>NZ_JACBFY010000010.1 GCF_021401245.1 Pseudacidovorax sp. NFM-22
CAACGTGCGCGTAGTGGCGGTTGGCCGTCTCGTACTCGACGTGGGCGGTGTTGATCGTGATGCCACGGGCCTTTTCTTCGGGCGCCGCGTCGATTTCGTCGTACTTCTTGGCTTCGCCGCCGAACTTGGCCGACAGCACCGTGGCGATGGCCGCCGTCAGCGTCGTCTTGCCATGGTCCACGTGACCGATGGTGCCCACGTTCACGTGCGGCTTGGTGCGTTCAAACTTGCCTTTTGCCATTGTCTGGACTCCGAATACAACTTAGACCACATGTACATGGACTTGTGCAGCCGGCTGCCGCACCATCCCTGCAATCGATGGTGCCCTTGGCGGGAATCGGACCCGCGACCTCTCCCTTACCAAGGGAGTGCTCTACCACTGAGCCACAAGGGCAACTTGAAAACCGTCGCTCAACGTTTGATGAAGCCGCATGGAGCGGGAGACGGGAATCGAACCCGCGTCATCAGCTTGGAAGGCTGGGGTTCTACCATTGAACTACTCCCGCATCGTGACACTTCGATGCCGACATCGACACCGGGGCCTCGCACGAAAATCGCTCGGCAACTTTCATCATTCGCTGGTGGAGAGGGCTGGATTCGAACCAGCGTAGGTATAAACCGGCAGATTTACAGTCTGCTGCCATTAACCACTCGGCCACCTCTCCGGCGAACCACAGACTATAGCACCATCCATCCAGGATGGCGAGTTGGCCCGAAAAAATTTTTCGTCCGTGCGGCACTTCGGACGACAGAAGCCGCGGAAGAATGCGCCGCCCAGGGTTTTTGCTGCACTGCACAATCCGCGCATGAGTGCTTCCGCCCTTCCCCTTCCTGGCCGCCGCCCCAAGGTCAATCTCGCGCTGCAAGGCGGGGGCTCGCATGGCGCCTTCACCTGGGGCGTGCTGGATGCCCTGCTCGAGGATGGGCGCCTCGCCCTGGATGGCATCAGCGGCGCCAGCGCGGGCGCCGTCAACGCCGTGGCCCTGGCGCATGGCTTTGCGAAGGCTGGCGACGCGGGCGACCCCGCCAGGACCGCAGCCCGCCAAGCCGCCCGCGAGACGCTCGAGCGCGTCTGGCGGCGCGTGGCCGGTGTCGGTGCGCCGGGCGCGCTGGCCTCCCAGTTCATGCGCATGTTGTTCGGCCAGGCGCCTGCCTTCCCCTCCCTGACGACCGATCCGTGGGCATCGCCGTACCAGTTCAATCCTCTGGGCATCAACCCGCTGCGCACGCTGCTGGACCAGGAGATCGACTTCGACGCGCTGGCGACGCTCGACAGCCCCCGCGTCTACGTCTCCGCCACGCAGGTGCGAACCGGACGGGCGCAGATCTTCCATGGCGCGCAGCTGACGCTGTCCGCGGTAATGGCCTCCGCCTGCCTGCCGACGATGTTCCAGGCGGTGGAGATCGACGGCGAGCCCTACTGGGACGGCGGCTATTCGGCCAATCCGGCCCTGCTGCCGCTGATCGAGAACTGCGACAGCGCCGACATCGTCCTCGTCCAGCTCAATCCGCTGCACCGCGCCGACACGCCCCGCACGCCCCATGAGATCGCCCAGCGCGTCGACGAACTGGCCTTCAACGCGAGCCTGATCTCGCAGATGCGCAGCATCGACTTCATGCAGCAGCTGCTGGCCGACGGCCGGCTGCAGGAAGGCCGGCAGTTCCGCCAGCTGCGCCTGCACCGCATCGACATCGACAGCGCCCTGGACGACCCGCTGCCCTCGTCGAGCAAGCTGTCCACCGACATCGCCATGATCGAGCAGCTGTTCGAACGGGGCCGCCACGCCGCCCAGGACTGGCTGGCGCGGCACATCGACGACGTGGGCCGCCGCACCACCATCGACATCCAGGCCGACTACGTGGCCGGCGCGCCGCTGCCGACCGAAACAGTGGCGAAGCGGGCGCCGCAACTGCGCAGCGCCTGATCGCCGGCCGGAGGTCAGGCGTCCGGGGCCGGTGCAGCACCCTCGCCAGGAGCCGCGGCACGCTGCGCATCGCGCCAGGCCCGTGCCTGGCCGAAATGCCCGCAGCCGATGAAGGGCACCGGTGGCCGCAGGGCCGACAGCGGCGAGGGATGGTTGGCCATCAGCAGCTTGTGCCGCCTGGCGTCGATGAAGCTGCGCTTGCTCTGGGCATGCGATCCCCAGAGCATGAACACCACCGGCCGCTCGCCGTCGGCGACATGGCGGATCACCGCATCCGTCAGCACCTCCCAGCCTCGGCCGGCATGGCTGGCGGGCTGGCCCTCTTCCACCGTGAGGCAGGTGTTGAGCAGCAGCACGCCCTGCTGCGCCCAGCGCACCAGGCTGCCGCCGGGATTCGGAAACTTCGGCGGCGGCGTGCCCAGGTCGCGCTGCAGCTCCTGGAAGATGTTGCGCAGCGAGGGTGGCAGCCGCACGCCGGGCGCCACCGAAAAGGCCAGGCCCTCGGCCTGGCCGCGGCCGTGGTACGGGTCCTGACCCAGGATGACCACGCGCACGGCCTCGGGCGGCGTGAGTTCCAGCGCCCGCAGCGGCTGCGGCGGAAAGATCACCGCGCCGGCATCCAGCCGCTGCTGCAGGAAGGCAAGCAGGCCCTGCCCCTTGTCGCTGGCGAAAAACCGATCGACCAGCGGCCGCCAGCCCTCGGCCACGGCCCAATGGGCCGGGTCGGCGGACTGCAGTTGCGTGGCCGCGCCAGGCTGAGCCATGCCGTCCCGGATCATGCGGCGAACAGCTCGGCCAGCGCCTCGCCCGGCTCCGGCGCACGCATGAAGCGCTCGCCGACCAGGAAGGCATTCACGCCGCCTTCGCGCAGCTGCTGCACGTCCTCGCGCGTGGCGATGCCCGATTCGGTGACCAGCAGCCGTTCCGCCGGCACCATGGCCTTGAGGTCCAGCGTGGTCTGGATCGACACCTCGAAGCTGCGCAGGTTGCGGTTGTTGACGCCCACCAGCGGCGTGCGCAGCTTCAGCGCGCGTTCCATCTCGGCGGCGTCGTGCACCTCGACCAGCACCGCCATGTCCAGGCCCAGCGCGATGGCCTCGAAGTCGCGCATCTGCGCATCGTCCAGGCAGGCGGCGATCAGCAGGATGCAGTCGGCGCCCATCGCGCGCGACTCGTAGATCTGCCAGGCGTCGACCATGAAGTCCTTGCGCAGCACCGGCAGGTCGCAGGAGGCGCGGGCCTGGCGCAGGTAGTCGGGGCTGCCCTGGAAGAACTGGCGGTCGGTCAGCACCGACAGGCAGGCGGCCGCCATCTCGCCATCGCCCAGGGCATAGCTCTGGGCCAGGTCGGCGGGAATGAACTCGCCCTCGCGGATCACGCCCTTGCTGGGGCTGGCCTTCTTGATCTCGGCGATGACGCCTGCCTGGCCGGCGGCGATGCGGCGGCGCAGCGCGCCCACGAAGTCGCGCGTCAGCACGCGGCTTTCGGCGTCGGCGCGGATGGCCTCCAGCGGCACACGCTTGCGGGCGGCGGCCACTTCCTCGTGCTTGACGGCCACGATCTTGTTGAGGATGTCGGACATGGGGCGTTCTCTCGGTGAGTCGGATCAGGCCGCGGCAGCGGATGTGGTGAACTGGACCATCTGCGCCAGGCGAGCCTTGGCAGCGCCGCTGTCGATGGCCTCGCGGGCGCGCTCGATGCCGGCGCCGATGGAGTCGGCGACGTTGGCGGCATAGAGCGCTGCACCGGCATTGAGCAGCACGATGTCGCGCGCCGCGCCATGCACGCCTTCAAGCACGCCCATCAGCACCGACTTCGATTCCTCCGGCGTCTGCACACGCAGGGAGCGAAGACTGGCCATGCGCAGGCCGAAGTCCTCGGGATGCACCTCGTACTCGCGGATCTCGCCATTCCGGAGTTCGCCCACCATGGTGGCGGCACCCAGCGAGATCTCGTCCAGGCCGTCGCGGCCGTAGACCACCAGCGCATGCTCGGCGCCCAGGCGCTGCAGCGCCCGCACCTGGATGCCCACCAGGTCCGGGTGGAACACGCCCATCAGGATGTTGGTGGCGCCAGCCGGATTGGTCAGCGGCCCCAGGATGTTGAAGATGGTCTTGATGCCCAGCTCGCGGCGCACCGGCGCCACGTTCTTCATCGCCGGGTGGTGGTTGGGCGCGAACATGAAGCCGATGCCCACCGTCTCGATGCTGCGCGCGATCTGCTCGGCGCCCAGGTTGATGTTGACGCCCAGCGACTCCAGCACGTCGGCGCTGCCGGACTTGCTGCTCACGCTGCGCCCGCCATGCTTGCTCACCTTGGCGCCCGCGGCCGCGGCCACGAACATGGAACAGGTCGAGATGTTGAAGGTGTGCGAGCCATCGCCGCCCGTGCCCACGATGTCGACCAGGTGCGTACGGTTCTTCACCGGCACATGCAGCGCCACCTCGCGCATCACCTGCGCGGCGGCGGTGATCTCGCCGATGGTTTCCTTCTTGACGCGCAGGCCGGTGATGAGCGCCGCCGTCATCACGGGCGAGGCCTCGCCGCGCATGATGAGGCGCATGATGTGGAGCATCTCGTCGTGGAAGATCTCCCGATGTTCGATGGTGCGCTGCAAGGCTTCCTGGAGCGTGATGGGCATGGCGGTGTCTGCTTTCTCGAAGTCGGAAGGAAGAAGGAAAAGGTGAAGGTTCAGCGCGAAGGCGCGTCGCTGAAGGCAAGCTTGAGGCCGAAGCCCAGCACCATGAGGCCCGCGGCCCGCTCGGCCCAGCGCAGCACGGTGCCGGCACGGTCCAGGCGGCGCGCCAGCCAAGCCGCGAGCGCCGCCCAGCCGATGCACACCCACAGCGCATTGAAGTTGAAGAGCAGGCCCAGCAACAGGAACACCCCGCCCGGATGCGCCGCCGCCGGATCGACGAACTGCGGCACGAAGGCCAGGAAGAAGAGCGCCACCTTCGGGTTGAGCACGTTGGTCAGGAAGCCGCCGCGGAAGATGCGCGCCAGCGGCTCGGCCTGCGGGCTTTGCTGCGCGGCCAGTCCGGCCTGCAGGGCGCCCGGCCGGCGCAGCATCTGCACGCCGATCCAAACCAAGTAAGCGGCGCCCACCCACTTGAGCACCGTGAAGGCGGCGGCCGAGGTGGCCACGATGGCGCTCACGCCCACGGCCGCCGCGACGATGTGCACGCAGCAGCCGGCTGTGATGCCCAGTGCCGCAACGACGCCGGCGCGCCAACCCTGGCGCAGCGCATGGCCCACGATGTAGAACACGTCCACGCCCGGCGTGAGGTTCAGCAGCAGGCCGGCCAGCACGAAGGCCAGCAGGTGCGGCAGGTCAGGCATGGAAGTAGTCCTTGATGGCCGCGACGGCCTGGTCTACGCCCTCGGCATCCACGTCCAGGTGCGTCGCGAAACGCAGCCGGTAGAGACCCGTCGCCAGCACGCCGCGCGACTTCAGGAAGTCCATGAGCCCGGCGCCGCGCTCGCGCGCCGGCCCTTCGAGGTCGACGAACACCAGGTTGGTGTGCGGCGCCTCGACCTTCAGGCCCGCGATGCTGGCGAGGCCATCGGCGAAGCGCTTCGCCAGCGCATGGTCGTCGGCCAGGCGCTCGATGTGGTGGTCCAGCGCATGCAGGGCCGCCGCGGCCAGCATGCCGGCCTGGCGCATGCCGCCGCCGGCCATCTTGCGCACGCGATGGGCGCGGGCGATGAACTCGCGCGAGCCGCACAGCGCCGAGCCCACCGGCGCGCCCAGGCCCTTGCTAAAGCACACCGAGACGCTGTCGAAGCACTGCGCGATGCGCTTGGCCTCGGTGCGTGCGTCGCCGCCCGTCGCCTGGGCCTGCGCGACTGCCGCATTGAAGAGGCGCGCACCATCCAGATGGCGCGACAGGCCGCGCGATTGCGCGAGCGCGGTGGCCTGCTGCACATACTCGAAGGGCAGCAGCCGGCCGCCCAGCGTGTTTTCCAGCGCCAGCAGCCGGGTGCGCGCGAAGTGCGCGTCGTCGGGCTTGATGGCGGCCTCGATGTCGGCCAGCGCCAGCGTGCCGTCGGCCTGGTGCTCCAGCGGCTGCGGCTGGATGCTGCCGAACACCGCAGCGCCGCCGCCTTCCCAGCGGTAGCAGTGCTGCATCTGGCCCACGATGTACTCGTCGCCACGCTGGCAATGCGCCAGCAGCGCGCACAGGTTGCTCTGGGTTCCGGTGGGCACGAACAGCGCGGCCTCGAAGCCCAGCATCTCCGCGATGCGGGCCTGCAGCGCGTTGACCGTCGGGTCGTCGGCGAAGACGTCGTCGCCCACGGGCGCCGCCACCATGGCCTGGCGCATCGCCGCCGTGGGTCGGGTGACGGTGTCGCTGCGCAGGTCGATGGGGGCGGTGCGGGTCATCAGGCGGGCTCCAGGAAGTTCTTCAGCATGGCATGGCCATGCTCGGTCAGGATCGACTCGGGATGGAACTGCACGCCTTCCATCCGCACCGCCTGCGGCAGCTCGGTGTGGCGCACGCCCATGATCTCGCCGTCGTCGGTGCGCGCCGTGACGGCCAGCACCGCAGGGCAGCTGTCGGCCTCGATGGCCAGCGAGTGGTAGCGATTGACGGTGAAGCGCTCGGGCAGGCCGGCGAACACGCCTTCGCGCGTGGTCGTGATCTCGCTGACCTTGCCGTGCATCAGCTGGCGCGCCCGCACGATCCTGCCGCCGAAGGCCGCGCCGATGCTCTGGTGGCCCAGGCACACGCCCAGGATGGGCAGCTTACCGGCAAAGGCCTGGATGGCCGGCACCGAGACGCCCGCCTCGGCCGGCGAGCAGGGCCCGGGCGAGATCACCAGCCGGCTCACACCGGCGGCGATGCGCTCGCCGATGCCCTCCAGCGTGATCTCGTCGTTGCGCACCGTCTCCACCTCGGCCCCCAGCTCGCCAAAGTACTGCACCAGGTTGTAGGTGAAGGAGTCGTAGTTGTCGATCATCAGCAGCTTCATGGTGCTCACTCCAGGCCTTCTTCCACCAGTTCCGCCGCACGCAGCAGCGCACGGGCCTTGGCCTCGGTTTCCTTCCATTCCAGCTCGGGCACCGAGTCGGCCACCACGCCGGCCGCGGCCTGCACATGCAGCACCTGGTCCTTGATGACGCCGGTGCGGATGGCGATGGCCAGGTCCATGTCGCCGGCATAGCTGATGTAGCCGCAGGCGCCGCCGTACAGGCCGCGCTTGGTGGGCTCCAGCTGGTCGATCAGTTCCATGGCATGCACCTTGGGCGCGCCGGTCAGCGTGCCGGCCGGGAAGGTGGCCTTGAACACGTCGATGGCGCCCATGCCATCCAGCAGCGTGCCCTCGACGTTGCTCACGATGTGCATCACGTGGCTGTAGCGCTCGACCGCGAAGGCCTCGGTCACCTTGACGCTGCCGGTCTTGGCGATGCGGCCGATGTCGTTGCGCGCCAGGTCGATCAGCATGACGTGCTCGGCGCGTTCCTTGGGATCGTTGACCAGCTCGACCTCGGCCGCCTTGTCCAGTTCCATCGAGGCGCCGCGCGGCCGGGTGCCGGCCAGGGGGCGGATGGTGATCTTCTGGTCTCCCTCGCCCCCGTGCTCCTGGCGAACGAGGATCTCCGGCGAGGCACCGACGACATGGAAGTCGCCGAAGTCGTAGAAGTACATGTACGGGCTGGGGTTGAGCGAACGCAGCGCGCGGTACAGCGACAGCGGCGATTCGGTGTAGCGCTTGCTGATGCGCTGGCCCACCTGCACCTGCATGAAGTCGCCGGCGGCGATCAGCTCCTTGGCGCGCTCCACCGCCGCCAGGTAGTCGGCCTTGGCGAAGGGCCGCTCGGCCGGATGCGCCTGCGTGGGCTTGACCTGCGGCGCGGCCACCGAATAGCGCAGCAGCTCCTTGAGCTCGCGCAGCCGGCGCTTGCCGCGCGCATAGGCCTCGGGCTGCGACGGATCGGCATAGACGATCAGGTAGAGCTTGCCCGACAGGTTGTCGATGACGGCCAGCTCCTCGCACTGCAGCAGCAGGATGTCGGGGCAGCCGATGGTGTCGGGCGGGCAGCTCTTCTCGAGCTTCTTCTCGATGTAGCGCACCGCGTCGTAGCCGAAGTAGCCGGCCAGGCCGCCGCAGAAGCGCGGCAGGCCGGGCCGCAGTGCCACCTTGAAGCGCTTCTGGTAGGCCGCGATGAAGTCCAGCGGGTTGCCGCTGGCGGTCTCCACCACCTGGCCGTCGGTCACGACCTCGGTGCGGGCTTCGTCGCCGAAGCCGCTGGCGCGCAGCAGCGTGCGCGCGGGCAGGCCGATGAAGCTGTAGCGGCCGAAGCGCTCGCCGCCGACGACGGATTCGAGCAGGAAGCTGTGGCGTCCGCCGCCGGCGGCGCCGTGGCCATGGGCCAGCTTGAGGTAGAGGGAGAGCGGGGTTTCGAGGTCCGCGAAGGCCTCGGTCATCAGCGGGATGCGGTTGAAGCCCTGGCTGCTGAGGCTCTTGAACTCGAGTTCGGTGATCACGGGGTTTCTCCTGGCCGGCGGGCGCTCCTGGGGCCCATGCGGCGGTTCATTCGATCTGGGAGTGCCCGGCGATGGAGGCATCGGCCGGGCCAGGCGTGCGCAGCCGCGAGGGCCGCGCGATCAGGCGGTCAACGTCTTTGGCTTGCGCCAGGGCCAGGCTCCCCGGCAGCCTTGCCCCGTCTGGATGACGTGATGAATGAACATGAGAGGGCGCGAGTGTAGCCCAGGGCCTGCGAGCAGGGCCCGTCAGCGGGCTGCGGCGCCGGTGCCCAAGCGCAGGTCGGCCAGCGAATCCAGGTACGCATCGGCCGGCACCTCGCGCACGGGGCGGCCGTGGTTGTAGCCGTAGCTCACCAGCACCACGCGGCAACCGGCGGCGCGGGCGGCCTGCGCGTCGTTGCTGGAATCGCCGATGGCCAGCGTGCGGCCCGGCGCGCTGCCCAAGGCCTCGCAGGTGCCCAGCAGCGGCAGCGGGTCGGGCTTCTTGCGCGCGAAGCTGTCGCCGCCGAAGACATGGTCGAAGAAGCCGTCCAGCCCCTTGGCCGCCAGCAGCGGGCGCGCGAAGGCCAGCGGTTTGTTGGTGAGGCAGGCCAGGCGCAGGCCCTGCGCGCGCAGCGCCGCCAGGCCCTCGATCACACCCGGGTAGACCGTCGAGTGCTGGCCGTTGATGGCGAGGTAATGGTGCTGGTAGCGCGTCCAGGCCTGCTCGAACAGGGCCTCGGGCGACGGCGCGCCCACCTGCTGCAACACGGCGCGGATCAGGTGCTCGGAGCCCTTGCCCACCAGCGTGCCGATGACGCCGGCCTCGATGGCCGGCAGCGACAGGTCCTGCAGCATGCCGCCCAGCGCGGCAGCGAAGTCGCCCAGGGTGTCCACCATCGTGCCGTCGAGGTCCACGATGACGGCGTCGAGCGAGGTACGGTCGAAGAAGGGGGCAGTCACGGCGGCAGGCAGGGTCGGTGTCGGGGCTGCGACTGTAGCGCCCGGCCCGGGCGCCGGGCCCTCACGCCTCGGTGAGGGACTGCGCCGCCACCACCGCCTCGGTGCGGTTGCGCACGTTCAGCGCGCGGAAGATGGCCGCCAGGTGGATCTTCACCGTGCCTTCGCTGATGCCCAGGCTGCGGCCGATCAGCTTGTTGGGCTTGCCCTGCGACAGCAGCTGCAGCACCTCGACCTGCCGCTCGGTCAGCACGTTGCGCAGGTGCTCCAGCGTGGGCGCGGCCGCGGGGGCCGGCGCCGCACGCACGAGCGGCTCGGTGCCGGCATGCGGCGCCAGCCCGCCCGGCAGGGCGGACAGCATCATGGGCGGCACGTACACGCCACCGGCCAGCACCAGCCGCACGGCCGACAGCATCACGTCGGGCGAATAGGCCTTGGGAATGAAGCCGAGCGCGCCTCGGTCGAGCACCGCGCGCATCATGGCCGGGTCCTCGTAGCCCGAGACCACGATCACCGGCACGGCCGGATGGCGGCGCCGCAGCTCGTCGATGTGGCCGTACTGCTCGGCGCCGGGGATGTTCAGGTCGATCAGCGCCAGGTCGATGTCGTCGGTGGCCAGCGAGAACAGCTCGGCCGCCGTGGTGGCCACCACGAACGTGACGCCTTCTTGAAGTTCGGCCAGCTTGGCCTTCATGGCCTCGATGACCAGACGGTGGTCTTCGGCGATCAGGATTCTCATGGCGTGCTCGATGGAGATGTGCGCGCGCCGCATTCGCCCAGGCCTGCGCCCCACGATGCCCTGCGCCGCCGCTGCCCGCCCTCGCAGGCGCGAAAACCGGCAGGGTAGCGCCTAAGCCCCCCGCCAGCAAGGCGCCGCCCCTGCCCGAAAGGCATAGCTCCGTCGCCCTATGGTGGCCCGGCGATCGCCTCGCCAAGATGGCCCGCACATGCGATCCGGACCCACGGTTGTGCAAGAGGGCCCATGCCGCGCCTGTTCGACTTCTATGCGCCGCTCTTCTCGCTCGGGCTCGCCCTGCAGGCGCAGGATGCGGCCATGCGCGAGCCTGGGCAGGCCAGCCGGCTCGCCCGTGAGCGGCTGATGCGCGCGCGCATGCAGGCACTGGACGCGGGCCACTCCCTGGCCCAGGTGGAGTCGGCCGCCTTCGCCGTCGTGGCCTGGCTCGACGAGGTGCTGGCCCGCTTGCCGGGGGCACCGGCCGACACGCTGCAGCTGGTGCTCTTCAACTCCACCACGGCCGGCACCGAGTTCTTCCATCACCTCGCCGTGCTGGGGCCGCACGACGCGCAGGTGCGCGAGGTCTACTGGTACGCACTGGCCCTGGGCTTCCATGGCCAGTACCACTTCGAGCGGGGCCAGGGCGCCGGCGTGCTGGCACGGCTGAAGGCCCTGCATGCGGCCCAGCTGCCGCTGGCGCCGATCCGCCCCTCGGCCTGGGGCGCATGGGCCTCGGTGCCGGGCCCGCCCCTGGCGATGGCGCCCCGCGCGCACGATCCACAGGCCTGGCGGATCGCGGCCCTGGCCGCCGCCATGGTGGCCCTGGCCCTCGCCTGCGTGGTCCTGCCCTTCGTGGAGGGCTGACCATGCCGGCCTGCCTGGCCCTGGGCCTGCTGACGCTGGTCGCGCTGCTGCTGCTCGGGCGATGGTGGCATCGGGAAGGCCGGCAACGCTGGCGCCGCCGGCGTCGCCTGGCACGCTGGATCCGCCACCAGCCGCCGCGCGAGCGGCCGGGCCGCGATGAACTCCGCGCACTGCAGATGGCCCTGCCGGGCGGCCGCGCCGCCTGCCGGCTGCTGAGCATCGGCGATGCGCAGGCCGAGCCCTCCTCGCTGCTGGCCACGCCCGCTGGCGGGGCCCTGCCCTCCCACTTCTGGGAGGCACGCCAGGCCGGCGGCATCCTGCTGCTCGGCCTCACGCTGCCGGCCGACGAAGGCCTGGATGGTGGCGCGCGCCGCCTCGGCCTGTGGCCCCATGCCCTGCGCACCCTGGCTCATCGGCATCCCGCACAGCCCCTGCATGGCCTGGTGCTGTGCATCGCCGCCGCGGACCTGCTGCGCGACGGCACCGCGCGCACCGGGCGCCTGGCCCGCCTCAGCCATCTCGCGCACCAGGCCTGCGGCGCGCTGGGCCTGGCCCTGCCCGTGCACCTGGTCGTCACGCAGATGCAGGCACTGCCCGGCTATGCCAGCTTCGAGGCGCTGCTGCCGCCCGAGGCCTTCCGGCAGCCCTGGGGCATGCGCCACCCCGGCACCGGCCGCGGCGCGCGGCCCGAGGACCTCCTCGCACCGGTGTTCGAGCCCCTCATGGATCGCCTGCATGCCCTGCGCCTGGGCATGCTGCTCGACGCGCCACCCATGCCGATGCGGCGCGACATGCACGAGTTCGTCGAGCAGGTCCGCGGCCTGCGTGCCGGCCTGTGTCAGTGGCTGGACATGCTGACCGACGGACCGCCGCCCTCGCCGCTGCCGAACTGGCAGGGCCTGTTCTTCACCGCATCGCGGCCCGACGCGGCATTCACGGCCGGCCTGCTGGGCCGGATGGCCGGCCTGCACGAGCCGCCGGCATCCATCCGCTGAACGCGCGGCGGTGCCCGCGCGTTCCTTCAGGGAGCCGAGGGCTCGATGCGGATCTGCCGCGCGCCGAAGGTCACGTCGAGCTTCACCGGCTTGCCCGGCTCCACCGGCCGCACCTCGCGCCAGCGGGCCCGCTCCAGGTCACGGTAGGCGGCCATGAAGGCGAGCGCCTTGGCATCGGCCGGCAGCGTCATCTCGATGCGGCGGCTGTCTCCGGGGCGCAGCAGCAGTTCCTCCTTCTGCACCAGGTCGCCACCCAGCGTGGCCTGGTCCTTGTCGAAGAGCGTGAAGAAGTCGGCCGCATCGAAGGACTGCGAGGCCTTCAGCGCATACACGCGCACGGTCACCGGCGAAGCCCGGCCGCGAGCATCGGGGTTGGCATCGGCACCGCCCTTGAGGTTCAGCACCACCGGCGTGACGATGGGCTTGGGCGGCGGAGGCGGGGGCGCCGCACAGCCGGCCAGCAGCAGCGGGCCGAGCACCGCGGTGGCAAGAAGACCACGCCCCAGCGAGCGCCGCGCAAGGCGGCCATAGGACGAACGTTGGGGGGATGGCGCCTGCATGCTATTTCCTTCGTTGCATTGACCCTGGGGTGGGCATCTTCGATTATCCCCAGCACTTTTTGACAGGCAACATGCTGACCCCGGACATCGTCGACGCACTGCTGGAGCCCATCGGCGAGGCATCGCCCTGCGGCGACGACCTCGAGTACGACCCCGACTTCATCGCGCTGGAGACCTCGGCCCAGGGCAAACCCGAGCAGCAGTTCGGCGACACCATCATCCCCGCCGTCGAGCCCGAATGGCCGCAGGTGGCCGAGGCGGCACAGGCCCTGCTGCGCCGGACCAAGGACGTGCGCGTGGCCATGCACCTGCTGCGTGCCAGCACCCGGCTGCAGGGCCTGGAGGGCTTCCTGGCCGGCATGCGCCTGCTTGCCGGCCTGCTCGACAGCCAGTGGGACCACATCCATCCGATGCTGGATGCGGATGACGACAACGATCCCACCATGCGCCTGAATGCGCTCGCGCCGCTGGCCGACGATGCATTGGTGGTGCGCGACGTATACGACGCCTGGGTGGGCACGGCGCGCAGCGTGGGTCGCATCCGGGTGCGCGACATCGCGATCGGGCGCGGCCTGCTGGAGCCTGCCAGCGGCGACGCGGGCTATTCCGCCCCGCAGGTGCAGGGCGGGCTCGAAGAGATCGTCCAGTCGCAGCCCGAGGTGGCCGGACGGCTGGCCGGCATCGCGCCCGCCGTCAACGGGTTGCGCCAGGTGCTCAACGACCGCAGCGGCCTCGGCGAGGCCGTGGACATGTCGCGCCTGCGCGCCGTCGGCCACATGCTGGCCCAGACCGCACAGAACCTGGCCCCCGACGCCGCCGAGGCCGCCGAGGGCGATGCCGCCGCTGGCGAGGCCCACCCCGGCGCAGAGGCGGGCGAAGGCGGTGGCCGCGGCGCCGCGCCCGCCCCCATCCGCGGCGAGATCCAGTCGCGCGCCGATGCCCTGCTGATGCTCGACAAGGTCATCGCCTACCTGCAGCGCACCGAGCCCGGCAACCCCGCGCCGCTGCTCATCGAGCGCGCCAAGAAGCTCATCGGCGTGAGCTTCCTGGACATCATCGCCAACCTGGCGCCCGACGCCATGAGCACGATCGAGCACGTGACCGGCGCACGTGCCCCGAGCGACGACGACTGAGTCGCCGCCGGCCCCGCCACACGCTTCACCCCCCACTCCTTCAAGGAGCTTCCGCATGTCTTCCAAGAGCAGTCAGAAATTCATTGCCCGCAACCGCGCGCCGCGCGTGCAGATCGAGTACGACGTCGAGTTGTACGGCGCCGAGAAGAAGGTGCAGCTGCCCTTCGTGATGGGCGTGCTGGCCGACCTGTCGGGCAAGCCCGCCGACCCGCTGGCGCCGGTGGCCGAGCGCAAGTTCCTGGAGTTCGACGTCGACAACTTCGACGCCCGCATGAAGGCCATGAAGCCGCGCACCGCCTTCGCGGTCGAGAACACGCTCACCGGCGAGGGCGAACTCAAGGTGGAGCTGACCTTCGAGAACATGGACGACTTCTCGCCCGGCGCCATCGCGCGCAAGGTCGACTCGCTCAACAAGCTGCTCGAAGCGCGCAACCAGCTGTCCAACCTGGTGACCTACATGGACGGCAAGGGCGGCGCCGAGGAACTGCTGGCCAAGGTGCTGGAAGACCCGGCCCTGCTGCAGTCGCTGGCCGCCGCCAAGAAGCCGGCCGAAGACAGCGCCGCCTGACACCCACCCGTCCCGGATCGAGGAGAACCCCATGGCAGAAGCACTTCAGCAGAATGCGCTGAAAGAGGTCGAGTACGCCGGCAGCGATTTCGCATCGCTGCTGCAGAAGGAATTCAAGCCCCGCAGCGACGAGGCCAAGAGCGCGGTCGAGACCGCCGTGCTCACGCTGGCGCAGCAGGCGCTGTCGAACACGGCGCTGATCGGCAAGGACGTCACGCAGTCGATCCAGGCCATGATCGCCGCCATCGACGCCAAGCTGACCGAGCAGGTCAACAAGATCATCCACCACCCCGACTACCAGAAGCTCGAGAGTGCATGGCGCGGCCTGCACTACATGGTCAACAACACCGAGACCGACGAGAACCTGAAGATCCGGGTGATGGACGTCTCCAAGCAGGAGCTGGCCAAGACGCTGAAGAAGTTCAAGGGCGCGGCCTGGGACCAGAGCCCGATGTTCAAGAAGGTCTACGAAGAAGAGTACGGCCAGTTCGGCGGCGAGCCCTTCGGCGCCATCGTGGGCGACTACCACTTCGACCACACGCCGCCCGACGTCGAGCTGCTGGGCGAGATGGCCAAGATCGCGGCCGCCGCGCATGCGCCCTTCATCACCGGTGCCAACCCCAGCCTGATGCAGATGGGCAGCTGGCAGGAGCTGGCCAACCCGCGCGACCTGACCAAGATCTTCAGCACGCCCGAGTACGCCGGCTGGCGCACGCTGCGCGAATCCGACGACTCGCGCTACCTGGGCCTGTGCATGCCGCGCTTCCTGGCGCGCACGCCCTACGGCGCCAACAGCAACCCGGTCGAGGAATTCGACTTCGAGGAAGACACCGCCGGCGCCGACCACAACAAGTACGCCTGGGCCAACGCCGCCTATGCGATGGCCACCAACATCAACCGCTCGTACAAGGAATACGGCTGGGGCTCGCGCATCCGCGGCATCGAGTCGGGCGGCGCGGTGGAGAACCTGCCGCTGCACACCTTCCCGAGCGACGACGGCGGCGTGGACCAGAAGTGCCCCACCGAGATCGCCATCAGCGACCGCCGCGAGGCCGAGCTGTCCAAGGCCGGCCTGCTGTCGATGATCCACCGCAAGAACTCGGACTTCGCGGCCTTCATCGGCGCGCAGTCGCTGCACAAGCCGGCCGAGTACGACGATCCGGACGCCTCGGCCAACGCCAACCTGGCGGCCCGCCTGCCCTACCTGTTCGCCTGCAACCGCTTCGCGCACTACCTCAAGTGCATCGTGCGCGACAAGATCGGCGGCTTCCGCGAGAAGGCCGACATGGAGCGCTGGCTGAACAAGTGGATCACCAACTATGTCGACGGCGACCCGACCACGTCCTCCGAAGAAACCAAGGCCCGCAAGCCGCTGGCCGCGGCGGAAGTGATCGTGGAAGAGGTCGAGGGCAATCCCGGCTACTACACGTCCAAGTTCTTCCTGCGCCCGCACTACCAGCTCGAAGGCCTGACGGTGTCGCTGCGGCTGGTGTCGAAGCTTCCCTCGGCCAAGGGCGGCGCCTGAGCCAGCCCGCGGTGCGCCATCTTTTTTGAAAAGACGCACCGCCCCTCGTTCTCCAGACAGCTTTCCCGCGGTTGTGCAGGAAGGCCCCCATCACACCCACCCCAACTGAAAGGTGCACATCATGGCAGTAGACATGTTCCTCAAGATCGAAGGCGAACCCGTCAAGGGCGAATCGAGGGACGCCAACCACAAGGAGGAGATCGACATCCTGGCCTGGAGCTGGGGCATGTCCCAGTCGGGCACCATGCACCAGGGCGGTGGCGGTGGCGCGGGCAAGGTCAACATGCAGGACATCAGCATCACCAAGTACGTGGACTCCGCCTCGCACGCCCTGATCCTGGCCTGCTGCAAGGGCACGCACTACGACAAGATGACGCTGGTGGTGCGCAAGGCCGGCGACAACCCGCTGGAATACATCAAGATCACGATGGAAGAAGTGATCATCGCCAGCGTCTCCACCGGCGGCAGCGGCGGCGAGGACCGCCTGACCGAGAACGTCTCCCTGAACTTCGCCAAGGTGAAGTTCGAGTACGACCCCCAGACGCAGAAGGGTGGCGGCAAGGGTGTCAAGACCGCCGGCTGGAACATCGCCGAGAACAAGGCCTTCGGCTGAGCCCCGCGCGGCGGCCGCCTCAAAAAGAACGCCGGCAGATGCCGGCGTTTTTTGTTGGCCCCTCGCGCCTGGGCCACCGCGGCACGGCGACGGGCGCAGGCGCGCGGCACGGCCGCTCAGGCCGGCATCAGCCGCGTGGCGTCGTCGTGGCCGTCGGGCATCACCCACAGGGCGATGGCCGTGTAGTTGTCCTGCCCCGGCTTGGCCCGCCCCACCACCTGCGCGTCGATCTGGTCCACCCACTGCCGCGGCGTGCGCGAGGCATGCAGGCAGGCGGCCAGGCCTTCGTCGCCCACCACCTCCCACACGCCGTCCGAGCACAGCAGCAGCGCATCGCCGGGCTCCAGGCGCATCCGGTCCGAGATGTCCACCTGCGGCAGCTCGGTGGCGGAGCCCAGCGCCGACAGCAGCACGTTGCGCTGCGGATGCAGGCGTGCGCCCTCGTCGTCGAGCATCCCGCCGGCCACCATCTGCTGCACCAGGCTGTGGTCCACGGTGCGCGCCACGACGGCGCCGCCGCGGAACAGGTAGGCCCGGCTGTCGCCGCTGTGCGCCCACACCATGGCATGTTCCTCCAGGTCGATGGCCGCCATCACCAGCGTCGTGCGCATGGCGGCCAGCTTGCCGCCCTCGGCCTGGCGCGCGACGATGGCCTGGTTGGCCTGCGCGACGAGCTGGCGCAGCAGGCCGGGCGCCAGGCCGGGTTCGAGCGCGAAGCCACCCAGCAGACTGGCCCGGGCCGTCGCGGCCGCCACGTCGCCCCCGCCATGGCCACCCGCGCCATCGGCCACCAGGCACAGCACATGGCGATCGTCGTACCAGTGGCCGTAGACGTCCTCGTTGTAGTCACGCCCGCCCTGGCGGGTCAGGGTGACGATCTCAATTTCCACGCGCGCTCCTCGTCGCAGTTGTCATCGTTGGGGCCTCCTGCCTCTCGGTGTCTCAGGTCGTGCCGCTGCCGGGCGGCTGCTTCAGCCGGGCCATCTGCGCTTCGTAGGCCTCCAGGAAGGCCTTGCCGAAGAGGCTGTGGAAGTCGTCCTCGGCCTCGGTGGCGATGGCGCCGTACAGCGCGGTGAACTGGTCCCACAGCTTGGCCTTGCGGTTGGCCGCGAACAGGCTGTCCAGCGCCGAGCGGGCGGCGATCTTCTTCTCGAGCTCTTCGGGGCCGAAGCGGGCGATGAGCGCGGCCAGCGCCGCGCGCAGGCCGACCATGACGCCGAACTGATGCGCGCGCAGGTCGTCGTAGGCGTCGCGCATGGCGGCCTCGGCGGGCATGAAGCCGCGCAGCTGCGGACCCAGCAGATGACCGAGGGCGACCTCGACGGTGGGCGAGAACTTGAGGGGGTTGTTGGCCTGCGCCGCGATCATCGTGACCTCGGCACGCACCTCGCGCTTGAGCTCCTGGCGCGTCAGCAGCAGCTGCAGCGTGCCTTCGGTGGCGCTGCGCAGCATGACGCCGATGCGCTCCATCAGCGCGGGAGTGAGCTGCGCGGGCGGCTGGTGCATGCCGCCCAGGCCCCGCAGGAAAGCGGCCAGCAGTTCGCCCGAGTCTGTGCCGGTGCCTGCGTCGACGACGCCGGCCGCCGGCATGGCGGGCGACGGCGGCCCCCCCCCCATGGCAGGCCCCGGCGCGGCCGGCATCGCAGGCGCGGGCTGCGGCATGGCGACCGGGGCGGGCGCAGCGACCGCCGGCGCCACCGCTGGGGCCGGCGCAGGCGCTGGGGCAGGCGCCAGCAGATCGTCGAAGCCGCCGCCAGCGGCCGCCGACGGACCGAAAGGCTCGTCGCCCAGCAGGTCCGCAAAGGGGTCGGGCAGCGCCGCCGATGTACCCGCGGCGGGCAGTGTCGGCGCCGCCGCGCCCGGCGCAGGCGGCGACGGTGCGGCCACCGGTGCGGGCGGCCGCGGTGCCGAGGCGCGGCCGATGCGGATCGGCTCGCCGGCCGTGTCGTCGAAGGTGGCGCCACCGTCGGCCGGGCGCGCGGCAGGCGCGGGCGCGCTCGCCCGCGGCGGCGTGAAGCCGAACTGCCCGATGGGCGCGTGGTCACTGCGTGGCGCCTGGCTTGCCGCGGGTCGCTGCTGCAGGGCCGCCAGGGGGTCGGACGCGGCTGCGGCGGTGTTGGGCTGCAACAGCGGATCGGCCAATGGGGACAGGGCCAGCGGATCGGCACCCGACGGTGCGGGACCGAGGCCGAACAGATCGTCGATGCGCTGCGCGTTGGCCGTGGGATTGGAGGCCGCGGGCAGGCCCAGGTCCGAGAAGTCGTCGAGCGGCGCCGATGCGGCCGGCAGGCCGCCCAGCAGACCGCCGAACGGATCGCCGGCAGATGCGGGCGCCGCACGGGGCGCTGCGCCCAATGGATCGGCGAAGGCTGCTGGCAGCTCGCGTCCTGCCGCGGCCGAGGGCGCAGGCGCCGCCGGCGGACGGGCCGGCGCTGCAGCCGGCGCAAGCCCCGCCAGCAGATCGGCAAAGGGATCGTCGTCGGGCAAGGCCGGCTTCGGCGACGCCGGCGCGCCGAAGTCGGTGGGCAGGTCCATCGCCACAGCCTTCGGCGACGGGGCCGCCGCCAGCTGCTGCACGGCCAGTTCGAAGCTGCCGATCACCAGCCGCTCGCCGCCCATGAGCGCGGCCTCGTTGCCCGCACCCAGCGGCACGCCGTTGCACTGCATCGGATTGCTGCCGCGGTCCACGATCACGTACTGGTCGCCGCGGCACAGCACCTGCGCATGCACGCGCGAGACGGTGCGGTCCGGGTCGTCCAGCACCAGCGTGTTGGTGTCCGCACGGCCGATGGTGCCGCCCTGGGGGCCGAAGCGGGCGGCCATGGGCCGCCCCATCGGGGCGCCTTGACGGCCGACGACGACGATTTCGATCATGAATGGGGCTCCCGCTGCGCGCGAAGGCGGCGAGGCCGCCGCTCGCCGATGTGCGGGCCAGTATTCATAGGGCCCGACGCCTTGGCAATCTCGCCGGAAGAGGTATGCCGTCGCCCGTGCGCAGGGCTTTGGAAAACGCACCGCCCGGATCGTCTAATCGGCGCATGCCGCCATTGCTCTCAAGGAGTCGAACCATGGGCCTCCTGACCCTCCTGTCCGCCTTGCTCGGCGCCTGCCAGGGCGGTGGCGGCGACCGTGAGCAACCCGGCGCCACGCCGAACCCCGTGCTGGCCGACCTGCTGCAGAAGGCCATCGACGCCGAGATCGGCCGCATGAACCCGGTGTGGGCGCCCGGCCTGCTGCCCCAGGCCCCGCAGCAGGCCCGTGCCTGGCTCGGCGAGATCGACGAAGTGGTGGCGCGCTGCCGCTACGGCCCCGGCAACCGCACCAAGAGCAACCTGCTCGAGTACGACGTGCGGCTGCGCTCCGGCGAACAGATCCAGGACGTGTACAGCGGGCTGCGGTGCCTCTACGGCACGGCGCGGCCGCTGGTGATGCGCGTGCGCTTCGAGGCGGGCCAGGTGCGCGAGGTGCTGACCGATGGGCGCGAGCGCGAGGCATCGACGACGGCGGCGTCCAACGAGCTGCGGCAGTTCGCCCACAGCGTGGTGCGCCTCGACTGGGACCGGCGCGAGTCGCTCTACTTCCCGCCGGCCAAGACGCCGCAGGACATCGCGCGCGAGTGGACGCCGCCGCCGGCGCGCTGAGGCTCTCAGGGCGCGAGCAGCAGCACCACCGGCTGGCTCGGCACCACGCGCACGCCCGGGCAGTTGGTGCTGTTCTGCAGCGACATGCTGGTCAGCCGGGAGGCCGGCATGCCTTGCAGCAGCACGGTGAACGCGCCGGTGAGGTGCCGGCTCGGCCCCATCACCGTGCCCGAGGCCACGCCCAGCAGCACGCCCGCGTTGTCGCCATTGGTCATGGGAATGGTGGTGCCCAGGTTGTGCGCCGGTCCGCCCATGATGAGGATGGTCGGGCAGTTGGGAATGGCCATCGGCCCCATGGCGATGTTGGGATACGGCACCGGGATCGGCGAGGGCACCGCCGGTGTGAGGCAGACGTCGGGGAAGCCCATGTCGGTTCCCATGACCTGGCAGTTGGCGAACATGCGGCGCTCCTCGAAGGGGATGAAAGGCGTCAGCCGAAGTGGATCTGCGCGCCCCGCGCCTTCACCAGCTTCTCGCCATTGACCAGCGCGTGCTCGCCCGACAACCGCAGGGTCTGCTCGGCCTCGCAGTTCAGGTGCGTGGCATGCACCTGGTCCAGTCCCTCGGTGCGGCGCAGGTAGTGGCGGCTGTGGTGCTGCACACGCTCCATCACCGTCGACAGCACCGAGCCCACCAGCTTGAGCACGCCGGCGCTCACGCGCAGTTGGCGTCCGACCACGTCGGCATCGTCCACCGCCACCTGGGCCTGCGGCGCGGTGATGGCCAGGCTGCGGCCGGCGCGCAGGTCCAGCGCTTCGGCCTGCAACGACAGCGTGCCGCCCTCCGCCTGCAGCAGGGCGTCCCCGGGCAGGCTGAGCAGATGGGGCGCGTCCGATTCGTCGCGCTGCAGCACGTTCATGACCCACCACTGCGCGGGCGCCACGCGCAGGCAGGCCACCGTGTCGCCGGGCCGCGGCGCCAGCAGGCAGCCCACCGCGCGCCGGGCCTGGGCCTGCAGGCCTCCGCTGACCACCGCCAGCCCTTCGGCGCCGGATGCCGTGACCACGCCCACGCACCATTCGGCATCGATGGCCTTGGCCGCGCGAGAGGCCGTCGCGGTGGAAGGGCTGGGGGAAGAGGGACGCGCTGCCGCGCGGGGGCTCGGGGACATGGGGTTGCTCCTGGGATTCAGCCCGCGACGGGCTGCCATTGTTCGGCCTGGGCCAGATCGGGATCGGTCTCGAGCGCGCGTGCACGGTCGCTCATCTGCGCGCCCTCGGTGCGGGCACCATGCAGCACCGTGCGTATCAGGCCGGCGCCACGCAGGTCGGCCTGGGTCAGGTCCGCATGACGCAGGTCGGCATGGGCCAGCTCGGCGCCCCGAAGGTCGGCACCGGCGAGCGCGGCACCGGCCAGGTGCACCTGGAACAGGTCGGCGCCGGCAAAGCAGGCGCCCGGCAGCTGCGCGCCGGTGAACAGTGCCTGTCGCAGCTGCGCCTCGCGGAAATCCACCTGGCTGCCTTCGGCCTGGCAGAAGAGCGCATGGCTGCCCCGCACGCGCGCGAAGCGGGCCTGGTCCAGCCTGGCCTGCTGGAAGTTGCAGCCGGCGATCAGGGCTTCGCTGAAGTCCGCGCCACGCAGATCGGCCTTCAGGAACTGGCAGCCCTGCAGCGCCAGTCCGCGGAAGTCCATGCCGGACAGCACCGCCCCGACGAAGGCCACGCGCTCCAGGCGGGCGCCGCGCCAGCTCATGTGCTGCATGCCGCACTGGTAGAGCGTCGTCTGCCGCCACACCGCCTCTTCGGCGGCCACGTCCAGCAGACTGGTCTCGCTGAAGGTGGCGGCGTCCAGGTCGGCCCCGCGCAGCACCGCGTGGTCCAGGCGCGTCTTGCTCACCAGGGCCATCGACAGCTGGGCCTGGCCCAGCTGGGCATGCGGGGCCTGGCACTCGGTGAGCACCGCGCCGTGCAGCATCGCGGACCGCAGGTCCGCATGGTCCATCCGGCAGCGGTTGAACACCGCCTTGCGCAGCAGCGCGCCCGCCATCAGCACGCCGCGCAGGTCGCACTGGTCGAAGACGCATTCGCGCAGGTCCGCCTCGCGCAGGTCGGCCTCGCCGAACTGGCACCGGCTGAAGATGCCGCCGCCCAGGTCGGCCCGGCCGTAGGCGCCCTTGCGCAGATCCAGTGCCTCGATCAGTTCGCCGACGGCCACGGCCGCGGACAGGGTGTGCAGGGACAGTGTCACAGCGGCCGCCCCCCCTTCCGCGTCCGCCGAGGCGGCTGCGTGCGGCCCCGGCTCGGCCAGGTGCAGTGGCAAAGGAAGGCGCACCGGGTCATGCCGCCTCCTGCTGCTGCGGCGTCAGCCGCGGCCAGGTGCGTGCACGGGTGAGCAGTGCGCCCTCCAGCCGCACGTCGCCGTCCAGCCGCACGCGCGACAGGTCGGCGGCAAAGAGGTTGCTGCGGCGCAGATCGGCACCGCGCAGGTCGGCATGCTGGAGCACGGCGTCCTTGAGGTTGATGCCGGCCATCTGCGCACCCCGCAGCCGCGTGCGCCGCAGCAGGGCGCCCTGCGCGCTCGCCAGGCGCAGGTCGGCACCGGTGCAGTCGGCCTCGCACAGGAAGGCCCCGTCCAGCCGCGACTGCGCGAAGCGCGCGCCCGCCAGGCCCATGCTGCCCAGGTTGGCACCGACCAGCCGCGCCTGGCTGAAATCGGCGCCGGCGGCATCGCACTGCTGCGCGAAGACCGCGCCATCGAGCAGCGCGCCGCCCAGGCGGGCCCCGGCCAGCCGGCATCCCATGAAGGTGGCCTGCGACAGGCGGGCGCCGCGCAGATCCACGCCATCGAGCGCGCATTCGATGAAGGTCGCGGCCGTGAGGTCGGCCTCGGCCAGCACCAGGCCCTGCAGATCAAGCTTGTGGAAGGTCTGGCCCGGCGCCACCGCACCGGTCCAGTCCACCCGGCCCCACTGGCTCTCGAACAGCATCGCACCCGTCAGGGTGGCGCGGCGCCATTGCGTGTCGCCGAACCCGCAGTGCATCAGCGTGGCCTGCTCGAGCTGGGCCTCGTCGAAGACCGCGCCGGACAGCCGCGCCCGGCCCAGGTTGGCGCCCATCAGCCGGGTGCCGACGGCGACCACGCCCCGCAGGTCCGCATGCGCCAGCACGGCGGCCGTGAAGTCGGCGCCGGAGATGTTGGCCTGCGAGAGGTTGGCACTCTCCAGCCACGCGCCGGAGAAGTCGCAGCCACGCAGGTCCAGGCCCGACAGGTCGGCGCCCGTCAGGTCCATCCGCGCGAACTGACGCAGGCCGACCGCCACGGCGCGCTCGATCTCGGCGCGCAGCGCGCGGGCGGGCGCAGGCGCCATGGGCGCGGCAGGCAGCTGGGCATGGGCCGACTGCAGGTAGCCCATGCGCTCGGCCGCCTCCTGCCGCACCAGGCCCGCATGCATGCGTGACCGGTCGAAGGCCCGGCCCTGGGCCAGGGCCGCCATCTCGGCCAGGCGCGCCTCGGCATTGAAGCGCGGCGGCCCGCGATGCGCCAGCGCGGGCAGGTCCAGCTTCTGGCGGGCGGCCATCTCCAGCGCCTTCTCGGCCTGCGTCAACACGTCGTCGAGCATGGCCCAGTGCTGACGCTGCGCCTCCTTCTGCTGACGCTCCAGGTAGGCCACCAGCTCGGCCGGCCGCGTCGGCGCACGGTCCACCGGCGGCATCCGCAGCCCCAGCGCGTCCGGGTCCTTGCCGAGGGCGCGGGCCTGCGCCCTCGCCAGGGTGACTTCGGACTCCGCGCGGCGGCGCTGGGCTTCGGCCTGCAGCTGGTCGCCCGCGAAGGCCTGCCGGCGCAGCTCGGCGTCGGGGTCCAGGTCGTCCAGGCCCTCGGGCAGCAGGTCCGCGTCGTTGAGCGCCTGCAGGGCCCCCATGGCCGGGTCGGTCCGCTTGTCCAGCACGGCGGCATAGTGGGCATCGTCCCGCGGTGCGCCGACGCGCTCCACGGCACCCAGCAGACAGCGGATGTCGCTGCCATCGTCGGTGGCGATCTCGGCCAGCCCCTGGAACAGGGCGATGGCCCGCTCCGCATGCGGAAAGAACCACAGCGTGGTCAGCCGCAGCGGCACCTCGCGCAGCCGGGTCTCGCCCCCCGCCAGTGCGTAGTCGGCGAAGACGCGCGCCCGCAGCCCGGGCAGCCGGCCCTCCACGCGGGGCCGGGTGGGATGCAGGTTGTCGAAGGCGAAGGCCTCGTCGCCACGCAGCGGCTGCTCGAACCACTGGTCCGGCGGCGCCATGTTGAAGTGGCGCCAGTCCAGGTCGGGCGCGAAGCCGGGTGCATGCTCGCGCAGGTAGGTCTCGTCGTAGGTGCCGCGGTGCGCGGCGCGCCACGGGTGCAGGGGTTCGAGCGCGCCGAAGCCGGCCGGCGGCACGGCCTGGTCGGGCCGCTGCAGCCGCGCCGCGGGCGACTCGATGTTGGGCAGCCAGTGCACGCCGTCCACGGCCGTGCGGCCACGGCCCGCAGGGTTGAGCGCGAAGTCGGCGCCGCCGTAGGCATGGGCCCAGTCCAGCGGCAGGGACTCGAAGGGCTGCGGGGCGCTGGGCCGATCGCCGTGCCAGTGCCGCTCGCCGAAGACCAGCAGCGTCTTCTGCAGCGGGCCCACCTGCGCCCGCACCGCGCAGGCGCCAGGGCGCGCGGGATCGGCATGGGCGCGCCCATGCACCAGGAACTCGGGCGTGAGCTTGGCGATGCCCTCGTCGATCAGGGGCACGGCCATCTCCTCGGCCAGGAAGGTCCACATCGACTGCTCGCCCCACAGGGTGCCGCCTTCGGCCTGGGCGAAGGGGATGTGCAGGCTGGCCGTGACGCACAGGCCGTAGCGGCGGCGGTATTCGATGGGCCGTGTGGACAGCCCCAGGGACATGGGCTTGTGGACCTGCATCGGTGCTCACTGCCCCCCGGGCGGCTGATAGGGCTTGGGCATCTCGGGCATGGCCGGCAGGTCGGGCATGGGCGGCACGCCCGGCTTGGCCGGGCCGTCCAGGCCTGCACTGGCGGGGCCGGCCTCCTCGGCGCCGGTCACCGTGTCCCACACGGTCTTGGCCATGCCCACGTCGGAGTTGACGCTCTCGCCCGCCACGACCACGGCCAGCGCGCCGGGGTTGACGGCGGCTGCGCCGCCTTCGACCGCGCGCAACCGGGCTGTCGTCGCCATGCGGTCCAGGCGGCCGGACAGATCGGTGAGGCCCTGGGCCTTCGCCTCCTTGGCGGCGTCCTCCAGCGCCTTCGCCGCATCCACGTACTGCTTGATCGTGGCGGCCACGTCGAACGCACCGCGGATGACCGCGCCAACCCCCATCACGGCCGCCACGATGGCGCCGGCCTGCGACGCGGCCGCGGCGGCTGCCGCGCTCGGCGCGCCCGCCTGCAGGATCTTCATGGGGGAGATGTCCACCCAAAGGGCCTCGGTGGTGAGGTTGGGCCCGGCGCTGTTCGCGAGCTTCACCGCGAGCACGTTCTCCATCTGGATGCCCGCGAAGTTCGAGATGCTCATCGCCAGCGCGTTCTCCATGCTCATGCCCATGAAGGTGGAGCGCGCGATGCCGATGTTGGCCTCGCTGTTGGTGCCGATGTAGCCGCTGGAGTTGGCGCCCAGCACCGTGGTGTTGGAGCCCACCGAGGTCGCGTCGATGTTGGCCACCGCCATCGTCGTCACGTTCGAGTTGCTGATGATCTTGACCTCGTTGGCCATGATGGCGTGCTTGCCATTGGTCACGTCGTTGTGGTCGCCGCCGGACTGGATCTTGGTGTTGCCGTTGGTGATGAAGGCCGTGTCCGAGCCCACCGACACCGTGTGGAAGCCGGCGATGCCCACGTCCATGTTGGCGCCGATGGCCGTCTTCTGGAAGCCGCCGATGGCCACGTCCTGGTTGGCCGTGACGATCAGGCCCTGCATGCCCTTGACCGAGGTCTTCTGGCCGGCGTGGTAGATGTTCTCCTGGAAGCCCGCCACCTGCGTGAGCTGCCCGCCGCCGCCGATGGTGTTGACCTGACGCTGGCCGACGGTGTTCTCCTGCTTCTCGACCACCACCGTGGTCTCGTTGCGGCCGACCTTCGACGTGCGGTCGCGGTCCACCGTCTCGCTCTGGTCGCGGCCCACGCTCACCGAGTCGTCCACCTCCACCGAGGTCGACATGTTGCGCTCGGCATGGATGCCCACCAGCTCGGCGCCCTTCTTGTCCTCGAACATGATCTCGTTGTAGTTCGAGGGGCCGCCGCCGGGCGTGGAGCGCGTCTTGAAGCCGCTCTGCGTGGCGCTGGGATAGGGGATGGGCTGGTCGTCGTTGTAGACGCGGCCCATGATCAGCGGCCGGTCCGGGTCGCCATTGAGGAAGTCGACCACCACCTCCTGCCCGATGCGGGGCGCGAAGTAGCCGCCCCAGCCCTTGCCGGCCCAGGGCTGCGACACGCGGATCCAGCAGGTGGACTTCTCGTTGCTCTCGTCGTAGCGGTCCCAGTGGAAGTGCACCTTGACGCGGCCGAAGGCGTCCACGTCGTGCTCCTTGCCCTGCGCGCCCACCACGATGGCCGACTGCGGCCCGGGCATGCGCACGCGCGGCGTGAGCCGCGGCGGCTTGAAGGTGGTCTCCGCGGGCAGGGCCGTGAGCAGGAACAGGCCCGCCCCACGCCGGCCGGTGTGCAGCAGCGGCTCCTCGGCCACCAGCCGGCCCAGTGCGTCCAGCACCTGGGCGTTGACGGCGTCGTCGGCCAGCAGCGCCATCAGCAGGCGCCCCGCCGCCTCCTCGCGCGGCGGCGCATCGATGCCCTCGTAGCCCGGGTGCATCAGCACCAGCGTGCAACCCGCGATCAGGTAGGCGCCGTCGCGCGTGCCGTCCGGGTCGCCGCTGAAGTCGAAGCAGCGCCCCACGGCCACGTCGGGCCAGGCCGTCAGCGCCCAGTGCTGCCGCCGCTCGGACACCATCTGGTCGATGCGCGCGCCCAGCTTGAGGTTGAGCGCGCCGTTCTCGAAGTAGCCGCCCGGAAACTCGAACACCTCCAGGTCGCTCAATTCATGCTCGCCCGAGGCGTCGGCGTCGGACTTGAGCACGGTGCGGATCTTCTTGAAGTCGCTGTCGCGCGAGGCATAGCGGCCGCTGCCGAGCGACTGCGCATCGCACCAGCGCAGGATCTCGTCGAAGCGCTCCTCGCCACCACCGGTGGCCATCGGCAGCTCGTGCACCACGGGCAGCTTGTCGTGGGCCGTGCCGGCGCCGTCGGCCAGCAGCATGGTGCCCGGCGCGTCGTGCGCGTCGAACCAGTAGTAGATGCCCTCGTCCTCCAGCAGGCGCGAGACGAAGTCGTAGTCGCTCTCCTCGAACTGCACGCAGTAGGTGCGCGGCTTGTGCTCGCCCACCACGCCGCTGGGCTTGGTCTTCTTGAAGCGCTTGATGGCGCTGTCCTCGAAGGTGGCGTCCATCACCTCCAGCACGCTGCGGTCCTGGTGGATGCGCGCGTTGATGCGCTTGGTCAGCAGCCAGAACCAGGAGCGCAGGGTGATGCGGTACTCGAAGTAGCGCCCCACTGCGCCCAGGCGCGCAAAGCGCACCGCGTGCCCCTGGCAATGCCGCTCGTGCGTGTTGCCCCCCGGGTCCAGGAACTCCACCACCACGTCGAAGGCATGGCCCAGCACATCGCGCGCGTCCAGGTCGTTGGCCTTGGAGAGCACCGACAGCTCATAGGCGGCCGGGCGGCTCAGGCCCTCGTGCCCGACGATGCCCCAGAACATGAGCTCGCCGTTGACGGGCGATTCGCTTTCGATGCGGAATTCCTGTGTGGCCATGGTGGCGATGTCGGGTGGGTCAACGACGGCGGGCGGCGACGAGCCAGCCCTGCACGGGCCGGGCGTTCTCGTTGCGCAGATGCACGGAATCGAAGGCCACGGGCTCCAGGCCGGCGGCCTCCAGGTCGGCACGCACCGCTGCGCCGTCGTGGCTGTAGCGGCCGTGGGGGTTGAGGATGAAGCCGTCGGACGGGTCACCGGGCAGCGGCCCGTGCAGATCCGGGTCGACGGCCTCCAGCGTGAAGATGAGCCAGCCGCCAGGACGCAGCGCGACCCGGGCGGCCTCGAACACGGGCGCCAGGCGGCCGAAGTAGCACAGGGTGTCGGCCGAGACGATCACGTCGCGGCTGGCCGCCTCGCTCTGCTGCAGAAAGGCGGTGAGCTCGGCCTTGACCAGACGGTGATAGACCTGTCGCGGCTCGGCCCGGGCCAGCATGCCGGCCGAAAGATCCACGCCTTCGAGCGTGCGCGCGAACGGCGCCAGCAATGGGCCGCACAGGCCCGTGCCGCAGCCGGCATCGAGGATGTCCAGGGCGGCGCGCGGGGCGCCCACACAGGCCGCCAGTTGCCCGGCGACCAGCGACGGTGCGCGGTAGTGCAGCATCGCCAGCTTGGCATCGAAGCTTCCGGCAAAGCCGTCGAACACCTGCTCCACATAGCCGTCGGCCGCGCGCTCGGGCACCTGTTCGCCGGAGCAGGCCGCCAGATGGTGGGCCGCCTCGGCATTGCCGGGCTCTTCGACCAGCCACGCGCGGTACACCGCCACGGCTTCCTCCAGCCGGCCCAGATTGAAATAGGCCATGCCCAGCAGGCGCTTGGTCTTCGCATGATGCGGCGCGCGCACGAGCGCCTCGAAGAACATGGCCAGGGCCTGCTCGGGCTGGCCCATCGCCAGCAGCAGGTTGCCGCAGTTCGCATAGGCATCGGAGTGCTCGGGTGCCAGCTCGATCGCACGGCGATAGGCCTGCTGCGCCTCGGGGAAGCGGCCCTGCTCCCGCCTCAGCACGCCCAGGTTGTTGTGGAACGCGGGCCGCTCGGGCGCCAGCCGCAGCGCCTCTTCATAGGCCTCGGCCGCCTCGTCCAGGCGGGCCCGTTCCAGCAACACGTTGCCCAGGTTGCTGTGCCAGTCGGCCACCGTCGGGTCTGCGGCAATGGAGCGCCGCATCAGGGCCAGTGCTTCGTCGGAGCGGCCCCGCTGGTGCAGCAGCATGCCGAGGAAGTGCAGGACATTGGCGTCGCCCTCGCCGCTGCCGGCCAGGGCCCGGTAGATGCGCTCGGCCGCGTCCAGGCGGCCCTCGCGATGCAGGCCGATGGCCAGATGCAGCGCCTGCGCCGGGTCGACCTCCAGGGTCGGTGGTCCCGCCGTGGCCTGCGCCGCGGCGGCAGCGACCGCGGCCTTCATGCCCTGCGGCGGCCGTCGCGCGAAGGCGGCAGGAGGTGCGCGGCGATTCATGGCGTGCGCCGGCGCGTGCTGCTGCGCTGCTCCACGTCGACCTGATACTGCTCGCCGTCCTCGTTCTCGATCAGCAAGGTGCCGTCCGGCTGCAGGCGCATGCTGCGGAAGAACACCCATTGGACGTCGGCCTCGCGTTGGGAATCGGCGGCCTGGCGATACACCGGCAGCGACCACAGCCGCTTGCCGGATGCCTCGTCGAGCGCTTCCAGCACACCGCCGACCTGGGACCAGCCCAGGCTGCGCCCATCGGCCGCCTGTGCATAGCGCACGCCGTTGCGCGACACGGGCGGCACCACCGGCGGGGCGATGCGGTCGCCCTGGCCCGAGGGCGCCACGAGGGCGGCATCCGCCGGGGCCGGCGACGGCGCGGGCGCCGGGACCGGCACGGAGGCGGGAGCGGCAGCGGCGGAGGGCCGGGACGCCGCAGCGCCTTCGGCCGGCCGACGGTCGTCGCAGGCGGCCAGGAGGCTGGCCGCCATCAGGACACCCGTCAGCCCGATGCGTGTCACGGCGCGGCCTTCACCGTACGCGTGTCCACGTCCACCAGAAAGGCCTGGCCGTCCTCGTTCTCGATGCGCAGCCGTCCCGCCCCGTCGAAGGCCATGGACTGGAAGTACACCCATTGCACGTCGGCTTCCAGCGCCGGATCGGCCTGGTTGCCGTAGACGACGAGCGACCACAGGGCCGCGCCCGTGCGTGCATCGGTGGCCTCGAGCACGCCGCACTGCTGCGCATGGCCGAGCGCGCGGCCATCGGCGGCCTGTGCATAGCGCACGCCTTCGCGTTCGACGGGAGGGACCTCGGGAGGACCGATGCGGTCACCGGAAGCTTCGAACATCATGGTTTCACCTCGCTTGTGGGATCGATGGCGACAGCGCTCATTCCGAGACCTGCACCTTGGTGTAATCGCCCTTGGTCATCTCGCCTGCGCAGTCCATGCAGAACATGGCCCAGCTGTCGGCGTTGGCCTGTGCCTTGGCGCCGGTGAAGTTGGGATCGGCCGCATCCGGCTTGAGTCCCTTGGCATGGTGGCGGTAGCGGTGGTCCGCGGTCTTGGCCACGCGGTGGCTCAGCTCGTGGACCACGATGCGCGTCCAGTTCTTCAGGCCCTGGAAGGTGTCGTTCTTTCCAAAGAAGGCCCCCTCGACATAGATCACGTCGATCGCCTCGTTGGAGAACACGAAGGCATTGGTGCGCCGGGAAGAGTCGCTGCCGCGGTCCTTCGGCATGTCGGCGATCAGCAGGAAGTTGGAGCGGATGGACGCCGCCATGCCCTTGAGGCCCTCGTTCAGCGTGGCCGCGACCGCCTTGAGATCCTCGTCCTTGGTATTGGCATCGGCGAACCAGCGCCGCAGGATCGCCATGTGCTTCTTCTTGTCGGGCGAGGTGCACACCACCATGGCCTTCTGGATCCAGCGCAGGCCGTTCTGCGACGACTGGCCCAGGTGCTTGCGGTCTTCCGCGCTGAAGTGCGAACTCTCGTCATTGACGATATGGCCCAGTGCGTCGTAGTCCTTCCCCTTGAGGGCTTCGGCCGGCCAGTCCTTGTAGGCCTCGGGCAGGGAAAGCACCCACAGCTTGTGGCTGCCCGACTTCTTGACCATCCAGAGATGGCGCAGCATTTCCAGGGCCGCGACGCGCTTGGACACGCCCGCGGGAATGGCCTTGCTGCCCGCCGAGGGCAGGCTGGTCACGCCGGCGGCCGTCATCATGGTGGCCACGGGTTTGACGCTCTTCTTGGCACCGGCCTTGACCCGGCTGCGCAGGCTCTCGCAGGCGGCGTACTTGTCGGTGTTGTAGCCCCGGGCCGTGACGACCGCGCGGGAGTCCGAGATGACACCCACCCAGTCGGTCGAGCTGGGGAAGTCGCCGTCCTTCAGGTTCTCGATCAGTTCGCCGTGGCGGGTGGTGTAGAGATCATTGACGGTATAGGGCATGGTCGCCTCTCGAACTCCAGGTGTGGTCGGTGGAAGGGCCGGTTTCAGTCGAACCGGTATGCGAAGTTGTTGTTCTCCACCAGCACCCGGACACCGGTGATCGGCTCGCCCGCCAGCATGCGGTTGAGGAACTCGCGGCTGATGTCCGGCAGCATGGTGTTGGTGAGGATGGCGTCGATCATCCGGCCGCCCGATTCGCTCTCGGTGCAGCGGCTGACCACGAGCTTGACCACGTCGTCGCCCACCTCGAACGGGATCTTGTAGCGGGCCTCGACGCGCTTCTTGATGCGGCCCAGCTGCAGCCGCACGATGCTGCCCAGCATCTCGTCCGACAGCGGGTAGTAGGGAATGGTCACCAGCCGGCCCAGCAGCGCGGGCGGGAAGACCTTGAGCAGCGGCTCGCGCAGGGCCTTGGCCATCGACTCGGGGTCGGGCATCAGCTCGGGGTCGCGGCACATGCTGGCGATCAGGTCGGTGCCGGCGTTGGTGGTCAGCAGGATCAGCGTGTTCTTGAAGTCGATGGTGCGGCCTTCGCCGTCTTCCATGAAGCCCTTGTCGAAGACCTGGAAGAAGAGCTCGTGCACGTCGCTGTGCGCCTTCTCCACCTCGTCGAGCAGCACCACGCTGTAGGGCTTGCGGCGCACCGCCTCGGTCAGCACGCCGCCTTCGCCGTAGCCCACGTAGCCGGGGGGCGCGCCCTTGAGCGAGCTGACGGTGTGCGCCTCCTGGTACTCGCTCATGTTGATGACGATGAGGTTCTGCTCGCCGCCGTACAGCGCCTCGGCCAGGGCCAGGGCGGTCTCGGTCTTGCCCACGCCCGAGGTGCCGGCCAGCATGAACACGCCGATGGGCTTGCTGGGGTTGTCCAGGCCGGCACGGCTGGTCTGGATGCGCTTGGCGATCATCTCCATCGCATGGTCCTGGCCGATCACGCGCTGGCCCAGCAGGGTCGGCAGCTTGAGCACGGTGTCGATCTCGTTGCGCTGCATGCGGCCGACGGGGATACCCGTCCAGTCGCCCACCACGGCGGCCACGGCCTGGTAGTCCACGGTGGGCAGGATCAGCGGCGACTCGCCCTGCAGCGTGGCGAGTTCGGCCTGCAGCGCGCGCAGGCGCACCAGCATGGCCTCGCGGTCGTCGCTCACTGCCTCAGCAGGAGAGCGGTCTTCGCTCCCTCCCCCGCTGGGGGAGGGTTGGGGTGGGGGCGCGCCCTCGGCGGAGGCCGCCGGGCCCCCACCCCTGCCCTCCCCCAGGGGGGGAGGGGGAGGAACGTCGACGGGCTGGCCGCCGCTGCGCAGCCTGGCGCGCAGGGCCAGCAGCTCATCCACCAGCGCCTTCTCCTGCCCCCAGCGGCCTTCGAGGTCGCCCAGGCGGTCGCGCTCGGCGGCCAGTTCGGCATTGACGGCCTGCTCGCGCTCGGCCACCTCGATGCCGATGGCCTTCTCGCGGCCGATGATCTGCAGCTCGGTCTCCAGCGACTCGATGCGCTTGCGGCTGTCATCCACCTCGGCCGGCGTGGCATGCAGGCTCACGGCCACGCGGGCGCAGGCGGTGTCCAGAAGGCTCACGCTCTTGTCGGGCAGCTGGCGCGCCGGGATGTAGCGGTGGCTCAGCTTGACGGCGGCTTCCAGCGCCTCGTCCAGGATCTGCACCTGGTGGTGCTTCTCCATGGTGCTGGCCACGCCGCGCATCATCAGGATGGCCTTGCGCTCGTCGGGCTCGTCCACCTGCACGTTCTGGAAGCGGCGGGTCAGCGCCGGGTCCTTCTCGATGTACTTCTTGTACTCGGCCCAGGTGGTGGCGCCCACGGTGCGCAGCGTGCCGCGTGCCAGCGCCGGCTTGAGCAGGTTGGCCGCATCGCCGGTGCCGGCCGCGCCGCCCGCGCCCACCAGCGTGTGGGTTTCGTCGACGAACAGGATGATGGGCTGCTCGCTGGCCTGCACTTCCTCGATCACCGAACGCAGGCGCTGCTCGAACTCGCCCTTCATGCTGGCGCCGGCCTGCAGCAGGCCCACGTCCAGGGCCAGCAGCTTCACGTCCTTGAGGGCCGGCGGCACGTCGCCGCGGGCGATGCGCTGGGCAAAGCCCTCGACCACGGCCGTCTTGCCCACGCCCGCCTCGCCCACCAGGATGGGGTTGTTCTGCCGCCGGCGCATCAGGATGTCGACCACCTGGCGGATCTCGTCGTCGCGGCCGACGATGGGGTCCATCTTGCCGCTGCGCGCCTGCTCGGTGAGGTCGGTGGTGAACTTCTTGAGTGCATCGCCCTTGCCCATGGCAGCGGGCGCGATGGCGCCGCTGTCCTCGCCCGGCGTGCCGCTTCCCATGCCTGTACCGTCCTGCGCGCGCATCCGGCCCTCGGCGGAGGCGTCGCAGATCTTGGCGAAGTTGGCGGCCAGGTCCTCGACCTTGATCTTCTCGAACTGCTTGGACAGCTGCAGCAGCGGGTTGCGCAGGCTCTGCGTCTTGAGCATGCCCACCACGATGTAGCCGGTGCGCACCTGCGCCTCGCCGAACTGCAGCGTGGCATAGGTCCAGGCGCGCTCGATGGCGTTCTCGATGTGCGGCGAGAAGTCGCTGATGGCGGTGGCGCCGCGCGGCAGGCGGTCCAGCGCGGCCGTCACGTCCTTGGCCAGCAGCGAGATGTCCAGCCCGTAGTGCTGCACGATGCGGTGCAGGTCGCTCTCCTGGTTCTGCAGCAGCTGGGCGAACCAGTGCTCCAGCTCCACATAAGGATTGCCGCGCATCTTGCAGAAGACCGTCGCGCCTTCGATGGCCTTGTAGGCCAGGGGATTCAGCTTGCCGAAGAGGGCGGTGCGGCTGATTTCACTCATGGGTTTCTCCAGTAGAGACAGAACGAACGGCGGCCGCTGTTTTCACAAGGCCATGTGGGCAGGGGCCGCCGCGGGCGCAGCGACGATGGAGGACAGGTGCGACGGTCCGGCGATGCGCACGTCCACGGCATGGTTCGCGCGCGGCCGGTTGCCGATCCAGCTGGTCCAGCCCAGTCGGGCGCCGCCGCCCAGCCGGGTGGGCGGCACCTCGGCACGCTGCAGCAGCAGGCGTGCATCCCAGTCCAGCTCGCCACCCAGCAGCTGCTGCACCCAGCGCACCAGCGGGCCGCGCGCACTGCCATCGGGCAGGAAGCGCAGGTACTGCGCCAGCGTGAGCGGGCCCAGGTGCAGGCAGACCTTGTGCTGCCGGTCCCACACGCGCCGGCCCAGCACGGCGCCCAGGCCCAGCGTCCGCGAGGCGGTGTTGGGGTTGCTCGCGCCCAGGCGCGTCAGCTCGTCCCCCGGCAGGGTCATCCAGTGGCCCACCCAGCGCTCCAGCTGCACGGGCACCTCGAAGAAGCCCGACAGCACACGCTCCACGCCCTCGGCGCTGTGCACGCGGCGCGCGAGCCAGCCCGAGAAATGCAGGCGCGCGTCGTCCGGCAGGTCGTCGCGCTGCTGCCGCGCGGCACCGCCGATGCCCACCAGCGCGCCCACGCGGTGGCGGAAGGGATCCTCGCCCGGCCGGTCCATGCCGGGTGCGGGCCGGGCCTGCGACCAGGCCCGGTAGAACTGCAGCGCGAAGCGGTGCAGAAAGGTGTCGAGAAAGGCCAGCCAGGTGCGGTCGCCATGGTTGAGCGCCCGCTCGCGGATGAAGTCCGACAGGTGCACCGGCAGCGGGCCGTTGGGGCCCACATAGGCGAAGAAGTGCTGGCGGATCAGGGGCGGCCGGCCATCGCCCTGCGGCAGCTCGAAGCGGCTGAGCCCCGCGGGCGCGAAGGCCAGCGAGGGCTCCTGGCCCACGCGCACCGGCTCGGCCGAGGGCCGCAGCGCATGGCCCCAGCGCGGGGCCGACAGGTCGGAAGCTTCGAGACGGCGCATCAGCGCGAAGTAGTCGTAGGCCCAGGCCTGTTCGGCACGCGCGGCCAGCAGCTGCGCCGCGCCCGCCCGCACGGGGGCCGGCACGGGCGTGGCCACGACCGGGGCTGCCGCGGGCGCGCCGCCCGTGCTCACAGGATCGCCCGGGTCCCGCACTGCGGCCTCCAGCGCATCAGCTCGCCGCGGCCGGCGGCATGCAGCACGGTCTCGACGAAATGGTTGACCTCCACATGCCGCGCCAGCCAGCGCGACATGACGGCGCCGAACAGGAACACGCTGCCACCGTGGAAGGCCGTGGGCTCCACCTCCAGCGCCACCTCCAGGCCGCGTCCGAAGGCGATCGGCCCGGGCAGCGGCAGGCGGCGCACCAGCGCGCGCGTGCGCACCGACAGCAGCCCGCGCACCTGCGCCTGGCGCGACTCGTCGGCATGCGCGGCATAGAGCTGCAGCATCTCGCGCAGCGCCGCCGCACCCTGCTGGGGCGAGCTGTCGGCCAGCGACAGGTAGTTGAGCGCCAGGTGGTCGATCACCTTCCAGCCCAGGCCCTCCTGCACCACCGGCGAGACCGGCCGCGACGGGGCCCGCAGCATGCGCACGCGCTGCACCGGGAAGGCGTCCATGCATTCGAAGTCGTTGTCGCGGCCCTGCGGCAGCAGCAGCGGCAGGTCGCGGTTGGTGACCAGCGCCGACACCGCCAGCTGCCGCAGCTGCGTCGGGAAGGGCGCCTCCTGCGGATCGACGATCTGCAGGTAGACCTCCGAGCCGATGTGGCTGCTGCGGTGGCCCTCGCTGCGCTGGCGCGCCGACAGCAGGCGCGGCTCGCGCGTGGTGGTGTAGTAGGCCGGGTGCACATGGCGGCTGCCGTGGAAGGCCGCATAGAAGGGCAGGAAGCGCTGCTCCTGCACGCCCTCGCCCTGCACCGTGCCGCTGTGGCCGATGACCTCGGTCACCGAATGCACCTCGAAGTCCTGCGGCCGGGTGCGGTCGGGCAGCAGGTGGAACTGGCTCACGCCCTCGCCCACCTGCACGCGGTCCAGCCGCTTGGGAAAGAGGTTGATGGCCGGCACGCAGTTCAGCCGCACGTTGTCGGGGCCGACCAGCTTCTCCAGCGCCGCGTCGCCGCGCGAGAACAGGATCACCACCTCCACCTCGGCCACCGGCATCGTGGCCAGCAGCGGCGCCAGCCCGGTGAGCCGCGCGAAGCGGAAGCGATCGGGGCAGGCGAAGTACTCCTGCACCAGTCGGAAGCCCGAGAAGCCGGTGTGGGTGACCGGCAGCAGCGCCTCGTCTTCGGCGAAGCCGCTGTCCTGCACCGTGCTGCCGGGCAGCTCGCGCAGGCCGGCTGCCGTGGCGCCGCCCGCGGGCGTGCCCAGCGGCCGCAGCCACACGGCCACCGGCCGGTTGAGCACGCATTCGTGCAGCTGCCAGGCCACGTCGTCCGCGCCGGCGAAGTGCAGCAGCAGCGCGTCCATGGGGATCTGGGCGAAGTTCAGCCCGGCCGTGGCCTGCAGCGTGAAGCGCAGGCCGCCGCGGATGTCGCGCGCGCGTGGATGCCGCGCCAGCGGCAGGTCGGGCGCATAGCTGAAGTACTGCGCCTGCGTGAGCGCGACGGGCCACACGCGCAGGTCCTGCCCCGTGCGGAATTCGCAGTGCGTGTTCTGGCCGCTGGCGGCCCGCGCGCGCAGGCCGCTGCCACGCGGCAGCACCGGCCCGCGGGCCAGGTTGGCGTCTTCCAGGTCGACGTCGAAGGCGCACACCGTCATGGCCGGCGTGGGCGCCAGGAAGTGCGGATGGACGATGTCCAGCAGGTGGCCGGTGAAGCGCGGGTAGTCGGCGTCGAGCTTGAGGTTGACGCGCGCGGCCAGGAAGGCCGTGGCCTCGATCAGCCGCTCCACATAGGGGTCGGCCACTTCCTGGCCTTCGAGGCCGAGGCGGTGCGCGATCTTGGGAAAGGTGCGTGCGAACTCCGACGTGCTCTCGCGGAAGTAGCGCAGCTCCTGCTCGTACAGGTTCAGCAGCCGGGGGTCCATGGTGTGCCCTCAGCGCGGTGGCGTGGCCTGCTCGATGTCGACGCGCCCTTCTTCCAGGTCGATGCGGCTTCGCATCAGGAACTCCAGCGGCACCGGCTGCGCCCACAGCATGCCGCGGATCTGCAGACCGACGCGGTTGTGGGAGTCCAGGGCCGAGCCTTCCATGACGAGTTCAACTTCCAGGGTACGGGGCAGGATGCGGGGCTCGAACTGCAGGATCGCGTTCTTGAGCGCCTGTTCCATGCTGACACGCTGGATCGACGAGGTGAACTGGCCGGACAGCATAGGCAATCCGTAGTTCAGCACCGAGCGCGCCGCCTGCGGATGGCGGCGCTCGTCCAGGCCCCGCAGCCCGCCCGTGGCGTTGAAGAGCCACGCCAGGTCGCGCAGCACCGCGGCGCGCAGTGCCTGGCGCGTGAGCGTGCGCTGGTCGTCGCCCTCGCGCTCGCGGCCGGGCTCCAGGTCCACCAGCCGGTCGAGCAGCGAGGGCTGCAGGCGTTCCTGCGCGCTCGCGATGTCGCGCGGCTCAGCCACCGGCGGCGCTGTCCTGGGTGGCGTCCTGGGCGTCGCCCTGACCGGTCTCGGCCGCGCCGGCGTCCATCACGACGTCGAACACGATCTCGCGCACGTCCATCAGCGCATGCTCGCCCGCGTCGCTGCTGAAGCTGCGCTGGCCCAGGCCCGTCCACACCTCGGGCGCGCGCTCCTGCCATTCGGTCTTGCGCGCAAGTTGCAGCGCGCCGTCGCTGCTGGCCTGGCTGCCGTCGTAGCGCGTGGGGATCAGGGCCAGCGCCTCGCCGCCGTTGGCGAAGGTCAGGTGCGCGGGCATCCACACGGCATCGCGCAGGTCCTCGGGCGCCTCGATCTTGACGGCCGCCAGGCGCGAGAAGGGCACCCAGTAGTAGCGGCCGTTGACGAAGGCCTCCAGCACCGGGCCCAGGCGCATGTCGCCGTCGGCCAGCCATTCGAAGGGCTGGCCGTCGAGCGTGCCCGAGGTGGCGGGGGCCGCGTCGAAGGCGCGCTCGCGCAGCTGCTCGCCGGCCGCGGCGTCGCCCGCGCCGATGCGCAGCAGCGATTCCACCAGCAGCGCCAGCCATTCGTCGGGCTGGCCGAAGATCATGGGTGTGCGCTTGCCGGCGAAGACCTCGGCGCGCAGGCCTTCGCAGCGGATGGCCTCGCCGTACATCTGCTTCATGGGAATGGCGGCCGCGTCCATCTCGGCCGCGACGCTGAGCTGGTTCAGCGCCCGCTCCCACTGGCCCAGCACGCACAGCAGCTGGGCCAGGAAGACGCGCAGCTTCATGTCGGCCGGCCTGACGCGCACCTGCGCGGTGAGGGCGGCCAGGGCGCCGGCGGGGTCGTGGGCGGCCAGCAGTTCTTCGGGGGTGCTCATTCGGGGCTCCTTGGTGGACGGGGATCGGGGACGTTCACGCGTTCTCAGCCCAGTTCGGCCATGCGGATGGCGCCGCGGCGCCCGTCGTCGAGCTGCGGGGCGGAGGCGATGCTCAGCTTGCGGTAGGCGAAGGCCAGGATCTCGCACGGAAAGCCCACGCTGCCGCCGGTCACCAGCACATAGTTGGCCAGCCGGGCGTCGCTGAGCGCGATCTCCAGCGTCGACTCCTGCTCCTTCGAGGAGTCGCCGGACGCCTTGAAGCAGGACAGCACGACCTTGGCATCGCTGGCCTGCGACTTGATCAGGTTGGCGATGGACGCCGTGGCCGCGTCGCAGCGCCGCACGATCAGCATGGCGTTCATGCTCAGCTTGGACTTGGTGCCGCCCGGCGCCGCATCGGCCCGCACGGCGCTGAAGTAGCCCAGCACCGCCATGCGCTTCTTGCCATCGGCGAAGGGCCGCGTGGATTCGCCCTCGATCAGGTTGCCCTTGCTCTCGATGGTCATCACCACGTCGATGTTGTCGCTGCGGTTGAGCGAGAGTTCGAGCATGCGCAGCGCCTCGTCGGCGTCGATCTGCTGGTCCTGGTTGAATGACATGGTGTTCCTCGTCGTCTTGGATGGGAGATGGACACGGTCAGGGCGCCCGGGCCGCGCCCCAGCGCACGGCCACGGCCAGCACCTGCCGCTCGCGGTCGGGCCGCGCCTGGCCGCGCACGCGCAGGTCCGCCAGCGGGGCGGCGCCCGAGAGGCCGAAGAGGCGCGGCGCGCTCTGCGGCAGCGCGGGGCTGGCCACCACCAGCAGCCGGCCGGCAGCGCCCGCGGGCAGGTCGAAGCGCTTCATGGCGGGCGACTGCGGCTGGCCGCGCTCGAAGCGGTTGGCCTCGCCGGCCTCGCCCGGGTAGACGGACCACAGGCCGCCCTGGGCGTCCAGGGCCAGCACGGCCAGGTCCAGCGAATGGCCGCTGGCATTGCGCACCAGCAGGCGCAGGCGCTGGCCCTCGGCCGGCGCGACCACGCTGTCCACCGGCAGGGGCCGGCTGGCCACCAGGCGCTCGCCTTCCCAGGTCTCGATGGCCAGGTCCAGCCCGTCCACGCGGCGGCCGTCGGCCAGCTGCTGCAGCCGCTCGAACCACTTGAGCTGGGCCATGAGCTCCAGCCGCCGGCGCACGGCGGCGTCGCTGGTCAGCAGCGGCGGCGCGGGCACGGCCCCCGTCCAGCGCGCCGCGTCGGCGGAGAGCGGGGACAGCCGCTGGCCCGCGCGGCCGGCCGGTGCCCACAGCAGGTCGGCCTCGCCGTCCACCGATTCGATGGCGGCCGGATAGTCCAGGTTGATGCCGGCGGGCAGGGCGCGGTCGGCGCGCACGCGCAGCACCAGCGAGGGCGGCGGCTCCACCGGCGCGACGCTCCAGAGTGCGCCGCCGGCGGCGTCCTGCAGGGTGTCGGGCACCGCCAGGCGCGATTGGGCGAGCGTGGCCTCCTGCAGGCGGGCCGTGGCGCTGCGGGCGCTGCCGTCGGGCAGCACGGCCGTGACCGTCACCGGCTGCTGCGCCTCCAGCCCGTCGAGCAGGCCGGCGTCCAGCGACAGGCTGGCGCCGGCGCGCTGTGCGGGCCAGGCCGGCTGGGTGCTGCGCGGGCGGGTGCTGTTGTCGAAGAGGGGCAGGTCCAGGCTGCCCTCGGCCACCGGCGAGGGCAACTCGCGCTGCGGAAAGCGCTGCTCCAGCTCGTCGATGACCGGCGGATAGGCCGCCAGCGCGTCGTTGAAGAGTTCGCGCCAGGTGGCGGGTCGGCGCTGCAGTCCCTGGACCAGGGCCCAGGTGAGCAGTCCGTGCGGACGGGCCTGCCGATCGCCGCGCGGCAGGCGCAGCTCGGGCGTGACCTGGTGGCTCTCCGAAGCGAAGAAGGCCACGTATCGGGCACGCGGCACGGCGGCGGTAGCCGGCGCGGCGGGCAGAGGGGGGACCGCGGCGCCATCGCCGCCGGTCAGCTGTTCGGGTCGCACGCCGCGCCAGCGCACCTCGTCGTCCGGCGGGCCGGGGTCGGAGCTGTCGATGGCACGGGTGCTGCGGGTCATGGAGGCGGCCGAACAGGTGTCGAACACCGCCCACACGAAGACGCCACGCGAGAGGAAGGCCTGGATCCAGCCGTCCACGTCAACGTCGCGCACGCCGCCGTTCAGAGCGCGGCCACCACCGATGGTTCCCCGCACATCGCGCGCCAGGAAGTTCTCGGCCAGGCCGTCGGGCTCCTGGTAGCGCTTGGCCGTGTCGCGCAGCCGCGTGCCATGCCCCGAGAAGTAGAGGAGCACGAAGTCGCCCTGCCCCGAGCGGGCCAGCAGCTGCTGCAGCGCCTGGCCGATGGCGCGGCTGTCGGGCGGCTGCGCGCCGGGCACGCCGTCGGCCAGCGTGGCGATGTCGGCCGGCGCGAAGCCCTGCTGCTGCAGCACCTCGCGCATCAGCAGCACGTCGTTGCGCGGCGCCTGCAGCCACAGGTTCTGGGGCTGGAAGGGCAGCTCCGAGACGCCCACCAGCAGCGCGCGCTGCACGGCCGCGGCGGGCAGGGCCGCCAATGCGAGCAGGAGCAGCAGGGCGAGACGGCGCATGGGGATGGCTTTCAGGGCAGCTCGACCGCGTCCACCAGCGGCGAGGAACGCAGCACCGCCAGGCCGTCCTGCGGCTGCAGCAGGCGCAGCGACCAGCGGCCCTGCCCATCCGGCCCGCCGACAACCTGCGCGCCGGCCGTCTGCAGCAGGCGCGTGGCCTCGGCCATGTCGGTGCCGGGCTTCCAGCGCACCAGCGCGTCGGCCTGCGGCGCGGCGGGGGCCGTGGGCGGCGCATCGCGCAGGCGCACGGCGTCGTCGTCGCTGCCGTGCAGGGCGGGCAGCAGGCCGGCGTTCTGCACCACGAGCACCAGCGCCAGCACGGCCAGCGCCGGGCCCCAGGTGCCGCGGAAGCCGCCGCCGCCCCCGCCCAGGCGGCGCAGGAAGCGCCCGAGCGGGCCGGCGTCGTCCTCGCCCCCGCCGTTGCGCGCGCGGCCGCCCGCCGGCGACGCCGCGGAACGCGCCTGCGTGCGCCCGGCCAGCGCGGACGGCGCCGCCGACTGCGCCAGCCGCCGCGCGGCCTGCTGGTAGAGAACCTGGTAGTCGGCCCGCGGATCGCCCTCGGCCGCCAGCGGCGTGCCGGTGAGCACCGTGAAGCAGCCGGCCACGCCGCGCAGGGCGATCTGCCCCGGCGCGGGCGGGGTGGCGGGCACGGCGCCCGCGGGGGCGCCCACGCGCTGCGCCGCCCATTCGTCGGCCACGGCGCGGATGGCCGCCAGCCGCGTGGCCGACAGCTCGCCCAGCACGCGCGCGCACAGCTGCGGCGCGGGCACCAGCGTGACGGGGTTCCAGGCCTGCACCACGCCGAACAGCGGCTCGAAGGGCTCGTCCTGCGGCTCCAGCAGCACGTCCCAGGCGCCGGCCCAGTCGGCCTCGCCGGCGGCCAGCCAGCCCTGCCAGCGGCCGTCGGGCAGCAGGCGGTCGAGCAGCACGCCCAGCATGCGGCCCTCGCACAGCACCGACAGCAACCGCCCGGGCGCCCAGCGCGCGCCGAAGCCGCGGGCGGCCAGGGCCTCGCGGCGGCGGGCCAGCTCGGTCAGCGGCAGCAGCAGGTCGGCCGGGGCGGGCGCGCCGGCGTCCATGCCCGCGTCCTCGCGCGCCGGGCCCGCGGCGGGGCGGCGCGCCGGCGGGCCTTCCAGCGTGCTGCGGATGTGGGCCAGCGGGGGCCAGAGGTCGAGGGGGCGCATGGCATCCGTCCTGATGGTCTATGTCGTCAGGAGGAGGACGCCTCAGCCCCCAGGATTTCGAAAACCGCCCGGATCGCGTCCATGTTGCCGGGCTCGATGGCGATGCCCAGCGTCTGCGCGATCCAGCCGCCCAGCAGCGTGCGGCCGTAGTCCGCCGGCAGCGATTCGCGCCGGTGCACCAGGCCGAGCCGCCCGGCGCGGTAGTGGTAGGAGGCGATGGCATGGCGCGCGGCCACGCCCGACAGCGGCGCCTCGCGGCCGAAGCCTTCGCACAGCAGCAGGCGCTCGGGCTCGCCCAGGCCGGCGATGAAGCGGCGCGCGGCCTCGGCCACGCCGGCCATGCTCAGGCCATGCTCGGCCAGGCAGCCGGCGGCATCGCCCGCGGCGCCGCGGTGGCCGCGCAGGTGCGCGTCGAGCTGCTCGTCGCTCACCTCCTCGCCCAGCGAGAGCTTGCGGCGGAAGCTCGTGGCCCGGGTGCAGTCGATCAGGTAGCGGCGGAAGTAGGCGCACAGGGCGAAGGCGGTCGAAGGCGCGCTGTGCGCGGCGCGGTCGGGGACGCTGGCGGCGCCCTCCTCTTCGCCCTCCTCCGGGTCGGCGTCGAGCCGCAGCACCTTGAGGTAGATGAACTGCGCCACCAGCTCCTGCCGGCCTTCGCCCAGGGCCTTGAGCTCAGGCGGATGGCAGTCGCCCAGGGCGGTGCCGACGATGCCGTACATGCGCCCCATCTCGTGCGGCGCCAGCGTCTGCCGGCGGCGCCACAGGCGCACCAGTTCCGCGCTGTCCTCGGACGAGAGGGTGTTCTGCATGACCTACTGGTCGTCGGAGCAAGTGTCGTCGTCGGGGACGACGCAGTTGGCCAGACTGGCCCCCCGCGTGCGCACCGAACCGCCGCCCGTCGTCGCCGCCGCCACCGTCAGGCCGCGCGGCAGCAGCAGCCAGAGCTGGCCGCGCTCCTTCATGCGGCGGGCCTGGCTGGCGGCCTGGCGGCCGTTGCCGAAGAAGTAGTCGGCCCGCACCGCGCCGCGGATGGCGCCGCCCGTGTCCTGCGCGATGGTCAGGCGCTGCATGGGCGTGCCGGTGCCCGGCTGGCGCGTGGAGACGAAGACCGGAAAGCCCAGCGGCGCGCTGCGCGGATCGACCGCGATGGAGCGCCCCGGCTGCAGCGGCACGCCCAGCGCCCCCACCGGGCCGTCGGCGCTGGTGGGCACTTCCTTGAAGAAGACGTAGCTCGGGTCCTGGATGCCCGTGCCCGTGGCCGCCGCCGCCGGCGTGCGCTGGCCAGGCACGGCCACGGGGCCGCTGCGCGCCGGCAGCGCCAGCGCGAAGCCGCGGGTGCGCACGGTGCTGGTGTCGGTCTCGTCGGCGTCGTCGTCGTCCACCTCCAGCTCGACGGCCGAACCGCGGGTGCGCACGGCCGTCTTGGCCTTGCCGTTGGCCGCCTTGGCCAGCGTGGGGCGGAAGGGCTGGCCGTTCTGCTCGGCATAGCCCACGCGCACGGTCTGGCCGTCGGGCAGGCGGATGCGGCCCGAGCCCTGCACCTGCATCTCGTACAGCTCGGTGGCGCTGCGCACGAAGGCCAGCACCTTGGCATTGGGCACGCCCAGGCGCTCGATCTCGGCGCGCGTGTAGTAGGGCACCAGCTGGCGGCCGTCGGCGCGCAGGCGGGCCTTGCGGTCCACCGTGTCGCGCGTGATCTGCGACAGATCCAGCGCATACAGGCCCGGCGCGCCCATGTCGCGGGTCGACAGGCCCGTCTGCACCACCACGTTGCGGCCGTTCAGCCGCGCGGCCACGGTGCCGTTGCCGGTGGGCAGGCGGCGCGTGTCGAGGAAGAGCATGTCCTCCGGCTGCGCATAGACGGGGTAGATGAAGGGCGGCGCGTAGCTGCGGTTGCCCTCGATCTCGGGCTCGAAGTAGCCGGTGACCACGCCATCGGGCCGGCGGTCGTCGTCGCGGATCTGGTAGGCCGCGAACTCGCTTTCGTAGAAGCTGCGGATGGCCGGGTTGCTGGCGCCGTCCACCTGGCGTGCGCGCGCACACACCTGCTGCCACTGCTGGCCGCGGCGCACCAGCACCTTGCAGCTGTCGAGGAAGGCCGACCAGCTGTCGACGAAGTCGTCGCGCTGCCAGCCGGGCACCACGTCGAAGGGCGTGGCGGTGTAGGTGGCCAGCTGGGTCGAGAAGGTGCGCGCCTGGCCGGCCACGCTGCCGCCGGTGCGCGGCGGCGGGGCCGGCACGGCCACGGGCGGCGGTGCCGGCGGGGCCAGCACGATGGGCGGCTGCGGGGCCGCCACCGGCGCGGGCGGGGGCGGCGGCGGAGGGGGCGGCGTGGCACAGCCGGCCGCCAGCAGCGCCGCCAGCGTCAGCGCGGCGGTGCCGGCCAGGGATGCGGCACGGGGGCCGCCGCCAGGCGCGCGCGCCTCATGGGACGGGGGAATCGGGGCCAGGGCTTGCATGGATCACTCCTTCGGTTCACGCGCGTGGAAGACCATGAAGACGATCACTTCTCGACGATCTTGAAGCTCCCCACGCCGTAGGCGTCGGCACAGCCGGCGCTTTGCGGACAGACGGGCCGGCCCAGCAGCACGGTGGCGGCAGGGCCGGGGTTGGCGGCTTCCATCGCGACCAGGCCGGCGGCCGGGAACTGCGGGAAGACGCCTTCGTTCTTCATGCCGGCATCGCTGAAGTCGCGTTCGCGCTCGCTCACCACCACGGCGAAGTGGTTGGTGCCGGGCGGGCCGCCCGCCTCCATGGGCCAGGAGGCGCGCGGCAGGGCCAGCGTGGTGTTGGCCGTGATGCGGTTGTGGCGGTCCAGCAGGTTGGGGAAGAGCTGGAACAGCTCGCCCCCGCTGGCCAGCAGGAAGACGTAGACGAAGCCGTCGCGGTTGCTGCGCACGTCGAAGGCCAGCTTGTCCTTGCCGATGGTGACCTCGGCCTTGCGGGCGCTGGCCGTGACGTCGAAGCCCGGCGTCGCGCCCACCGACAGCGCCTGCAGCGATTCGAGCGGCGTCTTCGGCGCGACGCGTGGCGGCGGCTCGGGCGGCGCGGGCGCGGGCGCGGCGGCCGGCGCATCGGCCACCGGGGCCTGGGCCACGGTGGCGGGCGGCGGCGCCGAGGCGCCATCGCCGCGGCCGCTCCACCACAGCGCCGCACCGGCGGCGACGGCCAGGGCCGCCACGCCGCCGATCACGGGGACCAGCTTCGAGCGGGCCGGGGCGCCGTCCACTGGCGCCGGTGCGGGCGCCGGCCGGGGCGGCTGCGTGCGGCCGGCGACGGGCGTGCGCGCCACGGCAGGCGCCGCGCCGCCGGCCGGTGCGCTGCGGGTGGCGGCGATGGTGGTCGTCTCTTCCAGGCCCAGTTGCTGGCGGAACTCGGCCATGGACTGCGGCCGGCCCTCGGGCCGCACCGCCAGGCCGGCGTCCACCGCGGCCAGCACGGCCGGGCTGTAGCGCTGCAGCAGCTGTTCGTTGCCGGCCAGCGGCACGTAGCTGTCGCTCAGGATGCGCGCCACCGAGGGCGGCGGCGCCCGGCCGCAGATGGCCACGTGCATCACGGCCGCCAGGGCGTAGACGTCGGTCCACGGGCCCTGCTTCATGTCGGGCATCTCGGCGTACTGCTCCACGGGGGCGTAGCCGGGCTTGAGGATGACGGTGATGGCCTGCGTCTTGTCGCTGATCACGCGGCGCGCGGCGCCGAAGTCCAGCACCACCGGCCGGCCCGAGCCTTCGAGCAGCAGGATGTTGTCGGGCGCGATGTCGCGGTGGAAGCAGTTGGCCGCATGCATCACGGCCAGGGCCTGGCTCACGCCGTCCATCACGCGCAGCAGCCAGCCTTCGTCCACGCCGGCCGGGATGTCGGCCAGCGCCTGGCGCAGCGTGTCGCCGCGGTAGAAGGGCATCACCATGTAGGTGGTGCCGCGCTCCTGCCAGAAGCGGTAGACCTTCAGCAGCGAGGGATGGTCGAACTGCGCCAGCAGCCGGGCCTCGTTGATGAAGGAGCGCATGCCCAGGTCGAAGGTCTCGCGGTGGCGCTCCGACAGCGGCAGGATGGTGCCGTCCCCGGTGCGCGTGGCCAGCGAGGTGGGCAGGTATTCCTTGATGGCGACCACGCGTTCGAGCGTGTGGTCCCAGGCCTCGTAGACCACGCCGAAGCCGCCCTGGCCGATCAGGCGGGTGATCTCGAACTCGGCGATGGCACTGCCCGGCGGCAGGGTGCCGGCATCGCCGCCGCCCGCGGGTGCGGCGCCGGTGCCGGTGCGCGGCTGGGTGGGCGTGAGGATGCTGCCGGTGACGACGCGCGTGGCGTCGCCGGCCGGGGCGACGCCGCCCGTGATGACACGGGTCGCATCGCCTGCAGCTGCACCGGTGACCACGCGAGTGGCCTCGTCGGGGCCGGGCGCGCCGCCGCCGAAGACGCGGGTGGGTTCGTCGGGGCGGGGATCGCTCATTGCGCCGCTCCCTGCACAGCGTCTTCGGCCGGATCGTCGAAGCCGAAGAGGAGGTCGAAGCGGGCGCCCCGCGGCAGACCGGCCACGGTCAGCACCTGCGCGCCGGCGGCGCCGGCCTCCGGGTGCGTCAGCCACAGCGACTGCCCATGCGAGACCGCACCCGGACCGGCGGCGGCGCCCTGCCCCTCGCCCGCCGTGGGCGCAGCGGCGGTGGCACCGCCGGCAGCGGCCGGGGCCGTCCGGCCGCCCAGCGCCGCCAGCAGGGCGTCGACGGCGGCCGCATCCAGGTCCTGCTCCAGCGACTGCAGCGCGGCCTGCGTGGCGTCCTGCCACCAGGCGGCCACGGCCTGCCAGTCCTCCGGCTGCAGCCCGCCCTCGCGCAGGCGGCCGGCGATGGTGAAGGGAAAGTAGCGCCCCACCCCGTCCACCGACGGCATCATCACGCCGATCCATCCCTCCTCGCCGGCCACGCCGGGTGCGAGCACGAAGAACCACAGCGGGCCTTCCAGGTAGCGATCGCGCCATTCGTCCTCGTGCCGCAGGCGCAGCTGCATCAGCCCCTCCTGCAGCCAGGTGTCCCAGGCCTCGCGGAAGTCCGCCGGCAGGCGGCGGTGGGCGAAGTCGCCGATGCCCGGCAGCTTGCCGAACCAGCCCGGCAGCGCGTGCGGCTCGGCCAGGAAATGCGCCACCGCCATCACAGGCCCTCCGGACAGGAGAACTCGCGCAGCTCCTTCATCCGGATCGGATGCTGCACGCTGTTGGTCGTCACCTCGAAGCGGGCGCGCCGCGCGTCGAGCTGGAAGGTGATGAAGAACTTCTCGGGCCCGTCGCCCGAGGCCAGCTGGCCGCGGTCGAGCATCTTGAACAGCGCCCACGGCCCTTCGGTGACCTGGCCCGAGGTGCCGCCCGAGGTGGGCGGCGCGATGGTCAGGCGCACCTGGTTGGTGTTGCGCGGGCCGGGCCATTGCACGGTCATCGGCACGATGGGGCCGTGCGCGTACTTGACCACCTGGCCGTCCACGTCGAGCGAGAAGCTGGTGATGCCCGCGTCCATCTCCACCGGCCTGAAGTCCAGCCGCATGCCGGGCGTGCGACCGCCGCCGCGGAAGAACACCTGCTTGATGACGTCCGCGCGCTCGAACTGCTGCAGCGCGGCCGGCGAGATGGCGCCCTGCTCGGCGATGGGCTTGTAGCGCCACGGGCGGCGGCTGGTGTCCACCAGCTGCGCCAGCTTCTTCTGGAAGAAGTCGTCCATCAGCCCGCCGGGGCCGAACATCTGGCCGAAGTCCTCGGGCAGCACGTCGCGGTTGCTGCTCTCCACGAAGGGATAGCGGCCGGCGATGGCGCGCTGGCAGAACTCGGTGACCGGGCGCAGGTCCTGGCTCAGGTTGCCGCGCTCGGCCACGCGGGCCTGCGCGGCGCCGGTGCTGCTGAGGTTCTCGATCATCGAGCGCACCGGGTCGGGCAGCCGGCCGGCGTCGGACTTGAGCTTGCCGGCCACGTCGCCGGGCGGCGGCGCACTGCGGCTCTTGACGGCCGTGTCCACCGCCGTGAGGTAGACGTAGACCTCGTTGAAGAGCTTAAGCGCGTCGTCGATGGGCGCGGGCTGGCCCGGCGCCGCGGGCGTGACCAGGCGGCGCAGGCTCTCGAAGCGGTCGTCCACGATGGACTCGATGCTCTTGCCCACCGGCACCGCGCGCTGGGCATCGCTGCCGCTGCCGCCGAACAGTTCCTCCAGGCCTTTGCGCGTGTTGCGCACGGTCTCGGCGGCCTTGCCCACGGCGGACTTGTCGTCCTTGGCCGGCGTGAGCGTGGTCTGCTTGACCACCGCGCGCAGGAAGTTGGCCAGCGGCGAATCCACGCCCGAGACGATGCGGGCGATGTCGATGTTCTTCTCCAGCCCGCCGGCGCGGATCAGGCGCACGTCGGCCAGCAGGGCCTGCCACAGGCGTGCGTACTCCTCCAGGTAGAGGCGTCGCACGCGGTCGGTGAGCTGGCCCAGGGCCGCGGCGTCGCGGGCGCGGTCGGCGGCGCTCTTCTCCTGGCCGAGCACCCACGGGTCTTCGGCCGCGAGCTGGCCGGTGACCAGCACCACCGCATTCTGGAAGCGCTGGTGGTAGCCGTCGTAGGTGAACAGGCCGGGCACGCCCTCGGTCAGCGGCTTGCCGCTGGGCCGCTCGAACACCAGCGGCGCGGAGGGGCCGGCGGCCTGGGCGACGGTGAAGTCGGGCATGTCCTTGCCCAGGCGCTGGCGCTTGAGGCGGCTGAAGATGCGCTGCTCGGGCGGATAGCTGGCCAGCAGGCCGCGGGTGCTGCGCACCAGGTTCTCGTCCATGGGGAGCGGCGAACGCGGCGGGCCCTGGGCGATCAGCAGGTCGAGCTGGTCTTCCAGCATCTTGCGGCGCTCGGGCGGCACGCCGCGGTCCAGCGTGCGCTCCCAGTCCAGCGTGATCCAGGCCTTGAGCGCCTCGGGGTCGAAGTGCTCGGGCTGGTGGATCATGAGGTAGCTCTTGAGCGCCTCGTACAGGTACTCCAGGTTGTCGCGCGGGGCGCTGCGCAGCTGGTCCTCGATGCGGCGCGCCAGCTGCGGCAGGAAGGCCTCGTTGAGCGCACGCTGGTGCGCGGCCAGGGCCGCGGCATCCATCTTGTCGCCCTGGTAGAGGCCCAGCGTCATCAGGAAGGGCGTGTCGCCCTCGCGGTTGACCGGCGTGCGCCACACGTCGCGCAGGTTGCCCAGCACGGGCGCCATGTCGATGGGGCTGCTGGCCTGCGTGGGCAGCGTGGCCAGCGACTGGCGGGTGGGCTCCAGCTTGGCCTCGACCGACTTCAGGTACTCGGCATTGCGCCAGGCCGACCAGCCCCAGCCGGCCAGCAGGGCCAGCGTGACCAGGCCCATGGCCGAGACGCCGGCCAGGCGCAGCAGGTGGCGCTTGCGCTCCAGCTTGACGTCGGCACCGGCCAGGCGCTGCTCGGGGAACACCACGTCCTTGAGCAGCGTGGTGAGGAAGTAGCTGCGCCCGCTGGACTTCTGCGGCGCCAGGATGGCGCGCTCGATGCCGAAGCTGCGCGCCAGGCTGCCCATCACGCGGTCGATGGGGCTGCCTTCCTGCGTGCCGCTGGTGAAGTACACGCCGCGCACCCACGGCGGCTGCGCGAAGCGCGAGCCGGTGAAGACCTGGTCCAGCAGGTCGGCCAGCAGCGGCCCCACGGTGGCGAACTGCGCCGGAAAGCCGAAGATGGCGCCGCGGCGGGTGCCGTCGGTCTCCTGCTGCATGCGCTCGACCAGGCCGTTGTTGACGCGCTCGTGCAGCAGCGAGAACTCGCGCTGGAAGGGCTGCAGCAGGCCATGCTCGGCCAGGTGGCTGCCTTCGTCGGGGCCCAGCGTGAAGCCGAAGACCTGCGCCCGCTGCTCCTTGCCCAGGTCGGCGAAGTACTCGGTGAAGCCGTAGAGCAGGTCGCTCTTGGTCACCAGCACGTACACCGGCAGGCGGGTGGTCAGGCGCTCGTCCAGCTCCAGCAGGCGCGCGCGCATCGAGGCGGCGAGTGCGCTGCGCGCCTCCAGGCCCTGGCCCAGCAGATCGGCCACGCTCACGGTGAGGAACACACCGTTGAGCGGCCGGCGCGGGCGGGCCTTCTTCAGCAGGTTGAGGAAGCCGTCCCAGGCGCTCTTGTCCTCGGCGGCATGGCTGTCCTGCGTGGTGTAGCGGCCGGCGGTGTCGATCAGCACCGCCTCGTCGGTGAACCACCAGTCGCAGTTGCGGGTGCCGCCCACGCCGCGGATGGCGCCGGCGCCGAACTTCTCGGCCAGCGGGAACGAGAGACCCGAATTGACCAGCGCCGTGGTCTTGCCCGAACCCGGCGCGCCGATGAAGACGTACCAGGGCAGGTCGTAGAGGTAGCTGCCGCCCGACAGCGACAGCCAGTCGCGCCAGCCGGGCTTCTTGCCGGCGGCCGTCAGGCGCATCTTCTTGAGCGTGGCGATGGCCTCGCCGAAGCGATCGGCCAGCACCTGCTGCTCGCCGTTGCCGGGGGCGTCGGCCTTGGCGGCGGCCGGCGCCTTCATCAGGCCGTCGGTCAGCGCGCGGCTCGCACGGCGCACCCGCCAGCGGCGGATGGCCAGGCGCAGCAGCACCAGCAGGACGATGACGCCGATGAGGACGGCGCGCGCCAGTTCGCTTTCGAGCGGCACCAGCGCACCGATCTTGATCAGCGGGCCGATCCACCAGATCAGCAGGCCCAGGATGGCCAGGGCCACCACGGTGAGCAGCACCGGGTGGAAGATGATGCGGAAGACGGCCTTCATTTCGCCACTCCTTCGGGCGGAGCGAGCAGCACGATGTCCACGCGACGGTTGCGCGCCCGGTTGGCGGGCGTGTCGTTGGGCGCCACGGGTTCGGCGTCGGCCTTGCCCTCGGCCTTCATGCGGGCGGGGTCGACCAACGGGGCGAGCGCATTGCGCACGGCCTCGGCCCGCGCGGTGGACAGGTGCCAGTTGGAGGGATAGCGCAGCGAGCGGATCGGCTGGCTGTCGGAATGGCCGGTGATCAGCACCTCGCCCTTGACCTCAGCCAGGGCCTGGCCGATGCGCACCAGCACCGGCATGGCCTGCGCCATGGGCTCGGCACTGCCGGAGCCGAAGAAGGCATCGCCGCGCAGGCGCACCGTGCTGCGGTCGGCCTCGTCGGTGACGGTCACCAGGCCCTGCTTGACCTCGGCCTCCAGGAAGCGCGCGAGCCGCGGCGACTTGGCGGGCACGGGCGCGGGCGGCGGCACGAGCTGGGTGTTGGGCAGGCGCAGGCCCGCCACGCGCGACCAAGTGGTGTCGGACAGGTTGCCCAGCCACAGCCGCAGGCCGAACCACACCAGCGCCAGCAGCAGCAGAAAGCCCGCGCCCACCACCCACAGCGGCACCGATTCGCGCAGCCGCGCGCTGCCGCCGCCGGCGCCCTGCCAGTGCGGCGACAGGGCCGGCTCCAGCGGCGGGCGGTCCTTGCGGATCAGGTCGGCCAGGCGCTGGCGCACCGAGTCGAGCTGGGCGCGGCCGTTGTCGACCACGCGGTAGCGGCCCTCGAAGCCGAGGGCCAGCACGCAGTAGATGAGTTCGAGCAGCGGGCGGTGCGTGGGCACGTCCTGCGCCAGGCGGGCCAGCAGCTGGAAGACCTTCTCGCCGCCCCAGGTCTCGTTGTGGAACTGCACCAGCAGGCTCTGCTTGTTCCAGCCGCCCGACACGCCCCAGGGCGTGTTGGCCACGGCCTCGTCGAGCGCGGTGCACAGCACGTAGCGGGCGGCCAGCACGGTCTCGTTGCTGGCGCCGGCGCGGCGCGCATCGGCCTCGAACTGCTGCACCGCCTGCGCGGCCGAGGCGCGCAGCGCGCCCACGTCGGGCGGCTGCACCAGGTTGCGCAGCTTGCCCATCAGCACCAGCAGCCGGCCGGCGGCCGACACCAGCGGGTTGAGCAGGCCCAGGTCGCCCAGCTCGGTGGGCAGCGGCTCGGCACCGGGCGAGGAAGGCGGCGGCATCATCGGCGGCGGCGCATTGCCGCCCGCACCGGGCGTGCGCGGCTTGGGCTTGATGACGGTGCGTTCGGACTCGAAGGCCGCGAAGGGATCAGGCGTGCTCACGAGAGCCTCCAAAGAGCGCGAAGGCGAGGCATCGCCCATTGCGCTGGGGTCGCTTGGCGGGGGGGCACCGCGGAACTGGCTCCGCCAGGCCGCCGGTGCCGCTCCCCCTGGGGGAGGATTCGGCTACGCGAAGCGAGCAAGAAACGAGGGGGGGGTTCATCTCACCGCCCAGAAGGCCAGGTCGAGGCCGGGGAAGTCGCCCGCGATGTGCATCGCCATGCCGCCCGAGGCCTCCAGCTGGCGCCACAGGTCGCTGCCCTTGGTCTCCAGCTCGAAGTAGTTGGCGCCGGCATGGAAGGGGATCTGCCGCGGCGCGACCGGCAGCGGCGTGAGGGCCACACCCGGCAGCTGCAGGTTGACCAGGTCGCGGATGCGCTCGACCGGACCGATCTTGACCTGCGTGGGAAAGCGCGCCCGCAGCGCATCGCCGGGCAGTTGCGACTGCACGGCCAGCACGAAGGTGGCGCTGCGCTGCAGCTCCACGTCGGGAATCAGCGCCACGCGCACGCCGTGCTTGCGGTCGTGCAGCTCGATGCGGATGGCCGACTGCTCCAGCACCATCGACAGGCTGCGGCGCAGGTCGTCCATCAGCGGGCGGAAGCTGGCCTCCAGGTCGTCGTGCACATAGGGGGGCAGGCGCAGCGCGCGGCGGCTGTCGCGGAAGGTGCCCAGGTCGCCGGCCAGTTCCAGCGCCTGCTCGTAGAAGCGCAGCGGATGCAGCAGCGGCCCGCGGGCGAAGTGCGCGAACACCGGCTCGTGGCGGTTGACGGTCTGCAGCAGCATGAAGTCGGCGATCTCGGCCACGCCGCCGGTGCCGCCCTGGGTCATGCGACCGGCCAGGGCATCGGCGCGCTGGCGCAGCAGGCCCAGCAGCTCGTCCACCCAGCCGCGGATGACGGCATGGGCCGCCACGTCCAGCAGGGGCGGCACCCAGCCGCGGTGCAGCGAGAGCTGGTTGTCGGTGCGGCGCTCGACGACGCGGGCGACCGAGAGCGTGGTCCACGCATCGGTGGCCTCGCCGGCGCGCATCAGGCGGGTGTGCAGGGCGCCCAGTTGCAGCAGCGCGGTGCGCTCGCCGGCGGTGTTGGCGTCGGGCACCTCGGACTCGAGCACGCGGTGGCGCACCAGGTCGTCCTCGTCGCCGCTCTCGGCATTGGATTCGCGGGCGCCCGCGCGGCGCACGGGCAGGGCCAGCACGATGGCCTCGTCGCGCAGCGAAGGCGGCACGTCGATGGGCTCGGGCAGGGGGTCGACGGCCGGCATGTCGAAGGGCGTGCCGTCGGCGAAGACGCCCACGGCGCGGGTGAGCGCGAGCTTGCCGAGGGAGAGTGCCGCGGCGTCGATGTCGAGGGCCGCGAAGCCCCAGCCGCAGGGCGCCGTGCCGCGCAGCAGCAGGTGGCGCGCATGGTCTGCGTGGCGCTCGGCCTGTTGCAGGTGCTGCGGCTGCAGCAGCATGCCTTCGCTCCAGACCACTTTCGATCGCCAACTCATCGCGCGCACGCTCCTTCCAAACGACAGGGCTGCACCGCCCGGGCTTCTTTCTTCATCCCGGGCCGGGACGCGGGCGGGGCGCTCGGAACCTCGATGCGGCAAGCGAGGTGCAGTGTCCCGGGGGCGCCGGGCGCGGCAAATCCATCGGACGGAATAGGCGGGGGGCGGGACTCGTCCGAAGGGCCTAGTACGCCGGGGCGCTTGTGGGGGGCGCGGGGTTCGTCGGTCGGTTTGGTCTGGGCGGTTGGGCGGTTGGGCGGTTGGGCGGTTGGGCGGTTGGGCGGTTGGGCGGTTGGGCGGTTGGGGTACTAACCCGGCAGAGGGCGCCGGCATGCGCGCTCCCGGTGCACGCTCGCGCCGACCGGCTTGCCTCACTGCACGGGTGCCCGCTCTCCACCGACGTGCTTTGGGCACTGCACGGCGCCGCGAATGGCACCTCCGCACGCACACCGGCACCCTCCGCCTGGACGTTGCGCCCGAACGGCCGGGTTCGACCGCCCGGGACCCTTGGTACTTGCCCAGCGCCGCGCTGGACGGCCTCGGGACCGGGAACCTTGACTCCCCTCTCCCCTCGCGGGAGAGGGGCTGGGGGAGAGGGGGTGCCTCACCACGGGCTTGCCGGTCGTTGATGCCGTCGCCCCCCTCTCCCCAACCCTCTCCCGCGAGGGGAGAGGGAGTCCATGCAGACGCGGCGTCACCACCTGGGGGTTCGCGCGCAGCGTCCAGGCGGAGGGTGCCGGTGTGCGTGCGGAGGTGCCATTCGCGGCGCCGTGCAGTGCCCAAAGCACGTCGGTGGAGAGCGAGCACGCATCTGGCGGGGCAAGCCGGTCAGCGCGAGCGTGCACCGGGAGCGCGCATGCCGGCACCCTCTGCCGGGTTAGTACCCCGTCAGCCAGAACCGGCCGATGACCCCGAAAGCCAGAGCCGGCCGATGCCCTCAGAAGTCCGAACACCCGTTCTTCCGCTCCGTGTCCACGCAGCTCGTCAGCTGCGGCCGTGACCGCACCCGCGTCCATTCGCGGGCCAGCACGTCGTCGCCCTGCTGCGCCGTGCGGCTGCCGCCCAGCGGGCCGGTGGCGTAGCAGATGGGCGGGCCGCCGATGTTGCGGTCGAAGGTGTAGGTGTTGACGTCCTCGCGGATGACGTCGGCCGGCGCCACCTTCGGCGGACTGAACACCGCCGGCGCCGGCGCGGGCGAAGGTGGGGGCGGCGGGGGCGGGGGCGGCACCGGGGCCGGCGTCACGCTCAACCGGCCCGGCACCACGTTCAGCAGGTAGCCCTCCGCCGAGACGAAGCTGCCGTTGATGGCATACACGCCCACCGGGCTGCCGGCATTGGCGTTGGTGCCCACCGTGCCGGTGATGCCGGCGCCCGTGTCGCCCAGGATCAGCCCGGCGATGCCGTAGCCGAAGGCCGGGTTGGCCTGGCCCTGCTGCCGGCTCGCGTCGGCGATGGTGATGGTGGCGGTGGGCCGCGCCGTGTAGATGAAGCGGTTGCCCGAGGTCGGGAAGGCCGGCACGCAGGCGCCCGCATAGGTGCAGCCGTACAGGTTGGGAATGGGCGAGGTGCCGGCCAGGCCACCGCGCGTCTCGCCCACCCAGGTGGCCGCCCAGATGCGCCACGGGCCGCTGATGCCGCCGCCGCCGACGTTCTGGAAGGTGTTGCCGGCCACGAGGTCGGTGCCCGCCGTGCTGGCGACCGAGGTGTCCAGCAGCAGGTCGCCCGTGGTGGCCCGCACCAGCACGTCGCTGCCGCTCAGGGTGCCGCTGGTCTCGGCCTGCACGGCATTGGCCGCCGCGTCGAAGCCGGAGGCCGTGACGCTGCCGACGCGCAGCGTGTTCACGTCCACGTAGCGGAAGCTGCCCGCGGCACTGCCGCCCAGCGTGCTGGCCGCCACGTCGTTGGCGGCCTGGTCCAGCAGCACGTTGCCGCGGGTCGAGCGCGCCAGCAGCGTGGGCGCGCTGATGCCCCCCGCCGCCGTCTGCGTGATGTCGCCCGTGGCCAGCAGGCCCAGCGTGCCGCCGACGGTCAGCGGCGCCTGCAGTGCGATGCTGCCTGCGTTGTCGGCCTGCAGCGTGAGGTTGCCCGCGGCGCCGAGCGCACCGGCCACGGTGATGGCGCCAGCCTGTGCGTTGCTGCCCACCACCACCGTCGGCGCGGACAGCCGCGCCCATTCGGCGGCGGAGACCGCAAAGCCGTTGGCGCTGGTGCCGCCCAGCGCGATGGCGTCGGTGCCGCGCTCGGTGCCGGTGGCGGCATAGCTGTCGGGGGTGCCCGTGAGGGTCACGGCGCCCGGCCGCAGGTTGAGCACCGTGCCGGCGCTGACCTGGCTGCCATTGCCCAGCACCAGCGCATCGGCCGTGCCCGCGGCGCCGGCGCGCAGCACCACCTGGCCGGTGGACTGGATGCGCCCCGCGGGCGAGGGCACGCTGATGCCGCCGGCATCGACGATGCGGATGCCGGCGCCGCCGTCGTTGCGCGACTCTCCGGTCACCGTGACGCTGCCGCCGCCGGTGCTGCCGACCTGCGCCTGGTTGCCCAGCCACACGCCGTCGCCGCCGGTGGCCGCGCCCCCCGCCAGCCGCAGGCCGGTGATGTCGATGCTGCCGCTGCCGGTCTCCACCATCGGCAGCGAGCCCGCGCCGCCGAACTGGGCGCCGATGGCCACGCCATGCCCGGGCGCATTGCCGCTGTTGGCCGCATAGCTGCCCACGCCCGTGATGCGCACATTGCCGCTGGTGGTGTGGATGCCCGCGGTGGCCGTGTTGGCGGTGAGCTGCACGCCGGTGCCCAGCGTGCTGGTGCCGAGGAGGTCGACGTTGCCGGTCGACGTCGCGATGCGCGCCCCCGCCAGGTTGACGGCCGCGGTCACGAAGTTGCCGGTCGAGGTGGTGTCGGTGCGCCCCGTCAGCTGCACGCTGCCGCCGGCCTGCGCGTCGCTGCCGCCCGTGTAGACGCCCGGCGAGGTGAGCGCATTGCCGCCGCGGGTGTCGACCACGGCCGTGCCGCCCAGGCTGATGCTGGTGGCGCCGTTGGAGTCGTTGGCCCAGGCGCCGTTCATGACGACGTTGCCGCCGTTGGTGTAGATCTGGCCGTCCCAGCTCACCTGGCCGCCGCCCACGGCCGCGCTGCCCGTCGTCGCCGCGGCATTGAACACCACGTTCAGCGGCCCGCCCGTGCCGTACGAGGCGATGCTCGCGCCCGCATTCGAGCGCACGCTGCGGTTGGCGTTGAGCGTGAAGGTGCGCGCGCCGGTGCCCGCGTAGGCGATCTGCGCCGCGTCCAGGAAGATGTCGCCCTGGTCGGCGGCACCGCCCGTGCCCGTCCCGATGGTCACGTTGGAGCGCAGCAGCGCGTTGTTGATGTCGCCGTCCTGGATGGTTGAGGTGGCCACCGCGTCGTAAGGGTTGGCCGGCAGGCTGCCGCTGGCATTGCCGTTGACGATGGTGATGTCGAAGGGGTCGACCGTCCACGTGCCCGCATTGCCGGCACCGGCCCCGGCATTCACGCGGATGCCGGTGAGGTCGAAGCCGGCGCCCGAGGTCTCGATGCTGCCGCCGTTGCCGCCCGACGCGCCGCCCTGCGCCGACAGGCTGCCGTGGGCCCGCAGCGTGCGGCCGCCCAGCAGCTGGATCTGCCCGCCGTTGCCCGTGGCCGCGTTGGCGTCGGCGCGCAGCACCGCGTCGTTGGCCATGGCGACGGCGTTGGTGCCCTTGACCACGATGCTGCCGCCCTGCCCCGCGCCGCTCGCGTCCATGAAGGTGGCGCCGGGATCGGCCTGCGGGTTCTGCAGCAGCACGTTGTTGGCCTCGATGACGATGCTGCCGCCCGTGCCCGTGGTGCTGGAGACATCGACCAGCGCATCGAGCCGCGGCCCGGCCAGCGCGACCGTGGTGGCGTCGGTGCCCAGGCGCACGGCGCCGCTGCCGCCCTGCAGGTTGACGGTGCCGCCTTCGGCCCGCAGGCCGCCGCCCACCGCGCCGCCGATGTCGATGGCCCGCGCCGAGGCGCCTTCGACGATGGAGATCGCGCCCGTGGTGCCGTCGCGCACGGCCGAGAAGCCGCCGCTGCCGGCGGTGCCCGTCACGTCGATGCGCGCACCCGTGCCTGCCGTCACCTGGCTGGACACCATCTGCACCCCTTGCGATGCCTGGGCGGTGCTGAGGAAGCCGGTGAATTCGTTGTCGCCCCGCATGCCGTCGAGGTTGGCGCCGGTGCCCTGCAGCGTCACGTTGCCCTGGGCCTGCACGGCCGCGCCGCTGAGCAGCACGCCCGCCGTGTTGCCGATGCTGCCGCCCGGCTGCGCGTCGGTCCAGCTGCTGGCCACGCCGGTGAGCGCCGCCGCACCGCCCGAGGTGAGCGTGGATGCCCCGTCCACCCGCACGCCGCTCGCGCCCACGCCGCTGGTGCCCGTGACGGCCAGGCCGCCCGTGCCGGCCTGCACCGTGCTGCCGGCCGTCACCAGCACGCCCTCGCTGGCGGTGTAGGAGCCGCTGGTGGCCCAGCTGCGCCCCTGGCCGGCCAGGCTGAGCTGGCCGCTGCCGCTGGTCAGCACCTGGCTGTTGCCGATGTAGACGCCCGCGCGCCAGCGGTCGCTGGCGGTGCCGCCGTCCGAATAGCCGCCGCCCACGGCGCGGCCATTGGCCGCATCGCCCTGGCCGAAGAAGCGCACGTTGCCGCCATTGGCGTCGATGCGCGCGCCGTCCAGGCGGATCGCGCCCGCCCAGGCGGTGTCGTAGTCGGGAAAGGGCCGGATCGTGCCCGCGGTGGCCAGGGCCGCGCCGGTCGAGTCGGCATTGAAGTCCACGTTCAGCGCCCCTTCGGTGGCGGTGATCGCGCTGCCCGGCCCCATGTCGATGCTGCCGGCCGAGTCGATGCGCAGCGTGGTGGTCGGGCCGCCCGTCTTGATGACCTGCGCGGCGCTGGCCGGCGTGTCGCCCTGCTGGAAGACCACGCCGCGGCCATCGCCGGTGGCGGCGCTGGACAGGGTGACATCGGTGCCGCTGCTGAGCGCCCGGCCCAGCGATGCGGCGCCCACCCGGCCACCTTCCGTGGCCGACAGGGCCGAGTCGTAGGCCACGTCGCCGGCCAGCACCTGCACCGCATCGCCCACCGCCAGCGTCAGCCGGCCGTTGGCGCCGCCGTCGCTGCCGCCCCCGGCATCCACGCCGGCCGGGCTGGCCACCATGCCGTCGGCGCTGACCGAGATGCTGCCGCCGGCACCGTTGCCCGCGCCACGGGCCCGCAGCGTGCCGGCCAGCTGCACGGTGGTGCGCGGGACCTCGGGCGAGGGCGCCGCCTCGCCCGGCAGCGTCACCGCCTGGGCCGAGCCGATCACGATGCTGCCGCCCGGCCCGCTGCCGGTGGCGCTCGCATCGATGGTGGCCGTGGGCGCCACGCCCACGTAGGTGCCCGCGAGGGTGACGGTGCCGCCGCCCGCGGCGCCGCGCGCGTCCAGCCGCGCGGCCGGGGCCTCGGCCGCGACGGAAGGCACGGCGGGCGGGGGAACGTCGGCCAGCACCACCTGGCCGCCGGCCAGCGTGATGCTGCCGCCCTTGCGGCCGGCCTCGATGCCGCTTGCATCGACCGTGCCGCCCGTGACCTCCAGCGCATTGGTGCGGCCGGCACCCAGCACGATCTCGCCGTTGCGCGATTCGAGGCTGCGGGCCTGCACCACGCCCGTGTTGCTCACCACCAGCTGGCCGGTGGTGGTCGAGCTGCCCAGCATCAGCGCCCGGCCGCCGTCGGCCTGCAGCACGCCGGCATTGGCGGCCGAGGCGTTGGTGGCCAGCGCGTCGGCATTGATGACCACATTGGTCAGGCCGTCGCCCGCGAAGTCCAGCGACACCTTGCGGCCCGACACCAGGCCGGCCGTGCCGCCCGGCGCATTGATCGTGCCGCCGGCCGCATTGGTGGCGCCGGCGCCGATCAGCAGCACGGTGCCGCCGGCGGTCGCCACGATCTGGCCGCGGTTGACCACGGTGGCGGCGTTGTCGTCCGCGCGCTCGAAGACCAGCACCTCGCCCGGGCCCAGCGGCGTGTTCTCGCGCCCGCTGGGCATGAAGCTGGCATCCGGGATGTCCAGCGTGGTGGCCACCAGCCCGCCCACGTTGACCTGCGCCGTGCCCGAGAACAGAACGCCCGAGGGATTGACCAGGAACACGCGCCCGTTGGCGCTGAGCTGGCCGGCGATCTCCGACGGATTGCCGCCGGTCACGCGGTTGAGCAGCACCGAGGCCGCCGTGGGCTGCACGATGTTGACGGCCGCGGCCGAGCCGATGGAAAAGCTCGTCCATTGCGCGATGGCGCGGGCCTGGCTCTGCGTCAGCGTCATCGTGCCGGCGGCCGGGTTCTGCGCCGTGATGGCGACGCCGCGCAGCGAACCGGCGCCCGGCGCGATCACCGGCAGCGTCAGCGGTGCGAGCTGGGCGATGGCCGAGCCGGCGCCCATGCACAGGAGCGACAGCGCCAGGGGCCGCAGGCGCCAGTGGCGTGCCGCGGCGGCGGAAGAGGAAGGGGGACGGGTGCTCATCGCGAGGCCTCGTGAGTGAAAGCGCCGGGTGCCGCGGCCGGTCAGAAGGATTTCTGCAGCTGCACGTACAGCCGCGGATTGCGACCGCCGCCGTCGGTGACGGCCGCAGGCGTGCCGGCGCGCCAGGCCAGCGAGGCATTGATCGAGAAGTTGCCGGCGCGCACCCACTGCAGGCCGATGCCGGCGCCGCGCAGGCTGCGGCTTTGGGGCGTGGTGTCGAACAGGCCCGGGGTCTTCTGCGGCCGGCCGCGGGCCGCGTCGTAGAACACGTAGGGCGTCAGCTCCGAGGTGGCCGACCAGCGCCATTCGACGGTGCCGATCAGGCCCTGGTCCACCAGCACCTCGCCCGAGGGATAGGCCCGCACGGCACGCGCGCCGCCCAGGCTCAGCTTCTCGGAGGCGTCGAGGTTCTTGCTGGCCCACTGACCCCCCAGGGCCAGGTAGAGCGAATGCTCCGGCAGCACCGACTGCAGGCGCGAGACCTGGAAGGTGAGCTTGGAGAAGCTGCCCTCGGTGCGCGGCCCGCCCAGGGCCTGGTCGGCCGCCAGCAGGCTGGGCTCGCGGATCGACAGGCTGCCGCGGTAGGCCGTGCCCGAGCTGGCCCAGTAGCCGCCGCCCAGCCAGTCGTCGCGCAGCTCCCAGGTCCAGCCCAGGCCCAGGCCGTGCACCCGCTTGCGCCCCTCGAAGGCCAGCGTGGTGTATTCGTCCGTCAGCCGCTTGGTGTCCACCGATAGCCGCACGAAGAGGTTCTGCCGCCGCTGGCGGATCACCGGGTAGAAGAGCGAAATGTCGGCCACGTCGGCCTTGCCCTGCGCGCCCAGCACCGCGAACTCGCCGTCGAGCTGGTAGTTGATGCGCGCCAGCCCCGCGCCCAGGCGCAGGCCGCTGGTGCCCAGCGGCAGTTCGTAGGCGATGCGGCCCAGCTGCAGCGCGTCGTTGTTCGACACCATGGCCCGCAGGTCCAGGTTGTCGCCGATGCCCAGCGGGCTGTTCCAGCGCAGCGAGCCCCCCACGCGGTAGCGGCCCGATTCCTGGGTGCCGTGGTTGTCCGCATCCGCGCTGAAGGCAAGGCGCGAGCCGGGGTTCACCTCGACCGTCAGGTCGGTGGTGCCGGGCTGGCTGCCTTCCTGCAGGCCCGAGCCGACGGCGATGCCGGGCTGGTCGGACAGCAGCAGCATGGCGCGCTCGTAGGCCGGCGCGCTCACCGCCGCACCGGGCTGCAGCGCGGCCAGGAAGCCGCGCACCCGCGCCTCGCTGGTGGGCGCCTCGGGCGCCACCTGCACGTCCACCTTGCCGATGCGGCCTTCGGCGATGCTGATCTCCACCACGCCGTTCTGCACCGTCTGCACCGGCACCACCGCCTGGGCCAGGAAGTAGCCGCGGGCGTGGTAGCGGTCGGTGATGGCCTGGGCCAGCTTCTCCAGGTCGGCCAGCGTGACGTCGCGGCCGATGTAGGGGCCGGTGATCTCCCTCAGCTCCTCGGCCGACAGGGCCTCGGCGCCCGTGAGGCGCAGGTCGTTCAGGCGGAAGGAGACGGCCGGCGCGGCGGGCGCCGCGGGCAGGGCCTGCGCACCGGGCGCGGCGCAACTGGTGCACGGCGGCTGCACGGGCACCAGCTGCTGCTGCGCCAGCGCGGGCGCCATGGCCGTCAACGCAGCGGCCAGTGCCGTTGCACGGATCGCGGGGGATGAGGTCATGGCGGGCTTCATTGGACGGTCAGGCGCCAGTTGCCGATCAGGTTGAACGGGGCCCAGAAGAAGGGATGGGCCATCTTGGGATCGCGCAGCACCGCCAGCTGGCCGGCCTGCATGGCCTGCTGCAGGTCGCGGCCCTTGGCGAGCTCGCCGTAGAGCGTGCTCATGAGCACCGCGGTGGCGTCGTCCGACACCGGCCACAGCGAGGCGATCAGGCTGCTGCTGCCGGCCGACAGGAAGGAGCGCGTGAAGCCCAGCACCTCGTCGCCCGAGGCGATGCGGCCCAGGCCCGATTCGCAGGCCGAGAGCGTGACCAGCGCCGTGCCCTGCATGGGCAGCTCCAGGATCTCGTGCGCCTCCAGGAAGTTCTGGCGCCCGTTCTCGTTGGCCAGCAGGATGCGCGAATAGAGCGGGTCGACCTGGTCGGCCTCGGCATGCGCGGCCACGTGCACCAGCGGCGCGCCGCCGGCCGCCTGGCGGAACTGGGTCTTGGTGGCCTGCGCGCCCATGAAGACGTTGTGGCGCGGAAAGAGCTGCTCCAGCCGCTTGACCTCGGCCTCGGAGCCGGGCAGGTCGTACTTGTCCTCGATGCGCGGGTTGCCGAAGGCGGTGAGCCGCCCTTCCACCCGCGGCGTGCGGCGCGCCAGCTGCACCGCGATGCTCATGGAGGGCGAGACCGACACCGGGTTGGTCTCGATCAGGTAGCGGCCGTTGACCCGCAGGGCCTGGAAGGGCAGGTAGTGCAGCGGTCCGTGCGGCACCACCACGATGCGCTGGCCGGGCTGCAGGCTGAGCGGGCCGATCAGCGCCGCGCCCATCTTGTCGGCATTGCCGATGGCCGTGCGGCGCCCGCGCACCACCGAGTTGCGGAAGGTGTCGACCAGCTCCACCAGCTCGTCGCGGCGGATCGGCAGGCTCTGGCTGCGCACCTCGGTGCTGCTCACCACCCACACCTGCAGCCGGTCGGGCAGCGCGTGGTACTGCACCAGGCGCTCGTCGGGCGCCAGCGTGGCCTGCAGGCTGGCCAGGTCGACCACGGCGGTGGCCTGCGTCGCCAACTGGGCACGGCCGCGCACGGCGTCGAGCAGGGCGCGCGAGCGGCTGTGCTCGCTCACCTCGAAGGCGCGGCGCGGCTCGCCCATGTCGGCATACAGGCCCACGGCGCGCTCGAAGAGCTGCTGCAGGTCGGAGAACACCCCCATCTTGAATTCGTCGCTGCGGAAGCGCGCGCGCACCTTGTCCACGCCGGCCAGGGCGCGGTCCAGCGCCTGCGCGGCCTCGGCCTTGCGGCCCAGTGCCAGTTCGCTGCGGGCCACGCCGTCCCAGGCCCAGAGCTGGAAGTAGCCGGCGTCGGTGCCGGCGCGGCGCGTCGTCAGCTGCTGGAAGACGGCCAGGGCCTCGGCGGGCCGGCCTTCGGCCAGCAGCAGGTTGGCGCGGGTGCGCTCCACCTGCGCGGCCAGCGAGGCGTCGCGCTGCGGGGGCAGGCTGTCCACCAGCTGCCGCGCGCGCGCCAGGTCGGCGGGCTTGCCGCTGTCGATCAGCGCATTGGCCAGCGAGGCCTGCACCAGCGGCGCATAGCGCGGCGAGCTGGCGGCCAGGGCCTCGTCGTAGCTGCGGATGGCGCCGGCCAGGTCGCCGCGGCGGGCGTCCACGTCGCCCAGCACCTTGAGGGCCGGACCGCGGATGAGCTGCGGCTCGCGCGTGGGCAGCTGCAGCGCCTCGCGCGCGAACTGCTCGGCCTTCTCCAGCTGGCCGGCATAGCTGTAGACGATGGCCAGGTCGCGCTTGGCGGCGGCGAGCAGGGCCGGGTCCTGGGTGGCGCCGGCCAGGTGCAGCGCCTTGCTGGCGGCGCGCACGCTCTGGCGGAAGTCGCCCGCCTCGGCCAGCGACACGGCCTGGCTGCAGTACTGGTAGGCACTGAGCTTGACCTTGTCCTGCGAATACAGGACGGCGCCCTCCTGCGTGAGGGCCAGCAGCGTGTCCGAATCGGCCAGCCGGGCCTGCTCCTGCTGGCGCGCGGCGGCTTCGGCATCGGGCGCTGCGGCCTGTGCCCAGGCGCCGGCGGCGGGCCAGGCCAGTGCCGCGGCCACGGCCCAGGCGCCCCACCCGGCGCGGTGGCGGCCGGCGCCCCCGGCCGGCTTGTGCATCTTGCGTTCCATTCGACCCCCAGGCGTCCGGCCGTGGGGCACGCCCGGGCGGCGGGCCCCGCAGGCGCAGGATGCGACCTGCCCGTCGGACGTCGTCGGGGCAGTCTAGGAACGGGCCCGCGCGGGGCCAATTTGCAGGAAGGTCTAGGGCGAACGGCGTAGGGGCGGGACAGGGCCGCTCAGGCCGCCACGCGGTGGCGCACCGGGCCGGCGCGCTGCTCGACCGCCTGGCGCAGCGGCTGGCACAGGCCGAGCATGAAGGCCGCCTCGGCCACCACGAACAGCGGCCCGATCAGCAGGCCCACCAGGTCGTCGACGAAGGCCGGCTTGCGGCCCTCGTACCAATGGCCGACGAACTGGAAGGCCCAGCCGACCACGAAGCCGCCGATGCCGACGGCCAGCCATTGCGCCGTGGGCAGCGCCGCGGCCCAGTCGCCGAACCACAGCGCCAGGGCCAGCAGCGCGGCCATGACGGCGCCGAAGCGCAGGTCCAGCCGCAGGTAGTAGGCCATCGCCAGCAGGCTGGCGATGGCCGCGGGCGTGAGCGACAGCCCGGCCAGCATGAAGCCGGGCCGCGACAGCAGCACGACGACCGCCAGGACGATCATGGGAATGCCGACGAAATGCGTGGCGATGTTGCGTGGGTCCCGGTGGTAGCCCGCATAGGTGGCCAGTTGCTCGGTCAGTGTCTTCATCGTTGTCTCCGTGGCGCAATGCGACGATGCTAGGGCGGGCCCCCCGCGCGCCACTGTCGGCTGCCGGACACAAGGCGCCCGACGCCCTTCCGACCCATGAACGACGACACCTGGCCCCGCATCGCCGCCAGCGGCAGCTGGTTCAAGGCCGCGCCCGCGCCGCTGCAGCAGGCGCTGCTGGGCCTGGCCGTGGCGCGCCGCCATGCGGACGGCGCCTGCCTGTTCCGGCGCGGCGACCCGCCCGACGGCCTCTATGGCGTCGCCGAGGGCGCGGTGCGCATCACCGGCCTGGCGGCCGATGGCCGGGAAGCCCTGCTGGCCATTGCCGAGCCGTCGCAGTGGATCGGCGAGATCGGCCTGCTCGACGGCCTGCCGCGCACCCACGACGCCCATGCGCAGGGCGCGGCCGTCACGCTGCATGTGCCGCAGGCGGCGCTGCTGGCCGTGCTGCAGGCGCAGCCCGCGCTGTGGCAGTGGATCGGCCTGCTGGCCACCAGCAAGCTGCGCGCAGCCTTCCAGGCGCTGGAGGACATGGCCCTGCTGCCGGCCGAGAACCGCATCGCCGCGCGCCTGCTGGCCATGTCGCAGGGCTACGGCGAATGGACGCACCAGACGCGCCGCGTGGTCCGGCTGTCGCAGGAGCAGTTGGCGTCGATGCTGGCCCTCTCGCGCCAGACGGTGAACCAGGTGCTGCAGGGCCTGGCGCACCAGGGCATCGTGCGGCCGGGGCGCGGCACGGTGGAGATCCTGGATGCGGCGCGGCTGCGCGTGCTGGCCGGCCGCGTCGGCTGATCTGCACGCCGGGGCTGTACGTACATCAGGCGCTGGCGGGGTCTTGCGGACCGGCGGCGTTGCGGCTTTGTTATTTGACATGAGGAATGTAACATAGAAAACGACACGTCACGCCCGCCCCATGCCCACCGACCCGACCGCCACCGACGCACTGACCATCGAAGCCCTGGCTTCGGGCTCGGGCGTGACGGTGCGCAACATCCGCGCCTACACCACGGCCGGCCTGCTGCCGCCGCCGCGGCTGCGCGGGCGGCTGGGGCTCTATGGCGAGGAGCATGCGCAGCGGCTCGAACTGATCCGCGCGCTGCGCGAGCAGGGCTTCGGCATCGAGGCCATCCGCCGCGTGTTCGAGCAGGCGCCGGCCAGTTCCTGGCGCAGCCTGGCGGCGGTGGCGCAGTCCATCTCGGACAACCTCTTCGCGGCCGAGGCACCGCTGGTGGTGCCGGCCGAACAGGTCAAGGCGAAGTGGCAGGGCCGCATGACGCCCGCGCTGCTCGACCGCGCCCTGCGCGCCGGCCTGGCCCGCCGCCTGCCCGATGGCGGCGTGCAGCACCTGAGCCCGGCCCTGGCCCGCATCGCCGAGCAGCTGGCCGCGCTGGGCCTGGCACCCGAGCAGGCCATCGACATGCAGGAGGCGCTGGTGCGCACCCTGCGCAGCGTGGCGCGGCGCTGGCTGCGCACGCTGGTCGATGCGGTGCTGGCCCAGCCCGAGCGCGCGTCCGCGCTGCTGCAGCAGGCCGGGCCGCTGGCCACGGGAGCGGTGCAGGCGGCCTTTCCGCTCATCCTCCAGCAGGAGCTGGATGCTTTCGTCGCCCGCCAGAAATGACCTTCACGCCATGACCCACCTGCGACGCCCTTTCCCGCTTGCGGCCTTCGCGCTGGCCGCGGGCCTGGCTGCCTCGGCGGCGCATGCACAGACGCCGCAGCCCGACGGCCTGGCGCTGAGCTTCGAGGCCGCGCGCCAGCGCATGCTGGAGCGCTCGGACAAGCTGGCCGCCGCGCGCGCCGGTGTCGAGTCCAAGTCGCTGCGCGCCGATGCGCTGCGCAACCTGGGCGGGCCGGTGGTCAGCGTGACGGGCGTGGGCTATGCCTATGACGCGCGGCTGAACGTCGATCTGTCCTCCTTCGACTCGGGCCTCACGCAGGTCGGCCAGTTGCTGCCCGCCAGCCTGCAGAGCAGCCTGGCCCGCCTGCCGGTGCGGCTGCCCGACAGCTACACGCTGCAGCGCGACGGCCATGGCTTCACCTCCTCGGTCTCCGCCATCTGGCCGCTCTACACCGGCGGCGCCACCGACGCGGTGCGCGGCTTTGCCGGCGCCCAGACCCGCGAGGCCCGCGCCGATGCCGACCAGACCGGCGGCGAGGTGGACCAGACGCTGGTCGAGCGCTACTTCGGCGCCCAGCTCGCGCAGCGCGCCGCCGATCTGCGCGCCCAGGCCGAGCACACCATCGCCGGCCACGACGAAGCGGCGCAGAAGATGCTGGCGGCCGGCGTCATCTCGCGCGTGGAACGGCTGCAGGCCCGCAGCGCCTACGAAGAGGCGCGCCGCAATGCCGAGAAGGCGAAGGACGATGCCGAGCTGGCCGCCGTCGCGCTGGCCCGCACCGTGCGGGCCGACCAGCCGGTGCTGCCGCGCACGCCGCTCTTCGTGCTCAGCCAGCCGGTCGAGCCGCTGGGTTACTTCCTCGATGCGGCGCAGCTGCACCATCCGGGCCTGGCCAAGGTCGCGGCCAAGAAGCTGCAGGCCGAGGAGCTGCATGCGGGCGAGGAGGCCCTGCGCCGCCCGCAGGTGCTGGCCTTCGGCACGCACGACCTCAAGCGCCGCGACGAGGCCGGCTGGGTGGCCGGCGTGGGCGTGTACTGGACGCTGTACGACAGCATCGACCGCGACCAGCTGGCCGCCGCCAGCCTCAAGCAGGTGGAGCAGGCCGAGCGCACCGACGCGCAGGCACGCAGCGACATCTCGCTGCTGGTGGAGCGCAACTGGCGCGCGCTGGAGAACGCGCGCCGGCAGTTCACGTCGATGCAGGCCGGCATCGACCTGGCGCAGGAGGTGGTGCGCCTGCGCAGCGCCGGCCTGCGCGAAGGCACCAGCACCACGCAGGACCTGATCGACGCCGAGACCAACCTGGCCAAGGTGCAGACCGAACGCGCCCAGGCCGCCAACGACTACGTGCAGGCCCTGGCCCGCCTGCTGCAGAGCGCCGGCATCTCCGAGCGCTTCAACGAGTACATCGCCCGCGCAGACATCCGGATCGAATGACCATGACCCCACGTCGCAAGACCCTGCCCCTGCTGGCCATCGTGGCCGGCCTCATCGTCGTCGGCCTGATCGGCTGGGGGTTCTGGCGCGCCAGCCGGCCGGCGCCCGAGGTGTTCCAGGGCCAGATGGAGGCGAAGGAGACCGACATCGCCGCCAAGATTCCCGGCCGCATCGCCGAGGTCATGGTGCGCGAGGGCGACCGCATCGAGGCGGGCGCGCCGATCCTGCGCATGGCCTCGCCCGAGGTCGATGCCAAGCTGGCCCAGGCCACGGCCGCCCAGCAGGCCGCGCAGGCGGTGGCGAAGAAGGCCGAGAACGGCGCTCGCCCGCAGGAGATCGAGATGGCCCGCATGCAATGGCAGCGCGCCGAGACGGCCGCCGAGCTGGCCCGCAAGTCCTTCGACCGCGTGGACGGCCTGGCGCGCGAGGGCCTGGTGGCGGCGCAGAAGCGCGACGAGGCCGAGGCCAACTGGAAGGCCTCGCGCGATGCCGCCATCGCCGCCCGCGCGCAGTACGACCTGGCCCGCCAGGGCGCCCGCGGCGAGGACAAGGCGGCCGCCGAGGCCCAGGCCCGGCAGGTGGCCGGCGTGGTGGCCGAGGCCCAGGCCGCCAAGGCCGAGACCGAGCTGCGCAGCCCGGTCGCCGGCGAGGTGGCCAAGGTGCTGGCCCGCGCCGGCGAGCTGGTGCCGCAGGGCGTGGCCGCCGTCACCGTGGTCGACCTGGCCGACCAGTGGGTGGTGCTGAACGTGCGCGAGGACCGGCTGTCGCGCTTCGCGGTCGGCCAGGAATTCGACGCCCGCCTGCCGGCGCTGGGCCCGCAGGCGGCAGTGACCCGTTTCAAGGTGACGTACAGCGCCCCGCTGCCCGACTTCGCGACCTGGCGCGCCACGCGGGCGGGCGCGGGCTTCGACGTGCGCACCTTCGAGGTCCGTGCCAAGCCGCTGCAGCCCATCGCCGGGGCGCGGCCGGGCATGAGCGTGCTGGTCGACTGAGACGTGGCCGCCATGCGTCTGCGCCGCCTGCCCGACGTTGCCACGTCCGCACACGGTGCCTGAGCCGATGAACCCCTTCGCCCCCAGCCTGCGCCGCGAGGCCCGGCGCCTGGCCAGCCAGCCCTGGGAGCTGGCGATGGTGAGCTGGGTGCCGGCCCTGGCCGCCGCGCTGATGTGGTGGATCTTCTCGGCCGGGCTGCCGAACCGGCTGCCCATCGGCGTGCTCGATGAAGACCATTCGGCCATCTCGCGCCAGATCGAGCGCTTCCTGGAAGCCTCGCCGGGCCTGCAGGTGGCCGAGCGCTATGCCGACGTCGCCGAGATGGACCGCGCCCTGGTGGCCGGCCGCGTGCATGCGGCGGTGTGGCTGCCGCGCGAACTCTCGCGCGACCTCAAGCAGGGCCGCGCCGGCCAGGTGGTGCTGCTGCACAACGCGCAGCGCGGCACGCACTCCAGCCTGATCCAGCGCGACGTGCGCACGGCCGTGGGCACGGTGTCGGCCGGCATCGAGCTGACGGCACGCGCCAAGCGCGGAGAGTCGGCCCCGGCGGCGCGGGCGCACCTGGACCCGGTGCGGGCCAACACGGTGGCGCTGTTCAATACATCGAGCAACTACGAGCAGTTCCTGGGCGCGGCGCTGATCCCGGCGCTGCTGCACATCTTTGCCATGACGGCCGGCGCCTGGACCCTGGGCCGCGAGCTGCGCGACCGCAGCCTGGGCGAATGGCTGGTGCCGGGCGCGGGTACCGCATCCGGCACGAACTGGGGCGAGGCGGCCGCGGCGCTGGCCGGCAAGCTGCTGCTGCCGTGGGCGTCGTTGTCGATGGTCGGGCTGCTGGCGCTGCTGGGCCTCACGCTCGGGCGGGGCTGGCACCCGGCCGGCTCGCTGGTGTGGGTGGCCGTGGCGCTGGTGCTGTTCCTGGGCCTGTCGGTGGCGATGGGGGCCTTCCTGGCGGCGCTGACCCGCTCGCTGCGCACGGCGCTCTCGGGCACGGGCTTCATCACCGCGCCGGCCTTCGCCTTCGGTGGCGTGGGCTTTCCCTTGGTGGCCATGCCCGCCGCGGCCCGCGCGTGGGCGCTGGCGCTGCCGTACACGCACTACGCCCGCGTGCAGATCGAGCAGTTGCAGATGGGCGCGCCGCTGGCCTATTCGATGGCCACGCCGCTGTGGATGGCGGTGGCAGCGCTGGTTCTGCTGACCGTCAGCGCCGGCCTGATCGACCGCGCGGCGAAGGCGCCCGAGAGCTGGGGCAAGCGATGACCGCCTGCACCCTGCCCACGCGCCTGGCCGCCGCGCGCCACTGCAGCCCCCTCTCCCCTTGCGGGAGAGGGATGGGGAGAGGGGGCGACAGCGCCCCTGTGCCCGCAGCGGTTCCTGAGCACGCGCCCGCATGAACGACTGCCGCCACTTCCTCCCCGCCTGGCGCGCCACGGCCCTGGCCGTGCTGCGCGACCCCGGCGTGCTGCTGATCCTGCTGCTCGCGCCGGTGATCTACGGCTTCTTCTATCCCTGGCCCTACGGCACCGAGGCGGTCACGCGCGTGCCCGTCGCGGTGGTGGACCAGGACGGCAGCAACCTCTCGCGCCAGATCGTCCGCTTTGCGCAGGCCAGCCCGCGCATCGACGTGCGGCTGGTGACCGGCGACGAGCAGGCCGCGCGGCAGGCGCTGTGGCGCGGCGAGATCGAGGGCTACGCCCTGCTGCCGCGCGACCTCAAGCGCGACGTGGTGCGCGGCGCGGCGGTGGGCGTGACCATCGAGGGCAACGGCGCGTACGCGCTGCTCAACAAGTCGGTGCTCTATGGCTTCTCGGAAGCGGTGGGCACGGTGTCGGCCGGCATCGAGATCCGCCGCCTGCAGGCCGCCGGCCAGAGCGCGCCGCAGGCCCAGGCCAGCCGCAGCCCGCTGAACACGCAGCTGGTGCCACTGTTCAACCCGACCGAGGGCTACGGCAGCTATGTGGTGCCGGCGGTGGCGCTGCTGATCCTGCACCAGACGCTGCTGATGGGCTGCGCCATGCTGGCCGGCACCTGGGCCGAGGCCGACCGGCTGCGCGCCCGGCCTGCCGCCTGGCTGGGGCGGCTCGTGGCGCTGTCGGGCTTCGGGCTGCTGACGGGGCTGTTCTTCTTCGGCTGGATCTTCCTGCTGCAGGACTATCCGCGCGGCGGCAACCCGCCGGCGGCCGCGCTGCTGCTCGCCTTCTACGTGCCCACGGTCTGCGCGCTGGGCCTGCTGCTGGGCTGCTGGCTGCGCGACCGCGAACGCGCGCTGCAGGTGATCCTGTTCAGCTCGCTGCCGCTGGCCTTCCTCTCTGGCTTCTCCTGGCCGAGCGAGGCGCTGCCGGTGCCGCTGCAGTGGCTGGGCGGCTGGCTGCCGAGCACGGCGGGCATCCAGGCGTCGCTGCGGCTCAACCAGATGGGCGCGCCGCTGGCGGACGTGCTGCCCTGGCTGGGCAAGCTGGCCGCGGTATTCGGCGTGGCGCTGGCCGGGCTGCTGTGGGCGGGGCGGGCGCGAGACGCCGGGCCAAACCCACGCCGTTGAGAATTTCTCTCATCGCGGGGGATACTGGCGGACTTTTCCCTCCACCCTCCGACACTCGCGCCATGAGCACCAGCACCCGCATCGAGAAAGACACCTTCGGTCCCATCGAGGTCCCTGCCGACCATCTGTGGGGCGCGCAGACGCAGCGCTCGCTGCAGAACTTCGACATCTCGGGCGAGCGCCAGCCGCTGGAGATCATCCAGGCGCTGGCCCTGGTGAAGCGGGCCTCGGCCGTCGTCAACCAGCAGCTGGGCCTGCAGGACGCCAAGAAGACCGACGCCATCGTCGCCGCCGCCGACGAAGTGCTGGCCGGCAAGCATCCCCACGAATTCCCGCTCGTGGTGTGGCAGACCGGCTCGGGCACGCAGAGCAACATGAACGTCAACGAGGTGCTGGCCAACCGCGCGAGCGAGCTGCTCGGCGGCCAGCGCGGCGAAGGCCGCCTGGTGCATCCCAACGACGACGTCAACCGCAGCCAGTCGAGCAACGACGTCTTTCCCACCGCCATGCACGTGGCGGCCGTGCAGGCGCTCACGCACAAGCTGCTGCCGGCCATCGGCAAGCTGCGCGCCACGCTGGCGAAGAAGTCCGAGGACTTCATGGACATCGTGAAGATCGGCCGCACCCACCTGCAGGACGCCACGCCCCTGACGCTGGGCCAGGAGGTCTCGGGCTGGGTCGCCCAACTGGACCAGAACGAGCGCCACGTGCGCGCCGCCCTGCCCCACCTGTGCGAGCTGGCCCTGGGCGGCACCGCGGTGGGCACCGGCCTGAACGCGCCCAAGGGCTATGCCGAGGGCGTGGCCGCCGAGCTGGCCCGCCTGACCGGCCTGCCCTTCGTCACCGCGCCGAGCAAGTTCGAGGTGATGGCTGCCTGCGACGCCTTCGTGCATGCGCACGGCGCGCTCAAGACCCTGGCTGCCAGCATGAACAAGATCGCCAACGACGTGCGCTGGCTGGCGAGCGGCCCGCGCAGCGGCATCGGCGAGCTGAGCATTCCCGAGAACGAGCCGGGCTCGTCGATCATGCCCGGCAAGGTCAACCCGACGCAGAGCGAGGCCGTGACCATGCTGGCCGCGCAGGTGATGGGCAACGACGTGGCCATCAACATCGGCGGCATGTCGGGCAACTTCGAGCTGAACGTGTTCCGCCCCATGGTGGCCCACAACTTTCTGCAGAGCGTGCGCCTGCTGGCCGACGGCATCGTGAGCTTCAACGACCACTGCGCCGTCGGCATCGAGCCCAACCGCGACCGCATCGCCGAGCTGGTGAGCCGCTCGCTGATGCTGGTGACGGCGCTGAACACGCACATCGGCTACGACAAGGCGGCCTACATCGCCAAGAAGGCGCACAAGGAAGGCACCAGCCTGCGCGAGGCGGCCATCGCCTCGGGGCACCTGACGGGCGAGCAGTTCGACCAGTGGGTGATTCCCGAGAACATGACCGGCCGCTGAGCACCCGCATTCGCCTGCAGGAGCCCTCCGTTTGAGCCACCGCCGCCAGGACGCCGACATGGCGCCGACCGACGTCCCGACGCCTGGCGCACCGCGCCGCGCCAAGGCTTGGCCGTTGCTGGCCCTGGTCGCCATCGCCACCGGCTTCGTGGTGCTGGGCCACGACGGTCGGCGGGTGGCGCAGATGCTGGTGCTGCTGCTGCCCGCGCTGGCCTGGATGGCCTGGCCGGTGCGCAGCCTGGCGGTGCACCGCGCGCGGCGGGTGGCGGTGCTGGCGGCGGTGATGGCCTTCGCGGCCGACGGCGTGGTGCGGGCCTATCTGCTGGACACCTACCAGTCCGCGCCCGACGGCGCGGTGGTGCTGGGCGCGCTGGCCAACACCAATGCGCGGGAAAGCGGCGAGTACCTGCAGATGCACTGGCGCACCGCCGCGCTGTGGTGCGCGGTGCTGGGGGCGGCCGGTTATGCCGTATGGCGGCTCACGGCCTACGGGCGTCGCCGCCGCATCGCCATGGCCGCAGGAGCGCCACGCGATGCCATCGATGGCGGTGCGGCAGGCACGCCGGTCGAGATCGAGGTCGCGCCCCACCGCGCCTGGCTGGCCCTGCTCGTGGTGGCCTTCGCCTTCGGTGCCCTGGCGCATGCCAGCAAGCCCTGGCGGCGGCTGCATCCGGTGGTCTTCTGGACGCAGTGGGTCGACGATGCGGGCGACCTGCGCACCACCTGGGCCGACCAGCAGCGCATGCGCGACGCCGCCCTGCAGCACGCCCACGCGGCGGCGCCACAGGTGACGCGCGCAGGCCCGTCGACGGTGGTGCTGGTCATCACCGACAGCATCAACCGCGACAACCTGGGCCTGTACGGCTACGGCCGCAACACCACGCCGCGCCTGGCGGCCGCGCAGGGGCGCGAACCGCAGCAGATGACGGTGCTGCGCCATGCCTGGTCGGTGGACGCGAGCACGCTGCCCGCCATGGCCAACATGATGCGATTCGGCCAGCCCACGGCCGCCGACGCGCAGCACCTGCTGCCGCTGGCGCGTGCGGCCGGCTACAAGGTCTGGTGGATGAGCAACCACGACGACGTGGCCATCGAGCAGCAGCATGCGCGCCTCGCCGACGAGGTCGAGATCGTCAACCGCGTGCCGGGCCGCGCCAGCGCCTCGCTCGATGGCGAACTGCTCGACTGCGTGCAGGAGGCCCTGGCCGACCCGGCCGAGCGCAAGCTGATCGTGGTGCACCTGCTGGGCGCGCATCCGCATTACCGGCTGCGCTTTCCGGGCACGCAGGAGAACCCCTTCGACGACACGGTGGACGCCGTCGAGTCGGACCTGATCGCCAAGGGCCGCCCGGCGTGGGTGCGGCGCTTCCGGCAGGACTACGACAACGCCCTGCTGTACCACGACTTCGTGGTGGCCGAGACGCTGCAGCTCACGCGCACCGTGGGGCGCCTGGCCGAATACCGGGCCTGGGTCTACGTCTCGGACCACGGCCAGGAGGTGGGCCACGGCAGCGACCATGTGGGCCACAGCCCGAGCACGGCCTCGGGGTACCGCATTCCGGCCATCGTATGGCGCAACCAGGTGCCAGCCGATGCGGCATCGGTGGCCGAACGTCCCTTCCGCGCGGACTGGCTGGGGTGGACGATGGCCGACCTGCTGGCCCTGCAGTGGAAGGGCCAGGTCGCGGGGCGCGATGTGCTGGCAGCCGACTACCGGTGGGAGGCGCCGGTGCTGCCGGTGAAGGTGCAGTCGTATTTGGATTGAGGCGGCGGCTGTTTCCGTTGCTTCTGGCTGGTGCTGCTTCCGTCGGGACTCGTGCAGGCACCAGCGTTCGGGGTGCGCGCCGGTGTCGGGCTCAGGGTGCGCGGGCTCATACGGGGTCGGTCGGCCCTGCGGGCCGACTCCGCTGCGGTGCTCGGACAGACGGGCCGCGGCATAACTCGCTAGGCGCTTCGCGCTGCGCTCAAACAAACGCCGCGAGTCAGTTCACGAAGCAGGCCTGTCCTTCGGCAGGCCTGCAGCCCGTCCATCCTGCGCGCCTCGCCGACCCCGAAATCGCCCACGCACCCTGAGCCCGACACCGGCGCGTGGAAGCTGGCGTGGGTGTTCCGGGGTACCCGGTCTTGCTCCCTCTCCCCTTGCGGGAGAGGGCGGGGGAGAGGGGGAACGGTGGCATCCAAGACGAGCAGCGGTGGTGTGACCGCCCCCTCTCCCCAACCCCTCTCCCACGAGGGGAGAGGGGCTACGCGCAGCAGTCATGCCGGCCGATCATCCGCAACGCAGGCCCTGGCGCCGGTGAGGGCGTGGCGGCGCGCCTGTGGGGCGCCGAGGAGCGCAGGGCGGACGGGCTGCAGGCCTGCCGGAGGACAGGCCTGCTTCGTGAACTGACTCGCGGCATTTGTCCGAGCAGAGTGAACGCAGTGAACGTCGCGAGTTATGCCGCGGCCCGTCCGTCCGAGCACCGCAGGGAAGTCGGCGCGCAGCGCCGACCGCCCCACTTGAAGCGCCGACACGCCCTCACCGGCGCCAGGGCCGGACCATCGCCCACTCGCCACTCGCCACTCGCCACTCGCCACTACCCACTACCCACTACCACGGACCACGGACCACGGACCACGGACCACGGACCACGAGCTACGAGCTACGAGCTACGAGCTACGAGCTACGAGCTACGAGCTACGAGCTACAAACTGCCAGCTTTCGCCAAAGGACCGCGGATCACGATCCCTCATACCGCCAAAAGCAAAAGAGCCGACACGGCATCACCGCGTCGGCTCTTTTCAGCGAAAGACCAGCGAAGAACAGGCTCAGGCCGGCACAGCCTCGACCCCTGCACGATCCCAGTGCCGGTGCTTGGCGATCGCGGCCACGAATGTCTGCGCGATGCCCTGTGCCTCTTCGTTCTCACCCAACTGCTGAGCCGGCGTCGCTGCCACCACCACGCCGGCCGGCGCGTCAGTCTCGCCCTCTTCCACACCGACCGAGGCCAGCAGCTGCGCCCCCTCGCCCACCACGCAGATGGACTTGAGATGCTTGAAGGCCTCCAGCACGAAGTGCTGGGCCTCGCCATTGGCCATCAGCGTCTTGGCGTTCTCGGCGCCCGCGGGCACCAGCACCGCATCGAACATCACCGACGGCATGTTGGTGAAGGTGGCATCCACCTCGACCTGCCGCTTCGATGCGCTCGTCACGCTGCCCAGACGCGGACCCACGACCTTGCACATCGCACCGGCCGACTCCAGCGCTTCGCGGATCGGCTTGAGCGACGCCGAATCGACGCCGTCGCTCACCAGGATCGCGATCTTGCGCGTCTTGATGCTGCCGTCGCCGGTGCCGATCATGCTCAGCGCAGGCGATTCCTCGATCGGCAGGTTGATGCGCGCCTCGCGGTAGCCGGCCTGGCCGGCCGCGGCCTTGGCGTCGGGCGACTCGATGCCCAGGGGCTCGGCCACGCGGCGGGCCAGCTTTTCGTCCACATGGGCCAGGTTGTCCACCATGCGCTGGCGCACGGCGGGCACGTCCACCTTCGACAGTTCGAAGCGGAAGGCCGCGATGATGTGCTCCTTCTCCACGGCCGTCTGGCTGTTGAAGAACAGGCGCGCCTGCGTGAAGTGGTCGTCGAAGCTCTCGCTGCGGCGGCGCACCTTGGGCGACTCGACCGTCTCGGGGTAGGTCTGGAAGCCTTCGCTGTCGCCATCGACGCGGAACTCCGCGCCATTGCCCAGCGAGTTCGGCTCGTACGCCACTTGCCCGCGCGAGATGGTCTGGCGGTGCATGCCGTCGCGCTGGAAGTTGTGGAAGGGGCAGACGCCGCGGTTGATCGGCAACTCGTGGAAATTGGGGCCACCCAGACGCGACAGCTGCGTGTCGGTGTAGCTGAACAGCCGGCCCTGCAGCAGCGGGTCGTTGCTGAAGTCGATGCCCGGCACCACGTGGCCGGGGTGGAACGCGACCTGCTCGGTCTCGGCGAAGAAGTTGTCGGGGTTGCGGTTGAGCACCATCTTGCCCACGGGCGTGACGGGCACCATCTCTTCGGGGATCAGCTTGGTCGGGTCCAGCAGGTCGAAGCCCAGCGAATGCTCCTTGTCCTGCGGGATCAGCTGCATGCCCAGCTCCCACTCCGGGAAGTCGCCGTTCTCGATGGCTTCCCACAGGTCGCGGCGGTGGAAGTCCGGGTCCTTGCCCGCGATCTTCTGCGCCTCGTCCCAGACCAGGGCATGGCTGCCCAGCTTGGGCTTCCAGTGGAACTTGACGAAGTGCGCATCGCCCCGGCTGTTGACCAGGCGGAAGGTGTGCACGCCGAAGCCCTGCATCATGCGCAGGCTGCGGGGGATGGCGCGGTCGCTCATGGCCCACATCAGCATGTGGGTGGTCTCGGGCATCAGCGAGGCGAAGTCCCAGAAGGTGTCGTGCGCGCTGGCCGCCTGCGGCATGCCGTGGTGCGGCTCCTGCTTGACGGCATGGACCAGGTCGGGGAACTTCATCGCGTCCTGGATGAAGAACACCGGGATGTTGTTGCCCACCAGGTCCCAGATGCCTTCCTGCGTGTAGAACTTGACCGAGAAGCCGCGCACGTCGCGCACCGTATCGGCCGAGCTGGAGCCGCCGGCCACGGTGGAGAAGCGCACGAACACGGGCGTCTTCAGCGACGGGTCGTTCAGCAGGCCGGCGCGCGTGAACTGCGACATCGACTTGTAGACCTGGAAGTAGCCGTGCGCCGCACTGCCACGCGCATGCACCACCCGCTCGGGAATGCGCTCGTGGTCGAAGTGCGTGATCTTCTCGCGCAGGATGAAGTCTTCCAGCAGCGTCGGGCCGCGCACGCCCGCCTTGAGCGAGTTGTGGTTGTCGGCGATCCGCGTCCCCTGGTTGGTGCTCAGGTGCGGCAGCGGCAGCTCGGCGGTGGAGCCGGCCAGTTGCTCGATCTTGGCGTTCGTGGTCTCGGCCGTACGGCCGCGGCGCGGGGCGGGGGACTTGCTCTTGGTGGGCATCGGGTGCGTGGAGAAGGGGGTGGGGCCGCTCAGCCGGCTTCGTTGTCGAGGAACACGTCGACGGCGTTGACCAGGGCGACCAGGGCGATCACGGCGGTCATGCCGGCGACGCCCCAGACCAGGAATTCGTCCAGCCAGGCGCTGTTGAGTGCGCTGACAAGGGCAGAGGTCAGTTCCATGGGAATCCTGCTTCGAGAAGGAAGTTGGGTGGGGACGCAGGCCGCTTCGTGCGAGGCATGCCCCTGACAGGTGGGCCGCGAATGTGACAAAGCGTAGGCCCGCGGTTCCGCCGGACGCGTAGTGACGCCACGCCGGCAGATGTGGGAGTGCCGAGCCCGACAAGGTAGGACATGGCCGACGCGCGGCGCACGCCTACACGGCGGGGCGCGAAGGCCTGTGGCACGAACGGTGCAAGGCCGCCTACGCTCACGCACCCGCGCCGCGACAGTCCACCTCGGACGAAGGCCGCCCTCCTCTCCCATGCTCATCCGCATCGGCTACGACATCGAACTGGCCCTGGCCGGGCCCACGGCCGTGGTCTACCTGCTGCAGGTGCACCCGGACCGCGCGCACGACCTCGTCGCGCCCGAGCATCCGGTGGTCGATCCCCCCTTCTGGACCGACCACTACGTCGACGGCTTCGGCAACCGCTGCGCCCGCGTGCGGGTGCCGGCCGGCCAGCACCGGCTGCGCCTGCACGGCCAGGCCACCATCCACGACCCGGGTTGGCCCGACCAGCAGGACTGGGGCGCCGTGCAGCATCCGGTGGACGAGCTGCCGCCCCAGACGCTGGCCTTCCTGCTGCCCAGCCGCTATTGCGAGGTGGACAGCGAGCTGCTGGCCTTCGCCTGGGGCCAGTTCGGCCAGACGCCGCTGGGCTGGGCCCGGGTGCAGGCCATCTGCGACTGGGTGCACCACCACATCCGCTTCGACTACGGCTGCGCCGACGCCGGCCGCACAGCCCTGGGCGGCTGGCGCCAGGGTGTGGGCGTGTGCCGCGACTATGCGCACCTGGCGGTGGCGCTGTGCCGCTGCATGAACATTCCGGCCCGCTACGTCACGGGCTACCTGGGCGACATCGGCGTGCCGCCGGTGCCCTATCCCATGGACTTCAGCGCCTGGTTCGAGGTCTACCTGGGCGGCCGCTGGCACACCTTCGACGCCCGCCACAACGTGCCGCGCATCGGCCGCGTGGTGATCGCCCGGGGTCGCGATGCCGCCGATGTGCCGATCACCATGGTGTTCGGCCAGCACCAGCTGAACCGCTTCGAGGTGATCACCGAGGAAGTCAGGGGCTGAAGCCCAGCACCTGCATTGCGCGGGCCAGGCCCTGGCTGGGCACGGGCGACGCATCCCAGGGAGCGTTGCCGGTCGAAAGCCGCTCGCCGATGCTGGCCAGCGTCCAGTGCGCACCGCTGGTGAGGATGGGCAGCTCGTCCCACGCCACCGGCACCGACACGCCCAGCCCCGGCCGCGACCGCACCGACCAGGCGCTCACCGTCGTGGCGCCGAAGCCGTTGCGCAGGTAGTCGACAAAGATCCGGCCCACGCGGTTCTTCGGCCCGCTCTTGGCCACGAAGCGCTCGGGCAGCGTGCGGGCCAGGTGCTGCACCACGGCGCGCGAGAAGTCCTTGACCGTGTCCCAGCCATGCTGGCGGCGGATCGGCACGACCACGTGCAGGCCCTTGCCGCCGCTGGTCTTGAGCTGGGCCTGCAGCCCCAGCTCTTCCAGCAGCGTGCGCATGAGCAGCGCCCCTTCCTGCACATGGGCCCAGGACACGCCCTCGCCCGGGTCCAGGTCGAAGGTCATGCGGTCGGGCTTGTCCAGCCCGCGCGAATGGCCGTTCCAGGTGTGGAATTCGAGCGTGTTCATCTGGGCGGCCGAGAGCAGGCCCTTGGCGCTGTCGATCTGCAGCAGCGGCTCATGGCCCGGGTCCAGCGCGGGATCGAGCAGGCGCACGCCGGGCAGCGGTGCGTTCTGCACATGCTTCTGGAAGAACAGCTCGCCACCCACGCCATCCGGCGCGCGCACCAGCGACACCGGCCGGCCACGCAGGTGCGGCAGCATCAGCGGCGCGACCTGGGCGTAATAGGCGATGACCTCGCCCTTGGTGGCGCCGCTGGCGCGGTCGATCACGCGGTCGGCATGGGTGATGCGCAGGTCGGCCGGCAGGTCGCTTTCGCGGCTCTCGCTGGCGACCGCGGCCGGCTTGCGACGGCCGTTGGCGGAGGTGGACTTCGCCGCAGCCGCGCGCGCTTTCGGCCTGGGGGACGCGGCCTCCTTCGGCGACGAAGGTGCGTCCGCCTTGCCCGCGGCCCGCGGGGCCTTCCCGGCGGCAGTCGATGAATCCATGGCGTGCTCCCGAACGATCTGCCGCGCGGGCTTGTCGCTGCGCAGGCCCTGGAACACGGCCTGTCGCACCTTGCCTTCGCGCGTCCACTGGCCGAAGGCCACTTCCGCGACCAGCTCGGGCCGCACCCATTGCGCCTTCTCGCCCGCCGGCCGGGGGGTGAAGGGGCAGTCCTCTTGATCCAGCGCCTGCAGCTGGGCATGCATCTCGGCCAGGCGGCGCTGGTCGAAGCCGGTGCCGACATTGCCGGCGTGCTTCAGGTCGCCTTGCTCGTCATACACGCCCAGCAGCAGCGCGCCGAAGCCGCTGCGGCTGCCGCGCGGTGCGGTGTAGCCGCCGATGACGAACTCCTGCCGCAACTGGTGCTTGAGCTTGATCCACGCCGGCGAACGGCCGCTGAGGTAGGGGCTGTCCATCCGCTTGCCGACGATGCCCTCGAAGCCCAGCCCGGCCGCGGAGGCCAGCAGGTCGCGCGGCGCGGCATCGAAGGCCTCGCTGAAGCGCAACGACGGCGGCAGCTCACCGGCGTCGAAGATGGCACGCAGGGCCTCGCGCCGCAGCGACAGCGGCTCATCGCGAAGGTCCCGGCCACCCACGAAGGGCGCGTCGAACAGCCAGTAGACGATGGGCGCCGTGGCCTGCAGGTCGAAGGCGTTCTGCAGCGCCTGGAAGTCCGGCGCGTCGTTGGCGCCCAGCACGCCGATCTCGCCGTCGAGCCAGGCATTGCGCACCGGCAGCTGCGCCAGCGCGCGGGCCAGCTCGGGCAGGCGATCGGTCCAGTCGTGGCCGTTGCGGGTGAAGCAGCGCACGCGCCCGCGGCCGTCGATGCGGGTGAGCAGGCGGTAGCCGTCGAACTTGAGCTCCCAGGCCCATTGCGCAGGCTCGGGCGGCGGGCCGTCGGCCAGCACGGCGAGCTGGGGGGCGAAGGTGTCGGGCAATGCGGCGGCCACGCCGGGCAGGTGCGCCTCTTCGGCGTCCTTCGGCCTTCCCTTCCTGGCCGTGGCGTCGGCGCGTTGGGTGGCGGCTTTGCTCCGGCCGCGCACTGCCGGCTTGCTGGCGGCCGGGGGTTCGGGTTGTGCCGGCTCGTCGGCGGGGTCGGCCTCGGGTTGGCCGATGTGGCGCACGCTGTCCGGCTCGGCCTCGGTCACGTCGTAGTCGGCCAGCGGCCGGGCCGCGGCGTCCTCGTCCTTGATCAGCAGCCAGCTGGGCTTCTTCTCGTCCCTGCCGTGCATGCGCACCAGCGTCCAGCGGCCTTGCAGTTTGTGGCCCTGCAGCGTGAAGCTGAGCTTGCCGGCGCGCAGGCCGGCGCGGGCGTCGCCTTCGGGCGCCCAGGTGCCGCGGTCCCACACGATCACCGTGCCGGCGCCGTATTGGCCCTCGGGGATGCGGCCCTCGAAGTCGCCGTAGGCGATGGGGTGGTCCTCCACCTCCACCGCCATGCGCTTGACCGTGGGATCGAGGCAGGGGCCCTTGGGCACGGCCCAGCTCTTGAGGGTGCCGTCCAGCTCCAGCCGGAAGTCGTAATGCAGCCGCGTGGCATCGTGCTTCTGCACCACGAAGGCCAGGGCCTCGACGCCCGGCGCGCCGCCGTGGCGGGGCTCGGGGGTGCGCTGGAAGTCGCGTTTGCGGTGGTAGTCGGCCAGGGCCTGGGCAGCGTCCGTGTCTGCAGGCGACGCATCGCCAGCCCTGGAGGCAGAAGTCCTGCGTGTCGGAGTGCGGGCCGACTTGCGGACCGTCTTGCGGGCGACGCTCATGCCGCCTTGCGGCGCGGTGCCGTCTTGCGGGCGGGCGCGGACTTGGCGGCGGCTCGCTTGGCGGGTGCCTTGGCGGCAGCGCGCTTGCCTGCAGCGGCCTTGGTGCGCGTATTGCCGTCGTCCTCATCGCCCTCGTCCGCCGCTTCGTCGTCGTCGCCCTTGGCCGCCGCTCGGCCCTTGCCGCCCCGCAGGCTGCGCTGAAGCAGCTCGGTCAGATCCAGGATCTTGGCGCCGGAGCTTGCCTGCTCCTGAGGCTCCAGCTTGGCGACGTCCTGCGCCTGGCCGGCCTCGGCCTTGCGCTCGACCAGGGCCATGATGCGGTCGCGAAAGCGGTCCTCGTACTCCTCGGGGTTCCACTCGCCCGACATGTCGTCGATGAGCTGCTCGGCCATCTTCAGCTCGCGGTCGTTGACGCCGGCCTTGCGCGCATCGGCATCGGGCAGCGGCAGGCCTTCCCAGGAGCGGATGTCCGCGCCCCAGCGCAGCAGGTTGAGCACCAGCCCCGGCCCCGCGGGCACCAGCGCCGCCAGGTGCTCCTTGGTCTGGATCACGACGCGCGCCACGCCGATGCGGCCGCTGCGCACCAGCGCCTCGCGCAGCAGCGCATAGACCTTGGCGCCGCGCTGGATGGGCGCCGTGTAGTACGGCCTGTCGAGGTGGATGAAGGGGATGCCGTCGGCCGGCACGAAGCGCTCGATCTCGATGGTCTGCAGCGTGCGCGGATAGGCATCGGCGATCTCCTTGTCGGTCAGCACCACGTACTGGCCGTCCTCCCATTCGACGCCGCGAACGATGTTCTCGCGGGCGATCTCCTTGCCCGTCTTCTTGTTGATGCGCTTGTAGCCCACATGGTCCATGGAGCGCTTGTCCAGCCAGTCGAAGTCGATGCTGCCGTCCTGCGTGGCCGAGTACAGCGCCACCGGGATGTGGACGAGACCGAAGCTGATGGCGCCCTTCCACAGGACGCGCGGGCTGGATGCGGGCATGGCAAGGCTCTCCGTTCAGGGGAGCGCCAGCCTAGGCCGGCTTGCAGGGCACGGCCTGTAGGAGGAAGAAGCCGCCGGCCGCCGTGCGGCGCCTACACCACCATGGGCGTGACCGCGCCATCCATCGCCAGCACGGCACCGGTGACGTAGCTGGCGCGCGCCGAGGCCAGAAAGAGTACGGCGTCCGCCACCTCGCGCGCCTCGGCGATGCGGCCCAGCGGCAACTTGGCGGTCGACTGGGCCAGCGCCTCCTCGGGCGTGATGCCCTGCTGCGCCGCCTGCGCGGCCAGGCCCTCATGCAGCCGCTCGGTGGCCGTGAGGCCGGGGTTGACCACGTTCACCCGCACGCCCTTGCCGGCATAGGCATTGGCCAGGCCCACGCTGGCGAGCATCAGCGCCGCATTGGCCGCGCCGCCGGCCAGGTGGATGGGGCTGGCCACCTTGCCGCCCGCGCCCACCACGTTGACGATGGCGCCGTGGCCGCGCGCCGCCATGCGCTTGATGAGCGGGTCCATCATGTGGATATAGGTGAAGTACTTGGCCTGCATGGCCGCCTGCCAGCGCGCGGCGTCCAGTTCGTCGGCGGGCGTGCGGCGGGCTGCGCCGGCCGAGTTGACCAGCACGTCCACCGGCCCGTGCGACTGCTCGATGCGCTCCAGCACCGCGATGGCGGCCTGCGGGTCGCTCAGGTCGGCCGCGAAGGTGGCGACCATGCGGGCCGCGTCGGCCCGGGCGTCGGCCAGCGCAAGCGCCGCATCGACCAGCCCCGCCTCGTGGCGGGCCACCAGGCTGACGCGGGCGCCCTCCTGCAGAAAGCCCCGGGCGCAGGCCAGGCCGATGCCCTTGCTGCCCCCCGTGATCAAGACATGTTTGCCGGCAAGTTCGAGGTCCATGGCCGCATCCTGCGCCTCGGGCGCGGGCTGTCAAACGACGGCTGTCAATGTCCCTGCCGCTTGCTGCGGTGTCACGCGGCTGTCAGGCCTTCGCCCTGCGGGTTCAGGCCCCGTGGCACTTCTTGTACTTCTTGCCGCTGCCGCAGGGACAGGGGTCGTTGCGGCCGGGCTCGTCGGCGCGGCGCACGGCCTGCACCCGCGGGCCCAGGCTGCGCCACAGCTGGCGCAGGTCGTACACGGCCCAGATGGCTTCGCCGAAGTCGTCCAGCCGCTGCTGGCTGACGGTGGGCGGGCCGTCTTCGGCGTACATCGACAGCGCGGGCGGGTGGGTGTCGTCCTGGGCCAGGGTCTCGATGCAGTCCAGGCCGTCGGCGAGCATCTCGGCCACTTCCTTGTCGCGCGGCGCTGCCCAGTCCTCGGACCAGTGCTCCACCGCGGCCAGGAAACCCAGGGCCCAGACCTGGGCGAAGGAAGGCAGCTCGCCCTCGGGCGCTTCGGCGCGCTCCTCGGGCGGCAGGGCGGCGATGGCGCCGCGCAGATCCAGACACTCGGGCTGGAAGCAGCGATCGTCGTCCAGCGACTGCACATCGGCCGCGTCGAGGGCCGTCTGCATCTCGTGCCAGCGGCGCTTCCAGCGCCAGACGAACTCCATGTGCTGGGCGGGCGAGAAGCCGGGGCCGAAGAGCGCGGGCCAGTATTCGCTGGGCTCGACCACGCGGCGGGTGCAGACCAGCGCGGCCATGAAGCCGTCACAGAACTCCCACTGGGGGACGTCCTCGTCGTGCTCGCGCATCGCGTCGAGCGCGTCGTCCAGGGCGTCGAAATCTTCGGGCGTCAGGGGCGGCAGGGCGGCAGCGGTGCCGACTTCGGCCGGCGGGGAGGTGTCGGAAGTCATGGGAAAAGGGTGTCCGGGAATGCCCCCTATGATGCAGCACACCGGGCCGCCCGCCGGCGAGCGCCCCTGGCGGCCCTGCGGCCGGCCCGGCCGATTTCCGTTTTCATGGCAGCGCTCCGCCCCTCTTTCCGACGTTCCTCGTCCTCCTCCCCCCGCCGCGACGACGCCGCCGGCGGCGAGGCCCCGCCCCGGCGCGACCCGCATGCCTTCCTGCGCGAGATGCTGCCGAAGCAGGCGCGCAGCGTGGCCGACCACCGGCTGGACGACCGGCGCGTCTGGCTCAAGAAGGCCGGCCCGCGCCATGGCCCGCTGCGCTACCGGCTGCTGTCGCTGATCGCCCGCACGCTGCGGCTGGAGGTGCTGACGCCCGTGCCCAACCCGGGCGGCGCGGCGGCCATCGCCATCGAAGCCGCGCGCCTGCGCAGCCTGGCCGCCAGCGGCCTGCGCGTGCCGCAGGTGCTGGCCGAGCAGCCCGAGGGCCTGTTGATCAGCGACCTGGCCGGCAGCGGCCGCAGTGCCGCCATGCTGATGGAACGCCTGGAGCAGGCCGCCACCCAGGGCCCGGCCGTGCTGCTGGCCGCCTGGGCGCAGGGCCTGGAGGCCATCGCCCGGGTGCATGCCCGCGGCCAGTACCTGAGCCAGGCCTTTGCCCGCAACATGGTGCTGTGCCCCGACGGCGAGATCGGCTTCATCGACTTCGAGGACGACCCCGGCGCCACGCTGCCCACCGACCAGTGCCAGGCCCGCGACTGGCTGAGCTACCTGCATTCCACCGGCGCGCTGATCCTCGCCGCCGGCCCGCAGGCTGCCGCAGCGCACTGGCAGGCGGCCATGGCCGCGGCCGAGCCCGGCGTGCGCGAGCGCGTGGCCGAGGCGGCCCGCCGCATGCGCTGGCTGCGCCACCTGCCCCAAGGCCGCCGCTGGGGCCGCGACACGCAGCGCGTGCGCGCCGCGGCGGTGCTGCTGGGGCGCTGGCACGCCGCATGAAGGAGAGGCCCGCGACGGACGCGGCCTTGGAAGCGCGCTTCCTCGCCGACGTGCTGCGCAATCCGCACAACGCCTGCATCCTGGCCCGCTGGGACGCGCTGGCGCTGCCCGACGGCTGGCTGGTGGCCGGTTGCCTGTTCCAGACCGTCTGGAACCAGCAGTCGGGGCGCCCGCCGGCGGCGGACATCAAGGATTACGACCTCTTCTACTTCGACCCCGCCGATCTCTCCGAAGCCGGAGAGCAGGCCGTGCAGCAACGCGTGGACGCCCTGTTCGCCGACCAGGGCATCACGCTGGAGGCCTGCAACCAGGCCCGCGTGCATCTCTGGTACGAAGCGCATTTCGGCGAGCCCTGTCCGCGCCTGCACAGCAGCCGCGACGGCATCGACCGCTTCCTGATTCCCGCGACCTGCGTGGGCATTGCGCCCGGCCGGCTGTATGCGCCTTACGGGCTGGAAGGCCTGTACGCGGGCACGCTGGCGATGAACCCGCGGGTGCCTCACGCCGCGCTGTATGAGCGCAAGGCTGCCTCGTACCGCGCCAGGTGGCCGTGGCTGCAGGTGGCGCCTGCGTCCTTGTCGTGAGCGGGCCGTCCTCGGCCACGCCCCAGCGGCGCAGGACCGCCGCAGTCCAAGCGGGCGCAACGGGCCGGCCCGTCGGCCTGCGCGAGAATCCGCCTCTTTCCCGTCTCCCGACACCGCCCGGCGCCGTGCCTGCCAAGAACACCCTCCCGCCCGCCAAGAAGACGCGCCGGACTTCCGCTGCCGCCGCGCCGGCCGATGCGGCGGCAGCGCCGCCACCCGCGGCGCCGCTGCCCGCCCCGGCCCCCGGCGGCCCGACGCGGCGCACGCGCCCGCGCGAGCCCGAAGAACAGATCGAGCACCGCATCCTGGCCGCCGCCATTGCCGAGTTCGCGGAGCATGGCTTTGCCGGCGCGCGCATCGAGCGCATCAGCAAGCAGGCCGGCACGGTGGACCGCATGCTTTACTACTACTACGGCAACAAGGAGCGGCTCTACCAGGCGGTGCTGGAGAAGCTCTATGCCGAGATGATCGGCGCGCAGCGCGACTTCGTGCTGCCGCCCGACCCGGTGGCGGGCATGCGCCAGCTGATCGAGCATGCCTGGGACCACTACGTGGCCAACCCCGACCTGGTGCGGGTGATCATGAACGAGAACCTGCTGCGCGGCCGGCACATCCGCCAGTCGCAGCAGGTGGGCCGCACGTCCTTCCCGCTGGTGGAGACGGTGGCCGAGATCCTGTCGGCCGGCCAGGCCCAGGGCGTGTTCCGCCGCGACGTGAAGGCCGAGCATGTGCTCATGAGCATCATGTCGCTCGGCTTCTTCTACATCTCCAACCAGTACACCTGCTCGGCCTGGATGGGCGTGGATTTGATGAGCCGCCCGCGCCGCAGCGGCTGGCGGGCGCACATCTGCGAGGTCGTTCTGCGCAGTATCCAGGCGTGAACACCCCCCATGCCGCTTCGCGGCTCCCCCCTCTCTGTCGCCTTCGGCTCGGGAGGGAGGCGCACCCCGAGGCCTGGCAAAGCCAGTTCCTCGGGTGCCCGCGCATGGCCTGCTCCGCGGCCATTTGATCGTTACCGCTGCGCCGGTTTCATGCGGCGCGGGTGGCGCACTGCGCGATGCACAACTGAGTTGGCATGGGACGCTCCTCAGTTCCGCAGCTTTCTGATCACATCATCCGGCGGTGCCAGCTTGCTGCCGTCGATGTACGTTCCCGCGGGCATCACGCCCTTGCCGTCCTTCACCGTCGTGCGGCCCACGTAGATGCCCATGGTGGACTGGTTGTCCTGCGGGCGGAAGGTGGCCGGCCCGAAGGGCGTGGAGAAGTTCAGGCCCTTGAAGGCGGCGATGAGCTTCTCGGTGTCGGTGCCGCCGGCCTTCTGGATGCCGGCCGCCAGGGCCTTCACCGTGGCATAGCCCACCACCGCATTCAGGCGCGGATAGTCGCCGTACTTCTTCTGGTAGGCCGCGTAGAAGGCGCGGTGCTCGGGCGTGTCGATGGCGGTGTACGGATAGCCGGTGACGATCCAGCCTTCGGGTGCATCGTCCTTGAGCGGGTCCAGGTACTCGGGCTCGCCGGTCAGCAGGCTCACCACCTCGCGGCCCTGGAACAGGCCGCGGGTCTTGCCCTCGCGCGCCAGCTTGGTGAGGTCGCTGCCGAACATCACGTTGAAGATGGCATCGGGCTTCGCGTCGGCGATGGCCTGCACCACGGCGCCGGCGTCGATCTTGCCCAGCGGCGGCGCCTGCTCGGCCACGAACTCCACGTCGGGCTGCAGCTTCTTGAGCTGCTCCTTGAAGGCAGCCGTCGCGGCCTGGCCATACTCGTAGTTGGGATAGATGAGCGCCCAGCGCTTCTTGCCGAGCTTGGCGGCCTCGGCCACCACCGACGTGGCGAGGGCATAGGTGCCGGAGCGCAGCCGGTAGGTGTAGCGGTTGCCGTTCTCCCACACCACCTTGTCGCTCAAGGGGCCGGAGGCGAGGAAGAACATCTTCTTCTGCCGCGCAAAGTCGGCCAGCGCCACGCCGACGTGCGACAGCGTGACGCCGGAGAGGATGTCGATCTTCTCGCGGGCGATCAGCTCCTCGGCCATGCGCACGGCATCGCCGGGGTTGGCGTGGTCGTCGCGGAACAGCGTCTCCAGCTTGCGGCCGCCGAGCACGCCGCCGGCGGCGTTGATCTCTTCCTGCGCCAGCAGCCAGCCGTTGCGGTAGGGCACCAGGTTCTGCGGCAGGGCCTTGTAACTGTTGATCTCGCCGATGCGGATCGGCTCCTGCGCGGCGGCGGGCAGCGCGGTGGCAACGACGGCCAGCAGGCCGACGGTCAGGGCATGGCGCCAGGGCTTGGGGATCATCGCGGGTCCTCGTGGGTGGGTGGTGGACGGAGACGGAAGAACGGAAAGCGGGCGCGGCACCCGGCGATGCCGCGGAGGTTGGTCGCGCTCAGGCCGATTCGGCCTCGACCATTTCCTGCACGATGCGGCGCATCTTGATGGCCGAGGCATCCAGGCCGAGTTGCACGCGTTGCCAGGCGCGCGGCTTGTCCTCGTTGCGCTGGATCGCTTCGAGCACGGCCTTGTCCTCGTTGAAGGCCACGCGCAGGCCGGCGCGCAGGCGCTCGTCGGTGGCGGCGTCGGCGGGCGAGTTCTTCAGCAGCAGCCAGTGCTGCACGCAGCTGCGCGCGTCCACCGGCGTGATGAAGTGGCAGGCGAACATCTGGATGCAGTCACCGCGCACGCCCTCGGGTGCGCCGGTGCCGGTGGCGGCGGAGCCGAAGTCGATGACGGCGATGCTGGGCGCGTGGTAGTGGTAGTAGTGCCAGCGGTCCACGTTGCCGCCGAAGTCCTTCAGGCCCTGGAAGATGGGGATGAGCGGCCCGTCGATGACCCAGCGCCAGGTGACCACCTTGCGGCCCTCGCGCTGGTGCTGCACGCGCGTCTCTTCACGGCCGGTGCTGCCCAGCGTGGTGGGATGCACGTAGACCACATGCGTAGGGTCGCACAGGTTGTCGGCCAGGCTCAGGTAGTTGGCGGCCACGGGCAGTGCGTCGCCCTCGATCACGCTGTAGGCCGGGTCGTCGTACTCGGGCAGATGGAAGACCTGCGTGGCATCGGCCAGGGCCGCGTCGCCCATCCACACCCAGACCATGCCCATGGACGTGGCGGTGGGATAGCTGCGCACCTGCGCATTGGCCGGCGCACGCTGCATGCCGGGCGCCTGCGTGCAGCGGCCGCTGCAGTCGAAGGCCAGGCCGTGGTAGCCGCATTCCACCGAATCGCCGCGCAACCGGCCCAGCGACAGCGGCGCGAGGCGGTGCGGGCAGGCGTCGTCCAGCGCGGCCACCTCGCCGGTGCTGGTGCGGAAGACCACCAGGTCTTCGCCCAGGACGCGCCGCTTGGCCAGCGACTGGCCGATGTCGCGGGCCCAGCCGAGCGGGTACCAGGCGTTGCGGGGATAGGGCGTGCTGCTCATCGTGCGTCGACTCCGTGGGATGTTTGACCCACGTCAGCATACGGCGTGCCAGCCCTGGAGTAAGTGTTTTCTTCACTTAATGGAGTATTCACTCCATTTTGATTGCACCATGGGCGGGAACGGTGCGTCGGGTGCACTGCCGCAGGGCATGGCGAGAAGCGTCGGGGCCGCTTGCGATGAAAGTCAGTCAGACTGTTTGCCCCGGCGTGGGGCGGCGGGCTTCGACAGGCTCAGCCTGAACGGTCGTGGGTGAACGGCCCGCATGGGGATGCGCCCTTGGCTGGGGAATCGTCCGGTCATGACGCCACGCCACGCCACGCGCCGGCCCGCCGGCCCGCCGGAAGTCTCAGCCGGCCTTGCGCGCCTGCGCCGCCAGCAGGCGCTTGTTCACGGCGTGCACCGCGCCCAGCTCGGCCTGCATGGCGCGGCTGATCTGCGACAGGGTGCGCAGGCGGCGGTTGCTCTCGCGCAGGCGCTCGGCCAGCGCGCGAGAGATGGAGAGCATCAGCCGCGCGGCCACGGCGGGCTGCACTTCCACCAGGCCCCGCAGCGCGCGGCGGGTGAGCACCGCCAGCTTGAGGTCGGTGAGGGCCGTGCAGGTGGCCGAGCGCGGCGAGCCGTCGATCAGGCCCATCTCGCCGAAGAGCTGGCCGGCGTCGATGACCGAGATCACCACCTCGTCGCCATCGCCCACGCCCGAGCCTTCGGCCCGGACCTGGCCTTCGAGCACCAGCGCCATGTAGTCGACGTCGTCGGTCTGCCCCTCGGTCATGATGACCGTGCCGGCCTTGACGGCCATGGGGCGCATGGCGTCGACGATGATCCGCGCGTCGTGGATGTCCAGCTCGGCCACGATGGACGAGCGGGTGAGCATCAGCGCCGCTTCCTCGCGCAGGTTCACCGAGGCCATGGCGCCCCTTCGTCGCGGTCGCCGGCCGCGGGCGGCAACAGCCACACGCGCCCGCCACCCACCGCATGCAGCCGGCGCTGAGGCATCCGCGGCAGCAGCAGGCCGCCGGTGAATTCGCCGAAGGCCGGCAGGATGGCCAGGCCCGGCTCGCTGACGAAGCAGGGCAGGCGCAGGCTGTCGCGGCCCGCGCCCTGCAGCGCGCAGGCCGGATGCAGGTGGCCCGCCAGCACGAAGCGGCCCGGCTGGGTCTGCGGATGGTGGCAGCAGGCGAAGGGACCGAGCGCAAAGGGTTCGTCGGCCAGCGCGATGCGCAGTTCGGCCGGCGGATCGCCGGCCCGGTCGTCGTGGTTGCCGCGCACCAGCGTCATGCCCAGCTGGGGATGACGCGCACGCCAGGCGGCCAGCGCCTGCAGCACCTGCGGCGTGCGGGCCTGCGGCGCGTGCAGGAAGTCCCCCAGGAAGACCACCTCGCGCGCACCCTGCCGATGGATCAGCGCGTCGAGCCGCGCCAGGTTCTCGTGCGTGGTGCCGCCGGGCACCGGCTGGCCCAGTGCCCGGAAGGTGGCGGCCTTGCCGATGTGCAGGTCGGCGATGAACAGGGTCCGGGCCGCCGGCCACCACAGGGCGCGCTCGGGCAGCAGGTGGAGGCGCTCGCCGGCCCAGAGCACTTCATGGGCGGCAGGGGCGTCGGAGACGGGCAGGAAGGACATGGGGGAGGCGGGAGGAGGCAGGAGTTTACGTTTGGCAACCATCCGGAAAGCTGAACGGTCACGAAGTCCTGACCGACTGGCCGGCTTGATGCCCTGGGGCATGGCAGGCGCGCCGCGTGCCCGGCCTGCTCGCCGTCGGCGAGGCGGTGCCCCGCTGCGGCCCGCCCGCCCCGCCCCAGGGCGCAGCGCGCACCGCACTACAGCGGCGGCAGCGGCTTCGACGGCTTGCGCGGCCGGCGGGCGCGACGCGGCGTCGGGGCCGCGTCCTCGCTGCCCTTCACCGGCTTGTCCGGCGGCTGCTCCTGCCCGAAGGCCAGGGTGCGCCGCACGTCCTGCGCGTCGCCCACGGGAATGTCGCCGCCGGCGGCCTCTTCCAGCTGCGCCACCATGCGAGCGATGCGGTCGGCCACGCTCTCGTTGCTGAGCTTCTCGCGGAAGCGCTCCACCATCAGCGGAAAGGCGAAGGGCGTAGGCCGCTTGGGCTGCACCAGCTCCAGCCGCTGGCCGGCCATGCGCACCAGGCTTTCGCGCAGGCGGGCGATGTCGAGCTCCTGCGCCAGCAGCTCGGTCTCGGCCTGGGCCAATAGGCGGTTGGCCGGGTCGTACTTGCGCAGCACCTCCCAGAACAGCGAGGACGAGGCCTGCAGCTGCCGGCTGCTGCGCTTTTCGCCCGGGTAGCCCTGGAAGATCAGGCCCGACACCCGCGCGATCTCGCGGAAGCGCCGCTGCGCCAGTTCGCTGGCATTGAGGCTGGCCAGTACCTCGTGCAGCAGCGCGCCCTCGTCGTCGTGCGCGGCCAGGGCCTCCTGCGCGGACGCGTCGTGGCCGGCACGCAGCACCTCGGGCAGCAGCTGCGGCCAGTCGACCTCGGTGGCGCACAGCAGCTCGAAGCCGTAGTCGTTGACCGCGATGGAGAAGGTGCGCGGCGCATGCTGCGCCACCCGCCAGGCCAGCAGGCTGGCCAGCCCCAGGTGCACATGCCGGCCGGCGAAGGGGTAGAGGAAGAGGTGCCAGCCCTCGCGCGTGCGCAGCGCCTCCGCCACCAGCGTCTCGGGCGTGGGCAGGCGCGACCAGGCCTGCTGGATCTCCAGCAGCGGGCGCACGGCCTGCAGCTCGGGCGAGTCGTAGCGGCCCTCGGCGGCCAGCGCCAGCTGCTGCACCGTGGCATCGGCCAGCGTGGTCGACAGCGGCATGCGCCCGCCGTTCCAGCGCGGCACGGCCGGGCGCTGGCCGCTGGCGCGGCGCACCCAGGCGGTCATCTCGCGGATGCGCACCAGCTCCAGCATGCGGCCGCCGAAGAGGAAGCAGTCGCCCGGCTTCATGCGGGCGACGAAGCTTTCTTCCACCGTGCCGATGCGCGCGCCGCCGACGAACTGCACGCTCATGCTGGCGTCGCTGACGATGGTGCCGATGTTGCTGCGGTGCCGCCGGGCCAGCCGCGCGTCGGGCACGCGCCACACGCCTTCGGCATCGGGCACCACGCGGTGGTAGTCGGGGTAGGCGGCCAGCGACGCGCCGCCCTGGCGCACGAAGTCCAGGCACCACTGCCAGCTGGCTGGCGACAGGTGCGCATAGGCGGCCGTGCGCCGCACCTCGTCGTAGAGCGCCTCGGGCGTGAAGCCGCCGCCCAGCGCCACCGTCACCAGGTGCTGCACCAGCACGTCCAGCGGCTCGCGCGGCGTGTGGCGCGACTCGATGTGGCCGGCCGCGATGGCGTCGCGCGCGGCGGCGCCCTCGACCAGCTCCAGGCTGTGGGTGGGCACGATGCTCACGCGAGAGGGCCGGCCCGGCGCATGGCCCGAGCGGCCGGCGCGCTGCAGCAGCCGCGCCACACCCTTGGGCGAGCCGATCTGCAGCACGCGCTCCACCGGCAGAAAGTCCACGCCCAGATCCAGACTGGAGGTGCAGACCACCGCCTTGAGCTGACCACTCTTGAGGCCCAGTTCCACCCACTCGCGCACTGCGCGGTCGAGCGAGCCGTGGTGCAGCGCGATCAGCCCCGCCCAGTCGGGCCGGGCCTCCAGCAGGGCCTGGTACCAGATCTCGGACTGCGAGCGGGTGTTGGTGAAGACCAGCGTGCTCGGGCTGACGTCGATCTCCTGCACCACCTGCGGCAGCATGGCCAGGCCCAGGTGGCCGCCCCAGGGAAAGCGGTCGGTGCGGCCGGGCAGCAGGGTGTCGACCACCAGCGTCTTGGGCACCTGCCCCTGCACCAGCACCCCGGCCTCCCCCGGCCGCAGCAGCGCGCCCATGGCCTCGTGCAGGTTGCCCAGCGTGGCCGACATGGCCCAGGCCATCAGCCCGGCGTTCCAGCCGCGCAGGCGGGCCAGCGCCAGCTGCACCTGCACGCCGCGCTTGTTGCCCAGCAGCTCGTGCCATTCGTCCACCACCACCAGGCGCAGGTGGCGCAGGCGCTCCTGCGCATCGGCCCGGGCCAGCATCAGCGACAGGCTCTCGGGCGTGGTGACCAGCACCGTGGGCAGGCGCTGGTTCTGCGCACTGCGCTCGGACGACGAGGTGTCGCCGCTGCGCGCGGCGGCCGCCCAGTGGGGCGCGACCACGGCCAGCGTTTCGGACAGGGCGCGCAGCGAGTCGGCAGCCAGCGCCCGCATCGGGGTGATCCACAGCACCGTGAGCGGGGGTGGCGCGGATGGCTTGCCGCCGCTTTCCGCGGCGGGCGGCTCGCCGGCCAGCGCCTGCAGCGCGCCCAGCCACACCGCATAGGTCTTGCCCGCGCCGGTGGTCGCATGGAGCAGGCCGGAACGGCCGGCCGCGATGGCGGTCCACACCTCGCGCTGGAAGGCGAAGGGCTGCCAGCCGCGGCCGTCGAACCAGCGCTGGACGGCGGCTTCGACGGGCCGCGTGGGCACATCGGTCGAGAGGGCGGCGGGCGATCGGGCAGGCCGGCGAGGCATCGCGCGATTACAGCAAAGGCCGTCACGCCGGGGTGCAGGCCGAGAGGCCGTGATGGAAGCCCGGGGCAAAGCCCATGCGCCTCGGCCTGGACCCGGCGGCGTCCCGGTGCCGGCAGACGACGCCGACGCCGAACGCGGCCCGTCTCTGCGCGGCAGTCAGTGGCTCCATCGATAGGACCAGTTGGTCCCATTGAACGCCCCGGCCCCGCTGCCTAGCATGCCCCCCAATCACAAGGAGACAGCCCGATGACATTCCCGCGCACACGCCGCGCCGCGCTGGCCGCGCTGCTGGCCGCCACCGCCGTCCTGCCCGGCCTTGCGCTCGCGCAGGAAGGCAGGCCCCTCACCGTCATCGTGGGCAGCCCGGCCGGCGGCACCACCGACACCCTGGCCCGCATCATCGGCCGCATGATGAGCGAGAGCCTGGGCCGGCCGGTGGTGGTCGAGAACCGGGCGGGCGCCGGCGGCAACATCGCCGCCGCCTATGTGGCCAAGGCACCGCCGGACGGCAGCGTGCTGCTGATGAGCTTCACCGGCCACACCATCAACGCCACGCTCTACAAGAACCTGGGCTTCGACCCGGTGAAGGACTTCACCCCCATCACCATGGTGGCGCGCGTGCCCAGCGTGCTGATCGCCCGCAAGGGCCTGCCCTTCAGCGACATGGCGGGGCTCATCGCATACGCGAAGAAGAACCCCGGCAAGCTCAACTTCGCCATCGGCGCGCAGGGCTCGTCGCTGCACCTGGCGAGCGAGCAGTTCAAGATGATGACGGGCACCGACATCGTCAACGTGCCCTACAAAGGCACCAACCCGGCACTGGCCGACGTGCTGGCCGGCACGGTGGACCTGATGTTCGCCAGCGCCGTCAACGTGCTGCCGCATGCGAAGGGCGGCGCCATCCAGCTGCTGGGTGTGAGCACGCGCGAGCCGCTGCCGCAGTTCCCGGGCGTGCCGCCCATCGGCCGCACCGTCAAGGGCTTCGAGTCGCAGGCCTGGTTCGGCCTGTTCGGCCCGGCGCGCATGCCGCAGGACGTAACGGACAAGCTCTACGCCGCCGTCAAGGCCGCCATCGATTCGCCGGCCTACCAGGAGCGCATGCAGACCGAGGCGGCCACCGCCGTCCACATGACGCCGCCGCAGTTCGGCCAGTTCGTGGCGCAGGACGTGCAGGACTGGGCGAAGATCATCAAGGCCTCGGGCGCCACCGTCGATTGATCCGTCCGCGCTGGGCCGGCCGGCGGTGCACCGCGGACACGGACGACCGACGCCAGGGTCCGCCTTGCCCGGCGCCAACGGCCCTCCTACATTCGGCCGCATGCCTGCCGCTGCCGAACCCTCCCTCCTGCCGCGCTTCCAGCAGGTGCGGCTGCTGCTGCGCGAGCGCCTGAAATCCGGCCACTACGAACGGGGCCTGCCGCTGCCGGGCGAACGCCAGCTGGCCCGGGAATTCGGCGTCGCCCGCGTGACCGTGCGCACGGCGCTGGCCCGCCTGCAGGAAGAAGGGCTGGTGATGCGCATGCGCGGCAAGGGCACCCTGCCCACCGGCACGGGCGAGCCGCCGCGCCACCTGCCCCTGCGCGCCGGCCTGCTCGACAGCATCGTCAGCCTGGGCGAGCGCACGCGAGTGCAGGTGCTGGACCATGGCGTGGTGGAAGCCCCTTCGCACGCGGCCGAGGCGCTGGGCCTCGCGGCCGGCGCGCCGGTGTTGCGGGTGGTGCGCATCCGCAAGTTCAAGACGCAGCCTTTTCTGTACTCCGAAGTCTTCCTGCCGGCCGACCTGGCCACGGCGGTGCAGCGGCACACGCTGCAGGACATGCCCATGCTGGTGGCGCTGGAGCAGCATGGCGTGCAGGTCGATTCGGCCGAGCAGACCATGGGCGCCGCCCTGGCCGACCTGCAGGTGGCCCAGGCCCTGCGCATGCAGGCCGGCGAGCCGCTGCTGCGCATCGCGCGCGTGGTGTGCGATGCCGCAGGCCGGCCGGTGCAGTACCTCACCGGCCTGTACCACCCCGGCCGCTACGAGTACCACATGCGCCTGTCGCGCGTGGGCGGGCCGACGCGGGTGTGGATCGAGAACAACCGGCCGCAGAACGGGCCGGGCTGAAGGAGCGCGTCGTCAGTGATGGGCGGCACTCAAGGCCAGGGCGTTGCGCAGCAGGCTGTTCACCCGCGTCTGCCAGCCCGGCCCGCTGCGCTTGAGGGCTTCGAGCACGTCGGCATCCACGCGCATGGTAAGCGCCACCTTGGGCTGGGCCAGCCGCGGCCGGCCACGAGCGGGCCGCAAGGCGGCCAGTTGCGCATCGTCCAACGGCAGGTTGTCCGGATCGGCCAGGGCCGCCGCAGTGAGGGCGTCGTCCTCGACGGCCGTCGGGGCTGTGAGTTCAGGGCGCTTCTTGTTCATAACGTCGGAATTCCCGCAGGTTGGCCTTGCGAAGGCTGATCACCCGGCGCACGTCTGCCCGGTCGGTGAACACCACCACCCAGAGCCGGCCGGCCATGGGCGCCAGTGCGACCTGACGCGGCTCGCCATAGTCGCGCCGCAAGTCGGGCGCCACCAGCGCATGGTCCCAGTCGAGATCGCATGCCCTGGCGAGCGAGACACCGTGCTTGGCCTGGTTGAGGGCATCCTTGCCCGTGTCGAAAACCCATTCCACCCTGATTTTTTGTGTTGGCGAAAAATACCGCCTCCAGGGAGGTTATCAGACCATCACGCCGGCAACAAAGCCTGCAGCGTCTGCAGCGTGTCGGCCTCCTCCACCGGCTTATCCTGCCGCCAGCGCAGCATGCGCGGGAAGCGGGTGGCGATGCCGCTCTTGTGGCGGGGGCTGCGGGCGATGCCTTCGAAGCCGAGTTCGAAAACCAGCGTGGGCCGCACGCTGCGCACCGGCCCGAAGCTCTCGATGGTGGTCTTGCGGATGACGGCGTCGACCTTCGCCATCTCGGCGTCGGTGAGGCCCGAGTAGGCCTTGGCGAAGGGCACCAGCTGGCGGCCCTCCTGCTCCGGCGGGCCGTCCCACACGGCGAAGGTGTAGTCGCTGTAGAGGCTGGCGCGGCGGCCGTGGCCGCGCTGGGCGTAGATGAGCACGGCGTCGACCGTGAGCGGGTCGATCTTCCATTTCCACCACAGGCCGACGTCCTTGGTGCGGCCGACGCCGTACTGCGCGTCGCGGCGCTTGAGCATGAAGCCCTCCACGCCCAGGCTGCGCGAGGCCTCGCGCTGGCGCGCCAGGTCGGCCCAGCTGTCGCCGGTGAGCACGGGGCTGGGACGCAGCACGGGGTGGTTCACATCCGCCAATAGCGCATCGAGGCGCGCGCGGCGCTCGTGCTGGGTCAGCGGGCGCAGGTCCTGGCCGGCCTCTTCGAGCAGGTCGTAGGCCAGCAGCACCACGGGCAGTTCACGCAGCAGCTTGGGGCCGAGGGTCTTGCGGCCGATGCGCTTCTGCAGTTCGGCGAAGGGCTGCACGCGGCCAGCCGTGCGGGCGGGTGTGTGGGCGACGCCGGCCGCGGCGGCCCGGGCGGCGCGAGCGCCGGGGGCTGCGCCGGCCGTGGGCGCCTCGGCGTCCGCGTCGTCAACGCGGGCACTGGTTACAGCCTCGGCCGGTGCGTCCCGCCACACCACGATCTCGCCATCCAGCACCGTGCCCTCGGGCAACACGTCGCCCAGCACGGCCAGCTCCGGAAAGCGCTCGCTGACCAGTTCCTCGCCCCGCGACCAGATCCAGGCCTGGCCACCGCGGCAGACGATCTGGGCGCGGATGCCGTCCCACTTCCATTCCACCTGCCAGCCCGAGGGCGGGCCCAGCAGCTCGTCGAAGCGTTCCAACGGCTCGTTGAAGGGATGGGCCAGGAAGAAGGGATAGGGCTGGCCCCCGCTGGCGGGCGCGCCATGGCCCTCGGCGGCCTCGGGCGCGATCAGGGCCGCATAGTCGGCCTCGCCGGGCCGCGCGCCGATGTGGGTGTAGCCCATGAGCCGCTGGGCGACGCGCTTGGGGTCCAGCCCGCCCACGGCCGCAAGGGCCTGCGTGACCTGCAGCTTGGAGACGCCGACGCGGAAGGCGCCCGTGATGAGCTTGAAGTAGACGAGCCGCTCCTCCGGCGCCAGCAGCCGCCATTGGGCGCGCAGCGTATCGGGCAGGCGGTCGGCCGGCGCGCCGCGCAGGGGCAGCAGGTGCTGCTCCACCCAGTCGGCCAGGCCCAGTTCGTGGGTGCCGTCGGAAGGCGGCAGCAGCAGCGCGATGGTCTCGGCCAGGTCGCCCACCGCCTCGTAGCTTTCGACGAACAGCCATTCGGGCAGGCCGGCCGCCTCCTGCGCCAGCAGGCGCAGCAGCTTGACGGGCACCAGCTGGCGCGGCTTGCCGCCGGCGAGGAAGTACACCGCCCAGGCCGCATCGCGCGGCGGCGCGGCGCGCAGGTAGCGCTGCAGGGCGGCCTGCTTGGCCAGGTTGGAGGTGCTGGCGTCCAGCTCGCGGTAGAGGGCGGCGAAGGCTTTCATGGCGCGGCGGGGCCCTGGGCTTGGTCGCCCTGTTCGTCGTGCGTGGCAGGCGCCTCGGCGGCGTCCGGGCCCAGCGCGGCCTGCGGCGAATCGACGGGCGGTGGTGCCTGCGCCGCCGGCTTGTCCGCGGCCTCGGGCGCGTCGGCGATGTCCTCGTCGCCGTACTCGGTGGCGAAGGCCTGCGCATCCAGCCCGTTCTCGCGCAGCCAGCGCACCATCACCGCGACGCTGCCGTGCGTGACCATCACGCGCTCGGCGCCTGTGGCCGCGATGGCGTTGTGCAGCCCCGGCCAGTCGGCGTGGTCGCTCATGACGAAGCCACGGTCCACGCCGCGGCGGCGGCGGGTGCCGCGCAGCAGCATCCAGCCGCTGGCGAAGGCGTCGGACGCATTGGCGCCGAAGCGGCGCATCCACGGCGTACCCTGGGCCGAGGGCGGCGCCACCACCAGGGCACGGCGCAGCATCGCGGCATCGACGCCGGGGTCGGTCACGCGCAGGGTGGGCGGCAAGGGCACGCCCGCGGCGCGGTAGACGGCATTGAGCGGCTCCACCGCGCCATGCACCACGATCGGCCCGATGGAGGCATCGACGCCATGCAGCATGCGCTGGGCCTTGCCGAAGGCATAGCCCAGCAGCACGCTGGCACGGCCCTCCTCGGCATTGCGCCGCCACCAGTCGTCGATCTGCGCGAACAGCTCGGGCTGCGTCGGCCAGCGGTAGATGGGCAGGCCGAAGGTGGATTCGGTGATGAAGCAGTCGCAGCGCACCGGCTCGAAGGGCGTGCAGGTGCCGTCGGGCTCGGTCTTGTAATCGCCGGACGCCACCCAGACCTGGCCGCCATGCTCCAGCCGCACCTGCGCCGAGCCCAGCACATGGCCGGCCGGATGCAGCGAGATGCGCACGCCGTGGTGCTCGATGGCCTGGCCATAGGGCAGGGTCTGCAGTGTGATGTCGGCACCCAGCCGGGCGCGCAGGATGCCCTCGCCCTGCTCATGCGCCAGGTAGTGGTTGTGGCCCCAGCGCGCATGGTCGGAATGGCCGTGCGTGATGACGGCCCGGTCCACCGGGCGCCAGGGGTCGATGTAGAAGTCGCCGGGCGGGCAGTACAGGCCTTCGGGGCGGGCGACGACCAGATCGCCGGGGCGCGACGCGGCGCGCGGTGGCGGGAGCGATTCGGTCTCGGGCGGTGTCTCCATGGGCATGGCCCGCCGATGTTAGGCAGCGGGGCGCGCGGGCGCATGCCGCGGGGGGCGCTTCGCCCTGTGGGCGGGTGCCTACGCCTGCGCCGGGCCTGGGCGATGCAGCGCCCCGGCATGCGGCTCGGCAGAGCCCGCTGCGACAGCCCCCTGCACAATGTCCCGGCCATGCTCCACCCGCCGCGCTCCTTCGTCTATCTGGATGCCGTCGCCCGCGCCGGCTCGATCCGCAAGGCGGCCGAAAAGCTGCACGTGGCCTCGACCGCGCTCAACCGCAAGATCCTGGAGATCGAGGCCGAGATCGGCACGCCCCTGTTCGAGCGCCTGCCGCGCGGCGTGCGGCTGACGGCGGCCGGCGAGGTGCTGCTGACCGCCGTGCGTCGCACGCTGGGCGACCTGCGCTCGGCGGCCTCGCAGATCGAGCAGCTGCGCGGCCTGGTGCGCGGCACGGTGCGCATCGGCTGCGCCGAATCGGTGGCCAGCGACCTGATGCCGCGCACCATCGCGCACTACCAGCAGGCGCATCCGGGCGTGCAGTTCCAGGTGGTGTCTGGCGTGACGGCGCAGCTGGTGCAGCAGCTGATGGCCGACGACGTGGAGATGGTGCTGGTGCACGACCCGCAGCCTTCGGAGGCGCTGCGCGTCATCAGCGCGCTGGACCAGCCGCTGTGCGCCATGCTGCGCCCCGACCATGCGCTGGCGGGCCGCGAGAGCCTGCGCCTGGCCGACTGCCAGGACTACACCGTGGCGCTGGGCGACCGTTCCTTCGGCAGCCGGCGGCTGCTCGACGCGGTGATGGCCCGCTCGCGGCTGCAGCTGAAGGTGGCGCTGGAGGCCAGCGCGGTGCAGACGCTCAAGGAGTTCACGCGGCAGACCGGGGCGATCAGCTTCCAGTTCCAGATCGGCACGCTGCGCGAGGTGCGAACCGGGGAGCTGGTGTCGATCCCGCTGATGGACCGCTCGCTCACCAGCAGCCAGCTCGTGCTGGCGACACGCGAGGGGCGGATGCTGCCGATCGCGGCGCTGTCCTTTCAGGAGGCGCTGGTCAGCGCGCTGGCGGCGCTGCCGCACTAAGGTGCGGAGGCGCTGAGGGGCTGCACTGCGGCCCGCCGGTCGACGTCCCCGCTGGCTCAGCTCCTTCCCCCTCTGGGGGAAGGCTGGGATGGTGGCCAGCGCCGAACGGCAGGGTCTTTGGGGCGTTGGCCCCCACCCCCGCCCTCCCCCAGCGGGGGAGGGAGTCAGCCCATCTCCTTTGCACGAGACACGTCGAAGCGTGCAGCCGGGAAGCCCATTGGCACGAAAGCCGCTAGCGACTTCAATTGTGCACAATCAATTTCTTGAAGTGCACAATTCAGGTGCAGGCACTTCCCAAGGCGAAGCGCGGCACCCGCCCAACCCTTTCGCTGGAGCCGCCATGCACCGTCCTGTTGTCTACCCTTCCGCCGAACCCCTGCCGGCCCGATCCACCCGCCGCACCCTGGCCACGGCCCTGCTCGGCGGCCTGCTGGCCGCAGCCGCCCTGGGCACCTCGGCGCCCGCCAGTGCCGCCGACGCCGCCGCTTGGCCCGACCGCCCCGTGAAGATCGTCGTGCCCTTCCCGCCCGGCGGCGCGGCCGACGTGTACGCCCGCCTGGTGGGCCAGAAGCTGGCCGAGATCACGGGCAACCGCCAGCCCATCGTCATCGACAACAAGCCCGGCGCGGGCGGGATCATCGGCACCGACGTGACGGCCAAGTCGCCGGCCGATGGCAGCACCTTCCTGATGGTGACCATCGGCCATGCGGTCAACCCCTTCATGTACAGCAAGCTGCCCTACGACACGCGCGCCGACTTCGTGCCCGTGGGCGTGGTGGCCGAGGTGCCCAGCGTCATCGTGACCGGCCCCGCGCTCAAGGACAAATCGCTCAAGGACCTGCTGGCCATGGCCCGCGCCAAGCCCGAGGAGGTGCAGTACGCGTCCTCCGGCGTGGGCTCCACCAGTCACGTGGGCGCGGCGCTCATCGAGTCGATGGCGGGCGTGCGCATGACCCACGTGCCCTACAAGGGCGCCGCCCCCGCGCTGCAGGACGTGATGGCCGACCGCGTGCCGCTGTCGGTGGACATCATCACGTCCTCGCTGCCGATGGTGACGAGCGGCAAGCTCAACGCCGTGGCCGTGACCGGCGCCAAGCGCGCGCCCAAGCTGCCCAACGTGCCGACGGTGGCCGAAGCCGGCATCCCGGGTTACGAATTCGTCTCCTGGTACATGCTGCTGGCGCCGGCCAAGACGCCCAAGCCGGTGCTGGAGCAGGTCAACGCCGAGTTGCGCAAGGTCGCCGCGCTGCCCGACTTCCGCACCCGCATCGAGGACACCGGCGGCCAGGTCATCACGACCACGCTGCCGCAGGCCAACGACTACCTCAACGCCGAGTTCGTGCGCTGGGCCAAGGTGATCAAGGAACGCAACATCAAAGCAGACTAGAGAACCACCCCGTTGCTTGCTCACTTCGTGTAGCCGCCTCCCCCTCAAGGGGCCGAGCCCGTACAGAGAAGGTCCGGTGGACCTTCTCTGACTGGCGAGGAGATGCGCCACTGGCGCAGCGCGGTCTGCAAGACCTCCCCCGCGGCCCGGCAAAGCCGGTTCCGCGGGCGCCTCCGCATGGCCTGCTCCGCGGCCCTTCGAACGCTCCGAGCACCACGCTCCATGACCTCATCACTGACTAACAACTCCCGCGACTTCATCGGCTACGCCAACCGCCCGCCCGCCGTGGCCTGGCCCGGCGAGGCACGGGTGGCGGTCTCCTTCGTGCTGAACTTCGAGGAGGGCGCCGAGTTCTCGGTGGCCGATGGCGATGCGCGCAACGAGTCGGTGTACGAGGTGATCGACCCGCGCACCGGCTGGGACCCGTGCATCGACAGCCACTTCGAGTACGGCACCCGCGCCGCCTGGTGGCGCATCGCCGAGCTGTTCGACCGCCACCGCGCGCCGATGACCGTCAGCGCCTGCGGCCGGGCGGTGGAGCGCAGCCCCTGGCTGGCGCAGGACGCGGTGGCCCGCGGGCACGAGGTCTCGGCCCACGGCTGGCGCTGGGAGAGTCACGCCGGCCTGGCGCCCGCGCAGGAGGCCGCGGCCATGGACGCCTGCCTGGCCGCCATCGAGGCCGCGTGCGGTCGGCGGCCCGTGGGCTGGCACACGCGCTCGGCCTGCACGCCGAACACCCGGGCGCTGCTGGCCGAACGCGGCTTCCTCTACGACAGCGACGCCTACAACGACGACCTGCCCTTCTTCGTGCCGGTGGCCGGCCGGCCGCACCTGGTGCTGCCCTATGCCTTCGACACCAACGACATGCAGTTCCAGCACACGCAGCGCTTCGCCACCGCCGCGCAGTTCGCCGAGTACGTGTGCGACGCCTTCGACTGGCTGCACGAGGAAGGCGCCACGCGGCCGCGCATGATGTCGGTGGGCCTGCACCTGCGCATGATCGGCCGGCCGGCGCGCATGAAGGCGCTGGCGCTGATCCTCGACCACCTGCGCCGCCGCGGTGGCGCCTGGATCGCCACGCGCGAGCAGATCGCCCGCCACTGGCTGGCCCACGCGCCGCGGCCGGACGCCGCGGCCACCCCCGCCGGATGACGGCTTCCGCCGACAGGGATCGCGCGGATGGGCGCCCCGAGGGCCTGCGCTAAAGTCGTCCGGATGCATCCGACGGAAGAGGCCATCCACCGCACCCTGGCGCAGACCCTGCTGGCCGGGCGGCTCGCGCCCGGCACCCAGCTGGTGGAAACGCGGCTGGCGCAGGTCTTCGGCGTCTCGCGCGAGCGGGTGCGCAAGGTGCTGCACCGCCTGGGCCACGAGCGCCTGCTGGACCTGGTGCCCAACCGCGGCTGCTTCGTCAGCAACCCCACGCTGGCACAGGCCCGCGAGATCTACGACGCGCGCCGCATCATCGAAGGCGGCATCGTCGGCAGCCTGGCCGGCACGCTCGCGCCCGCACAAATGGAGGCGCTGGCCGAACACGAGCGGCGCGAGCATGCCGCCCTGCATGCCGGCGACCGCGCGGCCTCGATCCGCCTGTCGGGCGAATACCACCTGCTGCTGGCCGAATTCACCGGCAGCCCCTTCGTGGTGCGGCAGTTGCAGGAGCTGGTCAGCCGCACCGCCATGCTGGTGGCCTTCTTCGAGCCGGCCAGCGCATCGGGCTGCGGCTGCGAGGAGCACGAAGCCATCAGCCTCGCCCTGCGCCGCGGCGATGCGGCCGGCGCACTCAAGGCCATGCAGGTGCACCTGTCGCTGATCGAGACCCGGCTCAAGCCGCGGGCCGCGCCCGAGGCCGAGGGGGATGCCGAACAGACCATCGCCGAGGCCTGGGCCCAGAGCCAGGCCGCGCTGGCCCCGTCGGCCGCCTGACCCGGCGGGCACGGGCGCTGCTTTCACCGACCGGCACCGCTGTCACATCCACCGGGCACTGCCATGACCCAGACCGCTCCCGCCCTGCCGCCCCGCCCCCGGCTTCTGGTGCTCAACCCCAACCGCACGGCCGCCATGACCGACGCGGTGCTGCACGAGCTGCGGCGGCTGACGGCCGGCCAGGTGGAACTGCGCGGCTTCACCTGCGACGACGGACCGCCGGTGATCGCCACCCGCGAGAGCTTTGCCGCCGGCGCCCAGGCCGCCGCCCGCGCCTGGCCGGCGGTGGACGACGGCTGGGCCGATGCCGTGCTGCTGTCCTGCTACGGCGACCCCGGCCTGGCGACGCTGCGTTCGGCCAGCCGCGTGCCGGTGCTGGGCATGGCCGAATCGAGCATGCTGCAGGCGCTGGCCCGCGGGCGGCCCTTCCACATCGTCACGGCCGGCAAGGCCTGGGGGCCGATGCTGCATGAGCTGGCGGCCCGCCACACCCGCGCCTGGCCGCTGCTGCACGGCATCACCACGCTGGACACCACCGGGCTGGCCGGCAGCCAGAACCCGGCGGCCTTCTCGGCGCTGGTGCAGCGGGCGCTGGACGACCTGGGCGGTGCGCATCCAGGCGGTGCCGCACCCGACTGCATGCTCGGCGGCGCCGGCTTCGCCGGCATGCGGCCGACGCTGCGCTACGGCGGGCTGCTGGAGGACGGGCTGCAGGCGGCGCTGGCGCAGTGGCGCGCGTTGCCGATCACGCCGAGCGCCTGATCCGCCGCCCTGGCGGCTGCCAGCGGCCGAATCGACTGCACACAATTTGCGCTCGCTCCGAGCGAAACAATGCGCTGGAAGTTGGCGCAGCCGCTGCCCATACTGCGGGCATCTTGTGCAGCGCATCATGACTTCCGCTCCCCTTTCCACCCCCGTCGACCTGCGCCCGCAGCTGGCCGTGCACCGCCTGGGCATGGCCCATCCCGGCGACCTGTCGGCCCTGGCCGCGCTCTTCGACGCCGGCACCGTGGCAGCGGACGAGGTGGTCGCCGTCATCGGCAAGACCGAGGGCAACGGCGGCGTGAACGACTTCACCCGCGGCTACTTCACCCAGTCGCTGATGCAATTGCTGGCCGAGCGCACCGGGCGGCCGGCCGAGGCGATCTGGCGCGAACTGCCCTGCGTGCTTTCCGGCGGCACCGAAGGCGTGCTGAGTCCGCATTACGTGGTCTTCTCACGCCGGATGGTGCCAGCCGATGCGGGGTGCAGCGTCGGCAGCCACGTTGTCGAGCGCGGGACCCGCATCGCTCCCGGCACGGCCGCCGACACCCACGCGCCGGCTCGCCGTGAAGCGGCAGCTCCCGACGCCCTCGCCATCGGCACCGCCTTCAGCCCGCCGACAGCGCCGCAGGACATCGGCCGCTGGACGCACGTCCGCGCCGTGGCCCACGCCGTGCGCGCCGCCATGGACCAGGCCGGCATCGACCGGCCCGAAGACGTGGCCTTCGTTCAACTGAAGTGCCCCTGCGTGACCTCGGCCCGGGCCCAGGCGGCCGCCGCAGCCGGCCACACCGTGCTCACGGCCGACCCGGGGCGCTCCATGGCCTTCGCCCGTGCGGCGGGCGCCTTCGGCGCGGCCATCGCACTGGGCGAGCTGCCGGACGACCCGGCGCTGGAGGATGCGCTGCTGCGCGACTTCGCCCGCTTCTCGGCCCGCGCCAGCGTCTCCTCCGGCGTGGAGGTCAGCGCCAACGAGGTGATCGTGCTGGGCCACAGCGCCCGCTGGCAGGGTCCGCTGCGCATGGGCTGCGCACCGATGCGCGACGCGCTGGACATCGCCGCCGTCGGCGAGGCGCTGCGCCCGCTGGGCCTCACGGCCACGCCGCAGCTGCCGGCCGCGCAGGCGACGCGCGTGGCCGCCGTCTTCGTCAAGTGCGAGCCCGACCGCCGCGGCCAGGTGCGGGGCGCTCGCCACACCATGCTGGACGACACCGACATCAACGCCCAGCGCCACATCCGCGGCGCCGTGGGCGGGTTGGTGGCCGGCGTGCTGGGCGACGGGCGGCTCTTCGTCTCCGGCGGCGCGGAACACCAGGGCCCCGACGGCGGCGGCCTGGTGGCCGTGATCGCGGACGTGGGCTGATACGCCATGACCGGGACGCCCGCCTGGCAGATGAGCGCCGAGGCCCTGTCGCAGGCCTACGCGCGGCGCACGCTGTCGCCGGTGGAGGCGCTGCTGTCCGTGCTGGAGCGGGCGGACGCGGTCCATCCCGTGCTCAACGCCCTGGTGGTGCGCGATGACACCGCGGCCCTGGCGGCGGCCCAGGCCAGCGAGGCCCGCTGGCGACGGGGCGCGCCGCTGTCGCCGCTCGATGGCGTGCCGCTCACCGTCAAGGACAACCTTCCCGTGGCCGGCCTGCCCTGCCGCTGGGGCAGCCGGCTCTTCGCCGACCACTGGCCGGTGCAGGACGAAAGCCCGGTCGCGCGGCTGCGCGCGGGCGGCGTGGTGATCCTCGGCAAGACCAACGTGCCCGAGTTCACGCTGCAGGGCTACACCGACAACCCGCTCTTCGGCCCCACCGGCAACCCGTGGGCGCCGGCGCTCACGCCGGGTGGCAGCAGCGGCGGCGCGGTGGCGGCGGTGGCGGCCGGCATCGGGCCGCTGGCGCTGGGCACCGACGGCGGCGGCTCGATCCGCCGGCCCTGCGGCTTCACCGGGCTCTATGGCTTCAAGCCGGGCCGCGGCCTGGTGCCGCGTGCGGACGGCCTGCCGGCGCTGCTGCCGGGGCTGGAAGAAGCCGGCCCCATCGCCCGCAGCATGGGCGACCTTCGGCGGGCGCTGCGCCTGCTCGCACCCCGGCTGACGCCGCGGCACGACACCCCCGGCCTGCTGCGCATCGCGTACTGGCGCGCCATCGGCGACAGCCCGGTCGATGCGGCCATCCTGGCGCGCAGCGATGCCGCCGCCGAGCGTCTGCAGGCCATGGGCCACACGGTAGCCGTGCAGCCCTCGCTGCCCGAGGTCGAGGCCTTCAACCGACAGGCCTGGCCGGTCATCGCCAGCACCGGCCTGGCGGCCGTGCTGCACGAGCGCATCGACGGCTGCGAGGACGCGCTCACGCCCGCCATGGCCGCCCTGCTCGCGCAGGGTCGCAGCCACAGCGCGGTCGAGCTGTTCCAGGCCCAGGCGCTTCAGCGCGCGCTGGCGCAGGCCTTGCAGGGCCTGTTCGCGCAGCACGACCTGTTGCTCACCCCGGCCAGCGCGGCCCTGCCCTGGCCGGCCGACCAATCCCATCCCGCCACCATCGCCGGCCAGCCGGTGGACGGCCGCGGCCATGCCGTGTTCACAGCCTTCGCCAACGGCGCCGGCCTGCCCGCGCTGGCCGTGCCCGCCGGCCCGACGGAAGACGGCCTGCCGGTGGGCCTGCAGCTGGTGGCCCCGCGCGGCGGCGACGCGCTGCTGTGCGCCGTCGGCGCGATGTGGGAACGCGATGGCGCGCCGGCCTGGTGCTGGCCGCCCGCCCTCGACAAGGAAGAACTGCCCTCATGAAGATCGTGATCGTGGGCGCCGGCGTGGCCGGTGCCATCCTCGCCCGCCGCCTGGCCCGCCTGCCCGGCGTGGAACTGCACTGCCTCGAACGCGTCGGCCCCGACGACCATGCCGAGGCCGGCACCGGCCTGAACGTGGGGCCCAACGCCATCAAAGCGCTGCGCCGGCTCGACGCCGAACTGGCTGCCGAGGTGGAAGCCGCCAGCCTGCCCTGGACCCGCTGGGACATCGCCCTGACCGACGGCACGCCGCTGATGGCGCTGCCGCTCGCACAGGTGGCGGACAACCCCGGCATCCGCATCCGCTGGTCGGAGCTGTACCGCGTGCTGCGCCAGGGCGCGGGCCCGGCCATCCGCTATGGCTGCACGCTCGAATCGGTGGGCGCCAGCGAGACGGCGCCCGGCAAGACCCGCGTGCGCTTCACGCAGGACGGCGCCACGCACGAGATCGACGGCATCGACCTGCTGGTGGGCACCGACGGCCGCTACTCCCGCGTGCGCGAGACCTTCTCCGGCGCGCCCGAGCCGCGGCACATCGGCGTCGCCATCCTGCGCGTGCTGGTGCCCGACACCAGCGCGGGCCTGGTGGACGACTACGGCCAGTGGTTCAGCGGCTGCCACCGCTTGCTGGCCTTCCGCGTCCCGCCGGACCATGTCTACATCGCCGCCACCTACCCGGTGGCCCCCGGCGCGCCGGTGCAGGACGCCTGGAAGACCGAGGCCGTGATGCGCGCCACCTACCAGCCCGCGCAGGGCGAGGCCAGCCCGGCCGTGCGCTGGCTGCTGGACGCCATGTGCGCCCAGTTGCACGACGCGCACTGGGCCCGCATGCAGGAGGCCGACGTGCGCTTCGCCGAGCCCGAGGTGGATGTGCTGTACCTGGGCGACAGCGCCCACGGCATGGCGCCCACGCTGGGCCAGGGCGCGACGCAGGCCATGGAAGACGCCTGCGCCGCCGCGCTGATCGTGGAAGACGCCTGGGCCCGCGGCCAGCGCACGCCGCGCGTCTGGCTCGACCGCATCGTGGCCGGGCGCACCGAACGCCTGCGCTTCGTCATGGACCTGTCGGTGCGCGCCACCGACACCATGCTCGAAGGCGCCGACCCGGTGGCCGGCACGCGCTGGAAGACCGAGCCGCCCTTCCAGGCCGAGCTGGCGGCGCTGTTCCGCGACGTGGCGCTGGGCGTACCGGAGGAAGCCTCGGCCAAGGCCCAAGGGCAGTCCGTGAATCCAAGTCCGTTCGGGCTGAGCTTGTCGAAGCCTGGCGCAAGCCCTTCGCCCCTCCGACAAGCCCAGGACAGGCCAAGCTCAGGGCGAACGGGTGATCCGACTGCCATGGGGCCAAGGCCCACGGCCTGATTCCTGCTCGGCCTTCCCCAGCACCGACCCATGGACAACGCCCTCACCCACGGCCTCTTCCACCTGGCCATCAAGACCGCCGACCTGGCCGCCACGCGCGCCTTCTGGATCGGCGTGATCGGCCTGCGCGAAGTGCCCCGGCCCGACTTCGGCTATCCCGGCGCCTGGCTCGCCTGCGGCCAGCCGGGCGGGCAGGCCATCGTCCACATCTATGCCGGCGGCCCGGCGCTGGGCGGCCAGGCCCGCGTACCGCAGGGCACGGCCGCCATCGACCACATCTCGCTGGCCTGCAGCGGCTACCACGCCTACATCGCGCGCTTCAAGGCCGCGGGACTGGCCTGGCGCGAGTTCCTGGTGCCCGGCACCACGCTGTGGCAGCTCTTCGTGTACGACCCCAGCGGCGTGCAGCTGGAGCTGACCTTCGAGGGCGCCGTCGAGGTCGGCGCCCCGCCCGACATGTCGCCCGGGCGCGTCTACCGCGCGGGCGAGTCCTTCTTCGACACCGAACCCTATCCCGTCCTTTCCCTGAACACCCCTCCCGGAGAAACCGCCCATGCTTCGCACTGACTTCCTGCGGCTTGCCGCACGCGCCACCGCCGCATTGGCACTGGCCCTGCCCTTCGCGGGCGTCGCCCACGCGGCCGACAAGATCAAGTTCGGCGTCTTCCCCTCCAGCGCCGCGCTGCCCTTCTACATCGCCCAGAACCGCGGCTGGTTCAAGGAGGCCAGTCTGGAGGTCGAGGAGGTGCCGATGACCAGCCACCCGCTCACGGTGCAGGCCCTGGTCTCGGCCAACATCGACGGCGCCGCCAACCTGGTGACGCTGGAGGGCGCCAACATGGAATCGCGCCGGCCCGGCACGCTCAAGTACATCTCGCTCAACGGCCAGAACAGCCAGCACGTGATCGAGCAGTTCGTGGTCAAGGCGTCGAGCCCGGCCAAGTCGCTCAAGGACTTCAGGAACGGCTTCAAGCTCTTCTCGGCCCCCGGCCCCGCCAACATCGGCGCGGCGCGCGCGGTGCTCAAGAAGGTGGGCCTGGTGGAAGGCAAGGACTTCACCATCCAGGAGCAGCAGATCGGCGTGCACGTGGGCGCGCTGCAGTCGGGCAACTTCGACGGCGGCTACACGCTGGAGCCCTCGGCCACCATCATGGTGGCGCAGGGCGTGGGCCGGCGGGTGGAGACGGGCGTGATCGCCACCTACCTGCTGGGCCGCAAGGAGGCCTCGGCCTTCGCCGCCGGCGCCGTGCTGTCCGACAAGTTCATCGCCGAGCGGCCCGACGTCGCCACGCGCTTCGCCGCCGTCTGGGCGCGCGGCGTGAAGGCCGCACAGGCCGACTCCAGCACCCGCGGCTACCTGGTCCAGGGCATGAAGGTGCCGCCGGAGCTGGCCGCCACCGTGCCGCTGCCGCGCATCGTGATGACGGGCGATCTGTCGCCGGCCGACGTGGCCGACTTCCAGAAATTCCTGGACATCGGCACCGAGCTGGGTGTGATCAAGGACAGGATCGACGGCAAGGCCGTGGTCAAGGCGCTGTGATGCGGGCCATGGACGTCTCCCCGCCGCGCACCGCACCCGCCCATGCCACCGCCGCCGAGGCGGCCGCCGGCCACCGCTGGTACGCGCCCGGCACGCACATCACCATCCGCGGCCTGACCAAGCGCTTCGGCGACGCGGCGGTGTACGAGAACTTCGACCTCGACATCCCGCACGGCAGGATCACCTCGGTCTTCGGCCCCAACGGCTGCGGCAAGAGCACGCTGATCAACATGATCGCGGGCATCCTGCCGCACGACGGCGGCCAGATCCTGTTCGAGGGCAAGACGGCGCGCGAGACGCGCATCGGCTACGTCTTCCAGAACTACCGCGAGGCGGTGTTCCCGTGGATGCGGGCCATCGACAACATCCGCTATCCGCTGCAGTACCTGGGCCTGTCCAAGGGCGAGCGGGAGGCGCGCATGGACCGGCTGATGGCCGAGTTCGACGTCAAGCTCGACCTGTCGCGCTACCCGTACCAGATGTCCGGCGGCCAGCAGCAGCTGGTGTCGATCATGCGGGCGCTGGTGGTGGAGCCGGAGGTGCTCTTCCTCGATGAGCCCTTCTCGGCGCTGGACTACGAGATGGTGATGTTCCTGCGCGAGCGGCTGCAGAAGGTGCTGGTGGGGCGCAAGGTGACGACGCTGCTCGTCTCCCACGACCTGGACGAGGCCGTGCTGCTGGCCGACCATATGCTGCTGCTGACCAAGCGGCCCACGCAGGTGGCCGACAACCTGCCCTTCGACGTGCCGCGCCCGCGCACGGCGGCCACCACCGTCTCGCCCGAGTTCATCGACGTGAAGACGCGGGCGCTGGAGATCTTCCAACGCGAGGTGCGCAAATGAAGACGCCGCTCTCTGCGCGCCTGCGCCCGCTGTGGGGCATGGCCCTGATCGTCGCCCTGTGGGCCTTCGCCCATGCCACCAAGGCGGTGGACCCGGTGCTGCTGCCCTCGCCCGGCGAGGCGCTGCAGGCCTTCTGGAAAGGGCTCTCCGGCGGCACGCTGTGGGGCGACTTCGAGAAGACCATCGTGCGCACGCTGGTCTCCTTCGTCATCGCGCTGGCGGTGGCCGTGCCACTGGGCGTGGTGCTGGGGGCCAACGAGAAGATCTACGAGGGCATCGAGTTCGCCATCGACTTCTTCCGCTCCACGCCGGCCTCGGCCATGTTCCCGCTCTTCCTGGTGTTGTTCGGCGTGGGCGAGAAGACCAAGATCGCGGTGGCCGCCTTCGGTGCGGCGCTGGCCATCCTGTTCAACGTGGCCTACGGCGTGATGAGCGCGCGCAAGCAGCGGCAGCTGGCAGCCCGCGTGATGGGCGCGCCGCGCTGGCGCGTGCTGACCGACGTGACGCTGCTCGAATCCATGCCGCAGGTCTTCGTGGGCATGCGCTCGGGCGTGTCGATCGCGCTGGTGATCGTGATCGTGGCCGAGATGTTCATCGGCTCCACCGACGGCCTGGGCCAGCGCATCATGAATGCCCAGACCATTTTCGACATGCCCGACATGTACGCTTCGATCTTCGCGGCGGGCCTGCTGGGCTACGTGATGAACCTCATCTTCCTGGTGGCGGAGCGGCGCTTCGTGCACTGGGGCGGAAAGTAAAAGACGACCCCATGACTGTTTCGATGAACGAGATCAACCTGCCGGACGTGCTGGCCGAGGTGAACGCCGTGTTCGACGCGTACGAGCGCGCCCTGACGACCAACGACGTGCCGGTGCTCGACCGGCTGTTCTGGGAGTCCGAGCACACGCTGCGCTACGGCGCCACCGAGAACCTGTACGGCTATGCGGCGATCCAGGCCTTCCGCCAGGGCCGGCCCGCCAACAACCTGGAGCGCGAGATCACCGCCCGCTCGGTCACCACCTTCGGCCGCGACTTCGCCGTCGCCAACGTGGAGTTCCGCCGCACCGGCAGCACCCGCATCGGCCGCCAGAGCCAGACCTGGGTGCGCCTGCCCGAGGGCTGGAAGGTGGTGGCGGCGCATGTGAGCCTGACGGGCTGATGGGCTGATGGGCTGATGGGCTGATGGGCTGATGGGCTGATGGGCTGATGAGCTGGTGGGTTGATGAGCTGATCGCCCATCCCCGTTCGGGCTGAGCTTGTCGAAGCCCTGCGCAGCGCTTCGACAAGCTCAGCGCGAACGGCTGTGATGACGCCAAGCCGCTACTTGCCGCCCCCGGCCGGCATCGCCTTCTGCATCTCGGCGGCCATGCGGCGCATGTCCTCGGGCGACATGGACTGCTGCATCTGGCCCATCATGCGCTGGATCTCGGCCTGGCTCGGCGCACGGCCCGCGGCCGCAGCGGCGCCCATGGGCGCGGCCATGCGCTGCATCTCCACCACGTTCATCTTCATGCCGCCAGGCAGCACCATGTCGCCGGACCGCATGCCAGCGGGGCAGGCGCCCTTCCATTGCGCCTCCATCACCACATCGCCTTCGTCCTGCTTCGGGCGTGGCGGTGCGTATGTGGTGTGCGAGCTGACGCGGTAGCTGCTGTTCATGTCGCCGGTGATCACGGTCAGCCGGGTCATCGTGGCGTCGGGCAGCTTGCAGACCTCCTTGTGCGTCAGCACGCGGCCCACCTCGCTGCGCATGTCCTCCTGGCAGTTCGTGGGCTTGCGCGACTCGGCCTGCCGGCTGGCGCCCTGCTCCTGCAGCAGGCGATCGGTGGCGGCATCGGCGCATTGCTGCAGGGTCATCGGCTGGCCCTTGGCCGAGGTCTCGACGCGCATCTCCCACAGGCCGTCCTTGCGGCGCGGGAAGGCCGGGCCCGCGACCACGGCGGCGGCCTCGGCGAACAGCGCGAGGGCGATGGGGATGCGGGCGGTGCGGAAGGGACGGAATGCGGACATGGCGGCTCCTCGGCGGATGGGGCGTCCGCCTGCCGCGGTTGTAGTGGCGCACGCCGCCGCTGCGAATATCGCGCGCGTACTAGGTCGAAGGTCGAAGGTCGAAGGTCGAAGGTCGAAGGTCGAAGCTGGAGCTGGAGCTGGAGCTGGAGCTGGAGCTGGAGCTGGTGCTGGTGCTAGTGCTGGTGCAGATCCAGATTTCAGCGCCGACCCGACGACGATCGAACAGCCTACCTGGTGCCGTCTTGAGCCCCTCTCCCCTCGCGGGAGAGGGGTTGGGGAGAGGGGGCGCCCGCCGCCCAGCGACCTTGCGCCTCGCGCGCGCCGTCCCCCCTCTCCCCCGCCCTCTCCCGCGAGGGGAGAGGGAGCCAGACAGTCAGGAGCAAAGCCCGCCTAGAACGCCGTCCACTTCTGCGCGCTCGCCGCGCTCTCCACCGCCTTCTCGATGAAGCGCACGCCCCGCGCGCCATCGGCCAGCGTCGGGTAGTCGGCCCGCAGCGGATCGGGCGCCACGCCCTGCTGCAGCGCGCGGATGTGCGCGATCACGCCCAGGTAGACATTGGCGAAGGCCTCGATGAAGCCTTCCGGATGGCCGGCCGGCAGCCGCGTGGCCAGGCGCGCAGAGGCACCCAGCCAGGGCGAGCCGCGCGTCAGCAGCCGGCGCGGGCCGTCCAGCGGCGCATGCACCAGCAGTTCGGGCTGCTCCTGCCGCCAGTCCAGCGACCCCGTGGTGCCAAAGACGCGCAGGCGCAGATCGTTCTCGCAGCCCACGGCGATCTGCGAGGCCACGAGCACGCCGCGCGCGCCGCCCTTGAAACGGAGCAGCAGGCTGGCGTCGTCGTCGAGCCGGCGGCCGGGCACCAGCGCCGACAGGTCGGCGCACAGGCTTTCGAGTTCCAGACCGGTGACGGTGGCCACCAGGTTCTCGGCATGCGAGCCGATGTCGCCCAGCGCGCCAGCCGCGCCGCTGCGCGCGGGGTCGGTGCGCCAGCCGGCCTGCTTGTTGTCGCCGCCTTCCAGGCGCGTGGCCAGCCAGCCCTGGTGGTAGTCGACCACCACCTTGCGCACCTCGCCGATGGCGCCGGCCGCCACCATGTCGCGGGCCTCGCGCACCATCGGATAGCCGCTGTAGTTGTAGGTCACGCCGAAGACGCTGCCGCTGCCCGTCACGGTCTTCACCAGGTCCTGCGCCTGCTCGCTGGTGTGGACCAGCGGCTTGTCGCACACCACATGGATGCCGGCCTCGGCGAAGGCACGGGCGACCTCGTGATGCAGATGGTTGGGCGTGACGATGCTGACGAAGTCGATGCGCTCGTCGGCACTGCGGCGCAGCTCGTCATCGAGCAGCGACTGCCAGTCGGCATGGTTGCGCGCATCGGCCAGACCAAGCTCGCGGCCCGAGGCGCGCGCACGTTCGGGCGTGGAGGACAGGGCGCCGGCCACCAGCTCGGCCTGGCCGTCCAGCGCCAGGGCCTGGCGGTGCACGGCGCCGATGAAGGCGCCCTGGCCGCCGCCGACCATGGCGTAGCGCAGCTTGCGGGTGGCCTGGGGCGCGTCCACGCGCACCGGCCCTGCTTCGCTGTGTTCGCTCATGTGCCCGCCATGCCGCCCTGGGCGGCCTTGTCGAAGGCGGCGTCGAAGGCGCCGGCCGCGGGCGGGAAGTCCAGACGGCGGCAGAAGGCGGCGCTTTCGGTGGCGCCATGCACCCGGTCCATGCGGCTGTCCTCCCACTCCACCGAGAGCGGTCCGGCATAGCCGATGTCGTTGAGCGCCACGATGATGGCTTCGAAGTCCACCATGCCCCGGCCCACGCTGCGGAAGTCCCAGAAGCGGCGCGCATCGCCGAAGCGGGTGTGGCCGCCGAAGACGCCCACGGTGCCGTCGCCCTTGCCCCACCACACGTCCTTCATGTGGGCGTTGTAGATGCGGTCGGCAAAGCCGCGGATGAAGCGCACATAGTCCACGCCCTGGTAGGCCAGGTGGCTGGGGTCGTAGTTGAAGCCGAAGCGCCGGTGGCCGCCCACGGCCGCGATGGCCCGCTCGGCCGAGGCGATGTCGAAGGCGATCTCGGTGGGATGCACTTCGAGCGCGAAGTTCACGTCCTGCTGCTCGAAGGTGTCCAGGATGGGCCCGAAGCGCCGGCCGAAGTCCGCGAAGCCCGCGTCCCAGTAGGCCTGCGTCGTGGGCGGGAAGGCATAGGTGGCATGCCAGATCGACGAGCCGGTGAAGCCGGTGACGGTCCTGACGCCGAACTTCGCCGCGGCGCGCGCCGTGTCGGCCAGCTCACGGGCAGCGCGCTGGCGCACGCCTTCCGGCTCGCCGTCGCCCCACACATGGGCCGGCAGGATGGCGCGGTGCCGCTCGTCGATGAGGTCGCACACCGCCTGGCCCACCAGGTGGTTGCCGATGGCCAGGCAGGTCAGGCCATGCTCGCGCAGCAGCGCCCACTTGTCGCGCACATAGGTCTCGGAGGCCAGGGCCTGCTGCACGTCGAAGTGGTCGCCCCAGCAGGCCAGCTCCAGGCCGTCATAGCCCATGCGCCGCGCCAGCGGCGCCAGCTCGGCCAGGGGCAGGTCGGCCCACTGGCCGGTGAAGAGGGTGATGGGGCGCGGCATACGCATTCTTTCTTTCGTCTCAAAGTCCGTGGCGCCAGGCGCTTGAGACCGGCGCCCGCACAAGGATCGAATGGCCGCGGAGCAGGCCCTGCCAGAGCACCCGCGGAACTGGCTTCGCCAGGCCGCTGGGTGCGCCCCCCTCCAAGCCGAAGGCGCAAGAGAGGGGGGAGCCGCGAAGCGGCTTGGGGGGTGACTCTCCGTCAGAACGGCGAGTCGGGGTGGTAGAAGTCCTTGGCGTTGTCCTTGGTGATCAGCACCGACGGAATGATGGTCGTCGCCGGCAGCTTCTCGCCCTTCAGGCGCGCCTCGGCCGTGAGCTTGATCGCGTCGTAGATGAACTTGGGCGAATAGCTCACGTCGGCCTGGATGCGCGGGTCCTTGTTGTCGAGGATGGTCTTGACCATGCCCTTGGCCCCGGCGCCGCCGAAGACGATCTTGATGTCCGTGCGCTTGGCTTGCTCGATGGCCTTGAGCACGCCCACGGCCATGTCGTCGTCGGCGGCCCAGATGGCGTCGATCTCCTTGAAGCGCGTCAGGTAGTCCTGCGTCACCTTGAAGGCGTCGTCGCGGTTCCAGTTGGCGTACTTGGCGTCCAGCAGCTTGATGTCGGGATGGTTCTTGAGCACGGCGCTGAAGGCGTCCATGCGCTCGTTGTCCAGCGTGGTCGCGATGCCGCGCAGCGCCACCACGTTGCCCTTGCCGTTCAGCTTCTTGGCGATGTACTCGGCGGGGATCTTGCCGAAGGCGGTGTTGTCGCCGGCCACGTAGGCGTCCTGCGCGCTGGTGTCCGTCAGGCCGCGGTCCACCACCGTGACGTAGGCGCCCTTGGCCTTGACCTGCGCCACCGGCTTGGTCAGCGCAGCCGACTCGAAGGGGAAGACGACCAGCGCGTTGATCTTGGTGACGGTGCTCAGGTCCTGCAGCTGGTTGGCCTGCTCGGGCGCGTTGGCAGCCGTCTTGATGGTGATCTTCAGGTCCTTGTACTGCTTCTCCAGGTCCTTCTTGGCCTGGTTGGCCCAGTAGTTGATGCCGCCCATGAAGCTGTGGGTGGCGGCCGGGATGGACACGCCGAGGTTCACTTTCTCGGCGGCCAGCGCGGGCACGCTGGCGAAGGCGGCGGCGGCCACGGCGGTGAGCGCGAGGCGGCGGGTGATGAAGGTCATGGGGTTGTCTCCTGGGTTGGATGGAAGGTCACTGGCACGAAACGCCCGTTCGCACTGCGCCTGTCGAAGTGCCTGCGCAGGGCTTCGACAGGCTCAGCCCGAACGGTTGTGGGAAAGAAGGCAGCCTCAACGGTTGTGGGAAGGAAGGCAGCCTCGCCAGGGTGCGGGCGCGCGCATGAGACTCGCCCGTTCGCACTGAGCTTGTCGAAGTGCCGGCACCCGGCTTCGACAAGCTCAGCCCGAACAGTGGGAGAGAGGCGCGCTGCCCGAACGGTTGGAGGAAGACGTTCATCGCCGGCCCCGCTGCAGGAAGGCCACCACGATGATCACGAAGCCCTGCACCGCCGCGTTGAGGTACACGCTGATGATGCTGGTGAGGTTGAGGATGTTGCTGATGACCGACAGCAGGATGGCGCCCACCACCGTGCCGGCGATGCTGCCCGCGCCGCCCTTGAGCGCGGTGCCGCCGACGATCACGGCGGCGATGGCCTCCAGCTCCCACAGCAGGCCCGTGGTCGGCGAGGCCGAGCCCAGCCGGGGCACGTACAGCAGCGTGGCGATGCCCACGCACACGCCCAGCAGCATGTAGGTGAGGATCTTCACGCGGTCCACGTCCACCGCCGCATAGCGCGCCACCTGCTCGTTGGAGCCGATGGCCTGCACGTAGCGGCCATAGGCCGTGCGGTTGAGGATCACGCCGCCCACCGCCGCCACCGCCACGAACACCCACACCGGCACCGGAATGCCCAGCAGGCTGGCGTAGTAGACCGGCGCGTACAGGTCCGACAGCTCGTTGTCGAGCGTGAGCGCGCCTCCGTCGGCGAAGTAGGTGAGGTAGGCGCGGAAGATGCCGAGCGTGCCGAGCGTGACGATGAAGGGCTCGATGCGGCCCTTGGTGATGAGCAGCCCGTGCGCCAGCCCGAACATCGCGCCCAGCACCACCGCCAGCGCGGCCCCGAGCACCACGGCCATCAACGGCGAGCCGGTGGCCGGCCCGGCCCAGTTGATGAACATGATCACGCTGCCCGCGATCAGCGCCGCCATCGAACCCACCGACAGGTCGATGCCGCCCGAGATGATCACGAAGCACATGCCCACCGCGATGATGCCGATGAAGGCCGTGCGCGTGAGCACGTTCATGGCGTTGTCCACGGTGGCGAAGTCGCTGTTGAGCGCGGCGCCGGCGACGCACAGCAGCACCAGCCCGATGATGGGGCCCAGGCCATGCAGGCGCTCGGCCCAGCCCGGCCTGGCGGCGGCGCGATGCTGTGCGCCTTCGGCCGCGGCGGTGGAGGAAGAGGTGTCAGGCGTCGGCATGGGCTGTTCCCGTGGCATGGGCGATGAGCTGTTCTTCGGTGAGGCCGTCGGCCGGCAGCGTGGCGACGATGCGGCCCGCACGCATGACGGCCACGCGGTGCGCGAGGCCGATGAGTTCCATCAGCTCCGACGAGATGACGATGACCGCCAGGCCCTCGCGCGCCAGGCGCTGCACGAGGAAGTAGATGTCGCGCTTGGCGCCCACGTCCACGCCCCGCGTGGGCTCGTCGAGCACCACCACCTTCGGCCGGGGCTGCAGCACCTTGGCCAGCGCCAGCTTCTGCTGGTTGCCGCCGGAGAGCGAGGACGCCCGCACGTCCAGCGAGCCGGTGCGGATGCCGTAGTCCTTCACCGCCGTGTCGAGCGCGGCACGCTCGGCCTCGGGCCGCAGCCAGGGCCGGGCGTACTGGTCCAGTGCCATCAGCGTGAGGTTCTGCCGCAGCCCGAAGGCCACGTGCAGGCCCTTGCCCTTGCGGTCTTCGCTGAGGTAGGTGAGGCCGTGGCGCGCGGCATCGCGCGGCGAGCGCAGCTGCACCGCGCGGCCCGCCAACTCGACCTGGCCGCGCCCGGCGCGCAGGCCCAGCAGGCCTTCGAAGAGTTCGGTGCGGCCGGCCCCCACCAGGCCGGCGAGGCCGAGGATCTCGCCCGGCCGCACCTCGAAGCTGGCCTGCTGCGCCCAGCCGGGCACGTCGAAGCCCTGCACGCGCAGCGCGGGTGCGCGACCGGCCCGCACCGGCTCGCGCGGCGGATAGAGGTCGGCGAGCTCGCGGCCGACCATCAGGTTGGCCATCTGGTGGCGCGTGACTTCGGCCGTGGCCGCGCGCGTGACGAAGCGCCCGTCGCGCATCACGACCACCTCGTCGGTCACGCGCGCCACCTCGTCGAGCTTGTGCGAGATGTAGACGATGGTCACGCCGTCGGCCCGCAGCTGCGCGATGAGGCGGAACAGGCGCTCCGTCTCGCCCGGCGTGAGCGTGGCTGTGGGCTCGTCCATGACGAGCAGCCGGGCGCGCCGCGCGATGGCCTTGGCGATCTCGACCAGCTGCTTCTCGGCCACGATGAGGCGCCGCACCTTGGTGGCCGGATCGACCGGCAGCCCCACCTGGGCCAGCGCCGCGGCCGCCTCGGCCTGCATGGCGCGCTCATCGAGAAAGAGCCCCTTGCGCTTCTCGTGCCCCAGGAAGATGTTGTCGGCCACGCTGAGGTCTTCGGCCAGGTTGAATTCCTGGTGGATCAGCACGATGCCCAGCGCCTCGGCATCGCGAGAGCTTCGGAAGGTCTGCGGCTGGCCGTTGATGCGCAGCACGCCGCCGCTGGGGCTCTCGTAGCCGGCCAGGATCTTCATCAGCGTGGACTTGCCGGCGCCGTTCTCGCCCAGCAGGCCGACCACCTTGCCCGGCGGCAGCGAAAAGCTCACGCCATGCAGCACCTGCACCGGGCCGAAGGCCTTGGTGATGGCATCGAATTCGACGGCGACGCCGGTCGTGTCGGGGGCGGTGGTCATGGTCGGCATGGCGGGCTCCTGTTCACGGTGCCACGCCGCGAGCGCGCAGCGTCTCGTGCATGGCCAGCACGCCGGCACCGGTCACGCCGGCGTCGGTGCCCAGGGGCGTGTACTGGATCTCCAGGTGCCGCGTCGACAGGGCCAGCGAGCGCTGGTAGACGCTCTGCCGCACAGCCGCCAGGAACAGCGGGCCGATCTGCGTGATGCCGCCGCCGATGAACACATGCGAGGGATTGAAGAAGTTCACCACCGAGGCCAGCATCTGGCCGATCAGGCTGCCGGCGCGCTGGATGATGGCGTTGGCGGCCACGTCGCCCGCGCGGCTGGCGTGGCCCACGTCGATGGCTTCGATGCGGCCCTGGGTGCGTAGCACCGCTGCGAGCGCCGGTGATTCGCCCCGCTCCGCCGCCGCCTGCGCCATGCGCACGATGGCCGGGCCGGCCGCCATCGCCTCGACGCAGCCGACGTTGCCGCAGTGACAGCGCGGCCCCTGCTGGTCCACGCAGATGTGGCCCACGTCGCCGGCCGAGCCGGCCGCACCGCGGTAGACCTCGCCATGGCACACGATGCCGCAGCCGATGCCGGTGCCCACCTTGATCACCAAAAAGTTGGAGAGCCCGCGCTGCAGCCGCCACAGCTCGCCCAGCGCCATCAGGTTGACGTCGTTGTCGACGAAGACGGGCGCCGCATAGTCCTCGCGCAGGTAGTCGCGGATGGAGAAGCTGTCCCAGCCCGGCATCAGCGGCGGGTTGACCAGCTGGCCGGCCTCGAAGTTGACCGGCCCCGGCACGCCCATGCCGATGCCCAGCACGCGCCGCGCCGGAATGCCGCGGGCCTGCAGCAGCTCGCGCAGTCGCTGGCGCACGCGGGCCAGCACCACGCCCGGGCCCTCGCGCACGTCGATAACCTCGGCATGCCGCGCCAGCACCGTGAGGTCGGGCTGCATCACCGCGACATCCAGGCTGGTGGCGCCGATGTCCACGGCCAGCAGCACGCCCAGTTCGGCATGCAACTGCAGTTGCTCGGGACGGCGTCCGCCGGTGGAGGCGCGCGGGCCGGCCTCGGCGAGCAGCCCCTGCTCGATCAGGCCGGCGATCAGCGCATTGGCCCGGCTGCGAGAGAAGCCCAGGCGATCGGCCATGCCGTGACGCGAGCCGCCGGCCGACCAGAAAAGGGTCGACAGCAGATCCAGCTCAGCGGCAGAAAGGCCGTTCCAGGGCGCCATGCGGCGTTGTCTCCGTGTTCTTTGTGGCCATCCTTGAACGGATGGCAAAGTGGCACGGATGCTAGGCGGCCGACTTTGCACGGACAAGACCAAACTTCGGCCACAAAAAGGCAAAAGCGGTTTTTGCCACTCCCTTTTGTCCCCTCCCGCGGCGAGCACAAAGAAAAAAGCCAGTCAGCGAACTGACTGGCTTTTCTTGGGAGGCAAGGGCGCGGCGTTGGTGCCGCAGGGCCCTCACTTCTTCTGGCGGTACTTGCGCAGCGCGGCCAGCTGAGCGGCCATCACGGCCAGCTCCGACTGGGCCATGGCGATGTCGATCTCGCTCTTGGCGTTCTTGAGGGCTTCCTCGGCGGCGCTCTTGGCAGCGTTGGCCTTCTCGTCGTCCAGGTCCTTGCCGCGGATGGCGGTGTCGGAGAGGACGGTCACGCAGTCGGGCTGCACTTCGAGGATGCCACCGGCCACGAACACGAACTCCTCGCCACCGTCGGCCGTCTCGATGCGCACGGCACCGGGACGGATGCGCGTGATCAGCGGCGTGTGGCGCGGGAAGATGCCGAGCTCACCGGCTTCGCCGGGCAGCGCGACGAACTTCGCCTCGCCCGAGAAGATGGACTCCTCGGCGCTGACGACGTCGACGTGAATGGTGTTTGCCATGGGTGACGCGCCGATCAGCCGAGCTTCTTGGCCTTCTCGAAGGCCTCGTCGATGGTGCCGACCATGTAGAAGGCCTGCTCGGGCAGGTGGTCGCACTCGCCGTTGGCGATCATCTTGAAGCCACGGATGGTTTCCGACAGCGGCACGTACTTGCCGGGCGCGCCGGTGAACACTTCGGCCACGTGGAAGGGCTGCGACAGGAAGCGCTGGATCTTCCGGGCGCGGGCCACGGCCAGCTTGTCCTCGGGGGCCAGTTCGTCCATGCCCAGGATGGCGATGATGTCGCGCAGTTCCTTGTAGCGCTGCAGCGTGCCCTGCACGGCGCGGGCCACACCATAGTGCTCTTCGCCGACCACGTTCGGGTCCAGCTGGCGCGAGGTCGAGTCCAGCGGGTCCACGGCGGGGTAGATGCCGAGCGACGCGATGTCGCGCGACAGCACCACGGTGGAGTCCAAGTGGGCGAAGGTCGTGGCGGGCGACGGGTCGGTCAAGTCATCGGCCGGCACGTACACGGCCTGGATCGAGGTGATCGAGCCGACCTTGGTCGACGTGATGCGCTCCTGCAGGCGGCCCATTTCCTCGGCCAGCGTCGGCTGGTAGCCCACGGCGGAAGGCATGCGGCCCAGCAGGGCGGACACTTCGGTGCCGGCCAGGGTGTAGCGGTAGATGTTGTCCACGAAGAACAGCACGTCGCGGCCTTCGTCGCGGAAGGACTCGGCGATGGTCAGGCCGGTCAGGGCCACGCGCAGACGGTTGCCCGGGGGCTCGTTCATCTGGCCGTAGACCATGGCCACCTTCGACTCGGACAGGTTCTCCTGAACCACGACCTTGGAGTCGGACATCTCGTGATAGAAGTCGTTGCCCTCGCGGGTACGCTCGCCCACACCAGCGAACACCGACAGACCGCTGTGGGCCTTGGCGATGTTGTTGATGAGCTCCATCATGTTCACGGTCTTGCCGACGCCGGCGCCGCCGAACAGACCCACCTTGCCGCCCTTGGCGAACGGGCAGACCAGGTCGATCACCTTAATGCCCGTTTCGAGCAGCTCGGTGGAGGGCGACAGTTCGTCGTAGGCCGGGGCCTTGCGGTGGATCGAGGCCGTCAGCTCCTGCGAGACGGGGCCGCGTTCGTCGATGGGGTTGCCCAGCACGTCCATGATGCGGCCGAGCGTGGCCTTGCCGACGGGCACCGTGATGGGCGCGCCGGTGTTGACCACCGTGATGCCGCGGCGCAGGCCGTCGGAGCTGCCCAGCGCGATGGTGCGCACCACGCCGTCACCCAGCTGCTGCTGCACTTCCAGGGTCAGTCCGCCGCCTTCGAACTTGAGGGCGTCGTACACCTTGGGCATCTGGTCACGGGGAAACTCCACGTCGACCACGGCGCCGATACATTGAACGATTGTTCCTTGAGCCTGAGCCATGTTGTGCTCCAGTAATTTGTCTTGAATCTGCTGAATGCCGGATCGGGCGGAATCAGTTGCCGGTGGCCGCGGCCGCACCGGACACGATTTCCGACAGTTCCTTGGTGATGCCGGCCTGGCGGGTCTTGTTGTAGACCAGCTTCAGCTCGTTGATCAGGTTGCCCGCGTTGTCCGTGGCGGCCTTCATGGCCACCATGCGCGCCGACTGCTCGGACGCCATGTTCTCGGCCACGGCCTGGTAGACCAGCGACTCCACGTAGCGCACCAGCAGGTCGTCGATGACGGTCTGCGCGTCGGGCTCGTAGATGTAGTCCCAGGCATGCTGCGGGGCGCTGCCATCGCCGCCCTTGAGGCTCTCGGCCTTCAGCGGCAGCAGCTGCTCGACCACCGACTCCTGGCGCATCGTGTTCACGAACTTGGTGTAGCTCAGGTACACGGCGGAGAGGCGGCCTTCGGCATAAGCGTCCAGCAGCACCTTGACGGGGCCGATCAGCTTCTCGAGATGGGGCGTGTCGCCCAGCTGCACGGCCTGCGAGACCACCTTGGCGCCCACGCGCGTCAGGAAGCCCAGGCCCTTGTTGCCGATGGCCACCGCCTCGGTGGACACACCGGCCGCCTGCAGTTCGCGCAGCTTGCTGGTGACGGCACGAAGCACGTTGGTGTTCATGCCGCCGCACAGGCCCTTGTCCGTCGTCACCACGATCATGCCGGCGACCTTGGCGTCGCTGGTCTTCATGAAGGCGTGGGTGTATTCCGGGTTGGCCTGGCTGAGGTTGGACGCAATGGCGCGGATCTTTTCGCTGTACGGACGCGCGGAGCGCATCCGTTCCTGCGCCTTGCGCATCTTGGACGCGGCCACCATTTCCATGGCCTTGGTGATCTTCTTGGTGTTCTCCACCGATTTGATCTTGCCGCGGATTTCCTTGCCGGCTGCCATAGCGCTCTATGCCTCTCGGATCAGGCGAAGGACTTCTTGAACGAGGTGATCGCGGCCGTCAGCTCGGCTTCCGCGTCCTTGTCCAGGGCCCGGGTCTGCTCGATCTTGTCGATCAGGGCAGCGTGGCTGGTCTTCAGGAACTGGTGCAGGCCGTGCTCGAAGGGCAGCACCTTCTTGACCTCGATGTCGTCCATGAAGCCCTTGTTGGCTGCGAACAGCGACGCCGCCATCAGCGAGACGGGCAGCGGGCTGTACTGGGCCTGCTTGAGCAGTTCGGTCACGCGGGCACCGCGGTCCAGCTGCTTCTTGGTCGAGGCGTCCAGGTCCGAGGCGAACTGCGCGAAGGCGGCCAGCTCGCGGTACTGCGCCAGGTCGGTACGGATACCGCCGGACAGGCCCTTGATGACCTTGGTCTGCGCCGCCGAACCCACGCGCGACACCGAGATACCCGCGTTGATGGCGGGACGGATACCGGCGTTGAACAGGTTGGTTTCCAGGAAGATCTGGCCGTCGGTGATCGAGATCACGTTCGTCGGCACGAAGGCGGACACGTCGCCAGCCTGCGTCTCGATGATCGGCAGGGCGGTCAGCGAGCCGGTCTTGCCCTTGACTTCACCCTTGGTGAAGGCTTCGACGTAGTCGGCGCTCACGCGGGCGGCACGCTCGAGCAGACGGCTGTGCAGGTAGAACACGTCGCCGGGGTAGGCTTCGCGGCCCGGCGGGCGGCGCAGCAGCAGCGAGACTTGGCGATAGGCCACGGCCTGCTTCGACAGGTCGTCATAGACGATCAGGGCGTCCTGGCCGCGGTCGCGGAAGTACTCGCCCATCGTGCAGCCCGAGTAGGCCGACACGTACTGCATGGCCGCCGATTCCGACGACGAGGCGGCGACGACGATGGTGTATTCCATCGCACCGGCCTGCTCCAGCGCGCGCACCACGTTCTTGATCGACGAAGCCTTCTGGCCGATCGCAACGTAGACGCAGGTCATGTTCTGACCCTTCTGGTTGATGATCGCGTCGATGGCCACGGCGGTCTTGCCGGTTTGGCGGTCGCCGATGATCAGCTCGCGCTGGCCGCGGCCGACGGGCACCATCGCGTCGATGGACTTCAGGCCGGTCTGCATCGGCTGGTCCACGGACTGACGGGCGATCACGCCGGGCGCGACCTTCTCGATCACGTCGGTCAGCTTGGCGTTGATGGGGCCCTTGCCGTCGATGGGCTGGCCCAGGGCGTTGACCACGCGGCCGATCAGCTCGGGGCCGACGGGCACTTCCAGGATGCGGCCCGTGCACTTGACGGTGTCGCCTTCGGAGATGTGCTCGTACTCGCCCAGGATCACGGCGCCGACGGAGTCGCGCTCGAGGTTCAGCGCCAGGCCGTAGGTGGGCTGGCCACCGGGCGTGGGCGGGAACTCCAGCATTTCGCCCTGCATCGCGTCGGACAGGCCGTGAACGCGCACGATGCCGTCGGTCACCGAGACCACGGAGCCTTCGTTACGGATGTCGGCGCTGACGCCCAGCCCTTCGATGCGGCTCTTGATCAGTTCGGAAATCTCTGCGGGATTGAGTTGCATGACTCTTTCCTTCTTTCAATCGGGTGTAAGGACGCGCGCCACCAGCCGGGTCAGGCGGTGAGCGCCGCCTTCATTTGTTCGAGACGGGCCTTGACCGAGGTGTCGAGCACTTCGTCGCCGACCACGGCGCGGATGCCGCCGATGAGCGACGGGTCCAGCTCCACGCGGGTGGTCAGCTTGCGGCCGAAGCGGCGCTCCAGTGCGGCCTGGACTTCGCCCAGGGCCGGGCCTTCGATCGGGAAGGCGCTGAAGAGCACGGCATCGGCAGCGCCGCTGGCGGCGTTCTGCAGGGCGCGGAACTGCGTCGCCACTTCCGGCAGCGCAGCCAGGCGGCCGTTGTCGATCACGGCGTGCAGGAAGTTCTGGCCCTGCTGCGGCAGGCCGCCCGGCACCATCCCGGCGATCAGGTCGAACACCTGCTGCGAGGACACCTTGGGGCTGGCTGCGAATTGCTGCAGCGGCGCGCTGCCGGCCACCTGGGCCAGCGGCTCCAGCCATTCGGCCGTGGCCTGCACGTTGCCGGCAGATGCCTTGTACAGCGCCTCGGCGTAAGGACGGGCAATGGTGGCGAGTTCGGCCATCGATTCGTCCTTACAGCTCGGTCTTCAGGCGATTGAGCAGGTCGGCATGCACGTTGGCATCGACTTCCTTGCGCAGGATCTGCTCGGCGCCCTTGACGGCCAGCGTGGCGACCTGCTCGCGCAGGACTTCACGGGCACGCACGGACTGCTGCTCGGCCTCGTCGCGCGCGGCGGCCACGATCTTGTTGGCCTCCTCGGTGGCGCGGGCCTTGGCCTCTTCGATGATCTGCTGGGCGCGGCGCTCGGCATCGGCCAGGCGATTGCTGGTCTCGGTGCGCGAAGCCTGCAGCTCCTGCTCGACGCGTTGGTTGGCGGAAGCGAGTTCGGCCTTGGCCTTCTCGGCGGCCGCCAGGCCCGCAGCGATCTTTTGAGCCCGTTCATCCAGCGCCTTTGCGATCGGCGGCCACACGAACTTCATCGTGAACAGCACGAGCAGCAAAAAGACGACGGCCTGAACGAACAGGGTTGCGTTGATGCTCACGACAACACCTTTCTACAGACGGTGTGGACGAAAAGGATCAGGCGCCGGCGACGACGAAGGGGTTGGCGAAGGCGAACAGCAGGGCGATGGCCACGCCGATCAGGAAGGCGGCGTCGATCAGGCCGGCCAGAATGAACATCTTCGTCTGCAGGTCGTTCATGAGTTCAGGCTGACGAGCCGAGGACTCGAGGAACTTGCCACCCATGAGGGCGATGCCGATGGACGCGCCGATAGCGCCGAGACCGACGATCAGACCACAAGCCAGAGCGACGAGACCGAGAACGTTTGCCATGATGACTCCTTAGATGAAAGGCAAGAGAGGGGAAAAACGAAACGAGAGGAAAACCGGGAGCGTGAGGGCCGAGGCGGCCCCTCAGTGGGATTCGTGCGCCTGGCCCAGGTAGATGAGCGTCAGCATCATGAAGATGAAGGCCTGCAGCGTGATCACCAGGATGTGGAAGATCGCCCAGATGGTGCCGGCAATGATGTGCCCGATGGGCAGCAGCACACCCGACAGCGAGGCCGCCATGGCGCCACCCATCAGGGCGATCAGCATGAAGACCAGTTCGCCCGCATACATGTTGCCGAACAGCCGCATGCCATGCGAGATGGTCTTGGCCAGGTATTCGATGATCTGCATCAGCAGGTTGATCGGCCACAGCAGGGGGTGGGCACCGAAGGGGGCCGAGATCAGCTCATGGCCCCAGCCGCCCAGACCCTTGATCTTGACGCTGTAGATCAGGCACAGCAGCAGCACCGAGGTCGACAGGCCCAGCGTGGTGGACAGGTCGGCGGTGGGCACCACACGCATGTAGGCATGGTGCGGGTCGTGACCCATGGCGGCGTAAGCCTTGGACCAGATCGCCGGCAGCAGGTCGACCGGCAGCATGTCCATGGCGTTGAGCAGGAAGATCCACACGAACACGGTCAGCGCCAGCGGGGCGATGAACTTGCGGCTCTTGGCGTTGTGGATGTTGGCCTTGGCCTGGTTGTCGACCATCTCGACCAGCATCTCGACCGCGGCCTGGAAGCGGCCCGGGACGCCGGCCGTGGCCTTGCGCGCGGCGAGCCACAGCACGAAGCAGCCCAGCGCGCCGATTGCCAGCGCATAGAGCACGGAGTCGAGGTTGATGACACCGAAGTCCACGATGGCCTTCTGGACCACGGGCTTGAGGCTCCAGTCCACCTGCCAGTGCTGCAGGTGGTGGACGATGTACTCACTCGCGGTCGGGGCGTGTCCTTCGGCGGCCATCTTTCAGGGTCTTTTCTCTAAAACAGTCAAATACGGTTCGATTTGCGGGGCCGCATGACCAGCGCGAGCCAGTACATCTTGAGCGCGACCACCGCACCAGCCAGCAGAGCCAGCCAGTGAATTCCCTCGATCAGCCACGGCGCCGCAGCCAGCAGAGCCACGGTCAGCGCGATCTTGATCAGTTCCCACACCATAAAACCCAGCATGGCCGCCGACTGCGACACGCCACCACGCATGCGACCCATGGCACGGGCGAACAGCGCGGCGGGCACAGCGACCGCCATGGCTCCGTAGAACGCGGACACCGCCGCCACCGGCCGTTGCGTCCAGCCCCAGGCCACCGCTGCCACGATCAACCCCGAGGCGATCTGGGCCCCGACCACCCACCAGGGGGAGAGTTCGGGATGGCGCTCGCGAAGCCGCTGGGCCTCTTCGGCAGTCAGCAGGGTGAAGCTGTCTTCGTCAGCTTCCGCGGGCTCGGTGTCGACCGTGCGGATCGGGGCCTTGGTTGTCATTCGAATGGCAGCCGTCGGTCCAAACGGTCAAGTGGAGAAATCTACAAAGCCACTCATTATAGGTAGCAAAAACACGTAGAGGCCAGCCCAGAGTGGTGCGCCTTCGATAATCGACCCATGCCTGCTGCCACGCCCCTGCCCGAATCCCTGTGCCATCTCGATGGCGAATACCTGCCGCTGCGCGACGCCAAGGTGAGCGTCCTGGACCGCGGCTTCATCTTCGGCGACGGCATCTACGAGGTCGTGCCCGTGTACGAGGGCCGCCTGTTCTGCTTCGACGAGCACATGGCCCGCCTGGAGCGCTCGCTCGACGAGCTGCGCATTCCCAACCCGCACGACCGCGGCGGCTGGCGCACCATCGCGGAGCGGCTGATCGAGGCCTCGGAGCGCTCGCCCTCCCAGTCGCTCTACATCCAGATCACCCGCGGCGTCGCCATCCGCGACCATGCGATGCCTGCCGGCCTCATTCCCACGGTCTTCGTGATGCTCAACCCGCTCAAGCCGGTGGCCGACAAGGCCCGCGCCGAGGGCGTGGCCTGCGTCACGGCCGAGGAATTCCGCTGGCAGAAGGCCCACATCAAGAGCACCAGCCTGCTGGGCGCCGTGCTGGCCCGCCAGATCAGCGTCGAAGCCGGCGCGGCCGAGACGCTGATGTTCCGCGGCGAACTGCTGAGCGAGGCCTCGTCCAGCAACGTCTGGGTGATCAGGGACGGCGCCGTCGCCGGCCCCGTGCCCGACCACCGCGTGCTGCGCGGCATCCGCTACGGCCTGCTGCAGCGGCTGTGCGAATCGCGCGGCATTCCCTTCGCGCTGCGCGACATCACCCGCGGCGAAGTCTTCGCCGCCGACGAACTGCTGATCTCCTCGGCCACGAAGGAGATCGTGCCCGTCACCCGCCTCGACGGCCGCCCGATTGGAAAGGGCGTGCCCGGCCCCATCTACCAAGCCTTGTATGCGGCCTACCAGGACGCCAAACAGGAGCCCCAGCCATGACCGACACCCCCGACACCCCCGGCTCGACCGACCCGCGCAAGGATTCGCTGATCGAATACCCCTCGCGCTTCCCCATCAAGGTGATGGGCGCGAAGGTGGACGGCTTCGTCGGCGCCGTGACGCACATCGCCAAGCAGTTCGACCCCGACTTCGACGCCGGCACCATCGAGCTGCGCGACAGCCGCGCCGGCAACTACCTGGGCGTGACCATCACCATCACCGCCACCAGCCGCGAGCAGCTGGACGAGCTGTACCGCACGCTGTCCTCGCACCCGATGGTCAAGGTCGTGCTGTGAGCGCCACCGGCGGCGAGGCCCAGGCCGCGGAAGCCGTGCGCCCTGCCCCACCCCAGCCCGAGTGGCTGGGCCGGGTCGACTACGCCCCCACCTTCGCCGCCATGCAGCGCTTCACCGCCGAGCGCACGCCAGAGACGGCCGACCGCCTCTGGCTGTGCGAGCACGACCCGGTCTTCACCCAGGGCCTGGCCGGCCGGCAGGACCACCTGCTGCTGCCGGGCGACATTCCTGTCATCCAGACCGACCGCGGCGGCCAGGTCACCTACCACGGCCCGGGCCAGGTGGTGGCCTATCCGCTGCTCGACCTCCGGCGCGCCGGCTACTTCATCAAGGAGTACGTCTACCGCATCGAGGAATCGGTGATCGCCACGCTGGCCCACTTCGGCGTGACGGGCCACCGCGTGCCCACGGCGCCGGGCATCTACGTGCGGCTGGACGATCCCTTCTCGCACGCGGCGCTGACCGGCCCCATGCCCGGTGGCGACCCCTTCCGCGGCCTGGGCAAGATCGCCGCGCTGGGCCTGAAGGTCAGCCGGCACTGCACGTACCACGGCGTGGCACTGAACGTGGCCATGGACCTGGAACCCTATTCGCGCATCAACCCTTGCGGCTACGCAGGGCTGCGCACGGTCGACCTTTCTACAATCGGCGTCCCCGTGGCCTGGGACGATGCCGCCCAGGTACTGAGCCGGAAGCTGCAGGCCTACCTCCTGCCCTGACACCGCCCGGCCCCTCCCAGAAAGCCTCCCAATGAGCTCCTCCGAAGTCGTCCGCGACGCCCAGAGCGCCGACACCTACAACCCGCTGGCCAAGCAGAAGGCCGCCGCCAAGCTCTCGCGCATTCCCGTCAAGGTCGAGCAGACGGGCGAGGTGCTCAAGAAGCCCGAGTGGATCCGCGTCAAGGCCGGCAGCCCGACCACGCGCTTCTACGAGATCAAGCAGATCCTGCGCGAATCCAACCTGCACACGGTCTGCGAAGAGGCCTCCTGCCCCAACATCGGCGAATGCTTCGGCAAGGGCACGGCCACCTTCATGATCATGGGCGACAAGTGCACCCGCCGCTGCCCCTTCTGCGACGTGGGCCACGGCCGTCCCGATCCGCTGGACAAGGACGAGCCGCTCAACCTGGCCAAGACCATCGCCAAGCTGCGCCTGAAGTACGTGGTGATCACCAGCGTGGACCGCGACGACCTGCGCGACGGCGGCAGCGGCCATTTCGTGGAATGCATCCAGAAGACGCGCGAGCTCTCGCCCACGACGCAGATCGAGATCCTCGTGCCCGACTTCCGCGGCCGCGACGACCGCGCGCTGGAGATCCTCAAGGCCGCACCGCCGGATGTGATGAACCACAACCTGGAGACCATCCCGCGCCTGTACAAGGAAGCGCGGCCGGGCTCCGACTACCAGTTCAGCCTGAACCTGCTCAAGAAGTTCAAGGCGCTGCACCCCAACGTGCCGACCAAGAGCGGCATCATGGTCGGGCTGGGCGAGACCGACGAAGAGATCCTGCAGACCATGCGCGACATGCGCGCGCACGACATCGACATGCTGACCATCGGCCAGTACCTCGCGCCCAGCAACAGCCACCTGCCCGTGCGTCGCTACGTGCACCCGGACACCTTCAGGATGTTCGAGGAAGAGGCCTACAAGATGGGCTTCAGCCATGCCGCCGTGGGCGCCATGGTGCGCAGCAGCTACCACGCCGACCAGCAGGCCGGCCATGTGCTGGCGGGCGCCGAAGCCGCGCCTGCGGCCTGATCCGCCTGCGTCGCTTCTTCGCATGAGCCCGGCTGCCGCGGCCGCGCGCACGGCCCTGCCGGCAACCGAAGCGCGCGCATGATCTCCACCACCGCGCTGCGCTACTTCGTCGAGGCGGTGCGCTGCGGTTCCATCCGCGCCGCCTCCGAGATCCTCTTCGTCGCGCCCTCGGCCATCAGTCGCCAGATCGGCCTGCTCGAAGAGACGCTCGGCGCGCCCTTGCTGGAGCGCAGCCGGGGCCGTTCCACGCTCAAGCTCACGGCCGCGGGCGAGCTGCTGATGCGCTATGCCAAGAGCGTGGACAGCGAATCGCGGCGCCTGCGCTCCGAGATCGAAGCCATCCAGGGCCTGCGCCGAGGCCACGTCAACCTCGGCATTCCGGAATCGCTGATCCGCGACTTCATGCCCGGCTTCATGGCCCGCTTCACGCGGCGCTTTCCGGGCTTCACCTTCAATGTGCAGGTCTACAACAGCCCGCAGCTGATCGAGATGCTGGTAGACGACCGGCTGGACCTGTGCCTGACCTTCGGCAACGTCACCCACCAGGACGCGACCATCGCCTACCAGCGCCTGCTGCCGCTGTACGTGTACGTGAGCGCCGACCACCCGCTGCACGGACGGGAGACGCTGCGCCTGTCGGACTGCGCCGAACACGGCCTGGCCCTGCCCGACGCCACCATGTGGACCAAGCAGCAGTACGACGAGATGCTGGCCAAGGCCAAGATCCGGCCCAGGCTCGTGCTGGAGACCAATTCCTACGAACTGCTGCGCAACGTGTCGGCCGAGGGCATGGCGCTGTCCATCCTCACGCCGCCGCTGCAGGACACGCAGCACCTGGCCGGCCGCGGCCGCTATGTGCTGCTGAAAGACCCGCGGGCCAAGCCGCAGCGCTTTTCGCTGTGCGTGCACCGGGGCCGCAACCTGCCGCTGCCGGTGACCACCTTCATCAACGAGTTGACGGCCGAGCTGGAGCAGCTGGAACCCGAATCCGCCGCGGCCGCCGTGCGGCCCGGTCGCTGACCCGGGCCGGGCGCCGGCACGCGGCGCCGCGCCCTCAGCCGGCCGCTTCCTCGGCCGCCAGCTCCGCTGGGGTCTTGTACTTCTGCACCGAGGCGAAGCGGCTCACGAGGTACTCGCCCGACTTGATGGGCGCATGCCGCGGCGCCTCGCCCGGCTCCACGAAGCCGGGCAGGCAGGCCACGGGCGTGTCGTAGTCGAGGTTGAAGAAGGTCGGGATCGAATAGCGTTCGCGGCCGGTGCGGTTGGCCACGCGGTGCAGGTTGGACACATAGCGGTCGTTGGTCCACACCTTCACCAGGTCGCCCAGGTTCACCACCAGCGTGCCCTCAATGTAAGGCGCGGCCACCCATTCGCCGGCCTTGGTGCGCAGTTCCAGGCCGCCGATCGGGTCCTGCACCAGCAGGGTCAGCATGCCGTAGTCCGTGTGCGCGGCGGCGCCCAGTTCCAGCTGCGTCGGCGATTCCTGCGGCGGATAGTGGAAGAGCCGCGCCTGCACCATGGGCTTGCGGGCGTATTGCAGGAAGAACTCCTCCGGCTGGCCCAGGGCCAGTGCAAACACGCGCAGCAGGCGCTTGCCCAGCGCGATGGTGTGGTCGAAGTAGGCCATCGCGGCCTCTTCCAGCCAGGGCTTGTCGGCCGGCCAGCGGTTGGGGCCATGCAGCGGGCGCCCGGCCTGCACGTCGGCATCGGTGAGCGGCAGGTCCAGGCCCAGTTCGTAGCTTTCCTTCAGGTCGGGCTTGTGGCCCGGATGCTGCGTCACGCCGATGGGCATGAAGCCGCGGCGGAAGCGCTCGTCGATCTTGTCCCTGAGCCGCTCCTCCATGGGCAGCGACATGTAGCGGCGCGTGGCGTCGAACACCGCGTCGATGACGGATTGCGGCACGCCATGGTTCTTCACGTAGAAGAAGCCGGTGTGCGCGCAGGCCTCGCGGAACTGCGCCACCAGCGGCGCGATGGGGCCGCCGGCGATCCATTCGCCCAGGTCGAGGACGGGCATTTCCTGCGCCGAGGCACGGCGGGGCGCGACCACTGCGTGGTCGTTCGATTCGGTCATGGAGGGCTCCTTGGGTTTGGGGACAGCGCGCGACGTGAATGCCGTCTAGCTGCCGCGCGAGAGATCGGTGAAGGCGTCGGCCCAGAAGATCACGCGCCGCGCGATCCAGCGCACGGCGGCATGCAGCACGATGCCGATGAGCGAGAGCACGATGAGGATGGCGAACATGCCCGCCGCATCCATCGAGAAGTTGCGCTGCAGGATCAGGTAGCCCAACCCCGCCTGCGCCCCGACGAACTCGCCCACGATGGCGCCGATGACCGACAGCACGATGCCGATGTCCAGCCCCGCGAACACGTAGGGCAGCGCATGCGGCAGCCGCACCATGCGGAACACGTGCCAGCCCGAGGCGGTGAAGGCGCGCATCAGGTCGATCTGCTCGCGCGGCGCCGAGCGCAGGCCGACGATGGTGTTGGCCAGCACCGGGAAGAACACGATGGTGGCGGTGATGATCACCTTGGACGTGGTGCCGAAGCCGAACCACAGCACGAACAGCGGCGCCACCGCCACCTTCGGCACGGTCTGGAAGGCCACCACGTAGGGATAGAGCACCGCCTCCAGCAGTGCGCTCTGGCCGATCAGCGCGCCGAGCACGAAGCCCGCCAGCGCCCCGGCCGCGAAGCCGGCCAGGATCTCGTAGAGCGTGACCCACAGGTGCGTCGGGATGTCGCCCGAGGCGATGCCGTTGTAGAGCGCCTGCACCACGGCCAGCGGCCCCGGGAAGATCAGGTGCGACACGTCGAGTGCCGTCACCGCCAGTTGCCAGGCGGCCACCACCGCCACGAACACGGCGACGATGAGCACGCGCCGGCGCATCGGCGTCAGACCGGCCGGGCGCGCGGGTGCCGGTTCGGCGGCCTCGGCCACGGCGGCGACGGGCGGCACGGAAGAGGTCAGGGTGTCGGCCATCAGTCCAGCCCTCCGCTGGCATGCAGGTTCGCGCGGATGCCCGACACGTAGGTGCCGAAGCGCTCGGTGTTGATCAGGTCCAGGGTGCGCGGCGAGGGCAGGTCCACCTCCACCACCTGCGTCACGCGGCCGGGGCGTGGCGACATGACGATCACCCGGTCGCCCAGGAAGACCGCCTCGGGGATGCTGTGCGTCACCAGCATGATGGTGGCGCCGGTGCGCTCGCGCAGCTTGAGCAGTTCGGTGTTCATGGTCTCGCGCGTCATGGCGTCGAGCGCACCGAAGGGCTCGTCCATGAGCAGCAGCAGCGGGTCGTTGACCAACGCCCGGGCGATGCCCACGCGCTGCTGCATGCCGCCCGACAGCTCGCTGGGGTACTTGGTCTCGAAGCCGGACAGGCCCACCAGCTGCAGGTAGTACCGGGCCCGTTCGCGCGCGGCGGCGCGGTCGCGGCCCTGGATCTCGGCCGGCACCAGCACGTTGTCGAGGATGTTGCGCCAGGGCAGCAGCACCGGCGACTGGAACACCACGCCCACGTCGCGGCTGGGGCCCGCATGCGGACGGCCACCCAGCTCCACCTGGCCGCGGCTGGCGCGCTCCAGGCCGGCCAGGATGCGCAGCAGCGTGCTCTTGCCGCAGCCGCTGGGGCCGACCACGGTGACGAACTCGCCGCGCCGCACGCTGAAATGCACGTCGTGCAGCGCGACCACGTCGCCGCCGTCCTTGGAGCGGAAGGTCTTGTGCAGGCCGCCGAAGCGGAAGGCCGGCGGCGCCTCGGGCGCCAGGGTCGCGCTCATGCCGAGGCCTCGGGAAGAAGGGAGGTCGCGGCGGCCGTGACGTCGGTATCGGCCAGCGCCACCCAGGCGTCGATGGCGGCCAGCGCCTGGGCGCGCTGCGCCTCGGGCATGAAGGCGGCCTCGAAGCTCTGGCGGGCCAGTTGCGCCAGCTCCGCCTGCGTCAGGCCCAGCGCCTGCTGGCAGGCGAGGTAGTTGTCGTTGACGTAGCCGCCGAAGTAGGACGGGTCGTCGGAATTGACCGTGACGCACAGGCCGGCGTCCATCAGCTTCTTGAGCGGATGCGCCGCCATGTCCGTCACCACCTGCAGCTTGAGGTTGGACAGCGGGCACACCGTGAGCGGAATGCGGCGGCGCGCCAGTTCCTGCACCAGCGCCGGGTCCTCCAGGGAGGCATTGCCGTGGTCCAGCCGGTCCACGTGCAGCAGCTCGACCGCCTCGCGCACATAGGCGGCCGGGCCCTCCTCGCCGGCATGGGCCGTCACCTTGAAGCCCAGTTCGCGGCAGCGGGCGAAGAAGCGCTCGAACTTCGAGGGCGGATGGCCCAGCTCCGCACCGCCCAGGCCGAAACCCAGGATGCGGCCGTACCAGGGCTCGGCCTCGGCCAGCAGCGCCATCGCTTCCTCTTCGCTGCGGTGGCGCTGGGCAACCAGGATCAGGCCGCTGGTGATGCCGTCCTCGGCCTCGGCCGCTTCCATGGCCGAGAGCACGCCCTGCATCACCACCGCCAGCGGCACGCCGCGCGTGGTGTGGCCCTGCGGCCCCAGGAACATCTCGGCATGCCGCACGCCATCGGCATGGGCGCGGCGCAGGTAGTCGCGCGTCACCTCGTGGAAGTCGGCCACCTGCAGCAGCACGCGGCAGCCGTCGTAGTACAGGTCCAGGAAGTCCTGCAGCCGGGTGAAGCGGTAGGCGTCGCGCAGCTCGGCCTCGGTCTGCCAGCGGATGGCCACGCCGTTGCGGCGGGCCAGGGCCAGCATCAGCGCCGGCTCGATGGAGCCTTCGATGTGCATGTGCAGCTCGGCCTTGGGCAGGCCGGCGATGAACTGTTCAGGCGTCATGTCAGCCAGCCTTGCAGGCCTTGGCGGCGTCGATCACGGCCTGGTGGTCGAAGCGGTTGATCGCCTCCACGAAGCCGGGCTTGAGGTAGAGCATCGACTCGACCGGCACCGTGCGCTTGATCAGTCCCTCGCCCTGCATGAAGTCCTGCATGCGGCCGTAGGCGGCCGGGTCCATGGCGCCGATCAGCTTGCCGCCGTTCATGGTGTGGGCGGCCTTCATGGTGTCCAGCTGCGTATTGAGCAGGGCCAGGTCCCACTTGGCGAGCGTGGCCTCGTCGGCGCCCGTGGGCTTGGTGGAGGGGAAGTTCTTCCAGTGGATGCGGCGGGCGCAGTCCGGGTTGGTCCAGGCGAAGAGCGTGGCCTTGGCGGCGCCACGCGAGATGGCTTCCACCATCGCCGGGTCGGCGTCGATGGTCTTCTGCATGGTGGCGAAGGTGAAGTCGGGCAGGGCACGCCAGGCCGGCGCGTACAGCACCCGCAATGGCGTGCCGGCGTTCTGGAAGCCGGTGAGCGCCGAACCCCAGAACATCAGGGCCTGCACCCGGTCGCTCTTGAGCGCTTCGAGCGCGGGCGCACCGGCGCCGGTGGCGATGATCTGCACGTCCTTGTCGGGGTCGATGCCGTTGGAGCGCAGGTAGCCCTTGAGCAGGGGCACGCCGCCGGTGCCCAGGCTGAAGATGCCGATCTTCTTGCCCTTGAGGTCGGTCACGCTCTTGATGGGGCCGTCCTGCGTCACGCCGATGCCCCAGTCGATGACGCCGGTGCCCATGAGGCCGCGCACGGCGACGTTGTTGTCGGTGTTGGCCTGGATCAGGCCGGTGGAGTTGACCTGCGCGAACTCCACGCCGCCGGCCACCATCTGCTGGATGCCCTGCAGCGAGCCGCCCACCGTGACCACCTTGACGTCGTAGCCCTCCTCCTTCCAGTAGCCCAGCGCGATGGGCAGCGTGAGCCAGGGATAGGTGACGTTGACCACCTGCGTGCCCAGGGCGATGGTGACGGGCTTGAGCGGCTTGGCCGGTGCCTGCGCATGGGCAGGCGCCAGCGCCGCGAGGGCGGCCGCGAGGCCCAGGGCCAGGCGGGCAAAACCAATGCGCAGAGCGGTTGTCGTGGGGGAGAGCATGCGGGGTCCTCTGTCTTGATGCAGGAAAAGATAGCACCCGCGAAGTTCACCTTGGCATCAGATTTCAGCAATTCATGTACTGATTTTTTGCACATTGAAGGCACCCTCTCGCGGGGCTTTCGGGTGGCGGCCCGCGCGCACCCGGGGCCCTCGCTACAGTGCCGGGCTCGCCGGACCCGCCATGCTTGCCATCCTCTCCATCACCGTCCCCATCTACCTCGCCATCGCCGCCGGCTGGCTGGTCACCCGCGGCGGCCTGTTCGCGCGGGGCGACATGCGCGTGCTGGGCCTCTTCGTCATCCGGCTGGCGCTGCCGGCCCTGCTGTTCAGCGCGCTGGTGCAGCGGCCTGCGGGCGATGTGCTCAACCTGCGCTACATGCTGCTGTACGCACTGGGCTCTCTGCTCACGCTCTTCGTGGGCCGCTGGTGGGCCGCCCGGCAGGCGCCGGCCGGCAGCCCGGTGCCGGCGCTCATGGCCATGGGCATGAGCTGCCCCAACAGCGGCTTCGTGGGCTACCCCATCCTGTCGATGGTGATCGCGCAGACGGCGGGCCTGGTGCTGGGCCTGAACATGATCGTGGAGAACCTGCTGCTGGTGCCGCTGGCCATGGCGCTGGCCGATGCCGCCGACGGGCGCGGCGACTGGCGCCTGACGCTGCGGCGGGCCGCGCACAGCCTGGCGCGCAATCCCATGATCTGGGCCATGGCCGCGGGTGTGGCCGTGGCGCTGACGGGGCTGCGCCTGCCGGCGCCGCTGCTGCGCACCATCGGCCTGTTCGCGCAGGCCAGCACGGCGCTGTCGCTGTTCGTGATCGGCGGTTCGCTGGTGGGCCTGGGCCTCGCGGGCATGCGCCGCCAGGTGCTGCGCATCGCGGCCGGCAAGCTGCTGCTGCATCCGGCCCTGATGCTGGCCGTGCTGCTGGCGGCCGAGGCGCTGGGCATGCCGCCCATGGAGCCGGCGCTGCGCCTGGCGCTGGTGCTGTCGGCGGCCGCGCCCATGCTGAGCATCTATCCGATCCTGGCGCAGCCGCATGGCCAGGATTCGCTGGCGGCCGCCTCGCTGCTGGCCACCACGGCCCTGTCCTTCTTCACCATCAGCGCCCTGCTGGCGGTGCTGCCGCACCTGCTCGGCGTCTGAGCGGCTGCGGCAGGCGCCGCCTGGAGCCGACGCTCAGCCCGCCGGCGGCAACGCCTCGCAGCCGCAGCGCCAGGTCAGCGTACGCACCTCGCCGGGAAGCAGCGTGGTGCCCGACTCGCCCAGCCTGCCAGGCAGGGCGGTGACGGGTTCTGCACACACGTAGTCGCCCGAGGCGGGCCGGTGCATCACCAGGGCCACGGCCCCTTCGCCGCGCGCCACGATCGTGCGCGCCCCGGTGACGGGAATGCGCATCTGTCCATCCCACGCCGAGAACACGGCCGTTTCGTCCGGCTGCACGCCGAACACGGGTGCGCCGGTGTCCAGCTCTGCACGGCCATGGGCATCCAGTGCATGCCGGGCGCCGGCAGAAATGTGCAGGGGCGCCGACGCTCCGTCCGCCGGCCAGGGATGGTAGGGATGCCACCCCAGGCCCGCCGGCATGGGCCGGTCGCCGTCGTTGCGCAGGCGCAGCGTCACCTGCAGGCCCTGGTCGTCCAGCAGGATGTCCTGCTGCGCCGTCCAGGGCCAGGGCCAGCTCTCCTCGCCGGCCTCGTGCACCTGCCGAAGCCGCGCATGGCGGCCCGACGCCTCGTCCACCTGCCAGGGCCGCCGATGGGCGACGCCATGCAGCGCGAAGCCCGCCGGGCCCGGCTGCGGACGATGTCGCGCCCCCTCGAACAGGAAGCCGTCGGACGGCAGCCGGTTGGCAAAAGGCAGCATCGGGAAGGCGCCTGCCTTCGGCCACTGGTGCTCGTCGAACGCGTTGCCGCTCCATTCCACCAGCAGCGGCAGCGCGCCCGGGCCATCGCCCCAGGTCAGCGACGCGACGCGCCCCCCGGCGGCCGGAACGATCACGGCCGTGTACGGACCGCAGCGCAGAGCCAGCGAATCGCCGCGGAACAATCGCCGGCTCATGGCTGCGTGGATGTTCAGTCCAGCCGCGCGCCGGACAGCTGCACCGCCTCGGCCCAGCGCGCCATCTGGTCGGTGACGAAGGCGGCGAACTCCTTCTGCGAGGTGCGCCGCACCTCGAAGCCGAGTGCGCCCAGCTGCTCCTTCACCTCGGGCATGTCCAGCACCGCGTTGATCTCGTCGTGCAGGCGGGCCACCAGCTCGGGCGGCGTCTTCGCCGGCACGTGGATGCCGTTCCAGCCGGCGGTACCGGCGTCGGCCAGCTTCATCTCGACCAGCGTCGGCACCTGCGGCAGGAAGCTCGAACGGCTCGCCGTGGTCACGGCCAGCGCGCGCAGCTTGCCGGCCTTGATGTGCGGCGCCGCCTCCGGGAAGCCGGACATCATCGCGGGCACCTGGGCGCCCAGCAGGTCGTTCAGGGCCACGGCACCGCCCTTGTAGGGGATGTGGTTGATGCTGAGGCCGGCCTTCTTCTTCAGCAGCTCCAGCGCCAGGTGCTGGGCCGAGCCGTTGCCGGGCGTGGCCACGGCCAGGGGCTTGGCCGGGTCCTGCGCCAGCTTGATGAAGTCCTGCATGGTCTGCGCCGGCGTGGACGGATGCACCACCAGCACGGTCGGCGTGTTGGCGATCTGCGCCACCGGCGCGAAGTCCTTCACCGTGTCGAAGGGCAGCGTGCGGTACAGGCTGGGGTTGACCGAGAAGGGCCCCGAGGACAGCAGCAGCGTGTAGCCGTCCGGCGCGGCCTTGGCCACGTCGGCCGTGCCGATGTTGCCCGAGGCGCCCGCCTTGTTGTCCACGATGACCGGCTGCTTGAGCCGGTCGCCGAGGTGGCGCGCCACCAGGCGTGCCGCGGCATCGGACGAGCCGCCCGCGGGCCAGGGCACCACCAGGCGGATCGGCTTCTCGGGCCAGGCGGCGTGCGCCTGGAGGCTGGACGCGCCCAGCGCCAGCAGGGCCGTCAGGGCGGCAAGGAATCGTCGGGTCTTCATGGCTTGTCTCCGTCGTGGGGTCGTGTTGTCGTTCAGGCGTGCAGGCCCAGCCGCTCGAAATACTCGGCGGGCGCATCGTTCTGCTTCATCAGGCGCACGATCTCGCCGCAGAGGCGGTCATGGATGTGCGCGTCGGTGATCGGGTGCTCCTGGCCCGGATCGGTGGCCAGGTCGAACATCACCGTCACCGTGTCGTTCTGCGCGGCCGGCCCGTGCAGCCGGTAGTTGGGCGACTTGGGCGTGGCCGGTACGCGCAGCACCGGCGCGCCCTTGGTGAAGGGCAATGGCGGCGCCAGCTGCGCCTCGGCCAGTTCCTCCACCGCGAACATCTCCTTCATGTGCATCGGCATCAGCGTGTACTGGTTCAGGCCGGCGCGGTGCATCTCGGGCGGATAGAGGAAGAGGGTGTGGCGCCCGTCGGTGACGTTGACCGCGCTGCCGAACACGCCGTAGATCGCGGCCGTGCGCACCGTGCATTCGCGCGCCAGCAGCGGCATCAGCGAGACGCCGGTCACCTCCGGCGGCGGCGCCATGCCGTGCATCTCCAGCAGGGTCGGCATGAGGTCGACCGTCTGCGTGAGCCCCTGCCGGCGCGTGCCGGCCTGGCCGCGGAAGTCCGGGTGGTGGACGAACAGCGGGATGTGCGCCACCTCGTCGTAGCAGGGCATCACGTTCTTCGACCACCAGGAGTGCTCGCCCAGCAGGAAGCCGTGGTCGGTGGTCACGACCAGGGCCGTGTCCTCCCACATGTGGTGGGCGTCCATGTAGTCGAGCAGGCGGCCGAGCTCGTGGTCGCACAGCGCCACGATGGCCGCGTAGTTGGCGCGCAGCTCGTCGCATTCCTCGATGGTCTCGCTCACGCGCTTGTAGGGCGGGAAGTCGAAGATCGGCCCCTTGTAGGCGGTGGGATAGTCCTTGCGGAATTCTTCCGGCGCGTGGAAGGGCTCGTGCGGGTCGAAGGTTTCCAGGTGCAGCAGCCAGTCGGCCGCCTCGCGGTTGCCGTCGAGGAACTCGAAGCCGGCGTCGAAGCAGCGCACCGACGGGAAGTCGCCGTACGCGCGGATCGACTCGCGGTTGATCATGTGCGCCGAATGCTTGTGACGCCGCTCCTGCGTGAACTGCTTGGGGTGATACATCTCGCGGAAGCGCTCCCAGGGCGGCTGCACCATGGCCTTCCACGGGTCGCGCTCCTGGCCGCGGATGAACTCGTAGGTGTCGTAGCGGTTGTGGTACGTGGCGCCCCCATCGCCCCAGTAGTGGTAGTGGTCCGACACCAGGTGCGAGTACACGCCCTGCTTGTGCATCAGCGCCGCGAAGGAGTTGTCGAAGGGCTCCAGCGGGCCCCAGCCCCGGTGCAGGAAGTTCAGCCGGCCGGTGTGCATGTCGCGCCGCGCCGGCATGCAGGGCAGGCTGCCCACGTAGTGGTTGTCGAAGGTGACGCAGCGCTCGGCCAGGCGGCGGAAGTTGGGCGTCTTGATGGCGGTGCCGCCGTAGCACTCCAGGCTGCGGCGGTTGAGCGAATCGAAGAGGAGAAAGATGGTCTTCATGGCGGTTGCACGCCATACTAGGTGCGCATCGCGCATGCATCCAATCGAATCTGCGTGGCCATTTATTGATTCCTGTGATCCATCCCAACCCCCGGCACCTGCGTGCCTTCGCGGCCCTGGCCGACACCGGCTCCTTCAGCCTGGCCGCCGAGGCGGTGCACCTGGGCCAGCCGGCGCTGAGCCAGGCCATCGCCAAGCTCGAATCCACGGTGGGCGTGCGCCTGATCGAGCGCACCACGCGGGCGGTGCGGCTCACGCCGGCGGGCGAGGAGTTCCTGGTCGAGGCCCGCCGCGTGCTGGAGGCCTACGAGCGCCTGATGCTGCGCGGCAGCGAATGGGCGCACCTGCGGCGCGGCCGCATCGAGCTGCTGACGGTGCCCTCGATGGCGCACCGGCTGCTGCCGGCGCTGGTGCGCGAGTTCACGGCCCAGCACCCGGGCGTGAGCATCGACTTCCATGACCATGCCGACCCGGTGCTGCGCCAGCGCCTGGACCGTGGCGAGGGCGACCTGGCCATCCTGAGCCAGCGCGGACCGGTGGCCACGCCGGCGCTGCTGCCCTTTCTGCGCGACCGCTTCCGCGTGGTGCTGCCGCGCCAGCATCCGCTGGCCGCACAGGCGGTGATCGAGGCCTCGCAGCTCGCGGGCGAGCGCCTGATCCTGCTGCGGCGCGGCGCCCTGTTCCGCTCGTACATGGACGCGGTGATCAGCGGCCTGGCACTGACGCAGGAGCCGATGGAGGTGGAACAGTCCGCCACGCTCACCGGCCTGGTCGAGGCGGGGCTGGGCGTGTCGCTGCTGCCCTCGCTGTCCTGCCCAAGCCCAGCCTTGCGCTCGGTGGTGAGCCGGCCACTCGCGCGGCCCGAGGTGTCGCGCATCATCGCCTTCGCGCTGCCGCCCGACCGCGAGCCCATGCCGCCGGTGCAGGCCTTCGTGGCCAGCACCTTCGACTACCTGGCGGCCAACGTCGACAAGCTGCCCGAAGGCTGCGAGCTGCTGCGCGCCAGCACGCAGCGCATCCGCAAGTTCCTGGCCGCGCGGCCGGCCGTGCCCAGCGTGCGCGCGGCCCGCCGGCTCAAGGCGTGACGTCGAGCGTGACCGGCACCGAGGTCGCGCTGCCCGCCTGGTTGAAGACGGTCACGGTGTAGGTGCCGGCATCGGCCGTGCTCACCGGCGGCAGGCGCATCGCCGCCGTGGTCGATTCGTTGTAGCCGTTGGGCGAGACGATCACCTGGCCGTTGCGCTGCCACTGGTAGCCCAGGCCCACGCCCTCGGCCTGCACCACGAAGCCCACCGCGGTGCCCGCCGACACACGGATCGACTGCGGCTGCGCCGTGATGCGCGGCGCGGGCGCGGCCGTGGCCGAGGTCGACACCAGCATCTCCGCCTGCGCCAGCACCGTCGGCTGACCCGCCTTGATGGCGCTGTACTGGCCGTTGACGAGCGCACCGCGGCTGCCCACCGCCACGCCGTAGCCGCCGTTGGTGGCGCTGCTGCTCAGCGTCAGCGTCACGCGGCCGCCGCCCTTGAAGGGCTCCGGCAGGTTGAGCGGCACCTTCTCCGGCGCCCAGGCCACTGTGCGCGGGTCGATCTGCCAGCTGTGGCTGCGGCCATCGGGCAACTGCAGCCGCGCCACCAGCGGTGCGTTCACGTTGGGTTCCTGGATGGTGGCCGAGGCGGCGGCCGAGGCCGACTTGTCGGGCGTGCGCTGGAACACCGATGGCAGCACCGCCGCCAGCGTCTCGCCCGCCGGGACGTCCCACGACTGCGACACCGACTTGCCGCTGTCGATGCCCAGGTTGGCCTGCCAGGCCCGTGCCGGTGTGCTGGGCACCGCCTTGGCGAGCGCGAAGCGCTGCGTCGGCGCCGTGCCGAGCGGCTGGATGCGGCCATCCGCATCGAACTGCAGCGGCACGGTGTACCAGCCCGACAGCGCCAGGTTGTTGTCGCCCGGCTGGTTCACGCCCGCACCCGGCGCCCCGGTGGGGCTGGAACGGTAATGCGTGCCCGGCAGGAGGATGTTCATGCCGCCGCGCACGTCGGGCAGCACGAAGGGCGCCTTCATCTGCGCATAGCCCGAGTCCGAGGACAGCAGCACCGGCTGCAGCGGCGCGGTGGCGGAATCGTCCGCGGGGCTCAGCCAGGGGCCGTGTGGATCGCGGGCGCGCAGGTAGTACAGCCGGGAGGCCAGGCAGTTGCCGCAGCTGTTGGTGCCCGTGAGATACCACCAGCCGTTGCGGTAGGCCAGGCCGATGCCGCCGCCGATGACATTGCCGGCCACGGTGATGTCGGTGTGGTCCAGCGTGCCCGTCTTCTCGTCGTTGAGCAGCATGGTGTTGAGCACGCCATGCGAGGTCGCCATGTACGACTTGCCGTCCGGCCCGGTGGCCAGGGCGAAGTCGACCGGTCCGGCATCGCCCGAGGCGATGGTGGGCTCGAAGGGCGTGCCCCAGGGGCCGTAGGGCGTGGACGACTGCGCCACGTAGCGCTTGCCCGTGCGGCCCGACTGCGTGAGGCCGGCCTGCCCGTTGAGGAACCACATGTTGTAGAGCCGCGTCTTGGGCGAATACACCACGCGGGGCTTCTTCACGTAGTAGTGCTCGCCGGTCAGCGGATCCTGGATGTACTGGTGGCCGCCCACGAGCTTCCAGTTCATCAGGTCGGTGGACGTGTAGACCGTCAGGCCGCAATAGCGATACGTGGAATTGGGCTGCGTGGGAATCAGCGGGCCGGTGTTGACGCCCGGCGCATAGTTGAAGGCGCCGCAGCTGAACGACGGGCCGTACAGGTAGTACTGGCCGTCGAAGTACTGCAGGTCGATCTCGTCGACGGCCTGGATGGCATTGCCGTCGACGTCGACGCCGATCGCGATGGGCCCGTACGACACCGTCTGCGCCGGCGAGGTCGGCAACCCGTTGTCGCCGGCCAGCGGATCGTCGGCGATGAAGTTGGTGAGCACGGCCTCGGTGACCAGGGCCGGCGCCGCGGGCGCAGGCGACGGGGCGGAGGTCGCAGGCGGGCTGGGCGCCGGGGCCACCGGTGCGGGCGCGAAGCCCACCGTCGAGCCGCCCCCACCGCCGCAACTGGCCAGCAGGAGCAGGCCTGCCAGCGAGGGGATTCGCGCCATGCGCCACGCCGGGGGCGTGCGCAGGCCTGTCATGTCTGCCTTCATCGGGTTGTCTCCACGTGCTGATGCATTGCGCATGAACGAGCGCAGCGGCGCGAAGCGTACGGAGGCCCGGGCGGGCTGTGAATTCGATTCTTGCGTGGCACTTATCAGTCGCGTCGATAGGCCGGCCAAGATTCCTCCGACTTTGCCCACGACCATTCGCTCGCGCCGGCCTGCTGCCGGCGCCCATGGTTCCGGCCGACGGCCGGCCGTGGCTCGAAAGGAACGGAGCAAGAATGAAGAACACCCTCGTCGCCCTGGCCTGCGGCGCGCTCGCCGGGGCCGCATCGGCGCAATCGTCTGTCACCCTCTTCGGCACCATCGACACGGGCGTGACCTACCAGTCGGCCACGGCCACCGATGCCACCACCGGCCTCACCACGCGCCAGAGCCGCACCAGCCTGGGCAACTCGGGCTACGGCAACAGCAGCCTGGGCCTGAGGGGCGTCGAGGACCTGGGCGGCGGCCTGGCCGCCAGCTTCTGGCTGGAGGCGCCGCTGTCCACCGACGATGGCGCCGGCAGCCTGTCGTTCACGCGCCGCTCGACGGTGAGCCTGTCGGGCCGCTTCGGTGAGATCCGCCTCGGCCGCGACCGCACCGCCAACTCGCTGAACGACACGATCTTCGACCCCTTCGGCGGCAACGGCTCGGGCGCGAACATCATCGGCGCGGTGAGCTCGGCCGACACCGGCCTGGCAACCAACTACCTGCGCGCCAGCAACATGGTGAGCTACTTCCTGCCGGCCACGCTGGGCGGCTTCTACGGCAACGTGCAGTACGCGGCGCACGAGAACGTGGACACCAGCACCAGCCTCACCGGCACCAGCGACGCGGGCCGCTACACCGGCGCGCGCTTCGGCTATGCCAACGGCCCGCTCGACATCGCCCTGGCCACCGGACAGACCACCGTGACCGACAGCGGCAGCCTCACCCGCACCGTGCGCCGCAGCAACCTGGGCGCCACCTACGACTTCGGGCCGGTCAAGCTCTTCGGCGAGCTCTCCAACGTGCGCGACCGCTCCGACACGCTGCAGACCTCGCTCAGCAACAACTACGACGGCTACCTGATCGGCGCCAGCATGCCGGTGGGCGCGGGCCTGATCCGCGCCTCCTACGGCCAGGTGCGCTACGACGAAGGCGCGCTCGCGCCGCTCTACGGCGAGGCACCGCGCTCGCGCAAGCTGGCGCTGGGCTACGTGCACAACCTGTCCAAGCGCACGGCGCTCTACGCCACCGTGGCCCGCATCAGCAACCGCAACGACAGCGCCTACACCGGCAGCCTGTCGGCGGCGGCCACCACCGGCTATGGCTCGGTGGGCGTGGGCTACAGCGGGCTGCCCAAGTCGTCCACGGGGTACGACTTCGGTATCCGCCACAACTTCTGACCGGGAGGCCGCCGTGAGAGCTGGAGCCCGCACCGACGCCACCGCCTGGCGCACCGCGCCCGCGAGCCTCCCTGCCAACGTGCAGGCGGCCGACACGACGGCCGACCTGCGCGCCGTGCTGGCCGCCATGGCGGCCGGGCCGCGCCTGGCGCCGGGCGTGTCCGTCGACTGGCAGTTGCCCGCCCATGCCCTGTGGGTCGCCATGGCGCCGGGCGGCCTGGCGCAGGCACTGGGCCGCCTGCTGGCGCTGGCCGCCGAACTGCTGGCGCCCGCTGGCGGCGTGCTGCGTGTGCACGCACGCGCCGAAGGCACCACCGCCGCCGTCTCGGTGGTGGACGAGCCGGCAGACCGGCAACCGCCCACGCTGGCCCGGCGCGTGCACGGCTTCTCGCAGGCCGTGCATCCGGAGCGCGACGCCGCACTGCGGCCGCTGGCCGAATGCGCCCAGGCCATCGATGCCCACCGCGGCCGCCTCTATGCCGCCCCTTCGGCCTGGGGCGCGATGGGGGCCACGCTCCGACTGCCCCTCGTGCCATCCATGAAGGAGCACGCCTGATGTCCCCCTCGAAGCAAACCGGCCGCGGCTACCGCGCCCTTGGCCCGGTCACCGCCCTCGTCGGCGTGTTCAGCGGCGCATGGCTCAGCTGGAGCCCGTGCACCGCCGCCCCGCACCCGAGCCACCAGGATTTGTTTACCCTCGGCCCCATCGTCCAGCACGCCCCCCCGCCCGGCGAGCTGCCCTGGCCCTTCCGGCCGCCGGCGCGGCCGGCGGCAGCCCAATGCCCCGCCTGACGCTCACGCGCAAACTCTTCCTGGCCCTGGCCACCCTGCTGCTCACGCTGCTGGTGGCCTTTGCCGTTTCATCGATGCTCTCGCTGCGCAGCGGCCTGGGGCCGTACGTGGCCGAGATCGAGATCCGCCGGCTGAGCTGGCTGGCCGAGCGGCTGCAGCAGCACTACGTGGCCAATGGCAACTGGTCGCGCCTGCGCGGCAACGAGGAGGCGTGGAACCGGCTCCAGCGCGGCGAGGTGGACCCGGCCTCGCTGGCGCCACGCGAACGCCCGCCCAGCTTCTGGGACCGGTCCTCGCGCGGTGGCGGCTGGACCCTGCCCTTCGGCGAGGACCGCGAGCCGCCCTCGCCCCTGGAGCCGGGCGGGCGCACCGCGCCGCCCTGGTTCTTTCCCTTTCCCCGCGGCGAGGGTGGCCCGCCCGACCTGATCTTCAAGCGGCTGGCGGTGGTCGACACGGCCGGCAAGCTGGTGGTGGGCGCCAAGGTGGACCCGGCCACGGCGGCGCACCTGCCCATCCGCAGCGGCACGGTCATCATCGGCCAGCTGCTGCTGGCGCCCATGCAGGGCCTGGAGCACGAAGCCGACCGCGCCTTCCTGGCACGGCATTCGGGCTTCATCGCGCTGGCCGGCGCGGTGGGCCTCGTGGCCGCGCTCCTGATCGCAGGCCTGGTCGGCCGGCGCTGGCTGGCGCCCATCGACGACCTCACCCACGCGGCCCGGGCCGTGGCCCGCGGCCGGCTGGGCACGCGCGTGCGTGTGCAGGGGCAGGACGAACTGGCCCTGCTCGGCCGCACCTTCAACACCATGGCCGACCGCCTGGACAAGGCCGAAGCCGGCCGGCGCGCCTGGCTGGCCGACGTGGCGCACGAGCTGCGCACCCCCCTGGCGGCCATGCGGGCCGAGATCGAGGCCATCCAGGACGGCGTGCGCAGCTTCGACGACCGCACGGCCCTGCGCCTGCATCGGCAGGTGATGCGCCTGACCCAACTGGTGGACGACCTGCGGCACAGCATGGACAGCCATGGCACCACGCTGCGCGAACACGCGCCCACCTACCCGCTCACGCTGCTGCAGGAGGCGCTGGCCGCCACGCGCGACCGCTTTGCGCAGGCCGGCATCGCGGTCGAGGCCGACAGCGTGGGCCGCCTGGCAGAGGAGCGGGCGCCCCGCGTGCTGGGCGAGGCCCGCAAGCTCAGCCAGGTGTGGATCAACCTGCTGGAGAACACGCTGCTCTACACCGACGCGGGCGGCCGCCTGGCCATCGAGGCGCGCATCGACCGGGTGGACGGCGGCCCGGCCCTGGTCGTGCAGCTGGACGACAGCGCCCCCGGGGTGACCGAGGACGAGTTGCCGCGCCTGTTCGATCGCCTGTTCCGCGCCGAGACCTCGCGCAACCGCGCGCTGGGCGGCTCGGGCCTGGGCCTGGCCATCTGCCGCGCCATCGTCGACGCCCACGGCGGCGACATCGAGGCCGGGGCATCGCCGCTCGGCGGCCTGCGCATCACCCTCTTCCTTCCCATCTCCGATACCGAACCCTCATGACCCGCATCCTCATCGTCGAAGACGAAGCCGACATCGCCGACGTGCTGCGCGACTACCTGCGCCGCGAGGGCCACCAGACCGACCATGTGGCCGACGGCCGCGAGGCGCTGCGCCACATGCTGGAGACCCCGCCCGACCTCACGCTGCTGGACGTGATGCTGCCGGGCCTGGACGGCCTGTCCGTGCTGCAGCAGGCGCGGGTGCACACGCAGCACCCGGTGATCATGCTCACGGCCCGCACAGAAGAGGTCGACCGCCTGCTGGGCCTGGCCCACGGTGCCGACGACTACGTGTGCAAGCCCTTCTCCCCGCGCGAGGTGGTGGCGCGCGTGGCCGCGGTGCTGCGCCGCACGCGCGCACCGCAGGAGGTGGCCGCCGCCGCGCATGGCATGGAGCTGGACGAGAGCTGCTGGCATGCCTCCCTGGGCGGGCAGCCGCTCAACCTCACGCGGCGCGAGTTCTCGCTGCTGCGCGTGCTGGCCCGGCAGCCGGGGCGCATCTTCTCGCGCGCACGGCTGCTGGAGTTGGCCTATGAAGACGATGTCGACGTCACCGAGCGCGCCATCGACAGCCATGTGAAGAACCTGCGGCGCAAGCTGTCGCAGGCGGCGCCCGAGCACGAGTGGATCCGTTCGGTCTACGGCGTGGGCTTCTCCTTCGAGCCGCCTCCAGCGCCGGCCGCACCCCGCGGCTGAGCGGCCGCGCGTCCCGTGCCCGCGAGTGTGGCGGGCGCGCGTCGGTCTGCGGCGGAATGTGCACTTTGCCACCCCGCTGCGCAATGCCTCCCAGGTCGGCGCCAACACTGATGTCTTCCTCGACACACCCAGAAGGGACGCAAGACATGGCTTCATTCCGACCACTCGCCGCCGCAGGGGCCGCCCTGCTCGTCGCCGGACTTTCCGGCTGCATCATGCTGCCGCCACCCCCGCCACCGCAGGCCCATGCCCAGTGCACGATGCGCCCCGCCGGCGGCCCGCCGATGCCGCGCCCCGACGCGGAGGCAGGCTGCGGCGCGCCACGCCCGGGACCGGGCATGGGCATGGGCTTCGGTGAAGGCGCCATGCCGCGCGGTGGCATGCCCATGCCCTGAGCGGCGCCGCCACGCATCTGGGGCACACTCCGGGCCCCCATGCGCGCTGCCTTCCTGATCGCCCCCGCCACCCTCGCCCAGCACCTGCCCGCCGCCGCCTACCAACGGGGCCTGGACGCCTACCGGCGCCAGCAGGTCGTCAGCCATTCGCTCGCACCGGCCAGCCGCAGCGAATGGCGCATCGAGGGCGAGGTGCAGGGCGAGGACCGGCAGCTGCACGAATGCAGCGTGCTGCTGGAGCTGGACGCGGACGGCCGCATCGCCAGCTTCGGCAGCGACTGCAGTTGCGCCGCCGGCAGCCGCTGCCGGCATGCGGTGGCCCTGACGCTCAAGGCCGCCTACCAGAGCGGCACCGTGCGCGGCGCCGAGCCGCCCTCCCCGCCGCGGCCCCCCGCGCCGGCCGCACCCGCGGGACTGCCGCCCTCTCTGGGCCTGTTCGACGAGCTGGCGCCACCGCCCGCCGCGCCCGAGAGCGATCCCCCCCTCTACCTGCTGCAGGAAAGCCGCCGCAGCCCGCGCGAGCCGGCACGGCCGCTGCTGGCCTGGCGGCTCGCCCGGCCGCTCAAGCGCGGCGGCTGGGGCCGGCTGCGCTCGCCCGATGCCGATGCGATGGTGCGGCTGGGCCTGCCCGGCGGCGGGCTCTCCGAGGCCGACCGCGACTGCCTGGCCCACATCGGCCGGCTCGGCGGAGCCTTCTACCTGCACACCGCCAGCGGCCTGCTGCAGGGCGCCGAGGCACCCGCCGCGCTGCAGGCCGCGGCCCGCACCGGCAAGCTCTTCCTGGCCGATGCCGAAGGCCGGCCGCAGGGCGCGCCACTGCGCTGGGGCACGCCGCGCGCCATCGGCTGGCACTGGGCGCCGGCCACGCTGGGCGATGCGCCGGCCTGGGCCCTGCAGGCGGTGCTGGCCGAGCCGGGGGAAGGCCGCACGCTGTACGCCGTGCTGCCGCCGCTCTACCTGGACCGCGCCAGCGGCGAATGCGGCCCGGTCGAGGCGCCCGGCCTGTCGGCCGCGCAGCTGACGCAACTGCTCACCCTGGGCCCGCTGCCGCAATCCGCCTTCGACGATGCCGAGGCCGACCTGCTGCCGCGCCGGCTGGGCCTGCCGCTGCCCGCGCGCGCCGACCATCCCGAGCCCTGGCCGCACGGCCAGCCCCAGCCCTGCCTGCGGCTGCGGCCGGTGCCGCCAGCCGAGCGCGCGGCGCGCGGCCTGCTCGTCGCGCTGCTCGACTTCGACTACGGCGGCCTGCGCGGCCACTGGCCCGAGCACCCGGCCCAGGTGCTGGCCGAGCACGACGGCCGCCGCGTGCTGCTGCAGCGCGACCTGGGCGCCGAGCAGTGGGCGCGCCAGCGCCTGCAGGCGCTGGACCTGTCGGCGGACGCGCTGGGCCGCTGGCATGGCGCCTCGGCCGCGCGCTGGCTGGACTGGGCCGTGAGCGGCTGGGCCGCGCTCACCCATGCCGGCTTCCGCGTCGAGCCCGACCCCGCCCTGCGCGGCCTGGCGGAGCCGCCGCATGCGCTGGAGCTGCGCATCGTGCCCGGCACGCCGGAAGACGCGCCACCCGCCGGCGAGGCCGTGGACGCGCAAGCCGCCTCGCCCTGGTTCGACCTGTCGCTGGGCATCGACATCGACGGCGAGCGCCACAACGTGCTGCCCTGGCTGCCGGGCCTGCTGGCGCAGATCGAGCATGGCGCCGACGGCCCCCAACTGCCCGACTGGCTGTGGCGCGAGCAGCCCGACGGCCGCTGGCTGCGCCTGCCTTCCGCACCGCTGCGGCCCTGGCTGCAGGCCCTGCTGGACCTGGTGGCCGAGCGCCCCGCGCCGGACTGGGAGGCCGCCGCGACGCTGCGCCTGACGCAGGTGGAGGCCCTGCGCATCGGCGCCACGCTGGGCGACGGCGCGGTGTGGGAAGGCGCGGACCGCCTGCGCGAACTGCTGCGCCAACTGGGCGGCGACGCCGCGCTGCCCACGGTGCCGGCACCGGCCGGCCTGCAGGCAGCCCTGCGTCCGTACCAGCAGCAGGGCCTGGACTGGCTGCAGTTCCTGCGTCGCCATCGGCTCGGCGGCATCCTGGCCGACGACATGGGCCTGGGCAAGACGCTGCAGACCCTGGCCCACCTGCTGCGCGAAAAGGAAGACGGCCGGCTGGACCGGCCCTGCCTCGTGCTCGCCCCACTCAGCCTTCTGGGCAACTGGCGGCGCGAAGCCGCGCGCTTCGCGCCCGCGCTGCGCACGGCCGTGTGGCACGGGCCGCAGCGCCATGGCCGCGGCGGCTTCGGTGGCACCGACCTGGTCATCGCGCCCTATTCGCTGCTGCCGCGCGACCGTGTCTTCTGGCAGAAGCAGGCCTGGCATGTGGTGGTGCTGGACGAGGCGCAGCAGATCAAGAACGCCGATTCGCAGGTGGCCCAGGTCGCCGCCAGCCTGGAGGCGCGCCAACGCGTGGCCCTGTCGGGCACGCCGCTGGAGAACCACCTGGGCGAACTCTGGAGCCTGTTCCACTTCCTCATGCCCGGCTTCCTGGGCAGCCAGGCGCGCTTTCGCGAGGTGTTCCGCACGCCCATCGAGCGGCATGGCGACAGCGCCTGCCTCGAACAGCTGCGCAAGCGCGTCACGCCCTTCCTGCTGCGGCGGACCAAGCAGAACGTGGCCAAGGAGCTGCCCGACAAGATCGAGACCCTGAGCGCCGTCACACTCGAAGGCCCGCAGGCCGACCTGTACGAAACCATCCGCCTGGCCACCGAGCGCCAGGTGCGCGAGTCGCTGGCCGAGCGCGGGCTGGCGCGTTCGCAGATCCAGGTGCTCGATGCGCTGCTCAAGCTGCGGCAGGTGTGCTGCGACCCGCGCCTGGTCAAGTCGCTGCCGGCGGCGCAGCAGGTGCGCCAGTCGGCCAAGCTCGAATGGCTGATGGACGTGCTGCCCGAGATGCTGGAGGAAGGCCGGCGCGTGCTGCTGTTCTCGCAGTTCACCAGCATGCTGACGCTGATCGAGGCGGCCCTGCGCGAGCGCGGCCTGCGCTGGACCACGCTCACCGGCCAGACCACCGACCGCGAGGCGGCCATCGCCCGCTTCACCCGCGGCGATGTGCCGCTGTTCCTCATCAGCCTGAAGGCCGGCGGCGCGGGCCTGAACCTGCCCGAGGCCGACACCGTCATCCACTACGACCCGTGGTGGAACCCCGCCGTCGAGGCGCAGGCCACCGCCCGTGCCCACCGCATCGGCCAGCAGCGGCAGGTGATGGTCTACAAGCTGGTCGCCGAAGGCACCATCGAGGAACGCATCGTGGCCATGCAGGCGCGCAAGGCGGCGCTGTCGCGGGGCCTGCTCGAAGGCGGCGCCAGCGGCGACCGGCTGCTGTTCACCGAGGACGACGTAGCCTTGCTGCTGCGGCCCCTGGGGAGCTGACGCGCAGTCTGGCGGGCAAGCAGGCGACAGCCCGCGCAAGGCTGCGCCGCTATGCTGGCTGATAGAACGGCCGCAGCCGGCCGCAGCACTCAGGAGACCGCTTCATGACCACCCAGCAATTCGTGGCCGACCACGCCTTCGGCACCGTGTCCGACCTCATCCGCGCGCATGCCCGCGAACGGCCCGGCCGCCCGGCCCTGGCCGATGCGCACGGCCAGCTCGACTACGCCGCGCTCGACGCCCGCATGGACCGCGTCGCCGCCGCCCTGCAGCGCGACGGGCTGGGCGTGGGCGATGCCATCGCCGTCTGCGCCAATGCCTCGGTGGACTACGCCTGCGTCTTCCTCGGCGCCCTGCGCGCGGGTGTGGCGGTGGCGCCGCTCGCCCCTGGCAGCGCGCCCGACAGCCTGGCGCGCATGGTGCGCGATGCCGATGCCCGCCTGGTGTTCGTCGACGCCGTCGGCGACGCGGCCATGGGTGGTGCGGGCGAACCCGCCGCGCCGCGCATCGCGTTGCAGGGCGAGGTGGCCGGTGCCCGGCCGCTATCCGATTGGCTGGCGCCCGAAGGCGCCACGCCGCAGCCGGCCGAGGTGCAGCCCGCCACGCCCTTCAACATCATCTATTCCTCGGGCACCACCGGCGAGCCCAAGGGCATCGTGCAGGGCCACGGCATGCGCTGGGCCCACATCCAGCGCGGTGCGGTCTATGGCTACGGCCCCGAGTCGGTCACGCTGCTGTCCACCCCGCTGTACTCCAACACCACGCTGGTGGTGTTCTTCCCCACGCTGGCCTTTGGCGGCTGCGTGTGGCTGATGCCCAAGTTCGACGCCGGCCAGTACCTGCAGCTCGCCGAGCGCGAAGGCGTGACGCACACCATGCTGGTGCCGGTGCAGTACCAGCGGCTGATGGCGCACCCGGACTTCGACCGCCACGACCTGTCGCGCTTCCAGGCCAAGTTCTGCACCAGCGCGCCCTTCCGCGCCGAGCTCAAGGCCGACGTGCTGGCGCGCTGGCCGGGCGGGCTGATCGAGTTCTACGGCATGACCGAAGGCGGCGGCACCTGCATCCTGGAGGCGCATGCCCACCCCGACAAGCTGCACACCGTCGGCTGCGCGGCGCCGGGCAGCGACATCCGCCTGATCGACGACGAGGGCCGCGAGGTGCCCGCGGGCGAGGCCGGCGAGGTGGTGGGCCATTCGGCCGGCATGATGGTCGGCTACCACAAGCAGCCCGCCAAGACGCGCGAGGCCGAGTGGTTCGCGCCCGACGGCAAGCGCTTCATCCGCACCGGCGACGTGGGCCGCTTCGACGCCGACGGCTTCCTCACGCTGTTCGATCGCAAGAAGGACATGGTCATCAGCGGCGGCTTCAACCTCTACCCCAGCGACCTGGAGGCCGTGCTGCGCCGCCACCCGGCGGTGGCCGATTGCTCGGTGATCGGCATTCCCTCGGAGCAGTGGGGCGAGACGCCCGTGGCCTACGTGGTCCACCGGCCCGGCGACACCACCGCGCCCGAGACGATCCGCGAATGGGCCAACGAGCAGTTGGGCAAGACCCAGCGCCTGGCCGGCCTGCGCTTCATCGACGAGCTGCCGCGCAGCGCCATCGGCAAGGTGCTCAAGCGGGAGCTGCGGGAGCGCTGGGCCGCCGAGCGCGGCTGAGCAGCGAAGAGCCTCTATACGCTATTCGCGTATGATCGACCGATGTTCACGGTCAGCGAAACGCGGGCCTTCGTCCGCACGATGGAAGCGGTCTGGCGCGGCGGCGAGCGTGAAGCGTTCATTGACTGGATCGCCCGCAATCCGCTGGCGGGCGATCTGATCGTGGGCTCGGGCGGGCTGCGCAAGGTGCGCTGGTCACGGCCCGGGACAGGGCGGCGCGGCGGCACCCGCGTCATCACCTACACCCTGCTGGACGAAGGGCAGGTGTGGCTGCTGGTCGGCTACACCAAGGCCCGCTTCGACAACCTGCCCACCGAATTCCTGGTGCGGCTGCGAAAGGAAATCGACGATGCCGCAACGGAAAGTTGACGCCGAGATGCAGGCCTTCCAGAACGACCTGTTGGAGGCCGTGCAGGACATGAAGGCCGGCCGCGCCGCACGCGTCACGCGCGTGGAGGTGCCCGACGCCGCCGATGCGCGCGCCCGCGTCGGCCTGTCGCAGACGCAGTTCGCGCAGTTGCTGGGCGTGTCGGTGCGCACGCTGCAGAACTGGGAGCAGGGCCGCTCCCAGCCCTCGGGTGCCGCGCAGACGCTCATTCGCGTGGCCCGCGTGGCACCGCAGGTGCTGCGCAGCGTCGCTCCCTGATCCAGCATGACCCGGCGCCCCGCGATCGGCCACGGGCCGGCGCCCGCCGCCCTCTCGCTGCGCGACTACGGGCCGTCGCGCGGCAGCCATGCGCATGACCACTTCCAGGTGCTGGTGGCGCTGCAGGGCGTGCTGGCGCTGGAGGTGGAAGGCCGGGGACGGCGCCTGGCCGCCGGCCAGGGCTTCGTCGTGGCGCCCGGCGACCGGCATGACTTCGAGGCCGAGGCGGGCGCCAGCCGCTGCCTGGTGCTGGACACGCGCGATGCAAGCTGGACGCCGCATGCGGGCTGCGCCGCGCAGGGGCCGCAGGCGGCGGCGCTGGCCCACTACCTGGGCCTGTGCCTGGCCCAGCCGCAGCCGCCCCGGCTGGCGCTGGCCCAGGCCCCCTTGCTGCTGTGCGAGGCCTGGGCCGGCCAGCCCCCGCGGGCCAGCTCGGCGTGGGTGACGGCGGAGGCCGCGGGCGAGGCAGGGGCAGCAGGCCGGATGTCTCCGGCCCCAGGCAACGGCCTATCGCTGAGAGCCACCGGCCGTCAGCCGCCGCGCGGCCGGCCCATCGACTGGGCGGCGCTGTCGGCCTGGGCCGCGGCCCACTGGCAGGGGCCCCTGGGCGTGGAGGACCTGGCCGCGCGCGCCTGCCTCAGCCCGAGCCAGTTCGCCCAGCGCTGCCGCGATGAGCAGGGGCTGAGCCCGCTGGCCTGGCTGCGCGCCCTGCGCCTGGCGCAGGCGCGCCACCTGCGCGCCCAGGGCCTGGCGGTGGCCGAGACGGCGCGCCGCACGGGCTACCGCTCGCCGTCGGCGCTCACGGCGGCGCTGCGGCGCGAAGGCGGCTGGCGTACCTGAAGGGCACCGTCCTCCCGGTCGGACGCGCTGGCGCCTGCGGCGGCCTGCCTTTGACGCACACCAAGCGCCGCGCGCCGTCTTAAGACTGCCTAAATGCCCCGGCGAGACCATCGCGCCCGTTCCGGCCGATGCGCCTCGCCCTCCGCGGGTCGCACCGGCTGCCCGGCCCATCAGGGCCTCATTCCACGATGCGCCCGCCATGACCACCGCCACACGCTCCCAGTCACGCTACACACCCTCCGCCATCGCCCTGCACTGGGGCATGGCGCTGCTCATCGTCGCCGTCTACGGCTGCATGCTGGGCTCGGACAACTTCCCGCGCGGCAGCGACACCTACCTCCTGCTGCGCGGGCTGCACTACAGCCTGGGCCTGCTGGTGCTGCCGCTGGCCTGCCTGCGCCTCGCGCTGGTGGCCCGGCAACCCCGCCCCGCCATCGTGCCGGCACCGGCCGCCTGGCAGGAGCAGCTGGCGCGATGGATGAAGTTCGCGCTCTACGGGCTGATGCTGGCGATGCCGCTGCTGGGCTGGCTCTCGTTGGCGGCCAAGGGCACGCCGGTGGCCTTCTTCGGCCTGCCGCTGCCTTCTCCGCTGCCGCCGGCGCCCAACCTGGCCCACCTGATCAAGGAAGTGCACGAGGCCGGCGCCAGCGTGGGCTATGCACTGGTGGGCGCCCACACGGCCGCGGCCCTGGTGCACCACCATGTGCTGCGCGACAACACCCTTCGCCGCATGCTGCCCGAGCGTGCCTGACAAGGTGTGATCGCTGGCGCCGCCTTCGTCCCCGAGCGGCCCACCGCCCGAGGCGGCCCCCCCTCCTTGCCAGATCGCAGTCGCGCGACGAGAGACCGGCGGCGCGCGACGATGCGCCCGCCTAAGCTCGGCGGATGCGCCTTTTCTCCGCCTCCACCCTGCATGCCCTGTCCGCCATCGCGCTGTGGGCCTCACTGGCCTCGCTGGGCACCGCACTCGCGCATGTGCCGCCCTTCCTGCTCACCGGCGCCGCCTTGATCATCGGCAGCCTGCCGAGCTGGCCGCTGGTGCTGCGCGACCGGCGGGCCTGGGCGGTGCCGCCGCGCACGCTGGCGCTGGGCGTCTACGGGCTCTTCGGCTTCCACTTCCTGCTGTTCATCGCGCTGCGCCATGCGCCGCCGGTGGAGGCCAACCTGGTCAACTACCTCTGGCCGCTGGGCATGGTGGTGCTGGCGCCGGTGCTGCTGCCCGGCACGGCGCTCAGGCCCTTGCATGTGGTGGCGGCGCTGCTGGGCTTTACCGGCGCGGCGGTGGCGATCCTGGGTGCGCGCGGCCCGGGCGGCGCCAGCGGCTTCGCCTGGGGCTTCGTACCGGCGCTGGGCTCGGCCTTCATCTGGGCCAGCTACTCGCTGTGGACGAAGCGAGTGCCGGCCTTTCCCACCTCGGCCATCGGCGCCTTCGGGCTGGTCTCGGGGCTGCTGGCCCTGGCCTGCCATGCGTTGCTGGAGCCGGCAACCAGCCTGTCGGCGCGCGACTGGGCGCTGGTGGCGCTGTGCGGGCTGGGTCCGCTGGGCGCAGCCTTCTTCTTCTGGGACCGGGCGCTCAAGACGGGTGACGCCCGGCAGATCGGCATCCTGAGCTACCTGACGCCGCTGCTCTCGACCACGCTGTTGCTGCTGGTCACCGGCCGGCCGCTGACAGGCGGCATCGCGCTGGCGGCGGCGATGATCGTGTCGGCCGCGGTGATGGGCGCGCGCGCACGCTGAACCCGGGCGCGCCGCGCAGGCGCAATCCGTGAAGAATGTCGCGCCAGACGTGGACATCTCGGGGCGGATGTGCGCCGGGCCCGCGCGAGAGGCTCCGCTGGCACCGAATTCGCTATGGGCATTCGACGCCAGGCACGGGCTCCCGACATGCCTGGGCGAGAACAATCCATCCCCCACACCCGCTGTCACACCCGCACATTCCAGAAGAGAGGACATCGTTCATGGCCAAGATCCAACCCGGCGTGGGCCCACGCTTTCCCCAGGTGGTGGTGCTGGTGGGCGCCACCGGCGACCTGGCGCGGCGCAAGCTGCTGCCCGGCCTGTTCCACCTGTGCAGTGCCGGATTCATTCCCGCCTGGCGGATCGTCGGTTGCTCGCTGGACGACAAGGACGCCGAGGGCTTCCGCCGCTTCGCCCGCGCCGCGCTGGACGAGTTCGGCAGCCGCAAGGTGGACCAGGCCGCCTGGGAGGCCTTCGCCGCCACGCTGGACTACGTGCCGCTGTCCGCCGGTGCGCCGGCGCTGGCCGAGGCCGTGGCCCGGGCCGAGGCCGAACTGGGCACCGAATCCCGCCGCCTGCATTACCTCAGCGTGCCGCCCAAGGCCGCACTGCCGGTGGTGCGCACGCTGGGCGAGGCCGGCCTGGTCGAGCGCGCACGCATCGTCATGGAAAAGCCCTTCGGCACCGACCTGGCCAGCGCGCGCGACCTGAATGCCAGGCTGCACGAGGTGTTCGAGGAAGAGCAGATCTTCCGCATCGACCACTTCCTGGGCAAGGAAGCGGCGCAGAACATCCTGGCCTTCCGCTTCGCCAACGGCCTGTTCGAGCCGATCTGGAACCGCACCTTCATCAACCACGTGCAGATCGACGTGCCCGAGACGCTGGGCCTGGGCAAGCGCAGCGCCTTCTACGAGCAGACCGGCGCCTACAAGGACATGGTGGTCACGCACCTGTTCCAGATCCTGGGCTTCGTCGCCATGGAGCCGCCCACCTCGCTGGAGCCGGCACCCATCAGCGAGGAGAAGAACAAGGTCTTCCGCAGCATGCTGCCGATCCCGCCCCAGGACGTGGTGCGCGGCCAGTACGCCGGCTACCGGCAGGAGGAAGGCGTGGACCCGGACTCCGACACCGAGACCTTCGTCGCCCTCAAGTGCCACATCGACAACTGGCGCTGGGCCGGCGTGCCCTTCTACCTGCGCACCGGCAAGCGGCTGGCCGAGGGGCAGCGGGTGATCTCCATCGCCTTCCGCGAGCCGCCCAAGAGCATGTTCCCGGCCGGCAGCGGCGTGGGCTCGCAGGGGCCGGACCACCTGACCTTCGACCTGGCGGACGCATCGAAGATGTCGCTGTCGTTCTACGGCAAGCGCCCCGGCCCGGGCATGCGGCTGGACAAGCTGAGCCTGCAGTTCGCCATGAACGACACCGGCTACGTGCACGAGGTGCTCGAAGCGTATGAGCGGCTGATCCTCGACGCCATGCGGGGCGACCGCACGCTGTTCACCACGGCCGAGGGCATCGAGCGGCTGTGGGAGGTGTCGCAGCCGCTGCTGGAGGCGCCGCCGCCGGTGCGGCTCTACCAGCCCGGCTCATGGGGCCCGAAGCCGGTGCACCAGCTGATCGCGCCGCATGCGTGGCGCCTCCCTTTCGAGCGGGCGTGGCGGCCGACGAGCCAGGGTCAGGGCTGAGCCCCTGACCCGTCCGCCGCGCCCTGTGCTTTCAGCTCACCCCAACCACAGCACGAAGGCCGAGGCCACGAGGCAATAGGCACCGAAGAGGTACCAGCGCCCCGACTCCAGCCAGGACGACAGCCAGCGCAGTGCCGCCAGGCCGGCGAGGAAGCTGAGCACCATGCCGAAGGCGCTGGGCGCCAGCACGCGCCCGAGGTCCTGGACGGCCATCGCATGGCCGGTGCCCGAGGCCGTGAGCAGCCGGTGCGCCTCCTTGACGATGACGGCAGGCGTCAGCACGACGGCCAGGGCGAAGCTGAATTCCTCGGCCTTGCGGCGCTCGATGCCGACCGCCATGGCGGTGGAGATGGTGGCGCCCGAGCGGGAGAAGCCGCGGAAGGGCAGGCACAGCCCCTGCACGGCGCCGATCAGCATCGCCGAGGGGCCGCCGACGCGCCGGCCGGCCCGTTCGGGGATGAAGGACGCCGCGATGATCAGCACGCCCGCCGCGGCCAGCGCGGCGGCCATGAGGCGCGAATTGCCGAACAGGTGTTCGATCTCGAACTGCGGATCGGAGGCCAGCACCCAGTGCTTGATGGCGAACTGCAGCCCGAGGCCGACGACGCCCGTGCAGATCGTGGCCAGCACCACGGCCGTCGCGTTCTGCCTGAAGGAGGCCCATGAACCGAAGTAGGCCTTCTTCCAGCTGCGCCAGAAGTAGGCGATGACGGCGAACATCGTGCCGGTGTGGAGCATGACGAGCAGCATCGTCATCTCGGGCGTGGTCGGGTCCAGCCCCATCAATTTCTCCGCAGCGATCACGTGCGCGGAGCTGGAAACCGGGAGCAATTCGGCGGCCCCCTGGATGAGGGCCAGGAGGGCGACTTGGAGGGCGTTCATGGTCGCGGACAGGATGTCGAAGTGATTTCAGTACGGCCGGCGGTCTGGCATGGCCCGCGCGACCACCCCTCATTCGTCCGGTGCGCCGTCGATTCTCTTCAGACAAGCTGACGGCCACGCGACTGCGCGGCAGCTGACGCGGCCCATCACGGGGTCCGCCGTGATCGGGCCGGTGGCCCTTCATCCGGGGACGCCGCGGCGAGGCACTTCGTTCACACCGGCCGGGCCGCATGCGCCACGGCCGCATCCGCCGTGTCGGCCTCCAGCGTCGCCAGCCTGTCGTAGCCACGGCGCACCAGGTCGGCGTCGCGCCAGGCATTGCCCTTGAAGGCGGGCAGCAGCCACAGCACGAAGTACCCCGCGCTGAGCAGCAGGTAGACCAGTGCCTGGGTACCGCTCTCGGGGGCGCGGTCGATGACGTTCTCGATCAGCGCCAGGACGAGATAGACCGCGAACCACAGGCCGGCGCGCCGCCAGAGCTTCTTGAACAGCATCCAGAAGAGGCCGAAGAAGAAGGCCGGCCAGGAGAAGCCGACCTTCACGGCCTCCAGGCCGTGCGTCGGATGCGTGTACACGTTGTAGGTCCTCATGATTCCCTCATCGGCCGCAGCCGCCCTCTGACGCGAACACGGTACAACGGCAAAGGCCCCTTCGCCTTGTGCCAGGTCGCCCCGATGCAGGAAGGGGGCGCTCACCAGTTGCAGGACTGCGTCCCGGTGTGCGCGATGTCCTGCGAGAAGGAGAACACCCGCCCGTCCTTGGCCGAGGTGTAGGTGAAGTCGGTGATGTTGGCGCCCTGGCGGCGCACGGTGTAGACGCCGTTGATCCTGCCGTCGAACACCTCGACCCAGCGGTCCTCGAAGGCCCAGGGCCGGCCTTCGGGCCGGTCGGTGGTGCGGCTGCTGGCGACGACGATGGGGATGGCCTTCTTCGAGCCCTTGTAGAGCACGTAGCCACCGCTCCACTCGACGTTGGTGTCGACGACCTGCCGGAACTCCAGCGAGATCGGCCGGGGCCCGGAGGAGCTCAGGCAGCGGAAGTCCTCCTGCAGAGCCGCATGGGCGGTGGCGGCGCAGGCGGCAAGCAGGACGGCGGCGATGGGCGACGCAGGCTTCATGGGCAAAAGGTGCTCCTGGGGCAAGGACGGAAGGGGCCTGCAGCGTAACGCGGACGCACGGCCCGCCGGTGTCAGGCCACCTTGAGCACCAGCTTGCCGAAGTTGCCGCCCGAGAAGAGCTTGGCCAGCGCTTCCGGGAAGTGCTCCAGCCCGTCGACCACGTCCTCGCGGCTCTTCATGCGGCCGTCCTTCAGGTAGCCCGACAGCTCGGCGATGGCCTGGGGGTAGCGATCGGCATAGTCGAACACCACCATGCCTTCCATGCGGGCGCGGTTGACCAGCAGGCTGAGGTAGTTGCGCGGGCCGGCGGTGGGCGCGCTGTTGGCGTTGTTGTACTGGCTGATGGCGCCGCAGATGACGATGCGAGCCTTGGGTGCCAGCTTGGCGAGCACGGTGTCGAGGATGTCGCCGCCGACGTTGTCGAAGTACACGTCCACCCCGCGCGGCGCATGCTGCTTGAGGCCTTCGCGCACCGCCTGCGGGCTGGCCTTGTAGTCGATGCAGGCGTCGAAGCCCAACTCCTTCACCACCCAGTCGCACTTGGCGGGGCCGCCGGCGATGCCGACGGTGCGGCAACCCTTGATCTTCGCCAGCTGGCCGACGGTCTGGCCCACGGCACCGGCGGCACCCGAGACGACGACCGTGTCGCCGGCCTTGGCCAGGCCCACGTCCAGCAGGCCGAAGTAGGCCGTCATGCCGGGCATGCCCAGCACGTTGAGCCACTGGCCGGGCGTGCCGGCAGCGAGGTCGATGCGGCGGACGTCGCCGCGCTGGATCTGCGCGTGGCCGAAGGCGGCGAAGTCCTGGATGCCGAGCAGGCCCGACACGGCGTCCCCCTCGGCGAAGCCGGGGTTGCGCGAGGCCACGACGCGGCCGATGCCGCCGGCGCGCATCACCTCGCCGATGCCCACGGGCGGGATGTAGCTGCGGCCTTCGTTCATCCAGCCGCGCATGGCGGGGTCGAGCGAGAGCAGTTCGGTGCGCACCAGCACGCCGCCTTCCTCCAGCGTGGGGATGGGGCCGTCGGCGACGAAGTCGAAGTCCTCGCGCGTGGCGGCGCCCTGGGGGCGGCGGGCGAGGCGGAACTGGCGGTTGGCGGTGGCAGCGGGGGTGGCGGTCATTCGGTTGTCTCCTGGTGCGATGTCTTCGGGTCCGAGGGGGCGGTCGCGGGCATGCTAGCCAGGGGCCGTGCGGCGGCTGGTTGCGCAGGCGACAGCACCGGCAGGCCTGCGCACCACGCGCCGATGCGCGACGCGGCACACGGCGGAACACGCACGGCCGACGACGGGACGCAGGCGGCGCACTGGCGGGTGCGCTGGCGCTCCCGTCAGCGCATCAGCGGCTCAGCGCAGCAGCGCCGTCACCGCCAGTCCTGGCTTCGCCAGCCGCAGGTCGAGCCGGCCACCGTGGGCCTGCGCCACCAGCCGGCACAGGTACATGCCCAGGCCCACGCCCCCGCCGCCCGCGCCCCGCGCGCGCGCGCTGTCGGGGCGGTAGAAGGGCTCGGCCAGGCGTTCGAGCTGGTCCTCGGGCACACCGGGGCCGAAGTCGCGCACCTCGATGCAGACACCGTCGGGCTCATCCGGCGCAGTGGGCGCGCGGTGAAGCGACAGGCGCGGCGGCTGCGGCCCGGCGCCGTGATGCAGCGCATTGGCCAGCAGGTTGCGCAGCATCAGCCGGACGCGCGCCCGGTCCAGCGACAGCGCCGGCAGGTCGGAGGCGGCGTCCACCTGCACGGCCTCGGCCAAGGGCAGGCCGCGCGCGACCAGCTCCTGCATGACCTCGCGGGCCAGGGTCGGCAGGTCGACGGGCTCACGCTGCAGGGCCGCATGCGGGCTGGACAGGCGCTCGCCTTCGAGCAGGTCGCTGATGAGGTCGCGCATCTCGTTGAGATCGCGCAGCAGCGCGGCGCGTTCGGCCGCACCGTCGGGCGTCTCGGGCAGCAGTTCGGCATTGAGCCGGGCCCGTGTCAGCGGCGAGCGCAGCTCGTGGCTCACCGCCAGCAGCAGGGCGCGCTTGGCATCGAGCATGCGCTTGATGTCCTCGGCCACGGTGTTGATGTGCTGCGCCAGTTCGCCCAGCTCGTCGCGGCGGCGCAGCGGAATGGGCCGCGAGAAGTCGCCACGACCGAAGCGCTCGGCACCGGCGCGGATGTCCTCCAGCGGCCGCAGCAGCTTGTGGACCAAGCCATAGGCCAGCAGGATGAGGCCGACGACCAGCGCCACCATCACCCCGTCGAAGCCGTCGTTGGCCTGCTGCATCAGCCGCGGGCTCCAGCCGAAGGTGATGCGGTGCCCGTCGGCGGTGCGGCGCACGTACCAGGGGTCTTCGCCGGGCGCGGTGGGCACGCGCGGGGTGAGCCAGTCGCGCCGGCGATGACGTTCGTCGTCGGGGTCGGACGCCCAGTTGACCACCGGCCCGCTGATGCGCAGCGAGATGGGCAGCCGCGCGGCCAGCTCGCGCGCCTTCTCGATGCTGGGCGGGCTGCCGATCTCGTCGACCACGCGCCCCATGTAGTCGCTGAGCAGCGGCTGGGCCACGGCGCGCCAGCCCGTGCTGCCGAAGGCCGCGCGGAAGCCGCCCAGGAAGACGACGGTCATGGCCAGCGCCAGCACCACGAAGAGCGTGACCAGCCGCAGGCGCAGCGAATGGCTCCAGCGCTGGCGCCAGCGGCGGCGGCGCTGGAAGCGCGGCACGAAGCCGTCGCAGGCGGGATCGGCCGGCGCGTGACGGTGGGCGATCATGAGCCAGCGCCGGGCGGCCGGTCAGCGGTGGCTTGCGCGCCGTTCTGCCCTTCGCCAGGCTCAGGGCGGACGGGGTAGCGGGCCGGGGTCGAACCCGCCTCCTCGACCACACGGCCGACGGCCAGGGTGTAGCCAGCGTTGCGCAGCGTCTTGATGCAGTCCAGCGGCTCCAGCTTGCGGCGCAGGCGGCTGACGACGATGTCCACCGCGCGGGTGAAGAGGTCGGCCTCGTGGCCGCGCAGCCGGTTGAGGATGTCGTCGCGGCTGAAGACCTTGCCGGGCTCGGAGGCGAGAAGGGCCAGCAGCTCGAATTCTGTGCCGGTCAGCTCCAGCCGCTCGCCGTGGCGCAGAACCTCGCGGCGGTCGAGGTCGATGGCCAGGCCATCGAAATCATGGCGCTGCGCAGACGCGGGTGCTGCGGCGGGGCGCACGCGCTGCCGGCGCAGGATGGTCTGCACACGCGCCACCAGCTCGCGCGGCTCGAAGGGCTTGGGCAGGTAGTCGTCGGCGCCCAGTTCCAGGCCGACCACACGGTCCATCACGTCGCCGCGGGCGGTGAGCATGACGATGGGGATGTCGCTGTCCGCGCGGATCTGCCGGCACAGGGCGAAGCCGTCCATCTCGGGCAGCATGACGTCGAGGATGGCGGCGTCGTAGCTGTGGGCACGCAGCTTGGCCAGCCCTTCGCTGGGCCGCAGCGCGCAGTCGAGCGTGCAGCCAAAGCGGGCGAAGTAGCTCGCCAGCGGCGGCCCGAGGTGCACGTCGTCGTCGATCAGCAGGATGCGGGGCGCGTCGGTGGACATCACGGGATTGTGCCGAGGGGCGTGGCGCGCAACGCCGTCGCGTGCGCTGTGCGGGTGGCCATCACCATGGATCGCGCGGGCCGAGGCGACCCAGGTGCGTGTGGCCGAAGCCGCGGGTGTACTTGAGGCCGTAGCCGAGCAGGCGGTCGAGGCCGATGTGCGCCAGCCAGATCGCCGACAGCGGCCAGAGCATGGCCGCCTGCGCAGGCAGCGCGAAGCCGGCCGCTGCCAGCAGCACCGGGCCGACCACGCTGTGGGCCGCGTTGTAGGCGCGCGCACCGATGGCCGGGCCGGCCAGGTAGCCCAGCATCGCCAGGTCGGGCAGCAGCAGAAGCGCGGCGAATCGGCCCCACTGGCCGGGCGCCAAATGGGCATAGGCCAGCACGGCGAACAGCAGCAGCGCGGCGCCCTCGGCACGAAGCAGCAGACGCACACCGCCTTGGGCGGCGCCGGCATCCGCCGTGGGGACGGCCCGATGGGAAGGATCGCGGCGACCCGTCATCGATTCGGCCTCGCCCATAGCGCGGGCTTCGGCGCGCGGAGCCGGGCCCGGGTGTTCGCCCGAGGTATGGCCAGGGCCGGCGTCCGCTGCCGGCCAGTCTGCCTGCCGGCCCAGCAGGACCTCAGCCATGGCGCGACCAGCGGCCACCGCGCTGCTCGATGAAGTCGCGCACCTGCTGCTGCTGCGCGGGGCGCAGGTGGTCGTAGAAGTCGGCCAGCGCGGCGATCACCTCCGGGCTGCCGCTGCGCACGGCGGCGGTCTTCTCCTCGACCAGGCGCGTCGCGGCGGCCTGGTCGAAGGTGGGACCGGCGAACAGGGCGCGCCACGGTGCACGCGCATCGGTGGTGTCGCCGCGCATGGCCTGGCGCTGGCTCTGCAGCTTGGCCGCGAGGGTGTCGAGACGCTGGCGCTGGTCGGTGTCCAGGTCCAGCTTGCGGCCGATGCGCTCGACCATGTGGGCGCGCATGGCGCCGCTGTCGGCCCCGGCCTCGTGCCAGCCGTGGCGGCCGGCGCAGGCGGTGAGCGAACCCAGCAGCAGCGTGCCGCCGAAGAGGCCCAGAAGGCCACGGGCGATGCGAGGACGGAACTTCATGAGGAGGGCTCCTGGAGTGGCTCGGACAGGTGCGGCAGGGCGCTCAGAGGCGCGAGCCGGCGGCCGACTGGGCGCGCACGTCGACCGGGTTGGGCAGCGTGGAGATCACGGTGCTGTTCACGCGCGAGCCCGAGCTCACGTTCTGGTCCGGCGCCGCCGCAGTGCGGATGGCCTCGGCCACCACGCGGGCGCGCGGTTGGGACACGGCCACGGTCTCGGGGCCGCGCGAGCCGCGGGTCACGTTCTGGTCGGGCGCGGCGGCCGCGGCGCGCGCTTCGGCGCGCACGCCGTCGCGGCTCATCGCGGAGACGGGCGCGGTCACGCCCTCGTAGGTTTCGGCATGGGCCGCCGTGCCCAGCAGGGCGAGGGCAGAGACGGCGAGGAAGGCAGCGCGGACGTTGGTCATGAGAGGTCTTTCGAGGAAGTTGTTGAAAGAGCCTTCATGGTGCCGGGCGGTCCGCGCCCGGTCTTTTCACGGCCGTCGCGCCGTGTTTCGTTTCTTTTCTTCAGCGGCCCAGCAGTTCGGCCGGATCGTCGCTGTCGACCACCTGGCGTGCCCAGTCGGCGAGCTTGCCGGCGTCGGCGCGCAGCACCTCCTGCTTGACGGTCAGGATCTGCGAGGGATGCATCGAGAAGCTGCGCAGTCCCAGGCCCAGCAGCAGCCGGGTGAACTGCACGTCGCCCGCCATCTCGCCGCACACGCTCACGCCCTTGCCCAGGCGGCGCGCCTCGGCAATGGTCTGCGCCACCAGCCGCAGCACGGCCGGATGGCTCGCGTCGTACAGATGCGCCACGCTTTCGTCGGCCCGGTCGATGGCCAGCGTGTACTGGATCAGGTCGTTGGTGCCGATGGACAGGAAGTCGAAGTGCTTGAGGAAGATCGACAGCGACAGCGCGGCGGCCGGCACCTCGATCATGGCGCCCAGGCGCACCGGGCCGGCCTCGTCGCCGCGGGCCTTCAACTCGGCGCGGGCCTTGTCGATGAAGACGAGCGTCTGCCGGATCTCGCTGGCATGGGCCAGCATGGGAATCAGCAGGTTCACTGGTCCGTGGGCCGCGGCACGCAGGATGGCGCGCAGCTGCGCCAGGAACATCGCCGGCTCCGACAGGCTCCAGCGGATGGCACGCAGGCCCAGCGCCGGATTGAGGTATTCCTGCCGCGCCGACTTGCCGTCCAGCGGCTTGTCGGCGCCGATGTCGACGGTGCGGATGGTGACCGGCATGCCCTGCATGCCCTCGACCGCGCGGCGGTAGGCCTCGTACTGCTCTTCCTCGTCCGGCAGGCGGGTGAGGTGGCGCGCCTCGCGGCCCATGAAGAGGAACTCGCTGCGGAAGAGGCCCACGCCCTGCGCGCCGGCCTTGACGGCGGCGGCGGCGTCTTCGGGCATTTCGATGTTGGCCAGCAGTTCGACACGCTCGCCGTCGAGCGTGACGGCCGGGCGGTGACGCAGGCGCCACAGGCGCTCGCGCTCCAGCTCGCCCTGGCGCTGCTTGAAGCCGTACTCGGCCAGGATGATGGGCGAGGGGTCGACGATCACCACGCCGGCGTCGCCGTCGATGATGACCCAGTCGTCCTGGCGCACCAGTTGGCTGGCCACGCGCGCGCCCACCACGGCCGGGATGTCCATGCTGCGCGCCACGATGGCCGTGTGCGAGGTGCGGCCGCCCACGTCGGTGACGAAGCCGGCGAACACGCTCTTCTTGAACTGCACCATGTCGGCGGGCGACAGGTCGTGCGCGATGAGCACCAGGGGGGCGTCGAAGCCGTCGGCCTCGTCGTCGCCGGCGATCGGCGTCTTGCGCGGCGGCGGGGGCGGTGGCGCCAGCACGGCGGCCGTGCCCTTCATCTGGCGCAGGATGCGCTCGACCACCTGCTCGAGGTCGGCCTTGCGCTCGCGCAGGTACTCGTCCTCCATCTCGTCGAACTGGCGCGCCACCACCTCGAGCTGGCTGGTCAGCGCCCATTCGGCGTTGTAGAGCCGGTCGACGATCCAGTGGCGCACGCCGTCGGAGAGGGCTTCGTCCTGCAGCAGCATGAGGTGCACTTCGAGCAGGCCCGCCAGTTCGTGCGGCGCCTCGTCACGCTTCATCTGCGAGACGCTGGCGCGCAGGCGCTCCAGCTCTTCGGCCACCGCGTCGCGCGCGGCGCGCACGCGGTCGATCTCGGACGCCACCTCCTGCGGCTGGATGAAGTAGTGCGCCACGTCCAGCCGGCTCGACACCACCAGCACCGCCCGCCCGATGGCGATGCCCCGGGCGACGTTGAGACCGTGGATGGAGATCGTCATGGCCGCACGCCGGGCCGCCCCAAGTGCGGCCAGCCCCCTCGGGGGGTGGCGTTACACGCCGCGCAGCGGCGTGATAAGCCTGGGGGCCTCACGTTCATTCGCCCTCGCCGAACTTGTCGTTCATCAGGGCGACGATGGCGTTCATCGCCTCCTGCTCCTGCGCCCCCTCCGTCTCCAGCTCCACCGTGGCCCCCAGCCCCGCGGCCAGCATCATCACGCCCATGATGCTCTTGGCATTGACACGGCGCTCGCCGCGCGCAATCCACACCTCGCAGGGAAAGCTGCCCGCCAGCTTGGTGAGCTTGGCGGAGGCGCGCGCATGAAGGCCCAGCTTATTGCTGATGGTCACGGATGTCTTGATCACTGTATTTACGTCTCACCTGATTGAGGGGGGCGGCCACGGCCACCTGCATGACGCCGGCCGTGCCGCCAGCGATGGCCCGCTGCACCTGCGCGTCGAGCGGCTCGTGGCGATAGGTCACGGCCCGCAGCAGCATGGGCAGGTTCACCCCCGCCACCAGCCGCGAGCGCACGCCATCCACCAGCTGCTGCGCCACGTTGCAGGGCGTGGCGCCGAACACGTCGGCCAGCACCAGCACCTGCGAGCGCGAACCCCCACGATGGAACTGCTGCTCCAGCAGGATGCGTGCCGCGCCCAGCGACTCCTCGGGCGACACATTGGGTTGGACGTCGAGCGCGGCCAGTGCGCCTTCGCAATCGGGGAAGACATGCAGGGCGCACTGGCGCAAGGCGTGAGCCAGGGGCGCGTGGGCGACGATGAGGATGCTGTTCATGCAGGCGGCAGGCGGCGAGGGCATCGATTATGGGCCGAGGGCCCGGTGCACTGGCATGGCGGTTGCACGGCGGCCCTGGCACGGAAAGGACGGAGCGTCAGCGCAGGCGCAGGCCTTCCCAGAAGGTCTCCAGCGCCTGCGCGTCCGGAGGATGGCCGAGCACGGTGGCCTGATAGAGCGTGTAGCGGCCGACGGCATCCACCTGGGCGAACCAGCGCATGCGGGCCTGCTGCGGGCCGGCAGCGCCGGTCTCCCCCTCGGCGACGAGGTCGATGGCCGGCGGCATCTCGGCCGCGCGTGGCACGCGCGCCGGCGACTCCTGCACCTGGCCGCGTGCGCGCCACGGCGCGCGGGCAGCCATGCGCCAGGCCTCCAGGCGGCGCCGGGCCTCGGCGGGCGAGTTGCCGCCCTCCATGCGCGCCACGGCGAAGGTGGCGTCGCCCGCGGTGCAACCGGCCATGTCCAGACTCACCGCCTGGCCCGCCAGGTCGACCTCGCGCTGGGCACGGTCGGGCTTGCAGGGCAGCAGCACCAGCAGGCCGTCGCCCACCGGCACGTCACGCCAGTTGAACACCGGATTGCAGGCGGCCAGCAATGCCAGCACAGCCATGTACACGGAACTAGAATTCCGACGCCTCATCGAAGGATGCCTCCATGAAAACCGCTCTCCCTGTCCATTCCCGCGCGCGGTCCGTGACCCGCTCCCGGGCCTTGTCGATGCGAGGAGCAGCCTGACCATGAAAAAAGCACTGTATGCGCTCGCGCTGGCGGCCGTGGCGGCGGTGGGCACCACGGTCTACCTCCAGGCCGGCACCAGCCCGGCGCCCAGCTCCAAGTTCGTGCTGCTGGACGGCTCCACCAAGTCGACGGCCGATTTCAAGGGCAAGGTGACGCTGGTCAACTTCTGGGCCACGAGCTGCACCACCTGCGTGGCCGAGATGCCGCGCGTGATCGCCACCTACGAGAAGTACAAGGGCCAGGGCTACGACACCGTCGCCGTCGCCATGGACTACGACCCGCCGAGCTACGTGGTGAACTTTGCGCAGACGCGCAACCTGCCCTTCAAGGTCGCCATCGACAACACCGGCGCCATCGCGCAGGCCTGGGGCGACGTCAAGCTCACGCCCACCACCTACCTGGTCAACAAGCGCGGCGAGATCGTCAAGCGCTATGTGGGCGAGCCCGACTTCGCCGAGCTGCATCAGCTGATCGAGAAGCTGCTGGCGCAGGCCTGAACCAGCGCCCGCACTCAAAGAAAAAGGCGTCCCGCGGGACGTCTTTTTGCTGCCTGCACGAAGTCGCGTCACACGAGGGCGGCAGACGGCGGGACGGGCCCAGGCCGGGCCGCCGCGCTCACTCGCGGAAGGAATCGTGGCAGGCCTTGCACGAGGCGCCTGCCGGGCCGATGGCGGCCTTGATCGCGTCCAGATTGCCCGTCTTGGCAGCGGCGGCCAGCTTGGCCACTTCGCCTTCGGCCTTGCCGGCGGCGGCCTTGAACTTGTCCTGCTCCTTCCAGATGGCGGGGCTGGCCTTGCCGCCTTCGGTGCCGGGACCGAAGCCTGCCCAGGGCTGCTTGATCAGCTCGGCGGCGCGGGCCGCGCTGGCCTCGGCCACCTTGGCATCGAAGTCGGCCCGGCCGCTGGCCATGTCGGCGACGCGTTTGAAGTTCTGCTGCATTTCCTTCAGCGTGGCCTGGCGGTACTTGATGGCGTCCTGCGGCGTCGCGAAGGTCGGCTGGGCCACGGCATTCGTGGCAATGATCGCCACCGCGGCGGCAGAAACGAGGGAACGGAACATCGAGGGATTCCTTGTAGAAAGTGGACCCGCCACACCGACGGGGACGCCCGCGCGAGTTTAGGGCCGGCCCTTCCGACGCCCGGGCAGGGTCGGGCGAGCCGGCGGCCTATCGGGCATTCGTACTGCTTTTGTTAATCTGCGGGGCATTTTTGGCTCGTGCGGCCCCCGCCGCCGCTTCCCTCGTCCCATGGCATCCAACGCTGCATCCTCCGTCCCGACCGCGCGCGTGCGTGTCTGGGACCTGCCCACGCGACTGTTTCACTGGGCCCTGGCCGGCTGCGTGATCGGGCTGGTGGTCACGGCCAAGACCGGTGCGATGGAGTGGCACTTCCGGCTGGGCTACACGACGCTGGCGCTGCTGCTCTTCCGGCTCGTGTGGGGCTTCGCCGGTGGCTACTGGTCCCGCTTCGGCAGCTTCCTGCGGGGACCGGGCACGGTGATGGCCTACCTGCGAGGCAGGGCAGACGGCCATTCGCAGCTGGGCCATAACCCGCTCGGTGCACTGTCGGTGCTGGGCATGCTGTCGGTGCTGCTTCTGCAGGTGGCCACCGGCCTCATGGCCGATGACGCCATCAGCTTCACCGGCCCGCTCGCTGCGGTTGTGCCTGGAGCCTGGTCCAGCTGGGCCACCGATTGGCACAAGGACGCCGGGCAGTGGCTGGTCATCGCCTTGGTCGTGCTGCATGTGCTGGCCGTGGCGTTCCATGCCGTCGTCAAGCGCGAACGCCTGGTGCCCGCGATGGTGACGGGCGACCGGACCATACAGGCCGCGACGGCCGTGCCGCAAAGCCGCGACGACCTGCCACGGCGCACCCTGGGACTCGTGTTGTTCTCCCTTTGCGCAGCGGTGGCCGCCTGGGTGTCAACGCTGCAAGGTTGATGCAGCATGGACGAAGCCGGCATGCGCACCATCCACTTGAGCGAGCCTCGCGACGACGTGCAGCTTGCCGCGGCCACGGAACTGCTTCGGGAATACGCCGCGTCGCTGACGATCGACCTGTGCTTCCAAGGGTTCGACGAGGAGCTGGCCGCGCTGCCGGGCGACTATGCCGCGCCACGCGGCGCGTTGCTCCTGGCATGGGTCGGCGGGAACCCTGAGGCCGCCGGCGAGGACGCCCAGCTGGCGGGATGCTGCGCCTTGCGTCCGCTGGACACGGCGGACTATCCCAACGCCGCGGAGATGAAGCGGCTGTACGTGCGTCCTGCCTATCGTGGCCTGGGGCTGGGCCGGCAGTTGGCGGAGGCCACGCTGGACGCGGCACGCCAGGCGGGCTATTCCTGCGTGCTGCTGGACACGCTGGATGACATGGAATCGGCGCGGGCGCTCTACATGGACCTCGGCTTCCAGGACATCCCGCCCTACTACCACAACCCCATCGCCGGGGCGCATTACCTCAAGGCCGATCTCTGAACCCAGGGTCGACGGCGCGGCACAGCGGCGCCCGTCTGTGCCCGCACCGTCCGTCTGGTTCAGACGCCTCAAGGCCTGGAGGCCGCGATGCCCGCTCCCAAAAAAAGAGGGCCGGACGAGTCGTCCGGCCCTCTGATGCCGCGCGAGGCGGCGAGGCGATCAGCCCTTGGCCTGGGCCAGCAGCGTACCCGCGTCGCTCACCTCGAACTTGCCGGGACCCTCGACGTTGAGCGACGCCACCTTGCCGTCCTTGACCAGCATCGAATAACGATTGCTGCGCAGGCCCATGCCGCGTGCGGCGAGGTCCAGCGTCAGGCCCGTGGCTTTGGCGAAGTCGGCACTGCCGTCGGCCAGCATGCGCACCTTGCCGTTGGTCTTCTGGTCGCGCGCCCAGGCGCCCATCACGAAGGCGTCGTTCACGCTCAGGCACCAGATCTCGTCCACGCCCGCCGCCTTGAAGGCATCGGCGCCTTCCACATAGCCCGGCACGTGCTTGGCCGAGCAGGTGGGCGTGAAGGCCCCGGGCAGCGCGAAGAGCGCGATGGTCTTGCCGGCGCTGGCCTTGGCCACATCGACGGGGTTGGGGCCGATGCTGCAGCCCTCGCCCTCGACCTCCGAATACTCGTACAGCGTGACCGCAGGAATCGTGTCGCCAACCTTGATCATGGAAGCTCCTCTGGGGATTGATGAAAAACAAAAACGGCCCACATTGTGGGCCGTTTTGCTTGCACCGCGAGGGTGGTGGGGATCAGACCGCGGCGGCCTTCTCGACCAGACGCGTGGCGATCCAGTTCTTGGACTTGGAGATCGGACGCGACTCGGTGATCTCGATCACGTCGCCCAGATGGAACTGGCCGTCTTCGTCGTGCGCGTGGTACTTGCTCGACTTGATCATGATCTTGTTGTAGATCGGGTGCTTGACGCGGCGCTCGACGAGCACCGTGACGGTCTTTTCGCGCTTGTCGCTGACGACCTTGCCGACCAGGGTGCGCTTGAGGGATTGCTTGGCTTCCGTCATGTTCACAGTCCTTACTTGGCGGAGTTGAGGCTGGAGGCAGCCTGCTTCTGCGCCAGGATGGTCTTGGCACGGGCGATGTCGCGGCGGGTCACGCGCAGGCTGGCCACGTTGGCGAGCTGTTGCGTGGCCTTCTGCATGCGCAGACCGAAATGGGCCTTCTGCAGATCCTTGACTTCGGCCTGGAGGCCGGCGACGTCCTTCTCGCGCAGGGTAGCGGCCTTGGACACCTTGGCTGCATTCTTCTTGGTTGCCATGAGAGTTCTCCTATCAGGCGCCAAGCTGGCGAGCAACGAAGGTCGTGCGCAGCGGCAGCTTGGCTGCAGCCAGGCGGAACGCTTCACGAGCGAGTTCTTCGGGCACGCCGACGATCTCGTAGATGACCTTGCCCGGCTGGATCTCGGCCACGTAGTACTCGGGGTTGCCCTTGCCGTTACCCATCCGGACTTCAGCGGGCTTGGTCGAGATCGGCTTGTCGGGGAACACGCGGATCCAGATACGGCCACCGCGCTTCACATGGCGCGAGATGGCACGGCGAGCGGCTTCGATCTGGCGCGCCGTCAGGCGGCCGCGATCGACAGACTTCAGGCCGAAGTCACCGAAAGCCACCGAGTTGCCCCGGGTGGCGACGCCGGTGTTGCGGCCCTTTTGTTCCTTGCGGAACTTTCTGCGTGCAGGTTGCAGCATTAGATTTCTCCGTCTTTCTCAGGGCCGGGTTTATTCGGCCTTGGCGCCGTCCGCTGCTGCAGCGGGCGCGGCTTTGCGGACGCGCTTAACGGCGGGCTTGTTGGGGTCCACGGCTTCGGCGGGCTTGTCGCTGCCGTCGGCCGGGGCGGTGTTGCCACCGATCGGACCACGGGCACCGGCACGCGGGCCACCGCGGCGGTCGTTGCCGCCCGGGCGGCCGTCACGACGCGGACCACGCGGACCGCGGCGCTCTTCGCCCTCGGGGCGCGGCGTGCTGTCCAGCGAAGGCGCGTCGTTGCGGCCCAGGGTGTCGCCCTTGTAGACCCAGACCTTCACGCCGATCACACCGTAGGTGGTCTTGGCTTCGGAGGTGCCGTAGTCGATGTCGGCGCGCAGGGTGTGCAGCGGCACACGGCCTTCGCGGTACCACTCGGTACGGGCGATTTCGATGCCGTTCAGGCGGCCGGCGGACATGATCTTGATGCCCTGGGCGCCCAGACGCATGGCGTTCTGCATCGCGCGCTTCATGGCGCGACGGAACATGATGCGCTTCTCGAGCTGCTGCGTGATGCTGTCGGCGATCAGCTGGGCATCGACTTCAGGCTTGCGCACTTCCTCGATGTTCACGGCCACCGGCACGCCCAGCTGCTTGCCCAGGTCGCGCTTCAGGTTCTCGATGTCCTCGCCCTTCTTGCCGATCACCACGCCCGGACGTGCCGAGAAGATGGTGATGCGGGCGTTCTTGGCGGGGCGCTCGATCAGCACGCGCGAAACGGACGCGTTCTTGAGCTTCTTCTTCAGGTACTCGCGAACCTTGATGTCCTCGGCCAGCATGCCCGCGAAGTCGCGGTTGTTGGCGTACCAGCGGCTGGCCCAGTTGCGGCTGACCGCAAGGCGGAAGCCGGTCGGGTGGATTTTCTGTCCCATGTTTCTTCCAGACCTTAGTTGCCGACGGTCACGTACACATGGCACGTGGGCTTGCTGATGCGGTTGCCGCGGCCCTTGGCGCGCGCGGTGAAGCGCTTGAGCGTGGCGCCCTGCTCGACGTAGATCGTCTTGACGCGGAGCTCGTCGATGTCGGCTCCGTCGTTGTGCTCGGCGTTGGCGATGGCCGACTCGAGCACCTTCTTGACGATCACGGCGGCCTTCTTCTGGGTGAATTCCAGAATGTTCAGCGCTTGATCGACCTTCTTGCCGCGGATCAGGTCGGCAACGAGACGGCCCTTGTCCACAGACAGGCGCACGCCGCGGAGAACTGCACGTGTTTCAGACATGTTCTCTGCTCCTTACTTCTTGGCTTTCTTGTCCGCCGGGTGACCCTTGAACGTACGGGTCAGTGCGAACTCGCCCAGCTTGTGGCCGACCATCTGGTCGGTCACGTAGACGGGCACATGCTGCTTGCCGTTGTGCACGGCAATGGTCAGGCCGATGAACTCGGGCAGCACCATCGAGCGGCGCGACCAGGTCTTGATCGGCTTCTTGTCCTTGGTCGCGATGGCCTTCTCGACCTTGGCGATCAGGTGGTGGTCGACGAAGGGACCTTTTTTGAGAGAGCGAGTCATGGCTGCCCCTTACTTCTTGCGACGCGACACGATGAAGACCTGCGTGCGCTTGTTGTTGCGGGTACGGTAACCCTTGGTGAGGTTGCCCCACGGGTCGACCGGATGGCGGCCTTCGCCGGTCTTGCCTTCACCACCACCGTGCGGGTGGTCGACCGGGTTCATCACCACACCGCGGACGGTCGGGCGAATACCACGATGGCGGGTCGCACCAGCCTTGCCGTACTGGCGCAGGCTGTGTTCTTCGTTGGCCACTTCACCGATGGTGGCGCGGCACTCGATGTGGATCCGGCGCACTTCGCCCGAACGCATACGCACCTGGGCGTAAATGCCTTCGCGGGCCAGCAGCGTGGCCGAAGCACCAGCGGAACGTGCGATCTGCGCACCCTTGCCCGGCTGCAGCTCGATGCAGTGGATCGTCGAACCGACGGGGATGTTGCGGATCGGCAGGGTGTTGCCGGCGCGGATCGGGGCTTCCGAGCCGCTCACCAGGGTTGCACCGGCTTCCACACCGCGCGGGGCGATGATGTAGCGGCGCTCGCCGTCGGCGTAGCACACCAGCGCGATGTGGGCGGAGCGGTTCGGGTCGTACTCGACGCGTTCGACCTTGGCCGGAATGCCGTCCTTGTTGCGCTTGAAGTCGACCACACGGTAGTGGTGACGATGGCCACCGCCCTTGTGACGGGTGGTGATGTGGCCGTTGTTGTTGCGGCCGGCCTTCTGGAACTGAGGCTCCAGCAGGGGGGCGTAGCCTTCACCCTTGTGCAGGTGGTCGCGCGAGATCTTGACCGCGCCGCGTTGGCCCGGGGAAGTCGGCTTGAGCTTGATGACGGCCATGATTACGCAGCCTCCGAAACCAGGTTGAGCTCCTGACCGGGCTTGAGCGTCACGTAGGCCTTGCGAACGTTGTCGCGGCGGCCCACCGAGCGGCCGAAGCGCTTGGTCTTGCCCTTGATGTTGGCGACAGACACGCCCTTGACCTCGACCTTGAACATCAGCTCGACAGCGGCCTTGATCTCGGGCTTGGTGGCGTCCTGGAGAACCTTGAAGGTGATGGCGTTCGACTTCTCGCCGACCATCGTGGCCTTCTCGGAGACGATCGGTGCGACCAGCACAGCCATCAGGCGGCCTTCGTCGAACTCGCGCTCCGCGGGGGTGGGATTCATGCGGCTCATGCGAACATCTCCTTGAGCTTGTCGACGGCCGCCTTGGTCACCAGCACCTTCTTGTAGTGCACGAGCGACACGGGATCGGCGTAGCGCGGCTCGACCACCAGCACGTTGGCCAGGTTGCGCGAGGCGAGGTACAGGTTCTCGTCGACTTCTTCGGCGATCACGAGCACGGACTCGAGGTTCATCGCCTTGAACTTGGCAGCCAGCTGCTTGGTCTTGGGCGAGTCGACCTTGAGGGACTCGACCACGGCCAGGCGGCCTTCGCGGGCCAGCTGCGAGAAGATGGACGCCATGCCGGCGCGGTACATCTTCTTGTTGATCTTCTGCGAGAAGTTTTCGTCAGGCAGGTTCGGGAAGATCCGGCCGCCCCCACGCCACAGCGGCGACGAGGTCATACCGGCGCGGGCGCGGCCCGTGCCCTTTTGCTTGAACGGCTTCTTGGTGGAGTGCTTGACCTGCTCGCGGTCCTTCTGGGCGCGGGTGCCCTGACGCGCGTTGGCCTGGTAGGCGACGACGATCTGATGGATCAGATCTTCGTTGTAGGCACGACCGAACACGGTCTCGGGCGCGTCGTACTTCGACGCAGCCTGGCCCTGCTCATTCAGGAGTTCGAGTTCCATTACTTCGCTCCTTCTGCCTGGGGCTTGGCCTTGACGGCGGGACGCACGGTCACGAAGCCGCCCTTGGCACCGGGGATGGCACCCTTGATCAGCAGCAGCTGACGGGCTTCGTCGATGCGCACGATGTCCAGGTTCTGGGTGGTGACGGTCTCGTCGCCCATGTGGCCGGTCATCTTCTTGCCCGGGAACACGCGACCCGGATCCTGGGCCATCGAGATGGAGCCCGGGACGTTGTGGGAGCGGCTGTTACCGTGCGACGCACGCTGCGACGCGAAGTTGTGGCGCTTGATGGTGCCGGCGAAGCCCTTGCCGATCGAGGTGCCTTGCACATCGACCTTCTGGCCTGCTGCGAACACGGCGTTGGCGGCAATCACGCCACCGGCCTGGTGCTGCGCAGCAGCTTCGGCCGTCACGCGGAATTCGCGGATGATTTCACCGGCTTCGACGCCAGCCTTGGCCAGATGGCCGGCTTGGGGCTTCGTCACGCGCGAGGCACGACGGGCACCGAACGTCACCTGCAGAGCGACGTAGCCGTCGTTCTCTTGGGTCTTGACCTGGGTCACGCGGTTGTTGGACACGTCCACCACGGTGACGGGCACTGCATCGCCGTCGTCCGTGAAGAGGCGCATCATGCCCACCTTGCGGCCCAGCAACCCGAGGGAGTTGCTTTGACTCATGGTTTTTCTCCAAAACTCCCGCCGCTGCCACTGCAATTGGCGACAACGTTGAACGCCCGCGAAATGCAGGCGGATACGAGAGAAGGGTTGATGAATGTTCACGCCGCCCGGCACCCTTAGGAACCGGCACGGAGCGAACTGCGCACTGTAGCACGAAGCAAGATGTCGCGCAATGCGGTCCATCCACGGACAGCAGGGCGCTACTTCACCGGCATCAAGATCATCTTCTCGCCGCCCGGGGCCTCCTTGAGCAGACTGGACGGGGGCAGACTCTTCGACGGGGTGCCAATCTGGATGGGAATCGAGGCTGCCGTGGCGGCTCCACCCTGGGTGATGAATACGTTGAGATAGGCCGTCCCAGTGGCCTGAGGCGTCACGTGAACGGTCCAAGAGGAACGCCCGGCGGGCAGTGACCACTCGGGAGACGGCAAATCCAGTGTCAACCCGGGCTCGGGCTGCAGCTTCACGATCGCCCCTTGGCTGCCCACACCGGAGAACACGAGCAGAAGCGGAACCGTCTCGCCTACTTGAGATGCCGCAGCCACGCTGTACTGCAAGATCACGCCAGAGCCGTTCATCTTGACGGGGGCCGTGACCAACCGATTCCCAGATACCGTCGGCGCGGAGGTCCCGCCGGCGTGGACGCCCAACGCAAGAGCGAGAAGGGTGGCCGCACAGCCGCAGGCCTTGAATGTGTTGTGCATGCTCTTCCCTTTCAGTTGATCGTCACCGTGAAACAGGTGTTTGAGGAAGCGTTGTTGTAATCATTGATGGCCAGCACAGCCTGGCCGGCGGCCAGACCGACCGTCCCCGACTCCGTACCGGAATTCGCGTTGACGGCCTCTCCCACTTTTCCGCGCTGGTAGACGACGAAGTCGGGGTCCGAAGCCGCCGGCCCCTGGATGCTGATCGTGTAGCTGCGCGCCTGTGCCACTGGAAGAACGAGGAAGGCATAGCTGCCGAGCTTGTTGCCATCCGCCCCGGGGTCGGCCCGGTTGGTGACGCATGCCTGCTGAGGCGTCGCCAAACCGACGGCGGTGTACAGGGGCAAAGCAAAGGCGCCCAATCCACCATCATTGGTTTCGTTGGCGCCAAAGGCATCCACTGGCGGGACCACACCCTGCGCGGCAAGCAGGCCGTTCAGCGACGCGGTCTGACCGGGCGTGGCCCCCGCATAGAACGCGGTCGCGAACGCATGGACCGACGTCACCGCCGTCGTGCTTTTCAATCCCTGCGTCATGGCTTGGTGAATCGGCGCAAGACCGACCGCGGCATGCAACTTCCAAAGAATGGACTGCACGGACATTTCGTTGAACCAGCCGGGCGAACTGGCCGCCCCGGCATCCAGGGCAAAGGCAAAACCCTGCGCTTGCCGCTGCCCCGCCGAATCCGAATAGGTACTGCGGTCCAGCGCGATGCCGGACCAGGCGTTGCCCCACCCTTCCGAAAAGGCGAGCCGCCGATCGAGAAGGTCACCAAAGCTGTGCGTACCGCCAGGAGAGTCGTCCCTGGAGAAGGCCGATTGGTAGTAATGCCCCCACTCATGGACGACCACCGAGCTGTCGTACTCGTCCGTGTCCACGTTCTCGCTGCCCAGGACGAAGATGGCGCGCGTCCCGCCACTGGCGGTGTAGTCGCTGAAATGCGAGGTGCCGATCTGCCCGAGGGTCACGGAGCCCGATGCAGGCCTGTTGCTGGGGCTCCAATAGACATTCAGGATGGGAAACGATGCACCCGGCGCAACGCCGAGGATCTTGGCTTGCGCCGTGTAGATTGCATCGAGCAGCGCGAAGGGCGCCGCCACCCGCTCGCTTCCATACGACGAGCCGGCCCAACCCGAGGGGGCGTGAAGGTCTTTTGCCTGGGCGCTACCGGTGGCCGCGAAGTATCCGCTTTGCATGCCGTAAAGGCCGCCAGATTGGGTATTGTCCCGAACCGCGACATCCCAACTGCCATCGGTCCCACTGTGCTGCAGCCGGGCCATGACGCGCACCGCGAGCGACGTCGCGGCCGGAATCGCGACCGAGTAGCGCCCGTCGGCATCGGTCACGGTCGACGCCTTGACAGTGCCCGTGGCATCCACGACGTCGAGCGGCGCACCCCGAACAGGCTTGGCCACGGTGGCTGCATAGTTCAACGCGCCATTGAAACTGGGCACCGAGTCGAAGGTAATGCGCCCGGAAAGGGTTGCCGTCGCCGGGGCCGCGGTGCCTGACGACCCTCCGCCTCCACCCGTGACGGGCAGCACAGCGCCACCCCCTCCGCCACCGCCTCCACCTCCGCACGAGGCCAGCAATACCGCACAGGCCAGCAACGCTGGGCCCGACCACCATCGACGAGTCATTTGACTTCTCTCCCTGACAGCAAAGGGCGAGAAGCTTAGAGGCCGCTGGCGTCAACCCAAAGAACGCAAAAGCCCGCGGCCTGAAGGCACGCGGGCTCTTTTCACGAAGCTGCCGAAAAACTTACTGCAGCTTGATCTCGACGTCCACGCCGGCCGGCAGGTCGAGCTTCATCAGCGCGTCCACCGTCTTGTCCGTGGGATCGACGATGTCCATCAGGCGCTGGTGCGTGCGGATCTCGAACTGGTCACGGCTCGACTTGTTGACGTGCGGCGAACGCAGGATGTCGAAACGCTTGAAGCGCGTCGGCAGGGGCACCGGGCCCTTGACGATGGCGCCGGTGCGCTTGGCGGTGTCGACGATCTCGGCAGCCGATTGGTCGATCAGCTTGTAATCGAAGGCCTTGAGGCGGATGCGGATCTTCTGCTTGTTGGTAGCCATGATGGGTCCCGATCCTTACTCGATGATCTTGGCCACGACGCCGGCGCCGACGGTACGGCCGCCTTCGCGGATGGCGAAGCGCAGGCCTTCTTCCATGGCGATCGGAGCGATCAGCTTGACCGTGATCGACACGTTGTCGCCAGGCATCACCATTTCCTTGTCCTTCGGCAGCTCGATCGCGCCGGTCA
>NZ_JACBFY010000011.1 GCF_021401245.1 Pseudacidovorax sp. NFM-22
CGGTGGGGTCGAGCAGGGCATCTGCGTCGGCATCCGCATCCGCATCCGCATCCGCATCTGCGTCCGCATCCGCATCCGCGTCCGCGTCCGCGTCCGCGTCCGCGTCAGCATCGGCGTCGGCATCGGCATCGGCATCGGCATCGGCATCGGCGTCGGCATCGGCATCGGCATCGGCGTCGGCGTCCGCATCGGCATCTGCATCCCCATCCTCGCCCGGCTGCGGGACGAGCAACGGGAGCACGCTCCCGTCATCCCCCCCGCTGTCGGCGGCGGCCACCAGGGCCGCGCCGCCCAAAGCCGCCAGCGCGAAGTCGGCCAGGCCCAGTCCGCCCGTGGCAGCCAGGGTCTTCTTCACCGCCAGCGCGGCGCCTTCGGCATCGCCGGCGGGCGCCACGGCCAGGTCGCCGGCAGCCAGGTCCACATCGACCTGCTGCAGGCCGCCCGGCAAGGCCGTCGCGGAGATGGTGGCGTCCGTGCCACCGGTGAAGGTGCCGACCAGCGGCGCCTGGTTGGCGCCCGCGCCGGGGAAATTCACGGCCGCCTGTCCGCCATCGGGAACCAGCACCCGGTCGCCGGGCAGCAGCGCCTGCGTGCCCTCGACGGGCAGGCGCACGCCCTCGCGGATCACGGCGACGCCGGGCGTGGCGTTGGACAGGGTGCCCACGCCCGCCGTCGCGGCACCGCCGCCCGTCGCGGAAGCAGCGACAGGCGCGGCAGAAGCCTGGGCCATCAGCACCGGCTTGTCGCCAGCAGAGGACGCCGAAAGGGCGGAGGAAGCGGAGGTCGAAGTCTGGAGCGTCATGGAGGGCCTCGTTGTGCGACGGAGATGACCCTGTGGGGCAACATGCATGCCGCCCGCGCCACCCGCCAACCGCGCGATTGACCCCGCAGCCCAAGTCTTTGTCAGACAAGGAGTTTCCTGCAATGCCCCCGGGCGCTTCCGCCCGCACGCGGCGCATTCGCCCGCGCTTGTTACGGGGTCGCCGCCCGTAACGCCGTAACGACATCGCCACGCCTCGGGGGCCATGGATCCCGTCCGACGCCCCGATTTCCTTTTATTGCGGTCCTGCCGCTTTCCTCCCAAATATTTACATTCATTTATCAACGATATTCAAACATCTTCAATGGTCTTTTTGCCTTCTCAACAATAGGCGCGAAATTTAACAGTACACCTTTTCTGTCCTGTCTAATGGCGTCGCTTCCCCTCCAAATCGAATTACCGACCCATTTCAGGAGAGCGCGATATGCGTATTGCAGTTGTGGACGACGAGCCGGCGTCGCTGGATTTCCTGCACCGGACCATCACCCAGGAAGGCCATGAGTGTTTCGGCTTCACCACCGGGCTGGACCTCCTGCGCACCCTGCGCCATCACAGCTTCGACCTGCTGGTGATCGACTGGACCCTGCCCGACCTGACCGGGGCCGAGCTGATCCGAATGATCCGCAACGGCCTGCCCAGCACGGTGCCCATCATCTTCATCACCACCGGCGAGAGCGACGCCGACATGGTCGAAGGCCTGGGCGCCGGCGCGGACGACCACCTGTGCCGCCCGGTGCGCACCGGCGAACTGGCCGCCCGCATGCAGGCCCTGCTGCGCCGCACCTATCCGCAATTGACCGAGGCCGAATTGCATTTCGGCGTCTACACCTTCATGCCCCGCCGCCGGCAATTGACGGTGCGCAACACCCTGGTGCCGCTCACCAACCGCGAATTCGAACTGGCCCTGCTGCTGTTCCGCAACCTGGGCCGCCTGCTGTCGCGCGAACACCTGTGCGGCACCGTGGTGGGCCCAGGCGCAGAGACCACCTCGCGCTCGCTGGACACCCATGTCTCGCGCCTGCGCCACAAGCTGGACCTGCGGCCGCACAACGGCTATCTGCTGTCGGCGATCTACCGCATAGGCTACCGCCTCGACGCCATCGAGGAGCGCGCCGTCGGCACGGCGGCCGACACCACGGCCGCGGGGGCGGAGCGTCCGCTGCTGCCGGGCCGCAGCCGCACACCGCCAGCGACCTGACCGCCGCCCTCCCGCGCCGCATGAAAGGCCGCCATCGCTGGCGGCCTTTTCGTTTTCGCAGTCCGTCTTCCGCACAGGCCGCCTCTCGGTGCAAACCCGAGGCCCGCACGTCCTCTGCATCCAGTGCATGCGCAGTGCCGTATCCGATCCACCGATGCGAAATCGGTCGAATCCCACTGCCCATCACTCCACCTACAGAGGTCACGCCGATGAGACTGTCCATCCCTGCCAAGGCGCTCGGCTTTGCCGCCGGCGCGCTGCTGATTGCGGGCGCCCACGCGTCCAGCCACCGCGAGGCGCCGTCGATCGCGGGCATGCCCAAGCTGGACGCCACCGACTTCTACATGTTCCGCAGCTACGAGGCCGGCCGGCAGGACTACCTGACGCTGATCGCCAACTACCAGCCCGACCAGAGCGCCTACGGCGGGCCCAACTACTTCAGCATGGATCCGAACGCCCTGTACGAGATCCACCTGGACACCAACGGCGACGCGGTGGAAGACCTCACCTTCCAGTTCCGCTTCAAGAACACGCTGCGCGACATCCAGCTGCCCGTGGGCGGCAAGCAGGTCTCCATCCCCCTGATCCAGGCCGGCGGCATCACCGGGCCCAACCAGGCCACGAGCAACCTGCGCGAGACCTACACCCTGAGCGTGGTGCGCGGCGACCGGCGCAAGGGCAGCGTCCAGCCGGTGACCGGGCCTGGCGGCGCCACCGAGTTCGACAAGCCGACCGACAACATCGGCGAGAAGACCTTCGGTGCCGGCGCGGGCTATGCCAACTACGCCAACCAGCACATCTACACCGTCAACATCCCGGGCTGCAGCGCGCCCGGCCGCGTGTTCGTGGGCCAGCGCAAGGACCCGTTCAGCGTGGCGCTCGGCCAGGTGTTCGACCTGGTCAACCTCAACCCGCTGGGTGCGCCCGATGCCAATGCCGACGCGCTCGCGGCCAAGAACGTGACGACGATGGCGGTGGAGCTGCCCATCGCCTGCGTGACGACGGCGAGCCAGCCCATCGTCGGCGGCTGGACCACCGCCAGCGTGCGGCAGGGCCGGCTGATCGCCAGCCCGCCCAAGAGCGGCCACGGCACGACCGCCCTCCAGGGCGGCGCCTGGGCCCAGGTCTCGCGCCTGGGCATGCCGCTGGTCAACGAGGTGGTGATCGGCCTGAAGGACAAGGACCGCTTCAACAGCTCGAAACCGATGGACGATGCCCAGTTCGCCAACTACGTGACGAACCCCACGCTGCCGGCCCTGGTGCAGACGCTGTTCCCCGCACAAGCCCCCACGAACTTCCCGCGCACCGACCTGGTCGCGGCCTTCCTCACCGGCGTGGAGGGCCTGAACAAGCCGGCCAACGTCAAGGCGGCGGAGATGCTGAGGCTCAACACCGGCATCGCCCCGACGCCCAAGGCGCAGCAGAGCAACCTGGGCGTGCTGGGCGGCGACACGGCGGGCTTTCCCAACGGACGCCGCCCCGGCGACGACGTGGTGGACGCCGAACTGCGCGTGGCCATGGGCGCCCTGTGCGTGGCCACCGGCGCCAACGACGCGCTCAAGGTGGGCTGCAAGCCTTCGGATGCGCCCGCGGGCGGCGCGGCGCTGACCGATGGCGCCGCGCAGTCGCCGGCCCAGTTCCCAGACGCCTTCCCGTACCTCAACACACCGCTGCCGGGCGCGACCCTGGCGCGCCAGTGAGGGCGTCGCGATGAGCCGCCTGTCCATGCATCTCGCGAGCGCCCTGCTGGCTGCCGCGGCCCTGGCGGGCTGCGGCGGCGGTGGGGGTGGCAGCTCCTTCGCCTTCGTGCCGGCAACGGCGCCCGGCACGGGGAGCAGCAACCCGCCCACGCCCACCAACCCCGCACCGCAGACGAGCGCCTACGACCAGTTCCTGGCCTACGTGCTCGCCCTGGTCGGCACCCAGCAGGATGGCGCCGAGCCCGCGGACGTGGCGGCGCTCGATCCGGCGCCCACGTCCGAGACGGCCGAGCCGATCGCGACACCATGAGCGGCGGGCCGCCCCGCCGCCGCCACGGCGCGCACTGGCGCCCGCTGGCGCTGGGCCTGGCGGTCGCCGGCAGTGCGCTGGCGGCCGTCCATGCGGCGCCGCGCCTGCCCGCGTCCGACGACCAGGTCGTCGAGACGCTGCCCGGCGGGCCGGGGGCCGCGAAAGCCAAGCGCCGGCTGCGTGCGAGCCTGCAGGAACGCGCCGGCGACCCTGCCGCCGCGGTCGAGGCCGCCCAGGCCTACCTCACCCTGGCGCGGACGCAGGGCGATGCCCGCTATGCCGGTCAGGCGCTGGCCGCGCTGCGCGCCTGGGACGCCGTGCCGGCAGCCCAGACACCGCCGGAAGTCCTGGTGATGCGGGCCACCATCCAGCAGTTCGTCCACGACTTCGACGGCGCCGAAGCGTCGCTGAAAGCCGCCCTCGCCCGCCGCCCGGCCGACGCGCAGGCCTGGCTGACGCAGGCCACCCTCCTGCGCGTGCGGGGCCGGCTTGCCGAATCCGACGCCGCCTGCCGGGCCACGGGCCGGGCGGGACCAGCCGTCTACGGCATCGCCTGCCTGGCCGAGAACGCCGCGCTGCGCGGCCGCCATGACGAGGCGCGTGCCACCCTGCGCACGCTGCTGCAGGACGCGCCGCTCCAGACCGACAGCCTGGCCGGCGTGCGGCAATGGCTGTGGACCACGCTGGCCGAGGTCGAGCAGCTGGCCGCCCGGCCCGCCGCGGCCGAAGCCGCCTACCGGGAAGCGCTGCTGCTCGGCCGCGACGGCTATCTGCGGCTGGCCTATGCCGACTTCCTGCTGCAGCAGGACCGCGCCAGCGAAGTGCCGCCCTTGCTGAGTGCAGAGCCGCGCAGCGATCCGGTGCTGCTGCGCCTGGCCATCGCCGAGCGGCGCACGTCGGGTCGCCCCGGCGAGGCGGCGGAGGAACTGGCCGACCGTTTTGCGGCGGAGGCCCTCCGACCCGCAAGCGCTGCGGCCCATGCGCGCGAACAGGCACTCTTTGCCCTGGACGTGCAGGGCAACGCGCAGCAGTCCCTGGCGCTGGCGCGGCAGAACATCGGCCTGCAGCGCGAGCCGACGGACCTGCTGCTGCTGGCACGCGCCGCCCGCGCCGCGCGGGACCCGGCCGCCCTCGCCGAGGCGCGCCGGGTGCGTGACGAGATCGGCCTGCGGGATGCCCGGATCGATGCGCTGCTCTGACCCCTGGCGCCGCGCCATGCGTGCCCTGCTGCTCATGGTGCTGCTGGCGCTGGCCACGCTCCTGTGCCCCCTGCCCGCACTGGCGCACAAGTCCAGCGACGCCTATCTGTGGATCACCCGGGAAGGGCCTCGGCTCGCCATCCGATGGGACATCGCCCTGCGCGACCTGGACGCCGCCCTGGACCTCGACGCCGACCAGGACCAGCGCCTGCAATGGGGCGAGGTGCGCAGACGCCTGCCGGACATCATGGCCTACGCCAGCGCGCGGCTGCAGCTGCAGCAGGGCCGCTGCATCCTGCGGCCGGGCCCGGCCGAAGGCATCGAGGAGCGGGTGGACGGCGCCTACCTGGCGCTGCGCTTCGACAGCGACTGCGCCGACACCGACCTGCTGACCATCGACTACCGGCTGTTGCGCGAGGTCGATCCCACCCACCGCGGCCTGCTGCGGCTCGGCGCGACGAGCGACACGGCCGCCCCGAGCGCCAGCGTTCGCTCGCTCGACCCGGGCGGTGGCCCGGTGCAGCTGCGCTGGCCCTCCGACGAGGCGCCGCCACCCGCGGCCGGACATGGCTTCTTCGCCGATGGCCTGCACCACATCCTGATCGGCTACGACCACCTGCTCTTCCTGCTGTGCCTGCTGCTGCCGGCAGTGATGCGCCGCAGTGCCGCGGGCTGGACGCCGGTGGGCCGCTGGCGCGATGCCCTCTGGCCCATCGTGAGCTGGGTCACGCTGTTCACCCTGGCGCATTCGCTCACGCTTGCACTGGCGGCGCTCAAGGTCGTGAGCCTGTCGCCGCGCATCGTCGAACCGGCCATCGCCGCCACCATCCTGCTGGCGGCGCTGGACAACCTGCGACCGCTGCTCGGCACGCGCCGGCGTTTCTTCAGCTTCGGCTTCGGGCTGATCCATGGCTTCGGCTTCGCGGGGGCCCTGGCCGAGCTGGACCTGCCCACCCGGGCCTTCGCCAGCGCCCTGCTGCAGTTCAACCTGGGCGTCGAGGCGGGGCAGCTGCTGGTCGTGGGCAGCGCCATGCTGGTGCTGCTGGGCCTGCGGCGCTGGCGGGGCTATGTGCCCGTGGTGCTGCGCGGTGGATCGGTGCTGGCGGCGATCCTGGCGCTGGTGTGGCTGGTGGAGCGGGTGTTCGACCTGTCGTTGCTGCCGATGGGTTGAGGGCGGTGGCCGCGAGCTGATGCGCCGATGGCGAGCCTCTGCCCGCAGCGGGCCCATGGCTGCCTATAGTCACGGCCGCCGCCATTCCTTGCCTCGATGCCGTGTCCTTCATTGACGCCCTGCGCCGCTGGGCCCGCCAGCTCAAGCGCGACGTGCTCGCCCTCTGGTTCGCCCGCCGCCATCCGCAGACGCCCTGGCATGCCAAGGCGCTGGGCGCCTTCGTCGTGGCCTATGCGCTCAGCCCCGTCGACCTGATCCCGGACTTCATCCCGGTGCTGGGCTTCGTGGACGACGTGATCCTGCTGCCAGGGCTGATCTGGCTCACGCTTCGGCTGCTGCCGCCGCAGGTGCTGGCCGATTCGCGCGACAACGCGCGGACCTGGATGGACGCGCGCCGCGACCGGCCACGCAGCCGGGTGGCGGCGGTGGTGATCGTGCTGCTGTGGGTCGGAGTGGCCGTGGCACTGGCGATCTGGGCCCTGCCGTGGGTGCGGCTCCACGTTCTCGTCGATGCATCCCATCGCTAGCCTCGGCCCGAACAGCCTCGGAGTAGCTCCTAAGAAAATCCAGCACTATCCTCGCGACCCACTCTGCGGCCGCGTTGCTACGCCTCCCAGCACGCGACGGGCAAAGCGCTGGACGTCACTGAGATCTTTCACTTCCCCACTCAATAGCGCCTGGGCATAGCGTCCGGACGCATTGGTGCGATCCAGGCGCGCCGCGATCTCGGCGTGCTCGCTGGCTTCACGTTGGCGTGATTGCATGGCAAGCGCCACTGCCAACCCCCCGTGGCTTTCCGCGAAATTGCGATCCAGCCGAAGCGCCGACTGAAAGCTTTGCTCTGCGCCAATCAAGTCGCCCTGAGAGATTTGTGTCCATGCCAAGCCATGCCAAGTGCCAACGTGCTGGCCCATGACGAAAAGCGCCTTGTTGAAGGCCTGAAACGCTTGCTCCAGCTCGCCAGCAAGCAACCAAGCAAACCCGCGTGTGGACCAAGCCCGACCATCGCCGGGTTGGCGCTGCAAAGCCGCATCGGCAAACCGGCCGGCCGCTGCCGCGTCTTGGCGGGCAAGCGCCAGCGATGCACATGCGAGCGACGCTTCGGGCGGATGCTCGGCGGGATCGCCATTTTTATGACTCAGATCGGCCCATCGTTGCGCTGTACCGAACTCGGAAGCGTCGATGGCAATCAGACTGCCCACCCCCGCAACTTGCGGGTCCAGCGATCCGCTGCGGTCCAAATCCAAGGCCCACTCCATCGCCCGGTCGAGTTGTGCGTCCTGATGGAGAGCACGCAACCAGAGTTGCTGAAGCGCCCGCGAGGCAACAGGTGGACGTTCCCCCTTGGCAGATGAGGATAGGACGCCCCTTTGCACAGGAGACTCCAACATGCGGGCAAGTCGCTGAACGCTGAGTCCGCTTGCGCCTCGACGCAAATCCACAAAGGCGAGGTTATGCGTCAGGACGTCAAGAAAGCCATCGGGTGGATTGGGCGTGGCCACGAGCGCCTCAAGGACCGCCTGCGCTTCGTCATAGCGCTGCTGGGCCAGCCAAAAGTCACCTTCACGCAGCCGCCAGCCGAGTGTGTCGGCACCTAGCCCCTGTGCATGGCGAAGGTGCGCCTTGGCCTTTTCCCACTCACCGCATGCCAAGGACGCTTCGAAGCTCGCGATGAGAAGCTCGTTGTTGTCGGGATCTTGTTGAAGATAGCCTTCCATGCGCTGCATCCGCTGACGCACGGTGGCGAGACGAGGATCGCTCTGGATGGATGCGTCAACATTGGCAGTAGAAGCTTCGGTCATGACGATGCGGTGTTGGGTTTGCAAAGCGGCTATCACGGCCTACAGGCACAGATCGAGCCGGGCATCTTTCTCGAGCAGTTCGCGCAGACGCAGCAAGCCCTGCCGGTGAAGTTGGGATACCAGCGGCCTTCGCGCTGACGGCGACGCCGCGGCCGTCTGCGCGTCACCAACCGGCCGAACCGGACTCGCCCTTGAAGGGACCCACGACCTCGGGCGTGATCCAGCCCGCATAGAAGCGACCAGGCTGCGGCACCACGCGAACGCCATCGACCCAGCAGGCGAGCTGGTGCGGATAGAACGCGACGTGGTCGCGCAGTGCCGCGTAGGTCGGCTCCAGCTCTGGATAGAACCACGCCGCAGCGTCAAACCGGTGGGCGCCTGCAACGACCGTGAGGTAGCGCGCCTCGCCCTTCCATTCGCAATACGACGTGCCTGCGGCCGGCACCAGCGCACCGGGCCGCACATCGACACGCGGCAGGTAGAAAGTGGGCGGGCTGGCGGTTTCGAGCAGCCGCAGCGCATTGCGGGTCCGCGCGATCTCCATATCGCCGCAGCACACCACGATCTCGCGCGAGTCCGCCTCGATGCGCGGCGGGCGCGGGTAGTCCCAGACCGATTCCTGGCCCGGGGCTGGCGTCTGGGCGAACGGAGGGCGGGCGTCGCCCACATGGCGCCACCGGGCGCGGGCGCGCTGGAGGCGTTCGATCTCTTGAGTACGGGCGTCCTGGGAGGTCATGCCCGGATTTTGTGCGCGACCGTCGCAGACCACACCCTGACAGCCACGACCGGGGTGGGAACAGCACCCCACCCCAGCTTTAGGAATGGAGAGCAAACCAGGATGACGTCGAAGACCCAATGAAAAAGCCCGGTGAGCAGTGCGCTACCGGGCTTTCTGGAACCGTCATGGACGGTGACTGGCGGAGAGGGTGGGATTCGAACCCACGGTACGGGGAAACCGTACGCCTGATTTCGAGTCAGGTACATTCGACCACTCTGCCACCTCTCCACAAGCTGTGCGATTCAGTCGAAGCCTTGCATTATAGCCAGGCTTTTGGCCCGCTGGGAAGCGGCCGCCGACGAATCGATCAGGCACGCAGCACGGCCTGGTTGCCCAAGTAGGGGCGCAGGGCCTTGGGGATGGCGATGCTGCCGTCGGCCTGCTGGTGGTTCTCCAGCACCGCGACCAGCGCACGGCCCACGGCCAGGCCGGAGCCGTTCAGGGTGTGCAGCAGTTCGTTTTTGCCCTGCGCGTTCTTGAAGCGGGCCTGCAGCCGGCGCGCCTGGAAGGCCTCGCAGTTGGAGACCGAGCTGATCTCGCGGTAGGTGTCCTGCGCCGGAATCCACACTTCCAGGTCGTAGGTCTTGGACGAGCCGAAGCCCATGTCGCCGGTGCACAGCAGCACCACGCGGTAGGGCAGCTCCAGCGCCTGCAGCACCGCCTCGGCATGGCGGGTCATTTCTTCCAGGGCCTCGTAGCTCTTCTCGGGGTGCACGATCTGCACCATCTCGACCTTGTCGAACTGGTGCTGGCGGATCATGCCGCGCGTGTCGCGGCCGGCGCTGCCCGCCTCGGAGCGAAAGCACGGCGTGTGAGCAGTCAGGCGGATGGGCAGTTGCGATTCGGGCACGACGGTGTCGCGCACGAAGTTGGTCAGCGGCACCTCGCTGGTGGGAATGAGGTAGAGCGCCGACAGGTCGGGCACCGGCTCGCCGTCCTGCCCGCCCTTCTTGGCGGCGAAGAGGTCGCCCTCGAACTTGGGCAGTTGGCCCGTACCACGCAACGTCTCGCCGTTGACGATGTAGGGCACGTAGCACTCGGTGTAGCCGTGCTGCTGCGTCTGCAGGTCGATCATGAACTGCGCCAGCGCGCGGTGCAGGCGGGCGATGGCGCCCTTCATGACGGTGAAGCGCGAGCCGGCGAGCTTGACGCCCATCTCGAAGTCCAGGCCCAGCGGTTCGCCCAGTGCCACATGGTCGCTGGCTGCAAAACCCAACTCGGCCGGGTTGCCGCCCTCCCCGCCCTGCGGGCTCCATCGGCGCACTTCGACGTTGCCGGCTTCGTCCTCGCCCTGCGGCACGCTGTCGTGCGGCAGGTTGGGCACGGCCAGCAGCAGGGCCTGCAGCTCGGGCTGCAGCGCCTCGAGACGGACGGCGGACGATTCCTGCTCGGCCTTGAGCGCGTTGACCTCGGCCATCAGCGCATCGACCGACTCGCCCTTGGCCTTGAGCGGACCGATCTGCTTGTTCAGCGCGTTGCGGCGGGCCTGGATCTCCTCGGTGCGCGTCTGCAGTTGCTTGCGCTCGGCTTCCAGGGCGGAAAAGCGCGCGACGTCGAGGTAGGGCTGGTTCTTCTTGCGGGATTCGAGGCGCGCGACGACCGAAGGCAGGTCCTTGCGCAGGAGAGTGATGTCGAGCATCGGCTCATTGTAGGAAACGGCCCTGCGTGGCCTGCGTCAGCGCATCGCGGTCGGCGTCGCTGGCAATGGCGGCGCTCGCCCGGTCGAAGGCCTGGCGGGCCATGGCCTCGATGGCTTCGGCATGAGCCGGCGCGGCCTCGGCCAGGGCCGCCAGCGTCTTCTGCAGGCGGATCGATATCTCGATGGCGCCGGTGCCGTCGCGCGCCAGCGGGCGGAAGGCATCTTCCAGCAGGTCGGCGATGACGGGCAGCGGCACGAAGACGCGGTCGCATTCGGCGGCGGCGGGCGATGCCTGCTCGGAGCACTCGAACCAGGCCCGGAACACACGGTGCTGCGCGTCGATCACCTCGATGGCGGTGCCGGCGTCGTTGACCGCCGCCGACAGCGCGCGGCTGCCGATCTCGGCCAGGGCGACGAGGCCCAGGCGGGGGTCGTGGTCGAAGCTGCGGTGCCGCTCGACGGTGAAGGCCCGGGCGAGCGCCGCGCGGCATTCATCGTCAACCTGTCCCTGCGCCCAGAGCAGCGGCCGCTGCGGATGCACCAGCGCGCCCGGCAGCACGGCCACATGCACACGCAGACCGGACTGCTCGGCAATACGCTGCAGCGCGCCCACATCCACATGCGTGGCGTAGCCGGTGCGCTCTCCGAAGGCGGCCCAGGTGCCGGACGGCACCGGCACGGCCGGCTGACCGCCCAGATGCGGCGCCTCGCGCCATTCGCGCACCGAGGCGACGGCCGCACGCTCCACGCGGTCGATCACGTCCGACATGCGGCCGAAGGCCGTGAGATGCGCGATCCAGCGCAGCAGCGTGAACACGATCAGCGCCACCACGGCCAGCGTGCCGACGAACAGGATCACCCGCCCCCGGTCGCCATAGAAGCCGGTCGACAAGGCAATGATGCCGACGATGGAGAACAGGAAGGCGCCCAGGAAGGTCGAGAGCGCGTTCTGCGAGGTCGGGTCCTGGATGAGCAGTTGCGTGGCGCGCGGCGTGGCCAGCGTGGTCGCCGACGAATAGGCCGACACCATGGCCGTGAGCGAGAAGGTGGTCACCGCCAGCATCGACGAGGCCAGGATCTGCAGGATGCCGCCCACCGAGTCCTGACCGATGTTGCCCTCGAAATGCTCGGGCAGCCATGGCGCCAGGTAGCGCGCTGCCACCGCCAGCAGCACGGCCACCAGGCTGAAAACCACGGAGCGGAACCAGATGCGCCGCGCCGTGCGGCGCAGAAGCAGTCGCCAGGCGGGCAGGCTCATGAGGCGCGCGCCAGGCTCAGGCGACCGTCGCCGGATCGACGTTGGCGCCGCAGACGATCAGGCACACGCGCTGGCCGGGCTGCAGTCGCACGGCGCCGCTGTGCAGCGCGGCCAGCGGCAGCGCCGCGGCGGCCTCGACGGCCAGCTTCATTTCCTTCCACAACCACTGTTGGGCGTCGCGGATGGCGGACTCGGTCAGCAGCAGCGCCTCGGGCACGTGCTGTTGCGCAATCTGCCACGCGATGTCGCCGATGCGGCGCGCGCCCAGCGAATCGGCGGCCAGGCCGCCCACGGCCACATCGACCGGCTCGCCGGCCTCGCGGGCGCGGTAGAGCGTGGGCGAGCCCTCGGGCTCCAGCGCGATGACGCGCGTGCGGCGCTCGAACCAGCCGGCCAGGCCACCGATGAGGCCGCCGCCGCCCACGCTGACCAGCACCGCGTCGGGTACGCCGCCGGCCTGGGCCTCGATCTCGCGGCCCAGCGTGCCGGCGCCGGCCACCACCTCGGGCTGGTCGTAGGCATGGGTCAGCAGCGCGCCGGTGGCCTGCTGGCGCGCCAGGCAGGCTTCGAGCGCATCGACATACAGCTCGCCGACCACGTTGACGGTCGCACCCAGGTCGCGCAACTTCTGGCGCTTGGCCTCGGGCGAGACGCCGGGCAGGAAGACTTCGCAGGGCACGCCCAGCGCCCGCGCGGCGCCCGCGGTGGCGATGCCGGCATTGCCGCCAGAGGCGACCACCACGCCCGCTGCCGGAATGGGGTTGGCCAGCAGCCGGTTCATCATGCCGCGGGCCTTGAAGCTGCCGCCGGACTGCAGATGCTCCAGCTTGAGCCAGACCTCGGCGCCGGGCGCGCCCAGGCCCAGCGCAGCGGCCGGCAGGCGCCACAGCGGCGTCTCGCGCACGAAGCCGCGGCCGTCCTGCTGCAGGCGGCGGGCGGCGGCTTCGATGTCGGCGCGCCAGCCCCGGGAATCGTGCGAACCGTCGGAAGAGGAAGTCGAAGTCGTCATGCGTGGCTCGGAAGTGGCACCGGCCGCATCGTGCGGCCGGCGGGTGGGAGGCTTTGCACAACGCATCGTGGCGCGCGTGCATGGGCGTCCGGGAAGGATCAGGAGATGTGCTGCAACGGCGGCTGGTCGTCCAGCTTGAGGCCCTTGGGCAAGGGGAACTTGAGATGCTCCTCCACGCCCGGCAGGCTGCGCACCGACACCGCCCCCAGCGACTTGATGCGCTCGATGACCTCGGCCACGAGCACCTCGGGCGCGGAGGCGCCGGCCGTCAGGCCCACCCGGCTGCGACCCTCGAACCAGGCCGGTTGTAGCTCGGCGGCCGAGTCGACCATGTAGGCCGGCGTCCCCAGCCGTTCGGCCAGCTCGCGCAGGCGGTTGCTGTTGGAGCTGGTGGGGCTGCCCACCACGATCACCACATCGACCTGCGGCGACAGCAGCTTGACCGCGTCCTGCCGGTTCTGCGTGGCGTAGCAGATGTCCTGCTGCTTGGGCTCGCGCGCCTTGGGAAAGCGCGCCCGCACGGCGGCGGCGATCTCGGCGGCATCGTCCACGCTCAGCGTGGTCTGCGTGACGACGGCCAGCTTGTCGGTCTGGCCGGGCTGCACCTGGGCCACGTCCTCGACGTCCTCGACCAGGTGGATGCCGCTGGAGAGCTGGCCCATCGTGCCCTCGACCTCGGGATGCCCCTTGTGGCCGATCATGATGAACTCGTAGCCTTCCCTGGCCAGCTTGGCGACCTCGACGTGCACCTTGGTCACCAGCGGGCAGGTGGCATCGAAGATCGAGAAGCCGCGCGCACGCGCCTCGTTCTCCACCGCCTTGCTCACGCCGTGGGCGCTGAAGACCAGCGTGGCGCCGGGCGGCACCTCGTCGAGTTCCTCGATGAAGATCGCGCCCTTGGCCTTGAGCTCGTTCACCACGTAGGTGTTGTGCACGATCTCGTGGCGCACGTAGATGGGCGCGCCGAACTTGGCCAGCGCCCGTTCCACGATCTCGATGGCCCGGTCCACGCCGGCGCAGAAGCCGCGCGGCTCGGCCAGCAGGACTTCGCTCAGGGCGGTGCTCGTCGCCATCACAGGACGCCGATCAGGCGCACCTCGAAGGTCACCGGCTGGCCCGCCAATGGATGGTTGAAGTCGAACTGCACCGCGCTGTCCGACAGCGCGACGACGGCCCCGGCATAACTGCCGGCGCCATCGGGCGTGGGGAACTGCACCACGTCGCCGACGGCGTACTGCTCGTCGGGGTCGCCCAGCTGCGCGAGCAGCGTGCGCGCCACCCACTGCTGCATCTCGGCGTTGCGCTCGCCGAAGGCCTCGCCGGCCGGCAGCTCGAAGGTGGTGTGCGTGCCCTCTTCCAGGCCCAGCAGGCGCTGCTCGACGGCGGGCGAGAGTTCGCCCGCGCCCAGCGACAGCGTGGCAGGCTTGTCGTTGAAGGTGTTGATGATGTCGCCGGCCGGGCCGGCCAGACGGTAGTGCAGCGTGAGGAAGGAGCCGGGCTGCACCACGGGGATTTGGGTGGACGAAGACAAGGGAGGCCCCCGATAAACTGGCCCGCGAGTTTAAAGGAGGGGGTTGGGCCGCCGTGCCGTGGGGCCGTCGACGCCACAGCCCCCGGGGAGGATCCACATGGCATTCCACGACCTGCCGGCCGACGCGCGCCCGCGGGAGAAGCTGCTCGCGCGCGGCCCCGCCGCGCTGAGCGACACCGAACTGCTGGCGCTGCTGCTGCGCACCGGCCTCGCGGGCCGGCATGTGCTGCAGCTGGCGCAGGACGTGCTCGATGCCTGCGGCGGCATCGCCGGACTGCTGCATGCCGATGGTGAGGCGCTGCGCCAGATCCGCGGCCTGGGCGGCACGGCCAAGCGGGCCGAGCTGCTGGCGGTGATGGAACTGGCCCGCCGCGCCATGGCCCAGCGCCTGGCCGAGCGCCCCGCCTTCGAGACGCCCGATGCGGTGGCCGAGTACCTGCAGCTACACCTGGCCCACAAGCCGCACGAGGTGTTTGCGGTGCTCTTCCTCGACACGCGGCACCACCTGCTGGCCATGGAGGAGCTGTTCCGCGGCACGCTGTCGCAGACCAGCGTCTACCCGCGCGAGGTGGTGCAGCGCGCCCTGCACCATGGCGCCGCGGCCGTCGTGCTGGCCCACAACCATCCCAGCGGCGACGTGCAGCCCTCGCGGGCCGACCAGCAGCTCACCGACGCGCTCAAGGCGGCGCTGGCCCTGCTGGACATCCGCGTGCTGGACCATGTGATCGTGGGCCCGGGCCGCTTCCTGTCGATGGCGCAGCAGGGACTCGTGTGATCCGCGGCGCCCCTGCCGCGGGCCCGTGAGACACTGCCCCGATGCCCTCCAAGACCCCGGCCCTCAAGAGCTTGGCCGACCTCAAGCAGGTCCAGCGCCAGCTGGCCGAGGACCGCGCGCGCGAGGCGGCCGAGGCCCTGCGCCAGAAGCAGCTGGAAGAGCAGCGCCAGGCGCGCCAGAACCTCTTTGCCCGCGCCATCGGCGCCGACACGGGCGCCACCAAGCCCCTCAAGCACAAGCCCATGGTCGTGCTGGCCAAGGAGCGGCCGGCGCCGGTGGCCACGCAGTTCCACCTGGACGAGGCCAAGGCGCTGCGCGAAGCGATCAGCGACGAGTTCGACGTGACGACGCTGCTGGACGCCGACGACCAGATGAGCTTCCGCCGCCCCGGCGTGGGCCTGGACGTGACGCGCCGGCTGCGCTCGGGCGACTGGTCCATCCAGCGCCAGCTGGACCTGCACGGCCTGCGCAGCGACGAGGCGCGCGAGGCCCTGGGCGGCTTCATCCGCGAGGCCCACCGCCACGGCGTGCGCTGCGTGCGCGTGGTGCACGGCAAGGGCCTGGGCTCGCCCGGCAAGCAGCCGGTGCTCAAGACCAAGGCGCAGCGCTGGCTGATCCAGAAGAAGGAAGTGCTGGCCTTCGTGCAGGCCAAGCCGGCCGAAGGCGGCGCCGGCGCGCTGGTGGTGCTGCTGGCGCCCGCCGGGCGCTGAAGGAAGGCGGGGCCGCTCACACGCCCTTGTTGCGCATCCAGTCCGCCGTCTGGAAGAAGGAATCGCGCAGCCGCGCCCGCAGCGCCTCGGGCACGCCCGTCTCGCCCATGGCCTGGTCCATGCAGGCCAGCCACTGGTCGCGTTCCTTGATGCCGATGGGAAAGGGCATGTGCCGCGCCCGCAGACGCGGATGGCCGAAGCGCTCGGTGTAGTGCTGCGGCCCGCCCATCCAGCCCGTGAGGAACCAGGCCAGCCGCTCGCGCGCGTTGTCCAGGCTGGGACCGTGGGCGGCGCGGAGGTCGGCGTATTTCGGCTCCAGCTCCATCAGGTCGTAGAAGCGCTCGACCATGGCGCGGATCTTGTCTTCGCCGCCGATCCACTCGAAGGGCGTGTCGAAGGGCGGCTTTTCCTGAATCTGCATGCGGCGATTGTCCGCGCCGCCTGCGGCATGCCCGGAATCGGTGCGATGCCACCCCCTTCCCGGCCCGGGGACACTGGCATGTGTCTTGCTCATTTTTGTTCTCTATATTGAAATCAGTTCAATATATTGAACAAGGAGTGATGAGCATGACCATGAGCGACGCTTTCTCCCGACGCCATTTCCTCGGCGCCGCCTCCTCGCTGACGGTGGGACTCGCCCTGCCGGCCCGCGCCGCAGGCGGCCTCACCTCCACCGTCTTCGGCGGCGTCTGGGAAAAGAACTACCGCGCCGCCATCGTCGACAGCTTCGAGAAGAAGCTGGGCGTGAAGGTCGCCCTCAAGCTGGGCACGGCCAGCGAGTGGCTGACCAACGGCATGGTCAACCGGGCCAGGCCCGAGATCGACATGCTGCTGCTGCCCTACCCGGACAGCATCAAGGCGGTGCGTGCCGGCATCGGCATGCCGCTGTCGCCCGAGAAGATCCCCAACATCCGCAACGTGCACCCGATGTGGTTCGACCAGTTCCGCAAGGAGGCGGTCGGCCTGGACTATGTGGCCTACGGCATCGCCTACCGCACCGACCTGGTGAAGAAGCCGCCGCAGGCCTGGAGCGACCTGTGGGACCCGGCCCTCAAAGGTCGCGTCACCGTGCCCAACATCGGCGTCTGGGGCAGTTGGGAGATGCTGGTCGCGGCCGCACGCACGCGCGGCGGCGACGAAGGCAACCTCGACCCCGGCTTCAAGGCCCTGCGCGAGCTGCGGCCCAACATCCGCCGCTTCTTCAGCGGCTCCACCGATGCGATGCAGATGCTGGACACCGGCGAGGTCTCCGTCGTGGCGATGACCACCAACATCCCCGCCTACGCGCTCATCGACAGCGGCAAGCCCGTGAAGTTCGTCTTCCCCAAGGACGGCTCGATGGTGGGCATGGTCTCCTACCACGTCGCCCGCAACACGCCCAATGCCGAGCTGTGCATGCAGTTCATCGACCACGCGCTGAGCAAGGAGGCGCAGGAGGCCTTCTGCAATGCCGTGATCGCCGGCCCCACCAACCGCCTGGCGCGCCTGAGCGGCAAGGCGGCCGAGCGCGTGCCGGCCCTCGAACAGCTCAAGCTCTTCGACTGGGGCAAGGTCATCCCGCAGATGTCCGAGATCACCGACCGCTGGAACCAGGAGATCGCAGGTTGATCGCCGAGCAGCCCCTGGATGAAGCGGCGCAGGACGCCACGCCGTTCGCGACCGCGCTGGTGATTCCTGCCAGCGCCGCCCTGCGTGACGCGTTGCCCGCCGCGCTGGAGGATCTGACCACGCTGCTGCAGGCCGCGCGTGCGGCCCGCGTGTTCACCGTCTTCATCGCACCGGTCGAAGCCGACTTTCCCTGGCCGGCAGCCCTCACGCCGCGTCCGGGCCCGCACGAATTCGTGGTCCGCGCGCCGGACACCGGCGCCTTCGGTGCCAGCACGCTCAACCTGCTGCTGCGTGCCAACGCCATCGAGCAGCTGGTGGTGGCCGGGCTGCAGCTGGACCTGGCTCTCGCCAGCCTGCTGCGCGATGCGCGCGCCCGCGGGATGCAGGCGCAGGCGGCCGTCGGCGCCGAGACCCACGCCGCCATCGCGCGCCAATGGCCCGCCACGCCGGAAGCGCCGCGCAGCTGGCAGCCCGAGGTCAAGCATTCGCGGTGGCTGCGCACGCTGGAGCAACGCGTCGCACCGTCGCACACCGCGCTGCTGCTGATCGACGTGCAGAACGACTTCGTCAGCCCCGAGGGCGCCACCGGCCGGCGGGAAGCCATGCCGCTGGTGCAGGCCGCCGTGGCCCAGGTGCCGGCGCTGCTGGACGCGGCCCGCACGGCAGGCTGCACCGTGGTGCATGTGCATGCCGAATACGGCCAGCATGTGCGCAACGTCGGCTCGCCCTACCGCTTCCCGAGCACGCGCACGCGCGAAGGCGCCGTCTGGAGCCTGTCGGCCACCGAGGTGGACGACGCCCATCAGTTCGCGCCCGGCGAGGTGGAGGTCTGCCTGCCCGGCAGCTGGGGCGGTCAGCCGCTGGCCGCTGCCGCGCCGCGCGACGGCGAGCTGCAGATCACCAAGCACCGCTTCAGCGCCTTCGTGGACACGCCGCTGGAAGTGATGCTGCGCGCGCGCGGCATCCGCACGCTGATCGTGGCGGGCGTGACCACCAACTGCTGCGTCGAGTCGACGGTGCGCGATGCATCCATGCTGGACTTCCACGTCGTGGTCGCCGAAGACGCCGTGGGCGTGAAGAACTCGGTGGTGGCGCTGCACGAGGCGTCTCTCGAGCAGATGCGCACCTACTTCGCGCTGGTCGAGCCCGTGGCCCGTATCGCGCAGGCGCTGCAGAGCCACGCCGCGCCGCAGGACGCCGGCCCATGACCGCGCATGCCGCCATCCTGGCGCCCGACTCCCTCACCGTCGTCGCCCCGGCGCGGCGCAGGCCGCCGGTAGGGCTGCTGGTGCTGCCGGGCCTGGCCTTGCTGGTGCTCGGCCTGTTCCTGCCGCTGGGCCAGGTGCTGTGGATGAGCCTGAACCCGCCCGAGCCCGGCGTCATCGCGCCGGTCGCCGAACTCACGCTGGCCAACTACGCGCGCCTGATGCGCAGCGACTTCTACCTGGGCATCGTCGGACGCACGCTGTGGCTGTCGGCGCTAACCACCCTGCTCACCGCGGTGTTCGGCATGGTGCTGGGCCTGTCGGTATGGCGGGCAAGGCCTTCGGTGCGCGGCATGCTGCTGGTGATGATCCTCGCGCCGCTGCTGGTGAGCATCGTCGCGCGCACCTACGGCTGGGTGGTGCTGCTCGGCGACAAGGGCGCGCTCAACAGCGTGCTCATGGCGCTGGGCCTGACGGACGAGCCCCTGCGCATCATGTACACCCAGCCGGCCGTGCTCATCGGGCTGGTGCATGTGTTCCTGCCCTTCATGGTGCTCTCGCTGCTGGGCGCGCTGGACCGCATCGACCCCCTGCTCACCGAGGCCGCGGCCACGCTCGGTGCCTCGCGCTGGCATGTGTTCCGCCACGTGATCCTGCCGCTCGCGGTGCCGGGACTGGCCAGCGGCACCATCATTGTCTTCAGCCTGTCGATGTCCTCGTACGTCACGCCGGCGCTCATGGGCGGCAGCCGCTCGGGGCTGATGACCACCTTCATCTACCAGCAGTTCTCGGTCACGATGAACTGGCACTTCGGCGCCACCATAGTGGCCGTGCTGCTGGCCGCCACGCTGGCCCTGCTGCTGGCCGTGGTGGGCTGGAGCCGCTGGTACACGCGCCAATGGAGCCTGGCCCGATGAACCGCCTTCTCTCCCTGGGCATGCGCGTGCTGACGGTGCTGCTCTACGTCTTCCTGCTCGCGCCGCTGGTCATGGTCGTGGTGGTGTCGTTCAACGGCGGGCCGGTGCCCAGCTTTCCGCCCACCGACCTCTCGCTGCACTGGTACGGCGAGGCCCTGGCGTCGGACAACTTCATGGGCGGGCTGGTGACCAGCCTCTGGCTGGCCGCGGCGGCCACGCTGGTGGTGCTGCCGGTCGGGGTGGCCGCGGCCTTCGCCATCGCGCGCGGACGCTGGCCGGGGCGCACGCTGGTCGAGTCGCTGTTCCTGTCGCCGCTGATCGTGCCGGGCATCGTGATCGGCATCGCGGTGCTGGTGGCGATGGCGGGCCTGGGCATCGGCAACGCGCCGCTGCGCCTGTTGCTGGGCCATGCGCTGATCGTGCTGCCCTACACGCTGCGCACCGTGCTGGCCGCCCTGACGCGGATGGACCCGACGCTGGAAGAAGCCGGCATGGTGTTCGGCGCCTCGCGCTGGCAGGTGCTGCGCCACATCCTGCTGCCGCAGCTGCGCGGCGCCATCGCCGCGGGCGCCATCCTGAGCTTCATCCTCTCCTTCGACGACGTGTCCGTCTCGCTCTTCCTCGGCAGCGCCCAGCACACCACGCTGCCCATCGCCATCATGTCCTACATGCAATACAACTTCGACCCGTCCATCGCGGCCATCTCCGCGATGCTGATCCTGGCCACGCTGGCCATCGCGCTGGTGGTCGAACGCGTGTTCGGCCTCAAGAAGATCCTGGGGAGCTGAGCATGGCCCATGTCCGCGCCGAACGCCTGCGCAAGAGCCACGGCAGCCAGCTGGTGCTCGACGACATCTCGCTGGACATCCCCAGCGGGCACTTCCTCACGCTGCTGGGGCCCAGCGGCTGCGGCAAGAGCTCGACGCTGCGCATCGTGGCCGGGCTCTCCTCGCCCGACGCGGGCCGCATCCTGATCGACGAGCGCGACGTCACCCGGCTGGAGGTACAGAAGCGCAACATCGGCATGGTGTTCCAGAGCCATGCGCTGTTCCCGCACATGTCGGTGGCCGAGAACGTGGCCTTCGGCCTGCGCATGCGCAAGATCGCCAGTTCGGAGCAGCAGCGCCGCGTGCGCCGGGCGCTGGCCCAGGTGCGGCTGGACAGCTTCGGCGACCGCTTTCCGCAACAGCTCTCGGGCGGCCAGCAGCAGCGCGTGGCCATCGCCCGAGCGCTGGTGGTGGAGCCCAGCATCCTGATCCTCGACGAGCCCTTCGGCGCCCTCGACCGCAAGCTGCGCGAGGCGATGCAGACCGAGCTCTACACCATCACCCGCGAGTTGGGCATCACCGCCCTCTTCGTCACCCACGACCAGGAAGAGGCGCTGATGCTCAGCGACAGCGTGGCGGTGATGAACCGCGGCCGCATCGAGCAGGTGGGCCCGCCCGCCGCGCTGTACGAGCGGCCGCGCAACCGCTTCGTCGCCGAGTTCATGGGCCTGGACAACTTCGTGCGCGCGCGGCTGGAGCAGGCCGGCCCGCTGGGCAGCGTGCTGAGCGCCTTCGGCCAGCGCTTCGAAGCCCCGGCCAGCGCGCTGCCCGCCGGCACCGAGGTGGAGATCGCCGTGCGGCCCGAGCGCATCCGGCTGGCGCCTGAGGCGCAGGACGACTCCGCGCGCGTCGCAGGCCGCCTCACGCAGGCCATCTACCACGGCCATGCGTCCGACTACACCGTCCAGCTGCCCGACGGCCAGCAATTGCTGGTGCGCCAGGAAAGCGCAGGCCAGGCCCCGCTCGCGGTCGGCACCCAGGTGTGGGCGCACTGGCCCGCGCGGGCGGTGAACATCCTCGAAGCGGCGTGAGCACCGGGCCGGCCGCACGCAGGGCGCGTGGTGCACTGAATACGCCATCGGCGGTGTGCCGATGAGCGCCCGCCCGGCCACGGGCACGGGGCCTGTACCGACGACGCGCCCCGCAACTCCCCGCCCGGCCGTCCGCGACCGGCTGGCACAGGCCGGCCTGGCCACCGCGGCGCTTTGCACCGTGCTGCGGCTCATGCTCGGCGGTGGTGCTGGGTGGCTGACGGCCGCCGCACTGGGCCTGACGGTGTTCGCCGCCGCCGCCTGGCCGCGGGTCAGTCCGCAGGCGCGCTTCTTCGGCGCGCTGGCCGTGCCCGCGGCGGCGCTGGTCTGGCTGGTGGCGCCCGCGCCCGGCCCGATCCTCGAAGGGGCGGTGGCGCAGAGCACGCAGTTCGCCGCACTGCTGGCGGCGCTGGCCACCTTGCGCCTGCCGATGCGCCGCTCGCCGCTGATGGGGCGGGCAGCGGCCTCGCTGCTGGCCGCGCGCCCGGGCCTGCGCCACGGCGCGGTGCTGTTCGGCAGCCACTGGCTGAGCCTCATGTTCAGCTTCGGCGTGGTGCCGATGATGGGCGAACTGCTGGAGCGCGCGGGCCTGCATGTGCGCAGCAGCCCCGTGGCCCGCGGCATGCTGGCGGCCGTCATTCGCGGCCTGGCGCTGACCACCGCCTGGTCGCCCATGGCGATCAGCTTCGCCATCGTGAGTTCGGCCCTGCCGACGCTGCGCGTGCTGCCCTTCGTCGCCACCGGCATGCTGGCGGCGGCGCTGATCCTGGGCGTCGAGCTCATCGCCGACCATCGCAGCCGGCCGCCCGCGGAGTCCGCCGATCCGGCGACTTCCGTCCCGTCCGACGGCCGCGCGCTGGCGCTCATCCTGGGCATGAGCGTGCTGCTCTTCCTGGCCACGCTGCTGCTGCACCACGCGACCGGCTGGAGCTTCATGGCCTGCGCCACGCTGACCATTCCCGCGCTGAGTCTGGCCTGGGCCCTGGGCCAGTCCACACCGCCATCGACCACGGCGGAACGCGAGGGCGTCCGCTTGGCGCTGTCGCACTTCTTCGAGGTGCTGACCGAGACGCGCAGCGAGATCTTCGTCTTCTCCTCGGCCCTGTTCATCGGGCAGGCCGTGCTGGCCGTCGCCCGCGCTTTGGGGCTGGGCGATGGCGCCGGTCTGCCCGGCTGGCTGCTGCCGCTGCTGTGCCTGGTCTCCATTCCGCTGGTGGCCGCCCTGTCGGTGGCGCCCACCATCGCCGTGCTGATCTGGGCGCAGGTCTTCGCGGGGACCGCCTCCGCACTGGCGGCGCCGCTCACGCATGCGCTGGCGCTGACGCTGGGCTGGTCGCTGGCCATCATGGTCTCGCCCGTGAGCGCCACGCTGCTGCTGGCGGGCGCCATGACCGGCGTGCCGCCGCGCGAGATCGCCCTGGGCTGGAACCTCGGCTTCGTGCTGCGCAGCGCCGTCGTGGCGGGCCTGCTGCTCGCCGGCCTCTACAGGCTGGGCTGCTGAGGCCCGAGGGCGCGGGCCTGGCCCGCGATGTCGGCCTGCGCGATGCGCAGTGCCGCCTCCACCCGTCCGCGCAGCGGCGCATCCAGGCGATGCGCCGGCACCGCCACCGACACCGCCGCCAGCGGCACGCCCATGGAATTGACGACGGGCAGCGCCAGCGAGGCGACTTCCGGAACACGGCCGGGCGCGCGGAAGGCCACGGCGCCATCGGCCACCTCGCGCAGATGGGCGATCAGCGCATCGGCTTCCGCGCCGGCTGCCACGCCGCAGCGCGCCAGTGTGGGCGCCCATTGCGCCATGCCGCGCATCGCCAGCATGGCCAGGCCACCGGCCGTGTCAGTGATCGAGGCACGCTCGCCCAGCGAGAACATGTAGGTCAGGCGCCGCCGGCAGACCTCGCGCCACATCACCAGCACCTCGTCGCCTTCGGCCTGCACCAGGAAGCTGCTCTCGTCGATGTCCAGCACCAGGCGGCTGAGCACCGGCTGGCTGATCTGCACGATGTCGGCTTCGGACAGGTAGCGCCCGGCGATGCCCAGGATGCGCGAGCCCAGCGAATAGGCGCGGCTGAAGGCGTCACGGCGCAGGTAGCCCGAGCGCACCAGCGTATCGAGGATGAGCGTGGTCGTGCTCTTGGGAATGCCCAGCCGCGCGGCGATGTCCGAATGCTTGAGCAGCCGGGCCTCGGCCACCAGCTCGATGATGTCGAGGGCGCGCCGCGCGGCACGCACCTGCTTGGAGTCTTCGGAAGGCGAGTCGGGCGAGGGAGAGGAAGCGGTCACGATGGGCGAGCGGAGAGGCCATCGCGAGTGCAGCCCGGCCAACGGCGCGAGGACTTTAGCACCCGGCGTGCCAGCCCCGTTGCACTCACTCGGCCGCCTGCCGCAGCGTGGCCGCCACGGGCCGGCGCAGCACTTCGCGCAGGCTCCACCAGCCGGCGCCCAGGGCCAGCAGCGCGCCGACGATGGCGCCGAACAGCGGCACCAGCGGCGACGCCGTCCAGCGGAAGTCGAACACCCAGCGCGCCAGCGCCCAGGCGATGGCCGAAGCCACGATGCTCGCCAGCAGACCGGCGAGCAGCCCGGTGCCGGCCAGTTCCGCGCGCTGCACCTGCCGCAGCAGCGCGGCGCGGGCGCCCAGCGCGCGCATGACGGCGAACTCGCGCGCCCGCTCCTCGCGCGTCGCACTGACGGCCGCGAACAGCACCACCAGGCCGGCCGCGAGCGTGAAGCCGAACAGGAACTCCACCGCGCGGATCACCTGGTCCAGCACGCGCTGCACCTGGGCGATGGTGCTGCTCATGTCGACGTTGGTCACGTTGGGAAACTGGCGGACCAGGGCGTTGTCGAAGCTCGCGCTTCCGTCGCCGGGCCGCCCCAGGACGGAAGGCGCCCCCTCGGGGGGCAGCGGACCTCGCGCAGCGGGGGAGCGTGGGGGCAGCTTTTCTGGTGCGCGGAAGGCGGCCAGATACGTCACCGGCACCTCGGCCGGCATCGCCGCCAGCGGGTACATCACGAAGAAGTTCGCATGGAGCGAGCCCCAGTCCACCTTGCGGGTGGAGGTGATGCGGCCCTCGCTCGTCACGCCACCGATGTCGAAGCGCAGCCGGTCGCCGAGCTTGAGGCCCAGCGTCTCCATCAGGCCTTCCTCCACGCTCACGGCATCGGCCTCGCCCGAGGTCCACGCACCCTGCACGATGCTGTTGTGGCCGGGCCGGTCGGCCGCGTTGCTGAGGTTGAACTCGCGGTCGACCAGGCGCTTGGCGCGGTCCTCGCTGTAGTCGTCGGGCGTGACCGGCTTGTCGTTGATGGCCACCAGCCGGCCGCGGAACATGGGGTACCAGTCGTACTGCGCCACGCCGCCCTGGCGCAGCGCGTCCTGGAAGGCCTGCGCCTGGTCGGGCATGACGTTGATGACGAAGCGGTTCGGCGCATCGGGCGGCGTGGCCTTGCGCCAGCTGTCGACCAGGTCGGTGCGCAGCAGCACCAGCAGCATCAGCGCCAGCAGGCCCACGGCCAGGCTGCTGACCTGCAGCACCGCATACACCGGCCGCGCCGACACCTGCCGCGTGGCCAGCACCAGCCAGCGCGGCGCACTGCCCTCGCGCACCACGCGCCGCAGCACCAGCACGGCCAGCCAGGCCAGCACGGCGAACACGGCCACTGCCCCGGCGAAGCCGCCGACGGCGATCAGGCCGAGCTTGAGGTCGCTGCTGGCGGCCAGCAGCAGGGCCGCGAAGCCGGCCACGCCCAGGCCCAGCACCGCGGCCGAGGCAGGCCGCAGCGCGCCCAGCTCGCGGCGGATGACGCGCAGCGGCGGCACCTGCGCCAGCTGCAGCACCGGCGGCAGGCCGAAGGCGAAGAGCAGCGTCAGGCCCATGCCCACGCCGAAGAGCGCTGGCCATGCCGTGGCAGCAGGCAGGTCGCCGTCGACCAGCCCGGCCAGCAGGCGCACGAACACATGGTGCACCGCATAGCCGATGGCCACGCCCGCCAGGCTGGCGCCCAGCCCGATGACGCCGAACTCGACCGCATAGGCGCCCGCGATGGTGCGCTGGCGCTGACCCAGCACGCGCAGCATCGCGGCGCCGTCCAGGTGCCGGGCCGCGAAGCCGCGCGCCGCCAGCGCCACGGCCACCGCCGACAGCAGCGCGGCGAGCAGCGCCACCAGGTTCAGGAATTTCTCGGCCCGGTCCAGCGTCTGGCGCATCTCGGGGCGGCCGCTGTCCAGCGACTCCAGCCGCGCGCCGCGCAGTTCGCCGGCATCCAGGCGCTGCTGCACCTGGTCCGAGAAGCGCTTGACCGCCGGCGCCTCGCCGGCCACCGCGAGCCGGTAGCGCACGCGGCTGGCCGGCTGCACGAGCGCGGTGCGGGCCACGTCGGCCTGGTTCATCATGACCCGCGGCGCGAAGTTGAGGAAGCCGGCGCCGCGGTCGGGCTCGATTACCAGCACGCGGCGGATCGTCAGAGCGGCATCGCCCAGCAGCAGGGTGTCGCCCACCTTCAGGTCCAGCGCTTCGAGCAGGCTGGCATCGACCCACACGTCGCCGGGGGCGGGCACGTCGCGCGTGGCCGCATCCGGCGCGCCGGGTGCTTCGGCGATGCGCAGGCTGCCGCGCAGCGGATAGCCGGCCGCCACCGCCTTGAGCGCCACCAGGCGGCTCGCGCCGCCACGCTCGTCCGTCGCCCGGGCCATGGTGGGGAAGTCATAGGTCATGGCCGACTGCAGGCCCTGGCCATGGGCTGCGTCCACCTGCGCCTGCGGCGGCGGGTTGTCGGTGACCAGCACCGCGTCGCCGCCCAGCAGCTGGCGGGCATCGCGAGCCAGCCCGCCCTTGAGCCGGTCGGCGAAGAAACCCACCGCCGTGAGCGCGGCCACGGCCAGCAGCACGGCCACGATCAGGAGGCGCAGCTCGCCCGCACGCAGGTCGCGGCGCAGCGTGCGCCAGCCAAGGAAGAAAGCGTCTTTCATAGGAGTGGCGCACGATAGCCCAGCGCTTCCGGTCGCGCGGGAATGCGGGGCAATCGCAAAGGGATTTCCCGCATGCGCGGCAAGGCGCCCGGCGGCCATCATGGGCTGGCGGACGCGGCGTCCTCCGACGCTGCCATGCGGCGGGCGCTGCAACCATGGCGGCCCAACCGATACGACGCCCCAGTCCAAGGAAGCCCATGAACGCCCTCGTCCGATCCGCCCTCGCCATCGCCACCCTGGCCGCCGCTGGCGGTCTGCTCGCCGGCTGCGACCCCAAGCCCAAGGCCGATGCCCCGACCGCCGCATCAACCTCTGGCGCCACTGGGACACCCCAGGGCATCAACCCCGCGCCTTCCGGTGCGGGCGTAGACTCCGGCGCCCATAAAGGCCCGGCCGAAGGCAGCTCGGCCATCGGCGGGGTGGCAGCAGGCCAGGCGGCTGGCGGCCACAACGTCGATGGCCCCACACCGGCACCGTCCAGCGGCGACGGTGCGGCGCCCAAGAACTGACGAGCCCCACGGCGGCGGCCCACGAATTCCCACGACAGACGCATCACAGCGCGACCCACGATGAAGCCCACGAAACCCGTGTCATTGCAGGAGGTTCGGTCATGGACATGAACCGCCGCCATTTCTTCCGCGTCAGCGGTGCCGGCCTGGTCGGCTCCAGCCTGGTGGCCCTGGGCTTCTCGCCCACCGCCGCACTGGCCGAGACCCGCCAGTTCAAGCTGGCCCGCACCACCGAGACGCGCCAGACCTGCACGTACTGCTCCGTGGGCTGCGGCCTGCTGATGTACAGCCTGGGCGACAAGGCCAAGAACGTGAAGGCCTCCATCCTTCACATCGAGGGCGACCCGGACCACCCCGTCAACCGCGGCACGCTGTGCCCCAAGGGTGCCGGCCTGCTCGACTTCGTGCACAGCCCCAACCGGTTGAAGTACCCCGAGGTGCGCGAGCCCGGCAGCACCGAGTGGAAGCGCGTGAGCTGGGACGAAGCCTTCAACCGCATCGCCAAGCTGCTCAAGGCCGACCGCGACGCCAACTTCCAGGCCACCAATGCCGCAGGGCAGGTGGTCAACCGGTGGATCTCGACGGGCATGCTGTGTGCCTCGGCCTCGTCCAACGAAACCGGCTACCTGACGCACAAGGCATTCCGCTCGCTCGGAATGCTCGCCTTCGACAACCAGGCCCGCGTTTGACACGGACCGACGGTGGCCAGTCTGGCCCCGACGTTCGGCCGCGGTGCGATGACCAACCATTGGCAGGACATCCAGAACGCTGATCTGGTCCTGATCATGGGCGGCAATGCCGCAGAAGCGCATCCGTGCGGCTTCAAGTGGGTCATCGAGGCCAAGAAGCACAACAAGGCACGCCTCGTCGTGGTGGACCCGCGCTTCACGCGCTCGGCTGCCGTGGCGGACTATTACGCGCCCATCCGCGCCGGCTCCGACATCGCCTTCCTGGGCGGCGTCATCCACTACCTGCTGAGCCAGGACAAGATCCAGACCGAGTACGTCCGCAACTACACCAACGCCCCCTTCATCGTGGGTCCGGACTACAAGTTCGAGGACGGACTGTTCAGCGGCTACAACGCCGAGAAGCGCAGCTACGACAACAAGAGCTGGGGCTACGCGCTCGACGAGCAGGGCAATGCGAAGGTCGACATGACCATGCAGGACCCGAACTGCGTGCTGCAGGTCATGAAGCGCCACTACGCGCGCTACACGCCCGAGATGGTCAGCCGCATCACGGGCACGCCCCAGGACAAGTTCCTGAAGGTCTGCGAGTACATCGCCAGCACCGCCGTGCCCGGCCGCACCATGACGGTCATGTACGCGCTGGGCTGGACGCAGCACAGCCAGGGCTCGCAGATCATCCGCACCGGCGCCATCGTCCAGCTGCTGCTGGGCAACATCGGCGCGCCCGGCGGCGGCATGAATGCGCTGCGCGGCCACAGCAACATCCAGGGCCTGACGGACCTGGGCCTGCTGTCGAACTCGCTGCCCGGCTACCTCTCGCTGGCACGCGACACCGAGCAGACGCTGGACGACTACTACAAGCCGCGCGCCCTCAAGCCCCTGCGGCCCAACCAGATGAGCTACTGGCAGAACTACCCCAAGTTCTTCGTCAGCATGCAGAAGGCCTGGTTCGGCAAGGCGGCCACCAAGGAGAACGACTGGGCCTTCCACTACCTGCCCAAGATCGACAAGCTCTACGACGTGCTCCAGGCCTTCGAGCTGATGGACCAGGGCAAGCTCAACGGCTACATCTGCCAGGGCTTCAACCCCGTCGGCTCGTTCCCGGACAAGCACAAGATCGTGCGCAGCCTGTCCAAGCTCAAGTTCCTGGTCACCATCGATCCGCTGATGACCGAGACCAGCGAGTTCTGGCGCAACTTCGGCGAGCACAACGACGTCGATCCCAAGCAGATCCAGACCACGGTGTTCCGCCTGCCCTCCACCTGCTTCGCAGAGGAGAACGGCTCGGTCACCAACTCCAGCCGCTGGCTGCAGTGGCACTGGAAGGGCGCCGAGCCCCCGGGCGAGGCCCTGGCCGACACCGAGATCGTGGGCCAGCTGTTCACGCGGCTGCGCGCGGCCTACGCCAAGGAAGGCGGCGCCTTCCCCGACCCCATCGTCAACCTGGCCTGGAACTACAAGATTCCGACCTCGCCTGCTCCCGAGGAGCTGGCGATGGAATACAACGGCAAGGCGCTGACAGACCTGACGGATCCGAAGGACCCGACCAAGGTGCTGGCCAAGGCCGGCGAGCAGCTGGCCGGCTTCGGCCTGCTGCGCGATGACGGCTCCACGGCCAGCGGCTGCTGGATCTATGCCGGCGCCTGGACGCAGGCCGGCAACCAGATGGCGCGCCGCGGCAATGCCGACCCCTACGGCATCGGCATGGTGCAGGACTGGGCCTGGGCCTGGCCGGCCAACCGGCGCATCCTCTACAACGGCGCCTCCACCGACCCCAAGACCGGCAAGCCATGGATCGCCAGGCGGCCGCTGGTGTTCTGGGACGGCGCCAAGTGGACCGGGGCCGACGTGCCGGACATCCGCCCCGACGCCAACCCGGCCGACCCCGACGCGGTGCGTCCCTTCATCATGACCGCCGAGGGCGTGGCGCGCCTGTTCGCGCCCACGGGCATGGCCGAAGGCCCGCTGCCCGAGCACTACGAGCCCTTCGAGTCGCCGCTGGAGAACAACCCGCTGCACCCCAACAACAAGGTGGCGCGGGCCAACCCGGCAGCGCGCATCTTCAAGGGTGACCTGGAGCGCCTGGGCGTGCCCAAGGACTTCCCGTACGTGGCGACGAGCTACCGCTTGACGGAGCACTTCCACTACTGGACGAAGAACGTGATGACCTCGGCCATCATCCAGCCGCAGCAGTTCGTGGAGATCAGCGATGTGCTGGCGAAGGAAAAGGGCATCGCCAATGGCGACTGGGTCAAGGTGTCGAGCAAGCGCGGCTACATCAAGGCCGTCGCGCTGGTCTCCAAGCGCATCTCGGTGCTGCAGGTGGACGGCAGGACGGTGCACACCGTCGGCCTGCCGAACCACTGGGGATTCGTGGGCGTGGCCAAGCCGGGTTACCTGGTGAACACGCTGACGCCGTTCGTGGGGGATGCGAACACGCAGACGCCCGAATACAAGTCCTTCACCGTCAACATCGAAAAAGCCTAGGGAAGGAGCGCACCCATGTCTTCACTCCAATCCCTGGACATCGCCAAGCGCTCGGCCACCACGGTGCAACCGCCCGTGGTGCGCCACCAGCCGCAGGTGCAGCCGGTGGCCAAGCTGATCGACGTGTCGGCCTGCATCGGCTGCAAGGCCTGCCAGGTGGCCTGCATGCAGTGGAACGACCTGCGCGACGAGGTCGGCACCACCCACGGCACCTACGACAACCCGATGGACCTCTCGCCGGCCTCCTGGACGGTGATGCGCTTCTCGGAAGTCGAGCCCGAAGAAGGCAAGCTCGAGTGGCTGATCCGCAAGGACGGCTGCATGCACTGCGAGGACCCGGGCTGCCTCAAGGCCTGCCCGGCGCCCGGCGCCATCGTCAAGTACACCAACGGCATCGTCGACTTCATCAGCGAGCATTGCGTGGGCTGCGGCAACTGCGTCACGGGCTGCCCCTTCAATGTGCCGCGCATCAACAAGGCGGACAACCGGGCCTACAAGTGCTCGCTGTGCTCCGACCGCGTGGGCGTGGGCCTGGAACCGGCCTGCGCCAAGGTCTGCCCCACCGGCGCCATCCAGTTCGGCACCAAGGAGGACATGCACGAGTACGCCGCCGAGCGCCTCGTCGACCTCAAGGAGCGCGGCTATGCCAATGCCGGCGTCTACGACCCGCAGGGCGTGGGCGGCACGCACGTCATGTACGTGCTGCAGCATGCCGACCGGCCCGAGCTCTACCATGGCCTGCCCAAGGACCCGACGATCAGCCCGCTGGTCTCGCTCTGGAAGGGCATCGCCAAGCCACTGGGCCTGCTGGCCATGGCCGGCGCGGTGATCGGCGGCTTCTTCCACTACATGAAGGTGGGGCCCGTCGAGGCCAAGGAAGACAGGGACGCCGATGGCGTCGCCGATGACCACGAGGTCGCCGTCATCGAGAAGCCCGCCGCAGACCGCCGTGAAGGAGCCCAGCCATGAGCCGTGTCTACCTGCGCCGCTACAAGGACGGCACGCGGATGAACCACTGGTTCATCGTCGTCATGTTCTTCTGCGCCGCCCTCTCGGGCCTGGCCTTCTTCCACCCGGCGCTGTTTCCGCTGACCAACCTCTTCGGCGGCGGGCAGTGGACGCGCATCCTGCATCCCTTCATGGGCCTCTTGATGGTGCTGGGCTTCGCCTTCATGTTCTTCGGCCTCTGGCGCGAGAACCTGATCGGCCGCAACGACGTCGAATGGATGAAGCGCTCGGGCCAGATGTTGGCCGGCCACAAGGAGCACATGCCGCCGGTGGGCAAGTACAACGCCGGCCAGAAGCTGGTGTTCTGGGTGATGGCGGTGTCGCTGCTGGTGCTGCTGGCGACGGGCTTCCTGTTCTGGAGCCCGTGGTTCGTGCACTACTTCCCCATCACGCTGCGCCGTATCGCCGTGGTGCTGCATGCGGCCTCGGCCGTGTTCCTGGTGCTGTCGGTGATCATGCATGTGTACGCCGCCATCTGGGTCAAGGGCACCATGCGCGCCATGACGCGCGGCACCGTCACCGAAGGCTGGGCACGGCTCAACCATCCGGTGTGGCACCGCGAGATGACGGGACGCGACTGAGCACGGTCGCAGCCCTCGCGCGCCGGTCCGGCGCGCACCCTCCGCCCCACGGCGCCGCATCCGGGCCGTGGGGTTCGTTCTTTTGCAACGCCCGCCCCGGGATACCCCTGGCATGCGCCCTGACACGGCCATGCTCTAGCATTCGCCCCCGATGACCGAACCCAGCAACCCCGCCGCCTTCTTCGCCAGCACGCGGGTGCTCGAGCCCGAGCAGATCGCGATGCAGGCCGGCCAGCGGGTGCCCTTCCTGCGGCTGCCGCAACGCGCCACGGTGTTCGCCGACCGCGGCCTGCGCCTTCGCCAGCTGGCCGCCGGCCATCCGATGCGCGACTACCTGCTCTTCGTGGCCGACATCGCGCAGGCCCAGCACGAGGCGCTGCAGCACCATCCCGATGTGAAGCTGCCCGACCTGGCCGCCATCGAGGCCGCCTCGCAGGCACTCAGGCCGCCGCTGCCCGCCGACCTGTGGCCGCGCGACCCGGCCTGGCGCGCCGTGCTCCGGCAGGTGCTGATGCCGCTGCGAAACCGACTGCCCGAAGGCCCCGCGCGCGAGACCGTGCAGCGCGTGCTCGATGCCGACAGCGCCTGGCTGGAACGCCAGGCCGGCCTGATCACGCAGGGCATCATGTTCGGCCTGGACCTGGGCACCGCGCCACTGGTGGCGGCCGGCCTGCAGGTCTACTTCACGCACATGGCCATCGCCACGGCCGAGGAGCACGGCACCTTGCGCGCCTTCGGCGTGACCGAGCCGCTCACCCGCTGCCCCTGCTGCGGCAGCGCGCCCACCGCCTGCGTGATCCGCATCGGCGCCGACGATGCCGGCGTGCGCTACCTGCATTGCGCGCTGTGCAGCACCCAGTGGCACTACGTGCGCATCAAGTGCGCCAATTGCGAGAGCACCAAGGGCATCCACTACCAGTCGCTGGAGCCCGAGGGCGAGGCCGCGCCCGAGCGGCCGGTGGGCCTCAAGCCCGGCGCCGTGAGGGCCGAATGCTGCGACGAATGCGGCCACTACCTCAAGCTCGTGGCCATGGACCGCGACCCCGAGGTCGAGGCCGTGGCCGACGACCTGGCCAGCCTGCCGCTGGACCTGCTGGTCTCCGAGGCCGGCCATCAGCGCACCGGCCACAACCTGATGCTGCTCTTCGGCGACCCCGAGCCCGAGGCCGCGGCGAATCACCCACCCGACGACGGCGGAGGCGGCTGATGGCCATGCCCGACGAGTCCGTGGTCCACGGCTCCAAGGCAAGTCCCCAGGATCTGCCCGCCGTCGACCGGCTGCTGCGTGCCCCGGACACGCAATCCCTGATCGCCGCCCACGGCCACACGCTGGTGGCCGGCGAGGCGCGCGCCCTGCTCGATGCGCTGCGCCCGCGTGCCGTCGCCGGCCAGTTGCCCATCGCCGATGTGCAGCCTGCGGCGCTGCAGGCAGCACTGCTGAAGCGCGTGCAGGCCCGGCTGGCGCCGCGCATGCGGCGGGTGCTCAACCTCACCGGCACGGTGATCCACACCAACCTCGGCCGCGCGCTGCTGGCCGACGAGGCCCTGGCCCATCTGTTGCGGCTGATGACCGGCCCCAACAACCTGGAATACGACCTGGCCACCGGCGGCCGCGGCGACCGCGACACGGTGGTGGAGGAACTGCTGACCACCCTGACCGGCGCCGAGGCCGCCACAGTGGTCAACAACAACGCCGCCGCGGTGCTGCTGACGCTGGGCGCGCTGGCCCGCGACCGCGAGGTGATCGTCTCGCGCGGCGAGCTGGTGGAGATCGGCGGCGCCTTCCGCATGCCCGACGTCATGGCCTCCGCCGGCGCGCACATGGTGGAGGTGGGCACCACCAACCGCACGCATCCGCGCGACTACGAGCAGGCCATCACCGAACGCACCGCGCTGCTTTTGAAGGTGCACACCAGCAACTACGCCGTGCAGGGCTTCACGGCCTCGGTCGACGAATCGGTGCTGGCCGGCATCGCCCATGCGCGCGGCCTGCCCGTGGCCACCGACCTGGGCAGCGGCTCCCTGGTGGACCTGGCCGCCTACGGCCTGCCGCGCGAGCCGCTGCCGCAGGAGAAGCTGGCTGCCGGCTGCGACGTGGTCACCTTCTCCGGCGACAAGCTGCTGGGCGGGCCGCAGGCCGGGCTGATCGTCGGCAGCAAGGAGGCCGTGGGCCGCATCCGCAAGTTCCCGATGAAGCGCGCCCTGCGCATGAGCAAGCTGCCGCTGGCCGCGCTGGAGGCCACGCTGATGCTCTACTTGCGCCCCGAGCGCCTGGCGCAGGACCTGCCCACGCTGCGGCTGCTCACGCGTCCGCTGGAAGCCATCCAGGCCACCGCCTGCGCCGTGCACGGCCCGCTGGCCGAGGCCGTGGCGCCGCGCTTCACGGTGGAAACCGTGGCGCTGCAGGGCCAGATCGGCAGCGGCTCGCTGCCGGTGGAGCGCCTGCCCTCGGCCGGCCTGGCGCTCGCCCCGGCCGGCGTCGCCAGGAAAGGCACCGGCCGCGCCCTCGACCAGCTGGCCCAGGCATTGCGCCAGCTGCCCCTGCCCGTCATCGGCCGCATTGCCGACGACCGCCTGCTGCTGGACCTGCGCTGCCTGGAGGCGCCGCAGGACCTCGTCTCGTCCACCCAGCTTTCTTCGCTGCGCGAGCAGCTTCAGTGACCGAAAGGACCGCTTCATGAGCCTCACCGACACCCTGGCCCGCATCGACACCGACGTGCTGCAGGCGCTTGCGCCGCGCACCGATGCCGAGGGCCGCTTTCCCCGCGAGGCCATCGATGCGCTGGCCGGCGCCGGCCTGCTGGGCCTGGTCTCGGCCACGGCCGTGGGCGGGCAGGGCCGCGGCCTGGCCGAGGCGGCGCAGGTGGTCACGGCGCTGGCGCGCACCTGCCCCTCCATCGCCATGATCGTGTGCATGCACTACAGCGCCACGGCGGTGATCGAGGCCTTCGGCCCCGAGACGCTGCGCCGGGCCGTCGCCGAAGGCAGGCATCTGTCCACGCTGGCCTTCTCCGAGGCCGAGTCGCGCAGCCATTTCTGGGCGCCCGCGAGCACCGCCCGCGCCGAGGGCGAGGCCGTGCTGCTCGACGCCCGCAAGAGCTGGGTCACCTCCGCCTTCGAGGCCGACAGCTACGTCTGGTCCAGCAAGCCGGTGGCGGCCGATGGCGCCAGCACGCTCTGGTGGGTGGACGCGAAGGCCGACGGGCTCTCGCAACCCGGCCGCTTCGACGGCCTGGGCCTGCGCGGCAACGCCTCCACGCCGATCACGGCCCAGGGCGTGCGCATCGCGGCCGGCCAGCGCCTGGGGGCCGACGGCCAGGGCTTCGACATCATGATGGGCACCGTGCTGCCCTGGTTCGCCACGCTGAGCGCCTGCTGCTCGGTGGGCCTGTCCGACGGCGCGCTCACGCGGGCCATCGGCCATGTGGGCGCGACGCAGCACCAGCACCTGTCGACCTCGCTGGCCGACCTGCCCACCATCCGGGCCTACCTGGCGCGCGGCCGCATCAAGGCCGACATGGCGCAGGCGCTGGTGAACGACACCATCGCCGCCATCGGCGCCGGCCGGCTCGACACCATGCTGCGCGTGCTGGAGGTGAAGGCCGCCGCGGCCGAGACGGCGCTGGAGGTGACGGACATCGCCATGCGCGTGTGCGGTGGCGCCGCCTTCCGCAAGGAGGCCGGCATCGAGCGCCTGTTCCGCGACGCCCGCGCGGCCAGCGTCATGGCACCCACGTCGGACGTGCTGTACGACTTCATCGGCAAGGCCGTCACCGGCCTGCCCCTGTTCTGAGGAGCCCCGCCATGAGCCAGACCCTCGTCATGGGCGCCGTCGCCTACGCCCCCAAGGTCGTCACCATCTGGGAAGGCTTCAAGGCCTTCTTCGTGCGCAACGGCCTGCCCTTCGACTTCGTGCTGTATTCCAACTACGAGCGGCAGGTGGAGGCGCAGTTCGACGGCGGCATCCACCTGGCCTGGAACTCGCCCCTGGCCTGGGTGCGCGCCGACCGCCTGGCCCGCGCCCGCGGCCAGCAGGTGCAGGCCGTGGCCATGCGCGACACCGACTGCGACCTCACGTCGGTGCTGGTGGTGCGCGCCGACAGCGCCGTGCAGCAGCCGGCCGGGCTGCGCGGCCAGCGCATCGGCTTCGGCGCGCTCGATTCGCCGCAGGCCACGCTGATCCCGCTGGACCATCTGCGCCAGCAGGGCCTGGTGCAGGGCCGCGACTACCAGGCCCGCTTCTTCGACGTGCTGGGCGGCAAGCATGGCGACCACATCGGCGGCGAACGCGATGCGGCACAGGCCCTGCTGGCGGGTCAGATCGACGCCTGCTGCCTGATCGACGGCAACCACCTGGCCTTCGGCCTGGACGGCACGCTGCCGGCCGGCAGCACCCGCGTCATCGCGCGCACCGGCGCCTACGACCACTGCAACTTCACCACCAGCCCGGGCGCACCGGCAGCGCTGATCGACCGCTTCGTCGCGCTGCTGATGGCCATGCGCTGGGACGACCCCGAGGTGCGGCCGCTGCTGGAGCTGGAAGGCCTGCGCGAATGGCGCACCGGCCGCACCAGCGGCTATGCGCTGCTGGAGCGCGCCGTGGACGACGAAGGCTTCTATGCCGCCGATGGACGCATCACCGCTGCCGACTATCGATATTGAGTCGCTGGGGCTGGCCGAAGGCGCCCTGCTGCTCATCCGCCGCGCGCTGGCCGAGGTGCCCGCGGGCGGCGTGCTGCGCGTGCGCGGCCGCGCGCCCGACTGGGCGCTGCACCTGGCGGCCTGGTGCCGCCAGCAGGGCCACGGCCTGCAGACCTGCGACGCGCACGAGGCGCTGGTCACCCGTGGCGCCCAGGCGGATGGCCGCTGGCGGGGCGCGCAGGCCGCCGCGGGCGACACGCCCGGCCTGCCCGCCGACGAAGCCCTGCCCGGCTGGGGCCTGGCCGCGCGCGGCGCCACCGTCGAGACCGGCAGCCCGCCCTTCGCCTTCGCGCTGCGCCGCCGGCGCGAGCTGTGGGCCGCCACGGCCGGCGAGCTCTACCGCCAGGCCGCCGCGGCCCAGTGGGACCCGGCCACCGCCATCGACTGGGACGCGCCCTTCGACCTGCCCGACGCCATCGAGGACGCCGTGGTGCAGGTCATGACCTACCTGATCGAGAACGAGAACGCCGCCCTGCTGGTGCCGGCGCGCCATCTGGGCCAGATCCATCCGCACTTCCGCGAGGTGCTGCAGCTGCTGGCCCTGCAGTGCGCCGACGAGGCGCGGCATGTGGAGGTCTTCACCCGCCGCGCGCAGCTGCGCGGCCGCTCGCCGGGGCTCTCCACCGCGGGCGGGCAGGCCTCGCTGCAGACGCTGTTCCAGGCGCCGGATTTCTCCATCGCCACCTTCCTGCTGGCCGTGCTGGGCGAGGGCAGCTTCGTCAACCTGCTGAACTTCCTGCAGGCGCATGCGCCCGACCCCGTCACCGCGCAGGTCTGCCGCCTCGCCGCCCGCGACGAGGCACGGCATGTGGCTTTCGGCATGGCCCACCTGGAATACCGGCTGGAGGAAGAGCCCGACTTCCAGGTGCGGCTGGCCAACGCCATCGAGACCCGCTACGACCAGCTGGCCGCCACCTCGGGCCTGAACGAGGAGGTGTTCGACGCGCTGGTGCTGATCGCGGCCGGCGCGCTCACGCCTGCTGCCGTCGCCCGCGGCCATGCGGCCGTGCAGCAGCTGCAGCGCGACATGGCCGCCGGCCGCCGCGCCCGGCTGGCGCGGCTGGGCTTCGCACGCGACGAGGCCGAGCGGCTGTCGGCCCTGCACACGCGCAACTTCATGTGAAAGGGCGCGAACGATGAGCACCCTGATCGTCGGCACCGCCGGCCACATCGACCACGGCAAGACCACCCTGGTGCGCGCCTTGACCGGCGTGGACACCGACCGCCTGCCGGAGGAGAAGCGCCGCGGCATCTCCATCGAGCTGGGCTATGCCTACCTGCAGGCCGGTGACGTCTCCCTGGGCTTCGTCGACGTGCCCGGCCACGAGCGCCTGCTGCACACCATGCTGGCCGGCGCCACCGGCATCGACCATGCGCTGCTGGTGGTGGCCGCCGACGACGGCGTGATGCCGCAGACGCGCGAGCACCTGGCCGTGGTCGCGCTGCTGGGCCTGGACCGCGGCAGCGTGGCCCTGACCAAGATCGACCGCATCGATACCGCCGAGCGCGAAGCCCGCATCGCCCAGCTGCGCGCCGAGATCGCCGAACTGCTGGCGGACACGCCGCTGGCTGGGTCACCGCTGTTCCCGGTCTCGGCCCAGACCGGCGAAGGGCTGGAGCCGCTGCGCCAGCACCTGCTGCAAGCCGCAGGCGAGGTGCGCGCCCACGACGACGCGCTGGCCTTCCGGCTCGCGGCCGACCGGGCCTTCACCTTGTCGGGTGTCGGCACCGTCGCCACCGGCACCGTGCATGCCGGCACCGCCCGCATCGGCGACGAGCTGCGGCTGGTGCCCGGCGAACGCAGCGCCCGGCTGCGCGGCATCCATGCGCAGAACCTCCCGGCGGACGAGGCCCGCGCCGGCCAGCGCTGCGCCCTGGCCCTGGCCGGCCTGGCGAAGGAAGAGGTGCGCCGCGGCGACTGGCTGTGCGCCCCGGCCGTCGCCCTCGCCACGACGCGCCTCGACGTGCAGCTCACGCTGTGGCCCGGCGAGGCCCATGCGCTGCGCTCGGGCACGCCCGTGCATGTGCACCTGGGCGCCAGCGACGTGATGGCCTCCATCGCCCTCCTCGACCGCGACACCCTGGCGGCTGGCGGCACCGGCCTGGCCCAGCTGGTGCTGCGCGAGCCCGTCGCCGCCTGGCATGGTGACCGCGGCGTGCTGCGCGATGCCAGTGCCACGCGCACCGTGGCCGGCGTGCGCGTGCTCGACCCTGATGCGCCCGTGCGCTACCGCCGCACGCCGCAGCGCCTGGCCGAACTGGCGGCCTGGGCGCTGCCCGAGCGCGCCGCGTTGATCGACGGCCTGCTGCAGGCCGCCCCGCTGGGCCTGGACGCCACCCGCCTGGCCCGCGCCCTGGCCCTGCCTGGCCCGGACGCACTGGCGCCCTTGCCCGCCGATGCGCTGCGCATCGACGGCATGCTGATCGCCCGCCGCCACCTGGAAGCCCTGCAGGCCCAGGTCATCGAGCGCCTGCGCGCCTTCCACGAGGCCCAGCCCGCCGAGATCGGCCCCGACGCGCGCCGCCTGCGCCGCCTGGCCGGCCCGCGCACCGATGATGGCCTGTGGCGCGCGCTGGTCGAGGCACTGGTGGCGGACGGCCGCCTGGTGCGCAGCGCCCACTGGCTGCACCTGCCCGACCATGCGGCCCGCCTCAACGCCGCCGAAGAGAAGCTCGCGCAGCAACTGCTGCCGAAGCTCGCGGATGGCGGCTTCGACCCGCCCTGGGTGCGCGACCTGGCCAAGGACCTGGCCGCCAGCGAGGCCATGGTGCGCCAGACGCTGGCCAGCCTGGCCCGGCGTGGCGCGGCCTTCCAGGTGGTCAAAGACCTGTACTATCCGCTGCCCACCGTCGAGCGGCTGGCGGCCCTGGCCCGTGACTGCATCGACGGCCCGGACGGCCTGCAGGCTGCCAGCTTCCGCGACGCCACCGGCCTCGGCCGCAAGCGCGCGATCCAGATCCTGGAGTTCTTCGACCGCGTGGGCTACACGCGGCGCGTCAAGGACACGCACCTGCTGCGGCCGGACACGGCGATGTTCGGGGGGCGGGGCGCATGAGAGCCTGTGCAACGCCGGCCACGAAGGTGGCGAGGTTGGCGCCGCAGGCGGCCGGACAGCGGCGGGGCCGCGCGAGACAACATTCCATGGGCGCCGCGCAGCGGTCGCCCATTCGGAGGGGAAACGTCCCTGGTGGGGCGGCCGGGCTTCAAACCCGGTGGGTGGCGCCACGCGTCGCTGGGAGGGTTCGACTCCCTCTCCCCTCCGCCCTTTCGGGGGCATCCGCCTGCTGCGCGGGTCGATCTTGCACCTGCGATGCTCGCCGTACCCATGTACGGCTGCGCTTCTCGGCGCAACCTCGGCCCGCTCGCGACGGCGGCTGTCCCCCGAAAGGCGTAGCGGAAAGAAGGGTGCGGGGAATTCGAGTGAGCGACAAAGGCCGCTCTTCCTCCCTCTCCCTCTGGGAGAGGGTTGGGGTGAGGGCTTGGGCGGTAATGACCATGCGTTGCATCCACCGCCGCTGGCCCCTCACCCAACCTCTCCCCAGAGGGGAGAGGAGTCAAACCAGACCCTACAAGCCCAAAGGCCGTGCCCAACGGGCAATCCCGAAGGGGAGCCCGCCACCGGCGCGCCCAGGAGCCTGGTGCGGGGTGCCCGCGGGTGGCGCCCTCAGGATGCGCCGAGGCGCGCAGCCGGATGAGCGAGGCCCGCGGTCTCCGCGGGCCGTTCCTTCTGACTCGCGGCATTTGTCTGAGCGGAGCGCGTCAGCGCGCAGCGAGTTATGCCGCGCGCTCATCCGGCGAGCACCGCAGGTTCCGCGAGCGTTCAGCGAGCGGCGCAGCCTGTGGGCGACGCCCGCGGGTGCCCCGCATCAGGCGGACCTCATCGAACGCGCAGGCAGGACGGCGCATCCAGAGCAACACGCGCCACCCGCTCAACCGCTTCGAACAGCACAAGCGCTCAGCCTCATCCTCCGACGTGGAACACCTGCCGGGCGACCATCCCGTCCAGCAAAGGCAGCCTCCATAGGCCAGGCCTCAGCCCTCGACCACCAGCCCCGCCTCGCCCGCCTCGCAGCGCCCCACGACCGCCGCCGACTCGAACCCTTCGTCACGGAACACGCCCAGCACCGCATCCACGGCTTCCGGCGCGCAGCTCACCAGCAACCCGCCCGCCGTCTGAGGATCGGTCACCAGGGCCTGCGTCACGTCAGGCAGCCCGGCAGACAAGGACACCGAGGCCCCATAGCCCGCCCAGTTGCGCCCCGACGCCCCCGTCACGAAGCCATCGGCCGCCATCGCTGCCACGCCCTCCAGCAGCGGCACGCGCGGCCATTCGATCACCACCCGCAGCCCCGCGCCCCGCGCCAGTTCCAGCCCATGGCCCGCCAGGCCGAAGCCCGTCACGTCGGTGATCGCATGCACGCCATCGAGCGCAGCCAGCTTGGGCCCCGGCGTGTTGAGCTTGGTCGTGTTGGCGATCAGCTGCCGGTAGCCCGACTCGGGCAGCTTCTCCTTCTTCAGCGCCGCCGACAGCACGCCCACGCCCAGCGGCTTGCCCAGCACCAGCACGTCGCCGGCACGCGCATCGGCATTGCGCCGCACGCGGTCGGGGTGCACCAGCCCCAGCGCCACCAGCCCATAGATCGGCTCCACCGAATCGATGGTGTGGCCGCCCGCGATCGGGATGCCCGCCGCGCGGCACACGTCCTGCCCGCCGCGCACGATGTCGCCGATCACCGCCACCGGCAACTGGTTGACCGGCATCGCCACCAGCGCCAGCGCCAGGATCGGCGTGCCGCCCATCGCGTACACGTCGCTGATCGCATTGGTTGCGGCGATGCGGCCGAACTCGTAGGGGTCGTCCACGATCGGCATGAAAAAATCGGTGGTCGCCACCAGCGCCTGTTCGTCGTTCAACCGATACACGGCCGCATCGTCGGCCGTCTCGATGCCCACCATCAGTTCCGGCGGAATCAGCCCCGCGCCGCTGCTGCGCAGGATCTCGCTGAGCACGCCGGGCGCGATCTTGCAGCCGCAGCCGCCGCCGTGCGAGAAGCTGGTCAGGCGCATCGGCGCCAGCGGGTTCATCGGTCGCTGCTGCTGCATCGCAGTGTTCTCCTGAGGGCGTGGTAGGGACAAGCGCCGGATTATCGAAGCGCCCCCATTCCTGCCCTTGCCATCCTGTCTTTTCAACGAAGCCAACACCATGACCTTCTCCCGCCGCGCCACCCTGGCCGCATTGCTCGCCACCGCCGCCTTCGGCACGCTCCCGGCCCATGCCCAGACCGGCACCCTGCGCGTGTCCGCCATTCCCGACGAGGCGCCCACCGAACTGCAGCGCAAGTTCGCCCCGCTGGGCGAATACCTCAAGCAGCAGACCGGCATGAACGTGCAGTTCACGCCCGTCACCGACTATGCCGCCGTGGTCGAGGGCCTGGCCACCAACAAGATCGACCTGGCCTGGTTGGGCGGCTTCACCTACGTGCAAGCCAAGATCCGCACCAACGGCGGCGCCAAGCCCATCGTGCAGCGGGCCGAGGACGAGGTCTTCACCAGCAAATTCATCGTGCCGGCCGACAGCACCGCCAAGACCCTGGCCGACCTCAAGGGCAAGACCTTCGCCTTCGGCGCGCCCTCCTCCACCTCGGGCAGCCTGATGCCGCGCTTCTTCCTGCTCAAGGACGGCATCAACCCCGAGAAGGACTTCAAGACCGTCGCCTATTCCGGCGCGCACGACGCCACCGTCGCCTTCGTGGCCGCAGGCCGCGCCGAGGCCGGCGTGCTCAACGCCTCGGTGTGGGACAAGCTGGTCGAGGCCAAGAATCCCAATGCCGCCAAGGTGCGCGTGCTGGCGACCACGCCCCCGTACTTCGACTACAACTGGACGGTGCGCCCCGGCCTGGACCCGGCACTGACAAAGAAGCTGACCGACGCCTTCCTGCAGCTCGACCCGGCCAAGCCCGAGCAGAAGGAAATCATGCAGCTGCAGCGCGCCAGCAAGTTCGTGCCCACGCAGTCGTCCAACTACGACGGCATCGAGGCTGCCGGCAAGTCGGCCGGCCTGATCAAGTAAGCCACCTCCACTGCAAGAAAGGCACGGCGTGAGCTTTACACTGGAAGGCGTGGGCCTGGTCCATCCCAACGGACAGCGGGCGCTTCAAGGCGTGACGCTGTCCGCGCGGCTCGGCGAGCGCATCGCCTTCATCGGCCCCTCGGGCGCGGGCAAGACCACGCTGCTGCGCATCCTGGGTGCGGCGTTGCGGCCCAGCGAAGGCCAGGTGCAGTTGCTGGACCAGGCGCCCTGGCAGGCCGACGCGCGGCGCCTGCGCGCCTTGCGCGCGCGCATCGGCACCGTGCACCAGCAGCCGCCCATCGCGCCGCGTCTGCGGGCCGTGACGGCGGTGCTCTCGGGCCGGCTGGGGCAATGGTCCACGCTGCGGGCGCTGGGCTCCCTGCTGCGGCCCGGCGACCTGCAGGGCGCCCATGCCGCGCTGGCACAGGTGGGCATCGAGGGCCGGCTCTTCGAGCGCTGCGACCGGCTCTCCGGCGGGCAGTTCCAGCGCGTGGCCGTGGCGCGCGTGCTCTACCAGCGGCCCGACCTGCTGCTGGCCGACGAGCCCGTCTCCGCGCTCGACCCCACGCTGGCCGACACCACGCTGCGCGCACTGGCCGCGCAGAGCGAAGCCACCGGTGCGACGCTCTGCGCCTCGCTGCATGCGGTGGACTTGGCGCTGCGCTGGTTTCCGCGCGTGGTCGGGCTGCAGGGCGGGCGCGTGCTGTTCGACCTGCCGGCCGCCGAGGTGACGCCGGAGCGGCTTTCCGCGCTGTATGCGGCGGAAGGCGGCCTGCCCGCCGCCGACGAGGCCGTGGCGGTGACGCCGCCGGCAGCGGCCTTCATTCCCTCGGGTTGCCGATGAGGACAAGAGCCGCATGGCGCTCATGTTGCGATGACGCCGACCTACCTTTTTCTGCCGCCGGCATGCCGATGACGTCGCGGTCTGCTCCGTCTGTGTCAGGGCGCAGATGACGATCCGCACGATCACCGCCGCCTCGCCGGCCTCGGCGCCCGTCGTTGCCGCACCACCGCTGCGCGACCCGGCCGCGCGCCGACGCCTGATCGGCGCGCTGGCGGCGCTGGCCATCGCCTGGCCGGTGCTGCAGCTGTCCGAGTTCCAGCCCTGGCAGCTGCTGACCAGGGGCAACCTGGCCGTCATCGGTGGCTTCCTCGCCGCCTTCTGGCCGCCCGCGCTGTCGCCCGACTTCCTGGCCCTGCTGGGCCGCGCCACGCTGGAAACCCTGGCCATGGCCACCGCCGGCACCACGCTGGCCTTCGTGATCGCGGTGCCGCTGGCCTTCGCCGCCACGCGGGCGCTGTCGGTGTCGCGCCTCGGCCCCGGCCCAGGGCGGCTGCGCGGCGGCCTCGTGCGCCGGGCGGCGCGGCTGCTGCTGATGGGCCTGCGCGCCATTCCCGAGATCGTCTGGGCCCTGCTCTTCGTGCGGGCCATGGGCCTGGGCCCGGCCGCCGGCGTGCTGGCCCTGGCCGTCACCTACGGCGGCATGCTGGGCAAGGTGTATGCCGAGATCCTGGAGTCGGTGGACAACCGGCCGGCCCAGGCGCTGCTCGAATCGGGCAGCAGCCGCATCGCCGCCCTGGCCTACGGCCTGCTGCCCAACGCGGCGCAGGAACTGGCCTCGTACACCGTCTACCGCTGGGAATGCGCGGTGCGCGCCTCGGTGGTCATGGGCTTCGTCGGCGCCGGCGGGCTGGGGCAGCTGATGGACCAGTCGATGAAGATGCTCAACGGCGGCGAGGCCTGCAGCATCCTGCTGGTCTTCCTGGCGCTGGTGCTGCTCGCGGATGCGCTGTCGAATGGGCTTCGGAGGCTGCTGGCATGAACGGCCACCTCGCCAAATCGCTGCCCCCGCGGCCCGCACCCTGCTGGCGCTGCCGCATCGTGCTCGTGGCCGTGCTGGCCGCCATCGTCGCCAGCTTCGCTTGGCTGGGGCTGGACCTGTCGGCGCTGGTCTCGGCCGAGTCGATGGGCCACATGGGCCGCTTCGTGGCCGAGTTCTTCCCGCCCGACCTGTCGCCCGACTTCCTGGTGCGCACGGCTCAGGGTGCGCTGCAGACGCTGGCCGTGTCGGCGCTGGGCACCGTGCTGGCCATGGCCGCGGGCGCGATGCTGGCGCTGCCCGCCTCGGGCCGCGCGGGCTGGCCGGCGCAGCAGGCCGCGCGCTTCGTGCTCAACCTGCTGCGCAGCGTGCCCGAGCTGGTGTGGGCCGCGCTGATGGTGCTGGCCGCCGGCATCGGCCCCTTCGCCGGCGCGCTGGCGCTGTCGCTGCACACCACCGGCGTGCTGGGCCGGCTCTTCGCCGAGGCGCTGGAGAACGCGCCGCCCGCGCCCGAGCGTGCCCTGCGCGAGGCCGGCGCCGGCCGCATCGCCGCCTTCGGCTACGCCAGCCTGCCGCTGGTGGCGCCGCAGTGGCTGGCCTACAGCCTCTACCGCTGGGAGATGAACATCCGCATGGCCGCCGTGCTCGGCTTCGTGGGCGGCGGCGGGTTGGGGCAGATGCTGTACTTCCACCTGTCGATCTTCCAGCAGGCGCAGTCGATGACGGTGCTGCTGGGCATGTTCGCGCTGGTGGCGCTGGTGGACGGCGCCAGCGGCTGGGTGCGGCGGCGCTGGGGGGCCTGAGCGGTCGACGGCCATACGCCGCCGGCCGGCCAGGCCGACGCCGATGCAGGCCAGTACCCGACCGATCCCCCCGCGTGGCGCTCCCGTGAGACGGCCGCCGACAATCGCGCCCCATGAGCCAGCCCCGCCCCGTCCGCCCGGAAGACCGCCACGCCTTCGACACCGTCATCGACGCGCGCTCGCCTTCCGAATTCGCGCTGGACCACATTCCCGGCGCCATCAACTGTCCGGTGCTCGACGACGAGGAGCGCCGCATCGTCGGCACGCTCTACCACCAGCAGGGCGCCTTCGAGGCCCGCCGCGTGGGCGGCGCGATGGTGGCGGCCAACCTGGCGCGGCACCTGCAAAGCCCGGTGATGGCCGAGCGGCCGATCAAGTGGCGGCCCCTGGTCTACTGCTGGCGCGGCGGCCTGCGCAGCGGCTCGATGGTGCAGTGGATGCGCCTGGTGGGCTGGGACGCGCAGCAGCTGGCCGGCGGCTACAAGTCCTTCCGCAAGCACGTGGTCACGCAGATCGACCAGCTGGTGCCGGCGCTGCAGCTGCGCGTGATCGTCGGCGCCACGGGCAGCGCCAAGACCCGCGTGCTGGAGGCGCTGGCCGAGCGCGGCGCCCAGGTGCTGGACCTGGAGGCCGCCGCCTGCCACAAGGGCTCGCTGCTGGGCGCCTGGCCCGGCGTGCCGCAGCCATCGCAGAAGCAGTTCGAGACCCGCATCGCCGCCGCGCTGGAGGCCAGCGACCCGGCGCGTCCGCTGTACGTGGAAGGCGAAAGCCCGCGCATCGGCCGCCTGTCGGTGCCGCAGCCGCTGGTCGAGCGCATGCGTGCGGCCGACTGCATCGAGATCCGCGCCACGCCCGAGGCGCGCCTGGCCTACCTGCTCACCGACTACGCCTACCTGGGCGACGACCGCGAGGCCCTGGCCGAGCGGCTGGGCGCGCTCAAGGAGATGCAGGGCAAGGAGACGGTGCAGCGCTGGCAGCAGTGGGCGAGCGAAGGCGCGCTGCCGCTGCTCTTCGGCGAGCTGATGGCGCTGCATTACGACCCGCATTACGAGCGCTCACAGGCACGGCACTTTCATGCCTGGGCCACGCGGCGGCCGGTGGAAGTGGCGGCGCTGGGGCCGCAGGACATTGACGCGGCGGCCGAGGCAGTGCTGGCGCTGGGCTGAATCCCGGCGCTGGCGCGGCGCATAGGCTTTTGCTCCCTCTCCCCTTGCGGGAGAGGGCTGGGGAGAGGGGGGACGGCGCCCGCATGCGCAATGCCGTGCGGATGGATTCACCCCCTCTCCCCAACCCCTCTCCCACGGGGAGAGAGGGGCTCCAGTCACGCGACGAGGCGGCGCCTTGCTCCCTCTCCCCTTGCGGCAGAGGGCTGGGAAGAGGGGTGACGGCGCAGCCCGTTCAGGGCGTGTAGAGCACCCCCCGCGGCGCGCGGCACAGCCCCCACAGCCGCACACCGCTCGCCTTCGCCATCTGCACGCCCATCGCCGTCGGCGCCGAGATGGTGGCCATCGCCGCGATGCCCACGCGCGCGCACTTGCGCACCAGCTCGTGGCTGCCGCGGCTGGACAGCAGCACGAAGCCCGGCGTGCCCAGCCGGCCTTCGCGCGCCAGGCGGCCGACCAGCTTGTCCAGCGCGTTGTGGCGGCCCACGTCCTCCAGCACGTCGGTCACCGTGCCGCCCAGTGTGGCCCAGGCCGCGGCATGGATGGCGCCGGCCTCGGCATTGAGGCGCTGGCGCGGCGGCAGCTGCGCGAAGCCGCGCAGCACGGTGGGCAGGTCCACCTGCGCCAGCCAGTCGGGCGCGGGCAGCGGCACGGGCGTGAGGTCGAGCGCGGCGAAGCTCTCGACGCCGCACACGCCGCAGCCGGTGCGCCCCGCCAGGCTGCGGCGGCGGCCCTTGAGGCGCTCGAAGGCGCGCGTGGAGATCTCCAGCCGCACCTCGATGCCGGGCATGCCCTCGGGCAGGCCGGCCGCCGCGGCGTCGACGGCCTCGGCCTCGATGCCGCGGCAATCGGCGGCGGCATCGAGGATGCCCTCGCTCAGCGCGAAGCCCAGCGCGAAGTCCTCGATGTCCTGCGGCGTGGCCATCATCACGGCATGCGAGATGCCGTTGAAGACCAGCGCCACCGGCACCTCGGCGGCCAGCACGTCCTCGCGCTGCGCGCCCTCGGGCGGCAGCCCGGCCTCGCCCTGCACATGCACGGGCAGGCGCACGAGGGAGGGCAGCAGCGGTTCGGTGGCGATGTGGGACATGGCGGCGGTGAAGCAGGCGGGCGGTCGTGGGCGCGATGGCCGTAGCGGACAGATGACGCCGCGGCGGCCCGGTGCCGCCGCCCTTTCGGCACGCGTCGCGCCCATGGAAAAAGGCCGTGGCGCTTGCAGCACCACGGCCTCGGGATTGTGCCCAGCCTGGACGGCCGGCGAAGTGGAGCCATCCACCCGCCGCACGCCGTGCGGGGGCATGGCGCCGGTCAGGCGCGCGCCGCCTGAGCCAGGGCCTCGTCGCGCAGGCGCATGTATTCGCCTTCGGGCACCGGAGCCGCCTCGGGCTTGCCCAGGTCGTTCATGGCCAGGCGGTAGGTCTCGCGGGCGGTGAAACAGGCCACGGCCGAGATCACGGTGATGCCGAAGGCCAGCGCGCCCACGGTCATCCAGATGTTGGTGGAGCCGGGAGGCGCCACGGCCGCGAAGACGGCCGGCAGCATGGCGGTGATGGCCGTGCCCACGTTCTGCGAGATGGCCATGGCCGACACGCGGGTGCGGGTGGGGAACAGCTCCGGGTAGAAGCTGGGGAAGACGGCGTTGTAGCCCTGGTACACGATGCCCCACATCAGCAGCGACATCACGATGGCCAGCGGCACGCTGCCGATGCTGATCGCGTACAGGTAGCCGAAGGCCAGCAGGCCGGCCAGCACCGAGCCCACGATCATGGGCGGGCGGCGGCCGATCTTGTCCGAGAGGTTCCCCACGATCGGGATCACCAGCACGGCCAGGATGTTGCCCAGCACGGGGATCCACAGGTACACGTCCTTGTGAAAGCCGATGCCGTAGGCCGGCTGCACGGCATAGGCGGCGCCGAAGATGGTGGCCACCACCGGGATCACGTTCATCAGCGACATCAGCACCACGCGCAGCATGTCGGGAGCGTGGTTCTTGAAGGCCTCGGTCACGGGCGAGCGCGGCTTGGCGGCGCCTTCCTGGGTGAAGGCGGGCGTCTCGTCCACCTCGCGGCGGATGATCCAGCCGATGATGATGACGACGAAGCTCAGGATGAAGGGCACGCGCCAGCCCCAGCTGTTGAACTGGTCGGTGGGCATGTAGTGCGCCAGCGGCAGGAAGACGGCCGCAGCCAGGATCTGGCCGGCCTGCACGCCCTGCAGCGTGAAGCTGGCGAAGAAGCCGCGGCGGCCGAAGGGCGCGTGCTCCAGGATCATGGAGCTGGCTCCCGAGATCTCACCGGCGACGGCGAAGCCCTGCACCAGGCGGCACAGCACCAGCAGCGCGGGGGCCCACAGGCCGATCTGGTCGTAGGTGGGCAGCAGGCCCACGGCGATGGTCGAGAAGCCCATCATGAACATGCACAGCACCAGCACCTGCTTGCGCCCGCGCGTGTCGCCCATGTGGCCCAGCACGAAGGCACCGATGGGGCGCGCCACGTAGCCCACGCCGTAGGTGGCCAGCGAGGCAATGATGGCGATGGCCGGATCGCCCTTGGGGAAGAAGATCTGGGGAAAGATCAGCGAGGCGGCCGTGGCGTAGATGAAGAAGTCGTAGTACTCCAGCGCCGAGCCGATCCAGCCGCTGGCGGCGGCCTTCCTGGACTGGCGCCGGCCTTCAGGCTCGTGCGCGTGGGATGAGGTGGACATGGTGCGAGGTCTCCGCGTTGGTATGTGGCGTGTGGTTGTGGAACGGGAACGGGTTGAGCGTAAGGACGGTGGCTGACTCAGGCCTGGGCCTGGGCCGCCATGCGGGCCGGACTGTTGGCGGCGCCATAGCCGTCGTAGGCGCCGATGCGCTGCACGACTTCGAAGAACAGGCCTTCGTCCGCGGCGCGGGTGTAGATGTGCAGGAAGTCGCCCTGCGCCGAGCGGTCGAAGAGCACGCCGGCCTCGCGCATGCGCGCCAGCAGTGCCGGGTCGAGATCGAAGCGCGTGGGCAGGTCGTCGTAGTAGTTGGGCGAGATCGGCAGGAAGGCGATGCCGCGCGCGCGCAGCCGGGCCACCGTGTCGAAGATGTCCTCGCAGGCGAAGGCGATGTGGTGCACGCCACCGTCGCCGCGCCGGCCCACGGTGCGGGCCGTGAGCGTGCGGCGGCTGAGCGAGGCATTGAGCACCAGCCGCACGTTGCGGCCGGCGTCGGCGGCGGCGCGGCTGCGCACCAGGCCGAAGGGATCGGCCAGCTCCTGGCTCTCGGCCAGCGACAGGCCCAGCACGGCACGGGTGAACAGCGTCCAGGTGTCGTACTGGTCCAGGTTCAGGCCCAGAGCCACATGGTCCACGCGCTGCAGGCCGGCATCGGGCGCCTGCCCCTCGTCCAGCACGAAGTCGGCCGCGAACAGCCCGTCGGTGCCGAGCGCCGCGTCGACGAAGTGCACCAGGTTGCCGCCGGGCGAAACGATGGCCGGCACCGCCACCTCGCCCGGGCCGAGCGGGCTGCGGTGCCGCTGGGAGCACAGGGCGATGGCGCGGTCCTGCGCGGCCTGCGGCTGCGCGGTGCGCAGGCCGAGGGCGCAGACCGAGGGGCCGTGCAGCTCGAAGCGGCTGCGCGCAAAGGAGGCCGGCTCGGCATTGACGATCATGGCGATGTCGCCCTGCCGGTACAGCGTGGCCGCCTTGGAGCGGTGGCGCCCCGCGCGGCGGAAGCCCAGCTGGCGCAACTGCACATCGAGCTGCGGCGCGGTGGCCTCGTCGGCCGCGAATTCGATGAAGGCGACACCGGCGAAGGCGGGCGCGGCCGGCGGCTCGGCCAGGCCGCGCAGCGTCAGGACCGAGCCGGCGCGGGCGTCGGGCGCGGGCGCCGCGGCGCGGGCCGCCAGGCGCTCGCGCACCTGGCTTTCCAGGTACAGCAGCGAGCGCATCGCGTCCACCGCCGTGCGGCGGTTGGGCGTCTCGCGGAACACGTCGTTGAAGATCTCCAGCGACAGCGGACCGCTGTAGCCGGCCAGCAGCACCTGCTCGTAGAAGCCCACGACGTCGAAGTCGCCCTGGCCCGGAAAGGAGCGGTGATGGCGCGCCCACTGCAGCACGTCCAGGCTCATCAGCGGCGCGTCGGCCATCTGCAGGAAGAAGATCCTGTCGCCCGGGATGTCGGCGATGCCGGCCGGGTCGTCGCGCAGCGAGAGCGTGTGGAAGCTGTCCAGGATCAGGCCCAGCGCCGGATGGTCGGCCCGGCGCACGATGTCCCAGGCCTGGCCGTAGAGCGAGGTGTGGCGGCCCCAGGCCAGGGCCTCGAAGCCCACGCGCAGGCCACGCCGGGCGGCGCGCTCGGCCAGCGCATGCAGCTGCTCGGCGGCCAGCGCCGGCGCGTCCACGCACAGCGGCGAGGTGTTGGAGCAGCACAGCATCAGCGGCACGCCCATGGCCTGCATCAGGTCGAACTTGCGCTCGGCCCGCTCCAGGCTGCGGGCGAAGGCCTCGGGCGGCATCGTCTCGAAGTCGCGGAAGGGCTGGAACAGGTCGATCGTCAGGCCCAGGTCGGCGGCCATGCGGCCCAGGTCGGCGGCCGAGCCGGGGAAGTGCGTGAAGTCGGGCTCGAAGAGCTCCACGCCGTCGAATCCGGCCGCCGCCACCGCCTCCAGCTTCTGGCGCAGCGTGCCGCTGAGGGAAACGGTGGCGATGGAACGGCGCATGGGCGGCGGAGGAAGGAGGAATGGGGTCGCGGGCCGGCCCAGAAGAACCGGAACGGCCGCGACTTTAAAAACCGCGACCGCCTCCTACAACGCCGCCGCCGCCGCGGCGTTCGTTCAGCGCACTTCAGCGTTCGATGATCGAACGCGTCAGGGGTTAACCCTGAAGTTTGGCGGCCGGCGCGAGCTGCGCGCGATGCGCCGTCACGGCCTCGCGCACCAGGGGATGCAAGGCGGGCGCGCCGGCATCCAGCGCCGCCAGGAAATCGGCCCGCATGCGCGGCGCCCAGAACTTCTTCAGGTGCTCGGCGATGCCCGCCAGCGCCTCCTCGTGGTCGGGCTGGGCAGCAAAGAAGTCGCCGATGCGGTTGGCCATGCGCACCAGGTTGTCGTCAGCGTCCATCGGTGGCGGCCTCCAGGTGGGCGATCTGCTCGGCGTTGAAGCGGGCGTAGTCGCACTGCCAGGCCGAGCGCTGCTGCGGCTGCGCGACAGGCGCGACCTGCACGGCCGTCACCTTGTATTCCGGGCAGTTGGTTGCCCAGTCCGAGCTGTCGGTGGTGATCACGTTGGCGCCCGACTCGGGGAAGTGGAAGGTGGTGTAGACCACGCCGGGCTGGATGCGCTCGGTGACCGTGGCGCGCAGCACGGTCTCGCCGGCGCGGCTGGTGATGCCGACCCAGTCGCCGTCGTGGATGCCGCGCTCCTCGGCGTCGTGCGGATGGATCTCCAGCCGGTCTTCGCTGTGCCACTGGTTGTTGGGCGTGCGCCGAGTCTGCGCGCCCACGTTGTACTGCGACAGGATGCGGCCGGTGGTCAGCAGCAGCGGGAAGCGCGGCGTGACCTTCTCGTCCGTGGCCACGTACTGCGTGACGATGAAGCGGCCCTTGCCGCGCACGAAGCGGTCGATGTGCATGATCGGCGTGCCGATCTCGGGCGTGCTGTCGTTGCAGGGCCATTGCAGGCTGCCGTGCTGGTCCAGCTTGTCGTAGCTGACGCCCGCGAAGGAGGGCGTGAGCGCCGCGATCTCGGCCATGATCTCGCGCGGATGCGTGTAGTGCATCGGGTAGCCCAGCGCATTGGCCAGCAGCTGCGTTACCTCCCAGTCGGCGTACTGGGCCAGCGGCGGCATGACCTTGCGCACGCGCGAGATGCGGCGCTCGGCGTTGGTGAAGGTGCCGTCCTTCTCCAGGAAGGAGGAGCCGGGCAGGAACACATGCGCGTACTTGGCCGTCTCGTTCAAAAAGATGTCCTGCACCACGATGCATTCCATGGCCGAGAGCGCCGCGGCCACGTGCTGCGTGTTGGGGTCGGACTGCACAATGTCCTCGCCCTCGCAGTACAGGCCCATGAAGCTCCCGTCCAGCGCGGCGTCGAACATGTTGGGAATGCGCAGGCCCGGCTCGGGGCTGAGTTCCACGCCCCAGGCGGCCTCGAACTGGCTGCGGGTGGTGGTGTCGCTGATGTGGCGGTAGCCCGGCAGCTCGTGCGGAAAGCTGCCCATGTCGCAACTGCCCTGCACGTTGTTCTGGCCGCGCAGCGGGTTCACGCCCACGCCTTCGCGGCCGACCATGCCGCAGGCCATGGCCAGGTTGGCGATGCCCATCACCATGGTCGAGCCCTGCGCATGCTCGGTCACGCCCAGGCCGTAGTAGATGGCGCTGTTGACGGGCTTGCCGGTCTTGACGCCCTCGGCATTGCCCGTGGCATAGAGGCGCGCGGCGCCACGCACCACGGCGGCGGGCACGCCGGTGACGGCTTCCATGGCCTCGGGTGAGTTGTCCGGGCGGGCGACGAAGTCCTTCCAGGCCTTGAAGGATTTTTCGTCGCAGCGCTCGGCGATGTAGTCGTCGGCCAGCAGGCCTTCGGTGACGACCACATGCGCCAGCGCGCTGATCAGGGCCACGTTGGTGCCGGGCTTGAGCGCCAGGTGGAAGTCGGCCTGCAGGTGCGGGCCTTTGACCATCTCGGTCTCGCGCGGGTCGACCACGATCAGGCGCGCGCCCTGGCGGATGCGCTTCTTCATGCGCGAGGCGAACACCGGATGCGCCGCCGCCGGGTTGGCGCCGATCACCAGAATGACGTCGCTCTTCTCGACCGACTTGAAGGTCTGCGTGCCGGCCGAGGTGCCGAAGGTCTGGCCCAGGCCGTAGCCGGTGGGCGAATGGCACACGCGCGCGCAGGTGTCGACGTTGTTGTTGCCGAAGGCCGCGCGGATGAGCTTCTGCACCAGGTAGGTCTCTTCGTTGGTGCAACGGCTGGAGGTGATGCCGCCGATGGAATCCTGCCCGTGCTTGGCCTGGATGCGGCGGAACTCCGAGGCCGCATGGGCGATGGCCTCTTCCCAGCTCACCTCGCGCCACGGGTCGGTGATCTTGGCGCGGATCATGGGCGTCGTGATGCGGTCCTGGTGCGTGGCATAACCCCAGGCGAAGCGGCCCTTGACGCAGCTGTGGCCCTCGTTGGCCTTGCCGTCCTTCCACGGCACCATGCGCACGACCTGCGTGCCTTTCATCTCGGCCTTGAAGGCGCAGCCGACGCCGCAGTAGGCGCAGGTGGTGATCACGCTGTGCTCGGGCTGGCCCAGCTCGATCACCGACTTCTCCTGCAGCGTGGCCGTGGGGCAGGCCTCGACGCAGGCGCCGCAGCTCACGCATTCGCTCTCCATGAAGGGCTGGTCCTGCCCCGGCGAGACGCGCGACTCGAAGCCGCGGCCGCTGATGGTGAGCGCGAAGGTGCCCTGCGTCTCCTCGCAGGCCCGCACGCAGCGGTTGCACACGATGCACTTGGACGGGTCGTAGCTGAAGTAGGGGTTGGATTCGTCCTTGGACGCCTTCAGGTGGTTGGCACCGTCGAAGCCGTAGCGCACGTTGCGCAGGCCGGTGACGCCCGCCATGTCCTGCAGCTCGCAGTTGCCGTTGGCCGAGCAGGTGAGGCAGTCCAGCGGATGGTCGGAGATGTAGAGCTCCATCACACCCTTGCGCAGCTTCTGCAACTTGGGGCTCTGGGTGCGAACCTTCATGCCCGCCTCGGCCGGCGTGGTGCACGAGGCCGGGAAGCCCTTGCGGCCCTCGATCTCGACCAGGCACAGCCGGCAGGAGCCGAAGGGCTCCAGGCTGTCGGTGGCGCACAGCTTGGGCACCTGCACGCCGGCATCGACGGCGGCGCGCATCAGCGAGGTGCCCTGCGGCACGGTGACGGACTGGCCGTCGATCTCCAGCGTGACTTCCTGCGCGGACTCGCGCAGCGGCGTGCCGTAGTCGGTGGTCTTGAGGTGGTCGAGCATCGGGGGCTCCTTGCGGGTCTCGTTCGTTGTTCTTCGTGCGGGTGCGGCGCGTCAGGCGACGGCGCCGGCCGGGGCCTGCGCGGCGGCGGCCGGCTGCAGGCCGAAGTCCTCGGGGTAATGGTCCAGCGCGGACAGCACCGGGTAGGGCGTCATGCCGCCCATGGCGCACAGCGAGCCGGCCAGCATGGTGTCGCACAGGTCGCGCAGCAACTCGACCTGTTCGTCCTTGGCGGTGCCTGCGCGCGCGGTGATGCGGTCGATGACCTCGACGCCGCGCGTCGAGCCGATGCGGCAGGGCGTGCACTTGCCGCAGGATTCGATTGCACAGAATTCCATGGCATAGCGCGCCAGCCTCGAAAGGTCGGCCGTGTCGTCGTGCACCACGATGCCGCCGTGGCCCACCACAGCGCCCATGGCGGCGTAGGCCTCGTAATCGAGCGGCACGTCCCACTTCGATTCGGGCACGTAGGCGCCCAGCGGGCCGCCCACCTGCACCGCCTTCACCGGCCGGCCCGAGGCGGTGCCGCCGGCCCAGTCCGTCAGCAGCTCGCGCAGCGTGACACCGAAGGCCAGCTCGACCAGTCCACCGCGGCGCACGTTGCCCGCGATCTGGATCGGCAGCGTGCCGTGCGAGCGACCCACGCCGTAGTCGCGGTAGAAGGCCGCGCCACGCGCCAGGATGATGGGCACCGAGGCGAAGGTGATGACGTTGTTGATCACCGTCGGCTGGCCGAACAGGCCCGACAGCGCCGGGATCGGCGGCTTGGCGCGCACGATGCCGCGCTTGCCTTCCAGGCTTTCGAGCATGGCCGTCTCTTCGCCGCAGACGTAGGCGCCGGCCGCCATGCGCACCTCGATGTCGAAGGCGCGGCCGCTGTCCAGCACGTCGGGCCCCAGGATGCCGGCGGTGCGGGCGATGTCCACCGCCTCGCGCAGCATGCGCACGGCGAAGGGGTATTCGGAGCGCACGTAGATGTAGCCGCGCGTGGCGCCGGTGCTGATGCCGGCGATGGTCATGCCCTCCACCAGCACGAAGGGGTCGCCCTCCATGATCATGCGGTCGGAGAAGGTGCCGGAATCGCCCTCGTCGGCATTGCAGACCACGTACTTGTGGCTGGCCGCCGCCGAGGCCACCGTCTTCCACTTGATGCCGGCCGGAAAGGCCGCGCCGCCGCGTCCGCGCAGGCCCGAATCGGTCACCTGCTGCACCACCTCGGTGGCCGGCATGGCGAGCGCGCGGCGCAGGCCGAGCAGGCCGCCATGCGCTTCGTAGTCGGCCAGCGACAGCGGATCCGTGAGGCCTACGCGCGCGAAGGTCAGGCGCTGCTGGCGCTGGAGCCACGGCAGTTCATCGACCACGCCCAGCGCCAGCGCATGCGCGCCGCCCTGGAGGCAGCCGGCGTCGAACAGCGCCGGCACGTCCTCGGGCGCGACCGGGCCGTAGCCCACGCGGCCCTGCGGCGTCTGCACCTCCACCAGGGTTTCGAGCCAGAGCATGCCGCGTGAGCCGTTGCGCACGAGACGCACCGACAGGCCGCGGGCCGTGGCCTCGCGTTCGATGGCCACGGCCACCTCATCGGCGCCGACGGCCAGGGCGGCGCTGTCGCGGGGTACGTAGACGGTGACGGCGTTCATGCGTCCACCTCCGCGGCCATGCAGGCGCCGATCACCCGGTCCAGCCGCTCGGGCGAGAGCCGCGCATGCGGCCGGCCGTCGAGCATGGCGGCCGGCGACTGGGCGCACAGGCCGAGGCAATAGACGGGCTGGAGCGTCAGCGAACCATCGGGCCGCGTGCCGCCCCCTTCGGGCAGGCCCAGGCCTTCGCAGGCATGCTGCCAGAGCGCGTCGGCGCCCATGGCCTGGCAAGCCTCGGCGCGGCAGACCTCCAGCACGTGGCGGCCGGCGGGTTCGCTGCGGAAGTGGTGGTAGTAGCTGACGACGCCATGCACCTCGGCGCGCGACAGGTTGAAGCCCAGGGCGATCTCGCCCACGACCTCGGCCGGCACGCAGCCCAGCGCGTCCTGCACGTCGTGCAGCGCAGGCAGCAGGCCGCCGCGCTGCAGGGCGTGCCGGGCGACGATCTCGCGGACCATGGCCAGGCGCGGATCGGCGGCTTCGGCGGGGGCGCGGCCCAGTTGGCGCAGTCGGTCGCGCAGTTCGTCGGGGGTGGCGAGCACGCGTTCGCTGCGGACGCGCGCGGAGCCGGCGGGTGGGGTCGGATTCTGGGCCATCGTGGGGCGGGCACCGGGCGCTCGGATGCCGCGCCGCATGCGCGTGGACGGCGGCCGGCCGGTGACGCTGGAGTTGTCTCGGCGGGAGTGTGCGCGCGGGGGGTGCTGGTCGCAAATTGCTTCGCGACATGGGGCGATTCAGGGATTGAATGGGCTGGGCCGGCAGCGTGAATGGCACTCGGGTTTGGCGTCTCTTCTGAGTCTCCTGTTCGGGTTCGGGGTTGGGGCGGTGCGCTTCTGGACCTCCTGTTCGGGTCCGGGTCCGGGTCCGGGGTCGGGTCGGGGGTCGGGTCGGGGTCGGGTCGGGGTCGGGTCGGGGTCGGGGTGCGCGAGAAGCAGGGGCACTAACCCGGCAGAGGACGCCGGCATGCGTGCTCCCGGTGCACGCTCGCGCTGACCGACTTGCCTCATTGCACGGGTGCTCGCTCTCCACCGACGCGCCTTGCGCACTGCACGGCGCCGCGAATGGCACCTCCGCACGCACACCGGCATCCTCCGCCTCGACGCTGTGCGCGAGCCCTCCCCTTTTCAGGTCGTGGGGGCTTGAGGCCATCAGGGCCGTGGGATCCTCGAGTCCTTGAGTCCTTGAGTCCAGGAGTCCCGGGGTCCTGGTCCTGGTCCTGGTCCTGGTCCTGGTCCTGGTCCTGGTCCTGGTCCTGGTCCTGGTCCTGGTCCTGGTCCTGGCCCTGGCCCTGGCCCTGATCCCGGGGTCTTGGCGTTTTGGGACGAGGCGGACCAGTCAACCCACAGACCGTTCGGGCTGAGCCTGTCGAAGCCTCGCCCCCATGGGCAGCAAGCAAGCGGCTCAAGCACCGCCGGGCATTTGCGCCGCGCGCCGCTCTGCCCTTCGACAAGCTCAGGGCGAACGGAGTGAGGACCCGGGCGGCCGAACCCGGCCGTTCGAGCGCAGCGTCGAGGCAGAGGGTGCCGGTGTGCGTGCGGAGGTGCCATTCGCGGCGCCGTGCAGTACCCCGAGCACGTCGGTGGAGAGCGAGCACCCGTGCCGTGCAACAAGCCGGTCAGCGCGAGCGTGCACCGGGAGCACGCATGCCGGCGCCCTCTGCCGGGTTAGCACCCCGGCGTCTCGCGCGTCCCGACAACGCCCACCAGCAACCAGCAACCAGCACCACCAAGCACCAAGCACCAAGCACCAAGCACCAAGCACCGAGCACCGAGCATCGAAGACCAACCGGCGACCGGCTACCGCAATCCAGCCAAGGCTCTTGAGCGCGAGATCGCAAAACCCGCCCCTCAGCGCCCGATGTTGAACAGCCAGAGAAAGAAGCGCCCCACCATCACCAGCAGTTCCCACAGCGCCCGCAGCGCATCCAGCAGCCCGGCGTCAGGCGGCACCACGGCAGGCCCCTTCGAGACGGCGCACAGACATCACGCCTCCAGCGCCCCGCCATGCGCCCGCAATTCGGACAACCACTCCTGCGACTGCAGCAGCCCCAGCGCCGCCTCCAGCGCCCGCGAAGGCCGCACCGCCGCCGGCGCCATGAAACCCAAGGGCGTGCGCACGGTCGGCCCCACCAGCGGCTGCGCCACCAACCCGGGCTGGCCGCGCACCGTGTCGACCATCGCGCCGGGCAGCACCGCACACACGTCGCCGGCCTGCACGGCCAGCACCAGCGTGAGCACGGAATTGGTCTCCACCGCCGGCGCCACGCCCGTCGCACCGGCCTCCGCGAAGGCGGCATCGACGATCGCGCGGTTGTGCATCTCGGGCGTGAGCAGGCACAGCGGCAGCGCCGCCGCCTCGGCCCAGCCGATGGGCTGGCCACGCGCCAGCATCGTGGCCGCTGGCGCTTCGGCCGGCCGGCGTAGCAGGAAGTAATGCTCCTCGATCTGCGGCCAGGTCTGCAGCGCCTTGGCCGCCGGGCCCTGCCGGCCGGTGTAGCCCAGGGCCAGGTCGATGGCCAGATGATCGAGCCCCGTCTCCAGCTCCAGCGAACTCATCGACAGCACCGTCGGCACGATGCCCGGGTGCCGCGCCCGCAGCCGCGCCGCGAAGCGACTGAGCAGCGGAATGGCCGTGGGCACAGCCGCCATGCGCAGGCGCCCGCGCGGCTGACCGGCCTCGCTGCGCAACTGCTGCTGCAGTCGCTCGTGTTCGTGCAGCATGCGGTGGGCGGTCGCCAGCACCTGTTCGCCCTCGGGCGTCAGGCCCGCATAGGCCCGGCCGCGGCGCACGATGGCCACGCCGAACTCGGCCTCCAGCGCCCGCATGGCATTCGACAGCGCCGGCTGCGTGATGTGGCAGGCGGCAGCCGCCCGGCCGAAATGCCGGTGCTCGGCCAGGGCGGCGAGGTAGCGCAGGGAGGCGAGGATGTTCATGCGTCGGCAGGGCGGCAGGGCAAGTCAGCCACTGCCGATGATCGCCGGGCTTCCTTGCAAATCGATCGGCCGCCGATCGATTTGCAAGGACGAGGGCGGCGCGCGGCCGGCCGCCCCGGCGAGCCCCTCAGGTGTTCTTGCTCACCGTGATGGTCGGGAACTTGGACGAGAAGTCCTTGGCCTTGCCCGCGATGCCCATCGCCACCTGGCGGGCCACGGCCTTGTACAGGTTGGCGATCTCGCCGTCGGGATCGGCCACCACGGTGGGCTTGCCGCCGTCGGCCTGCTCGCGGATGGTCATGGCCAGGGGCAGCGCACCCAGGTAGGCCATGTTGCGCTCGGCCGCCATCTTCTTGCCGCCCTCGTGGCCGAAGATGTGCTCCACATGGCCGCAGTTCGTGCACACGTGCACGGCCATGTTCTCCACGATGCCGAGGATGGGCACGCCCACCTTCTCGAACATGGTGATGCCCTTGCGGGCGTCGAGCAGGGCGATGTCCTGCGGCGTGGTGACGATCACCGCGCCGGTGATGGGCACGCGCTGGCTCAGGCTGAGCTGGATGTCGCCGGTGCCGGGCGGCATGTCGACCACGAGGTAGTCGATGTCCTTCCAGTTGGTCTGGCGCAGCAGCTGGTCCAGCGCCTGCGTGGCCATGGGGCCGCGCCAGATCATGGCCTGGTCGGGGTCGACCAGGAAGCCGATGGACATCAGTTGCACGCCGTGGCCTTCCAGCGGGTCCATGGTCTTGTCGTCGGGGCTGGTGGGCCGGCCGCTCACGCCCATCATCATGGGCTGGCTGGGGCCGTAGATGTCGGCGTCGAGCAGGCCCACGCGTGCGCCCTCGGCGGCCAGCGCCAGGGCCAGGTTGGCGGCGGTGGTGCTCTTGCCCACGCCGCCCTTGCCCGAGGCCACGGCCACGATGTTCTTCACGCCCGGCAGCAACTGCACGCCGCGCTGGACGGCATGGGCGGTGATCTCGGTCAGCACGTTGACCGACACGTTCTCGACGCCGGGCACGGTGCGGGCCGCGGCCACCAGCGCCTTGCGCAGCGCCGGATGCTGGCTGCGCGCCGGGTAGCCCAGCACCAGGTCGAAGGCAACGTCGCCACCGTCGATCTGCAGGTTGCGCACGGCCTTGGCCGCCACGAAGGACTGGCCGGTGTTCGGGTCCTGGACGCTCTTGAGCGCGTCGAGCAGGCCCTCGGGGGTCACGGTCATTGGATTTGGCTCCTCAATTGGGCGGCGAGTCTACGGGGCAGCGGCCGGCCGCTGCCGCGGAAGGGACAAGCCGCCTCAGCCGGGGCGGGCGGCCGGCTCGCCCGACACGCGGGCCGCCGGGGCCCCGCGACGCCGGCCACGGTGGCCCTGAGAAGCCCAGTGCACCGCCAGGCCCAGCGCCAGGGCCATGTAGCCCAGGCCCCCGGGCACCCACATCACCAGGCCGGCGATCTGCTGGTCGGTGAGCGGATCGAGGCCCCAGGCCCGCGCGCCGGGCGCCTGCAGTGCGTACAGCGGCTGGCCGGCGAAGGTGAGCAACGCGCCCAGCAATCCGGTGTGGGCCAGCGTGGCCAGCACGGCCAGCAGCGCGGCGCCGCGGCGGTCCGCCGGGGCATGGACGGCCCGGTGGAAGAAAACGAAGGAGGCCACCACCAGCGCCGCCGTGGCGGCCCAGTGCACCACGCCGCTGGTCAGCGTGGCCGCATAGACGGCCGGCAGGTGCCACAGCCAGAGAAGCCCGCCGTGCAGGGCCGCCGCCAGCGGCAGCGCCATGCGCGCGTCCCGGCGCGGCGGCGCCCAGCCGACGGCCAGCAGCGCGCAGCCTGCCACCAGCACCATCAACTGCACCATGTGCGCGCCCGCCAGGGTGGCCGCCAGCCGGCACAGGGGCGACAGCAGCGCCAGCGCCAGCAGGGCCAGCCCGGCCAGGCGCCATCGGCGGGCGCTGCCCGCCGGCAGGCCCGACTTCGCCGTCGGCCGAAGCGCATGGAAGGCCAGTGCCAGCAGCGGCAGCAGCATGGCCGGCGCCAGGCTCCAGGCCGTCCACCAGTCCTGCGGCAGCGCGGGCAGGGCGCCGAGGGTGCACAGGCGGATCAGGTCGACGGGCATGGTGGCATTCCTCGGAGTCGGTCAGAGACACGGCGGCAGCCGCAGCAGCGGCAGCGCCACGAACACGGTGGACGCGGCCGCCAGCGCATGCAGCAGTGCCGCCATGAAGGCGATGAAGCGTCGACGCTCCCGACGCTGATCGAAGGCGCTTTCGGGTACTTCGCCAGCAGGCGGCTCATCGGACTCGGCCTGCCCCACCGCGTCCGCCGGCCGTGCCGGTCGACGCGGGCCGGCCGGGTCCAGCCGACGCAGGGCCCGGGCATGGCGCAGGCAACGCCAGGCGGCCAGCAGCAGCAGGACCAGGGTGGCCAGCGTGCCGCCGATCAGCACGCCGTTGACCCCGTTGCCGGGCCCGGTTGCACCGGCCGCCCAGCCCGCCGCGCAGGCCACCGACACCCCGCCGTACACCCCCACGAACCACAGCGACCACAACGTGAAGCCCAGCGCCAGCTGCCAGGGACTGTCGGGCGACAGCCACCGCCACGTCCGCGCCGCCCCAGTAGGACGGTCCTCCTCCCCTCTCCCCCCGCGGGAGAGGGGCCGGGGGAGAGGGGGTGACGACGCTCGTGCAGCGCGACTGTCTGCAGGTGGCCGGGCCTTCCCCACATCCCCACCCCGCACCGGCGCATCGCTCCGCCCCCCCTTCATGCCCACCCCCGCGGCACCAGCGCAAAGGCCAGCCAGGCGACGGCACAGGCCCCCGCCGTGTAGTGGCAGAAGGCCGCCACCACCCCGGGCTCATAGGGCCGCCGCAGCCCCACATGGCCCGCCCGCACGCGCGCCGCCTGCATCAACGCCAGCACGCCGGCCAGCAGTGTGTGGAAACCCAGGTAGAGCAGCGTGACGGCGACGATGGCGTCATGCGCCTGCAGATGCGGACGCAGGTCGAGCGTGCCACCCAGCAACGCCAGGCCGCCTGACGCACCCAGCGCCAGCAGCCCCGCGGCAGCCAGGCGCCACGCAAGACCGCCACCCTCGCCCCGCCGCAGCCGCCCGACCCCATTGCCCATCAGCCCGCTCGCCGCCACCGCCAGCCCGCTGACGGCCAGCAGCGGCCACAGCCCCACCACCGGCTTCGCCGGCGCCTGCCAGCCGGGCGCCACCGTCCACAGGTAGAACCAGCCGAAGAGCAGCGAACTGAAGAAAGCGCCATCGGCCAGCAGCGTGAACTTCATGCCCCAGAGCCCCGGCCCGTCGAAGCCGTGCGTGTGCGGGCGCAGCACCACGCCGTGGACCTCGGTGACGGCCTCCTGTTCCTCGTGCGGCGCGCCATAGCCCGGGTGGTCGCCATTGACCCAAGACCAGCGCAGCAGCACCAGCGCCGCCGCCGCGCCGAGGAGCGCGGCCAACCCGTAGGCCTTGAGCAGCAGGCAGATGCACAAGAGCGCGATCAGCAGCGCCGCCTGGAAGGGCAGCCAGCTGTTGCCCGGCAGCACGATGAGCTCGGTGGGCCGGGCGGCCACGGGGCTGCTGCCCAGCGTCTCGCGCGCCGCCACGCCGCGGGCCAGCGCGTGGCGGCCGGCGGCGATCTCGGCGGGCAGGCCGGGCCGCGTCCACAGCGGATGCCGCGTGTGCACGGCCGGCTGGCTGGCGAAGTTGTAGGCCTCGGCGGGCATGGCGGTGGCCCATTCCAGCGTGTCGGCCTTCCAGGGGTTGACCTCGGCGCGGCGGCCCAGGCGCCAGTGCAGCGCCAGGTCCAGCAGCACCGTCACCACCCCGAAGGCCATGACGAAGCCGAACACCGAGGAGACGAGGTTGGGCCATTCCCAGCCCAGCCCCGGCTCGTAGGTGTACACGCGCCGCGGCATGCCCAGCAGGCCCGTCCAGTGCATCACCAGGAAGGTGCCGTTGAAGCCGATGACGGTGAGCCAGAAGCCCGCGCGCGACAGCCGCTTCGAGGGCATGCGTCCGCTCATGTGGGGCAGCCAGTAGTACAGGCCCGCCAGCAGCGGGAACAGCATGCCGCCCACCAGCACGTAGTGGAAATGCGCCACCACGAAATGCGTGTCGTGCACCTGCCAGTTGAAGGGCACCAGCGCCAGCATCACGCCCGTCAGCCCGCCGGCCACGAACACCACCAGGAAGGCCGCGATCCACAGCATGGGCACCTCCCAGCGCGGCCGGCCGGTCCACAGCGTGGCGAGCCACGCAAAGATCTGCACCGCCGTCGGAATGCCCACCAGCATGCTGGCCGCCGAGAAGAAGGCCTGCGCCAGCGCTGGAATGCCCAGCGTGAACATGTGGTGCACCCACAGGCCGAAGCTGAGGAAGCCGATGCCGATCAGCGAGGCCACCACCCAGCGATAGCCCACCAGCGGCCGGCCCGCGAAGACAGGCACCATGGTGGAGATGAGCCCCGTGGCCGGCAGGAAGATGATGTAGACCTCCGGATGGCCGAAGAGCCAGAAGAGGTGCGCCCACAGGAGCGGATCGCCCCCGCGCGTCGGGTCGAAGAAGGCCCAGCCGGCGGCGCGTTCCAGCTCCAGCAGCAGCGAGCCCAGGATCAGCGGCGGAAAGCCGATCACGATCATCAGCGAGGTGACCAGCATCGCCCAGGCAAACACCGGCATGCGCTGCAGCGCCATGCCGGCCGAGCGGGTGCGCAGCACCGACACCGCCAGCTCGATGGCGGCCGCCATGGTGGAGATCTCCACGAAGGTGATGCCGATGAGCCAGAAGTCCGAGTTGATGCCCGGCGAATAGGCATTGCTGGACAGCGGCGTGTACATGAACCAGCCCGCGTCGGGCGCCAGCTCGAAGGCCAGGCTGCTGGTGAAGATCACGCCGCCGAACAGGTAGCACCAGTAGCCGAAGGACGACAGCCGCGGAAAGACCAGGTCGCGCGCGCCGATCATCTTGGGCAGCAGGTAGGCCGCGATGCCCTGCAGCATGGGCACGGCGAAGAGGAACATCATCAGCGTGCCGTGCATGGTGAAGGCCTGGGCGTAGGCCTCGGCGCCCATGAAGTCGTGCTGCGGCAGCGCCAGCTGCGCGCGGATGAGCATGGCCAGCACCCCCGCGATCAGGAAGAAGGCGCCGCCGGTGAGCATGAAGCGCTGCGCGATGGTGCTGTGGTTGACCGCCGCCAGCACGCGCCAGCCGGTCGGGTTGCGCCAGGTCTCGTGCAGGGCGCGGTGCAGGGCGTCGTCGGCCTGCTGGTTGGTGGCCTCGCTGGTGGGTTGTTCGCGCTCCGTCATGGGCGGGCCTCCGGCGCAAAGGCTGTCGCCACGGCAGGCGTACGGTCAGCGGCCAGGGCCGGTGCGGTCTTCAGCCAGACGTCGAAGTCGTCGGCCGGCATCGCCTGCACCACCATCGTCATGTGCGCATGGCCGTGGCCGCAGAACTCGGCGCAGACGCCGCGGTAGGTGCCGGGCGCATCCGCCTGCAGCCGCACGACCAGCGTGCGGCCCGGCACGGCGTCGAGCTTGCCGCCCAGCCGCGGCACCCAGAAGCCGTGGATCACGTCGGCGCTGCGGGTGTGCACGTCCACCGCGCGGCCGGCGGGCAGGCGCAGCTCGTTGCGCAGGCGCTGGCCGGTGTCGGGATAGTGCACCTCCCACCACCACTGGTGGCCGGTCACCTCCACGCGCAGCGGCGCGGCAGCGGCGCCGGGCCAGGGCAGTTGGTGGAAGCCGGCGGGCGAGCCGAAGAGCAGCAGGGCCGTGATGGCCACGCCCGGCAGCAGCAGGCCGCCGCCGACGAGGCAGCGGCGGGCGATGCGGCGCTGGCGGGCGCCGTCCTCGGCCCGCCGTGCCTCGCGGCCGGAGCGATGTTCGCCCTCTTCGACGCCCGGCCATTCGCCCTTGCCACCGCTGCGGTCACGGCCGGCGCGCATGGCCAGCGCACCGAGCACCATCATCAGCAACCAGATTGCAGCCGCCATGCCGAACATCCACCACCACACCTGCGCGATGGCGCCGGCCGAAGGCCCGGCCGGGTCCAACACCGACAGCGGTCCCCGGCATCCGCCGAGCAGCGGCAGCAGCCCGATGCCCACAATGGCGGCATGAGCGCCGCACCTCCGAGCCCGACCCTGCCCGAACCCATCCGAAGCCGCGCGGCCATCGCCGGCCATCCGCTGCATCCCATGCTGATCCACTTTCCCGTGGCGGCATTGATCGGCCTGGTGGGCACCGACGGTGCCTGGTGGTGGACGCAGGACCCGTTCTGGGCCCGGGCCGGCCTGTGGCTGGCGGGCGTGGGCGCGGCCGGCGGCTGGATCGCCAGCGTGGCCGGTCTGATCGACCTGCTGACGGTCAGGCGCATCCGCCGGCTCGTCACGGCCTGGGGCCATGCCATCGTGGCCGTGATGATGCTGTCGCTGGCCACGCTGAACTGGGCGCTGCGCTGGCGCGCGGACGACCCGGCCCAGTGGCTGTGGCCCTGGGGCGCGGGCATCACGCTGTTCACGGCCGGCTTCATCGCCCTGGCCGCCTACCTGGGCGGACGGCTGGTGTACGAGAAGGGTGTGGCGGTCGACATGAGCTGAAGCGGGCGCGGACAGCCAGCGCCGCGCGGTGGCGGTGAATCCGCCGCTCATGGCAGCGCTCCGTCGAGGCCGGGCTTGCGCAGCACCAGCCACGCAATCGCCAGCAGCAGCGGCAGCAGCAATGCGCCGACGAGGAGTGCGGCGCGCCTGGCAGACTGGCCGCGCTCCACCCACAGGATCAGCAGGCCGAAGCTCGCATGGCCCAGCGCCAGCAGGCCCACCAGCACCAGCTTGGCCAGCAGCCACAGCCCCAGCGTGCCCTGCACCACGAAGATCAGCGTGCCCGACCCGATGGCGACCAGCGCAGCCGGCGTGGCCACCCAGATGAACAGGGCGCGCAGGATCTCGTCCTGCGGTTCGCCCAGCGCTGCCGGTCGCCGCCGGCCGTCGCCGGAAGCGGCCGCGGTCGCCAACGGCAGATAGAGCAGCGAGCCGCACCACAGGATGACGGCGCCGATGTGCAGGACCTTCAGCCAGGGCATGCGGCCCCCGCGTCAGAAGGCAGGCGCGACGCGCGTGGCGTGCAGCGCAGGCAGCAGCGGTGACGCAGGCACGGCATGCCCAGCGGAGCCGGCGGGGAGATTCGACACCGCGCGATCAACGCACGTCCACCGGGGCATCACGCCCCTTGGCGGCAGGATGAGGTGCGCCGGTGGCGTCGCCCTTCTCGCTCACCTTCTCGCCATCGTGGCTGCCAGGCTCGTGCTGCGGCGGCAGATCCGCATCCTGGGACTGCGCGGGCAGGCGGCGACGGTTGCCCGGCTTCAGGCGGCCTTCTTCCTCCCGCTTGCGCGCCTGTTCCCGGCTGCCGGTGGTGGCCGCGCGCGTGCGCGGCGTGTTCGTGGACATCGCCAGACCCCTTGCTCGAAACGGGCCGGCACCGCAGATGGCGCCGGCGGGTTCGGGTCAGGTCGCGTCCTGTCTGTCGTTGTGTGTTGCGGCGACGGCACCCCGGGCTCTCCCCCTGCGTGCCATCGTAGGAAGCCGGGCGCGCGCCCGCTGTCGGACAACAGAGCTATGAGGGCGAGCGCGCCAGATAGTCCTGCGCAAACGCCACGAACCAGTCGATGGCCGCGGGCTGCGCGAGCGCATCGCGCTTGACCACCTTGTCCAGCGGCTGGCCCAGCAACAGCTTCTTGACGGGCAGTTCCAGCTTCTTGCCCGTGATGGTGCGCGGCACCAGCGCCACCGGAACGATCTCGTCGGGCACATGGCGGGCCGAGAGCCCCGTGCGCAGCGCCTGCCGGATGCGCTGGCGCAGCGGCTCGTCCAGCTCGATGCCGGGCCGCAGCTGCACGAACAGGGCCATCCACGACGGGCGCCCCAGGTATTCGAGGTCCACCACCAGGCTGTCGGCCACCTCCTCCAGCTGCTCCACCACGCGGTAGAACTCGGCCGTGCCCATGCGCACGCCCTGGCGGTTGATGGTGGCGTCGGAGCGTCCGTAGATCACGCCGCCCACCGCCCCCGGCCGGGGCACCAGCCGCAGCCAGTCGCCATGCCGCCAGACGGGCCGTCCAGCCGCGTCCTGGAAGGTGTCGAAATAGCTCTCGCGGTAGCGGCTGCCGTCCTCGTCGCCCCAGAAGAACAGCGGCATCGAGGGCAGCGGGTTGACGCAGACCAGCTCGCCGACTTCGTCCATCACCGGGCGGCCCTCGTCGCTCCAGGCCTCGACGCGGGCGCCCAGCGTGCGGCACTGCATCTCGCCCAGGTACACCGGCAGCGTGGGCAGGCCCACCAGGAAGCCACCGGCCAGGTCGGTGCCACCGGACACCACGTTGAGCCACAGGTCGGGCCGGATCGACGCGTACATCCAGGCACAGGCCTCGGGCGACAGCGGCGAGCCGGTGGAGCCGAGCGTGTGCAGCGCGTCCAGATCGGCGATGTCGCGCGGCACGATGCCTGCCTTCATGCAGGCCTGGTGGATGGCCGCCCCGGCGCCGAAGAAGGTGGCGCGCGTGCGGCCGGCGAGCTTCCACAGGTGGCCCCAGTCGTGCTCGGGCCCGTCGCCCGTCACGCTGCCGTCGTACAGCACCACGGTGGCACCGCCGAGCAGGCTCATGATGTGGGCGTTCCACACCATCCACGAGGTGTTGACGGCCCACAGCACCCGGTCGCCGGGATGCAGGTCGTTGTGCAGCACCATGTTGACCATGCCGTTGGCCAGCATGCCGCCATGGCCATGCACGATGGGCTTGGGCAGGCCGGTGGTGCCCGAGGAATAGAGGATCCACAGCGGGTGATCGGCCGCCATCGGCTCCGGCGCCACGGCCGATGGCGTGGCCAGCGCGTCCGCCCACGGCAGCCAGCGCCGGGCCTGCACCTGCGGCGGCGGCGCGGCATCGGCCCCGAGGTGCGGCACCCACAGCACCGCCTGCACGCTGGGCAGGCCGGCCAGGATTTCGTCCAGCGGCGCGCGCCGGTCGAAAGGCTTGCCGGCGAAGCGGTAGCCGTCCACGGCGATCAACACCTTCGGCGCGACCTGGCGGAAGCGGTCACCGACGCTCACCGGCCCCATGTCGGGCGCGCACAGCGTCCAGATGGCGCCCAGGCTGGCGGCGGCCAGGAAGGCCACGACGGTCTGCGGGATGTTGGGCAGGTAGCCCGCCACGCGGTCGCCGGGTTGCACGCCCAGCGCGCGCAGCATCGCGGCCACGGCGCCCACCTGGTGCCGCAGCTCGACCCAGCCGATCTCGCCGGTACCACCGGCCTCGCTCTCGTAGACGATGGCCGGCGTCTGCAGCCCCTCGTGGCGCAGCACCTGCTGCACGAAGTTCACCCGTGCGCCCGGAAACCAGCGTGCGCCGGGCATGGGCGCGTCCTCCAGCATGCGCGCGGGCGGCGGGTCGAAGGGCAGCGCGAAGAAGTCGAGCACCGCACGCCAGAACCCCTCGGTGTCCTGAACCGACCACTGCCACAGGGCCTCGTAGCCGTCGAAGTGCAGGCTGCGCTCGCGCTGCAGCCACTGCGCGAAGGCCGTGATCAGGGCGCGGTCGCGGCGGTGGGCATCGGGCGTCCAGAGGGGCGTGGGCGGGTGTTCGGAGGGGGTCATGGGCAGTCGCCGGGGAAAGGCCGGCGAATGGCTCGCCGGCGGGGGTTTCAGGAGTCGGCCGTGAAGCCGATGCGCGGCACCTGCACGCGCCAGAAGTCGGTGTCGGCCTTCAGTTTCGCCGCCAGCTCCTGCGGGCCGAGGAACTGCGCACTCATGCCGAATTCGGCCAGGCCCTGGGCATAGTCCGGCTGCGCTACGGCTGCGCGGGCTGCGCTGGCCAGACGTTCGATGACGGCCTGGGGCGTGCGTGCCGGCACGAAGAGCCCGAACCATTCGGTGTTGTCGAGCGCATAGCCCTGCTCGGCGTAGGTGGGCAGCTCCGGCGCAAACGGACTGCGCGCGCTGCCGCTGACGGCCAGCAGGCGCAGCCGGCCCGAGCGCAGCTGCGGCAGGTAGCTGCCCAGCACGGTCGAATAGCCCGCCACCTGGCCGCCCATCAGGTCCTGCAGGCCGGGCCCGTCGCCGCGGTAGGGCACATGCGTCAGCTCCACGCCGGCCATCTTGCCCAGCAGGCTGCCCAGCAGGTGCGGCGTGGAGCCCGCGGCGGGCGAGCCGAAGGCCGCCTGCGTCGGATGCGCCTTGGCCCAGGCGATGAAGTCGGGCAGCGTCCGGACGCTGGCCGGCACCGCCGGCCCGACAGCGAAGGCGAAGGGGAAGGTGCACACCATCGCGACCGGCACCAGGTCCTGCGGCGCGTAGGGCAGCTTGCGGTAGGTGAAGGGGTAGACGCTGAAGGGCGCGGGCGGGGACAGCAGCACCGTGCCGCCGTCGGGCGCGGCCTCCTTGACCGCCCCGACCGCGATCTGGGTGCCGGCGCCGGGCCGGTTGTCCACCAGCATCGTCGGCGCGTAGGCGCCGCGCAGCTTCTCGGCCAGGCGGCGGGCCACGTTGTCGGTGCTGCCGCCGGGCGGAAAGCCGACGACGATGCGCACCACCTCGGGCGTCTGCGCCGAGGCCAGGCGCGGCCACAGTGGCAGGGCGGCGGTGGCGCCCAGGGTGCCCAGGGTGCCCAGGGTGCCCAGCATGCGGGCGGTGAACTGGCGGCGGTCGGTCATGGCAAGGTCTCCTTCAGGCCCGGTCTGGTCGATGCCGGGCTGGGCCCGCACTGTGCCGCGGGTGAAGATGGGGGCCTGTCGGTTTGCTGCGCCGGCTGTCGGCGCCTTGCGCCACCGCGGGAAAGCCCTGAGACGCTCAGCCGCCGCGCCGCAGGGCCGTCGGCGACTGGCCCCAGTGCCGCCGGAAGGCCTGCGAGAAATGCGGCGCCGAGCGGTGGCCGGTGCGTGCGGCGATCTCGGCGATGTCGAGCGAGGTCTCGCGCACCAGCTGGGCGGCGTGCGCCATGCGCTGCGCGTTCAGCCAGGCGTGCGGCGTCATGCCGTACGAGGCCTTGAAGGCGCGCGCGAAGTGGAAGCTGCTCAGGCCCACCAGTCGCGCCATGCGCTCGACCGTCCAGTGGGCGTCGAGCGCCTCGCGCACGGCCTCCTCCAGCTGCTGCATCTGCCGTCGCAGCAGCCAGGCGCCACCGCGCAACGCCCGGTGCGGGCCGGCGTAATGACTGAGCAGATGCAGCGCCAGGGCCTGCGCCACATGCTCGCCAAAGCCGCTTTGCAAGGCCGCCTGGCTGTCCAGCGCTCCGAGCAGCATGCGGGCGAAGCCGTCGAGCACGGGGTCGTCGCGGCCGAAGCAGCTGTGCAGGCTGACCTCGGCCTGCGCGCTGCGGTGCAGCCAGCTGGGGGCGACGTCGATGTGCAGGTTGTCGCGCGGCCGGGCGCTGCGCCAGAAGCTGGGCAGGCCCGCCGGCACGACCACGGCCTGCCCGGGTCGCCAGCGGGTGCGGCCCACGCTCGCGCCATGGCGCTGCAGCAGGTCGGTGGGAATGGCGCGGCGCACGAGGATGGTGTGCTCGGCCGTGGGCGGCACGTAGAGGTCGCCCTCGGGCCCCACCTGGTGCCACAGCATCAGCCCGGGCCAGGGCAGCCCTTGGCTGGAGCGGCGCACTTCATGACCCGGCAGGGCCTGCCAGGGCTCGCGGGCGGGCGAGGCGCTTTCCAGCGCGCGCCACCGGCGCAGGTCGAAGCCGCCCGGGGTGTTCGCGGTCGGATCGGATTCGAGGTTCATGGCAGCGGTGCGGGCATGGCGGTGCGCGCGATGCTACTGCCGCGGCCCGGGCCGCGCCGGGTGGCTGTCAGCCGCCCTTGCGCGCCGCCAGCATCTCGCCCATGCGCTGGTGGATGAGGTTGACCGCCTTCAGCGGCCGGAGCATGACCTTGAACTGGGTGATGCGGCCCTCGGCGTTCCAGCTGATGATGTCCACGCCGTTGACCTCGATGCCGTCGAGGGTGACGGCGAACTCCAGCACCGCATGGTCGGCCGCGACGGTTTCGCGCACGTAGCGGAAGCTCTCGTTGAAGAAGACCTGGAAGGCCGCCGTGAGGTAGGCGCTGACGATGGGCCGGCCCACCTGCGGCGTGTGCACCACGGGCGAGTGGAAGACGGCGTCCTCGGCCAGCAGGGCCCAGAGGCCGGCGCTATCGTGGGTCTGCACCAGGCGGTGCCATTCGGCCAGGGCGGCGGGGTGCGTCATGGGGTGTCTCCGTGGGCGCGGGCGGCCCTGTTCTTGGGGAGACGGAAGGTAGCGCAGCCGGCCCCGCGAGGGCGGTCCGCTGGGTGACAGCGGGCGCACGGCACGACAGGCCCAGGGGATCGCGCGGCCGTCGCGCCATGCCAGTCAGATAACCAAAGTCCGTTCGGGCTGAGCTTGTCGAAGCCTGGCGCAAGCCCTTCGACAAGCTCAGGGCGAACGGGCGAACTGACTGGCATTGGGCCGTCGCGGCGCTTTCTCCCTCTCCCGCGAGGGGAGAGGGGCGCATCCGGACATGGCCGGACGGCGCGGGACTTCAGGCGACGTCGATGCCCAGGTCCGCGCAGACCTTGGCCAGCGTGGCCTTGAGCGTGGCGACCTCGGCTTCGAGCCGGTCCACCCGCAGGCGCAGGGCGGCCGTCTCACCGGCATCGCCCCCGGCCGCCGGCGCGGCAGCACCGGCCGCCGGCACCGCCATCAGCTCGGCCGCCACCGGCCCGGACAGCAGATGCGCCCAGCGGCTCTCGCGCGCCCCCGGCAGGCGCGGCAGCTTGACCACCAGCGCGCCGGCCGGGCGCTCGGCCATCTCATCCAGGAAGCCCTCCACCGACGAGATGTCGGCGAAGTTGTGCATGCGGTCGCTGGCGATGCGCAGCTCGCCTGCCGTCTGCGGGCCGCGCAGCATCAGCACCGCCAGCAGGATTACCGACTGCGAGGGCAGCCGCAGCACGCGGTCGGTGTTGTGGCCGTAGCGCATGGCGCGGCCGCCGCTGCTCTCGTCCACCAGGCTGCGGCGGCGCAGGCTTTCCAGCGCGTCCTGCACCTCGGCCTCGCCCAGTTCCATCACCGGATGGCGGCTGGTCTTCTGGTTGCAGCCGGCGAGCAGGCTGTTGAGCGTGAGCGGATAGCTGTCGGGCACGGTGCGCTGCTTCTCGATCAGCACGCCGAGCACCCGCGCCTCGGAGGGCGAGAGGATGGGCAGGTTCTGTTCCGTCGTCATGCACCCCCCTTGATGCGGGCCACCAGCGCCTTGGTGAAGGCGATGGTGTTGGCGCCGCCACCCAGGTCGCCCGTGCGCACGTTGTCGACGTTGAGCGTCTGGTCGATGGCGGTGCGCAGCCGGTCGGCCAGGTCGACGCGCTTCACGTGGTCCAGCATCTGCGCCGCGGCCAGCATCAGCGCGATAGGGTTGGCGATGCCCTTGCCGGCGATGTCCGGCGCCGAGCCGTGCACCGCCTCGAAGATGGCCGCGTCGGCGCCGATGTTGGCGCCGGGGGCCATGCCCAGGCCGCCCACCAGCCCGGCCACCAGGTCGGACAGGATGTCGCCGAACAGGTTGGTGGTGACGATCATGTCGAACTGCCAGGGGTTGAGCACCAGCTTCATGGCGCAGGCGTCCACGATCATGGTCTCGAACTGGAATTTGCCCTGGTACTCGGCGGCGTAGAGCTGCTCGGCCGTCTCCAGGAAGATGCCCGTCAGCGCCTTCATGATGTTGGCCTTGTGCACCACCGTCACCTTCTTGCGGCCCTGGGCCACGGCGGCCTCGAAGGCATAGCGCAGGATGTGCTTGCAACCCTGGCGGGTGTTGATGCCGGTGGCCATGGCCACGGCGTGCGGATCGTCCTCGATGCGGATGTAGTGCTCGTGGCCGATGTACAGGCCTTCGAGGTTCTCGCGCACCACCAGCAGGTCGATGTTGTCGAAGCGTCCGCCGGGGATGATGGTGCGGGCCGGCCGCACGTTGGCGAAGAGCTGGAAGGCCTCGCGCAGCCGCACGTTGGAGCTGCGGTAGCCGCCGCCCGAGGGCGTCTCCAGCGGGCCCTTGAGCGCCAGGCGCGTGCGGCGGATGCTCTCCAGCGTGGCCTCGGGCAGCGGGTCGCCCGAGGTCCTGACGCCGCCCAGGCCGGCGATCTGCGGATCCCACTCGAAGGGCGAACCCAGCGCGTCGAGCGCGGCCAGGGTGGCTTCCATGATCTCGGGGCCGATGCCGTCGCCGGAGATCAGGGTGGCGGGGATGCGGGGGGTGGTCACGGGGCTTCCTCCTTCGGGGTCTGCGGGCAAAGCTGCAAGCATACGGCTGCGACGCGGCCCCAAACCTAAAATGCCCGACCCTGCCAGCCCGCGGCGCCCTGCCGCGACACGGCCGGCCCATCCGCGAGACCGACATCCATGCCCGCAGCGCGCAAGCTCTTCGTCACCACCGCCCTTCCCTACGCCAACGGCAAGTTCCACATCGGCCACATCATGGAATACATCCAGGCCGACATCTGGGTGCGCTTCCAGCGGATGAACGGTGCCGAGGTCAACTTCGTCTGCGCCGACGACGCCCACGGCGCCGCCATCACCATCGCGGCCGACAAGGCGGGCATCACGCCCCAGGCCTTCGTGGCCGAGATCGCGGCTGGCCGCAAGCCCTACCTCGACGGCTTCCACATCGCCTTCGACAACTGGCACTCCACCGATGCGCCCGAGAACCACGAACTCGCCCAGCAGATCTACCGCGACCTCAAGGCCGCGGGCCTGATCGAGACCCGCCCGGTCGAGCAGTTCTACGACCCCGAGAAGGGCATGTTCCTGGCGGATCGCTTCATCAAGGGCGAGTGTCCGAACTGCCACGCCAAGGACCAGTACGGCGACAACTGCGAGGTCTGCGGCGCCGTCTACGCGCCCACCGAGCTGATCAACCCCTACTCGGCCCTGTCGGGCGCCAAGCCGGAGCTGCGCAGCTCCGACCACTTCTTCTTCAAGCTGTCCGACCCGCGCTGCGAGGCCTTCCTGAAGGAATGGACCGCGGCCCCCGGCCACGTGCAGCCCGAGGTGCAGAACAAGATCCGCGAATGGCTGGTCAAGAAGGAGGACGGCACCGGCGGCCTGGGCGACTGGGACATCAGCCGCGACGCGCCCTACTTCGGCATCGAGATCCCCGACGCGCCGGGCAAGTACTTCTACGTCTGGCTCGATGCCCCGGTGGGCTACCTGGCCTCGCTGAAGAACTGGCTGGGCAAGAAGGGCGAGGACTACGCGGCCTACATGGCCCAGCCCGACCTGGAGCAAGTGCACTTCATCGGCAAGGACATCATCACCTTCCACACCCTGTTCTGGCCGGCCATGCTGCATTTCAGCGGCCGCAAGGCGCCGGACGGCATTTTCGTGCACGGCCACCTGACGGTGAACAACGAGAAGATGAGCAAGAGCCGCGGCACCGGCATCGACCCGCTGCAGTACCTCGGCCTGGGCCTGAACCCCGAATGGCTGCGCTACTACATCGCCGCCAAGCTCAACGGCCGCAACGAGGACATCGACTTCAACCCCGAGGACTTCGTCGCCCGCGTCAACAGCGACCTGGTGGGCAAGTTCATCAACATCGCCAGCCGCTCGGCCGGCTTCATCGCCAAGCGCTTCGGCGGCCAGCTGGGCACGGTCTCTGTCGACGGCGAGGAACTGCTGGTGATGCTGCGCGCCGGCGCCGAGGACCTGCGCCAGCTCTACGACGGCCGCGACTACGCCCGTGCCCTGCGCGAGGTGATGGCCCTGGCCGACCAGGTGAATGCCTACGTCGACGCCAACAAGCCCTGGGAGCTGGCCAAGCAGGCCGGCCAGGAGGCGCGCCTACACGACGTGTGCACCACCTGCATCGAGGCCTTCCGCCTGCTCACGCTCTACCTCAAGCCGGTGCTGCCGGCGCTGGCCGCGCAGGTCGAGGCCTTCCTGAACGTCGGCCCGCTGCAGTGGGCCGACGCCGCGCGCGCGCTGGGCGCCGGCCATGCCATCGGCGACTACAAGCACCTGATGACGCGCGTGGACCCGAAGGTGCTGGAACAGCTCTTCACGCCGCCCGCCCCTGCCGCGGCACCCGCGCCCGAAGCGGCGCCGGACCTGCCCGGCGGCGAGGCGCTGGCGCCCACCATCGGCATCGACGACTTCGCCAAGATCGACCTGCGCATCGCGAAGATCGTGGCCTGCGAGAAGGTCGAAGGCTCCACCAAGCTGCTGCGCCTGACGCTGGACGTGGGCGAAGGCAAGACCCGCAACGTGTTCAGCGGCATCGCCTCGGCCTACCAGCCGGAGCAGCTGGTGGGCAAGCTCACCGTGATGGTCGCCAACCTGGCGCCGCGCAAGATGAAGTTCGGCGTCAGCGAAGGCATGGTGCTGGCCGCCAGCCATGCGGACGAGAAGGCCCAGCCCGGCATCCATGTGCTGGAGCCCTGGCCGGGTGCCCAGCCGGGCATGCGGGTGCGCTGAGCGGCATTTTTCAGCGCACGCACGCCGATCGTTCTTCCAACCCCGACACCGGAGCCGCCATGCGCCCAGCCCTTTACTGTCATCTGCTGTGGGCCAGCCTTGCCCTCAGCGCAATTGGCGGCTGCGCCGTGGCGGGCGCTGCCGTGTCGGTGGGCGCCACCGCGGTCAGCGTGGGCGCCGGCGCGGTCGGGCTGGCGGCAGATGCGGCCATCGGCACCGCGCGGCTGGGCGGCCGGGCGGTCGGGGCGGCGGCGGGCGCGGTTCTGCCGGGCGGCAACGACTGAAGGCGTCCGCGACGGCGGTTTTGGGTACGGGGTGGCGCCCGACCGAGGCGCCGCAGATCCATCAGCTGGAACTCAGTTGTTCAAGGCGCCGATGCGCCACCCGTATGGCATGAACCCTGCGCCACCCTGCTGACCGAAAGGCCGCGGAGCAGGCCATGCCAGTGCACCCGCGGAACGGGCTTGGCCCGGCCGCCGGGTGCGCCCCTTGAGGGGGATTGGACTTCCACACGCAGTGAGGAAGTCCAAACGGGGTGGTTTCATGTCACGGCGCCTCGACGCTGCGGTCCTGCGACGAGCCGCTGCGCAGCACATACTGCTGGTCGTTCAGCACCGCGGTGAACACCATCGGCGTGTTGGGCGGCTGCATCCAGTGCCAGTCCCATTCGGTTTCCTGCTTGAGGGCATAGCGCGTCACCTTGGCGGGCTTGCCCAGCAGCTTGCGCAGGTCCTCCATCGGCATGCCGGGCTGCACGCGGGCGAAGTTCTCGGGCGTGAGCACCTGGCGCAGGGCGCTCATGCGGCCGTCGGGGCCGATGGTGATCATGTAGTTCTTGCGGCCAGCGGGCTGGCGGTTGTATTCGAGCACCCGGCCGGCGGGCGACTCCCAGATGTTCTCGGGCTCGCCGAACTGGGCGCGCACATCGGCCTCGATGGCCACGCCCTCTTCGAGCTGGTCGATGCGCTGCGGGTCGCAGCCGGCCAGGGCGGCCAGCGCGGTGAATGCGGCGGCGATGCGCGCCGCGGTCCTGCCAGTGGTCATCGATTCCCCATCGCCCCGTCGTTAAAATCGCGCCCCTCGTCCCGTCACAAGAAGCTGCACCAGTCTATGTCGATCTTCGGCCGCCCCCACTACACCTCCGACGCCACCCAGTTCATCGAGAAGCTGCGCGAACAGAAGCCCACGCTCGAAGCAGAACAGCGCGCCGGCCGCGCCCTGCTGTGGGACAAGCAGATCGACCGCCAGACCCAGGCCGAGTTCGAGGCCGCCGCCGTGGCGCAGCAGCCCTACGTCTATCAGACGAAGTCGCATTGAGCACCACCCCCGCGCTGCCTGCCGCCGCCGCGGACGAGGACGACCGCCCCGCGGTCGCTGCCATGCCCGAGGTGGTCGACCAGGTGGCGCTGGCCCGCCTCTACGGCGAGCCGCTGTTCGCGCTGCCGAACGACCTCTACATCCCGCCCGATGCGCTGGAGGTCTTCCTGGAGGCCTTCGAGGGGCCGCTGGATCTGCTGCTCTACCTGATCCGCAAGCAGAACTTCAACATCCTCGACATCCCCATGGCGGGCGTCACCCGCCAGTACCTCGCCTACGTGGAAGAGATCCGAAGCCGCAACCTGGAGCTGGCGGCCGAGTACCTGCTGATGGCGGCGATGCTCATCGAGATCAAGTCGCGCATGCTGCTGCCGCCCAAGAAGTCGGCCGACGGCGAAGAGGCGGAGGACCCGCGGGCCGAGCTGGTGCGGCGCCTGCTGGAGTACGAGCAGGCCAAGATGCAGGCGGCCGCCATCAATGCGCTGCCCACCTACGGACGGGACTTCTGGAAGGCGCAGGTCTACATCGAGCAGTCGCTCAAGCCGCGCTTTCCGGAGGTGAGCCTGGACGACCTTCGCCAGGCCTGGGCCGACATCCTCAAGCGGGCCAAGCTGGTGCAGCACCACAAGATCTCGCGCGAAGAGCTGTCGGTGCGCGAGCACATGAGCATCGTGCTGCGCCAGCTGCAGGGGCGGCGTTTCGTCGAATTCGAATCGCTGTTCGACGCCACGCGCGGCGTGCCGGTGCTGGTCGTCACCTTCATTGCCCTGCTGGAACTGGGCAAGGAGACGCTGGTGGAGATCACCCAGGCGGAGGCCTTCGCGCCCATCTACGTGCGGCTGGCGTACGCGCCAAGCTGAGAGTCAGACCTCGTGCGTCGGCTCGCGCCCCATCAGCGCGGCCACCGCCTGCGCCGGCTGCAGGCGCCCGTCGAGCAGGCCCACCACCGATTCGGCGATGGGCATTTCCACCCCCAGCTGCCGCGCCCGCTGCACCACGGCCCGGGCGCAGTTGACGCCCTCGGCCACATGGCCGAGCGAGCGGACCGCCTCATCGAGCGTCCGACCCTCGGCCAGCAGCAGGCCCACGCGCCGGTTGCGCGACAGGTGGCCGGTGGCGGTGAGCACCAGGTCACCCAGGCCGGAGAGGCCCATGAAGGTCTCGGCCCGGCCGCCCAGCGCGATGCCCAGGCGGGTCATCTCGGCCAGCCCGCGGGTGATGAGTGCGGCACGCGCATTGAGGCCCAGCACCAGTCCGTCGGCCAGACCGGTGGCGATGGCCAGCACGTTCTTGACGGCACCGCCGACCTCCACCCCAATGACGTCGTCGTTGCCATAGACCCGCAGCGCCGGCCCGTGGAAGGCGCCGACCAGGCGCTCGCGCACGTCGGCATCGGCGCTCGCGGCCACCAGGGCCGTGGGCTGGGCCTGGGCGACTTCCAGCGCGAAGCTGGGGCCGCTCAGCAGGCCGGCGCGCAGCTTCGGCGCCACCTCGGCCTGTACCTCATGGGGAAAGAGTCCGCTGGCCGGCTCCACGCCCTTGCACAGCCAGGCGACCGGCGCGGCGCAGCCGTCCGCCGCCAGCGCCGCCAGCTGCACGCGCAAGGCGGACATGGGCGTGCCCAGCACCACGAGGTCGGCATCGCGCCAGGCCTCGCGGGCGTCGCCCGACAGAAGAAGAAGGGAAGGCGGAAAGGCCACACCCGCCAGGTAGCGCGGGTTGGCGCGGCTGCGCGCCATCTCGGCCACCTGGGCGGCATCCCGGCCCCAGAGCACCACGTGGTGCCCGGCCGGGTGGGCCGCGGCGCTGATGGCCAGCGCCGTGCCCCAGGCGCCGGCGCCGAGCACGCAGATGCGCATGGCGGCGCCTGCCCGGTTTGCCGTCGCCGGCAATTACTGGGCGTTGGCCGGCAGGCCCTGGCCGGCGGCCTGGGCCTGCTGCTGTTCGTACATGGCCTGGAAGTTGATCTCGGCCAGGTGCACGGGCGGGAAGCCGCCGCGCTGGATGGTGTCGGCCACGTTGCCGCGCAGGTAGGGGTAGACGATCTGCGGGCAGGCGATGCCCAGGATGGGGCCCATCTGGTCTTCCGGCAGGTTGCGGATCTCGAAGATGCCGGCCTGCTTGGCCTCGACCAGGAACACGGTGCGGTCGTCGATCTTGGTCTGCACGGTGGCCGAGACGCTCACTTCAAAGATGCCTTCGGCGACGTTCTGCGCCTCGACGCCCAGCTGGATGTCGACGGTGGGCTGGGTCTGCTCCAGCAGGATGGCCGGCGAATTGGGCTGCTCCAGCGACAGGTCCTTGAGGTAGACGCGCTGGATCTGGAAGACGGGTTCTGCGGCTTGTTGGTCGGCCATGGTGCTTGGAGGTGTGTCGGGACAAAAAGGCCCGCGGTCAGCGGGCGCGAAAGCCTTCGATTATGGCCTGTGCCAATGACCGGCCCGGCCGGCCAGCGGTGCCTCAGGCGCCCTGCAGCAGCGGCACCAGGCCGCCACGGCCGTCGAGCGCGATCAGGTCGTCGCAGCCGCCGACGTGGGTGTCGCCGATGAAGATCTGGGGCACCGTGCGCCGCTGGGTCAGGCGCATCATCTCGTCGCGGGCCGCGGGGTCGGCGTCGACGCGGATCTCCTGGATGCTGTCCACGCCCTTGGCCTTGAGCACCTGCTTGGCGCGGATGCAGTAGGGACAGACGGCGGTGGTGTACATCTTCACGGCTTGCATGGGTTTCCTCGTGGGCGGGTGAATGGGGGATGGGGCGGAAGGCGCTCAGGCCTTGGCGGCCACCTTCTCGACGGGCAGGTTAGCCTCGTTCCACGATTTCATCCCGCCGGCCACGGCTTGGGCCTGCTCGTAGCCGAGTTTCTTGGCCGCAGCCACCGCGCGCTGGGCCCGGGCGCCGGTGGCGCACATCAGCAGCACCGGCAGCGCCTTGTTCTTGACGAGGCCCGGCAGCTTCTGCTCCAGCTCGGCCAGCGGCACGTTGCGCGCGCCCACGGCATGGCCGGCGGCGAATTCCTCGGGCTCGCGCACGTCGATCAGCACGCCCTTCTGACGGTTGATGATCTGCACCGCGCCCTGGGCGCTGAGCGAGCCCTGGCCCGCACCGCGCAGCACCGGCCAGGCCAGCATGCCGCCCGAGCCGAGTGCGAGGAGGATCAGGGCCCAGTTGTCGAGGATGAATTTCACGGGAAGCTTCCGAGATGGCAAACCGGCAATTTTAGAATGGCGGTTTTACTCCGGCGACACGTAAGGGACCCCATGCATAAACTGGTGCTGATCCGCCATGGCGAATCGACCTGGAACCTCGAGAACCGCTTCACCGGCTGGACCGACGTCGACCTGACCGACACCGGCATCGCGCAGGCCAAGCAGGCCGGCCGCCTGCTCAAGGAACAGGGCTACGACTTCGACGTCGCCTACACCAGCGTGCTCAAGCGGGCCACCCGTACGCTGTGGCATGTGCTCGACGAACTCGACCGCACCTGGCTGCCGGTGGTGCATTCCTGGCGCCTGAACGAGCGCCACTACGGCGCGCTCCAGGGCCTGAACAAGGCCGACATGGCCAAGCAGTACGGCGACGAGCAGGTGCTGGTCTGGCGCCGCAGCTACGACACCCCCCCGCCGGCACTGGAGCCGACCGACCCGCGCAGCGAGCGCGGCGATGTGCGCTACGCCCGGCTCGACCCCGAGCAGGTGCCGCTGACCGAATGCCTGAAGGACACCGTCGCGCGCGTGCTGCCTTTCTGGAACGAGTCGATGGCCCCGGCCATCCGCGCCGGGCGCCGGCTGGTGGTGGCGGCCCACGGCAACTCGATCCGCGCCCTGGTGAAGTACCTGGACGGCATCTCCGACAGCGACATCGTGGGCCTGAACATCCCCAACGGCATTCCGCTGGTGTACGAGCTGGACGACGACCTCAAGCCGCTGCGCCACTACTACCTGGGCGACGCGGCCGCGGCCGAAAAGGCGGCCGCCGCGGTCGCCTCCCAGGGCAAAGCCTGATTCACGGATACGGACGGAACCCGCGGGGCCATTTCCGCTTCCAAAGTCCGCGTATATTGATTGCCGATTTTGTGAACGACGGATCGGGTCTCCCGAAAGGACGCTGCCCATGGGCCAGAAATTGAAGATCACCGGCTGGATTGCCGCAGGCGCGGTCGCCGGCGCGCTCACCACCGTCTCGCTGCAGACGATGGCGCGCGGGGCCCTGGCGCCACTGCCGCTGGAAGAGCTGCAGCAGCTCGCCGCGGTGTTCGGCATGATCAAGACCGACTATGTGGAGCCGGTGGATGAGAAGAAGCTCATCTCCGACGCCATCTCCGGCATGGTGGCCGGGCTCGATCCGCACTCCCAGTATTTCGACAAGAAGTCCTTCAAGGAATTCCGCGAGGGCACCTCGGGCCGCTTCGTGGGCGTGGGCATCGAGATCTCGCAGGAAGACGGCCTGGTCAAGGTGGTCTCGCCCATCGAGGGCTCGCCGGCCTTCCGCGCCGGCCTCAAGCCGGGCGACCTGATCACCAAGATCGACGACACCGCCGTCAAGGGCCTGACGCTGAGCGAAGCCGTCAAGCGCATGCGCGGCGAGGCGGGCACCAAGGTGCTGCTGACCATCTTCCGCAAAGACGAAAGCCGCACCTTCCCCGTGACGATCACCCGCGAGGAGATCCGCACGCAGTCGGTGCGTGGCAAGGTGATGGAGCCCGGCTACGCCTGGATCCGCCTGTCGCAGTTCCAGGAACGCACGGTCGACGACTTCGCCAAGAAGATCGAAGAGATCTACAAGCAGGACCCGAACCTCAAGGGTCTGGTGCTCGACCTGCGCAATGACCCGGGCGGCCTGCTCGACGCGGCGGTGGCCGTTTCTGCCGCTTTCCTGCCGCAGGGCTCGACGGTGGTGACCACCGACGGCCAGTTGGCCGAGAGCAAGCAGGTCTACAAGGCGATTCCGGCCGACTACCAGCGCCGCTCGGGCAGCGACCCGCTGCGCAACCTGCCGGCCGGCCTCAAGACCGTGCCGCTGGTGGTGCTGGTCAACGAAGGCTCGGCCTCGGCCAGCGAGATCGTGGCCGGCGCCCTGCAGGACCACAAGCGCGCCACCGTGATGGGCAGCCAGACCTTCGGCAAGGGCTCGGTGCAGACGGTGCGTCCGCTGGGTCCGGACACCGGCCTCAAGATCACCACCGCGCGCTACTACACGCCCAGCGGCACCTCGATCCAGGCCCGCGGCATCGTGCCCAACGTGCTGGTGGACGACACGGCCGAAGGCAGCCCCTTCGCCGTGCTGCGCATGCGCGAGGCCGACCTCGAGAAGCACCTGTCCAGCGGCCAGGGCCCCGAGAAGAAGGACCCCGAGCTGGAGAAGCAGCGCGACGAAGCCCGCAAGCGCCTCGAAGAGGAAACCAAGAAGTCGCCGCAGGCACGGGTCACGCCCGAGTTCGGCACGGACAAGGACTTCCCGCTGATGCAGGCGATCAACCAGCTCAAGGGCCAGCCCGTGGTCGCCAGCAAGACGCAGGTGATCGTGGAGAACAAGGAAGAGAAGAAGGAAAACTGAGGCCCAGCGCCCGGCTTCCGCAACGCATCGGCCTCCCGCGTGGAGGCCGATGTCTTTGTCGGAACCGCTGAAGCGCCTGCGCCCCGCCGAGCCATGGACGACCAAGACCTTCTGCGCTATTCGCGCCATATCCTGCTGGAGGAGTTCGGCATCGACGGCCAGCAGCGCGTGTCGGCCGCCCACGCCCTCGTCATCGGTGCCGGCGGGCTGGGTTCGCCCGTGGCGCTGTACCTGGCGGGGGCGGGCGTGGGACGGATCACCCTGGTGGATGACGACGTCGTCGATGTGACCAACCTGCAGCGCCAGATTGCCCACAGCAGCGCGCGGGTGGGGATGCCGAAGGCGGAGTCGGCGGCCGAGGCCATGCGGGCGCTCAATCCCGGGATCGACATCCGCACGGTCCGCGCCCGTGCGGATGGCCCGCTGCTGGAGGAACTCGTGCCGCAGGCCGACGTGGTGCTGGACTGCAGCGACAACTTCGAGACCCGTCACCGCGTCAATGCCGCCTGCGTCGCCCATCGCAGGCCGCTGGTGGCAGGTGCGGCCATCCGCTTCGACGGCCAGCTGTCGGTGTATGACGCGCGCCAGCCAGACAGTCCCTGCTACGCCTGCCTGTTTCCGCCCGACGCCGAGTTCGAGGAGACACGCTGCGCGGTGATGGGCGTGTTCTCTCCCGTGGTGGGCACCTTGGGCACCTTGCAGGCGCACGAGGCCCTCAAGCTCGTTGCCGGCATCGGCGGCACGCTGACGGGCCGGCTGTTGATGTTCGACGGCCGGGCGAGCCGCTTCGACACGCTTCAGGTGCGACGCGACCCGGAATGCCCTGTCTGCGGGGGCATGCACCGCAAGGTGTGAATGCTCAGCGGCGCACGGCCTTCGCCCGATCGGCCGCCTTGGCAGCCTCGGCCGATTCGGGTTTGCCGGCATCGGCCAAGGCCGCGGCGCAGTCTGCGTTCTCACCCGGCCCGGTCTCGACCGTGGCCGCCAGGGCCAGCAACGGATTGATGGCGCCGAGTGCCAGGGCCGCAGCGCCGCGCGCGACCAACGGTGCAGCTTCCACACCCGGGCGGGGGTCACCGAAATGCCCCCGTACCGTCAGGGGGGTGCGCAGGCTCAGGATGCTTTTGTCCTTGGGTTGCGGCCGGATGACGAAGTCCAGCGTCTCGTCCTTCAGGCTCGCCTGTCCGGTCGCGGTGAACAGCGTGTCGTCGGTGTCGAAGATGAGCGTACGGCCGTTCATGACGCCCTTGTTCACATCGAAGGCCAGCGCCGCGCAGCGCATGCGCACGTTCTTGTCGCCGCGAAGCAGGAATTCCAGCACCTCGCCACCGTCGAGGCCGGCGATCTCCAGCAAGAGGTTGCTGAACTGTCCGCGCCCCGTCATGGCTGCCACATCGCCGGAGGCCGCCCCGAGCCAGTTGGCGACGGACGTCCCCTGCCCCGCCAGGTTGATGCGGCCATCCAGCCGACCCAGGCTGCTCTTGGTGGATTCGACCTTGGGAATCAGCTGATTGAGCTGCAGCGCCTTCACGTCCAACGCCATGCGGATGTCGGCCGGGTTGCGCGAACCGTCGATGTGCACGGCACCCTGGATGCTGCCGCCCGCCACGCCCAGGTCCAGCGGCTTGAGTTCCAGCACGCCGTCCTTGAGCGCCACCTGCACGCTGCCACGTTGCAGCGGCACCTCGCGCACATTGCGGATGCGCCCCGCGGTGTAGCGCACATCGGCGTCCATCGCGCGAAGCCGTTCGAAGTCCAGGGGCGCGGTCGGCAGCACGCGCACATCCGCGCCGCGGCGGCGGGTCTTCTCCAGCGTGGCGGGTGCGTCCACGCCCTCGACGGCCTTGGCCGAGCGCTCAGTCGGCGGCAGACCGATGAGCGGGCCGAGGTCGTCCATGTCCATCACCTTCGAGGCCAGCTTGCCGCTCAGCTTAGGACGGGCAGTGCCTTTTTCGAACTGCAGCTCGCCGCCGATGTCCGACAGCCCGAGCTTGCCCGCCAGCTGCTGCGCCTGCCAGGTGTTGCCGGTCTTGAGCAGGCGGCCTTCGACCTGGTAGGGCGAGGTGTCCGGCAGCGCCACGCCGATCAGGCGGTAGAGATCGCCCAGGTTGCGGCCCTTCAGCCGAACCTTGGCATCCACGCCATCCAGTTCGGTGAGCGCGGCCATGCTGCCTGTTGCGTCCAGGCGCGTCCCGCCGGCCGTCGCGTTGATCTCGAAAGGAAAGGGTGGCACTCCGGCCTGCGTGAGCAGCAGCACATTGCCTGTGCGACCCTGGGCACTCAGCGGCTGGGACTGGTAGCGTCCCTTCATCTGGTAGGAAAGGGGCATGTCGCCCTTCTGGGTATCGAAGGCGAAGTCGACGCGCATGTCCACGCCCAGGTGCTTGGCCAGGAAATCGAGATGGCCGCCATCGACCTGCAGCACGCCGATCCGCGGCGTGGTGCCGCGGCCCGCCTCGCCATCGCCACCCTTCTCAAGGGCCCAGGTCTTGCGGCCATCCTCTTCCATCTGCAGGCCGATCCGGGGGGCGCTCAACATCAGACGGGGAATGTCCACCTGCTTGCGGAGAAGCGGCCAGATGCGGATGTCGATCTCGGCCTTGTCGGCGCCGACCAGGAGCGGGTCCCTTGCCCACTTGGGGTTGTCGAACTCGATGCCATCGAGCGTGATGCGCGCCGTGCGCAGGCCCGGCTTCACATCGAGGTGCCGCGTGATCTCGAAACGCCGCCCAGTCTTCTCGCTCACATAGCGATTGATGGGACCGCGCAGGACATCCCATGGGAAGAACAGGACGATCAACACCACCGCGACGATCAGGATGGCGAGCGCGATCAGGATGCGCCGCAGCCATCGCCCGCCGCGAGGTGGTACAGCGGCAGCGGGGGCTGTGGCGGTGGATGGATGCATGGAATGCGGCCCGTCCGCCTCAAGGGCCGACGAAGAACGACAGCCAGCCCTTGCCCACCCCGCCCGGGGCATCGGCGGTGACGGCGTTCACCAGGTGCAGCTCGGCCGAGCCCGGTTCGCCCTGCACGACCACCCATGCAGCAAGCAGGGCCAGACCGCCCGCCAGCAGGAAACCCAGAATGCCTTTCATGGTCCACCTCTCGGATGCCGTCATCATGTTGATTGCAAGGCGCGGGCGTTGACGGCGGGCCAAACGGCCTTGCCAACCGCCCACGACCGGATTGAACGAATGGCAACACGTTAATTCGCAGCGCCACGACCGCAGGTCGGCCGGTCGCCGCACCCCCTGTGCGCAGACACCTACGGCGGCATCGTCGGCTCGCTCCTACAGCAACAGGCCATCCGGGATTGCAGGGTCGGCGGGGCGCGCTTCTACGATCTAGTCAGTACCAGCATCGGGTCGCCACTGCCTGCCTGTTGCCGCACGCGCGGCCCGGGCCCTGGCCGGCGTCTCACCCATCATGAGCGGCAGACTGCACACCTACATCGTCGAAGACAACGTCACCATCCGCGAGAACCTGGTGGGAACGCTTGAAGAACTCACGCCGGTGAGCGCAGTGGGCTACGCGGAGACCGAGACCGACGCGCGCCAGTGGCTGCGCGACCATCGCGGCGACTGGCAACTGGCCATCGTGGACCTGTTCCTCAGGGAGGGCAGTGGACTGGGCGTTCTCAACGCCTGCCGTGAACGCAAGCCCCAGCAGAAGGTGGTGGTGCTGAGCAACTACGCCACGCCAGACATCCGCCGCCGCTGTGCACAGTTGGGCGTCGACGCAGTCTTCGACAAATCCAACGAGATCGATGCCCTGGTCGACTATTGCCTGTGGCAATCCCAGCAACCGACCGCGCACTGAGCCGCGCAAAAAGAAAAGACCGCGCGAGGCCAGGCCCGGCGCGGTCTGCAACAAAGGCTGCGCCTTGGGGGCGCGGCCCTTGCCGATCAGTCGATCAGCTTGTTCTTGAGCGCGTAATAGGTGAGGTCGCTGTTGGACGAAAGATTCATCTTCTCCATCAGGCGCGTGCGGTAGGTGCTGACCGTCTTCACCGACAGCGAGAGCGTCTTCGCGATTTCGCCGGCGGTTTCGCCCTTGGCGAGCTTGAGGAACACCTGGAATTCGCGCTCGGAGAGTTGCTCATGCGGCGCAGCGTCGTCCTTGCGGTCGAGCTGGCGGGCCAGCAGTTCGGCCACCGCGGGCGTGATGTAGCGACGGCCCAGCGAGATGGTGCGGATCGCGTTGACGATCTCCATCGGGTCGCAATCCTTGTTGAGGTAGCCACTCGCGCCCTGACGGATGAGGTTCATCGCGTAGTGCTCCTCCGGATAGCCACTGAGGATCAGGATGCCGACGTCGGGTGCCTTGGCCCGAATCATGGCCAGAGCATCGATGCCGCTCTGACCGGGCATCGACAGGTCCATCACCAGCACATCCAGCTCGGTGGTGCGCACCAGCTCGATCGCCTCGCGGCCCGTCGCGGCTTCCCCCACCACACGCAGGTCCACGTGCTCCGAGAAAAACTGCTTCAGTCCGGACCGGACGATCGCATGGTCGTCCACAATGCCAATCTTGATCATTTGTTGCCTTTGTCGAGTCGCAGTGGCTTATTGCCACCGCCAACACAGCTTTCGTTGACAAACATTATTCAATAAATAGACGGCCCGATTCCCCCTCACGCATGCTGAAACACAAGCTGTCGCTGTTGGCTTACAAGAAGAAAGCCTTGAGTCTGAGCCTCGCCATCCTGGCGGCGTTCGCGCTCGTGGCCTTCAATGAATCGGGTTATCACCGGTCGACCCGTGCGCTGGAGGAAATCGGCCGCGCGCAGGAGGCGCGGCTGTCCATCCACCTGCTGCTGCGCTACACGCTGGACGCCGAGACGGGCACCCGCGGGTTCATGCTCACGGGCGACCCCCGCTATCGGGAGCCCTATGACCTCGCGGTTGCCGAACTGCCCAAGCAGATGGACCGCCTGCGCATGCTCTATGCCGACAAGCCCATGGAGCGCAGCCATCTTGCCGCACTGGGCAACCACCTGTCGCGCAAGCTGGCCGAGATGGAATTGACCGTGCGCATGCTCAGCACCGGCAATGCGGACGCCTCGCGCTTCGTGCTCAGCACGGACGTGGGTCGGGAGGAAATGCAGGGCATCCGCCAGGAAGCCGATGCGCTCATGGCGTTCAGCACCCGGTCGGTCGAGGAAGGGCGACTGCAGATCTCGCAGGCCCTGGGCCTGGCCCGTGTGGGCATCGGCCTGATCGTCCTGGCGGCCCTGCTGGCCTTCGTGCTCTATCTTCGCCAGACCTCGGCACTGCAGCAGGCCAACGACCGCCAGCAGCAGGCGCTGCAACGCGAACGCAACTCGCTGGAGCTGGAAGTGCGCGACCGCACGGCGTCGCTGGCCGAACTGGCGACCCACCTGCAGGAGGTGCGGGAGTCCGAGCGCGGCTACCTGGCCCGTGAACTGCACGACGAACTGGGCGCCCTGCTCACGGCCGCCAAGCTCGATGTGGCGCGGCTCAAGTCGCGCCTGGGCGATTCGCCGGATGCCGCCCAGCGCCTGGCCCACCTGACCGAGTTGCTGAATTCGGGCATCGCCCTCAAGCGGCGCATCATCGAGGACCTGCGGCCCTCGTCGCTGTCGAACCTCGGCCTGGTGGCCTCGCTCGAGATCCTCGGCCGCGAGTTCGCTGAGCGCTCGGGCATCCAGGTCGACATGGCGCTGGAGCCGGTCGAACTGGACGAGTCGCGCCAGCTCACCATCTACCGCATGGTGCAGGAAGGCCTCACCAACATCGGCAAGTACGCCCAGGCCCAGGAGGCCACCATCGTCCTCAAGGACTATGAGAACCATGTCGAGGTGGAAGTCAGCGACAACGGCCGGGGCTTCGACCTGCAGCAGCAGGCCGCACGTGCGAGTCACGGCCTGGCCGGCATGCGACATCGCGTGCAGGCCGCAGGCGGCAAGCTGTCGGTGGACAGCAGTCCGGGGAATGGCACGCGCCTGCATGCCGTGATGCCCAAGCAGTAGGGCGACGCCCGCCGCAAGGGCGCATCCAGCCCTGCGGACCGCCCGATTCGCCGCTTTCCTACGCCCCCCGGACCCCGCTGCTGACAGGTCCGGGGCGGGCCTGCTCCTTAAGCTCTCGCCATCGGCAAACACAAGGTGCCTTCACCTGCGGTCCCGCTCCAGGGTACCGGTGGGCACCGGCATGAAAGGAGCCTGCCATGCTGCACTACACCGTCGTCTTCCTCGTCATCGCGCTGGTGGCCGCGCTGTTCGGCTTCGGCGGCATCGCTGCCGGCGCCGTGGGCATCGCGAAGCTCCTGTTCGTGATCTTCGCCATCCTGACGATTGCCAGCTTCATCGCGGGTCTGTTGCGCCGGCGTTGAGGCGCTAGCATCTTTGCACGCCGGCTACGGCCGGCGGGCTGACTTCTTTCCCATCCCATCCACAAGGACTTCTCCATGAACTCGACCGCCAAGACCCCCTCCCAACTTGCCGACGAACTGCGCGGCGCCGCCCAGGATGCGGCCGAGAGCACGCGCACCTACGCCAAGAACGCCGTCGATGCGACGGGCCAGAAGGTGCGGCAGCTGCGCGGCGAGGTGGAGCCGACGGTGGAACAGATCGCGTCGCGCGTTCAGCAGGCCGTCCAGCGCGGCCTGGAAGCGGCATCGAAGACCACCAGCCGTGCCCAGGAACGCTTCGGCGAGGCCGCCACGGTGACGACCCGCTATATCGCCGACCAGCCCGTCCGCTCCGTGCTGATCGCTGCAGCCGCGGGGGCCGCGATCACCGCACTCATCGTGCTTGCCAGCCGCCGCAGCGGCGACGACTACTGATCGACGCCCAGGCGTACCGACCACCGCACATGCTCCATCCTGTCATTTCCGCAGCCCTGCGACATCCTGCGCTGGTCGGGCGCCATCTCCTGAATTACGTCGCCTTGGCCAAGGTCGAGGTGGCGGAGGCCGGCCGGTCGGTGGTGACGCGTGCCATTGGCGGCGCCATCGCCCTGCTCGGCGCCTTGTTCACGCTGGGGTGGGGTGGCGTGGCTGTGATGCTGGGCGTACTCCACGGGCGCTTCGAGTGGGTGCTGCTGATCGTGCCCGGCGTGGCGGTGGTCCTGATGCTCGTGGGCATCGCACTCGCTTTGAGGCCGCCTCAACTCCCCCTCTTCGCCGGACTGAAGAACCAGGCGGCCGAAGACATGCAGGTACTCCACGCCCTCTCCGAAAGCAGCCATGCCGATCGCTGACCGCATCGATGACACCGCGCTGCCTCTGACACCCGAGCAGCGCCTGGCCCAATCTCGGTTGGCTTTGCTGGATGCACTCATCCCGCCTCCTCCTCCGCCGCAACGCAGCCGCGGGACGGGTTCAGGGCAAGGTGTGGCTGCGCGCAGCGCGTCCGTGCTGCGAAAGCTGCCCTGGCTGGACATGGGCCGCAACATGGCCCGACGCTGGTGGCAGCGGCATCCCCTGCACGCCGCGGGGCAGCTCGCGCACCCTCTGTTGCAGGGCTACGCCAGCCGGCATCCTGCCAAGCTGGTGGCGGGAGCGGCTGCGGCGGGTTCGGTGCTCGCGCTGACCCGACCATGGCGGCTGTTGTCCGGCACCGCGCTGTTGGCGCTGCTGCTGCGCACCTCCGATGTGGCCGACCTCATCACCACCTTGGCCATGTCCCGCCCAGAACCAGACTCTCCCCCACGAAAGGAAATGCCATGAACGACACCCTTGCAGCCCGTCAGCCCCTCCAACTCGACCAGAAGGCCATCGATGCCGCCGCGAAGAGCCTGGACGATGGCGCCGTCACGCCCAGCTATGGCCCGTGGCGCGACGACATCGTCAAGCTGCTCAATGACGCGCTCGCCACCGAACTGGTGTGCGTGCTGCGCTACAAGCGCCACTACTTCACCGCCAAGGGCGTCGAGTCGCCGGCGATTGCCGACGAATTCCTCGTGCATGCCAACGAAGAGTCCGCTCATGCCGATCGCATTGCCGAGCGCATCGTGCAACTGGGCGGCGAGCCCAACTTCCAGCCCGACAGCCTGTCGAAGCGCAGCCATGCCGACTACGACGAGTCGAAGGATCTGCAGGCCATGGTGCGTGCCAACCTCAAGGCCGAGCGCATCGCGGTCGAGAGTTACCGCCAGATGGTGGCCCTGATCGGTGACAAGGACTCGACCACGCGTCGCATGCTCGAAGAGATCCTCGCCGATGAGGAAGAGCATGCCGACGAGCTGAGCGACTGGATGGACAAGTAAGCCCTCGTCCGCCGCACCCTGCGCCGCTCAGGCGCCGACGATCCAGCCTTCGAGCGGATCCATCCGGGCCGGGAGTCCATACCCCGGCCCTTCGCTTTGGGCGCGTTGCTCGCCCCAGGCCGCGAGCATGAGGCACAGCACGGCGTCCAGCGAGTCCCCGCTGCCATCGCAGGCCAGCGCTTCGCGGAGCTCGCTCGACAAGACGAGGCGCAGGCCCAGCCGCCCTTTGCCGGCCTCCAGATGGGTGATCAGGCGCTGCCGGGCCTCCAGGCGGTCGGGCGTCTGTTTGGCGCGCTCGTCGCTCTTGTAGCTTTGCGTGCCGAGCAGGTCACGCGCCACCAGTCCGGGATAGGCCTCCAGCGCGACCTTGGGCGCTCCCCGCGTGCCGCCCTGCCCCGGCAACCACGCGCCAGCCGCCAGGAGTCGCGGCACGCCCGCATGCATCATCCAGGCGACCGGGGGATTGACCCACTTCATCGAGGGGCTCGAACCGGCCGGCCCGTCGGTGGCGCGGTGGGCGAATTTGCCCCCCACCGGCCGTGCGGCGCAGAAGGCGATGAATCGCTCGCGCAACTCGGCGCGGCTCCATCCGGCGTAGACCGCCATGCAGGCCGCCCAGTCCAGCGGCCAGCCCTGGGCCAGCACGAACTCCCGCGGCAGGCCGAAGGGAAAGTCGAAACCCCCAACCCACGCCGGCTCGATGGCGAGGCGATCGGTCCAGGCGTCCAGCGTCGAAAAGGATTGCAGCGCCTCGACGACCACCTCGTCGCCATCGCACCGCCCCCAGGCCAGCACGATCGGCTTGCGGCGCGTCGGCGTGCTCGAGAAGTCGCAGCCGACCAGGCGCTTCGCCCGCTGGACTGCCGCCGCGGCAGCGATGACCTTCAGGGCCTGCCGACGATGGCCGCCGTGGCCATCAGCTCTTCGAGAAGCGCCAGAGAGACCTTGCCCGAAACGGCATACGGATCAAGCTCCGGGCGCTCGGAATACTTGAGCACCGTGCTCGCGTTGAGCTTGTTGAGGTTGACCTGGCCCATGGTCCAGCCACCGAAGCGGCGCTCCAGGATCTCTTCGTAGTGCAGCAGCGCCACGTCCTTGTGGCGGGGGTCGCGCAGGATCTGCGCATACAGCGTGTTCACCGCCATACGGCCGCCTTCCAGCGCCTGGAGGAACACGCCGCCGCCGTAGCAGAGGATGCCGGTGATACCCGACGCCGTGTTGTGGGTCCGCCCGGTGGACAGGATGCTGTCGAGGGCGGCCGGCGACACGTCGACGGCACGGCTGGCATAGAGAAGGCGCACGAGCATGGCATCACCCCTTGCGTGGAAGCAGCGCGAGGAATTCGCGGCGCAGGTTCGGGTCCTTGAGGAAGACGCCGCGCATGACGGAATTGATCATCTTGCTGTCCGTCTCCTTCACGCCGCGCCACTGCATGCAGAAATGCTCGGCCTCCATCACCAGGGCGAGGCCGTCGGGCTGGGTCTTCTCCTGGATCAGGTCGGCCAGTTGCACCACGGCCTCTTCCTGGATCTGCGGACGGCCCATCACCCATTCGGCCAGGCGCGCGTACTTGGAAAGGCCGATGACGTTGGTGTGCTCGTTCGGCATCACGCCGATCCACAGCTTGCCCATGATGGGGCAGAAGTGATGCGAGCAGGCACTGCGCACAGTGATCGGGCCGACGATCATCAGCTCGTTCAGCCGCTCGGCATTGGGGAATTCGGTGAGGCTGGGCCCGTGCACATAGCGGCCGCGGAACACCTCGTTGAGGTACATCTTGGCCACGCGGCGGGCCGTGTTCCCCGTGTTGTGGTCGCTGTCGATGTCGATCACCAGGCTGTGCAGCACATCGCGCATCTTGACCTCGACCTCGTCGAGCAGCGCCTCCAGCTCGCCCGGCTCGATGAACTCGGCGATGTTGTCGTTGGCGTGGAAGCGATGGCGTGCGGCCTTGAGGCGCTCGCGGATCTTGACGGAGACGGGCGTGCCCTCGTCGCTCGCCGCAACGGCGGAACGGTCCTCAGGCTGGGCGGGGATCAACATGGTGCGGAATCGTAACAGCAGGGTTTTTTCATCACGGGCGCGCGGCGCCCAATCCCACGTACCGCCCTGGGCCGCTGTGATCCGACCATGGTGCGTCGCGCGTAGCGCACCGCGGCTGCCTGCACATTCAGTCCAACGCGAACTCGGCCACCAACGGCAAGTGGTCCGACATGCGCGCCCAGATGCGCCCGCGGGGCACCGACAGCGACATGGGCCGCAGCCCCCGGCCGTAGATGAAGTCCAGCTGCGCCAGCGGCAACCGCGACGGGTAGGTCGCACAGCGCGGCATCACCAGGTCGACCAGGCCCACGTCGTTCATGGCGGGCCGCATGCGCGCGCCCCAGTCATTGAAGTCGCCAGCCACCACCAGCGGCTCGCCGGGGGGCACCTCGCGTTCGATGTAGCGCTGCAGCTGTGCCACCTGCCGCACCCGGCTGCCGCGGATCAGCCCCAGGTGCACGACGATGGCATGCACCGGCTGGCTGCCGAGGGTCACTTCCACGTGCAGCAGGCCGCGCTGTTCGAAGCGGTGGTCGGACATGTCCTCATGGCCATGGCGCACCACCGGCCAGCGCGTGAGCAGCGCATTGCCGTGCTCGCCGTGGCGGGTGTAGGCATTGGTCTCGTAGACGGCCCGGTAGCCCTCAGGGCAAAGGAAGTCGGCCTGCGGCTGCTCCGGCCAGCGGGCGAAGCGGCGCTCGCCCTGGCGGTTGAGCTTGCGCACCTCCTGCAGGCACACCAAGTCGGCATCGAGCTGCTCGACCGCATGGCCCAGGTTGTGGATCTCCAGCCGCCGCGCCGGGCCTACGCCCTGCACGCCCTTGTGGATGTTGTAGGTGGCCACCCTCAGCGTCGACAGGGCGCCGAACTCGCTTTCGGCCCGCCCGGGATCGCTCGTGGCATGCGCAGCAGTCATGCGCGAAATTGTGGCAGCAGGAGGATGGCTTCCGCGTTGGAAGGGGAAAAGCAGGCGTCGGCCGCCTCGCGCCAGGGCAGCCACTGCCAGGCATCGTGCTCGCGCGGCGCCAGGACGGGCGTGACGGCCTCGGGCACGCACAGGCCGAAGAGGTGCTCGGTGTTGCGCGTCACGCCCGGCGCATAGCGGTGCCGCCAGCGGGGATAGATGTCGTAGACGTTCTCGAGGCCCCAGTCCTGCAGGGGCAGCGGCGTGCCCGGGCCACAGTGGATGCCGGTCTCCTCGGCCACCTCGCGTGCCGCGGTGGCGGCCCAGCTTTCCTCGGGCCAGTCCTTGCTGCCTGTCACCGACTGCCAGAAGGCCGGCGCGATGCCGGCCCGGCGGATCAGCAGCACCTCCAGCGCCGGCGTGTGGATCACCACCAGCACCGACTGCGGGATCTTGAAGGCCGGCAGCGTGGCGTCCGTGACCATGGTGTGCCAGCCGCTGTGCCCGCCCGCCGCGGACCTGTGCGAAGGACCGCCGCGGCCGGGCTGCGACTCAGGCGGCAGGTTGCGCGTTGCGCAGGCGGATGTGCAGCTCGCGCAGCTGCTTCTCGTCCACAGCGCTCGGGGCCTGCGTCAGCAGGTCTTGCGCGCGCTGCGTCTTGGGGAAGGCGATCACGTCGCGGATCGAATCGGCGCCGGTCATCAGCATGACCAGGCGGTCCAGGCCGATGGCGATGCCACCGTGCGGGGGCGCGCCGTACTGCAGCGCGTCCAGCAGGTAGCCGAACTTCAACTGCGCGTCCTCGGCGGAGATCTTGAGGGCGCGGAACACCTTGCTCTGCACCTCCTCGCGGTGGATACGCACCGAACCGCCGCCCATCTCGATGCCGTTGAGCACCATGTCGTAGGCCTTGGCCAGGCACTTCTCGGGCGCCGTGTCCATCAGGTCCTCGTGGCCGTCCTTGGGGCTGGTGAAGGGGTGGTGCACCGCGCTCCAGCGCTGGTTGTCCTCGTCGAACTCGAACATCGGGAAGTCCACCACCCACAGCGGCGCCCAGCGATCCTCGAACAGGCCGTTCTTGCGGCCGAAGGCGCTCTGGCCGATCTTCACGCGCAGGGCGCCGATGGCGTCGTTGACCACCTTGGCCTTGTCGGCACCGAAGAAGATCAGGTCGCCGTTGCGCGCGCCGGTGCGGGCGATGATCTCGCCCAGGGCGTTGTCGTCCAGGTTCTTCACGATGGGGCTCTGCAGGCCTTCGCGCCCCTGCGACCAGTCGTTGACCTTGATGTAGGCCAGGCCCTTGGCGCCGTAGATCTTGACGAACTCGGTGTAGCCGTCGATGTCGCCGCGCGACAGGCCGCCCTCCGCCGCGCCGCCGCCGGGCACCCGCAGGGCCACCACGCGGCCGCCGTCCATGTTGGCGGCACCGGAGAAGACCTTGAACTCCACCCGCTTCATCACCTCGGTCAGCTCGGTGAATTCGAGCTTGACGCGCAGGTCGGGCTTGTCGGAGCCGTACTTGAACATCGCGTCGCCGTAGCTCATGACCGGGAACACGCCCAGGTCGATGTCGGCCACGTTGCGGAAGACGTTGCGGATCATGCCCTCGAACATGTCGCGGATCTCGTCCTCGGTGAGGAAGGAGGTCTCGATGTCGATCTGCGTGAACTCGGGCTGGCGGTCGGCGCGCAGGTCCTCGTCCCGGAAGCACTTGACGATCTGGTAGTAGCGGTCGTAGCCCGACACCATCAGCATCTGCTTGTACAGCTGGGGCGACTGCGGCAGTGCGTAGAAGGCGCCGTCGTGCACGCGGCTGGGCACCAGGTAGTCGCGCGCGCCTTCGGGCGTGGACTTGCCCAGCATGGGCGTCTCGATGTCGATGAAGCCGTTGGCGTCGAGGAACTTGCGCGCCTCCATCGTCACCTTGTAGCGCGTCATCATGTTCTTCTGCATCGCGGGGCGGCGCAGGTCGAGCACGCGGTGCGTGAGGCGCGTGGTCTCGGACAGGTTGTCGTCGTCCAGCAGGAAGGGCGGCGTCACGGAGGGGTTGAGCACCTTCAGCTCGTGCGCCAGCACCTCGATCTTGCCGCTCTTGAGGCCGTCGTTGGTGGTGCCCTCGGGCCGAGCGCGGACGATGCCCTTGACCTGCACGCAGAACTCGTTGCGCAGGCCTTCGGCGGCGGCGAAGGTGGTGGCGCGGTCGGGGTCGCACACCACCTGCACGTAGCCTTCACGGTCGCGCAGGTCGACGAAGATCACGCCGCCATGGTCACGACGGCGGTTGACCCAGCCGCACAGGGTGACGGTTTCGCCCATCAGGGCTTCGGTCACGAGACCGCAGTAGTGAGAACGCATGGCCATGCTTGGATTCCTGCACCCCGCGCGGGGCGCCTTCTTGTTTCTGATCTCAGGATTTCTTGGTGGGCAGTGCAGCGGGGCCGCCCGGCACCACCACGCCCATCGAGACGATGTACTTCAGCGCCTCGTCGACGCTCATCTTCAGCTCGATGCAGTCGCTGCGGCGGAGCATGACGAAGTAGCCGCCCGTGGGGTTGGGCGTGGTGGGCACGTACACGCCCAGGTAGTCGCCATGCAGGTGGTTGACCACGTCGCCACCGGGTGCGCCGGTGACGAAGGCGATGGTCCACATGCCCTCGCGCGGCCACTGCACCAGCACCGCAGTACGGAAGGCATTGCCGCTTTCGGAGAACAGCGTGTCCGAGACCTGCTTGACGCTGGAGTAGATGGAGCGCACCACCGGGATGCGGCGCACCAGCGCATCGCCCCAACCCAGCAGCCGCTTGCCAATGAAATTGCTGGCGACGGCACCGACCACCAGCAGAATGGCCAGCGTGAGCAGCACGCCCAACCCGCGGATGCGGTGGGCGGACAGCCATTCCTGCCAATCCTCGGGCAGCAGCCACAAGGTCTGGTCGAGGGTGCCGACGATCCAGTTGAGCACGCCCAGGGTCACGGCCAGAGGCACGATGACCAGGAGGCCGGACAGGAGCCACTTGCGCAGGGCGAGCATGGTGCGGTGTGCGAGGCGAGAGTCAGTCGGCCTTGGCAGCGGGTGCCGGGGCCGGTGCGGGCGCCGCAGGGGCCGGCGACGCCGCAGCAGGTGCAGCCGCTGGTGCGGGTGCAGCGGCATCGCCACTGGCGAGGGCCGGGGCCGGGGCGCTGCCGCCGGACTTGCCGGTGTTGGAGCCGCCCTCGCGGAAGTCGGTGACGTACCAGCCGGAGCCCTTGAGCTGGAAGCCGGCGGCGGTCAATTGCTTGCTGAACGAGGCCGCACCGCAGGAAGGGCAGACGGTGAGCGGCGCATCCGACATCTTCTGCAGCACATCCTTGGCAAAGCCGCAGGCGCTGCATTTGTAGGCGTAGATGGGCATGGAAAAAGCTGCTGGAAAGACGTGAAACGGGCGGCCGGCGGCCGCCGCGCAAAGCCCGCGATTATAGGCACCGACCCCGGGCTTTCCCCAGCCTGGGGTGGCGAGGGCCAGCGCCTGCAGCGCCTTATTCGCCAGCCAGCATCCGGTGCGGCATACGCCGGTTGGCCACCCACTGCGGCAGCAGGGAACCGACAACCATGCCCGCCGCGGAGGCCAGCACGCCGGCCAGCTGCGCCGGGAACACCTCGCCCCACGGCAGCGCCAGGCCGGCCAGCCAGACGCCCACGCCCAGCAGCACGGCGGCCACGGCACCTTGCGTGGTAGCCCGGTTCCAGTAGAGGCCGAAGACCAGCGGCACGAAGGCGCCGACCAACGGCACCTGGTAGGCGCCGGACACCAGTTCGTAGATCGAGGTGCCCTGCATGCGGATGGCGTAGGCCAGCACCGCCCCACTGAACACCAGCACGGTGATGCGCATGGTGCGCAGGTTCTCCCGGTCCGTGCCCTGGGGGCGGAACTGGCGCCAGATGTTCTCGGTGAAGGTCACGCTGGGTGCCAGCAGCGTCGCCGACGCGGTGGACTTGATGGCCGACAGCAGCGCGCCGAAGAAGAAGACCTGCATGACGAAGGGCATCTTCTCCATCACCAGCGTCGGCAGCACCTTCTGCGGATCCTCCTTGAGCAGCGCCGTCGTCTGCTCAGGCATGATGATCAGCGCACTCGCCACCAGGAACATGGGCACGGCCGCGAAGAGGATGTAGGCCACGCCGCCGATCACCGGGCCGCGCGTGGCGGCCTTGGTGCTGTTGGCCGACATCACCCGCTGGAACACGTCCTGCTGCGGAATGGAGCCCAGCATCATCGTGATGGCCGCAGCGAAGAAGAAGACGATGTCGTGCCAGCTCGGCTCGGGCCAGAACTTGAAGAGCTCCTTGCTCGCCGCCAGGTCGATCACCTTGTCGGCGCCGCCGGCCATGTTGCCGGCGAAGACCGCGATGATCGACAGGCCCGCCACCAGGATGATCATCTGCACGAAGTCGGTGACGGCCACCGACCACATGCCGCCGAAGAGCGTGTACGCCAGGATCGAGATCACGCCGATCACCATGCCCCAGGGCACGCTCACCGCGCCGCCAGACAGCAGGTTGAACACCAGCCCCAGCGCCGTGACTTGCGCCGACACCCAGCCCAGGTAGCTCAGCATGATGATCAGCGAACACACCACCTCGATGAAACGGCCGTAGCGCTCGCGGTAGTAGTCGCTGATGGTCAGCAGCGTCATGCGGTAGAGCTTGCCGGCGAAGAACAGGCCCACCAGGATCAGGCAGGTGCCGGCGCCGAAGGGGTCTTCCACCACGCCGCCCAGGCCGCCCTCGATGAACTTGGCCGGGATGCCCAGCACCGTCTCCGACCCGAACCAGGTGGCGAAGGTGGTGGTCACGATCATGAACAACGGCAGATGCCGGCCGGCGATCGCGAAGTCGGTCGTGTTCTTCACCCGCCGGGCCGCATACAGGCCGATGCCGATGGTGACCAGCAGGTAGACGATGACCAGTGACAGCAGCACGACGGGTTCTCCTCGAGAAAGGCTTGTTGTTGGAACCGGAAGGAAGAGGCGGGAAAGTGCTCAGAGCCAGTGCAGCCGCGGCAGCACCTGCATGACCAGCACGCCCAATACAAAACCCGTGCCACCCCAGATCACGGCCTGCAGCAGACGGTGGGTGCGCTTGTGGGCGGCCAGCAGTTCCTGCAGCTCGCGGCGGTCGTCGCCGGGACGCTGCGCCAGGTAGTCGTGCAGCAGGCGCGGCAGCTGCGGCAGCAGCTTGGCGTAGCGCGGGCCCTCGGCGCGCAGCTGCTCCCACAGCTTGTGCGGGCCGATCTGGTCGGCCATCCACTTCTCGAGGAAGGGCTTGGCCGTGGCCCACAGGTCCAGCTCCGGGTCGAGCTGGCGGCCGAGGCCCTCGATGTTGAGCAGCGTCTTCTGCAGCAGCACCAGCTGCGGCTGGATCTCGACATGAAAGCGGCGCGAGGTCTGGAACAGGCGCATCAGCACCATGCCCAGCGAGATCTGCCGCAGCGGCCGGTCGAAGTAGGGCTCGCACACCGTGCGGATGGCGGCCTCCAGCTCGTCGATGCGCGTGCCCGGGGGCACCCAGCCGCTTTCCAGGTGCAGCTCGGCCACGCGCTTGTAGTCGCGGCGGAAGAAGGCAGCGAAGTTCTGCGCCAGGTATTCCTTGTCGGACTCGGTGAGCGTGCCCACGATGCCGAAATCCAGCGCGATATAGCGGCCGAAGGTCTCCGGCGCCAGGCTCACCTGGATGTTGCCCGGGTGCATGTCGCCGTGGAAGAAGCCGTCGCGGAACACCTGGGTGAAGAAGATGGTCACGCCGTCGCGGGCCAGCTTCTTGATGTCCACGCCGGCCGCACGGATGCGGTCGAGCTGGGCGATGGGCACGCCCTTCATGCGCTCCATCACCATCACTTCGGGATGGCACCAGTCCCAGAACATCTCGGGGATCAGGAGCATGTCGAGCTTGGCCATGTTGCGGCGCAGCTGGGCGGCATTGGCCGCCTCGCGCACCAGGTCCAGCTCGTCGTGCAGGTACTTGTCGAACTCGGCCACCACCTGCCGCGGCTTCAGCCGCTTGCCGTCGGCCGACAGGCCCTCGACCCAGCCGGCCATCATGGCCATCAGCTCCAGGTCCTTGTCGATGACCTTGCGCATGCCCGGGCGCAGCACCTTGACGGCGACTTCGCGCAGGCTGCCGTCGGGCAGGCGCAGCGTGGCGAAGTGCACCTGCGCGATGGAGGCACTCGCCACCGGCGTGGTGTCGAACTGCTCGAAGATCTCGGCGATGGGCCGGCGGAAGGCACGCTCGATGGTGGCCACGGCGATGGCCGAGTCGAAGGGCGGCACACGGTCCTGCAGCCAGGCCAGCTCATCGGCGATGTCGGGCGGCAGCAGGTCGCGCCGCGTGGACAGCACCTGGCCGAACTTGACGAAGATCGGGCCCAGGCTTTCGAGTGCCTCGCGCAGGCGCTGGCCACGCGGTGCTTCCAGACGCCGTCCCAGCGTCAGGATGCGCGCCAGCCGGCGGATCAGCGGATTCTGGAAGCTGGTGAGGACGAGCTCGTCCAGGCCGTAGCGCAGTGCGACCCAGACGATGAAGAAGCCGCGGGCGATGCGCCTCATTCGGCGCTGCCGCCGGAAGACCGCGGCCGTGCGGCGCGGTCCACGAACTGGCGCAGCGCGCCAGCCACCTTGCGGGCCGCATTGCCCACGGCGTGGGCCGGCGCATCGCCGATCAGGCGCGCCAGGTCGTCCTCGACGTCCCAGCGCACGTGGTCGACCAGCCAGTTGACCTCGGCCGCGAGCTGCACGTCGCCCTCGATCTCGACCTTGGGCTTGTCGCCGCGCAACTGGGCGCCGGCCAGGGCGAAGGGCGAGGTCTCGGTGATGGTCAGCGTCAGATCAGGCAGGGCCGCCTCGGGCGCCACGTCGAGCAGGCCGGCCGGCGTGGCGACCAGGCGCATGTGCATCGTGCGCCAGCGGAAGAGCACCACCCGCCCCTTCTGCCGCGCCAGGCGGTCCTGCGCCTCGGGCTCCTGCTGCAGCACGTGATTCAGGAAGAGCACGGCACGGTGCTGGACCTCGTGGATGGCCCAGGCGGGGGGCTGCAGGCGCTCGCCGATGCGCTCGAACAGCGATTCCACAAAAGCAAATGGGGACGATGGTGTGACCATGTCCCCATTATCTGGTGGCGGGCCGCTGCGGAAGCAGAAACCCGGGCCCGTCCCACGGGCCAATACGTCTTATTGGAGCGCCTGCACGCCAGCCACGAGCCAGCCGCCGCCATGGGCGGGCTTGCTCATGTTCCAGACCTCGCGGAAGGGGCTGGGGCCCGCCGAGTCGTCCTCGCGGATCATGCCGGAGAACTCCACGCTGGCAAGGTAGACGTCGGGCATCTCCTCGATGCCCAGCAGCTTGGCGTCGAGCATCACCACTTCCGTCTTGTTGGGACGGCCGCCGGAGCTGCGCTCGCGCTCCTCCAGCTGGGTGCGGATCTCTTCGACCATGCTGTCGGTCATCATGGAACGCAGCGCCGGGATGTCGGCACGGTCCCAGGCATGCTGCAGCGTCACGAAGTTGCGCTTGGCCGCAGCCAGGAAGCCCTCCGCATCGAAGCCGTCCGGCACGCCCCAGCCCTGGGCCCCTTGGAGGGCCGAGCCGATGCTCACGCCGGTCGCACCGGCCAGGGTCGAAGCCGACCCTGCGTTGCCACCCGCGGCCGAGCCGTCGAAGGCCGCCTGCTGACGCTCCCACGGACGGGCCGACGCGTCATTGCCGACGTTGTTCGGGCTGTAGCTGCGCGGCATGCTCGGCGAACCGGCTGCGCCAGCGCCCTGCATGGCCAGTTGGCCAGCGGCGCCGCGCGAGCGGTTGCTCAGCACGCGCCAGATCACCACGGCAGCAAGGACCAGCAGCGCGATCAGCAGGAAGTTGCCGAAGGCGGCGCCCAGGCCCAGCGAATTGGCCAGCCAGGCCAGGCCCAGGCCGGCTGCGATGCCGCCCAGGATGCCGGCCCAGGGCCGCTTGGGCGCCGCCTGCGCCGCGCCGGCCGGCGTCCCCGGCCTGGCGGCGGGCGCCGCGTTGGTCGCGTTCTGGGTCGGGGCGCCCGGTGCGGCCGTCGGCGCGGCCTCACGCTGCGTCACGTTGTTGGACTGCCGCCCCATCGACTTGCCCCCACCGAGCCGCTTGGCGTCGGCGTCCAGGCTCACGACGGCCATCGACGCACACACCAGCAGCACGGCCCACAGATTTCGCTTCATCGTCCAGTCTCCTTCCGGATACGAAACATCAGTTTCAGATCGACTCGTAGTTCTCTTGTTGTGTGAATAGCGAGCACGCTACTCCCCTTGCACCTGACGGCCGCATGCAATGCGGCCGGGCCGGTCAGCCCCTCAGCACTTGATTCCAACATGCAGGGCGACCACGCCACCCGTCATGTTGTGATAGTCCACATGTCCGAAACCGCCCTCTTTCATGAGGGTCTTGAGCGACTCCTGGTCCGGATGCATCCGGATGGACTCGGCCAGATAGCGGTAGCTGGCGTCGTCGCCCGCCACCGCCTTGCCCAGGCGCGGCAGCACGTTGAAGGAATACCAGTCGTAGGCCTTGCGCAGCGGCTGGGCCACCTGCGAGAACTCCAGCACCAGCAGCTTGCCGCGCGGACGCAGCACGCGGTTCATCTCCTTGAGCGCGGCGTCCTTGTGCGTCATGTTGCGCAGGCCGAAGGCCACGGTGACGACGTCGAAATGGTTGTCGGGAAAGGGCAGCTTCTCGGCATCGCAGACCGTGGTGGGCAGCACCACGCCGGCATCGAGCAGGCGCTCGCGGCCGGTGCGCAGCATGGCCTCGTTGATGTCGGTGTGCACCACCTGGCCGCTGCGGCCCACCTTCTTGGCGAAGGCCAGTGCGAGGTCGCCGGTGCCGCCGGCGATGTCCAGCACCTTCGAGCCTTCGCGCACGTTCGCGACCATCACGGTGTACGCCTTCCATGCCCGGTGCAGACCCATGGACATGAGGTCGTTCATCAGGTCGTAGCGCGGGGCCACGGAATCGAACACGCCGCGCACGCGGCGCGCCTTGTCGCTTTCGTCGACGGTCTCGAAACCGAAGTGGGTGGAAGTCATGGGTCCGATGTTAGGCGGATCGCCCGGCCTTCCGGCCGACGACCCTTGACATGCGGCGGACATTCGCGCAAAGCGCGAAGCGCCCGGCGCTCAGGAAGGACTGCAGGTGGAGGGGCCCGACTTGGGCATGGGCGCATCGCGGTCGGCACCCGCTTCGGCGATGCGGCGCTCGTACTCGGCCCAGTGCTCGGCCTGGCGGGCGCCCAGGTCGTAGAGCAGGTCCCACGAGTAGATGCCACTCTCGTGCCCGTCGCTGAAGAGCGGCTGCACGGCATAGTGGCCCACCAGCTGCAGGTCGACGATCTCGACCTCGCGCTTGCCGGTCTGCAGGATCTCCTGGCCCGGCCCATGGCCCTTCACTTCGGCCGAGGGCGAGTTGATGCGCAGCAGCTCGTAGGGAATGCGGAACACCGCGCCATCGGAAAAGCCCACTTCTAGCACGCGCGACTGCGCATGCAGGGTGATGGATTCGGGCGTCGGTGCGCCGGGCGTCAAGCCTGCCATGCGGAAGATTCCTTGCTCATCGAGATCAGCGGCGCGCAAGCGCGGCCACCATGGCCGACTCCGCCGCGGGCAGGCGGGCCTGCACGTCCTGCTCGCGCGCCATGTCGCGCGCACGGCGCGCCTCGGCCCACACGGGCGAGGGAAAGTGGCTGTCCCAGTCGAAGCGCGCGATCACATGCCAGTGCAGGTGCGGGACCATGTTGCCGAGCGTGGCCACGTTCATCTTGGCGGGCGCCAGCGCATCGCGCAGCGCACGCTCCACGGCCACCATCACGCGCATGCACTCGGCACGCTCGTCGTCCGGCAGGTCGGAGAACTCGGCCACATGCGCCGTCAAGACCACCCGGTAGAAGGCTGGAAAGCCCGCCTCCTGCGCGTGGATCACGCGCCACCGCGCGCCCTGGGCGACCACGCGGCCGCCGGGCTCGTCGCACAGCGGGCAGCCCGCGACCACGCTCACACCAGCACCCGCTCGATGCCACCCGCGTTGGCGGCCGACACGTACTCAGGCATCCAGTTCTCGCCCAGGATGCGGCGTGCCATTTCGACCACGATGTAGTCGGCTTCGAGCAGGCCGTTGTTCAGGTCATTGCCGTAGCGCGACAGGCCCTGCAGGCAGCTGGGGCAGCTGGTGAGGATCTTCACGTCGCCCTGCGCCGGCAGCGCATGGGTGGCGCGCAGCGCGGCCTCGCCCTTCTTCAGCTCTTCTTCCTTGCGGAAGCGGATCTGCGTGGAGATGTCGGGCCGCGTCACGCCCAGCGTGCCGGATTCGCCGCAGCAGCGGTCGCTCTTGAGCACCTGGTCGCCCACCAGCGACTTCACGGTCTTCATCGGGTCCTGCAGCTTCATGGGCGTGTGGCAGGGGTCGTGGTAGAGGTACGCGGCGGCGTTGGCCTCCAGCTTGATGCCCTTCTCCAGCAGGTACTCGTGGATGTCGATGATCCGGCAGCCGGGGAAGATCTTGTCGAACTGGTAGCCCTGCAGCTGGTCGTAGCAGGTGCCGCAGCTCACCACCACGGTCTTGATGTCCAGGTAGTTGAGCGTGTTGGCCACGCGGTGGAAGAGCACCCGGTTGTCGGTGATCATCTGCTCGGCCTTGTCGAACTGGCCCGAGCCGCGCTGCGGATAGCCGCAGCACAGGTAGCCCGGCGGCAGCACCGTCTGCACGCCCGCATGCCACAGCATGGCCTGCGTCGCCAGGCCCACCTGCGAGAAGAGCCGCTCCGAGCCGCAGCCCGGGAAGTAGAAGACCGCCTCGGTCTCGGGCGTCGTGGCCTTGGGGTCGCGGATGATCGGGACGTAGTCGGCGTCCTCGATGTCCAGCAGCGCGCGGGCCGTCTTCTTGGGCAGGCCGCCGGGCATCTTCTTGTTGACGAAGTGGATGACCTGTTCCTTGATCGGCGCCGTGCCCAGGCTGGCCGGCGGATGCGCGGTCTGCTTCTTGGCGGCGGGGCGCAGCAGGTCGTTGGCCAGGCGCTGTGCCTTGAAGCCGACTTCCACCATGCCGGTGCGCATGGCCTTGATGGTCGACGGGTTGGTCGCGTTCAGGAAGAACATGGCCGCCGCGTTGCCGGGACGGAAGCTCTTCTGGCCCATCTTGCGCAGCAGGTTGCGCATGTTCATCGACACGTCGCCGAAGTCGATCTTCACCGGGCAGGGCGTCAGGCACTTGTGGCAGACCGTGCAGTGGTCGGCCACGTCCTCGAACTCCTGCCAGTGCTGGATCGACACGCCGCGGCGCGTCTGCTCCTCGTACAGGAAGGCCTCCACCAGCAGCGAGGTGGCGAGGATCTTGTTGCGTGGGCTGTAGAGCAGGTTGGCGCGCGGCACGTGCGTGGCGCACACCGGCTTGCACTTGCCGCAGCGCAGGCAGTCCTTGACCGAGTCGGCGATGGCACCGATGTCGGACTGCTGCATGATGATCGACTCGTGCCCCATCAGCCCGAAGCTGGGCGTGTAGGCGTTGGTCAGGTCGGCATGAAGCGGCTCCTCCCGCACCGTTCGGGCTGAGCCAGCGCCACCCGTTCGGGCTGAGCTTGTCGAAGCCTCGCGCCGCGCTTCGACAAGCTCAGCGTGAACGGAGGAGGCGGCTTCAGCGCCAGCGGAACGCGGAGTCCGCAGCAGCTTGCCCTTGTTGAAGCGGCCTTCCGGGTCGACCCGTTGCTTGTACTGCGCGAAGGGCGCCAGCTCTTCGTCGGACAGGAACTCCAGCTTGGTGATGCCGATGCCGTGCTCGCCCGAGATCACGCCGTCCAGGCTGCGGGCGAGCTTCATGATGCGCTCCACGGCCTCATGGGCCGTCTGCAGCATCTCGTAGTCGTCGCTGTTGACGGGGATGTTGGTGTGCACGTTGCCGTCGCCGGCATGCATGTGCAGCGCCACCCACACGCGGCCCTTGAGCACGCGCTTGTGGATGGCCTCGCATTCGGCCAGGATGGGCGCGAACTCGCTGCCGCCGAAGATCTTGGCCAGCGGCGCGCGGATCTCGGTCTTCCAGCTGGCGCGCAGCGAGTGGTCCTGCAGCTGCGGGAACAGCGCGTCGGCGTCGCCCAGCCAGCTCTGCCAGCGGCCGCGCACCTCGCGCACCAGGGCCACGGCCTGCTGCACGCGGCCTTCCAGAAGCTCGGCGGCGGGAATCTCGTGCGCGTCGTCGCTCTTGCCCAGCGGCAGGTTGCCGCGCGAGAGGAAGGCCTCCAGCTCGTGCGTCAGGCGGATCTTGTTGCGCAGCGACAGCTCGATGTTGATGCGCTCGATGCCGTCGGTGTACTCGGCCATCCGCGGCAGCGGAATCACCACGTCCTCGTTGATCTTGAAGGCGTTGGTGTGGCGGCTGATGGCCGCAGTGCGCTTGCGGTCCAGCCAGAACTTCTTGCGCGCCTCGGGGCTGATGGCGATGAAGCCTTCGCCCGAGCGGGAGTTGGCGATGCGCACCACCTCGCTGGTGACGCGGGCCACGGCGTCGGCATCGTCGCCGCTGATGTCGCCGAAGAGCACCATCTTGGGCAGGCCGCCGCCGTGCTTCTTGCTCTTGGTGGCATAGCCCACGGCCTTGAGGTAGCGGTCGTCCAGGTGCTCCAGGCCGGCCAGCAGCACGCCCGAACGCTTCTGCTCGGCGAACATGAAGTCCTTGATCTCGACGATCGAGGGCACCGCGTCCTTGGCATTGCCGAAGAACTCCAGGCAGACGGTGCGGGTGTGCGCCGGCATGCGGTGCACCACCCAGCGGCAGCTGGTGATCAGGCCGTCGCAGCCCTCCTTCTGGATGCCGGGCAAGCCGGCCAGGAACTTGTCGGTGACGTCCTTGCCCAGGCCTTCCTTGCGGAAAGTGCGGCCGGGGATTTCCAGGCGCTCGGTGCGCAGCGGCGTGCGGCCGTCGGCGGCGAAGTACTGCAACTCGAAGACCGCGCTGTCGACGTCGTGGATCTTGCCCAGGTTGTGGCCCAGGCGCGTGACTTCCAGCCACTCGGCCTGCGGCGTGACCATGCGCCAGGAGGCGAGGTTGTCCAGCGCCGTGCCCCACAGCACGGCCTTCTTGCCGCCGGCGTTCATGGCCACGTTGCCGCCCACGCACGATGCCTCGGCCGAGGTCGGGTCGACCGCGAAGACGAAGCCCGCCCGCTCGGCCGCATCGGCCACGCGCTGCGTCACCACCCCGGCCTCGGTCCAGATGGTGGGCACCGGGCCGTCCAGGCCCGGCAGGTTCACCATCTCGACCTCGGTCATGGCTTCGAGCTTTTCGGTGTTGATCACCACGCTCTTCCAGGTCAGCGGAATGGCGCCACCGGTGTAGCCGGTGCCGCCCCCGCGCGGAATGATGGTGAGCCCGAGCTCGATGCAGGCGGCCACCAGCGCGGCCATCTCGGCCTCGGTGTCGGGCACGAGCACGACGAAGGGGTATTCGACCCGCCAGTCGGTGGCGTCGGTCACATGGGCCACGCGCGAGAGGCCGTCGAACTTGATGTTGTCGCGCGCCGTGCAGCGACGCAGCACGCGCTGGGCCTTCTGGCGCAGGGCGGCGAGTTCGTCGAAGTGGGCGGAGAAGCCATCGATGGCCTGCTGCACCAGCACCAGCAGCTCGCCCACCAGCGTGTCGCGCTGGGCGTCGTCCTGCGGCGTGCGGCGGCGCTGCACCTCGGCCAGGCGGTGGCGCAGGGCGTCGACCAGCTGGCCGCGGCGGCGCGGGTTGTCCAGCAGGTCGTCCACCAGGTAGGGATTGCGCTGCACCACCCAGATGTCGCCCAGCACCTCGTACAGCATGCGGGCGGAGCGGCCCGTGCGGCGCTCGTCGCGCAGGCTCTGCAGCAGCTCCCAGGCCCGGCTGCCGAGCAGGCGGATCACGATCTCGCGATCGGAGAAGCTGGTGTAGTTGTACGGAATCTCGCGCAGACGCGCCGGCTCGGCGGCCTGCGACAGCAGCGCATTGAGCGCGGTCGGGGCATTCATCGGGGGAAGGCGCCACGGCAGGGCGCCTCGCGCCCTTGAACCGGGGGGCGGATTTTAGTCGCCGCCCTCATGGCGGCGCTTGGCCGGGCCCATGCCGGGCCGTGCCCTGCCCGCCACGCCCGCTAGACCGTGATCTCGATCCGGTTGCCCTCGGGGTCGAGTACCACGCTTTCGTAGTAGCCGTCGCCGGTGCGTCGCGGCCCGTCGAGTAGCGGCGCGCCCTGACGCTGCAGATCCTGCGTCAGTGCGTCGACCCGGGCCTCGCTGCCCACCGCCATGGCCAGGTGCGTCAGGCCCATGCGCTGGCTGCCGGGCGCCGCAGCCAGCGGCGCCAGCGTGGTCGTGGTCATGAACTCGATCCGGCCACCGTCGCCGAAGGCCACGAAGCGGGAGGCGAATCCCTTGGCGGCATTCTTGTAGAGCGGCCCCACCTGGCCCTCGAAAGCGCGGGCGTAGAAGGCGCACATGGCGTCCAGATCGTGCACCCAGAGGGCGACATGGTCGATGCGTGGCATGGATGAAGACGACGAAAGGTTATGGCGGGAGAGGACGTCATGCGGGCTCATCGCCTGCGAACACCGCGCCGCGGGCCGCCAGCAGTTCGCGCAGGACCGAGCGATGGCAGCGGCTCTCATGCTCGCAGTAGCAGCCCACGGACAGGTTGGCGTCGCGCGACAGGACGGCCAGCAGGTCGAGCGACTGCTGGGCCTCCGGCGTGTTCAGCTCCGCCTTGAATTTGCGCACGAAGGCGGACCATTGCTGCGGCGTCTCGGCCTCCCGCCCCTGCTTCATGGTGTCGGCCGAGGGCGCCAGAACGGGGAACCAGACGTCGTACCAGTTGCCCGACGAGAACGCCGCCTGGGGCACACCGCGGGGCGGGCGGCGGACGGTTCCGATGCGCGTGCCTTCATCGGCGGCACGCGGCGACCCCAGCTGAACGACTCGAAGCGGCATGGACGCTCCCGGCAATGACAAGGAGCGCCATCGTACGGGCACCCGAAGCCGGCCCTTGGGCATCGGCCGCGACTTCGGCGGTGCTGCGAGGCGGCCCCGGCGGGACCCGCAGGCGACGCCGAGGCAGGCGCGGCGCGGCGCCTAGAACAGCACCCGGCTCTTGATCGTCCCCGGCACCTTGGCCAGCGCCTCGTGGGCCACGTCGGACGAAGCCGCGTCCACATCGGTCACCACGTAGCCCACCTTGTCGTTGGTCTGCAGGTACTGCGCGGCGATGTTGATGTGGTGGTCGGCAAAGACCTGGTTCACGGCCGACAGCACGCCCGGCACGTTGCGGTGGATGTGCAGCAGCCGGTGCTTGCCCGGGTGCGCCGGCAGCGCCACCTCGGGAAAGTTGACCGAGCGCGTGGTGGTGCCGTTGTCGCTGTAGCGCACCAGCTTCTCGGCCACCTCGACGCCGATGTTGGCCTGCGCCTCCATGGTCGAGCCGCCGATGTGCGGCGTGAGGATCACGTTGTCCAGCCCGCGCAGCGGCGACTGGAATTCGTCCTTGTTGCTCTTGGGCTCCTTGGGAAAGACATCGATGGCCGCGCCCAGCAGCCGGCGCTCACGCAGCGCCGCGGCCAGCGCCTCGATGACCACCACCGTGCCACGCGAGGCATTGATGAGGATGGCGCCCGGCTTCATGGCCGCGATCTCGGCCTCGCCGACCATCCATTGCGTGGAGGGCAGTTCGGGCACGTGCAGGCTCACGATGTCGGACTGGGCCAGCAGCTCTTCCAGGCTGCGGGCCTGGCGCGCATTGCCCAGCGGCAGCTTGGCCACCACGTCGTGGAAGACCACATGCATGCCCAGCGCCTCGGCCAGCACCGACAGCTGCGCACCGATGGAGCCATAGCCCACGATGCCCAGCGTCTTGCCGCGGATCTCGTAGGCGTTGTCGGCGGTCTTGAGCCAGCCGCCGCGGTGGGCCGCCGCGTTCTTTTCGGGCACGCCGCGCAGCAGCAGGATGGCCTCGGCCAGCACCAGCTCGGCCACCGAGCGGGTGTTGGAGTAAGGCGCGTTGAACACGGCCACGCCATGCTCGCGGGCCGCGTCCAGGTCGATCTGGTTGGTGCCGATGCAGAAGGCGCCCACGGCCACCAGCTTGGGCGCGGCGGCGAACACCTCGGCCGTGAGCTGCGTGCGCGATCGGATGCCCAGGAAGTGCACGTCGGCCAGGCGGGCCTTGAGCTCTTCGCCTTCGAGCGCACCGGGCAGCACCTCCACCTGGCTGTAGCCGGAGGCCTGCAGCAGTTCGACCGCGGAGGGATGGATGCCCTCCAGCAACAGGAACTTGATCTTGGCCTTGTCCAGCGAGGTGGTCTTCGTCATGCCCGGCATCAACACGTTTGTCAAAACGGTCGAGTATGGTTCAAGCCTGCTGCACCGCCGCAGAGCGGCCGGCCCGCCCCGGCCGCAAAAAGGGTTTCCCCGCTTGAGCATGGACCGCCTGCCATGCGACAACCCGCCGTCACGCTGTCACAGAACAGCCATAGTCTCTTCACTTTTGTCATTCGCATCCAGGAGTCTTCATGCGATTCACGCAACTTGCTGCAGCCGCCACCGTGGCCGTCATGGCCGCCGTTCCGGCGCACGCACAGACCGAGATCCAGTGGTGGCACGCCATGAGCGGCCCGCTGGGCGAGTGGGTCAACGACCTCGCCAAGCAGTACAACGAGAGCCAGAAGGAATACAAGGTCGTGCCCACCTTCAAGGGCACCTATGACGAGTCGATGACGGCCGCCATCGCCGCCTACCGGTCGGGCAACGCGCCGCACATCCTGCAGGTCTTCGAAGTGGGCACCGCCACCATGATGGCCTCCAAGGCCGCCATCAAGCCGGTGGCCGAGGTGATGAAGGAAAGCGGCGTGAGCTTCGATCCCAAGGCCTACATCCCCGCCGTGGCCGGCTACTACACGGCCCCCAACGGCCAGATGCTGAGCCTGCCCTTCAACAGCTCGACGACGATCTTCTACTACAACAAGGACGCCTTCAAGGCGGCCGGTCTGGACCCCGAGAAGGCGCCCAAGACCTGGCCCGAGGTCGTCGCCGCCGCCGCCAAGCTCAAGGCCAGCGGCCACAAGTGCCCCTTCACCACCAGCTGGATCAGCTGGACGCAGCTGGAGAGCTTCTCGACCTGGCACAACACCCTGTTCGCGACGCGCAACAACGGCTTCGGTGGCACCGACGCACGCCTGGCCTTCAACTCGCCGCTGCATGTGCGCCACTTCGAGAACCTGGCCAACATGGCCAAGCAGGGCCTGTTCGTCTACAAGGGCCGTGGCAACGTGCCGGACGCCGCCTTCCCCGCCGGCGAGTGCGCCATGATGACCGGTTCGTCGGGCCTGTACGCCCGCGTTGCCAAGGACGCCAAGTTCGCCTACGGCCTGTCCACCCTGCCCTACTACCCCGATGTCGAAGGTTCGCCGCAGAACACCGTGATCGGCGGTGCCAGCCTGTGGGTCATGGCAGGCAAGAAGCCGGCCGAATACAAGGGCGTGGCGGACTTCTTCAAGTTCCTGTCCAACGCCGACGTGCAGTCGGCCAGCCACAAGCGCACCGGCTACCTGCCGATCACCCTGGCCGCCTATGAGTTGACCGAGAAGTCGGGCTTCTACAAGGAGAAGCCGGGCACCGACGTGGCCGTGACGCAGATGATCCGCAAGACCACCGACAAGTCGCGCGGCATCCGCCTGGGCAACTTCGTGCAGATCCGCACCATCATCGACGAGGAGACCGAGCAGATCTGGTCGGGCAAGAAGAGCGCCAAGGAAGCGCTGGACGCCGCGGTGCAACGTGGCAACGAGCAGCTGGAGCGCTTCCAGAAGGCGAACCGGAGCTGATGCCCACCGCGCGGTTCGCGGCGCGCCAGCGGCCCTCGCCTGCCCGTCCCGCCGGGCGGGCGGTCAAGCTGCCGGCAAGCTGACGTCGCAGTAGACTCGCACGCCCGCGCTGACGCCAGCCGGGCGTTTTCGTTTTCAGAGCCCCATGGAAAAACGCGTCCTCTTCCGATCCTCCTGGCTGCCCTGGGTGCTCATCGCGCCGCAGATGGCGGTGATCCTGGTCTTCTTCTTCTGGCCCGCCAGCCAGGCCGTGCTGCAGTCGATGCAGAGCGAGGACGCCTTCGGCACGTCGACCGTGTTCGTGGGGCTGGAGAACTTCAAGCAGCTGTTCCAGGACCCGGCCTACATCGAGTCCTTCAAGGTCACGGCCATCTTCTCGGTGCTGGTGGCGGGCTGCGGCATCGCGCTGTCGCTGGTGCTGGCCATCTTTGCCGACCGCATCCTGCGCGGAGCGCTGGCGTACAAGACCTTCCTGATCATTCCCTATGCCGTGGCACCTGCCGTGGCGGGGGTGCTGTGGGTGTTCATGTTCTCGCCCTCCATCGGCGTGGTGGCCTACGGCCTGCGCAAGATGGGCTACGACTGGAACCACCTGATCAACTCCAACCAGGCGCTGTCGCTGATCGTGGTGGCGGCGGTGTGGAAGCAGATCTCCTACAACTTCCTGTTCTTCCTGGCCGGCCTGCAGTCGATCCCGAAGGCGCTGATCGAGGCGGCCTCCATCGACGGCGCCGGGCCGCTGCGACGCTTCTGGACCATCCAGTTCCCGCTGCTGTCGCCCACCACCTTCTTCCTGCTCGTGATCAACGTGGTGTATGCCTTCTTCGACACCTTCGCGCTGGTGCATGCCACCACCGAGGGCGGCCCGGGGCGCGACACGGCCATCCTGGTCTACAAGGTCTGGCATGACGGCTTCCGCGCGCTCGACCTCGGCGGCTCGGCCGCTCAGTCGGTGGTGCTGATGCTGATCGTGGTTGCGCTGACGGTGGTGCAGTTCCGCTACGTCGAGAAGAAGGTGCAGTACTGACATGGTTGAACGACGCCCCGGCCTGACGGTCCTTTCGCATGTGGTGCTCCTGCTGGGCATCCTGATCATTGCCTTCCCGATCTACCTGGCCTTCGTGGCCTCGACGCACACGCGCGACGAGATCGTGCAGGTGCCCATGCCGCTCACGCCCGGCAAGCACCTGATCGAGAACTACACCGCCGCCCTCACCGGCACCGCCGAGACGCAGGGCTCCAAGGCGGCCGTGGGTCGCATGATGTGGGTGAGCCTGGTCACGGCACTGGTGATCGCCATCGGCAAGATCGCCATCTCGCTGCTGTCGGCCTTCGCCATCGTGTACTTCCGCTTCCCGTTCAAGAAGCTCGTCTTCTGGATGATCTTCGTGACGCTGATGCTGCCGGTGGAGGTGCGCATCCTGCCCACCTACAAGGTCCTGTCGGACCTGAACATGCTCAACACCTATGCGGGCCTGACGGTACCGCTGATCGCCTCGGCGACGGCGACCTTCCTGTTCCGGCAGTTCTTCCTGTCGGTGCCGGACGAGCTGGTGGAGGCAGCGCGCATCGACGGCGCGGGGCCCATGCGCTTCTTCAAGGACATCCTGGTGCCGCTGTCGCAGACCTCCATCGCGGCGCTGTTCGTCATCCAGTTCATCTACGGCTGGAACCAGTACCTCTGGCCGCTGCTGGCCACCACCACCGAGGACATGTACCCGGTGGTGATCGGCATCAAGCGCATGATCGCCAGCGGCGACGCGGCCAACGACTGGAACATCATCATGGCGACGGCCATCCTGGCGCTGCTGCCGCCGGCCTTGGTGGTGATCCTGATGCAGAAGTGGTTCGTCAAGGGACTTGTCGACACCGAGAAATGAGCCCACCCCCGTTTCTTGCTCACTTCGTGTAGCCGAATCCCCCCTCAAGGGGGCGACACCGGCGGCCCGGCAAAGCCGGTTCCGCGGTGTCTCCCGCCTGGATCGCGCCTCTTCCAACGTCGCAACCTGTTTTTAGTTCTCTTATGTCCGGTATTTCCCTTCGCAACGTCATCAAGCGCTACGGCAAGGGTGCCAAGGCCAATCAGGTCATCCATGGCGTGTCGGCCGATATCCGGGATGGCGAGTTCGTGGTCATCGTGGGGCCGTCGGGCTGCGGCAAGTCGACGCTCCTGCGCATGGTGGCGGGGCTCGAGGAGATCTCCGCCGGCGAGATCGCCATTGGCGGGCGGGTGGTCAACGACGTGGAGCCGGCCAAGCGGGACATCGCGATGGTGTTCCAGAACTACGCGCTCTACCCGCACATGACCAACTTCGACAACATGGCCTACGGATTGCGCATCCAGGGCGTGCCGAAGGACGAGATCAAGACGCGGGTGGACAAGGCGGCCAAGATTCTCGAACTGGGCCACCTGCTGGAGCGCAAGCCGCGCGAGCTGTCGGGCGGCCAGCGCCAGCGCGTGGCCATGGGCCGCGCCATCGTGCGCCAGCCGCAGGTCTTCCTGTTCGACGAGCCGCTCTCCAACCTGGACGCCAAGCTGCGCGCCCAGACCCGGCTGGAGATCCAGAAGCTGCACCGCGAGCTGGGCATCACCTCGCTCTTCGTCACCCACGACCAGGTCGAGGCCATGACGCTGGCCCAGCGCATCATCGTGATGAACGGCGGCGTGATGGACCAGTTCGCCACGCCCGAAGAGGTCTACCACCGGCCCGCCACCACCTTCGTGGCCAGCTTCATCGGTTCGCCGCCCATGAACCTGCTGAAGAACGCCCCGGGCGTGCCGGCCGGCAAGATCCTGGGCATCCGGCCCGAGCACATCGCCCAGCACGATTCCGGCTGGAGCGTGAACGTGGAGCAGGTCGAGCTGCTGGGCGCCGAACGCCTGGTCTACGGCCGCATCGGCGACGAGCAGATCGTGATGCGCGCCGATGCCGACAAGCCCGCACCCAAGGTGGGCGACACGCTGCGGCTGGGTGCGGGCGAAGAGCGGTTGCACTGGTTCGATGCCGGGTCCGGCAAGCGCCTGGAGGCTTGAGTGCCGCCCTGGCCCTATCCCCGCTGGATCGCCCATCGCGGCGCCGGCAAGCTCGCGCCCGAGAACACGCTGGCCGCCTTCCGCCTCGGCGCGGACCACGGCTACCGCATGTTCGAATGCGATGCCAAGCTCAGCCAGGACGGCGTGGTCTTCCTCATGCACGACGCCACGCTGGCGCGCACCACCGGCGCTGCCGGCATCGGCGGCGAGCAGCCCTGGTCGGCGCTGTCGCAGCTCGACGCGGGCGGCTGGCATTCGCGCCGTTATGCCGGCGAGCCGCTGCCGACGCTGGCCGCGCTGGCGCGCTTCTGCCTGGCGAACGGCCACCTGCTCAACATCGAGATCAAGCCCACGCCCGGCACCGACGCCGAGACGGGCGCCGCCGTCGCACGCGAGGCGGCGCGCCTGTGGGCCGGCGCGGCCGTGCCCCCGCTGCTCAGTTCCTTCCGCCCCGATGCCCTGGCCGCCGCGCGCGACACCGAACCGGCGCTGCCGCGCGCCCTGCTGCTCGACACCCTGCGCAATGACTGGCTCGATCTCGCCCGCCAGCTCGATTGCGTGGCCATCGTCTGCAACCACGCGCTGTGGGACGCGCACACCGTGGCCGACGCCCGGGCCGCCGGCTTCCGGCAGCTGAGCTACACCGTGAACGACGAATGGGCGGCCCAGCGCCTCGTCGAGCTGGGCACCGACGGCATCATCACCGACCGGGTGGACCTGTTCTCGCCGGCCGGCTGACGGCCTGATCGTCGGGCGCCGATGTGCGCCTGAAGGGTCTCGGCCCCGGGCGCGTTGACCCGCGACGGCCCTGCTGCCAGCGCCGGCCGACAGGTCCCACCGCAAGCTCTGCCTATGATCCAGCGAATGCGCCGGACTCCGCGTCTTCTCTTTCTCTTCGCCCTCTGGCTGGCCCTGTGGACGGGCCTGCCCGACCTGCCCACCGCCTGGGGCCAGCCCACCTCCAGCGCATCGACCACGGCCGCGCAGACCGATGCGCTGGCCGACATCACCACGCTGCGTGCCCAGCTCACGGCCCTGCCCAAGTCGGCCGAGACGAGCGAAGAGGCCCGCCTGCTGGTGCGGCAGGTCGACGCCATCGGCACCGCCGCACAGAAGCTGATCGACCTGCGCACGGGCCAGCTCAACGACCTGAACGCCCGGCTGGGCGAGCTGGGCCCGGCCCCCGCCGCCGGCACGACCGAAGACCCCGACATCACGCGCCAGCGCGCCACGCTCACACGCGAGCGCAATGGCGTCGACGCCGACATCCGCCTGGCGCGACTGGTGGTGGTCGACGCCCAGCAGCGCGCCACCGAGTTGCTGAACAAGCGCCGCCAGGACTTCGAGGCCCGCCTGACCGAACGCACCGCCTCGCCGCTGTCGCCCGTCTTCTGGCAGGCCATCGCCGACGCCTGGCCCGACGACCGCGACCGGCTGGCGCCCCTGCTGGACGAGTTGCGCGCCGCTGCATCGGCGGCCCTGTCGCCCGCCCACCGTGGCGTGGTGCTGGGCGCGCTGCTGCTGGCGCTGGGGGTGATCACGCTGGGCAACATGCTGGCCGAGCGCGGCCTGGTGGCGCTGGCGCAGCGCATCCTGCCCGGCGGCCGTCTGCGGCGTTCGCTGCTGGTGATCGCCGTGGTGCTCGTCAACATGCTGCTGGTGGCGCTGGCCCTGCACGGCTTCCGCGCACTGCTCGAAGACCAGCAGCTGCTCGGCGAGGCGGCGCGGGAGATGGTGAAGGAGCTGATCGGCGTCGCGCTCTTCATGACCTTCGTGCTGAGCCTGGGCCGCGCCCTGCTGGCGAACGCGCGCCGCTCGTGGCGGTTGCCGCCCATCGCGGACGCCATGGCGCTGCGGCTGCGGCCCTTTCCGCTGCTGGTCGCCATCGTCGGCGCACTGGTGTGGATACCGGCGCAGGTGAATGCGCTGGTGGAGGCCAGCTATGCGGCCCTGCAGGCGACGCAGGCGGCCACCGCCGCGGCCCTGACCCTGCTGGTGGCCTTGCTGCTGTTCCGGCTGCGGCCGGCCGCGACGGGCGGCGCCGCTGGCGCGGCGCAGACCGCCGCCCCCGACGCGGCCCGCCCGGCCGATGCCGGTGATGGCACCTCCGCCACCCAGACGATCCGTCCGGTATGGGTCGGCCTGCTGCGCGGCCTGGTCGGCGTGGTGCTGCTGGCCGTGGTGGCGCTGCTCGTCAGCGGCTACGTGGCGCTGGCCAGCCTGGTGGCCAGCCAGCTGATCTGGACCGGCATCGTGGGTTGCGCCTTCTATGTGCTGTTCAAGTTCGTCGACGACCTGTGCATGGCGCTGCTCGCGGCGCGCAGCGCCACCGGACAGCGGCTGGCGGCCAGCTTCGGCCTGCAGCCCACACGGCTGGACCAGGCCGCGGTGCTGCTGTCGGGCGTGCTGCGGCTGGCGCTCTTCTTCTACCTCGTCATCACGCTCATGGCACCGCTGGGCACGGGGCCGGAAGAGGTGGTACAGCGCTCCGGCCAGTTCGGCAGCGGCCTGCAGGTGGGCGAGTTCCAGTTCGTGCCCGCGGCCCTGTTCAGCGCGCTGGCGGTGCTGGTGGCGGGCTTCATCGCGCTGCGGGTGCTGCGCGTCTGGCTGGACACCCGCTACTTCCCGGCATCGGGCTTGGAGCCCGGCATGCGCAGCTCGCTCACCACGCTGCTGGGCTATGCGGGTGGCGTGCTGGTGGTGGCGATGGCGCTGTCGGCGCTGGGCATCGGCATCAACCGCATCGCCTGGATCGCCAGTGCGCTGTCGGTGGGCATCGGCTTCGGCCTGCAGGCCATCGTGCAGAACTTCATCTCGGGCCTGATCCTGCTGGCCGAGCGGCCGGTGAAGGTGGGCGACTGGGTGGTGCTGGGCACCACCGAGGGCGACGTGCGGCGCATCAACGTGCGCGCCACCGAGATCCAGCTGGCCGACCGCTCCACGGTGATCGTGCCCAACTCGGAATTCATCACCAAGACCGTGCGCAACATGACGCTGGCCAATGCCGAGGGCCGCGTGCTGATCCGCCTGCCGATGCCGCTGGCCAGCGATGCCCGCCGTGTGCGCGAGCTGATGCTGGCGGCCTGCGCGGCGCATCCGTCCATCCTGCCCACGCCAGCGCCCTCGGTGTCTCTGGAAGGCATCGAGAACGGCATGCTGATCTTCCAGGCCATCGCCTACGTCAACAGCCCGCGCGTGGCGGGCGGGGTGAAGAGCGACCTGCTCTTCACCATGCTGGAGGACTTCAAGCTGGCCGGCCTGCCGCTGGTCACGCCCGTGGTGGCGGCGACGCCGCCGGCGCCCGCGCCGCTGGCCTGAGTGGCCGCAGACCACCGGCCCCGCAGCCAGCCGCCGTCGATCGCGCGGGTGCCCGGCAGGCAAGGACGCGCCGCAGGCGTCCCGCTCACTCGGGCCGGTAGTCCATCATCCGGATCGTCTCGCCGAAGCGCTGCCAGTCCGACTTGACCAGCTGCGCGAACTCGGCCGGCGACGCGCCGCCCGGCATGAAGCCCACGTTGAGGTAGAGGTCGCGCATCTGCGGCGCGGCGATGGCGCGGGCGATTTCCTGCTGCAGGTGCGTGACCGCCTCGGCGGGCGTGCCGCGGGGCGCGAAGACACCGATCCAGCCGTCCAGCTCCACGCTGGGATTGCCCAGCTCGCGGATGGTCGGCACCTCCGGGAAGGCCGGCAGCCGCTTGGGCCCCAGGTAGGCCATGGCCTTGAGTCGGCCGCTCTTGATCAGTTGCCCGACCGAGCCAGCGGCCGGGCCCCAACCGAGCGCCACCTGCCCGCCCGCCAGGTCGCGCACCTGATCGCCCGAGGCCTTGTAGTGCACGGCCACCATGTCCACCCCCAGCGACTTGGCCAGCAGCACGCCGCCGAAATGGGAGATGGTGCCGGGGCTGTAGGTGCCGTAGCTCACGCTGCCCTTGGGCTGCGCCTGCAGCCATTTCGCCAGGCCCGCGAAGTCGTTGGCCGGCATCGACGGACCGGTCAGCAGCAGCAGGCTGCCGCGCCCCATGTCCGTCACCGGAATCAGGTCGGTGAGCGGGTTGTAGGGCCAGCTCGGGTAGGCCTGCGGATTGATGACCACGCCCGCCTGCACGGTGACGAGCAGCGTGTTGCCGTCCGGCGGGCTGGTGGCGACCACCTGCCCACCGATGCGGCCCTGGGCGCCGGCGCGGTTCTCCACCAGCACCGGGCGGCCGAGGCTCTGGCCCAGGCGGTCGGCCAGAGGCCGCAACAGCGCGTCCATGCCGCCGCCGGGCTGGTCGGTGGTGACGATGCGCAGGGGCGTCTGCGCGCGCGCCGCCACGGGCGCGAGGGCAGGCAGGGCCGCCAGGCCGGCGGCAAGCAGTTCTCGGCGTTGCATGGTTGTCTCCTCTGGTTGTGTGTCGGTGTCGTCGTGTCGTCGTGTCGTCGTGTCGTCGGGATGGCGGCGATGGCATGCGGCGCGCTGCACTACTGCCGGGCCATCTCCACCAGCGCCAGCAGCTCGGGATCGAGGCGCTGCAGCGGGTCGAGCTGGTACTCGACGCGGAACAGCCGGGCACCCTGCAGCACGAACGGTGCCGGGTAGTGCGACACCGGGCTGCCACGGTCCAGCCCGATGTCCAGGCCCGAGAAGGACACCTGGCTGTTGAAGCCCAGCATGCGCGTGTCCAGCCGGCCCACCGGCTCGCCGTCCATCAGCAGCGTGGCCGTGCGGGTGGAGGGCATGATGGTCATGCCGATCACCGGCAGCCGCACACGCACCCAGGGGCCGAGGCGCATCTGCAGGCCCAGCACATGGTGACCCGGGACGAAGGGCCGCTCCGAGACGATGAGGTGGTGGCGCCCGCCCACGTTCATGTCGTGCACCAGGTGGCCGTTCTTGAGGTACAGGCTGTAGCCGCAGGTGGCGTCGCCATGCGCCACCAGCACGCCCCGCGCATCGGCACGGTCGATGCGGACGTAGGCCTCGATGCGGTAGTCGCGGCTGCGCACGTCGGGTGCCACGTCGTTGGGCAGGTGGCCCATGCCGGCATGGAGCACGAAGTGGGTGCGCGGGCCGTGCACGCGCCGGCCGTTCTCGGCAAAGCGCGGCGCGAAACGGTCGTCCAGCGGCAGCACCTGGTTGGCCTCGGCCTCGCGCCACCACAGGGCCTTCAGCGCTTCGAGGCGCTCGGGATGGACCGCCGCCAGGTCGCGCGTCTCCGAGAAGTCCTCGTCCAGGTGGTAGAGCTCCCACACGTCGGCCTCGAAGGGCGTGTTGACGGCATGCCAGGCCACGGCCTTCCAGCCCTCGTGCCACAGGCCCCGGTGGCCGAACATCTCGAAGTACTGCGGGCCCCGCTGCCCGGCAGCGGCCGTGTCGCGCAGGCAGGCGGCGAAGCTCTGGCCGGTCATGGGCTGCGCGGCCACGCCCTCCACCTGCGTGGGCGGCGCCAGCTTCAGCAGATCGAGCACCGTGGGCGCCAGGTCGCTCACGTGGCAGAAGCCCTTCCACAGCGCGCCGTCGCCCGCGATGCCGCGCGGCCAGGAGACGACCAACGGATCGCGGATGCCGCCGCCATGCGTGTTCTGCTTGTAGCGCTTGAGCGGCGTGTTGGCCGTCATCGCCCAGCCGTAGGGAAAGTTGCTGTGCGTGTCGAGCCCGCCGATGTCGTCGATGCGCGCCAGCTTGGTCTGCAGCGTCTCCTGCAGCAGGTTGAAGGGGCCCATGGCATTGACCATGCCGAGCGGGCCGCCTTCCTGGCTGGCGCCGTTGTCGGAGAGCACGAGGATCAGCGTGTCCTCGCGCAGGCCCGCTTCCTCCAGGAAGGCGACCAGCCGCGCCAGGTGCTGGTCGGCATGGTCGAGCATCGCGGCATAGGCCGCCTGCAGGCGGGTGAACAGGCGCTGCTGCTCGGGCGGAAGGTCGCCCCAGGCCTCGACGCCGGGGTTGCGCTCGGGCAGCTGCGTGCCGGGCGGCACCACGCCCATGGCGATCTGCCGCGCCAGGCGGCGGGCGCGCTCCTCGTCCCAGCCGTGGGCGAAGCGCTGGTCGTAGTGGGCGATGAGTTCGGCCGGCGCCTGGTGCGGCGCGTGGCAGGCGCCCAGCGCCAGGAAGGTGAACCACGGCTGGCGCGGCCGGTCGGCCTGGTGGTCCGCGATCATGCGGATGGCCTGGGTCACCAGGTCTTCGGTCAGGTGGTAGCCGCTCTCGTAGGTGCCAGGCGCGGCGATGAGCGTGTTGTCCTGGACCAGCTCGGGGCTGTACTGGTCGGTCTCGGCATCGAGGAAGCCGTAGAAGCGGTCGAAGCCACGGCGCAGCGGCCAGCCGTCGTAGGGACCGCCGGGGCCGGTCTCGCTGACCGGCGTGACATGCCACTTGCCGACCATGTAGTTGTTGTAGCCGTGCGGGCGCAGCATCTCGGCCAGCGTGGGCGCGTCGCGTGCGATCTTGCCGCGGTAGCCCGGGTAGCCCGAGTCGAAGTTGGCCAGGCAGCCCATGCCCACCGCATGGTGGTTGCGGCCGGTGAGCAGCGAGGCCCGCGTGGTCGAGCACATGGCGGTGGTGTGGAAGCCGGTGCAGCGCACGCCCTGCTGCGCCAGCGCGTCGATGGTGGGCGTGGCGATGTCCGAGCCGTAGCAGCCGAAGTCGGAGAAGCCGACGTCGTCGAACAGCACCACGAGCACATTGGGCGTGCCGGGCGCGGGGCGGGCGGGTTCGGGCCACCAGGGGCGCGACTCGGCCAGGGTGCGGCCGGCATGGCCCTGGTAGGCGGGGGCTTCGGGCGGTTGGGCGGCGGGCATGGCGGGCTCCTGGGTTTCGGTGCCGGGGGCGGGAGGGCGGGACGCGGCGAGCGGGTGTGACTGGAGGCGGCGTGCGACCTACACGGCGGCGAGGGTGGCGGTCTCCGCCGCAGGCGTCGGGGCGGGCGCCGCGGCAGGGCAGGACCGGCCGCGGATCAGGTCGGCCGCCTTCTCCGCCAGCATGTAGGTCGGCGCATTGGTGTTGCCGCCGATCAGCCGCGGCATGACCGACGCGTCGACCACGCGCAGCCCGTCCAGGCCGTGCACGCGAAGTTCAGGATCGGTGACGGCCTGCTCGTCCTGCCCCATGCGGCAGGTGCCGACGGGGTGGTAGATGGTGTCGGCCGTGGCGCGGATGTAGGCCTCCACGCCCATGCGATCGGCCGGGTCCGGCTCGTCGCGGCCGGGAATGCCCCGCACGTCGGCGAAGGCCGGCGCCGCCAGGATGCGGCGGCAGATGCGGTAGGCCTCGACCATGGCCGCCATGTCCTGCGGATCGGAGAGGAAAGCCGGGTCGATGCGCGGCGCCGCATGCGGGTCGGCGCTGTGCAGGCCCACGGTGCCGCGCGAGGCCGGCCGCAGCACGCAGGCATGCAGGCCGTAGCCGTGGCCGGGCATCTGGCGACGGCCATGGTCCTGCACCTGGGCGCGCGAGAAGTGAAGGCCGATGTCGGGCCTCGCCAGGCCCGGCCGGCTGCACAGGAAGGCGCCAGCCTCGTTGAAGTTGGTGGAAAAGCAGCCCTCGCGGTCGCGACGCCAGCGGCCCCAGTGCCGGAAGAGCGACACCAGACCCTGCGGCGTGCGGCCGAAGAGTTCCAGGTCGAACCAGCGCCGCGACAGCACGCAGTCCAGGTGGTCCTGCAGGTTGCGGCCCACGCCCGGCAACGCATGGCGCACCGCGATGCCCTGCGCCTGCAGTGCGTCGGCCGGGCCGATGCCCGAGAGCATCAACAGCTGCGGGCTGCCGAAGGCGCCCGCGCACAGCAGGGTCTCGGCGCGCGCGGTCAGGCGGCGATGCTGGCCGTCGACCGAGACGTCCACGCCGGTCACGCGCCGGCCCTCCATGCGCAGGCCCAGCGCATGGGCGCCGGTGATCACGCGCAGGTTCGGCCGGTTGCGCGCCGGTGCCAGGTAGGCCCGCTGCGCATTCCAGCGCTCGCCGCCGTTCTGCGTGACCTGGAACCAGCCCACGCCCTCCTGGCGCTCGCCATTGAAGTCGGGGTTGAGCGCGTAGCCGCATTGCACGCCCGCATCCAGGAAGCGCTGGTTGAAGGCAGCGGGCGAGCGGATGTCGGAGACCTTGAGCGGCCCGTCCGTCGCGTGCAGCGCCGAGGCGGGCAGCGACGTGTTGCCCTCGCTGCGCAGGAAGTAGGGCAGCACCTCCTGCCAGCTCCAGCCGGTGCAGCCCAGCGCCGCCCATTCGTCGTAGTCCGCGGGATGGCCGCGCACGTAGATCATGGCGTTGATCGACGAGCTGCCGCCCAGCACCCTGCCGCGCGGCTGGTAGCCGCGGCGGCCGCCCAGGCCGGGCTGCGGCTCGGTCTCGAAGGCCCAGTTCATGCGTCGTGTGGGCACGGTGCCGATCAGGCCCATGGGCACGGTCACCCAGCCGCTGGCGTCGCTGCCGCCGGCTTCGAGCAACGCGACGGTGACCCGCGGGTCCTCGCTGAGCCGGCCCGCCAGCGTGCAGCCGGCGGTGCCGCCGCCGACGATGACGTAGTCGAAGTGCTCTTCCTTGTTGTTCTCGGGCATGGCGCGTCTCCTGAACGCTGGGAGGAATCGGAGTCGGGGCGCGGGCCGGCCGCCGCACGTTGCGCGGCGACCTCGCGCGTACGGACGTCAGTCGGGCCAGCGGGCCGCGTCGACCACCGGGAAGCTGCCGCTGAAGTTGTCGAGCAGGCCGAAGAAGCGCGGCAGCAGGCTGGCGTCGCCGCGCAGTTGAGCCTCGCCGGCGCCTACCAGCTCCGGCAGCGTCTGCTGGCGCGCCAGCAGGGCATTGAGGGCGCGGCGCGGCAGCGTCAGGTGCACGTCGCAGGGCGCCTCGGCCGAGGGCACGCGGATCGGGCTCAGCGCGCCGTTGGACAGCTCCAGCCGCCAGTGCTCGCCGCTGTCGACCAGGTGCAGGCCCACCACGCAGGCCAGCTCGCCGGCACGCGGTGCGTTCAGCCGCACGGCCAGCGCGTCGAAGAGCAGGCCGTTGCCCAGCGCTGCCAGCATGGCGCTGCCGCCGGGCACGGCCGGCGCTGCGGGTGGGCCCTCGCGGTATTCGCGCGCGCCCAGCAGGAAGGCATTGCGCCAGGTGGCGGATTCGGCGGCGAAGCCCATCTGCTCCAGCGCCTCGGCGGCCAGCGCGCGGGCCCCGGCATGGTCCGGATGCGCATAGACGGCATGCTTCATGACCTCGGCCACCCAGCGGTAGTCGCCACGATCCAGGTCTTCGCGCGCCCGCTCGACCAGCGCGTCGATGCCGCCCATGTAGCGCACGTAGCGTTCGGCGGCCGCCACGGGCGGATGCGCATGCAGGTTGGCCGGATGGGCGTCGTACCAGGACAGGTAGTGCTGGTAGATGGCCTTCACGTTGTGCGAGACCGTGCCGTAGAAGCCGCGCGCATGCCAGCGCCGCGCCAGCGGGCCCGGCATGGTCAGGCCTTCGGCGATCTCGGCCGACTTGAGGCCGTGGCTCATCAGCCGCACCGTCTGGTCGTGCAGCCAGCGGTACAGGTCGCGCTGCTCGCGCAGGAAGCCCTGCACCCGGTCCTGGCCCCAGGTGGGCCAGTGGTGCTGGGCCAGCGCCACGTCGCTGCGGTCGCCCCAGCGCTGCAGCGCCTCGTGCAGGTATTTGGACCAGGCGAGCGAGTCGCGCACCTTGGCGCCGCGCAGCGGGCAGAGGTTGTGCAGCGTGCGCGTGGCGTTCTCGGCCAGGTTGAGGGCGCGCTCGCCCGGAAAGTAGAAATGCATCTCGGCCGGCGCCTCGGTGTCGGGCGCCAGCTGGAACTCGATGGCCACGCCGTCGATGGTGTGAGCCTCGACGTCCTGCACGATCTCCCAGGTGGGCGCGATCAGCGAGGGACGGCCGCGCGGCAGGCTCTTGCCCAGGCCGGCGTCCACCTGGCCGTCGGCGCCCACCGGCAGCGTGTGGCCGAACTGGAACTGCGCCCGCCGCGCCATGGCGACGCCGCCGATCACGTTCTCGGCCACCGCGTGGTGCATGAAGCCCACCGGCGCGATCACCTGCACACGGCCGGCGTCCACGTCCTTCTGCGAGACAAGGCCGGCGACGCCGCCGAAATGGTCGCTGTGGCTGTGGCTGTAGATCACCGTGTGCAGCGGCCGTCGGCCCTCGGGGTCGCGCAGGCGGCGGTACAGGCGCAGCGCGGCGGCGGCGGTCTCGGGCACGGTGAGGGCGTCGAGGGCGATCAGGCCCTCGTCGCCCTCGATGAAGGTGATGTTGGCCAGGTCGTAGCCGCGCACCTGGAAGATGCGCGGCGTGACCTGGAAGAGGCCGTGGATGCGGTTGAGCCGCGCCTGGCGCCAGAGCGCCGGGTTGACGGTGGGCGCGGGCGTCTCGTCGTCGAGGAAGGCGTAGGGACGCAGGCTCCAGACCGGCGCGCCGGAGACGCCGGCCACCTCGGCCTCGTCGTCGCTGCCGAGAAAGCCACGCCGGGCGTCGTCGAAGTCCTCGCCGTCCTCCGGCGGCGCACCGGCCGCGGCCAGGCGCTGGAGGTCGAGGGTGGGGCCGTAGGCGGTCTTCATGGCTGGTTGTCCTTGTGCACGGGCACGATGCCCAGGTAGGCGCCGAGCGCCTCGGCGGTCTGCGTGACCAGGGCGTCGTCTCCCAGCCGCACCGGGCCGGGGTCGGTCAGCACGGCGCTGACCAGCAGCCCGTGCAGCATCTGGTGGGCGAAGCCCAGGCGCGCGGCGGCGGCCTCGCCCTGCCATTGCGGCCAGCGCGCCATGGCCGCCGCCAGCCGTCCGCGCGTGACCAGCCGCAGTTGCGCCAGCGGATGCGCCGTGTTGGCGTCGCGCGGCTGCTGCTGGGTCTGCCCCAGCGCCGCGGCATAGAGCCCGCGGTGCAGCCGGAAGGAATGGACCATCAGCCCGACCCAGGCCTGGAGGAACTGGGCCGGCGTCTCGCCCTCGCGCTCCGGCGCGGCGTGGAAGGCGTCGAGCCGCTGTTGCAGCACCTCTGCCAGCAACTGCTGCAGCACGGCGAAGTAGGCCTCCTTGTTGTGGAAGCGCGTGTAGAAGGTGCCGACCGAGCAGCCGATGGCCTGGGCGATGTCGCTGACCGTCACCTCGGACCAGCGGCGGCTGGCCGTCAGCTGCAGCCCGGCTTCGATCAGCGCCTGCTGGCGTTCCTGGCCGCGCGGACGCTTGGGCGTGACGGCATGCTGCGCCGGCAGCGTGCCGGCGGCTTTCTGAACAAGTTCTTCCCGCATCGACTCAACATGAACATGAATTCATATTCATGTTATGGATCGAACGAGGCCCCGAAAAGCTCGGGCTTACCCGCAGGAAAGGGAGCGAGACGGGATCAGCGCCCGCCGCGCAGAAGCGCCCACTGCACAGTCCCGGCGACCACCACGAGTGCCGCATAGGTGGCCACGCGCCCGTCGTGGCCCGTCAGCACCAGACCGCCGAGCAGCGTCGCGACGCCAGCGCCCGTGGTGACGGCCACCTGCTTCCACAGCGGCACGCGCACCGAGCGTGCGCGTTGCAGCACGCGCAGGCCCAGGGCCAGCCACCCCGCCACGACCACGGCAGGCGCCACAAAATTCAGCAGGTGATCGAGAAACTGGAGGGGGGACATGCGTCGCGGATCGACCGGCACATGACTGCAATAGGAGGATTTGCTGCAGTGCAGGGCGCCGAAGAGGGGCGCAAATTTTATAATGCGCAGTTATGGCAGTCTGGGCACTCGGCTTGAACCACACGACCGCGCCGCTCGACCTGCGCGGCCGCTTCGCGTTTGCCGTCGACCAGATCGCGCCCACCCTGCAGAGTCTGCGCAGCGCCGTGGGCCTGCGCGGCCATCCGCCAGTGGAGGCCGCCATCCTCTCCACCTGCAACCGCACCGAGATCTACTGCGCTGCCGACCGGCCCGCACTGGAGCACACGGTCGACTGGCTGGCCGGCAGCGGCGGCGTCTCGCCGGCCCTGCTTCGCTCCCACACCTACACGCTCACCGACGGCCAGGCCGCGCGCCATGCCTTCCGCGTGGCCAGCGGCCTCGACTCCATGGTGCTCGGCGAGGCCCAGATCCTGGGCCAGATGAAGGACGCCATCCGCGCCGCCGAAACGGCCGGCGCGCTGGGCACCACGCTCAACCAGCTGTTCCAGCGCTCCTTCGCCGTCGCCAAGGAAGTGCGCACCTCCACCGAGATCGGCGCCCATTCCATCAGCATGGCCGCCGCCGCCGTTCGGCTGGCCGGCCAGCTTTTCGAGGACCTGCGCGAGACCCGCGTGCTCTTCGTCGGCGCGGGCGAAATGATCGACCTCGCCGCCACACATTTCGCCGCGCGCCAGCCCGCCAGCATCGTCATCGCCAACCGCACGCTCGAGCGTGGTGAGAAGCTCGCCAGCCGCCTGGGCGGCGAGGCCATGCGCCTGGCCGACCTGCCCGGCCGCCTGGCCGAGTTCGACATCGTGGTCAGCTGCACCGCCAGCACCCTGCCGCTGATCGGCCTGGGTGCCGTGGAGCGGGCGCTCAAGGTGCGCAAGCACCGGCCCATGTTCATGGTCGACCTGGCGGTGCCGCGCGACATCGAGCCCGAGGTCAAGGCGTTGGAAGACGTCTACCTGTACACCGTGGACGACCTCGCCCACGTGGTGCGCCAGGGCGAGGCCAGCCGCCAGGCCGCCGTCGCCCAGGCGGAGGCCATCATCGACGCCGGGGTGCAGAACTTCCTGCACTGGATGGACCAGCGCAGCAGCGTGCCGCTCATCCAGCAGCTGCAGGCCCAGGCCGATGCCTGGCGTGCGGCCGAACTGGCTCGCGCCCGCCGGCAGCTCGCCCGGGGCGACGACGTCGAGGCGGTGCTGGAGGCCCTGTCGCGCGGCCTCACGCAGAAGATGCTGCACGGCGCCCTGGCCGAACTGCATGCCGGCGACGCCACGCACCGCGAGCAGACGGCGCAGACGGTGAGCCGGCTCTTCCTGCGCAACGGCGACCCGCGCCGGGACAACTAGCGACGCCCGCTCGCCGCGGCCTCTGCGCGAGGCCGCTCCCTTCCGCCGCGCAGCCACTTTGCGCCGCCCGGGCTCCACGGCCCTGCTTCCCCTTCCGCTTCGCCCGTGAAAGACTTCCTCCGCCACCAACTCGAACGCTTTGCCCAGCGCCTGGAAGAGCTGGACTTCCTGCTCTCCCGCGAGGACATCATGGCCGACATGGCGCAGTACCGCGCCATCTCGCGCGAGCATGCCGAGGTCACGGCCATCGCCGGCCGCTGGGCGCGCTACCGCCAGCGCGAGGCCGACCTGGACAGCGCCCGCGGCATGCTGGACGACCCCGACATGGCCGAGATGGCGCAGGAGGAAATCGCCGCCGCCACGGCCGAGCTGCAGCAGCTGGCGGACGAACTCCAGCGCCTGCTGCTGCCCAAGGACCCGGACGACGCCCGCAACGCCTTTCTCGAAATCCGCGCCGGCACCGGCGGCGACGAATCGGCCCTGTTCGCGGGCGACCTGGCGCGCATGTACACCCGCCACGCGGCCAGCCAGGGCTGGAAGCTGGAGATCATGAGCGCCAGCGAGAGCGAGATCGGCGGCTACAAGGAAGTGGTGCTGCGCGTCGAGGCCGACGGCGCCTACGGCCGGCTGCGCTTCGAGTCGGGCGGCCACCGCGTGCAGCGCGTGCCCGCCACCGAGACCCAGGGGCGCATCCACACCAGCGCCTGCACCGTGGCCGTGATGCCGGAGCCCGACGAGGCGCAGGCCATCACCCTCAACCCGGCCGACCTGCGCATCGACACCTTCCGCGCCAGCGGTGCCGGCGGGCAGCACATCAACAAGACCGACTCGGCCGTGCGCGTGGTGCACCTGCCCACCGGCCTGGTCGCCGAATGCCAGGACGGCCGCAGCCAGCACAGCAACAAGGCCAAGGCGCTGCAGGTGCTGCAGGCCCGACTGCAGGAGAAGGAGCGCAGCGAGCGCGCCGCCAAGGAGGCCGCGCTGCGCAAGGGCCTGATCGGCAGCGGCGACCGCAGCGACCGCATCCGCACCTACAACTTCCCGCAGGGCCGGCTCACCGACCACCGCATCAACCTCACGCTCTACAAGCTGGGTGCCGTGATGGAAGGCGACCTGGGCGAGGTGCTCGACGCGCTGCAGGCCGCGCGCGAGGCCGAGCAGTTGGCGGAGCTGGAGGCGAGCCAGGCATGAGCGGGCGTCCGGCTGTCTTGGATGGCTCTCGCGCCCCCGGCGACGCCCCTTCCGATTCCTCCTTCTTCGCGGACGCTGCGCCGTCCAGCATCGCCGCCGCCCTCCAGGCCGGCCTGCGCGCGGGCCTGGACCGGCTCGACGCCCAGTTGCTGCTGCTCTTCGCCCTCGGCCGCGCGCCGCACGACCGGGCCTGGCTGCTCACGCACGACACGGACGCGCTCGCTGCCGAAGACTGGTCGCGCATCGCCGCCCTCTTCCAGCGGCGCCTGGCCGGCGAGCCCGCCGCGTACCTGCTCGGCGAGAAGGAATTCCACGGCCTGGACCTGCGAGTCGACGCCCGCGTGCTGGTGCCGCGGCCGGACACCGAGACGCTGGTCGACTGGGCCCTGGCCTGCCTGCAGGGCCGCAGCGCGCCGCGCGTGATCGACCTGGGCACCGGCAGCGGCGCCATCGCCCTGGCCGTGCAACGCGCCCGGCCCGACGCGCGGGTCGAGGCGGTCGATGCCAGCGCCGACGCCCTGGCGGTGGCGGCAGCGAATGCCCAGCGCCTGGGCCTGCCTGTCGCATTCCACCTGGCCTCCTGGCTCGAAGGCGCGCCCCGGGCCGCCTACGACCTGATCGTCAGCAACCCGCCCTACATCGCCGAAGGCGACCCGCACCTGCCCGGCTTGCGCCACGAGCCCCGCGCCGCTCTGGTCGCCGGCACCGAGGGCCTGGACGACCTGCGGCAGATCGTGCGCGACGCGCCCGCACACCTGGCCGCGGGCGGCTGGCTGCTGCTGGAACATGGTTACGACCAGGCTGCCGCCGTGCGGCAGTTGCTCGCCGACGCGGGTTTCGCCGACATCCAGCACCGCCAGGACCTGTCCGGCATTGCCCGGTGCACCGGCGGAACCTGGGCCCCGGTGAAATAATCCACCTCCTTACCACCCCACCACCCACAGGAAACCCCATGAGCGACGTTCAGCAACGCATCGACGGCATCGTGAAGTCGAGTGATGTCGTGCTCTTCATGAAGGGCAACGCGAGCTTTCCCATGTGCGGCTTCTCCGGCCGCGCCGTCCAGATCCTGAAGGCCTGCGGCGTCGACACCAAGGCGCTGACCACGGTCAACGTGCTGGACGACGCCGAGATCCGCCAAGGCATCAAGGAATACAGCAACTGGCCCACCATCCCCCAGCTCTACGTCAAGGGCGAATTCGTGGGCGGCTCGGACATCATGATGGAGATGTACGAGTCCGGCGAACTGCAGCAGATGCTGACCCAGGCCGCCTGAGGGCAGCCCTTCTTGCCTCTCTGACGGGCGCCTCGGCGCCCCGATCGGCCCGCCTTGCGCGGGCCTTTTTTCATGGCGCGCGCCCCGCCCTTCGGACACTGCCTCCCCTCCTGTAGTCGCCAAGCCACATCGCCTGTCGGCCCCTGCGGCCCGCGTGCAAGCAACGCGGGCACGTCTTATGCTGTGTCGCACCAGGTGTTGTTGATGTTCGATACGGAGGTGTTCCCGATGGATTCCCGCAGTCTCGTTCCCACCAGCGCAGGCTTCCAGCTGCCCGTGGCGCAACTGCGCAGCGTCTACGAGACGCACGAGGTCGAGCGCCGGCTCGCCAAGCTGCCCGAGCGCGATCACGAGACCTTGCGCAGCACCTACACCCGCATGCTCGAGCGCGGACCCGAGCGCTTCCAGGTCAAGCCCAGCGGCGTGCCCGACATGGCCGCCCTCTACGAGCAGCTCCCCAATTTCACCGACGCGCTGGACGACGTGCGCCGCCACGTCGCCCTGGCCCAGGACAGTCGCGACGGCCTGGAAGTGACGCCCATGCTGCTGCTGGGCCCGCCCGGCATCGGCAAGACCCATTTCGCGCGCAAGCTGGCGGAGCTGCTGGGCACCGGCATGCAGCTGGTGCCGATGAGCTCGATGACGGCCGGATGGCTGCTCTCCGGCGCCTCCTCGCAATGGAAGGGCGCCAAGCCCGGCAAGGTGTTCGAGGCACTGGTGGATGGCCAGTACGCCAACCCGGTGATCGTGGTGGACGAGATCGACAAGGCCAGTGCCGACGCGCAGTACGACCCGCTCGGCGCGCTCTATGGCCTGCTGGAGCACGACACCGCGCACCATTTCGTCGACGAATTCGCCGAGGTGGCCATCGACGCCAGCCAGGTCATCTGGATCACCACCGCCAACGACGAGCGCAGCGTGCCCGAGCCCATCCTCAACCGGATGAACGTGTTCGAGATCGAGGCGCCCTCGGCGGAGCAGGCGCGGCGCATCGCCCGCAACCTGTACCTGTCGATCCGCGCCGAGCACGACTGGGGCCGGCACCTGGCGGCCGAGCCGGCGGACGATGTGCTCGACGTCCTGGCCAGCCTTGCTCCGCGCGAGATGCGCCGCGCGCTGATGACCGGCTTCGGCAATGCCCGACTGGCCCGGCGCGAGCAGATGCAGGTGGACGACCTGCCGCGCGGCGCCGCCGGCCAGCGGCCGCGCATGGGCTTCGTGCAGTAGCTTCGACCCGGCCCCGCTGCCGGGCCAGGGGCCGGGAACCATCGGCGCGGCGCCGGCAGGACGCTATCCTCAGGCCGGCGCCACTTCCTGCCTGCCGATGACCCTGACCCAAAGCCTGCTCCTGATCGCGCTGCTGATTGCCGTCAGCGCCTTCTTCTCCGTCGCCGAGATCTCGCTGGCCGCCGCCCGCCGGCTGCGCCTGCGCCAGCTGGCCGACGACGGCGACGCGCGCGCGCAGGAGGTGATCGCGCTGCAGGAGCAGCCGGGCCACTACTTCACCGTGGTGCAGATCGGCCTGAACGCCATCGCCATCCTGGGCGGCGTGGTCGGCGAAGGGGCGCTCACGCCCTACTTCGCCCGCCTCTTCGAGCTGGCACTGGACGGAGAAAACGCCCAGCGCGCCGCCTTCACGGCCTCCTTCATCACCATCATCGCGGCCTTCCTGGTCTTCGCCGACCTGTTCCCCAAGCGGCTGGGCATGAGCGAGCCGGAGCGCATGGCCATGCGCATCGCGCGCCCCATGCGCTGGCTGATCACGCTGCTGGGGCCGCTCACCTGGCTGTTCACCCGCATGACGGATGGCCTGTTCAAGCTGCTGGGCCTGCCGATGGTGCGCGAGGACAAGATCACCCTGGCCGACATCCTGGCCATGTCCGAGGCCGGCACCCGCGCCGGCGTGCTCGCGGCGCAGGAGCACCAGGTGATCGCCAACGTGTTCGAGCTGGACGTGCGCATGGTCAACAGCGTGATGACGCCGCGCGAGCGCATCGCCTGGCTGCACCGCGACGATCCCGAGTCGGTGCTGCGCGCGCGCATCGTGGCCGAGCCCTATTCCGCCTATCCGGTCTGCGAAGGCGACATCGACCATGTGCTGGGCTATGTCGACGCCAAGGACATGTTCCAGCGCGTGCTGGGTGGCCAGCCCCTGTCCTTCGACCAGGGCCTGCCGATCCACAAGGCGCTGGTCATTCCCGACCGGCTGACGCTGACCGAGGTGCTGGAGCAGTTCCGCTCCGCCCACGAGGACTTCGCCATCGTGGTCAACGAATACAGCCTGGTGGTGGGCGTCATCACGCTCAACGACGTGATGAGCACGGTCATGGGCGATCTGGTGCCGGCCTCCACCGACGAGCAGCAGATCGTGCAGCGCGACGAGCATTCCTGGCTGATCGACGGCGTCACGCCCATCCAGGACGTGCAGCGCGCCCTGGGCATCGACGAGATGCCGCACGAGGACGAATACGAGACGCTGGCCGGCTTCCTGATGGTGATGCTGCGCCGCGTGCCGCGCCGCACCGATAGCGTGAGCTGGGCCGGCTTCACCTTCGAGGTGATGGACGTGGACAGCCACCGCATCGACCAGGTGATGGTCACCCGCGGCGGACCGGCCGCAGCGCAGCCCGATCCTGCGGTGCGCCACTGAAGGGCGCAGCGTCGGCGGCCCTCCGGCGACGGTCTGGGCGGCGGCCGGCGCCGGCCAGTCATTCGCCTGCGCCGCCCGGGGTGTGACGAGGATCGAAGTTCCAGTTGCGCTGGTTGGCGAAGACGGCGTCCGGGTACGGCGCGCGGCCGCGGCTGCCGTTGTATCGACCCAGCGCCATGAACAGGTCGCCGCGCTCACGGTCCAGATAGTGACGCAGGATCACGCAGCCGAAGCGCAGGTTGGTCTGCATGTGGAACAGCACCGAGGGATCGCCGTTGCCGATGGTCCGCACCCAGAAGGGCATCACCTGCATGTAGCCCCGCGCACCGGCGCTCGACACCGCGTGCTTGCGGAAGTTGCTCTCGACCTGGATCAGGCCCAGCACCAGGCTCACGTCCAGGCCGGCGCGGCGACTCTCGTACCAGATGGTCTGCAGAAGCTCCTTGCGGGTCTGCCAATCGGACACCTTGCGCCGCAGCCGGTCACCCATGGTGCCGAGCCAGCGCAGGTAGTGCAGGCGGCTGGCGAAGTCGTCGAACTCCGGAACCGGCGGGGCGTTGTTGAGGATGGCCGAACTCAGCGCGGTGCGCACTGCATCGGCCAGCGGCTCCTCGATCTGGGCGCCGGCGTGGGCGGTGGAAGGCAGCCACAGCGGGCCGCCGAGTCCAGCCCAGGACGCCACCTGCACCGCGCGGCCCAGGAAGCCACGGCGCCCGGCCTGGGACACAGGCGCCGTCGCCTCGGCCACCGCAGCCGTGCCCGCAGTTGCAGCAGGGCCGAGCGGCCCGCCGGCCTGCGCATCGGCGAAGGCCAGGCGCTGCTGCGTCACACCGCCAGGCGGCCCTTCAGGAAGGCCGCCGCCTCTGCTGCAGGCACCTTGGTCGCCGCCGTATCGCGGCGGTGCTGGTATTCGAACTGGCCCTCCTTCAGGCCGCGGTCGGAGATGACCAGGCGGTGCGGCACGCCGATCAGTTCCCAGTCGGCGAACATGGCGCCGGGGCGCTCGTTGCGGTCGTCCAGCAGCACGTCCACCCCGTCGGCCAGCAGTTGGTCATACAGGGCCTCTGCAGCCGCCTTGACCTCGGCGCTGCGGTCCATGCCGATGGGGCACAGCACCACCGTGAAGGGCGCCAGCGCGTCGGGCCAGATGATCCCGCGCTCGTCGTGGTTCTGCTCGATGGCGGCCGCCGGCAGGCGGGTGATGCCGATGCCGTAGCAGCCCATCTCCAGCGGACGCGGCTTGCCGTCTTCTTCGAGGAAGGTGGCGTTCATGGCCTGGCTGTACTTGGTGCCCAGGTAGAAGACATGGCCCACCTCGATGCCGCGCTCGATGGCCAGCACGCCCTTGCCGTCGGGCGACGGGTCGCCGGCCACGACGTTGCGCAGGTCGGCCACCAGGTCGGGCTCGGGCAGGTCGCGGCCCCAGTTGACCCCGGTGATGTGGAAGTCGGGCTCGTTGGCGCCGCAGATCCAGTCGGCCATCAGCGCCACCTCGCGGTCGGCCACCACCTTGACCGGCTGCTTCATGTGGAGCGGGCCCAGGTAGCCGGGCTTGCAGCCGAAGTGGGCCTCGATCTCGCCCACGGTGGCGAATCGGAATCCGGCCAAGCCGGGCAGCTTGCCGACCTTGACCTCGTTCATGTCGTGGTCGCCGCGCAGCAGCAGCAGCCAGACCTGGGTGGCCTTGATGGCGCCCGCGTCGTCGAGCAAATCGGTGGCCAGCACCAGCGACTTCACGGTGGTCGAAAGCGGTACGCCGAGCAACGCCGCCACGTCCTCGCAGGTGGACTTGCCGGGCGTCGGCGTCTTGGTCATCTGCTGCGTCGCGGCGCCGCGCGGGCCGGTGGGCGCCAGCGCCTCGGCCTTCTCCATGTTGGCGGCGTAGTCGCTGTCGGGGCAGTAGACGATGGCGTCCTCGCCCGTGGCGGCGATGACCTGGAATTCCTCGCTCAGGTCGCCGCCGATGGCGCCGCTGTCTGCCGCCACGGCGCGGTAGCGCAGGCCGAAGCGGTCGAAGATCCGACGGTAGGCCTGGGCCATCACCTGGTAGCTCGCCTTGGCCGCGTCTGGGCTGCGGTCGAAGCTGTAGGCGTCCTTCATGATGAACTCACGGCCACGCATCAGGCCGAAGCGCGGACGGCGCTCATCGCGGAACTTGGTCTGGATCTGGTAGAAGTTCTTGGGCAGCTGCTTGTAGCTGCGGATCTCCTGCCGTGCGATGTCCGTCACCACCTCTTCGCTGGTGGGCTGGATGACGAAGTCGCGCTCGTGCCGGTCCTTGATGCGCAGCAGCTCGGGGCCCATCTTGTCGAAGCGGCCCGTCTCCTGCCAGAGCTCGGCGGGCTGCACCACCGGCATGGTCATCTCGACGGCACCGGCGCGGTTCATTTCCTCGCGCACGATGGCCTCCACCTTGCGGATCACGCGCAGACCCATGGGCATGTACGTGTAGATGCCCGCGCCGAGCTTCTTGATCATGCCGGCACGGGTCATGAGCCGGTGGCTGGCCACTTCGGCGTCGGCCGGGGCCTCCTTGAGTGTGGACACCAGGAAACGGGATGCTTTCATCGACTGCAGGGCAAGAAGCTGGAGGAAGGAAGGCGGCGTGCCGCACGCGGCGCGGGGCCGGGAACTGGGCGGGCCGGCGTCAAGCCCCGGCCAGCATCGATCTATGCATAATCGAACCAGTTCAAAAATTGGGGTTTGATTATGCTTGACCGGGACGGCTTCAGGCCCAACGTCGGCATCATCCTGCTCAACCAGAAAAACCAGGTGTTCTGGGGCAAGCGCATCCGCACCCACTCCTGGCAGTTTCCTCAAGGCGGGATTGATCGGGGCGAGACACCCGAGCAGGCCATGTACCGCGAGCTCCACGAAGAGGTCGGCCTGATGCCCGACCACGTGCGCATCGTGGCCCGCACCCGCGACTGGTTGCGCTACGAGGTGCCCGACCGCTACATCCGCCGCGACGCCCGCGGCCATTACAAGGGCCAGAAGCAGATCTGGTATCTGCTGCAACTTGTGGGGCACGACTGGGATCTCAACCTGCGTGCCACCGACCATCCCGAGTTCGACGCCTGGCGCTGGCATGACTACTGGGTCCCGCTGGACGTGGTGGTCGAGTTCAAGCGTGGCGTCTACGAGATGGCGTTGACCGAGCTGGCCCGCTTCCTGCCGCGGCCCGACATGCGCAACCGCTTCCTGCGCGGCAGCATGCGAGGCCGCGAGGCCGATCATCGCGATCGGCCACCGCACGGGCCCGCTGCCGCTGCGCCCACCTTCGAATTGCCGCCGGGGGCGTCCTTCGACCCCGACCCCAACAGTGCCTCCGATCATGCCTCGCATCCCGACAGCCCGACACCCGCAAGTCCCTAGCGCCTGGGGGCGCTTGACGGCAGCGGCGAAGTTCACGCACCTGCTCGCCACGGCGGCCTTGGTGGCGGGCACCGCGCATGCGCAGCTGGTCGACAACCCGGATTGGCAGGAATCGGCAGTCCCGCCTCCGCCCGCCTACGACGTCAAGCGTGCGCTGCAGATCGAGATGCCGGCGTACATGACGCTCAAGTTCGGCATCGACCCCAAGACCATCGTGATCACGCCGGATGGCGTCGTTCGCTACGTGGTGCTGGGTTGGCGCGAGGGCGGCGGCACCGTCAATGCCTTCTACGAAGGCGTGCGCTGCGCCACGGCGGAATACAAGACCTACGCACGATCGGCCGATGGCGCGTGGCGATTGGTCGACAACCCCGACTGGAAGCGGATCGACGACCGCAATTCGATCTACACGTACGAGTTGTCCCGGCAGGCGCTCTGCCGGGGACGCGCGCCGCGGGCGAGCGTGACGGACATGGTGCGCGAACTCAAGCGCCCGGAAATCCTGCTCAACTGAGCACCACAGGCCCGGGCCGGCCGGCAACCAAGCAGCGGTGCAACGCCGCATGCGGCCGGCGAATCACGCCGAACTGCAAGAGGGCCTTCGAGGCCCCACGCTCACATCAGGACGAGGTTGTCCCGGTGGATCATCTCGGGCTCGGCCGAATAGCCCAGCAGCCCTTCGATGTCCGTCGACGAGCGTCGGCAGAGTAGCCGCGCCTCGGCGGCTGCATAGTTCGCCAGGCCACGGGCCAGCTCGACACCGGCCGCATCGCGGATGGCAATGACGTCGCCACGCGAGAAGTCGCCGTCGACGGCCGTCATGCCGATGGGCAACAGGCTCTTGCCCTCGCCCCGGACCTTGCGCGCAGCACCCTCGTCCACGATCACCGCACCTCGCAATTGCAGGTGGTCGGCCATCCAGCGCTTGCGGGCCTGGTGCTTGGCGGTGTCGGCCACCAACAGCGTGCCGATGGCCTCACCGCGTGCCAGCCGCATGAGCGCATCGGGTTCCCGCCCCCAGGCGATGACCGTCGAGGCGCCCGATCCGGCCGCCCGCTTGGCCGCCAGTATCTTGGTCAGCATGCCACCCCGGCCAATGCTGGAGCCCGCCCCGCCGGCCATCAGCTCCAGCGCGGGATCGCCAGCCCGGGCTTCATGCACGAAGGTGGCATCGGGGTTCTTGCGCGGATCGGCGGTGTAGAGGCCCTTCTGGTCGGTGAGGATGACCAGCGCGTCCGCATCCACGAGATTGGCGACCAGCGCCCCCAGCGTGTCGTTGTCACCGAACTTGATCTCGTCGTTGACGACGGTGTCGTTCTCGTTGATCACAGGCAGAACGCCCAGGCCAAGCAGGGTCAACAGGGTGGAGCGGGCATTGAGATAACGCTCGCGGTCCGCGAGGTCGGCATGCGTGAGCAGCACCTGCGCGCTGCGCAGGCCGTTCTCGCGCAGCTTGTTCTCGTACATGTGGGCCAGGCCCATCTGCCCCACGGCGGCGGCGGCCTGCAGTTCATGGACCTCCTTGGGCCGCACGGACCAGCCCAGGCGCTTCATGCCCTCGGCAATCGCGCCGCTCGACACCATGACCAGTTCTCGGCCATCACGGACCAGCGCGCCGAGCTGGCGCGACCATTCGCCGATCGCTTCCTCGTCCAGTCCCTTGCCTTCGTTCGTGACAAGGCTGGAGCCCACCTTCACCACGAGACGGCGCGCATCGCGCAGGACAGAGGACGAGAAGTTGCGGGTCATGGAGCGGAATCGTGCGGCGCCGGGCGCCGTGATGAGGGCGGGCGAAGGCGGTGGTCAGTCCTGGGGCGAAGCGAAGCGCGGATCGATGTATTCCGGCGGCTGCTCGGCCTTCTGCTGCGCCTTGACGTGCTGGTAGATGGCCTGCATCAGCGGCTCGCAGCCTTCTCGCGTGAGGGCGGAGATCTCGAAGACCGGTCCCTTGAAGCGCAGGCGTTTGACGAAGTCCTTGACGCGGGCGGCGCGCTCCTCGACCGGGATCATGTCCAGCTTGTTGAGCACCAGCCAGCGGGGCTTGTCGTGAAGGCCCTTGTCGTACTTTTTGAGCTCGCCCACGATGGCCTTGGCCTGGGCGACGGGGTCCACACCCTCGTCGAAGGGGGCCAGATCGACCACGTGCAGCAGCAGCCGGGTTCGCTGCAGATGTCGCAGGAAGAGGTGGCCCAGGCCCGCCCCTTCAGAGGCGCCTTCGATCAGCCCCGGCAGGTCGGCAATGACGAAGCTCTGTTCCGGCCCCAGGCGCACCACGCCCAGGTTGGGATGCAGCGTGGTGAAGGGATAGTCGGCAATGCGCGGGCGGGCATTGGAGACCGCACTGATCAGCGTCGACTTGCCGGCATTGGGCATGCCCAGCAGGCCCACGTCGGCCAGCACCTTGAGTTCGAGCTTGAGGCTCTTGCGCTCACCGGGCCAGCCGGGCGTCTTCTGCCGCGGCGCACGGTTGATGGACGACTTGAAGCGCAGGTTGCCGAAGCCGCCGTCCCCGCCCTTGGCGATGGTGACCGGCTCGCCGGGCACGAGCAGTTCGCACAGCACCTCGCCCGTCTCGGCATCGCTGATGATGGTGCCGACCGGCATGCGCAGCGTGACGTCGTCGCCCGCGGCGCCGAACATGTCGGAGCCCATGCCGTGCTGGCCGCGCTTGGCCTCGTGCCGGCGCGAAAAGCGGTAGTCGACCAGCGTGTTGAGGTTGGGATCGGCCACCGCGAAGACGTGGCCGCCGCGGCCGCCGTCGCCGCCGTCGGGGCCGCCGAATTCCTTGTACTTCTCATGGCGGAACGACACGCAGCCGTTGCCGCCATCGCCAGCGGCGATGTCGATGAAGGCTTCGTCGACGAACTTCATGAGGGCAGTTTACAAATGAGACGTGCCGGAGGCACATAAACGATGAAGCCCCGGCAAAGCGGGGCTTCACACGGGAGAGCGAGGTCGCTCAGACCGGGGTGATGTTCACGACGTGCTTGTTCAGCGCGCCGCGCATGCCGAACGAGACGCGGCCATCGACCAGCGCGAACAGGGTGTGGTCCTTGCCCACGCCCACGTTGTCACCGGCATGCAGGCGCGTGCCGCGCTGACGCACGATGATGGAACCGGCGCTGATCACTTGGCCGCCGAAGGCCTTCACGCCGAGCATCTTGGGCTTGGAATCGCGCCCGTTACGCGTAGAGCCGCCGCCTTTTTTCTGTGCCATGGTGTCCTGCTCCTGGGCTTAGCCGGCAATCGCACCGATCTGCAGCTCGGTGAACTGCTGGCGGTGGCCTTGACGCTTTTGATAATGCTTACGGCGACGCAGCTTGAAGATGCGCACCTTGTCATGCTTGCCGTGGGACAGCACCGTGGCCGTCACCGTGGCGCCGGACACCAGGGGCGTGCCGACCTTGATCGCGCTGCCGTCGCTGACGGCAAGCACTTGGTCGATCACGATTTCCTGGCCAACGTCCGCAGCAATCTGTTCTACCTTGATTTTCTCGCCGGGGGCAACGCGATACTGCTTGCCACCGGTTTTTATGACCGCGTACATGGGAAACCTCTTGTGAAAGATTCTCCGCGGCTCATTCCGCGAAGCTCTCCATGATAGCACGCGCAATGGCAAGATGCACGCCCCGGCAGCCCAGGGACGGGCCTGTCCATGGCCGCTCCCTATAATTCCGGCGCTCGAAAGACCGATCACCGCGCCTCGCGCCCCCTCTCTTGTCTTCCACCACAGCCAGCCCACCTCCGCCGACCCTTGCAGCGCTCGACCTCGTGGCCAGCGACATGACCGAGGTCGACCGGGTCATCGACGCCCGCCTGTCCACGGGCGTGCCCTTGGTGAGCCAAGTGTCGCGCTACATCATTGCCGCAGGTGGCAAGCGCCTGCGCCCGGTCCTGCTTCTGCTGATGAGCCGAGCGCTGGGCTACGAGGGAACGCAGCATTTCAACCTGGCAGCGGTCGTCGAGTTCATCCATACCGCGACGCTGCTGCACGACGATGTGGTGGACGAGTCCACCCTGCGCCGAGGCCGGCCCACCGCCAACGAGTCCTTCGGCAACGCAGCCAGCGTGCTCGTCGGCGACTTTCTTTATTCGCGCGCCTTCCAGATGATGCTGGACGCCCAGGACATGCGCGTGATGGACGTTCTGGCCGAAGCCACCAACGTCATTGCGGAAGGCGAGGTGCTGCAGCTCATGAACATGGGCGATGCGTCGCTGGACGAGCAGGCCTACCTGCAGGTCATCCGTTCCAAGACTGCCAAGCTGTTCGAGGCCAGCACCCGGCTGGCGGCGATCCTGTCCGGCGCCCCGCGCGATCTGGAAGAGGCGTGCGCCACCTACGGCCAAGCCCTCGGGACCGCATTCCAGGTGGTGGACGATGTGCTCGACTACGCGGGCGATGCCGCCGAGACGGGCAAGAACGTCGGCGACGATCTCCGGGAAGGCAAGGCCACGCTGCCACTCATCCTCGCCATGAAGCACGGCAACGCCGCGCAGGCCGCCGTCGTCCGCACGGCACTGGAGACAGGCGACGTCTCCCAACTCCCGCAGGTGGTCCAGATCGTGCGGGAAACCGGCGCATTGGAAGCCACCCGTGCCGCGGCCGCGCGCGAAGCCGAACGCGCAATTTCCGCGCTCGACGCGCTCCCGGCCAATACTTACTCGAAAGGTATGCTACAGTTAGCGGCTCAGCTTCTTGAGCGCCGAACCTGATCGGCACCCAAGCAAGATTGATCAGCGGGGTGTAGCTTAGCCTGGTAGAGCGCTACGTTCGGGACGTAGAGGCCGGAGGTTCGAATCCTCTCACCCCGACCAGATTCATCCTTGCCCCCCCCCGGGCAAGACACCAAAGCCCCACGTCGTGGGGCTTTTTTGTGGGTCCAATCCGACGCCCGGCACCCATACGAAGGGCTTACAGCCGTGTTGCACAATGTGTTTTTGTGCAACCAATGTACATTGGCGTGATGGTCCGTTGACCGTCCAGCTCCCACCTTCCGTTTTCCGCCGCATGGCTGTTGCCGACCCACCGCTTCGTGACACCGCCTCCGTCGCGCTGCCTGGTTTGGCACGCGCCCTGGTGTCGGCAGGCATCCTGGACCCGCAAGCCGCCGAGCAGATCTACCGTCGCTCGCTGGCCTCGCGCAGCAGTTTCATTGCCGAACTCACCGGCACCGGCCAGGTGTCTCCGCACGAGTTGGCGCATGTGCTGGCGATCAGCTTCTCCGCCCCCCTGGTCGATCTCGCCGCAGTCGATCCGCTGCGACTGCCCAAGGGGCTGCTGGATGTGCGCCTCTGCCAGTCCTACCGCATCGTGGTGTTGGCCAAGCGCGGCAACCGGCTGGTGGTCGCCACGGCCGACCCCTCCGATCAGCAGGCGGCAGAAAAGATCAAGTTCGCCTCCCAACTGGGCGTGGACTGGGTGGTGGCCGAGTACGACAAGCTGTCGCGCCTCGTCGACGCGAGCGCGGCCACCCCCTCGGAAACGCTGGAGCAACTGGCGAGCAGCGAGTTCGAGTACGACGAACTGCTCGGCGAGCCGGACGAGGCCCAGGAGACGGCCGCCTCTTCCGAGGTGGAGGACGCCCCCGTGGTGCGCTTCCTGCAGAAGATGCTGCTCGACGCCTTCTCCATGCGCGCCTCCGACATCCACTTCGAGCCCTACGAGCACAACTACCGCGTGCGCTTCCGGGTGGACGGCGAACTGCGCGAGATCGCCAGCCCGCCCGTGGCCATCAAGGACAAGCTGGCCTCGCGCATCAAGGTGATCTCCAAGCTGGACATCTCCGAGAAGCGGATCCCGCAGGACGGCCGGATGAAGCTGAAGGTCGGCGCCGACCGGGTGATCGACTTCCGTGTCAGCACATTGCCAACGCTCTTCGGCGAGAAGATCGTGATCCGGATCCTCGACCCCAGCAGCGCGCGCCTGGGCATCGACGCGCTCGGCTACGACGCGGACGAAAAGGAGCGCCTGCTCACCGCCATCGGCCGACCCTACGGCATGATCCTGGTGACCGGGCCCACGGGCTCGGGCAAGACAGTATCGCTCTACACCTGCCTGAACCTGCTGAACAAGCCGGGCGTCAACATCGCCACCGCAGAGGACCCGTCCGAGATCAACCTCCCGGGCGTCAACCAGGTCAACGTCAACGAGAAGGCCGGCTTGACCTTCGCGACGGCGCTGCGCGCCTTCCTGCGGCAGGACCCGGACATCATCATGGTCGGCGAGATCCGCGACCTGGACACGGCCGACATCGCCATCAAGGCCGCGCAGACCGGCCACCTGGTGCTCTCCACCCTGCACACCAACGACGCGCCCACTACGCTGACGCGGATGCGCAACATGGGCATCGCCCCCTTCAACATCGCGTCGAGCGTCATCCTGATCACCGCCCAGCGCCTGGCGCGTCGCCTGTGCCCGCAGTGCAAGCTGCCCGCCGACCTTCCGCCGCAGGCGCTGCTGGACGCCGGCTTCCGGCGCGAGGAGCTCGACGGCAGCTGGAAGCCCTACCGACCCGTGGGCTGCCCCGCCTGCAGCGGCGGCTATAAGGGCCGGGTCGGCATCTACCAGGTGATGCCGATCTCGGAGGAGATCCAGAAGATCATTCTTCGCGATGGCAGCGCGCTCGAGATCGCCGCCCAGTCCGAGCGCGAGGGCGTGCGCTCGCTGCGCCGCTCGGGCCTGCAGAAGGTGATGCAGGGCGTGACCTCGCTCGAAGAGGTGCTCGGCGTCACCAACGAATAGACTCGGACGCGCGCCCAACGGAGTTGCCATGGCCACAGCCGCCCAGAAACGAAGCCCCACCCGCCCCACCTCTGCCAAGGAACACCTCTACGAGTGGGAAGGCCGCGACCGCAACGGCAAGGCCGTCCGGGGCGAGATGCGGGCCCTGGGCGAGAACCAGGTCCAGGCCTCGCTGCGGCGCCAGGGCGTCCTGACCACCAAGATCAAGAAGCGCCGCCTGCGCTCGGGCAAGGCGATCAAGCCACGCGACGTGGCCGTGTTCACCCGGCAGATGGCGACGATGATGAAGGCCGGCGTGCCGCTGCTGCAGTCCTTCGACATCGTGGGCCGCGGCAACAGCAATCCCAACATGGCGCGGCTGCTCAACGACATCCGCACCGACGTGGAGACCGGCACCTCGCTGTCCTCGGCCTTCCGCAAGCATCCCAAGTACTTCAACAGCCTCTACTGCAACCTGATCGAGGCCGGCGAGGCGGCCGGCATCCTGGAAGAGCTGCTCGACCGCCTGGCCATCTACATGGAGAAGACCGAGGCCATCAAGTCGAAGATCAAATCGGCGCTGATGTACCCGACGGCCGTGATCCTGGTGGCCTTCATCGTGGTCACGATCATCATGCTGTTCGTGATCCCGTCCTTCAAGCAAGTGTTCACCTCCTTCGGGGCCGACCTGCCCGCGCCCACGCTGTTCGTCATCGCCATGAGCGAATTCTTCGTGGGCTACTGGTGGTTGATCTTCGGGGTGCTGATCGCGGGTGGCTACTTCCTCATGCAGGCCTGGAAGCGCAACGAGAAATTCCAGGAAGGCATGGACCGCCTGCTGCTGCGCCTGCCGATCTTCGGCGCGCTCATCGACAAGTCCTGCGTGGCGCGCTGGACGCGCACGCTGTCGACCATGTTCGCCGCGGGCGTCCCGCTGGTGGAGGCCCTCGACTCGGTGGGTGGGGCATCGGGCAACTCGGTGTATGCGAAGGCCACCACTCGCATCCAGCAGGAGGTGTCGACGGGCACCAGCCTGACGACGGCCATGACGGGCGCGAACCTGTTCCCGCCCATGGTGCTGCAGATGACGGCCATCGGCGAGGAGTCCGGCTCCATCGACCACATGCTGGGCAAGGCCGCCGACTTCTATGAGCAGGAGGTCGACGCCATGGTGGCGGGCCTGTCGAGCCTGATGGAGCCGATCATCATCGTCGTGCTGGGGGTGGTGATCGGGGGCATCGTCGTGTCGATGTACCTGCCGATCTTCAAGCTGGGCCAGGTCGTCTGATGGCGCCGGCGTTCCTGGATGCCGCGGCAGGCGGCCTGCTGGGCCTTGTCGTCGGCAGCTTCCTCAACGTGGTGATCCATCGCCTGCCGCGCATGATGTACCGCGGCTGGCTCGTGGATGCCACGGCCAACCTGGCGCCCCAGCCCGGCATTCCCAGCCTGTGGGAACTGGTCTTCGGCAAAGACACGAAGCCCCCTGGCCGTCTCGAGCAGGATGCCCAGGCCGCGCTCGACCAGGTCGATGCGCTGCCGCCGCTCACGCTCGCGCGACCGGGATCGCGCTGCGGCCACTGCGGCCACGAGATCCGGTGGTACGAAAACATCCCGCTGCTGAGCTGGCTGGTGCTGCGGGGCCGCTGCAGCGCCTGCAAGACGCCGATCGGCCTGCGCTATCCGGCGGTCGAACTGGTCACCGGCGCGCTGTTCGCGCTGTGCGCATGGCGCTTCGGCATGACGCCGGTCGCAGCCCTCTGGGCGGCCTTCTGCGCGATCCTCGTCTGCCAGTTCGTCATCGACCTAGACACCCAACTGCTGCCGGACTCGCTGAACTACCTGCTGCTGTGGCTGGGTCTTGCAGGCGCGGCCTATGGGCTGACCGGGGTCTCGCCCACCTCGGCCATCTGGGGTGCCGTCTTCGGCTATCTGAGCCTCTGGATCGTCTATCGGCTCTACCGGGCCGCCACCGGCAAGGAGGGCATGGGCTTTGGCGACTTCAAGCTGCTGGCCGCCCTGGGCGCCTGGCTGGGCGCCCCCTTCCTGCTGGCCATCATCCTCGTGTCCTCGCTGGTGGGCGCCGTGCTGGGCGTCGTGCTGCTGCTGGTGGGCCGCCTGGCCAACCGGCATGTGCCCCTGTCTTTCGGCCCCTTCCTGGCGGGCGCGGGCCTGCTCTGCCTGATCCTCGGGCCGGACACCGTGCGCGCCTGGCTGCCCTTCGCCTTCCCCCTGGGCTTCTGAGTCGGCCATGCTGCGCATCGGCCTCACCGGCGGCATCGGCAGCGGCAAGAGCACCGTCGCCGCCCAACTGCAGGCGTTGGGCGCTGGCCTGGTCGACACCGACGCCATCGCGCGCCAGCTGACGGCGCCGGGTGGGCGGGCCATGCCCGCCATCTTGCAGGCCTTCGGGCCCGAAATGGCGGCCCCCGACGGCAGCCTCGACCGGGCCCGGATGCGCGAACTCGCCTTCGGCAACCCCGACGTCCGCCACCGCCTGCAGGGCGTGCTCCACCCACTGATCGGCGAGGAATGCGAGCGTCAGGCGCGTGCACACGGCGACCTGCCCATGCTCGTCTTCGACGTCCCGCTGCTGGTGGAGTCCGGTCGCTGGCGCGCCCTGGTGAATCGTGTGCTCGTGGTCGATGCGTCCGAAGACGTCCAGGTGCGCCGCGTCATGGCCCGCTCCGGCTGGCCGGAGGAGACGGTGCGGGCCGTGATCGCGCAGCAGGCATCACGAGCCCAACGGCGGGCCGCCGCCGATGCCGTGATCCACAACGAGGAACTCGGCATGGACGCCCTGGCTCTATGCGTCCAGTCGCTGTGGCAGCGTTGGGTCAGGCCGGGCTTGCGATAATCCCGCGCTGCTCCTTCGCGACCCGCCCACACTGGGGCGGGCATCACAACGCAGAGACACGCGCAGGACCCCGTACGGCCCCGCCGAAACCGGCGCACAAGAAGCCCCATCCCCGATGCTTTTCAACTCCTACGCGTTCATCTTCGTCTTCTTCCCGCTGGTGCTGGCGGGCTTCTTCCTGATCGGATGGCGCAACACGCGGGCAGCGGCAGGCTTCCTGGCGCTGGCATCGCTGTTCTTCTACGGCTGGTGGAGCGTGAAGGCCCTGCCCCTGCTGCTGGCCTCCATCTGCATGAACTACTGGTTCGGCCTGCAGCTCACGCCGCAGGAGGGCCGCAGCGACCGCGCACGCAAGCGCATGCTGGTGCTGGCGCTCACCGTGAACCTGACGCTGCTGGGCATCTTCAAGTACGCGGACTTCTTCATCGGCAACGTGAACGAGGCCCTGGGCGAGGCGGGCATCGCACCCCTGCCGATGCTGCATGTGGCGCTGCCCATCGGCATCTCCTTCTACACCTTCACGCAGATCGCCTTCCTGGTGGACTGCTGGCAGGGCAAGGTGCGCGAACGCAGCTTCGTGCACTACGTGCTGTTCGTGACCTACTTCCCGCACCTGATCGCGGGCCCGGTGCTGCACCACGCGCAGATGATGCCGCAGTTCGCCAACCCGGCGACCTACCGCGTGGACACCAACAAGCTCGCACTTGGACTGGCCATCTTCAGCTTCGGCCTCGCCAAGAAGCTGCTGATCGCGGACCGCATGGGCGAGTACGCGGACATGGTCTTCCACGGCGTGCAGGGCGGCACCATCCCGACCCTGATCAGCGCCTGGTTCGGGGTGCTGGCGTACACGCTGCAGATCTACTTCGACTTCTCCGGCTACTCCGACATGGCCGTGGGCATCGCGCTGTGCATGGGCGTGAACCTGCCGCTCAACTTCGCTTCGCCCTACAAGTCGACCAGCATCATCGAGTTCTGGCGCCGCTGGCACATCTCGCTGTCGACCTTCCTGCGCGACTACCTCTACATCCCGCTCGGCGGCAACCGCAAGGGCGAAGCACGGCGCTACCTCAACCTCTTCCTGACCATGCTGCTGGGCGGCCTGTGGCACGGCGCCGCCTGGACCTTCGTGCTGTGGGGTGCGCTGCACGGCATCTACCTCACCATCAACCATCTCTGGAACGCCAAGGTTCGGCGCAACCGGCCGCCGAGCAGGTGGACCTTGCCGCTGCGCTGGCTGCTGACCTTCCTGTGCGTGATGGTCGCCTGGGTGGTGTTCCGCGCCGACAGCATGACCACCGCCATGCACCTCTACAAGGGCATGCTGGGGCTCAACGGCGTCTCGATGTCGGCCTTCTCCGAGTTCACCATTCCCTACCGCAAGCCCGAGTTCTTCCAGACCATGTTCCTGGGCCTGTTCATCTGCCTGGCGCTGCCGCCCACCATCAGCCTGCAGCGCTGGGTGCCAGTGGTCCCGGCCCTGGCCGGCCGTCCCCGACTGGCCGGCCTCGCCACCGTGGTCACGGCTGCCGTGACCGTGCTGCTGCTGGGCATGTCCATCTCGCGACTGGGCACCTACAGCCCCTTCCTGTACTTCCAGTTCTGACGAAGCGGCAGTGATGCACAAGCCCGCGCGGACCTGGCTCGGCGTCTTCATGACCGGTTTTGCGGTCATCGTCGCGCTGTTCCTGGTCACCCTGTTCACGCAGCCGGCCGAAGGCGGCCTGACGCGCATTGGCCGCGTCTCCGAAGACGCCTTCGGCTGGCGGTCCGTGCCACCGGACATCCCCATGGCCCATGTTCGTGGATGGGAGCCGGCCGACGCGGACATCCTGGTCATCGGCGACAGCTTCTCGATGTACTACGCCTGGCAGTCGCCCCTGGTCGCAGCGGGCTACAAGGTGGCGACCACGCACTGGGACCGGAGCGGCCCGCTGTGCGCCGACTTCCCGGCCTGGCTGAGGTCCATCGGCTTCAAGGGCCGGATGGTCATCCTCGAGAGCATCGAGCGCCTGCTGCCCGAACGCCTGGAGCAGGCCCAGGGTTGCAAGACCATGGTCCGCCGCCCGCTCAAGGCGCTGCCCGTGCCCACGCAGAGCCCGGCCCAACCGGCCCCGGGCTTCCGGCTCAACTGGGAGTCGCCCCTGACCACCGGCCTCATCACCTACCTCAACACGCGCCAGATCGTGAAGACGGATGGCGTGGTGGACGTGGAGCACGAGCGCTTCGGCGACTACATCTTCTCCAGCCCGGTGGCCGATGGCTGCAGGCAGTTCAGCAGCCGCGTCTGCGACAAGAGCCTGTTTCTCACGGCCGACCGGACCAACCGCGAGTTGCAGCCCCGGGATGCCGATTTCATGGCCACCCTGACACGCGGGGCGGCGCCGGTGAAGGTCATGTGGATGGTCGTGCCCAACAAGACGACCGTCTACCTCGACACCCACAACGCCAGCGCCTTCGTGGCCCGCAGCAACGCCCTGGGCGTGGGTCCCGACCTCTTCGCGATGGCCCAGGAACAGCGCCTGCGCATCATCGACCTCTACTGGCCCAACGACACGCACTGGTCGATGCAAGGCCAGCTCTACTTCGGCAACCGCATGGTCGACGCCGTGCGGGCGGCCGGGCTGGAACCTCTTCCCTGACAGCGTTCATGAATTACGCAGCGATCTGGCTTCGCACCTTCCTCGTCGGCTTCGTCGTCGTCAGCGTCCTGCTGGTGCTGACGCTGTTCACGCCGGTCCCCTATGGCGATCTGACCCGCATCGGCCGGCTGTCGGACGCGGAGTTCGGCTGGCAGCAGCCCGCGCCGCCCGCACCTCCCGCCGATTCGTTGAAGTCCTCACCACTGAGCGATGCCGACATCGTGGTGGTGGGTGACAGCTTCTCGATGACGCTGTACTGGCAGTCGACGCTGGTTCGCGCCGGCTACAAGGTCTCCACCATCTACTGGGGCCAGGTGGGCTACCTGTGCGGTGACTTCTCTCAGTGGCTTCAGCGCGCGGGCTTCCGCGGTCGCCTGGTCATCGCCGAAAGCGTCGAGCGCCTGCTCGACGAGCGCGTACGCAAGAGCGACAGTTGCGCCACCATGGGCAAGAAGCCGCCCGACGTGAAGGCCGAGCCCTTCATCCGTCCCTTGGTCGGTGTGCCGGATTTGGGCCTGAACTGGAGCGCCAAACTGACCACCGGCCTGATCACCTACCGCAACATGAAGGCGGTGTACAAGTCGCACACCGACCTGCAGTTCGGTGAGGACACGCAGGTGCGCTTCGTGCCCGATGGCTGCAAGCAGTTCTCGCACCACCTGTGCGAGCGCGCGCTCTTCTTCAAGGAAGATCTGACCAACGGCCCGTTGACGGCGCAGACCTTCGAGCACATGGTCAGCTTCACGCGCTCGCAGCCGATCCCCATCTTGTGGATGGTCATTCCCAACAAGACGACCGTCTACCTGGACCCGTCCTACTCCGACGCCTTCCTCGCGCGCTTCCGGCCGAGCGGCCTCGGGCCCGACCTGTTTGCCTATGCGCAATCCGCACGGCACCAGGTGCGTGACCTGTACTTCCCCAACGACACGCACTTCTCGATGCACGGGCAGTATGCTTTGGGGGACATCATGCTCAAGGAAGTGCAGGCGCGGCTGGGTGTCGCCAAGGCCCCGTGAAACATTGGGAACCGGACACGCATGTGGCATCGCGGCAACTATGATGTCGCGAAGGAGCCCCACAGAGACGTGATCCTCTACGAATATCCCTTCAACGAGCGCATCCGGACCTACCTTCGGCTCGAGCACCTGTTCCGTCGCCTGGGCGAACTGGTGCCATCGGACTCGGCGCTGCATCATCATTTCGCGTTGCTCACCATGTTCGACATCATGGACGTGGCGGGCCGCGCCGACCTCAAGTCCGAGGCGCTGCGAGACCTGGACAAGCAGAAGGCGGTGTTCAACGGCTACCGCGGCAATCCTGCCATTCAGGAGTCGTTGCTCGACGCATTCGTGTTGCAGCTGGACCGTGCCTTCCAGTCGCTCAACAGCGCCAGCGGCAAGGCGGGCCAGGCGCTGGCCGACAACGAGTGGCTGATGAGCATCCGCAGCCGGGCGGGCATTCCTGCCGGCACCTGCGAATTCGACCTGCCCGCCTATCACGCCTGGCAGCACCGCAGTGCCGCCCAGCGTCGGGCCGACCTGCAGCAATGGGCGGCGAGCCTGTCGCCGCTGGCCGAGGCCGTCTACCTGCTGCTCAAGCTGCTGCGCGATGCCGACATGCCCTGCCGGGTGATGGCCACGCGTGGGCAGTTCCAGCAGACGCTGCCGCAAAGCCGCAGCTTCCAGTTGCTCCGCCTGCGTATCGACCCGTCGCTCGATGTAGTGCCGGAGATCAGCGGCAATCGCTTGATGGTCTCGGTGCGGCTGATGCGGCAGGACGAGCAGGGCCATCTGCAACCCAGCGTCGACGACGCGCCGTTCGAGCTCACCCTGTGCGCCTGAAGGGCGCCCTCCTGCCGTTCCGATGAGTTCCGACCCGAAGAAGAAGCCTGCTGTCCGCCTGGTGCCCTGCCCCGCCTGCGGGCAGGACAGCGTCTATGCGCCCGAGAACCGCTTCCGCCCGTTCTGCAGCGCACGGTGCAAGGGCATCGACCTGGGGGCGTGGGCCAGCGAGCAGTTCCGCATGCCGACCGAGGCGCCGCCCGACGACGAGCCCTTCGGCGATCCGCGCCTGCAAAGCTGAGAGAAGGTCGCCTGGCCGCGGGAGGCTGGTCACTCAGCACACTCGCAGCAGCCGGGAGGTTATGCCCCGCCTGAGGGATGTTGTCTCAGCCGCCGGCGAGCACCGGACCCGCGACGCCGCGCTCCTCCGCCAGCCACTGCAGCACCGGCATGGCGCCGGGCAGCACCGGCGTCACCGTCAGCGGCAGCTGCTGCCAGCACATCGTCTGGCCTTCACGCATCTCGAACTCGCCGGTCCAGCTGAACACCTTGCACCAGTGCAGCCGCACCAGCGCATGCGGATAGTCGTGCTCGGTCACGCGCCAGACCTCGGCGCCGTCGATGGTGATGCCCAGTTCCTCTTGCAGCTCCCGACGCAGCGCCTCTTCGACCGTTTCGCCGGCTTCGATCTTGCCGCCCGGGAACTCCCAGTAGCCCGCATAGGGCTTGCCGTCAGGGCGCGTGGACAGCAGCAGCGCACCGTCCACAGCGATGAGCACACCGACAGCCACTTCGGTGTGCTTGCGGGGCGCGGTGGAGGGGGCGACTTCCGTCATACCGCCATCCGCCCCGCGAAGTCGCGCGAGAACTGGTAGGCCACGCGTCCACTGCGCGAGCCGCGTTCCAACGCCCACACCAACGCCTGGGGCCGCGCCGACTCGATGGCGGCAGCGTCCAGCCCGAAGGACGACAGCCACTGCGCCACGATCGCCAGGTACTCGGCCTGCGAGAAGGGATAGAAGCTCACCCACAGGCCGAAGCGCTCGGACAGCGAGATCTTCTCTTCCACCACCTCACCGGGATGCACCTCGCCATCCTCCGTGTGCGTGTAGCTGAGGTTCTCCTTCATGTACTCGGGCAGCAGGTGGCGCCGGTTGCTGGTCGCGTAGATCAGCACGTTGGGCGTGGCCGCGGCCACCGAGCCGTCGAGGATGGACTTGAGCGCCTTGTAGCCCGGCTCGCCCTCGTCGAAGCTCAGGTCGTCGCTGAAGACGATGAACTTCTCGGGCCGGCCGGAAACCACCTCGACGATGTCGGGCAGGTCGGTCAGGTCCGCCTTGTCGACCTCGATCAGGCGCAGGCCTTGCGGCGCGAACTCATGCAGACAGGCCCGCACCAGCGAGGACTTGCCCGTACCGCGCGCGCCGGTCAGCAGCACGTTGTTGGCGGGGCGGCCCTCGATGAACTGGCGGGTGTTGCGTTCGATTTTTTCCTTCTGGCCGTCGATCTCCTTGAGATCGGAGAGCGCCATCGCCGCCACATGGCGCACCGGCTCCAGCCGGCCATGGCCAGAACTGCGTCGGCGGTAGCGCCAGGCGATGGCGGCATTCCAGTCGGGCGGCGCGCCCAGGGGCTGGGGCAGCACGGACTCGATGCGGTCGATCAGTTGCTCGGCCCGTTCGATCAGGCGCTCGAATTTCTCGTTCATGGCGGCATGGGGCGGACGCGCGACCCGCGCCTTCTCAGGAGCGGTAATCCGCGTTGATGGAGACGTAGTCGTGGCTGAGGTCGCAGGTCCAGACCGTGTCGCTGGCCTCGCCGCGACCCAGCCCGATGCGCACGACGATCTCGCTCTTCTTCATCACGCGCTGGCCGTCTTCTTCGCGGTAGTCGGGATGGCGACCGCCACGGGTGACCACATGCACATCGTCCAGGTGCAGCTCGATGCACGTCTGGTCCAGGTCGGCAATGCCGGCATAGCCCACGGCCGCAAGGATGCGGCCCAGGTTCGGGTCGCTGGCGAAGAAGGCGGTCTTGACCAGCGGCGAGTGGGCCACGGCATAGGCCGCCTGCCGGCATTCGGCGGCGTCGCGGCCGCCTTCCACCTGCACGGTGATGAACTTGGTCGCGCCCTCGCCGTCGCGCACGATGGCCTGGGCCAGGTCACGCGCCACCGCCTGCATGGCCGCCAGCAGGGCCTGGCCGTCGGCGCTGTCCAGCGCGTCGATGGCCGGGCCGGTCTTGCCCGTGGCGATGACGACGAAGGAATCGTTGGTGGAAGTGTCGCCGTCGATGGTGACGCGATTGAAGGAGCCTTCGGCCAGCGTGCGGGCCAGCGGCTGCAGTAGCGCCGGCGCAATGCGCGCATCGGTGGCCAGGAAGCCCAGCATGGTCGCCATGTTCGGGCGGATCATGCCGGCCCCCTTGCTGATGCCAGTGATGGTGACGGTGGCACCGCCCAGCGCGACCTGACGGCTGAAGGCCTTGGGCACGGTGTCGGTGGTCATGATGCCTTCGGCGGCGCGGCCCCAGTGCGCATCCGACGCGTCGTCCAGCGCGGCGGGCAAGCCGGCGGCAATGCGGTCGTTGGGGAGCGTCTCCATGATCACGCCGGTGGAGAACGGCAGGATCTGCTCAGGCGCCACTTCCAGCAGGCGGGCCAGGGCGATGCAGGTGGAGCGCGCACGCACCAGGCCATCCTCGCCGGTGCCGGCGTTGGCATTGCCGGTGTTGATGACCAGCGCGCGGACGCCGAAGCCTGCGGCCAGATGCTCACGGCAGACCTGCACCGGCGCCGCGCAGAAGCGGTTCTGCGTGAACACGCCGCCCACGGCACTCCCCTCGTCGAGCAGGAACACGGTCAAGTCCTTGCGATTGGCCTTGCGAACGCCGGCTTCGGTGACGCCGATGCGCACGCCCGGCACGGGGTGCAACTGGGCTGGATCGGGGGCGGTCAGGTTCACGGGCATGGGGATTCCTGAAAAGTCTGGGACGCGGATTGTGCAGCGCCCCGGTGCCGTGCCGATGACGGCCGGCGCCGGGGCGCAAAGGCGAAGGCTCAGCCGGCGATCAGCTCAGCTTGCCGTGGCACTGCTTGTACTTCTTGCCGCTGCCGCAGGGGCAGGGATCGTTGCGGCCCACGCGGCCGGCGGCGACGGCGGCCGCCACGGCCGCTGCGGCTGCCGTAGGACTGGCCGCCGCGGTGCTGCGCACCTCCGGCTCGCCCGTTTCGGTCGGCGCGGTGTAGGTGAGGTTGGAAATCGCCTCCGCGCGGCTTTCCATGTCGTCGGCCGCCTGCTCGATCTGCTCGGCCGACTGGATGCGCACCAGCATCAGCTGGCGCGTCACCTCGTTCTTGACCGTGTCGAGCAACTGGCCGAAGAGCTCGAAGGCCTCGCGCTTGTATTCCTGCTTGGGCTGCTTCTGGGCGTAGCCGCGCAGGTGGATGCCTTGGCGCAGGTAGTCGAGCGAGGACAGGTGCTCGCGCCAGTTGCTGTCCATGGCCTGCAGCAGCACCATGCGCTCGAACTGCGTGAACTGCTCGCGGCCGACCAGGGCGACCTTGGCTTCGTAGGCCTCGTTGGCCGCCTTGACCACGCGCTCGACGATGTCCTCGTCGGTCATGGCAGCGGCGCCCTCGACTTCCTGCACCAGCGGCAGTTCGAGGCCCCAGTCCGCCGCCAGGGCACGCTCCAGACCCGGCAGGTCCCACTGCTCCTCCACCGACTCGGCCGGCACGTATTGGCGAACCAGGTCGGTGAAGCAGCCCTCGCGCAGTGCGTCGATCTGGGCGCCGAGTTCGGTGGCGTCCAGGATCTCGTTGCGCTGCTGGTAGATGACCTTCCGCTGGTCGTTGGCCACGTCGTCGTACTCGAGCAGCTGCTTGCGGACGTCGAAGTTGCGCGCCTCGACCTTGCGCTGCGCGCTCTCGATGCTGCGCGTCACGATGCCAGCCTCGATCGCTTCGCCGTCGGGCATCTTCAGGCGGTCCATGATGGCGCGCACGCGGTCGCCCGCGAAGATGCGCATCAGCTGGTCGTCCAGGCTCAGGTAGAAGCGAGAGGAGCCGGGGTCACCCTGGCGGCCCGAACGCCCGCGCAGCTGGTTGTCGATGCGGCGGGACTCGTGGCGCTCGGTGGCGATGATGCGCAGGCCGCCCAGCGAGCGCACGAACTCGTGCTCCGCCTTCCAACCATCGCGCAGTTCCTCGATGCGTGCCTGCTTGGTTGCGGCATCGAGCGACTCGTCGGCCTCCACGGCCTCGACCAGCTTCTCCACGTTGCCGCCCAGCACGATGTCGGTGCCGCGGCCCGCCATGTTGGTGGCGATGGTGATCATCTTGGGCCGACCGGCCTGCGCAATGATGTCCGCCTCGCGTGCATGCTGCTTGGCGTTGAGCACCTGGTGCGGCAGGTCCGCATGCGTCAGCAGGCCGGAGATGATTTCCGAGTTCTCGATCGACGACGTACCCACCAGCACCGGCTGGCCGCGCTCGTGGCATTCGCGGATGTCCGCGATGGCCGCCTCGTACTTCTCGCGCGTGGTCTTGTAGACGCGGTCGAGCTGATCGTCGCGCTTGCTGGGCCGGTTGGGCGGGATGATGACCGTCTCGAGCCCGTAGATCTCCTGGAACTCGTAGGCTTCGGTGTCGGCCGTGCCGGTCATGCCGGCGAGCTTGCCGTACAGGCGGAAGTAGTTCTGGAAGGTGATCGATGCCAGCGTCTGGTTCTCGGCCTGGATCTCCACGCCTTCCTTGGCTTCCACGGCCTGATGCAGGCCGTCGCTCCAGCGGCGACCACTCATCAGGCGGCCCGTGAATTCGTCGACGATGACCACCTCGCCGTCCTGGACCACGTAGTGCTGGTCGCGGTGATACAGGTGCCGTGCACGCAGCGCGGCATTCAGGTGGTGCATCAGCGTGATGTTGGCCGGGTCGTAGAGCGATGCGCCTTCGGGCAACAGGCCGGCTTGGCTCAGCAACTGCTCGGCCTTCTCGTGACCATCTTCGGTCAGGAAGATCTGGTGCGCCTTCTCGTCCACCGTGAAGTCACCGGGCTTGGTGATGCCCTCGCCGGTTCGAGGATCCTCTTCGCCCTCCTGGCGGGTCAGCAGGGGCGCCACCTGGTTGATGGCCAGGTACATCTGCGTGTGGTCTTCGGCCTGGCCACTGATGATCAGCGGCGTACGCGCTTCGTCGATCAGGATGGAGTCCACCTCGTCGACGATGGCGTAGTTGAGCCCCCGCTGCACACGGTCGGCCGGCTCGTAGACCATGTTGTCGCGCAGGTAGTCGAAACCGTACTCGTTGTTGGTGCCGTAGGTGATGTCCGAGCCATAGGCCGCCTGCTTCTCCTCCTTGGGCATGTTGGGCAGGTTGATGCCCACCGTCAGTCCGAGGAAGTTGTACAGGCGCCCCATCCAGGTCGCATCGCGGCTGGCCAGATAGTCGTTCACCGTGACCACATGGACGCCCTTGCCAGTGAGCGCATTCAGGTAGACCGGCAGCGTTGCGGTGAGCGTCTTGCCTTCGCCCGTGCGCATCTCGGCGATCTTGCCCTGGTGAAGGGCCATGCCGCCAATGAGCTGCACGTCGAAATGCCGCATCTTCATCACGCGCTTCGAGGCCTCACGCACCGTGGCGAAGGCCTCGGGCAGCAGATCGTCCAGTGACTCGCCCTTGGCGAGCCGCTCCCTGAACTCCTGCGTCTTGCCCCGCAGCGCATCGTCGTCGAGCTTCTCGAACTGTGGCTCCAGCGCGTTCACGCGCTCTGCGTTCTTTCGATACTGCTTCAGGAGGCGGTCGTTGCGGCTGCCGAATAGGCGGGTGAGGAAGTTCGTGGCCATTGGATGCGATATCGGCGCGCGCTTCGAGGCTGCCTCGAGAAACGGCGGGTCGGAAAGCCTAAGATAGTGGACGAGTTGGGGGCGCCGGCCAGCCTTCCAAGAAGAAGACCCGCCACGCCGTCCCGCGACATGCCTCACCAGCCTGGGGCCGGTGAACAGGGCATTTTAGAGCCTGTCCATGACCCGACGTTCCCACGCCATCACCTTGCTTCAAGCCACCGAGGATTCGCCAACGCTGTCAGGCTTGCTGTCCCGCGTCCGAGCCAGCCAGGCACGGCTCAAGGCCATCCAGCCGCTGGTTCCGCCGGCGATGTTCGCGGCGCTGCAGGCGGGGCCGTTGGAGGACGGCAGTTGGTGCCTGCTTGTCAAAGGCAGTGCGGTGGCGGCGAAGCTGCGGCAGATGGTGCCGATGCTGCTGGCGCATCTGCGCTCCCGCGGCTGGGAGACCACGGCGATTCGGATCAAGATATCGGCGGGGAGCTGAGGGGCGTTCGGTTGGCCGGCCAAGGAGGCGGAGCGGGCGGTGGCTTAGAGCCGTAATTGCACGATTGGCGCGCTGGATGCATTACGCCGGTCGCCGCTGGTTGAATGGCGCTCTTCGCTCGCTACGGCTTCTGCGACGTCATTCGCACGACGACGTGTGCTGCCACGGCGTCAGGCCTCGCTCGGCGGACATCTTCTGGACTCTGACGCGCCGGGGGTTGTAGGCTGATTAAAGCGTTGCGGCTGGCGTCTGGAAGGCCGATTCAAAAGCTGCGATTTCTCCTTGAATCTTGAATTGGCGTCGCGGTATTGGCCCGTCTTGAGTGCTGGCCGGTCGCCCAAAACAAAAAGCCCCGCAGCGAGAGCTGAGGGGCTTTTTGAGGGCTGTAAGAGCCTGACGATGACCTACTTTCACACGGGAGTCCGCACTATCATCGGCGCTGAGTCGTTTCACTGTCCTGTTC
>NZ_JACBFY010000012.1 GCF_021401245.1 Pseudacidovorax sp. NFM-22
TTCTAAAAGCGCAACTTCTTTTTTCCAGAAGCTGCCGTCATTCTCTCAAACCCCTCACCAGCCAAACTCACAACAAAGATGCGTGTCAGTCAGCGAGCCCGCCAGTATACGAGGGTTTTCGATAGGGACGCAAGAGACGTCCTACAAAAATTTTCAAACGGCGGGGAGCATGCCCGACTCGGGGGCGACCGGGCCCACCGGGGGCTGACAAGCAAGGGGCACGCAAACGGGACTGACGACCGACGAGGCAGGGAGTTTCTCCGGAATGTCATGTCCCACGGCTGTTCGACGGCCCAGGAGCACGTCCGCCATCGGCCCGTCGAGACACACCCCTTATAGAAGTAGATGCACAAAAGCAGGGGCCAGCACCAGACGTACCTTCTCACGCGTCTTCCGTGCGGCCCCGCAGCCGAGATGAAGCGACTGGCCGGTCACCCGCACAAGCCAGCCCTTGCTGCCGCACTTCCAGCCGCGTCACACCCGAACAGCCCCGCGCTCCAGGACTGGACGCAGCGCGACGCCCGTGTGTGTGCCTTGCGCGACCACATCCTCGGGCGGCGCCGACGCCACCACCCGTCCGCCACCGGATCCACCTTCCGGCCCCAGGTCGACGATCCAGTCGGCTTCGGCGATGAGGTCCAGGTCGTGCTCGATGACGACCACGCTGTGGTTGGCGTTGACCAGCCGATGCAACACATGGATCAGCTTCTCGACGTCCGCCATGTGCAGGCCGACCGTCGGCTCGTCCAGCACATACAAGGTGTGGGGCGCCTTGTTGCCGCGGCGCGTGACATCGTCCCGCACCTTGCTCAGCTCGGTGACCAGCTTGATCCGCTGCGCCTCGCCGCCCGACAGCGTCGGTGAAGGCTGCCCCAGTGTGAGGTAACCCAGCCCCACATCCTTGAGCAGCTGCAGCGGATGGCTGATGTTCGGCATGCTGGCGAAGAACGCCACGGCCTCGTCCACTTCCATCTGCAGCACGTCGCCGATGCTCTTGCCGCGCCAGGTGACAGCAAGCGTCTCCGGGTTGAAGCGCGCACCGTGGCAGACCTCGCACGGCACCTTCACGTCGGGCAGGAAGCTCATCTCGATGGTGCGCACGCCCGCGCCCTCGCAGCCGGGGCAGCGGCCTTCGCCGGTGTTGAAGCTGAAGCGGCCCGGGCCGTAGCCGCGGGCCTTGGCTTCCAGGGTGTCCGCGAAGAGCTTGCGGATGGTGTCCCAGAAACCGATGTAGGTGGCGGGGCAACTGCGCGGCGTCTTGCCGATCGGGGTCTGGTCGACCTCGAGCACGCGGTCGATCTCCTCGTAGCCGGCCACGCCAGTACAGCCGACCCACCGAGGGCGCTTGCCCGCCGCATCGGCATCACGACCGGCCTTGGTCATGCGCTGCTGCACGATGGCCTGCACGTTGGCCAGCAGCACGTCGCGCGCCAGCGTGGACTTGCCCGAGCCGCTGACGCCGGTGACCACCACCAGGCGGTTGAGCGGAATGCTCACGTCGACCGACTGCAGGTTGTGCAGGTTCGCGCCGGCCACGGCAAGCCAGGACACGGCGCCCTCACCCTCCTCGGCAGTCTCCGACACCAAGCGACGCGCATGCAGCGGATGGCGGATCGCGTCGCGCAGATAACGACCGGTCAGCGATTCCTCGGACTGCTGGACTTCGTCCACGGTGCCCTGGGCGACCAGGCGACCGCCGCGCTTGCCCGCGCTGGGGCCGATATCGATCACATGGTCGGCGCGGCGGATGGTGTCCTCGTCGTGCTCGACCACCACCAGCGTGTTGCCTTTGTCCCCAAGCTTGTGCAGGGCGTCGAGCAGGATCTGGTTGTCGCGTGCATGCAGGCCGATGGTCGGCTCGTCCAGCACGTAGCACACGCCCTGCAGGTTGCTGCCCAGTTGCGCCGCCAGGCGGATGCGCTGCGCCTCGCCGCCGCTGAGCGTGGGCGCACCGCGGTCCAGCGTCAGGTAGCCCAAGCCGACTTCCTCCAGGAATTCGAGCCGGCTGCCGATCTCGGGAATCAGATCCCGTGCGATGTCAGCCTGCCGGCCCTCCAGCGCCAGCGACTCGACCCAGCGCCGCACGTCCGTCACCGACAGCCGCGCGATTTCGGCGATGCCGACGCCCGCGAACTTGACCGCCCGCGCCGTGGCATTGAGTCGCGTGCCTTCGCAGGTGGGGCAGACGGTGTCGCCCACATCCTCCGCCTCGGGCTCGGCGAAGGTCTGCTCGCGACCACGCTGGTCGTCGGCCAGCACCGAGTCGTCGAAGACCTTGCGCTGCTCGCGCGTGAGCTTGACGCCGGTGCCCACGCAGTCGGGACACCAGCCGTGCTTGCTGTTGTAGCTGAACAGGCGCGGGTCGAGTTCCGCATACGAGGTCGCGCACACCGGGCAGGCGCGCAGCGTGGAGAACACATGCGCATGGCCGATGCCCGCCGTCGACTGCCCCGCCTCCATCGCAGCGCGCAGCGCGCCGATGTCGGACAGCACCTGCACCACGCCCTTGCCATGCTCCAGTGCCGAAGTCACGGCCTGGCGCAGCAGCGACTCTTCGGCCGGCAGCACGTCCACGCTGGCCACGGGCAGCTCGATGCTGTGTTCCTTGAAGCGGTCCAGCCGCGGAAAGCCGGTGGTCGGCAGGAATTGGCCGTCCACGCGCAGGTGGGTGTAGCCACGCGGGCGCGCCCAGTCCGCGAGTTCGGTGTAGACGCCCTTGCGGTTGGTCACCAGCGGCGCCAGCAGGCCGACGTGCTGGCCGCGGAACTGCCGCATGACCTGGGCGACGATGCTGTCCGGCGTCTGCGGCTGAACGGCCGCGCCATCGCGGATGCAGTGCTGCACGCCCAGCTTGACGTACAGCAGCCGCAAAAAGTGCCAGACCTCGGTCGTGGTGCCCACCGTGCTCTTGCGGCCGCCGCGCGACAGCCGCTGCTCGATAGCCACCGTGGGCGGAATGCCGTAGACGGCGTCCACTTCCGGCCTGCCGGCCGGCTGCACGATGCTGCGGGCATAGGCGTTGAGCGACTCCAGGTAGCGCCGCTGCCCTTCGTTGAACAGGATGTCGAAGGCCAGCGTGGACTTGCCCGAACCGCTCACGCCCGTCACCACGCTGAACTTGCCGCGCGGGATGTCCACGCTCAGGTTCTTGAGGTTGTGCTCGCGCGCGTTGACGATCTCGATGGCGTCGCGGCCCGGCGCGGGCACCGGGCGATACCGCGCGGCCGATTCCTTCGCCACACGCGCCGCCGGCCCGAGCGCCGTCTCGTAGGCGGCGAGGGCCATGCCGGTGTGCGTACCTGGCATCTCGCGCACCTGCTCGGGCGTGCCCTGGGCCACGATGCGTCCGCCGCCGTCGCCGCCTTCCGGGCCCAGGTCGATCACCCAGTCGCTGGCGCGGATCACGTCCAGGTTGTGCTCGATCACCACCAGCGAATGGCCGGCGTCCAGCAGCTTGCGCAGGGCGCGCATCAGGCGGGCGATGTCGTCGAAGTGCAGGCCCGTGGTCGGCTCGTCGAAGAGGAAGAGCGTGCCCTTCTTGGCCAGCGGCTGGCGCGACTTGCTGCCGCCGCCGGCCGCCTCGGCCAGTAACCCGGCGAGCTTGAGGCGCTGCGCCTCGCCGCCCGACAGCGTGGGCACGGGCTGGCCCAGCTTCACGTAGTCCAGACCCACGTCCACGATGGGCTGCAGCACACGCTGCACCTCGCGGTCGTTGGCGAACACGGCCAGGGCTTCGGCGACGGTGAGGTCGAGGACGTCGGCGACGTTGTAGACGCCCATGCCCATGCGGCCGGCGCTTGGTGCGTCCGGGGTTGGCTGCGAGGTCGAGCGGGTTGACCCGGCTTCGACAGGCTCAGCCCGAACGGTGGGGGGGTGCTCGGCCCGCGCGGAGGGGGCGTGCTCAGCCTGATCGGTGCGGGCGGGCGCAGCCCGGTGGGCGGCAGCTTGCTCGGCCCGAACGGTCCTGGGGCGTTCGATGGTGACTTCCAGGATCTCAGGCCGATAGCGTTTGCCGTCGCAGTCGGGGCAGCGCAGGTACACGTCCGACAGGAACTGCATCTCCACGTGCTCGAAGCCCGAGCCGCCGCAGGTCGGGCAGCGGCCGTCGCCCGAGTTGAAGCTGAACTTGGCCGCCGTGTAGCCGCGTTGCCGGGCCAGCGGCGCGGTGGCGAAGATCTCGCGCACGGCATCCCAGGCGCCCACGTAGCTCGCCGGGTTGGAGCGCGCCGTCTTGCCGATGGGCGACTGGTCGACGAACACCACGTCCGACAGGTGATCGGCACCCAGCAGCCGGTCGTGCGCGCCGGCCGTCTCGGTCGGCTTGCCGAAGTGGCGCATCAGGGCCGGCGCCAGCACGTCCTGGATCAGCGTGGACTTGCCCGAACCGCTGACGCCGGTGATGGCCACCAGACGCTGCAGCGGGATGTCTACCGTCACGTCCTGCAGGTTGTGCTCGCGCGCGCCTTCCAGGATGAGCCGCGGCGTGTTCTCGGAGACGAGGCGTTTGAAGCCCATGCCGATGTGCTTGCGGCCCCCCATGTATTCGCCGGTGAGCGTGTCGGCCCCGCGCAGCTCGTCGACGGTGCCGTCGAACACGATCTGCCCGCCGCGCGCGCCGGGGCCCGGGCCCATGTCGATCACACGGTCGGCCGCGATCATCACGGCCGGGTCGTGCTCCACCACCACCAGCGTGTTGCCGGCATCGCGCAGACGCTGCATGGCCTGGGTGATGCGGTCCATGTCGCGCGGGTGCAGGCCGATGCTGGGTTCGTCCAGCACGAACAGCGTGTTGACCAGCGAGGTGCCCAGCGCGGTCGTCAGGTTGATGCGCTGCACCTCGCCGCCGGAGAGCGTGCGGCTCTGCCGGTCCAGCGTGAGGTAGCCGATGCCCACGTCGTGCAGGTAGCGCAGGCGGGTGGTGATCTCCTCGAACAGAAGCTTGAGCGCCTGTCTTTCTCCTTCCCCCTCTGGGGGAAGGTCGGGATGAGGGCTGCCGGCCGCATCGAGCGCCGCGGGCCCCCACCCCTGCCCCAGTGCAGGCGGCGAGACGCCGCCGCTCTTCAGGCCGTCCAGTTCCGCACTCGCGGAACTGGAGCCGCGGCCTTCAGCCCCACTGGTGGAGGGAGCCGAAAGCCGGTCGAAGAACTGCCGCAGCCGCTCGATGGGCATCAGCATCAGGTCGTGCAGGCACAGGCCGGGCAGCGCCTCCAGCTGCTCGCGCGACCACTTCACACCGACCGGCATGAAGCGCTTGGCGGGGGCGAGCGCGGCGTCCGCATCGTCCTTGCCGCCCACGCGCCACAGCAGGCTTTCGAGCTTGAGCCGCGCGCCGCCGCAGGCCGGGCAGGGCGTGTAGCTGCGGTACTTGGACAGCAGCACCCGGATGTGCATCTTGTACGCCTTGCTCTCCAGGTAGCCGAAGAAGCGCCGGATGCCGTACCACTGCTTGTTCCAGTTGCCTTCCTTGTAGTTGGGCGTGCCTTCGATCACCCAGTGCTTCTGCTCGGGCGTGAGCTTGTTCCAGGGGGTGTCGCGCGGAATGCCGGCCGACTCGGCATGGCGCATCAGGTCGTCCTGCGCTTCCTGCCAGGCCGGCGTCTGGATCGGCTTGATGGCACCCGCGCGCAGCGTGAGCTTGTCGTTGGGAATGACCAGGTTGAAGTCCACCCCGATCACCCGGCCGAAGCCGCGGCAGGTCTCGCAGGCGCCCACGGCCGAGTTGAAGCTGAACATCGACGGAATTGGGTCCGCGTAGCGGATGTCGCTCTCGGGGCAGTGCAGGCCGGTGGAGAACTTCCAGGTCTCGGCCTCGCCGCCCTCTTCCGCCGGCAGCGCATGAACCATCACGCGGCCGGTGCCGCGCTTGAGCGCCACCTCCAGCGCCTCGATCACGCGCGCACGCTCGGCGCCCGCGATGCGGAATCGGTCGGCCACCACGTCCAGCACCTTGCGCGGGCCGGTGGGCGTGCCCACCTCTCGCTGGGCATGCACGCGGGTGAAGCCGCTGGCCGACAGCCACTGCTCCACCTCGGCCTCGCTGGTGCCGCCCGGCAGTTCGACCGGGAAGGTGACCACCACGCGCGGGTCACCCGCCACCGCCGCGCGCGCCTGCAGCTCGGCATAGATGGAGTCGGGCGTGTCGTGGCGCACCGGCAGCGCCGTTTCGCGGTCGAACAGCCGGCCCGCCCGCGCGAAGAGCATCTTCAGGTGGTCGTTCAGCTCGGTCATCGTGCCGACCGTGGAGCGCGAGCTGCGCACCGGGTTGGTCTGGTCGATCGCGATGGCGGGCGGCACGCCTTCCACCTTGTCGACCGCCGGCTTGTCCATGCGGTCCAGGAACTGGCGGGCGTAGGCCGAGAAGGTCTCCACGTAGCGGCGCTGGCCCTCGGCATACAGGGTGTCGAACACCAGGCTGGACTTGCCCGAGCCGCTGGGCCCGGTGACCACCGTCATCTCACCCGTGCGGATGTCCAGATCGATGTTGCGGAGGTTGTGCTGGCGAGCGCCGCGGATGCGGATGGAACCCTGTGTCATGCGTGCCTTGGGGATGGGGGCAGAGATTCTAGGAACGCGAACCCACCCGCACCGGCGCAAGGCTTTGGCCGGAATCCAGCCCCACGACCATCGCCGGAGGCAGGTCCGCGCCGTGCGGAGCGGGGTCGGTGCAGGCGTGCTGCACCGGTCGCGGACAGGACCTTGCCCCGGACGCGGCCACCGCCGCGCGGGATAACGCCGATGACAAACGTCAGCATGGCGACTAAGATTTGATCAAACATCAAAACCCTGACCCGCATGGCTCTCGGCTCCCCGTCCGACGCGTCGGCCACCGACACCCTGGGCCTGCTCAAGCCGATCACGCGCTCGTCCGTGAACGAGTCGGTCTACCAAGCGCTGCGCAACAAGCTCATGAATGGCGAATTCCGCGCCGGCCAGCCGCTGGGCATCCAGTACCTGGCCGATGCGCTGGGCACCAGCACCATGCCCGTGCGGGAGGCGCTGCGACGGCTGGTGGCGCAGCAGGGCCTGGAGCCGCTGCCCAACGGCACCACGCGCGTGCCCCTGATCACCCGCGACAAGCTGGTCGACATCCGCCGCGTGCGGATGCTGGTGGAAGGCCAGGCCACCGAATGGGCCACGCCGCGGCTCCTGCCCGCCCAGTTGGACGAACTGGACGACATGGCCCGGCGCATCACGCGGGCACGGCACGCCCCCGAGAGCCTGCCCGCCAGCCTGGAGATGAACCTGGTCTTCCACTTCACCATCTACCAGGCCGCGCAGTCGCCGGTGCTCATCGCCATGATCGAAAGCCTGTGGCTGCAATCGGGCGCCTACCTGCGCGCCACCCGCGCGTACCTGCACACCGACGAGCAGCCCTCCGACCATCTGCACGAACAGACCGTGGCCGCCCTGCGCGCGGGCGACGCCGCCGCGGCGCGACGCTGCATGGAGCAGGACATCGCCTGGGTCTTCGACCGCCTCGACCCCGAACTGCCCGATCACCCCCCTTCCACGCCCTTGAAGATCCGCCCCACACCATGACCGACACCCCCCGCTCCCTGCACAAGCACCGTTCCCGCGCCGTCACCGAAGGCCCGGGCCGCGCCGCCCACCGCGGCTTCCTGCGCGCCACCGGCATGGACGACGAGACGCTCGCCAAGTCGATGGTCGGCATCGTCAGCACCGCCGGCGACAACACGCCCTGCTCCAAGTCACTCGGCCCGCAGGCCGACTACGCCCGCCTGGGCGTGGCCGAGGGCGGCGGGCATCCGGTGAGCTTCACCACCATCTCGGTCTCCGACGGCACCTCCATGGGCCACGACGGCATGCGCATGAGCCTGCTGTCGCGCGAACTGATCGCCGACAGCGTGGAGCTGGCCGTGCGCGGCCATGCCTACGACGGCCTGGTCACCTTCGGTGGCTGCGACAAGACGCTGCCCGGGATGATGATGGCGATGGTGCGGCTGAACGTGCCCTCGGTCTTCGTCTACGGCGGCTCGATGCTGCCGGGCTACTCGCCCGAGGGCGAGGAGCGTACGGTGCTCACCGCCATCGAGGGCACCGGCCGTCGCCAGACCGGCGCCATCACGCTCAAGCAGCTGGACCAGATCGAGCGCACCTGCGCCATGACCGTGGGCGCATGCCCCGGCCAGTTCACCGCCAACACGATGGCGATGGTGGGCGAGGCGCTGGGCCTCTCCTTGCTGGGCACCGCCACCATCCCGGCCGTCTACAGCGAGCGCCTGGCGCTGGCCCGCCGCGCCGGCCTGCGCGTGATGCAGATCCTCGAAAACGGCGGGCCGCTACCGCGCGACCTGATCACCCGCGAAAGCCTGGAGAACGCCTGCGCCGCCGTGGCCGCCACCGGCGGCAGCACCAATGCGGCGATGCACATCCCGGCCATTGCGCACGAGGCCGGCATCGTCTTCACCTTCGACGACGTGGCGCGCGTGTTCCAGCGCACGCCGCTGGTGGGCGACCTGTCGCCCGGCGGCCGCTACCTCGCCAAGGACCTGAACGTCATCGGCGGCGTGCCGGTGGTGCTCAACGCGCTGCTTCAGGGCGGCCACCTGCATGGCCACACGATGACCGTCACCGGCCGCACCCTGGCCGAAGAGCTGGCCGCCTTCCCCGGCCCGGACGGGCGCATCGTGCGCGAGGCAGCCACGCCCATCCACGCCTCGGGCGGGCTGGTGGTGCTCAAGGGCAACCTCTGCCCCGACGGCGCGCTCATCAAGATCGCCGGCCTCAAGTCGCTGCAGTTCGACGGCCGCGCCCGCGTGTTCGAGACCGAGGAGGACTGCATGAAGGCCGTCGCCGCCCAGGCCTACGAGCCGGGCGACGTGCTGGTGATCCGCAACGAAGGCCCACGCGGCGGCCCCGGCATGCGCGAGATGCTGGCCGTCACGGCCGCGATCTACGGCCAGGGCCGCGGCGAGCAGGTCGCCCTGCTGACCGACGGCCGCTTCTCCGGCGCCACGCGCGGCATGTGCATCGGCTACGCCAGCCCCGAGGCGGCCGCCGGCGGCCCCATCGCGCTGGTGCAGGACGGCGACCGCATCCGCATCGATGCGGCGGCCGGCAGCATCGTGCTGGACGTGGACGAGGCCGAACTCGCGCGCCGCCGCGCCGCGGCCAAGCCCTTCCAGCGCGAACGCCTGGCCGGCGCGCTGGAGAAGTACGCCAAGCTGGTCGGGCCGACGCACCTGGGCGCCGTGACGCACTCGGGCTGCGTGGACTGGCCGTACCCGGAGGACGATCAGGTGCCTTCCATCGAAGAGGGCCTGGGCGGCAAGGACCTTCAGAAATGAGCGCGGCCCAGCGAATGACGAAGCGCATGCATCAAAAGGCCCGCCGATGAGCGCCGCTGCAACTCCACGCCCGCTGACCCTCGCCTTCTGCGGCCTGGGCCTGATGGGCGCCCCCATGGTCCGCCGCCTGCTGGCCGCGGGCCACACGGTGCGCGTCTGGAACCGCTCGCCCGCCAAGGCCGCGCCGCTGGCCGCCCTGGGCGCGCAGGTGGCCGCCACGCCGGCCGAGGCGGCCCAGGGCGCCGACGGCGCGCTGATGTGCCTGTTCGATGCCGACGCGGTCGAAGCCGTGGTCTTCGGCGAGAACGGCCTGGCGCAGGTGCACGGCCTGCGCTGGCTGGCCGACCATTCCAGCATCCATCCGCAGCGCACCCGCGACTTCGCCGCACGGCTGGAGGCCGCCAGCGGCGCCCACTGGCTCGACGCGCCCGTCTCCGGCGGCATCGGCGGGGTGGAGGCCGGCACGCTGGCCATCATGGTCGGCGGCGAGACCGATCACCTCGACGAAGCCTTCGGCGCCCTGCGCGCCTATGCCGGCAACATCACGCACATGGGTTCCAGCGGCGCCGGTCAGGCCACCAAGCTGTGCAACCAGACGCTGGTGGCCACCGCCGTCGTCGCGCTGGCCGAGGCCATCGGCTTCGCCGAGCGCAACGGCATCGCCATCGAGCGGCTGGCACCGGCGCTGGCCGGCGGCTGGGCCGACTCCAAGCCGTTGCAGGTCTTCGCGCCCCGCATGGCGCAGGCCCAGCCGCAGATCATCGGCGCGCTGGCCACCATGCTGAAGGACATCGACACCGTGGCCGCCGTGGCCCGCGACAGCGGCGCGCCCATGCCCGTGACCGGCGCGGTGCAGCAGGTGCTGCGCATGGCCGACGCCATGGGCCTGGGCGAGGCCGAGCTGTCGGCCGTGGTCGCGCTGATGACGCCGCAGCGGCTCGGTCCTTTCCTCGCTCAGGCAGGGAAGCAATGACGCATTGCCCCAGCCACATCCTCGATTGCTCCGGCGTGGCCTGCTCCGCGGCTCTTTGTATGACCGACACCCCACACGCGACCGCTACCCCATGCAACTGAACGCCAATCTGGAGTGGCTTTACGGCCATCTTCCGCTCGACCAGCGCTTCGCCGCCGCTGCGGCCGACGGCTTTGCCGGCGTCGAGATGCTGCAGCCCTACGAGCAGGCACCCGCCGCGTATGCCGAGGCGCTGCGGGCCCAGGGCCTCACCGCCGTGCTGCACAACACGCCCATCCGCCCCGACAGCCCGGGCCGGTTGGGCTGGGCGGCCATCCCTGGCGGCCAGGCCGAGTTCCGCGAATGCTTCGACCGGGCCCGCGCCGTGGCGGAGGCCACCGGCTCGCGCCGCATCCACGTGATGGCCGGCGACTGCCGCGGTCACGAGGCACGCGCCTGCCGCCAGGCGCTGGACCAGAACCTGGCCTGGGCCCTGCGGCATGCCGAATCGGACGACCTGGTGCTGATGCTGGAACCGCTGAACCGCGCCGACATGCCCGGCTACTTCTACTGGCTGCCCGAGCAGGCGCTGGACGTGATCCGCGCCTTCGACACGCCCCGGCTGCGCCTGCAGTTCGACCTCTACCACTGCGTGAAGGAAGGGCTGGATCTGGCACAGGAGCTGGACCGCTGCCGCGGCTTCATCGGCCATGTGCAGCTGGCCGGTGCGCCCGACCGCCACGAGCCCGACCTGTCGCGCGACGGCCTGCTCGCCACCGTCGCCGCGCTGCCCGCTGCCGGGTACGACAGCTGGCTCGGCTGCGAATACAAACCCCGCAGCACCGCCGCCGAAGGCCTGGCCTGGGCGGCGCCGCTGCGCCAACAAGGATTGCTCTCATGACCCGTATCCTCGTCACCGGCGCCGGCGGCTTCGTCGGCCAGGCCCTCGTGCAACGACTGCTGGCCGGCGTCGACGCGCTGCCGCTCACGCAGCTCGTGGCAGTGGACATCGCGCTCGACCTGCCCGCGCATCCCCAGCTCACGCAGGTGCGTGGCTCCGTCGCCGACGCGGCCGTGCGCGCCCAGGCGCTGGCCGAGCCGCCCGACGTGGTCTTCCACCTGGCGGCCGTCACCAGCGGCCAGGCCGAGCGCGAGTTCGAGCTGGGCCACACCGTCAACCTGCGCGGCACGCTGGAGCTGTTCGAAGACCTGCGGCGCCAGCACGACGCCACCGGCAAGGCGCCGCGCCTGGTGCAGACCAGCTCCATCGGCGTCTTCGGCCTGCCGCTGCCGCCGCACATCGACGACGCCACGCCCATCGTGCCCACGATGTCCTACGGCGCCCACAAGCGCATGCTGGAGATCCTGCTGGCCGACTACAGCCGCCGCGGCTGGATCGATGGGCGCTCGCCGCGCCTGCCCAGCGTGGTGGCCCGGCCCGGCCTGCCCAACGGCGCGCTGTCGGCCTTCGCCAGCGACCTGATCCGCGAACTGGCCGCGGGCCGCAGCTACGAATCCCCCGTCGATGCCGAAGGCACGCTGTGGCTGATCTCGCTGCCGGCCTGCGTGGAGGCGCTGATCCACGCCGCCACGCTCGACGCCGACCGCCTGCCCGCCACCCGCGCGTGGACGCTGCCTTCGCTGCACGCCTCGGTGGCCGAAGTGGTGGCCGCGCTGATGCGCCGCTTCGGCGTGGAGGTGTCGCAGCGCCTGAGCTACGCGCCCGACCCGGCCATCATTCCGCAGTTCGCGCGCTGGCCGACCGTGGACACCGCCCTCGCCCGCTCGCTCGGCTTCCGCGCCGATGCCTCGCTGGACGAGCTGATCGAACGCTGCCTGCCCGGCGCCGCCTGACCGACCCTCTTCTTCTTCGACCCATGATCATCGAACTGCGTACCTACACCCTGCGCATCGCCACCACGCGCGATTTCGTCGCCCGCTATGCCGCCGAAGGCCGCGACGTCCAGGTCGAGCACCTGGGTGAGCCCGCGCTCTATGCCGTCAGCGACATCGGCGAGCAGAACCAGGTGGTTCATGCCTGGCGCTACCGCGACTTTGCCGACCGCGACGCGCGCCGCGCCGCGCTGGAGGCCGATCCGCGCTGGCTGGCCTACAAGCGCCGCAGCCTGGCCGACGACCATGTGCAGCAGCAGACCACCGCCATCCTGCGCGAGGTGGACTTCGCGGCGCTCGTCGCGGCCAGCGGGGGCAAGGCATGAGCGGCGCGCCATCCATGCCGAAGGACTCGCCCGCGAACGGACCCGCAACCAGCGCCGCATCGGCCGACACGCCGCTGCTGCTGCTTTCTGCACAACTGCCGCCGCCGCTCAAGGCGGTGCTGCAGGAACGCCATGCCTGCGTGGTGGCCCCGACGCGCGAGCAGATGCTCGCCACCGCCCAAGCGCATGCCGAGCGCATCGAGATGGTCGTCACCACCGCCACCGACGGCGCCGATGCCGCGCTGATCGAGTCCCTGCCCAAGCTGCGCGCCATCTGCAGCCTGGGCGTGGGCCTGGACGCGCTCGACCTGGAGGCCGCCAAGGCCCGCGCCGTGGCCGTGAGCTACACGCCCGACGTGCTGAACGACTGCGTGGCCGACCTGGCCGTGGGCCTGCTGATCGACGCCGCCCGCGGCATGGGCCGGGCCGAGCGCCTGGTGCGCCGCGGCGACTGGCCGCGCATCGGCCCCGGCGCCCTGGGCACGCGCGTCAGTGGCCGACGGCTCGGCATCCTGGGCCTGGGCCGCATCGGCCAGACCATCGCCCGCCGCTTCGCCGGCTTCGACATGGACATCCGCTACCACACGCGCACGCCGCGCGAGGGCGTGGCCTGGACGCACGAGCCCTCGCTGGTGGAACTGGCCCGCTGGGCCGACTTCCTGATCGTGGCCTGCGCCGGCGGCGAGGCCACGCGCCATCTCGTCGATGCGCGGGTGCTCGATGCACTGGGCCCGCAGGGCATCGTGGTCAACATCGCGCGCGGCTCGGTCATCGACGAAGCCGCGCTGGTGCTGGCCCTTCAGCAAGGGCGCCTCGGTGGGGCAGCACTGGACGTGTTCGACCAGGAACCGCAGGTGCCGGACGCGCTGATGGAGATGGACAACGTTGTGTTGCTGCCCCACATCGGCAGCGCCACCGCGCAGACCCGCCGCGCCATGGGCGACCTGGTGCTGGCGAATGTGGAAGAGTTTCTGGCCACTGGGCGGCTGCGCACCGCCGCGTAGTGGTCCGCCGCCGCGCGGGCGGTACCTCAGCGCGGGCTCATCCCACTGATGCGGGGCAACGGCCAAAGTAGCGGAGCCGGAGCCCGGCAGGGCGGAGGGCCCAAACACAGGCCATCAGAATGCTGAAGGCGTGGACTTGTCGGCGCCCCTTGGCCGCCCAGCTAGGCCGGGATTCATGCTCGCCTGCGACCTGCTGGTCGTTGACGTTGAGCCCAAACAAAGCGGGACGGTACTGATTCCATCACTGCTGCAAGGCACCGACTTGCTGTTGCTAGGTTCTCGACTTGGTCATTCAGCATTTCAAGGGACTTCAGCCCATGGAAGAGATTGTTGCGCAAGCGAAAGACGATGATCATTAGCGCAAGCAACCTGTCTCGTGGATTGTCCGTGCCGCCGTTGAGCACCGCCTCAACGTGAGCACGCTTGTCATTGGGGCGAAAGTACAAGCCTTCGAAGCGGCGCCCAAATCCCTGAGGTGTGCGATACCGAAATTGCCAGAATGCCAGACATTCCCCCAGCACTTGATTTTTTCTGGAGCAATTCTGTCGGCGTTAGACCTCTCGCTGATTCGCGTGAGCGCTGCTACGGACGCGCGGTTTTCGCACAGGGTACTTTCGAAGAAGTTCCACATTGTCGTGAAGTTAGCTACAGCTTCTCGCGCCGCCGGTGAAATTTCTGTTCCACCATGAGTGTTTTCGGCGAGCCACTTTATCGCATCAAACTGCTGAATGTCTGGCATGGTTGTCCTCATCGGTCTAACGTTTGAATTCCCCGGCGTGCGCGGTTTTCCGCACAGATTCGTTTGAATAGTGGGTTGGGATAATATGACTATGGTGAAATTCGGCCCACCTAACTCTGTAAATTTTTCAAGCGAGGCTAAGGAGTATTTAGCTGCGTGATTGGTGATGTGCGAGTTATTGCCGGAGACTATTTTGACGAGCTGCTCAACAATTACTGGTGAGTACTTCGATTCAACAGCTATTTCGAGATTGACAGTTAGGGCGACGATTTTTCCTGCTATTGCGCCACTAATGGACATGCTTACTCTTTAACGGAGAATTTTGGTGGTCTTTGAGTCGTGCGGCTAATGAGGCCCAAGCGTGGAATGCCGTTGTGTATCCTGTTCACTAAGGGTTAGCCGTCTTAGGCAACTTGCACGGCTCCGCTGACAAGATGACGAATGCCATACAATTGCGCTCCTTCTCCGAACAAGTGCGCAAGTTGTGCCAGCAGCTCCCCATGCTCTGCACTATTTATCGCCTCGACTGCCCTTGCTAGAACTAGCGTGACTTCTGGCTCAGTTGCGCTGGCGCGAGCAAGAAAGGCGAGGCTCTCACCCTGCAACCAGGTTGCAACGTACGGCACCACTGAGGTTGATCCGGCGGAATAGCGGTCTCGAGCGTACGTTGACGTTCCCAAGCATGCTGCGCGAGCCCCTTTTGATGGGGAGAAAAGAGCTGACCGAACGCTGTCGAAGCGAAAGCTAGGGCCACCTCTGTGCCTCCTCCACTTTGGACTTCCGGTCTTCTCGTTCATCTGGTGAATTCCGAACTCTACGACACCGCTTTCGTCGAGTTGGCGGAGCGCCTCATTCCATGCAATTGATCCCATTCGGCGCCCTGAGGGAGTTGTAAGACGGCGATCACTCACGGTAAGCCGCACCGGAATGCCCAGTACAAAAGGAACCCATAAGCGGAGCTTGTGGGCGTGGGCTTGACCAACCAGTTAGGCCCCGCCAGTGGGCTTCGGTAAGCGAAGGGTTAAGCCGCATTTTGCCCGTTACCCGCGGACGCTGATTTTGCAAGTTCCTCTCGTACCCGCTGCATGGTGGCCTGCCACTCAGCCGTTTCAGAATTGAGTGACTCGTGAAAGCTATTGGCATAGACAATGGCTCTCTCAATGAGGTTTGCTGCGGTCTCAGCGGTTGGTTGATCATCATATAAAACCAGTAAAGCTTGCCACTCAAGAGCGAATTTTGAGAATAGCCCTTCAAGCTTGAGTTGAGTGGTCACATAGCGCGCATGGCCCTCTGTTCCAGAGAACACCGTGTCAGCTACTACAAAGGCACCAGCAAGGGCAATCGCAAGAAATCCCCAAGACAGCAGCTTTGGCGGAGGAGTACCGAACAGTGGATTTACCACTGGCGCAAGCACGCCTAGCGTTCCTAGGAGCCAAGCCATGAAACGGAAGGCAGTAGCGCGTCGACTGGCAGCCTTTCGCCTTATGTAGTAGTACCTGAGTTCAGCATGAGCTAGTCGGCTAAGTTGATCGAATACAGCAATGAGTGAAGTCCGGCGTGCCGAATCCTCCCAGCGCAAGGCACTCAGAGCGTCAGAAAACTCCTTCAGCCGTATTGGGTCCTCCACCCGCGGCCCGATGGGCCAAAACATGCCGATTCGCCAATCTGCGGGCATCGTGGAGTGCTTTGACGTAGGTTTATTCATTGGACGGGGCAACGGTTGTGCGGCCTAACGTTGGAGGTAAGGGGCTACAGCGCGAAAGCGATTGCCGCGAAAAATCACGCAGGTTCTGCAGTCCCGCTTGACAAAAGGGTTAACCGGCATTTGATCTACTTTCGATGCGCTGAAGAGTAATGTCATCAAACCGCTCGAATTCACCTTCCCACTGCTCTTCTCCTGGAATTGCTGCGATTGCCTTCCAGTACAATGGTTTAGTCCAATCCACTTTATCTGCTGTAGCCACAATTGTACTTGGAGCATTCGCCAATTGCGGTTTGAGGTAGCTTCTCATTCGCTCGTCTTTAAAACCTAGTCGGGCGTGATCCGACGCACTCTTCAACAGGTCGACCAGTCCATCCAATGCTGTTTTGGCCTCCTCACGAGACGGTGAGCTACCCCGGTGGATGAAGTGGTTTCGTGCATCTCTAGCGCATGTGAGCTTTTCGTACATGTCCTCTGATATCAGACCTTTCTGGTGCATCAGCTCGACTTTATGAGCGGCAGACCATTGCTGTGACTCAAGAAACCTTTTCCGCTTTGCAATGTGAGAGGATTTCAGTTCTTCAATAACTCGAACACGCCACATTTGATCCAGAATTTGTTCGATGCAAATCCAAGCGTGACTAAGAGACTCTCTTGTTTGACCATTAAGGAAATATGTAAATCCCGTTATCAGCAATGACGGCGAGACGTTGTCCAGCACCTTCAATACGCGCGCACCCTCACGATAAGCCGCCTCAAGCTCATCAGCAAGAATCGTCGGTGGATTTAAGAGAATAATCGCGCTGGTACTTCCTGCGTCTTTATTCCCGAGCGATTTATGCAAGTCACCATTGCCACCGCGAGAGATAGTGTGGCGGAAGTACCCAAACTCTGTCATTTCGCCTTGAGATAAATCTTCGGGTTCAACGCTTTCGATATAGATTCCGCCGACAAGAATGGAAGCGAAGATGCGGTTGAACTCATCAAGGGTAGCGTCAATCGTTCGATATTCCCGCACGGCAGGAAGAATAAAGCTTCCATCAAATCCCACACACAAGGGAAAAGGGGTTACTATCTCGGCATCGAAGAATTTTGTAGCTCGGTGTAACTTTACATAGTCATACCTTGCGGTGTTGATTTGTTCAATGGATGGAGACCATGAGTCATCTGCCGTCCTTAAAATAAGCCGAAACGGCCGAGGGTTCGCGATAAGTATTGGCGTCTTAATCGTCATTACTGGCATCAAGGGCTAACGTTCGACAATAAGCGGCGGTTTTCTGATGGCGCAGCTAGTGGTAGGACGTCCGCTCGGTGAGGGGTTAGACCCCTGGAGCCAGTACAACGTCACGGGCTTGCTTGACTTGCGCAAGGTATTCGGCAACCGTCATCGGAAGAACAGATTGACGCTCTGCGGGTTGAAACGCGGTGCGTACAGACATTGTGGAAACTTGTGACTCTATTTGGGCCTGTTGGGATCGCTCTCGGATCGTATAGAAGATGCAATTCTGCATCGACTCCTTAAGGGCCGCGCGTAAACGCAGCAGCTTTGGCTGAATGATGGCCAGTACGTTGTCGCCGAAATGCAGGGCCTCTTCTTTGGACGGAATCTTTCCCTTATGAACAACCTCGTTGCGAAACTCTACGGCCTTGCCGTTGAGAACTGAGGGAGCCTTTTGGAACCTACTGAGCCATAGAAATATGAATGCGCCAAGCTGGCGCTCCGATTGCGACGCTACGAGCTTCCAACTAAGAAGAGCCTGGTCGCGTTCCACCTTCTGCTCTTCCAGCAGAACAAAAATTGAGAATTGGTAGAAGCGCTCAAGGGATGCGGCAAAGGAGGCGACAGCCTCTCGGTAGCAACCGTCGAGAATGGCGTTGACGCCGATCTCAAACAGGATTTCGTATTTCTCTTCCTGAAGGACGGTAACTGTGCAGTGACCGCGGCGACAAACCACCTCATAGCAACCATCGTCTCGGAACTCGACGCGGCCAAACCACTCATCTGGTCGCCCGAGTTCCTGAAGACACTTCATGCAAGGAATGAGGAGGCGCATAGGGAAGGTAGGCTCTTACGGGTTCTCAGGAAACTAACGCGGACTAGGCAGAAACACTACGCCGTAGATCGGCATGCCCTCTTCACTTTAAGCCGCTGACGCGCCATCAGATTCCCCCATTTGACTGTGCGTTCACAGTGTTCAATTTCCGATAAGAGGGCACACCGACGACTGCCTCGCCGAGGTTGGCCGGCTGCCCGAGGAGCGCCCACGATGCCAGTTGTGCCGGTCTTTGCGGCGTCTCAGAAATACCTGCGCCCGCGGCCCAATGTGGATCTGCCGACACTGCGCACCATGCGAGCGCTGCACCAGTTGCGAAAACGCCTGCGGTTGATGCATTGCAGCCTGCGTATCGCGGAGACCTACATCTATTTGGTGAAGGGCATTCATCCGCTTCCATCGGCTGCGGCACCATGCCAAGATGTGTCGACCGGAGGTCACCCGGAACAGCGTGCAGCGCGCATCCCGCCCATGAAGAAGGCCCGGCAATGCCGGGCCTTGTCGTTGGTGCCTGCCCAAGGGCCAGGCTGCATCTCATATGCGTTTATTGGGCCGGTGCGTGCTGCACATCCCCGCCGTGCTTCTCGCCCCCCATGTCCACCTTATCGCCGGCCTGCATCAGCACGAACAGCGAAACGGCGGCGAACACGACGAAGCCGATGGCAATCTTCCACATGAAAAAGGTCTCCTGAAAGGGTGAACGAGAAACGAAAAGCCGCGCAGCAGGCCAAGCCAGGGCACCCGCGGAACCGGCTTTGCCGGCCCGCGGGTTGCCGCTCAATCCGCTGCGTAGATATCCACGTCCTTCGTCTCGCGGATGAACAGCGTGCCGATCACCAGCGTCATGCCGGCGATGATGATCGGATACCACAGACCGTTGTACATGTTGCCCGTCGAGGCCACGATGGCGAAGGCCGTGGTGGGCAGCAGGCCGCCGAACCAGCCGTTGCCGATGTGGTACGGCAGGCTCATGGACGTGTAGCGGATGCGCGTCGGGAACAGTTCCACCAGCATGGCGGCGATGGGGCCGTAGACCATGGTGACCAAGATCACCAGGTAGGTCAGCAGCACCACCATCATGATCTTGTTCATCTTGGCCGGGTCGGCCTTGGCGGGATAGCCGGCCGACTTCAGGTCGTCGCCCACTTCCTTCTTGAACGCAGCGATGGACTTGGCCGAGTCCTCGTCGAACTTGGAATTGACCACGTTGCCGGCCGGTGCCGTGATGGTCTTGTCGCCGATCTTCACCACCGCGGGCGCGCCGGCGGGCGCGGACACGTTCTCGTAGCTCACCGAGTTCTGCACCAGGTAGCGCTTGGCAATGTCGCAGGAGCTCTTGAAGTCGATCTCGCGTGCCACCGGGTTGCCCTGGAAGGAGCAGGTGGCCGGGTCGGCCGTGACGGTGACGGCCGCGTTGGCTTGGGCGCGGGCCAGGTCGGGGTTGGCGGCCTCGGTCAGCATCTTGAAGACCGGGAAGTACGTGACCACCGCCAGCAGGCAGCCGGCCATGATGATGGGCTTGCGGCCGATGCGGTCCGACAGCGAGCCAAACACGATGAAGAAGGGCGTGCCGATCAGCAGGGCGGCCGCGATCATCAGGTTGGCCGTGGTGGCATCCACCTTCAGCTGCGCCGTCAGGAAGAACAGCGCATAGAACTGGCCCGTGTACCAGACCACCGCCTGGCCGGCCGTCAGGCCCACCAGCGCCAGGATCACGATCTTCAGGTTCTTCCACTGGCCGAAGGATTCGGCCAGCGGTGCCTTCGAGGTCTTGCCCTCGGCCTTCATCTTCTGGAAGGCCGGCGACTCGTTCAGCGACAGGCGGATCCACACCGAGACGCCCAGCAGCAGGATGGACACCAGAAAAGGAATGCGCCAGGCCCAGGCCTGGAAGGCCTCTTCGCCCACCGCCGTGCGCACGCCCAGGATGATGAGCAGCGACAGGAACAGGCCCAGCGTGGCCGTGGTCTGGATCCACGCCGTGTAGGCACCGCGCTTGCCGTGCGGCGCGTGCTCGGCCACATAGGTGGCCGCGCCGCCGTACTCGCCGCCCAGGGCCAGGCCCTGCAGCATGCGCAACGCGATCAGGATCACCGGGGCGGCCACGCCGATGGTGGCGTAGCTGGGCAGCATGCCGACGATGAAGGTCGACAGGCCCATGATCAGGATGGTGACCAGGAAGGTGTACTTGCGACCGATCATGTCGCCCAGGCGGCCGAACACGATGGCGCCGAAGGGCCGCACCAGGAAGCCGGCCGCGAAGGCCAGCAGCGCGAAGATGAAGGCCGCGCCCGCATCAAGGCCGCTGAAGAACTGCTTGGCGATGATCGCGGCGAGCGAGCCGTACAGGTAGAAGTCGTACCACTCGAACACGGTGCCGAGGGACGAGGCGAAGATGACCTTCTTCTCCTCCTGCGACATCGGCCGGGGTGCCGCGTGCACCCCGCGGGAATCCAGTGTGGCTGCCATGTGTCTGTCTCCTGATTGTTGAATCGGCCGCCGGATCGGGACCGTGGGCGGATTCTTTGGGGGGCGACTGACCGTTGGCTTGCGTGAAACTGAACCGATTCTGACGATTTAGGGACTAACCCGCGCCGCGGGTTTCATGTGGCAGGAATACGGGGCACAGCTGCGGTCGCATCGGGAAGACCCTGAGCACATTCGGGGCGTCGAAGAACGGCGCCGGATGCGCCGTCGTCGCGAAAGCCCACTGCCGGTGCGGTGCCAGTCAGTTAACCCGTTCGCCCTGAGCTTGGCCTGTCCTGAGCTCGCCGAAGGGTCGAAGGGCTTGCGCCAGGCTTCGACAAGCTCAGCCCGAACGGACTTTTGGTTATCTGACTGGCATTGCACTGCCGGTGGGCATTGCGCCCGGCAGGCGGGTTCAGCCCGCCAGCGCCGACGGCCGCTGGTCGGCGCTCGCCCACTGCGGGCCAGCGAACCACGCGTCGCCCTGCAGGTAGGCGCGCAGCATGGGCAGGCTGTCGAAGCCCCAGAACAGCCGGCCGTCCACCACGAAGGCCGGCACGCCGAAGGCGCCCTGCGCGATGGCGGCGTCGGTGTTGGCCTTGAGATCGGCCTTCACGGCGGCATCGGCCACGTCGCGCGCGGGCTGCAGGCGGGCCTTGAGCGCATCGAATCGCGCCGGATCGCTGGCGTCCTGGCCGCCGCGCCACACCTCGCGGAACAGCTGCTCGGCCTGGTGCCGGCTGATCTCGCCGCTGCGCGAGGCGGCCACCGCCAGGCGCAAGTGCGGCAGCGGGTTGTAGGGATGGGTGGCCGGCATCTCGATGGGCACGCCCAGCGAATGGCCCAGCCAGAGGATGTGGCGGTAGGTCCACTGCCGCTTGCTCGGCACTTCGGCCGGCGCCTTGTGGCCGTGGTGGCGCACGATGGCGCCCAGCAGCACCGGCTTGTAGGCCACGCTGTAGCTCAGGCCGGCCAGGGCCTCGGGCAGGTGCTCCAAGGCCAGGTAGGCATAGGGCGAGATGAAGTCCAGGTAGAAGTCGATGTGCTTCATGGCGATGTCTCCTTAGGGTTCGTCCCGGCGCCCGGTGCGCTCAGCCGGCCTGCTTGAGGGGGCCGTGGCGCTGCGCGCGAGCACCTGATCCCACACGGCCAGGCGGCCCGCATCGGGCGTGCGGCTCCAGTGCCGGATCTCCTCGATGGTGCGAAAGCAGCCTTCGCACAGGCCGCTGGCCGCGGACATGCGGCAGACGTTGACGCAGGGCGAGGGCACCGGCTCCAGGCCCTGGCGCACGGCTTCGCGCATCAGCGAGGCGCGGGCCGCCAGGGGGCTGGTCGCGGGCGCGACGGCCTCTTCGGCCACGGGCGCCGTCTTGTCCGGCGCTGTCGCTCCGGCGCTCATGCCGCCACCGCCTGCACCACGTCCGCCACCGGCGCGCCGCCGGTGAGGGCCGGCAGGTCCTGCGGCCGCAGCGGGAACACCGCATGCGGATGGCCGGCCGCGGCCCACACGGTCTCGAAGCGGAACAGCTCGGCATCGATCAGCACCACGGGCTTCGTCACATGGCCGACGGGCGAGACGCCGCCGATGGAAAAGCCGGTGCGCGACTTGACGAAGTCGGCATCGGCCCGGCCGGTCTTGCCCACCAGCGCGTCGACCTTCTTCTCGTCCACGCGCCGGTCGCCCGAGGTGACGACCAGCACCGCCACGTCGTCGGCCTTGCGGCGGAAGATGATGCTCTTGGCGATCTGGCCCACGGCCACGCCGAGCACATCGGCCGCTTCCTGGGCCGTGCGGCAGGCGTCATCGAGCATGCGCGGGGCATGCGGGTGGCCCGCGTCGAGAAGGTGGCGCGCCACGCGCTGCACGCCGTCGGGAAGGGAATGGAGTTCGGAACCGCACATAAGTGGCAGCGATTGTCGGCGCGGGCGCAAGGCCTCAACCGATGAAGGCGAAGCGCGGCTGTTCGCGCCCCTCGTGCACGATGCGCTCCTCGAACATGGCAAAGGGCCGCACCCAGAGGCCGCGGTCGTCGTAGAGCGGCTTGTAGAGCACCATCGGCGCCAGCGTCTCGCTGTGGCGCACGACGCCGAGCACCTCGTAGTCCAGGCCTTTGTAGTGCCGGTAGCGGCCGAGACGGATCGCCGGCAGCGGCGGCAGGTCGTCGCCGGCCGCCATCAGCCGGCCCGCTTGGTGCGCACGGCCTTGGAGACGCGCGAGTTCGGCTCGCGTCCCAGGGCCTGGCTGATGAACACGCCGGCGTCGATCAGCGCATCGAGGTCGATGCCGGTGTCGATGCCCATGCCGTGGAGCATGTACACGACGTCCTCCGTCGCCACGTTGCCCGTCGCACCCTTGGCATAGGGGCAGCCGCCCAGGCCGGCGATGGAAGACTGGTGATTCCACACGCCCAGCTGAAGCGCTGCCAGCGTGTTGGAAAGGGCCTGGCCATAGGTGTCGTGGAAGTGGCCCGACACGGCATCGACCGCGAAATGCGCCAGCGTGGCCTCCAGCGCCGCCTGCACCTTGCGCGGCGTGCCGACGCCGATGGTGTCGGCCACGTCCACCCGCGCCACGCCGATGCCCTTCATCAGCCCGGCCAGGTAGCCCACCTTCTCGGGCGCGATGTCGCCTTCGTAGGGGCAGCCCACCGTGCAGCTCATGGCGCCGCGCACCGCGATGCCCTGGGCCTTGGCCGCCGCCACCACCGGCGCGAAGCGCTCCATGCTCTCGGCGATGGAACAGTTGATGTTCTTCTGGCTGAAGGCCTCGCTGGCGGCGCCGAAGACCACGATCTCGTCGGGCCATTCCTCGCGCGGCGCGGCCAGGGCGGCTTCGAGCCCCTTCATGTTGGGCGTGAGCACGGAGTAGCGCACGCCGCTCTTGCGCTGGATGCCATGCATCACCTGCGCGTTGTCGGCCATCTGCGGCACCCACTTGGGGCTGACGAAGCTGGTGACCTCGATCTCGGCCAGGCCGGCGGCCTGCAGGCGGTGCACCAGCTCGACCTTGACCTCGGCGGGCACGGGCTGCTTTTCGTTCTGAAGCCCGTCGCGCGGGCCGACGTCGACGATGCGGACGCGGGAAGGAAGGTTCATGGGGTCTCCGGAAAAAGGAAATCGAGAAGCAGCGGGAGCGCGTGCAAATGCACGCATCCCCGTCCTGTGCGCGACCCACGGGGCGCGCACGACATACCGACGTCACAGGGGCTGCCTAGATTGCGGCCTCCATTAAAAAACAGAGTCGGAGTTTCTTCATGCAACAGACACGCATCGCAGCCGCGATCGCCATGAGCCTGGCCTTGGCCGCCTGCGGCGGGGGTGGAGGTGGCGGCGCCACCTTCGTGCCCGGAACGGGCCTGGGCACGGGCACTGCCCCATCGCCCACGCCGGCCCCATCGCCCGCACCCAGCCCTGCACCGGGCGCATCCCCGGCTCCGGCACCCGGGACGACGCCCGCGCCCACTCCCGCGCCCGAGCCGGAACCCGCCGCCAAGGTGCTGCTGGAGGAAAGCTTCACCGGCCTGAGCGACCTGCCCGCCAACTGGGCCCGCCCCGCGGCCAACAAGGGCACCGTGAGCGTGCGCGACGGCAGCCTCTACATCGACGGACGGGCCGACAGCTTCGCCATGACCGCCGTCGCCCTGCCGCCAGCGCTCGCCGAGCTGTCCGACTACCGCATCGACGTGGTCTTCACCTTCGAGGCGGCCAACAACAATGCGCGCTGGGGCAGCGTGATGTACCGGAGCTCGGCCGCCGCGGCCACGCCGGCCTACGAGCCCTACCACCAGTTCGCGATCCGCCAGAACGCCACCGCCAGCAACGGCACCGAGTTCGCGCTGCGCAAGGCGGGCGCGTGGACGGTGCAGTCCACCAAGGCCTTCGGCTCGGCCATCGACAGCGGCAAGACCTACACCGCCACCGTGATCGTGCACGGCAACCGCGCCCGCCAGTACCTGGACAACGTGCTGATGCACGACGTCACGCTGGACGCCGCCGCGCCCGCCAAGGGCGGCATCGGCCTGCAGACGGCCGGCCTGCTGATGCGGGTGGACAGCATCAAGGTGAGCGAGCAGCTCAAGCCCCTGCCCGAGATCAGCACGCCCGCCGCGCTGCAGGACACGGGCACTGCAGCCGCCATGGCACCGACGCTGGTACAGCCCATGGCCGCCAGCACCAACCTGGCCGCCACCGGTGCCAGCCATGCGCTGTTCCGCATCGACAGCACGCTGAGCCTGCGCAGCGCCAGCGGCGAAAGCCTGGGCAGCCTGGCCCAGTACCTGGCCGACCGCAACCGGGCCACGGCGCCAGTGCTGCGCATCGCCGACGACGCCACGGTGGACGCCCTGGCCCGCTACGCGCAGGAAAACGACCTGAGCGACGTGACCCTGCTGTCCGACCAGGTGAGCCTGCTGGCCCGTGCGCGCACGCTGATGCCGATGGTGCGTGCGGCGGTGGACTTCTCGGGCTCCGGCCTGCTCGACGCCAGCACGCAGAGCGTGATGCAGGTGGTGAGCGCCACCAACAAGGCCCGCGCCAAGATCGCCGTGCTGCCGCCCGCGATGACGCAGCGCGCCACCGTGGCCCAGCTGCAGCGCCTGCTGATCACGGCCTGGGCCGCCAGCAGCGCCAGCACGCCCACCGAGGCCGCGCAGGTGCTGACCACCGGCGTGAACGGCGTGCTCGCCAGCGACGGTGCCGTCTTCGCCCGCGTGATGCGCAAGCTGCCCGCCAACACGCTGCTGCGCAAGCCGCTGGTGATCGGCCACCGCGGCATGCCGCAGGGCACAGGCGACGAGAACACGCTGGCCAGCGCGCAGGCCGCCGTGGCGGCGGGCGCCGACGTGGTGGAGAACGACATCTACCTCACCAGCGACAAGCACCTGGTCATCATGCATGACGACACGGTGGACCGGACCACCAACGGCACCGGCCGCATCGAGTCGATGACGCTGGCCCAGGTCAAGCAGCTGCGCACGAAGGTGGGCAACCGCGAGGTGCCGACGCTGCAGGAATACTTCAGCGCCTTCAAGGGCCGGCCGATCACGCACTTCATCGAGCTCAAGAGCAGCAACACCGGCCTGGTGGCGCAACTCAAGAACGAACTGGACGCGGCGGGCACGCGCGACCAGGCGGTGGCCATCTCCTTCCTGGGCGACCAGCTCAACCGCGCGGGCCAGACGCTGCCCGAACTCTCGACGGGCTTCCTCAACAGCAATGCCGACGCCAGCGATCCGCAGGTGGCGGTGCGCAACATCCTGGCGGCCGTGCAGCCCTATTCGTCCACCTACAACCCGGCCTACGGCGGGCTGAGCCAGGCGACGATGGAAGCAGGCAAGCACCGCGGCATCACCTTCTGGCCCTGGACCGTCAACGACCAGGCGGCGTTCCATCGCTACTACAGCTACGGCACGCACGGCATCACCACCGACTACGCCTTCTGGGCGAAGGACTTTCCGGTGGAGATCGCCGCGGCGGCCACGGCCACCGTCGGCGTCAACACCGCGGTGACGCTGCCCGTGACGCTGACCACGCAGGTGGGCGGCAGCATCGCCGCGCAGAGCAACGTGATGGCCATGATCGACGGCACCGCCCCCTTCGTGCAGAGCGCGGAAGGCGACCTGCGCTTCACCGGCGCCGGCACCGCCGTGGTTCTGCCCGGCTACCGCCACAAGATGGGCGACGGCACCTACAGCTACGTGATCGTCGCCAAGCCGGTGAGTCTGACCGTGCGCTGAAAGAGCGCTGCCGCGGGCCGGCTGCGGCCCGCGCGCGGCGATGCTCAGTAGCCGCGCTGCGGATCGACCACGCCCGCGATGGGCTGGCCGGCCTGCAGCGCGCGGATCTTGCCGGCGATCTGTGCGATGGACTCGCTGCGCAGCGTGCGGGCCGACCCGTGCGGCGTGACGGTGATCTTCGGATGCCGCCAGAAGGCATGGTCGGCGGGCAGCGGCTCCTGCTGGAACACGTCGAGCGTGGCCCCAGCCAGCTTGCCGCTGTCGATCAGCGGGATCAGGTCCTCTTCCACCAGATGGCCGCCGCGTGCGATGTGGATCAGGTAGCCGCCGGGCTTGAGGGCCGACAGCGTGGTGCGGTTGAGGATGCCGCGCGTGGCATCGGTCAGCGGCAGCAGGTTGACCAGCACACGCGTGTTGACCAGAAAGTCGCCCAGCCGCGCCTCGCCCGCGAAGGTGCGCACGCCCTCGATGGACTTGGGCGTGCGGCTCCAGCCCAGCACCGGAAACTCGAACTGCTGCACCGCGCGCGCCACGCGCTCGCCCAGCACACCCAGACCCATGATGCCGACCGGGAAGTCGGCCCGCGCGAGCGGCTTGCGGTAGACCCAGCGGCCCTGCCGCGCCTCGGCCTCGTAGACGTCGAACTCGCGAAAGTGCCGGATCAGCGCATGGCACACGTACTCGGCCATCTGTACCGACATGCCGGCATCGTCCAGCCGCACGATCTTCAGGGTGGGCGGCAGGTCGAGCTTCGTGATCGCGTCCACGCCCGCGCCGATGTTGAACATGGCCTTCAGGCCCGGCTGCTCGTCCACCATCTGCTGGGGCGGTGCCCACACCACGGCGTAATCGGCCTGCGGGCTGCCGGGCGTCCAGTCGACGATCTCGGCATCCGGCAGGGCGGCGTGCAGGCCCTCGATCCATGGGGCGGATTTGGTGTCGGTCAGGCAGAGGGCGATGCGCATGAGGGCGTGCAAGAAGGCTGTGGAAGACAGCCCGCGATGCTACGCGGCCAAGCGCAGGAGCTCTGCCCCCTCGGTGACCTGGTCGCCGGGCGCGAACAGCAGCTCGGCGACGGTGCCATCGGCCGGCGCGGCGATGGTGTGCTCCATCTTCATGGCCTCCATCACCGCCAGCGGCTGGCCCTTGCTCACCGTGTCGCCCGCCTTGACGGCGAAGGACACCACCTTGCCCGGCATCGGTGCCGTCAGGCGCCCGCCTTCGGCCTGGGTGTCGCCCGCATGGGCGAGACGGTCCACGGCATCGATGCGGCCGGCGCCGGCCTGGCCGAACACATGCCACTGGTCCTGGTGGCGGTGCACGGCCAGCACCTCGCGGCGGCCGGCGAAGTCCAGCGACAGGCGGCCGTCGGGCAGCAGTTGCCAGGCCAGGTCGCCCGCGACCTGCGACTCGCCCTCGCCCACGCTCAGGTGCCGCATGGCGCCCGGGCCATAACGCAGCAGCGCCGTGGCGCCCTGGCCGTTGGCGTCGAAGGCGAAGGTCCGCGTGGCCAGGCCCAGGCCGCGCCAGCCGTCGGCACGGCCGAAGGGGCCGCCCGCGGCCTGCGCCGCCTCGTCGGCCAGCTGGCGGGCCACCACGGCCGCGGCCAGCAGCGGCAGGCCCAGCGGATCGCGGTCGAAGAGCTGCGCCCGCTCGCGCTCGATCAGCGCCGTGTCCAGCCGCGCCTTCGAGAAGGACTCGGTGGCCAGCACGCCGCGCAGGAACTGCACGTTGGTGGCCACGCCGACGATCTGCACCTGCGCGAGCGCGGCGTCGAGCCGGGCCAGCGCCTGCTCGCGCGTGTCGCCGTGCACGATCAGCTTGGCGATCATGGAGTCGTAGTAGGGCGAGATCTCGCCGCCCTCGCGCACGCCATCGTCGATGCGCACATCGGCCCGCGCGAAGGCCGCGGCGGCCGGCTTGCGGTAGACGGTCAGCGGGCCGGTGGCGGGCAGGAAGCCCTTGTCCGGGTTCTCGGCGCAGATGCGCGCCTCGATGGCATGGCCGTGGATGCGCAGGTCGTCCTGGGCCAGCGGCAGCGGCTCGCCGGCGGCCACGCGCAGTTGCCATTCCACGAGGTCCAGGCCGGTGATGGCCTCGGTCACCGGATGCTCCACCTGCAGCCGCGTGTTCATCTCCATGAAGTAGAAGGTCATGGCCTCGGGCGCGTCGTAGCCGCCGGTCTGCTCGACGATGAACTCGACCGTGCCGGCGCCCACGTAGTCCACGGCGCGGGCCGCATCGACGGCGGCCTGGCCCATGCGCTGGCGCAGCGCGGGCGGCATGCCGGGCGCGGGCGCCTCTTCCAGCACCTTCTGGTGGCGGCGCTGCACCGAGCAGTCGCGCTCGAACAGGTGCACGTAGTGGCCCTGCGTGTCGCCGAAGACCTGGATCTCGATGTGCCGCGGGCGCTGCACGTACTTCTCGATCAGCACCGCGTCATCGCCGAAGCTGTTGATCGCCTCGCGCTGGCAGCTGGCCAGGGCGGCGGCGAAGTCTTCGCTCTTCTCGACGATGCGCATGCCCTTGCCGCCACCACCCGCGCTGGCCTTGATGAGCACGGGGTAGCCGATGCGGTCGGCCTCGCGCTGCAGCAGGGCCGGGTCCTGGTCGGCACCGTGGTAGCCGGGCACCAGCGGTACGCCGGCCTTCTCCATCAGCCGCTTGGACTCGGCCTTCAGGCCCATGGCCTGGATCGCCGAGGGCGGCGGGCCGATGAACACCAGGCCCGCCTCGGCGCAGGCACGGGCGAAGTCCTCGTTCTCGGACAGGAAGCCGTAGCCGGGGTGGATGGCCTCGGCGCCGGTGGCGCGGGCGGCTTCGAGGATGCGCTCCCAGCGCAGGTAGCTCTCCTTGGGCGCGTTGCCGCCCAGGGCCACGGCCTCGTCGCAGGCGCGCACGTGGTTGGCCTGCGCGTCGGCGTCGGAATACACGGCCACGGTGCGCACGCCCAGGCGGCGCGCGGTGGCCGCCACGCGGCAGGCGATCTCGCCTCTATTGGCGATGAGGATCTTCTTGAACATGAGGCAGGTCTCCGGACGATGTTGTGCCGCGGCGACCGCGGGCGAAGGCAGGGGCGACACCCGGGTCGGGCCGGCCGCTGAAGATGCGCGTGAGGCGGCCGACGAGCGCGCGCAGAAAGCGCCAGCTCTTGCGGATCAGCCACACGCTGAGGACGAGCACGACCACCAGCGCCACCAGGAAGACCAGCGGATGCGCCAACGCCAGCCACAGGCCGGCGGGCACCAGCGAATCCTCGGCGAGCGAGGCGCCCACGTTGGTGAAGGGCTCAGGCGAGGTGTTGATGGCCGCCCGCGTGGTGGCCTTGGCCGCATGGGCCGTGGCCGCGAAGCCGCCGCCCACCAGCGCCGCCACCACCGCCATGGCCGCATGATCGGCGCCGAACACCGAGGCCGCGAGCGCCGCACCGGCCGGGATGCGGATCACCGTGTGGACCATGTCCCAGAGCGAATCCAGCCCCGGGATCTTGTCGGCGAAGAATTCGACGAAGTCCAGGAAGCCGCTGACGATCAGCACCACCGGATGCGACAGCGCCTGCAGCCCCGCCGGCAGCGGCACCCAGCTCAGCCAGCCAGCCAGGCCGACCAGCAGCACCGCCAGGTACAGCCGCACGCCGCTGGCCCAGCCGAGGGCAGCGGCCAGCGCGAGCAGCTGGGGAAAGTCCAGGCCTTCCATCAGCGACCGATCAGCGCGCCTGGGTCCAGGCCGGCTTGCGCTTTTCCAGGAAGGCGCGCAGGCCTTCCTGCCCTTCCTCGCTGGCGCGCAGGGCGGCGATGCGGCGCACCGTCTCGGCCGTCAGCGCGTCGTCGATGGGCTGGCCGGTCACGTCGCGCAGCAGGCGTTTGGATTCGGCCACGGCGCCGGGTGCGGCGGCCAGGATGTTCTTGAGCACCTCGTCGACCTTGGCGTCCAGCGCGTCGGCGGCCACCACCTCGTGCACGAGACCGAGGCGGTGGGCCTCGGCCGCCGTGAATCGCTCGGCGGTGAGGAAGTAGCGCTGCGCGGCCCGTGCGCCCATCGCCCGGATCACATAGGGGCTGATGGTGGCGGGGATGAGGCCGATCTTGACCTCGCTGAGGCAGTAGTGCGCGCTGTCGGCGCTGATGGCCACGTCGCACACCGACACCAGGCCCATGCCGCCCGCGTACACGTCGCCCTGGATGCGCGCGATGACCGGCAGGCGGCTGTCGGCCAGGGTGCGCAGCATGCGCGGCAGGCCGGCGGCGTCCTGCAGGTTCTGCTCGGGCGTGAAGCTGGCGGCGCGCTTCATCCAGTTGAGGTTGGCGCCGGCGCAGAAGGCCGGACCGCGCCCGCCCAGCACCACGGCACGCACGCCGTTCGCGGCCTGGGCCTGCGCAACGGCCTCGGCCAGCTCGCGGATGAAGACGTCGTCGATGGCGTTGCGCATCTCGGGCCGGTTGAGCCAGATGCGCGCGACAGGGCCGTCGATGGTCAGTTCGAGCGTGGTGAAGTCGGTCATGGCGTGTCTCGTCGTGTCGTTGAAAGGGGCGCTCAGTCGCGCAACGCCGGAAAGCCCAGCCGCTGCAGAAAGCCAGACACCACCGGCTGCCAGGCCTGCGGTGCGCGGGTGAAGGTGCTGTGGCCGTCCTCGCCCTGGGGCGGAAACTGCAGCAACTCGCCGGTGCCGCCCGCCGCGCGGAAGGCGGAGAACCATTGCCGCGGCCAGTCGGCACCGAAGTACTGGTCGTTCTCGGCATACAGCCACAGCGTGGGGATGCGCACGCTGCGGCCGTAGCTGGCGAAGAGCTCGCCCATCTGCTGCGGCGAGCAGGGCTGGCCGGCATGGGTGCGCGGATTGCCGCCGCCCCCGCCGGCGAAGTTGATCGCGGCCACCACGCCGGGCGTGGCCCGCGCCGCGGCGGCGATGGCCGTGGCCCCGCCATAGGACTGGCCCACGATGACGGCGCGCGCCGGGTCCGCGCCGGGCATGGCGCGCACGGCGGCCAGCGCCGCGAGCGCCTGGTCGGCCGCGGCGCCGTAGCCCGCGGGATAGTCGCGCCGCTGGCAGGCGCCGCTGTCCTCCACGTCCGGCCCGCCCGTCACGCCGTAGCCCACGCGCGTGGGCACCGCGACGATGAAGCCGTGGCGCACGAAGAAGCGGGAGGCCTCGTGATAGCGCGCGCGGCCCAGCGCCGCGCGGCCGGCCGCGTCGACCGCCCGGCCGTGGTTGAGCACCAGCACCGGGGCGGGGTGCGGATTGGCGTCGTCGTCGAACACGGTGACGCGGATGGTCTGGGCGACGCGGCGGCCCTGCATGTCCTGCACGGCGACGGGCACGTCGAGCTGGGTTTCGCGCAGCACCGCATGAGCAGGAAGAAAGAAAGCCGCCAGCGGCAGGGCCAGCCATGCACGCCGGAGGGCACTGGCAATCTTCCGCACCAACGCCCGCCACACAGGGCCGCGCCCAACGGGCAGGCGGCCAGTGCGAGACGGATGGCGGTCGCGTGGGTGCACGGCTTCAGTTCTTCCAGCCGTTCAGGCCGTCGATGCCGTCGAAATCGCGGTCGCCGTGCAGGAGCGCACAGCCATGCTCCACGCACCAGGCGGCGACCATCAGGTCGATGGGGCTTCGTACGGTGATGCCGCGCCGCCGCTGCTGGCGATAGATGTCGGCGGCGCGCAGGGCCACGGCTTCACCGCCGGCCGTGGCGATGGGCAAGGCCGCCAGAGCTTCGCGTGCAAGGCGCCACTCGCGGTCGTGGGCAAAGCCGCGCAGCACCTCCATGAGGACGAGGTCCAGCAAGACCAGTTGGTCCTCGTTGCCCTCCATGAGCGACCGCAGCGCTGTCGTCTGGGCCGTCTCCCGGTTACGGAAGAAGTCGATCCAGACACTGGAATCGACCGTCATCATGGCCGCGAGCGCCTCTTCGACACGTACGGCGCAGGCGCCGGCTCCTGGACGGCCCGCGGCTCGGCCGGCAGGCGCGTCCAGTCGATGCTTTCGTCGCCCATCCAATGCAGCTTGCCGCGCAATGCCAGCAGTTTCTGGTAGGCCTCGCGCCGGGCCAGCAGCCGAAGGCCCTCTTCCACCGCCTCCTTTTTGGTCTTGAAGCCGCCGGCCCGCATGGCGGCCTCCATCAGCGCGTCGTCGATCACGATGTTGGTCCGCATCGCACCCCCTGTGTGTATGAAAACGGAAAATCATACACATCGCCCATCACATGCGGAACACGCCGAACTTCGGCTCGGGGATGGGCGCATGCCGCGCCGCCGCCAGGCCCAGCGCCAGCACGCGGCGGGTGTCGGCGGGGTCGATGATGCCGTCGTCCCACAGGCGGGCGGTGGCGTAGTAGGGATGGCCCTGGTCCTCGTACTGCTGGCGGATGGGGGCCTTGAAGGCCTCTTCCTCGTCCTTGCTCCATTGCCCCCCGCGGGCCTCGATGCCGTCGCGCTTGACGGTGGCCAGCACGCTGGCGGCCTGCTCGCCGCCCATCACGCTGATACGGGCGTTGGGCCACATCCAGAGGAAGCGCGGCGAGTACGCCCGGCCGCACATGCCGTAGTTGCCGGCGCCGAAGCTGCCGCCGATGATGACCGTGAACTTGGGCACGTTGACCGTGGCCACCGCCGTCACCATCTTGGCGCCGTGGCGGGCGATGCCCTCGTTCTCGTACTTGCGGCCGACCATGAAGCCGGTGATGTTCTGCAGGAACACGAGCGGGATCTTCCGCTGCCCGCACAGCTCGATGAAGTGCGCGCCCTTCTGCGCCGACTCCGAGAACAGGATGCCGTTGTTGGCCACGATGCCCACCGGCATGCCTTCGATGGCCGCGAAGCCGCAGACCAGCGTGGTGCCGAAGCGGGCCTTGAATTCGTGGAACGCGCTGCCGTCGACGATGCGGGCGATGATCTCGCGCACGTCGAAGGGCTTGCGGGTGTCGGTGGGGATGACGCCGTAGAGGTCTTCGGGGGGGTAGGCGGGGTTTTCGAAGCTTGGGTTGCCCCCGACCGTTCGGGCTGAGCCTGTCGAAGCCTGGGCCGGCACTTCGACAGGCTCAGTGCGAACGGATCGGTGGGCACCAGACTCACCCCAGCCACTTGGTCCTCGCTGCGCATTGAGGTTCTTCACCGCCTCACGCGCCAGCGCCAGCGCGTGCAGGTCGTTCTGCGCCAAGTGGTCGGCCACGCCCGACAGGCGGGTGTGGACGTCGCCGCCGCCCAGGTCCTCGGCCGACACCACCTCGCCGGTGGCGGCCTTCACCAGCGGCGGGCCGCCCAGGAAGATGGTGCCCTGCTCCTTGACGATGATCGATTCGTCGCTCATGGCCGGCACGTACGCACCGCCCGCCGTGCACGAGCCCATGACCACCGCGATCTGCGCGATGCCGTCGGCGCTCATGTTGGCCTGGTTGTAGAAGATGCGGCCGAAGTGGTCGCGGTCGGGGAACACCTCGTCCTGGTTGGGCAGGTTGGCGCCGCCCGAGTCGACCAGGTAGATGCAGGGCAACCGGTTCTGCGCCGCGATCTCCTGCGCGCGCAGGTGCTTCTTGACCGTCATCGGGTAGTAGGTGCCGCCCTTCACGGTGGCGTCGTTGCACACCACCATGCAGTCCACGCCACTGACGCGACCGATGCCGGCGATGAGGCCGGCGCCCGGCGCGTCGCCGTTGTACATGGCATGCGCGGCCAGCGGCGCGATCTCCAGGAAGGGCGAGCCCGGGTCCAGCAGCTGCTGCACGCGGTCGCGCGGCAGCAGCTTGCCGCGGGCCGTGTGCTTGGCGCGCGCGGCCTCGCCGCCGCCCTGCTCCACCCGCGCAAACTGGGCGCGCAGGTCGTCCACCAGCGCGCGCATGGCGGCGGCGTTGGCCTGGAAGGCCTCGGATCTGGGATTGAGTTGGGAGACCAGTTTGCTCATGAATGTCCTTGGAGCATGACGCGCGGCCGCTCGCCGCGCGAAGATGATGCGAACCCTCGGCGGCGGCGGACACTCCTGGCCCGGCCCCCCGCGTTACTCAAGAATCGCTCGAATTGCATACCGTCGAAACCGTCCTGCTGGTGCTGATGCTCGGCGCCCTCACCGGCATTGCCGCCCGCTACCTGCGCGCCATTCCGCTGCCGCTGATCCAGATCGCCCTGGGCGCCGCCCTCTCGTGGCCGCAGCAGGGGCTGCACATCGCCTTCGATCCGGAGCTGTTCCTGCTGCTGTTCATCCCGCCGCTGCTGTTCGCGGACGGCTGGCGAATCCCGAAGCGGGAGTTCTTCGCGCTGCACCGGCCGATCCTCAAACTGGCCTTCGGCCTGGTGGCCTTCACCGTGTTCGGCCTGGGCTGGCTGGTGCACTGGATGATTCCGGAGATGCCGCTGCCCGTGGCCTTCGCCCTGGCCGCGGTGGTCTCGCCCACGGACGCCGTGGCCGTCTCGGCCATCACGCGGCGGCTGGGCATGCCGGCCAAGACCATGCATGTGCTGGAGGGCGAATCGCTGCTGAACGATGCGTCGGGCCTGGTGGCGCTCAAGTTCGCCGTGGCCGCCACGTTGACCGGCCTGTTCTCGTGGGCGCAGGTGACGCGCGAGTTCCTGTGGATCGCCCTGGGCGGCGTGGGCGCCGGCACGCTGCTGGGCTGGGGCTTTGCCCATGCCCGCGCCGCCGTCACCCGCCGGCTGGGCGACGTGGCCGCCACGCAGATGGTGCTGCTGCTGGTGCTGCTGCCCTTTGCGGCCTACATCGTGGGCGAGCGCATCGGCGTCTCGGGCATCCTGGCCGCGGTGGCGGCGGGCATCGCCACCAACTTCGCCGACCTGGAGCGCAGCGAGTTCGTGGCCGAGCGCATGCAGGCCGAGGGCACCTGGACCATGATCGAGTCGGCCTTCAACGGCGCCATCTTCCTGCTGCTGGGGCTGCAGTTGCCCTCGATCCTTCGCACGGTGGATGAGAGCAAGCACCACGGCGCTTGGACGCTGGTGGGCTATGTGCTGGCGATCTCGGCCGCGCTGCTGGCGCTGCGCTGGGTATGGCTGCAGCTGGCCATACGCGGCGGCCTGCGCCGGGCGCACCGCGACGGCCGCATGCCCGAGGCCCCCTCCGGACGGCTGACCCTGGCCATCACGCTGGCGGGCATCCGCGGCGCGGTGACGCTGGCCGGCGCGCTGTCCATCCCGCTGATGGTGGACGAGACCACGCCCTTCCCCTCGCGCGACCTGCTGGTCTTCCTGGCCACGGGCACCATCCTCGTGACGCTGCTGGTGGGCAGCATCGGCCTGCCGCTGGTGCTGCGCAAGCTGCCCCAGCCGGCCGAACCGCCCGAGGTGCGCGAGGAACGCGAGGCCCGCATCGCGGCCTGCCATGCCGCCATCGCCAGCCTGGTGCGCAGCCAGAAGGCGCTGGACGGCCTCGATGCCGACACCGCCGCCCAGCGCCAGGAGATGGTCGGCCGCATCACCCAGCAGTACCGGGTCCGCCTGGAACTGCTGGACGACGCCAGCGCCACCGCCTCCACCCCGGAGACGCGCGCCGAGGAGGCCGAGGCGGTACGGGCGCGCAAGGAGGGCTTCGTGCACGAACTGGAACTGCGCCTGTCCTGCCTGCAGGCCGAGCGGCACGCGCTGTATGCCGAGCGCCATGTGCACCGCATCAACGACGCCTCGCTGCGCGAACTGGTGGGTGAGCTGGACATGGCCGAGGTGTCGCTGCGCAAGCGCCTGCGCGCCGCGCGCCAGGCCGCGGGCCTGGCACCGCACGGCCCGGCCTCGCGCGACTGACGCGCAGGGCGCCACTGACGCACCGGCCCTGCCTGCAACCCGCGGCAGGCTCATGCCGTCTTCTCGGCCTTGAGGCCCAGCTCGTCGGCCATCTGGTCGCGGATGCGGTACTTCTGGATCTTGCCCGTCACCGTCATCGGGAAGGCCTCCACGAAGCGGATGTACTTGGGCACCTTGTAGTGGGCGATCTGGCCCTGGCAGAAGGCGCGGATGTCGGCCTCGGTGGGCTGCTGGCCGGGCTTGGGAATGATCCAGGCGCACAGCTCCTCGCCGTACTTGCGGTCGGGCAGGCCGACCACCTGCACGTCCTGCACCTGCGGATGGCGGTACAGGAACTCCTCGATCTCGCGCGGGTAGATGTTCTCGCCGCCGCGGATCACCATGTCCTTGATGCGGCCGACGATGTTGACGTAGCCCTCGTCGTCCATGGTGGCCAGGTCGCCGGTGTGCATCCAGCCCTCGGTGTCGATGGCCTCGCGGGTCTTGGCCTCGTCGCCCCAATAGCCGTGCATCACCGAGTAGCCGCGGGTGCACAGCTCGCCCGGCTGGCCGCGCGGCACGGTGGCGCCCGATTCGGGGTCGACGATCTTCACCTCCAGGTGCGGCTGCACCGTGCCGACGGTGGAGACGCGCCGCTCCAGCGGCGTGTCGGTGCTGCTCTGGCAGCTCACCGGGCTGGTCTCGGTCATGCCGTAGGCGATGGTGATCTCGCCCAGGTGCATGCGGTCCACCACCCGCTTCATCACCTCGATGGGGCAGGCGGTGCCGGCCATGATGCCGGTGCGCAGGCTGGAGAGGTCGAATTCGCCGAAGCGCGGATGGTCCAGCTCGGCGATGAACATGGTGGGCACGCCGTGCAGGCCCGTGCACCGTTCGGCCTGTACCGCTTCGAGCGTGAGCAGCGGGTCGAAGCCGTCGTTGGGGTACACGATGGCGCTGCCGTGCGTCAGGCAGGCCAGGTTGCCCAGCACCATGCCGAAGCAGTGGTACATGGGCACGGGGATGCACAGCCGGTCCTCGGGGCCCAGCTTCATGCATTCGCCGATGAAGTAGCCGTTGTTGAGGATGTTGCGGTGCGTGAGCGTGGCTCCTTTGGGAAAGCCCGTGGTGCCGCTCGTGAACTGGATGTTGATGGGGTCGGTGGCCTTCAACGTGGCCTGCACCTGGGCCACGCGCGGGTCGGCCGCGTCGCCGCTCGCCAGCAGCTGCGAGAAGCGTGCGGTGGCGATGTCCAGCCCCGCCTCGTCGGCGGTGCCGGGGGCGTCGATCCACCAGATGTTCTTCAGGTCGGGCAGCCGGGCCGCGCCCAGCTCGCGCAGCATGGCCAGGTATTCGCTGGTCTTGAAGCGCGGCATGGTCACCAGCGCCTTGCAGCCCACCTTGTTGAGCGCGTACTCGACCTCGGACGTGCGGTAGGCCGGGTTGATGTTGACCAGCACCAGGCCCGCCTTGGCGGTGGCGATCTGCATCAACACCCAGGCCAGGTTGTTGTGCGACCAGATGCCGATGCGCTCGCCCGGCTGCAAGCCGGCGCGCAGCAGGGCGCTGGCCAGGCACGTCGCCTGCGCCTGCAGCTCGCCGTACGACAGGCGCACGCCCTCGTGCCGGCTCACCAGCGCCAATGCCTCGGGCTGGCGCGCGACCATGGCGTCGAAGAAGTCACCGATGGTCTGCTCGATCAGGGCGGGCTCGGTGGCGCCGCGGGCGTAGCTGTCATTCATTGCGGGTCTCCTTGTGTCTTTCTCCTTCCCCCTCTGGGGGAAGGTTGGGATGGGGGCCTGCCACGACTTCAAGCACGGCGCCACATTCGAATGTCGCTGCCCCCACCCCTGCCCTCCCCCAGAGGCGGAGGGAGAAAAGGCTAGGCCGTCTCTGCAAAGAGCTCGCGGCCGATCAGCATGCGGCGGATCTCGCTGGTGCCGGCGCCGATCTCGTAGAGCTTGGCGTCGCGCCACAGGCGCTCGACCGGGAAGTCCTTGGTGTAGCCCACGCCGCCCAGGGCCTGGATCGCCTCGCCGGCCATCCAGGTGGCCTTCTCGGCGGAATACAGGATGGCGCCGGCCGCGTCCTTGCGGAAGGTGCGCGCATGGTCGGCCGTGTCGCAGGCGCGGCCCACGGCGTACACGTAGGCACGGCAGGCCTGCCAGGTGCTGTACATGTCGGCGATCTTGCCCTGCATGAGCTGGAACTCGCCGATGCTCTGGCCGAACTGCTGGCGCTCGTGCACGAAGGGCAGCACCGCGTCCATGCAGGCGGCCATGATGCCCAGCGGGCCGCCGGAGAGCACCGCGCGCTCATAGTCCAGACCGCTCATCAGCACCTTGGCGCCATTACCTTCGCCGCCCAGGACGTTCTCTTCGGGCACTTCGCAGTTGTCGAAGAACAGCGGGTAGGTGTTGCTGCCGCGCATGCCCAGCTTGTCGAGCTTGGTCCCGGCAGAAAAGCCCTTGAAGCCCTTCTCGACCAGGAAGGCCGTCATGCCGCGCGCGCCCATCTCGGGCTCGGTCTTGGCGTAGATGACCAGCGTGTCGGCATCGCCGCCGTTGGTGATCCACATCTTGCTGCCGTTGAGGACGTAGTAGCCGTCCTTCTTGTCGGCGCGCAGCTTCATGCTCACCACGTCGGAGCCGGCGTTGGGCTCGCTCATGGCCAGCGCGCCCACATGCTCGCCGCTGACCAGCTTGGGCAGGTACTTCTTCTTCTGCGCCTCGCTGCCATTGCGGTGGATCTGGTTGACGCACAGGTTGGAATGCGCGCCGTACGACAGGCCCACCGAAGCCGAGGCGCGCGACACCTCTTCCATGGCGACGATGTGGGCCAGGTAGCCCAGCTCGGTGCCGCCGAATTCCTCCTTCACCGTCATGCCGTGCAAGCCCAGGCTGCCGAGCTTGGCCCACAGGTCGCGGGGGAAGAGGTTCTCGCGGTCGATGTCCGCGGCGCGCGGCGTGATCTCGTGGGCGCAGAAATCGGCGATGGCCTCGCGCAGGGCGTCGAGGGTGTCGCCCAGGCCGAAGTCCAGGCCGGGCAGGCGTTGTGCGGACATGCGTCGTCTCCGTGGAAGGTGTGCGAAAGCCGGTCCAGCTTACGCCCGGGGGATTCGCATTTGGCGACACAATGGTTGCAAATCCCGCCATCGACCGATGCCTCGGGTTATCCACTAGATGCCCTCTCCCCGCTTCCTCAAACCCCAGCGCGCGGCCACGCCGATGGCTTTCGTGCGAGCCATCGTGCAGGGCTATGCCCGCTACGGCGTGGACCCGGGCGCGGCCCTGCGCGCGGCACAGATCACGCCGCGCGAGCTGTGGCGGCCCGAGGCGCGCGTCACCGCGGCGCAGTTCGAGGCGCTGAACGAGCATGCGATGCAGGAGCTGGACGACGAGGCCCTGGGCTGGTTCAGCCGCCGCCTGCCCTGGGGCAGCCACGGCATGCTGTGCCGCGCGTCGATCACGGCGCCCGACCTGGGCGTGGCCATCAAGCGCTGGTGCCGCCACCACCGGCTGCTGGTGGACGACATCGCGCTGCGGCTGGAGGTGGCGGGCGAGGTGGCCTCGGTGTGGATCGAGGAGCGGCGCCCGCTCGGCAGCTTCCGCGAGTTCTGCCTGGTCTCCAGCCTGCGCTTTCTGCACGGCTTTGCCAGCTGGGCCATCGACTCGCGGCTGTGGCTGCAGGAGGCGCACTTTCCTTTCGAGGCCCCGCCGCATGCCGATGCCTACGGCCTGATGTTCAGCGGGCGGCTGCACTTCGGCGCCGCGCAGGCCGGCTTTCGCTTCGACGCGCGCTACCTGGCGCTGCCGCTGCTGCGCGACGAGGCGGCCCTGCGCACCATGCTGCGCCGCGCCCTGCCGCTGACGGTGCTGCAGTACCGGCGCGACCGGCTGCTGGGCCAGCGCGTGCGTGAGGTGCTGCGCACGCATGGCGCCCAGGCCTCGACCGCCGAGGGCCTCGCCGCGCTGCTGCACATCTCCAGCCGCACGCTGCACCGGCAGCTGCTGGCCGAAGGGCTGAGCCTGCAGGGTCTGAAGGACGAGGTGCGCCGGCAGCAGGCCATCGAGCTGCTGCAGCGCACGGCGCGGCCGGTCAAGCAGGTGGCGCTGGCGGTGGGCTTTCGCAACGAGAAGAGTTTTTCGCGGGCCTTTCGCGAATGGACGGGTCAGAGCCCGGGCGCGTTCCGGGCCGCGGCGGCGCAGCCGGGGCCTGGGGCCTGATCGAAGGCCGCAGGGCCCCCTGCCCTCCTCATCCGGTGGCAGGCTGAACGTCCGAGGGCTATTCGATCTCAGGCGCCGCGTACACCAGCACCTTCAAGGCCCGCTCGTCCGACACGTCCGCGAACGCCGCCGGATTGGCCACGCGCTCGACGAACTGCAGCGACGGCGCCAGCTCGCGCATCTGGTCCTGCAAAAAGGCCACGCCCAGCTCCGGCGCATTGAGGCACAGCAGCGCATGGCCGCCCGGCGCCAGCAGATCGGGCAGGCGGCGCATCAGCCGCGCATAGTCCTTGGTCGCCACGAAGCTGCCCTTCTGGTAGCTGGGCGGGTCGACCACCACCAGCTCGTAGGGCCCACCGCGCGTGACCTTGCCCCAGGTCTTGAACAGGTCGTGCGGCAGAAAGCTGGCGCCGCCTTCCACGCCATTGAGCCGGTGGTTCTGCTGGCCGATGGCGATGGCGCCCGCGCTCATGTCCACGTTGACCACGCGGCCCGCGCCCGCCTGCAGCGCCACCACCGAGAAGGCGCAGGTATAGGCGAAGAGGTTGAGCACCGCCGCGCCCGGCCGTGCGGCCACATGCGCGCGCACCCAGCGCCGGCCCCCGGCCATGTCGAGGAACAGGCCGTGGTTCTGGCCGCGCAGCACATGCACGCGGTAGCGGGCGCCGTCCTCGGTCACCACATGCGGGTCGGGCACTGCGCCAGCCATGAGCTGCGTTTCGCTGCGCCCCTCGTGCCGGCACTGGTAGACCCAGTTCAGCGGCTCGCCGGGCGCCACCTCGGCCCATCGCGCCTGCAGGGCCTCGCCGATGCGGGCCAGGTCCTCATCGGCCAGCGACTTGAAGCTGGTGAGCACGAAGACCGGGGGATAGGCGTCGAGCACCAGGTGCTCGCAGCCGGCGTGCAGGCCACCGCGGCCGTGGAAGATCCGCCGCGCGTCAGGGGCGGGCGTCAAGGAATGGATGGCGTCGAAAAGGGCTTGCATGAGCCGGCGAGGTTGCCACGAAAACCTCGCCGCCTTGCCAACGCCTCAAGCAGCGCCGGTCGCGCCCAGCGATGCGGGAACAGGCGGCGCCGCCTCGACCGCCACGCCATCGCCCATGTCGGCGGCCGCCCAAGCCGACAGGCCACCTTCCAGCACGCGCACCCGCGGCAGCCCGGCCGCCATCAGCACCCGTGCCGCCGCGATGGCCGATGCATCGGCCGGGCAGTCGCAGAACACCACCAGGTCGCGGCCATCGGCCAAGGGGCCGAGCGCATGCGGAAGCTCGGCCAGCGCGAAGCCCACCGCGCCCGGGATGGCCCGCGGGTCGATCGCCCGCACCTGATCGCCACGCACGTCGAGCACCGTCGGCGCACGCCCCTGCGCCAGCGCCGTGCGCAGGGCGTCGACGCTGATCGTCACGATGTCGTCGGCGCGGCGGGCCATCCGGCGCTGGTGGTAGCGCCAGAGCAGGAAGGCCACCAGCAGCACACCGCCCACCACGGTGGCGGCCAACCCGATGTTGGCCAGCACGGCCAGCACGTCGCGGATGGCGGCGTGGAACACGGCCCCCAGCAACAGGTAGCCCAGGGTCCAGACCAGGGCGCCGGCCGTCTCGAAGGCCAGGAAGCGCGCATTCGACATGCCCAATGCACCGGCCATGGGCGGCGCCACCACCGAGACGCCGGGCACGTACTTGGCCGCGATCAGCGACAGCCCGCCCCACCGGCCGAGGATGGCTTCGCTGCGCGACACGCAGGTGTCGGCCGAGAGCGAGACGCGGCACAGCAGCCGCATCACGGCATAGCCCCAGCGCCGGCCGGCCAGGAACCAGGCGCCGTCGCCCAGGATGTTGCCCAGCAGCGAGGCGATGACGATGGCCACGGCATTCAGCACCGTGCCGCCCATCGCCAGGCCGCCCGCCACCACCAGGAAAGGCACGGCCGGGACGGGTGCGCCGAGCCGGGCGGCCAGCGTCACCACCAGCACCACGGCGGGGCCCTGGGTGGCAAGCAGCGAGATGAGGTCGTTCATGGCAGTCCCCCTATTCGGCCGGGCCGCTGGCCGTTGGCCGCGCTTCGGGGCGCACGCCGGCGGGGCCCACGAGGCTCAGATCGGAGAAGTAGGCCAGGCCGTGGCCATGCGTGTTGTCGGCGTCGGCCGAGATGACCACCGCCGCCACGCCGGGCGTCGCGCCCTTCGCCTCGTCGCCGAAGGCCCGGCGGTAGTCGGCCAGCAGGTTGCGGCGCTCGCTCATCCAGGTGCCGGGCTGCGCGGCGGGGCCGGACTCCAGCACCACCATGTGCATGCGGTGGGTGAAGGCGTTGACCAGCATCTGGCCCTTGCCCTCCTTGGCGTCCCACACGTAGCACAGCGCTTCGCTGGGCACGTCCTCGCCCGAGACGCTGCGGGCCACCCCGAGGCGCGTGCGCTCCAGCAGCGGCAGGCGGTCGGCGGGGAAGTCGAAGAAGACGCACAGCTTGGCCGCCCCGTCGTCACCCGTGCGCGTGTGCAGGTCGGCGCCATCGACGAACTGGTCGACGCGCCAGCGCCAGCTCAGCACCGTGGACTCGCTCAACGGCATCTGCACGCGGTGCGACAGCAGGCCATAGGAATCGTCGGCCTCCACCTTGAGGACGCGGCGCCCCTCCTGGGACACCACGTCGAAGCGGGTGGGTGTCTTGTTGGGCAGCGTGCTGAAGTGCCAGGCCGTCGGCGGCGTGGCACCGGCCGCGGCCGAGAAGGGCGTGAGCGCATTCGGCTCCTGCGCCCGCGCATGCGGCGTGGCAAGCGCGAGGGCCAGGCCAGCGCCGAGCAGCAGGCCGCTGCCACGGCGGGCGTAGACGGAAACAGAAGCGATGTGCATGGACGGGCCCCGGGCGGTGACGCCTCGCGCTTTCGTGGCGACGAAACGGCCTGGAACTGGCCGCGCGCGGGCATGCAAAAGTGTGCCGCAGAGCCGTCCGCAGATAAATCCCGCAAAAGGAACTACTTTGTCTCCCGCGTGGGGACAATCCGTCGCAGTTCGCGCCCCTTCTCGGGGCGCGCAGCACGTGAACCCATCAGCGAGCGCCGCGCCCGGTCAGGACATTCCGCGACCGGGCGCCGCACTGAAGTCAGGCGTGCGAGGTCTCGCCTTCGCGCAGGGCCGCCTGCAGCGCGCGCGTGCCGCTGGCCAGTGCCACCTCGTAGCTGTCGGCCGGCGCTTCGCCTTCGCGCACGGTGCGTGTCGGCTGGCCGTCGGCATCGGTCTGCTGGAGCTTCCAGACGAAGGCGCCGGGTTGCGGCTCCTCCACGATGAGTTTGAGGGCGGGATGTGTCATGCACCGACCGTGATCCTCACTGCGGGCCGCATGTCGTGGGACGCGTCCTACGCCACTGTCGGCCATTGCAGCAATCAGGGCGGCAGGGCCGCGGGGCCCGCCGCCCCGCGGCCTCACCCCTTGGCCGGCTGGATCGGCACGTAGAACTCGCCGCCGCCCTCGCGGAACTCGCGCGACTTCTGGTCCATGCCCTGCGCGGCGTACTCGCGCACTTCCTGCGTGATCTTCATCGAGCAGAACTTGGGCCCGCACATCGAGCAGAAATGCGCCACCTTGCTCGAATCCTTGGGCAGCGTCTCGTCGTGGAAGTCGCGGGCCGTGTCCGGGTCCAGGCCCAGGTTGAACTGGTCCTCCCAGCGGAACTCGAAGCGCGCCTTGCTCAGCGCGTCGTCGCGTGCGCGGGCGCCCGGGTGGCCCTTGGCCACGTCGGCGGCGTGGGCCGCGATCTTGTACGCAATGATCCCCTGCTTGACGTCGTCGCGGTCGGGCAGGCCCAGGTGCTCCTTGGGCGTCACGTAGCAGAGCATGGCCGTCCCCATCCAGCCGATCATGGCCGCGCCGATGGCGCTGGCGATGTGGTCGTAGCCGGGGGCGATGTCGATGGTCAGCGGGCCCAGCGTGTAGAACGGCGCCTCGTGGCAGTGCTTGAGCTGCTCGTCCATGTTGGCCTGGATCATGTGCAGCGGCACGTGGCCCGGGCCTTCGATCATGGTCTGCACGTCGTGCTTCCAGGCGATCTGCGTCAGCTCGCCCAGCGTGCGCAGTTCGGCAAACTGCGCCTCGTCGTTGGCGTCGGCACCGCAGCCAGGGCGCAGGCCGTCGCCGAGCGAGAAGCTCACGTCGTAGGCCTTCATGATTTCGCAGATCTCCTCGAAGTGCTCGTAGAGGAAGCTCTCGCGGTGGTGCGCGATGCACCACTTGGCCATGATCGAGCCGCCGCGCGAGACGATGCCCGTCATGCGCTTGGCCGTCATCGGAATGAAGGGCAGCCGCAGCCCGGCGTGGATGGTGAAGTAGTCCACGCCCTGCTCCGCCTGCTCGATCAGCGTGTCGCGGAAGATGGCCCAGGTCAGGTCTTCGGCCACGCCTCCCACCTTTTCGAGCGCCTGGTAGATCGGCACCGTGCCGATGGGCACCGGCGAGTTGCGCACGATCCAGTCGCGCGTGGTGTGGATGTTCTTGCCGGTGCTCAGGTCCATCACGTTGTCCGCGCCCCAGCGGATGGCCCACACCAGCTTTTCCACCTCTTCTTCGATGCTGGAGGTGACGGCCGAGTTGCCGATGTTGGCGTTGATCTTGACCTTGAAGTTGCGGCCGATGGCCATCGGCTCGACTTCAGGGTGGTTGATGTTGGCCGGGATGATGGCGCGGCCCCGTGCCACTTCGTCGCGCACGAACTCGGGCGTGATGATCTTGGGGATGGCCGCGCCGAGCGGGTTGCCCGCCACGCGGCGCGCGCGCTCCTCGTCGGCCAGGTACTCGGCCATCCATTCGCGCCGGCCGTTCTCGCGCAGGGCCACGTACTCCATCTCGGGCGTGACGATGCCGCGGCGGGCGTAGTGCATCTGCGTGACGTTCATGCCGCTTCTGGCGCGGCGCGGCTGGCGCTGCAAGGCTGCCGCTTCGGCGCGCAGCTGAGTGATGCGCTCGTGCTCCTGCGGGGCCTGCTGCTCGGCATGCTTGGCGCCATCGTCCAGCGCCTGGCGGATGCGGCCTTCGTAGCTTTCGGTGTCGCCGCGCTCGTCGATCCAGGCCGAGCGCAGGCCGGCCAGGCCGCGGCGCACGTCGATCTCGGCGTTGGGGTCGGTGTAGGGGCCGGAGGTGTCGTAGAGCGACACCGTCTCGCCGTTGGTCAGGCGCACATCGCGCACCGGCACCTGCAGGTCGGGCCGGCTGCCAGCGATGCGGCCTTTGGTGGAAGCGGGAAAGGGCTCACGCGTCAGCGCGAGCAGATGGGCGAACTTGTCGGGGGCGTTCATGGGGCGGACTCTCCAAAGCACATGGGTGGATGGATGCCCCGCCATCGGCGCCAAGGGGATGCGGGTGGGCCCGGCCCCGCCGATGGATACACGGACGGATGGACGGACACACGCGCCTTGGCGCTGCAGCTCTTCTTACGCTGGTACTAACCAGATCAAGTTCGCGGTTCCGGCGGTCAGGTCCGCCGTCTCAGCACGCCATACGTGCACCCCGGAGCGGGGGCGATTCTAGGGGCAGTGCGCAAAACCGAGTCGGTATTCAAGGTGCTCGGCCTTGGGCACCAATCAGAGGTCCAACTCTACGCCGCGCAATCTAAGCCATTCCTTCCGGCGCTGGTAGTCCGGCAAAACCTTGTCGACCTCGTTCCAGAACGCGCTGGAGTGGTCTCGGTGGCGCATGTGGCAGAGCTCATGGACGACGATGTAGTCGATGATGGTCAGGGGAGCCATCAGGCACTTCCAGTGAAAGTGCAAGTCGCCGTTCTTCAGGCATGAGGCCCAGCGGTAGCCCAGATCCTTGACCTCCACGCGGCCAGCCGCGACACCAACCTTGGGGGCGAAGTAGTCCACCCGGCGCGTCAGACGCGGCTGCCCTTTGTCCGCATAGAAGGTTGCGAAGGCCTTGCTGGCACCATCAGTTCCGAGTTCGGTGACGACACTCTTCAGTAGGCAGAAGCGGCCGTCCTTCAACTTCAGTCGCTCGTCTTGTTCAGGCACCAGCTCCAGCCGGTAGCTGCTGCCCAAGTACATGAACGACTCGCCGCTGACCCATTCGCGGTTGACGCGGCCGCCGTTCAGCTCGCGCCACTCCGCCAGGCTACGGTAGATCCACATGCGCTTGGATAGCACGGTCTGGTCAATCTGCTCGGGTGTCATTCGAGCGGGTGGACGTACCGTCACCACGCCGTCGCGTTCGATGACGATGTCCGTCGTCATCCGGGCAGTGCCGGGCAACAGGTGGTACTCGATGTCGTGGACCTGGCGAACTTGCATTCAGGTCTCCTGCTTGGCGGCCGCTCGCGGCGCCTTGGTCAGCTCGCCGTGCCGGTTCTTGGCCAGCTTCATGATCTCGACCGCCACTCGCTCGCGGTTCTGCTTCATTTCCTCGATGGATGTCTTGGCAATCTCGGTCTTGATCAGTGCTCGCACACGCTTTTGCTTGTCTGGGTTTTGCCAGAAGTCGATGCTGCCAATCGTGTCCTGCAGCAGCTCCACCACGGCCTCCATGAAGGCCTTGAACGCGGAGCGGTCGGCATCAGGCAACTCACCGCCGGCGAAACTGACCTGCACGACGTGCTCGAAGAATGCCGAAACTTCCTTGCTCATGCCGTGTTGGCCTTGCTGGCGGCCGACCACGGCCTCATGCCTGAGCTCTGCAAGCTTCTCGACCAGAAGGTCCCACTCATCCTTGTGGCGCTCGATCAACGCGTCCACCTTCTGTGAGAGGCTCTTGTAGAACGCCGGATCCTCGTCGTGATGAACGGTGCAGTGCTTGCGAATGGCATGTTCCATCTCGCTTGCCTTGGCCTCCGCACTGCCGCAAGCGTGAGCACTCAGCTGCTCCATGAAGTCCGCAGACAGCAGTTCCACCGGCGGCACCTTGGGGTTGATACCCAGGCTGACCAAGTGCTCGTTGATGAGCGCCTTCACCTTCTCGCCGGCATCACCCAGGTTCAGGCTTTCGTCCTTGTAGCGTTCCTTGGCCACTTGCAGGATGTAGCCGAAGCGCCGTGCCGGCACGCGATAGGGCTGCGCTTGGGCGCCGGGCAGGATGATGTCCAGACTGATCAAGAACTTCCTGAGATACACCTCGAAGTCGGCGCGCTGTCGTTCATCCTTGAGGGCGGTGACAGCTTGGTGTACGACCGCGGCATCAACCTCTTGCGTCGGCAGGCGACCAGTTGCAAAGGCCTCGATGTCTTTCACGCCCATTCCTGCAAAGTGCTGCAGCAGTCGCTGGTAGCGCTCTTCGAGCACCGGCAACTCGGACGTGATGTTCTTCAGGCCGTCCGTCAGCTCCTGCTGTTCCTCGGTGGCAGCGTAAACCGTGAGGGCCTCGGTCAGGTGATTGGCCAAGCCGATGTAGTCCACCACGTAGCCACGCTTCTTGCCCTTCTTCACACGGTTCGTCCGCGCAATGGCTTGGAGGAGGGTGTGCTCGCGCAGCTTCTTGTCGATGTACATCACCTGCTCAATGGGCGCGTCGAAGCCGGTGAGCAGCATGTCGCACACGATCAGGAAGGCGATGCCGGAGTAAGCCTTGTCAGGGTCGTCCAGGTCGAAGCTGCGGCAGAAGTTGTCCACCGCGTTCATGCGCTGGGCCTGCTTGCGCGCATGCGTCACATAGGCCGGTTCGTTCGTTCCATCGCTGGAGATCACCACGGCTGTTTTGAGAAAGCGTAGCCGCTTGATCAAGTCGGCATCGGGCGTGTTGCGCGCCTCCTCCTTGGCCACACGCTCGGCCAGCGCGGCTTCGATACCCGCCTGATAGCGCACGCATGCCAGCTTGCTGTGGCACACCACCTGAGCCTTGAAACCATTGGGCAGGATGTTGTCCACGTAGTGCGCGACCAGGTCGCGCGCGATGGCGTTGATGCGCTGTTCGGCTTCCAGGATATCGCCCGTGGCGCCGTACTTCTTCTTGATCGCCAGCAGTTCCTCGTCAGACCGGTCTCGGAACAGATCCTCGAATGCCGTGTCGAAAGCATGTTTCTCGTTCAGCGCACTGTCGGCCGTCTTGCCTTCGTAGAGGATCTGCAGCGTCGCGCCATCGTTCACCGCATCCATCAGGCGGTAGGTGTCGATGTACTCGCCGAAGCGCTTGTGGGTCTTCTTCTCGCCGTGGCGCTCGGTGATCAAGGGCGTTCCCGTGAAGGCAATACGCGCTGCGTTGGGGAATGCCTCAAAGAGGTTGTCGCCCAGGTCTGAGCTCTGGGTCCGATGGGCCTCGTCGATCATCAGGATGATGCGATCGGAGGTGTTGACGACCCCAAATGTCTTGCCAGCCGGGATAGCGCGATAGGTGCCCAGCGCCTCCGCCACCGCATTGCTGAGCGCTTCCTTCCGGTCCTGGAACTTGTGCACCATCACCATGTTGACATCGGAACTGTCGGTAGCCAGGTGGCTGCGCAGCCCGGCACGGCTCTCGATGACGTTGACGCGGCCGCCGATCAGGGTGGCCGTGTCACCCAGCTGTTCTTCCAGGTCCTGCCGGTCATTGACCAGGACGATCTTGTAGTCGCTGAGGTCGCGGCTGGCGCGCATCATTCGCGCGAGGAACACCATCGTCAGAGACTTGCCGGAACCCTGGGTGTGCCAGACCACGCCGCTGCGCTCGGCAGCCGTCTGGCCCTCGCGCAGACAAGTCATGATGCGGCCGGCTGCTCGGTACTGCTGGTAGCGGCAGACCACCTTGACGCGTGGGCCACCATCGGTGTCCATAAACACCGAGCTGGTGCGAAGAATCTGCAGCAGATTTGAGCGTGTCAGCATGCCGCCAATCAACAGCTGCTGCGCATTCATCCCCTTCAGGCCAGCGTCATCCTGCGGGAACAAGGTCTTCCAGGCATAGAAGTGCTCCTCGCCTGAGGTGATGGTTCCGTAGTCGGCCTCCAGGCCGCAGCTGCGCACCACGAACAGATTGGTGTGGAACAGCCGTGGTTCGCCCTCCTTGAGTCCATCGAGCTCAGTCTGCGCCCGGCGCCGCATGTAGCGCTGCAGCTGGACGAAAGCCTCCTGCATCGGGTTGGCACAGACCTCAGACCCCTTCTTGCACTCCACAACCACCAGGGGGATCCCATTCACGAACAGAACGATGTCCGGAATGATGAAGGCCTTCACGCAGCCCGGCGTGTCCACCCTGAACTGGTTGATGGCATGGAAGCGGTTGTTCTCGGGGCGGTGGAAGTCGATGAGCCGCACGACCGGGTCTGATTCGCCGGTCAGTTCGTTCCTGCCCACCTGCGCCTTGAACAACAGCGCTTGCACGGCCTCGTTGGCCTCCAGCAGCGACCGGTTGGAGTGCCGTGTCAGCTCGTGGCGCAACTCGTCCAGTTGAGCGTCGGTCAGCCAGGTCTGGCCGTCGTTGGTGCGGTTGAGGCTTCGCACCGCTTCGTCAAACACCCCAGGCAGCAACCACTCTCGGAAGTGGTTCCGCAAGCTGGGGCCTGCCTGTTGCGGCACACCGCTGCCCTGGTCGATCACCGTCCAGCCCTGTTGGGCCAATTGATCGAGGAACGGCTGCTCAACCTCGGTGCATTCGCTCACCGCGCCAGACCTTCACTGCACGGCTGCGGGAGCCTGGGTCAGTCGGTCCAGGGCAATACCCAGCGCCTTGTCATCGAACAGCTTGTCCTTGCGCGCAGCCGCACCCGCACCGCCGCCCCAGTGGCGCAAGCCTTCACGTAGTGCCGGCACCGTGGGTTCCACGCCGTCACGCGCAAGCAGCCAGTCCACGGTGGCCAGCAGCTCCATGCCGAAGGGCGACTCGAACCCGTCGATCAGGCTGGCCGTGGCTTCGAGGGCAGGCAGGTACTCCTTGGCTTCGCTCTTCAGGTAGGCCTGCACCAGGGTCTTTCGGTTGTCGTCGAACCAGATCACGTCGAAGGGATCCGCATCGCTGATGCGCTTGTCGCTGTGCAGGTAGCTGCCGTCCAGGTTGTTCAACAGGTGGTCGAGGCGGTTGGCATAAGGCCCGTACTTGTGGGCCACGAACTTCAGGTCCAACCGGTTGTGTTCGGGGCTCACGCGTTCGATGGAGCGTTCCAGGAACCAGGCCAGCTTCTGGATTTCCAGCAGGCTGCATTCCATACCCAGCACCCAATAGCGGCGCACCAGCTCGGCGATCAACGCGCGGGCGGGCGTCAGCCTCTCCACGCCGGCGCGCTTGGCCACGTTCTGGTACTGGCGCGTGGGCTCGTACACCAAGATCTCGATGTCCAAGTCGCCCAGGGCTGCTTCGATCTGCGGCCGCACCATGGCCCAGTCCAGCCCCCCGTTGCCGGCACCCAACGGCGGAATGGCGATGGACTTCACCCGCTCTTCAACCAAGAAGCGACGCAGGTCTTGCAGGCCTTCGACCACCCACTCCATGCGGGAGGGGCTGCGCCAGTGCTGCTTGGTGGGGAAGTTGACGATCCAGCGCGGTCCGCCCAACTCATGGACGGGCGTGACGAACATCTTGCCCACCCGCACCTGCTTGGCCTTGCAAGCGGCGGCGTACTGGCGGTAGTTGTCATCAAAGCGCTCCTTGAACATCAGCGCGATGCCCTTGCCCATCACCCCCACGGTGTTGACGGTGTTGACCAGCGCCTCGGCGCCGGACTCCAGCAGATTGCCTTCGGTGAATGTGATCATGGTGTGGTCCTCGGCATCAGAAGTACCAGCCGGGTCGGGCGTGCACCGCGAGGTTCAACCCACGCGCCGCCACTTGTTGTTCGATGTTCTGCTTCAAAGCAGAGGTGTAGCACACGACGCCCAGCAGGGCGCTGACGGGCATGTGCTGATGGACGAGCGCCTCGGCCTGGTAGCGCTCGAACTTGGCCGGGTCGTCCGGATCGCGCTTGAAGTCGCGTGCCTGCAATATGGGCCAGTCGATCTGGTCCAGATGCTGCAGGTTGTCGTAGTAGTTGGCCCACTGGTAGTAGGCATGGCTGTCGGTGAACAGCCAGCGCAGGTTGGCATCAGCTGCCACTCGACGCAGGCTGGAGACCAGGATCACGATCTCGTCATTGCGGCGCTGCGTAATGCCCGCCCGGCCGGACTTGATGTTCAGCAGCATGGGCGAGAACGGCGTGAAATAGAACGGCACGTAGTCGTTCAGCCGGCCGCCAGGTGGAGGTTGCACCGGGTGGGTGGCGCGCTTGCTGATCAACTCCGGGTTGCCAATGCTGATCCAGTTGGGCGCGCGTACGTCGCTGTTACCGCAGTACAAGCCATTGTCCAGCACCCACGGCAAGTTGTCGCGGTGGATGATGCGGAAGATCAACGCCTTCTCGGGGTTGAGCTCGGCGTAGTGGCTAGGCATCTACTGGCTCCGGGACGAGATGGTCGACTGAGACGCGGCCGGTGAGCAGGTCTTGCATGAGGCCAAGCTTTTGCTGCCGCAGCTTCTCCAGCTGAGCAGTTTCCCGCTTCAGGCGAGTCGTTATCCCGTCCAAAGCATCCGCGATTTGTCTCTGCTCTCGGCCGCTCTCGGGCATGAACATCCACAAGGTTCTGATATCCCCGACCCTTACATGTCCGACGGTAGAGCCGCCTGATATGAGCTCAAGGCGGTTCTTGATCTGCTGCGACTGCAATGCATACAGGAAGTACCGAGGGAAGATCAGATCTTGGTTGGGGCGGTACAGCATCATCCGCTGACCCAGGCACGCATGCGGATGCCGCTCGGGAATCATGCAAATCTCGCCAACCGGAGCTTCTCTCGTGATCACGATGTCTCCTACCTTCGGCTTGCCGCGCATGGTCCAAACGGCATATGACTTTTCGTCTGTGAACGCTAGTTCGGCATCCACAAACTCGCCGTCTCGAACGTTCGGTGTTCGAATCACGGGGTAGCCATCTGGTGTCTCGGGAGGCGTACGATTCTTGCAGTCGATAACTTTCTCGCAAACGGACTCGCAAGTCGTAAAACGCCAATCCTTTGGAATCCAACCCATAGCCGTTTCCTGATACAGCTCCGGCGCCTCACTGAACGGTGGGCGGAGTTGGCCGTTGGGCAGCACCCCGCGAGTGAACAAGTCGTGCATCAGCCCGGCCTTGATCTGCTGATGTTTGGCGATCAGATCGCTCGTCGACTCAATGGCTGCGTCGACTGATTCCAGTACCGATGCTATTCGGCGCTGCTCATCCCGGCTGACCGGGTGCGGAATCTGAACACGGCCCGTGTCTCCCTTGTTGATTTCCGGGAACGTGCTGCCCGCCGCATATCGCTGGAACAGTCCCCTCAAGCGCTCTACTTGGTAGAAGAGGAAGGGTCCATCCACCTTGCGGCCGGGTACCAAAGACTTGAAGCCTTGATTCGTGCACACAGGCATCGCAGCCATTTTCACGAGACCCACAGAGGCCCGCGACGTGAACAGGATGGCTCCCGACGGCAGCATCTTGGCCGACGAGCTCAGCAAACCCAATCGGCTTAGTGAGCTTGCCGTAATTGACAAGTAGTTGGTGGCGCTTGCCGTGATGTCGGTCGGCGTAACCCACGGGATGCCTCCATTCCAGAAGCTTGAGACATCACGCGACGGCGTTCCTCCGCTAACGATATCTGCGAGGTCGGCAACCGAGCTTTCGCGCCAATCACTCATACCCCAGCTCCACCAGAAACCGTTGCAGCTCTGCCGCCGATTGATCGCGCTCGGCCTCGATCTGCCGCGCCGTCACTGCGTACTTGTCCCAAAGGTTCTCGACAGCGGCGACACAAGTGCGCTGATCGGCGCGGAGATAGTGCTGATAGCTGTTCAGCAGCACACTTCCCAGCCGCGACACGATCACTTGCCGCGCCTCGTCTGCACTGATCTTCAGGCGCGCCTGCTCCACCAACTCGTCCTTCTTGGCCTGCGTGGACTTGATGGCTGCCTTCAGCGTCTTGGCCTCGTCTTCGAGAGTCTTATGGGCTTCCAGCTTGGCCTCCAGCCGCTTGGCCGTTGCCTTGGCCACTTGGCCTGCAGCCATCGCGGCTTCAACCACTAGGGCAATTCCCGATGAGTGACCTACCTCTTGCGCTAGGTTCAGCACCCGCTGCCCATTGGCGAACTGTGCATCCTTGACCGCGAAGCCGTCGGTGCAGTGGTGGGCCTTGTCAGTGCCTTTGGGCAGCAGGCCAGCCGCCTTGATCTCGGTGAACAGATCGGTGACGGCACCCTTGAGTGTCTTGAGCTGGGTCTTCCATTCGGCGGTGGCTTCCTTCAGCTCGTCCTTGAGCGTCTTCACCTCATCCGCCGGCAGCACGCCCGTGTCGTCGGTGTCGTCGTAGCCCTCTTCGCTGGCTGCGGCGAACAGCCCCTGCAGTTCAGCCAAGCGGGCATGCTGCTGCTCCAGCTCAGCCAGCACCTGCGGGAACTGGCTTTGCAGGATGTCGTCGTCGGGAATCAGCTCCGGGCCCCAGCCGCTTGCGAAGATGGACTTCAAGTCTGACGCCAGCAGGTTGTAGAAGTTGGCGAATGCACCGCGCACCTGGAAGCGGTTCAACAGATGCTGCTGGGCGAAGGTGCGCTCGATGCTCTCCAGCAGCTTGGCGCGGAGCTCGTACACGTTGTGTGGCCGGGCATGCTGGTTGTCGGCATCGGGTGCAAGTGCTTCCACCAGCGGCAGGTGCTGTCGCCACCAGACTTCCAGCTCGCGCATGAACTGGGCGTGGCGCCGCTGCACGCCGGGGTGCTGCTTCACCAGCTCGGCAATGGCGCGCTTGTCTTGAGCGATGGCCGCGGTGAAGTCGGCATACAAGGTGCCGTGCTCGGGCGCGGCGCGGGGCGTGAAGCAGGCGTCGCGCAGGCCGCTGTAGTTGTCCCAGTAGTGGGCCAGGGCATCCACCTCGGGCATGGGCACGCCACCGTGCAGGTGGGCCCGCACGTCATGCGGTTCCGGCGGTAGTGCGTTGTCCACATAGCGGCGGATGTTGCAGTTGTAGTCCTCGGCCCGAATCTGCTCGACGGCCACCAACTCCGCGTAGCGCTCGATGCGCTGGCCCGTGCGGTAGGCGTTGACGATCTTGTCCACGTCTTCGGGCCTCAGGTGGTTCTGGGCCTTGCCTTCGCGGTACTCCCGATCGGCATTGATGAAGAGCACGTGCTTCCGATCCTGGGCGCCTGCCTTGTTCAGCACCAGGATGCAGGCGGGAATTCCTGTGCCATAGAACAGGTTGGCAGGCAGGCCGATCACCGCCTCCAGATAGCCCTTGTCGATGATGTATTGGCGCGCCTCGCGTTCTTCGCCGCCGCGGAACAGAACGCCGTGCGGCATCACTGTGGCCATGCGGCCGTCGCTCTTCAGCACGGCCAGCATGTGCTGCACGAACATCAGGTCGGCCTTCTTGCCCTTCTCCGGCATCCACACGTGGAAGCGGCCGGGGAAGGCAATGGGCTCCTTCTTCTTGGCGCCGCTGCCATCGTCTTTGAACTTCGTCTTGGCGTAATTCTGGCTGAAGGGCGGGTTGGCCAGCACGCGGTCAAAGCGCATCAGCTCGCCGGTGGTGGGGTCCAGATGTCGGGGGTCAGCCAGCGTGTCGGCGTTGCGGATGTCGGCGTGCGAAATGCCATGCAGCAGCATGTTCATCTTGCAGATGGACCACACGGTGCCCATCTTTTCCTGGCCGAACAGCGAGAGGTTTTGGGAGTCTCCACCGCACTCGCGCACGTAGTCGCGCGCCTGGATCAGCATGCCGCCAGAGCCGACCGTTGGGTCATACACCCGCATGTTGTCGGTCGGGTCGCAGATCTCCACGCACACCCGCACCACTTCGGCCGGTGTGTAGAACTCACCGGCCTTTTTGCCGGCCGAATCGGCGAAGTGCTTGATCAGCCATTCATAGGCCGCACCCAGCAGGTCGGGGAACTCGAAGTCGTCATCGTGCAGCGGGATCTTCTCGAAGTTCTGGATGAAGTCGACCAGCGTGTCGTCATCCAGCGTGTTCTGGCCGATCTTGCGGTTGAAGTTGATGGTCTCCTTCAACACGTCTTCCAGCGCGTCGGAGTTGGCCTCTTCCAGCGCGGCGAGCGCCTTGTTCAGTGCGGAGCCGACGTTCTCCTTCACGTGCTTCAGTGCCGGGCGCAACTGGGGTTCTCCGTTCACCCATTCAATCCAAGGCTCATTCCAGCGGGCGCGGGGAGGAACGAAGAAGTACTTGCCGGAGTACTGATCAGGATCCTCCAGCAGATTGCTCACGTCCTTGTCCGATAGACCCTCCACTTGCCCTTGGCGCCGAATTTCGCCGCGCCGCTGATCGAACAGATCGCTCGCACGTTTGAGAAACAGCATGCCAAAGATGTACTCCTTGTACTCGCTCGCGTCCATGTTGCCGCGAAGATCGTCGCACGCAGTCAGCAATAGGTTTTCAAGACGCGCTAGCGTCAGCTTGGCATGAGGCATGCTCGTTGTTGATGCTGGTCACTCGACCAGACTTGCTAGGGAAAAAATCAGCCCTTACTGGCGACGTGCTCAAGCAGTTCGGATACGGGGCAGCAGAAGTAGGTACAGAGCTTGTCGACAATGTCCGTCCCCGTGCTGTAGCCCTTCTGGTTCAGGATCTTTGAGAGCGTCATTCGATTGACGCCAGACGCCTCAGCCACCTCTTGAATAGTGATGCGGCGAGCCTCGTTGAACTGCTTCTTTTCAATCTGCTCAGCAAGCTTGAACCGAATCACGCGATGCTCCGAGAGAGCGGTTGGCTGGGATCTCCGGCCGACGCAAAAAGCCTAACGGTAGGCGGGAAGGCATTATGTAGATTTTTCGCTGCGTTTGATGATTTTCATCATCACTTAGTCTCGGAACCAGGCACCGACGCTTTGCCGCACGCCCACCTTGGCTCCAGCAGTGGAGTGACGCCATTGATGCCGAAGCTGGCGACCCAACTCGTAACGTTTCGGCTCAATCGCCAGTCACGCCCACAGCACGCCTCACACCCCTGCCAAGGCTCTAACCCCGTGACCGCGCCGCGTCCTCGTTCACGACAGCGAGAACCAACGCCGCCGGCTCAGCCGCCGCACGTCGGGCTCTGCGGGTAACTGCTGACCCCCCTCCCCCCCTTCCCCCCTAGCATCCCCAAATCGCTCACATATTAGTGATCTGCCCCCCGAGCGACGCCCCAGGCAGTCACGACTCAGGAGACAGACATGATGAAGCTCTTTCGTTGCGTCCTCGCGGCCGCGCTGTCCGTGGTCGCGGGGGCCGGCCTGGCCCAGGAGGCCTACCCGTCCAAGCCCGTTCGCATCCTCATTCCCTACGCCCCGGGCGGCGGTGTGGACGCCGCGGCCCGCCTCGTGGCCCAGTCGCTGGGTACGGCGATGGGCCAGAACTTCGTCGTGGAGTCCAAGCCCGGCGGCAACACCGTGATCGCGGCCGAGGCCGTGGCGCGCGCAGCGCCGGACGGCTACACGCTGCTGCTGACGGGCGGCTCCACCATGACGCTGCTGCCGCTCACGCAGGCCAAGCTGCCCTTCGTGCCGCTCAACGACTTCGCGCCGGTGGGCCAGGTGTCGCGCCTGCCCTACTTCCTCGCGGTCTCGGCCACCCAGCCCTACAAGTCCGCGAAGGACCTGCTCGCCGACCCGAAGGCGCGGGACGGCTCGCTGGCCTATGCCAGCAACGGCATCGGCTCGATGGCGCACATCGGCACCGAGGCGCTGATCCAGCGCGCGGGCGCCAAGATGATCCACGTGCCCTACAACGGCTTCACGCCCGCCATCGCCGATCTGGTGACCGGACGGACGGTGATGGTGATGGCCGACTTGGCGCCGCTCAACGCGCAGATCCAGGACGGCAAGCTGCGCCCCTTGGCCGTCGCCTCCGAGAAGCGCTCGCCCTTCCTGCCGGATGTGCCGACGCTGGCCGAGGCCGGCTTCCCGGGCACCGAGTTCGAGGTGTGGCTCGCGCTCTACGCACCGGCCAAGACGCCGCGCGCCGTGCTCGACAAGCTCTCGGCCGAGCTGAACAAGGTGCTTTCCAACACCGCCACGCGCGAGGCCTTCGTGCGCCTGGGCCACGAGGCCGACTACGCCGCGCCCGATGCCGTGCGCCAACGCATCCAGGCCGAGCAGAGCGCCTTTGCCCCGGCCGTGCGGGCCGCGGGCCTGGCCGCGCAGAACAACTGAACTCGCCCTCATGGAACTCCAACGCTCCCCCGACCACACCCCCACCCACACGGCGTCGCACCATCTGCTGCAGGCGCTGCTGGACCATGGCGTCGAATACCTGTTCTGCAACCTCGGGACGGACCACGCGCCCCTCATCGAAGAGATGGCCCGGTGGCGGGAGCAAGGGCGCGCGTTGCCCCAGGTGGTGCTCTGTCCGCACGAGAACACGGCCCTGCACATGGCGGGCGGCTACGCCATCGCCACCGGCCGTGGCCAGGCCGTGCTGGTGCATGTGGATGCCGGCACGGCCAACTCGGCCATGGCCATGCACAACCTGTTTCGCGCGCGCGTGCCGGTGCTGCTGATGGCCGGTCGCGCGCCCGCCACCACCTTCAACCAGGTGGAGGGCGGGCGCGACACCTATGTGCACTTCGTGCAGGAGCCCTTCGACCAGGCCAGCGTGGTGCGGCCCTACGTCAAATGGGAATACACGCTGCCCTGGCCGTCGATGGCGGCCGAGGTCATCGCCCGCGCCCACTCGGTGATGCAGAGCGATCCGCCGGGCCCCGTGTACCTGATGCTGCCGCGCGAGATGCTGGCAGCGCCCTGCCCGCCGCAGGAGCTGCATCCCTTTCCGGCGGCCAGCCATCGGCCCGTCAAGGCGGGCGGCACGCATCCTGCGCCGATCCAGCAGATCGCGGAAAAGCTCGTGGCCAGCGAAGACCCGCTGCTCGTCACCGCCTATGCCGGGCGCAACCTGCGCACGCCCCAGCTGGTGGAAGAGCTGGCCCTGCTCATCGGCATGCGCGTGTGCGAATTCAACAGCGTGCACCTGAACATCCGCCGCGACAGCCCCTGCTTCGCCGGCTACCTGCCCGGCGCCTTCGCCGAGAAGGCCGACGTCGGCCTGATGCTGGACGTCGACGTGCCCTGGGTACCCAAAACCACGCGCGTCAACCCGAACGCCTGGTGGGCGCAGATGGACCTCGACGCCATCAAGCGCGACATGCCGATGTGGGGCTTCGCCACGCAGGCACGCATCGAGGGCGACAGCGAAGTCCTGCTCGGCCAGCTCATCGAGGCGGTGAAGGCGCTGGCGACACCAGCTTTCGAGGCGCGAGCGGCCGAGCGGCTGAAGACGCTCGAACGCGAACATGCCGCGCGCCAGCGCAGGATCGACGACGCCGCGCAGGCGCCCGGCGAGCCCGGCGCCATCAACCCGGCCTACCTGTGCGCCGCCATCCACCGGGCGCTGGACGGCTGCGACACCGTGCTCAACGAAGGCATCCGCAACACGCTCACGGTGTTCGATCAGGTGCCGCGCAACGAGCCGGGCACGCTGCTGGGCCTGCCGGGCGGCGGCCTGGGCTTTTCGGCCGGCACCGCGCTGGGCGTGAAGCTCGCACGGCCCGACACCCGCGTCGTGCATTTCGTGGGCGACGGCACCTTCTACTTCAGCAATGCCACCTCCACCCTCGCCGTGGCGCGGGAGTACGGCGTGCCGATCTTCACGGTGGTGCTCGACAACGGCGGCTGGTCGGCGGTGAAAGAAGCCACGCTGCGCATGTACCCCAAGGGCCGTGCCTTTGCCACCAACGACTATGCGTCGGTGCTGCCCACCGGCATGGACTTCGCCGGCGTGGCCGAGGCCGCCGGTGCCCATGGCGAGCGGCTGGTCGACCCGGCCGATGCAGAGGCGGCCATCGCCCGCTGCATCCGCGCGCTGGACGAAGGCCGCAGCGCCTTGCTGCACGCGCGCATCGCGCCGCTCTGAGGAGCGCTGGCAAGAGGGGCTCCATTACCATCCGGGCGACCCGCAGGCCGCCCCATCGGGTGGCCGCCCGACCGAAGCCGCATCTTGACGAACAAGCCCGCCGCGCGCAGCAGCCAGCGTCGACCCCCACCCTCCAATCCAGCCCGTGCGCAACCCCGGCGGAACCTTCCCTTGCTGCTGCTGCAGGTGCGTGCGGCCATCATTGGCCGCTTTCGCCATGTGCTCAAGAAGACGGGGCTGACGGAGCAGCAGTTCCGCATCCTTCGCGCGCTCTACGTCCGCGGCACGCTGGAGCCGCGGGAGCTCTGTGCCATCTGCCACATCTCCAGCCCCAGCCTGAGCGGCGTGCTCGCGCGCATGGACAGCATGGGGCTGGTGCAGCGCGAGCGGCACCCGGACGATCAGCGCCGGCAGCATGTCTCGCTCTCGCCCCGCGCCAACCAGATGTTCGCGGACGTGAGCGAGGACATGGAGGCGGTCTACCAGGAACTCGAAGCGGCCCTGGGCCCGGCCTTCGTGGACCAGATGTACGCCATGTGCGACACGGTGCTCGATGTGCTCAAGCCGGCCGAGGGCGAGGCCCCGGCCGAGGACGACGCCTGAAGACGGCGTCGGCCTGATCTGCCCCGCCTCGATGGGGACAAGGCGCGACGTCACGCCGCCGGAGCCGCTCAGCGACTGCGCGGCACCTCACCCCTGCAACCCCGCCACATGCTCGTTCACCATCGCAATGAACGCCCGCAGCCGATTCAGCCGCCGCAGGTCGCGGTGGTAGCCCATCCAGATCTCCCGCGCGGGCGGCTCCTCCGGCAGCTGCAGCCGGCGCAGGCCGCCCACCTGGTTGCCCACCACCTGCGGCAGCACGGCGATGCCGATGCCCTGGCTGCACATGCGTGCCTGCACGTTGCGGTTGTTGGAGGCCAGCAGCGGCCTGGCGTTGGGAAAGCGCGTCTTCAGCCACGCGATGTCCGGGAACTGGCCGGTGGAGGTGTCGTGCGTGATGAGCCGAAAGCCGGCACCGTCGCCGAACACCGGGTCGGGTGAGGCTGTCGCGACATAGACGCCATACGGCAGGCGCACCAGCTTGCGCTGCACCACGTCGGGCGCGTTGAAGGGGACGATCCGGAACGCGATGTCGGCCTCCCGCTGGGCCAGGTTGAACAGGCGCGTGCCGGTCAGCACTTCGAGGTCGACGTGCGGGTACGTCCTGGCGTAGTCCGCAATGATCGGCGGCAGGACATAGGCGCCGAACCAGTCGGCCGACGAGATCCGCAGGCTGCCCTGCAGCTTTTCTTCCCCGCCCGCCAGGCGCCGCTGCATCGCGAGCGCGCCCTCCTCCATCTGCTCGGCCAGCGCCACGATGCCGGCGCCCTCGTCGGTGGGCACCAAGCCGTCCGCGGTGCGCTGGAACAGCGTGTGGCCCACGGCCTGCTCCAGCGCCCGAAGACGGCGGCCGATGGTCGGATGGCTCAGCTGCAAGGCGCGCGCGGCGCCGCCCAGGGTGCCCGCCCGCACGACGGCCAGGAAGATGCGGACATCGCTCCACTCCATGCCACGACCCCTTTCAGAAATGAACGGGCAGCGTACAGCACTGTCAGTTGTCGAACAGATTCAGATCGCTAGATTCCTTCCATGCCGGCGCTTCGTCCGGCGCACCGCATCGAAAGGAAGAAGCATGCAGAAGAAGACCTGGTTGATCACGGGCTGTTCGGCCGGCCTGGGCCGCGCACTGGCCGAAGCGGTGGCCGCACGCGGCGACCGGCTGGTGGCCACGGCACGGTCCGTCGTCACGCTGGACGACCTGCGTCAGCGCTACCCGGAGACGGTGCAGGTGGTCGCGCTCGACGTCACCCGCCCCGGCGACGCCACGAGGGCGGTCGCGCTGGCCGAGCGCACCTTCGGCGGCCTGGACGTTCTGGTCAACAACGCGGGCGTCGGCTTCATCGGCGCCATCGAGGAAGGCGAGCCGCACGAATACCGCCCCGTCTTCGAGATCAACGTGTTCGGCCTGATCGAGACCACCCGCGCCGCGTTGCCGGCCCTGCGGCAGCGCCCGGGGCCACGCATCGTCAACCTCTCGTCCGGCGCCGGCATTGCGGGCTCGGCCGGCTCGGGCTTCTACAACGCGACCAAGTTCGCAGTGGAAGGGCTCTCCGAAGCGCTGGCCGAAGAGCTCGCGCCCCTGGGCGTGAAGGTGCTCATCGTGGAGCCCGGGCCCTTCCGCACCGAGTTCCTGGGCCGCTCGATGGCCACGGCGGCGCGACGGATCGACGCCTACGCCCAGACCGCCCACGCCCGGCGCGACTACCGCGAACGCAACGACGGCCGGCAGGCCGGCGATCCGGCCAAGGCCATCGCCGTGGTGCTGCAGGCCGTCGATGCCGACAACCCACCGCTGCACCTGCCCCTGGGGCCGGCGGCGCACAGGACGGCCGAGCGCAAGCTGGAGGCCTTTCGCGCGGACATCGCCGTATGGCGCGACGTCTCCATCGCCACCGACTTCACGCCCAAAGGCTGAGGACCGGGCCATGACATGCACCGGGGCCCGACCCTCATGAAGGCGTCCATGAACCTTTCGCAGGCCGAGCGCGGCGGCAGCGCCGATACCCGCCGCTGGCTGGCCTTGTGCGTGCTGCTGGCCGGCACGCTGCTGCCGCCGCTGGACTTCTTCATCGTCAACGTGGCGCTGCCCGCCATCCAGGCCGACCTGCAGGCGACGCCCTCGCTGGCCCAGCTCGTCGTGTCGGTGTATGCGGCGGCCTATGCCGTGACGCTGATCCTCGGCGGGCGGCTCGGCGACCTGTATGGGCGCAAGCGCATGTTCATCGCGGGCATGCTGGGCTTCGGCGCCGCGTCGGCGCTGTGCGGCTTTGCGCCATCGCCGGGCGTGCTGGTCGCGGGCCGGCTCCTGCAGGGCATCAGCGCGGCGGTCATGGCGCCACAGTCGCTGGCGTCCATCCATGCCATCTTCCCGGCCGGGGAGAAGGCGCGTGCCCTGGGCATGTACGGCGCCACCTTCGGCGCGGCCTCGGTGGCCGGCCAGTTGCTGGGCGGCGTGCTGGTGTCGGCCGACCTGTTCGGGCTGGGATGGCGCGCGGTCTTCCTGATCAACCTGCCGGTCATCGCGCTGGCCATTCCCGCGGCCATCGCCTGGGTGCGCGACAGCCGCGCCCAACAGGCGGCGCGGCTGGACGTGGTGGGTGCGCTGCTGATGGCCGCCGGCTTGCTGGCGCTGGTGGTGCCGCTCATCGAAGGGCGCGAGCGAGGCTGGCCCGCCTGGTGTGTCGGCGTGCTCGCGCTGGCGCCGCCGCTGCTGCTCGCGTTCTGGCGTTGCGAGCAGCGGCAGGAGCGTGGCGGCGGCGCGCCGCTGGTGCCGCCCTCGGCGCTGGCGTCGACTGGCCTGCGGCGCAGCCTGGCCGCCTCGTTCTTCTTCTACACCCTCGCGCCCTTCTTCCTGGTGTTCGCCGTCTACGAACAGGCCGGGCTGGGCCATGACCCGTTGACCGCGGGGCTGGCGGTGCTGCCGCTGGGCATCGGCTTTTTGCTCGGCCCCTTCAGCAGTGCGGCCGTGGCACGACGGCTGGGGGCCGATACGGCGGCATTCGCCCTGGGGCTGGAGGTGGTGGGCGTGCTGTCCGTCGCGGGCCTGACCTGGGTCGATGCGCCGGGCTGGCTGCCGGCACCGCTGTTCCTCATCGGGCTCGGCCAGGGCATGGCGCTGCCCGCGCTGGTGCGGCTGAACGTGGACCAGGTGGATGCACGCTGGGCCGGCCTGGCGGCGGGCCTGGTCAATGCCACGCTGCAGATCAGCGCGGCGGTGTCGACCGCCATCATCGGTGGGCTGTTCTTTGCGCTGTCGTCGCGCGGCACCGGCCCGGAGGCCGTGAAGGCGGCCTTTCCGGTGGCGCTGCTGGCGATCGGTGCGGGACTGGGGCTGGCGGCGGTCCTGAGCCGGAAGGCGCGGGCAAGGCCCTGAGGCCGCGCCGGCCTGCCCTCACCGACGGCGCAGGCCCGGATGCTGCTTCATCACGGCAGTCGCCCCACCCGCGGCTCCATCAGCACGCCGAGCGTCTCGCGCAGGCGCCGAATCCGCCGCTCGTTCTTCAGTGTGCGGCGCCCCCGCCCGTAGATCGACGCCTTGAGCACCAGCCGCAGCTGCTCGCGCTGCAGCCGGCGCTTGAGCCGCAGGGCGCGGCGGCCGTATTGGCGGCCGAGGGCGCGGCGGGCGCGCATCCGCTCCAGCGGGTCGCCCAGACGCTCGCGCTCGTCGTCGGCCAGCAGGTCGCGCTCGGGCACCAGGGCCTCGGCCTGGGCATGCAGGTAGGCGCCGGTCTCGCGGGTGGCGGCGCGCCAGATCAGCACGGCGGCCAGCAGCAGCGGCAGGCCCTTGGTCACCATCAGCAGGCTCACGCCCAGGTTGCTGTTGGGAAACCAGCTTTCCAGCCAGGGCGAGTTCCAGAGGAAGTGCATGGCCCAGGCCAGCGCAAAGAAGGCCCCGGCCATGCCCGTGCGCACCCAGCGGCTGCGCGCCGGGTGGCGCAGGTACCAGGCCACGCCGTAGGCGGCCACGGCGCTGAAGGCGGCATGGGTCCACGGGCCCGACAGCACGCCGCGGCTCAGCAGGTTCCACAGCACCGGGTAGACCTGGTTCTCCAGCGGGAAGTTGATGGCCGCGCGCACGGTGTACGCCAGGTTCTCCACCACCTGGAAGCCCAGGCCCGCCATCGCACCGACGATGAGCACCGACAGCTCGGTGCGGAACTGCCGGCGCGCCATCTGCACCAGCAGCAGCACGCCCGCGAGCTTGAGGAATTCCTCGGTGATGGGGCCGGCCAGGGCCGGGCCCCAGGTGGCGGCGAATTCGGGCGAGACCTGCTTGGCCGCCAGGCTCTGGATGGCGCGATTGGCAGGCGCCGCCAGCGTGGGCGCGGCCAGGCCGCCCCAGGCAAAGGCCAGGCCGTAGGCCGCGGGCCGGTGCTGCGCCAGCAGGTCCATGGCGCCGAAGGCCGCCATGAACAGGCGCGCATACAGCGCCCAGGCCAGCGTGGCCAGCAGCGCCGCGACCGGCACCACGCGCAGGCCCGACAGGTAGAGCTGGCCCATGGACCAGAGCCCGAGCAGCAGCAGCGCCACCATCAGCCAGAAGGCGGCGCGCCGCGGCTGGAAGAAGGGCTCCTCGGCCTCGAAGGCATGCAGGCGCGCCAGGGCCGACGACTCGGCGGGCGATGCGGCGGAAGGTGCCGGCGGCACCGCAATGGGGGTCATGCGGCGCCCAGGTCCATGGAGGCCAGCATGTCCTGCGCCTCGGTCAGCGCCTGTGCGGCGGCGTCGGTGTCCTGGTTGGGGCCGTAGAAATCGACCGTGACCATGGTGGCGCGGGCGCCGTCCATCACCAGCCACAGCCGGCCGCTCAGGCGCGCGCCGTAGTAGGCGAAGGTGGTGCCCTGCAGGCCCCAGTCGGTGAAGAAGCCCGAGGGTTCGCCTTCCACGCGCAGGCGGTAGCCGCGCTCCAGCAGCCGCTGTTCGCGCCGCAGCAGGCCGTCGGCGTCGCCATGCCAGGCGGCGGTCTGCACCGAGAAGCTGTGGCCGCTCTTGACCAGCACCAGCGACTGGCCGGGCCGCGAGCGGGCCACGTCCATCTGCCAGCCGGGCGCCGGCACGAAGCGGGCCGGGCCGACGGTGAGCGGCGCGCCCTGCGCCACGGCCCGCGCGCCCGGCGTAAGCTGGTCCCACCACTGCAGCCCGCCCACGTACAGCGCCATGGCCGCGGCCAGGGACAGCGTGGCGGGCCAGGTGCGATGGCCGTGACGGGGCGCGTGGGACATGCCGGCGATGCTGCCATAGCCGGGCCGCGCGACGCTGACGCGGGAAGGGGGCGGCATGTCATCGGGGCAGCAACGCGCATGCCAGGACTGGGGCGCTGGGGCCGTGCTCATGCCTTTTCGGTGTCCAGATGGGCATCGCAGCCCTGCCCCGCCGCGATGTAGCGCCGGGCCAGGCGCGCCAGCCACGGCGCAGCCCGGCGCAGCGGGCGGGGCAGCCAGCGCTCGGGCTGGACGATCAGGCCGCAGCGGTAGACCTGCGCCCCGGCCTGCCAGACCAGCGCGGCGCAGGCGCCGTGCGTGCGCCGGCTGACCACCATGCCCAGCGGACAGGGCGCATGCGCGCAGCACACGCCGCAGCCGTTGCAGGGTGCGCCGTGAGCGGGCTTCTCCGGCGCGTCGGGTTGCAGGTGGATGACGCGATGGGCGCGGTGGCCGGTCATGGCGTCACGGCCGGGCGGGCGAAAACGAAGGGACACGCCCTTGCGTCGCTACCTCTCCCCTTGCGGGAGAGGGCCGGGGAGAGGGGAGACGCGTCGCCATGCACGGGGCCGTGGTGCGGCGCGCCCCCTCTCCCCCAACCCCTCTCCCGCGAGGGGAGAGGGGCGTCAGGCCATCGGGGCGCCGAAGGGGCGAGCATGACTCAGCGGCCTGGCCAGGCAGCCAGCAGCGCAGGGAGCGCCGCCATGTCCTCGAAGGTGGTCGCCGCGCCCACCGACAGCAGCGCCTGGCTGCCGCTGTGGCCGGGGCCGCCCGGGCTGTAGCCGAAGACGGTCGCGCCCGCGGCCACGCCGGCCGTGGCACCGGTGACGGTGTCTTCCACCACGGCGCAGCGCGCGGCCGGCACACCCAGGGCGGCGGCGGCGGCCAGGTACACGTCGGGATGCGGCTTGCTGCGCGGCGTCTCGTGGCCGCTGAAGATGCGGCCTTCGAACAAGTCCAGCAGGCCCACCTTGGCCAGCTGCAGCTCCACCTTGCGCCGGTCGGCACCCGAGGCGCAGGCGATGCGGCCGTCGAGCCGGTGGTGCAGGTCACGCACCGCTTCCACCGCGCCGGGAATGGCGACCAGTTCGCGCTCCAGCGCCTCGTTGCGGCGGGCCCAGAAGCGGTCGAGCCAGGCGCGGTCGATGCGCACGCCCGTCTCCTGGAAGATGCGCTCGGCCTCGTCCTTGACCGCCTTGCCGATGAAGACCTGCAGCGCCTCTTCCTCGGTGATGGCCCAGCCCAGCTCATGGAGCATGGCCACCAGCACGCGGTGGGTGATGGGCTCGGAATCGACCAGGACGCCGTCGCAGTCGAAGAGCACGGCGTCGAAGGGGAACGGGGAGGCTGCAGAGGACATGCGGGAAGGCGGGCTGGGGAAAGGATGACGACGGAAAGCCGACGAGCATAGCCGCCATGCCCCTCTGCGCCCCGCATGCACGCCCCTTGCCCCAATGCCGGGCAGTTGATCAAAGTCCGTTCGGGCTGAGGCAGTCAATCAAAGTCCGTTCGGGCTGAGCTTGTCGAAGCCTGGCCCGCCGCCGCGCCCGCAGACGACGGCGCGCCAGCCTCAGCGCTGCGCCGGCACCTCGCGCTGCGGCGGCCCGTCGTAGGTGGGGATGTACTGCCGCGGGATCGGCCCCTTGATGCGCACGTCCTGCGCGGTCTGCTCCCACGCATGCGCCAGCACGCCCACCGAGCGCGACAGGCAGAACAGCCCGCGTGCCAGCGGCGCCGGAAAGCCCAGCTCGGCATAGATGACGGCCGTGGCGCCGTCGATGTTCATGGGGATGGGCTTGCCCTTGGCGGCCGTCAGGCGCGCCTCCACCGCGCGGCCGATGCGGGCGAAGCGCCCGCTCACCTCGCCGGCCGCCGCGGCCTCGTCCACCAGCGCCAGCAGGGGCGCCGAGCGCGGGTCCACCGGATGGAAGCGGTGGCCGAAGCCCGCCACCACCTTGCCGCGCGCGGCGATGAAGGCGTCCAGGCCCTCCTGCACGGCGCGGTCCTCGTCGGTGCCGGCGTCCATGCGGGCGGCGATGTCCTCGTACAGCGCCACCGCCTGCTCGCCCGCGCCGCCGTGCACGTCGCCCAGCACGTTCACGGCCGAGGCCATGGCGCTGTTCAGGCCCACGCCGCAGGTGGCGGCCATGCGCGCGATGGCGATGCTGGGCGCCTGGGGGCCGTGGTCCACGGCGGCCATCAGCGCGGCCTCCAGCAGCGCGGCCTGGCCGGGCGTGGGCAGGTCGCCGCGGGTCATCAGCCAGATCATCTGGGCCAGGCTCACGCGCTCGCGGATCAGGTCCTGGATTGGGTAGCCGCGGTAGCGGATCACGCCGGGCGACATGTCGATGATCGACGTGCGCCACCAGTCCTCGGTGGTGCGGCGGGCGTCCGGGGCGGCTTTGGCGCCGGGGGCAGCAGCGCCAGCCGGCAGGTGTGCGGGATCGGTCATACGGCCTCGTCCTGTTGCAGTTGTGCGATCTCCTCGGCCGAGTAGCCGAGGCCGGCCAGGATCTCGCCGGAATGCTGGCCCAGCGTGGGCGGCGGCGTGTCGACGCGCGGCGCCTGGCCGTCGATCTTGAAGCCGGTGCGCACCACGCGGATGTCGCGGCCCACGCCCGGCACGTCGTCGAACTGGCCGATCATGCCGCGGTCGGCCACCTGCGGATGCGCCAGCACCTCGCCCACGGTGTAGACCGGCCCGGCCGGCACGCCGGCCTGGTTGAGCCGCGGCCACCAGTCCTCGGTGGTGCGGGCGGCCAGCGCCGCTTCGAGCTGGGCCTTGAGTTCGGCGCGGTGCTGCAGCCGGCCCTGGCGCTCGCGAAAGCGCGGGTCCTGCGGCAGGTCGGGCCGCTCCACCACGCGGCACAGGGCCTCGAACTGCTCCTGCTTGTTGGCCGCGATGTTGAGCAGCCCGTCGGCCGTGCGGAAGGTGCCCGAGGGGCTGGCGGTGAAGTTGTCGTTGCCCATGGGCTTGGGCGCCTGGCCGGCGATCAGGTGGTTGGAGACCACCCAGCCCATGGTCGCCATCACCGCCTCGAGCATGGAGACGTCGATGAAGGTACCGCCTTTGCGCTGGCGGTCGGCCAGGGCTGCCGCGATGGCGAAGGCGGCCGTCATGCCGCCGATGGTGTCGGCCATGGGGTAGCCGACGCGGTAGGGCGCGTTGTCGGGTGCGCCGGTGATGCTCATGGTGCCCGACATGCCCTGGATGATCTGGTCGTAGGCCGGCAGGTCGCGCAGCGGGCCGTCCTGGCCGAAGCCGGAGATGGCGCAGTAGACGAGGCGCGGGTTCTCGGCCAGCAGCGACTCGTAGCCCAGGCCCAGGCGCTGCATCACGCCGGGGCGGAAGTTCTCCACCAGCACGTCGGCGCTGCGCACCAGGCGGCGCAGCACTTCCTTGCCGGCGGGCTTCTTGAAGTCGACGGTGATGGAACGCTTGCCCGGGTTCTGCGCCAGGAAGGAGACGCCCATGTGGCGGCGATTCAGTTCCGGGTCGGCACCGAGCTGGCGGGCCAGGTCGCCGCCCTGGCGGCTTTCCACCTTGATGACGTCGGCGCCCATGTGGGCGAGCTGGTGGCAGGCAAAGGGCCCGGCCAGCACATTGGTGAGATCGAGGACGCGGATGCCGCGCAGCGAGGCCGGCACCTTCTCAATCCACCCGCGCGCCGGACTCGCGCACGGCCGTGCCCCAGCGCGCCTGCTCGGTCTTCATGAAGGCGCCCAGTTCGGCGGCGGTGCCGCCGCGGGCCTCGCTGCCCTCGTCGCGCAGGCGGGCCACCACGTCGGGACGCTTGAGCGCGGCATTGGCCACGGCATTGAGCGCATCCACCGCCTCGGCCGGCGTGCCGGCCGGCGCCACCAGCGCCTTCCAGTCCTCGGCGACGAAGCCGGGGTAGCCGGATTCGGCCACCGTCGGCACGTCCGGCAGCACCTCGATGCGCTTGCCCGAGGTCACAGCCACGGCGCGCAGCTTGCCGGCCTTGACCATCGAGATGACGCTGGGCGGCGTGGCGAAGTAGATGTCGGTCTGCCCGCCCAGCATGTCGGTGATGGCCGGGCCGGCGCCCTTGTAGGGCACGTGCATCACCTGGATGCCGGCGCGGCGCGCGAACATCTCGCCGGCCACATGGCCCACCGTGCCGGTGCCGGCCGAGGCCATGGTCAGCTGGCGCGACTTGGACTGGGTCTTCAGGTCGGCCAGCGTGTGGATGGCGGAGTCGGCGCGCACCACCAGCACCACGGGCTGCGACGCGAGCAGCACCACGGGCGCGAAGTCCTTGGCCGCGTCGAAGGGCATGCGGCTGTAGAGCGCAGGGTTGATGGCCAGGTTGGCCGTCTGGCCGGCGCCGAAGGTGTAGCCGTCCTTGCGGGCCTTGGCCACGGCATCGAGGCCGATGTTGCCGCCGGCGCCCGGCTTGTTGTCGATGACGAAGTTCCAGCGCGTGTCCTTGGCCGTGATCTCGTTGACCACGAGCCGCGTGAGCACGTCGGTGCCCCCGGCCGGCGGAAAGGGCACCACGATCTTGATGGGCTGGGTGGGAAAGCCGGCCTGCGCGGCGGCCAGGGCGCCGTGCAGGGCGAGCGTGGCGCACAGCGCCAGACGGTGGAAGGTCTTCACAGGGGTCTCCTTTGCTTCATGCCGTTCTATTAGGCAGAACAACAATCTGTTGGATAGAACTGTAGACCGACCACAGCGCCCAGGCGTACCGGGTTAACCCTGGCATGCCCGGCGCATCGGGCGCGCCGTGCGGCCATGTCACACTGCGGCCGCTCCCGCGAACCGCCGCCCCCTCCCGTCCCCCGCCGCCGCCATGACCGACGCCGCCCCCTCGCCTGCCGATCCCGCCGACGCCGCTGCCTCCGACTCCAGCGGCGTGGCCGTGCTCGACCGCGCCTTCGCGCTGCTGGCCGCCTTCGACGCCGACAGCGCGCGGCTCACGCTGTCGGAGCTGTCGCGCCGCACGGGCCTGTACAAGAGCACGGTGCTGCGGCTGCTGGGCGCGCTGGAGCACGGCGGCTTCGTGCGCCGTCTGGCCGACGGGCAGTACGCCATCGGGCCGCAGCCGCTGCGGCTGGCGGCGGTGTACCAGCGCTCCTTCCAGGTGGGGCATGTGATCGAGCCGCTGCTGGAGCAGCTGAGTGCCGCCAGCGGCGAGACGGCCTCGTTCTACGTGCGGCACGGTCTGCAGCGGGTGGCGCTGTTCCGCGTGGAGCCCGCGCGTTCGGTGCGTGCCTCGGTGCAGGTCGGCCAGGGCTATGCCATCGGCCAGGGCGCCTCGGGCAAGGTGCTGATGGCCTTCGGCCTGCAAAGCGAGCCCGACCTGCCCGAGCTGCCGGAAGCCGACGCCATCCGCGCCCGGTTCTGGGCCACCTCCTGGGGCGAGCGTGACCCCGAGACGGCCTCCGCCGCCGCCCCGGTGTTCGGCGTGGGCGGCGCGCTGCAGGGCGTGCTGGCCATCTCCGGCCCGCGCCAGCGGCTCGAACAGGGCGACACCATGCGCACCGCCTGCCGCCAGGTGCTGGAGGCCGCGCGCAACGCCACCGCGGCGCTGGGCGGCAACGTGAGCGGCTTCGCCCACGGCCTGGACCTGCTGGCGCGCGAGGGCATCGCCCCCCGCGCCTGAGCGCCAGCCGTCCCGAGCGCCAGGGCCCTCAGCGGCCGGGGCCGGGGCCGGCGGCGGCGCCCTCGAACAGCCGCAGCGCCAGCAGGCCGTGGCCGAGCGTGGCGCCCGCGCGCACCGCGGCGGCGATCAGCGCGATCTCGGCCAGCTCTTCGGGCGTGGTGCCCAGTTGCCGCGCGCCGCGGGTGTGGACATCCAGGCAGTAGGCGCACTGCGTCGTCAGGGCCACGGCCAGCGCGATCCACTCGCGCGTCCTGGCCGGGATGTGGCCGTCGGCCCGGCGAGCCGCGTGGTCGAAGGCGAGAAAGGCCCGCGCTTCGGGCGGCGCCAGGGCCGCGAGCGCCGGGATGCGCTGCAGGTCCTCGGGCGACTGGTAGCCGCGTGGTGCCTGCGGCTCAGCCATGGCCCACCTCCCCGTCCTTGAGCCAGTAGCCGCTTTGCAGCAGCTGCTCGCGCACCATGGCGCGCGCCCGGTGCAGGCGGCTCTTGACCGCCGCGAGGCTCAGGCCGAGTTCGGCCGCCACCTCGGGGGCGGTCAGCTCCTGGATGTCGCGCAGCACCAGCACCTCGCGGTACAGGGCGGGCAGGCGTTCGACCGCACGCGCCAGGTCCAGGCGCAGATCGTGCGGAACGGCCGGTGCCGCCAGCATGTCGGGTTCGGCGGCCGGCACGCCAGCGTCGGCGCCGCCGCCGCGCCGGAACAGGCGGAAGCACTCCCGCTCGACGATCCGGAACAGCCATCGCGCAAAGGTCGCCACCGTGCGCAGGGCGCCGATATGCCGATAAAGCTGCCAAAGCGCCTGTTGCACCGCGTCCTCGGCGTCTTCGGTGGTCGCGCAGGTGCGGCGGGCAAAGCGCCGCAGGTCGGGCTGGCAGTCGTGCAGCAGGCGCGCCAGGGCGGCAGCGTTGCCGGCGCGGGCCGCTTCGACCAGGGGCAGACGCTCGCGGATCATCGACGTCCCCGGGGCTGGCGCAGGCCGAAGAGCGCGCAGGCGGGACAGAAGCCGGCCAGCGCCGTGCCCGCCAGCACGACCGCCCCGCCCGCAGCCAGCATCGGCAGCCAGCCGTCGGCACGCAGCCACCAGGCCGCCACGGCCAGGAGGGCGGCGCCCAGCAGGCGCAACAGGCGCTCGCGGGCGCCCAGGTTGGTGGAAAGAAAGCGCATGGTGTCCTCGTCAGTGTCAGGAAGTGGATGACACGGGACAAGAGGCGCGGCAAAGGCAAAAGGATTCAGGCGGCAGTCGTCAGCGGGCTGACGCTTCGCGCCTGGATGAAGGACTAGACACGACGGTGATCCGGCAGAGCGGGGTTTTCCAGCACCAACGCCGACGGCGCACTGCATCTGTACAATTTCACGTACAAGCACAGGAGTCCCGCATGGATGCCATTTCCTATTCCGCCGCCCGCGCCAACCTGGCCAGCACCATGGATCGGGTGTGCAACGACCACGAGCCGCTCATCATCACGCGCAACGGCGAGCAGTCGGTGGTGATGCTGTCGCTCGAAGATTTCACCGCGCTGGAAGAAACCGCGCACCTGCTGCGCAGCCCCGCCAACGCGCGGCGCCTGCTCGGTGCCATCGAACAGCTGGAAAGCGGCGGCGGCATGCCCCGCCAACTGGCCGAATGAAACTGGTCTTCGCCGAGGCGGCCTGGGAGGACTACCTCTTCTGGCAGCAACAGGACCGTCGCATGCTGGAGCGCATCAACAAGCTCATCAGGGAAATCCAGCGCGCCCCCTTCGCCGGCATCGGCAAGCCGGAGCCGCTCAAGCATGCACTGGCAGGCTACTGGTCCCGCCGGCTCACGGACGAACACCGCATCGTCTACAAGGTGGAGGGCGACGCCCTTCTGATCGCGCAGTTGCGCTATCACTACTAAGCGCCCGGCAGCAGCAGCCGCCACCCTCAGCCGCCTGCCTCAGGGCGGGCTGACCGGCGCACGCGAGGCCGCCATGTCCGGCGCCACGTGCAGCCCCCGCATCATCTCGGTCATCCACGTCACCAGCAACGCGCCGTAGGCCTTGCGCCAGGCTTCCTTCGACAGCGCATGGTCCGCGCCCGAGAGCACCCGGTAGGTGACCGAGCGCACGGCGCGGAAGGAACCCAGGTAGTTGGCGATGACCGGATGTGGCACGGTGCTGTCGTGCTCGGACTCGACCACCAGCACGTCGCCGCGGAAGGCCTCGCAGGCCCCCAGCGCGCGGTTGGCCTCGGGCGCGATGGAGGTCAGGCGATAGGCCGCCAGGTCGCTGCGGCTGAGCTGGCCCTTGGGCACCTCCCAGTCCTCGTCGCGGTAGAGCGCAGGCGCGCGCATGGCCAGCCAGCGCACGGGCCGCAGGCCCGTGACCAGCGCCGCCAGGTAGCCGCCGTAGCTGCTGCCGACGATGGCGATGGCGGTGGGATCGACGGCGGGATGGCCGGCCAGCGTGTCATAGGCCGCCAGCACGTCGCGCAGGTTGTCCTCGCGCGTCACGTCCAGCCGCTGCGCGGCGTGGCGGGCGTGGCCGCGCAGGTCGAAGGTGAGGCAGACGCAGCCGAGTGCGGCGATCTCGCGGGCCCGGGCCAGGTACTGTTCCTGGCTGCCGTCCCAGCCGTGCACCAGCAGCACGCCGGGCACCTTGGCGGCCGCCACCAGGGTGCCGTCGATCTTCTGGTCGTCGACGGCGATCTGCAGGGTCTCAAGCTGGGTCTGCATCAGGAAGGATCAGCGCATAGCGGGTGATGAGGCCCACGCTCGGGTCCACATCGCGGTAGTAGATCTGCGCGCCCTCGGGCGCTTGCTCCTCGCCATAGCACTCGCCGCTGGCAGCGCGCAGCTGCTGCAGGGTGGGGTCGGCATGGAAGCGCTCCAGCGCGGCGATCTCGGCGCTGGTGGCGCCGCCCAGGCGCCAGGACTGCTCCAGCACGCCCGAGCGCCACTGGCCGTGCACGTCCATGCCCTGCGCCACGTCGTAGTTGATGCGCGAGGCGAAGAAGCCGGCGTAGCTGCGCTCCACGGCCGCGTGGTAGCTGCGCGCCTGGGCCACGGCCAGGCGCAGCGCGTCGGGCAGGAAGGGCTCGGCCATCAGCACATCCAGTCCGCCGCGCACCAGCGTGAGCTGCGAGCCGCCGTAGACGGCCTCGCCCTGGTTGTCGTAGGTCAGCCGCTGATGGCCGTAGTAGCTCAGCACCAGGCTGCCGACGAGCACCTGGCCCACGCTCACGGTGTCGGGATGGCGCAGGTTCTCTTCCAGCACCACGCCGTCGGCGGCGATGGCGGGCTCGCCCAGCGCCTCCAGCTGGCGGTCCAGCGATTCGGTGTCGTGGGCCACGCTCTGGCCCCGGCCGGCGGTGCCGCGCACGGCCTTCACCCGGACGGGACCACGGGCCAGCATCATCCGGCCAGCCCGCTGCGCCTCGACCCGACTGAAGGCGGTGTAGCCGTGCAGCACCGCATCGGCCGCCTGCGCGGCAAAGTCGGCCGACCAGCCTTCGGGCCGCGCCGCATCCGCATCGACCAGCGGATGGGTGATGGCCTTGGTGGCGACGAAGGAATGGGGAACGACGCCGCCGAACAGGTCGTGCGGGCCGTGGATGCCAGCGGCCTGGGCGTCGGCGGTGGTGAGGGTGTCGTTGGGCACCACGTACTGCGGTGCGCCTGCGGGGCGCTGCGGATCGAAGTCCCCGGCAAAGCGGTAACCCTTCAGGGCCGCCAGCCGTTGGGCGAAGTCGGTGCGGGCGGCGCGCTCATGGGCGCTGTCGTAGCCGCGGCCCGGCACATGCCAGAGCCAGGTTTCGCCCGGCGGGGTGCCCGGCGCGGGCATCAGCGGAGGGGCCAGGCCCTCCTCGAAATCCAGTTGGGGCATCGGTGCTCTCCAGTGTCCGGTGGCCATGGAGCGATGCTGCGAAGGCGGCCGGCCGGCCGCGTAGGTGATTTCAGGCAGTGAGCGTCGGCCACGGGGCGGCGGCGGGCGGGCGGGCGCCCCAGCCGTCGCGCATGAGGCGGCGCACGGCGCCGGGCGAATCGCCCACGCGCTCCACGGCCAGGCGCAGCAGCGATTCGGTGACGCCGAATTCGCCCATCCAATAGCTCACGTCGTCCCGGCAGTCGAGATGGATGCGCTCGGGGTGCTGGAGCACGCTGCCGGGGAACACGGCACTTTGCAGGGTAGTCATGGCTGTCTCCGTCGGACCTGGATGTGGAGGACCATGATGAGGCGCGACGCCGCCAAAGGCAGCAGGCATCGGCCGGCCACCATGAAGGACGCCGCCTACACCGCGTGTTCCGCGGGCACCAGCACCGCGCAGGGCAACGTCTGCAGCAGCGCGTCGACCGCCACCCAGCCGCCCTCGACATGGCGTCCGCTGAGCACGTCGCGCCAGCCGCCCGGGCGCTGCGGCAGCGCCAGCGTGGTCGCCGCCCAGGCCTGCGCGTCCCAGCCCTCAGGCGGCGGCGCGTCGCGGCGGTCGTCGTCCTGTTCGGCAAAGAAGCGGCCCGCGACGAAGACCAGCGCATCGTCCCCGGCCTGCCGGGTGAAGGCGACCACGGCCTCGTCGGCCGGCCCATTGGCGTACAGGGGCTGGTGGTCGCCGTCGCGCACCAGGGCGGCATGCTCGCGGCGCATCTGCAGCAGGCGCCAGGCCGTCCACAGCTTGGCCTCGCCCAGGCGCGCGGGTGTCATGCGCTGGGCCAGGCCCTCGGCCATGCGCTCCGGGCGGGCGGCCAGGGCCTCCAGGCCGGCCAGCAGCTCGCTGCGCGCCGCGTAGTCGACCGGGCGGCGGTTGTCGGGATCGACCAGGCTGAAGTCCAGGCACTCGGTGCCCTGGTAGGTGTCGGGCACGCCGGCCGAGCAGAACTTGAGCGCCGTGAACACCAGCGAATTGAGTCCGCCCCACCAGGCCAGCCGCGCGGCCAGCGGCTCGAAGTCGGCGCGGAACTCCTCGCTGTCCACCACGCCGCGCACGAACTGCGCCAGCGCGCCTTCGTAGGCCTCGTCGGGCATCACCCAGCTGGTGTGGCGCTTGCCCTCGCGCGCGGCCTTGTGCATGTAGCGCACCAGCCGCTCGGCCAGCTCCTCGCGGGCCTCTTCGTCGGCGCCGCCGGCGGGCCAGATGCCCAGCATGGTCTGGTAGAGCAGGTATTCGTCGGCGCGCGACGGTGTCACGCCATGGTCGAGCAGCGCGACCTGCGCCTCCGGCTCGGCCAGCGCATGCCAGCGGCGCAGCGCCAGGCGCCAGGTGGCCGGCATCTCCGAGAGCACATGCAGGCGCATGCGCACGTCCTCGGCGCGCTTGTTGTCGTGGGTGGAAGTGGCCAGCAGCGTGTGCGGCCAGCGGCGGGCGCGGTCGGCGCTGGCCTCGTGGAACTGCTCCAGCGTGAAGCCGAAGGTGGCCGGATCGCCCCCCACCTCGTTGAGCGAGGCGAGCGGGTACCAGCGGTAGAAGGCCGTGTCCTCCACGCCCTTGGCGGCCACCGGCGCGCTGAACTGCTGGAAGCGCGCCGCCAGCCGCAGCACCTGTGGATGCAGCACCGGGTCGCCCGCATGCAGCTCGCCGCGCAGCGCCTGGCCGACGAAGTCGTAGATGCTGTCGTCGGCCAGCTCGCCCCGCTCGCGCGCGGCGGCGATGGCATCGTCGATGTAGCGCTGGTCCTGCGCGGAAAGGCCGCGGTCGGTCACGTAGCTGCGGTAGACGCGCATGCAGGTGGCCACCTCGGCCAGCGCGCGGCGCAGGTTGTTGAGGGTGTAGTCGCGCGTGCGGCGGTCGGCGCGGGCGATGCGCAGCGCGGCCGTGGCGATCATGGTCAGGTCCGAGGCCAGCGCATTGCGGGTGACGGCCCGCTTGCCCAGGTACTCGACCTCGTGGAAGGGTGCGTCCTCGCCCGTGAAGCCGCGCCAGATGCGGTCGAAGGCGGCGTCGGACTCGGTCTGCACCAGCACGCCTGCGGCCACGTTGGCGAAGCGGTAGCCGGTGGTGCCATGGATGGCCCAGGCCTCGGGCACCTCCTCGTGGCCGGCGGCGATCTTCTCGGCGACCACGTAGAGCGGCCGCTCGGGCCGCCCGCTGCCGTCATCGGCCGCCAGGCGCCGGCCGGTGCGCCGCGCGAAGCCCTGCTGCAGCCGGTCGAAGTACGCGGCCGGGTCGTGCAGGCCATCGGGATGGTCGATGCGCAGGCCGTCCACCAGGCCGCGCGCAGCCAGGTCCAGCGGCAGGGCATGCGTGGCCTCGAAGACCTCGGGCCGCTCCATGCGCAGCGCCGCCAGCTCGTTGACGTCGAAGAAGCGGCGGTAGTTGATCTCGTCCGAGGCCACACGCCAGAAGGCCAGGCGGTAGTGCTGCGCCTCCAGCAGCTGGTGCAGCGCCTCGCGGTGGCGCGGATGGTTCCAGCGCGCCACGGCCGCCTGCACGGCGCTGCCGAAGGCGGCCGATTCGCCGATCAGCGCGGCCAGGCGGGCCTGCGCGGCGGTCTTGTCGCGGGCGCGCCGCGCGGCGTCGTCCGCGCCGGCGGGCAGCGACTCGAAGGCCTGCGCCACGCCGGCCAGGGCGGCCGCGTCCTCGGGGCCGGCCATCAGCGGCTCGGCCGAGCGCAGCACGGGCGCATAGCTTTCGGGCGCGACCGGGAAGCAATGGTCGTGGTAGTGGATGGCCAGCCGGCCGCCCGCGGCGTCCAGGCCCAGCTTCAGCTCGCCGTCGTCCAGCACCTGGCCGTAGGCGCCGCCCAGCACGGCCAGCAGCACCTTGCCGGCCAGCTCCGGGTCGGCGGGCTGCCATTCGATGTCGAAGTGGTTGGCGTAGAGCGAGGCGGGGCCGTTTTCCAGCACGTCCTCCCACCAGGGGTTGTCGCCGCCGAGCACGCCCATGTGGTTGGGCACCAGGTCGAGGATCTGACCCATGCCGTGGCGCTGCAGCGCGGCGCAGAAGCGCATGAAGCCGGCCTCGCCGCCCAGCTCGGGGTTGATCTGGTCATGCGCCACCACGTCGTAGCCGTGGGTGCTGCCCGGCCGCGCGCGCTGCAGCGGCGAGCAGTAGACATGGCTGATGCCCAGCCGCTGCAGGTAGGGCAGGATGGCGATGGCATCGTCGAAGGTAAAGCCGGCATGGAACTGCAGCCGGTAGGTCGCCCGCGGCAGGCGCAGCGGATGGCGCACCGGGCCTTCCGCCGCGGCCGCACCGCCCACGGCCGGCCGTTCGGCGGCCACGGCCGCGGCGATGGCGGCCACGCGCGGCGCCTGCGCCCATTGCTCCACCGGCAGGGCCAGCCGGCGGCGCCAGTTGGGATGCTCGTGCACCGTGCCCGGCAGGTTGGCCTGGCCGCGCTCGCCCAGCAGGTCCTCGGCCTGCACCATCAGCAGCCGCGACGGCGCCTGGGCCAGCCAGCCGTGCACGGCGGCCGCGGCCTCGGTGCCGAAGTCGCCGCTGCCCAGCAGGCGCGCGCCCGCCTCGGCATCGAGCCGGCCGGCATCCTCCAGCGCGAAGGCCAGCTGCACGCGGTCGGCCGCGCGCTCCGCCAGCTGCTGGCGCGCCATCTCGTCGCTGGGGTAGAGCTGCAGGCGGATGCGCTCGCCCAGGTCGGCCCCCGACCACCAGCCTTCCAGCGTGGCCAGATCGTGCGTGCTCACCGCCGCCAGCGCCTGGGCCGGGTAGGCCGCGGGGCGCTTGAAGGCCGCGCCCTCGCGCTCGAACACCATCAGCCGGTACGACAGCAGGCCGTAGCGCTGCATGAGCGCCCGCGTGGCGTCGGTGACCGTGCCCAGGTCCTCGCCGATGACGACGCAGCGCTGGCGTCGGCTTTCGAGGGCGACGATGGCCATCATCTCCTCGGCCGGATAGGCCACGTAGGCGCCGCTGGCGGCCTTCTCGCCGGGTGGGATCCAGAACAGGCGGGTCAGCCCCATCACATGGTCGATGCGCACCGCGCCGGCGTTGCGCATGCTGGCGCGCAGGGCCTCGATGAACAGGCCATAGCCGCTGGCGCGCAGGGCTGCGGGCCGCATGGGCGGCAGGCCCCAGTCCTGGCCCAGCTGGTTGAGGGCATCGGGCGGCGCACCCACGCTGGCGCCGGGCGCGAAGACGTCGCCGCCGGCCCAGGCGTCGGCGCCATGGCGGTCCACCGAGACGGCCAGGTCCAGGTACAGGCCGATGGCCATGCCGCGGCTGCGGCACTGGCGCGCGGCGGCCTCGAGCTGGCTGGCGGCCAGCCACTGCAGCCAGGCCTGGAACTCGACCTGCGCCGCATGCTGCTGCGCGAAGGCCTTCACCTCGGCCGAGCCCGGATCGCGGTAGGCCGCGGGCCAGCAGGGCGGGCCCCAGCAGTCGGGATCGCGGGCACGCAGGTGACGGCGCAGGGCCTCGAAGGTGGCATGGCGCTGCAGCGCCTCGCCACGCTGCTGGCAGAAGGCCCGGAAGGCCTCATCGCGCTGGCGCGCGACCAGGCCGGGCTCGGGCACCTGGCGCCGGGCCTGCACATGCGCGTGCAGCAGCGCCAGCACCTCCAGCTTGGCGGCGGCCACGCCTTCGTGGTCCACCAGCGACTGGGCGCGCAGGTGGCCCAGCCGGGCCTGGAATTCGTCGGACTCCACCAGGCGTCGCGCCTCCAGGCAGTCGGCATATTCGGGCAGGGCTTCGACGGCGATGTACAGCGGATTGAGGAAGAGCCGCGAGGACGGGCTGTACGGGCTGCACTGGCCGGGATCGTCCGGGAACAGCGCATGCAAGGGATTGAGGCCCACGGCCTGCGCACCCAGGCCGGCCGCCTGTTCGACCAGGCGGCCCAGGTCGGCGAAGTCGCCCATGCCCCATTGCGTGTCCGAGCGCAGGCCATAGAGCTGCGCGGCCACACCCCAGTGCCGCACGCCCTCGGCATCGCCGGGTGGCGGCTGGCAGGAGGCCGGCGCGGCGATCACCAGCAGCTCGGCCGTGCCGACGCGCAGGCGGTGGTAGCCCATGGGCAGGGCGTCGGGCAGCTCCAGCACGGCATGGCGCTCGACGAGCATGCGCCCGTCGACCTGCCGGCGCGCGCCCTCGCCCTGGCCGAAGTCGATCAGGCCCTCATGGGCGCCGCCCTGCTCCAGCTGCAGGGTCCAGGGCGGTGCGGACTCGCCCTCGGGCCAGCGCAGGCTGAGGGGCACGCGCAGGCTGTCGGCCTGGGCCAGCAGCACCGGCGGCAAGGCCGTGCGCCATTCGGCCTCGTCCATGCGATCAATCTCGGCCTGCCACGCGGCCTCGTCCTGCGGGTCATGGCGCCCCAGGCCCAGCTCGTGCAACAGGCTGGCCAGGTGCCGCGGCTCCACCGCCACCTCGCGGCCCCAGACATCGTGGTAACGGGGGGACAGGCCGCAACGGGCGCAGGCGCGATAGAGGGCTTCGGACATGGAGGGACAGTCGCAGGAGGAAAAGGAAAAGGCTCACCCAGTGTGGACCAATCCGCCGTGGATGGGTGGATTGACTGGGCACGGGCGGCACCGGCGCATCGCGCAGCCAGGGGCCGGGCACTCCCCGCAGCACCGGGGGATGTACCGGAGAGTGGCGGGGCAGGCACGGCGGCGGCGGTCACACCTCGTCAGGGCGCCTCGAACACGGAGAGGGTGTCGTCGTCCTCGTCGAAGACCGGCAACTGCAGCAGGGCCGCACATCCGCCGCCCGGCGACAGCGCCAGCAGGGGCAGGCGCGGGCTCGGCCCGGCGGCCAGGTGGCAGCCCCAGCTGTGGAACACGCGGCCGGTGGGTGCGGCGCCCAGTTGCTCGGTATCGCCCAGGTTGATGACCATCTGCAGCCAGCATAGACCGTCCGGCTGCGACGGCGTCATTTCCCACTGCAGGAAAAGCAGGTCGCCGGACAGTTGCCAGCGGCCGCTGCCCGGTCTGGCCGGCAGGTGCGGCATCACGCGGCGCTTGCGCACCGCCAGCAGCGTGCGCACCTCGTGCACGCGCTCGCGATGGCCGGGCTGCTCGCGCTCGGCCCAATCAAGCCGGCTGGCGGTGAAGGTGCTTTCGGCGTTCGGGTCGGGGATGCGGGCGCGCGCCTCGGCACTGGTGAAGCCCTCGAAGCGGCCGAACTCGCGCCGGCGCCCGTCGGTCACGGCCTGGGCCAGCTCGGGCCCGAAGTCGCAGAAGTACAGGAAGGGGGCGGTGGCCGCCCATTCCTCGCCCATGAACATCAGCGGCACATGGGGCGACAGCAGCAGCGCCGCGCGCAGCGCCCGCAGCCGGTGGGCCGGGGCCAGCGCCTCGATGCGCTCGCCGAAGGCGCGGTTGCCGATCTGGTCGTGGTTCTGCAGGAAGGAGACGAAGGCCGTTGGCGGCAGCGCGTCGGTGGGCTCGCCGCGCGGATCGCCGTCGCGCGTCACCGAAGGCTGGCCGGTGTAGATGAAGCCGCCCGCCAGCGCCCGGCCGACCAGCGCCTTGGGTTCGCTCGCGTAGTCGAGGTAGTAGCCGTCGATCTCGCCCGTGGCCTGCACATGCGCGGCATGGTGGAAGTCGTCGTTCCATTGCGCCGTGGCGTCGTGCGGGCGGCCCTCGGCGTCGCGGGTGAGCAGGTGCGCGTGGTTGTGCTCGTTCTCCAGCACGACATGGATGGCGCGCTCGCGGCCAGGGCCCTGGCGCAGCGCCTCGGTGATCTCGCGCACGATGTGCAGCTCGGAGTCATCGCGGATGGCATGCACCGCGTCCATGCGCAGGCCGTCGAAGCGGAATTCCTCGATCCAGTAGAGCGCGTTGTGCACGAAGAAGTCGCGCACCGGCCGCGCATGGTCGCCGTCGTAGTTGATGGCGGCGCCCCAGGGCGTCTGGTGCGCGGGATTGAAGAACTGCGGGCAGTAGGCGTGCAGGTAATTGCCTTCGGGGCCGAAGTGGTTGTAGACCACGTCCAGCAGCACCATCAGCCCCAGGCCATGGGCCGCATCCACGAAGGCCTTGAGCGCCTCGGGCCGGCCGTAGCTGGCCTCGGGCGCGAACTGCAGCACGCCGTCGTAGCCCCAGCCGCGGGTGCCGGGGAAGTCGGCCACCGGCATCATCTCGATGGCCGTGACGCCCAGGGCCGCCAGTTCGGGCAGCTTCTTGCGGGCGGCGTCGAAGGTGCCCTCGGGCGTGAAGCCGCCGATGTGCAGTTCATAAATGACGGCCTCCCGCCAGGGCCGGCCCTGCCAGTCGTCGTCATGCCATTCGTAGGCGGCCGGGGCCACCACACGGCTCGGTCCGTGCACGTCGTCGGGGTTGTGGCGCGAGGCCGGGTCGGGCACTTTCAGGCCGTCGGGCAGCACGAAGCGGTAGTCGTCGCCCGCCGCGGCCGTGGCCACGTCGCAGCCGAACCAGCCCTCGTCGCCGACCGCCGTCATGGGGTGCGTGGCCCAGCCGGTGCCACGGGCGCGGCGTTCGACCATCACCTCGGCCACGCCGGGCGCCCACAGGCGAAAACGAACGCCCCCGCCCTCCAGCACCGTGGCGCCGAAGGGCATCTTGTGCTCACGTCTCATCGTTCGCTTTCAGCTTTCCATGTCAAAGAGGGGGCGGCGGATCGACCGGGCGGCGCGGGATCAGCGGATCGTCCGCGCCGCGGGCCGAGGCCGGGCGCGGCAGCGTCTCGCCATCGACCTGAGGCGCGGGCGGCGTGGCCGTGGCCGGCACCTCGGGCAGCGGGTCGAGCACCGTGCTGGGCGCTGCGGCGTCGGCCGCAGCCGCCTGGGCCGCCGCGGACGCTGGCGAGGCCACGGCAGGCCCCGCGGTGCCGCCCGTGCGGGGCACGCCCTCGGTCTCCGGCGGCAGCCATTGCTGGATGTGGCGCGACGCCCAGTCCTTGCCGGCCAGCCCGAAGGCCAGCGCCAGCGCAAAGACGAAGCCGGCCAGGATCACCAGGAAGCTCTCGCGCACGATGTCGCCGCCGATGCGCAGGTGGTCCAGCGCGATCAGGATGACGAACACCAGGATGGCGTACTGCGCGATGCGCGAGAAGAAGGTCGCGTCGGGCATGCCCACGTTGCGGCCGTAGGTGCGCACGGCATCGCCCACGAAACGGGCGAAGTAGGCGCCGAAGGCCAGCACCAGCAGCGCGACGAACACGTTGGGCACGAACCAGATCACCCGGCCCAGCAGATCGGTGATGTAGGTCAGCCCCAGGCCGTTGAAGGCGATGATCAGCGCTGCCAGGATGACGGCCCAGTAGGCCAGCAGGCCCACGAGCCCCGTGGTGTCCACCCGCACCCCGCCCTGGCGCAGAAAGCCGTCCAGCCCCGCCCTTTCGGTCAGCACCGGGAAGTTGACGGCCCGCAGCGCCTTGGTGACCGCAAAGCGCACCACCTTGGCGACGAGCCAGCCGCCCACCAGCACCAGCGCCGCGAACAGCAGCCGCGGCAGGAAGGCCGCGATCTGGTACAGGAAGGCCCGCAGGGGCAACAGCTGCATGCTGAAGTCGTTCATGGATGCTCACCTCCTCGTGATGCCTCGGACACCCCCGGCGCGCGTGCCAGGGCCAGCAGCCCCTGCAGCGGCACCTGGGCCCAGTCGATGCGGTTGTTGAGTTCGTAGCGCAGCTCGTACAGGGCCTTGTCGATCTCGAAGAGCGACATCAGCGCCTCGTCCGGTGCCGCGGCGCCGGCATGGGCCAGCGTGTCGCGGTAGCCGCCCAGGTAGGCGGCGCGCACGGCGGCCTCCCAGTCGGCGGCCACGGCGTTCAGGCGGGCCAGCTCGTCCACGTTCTGCGCCACCCGCTTGAGGGCCGACCAGCGCGCGTAGTTGAAGGAGCGCAGCATGCCGGCCACGTCGCGCAGGGCCGGGCCCTTGGCGCGGCGCTCGTCGATGCTGCGCGCGGGCTCGCCCTCGAAGTCGATGAGGATGAAGTCGTTGCGCGAGACCAGCACCTGGCCCAGGTGGTAGTCGCCATGCAGGCGCGTCTTGATGCCGCCGGTGCCCACGCCATCGAAGGCGGCGATGCGCTCCAGCAGCTGCGCCTGTCGCTCGATGAGCTGCCGGGCGTCACCCTGCGCGCCCTCGCCCAGCGTGGGCAGGCGCTCGGCCAGCAGGCTCATCGTGGCGCGCGCATCGTCGTGGGCGCGCAGGCGCAGGGCCTCGCGGTCTTCCGACGTGAGCGGCTCGGGCGCGAAGGCCGGGTCGTCCGCCGGCGCCGACGCGAAGGCCAGGTGCATCTCGGCCGTGCGCTGGCCCAGCAGGCGCATCAGCGTGAGGAAGGCGCCGTGGTCCACCTGCGCCGCCTCGGGGGCGGCCTGGTGCTCGGCCAGGGCACGCTCCAGGTAGGCCAGCGTGTACTCCCAGGCATCGCCCTGGTTGGGCACGAAGGCCTGCAGCAGGCCCAGGGTCATGACGGTGCCGTCGTTGCCGTGGTATTCGATGGCACCGGCCACCGGCACGCAGTTGGCAAAGCGCACCGTCTCCGTGAGGAAGCGGCCGATCTCCAGCTCGGGGTTGATGCCGGGCTGCACGCGGCGGTAGCACTTGAAAAAGAGCTGGTCGCCGAAGGTGAGGGCGGTGTTGCTGCTGGCCACGCTGGGCCGGCTCACGGCCAGGGCCTCGATGGCCGCGGCGTCCACGCCGGCCAGGTCGCGGCTGCCGGTGAAGCGGATCTCGCCGCCGGTGGCCGGCAGCACCAGCCCCTGCGCCATGGCCACCGCCACCGCATGGGCGAAGGCGGGGTCGAACATGGCGTCGCCCATCACGCCCACCTGGGCCTGCTGGCGCACCTTGGCGACCACGGCGGGCGCGTACTGCTTGATGGTCTCTTCGTCCAGGTCTTCCCAGGCGATGCCCAGCGGCATGAAGTAGCGGCCGCTGCCGCTGCCCGCCTGCACGTCCAGCAGCGGCAGCACATAGGCGCGCTCGCCGCGGTCCCAGGCCGCATGGTCGGCGATGCCCACGCGCTGGATCGGCTCGCCCTTGGCGGCATACCAGCGCTGCACCTCCAGGTGGCGCGGCATGACGTCGACCTCGAACTGCTCGCGCAGCCGGTCGGCCATGCCGATGCGCCAGGGCATGACGCGCTCGCGGAACAGGCTGGACCAGCCGTCGAAGAGCACCAGCACCGGCCGGTCGCGCAGCTGCAGGCCTTCCTGGTGCCAGCTGGGCACGTCCACGTCGGTGGCCAGGCGGAACCAGAAGAAGCCGTACGATGGCATCGTCAGCATGTACGGCAGCTCGCCGATGGGCGGGAAGGTGGTGCGGCCCAGCATCTCCACCGGCACGCGGCCCTTGAAGGCGCCCAGGTCCAACTCCACCGGCTGGGCGGCGCGCGAGAGGTTGAAGACGGTGAGGATGACCTCGCCCTCGTACTCGCTCAGGTAGGCCAGCACCTTGCGGTTACCGGGCTTGAGGAAGGTCTTGCGGCCGCGGCCGAAGGCGCGGCTGGTCTTGCGCACGGCCAGCATGCGGCGCGTCCAGTGCAGCAGCGAGCTCTGGTCGCGCAGCTGCGACTCGACGTTGACGGCCTCGTAGCCGTAGATCGGGTCCATGATGGGCTGCAGGTACAGCCGCTGCGGGTCGGCGCGCGAGAAACCGGCATTGCGCTCATTGCTCCACTGCATCGGCGTGCGCACGCCGTTGCGGTCGCCGACGAACACGTTGTCGCCCATGCCGATCTCGTCGCCGTAGTAGATGATGGGCGAGCCGGGCATGGACAGCAGCATGCCGTTCATGAGCTTGATGCGGTCCTTGTCGTTGCCCATCAGCGGCGCCAGCCGGCGGCGGATGCCGAGGTTGATGCGCGCCTGCTTGTCCGCCGCGTACGTGCTGTACATGTAGTCGCGTTCGCGGTTGGTGACCATCTCCAGCGTCAACTCGTCGTGGTTGCGCAAAAAGATCGCCCACTGGCAGCCCTCAGGGATGTCCGGCGTCTGCTGCAGGATCTCGACGATGGGGTCGCGGTCTTCCTGCGCGATGGCCATGTACATGCGCGGCATCAGCGGGAAGTGATAGCACATGTGGCACTCGTCACCGGTGCCGAAGTACTCGCGCACGTCCTCGGGCCACATGTTGGCCTCGGCCAGCAGGAAGCGGTTGGTGTAGTTGGCGTCGATGGCGGCGCGCAGCTTCTTGATGACGTCGTGCGTCTCGGGCAGATTCTCGTTGCTGGTGCCGTCGCGCTCGATCAGGTACGGAATGGCGTCCAGGCGGAAGCCGTCCACGCCCATGTCCAGCCAGAAGCGCATGATGCCGAACACCGCCTCCAGCACGTCGGGGTTGTCGAAGTTGAGGTCGGGCTGGTGGCTGAAGAAGCGGTGCCAGTAGTACTGCTTGGCCACCGGATCCCAGGCCCAGTTGCTGGTCTCCGTGTCGGTGAAGATGATCCGCGTGCCCTGGTAGATCTGGTCGGTGTCGCTCCAGACATAGAAGTTGCGCTCGGGCGAGCCGGCCGGGGCCTGGCGCGCCCGCTGGAACCAGGGATGGTCGCTGGAGGTGTGGTTGATCACCAGTTCGGTGATCACGCGTAGGCCACGGGCATGGGCCGCGTCCAGCATCTCCTTGAAGTCCTCCAGCGTGCCGAACTGCGGGTTGACCGCGCAGTACTCGCTGATGTCGTAGCCGTCGTCGCGCAGCGGCGAGGGGTAGAAGGGCATCAGCCAGATGGTGTTGACGCCGAGCTCCTTCACATAGTCCAGGCGTTCGGTCACGCCCTTGAAGTCGCCGATGCCGTCCCCGTTGGTGTCGTTGAAGGCCTTGACGTTGAGCTGGTAGATGACCGCGTCGCGGTACCAGGTGGGATCCTCGGAGCTGTCGATCTCGACGTTCTCCAGGGCCAGGCGGGGTGCGGTCTGCGTCATGCGGCGCGCCTCCTCAGAAGTGACTTGTTGCTGTTATTGGTAGTAGTCGAAGTCGCGCTCGCTGCGCGTCTTGCGCAGCAGATGCATGACATGGGCCACGCTGACGGCCGGGTCGAGCCGGATGAAGTGGCGCGCCCCCTGGCACATGAAGCGCTCGCCGCCGAGCAGGTCGTGCATCTGGAAGGACTGGCCGGGTTCCACGCTGAAGCCCATCGCCGCTGGGTCGAACTGCAGCCAGCCCCACTGGGCATGGTGCGGGTCGAGGTTGACCACGGTGACGATCACGTCCTGCCCGTCGGGCGACTGCTTGACCCAGGCGATGAGCTGGTCGTTGTCGATGGGCAGGAAGACGAGGCCCTCGTTGCGTTGCAGTGCCGGATGGGCGCGGCGGATGGCGTTGAGGTGCGCGATGTAGGGCGCCAGGCTGTCGGCGCGGCCGCGGTCCCAGTGGCGCAGCTGGTATTTCTCGGAGTCGAGGTATTCCTCGCTGCCCTCGTGCCGCGGCAGGTGCTCCTTGAGCTCATAGGCCGGGCCATAGATGCCGTAGCTGGCGCTGAGCATGGCGGCCAGCACCAGCCGCAGGCGGAACATGGCGTCGGAGCCCGTCTGCAGCTGCGCATGCAGGATGTCGGGCGTGTTGGGCCACACGTTGGGGCGGAAGTAGTCCAGCCCGGGCCGGCTGGACAGCTCGGTGAAGTACGCCACCAGCTCTTCCTTGGTGTTGCGCCAGGTGAAGTAGGTGTACGACTGCGAGAACCCCAGCTTGGCCAGCCGGTGCATCACCTTGGGCCGGGTGAAGGCCTCGGCCAGGAAGATGACCTGCGGATGGCTGCGCTTGACCTCGCCGATGGCCCATTCCCAGAAAGGGAAGGCCTTGGTGTGGGGGTTGTCGACACGGAACACGGTCACGCCTTGGGCGATCCAGTGGTCGAGCACGCCCTTGAGGGCGAGCCACATGCCTTCCCAGTCCTCGCTCTCGAAGTTGAAGGGATAGATGTCCTGGTACTTCTTGGGCGGGTTCTCGGCGTACTGCACGGTGCCGTCGGGCCGCCACTTGAACCAGGCCGGATGTTCCTTGACCCAGGGATGGTCGGGCGCGCACTGGAAGGCGATGTCCAGCGCGATCTCCAGGCCATGCCCACGCGCGGCCTTGACCAGCGCGCGGAAGTCCTCGTGCGTGCCCAGCGCGGGCAGGATCGCGTCGTGCCCGCCCTCCTCCGCGCCGATGGCCCAGGGGCTGCCGACGTCGCCCTCTTCCGTCACCAGCGCGTTGTTGCGGCCCTTGCGCTGCATCCGGCCCACCGGATGGATGGGCGGGAAGTACAGCACGTCGAAGCCCATCTTCGCGATGCCCGGCAGCAGGGCCTGCACATCGGCGAAGGTGCCGTGCCGGCCCGGCTCGGGCGAGGCGGAGCGCGGAAAGAGTTCGTACCAGGTCGAGTAGCGCGCCAGTGGCCGGTCGACCACCAGCGGAAAGCCGGGCTTGAGCGCCGTGGCATGCCGCCGGTCGGGATAGCGGCGCACGATGGCCGACAGGCCCTCGTCCAGCGCCTGGGCCTTGAGCAGGGCGGCGTCCTCGCCGGCATCGGCGGCGCGGGCCTCCAGCGCGATGGCCCAGCCCTGCAGGCGGGTCGCGTCCTGCGCCTGGCCGGCGTCGCGCGCCCGGCCGGCGGCGGCCAGGATCTCGGCCGCGCCCACACGGGCGGCGATCCGGATGTCGGCCGCATCCACGCGACGCTCCAGCTCGTGGTGCCAGGATTCGAAGGCGTCCACCCAGGCCTCGACGGTGTAGCGGTAGCGCCCGGGCACCGGCGGCACGAACTGGGCATGCCATTCGTCGTTCCACTTCAGCGCCATCTCCACCTCGGTCCAGGTGGCCTCGCCCTCGCGCTGCCAGTGCAGCATGACGCGCAGCATGTCGTGGCCCTCGGCGAAGCAGTGGGCCTCGACCGCGAAGGGCTCGCCGGCCACGCACTTGGCGGCGAAGCGGCCGTTGTCCACGCAGGGCAGCACGGCATCGATGACGGCACGCTGCCGGCCATCGGCCAGGCCGATGGGGCGCACCAGCGGCTGGGCACTGAGCAGGGAGGCCGGAGCGCTCATCGGAGGAGACCTTTCTCGGATTCGGTGTCGGGCGAAAGCGGTGCGCGCAGGTAGAGCGTGGACAGCGGCGGCACCGCCAACACCAGCGACTGCGCCTGGCGATGCGCCGGCACCGGCACGGTGTCGACGCCGCCCAGGTTGCCCCAGCCGCTGCCGTCGAATTCCTGTGCGTCGCTGTTGAGCAGCTCGGTCCAGGTGCCGGCCACGGGAACGCCCACACGCAGGCCCGGGCGCGGCACCGGCGTCATGTTGCACACCACCAGCACGGGTGCGCCGCCGTCCTTGGGCTTGCGCAGGAAGATGTAGAGGCTGCGCTCGGCATCGTCGGCCTCCAGCCACTGGAAGCCGGCCGCGTCGAAGTCGATCTGGTGCAGCGCCGGCTCCTCGCGCAGCAGCCGGTTGAGCTGGCGCACGAACTGCTGCAGGCCGCGGTGGCCCCACTGGTCGCTGACCCACCATTCCAGCTCGCCTTCGTGCGTCCATTCGCGGCGCTGGCCGAACTCGCCGCCCATGAAGAGCAGCTTCTTGCCCGGATGGGCCCACATGTAGCCGAACAGCGCGCGCAGGTTGGCGAACTGCTGCCATTCGTCGCCGGGCATCTTGCCGATCAGCGAGCCCTTGCCGTAGACCACTTCGTCGTGCGAGAGCGGCAGCACGAAGTTCTCAGTGAAGGCATAGACCAGCGAGAAGGTCAGCCGGTGGTGGTGGTAGCGGCGGTAGACCGGATCGTCATGCACATAGTCGAGCGTGTCGTGCATCCAGCCCATGTTCCACTTCATGCCGAAGCCCAGGCCGCCCATCTCGATGGGGCGGGACACGCGCGGCCAGGCGGTCGATTCCTCGGCCACCGTGAAGGTGTCGGGATGCTCGCGGTAGACGGCGCGGTTGAGGTCCTGCAGGAAGGAGACGGCCTCCAGGTTCTCGCGGCCGCCGTGCACGTTGGGCACCCACTCGCCGGGCTGGCGCGCGTAGTCCAGGTAGAGCATCGAGGCCACGGCATCGACGCGGATGCCGTCGATGTGGAAGCGGTCGAGCCAGAACAGCGCCGACGAGATCAGGAAGGCCCGCACCTCGTTGCGGCCGTAGTTGAAGATGGCCGAGTTCCATTCGGGATGGAAGCCCTGCCGCGCATCCGCATGCTCGTACAGGTGCGTGCCGTCGAACTCGGCCAGGCCGTGCGCGTCGGTGGGAAAGTGCGAGGGCACCCAGTCCAGGATGACGCCGATGCCCTGCTGGTGCAAGTGGTCGACGAAGTACATGAAGTCTTCCGGCGAGCCGTAGCGCGACGTCGGCGCGAAGTAGCCCGTGGTCTGGTAGCCCCAGGAGCCATAGAAGGGATGCTCCGTGACCGGCATCAGCTCCACATGCGTGAAGCCCATCCAGCCGATGTATTCGGCCAGGGCGTGGGCCAGTTCGCGGTAACCCATGAATTGCCCGTCGCGGCGGCGCCAGGAGCCCATGTGCAGCTCGTAGGTGCTCATGGGGGCATCGAGGGCGTTGCGCGCGGCGCGGCTGGCCATCCATGCCGAGTCGCCCCATTCGTGCGTGCCGGCCCAGATGCGCGACCCAGTGGCGGGCGGCAGTTCGGCGCTGAAGGCGAAGGGGTCGGCCTTCTCGCCCACGTAGCGGCCATCCGGGCCCCAGATGCGGTACTTGTAGGCCTGCCCGGGCTGCGCCGGGATGCCCTCGCCCTCCCACACGCCGCTGCCATCGGGCCGGGGCTGCAGGGCGTCGGCCTCGTCGTTCCAGCCGTTCCAGTCGCCGATCACCGCGACGCGGCTGGCATTGGGGGCCCAGACGGCGAAGTGGAAGGTGCCATCGTCGTCGGGATGCGCACCCAGCCGTTCATACAGGCGGGCATGGCTTCCCTCGCGCAGCAGATGCACATCCAGGGGACCGAATCGGGACGACGGAGCAGGGAGTTGGGACATGGGGCCGGCGGGCTTGATGGGCAACGTATGTTGTACCCCGCCGGCCTGGCGGCGCCCGGACGGCAAAGCCGCGGTGCCTTGTCGGACGGATGCCCACGTCCTTCGCGAGCGACGGGCTTGGTCCCACCCACGCCCCGTCTTGGCCCCTCTCCCCTCGCGGAAAAGGGGTTGGGAAGAGGGGCGGCCGCCGCCGGCACCCGTTGCACCTTTGGAGTGCGGCGACCCCCTCTCCCCCGGTCCTCTCCCGCGCGGGGAGAGGGAGCAAGACCCTGCCGCCTTACATCGCCGGCCTGTAGAAGATGTAGTCCGCCTGGTAGTTGACGACCTGCTTCTGGCCCAGGCTGGCCTGGCCGCAGGGCAGCATGGGGGCGACGCCGCCCTTGGTGGCCACGCGCTGGATGTAGCTCACGCCCTGCATGGCGCCCATGCCCATGGCCGGGTTGGCCTTGACCAGCTGCAGCGGGATGTTGCCGGTACCGCCCGGTGCGACCGCGACCTGGGTGGCCGTGACCTTGGAGCCGTCCATGCTCTCCCAGGTGGCCGGCGGGCCGTAGTAGCGGCCGATGGCCTTGCCGCTGCGGTCCATCAGGCGCGCATCGGGGCCGACGAAGAACCACTCGTACTGGCCCGCCATGTCGGCCTTGGCGCGGCATTCGTAGGTGATGGTGCCGGCGCCCACGGTCTCGAGCGCGACGCGCTGGCCGGCGGGCACCTGGACGGGGGCGGGCAGGCCGGCCTGCGAGTACGGGGCCGGCATGGGCGCGGTGGCACAGGCGGACAACAGGACAGCGGCGGCCACGGTGGCCAGGGGGGCGGTCATGCGCATGGAATGCTCCTTTCGATGGGCAACAACGGGTTTGAGGTTGACGGGGCGGCAGTCGGCGGTCGCCCTCCGCGACCTGTCCTTGCTGCCTGCCCCGTTCGACTTACGGCCCCGGTCATGGACCGGATGCATACCCGGCGAAAGTTGAAGGACTTGTGAATTCATCGCCGCCGACCGCGCGCATCCGGCGACCGGGAACGCGCGTACCCACCAGATGGCCGCCGCTCCCGCACAATGTCCCGATGCCTTCCGCCACGACGCCCGACGACGAGCTGCTGGGTCTGCTCGATCGTGTCGCCCGCCGCGACGCCTCCGCCCTCCAGGCGCTGTACGAACGCACTTCGTCCCGGCTCTTCGGCCTCGCGATGCGCGTGGTGCGGCAGCACGAATGGGCCGAAGACGTGCTGCAGGAGGCCTTCCTCACCATCTGGCGGTCGGCGCCCGACTACCGCGCGACGCTGAGTCCGCCGATGGCCTGGATGTCGCTGATCGTGCGCAGCCGCGCCCTCGACCTGCTGCGCCGCCAGACCAGCCAGGGCGCCGACGTGACGCAGGAGTTCAGCGAGACGCTGGCCGACACCCTGCCCGCGTCCGAGCCCGGCCCGCAGGAGCTGGCCGATGCCAGCGAGCAGGCCTGGCTGCTGCACCAGTGCCTGCAGCAGCTGCCCAACGCGCAGCGCGAGGCGCTGTCGCTGGCCTACCTGCGCGACCTGAGCCACAGCGAGCTGGCCACGCGCCTGGCGCAGCCGCTGGGCACCATCAAGACCTGGATCCGGCGCGGGCTGGACAAGCTGCGCGGCTGCATGGAGCAGGCGGCATGACGCGGCCCCGTCCTTCCGCCGCCACCGGCCCGAGGAGACTCGCATGAACATCGCCGCCAATGCCCGCCTGCTGGCCCTGCTGTCGGCCGCCCATGCCCTGGGCACCCTGCGCGGCGGCGCCCGCCGGCGCTTCGAGGCCATCGCGCGCGAACAGCCCGCCGTGCGCGCCAGTGCCCTGCTCTGGCGCGAGCGGCTGACGGGCTTCGTCGAACTCGCGCCTGCGGTGAACCCTCCGGCCGCGGTGTGGACACGCATCCGCAACCTGGTGGACGCCGACCTGCAGGAGGCCCGCCTGGCCCAGCAGAAGGCGGCGCCGCCGGCACCCACGTCGCCAGCGCGAACGACGACGGGCTGGTGGGGCAGTCTGGCGATATGGCGCGGCGCCTCGGCCGCTGGCCTGGCGGCCACGGTGCTGGCCGGGGCGATCGGCCTGCAGTTCTGGCAGCAGGCGCGCGAGGCGCAGCAGGTGAAGTACGTGGCGGTGCTGAACGACGACCGTTCGGCCGCATCGATGCTGGTCACCTTCGATGCGAAGCACCGTCAGCTCACGTTGCAGCGGGTGGGCGACTTCAACGTGGCGCCCGACCGCTCGCTGCAGCTGTGGGCCTTGCCGCCGGGGCGCACGCCGCAGTCGCTGGGCGTGATCGACTCGCCGGCGGGCATGCGGCTCGTGGCCAGTCCGCAGATGCTGCAGCAGGCGCCGGCCCTGGCCATCAGCCTGGAGCCCAAGGGCGGTGTGCCGGGCGACCGCGGGCCGACGGGGCCGGTGCTGTTCCATGGCGCGCTGATCGAGAAGACGCTGTGAGCGGGTTCGTCGCACGCCTTTGAGCGGGTTTGCTTCGAGCGGGTTTTTGCTGCGCGAAGCCTGAGGGGGCGTTGGGTGGTGCTCGTGCGGCCGCTCGATGTCCGTGCAACTCCGAGTGGTGCCCGTACGACCACCCGACGACTGCGCAATTCCGAGTGACCGCCCGCGCAGTTTCGAGTGCTGGCCGTGCGGCCGCTGCGCCACTAACCGGCAGAGGGCACCGGCATGCGCGCTCCCGGTGCACGCTCGCGCTGACCGGCTTGCCTCACCAGACGGGTGCTCGCTCTCCACCGACGCGCCTTGCGCACTGCACGGCGCCGCGAATGGCACCTCCGCACGCACACCGGCACCCTCTGCCTCGACGCTGCGCGCGAACCCGCAGGTGGTGACGCCGCGTCTGCATGGACTCCCTCTCCCCTCGCGGGAGAGGGTTGGGGAGAGGGGGCGACGGCGTCAACGACCGGCAAGCTCGTGGTGAGGCACCCCCTCTCCCCCGGCCCCTCTCCCGCGAGGGGAGAGGGGAGTCAAGGTTCCTGGTCCTCGGGCCGTCCAGCGCGACGCTGCGCAAGTACCAAGGCACCCGACCCGATCCGGCTGTTCACGCCCAACGTCGAGGTGGAGGATGCCGGTGTGCGTGCGGAGGTGCCATTCGCGGCGCCGTGCAGTGCGGCAGGCGCGTCGATGGAGAGCGAGCACCCGTCTGGTGAGGCAAGCCGGTCAGCGCGAGCGTGCACCGGGAGCACGCATGCCGGCGTCCTCCGCCGGTTAGCGGCGCGGCCGTCGTGCCCCACCCACCGACGCAAGCGCAAGCCAACGCCTCAGCTCAGCTCAGCTCAGCTCAGCTCAGCTCAGCTCAGCTCAGCTCAGCTCAGCTCAGCTCAGCTCAGCTCAGCTCAGCTCAGCTCAGCTCAGCCCCCACGAGCCTGCGCCAAGGAGCCGCCCTCCTACGCAAAAGAACGCACGCCGGATGCATTCCCCGACACCCCGCGGGCCGATGCCATCCAGACTCTGCACAGGCCCGTATCTGAAGAGCCTGCCGCATATCCGGCGGCACAACATTCCCAAGGAGCCTCGCATGACTTTCTCGAAGAAGACCACCCGCATCCTCGCCGCCACCCTGACCGCCTTTGCGCTCGGTGGTGCCGCCATCGGCGCGTCGGCGCAGGTGACGGTGGGCGGCGCGCCCATGTACGCCACCAAGGACATCATCGACAACGCCGTCAACTCCAAGGACCACACAACGCTCGTGGCCGCCGTCAAGGCCGCCGGCCTGGTCGACACGCTCAAGGGCCCGGGCCCCTTCACCGTCTTCGCGCCCACCAACGCGGCCTTTGCCGCCCTGCCCGCCGGCACCGTCGACACGCTGCTCAAGCCCGAGAACAAGGGCCAGCTCACGACCATCCTGACATACCACGTCGTGCCCGGCAAGGTCGACTCGGCGGCACTCGTGAAGATGATCGATGACGGCAAGGGCCAGGCCATGCTGAAGACCGTGGCCGGCGGCAGCCTCAAGGCCACGCGCAGCGGCAACACCGTGAAGATCACCGACGAGAAGGGCGGCTCGGCCGATGTGACCATCGCTGACGTGTACCAGTCCAACGGCGTGATCCACGTCGTCGACAAGGTCCTGCTGCCCAAGTAAGGAAGGTGCGGAACGGTCCGTTACCTTTGCGTGCGGACCGTCAGGTGCCACTCAGGGCACCCCGACATACTTCGTTCTCGGCAGTCCGATCTTCTCCGACTCTTGCTTCCCCTCCACACCCGGACTGTCTTGGGGCCCGCTTTACGGCGGGCCCTTTTTCTTTTGTGCGTCCGTGTTTTCAGGCCAGCCTCTGCCACCGGCCTTCGGCAAGGCGCTGCAGGGTGGGGCCTTCGAAGCGCCACAGGTGCAGCCAGCCGTTGGCCAGCAGGTCGCGCACCACGGCATGGTCCTCAATCACTGCATCGATGGCGGCCTGCGGCGCATCGATGACCACCGTGAGCCGCAGCGGCTCGTGTACCCAGCGCTGGCCATCGTGCAGCGACTGACGCGACAGGCCGATGCGCAGGTCGCCCCCATTGCCCTCGAACACGCCCAGCGTGCCGCCCACCACGTTGTGCAGCAGCTTGTTGCCACTGCCCAGCCGCACGGGGTCGCAGGTCGACGCGTGGTACTGCCAGTTGATCCAGTGCGTGACCAGCATGGGCGCGGTCATCAGCTGGGTCAGCCACTCGCCTTGCGGGTCCTGCGTGGCGTCGTAGTCGTGCAGGAAGGCGCGCCCGCCCAGGTCCACGCCCTGGCTGCGATGGCGTGGCGCGATCACGAAGGCGGCATTGCCCGCAAGACCCCACTCCGGCCGCGTCTGCGCTCCGTCGTTGGCGCGGCGGCGCAGCTGGCGATGCAGAACATCCGCTGGCGCCTTCGGGTCCAGGCCCAGGTGCGGCGCGCGCTCGCGGCGCACCTGGTCGGCGGCGGCCTCGAAGACCGCGTGCAGCCGGTTCCAGTGGGCGCGTGCATCGGGCGAAAGCCGGTCGAGGTCGAAGCCCTCGATCTCGTCGGTGGCGGTGTTGTGCAGCGCGGCCACGAACACCGTGGACGTGGGCACGTCGATGCCTTGCGTCGTCAGGCCTGCGCGCACCGCGGCATCGTTGAGCAGCTGCGCCAGGCTGCGCGCGTTGACCTCGCCGGTCTGGCCGCAGCAGGCACCACAGTCCAGCGCAGCCGCATGCGCGTTGTTGGCCGACTGGCTGCCATGGCCGACGAGCAGCACCAGGGGTGCGAGCCCACGCACGAGGCCCATGGACTGCAGCACGCGCGCCGCCAGCGCCACGCGCGCCTCGTCATCCAGGCCGAGCAACTGCGGCCGGCACACCGACCGGTAGCGCGCGGGCAGGCCGTCGAGGTCGTCGCGCGCGCGGTCCTGCACGCCAGGGCGCAGCCAGCGGCCCAGCCGGCCCAGGTAACCCAGGCCCGCGGCCTCGACGAAGGAGAAGGCCGCGCCCGGCCAGCGGCTGGCGGCATGCCACTGGTCGCCCAGCGCGAAGCGATGCTGGCGCGCCTGTTCGGCCTGCCGCTGCAACTGTTGCGCTGCGGCAGCGTCGCGGACGTCGGCCGGCACCAGGACATCGCCCACCGTGACGGCGGGCGCCAGGAGCCCGGGCAGCTGCGGCCGCTGCGCGGCGGTGCCCAGCGGCGTGTACGCGAGCGGCAGGCCGAAGAAGCCGGCCACGCCCAGGGTCTGCATGCCGGGGCAGGCGGCCTCCAGTGCGCGGCGCAGGGGCTCGCTGCGCACGTCGATGCAGAAGGCCGCCTGTACCTCGGGCGTCGGCACCGCAGGCGACGACGCACGGCCGGTCAGCGACGCCGCGAGGCCACGCTGGTAACCGGCCTCCAGGGCCACCTGCCAGACCTCGTCCACACGCAGCGCCTGCTCGGCCTGCGCCAGCACCTCCGGCGCACGGCCCCACTCGCGCTGCACGGTCGCGAAGGCCTGCCGCGCGGCGAGGTCGTCCTTGCAATCCAGCAGCAGGGCGCCCCAGGCCAGGCGGATGGCCAGCAGCTCGCGCAGGTGCGGGTCTTCGCGGCCCGCCAGCCGGGCCTGCCAGCCCAGGTAGGCGCACCACGAGGCCCAGCCATTGACCGTGAGCAGCACCGACTCCAGGTAGTCGGCCCACACGGCCGGCGGCAGGCCCAGGCGCTCGATCACCCAGTGCTCGGCCTCGCGCGCCGTGGGCGGCAGGGCGTCGATGCTGCGGCCGATGTGCGGCAGGCCCATGAGCAGGCCGATGCCGTGGTCGTGCTGCAGCGTCTCGCGCCAGAAGGCGTAAAGGCCCTGCTTGCGCGCCGGCTGCCAGTCGGCCTGGTGCTGGTCGAACCAGGCGGCGCAGGTCTGGCTGACCTGGTGGGTGATGGCCTGCCGCCAGGTCAGCCGCGTGTGCCGCTGCGGGTCGTTGTCGAGCACATCAATCAGCAGTGGCAGCGGCTGCACCGGCAGGGGCCGCGCCAGCGCGGCCACGCAGGCCTCGGGCGTGAGTTCCGCTTCATGCAACTGCTGCAGGGCCTGCTGCAGGTCGGCGGCTGTGATGCGGCCTTCGGCCCAGGCCTGCGCCTGCCGCTCGCGCGGCGGAAAGACCTGGATGCCGGCCAGCACGGCCATGCGCGCCGCCACCCGGCGCACCGGCATGCCGATGCGCGACCAGTGCGGGTTGACGGCGATGGCACTGTCCAGCGGCCAAGCGGGCGCGATGGCCTCGCAGGCGCGGCGGCAGGCGGCGTCGATCCGGTCGGCCTGCAGGCCGTCGGGATGGGGCCACGCCGCGGCCTCGATGGGCGCCGAGGCGGAGGCCGGGCGCGTAGGGTTCAGGACATCCGTCATGGTGTTCTCCGTACAGGAATGGGGTCGGGCGTAGTCAGGCCACAGGGGCCGACAGCCGGCCGGCCTGTGCATGGCGGCGCGCCTCGGGCGTCCAGCGGGCGGGCCACAGCCGCAGCGCGAGACGGGTGTAGACCTCGTCGACATAGAAGCCCGCATAGCTCCAGCGCCGCGCGCGTGCCAGGGCCTGGGGCCGCCATTGCAGCGTGGCCAGGCCCAGGTAGAGCAGCGCCATGCCCAGCAGCGCCACGGGGCCGGCCAGCGCCTGCGGCGCGTCCTGCAGCCCCAGCGGCAGCGCATGCATCAGGCGCGCGGCCAGGGTCAGGCCGCCGATCATCAGCAGGCCACAGAGCAGGGCCCGCACGCGGGCACCGACCGCCGCCGGCGCGGCCGGCAGCCACAGCATCGGTGCCCAGGCCAGGCCAAGCAGCGCGCTCCACCACAGCGGCCAGGCCGGGCCGCCCACGGCGGCAAGCACGACGAGCACCGTGCCGATGGCCAGCACCGGCGCCAGCAGCAGGCTGAGCGAAGTCGGCAAGGCCGGCGCATGCAGCGCCTGCCGCCGCGTGTCGCGCACCACGCCCGAGGCCGACAGGAAGGCATGCGCCTTGTAGAGCGAGTGGCCGATCAGGTGCAGCGCCGCCAGCGTGTACAGGCCCACGGCGCATTCCAGCAGCATGAAGCCCATCTGCGCCACGGTGGACCAGGCCAGCCGCACCTTGATGCTGATGCGCGTGAGCATGACCAGGCCCGCCAGCACCGCGGTGGCCAGGCCGAAGCCCAGCAGCAGCCAGCGCGCCGGCGCCGCCGCGTCCAGCAGCGGCGCGAAGCGGATCAGCACGAAGCCGCCCAGGTTGACCACGCCCGCATGCAGCAGGGCCGACACCGGCGTGGGCGCCTCCATCACCTGGATCAGCCAGCCGTGCACCGGCAGCAGCGCCGTGCGCAGCACCACCGCCAGCACCAGCGCCACCGCAGCCACCTGCAGGGACAGGGACAGGCCCTGCTGCGCCACATGCGCCCACAGGGCCGACAGCGACCCACTGCCCACCTCGCGCCAGGCCAGGCCCGCGGCCAGCAGCAGCAGCCCGTCGGCGGCCCGGTCGGCGATGCGCTTCTTGTGCGCAGCCAGCAGCGCGAAGGGGCGGTCCGGGTAGAAGCACAGCAGCGACTGCAGGGCGACGCCGACGGCGGCCCAGGCGGCGATCAGCACCAGCCAGTGGTCGGCCATCAGCAGCAGGTGCACCGCCGCCAGCACACCGCCCAGCGCGGCGGCATAGCGGCGCTGGCCGGCCTCGCCGTCCAGGTAACGGGCGGAGAAGCCGGCGATCACCGTGCCCAGGCCCTGCACCAGCAGCGCCAGCACCAGCCCGACCACCGTGGGCTGAAGACCGGGCAGGCCCTGCAGCCGCAACGGGCCCGCGAGCAGTGCCAGCGCCGCGGCCACGAGCGCCAGGCCGCACAGCGCCTGGAAGCCGCGCCAGCTGGCCGCCACGGCCAGCCGGCCCGACAGGGCGAGCGCCGCGGCAAGCCCCATGGCCAGGGGCGGCAGCAACGACAGCGCCGGCCCCGGGATGTGTGCGAAGTCCATCGCGAACCCTCCGAAGAAAAACTGGGCGCGATGATGCTTGGCGACTTTCGTTCTGTAAATTACATTGATAAGAATCAATCAATCTTAAAATTAGAACGATGCAGCTGGAGCAGCTCAACTTCCACCACCTGTTCTACTTCTGGCGCGTGGCCACGCTGGGCCACCTGACGCGCGCGGCCGAAGAGCTGCACACCTCGCAGTCGGCCGTGTCGGCACAGATCCGGCAGCTGGAGGACCGGCTGGGCGAGGCGCTGTTCACCCGCGAGGGCCGGCGCCTGGTGCTGACCGACACCGGCCAGCTGGTGCTGGCCTATGCCGAGAACATCTTCGGCCTGGGCCAGGAGATGCTGGGCCGGCTCCAGGGCCGCAGCGCGGGCGTGACGCGGCTGCGCGTGGGCGCCGTGGCCACGCTGTCGCGCAACTACCAGGAGAACTGGCTGTGCCCGCTGCTGGCTGATCCGGCCGTGGTGCTGACGTTGGAGTCAGGCCTGCTCGAAGGCCTGGTCGAGCGCCTGGTGCAGCACCAGCTCGACGTGGTGCTGGCCACCGAGACGGTGCCCGCCGACCCCGACCGGCCGCTGCACTGCCGGCTGTTGGGCAGCCAGTCGATTTCATTGGTGGGCCCGGCCAGCCGCTGGCAGGGCCGGCCGCTGCGCATTCCGGAAGACCTGGACGGGCTGGAGATCGCCCTGCCCGGCCCGCGCCATGCGTTGCGCGGGCAGTTCGACGGCCTGTGCGCCTCGGCCGGCGTGACGCCGCGCCTGCGGGCCGAGGTGGACGACATGGCCATGCTGCGCCTGATCGCACGCGACAGCGGCTGGCTGACGGTGCTGCCCGAGGTGGTGGTGCAGGACGAACTGCGCAACGGCACGCTGGTGATCGTGGGCCGCTCGGAGGCGCTGCAGGAGCGCTTCTATGCCATCACGCGGCCCCACCGGCACCCCATCGAGGTGCTGGAGCGGCTGATGGTGCAGGCGCCGACGGCGGCGGCGGGCTGAACCAGCGCCGGGCCGGCAGCGCAATCCGTTCGCACTGAATGGCGCAGCCCGTTCGTCCTGAGTCGCTCAATCCGTTCGCCCTGAGCCGCCCAATCCGCTCGTCCCGAGCCGCCCAATCCGTTCGCCCTGAGCCTGTCGAAGGGCGAACAGCGCGCAGAAGGAAGTGCGCCCCGGCTTCGACAGGCTCAGCCCGAACGGCTCTTGGTGCGCTGAGCCGCGCTCGCGACGCGCGACGCATGACGCATGACGCGTGACGCGTGATGCGTGATGCGAGACCCGGCGTCAACCGCCGGCCAGCGGCCACTCCTGTCCGTCGGCCGTCACGAGCACGCCGAGGGTGGACTCGCTCTGCGCCAGCGGCACGCCCATGAAGCGTTCCTTGTCCAGCCCGTCGTCGCCCATGTTGATGGCGATGCGGCCGTTGCGCCGCGCCTGGATCAGCTCGTCGTACTGGGCCGGCGTCAGCAGCAGCTTCTGCGGGTAGGCGTTGTCGTTTTCCGCCCAGTGCTTGCGGATGGCGTGGAGGGCGAGGTCGTAAAGGGTGGCCATGGCGGGATCATAGAAAACGCGCACGTGGCGCCGCCGGCCGGCCAAAACACAGAGGCGGCTCGCAGGCCCCGCGCCACTCGGTCAACCCACCACCGTTCGGGCTGAGCCTGTCGAAGCCCAGGCACGGCCCTTCGACAGGCTCAGGTCGATCGGGTGAACCGACTTCATGGCGAACGGGGCCACGGACGCCGGTTACTTTCGCAGCTTGGCCAGCTCGGCCATCATGGCCTCGACCGTGCCCTCGCCCACGCTGGCCGAGTTCTTGGCGATCACGGGCTTCATCTTCTCGCGCAGCTTGGCCACCTCGGCGGCAGAGAGTTCGTTGACTTCCATGCCGCCCTTCTTGAGGTCTTCCAGGCCGCTCTGCAGCATGGCGCGCGACTGCGTGCGCTCGTACTGGGCCGACTCGACCGCGGCTTCCTTCAGGATCTTCTGGTCCGCCGGCGGCAGCTGCTCCCAGAACTTCTTGCTGATCACCACCGACTGCGGGTTGTACTGGTGGTTGGTGATCGTCATGTACTTCTGCACCTCGTAGAGCTTGGCGCCCTTGATGGTGGCCACCGGGTTCTCCTGGCCGTCCACCGCCTTCTGCTCCAGCGCGGCATACAGCTCGGGGAAGGGCAGCGGCGTGGGGTTGGCGCCCAGGGCCTTCACCCAGTCCACGTTGATGGGGCTGGGGATCACGCGCAGCTTGAGCCCGGCGATGTCCTCCACCTTCTGGATCGGCCGCTTGCTGTTGGTGAGCTGGCGAAAGCCCAGCTCGTAATAGGCCAGGCCGATCAGGCCCTTGTCTTCCAGCTTCTTGTGCAGGTTCTGGCCGAAGGGGCCGTCCACCACCGCGTCGGCCTCACGCGCGTTGCCGAACAGGAAGGGGAAGTCGTAGATCGCGAAGTCCTTCACCAGGCTGGAGAAGATGCCCGAGTTCATCGAGGCCATCTCCAGCGTGCCGCCCTGCAGGGCCGACACGTTGGCCTGGTCGCTGCCCAGCACGCCGCCCGGGAAGACCTGCACCTTGAGGCGGCCCGCGGACTTCTTGTCGACCAGCTCGGCGAACTTCTCCATGCCCAGCACGATGGGATGGCCCTTGGCGTTCTGGTTGGCGAACTTGATGGTGCGCGTCTGCGCGGGCGCCATGCCGGCGGCGGCGAGGGCCACGGCGGCCACCACGGTCTTGAGGAACAGTCGCTTCATGAGGGGTCTCCTGGATGGGTAGCAATGAGGGGAAGAAAAAGCCGGCGCGCTCAGCCGTGGAACCAGCGCGCCGGCACGATGACCAGCGCGGGGAAGAACACCATCAGGAACATGACGGCGAACTGCGCCACCATGAAGGGCCACACGCCCTTGGTGACCTCGTCCATGCTGACCTTGCCCACGCCAGCCACGGTGCTGAGCACCGTGCCCACCGGCGGCGTGATCAGCCCGATGGCGTTGTTGATGATGAACAGCACGCCGAAGTACACCGGGTCGATGCCGGCGGCCTTGATGATGGGCATGAACACCGGCGTGAGGATCAGGATGGTGGGCGTCATGTCCATGGCCGTGCCCACCAGCATGGTGATGACCATGATGACCACCATCAGCAGGATGGGCCGGTCCAGCAGCGGCTGCAGCACGGCCACCAGTTCGGCCGGCAGGTTGGCGACGGTGATCATCCAGGCCGACACCATGGCCGCGGCCACCAGGAACATGATGACGGCGGTGGTGCGCGCCGCAGCCTCGAACAGGCCGTAGAGCTGCGAGAGCTTGAGCTCCTTGTAGACCACGGTCGAGACGAAGAGCGCGTACACCGCGGCCACCACGGCCGCCTCGGTGGGCGTGAAGACGCCGAACTTCAGGCCCACGATCACGATCACCGGCAGCACCAGCGCGAAGGTGGCGTCCTTGAGAGCCGTGAGCACCTCGGCGCGGCTGGCGCGCGGGGCGGGCTCGATCTTCTCCTTGCGCACCAGCCACCACCAGGTGAACCACAGCGCGGCGCCGAGCATGACGCCCGGCGCGATGCCGGCCATGAAGAGCTTGGAGATCGACACGTTGGCCGCCACGCCGAAGACCACGAAGCCGATGGAGGGCGGGATGATGGGCGCGATGATCGAGGCCGCCGACAGCAGGCCCGCCGAGCGCGCCTTGTCGTAGCCGGCGCGGCTCATCATGGGCAGCAGCAGCGCCGCGAGCGCCGCCGCATCGGCCACGGCCGAGCCCGACAGCGAGGCCATGATGATGGCCGCCATGATGCCCACGTAGCCCAGGCCGCCGCGCACATGGCCCACCAGCGTCATCGCGAAGTGGACGATGCGGCGCGACAGGCCGCCGGCGTTCATGATCTCGCCGGCCAGCATGAAGAAGGGCACAGCCAGCAGCGGGAAGCTGTTGGCGCCCTCCAGCGTGTTCTGCGCCAGGATCTGCGGATCGAACATGTCCATGTGCCACATCAGCGCGGCGCCGCAGGCCAGCAGCGAGAAGGCGATGGGCACGCCCAGGGCCATGGCGCCGAGCAGGGCGCCGAGGAAGATCGCGATGGTCATGGCCGTCCTTTCAGCGCACGGGTTGGGAGGCGGCCTCGTGCGGCGCATCCTCGGATTCGGTCACGCCGATCAGCTCGGACTCGGCCAGCCGGCCGGCCAGCAGCGCCACGAACTCGGTGGCGATGAAGACGATGGCGATGGCCGAGAAGAACACGCCCGCGCCGTAGAACCAGGCCATGGAGACCTCCATCACGGCGCTGGTGCTCTCGCGGTTGATCTGCATCTGCACCCACGAGCCCTGCAGCATGAAGAAGCACAGCATCAGCATGAGCAGGTGGCTAGCGCCCAGGCACAGCTTCTTGCCCACGCGGGGCAGGCGCGACACCAGCGTGTCCGTGCCCAGGTGCTGGTGCGAGCGCAGCGCCACCAGCGCGCCCAGGAAGGTCATCCACACGAAGAGCCAGCGCGACAGCTCCTCGGAGATCAGCAGGCCGTCGTTGAAGCCATAGCGCAGCACGACGTTGCCGAACACCATGACCACCATCAGCGCCAGGCAGACCACCATGGCGAACGAAAAGAACCGGCACAGCCGGTCGAGGCACTTCCCCCACATACACGCTCCTTGAAGTGGGCCGGAGTTTGTACGAACTGGTTAGTTTTGCGCTTCGGGGCAAACCCGGAGGATGCAGGCCGCCAGGGTGCCGGGCCGCTGGGCGCTCAGGGCGCCCGCATGAAGCGCACCACCATGTCGATCACGCTGTCGCGCCGGTGCGCCACGTAGGCGGCCGAGGCGGTGTCGAGCTTGAACAGCGTGGAAAAGGTGTGGCGGTTGGAGACGTTGAAGAAGCTCAGCGCCGAGATGGAGGCGTGGATGTCCACCGCGTCCAGCCCCGGGCGGAAGATGCCGCTGGCCAGGCCGCGAGCATACAGCCGTTCGATGGCCGCGATGGCCGGCACGTTGAGCGCCTGGATGTCGCGCGAGGCCGCGATGTACTGGCCGCGATGGATGTTCTCGCTCATCACCAGACGGATGAAGCGCTCGTGCTGCAGGTGGTGGTCGAAGGTGAAGGCGACCAGGCGGCGCAGCGCGGCCTCGGGCTCGAGGTCGTCCAGGCGCAGATCGGCCTCGATCTCGCGCACCTGGCGGTATGACTCCTCCAGCACGGCGAGGTACAGGCCTTCCTTGCTGCCGAAGTAGTAATAGATCATCCGCTTGCTGGTCTGCGTGAGGGCGGCGATCTCGTCGATTCGCGCACCGGCCAGGCCCTTCTCGGCAAACTCCTCGGCCGCCACGTCCAGGATGTTGGCGCGGGTGCGCTCCGGGTCGTTGGTGCGGCTGGCGGCCGCCTTGGCAGCAGGCTTCGCGGCGGCATTGCGGCGCACGCGCGAATGGACGAGTTCGTTCATTTTTTCAGTATAGGCGGCGGCTGTCGCGCGGCGAGCGAACTTAGACTGGGCCCCGCAAGCCCATGCCCGCCACTCTCCCGCCCTCGCCCGCGTCCGCGGCCCGTCATCGCCCAGGCTGGCAGCCGGTGGTGGAGGCTGCACGCTGCACCGGCTGCGGCTGGTGCGTGGCGGCCTGTCCGCCGCATGTGCTGAGCCTCGCAACATGCGACTGGAAGAAGCAGGCGGTGCTGCACGACGCGCCGGGCTGCACCGGCTGCAGCGACTGCGCGGTGGTGTGCCCCTTCCGGGCGATCACGATGCGCAAAGTCGCCCCGAAAGCCGACGGGGCTGGCGAGCCGGCCAAGGCCGTTCAGCGCAGATCGCCGTCCACGTAGTACCAGCGGCCGTCCTCGCGCACGAAGCGGCTGCGCTCGTGCAGGCGCGAGGCGCGGCCCGTGCCGTCGCGCGAGCGGGCGACGAACTCCACCTCGGCCCGGTCGGCGCCCAGCGGCAGGTGCGCCCGCACGTCCAGCCCGAGCCATTGGACCGGCGTCGACTCGGCCAGTTGCAGCGATGCCGGCCGGGTGCGCGGATGCCAGGTGGCCAGCAGCCAGGCCTCGTCGCCGAGGCCATAGGCGGTGTAGCGCGAGCGCATGAGCGTCTCGGCGTCGGGCACGCGCGCGGCCCGCTCCTCGGCCGGTGTCTGCGGATCGACCAGGAAGCGGCCGCAGCAGTGGGCAAAGGCCAGCGGACGGCCCCGGCCCTTGCGGCCACAGGGGCAGGGGCGGTCGGACTCAGGCAGAGGTGCGGACATGGTGGGAAATGTCGGGAACAGAAGGGCCGGCCACGGCGATGCCTGCCTCGCGGCAGGGCCCCATGGCCCGCACGATGGCGGCCCGCAGGGGGCCCGAGGGCACGGGCTTGTACAGCAGCTGGAAGCCGGCCGCCTCGACCTGCGCGCGGTCGGCCTGCGCCGTCTCGCCGGTCACCACCGCCACCTCGCGCACCTTGCCCAGGCCATGGAGCGTGCGCGCCGCCGCCAGGCCCGACAGGCCTTCGCCCAGGCGCAGGTCGCTCAGCAGCAGGTCGAAGCGGCCAGGCAGCGCGAGCGCCTCGCCGGGCGAGGCCACCACGGCCACCTCGTGGCCCCAGCCTTCGAGCAGCGCACGCATGCCCTCGCGCACGGGAGCCTCGTCGTCCAGCACCAGGATGCGGGCGGGGGCACAGGGCGGCAGCGCCTCGGCAGGCCGCGCCACGGGCTGTGGCGCCGCAGCCGCCAGCCAGAGCGAGAAGGTGCTGCCCTGCCCCGGCGCGCTGCGCAGCTCGATGCGGCTGCCCAGCGTGCGAGCCATGCTGGCCACCAGCGCCAGGCCCAGGCCCAGCCCGCGCGAACGGTCGCGGCCCGGGTTGTCGACCTGGAAGAACTCCTCGAAGACCTGCTCGCGGTGCTCCGGCGCGATGCCGATGCCGCTGTCGCGCACCTCGATGCGCCAGCCGGCCACGCCCTGCCGCACGCAGGCGCGCGCCGCCATCATCACGCTGCCCTGGGCGGTGTACTTGAGCGCGTTGTCCACCAGGTTGGCGAGCAGGCGCGAGAGCATCTGCGCATCCGCATCCACGCGGGCCGCGGTGGGGCGCGCGCGCAGCCGCAGCCCCTTGGCCGCCGCCGCCGTCGCGAAGCGCCCGTGGAGCGCGTCGAACAGTTCGCCCAGGTCCACGGGCGCCCGTTGCACGGCCACGGCACCGCGGTCCAGCTGGGCGATGTCCAGCAGCGCATCGACCGAGCCGCGCAGAGCCTCGATGCTGCCCTGCATGTGGCGCACGCTGGCGGCGGTGGCAGGCCGTCCGGCCTCGAGCGCGTCGATGAACACGGCCAGCGCATGCATGGGCTGGCGCAGGTCGTGGTTGGCCGCGGCGAAGATGCGCGCGCGCTGCGCCGCCAGCTGGGCCACGCGGTCCAGCTCGGTCTGCAGCGCCTCGGCCAGGCGGGCGTTCTCCAGGCCCGACTCGATGGCGCCGACGATCAGCAGGTTCTGCTTGCGGGCGTAGTGCAGCGTGGCCAGCAGCTGCGACAGCGCCAGCACGCCCATCAGCACGGCCGGGCCGCCCTCGCCGGCCGTCATCAGCCGCACGGCGATGCTGAGGTACAGCGGCACGCCGAAGCACAGCGTGGCCAGCCACCACTGCGCCAGCGCCGCGATGGAGACGCTGGCCACGCCACTGATGAAGAAATACTGCAGCAGGATGAGCGCCAGGTCGCCGCGCGGAAAGAACAGCCAGGGCGCCGCCGCCCAGACCAGGCCCGGCAGCAGCATGTGCCACTCCAGCCGGCGGCGCCAGCGGGCGGCGTCCGCGGTGCGGAAGGTGGCCGGGTCCACGCCGTGCAGGTGGTGGTACATGTGCCACTGCATGCCGTGGACCATCGCGGCCCAGACGAACACGCCCGCCTGCCGCGTGAGCACGGCGAAGCTGATCCAGAAGGCGGCCGCGGTGGCCGCGGCGACGAAGGGCGTGTCGCGGGTGTCGAGGATGTAGGCCCGCGCCAGCGTGAGGTCCACGCGCGCATCGGCATGGGGCGCATCGCCCCACCATCGCCGCAGCCGTTGAAGCCTGTCGCCCGTCATGCGGCGGCAGGATAGCAGCGGCCTGCGATGGCTCAGGCCAGGGCGCGCTGGATCAGCAGCTTCTGGATGTCCGAGGTGCCTTCGTAGATCTGGCACACCCGCACGTCGCGGTAGATGCGCTCCAGCGGAAAGTCCTTCACGTAGCCGTAGCCACCCAGCGTCTGGATGGCCGCGCTGCACACGCGCTCGGCCATCTCGCTGGCGAAGAGCTTGGCCATGGCGGCCTCCTTGAGGCAGGGCAGTCCGGCATCGCGCAGGCTGGCCGCATGCCAGATGAGCTGGCGCGCGGCCTCCAGTTGCGTGGCGCAGTCGGCCAGGCGGAAGCCCACGGCCTGCTGGTCGAAGATGGGGCCGCCGAAGGCCGTGCGGTCCTTGGCGTACTGCAGTGCGAAGTCGAAGGCGCTGCGCGCCATGCCCACGCTCTGCGCGGCGATGCCGATGCGCCCGCCTTCCAGCGCGCCCAGGGCGATCTTGTAGCCCTCGCCTTCGGCACCGATGAGGTTTTCGGCCGGGATGCGGCAGCCGTCGAACTGGATCAGCGCCGTGTCGCTGCTGTGCTGGCCCAGCTTGTCCTCCAGGCGTGCCACGGTATAGCCCGGCGCATCGGTGGGCACGAGGAAGGCGCTCATGCCCTTCTTGCCGGCGGCCTTGTCGGTCATGGCGATGACGATGGCCACCTGGCCGTTCCTGCCGCTGGTGATGAACTGCTTGGTGCCGTCGATCACCCAGCCATCGGCCTCTTTCCTGGCCGTCGTGCGCAGGCTGCTGGCATCGCTGCCCGCCTGCGGTTCGGTCAGGCAGAAGGCGCCCAGCATGCGGCCCTGCGCCAGCGGCTCCAGCCACTGCTTCTTCTGCTGCGCATTGCCGTAGCGCATCAGGATGGCGTTGACCGGGCAGTTGGTGACGCTGATGGCCGTGCTGGTGCCACCGTCGCCGGCGGCGATCTCCTCCAGCACCAGCGCGAGCGTGAGGTAGTCCAGGCCGGCGCCGCCATGCTCCTCGGGCACGCAGATGCCGTAGGCGCCCAGCTGGGCCAGGCCCTGGTGAACGTCCTTGGGGAAATGGTGGTCGCGGTCCCACTGCGCGGCATGGGGCCAGAGCTCGGCCTGGGCGAACTCGCGCACGGCGTCGCGGATGGCTTCCTGGTCGGGGGTGAGCAGCATGGGTCGTGTCTCCTGTCGTTGTCGTGTGCGGGCGTCGGGCGCGTGGCGGATCAGGCGCCGGGACGCCCTTCCTCGTCGAGCTGGGTGCGGTAGCGGGCCAGCATCTGGTCCTGCGACTCGGCCGGCGCCGCATTGCCCATCTGGTCGTGGATCATCTGGTTGAGCGTAGGCAGTGCCGAACGCGGCCCCCAGGTCGATGCATCCCACAGCTGCGAGCGCATGAAGGCCTTGGGGCAGTGCAGGTAGGCCTCGTGCACCTGCACCTCGACCACCAGTTTGGGCCGTTGGCGCTCGCCCTCGAACTGGCCGGTGAACTCGGGCTCGTCGCGCAGCCGCGCGCGGCCGTTGACGCGCAGCGTCTCGTCCACGCCGGGCACCAGGAAGATCAGCGCGATGCGCGGATCGGCCAGCAGGTTCTCGAAGGTGTCGAGCCGGTTGTTGCCGCCGGAATCGGGCAGCAGCAGCGTGCGGCCGTCCTCGCTGGCCTTGACGAAGCCGGGCGCACCGCCGCGCGGCGAGGCATCGAGCAGCGCGCCATGCACGCCGCCGCTGGCCACCACGCAGAAGGGCGACAAGGCGACGAAGCGCCGGCCGTGCACGTCGAGGTGGTCGAGCTGCTTGCGCAGCGCGCGCTCGCCGGGGGCGGCGTAGAGGGCGCGAAGTTGTTCGGCGTTCTGGATCATGGCGTGCGCTTCAGCGGCCCGCACCCAGATCCATGATGAGGCGACTGGCCATGTACAGGCGCCGCGGGATCGCGTCGATCTGCACATACTCGGCCTTGTCGCTGTGGTAGTTGAATCCCGGCAGGCCCAGGCTCTCGATCACCGGCTTGCCGGCCAGCGCCGCATAGGCCGCGTCGGTGCCGCCGCCGGAGCGTTCTTCGATCACCAGGTTGCCGCCCGCCTCGGTGTAGTAGCCCAAGGCCTTGTCGATCAGCACCTTGCCCGCCTCCCCGGCGTTGAAGGCCGGCCGGCCGCGGGTGACCAGCACCTGCACGTCGGCATTGGGCAGCTTCTTCTTCTGGGCGCGGGCCTCCAGCTCCTTCATGGCCGCCTCGAAGTCCTCGTTGCGGGCGTAGCGCACGTCGGCATTGAGCGTGGCGCTGTCGGGAATGATGTTGGACACGGCGCCGGCCTTGGCGATGGTCCAGTTGAAGCGCAGGCCGCGGGCCTTGTCGTCGATGTCCATGGTGCGCAGCACCAAGTCGGACGCCTCCACCAGCGCGTTGACGCCCAGCTCGGGCGCCGCGCCCGCGTGCGAGGCCTTGCCCTTGATGTTGACCTGCACGTAGGCGATGCCCGAAGTGCCCAGCGTGAAGCCTTCCTTGATGGCCGACGAAGGCTCGAAGGACAGCACGTAGTCGGCCTTGGCCGCCTCTTGCTGGATCACGTCGCGCGAGCCAAAGGAGCCCTTCTCCTCGTCGGTGTTGAACAGCACCGTGATGCTGCCGAAGTCCTGGAAGCCGCGCGCCTTGAGCAACTGCAGCGCATGCAGGATGACGGCGTTGCCGCCCTTGTCGTCGGCGATGCCCGGGCCATAGGCCTTGTCGCCCTCGATCTTGAACGGCGACTTGGCCAGCGTGCCCTTGGGGTACACGGTGTCCATGTGCGAGATGAGCAGCAGGCGCTTGCCGCCCTTGCCCTTGAGCGTGCCGACGATGTTGTCGCCCACCACCGGGCCGGCCGCCGCGCTGCGCGTCACGGTGAAGCCCAGGGCCTTGAGCCGCTCCTCCAGGTAGGCGCCGGCCACGGCCATGCCGTCGGCATTGCCGGTGCCGGTCTCGATGTTGACCAGCTTCTCCAGCGTCTGGACCACGGCCGGCTGCTCGGCCGTGGCGGCCTGGAGCAGCGCCTCGTCACGGGCATGGGCCGGCGCGGCGGCGAGGAAAGAGGCAGCCAGCAGGCCGGCGAGCAGGGGACGGAGCTTGAAGGAAGAGGTAGTCACAAGGTTGTCGTTCAAAAGGAAAAGGCAGAAGGCGAAGGCGGCACTGGGCCGCTCTTCATGTCACATCAATTCAATGGCGACTGCGGTGCCTTCACCGCCGCCGATGCACAGCGTCGCCACGCCGCGCTTCTTGCCACGCTGCTGCAGCGCATGGATGAGCGTGACCATGATGCGCGCACCGCTGGCGCCGATGGGATGGCCCAGCGCGCAGGCGCCGCCGTGCACGTTGACGATGTCGTGCGACACGCCCAGCTCGTGCATCAGCGCCATGGGCACCACGGCGAAGGCCTCGTTGACCTCCCACAGGTCGACGTCCTTCACCGACCAGCCAGTCTTGGCGAAGAGCTTCTGCACGGCGCCCACCGGCGCGGTGGAGAACCACTCGGGCTGCTGCGCATGCGTGGCATGGGCCACCAGGCGGGCGATGGGCTTGGCGCCGATCTTCTTCGCATGGGCTTCGGTGCTCATCACCAGCGCCGCGGCGCCGTCGTTGATGGAGGAGCTGGAGGCGGCGGTGATGGTGCCGCCCTCCTTCTTGAAGGCGGGCTTGAGCGTGGGGATCTTGTCCAGCTTGGCCTTGCCCGGCCCCTCGTCCAGCGCGATCACGGTCTCGCCGCCGCGGCCCTTGACGGTGACCGGGGCGATCTCGGCCTGGAACAGGCCGTCGCGGCTCGCATGCTGGGCGCGCTGCACGCTGGCGATGGCGAAGGCGTCCTGCTGCTCGCGGGTGAAGTGGTACTTGGCGGCGCAGTCCTCGCCGAAGGTGCCCATGCTGCGGCCGGGCTGGTAGGCGTCCTCCAGGCCGTCGAGCATCATGTGGTCGAAGATGCGGTCGTGGCCCATGCGGTAGCCGCCGCGGCCCTTGAGCATCAAGTAGGGCGCGTTGGTCATGCTCTCCATGCCGCCGGCCACCATCACGTCGTGCGTACCGGCCAGGAGCAGGTCATGCGCCAGCATGGCCGCCTTCATGGCCGAGCCGCACATCTTGCTGAGCGTCACGGCGCCCGCGCTGTCGGGCAGGCCGCCCTTGTAGGCCGCCTGGCGGGCCGGCGCCTGGCCCTGGCCGGCCATCAGGCAGTTGCCGAACAGCACTTCGCCCACGGCATCGGGGGCGATGCCGGCGCGCTCGACGGCCGCCTTGATGGCGACGCCGCCCAGGTCGTGCGCGGCGAGCGAGGCGAAATCGCCCTGGAAGGCACCCATGGGCGTGCGGGCGGCGCCGAGGATGACGATGGAGTCGGACATGGCGGGAGTCTCCTTGTGCAGGTTGGAACGGAAGGATCGATCCCCTCTCCCCTTGCGGGAGACGGGTTGGGGAGAGGGGGCGTGCGCTCGGGCGCGACCTCGGAATCAGGACAACGTGGCCGCATGGGTCGCAAGCAGCGAAGGCGGTGCATCCAGCACCGGGTCCGGGTCCGCGGCCGCGCGCACGAAGCGCCGCCGCTCGTCGTAGGGAAACACGTCCAGCATCTGGCCCGCCAGGATGCGCTCCTTGTGGCGTTGCCAGAAGGCGGCGTCGAGCAGGTCCGCATGGTGCGCCATGAAGGCCGCGCGCACATGGTCGTTGGCCAGCAGGAAGGGCTCGAAGGTCTCGGGGAAGACGTCGCGCGGGCCCACGCTGTACCAGGGCTCGCCGCTCAGCTCGTCCTCCTCGCAGCGCGGCGGGGGCACGCGGCGGAACTGGCAGTCGGTGAGGTATTCGATCTCGTCGTAGTCGTAGAACACCACCTTGCCGCCGCGCGTGAGGCCGAAGTTCTTCCACAGCATGTCGCCCGGAAAGATGTTGGCGGCCACCATGTCCTTGATGGCGTGGCCGTACTCGACCACCGCCTGCGTCAGCTGCTGCTGCGCCCGCTCGGCCGCGGCCGGCGACTCGGGCTGCGCGATCTGCTCCAGGCATTCGGCCAGCAGGATGTTCAGCGGGATCATGCGCCGCTCGATGTAGACGTGCTTGATGACCAGCTCCATCTCGCCATTGCCGTCGCGGTCGCCGATCTCGACCTGGCTGGGCGCGAAGCGTTGCAGCTCTTCGACCAGCGCGGGCTCGAAGCGGTCCAGCGGAAAACCCACCTCGCTGTACTCCAGCGTGTCGGCCATGCGGCCCACGCGGTCGTGCTGCTTGACGAGCTGGTACTTGCGCTTGACCTGCTCGCGCGTGGTGTCCTTGGGCGGCGGGTAGAAGTCCTTGATGACCTTGAAGACGTACGGAAACGACGGCAGGTCGAACACCAGCATCACCATGCCCGGGATGCCCGGCGCGATGCGGAAGCGATCGCTGCTGTAGTTGAGGTGCGAGAGGAAGTCGCGGTAGAACAGCGTCTTGCCCTGCTTGGCCAGGCCCAGCGCGCTGTAGAGCTCGGCGCGCGGCTTGTGCGGCATGAGCGCGCGCAGGAAGCGCACCCAGGCGCTGGGCACTTCCATGTCGACCATGAAGTAGGCCCGCGCGAAGGAGAACAGCATCTGCAGCTCGTCCTCGCCGAACAGGGCGGCGTCGATCACCAGGCGCCCGTTCGCGTCGTGCAGGATGGGCAGGGCGAAGGGCAACTCGGTGAAGCCGTTGAGCACGCGGCCCACCACGTAGGCGCCCTTGTTGCGGAAGAACAGCCCCGACAGCACCTGCAGCTGGAAGTTGGCCCGCAGTCGCACCGGCCCCAGCGCGCCCAGCACGGCCTGAGCCACCTGCTGCGCGTCGCCGGCCAGGTCGGCGAAGGGCACGATCAGGCCGAACCCGTTCACCAACTGCATCACGCTGCCGGCCAGCGAACCGTCGCGCGGGTAGTAGGCGCGGTAGGTGGGCGCGCCCTGCGGCTCGATGTACTCGGTGCTGATGGCCGGCCGCACGAAGATGAAGTCGTTCTGGAAGTAGGCCCGGTGGAGGATCTTGATGGTGACCGAGTTGAAGAAGCTCTCGGCCAGCTCGGGCTGGTGATGGTCCACCAGCAGGCCGATGTAGTGCAGCTTGACCTGCTGCCAGACGTCCATGGGCTGCGTGCCGGCGCGGAGCTCCTTCTCCAGCCGGGCCACGGCCTCGGCCACGCGCAGGGCATAGAACTCGATGCGCTCGCGCTGCGCGCGCTGCTGGCCGGCCCAGTCGGCGGTCTCGAAGCGGTGCTTGGCACGCGCCGACTCGGCGCGAAACAGCCTGTAGTGGCGGTTGAAGCCGTCGATCAGCGCCTTGGCGATGCCGTAGGCGAGCGGCGAATCCAGGCGCTGGGGAAACATGGCGGCCGCGCCCTTCCTGCCCCTGCGCCCGGCCTCACTGGCCCTGCACGGCCACCTGCGCGCGCGGCTGCGGCGTGGCGGCGGCGGGGGCGCTCCACTTGGCGCGGATGCGCTGCACCGCGGCCTTGTAGATGCCGTCGAGCGGCTTGCCGCCGTCGACACTGATGCCCAGGTCCTGCAGCAGGCCGTCGTGCACGCCGAAGGCCCAGCCGTGGATGGTGACCTTCTGGCCGCGGCTCCAGGCGTCGACCATGACGGTGCTCACCGCGACGTTGACCACCTGCTCGGCCACGTTGAGCTCGCACAGCGCATCGTCGCGCACGGCCTCGGGCAGGCTTTCCAGCATGACGGCGTGGCGGTCGCGCACGTCCTGGATGTGGCGGATCCAGTTGTCGGCCAGGCCCACGCGGGTGCCCTTCATGGCCGCCTTGACGCCGGCGCAACCGTAGTGGCCCACCACCATGATGTGCTCCACCTTGAGCAGGTCGACCGCGAACTGGATGGTGGACAGCGCGTTGAGATCGGAGTGCACCACCACGTTGGCCACGTTGCGGTGAACGAACACCTCGCCCGGCTCCAGGCCGGTGATCTGGTTCGCGGGCACGCGGCTGTCGGAGCAGCCGATCCACATGAACTTGGGCGTCTGCTGCTTGACCAGGCTGGTGAAGAAGCCGGGGCGGTCGCGCTCCATCTGGGCAGACCAGGCGCGGTTGTGGGCGAACAGTTCTTGGATCGGGTCGGTCATGGCGGGCATTGTGTCAGCGGGTGGCGTGCCGTCCTACGCGGTCGCCTTGGTGGCGGCCTTGCGCGCACGCGTCAGCGCGGCACGGCTGGCCGTCTCCTGCGCGCGCACTTCGGCGAGGTTGGCCTGCAGCTCGGCCATCTGGGCCTCCAGCCGCTCGCGGTGGGCGCCCAGCACACGCAGGAAGGCCTCCAGTTGGGGCACCGTGTCGCGCGGGCTGTCGTACATGTCGAGCACGTCGCGCGCCTCGGTCAGGCTCAAGCCCAGGCGCTTGGCGCGCAGCGTGAGCAGCAGCCGCGCCCGGTCGCGCGCGGTGTAGACGCGGTTGCGGCCCTGGCGCTCGGGCGCGAGCAGGCCCATGTCCTCGTAGAAGCGGATGGCCCGCGTCGTGAGGTCGAATTCCTTGGCCAGTTCGCCGATGGTGAAAGTGGTGTTGGACATGCGAGAGGCATCGCCGCGCCCGCCGAAGGGTCGCGCACCGGTGACAGCACCATCTGGCGGCGCTGCCTACAATGACCGCAACTCTTACGTTGACGTAAACGTCAATACTAGCCGAGCCGGCCGCCCCCGGCAATGCCGCATGAACCTCCTCGAACGCGAACTCCACTACCCCCTGGGCGACACGCTGCCCGAGCCCGGCAAGACGATCGAGGTCGCGCCCGGCGTGCGCTGGATCCGCATGCGCCTGCCCTTCGCACTGGACCACATCAACCTCTGGCTGCTGCGCGACCGCATCGACGGCCGTGAGGGTTGGAGCGTGGTCGATTGCTGCATCGCCCGCGACGAGGCGCGCCAGCAGTGGGAGCAGGTGTTCGAGACCGAGCTGCAGGGCCTGCCCATCCTGCGTGTGATCGTCACCCACATGCACCCCGACCACATCGGCCTGGCGCAGTGGCTGTGCGAGCGGTGGAACGCGCCGCTGTGGATCAGCTCGACCGACTACCACGTGGCCCGCGTGCTCAGCACCGCCGGCGACACCCTGGCCGGCGGCGAGGCAGCCGCGGCCTTCTTCGCCACGCACGGCTTCACCGACCCCGAGGCCCTGGACAAGCTGCGCGCGCGCACCAGCTACTACCGCAACATGGTGCCCGCCGTGCCGGATCGCTTCGTGCGCATGATGGACGGCGACGTGATCCGCATCGGCGACCACGACTGGCGCTGCATCGTCGGCTACGGCCATGCGCCGGAGCACATCTCGCTGTTCTGCGACTCGCTCGAATGGCAGGACGACACCGGCCGCCATGCCGGCGTGCTGCTGGGCGGCGACATGATGCTGCCGCGCATCTCCACCAACGTGAGCGTGCATGCGGGCGAGCCCGAGGCCAATTCGCTGCGCCTCTTCCTCGACAGCATCGAGCGCTTCAACGCCCTGCCCGCCGAGACGCTGGGCCTGCCGGCCCACGGCAAGCCCTTCCGCGGCATCCACCGCCGGGTGGAGCAGCTGCAGGAGCACCACCGCGACCGCCTGGCCGAACTGCAGGCCGCCTGCGCGCAGAAGCCGCACACGGCGGCCGAGGCGCTGCCCATCCTGTTCAAGCGCGAGCTGGACCTGCACCAGATGACCTTCGCCCTGGGCGAGACCATCGCCCACCTGCACTGCCTCTGGTTCGCCGGGCAGCTGCGCCGCGAGCTGGGCGAGGACGGCGTCTACCGCTTCCGGCTGGCCTGAGGCACAGCAACGATGAAGCCCCTCTCCCCTCGCGGGAGAGGGGTTGGGGAGAGGGGGTGCGTGCGCCAGCGCTGCGCCCAGTCGCTGGCAACCCCTCTCCGCAGCCCTCTCCCGCAAGGGGAGAGGGAGCGACGCCCGCTTCAGCGGTACGACAACGACGTCATCGCCGGCATCTGCACCGCCACCACCCCCCTAAACTGCCCCGATGACCGACGACCTGCAACGGCTGCGCGCGGGCGAGATGGCTGGCGCGCGCCGGCTGCGCATCGCGGCTGATCTCGACACCTTTCCCCGCGAGATCTTCGACCTCGCCGACACGCTGGAGGTGCTGGACCTCTCCGGCAACCAGCTCGACACGCTCCCCGACGACCTGCACCGCCTGCACCGGCTGCGGGTCTTCTTCGCCTCGTCCAACCGTTTCACCGCACTGCCCGCCGCGCTGGGCGCCTGCCCCCAGTTGGAGATGGTCGGCTTCAAGGCCAACCGCATCGCCCATGTGCCGCCCGAGGCACTGCCCGCACGGCTGCGCTGGCTGATCCTGACCGACAACGACCTTGCCGAACTGCCCGACGAGCTGGGCCGGCGCCCCCGGCTGCAGAAGCTGATGCTGGCCGGCAACCGGCTCACGGCCCTGCCCGACCTGCGGCAGTGCCAGGCGCTGGAGCTGCTGCGCCTGGCGGCCAACCGCTTCGAGGCGCTGCCCGGCTGGCTGGCCGACCTGCCGGCCCTGTCGTGGCTGGCCATCGGCGGCAACGCCTTCAACGCAGCGGTCGAGGACGCGGCGCGCCATGGCCAGTCTTCGGACGCCATCGGCTGGTCCTCATTGCAGGTCGGCGCGTTGCTGGGCGAAGGCGCGTCGGGCCGTATCCATGCGGGCGTGCTGGGCGAAGGCGGATCGGCGCAGGAGGTGGCGATCAAGCTGTTCAAGGGCGAGGTCACCAGCGACGGCTGGCCGCTGACCGAAATGGCGGCCAGCCTGGCGGCGGGCACGCACCCGCGGCTGATCCCGGTGCTCGGCCGGCTGCAGGGCCATCCCGACGGCACGCAGGGCCTGGTGATGGCGCGCATCGCGCCGCACTACCGCACGCTGGCGGGGCCGCCCAGCTTCGAAAGCTGTACCCGCGATGTGTATCCGGAGGGTTTACGCATGCCAGCCGACGTGGTGCTGGGCATCGCCGCCGACGTGGCATCCGCCCTGGCCCACCTGCATGCGCGAGGCCTGGTGCACGGGGACCTGTATGCCCACAACCTGCTCTGGCGCCCCGATGCGCCCGCGGGCGAGGCGACGGCGCTGCTCGGCGACTTCGGCGCCGCAGCCTTCGCTCCGGAAGGCGCCATGGGCGAGGCCCTGCGCCGCATGGACGTGCGGGCCTTCGGCGTGCTGCTGTCGGAACTTGTCGCCCTTGCCGATGGGGCCGCCCTGACCGATGCGGCTTCGACGGACACGCCAATTGCCTGGGCAGCCGCCTGCATGCAGGCCGATGCCACCCAACGCCCCAGCGCTGCGACCCTGGCCGCCGCCACGGCCCGCTGGACAGCGATCAGCCCGGCTGCAGCTGGTACAGCCAGGTCTCCGTCAGCGTGACGCCGCCATTGCGCAGGTACAGGCGCATGTCCACCGGCTCGTTGTTGCCGGGCGCGGGCGTGAAGTCGAACTGCGCACGCCAGTGGCCGGGCACGCCGTTGGGCACGGCCTCGGTGAAGACGTAGGAGAAGCTGCCGCTCGACGCGGTGAGCACCGCCTCGGGCTTGACGCCGAAGGGAATGTCCTTGAGCGTGCCGCCCACGAACTCGACCATGAACTTGCGCACGCCCTGCGGCCGCGGCTGGCCCGGCTGGCCGCCGCGGCCGATTCGCGTGGCCACGCAGCGCGCCAGCGGGCCGGGGAAGGGCTCCTCCGCCTGCCAGTACAGGCGGTAGCGCAGGCTGTAGCTGCTGCCCTTGGTGGCGGGCGCAGCCGGTACCCAGAAGGCGACGATGTTGTCGTGGATCTCGTCGTCGGTCGGGATCTCGATCAGCTGCACCGAGCCATCGCCCCAGTCGCCCAGCGGCTCCACCCAGAGGCTCGGGCGCTTGTCGTACATGACGCCGTCCTGGTAGTGGTCGAAGGCGCGGTCGCGCTGCAGCAGGCCGAAGCCCTTGGGCGCGCGGTCGTTGAACTGCGAGGCGCGCGTGACGGCCGGGTTGTTGAGCGGGCGCCAGATGCGTTCGCCGCCACCCGTCCACAGCGCCAGCCCGTCGGAGTCGTGCACCTCGGGCCGCCAGTCGATGCCGCGGGCGCCCAGCGTCTCCGAATACCAGTACATCGAGGTCAGCGGCACCAGGCCCAGCCGGCCCACATCGCGGCGCAGGAAGAGGCGCTGCTCGATGTCCATGATCACCGCCGCCTTGCGCTGCATGACGAAGCGGAAGGCGCCGGTGACGCTCGGGCCTTCCAGCAGCGCATAGACGACCACCGTGGTGTCGTCCTTGGGCGGCTCGAACCAGAAGCGGGTGAAGGTGGGGAACTCCTCCGGCCGGTCAGGCAGGGCCACGTCCAGCGCGATGCCGCGGGCCGACAGGCCGTACTGGTAGAGCTCGCCGATGGCGCGGAAGTAGGAGGCGCCCAGGAAGGCCACCCAGTCGTTCTTGCGCCAGTCCAGCTTGGCCTGGTCGCCCAGCCGGCTTTCCTGGAAGCGGAAGCCGGCAAAGCCTGCGCCGTCGGGCAACTGCTTGGCCGGGCTGTCAGCGGGCATGTCGAAGTAGGCGCTGTCGTAGACGATCTCGCGCGAGAAGACGTCGCCGCCCGCGTTCTCCAGCACATGCATGTGCACCGGCACCTGGAAGAAGCGGCCCAGGTGGAAGAAGGTGACCGGGAAGGCGCCGGGCCCGTCCTTGAACAGGGCGTAGTCGGTGTCGAAGCGGATCTTGCCGTGGGCGTCGTAGTCGATGCGCTCCAGCACGTCCTTCGGCAGGCGGTTCTCCTGCGCATAGGGCCGGCCGGCCAGGGCCTGGGCGTCGGCCACGAGGCCATCCCAGGAGAAGGGCCGCGGCTGGCTAAGCTGCAGGGCCTTGGCGTTCTGTGCGGAGGCGGGCCGGCCCAGAAGACCCAGGGCGAAGGCGGCGGCGCCGGAAGAGACGAAGGAGCGTCGGTCGAGCATAGGCAGGGGCAGGCGTTGTTCTTGTGAAGGCCGCAACCATACCGCGCTCCGGGATTCCCCTCATGTCGGAAATCCGCTTCGATGCATCCGGTTGCGTTTGGCGCCTTGGCGACGGCCCCGGGCCGCAGGCCCTCTTAAGCTGCGCCACCGAAGGAGACACGCACCATGGACACCTCGAACCTCTTCTCGCTCAAGGGCCGCACGGCCCTCATCACCGGCGGCTCGCGCGGCATCGGCCGCATGATCGCCGAGGGCTACCTGGCGCAGGGCGCCCGGGTCTACATCTCGGCCCGCAAGGCCGACGCCTGCGACCAGGCGGCCAAGGAGCTGTCGGCGCTGGGCCATTGCGTCTCGCTGCCGGCGGACGTGTCGACGATGGAAGGCGTGCAGGCGCTGGTCGCCGCCTATGCGAAGCACGAGGATTCGCTCGACATCCTGGTCAACAACGCGGGCGCGGCCTGGGGCGCGCCGTACGAGGAGTTTCCCGAAAGCGGCTGGGACAAGGTGGTGGACCTCAACATGAAGTCGCCCTTCTTCCTGACGCAGGCGCTGACGCCCATGCTCAAGAAGGCGGCCACCGACCACCTGGCCAAGGTGATCCACATCGCCTCCATCGACGGCATCTCGGTCAACCCGTGGGAGACCTACTCCTACGCCGCCAGCAAGGCCGGCCTGATCCACCTGACCAAGCGCATGGCGCTGCGCCTGGCACCGGAGCGCATCGTCGTCAGCGCCATCGCCCCCGGCCCCTTCGCCTCCAGCATGAACAAGGAGGCCCGCGACCACGCAGACGAGGTGGCCGACCGCGTGCCGCTGGGCCGCGTGGGCACACCGGAGGACATGGCCGGCGCCGCCATCTACCTGGCCTCGCGCGCCGGCGACTACGTGGTGGGCTCCACGCTGGTGGTGGACGGCGGCTGCGCCTGGGGGCGCTGAGGCCGCGCGCGGCGCGGCAACCCGGCCCACGCCGCGGCACCGGCGATGAGCAGGCCGCCGAGCCAGCCCGCCGCATCCAGCCGCTCGCCCAGCAGGGCGACGGCGATCAGCGCGCCGAACAGCGGCTCGCTGCCCATCAGCAGCGCCGCCCGGCTGGGCGGCATGCGCTGCACCGCGTGGTTCTGTGCGAAGAAGGCGAACACGGTGCAACCCAGCACCAGGAAGACCATCGCGGCCCAGAATGCCACGGACGCGGGCGGCGGCACCCAGCCGCCTGAACCCGGCCGCAGCGCCAGCACCGAGGCTCCCAGCGCCACCACCCCACACTGCACGGCCGTGAGCGACAGCGCCGGCAGCGCATGGCGCGGGGCCAGGCGCCGCGTCAGGCACACCATGCAGGCACGCAGCAGCGCGGCCGCCAGCATCAATGCCGCGCCCGTGGCATGGCCCGCTGGCGCCGCCCCGTCCAGCGCCAGCAGCGCGGTGCCCGCCACGCACAGGCCGGTGGCCGCAAAAAGCCGCAAGGCCGGCCGGTGGCCGGAGAGCGCCCAGTCCACCCAGGGCGTGAAAGCCACACACAGGCTGATCAGGAAGGCCGCCTGCCCGGCCGGCGTGCGCCGCAGGCCCTCCGTCTCGCAGACGAAGATGGCCAGCAGCAGCAGCCCCAGCACCCCGCCCACCGCCAGCCCGGCCGCCCCGCCCGGGCGCAGCAGCGGCCGCAGCGCGGGCGCCAGTACCGCGAAGGTGAGCGCGAAGCGCAGCGCCAGGAAGGCGGCCACAGGCATCTGGCCCAGCACCGGCTTGGTGACGGCATAGCTCGCGCCCCACACGGCGGCCACGGCGAGCAGCAGCAGTTCGGGCGCGGCCAGGGCACCGGTGACCCGGTGGGCGCGCAGGCGAGAAGAGAAGGTGATCGGCATGGCGGCGATTCTTCGGCGCCATCTTTCCCACGACCAGCCGCTGCGCCGGAACAAAATCCCTTCCCCATGGGAATCAATGCGCCGCTGCACCTGCTGTCCGAGATGGTGGCTTTCGCCCAGGTGGCCGAGCGCGGCAGCTTCTCGGCCGCCGCCCGCGCGCTGGGCATGACACCCTCGGCCGTGAGCCGCCAGGTGGCGCGGCTGGAGGAGGCCCTGGGCGTGCGCCTGCTGGCCCGCACCACCCGCCAGCAGCGGCTGACCGAGGCCGGGCGCGAGGCCTTCGCCCATTGCGCCGAGCTGGTGACCGCGGCCCAGGCCACGCTGCAGGTGGGCCAGCGCTTCGCGGCGGCGCCGGCCGGCGTGGTGCGCCTGAGCGCGCCCAAGGCCCTGGCCCATCAGGTGCTGCATCCGCTGGTGCTGGAGTTGCTCGCCGCGCAGCCCGGCCTGGAGGTTCACCTGGTCGCCGACGACCGGGACATCGACCCGGTGCGCGAGGACGTGGACCTGGTCGTGCGCATCACCCGCCAGCCGCCCGAAGGCCTGGCCGGCCGGCCGCTGATGCCGGTGCGCCACCTGCTGTGCGCCGCGCCCGCCTACCTGGCAGCGGCCGGCATGCCAGCGCATCCGCAGGACCTGCCCGGCCACAGCTGCCTGTGGCTCGGCGAGCATCCGCGCGACCACCACTGGCGCTTTCGCCGCGGCGACGAGCAGGCGGAAGTGGCGGTGCACGGCCGCTATGCCGTCAACCACAGCGGCGCGCGGCTGGACGCGGCGCGCCGCGGCCTGGGCATCGCCTGCCTGCCCGATTTCAGCGCCCGCGCCGCCCTGGCCGCCGGCGAACTGCAGCAGGTGCTGGCCGACTGGGAGTTCCTGGGCCCCTACACCGGCCAGGCCTGGCTGCTGTATCCGCCGGACCGCCACCTGCCGCCCAAATGCCGCACCGTGATCGACCATCTCGCGGCCCGCCTCTCGCCCACGCCCGATCCGTGACCACGCCATGACCGCCGTCCGCATTCCGCCCATCCAGTCCCTCCTGGCCTTCGAGGCCGTCGCGCGCCTGCGCAGCGTGACGCAGGCGGCGGCCGAGCTGTCGGTCACGCCCAGCGCGGTGAGCCACCGCATCCGGCAGCTGGAGACGCAGCTGGGGCTCAAGCTCTTCGCGGCGCGCGGCGAGTTCCTGCCCTCGGCCGAGGGCGCGGCCTACCTGCTGCGGGTGCGCGAAGCCATGGCCGCGCTGCAGGACGCACCGCGCCCGGCCCGGGCAGCGCCCGCCTCAACGCGGCTGCGCGTGGCCGTCACGCCCACCTTCTCGCGCCAGTTGCTGCTGCCGCGGCTGGCGCTGTTCCGCCATGCCTACCCGGACATCGAGCTGATGCTGCAGGTGGCCATCCCCATCCACAACGTGACGGCCGAGGAGGCCGACATCGAGCTGCGCTTCGGCGTCGGCCCCTTCCCCGACCGGGAGTCGATGCACCTGCTCTCCGACGAGGTCTGCCCCGTGTGCAGCCCCGAATACCTGGGCGAGGCGGGCCCTTTCGAGGGCGACTTCGACACCGAGGCCGAGATCGGCCGCGCCCACCTGATCCGCTCCCCGCTGGAGCCCTGGCGCACCTGGTTCCGCGCCTGCGGCATCGGCCTGCCCGAGCCGGCCTCGGGCAACCAGTTCAACGACCTGGGCCTGGTGCTGGACGCCGCCGTCGCCGGCTTCGGCGTGGCGCTGATGCGCCTGCGGCTCGGCCAGGGCTGGCTGGACAGCGGCCGGCTGGTGCGCCTGTCGCGACGCAGCGTGCGCTCGCCGCACGACTACTTCCTGTGCTGGAAGCCGGGCACGCTGGAACGCTGGGAGTGCGCCGCCTTCGTGGACTGGATCCGGCAGGCGATGCGGGACTGAGGGCGCGCTGCGCGCCGGCCGTCCGCGGGCACCTTCGCCGAGACCCGCCGCACCCCCGTCCGGCCGGAGCAGCTTCGCCGGCGCCTGCCGCCCCCCCCAGACCGTTCGGGCTGAGCCTGTCGAAGCCCCGCCCACGCTCCGCCGGCCGGCCGGCCGGCCGTGAAAAAGATTCACGCCCGCCGCGCATCCTTTTCAGCCCCCCGGCCGCCGCCCGCTCCTAAAGTCGCGTCCCGTTGCGTGGCAGCCGCACGACAGGCAGCATGCCCGCACCGTCCACAACAACACGCAGGAGACACGCCATGCCCTGGCAGCAGATCTACGACCCGTTCGGCAACATGTTCATCTCCACCGCCCTCGCGGCGATCCCGGTGGTAGTGATGCTGGCCGCACTCGGCTTCTTCCACATCAAGGCGCACATCGCCGCCGGCATGGGGCTCGTCGCGGCGCTGCTGGTGGCCGTCTTCGCCTACGGCATGCCCGCCGACCTGGCCGGGCGCGCGGCGCTCTTCGGCGCCTTCACCGGCCTGCTACCCATCGGCTGGATCGTGCTGAACATCATCTTCCTGCACCAGCTGACCGAGCAGAACGGCAGCTTCGCGGTGCTGCAGGATTCGCTGTCGGGCATCACCGAGGACCGGCGCATCCAGCTGCTGCTGATCGCCTTCTGCTTCGGCGCCTTCTTCGAGGGTGCGGCCGGCTTCGGCACGCCGGTGGCGGTGACGGCGGCGATCCTGATCGGGCTGGGCTTCTCGCCGCTGGCGGCCTCGGGACTCTCGCTGATCGCCAACACGGCGCCGGTGGCCTTCGGCGCGCTGGGCACGCCGGTGATCACGCTGGCCAAGGTGCACGGCTACGACCTGATGGAGGTGACGGCCATGATCGGCCGGCAGCTGCCCTTCTTCTCGCTGATGGTGCCCTTCTGGCTGATCTGGGCCTTCGCCGGCCGCAAGGCCATGATGGAGATCTGGCCCGCCATCCTGGTCACGGGCGTGAGCTTCGCGGTGCCGCAGTTCCTGGTCTCCAACTTCATCGGGCCGGAGCTGGTGGACATCATCGCGGCCGTCGTCTCGATGCTGAGCCTGGTGGCCTTCCTGCGCGTGTGGCAGCCCAAGCGCATCTGGACCTCGCCCTCGATGCGCGGCAACGATCCCAGCGCCGCCGAGGCCAAGCCGCCGCAGCCGGTGCGCCAGCACAGCCGCGCCGCGCTGGTGCGGGCCTGGATGCCGTGGCTGATCCTCTCGGTGTTCGTCTTCGTCTGGGGCCTGCCGGCGGTCAAGACCTGGCTCAACGGCCTGTTCGCGCCCAGCTTCCCGATGCCGGGCCTGCACAACATGATCGACAAGATGCCGCCGGTGGTGACGACGCCCCACAAGGAGGCGGCCGTCTACGTGCTGAACCTGCTGTCGGCCACCGGCAGCGGCATCCTGCTGGCGGCGGTGCTCAGCGCCGTGCTGATGAAGTACAGCCCGGTGGCCATCGTGGGCACCTTCTTCCGCACGCTGTGGATGGTGCGCTACTCGCTGCTGACCATCGTGCTGATGCTGGCACTGGGCACGCTGACGCGCTTCTCGGGCACCGACACCACGCTGGGCCTGGCCTTCGCCAACACCGGCGTGCTGTATCCCTTCTTCGGCACGCTGATGGGCTGGATCGGCGTGGCGCTCACGGGCTCGGACACGGCGTCGAACGTGCTCTTCGGCGGCATGCAGAAGGTGGCGGCCGAGCAGCTGGGCCTGTCGGCCAACCTGATGGGCGCGGCCAACAGCTCGGGCGGCGTGATGGGCAAGATGATCGACGCGCAGTCCATCGTCGTGGCCTCCACCGCCACCCGCTGGTTCAATCACGAAGGCGATATCCTGCGCTACGTTTTCTTCCACTCGATCGCGCTCGCGGCGCTGGTGGGCCTGTATGTGACGCTGCAGGCGTACGTCTGGCCCTTCACCCTGACCGTGGTCCACTGACCAAGCCCGGCCCGGCGCGCCCGTCGTGCGCCGGGCCCGCCCTTCCGGAACTTCCATGACCGTCATCACCAACATCGAAGACCTGCGCGTGCTGGCGCAGAAGCGCGTGCCGCGCATGTTCTACGACTACGCCGACTCCGGCGCCTGGACCGAAGGCACCTACCGCGCCAACGAAGAGGACTTCCACAAGATCAAGCTGCGCCAGCGCGTGGCGGTCAACCTGGAGAACCGCAGCACCGCCACCACCATGGTGGGCGTGCCCGCGAAAATGCCCGTGGCCATCGCCCCGGTGGGCCTGACGGGCATGCAGCATGCCGACGGCGAGATTCATGCGGCGCGGGCGGCCGAAAAGTTCGGCATTCCGTTCACGCTCTCGACCATGAGCATCTGCTCCATCGAGGACATCGCGCAGAACACGACGGCGCCCTTCTGGTTCCAGCTGTACATGATGCGCGACCGCGACGCCATGGCCCGCATGATCGACCGCTGCAAGGCGGCCAAGTGCAGCGCCCTGGTGCTGACGCTGGACCTGCAGGTGATCGGCCAGCGCCACAAGGACCTCAAGAACGGCCTGACGGCGCCGCCGCGGCCGACGCTCAAGAACATCCTCAACCTGGCGACCAAGCCGCGCTGGGTGCTGGGCATGGCGCAGACCAAGCGCCACACCTTCCGCAACCTGGTGGGCCATGTGAAGGGCGTGAGCGACATGAGCTCGCTGGCCGCCTGGACCAACGAGCAGTTCGATCCGCGCCTGTCGTGGGCCGACATCGAATGGGTCAAGCAGCAGTGGGGCGGCAAGCTGATCCTGAAGGGGATCATGGTCGAGGAAGACGCCCGCATGGCCGCCGATGCCGGTGCCGACGCCATCGTGGTGAGCAACCACGGCGGCCGCCAGCTCGACGGCGCGCCCAGCAGCATCTCGGCCCTCCCGGCCATCGTGGACGCGGTGGGCCACCGGCTGGAGGTGTGGATGGACGGCGGCATCCGCAGCGGCCAGGACGTGCTCAAGGCCTGGGCCCTGGGCGCGCGCGGCACGATGATCGGCCGCTCGATGGTCTACGGCCTGGGCGCGATGGGCGAGGCCGGCGTGACGCGGGCGCTGCAGATCATCCACAAGGAGCTGGACACGACGATGGCCTTCTGCGGGCACACGCAGTTGTGCAACGTGGACCGGAGCATTCTGTTGCCGGGGACGTATCCGACCTGATGTATTTGATGTCTTGGTGTCTTTGAGGCGTAGCGGCCTGCAAGGTCTGTTGCCTTTCGGCCTTGAGCCTTGAGCGCTCGGTGGCCCGGTACGCCGAATTGCACAGGTGCCGTGCGGGCGCCCCTTCGTTGACGATGGTCCGGCCCTGGCGCCGGTGAGGGCGTGGCGGCGCTTCAGTGGAGCGGTCGGCGCTGCGCGCCGACTCCCCTGCGGTGCTCGGGCAGACGGGCCGCGGCATAACTCGCTACGCGCTTCGCGCTGCGCTCAAACAAACGCCGCGAGTCAGTTCACGAAGCGGGCCTGTCCTTCGGCAGGCCCGCAGCCCGTCCGCCCTGCGCTCCTCGGCGCCCCACAGGCGCGCCGCCACGCCCTCACCGGCACCAGGGCCTGAGGCGGGATTGATCGGCCGGCATGCGTGCTGCGCGTAGCCCCTCTCCCCTCGCGGGAGAGGGGTTGGGGAGAGGGGGCGGTCACACCACCACCGCGCTTCTTGCGGGCCACCGGCCCCCTCTCCCCCGCCCTCTCCCGCGAGGGGAGAGGGAGCAAGACCGGGTACCCAGGAACACCCACGCCAGCTTCCACGCGCCGGTGTCGGGCCCAGGGTGCGTGGGCGATTTCGGGGTCGGCGAGGCGCGCAGGATGGACGGGCTGCAGGCCTGCCGGAGGACAGGCCTGCTTCGTGATCTGACTCGCGGCGTTTGTCTGAGCGCAGCGCGAAGCGCGTAGCGAGTTATGCCGCGTGCCCGTCCATCCGAGCACCGCAGCGGAGTCGGCCCGCAGGGCCGACCGACCCCGTATGAGCCCGCGCGCCCTGGGCCCGGCGCCGGCGCGCGCCCCGGACCCTGCCATGCGCGCCCCCCGGCACACGGCACACGGCACACGGCACACGGCACACGGCACACGGCATCCAGCAGCCGGCATCCGGCACCTGGTTCCCAGTTCCTGGCAAGTCCAACGCGCCCCGCACGCCACTGCAGCGCCAGGCGCCACTCACCCCCAGCGCGGCGCCGGCTCGTCCTTCAGCACCTGCCGCCGCTGCGCATAGTCCGGCAGCACGCGCCCCACCTCGTCCCAGAAGCGCGGGCTGTGGTCCATCACCCGCAGGTGCGCCAGCTCGTGCACCACCACGTAGTCGATGATCGGCAGCCGATAGTGGATCAGCCGCCAGTTGAGGCGGATCGAGCCGTCCGCGCTTGCACTGCCCCAGCGGGTGGCGGCGTTGGACAGCGACAGCTTGGTCCACTGCACGCCCAGCTGCGGCGCGAAATGCGCCAGCCGCTCGGTGAAGACGCGTCGCGCCTGCCGCGTCAGCCAGGCCTGCGCCGCGTCGCGGATGCGGGCCTCGCCCACGTCCGGCGAGAGTGCCAGCCGCAGCACCTGCGGCGCATCGGCGCTGCCGTCGCCCACGTCCAGCAGGCCCCCCGCGCCGGCCTGGCGGTCGGTGGGATCCAGGCGCAGGGTGACCATGCGCCCCAGGAAGGGCAACTGCGCCCCATCGCACCAGTCGATGCGGCCAGCCTCCCGCTGCGACTCGCGCTGGCGTGCCTCCGACAGCTTTCGCAGGATCCAGCCGGCCTTCTCCTGCAGGGCCGCCTCGACGTCGCGGATGGCCGCCCAGCGCGGCGCGCGCACTGCCAGACCCTCGCCGCTCACCGAGAAGCCGATGGTGCGGCGATGGCCGCGGTCGAAGGCATAGGCGATGCGCACGTCGCCCAGCACGATCTCGCGCGAGGCGCGCGGATGGGTGAAGACGAGGGTGCGACTGTCCGGCGCACGCAGCGGCTGCGCTGGCGCGGCCACGCCCGGGGAGGTCGGCGCAACGCCGCGCGCCTTCGCGGGCGGGAGGGGCGGCTCGACCGCCGGCGCTGGCGCCGGCGACTCGCCAAACAGGTCCAGCGTCAGCTGCAACAGCCGGTGCATGCCCGCGCCCTGCTTGCCGGCCGCCTTCAGCGGTAGGCCTCCGGGTCCAGGCGACGCATCTCGGCCTCGATCCAGGCCTGCACCTCGACCATGAGTTCGTCCGCCTTGCGGCCGGCACTCGGGATGGCCGGGCCGATGGACACATGCACCGTGCCCGGCGTCTTGACGAAGGCCTTGCGCGGCCAGCAGCGGGCCGAGGTCACGGCGATGGGAACGACGGGCACACCGGTCTCGATCGCCAGCCGCGTGCCGCCCGTCTTGTACTGGCCCACCTGGCCGCGCGGGATGCGCGTGCCTTCGGGGAACATGATGATCCACACGCCCTTGCCCAGCAGCTTCTTGCCCTGCGCCACCACCTTCTGGAAAGCCTGCGTGCGCTGCTTGCGGTCGATGTGCACCATGTCCAGGCGCGACATGGCCCAGCCGAAGAAGGGCACATACAGCAGCTCCTTCTTGAACACGTAGGCCAGCGGATGCGGCATGAGCGTGGGCATCAGGAAGGTCTCGTAGGTGGACTGGTGCTTGACCAGCAGCACGGCACCGGCCTCCTTGTCCTGCGGCAGGTTCTCCATGCCCAGGACCACGGGCCGGATGCCGAGGATCCAGCGCGCGCCGCCGATGGCCACGCCCAGCCAGGCGGCGGCGATGCGGTAGAGCGGCTCGCCGCGCACGAAGAGCGAGGCTCCCAGCAGGGCGATGGCGTAGGGGACGACGGTGACCGCCATCCACAGCACGTGAAGGGTCGAACGGAGAAAGGCCATCGGGGACGAGGGTGGAGAGGAAGGAGGAAGCGCCGGGCCTCGATGCATCGGCCCGGTTCAGGACCGGGACGGGGCGGCGCAGCGGCAGGGCATGGTCGAAAGGCCGGGAGGATCAGACTCGTGGCGCCGCAGGCGGGGCGACCGAGGCCGGGGCCGAGGGCGCGGGCGCCGCATGCGCCTCGCGCGCCAGCAGGAAGCGGACGAAATCGGCCAGGTCCTCGTGCACCTGGGTGCCGGTCGGAAACTCGGGCGGCAGCGGATGCACGCCGCGGCAGGCCGCGCCCACGCCGGTGAGCAGCAGGTGCGGCTCGCAGCCCGCGGCGGCGCCAGCCTGCAGGTCGCGCAGGCTGTCGCCCACCGTGGGCACGCCGCGCAGGTCGATGCCGAAGCGCTCGCCGATCTGCTTGAACAGGCCCGGCTTGGGCTTGCGACAGTCGCAGTCGTCCTCGGGGCTGTGCGGGCAGTAGAAGATGGCGTCGATGCGGCCGCCGAAGGTGGCCAGCATCTTCTGCATCTTGGCGTGCATGGCATTGAGCGAAGCCACGTCGAACAGGCCGCGGCCCAGGCCCGACTGGTTGGAGGCGATCACCACATGCCAGCCGGCCTGGTTGAGCCGCGCGATGGCCTCCAGCGCGCCGGGCAGCGGCGTCCACTCGGTGTCGCTCTTGACGAAGTCGTCGCGGTGCTCGTTGATGCTGCCGTTGCGGTCCAGGATCACCAGCTTGAGGGCCTGGCTGCGCTGCTGCTGTCGGACGTTCTCGGGCATGGTGGGCTCACTGGTGAAGAAAGGCGCGCGAGGCCGGTCAGGCCGCCAGGCGCTCCAGCAGCGCCACGCGGTTCATCGCCCGGTGCAGCGCGGCCAGCAGGCCCAGGCGATTCAGGCGCAGGTCGGCCTCTTCGGCATTGACCATCACGCCGTCGAAGAAGGCATCGACCGGCGCGCGCAGCGCGGCCAGGGTCTGCAGCGAGGCGGTGTAGTCGCCGGCGGCGAACTGCGCGTCGGCCTGCGGCACCACCTGCTGCATGGCCTGGTAGAGCGCCTGCTCGGCCGGCTCGCGCAGCAGACCTTCGGTGACGTGGGCGTCGGCCTCGGGCGACTTCTTGAGGATGTTGCCGATGCGCTTGTTGGCGGCGGCCAGGGCCGGCGCCTCGGGCAGGCGGGCGAAGGCGCGCACGGCGGCCAGCAGGCGCGGCACCTCGGCCAGGTGCGGCGGGCGCTGGCCGAGCACGGCGTCGACCTCCTGGGCGCTGGCGCCCTGCTCGCGCAGGCTGCCGGCCAGGCGATCCTGGATGAAGTCCAGCAGCTGGGTGCGGGCGTTGGCCTCGGTGGCCAGCGGGCCCATGGCGCCGAGGGCGATGTCGATCAGCGCGGGCAGCGCCAGCGGCAGGTCGCGCTCGATCAGCATGCGCACCACGCCCAGCGCATGGCGGCGCAGCGCGAAGGGATCGCGGTCGCCGGTGGGCAGGTTGCCGATGCCGAACATGCCGGCCAGCGTCTCCAGCTTGTCGGCCAGGGCCACCGCCAGGCCGACCGTGCCGCGCGGCAGTTCGTCGCCGGCGAAGCGGGGCTTGTAGTGGTCCTCGATGGCGTCGGCCACGGCGGTGGGCAGGCCGTCGTTGAGCGCGTAGTAGCGGCCCATGATGCCCTGCAGCTCGGGGAACTCGCCCACCATGTCGGTGACCAGGTCGGTCTTGGCCAGCCGGGCGGCCTGCTCGGCCTGGGCCGCCAGCGCGCCGTCGCCCAGCTGGGCGGCGATGGCCTTGGCGATGGCCACGACGCGCTGCACGCGCTCGCCCTGCGTGCCCAGCTTGTTGTGGTAGACCACCTTGTCCAGCAGCGGCAGGCGCGATTCGAGGCTCTTCTTGCGGTCCTGGTCGAAGAAGAACTTGGCGTCGGCCAGGCGCGGGCGCACCACGCGCTCGTTGCCGCCGGTGACGGCGCTGGCGTCGTCGGGACGGATGTTGCTCACCACCAGGAAGCGGTGCGTCAGCCGGCCCTGCGCGTCCAGCAGCGGGAAGTACTTCTGGTTGGCCTTCATCGTCAGGATGAGGCATTCCTGCGGCACGCCCAGAAACTCCTGCTCGAAGCTGCAGGTGAGCACGTTGGGCCGCTCGACCAGGGCTGTGACCTCGTCCAGCAGGGCGTCGTCGCGGATGGGCTCGCAGCCGTTGCCCACGGCCACCGCGGCGGCGGCCAGCTGGCGGGCGATCTCGGCGCGGCGGGCCTCGAAGCCGGCGATGACGGCGCCCTCTTCCTCCAGCTGCAGCGCGTAGTGGTCGGCGTCGCGCAGCACGACCGGGTCGACGGCGGCTTCGAAACGGTGGCCGTGCGTGTCGCGGCCGGCTTCCAGGCCCAGGGCGGTGACGGGCACCACCTCGGCGCCGTGCAGCGCCACCAGGCCATGCGCCGGGCGCACGAAGCTGACGCTGCTCCAGCCGGGCAGCTCGCAGCGGGCTTCGAGCTGGTAGCTCATGACCTTGGGGATGGGCAGCTTGGCGATGGCCTCGGCCAGGGCCTTCTGCAGGCCCTCGGCCAGGGTGGCGCCAGCCACGGTGCTGTCATGGAACAGGGCCTCTGCCTTGCCATCGGGCGCGCGGCGCAGGCCGGCGGCGGCCGAGGCGTCCAGGCCCAGGGCGGCGAGCTTCTTGACCAGCGCGGGCGTGGGCTGGCCGGCGGCATCCAGGCCGACGCTGACCGGCATCAGCTTCTGCGAGACGGCCTTGTCGGCGGCGCGCGGCGCCACATGGGTCAGGTGCGCGGCCAGGCGGCGCGGCGAGGCGTAGGCCGTGAGCACCGAGGCGCCGCCGGCCAGGCCCTGGGCGACCAGCTGGTCGCGCAGCACGCCGGCAAAGGCGTCGCCGAGCTTCTTGAGCGCCTTGGGCGGCAGTTCCTCGACGAAGAGTTCGACGAGCAGGCTGGGATGCGAGGACGTGGCGTTCATGGCTCAGGCGGCGGCTTTCTCGCCGGCGGCGGTGGACTCGTTGTTCTTCTTGGGGATCTGCGCGACCCATTCGCGCGGCGCCAGCGGGAAGCCCAGGCGCTCGCGGCTGTCGTAGTAGCTCTGGGCCACGGCACGGGCCAGGTTGCGGATGCGGCCGATGTAGGCGGCGCGTTCGGTCACGCTGATGGCGCCGCGCGCATCCAGCAGGTTGAAGGTGTGCGCGGCCTTGAGCACCTGCTCGTAGGCGGGCAGCGCCAGCTTCTCCTGCATGAGGTGCCTGGCCTGCTTCTCGTGCGCGCCGAAGGCGGTGAACAGGAAGTCGGCGTCGGAATGCTCGAAGTTGTAGGTGGACTGTTCCACCTCGTTCTGGTGGTAGATGTCGCCGTAGGTGACGCCCGGCGCGTATTCCAGGTCGAAGATGCTTTCCTTGCCCTGGATGTACATGGCCAGACGCTCCAGCCCGTAGGTGATCTCGCCGGTGATCGGCCGGCAGTCGATGCCGCCCACCTGCTGGAAGTAGGTGAACTGCGTCACTTCCATGCCGTTGAGCCAGACCTCCCAGCCCAGGCCCCAGGCCCCGAGCGTGGGGTTCTCCCAGTCGTCCTCGACGAAGCGCACGTCGTTCTTCTTGAGGTCGAAGCCCAGGGCCTCCAGGCTGCCCAGGTAGAGCTCGAGGATGTTGGAGGGCGCCGGCTTGAGCACCACCTGGAACTGGTAGTAGTGCTGCAGGCGGTTGGGGTTCTCGCCGTAGCGGCCGTCCTTGGGGCGGCGGCTGGGCTGCACGTAGGCGGCCTTCCACGGCTCGGGGCCCAGGGCGCGCAGGAAGGTGGCGGTGTGGCTGGTGCCTGCGCCCACTTCCATGTCGTAGGGTTGCAGCAGGGCGCAGCCCTGGGCGTCCCAGTAGGCCTGGAGCTTGAGGATGATCTGTTGGAAGGTCAGCATGGTGCGGGAAGAAGGCAGGCCGGAGGCAGTCGCAGCGCCGGCGCAGGGAACCGCGCATTTTATGGGCGCGCCCGCCGCGCGGCGCCGCGGCGGGCATGCGAGGCCGGCGGACGACTACACGGACTGGCGGCGCGCGGGCCTGGCCAAGTCGGCTTCCCGTCAGGAGCATGTCGGCTTCGCCCGACACCCCGCCTGCCCCATGCCCGCTGCCCCTGCCCTTGCCCCTGCCGCACCGCTCTTCGTGGTGCTCAACCGTGGATCGGGCCGAGGCAGCGCCGACGAGACGCGCCAGGCCATCGAGGCCGCCTGCCGCGCCGCCGGCAGGCCGCTCACGCTGCGGGTCGTCGGCCAAGGGCGCCGCGTGCCCGACCTGGCGCGGGAGGCGGTCGAATCGGCCCTGGCCCAGGGCGGCATCGCGGTCGCGGCCGGTGGCGACGGCACGATCAACGCGGTGGCCCATGCGGCCCTGCGCGCCGGCTGCGCCTTCGGCGTGCTGCCGCAGGGAACGTTCAACTACTTCAGCCGGGTGCACGGCATCCCGGCGCCCATCGAGGAATCGCTGCGGTCCCTGCTGACCGGCACGCCGCAGCCGGTGCAGGCCGGCGAGGTGAACGACCGCGCCTTCCTGGTCAATGCCAGCCTGGGCCTGTATGCCCGCATGCTGGAGGAGCGCGAAGACTTCAAGGCCCGCTTCGGCCGCCGACGCTGGGTGGCCTTCGGCGCCGCGCTGGCGACGCTGCTCAAGGGCTTTCGTACCTGGACGCTCAACGTCAGCGCGGGCGGCGGCACGCAGGTGCTGCGCACGCCCACGCTCTTCGTCGGCAACAACGCGCTGCAGTTCGAGCAGGTGGGCGTGGAGGAAGGCCAGGCCGTGGAAGAAGGCGGCGCGCTAGCCGCCATCGTGCTGGAGCCGCTGGGCCGGCTGGCCATGATCGGGCTGGTGCTGCGGGCGGCCCTGGGCCGGCTGGGCAGCGCCTCCAAGGTGCGCAGCTTCACCTTCCGCGAGATCGAGGTGCAGGCGACAACCGGCGCCTCGTCCGGGCGCCGACGCGTGCGCGTGGCCACCGATGGCGAGGTGCAATGGATGGACATGCCGCTGCGCTTTCGCGTGTCGCCACGGCCGCTGTGGCTGGTCAAGCCCCTGGATGCGAAGGCTGAGCGCGCATGAGGGACCGACCCGCGCCCATGCCTCACGCCTTGCCACCCGGGAGCCTGCCCGTCGAGCGTGACTGCGTGCTGCTGCACCTGTCCGACCCGCACTTCGGCACGGAGCAAGCGCCGGTCGTCGAAGCGCTGGTCCGATGGGTGCATGCCCAGGCGGCCGACGCCGTGGTGGTCAGCGGCGACATCACCCAGCGCGCCACGCGGGCGCAGTTCGCAGCCGCCCGCGCGTTCCTGCAGCGACTGGATGCGCCACGCGTGCTCGTCATCCCCGGCAACCACGACATCCCGCTTTTCGACCTCGGCAGCCGGCTGCTTGCGCCCTACCGCCGCTACCAGGCGGCGCTGGGGGACGACCTGGAGCCCACGCTGGACCTGCCGCACTGCCTGGTGCTGGGCGCCAGGACCACACGCCGCTGGCGCCACAGCGATGGCGAGATCAGCCCTGCGCAGATCGAGCGCATCGCCCGCCGGCTGGCGGACGCCGGACCGGCGCAGTTGCGCGTGGTGATGGTGCATCAGCCGGTGGCCGTCACCCGGCCGGAGGACCACGAGAACCTGCTGCACGGCCGCGAGGCCGCACTGGCACGCTGGGCCGAGGCCGGCGTGGACCTGGTGCTGGGCGGCCACATCCACCTGCCCTTTGCCGTGCCGCTGCCCCAGGCCGGCGGCGCCTGGGCCGTGCAGGCAGGGACGGCCGTGTCCTCCCGGGTACGATCCGGCGCCCCGAACTCGGTCAACCTGTTGCGCTGGCCCGGGCCGGGCGACGACGGACGGCGCTGCTGCACGCTGGAGCGCTGGAACTTCGACGCCCGCCTCGACGCCTTCGCACTGGCGCTGACCGACACCCTGGAACTCCCGGCCCGCGGTTGACACCACCGGGGGCTGGACCTGCACCCGAACCCAAGGATCGATGACCCCTGACGACTGGAGCGCGCTCGGTGCGCGCATGGGCAGCCTGGCCTGGACGGCCTTTCCCTTCATCGTGCTCGCGGCCATGCTGCTGGCACTGCTCGCGGGCAGCCTGGGCCTGGCCTGGCGCCGCCGCACCCGGCCAGAACCCGATGCGCCGCCGCAGCTGGGGCGCATCGTGCCCGGGCTCGTGATCGGCTTCCTGTTGATCATCGGCCTGGCCAGCCTGTTCACCCTGTTCGCGCGGCACCTGGGCGATGGGCGTCCGATGGGCCGCATGGACGACGCCCTGAGCGCGGCCGTGGGCACCCACACGCCCGACTGGGCGCGGCAGGCCTTCTCCGTCTTCACGCATATCGGCGACCCGCTGCCGGTCGCCACCTTCGTGCTGCTCTTCGCCCTGTTCCTGCGGCTGCGCGGCCACCCGGGCTTCGCCTGGGGCTGGCTGCTGGCGAACGCGGGGAACGCGGTCCTCAACTATTCCCTCAAGCAGATCTTCGAGCGCGTGCGGCCGGTGCACGACACGCTGCTGGTGAATGCGCCGGGCTTCAGCTTTCCCAGTGGCCACAGCTCGGCCGCGATCGTGCTGTGGGGCATGCTGGCCTACCTGTGCCTGCGCATCGGACCCAAGGGCCTGCGCCTGCCGATGCTGGCACTGGCTGCCACGATGGCCGTGGCCGTCCCGGCCAGCCGCGTGTTCCTGCAGGCGCACTTCCTGACGGACGTGGTCGCGGGCCTGTGCTCGGGCGCGGCCTGGCTGGCGATCAGCATCGTCAGTGCCGAGTCGGCGCGCCACCGGCGGCGCGCGCGGCTGTACGTGCCGGCCGCCTGAGCGCGGGTCGTGCGGCCGTGCAGCGAGGAACTCAGCGGCACCTCGCGACACGGCACGGCGCAGCGCAAGGCCACCGCACGCCGGGCCGCACAATCCCGCGCATGCTCACGATCCATCACCTGGGCCGCTCCCAGTCCGAACGCATCCTCTGGCTCTGCGAAGAGCTGGGGATTCCCTACACCCTGGTGCGCCACCAGCGCGACGCGACGACGATGCTGTCGCCGCCAGCACTCAAGGCGCTGCATCCGCTGGGCGCCGCGCCGGTGATCGAGGACGACGGTCTGGTGCTGGCCGAATCCGCCGCCATCGTCGACTACCTGATCGCCCGCCATGGCCAGGGCCGACTGCGGCTGGCGCCGGAACATCCCGACTTCGCGCACTACCTCTACTGGTTCCACTTCGCCAACGGCAACCTGCAGCCGGTGATGGGCCGCCTGATGATGATCAGCCGCGCCGGCCTGCCCGCCGACCATCCGGTGCAACAGGCCGTGCAGGGCCGGCTGGACCGCGTGCTGGCGCTGGTGGAAGCGCGCCTGGGCGAGGCGGCACATCTGGCCGGTGCCGAATTCACCGCCGCCGACGTCATGAGCGTGTTCTCCCTCAGCACCATGCGCCTGTTCCAGTCCGTGGACCTCGCGCCCTACCCCAACATCCGCGCCTGGTTGCAACGCATGGGCGCCCGCCCCGCCTACCAGCGCGCGATGGCCAAGGGCGATCCGGATCTGGTGCCGATGCTGGGGTGACACAGCATGTCGGGTCGGTCGCCTCAAACTCAGGCAAAAGCGCATGAATCACTGATCTCATGTAGCCCATAGGCTACAATCCACGCATGCGCGTCGAGCAGACAGACGAGTACAGGGAGTGGATTGATCGCCTGAAGGACGTGGCAGGCCGCGCACGCATCCTGATGCGCGTCGACCGGCTGATCCATGGCAACCCCGGCGCGCATCGGCATCTGACGGGCGGGGTGTCGGAACTCAAGATCGATGTCGGCCCCGGCTACCGGGTCTACTACAGCCAGCGCGGCGACCGACTTCTGCTTCTGCTGGCGGGCGGAGACAAGGCATCCCAGAGCCGCGACATCGCCACCGCCCTCCAACTGGCACAGGACTACGAAGGGTAAGCGCATGACCAAGGCACACGCTGACAAGCCGTCGAAGACGAAGACCTCCGCCTACGACGTGGCAGAGCACCTGCGCACGCCGGAGGAAATGGCGGCCTACCTCGACGCCTGGCTGGAAGAGGCGCCCGACGATGCCGCCGGCATTGCCCGCGCACTCGGTGACATCGCCCGCGCCAAGGGCATGAGCCATGTCGCCCGGGAAACGGGCCTCAGCCGCGAAAGCCTGTACCGCGCGCTGAGCGCGGACGGCAACCCGAGCTTCGCCACGGTGCTCAAGGTGGCCAAGGCCCTGGGCGTACGGCTGCATGCGCAGCCGGCGTGAGAAACAGGCCCTTCATTCGCTACTGGCTGCATCACAAGCGAATCATCGCCAGACCGGCCCTGACGTCGGCACGGCTCACCCCAACAAGGATCGAAAGGCCGCGGAGCAGGCCATGCCAGCAGGCCACGCGGAACCGGCTCCGCCGGGCCGCAGGGGCGTCTTGCAGACCGCGCTGCGCCAGTGGCGCAGCCCCTCGCCAGTCACAAAAGGTCCACAGGACCTTTTGTGTACGGGCTCGGCCCCTTGAGGGGAGTGCGGGCCACACGCAGTGAGGCCCGCACACGGGGTGGGTGTCAATACTCCCAAAAGATCCGCTGCAATTCCTTCGTGTCGCGCGTCTTCGTCAGCGCCACCATCGCCAGGATGCGGGCCTTCTGCGGGTTCAGGTCGTGCGCCACCACCCAGTCGTACTTGTCGTCGGGCTGCTCGGCGTTGCGCAGCACGAAGCCGCCGGTGTTCACGCGCGAGCTGCGGATGATCTGCACGCCCTCGCTGCGCAGCTTCTGCAGCGCGGGCACGGCGCGGTCGGCCACCGAGCCGTTGCCGGTGCCGGCATGGACGAGCGCGGCCTTGCCCTTGCCGATGGCCTCGTACTGGTCGGCGGGCACATTGCCGTAGCCGTAGGCGATGTCCACCGCAGGCAGTGCGGTGATCTGGTCGATGTCGAACTCCGACTGCATCGTGTGCTTCTTCACCGGCGCGCGGAACCAGTAGCTCTTCCCCTCGACGATCATGCCCAGCGGGCCCCACTGGCTCTTGAAGGCCTCGGTCTTGATGTTGATGGCCTTGGCCACGTCGCGGCCCGACTGGATCTCGTCGTTCATCGTCACCAGCACGCCCTTGCCGGACGCGTCCTTGCTGGCGGCGACGTTGACGGCGTCGTACAGGTTCAAGGCGCCGTCGGCCGACAGGGCGGTGCCCGGGCGCATGGAGCCGACCACCACGATGGGCTTGGCCGTGTGCACCGTCAGGTTGAGGAAGTACGCCGTCTCTTCGAGCGTGTCGGTGCCGTGGGTGACGACGATGCCGTCCACGTCGGCCTGCTTGGCCAGGGCCGAGACACGCTTGGCCAGGGTCAGCAGGTTGTCGTTGGTGAAGCTTTCCGACGCGATCTGGAACACCTGCTCGCCGCGCACGGTGGCCACCTTCGACAGCTCGGGCAGGCCGGCGATCAGCTTGTCCACCGGCACCTTGGCGGCGGCATAGGTGGCGCTGTTGGCGGCCGAGGCGCCGGCGCCGGCGATGGTGCCGCCGGTGGCCAGGATCACCACGTTGGGCAGGGCCTGCTGGGCCTGCGCGAGGGCGGCGCCGGCCATGAGCGCAGCGCCAGCAGCAAGGGCGCGAAGACGGTAGGAAAGGTACATGCGGAAACTCCGTTTTTGGTAGGTCGTCATAGGGCCGGCGCGGTCCGCCAGCGATGCGGCGGCACGGCTGACAGGCCGCCGAATGCGGCCGCCCGCAACGCTAATCAGGATTTGCGCCGCGGCCGGCTCATGTCGATGCTTAAGCGGCATCCGGCAATGCCGGGCAGTACCATCGCGCGTCCCTCGACCGCCACCGCGCCGCGCCTTGCCTCCCGCCATCACTCCCCCCGAACAGCCCGCCGACGGCCCCACGCCCGCGCAGGAGATGCCCGCGCCCGACGGGCCTCTGTCGCGTGCACGCCCCGGGCGCGAGCGCATCCTGGCGGCCATCCGCGCGGCGGCCATCACCGAGTTCAGCCTCCACGGCCTCAAGGGCACCTCGACCCAGGCCATCGCCCAGCGCGCGGGCCTGACCAAGCCGCAGCTGCACTACTACATCGCCGGCAAGGAAGAGCTCTACTCCGAGCTGCTGATGCAGGTGCTGCACGAGTGGAAGGTGGTGTTCTCCTTCGACGAGCATGCCAACGACCCGGCCCGGGTGCTGGCGGCCTACGTGCGCCAGAAGCTGGACCATGCCTTCGACAAGCCGGAGATGTCGCGCATCTTCACGCGCGAGGTGCTGGACGGCGGCCGCAACCTGGAGCGCTTCTGGCCCATGTCGCGCCAGTGGACGCAGAAGAAGATCGACATCATCGACGGCTGGATCGCCCGCGGCCTGATGCGCCCGCTCGATGGCCGGCTGCTGCTGCAGCACATCTGGGCCATGACCCAGTACCACGCCGACTACGCGCTGCAGGTGCGTTCGATGGGCGGCCTGCCCGATGACGCGCACATCGACCGCGAGCCCGTCGCGCGCGAGCTGATCGGCTTCGTGCTGGCCGGCTGCGGCATGGCGGTACCGGCGGACGCCTGACGCCTGAAGCCTGACGGCCGAGGCCGAGGCCGAGGCCGAGGCTGATGCTGATGCTGATGCTGATGCTGATGCTGATGCTGATGCTGATGCTGATGCTGATGCTGATGCTGATGCTGATGCTGATGCTGATGCTGATGCTGATGCTGATGCTGATGCTGATGCTGCTGGCGAATACGTTCAGCGCATTCCGCCCCCCGTAGACGGGCGATCGCCCCAAAACCGTTCAGGCTGAGCCTGTCGAAGCCCGGGCGCACAAGCCCCTTGGCAGGCTCAGGGCGAACGGATCGATGGCATTGCCGCACCGCCCCGGTGCACCCACGCTGGCACGCCACGTGCTTAATTTGACCGATTGCTCTGACTCATCGGTCAAACACCATGCGCGTGCTCGTCGTCTACTGCCATCCAGTCGAAACCAGCTTCGCTTCGGCCATGCACCAGGAGGTGCTGCGCAACCTGCGCGCCGCGGGCCACGAGGTGGACGACTGCGACCTCTATGCCGAGGGCTTCAACCCGGTGATGTCGCGCGAGGAGCGCCTGGGCTACCACGACGTGCCGGCCAACCGGGTGCCGCTGCAGCCCTACATCGAGCGGCTGGAGCGCGCCGAGGCCATCGTGTTCTGCTTCCCGACTTGGTGCTTCGGCCTGCCGGCCATGCTCAAGGGCTGGTTCGACCGGCTGCTGATGCCCGGCGTGGCCTTCGACATCAGCGACCCGGCCAACGTCCGGCCCATGCTGCGAAACATCAAGCGCATCAGCGCCGTCGTCACCTACGGCCGGCCGCGCTGGATGGCCTGGTACATGGGCGATCCGCCGCGCAAGATCATCACGCGCTACATGAAGCGGCTCACCGCGGCCCAGGCCCGGGTGGACTACCACGCGCACTACCACATGAACGTGGCGACCGAAGCGCAACTGGGCCGCTTCAAGGCCCGCGTCGGCGCCGCCATGGCGGCCTTCCGCTGAGCGGCGCGCCATGCACGCCCGCACTGCATACCGCGCACCGGAGGCCCGGCCATGACCGCACATTCCACGCCCGCCGTGCTGCGCCATGCCCGCCTGCCGGCCTGGCTGCTGGCCCACGACTGGCCGCACACCGACAGCCGCCCCGCGCTGGCGCGCATCGAACTGGCGCAGGGCCGCGTGCGCAGCGTGACGCCCGAAGACGACCGCGCCCCGGAGCCCGGCGCCTGGCACCTGCACGGGGCCCTGGTGCTGCCCGGCCTGGTCGATGCCCACGTGCACCTGGACAAGACCTTCACCCTGGCCCGCATCCCCGAGGTGCAACCCGGCCTGCTCGGCGCCATCGAAGCCTCGGTGGCCGACATGGCCCGCTGGACGCCCGAGGACATCCATGCACGCGCCAGCCAGGGCCTGCAGTGGGCCTGGGAAGCCGGCACCACGCTGCTGCGCACCCACGTCAACTGGCCCGAGATCGGCCCGCTGCCCTGCGCCTGGCCGGTGCTCGACCGCCTGGCTCATGACTGGGCCGACCGCCTCGCGCTGCAGCTGGTGAGCCTCACCAAGCTCGACAGCTTTGCCGACCCGGCCGCTGCCCGCACCGTGGCGGCGCAGGTCAAGGCCACCGGGCCGCAGGCGCTGATGGGCGGCTTCGTGCACTCCACCAACTGGGACGCGCAGGCCATGCACCACCTGCTGCAGGCCGCCCAGGCGCAGGACCTGGACGTGGACCTGCATGTGGACGAGGAACTGCACGCCGAGGCCGAAGGCCTGCTCGGCACGGCGCGCATCGCCCGCGAGCTGGGCTTTGCCGGTCGGATCGTCTGCGGCCATGTGTGCGCGCTCGCGGCCATGCCCGAATCCCGCGCCCTCGCCATCCTGGACGAGGTGGCCCGCGCGCCCATCACCCTGGTCAGCCTGCCCATCACCAACCTGCTGCTGCAGGACGCCCGAACCGGCCGCACGCCGCGCCAGCGCGGCCTGACGCTGGTGAAGGAGGCGCGCGCCCGCGGCATTCCGCTGCTCTTCGCCAGCGACAACGTGCAGGACCCGTTCTGCCCCGTCGGCAGCTACGACCCGCTCGAAGGCATGGCTGCGGCGGTGCTCGCCGGCCAGCTGGACGCACCCTTCGACCGCTGGTCCGACACGCTGTGCCGTGCCGACTTCCTGGCCCGCGGCACGCCCGGCCCCACGCGGCTGCAAGGCCAGCCGGCCGACCTGCTGATCTTTCCCCAGGCCGATGCCAGCGCCTGGCCCTCGCGCACCGGCACGCGCTTAGTGCTGCGCACCGGCGTGGTCCACGGCGCAGCGCCGGCAGCCTTCCTGCCGCCCCGGGCCGCCGCCACCGCCTGACACGCCTCCCCCGAACAAGGACCCCCGCCATGCTGCACGGCTACATCCCCCCGCACCGCTTCCTGCCCTACCTGAGCTGGACCGAGATCGACCAGTTGCCCGACCGCGAGAACACCGTGATCGTGCTGCCCTGCGGCGCCATCGAGCAGCACGGCCCGCACCTGCCCTGCTCGGTCGACAGCGTGATCGCCTCCGGCGTGATGGGCGAGGCGCTGCGGCGGCTGCCGGCCTCGGTGCGCGCCTTCGCGCTGCCACCCATCACCTATGGCAAGTCGGAAGAGCACCTGCACTTTCCGGGCACCGTCACGCTGACCGGCACCACGCTGCTGGCCACCGTCACCGAGATCGGCGAGTCGGTCTACCGCGCGGGCTTCCGCAAGCTGCTGCTGGCCAACGGCCATGGCGGCCAGCCGCAGGTGCTGGAGATGGCCGCGCGCGAGCTGCGGCTGCGCCACGGCGACTTCGTGGTCGTGCCCCATGGCGTGAGCCGCCTGCCCAGCGCGGCCAGCAAGCAGGTCAGCGAGCAGGAGAAGAAGCTCGCCATGCATGCCGGCCACTCCGAGACCGCGCTCATGCTCGCCCTGGCGCCCGAGACGGTGCACATGGAGCGCGCCGCCGCCAACTTTCCGCCGCCCTTCCCCATCAAGCTGCTCTCGCCCGACGGCCGCCCCGCCTGCGCCTGGACGGCACGCGACTTCGGCCCCAGCGGCGTCATCGGCGACCCCACCAGCGCCACGCGCGAGCAGGGCCAGGAGATCCTGGACACGCTGGCCGACAGCTGGGTGCAGGCGCTGACCGAGCTCTACCAACTGCGCTGGCTGGTGCGCGAAGAAGCCACCTGGGAGCGCGGCCAGTTCACTGGCCACATCGAGAGCGCCCGCTGACCTGTTCCCTGCGCACGGTGCGGCTCTTGCTTCGAACGCACCGCCGCATTCCTTCGTCCCCCTCCCCGTACTGATTTGTCCGACCTTTCCAGGAGCCCTGCCTTGAACCACCGCTTCACCCGCCCCGCTTCGCAATCCGCCCTGGCCCTGGGCGCCGCCGTCCTGGCGCTCGCTGCCTCCGGCGCCCAGGCCGAGGAAAAGTTCACCTACATGACCAACTGGTACGCGCAGGCCGAACACGGCGGCTTCTACCAGGCGGTGGCCACGGGCATCTACAAGAAGTACGGCCTGGACGTGACCATCAAGATGGGCGGCCCGCAGGTCAACATCCTGCAGATCATGGGCGCCGGCCAGGCCGACTGCGTGATGGGCTCCAGCGACCTGCAGATGATGCGGGCCCGCGACAACGGCCTGCCGGTGGTCACCGTGGCGGCGCTGTTCCAGAAGGACCCGCAGGTGCTCATCGCCCATGAGGACGTGAAGTCCATGGAGGAGATGAAGACCAAGACGGTGCTCATCGCCGCCAGCGCGCAGCAGGGCTACTGGGCCTGGGTCAAGTCCAAGTACGGCCTGACCGACGCGCAGACCAAGCCCTACACCTTCAACATCCAGCCCTTCCTGGCCGACAAGAACATGGTGCAGCAGGGCTACCTGACCTCCGAGCCCTACGCCATCCAGAAGGCCGGCGCCAAGGCCAACACCTTCCTGCTGGCCGACCATGGCTATCCGTCGTACGCCACCACCATCTCCTGCATGGAGAAGACGGTGAACGACCGCGCCAAGGCCGTGGCCGACTTCGTCAAGGCCTCGGCCGAAGGCTGGAAGAGCTACCTGGCCGACCCGGCGCCGGGCAATGCCCTCATCAAGAAGGACAACCCGAACATGACCGACGACCAGCTCGCCTACAGCGTGGCCAAGATGAAGGAGATGGGCATCGTCAGCTCCGGCGACGCCGTCAAGAGCGGCATCGGCACCATGACCGAGGCGCGCATCAAGGCCAACTACGACTTCCTGGTCGGCCAGAAATTCATCGACCCCGCCAAGGTGGACCTGGCCAAGGCCTACAAGCTGGATCTGGCCCGCAACGCCAAGGTGCTGCCGTGACGCAGCCCACCCACGCGCCCGCCGCGGGCGTGCCGGCCATCGAGGTGCTGTCGGCGCAGAAGACCTACCCCAACGGCACGGTCGCGCTGCAGCCGGTGGACCTCACCATCGAGGAAGGCGAGTTCGTCACGCTGCTCGGCCCCTCGGGCTGCGGCAAGAGCACGCTGCTGAAGATGGTGGCCGGCCTGCTGGAGCCCAGCGATGGCCGCCTGCTGCTGTGGCGCAAGCCGGTGCAGCAGATGCACGAGAGCACGCAGAAGATGTCCTTCGTGTTCCAGTCGCCCACGCTCATGCCCTGGGCCACGGTTCAGGCCAATGTGCGGTTGCCGCTGGACCTGGCCAAGGTGCCCCGCGCCGAGGCCGATGCCCGCGTGGCCGAGGCGCTGGAACTGGTGGGCCTGGCCAAGTTCGCCAACGCCCTGCCGCGGGCGCTGTCGGGCGGCATGCAGATGCGCGTCTCCATCGCCCGCGGGCTGGTGGTGCAGCCCAACCTGCTGCTGATGGACGAGCCCTTCGGCGCGCTGGACGAGATCACCCGCCACAAGCTCGACGCCGACCTGCTCGAACTCTGGCGCAAGAAGAAGCTGACGGTGGTGTTCGTCACCCATTCCATCCACGAGGCGGTGTTCCTGTCGAGCCGCGTGGTGATGATGGCTGCGCGCCCGGGTCGCATCGTGGAAGAGGTGCGCATCGACGAGCCCTATCCGCGCAGCGCGGAGTTCATGGTGTCCTCGCAGTTCCAGCACTACGCCAAGCACCTGCAGCGCAGCCTGCTGGCCGCAAGCCAGCACACCGACGAGGAACACACGGCCTGAGCGGCAATGCCAGCCAGTTGACCAAGACCGTTCGGTTGACCCGGACCGTTCGGGCTGAGCTTGTCGAAGCCGGGCCACGCGGATCAAAGCCCTTCGACAAGCTCAGGGCGAACGGTTCAACGACTGTCCTTGGCCTGACCGTGGCGGGCGCCGGCACCCGCCGCTTTCACCACCCAGACAGGCGGCCATGAGCCGCCCACGGAGATCGACCCCATGAGCATCACCTGGAACGCCGCCGCGCCGGCGCCTTCCGACGCCCCGGCCGCCGCGCCCGCGGTTGCCGCGCCGGCACCCGCCGCCTTCGCGCCTGCGCCGCAACGACCGCCCGCACGCGAGGCCCGCGTGCCGCTGCTGCGCCAGCCGCGCGTGCAGCGCATCCTGCTGCCGCTGATCGTCGGCCTGGTGCTGCTGGGCGGCTGGCAGGCGCTGGTCGTCGGCATGGAACTGCCGCCCTACCTCGTGCCCTCGCCCGTGCTGATGCTGCAGACGCTGGTCACCGACTGGGCCGTGCTGGGTGGCGCATTGCTGGTCACGCTCAAGATCACGGTGTTGTCCTTCGTGGTCGCCACGGTGGTGGGCGTGCTGATCTCCTTCCTCTTCGTGCAGAGCCGGCTGATCGAGACGGCGCTGTTCCCGTACGCAGTGCTGCTGCAGGTCACGCCCATCGTGGCCGTGGCGCCGCTGATCATCATCTGGGTGAAGGAGCCCACGGCCTCGCTGGTGATCTGCGCGGCGCTGGTGGCGCTGTTCCCCATCATCTCCAACACCACGCTGGGCCTGCGCAGCATCGACCCCGACCTGCAGGCCTACTTCCGCATGAACCGCGCGACGCGGCTGCAGACGCTGATGCGCCTGCGCATTCCCAGCGCGCTGCCCTACTTCTTCGGTGGCCTGCGCATCTCCAGCGGCCTGGCGCTGATCGGCGCCGTGGTGGCGGAGTTCGTCGCCGGCACCGGCGGCAACGCGACCGGCCTGGCCTACCAGATCCTGATGGCGGGCTACCAGCTGAACATTCCGCGCATGTTCGCGGCCCTGCTGCTCATCTCGCTGACCGGCGTGGCGCTCTTCGCCGCCATGGCCTGGCTCACGCGCGTGGCGCTGGGCGGCTGGCATGCCAGCGAGCTGTCGCACGATTGAATCCGACTCCGAGGACCCCTTGACCATGAACGCCCGCTTGCACGCCATCGAGCAGCTGCACATCGAACTGCCCGACCTGGACTGGATCACCGACCCCAACCGCATCGAGCGGCTCTCGCAGGACTTCTCCTGGTTCAGCCCGGTGCTCAAGCGCCAGCTCGAAGGCAAGGTGGCCGACAGCGTGGTGCGGCCCCGCACCGAGGACGAGATCCGCCGCCTGGTGGCCGCCTGCGCGCGGCTCAAGCTGCCGCTCACCATCCGCGGCAGCGGCACCGGCAACTACGGACAGACCACGCCGCTGGCCGGCGGCGTGGTGCTGGACATGACCGGCTACAACGGCGTGCTCTGGACGCGACCCGGCGTGGCACGCGCCCAGGCGGGCATCCGGCTGAACGAGCTGGAGAAGGCCACGCGCCCCACCGGCTGGGAGCTGCGCTGCGTGCCCTCCACCTTCCGCAGCGCCACGTTGGGCGGGCTCTTCGGCGGCGGCTTCGGCGGCGTCGGTTCGATCAACCACGGCCCGCTGGCCGCGCCCGGCAATGTGCTGGGCATCAAGGCCATGACCATCGAGCCCGAGCCGCAGATCGTCGAGCTGCGTGGCGCCGAGGCGCTGCGCATGCACCACCTGTGGGGCACCAACGGCCTGGTGCTGGAGATCGAGGTGGGCCTCGCGCCCTGCCAGCCTTGGCTCGAGACGCTGGTCACCTTCAGCGACTTCGACCAAGCCATCGCCTTCGCGGACGAGCTGGCGCGGGCGCCCGGCCTGGCCAAGCGCGAAGTCGCCTTCTTCGCCAGCCCCGTGCCGGACTATCTCTCGCAGCTGGCCGAGCATCTGCCCAAGGGCTGCCATGCCGTGCTGTCGCTGGTGGCCGAGCCGGGCGAGGAAGCGATGAAGGAAATGGTGGCCGCGCGCGGCGGCACCGTCAGCTACCGCCGCACCGCGGACGAGGTGGCGCGCAGCCACAAGACGCTGATGGAATTCACCTGGAACCACACCACGCTGCATGCGTTGAAGGTGGACAAGAACCTCACCTACCTGCAGACCAGCTTCACCCCCGGCCAGCATGTGCAGCAGATCACCGAGCTGACGAAGCGCTATGCCGGCGAGGTGTTCATGCACGCCGAGTTCCTGCGCACGATGGACGGCCAGATGAGTTGCAGCGCGCTGCAACTGGTGCGCTTCACGACCGAGGAGCGGCTGGCGGAGATCATCCGCGAGCACCGCGAGTTCGGCGTGCGCATCAACAACCCGCACACCTTCATCGTCGAGGACGGCAAGGCGGGCGGCGACCTGCCCGAGGAGGTGGTGGCGGTGAAGCGGCGCTTCGATCCGCTGGGGCTGCTGAACCCGGGCAAGCTGCGGCACTTTCCTGTGCGCTGAGCGGGGACCTTGTCCGGCCCCCCTGGTGCGCGGGTGCCCTGCTCCGCCAGCCACCGTTCGCCCTGAGCCTGTCGAAGGGCGGGATGCGCCGCGGCTTCGACAAGCTCAGCCCGAACGGTCTCGGGTGAACTGATCCACCTCCGGCCTGTCGATATCAGGTGCGCTCGGGCGCCCGTCGCGCGCGCCAGACCGCCATCCCCAGCACGAGCAGCGACAGCAGCCACAAGGGCGCAAGGCCGAATCGCGACACCCACCAGGCGAAAGGCGTGATGTTGCTGCGGCCTTCGACCTCGGCCTCCAGCGCGCCGCGCGTGAGGCGGGGCAGCTCGTGCGTCACCCGACCGCGGTGGTCGATCACCACCGTCGCGCCGGTGTTGGTGGCCCGCAGCATGGGGCGCTCGAATTCCAGCGCCCGCATGCGAGAGATGGCGCGGTGCTGGTCGATGGCCACCGTGTCGCCGAACCAGGCGATGTTGCTCACGTTGAGCAGCACGGTCGGCGCAGTGGCGGCATCGCGGAAGCCGGCGCCGATCTCGTCGCCGAACAGATCCTCGTAGCAGATGTTGGGCGCGATGCGCTGGCCCTGCCAGTCGAAGCTGCGCTGGGGAAGCCCGCCGCGGCCGAAGTCGGCCAGCGGGATGTTCATCATGTCGGTGAACCAGCGGAAGCCCCAGGGGATGAATTCGCCGAAAGGCACCAGGTGGTGCTTGTCGTAGCGGTACGGCCGCTCGGCGAGCCCGGGGCCGAAGCCCAGCAGCGAATTGGCATAGCGGCCCGGGCCATCTTCCATCGGTACGCCGACGATGGCGGCCTGGTCGCCCTGCGCGTAGCGCTGCGCAATGGCTCCCAGGTAGCCCTCGGGCAATTGGCGCGGAAGCAAAGGGAGCGCCGTTTCGGGCGTGACGACCAGGGCGGCGCGGCTCTTCTGCAGTTGCTCGCCGTACCAACGCAGGGCCGTGTCGATGCCGCTGCCCGGGATGAACTTCTCATCCTGCGGGATGTTGCCCTGGAGCAGCGACACCTTGAGCCGGCCGGTGCCGGCCGAAGGACCGCCGTCGCTGCGCACGAGGCCCAGAACCAAGGGCAGCGCGAGCAGCACCGCGGCAGCGAGCGGGAGCGCCCATGTGCGACGCCGCATCGCCCACAGGCCCGCACAGGCCGCAGTGGCCGCTGCAGCGGTGCCGAGCCCATAGACGCCCACCCACGGCGCATAGCCCGCCAGCGGCCCATCCACGTGCGCGTAGCCGCCAGCGCCCCAGGGGAAGCCGGTGAACAGGCTGCCGCGCACCAGTTCTGCCAGCGTCCAGACGGCGGCAAAAAGCAGCACGCGGCCGCCGGTGGAAAGCCGCGGTGCCAGCCAGCCCCACAGGCCGCCAGCCACGCCGTAGTAGGTCGCCAGCCCGCCGCCCAGGAACAGCACGGCGAGCGCTGCCAATGGCCCCGGCAGGCCGCCGTAGGTGTTCATGGAAATGAAGAGCCACCAGAAGGTGCCGCACAGCCAGGCGGTGGCATAGAGCCAGGCGCCCAGGGCCGGCATGCGCCAGCCACGGCGCTGGCGCTGTTCGCCGTCGAGCAGGAAGGCCAGCGCAGCCAGGGACAGCAATTGCAGCCACCACAGGGGCTCGCCCCCCCAGGGCCAGGCCATGGACGCCGCCTGGGCCAGGCCGGCCAGTGCGTAGGCCGGAAGGCGGCGCGCGCGCATCAGGCGGCGGTGTCTTCGGCCCGGGCGGGCGAGACCTTGAACCAGCGCACCGCACCGCCGCGGGTGTGCATCACGACGAAGTCGAAGCCGCCCACCTCGTGGCGTTCGCCGCGCTTGGGCACATGGCCCATCTCGTGGGCGATGAGGCCGCCGATGGTCTCGAAGTCCTCGGACTGCTGCTCTTCGCTGAACTGGATGCCAAAGGCTTCGGCCACGCGTTCGATGGGCGTGTCGCCGCTCACGCGGTAGGTGTGGTCGGCCAGGCCGAAGATGTCGCCCTCGTCCTCGGCGACGTCGAACTCGTCCTCGATCTCGCCGACGATCTGCTCCAGCACGTCCTCGATGGTGATCAGGCCGGCCACGCGGCCGAATTCGTCGATCACGACCGCGAGGTGATTGCGGTTGCCGCGGAACTCGCGCAGCAGGTCGTTCAGCCCCTTGCTCTCGGGCACGAAGGTGGCGGGCCGCAGCAGGGCGCGGATGTTCAGCTCCGGCGAGCGCTGCAGCTTGAGCAAGTCCTTCGCCAGCAGGATGCCGATGATGTTTTCCTTCTCGCCCTCGTAGACCGGGAAGCGCGAGTGCGCGGTGTCGATGACGAGGTAGAGGATGTCCTCGTAGGCCGCATCGATGTCGATGAGGTCCATGCGCGGAGCGGCCACCATCACGTCGCCGGCCGTCATGTCGGCCATGCGCAGCACGCCTTCGAGCATCACCCGCGAGTCGGGTCCGATGATGTCGTTGTCTTCGGCGTCGGCGAGGGTTTCGATCAGTTCGTCGCGCGAATCCGGTCCGGGGTGGATGAACTCGGCGATCTTCTGGAGGAGGCCGCGCTTGTCGTCCCGGGGATGGGAGGCGCGTTCAGGGTGGGGGTCGGCCACTGCGTGAGGGCGGGAGTTGAGGGAGGCCTAGGATACCGGAATGCCTTGGCGGCATGATGTCAGCCGCCATCTGCGCGCTTGCGCAGCTCTGGCCCGCTCAGGGGGCCGAGCGCTGGCGCGCCTCGCGCACGCCCGAGCGCACTTCCTGCAGGCCGGCCAGGAAGGACCAGAACTGGTGGGCTCGCGCCTTCAGCTGGAAGTCGACCTCGCCGAACTGGTCCAGCGCGATGCCGGACACCCGGCTGTCGAAATCGGCGGCGGGTAGTTCGAGGTGGGCTTCGGATTCGGAGCCGCTGCGCACCACGGTCGCGCCGGCATGGCGGGCGATCTTGAGCATGGCGGTGTTCTCGCTCAGGGCATGGATGAACAGCATGCTCACGCCCTCATTGCGGGCCACCATGACGGCGCGCTCGAAGAGCCGCCCACCATAGCCACGGCCCCGTGCGTGCTCGGACACGGAGACGCCGAACTCGGCGCAGCTGCCGTCCTGACCGGTGGGCGCGAAGGCCAGATGCGCCATGGCGATGATCTCGAGGCGGCGGTTGTAGATGCCGAAGATCTCGTCGCGCTGGAAGTCCAGCCCGTCCACGTAGCGTTGCACCTGCTCGTCCGAGGCGGCATAGCCGAAGCGCAGGTAGCGGTCGCGCTGGGAAAGCGCGAGCAGATGGGCCAGGATGCGGTGACGCTCGCGCGGTCCGACGGAACGGATGGGAACCAGCCCGGCGGCGGCGCGGGGACGCAGGGGGCGGGCCGTGCCCGTCGGCGCGGGATCGGCGGCGACCACGCCGGGGCGCAGCAGTTGCACGCCGGCACGCACGGTCTGGACAAGGGCCTTGGGGAACATGGGGTCGATCATAAGGGTTTTCCCTATAACTACCGATGAGGCGCTGTCACCGACCGGTCACGGGCGGGGGGCATTCGCTGAAATGTTGCGGCGCAGCAACCTTTGAGCACTCAGACCGGCACGGCCGTCGTCGCCTTGACCCTGTCGAGCACGAAGCTGGTCTTGCAATCCTGCACGCTGGGGTGTTTGAGCAGGGTGTCCATGATGAAGCGGCTGTAGTGCGCCATGTCGGCCACGACGACACGCAGCAGGTAGTCCATCTCTCCCGTGAGGGCGCTGCACTCCACCACCTCCGGCCAGGCCTGGATGCTGGCGCGGAACAGGTCCATCGGGTTGCGCTTGTGGCTCTCGGTGTGTTTTTCGAGGCGCACATTGAGGTAGGCGGTCAGGCCCAGGCCGACGGCTTCGGGCCGGACCAGTGCGACATAGCGGTCGACCACACCACTTTCCTCCAGCCGCCGCACGCGCCGCAGCACCGCACTGGGTGAGAGGCTGACCTGCTCGGCGATCTGTTCGTAGGTGGCCCGGCCGTCGGCCTGGAGCAGTTGCAGGATGAGCCGGTCCTGCTTGTCGAGTGCGTGCATGGGGCGATTCTTGCCGCGATCGGCCGCGATGGCGAACGACGGCGCACGGGCACCCTGCGGGGACGGGCCCATCGCGACGCCCGCCGGGTGTGTTCGATGACGCGTCAGTCTTCGTCCAGCAACGCCAGTGTCTCGGCCATGACGACGGTGTCGAAGGCCAGCTCCACATGGGCCAGGCCGTGGGCCGGCCGGTTGTCGGCGCCGGGCAGGGTGGCCGTGTGCATGGGGAACACCATGTTGTCGCAGTTGGAGTACCAGCAGGTGAAGCGCGCAGGCGGGCAGGCGCGCTGGGCGACATCCAGCGCTCGCAGCCAAGCGCTGCCGATCCGCATCTCATGGCTGCTGGCGGCGCGGCCGATGCGCGCCGTCCAGGTCCCTGCATGCGGCGTGCCCAGGGTAACGATCCGGTGGATCGGCTCGCGTCCGCCGGTACGGCACCACCAGGCGCGGGCAACCAGCCCGCCCATGCTGTGCGCCACGAGCATCGGCGCCTGGCCGGTGGCGGCATGCACACGTCGCACCGCGGCGTCGAGCGTGTCGATGAAACCGTCCAGGCCGCCCAGCGGCGGCTCCAGGTCGACGGCGACGACGCATCGGCCTTGCGCCACGAGGCGGCTCAGCCAGGGGAGCCAGAAGCCCCGATTGCACGAGAAGCCATGGACGAGGACGACGCCTCGCCGACCGTCTGGCGGCGGGACATGGTCTGGAATGCGGTTCGCGCGGAACGGCTGGCGCCACGCCCAGATTCGCGGCGACAACAGGCATTCGGCCCACCAGGCCCGCACGAGCTGGGCGGGCGTCGCCTGAGGCCCTTGGCCGCGGCGATTGACGACATTCGCGGCGAGGAATTCGGCGGCCAGCACCACGCCGTGCCCACCCAGCAGCACCGCCCAGCCGCCCATGAGCCAGGACAGGGAGCGGGGTGCCGCAAAGCCGGTCCAGGCCAGCGCCGTAAGGCACCACCCGGCCACGAACCACCGCTGCCATCTCGCGATCATCGACCCATGATCGCACGCGCCCCGGGCAAGCCCGGGGACCTCGGGCGAGGCCGCCATCCCACAATGCGGCAAGCAGAGCCCGGAGACCGCATGCATCCTTCCCACCTTCCCAGCTATCCGCCCGGCGTCCCCTTCGAGATCGATCCGGGGCAGTACCGATCACTGAACGCGTTGTTCGAGGCGTCGTTCAAGGCGCATGCCGAGCGTCCGTTCTCGGTCTGCATGGAACGCTGGATGAGCTACGGCGAACTGGACCGCCTGTCGCGCACGCTGGGCTGCTGGCTGCAGTCGCTGAGGCTCGAGCCCGGCGCGCGCGTGGCGCTGATGCTGCCCAACATTCCGCAGTTCGCCATCGCCATGGTGGCCGTGCTCCGGGCGGGCTACACCTGCGTCAACGTCAACCCGCTCTACACGCCGCGCGAGCTGGAGCACCAGCTGAGCGACTCGGGCGCGAGCGCCATCATCCTGCTGGAGAACTTCGCAGCGACGCTGGAACCCGTGCTGCTGCGCACGCCGGTCCGGCATGTGCTGCTGACCGCCATGGGCGATCAGTTGGGCGGCCTGTATGGCGCCTGGATCACCACGGCCGTGCGCCATCTCGCCAAGATGGTGCCGCCCTTCAAGCTGCCCATTGACAGCGGCCACAGCGTCACCACCTGGGCCGACGCGATGACCCGCAGCCGTGACCGGACCCTTGCCGCCGACGGGTGCACGCTCGATTCCATCGCCTTTCTGCAGTACACCGGCGGCACGACGGGGCGATCCAAGGGGGCCATCCTCACCCACCGCAACATCATTGCCGCAACGCTGCAGGCCGAGGCCTGGTTCGCCCCGGCCATGGCCAAGGTGGGGGATCCAGCGCGCATCAACGGCATCGCGGCGTTGCCGCTGTATCACATCTTTGCGCTGACGCTGTGCATGCTGGCCATCCGCCAGGGATCGCACATGACGCTCGTGCCCAATCCGCGGGACATCGGCAAGTTCGTCGAGGTGCTCAAGAAGCGGCCCTTCCATGTGCTGCCGGCGGTGAACACGCTGTTCAATGCCTTGCTGGCCCATCCGGCGTTCAAGAGCGTGGACTGCTCGCAGCTCGTGATCTCCCAGGCCGGAGGCATGGCGGCGTCGGAGGGCACGGCGCGTGCGTGGTTCGAGGCCACGGGCTGCGCGATGATCGAAGGCTGGGGCATGAGCGAGACCTGCGCCATCGGCACCAACAATCCGGTCACCAACACCACCTTCTCCGGCACCATCGGCGTGCCGCTGCCGAGCATCGAGATCGCGATCAAGGACGACGAGGGGCGCACACTGCCGGAGGGAGCGTCCGGGGAACTGTGCATCAAGGGCCCCAACGTGATGGTCGGCTATTACGGCCAGCCCGAGGAGACCGCGGCCGCCTTCACGGCCGACGGCTTCATGCGCACGGGCGACATCGCCGTCATGCTGCCGGATGGGCAGACGCGCATCATCGACCGCAAGAAGGACATGATCCTCGTCAGCGGCTTCAATGTCTTTCCGAACGAGCTGGAGAACGTGATCTCCCTGTGCCCTGGCGTGCTCGAGTGCGCAGCAGTCGGCGTGGCGGACGACAAGCAGGGCGAGGCGATCAAGGTGTTCGTCGTGCGCAAGGACGCGCAGTTGGACGAGAAGGCCCTCATGCGCTACTGCCATGCAGAGCTCACCGGCTACAAGCGGCCCAAGTACATCGAGTTTCGCGACGCCTTGCCCAAGACCAACGTGGGCAAGATCCTGCGGCGCGAGCTGCGGCAGGACATTCGCAGCACCTCCGCGCATTGAAGGCGACTCGCATGGCGGTTGAGCTGCCGGCCCAGATCACCGTCTTCGAGCGTGGCTGGCTGTCGTCCAACAACATCCTCCTGACCGGTGGGCGAGAGACGGTGCTGGTCGATACGGGCTACTGCACCCACGCGGACCAGACCCTTGCGCTGGTGCAGGACGCGCTCGCGGGTCAGACGCTCGACCGCATCGTCAACACCCATCTGCACAGCGACCATTGCGGTGGCAATGCGCAGCTGCAGGAGGCGTATCCCGGCGTACGGATCAGCATTGCGCAATCGCAGCTGGACAACGTGCAGTTCTGGCAGGAGGAGGCGTTGACCTACCGGGCCACCGGTCAGCAATGCCCCCGCTTTGTTGCCCACGATGCGCTGAGCCCGGGCGACGTGATCGAGATGGGGGACCTCGCCTGGTCGGTGGTCGCCGGTGCAGGGCACGACCCCCACGAATTTCTGCTCTTCGAGCCGGAGCATCGCATCCTGATCTCGGCGGATGCCCTGTGGCAGCACGGCTACGGGGTCGTCTTTCCGGAGTTGGAGGGTGAGGACGGCTTCGCCGACGTGGCCACCACACTGGACCGGATCGAGGCTCTGGCGCCGCGGATCGTGATTCCGGGTCACGGCGCGGTATTCGTGGACGTGGAAGAAGCGCTGGCGCGTGCCCGGCATCGCTTGGCGCAGCAGCGCGACGATCCTCGGTCCCATGCCTGGCATGCACTGAAGGTCCTGCTGAAGTTCAAGCTGCTGGAGCAGCGCCGTGTCGAGCGCGCGTCCTTGCTTGAGTGGGCGTCCGCCATGCCCTATGCAAGAGCGCTGGGGATGATGCACTTCGCCGACGAGCCGCTGTCGGCCCTCATGCAGCGCGCCCTGGGCAGCTTGCTCAAGAGCGGCGCGGCTCGCCAACAGGAAGAATGGATCGAGGACGGCGGCTGAATTGACGCTCGTGCGGTTGCCATGACCGCATGTCGCGGCCGATCAAAACAAAAAGCCCCGCAGCGAGAGCTGAGGGGCTTTTTGAGGGCTGTAAGAGCCTGACGATGACCTACTTTCACACGGGAGTCCGCACTATCATCGGCGCTGAGTCGTTTCACTGTCCT
>NZ_JACBFY010000013.1 GCF_021401245.1 Pseudacidovorax sp. NFM-22
ACACGCTTTTTTCTAAAAGCGCAACTTCTTTTTTCCAGAAGCTGCCGTCATTCTCTCAAACCCCTCACCAGCCAAACTCACAACAAAGATGCGTGTCAGTCAGCGAGCCCGCCAGTATACGGCGCTGACTGACAGGAATGCAAGTCCCGTGTGACAAGAAATCGCATCTCACCTCGGGTGCCCTGTGCGTGGCTCATGGCTGCAGCTTCGCCCCGGGGCCTGGAGGCTCTTTCTGGATGGTCTTAGTTGGCGGACGGGTTGGGCACCCGAACCTGTGACCAACACACGCAGCGCTCGGCATCCTGCGCGTATGCCCGCGCCACACAGCTGACGGGGCGCTGCGCGCCGCCCGTGCGTACGTCAGCAGGGGGATGAACAACCTCTTTTCGGGCCCGTTCTTCGTCAAAGTGGGTCGCCTACTTCCGCGTGGCGCCGCCGTGCAGGGCAAGTGACAAGCGCCATGGGTGCCCGAGTCTCATGGGCGTGCTGGTCGCTGTGCGCCACTGCTGCCGCTGCGCCATCCCGCGTAACGCGCAAAGTGGGCGGCCCACTGAGTACCTATATAGAGAGAGTCACGAGGGATGGATAAAGCGCCTCCGGTAGGTCAAGGGTGAGCGGGCTCTGCATCCACTCCACCCAATGGGCCGAGACACCTCCTACCCCGGCGCCCGGGCACCGCTGCGGCGCGCTTCGATAATCCGCGCCCAATGGCACTCATCACCTTACTGAACGCACAGTTGGCCTTCGGCCATGTGCCGCTTCTCGACCACGCCGATTTCTCGCTGCAGACGCAGGAGCGCGTCGGCCTGATCGGCCGCAATGGCGCAGGCAAGTCGTCGCTGCTCAAGATCCTCGGTGGGCTGGAGAAGACCGACGACGGCACGATGCAGGTGCAGCAGGGGCTGCGCGTGGCCTATGTGGCGCAGGAGCCGGTGCTCGACGCCGGCCACAGCGTGTTCGACGCCGTCAGCCACGGCCTGGCCGAGATCGTGAGCCTGCGCGCCCGCTACCTCGCGGGCGGCGAGGGCGAGGACCTCGACGCCCTCCAGTCCCAGATCGAGGCCCAGGCAGGCTGGAACTGGGAACAGCGTGTCGACGAGACCCTGCACCGCCTGAATCTGGCGCCCGACGCACGCATCGGCGCGCTCTCCGGCGGCATGCGCAAGCGCGTCGCCCTGGCCCAGGCCCTGGTGGCGGCGCCCGATGTGCTGCTGCTCGACGAACCCACCAACCACCTGGACCTCGAAGCCATCGAATGGCTCGAGCAGCTGCTGCTCGCCTTCAAAGGCAGCGTGGTCACGATCACCCACGACCGTGCATTCCTCGACGCCGTGGCCACGCGCATCGTCGAGCTGGACCGCGGCCAGCTGCGCAGCTATCCCGGCAACTTCGCGCGCTACCAGGTGCAGAAGGAAGAGCAGCTCGCCCAGGAAGCCGTGATCAACGCCAAGGCCGACAAGCTGCTCGCGCAGGAGGAGGTGTGGATCCGCAAGGGTGTCGAGGCCCGCCGCACGCGCAGCCAGAGCCGCATCGGCCGACTCGAGACGCTGCGCAGCCGCCGCACCAGCCGGCGCGAGGCGCTGGGCCGTGTGAAGATGGACGTGGCCAGCGGCCTGCCCAGCGGCAAGATCGTGGCCGAACTCACCGAGGTGACCAAGCGCTACGGCGAGCGCGCCGTGGTGCGCGACTTCTCGGCCACCATCCTGCGCGGTGACAAGGTGGGGCTGATCGGCCCCAACGGCGCCGGCAAGACCACGCTGCTCAAGCTGATCCTGGGCGAGATCGCCCCCGACGCCGGCCGGCTGCGCCAGGGCGCCAACCTGGAGGTCGCCTACTTCGACCAGATGCGCGACGCGCTGGACCTGGACGCCACGCTGGAGGACTTCATCAGCCCGGGCAGCGAGTGGATCGAGATCGGCAAGCAGCGCAAGCACGTCAAGAGCTACCTGTCCGACTTCCTCTTCTCCCCGGCCCGCTCGCAGTCGCCTGTGCGTTCGCTCAGCGGGGGCGAACGCAACCGGCTGCTGCTGGCCCGCCTGTTCGCGCGGCCCGCCAACGTGCTCGTGCTGGACGAGCCGACGAACGACCTGGACATCGACACCCTCGAACTGCTGGAAGAGCTGCTGCAGGACTACGAAGGCACCGTGTTTCTGGTGAGCCACGACCGCGCCTTCCTGGACAACGTGGTGACCAGCACCATCGCCGCCGAGGGCGATGGCCGCTGGCGCGAGTACGAAGGTGGCGTGCAGGACTGGCTGATCCAGTCGCGGCGCGCGCGCGAAATCGCGGCCGCATCGGCCGCCGCGACAACGTCGAGCGCCCCCGCGGCGGCGCCAGCTACGGCAACGCCGCCTGTCGCCGACGCCACCACGGCGGCCCCGCGCCGCAAGCTCAGCTACAAGGAGCAGCGCGAACTCGACGCGCTGCCCGCGCGCATCGCGGCCCTGGAAGCCGAGCAGAAGACGGTGCAGGCCGAACTCGAACGCGGCGGCGGCGCCATCTACGGCACCGACCCTGGACGGGGCGCCGAGCTGGCGCAACGCTTCGCGCAGATCGAGGAAGAACTGCTGGAAGCGCTGGAGCGCTGGGAAGTGCTCGAGGCCCGCTGAGCGCCGGAGACCGCGCCCAGGGCGCGATAAGCGGCAAGAGCGCGCTCGGCCACCCTGCGCCCCTCAGAAAAAGGCGCCTTCCGTCGCACGAAGCGCCCCCTTGTCCGACACGGCGACGCACCACCCCGGGCTATACCGCGGGCACCATGCCTGCCAGCCCCGTGCAATGCCACCTTCATTGACCCTTCGTCGCCGGACATTGCGCCGCGGCGTCGGTGCCGCCCTGCTCGCCGCGGCCGCCCTGCTGGGCGCCACCGTGGGGGGCTGCACCAGCCTGCCGGAGAACGTGGACCGGCCCGTTTCCAAGGCGCTGCCTCCGGCGACGAACGGCCCACTCGCTGCGTTCATCCAGCAGAACGGGTCGGACAAGCCGGCTGCCTCCGTCGCCGCGCCGCGCACCACCTCCGGCTTCATGCTCATCGACGGCCCGCAGGCCGCCTATTCCAGCCGGCTCGCTCTCGCCGAACAGGCCCAGCGCAGTCTGGACCTGCAGTACTACGCCATCCACGCCGACGCCAGCACCGGCCGCCTGATGCGTGCCGTGCAGGACGCCGCCCGGCGCGGCGTGCGGGTGCGCATCCTGATCGACGACTTCCACAGCGCCGGCCGCAATGCGCTGGTGCTGGGCCTGGCCGACACGCCCAATGTGCAGATCCGGCTGTTCAACCCGCTCGCTGGCGCACGCGCCTCGTCCATCGGCCGCATCGTCGTCTCCCTGGGCGACATGGGCCGCATCCAGCAGCGCATGCACAACAAGCTCTTCATCGCGGACAACACGCTGGGCATCACCGGCGGGCGCAACCTGGGCGATGCCTACTTCGGCCTGGGCGGCGACGCCGGCAACTTCGTCGACTTGGACGTGCTGGCCGCCGGCCCCATCGTGCAGCAGATGTCCAAGAGCTTCGACCAGTACTGGAACGACGAGCGCGCCTATCCCGTCGAGTCGCTGGTGGACCGCAAGGAGATGGACCGCATCCGCGAGAAGGCGGCCGAAAGCGGGCGTTCGGGCGCCAGCGGGGGCGCGCAAGGCACGCCCTCCCCGCCCGACGGCGAGCCGCGCCCGGATGCGCAAAGCGCCGCCGCCTTCGGCGACAGCAAGGCTGCCCAGCGCCCGGGCTGGGACGAGCAGCCCATGGACCTGAAGGCGGTGAAGTTCACGTGGGCGCCCGCGCTGCTGCTGGTCGACCGGCCCGGGAAGATCCCCGCCGACGATCAGGCCAAGGAAGGCCCCGCGCCCGCCAAGCCCGATGCGCCGCACGGCGAGATGCCGGCGGGCGAGACGGTGGTCGAGGGCGTGCTGCCCCTGATCGCCCAGGCCAGGCAGGACCTGGTCATCGTCTCGCCCTATTTCGTGCCGGGCGACGAGATCCGCAACGCCTTCGCCAAGGCCCGCGAGCGGGGCGTGCGCATCCGCGTGCTGACCAACTCGCTGGCGTCCAACGATGCGCCGGTGGCCCATGTGGGCTATGCGCGCCACCGCACCGACCTGCTGGACATGGGCGTGGAGCTCTACGAGATGCGTGCCGACCAGGCCGGCCTTCGCCAGGCGCTGGGCACGGGCAGCGGCGTGACGGGCAGCATGGGCGAATCCAAGGCCATGCTGCATTCCAAGTTCATCGTGCGCGACGGCCGGCTGCTGGCCATCGGTTCGATGAACCTCGATTTGCGCTCGCAGAAGCAGAACACCGAGATCGCGCTGGTGGTGCGCAGCCCCGAGCTGTCCGCCGAGGCCACGTCCATCGTCGAGAAGAGCCTCAAGGAAGGCGCCTGGAAGGTGGAGCGCGATCCATCGGCCGGCGGCGCCCTCGTCTGGCGGGCGCCGGCCGGCAGCGGTCTGCAGGATGCCCACACGGAGCCCGACACCAGCGCCAGCCTGCGCGCCCTGCTGTGGCTGATCGGCCCCCTCGCGCCCGACTCGATGTTGTGACCTGTCGCCAATGCCCGCGCCCGTCCAGTCGGCGCGTCGGGCCAGGCACCCCTTTCCGGCGCGAGCCGACAAGCTCACCCACCGCGCAAACCACCCTCGCCGACGCAATCCTGCTTCCGACTTCCGCCACCGACTCCCCACCGCCACCTTCGCGCAACCCGACGACCCGATGCGACCTTCCGTCCTCCATCGCCTGTGCCGCCTCATGCGCCTGCCCGGTGCCCCGGCCATTCTGCTTTCGCTGTGCGCAGCCGCGACCGCCCAGGTGCAGCCGCTCGCGCCGGCGCCCGTCACCGTGCCCGGCACGCCGTCCCATGTGGCGCCGGTGCCGTCGGTCGCGCCGGCCCTCCCTCCGACGTCGAGCACGGGCGCGGACTGGCGGGCCCGCATGGCCAGCGCCATGCAGCAGCTGGACGGAGGGCCACAGACCGGCATTGGCGTGTACGTGCTGGACCTCGCCAGCGGCCAGTCCTTCGGCCACCGGGCGGACGAGCGCTGGTACCTGGCCTCCATGGTCAAGGTGCCGGTGGCCATCGCCGTGCTGCAGGCCGTCGAGCGCGGCGAGATCACGCTGGACACCACCGTCACCTTCCGCGCCGGAGACCGCGTGGACGGCGCGGGCGCGACGCTGCGTCAGCCGCTGGGCAGTGCGCTCAGCGTGCGCTGGCTCATGGGCCAGATGATTATCTACAGCGACAACACGGCCACCGACATGCTGATCGACCTGGTCGGCCTGCAGGCCGTGAACGGCGTGGTGCGGGCGCTGGCGCCGAACGGCATCGCGCGCATCACGCCGCTGGCCGAGGTACGGCGCCAGGTCTATGGCCAGCTCACGCCCGCGGCCAGCCACCTGTCGGGCAGCGACCTGCTGGCCCTGCACCGCGCGGGCAGCGATGCGGCGAAGCGCCGCCAGCTCGCCGAGCTGCTGGCCCTGCCTCCGGGCCAGCTCAAGGCCGGCTCCCTCGATCCCGCCTACGACGCCTACTACGCCGAAGGCCTCAACAGCGGCCGGCTGGATGCCTATGCCCAGATCCTCGTCGCGCTGGCCGAGGGCCGCGCCCTGGGCGCCGAGGCCACGCAGACGCTGCTCAAGCTGATGGAAGACGTCGCCACCGGCCCGCAGCGGCTGCGCGCCGGCCTGCCGCCGCAGGCGCGCTTCGCCCACAAGACCGGCACCCAGCGCCGCCGCATCTGCGATGCCGGCCTGGTGCGCATGCCCGGCACCGATGCACGGCACCCGGTGGTGCTGGTGGCCTGCGTGCGCGACGCACCCAGCCTGACCCGCGCCGAACATCTTCTGGCCCAGACCGCCGCCGCCCTCTGCCGATCCGGATTGCTCACGCAAGGAACTCCCGATGCGCCCACCTGCCCTGCTTTCATGCCTGACGATCGCCACGGCGCTGCTGCTGCCGGCGTGGCGCGCTGAGGCCGCCGACGACGGCGCCTGGTCGCAGCGCCTGGCCGAGCGCATCGCGCGCATCGACCAGCAGACGCCCGGGCGCCTGGGCGTCTACGTCAAGCGCCTTTCGGACGGCAGCGAGATGAACCACGGCGCCGACCAGCGCTGGTACCTCGCCTCCATGGCCAAGGTGCCGGTGGCGCTGGCCGTGCTGCGCCAGGTGCAGGACGGCCGTCGCACGCTGGACGACGAACTGGCGCTGGAAGACGGCGACCGCATCGACGTCGGCAACATCGTCTGGAACGACACCGGCACCCGCTACAGCCTGCGAACGCTGGTCGAGCGCATGCTGCTGGAGAGCGACAACACGGCCGCCAACATGCTGATCCGCACGGTGACCGTGCAGACGCTCAACGACGGCACGCGCCAGGCCATGGGCACGCCCAACGTCACGCTGACCACCTTCGCGCAGGTGCGGCGCGACGTGTATGCCGAGGTGCATCCGAAGGCGCGCGACCTGGACAACCGCACGCTGGTGCGCATCGCCTCGGCGCGCAACGGGCCGGCGCGGGTGGAGGCCATCCGCCGCGCCGTCGACGCGCAGCGCGCCGACCTTGCCACCACGAGCATGGACGAGGCCTACGACCGCTATTACCGCCGCGACCTGAACACCACCACGCTGATCGCCTACGGCGCCATGCTGGAGCGGCTGGTGCGTGGGCAGGTGCTGCCCGATGGCCCGCCACGGGCCCTGCTCTACAAGGCGATGAAGCACGACATCTACACCGGCTACCGCCTGCAGGCCGGCCTGCCGCGCGACCATGCTTTCATCCACAAGACGGGCACCCAGCACCGGCGCGCCTGCCATGCCGGGGTGCTCGACCCGGACGACCTGCAGAAGGCACTGGTGATCGTGGCCTGCACGGCCGACCTGGACGAGCAGAAGCAGGCCGGGCCGGTGCTGGAATCGGTGGGGCGGGCGATCCGGCAGGTGGCGCTGGGCCGCTGAGCGCCGCCGTCACAGGGATGGGGGATGATGCGCGCCCACACGCCGCGTCCTCCCCATGCAAGCCCTCCAGAACTTCAACCTTCCGTCGCTGCTCGACACGCTCGTGAGCATCGGCTCGGCCTTCCTGCTGGGCGGCATGATCGGGCTGGAGCGGCAGATCCGGCAGCGCACCGCCGGCCTGCGCACCAACACGCTGGTGGCCGTGGGCGCGGCGGTGTTCGTGGACATGGCCAACCGCCTGCATGGCAGCGACGGCGCGGTGCACGTGGTGGCCTACGTGGTGTCGGGCATCGGCTTCCTGGGCGCGGGCGCGATCATGAAGGAAGGCGCCAACATCAGCGGGCTCAACACGGCGGCCACGCTGTGGGGCTCGGCGGCGGTGGGCGCATGCGCCGGCGCCGACCTGCTGGGCGAGGCCATCGTTGCGGCCCTGTTCGTGCTGGCCAGCAACACGCTGCTGCGGCCGGTGGTCAACCGCATCAACCGCCAGCCGGTGGTGGAAGAGATCACCGAGGCCGCGTACTCGGTCTACGTGATCTGCGCGCGCGCCGTGCAGGCGCAGATGCGCGAGGAACTGGTGGAGCGCCTGGCCGCCGCGAGCTACCCGGTGCGCGAGATCGACCAGCATCCCTTCGGCCAGGGCGATGCGGAGATCGAGGCGGTGCTCTATGCCACGGCGGTGGATGCGGACGAGCTGGACCGGGTCACGCATGCGCTGGAGTTGCTGCCCGGCGTGCACCAGGCCTTCTGGAGCGCCAGCGCCGAGGACTGACTACCGCATCGCGTCGCGCGTGCGGCCGAAGGCCTTCCAGAAACCGGCGTCCTGCGCGGTGGCGAAGTTGATGCGCATCAGCGTGGTGGGCTGGCGCCGCGCATGGAAGAGCGAGCCGGGCGCCAGCAGGTAGCCCTGGTCCAGCATGCGCTGGGTGAGGGTGTCGGTGTCCACGCCGGTGTCCAGCCAGCCGAACAGGCCCGCGGGCTCCGACGCCAGCGTGCAGCCATGGGCCAGCGCCAGCTTGACGGCCCGGCCGCGGGCGCCGTCAAGCCGCAGGCGGATGCGCTCCACATGACGGCGCAGCTGGCCCTGGTCGATGCACCAGGCCAGCGCCCGCTCGAACAGGGCCGGCGTGGTCAGCGTGGCGAGCAGCTTGGTCTCCAGCAGCCGCTCCACCAGCGGCGGCGCGGCCGCCAGGAAGCCGATGCGCCAGTTGGGCGCCAGCACCTTGGCAAAGCCGCTCACGTAGATCACGCGCTGCAGGCCGTCGAGCACGGCCAGCCGGGTCGCATGCTCGGGCGCGAGGTGTCCGTAGGTGTCGTCCTCGACGATGTGGAAGTCGTGCTGCGCCGCCAGCTGGAGCACGCGGTGCGCGCTGCCGGGCGACAGGCAATGGCCGGTGGGGTTGTGCAGCACGCTCACGCTGACGAAGAGCTTGGGCGCATGGGCCTCGCAGTAGCGCTGCATGACGGCCAGGTCGGGCCCGTCGGCGCGGCGGGGCACGGGCAGCACGCGCATGCCCAGGGCTTCGAGCCGGGCGAATTCGACCGCCCAGCCGGGCTCCTCGACCATCACCGGATCGCCAGCGCGCAGCAGGGTGCGGCTGACGATGTCCAGCGCATGGGTGGCGCCCACGGTGCTGACGATCTGCGACGGCGTCACCGGCAACTGCAGGCCGGCGAGCTTCTGCGCCAGGCTGGCGCGCAGCGTGGCGTCGCCGGCCGGGTCGCCGTACTGCAGCGAGAACTCGCGCAACGCCGCGGGGCCCGTCACCCGGCGCACGGCGGCGGGCATGAAGCTGCTGTCCAGCCAGTCCGGCGGCAGCACGCCCATGCCGGGCTGGGGCTTGTCGCTCTGGCGATGGAACATGCCGCGGATCAGCGTGCTGGCATCGGCCGGTGCGGCGGGCGGCGCGGCCAGCACGGTGGCGACCGGCGCGGCCGGTGCCGCACCGCGGGCATGGGGCTCCGCACGCTCGGCCGCCTCGGCCTGGCGCACGAAGAAGCCGCGCTGGCGCCGTGCCTCCACCAGGCCCTGCGCCAGCAATTGGTCGTAGGCGGCGACCACGGTGTGCGGGCTCACGCTGTGCTGGCGCGCGCATTCGCGCACCGAGGGCAGGCGCGCGCCCGGCGCCAGCAGGCGGTTGCGGATGCGCTCGGCAAACAGCGCGGCCAGCTGCTCGGTGAGGGTCTGGCTGTGGGTGCGGGTGAGCATGTGTGTTGGTGCGGCCACCAATACAGATGGGCCTGTTTGTTCGCGAAACTGTACTGCTTCTGTACTGGCGCCAAAGTGTAGAGTGGGCCTCCATGACCTGGCAAGAATTCACCGCGCTGCTGGTGCTGGCCTCGGCGATGAGCTTTTCGCCCGGCCCCAACACCACGCTCTCGACCACGCTGGCGGCCAATGGCGGCCTGCGCCGGGCGATGCGCTTCGTCTGCGCGGTGCCGGTGGGCTGGAGCCTGCTGCTGTTGCTGACGGCGGCTGGCCTGGGCGCCCTGGTGACCGCGGCACCGATGCTGCGCCTGGCCGTCAAGGCCGCGGGCATCGCCTACCTGCTGTGGATGGCCTGGCGCCTGTGGGGCGCGGACCGGATGGCGCAGGCCTCGGCCGCGCAGTTGCGGGTGGGCTTCTGGCAGGGCGTGGGCCTGCAGTTCGTCAACATCAAGGCCTGGCTGCTGGCCCTGGCCATCGTGGCCGGCTGGGTGAGCGGGCAGGCGCAGCCCATGCTGCGCACCGGCATCGTGACGGGCGTGATGATCCTGTTCGCACTCGCCAGCAACCTGGCCTATGCGGCCGCCGGCGCCCTGCTGCGCGGCTGGCTGGCGCAGGGGCGGCGGCTCTTGATGTTCAACCGCGCGATGGCGCTGCTGCTGGTGCTGACGGCGGCGTGGATGGTGAAGGCATGAGGACCAGGATGCGGATGCGGATGCGGATGCGGATGCGGATGCGGACGAGCATGAGCGAATCCCTTCCCCCATCCGTTCGTCCTGAGCTTGTCGAAGGGCGGAACGGCGCGCAGGAGATCGCGCCCCGGCTTCGACAGGCTCAGCCCGAACGGCCAGTGGGGGCATCCCAGTGAGCAACCCGCCGCAATCCGCGTCCGACCCAATGGCGCCCAGCCCCGAACGCCACGCCCGCGACCAGCGCCTGGGTCTGTGGCTCGGCATCCTGGGCGTCGCCGTGTTCGGCATCACGCTGCCCGCCACGCGCCTGGCCACGGGCACGGCCGAGGCGCCGCAGCTCTCGCCCTGGTTCGTGACCCTGGGCCGCGCGGCGCTGGCGGGGCTGCTGTCGGCGGCCTTCCTGCTGGTCACCCGCTCGCCGCTGCCGCAGCGCCACCACTGGCGACCGCTGGCCTTCGCCACGCTGGGCAATGCCCTGGGCTATCCGCTGCTGCTGGCGCTGGCGCTGCGCACGGTCACGGCGGGGCATGCGGCCGTGGTCACGGCGCTGCTGCCGCTGGTGACCGCCGTGATCGCCGCGATGGTGCTGCGCCAGCGGGCGCACTGGGGCTTCTGGCTGTGCGCCGTGGCCGGCAGCGCGCTGGTGATCGTGTTCTCGCTGCTGCGCGCCTCGCCGCAGGGCGGCTTCGGCCTGGACCCGGCCGACCTACTGCTGGTGGGCGGCGTGGTCGCGGCCTCGGCCGGCTACATCTATGGCGCGCAGGTCACGCCGGCGCTGGGTGCGGAGCGCGTGATCTGCTGGGTCTGCGTGCTGGCGCTGCCGGTGACGCTGCCGGCCACCTTCTTTCTGTGGCCCACCGCGCCTGTCGCGCCGGTCGCCTGGGGCGGCCTGGTGTACCTGGGCGTGTTCTCGATGTGGGCCGGCTTCTTCGCCTGGTACCGTGGCCTGGCGCTGGGCGGCGCGCTGCGCGTGAGCCAGGCGCAGCTGCTGCAGCCCTTCTTCTCCATCCTGGCGGCGGTGCCGATCCTGGGCGAGCGCATCGACGCCATGACGCTGGGCTTCGCCCTCGCCGTGGTGGCGACGGTGCTGCTCGGCAAGAAGCTCGCCCAGCCGCCGGCCGCGGCGCGCCCCGCCACCGACCGACCCCTCTGACTCTTTTGCAAGACCCCGCCCCGGCCCGCGTGAGGCCTGGCACACGACAACCCGACAAGGAGCCCACCATGACGACCTGGAAACTCGCCGCCCGCGCCGAGAAGATGAACCCCTCCGCCATCCGCGAGATCCTCAAGGTGACCGAGCGGCCGAATGTGATCAGCCTGGCCGGCGGCTTGCCCTCGCCCAAGACCTTTCCGGTGACGGAGTTCGCCGCCGCCTGCGCCGAGGTGCTGGCCACCGATGGCCAGGGCGCGCTGCAGTACGCGGCCAGCGAGGGCTATGCGCCGCTGCGCCAGGCGGTGGCCGACATGCTGCCCTGGGACGTGGAGGCCGACCAGGTGCTGATCACCACCGGCTCGCAGCAGGGCCTGGACCTGATCGCCAAGGTGCTGATCGACCCCGGCAGCAAGGTGCTGGTGGAGACGCCCACCTACCTCGGCGCCCTGCAGGCCTTCAGCCCCATGGAGCCGCAGGCCGTCAGCGTGGCCAGCGATGCCGAAGGCGTGCTGCCCGAGGACCTGAGCGCGAAGGCACGCGGCACCGAAGGGGCCGCTTTCGAGGACCGGGCACGCTTCATCTACCTGCTGCCCAACTTCCAGAACCCCACCGGCCGCACCATGAGCGAGGCGCGCCGCGCCGCGGTGTCGGCCGCCGCCCAGGCCGCGGGCCTGCCCATCATCGAAGACAACCCCTACGGCGAGCTGTGGTTCGACGAGGCGCCGCCGCTGCCCCTGACGGCGCGCAACCCCGAGGGCTGCATCTACCTCGGTTCCTTCTCCAAGGTGCTGGCGCCCGGCCTGCGGCTGGGCTTCCTGGTGGCGCCCAAGGCGCTGTACCCCAAGCTGCTGCAGGCCAAGCAGGCGGTGGACCTGCACACGCCCATCTTCACGCAGCGCATGGTGAGCACCGTGATGCAGGGCGGCTTCCTGGATCGGCATGTGCCCAAGATCCGCGCGCTCTACAAGGCGCAGCGCGACGCGATGGTGGGCGCGCTGCAGCGCGAGATGAAGGGACTGGATGTCGAGTTCAACGTGCCCAAGGGCGGCATGTTCCTGTGGCTGCGCATGCCCGAGGGCATCGACGCGACGGCGCTGCTGACCCAGGCGGTGGAGCGCAACGTCGCCTTCGTGCCCGGCGCGCCCTTCTATGCCGGCGAAGCCGATCCGCGCACGCTGCGGCTGTCCTTCGTGACCGCCACCGAGGCGCAGATCGCCACCGCCATCGCCGCCCTGGCCGAGACGGTGCGCGAGGCGCTGGCCCACCGCGCCGCGGCGCTGGTGCAGCAGCAGCTGGCCGCGGCCCACTGACGCCCGACGCCAAAGGCCCCCGCCATGCACACCGCCATCCTCACCTTCGACGGCTTCAACGAGCTCGACTCGCTGATCGCCCTGGGCGTGCTCAACCGCATCAAGCGCCCTGGCTGGCGCGTCACGCTGGCGGCGCCCACGGCGCGCGTCACCTCGATGAACGGGGTCACGCTCGACGCCACCGCCACGCTCGAAGAGGCCGCCCAGGCCGAGGCCGTGCTGGTGGGCAGCGGCATCCGCACCCGCGAGGTGGTGGCCGATGCGGCGCTGATGGCGCGGCTGAGGCTCGACCCGGCGCGCCAACTCATCGGCGCCCAGTGCTCCGGCACGCTGGTGCTGGCGCGTCTGGGCCTGCTGGGCACGGTGCCGGCCTGCACCGACCTCACCACCAAGCCCTGGGTGCAGGAGGCCGGCGTGCGCGTGCTCGACCAGCCCTTCTTCGCCGACGGCAACGTGGCCACGGCCGGCGGTTGCCTGGCCTCGCCCTACCTGGCCGCCTGGCTGATCGCGCGCAGCGAAGGCATCGCCGCCGCCCGCGACGCGCTGCATTACGTCGCGCCCGTCGGCGAGAAGGCCGACTACGTGGCCCGCGCGATGGCCGCCGTCGCGCCCTACCTGCCGGCGGCCGTCACCGCGGCCTGACCCGCTTCGACAAGGAACCCGACCCATGCTCAATCTCTGGGGCCGCATCAGCTCGATCAACGTGCGCAAGGTGGTGTGGTGCGCGCAGGAACTCGGCCTGGACTTCCAGCGCACCGAGGCCGGCGGCGCCCACGGCCTGGTGCACACGCCCGAATACCTGGCTCTCAATCCCAACGCGCTGGTGCCGCTGCTGCAGGACGGCGAGGACGACGCCCGCTTCGTGCTGTGGGAAAGCAACGTGATCGTGCGCTACCTCTGCGCCCGCCATTCGCACGGGCTCATGTACCCCGAGCCGCTGGAGGCGCGCTTCGACGCCGAGCGCTGGATGGACTGGCAGCAGACCACGCTCAATCCCGCCGGCCGCGACGCCTTCGTGCAACTGGTGCGCGTGCCCGCCGCCGAACGCGATGCGCAGGCCGTCGCCGCCTCCGTCGCCGCCACCGAGCCGCTGATGGCCATGCTGGATGCCCACCTGGCCGGCCGCGACTTCATGACCGGCGAGCGCTTCACCATGGCCGACATCCCGGTCGCCTGCGAAGTGCACCGCTGGTTCGGCCTGCCACCGGCCGAGTACCGCCGCCCTTCATGGCCCAACGTGGAGCGCTGGTTCGATGCCCTGCGCACCCGGCCGGCCGCCCTCGGCGTGCTGGATCTGGCGCTGGCCTGATCCGCCGCGGGCCCGCCCGCGGCACCGGGCGCCCGACCGGCGCCCGCAGGCGCCACGGCGCTGCCCTCTCCGCTTCCTCCTTCATTTCCGCTTCCCGAGCCCCGCCATGAGAACCCGCCCTTTCCGCCAGCCCGACGTCTTCACCGACACGCCCACCCGCGGCAATCCGGTCGCCGTGGTGCTGGACGGCCAGGACCTGGACGACGAAGCCATGCAGCGCTTCGCGCGCTGGACCAACCTGTCCGAGACCACCTTCGTGCTGCCGCCCACCGCCGAAGGCGCGGCCGGCGGTGCGGACTACCGGGTGCGCATCTTCACGCCCGGCGGCGAGCTGCCCTTCGCCGGCCATCCCACGCTGGGCACCTGCCGCGCCTGGCTGGCCCACGGCGGCCGGCCACGGCGGGCCGGAGGCATCGTGCAGGAATGCGCCATCGGCCTGGTGCCGATCCGCGCCGAGGGCGAACGCCTGGCCTTCGCCGCGCCGCCGCTCCAACGCAGCGCGCCCAGCCCCATGCTGCTGTCCAAGGTGGCCGCCGCCCTGGGCCTGAAGGCCTCGCAGATCGAGGCGGCGCAGTGCCTCAACAACGGCCCGGTCTGGCTGGGTCTGCTGCTGGACAGCCCCGACACCGTGCTGGCGCTGCGGCCGGATCACGCGGCGCTCAAGGCGCTGGGCCAGAAGGTGGGCGTGGCGGCGCGCACGGACGCGCAGGATGCCGGCGCACCGCCGCTGATCGGCCGCGCCAACCGCGAGGCCCGCGCCTTCGGGGCGCGCAGCAGCACGGCGGCGGCCGCAGCAGCGGCCGCGGCGTCGGTCGATCTGGAGGTGCGCGGCTTCGCCGCCCCCATCGGCGTGGAGGAAGACCCGGTGACCGGCAGCCTCAACGCCAGCCTGGCGCAGTGGCTCATCGCCGACGGCCTGATGCCGACGCGCTACGTCGCCGGCCAGGGCCAGTGCCTGGGCCGCGACGGCCGGGTGCATGTGACGCAGGACGAATCGGGCCAGGTCTGGATCGGCGGCGACGTGGCCGACTGCATCGAGGGCCAGGTGCTGCTCTGACGCGCCCTGGCCTTCGGCAAGCCCGCCCCGTCCCGCCCACCTCCCTCCTTGACTCCGCCCGACACCACGCCGCGCCATGACCACCGAAGTCGACCACCTCGTCGTCGCTGCCGCCTCGCTGGACCAGGGCATCGCCTGGTGCGAAGCCACGCTGGGACTCACCCCGGGCCCGGGCGGCGCGCATCCGCTCATGGGCACGCACAACCGCCTGCTGGCCCTCGCCGGTGCCGGCTTTGCGCGTTGCTACCTGGAGATCATCGCCATCGACCCGGCGGTGCGGCCGACGCGCGCGGCGGGGCTGCGCCGCTGGTTCGACCTGGACGATGGGACGCTGCAAGCCTCGCTGGCGCAGGATGGGCCGCGCCTGGTGCACTGGGTGGCACGCGTGCCCGACGTGCAGGCGGCCGTGCAGGCCCTGGCCGCCGCCCCATTGACCATCGACCGCGGCCCGCCGCTGGCCGCCTCGCGCGAGACGGGGGCCGGCCTGCTGCAGTGGCGCATCACGGTGCGCGACGACGGTCAGCGGCTCTTCGACGGCGCCCTCCCCACGCTGATCGAATGGGGCGAACGGCATCCGGCCGAGCACCTGCCGCCGGCCGGACTGGAACTGCTGGGCCTGGGCGCCACCCAGCCCGATCCGGCGCCGCTGCAGGCGGCGCTGGCGGTGCTGGGCCTCGGCGAACGCATGGCCGTCACGACCGGCGCGCCCGGGTTGCAGGCACACCTGTCCACGCCACGTGGCGTGGTCGTTCTCGACTCAAGGAGGCGTTGATGCTCGATCTGCACGACCTGCTGTTCTTTTCGCTGGCGGCCCTGGTGCTGGTGCTCACGCCGGGGCCCAACATGATCTATTGCGTGTCGCGCGCCCTGTGTCAGGGGCGGGCCGCGGGGCTGCTTTCGCTGGCGGGCGTGTTGCTGGGCTTCGTGGTGCACTTGGCCGCGGCCTCGCTCGGTCTCACCGCCCTGTTGCTGGCGGTGCCCTTCGCCTTCGACGCCATCCGCCTGGCCGGCGCGGCCTACCTGCTGTGGCTGGCTTGGCAGGCGGTGCGCCCAGGCGGCACGGCGCCCTTCCAGCCGCGGGCGCTGCCGGCCGACCCGCCGGCACGCCTCTTCGGCATGGGCTTCGTCACGAACGTGCTGAATCCGAAGGTGGCGATGTTCTACCTGTCCTTCTTTCCGCAGTTCCTGCATCCGCAAGCCGGCTCGGTGCTGGTGCAGACGCTGCAGCTGGGGGCGCTGCAGATCGGCATCAGCGGCGCCGTCAACTGTGCCCTGGTGCTGGGTGCTGCCCGCATCACGGCCTTCCTCTCCCGCAGCGAAGGCTGGCTGCGTGCCCAGCGCTGGGTGATGGGCAGCGTGCTGGCCGCCCTGGCGGTGCGCATCGCCCTGCCGGAGCGCCGCTGAACACCATCATTCCGAGGATTGCCATGCGTTTCTCTTCCGACGACATCGCCGCCGCGCTGGCCACGGTGCGCAGCGCCCTGCCACCCACGCCGCAGTACCGCTGGCCGCTGATCGAGCAGGCGCTGGGCGCCGAGGCCTGGATCAAGCACGAGAACCACACGCCCGTGGGCGCCTTCAAGGTGCGCGGCGGGCTCACCTACTTCGAGGAACTGCGCCGCACGCAGCCCGCGGTGCGGCACGTGATCAGCGCCACGCGCGGCAACCACGGCCAGTCGGTGGGCTTCGCGGCCCGGCGCCACGGCCTGCAGGCCACCATCGTGGTGCCGCACGGCAACTCGGTCGAGAAGAACGCTGCCATGCGCGCCCTGGGCGTGGAACTGGTCGAGCACGGCGAGGACTTCCAGGCCGCCGCCGACCATGCGGCCGCGCTGGCGGCGCAGCACGGGCTGCACCGCATTCCCTCCTTCCACCGTGACCTGGTGCGCGGCGTGGCCACGGCCTACGTGGAATTCTTCGAGGCGACGAAGGCGGCCGGCGGCGCGCCGGACGTGCTCTTCGTGCCCATCGGGCTGGGCTCGGGCTTCGCGGGTGCGGCGGCGGCGCGGGCCCACTGCGGCGTGTCCACGCGGTTGGTGGGCGTGGTGTCGGCGCATGCGGACGCCTGCCTGCAGTCGTGGCGCAGCGGCACGCTGGTGGAGTCGCCGGCCACCACGCGCATCGCCGACGGCATGGCCTGCCGCACACCGGTGGCCGAGTCGGTGGCCGTCGTGCGCGCGGAGGCGGAGGACGTGGTGGCCGTCACCGACGACGAGGTGGCCGGCGCGATGCGCCTGCTCCACACCGCCACGCACAACGTGGCCGAAGGTGCTGGCGCCGCCGCGCTGGCCGCGGCGCTGCAGCAACGGGGCCGCTGGGCAGGCCGGCGCATCGGGCTTGCGCTCACGGGCGGCAATGTGGATGCGCCGCTGTTCGCCGAGGTGCTGGCCGCAGGCGCCGACAAGGGCTGAGGTTTACCTCCCCTCTCCCCTCGCGGGAGAGGGAACGAGGCCGGGTCACCGAAGCGACGGGCGGCACGTCCGCCGTCCCACGCGCGACAAGCGCCGCCGGCCTGCTTTGGACAATCGCCCGCCATGGGAACGCTCTACCTCGTGCGCCACGGCCAGGCCTCCTTCGGCTCCGACGACTACGACCGCCTCAGCGAGCTCGGCCACCGGCAGGCCGAGCGGCTGGGCGAATACTGGCGCGAGCGCGGCATGCGCTTCGATGCCGTCATCACCGGCACCCTGCGCCGCCACCGCGAGACCTGGGAAGGCATCGCCCGCGGCATGCAGCTGCCGCCGCAGGACGTGCTGCCCTGGCCGGGCCTGAACGAATACGACAGCGAGGCTGTCGTCGCCACCATCCATCCGGAGAAACTGCCCAAGGCCGACACGCCCGAGCTGTACAAGGCCCACTTCCGCCTGCTGCGCCAGGGCCTGTCGGCCTGGATGAACGGGCAGGCGGCACCAGTCGGCATGCCGAGCTATGTGGACTTCCTGGCGGGCGTGACCACCGCGCTGGACCATGTGCGCGACCGCCACCATGGCGCGAAGGTGCTGGTGGTGAGCAGCGGCGGGCCGATCTCGACGGCGGTGGGCCATGTGCTGGGCACCTCGCCCGAGACCACCATCGAGCTGAACCTGCGCATCCGCAACACCGCGGTCACGGAGTTCGCGTTCACGCCCAAGCGGCACATGCTGGTGACGTACAACACCTTGCCGCATCTGGACGGCCCCGACTACGAGAAGTGGGTGACGTACGCGTGATCAGGCGGCCGCCGGCGGCTCGGCGGTGGCCTCGGCCAGCCAGCGCAGGTAGGCCGGCGAGCCGGCCGTGATGGGCAGTTGCACCACCTCGGGCACGGCATAGCTGTGCCTCTCCTGGATCAATGCCTGCAGCGCCTCGAAGCGGCCGGCGCGCGTCTTGCAGATCAGCAGCCACTCGGGCTCGCGGCGGGTCTCGCCTTCCCAGCGGTAGACGCTGCGCACCCGCTGGATCTGCACGCAGGCCGCCAGGCCCGCCTCGACCATCGCGCCGGCCAGGTCCTCAGCCTCTTCCTCGGTGCCGGCCGTGGTCATCACCACGCATGCGGTGTCGGTCATGGCTTCAGCGGCGGCGGCCGGCCACCATGCCCCAGACGAACAGCAGGAGGATGGCGCCGATGACGGAGGCGATGAAGCCGGCCGGCTGGCCCACCGTGTACCAGCCCATCGCCTGGCCCAGGTAGGTGGCGATGAAGGAGCCCACGATGCCGATCAGCGTGGTGACGATGAAGCCCGCCGAGTCGTTGCCCGGCTTGATGGCGCGCGCCACGAGTCCGACGATGAAGCCGATGAGGATGGTGCCGATGATGCCCATGGTGATCTCCTGGAAGGTATGGAAAGGGATGAAGGAAAAGCGGGTGTCGCTCAGTGCAGGGTACCGGGGTTGCCGCCCCGCGCTGCAGGCGCCAGCGCCTGCGCCACGCAGGCCGCCAGCGCAGAGATCTCGAAGGGCTTGATGAGGATGGACTGCGTGCCCAGCACGCGCCCCACCTGCGCCATGTCCGCGTAGCCGGTGGCCAGCACCACGGGCACGGCGCCCACGCGCTGGCGCGCATGCACGATGAACTCCGCGCCGGTCATGCCGGGCATGGCGTAGTCCACCACCATCAGGTCGGGCCGGGCCTGCGCGCCCAGGATCTCCAGCCCCTGGCGACCGTCGGCCGCCTGCGTGACGCGGCAGCCCAGCAGGGCGAGGCTGTCGGCGATGACGCGGCGCACCTCGGCGTCGTCCTCCACCACCAGCACCGAGCGGCCCGCGGCCAGGGCCTGCACCTCGGCTTCGGGCGGCGGGGGCGCGTCCGCGGCCGGCGCGGCCACGGCGGGAAAGAGCAGGGCGACGCGGGTGCCGCGGCCTTCCTCGCTGTCGATGGTGGCTTCGCCGCCCGACTGGCGGGCGAAGCCGTAGACCTGGCTCAGGCCCAGCCCGCTGCCGCTGCCCAGCGGCTTGGTGGTGAAGAAGGGATCGAAGACCTGGCCCAGCACGCCGGCCGGGATGCCGGCACCGGTGTCCTGCACCCGCACCGCCACGAAGTCGCCCGCCGGCAGGCTGCCTGCGGCCTCGCGCTGCACATGCTCGGTGCGCACCGTGAGCACGCCGCCGGCCGCCATGGCCTCGCGCGCATTCACGGCCAGGTTGATCAGCGCCATCTCCAGCTGGCTCGCGTCGAGTACGGCCCAGCAGGGCGACGGGTCCAGCGCCAGCTCCACCCGAACGGCCGAGCCGACCGAGACGGCAATGAGCTCGCGCATGCCCTCGATCAGCGCATTCACGTCCGACAGCCGCGGCAGCAGCGACTGCTTGCGCGAGAAGGACAGCAACTGGCTGGTCAGCCGCGCGCCCTTGGCCACGGCGCCACGCGCCCGGCCGCTGATCTCCTGCACCTTGGCCTCCTTGGAGATGCGACCCAGCAGGTCGAGGTTCATCTGCACCACATGCAGCAGGTTGTTGAAGTCGTGCGCGATGCCACCGGTGAGCCGACCCACGGCTTCCATCTTCTGGGCATGCAGCAGGGCGGTCTGGGCGCGCTCGCGCTCGCCGATCTCGGCCGTGAGCCGGTCGTTGGCGCCGGCCAGCTCGCGCGTGCGCTCGGCGATGCGCGCCTCCAGCCCGGTGTTCAGGCGCTGCACCTCGGCGCGCGCCGCCTCCAGCTGGTCGATCTGCTGGCGCATCGTGTACTGGCGGTGGCGCTGGCGCACGGCGGCATGGACGGCACGGGTGAGCGTCTCGTCGCAGGCGGGATGGTCGACCACCACCACATTGCCCAGCTCGCGCAGGCGCGCCATGGCCTGCGGGGTGTGGCCATCCTGGCCCATCAGCACGACGAAGGGAAAGTCCGACCAGGCCGGCTGCGCCGACAGCCAGGACTGCAGCGCCGCATCGGGCAGCAACGCGAGCGACGGACCGGTGAGCAGGGCAGCGGCGGCGCCTTCCTGCAGATGCGCCATGAGCACCGACATCGACGGGCAGGCCACGGCATTGAGGCCCAGCCCGCGCGTCGTGCGGGCCAGCGCATCGGCGTCTGCCGGCTCCGGCGCATGGATGAGGACGCGGCGCTCCATGGTTCAGCGCCCGGCCACCGCCACGGAATCGACAAGGAAGACGGCGGGGCAGCTGGACATGGAGGCAGGCGACGAAAGGAAGCGATGCGGGGCGCCGGGTCGCGAGGACAAGCGCAGACCCAGCCAATGTAGGGAGGGCGTCCGGCGCGGCGTGTCGCCGGAAGTCCTACATGCGTGTGGGTCAGTTGCGCCTACGGTCACACCATGCTCGAAAAACTTCCTGGGGCCATCGGCCAGGCGCTGGCCGGCGTGCGTGCCGGCCTGGACGACATCGTCTTCAACACGGTGGGCCTGCGCGCGGGCCACGGCACGCTGCAGTTGACCAGCCTGGCCTTCGGGGACCATGCACCGATTCCGCAGCGCTACACCGCCGATGGCGAGGGCTTTTCCCCGCCGCTGGCCTGGACCGGCGTGCCGGCGGGCACGGCCGAGCTGGTGTTGATCGTGGAGGACGCCGACTCGCCCACTCCGCATCCGCTGGTGCATGCGATCGCGGTGGGCCTGCCGCCGGAGGACGGCCACCTGGCCGAAGGTGCCTGGCCCAGTCCGGACCACGACGGCCTGGCGTTGCATGCCGGCCGCAATTCCTACCTGCAGGCCGCCTGGCTGCCGCCCGACCCGCCGCCGGGCCACGGTCCGCACCGCTATGCCTTCCAGCTCTATGCCCTGGCCGAAGGCGAGGCGCTGGGCGAGACGCCCGGCCGCGATGCGCTGGTGGAGGCGATCCAGGCACGGGCCGTGGCCAGCGGCCTGCTGATCGGCACCTACGAGCGGGGCGACGGCAGCATTCCTGTGGGTGACGCGCCAGCGGTGGCCGCGGGCTGAGGGTCCAACGGCCTGCACCGGCCGCACACGGCCCGGTCCGGCAACCGCTCCGTTTGCCGCGGCGGATTCAGCGGCGCGGCGGATCGGCGCCCAGCGTCGCCAGCGGCAGCCGCGACACCTCGGCAAGCGCCTGGACCAAGCCCCGTGCCGCCGCATCGAGCAGCGCGCGGCCCTGCGCCTCTGTGGCGGCCGCCGCATTGCCGGCGGCGCCTTCCGGGTGGTAGTCCTGCATGGCCCAGCCCAGCTTGGCACTGCGGCCGTTGCCCAGGATGGCGTAGTCCCGCGCCCGCTCCCGCGAGGTGGAGGGGAAGTCCTTCACCGCCTCGCGCCGCACCTGCTGCGGTGCCAGCGCCAGCATCAGCGACGTCTCGAATTCGCCCGCGTGCACATCGAAGCGATCCGGCACCAGCGGCTGGCCGGTGGTGGCGTCCGTCAACGGCAGGTTGAACCAGCTCAGGCTGTAGACGATCAGGTCGTGCGCCTCGCGCAGCTCGCGCGCGGCGATGTCCATCGCGCCGGTGTGGCCGCCGTGGGCGTTGAAGAGCACCAGCTTGCGCACGCCGGCGCGGGCGACGCCGGCGCCGATCTCCTTCCACAGGCGCAGCACCGTCTCCGACGACAGGGTGAGCGTGCCGGCGAAGCGGGCATGTTCGGGGCTCAGGCCCACGGGCAGCGTGGGCAGGAAGAGCGCAGGCAGTTCGGCCGGCAGCAGCGGCAGCGCGGCCTGCACGATGCCGTCGGCGATGACGGTGTCCACGCCCAGGGGCAGGTGCGGGCCGTGCTGCTCGGTGGCGCCCAGCGGCAGCACCGCGACGGTGGTGGCCGGGTCCAGCATGGCGAAGTCGCGGGTCCCGAGTTCGGCCCAGAAACGGGGGAGCGTCGGCGACAGGGGCGGCTTGGCGGGCGTGGCGGTCATGCGGCGATGTTAGGCCGGCCCGCCGCCCTGCCAGCGCCGGTGCTGCCCCCGGCGCTGGCGATGCCGGCCGGGTCGTCGGCCAGCCAGTGCGCCAGCCAGTCGGCCAGGAAGTCCACCAGCGCCCGCACTCGCGCCGGCACGAAGCGGTTGCTGGGCAGCAGGGCATGCAGCGGATAGGGCTCGGTGTCCCAGTCGGGCAGCAGGCGCACCAGGGCGCCGCTGTCCAGGTCGGCCCGCACGTCCAGGTAGGACTTGAAGGTGATGCCCACGCCGGCCACCGCCCATTCGCGCGCCAGCGAGGCATCGTCGGCATGGCGGTCGCCGTCGATGCGCACCGCCACCCATTGGCCGCCCTGGCCGAAGCGCCATTCGCGCTGACGGCGCCCACCGCGGTGGAAGCTCAGGCAGTTGTGCTGCGCCAGGTCCTGCGGCGTGCGGGGTGTGCCGCGCCGCTGCAGGTAGGCGGGCGCGGCGCAGAGCACGGGCCGGGTCTGCGCCAGCGGGCGCGCCACCAGCCGCGAGTCGGCCAGCGGGCCGTAGCGCAGGGCCAGGTCCACCTCGTCGCGCATCACGTCCAGCGGGCGGTCGCCCACCGACAGCGCCAATTGCACGCCAGGGTGCCGGGCCAGGAACTCGTCGAAGGCGGGCAGCAGCACGCGGCGGGTGAGGTCCGAAGGCGCCGCCACCCGCAGCGTGCCGACCAGCTCGCCACGGCCGGCCGTCACCTGCGCCTCGGCCTCGGCCAGCAGTTCGAAGGCGCGGCCGGCGTAGTCGAGCAGGGTCTGGCCCTCGGCGGTGAGCCGCAGCGCGCGTGTGGAGCGCTCGAAGAGCCGCGCACCCAGTTGTGCCTCCACCCGCTTGAGCGCCGCGCTGGCCGCGGCCGGCGTCAGGCCCAGCGTGCGGCCCGCGGCGCTCAGCGAGCCGCTGCGCGCCGCCTCTTGCACCAGGCGGAGGTCGGCCAGATTTTCAATTCCCATTTGAAGATGATGCCACCGGCGGGCGGCTTATCAATGCAGGGCGCGGAACCTAGAGTGGAGCCATCCCCCTCTTCCTTGCCTGGAGAACCCCATGAAAGCCGTCGGCTACCGCCAGAACCTGCCCATCGAACAACCGGAGTCGCTGATCGACCTCGACCTTCCCGAGCCGCAGCCCGGCCCGCGCGACCTGCGCGTGCGGGTGGCCGCCATCTCGGTGAACCCCGTCGACACCAAGGTGCGCCGCAATGCCGCCCCCGAGGCCGGCCAGGCCCGTGTGCTCGGCTGGGACGCCGTGGGCACCGTCGATGCCGTCGGCAGCGCCGTCACCGGCTTCGCGCCCGGCGACCGCGTGTACTACGCCGGCTCCATCGTGCGGCCGGGTGCCAACAGCGAGCTGCACCTGGTGGACGAGCGCATCGTCGCCCGGGCCCCCGCCACGCTGGGCGATGCCGAGGCCGCGGCCTTGCCGCTCACGGCCATCACCGCCTGGGAACTGCTCTTCGACCGCCTGCAGGTGCCACGCGGCGGCGGCGCGGGCCAGACGCTGCTGGTCACCGGCGGCGCGGGCGGCGTGGGCTCGATCCTGATCCAGCTCGCGCGGCAGCTGACGCAGTTGCGGGTGGTGGCCACCGCCTCGCGGCCGCAGACCCGCCAGTGGTGCCTGGACCTCGGCGCCCATGTCGTGGTCGACCACAGTCGCCCGCTCGCCGCCGAGCTGAAGGCCGCCGGCATCGAGGCCGTGGACCTGGCCGCCAGCCTCACGCAGACCGCGCAGCACTACACCCAGCTGATCGAGGCGCTCAAGCCCCAGGGCCGCCTGGGCGTGATCGACGACATGCCGCAGCTCGACGCCATGCCGCTGAAGACCAAGGCCATCTCGCTGCACTGGGAGATGATGTTCACCCGCTCGCGCTTCGAGACGCCCGACATGGCCGAGCAGGGTGCGTTGCTGGCCGAGGTGGCCGCATTGGTCGACGCCGGCCGCCTGCGCACCACGCTGGGCGAACACTACGGCCGCATCGACGCCGCCAACCTGCGCCGCGCCCATGCCTTCGTCGAGAGCGGCCAGGCGCGGGGCAAGGTGGTGCTGGAAGGCTTCTGAGCCGCCGGCCCGGGCGCGGCGCGGGTGCCACGCCGGCGGGGCGCGGCGCGTGGCTCAGCCGTGCTGCTCGTAGTGCGCCTGCCGCGCCTCCATCTCCGCCCAGCCGATCACGCGCTTGAACTCGGCCATGGGCACCTGGCCGGCCGGCAGGCCCTCCACCTCGCCGCTGCGGCGGGCGGCCAGCGTGGCCAGGTTGGCCTGCAGCGCATGCACCGTGCTCATCAGCGTGACGATGGGATAGGTGGCGAAGGCCGCCACCGACTCCACCTGCTCGCGCGAGAGCTTCTCCATCCACAGGCCCTGCATCAGCTGCAGCGAGAGGCGGCGGCCCGACACCTCGCGCAGCTTCACCAGGTCCTCGTAGCCCTTGAAGGTGCGCGAGATCGGCTGGATGAGGTCGGCGCCCGCCTCGGCATAGCGCGCGGCGCGGTCCATGGCCTCGGCCGGGTCGAGCACATCGGTGCGCGCCACGATCAGGAAGTCCGGGTCCTGCCGCGCGTCGACCGCGGCGCGGATGCGCGCCACCGCGTCCTTGACCGGCACCACCGGCATCACCGAGGCGGCGGCGGGGCAGCGCTTGGGGCTGATCTGGTCTTCGATGGAGATGGCCGCCACGCCTGCCTTCTCGAACTCGCGCACGGTGCGGGCCACGTTGATCACGTTGCCGTAGCCGGTGTCGGCGTCCGCGAAGATGGGCTTCTTCACGACGTTGGCGATGCGGTTGACCACCGCCACGTTCTCGGTGAGGGTGTAGACCTCCATGTCCGGCTGGCCGAGCAGCGAGGCCGAGATGCCGAAGCCGGTGGTGAAGATGCCGTCGAAGTCCGACTGGTCCACGAGCAGGGCCGACAGGGCGTCCTGCACGCCGGCCATCCAGAAGGTGGGGCCGTCGGTGATGCGTTGGCGAAGGGTCTGGCGCAGAGTGGGCATGGTTGTTCCTTTCGCGGGCGTTCAGCGCTTCACCGGATCGATGTAGCCGCCCAAGGGCGCGAACTTGTCGCCCTTGAGCTCCATCAGCGCCACGCCGGTCTGGCCGCGGCGCGAATAGGGGCCGGCGTTGAGCGGCTGGAAGGTGATCTTGGGACCGATCTTCTGGTCGAAGTCCTTCAGGCCGTCCAGCGCCGCCACCACCTTGGCGCGCGAGGGCTCGTTGCCCGCGCGCTGCAGCGCCTCCACGGCGACGGCCGCGGCCGAGTAGCCCATCAGCGCATTCGACGACGGCGCCGACTTGGGATAGGTCTTGGTGTAGCGCGCGAAGAAGGCCTGGATCGCCGGGTTGTCGCCCTCGATGGCGTCGTAGTAGGAGGCCACGTAGAGCTTGGACTGCGTCTTGCCCAGCAGCTCCACGAACTTGGGATCGTTCAGGCCGCCGGCACCGAAGACGGTGGGCTTCCAGCCCAGCTTCTCGGCGCTGCGGAAGAACTGCACCGCCTCCTGGCCCAGTGCATAGACCACCACCACATCGGGCTCGGCCTGCTTCAGCTTGAAGACCTGCGAGGTGAGGTCGGTGGCGAAGCGCTCGAAGCTCTGCGCCTCGACCAGCTTCATGCCGTGCTTCTCCAGCTGCTTGACGGCGATGTCGTAGGCCGGTTTGCCCCAGCCGTCGTTCTGGTAGAGCATGGCCACCTTCTTGGCCTTGAGCGTGCCCACGGCATAGTCGATGTAGGCGGCCGTCTCGGTGGACTGCGGCGAGGGCAGCACATAGAGCAGCTCGCGCGGCGGCGTGCTGGTCAGGTCCGAGATGGACAGCGCGCCGATGGTCGGCACCTTCTTGGTCGAGCTGTATTCGTAGGCGCTCACGTTGGTGGCATGGCCGATGTTGCCCACCATGGCCAGCACGTTGTCGCGCTCGATCAGCAGCTTGGCATTGGCCACCGACTTGGCGGGCTTGAGCTCGTCGTCGTAGGTGATCAGCTTGATCTTGCGGCCGTTGACGCCGCCCTTCTCGTTGACCATGTCGAAGTAGGTGCGCATGCCCTCGTCCACGGCCTTGCCCATGTAGGCCAGCGTGCCGGACAGCGGCTGCGAGGAGCCGAGCACGATCTCCTTCTCCAGCACGCCTTCGTCCTTGTTCTCGAAGGCGGCGGCCGGCAGCGCGGCGGCGGCCAGCGCACAGGCGGCCGCGGCGATCAGGGTGCGGCGGGAATGCAGCGTCATCATGGGTGTGTCTCCTTGGAGTGGGTTTGTCGCGGAAGGAAGAAGCGCAAGGGCCGTGGCATCAGCCGCCCAGGTAGGCGCGGCGCACGTCCTCGTTGCCGGCCAGCTCGGCCGCGCTGGCCTGCATGACCACGCGGCCGGTCTCGATCACATAGCCCTCGTCCGAAATGTCCAGGGCGATGTCGGCGTCCTGCTCCACCACCAGCAGCGTCAGGCGCTCGCGGTCGCGGATGTCGCGCAGGGTGGAGAAGATGGCGTCCTTGAGGATGGGGGCCACGCCCATCGAGGGCTCGTCCAGCATCAGCAGCCGGGGCCGGGCCAGCAGGCCGCGGGCGATGGCCAGCATCTGCTGCTCGCCGCCCGAGAGGGTGCCGGCGCGCGAGCCGATGCGCTCCTTGAGCCGCGGAAAGTAGTCCAGCACATGGGTGATGTGGTCGCGCACCTCGCCGGCGGGGCGGGTGTAGCCGCCGAGCATCAGGTTCTCGCGCACGCTCAGCTGCGCGAACACCATGCGGCCCTGCGGCACATGCACGATGCCGCGGCGCACCAGCGTCTCGGCCGGCACGTTGGCGATGGACTGGCCGTCGAACTGCACCGTGCCGTCCATGACCGGCAGCAGGCCCGAGAGCACGCGCATCAGCGTGGTCTTGCCGGCGCCGTTGGCGCCAAGCACGCAGACGATGCGGGCCTCGTGCACCGTGAGGCCGATGCCGTGCAGCGCGCGGATCTTGCCGTAGCCGGCCGCGAGCCGCTCCACCTGCAGCAGCGGGCGCCCGGCGCCCGTGGGTTCAGCGACGTTGGCCACTCTTGCCTCCTCCCAGGTAGGCCTCGATCACGGCCGGATGCGATTCGATCTCCCGCGGCGTGCCCTGCGCCAGGAAGGCGCCGTTGTGCATCACGGTGATGGTGTCGGAGATGGACATGACCAGCGGCATGCTGTGCTCGATGAGCAGCAGCGTGGCGCCGGTGCGTGCCTGCAGCGTGCGCAGCGTGTCGCCCAGGGCGTCGATCTCGCGGTTGTTCATGCCGGCCGCGGGCTCGTCCAGCAGCATCAGCACGGGCTCCAGCGCCATGGCGCGGGCCAACTCGACGAGCTTCTGCGTGCCATAGGGCAGGTCGCGCACCAGCGTGTGGGCATGGGGCGCGAGGCGCAGCTCTTCCAGCAGGGCCTGCACGCGCTCGCGCTCGGCGCGCTCCTCGCGGCGCTGGCGCGGCAGGTTGAGCAGGGCCTCGGCCAGCGTGGCGCGCATGGCCTGCGAGCGGGCGATGAGCACGTTGTCGAACACCGTCAGCTCGGCGAAGAGCTCCAGGTTCTGGAAGGTGCGGGCGATGCCCAGGCGCGAGATCTGGTGCGCCTTCAGGCGCAGCAGATCGTGCTCGCCCTGCACCGTGCGCAGCACCATGCGGCCCTGCTGCGGCGTGTAGAAGCGGCTGATGCAGTTGAGCATCGTCGTCTTGCCGGCACCGTTGGGGCCGATGAGCGCATGCACGGTGCCGGGCATGACGTCGAAGCCCACGTCCTGCACGGCCACGATGCCGCCGAAGCTCATGCGCACACCGGCCAGCGACAGCAGCGGTGCAGCGGCACCGGCCGGCCGCGCCCCGCCCCGTGCGGGCGTGGCCTGGGCGTCGATCGCGCGCATCATGTGCCCTCCTTGCCGGGCGCGTCGGCGCCGGGCAGGCGGCGCGTCTTGAACAGGCTGGCCAGCCCGTCGGGCAGGAACATCAGCGCCAGGATCATGGCCACGCCATAGAGCGCGCGCTGGAACTGGTCGAAGCCGAAGTAGGTGAGCAGTTGCGGAGCGCCGATGACGAAGATGGCCCCCAGCACCGAGCCCAGGATGGAGCCGAGGCCGCCGACGATCACCATCGACACGAAGCTGATCGACACCATGATGTTGAACAGCGACGGGTCGATGAAGCGCACCAGCGGCGCATAGAGCGCGCCCGACAGGCCCGTGTAGAAGGCGCAGACGCCGAAGGCCACCAGCTTGAGGCCCGTGGTGTTGAGGCCCAGCGCGCGGGCCGCCGTCTCGCTGCCCTTGATGGCCAGGAAGCCGCGGCCGAAGCGGCTGCGCGCCAGGTTGCGCGCCAGCCAGAGGGCCGCGCCCAGCACGCAGGCGGCCAGCAGGTGGTAGGCACGCTCGTCCAGCGCCAGCCCGAAGAGCGTGGGGCCGGGCGCGCCCATGCCGTTCTCGCCGCCCGTCAGGTCGCCGCCGGACTTGGCGATCTCCACCGAGATCATCACGAAGCCCAGCGTGGCGATGGCGAGGAACACCTCCTCCAGCCGCAGCACCGGCAGCGCCAGCACCAGGCCGACCACCGTGGCGATGGCCGCCGCGATGAGCATGGCCAGCAGCATCGGCACGCCGAACTGCTGCGTCAGGATGGCGGCGCCGTAGGCGCCGATGCCGAAGAACACCGCGCCCGCCATCGAGATGAGGTTGGTGTAGCCGGTGAGGATGTTGGTGCCGAACGAGGCCAGCGTGTAGATGAGCACCAGCGTGGCGATGTAGAGCACGTAGCCGCCCGGCACCAGCGGCGCCAGCACCAGCAGGGCCACGAACAGGGCGGGGGCCAGCCAGGGGCGGCCGTCGAGCAGATGGGTCATGCGCGTCATCGCTTACTCAGACCTTCTTGACCTGCCGGCGCGCCAGCAGCCCGTGCGGCCGCAGCACCAGGATGGCCAGCATCACGATGAAGGGCACGGCGTCCTTCCAGGCCGAGGACACATAGGCGCCGGTGAGGTTGCTGCTCACGCCGATGATCACGCCGCCCAGCAGCGCGCCCGGCATGCTGCCGATGCCGCCCAGCACCGCCGCCGCGAAGGCGAAGTGCAGGGCGTGCTGCATCATCGAGAAGTGCACGAAGGTCAGCGGCGCGATCAGCAGCCCCGCCGCCGCCGCGATGACGTGCGACAGCGCCCAGGCCAGCGCATAGATGCGCTTGATGGGAATGCCCATCAGCCGTGCCGCCACCGGGTTCTCCATGGTGGCCTGCATGGCGATGCCCAGCCGCGTGAAGCGGAAGAAGGCGAACAGCGCCGCGGCCAGCGTGGCGCACACGCCCACGATGCCCAGGTCGATGCCCGACACCACCGCATCGCCCACCTGCAGCGGCGTGCTCGGGAAGATGCTCGGCAGCTCCTGCGTGTCCTTGCCCCAGATCCAGATGGCCATGTCGCCGAACAGCAGGAACAGCCCCAGCGTGCAGATGGCGGAGGACAGCAGCGCCTTGCCGATGAAGCGCCGGATGATGAAGCGCTCGATCGCCATGCCCAGGGCCGCGCCGAACAGCAGCGTGAGCGGCACCACCGCCCACATCGGCAGGCCCAGGCGCACCAGCGTGCAGGCGGTGAAGGCCGACAGCATGGCGGCCTCGCCATGCGCGAAGTTGAGGATGCCCGTGGCCTTGAACACCATCACGATGCCCAGGGCGATGAGCCCGTAGATGGCGCCCAGGGCGACGCCGCTGACGATCATCTGCAGCATGCGCGGCGCCCTCAGCCTGCCGTGGCGCCGGTGGTGGTGGCGTCGGCGGCCGCCTTCTGCGCCGCCTCGCGCGCCAGCCGTGCCTTCAGGTAGGGCACGAAGCCGCCGGCCGCCAGCGTGCCGCGCTCGACCGAGGACAGCGGCTCGAAGGGCAGCTCGGCGCCGGTGTCGAGGTTGAGCACGCGGCCGAGCGCCCAGTCCACGCGCAGCCGCTGCCAGCGCGCGCTGGCGGCGCGGATGCCCGGGCAGGTGACGAGCGGAAAGCCCATGCTGATCTCGCCGCGGAAGAAGCCGGGCGAGAAGGATTCGGCGATCACGCCCGCCACGCCCAGGTGGCGCATCGCGCGCATGGCCGGGTAGTGCGGATGGCCGTAGCCGAAGTTGTGCCCGCCCACCAGCAGGTCGCCCTTCTGGACGCTGGCGGCGAACTGCGGGTCGTAGCTGGTCATGGTGACCGCGGCCAGCTCGTGGATGTCGGTGATCTTGATGTTCTTGATGCCGACGATGAGGTCGATGTCGTAGTCGTCCTCGGTGAAGATCCAGGCCGCGCGGCCTTCGAGGTTGGGCAGGTTCGCGCTCATGCCGCGCTCCCTTCGGCCGCAGCGGCCGCCAGGTAGGGCCGCGGGTCGGCGATGCGGCCCTCCAGGGCCGAGGCGGCGACCACCGCCGCATTGCACAGGAAGATCTCGGTGTCGGCACTGCCCATGCGGCCGGGGGTGTTGAGCGTGCCCGTGGACACCGCGCGCTGGCCGTCGGCCATGGTGGCGATGCGGCCGTAGCAGTAGTCGCAGCTCGACGAGCTGATGAAGGCGCCCGCATCCACCAGGGTGGCGATCAGGCCCTCGCGCGCGGCCTGCGACATGATGGCCTGCGAGGTGGGCACCACATGCAGCTGGAAGCCGGGCTTGATGCGCTTGCCGCGCAGCACGTCGGCGGCGGCGCGCAGGTCCTCCAGCCGGCCGCTGGCGCAGGAGCCCAGGTAGCCGGTGTGCACCTCCAGGCCCGCGTACTCGGCCAGGTCGCGGGTGTTGGCGGGGCTGGGCGGCGCCACGACGATGGGCTCCAGCGCCGAGATGTCGATCTGCACCACGCGCTCGTACACCGCGTCGGCATCGGGATACACCGGGTCGAGCGCGATCTTGGCCCGCTCGCGGGTGTACGCCAACGTCTTGGCGTCGGGCGCGATCAGCATGGTGGTGGCGCCCAGGAACATGGCCTGGCCGCAGATGGTCTGGCGGCCCTCGATGCTCATGGCGTCGATCACCGGGCCGCTGAGTTCCACCACCTTGAAGCGGCAGGAGGACGGGCCCATCACCCGCACCATGTGGTGGAACACGTCCCGCGCCATCACGCCCGGCTGCAGCGTGCCGGTGAGTTCGACCTTGACGGTGGCGGGCACGGTGAGCGCCATCTTCTCGCTCACGAAGGTCTCGAGCACGCTCTTGCGCGCGCCGAAGGCCAGGGTGCCGAAGGCGCCCAGCTGGCTCACGTGGCCGTCGAAATGCACGGCGAAGGCGCCCGGCGTGGCATAGCCCAGCTCGGCCGACACCTGGTGGCCGATGCCCTCGCGCTCGTGCACCGGCACGCCCTGCTCGGCGCCCCAGGCGCGGGTGACGCGGTGCAGTTCTTCTTCCTTGGGCGCGGCGGCCGGGACCATGTGGTCGATGAAGAGCACGAAGCGCTCGGGGCTCGTGACCTTCTCGACGCCGAATTCCTCGCGGGCCTCCTTGAAGAACACGTCGGTGTAGCCGGGGAAGTCGTAGGCGATCACGAAATCCGGCCGGGCCAGGATCTCGTCGCCCGCCTTCACGGTGGGCAGCCCGGCCACGCGGGCCAGGATCTTCTCGGTCATCGTCTGGGGCATGGCGCCTCGTCTCCTTATCCACAATGTGGCGCCTTGTTCGACGCCTTTGGATGAATTACAGAGCGCCCACCCGGCTCACCCTGATGCGGTTAACCCTAGATTGCCCACAATGTGGATGCAAACTACAAAGCCCGCATGAGTGAAGAGAACGAGGAAGCCGCCGAAGGCACAGATGGACCGCCACAAGGTGGACAGCCGCGCACCGGCACGCAGAGCATCGAACGGGTGGTGAACATGCTCCGCGTTGTGGCGTCCCGGGGCCGCAACGGCATGCGCATCGGCGAGGTGGCGGCCACCAGCGGGCTGCCGCAGAGCACCTGCTTCCGCATGCTGGCGCGGCTGGAGCTCGAGGGCCTGGTGGACCGCGATGCGCGCACCCGCAAGTACTACCTGGGGCCGCTGCTGCACGAGCTGGGCCTGCTGGCGCGCCCCCGCTACCGGCTCAGCGAGATGTGCGACGCGGCCCTGCACCGGCTGGCCGAGACCACGCAGGACACGCTCTACCTGAGCGAGCGCAGCGGCCTGGAGGCGGTGTGCACCAACCGTGCGCTGGGCGACTACCCGATCAAGGCATTGCCGCTGGACATCGGCATCCGCCGGCCGCTGGGCGTGGGCGCGGGCGGGCTGGCCATGCTGTGCGCCATGCCGGCCGCCGAGGCGGAGTCGATCATCCAGGCCAACGGCCACCGCTACGAGAAGTACGCCTCCTTCTCGGCCGACTTCCTGCGCGAGGTCGTGGCGCAGGGGCGGCAGCAGGGCTACTCGTTCCTGGACAGCGTGGTGACGCCCGGCACGGCGGCCATCGGCGTGGCCTTTCCGCCGGACAACCCGGTCGCGGCCATCAGCGTGGCCGCGATCTCGGGGCGGCTGACGGCCGAGCGGCGCGAGGAGATCGCCCGCGAGGTGCAGCGGCAGGTGCGGCTGATCTGCGCCGACATGACGGCGCATGCGCTGCTGTCGCCGGAAGCGGGCGGCAGCTAGGGCTCGAGAGACGCCACCGTCAACGCGCGCGGGAGACGCGCCAGACCGCGCCGCCCACGTCGTCGGCCACCAGCAGCGCGCCCGACGTGTCCAGCGCCACGCCCACCGGCCGGCCCAGCGCCTTGCCGTCGGCCGAGAGGAAGCCGGTGAGGAACTCGCGCGGCGCCCCGCTGGGCTTGCCGCCGATGAAGGGCACGAAGCTCACGCGGTAGCCCGAGGGCGGGCTGCGGTTCCAGGAGCCGTGCTCGCCGATGAAGGCGCCGTTGGCGAACGCCTCCGGCATGCCGCGCGCGCTGGAGAAGGCCAGGCCCAGCGGCGCGACGTGGTTGCCCAGCGCGTAGTCGGGGCGGATGGCGGTGGCCACCTTCTCGGGTTGCTGCGGCTGCACGCGGGTGTCGACCACGCCGCCCCAGTAGCTCCAGGGCCAGCCGTAGAAGCCGCCGTCGCGCACCGAGGTCAGGTAGTCGGGCACCAGATCGCTGCCGATCTCGTCGCGCTCGTTGACCACGGTCCACAGCACGTTCGTGTCGGGCTCCCAGGCCATGCCGTTGGGATTGCGCAGGCCGCTGGCCATCAAGCGTTTGGCGCCGGTGGCGCGGTCCACCTCCCAGATGGCGGCGCGGCCTTCTTCGTGCTGCATGCCGTAGTCGGCGATGTTGCTGTTGCTGCCCACGGTGACGTAGAGCTTGGCGCCGTCGCGGCTGGCGATGACGTTCTTGGTCCAGTGGTGGTTGAAGCTGGCGGGCAGGTCCGTCACCTTCACGGCCGCGCCACCCGCCTGGGTCTGGCCTTCGGTGTAGGGCAGCTTGACCAGCGCATCGGCATTGGCCACGAACAGCTCGTTGCCCACCAGCGCCATGCCGAAGGGCGAGGTCAGGCCGCTGGCGAAGACGGTGCGCGTCTCGGCCACGCCGTCGCCGTCGGCATCGCGCAGCAGGGTGATGCGGTCGGCGCTGGGCACGCCCGAGCCAGCGCGCTTCATGACCAGGCCGGTGATCTTTTCCTTGATCTTGTCGAAGAAGCCGCCCGGCTTGGGGTCGGCGTTGCGGGGACGGTCGCTTTCGGCCACCAGCACATCGCCGTTGGGCAACGTGTAGACCCAGCGCGGATGGTCCAGGCCGCGTGCCAGGGCCGTCACCTTGAAGCCGGGCAGCGGCGTGGGCGCGGCGGTGTCCTGCCAGCCGGTGGCGGGCGCCACCTTCATGGTGGGCAGCAGCGTCTTGTTGGGCGCGGGCAGCTGCGGGTTGGGGCCGGTGCCGGCCTCGAAGGGCAGCTTGGCGGTGTCGCCGCAGCCGGCGAGGGCCAGCACCGCGGCGGCGGCAAGGGTGAGGGTGGCGGTGCGCATCATGGGTGCGGATGATCGGGGCCACGCACCCCGGGCGGTGTAGTCGCACGCCGCGCCTGACCCGCTGGCAGACGGTGCGTACGCACACCGACGGGCTGCGGCCCCAGGGCTACCATCGCAGGATGACCGCCGATGCCCCTGCGGCTGCGCCCTCGCCGGCCGCGCCCGCCCTTCCGCCCACGACCACCGACGACCTGTTCCGCGCCGACGCCTACCTGCGCGAATGCCCCGCCCGCGTGCTGCGCGTGGACGCCGCGACCGGCACCGTGGTGCTGGACCGCACCGTCTTCTATCCGATGGGCGGCGGCCAGGCGGGCGACAGCGGCGTGCTGCGGCTGGCCGATGGCGCCGAGCTGACCATCGCCGACACCCGCAAGGGCAAGGACGCGGACGGCAAGCCCACCGCCGAGATCTGGCACCTGGCCGCGCCGGGACAGGACGCCCTGCTGGCCCGACTGGTGCCCGGCGACACCGTCACCGCCGCCATCGACTGGGAGCGCCGCCACCGCATGATGCGGCTGCACACCGCCAGCCACCTGCTCTGCCATCTCGTGGCGCAGCCGGTCAACGGTTGCGCCATCACGCCCGAGGCGGTGCGCGTCGATTTCCACATGAGCGAGGCGCTGGACGCCGCCGCGCTGGCCCAGGGCCTGGCCGCGCTGGTGGCCCAGGCCCTGCCGGTGACCGTGGGCAGCGTCACCGATGCCGAGCTGGACGCCAACCCCGGCCTGGTCAAGAGCATGAGCGTGCAGCCGCCGCGCGGCAGCGGCACGGTGCGCACCATCCGCGTCGGCAGCGCCGAGGCGCCCATCGACCTGCAGCCCTGCGGCGGCACGCATGTGGCCAACATCGCCGAGATCGGCGCGCTGCGCGTGGCCAAGGTCGAGAAGAAGGGCGCGCAGGCCCGGCGCGTGGTGCTGGCCTTCGCCGAGGCAACCTGATGACGGCCTGGCGGCACGCGGCGGCCTGCGCCGAGGACGGATGCGCCGCGGCTGGCGGCAAGAACGGATCCACGACCCTGGCGGCCGGAACTTCAGGCGTGGGCCTCGCTCCGACCCGGCGCATGCGCCCCACCCCCTTCTCTCTTCCTGCCCGCTGGCTGCTGCCGCTGCTGGCGGCCTTCGCGCTGATGGCGGGCCTGCTTGCGCCCGCCGCCGCCCAGCTCACGCCCGGCAGCAACGGCGGCGGCAGTGCCGTCGTCACCACGCCGCACGTGCGGGCCGAACTGGTGGCCCAGGCGCCGCAGGGCGTGGGCCCCGGCGCCACCGTCTGGCTGGGCCTGAAGATCAGCCACCAGCCCGAGTGGCACACCTACTGGAAGAACGCGGGCGATTCCGGCCTGCCCACCGAGCTGCGCTGGCAGTTGCCGCCCGGCCTGGACGCCGGCGAGGTCGACTGGCCGGTGCCGCACAAGCTCTTCATCGGCAGCCTGGCCAACTACGGCTACGAGAACGAGGTGCTGCTGCCGGTGCCCGTGACGGTGGCGCCGGACTTCCGCCCGCCCACCACGCTCACCGGCACGGCCACGCTGCCGATCCGCCTGTCGGCCACCTGGCTGGTGTGCCGCAAGGAATGCATCCCCGAGGACGGCGAGTTCCGCCTCGACCTGCCCGTGCGCAGTTCCACCGCGGGTCATGGGGCCGAGTTCGACGCTGCCTGGGCCGCACGGCCGGTGACGGTCGAAGCGCCCGCCACCGCCAAGCTCGCCACCGATACCCGCAGCCTGGCGCTGCGCGTCGAGGGGCTGCCCGCCGCCGCCCAGGGCCGCACGCTGGAGCTGATGCCCGAGACCGCCGAGGTGCTGCGCAACGGCGCCGTCGCCGGTACCGACTGGCAGCAGCGCTGGGAGGGCGGCGTGTGGACGGCGCAGTTCCCGGTGGCCGACCAGCGCTCGGCCAGCCCGGCGCGCATGCCGCTGGTGCTGGCCCTCACCGGCGAGGAGCGGCGCCAGGCCGAGGCCGCCGGCCAGCCCGTCGGCTGGCGCGTCGATGCCGCGGTCGACGGCCAATGGCCCGCCGTGGGCGCACCCGCCACCGTCTCGCCCGCGCTGCAGGCCGCGCTGGACGCCAATGCCCGCCCGGCCGCGCCCGTGGCCCCCACCTCGGTCGCGCCGACAGGACTGCTGCTGGCCCTGCTGGGCGCCTTCGTCGGCGGGCTGCTGCTGAACCTGATGCCCTGCGTCTTCCCGGTGCTGGCGATCAAGGTGCTGGGCTTCACCCGCAATGCCGACGACCGGCGCGGCCATCGGCGCGCCGCCCTGGCCTACAGCGCGGGCGTGGTGCTGAGCCTGCTGGCCCTGGGCGGCCTGCTGATCGCGCTGCGCGCGGCGGGCGCGCAACTGGGCTGGGGCTTCCAGCTGCAGTCGCCGGGCATGGTGGCGGCGCTGGCGGCGCTGTTCACGCTGCTGGGGCTCAATCTGGCGGGCGTGTTCGAGGTGGGCATGCTGGCACCGGCGCGGCTGGCCGGGGCGCAGGTGCGCCATCCAGTGCTCAACGACTTCCTTTCCGGCGTGCTGGCGGTGCTGGTGGCCTCGCCCTGCACGGCGCCGTTCATGGGCGCCTCGCTGGGGCTGGCCATCGGCCTGCCGGCAGCGCAGGCGCTGCTGCTCTTCGCCGCGCTGGGGTTGGGCCTGGCCCTGCCCTACCTGCTGGCCGGCTTCGTGCCGGCGGTGGCACGGCTGCTGCCGAAGCCCGGGCCCTGGATGGACACGCTGCGCCGGCTGCTGGCCTTCCCGATGTTCGCGACAGTGGCCTGGCTGGTGTGGGTGCTCGGCCAGCAGGCCGGCATCGACGGCGCGGGCGCGCTGCTGGCGCTGCTGGTGGCCGGTAGCGCGGTGGTCTGGGCGCTGGGCACGCTCGCCGGCCGCACCCGGCTGCTGCTGGGCGGGGCGCTGGCGCTGGGCTTCGCGGCGCTGGCGGCCAGCATCGGGCCGCTGCTGGTGCAGATGGCGCCGGCCGCGGCGTCCACGGCGGGCGGCGTGTCGGGCGAGGCGCGCTGGCAGCCCTGGTCGGCCGAGCGCGTGGCGCAGCTGCAGGCCGAGGGCAAACCGGTGTTCATCGACTTCACGGCCGCCTGGTGCGTCACCTGCCAGGTCAACAAGAAGACCACGCTGGGCAATGCCGAGCTGCTGGCCGACTTCGACGCCCGCGGCGTGCAGCTGCTGCGCGCCGACTGGACCCGGCGCGACCCGGCCATCGCGGCCGCGCTGAATGCGTTGGGCCGCAATGGCGTGCCGGTGTACGTGCTGCAGGCACCGGGGCAGGCACCGGTGGTGCTGAGCGAGCTGCTGTCGCCGGCGGAGGTGCGCGAGGCGCTGCGCGCGTTGCCAGGCGGGGCGGGCAAGTCCTGAGAAGCGGATCGCCGGAAGACCAGAGCGCAACGCAGGGCTTCGACACGCTCAGCCCGAACGGTCGTTGATTCAAGGGTTGCCAGTGCGCCCCAGCCGGCCGTTGCCCGGCAAAGGCGGCGCGATCAGCCTGCCACCGCCCGGCCGCCCCGTCCCTCAGGCCGCCAGCGCTGGCCAGTCGCGCACCAGCGCCGGCAGCTGTTCCATCCGCTCGAACAGGCCCAGCGCGCCGGCCTCGGTGAGCCAGCGGCCATGGTCCGCATCCACATGGCTGCCGCCCAGGAAGCCCAGCACCGCCATGCCCGCCGCGCGGGCGGCCAGCACGCCGGTGGCGCTGTCCTCGACCACCAGGCAGCCGGCCGGCGGCACGCCCAGCTGGCGGGCGGCATGCAGGTAGGCATCGGGCGCGGGCTTGGGCCGGCCCACGTCCTCGGCGGCATAGACGTGGCGGCCGGCGAGCGGCAGCAGGCCCGAGGCCTCCACGCTGCGGTGGAGCCGGTCGAAGGCGCTGTTGGAGACGATGGCCAGCGGCAGGCCGATCCCGGCGTAGGCCTCGCACACGCCCGGCATGGCCGGCGCCAGGCAGGCCACGCGGGCATCGATGTCGCGCTGCAGGGCCGCGCGGTGCTCGTCGGTCAGCGGGCGCTCCAGCCGCTGCTCCACCAGCCGGATGATGTCGATCACCCGACGGCCGAACAGGCCGGCGAGGGCCGGCTCGACGTCGACGCCGCCGAAGGCGCCGGCCAGCACCTCGCGCATGGCGCGATCGGCCACCACCTCGCTGTCGACGATGACGCCGTCGCAGTCGCTGAGCAGGGCGCGCAGGGCCGCCGCGCTCACAGCTCCGTCACCCGCTTCTTGGCCGCGAGGATGGAGGCCGGGCTCATGCTCAGCTCGGTCACGCCCATCTCGACGAAGCGCGGGATCAGGTCCAGGTTGGCCGCGGCCTCGCCGCACAGGCCCACCCAGATGCCGGCAGCGCGGGCCGCCTCGCAGGTCAGGGCGATGGCGCGCATGACGGCCGGATGCTCGGTGCGGTAGAGCGAGGCGATCTGCGCATTGGCGCGGTCGGTGGCCATCACGTACTGCGTGAGGTCGTTGGTGCCGATGGAGAAGAAGCTCACCTCGGCCGCCAGCGCGTCGGCCTGCAGCACGGCGGCCGGCGTCTCGACCATGATGCCCAGCTCGAAGCGGGCATGGGCCACGCCGGCGGCGGTCAGCTCGGCGCTGCATTCGTCGACCAGCGCGCGCACGCGGCGCACCTCGTCGAGGTCGCTGATCATCGGGATCATCACCCGCACGTTGCCCACGGTGGCGGCACGCAGCAGCGCCCGCAGCTGGGGCTTGAAGACCTCGGGCCGGTCCAGGCACATGCGCACGCCGCGCCAGCCCAGGAAGGGGTTCTCTTCCTTGGGGAAGTCGATGCCGGCCACCGGCTTGTCGCCGCCGATGTCCAGCGTGCGGATGATCACGGGCCGGGGGTGGAAGGCCTCGGCCAGGCGCTGGTAGACCTCGGCCTGCTCGTCCTCGGTGGGCAGGCTGCGGCGCTGCATGAACAGCAGCTCGGTGCGGAACAGGCCCACGCCCATGGCGCCGGCGGCCTGCGCCAGCGGGATCTCGTCCAGGCCGCCCAGGTTGGCCACCACCTCGATCTCGCGGCCGTCGCGGGTGCGCGGATGCAGGTCGCGGTAGCGGTCGAGGGCGGCGCGGGCCTCCCGCTCGGCGGCCATGCGGCGTTCGGCATGGCGCTGCTGCGCGGTGTCGGGGTTGACGATGACGCGGCCGCGCGTGCCGTCCACCACCAGCGTGTCGGCGGCCTTGAGCTGGGCCTCGCCCAGCGGCACGCCCAGCACGGCCGGCACGCCATGGGTGCGGGCCATGATGGCCACGTGCGAGGTGGCCGAGCCGCCGGTGCACACCAGGCCGCGCACATGGCGGATGGGCACCTGCGCGAACTCCCAGGCGCTCAGGTCGGCGGCCACCAGCACGCAGGGCCCGTGGATGCCGCGCAGGTCGGGCAGCGACTGGCCCAGCAGCCGCGCCGCCAGGTGGCGCGTGACGCCGCGGATGTCCTCTGCCCGGGCGCGCATGTAGTCGTCGGCCATGGCGTTGAAGCTGTCGGCCAGCACCTGGCCGACGCGCAGCGTGACGGCCGCCGCATCGCCGCGGCCCTCGATGCCGCGGATGATGGCGCCCACGTATTCCTCGTCCTGCGCCAGGTCGATCAGGGCCTGGAGGATGGCCCGGTCCTGCTCGCTGGCGGCGCCGTCGGGCACGCCGCCGCCGGCCGGCTGCACGAAGTCGGCCAGCGTGCGGCGGAAGCGGTCCAGCTCGGCCGGCACCTCGGCGGCGTCGATCACCTGGCGGCTGGCCACCAGCGGCTGCGGCAGGTAGACATAGGCCGGTGCCAGGGCGGTGCCGCGGCTGCCGGCCACGCCGCAGAAGCAGTTGTCGGCGATGGCCTCGTCGGCATCGTCGGCCCCGCAGTCCTGCGCGGCGGCGTGCGGGGCGGGGGCGATCAGTGCGCCCTCTTCCAGGCCGGCGCGCGGGTCCTGCAGGTACTGCACCAGGCGCGCGAGCGCGTCCTGCTCGTCGCTGCCGTCGGCGCGCAGCAGCACTTCCTCGCCCTCCTTCACGCCCAGCAGCATCAGCTTGACCGAGCTCTTGGCGTCCGCCGGGTTGCCCTGGCGGACCAGGTGGATGCTGGACTTGAAGCCCTTGGCCAGCTTGGCCATCTGGGCGGCGGGACGCGTGTGGAGGCCTTCCACCACACGGACAACGGTGGATAACTCGATCATGGGGAGCTCGGGGCGCGGGAGGTCGGAGGGCGTACCGCCGCGCGCGCTGAAGGCGGCGGCAGGACGGGCCGGGCGCTGCGCCCGACGCCCCGCGGCCGTGCCGGCGCAGGCGGGGAACGCAGGCGAGGGAAGCGTCAGTCGGCGATGGTGATGCGGCTGCCGGCGCCGATCTCGCGGCGCAGGGCGTTGGCGTCCAGGGCCTCGACGCAGATCTCGCCGGGCCGCTCGGCGGCGGTGGCGCCGTTGAAGCTGATGACCACGTGCCCCATGTCGCGCACCTTGTCCCAGGCCGTGCTGCCGACGGCGGTGACGCGGGTGTCGATGCCGCCCAGCGTGATGCGCGCGCCCACCGGCGGGCATTGCAGCGGCACCTCGGCCGCCACGCGGTGCTGCACCGACACCTCGGCCAGGGCCGGCGGGGCGCCGTCGGCGTAGAGGATCAGCACGCCGCCGTCCAGCAGGTCGGGCACCTCCTCGCCGATGGCGGTCACGGTGGTGGAGTAATAGATCATGGGGTCTCCGTACAGGTCTTGGATGCTCAAAGAAGGAAGCTGGCCGCCCAGGCGATCACGACCGAGGTCGGGCCCATGATCTGGCGCGAGATCAGCACCGCCGGGACGCCGACGCGGATCGTATCGGGCTTGGCCTCGCCCAGCGCCAGGCCCACGGGCACGAAGTCGCAGCCGACCTGCGCGTCGTAGGCGAACAGGGCAGGCAGCGCCATGGCCGGCGAGATGGTGCCGTTGGCGATGGCCGGGCCGATGATGGCCGCGCCGATCACCTGCGCGATCACGGCGCCGGGCCCCAGGATGGGCGAGAGGAAGGGCAGCGCACAGATGGCCGACAGCACCAGCAGGCCGATCACGTTGCCGGCCAGCGGCTCCAGCAGGTGGGCCAGTACGCCGCCGATGCCCGTCTCGTTGATCAGGCCGATCAGCATGGTCACGAAGGCCATGAAGGGCAGCACGTTGCGCAGCACCTGGTCGATGGACTTGCGGCCGCTGTTGAACAGCACGCCGATCACGCCGCCCATGCCGCGGCCGATGGAGGTGATCAGGCCCACCACCCCACCCTGCGGCGGCTGGCTGTCGGCCGCGCGGCTGGAGGCCGCCATGACGGCCGCGCCGCCGAAGGCACCGCCCATGGCCGCTGCGGCCGGGGCGGCCGCAGTGGCCGCGCCGCCGGCGGGCTGCAGCTGCTCCACCTTCACGCCCGAGACGTAGATGTCCTCCGCGATGAAGTCGGCCAGCGGGCCCGACTTGCCCACCGGCGTCAGGTTGATGGTGGGGATGCGCTTGCGCGGATAGACGCCGCAGCGGGCCGTGCCGCCGCAGTCGATGACCACGGCCGCGACCTCGCTCTCGGGCGGCGGGGCGCGGAAGCCGTCCACCACCGTGGCGCCGGTCATCTCGGCCAGGCGGCGCGCCACCTCGGGGATGTCGCCGCCGGTGACGGCCATGATCTTGTCGCGCTCGGGCGTCGGCGTGATGGTGAGCGGGCCGCCCCAGCCGCCGGGGCCGGCGGAAACGGTGACGGAACGGAACGCGGAAGTGCTGGACATGGCGCGGGTCTCCTCGGGTCGGGTCTTGTTGTGCTTGTCGGTCGGGCGGGCGGGCGGGTCGCGTCGGCTTACAGCGCGACGCCGTCGCGCTTGGCGATGAGCATCGTGATCTTCTCGGTGACGATGCCCTTGAGCAGGTTCACCACCAGGCCCACCAGCAGGTAGGCCAGGGCCAGCTTGGGCAGCGAGAAGGGCGCATGGCCCTGCTCGGCCAGCTTGGTGATGGCGGTGGCCACGCCCAGCCAGACGAACAGCTCGCCGGGGTTGCAATGCGGGAACAGGCCGGTGATGGGATGGCACAGCGACACCGCCGAGTCGTAGAAGGCGGGCTTGTGCTTTTCTTCCACGAACATCCCGAAGGTGTAGGCCATCGGGTTGGTCAGGAAGAACATGGCCAGGAAGGGCAGCACCGTGTAGCGGGTGATCGCGTTGCCGGCGGCGAAGCGCGCCAGCCGATGCACCCGCTGCTCGCCCACCAGGGCGATCACGGTGTAGACCGCGGTGAGCAGCACGATCAGCGTCGGCAGGATGCCCGTGACGAAGCCGACGAAGGTCTTGCCACCGGCGTTGAACACGCCGATGAACGCCTCCGCTGCGCGGGCGAGGAATTCGAAAGTCTCCATGGAATGTCTCCGTTGTGGTTGTGGAGTGGACGGGGGGAAATCGGGGGCGGCGCGCGTCGACAGCGCGGCGCGCGGGGCGTCGGGGTGTCAGGCGGCCTGGGGCCGGGGCTGCGGTGCCGCCTGGCCTTCGGGGGCGGCGGGCCCTGCCGGCGCCTCGGCGGCGCACTCGGTCTGGCGCCGATGGACGGCCTCGACCTGGGCGATGGCCTGGCGGATGGCCAGGGCCTGGGGCGTGCTGCCCTCGGCCTGGGCGGCCAGCTGCTGCAGCGTCAGGCCTTCGGCGCCTTCCTGCGGCTTGAAGCGGGCGAAGATGCTGATGCCGCCCAGCAGCTGCAGGCGGCGCACGCGCAGGGCCGGATCGACCTCCAGCAGCGCCACGGCACCGCCGCGCAGGCGGCGGCGGGACTGGCCCACGCCCAGGTAGCCGTCGGACCAGCGGCGCGTGGCCTCGCCCATCGCGCCGCGGTAGTGGCGGTACTGCACCCAGGACGCCGCCACCTGTAGGGCCCAGAACAGGGTCAGCAGAAGCAGCAGTTGTTGCGTTGTGGGCATGGTGTCTCCAGGTTGTTGTCGGCGGCCGGTCATCCGGTTCCGGCGCGCTTCACCATCGATCGTTGGCGATGGGGAAAATGGTACATTTGTCCATCGACTAGTCAATATGTTCACGCATAAGGGTGTTCACTAGGTGCCAGGCCCGGGCGCCGGTGCCATCGTCCGACCCCCATGCTCGACACCGAACTCGCCCACCTCTGGAGCGTCCAGCCCGACTTTCCTGCGCAACTGCGCCGCTGGCACTGGTGCCGCGACGCCCATGCCGCGTTGCTGCTGGGCCGCGCCCGCGCCCTGGGGCCTGACGGCGTCGATGCGACGGTGGACCGCCCTGCCCTCGCGCAGGCCTTCTGGACCTGGGCGGCGCTGCTGGAGCAGGCCCAGCCGCTCGAAGCCCGCGATGCCGTGGACGTGGCCCACTTCGCCAGCGGTGCGTTGCTGTGGCAATGGCTGCGCCACCCGCCGCTGGTGCTGCCGCGTGCGACGCACGAGGCCGCGCAGGTGCGTGTGCTGACCGACGCGGCGCTGACGCTGCTGCAGGCCTGGCGTGTGGCGCGCGGCGCGGCGCCGCTGGACGCCGGACTGGAGGCGCGCGTGGCGCAGCACTGGGCCAGCTACCTGGAGAACGTGCGCGAAGACGCCAGGCAGGCCATCGCTTTCCTGGACCTGTTCAGTGGCGCCACGCCGGTCTGGCGCTATCCCACGCATCCGCAACTGCGGCCCGCCTTCGTCGCCGTGCCCGCCTGAATGACGCCGCTTCAGGGGCGGCGGTGCGATGCACGGGGCCCATTGGCGGCTTGCTTGACGAATGGGGCGCCAACCGGCAGGGAGGCCCAACGACTTGGGTGCCAACCGACGGGAAGGCTCGATGACAGGGGTGCTAACCGGCGGGGGGCTCGAACGACTGAGGCGCTAACAGGCGGGGAGGCTCAACGACTGGGGAGCTAACAGGCGGGGAGGCGCAACGACTGGGGTGCTAACCGGTGGAGGACGCCGGCATGCGTGCTCCCGGTGCACGCTCGCGCTGTCCGGCTTGTTGCACAGCGCGGGTGCTCGCTCTCCACCGACGCGCCTGCCGCACTGCAAGGCGCCGCGAATGGCACCTCCGCACGCACACCGGCATCCTCCACCTCGACGTTGGGCGTGAACAGCCGGATCGGGTCGGGTGCCTTGGTACTTGCCGAGCGTCGCGCGGACGGCCTGAGGACCGGGAACCTTGGCTCCCCTCTCCCCTCGCGGGAGAGGGGCTGGGGGAGAGGGGGTGCCTCACCAGGGACTTGCCGGTCGTTGACGCCGTCGCCCCCTCTCCCCAACCCTCTCCCGCAAGGGGAGAGGGAGTCCATGCAGACGCGGCGTCACCACCTGGGGGTTCGCGCGCAGCGTCGAGGCGGAGGGTGCCGGTGTGCGTGCGGAGGTGCCATTCGCGGCGCCGTGCAGTGCGGCAAGCACGTCGGTGGAGAGCGAGCACCCGTCCCATGCAACAAGCCGGACAGCGCGAGCGTGCACCGGGAGCGCGCATGCCGGCGCCCTCTGCCGGGTTAGCGCCCACCCGCCCCGCGCCGCCCTCAAGCAGTCACCTGACCCGACACGACCCAACCTGAAGCCCAAGCCCAAGCCCAAGCCAAGCCAAGACCCAGCCACCAATGTCGAGGTGCTCTGACCAGCGCCTAAGCCTGCGCCGCCGACCCGACCGCACCGCACTGCAGCGCGGCCACCTGCCCCACCCACGCGCCGGCCTCGACCTGCGGCAGATGGCCCACGCCCGGCAGCAGGTGCAGGCCCACCGACGGCGGCAGGGCTTCGACCTGGGCCCAGGGCAGGATGCGGTCCTCGCGGCCCCACAACACATGCACCGGCACGTCGGCCTGCGCCAGCACCGCGTGCAGCGACGATGCAGGCCCGTCCGCCGGCAGCAGCCGTTCGGCCAGCGTCCGCAGCGCCTCGCGGCGGCCGGGCCGCTGCAACTGCTGCAAGGCGGTGGCGACGAAGGAGCCGGTGATCCAGCGGGCCTCGTGCACCAGCCGCCCCATCACGGCCTTGAGCATGGATTCGTCCTCGGCCTGCGTGAGCCCGTCGATGAACGCGGCATCGGCCCGGCCGCCCAGCCCCAGCGGCGCCAGCAGCGTGAGCGAACGCACCCGCACCGCCGCCTGCTGCAGCAGCGCCAGCGCCACGCCACCGCCGAGCGAATGGCCCAGCACATGGGCCGTCTCCACGCCCTCGTGGGTGAGCCGGTCCAGCACCTCGGCCGCCACGCCCGCCAGGTCCACGGATGCGGATTCGGGCGACTTGCCATGCGACGGCAGGTCCAGCGCCAGCACCGGCAACGTGGCCGGCAGGTGCGCCAGCAGCGGTCGCCAGGAGCCCAGGTCGGCACCGAAGCCATGGATCAGCACCAGCGGCGCGCCCTGCCCCGTGCGCAGCCACTGCAGGTGCAGGCCCGGCGCATCCGCCGGCGCACCGGCGCCGCCCAGCAGGTCGGCAGCGAGGATGCGGCCGTCGGGCCCGCTGCCGCGCACGGTGGCGAGGTCGATGCCACGCTGGCGCGCCAGGCTGCGGGCCAGGGGCGTGGCGCGCAGCAGGCCGCCTTCCGCCACAAGGGGCGCCGCGGCGGCGGCGGCGGCGGCGGCGATGGCCGCGGGCTGGGCGATGGCCTGCGCCACCGGCTCGTCCGGCAGGGCCTCGGCATGGGCGTCGGGGGCGGCAACCGGGCCCGACTCCGCCGGCGGCGCCTCGCCCGCCGCCAGGATCCAGCCCACGATCTCGCCCACCGGCATCGACACGCCGATCTCGCCGCGGATGCCGTGCATCGTGCCGTCGGCCGGTGCGTCGACTTCCATCGTGGCTTTGTCGGTCTCGATCTCGAACAGCACCTGGCCCTTGCGCACCGCGTCGCCGTCCTTGACATACCAATGGGCGATCTTGCCCTCGGCCATGTCCATGTCGACGCGCGGGAGGATGACTTCGGTGGCCATGCTCAGCCCCTCGCGCGCACGCTGCGGCGCACCGCGGCCACGATGTCGGGCGTCTGCGGCACGGCCGCGCGCTCCAGCTGCGGGTTGTAGGGCAGCGGGCAGTCGGCCCCGCCCAGGCGGATGATGGGCGCGTCCAGCCGGTCGAAGGCGGCGCTCTCGGCGATGGCGGCCGACACCTCGGCGCCGATGCCCAGCTCCTTGGTGCCTTCGTAGACGCAGACCAGGCGCGTGGTGCGGCTGACGCTGTCCACCAGCGTGGACAGGTCCAGCGGCCGCAGCGAGCGCAGGTCCACCACCTCGGCCGAGATGCCCTCGGCGGCCAGCTCGGCCGCGGCCTCCAGCGCCTTGTGCACCATGATCGCGTTGGCGGCGATGGTCACGTGCTCGCCGGCGCGGCGGATGCGCGCCTCGTGCAGCGGCTCGGTGTAGTAGCCCTCGGGCACCGGGCCCTTCATCTTGTAGAGCAGCTTGTGCTCGTAGAACATGACCGGGTCCGGGTCCTCGATGGCGGCCAGCAGCATGCCCTTGGCGTCGTGCGGCGTGGAGGGCTGCACCACCTTCAGGCCGGGCACGTGCGCCAGCCAGGCCTCCAGGCTCTGGCTGTGCTGCGCGGCGGCGCCGGTGCCCGAGCCACTCGGAAAGCGCATCACCAGCGGCACCGAGGCCTTGCCGCCCAGCATGTAGCGGATCTTCGCGGCCTGGTTGACGATCTGCTCCATGGCCAGCGTGGCGAAGTCCGAGAACTGGAATTCGTACACCGGCCGCTGCCCCATGAGCGCGGCGCCCACGGCCACGCCGGCGCCGGCCAGCTCGGAGATGGGCGTGTCCATCACGCGCGACTCGCCGAAGCGATGCACCAGATCGCCCGTGACCTGGAAGGCGCCGCCATAGACGCCGATGTCCTCGCCCATCAGGAACACGCGCGGGTCGCGCTCCATGGCGATGGCCAGCGCCTCCTGGATGGCCTGCGCGTAGCTCAGCTCGCGGCTCTCAACGGACATGGGCGGCCTCCTTGGGCGAGCGCGTGTAGACGAAGTCGGTGACGGATGCGGCGTCGGGGGCCGGGCTGTTCTTGGCGTACTCCACCGCCTCGGCGATCTCGCGCGCCACGTCGTCGACGAGGGCCGACACCTGCTCGGGCGTGATCAGGCCGCAGGACTGCAGCGCCTGCTCGTAGCGGCCGATGGGGTCGCGCGCGATCCAGGACTCGATCTCCTCCTTGGTGCGGTAGCGGTTGCGGTCGCTCTTGGAATGGCCGCGGTGGCGGTAGGTCAGGCACTCCAGCAGCGTGGGGCCCTGGCCGCTGCGGGCGCGCTCCACCGCCTCGATGGCGGCCTCGGCGACGGCGGCGAATTCATTGCCGTCCACCGTCACGCCGGGGAAGTCGTAGGCCTGCGCGCGCTGGGCGATGCGGCGCACGGCCGTGGAGCGCTCGGTGGAGGTGGACATGCCGTACTGGTTGTTCTCGCACACGAACACCACCGGCAGCTTCCACACGGCGGCCATGTTCAGGCTCTCGTGGAAGGCGCCTTCGTTGTTGGCGCCATCGCCGAAGAAGCACACGGCCACGTTGGGCTTGCCCTGCTGGCGCAGCGCCAGGGCCGCGCCCACCGCGATGGGCAGGCCGCCGCCCACGATGCCGTTGGCGCCCAGGTTGCCGCTGGCCACATCGGCGATGTGCATGGAGCCGCCGCGGCCGCGGCAGTAGCCGGTGTCCTTGCCAAAGAACTCGGCGAACATGAACTTCGGGTCCGCGCCCTTGGCGATGCAGTGGCCGTGGCCGCGGTGGGTGGAGGTGATCACGTCGCCCTCGCGCAGCGCGGCGCCGACACCGGTGGCGCTGACCTCCTGGCCGATGGACAGGTGCATGGTGCCGTGCACCAGGCCGCGCATGTAGGCCTGCTCGGCGCCTTCCTCGAACTGGCGGATCAGGTGCATCTGCCGCAGGAAGCCGTGCAGCTGCTCGACGCTGAAGCGCTCGAACACGCGCGGCACGCCCTCGGCACCGACGGCGCCGCCCTGGACGGAAGGCGTCGTCATGCTGCGAGCTCCAGTTCGCCGTACACCAGGCGGTCCTGGCGGCGGCGGAACTCGACGATGCGCGAACTCTGGTCGACGGCCACATTGGCCGAGGTCAGCAGCTCGCCCTTGCGGATCGGCTGCGTGACCTTGCCGCGTTCCAGCAGGCCGCAGGGCACGGCGCGCTGGCGGCGGGCGTCCTCGGCCGTCATGGCCCAGGCGCGGTAGGTGTACTCGCCGATGGCGTCCAGCGTGTCGCCGGGGCGCAGGTCGCGCTTGGCCACGGCGCACACCTCGGCCGTGGGCCGGGCGATGGGCGCCATGTCGGCGCGGTTGTAGAGCACGGCGCGCACGCAGGTCAGCGGCACTTCCAGGCTGCACAGGTGGTAGGGCCGGTAGAAGGTGTAGTACGGGCCCTTGCCGAGCTTGAGGTAGTCCATGCGCTCGCGCAGGCGCGGGTGCGCCATCTCGGCCACCACGAACACGCCCGGGGCCACGCCCTTGCCGATGGTGTAGTCGACCACGCCCTTGCGGCCGAGCACGCCGCCGTCCTCGCGCGGGACCAGCACCTGGCTCAGCTCCTCCAGCGAGCAGGACGGGCCGTGCATGCCGGGCACGTCGGGCACCAGGCCGGTGGCGTTGGCGATGGCGGACATTTCCACCGCCGTCTTGGAGCCGTCCACGAACTCCACCAGCATGCGCGGGTTGAGGTTCTTGGAATGCGCCTCGGCCGCGTAGTCGTCGGGCGTGGCGTCGATGTTGAGCGGGTTGTTCTTGCCCTTGCCGGCGGCGATGACCGGGTAGCCCAGGGCCGAGACGAACTGGATCAGCTCGATGGTGGAGCTGGGCTCATCGCCAGCGCCCAGCGAATAGATCACGCCCAGGCGGTCGGCCTCGTGCTTGAGGTAGGCGCCGATGGTGACGTCGGCCTCGACGTTCATCATGACCAGGTGCTTGCCGTGCTCCATGGCGGTCAGGCCGATCTCGGCGCCCACCGCGGGCTTGCCGGTGGCGTCCACCACCACGTCGATCAGGCCGCTGCGGCAGACCAGCTGCGCATCGGGCGTGACGGCCACGCGGCCGGCCTCGACGGCGCGGTCGAAGTCGCTCTGCGTCTCCACCACGCGATGGGCGTCGCCGCCGTGGCCGGCCTCCTGCAGCGCGCGCAGGGCGGCGGGCACGTGGATGTCGGCAATGGCCGCCACCACCACGCCGCGCATCTGCAGCACCTGCGTGACGATGTCCCCGCCCATCATTCCCGAGCCGATCAGGCCGATGCGGATGGGCTTGCCCGTCAGGGCACGGGTTTCGAGATCGGCCGCCAGGCCGCTGGGAATGAATCCGCTCAAGGGAGTCTCCTGAAAGTGTGGGGGGAGGAGGACCGGCTCGGCCCATGACTGAACATTTGATTTTTATTTTGTCATTATGTTCATCACACAGCAAGACCGGGCGGCGCGGACCACGGATCGGGGAAACCCGGAGGCAGCAAAAAGCCCCGCGTCGCGGTGCGAGGCGGGGCCTGGGGGCGCGCCGGAAGGCGCGCGGCATCGGCGTGGGGAGGGTCAGCCTTCCTGGTCGATCTCCAGCATGCGGGCGGCGGCATGCTCGTCGGTGATCAGCACCGTGGGCTTGAACAGGCGCATGGTGGCGTGCAGCGCCCGTGCCTTGCCGACACCGCCGGAGGCCACGATGCGCTGCGGCACCTGGCGGATGGTGTCGGGCGGGATGGCCATCACGCACTCGTGGATGGGGTGGTCGATCAGCTGGCCGCGCGCGTCGTAGAAGTGGAACAGCGACTCGCCCACCGCCCCCAGGCGCAGCATCGAGCGGCGCACCTCGTCAGAAAGGTAGCCGTCGCGGAAGGCGGTGGCCGTCGGCGCCAGGTCGCCCACGCTCAGCAGTACGGCGTCGAGCTCCCTGGCCTTGTCGAAGACCTCGCCCAGGCCGCAGCCCTCGATCAGCATGCGGCGCGAGGCCGGGCTGTCCACCAGCGCCGGCGCATTCATCTGCAGGCATTCGGCCTGGAACAGGCTGGAGAAGCGCCAGGCGAATTCCGAGGGGTTGTAGCGCTTGATCTTGGTGATGCCGCCCAGCATCGAGACCACCGACAGGTCGGGCACCGGCGTCGTGCGGATGTAGCGCAGCGATTCGAGCAGCGTGCGGCCCCAGCCCAGGCCCAGCTTCATGCCCGGGCGCACCAGCTCCGACATGTACTGGCCGGTGGCCGCGCTCACGGCCAGGGCGGCGTCGGCCTCGGGGCTGGACAGCGGCGCCACCACCGCCTCGGCCAGGCCGAAGCGCCGCTCCAGCGCCCGCTCGAGGTTGACGCATTCGGGCACGCCGCTCTCGATGGTGAACTTGACCTCGTGCCGCTCCAGTGCGTCGTTGAGCAGGCGCACGACGGTCACCCGGCCCAGGCCCAGGCGCTGGGCGATGTCGTTCTGGGTCATGTCCTCGATGTAGTACATCCAGGCGGCGCGCAGACGCATGCGCCGGTTGCGGGCATTGGCGGTGACCTTGTCGGCGCCACCGTCCTGCGCCGCCGCTTCATCCGTCGACGTGGCTTTACGGTTCAATGGAGGGACCTCTTGCTTGGCGGACACCCCTTGCGTCCAGCCGGTATGCTACCCCCTGTACATAGTGCCTTGCCGGAGTCGCAAATGTCTCGCAAACCCCAGGATGCCGCTGCCGCCAGTCCGGACAAGGCGCTGGCGCTCAAGGACGGCCTGCGCGAAGTGCGCTTCAACGTGAAGCAGGGCGTGCGCAAGCTGACCGAGGCGGTGGACGCCATGGCCTCGGCGCGCGACCTGCCGGCGCCCGGTCCGCTTGCCATGCTGGGCGAGCCCCTGGGCTTGGCCCTGCGCACCACCGCCTCGCTGCTGAGCAACGTGGACCACGCGGCCGTCAGCCTGCTGGCCGACGATGCGCCGCTGCGCGCCATGCAGGCGCCGCCCCTGCCCACGGCCCGCTATTTCGGCGGCAGCGCCGAGCCTGCGTTGTCGCTGCATGCCTTCACGGTGGACCACGGCTGGCGGCAGCGCCACTGGCTGAAGCGCTCGGGCCACGACCGCGTGTTCGTGCACGAAGCGGCGATCGAAGCCGCCGGCCTGCAGGCGCGGGACGACCTGGCCGCCGGCGGCGAGGGCGCCACGGCCTCGCAGGTGTTGGCCACGGTGGCGGCCGCCATGGTGGCGCAGGGCGCGCTGAGCGGGCCGATCATTCCCGCAGGCGAATGCGGCGACGACCTGCAGCGCCTGACGGCGCGCGGCGCCATCGTCGCCATGCTCGTCGGGGAAACCTACCCGCTGACCCCGGCGCAGGACCCGGCCCGGCGCTACCGTGACGCGCTGGACATGGCCGACGACATCATGCGGGCCCAGGAGGAGGCATGGCTGCAGGCGCTCCGGTCCGACGATGCCGTCGGCGCACTCACCCGTTGGTTCGGCTTCGTGGCCCGGCATCTCTGACGCGGCGCCGGGCGCCACCACGCCTGCATGCGCGGTCTGGATTTCCCCCGACCAGTACAGGTTGTCGCGCCGGCTTCAAGAAAGCGGTCTAAGCTCCCGCTGCGCTTCATCATTCAACCCGGCCGACACGGCGCCCGACGCCCGTGCAAAGGCCCATTCCGTCATGAGGAGCTGATCCATCCATGTCGACCTCGCCGTCGCCATCCAAACTTTCGCGCACCGAGCGCGCCGCGCGCAATGTCCGCGCGGCCCGTGCCGCCCTCTCCCGTGCCTCGCGCCGCGCCGTGATGACGGCCGCCATGGCCCTGGGCGCCAGCCTGCTGATCAATGCCCAGGCGCATGCCGCCCCGACCGTGGGCCAGAAGGCGCCCGACTTCGTCGCCGTGGACACCAACGGCCAGCGCCACCAGCTGTCCGACTTCGCCGGCAAGTACGTGGTGCTGGAATGGACCAACCCCGGCTGCCCCTTCGTGCGCAAGCACTACGGCAGCGGGAACATGCCCGCCACGCAGAAGGCCGCCACCGCGCGGGGCGCGGTCTGGCTGGCCATCAACTCCACCGAGCGCGCCGCCAGCGACTACCTGCCGCCGGCCGAACTGGCCGCGTGGATGAAGGCCCAGTCGGGCGCCCCCACCGCCGTGCTCATGGACGAGGACGGCATCGTGGGCCAGGCCTACGGCGCGCGCACCACGCCGCACATCTTCATCATCGATCCCCAGGGCGTGCTGGTGTACGCCGGCGGCATCGACAGCATCGCCTCGGCGCGGCCCGACGACATCAAGGCCGCGACCAACTACGTGAACCAGGCGTTGGCCGATGCCTTCGGCGGCCGCCCGATCTCGGTGGCGAGCACCAAGCCCTACGGTTGCTCGATCAAGTACCGCACGGGCTGAGCGAGGCCGGCGGCGTCGGGGCGCCAGCCACCGCCGCCGCCAAGTCCGTCACGCACACGGGCCCCGCTGCGACAATCCGGCGATGCCCTTCGCCCCCCTCCAGAACGACAGCTTCCTGCGCGCCTGCTGGCGTCAGGCCACCGACCACACGCCCATCTGGCTGATGCGCCAGGCCGGCCGCTACCTGCCGGAGTACGTCGCCACCCGCGCCCGGGCCGGCAGCTTCATGGGCTTGGCCACCAACGTCGACTACGCGACCGAGGTCACGCTGCAGCCGCTGGACCGCTTTCCGCTGGACGCGGCGATCCTGTTCTCCGACATCCTGACCGTGCCCGACGCCATGGGGCTGGGGCTGTCCTTCGAGGCCGGCGAAGGCCCGCGCTTCGCGCGCACCGTGCGCGACGAGGCGGCGGTCGACGCCCTGCAGGTGCCCGACCTGGAGCGCTTGCGCTATGTGTTCGATGCAGTGGCCTCCATCCGCCGCGCGCTGGCCGGCCGCGTGCCGCTGATCGGCTTCTCGGGCAGCCCGTGGACGCTGGCCTGCTACATGGTCGAAGGCAGCGGCTCCAGCGACTGGCGGCATGCCAAGGCGCTGATGTACGGCCGCCCGGACCTGATGCACCGCATGCTGGCCGTCAACGCCGACGCCGTGGCGGCCTACCTCAACGCCCAGATCGACGCCGGCGCGCAGGCCGTGATGGTGTTCGACAGCTGGGGCGGGGCCCTGGCCGACGGGGCCTTCCACGAATTCAGCCTGGCCTACACCGCGCGCGTGCTGTCGCAACTCAAGCGCGAGGGCGCGGACGGCCAGCGCGTGCCGCGCATCGTGTTCACCAAGGGCGGCGGCCTGTGGCTGGAGGCCATGGCGTCCACGCTCGACTGCGAGGTGCTGGGCCTGGACTGGACGGTCGACCTGGCCGTGGCCCGCGCCCGCGTGGGCGAAGGCCCGAAGGGCAAGGCGCTGCAGGGCAACCTCGACCCCAATGTGCTGTTCGCGCCGCCCGGCCGGGTGGCGGCCGAGGCCGTGCGCCTGCTCGACCGTTTCGGGGCGCCGCACCGCGATCCGGCCACCACCGGCCCGACCCACATCTTCAACCTGGGCCACGGCATCAGCCAGTTCACGCCGCCCGAGCATGTCGCCGCGCTGGTGGAGGCCGTTCATCGGCATTCGCGCGCCCAGCGGACTGCATGACGGCCGGCCGCCGCTGCACGCATTGAGGGAGCAGCCAGCCCGCATGGGACGGGCACCGGCAGGGTTTTGTCGCTTTGTCAAGCCTCGGTGCCACTACTTATGCACAAAGTTCGTGCTGCGGTGCGCCATAACACCGGGCCTCTGCCACGGCGGAGCCCCTGCCGTCCAGCACTGCTAAGTGATTGATTCCTAGGGATTCGTCACCCTGCCCTTTTTACGGGCAATCTGGCCAAGGCCTTGATTTGACGGGCTTTGGCGGCCTTCGCAGCCGCCTATCAACAAAGTTATCCACAGGAACTCTGGATGACTGCCAAACTCCCGAAAAATCAAACACTTAGATGTTGCTTGTCGAAACAAGCATGAACGAAGCGTCCCAAACCGGGGTTCGCGTGCGGGTGGCGGTGCAGACACCGGCCCACAGCGGCATCTCCGAACCTTTGACTTACGTCACGCCAAGCCCGGTGCCGGCGGGGGCGCTGGTGCGCGTGCCGCTGGGCCAGCGCGAGGTGCTGGGTGTGGTGTGGGGCGAGGCCGGGGAAGAGCCGGCAGGCACCACCCTGCGCGCCGTGGCCGCCGTGCTGGAGGGCCTGCCGCCCCTGCCGGCCGGCTGGCGCGACCTGGTGGAATTCGCGGCCCGCTATTACCAGCGCGCCATCGGCGAAGTGGCGCTGGCCGGCCTGCCGCCCCAGTTGCGGGAGCTGGGTGCCGACCAGCTCGCGCGGCGGCTGGCCCGCCAGCCGAAGGCTGCGGCGGCGCCCGTGGAAGGCGACGCGCCCCGCCCGCCCACCGCCGAGCAGGCGGCCGTGCTGGCCGAACTGCGCGCGGGCGATGCGGGCGTCTTCCTGCTGCACGGCAGCACCGGCAGCGGCAAGACCGAGGTCTACCTGCAGGCCGTGGCCGAGCTGCTGGAGGCCGACCCCGAGGCGCAGGCCCTGGTGATGGTGCCGGAGATCAACCTCACGCCCCAGCTGGAGGCCCGCTTCGTCGCCCGCTTCGCGCCGGTCTACGGCCCGGGCGCGGTGGTGTCGATGCACAGCGGCATGACGAATCCCCAGCGCCTGGCCAGCTGGCTGGCGGCACACCTGGGCCGCGCCCGCATCGTGCTGGGCACGCGCATGGCCATCTTCGCCAGCCTGCCCCGGCTGGCGCTGCTCGTCGTCGACGAGGAACACGACCCCAGCTACAAGCAGCAGGAAGGCGCCCGCTATTCCGCCCGCGACCTCGCCGTGTGGCGGGGCCGGCGCGAAGGCGCCCGGGTGCTGCTGGGCTCGGCCACGCCGTCGCTGGAAAGCTGGTGGGGCAGCCGCCCGGCGTCGGACGGCGATGCCGGCGGCCGCTACCGGCGCCTGTCCATGCCCACCCGCGTCGGGGCCGGCGACCTGCCCACCGTCCGGCTGGTGGACATGAACCTGCAGCCGCCGCGCACCCGGCTGTCGGCGGCGCTGGTGGACGCCATCGCCCAGCGCGTGGCCCGCGGCGAGCAGAGCATGCTGCTGCTCAACCGCCGCGGCTATGCCCCGGTGCTGGCCTGCGGCGACTGCGGCTGGAAGAGCGAATGCCCGCACTGCAGCGCCTACCGCGTCTTCCACAAGATCGACCGCAGCCTGCGCTGCCACCACTGCGGCTTTGCCGAACGCGTGCCGCGCGCCTGCCCGGCCTGCGGCAACCTGGACATCGCCCCCGTGGGCCGCGGCACCGAACGGCTGGAGGAGGAACTGGCCGAATTGCTGGCGGGCGTGCAGCGGCCCGAGGGCGAAGGCGGCGGGCCGGTGCGCATCGCCCGCATCGATGCCGACAGCACCCGGCACGAGGGCGCCCTGGCCCAGCAGCTGGCGCAGGTGCACGACGGCGCCGTGGACGTGCTGGTGGGGACGCAGATGATCGCCAAGGGGCATGACTTCCGGCGCATCACGCTGGTGGCGGCCATCAACCCCGACGGCGCGCTGTTCTCCAGCGACTTCCGGGCGCCGGAGCGGCTGTTCTCGCTGCTCATGCAGTCGGGCGGCCGCGCGGGCCGCGACAGCGCCTGGCTGGCGGCGCAGGGCAGCCGGGCGGAGATGTGGATCCAGAGCTTCCATCCGCAGCATCCGCTCTTCGCGGCACTGCGGCGGCACGACTATGCGGCCTTTGCCGAACAGCAGCTGGAGGAGCGGCGCGCCGCCAGCCTGCCGCCCTTCGCCTTCCAGGCGCTGCTGCGTGCGGATGCGCGGACGCAGGAGGCCGCCCAGGCCTTCCTGACGGCGGCCAGCGCGGCGGTGGACGATCTGCCCGAGGCGGCCGCCGTGCAGCGCTATCCGGCGGTGCCGCTGGCGATCCAGCGCGTGGCCAATGTGGAACGGGCGCAGATGCTGGTCGAAAGCGAATCACGGGTGGCGCTGCAGCGCCTGCTGGCGCACTGGCATCCGCGGCTGCATGCGCTGCGGCGCGGTCCGGAGGGGCAGGGGATCATCCGGTGGCTGATCGACGTGGATCCCCAGGCGATCTGAGGCGCGCTCCCGCGGCTTCGCTGCCTTTCACCGCGGGGCGGTCACCCCAGCCCGTGGGGTGTGCCGGCGTCCCTCAGGCCTGACGGTGCTCGATGTGCCCGAGCGGCGGCTTGATGACCTGCACGTAGGAAAGCACCCGCCGGCGCGTCGAGCGCAGGCGGACGGCCCACGCGCCGATCGCGAGCAGCACGGCGCCAGCCGCCAGGAGGGCGGCGGCCCATCGCACCTGGCCGTGCGCGGCCATTGCACCCACCGCGGCCAGTGCCGCCACGGCGACCATCACGCGAACCCATGTTTGCATGATCAGAACCTCTGAAACATGCGCTCACATTAGGCCGGACGGCGGCTGCGCGGCGTAGGAATACCTCGCATGCCGAGGGTGACGAAAGGCCTATGGCGCTCGGCCGCGGCCGCCGATCAGCGCAGGAGGGCCACCGCGAGCGGGAAGCTCAGGAAGGCGCCGACGGTCGTCCACAGGATGATCCGCGCCACCCGGCCGGTGTCCGCGCCGTAGCGCTCGGCCAGCATCGAGACGTTGCTGGCGCTGGGCAGCGCCGCCGTGAGCACCAGCGCCACGCCGGCCAGCGGCGACAGCCCGGTGCCTGCAGCCGCCAGCGCCGTCACCAGTCCGAGCACCAGCAGCGGATGCACCAGCAGCTTGAAGCCCACCACCGGCAGCAGGTCGCGCAGCGCGGCGCGCCACGGCGGCTGCGCGCCGCCCTCGCGCGCCCGCAGGGCCGAGCGTGCCAGCACCGCGCCGATGGTGAACAGCGCCGCCGGCGACGCCGCGTCCGCCAGCATGCCCACCGTGCGGTCGACCGGCGCCGGCAGCCGCCACTGCAGCGCGGAGGCCAGCGCGCCCAGCACCATCGACCAGGGCATCGGGTTGCGCACGATGCCGCCCAGCGCGCGCCGCACGGCCTGCGCCGCCGCGCCGCCCTCGTGCGTGTCCAGCCGCGACAGGGCGATGCACAGCGAGGAGGTCAGCACCATGTCGAAGGCGATGGTGACGATCACCGGCCCGGCCACCGCGGGCCCCAGCAGGGCTGCCAGCAAGGGCACGCCCATGAAGCCGGTGTTGGGAAAGGCGGCCACCAGCGCGCCGAAGGCGGCGTCGTTCCAGGGGTGTCCGGTGCGCCGCGCGGCGGCGGTGGCCAGCGCCACCATCGCCAGTGCGGCCACGCCCCACGCCAGCGCCACCCGTGCATCGAGCAGCTGCGCCAGCGGCGTGCCGGCCGCGAAGCGGAACAGCATGCAGGGCAGCGCGAAGTACAGGACGAAGACGTTCAGGCCCGGAATCGCCTCCAGGGGCATCAGGCCGCGCCGGGCGGCCAGGTAGCCCAGGGCGATGAGCGCAAAGAAGGGGAAGGTGGCGGCGAAGACGGCGAGCACGGCCGCGCATTCTCGTCGCTGGCCCCCCGCCAGTATCATTGCGCGCTTTTGCGTCCGGCCGATCCAGCGTCGCGGCGCGTGCAGCCCTCCCCCCTCTCGCCATGTCCTCCGGCCTCAATCTCGCCCAGCAGGAAGCGGTCAACTACCTCCACGGGCCCTGCCTGGTGCTCGCCGGCGCGGGTTCGGGCAAGACGCGGGTGATCACCCACAAGATCGCACGCCTGATCCAGGCCGGGCTGGAGCCCAAGCGCATCGCGGCCATCACCTTCACCAACAAGGCGGCGGCCGAGATGCGCGAGCGGGCCAAGGGCCTGATCGGCCGCGACGCCAAGCAGGTGGTGGTGTGCACCTTCCACGCCCTGGGCGTGCGCATGATGCGCGAGGACGGCGGCGTGCTCGGCCTCAAGCCGCAGTTCAGCATCCTGGACGCGGACGACGTCACCAAGATCCTCAAGGACGCTGGCGGCACCACCGACACGGCCACCGCCCGCACCTGGCAGTGGACGATCAGCAAGTGGAAGAACATGGGCCTCAACTCGGCCGAGGCCGAGGCTCAGGCGGTGGACGACAACGAGCGCATCACCGCGAAGATCATGGCCCGCTACGAGGAGCGCCTCACGGCCTACCAGAGCGTGGACTTCGACGACCTGATCGGCATGCCGCTGCAGCTGCTGCACAAGCACGAGGCGGTGCGCGAGAAGTGGCAGAAGCTGCTGGGCCACATCCTGGTGGACGAATACCAGGACACCAACGCCACGCAGTACGAGGTGCTCAAGCTGCTGGCCGGCGAGCGGGGCCGCTTCACCGCCGTGGGCGACGACGACCAGTCCATCTACGGCTGGCGCGGCGCCACGCTGGACAACCTCAAGAAGCTGCCGATCGACTATCCGCAGCTCAAGGTCATCAAGCTGGAGCAGAACTACCGCTCCACCAGCGCCATCCTGCGCGCGGCCAACAACGTGATCGGGCCCAACCCCAAGCTCTTTCCCAAGACGCTGTTCAGCGAGCTGGGCGAGGGCGAGCCGGTGCGTGTGGTGGACTGCGACAACGAGCAGCACGAGGCCGAGCGCACCGTGGCCCGCATCCAGGGCCTGCGCGAAAGCTCCACGCACAAGGAATGGCGCGACTTCGCCATCCTCTACCGCGCCAACCACCAGGCGCGCATCTTCGAGCAGGCGCTGCGCCGCGCCAACATTCCCTACAAGGTGTCGGGCGGCCAGAGCTTCTTCGACCGTGCCGAGATCAAGGACCTGTGCGGCTGGTTCCGGCTGTGGGTCAACAACGACGACGACCCGGCCTTCCTGCGCGCGGTGACCACGCCCAAGCGCGGCATCGGCCACACCACGCTGCAGCAGCTGGGCGTGTTCGCCAGCCAGTACAAGATCAGCCTGTTCGAGGCGCTGTTCTCGCCCTCGCTGCCCAGCGCCGTGCCCAGGCGCGGCATCGAGGGGCTGCACGAGTTCGGCCGCTACATCAACGACCTCGAATACCGCGCCCGCCACACCGTCGGCGCCGAGGGCGCACGGGCCTTCCTGATGGACTGGCTCAAGGACATCGAGTACGAGAAGCACCTCTACGACGGCGAGGACAGCGAGCAGGCCGCGGCCAGCCGCTGGACCAACGTGCTGGAGTTCTGCGACTGGATGTCGCAGCGCTGCGGCGGCCAGGTGGAGGACGCCTCGGGCGCCACCACCGGCCCCGAGGCCAAGAGCCTGCTGGAAGTCGCGCAGACCATCTCGCTGCTGTCCACCATCAGCGAGCGCGAGCAGGACCAGAACGTGCTGACCCTCTCCACGCTGCATGCGTCCAAAGGCCTGGAGTGGCCGCACGTGATGCTGGTCGGCGTGAACGAGGGCCTGCTGCCCTTCAAGCTGGACGACGACGAAGGCCGGCAGGAGAAGGTCACGGAGAACATCGCCGAGCGCCTGCAGGAAGAGCGCCGCCTGATGTACGTGGGCATCACCCGCGCCCAGCGCACGCTGGCCGTGAGCTGGATGAAGCGCCGCAAGAAGGGCCGCGAGATGGTGCAGGCCGCGCCCAGCCGCTTCATCGCCGAGATGGCGCTGGACAAGACCACCGCCAAGGAAGACCCGCGCGAGAAGCTCAAGGCCCTGCGCGCCGAGTTCGCGCGCCGCGCCGCCGCGGCCGCCTCGGCCGCCGAGCCCTCGAACTGATACCGCCCCAAGGAGCCGCGATGCGCCTGCTGCCCCCTCTGCTGATCGCGCTGGCCGCCGCCGGCTGCGCGGGCACCCGCGTGCCGCCCGGCTGTCCGGCCACGGCCAGCGACATGAAGCCCTCGGACCTCTATGGCTGGTGGGATGCGCGCTTCCAGAACGACGCGGCGCCCGCTGACGTCGAATTGCGCCCGCATCCGGAATACGCCGGCAGCGTGCGTGGCACCATCGCCAGGGCCGGCTCCCCGCTGGCCCAGCTGGCCGGCGACATCAATGCCGACGGCCAGTTCAGCCTCGACGAATCCCGGGACGGCCGCACGATCAGCGCGGTCTGGACCACAGACCTGCAGCCCGCCTCGTGCGGCAAGGAGTTCACTGGAACATGGCGCAACACCGCCACCGAGCAGAGCGTGCCCGTCGTTCTGCGCAAACGCCCCTCACCCTGAGCTTCCTGACGCTGGCCGCCCTGGCCAGCCCTTTCGCAGTCCAGGCCCAGACACGCGCGCTGGCACAGGCCGCCCCCGCCCCGGGCCTTCCGCCCAGCCCGCTGGCGGACGCCCAACTCACCTGGCAGCAGTGCGCGCGCCTTTCCGCCGACAACGCCGCCCGGCTGGCCTGCTTCGACCGCTGGGCCCTGCAGCAGCAGACACCGGCCGCCACGCTGCCACCGGCCCCGCCCGCGCTCGCCTCTGCGCAGCCGCCGGACGCACCGGCCGTGGACAAGCCCGTGGACGTGGCCCAGCCCGCCACGCGCGTGATCGCCGTGGCCGACACCGAAGGCTGCCGCGACCGCCAGTACTCCGCGCTCTCGCGCTTCTGGGAGCTGGAGGAAGGCAGCAGCTGCGGCACCTTCACCTTCCGCGGCTACCGGCCGCTGAACGTGTCGATCTCCACGGCCGACGGCCGGCCGCAAACGCCCACCTCGCCCGCCGAGGGGCACACCGGCACGGCCATGGCCTACCAGCCCAGCGAGATGCGCATCGGGCTTTCGGTGCGCACCAAGCTGGCCGAGGGCCTGCTCACGCGTGGCGACCCACTGCGCCGCGACTCGCTCTGGTTCGGCTACACGCAGCAGTCGACCTGGCAGGTCTTCAACTCGGACCTGTCGCGGCCCTTCCGCACCACGGACCATGAGCCCGAGCTCATGTACGCCTACCCGCTGGACCTGAGCCTGCCCGGCGGCTGGCGCTGGCGCTATGCGGGCCTGGGGCTGGTGCACCAGTCCAACGGTCAGAGCCTGCCGCTGTCGCGCAGCTGGAACCGCGTCTACCTGATGGGCGGGGTGGAGCTGGACAACCGCTTCGCCATCACCGCCCGCGTGTGGCACCGCGTGCACGAAAGCGCGGCCGACGACGACAACCCGGACATCACCAACTACCTGGGCCACAGCGAGATCATCGGCACCTGGAACGTGGACCCGGTCAACACGCTGCGCGGCACCGCACGCGGACTCATCGGCGGCAGCGGCAAGGGCTCGGTGCGGCTCGAATGGCTGCGCGCCATCGGTGATCCGGCCAAGAGCGACCTGCGCTTCCATGTGCAGCTGTTCCACGGCTACGGCGACACGCTGGTGGACTACAACCGCAAGCGCACCGTCCTGTCCGTCGGCCTGAGCCTCGTGGACTTCTGATGCCGCGGCGGTCCCGCATCGGCCTGGCGCTGGGCAGTGGCTCGGCGCGGGGCTGGTCGCACATCGGGGTGATCCGCACGCTGGAAGAGGCCGGCTACGCGCCCGACGTGGTCTGCGGCACCTCCATCGGCGCACTGGTGGGTGCCATCTATGCGGCCGGCCGGCTCGACTGGCTCGAAGACTGGGTGCGCAAGCTCACCTGGTCGGGCACGGTCGCCATGCTGGACCTCAAGATGGGCGGCGGCCTGATCGAAGGCGGCAAGCTGCTCCGGTTCTTCCGCGAGCATTCGCAGGACCCCGACTTCGCCGACCTGCCCAAGGCCTTCGGCTGCGTGGCCACCGAGTTGGCCACCGGCCGCGAGGTGTGGCTGCGCGAAGGGCCGGTGATCGATGCGGTGCGTGCCTCGATGGCCCTGCCGGGCCTGTTCACGCCGACCCAGCAGGAGGACCGCCTGCTGGTGGACGGCGGGCTGGTCAACCCGATCCCGGTGTCGCTGTGCCGCGCCATGGGCGCCGACCTGGTGATCGCCGTGGACCTGAACTGGGACCTGATCGGCCGGCGCAACCGCACCGCCTCCACCGACGGGACGGCCGTGGCCGAGCTGCCCAAGGCCGGCGTGCTGGCGACGGTGCTGGGCAAGCTGCGGCCGGCGCCGCGTGCACCCGCCGGCAGCGGGACGGAGATGCCCTCGCTGCTGGACGTGCTGGGCACCAGCCTCAACATCATGCAGGTGCGCATCACCCAGAGCCGCATGGCGGGCGAGCCCGCCGACGTGCTCGTGCGCCCGCGCCTGTCGGACATCGCGGCGATGGACTTCCACCGTGCCGCCGCCGCCATCGCCGAGGGCGAGCGCGCGGCCCAGCAGGTGCTGCCGCTGCTGGCCGACTTGGCGGTGCCGCTCAAGGACGGCGGCAGCCTGCCGCCGGTGACCGTCCAGGGCTGACCGACGCCGGAGGACGGGGCAGGCCGAGGGCCGGACAATGCCGTTCCGTCCACGCCCGGCTTGGCCACACCGGGTCAGGCCTGGCCTGGCGGCGCAGTCGATCACGCTCCCGATCCACGCCTGACCGCGCGGCGCGGCGTGACGTGGCCGCTCAGGCGGTGCGGCGCAACGCGGCCTGCAGCGTCTCGTGCACCGCCTCCGGGTCCGCCGGCTTGACCAGGTGCGCCGCGAAGCCGGCCGCCTGCGTGCGCTGGCGGTCGATCGGGCTGCCATAGCCGCTCAGTGCCACCACGGGCAGACGGGCACCGAGGGCGCGGCCGATCTCCACGCCGCTGCCGTCGGGCAGGCCCAGGTCGGTCAGCACGATGTCGAATTCATTCTGCGCCGCGCAGGCCAGGCCCTCGGCCACCGTGGCGGCGTGGGTGATGGCGTAGCCATAGTCCTGCAGGAAGAGCATCAGCAGCTCCGCGGCCTGGCGGTTGTCCTCCACCATCAGCACGCGGGCGCCCTGCGCGGCGGCGGCGGGGGGCGGCGGCAGGCTGGGCGCGGCACGCAGGGGCTGGGTCTCCTCGCGGTCGGCCAGCGGCAGGCGCATCTCGAAGGTGGCGCCCTGGCCGGGGCCGGCGCTGGTGGCGGTGAGCATGCCCCCATGCTCGATGACCAGGTGCCGCGCGATGGCCAGGCCCAGGCCCAGCCCGCCGAACTGGCGTGCGACCTCGCGGTCGGCCTGCTCGAAGGCCTTGAAGATGCGCTCCAGCGCGTCGGGCGCGATGCCGATGCCGTGGTCGACCACGCGCACGACGAAATGCCCGTCATTCACCTCGGACTCCAGCCGGATGGTGGCGCCGGCCGGACTGAACTTGATGGCGTTGCGCAGCAGGTTGGCGATCACCTGCTTGATGCGCGCCGCATCGGCCCGCACCCAGGCCCCCTCGGCCACGCCCCGCACGCTGAGCTTGAGCTTCTTGTCGGCCAGCGCGCCGCGCATCATCTCGCCCACCTCGGCGGGCAGCGATGCCGCGTCCAGCCGGTCGGCCCGCAGGCTCAGCTTGCCGCTGGTGATGGTGGAGACGTCCAGCAGGTCGTCGATGAGGCGCGCCTCCAGCTCGACGTTGCGACGGATGCCGGGGATCAGGTCCTTGTGGCGCTCGGGCACGGTGGCCAGGCGCTGCAGCAGCTGGGCGGCGAAGGAGACCGCCGCCAGCGGATTGCGCAGCTCGTGCGACACGATGGCCAGGAAGCGATCCTTGGCCTCGTTGGCGCGGGCCATTTCTTCCTGCGCCGCTTCGGCCCGGGCCACGGCGGCACGCAGGGCTTCGGCATTGCGGTGCTCGGCGGTGCGGTCGCGGATGATCAGGCAATAGCGCACGCGGCTGGTGGCCACGGGCGGCGCCGCGGCCGAGGCCTGGGCATCCAGGCAGGCCACGACCACGTCGGCCCAGCAGGGCTCGCCGTGCAGGGGCTGAAGCCACAGCTGCGCGTTGAAACTGCCGCCGGCGCAGCTGGCATGCAGCCATTCCATGGGCTGCGGCCCTTCGCGGCTGGTGAGGAATTCATGCAGGCCGCGGCCCAGGGCCTCGGACTCGGCGGCACCGAAGATCTGCCGGGCGCCCAGGTTCCAGCGCAGCACGCGCGCCTGGGCGTCGAGCAGCACCACCGCATAGTCCGCCAGCGAATCGACCAGGCGGCCGAAGAGCAGGTCGTTGTCCTGCAGCGCACGCTCGGCACGCACCCGCCCGTCGCGCACGGCCACCTCGCGCAGCGCGCGGTCCACCACCATGGGCAGGCGCGAGAGGCGACCCTTGCTCACATAGTCGGTGGCGCCCTGGCGCAGCAGCTCGACGGCGTTGTCCTCGCCGATCACGCCCGAGACGAAGACGAAGGGCACCTGCGGCGCCAGGCTGCGCGCCAACTCCAGGGCCTGCTGGCCCGAATAGCCGGGCAGCTCGAAGTCGGACAGGATGAGCTCGAAGCGCGCCTGCCGCAGCGCCGCGATGTAGCCCGCCTCGTCGCGCACCGTCTTGATTTGCGCCTGCGGATAGGCCCGCAGCAGCGCCTCGGTCAGCAGTTCGGCGTCGAAGACCGAGTCTTCCAGCATCAGCACCCGCAAGGGCGCCACGCCGCCGCCCACCGCGGGGGACCGGGCGGCGAGGCCCGCGCCGGCGGCCGGCCGTTCACTCATAGCGGCGCGAGGTCTTGACCGAGCCGGGCGGCGGCTCGTTGAGCACCGCCCAGAACACGCCCAGGTCGGCGATGGCCGAGACGAACTGCTTGAAGTCCACCGGCTTGACCACGTAGGCATTCACGCCCAGCTCGTAGCTGCGCAGCACGTCGGATTCCTGCTGCGAGGAGGTGAGCATCACCACCGGCACGCTGCGCAGGCTGGGGTTGGCGCGCACCTGTTCGAGCACTTCCAGGCCGTCCACCTTGGGCAGCTTGAGGTCCAGCAGGATCACGGCCGGGTTGCCCGTGCCGCGGTCGGCGAACTCGCCTTCCTGGTTGAGGTAGGCCAGCGCCTGGGCGCCGTCGCGCACGGTGATCACCTCGTTGGCCAACTGGCTGCGTTCGAGCGCCATCAGGGTGAGTTCGAGGTCCCGCTTGTCGTCCTCGACCAGCAAGATGGGCTTAAGCATGCAGTTCTCCGTGCGTGTCCGACGCAGGATGGGGGGGTGTGGGGGGAAGCACGAAACCGAAGCGGGCGCCGCGTCCGGGTTCGCCATGCGCCCAGACACGTCCGCCATGGCGCTCGACGATGCGCTTGACGTTGGCCAGGCCGATGCCGGTGCCCTCGAATTCCTCCGCGGCGTGCAGGCGCTGGAACACGCCAAAGAGCTTGCCCGCGTACTTCATCTCGAAGCCGACGCCATTGTCCTCGACCTCGATGCCGCAGCCGTCCGCCTCGCGGATGGCACGCACCTGGATCACCGCCGGGCTGGCATCGCGGGTGTACTTGAGCGCATTGGCCAGCAGGTTGCGGGTGGCCACCTGCAGCAGCAGCGGGTCGGCCTCCAGCACGGGCAAGGGGGCGTCCACCTTCCACTGCACGCCCCGGGCGGCATCGGCGCGCGAGAGCTCGTGGATCAGCCCCTCGATCAGATCCGCCATCTTGACCGGCCGCAGCTTGAGCGCCGTGCGACCCATGCGCGAGAAGTCGAGCAGCGCGTCGACCAGTTCGCCCGCGAAGGCCGCCGCATCCTTGACGTTGGAGAGGTAGCGCAGCGCGCGCTCCGACAGCTGACGGCCTTCCATGTCCACCACCAGGTCCACGAAGCCCGCAATGTGGCGCATGGGCGCGCGCAGGTCGTGCGAGACGGTGTACGAGAAGGCCTCCAGCTCGCGGTTGACGCGGCTGAGCTCCGTGGCCACCGCGGCCATCTCCTCGGCGCGCCGCAGCACGATGCCGATGAGGGCCTGGCGCAGTTCGTCGGCCGCGGCGCGCTCCTCCGCCGTCCAGGGCCGGCTGCGGCCGCGGATCTTCTGCGCCCAGCTGGAGAAGCTGCGCCGCGGATGGATGCGGCCGTCCTCCGGCCGCACTTCCTTGCGCGGGTCGCCTGCCCAGGTGATGGTGCGCACATGCTCGGGCCGGAACCACAGCACCAGGTGGCGGTGCACCTGCGAGATCGACACCGCCAGGCAGCCGGCGACCTCCTGCCCCGCCGCCCAGGACGGCACCGTGTGCGGGCTCAGGGCGTCGTTGGCGTAGACGGGCTCTTCGAGGCCGGCGATCCAGCTGGCCAAGGCCAGCACCTCGGACTTGGGCGGCGTCTCGCCGGTGGTCCAGACCTCGTCGTCCAGCACCACGGCCGCGCCGGCCGCGCGCGCCAGCCGCAGCAGCGGCGCGGGCTCGGCCAGCAGGCGCTGGAGGCTCGCATCGCTGTCGGAGAGGTGGGAGACGATCTCCAGGATCAGCTTGCGCAGTTCCAGCCGCTGGGCTGCCGAGGCATTGCTTTCCTTGGCCTGGATCTGCAGCGACACCAGCCGCCCCAGGTGCTCGCAGGCCAGGCGCGTGGTGGGCGCCAGGTGGCGCGGCTGGTGGTTGTGGCAGGAGATCAGGCCCCACAGGCGCCCCTGCACCACCAGCGACACCGACATCGACGCCAACGTGCCCATGTTGCGCATGTACTCGAGGTGCACCGGGGAGACGCTGCGCAGGCCCGACTGCGACAGGTCCACCGGCCGCTCGTCGCCCGGGCCGATCAGCGGGACCGGCGTGTAGTTGGCGTCGGGGATGATGCGGAAGTGGTTGAGCGTGTACAGGTCGCGCGCCTGCGCCGGGATGTCGGAGGCAGGGAAATGGTGGCCGGTGTAGCGCTCGTAGCCCTCGTCGGCCAGTTCAGCCAGCACGCGGCCGTCGTTGTTCTCGTCGAAGCGGTAGAGCAGGCAGCGGCCGAAGCCGCTGAGCTGCTTCATCTCGGCGACGGCCAGCACGGCCAGCTCCTCGATGTCGTCCACCGCCTGCAGCCGCGGCATGAAGGCGCGTGCCACCGTGTAGATGGAGGTGCTTCCGTGGGCGGGCTCTTCCTGCGGCGGCTCGAATTCCACGATGAGCCGGCCATCGCGGGCATGGGCCGAGGCGTGCATGTGGCCGCCCTCGCCCACCGCGAAGCTGCCCAGCGGCACGGGGAAGGCCTGCTCCGGCAGGGCCTGCAGCCCGCGGGCCAGCAGCTCGGCCACGGCCGCGTGGCGCTCATGCTCCGGCCAATTGGCGCTCCATGCGGACTGCCGGCCGGTGGCGATGTCGATCACCAGCAACCGGCCATGCGGCTGGATGGCCCCGGGAATGCGGATCGGCTCGTCCTCGCAGCGCGCCAGGTCGGCGGACTCCGGACCCGGGGTTGGCGTGAGCGCGGGAGAGGCAGGGGGCGAAGTCATGCGGATGGATGGGCGCGCTCACGGCGAAGGTGGCAGACCGGGGAATCGGGGGCGGACAAAAGGTGGTGGAGCTTCTCAGCTTTTGCGGGGTGGCCTTGTAGGCACAGGCCGACACGCGACGGCGATTCCTGGAACATCACGCCCGGCGCGCCGTGCTGGGCAGTCACTTCGCATGGACAGACGCGGCCGAACGCCCAGGCCGCCGTCGTGGTCAGCCGAAAGAGGAGGACCCATGCGGCGCGTCCCCGGGCGCGGGCACTTGCCGGGCTGCCCTGCAGGTAACAGCCGCAGGCCGCGATGCGATGCGGCAACGGCCAAAAAAAGGCCTCCCGAAGGAGGCCAGAAAAAGCAGGGCGATGCCTTCCGAAGAAGGCGAGGGAGGAAAGATTGCGCCCTGCCGGTTCGTCCACGTCGAAGCGCCTGTCGAGCAGCTGCCCCCCGGATACGCCTCGGGCCCCGAGGCGTCCTCCCGACTGGGGCAGTCGCACGGTATGCCTGCGCCGCCGGACACCGGCATGGGACACACCCCGACCCCAAGGCGATCCCTGTGCGGGACTGCGCGTTTCGACCGGTTGAACGGCCCAGACCGCCCTGCGTGACGCGCGCCGCACGGCCGGATGCGCGGACGACGGCTTCGGCGCCAGCACGCTCGGCGCGTGAGGGCCTCGGCCTCCAGTTCGGGCTGCGCGCCGGCATGAAAAAAGCCCCTGACCGGTGGGGTCAGGGGCTTGGGATTTGGTGGCCTGGGGCGGAATCGAACCACCGACACGCGGATTTTCAATCCGCTGCTCTACCAACTGAGCTACCGGGCCTAGAGGCTCGCCTGATGCGTTGAACATCAGGCGAGCCTCAGATTATAGCGCAGGTTTCTTCCCCTTGGACAAGTCCACACCCAATTGTTTGAGTTTTCTGTAGAGATGGGTCCGCTCCAGCCCGGTCTTCTCGGCGACGCGGGTCATCGAGCCGCTCTCCATCGCAAGGTGGAACTCGAAGTAGGCCTTCTCGAAGGCATCGCGCACTTCCCGCAGGGGACGGTCCAGGTCGAAGGTCTGCCGGGCTTGGGGCCCCGGATCGGGTGCCGCCGGATGCAGCACCGCGAGTATGGGAGGGACGGCGGCTGCCACCGGGCTGCTGGCCGGCACGGCGCTCACCGGCTGCTGCACTGGCGAGGCGACGGCGCGGCGCCCCTCGTCGCGCATGAGGCCCTTCTCGACCTCCTTGAGCAGCTTCTGCAGCGTGATGGGCTTTTCGAGGAAGGCGGCGGCGCCGATGCGCGTGGCCTCGACGGCGGTGTCGATGGTGGCATGGCCGCTCATCATGATCACCGGCATGTTGAGCAGGCCCGCCGCCGACCATTCCTTGAGCAGTGTGACGCCGTCGGTGTCGGGCATCCAGATGTCGAGCAGCACCAGATCGGGACGCTCGCGCTGCCGCGCTGCACGGGCGGCGGAGGCGTTTTCGGCCAGTTCGACGTTATGCCCTTCGTCGTTGAGGATCTCGGACAGCAGGTCGCGAATGCCCAGTTCGTCGTCGACCACCAGGATGTTTGCCATGAATGCGAAGGGTTCTCTTGCTTGCTGCGGCCTGCGGCGCTCAGGCAGGCGATGAGGCCGCGGAGGCCGTGTTGCCGCCCGAGGGTGCGACAGCGATGGCAAATGATAGCGACACTTGCGCACCGGCCACTGCGCCGTCGACCATGCGATTGGACAGGTCGATGCGCGCGCCATGTTCGTCGGCAATCTTCTTGACCACGGCCAGGCCCAGGCCGGTGCCCTTGCTCTTGGTCGTCACGTAGGGCTCGAAGGCACGCTGGAGGATGTTCTCCGCGAAGCCGTGGCCACCGTCCTGCACCACGAGGCGCACCCGCTGGCCCGAGTCGGCAAGCCGCGTGCGCAGCAGCACCGGCGACGCGCGATGCGCAGCCTCGGTGGCGTCTTGCGCGTTCTGGAGCAGGTTGTGGATCACCTGGCGCAGCTGCTGCGCATCACCGCGGATGGGCGGACAGCGGGGGTCCAGCTCCGTCTGCACCGGCACGCCGGCATGTTCGGCGGCGTACAGGTGCAGCACGTCGGTCACCAGGGCATTGAGGTCCAGCGGCTTGAGCTCGGCGGCGGGCAGCCGCGCGTAGTCGCGGAATTCGTTCACCAGCCGCTTCATCGCGTCGACCTGCTCGACGATGGTCCTCACGGACTTGTGCAGCACCGCCGCTTCGGGGGGCGCGACCTTGCCGGTGAGCTTGAGTTCGAGCCGCTCGGCCGACAGCTGGATGGGCGTGAGCGGGTTCTTGATCTCGTGCGCCAGCCGGCGTGCGACCTCGCCCCAGGCCTGGCTGCGCTGCGCCGAGACGATCTCGGAGATGTCGTCGAACACCAGCAGGCGGGCCGCTCCCGGCAGCTGTGCGCCGCGGGCGACGATGTTGACGGCGTTGCGCTCCACGCCCGTGCCCATGGCGTGCAGCTCGTAGGCATGCTGCCAGTGGTCGAGGCCATGCTGGCGCGCATCGGCTTCGAGTTCATCGAACTGGCGCTGTACGGCCAGCCCGAATTCGGCCAGGCCCGGCACCTCCGCCAGCGGGCGCCCTTCGTACGCTGCGAGCGGCGCCCGCAGCACGCGGGTGGCGCCCGGGTTGCTCGACAGCACCGTGCCGGCCACGTCCAGCACGATGACGCCCGAGGTGAGGTTGTCGAGGATGGTCTGCAGATTGGCACGGGCCGCGTCGAGTTGCTTCATGCTCTGCTCGACGGCCGCGCGCGCCTCGGCCAGTTGCTGCGTCATCTCGGCGAAGGAGCGGGTGAGGCCGCCCAGCTCGTCGCGCGCCCGCGAGACCTGTGTCGGCCGCAGGTCGCCGGCGGCCACCTGGCGCACGCCCTCGGCCAGCACCAGCAACGGCCGGGCCAGCTGGTTGCCGAAGAGCACCGCGAGCAGCACGGCCCCGAAGACGGCCAGGAACAGGCACAGCGTGAGCGTGCCGATGTACATGCGGCGCAGGCCGTCGCGGGCCAGGGCGCGCTCCTGGTACTCGCGGTTGGCCTCCTGCACCGCCAGGGCGTTGGCGACGATGGCCGGCGGCAGTGGCTGGACGATCTGCAGGAAGCGCGGCTCGTTCAGCTCGAAGCCGGGTCGTGGCACCAGGGCCATGGCCTTGACCACCGCCCGCGAGGACGCTGCCGATGCCGTCGCAGCCGCCTCGGCGGTCTCGTCGAGCCCTTCGATGCGCGCCGTGGCGCGGTCGGCGCGCACCTGCCGCAGCTGCTGCGGGCTGGGCCGCTCGGGACTCAGCTCGAAGCGCAGCGACCCCGCGCTGGCCACCAGTTGGCCGGTGGAGGACCACACCTGCACGCTGTTGGCGCCCAGTTGTTCGCGCAGCCGGTCCAGCGCCACGGGCAATGCCGTCTCGGGCGTGTTGGCCAGCTGGTTGCCCGCGGTACGGGCCTTGGCCGCCAAGTCGTCCGACAGGGAATCGAGCGTGGCCCGGCCGAGGTTGAGGCCTGCATCGAGTGCGCCCTCGACCTTCACGTCGAACCAGCTCTCGATGGAGCGGGCGACGAACTGGTAGGAGACGGCATACACCAGGATGCCGGGCACCACCCCGACGAGCGCGAAGATCGCCGCGAGCTTGATCAGCAGGCGGCTGCCGAACTTGCCCTGACGGAGCCGGCGCGTCAGGCGGAAGCCCACCCACACCAGCACCAGCATGAGCAGCGAGGCCACGACCACGTTGACGGCAAAGAGCCGCGCATAGTTCTGCTCGTAGAGGGCGCGGTTGTTGGTGGACTGGGCCAGCAGGAACATCAGCACCAGGCCCAGCGCCGTGATGGCGGCCGCTCCCACCCCCACGCCCCATCGCCGCGCGCGCGAGCGCCGGCGGGGCGCGTTGCCCAGGCCGCCGGGCTGCGTCTGCGTCATCGCGCCGGCTCCAGCGGCAGTCGCGTGCTGCGCTCCACAGACACGTTCCACTCGGACTGGCCTACCAGCCCGATCTGGAAGGGCCGGGGCAGTTGGGAGGTGTCGAGCCGGAAGCGGAACACCACCGGGTGCGAGCCCCCCTCGCCGATCTCGCCGGCATCTGCCAGACGCAGGCGGCCGATGCGGCGCACCGCGTCCAGGGCCTCCTCCAGGGTGTCGAAATGCTGCCCGAGCACGACGCTCGACGCGAGCGGCGTGATGGGCGTGGGCGACACATTGAGGCGCCAGCGGCGCATCAGCGGCTGGTACGCGAGCCGCATGTAGCGGGTGGCCTGCCCGATGCGCTGGTCGGTCCAGTACCAGCGTTCGCGGAAGAGCTCGGCCTCGGCCACGAAATGCAGGGCGATGCCCTTGTCCAGCACGTCGGACACCGCCGCCGGCAACTCGAAGCGCACCGCGGCGCTCAGGTAGATGCCGTCGTCGGTCGCCTCGAGGCGCAGTTGCGTGAGCTCGGCGCGCGTCTGCTGGGCGAAGGCAGGCACGACGGCGAGCATGCCCGCCCCGAGCACGCCCGCCAGCAGCTGCCGCCGCCCCGGCTCAGGAGGCGTGCTTTTCAAGCAGCGCGTAGAAGAATCCGTCGTGCTCACCCAATGCATTGTCCGGGAGGCCACGGGGGCCAGCACCACCTTGGGGCAGCAAATGGCCGGGGGACGGCAGCAGGCGGGCGTTGGTGTTGTGTGCAAGAAACGCGTCGATCTGGCGCGAGCCTTCCTCACGGAACACCGAACAGGTGCAATACAGCAGCCGGCCGCCGACCCGCACTAGCGGCCACAGCGCCGCCAGCAACATCGCCTGCTGCAGTGCCAGTTGCTCCACGTCACTCTCGCGGCGCAGCCAGCGCACATCGGGATGGCGGCGCACGATGCCCGAGGCCGTGCAGGGGGCATCGAGCAGGATGCCGTCGTAGGGTTGTCCGTCCCACCAGCTTTCGGGACGGGCCGCATCGGCCACCCGGACATCGGCCTGCAGGCCCAGCCGGGCCAAGTTCTCGTCGATGCGCCGGGCGCGTTGCGGATCGATTTCCAGCGCCGTGACCTGGACCGGCACGGCGGCGGCCCGTTCGAGCAGATGCGCCGTCTTGCCGCCCGGCGCGGCGCAGGCGTCGAGCACATGCAGCGCCGGACCGGCCGGTTTGAGGCCTTCGAGCAGCAGCGGCGCGGCCAGTTGGGCCGCCGCATCCTGCACCGAGAACTCGCCGGCCTCGAAGCCGGGCAGTTGCTGGACGGGGCGCGCCTCGCGCAGCTCCAGCCCCTGCTCCGCGACCTTGCGGGCCGGCAGTTGCAGGGCCGCCAACGCGGGCAGGTAGCGGGCGACCGAGGTCCTGCTTGCATTGATGCGCAGCGTCAGGGGCGCCGGGCCGTTGTCGGCCATGAGCACGCGCTGCCAGGCCTGGGGATGGTCGCGGCGCAGCCGCTCGATCCACCAACGGGGATGGTTCCACTGGGCCACGGGCTCCCGCTCGGTGGCGGCGACCAGTTCGTCGCGCTCGCGCAGGAAGCGGCGCAGGCAGGCATTGATGAAGCTGGCCTGCGCGCGGGTGTGGGGCTGGCGCTTGGCGGCTTCGACGGTCTGGTCGACCAGCGTGAACGGCTCGTAAGGTGCACGCTCGGGGTCCCACGCCAGGGCCAGCGCCGTGCACAGCAGGGCGTCCGCGGCCGGCGGCGGGGTGCGCTTGGCCAAGTGGCGCCGCAGCGCCTCGCCACGGCCCAGCCAGCGCATGGTCTGGAAGGCGATCGCCTGCACGCCGGGGCGCAGGCCAGGCTCGACCTCGTCGAGCGCAGCCGTGCCGGACGTGCCGCCACGGACGGCCGCGAGCACGCCGGCCACCAGCTGGAGCTGGCGCCACAGCGGAGGCCCGAGAGGGGCGGAAGGGGAAATGGGATCTCCGACGGACATCGGTGTGGGACAGGAAGACGGCGATGGTAATGGGTGCCCGTGCGCTGCCCAGGCAGCGCTCCGGCGGAAGACGGCGGCGCCCTGCGCCCGAGACGGGTCAGGCCAGCGGTGCCGCCACCTTGAAGCGGGCCAGCCAGGCCACCAGGATGGCCGGGAACTGGCGGACCGCCGCGTTGTACTGCGTCACCGCGGCATTGAACTGGGCCTGCGCCACTTCGACATGGGTGGGCGGCAGCGGCCATGCCGTGCCGGCAAGCAAATCGCCGGCCAGCAGGGCCGGCAGGGCCTGGCCCGCGGCCTGGGCATGCTGGTGCCAAGCCGCCGCCCAGGCCCGCACGGCGGTCGCCAGCGCGGCCATGGTGGGGGCATGCAGCGGCCGGAGCCGGGCCGCACCCAGCGAGGTCGCCAGCTGTCCGCAGGCGCCACGCAGCGTGGCATCCAGGCCCCGCTGGACTTCGTCGGCAGACACCGGCGCCTGGGCGAGGAGTGCCTGCACATGCTGTACCTGCGCCATCAGCGCGGCATCGAGCTGCGCATAGGCCTGAACGGCCGTCGAACGCAGGCGCACGAGCCGGTTGTGGGCACCGACATACCAGAACACGCCGATGGCGATCACGCCCCAGCTGGTCAGCGAACTGGCCCAGCCGGTCATGGCGAACCCCCGGCGGTCGGTGAATGAAGAAACGCCCTCGCGCCGATGAGGGCGGGAGGGCGTCGGGACGCGATCATGGAAGCGATGCGGTCGTCTTGCGCGGCAGGCGCATGGCCCTGCGGGCCATGCGCGTCACGGCTTATTCGCCAGCCGGGGCTTGGCCCGCGTCGGCCGTGGCGTCGGCCGATTCGTCCGAGGTGGACGCCGCCAGTTCGGCGGCTTCCGCATCGGCGATGGCGCGGCGCTCGGCCTCGTCCATGGCTTCCTTGGCCTTGCGGGCCTGGTGGTACGCCAGACCGGTGCCTGCGGGGATCAGGCGGCCGACGATGACGTTTTCCTTCAGGCCACGCAGCTCGTCGCGCTTGCCCATGATGGCCGCTTCGGTCAGCACGCGCGTCGTTTCCTGGAAGGAGGCCGCGGAGATGAACGAGTCGGTGGACAGCGACGCCTTGGTGATGCCCAGCAGCAGGTTGCTGTAGACCGCCGGGAGCTTGCCTTCGCGCTGGAGACGCTCGTTGGTGTTGAGGATCTCCGAACGCTCGACCTGCTCACCCTGGATGTAGCCCGACTCGCCGGCGTTCTCGACCACGACGCGGCGCAGCATCTGGCGAACGATCACCTCGATGTGCTTGTCGTTGATCTTCACACCCTGCAGGCGGTACACGTCCTGGACTTCGTCCACGATGTAGCGGGCCAGCTCTTCGGAACCCAGCAGGCGCAGGATGTCCTGCGGATCGGCCGGGCCGTCGACCACGACTTCGCCCTTGTTCACCACCTGGCCTTCGTGCACCAGGATGTTCTTCTCCTTGGGCACGAGCTCTTCCCAGACCTTGCCTTCGGGATCGGTGATCTGCAGGCGGATCTTGCCCTTGGTCTCCTTGCCGAAGGAAATGGTGCCGGTCATCTCGGCCAGCAGGCCCTTGTCCTTGGGCGAGCGGGCTTCGAACAGCTCGGCCACGCGGGGCAGACCGCCCGTGATGTCACGGGTCTTCTGGCCTTCGACCGGGATGCGGGCCAGCACTTCGCCGGGGCCCACGTCCTGGCCGTCGCGCACCTGGATCAGCGCGCCCACCTGGAAGCCGATGGCCACCGAGTGGTCGGTGCCCGGGATCTTGACTTCCTGGCCCTGCGCGTCGAGCAGCTTGACCAGCGGACGCACCACCTTGGCGGCGCCGCGGCGCTTCGGATCGATCACCACCAGCGTGGACAGGCCGGTCACTTCGTCGACCTGCTTGGCCACGGTGACGCCCTCTTCCACGTTCTCGAACTTCGTCTGGCCGGCGAATTCCGTGATGATGGGTCGGGTCAGCGGATCCCAGTTGGCCAGGATCGTGCCGGCCTTGATCTGCTGGTCGGCCTTGATCGTCAGCGTCGCGCCATACGGCACCTTGTGACGCTCGCGCTCGCGGCCGTGCTCGTCCTGGATGATGATCTCGCCCGAACGGGCAATCACCACCAGCTCGCCCTTGGAGTTGGTCACGTAGCGCATCGTGGCGTTGAAGCCGATGATGCCGTTCGACTTGGCTTCCACGCTCGAGGCGATGGCAGCACGCGAAGCGGCACCGCCGATGTGGAAGGTCCGCATCGTCAGCTGCGTGCCGGGCTCGCCGATCGACTGGGCGGCGATCACGCCGACCGCTTCGCCGATATTCACCAGGCCGCCGCGGCCCAGGTCGCGACCGTAGCACTTGGCGCACAGGCCGTAGCGGGTGGCGCAGGTCAGCGCGGTGCGCACCTTCACCTCGTCCACGCCGGCGGCTTCGAGCACCTCGATGACGTCCTCGTCCAGCATCTCGCCGGCCTTGACCAGCACGCTGCGGTTTTCGGGATGCAGCACGTCGTCGGCCGTGGTGCGGCCGAGGATTCGGTCGCGCAGCGACTCGATCACTTCGCCGCCTTCCACGATGGCGCGCATCGCGGTGCCGTCGCTGGTGCCGCAATCCGGATCGGTCACGACCAGATCCTGCGTCACGTCCACCAGACGGCGGGTCAGGTAACCCGAGTTGGCCGTCTTCAGGGCCGTGTCGGCCAGACCCTTACGGGCACCGTGCGTGGAGATGAAGTACTCCAGCACGTTCAGGCCTTCGCGGAAGTTGGCCGTGATGGGCGTCTCGATGATCGAGCCGTCCGGCTTGGCCATCAGGCCCCGCATGCCGGCCACCTGGCGGATCTGGGCGGCGGAACCCCGCGCGCCCGAATCGGCCATCATGTAGATGGAGTTGAAGGACTCCTGGTCCACTTCCTTGCCGTGGCGGTCGGTGACCTTCTGCTTGGACAGCTGGGCCATCATCACCTTGGAGACGGCGTCACCCGCGCGGCCCCAGATGTCCACGACCTTGTTGTAGCGCTCGCCGGCCGTGACCAGGCCCGAGACGTACTGCTGCTCGATCTCCTTCACCTCGCGCGAGGCGTCGTCGATGATCTTTTCCTTCTCCGGCGGCACCAGCATGTCGTCGATGGCGATCGAGATGCCGGCCTTGGTCGCGAGGCGGAAGCCGTTCTGCAGCAGCTTGTCGGCGAAGACCACCGTCTCCTTCAGGCCGCAGCGGCGGAAGGAGGCGTTGATCAGCTTGGAGATCTCCTTCTTCTTCAGCGCCTTGTTGATGTTGCTGAAGGGCAGGCCCTTGGGCAGGATCTCCGACAGCAGCGCGCGGCCGACGGTCGTGTCCACCAGGGAGGTCGAGGGCTCGAACTCGTTGGTGTCCTTGTTGCGGTTCCACTCGGTGATGCGCACCGCCACCTTGGCGGTGAGCTCGACCTGGCCGGCGTCCAGCGCGCGCTGCACTTCACCGATGTCGGAGAAGATCAGGCCCTCGCCCTTGCCGTTGATGCGGTCGCGGGTGGTGTAGTACAGGCCCAGCACCACGTCCTGCGAAGGCACGATGGAGGGCTCGCCCGAAGCCGGGAACAGCACGTTGTTGGAGGCCAGCATCAGCGTGCGGGCTTCCACCTGCGCCTCGACCGACAGCGGCACGTGGACGGCCATCTGGTCGCCGTCGAAGTCGGCGTTGAAGGCGGCGCAGACCAGCGGGTGCAGTTGGATGGCCTTGCCTTCGATCAGGATCGGCTCGAAGGCCTGGATGCCCAGGCGGTGCAGCGTGGGGGCGCGGTTCAGCAGGACGGGGTGCTCCTTGATCACCTCTTCCAGAATGTCCCACACCACCGGCGTGCCGGCTTCGACTTCCTTCTTGGCCGCCTTGATCGTCGTCGCGATGCCCATGGCTTCGAGGCGCGAGAAGATGAAGGGCTTGAACAGTTCGAGCGCCATCAGCTTGGGCAGGCCGCACTGGTGCAGCTTGAGCGTCGGGCCCACCACGATGACCGAACGGCCCGAGTAGTCGACGCGCTTGCCCAGCAGGTTCTGGCGGAAACGACCGCTCTTGCCCTTGATCATGTCGGCCAGCGACTTGAGGGCGCGCTTGTTGGCGCCCGTCATGGCCTTGCCGCGGCGGCCGTTGTCCAGCAGCGAATCCACGGCTTCCTGCAGCATCCGCTTCTCGTTGCGCGCGATGATTTCCGGAGCCTTCAGCTCCAGCAGGCGGCGCAGACGCGAGTTGCGGTTGATGACGCGGCGGTACAGGTCGTTCAGGTCGGAGGTGGCGAAGCGGCCACCGTCCAGCGGCACCAGCGGACGCAGGTCCGGCGGCAGCACGGGCAGCACATCCAGCACCATCCACTCGGGCTTGATGCCCGACTTGCGGAAGGCCTCGAGCACCTTCAGGCGCTTGGAGTTCTTCTTGACCTTGACTTCGGAGCCGGTCAGGTCGCCGCGCAGGCGCTCGATCTCGGTGTCGAGCTCGATGGACTGCAGCAGGTCCTTGATGCCTTCGGCGCCCATCTTGGCGATGAACTCGTCACCGTATTCAGTGCGCTTCGCCTCGTAGTCGTCCTCGGTCATGATGCCGAACTTCTTCAGCGGGGTCATGCCCGGATCGACGATCACATAGGCTTCGAAATACAGCACGCGCTCGATGTCGCGCAGCGTCATGTCGAGCACCAGGCCCAGACGCGACGGCAGCGACTTCAGGAACCAGATGTGTGCGCAGGGCGCGGCCAGGTCGATGTGGCCCATGCGCTCGCGGCGCACCTTGGTCTGCGTGACTTCGACGCCGCACTTCTCGCAGATGACGCCGCGGTGCTTCAGGCGCTTGTACTTGCCGCACAGGCACTCGTAGTCCTTGATGGGCCCGAAGATCTTGGCGCAGAACAGGCCGTCGCGCTCGGGCTTGAAGGTGCGGTAGTTGATGGTCTCGGGCTTCTTCACCTCACCGAAGGACCACGAACGGATCTTCTCGGGCGAAGCCATGCCGATCTTGATGGCATCGAAATGCTCATCCGGCGTGAACTGCTTGAACAGGTCGAGTAGCGATTTCATGTGACTCTTTCCCTTTCAATTACGAGCGCTCGAGCTCGATGTCGAGACCCAGCGAGCGGATTTCCTTGACCAGCACGTTGAACGATTCCGGCATGCCGGCCTCGATGGCGTGCTCGCCCTTGACGATGTTCTCGTAGACCTTGGTACGGCCCTGGACGTCGTCGGACTTGACCGTGAGCATTTCCTGCAGCACGTAGGAGGCGCCATAGGCTTCCAGCGCCCACACTTCCATTTCACCGAAGCGCTGGCCGCCGAACTGGGCCTTGCCGCCCAGCGGCTGCTGCGTGACGAGCGAGTACGGACCCGTGGAGCGGGCGTGCATCTTGTCGTCGACCAAGTGGTGCAGCTTCAGGAAGTGCATGTAGCCGACGGTCACGGGACGGTCGAAGCGATCGCCGGTGCGGCCGTCGTAGAGGTAGGCCTGGGTACGGCTGTCGGTCAGGCCCTTGAGCTTGGCGATGTCGTCAGGGAAGGCCAGCTTCAGCATCGCGCGGATGTCCTCTTCGGTCGCGCCGTCGAACACCGGGGTGGCGAAGGACACACCGTTTTGCAGGTTGTGCGCCATCTCCACGATGTCGGTGTCGCTCAGTGCGTCCAGGTTCTCCTTGCGGCCGGTGCTGTTGTAGAACTGCTCCAGGAACTGGCGCAGCTCGGCCACCTTGGCCTGCGTCTGCAGCAGGTCGCCGATACGCTGGCCGATGCCCTTGCCGGCCCAGCCCAGGTGCACTTCCAGCACCTGACCCACGTTCATCCGCGAAGGCACGCCCAGCGGGTTCAGGCAGATGTCGCACGGCGTGCCGTCGGCCATGTGGGGCATGTCCTCGACCGGGACGATCTTCGACACCACACCCTTGTTGCCGTGGCGGCCGGCCATCTTGTCGCCAGGCTGCAGGCGGCGCTTGACGGCCAGGTACACCTTGACCATCTTGAGCACGCCCGCGGGCAGCTCGTCGCCCTGCGTGAGCTTCTTGCGCTTCTCTTCGAAGGCCAGGTCGAAGCTGTGGCGAGTCTGCTCCAGCGAGTTCTTGATCGACTCCAACTGCATGGCGACCTCGTCCTCGGCGGGACGGATGTCGAACCAGTGGAATTTCTCGACCGACGACAGGTAGGCCTTGTCCAGCTTGGTGCCCTTGGCCAGCTTGTTCGGGCCGCCGTTGGCGACACGGCCGGTCAGCAGCTTCTCGATCCGGTCGAAGGCGTCGGCCTCGACGATGCGCAGCTGGTCGTTCAGGTCCAGGCGGAAGCGCTTGAGTTCGTCGTCGATGATCTGCTGGGCGCGCTTGTCGCGCTGGATGCCTTCGCGGGTGAAGACCTGCACGTCGATGACGGTGCCGGACGAGCCCTGGTCCACGCGCAGCGAGGTGTCCTTCACGTCGGAGGCCTTCTCGCCGAAGATGGCACGCAGAAGCTTCTCTTCCGGCGTCAGCGTGGTCTCGCCCTTGGGCGTGACCTTGCCCACCAGCACGTCGCCGGGGGTGACTTCGGCACCCACGTAGATGATGCCGGACTCGTCCAGGCGGTTGAGCTGCTGCTCGGCCAGGTTCGGGATGTCGCGGGTGATTTCCTCGGCGCCCAGCTTGGTGTCGCGGGCCATGACCACCAGTTCCTCGATGTGGATCGAGGTGTAGCGGTCGTCGGCCACCACGCGTTCGGAGATCAGGATCGAGTCTTCGAAGTTGTAGCCGTTCCACGGCATGAAGCCGATCAGCATGTTCTGGCCCAGGGCCAGCTCACCCAGGTCGGTGGAGGCACCGTCGGCCACCACGTCGCCCTTGGCCAGCTTGTCGCCGCGTTTGACGATGGGACGCTGGTGGATGTTGGTGTTCTGGTTCGAACGCTGGTACTTGATGAGGTTGTAGATGTCCACACCCACCTCGCCGGCCTGCGCTTCGTCGTCGTTGACGCGCACCACGATGCGGGTCGCGTCCACGTAATCGACGATGCCGCCGCGCGTGGCCGTCACCACGGTGCCCGAGTCCACGGCCGAGACGCGCTCGATGCCCGTGCCTACGAAGGGCTTCTCGGGACGCAGCACGGGCACAGCCTGGCGCTGCATGTTGGCGCCCATCAGTGCGCGGTTCGCGTCATCGTGCTCCAGGAAGGGCACGAGCGAAGCGGCCACCGACACGATCTGCGCGGGCGACACGTCCATGTACTGGATGCGGTCGGCGCCGACCAGGATCGACTCGCCCTTCTCGCGGGCCGACACCAGGTCGCCGGTCAGGCGGCCTTCTTCGTCCAGCGCGGCGTTGGCCTGGGCGATGACGTACTTGCCTTCCTCGATGGCCGACAGGTAGTCGATGTCCATCGTGACCTTGCCATCCACCACGCGGCGGTACGGCGTCTCGATGAAGCCGTACTCGTTCAGGCGGGCGTACAGGGCCAGCGAGTTGATCAGACCGATGTTCGGGCCTTCCGGCGTTTCGATCGGGCACACGCGGCCGTAGTGGGTGACGTGCACGTCGCGCACTTCGAAGCCGGCGCGTTCGCGCGTCAGACCGCCCGGGCCCAGGGCCGAGACGCGACGCTTGTGCGTGATCTCGGACAGCGGGTTGGTCTGGTCCATGAACTGCGACAGCTGCGAGGCGCCGAAGAATTCCTTCAGTGCCGCCGAGATCGGCTTGCTGTTGATCAGGTCATGGGGCATGAGCGGCTCTTGCTCGGCCTGGCCCAGACGCTCCTTGACGGCCTTCTCGATGCGGGCGAGGCCGGTGCGGTACTGGTTCTCGGCCAGTTCGCCGACGCAACGCACACGACGGTTGCCCAGGTGGTCGATGTCGTCGACTTCGCCGCGGCCGTTGCGCAGGTCGACCAGGATCTTGACCACGGCCAGGATGTCCTCGTTGGTCAGGACCATCGGACCGGTGGACTCTTCGCGGCCGATCTTGGCGTTGAACTTCATCCGGCCCACACGCGACAGGTCGTAGGTGTCCGGGTTGTAGAACAGGCGCTGGAACAGGGCCTGCACGGCGTCCTCGGTCGGCGGCTCGCCGGGGCGCATCATGCGGTAGATGGCCACGCGGGCGGCGAACTCGTCGGCCGTCTCGTCGATGCGCAGGGTCTGGCTGATGTAGGCACCCTGGTCCAGCTCATTCGTGTAGATGCACTGGATCTCCTGCACACCGGCGGTGCGCAGCTTCTTGAGCACGGTCTCGGTCAGCTCATCGTTGGCCTTGGCCAGCACCTCGCCCGTGTCGGGGTCGATGATGTTGCGGGCCAGCACGCGGCCGACCAGGAAGTCTTCCGGCACGCTGATGTGCGTGGTGCCCGACTGCTCCAGCTCGCGGGTGTGGCGGGCCGTGACGCGCTTGTCCTTGGCCACGATCACCTTGCCGGCCTTGTCGGTGATGTCGAAGCGGGCGACTTCGCCGCGCAGCCGCTCGGAGACGAACTCCATCTGGCCGCCGCTGTCCATCAGGCGGAAGTTGTCGTTGACGAAGAAGTTCGCCAGGATCGATTCCGGGTTCAGGCCGATGGCCTTCAGCAGGATCGTGACCGGCATCTTGCGGCGGCGGTCGACGCGGAAGTACAGGATGTCCTTCGGGTCGAACTCGAAGTCCAGCCAGGAGCCGCGGTAGGGGATCACGCGGGCCGAGAACAGCAGCTTGCCCGAGCTGTGCGTCTTGCCCTTGTCATGCTCGAAGAACACACCGGGGGAGCGGTGCAGCTGCGACACGATCACGCGTTCGGTGCCGTTGATGATGAAGGAGCCCTTGTCGGTCATCAGGGGCACTTCGCCCATGTAGACCTCTTGTTCCTTCACTTCCTTGACCACCTTGGACTGCGAGGTCGAGGACTCGCGGTCGTAGATGATCAGTTGCACCTTGGCGCGCACGGCCGAGGCGAAGGTCAAACCCCGGGTCTGGCACTCGCGCACGTCGAAGGCGGGCTTGGCCAGGTTGTACTCCAGGAACTTCATCTCCACGAAACCGTTGTGGGAGACGATCGGGAAGGCGGCGTTGAAGGCGGCTTGCAGGCCTTCGTCGCTGCGTTTCTGGGGCGCCGAGGCGGCTTGCAGGAAGGCGGTGTAGGCGTCCTTCTGCATCTGCAGAAGGTAGGGAATCTGGACGACGCTGTCGCGGTTGCCGAAGCTTTTGCGGATTCGCTTGCGTTCGGTATAACTGTAGGTCGATGCTTGGGCCATGAGAGCTCCGGGGCTTGAGATCATCAGCGACTAGGGTCAGCAACGCGCGTGCGTTCCTGCTTGGCGGCTGGCCACTACCAGCCGATGGCGGACGGCGATGCATTGCACATCGCCCGAACCAAGAGTCCTTCTGCAGTCGGGGTCAGAAGACACTCGAAAGCCACCGCATCGATGCGGCTTTCGGGTGCGCTCTGAAAGCGGCAAAGGCTGGAAGGCCCGCGAGGGCACTTCCAGCCTCCAGAGGGGCCTGAATTACTTCAGTTCCACCTTGGCGCCGGCTTCTTCCAGCTTCTTCTTGGCGGCTTCGGCGTCGGCCTTGGCCAGGCCTTCCTTCACGGCCTTGGGAGCGGCTTCCACCAGGTCCTTGGCTTCCTTCAGGCCCAGGCCGGTGATTTCGCGCACGGCCTTGATGACCGACACCTTGTTCGCGCCGGCTTCGGTCAGCACGACGTTGAACTCGGTCTTCTCTTCGGCGGCCGGAGCGGCAGCGGCGCCACCAGCAGCCGGAGCGGCCATTGCAGCGGCGCTCACGCCGAACTTCTCTTCGATGGCCTTGACCAGGTCGTTGAGCTCGAGGACCGTCATGCTGTCCAGAGCGGTCAGGAATGCGTCTTTATCGAATGCCATGTTGATTTCCTAAAACAGATTGGGTTGATTGCCGCGCGATCAATGGATCAGGCCGCGGCGGCCTCGGCTGCAGGTTCTTCTGCAGCGCCTTCGCCACGCTTGGCCGCCAGGGCACCCAGCACCACGGCGGTGCGGGAGATCGGCGACATCAGCAAGCCGCACAGCTGGGCCAGCAGCACTTCCTTGGTAGGAATGTTGGCCAGTTGCTTCACGCCTTCCACGTCCAGGGCCTTGCCACCGAAAGCGCCACCGCGAATCACCAACTTGTCGTTGGTCTTCGCGAAGTCGGCCACCACCTTGGCGGCAGCGACGGCGTCTTCGGAGAAGCCATAGATCAGCGGACCGGTCATCTGGTCGCCGACGACTTCGAATGCGCTGCCAGCCACGGCACGGCGGGCCAGCGTGTTCTTCAGAACACTCAGGCTCACACCCTTGTCGCGGGCTGCGTTGCGCAGACGGGTCATGTCGGCCACCGTGATGCCACGGTATTCCGCCAGGACGAGCGTTTGAGCTTTAGCGGCGAGGCCGGTCACTTCAGCAATGACCGCTTCTTTCTCACTGCGATTCAGACTCAAGGTCTACTCCTTTTCAATGTCGCCCGGTTGCCCGGACGACGCCTTCATGCAGCGACCAACTGTTTCGGAACCGGAATTCCTTGCAGTGGGATCGCCATCTGCGCTGGCCGACCTTCGGTCGATTAAGGCGGCGGGGTTCGCACCCCGACCGCCGCCAGCGGTCTTGGATGGCCCGGAGCCCCTTCCCATGGGAAGAAGGCCCCGGCCCACCACATCCGCCGAGCGGTCCGAAGACAGCCCGGCAAATCACGTTCAGGCTCAGGCCTGGGCGATGGACTGCGTGTCCACGCGCACGCCCACACCCATGGTGGACGAGACGGCGACCTTGCGCAGGTACACGCCCTTGCTGGTGGCCGGCTTGGCCTTGTTCAGCGCGTCGATCAGCGCCACCAGGTTGCCCTGCAGCTTGTCGCTGTCGAAGGAGCGGCGGCCGATGGTGCCGTGGATGATGCCGGCCTTGTCGACACGGAACTGCACCTGGCCAGCCTTGGCGTTCTTCACGGCCGTGGCGACGTCGGGGGTCACGGTGCCGACCTTGGGGTTCGGCATCAGGCCGCGCGGGCCGAGGATCTGACCCAGCGTACCGACCACGCGCATCGCGTCGGGGGCGGCGATCACCACGTCGAAGGGCATGTCGCCCGCCTTCACCTGGGCAGCCAGGTCGTCCATGCCGACGATGTCGGCACCGGCGGCCTTGGCTTCCTCGGCCTTGGCACCCTGGGCGAACACGGCCACGCGCTTGGTCTTGCCGGTGCCGTTGGGCATCACGACGGCACCACGCACCACCTGGTCCGACTTCTTGGCGTCGATGCCCAGCTGCACGGCCACGTCGATGGACTCATCGAACTTGGCGGTGGCATGCTCCTTCACCAGCGCCAGCGCGTCGGCCAGCGGGTACAGCTTGGTGGTCTCGACCTTGCCCTGCAGGGCCTTTGCCTTCTTGGTCAGCTTGGCCATCTCACACGCCCTCCACGTTCACGCCCATCGAGCGGGCCGAGCCGGCGATGGTGCGCACGGCGGCGTCCAGATCGGCGGCGGTCAGATCCTTCATCTTGGCCTTGGCGATCTCCTCGAGCTGAGCGCGGGTGATCTTGCCGACCTTGTCGGTATGCGGCTTGGCCGAGCCCTTGTCCAGCTTGATCGCCTTCTTGATCAGCGTGGTCGCCGGGGGCGTCTTGATGATGAAGGTGAAGCTCTTGTCCGCGAAGGCGGTGATCACCACCGGCAGCGGCAGACCGGGCTCGACGCCCTGGGTCTGGGCGTTGAACGCCTTGCAGAACTCCATGATGTTCAGGCCACGCTGACCCAGCGCGGGACCGATCGGCGGCGAGGGGTTGGCCTTGCCTGCCGGCACTTGCAGCTTGATGAAGCCGACGATTTTCTTCGCCATGCTTGACTCCTTGCGGGTAATAGCGCCACGGATGTTTCCGCAGCTCCCCGGGGTTGCGACTCAGGAAAAAGGCGGACCGCCGAGTCGAAAGGCGCGGACCACCCGAAGCCGCGGCTGGCGCTGCCAGCCGCGTTCTTGTCTCTGTCTCAGGTCTTCTCGACCTCGGCGAAGCCCAGCTCCACCGGCGTTGCGCGGCCGAAGATCATCACGGACACGCGCAGCTTGTTCTTTTCGTAGTTGACTTCCTCGACAGTGCCGTTGAAGTCGGTGAACGGGCCTTCCTTGACACGCACCAGCTCGCCCACCATGAACTCCACCTTGTGGCGGGGCTTCTCGGTGCCTTGCTGCATCTGGTTGACGATCTCGTCCACCTCGCGCTGCGAGATCGGCGCAGGCCGGTTCTTGGCACCGCCCACGAAGCCCGTCACCTTGCTCGTGTGCTTGACCAGGTGCCAGGTGTCGTCATCCATCACCATCTCGACCAGCACATAGCCGGGGAAGAGGCGGCGCTCCATGGTGCGCTTCTGGCCGTTCTTGACGTCCACCACCTCTTCGCTGGGCACCAGGATGCGGCCGAACTTGCCTTGCATGCCCGCGCGGTTGATGCGCTCGGTGATATTGCGCTCGACGGCCTTCTCCATGCCCGAGTAGGCATGGACGACATACCAACGCAGGTCCGGATTGGCCGGCTGCGCCGGGGCGGTGGTGTCGTTGTCGACGGTGTCGTTCATTACTTTTTCCAGCCCAGCAGCAGGTCGTAGAAGAACCACTCCAGGGTCTTGTCCGTCACCCACAGGAACAGCGCCATGATCACCGCAAAGGCGAAGACGTAGGCGGTCATCTGGATGGCTTCCTTGCGCGTCGGCCACACGACCTTGCGCACTTCGCGCCAGGCGTCACGACCAAAGCCGTAAAGACGCTTTCCGCTCTCGGACACGGCGAAGACGGCCACGGCCGCAGCCATGCCCACCAGCAGCACGCCCCATTGAACCCATGCCCCCTGCCGGGCCAGCATGTAGAACGCCACCAGCGAACCCAGCAGCAGCACCACGGCTGCCGCCAGCTTGGCCTTGTCGGCGCCCGTCTGGACCGTTTCGATTTGAGTTGTGGCCATCTCGGCAAATTCCTGGCCCTGCGGCCTGTATAGACGCCTGTTCGGAAGACGCCGAAGCCCGCCGGAGCGCGGCGGGCTTGAATCTGTTCGTTTTCGCCGAATCGGAGTCGGCTGGATCCGTTTTGTGAGGTTCCGGACCCATCGCCACCCACTAGGAGGTGGCAGGGGCAGTAGGAATCGAACCTACAACCTTCGGTTTTGGAGACCGACGCTCTGCCAATTGAGCTATACCCCTAAGACCTGATCAACAGGCTTCGAGACGCCACCACGACGGTGAGCGTCCCGGAACACCGATTACTCGATGATCTTGGCCACGACGCCGGCGCCGACGGTACGACCGCCTTCACGGATGGCGAAGCGCAGGCCTTCTTCCATGGCGATCGGAGCGATCAGCTTGACCGTGATCGACACGTTGTCGCCAGGCATCACCATTTCCTTGTCCTTCGGCAGCTCGATCGCGCCGGTCA
>NZ_JACBFY010000014.1 GCF_021401245.1 Pseudacidovorax sp. NFM-22
TGACGCCCGAGGCCCAGGCGCAGGATGCGGCCTTCATGCAGGCCAAGGTCGCCACGGCGCGCTTCTATGCCGAACACATCCTGGTGAAGGCTGGCGCCACGCGCGACGCCATCGTCGGCGGTGCGGCCAGCGTCACGGCCCTGCCGCTCGAGGCCTTCTGAAGCCGCTGCCGGCCATGCCCGCCTGTCGCCCATCGGACGGCGGGCGCGGCGCCCGGCCCCTATAACTTCGCCCGAACCATCGATCCACACGAGGAGACTTTCCCATGTCCAGACTGCCCGGCGCGCTCGCCCACCTGCCGCTGCCCATCATCGGCTCGCCCCTGTTCATCATCAGCAACCCCAAGCTGGTGATCGCCCAATGCAAGGCCGGCGTGGTCGGCTCGATGCCCGCCCTCAACGCGCGTCCCGCAGCACAGCTGGACGAGTGGCTGGCCGAGATCACCGAGGAGCTGGCGGCCTACAACAAGGCCAACCCCGACAAGCCGGCCGCACCCTTTGCCATCAACCAGATCGTGCACAAGAGCAATGACCGGCTCGAACACGACATGGAGCTGGTGGTGAAGTACAAGGTGCCAATCATCATCACCTCGCTGGGTGCGCGCACCGACGTCAACGACGCGGTGCACAGCTACGGCGGCGTGACGCTGCACGACGTGATCAACAACACCTTCGCCAAGAAGGCCATCGAGAAGGGTGCCGACGGCCTGATCGCCGTCGCGGCCGGAGCGGGCGGCCATGCGGGCGTGAAGAGCCCCTTTGCGCTGATCCAGGAAATCCGCGAGTGGTTCGACGGCCCGGTCGCGCTGTCGGGTTCCATCGCCACCGGCGGTGCCGTGCTGGCCGCGCAGGCCATGGGCGCCGACTTCGCCTACATCGGCAGCGCCTTCATCGCCACCGACGAAGCCCGCGCGAGCGATCCCTACAAGCAGGCCATCGTCGACAGCAACTCGGACGACATCGTCTACTCCAGCCTGTTCACCGGTGTGCATGGCAACTACCTGGCGCCCAGCATCGTGGCGGCGGGCATGGATCCGGCCAACCTGCCCGAGGGCGACGTCAAGACGATGAACTTCGCATCGGGCGAGGGCAGCAAGGCCAAGGCCTGGAAGGACATCTGGGGTTCCGGTCAGGGCATCGGCGCCATCAAGAAGGTGCAGCCCACGGCCGACTTCGTCGCGACGCTGCGGCGCGAGTACGAAGAAGCCCGCCGTCGCCTGGCACTTTGAACCCTGCCGCCGGCGGCCGCGCGCCGCCGCCTCGCTGGCCCCTGATCGACGCACTCAAGGCGCTGGCCTGCCTGCTGATCGTGGCCCATCACTTCAGCCGCTACGGGCCCTTGCCCGTGGCGGCTTGGCCGTTGGCGCCGACGCTGTTCGAGGTCCTGGGGCGCGAGGGCCGGCTGGCGGTCCAGGTCTTCCTGGTGCTGGGGGGCTTCCTGACGGCGGCCAGCCTGGCTCCCGAGGGTGAGTTGCGTGCAGGGCATCCGGGCCTGCGACTTGTCCAGCGCTACGTGCGGCTGGCTTCGCCCTATCTGGCGGCCTTGGTGGCCTGCGTGCTCGTGGAAGCCCTCGTGCGTCCGGCGCTGCCGGGCGACGACGTGCCGGGCCAGCCGTCGTTCGTCCAGATGGTGGCCCATGCGCTGCTGCTGCAGGACCTGCTGAACCAGCCCGCGCTGTCCACCGGCGTGTGGTACGTGGCGGTCGACTTCCAGCTGTACGGCATGGCGCTCCTGCTGTTCTGGGTGGCGGCACTGTGGCGGCGGCAGGGCCGGCTCGATGCCTCGGTGGCCCGGGCGCTGGCGGTGCTCATGGTGACGGGGCTGACGTCCGCCTCGTTGGTGGTCTTCAACCGGCACAGCGCGCTGGACGAGACGGGCATCTATTTCTTCGGCAGCTATGGCCTGGGCATGCTGGCCTTCTGGGCAGGGCGGCTGCGGGGGCCCCGAGCGCGCATCGCCGCTGGGTTGGCGCTGGCTCTGCTGGGCGGCGTCGCCCTGTGGATCGACTGGCGCAGCCGCATCGCGCTGGCGTTGGTCGCCACCTTGCTGCTCATGCTGGCGCAGCCGAGTGGCTGGCTGGCACTGCCGGTGTGGGCGCCGCTGGGGCGGCTGGGGACCTGGGCGTACGCGCTGTTCCTCATCCACTTTCCCGTGTTGCTGCTCGTCAGCGCCTCGGCGCAGACGGGCCTGGCGCCCCTGACGCCGTGGCAGGCCCTCGCCGCCCTGGTTGCGGCCTTCGTGCTCTCGGTGGGCGCGGCCAGCATGCTGCACGAGCGGGTGGAGTTGCGTGCCATGTCGTGGCGCGCGCCGGCCGCCTGGGGGACCGGCCTGCTGCTCAGCGGCCTGGCCGTCGGCCTTTGAGGCTCAGATCAGGTTGCGCATCGCCTGCGCAGCCTCGCGCAGCACGGGGAGCACGCGGGCCACGGCGGTCTCGGTGCTCTCCTGGCCCATGGGCATCGTGATGTTCAGGGCGCCATGCACGTCGCCGCGCCGGTCCCGCAGCGGCACGGCGATGCCGCGCGAATTCAGGTCCAGCTGCTGTTCGGACAGAGCCCAGTCCTGGGCCTTGACGCGGGCCATCTCGCGCCGCAGGTCGGCGGGGTCGGCCAGCGTGAAGGAGGTGAACACCTGCAGCTTGCGTGCAGCCCACCAGGCCGCCGAAGCGGCCTCGGGGAGAAGGGCCAGCATGAGCAGCCCGGCCGCCGTCACCTGCGCGGGCACCCGTGCGCCCAGCACGTAACCGGTGCTCATCTGCCGCTGCGGACCGTTGCGGGCGATGTAGACCACGTCGTCACCGTCCAGCACGCTGAGGTAGGCCGTCTCGTGCGTGCCGACGGCCACGCGCTGCAGGAAGGGCTGTGCAATGCGCGGCAGCCGCGCCGAATCGAGGTACGACTGGCCGAGCCGCAACACGCGCGGCGTGAGCCAGAACAGCTTGCCGTCGCTGGCCACATAGCCCATGTGCTGCAGCGTCAGCAGGTAGCGCCGCGCGGCCGTGCGCGTGAGGCCGGTGCGCTGGCCGGCCTCGCTGGCGGTCATGCGGGGATGGGCGTCGTCGAAGGCCTCGATGATGCCGACGCCGCGCTCCAGGCCGGCGATCCAGTCGCGCCGGTCCAGGCCGGCGGGCGCCTGGCCGTCCTGTGCATCCCCTGCGGGGGAGGACGGAGAATCGGGGCTTTCGTCCTCGTGCGATGGCTCGGAGACGGGGGTGGAGGCAGGGCGGCGGGAGACCACGTACAAACCCTTAAGACGTTCGTTGATCGTTCAGTGCTGGGCGATTATCGAACGCCGCGATCCGCTCCCGACTGACGGCCCCGCACCCTGCTGTCTACAGTCCGGGCCGTTGTTCTTGCGGCCCCGATCCCGATCCGACTGGCGCATCCGACTCCTGGAGTGAACGACCCGATGGCTTCCATCACCGGCAAGACCGACCTCTACCTCATCCCTGGCGATCCCGTCACCAATGTGCGCCTGCCGCGCATGTTCAACGCCGTCTTCGAGCGCTGCGGCATCGACGCCGTGATGGTGCCGGTGCAGGTGCGCGCCCGTGATTTCGCCGTGTGGCTCAAGGCCAGCTTCCTGGGCCACAACGTCCGGGGCATGCTGATCGCACCGCCGCACAAGCCGCTGGCGGTGGACCTGCTCGACGGCTGCGGCCTGTTCGCGCGGGTGGCGGGCTCGGTCAACATCGTGCGCCGCACCAAGAGCGGCGAGCTCGAAGGCGACCTGTTCGATGGCGAAGGCATCGTGGGTGCGCTGGACTGGTTCGGCATTCCTTTCCGCGGGCAGCGGGTGCTGATCCTGGGCGCGGGCGTGAGCGCCGCCGCCATCGGCGTGTCGCTGGCCGAAGGCGGCGGCGACGACGGCGCGCGCCACATCGCCTTCTATGACCCGGCCGCGGGCAAGGCCGCGGGCACCGCAGCCCGCATCGATGCCGCCTTCGACGCCGAGGTGGTCGCGGCGTCCTCGGCCGACCCTTCGGGCTACGACCTCGTCATCAACGCCACCCAGGTAGGCCTGCAAGGCGAAGAAGTCTTGCCCTGCGACGTGGCACGCCTGGCGCCCCACGCGGCCGTGTTCGACATCCTGCTGCGCGGCCAGCCCACACCGCTGGTGCGTGCCGCGCGGGCGCGTGGCCTGCAGGCCCAGCCCGGCTTCGAGATGCTGATCCAGCAGATGGCCCACTACTTCGACTATTTCGACCTGCCGCAGGCCGCGGCCCTCGTGCGCGAGGACGCCGGCTTCCTGCGGCAGATCATCTACCCGGCCGAACTCCAGGCCGAGATCGCCCAGGCGCCACGGGGCCGCCAGGGCTGATCGCTTTTCGCGTTCTTCCGCCCCCCATCACTGCTTCCATGATCTCCGGCAAGACCACCCTCATCGCCCACATCGGCTATCCCACCGAGAGCTTCAAGGCTCCGATGATCTACAACCCCTGGTTCGACAAGAAGGGCATCGACGCGGTGGTGGTGCCGATGGGCGTGAAGCCCGAGGACTACGTGGCCTTCCTGCCGCTGCTGTTCAGGATGAGCAACATCCGCGGTGCGCTGGTGACCATGCCGCACAAGGTCACGACCATGTCGCTGGTGCACGAGACCACGCCCACGGCCCGCATCGCCGGTGCCTGCAACGCCGTGCTGCTGCGCGAGGACGGCACCCTGCTCGGCGACCAGTTCGATGGCGCCGGCTTCGTGCGCGGCGTGGAGCGCAAGGGGCGCAGCTTCCGTGGCGCGCGCGTGCTCGTCTCCGGCGCGGGTGGCGTGGGCTGCGCCATCGCGGCATCCATCGCGGCGGCGGGCGCGGCGCACCTGTCGCTCTTCGACCTGAACACCGCCTCGGTCGAAGGCCTGGCCCAGCGCCTGCGCGCGCACTATCCGAAGTTGACGGTGAGCACCGGCTCCAAGGATCCGGCGGGCTACGACGTGATCGTCAATGCCACGCCGCTGGGCATGAAGGAAAGCGACCCGCTGCCCTTCGACGTGGAGCGTATTGCGCCGACCACCTTCGTGGGCGAGGTGGTGATGAAGACCGAGTACACGCCGCTCCTGAAGGCCGCCATGGCGCGCGGCTGCCAGGTGCAGGTGGGCACGGACATGCTGTTCGAGATGATCCCGGCATATCTGGAGTTCTTCGGCTTCGGCACCGCGACCGCGGACGAATTGCGCGAGAGTGCGACGCTGAAGTACTGAGCGCTCGAGCGTCGCTCGGCCTCCGCCAGGGATGGCGTAGGCACCGGGGCCGCCAAGGGCCCGCATCGATGCCGCTGGCCTGTGAAGGTCGGCGGCTTTTTTTTCGCCGGGCGCAGGGGATGTGTCCGGTCTCCACGCGCGCATTCCTGCCCTCTGACGCTGCGGCAACCTTCCTTCACATTGCCTGAGGCGCTTCGCCACATCGGCGCGTAAAGCCTGGTGGACTACTTCACGAAGTCTCTTCATTACTGGGACCGTAGCGCCGAATCCTTGTGCATCTCGGCTTAAATCGAAGCGAGCGCCCGAAAGCGAGGTGCATGGTTTCGATGGCAGGGAGGATCTCGTGAATACGTCCATGATGGCGGCGCCGCGCATGTTCCGGCGCGAGGTGGCAGCGTGCGCCACGCACAACCCTACAGCGCTCCGCTGAGCATTGCGCGATGGCCGTCTCCCGCAAGGCGCTCTTTGGCAGGCTGAACACGACGCTGTTCCGCGCCATCGAATCCGGCGCAGCCTTTGCCAGGCTGCGCGGCAACCCCTACGTCGAACTCACGCACTGGCTGCATCAGCTCTGGCAGGCTGGTGACAGCGACCTGCACCGCATCGTCCGCCACTTCGATCTCCGGCCCGAAGACATCGAGGCGGGCCTGGCGGCGTCGCTGGCCGAGTTGCCCGCTGGTGCCAGCTCGCTCTCCGACATCTCCCGCCATGTCAGCGATGCGGTGGAGTGGGCCTGGGTGATCTCCAGCATCGAGTACGGCGGCCAGTGCGTGCGAGGTGCCTGGCTGCTGCTGGCGCTCCTGCAATCGGCCGACCGGCGTGCGCCACTGCTGCGCATCGTCCCGGCCTTCGCCCGCATCGATGTCGACCGGCTGTCGCAGGCCTGGGCCCGGGTCGTCGAGGGCTCGCCCGAAGGGCGTGAAGGGCCGCACGACGGCGCGAGCGCAGTCGCTGGCAGTGCCGCCACAGCACCCGGTCTGGGTGCTGGCCCCCTCGCCAGAAACGATGCCTCGGGCCTGGAGCGCTACTGCACCGACCTCACGGCAAAGGCCAGGGCCGGGCAGGTCGATCCGGTGGTCGGACGTCAGCTGGAGGTTCGCGGGCTCATCGACATCCTGCTGCGTCGCCGGCAGAACAATCCCTTGCTCACCGGCGAAGCGGGCGTGGGCAAGACCGCCGTCGTCGAAGGCCTCGCCTTGGCCATCGCTGTCGGCGAGGTGCCGCCTGCACTTCGCGAGCATCGGCTGCTGAGCGTCGATGTCGGGGCCATGCTTGCGGGCGCGGGTGTCCGGGGCGAGTTCGAGAGCCGGCTCAAAGGACTGCTCGAAGATGCCACCAGGGCCGTGCCGCCGGTCATCCTCTTTATCGATGAAGTCCACACGTTGGTCGGTGCGGGTGGGCAGGCGGGCACGGGCGACGCCGCCAACCTGCTCAAGCCGGCACTGGCCAGAGGCGTATTGCGCAGCATCGGCGCGACCACCTGGGCGGAATACAAGCGGCACATCGAGAAGGATCCGGCACTCACGCGGCGCTTCCAGGTGCTGCAGATCGCCGAGCCCGAGGAGGCCGCCGCCATCGACATGGTCCGCGGCCTCGCGGATGCCTTTGCCCGCCACCACGGCGTGGTGATCCTGGACGAAGCCATCCGTGCGGCAGTCACCCTGTCGCGCCGCTATCTGCCGGCCCGCCAGTTGCCCGACAAGGCGATCAGCCTGCTGGACACGGCCTGCGCACGGGTGGGTCTGTCCATGCACGCACCGCCTGCCGGCGTGGAGCGGCTGCGCCACCGGGTGGCGTCGCTCGAGGTCGAGGAGGACCTGCTGCAGAAGCAGATCCGGCTCGGGCTCGGCGGCGGTTCCGTCGAGGCGTCCCTGCAGGCAGTCCGGGCCACGCTCTCGCAGGCCCGCGACGAACTGGCCGGGCAGCTCCAGGGCTGGGAAGCGCAGGTGGCGCTGGTGCAGCGCATCAGTGCCTTGCGGCAGGGCCTTCTGCGCGATGGCGTCGACGCAGCGGATGGCGCGGGATCACCGGTCACGGCCGAGCTCGCGGCGTTGGACGAACAAGTCCGCGAGCGGCCAGGTCTGGCGCTGGCCCAGGTCGACGAGTCCGTCGTGGCCCAGGTGCTCGCGGACTGGACGGGCATTCCCGTCGGGCGCATGGTCAGCGACGACGCGAAGGCGGTCTTCCAGCTCAAGGCGCTGCTTGCTGCAAGGGTCATCGGCCAGGACCCGGCGCTGCAGACCATCGCCGACCGGGTGCAGGCCGCCAAGGCACGGCTCACCGACCCCGACAAGCCGGTGGGCGTGTTCCTGCTCGTGGGACCCTCCGGCGTGGGCAAGACCGAGACGGCACTCGCGTTGGCGGACGCCATGTACGGTGGCGCACAGAACATGGTCACCATCAACATGAGCGAGTTCCAGGAGGCGCACACCGTGTCCTCGCTCAAGGGAGCGCCGCCCGGCTATGTGGGCTATGGCGAAGGCGGCGTACTCACCGAGGCGGTCCGCCGCCGTCCCTACAGCGTGGTGCTGCTCGATGAGATCGAGAAGGCCCACCCGGACGTGCACGAGCTCTTCTTCCAGGTGTTCGACAAGGGCTGGATGGAGGACGGCGAGGGTCGTCGCATCGACTTCAGGAACTGCATCATCCTGCTGACCAGCAATGTCGGCGCGGAGGCGCTGATGGACGCCGCCGACGTGGCGTCCGGCGCCGGGGACACGCCATTGAGCGCCGAGGTCGCGATGCCGGCCCTGAGACGTGTGTTTCCAGCCGCCTTCCTGGGGCGTGTGACCGTCGTCCCCTACCGGCCCCTGCAAGCGCGCGACCTGTCGACCATCGTCGACCTTCAACTGGGCCGGGTGGCCCGGCGTCTCCAGGAACAGCACGGCATCCGAATGCAGCCGAGCGCGAGGTTGGCCGCTTATCTGCGCGAGGTGGGCGGCAACTATGAAGCGGGTGTCCGCCGCCTGATCACCGTCATCGAGCAGGAACTGCTGCCCGAACTCGCTCGCTGCTGGCTCACTGCCCTGGAGCAGGGCCGGCCGCTGGTGGCGATCGACGCCGACATATCCACGTCCGAGCCGCGCGATCCTCGCGCCGCCACGCCGCAGACCCGCATCTACTGCGCACCGAGCGCCCAGGAGGTGTTGGCGTGAACGTGCGTGTGGCCTGTCCCCCCTGGAGCCGCACTGCCGGCGCACCCAGGCCCGGACCGCAAAGCCTCTCGTCGGAGCGCGTGCTCCGTTCCTGAGTCGTCAGCCTTCTTCATCAACCAGCAGGGAGCCTATGAGCAACAGCAGTCAGAAGTTCATTGCGCGCAATCGCGCGCCGCGTGTGCAGATCGAGTACGACGTCGAGATCTACGGGTCGGAAAAGAAGATCGAGCTGCCCTTCGTCATGGGGGTGCTGGCCGATCTGTCGGGCAAGCCCGCGCAGCCGCTTCCGCCCGTGGGCGAGCGCAAGTTCCTGGATGTGGACATCGACAACTTCGACGAGCGCATGAAGGCGATCCAGCCGCGCGTTGCCTTCGCCGTGCCGAACACGCTCACGGGCGAGGGCCAGCTGATGGTCGACATCACGTTCGAAAGCATCGAGGACTTCTCGCCCGCAGCCGTCGCGCGCAAGGTCGAGCCGCTGCGGCAGCTGCTGGAGGCCCGGACGCAGCTGTCCAACCTGCAGAGCTACATGGACGGGAAGGCCGGCGCCGAAAGCCTGATCAACCAGCTGATGCAGGACCCGGCATTGCTGAAGGCCTTGAGCGCGGCACCCAAGCAGATCGATGCCGAGCCGGCCACGACGGACCGCTGAAGGGCGGCACCTCCACCATCCAGGAAAGACAAGCTCATGAGTACCGACACCATCGAGTCCGCAGAGGCCAGTGTGCTGCTGGCCGACCCCGGTGAATTCGCCGCCCTGCTGGACCGCGAATTCAAGCCCAAGACCGACGAGGCGCGCAGTGCGGTCGAGGCGGCCGTCCGCACCCTGGCCGAGCAGGCGCTGATCAACGCGGTCACGATCTCCGACGACGCCTACGGCAGCATCGAGGCCGTGATCGCCGAGATCGACCGCAAGCTGTCCGAACAGATCAACCTGGTCCTGCACAAGGATGAGTTCCAGAAGCTCGAGTCGGCCTGGCGCGGCATCCATCACCTCGTGTCCAACACCGAGACGGACGAGAAGCTGAAGATCCGCTTCCTCGACATCTCCAAGGACGACGTGCGGCGCACGCTGCGTCGCCACAAGGGCGTGGCCTGGGACCAGAGTCCCATCTTCAAGCGCGTGTACGAGGAGGAATATGGCCAGCTCGGTGGCGAGCCCTACGGCTGCCTGGTGGCCGACTACTACTTCGACCACACGCCGCCGGACGTCGAACTGCTGAACGCGATGGCGAAGGTGTCGGCCGCGGCGCACACACCCTTCATCGCGGGCGCGGCGCCGTCCCTGCTGGGCATGGAGTCGTGGCAGGAACTGGCCAACCCGCGGGACCTGGCGAAGATCACCTCCAACCTCGAACACGCGCCGTGGAACTCGCTGCGCGACACCGAGGACTCGCGCTACGTGGGCCTGGCCATGCCGCGCTTCCTGGCCCGCCTGCCCTATGGGGCCAAGACCAACCCCGTCGACGAGTTCGATTTCGAGGAAGAGACCGACGGCGCGGACCACAGGAACTACGTCTGGAGCAACGCGGCCTACGCCATGGCGGTCAACGTCAACCGCAGCTTCAAGCTCTATGGCTGGTGCACGATGATCCGCGGGGTCGAGTCGGGCGGGACGGTCGAGAACCTGCCCTGCCATACCTTTCCCACCGACGACGGCGGCTTCGACATGAAGTGCCCGACGGAGATCGCCATCTCCGATCGCCGCGAAGCCGAGCTGGCCAAGGCTGGCCTGATCCCTCTGGTGCACCGCAAGAACACCGATCACGCGGCCTTCATCGGCGCGCAGTCGCTGCAACGGCCACAGGAGTACTACGACGCCGACGCCACGGCCAATGCCAATCTGTCGGCGCGGCTTCCCTACCTGTTTGCGACCACCCGGTTTGCGCACTACCTCAAGTGCATCGTCCGCGACAAGATCGGCACGTTCAAGGAGCGCGACGACATGCAGCGCTGGCTGAATGGCTGGATCATGAATTACGTGGATGCGGATCCGTCCAACTCCTCCCAGGAGACGAAGGCCCGCCGTCCGCTGGCTGCCGCCGAGGTGGTGGTGGACGAGATCGAGGGCAATCCCGGTTACTACAACGCCAAGTTCTTCCTGCGCCCGCACTTCCAGCTCGAAGGCCTGACCGTGTCGCTGCGGTTGGTCGCCAAGTTGCCGTCGCTGCGCGAGGCGGCCTGAGTCACGCTGTCACACCTCCGTTCATTGACCAAAACAAGGGCGTTCCGCCCGGGGAGTAAACCATGTCTCAAGATATCTTTCTGAAGATCAACGGCATCGAAGGCGAGGCGCTCGACGCCGACCACAAGAACGAGATCGAAGTGCTCAGCTTCGACTGGAAGGTGTTCCAGGAGTCCACCATGCACTCGGGCTCTGGTGGTGGTGCCGGAAAGGCCACGGTGGAGGACCTCGAGTTCATCCATTTCGTCGACCGGTCGAGTCCCAATCTGATGAAGTACTGCCTGACCGGCAAGCATGTGCCGGAGGCCAAGCTGGTGGTGCGCAAGGCGGGCGGCAGCCCCCTCGAATATCTCAAGTTCACCTTCACCGACGTCATCATCACCAGCGTGCAGCCGCACGGCTCCAATGACGACGAGCTGCGGGTCCGCGAACGGGTGCGGCTGTCCTTCACCAAGGTGAAGCAGGAGTACGCCGTGCAGAACGCCCAGGGTGGCAGCGGCGGCGCGGTGACCGCCGGCTACGACATCAAGGCCAACAAGGAGATGTGACCCGCGCGGGGCACCCGGGTCGGCAACGGCTCGGGGATGCCCGTGCGTGGCTCCGCCAAGTGCCGGAGGGGCCGTCTGGTCCTTCCGCTGTCGTGGTTTCGCCTTGCAGATCGAACATGGGTATTCACTTGCTCGCCATCCGCGTGCGCGCAGCGCTCTCGCTGCCGGTCAGAACACGCCTGTCCTGCGTCCGATCGGCGCTGATCAGCGGGGTCGCAGGCATGGTGGGGGTGCTGGCCCCATGCAGCCCCGCCCAGGCCCAGTTTGCCTATCCGCGCGAGCAGACGCGGCTGGAGATCAGGGTCTCGGCGGCCGAGGACGTCAACCCCGATGAAAAAGGCCGTGCCGCGCCCATCATGGTCCGCCTCTACGAACTCAAGGGGGACGCGGTCTTCCTGGCCGCGGACTACTTTTCGCTGCAGAACAGCGACAAGGCCATGCTCGCCGACGACCTGCTCGTGCGGGACGAACTGGTCCTGAAGCCGGGGGAGACCCGCGTCCTGCGGCGACGCTCCCATCCGGACGTGAATGCCATCGGCGTGGTCGCGGGCTACAAGGACCTGGTGAATTCGGACTGGCGGGCGGTCCAGAAGATCGAGCCCGCGCCCGAGGCGGCCTGGTACCGGGCCGTGCTGCCTTCCAACAAGGCCAGCCTCGACATCCGTATCGGATCACGTGGCGTGCGTGTGTTGCAACGTGAATGAGCGCGCCGAAGACATGTCAGGGATGAGCAGATGAGTTGGTACAACAAGGTGGCATGGAGCGAAGGGCTGTTCCTGCGCCCCCAGCTTTTCCAGCAGCAGGAGCGTTACCTCGAGTACGTGGCGCACCGTCGCGCCGCGACCCTGAACGCCTTCTTCTGGGGCTTCAGCCGCTACACCATCGACCCGGAATCGCTGGCGCTCGGCAAGGTGGTGCTGGCGGCAGCGGCGGGCGTCTTTGCGGACGGCACTCCCTTCGAGGCACCTGCCCAGGCGCCCCTGCCGCCACCGCTCACCATCCGTCCAGAGCATCTGGAGCAGGTCATCCATCTGGGGGTGCCCATCCGCACGCCCAACGGCGAGGAGACCACCTTTGAGGACTCCGCGGACGCGGCAGGCTCGCTGGCGCGCTTCTCCGTCTTCGAGACCGAACTGCGCGATGCCAACTCCTTCGGCCAGGGGCCGAAGTCCGTGCAGCTGTCGCATCTGCGCCTGCGGCTGCTGCCGGAGCGCGAACTGACCGAGGGGTGGATCGGCCTTCCACTCGCGCGGGTCACGCTGATCCGCTCCGACGGCAGCATCGTCCTGGACGAGAACCTGATCCCGCCCGTCACCGGCTATGGCGCGAGCGCGTTGCTGTCGGACTGGATCACCCATCTGCATGGCCTGTGCCGGCTGCGCGCGCAGTCGCTGGCGGCGCGGCTGACGGCCAGCGACGGCAAGTCGTCCGAAGCGGCCGAGGTGTCCGATTTCCTGCTGCTCCAGATCCTGAACCGCTATGAGCCGCTGCTGGAGCACTGGACGCGGGTGCGGGAGACCTCGCCAGAACAGGTCTATGCCGCGCTGAAGATGATGAGCGGCGAGCTGTCGACGTACATCCGGACGGGCTCGCGACGCCCGGCGCCACATCCGGCCTACCAGCATCTGGATCCCTACCTGTCGCTGCGTAACCTGGTGCTGGACATCCAGGCCCAGTTGAACGACGTCCTCGTGCGCAGTGCCCAGAGCATCCGGCTGGAGGAGCGGCCGCATGGGGTCCGCGTGGCCAGCGTCGATCCCACCCAACTGCAGGACTTCACGGCCCTGGTGTTCGCCGTGTCGGCGCAGATGCCTGCCGACCAGCTGATGGCGCAGTTCGCCGCCCGCTGCAAGGTGGGACCGAGCGATCGGCTGACGGAGTTGCTGCGCTCGCATCTGCCGGGTATCGCACTGCAGTCGCTGCCGGTGGCGCCGCGGCAGATTCCGTTCAACGCGGGCTTCGTCTATTTCCAGCTCGACAGCCGGGGGCCACTCTGGGAGCACCTGCTCAAGTTCGGCGGGCTTGCCCTTCACCTCGCGGGCGACTTTCCGGGCCTGAGGCTCGAACTGTGGGGAGTGCGGGAGCGGTGAGCCTTGCCTTCCTGCCCTGTCCCGTCTCTGCGCCCGGGGGCCCCGTCGGCCTGGGTGGTGGAGTCCGCGCATGACCACCCCCATCACGGCCATGGCCAAGGAGTACGCGGTGCTGTCCGCGGGCGGTGGCGGGATCACCGTCGTCGGCGCCGACATGACCGCGGGCTCGTTCATGGGGGTGGCGTGGACCGGTGTGAGCTTCGTCGACTGCGTGTTTGGCGGCCGTGGCAACGTCGCCTTGTCGGCCATGAGTGATTGCAGCTTCATGACCTGCCGCTTCCTCGGCGCAGACCACGACTTTGGCGTGATGCAGGGAGTCCGGTTCCGCCAATGCGCCAGCCAGGGCCGCACCATCGTCTGTGGGCGCGATGGCAGCACGGCGGTCGTGTTCGAGCAATGCAGTTTTGCCGGAGGCGGCTCGGCGCCGCAGGATTTCCGCGGCATCGGCTGCACCGGCGAAGTCACCTTCCGCAACTGCACCGGGTCTGGCGAGGTGCTGGTGGCAGGAACGGCCCTCACGATGGAAGGCTGCCGCTTCTCCGACATGAGCTTCGCGATCGGGCGGCGTGCCGAGCGTGGCACCCCGTTGGCGGCCCGCGTGCTGATCGACGGATGCCTGGGCACGGGCCTCTGGCGGATGGTGGACTGTCGTATGCAGACCAGCCACATCCAGAACAGCCGGTTCGACCGCATCGTCAACGACGGGTCCGAATGCGAGTCCTGAACGCCGGCTCCCTGGCCGCGAGCCACCGCCCCTTTCCCTTCTCCTCTACAGCCCTGTATGCGTGACGGCGAAATCACAGACCACGAGAGTCCCGAGGCATTGCCCAACGACATGCCCGTCGGCGTCGCCGAAGGCGATCCAAGCGCGGCCCACCTCCGCGTCGCGCCCGGCCCTGCGGCAGCGGAGCGGCTCGCTTGCGTCAAGGCGGCCACGAATCCGCTGCTGGAAGCCGCGCAGCCCCTGTTGCGTGCCCTGGCAGACATGGACACCGCCCTGGACCCCACGGCTGTGGGCGTGCTGCGCGACCTCCTGGAGCGGGAGGTCGCTGTCTTCCAGTCGCTGTGCAACGACGCGCAGATCCGCCACGAGCATGCCGTCGCCGCAAGCTATGCGCTGTGCACGGCCCTCGACGAAGCCGCCAGCAGTACGCAATGGGGTGGTGCCGAAGCCGGGTCTGCGGGCGTGTGGGCTGCCCGGCCGCTGGCGGCGCAATTCCATGGCGACATCCGTGGTGGCGACAAGTTCTTCCTGCTGATCGGCCGGCTGGCCGCGAGCCCGCAGGACCACATCGACCTGCTGGAATTGATGTACCTGGTGCTGGGCCTGGGCTTCGAAGGTCGGTTCAGCACGGCATCGAACGGGCGCCGGCAACTGGAGACCATCCGCCACCGCCTTCAAGGCCAGATCACGGCGGTCCGTGGCGAGGTGCCACAGGCGCTGTCGGCACAGTGGCGGGGCGGTGCGCCGGGCAGGCTCGGCCTGTTGCGCAGCGTGCCGGTCTGGCTCACCGCCGCTGCGGCCTGCGCCGCCGCGCTGGGTCTTTTCGCCTGGTATCGCTATCAGCTGGACCAGTCCACGCTCGCCGTCGAGAAGAAGATCCGGGCCATTGCCTCCGGGGTGGCCGTCGGGGAAGCCGCCCCGCCGGCGCCGCAGGCCTCGCTGCGGCTGCGGGATCTGCTGGCGGGCGAGATTGCCAAGGGGCTCGTCAGCGTGAGGGAGGACCAGCAGCACAGCGCCGTGAGCTTCAGCGGAGACGCCATGTTCATGCCGGGACGCGCGACCCTGGATGCGGCGATCCTGCCCGTGCTGAACAAGGTGGCTGACGAGATCGCACGCGTCCCGGGCAGGGTGCAGGTCACCGGACACACGGACAGCGTGCCCATCCGCAGCCAGGAGTTCGCGAGCAACCAGGCACTCAGCGAGCGTCGGGCCGAAGCCGTGGCCGCCCTGCTGCGGCAGCGAGGCGTCCGGGGCGACCGGATCACCGTGCAGGGCAGGGGCGACACGCTGCCGCTCGCCGACAACCTCACGCCCGCGGGTCGGGCCAAGAACCGCCGGGTCGACATCGTGGTGGACGAGGCGTCGGCCCAGGGCGCGCCCGCGGCGGCCGTGCCTGCGCAGGCGAATGCGGGCGGTGGGCGCGTCCCTGGCGCCGACAAGGCCGCCGCGCCGCGCGCGTCTTCCACTGCCGCAGGCATGCCCTGAGCGCCCCACGGAAGGTCACCGATGCAAGCCCTCACCCAATTCCTGAAGTTCCTGTTCTCGCGGCAGATGCTGGCCTTCGTCACCGTGGTGGCGCTGGCCTGCGCCATCTGGTTCGTGGGCCCGCTGCTGTCGTTCGATGGTGCGCGGCCGCTCGCTTCCGCCGCTGCGCGCGTGACCGTCATCGTGATGCTGCTGGTGCTGCTCGGCCTGTGGCTGGTCGCATGGCCGCTGAGCCTTGTCGGCATCCCGGCCCTGTGCCTGGCAATCTGGCACCTTGGCCCTCTGCTCGCGGTGGGCCAGGTCGCGCCCCTCGCTTCGATGCAGGTGCGCGTCGTGATCGTGGCCATCATCCTGCTGGCCTACCTGCTCTATGGCGTCTACCGGCTCTGGCAGGCCATGCGCACGGACACGGAGTTCCTGCGCAAGGTGCTGGACTTCGGAAGCGGCGCCCGACGCGAGGCGGCCGCCGCGGAGGAGCTGAAGACGGTGTCGGAGATCGTCGCAAGAGCCCTGCGGCAGTTGCGGGCCCTGCGTCTGCGCCGCGGATTCCTTCGCCGGATCTTCGAGGGGCGGCGGTATCTCTACGAACTGCCCTGGTACATGATCGTGGGCAGCGCTGGCGCGGGGAAGACCACCGTTTTGCTGAACTCCGGGCTCCAGTTCCCGGTCTCGCGGCAGATGGGCAATGCGTCCCGGGTCTCCGTGCTCGAGTCGGGCGCCGGCACCCTGAACTGCCAGTGGTGGTTTGCCAACGAGGCGGTGCTCATCGACACCGCCGGCCGCTACACGACCCAGGACAGCGACAAGGGCAAGGACGCCGAGGAATGGGCAGGCTTCCTGGCATTGCTGCGCAAGCACCGGCCGCGCGCTCCGATCAACGGGGCCATCGTCGCCCTCAGCGTCGCGGAGTTGCGCACGTTCACGCCGGACCAACGCGTGGACCATGCCGCCCTGATCCGTGATCGCCTGCTGGAATTGCGCAGGACGCTGGGCATCCGCTTTCCGGTCTACGTCCTGGTGACCAAGGCCGATCTGCTGCAGGGTTTCGAAGAGTATTTCCTCTCGCTCACCTCGGAGGGGCGTGCCCAGCCATGGGGCTTCACCTTCCCTGTCGGGGCCGACAAGGTCGAGGCCGCGCGGGTGTCGGGGGGCAGCCGTCAGTCCGCGATGCGGCTGGCACTGGACGAGCAACTGGACCGTCTGCATGAGCGCCTGTCCGCCGGCTTGCGAGGTCGTCTGATCGAGGAATTCGACACCGGCCATCGCCGGCGTCTGTTCGCGCTGCCGCAGGAGTTCGATGCACTGCGCGAGCCGCTCGTGCAGGTGCTGGAGGAGGTCTTCCTGGATTCCCGCTTCGACGACACGCAATCCCACGCCATGCTGCGTGGCGTGTACTTCACCAGCGGTGCGCAGGCCAGGACGCCACTGCCACCCCCTGCCGATACGGTGTTCGGCCGGCTCAGGCGGGCGCTGGCCGGCGCCGGGCGGCGTACGTCCGTCGATGCCGGAATGGAAGCCGCCACGGGCCACCGGGGCTTCTTCCTGCACGACGTCTTCGCGCGGATCATCATCCCGGAGGCTCATCTCGTCCGCCCCAACCTGCGGTGGGAGCTGCGCTTCCGGCTGTTGCAACTGCTGGGGCATGCGCTGGTGCTGATCGTTCTGGCCTGGCTCGGAACCAGCATGGCGCTGAGCTTCCGGAACAACGGCCAGTACCTGAGCACCATGGCGCAGCGGGTGCAGGCCCTGGCCGCCCAGGGCCTGAGCGCGGGGCGGACGGTGGACCCGGCCCAGGTGCCGGCGGTGCTGGACGCCGCCCACGCGCTGCCTGCCTATGCGGGACTGGATCTCGACCATCCGCCACTCTCCTTCCAATTCGGCCTCTACAGCGCACCGCCGATCGTGGCGGCGGCGCGGCAGCTCTACGCGGGCCTCCAGGACGACCTGCTGCTTCCCGTGGTGATCGCCCGCATGGAGGATGAACTCTCCCGCAGCGTCCGGGAGCGGGACGCCCGCTCCGCCTACGCCACGCTGCGTGCCTACAAGCTCCTGCATGATCCGGAGCGTTATATGCAGGGCGGCGCGCGGGATGTCCGCGAGTGGGTCATGAAGGACTGGGAGCGGCGCGACAGCGATGCCCTCTTCGGCGGGCGTGCCGCGATGGTGGGGCACGTGGACCGGCTGTTCTCCGGCGACCGGCTCGTGCAGTCCGGTGCCGTTCCGAAGGAGGTTCTCATCCGCGACGTCCAGGCCTTCCTCGACGGCAACACGTCGACCCAGCGGGTGTACGAGCGTGCGAAGTCGGCCATGGCCATCGAGGCGCCCCAGGAGTTCAGCCTGATCCGCGCGGTGGGGCCGCAGGTCGGCACCGTCTTCTCGCGTGCCGACGGGCAACCGCTCGACCGGGGCGTGCCGGGCCTGTTCACCTACGCGGGCTACCACACCGTGTTCAACAAGCGCCTGGGGGCGTTCGTGGATCGGGCACTGCAGGAGGATGCCTGGGTCATGGGCCGCGCCGACGCGGCTGCCACGGCGAAGGCAATGGGCACCGAGGCTGAGCGCATCAGGCAGAACGCGGCGCTCATCGAGGATGTACGCCGGCAATACCTCAGCGAGTACGCCGAGCGCTGGACGGCTTTCCTCGACTCCATCCGCGTGGTGGGTGCCGGCGAAGGCGGCACCAGCCTCGGCTTCGACCTGGCCGTGCTGCGGCAGCTGTCGTCCCCGGACTCCCCGCTGGCCCGCCTGGCCCGCGCGGCGGCGCGCGAGACGACCCTGTCCCGCGCGCTCGACGCCGAGCGGCAGCAGGACAAGAGCCTGCTGGACCGGGCCACCGAGCAGCTCGACCTCAAGACGCGCGAGCTGGGCCGCAACCTGGGCATCCGTCCCGAGGAGCGCATGGAGCGCGAATGGGTCGACGACCGGTTCGCCGCCCTGCGGGAGGTGGTCACCGGCCAGGCCGACGCGTCGGCCGGCGTCGCGCCGGCAGGTGCGGGCCGGCAGGGGCTGGACAGCGTGCTGGGCCTCATCAACGAGTTCTACACGGTCCTGGTGGTCGCAGACACCGCCATCACGGCCGGCAGCCTGCCCCCGACCAGCAACGACGTCGGCGCACGCATGAGACTGGAGGCCGGCAAGCTGCCGGCCCCCTTTCGCGAGGTGCTGAGCGCCCTGGCGCAGAGCGGTGCCGACAAGGTGAACCAGGGGGCCACCGAGATCCTCAGGAAGCAGGCGCAGCAGCAGTTCGACCGGATCATGGGCCTGATGGCGATGCAGGTGACCGAGCCCTGCCGCCGCGGGATCGAGGGACGCTATCCCTTCCTGGCATCCGGGCAGGATGCCTCCATCGAGGACGTGACGGCCGTCTTCGCTGCGGGCGGCGCCGCGGACGCCTTCTTCACCAAGTACCTGGCCGCCTTCGTCGACACGGGCGTGCGCCCCTGGCGATACAAGCCGCCGTCGACCGGCAATGCACTCGTCGGGGCCGAGAACGTGGCCAATGGCGTGGCGCCCGCGCCGGCCTCCACGGGCCCGACGCTGGTCGGCGAACTGCTCAAGCTGCTGGAGCAGGGCGGGCCCCGGCTCGACACCTTCTACCGGGCCCAGCAGATCCGCGACCTCTACTTCCGCGAGGGCGACGGCCGGCGGCTGGCCTGGAAGGTCGACGTGCGGGTCGCCGAACTCGAGCCGAGCATCACGGCGCTGATGCTGGACATTGATGGCCAGGGCCAGCGCTACGTACATGGCCCGGTCGAGGCGTTGCCGGTGAAATGGCCGGGGCCGCGCGGGGGCGCCTCGGCGGAGATCACGGCCCAGCCGAGGATCTCCGCCGCGGGCTCGACCCTGATGGCCCAGGGGCCGTGGGCGTTGCTGCGGCTGATGCAGAAGGGCCGGATCGTCAACACCGCCACACCCGGCAGGGTGGCCGTGGAGTTCGTGCTCGATGGTCGCAAGGCGGTGCTCGATCTCGGCACCGGCAGCCAGCCGAATCCGCTCAACAGCGATCTGTTCAGCGGGTTCCACTGCCCCGGAGCGATGGGCTGAGCATGTTGGCGCACCTCTTCAATGCCCGACCGGTGACGTCGCCGGCCATCTGGGGGCGACTGCCGGCGCATGCCGACTTCGTGCGCCATGGTGTGCGCCACGGCGAAGCCGAAGGTTGGGAGGCATGGCTGAGGGGCGCACTCGGCCGAGCGGCCTCGCAGCACGAGCCGGATGCCGGCCGGGCCCTGCGTACCTCGATTCCCATCGCGTTCGTGCTGCCGCCGGGGCATGTGCCGTTTGCGCAAGGGCGGTTCGTGCTCGGCGTGATCCTGCCGTCGACCGACCGCGTGGGCAGGCGGCATCCCCTCGTGGTCTACCAGGTGGCGCGCCGTGCCTGGATCGAGCGCCATTACGAGCGGCACGTCCATGAGCCCCGAAGCTGGCAGTTTGGGCTGGCGCGGCTTCTGGCCCAGCATGTCCAGGCCCGGGCCGACTGCGAGCTGCGGCAACTGGCGCAGCACGTCGACCGGCTGTGGGGCGAGTTGGGCGACGGTGGCTCCGGAGGCCCGGCAGGCAAGGCCGCGGATGTGCCGGCGGTCCGCGCGCCAGCGCATGGCTTCCACGACCCCGCGGCCGCGCTGCATGGGGTGCGGCACCTGCCATGGTCGGACTGGCCGCGGCGCCTGCAGGGCGTGCGCGGTCACTGCGCCTTCTGGCAGCAGGACGTGGCCGGGCGCTTCGTCGATGCCTCCGAGAACCTCGCATCGCTATGGGAGGGCCGGCATGGACGGAATGGTTGAGGCGCCGCCGATGCGGCTGCGGCTCACGCACAGCCATGGCAGGGTGGCCGACGCCCACCTGGTTCTGGAGCCCGCCGGCATGGCCGTGGGGCAGGTGCTGCAGCGCCTGGGTGAAGACGCGGCCGACCTTGGGTCGCAGGGCGACGGACAGCTCGCCTGGCAGGCCGCGGCGCAGCAGTGGCAACTGGGCCATGGAGGGGCGGGCCTGGCGTTCACCCTCAACGGCCGGCGCCTGGCCCTGGGCGAGACGGTGGCCTTGCGCGCGGGGGACGAGCTCGAGATCGGCCTGATCCGTCTGGTGGTCGAGGACGCCGGCATCGCAGGCGTGATGGAGGAGGGCGAACCGCGGGCGTGGCCCGCCGTCGGGCGCCAGGCAGAACCCGAGTTCGACCTGCGGGACCTCGCCGGGACGTCGGTTGCGGGCCCGATGCCCGTCGAGTCCGGGCGCGCCACGGAGGACCCCTTCAGTGTCCTGGGTCTGGACGCCGTACGGTCGGCGCCGGCTGAGGACCCGTGGCTGGCGTTGCTCGGACTGGATCCCGGGCCAATGGGCACCGTGTCTGCGCCACCGTCGGCGGCCCAGCCTTCGGCCCGCGCGGCGCAGCCGGGCATGCCGCTGCTCGAACAACTGCACGAGGAGTTCGTGCGGGCGGTGCGCGACCCCACCGGGCTTCCGAGGCCTTGGGACTGGGCGGAGACGTCGCCTGACCAGCCCGGGCAGGCGCCCTCGTTCGAGGCCCTGTGCGAGGAAGCCCGGTCCTTTGCCCTGCTGCGCGACATCCTTCAACCCCGGGAGGACATGGACAGGCTCATCGACCAGTTCCCCTCTCTGGGCGAGGGCGACCTGCTGGCCGTGGAGGGCGAACCGGACGTGCTTCGGCTCTTTGCGCCGGAACTCGTGGCGGGCCTGTCCCCGGCGGTGCCCGACCTGACCCGCAGGGAGCACCATGCCCTGGCCGCAGACAGCGCCGTACGACTGGGTCGCGCGACGAACGGCGCTGGCGGCAGCGGCGCTGCGGTCCCGCCAAGGGGCGAGCGGCCATGACGGGGCAGGACATGCAGGCCCATTCCGGCGAAGCACCCCAGACCGGCGCTGCGCTCTCTTCGCCAGCGCGCGGCGAGCTCCACGCCCCGCGGCTCGGGGCGGAGCCGCCCAGGGCCGCGCCGCAGACTCGTGCGCACGAGCGCGGCGAGCGCGCCATGCACCCGGGTGTCCGCCTCACCCGGTTGCCGGCCGAGCGCACCTGGCGCGCCGATGGGCGGCTGCTGCCCACGCTCTTCGACCGGCTGCGCGACGACGCGCCCGGGCGTGCTGCCGGCGCGGGCGGCGAGCACGGCCTCAGGCCCGCCCAGTTGCGCGACATCGTGCAGCGCGACCTCGGCTACCTGCTCAACACCACCAATGTCGAAGACCTGATCGACCGGCGGCGCCATGAGGCCGCCGCGTCGTCCACCCTCAACTTCGGTGTGCCCGCATTGGCGGGCGGCTATGCGTCCGAGCGGCGCTGGGCCGACATCGAACGGATCATCCGCCGTGCGATCGCCGACTACGAACCGCGCCTGATCCCGCAGACAGTGCAGGTCCGGCCGCTGCTGACCGACGAGGCCCGGGATGCCTACAACGTGCTGCTGTTCGAGATCCACGCCATGATCGATTGCAAGCCCTTTCCGCTGGAGCTGACCGTGCGCAGCTCGCTCGATCTCGAGAACAGCCGGATCGCCGTGCGGCCGGCGGCCCCCGCCCTGGACACCCGGCACCCATGACGGCCACCTGCTGCGTGGCGTGAGGAACCATGGATCCCCAACTGCTCGATTACTACAACCGGGAACTGGTCTACATGCGGGAAACGGCGCGCGAATTCGCGGCGTCGCATCCCAGGATCGCAGGCCGGCTCGGCATGCTCGGCATCGAGGTGGCCGATCCCTATGTGGAGCGCTTGATCGAAGCCTTCTGCTTCATGTCGGCGCGCATGCAGATCAAGCTGGACGCCGAGTTCCCGCGCTTCACCCAGCGGCTGCTGGAGGTGCTCTACCCCAACTATCTGGCGCCCACGCCGTCGATGGCGGTCGCACAACTCCACCCCAACTACCAGGAGGGCGATCTTGCGCGTGGCTTCGTGGTGCCCCGGGGCACGGCCTTTCACGGACAGGTGCCGGCCGGTGAGGAGACGCCTTGCGAGTTCCGGTCCGGCCAGGATGTCACGCTCTGGCCGATCGAGATCGTGGATGCCCGGCTCACGGGCGCTCCACCGGATCTGCCCGGCCTGGAGCGGCATCTGCCGGCCCATGTGCAGGTGGCCGGTGCGCTCCGACTGCGCCTGAGGACGGCGGGCGATCTGCGCTTCCAGGACCTGGCGGGCTTCGACAGCCTGCCGGTGTACCTGTGCGGCGACCCGTCGGTCGCATCGCATGTGTTCGAGCTGCTGCACACGTCGGCCGTGGCGTCGTTCACCGGGCCGCCGGGCCAGTTGCTGGTGCGGCCCCATGCGGTCACGTCCCAGGCCCTGGTCCACCATGGGCTGGAGCCGGGACAGGGCCTGCTGCCGCTCGAATGGCGCAGCTTCCACGGCCACAACCTGCTGCACGAGTATTTCGCCTGTCCGGAGCGCTTCTACTTCTTCTCGCTGGCGGGGCTCGGGCCGGGCGTGAGGCAAGTGGCGCACAACGAGCTGGAGATCGTCGTGCTGCTGAGCCGGCCGCCCGGCGCGCTGGCGGCCGTGGTGGACAAGGGGCAGTTCGCGCTCTTCTGCACGCCGGTGGCCAACCTCTTCGAGCGCCGCACCGACCGGCTCGAGATGAATGCCGCCCAGCCCGAGTTCCATGTGGTGCCCGATCGCTCGCGGCCGCTGGATTTCGAGGTCTACGCCATCCGGTCCGTCGAAGGCCACCAGGCCCGCACCACGGCCGGTGTGGAGTTCCGGCCGCTCTACCAGAGCCTCAACGAGGACGAAGGCAACCATGGCCGCTATTTCAGCGTCCGCCGCGAGGCGCGCACCGCGTCGGACACGGCGCGCCGCTACGGCACGCGCACCCCTTACGTCGGCACCGAGGTGTTCATCTCGCTCGTCGACCAGAACGAGGCGCCCTATCCCGAGGCCATCCGCTACCTGTCGCTGCGGGCGCTGCTCACCAACCGCGACCTGCCGGCGCTCATGCCGCGCAACGGCCGCACGGATCTGCGCGTGGCCGATTCGATTCCGGTGGAGGCGGTGGGGTTGATCCGCCCGCCCAGCCTGCCCAAGCCGCCGTTCGCGGAGCGCGAGTTCGCGTGGCGGCTGGTGCGGCAGCTCAACTTCAACCACCTGCCGCTGGCGGACATCGGCCATCGTCCGGGGGCGCAGGGCCTGCGGGACCTGCTGCGGCTGTTCGTGAACGGCGCGGACGAGTCGCAGCTGCGCCAGATCGACAGCCTGGTGGGCTCGCGCATCGAGCCCGTGACCCGCCGCCTGCCCGGCAGCGGTCCGCTGGTGTACGGGCGTGGCGTGCAGTGCACCCTGACCGTGGACGAGCAGGGCTTCTCGGGCGCCAGCCCCTACCTGTTCGGGCTGGTGCTGGAGCAGTACCTGGCGCGGCACGTCAGCATCAACGTCTTCACGCAGACCCGTCTGGAGTCGATGCAGCGCGGCCTGGTGGCTCAGTGGCCGGTGCGCATGGGCGGCCGCGGCATCGTCTAGGCACATGGCTGAAGCGACCGACCCGGAGCCGGCAGCCGGCATGGGACAGCAACCCGCCGCGGCCCGTGCCCATGCCTTGCTGGAGGCCCTGAGCCGCCAGCCCTGGAAGTTCGGCTTCCTGCCGCTGCTTCGGCGCCTGGGTGCCCTGCATCCGGCGCTGCCCCGCATCGGCCATGCGCAACGGCCACAGCAGGAGCCAGTGCGGCTGGGCCAGCGCGCCTCGCTGGCCTTTGCGCCGCGCGAGATCGCCGAAGCGGTGCTGCCGACACGCGCCACGGCCGCGCCCTATGCGGGCGCCCATCCGCGACGGGGCAACAACCCGGCGCTGCCCGCCGTGCGTGTCTTCGGCCTGGGCCTGCTGGGGCCCAACGGTCCGCTGCCCCTGCACTACACCGAGATCGTGCGCGAGCGCTGGGAGAACCTCGGCGACCCAACGCTGGCGGACTTCCTCGACCTGTTCCACCACCGTTACCTGAGCCTGGTCTACCGCGCCTGGGCCGAAGGGCAGTCGGCGGCCGGGCTCGACCGGCCGGACGACGAGCGCTTCAGCCGGTACGTGGCGTGGCTCACCGGGCATGAGCTGGGCGAGATCCAGGAGGGGCCGCTGCCCGTGCATGCCCGGCTCTCGGCCGCCCCGCACCTGGCCGGTGGCACCCGCCACCCGGCGGGGCTGGCGGCGACCCTGGCCCACTTCTTCAAGGTGCATGTCGAGCTCCAGGAGTTCGTGATGCACTGGATCGACATCGAGAAGCCGGACTGCAGCCGGCTCGGCCAGGCCAACGAGGCCGCACTGCTGGGCCAGGGCGCCATCGCTGGCGAGAAAGTGCCCGACCGCCAGAACAAGTTCCGGCTGGTGATCGGCCCCCTGTCGTTGCAGCAGTACCTGCGCTTCACGCCGGGAGGGGCCGACCTGCCGGTGCTGATCGCGTGGGTGCGCGGCTTCGTCGGCTTCGAGTTCGCCTGGGAGGTCGAGCTGCGCGTCCTGCGCGACAGCGCGCCGCCCGCCCGGCTGGAAGACGGCGAGCGCCTCGGCTGGACGACCTGGCTGGGCCTTGCCGGCATGCCCGCGCCGTCGGCCGGCGCGGCCGGTCCCGACCATGACGCCGCCCCGCCGCGCGGCCGGCCACGCGCGGCATCCCGTGCCGGGCCCGAGAAGGACTACGCCGTGGGAATGATCTTCGAGCCCGAACGCTATCTCCCGGCCTGACCGACGCCGCCTCATTTCCCCGTTCTTCCGTTCCTTCCCATGACCCTCGCCGTCCCCCACTCCGCGCCGCTGGCCGGGGCTCGCCACGCCCTCGGCGCCTCGGCCGACTGGCTGCTGCCCGTCAGCGACATCGAACCCTGCGGTCCCAACCTGGAGTACGACCCGGAGTACGCCATGCTCTGGACGCGCCTGCAGCCGCGGGGCGAGGCGCAGTACGGCAGCTTCGTCGACACGCCCGAAGGCCCCAACTGGGCCGAGGTCGAGCGCGATTGCCGCCGGCTGCTGCTGCGCACCAAGGACCTGCACCTGATCATCTGCCTCACCCGCGCACGCACCCGCCTGGGCCAGGCGGCGGGGCTGCTGCAGGGCCTGGACATGCTGGTGCAGTCCCTGCGTGCCTGGCCCGACACGATCCATCCGCAGCCGGTCATCGACGGCGAGGCCGAGCCGGCGGTGCGCGCCAATGCGCTGGCGGCACTGGCCGATCCAGAGGGCCTGGTGGGCGACGTGCGCGAGATCGCGCTCGACACCGGGGCCGGCGTGCGCCTGACCGTGCGCGATGTGGAGCGAGCCCTGGCGGTGCCGCGGCCCGAGGATGCACGGTCGCCGGAGTCGGTGCGCCGACAGCTGACCGCGCTGCGCGGGGCGGCCGTGGGCGATCCCGACGTGCCGGTGCACCAGCTGGCCGCCGCCTGCCGCCATGTGCAGACCATCGCGGCCTGGTGCCGCAGCCATCTGGGCGATCAGGCGCCCGACCTCCTGCCCCTGCAGCGCATGCTGGCGCTCTTCGTGCCCGCGGCCGATGAACTCGACGCCATGACCGCCGTGCCGCCTTCGCCGGCGGCGACGTCGACGCCCGCCGTGGTGGACCTGCGCCGACCGCCGCTGGCCGCGGGCCTGCGACCGGTCACGCGCGACGATGCGCTCGCCGCCATCCGCCAGGTGCGCGACTGGTTCGAGCTGCATGAACCCAGCAGCCCCGTCTCGGCACTGCTGCGGCAGGCGGAGCGCATGGTGGGGCGGCGCTTCAGCGAAGTGGCCGACTGGGTGCCGCTGGACCTGCTGCGCCAGTGGGAGGCCGCCGCTGAACACGAGACGTCACGGGGAGGCCGGCCATGAACCTCGACGAAGGCGTCATCATCGCCCTGGGCTTGCTGCTGACCGGTGCCGGCGGCGCGCTGGGGGCGGCGCTCGCCCTGGCCGTCTTCTGGCGGAAGCTGCAGGCGGGTGCCGCACGCATGGTGGAAGAGCGCCTCGCCGCGCAGATCGCCGCCCTGCGCCAGGAGCAGCAACGCCTGCCGCAGAGCGTGCAGCAGGCCCTTCAGGTCGAACTGGAGTTCCATGCGCGCGAACAGGCGGAGCGCGATGCGCACCATGCGGCCGAGTTGCGTGAGGTGCTGCGCGGCGCCCTGGCCGCCTATGGCTGGATGCCCGCCCCGCCAATGCCCCCCGCGCCCGCACCGGCGTCCGTCGCCCCCGCATGGCCGCCCACCGCCGGCCCCGGCGTGGCGCCGCCGCTCGGGCCGGCCAGTGCCGGGCCGGCCGCGGCTGATGGTGCGCAGGCCCCGCGCGCACTGCCGCACTTGAGCGACGCGGAGATCGACGCCCTGCCTGCCGACCTCCCACCGCCCTCGCGGCGCGTGAAGCCGCCGCTGCGGCCCCCGGCCGGTCTGCCGGTGAAGCGGCTCTGAGCCCGCTCTGCGCCGCGGCCCGGCTTCCGTCAGGATCGGCCGGTGCGGACGTCGTGGCTCAGTGCCCGATGCCGGGCACCGGCCGCGTGCGATAGAACTGCATCGGCACCGCCTCCATCTCCTTGCGGTGCTGCTGCAGCACCGAGCGCTTCATGCGGCCCACCACGTGCATCTCGCAGGGCTTGCAGTCGAAGCGCAGGGTGAGCTTCTCCTTGCCGTTGACCAGGTGCAGCGGCTCGGCCTTGATGGTGCCCTTGACGCCGATCACGCCCTTGGCCTGCTTGGGGCACAGGCTCAGCGAGAAGCGAACGCAGTGCTTGGTGATCATCAGGCTGACCTCGCCTTCCTCTTCCTGGCTTTCGTAGGCGGCGTCGATCACCTTCACGCCGTGGCGGGCGTAGAAGTCGTGGGCCTTCTGGTTGAAGACGTTGGCCAGGTAGCTCAGCGAATCGTCGGGGTAGGGCACGGGCGGCTCCACCGGCTGGGCGCGCGGCAGACGCTGGAAGCCCACGGCGCGCGCCGACTCCAGCGCCTCCGTCGCCTCGCGCCGCAGCGCGTTGAGCTGAGAGGCCGGCACGAACCACGGCTGCGACAGCGCCAGCTGCAGGTCGATGAGTTCGAACACGGTGTTGCCGAAGCGGCCCAACTGGTCGCGCAGGCTGGCCTCGGCCTTGGCGGCATCGCTGGCGGGCTCGTGCGGCAGCGTGAGGTCGGCCGCGCCGACGAAGCCGTCCTCGTCGGTCAGCGTCAGCGCCAAGCCCTCGGGCGTCTCGGCCAGGTGCGCCCACAGGCCGATGCGGCGTTCGCTCGACTTCTTGTCGAGCATGCGCACCCAGTCCATGTCGCGGTTGCGGTTGAGCTCGGTGCCGCGGCGCAGGTCCTTGAAGCCCTCCATCGGGTCCTTGGGGAACACGCGCCACTTGCCAGCGCCCGGCTTGCCCACTGACTCGGCGCGGTTGATGGCCACGCCCACCAGCTCGCGCTGCAGGTCGTAGTAGCACAGGCCGTCGCCGTTGTGCAGCACGGCGGCGTGGTCGGCGGTCTCCAGCTCGAACCAGTTGGGGCCCGTCTGCGTGACCCAGCCGATCGCGCGGCCGGGGTTCTTGGGCGTGTCGAAGGCGCCGATGTCCTGCTTCCGGCCGTTGACGAAGTAGTCGGTGAACTCGCGGTTGAAGTTCTGTTCCGGGTCCGGGTCGAAGAAGAAGCGGGTGCTGCCGCTGGACGCGCGGGCCAGCGGCGCGGCGCCGCCTTCGCGCTCCTCGACGATCCCGTCCAGCAGCCGGCGATAGTGGGCCGTGATGTTCTTGACGTAGGCCATGTCCTTGTAGCGGCCTTCGATCTTGAAGCTGCGCACGCCGGCGTCGATCAGCACCCGCAGGTTGTCGGACTGGTTGTTGTCCTTCATCGACAGCACATGCTTGTCGTGCGCCACGAAGCGGCCCGCGTCGTCGATCACCTGGTAGGGCAGGCGGCAGGCCTGCGAGCAGTCGCCGCGGTTGGCGCTGCGGCCGGTGTGGGCATGGCTGATGTAGCACTGGCCGCTGTAGGCCACGCAAAGCGCCCCGTGGATGAAGAACTCGATGGTGCAGCGGCTGGGGTCGGTGGCGGCGCGCACGGCGGCGATCTGCTGTACCGTCAGCTCGCGCGCCAGCACGATCTGCGACAGGCCGGCGTCCTGCAGGAAGCGCGCCTTCTCGGGCGTGCGGATGTCGGTCTGGGTGCTGGCGTGCAGCTGGATGGGCGGCAGGTCCAGCTCCAGCAGGCCCATGTCCTGGATGATCAGCGCATCGGCCCCGGCCTCGTACACCTGCCAGGCCATGCGGCGCGCGGCTTCGAGCTCGTCGTCGCGCAGGATGGTGTTGAGCGTGATGAAGATGCGGCTGCCGAAGCGGTGCGCATGGCGGATCAGCCGCTCCAGCCCTTGCATGTCGTTGCCCGCGCCGGCCCGTGCGCCGAAGGCCGGGCCGCCGATGTAGACGGCATCGGCGCCATGGTTGATGGCCTCGATGCCGATGTCGGCGTCGCGGGCAGGGGAGAGCAGTTCGAGCTGGTGGGGCAGGAGCGACATGGTGGCCGCGGATTATCCCCGTGGGCGTGCCGTGGGGCACGGCTGGAAACGCGCTGGACCTGATCGCCATGCCTGGTCTTGCTCCCTCTCCCGCAAGGGGAGAGGGGAGCAAAGCCCGGCGGCCGATTTACTTGCGCCTGGCCTTGCCCTGCTTCTGCCAGTAGGTGAACGGGTCCTCGTGCACCTCCAGGTCGATCTCGGCCACGCGCTGGGCGAGGCGCTCCTGCACCTCGGCCACCGCCTGGTTGTAGACCAGCGGACCGATCTCCTCCAGGAAGAAGTTGAGCAGGGCGCCAGCGGCGATGTTGCCGATGCGCTCCTCCATGTTCTCGGCGAAGTAGCGCTCGATGGAGGCCACGGCCTGCTGGCGCTGGTCCCGTTCGATCTCGATGGTCATTCAAAAGCCTCCGCGCTGGCGCGCTACGGTGCGAGCGCCCTTCGGAGGGGCCGGGGGGCGCTCATTGTTTGGCCTCCACCTTCATCCGCGCATTCGGCACCATGCCGTACATCTCCGGCGCGTACATCGCCTCGACGCGGCTGGGCGGCAGGGCGAAGTCGCCGACGTTGTTCAGGCGCACGGTGTATTCCATCTTCACCACGCCCTTGGGCAGGTACTCGTAGTAGCTGCGGAAGGCCTCGAAGCTGCGTTCCTCGAAGGCCGGGGCGGCGCGGCCCGAGGCCGACTTCTCGCCCTGCGTCGCGATCTGCGAATCGCGGCCGAGCCCGCTGCCCAGGATGGTGGCGCCGCCCGGGATCGGGTCGCTGATCACCACCCAGGTCATGTCGGTGCTGGCGTTCACCTCCAGCGCCACGCGCAGCACGTCGCCGCGGCTGTAGCGGCCGGCGGTGGCCTGCTCGACCGGCGTGATGGTCTTCTTGAGGGTGTAGCCCGCCGCCACCGGCGCCGTCAGCGGCACGGCGGCCATCGACTGCACCGTGAGCCACGGCCGGCCGCTGCCCTGCTGCGTGACCAGCAGCGTGCCGCGGCCCTCGCCGGCCGGCCAGGGCAGGCTCATGGTGTTGTTGCGCAGCATGCCCGCGGCGGCCGGGGCGCCGATGGCGCTGGCCTGATGCGGCGCGCCCGTCGGGTCGCTGGCCTTGACGCGCTCGACGCGGGCCCAGTCCACCTGGGCCTTGGCATCGCCCAGGGTGGCGCCGGTCACGCCCGTCACGGGTGCGCTCTCGAAGGCGCGGCTGAACTTCTCCAGCGCCAGGCCGCCCCACAGGTTGGCCGTGGTGGTGGCCCAGGCGCCGCGCTGCTGGCGGCCGATGAAGCCGGCGGCGATGCGGCCCAGGTCGTCCTTCCAGGCCGGGTCGTCCATCACGGTGAGCAGCAGGCGCGCGGTGTTGACGTCGCCGCCGGCCATCAGCCACCACCAGTAGTCGTCCTGCTCGGTGCTGAAGATCAGCTTGGTGCCCTGGTACGACAGGCGTGCGCGCAGCACCTGGTCGGCCTCGCGCAGGCGTTGCTCGCGCTGGGGTACGTCCTTCACGCGGCGCAGCACGTTGATCCAGTCGATCACGGCGCTGGTGGGCCACTGGTTGGGCGCGATGGTCAGGCTGCCGGTCATGGCGCCGGTGGCGCGGCCGTAGCGCGACAACGCTTCCAGCGCCGCCAGCTTGCGCACGTCCAGGTCCTTGCGCGGGCTCCAGAAGTCCCGCTGGATGCGGCCTTCGACGAAGGCGATCAGGCCGTTCTCCATCGGCGTGCGCACGGCCTCGGGCAGGACGAAGGCCGGGTCCAGTCCGGCCGCCTCGTGGGTCGCGGCCAGCAGGTAGCTGGTCAGGATGTCGCTGCCGCGGTTGGCATCGCCGCCCTGCGGCGGGAAGTAGCTCGCCAGGCCGTCGCCGTCCAGGTAGCCGGGGATCTGCGCCGCCACCGACTGCCACAGCTTGCCGTCGCGCAGGCCGATGGACTTGCTGGTCTTCTGTTCCAGGCAGGCGAAGGGGTAGCGCGCGAACCAGTCGCGCACGCCAGGCAGCCCCTCGGCCAGGCGGGGCTGCAGCGCCAGCTGGATGCCGCCGCGGCCGGGCAGGGCGCCGGCGGGCGCCTGCACGTCGAGCGTGAATAGGCCATCGATCTGCGCCAGCGTGGCCTGCTGCACCGTCACCGGCACCGCGGGCAGGATGCGCTGGCTGGCCTTGAGCGCGTCGCGCGCGTTGCCCGAAACGTCCTTGGCCTCGATCTCCCACAGGATGGCCTCGGCCCGCGTCTGGCCGAGCTGGGCGGGCGCGGTCACGTCCCAGGCCAGCTCGCGCGATTCGCCGGCCGGGATGTCCACCGTGCGCGGCGCCAGCGTCAGCAGCGTGGCGCGCGGCGACACCTCCACCTTCATCGGCTTGGCCGTGGTGTTGCGCAGCGTGAACTGGGCGCGGTAGGCGTCGTCCTCGCGCACCAGGGGCGGCAGGCCGCTGATGATCTGCAGGTCCTGCGTGCTCTGGATGGTGGCCTCGCCGGTGCCGAACAGGTTGGTGCCCGAGTCGGCCACCGCCACGATGCGGAAGGTGGTGAGCGCGTCGTTGAGCGGCACCGTCACCGTGGCCTGACCGTTGGCGTCCAGCACCACGCGCGGGTTCCACAGCAGCAGCGTGTCCAGCAGCTCGCGCGTGGCGGCCTTGCCGCCGCCCCCGCCCGCGGGCACGGCCTTCTTGCCGTAGTGCCGGCGGCCGACGATCTCCATCTGCGCGGTCGAGGTCGACACGCCCCAGCTGCGCCGCTGCAGCATGGCGTCGAGCAGCTTCCAGCTGTCGTTGGGCATCAGCTCCAGCAGCGCCTGATCGACGGCGGCCAGCGCCACCTCGGCGCCGGCGGCGGGCTTGCCATCGGGGAGGCGGGCGGTGATGGTCACCTGCGCCTTGCCGCGCACGGTGTACTTGGGCTGGTCGGTGGCCACCTTCACGTCCAGGCGGTGCGCCTCGGTGCCGACGCGGATTTCGGCCACGCCCAGCCGGTAGGCCGGCTTCGAGAGGTCCACCATCGCCGTCGGCGCCACGTACTCGCGGCCCTCGACCCAGAAGGCCGTCCACCATTCGCGCGGCGCCTTCCAGCCCCAGCTGAAGAAGGAATACCACGGCACCTCGCGCAGCCGGCCGCGCAGGGCCAGCACGCTGACGTACACGTTCGGGCCCCACTCGGGCTTGATGGTGAGGTTGACCGTCGGGTCCTGGCCGTTGAGCTGCACCGCCTGTGTGTCGAGCACGCCCTCGCGCTCCACCGACACCAGCGCGGTGGCAAAGCGGAAGGGGCTGCGCACCTGGAACTTGGCGACCTCGCCGGGCTGGTAGGTCTTCTTCTCGGGCAGCACGTCGATGCGGTCGTTGTCTTCGCCGCCGAACCACAGCTCGCCCTGCCTGGTCACCCACACCGAGCCGGACGCGCGGCTTGCGCGGCCCTCGCCGTCGGTGGCGGTGGCGACCAGCTCGACCTCGCCGGCCTCCTTGATCTGCGCCTCGCACAGCAGCAGGCCGCGGCTGTCGCTCTGGCCGTTGCAGACGGTGCCCAGCGGCTTGACCTCGGTCTTGTTGTCGTAGGTGTAGAAGCCGCCCACCATGCGCTTGCGGCTGGTGGTGGTGATGCGGGCGACGGCCTCGACCTTGATCTTGGCATTGGGCTGGGGCTTGCCCGCCAGGTCCAGCGCCAGCGCCTGGAAGCGTAGTTGCCGGTCGGTGGAGACCCAGCCCTCGGTCTTGATGCCGGCGACCACGGCGGCCGGCCACAGCGTGCGCGTGCTGCGCAGCGTCTGCACCTCGCCGTTGGGATCGGCGTAGCTGGCTTCGAGCAGCAGCTCGCGCGGGCCGGTGTCGGCCGTGGCGGGCAGCTTGTCGATGGTGACGCGGCCGGCGCCGCTGCGGTCCAGCGTCAGGGGCAGCTTGTCGGCGACGACGCGGGTGTCCTGCGTGGACTCGGGCTGCTCCTCGTCGCTGCTGGACGAGCGCTCCCCGGCCTTGCGCGGCGGCGAGAAGCTGAAGCCATCGAAGTCCGGGTAGTTGGGCACCATGCCGCGCACCATGGCCGAGACGCGCACCGGCAGGTTGGTGGCCGGTCCGCCCGAGACGTAGTTCACCTGCACCGCCACCGGCAGGCTGGTGACCGCGACCAGCGGCTTGTTGTCGGCGGGCGCCACGCGGCCTTCCAGCACCGGCAGGCGGAATTCCTCGACGCGGAACTGGCCGGTCGAATAGCTGCGGCCGCTGCGCTCGCCGTCTTCCTCGGCCTCGCCGCGCTGCGGCGCCGAGCCACTGCGCAGCTCGATCTGGTAGACGCCCAGCTTGGCGGCGGGCGGCACCTGGAAGGTGTTCTCCGCGCTCAGGCCGCCGGTGCCGGTCGAGCGCCAGTTGATCGGCTGGGTGAACTCCTGCCCACTGCCCACATGCGTGATGACCAGTTGGCCCGGCCGGTCGGTCGGCAGGCCGAAGCCCTGCGCCGTCTGGGTGCGGATCAGGTGCTTCATCGACACCGTCTCGCCGGCGCGCAACAGCGGTCGGTCGAGCACCGTGTGCGCCACCACATCGGGCTGCATGTCCATGCTGGTGGGCACGTTGAAACGCCAGGGCTCGATGCCGCGCTGCCAGTTGCTCCAGACGAAGGCCAGGTCTTCCACGCCCTTGTCGTCCTTGGCCCGGGCGCTGACGAACCAGGCGGCCTCGCTGTAGTAGTCATCGTCGCCCGAGCAGCTCGTCGGGTCGGAGGGCACGTCGGCCAGCCGGGCCAGGCCGTTGGCGTCGGTGCGGGCGGTGGCGATTTCCCTGCCGCGGCAGTCCGACACGCGCACCTGTGCGTTGGCCACCGGCTTGCCCTTGTCGAGCGTGGTCACCCAGGCCAGGCTGTTCTCGCGGCCCAGCTTGAAGTGCACCGCCAGGTTGGTGGCGAGCGCCGTGGTGCGCACGTACATCGTGCGGTTGGCGCCGTATTCCTCGTTCAGCAGGGCCTCGCCCAGCTTGCGGGAGGCGATCTCCAGCACATGGAAGCCCGGCGTGAGCGGAATGCCGACCACCTCGAAGGGGCGGTCGTCGCCGGCATCGGACTTGGGCATGTCCAACTGCCGGGCGCCGCTCTGGTTGGCCAGCAGCGAGACGGCGCGGGTCTCCACGCGCTTGGCGTTGTCGCGGTCCACCACGGGCGGCAGCGGGGCGCGGCTGTCCTTGCGGGCCTGGTCACGCGCGATGGTGGTCTGGTCGTAGCGCTGCACCTTGCGGTACCAGCCGATGATCTCGGCATCGGTCTTCGGATTGAGGTCGCTCACCTTGCCGGGCGTCAGCGCTTCCACGCGCAGCGCGGGTTCGACACGGCGCACGGTCACGGGCATCAGCGCCACGCCATTGGGCTCGGCCAGCCGCTCGACCACGCCGAAGGGCGAGGCCGCGAACTTGGCCAGCGGCGGCATCGCGCCGGTGGCCGTCTTCATGGGAAAGGCGTCGGCCTGGCCCAGCGTGCGACCGGAAGCATCCTGGAAGCCGCGGGGCAGCGAAATGGTGAACTCGGTGCGCTCGGGGAAGGGCGCGGGCAGGGTGACCGAGTCGACCACGGCATCGTCGCCGCCGCCGTTGTCCTCCAGCACCGGTTGGATGGTCTTGCCGCCGCCCTTGGCCTCGATCTGGCTGGCGAGCTTGCGGGTGACCGGCGCGTTGAAGCTCAGCGTCATCGGGCGCAGCGGCAGGCAGGCGGCCTGCGCGTTCTCGCGCTCGCAGCTGAAGCTGACGGCGAAGGGCTCGCGCACCTCGAAGGACAGGCGCTTTTCCACCGAGTTGGCGACACCCGACGGCGTGGCCACGCCCTTGCCATACACCAGCTGCACCCGGCTGCCGGGCGTGAGCGTGCGGTTGCACTGCAGGGCGACGAAGCGCAGCGGCTCCTTCTTCGCCAGGCTTTCGACGCCGCGGGCCTTGATCAGCGCCGCGCGCTGATCGCCCTCGACCAGCTTGACCGGAATGCGCTCGCCGATGTCGTCGGCCGCGCACCACAGGTTGGCCTGCAGGCTCTGCGGCGTCGCCGGGCCGGTCAGCTGCAGCAAAAAGAGCTGTTCCTCGTCGATCTTGCCGTAGCTGGGCCAGTGGTTGCGCACCGCCGGGCCGCCGGTGCTGAAGGCGTAGCTCTGCGGGCCGGCCAGCGCATCGCCGGCGGGCGACTTGAAGTTGGCGACGCGGGTGGCGGTGCAGCGCACGCCGGCGGGCAGGTCGTCCTCGAAGGTCCAGACCCAGCGGCGGTCGCTGGTCCAGCGGCCGCTGCCGCGCGCCGCCTGGGCGTTGTCGCAGCTGACGGTGAGCGGCGCGGGCGCCTGCGCGTCGCCGAAGCGCACCGCGGGCTGGTCGAAGCTGGCCACCACCTGCCGCACGCGGGCCACCTCGCCCTGGGGCGACAGGTTGCCGATCTGCAGGGCCTGGGCGCCCAGGGCCGTCAGGCCGGCCGCGAGCAGGGCGGCCACGGACGGAAGGCGTCGTGCAAGTCTCATTTCTTGTCCCTCTGACTCGGAAAGCACCCGGCAGGTTAGCGGATGTCCGTGGCGGGCCCGCCGCAGAACCGGCCGCCTCCTACAATCGCGCCCTCGTTCGCAGGCCGTGCGCGTGGGTGGCTTAAGCCCTTTCACTTCAGGCCCGACTGCCGCTCCCCCGCCTCATGAAACGCCACTGGGAAATCGACGCCTTGCGCGGGCTGATGCTCGTGCTGATGACCGTCACCCATCTGCCCACCCACTTCACCGACCCGCTCGGCCAGCCCTTCGGCTGGGTGTCCGCGGCCGAGGGTTTCGTGTTGCTGTCGGCCTTCATGGCGGGGCTGGTCTACAGCCGCTATGCGCGGCGCGACGGGGTGGAGTCGATGCGAAGCGCCTTCTGGCGGCGGGTGCTCAAGATCTACGTCGCGCATGCGGCGCTGCTGCTCTTCCTGTTCACCGTCATCACGGCGCTGGGCATCCGGCGCATGGAGCCGGCGGTCACCAACCTGGTGTCCTGGTACCTGGCGCAGCCGGCCGAAGGCTTCGTCTTCGGCCTGCTGCTCATCTACGAGCCGGCGCTGCTGGACATCCTGCCGATGTACATCTTCTTCATGCTGCTGAGCCCCTGGGTGCTGGCCTTCGCGCTGCGCCATCAGCGCTGGGGCTGGCCGGCGGTCATGGTGGCCAGCGCCGCACTGTGGATCGGTGCGCAGTACGGGATGAGCGAATGGCTCTACGGCTGGACCTTCGCGCTGACGGGCCTGCCGGTGCCCTTCAACGAGATGGGCGCCTTCAATGCCTATGCCTGGCAGTTCCTGTGGTTCGGTGGGCTGTGGCTGGGCTTCACACGCAGTGCGCCCCATGCCCGGCCGCTGCGGCTGCACTGGGCGGTGGTGCTGCTGGCGGTGGCGGTGGCGCTGGTGGGGCTGTACTGGCGCCACTTCGGCGAGCACGGCCAGGCGCCCTTCGGCGCCGACATCTCGCGCAACCTGTGGGTGGACAAGTGGCAGCTGGGGCCGCTGCGCCTGCTCAACCTGATCGCGCTGGGCATCGTCGCCATCCGCTTCGGCCCGACCTGGGCCCGCTGGCTGCCGCGCGTGCGCTGGCTGGAGACGCTGGGCCGGGCCTCGCTGCCGGCCTTCTGCGCGCATCTGGTGGCGGTGCTGACCGTGCTGGCCATCTTCGGCGACAGCCAGACCTCGCGCCCCTGGTGGGCCGACACGCTGCTGCTGGCCGTGGTGCTGGCGTGGATGTGGGCGGTGGCGCGCTATACCCAGAATGCGGATGCCGCGCCGCCCGAAGAGACGGTTCAGCCGCCCGAGGACCTGGGATCGGCGAAGGCCATTGCGCCCGCCGGATCTGCCGGCCTGACCTGAAGCCTGCCGCCTGGATTGCCGGCCGCGGCCGGACCCACGCAGGGCCGGCCGGGTGCCGCCGGTCAGTGCGGCCGGCTGGCCGTCGCCATTGCACCCGTCGGCGCCATCGCCGGCACCGAGGGTACGGCCGCCGCGCTGGTGGCGCCCACCGCAGGCGGGGGTTGCACGGGCGTCGCCGCCTGCGCCCCGGCCGTCGGCTGCACCTGGCTGGCGATCACCGAATGCCAGACGCGATAACCCGCCTCGGTCATGTGCAGGCGGTCGGGCAGGAAGAGTTCGGGCCGCGGCTGCCCATCGGCGCCCAGCATGGGGTTGAAGATGTCGATGAAGTCCGACTTGGCCTGGGTGCGCAGGTAGGCCGCGATGATGTCGTTGGTCTCGCGGATCCTGGGCAGCAGGTGCGCCCGCGACGGACTGGGCTTGATCGAGATGTAGCTGATGCGCGTGTCCGGCAGCTCGTTCTGCACGGTGTTGACGAAGAGGGCGAAGTCCTCCAGCACCTGGAAGGGCGTCCGGCCTTCGGCCAGGTCGTTGTCGCCGGCGTAGACCAGCACATGGCTGGGCTTGTAGCGCACCACCAGGTCGCGCACGAAGAGGCTGCAGTCGGCCATGGTCGAGCCGCCGAAGCCGCGGTTGATGACCACCGGCCAGTTGCGGAAGTCCTGGGCCAGGTTGGTCCACATCCGCACCGTGGAGCTGCCGACGAAGAGCACGCCGCCCTCGGCCGGCAGGGCCGCCTTGTCCGCCTTCTCGAAGGCGTCGAGCGAAGCCTTCCAGCGCGCATGGGCCGCCAGGTAGGCCGGCGAGGGCGCATTGGCGGCGACGGCCACCGGGCTCTGCGCCAGGGCCGACGCGGCGGCCAGCAGGGTGACAAGACCGAGGGCCACCGGGCGCACGCGCGCACCGAGGCGGGACGGAAGGTGGGGCAGAAGTGTCATCGGCACGAGGAATTCAACCGCTCGGCAGCGCAATGGGTTGACAGCTGTCCGAAAAGCGCAGGATGTTAGGCCAGCCTGTCGCCGACGCGCCAGCACGGCCACCATTCCCGCACTTGCCACGCGGGCGACGGCCGCCCCTTGCGCGTCAGAGCTTCTGGATCTTGGCCTTGGCGATCACGTCGCTCCAGCGCTGGATGTCCGCCGCCAGGAAGTCGCGTGCCTGCTGCGGCGTGCTGCTGCGCGCCGTGAGGTTCAGGTCGCGCAGGCGCTGCACCAGCTCGGGCTTGGCGAGGGCGGCCTGGACTTCCTTGCTCAGGCGATCCACCACGGCGGGCGGCGTCTTGGCCGGTGCGGCCAGGCCGTTCCAGGAGCTCAGGTTCATCTGGGCGAAGGCCGGGCCGGTCTCGCGGGCGGCGGGCACGTCGGGCAGCTGGGGCGCGCGGTCCTTGCCGAGCACGGCCAGGGCGCGCAGCGTCTTGCCCGAGATCTGGGTCACCAGCGGCCCCAGGATGTCGACCATGGCGTCGATCTCGCCGCCGCGCACGGCCGTGACCACCGGCGGCGTGCCGTTGAAGGGCACCACCTGCGCCTCGATGCCGGCCGTCAGCTTGAACATCTCGGCCGCCAGGTTCTGTGTGGTGCCGATCTGCGGGGTGCCGATGTTGAGCTTGCCAGGATTGGCCTTGGCCCAGCTGACCATCTCGGGCAGGGTCTTGAAGCGGCTGTTGCCGGCCACGGCGATCACCAGGTCGAAGGTGGCCAGCAGCGAAATGGGCGCGAAGTCCTTCAGCGTGTCGAAGGGCATGGTCTTGAACAGCGCCGCGCTCACGGCCGAGCCGCTGGAGATCAGCAGCAGGGTGTGGCCGTCCGGCTCGGCGCGCGAGACGGTCTCGCCCGCGACGATGCCCCCGGCGCTCGGCTTGTTGTCGATCACCACCGCCTGGCCCAGCGGTCCGGCGATGGCCTGGCCCACGGCACGGGCCGTCAGGTCGGCGCCGCCGCCGGCGGCATTGGGCACCACGATGCGGATCGGGCGCGACGGAAAGGTGCCCTGGGCCCCGGCCAGGCCGGGCAGCAGGCTGCCGGCGGCTAGCGCGGCGGAGGTGGCAAGAAATTGGCGTTTGCTGTGCATGTCTCGTTCTTGGCGAGGGAGGGAAGAGGGGAGATCCGGCAGCCGCGCTCAGTCGCGCGTCGCCTTGCGCTGGACGCAGTCGACGTAGGCGTGGCCGTCGGGCGGCCGGCCGGCGCGCTGGCTTTCCCACATCATGCGGCCCAGGCATTCCATGGCCTCGTGGTGCGCCTCCAGCAGGGAGCCGCGGCGCGCGGCCAGCAGTTCCACCGCCTGGCGGATGCCGCGCGGCTGGTCGATGGAGCACTGCTCGCTGATCGACAGGTGCATCGACAGGTGCAGGAAGGGGTTCTCGCGGCCGTCCTTGCCGTCGTAGACGCGGGCGACGGCGGCATCGGCGTCGGCCAGGTCGGCGTGGTATTCGGGGTGCTGCGCAATCCACTCGGCGGCGATGATCTCGAGCGCCTCCATGGGCTGGCCGGCGCGGTGCTTGGCGTGGACGGCGCAGAAGAAGCGCCGTACGTCTTCCTGGGTGGGATTGAACATCCTGCCGAGGTTAGCACCGGCCACCACGCTGCCGCCGCGGGACTGTCTTGCGCATCAGGCAAGATCGCGGATTCCCCATTGCACCGTCCGGATGACCAACCTGCCCCCCTGGGCCCGCGAACTGGGCTCCCGAATGCGCGAGCGCGCCCCGCTCAAGATCGTCGGCACCACCATCTGGGTGTGGGTGTTCTTCATCGGCTACTTCTACCTGCTGCGCCACCCGGCGCGGCCGCCCCTGGTCATGCCGCTGACCTGGGTCGATGCCTGGGTGCCCTTCGAGCCCCTTGCGCTGGTGCCCTACCTGTCGCTGTGGCTGTACGTGGGCATCGCCCCGGGGCTGCTGCGCGGCTTCATGCCGCTTCTGGTCTATGGCTTTTGGGCTGGGGCGCTGTGCGCCTGCGGGCTGATGATCTTCTACCTGTGGCCCACGCAGATTCCTCCGCTGCCGCTGGACCGTGCCGATGCACCCGGCTTCGCGCTGCTGGCCGGCATCGACGCGGCGGGCAATGCCTGTCCGTCGATGCATGTGGCCATCTCCGTCTTCACGGCGGTGTGGATCGAGCACCTGCTGTGGCGCGTGGGGGCGCCGGCGTCGCTTCGGCTGGCGAACCTGGCCTGGGTGCTGGCCATCGCCTGGTCCACGCTGGCCACCCGGCAGCATGTGGCCTGGGACGTGGCGGGGGGCACGGCGCTGGGTCTGGTGTTCGCCGCCGCCTCGCTGCGGTGGCGTTGGCGCGAGTCTGACAAGGCCCCGCGGATCGAACGACTATCATGAAAATTGACATTACAGACAAAAGACTCATGAGCTCGCTGAAGGAATTGCAGGACCTGATCCAGGAGAAATACGGCATCGACCCTGCCACCCTGGACCCGAACGAGTCCATGCGCGACAAGGGGCTCGATTCCCTCGCCCTGGTTGAATTCCTGTTCGAGATCGAGGACCGTTTCAAGATCTCCATGCCCGACCCCGATGCGAGCATCGAGACGCTGGCGGGCCTCGCCGCGGTGGTCGACAAGGCGCGTGCCGAGGCGGCCGCGAAGCAGGCCTCGTGACGCAGGTCGCCGTCACCGGGCTGGGTGTGGTCTCGCCGCATGGCGAGGACGCGCAGGCCATGTTCGCGGCCCTGATGCGGGGCGAATCCGCCATCCGGCCCGTCTTTCCCGACCTGCCCAGGCCCGCCGCCGCGGCCACGCTGCAGTTCGACGAATCCCGCTGGTTCACCAAGCTGCAACTGCCCGGCGTGGACCGGGTCAGCCAGCTGGCCGTCGCCGCCGCCGAGATGGCCGTCCGCGACGCCGGCGCACTGGGTGATGTGGCGGCCGAGCGCCTCGGTGTCTACGGCGGCTGCGGCATGGGCGGCGCCACCGCGCTGGAGGCCGCCTACCGTGGCAACGGCCGGGTGCCGCCGCTGACCATTCCCGCCTTCATGCCCAACGCGCCGGCGTCGCAGGTGGCGATGCGGCTGAATGCGCGCGGTCCGGTGTTCACCTATTCGGTGGCCTGCGCCTCGTCGGCGGTGGCCATCGCCGAGGCCGCCAAGGCGGTGCAGCGCGGCGAGGTCGATGTGGCCATCGCGGGCGGCAGCGAGGCGCTGATCGTGCCCGGCGTGGTGCTGGCCTGGCAGGCCATGCAGACGCTGGCGCCGGTGGTGGCGGGCGAGGAGTCGCGCGCCGTGCGGCCCTTCGCGGCCGACCGGGCCGGCTTTGCGCTGGGCGAGGGCGCGGCCTTCCTGGTGCTCGAATCGGCCGAGCGCGCCCGCGCGCGCGGCGCCGCGGCGCATGCCCTGCTGACCGGCTGGGGCCACAGTTGCGACGCCACCCACCTGACCAAGCCCGACGCGGCCGGCCAGGCCCGGGCGATGCGCGCCGCCCTGCAGGTGGCTGGACTGCAGCCCTCCGATGTCGGCTACTGCAATGCCCATGGCACCGCCACCCGAATCGGCGACGGCGTCGAAGCCGAGGCGCTGAACGCCGTCTGGGGCGATGCCATCGGCACGCTGCGCGTCAGCTCCACCAAGGCGCTGCACGGCCACCTGCTGGGTGCGGCCGGCGCGCTGGAGGCGGCCATCACCGTGCTGGCGGTCAAGAACGGCCAGTTGCCGCCCAATGCCCATGCCGAGCAACCCGATCCGGCCTTCGGCCTGAACCTGGTGCCGGCGTCCGGGATGGACGCGCCCGACCTGCGCGCGGCCGTCAGCAGTTCCTTCGCCTTCGGCGGCTCCAACGCGGTGCTGCTGTTCGAACGTTCCTGACCGCGTGCCCGGCTTTCAGCCGGGCACGGCCTGCCGCGCGGTGGCAGGCGAGGCCAGCGCGAACTGCATGTCGGCCAGGGCCCGTAGCAGTTGCGCATGCGCAGCCTGCAAGGTGTCGACGCGGGAACGGGCTTCGTCGATCGCTCCCAGAGCCAGCGCCCGTCCGACCTCGTCGCTGTGCCGGCGCACGATGGCGTGTTCCTGGCGTACGCGCTCGACCAGCGCGAGGCGGTCGACGGCGGACAGGGTGGGCGCTGCGGCGGGGTCGGGCAGCGTTGGCAGCGGCGGCATCACGGGGCTCATGAGGCGCCGGCCGTGCTGCAGCGCATGGCGCAGCTGCTGCAGGTGGCCGCGCGCCTGCACCTCGGCCAGCAGCAGCGGATAGACCTCGTCCGTCCAGCGCACGCGCGCGCAGTCGCGCCAGGCCTGCGGCGGCTGCCACACCTGCACCCAGGCCGGCAGGTCGGCCGCCGGCATGGGGCGGGCCACGCCATAGCCCTGGGCGCGGTCGCAGCCCATCTGCAGCAGCAGGCGGCCGTGGGCCTCGCTTTCCACGCCTTCGGCGATGACCCGCCGGTCCAGCGCGTGGACCAGCCGGATCACGCCATGCGCGATCACCAGGTTGTCGCTGTCCTCCAGCAGCTCGCGCACGAAGCTCTGGTCCAGCTTGATGGTGCGCGCGGGCAGGCGCTTGAGGTAGGTGAGCGAGGAATAGCCGGTGCCGAAATCGTCGATGGACACATGCACGCCGAGCGCGTGGCATTGCTCGATGATGCGGGCGGCCTTGACCACGTCGTCCAGGCTGGTGGTCTCCAGGATCTCCAGTTCCAGCAGGTCCGCGGCGTCCGGATGCCGCTCCAGCGCCAGGCCGAGCTTGCGCATGAAGTCGGCCGCCTGCAGCTGCGCGCTGGCCACGTTGACCGACACCGGCAGCCGCAGGCCCGCGGCTGCCCAGCGTCCGGCCTGCACCAGCGCCTGCTCGATCACCCATTCGCCCAGGTCGATGGTCAGCGCATCGTCCTCCAGCAGGGGCAGGAAGGCGCCGGGCGGCAGCAGCCCGCGTTCGGGATGCTGCCAGCGGATCAGCGCCTCGGCGCCGAGCACGGTACCCAGGCGCATGTCCACCTTGGGCTGGTAGTGCAGCACCAGCTCGCCGTTGCGCATGGCCTGCCGCAGGCGCTGCGCATGGTGGCCGACATCGCGGGCATGCCGGTCGTCCTCGGCATCGAAGACATGGAAGCGGCCGCCACCGGCCTGCTTGGCGCGGTACATGGCCTGGTCGGCATGGCGCAGCAGGGCTTCGGGTTCCACCTCGTCCTGCGGGAAGAAGGTGACGCCGATGCTGCCGGTGAGCAGATGGTTGCCGCTGCCCACCTGCAGCGGCAGCGCGATGGCGTCGATCACCTGCTGCAGCATGCGGTGGCAGCCTTCGGTGTCGCTGCGCTCGAACAGCAGGACGAATTCATCGCCGCCGGTGCGGGCCACCGTGTCGTCGGGCTGGACGGCCGCCTGCAGGTGCCGCGCCACCTGGACCAGCGCCAGGTCGCCCGCCGCATGGCCATGGCCGTCGTTGACGGGCTTGAAGTTGTCCAGGTCCATGTAGCAGACGGCCAGCACCGTGGCGCGCCCGCGGGCCCGTGCCACGGCGTGCTGCAGCCGGTCGGCCAGCAGCACGCGGTTGGGCAGGCCGGTGAGCGCGTCGTAGTAGGCCATGCGCGCCAGTTGCTTCTCCTGCGCCTTCAGGTGCCGGATGTCGGCGAACACGGCGACGAAGTTGCTGACCTTGCCGTGGCCGTCGCGGATGGCCGAGATGGACAGCAGCTCGGGGTACACCTCGCCGTACTTGTTGCGGTTCCAGATCTCGCCGTTCCAGTTGCCCGTCTCCAGGATGCGCTTCCACATGGCCGTGTAGAAGGCGCGGTCGTGACGGCCCGACTGCATCATGCTGGGGTTGCGGCCGATCACCTCGGCGCGGCTGTAGCCGGTGATGCGGCAGAAGGCCGGGTTGACGTCGACGATGTTGCCCCGCGCGTCGGTCAGGGTGATGCCGTCGTAGGCGTTCTCGAAGGCGGTGGCATGCAGCTTCAGGCGCTGCTCGGCCGCCAACTGCGCCTGGTAGCGCCGCTGCAGCTCGCCATGGGCGCCCGCCAGCTGGCGCTGCATGCGGTGCCATTGCAGGAAGATCCAGCCCAGGTAGGTGGCCATCAGCATGGCCAGCACGAACAGGACGACGCGCCAGCCGTGAGCCTGGGCATCCAGGCGCTGCCAGCTCTGCTCGTAGCGGCGCTGCACGGCCTGGATATGGGCGGCGGTGTCGAGCCGGCGCACGGCGTCGATGGCCTCGTCGCGCGCCGTGCGCAGGCGCCGGATGGCATCGCCCTCGGCGAGCAGGCGCTGGATGGGCAGCGCCAGGGCCGGGTCGTTCTGGGCGGCGGCACGCAGGGTCTCGGCGGCGTCTGCCGAGTCCTTCCCGTCGCCGCGGCCTGGCAGAAAGCCCAGCACGTAGCGCTGGGTGGCGGCGCGCAGCGGCGTGGTTTCGGTGACTTGCAGCAGGTCCTGGGCGGCGTCCGGGAGTCGCGCCTGGGCCTGCGCCAGGCCGAGCTGGGCGCGTCGGAATTCCGGCAGGGCGGCGGCCTTCGCATCCATCGCCGTCCGCAGGGCGTTGAGCGATTGCTGGAGCGCGGGCCGGTCGGCCACCGGCACCACGTCTGGCAGGGCCTCCATGCGCAGGATCTGGTGCGTGGCCTCGGCGGCGAACTGCGACAGCGGCCGATCGTCGACCGTGCGCCCGGCCTGGAGCGAAAGCAGATGCGTGTCCAGGCCGGCGTCGGCTTCGCGCACGCTCAGCAGCTGGCAGAGGAACGCCATATGCGCGCTGGCGGGTGCCGGGTCGGCGCGCAGGTAGGTGAGGGTGAGCGCGCCCAGCAGCAGCGCCGCCATGGCGCCCGCGCGCAGGTACCAGGCGCGCGGCAGCGATACCGCGCGGGGTTCGGGAAGGGCCGCGGGGGTGGTGGTCCGGGCTGGAAGGCCGCCCCAGTCCGAAGGCGGGACGGAGGGGATGGCGCTCATCGGCGCCCCCGCTCGGCCCGGCATTTCGGCAGCAGGCGCCATCGCCCGGGCGGGCGTGCAAGCAGGGTGGGTGTGCGCATGGCGGGCCGATTCTGGACAGCGCCATCTTCGCTTGTATTGCGCTAAGTCAAATCTTCTGGCGTGCGCCTGCCGGTCAAAGAAGGCTCGACACCCGCCCCGCGGCGTCCAGCAGGTGGGGTAGCAGGCTGTCCTGCATCACCTTGGCGCTGGTCCGGTTGGCCTGGCCGCTGATGTTGAGCGCGGCCAGCACCCGGCCCGCGCGGTCGCGCACCGGTGCGGCGATGGAGATCAGCCCTTCCTCCAGTTCCTGGTTCACCAGGCACCAGCCCTGGCGCCGGGCCTGGGCGATGCGCGCGGCGATGGCTTCGGGATCGGTCAGCGTGTGGCGCGTGAGCGGGGCGACGGGCGAGGCGGCCAGGCTGCGCTGCAGTTCGTCCTCGGGCAGGGCGGCCAGCAGCACGCGGCCCATCGAGGTGCAGTAGGCGGGCAGGCGCGAGCCGATGCCGACGTTGATGCGCATGATCTTGTGCGTGGGCACGCGCATCACGTAGACCACGTCGGTGCCCTCCAGCACCGCGGCCGAGCACGACTCCTTGACCTGGGCCACCAGCGATTCCATGACCGGCTCGGCGCGGTTCCAGATCGGCATCGACGACAGGTAGGCGAAGCCCAGGTCCAGGATGCGCGCCGTGAGCGAGAAGAAGCGGCCGTCGCTTTCCACATAGCCCAGCGTCTGCAACGTGAGCAGGATGCGGCGCGCACCGGCGCGGGTGAGACCGCTGGCGGCCGCGACCTCGCTCAAAGTCTGGCGCGGCGCGCTGGCGCTGAAGGAGCGGATGACCTGCAGGCCGCGGGCGAAGGATTGCACGAAGCCGTCGCCGGGGCGTGGCGCTTCGGAGGCTTCGGTGGAAGACGGGGAGGATGGCATGGACGAGGAAGCGGGCTAGAATTCATTCTAAGAACAAATGTTCGTATAGCGAACATTTTTCCGGCTTCTTCCCGTCGACTTTCCATGACCCGCGCCTGCCCTCGCAAAGGCAGGCTCCCTGCAGAAGGAACCCCGCATGATCGACAAACTCGCCGCCTCGGTGGAGGAGGCGCTCCAGGGCACGCCCGACGGTGCCACGGTGCTGATCGGAGGCTTCGGCACCGCCGGCATTCCCGACGCGCTGATCGACGGCCTCATCGCGCAGGGCGCGCGCGAACTCACGGTGGTCAACAACAACGCCGGCAACGGCGAGGCCGGCCTGGCCGCGCTGCTCAAGGCCGGCCGGGTGCGCAAGATCATCTGCAGCTTCCCGCGGCAGGCCGACAGCTTCGTCTTCGACGGGCTCTATCGCGCCGGCAGGATCGAGCTGGAGCTGGTGCCCCAGGGCAACCTGGCCGAGCGCATCCGCGCCGCAGGGGCCGGCATCGGCGCCTTCTTCTGCCCGACGGGCTACGGCACCGAGCTGGCCGCCGGCCGCGAGACCCGTGTCATCGACGGCCGCCATTACGTGCTGGAGTACCCCATCCACGGCGACCTGGCCCTCATCAAGGCCGAATGCGGCGACCGCTGGGGCAACCTCAGCTACCGCAAGGCCGCGCGCAACTTCGGCCCTGTGATGGCCATGGCCGCGAAGAAGACCGTCGCCACGGTGCACGAGGTGGCCGAGCTGGGCACGCTCGACCCCGAGGCCATCGTCACGCCGGGCATCTTCGTCAGCCGCGTCGTGAAGATCGGCCGCACGGCCACCCAGGCCGGCGGCTTCAAGAAGAAGGAGGTGGCGTGATGGCCGACTACCAACGCCGAACCAAGGACCAGCTCGCCGCCCGCGTGGCGCAGGACATCTTCGACGGTGCCGTCGTCAACCTCGGCATCGGCCAGCCCACGCTGGTGGCCAACCATCTCCCCGCGGGCCGCGAGGTGGTGCTGCACAGCGAGAACGGCATCCTCGGCATGGGCCCGGCGCCGGCCGCGGGCGAGGAGGACTACGACCTCATCAACGCCGGCAAGCAGCCGGTGACGCTGCTGCCGGGCGGCGCCTACTTCCACCATGCCGACAGCTTCGCCATGATGCGCGGCGGCCACATCGACATCTGCGTGCTGGGCGCCTTCCAGGTCAGCGCCACGGGCGACCTGGCCAACTGGAGCACCGGCGAGCCCGGCGCCATCCCGGCCGTCGGCGGCGCCATGGATCTAGCGACTGGGGCCAAGCAGACCTGGGTCATGATGGACCTGCTGACCAAGCAGGGCGTGAGCAAGGTCGTGGCGCAGTGCAGCTATCCGCTCACGGGTCTCGCGTGCGTCAAGCGCATCTACACCGACCTGGCGACACTGGCCTGCACACCGCAGGGCCTGCGCTGCATCGACCGCGTGCCGGGCCTGTCGCTGCAGGAACTCGAACGGCTGGTGGGCCTGCCCATCGCCGACGACGCGGCGGCCGACTGAACACCGACCCTTTCCATCCGATCCAAGGAGACCTTCCGCATGACCATCGACGCCTTCATCTGCGACGCCATCCGCACCCCCTTCGGCCGCTACGGCGGCGCGCTCGCCAGCGTGCGCACCGACGACCTGGGCGCCATCCCCATCAAGGCGCTGATGGAACGCAATGCCAAGGTCGACTGGCAGGCCGTGACCGACGTGCTCTACGGCTGCGCCAACCAGGCCGGCGAGGACAACCGCAACGTGGCGCGCATGGCCGCGCTGCTGGCCGGCCTGCCCATCGACGTGCCGGGCGCCACCATCAACCGCCTGTGCGGCTCGGGCCTGGACGCCGTGGGCAGCGCGGCCCGTGCCATCAAGGCCGGCGAGGCGCAGCTGATGATCGCCGGCGGCGTGGAGAGCATGAGCCGCGCACCCTTCGTCATGCCCAAGGCCGAGTCGGCCTTCAGCCGCAGCAACGCCGTCTACGACACCACCATCGGCTGGCGCTTCGTCAACAAGCTGATGAAGGCGCAGTACGGCGTGGATTCCATGCCCGAGACGGCCGAGAACGTGGCCGAGCAATTCAAGATCGAGCGCGAGGCGCAGGACCGCATGGCCCTGGCCAGCCAGCAGCGCGCGGTGGCGGCGCAGAAGTCCGGCTTCTTCGAGTCGGAGATCGTGCCCGTGACCATCCCGCAGAAGAAGGGCGACGCCATCGTGGTCGCCAAGGACGAGCACCCGCGCGACACCAGCCTGGAGTCGCTCGCCAGGCTCAAAGGCGTGGTCAAGCCCGAGGGCACGGTGACGGCCGGCAATGCCAGCGGCGTGAACGACGGCGCCTGTGCGCTGCTGATCGCGAGCGAGCAGGCCGCCGCGAAGAACGGCCTGACGCCGCGCGCCCGCATCGTGGGCATGGCCACGGCCGGCGTGGCGCCGCGCATCATGGGCATCGGCCCGGCGCCGGCCACGCAGAAGGTGCTGGCGCAGACGGGCATCAGCCTGGACCAGATCGACGTCATCGAACTGAACGAGGCCTTCGCGGCCCAGGGCCTGGCCGTGCTGCGCATGCTGGGCCTGAAGGACGACGACGCGCGCGTCAACATCAACGGCGGCGCCATCGCGCTGGGTCACCCGCTGGGCGCCAGCGGCGCCCGTCTGGCGACCACGGCCGTCAACCAACTGCACCGCGGCGGCGGCCGCTACGCGCTGTGCACCATGTGCATCGGCGTGGGCCAGGGCATCGCCCTGATCCTCGAGAAGGTCTGATCAGCGGCCGATGAGCGCCAGGTAGTCGCTGCGCGTGCGCGGCGACACCGAGGCCAGCACCTGCTCGTACGAGGTGCCATGCCGGGCCAGCAGCCGCGCGCTGGCCACGGCCTTGGAGCGGCAGAACCAGTGGCAGGTGTGCTGCAGCAGAAGCAGCTCCGCACTCATCATGAAGGCCCGCGGCTTGTCGGCCAGCCCGGGCTCGTTGGCCGCCACGGCCGCGATGCCCTTCGCATGGATGGCGAAGGCGCGCCGCACATCGAACAGCAGCCGGCCCGACAACAGCGGCTGCGCCCAGGGCAGCCACATCGGCAGCTTGCTCATCTGCGCCAGCGGCGCCTCCATGGCGGCCACGTCGGCAGCGAAGCGCCGCAGCTGCTCGGCCAGCGATTCCTCCGTCGCGCACAGCGTCTGCCAGATCTGCCGGCGGCGGTCCTCGTCCGCCTCGTCCAGCCAGCGCAGATAGCCGTCGAGCAGCGTCTCCATCTGGGGTTCGATGCGGTAGGGCGCCAACTTCGCGCCGAGCAGCGCGATGCGACGTTGTTGATCGCGCCGTTTCAATAAATGCAGGCCGAGCGCGGCCAGGGCCAGCAAGGCCAGAAAGTCCATGAAAGTTCCGCAGGGAAATGCCGAAAACGAGGCAGTGTAGGCAGGTCTGCAACACCTGCCGCGCGCGCAACGTCAGAACGAATACTTAAGGTTTCCAAAATTGTGTCGCGAAGTCCTAAGGTCGAGACACAATTTGCAACATGGCCAATTCCTCTTCAAGATGCGGGGGTTGATTGCGCGCCGCACGTTCATTTCCGCCCCATGCGCCTCTTCCTGAGGATTTTTTTTTGCTGTGTCTGGGCCGCCGCCTGGCCCGCGGCAGGACAGGACACGCCCCTGCAGTTGCGGGTGGTGGGAGGCCTGGCCGGCGTTGCCCAGTACACGCAGCACGAGGCGCCCTTCTGGACGCAGACCCTGCCGCGGCTGATGCAGGGGCGGGTGGCCGCGACCATCGCGCCCTTCGACCAGGCCGGCGTGCCCGGCAACAAGATGCTCACCCTGCTGGAGACCGGCGTGGTGCCTTTCGGCACCGTGCTGCTCAGCCAGGTGGGCGGTGAGCATCCGGCCCTCGCCCTGCCCGACGTGGCCGGCCTCAGCGCCGACGCCGCCACGTTGCGGCGGGTGGTCGACGCCTTCCGGCCGGAGATGGACCGCATGCTGCGCGAGCGCTTCAACGTGAAGCTGCTGGCCATGTACATCTACCCGGCGCAGGTCATCTTCTGCGCCACGCCCATGAAGGGCCTGACCGACCTCAAGGGCCGGCGCGTCCGGGTCTCCAGCGGCACCCAGGCCGACTTCGTGCAGGCATTGGGCGGCACCCCGGTGCCGACCGCCTTCGCCGCGCTCATGAGCAACATGACCTCGGGCAACACCGACTGCGCCATCACCGGCGGGGCCTCGGGCAACACCCTGGGGCTGCACCGCATCACCCGCTCGCTCTTCACCATGCCGATCAACTGGGGCCTGGCCATCTTTGGCGCCAATGCCGACGCCTGGGCGGTGCTTCCGGCGGACCTGCGCATCGTGCTGGAGCAGCAGCTGCCGCAGCTCGAGCGCCGCATCTGGGAGCAGTCCATCCGCGACACCGACCTCGCCGTCGCCTGCAACACCGGCGCCGGTCCCTGCGACGGCGGCACGCCCGGCGCCATGGTGGCCGTCGCGCCCACCGCCGAGGACGACCGCCTGCGCCGCCAGATCCTCCGCTCCACCATCCTGGTCAACTGGCTGCAGCGCTGCGGTACCGAGTGCACGCGGCTGTGGCAGCGCACGATTGCGCCCGTGGTCGACGGCAAGGCGGCGCGGACGCCATGAAGTCGACCAGCAGCCCGCCGCGGCAACTGGCCGCGTCCACCCTTGCGCTGGCCACGCTGTTCATCGTGGTGGTCTTCGGCCTCTCCGTGTTCGCGGTGCTGGAGATGCGCAGCCGCGCCGTTGACGACGCCCGCGACCAGATCGACCGCTTCCTCAGCGGGTCGGTGGCGGCCGTCAACCAGAACCTGCTGGGCGTGGATCTGCTGCTGGCCGACCTGGGCATGCTGCTGCGCCCCGTGGGCAACGAGGACATGGCCGCCGCTGCGCAGCGGGCGGCCATCAGCATGCAGTCGCTCGCCCGGCACAGCCTGCTGGTCGAGCGGCTGGAGGTGCTGCGTCCGGACGGCAGCGTGGTCTCGCCACCGGGCGGCGAGGCGGTGCAGCTGTCGCCCGCCTTCACCGCCCGCCTGATGGGCCAGCCCGTGCCCGAGCTGATGACCACGGCGCCCTCGCTCAGCCCGCGCACGTCGCAGCAGGTGCTGTACTTCACCCGCATGGTGCGCCTGCCCGACGGCACGCCCGGCATCGCGCTGGCCGAGGTGCAGGTGGCGTCGCTCGCCCGGCTGCTGGCCCATGGTGCCGGCATCGACGGCATGGAGGTCACGCTCGAAAGCCTCAGCCAGGGCCTGCTGGTCAGCGTGCCTCCGCGCAGCGAGATCGCCCAGGGCTCCGCCACGTTGCCCGAACTGCGCAGCGCCGCCGATGCCCGCGGCATCGTGCGCGCCAATTCGCGCCTCATGGGGCAGGACGCGCTGATGGCGCTGCGCCCCACGCTCAACCAGGACATCGTGCTCAGCGCGGGCTTGGCCATGGACGAGGTGCTGGAGGGCTTCCGCACCGAGCGCAACCTGATCGTGGGCGTGACGGTGCTGCTGATGCTGATGGTGGTGGGCGTGTCGGCCTATGCGCTGCATCAGCTGCGCGAACAGTGGCTGCGCCGCCGCGAGGCGCTGCATGCCAAGAGCATGCTGGACCAGGCGCTCGAATCCATGTCCGACGGCTTCGTGCTGCTGGATGCCGAGGGCCGCGTGGCGGCCTGGAACCGGCGCTTCGCCGAGATCTTTCCCCAGGCGCGCGTCGCACTCGAGGCGCGCATGCACATGGTGGCGGTCGAGAGTGCCGTCTCGGGCCGCAGCGCGGAGGAGGCGGCCCTGCTGCCGCCGAGCCTGCCCGCGCCAGGCGAGCAGGAACTGGAGCTGCCCGACGGCCGCACGGTGGTCGTCGTCAAGAGCCCGACGCCCAACGGCGGCATGGTCTGCGTCTACCGCGACACCAGCGAGAAGCGCCGCCACCTGGCCGACATCGTGGAAGGCAAGGCCCAGCTGCAGGCCACGCTCGACGCGCTGCCCGACGTGCTGCTGGAGCTGTGCCTGGACGGACGCTGCATCGGCTTCCATTCGGCGCGCGCCTCGCTGCTGGACATCGGCGACCCGGTGGGCCGCACGCTGTCGGAGGTGCTGCCCGGCGACGCCGCCATCCAGATCATGGCCGCCATGCGCGAGGCCTATCTGAAGGGCCTGTCCTTCGGCAAGCAGTTCGAGCGCCGTGCCTCGCAGGGCACGGCCTGGTTCGAGATCTCGGCCTCGCGCAAGCTGGTGGGCGAGGGCGCCGACGCGCGCTTCATCGTCATCCTGCGCGACATCACCGACCGCATGTCGGCGCAGCTGCAGATCGACCACCTGTCCTTCTACGACAACCTGACGGGCCTGCCCAACCGCCGCATGCTGCTGCACCGCCTGCAGTCGGCCATCGATGCCAACGTGCGGCGCGAACGGCAGGCGGCGCTGCTCTTCCTGGACCTGGACCACTTCAAGACCCTCAACGACGCGCAGGGCCGCAATGCCGGCGACGTGCTGCTCAAGCAGGTGGCGCAGCGGCTGCAGCAGCTCATGCGCGAGGGCGACACCGTGGCCCGGCTGGGCGGCGACGAGTTCGTGATCCTGATCGAGGGTCTGAGCGCCGACTCCGCCACCGCTGTGATGCAGACCCAGGCCTTCGGCGAGGCGGTGCTGGCCGAGCTGGGCCGGCCGATCCAGCTGCCGGCCATGACCTACCACGGCACCTGCAGCATCGGTGCCACGCTGATCAGCGCCAGCTCGGCCTCGCTGGAGGACCTGCTCAAGCAGGCCGACATCGCCATGTTCCACGCCAAGACGGCGGGTGGCGACGTGCTGCGCTTCTTCGAGGCCGACATGCAGACCACCGTCAATGCGCGCGCCTCGCTGGAGAGCGAGCTGCGCGCGGCATTGAAGGCGCGCGGCCAGTTCCTGCTGCACTACCAGCCGCAGGTGACCTCCGAAGGGCGCGTGGTGGGCGCCGAGGTGCTGATCCGCTGGCTGCATCCGCAGCGCGGGCTGATCCCGCCGGCCGCCTTCATCGACGTGGCGGAAGAGACCGGCCTGATCTCGCCCATCGGCCTGTGGGCGCTGGAGCAGGCCTGCAAGCAGCTGGACGACTGGAGCAACCATCCGCGCCGCCGCCACCTCACGCTGGCCGTGAACGTGAGCGCGCGCCAGTTCCGCAAGGAGGACTTCGCGGACAAGGTGCGCGAGGTGCTGATCCGCACCGGCGCCGATCCGTCCAAGCTCAAGCTGGAACTGACCGAGAGCCTGCTGCACGACGAGGTGGCCGAGACCATCCGCAAGATGAAGTCGCTGGCCGCCATCGGCATCCGCTTCTCGATGGACGACTTCGGCACGGGCTACTCGTCGCTGTCGTACATGGCGCAGCTGCCGCTGCACCAGATCAAGATCGACAAGTTCTTCGTCAGCGGCATCGGCACCAATCCCAAGATCGAGCTGATCGTGCAGACGCTCATCGGCATGGCGGCCAACCTCGACCTGGAGGTGGTGGCCGAGGGCGTGGAGACGCAGGCGCAGCTGGACTTCCTGACCCGCAACGGCTGCCGCGTGTGCCAGGGCTTCCTCTTCGGACGGCCGCAGCCGGTGGAGGTGCTGGAGTCGCAGCTCGACACGGAGCTGATCCCGCTCTGAAGGCAGGGGCGCAGGCCCCTGCGCCGCGCGCGGGCGCAGGCCGGCCGGGCTCCCGCGCCGCGTCCTGCACGCCGGGGCGGCCCTCGGCACAATGCCCGCTTCGCTCTTCCTGCCACGGCCCGCCGCGCGGCCGCCCCGCCTTGTCCTTCCCCGAGTTCCTCGCGCCGCCGATCGCGGACCCTGCCTTCTACCTGGTCGCCGTCCCCGCCGTGCTCCTGCTGGGCATCAGCAAGAGCGGCTTCGGCGCGGGCTTCGGCTCGCTGGCGGTGCCGCTCATGTCGCTGGCCATCACGGTGCCGCGCGCGGCCGCCGTCCTGATGCCGCTGCTGTTCGTGATGGACGTGCTGGGCATCGCGGCCTTCCGCCGCGACCTGGACCGCCGGCTGCTGGCCTTCCTGGTGCCGCCGGCGCTGGTGGGCGTGGTGCTGGGGGCCTTGCTCTTCCATGCGCTGTCGGCGGCGACGGTGGCCGGCATCGTGGGCGTGTGCACGCTGCTCTTCCTGGCGCAGCGGCTGCTGTTTCCGCCGCGCCCCGATGCGCCGCCGCCCTCGCGCGCCGCGGGCTGGGTGCTCACCGTGCTGTCGGGCTTCACCAGCTTCATCTCGCATGCGGGCGGGCCGCCCATCAACGCCTACCTGCTGCCGCTCAAGCTGCGGCCCATCGTGTTCACGGCCACGATGGCCTACCTGTTCTTCCTGGTGAACCTCGCCAAGTGGATCCCCTACGCCTGGCTGGGCCTGCTGGACGGGCGCAGCTTCAGCACCTCGCTGCTGCTGATGCCGCTTGCGCCGCTGGGCGTCTGGGCGGGCGTGCACGTGGCGCGGCGCATCGATCCGACGTGGTTCTACCGCTGCGTCTACGGCGGCATGTTCCTCACCGGCCTCAAGCTGGTGTGGGATGGTTTCTTCTGAAGGCTGCGTCCACCCGCCGGCCTGCCTCGCCCATCCTCGATTTTCCATTGCAAGGAGTTTTTCGCCCATGGCCTCTGTCCACGAACTCATCGTCCTGACGGGCGCCTCGCGCGGCATGGGCCGTGCGATGGCCAGCCAGCTGCTCGCGCGCGGCGGCGTGCGGCTGCTGTGCCTGTCGCGCGGCATCGATGCCACGCTGGAGACCGGGGCCGCTGCCGCAGGCAGCGAGGTGCTGCAATGGTCGGCCGACCTGGCCGATCCGCTGCCGGTGGCCGAGCGACTGGCCGCCTGGCTGGCCGAGCAGGACCCTTCCGCCCTCGGCCGTGCCGTGCTGATCAACAACGCGGGCACCGTGGGGCGCACGGCGCCACTGGCCCGGGCTTCGCTGGGCGAGCTGTCGGCGGCACTGCGCGTGGGCCTGGAGGCGGCGCTGCTGCTGACCAGCGCCTTCCTGTCGGCGACCGCCGGCTGGTCGATGCCGCGGCAGGTGCTCAACATCTCCTCGGGGCTGGGCCGCAATGCCATGGGCAGCCAGGCGCCCTATTGCGCGGCCAAGGCGGGCATGGACCATTTCTCGCGCGCCGTGGCGCTGGAGGAGGCCGAGGAAGGAGGCGCCCGCATCGTGTCGCTGGCGCCGGGCGTGATCGACACCGACATGCAGATCGCGCTGCGCAGCGCCGACGCGGCGCTCTTTCCCGATCGCGGCCGCTTTGAGGCCCTGCACCGCAACGGGCAACTGGATTCGCCCGAGTCGGCCGCGCGCAAGGTGCTGGCCTGGCTGGAGCGGCCGGACTTTGGCGCCCAGCCGGTGGGGGATGTGCGGCAGGGGTGAAGCTAAACACCCCCCATGCCGCTTCGCGGCTCCCCCCTCTCTTGCGCCTTCGGCTTGGAGGGGGGCGCACCCCGAGGCCTGGCGAAGCCAGTTCCTCGGGTGCACTGGCATGGCCTGCTCCGCGGCCGTTCGATCAGGAGGGTGGCGCCAGTTGAATGCAGGGCGACGCGTCGGCCGCTACTGATAGATCTTCTGCAGCAGCCGGATCAGCGTCTCGCGCTCGCGGTCGGTGAGCTTGTGGCTGGCGTCCTTTTCCAGCTGGATCACGGCCTCTTCGGCCTCGATCATCAGCTGGTGGCCGGCGGCGGTGAGGTGCAGGCCCACGGCGCGGCCGTCGTGCGGATGGGGGCGGCGTTCGATCAGGCCGCGGCGGTCCATGGCGGCCACCAGGCTCACGAAGTTGGGCGGCTGGATGTCCAGCGCCGCACACAGCTGGCGCGAGGTGGCGCCGGGGTTGTGCGCCAGCAGCGAGAGCACGGAGAAATCCGTCGGCTTGAGGCCGTAGACGGCCATGCGTTCGGCGAAGGCGACATACACGACCAGATAGGCGCGGCGCGCGTTGTAGCCCACCAGGCTTTCGAGCACATGGCAGTCCAGCGACTCAGGCGCGGTGGTCGGGGGCGGGACGGGCTTGCGCGGGCGGGGCTTGGAGGTGGTCATGGCATGCACAGTCTAGAGCGGCAGGGCCCGCTCACTTCTGCGGCTCGCAGGCCTTCTTGATGATCGCCGCGCGCATGTCGAACTCGGGCAGCACCCAGCGACGGAAGGCGGCCGCGGCGCGGGCCTGCGTCTCGCCGGCGCCGGGCGCCTGCTCGATGCGGGCCCAGGCCCAGGCCAGCAGCGTCACCATCACCAGCCGCAGGTAGTCGTCCGCCAGCTCGTAGGGCAGGCGCGGCTGGACATGGGCGGCCATGGCAATCTGGGTGGTCAGGTAGCGCAGTTGCGCCAGGCGGCGCTGGGCGTCGGCATCCACGTCACGCGAGGCGTCCAGTTCGTCGCGCAGCGCCAGAAGCGTGGCCGCAAAGCCGGCGCCGGCATCGGGCAGCACCTTGCGCACCAGCAGGTCGATGGCCTGGATCTCGTTGGTGCCCTCGTAGATCATGGTCACGCGGGCGTCGCGCAGGATCTGCTCGATGCCCCATTCGCGCACATAGCCGTGGCCGCCGAAGACCTGCAGGCAGGCGCTGGCGCCGTCGAAGCCCTGCTGCGTGCAGGCGGCCTTGAGCACCGGTGTGATGTAGCTGCACCACTGCTGCGCGGACTCCCGCGTCTTGGCATCTTCGGCATGGCGCGCCACATCCAGCTGCAGCGCGGTGCGGTAGGCGATCAGCCGGCCGCCGTCGATCCAGGCCCGCTGCACGTCGAGCACGCGCGCCACAGCGGGATGCTCGGCGATCAGGCTGGGGCCGGCCGCGCGGTCGGCGCCCGGGGCCACCATCTGCCGGCGCTCCTGCGCATAGGCATGCGCCTTCTGCCAGGCGGCGTCCAGCAGGCCGATGCCCTGCAGCGCCACATGCAGGCGGGCCGCATTCATCATGACGAACATGGCGGCCAGGCCGCGGCCGGGCTCGCCCACCAGCCAGCCGGTGGCCTCGTCGAAGCGCATCACGCAGGTGGGGCTGCCGTGCAGGCCCATCTTCTCCTCGATGCGCTCGCACTGCACGGCGTTGCGCTGGCCGTCTTCGAGGACCTTGGGCACCAGCGCCAGCGACAGGCCCTTCGGCCCGGCCGGCGCGTCGGGCAGGCGGCACAGCACCAGGTGGACGATGTTGGGCGTGAGGTCGTGCTCGCCGCCCGAGATGAAGATCTTGGTGCCAGAGACCCGCACGCTGCCGTCGGCCTGCGGCACGGCGCGGGTGCGCACCAGGCCCAGGTCGCTGCCGGCATGGGCCTCGGTCAGGCACATGGTGGCCAGCCATTCGCCGGTGGCGACCTTGCCCAGGTAGCGGGCCTTCAGGTCGTCGCTGGCATGGTGGCGGATGCATTCGTAGGCGCCATGCAGCAGGCCGGGCGCCATGGTGAAGCCGTGGTTGGCACCGGCCAGCCATTCGTAGAGCACGGCCTCCAGCACGGCGGGCAGGCCCTGGCCGCTGTCCTCGGCCGCGGCGGAGAGGCTGGGCCAGCCGCCCTCCACGAAGGCCTGGTAGGCGGCGGCGAAGCCGGGCGGGGTGCGGACCTGGCCGTCTTCGAGGCGGCAGCCGATCTCGTCGCCGTCGCGCTGCAGCGGGGCGATCACCTCGCCGACGAAGGTGGCGGCCTGCTCCAGCACCTGGGCCTGCAGGTCGGCATCGACCTCGGCGAAGGGAGCGAGCCGGGACAGCTGCTGGGAGGCACCGAGGACGGAGTCGAGAAGGAAGCGGACGTCTTCAGGGCGGGGGGCGTAATCCATGGCAAACGGGCAGGAAGTCAGGGCGCGACGCAGGCGAAGCTGGTCGCGCGTTCGGTGTCGCCGCCGCGGAAGCGGGCGACGGCGGGATAGGGGCACAGGGGCCGGGTGCGGTCGGGCGCCCAGCTGGCGGGCACCTCGGGGTTGGGCTGCGGCGAGCCGGGCCCGCGGGCCTCGGCCAGCACCTGCTCGGGCGCGTGGCCGCCCTCGACCCAGTCGACCAGTGCCGTGAGCATGTCGAACTGGTCGGTCGAGGGGCCGCCGCTGCAGTGGTTCATGCCGGGCACCGGGAAGTAGCGCACGAATTCGCCGGCACGGCCGGCGTGCGTGGCCTGCAGGCGCTCGTACCAGGCGGCGGTGTCGTCAGACGAGAACACGCCGTCGCCCGTGCCGTGGTAGACGATCATGCGGCCGCCCCGGGCCCGCAGCGACTGCAGGCGCTCGGCGTTGGGCGGCGTCATGAAGGCCATGGCGGATTCGTCGTAGGGCGCCTGCGTCGCGTCGATGCGGGGCGCATCGCGGTCCATGTCGAAGCCGAGTGCGAAGGCCATGCCCTGCGGCCGGTCGGCCATCGGCGGTGTGCTGAAGATGAAGGCCACGGCGCCGGCATCGCGGGTGGCGGGGCTGGCCAGCTTCCATTCGCGCCAGTTGGCGCCCGAGACGCCGGGGTCGAAGGGGAAGCTGCTGTAGATCTGGCGGCCATTGCTGTCGCGGGCGCCTGCGAAGACGCGGGCCAGCGCCATCTTCTGCGCCGGATCCAGGCAGCTGTCCTGCCGGCCCGCGGTGCAGGTGGGCACGTCGCGGCCCAGGTTGAAGCGGGCCTGGCAGGACTTGACGTCGCCGACGATGCCGTCGGTCAGGCCGTCGAGCATGTCGCAGCGCGCCAGCACGGCGCGCGAGAGGGTCTGCAACTGGCCGGGCGTGAAAGCCGTCTGCAGGTCGGGCTCACCCTGGGGCGTCTTGGCCGTGGCGAGCGGCGCGTACTGCTGGGCGCCGTAGAGCTGGGCCACGGCCGCGCGCGGCAGGTGGAAGCCGGGGTTGCCGGCCAGCACGCCGTCGAAGGCCTGGGGCAGGCGCGAGGCCGCCACCATGGCGTGGCGCCCGCCGTTGGAGCAGCCCGCGATGTAGGAGCGGTCGGCCGGTCGCCCATAGGCCTGTGCGACGAGCTGCTTGGCCACGGGCGTGAGCTGGGCCACGGCGCTGTAGCCGTAGTCGCGCCGCGCCTGCGGATCGAGGCCGAAGCGCGGGTTGGGCGCGGGATGGCCGGCGTCGCTGCTGACCACCGCGAAGCCCATCGACAGCGCATTGGTGTGCGGCCCGCCGCCGCCGATGCCGCCCAGCGCCGGCACGACCACGCCGTCCAGCCCGCCGTTGGCCTGGAACAGGAAGCGGCCATTCCAGGCCTGCGGCAGCCGCAGCTCGAAGCCGATGGCGTAGCGCTGGCCGTCCACCGTGCTGGTGCGCTCGGCCATGCGGCCCTGCACCAGGCAGTGGGCGGGCGCCTGTTCGCTGCCACCGCGCACCGCCACCGGGCCGGCCGGCACGCTGCGCACGGCTGTGAACACCACGCCCGGCGCGGCTTCGAGCCCTTCGCAGGTGTGCAGTTCGCCGGGGCGCGCGGCCTTCATGGCCGTGGCCGCGTCGGGCGGACGCGAGCCGCAGGCCGCAAGCAGGGCGATGGCGCCGCCGAGGGCGGCAAGGCGGAAGGTGTTCATGATCGGGGTCTCGCAAACGGCGCGAAGCCGGCATCGTAAGAGCCGGCTTCGCGATCGGTCAGCCTGGGGCGATCAGGACTCTGCCGTAAAGCCGATCTGCTTGACCAGGGGGCCCCAGCGCTCGAACTCCGCCTTCTGGTCGGCCGCCATGTCCTGCGCCGTGGTGCCGTGGGCCACCAGGCCCACGAGCGCCAGCGAGTCGATCACCGCCTTGTCCTTCAGGGCTGCGTTGATCGCGGCATTGGCCGAGGCCAGCACGGCCGCGGGCGTCTTGGCAGGCGCGTAGAAGCCGAACCATTCCTCCGAGGTCACGTCCGGGTAGCCCAGCTCGGTGAAAGTGGGCACGTCGGGCAGGTAGGGCGAGCGCTTCTTGCCCGAGGTGGCCAGCACGCGCACGCGGCCGTTCTTCATGTACTGCAGGTAGTCGCCGCTGGGGTTCATGGCCGCGGCGATCTGGCCGCCCACCAGGTCGGTGATGCTGGGCACGGTGCCGCGGTAGGGCACGTGCTTCAGTTCCACGCCCGAGCGCATGCCCAGCAGCGCGCCCAGCAGGTGCGGCATGGAGCCGGCACCGGGCGAGCCGTAGCTGGCCTGCGCCGGGTTGGCCTTGGCCCAGGCGAGGAAGTCCTTCAGCGTCTTCACCTCGGCCGGCACCGCCGGGCCCACGGCCAGGCCGTGGAACATGATGGCGCCGATGGAGACGGGCGTGACGTCCTCGGGCTTGTAGGTCAGCTTGGGGTAGATGTACGGATACACCGCGATGGCCGATACCGGCGCCAGCGTGAGCACCGAGCCGTCCGGCGGCGAGTTCTTCAGCGTCTCGACCGCGATGCGGCCGCCGGCGCCCGGCTTGTTCTCGACATAGGCGCCCTTGGCATAGGCGGTGCCGGCGATCTTCTCGGCCACGCGGCGGGCGACGGTGTCACCGGCGCTGCCGGCCGGGAAGCCGTACATGATCTTGACCTGCTCGATGGCCTGGGCGAAGGCCGACAGGGGCGACAGGGCGCCCATGGCGGCCGCGCCGCCGAGGGTGTGGAGGAATTGACGACGATGTTGCATGGATGTCTCCGGAGAGCGAAGGAAGAAAACGGGGTCAGCGGCAGCTGAAGTTGGCTGCGTCCTCCAGGCTGCCCGTGCCGTTGTAGCGGGCAACCTTCGGATAGGGGCACAGCGGACGGGTGCGGGTGGCGGACCAGGTGGCCGGCAGGTCGGCATTGACGCCGCCGGCATTGCCGGTGCCGCGAGCGCTGGCCACCACGCGGTCGGGGGCCTGGCCTTGCTCCACCCACTTGACCAGGGCGCTGAGCATGTCGAACTGGTCGGTGGCCGGGCCGCCCGAGCAATGGTTCATGCCGGGGATCAGGTACAGCCGCGCGAAATTGGAGGCGTCGCCGCCGTTGTCCTTTTGCAGTTGCTGGTACCAGTCGACCGAGTCGTCGCTGGAGAAGATCGGGTCGGCCGTGCCGTGGTAGACCATCAGCTTGGCGCCGCGCTTCTTCAGGGCCGGCAGCTTGCCGTAGTTGGGCGGGGTCATGAAGGACATCGCACTCTCGGCATAAATGCCGGAGGTGGCGTTCACCTTGCTCAGCATGGTGTCCAGGTTGCCCGTCAGCGCAAAGCTCGGTCCATTGAAGGTGCTCGCGTCCTCGGGTGGCGACTGGAAGACCAGACCGACGGCACCCGTGTCAAGCAGGGTCGGGAAGACGAACTTCCACAGTGCCCAGCCGCCCGTGTCCAGGCCGGCGTCATACGGGAAGCTGTTGTAGATCCGCTTGCCGCTGGGCGTCGACGCACCGCCCTTGAACAGCTTGTCGATCTTGGACTTCTGGTCAGCGCTGAGGCAGGTGCCGTTGCGCGTGGTCGCACAGGTGGGCACATCGCGGTTGATGTCGAACGCGGCCTGGCAGGCCGCGTTGTCCTGCACCATGCCGTCGGCGGCGCCGTCCAGCCCGTCGCATTGGGCGAGCACTGCCTTGGTGACCAGTGTGCGCTCGGCCTGCGTGAAACCGCTGCCCAGATCGCCAGGCGTGGTGGCCAGCGTGTTGTAGGTCTGGGCGCCTGCGATGTTGGCGGTGGCGGCCAGGGGAAGGCGCGTGCCCGGATCGCCGGCCAGGATGCCGTCGTACTGGTCCGCGTAGCGGGACGCCGCGACCATGGCATGCCGGCCGCCGTTGGAACAGCCGCCGAAGTAGGAACGCTCCGGGCCCTTGCCGTAGGCGGTCTGGATGGCGCTCTTGGCCATGGGCGTGAGCTTGGCCACGGCCTGGTAGCCATAGTCGAGGCGGGCTTGCGGATCGATGCCGAAATTCGCGCCCATCGCGGCGGTATGACCCGCGTCGGAGCTGATCACGGCGAAGCCCATCTTGAGCGCATTGCTGAGACCGCCGCCGCCCCCTACGTCACCAGTGGCCGTGGCGACGCTGCCGTCCAGGCCGCCGTTGGCCTGATAGAAGAAGCGGCCGTTCCAGCTGGTGGGCAGGCGCATTTCGAAGCCGATGGCGTAGCTCTTGCCGTCGACGCTGCTCGTGCGGGGGAACATGTTGCCCGTCAGACGGCAATGTTCCGGCACGTCGGTGCCTGCGACCTTGAGCGCGCCAGCCGCGACCACCGTGGCCGCGGTGATGGTGGTGTTGGCGTAGGTGAAACGTGTGGCGAGATCGGTGCAGGAGGTCAGCGTGGCGCCGGTGGCCGGCGACAGCTGCGGAATGGTCTCGACCGCCGGGGCCGGCGCGGGTGCCGGGGCGGGCGCAGGTGCTGGCGCGGGCTGGTTGGCCGCGATCAGCGCCGCCGCCAGCGCGGCGTTCTGGTTGTTGTCGTTGCCCGAGCCGCCGCAGGCCGCCAGCAGCGCGAGGGGTGCGGCCGCCGCCAGGGCGCGCAACGCGAAAGTCTTGCCGTCTTCCTTCTTCATGGTTTGTCTCCGTGGTGGTTCTTCGTGAAGGTCTCGCACAAGGAAGGAGCGGCCCCTCGGCCGCTCCGGGGGGTCAGCGCGGCGCCATGCGCAGCGCGCCGTCCAGCCGGATCACCTCGCCATTGAGGTGGCCGTTGGTCACGATGTGGCAGGCCAGCTCGGCGAATTCCGAGGGCTTGCCCAGACGGGGGGGGAAGGGAATGGCGGCGGCCAGCGATTGCTGCACCGGCTCGGGCAGCTCCAGCAGCAGCGGCGTCGCGAAGATGCCGGGCGCCACGGTGCACACGCGGATGCCGTGCTGCGCCAGGTCGCGCGCCATCGGCAGCGTCATGCCGACCAGGCCGCCCTTGGAGGCGCTGTAGGCCTGCTGGCCCACCTGGCCATCGAAGGCGGCCACCGAGGCGGTGAACATCATCACGCCGCGCTCGCCGCCGTCCAGCGTTTCGAGTCTGGCGCAGCGGGCCGCGAAGAGGCGGCTCACGTTGTAGGTGCCGATCAGGTTGACCTGGATGACGCGGGCGAAGTCTTCCAGCGGCGCGGCGCTGCCGTCCTTGCCGACGATGCGCTTCGCGCTGCCGATGCCGGCCACGTTCATCAGGATGCGGGCGGGGCCGTGCGCCTCGGCCGCGGCGCTCAGGGCGGCCTCGACGCTCGCCGTGTCGGTGATGTCGCAGGCGAAGGCCGCGCCGCCGATGTCGGCCGCGACCTTCTTCGCCTGGTCGAGGTTGCGGTCGAGCACCGCCACCTTGGCGCCCAGACGGGCGAGTTCGCGGGCGGTGGCTTCGCCCAGGCCGGAGGCGCCACCGGTGACCAGCGCGCTTTGTCCTTCGATCTTCATGGGTTCATCTCCTTGGTTTCTTGCTCCTTCCCCCTCTGGGGAAAGGTGGGGATGGGGGCGTTCGGCGGTAGATGGCCTGCTGCTCGACGACCGCCGCAGGCCCCCACCCCCGCCCTCCCCCAGCGGGGGAGGGAGCCAATGGCTACTGCCACTGGGGCTTGATGGTGAACGGCAGCGTGTCGGCGTGCAGGGCCTGCACCGCGTCGTCGCGGTGCTTGAGCACGGCGCGCTGGTTGATCGAGCCCTTGTCGGTGATCTCGCCCTTGTCGATGGAGGGCGGCTCGGCCACCAGCGCGGCGCGGGCGATGCGGTTGGCGCTGCCCGTGGCGTCGCCCGCCAGGCGGTCGATCACCTTCTGAAAGTGCAGTTGAACCTCCGGATGCTCCAGCACCGACTTCAGCGGCACGTCGCCTGGCAGCGAGGGCGCCAGCTCGCGCACCGCCTGGGTCGGGAAGATCAGCGCGCCCACTTCCTTCAGGTTGATGCCGGTGAGCACCACGTCCTGCACATAGGGCGCGCCGAAGGCGATCACCTTGGCGCGCAGCGGACCGACGCTCACGAAGGTGCCGGTGGCCAGCTTGAAGTCCTCGGCGATGCGGCCGTCGAAGCGCAGGCCCAGGTGGATGTTGTCGGGGTCGATCCAGGCGACGGCGTCGCCGGTCTTGAAGAAGCCTTCCTCGTCGAAGGCCTCGTGCGTGGCTTCGGGCATGCGCCAGTAGCCGGGCGTGACGTTGGGGCCGCGGTAGCGGATCTCGACCTTGCCGTCGGTGGGCACCAGCTTGATCTCCATGCCCGCGCAGGGCAGGCCCAGGTCGCCCGTGCGCACTTCGGGCCGGGTGATGTACAGGCCGAAGGGGCCGGACTCGGTCATGCCCAGGCCGGTGCCCATCACCAGGCGCTCGCCGATCTCGGCCTCCTGCAGGCGGTGCAGCTGATCCCACACGGCCTGGGGCAGGGCCGCGCCGGCGTAGAAGAACATGCGGCAGCGCGACAGCAGCTTCTTGCGCAGCGCCGGGTCTTCCTCCATCGCGTTGGCGATGTACTCGAAGCCGGTGGGCACGTTGAAGTAGACGGTGGGCGCGATCTCGCGCAGGTTGCGCAGCGTCTCGGCGATGCCGCCCGGCGTGGGCTTGCCGTCGTCGATGTAGAGCGTGCCGCCGTTGTCCAGCACGATGCCGACGTTGTGGTTGCCGCCGAAGGTGTGGTTCCAGGGCAGCCAGTCGATCAGCACCGGCGGCTCCTCGCCCAGCGCAGGAATGGAGGCACGCAGCTGCTGCTGGTTGGCGCACCACATGCGGTGGGTGTTGATGACCGCCTTGGGGTTCTTCGTGGAGCCCGAGGTGAACAGGAACTTGGTGATGGTGCCCGGGTGCGTGCCGTGCATGGCCGCCTCGACGGCGGATGTGGGCTCGGTGGCCAGCAGCTGCGACAGCGGCGTGACCGTGCGGCCTTCCAGCGCGCCGCCGCCCAGCACCACCTCGGTGTCGGCCGGCACCACGGCGGCGATGGCTGCGGCATAGCGCGTGTCGCTGGCAAACACCAGGCCGGGCGTGAGCGTGCCGATCACATGGCGCAGCTTGTCGTAGTCCTTGCTGACCAGCGAATAGGGCGGCGACACCGGGCAGTGCGGAATGCCCACGTAGAGCGCGCCCAGCGCCAGCAGCAGGTGCTCAATGCTGTTCTCGCTGAGGATGGCGACCGGCCGGTCCTCGCTCAGGCCGCGGTCCAGCAGCGCCTGACCGATGGCGCGGGCCTTGGACAGCGCCTCGCGGTAGCTGATGCGGATCCAGTCGCCGGTGCTGCCGTCGGCATTGCGCGCGCGGCGGGCCACGAAGGTCCGGTCGGGCGCCATGGCGGCCCAGTACACCAGCCGGTCCGTCATGCGGTGGGCATGGTGGCCCAGCGGCTTGACGGCCTGCAGGTATTGCACGCCGCCTTCGGCCTCGCGCAGCACGGCGCGGGTGATGCCGAATTCGAGCGCGCGGTAGCGGGCGGCAGGCGCAGCGGCGGGGGTCGCGGTGGGCATGTCCAGTGTCTCCAGCATGTTCTTGTCCTTCGGTGCTGAGGCCTCAGCCCTTGGTGACTTTCGCCGCCTTGCCTTCGAGGAAGGCACGCACGCGGGCCTTGGCCTCGGGCGCGTCCTGCACGATGCCGGACATCAGCGCCTCCGTGAAGAAGCCGTGGTCGGCGCTCTGCTCGGCGATGCGGGGCAGGGCGTGCATCAGCGCGTAGTTGGTCAGCGGCGCATTGGTGGCGATGCGGCGGGCCAGTTCGATGGCCTTGTCGACGGCTGCGCCCTCGGGCACCAGGTACTGGGCGAAGCCGGCGCGCTCGCCGTCCTCGGCGTTGTAGACGCGGCCGGTCATCATCATGTCGGTCATGCGGGCCACGCCGATCAGGCGCGGGATGCGCACCGAGCCGCCGCCGCCCACGAAGATGCCGCGCGTGCCTTCGGGCAGCGCATAGAAGGTGCTGGCATCGGCCACGCGGATGTGGCAGGCGCTGGCCAGCTCCAGGCCGCCACCGACCACGGCGCCGTGCAGGGCGGCCACCACGGGAACGGGGCCATGCTGCACCAGCTCCAGCGCGGCATGCCACATGCGCGAATGGCGCAGGCCGCCGCCGGCATCGCGCTCGCTGATCTCCGACAGGTCCAGGCCGGCGCAGAAATGCGGGCCTTCGCCGTCGAGCACCACGGCGCGCACGGTGTCGGGCAGGCTCTCGAAGGTGTTGCGCAGGGCCAGGATCAGGCCGTCGTTGAGGGCGTTGCGCTTGGCCGGGCGCGTGAGGCGGACGATGGCGATGTCGCCCTGGATGTCGAGGCTGAGGTCCTGATGGGTCATGATTGCGTTCGGAAGTTGGATCGATTATGGTTATCCAAAATAATCAATTCAACGGCCCGGAACGGCCAACTCATCAGTACTTACCCGAACGGAGACGCGCCCATGGACATCGCGAACCTCACCGCCATCGACATCCACACCCACGCCGAGATCAGCTGCTGGAACCCCTTCGACAACTACGGCGAGGAGTACGACCGCGCGGCGGACAAGTACTTCCGCTCCAGCCGGCGCCCGACCATCCAGGAGAGCATCGACTACTACCGCGAGCGCAAGATCGGCCTGGTGATGTTCGGCGTGGACAGCGAGTCCAACCTGGGCCGCCGCCGCATCCCGAACGAGGAGATCGCCGAGGCGGCGCAGAAGAACAGCGACATCATGATCGCCTTCGGCAGCGTCGATCCGCACAAGGGAAAGATGGGTGCGCGCGAGGTGCGCCGGCTGATCGAGGAGCACGGCGTCAAGGGCTTCAAGTTCCATCCGACGGTGCAGGGCTTCCATCCCTACGACCGCATGGCCTGGCCGCTGTACGAAGTGATCGCCGAGCACAAGCTGCCGGCCATCTTCCACACCGGCCACAGCGGCATCGGCTCGGGCATGCGCTGCGGCGGCGGCCTGCGGCTGGAGTACAGCAACCCGATGCACCTGGACGACGTCGCCATCGACTTCCCGGACATGCAGATCATCATGGCCCACCCCAGCTTCCCGTGGCAGGACGAGGCGCTGTCGGTGGCCACGCACAAGCCCAATGTCTGGATCGACCTGTCGGGCTGGAGTCCCAAGTACTTCCCGAAGCAGCTGGTGCAGTACGCCAACACGCTGCTGAAGGACCGCATCCTCTTCGGCAGCGACTACCCGCTGATCACGCCCGATCGCTGGATGAAGGACTTCCAGGAGGCCGGCTTCAAGCCGGAGGTGATGCCGGGGATCCTGAAGGACAACGCGGTGCGCCTGCTTGGGCTGAAGTAGGCGTCGAGGCGGGCGCGCTCAGTCCGGCCTTTCGGCGCGCGCCCCGTCGCCCTGGCCCTCATGCCGCACGCCCCATGAATCGCGCGCCCGCCGGCGTTCCTCGCGCTCGCGCGCCATCTGCTCCTCGAACTGCTGGCGGCCTTCCTTGGCCACGGCGATCAGCTTCTTGCGGTCCTTGTAGTGCGGATAGCTGTCTTCCGCGATGCGCAGGTTGCGCAGGCGGAACTGCATGGCCGCCTCGCGCGCCTCGTGCGCGGGCCAGCCCAGCGTCTCCAGCACCGAGCGCGCGCTGCGCAGCGACGATTCGAACAGCTCGCGCTCGGCCAGGGTGATGCCGCGGTCGCGCAACTGGTAGTAGTGCCCCAGGTTGCGGGCACGGGCGATGATCTCTGCCTGCGGAAAGTGCTCCCGCACCAGGTCGACGATGGCCAGGCAGGTCGTCACCTCGTCCACCGCCACCACGATGGCGCGCGCCTGGCCGGCCCCTGCGATACGCAGCAGGTCGAGCCGTGTCGCATCGCCATAGAACACGCGGAAACCGAACTCCCGCAGGCCCTGGACGGTGTCGGGGTCGTGGTCCAGCACCGTCACCGGCATGCCCTGCGACAGCAGCACGCGGCCCACGATCTGGCCGTAGCGGCCGAAGCCGCAGATCAGCACCTGCGCCTCCTGCGGCTCGGAGATTTCTTCCACCTGCGCCTGGCTCTGCGGGTCGGGAATGAGGCGATCGAAGAGCACCAGCAGCAGCGGTGACAGCAGCATCGACAGCGCCACCGCGCCCACCAGCAGCGACGAGGTCTCGGGGGCCAGCACCTGCGCGCCCACGGCCGCCTGGAAGACGACGAAGGCGAACTCGCCGCCCTGCGCCAGCAGCAGCGTGAACACCGGCCGCTCGCGCCGCGGCAGGCCCATGGCGCGCGCCAGCCCCAGGATCACGCCGAACTTGAGCACCATGAAGCCCGCCACCAGTGCGGCCATCAGTAGCGGCTGGGCCAGCAGCACGCGGAAGTCGATGCTCATGCCCACGGCGATGAAGAACAGGCCCAGCAGCAGGCCCTTGAAGGGCTCGATGTCGGTCTCCAGCTCACGGCGGTATTCGCTCTCGGCCAGCAGCACGCCGGCGAGGAAGGCACCCAGCGCCATCGACAGGCCCACGAACTGCATCAGCGCCGCGATGGCCACCACCAGCAGCAGCGAGGCAGCGGTGAAGATCTCGGGCGTGTTGCTGCGGGCGATCCAGCGCAGGATCGGCCGCAGCGCCAGCCGGCCGCCCAGCACGATTCCGCCCACCACGCCGATGATCTTGGCGGCTTCGAGCGCGCGGGCCGTGGCGTCCAGTGGCGCGTCGGCCGGACCGCTGGCCAGTACCGGCAGCAAGGCCAGGATGGGGATGGCGGCCACGTCCTGGAACAGCAGGATCGAGAAGCCCGCCTGGCCGCTGGCCGTCTTGAGCAGCTTGCGCTCGCCGAAGACCTGCAGCGCGATGGCGGTGGACGAGAGCGCCAGGCCCAGCGCCGCCACCAGCGACACCCGCCATGGCGCGCCGGCCGCGCAGCCGACGGCGAACAGCACCACGGCGCAGCCCAGCACCTGGGCGCTGCCCCAGCCGAAGATGGGCCGGCGCAGCAGCCAGAGCCGGCGCGGCTCCAGTTCCAGGCCGACCAGGAAGAGCATCAGCACCACGCCGAATTCGGCGAAGTGCAGCACCTCCTCGACGCTGGACACCAGCCCGAGGCCGGCCGGGCCGATGGCGATGCCGGCCACCAGGTAGCCGATGATGGCGCCCAGGCCGAGCGCGCGCGACAGGGGCACGACCAGCACGGCGGCCCCGAGGTAGATCAGGCTGTTGGTCAGCCAGGCGGGTGCGTGTTCCATGCTCAGCGCACCACCTGCGCCTGGGGCCGGTCGCCCGCCGGCACCAGGCATTCCGGGCAGTCCTCCAGCTCCGCCAGTTCGGGCCAGTCCGGATAGCTGGCGAGGCGCTGGACGAAGACCTCCACGTGCGCCGCGAGTTCGGGCTCGGGCACGCGCCGGGCATCGTGCAGCAGCAGTGGCGGCAGGAAGCGCATGCCGCACAGGGCTGCGGTCTGCTCGTAGGGCGGCAGGAAGGCGTCGAAGAAATAGCGGTTGTAGCCTGCGGGGTGGTAGCTGTCCTGGGCGCCGCCGGTGCTGGCCACCAGCCACATCGACTTGCCGCGCAGTGCATGGCCACCCGGGCCGTACGCCCAGCCGTAGCCCAGGACCTCGTCCAGCCACAGCTTCTGCAGGGGCGGCATGCTGTACCACTGGATCGGGTGCATCAGCACCACCAGTTCGGCGGCGTCCAGGCGCCGCTGCTCGGCCGCCACATCGATGGCGTAGTCGGGGTAGGTGGCGTACAGGTCGTTGACCTGCACGTGGGGAAGACCCAGGGCGGCGTCGCGCAGGCGCCGGTTGGCCCGGGATTCCCGCCAGTGGGGATGCGCCGCCAGCACATAGACCGCGGCCGCGTCAGGCTCGCTGGAGGGGGCGCCGGATGTTGGGGTTGGAATGGTCGGCATGGCGGCGACCATAGCGCAAACGCGCGTCGGCATGCCGGCATCGGCTGGGCCTACCATGCAGCCTGGTTCAACGCCAGGAGCGCTGCATGCCGGTGGTTCTCGTCGCCAATCCGAAGGGTGGGTCGGGCAAGTCGACGCTTGCGACCCACATCGCGGGCTATTTCGCGAGCCGGGGCCATCCGGTCATGCTGGGCGACGTGGATCGGCAGCAGTCCTCGCGGCTCTGGCTCTCGCTGCGGCCGGCGCAGGCCGCCGGCATCCGCGGCTGGGAAGCGCAGGGGCAGGGAAGCATCGTGCGCCCGCCCGCGGGGACGACCCACGCCGTGCTGGACACGCCGGCCGGACTGCATGGCTGGCGTTTCAAGGAAGTGCTGGCGCTGGCAGACAAGGTGGTGGTGCCCGTGCAGCCCAGCCTGTTCGACATCTTCGCCACCCGCGATTTCCTCGACCGGCTGGCAGAGCGCCTGCCGGGCAAGAGGGCGCCGCGCATCGGCCTGGTGGGCATGCGGGTGGGGGCGCGCACGCTGGCCGCCGAACGGCTGCGCGAATTCGCCATGCAGATGAAGATGCCGCTGGTCACGGAACTGCGCGAAACGCAGAACTATGTGCAGCTCGCCGCCCACGGCCTGACCCTGTTCGACCTTGCCCCCACGCGCTACGAGCGCGACCTGGCGCAGTGGCAGCCGCTGATCCAGTGGCTGGACGACTGAAGGCCAGCCGCTTGCGGGAAAGCACCGATCGCTCCTGTCCCGGCGCAGACAGCAGGGCTGGCGGGCCCGGGGCATCATCCGCCGCATGACCAAGCGCATCTTCCAGACCCTTGCCGACCTGAACGCCTGCGTCGGCCAGGACATCGCCACCAGTGACTGGACCACCGTGACACAGGCCCAGGTCAACCAGTTCGCCGAGGCGACGGGCGACCACCAGTGGATCCACGTGGATGTGGAGCGCGCCAAGGCCGGGCCTTTCGGCGCGCCCATCGCCCACGGCTTTCTCACGCTGTCGCTATTGCCGACCTTCTTCGACACCGCGGTCGAAGTGGTCGAAGCCCGCATGGGGGTCAACTATGGCCTGAATCGCGTGCGCTTCATGTCCCCGGTGCCGGTCGGCAGCCGGTTGCGTGCCCACATCAAGCTGCTGTCGAGCGAAGCCATCGAAGGCGGCGGCTACCAGATGGTCTGGCAGAGCACCATCGAACTCGAAGGCGCCGCGAAGCCCGCCTGCGTGGCCGAGTCGGTGGTGCGGCGCTACCCCTGAGACCCGGGCCAGGGCGCGCCGCGGCGGCTCACAGCGTGCCGACTTCGGCGCAGTTGGCGCAGCCCTCGCGCGCCGTGGCCCGCGCACCGGCCCGGACCACGGCCCGATCCGTGTTGCCGCGCACCTGGAGCACGCCGGTGCTGCCGTTGTTGGGCGTCGGCGCATTGCGGGCCTCGGCCTGCACCTGTGCCCGCGACAGCGTGGACTGGAAGGGAACCGGCGGGTTGGGCGACATCTCGCCATCCACGGCATGGGCAGCGCCCGCGGTGAACAGGGTGGCGAGGGCGACGGCGGTGAGCTTGCGGATCATGGGAGGCTTCCTTGGTAGGAGGTGGAGGGATGGCGCCTGGCCGCCATGAGGCTGCACAGAGGCCTGATCCAGATACGCCCGCGCCCTCTGCCTGGATTCACGTGTAGCCAACGGATACACGTCCCTGGCGCCGCCCCGGCTCAAACTTCCGTGGCGAACCCGTTCTGCCGCCAGGCCTCGAACACCGTCACGGCCACCGCGTTCGACAGGTTGAGGCTGCGCTGGCCCGGCCGCATCGGCAGCTTCAACTGCTGCGGCGGGGCGAAGCGCTCCCGCAGTTCGGGCGCCAGTCCGCGGGTCTCGGCCCCGAACACCAGCCAGTCGCCGGGCTGGAAGGCCACGTCGTGCACCAGGCGCGTGCCGCGCGTCGTGAGGGCGAACAGGCGCCCGGGCGCCGGCGCATGCCGCTCGACCAGCGCCTGCCAGCTGGCATGGCGCTCGACGCGGGCGAACTCGTGGTAGTCGAGGCCGGCCCGCCGCAGCAGGCGGTCCTCCATCGAAAAGCCGAGCGGCTCCACCAGATGAAGCTCGCAGCCGGTGTTGGCGGCGAGACGGATCACGTTGCCGGTATTGGGTGGGATCTCGGGCTCGACGAGAACGATGCGGAACATGGGGCGGTCGACCAGGCAGGGAGGGGCGGCGAGCTTAACCGCCGCTGGATGGCCCCGTGCGACGCAGCGATGGTGCGTCCGTCACGCGTCGCCGGGGGCGGGCGTGCGCGCGAGCACCAGGGCCGTCACCTGCGCCGCGCCGGCCTGCCGAAGCACCCGGGCGGCGGCACTCAGCGAAGCGCCAGTGGTCATCACGTCGTCGATCAGCAGCACGGCGCGGCCCTGCAGTCCGTGGGCGCGCGCGGGCTCCACCGCGAAGGCTCCCCGCAGGTTGCGCAGCCGGTCGGCCCGGCTCAGGCCCGACTGCGGCGGTGTGTGGACCGGCCGCAGCAGCACCTGGGCATCGCAGCGGCCCGGCGCCAGCCGGCGTGCCAGTTCCAGGGATTGGTTGAAGCCGCGCTCGCGCAGCCGTTCCTGCGACAGCGGCATGGGCAGCACGAGGTCGGCGGCGTTGATCAGGTCCGCCGCCCGTGGGTGGCGGCGCAGCACGGCCGCCAGCGGCGCCGCCCAGCCGGCTTCGCCCGCGAACTTGAAGCGCGAGACGCAGGCGCTCCAGGGCCAGTCGTAGTCGCAGGCGGCGACGCATTCGTCCAGGGGCGGCGGATCGCGCAGGCAGGCACCGCAGACGGGCTGGCCCGGCGGCACCGCCAATGCGCAGTGCCGGCATCGCGGCACGGGGACGGCGAACTGGTCCAGACAGGCGCGGCAGAGCACCTCGTCCGGCCAGGCCCGGCAGAGGGCGCATTGGCTGGGAAGCAGGCCGAGCAGGGCGCTGAACAGTCGGGCAGCCGGGAGGCGAAGCCGGGTCGGCGCAGAGGTCGGCATCGGCTCAATATACTGGCGCGCCCCTCGCCGACCTCGCCCGCCGCCGTGACGATTCGCACGCGGCGCGCCTCTTGATCGCCATGTCTTCCTCTTCCGCATCCCGGCCGCCCACGATCGACCCGGTGGCCGCCCGCCGCTGGGCGCGGCAGGCGCCCGGCGACGCGGCACCCTGGCTCCACGAGGAAGTGGGCCGGCGGATGGAGGAGCGCCTGCAGTGGATCAAGGCCACGCCGCGGCACTGGGCCGACTGGTCGCCGCTTCGCGGTGGCCTGGAGGTGCATGAGCGGGTGGCGCAGCGCTATCCCCAGGCGGCTGCCTATGTGCAGGAGCCGGAGCCGGCCCTGCATGCCCCCACGACGGCTGCCTTTGCCGCACCCTGGTGGAGCGCGAAGCGCTGGCGGGGCGGCCGGCCGCAACTCTTCGGCGCCTTGCCTGAAGGGGGTGTCGATCTGCTGTGGGCCAACATGGGGCTGCACATGGCGCCGGACCCGGAGGTTCTGATCGCCGAATGGCACCGCCGCGTGGCGACCGACGGTTTTCTGATGTTCTCCGGCCTCGGCCCCGACACGCTGATGGAACTGCGTTCCGCCTATCGGGCTCGCGGCTGGCCGGAGCCAGCCCATGCCTTCACCGACATGCACGACTGGGGCGACATGCTGGTGCATGCCGGTTTTGCCGAGCCGGTCATGGACATGGAGCGCATCGTGCTGACCTGGGGCACGCCCGAGGCGGCGCTGGCCGAATTGCGCACGCTGGGCCGCAACCTGCATCGGGATCGCTTCCCGGCCCTGCGCGGGCGGCGCTGGCGCGCGCAGATGCTCGACCTGCTGGCCGGCCTGGCGTGCGACGAGCACGGCGGGCGCATCGCCCTGACCTTCGAGATCATCTACGGCCATGCCTTCAAGCCGGTTTCGCGGGTGGCGGTCGCCCCGGAAAGCGCCATCGGGCTGAATGACATGCGTCAAATGTTGCGACGCGGCCGGGACGGCGCCTAACTGCTCCGGCGACGCTCGCGAAGGGGCTGTGGGGCAGGGCTTGCCCCGACTGCCGAAACAGGGTGCCACGCTACAATTCTTGAGTGCTTGCGGCCCTGGGACTGGCCTTCGGCTGCAGCGGCACTCCCTCGAAAGAGCCCCTCCCGCCCGTGCCGAATCCCGTGTTTCGCTTCGCCACTGTTTCGGGCCAGAGCATTCACTGGTTCCTGCGGCGCAATTGCTCGATCACACCCAGCCAGCTCGGGTGGGCCTATGCGTCGCTGTGCGTGGTGTCTCTCGGGATCGCCGGTGTCTTCTGGCTGCAGGGCGCCAAGCTCGTGTTGCCATTCGCCTGGCTGGAGCTTGCGGCGGTGGGTCTGGCTTTCATGTTCTATGCCCGGCATGCGACGGACGGCGAGCGCATCGCGCTGCAGGACGGTCGGCTCGTGATCGAGCACGAGCATGGCGGCAGCGTCGAGCGGGCTGAATTTCTTCGGCACCAGGTGCGCGTAGAGCCCCAGGCGAGCGACCGCTCGCTGATCGAGGTGTCCGCGCAGGGGCGTTCGGTCTGTGTGGGGCGCTATGTGCGCCCCGAGCTTCGGGCTGCACTGGCACGGGAGATCCGCAGCGCATTGCGCGAAGCCTAGCTTCGCGCGGCGCTGGTGGATGGTGGAGACGGTGGATTGTTTGAAGGTCTGAAAAAAGTGAACACGATGAAGAGCATTTGGACCGTGCCGGCAAGATGGATGCTGGCGGCCGGCGTGGCGTTCAGTGGCGCCGCGCATGCAGTCGAGGATCTGCCGGGCGGCCCGATGGTGCGCCAGCTCAACCTTCCGGTGGGGGCGACACGCATCTCGGAGGAGCAGCACTTCCTGCACAACGTGCTGTTGCTGCTGTGCTTCGTGATCTTCGTCGGTGTCTTCTCGGTGATGTTCTATTCCATCTGGAAGCACCGGAAGTCCGTGGGCCACAAGGCGGCCAACTTCCATGAATCCGTGGTGGTGGAGGTGGTGTGGACCATCGTCCCCTTCATCATCGTGATCCTGATGGCCCTGCCTGCCACCAAGATCCTGGTGGCGCAGAAGGACACCACCAATGCCGACCTCACGATCAAGGTCACCGGCTACCAGTGGAAGTGGGGCTACGACTACATCAAGGGGGAGGGCGAGGGCCTGTCCTTCATCTCCACGCTCGACAGCTCGCACCGTGCCCTGTCCGACGCTGGTGCCAAGGGCGATGTGCCCGACGACTACCTGCTCAAGGTCGACAACCCGCTGGTGGTGCCCGAGAAGCAGAAGATCCGCATCATCACCACGGCCAACGACGTGATCCACGCCTTTGCGGTGCCGCAGTTCGGCATCAAGCAGGACGCGATTCCCGGCTTCGTGCGCGACACCTGGTTCCGCGCCGAGCGAACTGGCGATTTCTATGGTCAATGCCAGGAATTGTGTGGAAAGGAGCATGCGTACATGCCGATCCACGTCAAGGTTCTGTCCGCTGCCGACTACACCGCCTGGGTCGACACCAAGAAGAAGGAAGCCGCCGCCAAGCAGGACGACCCCAACAAGGTCTGGACGCTGCCCGACATCCTGGCCCGCGGCGAACGCGTGTATGCGGCCAACTGCGCGGCCTGCCACCAGGCCAACGGCAAGGGCGCTGGCCCCATCAAGCCGCTCGACGGCGCAGCCGTGGTGCTCGACGCCGACCACACCAAGCAGATCCATGTGCTGCTGAACGGCCAGAACAACGGCGCCATGCCGTCGTGGAAGCAACTGTCCGACACCGACATCGCGGCAGTCATCTCCTATACCAAGAACAGCTGGTCCAACAAGACGGGCCAACTCGTGCAGCCGGCCGAGGTGCTGGCACAGCGCGGCAAGTGATGCCGGCGCCATTGCAGTCCCTCCGAGAGTCAGCCAAGGAATAACGACATGAGCGCAGTCCTCGACCCGCACGGCCACGCCGCCCACGGTGGCGATGTGCACGACGAACACCACGACCATCCGCACGGCTGGCGCCGCTGGATGTTCGCGACCAACCACAAGGACATCGGCACGCTGTACCTGCTGTTCTCCTTCACCATGCTGATGATCGGCGGCATCCTTGCGCTGCTGATCCGCGCCGAGCTGTTCCAGCCCGGCCTGCAACTGGTGAACCCTGAGCTGTTCAACCAGTTCACCACCATGCACGGCATCATCATGGTGTTTGGCGCCATCATGCCGGCCTTCGTGGGCTTCGCGAACTGGATGATCCCGCTGCAGATCGGTGCCAGCGACATGGCCTTCGCGCGGATGAACAACTTCAGCTTCTGGCTGATGATTCCCGCGGCCCTCATGCTCGTGGGCTCCTTCTTCCTGCCGGGCGGCGCACCGGCAGCGGGCTGGACGCTCTATGCACCGCTCACGCTGCAGATGGGCCCCTCCATGGATGCCGGCATCTTCGCGATGCACATCCTGGGTGCCTCGTCCATCATGGGCTCGATCAACATCATCGTGACCATCCTCAACATGCGCGCCCCGGGCATGACGCTGATGAAGATGCCGATGTTCTGCTGGACCTGGCTGATCACCGCCTACCTGCTGATCGCCGTGATGCCCGTGCTGGCCGGCGCCATCACCATGACGCTGACCGACCGGCACTTCGGCACGCACTTCTTCAACCCCGCCGGTGGCGGCGACCCGGTGATGTACCAGCACATCTTCTGGTTCTTCGGCCACCCCGAGGTCTACATCATGATCCTGCCGGCCTTCGGCATCATCAGCCAGATCGTGCCGGCCTTCGCGCGCAAGAAGTTGTTCGGTTATGCCTCGATGGTGTACGCCACCAGCTCGATCGCCATCCTGTCCTTCATCGTGTGGGCGCATCACATGTTCACCACGGGCATGCCGGTGACGGGCCAGCTGTTCTTCATGTACGCGACCATGCTGATCGCGGTGCCGACGGCCGTGAAGATCTTCAACTGGATCGCGACCATGTGGCAGGGCTCGATGACCTTCGAGACGCCGATGCTGTTCGCCGTGGGCTTCATCTTCGTGTTCACCATGGGCGGCTTCACCGGGCTGATCCTGGCGGTGGCGCCCATCGACATCCAGCTGCAGGACACCTATTACGTGGTGGCCCACTTCCACTACGTGCTGGTGGCCGGCTCGCTCTACGCCATGTTCGCCGGCGTGTACTACTGGCTGCCCAAGTGGACGGGCGTGATGTACGACGAGGCCCGGGGCAAGCTGCACTTCTGGTGGTCGCTGATCTCGTTCAACGTCACCTTCTTCCCGATGCACTTCCTGGGTCTGGCAGGCATGCCGCGTCGCTACGCCGACTATCCGATGCAGTTCGCCGACTTCAACGCCATCGCGTCGGTCGGTGCCTTTGCGTTCGGCCTGGCGCAGGTGTATTTCTTCCTCTTCGTCGTGCTGCCCGCCATGCGTGGCAAGGGCGAGCCTGCGCCCCAGAAGCCCTGGGAAGGCGCCGAAGGCCTGGAGTGGGAAGTGCCGTCGCCAGCGCCATTCCACACCTTCGAGAACCCGCCCCGCCTGGACGCCACCGCGACCAAGGTGATCGGCTGAGCCTGAACACGTGCCCGCACCTGTCATGACGCCCGACCAGAAGAAGAACAACCGCCGCATGGGCCTGACGCTGGCCTCCATCGCGGTTCTGTTCTTCATCGGCTTCATCATCCGCATGGTCTGGCTGGGCCACTGAGGATCCCCCATGGCCCTGCACTTTGCCCGGCGCCTGCGCCGCGAGAACCTCCAGATGGTGGGCAAGCTCGCGATCGTGGTAGCAGGCATGTTCGCCTTCGGCTATGCGCTGGTGCCGCTGTACCGTGCCATCTGCGAGGTCACGGGCATCAACGTGCTGGCGCGCTCTGAACTGGAGGTACCAGGGGGTGCCAAGGGTGGCGCAGCGGCAAGGTTGCCCGGCAACACGCAGGTGGACATGTCGCGCACCATCACGGTCGAGTTCGACGCCAATGCGCACGGGCTGTGGGACTTCGCGCCCGCCCAGCGCTCGATGCAGGTTCATCCTGGCGAACTGCATACGGTGATGTACGAGTTCCAGAACGTCCAGAACCGCCGCATGGCTGCCCAGGCCGTGCCCAGCTACGCGCCGCAGCAGGCCGCGCCGTACTTCAACAAGCTGGAATGCTTCTGCTTCAACCAGTACACGCTGGACGCCGGTGAGAAGAAGCAATGGCCCGTGGCCTTCGTGATCGATCCGCGCATCTCCAAGGACGTGAAGACGATCACCCTGTCGTACACCTTCTTCGAGGTCGGCGGCCGTACGCCGCCCGCGCCCACCGCGGCGGCCGGCAACGGGGAGCCGCGCTCGTGACCGCACCGGAAGAAGGCCGCCCGGTGCCCAAGCCGTCGCTGTGGCGCACCATCAAGGCGGTGGCCTGGGGCTTCTTCGGCGTGCGCAAGCACAGCGAATACCAGGAAGACATTTCGCGCCTGTCACCGCTGCACATCGTGGCCGTGGGCTTCGTCGCGGTGCTGGTGCTCATCGCCGTGCTGCTTGCGCTGGTGAAGTACGCCGTTTCGACCTGAGCCGACATCCGTTCCCCTGCAACCCACAAGACAGAGATCAAGCCTGAGGAGCAACATGAGTTCGACCACCCACGGCACCGCGCCTTACTACTTCGTGCCGGGCCCATCGCGTCATCCGCTGATGGCCGCCATCGGCCTGTTCTTCGTCATCCTTGGGGCCGGGCAGTGGATCAATGACCATGCCTGGGGCGCCTATTCGCTCGCATTCGGCCTGATCTGGTGGTGGGTGGTGCTGTTCCAGTGGTTCCGCGAAGCGGTGGGCGAGAGCGAGGCCGGCAAGTACAGCGCCAAGATCGACCTCTCCTACCGCTGGAGCATGAGCTGGTTCATCTTCTCGGAGGTGATGTTCTTCGGCGCTTTCTTCACCGCCCTGTGGTGGACGCGCACCCACTCGCTGCCGGCCCTGGGCAGCCTGGACAACGCGCTTCTGTGGCCCGACTTCCGGGCCGTGTGGCCCAGCGTGCAGGCCGGCGCCACCGGCTCGCCCGCCGGCATCGTCGAGCCCTTCCAGACCGTGGGACCCTTCTGGCTGCCCACCATCAACACGGCGCTGCTGCTGTCGTCGGGCGTGACACTCACCATCGCCCACCATGCGCTGCGGGCCGGCCACCGTGCCCAGACCATCCGCTTCATGTGGATCACGGTGCTGCTGGGCGTGATCTTCCTGGGCGTTCAGGGCTACGAGTACTACCACCTCTACACCGAACTCAACCTCAAGCTGAGTTCGGGCGCCTACGGCTCCACCTTCTTCATGCTCACCGGCTTCCACGGCCTGCATGTGTTCGTCGGCATGCTGATGCTGCTGTTCATCACGCTGCGCCTGATGAAGGGGCACTTCACGCCGGAGCGCCACTTCGGCTTCGAGGGCGCTGCGTGGTACTGGCACTTCGTGGACGTGGTCTGGCTCGGCCTGTACGTGCTCGTCTATTGGCTTTGACCGACAAGGCTGCCGAAGGGGCCTCGCTATGATCGAGGCCCAGAAAGCACAAAAGCGCCGCAAGGCGCTTTTTTGTTGTCGTCCGCTGAGGACTCAGCGTCCGGCCGGCAAGCCCGTCGGCTGGATGTAGCCGAGCTTCCAGGCGAGCAGCAGGCACAGGAACAAAACCACCGACAACCCGATCCGAACGGTCAGCGCGCGAGCCATGCCACCCGGCCTGGACTTGCCGTCGCGTCCGCCGGTGAGCATGTGGTACAGCGCCCATGCCAGGCTGCCCAGGATGCCCACGAAGCCCAGGGCCACGAGATATTTCATGAGTTCGATTATGTGCGGCCCCGGCCGCGTTCATTGCCATGCGTGACCGGATGCGGGTTTCCTCTTCCTCGTCGCGCGCGCACCCTGCCGTGCGTTTCTGGATCATCACGCTGGCGGCACTCCTGGTTGCCGCAACAGCGGTCGCCCTGGGCCGCTGGCAGCTCTCCCGTGCTGCGCAGAAGGAGGCACTTCAGGCCAGCATCGAGACGCAGCAGGCGTATCCCGCCTTGGCGATGGAGGACTTCCTCGCGGTGGAGCAGCCCACCACCGAGCTCCATCGCAAGGTGCGCTTGCGAGGGCTCTGGCTGCCGACGCAGACGGTCTTCCTCGACAACCGCCAGATGCACGGGCAGCCCGGCTTCTACGTGCTCACGCCCCTCGCGCTGGAGGGCACCACGCAGACGTTGATGGTCCAGCGCGGCTGGGTCCCGCGCAACTTCTCGGACCGCACGCAACTGCCGCCGATCGACACACCCGCCGGCCTGGTGGACATCGAGGCCCGCATCGAACTGCCTCCCGCCAAGCTGCTGCAATTGGGCGCCGATCCGCCCGCCCAGCCCGCGTCGGCCGCCCAGCCCGGAACCGAAAAGCCTGCGGACGTGGCACACGCCCGCATCCGGCAGAATCTGGACCTGGAGACTTTCCGCAACGAGACCGGGCTGCCACTGCGCACCGACTTTTCGCTGCAGCAGGTCGGCCCCGCCTCCGAAGGCCTGCTGCGCGAGTGGCCGGCGCCGGCGCTGGGCATCGAAAAGCACTACGGCTACGCCTTCCAGTGGTTCGGGCTCGCCGCCCTGGTGGTCATCCTCTATGTCTGGTTCCAACTCATCGCGCCCCGCCGTCGCCGCTCTCGCTGACGAGCCCCTGGGCCTGACCGTTCATTCCATGCCCTCGCCGGGCGAGGCGTTGGGCATGGGCGCCGACGCCGGCCGGCAGCGCAAGCGGGGCCGTTGGCAGATGACGCTGGTGCTGCTGTGCTGTGCGGCACCAGTGATCGCCTCCTACTTCACCTATTACGTGATCCGGCCGCAGAGCCGCAGCGTGTTCGGCGAGCTGATCGATCCGCAGCGGCCGCTTCCGCCGATCGACGTCCGCACGGCCGATGGCACCTCGCAGCCGCTCGCCCAGCTCAAGGGCCAGTGGCTGCTGGTGGCGGTGGCTGGCGGCGCGTGCAACGAGCTGTGCGAGCAGCAGCTTTACCTGCAGCGCCAGTTACGCGAGACACTCGGCCGCGAGAAGGACCGCGTGGATCGGGTCTGGCTGGTGTCCGACGATGCGCCCATTCCCCAGCGGCTGAAGGCGGCGCTCGACGGTGCGACGGTGCTGCGCGTGCCTGCAGATTCGCTGGCCGGGTGGCTCGCGCCGGCCTCGGGCGCATCGCTGGGCGAGCACCTGTACGTGGTGGACCCGATGGGCAACTGGATGATGCGCTTTCCCGCCCGCATGGACCTCAAGGGCGCGGCCAAGGCCAAGCGCGACCTCGACCGCCTGCTGCGTGCGTCGAGTTCGTGGGACCAGCCGGGGCGGTGATCGACGTGCAGACGCAGGCCCTCTATGACTTCGAACCCGTCGCGCTGCTTCTGCTGGGCGGTGCGCTGCTGGCGCTCGGCCCGGTGCTGTGGGTGTGGCGACGCAACGCCGGCGCGGGTGCGGCGCGCCGCCTGCATGCGCTCACGGTGCTGACGCTCTTCCTCACCTTCGACCTCACGCTGTTCGGCGCCTTCACGCGCCTCACCGATTCCGGGTTGGGCTGCCCCGACTGGCCGGGTTGCTACGGCAATGCCAGCCCGCTGGGCGCGCGTCATGAGATCGCCATGGCGCAGTCGGCGCAGCCGACGGGCCCCGTCACGCATGCCAAGGCCTGGATCGAGATGGTCCACCGCTACCTGGCCACGGGCGTCGGTGCGCTGATCGTCACGCTGGCACTGGCGACCTGGTGGGCGCGGCGGCAGCAGCGGCTTCACCCGGGCGGTGAGCCGCAGGTTCTCAGTCCCCTGTGGCCGGCGGCCACGCTGGTGTGGGTGTGCCTGCAGGGCGCGTTCGGTGCCTTCACCGTCACGTGGAAGCTGTTCCCGGCCATCGTCACGCTTCACCTGATGGGCGCCATCGTGCTGCTGATGCTGTTGTGCATCCAGGCCGTGCGCTACCAGCAGGCGGCTGCGGCCCGGCGGCCTGCCGTCGTCTCATCGTCGATGCGCGGATGGCTGTGGCTGGGCATGGGCCTGCTGGTCGTGCAGATCGCACTCGGCGGCTGGGTCAGCACCAACTATGCGGTGCTCGCCTGCACCGAATTCCCGAAGTGCCAGGGCAGCTGGTGGCCCGCCATGAATTTCGCCCAGGGCTTTCAGCCCTGGCGCCACCTCGGCATGGATACCGCCGGGGCGCCCATCGAATTCGCCTCGCTCACGGCCATCCACTACACACACCGACTGATGGCCTACGCGGTCTTTGCCGTTCTCATCGTGCTCTTCCTCAAGCTTCGTCATGTTCCCGCATTGCGCACCCAGGCCCGCTGGCTCGGGGGCCTTGCTCTGCTGCAACTGGCCACCGGTCTCGGCAACGTGCTGCTGGGCTGGCCGCTGGCTGCGGCCGTGCTCCACACCGGCGGCGCCGCCGCGCTGGCCACGGTGATGACCTGGGCGCTGTGCGAGAGCCGTGTGCAACTGGGCGGCCTGCCGCAGGCACCGACGCGGCGTCCGGCCTTCGGTCCGCAGGAGGCGCGACCGTGAGCGCGCCGGCCCATCCCGCCCAGCTGCCGGCCACCAGCGTGTGGCGGCAGTTCTACGCGCTCACCAAGCCGCGCGTGGTGCAGCTGATCGTGTTCTGCGCCCTGATCGGCATGGTGCTGGCCGTGCCCGAGGTGCCGACGTTGGCCGAGCTGCTGCGCATGGCCGAGGCCTGCCTTGGCATCTGGCTGGTCGCCGGTGCGGCCGCGGCCTTCAACTGCCTGGTCGAGAAGGGCATCGACGCCCGCATGAAGCGCACGGCCTGGCGGCCGACGGCCCGGGGTGAACTCTCCGACCGGCAGGCGCTTCTGTTCTCTGCAGCGCTCTGTGCGCTCGGCTCGGCCATCCTCTGGTTCGCGGTCAACCCGCTGACGATGTGGCTCACCTTCGCCACCTTCGTGGGCTATGCCGTGGTCTACACCGTGGTGCTCAAGCCGCTCACGCCGCAGAACATCGTGATCGGCGGTGCTTCCGGCGCGATGCCGCCGGTGCTGGGCTGGGCCGCCATGACGGGCAGCGTCGACCCGGAGGCGCTGATCCTGTTCCTCATCATCTTCCTGTGGACGCCGCCGCACTTCTGGGCGCTCGCGCTCTACCGGGTGGAGGACTACCGCCGCGCCGGCCTGCCGATGCTGCCGGTGACGCACGGCAACGAATACACGCGGCTGCAGATCCTGCTCTACACGCTGATCCTGTTCGCGGCCTGCCTGATGCCCTTCATCTACCGCATGAGCGGCTGGCTCTACCTGCTGGCCGCCATTGCGGTGAGCGTTGGCTTCTGCGGCTATGCCTACGCCCTGTGGCGTCGCTATTCCGACCAGCTGGCGCGCAAGACCTTCCGCTTCTCGCTCATCCATCTGAGCGTGCTGTTCGCAGCATTGCTGGTGGACCACTACGTCCTATGACCGACCGATTGCCTCTGCCTTCCTCGACGCTCGCGCATACGTTGCCGGGCCGGCGCCGCGCGCTGCAACTGCTGGGCGCCGGCTGCGCTGCCGTGGCGCTGGGTGCCTGCACTGATCCCAAGCCCAGCTTCCAGGCCGTGGACATCACCGGTGCCGACTATGCCAAGGACTTCCGCCTGACCGACATGAACGGCCGCGAGCGCACCATGGCGGACTTCAAGGGCAAGGCGGTGGTGCTCTTCTTCGGCTACGCGCAGTGTCCCGACGTGTGCCCCACCACCATGAGCGAGATGCTCCAGGTGCGCGAGAAGCTGGGCGCCGATGGCCAGCGCGTGCAGGTGCTCTTCGTCACCGTCGATCCGGAGCGCGACACGGCCGAGGTGATGAAGGCCTACATGACCGCCTTCGACCCCAGCTTTCTGGCGCTGATCCCCACGACGGAGCAACTGCCTGCGCTGGCCAAGGACTTCAAGGTCTACTACAAGAAGGTGGAAGGCAAGACGCCCACCAGCTATTCGATGGACCATTCGGCCGCGAGCTTCGTTTACGACCCGCAAGGCCGGCTGCGTCTGTACGCCCGCTACGGCCTGGGCACCGATGCGATGGCCTCGGACCTCAAGACGCTGCTGGCGTCGAGCTGAGCCAGACCGTGGATGGGTGCGCCATCCGCGCGCAAGGTGGGCCGGATGGCGAACGCCCAATGAAAAACCCGGCCTCGGCCGGGTTTCATTGGTAGCGCACTGCGAAGCTCAGGCGTATTCGGCGAGGGCCTTCTTCATCTTCTTCATCGCCGCCGACTCGATCTGGCGGATGCGCTCGGCCGACACGCCGTAATCGGCCGCCAGCTCATGCAGCGTCATGCCGCCGGAGCCGTCGTCGTTCACCTTGAGCCAGCGCTCTTCCACGATGCGGCGGCTGCGCGGGTCCAGCGTCTCCAGCGCGGTCGCAATGCCGTCGGTGGACAGACGATCGCGCTGACGCGACTCGAGCTGCGCCGTCGGCTCCTGCGTGGCGTCGGCCAGATAGGCGATGGGGCCGAAGGCCTCGTCGTCACCGTCCGAAGGCGTCGGGTCCAGCATCACGTCGCCGCCGGACAGGCGCGTCTCCATCTCCACGACTTCCTCGCGCTTGACGTTCAGGTGCTCGGCCACGAGGCCGATCTCCTCGCTGTTCAGCGTCTCGCGGTGCGTGTCGGCATCGACCGCCTCGGCCTTGAAACCCTGCTTCAGCGACCGCAAGTTGAAGAACAGCTTGCGCTGGGCCTTGGTGGTCGCCACCTTCACCATGCGCCAGTTCTTGAGGATGTACTCGTGAATCTCGGCCTTGATCCAGTGGATCGCGTAGCTCACCAGCCGTACGCCCTGGTCGGGATCGAAGCGGCGGACGGCCTTCATCAGGCCGATGTTGCCTTCCTGGATCAGGTCGCCGTGCGGCAGGCCATAACCCAGGTATTGGCGGGAAATCGAGATCACCAGGCGCAGGTGCGACAGGATCAGCGCACCGGCGGCCTGCAGGTCGCCTTCGTCGCGCAGACGGCGTGCGAAGTTGCGCTCTTCTTCCTGGGAGAGCAGGGGCAGGCGATTAGCCGCCGAGATGTAGGCGTCCAGGTTGCCCAGCGGGGGCACCATCGCCCACGGGTTGGCAACGGCCAGCGACTGCGAAGACACAGCAGACAGGTTGGACATCAGGGTTACTCCTTGTTTGAGGATATTAGCACTCGGGAGGTTGGAGTGCTAACGCCCGGGTGAGTTCCCATCATTCCCGCACAGTCGATAGTTTTTATTGGTAGGACGTGGACGCCGCCGAGGCGCCGGCGTGTCCTGCGCTGGGGTTGAACCCACCTTGGTGGAGTCCATGAACTCCGCTTCGCCCAAGGAGAGCACCGACTGGCTGGGTTGGAGCCTGGCCGGTGGCGCTGCGTTCCCGCCGGGGCGGAACGCAGCGCCTTTCCGGCTCAACCCAGCAGGTTGTGGAGCAGGCCCGACACGGCGCCGACGGGGCTGTTCGCCGCACCTGTGCCCGTACCGCTGGACACCGGCTCCGTGGCGCCCGCGACGGTGCCGACCAAGCTGCCCAGCAGCCCGCCGACCGCGCCGTCACCGGAAAGCAGGCCCCCTGCAGAGCCGGCGAGCCCGCCACCCAGTAGCCCGCTGTCTCCGGCGACGGTATCGAGCACGCCAGCCAGCGCGCCGTTGTCGCCCAGAACGCTGTCCAGCAGGTCATTGGCGCCGGTGGCCCCGCTCAGCGCACCACCGACCGGCCCGTTCCCACCCAGGACGCTGTCCAGCAGATCCCCGCCCGTGACGTTGCCCAGCACGCCGTCGGCGCCTGCGACGGTGTCCAGCAGGCCACCGACGATGCCGTCGTCGCCGAGCAGGCCGCCGATGGCGTCGCCGCCCGTCAGGTTGCCGCTGGCGATACCACCCAGCAGGCCATCGTCGCCCAGCACATTCCCCAGCAGATCGCCCCCCAGGAGCTCGCCGCCGGTCACGCCGCCCAGCAGGCCGCCATCGCCGGCCGCGGTGTCGAGCAGGCCACCCAGGAGATCGCCACCGGTCAGCCCACCCAGCAGACCGTCGCTGCCGAGCACGCCGCCCAGCAGATCGCCGCCGAGCGCACCATCGGTGATGTTCGCCACGCCGTCGGTCACGTAGTCCACCTGCTGCGTCACGCCGGAGAGGACGTCGTGCACGACGTTCGAGCCCAGCAGCCCTTCGGTCAGCGGCGAGACCAGGCCGTCCACCGCGCCGGTGGCGGTACCCACTACGTCATCCACGGGGTCCAGCACGTTCGGATCGTTGGCCGTGAAGCTGTCGCCCAGCAGCGGCGACAGCGCACCGCTGACCGTGCCGCCGACGTTGTCCACCAGGCCGGTGACCGGCGCCAGCGTGT
>NZ_JACBFY010000015.1 GCF_021401245.1 Pseudacidovorax sp. NFM-22
GCAGGGGCGTGCCGGCAAAGACCGGCAGTGCGGGCGAATGCACCCGCAGCGTGTGTGACAGCGTGGACATGAAACCTCCCTGGTCTCGCGCCGGCGGCCTTCTCGGGACGAGGCGGCTCGGTTGGGGCGGGAGGTTAGCGGCGCGACGCGCGCGGCACGGCGTCCGGCGCGGACCGCCGCCTCAACTTTGCAGGAGAGCGTGCATTAGTTCCGCCTCGGGCCGAGAGGCACCCGCACAGCGACGTCCGCCCCTGCCGGCCATGCCCGCCGCAACGAGCGAACCACGACATCGGTCAGTCGCCGGCCGACTCCAGCACGGCGACCGGTGCAGCCTCGACGCGGTTGCGCCCGCGGTCCTTGGCCTGGTAGAGCGCCTGGTCGGCTTCGCGCAGCAGGTCCTCGATGCCGCCGCCGTCGCGGGGATGGCGGCATGCGACGCCCACGCTGACCGTCACGCCCGCAGGCAGTGCCCAGCCGGCATCGCGCGAGGCATCGATCACGCCCTGGCGCACCCGCTCGGCCACCTGCATGGCGTCGCGCAACGGGGTGGCCGGCAGCACGATGGCGAACTCCTCGCCGCCCGGCCGCGCCGCCAGGTCCTGCTCGCTGCGGCAGGCATGGGCCAGCGCCGAGGCCACCGCCTGCAGGCAGCGGTCGCCCGCACCGTGGCCGTGGGCGTCGTTGTAGAGCTTGAAGCGGTCGACGTCGACGGACAGCAGGGCCACGGGCATGTCCTCGCGCAACGCGCGCGCCCACACGGTCTCCAGCCATTCCATGTAGCTGCGTCGGTTGGCCAGGCCCGTGAGCGGATCGGCCCGGCTGAGCAGTTCGAGCTCGAAGTTGGCCTGCTCGAGCGCATGGCTGCGCGTGGCCAGATCCTGCGCCAGGCGTTCGTTGTCCAGCGAGACGCGCAGCGCCTCGACATAGATGCGGCCCATGCGCCGCGCCACGGCAAGCTGGGCGAGGCAGAGCACCACCGATGCCACCGAGAGCACATGCGCGAAGCCCGGCCGCGCGATCAGCACCGCCACCGCCAGCGAACCGAGGATGGGCACCTGGAAGGCCGCATGCATCTGCCAGTACGCCATGTGGGTCATGGTCATGGCCACCGCGCCCAATGCCGTGCCGATCACGACCGGCACCTCGTCCACCTCACCGTGGACCAGCATCCAGCCCAGGCCGATGCCCCAGGCCAGGCCGGTCAGGGCCATGAGCACCAGCGAGGCCCACACCCAGCGCAGGCCGGCATCGCCCCGTTGGCGGCTGCGCCGGTACGCCAGGCGCAGCCCCATGCGGGCGAAGATGGGCAGGCAGGAGGCCACCAGCCAGCCCATGACCAGCACATGCCGGTCGGGCCGCCAGAACACGCTGGCGAGCATGGCGGCGCCCGCCAGGCCCATGAAGCCGGAGACGGGCACGGTGTCGTAGAGCGCCTCGACGCGGCGGCGTCGCAGGATCGGATCGGCGTCGTTCAAGGAGAAGGCACGAGGGAAGGTACGCCCCTCACTGTAGACGCGAAGCAGTGCGCAGGGCCATGCGCTGGGGCAGGCTCTGCGCCGGTACCGCCACGCCGCCCGCGCGCTGCGCGGCCTTCACGTCCGGCCCCCGCACCGGCGCCGCGGAAGGCGCCGGCGGCTGCTGGGCCACGGCCCGCGCCGGCGGACCGGCGGGCACGGCAGGCGCGCCCTGCTGCGTCATGCCCAGGCCGTCCGGGCCCAGCAGCGAACGCGCGGGCCCGCCCACGATCTCGTCCACCCAGGGACTGACGCCGTCGGGCTCCACGCGCAGCTCGCCGGTGGCCCGGGCCAGCCGGAACTCGGTGACGCGCAGGTCGAACACGGCATCGATGTAGTCCAGCAGCAGGTTGTTGTGGTCGAGCTGCGCGTCGAGCACGTTGGGCAGTGTCTCGCGGCCGAACTCCAGCAGCCGGCTGCGCCCGCGGAAGGCCTCGCCCGACTCGGACACGGCCTCGCGCAGCTGCTGCTCGCGCTCGCGGCCGCTGGCGGTGCGGCCCCAGGCCGAGGCCGTGAGCTCCAGCAGGTTGCGGCGCACCCCGTCGAGCTTGGCCTCCTGCGTCTGCACCTCGGCCAGCGCCGACTTGACGCGCAGTTGGCGATCAAAGCCGCTGCCGAAGTTCCAGTTGAGCTCCAGCGCGGCGCGCGTGGGCTCGGAAGTGGTCACGCCGCGCGGGTCCTTGGTCTTGACCACCACGGCATCCACCGTGGGCCAGACGCTCGCCTCCTGCTGCTCGACCAGCTCCCGCGCGCGTGCCACGCGCTCCTGGGCTTCGGTCAGCTCCGTGCTGCGCGATTCGGCGCGGGCGATGGCCTCCTGTTGCGAGGCGATCTGCCAGGCCGGTGGCGTGCGCAGCAGCGGCAGGCGCGCCGGGTCGGGCACGAAGCGGAAGTAGCTGTCGAACTTGGCGATGGCCTCGGCCAACTGGGCGTCGAAGTCGGCCTCGCGCGCGGCGATGCCGGCGCGGCGGGCGCTGGCCATGCGCAGGTCGTTCTGGCCGGCGCCCCCCAGAGCGACGCGGCGCTCCTCGCTCCTGGCGAGGTCCTGCACGATGCGGGTGGAGCGGCGGGCCACCTCGCGCTTGAGGTCGAAGCGCTGCACCTGCATGTAGGCCGTCAGAGCGTCGAGCACCACCTTCTGCGAGGTGGTCTTGACCGCCTCGCTCTGCGCGCGGCTGCCGGCCTCGGCGGCCCGCTCGCGCGCGCTCATGGCGCCGCCGTCGATCAGGCTCATGCGGGCCTCGGCGGTGAGCAGGGTGTAGGTCTCGCTGGAGGCGCCCTCGCGGCCGCTGTTGTAGGTGCCGCTGGCGGTGCCGACCTTGAAGCGCGGGTAGCGCGCCTTCTTCGCCGCCTCGACCTCGAAGCCGCTGCTGGCGGCGGCGGCATCGGCGGCCAGCACTTCGGGATGCTCCAGCGCCAGGGTGCGCAGCGACTGCTTGAAGCGCTGGGTCTGGCCGCTGATGACGATGCCCGGGGGTGTGCCCACGGCCGGCGCCGGCGCGGCCGATGGCGTGGATGCAGGGGCCACCGGCAACGAGGCGGGAGGCAGCGCCGGTGCAGGGGGCGCGGCGGCGGGCATGGGGGTCGGGCCGCTCTGCAGCGACGCCGGCGCCACCGCCGCCAGACGCTCGACGGCCGGCATCGGCGAAGGCGCCTGCGGCATCGGCGAAGGCGCCTGCGGCATCGACAGCCGCGTGGCGGTGGCCAGCTGCAGGCCGTTCTCGTCGTAGATGGCCACGGGCACGCCCTGGCGGCGGATCTGCACCTGGGTGGCGGCAGGCAGGCAGGCGAGCGCACAGGCCAGGGCGATGGCGGCCTGCGCAGGGCGGCGCAACGAGGAGGAGGCGAAGCGGTTCACGCGAAGCCCTCCCGGCCGCGCATTCGCTCCCTCCCCCTCTGGGGGAGGGTTGGGGTGGGGGCCTGGGGCGCTGGAAAGCGCCGTGGGGTGCCGGCCCCCATCCCTGCCTTCCCCCAGAGGGGGAAGGAGCAAGACCGCGCCGCGACGGTCCGCACGCTTGTCGTGGCTGCCAGCCTCATCGCCGCTTGCCTCTGCATCCGCTCATGGCTCACGAAATGCCTCCCGCTGCAGCTTCAGCACCGGCCGCAGGATGTACCAGATGAACGGGTCGGTGCCCACGATCAGGTCCACCTCGGCCTCCATGCCGGGCGTGATGCGGTTCTCGGGTCGGCCGACGTGCGAAGCGCTGGTGCTCACCTGCAGCCGGTAGTAGGGCGGCGCGGTGGGCAGGGTGGCGTCGCGGTCGGCGTCGGCGGCCACCAGGTCCACGCGGCCATCCACCGTGCCGTAGCGCAGGAAGTCGTACGCGGTGATCTTCACGCGGGCCTTCTGGCCGGCATGCACGAAGCCGCGGTCGTTGGGGCTCAGGCGCGCCTCGACCATCACCTGCGCGTCGTCGGGCACCACGTCCAGGATGGGCTCGCCGGGCTTGATGACCCAGCCGGGGCTGCCGCTGCGCAGGCCCTTGACGATGCCCTCGCCCGGCGCCGTGACCACCGTGCGCGAGCGCTGGTTGCGGGCGCGCTGCAGGTCCTCGTTGAGGCTGGCGAGCTGGCGCTCGACGGTGGAGAGCTCGTCCGATGCGCGGCGGCGGAAGCTGCCCTCGGCCTCGGCCAGCTTGGCCTGCGCCTCGCCGATGGCGGCAGCGGCCGAGACCACGCCCTGCCGGGCCACGGCCAGTTCGGCGCCAGCGACCTCGGCCTCGCGGCGCTTGTCCAGCACCTCCAGCTGGCCGATCAGCTTCTCGGCCGCCAGCTGCTCGGAGATCTCCAGCTCCTTGCGCGCCAGCGCCACGCGCTGCGTGAGGCCGGCCACCTTGGCCTGCTGCTCCATCTGCTTGCTGCGCGCGGCCTCCAGCGCGGCCTGCGCGCCGGCGGCGATCCCGCGCTGCTCCAGCGAACGGGCCTGGTAGGCGCCCAGCTCGCCGCGCACCACGTCGGCATCCATCGCGGCCGGAAAGCTGTCGCGCCGCAATGGCTCGCCGCGGCTCTCGGCCGTGAGGCGCAGGCGCGCGGCCTGGGTGGCCGCCTGGCGGGCGGTCAGCTCCTCCAGATTGAGGCCGCTGCCGCCCAGGTCGATCTCCACCAGCGGCTGGCCGGCCTTGACGCGCTCGCCCTCGCGCACGAGCACGGCGCGCACGATGCCGCCTTCCAGATGCTGGATCGACTTCACGCGGTCGGACGGGATCACCTTGCCGTTGGCGACCACGACGGTCTCCATGGGAAAGGCCAGCGCCACCACGGCCAGCACGCCGATGGCACCGCCGATCAGCCAGCGCCGACGGCGGCCCGGGCCATCGGGCGCCGGTGCGCGGTCCTCTGCGCGCAGCAGGACCTGGGGCAGGTCGTTCTTCATGCGGCCACCTGTTCGAGGTCGGCGCGCCGGCTGCCGAAGAGGCGCGGCACCATCACCGCCGGCGCGCCCTGCTCCACGCCACCGTCGCCGGTGACGTGGTAGACGTTGTTGGCGGCGGCCACCATGCGCAGCGAATGCGTCACCACGATCACCGTGCGCGTGCGGGCGATGGCCACCAGCGTGTTGATGAGCTGGCGCTCGCTGTGGAAGTCGAGGTCGTTGCTGGGCTCGTCCAGCACCAGCACCGAGGGCTTGCGCAGGAAGGCCAGCGCCAGCCCCAGCTTGCGCCGCTCACCCACCGACAGGCCGGTGCCGCCCTCGCCGATGCGGGTGCGGTAGCCCGCGGGCAGGCGCGAGACGAAGTCGTGTGCGCCCGCCAGCTTGCAGGCCGCCACGATCTGCTCGTCACTGTGGCCGGGGGCGCAGCGGCGCAGGGTCTCGATGATCTCGCCGGCGAACCAGTAGACCTCCTGCGAGAGGTAGCTGATCCACTTGGCGCGGTCATCGCGGCCGAACTGGGCCAGGTCGTATTCGCCCAGGCTCACGGTGCCGGCGCTGGGCGCATACAGGCCGCAGATCAGCCGCACCAGCGTGGACTTGCCGGCGCCGTTGCGGCCCACGACCGCATGCAGGCCGGCCGGGCCGATGGCCAGATCGAGCTTCTCGAACACCGGGCGGCCCTGCGGCTGGAAGCGGAAGTCCACATCGCGCAGTTGCACCAGCCCGGGCGGCTGCGGCAGGTTCAGGCCGCTGGGCTCGCGCTCCACGGGCTCCGACAGCACCTTCTCCAGCCGGCTCGCCGCCTCGCCCGCCGTGGCCAGCGCGCGCCAGTTGGAGACCAGCCCGGCCACCGGCTGCAGCGCCCGCATGGCCAGCATGTTGGCCGCCACCAGGCCGCCGACGGTCATCCACTGCTCCATGACCGACAGCGCGCCCACGGTGATGACCACCGTCGAGAAGATGGTCAGCAGCACCGTGGTGCCGTCACGGGCGGTCTCGATCTCGCCGTTCTTGCGGAAGCTCTCGCCCAGCCAGTGGTCGTAGGTCTGGCGCCAGCCCTCGATGGTGGGGCCGTCGTTGGCCTGCGTCTTGAGCGTCTCGCGCGCGGCGCAGATCTCGGCTGTCATGCGCTCCAGGTTGCGGCTGCGCTCGGTTTCCTCGACGCGGCCGGCGCGCACCTCGTCGGCCCACCACCAGGCCAGGAAGGACATCACGCCCAGGAAGACCACCACCACCGGCAGCACCGGCAGCGCCACGATGCCGATGACCACCAGCGCGAACAGCGCCATGGGCAGGTCGAAGATCGATTGCGCGAGGCCGCTGCTGAGCGTCATGCGCACCGCGCCCACGTCGCGGAACAGCAGGAACCACGCGGCAGCGGGCCGCTCCTCCAGCGCCCGCAGCGGCCGGTTGAGCATGGACTGCAGCAGCGCGCCCGAGATGCCATGGTCGATGGTGGCGCCCGCATCGCGCAGCAGGCGCGAGCGGCGGCTGCGCAACACGAACTCGATGGCCAGGAAGAACAGGATGCCGCTGAACAGCGCCCACAGCGTGGAGGTGCCGCTGCGGTAGATGACGCGGTCGTACACCTGCAGCAGGAAGATCGACGGCAGCAGCCCGAACAGGCTGATCGGCACCGACCACCAGGCCGCCTGCCGCACCGCCGGATAGGCCGCGCCGAAGGCCCGGCCGAGCGCGTCGGCATGCGGGCTGACCGCCTCATCGCCCTCGGCCGTGACCGACGGGGCGACCAGCTGGCTGGGAAGCAGGTACTTCAGCATGGGCGGCCGTCGATGTTGAAAACCATGAACAGATTGTTACTCACAGGGGCGGACGCTGGTCAGGTTGAAGACAGAAAGCCGGGTAAATGCCGAGGCGATCCGATCAGGCCATCGCCTTGACGGCTTTGGCGAGGCGGGCCAGGCCGATGCGCGCGCCGCCCTTGGCCAGCACCCAGTCGCCCGGCGCCACGATGTCGCCGAAGGCGGCCACGAGCTCGGCGGCGTCGTTGAACCAGCGCACCGGCACCAGCGGCTTCAGCCGCTGCGCCAGGGGGCCCATGAGCGGACCGCACAGCAGCACGCGGCCCGGCTGCGCGGCCAGCACCTCGGTCTGCAGCGCCAGATGGTGACGCTGCGACTCCGCGCCCAGGCCCTGCATCTCGCCCAGCACCGCCACCCGCTGCCGCGGCGCGCAGGGCGCCTGGGCCAGCAGGGCGAGTGCGGCCCGCATGGAGGTGGGATTGGCGTCGTGCGTCTCGTCCACGAAGTGGAAGCTGCCGCCGGCGATGGGCACTTCCAGCACGGGCCCGCGCCATTCATGCCGCTCGAAGCCGCCCAGGGCCACCAGCGCCGCGCCCAGTTGGGCCTGCCATTCCAGGGCCAGCACGGTGGCCAGCACCGCGGTCGCGCCCAGGCCCACATGCGCGCCCACGGCCTGCAGCTTCATGCGCACCGGGCTGCCCACGACCTCGGCGCGCAGTTCGCCATGCCCCAGCGCCGTGAGGCGCACCTGCGCATCGCGATGGCTGCCGTGGTCGAACACGCGCAGGCCCCGCCGCGCCGCCAGCAAGGCCAGGCCGTCGTAGCCCGGCATGTCGCGGCACAGCACGACGCAGGCGTCCTCGGGCATGGCCTCGACGAGCTGCGCCATCTTGCGCTGCGCGTCGCCGCCGCCGGGCTCGCCAGGATCGACGGCGAGCACCAGCACCTGCGGCCGCGCGACCTGCACCATGGCCGGCGCCGGCGCCTGGCCCAGCTCTAGCACCCAGGTGGCGGCCTCTTGCGGCAGGCAGCTCAGGGCCCAGGCCACGCCCAGCGGCAGGCGCTGGCGGGTCTCGGGCTCCCCCACCTCGCCCCAGGCGCCCAGAGTCTTGACCAGCATGGCGGCGGTCGTGTCGCGCGCGGCATTGCCGGCCACGGCGACCACACGGCCCGGAAACTGCGCGCGCGCCTGGGCGCCCAGGTCCAGCATGGCCTGGCGCACGTCCTCCACCCGCAGCACCGGCAGGCCGCGGTGCAGGTGCGGCGCCGGATGGGCGCACAGCACCGCCGCGGCGGGCCGCAGGCCGTCCAGCTCCAGCGGCGCCGGTGTGCGGCCGGCGCGCTCGTCGTGCAGGCACAGCAGGCGCTGCGGCTGCGCGAAGGGCCGGGTCGCCATGCCGATGGCATGCCAGCCCTCGGGCGGCGCGACCACCCAGTCACCGCCGGTGATGCGGGCCAGCTCGGCCGCCGACCAGCGCACGCCACGGGCCGCCGGCTCCGGCGCGGCGCGGCCGGCGGCCTCGCGCTCGGCCATGAGCCGGTGGTAGGCCACCATGCCCGACAGGTAGTGCTCCACGTCGTCGATGCGCACGCGGAAGGAATGGTGGCGGATGAAGAAGGACCCGACGACGGCGGAGGGCCGCCGGAAGTACATCGCCATCTCGGGCCAGAAATAGCCGTTCTGCAGGTAGTTGGCGCGGTAGTGCAGCGCGCGCTCGAACTTCTCCAGGTCGATCTCGTCCAGCAGGTGGACCAGGGCCGGGATGCCCTCGAGCCGGCGGATCATGGCCTGGGCCGCGAGCATCAGCTCCAGCAGCGTGGGGAAGGTGGTCTTGCGGTCCAGCACGAAGTCCAGGTAGCCGGCCACGTTCTGGATGCCGAAACGGAAGTACTTCTCCAGCGGCCGCCAGCGGGTGAGTTCGTTGACGCTGTAGCTGAGCCAGTGGTCGTGCGCCTGCCAGTGCTGCTGGCCGATGAAGTGCTCGAAGGCACGCTCCACCACGGCCAGCCAGCGCTCGTCGCGCGTCAGCGCATACAGCCGCAGCAGGCCGAAGGCCGCCTCGCCGTCGTAGTAGATGATGCGCGAGACCTCCTTCACCGACAGGTCCTGCGCATGCAGCACATGCACGAAGCGGCCGGTGGCGGCGTCCTGCATGGCGGCGATGCCGGTGGCCAGGCGCTCCATCAGCGGCCGCCATTCGTCGGTGCCCAGCACTTCGCTGTACTTGACCAGGGCCAGCAGCGCGACGGCGTTGCCCCCCAGCTTGATCTCGTCGCCCACGTCGACCAGGAAGGCGGCGGCGCGGCCGTCGGCCAGCGTGTAGTCGCGCACCAGCTGCTGCGTGAGGTGCTGCAGGCCGCGGTCGATGGCCTGGCGCAGCGCCGGGTCGCGCGTGAGCTCCCAGGCCTCGGCCATGGCATAGAGCGAGCTGGCATGGCGCAGCGTGTTGTAGCTGGGGATCAGCCGGTCGAAGCAGGGGAAGTAGCCGTAGACGAAGCGTCCGTTGTCCTGCACCTGGCGGGCCAGGTGGGCCGAGCCGGTGCGCACCAGCTCCAGCGCCGCGGCGGCATCGAGCGGCGGCACCTGCCGGCGGCCGGTGTCCAGCCCATGGCCGGCCAGGCGGTGCACCACGCCGTCCTCCTGGCAGAACACGCCGCCCAGGGCCAGCAGGTAGACCTTGTCCTGCGGCTCGAGCGCCGGGGCCGGCTGGCCGCGGTAGCGCTGCTGCAGGTAGAGGCCCAGGTTGTGGCGGTTGACGACCGCATGCGGGATCTCGGGGCCGCCGTAGAGCAGCGCGTTGGCATTGATCTCCTGCTCGGTCAGGGCCATCGCGAAGGCGCCGTCGAAGGCCAGCCCCAGGCGGAAGTAGTTGCGCTTGACCTGGCGCAGCTGCTGCTCGAACTCGCCCACGGGCAGTTCGCCCACGCCCTGCACCCAGTCCACCCGCAGCCAGGGCGACTGCAACTGCTGCCGCAGCACGAAGGCGCTGGCGCGGCGCGCACCGGCCTGCCAGGCCTCGTCGAAGCTGGCGCCCGTCGCATGCAGCACCTGCGCGCGGCGCTGGCCGTCGGTGACCGAGAAGAAGAGCGTGAAGGCCGGGTACGGCGCCGGGACGGGCGCGCACATCACCGCCACCTTGTCGCGGCAGGCGGCGAGCTGGGCGGCAAAGCCGCGCTCGCCGGGCTGCCCGGGCGAGCCGGCGAGCGGCAAGACCGCCCCCCCGGCGCCCGGCCGGGCGGGGGCGCTCACGTCCTGGTCCATCGTGCGGTGCCGGTCAGCGGTAGACGAACTCGACGCGGCGGTTCAGCTGGTAGCCGGCCTCGGTCTTCTCCAGCGAGGCGGGCTTTTCCATGCCCCAGCTGATGGCCTCCATGCGCTCGTTGGGCACGCCACCGAACTGCATGGCCTGGCGCACCGCCTCGGCGCGGCGCTGGCCGAGGGCCACGTTGTACGAGCGGCCACCGCGGGCATCGGTGTGGCCTTCGAGCACCACGCGGGCCTGCGGGCGCTCGCGCATGTAGCGCGCATGGGCCTCGACGATGGCGCGGTACTCGGGCTTGACGTCGTACTTGTCGAAGTCGAAGTACACGATGCGGGCCACGCCCGCCGGCCCCGACAGGGCCGGTGGCGGGGGCGGCGCCTGCACCGGGGCCACGGCGCTGCGGCCCTTGGGATTGGCGTAGTAGTAGGTGGTGTCTTCGCTGCCGTCCTTGGGCGCCGTGCCGCAGGCGGCCAGCAGCACGGAGACCGACAGCGCGAGGCTGACGCGTTGGAGTGACTTCATCATGGAGGGACCTTTGGTCAACGACCGGCCCGCACGGCGGGCCGGCCACTCGACAGGGGACGACGAGGGCGCCGGACTCATCAGCCCAGCAGGTTGTGCAGCAGGCCGCCGACCGGGCTGGCCGGGCTGGTGGTGCTGCCACCGGTGCCGCTGGAGACCGGCTCGGTGACGCTGCCGAGGCCGCCGAGCAAACCGCCCACCAGGCCGCCACTGCCGCCGCTGCCACCCAGGACATTGCCCAGCAGGCCATTGCTGCCGGCGACGGTGTCGAGCACGCCACTGACCACGCCGTGCTCGCCCGCCACCGTATCGAGCAGGCCGCCGACCACGCCGCTGCTGCCGGTGACGCCGTCCAGCAGGCCGCCGCCGTCGCCGCCCGTGACGCTGCCCAGCGCACCGCCGAGCACGCCGTTGTCGCCCAGCACGGCGTTCAACAGGTCGCCGGCACCGCTGGCACCGTCGGCGGCGCCCAGCACGCCACCCAGCAGGCCATCGTCACCCAGCACATTCCCCAGCAGATCGCCCCCCAGGAGTTCGCCGCCGGTCACGCTGCCCAGCAGGCCGCCGTCGCCGGCCACGGTGTCGAGCAGACCGCCCACGATGCCGGTGTCGCCAGCGATGCCGCCGAGCAGGTCACCGCCGGTGAGCCCACCCAGCAGACCGTCCTGGCCCAGCACGCCGCCGAGCAGGTCGCCACCCAGGAGATCGCCACCGGTCAGCCCACCCAGCAGGCCGTCGCTGCCGAGCACGCCGCCCAGCAGATCACCGCCCAACGCACCGTCGGTGATGTTCGCCACGCCGTCGGTCACGTAGTCCACCTGCTGCGTCACGCCAGAGAGGACGTCGTGCACGACGTTCGAGCCCATCAGCCCTTCGGTCAGCGGCGAGACCAGGCCGTCGACCGCACCGGTGGCCGTGCCGACCACATCGTCCACGGGGTCCAGCACGTTCGGATCGTTGGCCGTGAAGCTGTCGCCCAGCAGCGGCGACAGCGCACCGCTGACCGTGCCGCCGACGTTGTCCACCAGGCCGGTGACCGGCGCCAGCGTGT
>NZ_JACBFY010000016.1 GCF_021401245.1 Pseudacidovorax sp. NFM-22
ACAAAAAGCCCCGCAGCGAGAGCTGAGGGGCTTTTTGAGGGCTGTAAGAGCCTGACGATGACCTACTTTCACACGGGAGTCCGCACTATCATCGGCGCTGAGTCGTTTCACTGTCCTGTTCGGGATGGGAAGGAGTGGTACCAACTCGCTATGGTCATCAGGCATAAAGGGTTGTCGTGTTGATTATTGGATCAACACAACGAATTCATAGAGTCTGTCAGCTTTTGTTTGATTGCGCCTGGCATAACACCTTGATTGGCTGCTGCACTTGGCAGAGCACTGAATCAAAGTTATAGGGTCAAGCCGCACGAGCAATTAGTATCGGTTAGCTTAACGCATTACTGCGCTTCCACACCCGACCTATCAACGTCCTGGTCTAGAACGACTCTTCAGGGGGCTCAAGGCCCCGGCAGATCTCATCTTGAAACGAGTTTCCCGCTTAGATGCTTTCAGCGGTTATCTCTTCCACACTTAGCTACTCGGCAATGCCACTGGCGTGACAACCGATACACCAGAGGTGTGTCCACTCCGGTCCTCTCGTACTAGGAGCAGGCTTCCTCAAATCTGCAGCGCCCACGGAAGATAGGGACCAAACTGTCTCACGACGTTTTAAACCCAGCTCACGTACCTCTTTAAATGGCGAACAGCCATACCCTTGGGACCGGCTACAGCCCCAGGATGAGATGAGCCGACATCGAGGTGCCAAACACCGCCGTCGATATGAACTCTTGGGCGGTATCAGCCTGTTATCCCCAGAGTACCTTTTATCCGTTGAGCGATGGCCCTTCCATACAGAACCACCGGATCACTATGTCCTGCTTTCGCATCTGCTCGACTTGTCAGTCTCGCAGTTAAGCACGCTTATGCCATTGCACTATCGTCACGATGTCCGACCGTAACTAGCGTACCTTCGAACTCCTCCGTTACGCTTTGGGAGGAGACCGCCCCAGTCAAACTGCCTACCATGCACTGTCCCCAACCCGGATAACGGGTCTAGGTTAGAACCTCAAACACACCAGGGTGGTATTTCAACGTCGGCTCCATGTGATCTAGCGACCACACTTCAAAGCCTCCCACCTATCCTACACAGATCTGTTCAAAGTCCAATACAAAGCTACAGTAAAGGTTCATGGGGTCTTTCCGTCTTTCCGCGGGGAGATTGCATCATCACAAACATTTCAACTTCGCTGAGTCTCAGGAGGAGACAGTGTGGCCATCGTTACGCCATTCGTGCAGGTCGGAACTTACCCGACAAGGAATTTCGCTACCTTAGGACCGTTATAGTTACGGCCGCCGTTTACTGGGACTTCAATCAAGAGCTTGCACCCCATCATTTAATCTTCCAGCACCGGGCAGGCGTCACACCCTATACGTCCACTTTCGTGTTTGCAGAGTGCTGTGTTTTTAATAAACAGTCGCAGCCACCGATTCTTTGCAACCCTTTCATGCTCCGTTGTTCACTTCACACTACTAGGGCACACCTTCTCCCGAAGTTACGGTGTCAATTTGCCGAGTTCCTTCTCCTGAGTTCTCTCAAGCGCCTTAGAATACTCATCTCGCGCACCAGTGTCGGTTTGCGGTACGGTCGTGTGCAGCTGAAGCTTAGTGGCTTTTCCTGGAACCTCGTTCATTCACTTCGCGAGCAAGCTCGCTCGATCGACAGCCTCGGTATATGTACGCCGGATTTGCCTGACGCACGCCTACTTCTGCCTAAACCGGGACATCCAACACCCGGATGAACTATTAAGATCCGTCCCCACATCGCACTGCACATCGGTACAGGAATATTGACCTGTTTCCCATCAGCTACGCATCTCTGCCTCGCCTTAGGGGCCGACTCACTCTACGCCGATGAACGTTGCGTAGAAAACCTTGCGCTTACGGCGAGCGGGCTTTTCACCCGCTTTAACGCTACTCATGTCAGCATTCGCACTTCTGATACCTCCAGCAGCCTTTACAAGCCACCTTCACAGGCTTACAGAACGCTCTCCTACCACTCACACTTGCGTGTGAATCCGCAGCTTCGGTAACTGGCTTAGCCCCGTTACATCTTCCGCGCAGGACGACTCGATCAGTGAGCTATTACGCTTTCTTTAAATGATGGCTGCTTCTAAGCCAACATCCTGACTGTTTTAGCCTTCCCACTTCGTTTCCCACTTAGCCAATTTTAGGGACCTTAGCTGGCGGTCTGGGTTGTTTCCCTCTTGAGTCCGGACGTTAGCACCCGGTGCTCTGTCTCCCAAGCTCTACTCTTCGGTATTCGGAGTTTGCCTTGGTTTGGTAAGTCGCCATGACCCCCTAGCCAAAACAGTGCTCTACCCCCGAAGGTAATACTTGAGGCACTACCTAAATAGTTTTCGGAGAGAACCAGCTATTTCCAAGTTTGTTTAGCCTTTCACCCCTATCCACAGCTCATCCGCTAGTTTTGCAACACTAGTCGGTTCGGACCTCCAGTACCTGTTACGGCACCTTCATCCTGGCCATGGATAGATCACTTGGTTTCGGGTCTACACCCAGCGACTGAACGCCCTATTCGGACTCGATTTCTCTACGGCTTCCCTATTCGGTTAACCTTGCCACTGAATGTAAGTCGCTGACCCATTATACAAAAGGTACGCAGTCACCCTTGCGGGCTCCTACTTTTTGTAAGCATGCGGTTTCAGGATCTATTTCACTCCCCTCCCGGGGTTCTTTTCGCCTTTCCCTCACGGTACTAGTTCACTATCGGTCGATGATGAGTATTTAGCCTTGGAGGATGGTCCCCCCATGTTCAGACAGGATTACACGTGTCCCGCCCTACTTGTCGCTAGCTCAGTACCACACAGGTCTTTTCGCATACGGGACTATCACCCACTATGGTCGGCCTTTCCATGCCGCTTTGCTAAGTCCTGTGATATCACTAGCAGGCTCCTCCGATTTCGCTCGCCACTACTTTCGGAATCTCGGTTGATGTCTTTTCCTCGAGCTACTGAGATGTTTCAGTTCACCCGGTTCGCCTCTACAGCCTATGTATTCAGCTGAAGATACCTTTCGGTGGGTTTCCCCATTCGGAAATCTCCGGATCAAAGCTAATTTGCCAGCTCCCCGAAGCTTATCGCAGGCTATCACGTCCTTCGTCGCCTATCATCGCCAAGGCATCCACCACATGCTCTTATTCACTTGACCCTATAACTTTGACCTCTCTCACGAGAGTTCTCAGTCCATCAAGGAATTGTCAGGTCTCTCACCTGACGCGTTATGCCGTCTTCAATTTGCTCTTTACAGCAAGCTGAAGTTCATTTGACGCAATCAAAAAATTGTCATCAGAGGCACGGTCCGCACTAAACCTTGTACGTTTGTGCGGTTTCCTCTGATAACGCTGATTCGACTCTATGAATTTTTAAAGAACAGCCGATTGATCCGGTCTATACCGGACCAACAACAAAGAAGCCTTTTTCAAAGCCTCTTTGGTGTTGGTTTGATTTTTCTTTTCTTTTTTTCTTTTTTTCTTTTTTTCTTTTCGCTTACCTGCTGGCTTGTTGGTGGAGGATGACGGGATCGAACCGACGACCCCCTGCTTGCAAAGCAGGTGCTCTCCCAGCTGAGCTAATCCCCCGATCCTCATCCATGCGTACCTCGCGCATTCGCGCCTGACGCACTTCTTGCCTCGGAAGATTGGTGGGTCTAGTTGGGCTCGAACCAACGACCCCCGCCTTATCAAGACGGTGCTCTAACCAGCTGAGCTACAGACCCCTGGTCAACATCGCCTCTCAGCGACGCCAACTCGACTCTTCCAACAACCGATAAGTGTGGACGTTTGACTCGGAAACCTCAGTTTCCAGAAAGGAGGTGATCCAGCCGCACCTTCCGATACGGCTACCTTGTTACGACTTCACCCCAGTCACGAACCCTGCCGTGGTAAGCGCCCTCCTTACGGTTAGGCTACCTACTTCTGGCAGAACCCGCTCCCATGGTGTGACGGGCGGTGTGTACAAGACCCGGGAACGTATTCACCGTGACATGCTGATCCACGATTACTAGCGATTCCGACTTCACGCAGTCGAGTTGCAGACTGCGATCCGGACTACGACTGGCTTTATGGGATTAGCTCCCCCTCGCGGGTTGGCAACCCTTTGTACCAGCCATTGTATGACGTGTGTAGCCCCACCTATAAGGGCCATGAGGACTTGACGTCATCCCCACCTTCCTCCGGTTTGTCACCGGCAGTCCCATTAGAGTGCCCTTTCGTAGCAACTAATGGCAAGGGTTGCGCTCGTTGCGGGACTTAACCCAACATCTCACGACACGAGCTGACGACAGCCATGCAGCACCTGTGTTACGGCTCTCTTTCGAGCACTCCTCTATCTCTAAAGGATTCCGTACATGTCAAAGGTGGGTAAGGTTTTTCGCGTTGCATCGAATTAAACCACATCATCCACCGCTTGTGCGGGTCCCCGTCAATTCCTTTGAGTTTCAACCTTGCGGCCGTACTCCCCAGGCGGTCAACTTCACGCGTTAGCTTCGTTACTGAGAAAACTAATTCCCAACAACCAGTTGACATCGTTTAGGGCGTGGACTACCAGGGTATCTAATCCTGTTTGCTCCCCACGCTTTCGTGCATGAGCGTCAGTGCAGGCCCAGGGGATTGCCTTCGCCATCGGTGTTCCTCCGCATATCTACGCATTTCACTGCTACACGCGGAATTCCATCCCCCTCTGCCGCACTCCAGCGATGCAGTCACAAAGGCAGTTCCCAGGTTGAGCCCGGGGATTTCACCTCTGTCTTACATCACCGCCTGCGCACGCTTTACGCCCAGTAATTCCGATTAACGCTCGCACCCTACGTATTACCGCGGCTGCTGGCACGTAGTTAGCCGGTGCTTATTCTTACGGTACCGTCATCAGTTCCCTGTATTAAAAGAAACCTTTTCGTTCCGTACAAAAGCAGTTTACAACCCGAAGGCCTTCATCCTGCACGCGGCATGGCTGGATCAGGCTTGCGCCCATTGTCCAAAATTCCCCACTGCTGCCTCCCGTAGGAGTCTGGGCCGTGTCTCAGTCCCAGTGTGGCTGGTCGTCCTCTCAGACCAGCTACAGATCGTCGGCTTGGTAGGCCTTTACCCCACCAACTACCTAATCTGCCATCGGCCGCTCCGTCCGCGCGAGGTCTTGCGATCCCCCGCTTTCATCCGTAGATCGTATGCGGTATTAGCACAGCTTTCGCTGCGTTATCCCCCACGATCGGGCACGTTCCGATGTATTACTCACCCGTTCGCCACTCGTCAGCACCTTGCGGCCTGTTACCGTTCGACTTGCATGTGTAAGGCATGCCGCCAGCGTTCAATCTGAGCCAGGATCAAACTCTACAGTTCGATCTTTGAATACTCATAAAACGGAATCGAAGTGAACTTCACTTCTTCTCTATTCCATGAGCGTTTGAATGAGCTATAAGCTCAAGTTCCGAAGAACTCGATTTCCTCATCAAACGCCCACGCTTATCGGCTGTATGTTTTTAACGTTCATCAGAAAGCAGCACATCAGCACCTCTTTCTGTCGTCTTCGCTGCGATCAGCGAAGCCCTCGATTATGACAGCTTTTATAAAGACCTGTCAAACTTTCGGGTCTTTCGTCTCGCAAGCCACCGAAGCAACCCACTCAACCAACTACCCGCAACACTCATCAGCTACTAACTTCGCTGCTTTGCGTCGAGCCCTCGATTATGACACGCTTTTTTCTAAAAGCGCAACTTCTTTTTTCCAGAAGCTGCCGTCATTCTCTCAAACCCCTCACCAGCCAAACTCACAACAAAGATGCGTGTCAGTCAGCGAGCCCGCCAGTATACG
>NZ_JACBFY010000017.1 GCF_021401245.1 Pseudacidovorax sp. NFM-22
TCCACGGGGTCCAGCACGTTCGGATCGTTGGCCGTGAAGCTGTCGCCCAGCAGCGGCGACAGCGCACCGCTGACCGTGCCGCCGACGTTGTCCACCAGGCCGGTGACCGGCGCCAGCGTGTCCGACAGGCCCAAGTCCCCCACCAGGGGCAGGCTGTCCAGGCTGGCCACGGTGTCGGAGACCACGCCCGTCGCCGGGTCCAGCAACTGGTTGCCCGTGCCGCCCTCGCCCCCGCCGGTCAGGCCGCCGAGGAGGCCGCCCAGGAGGCCGTCGTCGCCGCCGACGCCACCGAGCAGATCGCCGCCCAGCAGGTCACCACCGGTGAGGCCGCCCAGCAGCCCGTCTTCACCCAGCACGCCGCCCAGCAGATCACCCCCCAGGAGATCACCACCGGTGACGCCACCCAGCAGGCCGTCGCTGCCGAGCACGCCGCCCAGCAGATCGCCGCCCAGCGCACCGTCAGTGATGTTCGCCACGCCGTCGGTCACGTAATCCACCTGCTGCGTCACGCCGGAGAGGACGTCGTGCACGACGTTCGAGCCCAGCAGCCCTTCGGTCAGCGGCGAGACCAGGCCGTCCACCGCGCCGGTGGCCGTGCCCACTACGTCATCCACGGGGTCCAGCACGTTCGGGTCGTTGGCCGTGAAGCTGTCGCCCAGCAGCGGCGACAGCGCACCGCTGACCGTGCTGCCGACGTTGTCCACCAGGCCGGTGACCGGCGCCAGCGTGTCCGACAGGCCCAGCTCGCCCACCAGCGGCAGACCGTCCAGGCTGGCCACGGTGTCGGAGACCGCGCCCACCGCCGGGTCCAGCAGCTGGTTGCCCGTGCCGCCGTCGCCCCCGCCGGTCAAGCCGCCAAGGAGGCCTCCCAGCAGGCCATCGTCACCCAGCACGCCACCAAGCAGGTCACCGCCCAGCAGGTCACCACCGGTGAGGCCACCGAGCAGGCCGTCTTCACCGAGAACGCCACCGAGCAGGTCTCCACCAAGGAGCTCGCCTCCCAGCAGGCCGCCCACGACACCGTTCTCGCCGACCAGACCGCCCACCAGGCCGTCCTCGGTCAGCAGGCCACCGACCAGGCCGTTGTCGCCCAGCACGCCGCCCAGCAGCCCCTGGTCGCCCAGCACGGCATCCAGCGGGCCGCCGAGCGTGCCCCCCACCAGCCCGCCGACCAGGCCGTCTTCACCCAGCAGCGTGTCGGTCAGCCCGTCGACGATGCCGCCGTTGCCGACCACGCCACCGAGCAGGCCGTTGTCGGCCACCAGGCCGCCGACCAGGCCATCCTCGGCCAGCAGGCCACCCACCAGGCCGTTCTCGGTCAGCAGCCCGCCGACGAGGCCGTCGTCGCCGAGCACGCCGCCCAGCAGGTTGCCGACGACGCCGTCCTCGGCGAGCAGGCCGCCCACCACGCCGTCCAGGCCGGTGGCGCCGAGCACACCGCCCAGGGGGCCGTCGCTGCTCACGAGGTTGTCCAGCAGGTTGACGACGGCATCGGTGACGTAGTCGACCTGGGTGTCGAGGGAGCCGAGCACGGCGCCCGTGGTGCCGCTGCCCAGGAGGTCGTCCACGACGGGGGTGAGCACGGTGCCCAGGCCGTCGGTGACGCTGTCGACGCTCTGGTCGACCGGGTCGAGGGCGTTGGGGTCGTTGGCGGTGAATTCGGAGCCGACCAGGGGCGAGAGGGTGTTGTCCAGCACGGTGGTCACGTTGTCGACGACGCTGACGACCGGGTTGAGCGAGTCGCCCAGGCCCAGGGCATCGGAGACGCCACCGACGACGGTGCCGCCGAGGCTGTCGGTGGGGTCGAGCAGGGCATCTGCGTCGGCATCCGCATCCGCATCCGCATCCGCATCTGCGTCCGCATCCGCATCCGCGTCCGCGTCCGCGTCCGCGTCCGCGTCAGCATCGGCGTCGGC
>NZ_JACBFY010000018.1 GCF_021401245.1 Pseudacidovorax sp. NFM-22
AAGGACATGCTGTTCGACATCGAGCATCTGGCGCGCATCGACGAGATCGCCCAGATGCCGGGCTTTGGCGACGCCGGCCTGGACACCGCCGCCGCCGTGCTGGAAGAGTGCGCCAAGCTGACGCAGGACGTGATCGCGCCGCTGAACGTGGCCGGCGACCGCGACCCCTCGTCCTTCAAGGACGGCGCGGTGCGCACCACGCCCGGCTTCAAGGAGGCCTTCCGCCAGTACGCCGAGGGCGGCTGGCAGGGCCTGCAGCATCCCGTCGACTTCGGCGGCCAGGGCCTGCCCAAGACCATCGGCGCGGCCTGCGGCGAGATGGTCAACAGCGCCAACCTCAGCTTCGCGCTGTGCCCGCTGCTGACCGACGGCGCCATCGAGGCATTGCTCACGGCCGGTTCGGAGCAGCTCAAGGCGACCTACCTGGAAAAGCTGGTGGGCGGCGAATGGACCGGCACCATGAACCTCACCGAGCCGCAGGCCGGCAGCGACCTGGCGCTGGTGCGCACCCGCGCCGAGCCGCAGCCTGACGGCAGCTACAAGGTCTTCGGCACCAAGATCTACATCACCTATGGCGAGCACGACATGGCGCCGAACATCGTGCACCTGGTGCTGGCCCGGGTGAGCGGCGCGCCGGAGGGCGTCAAGGGCATCAGCCTGTTCGTCGTGCCCAAATTCATGGTCAATGACGATGGCTCGCTGGGCGCGCGCAACGACGTGCACTGCGTGAGCATCGAGCACAAGCTGGGCATCAAGGCCAGCCCCACCGCCGTGCTGCAGTACGGGGATAACGGCGGCGCCATCGGTTATCTCGTGGGCGAGGAGAACCGCGGCCTCGAATACATGTTCATCATGATGAATGCCGCCCGCTATGCGGTGGGCGTGCAGGGCATCGCGGTGGCCGAGCGGGCCTACCAGCATGCGGTGGCCTACGCCCGCGAGCGCGTGCAGAGCCGTCCGGTCGATGGCTCGATGACCAAAAGCGCGCCGATCATCCACCACCCCGACGTGCGCCGCATGCTCATGACCATGCGCGCCTACACCGAAGGCTGCCGCGCCATGGCCAGCGTGGCTGCCGCGGCCTACGACGCGGCCCATCACCATGACGACGCCGAGGTGCGCAAACAGAACCAGGCCTTCTACGAATTCCTGGTCCCGCTGGTCAAGGGCTACAGCACCGAGATGAGCCTGGAAGTGACCTCGTTGGGCGTGCAGGTGCACGGTGGCATGGGCTTCATCGAGGAGACCGGCGCCGCCCAGTACTACCGCGATGCCAAGATCCTGACCATCTACGAAGGCACGACCGCCATCCAGGCCAACGACCTGGTGGGCCGCAAGACGGCCCGCGACGGCGGCCAGGCCGCGCGCGCCATCGCGGCGCAGGTCGAGAAGACCGAGGCCGAACTGCTGGCCAGCCCCAGCGACGATGCCAAGGCCGTGGCCCTGCGCGTGAAGGCCGCGCGTGAGGCCTACCTGGACGTGGTGGACTTCATCGCCGGCCAGGCCAAGGGCGACCCGAATGCGGTGTACGCGGGCAGCGTGCCGTACCTGATGCTGGCCGGCAACCTGGTGGCCGGCTGGCAGTTGGGCCGCTCGCTGCTGGTGGCGCTGACGCCCGAGGCCCAGGCGCAGGATGCGGCCTTCATGCAGGCCAAGGTCGCCACGGCGCGCTTCTATGCCGAACACATCCTGGTGAAGGCTGGCGCCACGCGCGACGCCATCGTCGGCGG
>NZ_JACBFY010000019.1 GCF_021401245.1 Pseudacidovorax sp. NFM-22
CGAAGCGGGCCTGTCCTTCGGCAGGCCCGCAGCCCGTCCGCCCTGCGCTCCTCGGCGCCCCACAGGCGCGCCGCCACGCCCTCACCGGCACCAGGGCCTAAGGCGGGGTTGATCGGCCGGCATAGACCGCGGACCGACGCCTGATGCCTGATGCCTGATGCCTGATGCCAGTTAGTCAACCAAGAGCCGTTCGGGCTGAGCTTGTCGAAGCCTGGGCACATGCGGATCGCAACCCTTCGATCCTTCGGCAAGCTCAGGCCGAACGGGCTGATTGACTGGCATTGGGACCGATGCACGCGTTTCAAGCGCAAGCTGGTGATCGCGTCCCGGCTTCGACAAGCTCAGCCCGAACGGATAGGGGCAGGCTGCGAGCGCGAGTCCGCGCAGGCGCTGCTCCCTCGAGCTGGTCCCTATCGTGGATGCCTTGCGTTGGCCCCTGGAATTGGTCCCTGGAGTCGGTGCCCCTGGATGTCCAACGCCAGTCCCCTCGCGCCGGTGCCGGGCCCTGGGTGCGTGGGCGATTTCGGGGTCGGCGAGGAGCGCAGGATGGACGGGCTGCAGGCCTGCCGAAGGACAGGCCTGCTTCGTGATCTGACTCGCGGCGTTTGTCTGAGCGCAGCGCGAAG
>NZ_JACBFY010000001.1 GCF_021401245.1 Pseudacidovorax sp. NFM-22
TGACGCCCGAGGCCCAGGCGCAGGATGCGGCCTTCATGCAGGCCAAGGTCGCCACGGCGCGCTTCTATGCCGAACACATCCTGGTGAAGGCTGGCGCCACGCGCGACGCCATCGTCGGCGGCGCGGCCAGCGTCACGGCCCTGCCGCTCGAGGCCTTCTGACGTCCGACGCGGCGGATACCGGGGTTCAGACGTCGATCGGATTCTTCGCGCCGAGTCCCTCGCGCAGCTGGAACTTCTGGATCTTGCCGCCCCATTTCTCATCAACCATGGCAACCACTGCGGCCAGCATCACGGCGGGATGGCGGTGCAGTGCATCCGCACGGCGGTCGAACGGCCGCCCGCCCACCTGTTGTTGGGCAGCGATGCACGGTCGCTTGTCACTGGCAAGCTGGACGACCTTCGCGCCTTGTTGCTCCAGTGGGAATCGACCACGCGTTCCACCGACACGGCGCCCGTGGGCGCGTCTTGAGGGCCGCGCGGCGCAGGTGTGGCGTTCTCTTGCGGCAGGCCCTCAGAGCCCTGACTGACCAACCCGCTGGCCCAGGGCCTGCGCGCTCTCCTTGCGCTCGCTGTAGCGATCGACCAGATAGGGCGCCACATCGCGGGTGAGCAGCGTGAACTTCATCAGCTCTTCCATCACGTCGACGATGCGGTCGTGGTAGGCCGATGGATTCATGCGGCCCGCTTCGTCGAACTCCTGGTAGGCCTTGGCGACCGAGGATTGATTGGGGATGGTCAGCATGCGCATCCACCGGCCCAGCACGCGCATCTGGTTCACTGCATTGAAGGACTGCGAGCCGCCCGAGACCTGCATCACGGCCAGCGTCTTGCCCTGCGTCGGGCGCACGGCGCCCACCGACAGCGGGATCCAGTCGATCTGCGTCTTCATCAAGCCCGTCATGGCGCCGTGGCGCTCGGGCGAGCACCACACCATGCCTTCGGCCCACTGGGTGAGTGCGTGCAGCTCCTGCACCTTGGGATGGTCGGCGGGCGCGTCGTCCACCAGCGGCAGGCCGGACGGATTGAACATCCGTGTCTCGCCGCCGAGCGCGCGCAGGATGCGGCCGGCCTCTTCGGCGGCCAGGCGGCTGTAGGAGCGCGCACGCAGCGAGCCATACAGCAGCAGAAAGCGCGGCGCATGCGTGCTGCGCTCGGTCGGCATGAGCCGGCGGATGTCGGGCAGTTCGAAATGCGCGCCATCGAGCTGCGGCAGATCGTGGATGGTCTCAGACACGGCGGCCCTCCGCGTCGACGACCGGCTGCCCGTCTTCCTTGTCGAAGGCGCCGCGCTGCGGCTGGGGCAGCAGGTCCAGCACGGTCTCCGACGGGCGGCACAGGCGGGTGCCGAGCGGCGTGACCACGATGGGGCGGTTGATGAGGATGGGGTACTGGCCCATGAAGTCGATCAGCTGCTCGTCGCTCCATGCCGCGTCGTCGAGACCGAGCTCGGCGTAGGGCGTGCCCTTCTCGCGCAGCAGCGCGCGCACCGGCATGCCCAGGGCCGCGATCAGGGCGACCAGGGTCTGCCGGTCGGGGGGCGCCTTCAGGTACTCGATGACCAGCGGCTCCTCGCCGCTGTTGCGGATCAGGGCCAGCACGTTGCGCGAGGTTCCGCAGTCGGGGTTGTGATAGATCGTGATGTCGCTCATGGGGCAGGGGCAAGGGGTCAGGAAGAGGTCGCCGCGCCACGCTCGTACCAGCCGCGCGAGCGGTTGACCAGACGCACGACCAACAGCATCACGGGCACCTCGATCAGCACACCGACCACGGTGGCCAGGGCCGCGCCGGAATGGAAGCCGAAGAGGCTGATGGCGGCCGCCACGGCCAGCTCGAAGAAGTTGCTCGCACCGATCAGCGCCGAGGGGCAGGCGATGGCGTGCTTCTCTCCCACGCGCCGGTTGAGCCAGTAGGCCAGTCCGGAATTGAAGAACACCTGGATCAGGATTGGCACCGCCAGCATGGCGATGACCAGCGGCTGCTCCAGGATGGCGCGGCCCTGGAAGGCGAACAGCAGCACGAGCGTGAGCAGCAGCGCGGCGATGGAGAGCGGGCCGATGCGCGCCAGGGCGGCATCGAAGCTTGCGTGGCCCCGCCGCAGCAGCGCGCGTCGCCAGAACTGCGCCACGATGACGGGGACGACGATGTACAGCGCCACGGAGGTCAGCAGCGTGGCCCACGGCACGGTGATCGCCGACAGGCCCAGCAGCAGCCCGACGATGGGCGCGAAGGCGAACACCATGATGGTGTCGTTCAAGGCCACCTGCGACAGTGTGAAGACCGGATCGCCCCCCGTGAGCCGGCTCCAGACGAAGACCATCGCCGTGCACGGCGCAGCCGCCAGAAGGATCAGGCCTGCCACGTAGCTGTCGAGCTGGTCGGCCGGCAGCCAGCCGGCAAAGACATGGCGGATGAAGAGCCAGGCCAGCAAGGCCATCGAGAAGGGCTTGACCGCCCAGTTGATGAACAGGGTCACGCCGATGCCGCGCCAGTGCTGCCGCACCTGTCCGAGCGCACGGAAGTCCACCTTGAGCAGCATCGGGATCACCATGGCCCAGATCAGCACGCCTACCGGCAGGTTGACCTGGGCGATTTCCATGCGACCGATGGCTTCGAACAAGCGCGGCGCGGACTGGCCCAAGGCAATGCCGGCAAGGATGCAGGCCAGGACCCACAAGGTCAGGTAGCGCTCGAAGGTGCTCATGTCGGCGCCTGGCTGACGGTGGCTGGAAAGAGAGGGCGAGGTCATCGTCGTTAGTCAGCAGGCGGTGCACCTGGGCGCTGCGGCGACGACTTCGCAGGCTTCGCCCTGGCAGCAGTGCTCGGTCATGTAGCCCAGCAGATCGTTCATGCGGGCGAAATCGGCGCGATAGACCAGGTTGCGCCCCTGGGGCTCGATCGTCACCAGGGCGGCATGGGCCAGTTCTTTCAGATGGAAGGACAGGGTGTTGCGTGCCACATCGAGTTGATCGGCCAGCGTGCTGGGCGTCGATCCCTGGGGCCCGGCCACGACCAGCGCGCGAAACGCCCGCAGCCTTTGCGGATGGGCCAGGGCGGCGAGGGCGGACACGGCTTCGCTTTCGGTCATTGTTCGATGATACAAGGGTTGTTGAATCATTGAGTCCTGATCTTCCGATTAGGGCGCGGCTCCCCCGTGAAAGCGCAGCAGCGTTCGTAGCGGGCGGAGACCGGGTGGGGCCCCCTCGCGCCAGCGCATTCCGGCGGTCGAGGTAGCCAGCGATTGTTTCCTTCGGCGGAACACCACGTTCGGCAATGCCTCGGGTTTTCCCTAGCTCGGCGGTCCACAATTCATCTCACGGGCCAGCGATTGAACGCAGACCCGAAGCAGGCGAGGCGGGTGCCTTGCCAGCTCTGTTCAACGCAGTACCTGCCTACAGGAGAAAAATCATGACCAAGACCTCGAAGATCATCGCCCTCGCCGCCCTGTCGTTCGCCGCCGTTGCCGGCGCCAGCGCCGAGGAATACCAAGGCGTCGTCGCCCCCGTGTCGGCCTTCAGCCGCGCCGAAGTGAACGCCCAGGGCGTGCAAGCCGCTCGCGCCGAGCAGAACCTGGAATACGTCGGCCAGCAAGTCGCCGTCGCCCCCGCCGCTCCCCGCAGCCGCGCCGCCGTGCAGGCCGAAGCCGTGGCCGCTGCCCACAACCCGACCGCCAACCTGGACTCCAAGGCCTTCGTGAACAGCACGATCCCGACGCAATACACCCAGGGCAGCCTGTCGGTCTACCGCAAGGCGGCTCTGTAATAGACCCCACCGCCCAGCACGACGCCCGTTGTCAGCGGGCAAGGGCAGGGCGGACGCCTTCGGGCAATCCGGAAGCCGGTATGCGAAAGCATGCCGACTTTCTGTCTTTGGGGCCGACGCCTGCGCTTGCGCGGCTCCTGATTCGGGGCGGGTCAGCGCCAGTGGCCGAGCAGGATCGAAGCCAGGCCGGTCGCCGTGGCCAGCAGCGTGGCCGCCGTCACAGCCCGCATGGCCAGCGGATCGGCCAGGGCTTCGGGCCCATGCTCCGACAACTGGCGGCGCCGCAGTCGGCCGAAGCTGAAGACGGCCGCGGCAGCCACCACCAGCGCGCCGGAGAGCACCAGAAGCGGCACCGAGTCGTGCACATAGCCGCTGCGCAGATTGAGCACGGCATTCAGCAGCAGGCCGGCGGCGGTCCGCGTCCAGGACAGCGTGGTGCGCTCGGGCTGCAGGCCCGGGTCGCGGCTGGCGGCGGTGGACATTCAGGCGCGATGGCTGGCAATGGCCCAGGCCATCAGCACGGCGAGCACCGCGCAGATGAGTACCACGGCCACCGTCAGGATGGCCAGCATGCGCGAATGCGGCAGCGCATGGCGGTGACGCATCGAGACCTCGTTGTCCCGCCAGCGCGTGTAGGCCAGCAAGGCCAGCGTGCCGGCCACCACGCACAGCAGGATGGCGGTGCCGACCACCAGCAGATGGGGCTGCAGCTTGGTGGAGAACTGGTCGAGCAGGACACCCGCCGCCAGCACGGCCAGCGCCGTGCGAACCCAGGCCAGGAAGGTGCGCTCGTTGGCGAGCGTGAACCGGTAGTCCGGCTCTTCGCCGCTGGAGCGCCATGCCGGCCGGGGCTGGGTGCGAGGGGCGGCGCCTGCCTTGTGTCGTGAGTCGTGTTCGGCCATCGCCCGAGTATCCGTGTGCCGGCTGACTGCCGCCTCAGTCGGCCACGAAGCCGGTGGCCTTGACGATGCGCGCCCATCGCGCGGACTCGTCGTTCATCTTCTTGAGGAAGGCGTCGCCGCAGATGTCGGGCGAGGGCGCGAGGCCCGAGAGCGCCATGCGGCTGCGGAACTCCGGCGAGGCCAGCACCTTGCGGTGCGCCTCGGTCAGCCGTTTGACAATGGGCGCGGGTAGGCCCGGTGGGCCGTTCAGGCCGAACCACACGGTGGTCTCCAGCTGCGGCAGGCCGAGTTCGCGCACGGTGGGCACATCGGGCAGCTCGGGTGCCCGCGTCGGCGCGGTGGTGGCGAAGGCGAGCAGCTTGCCGGCCTTGATCTGCGGCGTGGCGGTGGCGATCTGCACGAAACCCAGCGGCGCGATGCCGCCCACCATGTCGGTGATCTGCTGCGGGCTGCTGCGGTAGGGCACATGCGTCATGGGCACGTTCAGCGCTTCGCTCAGCTGAAAGCCCAGGAAGTGCGCCGGCGAGCCCGGCGAATACGACGAATAGGTGGGCGGCGTCTTCTCCGCCTTGAGCCACTGCTGCAGGCCCTTGAAGTCCTTCGGCCCCAGCGACGGATGGCTGGCGAGCACGAGGCCGGCGTCCACGCCCTGGCAGATGGGCGTGAAGTCGGCGGGCGTGTACTTGGCCTTGGGATTGGCGTTGGGCGTGATGGTCAGCATGCCGGCCGTGCTGACCATCAGCGTGTAGCCATCGGCGGGCGCGCGCAGCATCTGTTGTGCAGCCACCATGCCGCCGACGGCCGGCGAGTTCTCGACCACGATGGGCTGGCCCAGGTCGCGCGACATCAGGTCGGCCAGTGCCCGGGCATAGACATCGGGCGGGCCGCCCGGGGTGGAGGGCGCGATCATCTTGATCGTCTTGGTGGGCCAGGCCTGGGCCTGGGCGCCGACGCCGGCGAAGGCGCCGAATGCCAGGCAGGCGGCGATCGCCGTACGGCGGGCGACGGCCGAGCGGGTTGAAGGGGTCATGGTCTGTCTCCTTGGATAGCGAGGGGGCGCCACGCTCAGCGCTGCGGCATGTCGCGGTACGAATAGCCCAGGCTCACGGCCGCGTCGTCGGGAATGGCGGGCACGGATTCGTTCCAGGCCAGCCAGTCCTCGCGCAGCGCCTGGAAGCGTGCGGGTTCGCGCGCCGCCAGGTTGGCGCGCTCGCGCTCGTCGGCGCTCAGGTCGAAGAGGTATTCGTGCTCGTCGACCTTGAGGTACTTCCACGGCCCGAGGCGCAGCGCGCGCTGGTCGCGGTGGTTCATGCGCCAGTACAGCGGGCGCTCGAAGCCCTGCGACGGATCGCGCAGCACGGCCGCCAGCGAGACGCCATCCAGCGCGTGGCCGGCAGGCGGCGCGCCGCCGCCCAGTTCCAGCATCGTGGCCGACCAGTCCATGGTCATGCAGTGCTGGGCGCTGGTGGTGCCAGCGGGAATGGCGGCCGGCCAGTGCGCGATCCAGGGCACGCGGATGCCGCCTTCGGTCAGGTCCATCTTGCCGCCGACCAGCGGCCAGTTGTCCGAGAAGCGCTCGCCGCCGTTGTCGCTGGTGAAGACGATCAGCGTGTTCTCCAGCAGGCCTTCTGCGCGCAGGGCGGCGACCAGCTGGCCGATGCCTTCGTCCATGTGATGGATCATGCGGCGGTAGGTGTGGATGTTGCCGCCGTCCAGGTGGAACAGGTTGGCGGCGGTCTCGGCGGCCACGTGCTCGTCGTCGCGCGTTTCCCACGGCCAGTGCGGCGCCGTGTAGTGCAGGCTCAGGAAGAAGGGCTTGCCGGCGCGGGCGTCCGCCGCGCGGGCCTGCACATGGCCCACGGCGCGGGCGGAGAGCAGGTCGGTGAGATAGCCCGTCTCGTGGTGTTCGCTTTCGCCGACGTAGAGGTCGTGGTCGCCGCGGCCGGAGCAGTGGGTGAAGTAGTCCACACCGCCGGCCATGATCCCGTAGAACTCGTCGTAGCCCGAGCGCAGCGGACCGAAGCTGGGCGGATAGCCCAGGTGCCACTTGCCGATCAGCGCCGTGGCATAGCCGGCATCGCGCAGCAGCGAGGGCAGGGTGGGCATCTCGGGCGGCAGGCCCAGCGTGGTGCTGCCCTTGCTGCGGCTGTTGATCGGCTCTTCCATGCCGCCGCGCAGGCGGTACTGGTAGCGCATGGTCATCAGCGCAAAGCGCGTGGGCGAGCAGACGGGCGAGTTGGCATAGCCCTCGGTGAAGCGCAGGCCGCCTTCGGCCAGGGCGTCGATGTTCGGGGAGACGAGGCCGAAGTCGGCGCTGCGGCCACCGTAGCAGCCGAGGTCGGCATAGCCCAGGTCGTCGGCGACGATGTAGATGATGTTGGGTCTGGAGGTCATGACAGCGTGCACTGCGAGGAGCAACTGCCGAGCTTAGGCAGGAAGCAGCCATCCGTAAAATTGAAAATCACGCGCCAACCATAAAAATTCCGATGGATCCTCGGCACCTGGTCCAGCTCGCGACCATCCTCGAGAAAGGCTCGATCACGCAGGCGAGCCGGCATCTGCACCTCACGCAGCCCACGCTCACCCACAACATGCAGACGCTGGAGATGCAGGCCGGCGGCCAGCTCTTCGAGCGCAGCCGCTACGGTGTGCGCAGCACGCCCCTGGGCGAGATGCTGGCGCGCGAGGGGCGGGCCATTGCGCGCCGACTCAAGGACGCCGCGGAGGTCAGCGCCCGGCACCGCGGCGGCATCCGGCGCCAGTTGCGCCTCGGCTCGGGGCCCATGGTGGGCGCCGCGGTGCTCGACGAGGTGACGCGCGCCCTGCTGGCCCGCTTCGACGACCTGGCCCTGTCGGTGCGCAGCGATCGGCCGCATGTGCTGGTCGAGCAGTTGATCGACGGCCAGCACGACTTCGTCATCGGCCCCTCCTGGCTGGAGCGACCGCCGCAGGGCATCGAGCGGCGGCTGCTGGTGGCCGACACCCTGGGCGTGTACTGCGGAACGGGCCATGCCTTCGCCGGGCGGACATCGCTGGCGCACGGCGAGGCCGACGCCGCCGACTGGATCAGCCTGGGGACCGCATCGCCCTTCGACCAGGACGTGCAGGGCATGCTGGTGGGCGGCGGCGTGCAGCAGATGCGTGCACAGGTGACGGTGCTGGGCGAGGCCTTCGTGCTGCTGGAGATGCTGGCGCGCGGGCGGCACCTGTCGGTGCTGCCCGACTTTCCCTTGCGGCGACTGAGCCAGCGCTTCGGGCTGGTGTCCTTGCCGTGGCCGGGACCGCCCGCGGCGCGGCCCATCTACCTGTGGAACCGAACCACGACGACCGAGAACGACCTCATGGCGGAAGTGGGAGAGCTGATCCTGTCGCAGGTGCGGGCGCTGGCCTGAGCGGCGCGGTCGAAGCGGACGTCAAGGCCCGGGCAGAGAGCAGCCTGTGCCGGAGCTGCGCCAAAGACGGACGAAAAAAACCGCCCGCGTCGGCCGGGTCCTCGACCCAGCCCTCGCGGGCGGCTTCTTGGTGGTGCGCGCCGAGGGCTAGATTCGTCCCATGAGCAGCAGCACGATCACGATCACGAGCACCAGACCCAGGCCGCCGCTCGGGCCGTAGCCCCAGCTGCGGCTGTAGCCCCAGCTGGGCAGGGCGCCGATCAGCAGCAGGATCAGGACGATGAGCAGGATGAAGGAAAGGGACATGACGTAGCTCCGAGCTCTGTGAGTTGTTGACAGAGCGGATGCTGCGCATGTCCAAGGGGCCGGGCGGACGGCGGTGGGCCCCTTGCGCTGTCAGGTCCTCGCCGCGGGCGGGTGTCAGAGTTTTGCCAGCCTCGTCAGCGCATCGCGCAGCGTCTCGTCGCGCTTGGCATAGCAGAAGCGCACCACGCGCTGGTCGAAGCCATCGCCATAGAAGGCCGACAGCGGGATCGCCGCCACGCCGATCTCGCGGGTGAGCCACTGGCAGAAGTCGGCCTCCGACAGGTCGCTCACCGCCGAGATGTCCACGCACTGGAAGTAGCTGCCCTCGCTCGGCAGAAGCCGCAGACGGGTGCGTGCCAGGCCTTCGGCGAACAGGTCGCGCTTGCGCTGGTAGAAGGCCGGCAGGTCTACATAAGGCGCCGCATCGGCCATGTAGTGCGCCAGCGCATGCTGCATCGGCGTGTTGACCGTGAACACGTTGAACTGGTGCACCTTGCGGAACTCGGCCGTCAGCACCGCCGGCGCGGCCACGTAGCCCACCTTCCAGCCGGTGACGTGGTAGGTCTTGCCGAAGCTGCTGACGATCAGGCTGCGCGCTGCCAGGCCCGGGAAGCGGGCCACGCTCTGGTGCAGTGCGCCGTCGTAGACCATGTGCTCGTAGACCTCGTCGCTGATCAAGAACACGTCGGTGGGTGCGAGCAGGTCTTCGAGCTGGCGCATCTCGTCGGCCGTCCACACGGTGCCGCTCGGGTTGTGCGGCGTGTTGATCAGGATGGCGCGCGTGCGCGGCGTCAATGCTGCCGCGATGCGGTCGAAGTCGGGCCGGAAGCTGCCCGGCACCAGCGGCACGCGCACCACCACGCCGCCGGCCAGCTCGATGTTGGGCACGTAGCTGTCGTAGCAGGGCTCCAGCACGATCACCTCGTCGCCCGGCCGCACCAGCGCCAGGATGGCGGTGATGATGGCCTGCGTGGCCCCTGCGGTGACGGTGATCTCGCTGCCGGCGTCGTAGCGGCGGCCGTAGAGCGCCTCGATCTTGGCCGCGATGCGTTCGCGCAGCAGCGGCACGCCGGTCATCGGTGGGTACTGGTTGTGGCCGGCTGCCATCGCGGTGGTCACGGCGTCCAGCAGCTTAGGGTCGCAGCCGAAGTCCGGAAAGCCCTGGCCCAGGTTGACGGCGCCGTGCTCGGTCGCCAGGGCCGACATCACGGTGAAGATGGTGGTGCCCACGGCGGGCAGCTTGGTGCCCGGCTCGGGCGTGCGGGGAGCGGTCATGGCAGTGAAGGCGCGAAACGGCAAGGTCAGAGTTCGTAGTCGTCGTAGTGGCCGCTCAGGGCCTTGGCGATCAGGTTGCGGTCCAGGCGGTCCGAGAGCAGCTCGGCAAACTTGAAGACGAAGTTGCGCAGGTAGGCGCCACGCTTGAAGGCGATGCGGGCGACGTTCTGGCCGATCACCTGGCCCATGGGCCGCACCACGAGGTCCTCGTTGTTGTCCTCGCGCACGGCCATCTCGGCCACGATGCCCACGCCGAGGCCCAGGCGCACATAGGTCTTGATGACGTCGGAGTCGATGGCCTCCAGCGCGATGCGTGGCGACAGCTTCTTCTGCGCGAAGGCATGGTCGATGCGCGTGCGGCCGGTGAAGGAAGGGTGGTAGGTGATGATCGGCTCGGCCGCCAGGTCCTCCAGGTTCACGCGCTCCTTGGCGGCCAGGGGATGGTCTTTGGGCAGCACCAGCACGTGCTGCCATTCGTAGCAAGGCAGGGTGACCAGGCCGTCGTAGTCGTCCAGCGATTCGGTCGCCACGCCGACTTCCGCCACCTCGTCGAGCACCATCTGGGCCACCTGTGCCGGCGAGCCTTGGTGCAGGCTGACGTTCACCTTGGGATAGGCCTCGCGCAGCTTGACCACGGGGACGGGCAGCACGTAGCGGGCCTGGGTGTGCGTGGTGGCGATGGACAGCGTGCCGCTGTCCTGGGCGCTGAACTGCTCGCCGATGCGGCGAAGGTTGCCCACCTCGCGCATGATCAGCTCGATGCTGGCGATCACATGCTGGCCGGGTTCGGTCACGCGCTTCAGGCGCTTGCCGTGGCGCGCGAAGATCTCCACGCCCAGCTCTTCTTCCAGTTCGATGATGGCCTTGGAGACGCCGGGCTGCGAGGTGTGCAGCGCCTTGGCGGCTTCGGTCAGGTTCAGGTTGCGACGGACCGCTTCCTGAACGAACTTGAACTGGTGAAGGTTCATAACAAATCCCGATGTTTATCGAGATTCATTATGCCTTATGAATCTATTGAGGCGGGTGCAGCGCCAGTTGCGCCAGCAGGTCGATGACGGCCGGATCCTGGCCCACGGCCGGGGCCTGGGTGAACTGCACGGCGGGGTGCTGCTGCCGCAGTTCGGCCATGAGCAGCGGCAGGTCTTCCCGCGCATGGCGGCCCATGCCCAGGAAGAGCGGCACGACGTGGATGCTGGCCACGCCTTCAGCCACGAGTTCCGCCACCGCCGCCGGCAGGTCGGGCGCCACCAGTTCCAGATAGGCACAGCGCACGCGCGCGTCCGCGGCCTGCTCGGCGACGCGACGCGCCACGGCTTCCACCGGCTCGCGCCACTGTGCGTCGCGCGACCCATGCGCAAAGAGGACGATGCCGCGCGTCGTCATCGCCGCAGCACCAGCCAGCCGAAGGCGCCCAGCGACATCAGCGAATACAGAAGGCCCGGCGCCGCCGCCGTGGCCCAGGGCCACCAGTCACGCAGATTGCCGATGTAGCCGAATACGTTGTTCAGCAGGAAGAAGCTGATGCCGATCATCACGCCGCCGAACACATAGCCGGCGATGCCGCTCTGGCGGAAGTGCAGGTAGGCGAAGGGCAGGGCCAGCACCACCATCACCAGGCAGGACAGCGGATAGAACACCTTGCGCCAGAACTCGATCTTGTAGCGCTGGGTGGCTTGGCCGTTGGCGTCCAGGTGGCGCGTGTACTCGAACAGGTCGACCGTGCGCATGCGCTCCGGCTTGAGCAGCGCGACCGCCACCATGTCGGTGGTCAGGCCCGTCTGCCAGGCCAGCAGCGGCTGGTGAACATTGATCACCTTGGGCGACGTCGTGCCTGGCGCGGTCTGGAACTCCTGCCGCTGGGCGTTCTGCAGCACCCACCCGCCCGCGACGATGCGCGCCGTGTCGGCCGTGGTCAGCGAGCGCAGGAAGCCGCGGTCGTCGAACTCGAACACGCGCGGCAGCTTCAGCGTGCCGTCGCGGTCGATGGACACCACGTTGACGGCGAAGGAATGGTCGCCCTGCCGCTCCTTCAGCCAGCCACCCGTGAGGCCGGCCGTCGCCAGGTAGCCCTGGTAGCGGGACTTGAGCAGCTGCGCCGCACGGTCGGACAACGGCGCCACGTAGTCGCCCACTGCAAAGGTCAGCACCACGAAGCCGAGGCCCAGCGTCAGCAGCATGCGCAGGGCTCGCCAGGGACCGAGGCCGCTGGTGCGCAGGATCGTGTATTCCGAGCTGCGCGCCAGATTGGCCATCACGAAGATGCTGCCGATCAGCACCGCGATCGGCAGCAGCTCGTAGAGATGGCTGGGCACCAGCAGCGCGACGTAGAGCAGGGCCTGCGGCAGGCCGTAGGGCGCGACCGTGCCCTTGCCCACCGAGGACAGCTCGTCCACGAAGTCGAAGAAGAAGAACAGGCTCAGGAAGCCCAGCGTGACGAAGGCGATCGACTTGATCGCCTCGGCGTAGATCAGGCGGCGCAGCGTTCTCATGCGTTCAGGATGTGGCGACGCGCGGGCGCGGACGCCGCCAGCTGTTGTGGCGAAGGGCGATCCACAGCAGCATGCCCACGAGCATGCCGCCGTGCAGCACCACCAGGAAGCCCGGCAGCGAGAAGCGGCCGTTGCCCACCCAGCTCTGGCCCAGGTTCAGCAGGTTGAAGTAGATGACGAAGCAGAACAGGGCGAACAGCAGGTTGCCGCTGCGACCCACGCGCGGGTTGACGTTGGACACCACCAGCGCCAGCAGCACGAAGTTCACGGCGGCCAGCACCATGCCCACGCGCCAGCCGAGCTCGCCCTGGTTGGGCAGCGAAGGCGATGCCATCAGTGCGAGCGTGGACAGCGCCTTCGGCGCTACCTCTTCGCCCGGCAGGGGGCTGTCGTTGCCCATGCGGGCGCCGTAGGTGCCGAACTCGCTGATCTTCAGGTCGCTGTTGTCGAAGCTGCGCTCCAGCCGCTGGCCGTTGGACAGGACCAGGTAGCGGCCGCCCATGAGCGTCTCCACCTTGCCGCTCTGGGCCGAGGTGATGATCTGCTGGTTGCGCTCCAGCGAGGAGATGAAGACGTTGGAGGCCGAGGTGGCGTCCGGCGAGTCCTTGTCGATGTAGAACACGCGGTTGCGTGCCGCCGACTCCTGGAACTGCCCGGGCGCCACGCGGTCGAGGTCGCCGCGGCGCTCGTACTGGTCACGCATGCCCTGCGTCTGCGAATTGGCCCAGGGCCAGCCGACGAGCGACAGCACGGCGATCAGCAGCAGCACCGGCCAGGCGAAGCGCAGCAGGGGCGAGATGAAGTCCGCCAGGCCGCGACCCGCCGAGAACCAGATGACCATCTCGCTGTCGCGATACATGCGCGACAGCGTGCCGACGATCGAGATGAACAGGCTCAGGCTGAGGATGGTCGGCATGTAGCCGATCACCGTATAGGCCATCACCAGGAACACCTCGGAGGGATTGACGCTGCCACGCGAGGCCAGGCCCAGCGTGCGGATCAGGATGATCGTCATCACGATCGCGATCAGCACCACCAGCGTGGCCCCGAAGCTGCGCGACAGCTCCTTGCGCAAAGTGGAATGGAATAACATCGTCCGAGCGAAAAGACGGATTATGGACTTCCAACTCAAGACCCTCGGCCTCGCGCAGGCTGCCTCGGAAAAGGCCGACGCACTCGTCGTCCTCGTGCATGACGACTTCAAGGGCGAAGGCAGCGACGGCGTATCGCGGCTGCTGGCCCAGGCCCGCAAGGCCGGCGATCTGAAAGGCAAGCCGGGCAAGCTGGTCGCGGCCTATGGGGCGGCCGACGTTTCGGCGACGCGGCTCGTGCTGTGCTCTGCCGGTGATCTTTCGTCCACGGCTGTTCGCAGTGCCGTCGGCGCGGCCCTGCAGGCGGTCAAGTCCGCCGCGCCCAAGAAGCTGGCGATGGTCTTCGCAGGCGCCGTCGATGCCCGGGCCCTGCATGCGGCGGTGCTCGCCGCCGCCGACGCGAGCTACGTCTACACCACCACACAGTCCAAGCCCGAGCCGCGCACCATCCGCCAGCTCGTGCTGGGCGTGGCCGATGCCTCCGGCCTGCAGGCCGGCTTCGACATCGCCCGCGCCACGGTGCGGGGCGTCGAATTCGCCAAGGAATGGGCCAACCGTCCGGGCAACCACTCCACGCCGACGATGCTGGCCGAGGCGGCGCAGTCGCTGGCCCGCGGCCCCAAGCTCAAGGTCGAGGTGCTGGGACCGCGCGAGGTGGCCAAGCTCGGCATGGGCGCTTTCATGGCCGTGGCCCAGGGCTCCGAGCAGCCGCTGCGCTTCATCGTGCTGCGGTACCAGGGCGCGGCCAAGGACGTGGCGCCGCAGGTGCTAGTTGGCAAGGGCATCACCTTCGACACCGGCGGCGTGTCGCTCAAGCCCGCAGCCGAGATGGACGAGATGAAGTTCGACATGGGCGGCGCGGCCAGCGTGCTCGGCGTCTTCCGTGCGCTGGGCGAGATCCAGCCTGCCATCAACGTCGTCGGCCTCATTCCCAGCTGCGAGAACATGAACGATGGCCGTGCGGTCAAGCCCGGCGACGTGGTCACCAGCATGGACGGCCAGACCATCGAGATCCTCAACACCGACGCCGAAGGCCGGCTCATCCTGTGCGATGCGCTGACCTATGCCAAGCGCTTCGCGCCCAAGGCGGTCATCGACATCGCGACTTTGACGGGCGCCTGCGTGGTGGCCCTGGGCGGCGTGCGCAGCGGCCTGTTCTCCAGCGACGATGCCCTGGCCGAGGCCCTGCAGCGTGCCGGCGAGAACGCGCAGGACCGTTGCTGGCGCATGCCGCTGGATGACGAGTACGCCGAAGGGCTGAAGACGCGCTTCGCCGACGTCGCCAACGTGGCCGGCCGCGCGGGCGGCGCCATCACGGCGGCCAAATTCCTTCAGCGTTTCACCGCCGACTTCGCCTGGGCGCACCTGGACATCGCCGGCACCGCCTGGAAGAGTGGCGGCGCCAAGGGCGCGACGGGCCGTCCCGTGGGCCTGCTGCTGGACTACCTGCTGTCGCAGGCTGCCGCAGGCGCCGTGCCGACGGCGCCGCGCAAGCGCGCCCGCAAGACGCCCGCGTCGGCCTGAGGCCGAGCGCAACGCACCCGTGACCGAGATCGACGTCCACTACAACACGGCCGACAAGCTGCAGCATGCCTGCCGGCTCCTGCGCAAGGCCGTGCTCGGTGCCGATGCGCAGGTCGTGGTGCAAGGGCCCGGCGAACTGCTCGACGCGCTGGACGAAGCCTTGTGGCGCTTCTCGCCGGCGGACTTCATCCCGCACTGCAAGGCCGATGCGCCAGTGCATGTGCGCGGGCGCTCCGCCGTGCTGCTGGGCCTGGCCGAAGGCGAACCACCGTCCCACCGGCAGGTGATGCTCAACCTGGGCCTGGCCCTGCCGCAGGGCTTCGAGCGCTTCGATCGCCTGATCGACGTGGTGGGCCTCGACGACGACGAGCGGCTGGCCGGGCGCTCGCGCTGGCGCCACTATTCGGATCGCGGCTACGCCATCACGCGGCACGACGTGGGATCGCGCAGCGCATGAGCGTGCCGCCCCGCACCCCGCCGCGCTTCGTGCCGACCCTCACCGCGGTGGTCGACCTCGACGCGCCGTCGGTGGTGGGCCCCGAGCTGGTCTGGCCCGAGACGCCCGCTCCGGTGCCCCAGGCCGATGCACCCGCCGCTACGGTCCCGCCGGCCGCCGAAGCCATGCCTGTGGCGCAGGCCTCTGCCGAGCCGGCGCCCACCGCCTCCATGGTGGCCATCCGTCCCGAGGACATCTTCGAGATCGAGGAAGAGCTGCTGCACCGTGTGCTCCAGCGCGTCGACCTGCGGCTGGAGGAGGCGCTGACCGATGTCGTCTCGCAAGCCGTCCAGCAGCAACTCGACGCCATGATCCCGGTGCTTCGCAACCGTCTCGAAGACCAGTTGCGGCAGCTCATTTCGAACGCCCTGGCCGAGGAGCTTTCGGCCGCCCAACCCCGTGTTTCCGCCGGGGTTCGTGCACCATCGTTGGGCTAAACTGACTTGCAGGTCGGAGGGCGCGCGGGTGCCGCCAGCCGGTGCGTCGGCCTGGAACTTGCTCCAGCATGGCGCGCCGGTTGCATCGACCGGTAGACCAACATCAATCCTGTCTTCATCGTTCTGGAGGTTTCTCATGCAATTGAAATGGACCGCGGTCGCCCTGGCTGCACTCTCGGTGGTGGCCTGTGGCAAGAAGGAAGAAGCCGCAGCACCCGCAGCGAGCCCGGCAGCCACGGCGGCGGCGCCCGCACCTGCTGCGCCTCCGGCGGGTGAAACCCTCACGGTCAAGATCGGCCACGTGGCGCCCACCAGCGGTGCCATCGCCCACCTGGGCAAGGACAACGAACTCGGCGCCAAGATGGCCATCGAGGACCTGAATGCCCAGGGCATGAAGATCGGCGACAAGACGGCCAAGTTCGAGCTGATCGCCGAAGACGATGCGGGCGATCCGAAGCAGGGCACGGCCGTGGCCCAGAAGCTGGTGGACAGCCAGGTCAACGGCGTGGTCGGCCACCTGAACTCGGGCACCACCATTCCCGCCTCCAAGATCTACAGCGACGCCGGCATCCCGCAGATCTCCCCTTCCGCCACGAACCCCAAGTACACCCGCCAGGGCTTCAAGACCACCTTCCGCGTGGTGGCTGACGACACCCAGCTGGGCGGCACCCTGGGCAAGTACGCCGTCGAGACCCTCAAGGGCAAGAACATCGCCGTGATCGACGACCGCACGGCCTACGGCCAGGGCGTCGCCGACGAGTTCGAGAAGGCCGCCAAGGCCGCCGGCGGCACGATCGTGGGCCGCGAGTTCACCACCGACAAGTCCACCGACTTCAACGCCATCCTGACGAAGCTCAAGGGCGCCAAGCCCGACATCCTGTTCTTCGGCGGCATGGACGCCGTCGGCGGCCCGATGCTCAAGCAGGTCAAGCAGCTGGGCCTGAACGTCAAGTTCATGGGCGGCGACGGCCTGTGCACGGGCGAGCTGGCCAAGCTGGCCGGCGATGCCATCGGCGAAGAGATGGTCTACTGCGCCGAAGCCGGCGGCGTGGACGGCGACTTCAAGGCGCCGCTGGACGCCTGGAAGGCCAAGTTCAAGGAAAAGAACGGCGTGGACGTGCAGATCTACGCGCCGTACGTCTACGACGCCGTGCAGGTGCTGGCTGCCGCCATGGCCAAGGCCGGTTCGGCCGACCCCGCCAAGTACCTGCCCGAAGTCGGCAAGATTGAATACAAGGGCCTGACCGGCCCCATCGCCTTCGACGAGAAGGGCGACATCAAGAACGGCGCGCTGACGCTCTACACCTACAAGGGTGGCGCGCGCACGCAGATCGCCGTGGTGCGCTGAGCACCTCCGGCGCATCGCCAGACCAAAGGGGCCTTCGGGCCCCTTTTCCGTTTTCAAGCGGCGGCGCGCGCCTCGGAAGGTGTGAATGAATCCGGCGTGGCCGAGCGGGCATGACGGACCCGTTCACACCTTCTCAGTCGAGGCTGAGGTTGATCGAGCGGATGAGCCCGCGCCAGTCCTGGAGATCCTGCCGGATCACCGCGCCGAACTGCGCAGGCGTGGTCTGCGGGAGATCGTCGAAGTTGAGTTCCCGCATGCGCCGCACCACCTCGGGGTCGACCAGGGCCTTCTGCACGGCCGCGTTGAGGCGTTCGATGATCTCCGGCGGCGTGCGCGCGGGTGCCAGCAGGCCATACCAGCTGTAGGTGGTGAAGGGATAGCCAGCCTCCGTCATCGTGGGCACGTCGGGCAGCATCGGCAGCCGCTTGGGGCCGCTGTTGGCCAGGGCGCGCACGCGCCCCGCCTTGACCAGTTCGATGGTCGACGAGGTGTCGCCGAAGGCGGCGTCCACCTGCCGGCCCGCCAGGTCCTGCACGCAGGGGCTGGTGCCCTTGTAGGGCACATGCAGCATGTCGATGCCGGCCTGCTTCTTCAGGCTTTCCATGGCCAGGTGGCCACCCGATCCCGCGCCCCAGGAGCAGTAGCTGTACTTGCCCGGATGCGCCTTCACCTCGCGCACGAACTCGTCGAGCGTGCGGGCCGGAAAGTCGGGCCGCACCAGCAGCAGGTTGCCGCCGCGGCCGATCTGGGCGATGGGCGCCAGGTCCTTGACCGGGTCGTAGGGCAGCTTCCGGTAGAGGCCGGGGTTGACCACCACCGACGCCGCATAGGTGAACAGCAGCCGGTAGCCGTCCGGCGCCGCCCGGGCGCCGGCCTCGACGCCGAGCACGCCGTTGGCGCCCGGCTTGTTCTCGACCACGAAGGGCTGGCCGAGCTGCTTGCCCAGGGCGTCCGCCATCAGGCGCGCGATGGTGTCCGTGCCACCCGCTGCGGCGGTGGGGACGATCAGCGTCACCGGCCGTTGCGGGTACGGCTCGGCGGCCTGGCCGGCGGTGCAGACGGCGGCGGCGAGGAGGAGGGCGCCGGGGCGCAGGAAGGGGGGCATGGGTGTCTCCGTGATCGCGATATTGCAGGGGGCGGGCGGGTGGGTGGCGGGCACGGATGCCGTCAGCCAGCGCCCGGCTGAGGGGGCAGGCTGGCGTCGAGGCGCTCGGCACTGCCAAGAAGAAGGTTGCGCGACACGTAGCTGCGCACCTGGCCGGCGCGCTCGCGCAGCCACGTGGCCTTGAGCCGGCGGGCCTCGGCGAACTCGGGGGCCTCGCCCTCGGCGGTGGCCAGCAGGTCGATCACGTGCAGCGCCAGTTGCCATTCGCCCCGCGAGGCGAGTACGGTCGCGCGGGCCAGCACGCTGGCCTTGTCCGTGATGGCGGCGCCGATCTCCCGCGCGACCCGGTCGGGCGGGGCGGGATGCAGGCTGGTCGGGTTGCGGTCCCACCAGCCGTTCTCGGCGCGGTAGATGTCCCGCACCACATAGCTCGGCTCGCCATAGGTGGGCTTGAGCCAGTCGACGCCGAAGATCTCCTCGGGATAGTCCAGCCGCGCGAGGATCTGGCGCTCGTCCAGCCCCTCGTTCATCAGCGCGACGGTCCGCTCCCGAAGCCAGCGCAGGGCGCGCGCCGTGTGCAACAGCACATGCTGCACGCGGTCTGCGCCACGCAGCGTGGGGCCGAACTCGCGCACGGCGACCTCCGGGCGCAGCGCGGCGAGCTGCTCCAGCGTGCGCGCCCAGCGGACCGGGTCGCGCAGCGTGCGCAGCGGTGTGCCGACATTGGGCATGGAATCGATCAGCGCCGCGCCGCCGTAGAGCACCCGCTGGGCGGGCGACCACAGCACGATGGCATCGTCCGTCTCCGACGGGGCCCACCTCAGCTCGACGCGCCGCTCGTCGTGCCCGATCGTCAGCCGGTCCTCGAAGGTCTCGTCGGGGTCGTGCAGCGCCAGGTGGCGTTCGAAGAAGGCGGCGGGCCGTCGGAACTGCATCTCCGCCAGCCGGTGCTGCAGGCCGGCCGTCTCGCGGTAGCGCGCGTGACGGCGCAGGACGCCGGCATGCGCGATCACCCGGGGCCGCCGATCGCCGCGCTGCGCGGCATGGGTCAGCCACTGGTCCACGCCGGCGTTGTAGCCCAGGTGCCCATGGCTGAAGCACAGGGCGTGCAGCGGGGCATCGCTCAGCGCGCGCAGCGCATCGATCATGCCCGCGGTGACCCGGCCGCCGGGCCCGGCGTCCATCACCACCAGGCCCACATCGGTTTCGGCCGCGAAGGAATGGCCCTGGCCGCGCAGCAGATGCAGCCCGGGTCCGACGGTCTCGCTGCCTTCGCCGACGATGAGGAAGGGCTTTTCGGCGCCGGCGCCGGCCTGCGTGGGTTGCGGCAGGGTCATGCGCGTGGCTCCGGACCCGGGGTGTCCGCCGTCCCCGCGGGCCGGCCGGTCACGCGCAGCGCGGGCGGACGCCAGCGGTCCTCCAGCAGGGCCGGCCGCGGGATGTAGGCCCGCAGGCAGAGGTAGAACTCGCCGGCCGGCGCAGGCAGCCAGTTGGCGCGCGCGTCCGGCTCCTGCGGTGCCTCGTGCGCGATGTGGATCGTGAGGCTGCCGTCGGCCGCCCAGGCCAGCCCGGCGCTGCGGTCGCCGATGGCGTAGCGGTCGATGGGGTTGGCGACCAGCATGTAGTCGCGGGCGTCGTAGAGCGTGATCGACCAGAAGGCGTCCACGGGCGGGGTGGCACCGGGCGCGAAGTGCAGGGCGTACACGCGGCGGCCGGTGAGCGGCTGGCCGTCCTCATCCTTCCAGGCCAGGGGGTAGTAGGCCTCGGCGCTTTCGAGCATGCCGATGTACTTGAGCGCCACGAGGGCGCGGGCCCGGTGGTCGTCGCCGAAGCTGCCTTCCACGAGGGGCGGCAGCGTCCAGCCCTCGGCCGTCTGCCGTCCCGTCTCGGTGTTGCGCAACAGGGCCAGCGCCTCGTCGAGGGCCTGGTCCAGGCGGCGCAGGGCCTCGTCCGCCGGCGGTGGCCCGGCGGGATCGAGCCCCAGCGCCGCCAGCGCGGCGATCTGCGGCAGGTCGGACGCGGGCGGCGGGTTCTCGCCGAGCGCCGCCCGTACCTGGTGGGCAAAGTGCGCCGGCCCGGCGGGCGCCGACGGATCGCAGTCGGGGTTGAAGGCCCGCGGCCTGGGCGGGCGGCCGGCGACCCAGTCGCCGAGGCGGTGCACCCGCAGTCCGTCCTGCACGGCATGGGCGCCCGGCAGGTCGTGCTCGCCGTCCACCAGGATGCGGCCGATGACCCAGACCCAGGGCGTGGGGCAGGGCACGCGGGTGCCGGCCGACTGCAGTTCCTCCGGCAGCTCGCCCTGCCAGCCCGGCGGCGTGAGCACGAAGCGCCGCGCGGCATTGCCGGTCAGCCGCGTGCCCAGATGCGCGAAGGGATTGGTGAAGAAGTCGAGCAGGCCCAGCACGTAGTAGCGGCCCTGTGTGTCGGGCACCTCGACGACCAGCGGTTCGTCGTCGACATGCAGCCAGGCCGTCGAGTAGAGCGTGTCGTTGTTGGGCGTGACCACGCGGCTGCGCCCGGGCGCGAGCAGGCTGCGACTGTGGGTGAAGACGTTGCACCATCGCTGGCCTTCGGGCGCCTCGCCGTGCGCCGCCAACCGCCTGGGGCAGGTCGCGGCTCGCATGCGGCGCATTTCGTAGAGCGGATAGGCGTAGACGACGGCCTCGCGGTCGGCGGTGCTGGTCGCGGGGCTCATGCCGTCGCTCCCCAGGCCAGCAGGGCGGGTATGCGCCATGCGCGGGCCTCCTCGCGCGGATGGTAGAGGCGCAGGATCAGGTAGAAGCGGCCCGCCGGCGTCGGCAGCCAGTTGGCGTCGTCGGCCGGGCGGTCGTGGCTGAAGACCAGCCGCAGGCCGCCGTCCGCATCGCGCCGCAGGCCCGGCGTGCGGTCGCCGATGGCATGGCGGCCGAGGGCGTTGGGATGGAGGAAGCGGTCCGCGCCGTACAGCGTGACTGACCAGAAGGCGTCGGCCGGCGGCAGGGCATCGGCCTCGAAGCGCATCGTGTAGCGGCGGCTGCCGTCCAGGGCCTCGCCGGCGGCATCGAAATGGCCCGCCGCGTAGAGCGCTTCGGTGGTGGCCAGCGCACCCAGGCCGATGTAGGCCGTCAGCGCACGGGTCAGGTGGTCGTTGCCATAGCGCCCGGCCCGGCCGGCCAGCACCCAAGGCTTGCGACGTCGGCTGCGTGCCGCTTCGCCGACCAGCCGGGTCGCCTCGGCCAGCCCTTGCTGCAGACCCTCGCGCGTGGGCGCGTCCAGGGCCGCCCAGTCGAAGCCGGCGCCCGGCCGCAGCCCGGCCTGGCCCAGCCATGCGACCAGCCCCACGTCCTCGGGCCGGCCGGGGGCATCGGCCAGCGCGCGGCAGAGGTTGCCGAAGAAGCGCCGGGCCACGTCCTGCGCGGGCACGCCGGCCTGCATGTCGGCCATGGCGTCCACGGGCTCGCCCTCCCAGGCGGCCACGCAGGCCGGCACACGACTCGGGCCGGTGCCCTCGGCCGGCGCGAGCCGGATGCCGGCCTGCAGGGCGCGGGCCGCGGGCCAGTCGGCCTCGTCGCCGACCAGGATGCGGCCGATCAGCCACACCAGCGTGGTGGGGCAGGACACCTGCCGCAGGTGCGCGAGCGCCGCCGGGGCGCGCTGGCCGGGTCCGAGCAGCAGCACCTGCTCGCCCTGGGCGCTGCAGTTGCGCGGGCCGAGGTTCTCGAAGTTCTCGGTGTAGGCGTCGTAGAGCGCCAGCACGAAGTAGCGGCCGGGATGCTCGGCCGCCGCCGGCACCGTCAGCACGCAGGGGCCGTCGCCCAGGTGGATCCATGCCGTGGTGTAGAGCAGGTCGTTGGCCGGCGTGACGATGTCGCGGTCCTGGTCGGTGGAAGGTCGGGTGATGGCATGCAGCGCGTTGATGGGGGCCCGCGGCGCCAGGCCCGGATGGCCGGTCTGCAGGCGGCAGGTGCGCACCGATTCGACCAGGGGATAGCCGTGCACGAAGGCGGTCAGGCCCACGGCGCGGGCCAGGTCGCGGCGGCCGGCGTCCAGGCCGGTGAAGGTGTCAGGGGAGGTCATGGTCATGGGCGGATGCAAAGGGGTTGATGGGCGGCTCAGTCCAGCCGCGCGCCCGTGGCTTCGACCAGGCGCATCGACACGGGCAGGAAGCGGCGGTAGTTGTCGGCCGCCTGCGCCGGCAGGTTGCCGATGGGCTCGGCGCCGAGGGCGGCGATGCGGGCGCGCAGTGCGGGGTTCTGGAGCGCGGCCTGGACTTCCCGGCCCAGCCGCTCGACCACCGCGTGGGGCACCCGGGCGGGCGCCATCAGCGAGATGGGGCCGGTCAGCGCATAGACCTCATCCGCGAAGCCCTGCTCGGCGAAGGTGGGCACCTCGGGCAGCACCTGCGCGCGCGTGGTGCCGGCGGTGGCAAGCGCACGGAGGCGGCCCGCCTGGATGTAGGGCGCCAGCGTGGTGGTCGAGCCCACGGTCATCTGGACCGTGCCGGCCACGAGGTCCATGGCCATCGGCGCCTCGCCCTTGTAGGCCACGTGCAGCGTATGCAGGCCATAGTGCCGGTCCATGAAGACCTGGATCTGGTGCGGCTGCGTGCCGGCGCCCCAGGAGCCCATGGCGAAGCGCCCCGGCTGGGCACGGATGCGCTCGATCAGCCCGGCGAAGTCGCGCGCCTGCACCGACGGATGCACCGCCAGCACCGTGCGGGGCGTCGCCACGTCCGAGACCATGCGCAGATCCGTGCGCGGGTCGTAGGGCAGGCGCTTGTAGAGCACCAGGTTGGCGGCGATCGGTCCCGGCACGGTCAGCAGCAGCGTGAGGCCGTCGGGCGCACTCTTGGCCACCGCATCGGTGCCGATGATGCCGCCCGCGCCGGCGCGGTTCTCCACGATCACGGGCTGGCCCAGGCGGGGCGACAGTGCCTCGGCCAGGAGCCGGGCCAGCGTGTCCGTGGAGCCGCCGGGCGCGTACTGCACCACGATGCGCAGCGCACGGCTGGGCCAGCCGTCGGTGGCCGGGGTGGAGGCCTGCGTCGTGCGCAGCGGCAGGGCGCCCGCGGCCAGGGCGGACAGGCCCGCCAGAAGGCGTCGCCGTCCGGCATCGGCGGGCTGCGCGCCATCCGCCGACCGATTGGGCATGCCTGCGGCGCCCGCAGAGGGCGAAGGGCGCGTCGGGCCGTTCATGCCTGGCCTTCCGTGCCGATGGCATGCGCGGCGCCGGCCGCGGGCGGTGACGGCGACCGGCCGACCACGAGCGCATCCACCGCCACGCAGCCGCCTTCGCTTCGCGGGCGGACGATCAGGGGATTGATCTCGGCGCTCTCCAGGGTGTCGCCGGCCCGGCGGGCCAGATCGGCCAGGGCGCACAGGGTGTCGGCCAGGCCGTCCAGGTCGGCCGGCGGCCGGCCGCGCGCGCCGTCGAGCACGGCGAAGGCGCGCAGCTCGCGCACCATCGCCAGTGCTTCCTCTCGGTCCACCGGCAGCACCCGCACGGCCACGTCGCGCAGCACCTCGGCGTGGATGCCGCCCAGGCCGACGAGCAGCACCGGCCCGAAGACCGGGTCCTGCCGCACGCCGGCGATGCATTCGGTGCCGCCTTGCACCATGCGCGCCACCAGGGCGCCGTCCTGCGTCGCATCGGGGCGGCGCTGCGCCACGCGGGCCTGCAGTTCGCGGTAGGCGGCCTGGACGGCGGTGGCGCCCTCCAGCCCCAGCATCACCCCACCGGCCTCGGTCTTGTGCGGCAGGTCGGCGCTGACCACCTTCAGGGCCACGGCGCCGCCCACCGACTGCGCGGCATCGGCCGCCTCCGCCGCGCCGTGCACCCAGCGGTGCGCGACCACCGGCACGCCGCATTCGGCCAGCAGCCCCAGGGCGGCCGGCTCGCTCATGGCGCCGGACGCCAGGCGGATCGGCGCCCCGCGGGAGGCGGGCTCGGCCACCACCCGAGGCGCCTGCCCGGCGAGGCGGGCGATCGTGCGGATGCCGTCGGACGGATCGGCGAAGACCAGGCAGCGCATGGCCTCGAGCTCGGCCCGGCGCGCAGCCGGCATCAGCGTGCTGATGGCCAGCAGGGTGTCGGGGAAGGCCTCGCGCAGCGAGGCGACCAGCGAGCGCAGCACCGGCCAGAACGCCTCGGACGCGCCGGCCGCCGCGAGGAAGCCCATCCACGACGCGAAGCCCTGGTCCTGCAGCATCAGGCGGGCGCTGCGCTCCATCAGGCTGAAGTCGTTCGTCACCTGGCCGGTGATGTCCACGGGATTGCGCGGCGCCGCGAAGGGCACCCATTCGCGCAGCGTGGCCTGGGCCTGCGGGCTGAGGGGGCGCACGTCCAGGCCCTGGGCGTGCGCGGCGTCGGCCATCAGCGCGCCCACGCCGCCCGACAGGGTGAACAGGCCCAGGCTGCGGTCGCGCGGCCGGCCGGCCACTGCCGCGCTGTGGGCCAGGTCGAAGAACTCGGTGAGGGTGTGGGCGCGCATCACGCCATGCCGGCGCATCACGGCCTCGTACACCGCATCGTCGCCGGCCAGCGCGGCCGTGTGCGAGGCCGCGGCCTCGGCGCCCAGCGCGGTCTGGCCGACCTTGACCATGACCACCGGCTTGCCCGCCGCCTGCGCCAGGGCCAGGGCCTCGCGCAGCCGCTCGCCGTCGCGGCAGCCTTCCATGTAGCCCATGATCACGTCGGTGCCGGGGTCGCGGGCCAGCCAGGCCAGGCAGTCGGCGAACTGCACGTCGGCCTCGTTGCCGGTGGTGGCCCACAGCGACAGGCCCACGCCCCGCTCTCGCGCCATGGCATAGGCATAGGCGCCGAAGGCGCCGGACTGGCTCACCAGCCCGATGCGCCCCGGCGTCACGCGGCCCACGCCGGGCGCCGGCGAGAAGGTGGCGTACACCTGGGTGCGCAGGTTCATGAAGCCGAGGCAATTGGGGCCGATGAGCCGGATGCCCGCCTCGCGCACGCGCCGGCCGAGCCGCGCCTGCGCGGCGACGCCGTCGCCGCCGATCTCGGCATAGCCCGACGAGAACAGCACCAGCCCGCGCACGCCGGCCGCGATGGCGTCTTCCACCGCGTCCTCGACGCGGGCGGCGGGCACCGACAGGACGGCCAGGTCCACCGGCGCGCCGATGGACTGCAGGCTGGCATGGGCGGGCAGGCCCTGGACCTGGTCGGTGGTCGGATTGACCGCATAGAGGCGGCCTTCGTAGCCGAAGCGCCGCAGGTAGTCCACCGGGATGCCGCCGATCTTCTGCGGGTTGGCCGAGGCGCCGACCACGGCGATCGCGCGCGGGTTGAAGAGGGCCGACAGGCTGTCGAGCCGGCTCTGGAGGGAGTGCAGGGTGTCCATGGGCAAAGCGGGCTCAGAAGTTGTGCCGGATGCCGGCGGCCAGCACGCGCACGGCGTCGCCGCTGTTGGCGGCCACCGTGACACCGGCCAGCGTGGCCGAGGCGTCGGCATGGTTGCCCAGGCCCAGCCAGCGGGCGTAGAGCGTGGTCCGCCGGCTGAGGTGGTGGTCGTAGCCCAGCGTCCAGCCCAGCTGGCGGCGCGCGCTGCCGTCCACCCGGCGGTCCACCGCCTCGACCATCAGCTGCGACATCGCGGTGAAGCTGTAGCGCGCGCCCAGGCTGGTCAACCGGGCCTGCGGCACGCCCGCCAGGCTGGAGCGCACGCGCACGTGGTTGGCGTACAGGTCGAGGTCGCCGAGCTTGTAGGTGGCGCTCAGTGCCTGGTAGGTGGTGCGGGGTGGGTCGGCCAGGGGCGCGGTGGCGCTGCCGCCATGCGCGCGCTGGAAGGCATAGGCCAGCGTCAGCCGCTCGCCCGTCCAGCCCGCCGCTGCGCCCTCGAACTGGCCGCTGCGCCGGCTGGCCTGCGCGGCCTCGCCGAAGCCGAAGGCCGCATCGAGCCAGAAGCCGTCGCCCTGCGGCGTCCGGTAGCGCACCATGTTGCTGGCCCGCCCGGCGAAGGCCTGCGCGCCCGGCTGCGCGTCGGTCGCCGCCACCAGGTTGAGCGGCGAGAACACGGCGTTGAGGCCGTAGGGATCGGCCCGGAACAGCGTGTAGAACATCGGCGTGTACATGCGCCCCAGGTCCACCTGGCCCCAGGCGCCGGCCAGGCTCACGAAGGACTGGCGCGTGAAGCTCAGTTCCGGGCCGGGCAGGTTGCCCAGCCCGGTGTCGGGCGAGATGCCGCTTTCGAGCACGAAGCCGGCGCGCAGCCCGCCGCCCAGGTCCTCGGTGCCGCGAAAGCCCAGGCGCGAGGCGGTGTGGCCGCCGTCCTGCATCCGCGTCCACGAGCTGCCGCCGCTGCGGGCGTGGGCCACGTACAGGTCCACCGTGCCGTACATCGTGACGCCTTGCGCCCACGCGCCGGCGCCCGCCGCCAGCCCGAGGCCGGCTGCCAGGAAAGTCTTCATGCTTGCTTGTCTCCGTGGGGCCGTCCGGCCCTTGTCGTGGTTTGAACGGGTTCCACGATAGGCAGGCGAAAGCCCAAAATCTGTCAATCCACCGACACAAATACGGAGAGCACCCCCTGGCGAACCCGAAAACGGGCTCCATCCGGCCGGCCTCGCAGGCGGCGCTCATCGAGCGCGGTCTGCGCTGGTGCGAGCTGTTTTCCACCTGGCCGGCGCATTGCCTCCAGCGGCTGATCCCGGCCGTGCGGCTGCGGCGCTACCGCCGTGGTGCGCAGGTGCTCGGGCATGACAGCGCGCGGCGCGAACTGCTGGTCGTGGTGTCGGGCAGCCTGGAGGTGGCCGCGGTCAACGAGTCCGGCCGGCGCTATGTCAACTCACTGCTGGGACCGCGCCATGTGGTCCCGCTGGTGCGCTTGCTCGACGACGTGCCGCTGAGCTACGGCTACGACGCGCACGAGGATTCGGTGGTGCTGCACATCCCGGCCGACGCCGTGATCGAGGTGCTGGACGCCGACCCGGGCCTGTGGCGCGAGGTGGCGCGGCTGGCGCTGTACCGGCAGCGGCTGAGCGTGGGCTCGCTGCGCGCGCAGATGGTGGGCTCGATCCAGCGACGGCTGGCGGCCACCCTGCTGAACATGGAGATGGGCTATCACCTGTCGGGCCAGCCTGCCCGCGAGGGCCTCCTGCAGGTGTCGCAGGCCGACCTGGCCGCGATGCTCGGCCTGTCGCGCCAGACGATCAACAAGGAGCTCGCCCACCTGCGCGACCTGGGCCTGGTCGACTACGGGGGCGGCTACAAGCGCCTGCGCATCGTCGATCTGCCGGCCCTGCAGCGGCTTGTCGAGACCTGAGAAGGTGTGACCGAGGCCGCCGTGGCCGCTCGGCCGCGCCGGCTTCATTCACACCGTCCGAAGGCGCAGCCTGGCGCGGCGCAAGCCCCCGCGCCGCTGCTCAGCGGCCGTGCTCGAAGACGTAGAGCCCGACGTCGATCCGCCCCTCGCGGAAGCCCGCCTCGCAATAGGCCAGGTAGTACTCCCACACGCGGTGGAAGCGCTCGTCGAAGCCCAGCGGCTGGATCGACGCCCATTGCGCCATGAAGCGGCGGCGCCACTCCGCCAGGGTCAGCGCATAGCTGTGGCCGAAGCGCTGCACCTCGGCCAGCCGCAGGCCCACCCGTTCGCCGTGCTCGCGCATCAGGGTCGGCGTGGGCAGCATTCCGCCCGGGAAGATGAAGCGCTGGATGAAGTCGGCACCGGCGCGGTAGCGCGCGAAGGCCGATTCGTCGATGGTGATCGCCTGCACCACGACGCGCCCGCCGGCTGCCAGCCGGTCCTTCAGCACCTGGAAGTAGGTCGGCCACCAGGTCTCGCCCACGGCCTCGATCATCTCGATGGAGACGATGCGGTCGAATTGGCCCTGCACGTCCCGGTAGTCCTGCAGCCGCAGGTCGACGCGCTCGTGCAGGCCGGCCTGCGCCGCGCGGTCCTGCGCGCAGCGCAACTGCTCGGTGGACAGCGTGAGGCCGGTGACGCGGGCACCGGCCTGGGCGATCTGGCGCGCCAGGCCACCCCAGCCGCAGCCGATCTCCAGCACCGATTGCTCGGGCGCCACGTCGAGCAGCTCGACGATGCGACCGAGCTTGCGGGCCTGTGCGGCTTCGAGCGTCTCGTGGTCGTGGGCGTAGATGGCGCTGGAGTACTGCAGGCCCGGGTCGAGCCAGCGCTCGTAGAAGGCATTGCCCAGGTCGTAATGGAAGGCGATGTTGTCGCGGCTGCCGCTGCGGCTGTTGTCGCGGCGCAGGTGGGCCAGCCGGGCCAGCCAGCGGGCCGGCCGCATGCCGTCGATGGCACCTTGCCACGCGGCCTCGTTGGCGGCGCCGAGTTCCAGCACGGCCAGCAGGTCGGGCGTGGACCATTCGCCGTCGCGGTAGGCGACGGCCAGGCCCAGGTCGCCCTGCGCCAGCAGGCGCAGCAGCGGACGCCAGCGGTGCAGCCGGATCAGCGCCTGCGGACCGGGCAGGGCGCCGCGCGCCTCCAGCCGCTCGCCATGGGGCAACTGCACGATCAGGTGCCCGGCCTTCAGTTGCCTGAGCAGGGGCCGGATGCAGCGACGGGCCAGCAGCGCCGCCAGCAGGCCGGGCCGTCGCGAGTCGGGCGGCGGTGTCAGGTCGCAGGAGGGATCGAGGGGAGCGGTCATGGCGTGGGGCGCAAGGTGGCGGACGGGCCGGAGGGCAGGGCCGGAGACTCTGCCGGCGACACGGTAACCGGATTCTGGGGAGGCGCCGGCCGCGCCACCAGGCCGACGCCCTTGAGCCATAGCTGCAGCGCCTCCCAGTGGATGGCGCCGATCACCTTGAGCGTGAGCAGCGGGTGGCTGAAGAAGGCCCGCAGCAGCGCGGCGTCGCCCAGCGGACGGGCCTGCGCGTCCAGCCGGGCCACCAGCAGCGGGCCCTGGGCGTCCACCGCATCCACGCCCACCGCCAGCGGGCTGTCGGCGCTGGCGTTCTCCTCGGGCGGGCGGATGCGGAAGCGGTAGTGCATGTCCAGCCCCAGGAAGGGCGAGACGTACAGCTGCTTGTCGCAGCGCTGCTCGATGACGCCGGCGTGGTCCGCCGCGACGGGCAGCAGGTAACTGTGGCGCTGGCCGAAGGTGTTGTTGACCTCGTAGAGGATGGCCTGCAGGCCGCCCGTGGGCGCATCGCAGAAGTACACGCTCAGCGGATTGAAGGCATAGCCGAGGATGCGCGGCATGGTCAGCAGGCGGATGCGCCCGCCCGTCGGCAGGCCGGCGGCCTGCAGCTGCTGCTCCACATGCGCGCGAGGCCCCTGCGCATCGCCGGCGCCGTAGTCCGGCCAGTGCAGGCTGAACAGGTTGAAGCGGCCGAGCGAAAAGAGCCGGCTGCGCGCCGCAAGGGCCGGCACGCGGTCGATGTCCAGCAGCAGCGAATACACGCGGTAGCCCAGCCGGTGGCGCCGCGGCCGCAGGCGCTGGTGCATCACGCGGCCGAGGTACAGCGCCTGTCCGTCGCCCTGTGCGGCGTCGGGCGCGCCAGCGGCCGCCGGACGCCCGCTCACGCGGCCACCTCGGCCGGCCGGGCGCCGAGGTGGATGCGGCCCGACTCGTTCGCGACCTGCCAGGGCCGGCGCACGCCGCCCAGCGCTTCGGCCACGGCCAGGCCCGATTGCAGGCCGTCCTCGTGGAAGCCCGAGCCGAAGTAGGCGCCGCAGTACCACACGCGCCGCTGGCCCTGGATCGACCACAGCGACCGTTGCGCCTCGATGGCGCGCGCGTCGAACAGCGGATGCTCGTAGACCTGCGTGCGGATCAGGTGGTCGCCATGGGGCTCGACGATGGGGTTGAGCGTGACGAACAGGGGCGTCTTCTCGTCGATGCCCTGCAGGCGGTTCATCCAGTAGGTGACGCAGGGGGCGCCGTCGGTCTGGCGCCGGTCGGACAGGTAGTTCCAGCTCGACCAGACGGCGCGGCGCCGCGGCATCAGCGCCGGATCGCTGTGCAGCACCGTGTGGTTGCGCGAATAGCGGAAGGCGCCCAGCAGGCGGCTCTCGTCCCCGCTCGGGTCCTGCAGCATGCCCAGGGCCTGGTCAGCATGGGCGCCGACGACGATGGCGTCGAAGCGCTCGGGCCACCAGCCCGCGGCCGTGCGGACCCAGGCGCCTTCGTCGTCGCGGCGCAGCGCCATCACCGGCTGATCGAGGTACAGGCGATCCCGGAAGCCCGCCGTCAGCCGCTGCACGTAGGCGCGGCTGCCGCCCTTGACGGTGCGCCAGACCGGCCGGCCGTTGACCTGCAGCAGGTGATGGTTCTCGCAGAAGCGGATGAAGGCCTCGGTCGGGTAGCGGCCCACCTGGCCGGCGGGCGTAGACCAGATCGCCGCCGCCATCGGATAGAGGTGGTCCTCCCGGAAGGCGCGGCCGTAGCCATGGGCGTCCAGAAATTCCTCCAGCGGCTGCAGGCCGGCCTGGGCCGCGAGCGGCGGTGCCTCGCGGTAGAAGCGCATCAGGTCGCGCAGCATGGCCCAGAAGCGCGGGCGCAGTAGGTTGCGTGGCTGCGCGAACAGGCCCTGCAGGTCGGTGCCGGCGTATTCGAGCGCGCCGCCGTCCTGGCTGACGGCGAAGGACATGTCCGAGGCCACCGTCGGCACCTCGAGGTGCGCGAACAGGGCGGTCAGATTGGGGTACGACGGCTCGTTGTAGACGATGAAGCCCGTGTCGACGGGCACATGGCCGCCGCCGGCGGCGGGCGCATCGACCGTGTGGCTATGGCCGCCGGGGCGCGGTTCGCTTTCGAAGACCGTCACGCGGTGGCGCTGGTTGAGCAGCCAGGCGGCGGACAGGCCGGCGATGCCGCCGCCGACCACCGCGATGTTCAGCGGCGCGTCCCCGGAGGCGACGGGCGCGGGCGGCAGGCCGGGGGCGACAGGGGTGGTCAGGCTCATCGGAACTCCAGGGTGCATGTCGCCTATACGGCTGGCGGCGGATTTTGGATTCGTCCTGTCCTACAGGCGATGCAGCGGATGCCGTGATCCAATCCGCCGGCGGCAGCGTAAAGGCCTTCATCATGGAAGCCCGGTACCAGCCGTCGAACGTCCCCCCGCCACGGAAGCGTCTGCTGCCCGTGTCCATCGTGAATCTCGCCGACGCCCAAGCCGTACTCCCCACCTCTGCCGAACTGTGCGACCTGGTTCGCGCCGTGGCCGAGCGCCAGGACCGTACGGCCTTCGCGGTGCTGTTCAAGCACTTCGCGCCGCGCGTCAAGACCTACCTCATGCGCGCCGGGGCCGACCCGGATGCCGCCGAGGACCTGGCGCAGGAGACCATGGTGGCGCTCTGGCGCAAGGCCGCGCTCTTCGATGCGCGGCAGGCCGGCGTGTCGACCTGGGTCTTCACCATCGCGCGCAACCTGCGCGTGGACCGCTACCGCCGGCAGGGCGGGGCGGTGGAGGTGCTCTCGGCCGAGCAGGCCGACCTGGATTCCATGCCCGAGGATGCCCCCGCACCGGACGAGCGCCTGCACGCCCGCCGCTGCGAGCACCGGTTGCGCGAGGCGCTGCGGCGCCTGCCGCCCGACCAGGTGCGGGTGCTCCACCTGTCTTATTTCGAGGACCAGCCGCATGCGCGGATCGCCGACGAACTCGGCATCCCCCTGGGCACGGTCAAGTCGCGCGTGCGGCTGGCCGTGGCGCATCTGCGCAAGCTGCTGGACGGCCTGGCATGACGACGATCCGACATCACCCGACCGACGACATGTTGGTCGCACTTGCCGCGGGCACGCTGCCCGCCGGCCCGGCGGCCGTGCTGGCCTGCCACGTGGAAACCTGCCCGGCCTGCGCCGGGCGCCTGATGGACCTCGAAGCCCTGGGCGGCGCCCTGCTGGAGGAACTGCCGGATGCCGGTCTGGCGCCCGAGGCGCTGGCCCTCACCCTGGCCGCCATCGACGCGCCCGCGGCGCCGCGCGTCGCCCCAGCCTCTCCTGCGCGGCGGGCGCGCGGTCACCGGCTCTCCCGTCCTGAGCTTCCGGCCGGCGCGCACTGGCCGCGTGCCCTGGACGGCTGCAGCGCCACGCCCTGGCGCTGGATCGGCCCTGGCATGCGGTGGAGCCGCCTGCATCTGCCGCAGGATCCGGCGGCCAACGTCTTCCTGCTGCGCATCGGGGCCGGCAAGTTCCTGCCGCCGCACACGCACAGCGAACTGGAGCTCACCCAGGTGCTGTGGGGCAGCTTCCACGACGGCCGGGCCCTCTTCGGTCCGGGCGATTTCGATGCGGCGGACGGCGATATCCACCACCAGCCGGTGGTGCAGGCCGGCAGCGAATGCATCTGCCTCGCGTCGGTCGACGGCCGGGTGGTGTTCGACAGCTTCCTCGCGCGCACGCTGGGATCGCTCGTCGGCATGTGACCGGGCGGCACCGGCCGTCCGTTGGGGACGTGCCGGTCGCCGGGGCTTGGCACTTTCGGCAGGTTCGCCACATCCAGCGGGCAGCTGGATGAAGATGAGAACCACTATCGTTTAAGATGGCAACCCTCCGACACTGCGTGGCAGGGCGGGGCGCGGGGGCCGTCGTGCCATGGCGTCCGGGGCCTGCCGCGCCATGCCCGCCGACCGTTCTCGCCTCGTTTCTCATGCCTGCCGTCTCCGACTCCGTGCAGCGCCACCTCGTGGGCGCGATGTATGTCGAACACCAGGGCTGGCTCCAGGGCTGGCTTCGCCGCAAGCTGGGCAATGCCTTCGACGCCGCCGACCTGACGCACGACACCTTCGTGCGGGTGCTCAGCCGCGACGACGCCCCCCACATCCGCGAGCCCCGCGCCTTCCTGGGCACCATCGCCCATGGCTTGATGGTCAACCTGCTGCGCCGGCGCAGCCTCGAAGCGGCCTACCTGGAGGCGCTGGCCTGCCATGGCGAGGCGGCCTCGCCGTCGCCGGAGGAGCGCGCGCTGGTCGTCGACGCCCTGGTCCAGATCGATGCGCTGCTCGACGGCCTGCCGGCCAAGGTGCGCCGCGCCTTCCTGCTGCTGCAGCTCGAAGGCCTGACGCATGCCGAGATCGCCGCGCAACTCGGCGTCTCGGTCAGCTCGGTGCGGCAGTACATCGCCCGGGCCATGCAGAACTGCCTGCTGCTGCGATGACGACGTCGCTCGACCCCGAGGTGGCCCGGGCGGCGGCGCTGTGGTTCTCCCGCGCCACCTCGGGCGAGTTCGCGGATTCCGACCGCGCGGCCTGGCTGGCCTGGCGGCGCAGCGATCCGGCCCATGAACAGGCCTGGGCGCAGGTCGAGGCGATCAGCCAGCGTTTCGGCCTGCTGCTGCCGGCGGCCGGCATGGCGGCACTGGCGCGTCCGCGCCCCGAGGCGCGTCGGCGGGCGCTGCGCGCCATCGCGGCCTTGGGCGTGACGGGCGGTGCCGGCTGGCTGGCGTGGGAGCAGGCCCCATGGCGCGGCGAGCCGGGCCGCTACCAGACGGCGACGGGCGAGCGGCGCTCGCTCACGCTCGAGGACGGCACCGCGCTGATGCTGAACACCGCCACGGAGGTGGCCGTCCACATCGACGGGCAACTGCGCCGCGTGACGCTGCGCCGGGGCGAGATCCAGGTCCGCACCGCGCGCGACCCGCAGCAGCGGCCCTTCGTGGTGGCGACGCGCTTCGGCGAACTGCGCCCCATCGGCACGCGCTTCGTGGTGCGGCAGGAGGACGAGGCCGTGCAACTGACCGTGCTGGAAGGCGCGGTGCAGGCGCAGCCCACCCCGGCCGCGGCCACGCCGCCGGTACGGGTGGACGCCGGCCGCAGCGTCCGGCTGGACCGCCACGGCGTCGGCCCCGTGCAGCCCGCGCCGGAGAGTGTCGATGCCTGGACCCAGGGCCTGCTGATGGCCGACGGCATGCGGCTGGCGGACTTCACCGCCGAGCTCTCGCGCTACCGGCCCGGCTTGCTGTCCTGCGACCCGGCCGTCGGCGCGCTGCGGCTGTCGGGCGCCTTTCCGCTGGACGACACCGACCGCGCCCTGGCGGCGGCCACGCGCGCGCTGCCGGTGCGGGTGCATCGCCTGACGCGCTGGTGGGTGCGCATCGGTCCCGCCTGATCGGCCCGTTTTTTTTTTTTCGACGGGGCCTGTCACTTTCGGCGTTTCGATTGGCAAGGAGGTGAACGACATCATCTCCAGGAGAAGCCCATGGCCCAGCGCCACCGCCGACCGCGCTCTTGCGCGCCCTCTCGATCCCTGCTGCGCCCGACGGCCCAGGCCGTCATGGCCGCGCTGGCCCTGCAACTGGCAGGCACCGCCGTCGCCTGGGCGCAGGCGGGGCCCGTCGGCGCGGCGGTGGCCATGCAGCGGGACATTCCTGCCGGCCCGCTGGGCCGTGCGCTGTCGCTCCATGCAGCGCAGGCGGGCGTCGTACTGTCCTTCGACGCTGCACTCACCGACGGCCTGAGCACCCGCGGGCTCTCCGGCCGCTACACCGTGCAGCAGGGCTTCGACGCGCTGCTGGCCGGCACCGGGCTGGAAGCCCTGCGCGCCGCCGACGGCAGCTACGCGCTGCGCAGGTCGCCCACGGCCGCCCGCAACGGCGCGCAGCAGCAGGCTGGGGCCGCCGCCTCGCTGCCGCCGCTGACCGTCAGCGCCGAGGCGCACAGCGCCGGATCGACCTTCGGCCCCCAGGCCCGGCGCACTACGACGGCCACCAAGACCGACACGCCCAACATCGAGGTCGCCCAGGCCATCAGCGTGGTCACGCGCGACCAGATGGACGAGCAGGGCGCCGCGCCCGCGCTGCAGGACGCCCTGCGCTACACGCCGGGCCTGATCGGCACGCGCGGCGTCAACCTCACCGACGACTCGTTCAATGTGCGGGGCTTCGCGGCAGGGCTGGCCACGTCGTCGAACACACCGGTGTTCCGCGACGGGCTGCGCCAGGCGCCGGCCATGTATGCCTCGACCGTCGAGCCCTATGGACTGGAGCGCATCGACGTGCTGCGCGGGCCGGGCTCGGTGCTGTTCGGGCAGGTCACGCCGGGCGGGCTGGTCAACGTGGTCTCCAAGCGGCCGACCGCCGACACCCTGCGCGAAGTCGACCTGCAGGCCGGCAGCCACAACCACCGCCAGCTCGGCCTGGACCTGGGCGGCAAGCTCGACGACGCGGGCGAGTGGACCTACCGCCTGACGGCCATGGTGCGCGACGCCGACACGCAGACCCATTACATCCCCAACGACCGGCAGTACGTCGCGCCGGCCATCACCTGGCGGCCCTCGGCCCGCACCTCGCTCACGCTGCTGGCCAGCTACCAGAACACCGACACGGCCTACAACTGGGGCCTGCCGGTCAGCGGCACGCTGCTGCCCAACCGCAACGGCCAGCTGTCGCGCAGCACCTTCACCGGCGAGCCGGGCTTCGACCGCTACAACACCCGCACCTGGACGCTGGGCTACCTGTTCGAGCACCAGTTCGACGACACCTGGACCGTGCGGCAGAACGCCCGCTGGTACCAGTCGGACATGACCTGGGACTCGGCCTATGGCTCGGGCCTGCAGGCGGCCAACCAGCGCCGCCTCAACCGCTTCGCCTTCATCCGCTCGGACGACTACAAGTCCTTCAACATCGACACGCAGGTGCAAGCCAAATGGCGCCACGGCGTCTTCGAGCACACCACACTGGCGGGCATCGACTATGCCGACGTGCCCTGGGTGCGCAACGAGCGCCGCGGCACGGTCGGGGCGCTCGACCTCTATGCGCCGGTGTACGGCTCGGCCATCGTCCCGAACTTCCAGCCGAGCCGTGTGCTCAAGACCGATTCGAGCCAGCTCGGCGTCTACCTGCAGGAGCAGGTCAAGATCGACCGCCAGTGGGTGCTGATGGCCGGCGTGCGGCACGACAGCGCCCGCAGCGACATCACCGGCCGCGTGACCAACGGCACGGCCACCAGCCCGATCACGCCGGTCAACATCCGCGACAACGTCTCGGCCACCACGGGCCGCGTCGGCGCGGTCTACCTGATGGACAGCGGCTGGGCGCCATACGTGAGCGCTGCCACTTCCTTCGAGCCCGAGGCCGGTGCGCTCGACTACAACAACAACGCCTTCAAGCCCACCCGCGGGCGGCAGTACGAGGCGGGCATCAAGTACGAATCGCCGGACAGCCCGGTGTCGATGACGGCGGCGGTCTTCGACCTGCGGCGCACCAACGTGCTCACCACCGATCCGGACCATCCCGGCTATTCGGTGCAGGCGGGCGAGATCAAGTCCCGCGGCCTGGAGCTGGAGGCCAAGGCGCGCATCGGCCGCGCCTTCGAGCTGATGGGCGCCTACAGCTACACCGACGCCGAGATCACCCGCAGCAACAACGGCGACCAGGGCACCGCGCCGCCCGGCGTGCCCCGGCACAACCTGTCGGTGTGGGCCAGCTACCGCCTGCCGCAGGACATCCTGCCCGGCGTGAAGGTCGGCCTGGGCGTGCGCCGCATCGTCGGCACCAGCGGCTATGTGCTGGGCAGCACGCCCACGCCCGCCGAGCTGCCGGCCTACACGGTGGTCGATGCGCTGATCGGCTATGACCGCGGGCCGTGGAGCATCACGCTCAACGTGGGCAACCTGTTCGACAAGACCTACGTGCAGTCCTGCTACTACGCGACCACCACCTGCTTCTACGGCGACGGCCGCAACGCCATCGTGCGCGCCACCTACCGCTGGTGACCGGCGTGCGTCGCCTCGGGCGCGCGCACGTCGTGGCGCTGCACCGGTACGTCGGGCTGCTGATGGCGGCCTTCCTGGTCGTGGCCGCCGCCACGGGCAGCGTGCTGGCCTTCCGGGACGAGCTGGACGAATGGCTCGCGCCCGAGCTGTTCGTCGCCCGTTCGGCGGCCTCGGCGCCGCTGCTGGATCCTTTCGCGCTGCGCGCCCGCGTGGCGCAGCAGGTGGCGCCGCAGGGCCGGGTGGATGCCGTGGTGCTCGACCTTCGTCCGGGCCGGACCGCCCGCTTTCCCGTCGCGCCCAATCCCGACGGCCCCGGTGGCTTTTACCGGCTGGGCTACGACGAGGTGTTCGTGGACCCGCACACCGGCGAGATCCAGGGCCGTCGCGCCCGCGAGGCCATCGCCTTCACGGCGCAGCAGGCCGTGCCGCTGCTCTACAAGGTGCACCACAGCCTGGCGTTGCCGGGCATCTGGGGCACGCTGCTGCTGGGCGTGATCTCGTTGCTGTGGACGCTGGACTGCTTCGTCGGCGCCTGGCTGACCTTTCCCAAGGGCCGGCCCTTCCTGCCCAGATGGAAGCCGGCCTGGCAGGTGAAGTGGCGTGCGGGTGCACACCGCGCCACGCTGGACCTGCACCGCGCAGGCGGCCTGTGGCTGTGGGCGGTGCTGCTGCTGTTCGCCTGGTCGAGCGTGATGTTCAACCTGCGCGAGCCGGTGTTCCGGCCGGTGATGGGCGTGGTGTTTCCCTTCGACGACTCCTGGCGCACCGTGCCGCTGCGGCCGAAGCCCGTCCTCGCGCCGCGGCTGGACTGGCCGGCGGCCCATGCCGCCGCACGCCGGGCCATGCAGGACATGGCGACCGAAGTCGGCTTCACCGTCGACCGGGAGGATCGCCTGCAGCTCGACCGCCGCCGCGGCGTCTATGCCTACCTGGTGCATTCGACGGTGGACCTGCGCAGCGACGCCGGCAACACCGCGATCCTGATCGACGCCGACACGGGCGTGCCGATGGGCCGCTGGCTGCCCACCGGCGGCCCCTCGGGCAACACGGTCAGCAACTGGATGGGCGCGCTGCACATGGCGCAGGTCTTCGGTCGGCCCTACCAGGTCTTCGTCTTCGTGTTGGGCATCGCCGTGGTCGTCATCACCATCACCGGCGTGATGGTGTGGCAGAAGAAGCGCCGGGCGCGCGCCCTCAGCCGCGCCAGGCGAGCGTGAGCCGCGTGGCCACGGCCGAGGCCACGCCGGTCACGAAGGTGCCCCAGATCAGGTCGGCCACGGTCACCTTCCAGGGCCAGTCCTTGAGCGTGGCCTGGTTGGTGAGGTCGTAGGTGGCGTAGCAGATCAGGCCCAGCAGCGCGCCCATGGCCAGCGCCTGCAGGGGCTTGCGCGCCTCCAGGGCCGGGCCGATGGCGAAGACCACCATGCCCACCAGGTACAGCAGGTAGAAGATGACCGCAGGCGCCACCGAGAAGCCGTCCGCCATCAGGTGGCCGATGGACGGCCGGTACAGGCGCGAGGCCATGGTGCCCAGCCAGATGGCGTCCAGGCCCAGGAAGACGACGGCCGCGATGCCATAAGCGGTGAGGTAGTGGGAGAAGGGCAGGGTCATGGTCGGCGGGCGGCAGAGGGTGGATGAATGGGGGGCGCTCAACGCAGGCGATAGCTCAGCAGCTTGCCGCCTTCGAGCGTGCCGTCCAGGCCCACCCAGCGGCCGCTGCCGTCGTACCAGAGGTCGATGCGCTGCTTGAGCGCCACGATGCGCCAGCGCTGGGCTTCGACCGGCTGGCCGCGCACGTCGATGCTGGCAGGCGGCAGCGGCTCGATGCGCACCGCCTCCCGCTTGCCGGTCTGGGCGTTGAGCAGTTCACGCTGCTTCAGGATCGCGCGGTTCCAGTAGGCGAAGCTCATGGCGCAGCCGGCCAGCAGCGGATCGCCCGGCTCCAGCCGCACGGCGAGCTTGTCGCCGTTGTCGTCGGTGTCCGCGGTGAGCGACTGGAGGCAGTCGCCCTGCCAGCGCTCCTGCGCCTGGTGGCGGTAGCGGTAGACGGGGATGCCCAGCAGCTTGACGTCGAAGCGGGCCTCGCTGCGCAGGCTGCGGGCGCCGCCGTCCTGCGTCTCCAGCGTGAAGACATGCTGGCCGATGGGCTTGCCGTCGAGGGATGCTTCGAAGGACCAGACCTGCTGCGCCCAGGCGCCCAGGGGCAGCAAGAAGGCCAGCAGCCCTGCCAGCGCCGTGCGACTGCGCAGCAAGGATGCGCTGCCGCTGCGTCCGGGAAGTACCCGATCAGTCGCGGCCATCGCCGTGTTCATGCCGCACGCCGCCGGGGCGGCCAGGGAATGAAGGCGCTGGTGCGCGCCACGTAGTCGCGGTAGGCCGGCCGCCGGGCGCTCAGGTCCTTTTCGAGCAGCGTCACGCCCGACACGCGCAGCAGCAGGAAGGTGATCAGCACCGGCGAGACGAAGCACCAGAGCGCGCCCGCGCCGCCGGCCTCCAGCGTCATCAGCGCCAGGCCCCACCAGACGCAGCTCTCGCCAAAGTAGTTGGGATGGCGGGTGTAGTGCCACAGGCCCTGGTCCATGACGGCATGGCCGCCCCGGCGCCGGGCGCGGAAGCCGGCCATCTGGGCATCGGCCACCGCCTCGAACACGATGCCGAAGAGCGCCAGCGCGGCACCCAGCAGGTCGAGTGCGCCGAAGGGGCGGGTGCCCGCCAGCCCGGCAAGCAGCGGGGCCGAGAGGATCCAGCCCAGCACCCACTGGAGGCCGAACACGATGACCAGGCTCTTCCAAGCGAAGGCCGCGCCGTGGCGCTCGCGCATCTCGGCATAGCGCCGGTCCTCGCCATGGCCCCAGTTGCGCCAGCTGATGTAGACGCACAGCCGCAGCGCCCAGGCCAGGGCCAGGCCCAGCATCACGAGGCGGCGGGTCGGGTCGGCGGCCGGCGTGCCCGCGGCATAGGCCAGCGCCGGCATCGTGATCAGCCAGGGCCAGATGCGGTCGGCCAGGCTGGCGTCGCGCTTCCACAGGCTGGCCAGCCAGCCGGCCAGCGCGATCGGCAGCGACACCAGCAGGCCCAGAAGCGCGGCATGCACCATGGCGGCAGTCCTTCTCAGCGCTTCTGGAACAGGTAGTGGCCCACCCACCAGCGCTGGCCTTCGTCCCAGCCGAAGAGCTCCTCGACCGACAGGAAGAACAGGCGCCAGCGCATCCACCAGCGGTCGGCCTCGTTGGCGCCGTAGGCGGCCGCGATGACGGGCAGCAGTTCGGGCCGGTGGGCGTCCATGTTGTCCAGCCAGGCGCGGGCGGTGCGGGCGTAGTGCCGGCCGTCCCAGCGCCAGCGGTCCACCAGCCGAAGGTCGTCCTGGCACTGCATCGCCAGGTCGTCGCTGGGCATCATGCCGCCGGCGAAGAAGTAGCGCGTCATCCAGTCGCTGGCGTCGCGCTCGACGAAGGGGTAGGGCGCCTCCTTGTGCACGAACACATGCATGAAGAAGCGGCCCTCGGGCGACAGCCAGTTGGCCACGCGGGCGAAGGCGGCCGGCCAGTTGCGCAGGTGCTCGAACATCTCCACCGACACGATGCGGTCGAAGCGCTCGTCGGTGTCGAAGGCGTTGACGTCGCAGGTGATGACCTTGAGGTTGCACAGATGCCGCCGCGCGGCCTGGCCCTCGATGTAGGCCCGCTGCGAGTGCGAATTGGAGACCACCGTGATCGGGCTGGCGGGGTAGCGCGCCGCCATCCACAGCGACAGCGAGCCCCATCCGCAGCCCAGCTCCAGGATGCGCTGGCCGTTGACCAGTCCGGCGCGCTCGCAGGTGGTGGTCAGGGCGGCGGCTTCGGCGGCGTCCAGGTCCTCGATGCCCGGGCCCCATTCGCAGCAGCTGTACTTGCGGTGGGCGCCCAGCACGCCGCCGAAGAAATCGGCCGGCACTTCGTAGTGCTGCTCGTTGGCCTTCTCGGGCAGCGGCGCGAGCGGGGCGGTGCGCATGCTGGCAAGGAAGTCGCGGGTCTGCCGGGCCACGGCCTCGGCGTCGCCGCACTGCAGCTCCTCGATGCGCTCGCGCAGCAGGCGGCGGATGCCGAGGCGGATCACGCTGTCGGGCACATAGCCCTGTTCGACCCAGCGGATGGCGGTGGCGGTGTTGTCACGGGGCATGGCGGTGTTCGTGTCGCGGTGGGACGAAAGCGGGTGTGTCCGTCTGTACGCAGGCTGCGGGCTTTTGGATTTGCGGAGGGTGGGCGCCGGGGCGGCTGTGGACAATGGTCCGGATGCTCCTGCGCCTCTCGAACCGCCATGCCCCCCGCGTCTGCGCGCTGGTGGGTGCCCTTCTCCTGGCCGGCTGCGCGTCGGCGCCCTCGACCGTGCCGGTACCCACGACGCCGGGCCTGCCCCGGGCGCCCGGTGTGGGCGCGGCGACGACGCCGGCCGCCGTGGCCCCGCCCGCGCCGGGCCGTGCCGCATCTGCCCAGGCCGATGACCGAGGTCCGGCATTTGCGGCGTGGTTGTCGCAGTTCCGCCAACAGGCGCTGGCAGCGGGCATCCAGGAGTCCACGCTCCGTGCCGCGCTCGACGGTGCGCACTACCTGCCGGCCGTGGTCGAGCGCGACCGCAGCCAGCCCGAATTCACCCGCAGCGTGTGGGACTACCTGGACAGTGCCGTCTCTCCCCAGCGCGTGACGCGCGGCCAGGCCAAGCGGCAGGAAGCGGCGGCCGCCGCCGATGCCGCCGCAGCCCGCTACGGCGTGCCGGCGGAGGTGCTGGTGGCCGTCTGGGGCATGGAAAGCAACTTCGGCAGCAATTACGGCGACATCGCCACCATCGACGCGCTGGCCACGCTGGGCTTCGACGGCCGGCGTGCCGACTGGGCGCGCCAGCAGCTGATCGCCGCCCTGCGCATCGTGCAGAACGGCGACATCGACGCCGCCCACATGATCGGCTCCTGGGCCGGCGCCATGGGGCAGACCCAGTTCCTGCCGACCAACTTCCTGGCCTATGCGGTCGATGCCGACGGCGATGGCCGGCGCGACATCTGGGGCAGCATGGCCGACGTGATGGCCTCCACCGGCAACTTCCTGATGCGCGAAGGCTGGCAGCGCGGCCAGACCTGGGGCGCGGAGGTGCGACTGCCGGCCGGCTTCGACCTGGCGCGGGCCGATCCATCGGTGCGGCAGTCCTCCGCGCAATGGACGGCCGAGGGCGTGAGCGCCGCGACGGGCGGTCCGCTGCCCGAGCTGGGCGACGCGTATGTGCTGCTGCCGGCCGGCGCGCGGGGGCCGGCCTTCCTGGTCGGGCCCAACTTCCGGGCACTGCTTCGCTACAACAACGCGACCAGCTACGCCCTGGGCGTGGGCCTGCTGGCCCAGCGCATCGCGGGCGGGCCGGGCGTGATCGCCGAATGGCCGCGCGACCTGCAGCCCCTGGGCCGCAGCGACATGCTGGCGCTGCAGCAGGCGCTGGCCGCCCGCGGCTTCGACCCCGGCACGCCGGACGGCCTGCTCGGCCCGGCCACCCGCGGCGCCATCCGCGCCTGGCAGCGCAGCAGCGGCCAGCCGGCCGACGGCTATCCCACCCAGCAGATGCTGCAGCAACTGCGCGGGCACTGAACCTGCATGCCCCCTTGCCGATGAAGGACCTGAGCCCCGAAGACCGCGCCCTCATTGCCCAGTGCGAGCAGGCCTCGCTGGACCTGCTGGTGCGCAACCTGTCGCCGCACGGCATCCTGGCGGCCAGCCGCACCGAGGCGGCGGTGGCGCGGCGCTACACCCGCATCTTTGGCCGCGATGCGGCCATCTGCATCATGGCCATGGCCGGCAGCGGCGTGCCGGCGCTGGAGGAAGGCGCCGTCGCCAGCGTGCAGGCCCTGGCGGACCAACAGGCCGCCAACGGTCAGATCCCGAAGTACGTGGACCCCGAAGGCCAGGACGCCGACTTCTGGTACCTGGGCTGCATCGACGCGACGCTGTGGTGGCTGATCGCCATCGACCATCTGCGCGGCCTGGGCCGCGTGCCGGGCGGCCGGTGGGCGGCCGGCGAGGCGCTGGCCATCCAGTGGCTGCTGGCGCAGGAGCACCAGCACTTCCGGCTGCTGCAGCAGAACGAGGCCAGCGACTGGGCGGACATCATGCCGCGCTCGGGCTTCGTGCTCTACACCAATGCGCTGTGGTACGAGGTCAAGCGCCGCTTCGGCCTGGCGAACGCGGACGAGACGAAGCACCACTTCAACCACCTCTTCAACCCCTTCCAGCAGGACCTGCCCGAGTACCACCGTGCCCGCCTGCTGCGCCACTATGCGCGGCGCGGCCGGCGCGACCCGGGCATGTACCTGAGCTTCGTCAACTTGTCGGTGGTGGGCGACGAGGGCGATGTGTTCGGCAATGTGCTGGCGATCCAGAGCGGCCTGGCCGATGCGGACATGGCGTCCAGCATCGTGCAGCGCATCGGCGAGGCGGCGGCGAGCGAGCCCTGGCCGGTGCGGGTGGTGCTGCATCCGCTGTCGCAGCAGCATCCGCTGTGGCGGCCCTACATGGGGCGCCACCAGCAGAACTACCTGCACCAGTACCACAACGGCGGCATCTGGCCCTTCGTCGGCGGCTTCTGGGTCATGGTGCTGGCGCAGCTCGGTCTGCACGACCAGGCGAGCGCCGAGCTGGTGAAGCTGGCCCGCGCCAACGCGCACGACGACTGGCGCTTCACCGAGTGGTTCCACGGCAAGACGCTGGCGCCCATGGGCATGGCGGGCCAGAGCTGGAATGCAGCGGCGTTCCTTATGGCATCGAAGGCGTTGAGGGAATCGACGCTGTCTCCAGGCCGGGCGGGCTGACCGCGCCGCGCGACGCCATCACGCCGCACACGGGCGGCGGTGGTTCAGCGGGTTGCGGCGCCGCAGTCGGCGCAGACGCCGTACAGCGTCAGCTCGTGCGCCTCGACCGCGAAGCCCGCGGGCGCCAGTCCCGACAGGTCCCCGGGACAGGCGTGGATGTCGAACACCCGGTCGCAGCGCCGGCACTGGAAGTGGTGGTGGTGCGCATGCCGCGCCGATTCGTAGCGGGCCACCGCGCCGGGCAGTTCGACGGTGCGGATGGCGCCGCTTTCCAGCAGCAGCTTGAGGTTGCGGTAGATGGTGGCCATGCCCAGCGCCGGCACCTCCTGCTGGGCCACGGCCAGGATCTCGGCCGGCAGCAGCGGCCGTAGCGACTCGTCGATCACCCGCCGGATGGCGGCCCGCTGGCGGGTGCCGCGCGTGCCGATGGCGCCGTCCGGCACCATGCCTTCGTCGGACGCCGGGGCGTCGTCCTCGTGGTCATGCGAATGGCGATGGGCGGCGCTCATGGCGGGCAGTCTATCGAGTCGGTCGGCCGGCCCGGCGCAGGACGGCACCGCCTTCACCGCGCCTTGGGGGTCAGTGCCGTCGCGATGGCGTCGGCATTGAAGCGGAACAGCTGCAGGTAGCTGGCGGCCTCGGTGCCCGGCGCAGACAGGGCGTCCGAGTACAGCTTGCCGCCGACCGCCACGCCCGATTCGCGGGCGATGCGCTCCACCAGGCGCGGGCTGGAGATGTTCTCCATGAACACGGCGCTCACCTGGCCCTTGCGGATCTGCCGGATCAGCTGGGCCACGCCGGCGGCCGAAGGCTCGGCATCGGTGTTGATGCCTTGCGGCGAAAGCAGCGTCACGCCATAGGCCGCGCCGAAGTAGCCGAAAGCGTCGTGCGACGTGAGGATGCGGCGGCGCTGGGCCGGGATGGCGGCGAAGCGCGCACGGACCTCGCGGTCCAGCGCCTGGAGCTTGGCGGTGTAGGCGGCCGCCCGTTCGCCAATGGCGGCGGCATGGGCCGGCCGCAACTGGGCCAAGGCGTCGCGGATGTTGGCGACATAACGCACGGCATTGCGCAGGTCCTGCCAGGCATGCGGATCGGTGCCTTCGCCGTGGCCATGGTCGTGGCCGTGTTCGGCCTCGTCGTCGTCGGCCTTGCGCGGCGTGACGCCGGCGCTGGCCACCACCACGCTCCCGCGGTAGCCGGAGGTCTTCACCAGCCGGTCGATCCAGCCTTCGAAGCCCAATCCGTTGACCACCACCAGGTCGGCGGCGGCCAGGGCGCGCGCGTCGGCGGGCGTGGGCTGGAACACATGCGCGTCGGCATCGGGGCCGACCAGCGCCTGCACCTGCACATCGGGGCCGCCCACCTCGCGCACCAGGTCGGCCAGGATCGAGAAGCTGGCGACGACCTGGAGGGGCTTGTCCTGGGCATGGGCCGCACTGCCCGCCACGGCGGCCATGGCGAGCAGGCAGGTCAGGAAGGGGCGGCGGGAGATCAGCAGGGACGGCATGGTGCGGGAAGAAGCGAGGGGGAATTGAACGTGCACGAGGCGCCCGGTTTGCGCGTCGCCAAGGTCGACGCGCTGTTCTGCCCTGCGACGGGCTGAGGGCGGACGGTTGGGGTCGTCGTGCTGGATCGCATGGCTACTGCGCCACGGCGCGTGCTCATGCCAGCCGGTGCGGGCGCCGCAGCCGCTGCCAAAGCACGCCTTCGCGGCTGCCCACGAACAGCGACAGCAGGTAGATGGCGCCGGCCACCAGCACGATGGCCGGCCCGGACGGCCACTGCGCGTGGTACGACAGCAGCAGCCCCGCAAAGCCGGAGAAGGCGGCGATCAGCGCCGCCACCGCGATCAGCCCGCCGACCTGGCCCACCCAGAAGCGGGCGGCGGTGGCGGGCAGCATCATCAGCCCGACCGCCATCAATGTGCCCATGGCCTGGAAGCCCGCCACCAGGTTGGCCACCGTGAGCACCAGGAAGGCCAGGTGCACCCAGCGCCCCGGCCCGCCCACGCTGCGCAGGAAGCCCGGGTCCACGCATTCGGCGATCAGCGGCCGCCAGAGCAGGGCCAGCACGGCCAGCGTGACGCCGGTCGTGCCGCAGATCAGCAGCAGCGCGCCGTCGTCCACCGCGAGGATGGTGCCGAAGAGCAGGTGCATCAGGTCGACGCTGGTGCCGCGCAGCGACACCAGCATCACGCCCAGCGCCAGGGCGATCAGGTAGAAGGCGGCGAAGCTGGCGTCCTCGCGCTGCGCCGTGGCCCGCGCCACCACGCCGGCACCCAGCGCCACGCCGATGGCGGCCAGGAAGCTGCCGATGCTCATTGCCGCGAGCGACGGACCGGCGATCAGGAAGCCCAGGGCCGCGCCGGGCAGCAGCGCGTGGCCGGTGGCGTCGCCCATCAGGCTCATGCGGCGCAGCACCAGCAGCGTGCCCATGGGCGCGCTGCCCAGGGCCAGCGCCAGGGCGCCGACCAGGGCCCGGCGCATGAAGCCGAAATCGACGAAGGGCTGGATCAGCAGCTCATGCAGCGTCATGGCGCGGCGCTCCCGACCCGATGCAGCGCCGGCGGGCCTTCGCACACCTGCGCCTGTTCGTCCCAGGCCTGGGCCATGTGCCGCGCCGAGGCCAGGTGCGCGGGCTGCAGCACCTCGGCCACGGGCCCCCAGGCCACGCAGCGCCGGGCCAGCAGCAGCGCCTCGTCGAAATGCGCCCGGACCTGGGCCATGTCGTGCAGCACGGCGATGACCGTGCGGCCCTCGGCCCGCCAGCCCTGGACCACGGCGAGCAGGTCGTCGGTGGTTCGGGCGTCCACGGCGTTGAAGGGTTCGTCCAGCAGGATGACTGGCGCGTCCTGCAGCAGCGTGCGGGCGAAGAGTACGCGCTGGAACTGGCCTGCCGAAAGCTCGCCGATGTTGCGCCGCTCGAAGCCGCCCAGGCCGACGGTCTGGAGCGCTGCGACGATGGCCTCCCGGTGGGTGGCGCGCAGCCGGCCGAAGCTGCCGATCTGCCGCCACAGTCCCATGGCCACCAGGTCGAAGACCTGCAGCGGAAAGGCGCGGTCGATCACGGCCTGCTGCGGCAGCCACGCGATGCGGCCGGCGCAGTGCGCGGCCAGCTCGACCCGGCCGGTGCTCGGCCGCAACCGGCCCATGATGGCGTTGAGCAGGGTGGTCTTGCCGGCGCCGTTGGGGCCGACGATGGCGGTGAGGGCGCCGGCCGTGAAATCGCCCGACACATGGTGCACCGCCGGATGGCCCCGGTACGCCACCGTCAGGTCCTGAAGGCGGATGGGACAGGTCTGGGCTGCCTGAACGGGCGACGCCGCGGTTTGCGTGCTCGACGCGGGGGAAGGGCGGAGCGCGCTCATTCCAGCATCGCCCACCAGGCCGCCAGCCCCAGCGCCGCCATGAGGAGCGCGGCCAGCGCCAGACGCACGCCTGCGCTGAGGCTCAGCAGGCTGGTGGGCGAAGGGGCCCGGGTTGAGATGGCGTCACGAAGCGGGGAGAACACGATAACGATTGTACGTTATCAATAGTGGGCGGCGCTCGGCTGATCGAACGGCGCTTTTTGGATTCCCGTAAAAAGGCCCGCGCAGTGCGCGGGCCGGTTCAACGATCGGCAGCGACAAGGACTGCCGCTGCAGGGGCTCAGCTTGGCGAATAGTCGAGCGTCACCACATCCCAGATGGCACCGCTCTTCTTTTGGCGGAGCAGTTGGCCGCGATAAGGCCCTTCGGCAGCGACCCAAGTGTCCTGGGTCGTCTGCAGGGATGCGCCGGACTGGGTCGTGGTCAACTGGTACGTGAACTTGCAGCTGTCGAACGTGCCCAGGGGTGTGCTGATGCGCTCGCGGCCCTGGTAGGTCAGGTCGAACCTTCCCTCGTCCGTGGAAGTGGAGGCCGGAGCGGACAGCATGCCTGTGGTGAGGCGGGTGGTCGTCCGGATCGTGCGCTGGCTGGCCACGTCGCCCGGTTGCATGTTGGCTGGGTAGGCCAGGGGTGGGTCGAAGGTGCGTTGGGTCGTTGCGGTCGTCGTGCCGCCAACAGCCCCAGACGTCGCATTGGAGAACACGGTGTCCGCGACGGACTTGTCCCCGTAGATAAGAACCTTGCCGCCGGCCAGTTCGCGGTACTCCTTGCGCACATCCGTCGTCGTCAGCGTGATGCTCGTGTTGGGGTCTGCCCCGCTCATGGTGCTCTGGCGGACATCGGCGGCCAATACGAAGCCTACCGGATTGGCATTGGCGAAGCTTTCGCGCGGCCCCGTCACGCTGCGTCGCTGGAATCCCGCTGTGCTGCCCGGTGCGTCGGCGATCGCAGCCTTGAACGAGACGGTCGTGCCTTCCCGGTAGTCCGCTTCGTTGGTGCAGGGCCCGGAGCCCTGATCCGCTGCAGGCGGGTCTGGGGGTGCTGGTGCGGGCGCGGGTGCGTTGGCCAGTGGCGCGAAGGTTGGGGAATCGTTTCCCCCTCCGCAGGCGGCTATGGTGGCCGCGATGGCGGCCAGGACGAGCGTGCTTGCGCGCACGCCGTGGTGCTTCTTGTCGAACATGATTCCTCCCTTATGACAAATCGGCTGCGCCGTGGGCTGCAGCCGCGGCCGATGGTAGGCAGGTCCGTTGGCCGCGCAGCCCGGCCTTGCCAGAAATACCGGCCCTCTATGGCAAACTGCCGCCCTTTTTCCCTGGGTAGAACCAAGCAAGCATGCAGAAGATCATTCGCCAGATCGCCGCCGAGCTGAAGGTGGGCGAGCACCAGGTCCAGGCCGCGACCGACCTGCTGGATGGCGGCGCCACGGTGCCGTTCATCGCCCGCTACCGCAAGGAGGCCACCGGCGGCCTGGACGATGCGCAACTGCGCGAACTGGAAGTGCGCCTCACCTACCTGCGTGAGCTGGAGGAGCGCCGCGGCGCGGTGCTCAAGGCCATCGACGAGCAGGGCAAGCTGACCGACGCCCTGCGCCTGGCCATCGCTGGCGCGCCGACCAAGCAGGAGCTGGAGGACATCTACCTGCCCTTCAAGCAGAAGCGTCGCACCAAGGGCCAGATCGCCCGGGAATTCGGCCTCGAGCCGCTGGCCGACAAGCTGCTGGCCGACCCCACGCTGGACCCGGTGGCCGAGGCCCAGGCCTTCCTCAAGCCGCCGACCACGCTGGACGACGGCAAGCCGGGCCCCGATTTCTCGACCACCATGGCGGTGCTCGACGGCGTGCGCGACATCCTCTCCGAGCGCTGGGCCGAAGACCCGGCGCTGGTGCAGTCGCTGCGTGAATGGCTGTGGGCCGAGGGCCTGCTCAAGTCCTCGCTGGTGTCGGGCAAGAACGAGAACGACCCCGAGGTCGCCAAGTTCCGCGACTACTTCGCGTACGACGAGCCCATCGGCCGCGTGCCCTCGCACCGGGCGCTGGCCGTGTTCCGTGGCCGGCAGCTGGAGATCCTGGACGCCAAGCTGGTGTTGCCCGTCGAGCCCGAGCCGGGAAAGCCCAGCATCGCCGAAGGCCGCATCGCCCTGCACCTGGGCTGGAGCCACCAGGGCCGCAAGGCCGACGACCTGATCCGCAAGTGCGTGGCCTGGACCTGGCGCGTCAAGCTCAGCCTGTCGAGCGAGCGCGACCTGTTCTCGCGCCTGCGCGAAGAGGCCGAGAAGGTCGCCATCAAGGTCTTCGCCGACAACCTGCGCGACCTGCTGCTGGCCGCGCCGGCCGGCCCGCGCGTGGTGATGGGACTGGACCCGGGCATCCGCACCGGCGTGAAGGTGGCGGTGGTCGACGCCACCGGCAAGCTGGTGGACACGGCCACCGTGTTCCCGCACGAGCCGCGCAAGGACTGGGAAGGCTCGCTGCACACCCTGGGCAAGCTGTGCGCCAAACATGGCGTCAACCTGATCGCCATCGGCAACGGCACGGCGAGCCGGGAGACGGACAAGCTGGCGGCCGACCTGATCAAGCTGCTGGGCAAGATGCAGGCGCAGGTGGCTCAGCCTTCTCCGGCCGTTCGGGCTGAGCCCGCCACCGTTCGGGCTGAGCCTGTCGAAGCCGGGGCCGGCACTTCGACAAGCTCAGTGCGAACGGTTGGGGTTGAGATCCAGAAGGTCGTCGTCAGCGAGGCCGGCGCCTCGGTCTACAGCGCCAGCGAATACGCCAGCCAGGAAATGCCCGACGTGGACGTGAGCCTGCGCGGCGCCGCCAGCATCGCCCGCCGGCTGCAGGACCCGCTGGCCGAGCTGGTCAAGATCGATCCCAAGAGCATCGGCGTGGGCCAGTACCAGCACGACGTCAACCAGAGCGAGCTGGCGCGCACCCTGAGCGCCGTGGTCGAGGACTGCGTGAACGGCGTGGGTGTGGACCTGAACACTGCCAGCGTGCCGCTGCTCAGCCGCGTCTCGGGCCTGACGCCCAGCGTGGCCAAGGCGGTGGTGCGCTGGCGCGAGGCCAACGGTGCCTTCTCCACGCGCCGCCAGTTGCTGGAGGTGAGCGGCTTCGGCCCCAAGGCCTTCGAGCAGAGCGCGGGCTTCCTGCGCATCCGCGGCGGCGCCGATCCGCTGGACATGACCGGCGTGCACCCCGAGACCTATCCGCTGGTGCAGAAGATCATGGAAAAGACCGGCAAGCCGGTGGCCGAGCTGATGGGCCGCGCCGACATGCTCAAGACGCTGCGGCCGGAGCTCTTCGCCAACGAAAAATTCGGCGTCATCACCGTCAAGGACATCCTGTCCGAGTTGGAGAAGCCCGGCCGCGACCCGCGTCCCGACTTCAAGGTGGCCCGCTTCAACGAGGGCGTCGAGGACATCGCCGACCTCAAGGAAGGCATGGTGCTCGAAGGCACGGTCAGCAATGTGGCCCAGTTCGGCGCCTTCGTGGACCTGGGCGTGCACCAGGACGGGCTGGTGCACGTGAGCCAGCTCTCTCACAAGTTCGTCAACGACGCGCGCGAGGTGGTCAAGACCGGCGACATCGTGCGCGTGAAGGTGATGGAGGTGGACGTGGTGCGCAAGCGCATCGGCCTGACCATGAAGCTGGATGCACCCACCGGCGGCCGTCGCGAGGGCGCGCGGGACGGTAACCGCTTCGAGCCCGCTGGCCGGGGGCAGGGGCCCCGGCGCGACTCGGCGCCACAGGCCGGCGGGCAGATGGCCGCGGCCTTTGCCAAGCTGCAGAGCCTCAAGCGCTGATCATTTTGGGAATCTTCTCGGAATACGGGCTTGAAGATTCCCAAGTGGCTGATTGAAAAAGGAATTTCTGAATAAAATCATTTCAGAAATCGTTTCATAACCATGCGGCCCGTTCAACTCAGCCCGGAAGCCTTGCGGCAGCAGCTGGCGCGCCAGCCGGCGCAGGCGGCGCCCGAGCTGGCGGCGGCGCTCGGCGTCAGCGTCCCGACCCTGCATCGGCAGATGGCCCGTCTGCCGGCGGGCGAGCTGATCAGCGCCGGGCGTGCCCGGCGCACGCGGCATGCCCTCGCGCGCCGGCTGCGGGGGGGGCCGTCGCAGTTGCCCGTGTTTGCTGTCGACCGGGAGGGCCGGCTGCACACCGTCGGCCCGCTCACGCTCACCCAGCCCGAGGGCAGCCACCTTCTGCTGGCGGACGCCGGCTGGCCCGTGCCGGAAGAAGCACGCGACGGCTGGTGGCCCGGCCTGCCGTACCCCCTTCACCAGATGCGGCCGCAGGGCTACATGGGCCGGCAGTTCGCGCGCCTGTCCCACCGCCGGCTGCAGGTGCCCGAGGATGTCGCCCGCTGGAGCGACGACGACGCGCTCTTCGTCATGAGCGTGGCCGGCAGTGATCTGAGCGGCAACCTGATCGTGGGCGAGGCCGCCTGCCAGCAATGGCTGGCCGAGCGGGCGCAGCCCCAGGCGCCCGTGGCCGAGGCGGAGTTGGTGGCGCATTACCTGCAACGCGCCGACGAGGCCGTGGCGGCCGGGGTGGCGGGCTCCAGTGCGGCGGGCGAGTTCCCCAAGTTCACGGCGGCGCGGGCGCTGGCGGGCGCGGCCACGCCGCATGTCATCGTCAAGTTCTCGGGCGCCGACGATTCCGCCACCGTGCGCCGCTGGGCCGACCTGCTGGTCTGCGAGCACCTGGCGCTCGAAGCGGCGGCCACGCTGCCGGGCCTGCGGGCCGCACGCAGCCGCATCCTGGTGGGGGGCGGGCGCACCTTCCTGGAGGTCGAGCGCTTCGACCGGCACGCCGAGGCCGGCCGCAGCGCCCTATGCGCGCTCGATGTACTGGACGCCGCCTTCCTGGGCCGCGGCGGCAGCCAATGGCCTGCGTTGACGGCCGCGATGGACGGGCTGGGCCTGCTCGCCGAGGGCGTCGCGCCCGCGGTGCAGCGGCTCTGGTGGTTCGGCCGCCTCATCGCCAACAGCGACATGCACACCGGCAACCTGGCCTTCGCGCCGCACGAGGGTCGCCTGGCGCTCGCGCCGGCCTACGACATGCTGCCCATGCGCCTGGCGCCGCTGGCCGGCGGCGAGCTGCCGGTGCGCACCCCCGAATTCGCCCTGCCGCTGCCCGAGGAGCGGACCGCCTGGCACGAAGCCTGCACCGCAGCGCTCGGCTTCTGGGACGCCGCCGCGGCCGACCTGCGCATCAGCGATGGCTTCCGGGCGCTCTGCGGCCAGCATGCGCAGGCGCTGCGGTCGCTTGCCGAACGGGCCTGAATGGCCGGCATCCCCCACGGCGCTGCCTGAACCAGCCTGCTGAACGACGCTCCCACCAGGCTCCCGCACAACCCGCCGCCTTTCCCGATCCCATGAACGCCCTGCGCATCCACGCCGGCCCCGCGGCCCGCGCCCACATCGAGAAGCACGGCCTCGCGCCCGAGCACATCCGCGTGATCCCCGGCGCCGCCGGCGGGCCCAAGGGCCTGATCCTCGGCCCGCTGGACCGCTTCATCTTCGGCGAATGGCTACCGCAGTCGGGCCAGCCGGTGGACCTGGTCGGCGCCTCCATCGGCGCCTGGCGCCTCGCCACGGCCTGCCTCCACGACCCGGCCGAGGCCTTCGCCCGCTTCGAACGCGACTACATCGCCCAGCGTTTCGATCCGCCGGCGGGCGCGCGCCGCATGACGGCGCAGCAGGTCAGCGAGCGCTTCAATGCCGACCTGTGCGGCTTCTTCGGCCCGCGGGCCGCCGAGGTGCTGGCCCATCCGCGCTACCGGCTGCACGTCGTCACCGCGCGCGGCCGCCATCTGCTGGGCCGCGAGGGCGGCGCGCGCACGGTGGCCGGCTACCTGGGCGCCTTCGTGGCCAATGGCGTGCACCGGCGCGGACTGGGCGCCTGGCTGGAGCGCTGCGTGTTCTCGGCCGGCGGTGCCGAACTGCCCTTCGACACCCAGGACTTCCGCACCCGGCGGGTGGCACTGGACGCGGCCAACTTCCATCCCGCGCTGCAGGCCTCCTGCTCCATCCCCTTCGTGCTCAAGGCCGTGCACGACATCCCGGGCGCGCCGCCGGGCGCCTACTGGGACGGCGGCATCACCGACTATCACCTGCACCTGCGTTACCGGGCCGACGACGGCCTCGTGCTCTATCCGCATTTCCAGCAGGCGGTGGTGCCGGGCTGGCTGGACAAGGGCCTCAAGTGGCGGCATCGGTCCACGCCCGCGCTCGACCGCATGGTGCTGATCGCGCCCGATCCGGACTGGGTGCGCAGCCTGCCGCGCGGCAAGCTGCCCGACCGCACCGATTTCACCGACCCCCAGCTGGACCCGGCCGCGCGCATGCGTGCCTGGGGCACCGCCGTGGCCGAGGCGCGCCGGCTGGCCGATGAATGGGCGCAATGGCTGCACCGGCCCGATCCGGCGCGGCTCCTGCCGCTCTAGCCCCAGGCCGGTGGCGCCTGGCCTGCTTCTCGGCCACTCGATCCTTCCCGCCGCATAAGTTCATGCCGCGCGCGTGCCAGGCCGCGTCGTGGCGAACTACTGCGAAATTGAATCCTTTGGATTTAATAAATGCCGAAATTTGTCCGGCACTGTGTTAAATCAAGAAGATTTTTCTTGAAAAAGCTAAAGACGGGGGTGACGCTGCCGATATCGCGCTAAGGGATCAGTCCCATGGAAGGCTTGCCATGCTCAACACCCAATCGCCCTCGCTGCCCGTGCCCGGTGACGAAACCGGCGTCCTGGCGCAGGACGGTGCAAGGCCTTCGCTGGGCCGGCGCGTGATCGTCGATGCGCACCGGCGCCTGGGCGGCTACCAGGCGGTGCCGCTGCGCGGCCGGCCTTCCGAACGGCTGATGGACCCGAGCCTGCGGGAGCCGCACGACGGCTCGCTGCCGGCGCTCAAGAGCCCCACCTTCCTCGCCTGCAGCTGCGACGACATCGCCGCGGGTGCGCTCGACGGCCTGGACACCGAGCATGTCGTGCTGCAGATCGCCGGCGGCGGGGCGCAGCGTGGCCTCGACACCGACCTGCTGCAGGCCGCGCGTGCGCGCGGCTTCAAGCTCGCCTTCGACGTGCGGCTGCTCAAGGAATACGAGGCCTCGGTGCCGCTGGCCTCCTACGTCATCCTGGAGATGGGCGTGCTGCCGCTGGACCTGGCCTCGATGATGGCGCGGGCCATCCAGAAGACCACGCAGGCCATTCCGCTGGCGGTGCATGTGCGCACGCCGGTGCAGTTCAAGCAACTGGCCGCCGCCGGCGTGCGCCTGTTCGAGGGGCGCTGGTACCTGCAGCCGCCCACCGTCGCCGACCGCAGCGTGCAGCTGTCCTATGCCTCGCTCATCAAGCTGCTGAACCTGGTGGCGCGCGAGGCCGAGATCTTCGAGATCGAGGCCCTGCTCAAGCACGAGCCCACGCTGGCCTACAAGCTGATGAGCCACCTCAACACGGCCGGCATCGGCTTCGGCCACAAGATCGAGTCCTTCCGCCATGCCGTGATGGCCGTCGGCATGAAGCCGCTGCTGCGCTGGTCGGCCCTGCTGCTGGCGGGCAGCGCGCCCGGCAGCGTGGCGCCCGCGGCTGGCACCACGGCGGTCGTGCGCGGGCGCCTGATGGAGTTGCTGGCGCTGCAGGAGATGTCGCCGGGCGATGCCGACCAGGCCTTCATGGCCGGCCTGTTCTCGATGCTCGACGTGCTGATGTCCACGCCGCTGCGCGAGGCCCTGGCGCTGATGCCGCTGCCCGACGCGGTGCGCGAGGCCATCGTGCAGGGCAGCGGGCCGTTCGCCGGCCTGCTGGAGCTGGCCAAGGCCTGCGAGAGCGCGGACGCCGGGCTGCTGGAGATCGTCTCGCAGCGCTACCGCGTGCCGGTGGACCGGCTGCTGGCCATGCATGTCGAGGCCCTGGGCTGGGCCGAGCAACTGGGCGTCTGAGCCGGCCGCGTCCGGCGCCTGCGCGAAGGGGCCGGGCGCCGCGCGGCAGATCGCCCGGGTGGGCGACCCGCCCGGCCGGTGCCGCGCCTCACATCGACGTGGCCAGCATCTCCCGGTAATCCTCGCGCGTCGCCAGCCGCGGATTGGTCTTGTGGCAGTGGTCGGCCATGGCGCCGTCGATGACCTTGTCGAACATCGCCTCGGTGACGCCGACCTCGGCCAGGCCCTTGGGCAGGCCGAGGCGGGCATTCATGTCGCGGATCGCCTCGCCGATGTCGCCCGGCTGGTCGAGGTGCATGGCGCGGGCCATGCGCTGCAGGCGCAGTTCCTTCTGGACCGACTCGGCGCCCGCGTTGAAGCGCACCACGGCGGGCAGGAAGAGGGCGTTGAGGGTGCCGTGGTGCAGGCGCGGATCCACGCCGCCCAGGCTGTGGCTCAGGCTGTGCACGCAGCCCAGGCCCTTCTGGAAAGCCATCGCGCCCTGCATCGAGGCGCTCATGAGGTTCAGGCGGGCCTCGCGGTCGCTGCCGTCCTTGGTGGCGCGCTCGATGTGGTTCCAGGCGCGCTCCAGGCCGTCGAGTGCGATGCCGTCGGCCGGCGGATTGAAGGCGCCGGCCATGAAGGTCTCCATGCAGTGGGCGATGGCGTCCATGCCCGTGGCGGCCGTCAGCCTGGCGGGCAGGCCGAGGGTGAGTTCGGGGTCGCAGATCGCGGCCTTGGGCATCAGATGCCAGCTGTGGAAGCCCAGCTTGCGGTGGTCGTCCACGATGATGATGGCGCCGCGGGCCACTTCGCTGCCGGTGCCGGCCGTGGTGGGCACGGCGATCAGCGGCGCCACCTGCTCGGTGATCTTCGGCGAGCCGCCTTCGATGGTGGCGTAGGTCTTGAGCGGCCCCTCGTGCGTGGCGGCGATGGCCACGCCCTTGGCACAGTCGATGGCCGAGCCGCCGCCCACGGCGATCAGCCCGTCGCAGCGGCCCTGGCGGTACACCTCGACGGCGGCGCGCACGGCGGCCTCCGTGGGGTTGGAGGGCGTCTGGTCGAAGACCGAGGCCTGCAGCCCGCCGAGTGCGGCGAGCGTCCTGTCCAGCAGGCCGGCGGCACGCACGCCGGCGTCGGTCACGACCAGCGGGCGTTCGATGCCGATGCGCCGGCATTCGTCGGCTAGCAGGCGCAGCGCGCCGAACTCGAACTGGATCTGGGTGAGGTAGTTGATGAGCGCCATCGTCGGTTGTCTCCGCGTTGAGGATTCGCCCGCATCCTAAAGCGAAGCCCCGCCGCGGCCATTCAACCCGGAGACAGGCTGCAGGTCCTCGGCCCCATCGCTGCGCGCTGTTGCCCCCGCGACCGGGGCCGCGCGCGACCGTCCACTACGATGGCGCACCGTTTCGCTGACCCTTTTCCCCACTTCGCATGCCTCCCGAATCCTCGGCCATGGCCGGCCTCACGCCCCGCATGGCGGGCGTGGTCGAGCGCATGGCCCGCGCCGGCCACCCGCCCCTCAACGCCCTCACGCCCGCCCAGGCCAAGCAGGCCTACGAAAAGGGCGCCGCCGTGCTCGAAGTGCCCCGGCCAGAGCTGGCGCGCATCGAAGACCTGCACATCCCTGCGCGCGACGGCACGCTGCTGCCCGCCCGGCTGTATGCGCCCTCCGCGGGGCGCCTGCCGGTGCTGCTGTACTTCCATGGCGGCGGATTCGTGGTCGGCAGCGTCGCCACCCACGACACGCTGTGCCGCGTGCTGGCGCAGCGCTCGGGCTGCGCGGTGCTGTCGGTCGACTACCGCCTGGCGCCGGAACACCGCTTTCCCACCGCCGCGAACGATGCCTGGGACGCCTTCCAGTACATCGCCGGCCATGGCGCCGAGGCCCTGGGCCTGGACGGCGCGCGCCTGGCCGTGGGCGGCGACAGCGCCGGCGGCACGCTGGCCGCGGTCTGCGCCATCCTGGCCCGTGACGCGGGGTTGCCGCTGGCCCTGCAACTGCTCTTCTACCCGGGCACCGGGCCGTCGGCCGACACTGATTCGTACCGCCGCTTCGCCGAGGGGCCGGTGCTCACCAAGGCGCTGGTGGACTGGTTCTTCGCCCAGTACATCGACGCCGCGGACCGCCACGACTGGCGCTTCGCGCCGCTGCTGGCCGAAGACCTGGACGGCGTCGCGCCGGCCTGGATCGGGCTGGCCGAGCACGACCCCGTGGTCGACGAGGGTGTGGCCTATGCCGACCGGCTGCGGCTGGCGGGCGTGCCGGTCTCGCTCGAGATCTACCGCGGCGTCATCCACGAATTCATCAAGATGGGCCGCACCCTCCCCGAGGCGCAGCAGGCCCATGCCGATGCCGCGCATGCCCTGGCGGCCGCGCTGCAGCCCTGATTCCCATGCCGGCCCGGCCGGACCTTCCCATTCCAGGACCATGAGCACCGAGACATTGCCCCGCCGCGCAGACTTCCGTTTCTTCCACCGCCTGCGCGTGCGCTGGGCCGAGGTGGACATGCAGAAGATCGTCTTCAACGCCCACTACCTGATGTACTTCGACACGGCCATCGCCGACTACTGGCGGGCGCTGGCCATGGCCTACGAGTCGTCGATGCATGCGCTCGGCGGCGACCTGTACGTGCGCAAGGCCACGGTCGACTACCGCGCCTCGGCCCGCGTGGACGACGTGGTCGACGTGGCCATGAAGTGCGTGCGCATCGGCAATTCGTCGCTCGTGTTCGAGGGCGCGCTGTTCCGCCAGGACCAGTACCTGGTCGGCTGCGAGCTGGTCTATGTGTATGCCGACCCGGCGACGCAGACTTCGAAGCCGGTGCCGCCCGTCCTGCGGGAGATCCTTCTTGGCTACGAAGCCGGCGAGCCTGTGTCGGAGGTGCTCACCGGCGACTGGGCCACGCTCGGCGAGGCGGCCGGCGCGCTGCGCCGTGCGGTCTTCGTGCAGGAGCAGGGCATTCCCGAGGCGCTCGAATGGGATGACGACGACGCCACCAGCCTCCACGGCGTGGCGCGCAACCGCCTCGGCCACGCCATCGCGACCGGCCGGCTGCTGCCGGCGGATACGCAGGGCGTCGCGCGCATCGGCCGCATGGCCGTCGAGCGCGTGCTGCGCGGCCAGGGCCATGGCGAGCGGGTGCTGCGTGCGCTCGAAGACGCCGCCCGCGCCCGCGGCGACAAGGCGGTGGCGCTGCATGCCCAGCGCAGCGCCGAGCGTTTCTATGCGCGCTTGGGCTACGAGCCCGTGGGCGAGCCCTTCGAGGAGGCGGGGATCGCGCACATCACGATGCAGCGGGCCCTGTAGTCCATCCACGCGCGGCGGCGCACGGGCCCGCATCCGGCCCGTTCACCTTTTCAGATGTCTTCCAGCAGCGGATAGGGCAGGGGCTGGACGGTCAGCGGCGCATCGCCCGCGCGCAGGGGGCCGGCCTCCAGGGCCGCGGTCTGCATCGACACGAACGCCGCCCAGCCGCCGCCCGGTGCCGGGGCCGCCGCCGCCACGGTGCCGACGGGCTGCTCGGGGTCGGTGCCGAAGACCTCCTGGCCGGCCGCCAGGGGCGCCTCGGCCGTCATCACATAGCCGCGCCGCTTGAGCGTGCCGCGGAACTGGCTGCGGGCCACCACCTCCTGGCCGGGGTAGCAGCCCTTCTTGAAGTTGACGCCGCCCACGGACTCGTAATTGAGCATCTGCGGCACGAAGGCATCGACCACCGGCGCGCTGATGGCCACCACGCCGCTCCTCACCTCGCTCCAGGCCCAGGTCTCGGGGCTCAGCGCGGTGCCGGCCGGGGCGGGCGTGCCCGCCGGGGCCAGCCACAGGGCACGCGGCACGCCTTCGCAGCCGTGCAGGGCCACGACGCTCAGGCCCTCGGCGGGCGCCAGGCGCTGGCCGGGCGCCGCGGCAGGGTCGGCGCCGGCCGCCGCGATGGCCGCACCGGCCAGGCCGCGTACATCGAAGTCGGCCGTGGCGTCGCTCAGCTTGACCTTGGCGCGCAGCACGAACATCGACAGCCGCTTGAGCGTGGGCGCCAGCAGGTCGCGCGCGCAGACCAGCAGGAACTGATCCGGCGCCTGCCGCCAGGCGACGAAGCTGGCCAGCATGCGGCCCTTGGGCGAGCACAGCGCCGCCAGGCGGGCCGTGTCGTCCTTGAGCAGCAGGAAGTCCTGCGTGAGCTGGCCATGCAGGAAGGCCGCCGCATCGGCGCCCTCCGCGCGGATCACGCCCAGCGCCGCAAGCGGGGGCGTCACACCTTGAAAAAGGGGAGAGGTCATGCCTGAATTATCATGGCCGGCTTTTGGCGGCGCCTTGCGCGGGACACTCGCTCCAGCCCGCGCCGCCGGCCCCGGCGGCCCGCCGATCCCGCCCTTCGGCCGTTCCCGATCCACCCATCCGCCGTGCGTCGCTTCTTCGCCTCCCTGTTCCTGCTGGTCTTGCTGTCGGTGCTGGCCGTGGGCGGCTGGGCGCTCTGGTGGCTGCACCAGCCCCTGCGTCTGCCAGCGGCCAGCGTCGACCTCTCGGTCGAGCCCGGCACCACGCCGCGCGGCGTGGCGCAGGCGGTGGCTGATGCGGGCGTGGCGGTCGATCCGCGGCTGCTCTATGCCTGGTTCCGTGTCTCGGGCAAGGACAGGCAGATCCGCGCCGGCAGCTACGAGATGGACGCCGGCGTCACGCCGCGCCTGCTGCTGGAGATCCTGGTGCGCGGCCGCGAGGCCACGCGCAGCGTGGTGCTGGTCGAGGGCTGGAACATCCGCCAGGTGCGCGCGGCGCTGGCCAAGGCCGAGATGCTCAAGCCCGAGACTGCCGCACTCTCCGATGCCGACCTGATGGCGCGCCTGGGCCGGCCGGGCCAGCATCCGGAAGGCCGCTTCTTCCCCGACACCTACACGTATTCCAAGAACTCGACCGACGTGGCGCTGCTGCAGCGCGCCCTGCGCGCCATGGACCGCAAGCTCGACGCCGCCTGGGCCGCCCGCGCGCCCGACCTGCCGCTCAAGTCGCCCGAGGAGGCGCTGATCCTCGCCAGCATCGTCGAGAAGGAAACCGGCAAGGCCAGCGACCGCGCCGAGGTGGCCGGCGTCTTCATCAACCGGCTGCGCATCGGCATGCCGCTGCAGACCGACCCGACCGTGATCTACGGCCTGGGCGATGCCTTCGACGGCAACCTGCGCAAGCGCGACCTGCAGACCGACACGCCCTGGAACACCTACACGCGCCAGGGCCTGCCACCCACGCCCATCGCGATGCCGGGCAAGGCCTCGCTGCTGGCGGCCGTGCAGCCGGCGCGTACCAAGTCGCTGTACTTCGTGTCGCGCGGCGACGGCACCAGCCAGTTCAGCGAGACGCTCGACGCGCACAACCGTGCGGTCAACCAATACCAGCGGGGAGGGCGGTGAGCATGGATCAGCAGGCGGGCCGGGGACGCTTCATCAGCCTGGAGGGCATCGACGGCGCCGGCAAGTCCAGCCACCTCGATGCGATCGAGCGGCTGTTCGCTGAGGCCGGTCGCGAGGTCGTGCGCACGCGCGAGCCCGGCGGCACGCCGCTGGCGGAGTCGCTGCGCGCGCTGGTGCTGAACGAAGCCATGGACCCGCTCACGGAGTCGCTGCTGGTCTTCGCGGCCCGGCGCGACCACGTCGTGCAGGTGATCCAGCCGGCCCTGGCGCGCGGTGCCGTGGTGCTGTGCGACCGCTTCACCGATGCCACCTTCGCCTACCAGGGCGCGGGCCGCGGCTTCGACCTTGCGGTGCTGCAGACGCTGGAGCGCTGGGTGCAGCAGCAGGAAGCCGGCGCCGCCTTGCTGCAGCCCGAACTCACGCTGTGGTTCGACCTGGCGCCCGAGGTGGCCGCCGAGCGCCTGGCCGGCGCCCGCATGCCCGACCGCTTCGAGGCCCAGCCGGCCGAGTTCTTCCGCCGCGTGCGCGAGGGATACGCCAGGCGCGCCGCGGAAGAGCCCGGCCGCTTCGCCCGCATCGACGCCGACACGCATCGCGAGGCGGTCTGGGCGCAGGTCGAAGCCGCCCTGCAGGAGCGCGGATGGCTGAAGTGAACGAGGCGCCCGCGCTCTCGCCCTGGCTGGCCCGGGCCCGCGACCAACTGCTGCGCCAGCGCGGCCATGCGCTGCTGCTGCAGGGGCCGTCGGGTCTCGGCCAGTACGACCTGGCGCTGGCCCTGGCCGCCGCGTGGCTGTGCGAGCAGCCCACGTCCGAGGGCGCCTGCGGCCACTGCCCGAGCTGCCATGCCATCGCCGTGCGTACCCATGCCGACCTGGCGGTGCTGATGCCCGAGGTCGCCATGATGGAGCTGGGCTGGCCCATCGACGAAAAGGCCCAGGCCGAGATCGACGACAAGAAGCGCAAGCCCAGCCGCGAGATCCGCGTCGAGGCCATGCGCGATGCCGTGGGCTTTGCCCAGCGCACCAGCGGCCGCGGGCGCGGCAAGGTGGTGCTGGTCTATCCGGCCGAGCGCATGAATGCCATCTCCGCCAATGCGCTGCTCAAGACGCTGGAGGAACCCGTCGGCGACGTGCGCTTCGTGCTCGCCACCGAAGCCGCCTGGCAACTGCTGCCCACCATCCGCAGCCGCTGCCAGGCCTTCACGCTGCCCTGGCCGGCCGAAGGCGAATCGGAAGCCTGGCTGGCGACGCAGGGCGTGCCGGCGGCCGAGGCCCATGCGCTCCTGCGGGCGGCAGGCGGCCGGCCCTCCGACGCGCTGCGCCTGGCGCGCGGCGGCACCTCGGCCAAGGGCTGGTCGCTGCTGCCGCAGGCCATGCGCCGCGGCGACGTGACGGCGCTGGCCGACCAACCGCCCCCCGCCGCCATCGACACGCTGCAGAAGCTCTGCCACGACCTGATGGCCGTGGCCGGCGGCGGGCAGCCCCGTTTCTTCGAGGCCGCCTCGCTGCCGGCACCGCCGTCGGCGCCGGTGCTGGCGCGCTGGTCGGCGTCGCTGCTCAAGGCGGCCCGCACGGCCGAGCATCCGTTCAACGCGGGGCTGATGATCGAGGCCCTGGTGAGCGAGGCGCAGGCCGCCCTAAACTCCCGCAGCCCCGAACGCCCATGAACGCGACCGCCGCCCCGTCCGCCCCGATCCCGCGGCCCAGCGTCATCCAGCTGGCCATCAAGGAGAAGGGCGCGCTGTACGCGGCCTACATCCCGCTGTTCGCCGATGGCGGCATCTTCATTCCCACCGCGCGCGAGTACCGCCTTGGCGACGATGTCTACGTGCTGCTGACCCTGCCGGAGGATCCGCAGCGCTACCCGGTGGCGGGCAAAGTGGCGTGGATCACGCCGCCACAGGCCGCGGGCAACCGCTCGCCGGGCATCGGCATCCGCTTTCCGGGCGACGAGAAGTCGCGCCAGCTCAAGGCCCGCATCGAGGAGATCCTCGGCGCCAGCCTGGCCTCCGACCGGCCCACCCAGACCCTCTGACGCGCCGGCCTCGCACGAGGCGCCGCGTCCCTTGCCTTCTTCTTTGCTTCGCCCATGTTCGTCGACTCCCACTGCCACCTCACCGAGCCCTCGCTGCTGCACGACATCGACCGCATCCGCGCCGACATGGCACAGGCGCAGGTCGACCGCGCGCTGTGCATCTGCACCACGCTGGAGGAGTTCGAGGCCGTGCAGGGCCTGGCCGCGCGCTTCGACAACTTCTGGGCCAGCGTGGGCGTGCATCCGGACAACGAGGACGTGCGCGAGCCCGACGTGGACCTGCTGGTCGCGCTGTCGGCGCAGCCCAAGGTGGTGGCCATCGGCGAGACCGGCCTGGACTACTACCAGATGGACGCCCGCAAGGGCGGTCGCACCGTGGCCGACCTGGACTGGCAGCGCGAGCGCTTCCGCGTGCACATCCGCGCCGCGCAGCGGGTGGCCAAGCCGCTGGTGATCCACACGCGCGAGGCCTCGGCCGACACGTTGGCCATCCTGCGCGAGGAGGGTGAGGACGGCCGCGAGGGCGCCGCTGGTGGGGTCTTCCATTGCTTCACCGAGACGGCCGAGGTGGCCCGCGCCGCGCTCGACCTGGGCTTCTACATCTCCTTCTCGGGCATCCTGACCTTCAAGAACGCCCAGCACCTGCGCGATGTGGCCGCCTTCGTGCCCATGGACCGCGTGCTGATCGAGACCGACAGCCCCTACCTGGCGCCCGTGCCCTATCGCGGCAAGACCAACAACCCGTCGTACGTGCCCTATGTGGCCCGGCAGATCGCCGAACTGCGCGCCATGACGGTCGAGGCGGTGGCCGAGGTCACCAGCCGCAACTTCGAACAGCTTTTCAAGGTCCACGCCCAATGAGCCTTCCTGCCCGCGCCTCCATCGCCCGCCGCACCCTGTTCGCCTTCGCGGCTGCCCTTGCCGCGGCCTCCTGCGCCACGGCCAGCCCCAGCGACGACTTCTTCCGCGCCGTCATCAGCGACAACCCCGGCGCAGTGGAGCGGCTGCTCAAGCAGGGCTTTGACCCGAACGGCCGCGATCCCAAGGGCCAGACCGGCCTGCTCCTGGCGCTGCGCGAGCCTTCGCCGCGCGTGGCCAAGGTGCTCATCGCCTCGCCGCGCGTCAACGTCGACGCCACCAACGCCAGCGACGAGACGCCGCTGATGATGGCGGCCCTCAAGGGCCAGAAGGAATACGTCGACCTGCTGCTGGCCCGCGACGCGGCCGTCAACAAGCCGGGCTGGGCGCCGCTGCACTACGCGGCCACCAACGGCCACATCTCGATCATGAAGCAGCTGCTGGAGCAGCATGCCTTCATCGATGCGCAGTCGCCCAACGGCACCACGCCGCTCATGATGGCCGCCATGTACGGCTCGGCCGAGGCCGTGAAGCTGCTGCTGGACGAGGGCGCCGACATCGCCATGAAGAACCAGCTGGGCATGACGGCGCTGGATTTCGCCAAGCGGGGCAACCGTCCCGACGCAGTCGAAATGCTTACCCGCGCGCAGCAGCTCAAGCCCCGTCCAGCGGGCGCCGGCAAGTGGTGAAAGGCCGCTCCTAGAACTTTCGGATTCAACGCTTCGCCGGGCTGACAAGCCCGGTTCGAAAGTGCTTGCAAGCGTGCGGCAAGCGATGGCCCAATGCCCGCGTAACGTCCCGTTTCAAGGTGATATCGGGCGTGCGGCTTGACGGCCGTGCCGCCACGATGCCGCCCTGTCCTGCGGCCCGGGCGTGGGGCCGCCGTCCAGTGTCTATGAGTTCCCTTTCCGTCTCTGCTCCGGCCATGCATGCCGAGCACCTCGACGCGGCCGAGTTGCGTCGCATGGTGCGGCACGACCAGATGGTCGCCGTGCGCCACAGCGTGCTGGCCGCCATTCCCATCAATGCCGTGCTGACCGTGGCGGCGCTGCTCATGGCCTACAGCGGTGGCGAGCTGGCCATGGGCGTGGTGTGGGCGATGCTGTCTGCCCTGGTCAACATCACCCGCGCCATCGTGTGCCGGCTGCCGTACCGTGGGTCCGAAGAGGTCACACCGGGCCAACCCGCCGCGCCGGCCCTGAGCGGGCGCTGGTGGCGCACGCGCAGCGTCGAATGGCACCTGCGCGCCGCGGCGCTGCTGGGCCTGTGCTCGGGCGGGGTGTGGGCACTGGTTCCGCTGCTGTGCGACGGCTACACCTCGCCGCAGACCCTCTTCTACCTCACGGTGGTGTGCGGCATCACCGCCGGCTCGGTCACCTACGGCATCGCCTATGCGCGGGTGCCCATCCTCTTCATCACGCCGGCCCTGCTGTCGGTGGCGGGCTGCCTGCTGGTCGCTGGCGGCTTCGAGCGGCAGATGCTCGCGCTGATGGTGTTCGTCTACCTGGCCGCACTGATCCGCAGCGGCGTGCAGAGCGAAGCCGCCTTCAAGCGCGGCAGCCTGCTCAAGAACGAGGCCACCGCCATGGCCGAACGCCTGCGCCAGGCCCACGAGTCATCGCAGGCGGCGGCGCGGGAGCTGGAGTTCCGCGCCATGCACGACCCGCTCACGCGGCTGTTCAACCGCGACGGCTTCACGGATACCGCCGGCCGTCGCCTTCAGGCGGCCGGCGAGCGCGAGCAGTGCCTGCTGATGCTGGACCTGGATGGCTTCAAGGCCATCAACGACGTGTTTGGCCATGGGGTGGGCGACCGCGTGCTGCAGGACGTGGGTGCCTGGCTCAGCCGCGAGCTGGAGCGGCTGGATGCCGTGGTGGGGCGCTGGGGTGGCGACGAGTTCGTGGTGCTCTACGACGTGCCCGGCTCGGCGCAGTCGCCCGAGCAGCTGGCGCGGCTGCTGACGCAGCGCATTCCGCAGGCCAGCGTGATGGAGGGCGGCCAGCTGGGCGTGAGCGTGGGCCTGTGCGTGGGACGTGGCCTGGGCGTGATGGACATGCTGAGCTTCGCGGACGAGGCGCTCTACAGCGCCAAGCGCGCGGGCGGCGACAGCTTCCGCTTCTTCGACCATGGGCTGCAGCAGGCGCTGATGGTGCGCCGCGACGTGGAGCGCGACCTGGGCCTGGGGCTGGAGGCGGGCGGCATCGTGCTGTGGTACCAGCCCATCTTCACCGCGGGCGGCGAACTGCACAGCTTCGAGGCGCTGCTGCGCTGGCTGCATCCGCGGCACGGCTGGGTCTCGCCCGAGCAGATCGTGCATGCCGCGGCGGCCACGGGCCTGGCGCGGCGGCTGCTGAACCATGTGCTCACCCAGGTGTGCCTCGCCGCGCGCCAGCTCGATGCCGCCGGCATGGGCCATCTGCCGCTGGCGGTGAACGTCTCGCCGCGCGAGATGGCGCATCTGGATGTGGACGAACTGGTGCTCGACACGCTGCAACGCCATGGCGTGCCGCCGCGGCGCCTGCAGTTGGAGATCACCGAGGAGGTGGCCCTCAACGCCGAGAGCACGCAGGGCAAGCTCGCGCGGCTGGCCGCCGCGGGGGTGGCGATTTCCATCGACGACTTCGGCGTGGGCTATTCCTCGCTGGCCTCGCTGCGCGGGGACCATGTGCGGCAGGTCAAGATCGACCGCAGCTTCATCTCGGGCCTGGATGCCTCGCGCGACAACCGCCTGCTGGTGGGCACCATCCTGCAGATGGGCCGCTCGCTGGGCATCGACGTCGTGGCAGAGGGCGTGGAGCGGGTGGAGGAGCTGATGGCCCTGCGGGCGCTGCAATGCCCGCTGATGCAGGGCTACCACCTCTGTCGCCCGGCGCCGCTGGACGAGATCGTCCACACGCGCTGAGCCGCGGCGCCCGCAGCAGCGCCTGCCTCAGGTGCCGGCCGCGGCCAGCAGCCGCCGCGCCGCCGTCGCGATGGCCGCGGCATCCACCCCGAAGAAGTCGCGCAGCGCGGCCCGCGTGTCGCTGCGGCCGAAGCCGTCGGTGCCCAGCGTGAGGTAACGCCGGCCCTCGGGCACGTAGGCGCGGATGGACTCCGGCACCGCGCGCACGTAGTCGGTGGCGGCGATCACCGGGCCTTCGCTGGCCGCCAGCAGGCGGGTGATGAAGGGCTCGATGCGCACGGCCGCGGCCTCGCTGGTCAGCAGCCGCGCCTCGCAGGCGACGCCCTCGCGCGACAGCTCGCTCCAGCTGGTGATGCTGAACACCGTGGCCTCGATGCCTTCCATGGCAAGCGCCTGCGCCGCCTTGACCACCTCGGTGAGGATGGCCCCCGAGCCCAGCAGCGTGACGCGCTGCGTGGCCGCCGGTGCGCCGTCGGGCCGTTGCCAGCCGTCGTAGCGCCAGCCGCCGCGCAACAGGTCCTCGTGCGCGCTCTCTGGCACGTCGGGCTGGGCGTAGTTCTCGTTCATCAGCGTGATGTAGTGGAAGACGTCGCGCTGCTCCACCAGCATCTCGCGCATGCCGGCATCGACGATCACGGCCATCTCGCCGGCGAAGGCCGGGTCCCACGCGCGGCAGTTGGGAATGGTGGCCGCCACCAGGTGGCTGCTGCCGTCCTGGTGCTGCAGGCCCTCGCCGCCGAGCGTGGTGCGGCCGGACGTCGCGCCCAGCAGGAAGCCGCGCGCCCGCTGGTCGGCTGCCGCCCAGATGGCGTCGCCCACGCGCTGGAAGCCGAACATCGAGTAGTAGATGTAGAAGGGCAGCATGGCCAGGCCATGCACGCTGTAGCTGGTGGCGGCGGCCGTCCAGCTGGCGATGGCGCCGGCCTCGCTGATGCCTTCCTCCAGGATCTGGCCGTCGATGGCCTCGCGGTAGCTCAGCACCGAGCCGATGTCCTCCGGCGCATAGCGCTGGCCCACGCTGCTGTAGATGCCCACCTGCTTGAACAGGTTGGCCATGCCGAAGGTGCGTGCCTCGTCGGCCACGATGGGCACGATGCGCGGGCCCAGCTCGCCGTCCTTGAGCAGGTTGCCCAGCAAACGCACGAAGGCCATGGTGGTGCTCATCTCCTTGCCGGCGGCCTCGGTGGCGAAGCGGGCGTAGCTCGCCAGCGGCGGCACGGGCAGCGTGGCGCAGTCGGTGCGGCGCTGGGGCAGGGCGCCGCCCAATGCGGCGCGGCGCTCGCGCAGGTAGCGCATCTCGGGGCTGTCTTCGGCCGGCTTGTAGAAGGCCAGCGAGGTGGCCTGTTCATCGCTCAAGGGCAGGTTGAAGCGGTTGCGGAAGCCGATCAGGTCGGCCTCGTCCAGCTTCTTCTGCGAGTGTGTGGTCATCCTGCCCTGGCCGGCCGTGCCCATGCCGTAGCCCTTCTTGGTGTGGGCCAGGATCACGGTCGGCTGGCCGCGATGCGCGGCGGCCGCGGCATACGCTGCGTGGATCTTCACCAGGTCGTGCCCGCCGCGCTTGAGGCGGTCGATCTGCTCGTCGGTCATGCCCTGGGCCAGGCGTTGCAGGGCCTCGTTCTGGCCGAAGAAATGGTCGCGGTTGAAGCGGCCGTCCTTGGCGGCGAAGGTCTGCATCTGGCCGTCCACCGTCTCGGCGAAGGCGCGCAGCAGGGCGCCGACGGTGTCGCGCGCGAACAGGCCGTCCCAGTCGCTGCCCCAGACCAGCTTGACCACGTTCCAGCCGGCGCCGGCGAAGAGCTTTTCCAGCTCGTCGATGATGCGGCCGTTGCCGCGCACCGGGCCGTCCAGGCGCTGCAGGTTGCAGTTGACCACCCACACCAGGTTGTCCAGCTTCTCGCGCGCGGCGAGCGTGAGGGCGCTCATGGACTCGGGCTCGTCCATCTCGCCATCGCCGAAGAAGCCCCAGACCTTGCGTCCTTCGCAGTCCAGCAGGCCGCGGTGGGTGAGGTAGCGCATGAAGCGCGCGTGGTAGATGGCGCTGATCGGCCCGATGCCCATGGAGCCGGTCGGGAACTGCCAGAAGTCCGGCATCAGCCACGGGTGCGGATAGCTCGACAGGCCCCGGGCGCCGTTGATCGGCGCGGTGATCTCCTGGCGGTAGTGGGCCAGGTCGTTTTCCGTCAGGCGGCCTTCGAGGAAGGCGCGGGCATACACGCCCGGCGCGCTGTGCGGCTGGAAGAACACCAGGTCGCCCCCGTGCACGTCGGTGCGGCCGTGGAAGAAGTGGTGGAAGCCCGTCTCGAACAGGTCGGCCGCGCTGGCATAGCTGGCGATGTGTCCACCGAGCTCCCCATAGGCCTGGTTGGCGCGCACCACCATCGCGAGCGCGTTCCAGCGCATCAGCGAGCCGATGCGCTCTTCGATGGCCAGGTCGCCAGGGAAGGGGGGCTGGCGATCCACCGGCACGGTGTTGGCATAGGGCGTGGCCAGCTCCGGTTGCCAGCCGATGCGCTGGGCGCGGGCCAGGCGGGCCAGCTCATCCAGCATCCAGCGGGCGCGCTCGGGGCCATGGGCATGCACCAGCGCGACGAAGGCCTCGCGCCATTCGGCGGTCTCGACAGGGTCGGCGTCGGCGGAACTGGAGTCGGTGGCGGCGAGGGCCAGCAGTTGCGCGGCGGGGATGGAGGCGTTCATGCCAGGCACTTTAGGCAGGCAGCCGGCGAATGTGCTGTCGGAATCGGGCGCGTCGACCCGGAGGCCGCGGCATAAACTGCCGCCAAACTGTTTGGATGCCGCATGAACAACTTCCCGCTCGACGCCACGGACCTGCGCATCCTCGACGAGCTGCAGCGCGATGGCAGCCTGTCGAACGTGGAACTGGCCCGGCGCGTGCATCTGTCGCCCTCGCCGTGTCTGGCGCGCGTGAAGGCGCTGGAGGCCGCGGGTGTCATCGCCCGCTATGTGGCGCTGTGCAACGCGCCGGCCCTCGGCCTGGGCCTGAACGTCTTCATCTCCATCAGCCTGCGCACGCAGAGCAAGGAGTCGCTCGCGTCCTTCGAGCGACGCATCGCCGAGCACGACGAGGTGATGGAGTGCTACCTCATGACGGGCGACAGCGACTACCTGATCCGCGTCGCCGTGGCCGACATGGCGGCGCTGGAGCGCTTCATCCTGGAGCAGCTCACGCCGATCCCCGGTGTCGAGAAGATCCGCTCCAGCTTTGCGTTGAAGCAGGTCCGCTACAAGACGGCACTGCCGCTGCCGTTGCGCTGAGCGTACCGGTCCGCAGGGTCCGGCAGGGGTTTAAGTCGTGCCTAAGCGATGGCTTCCACAGTCACGCCATCGCAACTCGACACGCAGCCAGGAGGCTCACCATGAACACCCAGACGATCCTGCAATCGCCCAAGCGGCTGGTGATCGCCCTTGCTGCCGCAGGCGTGCTCGGCGCCGCGGCCGGCGGGGCCTACACCAGCGCCCATGCCCTGGGCTCCGCACCCCAGCCGCCGGTGGTGGCCGCCGCGCCCATGGTGGCGCCCATCGCCGCGCCCGACTTCTCGGTCATCACGGCCCAGCAAGGCCCGGCGGTGGTCAACATCAGCGTCTCGGGCATGACCAAGACGGCGCTGGACACCAGCGGCGATGACGACGACAGCGGCAGCGCCGCCATGCCACCCGGCATGTCGCCCAACGATCCGTTCTACCAGTTCTTCCGCCAGTTCGGCGGCGTGCCCGGCCACCGCCAAGGGCCCCAGCGCTCGGTGCCCACGCGGGCCGAAGGCTCGGGCTTCATCCTGAGCCCCGACGGCATCATCCTGACCAACGCCCACGTGGTCGATGGCGCCAAGGAAGTGACCGTCAAGCTCACCGACCGCCGCGAATACCAGGCCAAGGTGCTGGGCGCCGATCCCAAGACCGACGTGGCGGTGCTCAAGATCAATGCCAAGGACCTGCCCACGGTCAAGCTCGGCAGCCCCAAGGACCTGAAGGTGGGCGAATGGGTGTTGGCCATCGGCTCGCCCTTCGGCTTCGAGAACAGCGTGACGGCCGGCGTGGTCAGCGCCAAGGGCCGCTCGCTGCCCGACGACGGCTTCACGCCCTTCATCCAGACCGACGTGCCGATCAACCCCGGCAACTCGGGCGGCCCGCTGTTCAATGCGCGCGGCGAGGTGGTGGGCATCAACTCGCAGATCTACAGCCGCAGCGGCGGCTACCAGGGTGTCTCGTTCTCGATCCCGATCGACATCGCGATGCGCGTGAAGGACCAGATCGTCGCCACCGGCCATGCCGACCATGCCAAGCTGGGCGTGGCCGTGCAGGAGGTGAACCAGGCCTTTGCCGATTCCTTCAAGCTCGACAAGCCGCAGGGCGCGCTGGTGTCGAACGTGGAGAAGGGCGGGCCTGCCGACAAGGCCGGCCTCCAGTCGGGCGACGTGATCCTGAAGGTGGACGGCGCGCCGATCACCACCTCGGGCGACCTGCCGGCCATCATCGGGCAGATGGCGCCGGGCCAGAAGGCGCGCATCGAGGTCTGGCGCGATGGCAGTGCCAAGGAGCTGACGGCCCAACTGGGCAACGCCAGCGAGAAGACCAAGGTGGCCAAGGCCGACGAGACCGTCGGCAAGGGCAAGCTGGGTCTGGCGCTGCGCCCGCTGCAGCCCCAGGAGCAGAAGGAGGCCGGCACCAACGGCGGCCTGCTGATCGAGGACGCGCGTGGCCCCGCCGCCAGTGCCGGCATCCAGCAGGGCGACGTGCTGCTCGCGATCAACGGCACGCCGGCCAGGAGCGTGGACCAGGTGCGCCAGGCGGTCGCCAAGTCCGACAAGTCGGTGGCCCTGCTGATCCAGCGCGGCGACGAAAAGATCTTCGTGCCGGTGCGCATCGGCTGAGGCGGTAGGCGGGCTCAGCCGGCCGGCCGGCGGGCGGCCCGCGGCACCGCCACCCCCAGCCGCCCCGCCAGCCGGGCAAGGTTGGCCCGGTCCATCCCCAGGGCGCGGGCGGCGGCCGCCAGGTTGCCGGGATGGGCGGCGAGGGCGGCCTCGACCTTGCGGCGCTGGAAGCCATCGACTTCCTGGCGCAGATCGCAGGCGGCCACGGTGCCGCCTGCGGCCGTTTCCGTGCCTCCGGCCATCGCGCCGCCCGGGGTCGATGGCGCCTCCGCGGCGTCGAGCGCCAGGTCCTCCCGCTCGATGCTGACGATGGGGCCGAGCCCCGAAGCCAGCCCCGTGCCCCCATCGCCACGTGCCCGCGCACGCAGCGCGGCCCGGGCGACCAGGTACTCCAGCTCCCGCACATTGCCGGGCCAGTCGTGGGCCAGCAGCGCGTCCTGCGCGTCGGCCGACAGGCGCAGCCCGCGCAGGCCCATGCGGCGGCGGTTCTCCTCGATGAAGCTGCCGGCCAGCAGCAGCACGTCCCGGCCCCGCTCGCGCAGCGGCGGCACACGCAGCGGAAACACCGACAGCCGATGGAACAGATCGGCGCGGAAGCGGCCCGCTTTCACCTCGGCCGCCAGGTCGCGGTTGGTGGCGGCGACGAGCCGCACGTCCACATGGTGCTCGCGGTCGGAGCCCACGCGCTGCAACTGGCCCTCCTGCAGGGCCCGCAGCAGCTTGGCCTGGACGGCCAGCGGCAGCTCGCCCACCTCGTCGAGGAACAGCGTGCCGCCATCGGCCATCTGGAACTTGCCGTGCCGGTCGCCCACCGCGCCCGAGAAGGCGCCCCGCACATGGCCGAAGAGTTCGCTTTCGACCAGGTGCTCCGGCAGCGCCGCGCAGTTGATCGTGACCATGGGCTTGTCGGCCCGGCCCGAGCGTGCGTGCAGCTGGCGCGCCACCAGCTCCTTGCCGGCACCGGTCTCGCCGGTGAGCAGCACCGTCAGGTCGGCGGGCGCCACCAGGTCGATCTCCGCGGCCATCTGGCGGAAGGCGGGGCTCTGGCCGACCAGCGTGGCCGGTGCCGGGGCGGCGCCGTGGCGGTAGGCATCGGCCCGGCGGCGCTCGTCCTCGACCCGCAGCGACAGCTGCTGCAGCCGGCGGGTGGCGGCCACGGTCGCGGCGGCCAGGCTGGCGAAGGTGTCGAGCAGCGCCAGCTCCGCGCCGGAGAAGCGGCCGGCATCCAGCGCGTCGAGCGTGAGCAGGCCCCACTGGGCGCCATCCACCCGCAGGGCGCAGCCCATGCAGTCGTGCACGTCCAGGTGCTCGGCCGCCCCCTCGATCAGCCCGTCGTAGGGATCGGGCAGCGCACAGTCCAGCGGAAAGCGCAAGGCGCCCGGTGCATCGAGCAGCGCCCGCAGGCGCGGATGCGCCGCCACCGCGAAGCGACGGCCCAGGGTGTCGGGGCTCAGGCCCTGCACCGACACCGGCACCAGCGCGTCGCCCTCCAGCCGCAGCAGCGCGGCCGCGTCGCAGGGCAGCAGCTGGCGCAGCACGGTCAGCAGCCGCTGGCAGCGCAACTCCATGGGCAGGTCATGGGCCAGGTCCGCGATCAGCGGGGCGATCAGGGCGAGGGGATTGGCGGGGGAGGTCATCCTGACTCGAAGTGCAGCCGCAGCAGGTCGTTTACGCAGGTCGATTTGACCTGATCGGCGCTGCAAGTCCTTGATCCACCTCATGGCATGGCCTGGCATCGCTCATGCGAAAGGGAGGACATCGTTGAACCCCGAGGACATCCATGCTCACCGACGCCCAGCGCGACATCGTCAAGGCCACCGTTCCCCTGCTCGAAACGGGCGGCGAGGCGCTCACCACCCATTTCTACCGTGTCATGCTCGGCGAATACCCGCAGGTGCGCCCGCTCTTCAACCAGGCGCACCAGACCGCCGGGACGCAGCCGCGGGCCCTGGCCAACGCCGTGCTGATGTACGCCCGCCACATCGACCGGCTGGAGGCGCTGGGGCCGCTGGCCTCGCAGATCGTCAACAAGCATGTGGCGCTGCAGATCCTGCCCGAGCACTACCCCATCGTCGGAGCCTGCCTGCTGCGCGCCATCCGCGAAGTGCTGGGGGCCGAGGTGGCCACAGATGCCGTCATCGACGCCTGGGCCGCCGCCTACCAGCAACTGGCCGACATCCTGATCGGCGCCGAGGCGGCCGTGTACGACGCCCTGGCCGCCGCGCCGGGCGGCTGGCGCGGTGGGCGCGCCTTCACGGTGGCGCGCAAGGTGCGCGAGAGCAGCGAGATCACGTCCTTCCACCTGGTGCGGGTGGATGGCGGCCCGGTGGTCGACTTCAAGCCGGGCCAGTACATCGGCCTGAAGCTGGTGGTCGGCGGGCAGGAGGTGCGGCGCAACTATTCGTTGTCGGCGGCGCCCAACGGCGCGAGCTACCGCATCAGCGTCAAGCGCGAGCCCGAGGGCGTGGTGTCGACCCACCTGCACGACCAGGTGGGCGAAGGCGATGTGCTGGAACTCTTCCCGCCCGCGGGCGACTTCACGCTGGACGCGAGCCTGCGCCCGCTGGTGCTGATCAGCGGTGGCGTGGGCATCACGCCCACGCTGGCGATGCTGGAGTCGGCCCTGGCCGACTCGCAGCGCGAGGTGGTGTTCGTACACTACGCCCGCAATGCCGAGGTGCATGCCTTCGGGGGTGTGCTGGACGACTGGGCCCGGCAGCATGCCGATCGCCTGCGCGTGCACACCGTCTACGAGCAGCCGGCGCCTGCCGGCCCGCGCGCGCCTGCGGCCATCGGCCGGCCCGCGGCCGACCAGCTGGCGGCCTGGCTGCCCCCCGGCCGCGACTTCGACGCCTACTTCCTCGGCCCGAAGCCCTTCATGGCCTTCATCAAGCGCACGCTGCAGGACATGGGCGTGCCGCCCGAGCGCGCCCGCTACGAATTCTTCGGCCCGGCCGAGCAGTTGGGCTGACAGCGCGGCCCCGGCGCCGTGGGGGGATCGGCGGCCGATTCAGTTTCGGCTAAGTGCGGGGCCGCAGCATGGGTTCAAGCCGGGCCGTGGGGCCCGTGCTCCACTGAAAGGAATCCCATGCAACTCAAGGACAAGGTCGCCTACATCACCGGCTCGGCCAGCGGCATCGGCAAGGAGATCGCGACGCTCTTCGCGCAGGAGGGCGCCAGGATCGTCATCGCCGACCTGAACAAGCAGGCGGCGGACGCCGCAGCCGCCGAGCTGAAGGCGGCAGGCGGCCAGGCCATCGGCGTGGCGGTGGACGTCACCGACGAGCAGCAGGTCGATGCGTCCGTGGAAGAGGCGGTGAAGGCCTTCGGCGGCATCGACATCCTGGTGAGCAATGCCGGCATCCAGATCGTCCACCCGGTGGAGGAATTCGGCTTTGCCGACTGGAAGAAGATGCTGGCCATCCACCTGGATGGCGCCTTCCTCACCACCCGCGCCTGCCTCAAGCACATGTATGCGCAGGGCCGCGGCGGCAGCGTGATCTACATGGGCTCGGTGCACTCCAAGGAGGCCTCGATGCTCAAGGCACCCTATGTCACCGCCAAGCATGGCCTGATCGGCCTGGCCAAGACGGTGGCCAAGGAAGGCGCCAAGCACGGCGTGCGGGCCAACGTGATCTGCCCCGGCTTCGTGCGCACGCCGCTGGTGGAAAAGCAGATTCCCGAGCAAGCCAAGACGCTGGGCATCTCCGAGGAGGAGGTGGTCAAGAACGTGATGCTCAAGGAGACGGTGGATGGCGAATTCACCACCACCGACGACGTGGCCCGCGTGGCGCTGCTGTTCGCTGCCTTCCCGAGCAATGCGCTGACCGGCCAGTCGCTGGTGGTCAGCCACGGCTGGTTCATGCAGTGAGCGTCATCGACCAGCGCTCGGCCACCAGCGGGCCGCTGCCGTAGCCCTCGTGCGGCTCGCTGGTGTCGAGCGCAAAGCCGCGTGCGGCATACATGGCGCGGGCGGCTTCGAGGCAGCTGTGGGTCCACAGGATCATCTGCGTGTAGCCACGGGCGCGGGCGAAGGCGATGCATGCGTCGACCAGCTTGCCGCCCAGGCCCAGGCCCCGCGCTTCGGGCCTCAACACCAGCAGGCGCAGCTGCGCCACGCCGGGGCTGTGGCGGATCACGAAGACGGAACCGACGCGCTGGCCGTCCAGCTCGGCGATCCAGCCTTTCTCCCAGGCGGGGTCGGTGGTGCGCAGCCATTGGGCGGCGATGTCGGCGACGGCGGCCTCGAAGCGGCCGTCCCAGCCGTACTCGCGGGCGTAGACCTCGCCATGCTGCTGCACCACCCAGCCCAGGTCGCCCGGGGCAGGGTCGCGCAGCACGGCAGTGCGCAGGGGCGCGGGCCTGGCGTCGAACAGCGTCTCCACCCGTGCAAGGGCCCGGACCAGCTCGTCGCGCGCTGCTGGCGCGAGCGGCGCCAGCAACGCGGCCGCGGCATCGCGCGAGCGCTGCTGCAGCGGTGAGAACGCCGCATGGCCCGCCTCGGTGAGCGACAGCCGCTGCTGCCGCGCGTCGCGCGCATCGGCGGCCCGCGCGAGCCAGCCCAGCGACTCGAAGCGCTTGAGCAGCCGGCTGAGGTAGCCCGCATCCAGGCTCAGCGCCTGGGCCAGCTCGCGGGCGGTCAGCTCGGGCTGGTGCGCCAGCTCATAGAGCACCCGCACCTCGGTCAGCGAGAGATCGCTGCCGAGGTAGGGCTCCAGCACGCCGATGCGCTGGGTGAAGAAGCGGTTGAAACGGCGCAAGGCCTTGACGGCCTCCACCGGAACGGCGGAGGCGACGGGCGACGAGGCAGAAGCGGGCAGTTCAGGCATGCGTGCCATTGTCAACCAATGAAGTTGACGAAAGCAACTAAAACGGCTTCTGCCTTGCCTCGCACGTCCTCAAAGCGCTTGCGTGTCCCCATCCGCCGCCAGCCGCTCGGCGCTGCGGCGGCCGAACAGCCAGAACAGCGCCGGCGTCAGGAAGGTGTCGAGCAGCGTGGCGCTCACCAGTCCCGAGAAGATCACCACCGCCACCGGATGCAGCACCTCGGTGCCCGGCCGCTCGGCCTCGAACAGCAGCGGCGCCAGCGCGAAGGCCGTCACCAGCGCCGTCATCAGCACCGGCGACAGCCGCTCCAGCGAGCCGCGCACGATCATGCGCGGGCCGAAGGACTCGCCCTCGAAGCGCATCAGGTTGACGTAGTGGCTCACCTTGAGGATGCCGTTGCGCACCGAGATGCCCGCCAGCGTGATGAAGCCCACCAGCGCCGCCACCGACAGCGGCTGCCCCGACAGCGCCAGGCCCGCCACGGCCCCCACCAGCGCCAGCGGGATGTTGGCCATGATGAGCACCGACAGCACCGCCGAGCGGTAGCGGCTGTAGAGCACCACGAACATCAGCGCCAGCGAGACCAGCGACAGCAGGCCGACCAGCCGCGAGGCCTCTTCCTGCGCCTGGAACTGCCCGCCCAGGGTGATGAAGTAGCCGGCCGGCAGCGGCGTCTGCGCCACCACCGCCCGCATGTCGGCCACCACGTCCGACAGCGGCCGGCCCGAGGCATTGGCCGAGAGCACGATGCGCCGCCGCCCGTCGTCGCGGCTGACCTGGTTGGGCCCGTCGCCTTCCTCGATGGTCGCCAGGCGCGACAGCGGCACCGGGCCCAGCGGCGTGTCGATCAGCAGCCGGCCCAGGCCGTCGACCGAGCGCGCCGGCTCGGGCAGGCGCAGCACCAGCGAGAAGCGGCGGCCGTCCTCCACGATCTGCGATAGCTTCTCGCCCTCGACCATGCGTTCGAGCGTCTGCAGCACCTGCGGCGCCGGCACGCCGTACTGGGCGGCGCGGTCGTAGTCCACGCGCACCTTGATCTGCGGCGCCAGCACCTGCTTCTCGACCTCCAGGTCGGCCACGCCGGGAATGGCGGCCAGCCGCGCCCGCAGCAGCTCGGCCTGGCCGCGCAGCACGTCCAGGTCTTCGCCGAAGACCTTGATGGCGATCTGCGCCCGAACGCCCGAGAGCATGTGGTCGATGCGGTGCGAGATCGGCTGGCCGATGCCGATGGCGGCCGGCAGCGGGGCCAGGCGCTGGCGGATGTCGGCGGTGATGGCGGCCATGGGGCGCGTGAGTTCGCTGACGGGCTTGAGGCCCACGTCCAGCTCGCTCACGTGCACGCCCTCCGCATGCTCGTCCAGCTCGGCCCGGCCGCTGCGGCGGCCGACGTGCGTCACCTCCGGCACCTGGCGCACCAGGCGCTCGGCCTGGCGGGCGAGGGCGCTGCTTTCCTCCAGCGTCACGCCCGGGTTCAGCCGCAGGCCGACGAGCAGCGTGCCTTCGTTGAAGGGCGGCAGGAAGGTGGTCGGGAAGAAGGGCACGGCCACGGCCGCGGCCGTCACGGCCACCGCTGCGGCGGCCACCGCGATGCGGGGCCGGCGCAGCACCGCCTCCAGCCCGCGCGCATAGCGGGCCTTGAGCCAGGCCAGCAGCCGCGTGTCGCCGTGCTCCAGCCGCTTCATGCGCGGCAGCAGCCAGTAGCTCAGCACCGGCGTCACCGTCACCGACACCAGCAGCGAGGCCAGCGTGGAGACGATGAAGGCGATGCCCAGCGGCACGAAGAGCCGGCCTTCCAGCCCTGGCAGCGCGAAGAGCGGCACGAAGACCAGCACGATGATCACCGTCGCATAGAGGATGGCCGAGCGCACCTCCATCGAGGCGCGCGTGACCACCGTCAGCACGCCCAGCCGCTCGGCCTCGGGCCGGGCGCGGTTCTCCTTCAGGCGCCGCATGATGTTCTCCACGTCCACCACCGCGTCGTCCACCAGCCCGCCGATGGCGATGGCCAGGCCGCCCAGCGTCATGGTGTTGATCGACAGCCCGAAAGCGCGGAACACCAGCGCCGTCGCCAGGATGGAGACCGGAATGGCCACCAGCGCGATCAGCGTGGGCCGCAGCGTGCCCAGGAAGAAGAACAGGATCAGCGCCACGAACACCGCCGCGCCCACCAGCTTGCCCTGCAGGGTGTCGATGGAGGCCTCGATGAAGCTGGCCTGGCGGAAGGTGACGCGCGGCTTTTCCATGCCGGGCGGCAGTGCGGCGGCCAGGCCGTCGAGCGCGGACTCGATCTGCCGCGTGAGCGCGATGGTGTCGGCCGCCGGCTGCTTCTGCACGCCCAGGATGACGGCGGGCCGGCCTTCGAAGCCGGCGTCGCCGCGGCGGATGGCGGGCGCGAAGTCCACCTGCGCCACCTGCTGCAGCAGGATCGGCTGGCCGTTGCGCGCGCCCAGCGCCAGGCGGCGCAGGTCGTCCAGCCGCGCGGTGCGGCCCAGGTGGCGGATCAGGTACTCGCGGCCGTTGAGCGACAGGAAGCCGCCCGAGGTGTTGGCCGCGAAGCCGCGCAGCGCGGTGGCCAGCGACTCGGCCGAGATGCCCAGCTGCGCCATGCGCGCCGCATCGGGCTGCACCTGGAACTGCCGCACCTCGCCGCCGATGGGAATGACCTGCGCCACGCCCGGCACCGACATCAGCCGCGGGCGCAGGACCCAGTCCGCGTACTCGCGCACGGCCATGAGGGATGTGGCCCCCACGCTCTCTTCGCTCGCTGCCCCCCGAGGGGGCGCAGCCTGGCTTGGGAGCGGCCCGGCGCCAGGCTGGATCTTCTGCGGATCGACCGGAATGGCGATCTGCATGATCTCGCCCATCACCGAGCTGACCGGGCCCATGCGCGGCACGGTACCGGCGGGCAGGCCTTCCTCCATGGCCGACAGGCGTTCGGACACCAGTTGCCGGGCGCGGAAGATCTCGGTGCGCCAGTCGAAGGTCACGTACAGGAAGGACAGGCCGGCCGAGGACACCGAGCGCACCGTCTCCACGCCGGGCAGGCCGCTCATGGCGGTCTCCAGCGGGAAGGTGATGAGCTGCTCCACCTCTTCGGGGGCCATGCCGCCGGCTTCGGTCATGACCGTCACCGTGGGCTTGTTGAGGTCGGGGAACACGTCCACCGGGGTGCGCGTCAGCGTGTACGCGCCATAGGCCATCGCCGCGAGGGCGAGCACGATCACCAGCAGCCGGTTGCCCAGGCTGCGTTCGAGGAGCCACTTGAACATGGTGGGTGCGGCCTCAGCGGATCTGGTTGATGAGCGTGGCGCCGTCGGTGACGACGCGCTCGCCGGGCGCGACGCCCGATGTCAGGGCCACGCGCACGCCGTCCAGCGGCGCGGTGGTGACGGTGCGCGGGGCGAAGCGCTCCGGCGCCGTCTTGACCCAGACGATGGTCTCGTTGGCGGCGTTGCGCATCAGCGCGGCGCGGGGTACGGCGATGGCCTCGTGCGTGCTGCGGCTGTGCACCTGCAGGCGCACCGGCTGGCCCACGGCCAGCGTCGACAACGCGGCGCCCGGGGCGCGGAAGGCCAGCGGCAGGGCCTGGTCGCGCAGCGCGCGGGCGGCGCCGACGAACTGCAGCGGCACCTGCGTGCCGCCGACCGCCAGCGAGGCGCCGCCGATGTCGCTGGTGAGCGCCGGGTCGTAGGCCAGGGCCTCGATGCGCAGGCGCGCCGGGTCGACGATCTCGAACACCAGCTCGCGCGCATCGACCACCTGGCCGGCGACCACCGACGAGGATGCGATGACGCCCGAGGCCGGCGCGACCAGCGCATCGCGGCCCGACAGGCCGGCGCCGATGGCCCCGGCCCGCTCGCGGGCGGCGGCCACTTCGCTTTCGAGCGCCTCGATCTCCTTGCGGGGCACGGTGTCGGCGAGCTCGCGCAGGCGGACCAGGCGCTTTTCGGCCAGCGTGCCGGCGGCCCGCAGCTCGGCCAGCTGGGCGGCCTGCGTGGCCCGCTCCAGGGGCGCTGCTGCCGGCTGCACCCAGGCCAGCACCTCGCCCTTGCGCACGGCCTGGCCAGGCTCGGGCAGGCCGCGCGGACCGGGCTCGATGCGGCCGGCCACCAGCGCCTGCACCTTGCCACCGCTCTGCGGATCGCTCACCACGCGGCCGTCCAGCTCGATGCTGCGCGGCAGTGCGACGAGGGTGGTGACGACGGTGCGCACCGCCAGTTGGCGCTGGCTGGGCTTGGGCAGGAAGACGCTGCCGTCCGGCTGGCGCTGCGGGCCGTTGGCGGCTGCGGCCGGCGGTGCGCCGCCGTGGTCGTGGCCGGCGTCGGCCAGGGCGCCCGTCGGCAGGGCCAGGGCGAGCAGCAGGGCGAGGGTGGCGGCATCCGGCCGCCGGGTCGAGAAAGCGGGAAGAAGGCGGTTCATGCGGCGGCTCCGGGGGCGTGACGGCGGCGCAGCAGCCGGGCGGCTGCGGCGGCGAGGACGAGGGCGACGAGGGCCGCGGCGGCCCAGGGCAGCAGGCGGCGCCAGGCGGGGGTGGCGTCGGCGTCGTGGCCGTGGCCGTCGGCGGCCTCGATGTGCCACTCGCCGCGCAGCTCGTCGCGCGCATCGCCCACGCTCAGGCGGGCGACCAGCGGCAGTTCGCCGCTGGCCTCGGCCGTGGCCTCGTCCAGTTCCAGTTCATAGGTGCCTTCGCCGTGCGGCTCGGCCACGAAGTCCTTCTCGCCGATGCGCAGCGCGATGCGGGCGTCGTTGACGGGCTGGTTGTCGGCATGCCGGTCCAGGTAGAGCGTGAGTTCATGGCCCTGGCGCACGCCGACCAACTCGAAGGCCTCGGATTCGAGGGCGAAGCGGGGCAGGGCGGCGGCGGCCGGTGCGGCGGGCGCCGCGTCGTGGCTGTGGCCTTCGTCGGCCAGGGCGGTGGGCAGGAAGACGGCGGCGGCCAGGGCCAGCGCGGTGCCTGCAAGGAAGTGGAAGTTCATGGAAGGGTTGGGTGTCGGGTTGTCATTCGGGCAGCAGGCCCAGGGCCTGGCGCCATTGCGAGACGGCGGTCGCCAGCTCGACGCGGCTGGCGGCCAGCTGGCGGGCGGCGTCGCCGGCTTCCTGCGTGGTGCGCAGGCGGGTGGGCAGGTCGGATTCGCCGAGGCGGAAGGACTTCTCGATCAGGCCCAGGGTCTGGCTGGCGAGGGCGTCGCGTTCCTCGGCGGCGGCCAGGCGGATGCGGGCCGCGTCCACGCGGGCCCGGGCGGCCTGCTGTTCGGCGGCGAGGCGGCTCTCCTCCAGCCGCCACTGCGCCTCCAGCTCGATGGCCTCGGCCAGCGCCGTGGCCTGGCGGGACTCCTGCCGCGCGCTCGCGCCGAAGGGAATGCGCAGGCCCACGTTGAGCGTGCTGCGCGCCGGCTCGTCGGCGCTGCCGCGTTCGCGGGTGGTGCCCAGCGTCAGCTCCGGGTTGCCGGCGCCGTGGCGGGCCGCCAGTTCGGCCTGGGCACGGGCGATGGCCAGGCGCTGGGCGAGTTCGGCCAGGGCGGGGTGGGCGGCGGTGGGCGCCCCGGGCTCTGCGCGCGGCTCGGGTTCTGCCTCGGCGCCGACGTCGTCGACTTGGCGCGCAGGCCCGGCTTCGGACCCGGCGGTGCTGCCGGCCGGCGTGGACCTGGCGGCCACCTCGCCCTGCCGGTTGGCCGGCGCGGATTCGGCGGGGATGGCCGCCCCTCCGATGCCGGCCTGCGGCAACGCCGCGCCGGAAGCGCATGCGGCTGTGCCGGTCAGCGCCTCCCAGCGGAGCGCGGCTTCGACCGCCGCACGCGCCGCCTCGGCCTGCGCAGCACGGGCCGCGGCCACCGTGCCCTGTGCCTGCAGCAGGTCGCTGCGGGCCAGGTCGCCGGCGCGCCAGCGGCGTTCCACGTCGGCGGCCAGGGTGCGGGCGTGGGCCAGTTGGGCATCGGCCACCTGCTGCTCGATGCGGGCGCGGGCCCAGGGCCACCAGGCCTCGCGCAGCGCGCCGGCCAGCCGCAGCCGTGCAGCCTGCTCGCGCAGGAACACGGCGGCCGCCTCGGCCTGCGCCACGGCCTGGCCGCGGCTGCGCTCGCCCGGCCGCCAGAGCGGAATGGCCAGGCCCGCCTCCCATTCGCGCTGGCCGTCGTTGGCGTTGGCGCGGTCGGTGCGGTGGCTGAGTTCGAGCGCCATCGGCTCGGGCGTCCAGGCCGACGCGGCGCGCTGGCCAGCCTCGGCCGCCTGCTGGCGCGCCGCCAGCGCACGGGCTTCGGGCTGGCGCGCCCAGGCCTGTTCGAAGGCCTGCCGTAGCGGACCGGGTGCCGCCGCGGCGGCAGGGGCCGGCAGCGCTGGCGGTTGGGCCAGCGCCCAGGGCGCCAGCAGAAGCCCAAGCGTCAGCGCAAGCCGCGGCCGCCAGGCAGGATGGGGCCGGGGCGACAAGCGCCACGGCCGATGGGGTGTGAAAGGCATTCCAGTTCTCCAAGGCAAATCGATGTGCGAGGGAGACCGGCAGGCCGCACGCACCCCGGAGGGGGCGCGCGCATGCAGCGCGTCACTGGCGCGCCGGGCGCGTCAGGCGGAAGGGAAGGGGGGTGAAGCTGCAGGCCTTGCCGGTCAGGCAAGGCCGGGCCACTGGGGCCGTTCGGGCGGGGCCAGCGCGCGCACCGCCAGCGGAGCAGCGGCGCCTTCGCGCAGTTCGGCCTTGGGAATGGCCGGGGTCTCGGGCACGATCGCGGTGGCCAGCGCGACGCAGTGCGCGTGGCAGTGGCCGCAGTCCAGGTGGCCCAGCGCCGGTGGCGTGCCCGGCTCGTCGTCGTTGTCGGCGACGTCGAAATGCTGATGCTCGTGGTGGCCCAGGTGCGTCATGCCGCCGGCCTCGTGCTGGCAGTAGGCCTTCAGCGCAGCAATGCTGAACTGAAGCGGCATCAAGACCAGCAGGAGGATGAAGAAAAGGCGGCGCACGACGGGCGCGGATTCTAGGGGTGGCCCGTGTCCCGCTCGCGCGGCTTCCCTTCGGCATGAGGGGAGAAGGCCCCGGCCCTTAAAATCGCCGCCTTCTTTCCGCCCGGGCGCCAGCGCGGTTCCCGAACGCAGCATCACAGCGCAGCGCCGCCCTCCCGCGCCGCCGGATCCACCCCACGCATGAACGCACCCGTCGACGTCTCCTTCTTTGCGCGCGCCGCCAAGCCGATCACCAGCTACCGCAAGTATTGGGCGCAGCGCTTCGGCACGGCGAAGTTCCTGCCGACCTCGCGCGAGGAGATGGCCGCCCTGGGCTGGGACAGCTGCGACATCATCGTGGTGACCGGCGACGCCTATGTGGACCACCCGAGCTTCGGCATGTCCGTCATCGGCCGGGTGCTGGAGGCGCAGGGCTTTCGCGTGGGCATCATCGCCCAGCCCGACTGGCAGAGCGCCGAGCCCTTCCGCGCGCTGGGCAAGCCCAACCTGTTCTGGGGCGTCACCAGCGGCAACATGGATTCGATGATCAACCGGTACACCGCCGACCGGAAGATCCGCAGCGACGATGCCTACACCCCCGGCGACGTGGGCGGCAAGCGCCCCGACCGCGCCGCCATCGTCTACAGCCAGCGCTGCCGCGAGGCCTTTCCGGAGGTGCCCATCGTGCTCGGCGGCATCGAAGGCAGCCTGCGCCGCATCGCCCACTACGACTACTGGAGCGACAAGGTCCGCCGCTCGATCGTGGTGGACAGCAAGTGCGACCTGCTGCTGTACGGCAACGCCGAGCGCGCCATCGTCGAGGTGGCGCATCGCCTGGCCGCCCGCGAGCCGGTGCAGCAGATCACCGACGTGCGCGGCACCGCCTTCGTGCGCCGCGAGACGCCGGAGGGATGGTTCGAGCTGGACTCCACCGAGGTCGACCAGCCGGGCCGCGTGGATGCGCACCTGAATCCCTACCTGATGGTGTCGGAGCAGGCCAAGGCGCAAGGGCAGACCTGTGCGCGCGAGGACGAGGCGAATGCGGTGGCGGCGGATGCCAATGCGCGGGCCGCTCAGGGCGCGCCTCAGTCCGTTCAGGCTGGGCCCGGGTCCGTTCAGGCTGAGCCCCCCTCAGTTCAGGCCGAGCCCCACCCCGTTCAGGCTGAGCCTTTCGAAGCCCGGTCCGGCGCTTCGACAGGCTCAGCGCGAACGGTTGTGGCGGTGCAACCGGCAGGTGCCGCGGGCGTCACCCGCAGCGCCCCCGGGGCAACCCAAACCGCCGCCCAGCCCATCCACTTCATCGCCAACCCCGCCGTCCGCCTCAAGGCCCCCGCCCGCGAGAAGACCGTGATCCGCCTGCCCAGCTACGAGCAGGTCAAGGCCGACCCGATCCTCTACGCCCACGCCAACCGCGTGCTGCACCTGGAGACCAACCCCGGCAACGCCCGCGCCCTGGTGCAGGCCCATGGCGAAGGCACCACAGCCCGCGACGTGTGGATCAACCCGCCGCCCATCCCGCTGACCACGGCCGAGATGGACTACGTGTTCGACCTGCCCTACGCCCGCAGCCCGCATCCGCGCTATGCCGACGCGCAGGGCCGCCACGACGGCGCCACCAAGATCCCGGCCTGGGAGATGATCCGCTTCAGCGTGAACATCATGCGCGGCTGCTTCGGCGGCTGCACCTTCTGCTCCATCACCGAGCACGAGGGCCGCATCATCCAGAGCCGCAGCGAGGACTCGATCATTCGCGAGGTCGAGGACATCCGCGACAAGGTCGAGGGCTTCACCGGCGTCATCTCCGACCTGGGCGGTCCCACCGCCAACATGTACCGCCTGGGCTGCCGCAGCCCCGAGATCGAGGCCGCCTGCCGCAAGCCCAGCTGCGTGTATCCGGGCATCTGCCCGAACCTCACCACCGACCATGGCCCGCTGATCCAGATCTACCGCCGGGCGCGGGCGCTGCGCGGCATCAAGAAGATCCTGATCGGCTCGGGCCTGCGCTACGACCTGGCCGTGAAGTCGCCCGAGTACGTCAAGGAGCTGGTGCAGCACCACGTCGGCGGCTACCTCAAGATCGCGCCCGAGCACACCGAGGAGGGCCCGCTCTCCAAGATGATGAAGCCCGGCATCGGCAGCTACGACCGCTTCAAGAGCATGTTCGAGAAGTACAGCGCCGAAGCTGGCAAGAAGCAGTACCTCATCCCGTACTTCATCGCCGCCCACCCGGGCACGCGCGACGAGGACATGATGAACCTGGCGCTGTGGCTCAAGAAGAACGGCTTCCGCGCCGACCAGGTGCAGACCTTCTACCCCAGCCCCATGGCCACCGCCACGGCCATGTACCACTCGGGCCGCAACACGCTGACCAAGGTGCGTCGGACCATGCGCGACGAGGACGAGGAGTCGGTGGACATCGTGCGCGGCGAAAAGCGCCGCCGCCTGCACAAGGCCTTCCTGCGCTACCACGACCCCAACAACTGGCCGCTGCTGCGCGAGGCGCTCAAGGCCATGGGCCGCGCCGACCTGATCGGCAACGGCAAGCATCACCTGATCCCGACCTTCCAGCCGGCGACCGATGGTGGCTACCAGAGCGCGCGGCGCAAGAACTCGACGCCTGCGCCCTCCGCGTCTTCGGTGCCGTCCGGCGCCCGCCGCGTCGGCGCCGCGCCGCGGCCGGGCACCGTGCTCACACAGCACACGGGCCTGCCGCCGCGCGAGACGGGCAACCGACCGATGGCTGGCAAGGGCGTCGGCAAGCCGGGCGCGCCGCGCGGCCCTGCCGCTGCGCCGGGTCCGCGTGCCCCGCGCCGGCCGCGCTGAGCGATCGCAACGGCGCGGCACGAGGGGCCCGTGCTCGGGCTTCGCGCTGCGCGGCGCCAAGTGCGATTGGGTCCAGTCCCTCAGCGCGTGAGCTTGCCTGTGACTAGGACTTGAACCGGTCGATCACGTCCAGCACCGCCGTCACCGCCGGGTCGGCCATGCCCGCCTGCCGGCTGGCCACCGCCATCGGCCGCATCAGCGGCGGCGCCATCGGGCGGATGCACACCTCCGGCGTGTCCGCCAGATCGGCCACTTCCTCGAATGGGAGGATGGCGGCGGCCTGCGCGGCGGCGGCCAGGCTCTTGAGGGCGCCGGGATAGCTCAGTGCCAGGTAGGGCCGGGGGCTCAGGCCCGCCTGCCCGAACCAGCCGGCGATCAGCCCGTGCATCTGCGTGGCCGGCGTGAAACTGGCCCAGCGCCGGCCGGCCAGCCATTCGGGCGTGATCGTGTCCGGTGGCGTCCAGGCGGCGGGCAGCAGCACCACCATCGCGTCCTGCCGCCAGGGCTGCAGCCGCACCTCGGGCGCGGCCGGTTGCGGGCTGGCGACGATGGCGATGTCCAGCGTGCCGGCCTTCAGGCGCCGCATGGCCTCGGCGGAGCCCACGGCCTCCAGCCGCAGTTCGATGTCGGGGCTCTGGGCGTTGAGCTGCTGCAGCATCAGCGGCAGCAGCTGCGTGCTCACCCCGGCCGACACGGCCACCCGCACCATGCCCGCCCGGCCGGCAGCCCTACGGCGCACCCGGTCGACCAGGTCGTCGCTGGCGGCCATCAGCTTGCGGCCTTCCTGCACCAGCACGGCCCCGGCCGGCGTCAACTCGGCCTGGCGGCGGCCACGGACGACGAGCACGGTGTCGAGCCAGCTTTCCAGTTCCTTCACATGCAGGCTGACCGTGGGCGGCGCCAGGTGCAGTGCCTGCGCGGCTGCGGCGAAGGTGCCCAGGTCGGCAATGGCGATCAGGGTCTGGAGCTGGTCGAGGTTGAGTTGACGCATCAGAAATGATGAAGTGAATGCTCAGTAAATTCAACTTTACGCAATGTTGGACGAGCGGGAGCATCCTGGGCATGTCGATTCCTGATGCTGCCCACCCCGCTGAGAACCCCACCGACGCGGAGCGCGGTTCCCCGACGAGCGCCACGGCCGGCACAGGCGCCGGGCACCGGCAGGACGCCAGGAAGAGTGGGGCCGGAGAGGTTGGCGAGGAGATCGTCGACGCGCCGCGCACGGGGCGCCGCTGGCTCGACGCGCTGGTCGGCCTGATGGAGCGCGCAGAGGCCCGCGTCGGCGCCAACTTCCGCGTGCCGCCGGGTGGCGGCTGACCCGCAGTTTGGCTTGGACGGACACCCCGGACCTATGTAGGACGCCGCCCAGTCCACCCCCCCGTGCTGCGGTTGGGATGACGCGCTTTGCCTTCGCGCTCTAATTGACAGACAAAGAAAGACAATCGGTCGGCTTTAGCAGTAGATTCCGACTCCGTAAAAAAAATAGCCGCCGATGGCGCGTTTTAGCGCTGGCTGTTGGTGGCAAGAGCGATCACAAAAAGAATCTTTGCGAGATTTTCCGACGCTGCGGCCAGCGGAGAATGGAATCTATTGCATAAGAGCACGCTCACGCTGTCTTTAGGTCATGGGACTCAGAATGTCTACTACCAAATGGTAGATACGGCTAGTACTTTAAAAGTTATAATTTAATGATTAAATAGTAATTTGTCAAAGATAATAATTTATTGTTAGATAATAGCAGGAAATAAAGAATTACCAGTAGGAGATGTTGAGGTTTATATGAAATTTCATGATCTAAGAAAGCAATTTTCAAGCAAAGAGCGTTCGATTCAAGATCTCGCCCGATTTATAAAAAATAGGACCGACCATAACCCGAATTACTGCCTCTTGATGGGCGCTGGATGTTCAATTACGTCGGGGATTCGAAGCGCGGCAGAACTAGTCAAAACCTGGCGAGAACAGTCATGCAGCGAATACGGGATGCAGCTTCCAGCAAATGAGGAAGAGCAAAAAGAATTCTTGCGAGGTAAAGCGTCAGAATGGTATGACGTGAATAAGGAGTATTCGTCCCTATTCGAGCGACGTTTTGATCTACAGCGTCAGCGAAGAGTTTTTGTTGAATCTGAGGTTGCGGGGAAGTTGCCTTCCATCGGATATGCGTACCTTACTTCGTTAGTGGATGATAGATATTTCAATACCATTTTTACCACTAACTTTGACGACCTTGTCAACGAAGCCTTCTATTTGTTTTCTACGGAAAGGCCTATCGTATGTGCCCATGACTCAAGTATCAACAGTGTGACAGTTACTTCAAGCCGTCCTAAAGTAATAAAGCTCCACGGTGACTATTTATTTGATGATTTAAAGAGCACGTTGCGGGAGACAGAAAGCCTTGAACAAAACATGAAGGCTAAATTGGCAGAATTTTCAAAAGACCACGGATTGATCGTAATAGGATATTCTGGATCTGATAGATCTATTATGGATAATCTGCAAACTTTGCTCAGAAACGATGAGTATCTTAAATCAGGAATTTATTGGTGCATGCGCGAAGATGCTGATGTACCCGAAGAGCTTAGAAAGCTTCTATTCCGTGATAGGGTTTACTACGTCAAAATTGGTGGATTTGACGAATTAATGGCCGAGCTCTATGCTTCTTTCAATCCTGGAAAATTTGTCCCAGACACCGCTCTTATGATTAACAGACGGTCCAGCGACACGTTAAAGAAGCTGCTCAACTCTGCTAAAGGTGTACCACAGACGACGGATTTATTAAAGAAGGCGCGAACTAGGCTTGAGAGACATTCAAAGCGCGCTGCCATAGCTAGCCTTATAGCTAAAGATGATAGAGGAGATGAGCCCGACGTTGGTGGCACCGAGTACACCGACGACGAACTCCTCTTAATCAGCGAGATCTCTGAACTGGTCGCAACTGAAAGGTACGAAGAAGTTCTTCAGCGTGCGAGAGAAGAGTTGATGGCGACCTTGCGTCCTCCGATAAGACGCGAGCTAATTGAACGATGTATCACCGCAAACATATGTCTCGACCGTAGAGATGCGGCCCTAGGTTTGGCAGATGAAATTATTAGAGAAAATCCAAATAGGGCATCTTCTTATGTAAAAAAATCAACAATCTACGTTCGCCACTCTGACAAGCGCGAAGTTCTTGATAAGGCAATTGCCTGTGATGAATACTCAGTTGAGGCGTGGCTCGCTAAAGGGCGATTAAATGTTGATGAGGCAGGTGAGTATTATGGTGCAAGAAGGCGAACCCTTTTAGATGAAGCATTAGCAAATTTCGATAGGGCCATAAAAATTGATCCGTCGAGAATTAATCCTGCATGGCGAGAAAAATTTTCTTTAGTTAAAGACTTGGAAACTGATCGGAAAAGGCGAGAGGATCGGCTTCATGAAATTATAAGCAGTCTTTCTGACCAGAATCCTTTTTCTCCGCTGGTTCTGGATATGAGGCGCAGTTTCATAGCCTTATCAAATGAGAAAAATTCGCGTGAACAATATGTTGCTCTGTTGCAAGACTTAGATGGAGCAGAGAAGCGATACCCCGAATCCGAGAGCTACAGTCGGACTAGAATGAGGGTGTATGCAGCGATGGAAGACTATAGAGAATTAAGGCAAATCATTTCGGCTAAGACGGAATTGATAAACAAGGACCCCGACCTAGCTGCGCTGGTTGCGCGGCTCCAACGGCAAGCTTTAGGTGACGACATCGGAGCTATAAAAGTATTGCGGGATTCGCTAAGACTTCTTCAATTTGACTGGGAAGTTGCCACTCAACTGGTTGTGGCGCTTTGCGACACAGGGCAGGTGGAAGAGGCGCAGCAAACTTTTGACCGCTGGCAATTACGTCTGGGTGAAGAGCAAAAAAATCAGATGACTATTGCGCTTCTTGAAGCCCGTGGGGATTTTGATGGCTGCATTAGCGAGATTAGGAGCTACCAATCAAAAATCGGCCTTGAGCCAAATAGTAGAGAGGCGTATTTTCAGCTATGTAAGGGTGACGCACCTGCTGCTAAGGCTGCTCTGAGGGCCTATTTGAATCCGCTTAATTACACGCCTGAAGCAGTTGTGGAAATCTGCAATCTTGAATTGGCTCGAAAATTGACGGGAGAAAAGGTCGATGCCAATCGGCTTACCAAGGTTCTTGATTATTCTGATGGATATGATGTTAAGGTCGCCGTCTATGCTCTCTTAGAAAACAAGGTCGAGCTATATGCGGCCTTACGGAAACTCGTAACACAAGACAAAACGAGGCGCTACGACTTGCGGAGGTGGCCGGTGCTTTCTAGCTATCGGACCGACCCCAACGTGGAATCGATCATCAATGCTTCCTTTTCATATTGATTCGTTCGCTGCGGCCTCCCCTGTGGAATATTTTGGTTACAACTTGCATGTCGAGAGTTAAGGAGTACGAACATGGCTGCCATGTACTAAATATCTCGTCGCCCCCGCCGTCCTCACCACCGCCGACAGCAACGACCGAAACCACACATGCCCCGGCGCCAGCTGCGTGCGCCCATGCCACAGCTGATAGAAGCGCATCGGCGGAAAGTCCACCGGCGTGGGCACGATGGCCAGGGGCAGCAGGCCGGCGTAGTACTGCGCAAAGTGCCGGCTGGTGGTGAAGATCAGGTCGGTGCCGGGCAGCAGGTGCGGCGCGAGGCCGAAATAGGGCACGGTGACGGTACCGGTACGGCTCATGCGCTGCGAGGCGAGGGCGGTCTCGACCACGCCGCGCTGGGTCACGCTGTACAGCAGCGGCACCACGTGCGAGCCCTGCAGGTAGTCGGCCAGCGTCATGCGTGCGGCGAAGGGGTGGCGTTCGTCGACCAGGCAGACGATCTCGTCCTCCAGCAGCAGCGTGGTGCGCAGGTGTTCCGGCGGCTGGGGCCAGTTGCCGATGACCACGTCCAGCTCGCCTTCGGCCAGCGCGGCCTCGAAGTCGTAGTCGGGGCCCAGCGGCTGCAGTACCAGGCGGGCCGCGGGCGCGGTCTCGCGCATGTACTGCGCCACGGCGGCCATCAGGGGCGGGGCCAGATAGTCGGGCGTGCCGATGCGGAACACCTGCCGCGTGGTGGCGGGATCGAAGCTGGATTCGGGCGCGAGCAGCGCGTCCAGTTCGCCCAGCACCAGCCGCACCGACGCATGCAGCTGCATCGCCCGCTCGGTGGGCACCATCCGCTGCTTGTCCTTGATGAGCAGCGGATCGCCAAAGATCTCGCGCAGGCGCTTGAGGGCGCTGCTGATGGCGGGCTGCGATTGGTTCATGCGCGCGGCGGTGCGCGAGACGCTGCATTCCGCCATCAGGGTATGGAAGACGCGCAGCAGGTAGGTGTCGAAAGGGTCGTCGGGTCGGGACATGCGGTGGTGGCCTGCACCGCCTTGGTGCCTCGCCGTTGGAATGGCGGGCCGCCAGCGCCTTGCGGCTGATACGGTGCATTCGGTCTTGGCAATTGGCGTGCCGGAGGGCGCTTCGAACAATGCGGGCATTCCCATTGCTTGCGGCGCCCACCATGTCCGAATCCTTTCTGCCTACCTCTTCATCGTCCCTGCCGCGCCTTCACCGCCGAGGCGTCCTGCGCCTGATGGCGGCCGGGGCGGCGGCGGGTGCCCTGCCTGCCTTCGCCCAGTGGCCCGAGCGGCCGATCAAGATCGTCGTCACCTTCGCGCCCGGCGGTGCCAGCGACATCCTGGCGCGCGTGGTGGCCGAACAGCTGGGCCGCAAGCTGGGCCAGCCGGTGGTGGTGGACAACCGCCCCGGCGCGGGCGGCACCATCGGCGGCCAGGTGGTGGCCACGGCGGCGCCGGACGGCTACACGCTGATGCTGTCCAACACCACGCCGATCGCGCTGGGTCCTTTCACCCTGGACAAGCAGCCCTACGACCCGGTGGCCGCCTTCAGCCACGTGGCCTACCTGGGCTCGGCGCCGCTGGTGGTCATGGCCAGCAAGGAGTCCGGCATCAAGAGCTGGGCCGACCTGGAGGCGCGAGCCAAGAAGGAGGGGCGGCTGGACTTCGGCTCCGGCGGCCCGGGCTCGGTCGGCCACATCCATGGCGAGCTCATCAAGCGGGTGACGGGCGCCAACATGGTGCACGTGCCCTATCGCGGCGGCGCGCCCATGACCACCGACCTGCTGGCCAACATCGTGCCCGTGGGCATCGACGTGATCACAGCCTACGTGCAGTACTTCAAGACCGGCCAACTGGTGCCGCTGGCCGTCACCGGCACCACGCGCTCGCCGCTGATGCCCGAGGTGCCGACCATGGTCGAACTGGGCCAGCCCAAGCTGGTGCTGGAGAACTTCTTCGGCATCTCCGGCCCGGCCAGGCTGCCGGCCGAGACGGTCGCCCGCCTGCACGACGCCGCCAACGAGGTGCTGGCCATGCCCGAGGTGCAGAAGAAGATGGTCGACCTGGGCATCGTGGCCCAGCCCGAGAGCACGGCGCGCTTCGAAGGCTTCGTGCGCGAGCAGGTGGCCGTGCTGGGCCCGACGGTGAAGGGCGCGGGCATCAAGCTCTGAGCCCGGGTCGGGGCCGCCGTGGGCGGCCCCACAATCCGCAGCTTTGCCCCAGGAGCTGCGATGACCGATTCCGCCATGCCCGTGCTCGGGCTGATCGTGCCGCCCGCCGCCGGCGAGGTGCCGCCCGAAGGCCCGGCGCTGTACGACGGTCGCGCGCGCTTCATCGCCAGCGGCCTGGCACTGGCGGGCATCCATCCCGAAGGCTTCGACGAGGTGGAAGGGCGCATCGTCGACCTGGCCCGCGAGCTGAAGGCAGCCGGCGCGCAGGCCGTCTCGCTCATGGGCACCTCGCTCAGCTTCTACCGCGGCGCCGCCTTCACCGAGGATCTCCGTGCCCGGATGGCGGCCGCGACCGGCCTGCCGTGCACGACCATGAGCCATGCCATCGTGCGCAGCCTGCGCCAACTGGGCGTGCGTCGGGTGGCGGTGGCCACCGCCTACATCGACACGCTCAACGACCGGCTCGCCACCTACCTGGAAGGCGAGGGCTTCGAGGTCACGGCCATCCGCGGCCTGTCGATGACGGGCGTCGAGGCGGTCGGTCAGGTCGATGCCGGGACGCTCGCCCAGCTGGCCCGCAGCGTCAGCGTTGAAGGGCAGCCGGACGGCCTGCTCATCTCCTGCGGCGGCCTGCGCACGCTGGACCTGCATCCGCGACTGGAGCGCGAACTGGGCCTGCCCGTCACCTCCAGTTCGCCGGCCGGCTTCTGGGACCTGATGCGTACCGCCGGCCTGGATGCTGGCTCGCCCGGCCACGGCCGCCTCTTCGATGCCTGAGGGCCTTCAGCTGGACCTGGCCACGCTGCGCGTCGTGGTCACGGCGGCCGAACTGGGCTCGATCAGCGCCGCGAGCGACCGGCTGAACCTGGCCATCGCTGCCGCCAGCGCCCGCATCAGCGCGCTGGAGGAATCGCTGGGCCTGCGCATCTTCGAGCGCTCGTCGCGCGGCGTGCGGCTCACGCCCGCCGGGCAGATGCTGGTGCGCCGCGGGCGCGAGTTGCTGGCCGATGCCGACCGCCTGTCGCTCGACCTGCACGACCATGCCCGCGGCCTGCAGGGTCATGTGCGGCTGGCGGCCAACACCTCGGCGCTGGTGGAGGTGATGCCCGCCCACCTGCAGCACATGGCCCGCGCCCATCCGCTGATCCGCATCGACGTGGAAGAGCACGGCAGCCTCGACATTCCGCTGCTGCTGCTCGAAGGCCGCGCCGACCTGGGCATCGTGCACATGGCGCATGCGCCGCACGGCATCGCGCTGACCGACTGCTTTGTCGACACGCTGGTGCTGGTGGTGCCGCAGGGGCACGCACTGGCCATGCGCGAGGCCGCCGCGCTGGCGGATGCGCTGGACGAAGACTTCATCTCCCTGGGCGACGGCACCGCGCTCTCCAGCCGGCTGGCCGCCGCCGCGTCGGTGGCGGGCCGCCTGCTCAAGATCCGCATGCAGATGCGCAGCTTCGACGTGGTCTGCCGCATGGTGGCCGGCGGCCTGGGCGTCGCGGTGCTGCCGCGCGAGGCCGTGGCACCGCAGCTGGCCAGCCTGCCGATCCGCGCCGTGCCGCTGACGGACGCCTGGGCCGTGCGCACGCACCGCATCGCCGTGCGCGAGGGCGTCGAGCTGGCGCCCCCCGCGCGCACGCTGTTCGACGTGCTGGCCGGCCGCGCGCCGCGCCCCGCGTAAACCCTCGTCTTCGCGGATCGCGAAAGCGGCCTTCGCGCCGCGGCGTTGTGGCGGGCGGGGGCGGCTTCCTAGACTGGCCGCGTTCCCCCGAAGACCCGAAGCCAGGAGACACCGCCCCATGAAGATTGCCCGCGTCCACGCCACGCCGCTGAACCTGCCGGTCAGCGTCGGCCATGGCGGCCGCACCAAGACCACCTCGCTCTCGCTGTGCCTGGTCGACATCGAGACCGACGATGGCCGCATCGGCACCGGCATGACCGCCATCACCGAGGAAGAGGCCGTCGCCGCCATCGTCAACGAGGTGGTCGCCCATCACCTGGAGGGGCTGGACCCGCTGAACCACGAGCAGGTGTGGGAGCGGCTCTACTGGCTGCTCACGCCCCGCGGCCAGTCGGGCTATGCCAGCCACGCCATCGCCGCCATCGACCTCGCGCTGTGGGACCTGAAGGGCCAGGCCCTGGGCCAGCCCTGCTGGAAGCTGCTGGGCGGCGCACGCGCCCAGGTGCCGGTGTACGCCACCTTCGGCTTCGCCTTCTACGACCGCGACGAGCTGGCCCAGGCCGCGCGCGACTGGGTGGGCCGCGGCTTCACGCGCCTGAAGATGACGGTGGGTCACCACGGCCTGGCGCGCCGCGACGAGCCCCGGCCGCTCGACACGCTGATCGCCGAGGACGTGCAGCGCATCCGTGCCGTGCGCGAGGCCGTGGGCCCCGACGTCCAGATCTACATCGACGCCAACTGCAGCCTGGACTATTTCCACGCGCTGTCGCTGGCCCGCCGGGTGGAGGCCTTCGACATCGCCTTCTTCGAGGAGCCGGTGACGCAGAACGACATTCCCAACTTGGCCAAGCTGCGGGCCAAGACGGCGATCCCGCTGGCGGCCGGCCAGAACGAGGGCCATGCCAGCCGCTTCCGCGACATGCTGGTGGCGCAGGCGGTGGACGTGGTGCAGCCCAATGCCTGCATCACGGGTGGCTTCACGCAGTGCGCGCGCATCGCCGGCATGGCCGCGGCCTTCAACACGCGCTTTGCCAACGGCGGCGCCTGGCCGCACCACAACATGCACCTGCATGCGGGCCTGGCCAATGGCTCGCTGGTCGAGTACCACTCGGTGGCGGTCGAATGCTGCAAGCAGGTGTTCGACGGCCTGCCCGAGCCGCAGGCCGGCGTGCTGGACCTTCCGCAGGCGTCGGGCCTGGGCTTCGCGCCCAACCGCGAGCGGCTGCGCGAGCTGGCCAAGCGCCCGGGTTCGCGCGGTGCCGGAAAAGCGTGACATGAAGTGCCGTCGCATAGCCAGTTCCCCGAACGTTCGTTCCGCGTCCCCACACCGGTTCGAGACATTCGGGTGAACCGCGGCGCCTCAACCCGTTCGCCCTGAAACCGCGGCGCCCCGACCCGTTCGCGCTGAAACTGCGGCGCCCCAAGCCGTTCGCCCTGAGCCTGTCGAAGGGCAGAACGGCGCGCAGCCCAAGTCCGCGCCCGAACAAGAAAAGGAGACAACCATGACGACCCATCCATTGACTCGCCGCCACGCCTTCGCCCTGGCCGCCGCGATGCTGGCCGCCGCGCCGGCCGTGCAGGCGCAGTCCGGCACGTATCCCGAGCGCCCGGTGCGCCTGCTGGTCGGCTATTCGGCCGGCGGCGGCGTGGACGCCATGGCCCGGCTGCTCACGCCGCGCCTGTCCACGTTGCTGGGCCAGCAGGTCGTGGTCGAGAACCGCGCGGGCGCGGCCGGCCTGATCGCCGGCGACCTGGCGGCCAAGGCGCCCGCCGACGGCTACACGCTGCTGCTGGGCGACAGCTCCACGCTGATCGCGCAATACATGCAGCCGAAGATGTCCTTCGACCCCATCAAGAGCTTCGTGCCGGTGGCTGGACTGTTCACGCTGCCGCTGATCGTCGTGGCGGGCAACGACTTTCCGGCGAAGACGCCGCAGGAGCTGGTGGCCGCCCTCAAGGCCCGGCCCGGCCACTATTCCTTCGCCACCTCGGGCGTGGGCACGGTGCAGCACCTGGGCTTCGAGCTGTTCAAGGGCAAGACCGGCACCTTCGTCACGCACATCCCGTATCGCGGCGCGGCACAGATCGTGCCGGACGTGATCAGCGGGCAGGTGCCGCTGGGCGTCGTCAGCGCTACGTCGGCCCTGGCGCAGGCCAAGGGCGGACGGCTCAAGGCGCTGGCGGTGATGAGCCCGGTCAAGCTGGCGGGTGCCGAGGACGTGGCGCCGCTGGCAGCCGCCGTGCCGGGCTTCGATGCCGCGCCGCGCGTGTTCCTGCTGGCACCGGCGGGTACGCCCGATGCGGTGGTCGAGCGGCTGGGCAGCGCCGTGCGCACGGTGATGGCTGCGCCCGACCTGGCCCAGGTCGCTGCGCAGCAGGGCGCCGTGCCGGCCTTCGAGCCGCCGGCCGAACTGGGCCGCAGCCTCGTGCAGGAGTCGCAGCGCTGGGGCCAGCTGATCCGTGAGCAGAACATCGTCGCCCAATGAGCCCCCTTGCACCGTCGCCGAGCGGTTTGGCGCGGAGGACGTTCGCATGAGTGCGCCGGCCGCACTGGCGCGCATGACCTGCGTGGAGGACCTGCGCCAGGTGGCCCGCGCGCGGGTGCCGCGCATGTTCTACGAGTACGTCGATTCGGGCTCCTGGCGCGAATCGACCTACCGCGCCAACGAGCGCGATTTCCAGCAATTGCTGCTGCGCCAGCGCGTGGCGCGGGACATCTCGCAGCGCACCGTTGCCACCACGATGCTCGGCCATCACGTGGCCATGCCGGTGGCGCTGGCGCCGACGGGCCTCACGGGCATGCAGCATGCCGACGGCGAGATCCTGGCTGCGCGCGCCGCACGCGACTTCGGCGTGCCCTTCACGCTCTCGACCATGAGCATCTGCTCGCTGGAGGACGTGGCCGCGAGCACGGGGCGGCATCCCTTCTGGTTCCAGCTCTACGTGATGCGCGACCGTACGTTCATCGAGGCGCTGATCGAGCGGGCCAGGGCGGCCAACTGCAGCGCGCTCCAGCTCACGCTCGACCTGCCGGTGATGGGACAGCGCCATGCCGACATCCGCAACGGCCTGTCGGTACCGCCGCGGCCCACGCTGCGCAACCTGCTGGACCTGGCCCTGCGCACGCGCTGGTGCCTGGGCATGCTGGGCACGCGGCGGCGCAGCTTCGGCAACATCGTGGGCCATGTGAAGGGCGTGGACGACATGGCCTCGCTGGCCGCCTGGACCAACGCCCAGTTCGATCCCACGCTGTCGTGGGCGGACGTGGAATGGATCAAGCGCCGCTGGGGCGGGCCGCTGGTGCTCAAGGGCATCCTCGATGCGGAGGACGCGCGCCGGGCCGTGGACTGCGGCGCGGATGCGATCGTGGTCTCCAACCATGGTGGCCGCCAGCTGGACGGGGCGCCCTCCGCCATCCGCGCGTTGCCCGCCATTGCCGATGCCGTGGGGCGGGAGACCGAGGTCTGGCTCGACAGCGGCGTGCGCAGCGGCCAGGACGTGCTCAAGGCCCGGGCGCTGGGCGCCCGCGGCACGATGATCGGTCGCGCCTTCCTCTACGGGCTCGGGGCCTTCGGCGAGGCGGGCGTCACGCGGGTGCTGCAGATCATCCGGCGCGAACTGGACCTGACCCTGGCCTTCTGCGGCCGCACGCACATCGACGACGTGGATGCGTCGATCCTGCTCGGGCCGCAGCGTACCGGCCCCTGGGACTGAGGGCGGCCACGCCGGCGAGCAGGGGCCGCGTCAGAGCCCCAGCGTGTCGAACTGCGCGTAGACCTGCACCAGCCAGCCCTTGACGCGCTGGCGCTCCAGCAGGCCGAGGGCCTCGGGGCCGGTCTTGTCGTTCACGGCCTTCCAGAAGCTCGTGTTGTTGGCGTCGATCTTGCGCATCGTCGCTTCCTGCAGGCGGGGCAGGGTGATGAACTGGGCGCCGTGCTCGCGGGCCTTGATCTGGGCGGGGGAGCCGTCCAGCGTCGAGAAGTCGCTGCCGCGGCCCTGGTTCTGCACCACCACGTAGCGGGCGCGCGTGCCGTAGGTGTCGACCAGGCGGCCCAGCATGTCGGTGGAGTCGCGGCCGTCGTCCATCACGTGCCAGAACACGACCGGAATCTCCAGTTCGTCGAACACGTCGAAGAGCTGCGATTCGTCGATCCAGCGCGCCAGCGGTGCCTGCGTCTGCGCGGCCAGGTCGACGATCACGCTGCGCTCGGGGTGCTCCTCGAAGCCGTTGACCACCGTGTCCAGCCCTTCGAAGCTGTCCACTGCCACCGGCGAGGCGAAGCCTTCGTAGAAGCGGGTGAAGGAGTTGTGCGAACGGTCGGTGTCGAAGCCGATGAAGGGGCGGCTGCGATCGATGAAGTACTGGGCCAGCAGGCGCGAGGTGACGGACTTGCCGACGCCGCCTTTTTCGCCACCGATGAAGTTCAGGGTGCTCATGTGCAGGAGGGGAGGTGGTGGAGAAGATGCGCGCCGCGCGGTGCGGAAGCCGGGTTTGCACGGGTTGCGCGGCGCATTCTAGAAAGCGGTCTGTGTCGATGGTGTGCAAAGACGGCCGGCGCGAAGGGTCGGCGCGGCGCCCGCGCTCAGCGCGGCACCATCGCCAGCAGCGGCCCCAGGTTGCCCATCAGCCAGTTCTGGCTGAAGTCCAGCGCGGCGCGGCGGTATTTCTCGTCGGCCTGGGCGGCCAGCAGATCGAGCCGCGCCACCACCTTCGACAGTTCCCGGTCCACCACCAGATTGCGGCCCCGCTCGCTGATCTCGGTGGACAGCAGCAGCGGCTGGCCGTCGGCGCCGGTGCGCGAGCTCAGCAGCCACAGCGAGATCTCGAAGTTGCGCGCGGCGCGGAAGGCGTTTTCGGCGCTGACGCCGTCGATCATGGTCTGCCGCCAGGTGTCGCCGTTGGCCTGCTTGAGCATGGCGGCCCAGCCGACGACGAGTGCCGCCACGCGGTCGCCGGCGTAGGTCTCGGGCGGCGCAAAGGCCAGGCGCACGGCCTCGATGCCGGTGGCGCCGCGCAGCCAGGGCAGCGGCGGGCCCTGGTCGATGGCCTGCCAGGTGCGGGCCACGGCGTCATCGGCGCTCGCGGCCCATTTGCGCCATTCGCGCGGATTGCGGCGGTACAGCGACAGCTGGACCCGGCGCACCGATTCCAGGTTGTCCCGCAACGCGAGGTTGGCCACGCGGTTGGCGCCGGACTCCATCCATTCGCCCTGGGTGTAGGGCTCGGCGCGCTTCGTGTCGTGGAACATGCCGCAGCCGGCGAGCAGGGCGCAGGCACCGATCAGGCCGGACAGCAGCAGGTGCCGCGCGGGCATGGGCGCGAGGGAGGCGGGCAGGGGAAGGCGCATGGGCGCACGTTATCATCCTGCCCTTGCGCGGCAAGGCACGGCCTGCGCACTTTCTCCTTGAATATCAACATCTTGGCCTTGCTGCCCGTCTGCGGTGCGTCTCAACTCCATCAAGCTTTCCGGGTTCAAGTCCTTCGCTGAGCCGACCAACTTCATGCTCCCGGGCCAGCTGGTGGGCGTGGTGGGCCCCAACGGCTGCGGCAAGTCCAACATCATGGACGCGGTGCGCTGGGTGCTGGGCGAGTCGCGCGCCTCCGAGCTGCGCGGCGAGTCCATGCAGGACGTGATCTTCAACGGCACCACCAGCCGCAAGCAGGCCAGCCGGGCCAGCGTCGAGCTGGTGTTCGACAACGCCGACCACCGTGCGGGCGGCCAGTGGAGCCAGTTCACCGAGATCGCGGTCAAGCGCGTGCTCACGCGCGACGGCAACAGCAGCTACTTCATCAACAACCAGCCGGTGCGCCGCCGCGACGTGCAGGACGTGTTCCTGGGCACCGGCCTGGGCCCGCGGGCTTACGCCATCATCGGCCAGGGCACGATCAGCCGGATCATCGAATCCAAGCCCGAGGAACTGCGGCTCTTCCTCGAAGAGGCCGCCGGCGTCTCCAAGTACAAGGAGCGCCGCCGCGAGACCGAGAACCGCCTGTCGGACACGCGCGAGAACCTGACCCGGGTCGAGGACATCCTGCGCGAGCTCAACGCCAACCTCGAGAAGCTGGAGAAGCAGGCCGAGGTGGCCGCGCGCTACAACCAGCTGCAGGCCGAGGCCACGCGCAAGCAGCACCAGCTGTGGTTCCTCAAGCGCGCCGACGCCGAGGCCGACCAGCTGCGCGTGCAGGCCGAGGGCCGCCAGGCCGTCAACGACCTCGAATCGCGCATGGCCGACCTGCGCCACATCGAGGCCGAGCTGGAGACCATCCGCCAGGCCCACTACGGCGCCGGCGACCAGGTCAACCAGGCCCAGGGCAAGCTCTACGAGGCCAGCGCCGAGGTGGGCCGGCTGGAGGGCGAGATCCGCTACGTGGTCGAAGGCCGCCAGCGCGTGCAGCAGCGCCTGGCCCAGCTGGCCGAGCAGATCCAGCAGTGGGACACCCGCCGCGCCGATGCCGAGGTCGAGCTGGAGAACCTGGCCGGCGCGGGCATGGACGCCGAGGAGCAGGCCGCCATCCTGGCCGCGCAGCTGGAAGAGCAGGAAGCCCGCCTGCCCGAGCTGGAGGACGCCCGCCAGCGCGCGCAGGAAACGGCCAACGCCCAGCGCGGCGCGGTGGTGCAGGTGCAGCAGCAGATCCAGGTGCTGGCCGCCGACCAGCGCAACATCGACGACCAGGTGCGCCAGCTCAGCCAGCGCAGCGACCGCCTGCGCGCCGACCGCCAAGCACTCAACGCGCCCGACGAGGCCAGGCTGGAGGCGCTGCGCGAGGAATTCGCCATGGCCGAAGAAGCGGCCAGCGAATCCGAGGCGCGCCTGATGGACTTGCAGGAACGCGTGCCGCAGCTGGACGACGACCGCCGCGCCCGCCAGCAGGCCGTCAACACCGAAGGCGCGCGCCAGGCCGAACTGTCCGCCCGGCTGGAGGCGCTGCGCGCCCTGCAGGAGAAAGTGAAGACCGACGGCAAGCTGCGCCCCTGGCTCGCCAAGCACGGCCTGGATGGACTGCAAGGCCTGTGGAGCCGCCTGCATGTGGAGCCCGGCTGGGAGGCCGCCCTCGAAGCCGCCCTGCGGGACCGAATGGGCGCGCTGGAGATCTCGCGGCTGGAAATGGCCCGTGCCTTCGCCAACGACGCGCCGCCGGCCAAGCTCAGCTTCTACACGCCGCCATCGGCGCCGGCCGCCGCCGCTCCAGGCGCCATGCCCTGCCTGGCCGACCTGCTGCGCCTGCACGACGCCGGCCTGCAGTCGCTGCTGGCCGACTGGCTGCACGGCTGCTTCACCGCCGCCAGCCTGGACGAGGCCCTGGCCGCCCGCGAGCGCCTGCAGCCCGGCGAGGCCATCTACGTGGCCGCCGGCCACGTCGTCACGCGCCACAGCGTCGGCCTCTATGCGCAGGACTCCGAACAGTCCGGCCTGCTGGCCCGCCAGCAGGAAATGGAGAACCTGGAGCGCGAACTGCGCGCCCAGGCCCTGATCGCCGAAGAGGCCCGCACGGCCCTCGTGCGCGCCGAAAGCGCCTATGGCGAGGCAGCCGGCCGCCTGGTCGGCGCACGGCGCGAGGCCGACCAGACCCGCGCCCGCGCCCACGAACTGCAGGTCGAGACGCTGCGCCTGTCGCAGCAGGCCGAGCAGGCCCGCGCCCGCAGCGAACAGCTCAATGCCGACCTGGGCGAGGTCGAGGCCCAGCTCGAAGAGCTGCAGGAGCGCCGCGTCGCCGCCGAGGCCCGCTTCGAGGAGCTGGACCTGCAACTGGCCGACAGCCAGGAGCGCCATGCCGAGCTGGAAGAGCGCGTCATCGAGGCCAGCCGCAAGCTGGACGCCGCCCGCGAGCAGCACCGCAGCCTGGAGCGGCAGGTGCAGGAATCCACCTTCTCCCAGCGCACGCTGGAGGCGCGCCGCGCCGAACTCGGCCGCGGCATCGACACCGCCCGCCAGCAGACCGTGGCCCTGGCCGACGAGCGTGAGCGGGCCGAGGGCGAACTGGCCCGCCTGTCCGACGCCGCCGCGCAGGCCGGCCTGCAGGACGCGCTCAACCTCAAGGCCGAGCGCGAAGCCGCGCTGGGCGCCATGCGCAGCCAATACGACGACCTGACGCAGAAGCTGCGCGCCAGCGACGAGCGGCGGCTGCAGATCGAGCGGGCGCTCGACCCGCTGCGCCAGCGCATCACCGAGATGCAGCTCAAGGAACAGGCCGCGCGCCTGGGCCTGGAGCAATACGAACAGCTGCTGGTGGACGCCCAGGCCGACCGCGAGGCCATCGCCGCCTCCATCGAGGCCGACAAGGTGCGCCTGACCGGCCTGCAGGGCGAGATCGACCGCCTGCACCGCGAGGTGGCCGGCCTGGGCGCCGTCAACCTGGCGGCGCTGGATGAACTGACCAGCGCCCGCGAGCGCAAGACCTTCCTCGACGCCCAGTCGGCCGACCTGAACGAGGCCATCACCACGCTGGAAGACGCCATCCGCAAGATCGACGGCGAGACGCGCGAACTGCTGGGCGGCACCTTCAACACCGTCAACGAGCACTTCAGCCGCATGTTCCCGGAGCTGTTCGGCGGCGGCAATGCGCGGCTGATCATGACCGGCGACGAGATCCTGGACGCAGGCGTGCAGGTCATGGCCCAGCCGCCCGGCAAGAAGAACCAGACCATCCACCTGCTCTCGGGCGGCGAGAAGGCGCTGACGGCCATCGCGCTGGTGTTCGCCATCTTCCAGCTCAACCCCGCGCCCTTCTGCCTGCTGGACGAGGTGGACGCACCGCTGGACGACGCCAACACCGAGCGCTATGCCCGCCTGGTGTCGGCCATGAGCCGCGGGACGCAGTTCCTCTTCATTAGCCACAACAAGATCGCCATGGAGATGGCGCAGCAGCTGATCGGCGTGACCATGCAGGAGCAGGGCGTCTCGCGCATCGTGGCGGTGGACATGGAATCCGCCGCCGGCATGGCCGAAGTCGGCTGACGCGCGGCACCGTCCGCGCGCATTACAACAAGAACACGGAAGAGCAATCCCAATGAGCAATCTCACGATCGCCGTGGCCATCGCCGGCGGCCTGGTGCTGGCGGCCCTGATCGCCTACAACACCTGGACGCTGCGCCGCAACGCCCCGCGCCAGCCCGAAGGCGAAGGCCCGCATTCCGGCGTGGCGCCGCTGGATGGGGCGCAGGGCGGCCCGGACGATCCGGTGCTGCATGCGGACCCGAACGACGTGCATTCGGCCGACCGGCACGAGCCGCTGTTCGACCCCGACCTGCCGCCGCCCACCGGCCAGCCCGGTGCGGCCGCGCTGCTGGGCAGCCGCCGTGGCGGGCTCGATCCGCTGATCGACGTGATCGCGCCGGTGGCGCTGGAAAGCCTGGTCTCCGGGGCCGCCGTGCTGGCGGCCACGCCCGCCACGCGCCGCGCGGGCAGCAAGCCCATCGCCGTCGAGGGGCTGCGCGATGGCGCCGCCGAATGGGAGCCGCCCGTCGCCAGCGCCCGCTACCGCGCGCTGCAGATCGGCGTGCAGCTGGCCAACCGCACCGGCGCCCTGAACGAGATCGAGTATTCGGAATTCGTCGTCAAGGCCCAGGCCTTCGCCGATGCGCTCAATGGCGCGCCCGAGTTCCCCGAGATGCTGGACGAGGTCGCCCGCGCCCGCGAGCTGGACCAGTTCGCCAGCGCGCACGACGCGCAACTGGCCTTCGTGCTGCGCGCCCGTCACGCCGCCTGGAGCCCCGGCTACGTGCAGCAGAACGCCGCGCGCCTGGGCTTCGTGCCCGGCATGCTGCCCGGCCGCATGGTGCTGCCCAACACCGATGCCGGCGCGCCGCCGGTGCTCGGCCTGGTCTTCGACACCCAGGCCGCGCTGGCCGACGACCCGGCCCAGTCCGCCATCCGCGAGCTGATGCTGAGCCTGGACGTGCCGCAGGTCGACCGCGCGCTGGAGCCCTTCGCCCGCATGCGCGAGATCGCCGAGGCCCTGGCCCGCGAAATGGACGGCGTGGTCACCGACAGCGACGGCCAGCCGCTGCGCACCGAGACGCTGGATGCCATCGGCCAGGATCTGGAGCAGCTCTACGACACGCTGGACGGCCGCGAGCTGTCCGCCGGCTCGGCGCTGGCGCGCCGCCTGTTCTCCTGATCCGCACACCGACCGCGATGACCGACACCGTTCCCGCAGCGGTGGCCCAGGAGGCCGCCGAGCTGCGCATTGCCCTGAACCATCACGCGCACCAGTACTACGTGCTGGACGCGCCGCAGATCCCGGACGCCGAATACGACCGGCTGTTTCGCCGCCTCTCCGAGCTGGAGGAGGCGCATCCTGCACTGCGTACGCCCGACTCGCCCACCCAGCGCGTGGGCGGCGCGGTGCTGCCTTTCTTCGCCAAGGTGCGGCACCAGGTGCCGATGCTGTCGATCCGCACCGAGACCGACATCGAGGCCAGCGGCGCCGAAGCCTTCGACGCCCGCGTACGCCGGGAACTGGGCCTGGCTGCCGACGCGCCGGCCGTCGAATACGTGGCCGAACTCAAGTTCGACGGCCTGGCCATCAATCTGCGCTACGAGAACGGCACGCTGGTGCAGGCCGCCACCCGCGGTGACGGCGAGGTGGGCGAGGACGTGACGCAGAACATCCGCACCATCGGCCAGATTCCTTTGAAGCTGCCGAAGGATGCGCCGCCCGTGCTGGAGGTGCGCGGCGAGGTCTACATGAAGCGGGCCGACTTCCACCGCCTCAACGAGCGCCAGCGCCAGAAGATCGAGGCCGGCCAGAAGAACGAGAAGACCTACGTCAACCCGCGCAATGCCGCGGCCGGCGCGGTGCGCCAACTCGACCCGGCCATCGCGCGGCAGCGGCCGCTGTCCTTCTTCGCCTACGGCTGGGGCGAGGTCACGGCGGTGGAGCAGGGCGGCCCCGACTTCGGCACCCAGTACCAGGCGCTACTGACGCTGCGCTCCTGGGGCTTTCCGGTGTCGGACCGGACGCAGGTCTGCAACGGCCCGCAGGAGCTGGCCGAGTTCCACCGCCAGGTGGGCGCGCTGCGCGACCAGCTGCCCTTCGACATCGACGGCGTGGTCTACAAGGTGAACAGCCTGGCGCTGCAGCGGCAGCTGGGCTTCGTCTCGCGCGAGCCGCGCTGGGCCGTGGCCCACAAGTACCCGGCGCAGGAGCAGATGACTCGCATGCTCGACATCGATGTGCAGGTGGGCCGCACCGGCAAGCTCACGCCGGTGGCGCGGCTGGACCCGGTGTTCGTGGGCGGCACCACGGTCTCCAATGCCACGCTGCACAACCTGTTCGAGCTGCGCCGCAAGGAGCTGCGCGTGGGCGACATGGTGGTCATCCGCCGCGCGGGCGATGTGATTCCCGAGGTGGTCGGCCGCGTCCCGCCGGCCGGCGTGGCGACAGCGCGCGCCGAAGGCACGGCCAGCGAGGCGGCCATCGACCAGGCAGTGGGCGAGGGCGAGAGCCACCGCCTGCCCCCACGTGACCCCTACGTGCCCAACTTCCGCATGCCGCGGCAATGTCCGATCTGCGGCAGCGCCGTGGTGCGGGAGAAGGGCGAGGTCAACCACCGCTGCTCGGGCGGCCTCTTCTGCGGGGCACAGCGTAAACAGGCCATCCTGCACTACGCCCAACGCCGCGCCGTGGACATCGAGGGCCTGGGCGAGAAGCTGGTCGACCAGCTGGTGGACGCCGGCATCGTCAAGACGCTGCCCGACCTCTATCGCATCGGCCTGACGGCGCTGGCGGCGCTGGACCGCATGGCGGAGAAGTCCGCCCAGAACGTGCTGGAGGGGCTGGAGGCGTCCAAGACGACCACGCTGCCGCGTTTCCTGTACGGCCTGGGCATCCGGCATGTGGGCGAGACCACGGCCAAGGACCTGGCGCGCCACTTCGGCCGGCTGGACGGCATCATGGACGCCAGCGTCGAGCAGCTGCTGGAGGTGAACGACGTCGGCCCCATCGTGGCCGAGGCCATCCGCACCTTCTTCGACCAGCCCCACAACCGCGAGGTGATCGAGCAGCTGCGGGCCTGTGGCGTGCAGTGGCCGGAGGGCGATCCCGCCCCGCGCGCGGCGCTGCCGCTGGCGGGCAAGACCTTCGTCATCACAGGCACGCTGCCTACGCTCTACCGCGAGGACGCGAAGGAAAAACTCGAGGCGGCTGGCGCCAAGGTGGCCGGCTCGGTGAGCAAGAAGACGCACTATGTGGTGGCCGGCGAGGCGGCGGGCAGCAAGCTCGACAAGGCGCGCGAGCTGGGCGTCGAGGTGCTGGACGAGGCGGGCATGCTTGCGCTGCTGGCGGCCGGCTGAGGGCTTGGGGTGGCACTGACGACGCGCTGACTCTTACGGCGTGTTACGCCCACGCAGGGACCCTGGCGTCGGCACCCGCGCTCCAACCGCGTTGTGTACCCATGGCTTCGGCCAGGAGGAAAACTCGATGACGACGACATTCAGACGTGGAGGGGCGGCCCTGCTGGTGGCGGGCGCGGCCCTGGTGCTGGGCGGCTGTGCCGCCTACGAAGAGCCGGGCTATGCCACCTACCCGGCCTATCCGGGGTACTCCACCTACCCGGCCCAGCCCTACTACGGCCAACCGGCGGTGGTCCCTGGCGGTTACGTGGGCGTGGACGTCTACCGCGACCCCGGTCCCCGCTACTGGGATCGTCGGCCGGTGGCCCCCTATCCCTACCCGCCAGCCTACGGGCGGCCGGGGTGGAACGACCGGGACAGGGACCATGACCGAGGCCGCGGCTGGCGGGGAGCACCGCCGCAGGCGCAGTTGCCCGGCGCCGTTCCGGTGGTGCCGCCACGCGGCCCCGGTGCCGGCCGGCCCGGCGGGCCCCACGCCGTTCCCTTCGGCGACCCGCGCGTGGGCACCGGTACGGTCATCCCTCCGCCGAAGCAGGACTCGGGCAACACGCCCTGAGCGTCGCGCGCCCCCGGCCTGTGGCCGCGCGGCGCGTCCACAATGGGCTGATGACGATCCGCGAAATCCTGAAGATGGGCGATCCCCGACTGTTGCGCGTCGCGCAACCGGTCGGCGCCTTCGATACCGACGAACTGCACCTGCTGGTGCGCGACATGTTCGAGACCATGCATGCCGTCAACGGCGCCGGCCTGGCGGCCCCGCAGATCGGGGTGGACCTGCAACTGGTCATCTTCGGCACCGACCGCCCCAATCCCCGCTATCCCGAGGCGCCAGTCGTCCCCCGCACCGTGCTGCTCAACCCGGTGATCGAGCCACTCGGCGACGAAGAGGAGGAGGGCTGGGAGGGCTGCCTGTCCGTGCCGGGCCTGCGCGGCGTGGTGCCACGCTGGCAGCGCATCCGCTACAGCGGCTTCGATCCCTACGGCGATCCCATCGACCGCATGGCCGAGGGCTTCCATGCCCGCGTGGTCCAGCATGAATGCGACCACCTGATCGGCAAGCTCTACCCGATGCGCGTGCGGGACTTCACCCGCTTCGGCTTCACCGAGGTGCTGTTCCCCGGCCTGGACGCGGCCGACGACGATTGAATCGTGCGGCCCGGCCGCTCAGTTGAAGCGGCCGCCGGCGCCGATGCGGCCGCCGCCGATCATGGCGCTGGCCAGCGCCGCCACCAAGAACATGCCCTGCAGTTCCAGCGCCCAGCCCCCGGTGCCGTTGAACTTGCCCAGGTCGCCCATGTGCACCAGCCAGATCGCCACCACCATGTTGATGGCCACCACGAGCGCCGCGGGCCGGGTGAAGAAGCCGACGATCAGCAGCACCGGCGCGACGATCTCTCCCACGAACACCAGGTAGGCCAGCACCGAGGGCACGCCCTGCGACGCCAGCATGTGGCCGATACCGTCCACCCCCTTGGGCAACTTGGCGATGCCGTGCAGCAGGATCAGCACGCCGAGCGTGGCGCGCAGGAGGAACTTGCCGATGTCGTCGGTACGGTTCATGGAGGCGGGGGAAGAAGAGACTGAGGAAAAAGATGGCCGCAGAGGCCGCGAGCGCGCGATGTTAGCGGCGCGCGTCACCGTGCCATGGGGTCAGGGCCGCACGACTTCCAGAAGCCGGTCCAGCCCGCCTTCGTTGATCGCCACCATGGCCTGCTCGCGCACCTTCGGCTTGGCATGGAAGGCCACCGACAGGCCGGCCTCGCCCATCATCGGCAGGTCGTTGGCGCCGTCGCCCACGGCGATGGTCTGCGCGGGCGAAAGGCGCAGCAGCGAGGCCACTTCCAGCAACGTACGGCGCTTCTCGGCGCCGTCGCAGATGTCACCCCAGTCCTGCGCACGCACGCGGCCCGTCAGCCGGCCGCCGTCTTCCTCCAGCAGGTTGGAGCGTGCGAAGTCGATGCCCAGCCGGGCCTTCACGCGGTCGGCGAAGAAGGTGAAGCCACCCGACACCAGCAGCACCTTGAGCCCCGCCTCGCGGCAGGCGCCCACCAGCTCGGGCGCGCCGGGCGACAGGCGCAGCCGCTGGTCGTAGACCTCCTGCAGCGCGCCCACCGGCACACCTTCGAGCAGGGCGACGCGGCGGCGCAGGCTTTCCTTGAAATCCTTGATCTCGCCGCGCATGGTGGCCTCGGTGATGGCCGCGACCTCCGACTTCTTGCCCGCCGCATCGGCGATCTCGTCGATGCACTCGATGGTGATCAGCGTCGAGTCCATGTCGAAGGCGATCAGGCCGAAGTCGGCCAGCTTCAGCGGCCCGGGGATGTGCCGGACGACAAGGCCTGGCGAGATGGATGGCGTGGAAACGGCGACAGTCATGGCGTCGATTTTCTCATCGCTCTCCCCGGAGGCCGGCGTCGCAGCGCGCTGCGACGGGCCTCGCCGCGATGCTGCAGGACGCGGTGGCTTACTGCGGCACCAATCCCGCTGCCTTCACCAGCTGCGCGTGCAGCTTGATGTCGGCGGCGATGATGCGCTGCAGTTCCTCGGGCGAACTGGGGGCGACCTCGATGCCGTTGGTGGCCAGCTTGGCCTTGAGGTCTGCATCCAGTGCGGCGCGCACGGCTGCGTTGAGCTGGTCGATGAGGGGCCTGGGCGTGCGGACCGGGGCCAGGATGCCCACCCAGGCCGAGAGGTTCAGGTCGGGGATGCCGCTTTCGGCCATGGTCGGCACATTGGGCAGCACGGGCGAGCGCTGCGGGCTCAGCACACCCAGTGCGAACAGCTTGCCCGCCTGCACATGCGGCAGGGCTTCGGGCATGACGGCGAACATGCCGTCCACGCTGCCGGCCAGCGTGTCGTTGATGGCGGGCGCGCCACCCTTGTAGGGCACGTGGAGCATCTTCGCGCCGGTGCGGGTCTCGAACATGAGCGCACCCAGGTGCTGGGGGCTGCCGTCGCCCGACGACGCGTAGGTGAGCTTGCCCGGCTCCGCCCTGGCGGCGGCCAGGAAGGCCGCGACGGTGGGGTACTTGGCCTTGTCCTTCACGATCAGCACCATGGGCTGGTTCACGATTCGCGAGATCGGCGCGAAGTCGGCCTCGGGGTCGTAGGGCAGGGTCTTGAAGACGCTCTTGTTGGTCGTGAGGAAAGAGGCGGGAGAGACGGTGAGCGTGTAGCCGTCCGGCGCCGCGCGGGCCACCGCAGGCATGCCGATCTGCCCCGACGCCCCCGCGCGGTTGTCGACCACGAAAGGCTGGCCGAGCGCCGCGCCGAGCTTCTGGCTCACCTCGCGCGCGATCATGTCCGCGCTGCCGCCCGCGGGCAGGCCCACGATGACCTTCACGGGGCGGTCGGGGTACTTGGCCTGCGCAAACGCCCGGCCGCTGGCGGCCAGCGTCCCCAGTGCGCCCGTGAACATCAGGGCTTGTCGTCGGGTCTGCATCGCTTCTCTCTCCGTTGTGTTTTGGAACGGTGAGTTTTAGCAAGCCCTGTGCCGATGCAAGCTTTCGCGCAGCCGACCCGGCGGACGAAAGCGACTGGCCACCCGACTCCTTCAGGGCTCGGAGCGGCCCGAGCGCCCCTCAGGCCGCCACCGCCTCGGTCTTCGGCTGCCCCAGCGAGCGCAGCACGTCGCGCACCATCTGCGCCCGGTCCTTCGGGTCCTTCAGCTCGCGCTCGATGCGCAGCTTGTCGTTGCCGGCCAGCTTGATGTGCTTGTTCTTCTGGATCAGCCCGATGATGGCCATCGGGTCGATGGGCGGGTTGGGCTTGAAGCTGATGTTGATCACGCCGGGCGCCGCGTCCACCTTGGTCACGCCATAGGGCCGCGCCAGCACGCGCAGGCGGTGCACGTCGATCAGCGTCTGCGTCTGCGGCGGCAGCTTGCCGAAGCGGTCCACCAGCTCTTCGAGCAGGGTGTCGATCTGGTCCGTCGTCTTGGCCGTGGCCAGCTTCTTGTAGAAGGACAGGCGCAGGTGCACGTCGCCGCAGTAGTCGTCGGGCAGCAGGGCGGGGGCGTGCAGGTTGATCTCGGTCGTGGCCGACAACGGCGCCAGCAGGTCGGGCTCCTTGCCGGCCTTGAGCGAGGCCACGGCCTCGGCCAGCATCTCGTTGTAGAGCTGGAAGCCGATCTCCATCATGTTGCCGCTCTGGTGCTCGCCCAGCACCTCGCCGGCGCCGCGGATCTCCAGGTCGTGCATGGCCAGGTAGAAGCCGGAGCCCAGCTCTTCCATGGCCTGGATGGCGTCCAGCCGTTGGGCGGCCTGCTTGGTCAGGCCCTCGATGTCCGGCACCATCAGGTAGGCATAGGCCTGGTGGTGGCTGCGGCCCACGCGGCCGCGCAGCTGGTGCAGCTGCGCCAGGCCGAACTTGTCGGCCCGGCTGATGACGATGGTGTTGGCGCTCGGCACGTCGATGCCGGTCTCGATGATGGTCGAGCACAGCAGCAGGTTGAAGCGCTGGCCCACGAAGTCGCGCATGACGCGTTCCAGCTCGCGCTCGGGCATCTGGCCGTGGGCCACGGCGATGCGCGCCTCGGGCAGGATCTCCTGCAGCTTCTGGCGCCGGTTCTCGATGGTCTCGACCTCGTTGTGCAGGAAGTACACCTGCCCGCCGCGCTTCAATTCGCGCAGCACGGCCTCGCGGATCACTCCGGTGCCCTCGTTGCGCACGAAGGTCTTGATGGCCAGGCGCCGCTGCGGCGCGGTGGCGATGACCGACAGGTCGCGCAGCCCCTCCAGCGCCATGCCCAGCGTGCGCGGGATGGGCGTGGCGGTGAGCGTGAGCACGTCCACCTCGGCGCGCATGGCCTTCATGGCCTCCTTGTGGCGCACGCCGAAGCGGTGCTCCTCGTCGATGATGAGCAGGCCCAGGTTCTTGAACTTGACGCTCTCGCTGAGCAGCTTGTGCGTGCCCACGACGATGTCCACGCTGCCGTCGGCCAGGCCCTTGGCGGCGGCCGTGATCTCCTTGGCGGAGCGGAAGCGGCTCATCTCGGCCACCTTGACCGGCCACTTGGAGAAACGGTCGACCAGCGTCTGGTAGTGCTGCTCGGCCAGCAGCGTGGTGGGCGCCAGGAAGGCCACCTGCTTGCCGCCTGTGATGGCCACGAAGGCCGCCCGCAGCGCCACTTCGGTCTTGCCGAAGCCCACGTCGCCGCAGACCAGACGGTCCATCGGCTGGGGCGAGACCATGTCCTGGATCACGGCATGGATCGCAGCCTTCTGGTCGGCCGTCTCCTCGAAGCCGAAGTCGTTGGCGAAGACCTCGTAGTCCGCCGCCTGGAAGCGGAAGGCATGGCCCTCGCGCGCGGCGCGGCGGGCGTAGATGTTGAGCAGCTCGGCCGCGGCGTCGCGCACCTGCTCGGCGGCCTTGCGCTTGGCCTTGTCCCATTGGCCGCTGCCCAGCTTGTGCAGCGGCGCCTCGTCGGCGCTGACACCGGTGTAACGGCTGATCAGGTGCAACTGGCTCACCGGCACGTAGAGCGTGGCCTTGTCGGCGTACTCCAGGTGCAGGAATTCCTGCATCAACGGCTTGCCGTCCGGACCTGTGCCCTGGCCCAGGTCCATGTTGACCAGGCCCTGGTAGCGGCCGATGCCATGGGCGCTGTGCACGACCGGGTCGCCCAGGGCGAGTTCAGAGAGGTCCTTGATCAGCGCGTCGACATCGCTCGTGGCCTCCTGCCGCTTGTTGCGGCGGCGGCCGCTGCCGGTGCCGGTGGCGAAGAGCTCGGTCTCGGTGACGAAGTCGATGCCGGCCTCGTTCCAGGCAAAGCCCGCGGCCAGCGCGGCGGTGGCGATGCCGATCTTCTCGCTCGCCTCGGCCTCGAATTCGGCCAGGGTGTCGAAGGCCGGCGGGCTGACGCCGCTGGCGCGCAGGAAGTCCAGCAGGCTCTCGCGCCGGCCGGCGGTCTCGGCCAGCAGCAGCACGCGGTGGCGCGTGGTCCGGATGTGCTCCTTGAGGCGGGCGAGCGGGTCGTCGGCGCCGCGCACGGCGGCCATCGGCGGGAGTTGCGCGAATTCGGGGAAGGCTTCGACAGGCTCAGCCTGAGCGGATGCAGGCCGCAGCGACAGTTGGCGGTGCGGCTTGGTCTGGCCGTAGAACTGCTCGGCATTGAGGAACAGCGCCTCGGGCGGCAGTACGGGCCGCTCCGGGTCGCCGTGGGCCAGGCGGTAGCGCTCGCGCGTGTCCTGCCAGAAATGCTGGAAGGCGGCCTCCAGGTCGCCGTGCAGCACCAGCGTGACGGAAGAAGGCGCATCGCCGTCCCGGCGGTCCGCACCAGCACCGGCCAGATAGTCGAACACCGTCGCCGTCTGGTCGAAGAACAGCGGCAGGTAGTACTCGATGCCGGCGGTCGCTACGCCGTTGCCCATGTCCTTGTAGATGCGGCTCTTGGTCGGGTCGCCTTCGAGCAGCTCGCGCCAGCGGCTGCGGAAATGCGCGCGGGCGTCGTCGTCCATCGGGAACTCGCGGCCGGGCAGCAGGCGCACCTCGGGCACGGGGTACAGACTCCGCTGGCTGTCGGGGTCGAAGGTGCGGATCGAGTCGATCTCGTCGTCGAACAGGTCGACGCGGAAGGGCTGCGGCGAGCCCATCGGGAACAGGTCGATCAGCCCGCCGCGCACCGCGTATTCGCCGGGGCTCACCACCTGCGTCACATGGCTGTAGCCCGCCAGCGTGAGCTGGGCCTTCAGGCGCGCCTCATCCAGCTTCTGCTTGGTGCGGAAGTGGAAGGTGTAGCCGGCCATGAAGCCCGGCGGCGCCAGGCGATACAGCGCCGTGGTCGCCGGCACCAGCACCACGTCCACCTCCTTCTGCAGGATGCGCCACAGCGTCGCCAGGCGTTCGCTGATCAGGTCCTGGTGCGGCGAGAAGCTGTCGTAGGGCAGCGTCTCCCAGTCCGGGAAGACGGCGCAGCGCAGCTCGGGCGCGAAGAAGGCCAGTTCGTCCGTCAGGCGCTGGGTGTCGGTGGCGTCCGCCGCGAAGATGGCGGTCGTGCGGCCGGCCGACTTTTCGCGCAGTGCCAGCCGAGCGAGCAGCAGTGCATCGCTGGAGGAGGGCGGACGGGGAAGGGTGAAGCGTTTGCCGGGGGAGAGGGCGGGCAGGTCCATGCGGGGGCGGCACCAAAGGCAGACCCTCCCGGCCGCAACGGCGGGGAGGGCGAAGCGCGCAATTTTAGAATGCGGGGCTTTTCCCTGGACGGGGCCGGCCCGGTCGCCGCTCCGTCCGCGCAGAACCGGTCGACTCCCTCCATCCGATTCGCGCTGAGCTTGTCCACGTGCCGTGCCCGCGGCGCCCCATCCCACTGTTGCCCGTCCCGTTCCCGCCCGCCTCGCCCATGCCCTTGCCGCCGCCGCGCCTGTTCGTGCTCATCCCCTGCGCCGGGACGGGCTCCCGCTCCGGCGCCGCCGGCCCCAAGCAGTACGAGCCGCTGGCAGGACGGCCGCTGGTGGCGCACACGCTGGACGTCTTCCGCGCCCTGGGCGACCGGCTGGCGGCCATCGCGCTGGTGGTGGCGCCCCAGGACGAGCGCATCGCGCAGGTGCTCCCGGGCTTTCCGGGCCCCGGCGAATGGCTGCTGCGTGCCGGCGGCGCCACGCGGGCGCAGAGCGTGGCGCAGGGCCTGACCGCCCTGCGCGAGCAGGCCGGCGCGCTGCCGCACGACTGGGTGCTGGTGCACGACGCTGCCCGCTGCCTGCTGCAACCCACCCAGGTCGATGCACTCATCGGCGCCTGCGAGCACGACGCCGTCGGTGGCCTGCTGGCGCTGCCGCTGCCGGATACGCTCAAGGCCGCCACGGCCGACGGCCGCGTGGCCGGCACCGTGACCCGCGCCGACAAGTGGCTGGCGCAGACGCCCCAGATGTTCCGCATCGGCCTGCTGCAGGAGGCGCTGGCGCGCATGGGCGACGCGGTGACCGACGAATCCAGCGCCATCGAAGGCCTGGGCCTGACGCCGCGGCTGGTGCCGGGCAGCGCCCAGAACTTCAAGGTGACCTTTCCCGAAGACTTTGCCGTGGCGGCAGCGGTGCTGGTGGCCCGCGGCGGCACGGCCATGCCATGACGAGCCCCCATCCGATGACCCACGCCGCCGACTTCGACTTTCCCTTCCGCATCGGCGAGGGCTGGGACGTGCACCAGCTCGCCGCCGGCCGCAAGCTCATCCTGGGCGGCGTGGAGGTGCCCCACACCGTCGGCCTGCTGGGCCATTCCGACGCCGACGTGCTGCTGCATGCCATCACCGACGCGCTGCTGGGCGCGGCGGCCCTGGGCGACATCGGCCGGCACTTTCCGGACACCGACCCGCAGTTCCGCGGCGCCGACTCGACCGTGCTGCTGGCCGAGGCTGCGCGTCGCGTGCGCGAGCGTGGCTGGGCGATCGGCAACGTGGACAGCACCATCGTGGCCCAGGCGCCCAAGCTGGCGCCGCACATCCCGGCCATGTGCGCCCGCATCGCCGAGGTGCTGGCGCTGGCGCCGGGCCAGGTCAACGTCAAGGCCAAGACGGCCGAGAAGCTCGGCCCCGTGGGCGAGGGCCGGGCGATGGAGGCGCGCGCGGCGGTGATGCTCTACCGCGCGCCTGCCGCGACTGCCGGGATCAGCGGCAGCTGAAGTTCGCCGCGTCCTCGATGCTGCCGCTGCCGTTGTAGCGCGCCTGCTTCGGATAGGCGCACAGCGGGCGCGTGCGGCCGGGCCAGGTCACGTCCGGGTTCTCGGGCCGGGCGCGGGCCACGATGCGCTCGGGCGGCTGTCCCTTCTCGACCCAGTTCACCAGCGCCGTCAGGCCGCCGTACTGGTCGGTGGCCGGGCCGCCGCTGCAGTGGGCCATGTTGGGCACCGTGAACAGCCGGGCCATGCCGTCGGTGGCGGCGCCGTAGCGCTGGCGCAGCTGGCCGAGGTAGCGCACGGTGTCGGTCACCGAGAACACCGGGTCGCTCACGCCGTGGAAGAACAGGAGCTTGCCGCCATGGCGGGCATAGGCGTCCACGTCGGGCGAGTCGGCAGCCACCATGCGCATGGCGGACTCGCGGAAGGCGCCGTCGGTGGCGTACACCTTGGCCGTGTCGCGCTGCGGATCGAAGCCCATCGCATAGGCCCAGAAGTCGCTCGTCACGGTGGGCGGCGTGGTGAAGAACATGGCCAGCCCACCGGTCATCAGCGTGAGGTTGCGGGCGTTGGCCGGGCCGCTCGTGGCATCGCCGAACTTCCAGCGCGTCCAGTCGGCCGAATGCAGGCCGGCGTCGAACACCCAGTCCGAATAGACGGGCTTGCCCTGCGCATCGAGGGCGCCGGCGAAGGAACGCTGCAGCGCCTCGACCTGCGCCGGGCCCAGGCAGGCGTCCGTCTTGGCGCCGGTGCAGCGCAGCACCTCGGGCTTGAAGTGGCAGGCCGGCCAGTTGTTGACCATGCCGTCGGCGAGGCCGTCCAGCGCATCGCACTGGCGCAGCACCTCGCGCGTGAGCAGCTTCATGTCGCCGGGCGAGAAGGCCTTGGACAGCACCGGCCGGCCGTCGGGGCCGGGCGGTGCCTGCTCGGCCGCTGCACGAGCATAGAGCTGCGTGTCGTACACCGCCTGTACCGAGGCCAGCGGCACGCGGTAGGCCGGTGCCGAGGCGATGACGCCGTCGAACATCTCCGGGTAGCGCTGCGTCATCATCATGGCCTGCCGCCCGCCGTTGGAGCAGCCCACGAAGTAGGAGCGCTCCGGCGCCTGGCCATAGTGCGCGCGGATCAGTGTCTTGGCCACGCGCGCCGTCTGCGCCATCGAGTTGTAGCCGTTGTCGGCGCGGGCCTGCGGGTCCAGCCCGAACTGGTAGGGGCCGTTGGGGCCAGGCTCGTTGAGGTGGCCGGTGTCGGTGAAGACCACCGCATAGCCCTGCATCAGCGCATTGCTGGTGTTGCCGCCGCCGGTGAGCACGCCGATGGCATCGCGCAGCACGCCGTCGGTGCCGCCGCCGCCCTGGAAGAAGAAGCGGCCATTCCACTGGGCCGGCAGGCGCAGGTCGAAGCCGATGGCGTAGGGCTTGCCATCCAGGCCGGTGCGCTCGGCGATCCTGCCCTGCACATGGCAGTGGGCGGGCACCGGCGCGGTGGAGCCGGGGGCCCCGGGCTGGATGCCGGTGAGGTTGATGGTGCCGGCGGCGACTTCCTCGGCCAGCGTGAGCCTGGCCCCAGGGGGCATGGCCCGCGCGAGCTGGGCGCAGGCAAGCGGCGTCATCGCTGCTTGTGCCGCAGGCGGTGCGTCGACCGGGCTGCCGCAGGCGCTCAGCAGCACGGCGCCCGCAGCCGCCCCGCCGAATCCGACAGGGCGGCGCACGGCTCAGTCCGCCTTGAAGCCGGTGGCCTGCACGGCCTTGCCCCAGGTCACCGTGTCGGCCGCGATGATGTTGCCGAACTCCTTGGCCGTGGTGCCGGTCACGCTGAAGCCGGCGTCTTCCATGCGCTGCTTGCCGTCGGCGGACTGCATGGCGCGGCGGATGTCGGCTTCCAGCTTGGCCAGCACCTCGGGCGGCGTGCGGCTGGGCGCCACGATGCCGAACCAGGACTGGAACACCAGCTGGCCGTAGCCCTGTTCCTTGAAGGTGGGCACGTCGGGCAGCAGCGCGGCGCGGGTCTCGCCGCTGGCGGCCAGGGCCACCAGCTTGCCCGCCTTGACGTTGGGCGCGGCCAGGCCGACGCTGGCGAAGGCGCCGGCCACGTCGCCACTCATCAGGCCGGCCAGCGCGTCGCCGGTGTTGCGGTAGTGCACCGCCTCGGGCTTCACGCCGATGGCGTCGCCGAAGATATAGGCGCCGAAGTGCCCCGGCGTGCCGGCGCCAAAGGTGCCCATGAACAGGCCCTTCTGCTGCCGGCTCCAGTCCACGAACTGCTTGACGTCGCGCGCCGGCACCTTCTGCGGGTTGACCACCAGCATGAAGTTGCTGGTGACCACCTGGCTCACAGGCGCGAAGTCCTTCTTCGGGTCGTAGGGCAGCTTGGTGTAGCTGCTGGGGGCGATCGACAACTGGCCGGTCTCGCCCAGCATGAGGGTGTAGCCGTCGGGCTGGGCGCGCGCGGCCTCGCTGGCGGCGATGGTGCCGCCGGCGCCGGGCTTGTTGTCCACCACCACGCCGACGCCGTTCCAGCCCTCGGAGAGCTTCTGGGCCAGCAGACGCGCGACGATGTCCGGGCCGGTGCCGGCCGGGAAGCCCACGATCAGCCGCACCGGCCGGCTGGGATAGGCGGCGCTTTGCGCATGGGCGCCGGTCCAGGCGGCGGCCAGGGCGGCCGTGGCGGCGAGCAGGCGGAAGGACGTGCGGAATCGGGTCATGGGAGTCTCCTTGGTAGTGTTCTTGGTGAGGGCGGGAGGGCGGCGGCGAAGCCCATGCTGCGGCGCGAGCGTGTCGAGCAGGCCGGTCCAGGGCACGCGTGGAACTGGCTCGGCCGGCATGGGGGGTGGTTCACGTCAGCACGAAGAAGCGCATGGCCACTTGAGCCGGATGCCGCACGCCGCTGCCGACGAACAGCCGCTCGGTGATCCAGCGCAGCGCGGGCGAATCGGTCTCGAAGCTCGGCGTGCAGCGGAAATACACCTCCGACGGCTGCACCGGCTCGCCGCGCATCAGGCGGGCCATCACTTCGGGCGCGGCGGCGCGCACGGCGTGGTTCTGCACGTAGATCAGGTCGCCGGCGTCGGTCTCCATGCCATAGCGCGCATCGAGCACCGAGCAGCCTTCGGTGGCGAAGAGCTGGAAGTCGGCGCCGCCCGGCAGCACCCGAGCCGTCCAGCCATCGCCGCGCGCGGTGCCGCCGAGGATCGGCACCACCCGGCGCAGGCCCTGCGCGCCGCGGCCGAGCACCAGCGGCTGGCCCACGTCCACCGCCACGTCGGCGAAGTGTGCCAGGGAGGGCGGGGACAGGGGATCGTTGTCTGACATCATCATTTGTCTAGCGTAAGTCCCGTGGCGGCGGCGCCTCGTCATCCCAGAAGATGACGGACTTCCCCCAATGCCGCCGCCCTCCCGCCTGCCATGAGAACCTGGAGCCCCGCCCTGCCTGCCGGCGAGAGCGCCCATGCGCTGCTGGCGGCGCGCATGCCCGAGGTGGTGCCGGCGCTGGGCGACGCGGCCTTCGGCCCGCGCCTGCTGCAGGCCGTGGCGGCGACGCTGCCGGTCGCCTCCTTCTCGATCTACCGCACGGGGGCCCGGCCCGCCATCTTCATCAGCGGCAGTCTGGGCGTGCCCGACACCACGCGCGACTGCTGGCGGGCCTATCTGTCAGGTCCGGTGCAGCACGACCGCACCTTCCGCGACGGTGGGCCCGCGCCGCTGCGCATGTGCCACATCACGGCCGGCGAAGTGCCTCCCGAGCACCGGGCCAAGGTGTACGACGCGCATGGTGTGCGCGAGCGGGTGTCGGTGGTGGAGCGCGAGGCGTCGGCCGACGGTGCGCTTTTTGCCGTCAACTTCTATCGGCACGAAGGGCAGCGGCCCCTGGCCGATGGGCAACTGGCCGATTTCGGCGAGGCCGGCGCCCTGTTGATGGCCCTGGCGCGCAAGCATGTGGTGCTGGCGTCACCGCCGCAGGAGTCGGCTGGGCAGGCACAGCGGTTGCTCGCCCAGTGTCCCGAACTGACCCAGCGGGAACTGGAGGTCTGCCTGCGCCTCCTGCGCGGCATGACGCAGGAAGGCATCGCCGCGGACCTCGGGCTGGCGTTGCCGACCGTCAAGACCTACCGCAACCGGGCCTTTGCGCGACTGGGCATCCATTTCAGGAGCGAACTCTTCGCCCTGATGCTGGAGGCGGGCGAGGGCGCCCTCGCTGCGCGCTGAGCGCCGCGCCCACGCCCTCGTTCGTTTAGGCGTGCTCGGCGCTGGCGGCGTCGAGCCGGGCGATCTGGGTCGGGGCCAGCTTGAGCTGCGCGGCGGCCACCAGTTCCTGCAGTTGCTCCAGCGAGGTCGCGCTGGCGATGGGCGCCGTGATCGACGGCCGGGCGATCTGCCAGGCCAGCGCGACCTGGCCGGGCTTGGCGCCGGTCTCGGCTGCCACCTCGTCCAGGGCCGCGAGGATGCGCCGGCCGCGGTCGTTCAGGTAGGCCGCCACGGCACGCTCGCCGCGCGTGCTGCGCGAGGCGTCGGCCGCACTGCGGTACTTGCCCGTCAGGAAGCCCATCGCCAGCGCGAAGAAGTTGATGACGCCGAGTTGCTGCGACTGGCACAGCGGCTCCAGTTCAGCCTCGTACACGGCGCGGTCGCAGAGGTTGTAGAGCGGCTGCAGGCTCTCGTAGCGCGGCAGGCCCAGTCGTTCGGAGACGGCCAGCGCCTCGGCCAGACGCGGCGCCGTGTGGTTGGAGGCGCCGATGGCGCGCACCTTGCCCGCCTTGATCAGCTCGGCGTAGGCGCCCAGTGTGTCCTCGAAGGGCGTCTCGGCGTCGTCGTCATGCGACTGGTACAGGTCGATGCAGTCGCACTGAAGCCGGCGCAGCGAGGCCTCGACCGCCTCGCGGATGTAGCGCGGCGACAGCCCCTTCTTGCCTTCGCCCATGGGCTTGCCGACCTTGGTGGCCAACACGATGCGGTCGCGCTTGCCGGAGGCGCGCAGCCACTTGCCGATGATGGTCTCCGACTCGCCGCCGGTGTGGCCGGGCACCCAGATGGAATAGACGTCGGCCGTGTCGATGAAGTTGAAGCCGGCATCGACCCAGGCGTCGAGCAGGCGGAAGGAGGTGGCCTCGTCCACGGTCCAGCCGAAGACGTTGCCGCCGAAGGCGAGCGGGGAGACCTGGAGGCCGGAACGGCCGAGTGGGCGCAAGTTCATGTCTGGACAGTGGAAGAAGGAGGCGCGGGGCGCCGGTCGCTGGCGGCCGCCGGCGTGCCCTGGGCACGCAGCAGCCGGATATGGGCCGCGAAGCCGCGACCCGGAGTGCTGGTGAGGGCGAAGGTGCCGCCCATGCGCTCGATGTTCTTGGCCACGATCGACAGGCCCAGGCCCGCACCCGCCGCGGAGGTGCGCGCCGTGTCGCCGCGGAAGAAGGGCTTGGTCAGCTGCGCGAGCATCACCGGCGCCACGCCGGGCCCGTGGTCGCGCACCTTGATCAACACCGCCGTCGGCTGCGTCTGCGCCTGGATGTCGATCTGCGTCACGTTCATGCCCGGCGTGCGCCCGTAGCGGCGCGCGTTCTCCAGCAGGTTCGACAGCACGCGCTTGAGCTCCACCTCGTCGGCCATGACCATGGCGTCGTCGGGCACGTTGATCTGGATCTCGACATCGTCCTGGTCGCGCACCGGGAACACGCTGTCGGCCACCACGTCGCGCAGCCTCAGCGGCTGCAGCCGCACATGGTCGGGCCGCGCATAGTCGAGGAACTTGTCGATGATGCCGTCGAGCTGCGCGATGTCGGCCGCCATGTGGGCACGGGCGTCCTCGTCGGCCACGCTCATTTCGGTCTCCAGCCTCAGGCGGGCGAGCGGCGTGCGCAGGTCGTGCGAGATGCCGGCCAGCATCACGGCGCGGTCCTGCTCGATCTTGGCGAGCTGGTCGGCCATGCGGTTGAAGCCGATGTTGACGGCCCGGATCTCGTTGGTGCGGGCATGCTCGTCGAGGCGATGGGCCTCGTATTCGCCCTCGCGCACCTGGGTCGTGGCCCGCGACAACTGCTTGAGCGGTCGGTTGATCAGCCGCGTGATCAGCGCCGAGCCCGCCAGCGACATCATGCCGGCGGTGATGAACCAGGCCAGCCAGGTCCGTCCGCCGACGCGCGAGAAGCGGGCCGGGTCGAGCAGCAGCCAGTACTGGTCGCCGTCGATGCCGAAGCCGATCCACAGCCCCGGCTCGCCGTTGACCTCGCTCGCGATGGTGGTGCCTTCGCCCAGGCGGCGGATCAGCTCGTCGCGCACGCGGCGGTCGAGCGCCCGGTCGGTGTAGCCCTCGTAGCGGTCGCGCGGCTCGCGCGGAACGATGCGCACGCCCTCCTGATCGGCCAGGGTCTTGATCAGGGAGACGCGGGTGATCGCGTCGGAATAGACCAGCGCCGCGCGCGTCAGGTTGACGAGCGAGGCGATCTGGTGCGCGGTCTGGACCGTCCGCGGTTCGTCCTCGAAGGCGCGGAAGGTCTGCAGCCAGCCATAGATGCAGCCGAGCAGCAGCAGCACCAGCAGGAAGAAGGTGCGCCAGAACAGGCTGAAGCCGAGGCGGAAGCGCGTCTGCGCGCGCACCCGCTCGGACATCTCGAGCGGGGAGGGCAGGGTGCCCTGGATGGAATCGGGCGGGGGAAGCGCCCGCCCCGAAGCGGGGCTGGCTGGGGCCGCAGGGGGCACGGTCAGGCGTTGCCGTCCGGCACGAAGACGTAGCCCACGCCCCAGACGGTCTGGATGTAGCGTGGCGCGGCGGCATCGGACTCGATGAGCTTGCGCAGACGCGAGATCTGCACGTCCAGGCTGCGGTCGAAGGGCTCGAACTCGCGGCCGCGGGCCAACTGGGCCAGCTTCTCACGCGACAGCGGCTGCCGCGGGTGGCGCACCAGCGCCTTGAGCATGGCGAACTCGCCAGTCGTCAGCGACAGTTCCTCGCCGTCCTTGCGCAGCGTGCGCGAGCCCAGGTCGAACTCGAAGGGGCCGAAGGACACCATCTCGTTCTCGGAAGACGGTGCGCCGGGCGCCTCCTGCGGCGGCCGGCGGCGCAGCACGGCATGCACGCGGGCCAGCAGTTCGCGCGGGTTGAAGGGCTTGCCGAGGTAGTCGTCGGCACCCACCTCCAGGCCGACGATGCGGTCCACGTCCTCGCCCTTGGCGGTGAGCATGATGATGGGTGTGCGGTCGTTGGCCGCACGCAGCCGACGGCATACCGACAGGCCGTCCTCGCCCGGCATCATCAGATCGAGGACGATCAGGTCGACCGTGTCGCGCAGCAGGATGCGGTTGAGCGCCTTGCTGTCTTCGGCCACGATCACCTCGAAACCTTCCTGCGTCAGGTAGCGGCGCAGCAAGTCGCGGATGCGGGCGTCGTCGTCGACGATCACGATCTTGTCGGTACGGGTCTGGTTTTGAGTCATAGGTACGACATTCCTCGGGAGCAGATTTGTAACAGAGCCGATTGTGGAGGTCGAGTTCACCGATTCTTCGACCCCTGTGCTCCGGCTGACACCACGTTACACAACTTGCGCCCGCTCGCGTGACAGCAAAGTTCTCGCATTGAAGCGGTGGCAGAGTAGGGGCCATGACGACTGCGTGCTGCTTCCTGCGATCCACCCCCGGCTTCGGCCTGGCGGTGGTCATGGCTGCGGCGGGCGCCGCGCTGGCGCCCGCCGCGTGGGCCGCTGAAGGCCCGCGCTGGCAGGCACAGGCCGCGCACCAGCGGGCGATGCCGCAGGAGGATGCCGCCACCGAGGCTGCCATGCGGCAGCTGTCGCCCGCGCAGCGCGCCGAGTTGCGCGAGCAGCTTCGCAGCGAATGGAATGCCCGGCACCCGGCCGACGGCGGTGGCGCCGATCCGGCTGCGGCACGCGCCGATGGTTCTCCGTCGCGCCGCGGCTGGAACCTTCCCTTTCCCTGGCGCGACCCGCGGCACTGAACGGTGCCGCGCGTGCGTCTTCAACTCATCCTAAAGAGGAACTGCTTGACCATCCTTCGCCCCCTGCTCCGCGCCGCCGCTCCCGTGGCTTTCGCCGCCCTTTCGTTGCCCGTGCTGGCGCAGGAGGGGCCGATGTGGTCACCCCCGCAGAACGTGCTCCAGCTGTCGGCATCGGGCTCGGTCGATGCCCAGCAGGACATGTTGACGATGACGCTGTCGACCACGCGGGACGGAACCTCGGCCGCCGCAGTCCAGGGGCAGTTGAAGGCGGCCGTGGATGCGGCGCTTGCTGTAGCGCGCACGCAGGTGCAGCCTGGTGATCTGGACGTGCGCACGGGCAACTTCAGCCTGTCGCCCCGCTACAGCCGTGAGGGCAAGATCAACGGCTGGCAGGGAAGCGCCGAGGTGGTGCTGGAGGGCCGCGACTTTCCCCGAATCACGCAGGTGGCTGGCCGCATCGACAGCCTGACCGTGGCGAACGTGGGGTTCAGCCTCAGCCGGGAGCAGACCCGCAAGGTCGAGGCCGAAGCGCAGGCCCGCGCCATCGAAAGCTTCCGCCAGAAAGCAGCCGCTTTGGCACAGAACTTCGGCTTCTCCGGCTACACGCTGCGGCAGGTGTCGGTCAAGGGTCCGCAGGACTTCACAGCTCGGCCGCGCATGATGGCCGCCGAGGCGATGGCCTTCAAGGCGGATGCTGCGCCGGTGCCCGTGGAGGCCGGCAAGACCACCGTGACGGTCAATGTGTCCGGGTCTGTGCAGCTGAAGTAGGGCACCCCGCGCTTCCGGCTGCGGTGCGGGCAGGCGCGGGCAGCAGCACTACTGCGCCGTCCAGCCACCATCCATGGCCCACGCGACGCCCCGCACCTGGTCCGCCGCAGGCGAGCACAGGAAGACAGCCAGGCCGCCCAACTGTTCGACGGTCGTGAACTGAAGCGATGGCTGCTTCTCGCCCAACAGGTCGTTGTTCGCCTGCTCGACCGTGATGCCTTCGCGTGCGGCACGATCATCGATCTGCTTTTGCACCAGGGGCGTCAGCACCCAGCCGGGGCAGATGGCATTGCAGGTCACGCCGGTGGTCGCGGTCTCCAGCGCCACGGCCTTGGTCAGCCCCACGATGCCGTGCTTCGCCGCCACATAGGCCGACTTTTGCGCCGAGGCGACCAGGCCGTGCGCCGAGGCGATGTTGACGATGCGCCCCCAGTTGGCTTCGCGCATGGCCGGAATGGCCAGCCGGGTGGTGTGGAAGGCACTGCTGAGGTTGATGGCGATGATCGCGTCCCACTTCTCGGGCGGGAAGTCCTCGACCTTCGCCACATGCTGGATGCCGGCGTTGTTGACCAGCACGTCCACGCGGCCGAACTTGCTCGCCGCAAAGGCCATCATGTCCTCGATCTGGCTGGCCTTGCTCATGTCGGCGCCGTGGTACTCGGCCTTCACGCCGAGGGCGCGGATCTCGGCCAGTGCGCCATCCGCGTCGCCGAAGCCATTGAGCACGAGGTTGGCGCCCTGCTGCGCCAGCGCCTTGGCAATGCCGAGTCCGATGCCGCTGGTCGAGCCTGTGACGAGCGCTGTTTTGCCTTGAAGCATGATGGGCTGTTCTCCGCGATCAATTAGGATGGACGCGAGCATATCGCCAGCGCCACGGAGACGTTTGCATGACAGAGCCCATCCTTGATTTCGTGGACTGCGCGGATGCCGGCGGCGGTCATCGCATGGCCTATTGGCAGTGGGGCGACCCGCAGGCCGGCCATGTGGTGCTGTGCGTGCATGGGCTCACGCGCCAGGGGCGGGACTTCGATGCGTTGGCGAAAGTGCTGCTGGCCCAGGCGCTGCAGCCCATCCGCATCGTCTGCCCGGACGTCGTGGGCCGTGGCCGAAGCGACTGGCTGGCGGAGCCCGCGCACTACCAGTTCCCGCAGTACGTCGCCGACATGATGGCGCTGCTCGCGCACTTGCATGCGCGCGCTCCCATCGAGCAGTTCGACCATGTCGGCACCAGCATGGGCGGCCTCATCGGCATCTTCCTGGCCGCCCAGCCAACCTTGGTGCCCGTGCCTGTGCGGCGCCTCGTGCTCAACGATGTCGGTCCGGCGGTTGAATTCGATGCGATCGCCCGCATTTCGGGCTACGTGGGGCAGGGCGGTGTCTATGCCACGGTCGAAGAGGCGGCGCAGGTGCTGCTCGGGATCTCCGCGGGCTTCGGCCCGCACACGCCCGCGCAGTGGCGTGCGCTGACGGTGCCGATGCTGGTCCCGGCCAGCGAACGCAGCGCCGACGGCCGGCAACGGCAGGCGCCGGCGCAGGGCAGCACCGATGTCGGCCCTTACCGGCTGCATTACGACCCGGCCTTGTCCGTGGGCCTGCGGGCGCTGACGCGCGAGCAGGCCGCGCAGGGCGAAGCGGTGGTGTGGGCGGCCTACGATGCCGTGACGGCGCCGACCTTGCTGCTGCGCGGCGCGGATTCCGATCTGCTGTCGCGCAGCACGGCGCAGGCGATGACGCAGCGGGGCCCCAGGGCTTCGCTCGTCGAGTTCGCCGACGTCGGGCATGCGCCCACGCTGGTCGATCCGGCGCAGTCGTCCGTCGTGGCGTCCTTCCTGTTCGCGCGTTGAGTGCACATCCAGAATTTGCGATTGAGAGTTGTCAGTGTCAGAGCCAGCCGTTGTTGAACATGCCCTGTCCGCCGCCACTGCCCAGGTGGCGCCGGGCATGGAGGACATGCTGGCCCGCGCCCGCGCCTTCGCAGCACCGCTGATCGAGGGCGAGACGCTCGACACCGGCGAGAACACGCTGGCGCATGCCGATGCGGTGGCCGCCATCGTGGCCTCGATGGGCGGCTCCGAGGCCATGCAGGCCGCCAGCTATCTCGTCTACGCCTGCCCGCACCTCAACCGGCCGCACGAGGTCATTTCCAAGGTCTTCGGCGACAACTACGCCTCCCTCGCGCTGGAGACGACCAAGCTGGTCCAGGTCCAGAAGCAGACGCGCGGGGTCGTGCAGATGGCCGACGGCAGCGGCGCGCAGACCGAGACGGTGCGCAAGATGCTGCTCGCCTTCTCGCGGGACCTGCGGGTGGTGATGCTGCGCCTGGCCTCGCGGCTGCAGACGCTGAGGCATGCGGCGGCCGTCAAGCAGCCGGTGCCCGAGAGCATGGCGCGCGAGTCGCTCCAGGTGTTCGCGCCGCTGGCCAACCGGCTCGGCATCTGGCAGGTCAAGTGGGAGATCGAGGACCTCTCCTTCCGTTTCCTGGAGCCGGACACCTACAAGCTGATCGCCCAGCTGCTCGACGAGAAGCGGGCGGAGCGCGAGGTCTATGTCGAGCAGCTGCGCGCGCGGCTCGAGCGGGACCTTGCCAGCCAGGGCATCGAGGCGAAGGTGCAGGGCCGGCCCAAGAACATCTACAGCATCGTCAAGAAGATGCGCGGCAAGTCGCTCGACTTCGGCCAGGTGTTCGACATCCTGGCCCTGCGCGTGATCGTCGGGGACGTGAAGGACTGCTATGCGGTGCTGGCCTGGGTGCATTCGCACTTCCAGCCGATCGTGGAGGAGTTCGACGACTACATCGCCCGGCCCAAGCCCAATGGCTACCAGTCGCTGCACACGGTGGTGCGCGACGTGGCCGGCGGCCGGCCCGACAAGCCCATCGAGATCCAGATCCGCACCGCACAGATGCACGAGCATGCCGAGCACGGCGTGGCGGCGCACTGGGCCTACAAGGAGGCGGGGCCCAAGGGCTATGCCGGCGTGTGGGCCGGCGGCGAGTACGACGCGAAGATCGCAGTGCTGCGGCAGCTGCTGGCCTGGGAGCGCGACCTGTCTGGCGGCGACCAGGGCAGCGGCCTCTTCGACGACCGCATCTACGTGCTGACGCCCGATGCCGCCATCGTGGAGCTGCCCCAGGGCTCCACGCCGGTGGATTTCGCGTACACGGTGCACACGCAGTTGGGCCACCGCTGCCGGGGCGCGCGTGTGGACGGTGCCATGGTGCCGCTCAACACGCCGCTGCAGAACGGCCAGACCGTCGAGGTGATCGCCACGAAGGAAGGCGGGCCCTCGCGTGACTGGCTCAACACCGATCTCGGTTATCTCGCCAGCCATCGGGCGCGTGCGAAGGTGCGTGCCTGGTTCAATGCCCAGGCCACACACGAGACCGTGGCGCGGGGGCGCGAGGCGGTCGAGAAGCTGCTTCAGCGCGAGGGCAAGACGGCATTGCGCCTGGAGGACCTGGCCACCCAACTGGGCTTTCGCAGCGCCGACCACCTGTTCGAAGTGGTGGGCAAGGACGAGTTCTCCCTGCGCAACATCGAGAACCTGCTGCGACCGCAGGAGGCTCAGCCCGCGGCCGACGAAGCGCCGCTCATCCGCAAGCCGCGGGCCACCGATGGTTCCGGCAAGGGCGGCGTGCTGGTGGTGGGCGTCTCCTCGCTCATGACCCAGCTGGCCAAGTGCTGCCGACCTGCGCCGCCAGATGCGATCCGGGGTTTCGTGACACGCGGCCACGGCGTGAGCGTGCACCGCGCGGACTGCAGCAACTTCAGGATGATGGCGGCGAAGGACGCCGGCCGCGTGATCGACGTGGAATGGGGAACGCCACGGAGCGGCAGCGACATGGTCTATGCCGTGGACGTGGCGGTGGAGGCGGCCGACCGCCAGGGATTGCTTCGCGACATCTCGGACGTCTTCGCGCGCGAGAAGATGAACGTGATCGGCGTCCAGACCCAGTCGGTGCGGGGGACGGCCTGGATGACCTTCACCATCGAGATCGCCGACGCAGCGCGGCTGACCCATGTGCTGGGCATCGTGGCGTCGGTGTCCGGCGTGCGCTCGGCCCGGCGTCGCTGAGGTTTCGCCCAAGGGGCGACGCGCGGAGCCGCTGGCTCGCCGTGCCGCTCCGTTCCCAGGCAAGGTCGTTCGAAGAACGTAATCCTGTGCCGTGCGTGACCGACGAACAGGCAAAAAAATAGCCCCTTGCGGGGCTATTTTTGGTGTGTGCCTGGTTGACACACGGCGTTTGGTAGGCGCGATTGGACTCGAACCAACGACCCCCACCATGTCAAGGTGGTGCTCTAACCAGCTGAGCTACGCGCCTGTGTTTGTTCGAGAGGATAGAGTATAGCACGGTATTTTTGGGGCTGGGAAGCCCCCCCCCGCCGAATCTTGCGGAAACAGTCCGACGCGCTGGGCCGCGAGCCGTCCAATCATTCCTCCGCCTCGATGCCAGTTCGCCCTGTCTTGAGGGCGCACGCTGGCTGACTTTCCTGGCCGAACGTCAGATGCAATTGGTTGCGGCGTGTGATAACTTGGCCTGCACATAACAACCACTTCCGCGCCCCGGGGAATCCTGATGAACTCGCCCTCCGTCCTTCCTGATGAACTTGCTTCGCGGCGCAGAATTGCCATGCTGTTGCATCAGGCCCCGCTGGAATTTGCTCGTGCCGTCTATGGCATCAATGACCGGGCCAGCGGACGCGTCGGCACGATGGCGGCGCAGGACGTGGCGCGCGCCGAAGGCATGGGCGTGCTGGTAACCCGGGAGCGCGTCCAGCAGCGTGCCCGCTCCTACCTGCCGATGGAAGGCCGCGAGCATTGCCCGCGATGCTGGGTTTTTGCCAGCACGCGCACGCCGCTGTCGTTCCATCGCACGGAAGAGGGCCACGAACTCGCACGCTGCAGCAGTTGCGGTGCCGAGTACCCCAATCCCTGAGGCTTGGCGGGTGGGCAGGGTAAACCTTGGAATGCGCTTCCAGTCGCCTCCCTAGAATGGGTTGCTCGTGGAATGCGAGGTGTGTGGTTTGAAGGAATCTCCAGTGCAGGGCAAGAAGGCGGCGGCCAAGTCGTCTGAACGGGTGATCAAGAAGTACCCGAACCGCAGGCTCTACGACACCGACTCTTCGGCCTACATCACACTTGCGGACGTCAAGCAACTGGTGATGGACCAGGCGACCTTCGTGGTCCGCGATGCCAAGACGGGCGAAGACATCACCCGCAGCATCCTGCTGCAGATCATCCTGGAAGAAGAAGCCGGCGGGGCGCCAATGTTCACCGAGCAGGTGCTGGCCAGCATCATCCGCTTCTACGGCCACGCCATGCAGGGCTTCATGGCGCCCTACCTCGAGAAGAACATCCAGGCCATGGTCGAGGTGCAGACCCAGATGGCCGACAAGGCCCAGAGCTTCACGCCCGAGATGTGGTCCCGCTTCATGACGATGCAGTCGCCCGTGCTGCAGGGGCTGATGGGAAGCTACGTCGAACAGTCCAAGTCCGCCTTCCAGCAGATGCAGGAGCAGATGCAGAAGAACGCAGACCAGGTGCTTGGCGCCTTCGGCCTCAAGCGTCCCTGAAGGCTCAGGCTGCGCGGGCAGGGTGCGCGCATCGCCTACCTCCTGCCCTGGCCCGCGTCAAGCCTGCCTAGAGGCCGGCGGCGCCCACGAGTGCACGCTGCCCGCTGCTTCAGGGCACCTTCCCGCCGTTCGTCCCCAAGCGCGGTGACCGGCTCGGGTAGCTGGTCGACCATGCACAGCGCTGTCGTTCTTGTCCGACGTTGCCCTCAAAGCCGCTGAGGTACTGTCTCGTACCTCTACCCACGTCTGGAATGCCATCGTGAGACCTGCATCCGCCTCTGGTTCCCTCTCGCGCCGATCCTTGATCGTGGGCGGCGTCGTGCTCGCTGTATCCGCAGTGTCCGGATGCGCGGTCTCCACCCCCACCATCGAACGCGAGGCAGCGGTCGACCTGCGCCGGTTCATGGGCGACTGGTATGTCATCGGCAACATCCCCACCCCGCCCGAGCGCGATGCCTACAACGCCGTGGAGTCCTACCGCCTGGATGACGAGGGCCGCATTCGCACGCGCTTTCGGTACCGCGAGGGTGCCTTCGACGGGCCTCTGCGGACGATGAACCCGGTGGGTACCGTGGTGGAAGGCACGGGCAATGCCGTTTGGGGAATGCAGTTCATCTGGCCGATCAAGGCTGAGTACGTGATCGTCGACGTGGACCCCGCCTATTCGCTGACCATCATCGGTCGCAGCGCCCGGGACTACGCCTGGATCATGGCGAGGCAGCCCGCCATTCCGGAACAACGCTACGACGCGGCCGTCGCCCGTCTGCGGGCGCTGGGTTACGACACCGCCAAGCTGCGGCGCGTGCCGCAGCGGTGGCCCGAGCGCTGAATGCCCGCTCACGCTGGTGGGCCCGCGGCAGGCTCCACGACAATCGCACCTTCTGCGAAAGTGTCCTGATGAACGAGATCCAGTGGTTCGTGCGTGTTTGCCAGATCGAGGGCCTCGAAGCGGCCCTGCGCGAGCTCAACGCCCGTGTTCCCCACCGCTATACCGGCGTCTATCGCTTCGAGGGCGACCTCATGCGCAGCCTTGCGCTGGTGGACAAGGCGGGCGAAGCGCGGCCCGAGCACCTTGCCGCGGTGCCCTTCAAGGACAGCTTCTGCCAGTACGTGCTGCGCGAGGGTGGGTTCCAGAGTGGAGACACCGGCGCTGACCGTCGCCTCGACGGCCATGTCTACCAAGGGGTGGTGCTGAGCTATCACGGCGTCCCGGTGCTTGACGACGCCGGCCAGCTCTTCGGTTCGCTGTGCCACTTCGATCAGGACAGCAAAGAATTGAGCGACGGCGAATTCGCCATGATGCAGCGCGTCGCGCGGGTGATCCCCGCCTTCCTGCGGTCTCGCTCGGCGGGCATCGCACTGCCCGCGGCCTGAATTCAGCGCTGGAAGGGGGGCGCTCCCCGCAGACGGCGCCAGACCAGGGAAGGCAGGCGCAGGACGAACTCGATCATCAGCCGCGTGTGCATCCAGGTCAGCAGCACGTTGTCGCGGCCATACCGGAAGTGGGAGACGCCGCCCTCGTCGGCGCTCAGGTACTTGACCGGCGCGTCGATGTTGACGGGCTTCACGCCGCGCCAGGCCAGCCGGACCACCGCCTCGGTGTCGAAGTCGAAGCGCCGCATCCAGGGTTGCCGGTCCATGATCGCGAGCAGGTCCTCGATGGGGTAGACCCGGAACCCATACAGCGAGTCGCCGATCCCGGCGAACAGGGTTTCCAGCTGGGTCCATCCGTTGGAGACACGGCGCCCGCGCACACGCAGCAGCGGGGCACTGGCGTCGAACACCGGCCGGCCGAGCACCATCGTCTCCGGCCGCTGGATCGATGCTGCCATGAACGCGGGGATGAGCGCCGAAGGATGCTGCCCGTCGGAATCCATCGTGAGCGCGTGCGTGAATCCTTCGGCGGCGGCGGTACGCAGGCCCTGCATCACGGCGGCGCCCTTGCCCTGGTTCTGGGGCAGCACCCAGACGCGCAGGCCGGCGTCCGCCTGCGCCATCTGCTGGAGCTGCTCGGCCGTGCCGTCGGTGCTGCCGTCCACCACCACCCACACGGGGCTCCACTGCGCCCGGGCTTCGCGCACCGTGTCGAAGACTTTCGGCCCGGTGTTGTAGCTGGGGATCAGGACAAGGTGGGTGCGCGAGGACTCTGGCATTCGGCAGCGGCCGCCTCGGGTGCGGGCCCGGGCGTCAGATGTTGTTGGAAGTATTGTTCGAGGCGTGCCGTGAGGGCGTTGCTGTCCGCCATCGGTGCAAAGCGTTCGCCCAGCCGCAGGTGGAACACGATGGGCAGCGGGGGAACCCGCCAGATCGGCCAGCCCTTGCCGAGGTAGGGCGAGTCGGTGTCGATGAACACGGTCTGGATCGGCGCCTGCGCGAGCCGCGCGATCAGGGTGACGCCAGGGCGGAAGGCGTTGAGCCGCCCGCCGGTCGTGCGGGTGCCTTCCGGGAAGACGACGAGTTGCCCGCCCTCGCGCAGGTCGTCGACCGCCAGCCGCACCATGGTGCGGGCCGAGTCATTGCGGATGTAGCGTGCCAGCCGGGCGCCGGCGCCGAGGAACACGTTCCTCATCAGCGACGCCTTCATGATGCAGGCGCTGTGCGGCAGGTGCGCCACCAGCAGCAGGGCGTCGAGCATCGTCGGATGGTTGGCGATGATCACGAGCCCTTGCTCATCGCGCAGGGCGGACAGGCAACGGGCATCGATGCGCATCATTCCGCAAGCGCAGGCCACGGTCCAGAACAGGCGGTAACCATGCGCGATGGCTGCGCGGCCGACGTCGCGACCTCTTCCCGCCGGCAGCAGGGGATAGAGCACCATGGCCACCAGGTTCCACGCCAGCGACATGAGCCCCAGCCCCAACAGCAGCAGGTAGAGCGGCGGCGCAAGAAGAACCGCCTTGGCGAGACGCAGGATCGGCCTCATGGCTGCGCGCAATCCAGGCGAGGTTGGGGGCGGTGGCGGTCAGCGCGTGGGGTCATCCAGATCCGGGAGCGACGCGGTGCGGTGCGTGTCGGCGGCCTCGGGGGGCGGCGCGACAGCGGCTGCAGGGCGGTCGGCAATGCTCATGTGGGTTTCGATTTCTAGCAGCAGATCGCGACGGCAGATGTCAGCGTGCAGGAACAGTGCACGACGGAGGAAAGGACTCTGCTCGCCGAATGCGGCGGCCAATTGGTCGCGCAGCCCCGGCGCGTCTTCCGGATGGCGGACGTAGACCACAGCGTCGCTCCCGCCAAGGGTGAATCCGCCGCCACCGTGGTGGTTCGCCTCGGCCAGCACGGCGTCGAGGTTGCGCAGTGTCTCTTCGAGTTGGGCCTGCAGGTCGTCCACATGGACGGTCGCATGGCCGACGATGCTGGCCGTGCCCGAGACGAACAGATGCTTCGTTCCGTCGGGTTGCCGCACCACGGCCGCGCGCGAGAAGGTCGGCGCGCGCGGGCCGTAGTCGGCCGGGTAGCGCCAGGCTGGCGTCTGGCGTGGGTTCTCGATGGGGTGCGGCGGCACCTTGGCGGCGAGGAAGCGCAGGATCAGGCCACCCCGGTGCAGGCCCAGGGCGCAGGCCGCGGGGGCGCCTTCGAACGCGGCCTGGCCGGCATCGAGGAATGCCTGCTGCCGCCCGGCATTGAACTGGCGGTACCGTTCCAGCCCGCCGCCATCCTCGTTGATGCGCGGCAGGTAGTTCCAGAGCCTGTGCAGATGGGCAAAGCCCGTGCGGGCGAGGCAGGCGAAGAGGTCGCCATAGGCACGCCGGGCAAGCGCCTCCAGGCCGGATCCGTCTTCCGGCAGGTCGATGGCGCCGAACAGGTGCCGGCCGTCGTGGCGCCAGCGCGCGCTGCCGGTCTGGCCGGCCTCGACCGGTCCGCTGGCAAGCCACACATCGGCGCACACCTGCTGCTGCAGCAGCACCGCGGCCGGCACTGCGGCCAGGCCGTCAGGCAGCGCCGCGCCGTCCTCCATCCAGCCGTAGACCAGTCCACCCAGGATGCGCCCGGATTCGACCCGGGCGGCATCGCTCAAGGGCCAGCGCTGAAAGGCCGAAGCGGGCATGACGGCGCCAGCGTCCGCGGCGCGGGCGCCGGTGGTGATGGGCGAGGCTGCGCTCATTGCCGCTCGAGCACGTTTTCGCCGGCCAGCGGGCCCAGGTCGCGGATGTTGCGCCGGCGCCGCTGCCAGGCATGCCAGGTGCGCCGTGGATTGGCCGCGGACACCGCGTAGTAGATGGTCTTGAGGATGCGCAGCGAGCGCCAGATGGGCGTGCCGTTGTGGATGTCGCCCGCCAGCAGCGACATCAGCGCCTCCTTCACGCGGAAGGGGTTCTGCGGGTACATGAAGAACTCGCGCATCGTCGGGTTGGTGACGCGGAAGATGAACCAGGAGAACTCTTTCGGGCCCTTGCGCATGTACCGCTCGAAGGTGCGCCGCGCGGCGGAGGCGCGGCTGGGCTGGTCCAGCGTGGTGGCCACGAGTTCGGCGCCCTCGAAGGCACTGTGCATGGCCAGGTACACACCCGACGAGAACACCGGATCGATGAACGCGAAGGCATCGCCCAGCATCAGGTAGCGCTCGCCGGCGCAGTGCGTGCCGCTGTAGGAATAGTTGCCGGTGGCATGCACCGCGTCGTCGACCAGTTCCGCGTCCTTGAGCCGCTCGGAGAGCTCGGGGCTCATGGCGATGGTGTCGGCGAAGAACTCCTTGAGCGGCTTGTCGCGCGACTTCAGGTAATAGGGCCAGCACACGGCGCCCACGCTCACCGTGCCGTCGGCCAGCGGGATGTACCAGAACCAGCCGTGCTTGAACCAGAAGATGGTGATGTAGCCCTCGTACATGCCTTCCGCCCGCCACGCGTTGCGGAAGTGGCCGAACAGGGCCGAACTGTTGTGGCGCGGGTTCTTGAGCTTGGACTTCAGGCGGTTGGCCATGAAGGTGTCGCGGCCGGAGGCGTCGACCACGAAGCGCGCGCGCCACTGGCGCGAGCCGCCGTCGTCGAGCGTGGCATGGATGGTCGCGCCCTGATCGTCGAAGGCGACCTCGCGCACCCGGCAGCCTTCGAGGGCGGTCGCGCCTTCCTTCGCCGCATGGCGGAACAGGATCTCGTCCAGATCGGAGCGGCGAACCTGCCAGGCGTGGGTGAGTTTCTTGTCCCAGCCTTCGCCAAAGCCGAGGCGGACACTGCGTCCGTGCTCCTGCGAGACGAACTCCGCGCCCCACTTGGCCATGCCGATGCGCTCGACCTGCTCGCGCACGCCCAGTCGGTCGAACAGCTCCACATTGGCAGGCAGCAGGGATTCGCCGATGTGGAAGCGCGGGTGATGCGCCTTCTCGGCCATCACCACCCGCCGGCCCTGGCGCGCCAGCAACGCGGCGGCCGTGGCCCCGGCCGGGCCGCCGCCGATCACGAAGACATCGCAGCTGTCCGAGTCTGCGGTCGACATGCCGGCGCTGGAGGAGTCGGTGGTCATGGGGCGGTCGATGTGTCGTGAAAAAGGCGGAGTATGCCGTCCCGCCGAGGGGCGGCCTCGTTGCGGACGGTAAAATTGCCTACCCGTAACGACAGACAAGAAACGCGAGCATCAGGTCATGGCCGGACACAGCAAGTGGGCAAACATTCAACACAGAAAAGGCCGGCAGGACGAGAAGCGCGGCAAGATCTGGACGCGCGTCATCCGCGAGATCATGGTGGCCGCGCGCACGGGCGGCGGTGACCTCACGGCCAATCCCCGCCTGCGCTTGGCGGTCGACAAGGCCAAGGCCGCCAACATGCCGGCCGACACCATCAAGCGCAACATCGACAAGGCCACCGGCAACCTCGAAGGCGTGCAGTACGAGGAAATCCGCTACGAGGGCTACGGCATCGGCGGTGCCGCCATCATCGTCGACACCATGACCGACAACCGCGTGCGCACCGTCGCCGAGGTCCGGCATGTGTTTTCCAAGTACGGCGGCAACATGGGCACCGAGGGCTCGGTGGCCTTCCAGTTCAAGCATTGCGGCCAGATCCTGTTCGCGCCGGGCACGGACGAGGACAAGGTCATGGAAGTGGTGCTGGAAGCCGGCGCCGAGGACGTGGTGACGGACGACGACGGCGCCATCGAGGTGATCACCGCGCCCGGCGATTTCGAAGCCGTCAAGAATGCGCTGGAGGCCGCCGGCCTGAAGGCCGAACTGGCCGAGGTCACGATGCGTGCCGAGAACACCATCGAACTCGGTGGCGAGGACGGCGCCCGCATGCAGAAGCTGCTGGACATGATCGAGGACCTGGACGACGTCCAGGAGGTCTACCACAACGCGTCCATCGCGGAGGCCTCCTGATGAAGGTCCTGGTCATCGGCGGGGGCGGCCGCGAGCACGCGCTGGCCTGGCGCCTGGCGCATTCCGAGCGCGTCACGCGGGTCTACGTGGCGCCCGGCAACGGCGGCACGGCGCTGGACAAGCGGTTCGTACAGGTCCCCCACACCGATCCTGCAGCGCTGCGCGAATGGGCGCAGCAGGAAAAGATCGCGCTGACCGTGGTCGGCCCGGAAGGCCCGCTGGCGGCGGGCGTGGTCGACGAATTCCGCGACCATGGCCTGCGCATCTTCGGCCCCACCAAGGCGGCCGCGCAGCTCGAAAGCTCCAAGGCCTTCTCCAAGGCCTTCATGAAGCGGCACAAGATTCCCACCGCGGAATACGAGACCTTCACCGATGCCACGGCCGCCCACGCCTACGTGGACGCCAAGGGCGCGCCCATCGTCATCAAGGCCGATGGTCTGGCGGCGGGCAAGGGCGTGGTCGTGGCGATGTCGCTGGCCGAGGCGCACGAGGCCATCGACTTCATGCTGCTCGACAACAAGCTGGGCATCAGCCACAACGAGGGCGGTGCCCGCGTGGTGATCGAGGAGTTCCTGGCGGGCGAGGAAGCGAGCTTCATCGTGCTGTGCGATGGCAAGAACGTCGCGGCCCTCGCCACCAGCCAGGACCACAAGCGCCTGCTCGATGGCGACCAGGGCCCGAACACCGGCGGCATGGGCGCCTATTCGCCGGCGCCCGTGGTGACGGCCGAGGTGCATGCCCGCGTGATGCGCGAGATCATCCTGCCGACCATCCGCGGCATGGAGCGCGACGGCATTCCCTACACCGGCTTCCTCTACGCCGGACTGATGATCGACGCGGCCGGCCATCCCAAGACGCTCGAATTCAACTGCCGCATGGGGGACCCCGAGACGCAGCCGATCATGATGCGCCTCAAGTCCGACCTGTTCGACCTGCTCTGGCATGCCACCGACGGCACGCTGGACCAGGTGGAATTGGAATGGGACCGCCGCACCGCGCTCGGCGTGGTCCTGGCTGCGCACGGCTATCCGCTGGATCCGCGCAAGGGTGACGCCATCAGCGGCGTGCCTGCGGAGGCTGCCGATGCGGTGGTTTTCCATGCCGGCACCACGCTGCAGGATGGCAAATTGCTCACCAGCGGCGGCCGCGTGATGTGCGTGACGGTGCTGGCCGACAACGTCAAGCTGGCCCAGCAGCGCGCCTACGAAGTGGCGGCGCAGGTGCGCTTCGACGGGGTCCAGTACCGCAAGGACATCGGCCATCGTGCCATGCCTGCGCGCGGGCAGGGCGCCTGATGCAGGCCGAGCCGCAGGCGGTCGGCGACTGGCTGCGCGGTCTGCAGGCTCGCATCGTCGAGAGCATCGAAAGGGCGGACGGCGGGCGCGCCGTGCGCGATGCGTGGCACAAACCGCCCGGTGAGCCGCTGCAGGGCGAGGGCCTGACCTGCATCCTGGAAGGCGGCGACCTGTTCGAGCGCGCGGGCTGCGGCTTCTCGCACGTACGGGGCCCGCGGCTGCCGCCTTCTGCCACGCAGCATCGGCCTGAATTGTCCGGCGCGCCCTTCGAGGCCATGGGCGTCTCCCTGGTCTTCCACCCGCGCAATCCGTATGTCCCGACGGTGCACATGAACGTGCGCATGATCGCGGCGCTGCCCGCCGACGCGGAGCCGGTGTGCTGGTTCGGCGGCGGCATGGACCTCACGCCCTACTATGGCTTCGAAGAGGATGCGGTGCACTTCCACCGCAGCTGCCGAGATGCCCTTGCGCCCTTCGGCGAAGACAAATACCCCCGCTTCAAGTCCTGGTGCGACGAGTACTTTTGCCTGAAGCACCGGGGCGAGCAGCGCGGCATCGGCGGCATCTTCTTCGACGACTTCTCCGAACTGGGCTTCGAGCGCAGCTTCGGCATGCTGCAGTCGGTCGGCGATGCCTTCCTGCCTGCCTACATGCCCATCGTGGAGCGCCGGCGCGACATGGCTTGGAGCGAACGCGAGCGCGATTTCCAGCTCTACCGCCGGGGTCGCTACGTGGAATTCAACCTGGTGTGGGACCGCGGCACGCACTTCGGCCTGCAATCGGGGGGGCGCACGGAGTCCATCCTGCTGTCGATGCCGCCGCAGGCGAGCTGGGCCTATCGCCGTGAGGAAGCACCCGGCTCGGCCGAGGCGCGGCTGTACACCGACTTCCTGCCCCGCCGCGAATGGCTCTGAAACCCCGCGTGGGCGTTTTCGGCGGTGCCTTCGATCCACCGCACAACACGCATGTGGCGTTGGCGCGCGCGGCCCTCTCGCAGTTGCGTCTGCGCGAGCTGCGCGTGCTGCCCACCGGGCATGCCTGGCACAAGGCGCGCACGCTCAGCGACGCGGCCGATCGGGTGGCCATGGCACGGCTGGCCTTCGAGCCGCTGGGTGCCGTGATGGTCGATGCGCGGGAGACGCTTCGCAGCGGTCCGAGCTACACGCTCGATACCCTGCGAGAATTGCGGCTCGAACAGCCCGAAGTCGAGTGGGTGCTGATGCTCGGCACCGACCAGGCGGCGGCACTGCCCACCTGGCATGGCTGGCAGCAGATCCTGCAGATCGCCACGGTGGCGGTGGCCGAACGCATCGACGATGCGGGCCAGCCCATCGTCTTCGACCCGCGCAGCCTTCCCGGGCTGCCGGCCGAAGCCCGTTTCGAATCCCTTCGCATTGCGCCGGAGGACACCAGTGCCACCCTGATCCGCCAGCGCGCCGCGCAGGGGCTGGACGTGGCGGCGCTGGTTCCTCCTGCCGTTGCACGCTATATTGAACAACACCACCTCTACAGCCCGCCTGATGAGCACTGACGCCTCCGCCAAGAAAGACATCCAGAAACTCCAGCGGGCCATCGTCGATGGCCTGGAGGACGTCAAGGCCCAGGACATCCAGGTCTTCAACACGGAGCACCTGTCCCCGCTGTTCGAGCGGGTGATCGTCGCCTCCGGCTCCTCCAACCGCCAGACCAAGGCCCTCGCCGCCAGCGTGCGCGAGGCCGTCAAGGAGGCCGGCTTCAACAAGCCGCGCATCGAAGGCGAGGACAACGGCGAATGGATCATCGTGGACTGCGGCCCTGCCGTGGCCCACATCATGCAGCCCAACATCCGCACCTACTACCACCTCGAAGAGATCTGGGGTGACAAGCCGGTGCGCGTGAAGTTCGGTGCGCCCAAGCCGTCGGCCCGCGTCTCTTCCGACGAACCGGCGGTACCGGCGAAGAAGGCGGCGCGTAAGCGCGCCGGCGCGCGTGCCGAATCGGCCGCGGCTCCGGCGCCGGCCCGCAAGCCTGCAGCCAAGAAGGCGGCCTCCAAGCCCGCTGCGCCCAAGGCGCCCGCACGCAAGGCCGCCGGCAGCGCGGCGGCAAAGCCTGCCCGCAAGCCCGCTGCGAAAAAGGCTGCGCCCAAGAAGGTCGTGGTCGGCACGCCGGCCCGCAAGGTGGCTGCCAAGAAGGCGCCGGCCCGCAAGAAGGCATGAAGTTGCTGGTGGTCGCCGTCGGGCAGCGCATGCCCGACTGGGCGCAGACCGCCTGGGACGACTATGCCAAGCGCTTCCCGCCGGAGCTCAAGCTCGAGCTCAAGGCCGTCAAGACCGAGCCCCGCGGCTCCAAGTCGCTCGAGACGCTGTATGCGGCCGAGCGCGAGCGCATCGAGGCGGCGATTCCCCGCGGCACGCGCATCGTCGCCCTCGACGAGCGCGGCACTGCGCTGACCACCAAGGCGCTGGCCGCCCGCCTGTCCTTCTGGCAGGGGGAGGGCGACGACGTGGCCTTGGTCATCGGCGGGCCCGACGGGCTGGAGCCGGCATTCAAGGCGGCCGCGCACGAGCGCATCCGCCTCTCCGACCTGACGCTGCCGCACGCCATGGCGCGCGTGCTGCTGGTCGAACAGCTCTACAGGGCGTGGTCGGTCAACGCCGGCCATCCTTACCACCGTGAATAAACCTCGCGCAGACTTCGTCTATCTGGCCTCGCAGAGCCCGCGCCGGGCCCAGTTGCTCGACCTGCTCCAGGTCCGTCACCAGCCGCTGCTGGCCGACGCCGACGAGGATGCCGAGGCGCTGGAGGTGCCGCTGCCGCGCGAGGCCGCCACCGCCTATGTGCAGCGTGTGACCGGGCTCAAGCTCGATGCGGCCGTCGCCCGCCTGCGTCGGCGCGGATTGCCCGCAGCGCCGGTGCTGTGCGCGGACACCACCGTGGCGCTGGGTGGCCGCATCCTCGGCAAGCCGGCCGACGCGGCCGATGCGCATGCCATGCTGGCTGCGCTGTCAGGGCGCACGCACCGCGTGATGACGGCCGTGGCCGTGCAGGCGGGCCGACGCCGGTTGCAGGCGCTCAGCGTCTCGCGGGTGCGCTTTGCCGAACTCACCCGCAGGCAGATCGAGGCCTACGTGGCCACGGGCGAGCCCATGGGCAAGGCCGGCGCCTATGCCATCCAGGGACTGGGCAGCGCCCTGGTCGCGCACATCGCGGGCAGCCATTCGGGCATCATGGGCCTGCCGGTGTTCGAGACGGCGCAACTGCTGCGCCAGGCGGGCTGGCATATCCCCTGAACGGCCAAGTCCATGCAAGAAATCCTCATCAACTGGGCACCCCAGGAGACGCGTGTCGCGGTGGTCGAGCACGGCGCCGTGCAGGAACTGCACGTGGAGCGCACGCTGGAGCGCGGCCTCGTCGGCAACGTTTACCTGGGCAAGGTGTCGCGCGTGCTGCCGGGCATGCAGTCGGCCTTCATCGACATCGGGCTGGAGCGCACGGCCTTCCTGCACGTCGCCGACCTGGTGGCGCCGTTCACGCCGGGCTCGCGCGCCGCGCCGATGCCCGAGGCGCGTGCGGCGGCCGGCGGGGAGGGCGGCCGCTCCCAGCAGCCCGTGGTGCCCATCGAGCGCCAGGTGTTCGAAGGCCAGTCGCTGCTGGTGCAGGTCATCAAGGACCCGATCGGCACCAAGGGGGCGCGGCTGTCCACGCAGATCAGCATCGCGGGGCGCATGCTCGTCTTTTTGCCGCAGGACAACCACATCGGTGTCTCTCAGAAGATCCCGCCCGAGCAGCGGGACACGCTGCGCCGCCGCGTGCAGACGCTGGCGGAGGCCGCCATCCAGGCGACCGCAGGGCAGGGCGCCCCGTCGCGCGATCACGGGGGCTACATCCTGCGCACCAATGGCGAGGACGCCAGCGACGCCGAACTGGCCGACGACATCGCCTACCTGCGCAAGACCTGGACCCGCATCCACGAGCGCGCCGGCAAGATGCCGCCGGTGTCGCTGCTGCACCAGGACCTGAGCCTGCTCCAGCGCGTGCTGCGCGACCTGGTGGACGACCACACGACCACCATCCGCATCGATTCGCGCGAGCAGTTCGACAAGCTGCTGCGCTTCGGCCGCGAGTTCATGCCCAAGGCGGCCGAGAAGCTGGCCCTGTACACGGGCGAGCGCCCGATCTTCGACCTGTTCAACATCGACGAGGACATCGTGCGCGCGCTCGGCCGACGGGTGGACCTCAAGTCCGGCGGCTATCTGGTGATCGACCAGACCGAGGCGCTGACGACCATCGACGTCAACACCGGCGCCTTCGTCGGCGCACGCAACTTCGACGACACGGTCTTCAAGACCAACCTGGAAGCGGCCCTGGCCATCGCAAGGCAGCTGCGCCTGCGCAACATGGGCGGCATCGTGATCGTCGACTTCATCGACATGAGCCGCGCGGACCACCGGGAACAGGTGCTGGCCGAACTGCGCAAGCAGCTGGGCCGTGACCGGGTCAAGACGACGGCCAGCGGCTTCTCGCAGCTCGGTCTGGTGGAGATGACGCGCAAGCGCACGCGCGAGTCGCTGGCGCACATGCTGTGCGAGCCTTGCGTGGCCTGCGGGGGCCAGGGCATCGTCAAGACCGCGCGAACGGTGGCGTACGAGGTGCTGCGCGAGATCCTGCGCGAGGCCCGTCAGTTCACGCCGCGCGAGTTCCGCATCGTGTCGTCGCCGGCGGTGATCGAGCTCTTCCTCGATGAGGAGAGCCAGCACCTGGCGGGGCTGTCGGACTTCATCGGCAAGCCGATCTCGCTGCAGGCCGAGTCGGCCATGGGGCAGGGGCAGTACGACATCGTGCTGCTGTGATGCCGGTGGGTGTCCCGGCGTCGAGCCCACGACCCTAGTGGGTCGCGCTGAAGGCCAGGGCCTCCTTCAGGCCCAGCGGCCTGGCCAGGAAGTAGCCCTGCGCGCAGTCCACGTCGAGCCGCTGCAGCATCTCGAGTTCGTCGCCGGACTCCACGCCCTCGGCGATCACCAGGCTGTCGATCTCGTGCGCGAAGCTGGTCAGGCCCTTGGCCAGCGCACGGCGCTTGCCGTCTTCGTGGATGTTGCGGGTCAGGCTCATGTCGAGCTTGATGATGTCCGGTGCCAGGTTGAGGATGTGCCGCATGCTGGCAAAGCCCGCGCCGGCATCGTCCACGGCCACGCCCGCGCCCAGCGCACGCAGCGGCGCCAGCGAGGCGGCAAGCGCCGCGTAGTCCTGCACGATGGCATGCTCGGTGATCTCCAGCGTCACGCGGGAGGGAACGCGCATAGCCGAGAGCACCGGCTCCAGCCGGCCCGAAAGAATCAGGCTGGGCGAACAGTTGACGCTGAGCGAGCAGGTCGCGGGAAAGGCGTCGAGGTTCTGCAAGGCCTTCTCGATGGCGCACAGCTCCAGCGGCAGGCCCACGCCGGCCTCGTCGGCCAGGCGGAACCATTCGTCCGGCGGCCGCTGCGGCGCCACGTCGAAGCGCGAGAGGCATTCGAAGCTGCGGACCGCTCGTTGCGAAATGTTGTAGACCGGCTGAAAGACGATGCGCGGTGCGCCCTTGGCCATGGCGTCGCGCACCTCGCGGGCGGCGCTCTGCCGGGCGCGCTGGCTGGCGGAGCGCTCGTCCATGCGCAGACCGACCACTTCGGCAAAGGCGTGCAGGAGGCGCATCTCGCGTTCCCCGAGCGCGGGATTCGGCAGGTAGCTGAAGCAGCACAGGGTGCCGTAGATGCTGCCGTCCTTGAGCCGCACCGGGACGCTCAGGTGGGAGCCGATGGGTATCGATGTGGTCTGCGGGATCTCCAGCGCAGCCTGAAGCTTGGAGGTGTCGGGGATGCACTCCGGCAGTTCGCCGCGCACGACCTTGAGGCAGTAGCCTTCGCTCATGGACAGGCGCTGCAAGGGGCGCAGCGGCCCGCCGGGTGCGCAGTCCACGTATTCGAAGACACGCTCCTCGGTCTCGAAGTGCGAGATGAACGCGACATCCATGCCCAGGTGCCGACGCACGGCCGTCAGCACGCCCTGGATCCCCTCTGCACCTTCTTCCTGTCCGCTTGCCCCGCCGGGCGCTGTCGAGTCGCCGGCAGGTGCTGCTGGTGGGAGCTGCATTGCACTCCTTCGTGTCTCTTCGTCCGCATGTGCCGAACGGCACGTTGCTGATGTCTCAGATTAACGTTCTGTTAAGTTTCTGACACTTCGGAGATCACCTGAGGGTGTGCGCTCAACCTTTCGGTGGAGTTGTAGGACGAGTCCGCGGAGGGCGCGGCGCGGGCGCAACGGCAGGCCGGCTGGATGCAGCCGGCGCGACCTGGAGGTCCCCTGTGCATCGGGCGTAATCGGGGGCAACGAGCCCCTCACGCGTCCGCGGGGGCCGCGCGCGGCGCCTGTAGGCGGGCGTAGAGACCATCCCGGGCCATCAGCTCGGCATGGCTGCCTTGCTCGACGATGCAGCCCCGGTCCATCACCACGATGCGATCGGCGTGCTGAATGGTCGACAACCGGTGCGCGACGATCAGGGTCGTGCGTCCCTGCATCAGGCGTTGCAGGGCGTCCTGCACCAGGCGCTCCGACTCCGTGTCCAGCGCGGACGTGGCTTCGTCCAGCAGCAGTACCGGTGCGTCGCGATAGAGCGCGCGCGCGATGGCCAGGCGCTGGCGCTGGCCGCCGGAGAGCTCGGTCGCGTTGTGGCCCAGCACGGTGTCGATGCCCTGGGGCAGGCGCTCCACATGGGGCGCGAGGTTGGCGGCCTCCACGCACCGCAGTACGCGCGCCCGGTCGATCTGCGCGGCGCCCAGTGCGACGTTGGCCGCGAGTGTGTCGTTGAGCATCACCACGTCCTGGCTCACCAGGGCGAACTGCCGGCGAAGGCTCTCCAGCGTCCAGTCGGCCACATCGTGGCCGTCCAGCATCACCTGTCCGGCAGTAGGCCGCACGAAGCGCGGCAGCAGGTTGACCAGCGTCGTCTTGCCGGAGCCGGAAGGGCCCACCAGCGCCACGATCTCGCCGGGGGCGATGCGCAGATCGATGTCCTCCAGCGCCATGCCGGCGTCTTCGCGATAGCGCACCTGCACGCCGCGCAGTTCCACGCGGCCTTCGGCGCGGGCCATCTCGAAGCGGCCTTCGGCCTCGACCTGCGTGCCGTCCATGAGGCCCAGCCCGCGTTCGAGCGCTGCGAGCCCGCGGGTGATGGGATTGGCCATGTCGGCCAGGCGCCGGATGGGCGCGATCAGCATCAGCATGGCCGTGATGTACGCCACGAAGCTGCCGACCGTCAGGCCGCGGTCACCGCTTTGCCAGAGGGCGATCATCACCACGACCGACAGGGCCACCGCCGCGAAGAGCTGCGTCAGCGGCGTCATCGCCGCCGAGGCAATGGTGGACTTGACCGCCAGCCGGTTCAGGCTGTGGCTGAGCCGGTCGAAGCGCGCCGACTGGCCGGCCTGCGCACCATGCAGCCGAACCATGCGGTGGGCAAGCACGTTCTCTTCCACCACATAGGCCAGCTCGTCGGTGGCCTGCTGGCCCATCAGCGTCAGGCTGTACAGGCGGCGCGACAGCGCCTTCATGATCCAGGAGACCCCGGGCACCAGCACGGCGACGACCAGGGTGAGCTTCCAGTTCAGGTAGAGCAGGTAGAACAGCAGCGCCACCACGGTGAAGCCGTCGCGCGAGATGCTGAGCAACGCCTGCACGAGCAGCATGGCGCCGGTCTGCACCTCGTAGACGATGGTGTTGGACAGCGTGCTCGCCGACTGGCGCGAGAACAGCCCGAGGTCGGCCGCCAGCATGCGCTCGAACAGCACGCTGCGCATGCGCTGCATGCCTTCGTTGGCGATGCGCGCCAGCGCGTACTGCGACACGAACTGCGCCACGCCGCGCACCGCGAAGAGCAGGATGATGGCTGTGGGCACCATCCACAGCGCGAGCTGGCCACGCGCGAAGCCCCGGTCCAGCAGGGGCTTGAGCAGGGCAGGCATCAGGGGTTCGGTGACGGCGGCCACGACGGACATCACCAGGGCCAGCACCCACCAGCGACGCGAACCGCCGAACCACGTCATGAGCCGGGCGAGCCGGCGAGTCAAGGGCGCTCGCGCAGGCGCGTCGGCAGGGGAGGTCGACATGGCGGCGGATTCTACGGGTGCCGCCTGGCGCGCCTCTGGCGGCTGTAGGACAGCGGCGAAATCGGAACGCAAGCCCGGGTTTGCGCGTAGAGGCAAGGTGTAACATCGCCGGCTCCGCGCCTGGACGAGCGACCCGGATCTGAAACTTTCCAGGCGTAAATTTCTCCGAGCTGCATGAATACTTCGTCGCCGTCGCAGTCTTCCTCCGTGTTCCCGACCCTGGCCCGCCGTACGCTGATCACCGCGTTTGCCGCGGCCCCGGTCCTTCCCGCCCTGGCCCAGTTCCGCGTCGAAGTCTCCGGTGTGGGACTCACCCAGTTGCCCATCGCGCTGGTGCCCTTCCGCGGCGAAGAGGCCTCTCCCCAGAAGATTTCCGCCATCGTCCAGGCCGATCTCGAGCGCAGCGGGCAATTCCGCGGCGTCGATGCATCCGGCCAATCCCTCGACGAGAACAGCCGTCCCGACCTGGCCCTGTGGCGCCAGCGCACGGCCGACTCGCTCGTGGCGGGCAGCGTCACCCGACTGGCCGATGGCCGTTGGGATGTGCGCTTCCGTCTGTGGGATGTGGTGCGCGGCCAGGACCTCGGGGGGCAGAGCTACACCGTGCCCGAGGCCGACCTCCGCCTCGCCTCCCACCGGATCGCCGACTACGTCTACGAGAAGCTGACGGGCGACAAGGGCGTGTTCTCGACCCGCATCGCCTATGTCACGCGGGCCTCGGGCCGCTACACGCTGTGGGTGGCCGACGCCGATGGCGAGAACGCGCAGGCGGCACTCGCCAGCCCCGAGCCGATCATCTCCCCCGTGTGGTCGCCCAGCGGCGGCGAGCTGGCCTACGTGTCCTTCGAGTCGCGCAAGCCCGTGGTCTACGTGCACACCGTGGCCACTGGCCAGCGCCGCCTGGTCGCCAACTTCCGCGGCTCCAACAGCGCGCCGGCCTGGTCGCCCGACGGCCGCAGCCTGGCCGTGACGCTCAGCCGCGATGGTGGCTCGCAGCTCTACACCATCCCGGCCACCGGCGGCGAACCCCGCCGGCTCACCCAGAGCAGCAGCATCGACACCGAGCCGACCTACACCGCCGACGGCAGTTCCATCTACTTCGTGAGCGACCGCGGCGGCGCACCGCAGATCTACAAGATGCCCGCCAGCGGCGGCGCACCGGTGCGGGTGACCTTCTCGGGGTCCTACAACATTTCTCCGGCCATCAGCCCCGACGGGCGGTGGTTGGCCTACATCTCGCGCGTCGGCGGAGCCTTCAAGCTCCACGTGATGGAACTCGCCACTGGCAATGCCACGGCCATCACCGACACCGCGGCAGACGAAAGCCCCAGCTTCGCCCCCAACGGCAAGCTGATCGTCTATTCCACCCAGATTCAGGGAAGAGAAGCGCTGATGACCACCACCCTTGACGGAAAGATCAAGGCGCGACTGGCGGGGAAGGCGGGGGACATCCGGGAACCGGATTGGGGCCCCTTCCAGAAGCAATGATTTTTTGTCCGCACTGAGGAGTGTTCGTATGTTGAAGAAATCGATTTTTGCCCTTGCCTTCGTCGCCCTGGTGGCGGGTTGCTCGTCGGGTACCAAGCTGAATGAAACGCCGGTGAGCACCGCCGGCGGAACCGGCGGCGGAACGGGTTCCGGCGCGGCCAGCGGCGTAGCGCCTGTCACCATCGACCCCAACGCGCAGACGCGCCAGGGTCCGGTGGGCGTGGCCCGGGTCATCTACTTCGACTTCGACAGCTACACCATCAAGCCCGAGTTCCAGCAGCTCATCGACGGCCATGCGCGCTTCCTGAAGGCCAACCCCTCGCGCCGCATCTCCATCGAAGGCCACACCGACGATCTGGGCGGCAGCGAGTACAACCTGGCCCTGGGCCAGAAGCGTTCCGAGGCCGTGCGCCGTGCGCTCACGCTGCTGGGCGTGAACGACAGCCAGATCGAAGCCGTCAGCTTCGGCAAGGAAAAGCCCGCGGTCCAAGGCACGAGCGACGACGCCCGCGCCCAGAACCGTCGCGCTGAAATCGTGTACCGCTGATGCAGCGACTGCAGCACCTCGTGCGTCCGGCGGCCCTTGCGGCCGCTTTTCTGTGCGTGTCTGCGGCGTCCCACGCGGCGCTGTTCGAGGATGACGAGGCGCGCCGCGCCATCCTCGACCTGCGCCAGCGTGTCGAAACCGTGCGCCAGCAGTCCGAGAACACCACGCAGCGCCTGGCTGACGAGAACGGCCAGCTGCGTCGCAGCCTCGTCGACCTGCAGCAGCAGATCGACAGCCTGCGCGGCGACCTGGCACGCATGACGGGTCAGAACGAGCAGCTCACCCGCACGCTGACCGAGCTGCAACAGCGCCAGACCACCATCGACGACCGCCTGAAGCAGAACGAGCCGCAGCAGGTGTCGGTCGACGGCAAGGAGTTCATGGCCGATCCGCGTGAGAAGGCCGACTTCGAGGCCGCGCTGGGTGTCTTCCGCTCCGGCCAGTTCCCCCAGGCCCAGTCGGCCTTCGCGGACTTCGTCAAGCGCTATCCGCGCAGCGGCTACAACCCGTCGGCATTGTTCTGGCTGGGCAACGCACAGTACGCCACGCGCAACTACACCGAGGCCGTCGCCAACTTCCGCTCCATGCTCTCGCTGGCGCCGGACCATGCCAAGGCCCCCGAGGCCGTGCTGTCCATCGCCAACTGCCAGATCGAGTTGAAGGACACGCGCGCTGCCCGCCGCACGCTGGAAGACCTGGTCAAGGCCTATCCGCAGTCCGAGGCGGCCACGGCGGCACGCGAACGCCTGTCGCGCCTGCGTTGAACGCGGTCGTGACTCCGCCGCCGTCCCTGCAGGACCACGCCCTGCCGTCCGAGGCGGACATCATCGCCCGGCGCTTCGGTGGCATGGAGCGGCTGTACGGCGTCCAGGGCGCCGCGGCGGTGCGCCAAGCCCATGTGGTGGTGGTCGGCATCGGCGGCGTCGGCTCCTGGGCAGCCGAGGCGCTCGCCCGAAGCGGCGTCGGTGCGCTGACGCTCATCGACATGGACCATGTGGCCGAGTCCAACATCAACCGCCAGATCCACGCGCTCGACGACACCGTCGGCCAGGCCAAGGTGCTGGCGATGCAGGAGCGCATCCGTCACATCCATCCGCAATGCCGCGTGGCGCCCGTGGACGAGTTCGTGACGGCGGACAACTGGTTGCCGCTGATCGAGCAGGCCGGGCAGGCGCTCGGCCCCGTCACCGCCGTACTGGACGCCTGCGACCAGATGTCCGCCAAGACGACCATGGCAGCCTGGGCGCTGGCTCAGGGGCGGCAGGTGTCGTTCATCACCGTGGGCGCGGCCGGCGGCAAGCGGCACGCGCAGCGCGTCGAGGTCGAGGACCTCGCCCTGGCCACCCACGACCCGCTGATGGCGCAGTTGCGGCAGCGACTGCGCAAGCACCACGGCGCCCGGCGCGACGGCAAGCCGATCGGCCTGACCTGCGTCTTCAGCCGCGAGACGGTGGCGCCGCCCGATGCGTCCTGCGCCATCGAGGGCGACGGCTCGCTCAACTGCCACGGCTATGGTTCGATGGTCAGCGTCACCGCGACCTTCGGTCTGTGTGCAGCAGGATGGCTCATCGACAGGATTTCACAGAAATCCACGCTATACTTATAGGCTTTGCTGCACATCGCACCGCAGTGCGAACGTGAAGCGGGACGTTAGCTCAGTTGGTAGAGCAGCGGACTTTTAATCCGTTGGTCGCAGGTTCGAATCCTGCACGTCCTACCACCCCTTTCTCCAGCTGCCACAACGCTTTAGCGCTACATTCGTTGTAGCAAGCTGCACCCCTCAAAGGTGATGTTTGCGGAACACTGTTCCGCAAATCACCGAATCGGCATCACCCGCCGGCAAGCCTTGTGCCGGATGTAGGTCGCCTCCATACTTTCCGTCGTATACCCTGATAGGGCTTGAGCCTGCCTCGTGCGGCCCCATGGGGCGGCTGGTTGTGGCGTTGGTGGCGTGCTGCAGACATCCGCACGGCCTGCTTCAAGCTCGGCCTCGGCGCGACGCCGGGCCTACCGTTCCCACCATTCCCTGCGTGCACGTCAGAGTCTTCTGCACCCGCCAGTTGCCGCTGGCAACGGTGTCGGGCGCGTCGAGCGGTGACACGCTTGGCGTATAGCGTTGCGCTGTCGCTGGCCGTCACGTCCGCCGTCTTGCAGATGACGGTGATGCAGTCGGGGACGGTGATGTCCGCTGTGCCACCGCCGGGCAGCGTGATGACCAGGGCGTGCGCGGCGTGGTCATAGCTGACCGTGGCGCCGTCCGGGTAGACGGTGACGGTCTTGTTTGGGTCGGTGCTGGGGGCGGGGTGGTCATTCTGGTGGATGCCGCCGATCACCAGGGCGCCGGCCAGGTCACCGCCGGGCGAAAGCAGCGTGACCTGCTCGCCGACCGTGGGCGGGTTCCAGGTGCGGGTGTTGCCGGCGCGCAGCTCGTGGTACGGGCGCCAGTCGGTGACGTTGTTGCCCGTGCGCACGCGCACCAGGGCGCCGGGCAGCTCGTGGCGCACCTCGGCGATGGTGCCGGTGCGCACGAGGTTCTCCAGCTTGCGCAGCACGTCCGGCAGCAACAGGTCGATGTCCATGCGACCAATTTGCCGGGGGAGACGTGCGCGCGCGAGCTATCGCGTGTCGGGTCGTGCCGGGTAAAGAGGCGCGCAACTGCGCCATTTGTACAGATCATCGGCAAACTGTGCCCGTTCCTTACTTCTACACTGCGCGCCAATACAACACCAAGGAAATGGCATGAATGGTGATATCTGGCAAAAGCTCCTGCAGTTAGAAACCAGTGATTCGGTCGGCCTATGGCACCATAAGCTTTTTGGCCGTCATTTAAACCAGCGTCGGATTTTGGAGATAACGTCGGCCGCCCGTCAAGCAAGAGAATTTTTCCGCAACGCGGCAAATTCCAACTCATCGGTGCGGCCTGTTCTAACCTTTTATGGAGTTGCCAGTTTAAGCCGTGCGTTGGTGCTGCTGTTCAAACCGGATATGGGTGAAACCAGTCTCACTCCTAGGGATGCTCTTCACCAATAGCCCGCCGATGTGCTTGCGTGTGGCCTCGTGAAGGCCGAGCATGCTGACCATGAAGCAAACGAGCCTGGGCCTGCCGCTGTCGACCAAGCGAACGCGCAAGCGCGAGTTTCTCGATTCGATGGACAGGGTGGTGCCCTGGCCCGATCTGGTGGCACTGATAGAGCCCTTCGCGCCCGAGAGTGGCCGCCGCGGCCAGCAGCCTTTCGCTGTAGAGACGCTGCTGCGCATCCATTTCATGCAACAGTGGTTCAACCTGTCGGACCCGGCGATGGAAGAGGCCCTGCACGACGTACCCGTCTTTCGCGACTTCGCCGGCCTGTCCAACTGGGGCGACGCGCTGCCCAGCGATTCGAGCATCCTGCGCTTTCGCCGCTTGCTGGAGCAGCACAAATTGGCCGATCAGATCCTGGCGCGGGTGAACGAACTGCTCACGGGCCAGGGGCTGATGCTCAAGGCCGGCACGGTGGTGGATGCCACGCTGATTGCGGCCCCCAGTTCGACCAAGAACAAGGATGGCAAGCGAGACCCCGAGATGCACCAGAGCAAGAAGGGCAACCAGTGGCACTTCGGCATGAAGGCGCACATCGGCGTGGACGCCGACTCGGGGCTGGTGCACACGGTGCGGGGGACCGCCGGCAACGTCAACGACGTGCTCGAGGGCAACAGCCTGCTGCACGGGCAGGAGAAGTTCGCGTTCGGCGATGCGGGCTACCAGGGCGTGAACAAGCGTGCTGATGCGAGGGCGCACGTGCGCTGGCATGTGGCGATGCGTCCGGGGCTGCGCCGAGCGCTTGAACCCGCAACCGACGCGGTGGATGCACTGACCGAAAAGATCGAGCGGCTGAAGGCAAGCGTACGAGCCAAAGTCGAGCACCCGTTTCGGGTGATCAAGCGCCAATTCGGACATGTGAAGGTTCGCTACCGCGGCCTGGCTAAGAACACCGTGCAGTTGAAGGTACTGTTTGCGTTGAGCAACCTGTGGATGGTCAGACAGACATTGATGGCCCAGGTGCGTCCTGCAACGGCGTGACGGACACAGAACTGCCAGACGGAAGCTTTGGGAACCCACTTCCACCCTACGCCGCAGGCCCTTGCCGACTTGGCTCCCGCACCTGCCGGTGGCAGCCAACAAGACGGGGCGGTCAAATTGTTCTGACGCGCAGCGCACGATTGGTGAAGAGCATCCCTAGCCACGGACTTACAACGTTGGAGTGGCAAAAAAAATTGCTCGGCAAAATCCCGGAAAGTCTCTTAGGTATTGAGGCATTAGAGGTGCAAATCAGTTCGGGTTTATTTTTTGACCTTCTTCAGAATACGGATAACTTCATATGTGTCCACACACGATCTTCTGCGGTCGATTGGGGGATTTCATATGACGTCCCTGAACGGGGATCAACAATTAGGTTGGGTGAACTGTTGTCGAAATTACCGGACGTGGCCTCATATTTGCCACAAGACCGTGCTCGCAGCACGCTCCCCGTCGGTGAACTCACGTATTCAAAAGAGAACGGCTTCCGCGCATCAATCAACGCATCGTTCGAATTGCTTAAATCTTGGGGCTGGGACGAGGGTTTTTCAGTTACCGGGACAAGTAACATGGCAAGCTTAACTTGTTCAGCAAAGACATTTGGCGAAAAGACCCCTCAGTTCACGCACGCCTATGTAGACAAAATTTTTGGTTCGATACCAAGCCTGCACATTGCGGCACCCTTTCAAAGCGAAGTCCGATATTCCCAGGTGGCGATAACCTATATCATTTCATATTTTTTGGGGATGCTTGCGCGTTACTTCCCTACTCAATGGACAGCGCTCTATAGTGGTAGCAAGGGCGATGTTCTTTGGCCCTCGATTAGCGCTGCCCAAAGGTATGTTGAAACCACCTTTCCTGAGCTGATCATTGAACTAATTAATTATCAGGTTACAAGGAAACAGACATCAGAAAAATAACAGGAAGCATCACTAAACCATCTCCTGCCGGACTACTGCTTTCAAAACTGCGCCGGCGACCGCACCACCTCCACCGGCCCAATCCCGTTGTAGACCACCGCCCCGCTGGAGCTGGTCACCACCCACCGCCCATTGATGCCCTCGCCGGGCTCGATGTCGTACTCCTCGGGCGGGAGCGGCAGCACGATCTCGTCTTGCACACGATTGCTGTACCAGGCCGGCACGCGCAGCAGGGTGGGGTGTCCGAAGAGGCTCATGGGAGGGTCTAGGTGATGTCAACCAGGGTTGCCGAATACTGTGCAAATGTACAGTGTTTGGCTAGACTGGCCGCATGAACACCCAAGACGACGAAACCTGGATCGCGGCGTGCGCTCACCGCCTCCAGCTGCACTGGCGCACGGTCGACCCCATCGAGCTGGAGGCGACGGCGCGCGAGATTGCGCACGACACCCAACTGCGCGCGCTGGCCCCCAGCCTGGCGGCGTCGCGCTGGCTTGCGCCCATCGATGCGCCGCGCGGGGCTTGAGCCGCTGCTCATTGCGGTGTGAAGGGCGCCGGCAACCTGGCTGTCTGTTGCAGGACATGCGGCGGGGGTGGGCGCGCTGGGCCTGCCTGTTCGGACTGGCGAGTCAGCCTTCTTTCTGGCGGCGACCTGGCGGGTGAGCAGCGGGGCATGTTCGCGTTGGCCCTGCTGTCACGGCGGCCTGAAAGCGCGGCCCCTGAGCCTGCTGGCCCGCGCCGGCGTGACGGCGCTGAGTGGCAGCCGGCGTCAGGCGCCGAATGCGGCGGCCCGATGTGCCTCGATGGCCTGCGCGTCGGCATCGGTGAACACGATGCACTCCGCGCCCCTACCGCCCCGCCGCCAGCTCGATCATCTCCGTCGTCATCTGCTCCTGCCGCGCCTGCCGGTAGGCGGCCTCGACCTCGTTCCTGCGGCGCTGCAAGTTGCTTCGTGCCTGGGCCATGGCCTGCATGCGGGCGGCGGCCTCGGCTTCCAGGCCGCGCATCAGGGCCCGTGCGACGGCGGCGAAGAGTGCCTCCTGCAGCAGCGATGCCATCAGCACCGCCGGGGCCAGTGTCATGAGGGGTGGCTGCATGCCTTGCGCCGCAGCCACGGGTTCAGGCGGGAAGAGCCGCACCGCCGCCAGCGCGTGGCCCGCCGCGGGCAGGCCGGCGATGGCGTCGATGGGCCCCGGGTGCGCGACGGCCTGCGCCACCAGGGCGGCGGTCACCTCGCTGGCCAGGGCCGGGATCGCCGCCGGACGCCCGGGCAGGTCCGCGGACCACAGGGGCTGGCGCCCACGATCCAGGAGCGCCTGCGCGGTCCGGCGGCCGACCACCAGCAGGCCCGTGTCCGGCGTCAGCGCCTGCAGGGCCGTGGCGGCCACGCGCTGCGGATAGGCGCCCGCAAAGCCCTGCGACGCGCCGATCACCAATAGCAGGCCCGGTCCGGCCGGTGCTGTGGTCGCCGCCGTGGAGGCCGCCAAGCGCGCCATGGCACGGCGCGTGGTGAGCGCATGGGCCTCGATGGCGGGCAGGGCGCTGCGGGCGGCGGCCGACTGGCCCGAGGCGATGGCGCGCAGCGCGCCCACCACCTCGTCGATCTGCTCCAGGCCGGTCAGTCGCCGCTGCAGGTCCTCGGGCCGCGCGGTCATTGCAGGGCCTGCTGCACCAGTTCGACCAGCAGCGCGCGCATTGCGGCATCGAGCGCGTCGGGCTGCGCGCGCAGGGCCTGCAGCCGGGGTTCCGCCTCCACGCGGGCGGGGAGGGCGGCCTTGAGCGCGGGCAGCCGCGCCGGCGCCACCGCGTCCAGCACACCGGCGTCCAGGGCCGCCAGCAGGGCGATCTGCACCACCACCGGCAGGGGCGTGAAGCGGTCCTGCGCCAGGAGTGCCGCAATGCGTTCGCCGCGCACCATGCGCGCCTTCATGGCGTCGTCGCCGAAGCCGCCGAAGCGCGCGAACATCTTCATTTCCAGGTACTGGGCGTAGTCCAGCCGAAGCCGCCCTGCCACGGCCTTGAGGGCGCCCCATTGCGCCTTGCCGCCGACGCGGCTGACCGACAGGCCGATGTCCACGGCCGGCCGCTGGTTGGCGGCGAACAGCACTTCGGAGGTGACGATCTGGCCATCGGCGATGGAGATCAGGTTGGTGGGGATGTAGGCGGACAGGTTGCCCGACTCGATCTCCGCGATGGGCAGGGCCGTGAGCGAGCCGCCCCCGCGCGCGGCCGACAGCTTGGCCGAGCGCTCCAGCAGGCGGGCATGCAGGTAGAAGATGTCGCCCGGGTAGGCCTCGCGGCCCGGCGGCTGGTGCGAGAGCAGGGCCAGCTCCCGGTGGGTGGCGGCATGGCGCGTGAGGTCGTCGTAGACGATGAGCACATGCTGCCCGCGGTCGCGGAACCATTCGGCCATGGAGGTCGCGGCGAAGGGCGCCAGCCATTGCAGCCCCGGCTGGGCCGTGGCCTCGGCGACGACGAAGAGGGTGCGCGCCAGCGCCCCGCGCGCCCGCACCGCCTCGATCACGCGCCGCACTGACGACAGGCGCTGGCCGATGGCCACGTAGACCGAGATCACGTCGCCCGCGGCCTGCGCGAGCAGGGCGTCGACGGCGATGGAGGTCTTGCCCGTCTGCCGCTCCCCGATGATGAGTTCGCGCTGGCCCCGGCCGATGGCGAAGAGCGCATCGACCACCAGCAGGCCGGTGGCTACGGGCTCGCTGACGAAGTCGCGGTCGATGATGGCCGGCGCGGCTCGCTCGGCCGGCAACTGCTCGTCGCACTGCGGGGCCGACAGGCCATCCAGCGGGCGACCCAGCGGGTCGAGCACCCTGCCCAGCAGCGCGGGGCCGACCGGCACCGACGCGAGTTCGCCGCTGCGGGTCACGCGCGCGCCGGCCGCGATGCCGTCCATGGGATCCATGAAGGCGACGTGCAGCCGGTCTTCTTCGAGCGTCAGCACGAAGCCGCGGGCGCCGTTGTCGAACAGCACGACCTCGTTGAGCTGGGCGCCGGGCAGGCCGGTCACCGTGGCCAGGCCATCGGCGATGGCGGCGACGGTGCCGTGCTCTTCCACGCCGGGGCCGAGCACCGCGGCGTCGATGCGCGACTGCAGCGCGGCCAGTTGCAGGTCAGTCGGTGCCGGTGTCATGGCGCATCGCCTTTGCGATCCGTTCCAGGTCATGGGCCAGGGAGTTGCGCACGGCACCCGTGTCCGAACACAGCTCCAGGCCCGCGATGAGCGCCGGGTCCGTCACCGGGGCGGGCAGCGCATCGGCCAGCCAGGGCGCCAGTGCCTGGCGGGTGGCCTGCCATTGGTCGTCGCTCAGGGGCCGCGGCGCCACCAGCCGCAGATGCCCGCCGGCCAGCAGGGCCTGCCGCTCGGGCCCGGGCATGGACTGCAGCGCGTCGGCGAGGCGCTGCGCATAGCCCTCGGGCGCCGTCGGCTGCGCGCCCAGCGCCCGCGTGGCGATGCCGGCGGCCAGGGTCCGGGCATGGTCCCAGGTGCGCCGCTCGCGCGCGGCGGCGTCCTGTTCTGCCAGCGCCTGGCCTCCGGCGACGATGCGGGCCGCCTCGGCACGGGCCTGGGTCAGCAGTTCGTCGCGCTGCGCCTGCGCGTCGGCCTGCGCCGCGGCCAGCAACTGCTGCCGCGCATCGAGCGTGGCCTGCGTCTCGGCCTGGGCCTGTCGTGCCGCCGTCTCGGCCTGGGCCCTGGCCGCGTCGGCGGCCTGCACGGCGGCGGCGGTCTGGGCCTGCCGCCGCGCGATCACGTCGGCCAGCGGCCGGAACAGGAAGCGCTGCAGGATCGCCAGCAGCACCACCACGTTCACCAGCTGGAACGCGAAGGTGGTCCAGTGGAAGCTCATCGCACGAAGGGGTTGGCGAACAGCAGCAGCAGCGCCACGACCAGGCAGTAGATGGCCATGGTCTCGATCATGGCCAGGCCCACGAACAGCGTGCGCGAGATGGCGCCCGCCGACTCGGGCTGGCGGGCGATGGCGTCGAGCGCAGCGGCCACGGCCCGGCCTTCGGCCAGGGCGGGGCCGATGGCCCCCAGGCCGACCGCGAAGGCGGCGGCGACGATGCTGACGATCTGGACGAGGTTATCCATGGGGAGGCTCCGGGGTGTCCGTGGAAGGAGGGTCGCCCGCGCCGGCTTCGTTGACGGCCGAGCCGATGAAGACCAGCGCGAGCGTGGCGAAGATGTAGGCCTGCACCGCGCCCGTCAGCAGATCGAGCGCGATCAGGGGAATGGGCACCAGCAGCCCGGCCAGCGCGCTGACGATGCCGACGACGAAGACGCCGCTCATCACATTGCCGAACAGGCGGACCATGAGCGAGAAGTGCCGGGTGACCTGCTCGACGAGGTTCAGCGGCAGCATCACCCATGTGGGATGGGTGAAGGTGGCGAGCCACCCGCGCAGGCCCAGGATGCGGATGCCCCACACCAGGCCGGCCACCAGCACCACGGCCGCCAGGGCGGCGTCGGTTTCCAGGTGGGCGGTGGGCGGCTCCACGCCCGGCAGCAGCGAGGACGCGTTCGCGCAGGCGATGAACAACAGCAGCGTGCCGATGAGTCCGCGGAAGCGGCCCGGATCGCCGGGAATGGCGGCGGCGATCTCGCCATCGAGCACTTCCACCACCATCTCCAGCGCCGCCTGCACGCGGCCCGGCCGCAGGGACAGGCGCCGGGTGGCGAGGAAGGCCCCAACGCCCAGCACGGCCATGACGCCCCAGGTGGTGACCACGGGCCAGGTGATGTCCACCGGCCCGATGCGAAAGGCCACGGCGGCGGTGAGCGGGTTGTCGATGTTCATGCGGTGCGCCTCAGCGCAACGGCGCGTCCGCCCATCACCCCGGCTGCGGCAGCGAGCAGCGGCCCCACGCCAGCCCGCGCGCACAGCACCAGCAGGGCCACCAGGAGCAGCCAGCGCGCCGCGTGCAGGGCGATGCCGGCAGCCCGGCCGGCGACCAGGAGCCGCGTGACCTGCGCCAGGCTGCGGAAGTGCAGCCAGCCCAGAGCCAGGCCAGCCGATGCGGCGAGGAGCCAGCGCAGGCCGGTGGCCGGATCGGAGAGGAGAGGGGTCATTGCTCGTGCATCCATCGCAAGGCCAGCCAAAGCCCCAGGCCGGCGCCCGCCATCAACAGCGCAGCCGCCAGCGTGATGCCGGAGCCCAGCCAGCGGTCCAACCGGTGACCCAGCCACAGGCCGGCCAGGGTGGGCAGAACGATCAGCCAGCCCAGGACGCCGATCTGGCCGAAGCGCCGCGCCAGCGAGGGTTCGGGATCGCGCTGCGCGGCCTCATCGCGGGCCTGGGCACGTTGGGCGGCGGCCTGCTTGGGGTCCTCGGGCGCTGGCTGTGCATGAACACCCTCTCCCCTCGCGGGAGAGGGCCGGGGAGAGGGGGCAACGCCCCATGGAGCACCCGATGAAGGGGGGCCGCCCAAGCCGGCGCTTCCCGATGGCTCATTCGAAAGGGCAGAGGCGCGGTCATTCGCGTGGACAGGCCCGCCGCTCATGCCTCGGCCTCCGTCGACAGGCCCAGCGTGTCGCCCCCAGCACGCAGCTCGCGCATGAGCTGCCGGATGGCGCGGGCGTGCAGGCGCGTGTCCTGGCTGCGCGCACGCAGCAATGCCTCGCGCGCCTCGGCGCGTTCTTGCGCGATGCGGGCCTGCAAGGCGCCCAGGTCATCGCCCACCGTCGCCTCGCGGCAGGCCACGCGCACGCTGCGGCCGCCTTCCACGCTGAACACGCCGCCACGCAGCGCGCAGTAACGCCAGGGCCCTTCGGCAGCGCGCCAGCGCAGCACGCCGGCCTCGATCACCGTCAGGAAGTCGGCATGGCCGGGCCGGATGCCGAAGTCGCCGCTGGCGTCCTCGGCGCGCAGCGAGGCGACGTCGGCCTCGTCCAGCACGATGGCCAGCGGCGTGGTGATGGTCAGGTGCAGGGCGGCCGGCGCCGTCGAGGCGCCGGTGGCACTGGCGTCGGGCGCAGCCGGCGGCGGGACCATGCGTGTGTTCATGCCGCTTCCTTGGCGCCATCCGGGGTGGCGGTGGTGGGCCGGCCGCGCCGGCGTTCGTCCTCGCGGGCTCGGGCCTCGTCGAGCGTGCCGATCATGTAGAGCGAGCGCTCGTCCCAGTCGTCGCAGTCGCCGGCCAGGATGGCCTGGCAGCCCGCGATGGTGTCGGCCACCGTGACGCTGCGGCCGGCCATGCCGGTGAAGGCCGCTGCCACGAAGAAGGGCTGCGTCAGAAAGCGCTGCAGGCGCCGCGCGCGGCCGACGAGGCGCTGTTCCTCCTGACCCAGCTCTTCCACGCCGAGCAGCGCGATCACGTCGCGCATCTCGTCGTAGTGCTCGATGAGTTCGCGCACCGCCGCCGCGGTCTGCGCATGGGCGGCCCCCACGATGGCCGGGTCCAGCAGCACGGAGGTGGTGCGCAGCGGGTCGATGGCCGGATAGATGCCCTGGGCGGCCAGCTCGCGCGAGAGCACGACGGTCGAATCCATGTGGGCGCTCAAGGCCGCCACAGCCGGGTCGGTGAAGTCGTCGGCGGGCACGTACACCGCCTCGATGGCGGTGACGGCCGCCCGCGCGCCCGAGGCGATGCGCTCCTGCAGGGCGGCGATCTCGGTGGCCAGCGTGGGCTGGTAGCCCACGCGCGAGGGCATGCGGCCCAGCAGGCCCGACACCTCGGCACCGGCCTGGACGAAGCGGAACACGTTGTCCATGAGCAGCAGCACGTTGCGGCCCTGCGCGTCGCGCACATGCTCGGCCATGGTCAGCGCCGCCAGCGGCACCCGCCAGCGCGCGCCGGGCGGCTCGTTCATCTGGCCGTAGACCAGCACCGTGCGGTCGAGCACGCCGTAGTTGCGCATGTCGTGCAGCATCTCGTGACCCTCGCGCGAGCGCTCGCCCACGCCGGCGAAGACCGAGACGCCGTCGTAGCCGGCCACCATGGCATGGATGAGTTCGGTGACCAGCACCGTCTTGCCCACGCCCGCCCCGCCGAACATGGCGGCCTTGCCGCCCTGGGCCAGCGGTGCCAGCAGGTCCAGCACCTTGATGCCGGTGGAAAAGAGCTGCACGTCCGGCCGCTGGCCCGCCAGCGGCGGCGCCGGCTGATGGATGGCGCGCCGCGGCGTCCCGGCCGGCAGCGGCGGGCCGCCGTCACCCGGCTGGCCGAGCACGTCGAGCAGCCGCCCCAGGATGGCCGGTCCGACCGGCACCGTCAGCGGGGCGCCCGTGAGGCGCGCCCGCATCAGCCGCGAAAGGCCCTGGGTGGGCTGCAGCGCGATGGCGCGGAAGCGCCGGGCATCCAGGTGCGACTGCACCTCGCACACCACGGCGGCCCCTTCGGGGTCGACCACCAGCGCCTCATGGATGCCGGGCAGGCCCTCGTCGCACCGCAGCTCGAGCACCGGGCCGCGCACGGCCGTGACCTGCGCCCAGCGCGCTGAAGGCTCGGTGTCGGGAAGCAGGCGATCGTTCATGAGGCAGGGCGGCGATGCAGCAATCCGGCCATGCCTCGGACGGTGCCGGGGTGCATGGAGCCGGTAGCCGCATCATGCGGCGATTCCGCCGCGCCATGCTGCGCCGCAGCGCGATCCTTAGATATGGATCAAGAAAACGGGGGTGCGAAGCACCAGAAGGCCTGCCAGCAGCAGCACCAGGACGGCCAGCGCCAGCGACAGTCCTTGCCAGAAGCGCACCGGATCGCGCTCGGCGAGCGGCAGCGGCCGCACGCGACGCTGCGCGGCCTTGGGCGTGCGCAGCTCATGCAGCAGTTCCGACACAGCTTCCTGCCGCCGCGCGGGCTGCGGGCTCAGGGCCTTCTGCAGCACGGCGTCCAGCCAGGCCGGCAGCTCGGGCCGGTGATGGCGCAGGGGCGCGTAACGCAGGCGTCGCAGGTCCTGCGACTGGCGCACGCGGGTCGCGGCCAGGCCGTAAGGCAGCTGGCCCGTCAGCATCTGGTAGCCCAGGGCCGCCAGCGAGAAGAGGTCGGACCGGGCGGTGCCGCCCTGGCCCAGCAGGTATTCCGGCGCCATGTACTGCAGCGTGCCCGGCGCATCGGCCGCCAGCGGCCCGCGGCCCTCCGCCAGGCCGGCCACATGGGCCGAGGCCAGGTCGATCAGCCGCGCGGTGCCGGCACGGTCGATCATCACGTTCTCGGGCCGCAGGTCCTGGTGCAGCATCTCGCGGCCGTGCAGGGCCTGCAGGCCGCGGCCGATCTGGTCGAGCAGGGCACGCACCTCGTCGAGCGAAGGGCGCGGATGGTCGACCATCCACTGGGCCAGCGTCTGGCCTTCCACATAGGCCATCGCCACGAAGAGGTGCCGCCGCGCGCGCTGGCCCGGCCAGGCCTTGAGCACATGCGGATGGTCGATGCGCCGGGCCACCCATTCCTCCAGCACGAAGCGGTCGAGCGCCTCGGCGTCCTCGCGCAGATCCGGCCCGGGCACCTTGAGTGCGACGGGCGCGCCGCTCTCGTCGTCCGTGGCCAGCCAGACATGGCTGCGTGGGCTGACCTTGAGTTCGCGCACCAGCGTGAAGCCTTCGAAGGCCATGCCGGGCGAAAGCGGCGGCGGCAGGGCCAGGCCTTCACGGCTGAGCTGGGGCAGGGGCTGGCCGGGCGCGGGCAGGGCGTCGATGCGCAGCAGCAGCACGGTCGCGTCGTCGTCGCTGCCGCGCTCGCGGGCGCGCCGGGTGAGGGCGGCGGCCGCGGCATCGAAGTCGTCGGCATGCAGGCGCAGGGCGTCGTGCAGGTCGGCGGCCGCGAGGTGGGCATGGGCGCCGTCGGTGGCCAGCAGGTAGACCTCGCCGGGCTCGGCCTCCCAGCGGCGGTAGTCGATCTCGACCTGGGCGCCGGCGCCAAGAGCGCGCGCCAGGTAGACCTCGGCGGAGGAGACCTGCACGCGGTGGTCTTCGGAGAGCGGCTCCAGCGTCGCCGCATGCAGCCGGCACAGCCGCGCGTCGCCCACATGCAGCAGGTGCAGCTCGCGGCCCTTCAGCACCAAGGCCGTGAAGGTGCAGACATGGCCGCGGTCCTTGTCGAAGCGGGCGTCCCCGCGCATCGTCTGCGCATGCAACCACGCGTTGGTGGCCGCGATGACGCGCTGCCCGGCGCGGCGCACCGACCAGCTTTCGCTCGTCGCGTAGTAGTCGGCGAGGAAGGCGCCGACGGCCGTCTGCGCCGCCTCCTGGCTCACCGGGCTGCTGCTGATGCCATCGGCGACGGCCAGCGCGACGCCCTTGCTGGCCAGCAGATGGCCGGTGGGCAGCATCGCGCCGTGGAAGTCCTGGTTGGGCCCGCCCGGCGCGGCCAGCGAGTGCTGGCCGAGGGTGATGCGCGGCAGCGCGTCGGAAGGGCCCGTCACGACGGCAAGGCTCAGGCGCGCACGCGCTTGGGCGCCGTCTTGTAGTGGGTGGAGTAGAGCGTCGCGCCGACGAAGGTCAGGCCGCCCACCAGGTTGCCCAGCACGGTGGGGATCTCGTTCCAGATCAGGTAGTCCATGAACGTGAAGTTACCGCCCAGCAGCAGGCCCGAGGGGAACAGGAACATGTTGACCACGCTGTGTTCGAAGCCCATGTAGAAGAACACCGTGATCGGCATCCACATGCCAATGGCCTTGCCCGACACCGAGGTGGACATCATGGCCGCCACCACGCCGGTGGACACCATCCAGTTGCACATCACGCCGCGGATGAACAGCGTCAGCATGCCGGCGGCGCCATGGGCGGCGTAGCCCACCGTGCGGCCTTCGCCGATGTGGCCGATCTTCTGGCCGATGGCGTTGGGCGCCTCGGACCAGCCGAAGGTGAAGATGATGGCCATGAATACGGCCACCGTCAGCGCGCCGGCGAAATTGCCGCAGAACACCAGCCCCCAGTTGCGCATAACGCCGCCCCAGGTGGCGCCGGGGCGCTTGTCGAAGACGGCCAGCGGCGCCAGCGTGAACACGCCGGTCAGCAGGTCGAAGCCCATCAGGTACAGCATGATGAAGCCGACCGGGAACAGCATGGCGCCGACGAGGGCGTTGCCTGTGTTGACGGTGATGCTGACGGCGAAGGCCGCTGCCAGCGCCAGGATGGCGCCCGCCATGTACGAGCGGATCAAGGTGTCGCGGGTGGACATCAGCAGCTTGGATTCGCCGGCGTCGACCATCTTGGTGACGAACTCGGCAGGAGCAAGGTAGGCCATGGGATTCCTTCGATGGAGCTTGAAGTGGGAGGAGGTGGAGAGAAAGCGAAGAGAAATCAGGCGAGGGCGACCAGCACGCGGCCGTCCTCCACGCGCACGGCATGGGCACGCACCGAGTGCTGCGGCGCCTCCAGGCATTCGCCGGTGGCCAGGTCGAAGTGGTTCTTGTAGAGCGGCGAGGCGACGACGGTGCGCCCGCCCAGGCTGCCGGTGAGCCCGCGCGAGAGCACGCTGGCGCCCGACTGCGGGTCGATGTTGTCGATGGCGTGGAAGCGGTCGTCGCCGATGCGGAAGATGGCGACATGCCGGCCGTCGATCCGTGCGCAGACGCCGGTGTCGGGCAGGATGTCCGAGACGGCGCAGACGGCCGTCCATTCGGGGGCGAGGGTCGTGGTCATGGCGGGGCTCCTCAGGCGGGCGTGGCTTCGGTGGCGGTGGCATCCGCTTCCTGGGCGGATGAGGCGGCATCGGCGGCGCGCTCCTCGGCGCGGGCCGGGCGGATCTGCCCGCGCTCCTTCACGAACACGATGCGCTCATCGGGCAGTTCGCTGTTGACGAAGCTGCGGAAGCGGTTGCGCACGGCCGGATTGGTCACGGCGGTCTTCCACTCGCACTGGTAGGTGTCGACCACGGCCTGCATCTGCGTCTCCAGCTCTTCGGCCAGGCCCAGGCTGTCCTCGATCAGCACCTTCTTCAGGTAGTCGAGCCCGCCCTCCAGGTTGTCGCGCCACGTGCTCGTGCGCTGCAGGCGGTCGGCAGTGCGCACGTAGAACATCAGGAAGCGGTCGATCAGCGCGATGAGCTGCGGCTTGCTCAGGTCGCTGGCGATCAACTCGGCATGGCGCGGCTTCATGCCGCCGTTGCCGCAGACGTAGAGGTTCCAGCCCTTGTCGGTGGCGATCACGCCCACGTCCTTGCCCTGGGCCTCGGCGCATTCGCGGGTGCAGCCCGAGACGCCGAACTTGATCTTGTGCGGCGCGCGCAGGCCCTTGTAGCGGTTCTCCAGCTCCACGGCCAGGCCGACCGAGTCCTGCACGCCGTAGCGGCACCAGGTGCTGCCCACGCAACTCTTCACGGTGCGCAGCGACTTGCCGTAGGCATGGCCGCTCTCGAAGCCGGCGGCGATCAGTTCTTCCCAGATCAGGGGCAACTGCTCCAGCCGGGCGCCGAACATGTCCACCCGCGCGCCGCCTGTCACCTTGGTGTAGAGGCCGTACTTCTTGGCCACCTGGCCGACGGCGATCAGGCCGTCGGGCGTGACCTCGCCGCCGGGCATGCGCGGCACGACGGAATAGGTGCCGTCCTTCTGGATGTTGCCCAGGAAGTAGTCGTTGCTGTCCTGCAGCTTGGCCAGCTCGGGCTTGAGCACGAAGTCGTTCCAGCACGAAGCCAGCACGCTCGCGGCCGTCGGCTTGCAGATGTCGCAGCCCAGGCCCTGGCCGTGCTTGGCCAGCAGTTCGTCGAAGGTCTTGATGCCGCCCACGCGCACCAGGTGGTACAGCTCCTGCCGCGAATGCGGAAAGTGTTCGCACAGGTGGTTGTTGACCGCCAGGCCGCGGCGGCTCATCTCGGCCTTCATCACCTGCGTGACCAGCGGCACGCAGCCGCCGCAGGTGGCGCCGGCCTTGGTGCAGGCCTTGAGCTGGCCGATGGTGCAGGCGCCGTCGCCCACCGCGGCGCAGATCTGCCCCTTGCTCACGTTGTTGCACGAGCAGATCTGCGCCGTGTCCGGCAGCGCGTCCACCCCCAGGCCGGGCTTGGCCTGGCCGTCGCTGGAGGGCAGGATCAGGAATTCGGGCGACTCCGGCAGCGCGATGCCGTTGAGCGCCATCTGCAGCAGCGTGCCGTACTCGTCGGCGTTGCCCACCAGCACCGCGCCCAGCAGCTTGGTGCCATCGGCGCTGACCACGATCTTCTTGTAGACCTGCTTGATCTCGTCCACGTACTGGAAGCTGCGGCTGCCGGGCGTGCGGCCGTGCGCGTCGCCGATGCTGGCCACGTCCACGCCCATCAGCTTGAGCTTGGTGCTCATGTCGGCGCCGGCGAAGGCGGCGTCGGCATCGCCGACCAAGTGGCGGGCGGCCACGCGGGCCATCTCGTAGCCGGGCGCGACCAGGCCGTAGAGCTGCTCGTTCCACGAGGCGCACTCGCCGATGGCGTAGATGTCGCGGTCGGCGCTGCGGCAGTGGGCGTCCACGGCGACGCCACCGCGGGGCCCGACGGCCAGGGCGCTCTGGCGGGCCAGGGCGTCCTGTGGCCGGATGCCGGCAGAGAACACGATCATGTCGGTCTCCAGCCAGGTGCCGTCGGAGAAGACCATGCGGTGCCGGGCGGTGGCGCCGTCGGTGATCTCCACCGTGTTGCGGCCGGTGTGCACCTGCACGCCCAGTGCCTCGATCTTGCTGCGCAGCACGCGGCCGCCGCCTTCGTCCACCTGAACCGCCATCAGGCGGGGGGCGAACTCGACGACATGCGTTTCCAGGCCCAGGTCGCGCAGCGCCTTGGCGCATTCCAGGCCCAGCAGGCCACCGCCCACCACCACGCCGCTCTTCGACTTGGCACCGGAGGCCTTCATGCCTTCCAGGTCCTCGATCGTGCGGTAGACATGGCAGTGTGGCCGTTCGCGGCCGGGCACCGGCGGCACGAAGGGCACGGAGCCGGTGGCCAGCACCAGCTTGTCGTACGGCAGCACCTCGCCATCGGCGGTGGTGACGGTGTTGTTGCGCCGCTCGATGGCCGCCGCGCGGGTGCCTAGGCGCAGCGAGAAGCCGCTGCGTTCGAAGAAGCCGGCCTCGACCAGCGACAGCTGCTCGGCCGTCTTGCCGCTGAAGTACTCGGACAGGTGCACGCGGTCGTAGGCAGGCCGCGGCTCTTCGCACAGCACGGTGACGTCTGCCTGGGAAATGGAGGACGCGGCGAGTTCTTCGAGGAACTTGTGGCCGACCATGCCGTGGCCAACAACGATGATTTTCATGAGGGGTCCTGCGCGCACCCTGCGGGCGGGAGGAGCCTGGGCCGGCCATTCAGGACCGGAGGACGCCGCCGCCAGAGCGAGGATGCAGATCGTGTGGGAACAACCGCGAGGGCAGGCGCCGACAGTGGCGCCGCTTGCGCGGGGTTCCGCCGGCATTGGCGGGGCGCTGGAGCCGCATCGGCGGCACTGCCGGGGCTCCGGTCAGAGCGCAGCAAGCTCTGTGCCAAAGAAAAAGCCCCCGTAGGCGGGGGCTTGGGTGGCCTGGCGGGCTTTGGCGCCCCGCCATGGGTTGTGCAGCGCACCAAAGATGGGCCCTCCGGCCCGGGCAGCCGCGCTTTCGATCAGAACGGCAGGCCGACGTAGTTCTCCGCCAGAACGCCCTTGGCCCGTTCGGAGGAGAGCAGGTAGTCCAGCTCGGTGCGCTGCAGTTCTGTGTCGTAGCCGCTGTTCTGCGGGAAGGTGTGCAGCATCGTCGTCATCCACCACGAGAAGCGCTGCGCCTTCCACACGCGCGCCAGGGCCTTGGCGGAGTACTGGTCGAGGCCGGTGGAGTCGCCCTTGAGGTAGTGGTCCACCATCGCGTGATAGAGGTAGTGAATGTCGGAGGCCGCCGTGTTCAGGCCGCGCGCGCCGGTGGGCGGCACGATGTGGGCGGCGTCGCCGGCCAGGAAGAGCCGGCCCCAGCGCATCGGCTCGGCCACGAAGGAGCGCAGCGGGGCGATGGACTTCTCGATGGAGGGCCCGGTCTGCAGACGGTCCGCTACCTCGGCCGGCAGCCGGCGCTGCAGCTCCGCCCAGAAGAGTTCGTCGCTCCAGGCCTCGACCGTGTCGGCGAGCGGCACCTGGATGTAGTAGCGGCTGAGCACCTGCGAGCGCATCGAGCACAGCGCGAAGCCTCGCTCGTGCCGCGCATAGATCAGCTCCGGCGAAACGGGCTTGGTGCGCGAGAGCACGCCCAGCCAGCCGAAGGGGTAGACCTTCTCGTACTCGCGCAGCACGTCCGCCGGGATCGACTTGCGGCTGACGCCGTGGAAGCCGTCCGCGCCGATGACGAAGTCGCAGTCGATGCGGATCACCTCGTCGCCCTTGCGGTAGCTGACCCAGGGCGCATCGGTGTCCAGATCGTGCGGCTTGACGTCCTGCGCGTCGTGCACCACCTGGCCCTGCGCACGGTCGCGCGCTTCGTACAGGTCGCGCGTCAGTTCGGTCTGGCCATAGACCACCACCGACTGGCCGCCCGAGTACTTGTGCAGGTCGATGCGGTCCATCTGGCCGTCGTGCGAGATGAAGAAGCCGTGGTGGATCTCGCCCTCGCGGTCCATGCGCTCGCCGCACTGGGCTTCGCGCATCAGTTCGGCAAAGCCATGCTCCAGCACTCCGGCGCGGATGCGCGCCAGCACGTAGTCGCGGCTGTGCCTTTCGAGCACCACGTTGCGGATGCCCTTGAGATCGAGCAGTTGGGACAGCAGCAGGCCGGAAGGGCCACCGCCAATGATGCAGACCTGGGTTTTCATGGATGCAGTCTCCTGGTTGGAACGGTCGCCAGCCCTCGCCGGCTGGCCCGAATCTTGGCGCTGCATCGCCCCGGCCGGAATGGATCGAACGCGTCCGTACTTGTACGATTCGAACATCATGCATGCCCCTGGCGCCAAGGCTCCCGCCATCCGTTCCTATGCGCTCTTCGGCGAGGCGGGCGACCTGCCCGACGTGCTGCACTGCGAGACCATCGCCGCCCGCTCCGTGCTGCACGACTGGGAGCTGGCGCGTCATCGCCACCATCGGCTGCACCAGCTGCTGTGGCTGCAGGAAGGGCAGGGCACGGCCTGGCTGGAGGCCGGTCCGGCGCCGCTGGGCCGCCACACGCTGGTGAACGTGCCGACCGGCGAGGTGCACGCCTTTGCCTTCTCTCCAGGCACGCAGGGCTGGGTGGTGAGCCTGCCGGACGAACTGGTGGACGCCCAGCTGGCTGCGATTCCCGAGGCGCGTTCGTTGCTCTCGCGCGCCTCGGCCCAGACCGTGGACGAGGCCAGCGCAGCCACGCTCGGCACGCTGCTGGCCGCGCTCACCGAGGCCTTCGTGGCGCCCATGCATCCTGCGCGCGCCCTGGTGCTGCGCGGTCTGGGCACCGCCGTGCTCGGCCTGGCGGCCCAGGCGCTGGGCGTGGCACAGGCCGAGGCGGTGGACTTGGCTGGATCGCGCCTGCTGCGGCGCTTCGAATCCTTGCTCGAACGGCATTTCGCCTCAGCTTGGCGGGTGAGCGACTACGCGGCCGCGCTGGCCGTCACGCCGACCCATCTGAGCCGCGTGGCCCGCGTCGCCACGGGCCTGCCCATCTCCCGTCTGGTCGACGCCCGGCGCATGCGCGAAGCCCGGCGCCACCTGGCCTACACCACGGCCAGCGTGACCGCCGTGGGCGAGGCTTTGGGCTTCGACGATCCGGCGCATTTCAGCCGCGTCTTCGCGCGTACCTGCGGCTGCTCGCCGCGGGCGTTCCGGGCTCGCGTGAGCCAGCCGGCCACGGTCGGCGAGGCGGCTGCCCCCACGACGGCAGCGGCGTAGGCACGCGTCAAAAAAGAAAAGGGCGCCAGAGGCGCCCACCGAAGGTTCGAGGTGCCGCCGGCGTCAACCGCCCGATGCCGGAGGCGTCGCGGGCGCGTCGGCGCAGCCGCCCTGGCCTGCGCGCAGCCCGCGCGTGTCATCACAGATGGTGCCCGCCGTGGTCCAGACCAGGTTTGCAGCGCCGTCGGTCTGGCTCGGCGTCAGCGTGACCGTGAGCGCGGTGCCCTTCTTGCTGGTGGCGCCGGTCGTGGCGGCGATGACGCCATTGGTGATACCGAAGCCGCCGGTGACATTCTTGGTGGCGGTGAAGGTCGACGGAATTCCGTTGGTTCCGGCATTGCAGCCGGTGAATGTGCCCAGGTCGGTGGCGCAGGCGACCACCGAACCTTTCAGGGGCGCCAATTCCGACATCGCCGCGGCGGCGCGGGCGCGCGAGGAATAGTCGGTGTATTGCGGAATGGCGACCGACGCGAGAATGCCCAGGACGGCAATGACGATCATCAACTCGATCAGGGTGAAGCCCCGCGAGCCGTGGCGCGAATGACGAATTTCCATGACAGATCAACTCCCTTTGAAATTCCGCTTCTGATTCTTGGAGCGGCGCTCAACAGGATATCAGCGGGATATTCGTCGTCCATCGGTGCGAATGGATGGGCGCTTATTTTTCTGCCAGAAATTTGGTCAAATTCAGCGAGCAATTAATTTGTGTTTATTTACGAATATTGATTGATCACGAATTGGTAACAGGCGCGCGGCGGCGGGGCGCCGCGCGCCTGCGTGGATCACGCATTCATGTCGAGCACGATGCGGCCCTGGATCTGGCCCTTGTGCATGCGGGCGAACACGTCATTGATGTTCTCCAGCTTGTCGGTCGCCACGGTGGCATGCACCTGGCCTCGCGCGGCGAAGTCCAGCGCCTCCTGCAGATCCAGCCGCGTGCCCACGATGGAGCCGCGCACCGTCACGCCGCGCAGCACCATGTCGAAGATGGGCAGCGGAAAGTCCCCCGGCGGCAGGCCGTTGAGCGAAACGGTGCCGCCGCGCCGCACCATGCCCAGTGCCTGCTCGAAGGCCTTGGGCGAGACGGCCGTCACCAGCGCACCATGCGCGCCGCCGATCTCCTTCTGCAGGAAGGCCGCCGGGTCGGTGGTCAAGGCATTGACGGTGACCGTGGCGCCCAGGGTGCGGGCCAGGGCCAGCTTGTCGTCGTCCACGTCCACGGCCGCCACGTTCAGGCCCATCGCGCGGGCGTACTGCACCGCCATGTGGCCCAGGCCGCCGATGCCGGAGATCACGACCCAGTCGCCCGGGCGCGTGTCGGTCACCTTCAGGCCCTTGTAGACGGTCACGCCGGCGCACAGCACGGGCGCGATCTCCACGAAGCCGACCTCCTTGGGCAGGTGGCCGACGTAGTTGGGATCGGCCAGTGCGTAGTCGGCAAAGCCGCCGTTGACCGAATAGCCGGTGTTGCTCTGCGATTCGCACAGCGTCTCCCAGCCGCCCAGGCAATGGGTGCAGCAGCCGCAGGCCGAATGCAGCCAGGGCACGCCCACGCGGTCGCCTTCCTTCACATGCTTGACGTTGCGGCCGATGGCGGCGACGAAGCCCACGCCTTCGTGGCCGGGAATGAAGGGCGGGTTGGGCTTGACCGGCCAGTCGCCCTCGGCGGCATGCAGGTCGGTGTGGCAGACGCCGGAGGCCTCGATCTTGACCAGGATCTGGTCGTCGGCGGGCGTGGGGACGGGGACTTCCTCGATGGTCAGCGGCTGGCCGAAGGCGCGGACCACCGCGGCTTTCATGGTCTTCTGGGACATGCTCGATTCCTTCCACAACAAGAAGAGAAGAGGCCGCCCGCGCCGGCCCTGTGGGGGGCGACGGGCGGCCGGGCACGCGAACGGGCGTCCGCGTGGACAGGCGTCACCTTAGGCCTGCCCCAGGCGGGGCAGGATGACCCATGTCAAAAGAAGCCCAGGGGCTGCTGGCTGTAGCTGACCAGCAGGTTCTTGGTTTGCTGGTAGTGGTCGAGCATCATCTTGTGGGTCTCGCGGCCGATGCCCGACTGCTTGTAGCCGCCGAAGGCCGCGTGCGCGGGATAGGCGTGGTAGCAGTTGGTCCACACGCGGCCGGCCTCGATGCCGCGGCCCATGCGGAAGGCGCGCGCGCCATCGCGCGTCCACACGCCGGCCCCCAGGCCGAAGAGCGTGTCGTTGGCGATCTCCAATGCTTCTTCCTCGGTCTTGAAGGTGGTCACCGAGAGCACCGGGCCGAAGATCTCCTCCTGGAAGATGCGCATCTTGTTGTGGCCCTTGAAGACCGTGGGCTCCACGTAGTAGCCGCCGGCCAGGCCGCCCTCGAAGGCCTTGCGGACGCCGCCGGTGAGGCATTGCGCGCCTTCCTGCAGGCCGATCTCGATGTACGAGAGGATCTTGTCCAGCTGCTCCTGCGAGGCCTGCGCGCCGATCATGGTGCTCTTGTCCAGCGGGTTGCCCTGCTTGATGGCCTTGACGCGCTGGAGGGCCCGCTCCATGAAGGCGTCGTAGATCGACTCCTGGATCAGCGCCCGGCTGGGGCAGGTGCAGACCTCGCCCTGGTTGAGCGCGAACATCGCGAAGCCTTCGAGCGCCTTGTCGAAGTAGCCGTCGTCGGCCGACATCACGTCCTCGAAGAAGATGTTGGGGCTCTTGCCGCCCAACTCCAGCGTGACCGGGATCAGGTTCTGGCTGGCGTACTGCATGATCAGCTTGCCCACCGGCGTCGAGCCGGTGAAGGCAATCTTGGCGATGCGCTTGCTGGTGGCCAGCGCCTTGCCGGCCTCGGTGCCGAAGCCGTTGACCACGTTCAGCACGCCCGGTGGCAGCAGGTCGCCAACGAGCTCCATCAGCACCAGGATCGAGGCGGGCGTCTGCTCGGCGGGCTTGAGCACGATGCAGTTGCCGGCGGCCAGCGCCGGGGCGAGCTTCCAGGCGGCCATCAGCAGCGGGAAGTTCCAGGGAATGATCTGGCCAACCACGCCCAGCGGCTCGTGGAAGTGGTAGGCCATGGTGTCGTGGTCCACCTCGGCGATGCTGCCTTCCTGCGCCCGCACGCAGCTGGCGAAGTAGCGGAAGTGGTCGACCGCCAGCGGCAAGTCGGCGGCCAGGGTCTCGCGCAGCGGCTTGCCGTTGTCGATGGTCTCGGCCACGGCCAGGGTCAGCAGGTTGGCCTCCATGCGGTCGGCGATCTTGAGCAGCACGTTGGCGCGGTCGGTGGCCGAGGTGCGGCCCCAGGCCTTCTTGGCGGCGTGGGCGGCGTCCAGCGCGGCCTCGATGTCCTTGTCGTTGGAGCGCGGGATGGTGCAGAACACCTGGCCGTCGATGGGCGAGACGTTCTCGAAGTACTGCCCGTCCACCGGCGCGACCCAGCGGCCGCCGATGTAGTTGCCGTACTGCTTCTTGAAGGGGTTGGCCACGCCGAGGTGGGCGATGTCTGCCATGTCCATGGTGCTTGTCTCCGGTTGGGTTGCCGCGCCGGGGTGGGCGGTGTGCTTGTGGGGCAAGCCATGTGCCAGCGCGGACGGCGCGGGTGTTCCTGGAAAAAACCTTTCAAAGACAGTTACTTGGCTGCAAGGCGCCCGCCGGCGCGCAGCCGTGCCGCTGTTCGCCCGGTGTGCCGCAATGGCACAGCTGTGGCGTGGCGGAACACCCCGTGGCAGCATGACGGGCTTCCTGCGGGGCGTCTTCGCGCCCGCTTCACGTCTTTCCCTCGCCTTCGGGCGCACTCCCATGTCCCTCATCCAGATCCGCAAGCGCAGCCTCACCATCGAGACCACCTACCACGAGGGCGGCCCGGCGCCCGCCCAACCGCTGAAGCTGGCGGCCGCCTGTGCGGTGATCCAGAACCCCTACGCCGGCCGCTACGAAGCCGACCTGATGCCCTTCATGGCCGAGCTGCGTGCCCTGGGCACCGAGCTGGCCATGGAGCTGGTGGAGGCCCTGGGCGGCAAGGACAAGGTCGAGGTCTACAGCAAGGCCGCCATCGTCGGCATCGACGGCGAGATGGAGCATGGCGCCGTCTGGCACGAGGCCGGCGGCTGGGCCATGCGCGAAGTGCTGGGCCAGCCCAAGGCCATGGTGCCGGCCAACAAGGCGGTGGCCGTGGCGGGCTACCGCCTGATGGTGCCGGTGCACTACATCCACGCCTCCTACGTCCGCAGCCACTTCAACAGCATCGAGGTCGGCATGCAGGACGCCCCGCGCCCGCGCGAGATCCTGTTCGCGCTGGTGATGGGCACCGGCGGGCGCGTTCATTCGCGCCTGGGCGGCCTGCTCAAGGAGAACGTGGCGGTCAACGACGGCCAGCGCTAACGCGCGGCAGGCGCGCGCCGTGGCCAGGCCCTGTGCCGCGGCTCAGCAGCGCGCTGGCATGAAGGCGGTGCTGCCGGGGCGCCCTTCGACGAACAGCTGGGACGTCGCCGCGGGCGACTTTGCCAGCAGGCGCCCCTTGCGATAGACGGCGAGCCGCGTGGCCCGCAGCCGGATCGCCTCCACCGGGTCGCGCGCCTGCAGCAGCACGAAGCTCGCGTCGCAGCCCGGCGCGATGCCGTAGCCGGGCAGGTGCATGAGCCGCGCCGCATTCGTGGTCACGGCCTCGAAGCACTGCTGGATGCCCGACTGGCTGGTCATCTGCGCCACATGCAGGCCCATGTGGGCCACCTCCAGCATGTCGCCCGAGCCCATGCCGTACCACGGGTCCATCACGCAGTCGTGGCCGAAGGCGACGTTCACGCCGGCGGCCATCAGCTCGGGCACGCGCGTCATGCCGCGGCGCTTGGGGTAGCTGTCGTGGCGGCCCTGCAGCGTGATGTTGATCAGCGGATTGGCGATCACGCTCACGCCCGCCTCGGCGATCAGCGGCAGCAGCTTGCTGACGTAGTAGTTGTCCATGCTGTGCATCGACGTGCAGTGCGAGCCCGTCACGCGGCCCTGCAGCCCCAGGCGCTGCGCGTGGAAGGCCAGCGTCTCGATGTGGCGCGACAGCGGGTCGTCCGATTCGTCGCAGTGCATGTCGACCAGCTTGCCTTCCTCGGCGGCGATCTCGCACAGCAGGCGCACGCTCTCGGCGCCGTCGGCCATGGTGCGCTCGAAATGGGGAATGCCCCCCACGATGTCCACGCCCTTGCGCAGGGCGCGGCGCAGGCTGTCGACGCCGCCGGCCGTGCGCAGCACGCCGTCCTGCGGAAAGGCCACCAGCTGCAGGTCGATGTAGGGCGCGACGCGGCGCTTGACCTCCAGCAGCGCATCGACGGCCAGCAGGCTGGGGTCGCTGGTGTCCACGTGGCTGCGAATGGCCAGCAGGCCCCGGGCCACGGCCCAGTCGCAGTAGGCCAGGGCGCGTTCGATCAGCGCCTCGGCCGTCAGCAGCGGCTTGAGCTCGCCCCACAGCGCGATGCCTTCGAGCAGCGTGCCGCTCTGGTTGACGCGCGGCAGGCCGTAGCTGAGCGTGGCGTCCATGTGGAAGTGCGGGTCGCAGAAGGGCGGTGCGACCAGAAGGCTGCCGGCGTCCAGCGTCTCGTGGGCCGGCGCATCGAGGCCGGTTGCCACCTCGACGATGCGGCCGTCCTGGACGGCGATGGACTGGCCGGCGCGGCCGTCGGGCAGGGTGGCGTGGGTGATGAGCAGGTCGAGCATGGGACGATCGGAAGACGGGGCGGGACAAGCGACGCAAGCGGCTTGCCAGCGTGGGCCGGGCTGTCGGATTCATGCAAGACAGCCCGGCGCGGGCTGCCTATTCTGGCCGGGCTTTTCTGCCCTCATTCACCCGGAGCATTCGACCATGCAGTTTGCCTACGCCATCTTCTACGTCCAGGACGTGGCCGCCACGCTCGACTTCTACGAGCGGGCTTTCGCTCAGCGCCGCCGCTTCCTCAGCCCCCAGGGCGACTACGGCGAGCTCGACACTGGCGGCACGGCCCTGGCCTTCGCCTCGCTGGGGCTGATGCGCAGCCTGGGCAAGTCGCCGCGGCCAGCCGAGCCTTCCGCACCGAGTGGCGAAATCGCCTTCACGACGACGGACGTTCCGGCGGCCGTCGCGCGCGCCGTGGCCGCTGGCGCATCGCTGGTGCGTGCGCCGCAGACCATGCCCTGGGGCCAGACCATCGCCTATGTGAACGACGCCGACGGTGTGTTGGTGGAGTTGTGCACGCCCGTGGCGCCGCCGTCGCCGGATCAGCCGTAGCCGGACGCGGTGGCGGTGCGCAGCATCTGGGCCTCGTGCCGCAACTGCGCTGGCGGCACTCCCATCCATCGCCGGCATTCGCGGCTCAGGTGCGCCTGGTCGGTGAAGCCGTGATCGGCGGCCACTTCCGCCAGAGGGGTCGGGCCTTCCAGCGAGCGCACGGCCTGGCGGATGCGCGCCAGTGAACGCCAGAACGCCGGAGGACGTCCAATGGCATGCGCCAGCAAGCGCTGCAGGCTGCGTTCGCCGACGCCCAGTGCCCGGACGGCGGCGGCCGTGCTCGTGGCCTCGGCGATCACGGCCAGGGCCTCGTCGACGCGTGGATCGGTGAGACAGAAGTCGGCAAGTCTCGGCGCGACCTGCCGGGCCAGCGTTTCGGCGTCGATGTGGGGGTCGACGCTCAGATGGGCCACCGCCTGCAGCAGCAGGGACGGCCTCACCTGCGTCCCCGGGCGCAGCCGCCAGCCGAACCAGCGGCCGCCACCGGGGCTGTCCACGCGGCGTGCGCAGTCGTCGAGCGGCGACACCTGCCAGTTCGCGGCCGCGGGCCCTTCGCCCCGGTGCAACACCAGGTCGCGGCAGCCGTCGGGCAGGATCAGGAAGCGCCCAGGCAGCGCGCCCTGGGAAGACCACGCCTCCAGGACCACGTCCGGCTGGGCGAGCCGGCTCACGTCCGCTGCCCTGGCCTGTCGCCCCGCGCGAGCCGGTAGAGCACGTGCCGCTGCAGCGGATGGCCTGCCGGCACGGCCGGATGGTCGAAGTCGTCCGCCTCGTCGTGCGTCATGCCCAGGCGTGCCATCAGCGTACGGCTGCGCTGGTTGCCGACCACCGTGAAGGCGACGATCTCGTCCAGGCCCAGTTCGTCGAAGCCGACCTGCAGTGCCAGGGCAGCGGCCTCGGCGGCCAGGCCACGGCCCCACCACGGCCGTGCGAGCCGCCAGCCGATCTCGACGCAAGGCGCGAAGGGCAGGGGCCACGCCGGCCGGTTCAGGCCGCACAGGCCGATGAAGGGGCCGTCGGCGCCGGCCGCCGCGAGCTCCACGGCCCAGAAGCCCCAGCCCTGGGCATCGATCAGGGCCTGGCAGCACTGCGCCATGGCATCGCTCGCGGCGCGGTCCATGGTCGAGAGGAACCAGGCCATCGTCTGCGCATCGGCGCTCATCGCGGCGAAAGGCGCCAGGTCGTCGGGCCGCCAGGGCCGCAGGCGCACGCGGGGGCCCTGGAGCCTGGCAGGGTCGATGGCGGTGCGCCGTGCGCCGGCCGTTGTCATGGGACGAGCATACGGCGCGCCGCCGCTCGCCCATGCGCCGAGGGACTCATCAGCGCTCGCCCTTGCGGTACGGCTTCATCAGGGCCTGCGGATAGCTGGCCTTGCGCGCCACCAGCACCAGCGCCAGGATCGACAGCACATAGGGCAGCATCAGGTAGACCTGATAGGGCAGGGCCGCGTCGCCGGCCTGCTGCAGCCGCAGCTGAAGCGCGTCGAAGAAGGCGAAGAGCAGGGCGCCCAGCAGGGCCTTGCCCGGCCGCCACGAGGCGAAGACCACCAGCGCCACGCAGATCCAGCCGCGGCCGTTGACCATGTTGAAGAAGAAGGCGTTGAAGGCCGACAGCGTGAGGAAGCTGCCCGCCACGCCCATCAGCGCCGAGCCGCCCACGATGGCCAGCGTGCGGGTCGCGGCCACCGACACGCCCTGGCTCTCCGCCGCCTGCGGGTTCTCGCCCACCATGCGCAGCGCGAGGCCTGCCGGCGTGCGGTAGAGCAGCCAGCCGACCACCGGCACGAGCAGCAGCGCCAGCAGCGTCATCGGGGTCTGCGCGTCCAGCACCGGAATCGGCAGCCAGTCCATGGGCGCAAAGGGCGTGACCGTGGGCGGCGTGCTCACCTTGGGAAAGCTCACCCGGTAGCCGTAGTAGGACAGCGAGGTCGCCAGCAGCGTGATGCCCAGCCCGCACACATGCTGCGACAGCGCCAGGCCCACGGTCAGCCAGGCATGCAGCAGCCCGAAGACGGCGCCGACCAGGGCCGCCACCACCACCCCCAGCCACAGCGGCGCGCCGGCGTACACCGCCAGCCAGCCGCCGAAGGCGCCGGCCACCATGATCCCTTCGATGCCCAGGTTGAGCACGCCGGCCCGCTCGCACAGCAGCACGCCCAGCGTGCCCAGGATGAGCGGTGTCGCAATGCGCAGCAGGGCCACCCAGAAGGAGGCCTGCGCCACGATGTCGAACACATCGCTCATCGCGACCACCTCAGCCGGAACTGCGTGAACAGCGCCGCCACCAGCACCGACAGCAGCGAGGCGGCCACGATCACATCGGCGATGTAGGTCGGCACGCCCACGGCGCGGCTCATCGAATCGGCGCCGACCAGCACGCCGGCCACGAACACGGCCGCGGCCACCACGCCCAGCGGATGCAGGCCCGCGAGCATGGCGATCACGATGCCGGTGTAGCCATAGCCGGGCGACATGTCGAGCGTGACGTAGCTGGTGCGGCCCGCCACTTCGACCGCACCGGCCAGGCCGGCCAGCGCGCCCGAGAGCAGGGCGGTGAGCACCACGGTACGTGTGACCGGCACGCCGGCGAAGGCGGCGGCACGCGGGTTGGCGCCCAGCGCGCGGATGTCGAAGCCCAGCACCGTGTGCTTGAACAGCAGCCACACGCCCACCGCCAGCACCAGCGCGCCAAGCAGGCCGCTGTGCACCCGCGTCTGCGGAATGAGCTTGGACAGTTCCAGGTCTGACTGCAGTGCCACGCTCTGCGGCCAGCCCATGGCCGTCGGATCCTTCATCGGGCCGTCGAGCAGCGCGCCGACGGCCAGCAGCAAGATGAAGTTGAGCAGCAGCGTGGTCACCACCTCGTCCACGCCCAGGCGGCTCTTCATGAGCGCCGGGCCCAGCAGCAGCAGCGCGCCCGCCAGCGCGGCGGCCAGGAACATCAGCGGCAGCAGCACCGCCACCGGCCACTCCAGGCCCGTGCCGTCGTGCATGCCGCCGATGGCGACGGCCGCCAGCGCGCCGGCGTAGAGCTGGCCTTCGGCGCCGATGTTGAACAGCCGGGCCCGGAAGGCCACCGCCGCCGACAGGCCGGTGAGGATCAGCGGAATGGCCCGCGTCAGCGTCTCGCTCAGCGCGAAGACCGAGCCGAAGCCGCCCGAGAGCAGCAGCCCGTAGGTGCGGCCCACGGGCGCGCCGGCCCACAGCACCAGCAGGGCGCTGACCAGCAGCGTGAAGGCGATCGCGCCCACCGGCGCCAGCACCAGGGCCGTGCGCGAAGGCTGGGTACGTCGTTCGAGCCGCATCGTCATGCGGGCGTCCTTTCCGTTTCGCCGGCCATCGCCAGGCCGATGGCCTCGCGCGTCCAGGCCTCGGCCGGCCGCGTGGGCGTGAGGTGGCCGCCGTGCATCACGGCGACCTGGTCGCCCAGCGCCAGCACCTCGTCGAGGTCGTCCGAGATCAGCAGCACCGCCGCGCCCGCGTCGCGTGCCGCGATCAGCTGCCGCTGCACATAGGCCACGGCGCCGATGTCCAGGCCCCAGGTCGGCTGGTGCGCGACGATCAGGCGCGGTACTTCATTCGACGAGGCATCGGGCGCCGTCAGTGCCCGGCCGAGGATGAGCTTCTGCATGTTGCCGCCCGACAGCGAGCGGGCCGGCACATCTAGCCCGCCGCCGCGCACATCGAAGGCCTGCTGGATGCGCGCCGCATGGGCGCGGGCCGCGGCGCGGCGCACCCAGCGCAGGCCGGGCAGCAGCCGGCGCGAGAACGCCGGCGTGCGCAGGCGCTCGGCCACGGCGTTCTCCCACACCGGCAGGTCGCCGACCACGCCGACGGCGTGGCGGTCTTCGGGGATGCGCGCAACGCCCTGGGCCACGAGCCCGGCAGGCTGTGCCAGGAGCGGCGCAGCGAGCAGTTGGAGCCGGCCGGACTGCGCCTTGCGCGTGCCGCAGAGCAGCTCGGCCAGCGCGACCTGGCCGTTGCCGGAGACGCCAGCGATGGCAGTGATCTGCCCCGCGCGCAGCGTGAGCGACACCGCATGCAGCGCGCCCGCGGCGCCCTCGGTGCTCACGCCGTCGAGCACGCACACCTCGACGCCGGCAGCGGATGCCGGCTGCCGCACCGGCGCCTCCACCGCATGCCCCACCATCCATTGCGCGAGCTGCGCCTGCGTGGTGTCGCCGGCCCGCGCCTCGGCCACCAGCCGGCCCTGGCGCAGCACGGCCACGCGGTGCGACACCCGCAGCACCTCGCCCAGCTTGTGGCTGATGAAGATGATCGAGAGGCCCTGCGCCACCATCTGGCCCAGCGTGTCGAACAGCGCCTCGCTCTCCTGCGGCGTGAGCACCGCCGTGGGCTCGTCCAGGATCAGGATGCGTGCGCCGCGGTACAGCGCCTTGAGGATCTCCACCCGCTGCCGCTCGCCGACCGACAGCGTGGCCACGCGCGCGTCCGGCGCCACCGGCAGCCCGAAGCGACGGGCCACGGTCTCCAGCCGCTCGCGCGCCGCCGCGCGGCGGGTGAAGGGCTGCCACAGCGGCTCGCTGCCCATCACGATGTTGTCGAGCACGCTGAGGTTGTCGGCCAGCGTGAAATGCTGGTGCACCATGCCGATGCCGGCCGCCAGCGCCGCCTGCGGATGGCCGGGTGGCAGCGGCTGGCCGAAGGCCTCGATGCGGCCCTCGTCGGCCACGTAATGGCCGAACAGGATGGACATCAGCGTGGACTTGCCGGCGCCGTTCTCGCCCAGCAGCGCCAGCACTTCGCCGGCGTGCAGCGTGAGCGAGATGGCGTCGTTGGCCACCAGCGGGCCGAAGCGCTTGGTGATGCCCGAGAGCCGCAGCACCGGCGCACCGCCGGCCGGGCTCAGGGCTTCCATTGCGCGAGGAAGGCCATCAGCACCTGGGCCGAGTTGTCGGCCGCCAGGCGCATGAAGGTGCCCATCTCGTTGGCGCCTTCGCCGCCGCCGGCCAGGTCGCTGAGCGAGCGGAAGGCGAGGTAGGGCACGCCGTTGGCATGGGCCACCATGCCCACCGCCGCCGTCTCCATGTCCAGGACGTTGGCCTGGAAGGTGGCGTAGGTGTATTCGCGGAAGGCCTTGTTGTCCATGAAGGTCTGGCCCGACACGCCGTTGCCGCCGACCACCAGGCGCGGCGCATGCCGGAGGCAGGTACCGGCGGCGCAGGCCGCCAGGTCCACCTTCATGGTGCGCGCTGCGGCCAGCATGCCCGGGTCCACCTCGAACCAGAAGCGCCGCGTGACCTGCGGCTGCGCCGCGGAGCGGAACTCCACCGGCCGCGGGAACATCATGCCGAAGTTGGGCAGCGTGGCGTCCTGGATGAAGGGCGGCTTCTCGTAGCGGCCGGGCGCCACCTCCTTCGCCATCAGCACTTCCAGGTACTGGCCCCACTGGGCCGGCACCGTGACGTCGCCGATGGAGAGGTTGGGGTTCACGCCCCCGGCGATGCCGCTGAACACCACATGGCTGACCTTGAAGCGGTCCAGCGCCAGCTGGGTGTTCATGGTGGCATTCGTCATGCTGATGCCCGACAGGAACAGCACCACCGGCCGCCCCTGCAGCGTGCCGGTGTGGAACTCCACGCCATTGATGCGCGTGGTGCGCGCGTCCTGCAGCTTCTGGCGCAGCAGCACCAGCTCGGGCTCGAAGGCCGACATGACCGCGATGCGCGGGGTGTCGGTGACAGGAGGCGGCCCCATGCCGGCACAGCCGGCGAGGGCGGCGCTGGCCGCAAGGGCCAGCAGGAATCGGCGGAAGCTGTTCATGCGGCCAGGGGCCTCACTTGGACGACTTGGGCTGGCGGTCGTCGATCTTGACGCTGTACTTGCCCGACAGGATCTCCGCCTCGCGCGCCTTGACCTTGGCGACCAGGTCGGCCGGTACCTTCTTCTCGAAGGTGCCCAGCGGGGAGAGTTCGGAGCCCTTGTATTGCATCTGCGAGTAGGGGCCGTAGTCCTCGGCCTTGAACTGGGCGTCCTTGACCAGCTTGATGGCGCGGTCGACGGAGGGCTCCATGTTCCACAGCGCCGACACCACCACCGTGTCGGGGTACTGGGGCTGCGTGTTGATCACGTTGCCGATGGCCAGCACCTTGCGCTCCTTGGCCGCGTCGCTCACGCCGAAGCGCTCGGCGTACATGATGTCCGCGCCCTTGTCGATCATGGCGAAGGCGGCCTCCTTGGCCTTGGGCGGATCGAACCAGCTGTTGATGAAGCTCACGCTGAACTCGACCTTGGGATTCACTTCCTTGGCGCCGGCCATGAAGGCATTCATCAGGCGGTTGACCTCGGGGATCGGGAAGCCGCCGACCATGCCGATCTTGTTCGACTTGGTCATGCCGCCAGCGATCATGCCGGTGAGGTAGGCGGGCTCCTGGATGTAGTTGTCGAAGACGCTGAAGTTGGGCGCCTGCGGCTTGCCGGAGGAGCCCATCAGGAACATGGTCTTGGGGAAGTCCTTGGCCACCTTGCGGGCCGCGGCCTCGACGGCGAAGGCCTCGCCCAGGATCAGCTGGTTGCCGGCGGTGGCGTACTCGCGCAGCACGCGCTCGTAGTCGGCGTTGGCCACGTTCTCGGTGGCCTTGTACTCGATCTCGCCGCGGGCCTCGGCCGCCTTGAGCGCCTTGTGGATGCGGCCCACCCATTGCTGCTCGAAGGGCACGGTGTAGACCGCGGCCACCTTGAGCTTGGACTGGGCGAATGCGAACTGCGGCAACCCGACCGCGACAAGCCCCGCCAGGGCGGCGGCACTCAGGATCAGGGGACGGCGCTGGATCATCTTTCTCACTCCTCGTTGATGGGTGTTGGACAAGCAGGATTGGTGCCGGCTGGGCCGGGTACGTATGACATGAAGGCCAGGCTGGACCAGTGGGGCGGTGCGGCTCACAGTTACGGCTGAGCCCGCCTATCGGCCGGACTGAGCCTGTTTACCGTTCGGGCTGAGCCTGTCGAAGCCCTGCACTGCGCTTCGACAGGCTCAGCGTGAACGGTTGTGGGCGTCCCGCCAGGCAGCCCTTCCGAGCGACGTAAGCAGGTCACGCCATCACCGCCAGCGGGAAGCAGTCCCCCCAACACGAAGGGCCGCGGAGCAGGCCACGCCAGCAACACGCGCGGAACCGGCTTTGCCGGGCCGCTGCGTGTGCCCCCGGAGGGGGGTGGGCGGAGCGGGCCCCAGCCCGCGCAGCCTGGGGGGGATTTCTATTTCGTACCGAAGATCCGGTCGCCCGCGTCGCCCAGGCCCGGCAGGATGTAGCCGTGCTCATTGAGCTGCCGGTCGATGGCCGCCGTGTACACCGGCACGTCCGGATGCGCCTCGTACATGGTCTTCAGGCCCTCGGGGCAGGTCAGCAGGCAGACGAACTTGATGGACTTGGGCGACAGCTCCTTGAGGCGCTCCACCGCCGCCACGGCCGAGTTGCCGGTGGCCAGCATCGGGTCGACCACGACGATGTCGCGCTCCTGCATGTCGCTGGGCATCTTGAAGTAGTACTCGACGGCGGTGAGCGTCTTGGGGTCGCGGTACAGGCCAATGTGGCCCACGCGGGCCCCCGGCACCACGCTGAGCATGCCGTCCAGGATGCCCGTGCCGGCCCGCAGGATGGACACGAACACCAGCTTCTTGCCGTCGATCACCCGGCCGCGCGTGACTTCCAGCGGCGTCTCGATCTCGATCTCCGACGTCGGAATGTCCCGCGTCACCTCATAGGCCATCAGCGAGGCCAGTTCGTTGAGCAGACGGCGGAAGCTGTTGGTCGAGGCGTCCTTGCGGCGCATGAGCGTGAGCTTGTGCTGGACGAGCGGATGGGTGATCAGGTGAGCGTTGGGCGTCGTCATGAATCGTTCTTGTCAAAAACAGAAGGCGTGCGATGGTAGAGGAGGCGGGCTCAGAACACCGTGCCGTCGCTCTCGATGCGCAGCGGGGGCAGGCCGTTGCGCAGGCGCTGGGCCACGGCCCGGCCTGCCGCCCAGGTGCCACCTTCGAGGATGCAGGCCAGTGGCATCTCCTCGGCGCTGCGGCCGACGTGGCGACGCACGATGGGCGCCAGCTCGTCCAGCAGCGCCACCGTCAGGGCCCGCCATTCGACGATGAACTCGTCGCCGACCTGCCAGCTGCGTTCGAGCAGGGCCGCATCGCGCGGGACGATGACGGCGGTGTCCAGCAGCAGGCCGCCATTGCGGTACTCGGGCAGGGCGGTGAGGGCATCGAGCCCCTCGACCTTCACGCCCGCCCACTCGAAGGGCTCGATCAGCGAGTAGGTGAGCCACTGCGACAGCTTGTGGAAGGGCACCCAGCCGTGGGTGCGGCCCTCGCCGCCGACCCCGCTGTGGGCCCAGCAGTCGCCCAGGGCCAGCGCCGGCTCGCCCGGGCCGGGCAGGGCGGTGGGGTGGCGATGCAGGTAGTTGGCCGAGGGCCAGATGGCCGAAAGCGAATCCAGCAGCAGCGTGAGGATGTCGTGCACCTGCACCGTCGCGGTGGGCGGCACGGCCACGCCTTCGGGCGCGATGAGCATGTCGAACAGGCCGCCCGGCCGCTGCACCTCGGTGCCGAAGACGGCCGGCTGCTCGGCCAGCACCTCGCCGAGCCGTCGCAGCAGCGTGACCCGGCCGTCCAGGCCGACGAGCGGGTTGTCGCTGCGCACCTGGAAGGCCTGCGCCAGGCGGTCGGCCACCAGGGCACGCAGGCCGGCCGCATCGGCCTGCAGAGGGCGATCCGGGTCGGAAGAAAACAGTCCCGCCTTGAAGGCATGGAAGCTGGCCACGCCCAGGCCTTCGGAGCGGGTGAAGCGCTGGTCGGACGCCGACTCGTGGTAGGCCCAGTCGGCCCCGGCGCCCGCATCGAGCAGCACGCTCACCACGGCGAGGTCGATGCGGGCCTTGGCCTGCTCGCGGGGTGTCGCATGCTCGCCCAGGAGGTGATCGAGTTCGGCCGCCCGGTCGACGCCGCCCGCCTCGAAATGCCGCCAGCGGCTGTGGTACGGGATCGGCCGCCACGCGTAGCGCGCCTGGGTGACCTGGGCCACTTCACGCGCCGCATCGTCCAGGCGCGTCTCGTCGCCGATGGTGAAGAAGGCCGATTCGCCGCGGCGCGCGCGGGCCAGCAGTTCGGCCGCGCGCTCGTGCACGGCGACCGTGGTGCGCAGCCAGCCGACGGCGGCCTCGGGGTGGTTGAGGTCAGTGGTGGGAAGCAAGGGTTGGCTGTCCGTCATTCGCCCAGCCCCCGTCCGCGGGTGGCCTTGAGTTCATCGGCACCGGGCACCTTGCCCGGTGTGAAATAGCCGGCCGCCATCTTGGCGTCGATCTCGACGCGCGCGTCCGCCGGGATCAGGTCGTCGGGGATGTTGACGCGCTCGCCGACCTCGATGCCCGAGCCGGTGATGGCGTCGTATTTCATGTTGCTCATGGAGACGAGGCGGTGGATCTTGCGGATGCCCAACCAGTGCAGCACGTCGGGCATCAGCTCCTGAAAGCGCATGTCCTGCACGCCGGCCACGCATTCGGTGCGGGCGAAGTACTGGTCTGCGGTGTCGCCGCCCAGTTGCCGCTTGCGGGCGTTGTAGACCAGGAACTTGGTCACCTCGCCCAGCGCGCGGCCTTCCTTGCGCGCATAGGAAATGAGGCCCACGCCGCCACGCTGGGCGCCCTGGATGCACTCTTCGATAGCGTGCGTGAGGTAGGGGCGGCAGGTGCAGATGTCGGAGCCGAACACGTCCGAGCCATTGCATTCGTCGTGCACGCGGGCGGTGAGCTCGACCTCGGGGTTGGCCAGGTCGCGCGGGTTGCCGAAGATGTAGATCGTCTGCCCGCCGATGGGGGGCAGGAAGACCTCGAGGTCGGAGCGCGTGACCAGCTCGGGATACATGCCGCCCGTCTCCTCGAAGAGCACGCGCCGCAGGTCGGTCTCGGAACAGCCGAAGCGCTGGGCCACGCCAGGCAGCCACCAGACCGGCTCGATGGCCGCCTTGGTGACGAGGGCCGCGCCGCCTGCGGTGAGGAATTTGCCGTCGGCCTTCAGCCGGCCCTTCTGCAGCGCATCGATCACCTCGGGCAGGATCACGTGCGCCTTGGTCACGGCGATGGTCGGGCGGATGTCGTAGCCCGCCGCCAGCTCCTGCGCGAACACGTCTGAGACGACGGCGCCCCAGGGGTCCATCGACACGATCTTGCCCGGCTCGCTCCATTGCGGATAGGGCCCGATCGCGTCGGTCGGCGAGGTGTTGGTGAGGTCGGCGCGGTGCTCGCGCTTGAGCGCCCCCGCGGCCACGGCCAGCGCGCGGTAGACGCTGTAGCTGCCGCTGTGGGTGCCGATCACGTTGCGGTGGGCGCGCTTGGTCGTGGTGCCCACGACCGGTCCGCGTTCGGCCGGGGTGGCCGCATCCCAGTGGATGGGCAGCGAGCCCAGGCCGCCGGCATGCGAGGTCAGGCGGATGTGCTGGCGGGGGGAGGGTGAGGTGGCAGGGGGAGACGTGGTGCTGTCTACAGACATTGCAGGCCCTCAAAAATGTCAATGTAGCGAGGGGTAGGACCGCTGGCAAGAAAAGAGGGCATGCACCGCGTCCTCCCCCAAACAGCCGAGACGCAGGAGGGCGGACAGGCTCGGGTTACTTTCTGCAATATAGTGAAAAAGCCATGTCGTGGTTCTCCTCTGCCGGCTTCGCTGCCGAGCCTCTGCTCTGGCGCCTTCACGATGCGCGGCTGGTCGGCCTGTCGGTGGTCCTGGCCATCCTGTCTTCCATCCTGGCGGTGCACATGGCCTCGCTGGGCTGGCGCGCGCGGCATGCCGGCATCCGTCATCTGAGCGCGGCCGGTGGCGCGCTGGCCATGGCCTGCGGCATCTGGGCGATGCATTTCATCGGCATGCTGGCCTTTGCGCTGTGCGCTGCGGCCCCGATCGGGCTGGGCATGACGGCGCTGTCGCTGCTGCCGGCGCTGGGCGCCTGCTGGGTGGCCATGCTGCTGCTCACCCGCGCGCATCTCGGCCGGGCGGCCATTGCCTGGGGCGGGGTGGCGGTGGGCGCGGGCATCGGCGCCATGCACCATGCCGGCATGGCCGCCTCGGCGGCCATGGTGGGCATGCGTCAGGATCCCGGGTTGACCGCCTTCTCCCTGGTGCTGGCCGTCGTGCTGGCCACGCTGGCGCTGTGGGTCTATGCCCGCCTGCGCGTGCAGGCGCAGAACCGGCCCTGGCGGGTGGCGGCCGTGGCGGGGTCGGTGCTCGGCCTGGCCATCCTCGCCATGCATTACACGGCGATGGCGGCGCTGCGCTTCGACGGCGTCGCCATCGACGGTGTGCCTGAGGGGCGGCACACGCTGCTGGTGGTGGCCATCGCCGCGTTCGTGGCCCTGATCGGCCTGCTGGCGGTGGCGCTGCACGTGGGGTTGCGCCAGCGTCATCTGCTGGAGCAGGTGCGCCGCAGCGAGTCGCGCCTGCGCGCCCTGGTGGACACGGCGGTGGACGGCATCGTGATGATCGACGCGCACGGCACCGTCCAGTCGTTCAATGGCGCCGCCGAGCGCCTGCTGGGTTGGCGGGCCGACGAGGTGGTGGGCCGCAACATCGCGATGCTGATGCCCGAGCCCCATCGCAGTGGCCATGACGGCTACCTGGAGCGCTACATGGCGACGGGCCTGGCCCGCATCATCGGCGTGGGCCGCGAGGTGGAGGCGCGCGACAAGGAAGGGCGGCTGGTGCCGGTCCGCCTGGCGGTGGGTCGGGCAGAACTGCCGGACGAGGCGCTGTTCGTCGGCTTTCTCACCGACATCCGCGAGCGGCGGGACATGGAGCTGTCGCTTCGGCGCAGCGAAGAGCAGTTCCGCTCGCTCATCGCCAACATTCCCGGCGTGACCTTCCGCTGCCGCTTTGCCCGCGACTGGCGCATGCTGTTCATCAGCGATGCCGTGGAGGGCCTGTGTGGCTTCCCGCCCGAGGACTTCCTGGCGGCGCGCATCAGCTATGCGGACCTGATGCACCCGGACGATGTGGAGCGCATCTGGCGGCAGGTGGGCCAGGCGCTCGACCAGAACCGCTCCTACCACGTCGAATATCGCCTGCGGCACCGCAGCGGCCGGTTGCGCTGGGTGTCGGAAACCGGCCGGGGCGTGCGCGGCAATGATGGTGAGATCCAGTGGATCGACGGGGTGATGGTCGACAACACGGCGCTGCGCGCGCGCAACGCCGAGTACGAGGGCATCGTCAACGCCATCGGCCGCGCCCAGGGCATGGTCGAGCTGGACCTGGAAGGGCGCATCCTGCGAGCCAACGACCTGTTCCTGCGCCTGGTCGGCTACACCATGGAAGAGCTGCGCGGCCAGCCCCATGCGGTGCTGTGCCGGCCCGAAGAGGTCCAGAGCGCCGACTATGCCGAGCGCTGGCGGCGGCTGCGCGCCGGCGAGCAGCAAAGCGGCGAATATGCCCGCATCACCCGGGACGGACGGGAGGTGTGGCTGCACAGCTTCTACAACCCGATCCTCGATGCCGAGGGGCGGCCCTTCAAGATCCTCAAGCTGGCGGCGGACCTGAGCGAACGGCGCCTGATGGAGCAGGCCCTGCGCGACGCCAAGGAGCGCGCCGAATCCGCCGCCGCAGCGCGCAGCAGCTTCCTGGCCAACATGAGCCACGAGATCCGTACGCCGATGAACGCCATCATCGGCTTCTCGGAGGTGCTGCTCGATTCGCCGCTCGACGCCAGCCAGCGCCGCCACCTGAGCACCATCCACCAGGCCTGGCATTCGATGCTGCGGCTGCTCAACGAGGTGCTCGACACGGCCAAGCTGGAGAAGGGCGCGATGACGCTGATGGAGGAGGACTTCTCCCTGCGCGCGCTGTGCGACCAGGTGGTCGCCTCGATGCGCATCAGCGCGATCCGCAAGGGCCTGGACCTGGTCCTCGACTACCACCCGAGCGTGCCGCTGCACTTCCGCGGCGATGCGCTGCGGGTGCAGCAGGTGCTGCTCAACCTGCTGGGCAATGCCGTGAAGTTCACCGAACAGGGCAGGGTGGTGCTGCGCGTGCGCCATCACGGTGGCCAGCTCAGCCTCGAGGTGGAGGACACCGGCATCGGCATCGAGCAGGACATGCAGGAGCGCATCTTCGAACCCTTTGCCCAGGCCGACGCCTCGACGTCGCGGCGCTTCGGGGGCACGGGATTGGGCACCACCATCTCGCGACAGCTGGCGCACCTGATGGGCGGCACCATCAGGGTGGCCAGCACGCCGGGGCGCGGCAGTGTGTTCACCGTGCGGCTGCCCTTGCCGCTGGGCAGTCCCACGGGATTGCCGGATGCGGTGGGGGGCGCAGACACGCCGCTGCAACTGCCCGCGCTGCGCGTGCTGGCCGTGGACGACGCGCCGAGCAACCTGGAGCTGCTGGAGATCCTGCTGGGCCGCGAGGGCCACCAGGTGGCACTGGCCGGCGGCGGCGAACAGGCGGTGCAGATCGCCGCGCGCGAGCGTTTCGACCTCATCCTCATGGACCTGCAGATGCCCGGCATGGACGGCCTGGAGGCGGCACGTGCCATCCGCCGGGCCGAGCAGGCGGCGGCCGACCGGCACACGCCGATCATCGCCATGTCGGCCAGCGTGCTCGAAGCCGACCGCCTCGCGGCCGAGTCTGCCGGCATGGAGGGCTTTGCAGGCAAGCCCCTGGCGCCGGCGCAGCTCATGCGCGAGATGGCCCGCGTGCTGGGACTCGTCCTGGCTCCGGATCTGCCCGAGGCCGGCCATCCCGAGTCGCTGGCCATCGACTGGCATCGCGCGCTCTCGCTGTGGCACCGGCCGGGACTGCTGCACGACGCGCTCGAGCGCTTCCTGGCCGAGCAGCGCGCGACGCCGGGCAGGCTGATGCAGCTCGCGGACGACCAGGACTGGAAGGGCCTGGCCGCGCTGGCGCACCGGCTGGTCGGGGCTGCGGGGCACTTCGGGCTCAACACCCTGCAAGGATTGGCGGGTCGACTGGAGACTGCAGCCCTGGCCCAGGATCCCACGGGGTGCAGCCAGTGCATCGTGGCGCTGCCGGGCGAACTGCTGCACGCGGAACAGGCGCTGCGCGCCCAGCGCCTGCAATCGCCGGACGCGGTGTGGCTGAACGCTGCCAACGGTGCCGAGGTGCAGCTGAACCTGTCGTGCGTGCTGGATCTGATCGCGCGGACCATCACGCTGCTGCGTGCGGGGGAATGGCCGGAGGTGCCTTTCGCGGCGCTGTCGGCCTTGCTGCCCGCCGAAATGCTCGAGGACGCCAACGGCGCCATCGCCAACTTCGACTTCGAGCGCGGTCGGCGGGCCCTGGAGGTGCTGGCGGATCGGCTTCAGCGGGCAGCGCCGGTCGAAGGATGAGGCGCGCGGCCCGGCATCTGTGTACGAAAGCCGGCCGTCGCCGGGCGGTTGCAGTGGCGGCTTGGGCCAAGGCGAGCGCTTGGGACTCGGAGGTCCATCCGTCCAATAGATATGCAATGTGCGTTATGTCAAATAGTAAGGATGCGCGGGCAAGCAGTGAATGCGGCGACGCTGCTCGGCGTGCCTCCCGCTCTCCCCACCCCGCCCGAATCGCGGTCCGCCGCTGCTGGCATCGATGGCCGGACAGGCACAAAAAAAGCGCCCCTGAGGGCGCTGTGGGCTCGAAGAACCAGGCGCCGAGGCGCCTGGCCCGCAGGTCCTTCACTCGCGTGACGATTCCAGCGTCTTGTTGATATAGAGCGCGACCAGCGTGCAGATCGCACCGGAGGCCAGGTAGACGCCAAGGAAGGCCAGCCCGAAATGGGCCGACAGCCCGAGCGCGACCAGCGGCGCAAATGCGGCCCCCACCAGCCAGGCGAAATCGGAGGTCAACGCGGCGCCGGTGTAGCGGTAGCGTGCACTGAAGTTCGACGTCACCGTCCCGGAGGCCTGGCCATACGACAGGCCCAGCAGCACGAAGCCGATCAGGATGAAGACGTTCTGTCCTTCGCTCGACTTGAGCAGCACCGGTGCCACGAGGCTGAACAAGCCGATCAAGGCAGCCAGGGTGCCCAGGGTGTTGCGACGACCAAAGCGGTCGGCAATCCAGCCAGAAGCCAGCACGGCCGCGGCACACAGCAGGCCGCCGATCACCTGCACGCCCAGGAAGTCGGCAATGGACTGGTCCGAATAGAGCTGGATCCACGACAGCGGGAACACCGTCACCAGGTGGAACAGCGCATAGCTGGCCAGCGCGGCGAAGGCGCCGATGAAGATGTTGTAGCCCTGGGTGCGAAGCAGTTCGCCGGCGGGCGTGGGCTCGAGTTCCCGCTGTTCGAGCGCCCTCTCGTACTCATGGGTGACCACCAGGCGCAGACGGGCGAACAGCGCCACCACGTTGATGGCAAAGGCCACATAGAAGGGATAGCGCCAGCCCCAGTTCATGAAATCTTCCTGCGACAGGCTGCCGTACAGGTACATGAACAGCGCGCTGGCAACCACGAAGCCGAGCGGCGCGCCCAACTGTCCGAGCATGGCGTACCAGCCGCGGCGGTGCGGCGGCGCGTTCATCGACAGCAGCGACGGCAGGCCGTCCCAGGAGCCGCCGGTGCCCAGCCCCTGCCCGATCCGGAACAAGGCCAGCAGCAGGATCGCCCAGCCGCCGACAATGTCGTAGCCCGGCAGGAAGGCAATGCCCGCCGTGGACGTACCGAGCAGGAAGAGCGCGATGGTCAGCTTGGTGGCGCGGCCGTAGCGCTTCTGGATGCCCATCGAGACGACGGTGCCAATGGGCCGGGCGATGAAGGCCAGCGAGAAAATGGCGAACGCGTAGAGCGTGCCTTCGAGACGCTCGACGAAGGGAAAGAACAGCTGGGGGAACACCAGCGCGCAGGCGATGCCGAAGACGAAGAAGTCGAAGTACTCGGAGGATCGCCCGATCACCACGCCGACGGCGATGTCGCCCGGGGCCACATCGTGATTGTCCGCATTGACCTGGCGAGCGTCTCGCTCGAGATCTCCAGAGTGGATTCCGGGGTGTGCCGGGCTCAGGCTGCTCATCGAAGTCTCCCTTGTATTCGAGGAGCGCCCAGATTACCACGCGAGATTCGCAGAGCCGTCGGACAGTGTCGATAGGACAAATTGTCCAATCGCCTACGCAGGCGCGCACCTCTAAAGTGCGGACTCCTGCCGCCGGTGCGCGAGGTGCCGGCCTGCTCGTTCCTTTCAGATTCCAGCGTATGCCTTCACTCAAGACCTTCCGCGCGCCAGCCCTCCTGGCCGCCACGGCGCTCCTGGCCGGTTGCAACACGGTGGTGCTCACTCCCTCGGGGGACATCGCCTCGCAGCAGGGCCGCCTCGTGATGATCGCGACCGGGCTGATGCTGCTGATCATCATCCCGGTGATCGTGCTCACCCTGCTGTTCGCCTGGCGCTACCGTGCCGCGAACAAGGAGGCCGACTACCAGCCCGACTGGCACCACTCCACCCGCCTGGAGCTGGTCATCTGGTCGGCTCCACTGTTGATCATCATCGCCCTGGGCGCGTTGACGTGGATCAGCACCCATACGCTGGATCCGTACCGCCCGCTCGACCGCATCGCGGCGGGCAGGCCGATGCCGGCGGACGTCAAGCCGCTGGAGATCCAGGTCGTTTCGCTGGACTGGAAATGGCTCTTCATCTATCCCGAGCAAGGCATCGCCACGGTCAACGAGGTGGCGGCGCCGGTGGACCGGCCCATCCTCTTCAAGCTGACCTCCAGCACGACGATGAACGCCTTCTATGTGCCCGACCTGGCCGGCATGATCTACACCATGCCCGGCATGCAGACCGAGCTGAATGCCGTCATCAACAAGCCCGGCGTCTACCACGGCCTGTCCTCGCACTACAGCGGCGCGGGCTTCTCGGGCATGACCTTCAAGTTCCACGGCGTCTCCAACGAGGACTTCGCCAAGTGGGTGGCCGATGCCAAGTCCGGCAGTCAGAGCCTGACGCGCGCCGTCTACAACGACCTGGCCAAGCCCAGCGAGCGCAACCCCGTGCAGCGCTTCGCTTCCGTCGACCCCGACCTGTACTCGCGCGTGCTCAACCTGTGCACCGTGGATGGCCAGCGCTGCATGCACCAGGTGATGGCCCAGGACGCGCTGCGTGGCCGCACCAAGGCTGGCGAGGCTGCGGTCGCTGCGCTCATGCCGCAGCAGATCTGCACGCCCAACCAACCGGTCGACCTGCTCAACTGAGGACGCCGCCCTCCCCGGCCCGCATCCTGGCACCCATTCGAAGAAACGAAGCCCTATGACTGAACCTTCTACCGCCGCGCCCCACTGGCTGCTGGGGCGGCTGACCTGGGAATCCGTTCCCATGGCGCACGAGCCGATCGTGCTGTGGACCTTCATCGCCGTCGCGCTCGGCGGCCTCGGCGTGCTCGCGCTGCTCACCAAGTTCCGGCTGTGGGGTCCGCTGTGGCGCGACTGGTTCTGCAGCATCGACCACAAGAAGATCGGGATCATGTACATGATCCTGGGCATCGTGATGCTGCTGCGCGGCTTTGCCGACGCGCTGATGATGCGCCTGCAGCAGGCCGTGGCCTTCGGCGACAACATGGGCTACCTGCCGCCGCACCACTACGACCAGATCTTCACGGCGCACGGCGTCATCATGATCTTCTTCGTGGCGATGCCGCTGGTCACGGGCCTGATGAACTACCTCGTGCCGCTGCAGATCGGCGCGCGCGACGTGGCCTTCCCCTTCCTGAACAACTTCAGCTTCTGGATGACCACCGGCGGCGCCGTGCTGGTGATGCTGTCGCTGTTCCTGGGCGAGTTCTCCACCGCCGGCTGGCTGGCCCTGTCGACGCTGGGCAACCAGAACCCGGGGGTGGGCCTCGACTACTACATCTGGGCGCTGCAGATCGCGGGGGTGGGCACCACGCTCTCGGGCATCAACCTGCTGGTGACCATCGTCAAGATGCGCGCCCCCGGCATGGGCCTGATGAAGATGCCCGTCTTCACCTGGACCTCGCTGTGCACCAACGCGCTGATCGTGGCCTCCTTCCCGGTGCTGACGGCCGCCCTGGTGCTGATGTCGCTCGACCGTTATGTCGGCACGAACTTCTTCACCAACGTGTCGGGCGGCAACCCGATGCTGTACGTCAACCTGATCTGGATCTGGGGCCACCCCGAGGTCTACATCCTGGTGCTGCCGGCCTTCGGCGTGTTCTCCGAGGTGGTGGCCACCTTCTCGGGCAAGCGGCTGTTCGGCTACACGTCCATGGTCTACGCCACGGTCTGTATCACCATCCTGTCGTACATCGTGTGGCTGCACCACTTCTTCACGATGGGCTCGGGCGCGAGCGTGAATGCCTTCTTCGGCATCACGACGATGATCATCTCGATCCCCACGGGCGCGAAGATCTTCAACTGGCTCTTCACCATGTACCGTGGCCGCATCCGCTTCGAGCCGCCCATGCTGTGGACCGTCGGCTTCATGTGCACCTTCGCCATCGGCGGCATGACCGGCGTGCTGCTGGCCGTGCCCCCGGCCGACTTCGTGCTGCACAACAGCCTGTTCCTGATCGCCCACTTCCACAACGTGATCATCGGTGGCGTGGTGTTCGCCATGTTCGCCGGCATCAACTACTGGTTCCCCAAGGCCTTCGGCTACAAGCTCGACGCGTTCTGGGGCAAGTGCTCGTTCTGGTTCTGGCTGGTGGGCTTCTACGTGGCCTTCATGCCGCTGTACGTGCTCGGCCTGATGGGCGTGACGCGTCGCGTCAACCACTTCGAGGACCCGTCGCTGCAGATCTGGTTCCAGGTCGCGGCCCTGGGCGCCGTGCTGATCGCCTGCGGGATCGCCTGCTTCCTGATCCAGCTGGGCGTGAGCTACCTGCGCCGCGAGCAGCTGCGTGACCACACGGGCGACCCGTGGAACGGCCGCACGCTGGAGTGGGCGACCTCCTCGCCCCCGCCCCAGTACAACTTCGCCTTCACGCCGGTGGTGCATGAGGTCGACGCCTGGTGGGACATGAAGCAGCATGGCTACAAGCGCCCGCTGGGTGGCTTCAAGCCGATCCACATGCCCGCCAACACCGGCGCCGGCGTGGTGATCTCGGTGTTCTCGGTGATCTGCGGCTTCGCACTCATCTGGCACATGTGGCCGCTGGCCGCCGCCTCGTTCGCGGCGACGATCCTGGCGTCGATCATCCACACCTTCAACTACAAGCGCGACTACCACATCCCGGCCGAGGAAGTCTCGGCCGCCGAGAACGCGCGCACCCAACTGCTGGCCCGTCATGTCTGATCTCGCCTACGCCACCGGCACCGCCGGCGACACCACCGACCGCGCCTACCACCTGGCGGACGAGCCGCATCCGGAGAACGGCACCTCGCTGGGCTTCTGGCTCTACCTGATGAGCGACTGCCTGATCTTCGCGGCGCTCTTCGCGACCTATGGCGTGCTCGGCCGCAGCTATGCGGGCGGCCCCAGCGGCGCCGAACTGTTCGACCTGAAGCTGGTGGCCATCAACACGGCCTTCCTGCTGCTGTCGTCGATCACCTTCGGCTTTGCCATGCTGCAGAAGCAGCAGAACAAGGTGGGCGGCACGCTGGGCTGGCTGGCCATCACCGGCATCTTCGGCCTGTGCTTCCTGGGCGTGGAGCTCTATGAGTTCCACCACCTGATCCACGAAGGCGCCACGCCGCAGAGCAGCGCCTTCCTGTCGGCCTTCTTCGCGCTGGTCGGCACCCACGGCCTGCACGTGACCTTCGGCTCGATCTGGATGGTGGTGCTGATGATCCAGATCTCCAAGCACGGCCTGATCCACGAGAACAAGCGCCGCCTGATGTGCCTGTCGATGTTCTGGCACTTTCTGGACGTCGTGTGGATCGGCGTCTTCACCTTCGTCTACCTGATGGGAGTGCTGTGATGAGTACCCATGCCACCCACGCCGCGCACGCCGGCCACGCCCACGACGACCACCATCATGACGACCACCACGGCGACGTGGGACCGCACAGCACCTTCTCGGGCTACATGATCGGTTTCGTGCTGTCCATCGTGCTCACCGCCATCCCCTTCTGGCTGGTGATGAACGACGTGATCAGCAGCCGCAACACGGCCGTCATCGTGCTGGGCGCCTTCGCGGTCGTCCAGATCCTCGTGCACATGGTCTTCTTCCTGCACATGAACGGCAAGGTCGAAGGCGGCTGGACCCTGCTGTCCACGATCTTCACCGTCGTCTTCGTGGCCATTGCCATCGCGGGCACGCTGTGGGTCATGTTCCACATGAACACGAACATGATGCCGGCGCACGAGATGCAGCAGCACATCCAGCGCGCGCAATGACGCAGCGGCGCCGCGGTCGGGTCCTCGTGCCTGCCGCGGCACTTTTTTTTGTGCTCCTGCTGGCCCTGGGCACCTGGCAGGTCCAGCGCCTGGCGTGGAAGCGCGAGCTGATCGCACGGGTCGATGCCCGGGTGACCGCAACGCCGATCGACGCACCGGGGCGTGCCGCGTGGCCGTCCGTCACGGCCGAGCGCGCGGAATACCAGCGCGTGACGCTGCAGGGCCGCTTCCTGACGGACAAGGCGGCGCTGGTGCAGGCCACCACCGACCTTGGCGCGGGCTTCTGGCTGCTGACGCCCCTCGCGCGGCCGGACGGCAGCGTCGTGTGGGTCAACCGCGGCTTCCTGCCGCCGGAGGCCCGTGAGCCCTCGGGCCGCGGCCGGAGCGACCCCACGGGCGACGTCGACGTGGTGGGCCTGCTGCGCATCACCGAGCCCAAGGGCGCCTTCCTGCGCCACAACGATCCCGCGGCCGACCGCTGGTATTCGCGCGACATCGTCGCGCTCACGGCGGCCCGCGGGCTGCCGGCCGCCGACACCGCCCCCTACTTCGTCGATGCCGCCCGCGACCCGCAGCAGGCCGAGGGCACCTGGCCCGAGGGCGGCCTGACCGTCATCCGCTTTCCCAACAACCACCTGATGTACGCCATCACCTGGTACGGCATGGCCCTGCTTCTGGTGGTGGGCCTGGTCTATGCCTGGCGCCGCGGTGCCCTGGGGCCGGACGACGACAATCCGGCGCGATGAGCGCCAGCCCCCCCGACTCCCCTGCCCTGCTCGCCGCACGCGCCCAGGTGCGGGCCCAGGCCGCACGCGGCCTCGACTCGGCCACCGGCCGCAAGAACCTGCACCAGCTGATCCAGCTGCGCTGGATCGCCGCCTTTGGCCAGATCGTGACCATCGAGGTCGCGCACTACGGCCTGCGGCTGCCCATTCCGCTGGAACCCATGCTGGCCGTGCTGGCCGGCTTGCTGGCCTTCAACGTGCTGAGCTTGCTGCGCTGGCGCACCGGGCGGCGCGTCACCAATGGCGAGCTGTTCCTGGGCCTGATGGTGGACGTGGGCACGCTCACGGCGCAGCTGCACCTGAGCGGCGGCATCAGCAACCCCTTCGTCTACCTCTACCTGTTGCAGGTCACCCTGGGCGCCGTGCTGCTGCGGGCCTGGGCCGTGTGGACGATGGTGGCCGTGGCCATCGGCTGCGTCGCCGGTCTGGCGATCTTCAGCCGGCCGCTGCCGGTGGCGCTGGAGGCGCACCGTGGCCTGGCCAGTCCCTACCTGGCGGGCTTGCTGATCTGCTTTGCCCTCAACGCCGTACTGCTGGTCGTGTTCATCACCCGCATCGGCCAGAACCTGCGCGAGCGCGACGCCCGCCTGGCCGCCCTGCGCCAGCGCGCGGCCGAAGAGGAACACATCGTTCGCATGGGCCTGCTGGCCTCGGGCGCGGCGCACGAGCTGGGCACGCCCCTGGCCACGCTGGCCGTGATCCTGGGCGACTGGCAGCACCTGCCGCACTTCAATTCCGACCCCGAACTGCTGCAGGACGTGACGGAGATGCAGACGCAGGTGCTGCGCTGCAAGTCCATCGTCAGCGGCATCCTGCTGTCGGCCGGGGAGACACGGGGCGAGTCCTCGGCCATGACCACCGTCTGCCGCTTTCTCGACGACCTGGTGGCCGACTGGCGCTCCACGCGCTCGGGCACCGTGCTGCTCTACAGCAACCGCTTTGGGCACGATCTGCCCATGGTCTCGGACTCCGCCATCGCGCAGATGATCTGCAACGTGCTGGACAATGCCCGCGAGGCCTCGCCCCAGCGCATCCATCTCCATGTGGGCCGCGATGACGACACGCTGGTGCTCGAAGTCTTCGACGAAGGCCCGGGCTTTCGCGCCGACATGCTCACGCGCCTGGGCACGCCCTACCAGTCGACCAAGGGGCGTCCGGGCAGTGGCCTCGGCCTGTTCCTCGTCGTGAATGTCGCGCGTACGCTGGGCGGTCAGGTGGAGGCCGCCAACCGTGCCGAGGGCGGTGCGCTGGTGCGCATCACGCTGCCGCTGGCCGCCGTCACGCTTGCCACCAGAGATCCGACCGAATGACCGACCTGCTGCTGTCCGATGCCGACGCCGACGCCCGGCAACTGCTGATCGTGGAAGACGACGATGCCTTTGCACGCACGCTTGCCCGGTCCTTCGAGCGACGTGGCTACGAGGTGCTGCGCGCTGGCGGCCTCGAGGAGGTGAATGCGCTGCTGGAGGCCGAGTCGCCAACCCACGCGGTGGTCGACCTCAAGCTGCAGGGCGAGGCCTCGGGCCTGGCCTGCGTGCAGGCCCTGCATGCGCACGACCCGGAGATGCTGATCGTCGTGCTCACCGGCTTCGCCAGCATTGCGACGGCGGTGGAGGCGATCAAGCTCGGCGCGTGTCACTACCTGGCCAAGCCCTCCAACACCGACGACATCGAGGAAGCCTTCGGCCGCGCCGAAGGCAGCACCGAGGTCGAGCTCACGCAGCGCGCCAGCTCGATCAAGACGCTGGAGTGGGAGCGCATCCACGAGACGCTGGCCGAGACCGGCTTCAACATCTCCGAGACCGCGCGCCGCCTGGGCATGCACCGCCGCACCCTGGCGCGCAAGCTGGGCAAGCAGCAGGTCAAGTAGGCGCGTCGACCCGCCTCAGGGACCGTCGGGCGCCCGGGCCAGTTCGGCCTGCAACTGCGCCCGTCGCGCAGGATCTTCGACCGACCGGCACAGCGTGTCGAAGAAGGCCTGGCGAGAGCCCGCCGATGCCGCGGCCTTGCGCACCACCACCTTGGCAATGGGCCCCAGTTGCCGGGCCAGCGCGCGGACGGCGTAGTCGCTCAGTCCGGCCGAGACACCGGCGGTGGTACCTGCGGTGGACGCGCCCGCCGATGACGCCGCACCTGTGGCGGATGCGGACGACCCGGCGCGCGTCCCTGCCGAGGTGCCGCCGGCCATGCCTGCGCTCAGCAGCGCCTCGAAGCGCTGACGCTCCCGCGGATCGCGGATGTGCTGGCTGACGCTGTCCTGCAGTTGCCGGAGGTCGGTGCTGGTGCGGGCCGCCTCGCGCACCAGCACGCGGGCGACGGGGCCCATGAAGCGGGTCAGCGCTGCCTCCACGGCCGCGAGGCTGCTCGCGTCCCACTGCGAAGGCATGGCCGAGCCGGTGGGGCCCCGCGAGGTGCCCGGGCTGGCCGGTCGCACGCGCAGTGGCATCGCCGCGATGACGGTTGCGTCGTCGGCGGTGGTGCCGCCCGCGACGGCGCTGCGCTCGGCCAGCGCATCACGGAACTCGGCCGCGCTGGAGAAGCGCGCCTGCGGCGTCTTGGCCAGCGCGCGGGCGATCACCGCGTCCAGCGAGGGCGCGATGCTCAGGCCTTCCAGGGTCGACAGCGGTGCCGGGTCCTGGTGCAGCACCTTGTACATCACCGCCTCGGGCGTCTCCGCGGCGAAGGGCGAGCGGCCGCTGAGCATGCGGTACAGCAGCACGCCGGCAGCGAACAGGTCCACGCGGTGATCGATGGTCTCGCCGATGTACTGCTCGGGCGCCATGTAGCCGGGCGTGCCGATGGTCGACGCCGCCTGGGTGAGCGCGGCGCTGGCGATGCGGGCCACGCCGAAGTCCATCACCTTCAGCAGGCCGTCGGTGGTCACGATCAGGTTGGCGGGCTTGATGTCGCGGTGCCAGACGCCGGCGCGGTGCGCGCTGCCGAGTGCATCGAGCAGCTGCTGCATGAAGCGGATCGCCATGCCCTCGGGCAGCGTCGGCGTGGCGCCGAGGACCTGCGCCAGGTCGCGGCCCTCGACGAACTCCATCGCGATGAAGGCGGTGGTGTCGTCCTCGCCGTATTCGTAGATCGGCACGATGCCCGGATGCGACAGCCGCCCTGCCGCGCGTGCCTCGTTGCGGAAGCGCGCGGCCATGTCCTCGGCGATGGTGGAGTCGAGCAGCGCCTTGCGCACCGTCTTGATGGCGACCTGCCGGTCGATGAACGGGTCGTGGGCCTTGTAGACCACGCCCATGGCACCCTCCCCCAGGACGCCCACGATGTCGTACTTGCCGAGGCGGCTCGGATGCTGCATGACTCAGCGCCGCATCCGTATGACGGGCTTGTTGGCGGCGGGTCTCGCAGGTCGATGCACGGCTGCCACTCAGACGTCCAGCATCTTCATGGCCTGCACCAGGCTCGCCCGCATGCGGGCGAAGGATTCGGCCAGCGTACCGATCTCGTCGCGACTGCGCACGGCGAACTCGGGTGCTTCCAGCTCGCCCATGCTCACGCGGTCGGCCAGGGCCGAGAGGCGGGTCACGGGCTGGATGACCAGCTTCCACAGCATCAGGTTGAGCGCGCCGCCGATCAGCAGGAACACCGCCGCCAGCGAGCCCATCACGACCGCGAAGGCCTGCGATGCGCGCGCGAAGGGCACCGACATCGGTACCGACACCACCTGCGCGCCCAGCGTCTCGCCCAGCGTCCAGCCGAAGCCGTTGGCCGGGCCGTACTTCTCGATCATCGTGGCCGGCGCCGCCGCCGGGGTGCTGTGGCAGCTCAGGCAGGCCGGGTTGCTGATGCGGATCGGGCGCGCGACGAACAGCGCCCGGCCCGAGGCAGTCTCGCGCTGGCCGATGAACTCGGTCAGCGCCTTGTCCTTGGCGAAGCGGGCGATGACGTCTTCCTCCCAGTCCTGGGCCCGGTCGCGCGGATTGGTGGGGTTGAGCATGGCCGGCTTGTAGGCGTACTCGGGGTGCATCTCGCGCAGCGCATTGACCATCTCGGTGGCCGAATAGGCGGGCACCGACTGCGGCAGGAAGGTGTACTTCATCTGGTTCTGAAGCAGCCGCTGCACCTGCGTGGCCGTGTAGGTGCTGACGGCCGCCGCGCTCTCCATGATGAGGCGCGCCTGTTCCACCACCTCGTCGTGCGCGCCGCGCTGGAGCAGGTCGCGCGCCAGGTAGGCCGACGCCCCCAGCCCGACCGCGAACACGAGCAGGAAGACCAGGTTGAACTTGAGCAGCAGTTTCATGGGGATGGCATCGTTGGCAACCGGCCGGAGGGGCCCGGTCAGTAGGCGGGACGAACAGGCGCGGCCGGCTGCGGGGAAGGCCCAGGGGCCGGACGCGGCTTGACGTACTTTTCGGGAAACACGATCCGGTCCCACTCGGGATGGCGCTTCATGTTGGCGGCCAGGGCGCCGCGGAAATCCGGCTTCTTCGCCAGGCCGCGCCAGCGTTCGGCCAGGCGTGCGCGTAGCGCCGGCTCGGCCTGCAGCCAGCCGGCCACGTCCTCGTAGCGCAGATCGCCCTCGCGTTCGGCGTCGACCGGGCGGTCCTTGAACCGGGCGGCGCGCAGCGGCAGCGGGTCGAGGAAGCTGGGCGGCACCGCGCGGATGAAGGCGGCGTCCGGCCGCGGGCGCTCGGCCCAGTCCGCGCTGTCGAACAGTCGGCCGGCCGCCAGATCGACCGCCTCCTGATCGCGCTTGCCCCGGGCCTCGACCCTGGCCTTGCCCGATTCGGCGAAGACCTGAGTGCGGAAGTCTGCGGCCTGGACCACCTGGCTGCCGCCCTCCCCCGTCAGGATCGCATCGGGCGTCAGCAGGCTGACCACGCCGCGGGCGGAAGGCGCCTTGCTCAGCTTGGCCCAGCCTTGCCGCAGATAGAGCCGGGCCGCTGGGCCGCGGTTGCCGGCTCCGAGCCTTGCTTCGACCATCGCCTGGCTGGCCGGCCCCAGGTCGACCACCGGGCCATCCGCGTATTCGAGCCGCAGCAGGCGGGCATTGGCGACCGTTTCCACCAGATCGCCGGGCTGCAGCGCCACGCCGGGCGTCAGCACGAAACGACCGCTCTCCCGCAGCAGATGGGCCTCGCCCTCGACCAGCGTCGCGATGGCCACCGGCCCCGCCGCCAGCGCAGGGATCGCAGAAAAAACCAGAAGAACGGCCGCGGCCCACGCCCGCATCAGCTTCGGTACGGTGATCGACGTTCGGCACAGACCCATGAAGCGCGGGATGATGCCGGCCGCTGTGTCGGCCGACCATATGCAGGATGGCCTAAGCCGGGCCGGCCCCGCGGCCCGCGTGGCTGCGCAGGCCCTCCTAGAATCGGCGGCTGTTTCGCCCGAGGCGCCTTATCCGGCCATGGCGGTTTTCCCGGCCGCAGGCCGCGCCAGACCAGCCGCATAAGCTTATGCGCATAAGGCGCGAACCAAAAAATCGTTTGTCTTCATAAGGGTGGCGCCTAAAGTGCCGCCTTCGCGCGCGGTGTCCGTGCCGCGTGGCCGACTGCCTCCCACACACGATGTACCAATACACAGACTTCGACCGCCAGTTCGTGCGCCAGCGCGCCGCACAGTACCGCGACCAGCTCGAGCGCTGGCAGGCGGGCAGCCTCAGCGAGGACGAGTTCCGTCCGCTGCGCCTGCAGAACGGCTGGTACGTGCAACGCTATGCGCCCATGCTGCGCGTCGCCGTGCCCTATGGCGAACTCTCCAGCCGCCAGGTGCGCGTGCTGGCCCGCATCGCTCGCGAGTACGACGAGCCCGAGGCCGAGGTCTATCGCCAAGCCCTCGAAACCCAGGGCGCCCTGGGCACCACGTCGCTGCCCACGCACTACGCCCACTTCACCACGCGCCAGAACGTCCAGTACAACTGGATCCCGCTCGCCAAGAGCGCCGAGGTGATGGAACTGCTGGCCACCGTGGACATGCACGGCATCCAGACCAGCGGCAACTGCATCCGAAACATCACGACCGACGAGCGCGCCGGCGTGGCCGTGGACGAGGTGGCCGACCCCCGTCCCTACGCCGAGATCATGCGGCAGTGGAGCACGCTGCACCCCGAGTTCGCCTTCCTGCCGCGCAAGTTCAAGATCGCCATCACCGGCGCCACCGAGGACCGCGCCGCCACCGGCTGGCACGACGTGGGCCTGAAGCTGGTGAAGAACGAGGCCGGCGAGATCGGCTTCCAGGTGCGCGTGGGCGGCGGCATGGGCCGCACGCCCATCGTCGGCACGGTGCTGCGCGAGTTCCTGCCCTGGAACCAGATCATGAATTACCTCGAAGCGGTGATCCGGGTCTACAACCGCTACGGCCGTCGCGACAACCTGTACAAGGCCCGGATCAAGATCCTGGTCAAGTCCGAGGGCCAGGCCTACATCGACGACGTCGAGGCAGAGTACCGCGACGTGCTCGAGCGCGATGGCGCCCCGCACACCATCAGCCAGGCCGAATTCGACCGCGTGGCCGCCTCCTTCGTGCCGCCGGCACTGGCCGCCCGCGCCGGTGTCCCGGCCGAGCAGGCCGACGCGGCCCTGCGCCAGGCGGCCGACCGCGAACCGATGTTCGCCCGCTGGTTGCAGCGCAACGTGGCCGCGCACCAGAACCCGCAGCTGCGCGCCGTCACCCTCTCCTTCAAGCGCCGCGGCCAGGCGCCCGGCGATGCCTCGGCCGACCAACTGGACACCGTGGCCGAGCTGGCCGACCGCTTCTCGGCCGGCGAGCTGCGCGTGACGCACGACCAGAACGTGCTGCTGCCCTGGGTGCATGCCGAAGACCTGTTCGAACTCTGGCAGGCCGCCCGCGCCGCCGGCTTCGCCAGCGCCAACGTGCACCTGCTGACCGACATGATCGCCTGCCCCGGCGGCGACTTCTGCGCACTGGCCAATGCGCGCTCCATCCCCATCGCCGAGGCCATCACCGAGCGCTACCAGGACCTGGACGAGCTGGACGACCTGGGCGAGATCGACCTGCACATCAGCGGCTGCATCAACAGCTGCGGCCACCACCACAGCGGCCACATCGGCATCCTCGGCGTCGACAAGGACGGCAAGGAGTGGTACCAGGTGACGCTGGCCGGCTCGGACGGCTCCGATCTGAGCGGCCCGGCTCAGGCGGGCAAGGTGGTCGGCCCCTCGTTCTCGGCGGCCGAAGTGCCGGGCGTGATCGAGGCCGTGCTCGGCACCTACCGCGACACCCGCAACGCCGGCGAGACCTTCATCGACACGCTGCGCCGCGTCGGCCACGAGCCCTTCAAGGCGGCGGCCAACGGCGCCCGCTTCAAGGTCGAGGAAGTCGCCTGAGTCACGGAGAGAAGAGACGCATGAACAAGACCCTGAACATCCTCTCCGCCGGCCAGCACGAGGCCGACGCCGCCACCGGCCGCGTGCTGCAGTTGCCCAACGACGCCGACCCCGCCGAAGCCGACCTGGCCGGCGTGACGCGCATCGAGCTGCACTTTCCCAAGTTCACCGACGGCCGCGCCTACAGCCAGGCCTTCCTGCTGCGCCGCCGCCTGGGCTTCAGGGGCGACATCCGCGCCACCGGCGACGTGCTGATCGACCAGCTGGTGCAGATGCAGCGCATGGGCTTCACCAGCGCCGTGCTCAAGGAAGGCAAGGACGTGGCCGAGGCCCAGCGTCAGTTCGAGCGCTTTGCCGACTTCTACCAGGGCGATGCGGTGCAGCCGGCGCCGCATTTCGTGCGCGCCGAGGCCTGATCCTCCGAGCGGCGAAACGCCCACCAGCCGACCACCGCCTGCGGGTGCTGGTCGGCTTTTTCTTGGCCAAGTCGGCCGATACAGCCGTCGAGCGAGCCGAAGGCGCCTTATCCAGCCCCAACCGTTCATCGCGCGAGAAGCCGCATCAGCAGCGGTGAATATGCTTATCCGCATAAAGCGCGAACAAAAAGATCGTTTGGTTTCATAAGGGCTCTCCCTAAAGTTCGGTCCCAGGGCATTGCTGTCGTTGTCGCCATGCCATTCGAAAGAGCCGAGCCATGAACGCCATTCCTTCCCAAGTCCAGAACTCCACCGCCTTCGACCTGGCCGAGGTCAATGCCCGCCTGGGCCGCAATGCGCAGGGCCTGGTGGACTGGGCCATCGGCCTGCACCGCCCGGCCATCGTCACCACCAACTTCCGTCCCTTCGAGGCCGTGATCCTGCACATGGTGACGCGCGCCCAGCCCGACGTGCCGGTGGTGTGGATGGACAACGGCTACAACACCGAGGCCACCTACCGCTTCGCCGACGAGGTGACCCGCCAGCTCAAGCTGAACCTCAAGATCTACCTGCCGCTGCGCTCGCGCGCGCACCGCGAGGCCGTCGAAGGCCCCACGCCCGCGCTGGACGACCCGCGCCACGCGGCCTTCACCGAAGAGGTGAAGCTGGAACCCTTCACCCGCGCCCTGCGGGAAACGGCGCCCCAGATCTGGTTCACCGCGCTGCGCGCCACCGACACCGCCGTGCGCGCCCAGATGGAGCCCGTCAGCGTGAATCCCGACGGCCTGATCAAGGTGGCGCCGCTGCTGCACTGGTCGTCCAAGGACCTGCACGACTACTGTGTGCAGCACGGCCTGCCCAACAACTTCGACTACGTGGACCCGACCAAGGGCGAGGACAACCGCGAGTGCGGTCTGCACATCGCGCACTGATCCGCCCCGTCCACCTTCCGAAACCATCTTGCCCCAAAGACCCATGAACGCCCGCACCGACGCCGACCTGCTGCTGCCCGACGCCCTGGCTGCCTCCGCCACCGCGCGCCTGTCCAACGCCCACCTCGACGCCCTGGAGGAAGAAGCCATCTTCATCCTGCGCGAAGTGGCCGCGGCCTTCGAGCGGCCGGCGCTGCTGTTCTCCGGCGGCAAGGATTCGCTGGTGCTGCTCAAGTGCGCCGAGAAGGCATTCGGCGCCGGCCACCTGCCCTATCCGCTGCTGATGATCGACACGGGCCACAACTTTCCCGAGGTGACCGACTTCCGCGACCAGCGTGCGAAGGAACTGGGCGCCGAGCTGATCGTGCGCAGCGTCGAGGATTCGATGGCGCGCGGCACCGTGCGCCTGGCCCATCCGGGCGAGTCGCGCAACGTCCACCAGTCGGTCACGCTGCTGGAGGCCATCGAGGAATTCCGCTTCGATGCGCTCATCGGCGGCGCCCGCCGCGACGAAGAGAAGGCCCGTGCCAAGGAGCGCATCTTTTCGCACCGCGACGCCTTCGGCCAGTGGCAGCCCAAGGACCAGCGTCCGGAGCTGTGGACGCTGTTCAACACCCGCATCGCCCCGGGCGAGCACTTCCGCGTCTTCCCGATCAGCAACTGGACCGAGCTGGACGTGTGGCAGTACATCGAGCGCGAGCAGATCGAGCTGCCCTCGCTCTACTACACCCACAAGCGCGAGATCGTCGAGCGCCGCGGCCTGCTGGTGCCCGTGACCGAGCTGACGCCGGCCCGCGACGGCGAGACGGTCGAGCTGCGCGACGTGCGCTTCCGCACCGTGGGCGACATCACCTGCACCTGCCCCGTGGCCAGCCTGGCCGCCGGCCCGGCCGACGTGGTGATCGAGACGCTGTCCGCCGAGGTCAGCGAGCGCGGCGCCACCCGCATGGACGACAAGACCTCCGACGCTTCCATGGAGAAGCGCAAGAAGGACGGCTATTTCTGAGCCGCGCCCACCCGGAACGACCAAGGATTCGACAGCCATGACGACCACGACCGACATCTCCGCTTCCGCCGACACCGGCACCGCCCTGCGCTTCATCACCTGCGGCTCGGTGGACGACGGCAAGAGCACCCTCATCGGCCGCCTGCTGGTGGACAGCCGGGCCGTGCTGGCCGACCAGCTGGCCGGCGTGCAGCGCGGCGGCGAGACCGACCTGGCGCTGCTGACCGACGGCCTCTCGGCCGAGCGTGAGCAGGGCATCACCATCGACGTCGCCTACCGCTATTTCTCCACCGCCCAGCGCAAGTTCATCATCGGCGACGCGCCGGGGCATGAGCAGTACACCCGCAACATGGTGACGGCCGCCTCCAGCGCCGATGCCGCCGTGGTGCTGGTCGATGCCACCAAGCTGCCCTGGGCGGCCGAGGTGGGCGACGGCGAGGTGGTGGTGCGCGAGCTGCTGCCGCAGACCCGCCGCCACATGCTGCTGGCCCATCTGCTGCGCGTGCAGTCCATCGTGGTGGCCGTCAACAAGCTCGACGCCATCGACGACGCGGCGCTGGCCTTCGAGCGCATCGCTGGCGCGCTGAACGACTTCGCGGCCGCCGCCGGCGTGCGCGTGGAAGCCATCGTGCCCATCTCCGCCCTCAAGGGCTGGAACGTCACCGAGCCGCACCGCGAAGGCGCCGCCGGCTGGGCCGGCTACGAAGGCCCGAGCCTGCTCGAACTGCTGGAGGCGCTGCCCGTGACGGCCGCCGAGACGCAGCAGCCCTTCACCTTCCCGGTGCAGTGGGTGGAGAAGTTCTCGTCCTCCGCCGACACCAGCCAGGGCCGCCGCATCTTCTGGGGCCGCGTCGGCGGCGGCCAGGTGGTGCCCGGCCAGCGCGTGACCGTGCTGCCCAGCGGACAGACCGCCACCGTGGCCCGCGTGCTGGACCATGTGCGCCGCGAACACGGCGTGGCCGCGGGCCACAGCGCCGGCATCGTGCTGGACCGCGAAGTCGACGTCTCGCGCGGCGACTGGCTGCTGGAACCCGGCGCCTTCGAGCCGACCCGCGAGATCACCGCCACCGTCGCCTGGCTGGACGACGAACCGCTGGTGCCCGGCCGCGTCTACTGGGCGCTGCAGGGCCACCGCTGGGTCAAGGCCAAAGTGCAGCGCATCGTGGACCGGCTCAACATCGGCACGCTCGACGCCGAGGCCGCCACGCAGCTGGACGCCAACGCCATCGGCCAGGTCGTGCTGGCCCTGCAGCAACCGCTGGCCGTGCAGCCCTTCACCGCCTCGCGCACGCTGGGCTCGCTGGTGCTGGTCGACACGGCCTCGCACCGCACCTGCGCAGCCGTCCTGGTGCGCTGAAAAGGTGTGAACGGCCGCGCCCGGCCGTCGCGCCGGGCACGCCGACGACCTTCAAATCCTTTCTGGCGCCGTTGCCAGTGTTGCCATGCCCGCCGAGGCATGGGCCGCCCTTTACAATCTCGGGTTTTTCCCGACTCCTTCACCAGCCATCCAGCCATGACCCACGTCGTTTCCGAGAACTGCATCCGCTGTAAGTACACCGATTGCGTCGACGTGTGTCCCGTGGACTGCTTCCGCGAAGGGCCGAACATGCTGGTGATCGACCCCGACGAGTGCATCGACTGCGCCGTGTGCATTCCCGAGTGCCCGGCCAACGCGATCTACGCCGAGGAAGACCTGCCGGCCGACCAGCTCGCCTTCATCAAGCTCAATGCCGAGCTGGCCCGTGCCGACGGCTGGAAGAGCATCACCAAGCGCAAGGCCGCGCTGCCCGATGCCGACGAGTGGAAAGACAAGCCCAACAAGCTGGCCGAACTGGTCAAGTAAGTTCGGCCGATTGAGCGCGTGACCGGCCAGGCCCCGCCTTCGCACCTGGACACAGGCGCCCTCATCATCGGCGCCGGCCCGGCCGGCCTGTTCCAGGCCTTCCAACTGGGCCTGCTCGAAATCCCCTGCCGCATCGTCGACGCCCTGCCCCATGCGGGCGGCCAGTGCGTCGAGCTGTACGGCCACAAACCCATCTACGACATTCCCGGCACCCCCGTCACCACGGGGGCCGGGCTTGCCGAGTCCTTGCTCGCGCAGATCGCGCCGTTCCAGGTGCCGATGCACCTGGGCGAACAGGTGGCGACGCTGCAGCGCGAGCAGCCGGGCGACGCCGACGCCCATTGGCTGGCAACGACCTCGGCCGGTACCCGCTTCCGTGCGAAGGCCGTCGTCATCGCCGCGGGCGTGGGGGCCTTCGTGCCCAAGCGGCTGAGCGTCGAGGGCGCCGAGGCCCACGAGGGCCGCAGCCTCTTCTATCACCCGTCGGATCTTTCGCGCTTTGCGGGCCAGTCCGTGGTCGTCCATGGCGGCGAGGACGCGGCCGTGGAAGCCGCGCTGGGCCTGGTCGGCGTGGCGCGCGACGTGACGCTGCTGCACCGCCGCGATGTCTTCCGCGCCGACGACGCGCTGCTCGCCGCCCTGCGCCAGCGCATCGATGCGGGCGACATCCACATCGCCGTCGGCCAGCCCAGCGCCTTCGATGGCCGGTCGCTCACCATCGACACGCCCGATGGCGAAACGCGCGCATTGCCGCTCGACGCGCTGATCGTCTGCCAGGGCATCTCGCCCCGCCTCGGCCCCATCGCCGATTGGGGGCTGGAACTGGAGCGCAAGCAGATCCCCGTTGACACGCAGCGCTTCCAGACGCGCGAAGCCGGCCTGTACGCCGTGGGCGACATCAACACCTACCCGGGCAAGCGCAAGCTGATCGTGAGTGCCTTCCACGAGGCGACGCTCGCCGCCTGGGCAGTGGCCGAGCGGGTGTTCGACGGCAAGGTGCCGCCGCTGCAATACACCACCACCAGCACCCGTCTTCGCGAACTGCTGGGCGCGACCTCGCCGCGTTGATCGGCGGCAAGCCGCGCCGCCCTCCCACTCTTACAATCCGCGACTCGCTAGGGGTGCCGGGCTTCGCTGGAAGCCGGGCTGAGAAGACACCCTTTGAACCTGTTCGGCCGGCCCGACGCATCGTCCACGATGCATGAAGACCGGCCGGCGCCGCGAAGCACCAAGCGTGCTGGCGGCCTGAGGTAATCCTCGCGCAGGGAAGCAGCTCCGGTGGCCCGCACGGGCCTGCGCCGGGCCAGAAGGGGCCGGCGCCGTCGGCGGTGCTTCCTGTGCCCGACCGCTCTGGAGCAACGACGCATGGCCTTGAACGACGCATCCACCCCACCCGCCAACGAGGCGCTGACCCCGCTGCCCGACGCGCGCCGAGCCTTCCGCTGGCACGACCACCTGTCGCTGTGGTTCAGCCTGGGCGTGGGCCTGCTGGTGATGCAGGTGGGCGCCTTCCTGGTGCCGGCGGTGGGCACGCGCGATGCCGTGGTGGCCATCGTGGTCGGCTCGCTGATCGGCGCCGGCCTGCTGGCCTGGACGGCGCGGCTGGGGTGCCAGACAGGGCTCGCGAGCGCCGGCCTGATGCACTCGGCCTACGGCAGCGTGTTCGCGCGGCTGCCGGTGGTGCTCAACATCGTCCAGCTGGTCGGCTGGACCACCTTCGAGCTGGTCATCATGCGCGAGGGCACCCAGGCCATCGCCAAGCAGGCCTTCGGCCTGTCGCTGGATTCCGTGGGAGGTGCGCTGGCCGCCACGCTGCTGTGGGGCGCCGTGCTGCTGGCGCTGCTGTCGGGCTCGATGGTGTCGCTGGTGCGCCGCTTCGTCAGCCGCTTCGGCCTGCCGCTGGTGGTGCTGTCGCTGATCTGGCTCACCTGGCAGTTCGCCGGCAAGCTGCAGGCGCAGGGCTTCGAGGCCTTCTGGCAGCGCCAGGGCGACGGCAGCATGGGCCTGTTCAGCGCCATGGACCTGGTGATCGCGATGCCCGTTTCCTGGCTGCCGCTCGTGGCCGACTATGCGCGCCACGGCCTGCGCGCCCAGCCGGGCAAGCCGGGCGGCGCCTTCACCGGCACCTGGATCGGCTATGCCGTGGCCAACCTCTGGTGCTATGCCCTGGGTGTGATGGTGGCCAGCACGGCGGCACCGGGCACCACGCTCGTGATGGCGCTGCTGCTCGCGCAGGGTGGCCTGGTGGCGCTCGGGCTGATCCTCATCGACGAGCTGGACAACGCCTACGGTGACGTCTATTCGGGTTCTGTCTCCATGCACAGCCTGCGCCCGCGCTGGAGCGTTCGCCGCTGGGGGCTGCTGATCGCGCTGGTCTGCGTGGCCCTGGCGCTGGTGCTGCCCATGCACGCGCTGGAGCCCTTCCTGCTGATGCTGAGCTCGGTGTTCGTGCCCCTCTACGGCGTGATCCTGGGCCGGCTGGGTGGCGGTGGTGTGCCGCTGCCGGCCGGACGCAAGGTGGACCTGAGCGCCGCCGCGGTGTGGATTGCCGGCATCGCCGTCTACCACGGCTGCGCGGCGTGGGGGCCGCAGTGGGGCTCGGCCCTGCCAGCGCTGTTGCTGACCTTCGTGCTGGCCCGGCTGACGCGGCCTACAGCGGCAGGCGCACCGTCGCCTGCGGCGCAAAGCCATGGTTGAGCGGGCCGTGGCCTTCGCCCACCTTGACGGTGACGCCGGCCTGCATGGCGCCGCGCACGTACTCGCGGGCATCGGCCACCGCCTGGGGCAGCGGCTTGCCCAGCGCCAGCCCGCAGGCGATGGCCGAGGACAGCGTGCAGCCCGTGCCATGCAGGTTGCGGCTCTGGATGCGGGGCGCGGCGAAGCGGTGGCGCGCGCCATCGGCCAGGGCCAGCAGGTCCACGACCTCCTCGCCCGGCAGGTGGCCCCCCTTGAGCAGCACGCCTCGTGCCCCCTGCGCCAGCAGCTCGGCCGCGGCGCCTTCCAGCGCATCGGCGTCCGCAATCGCATGGCCCACCAGCAGCGCCGCCTCGTCCAGGTTGGGCGTGATCAGCACCGCACGCGGGAAGAGTTCGGCCACCAGCCGCGCCACCGTCTCGGCGGCGATCAGCCGGTCGCCGCTGGTGGCGACCATGACCGGGTCGAGCACCACGTTGGGCAGGCGGTAATGGTCGATGGCCCAGGCCACCACCTCCACCACCTCGGGCGCATGCAGCATGCCCAGCTTGACGGCATCGACGCCGATGTCCTCGATCACGGCCTTCAACTGGGCCTTGAGGAAGGCGGGCGGCACGGCATGGATGCCGCTCACGCCGCGGGTGTTCTGCGCGGTGAGGGCCGTGATGGCGCTCATGCCGTAGCAGCCCAGCGCGGCGAAGGTCTTGAGGTCGGCCTGGATGCCGGCGCCGCCGCCGCTGTCGGAGCCGGCGATGGTGAGCACGCGCGCGTAGCGCTGGGTGGGAAGGGTCATGGGGCGGAAATTATGCGTGCAGCAGTGAACGAGGCGGTTCGATGACGGACACCACGATGGACTTCGACAAGGCCTGGGTACTGGGCGGCGGCCTGATGGGCCGGCTGATGGCACTCAGCCTCGCCCGCGCCGGTTGCGCGGTGGAACTGCACGAGGCCCAGGGCCCCGACGCCCAGGGCGCCGCTGCGCGCGTGGCGGCGGCCATGCTGGCGCCGTTGGCCGAGTCGGCCGTGGCGCCGCTGTCGGTGGTGCGCATGGGCGAATACGCGCTCGGCCGCTGGCCGCAGTTGCTGGCCGGACTGCCAGCACCGGTGTTCTTCCAACAGGCCGGCACGCTGGTCGTCTGGCACCGGCAGGACGCCGCGGACGCCGGCCGCCTGGGCCGCACCCTGGTCCACAACCAGGCGCAGCAGCCCTCGCTGGCGGCGCCGCAGTCGCTGGACGCAACGGCCCTGGCCGAGGCCGAGCCCGCCCTGGCCGGCCGCTTCATGCAGGGCCTGCTGCTGCCCGGCGAAGGCCAGCTCGACAACCGCCAGCTGCTTGCCGCGCTGCAGCAGGCGCTGGAGGCGCATCCCCAGGTGCGCTTGCACTGGCACAGTGCCCGCAACCCGCAGGACCTCTCCCCCGGCCCGCGCGAGCGCGTGATCGACTGCCGCGGCCTGGGTGCGCATGCGCAGTGGCCGGCCGTGCGCGGCGTGCGCGGCGAGGTGGCGCGCATCCATGCGCCCGAAGTGACGCTGCAGCGGCCGACGCGGCTGGTGCATCCGCGCTATCCCATCTACATCGCGCCCAAGCAGGACCACCTGTTCGTGATCGGCGCGACCGAGATCGAATCGGACGACATGTCGCCGCCCAGCGTGCGCTCGGTGCTGGAGCTGCTGTCGGCCGCCTACACCGTGCACAGCGGCTTTGCCGAGGCGCGCATCGTCGAGATCGCCGCCCAGTGCCGCCCCACCCTGCCCGACAACCTGCCGGCACTGCGCTGGCTGGGCGAACGGGTGCTGCAGATCAACGGGCTCTACCGCCACGGCTTCATGATCGCGCCGGCCATGCTCGACGCCGCGATGCAGAGCCTGCAGCACCGCGAATCGCCGCTGGCCGACCAGTTGCAGATCGGCATCGAACACCTTCCCGCCCGATGATGAACATCCTGCTCAACGGCGAGCCGCGCGAGCTGCCTTCCGGCGCCACGCTGGCCGACGCCATCGCTTTGCTCGACCCCGCCCCGCCCTTCGCGGCCGCCGTCAACCGCGACTTCGTGCCCCGCTCGGCCTATGCCGGGCGCGCCCTGCAGGCCGGCGACGAGGTCGAGGTGATCCGCCCCGTCACCGGGGGTTGAGATGCTGACCACGCCTGCGCCCTGCCCCCTCTCCCCGGCCCTCTCCCGCGAGGGGAGAGGGAGCAATGCCGCTTCGCTGGACGACTGGCTCGACGGCGCTGCGGCCATCGACGAAAGGACACGCCCATGACCACCCCCGATTCCACCGACGCGCTGGTGCTCTACGGCCAGCGCTTTGAGAGCCGCCTCCTGCTGGGCACCGCCCGCTATCCCTCGCCCGACGTGCTCGAGGCCGCCGTGCAGCGTGCCCGGCCAGCCATGCTCACCGCCTCGCTGCGCCGCCAGAGCGCGGCGCCCGGCGGCGCCAAGGCCGACAACGGCTTCTGGGAATTGCTGCGCCGCCTGGACGTGCCGGTGCTGCCCAACACCGCCGGCTGCCACAGCGTGCAGGAGGCCATCGCCACCGCCCACATGGCGCGTGAGCTGTTCGAGACGCCCTGGATCAAGCTGGAGCTGATCGGCGACGACTACACCCTGCAGCCCGACACGCTGCAGCTGGTGGGCGCGGCCGAGCGGCTGATCAAGGACGGCTTCCAGGTGCTGCCCTACTGCACCGAGGACCTGGTGCTGTGCCAGCGCCTGGTCGATGTCGGCTGCCAGGCCGTGATGCCCTGGGCCGCGCCCATCGGCACCGGCCGCGGACCGGTCAACCCCTATGCCATGCAGGTGCTGCGCGAGCGGCTCACGGTGCCCATGCTGGTCGACGCCGGCCTGGGCCTGCCCTCGCATGCCTGCCAGGTGCTGGAATGGGGCTACGACGGCGTGCTGCTGAACACGGCCGTGGCCCTGGCGCAGGACCCGGTGGCGATGGCCGGCGCCTTCGCCGATGCGGTCGCCGCGGGGCGCGCGGCCTTCCGGGCAGGTGCCATGAGCGCGCAGGACGCGGCCCAACCCAGCACGCCCGTCCTGGGCACACCGTTCTGGCACCACGCCCAGAACGGCGGCTGAGCCTGCTGCGGCGGTGCCTGCCGACGCGCGCCGCCGCCGCGCCCCCGCCAATAAGAACACGGAGCCATCCATGAACGCCCAAGAGATCCAGACCGCCATCCTCTCCGCCCACGGTGGCCGCTTCGATGGACACCCACCGGTGGCGGTCGGCCCTTTCCACGACGAAGACCCGGTCTACCGGGGCGCCAAGGCCGCCTGCGCGGCGCTGGGCTTCATCGAGGTGGACGCCGAATGCCTGGGCCGTGCCTGGCAGGCGATGACGAAACGCCTGGGCCGCTTCGACGCCAGCGCCTGGCCCGATGCGCCGGCCGACTTCGGACTGCGCGACTTTCCGCCCCAGTCCCGCGGCGATGCCTTCGCGCCCTGCCCCGTGGCGCTGGGCCTGTACGCCGTGCTGCCCGACGCCGAATGGGTCGGCCGTGCGGCGCGGGCCGGCATTCCGACGGTGCAACTGCGCTTCAAGTCCGACGACGCGGCCGCCGTCGCCCGCGAGATCGACGCCGCCATCGCCGCCGTCCGGGGCACCGACGCCCTGCTCTTCATCAACGACCACTGGCGGCAGGCCATCGCGGCCGGCGCCTACGGCGTGCACCTGGGCCAGGAAGACCTGGACGCGCTGACGGCGGATGAGGTCCAGGAACTGCGCGCCTCCGGCCTGCGGCTGGGCGTCAGCACCCATGGCTATGCCGAGATGGTGCGGGCCGACGCCGTGAGCCCCAGCTACCTCGCGCTGGGCGCCGTGTTCCCGACCACGCTCAAGAAGATGGCGACCGCGCCGCAGGGCCTGGCCCGCCTGCACGACTACGCGCGTTTGATGCGCGGCTATCCGCTGGTCGCCATCGGCGGCATCGACGCCGAACGGCTGCCGCAGGCGCTGGCCAGCGGCGTGGGCAGCATCGCGGTGGTGCGGGCCTTCGTCGGGGCGGACGATCCGGAGGCTGCGGCGCGCATGCTGATGGCCCGGATGCACGAAGCGCCCCAGGCCTGAGCCTGGAGCGCTTCCATCAGCCGCCCAAAAGCGACCTGGCGCAGCCCCGCCACCGCGGGCTGCCGGCCTCAGACGATCTGGTCGTCGTCGAAAGAACCGCCGTCGAAGCCCGACCAGTCGCCGCCGGCGTCATCGGCCAGTTGCCGCGTGTCTCCACCGCCGCCGCTGCCATCCTCGTAGAAGTTCTGGGTGACGTTCTCGATCACCTCCGGCGTGCCGACGTTGCCGCCGCCCAGGCCCAGGAAGCCACCGCCGCCTGCGCCGCTGCGGCCGCCGAGCAGGTGCTCGATGCCGTTGAACAGGAACATGCCGCCTGCCACCCCGGCCGCGGCGCTGGCGGCCTGGCCCAGGAAGCTCGGGCCGCTGCTCGGGGCCGGCGCTGCCGCGGGAGCGGGCGCGGCGCCGAAGAGGCGTTCGCGCCATCCGGGTGCCGCAGCGGGTGCAACGGCCGGCGCACCGGGGGCATAGCCCGAGGGCGCGCCGCGGTAGGCGGGCCGGCCCGGGTTGTAGGCATCCGGATCGGCCGTGTCGCGCCCGAAGCCGGGCTCCAGACCGCGCTGCAGGAAGGCGGCGCCGCCCGGGTCGGCCGGCGCGGCGGCGCGTTGCGCCAACTGGCGCTGGGCGTCCTGCAGCGCATGTTCCAGCAGCAGCGTGCGCTGGGTCAGCAGGTACAGCGCATCGGGCTGGCCAGCCAGGCGTTCGCGGATCAGCGCATCGGCCTGGGGGTCCTTCTGCACGCCGTGCACCGCGGCCAGGCGCTGCAGCAGGTCCTCGAGCATGGACAGTTCTTGGGGTGTCATGGTTCGGTCGTCCTTCCTCGGCCCAGCATGGGCCTTGCGTGGATGGGACTCCAACACGCCACGGCACGTTCCCGGCCGACGGGCCGGCTTAAGGCCGGCCTAAGCGAGTCCTTCCCGCCGCGCCGGTGATCGCTCAGCCCTGCCGCCGCAGCCGCCGGTAGACGGCGTTGCGCGACAGGCCCAGCGCCCGGGCCACGGCCGACACGTTGCCGCCATGGGTGGCCATCGCTTGCTCCAGCGCCGCCCGTTCGAGCGCCTCCAGCGTGGCCGTGGACGGCGCGGGCCGGTTGGGCGACGCCACGGAGCCGCCGCCCCCGTCGGCCGCATGGGCCTGCAGGTCGTCCATGAAGTCCTCGGGCAGGTGCTCCGGCAGGATCTGCGCCTCGCCGCGCGCCATCAGCGCCGCGGTGCGCAGCACGCTGGCCAGCTGGCGCAGGTTGCCCGGCCAGGCATGGTGGCGCAGCAGCGCCAGGGTCTGCGGCGCCAGCGGGGGTGCGTCGGCCAGGCCGGCCTCGGACTGCTGGGTCTGCAGAAGCCGCTGCACCACCACGGCCAGGTCGCTGCGCTCGCGCAGCGGCGGCAGGCGGGCGACCAGACCATTGAGCCGCCAGTAGAGGTCGTCGCGGAAGCGCCCCTCGGCCATCATGGTGCGCAGGTTGCGGTGGGTGGCGCAGACCACGGCCACGTCCACCGGCACCTGCCGGCCGCTGCCCAGGGGCGCCACGCTGCGCTCCTGCAGCACGCGCAGCAGCCGGGCCTGCATCGCCAGCGGCATGTCGCCGATCTCGTCGAGGAAGAGCGTGCCGCCGTTCGCCTGGAGGATGCGGCCCGGGTTGCCCTTGCGCCGCGCGCCGGTGAAGGCGCCTTCCTCGTAGCCGAACAGCTCGGACTCGATCAGCGTCTCGGGGATGGCGGCGCAGTTGACGGCCACGAAGGGCCCGTTGCGCCGCGGTGAATCGTGGTGGATGGCGCGGGCCAGCCATTCCTTGCCGGTGCCGGTCTCGCCCAGGATGAGCACCGGCACGTCCTGCCCCAGCACCTTGCCCACGCGGGCCAGCACCTGCGCCAGTTGGGCGTCGCCCGTGTCCAGGTAGCGCAGGCCCGAGAAGCGCGGACCACCGGATTCGCGGCCTCGCTCGGCCACCGGCGTGGCCGGGGGCGCTTCGGGCGGCATGGCCAGGCTGGCGGTCCGGGGCTGCCACTCCACCCGCGCCGACACTGCCACGCCCCCGGGCAGGTGCAGGCGCATCAGCGCGGCCGGGCCCTGGCGGGCCTGCGCCAGGGCCTGGGACACGGGCAGACCGAAGAGCGAGCCGAAGGTGTGGGCCTCCAGCGCCGCCGTCGACAGACCCAACTGGAACTGCGCGCTGCGGTTGGCGGCCAGGAAGCGACCATCCGGCGTGAACGCGGCCAGGCCTTCCATGAGCGTGCCCAGGAATTCCGGCCGGGCATGGAAGCGCAGGCGCAGCGCGTCTTCGTAGACCTGGTCGAACAGGTGGTTCTCGACCATCTGCGAGGACATGCGCACCAGCGCCAGGGTGTGGGCGCTGCGGGTGCGCTCGTCGCCGCTGACGTCCAGCGCGCCCAGCACCTGCCCGCGCGGATCGAGGATGGGCGCGCAGGAGCAGGTGAGGAAGTGATTGGCCTGCAGGTAGTGCTGGCTGCCGTTGACCTGCACCGCCTGCTGCAGCGCCAGCGCCGTGCCGATGGCATTGGTGCCGCGGCAGCGCTCGGACCAGGCCGCGCCCGGCTTGAGCGCCACGCGGTCGGCCCGCCCCAGGAAATCGTCGTCGCCCAGCGCATGCAGGATCACGCCGTCGGCGTCGGTGAGCAGCACCAGGCTCTGGGTGCCGGCGATCTGGGCGTAGAGCGTCTCCATCACCGGCCGGGCGTGGTCGAAGAGCAACGCGTTGCGGCCCATGGCCTCGGCCAGATCGGCGGCGGCCAGCGGCGGCAGGTCGGCGCGTTCGTGGGAGCGCAGGCCGAAGTCGGCGCTGCGGGCGTGCGAGGCCAGGATGGCATCGGGCGCCGCCAGCGGCAGTCCGGCACCGGCCGCCGGCGTGGGGCGAAACATGGCGTTGGGCATGGCGTGTTGTCTCCTGCCCGGCGGCTGGCGTGGCCGCGCGGTTGGGGTGTCTTTTAGCACCCTTGGCTGTTGCGAAGCTTGCGCCGGCGCATGGAAGCGCGCCGGGGATGACCGACTTTTCGTCACTGCAGGCCTGGACGGACGTCGCCCGGAAGCAAGCCCCGTACGGAACGCCCGCGAATCCGCGCCCTCACAAGGTGTGAATGAATCCGGCGTGGCCGAGCGGGCTGCCAAAACGCGGCCAATCAAGGCGCAAAGCGCAGCCATAGCTCGGGCTATGGCGAGCATTTGCAACGCAGAGTGGGCGTGTTTTGGCAGAACGAGCGGGCATGTCGGGTTCGTTCACACCTTGTCAGGCCGCGCGAACGTCCGGTGGCACCAGCAGCCCGGCCAGCCGCTCCAGCGTTGGTCCGATCGGCGCCTCGACCTTCAGCGACAGCAGGCCGTCCGCCCGCGTCCGGCCGAGGTTGAGCGCCGCCACCGGCAGGGCGCGCTCCGCTGCCCGCTGCACGAAGCGGAAGCCCGAATACACCATTAGCGAGGAGCCGACGACCAGCACGCCGTCGGCCGCCTCCAGCGCCGAATACGCCGCATCGACGCGGGGGCGCGGCACGCTTTCGCCGAAGAACACCACGTCGGGCTTGAGCAACCCGCCGCAGACGGGACAGGTCGGGATGTCGAAGCCCGAGAAGTCGCGCAGTTCCAGGTCGGCGTCGCCGTCGGGCGCGGCCCGGGCGTCCAGCGCGGCCCAGTCGGGGTTGAGGCGCAGCAGCTCGGCCTGGAAGTCGGCGCGCGGTAGGCGGTGCTCGCAGGCCATGCAGCGCACGGTGTCGATGCGGCCATGCAGGTCGATGACGTTGCGGCTGCCGGCCGCCTGGTGCAGGCCGTCGACGTTCTGAGTCAGCAGCATTGCGATGCGGCCCTGCGACTCCAGCGCGGCCAGGGCATGGTGCGCCGGCCCCGGCTGCGCCTGCCCCATGGTGCGCCAGCCGATCATGCTGCGCGCCCAGTAGCGCTTGCGGGTGGCCTCCTCGCCCATGAAGGCCTGGAAGGTGACCGGTGGCGGCCGCTTCCAGTTGCCCTGCGCGTCCCGGTAATCCGGAATGCCGGACTCGGTGCTGACACCCGCACCGGTCAGCACGAAGAGGCGCGGATGGCGCTCGGCAAAGGCCAGGAGGTCGGTGTCGGTGGTCATCGGCGCGGGAGCATAGCGGCGGCGCCGATGTCGCGCCGGCGCGTTGCTCCCTCTCCCCTCGTGGGAGAGGGTTGGGGAGAGGAGGCGGCGGTGGGTCGGGTGCAGCGCTCCTTGCGGGCGGCCCCCTCTCCCCAACCCCTCTCCCGCGGGGGGAGAGGGGCTTTGCTTACTGCGCGCCGGGGGCGTCGCCGAAGCGGTAGCTCGAGACGGTCAGGCCGCCCATGAAGCCGTTCTCGTAGTACACGCGGTGCGCCGCCTCCTGCTCGGCGGCGCCGACGGCCACCATCAGCGGGATCAGGTGTTCCTCGCGCGGATGCGCGATGCGGGCGGCGGGCGCCGATTCCCAGCCGATCAGGCGCTGGGCGCGGGCGGCCGGGTCGCCCTGCGCCAGCGTCTGGCCCAGCCAGTCGTCGAAGGCGCGCGACGGGGCCTGCGCCTGGGGGCCGAAGGCGCGCAGGTTGTGGTAGCTCAGCCCGCTGCCGACGATGACCACGTCCTCGTCGCGCAGCGGCGCCAGCGCGCGGCCCAGCGCCAGGTGCTCGGCCGGGTCCAGGCCCTGGCGCAGCGAGAGCTGGATCACCGGCACGTCCGCGTCCGGGTAGATGGCCTTCATCGGCGAGAACATGCCGTGGTCGTAGCCGCGTTCGGCGTCGATGCCCGCGGGCAGGCCGGCCGCCTCGATCAGGGCCTGCACGCGCTGGGCCAGCGCCGGGTCGCCGGGGGCGTCGTAGCGCACCTGGTAGGTGTGGGCCGGAAAGCCGCCGTAGTCGTAGACCATGGACGGATGCGGATTGGCCTGCACCGTGAAGCGCGGGCGCTCCCAGTGGGCCGAAACCATCACGATGGCGCGCGGCTTGCGGCCGATCTGCCGCGGCATGTCGGCCAGCGCGGCCTCCAGGCGGGCATAGGTGTCGCCCATCTCCGCCTTCATCCAGGGCCAGGGGCCGCCCCCGTGGGAGATGAAGTAGGTCGGCAGACGCGGGCTGTTGATCGTGCTCATGGTGAAGGGCTCCTGAATCGTGTTGGGATCGACTTTAGACCTTTCGTGGGCCGCAATCGATGGCCGCACAATCAAGGTTCAGTTTCATTCCACGCAATCAAGACATGGACCGCCTCACCAGCCTGCGCCTGTTCCGGGAGGTCGTCGAATCGGGCAGCTTCGCCCGCGCGGCCGAGGCCATGGGCCTTTCGGCGCCCATGGCCAGCCGGCACATCGCCCAGCTGGAACGCAGCCTCGGCGCGCGGCTGCTGCACCGCTCCAGCCGGCACCTCAGCCTGACCGACGCCGGCCGCAGCTGGTACGAGCAGAGCAGCCGCGCCCTCGACCTGCTCGACAGCGCCGAGGCCGCGCTGGTGGCCGATGCCGACGCCACGCCGCGCGGGCGCCTGAAGGTGAGCGCGCCGGTGTGGTTCGCCACCCCGCGCATGGCCCGGCTGTTGGCGGACTACCACGCGCAGTGTCCCGAGGTGCTGGTGGACCTGCACCTGGCCAACCGGCGGATGGACCTGGTCGCGGACGGCTTCGACCTGGCGCTGCGCGCCACGCAGGAGCCGGCCGCCGCCCTGATCGCGCGGCCGTTGTGCACGGTGGACTTCCACATCGTGGCCGCACCCGCCTACCTGGCAACCCGGGGCGCGCCTGCAAAGCCCGAGGACCTGGCAGGACTGGGCGCCATCGTGCCCAGCTACGTGCAGCTCGAAGGCCGGGTGCTGCGCGCCGCGGACGGGCGGCAGGCCATGCTTCGGCTGACGCCCGTGATGCGCTCGGACGACACCCACCTCACCCGCCACGCCGTGCATGCCGGCCTGGGCATCGCCTACCTGCCGGCCTGGCTGGTGGACGAGGACCTGGCCGAGGGGCGACTGGTGGAGCTGCTGCCCGAATGGCGCACACCGGCCACGACGCTCTTCGCCGTGTATGCGAGCCGGCAGCACAGGGCACCGGCGCTGCGCAGCTTCATCGACTTCCTCGCCGCCGCGCTCGGGCCGGTTGCCTGAACCGCGCCGGGCGGTCCGCCTTCAGCGCCGCCGCCATGGCCGACACGCTGACCGCCGACAGCGCCGCCGCTGAAGCGCACACGTCCTACAGGCCTGCCCCGGCGCCCGGCGCAACTTGCAGTCGTGCCAGGTCGAGCACCCCGCGGGAAAACGGGATCGGCGACACAGGCGCAGTCGTCCGTGCATTGCGAAGGGGATGCCCACCGCGAAGCCAGCAGGCCTGCCGATCCTGACGCCATTCCCCGCGGACGATCGCCGGCACACGAGGGGCGCCCTGCAGGGGCGCCCCTTCTTTTTGGCCGATTCCGTTCAGGCGGGCCGAAGCGCGGTGCAGGGCTTCGACAGGCTCAGCCCAAACGGCCGGGAGGCATCACGGCCCGGATGGCCGGGTGCGCCACTGCACTTCGCAGGCCGTCGCGCGCCGTCCGCAAATCCCTGCTCGTCGTGCCGTCGCTGCACCGCCGGTACAGTGCCGGGCCTCGTCCAGGAGACACCACGCTTGCTCTTCCGCTTCTTCGAAAAACTGCTCCAGCCCTATCCGCCCAACGAGCCTTCGCTGCCGCCCAAGGGCTTCTTCGCCTTCCTCTGGTTCACCACCGAAGGCGTGCGCGGCAAGGTGGCCGCGCTGGCCTTCCTCACGGCCATCATGTCGGCCTTCGAGGCACTGCTCTTCGGCATGCTGGGCCGGCTGGTGGACTGGCTGTCGGGCATCTCACCCGCACAGCTGTGGTCCGAGCGCGGCGGCGCCCTCACCTGGCTGGCCGTCGCCCTGGCGGCCAGCGTGCTGGTGGTGGCGCTGCAGACCATCGTCAAGCACCAGGTGCTGGCCATCAACCTGCCGATGCGGCTGCGCTGGAACTTCCACCGGCTGATGCTGGGCCAGAGCATGTCCTTCTACCAGGACGAGTTCGCCGGCCGCATCACCACCAAGGTGATGCAGACCGCGCTGGCGGTGCGCGACACGCTGTTCGTGATGGCCGACGTGCTGGTGACCATGGCCACCTACGTCGCCACCATCGTGGTGCTGGCCGGCGTGTTCGCGGGTGGACTGATCTGGCCCTTCGTCGTCTGGCTGGTGCTGTACCTGCTGGCCATGGCGTACTTCGTGCCGCGGCTGGGCCGCATCGGCAAGGCGCAGGCGGATGCGCGCTCGGCCATGGTGGGGCGCATCACCGACGCCTACACCAACATCGCGACCGTCAAGCTCTTCTCCCACACCCGGCGCGAGGCGCAGTTCGCCCGCGCTGCCATGCAGGACTTCGTCAAGACCGGCTACACGCAGATGCGGCTGGTGAGCGCCTTCGAGATCGTCAACCACGCCCTGTCGATGCTGCTGGTGGGCGGCATGGCCGGTGTGGGCCTGTGGATGTGGAGCCGCGGCGCCGTGGGCGTGGGCGCCGTGGCCGCCGCCACCGCCATGGCCCTGCGGCTGCAGGGCATGTCGCACTGGATCATGTGGGAGACCACCAGCCTGTTCGAGGCCATCGGCACCGTGCAGGACGGCATCAACACCCTGAGCCGGCAGCGCACCGTGGTGGATGCGGCGGATGCCAGGCCGCTGGTGGTCGAGCGCGGCGAAGTGCGCTTCGAGGACGTGAAGTTCAGTTACCGCCCGCCCCTGCTGCCCGGCGCGACGGCCCCCGCCGTGCAGGGCCGTACGGTGATCGACGGCCTGAACCTCACCGTGCGGCCGGGCGAGAAGATCGGCCTGGTCGGCCGCTCCGGCGCGGGCAAGTCCACGCTGGTGAACCTGCTGCTGCGCTTCCATGACCTGGAAGGCGGCCGTGTGCTGATCGACGGGCAGGACATCGCCCACGTGACGCAGGATTCCCTGCGCGCCCACATCGGCATGGTCACGCAGGACACCAGCCTGCTGCATCGCTCGCTGTTCGACAACATCGCCTACGGCCGGCCTGACGCCACCGAAGCCGAGGTGCGTGCCGCCGCCGAGCGGGCCGAGGCCTCCAACTTCGTCGACACGCTCACCGACCCGCAGGGCCGCCACGGCCTGGCGGCGCACGTGGGCGAGCGCGGCGTCAAGCTCAGCGGCGGGCAGCGCCAGCGCATCGCCATCGCGCGGGTGATGCTCAAGAACGCGCCCATCCTGTTGCTGGACGAGGCCACCAGCGCCCTCGATTCCGAGGTGGAAGCCGCCATCCAGCAGAGCCTGAACCGGTTGATGGAAGGCAAGACGGTGATCGCCATCGCCCACCGCCTGTCGACCATCGCGGCCATGGACCGGCTGATCGTGCTCGATGCCGGCCGCGTGGTGGAGGAAGGCTCGCACCGCGAGCTGCTGGCCCGCGGCGGCCTCTATGCGCGCCTGTGGGCACACCAGAGCGGCGGCTTCCTGGGCGAGGATTTCGGCGACGAGGCCGAGGCGACGGCGGAAGCCGCGGCGCGCTGAGGCGCGGCCTGCGCCGGGGCCGCCCGCCCGACGCGGCTCGCCTGCGACAATCGCCGGCTTTTTTCGCCGCGCCGCGCCATGGCCTACGCCGTCAAGGAAATCTTCTACACCCTCCAGGGCGAGGGCGCCCAGGCCGGGCGCCCGGCCGTCTTCTGCCGCTTCGCGGGCTGCAACCTGTGGTCCGGCCGCGAGGAGGACCGCGCCAGCGCCCAATGCCGTTTCTGCGACACCGACTTCGTGGGCACCGACGGCACGCTCGGCGGCAAGTTCGCGACGGCCGGGCTTCTGGCCGATCAGGTCGCCGCCTGCTGGCCCGCGCCGGCGCACGATCACCGCTTCGTCGTGCTGACCGGCGGCGAGCCGCTGCTGCAGGTGGACGATGCCCTGGTGGCCGCCCTGCATGCGCGCGGCTTCGCCATCGCCATCGAAACCAACGGCACCCTGCCCGCCCCCAAAGGCATCGACTGGATCTGCGTTAGCCCCAAGGCCGGCAACGCGCTGGTGCAGCGCCATGGGGACGAACTCAAGCTGGTGTGGCCGCAGGCCGGCATCGACCTGGCCGAGATGGAGGCGCTGGAATTCGGCCGGCGCTACCTGCAGCCGCTGGACGACCCGCAGCGCGCCGCCCACACCCGCGAATGCATCGACGTCTGCCTGCAGCGCCCGCAATGGCGCTTGAGCACGCAGACGCACAAGGTGATCGGCATCCGGTGAGCACGGCCATGGCTTTGGAATTCGAGCTGTCGCAGCGCTTCTTCTTCGACGCCGCCCACACGCTGCGGCGCGTGCACGACACCGCCAGCAGCCTGCGCGTGCACGGCCACACCTACCACGCCGAGGTGAGCGTGCAGGGCCCGCGCGACGCCGCCACCGGCATGGTGGTCGACCTGGCCGTGCTGCGCGCCGAGATCGAGACGCTGCGCGGCACGCTCGACCACCACCTGCTCGACGAAGTCCCCGGCCTGGGCACCCCCACGCTGGAGAACCTCTGCGCCTACATCGCCACCGCGCTGCGCGAGCGCGAGTTGCCCGTGTCGGCCGTGCGCGTGTGGCGCGAGGCCGGCGGCGACAGCTGCCGGCTCGTGCTGCCGCGCTGACGCCGCGGGCGCCGCCCTATGGTCCAATCGCGGGTTCGCGGCCCGCGCCGCAACCGATACGACGACGCTTCCTTCCGACGCACATGAGCACCATCCTGCAATCCCTCCCCACCGGCCAGAAGGTCGGCATCGCCTTCTCCGGCGGCCTGGACACCAGCGCCGCCCTGCTGTGGATGAAGAAGAAGGGCGCCCAGCCCTATGCGTACACCGCTAACCTGGGCCAGCCCGACGAGCCCGACTACGACGAGATCCCGCGCAAGGCCCTGGCCTACGGCGCCGAGAAGGCCCGCCTGGTGGACTGCCGCCAGCAGCTGGTGGCCGAGGGCATCGCGGCCCTGCAGGCCAACGCCTTCCACATCTCCACCGGCGGCGTGACCTACTTCAACACCACCCCGCTGGGCCGCGCCGTGACCGGCACCATGCTGGTGGCCGCCATGAAGGAAGACGACGTCAACATCTGGGGCGACGGCTCGACCTTCAAGGGCAACGACATCGAGCGCTTCTACCGCTACGGGCTGCTGACCAACCCGGGCCTGAAGATCTACAAGCCCTGGCTGGACCAGACCTTCATCGACGAGCTGGGCGGCCGCAAGGAGATGAGCGAGTTCCTGATCGCCAACGGCTTCGACTACAAGATGTCGGTCGAGAAGGCCTACAGCACCGACTCCAACATGCTGGGCGCCACGCACGAGGCCAAGGACCTGGAGCTGCTGTCCAGCGGCATCCGCATCGTGAACCCGATCATGGGCGTGGCCTTCTGGAAGCCCGAGGTCGAGGTCAAGGCCGAAGAGGTGCGCGTGCGCTTCGAGGAAGGCCGGCCGGTCGCCCTCAACGGCAAGACCTACGACGACCTGGTCGCCCTGATGGAAGAGGCCAACCGCATCGGCGGCCGCCACGGCCTGGGCATGAGCGACCAGATCGAGAACCGCATCATCGAGGCCAAGAGCCGCGGCATCTACGAGGCCCCCGGCATGGCGCTGCTGCACATCGCCTACGAGCGGCTGGTGACCGGCATCCACAACGAGGACACCATCGAGCAGTACCGCGTCAACGGCCTCAAGCTGGGCCGCCTGCTCTACCAGGGCCGCTGGTTCGACCCGCAGGCCATCATGCTGCGCGAGACCGCCCAGCGCTGGGTGGCCCGCGCCATCACCGGCGAGGTGACGCTGGAGCTGCGCCGCGGCAACGACTACTCGCTCCTGAACACCGAGTCGCCCAACCTGACCTACGCGCCCGAGCGCCTGTCGATGGAGAAGGTGGAAGACGCGCCCTTCTCCCCCGCCGACCGCATCGGCCAGCTGACCATGCGCAACCTCGACATCGTCGATACCCGCGCCAAGCTGGCCACCTACGTGCAGGCCGGCCTGCTGGCCAAGCCCGAGGGCACCGAGCTGCCGCAGATCAAGGACGACAGCAAGCGCTGATCGGCGGACGGGGCTTTTTAGGCGGCCCCATCAAGACGAAAGCGGCCTCGTGGGGCCGCTTTTTTCATGGATGCGCCACAGGCGCCGGTGCCGCTCAGGGCGCTCAGGCGGCGTCGGCCTCCAGCCGGTAGCCGATGCCGCGCAGGGTGCGCACGCCGACGCCGCTGTCCACCAGCCGCTTGCGCAGGCGGGAGACGAAGGCCTCCAGCGCGTTGTCGCTGAGCGGGCCGTCGGCATCCTCGGCCAGCTTGCGGGCCAGCTCGCGCTTGGCCAGGACCTGGCCGGGCGGGCTCATCAGGGCCCAGAGCAGGCCGAACTCGCGCGCCGGCAGATCGAGCGGTTCGCCATCGATGCGAAAGCGCCGGGCGCGCCGGTCCAGTTGCAGGCGGCCGACGGCCACCACGTCCTTGGCACCTTCGGCACGGCGGACCAAGGCCCGCAGCCGCGCCTCCAGCTCACCCGGATCGAAGGGCTTGCCCAGGTAGTCGTCGGCCCCGGAATCCAGGCCGATCACGCGCTCGTCGGTGCGGTTGCGGGCCGTGAGCACCATGACGGGCGTGCGGTCGCCGCGGGCCCGGGCGCGGCGCAGGGCCAGCAGGCCACTGCCCAGGCCACTGTCGGGGCGGGTGTTCTCGGGCAGGTTCAGGTCGAGCAGCACGGCGTCGAAACCGCCGTTGGACCACTGCGCATCGGCTTCCTCGACCGTGGCGGCCAGGGCCACCGCGTGGCCTGTGTCGCCCAGGCTGCGGCACATCACGCCACTGAGCACGGCATCGTCTTCGACCAGCAGGATTCGCATGGCGAGCGAGGCTATCAGCGGGCCGGAGGGCAGGCAAATGAACGGTCAGCCGACCGTCAGACGTCGGCCGCCGGGGACAATGCGACCCATGTCCCGCCCTTCGCCGAGCCGCCGGCTGCCGCCGCGCCTTCCCTCTTGATCCTCCTGCCTGCCCCCCTGTCCTTCACCGATGCGCTGACGACCGAGGCGATCCGGCGCATCGAGTCCGACGGTCCGCTGGAAGACCAGTCGGTGCTGCGCCAGCTCGCCCATGCGCCCGAACCCGCACCCTGGCCGCTGGTGCAGCGGGCCCGCCTGCTGGCGGAACGCCTGGGACTGCCCGGCCGGCTGGCCCGCGCCCGCGATCTGGCACCCCTGGTGCTGCTCGGCTTGGCCGCCCTCATGGTGGTGGCCGGCCTGGGGCTGGCGGGCGCGGTGGTGGATGCGCAGGAGCGCCGCATCAACGTCATCGCCTCGCTGGCGGGCCTGCTGGGCCTGCACGGCCTGTCGCTGCTGGCCTGGCTGGCGGCGCTGCTGGTGCCGGGCCGCGGCCGGGGCGGCGCCCTGGCTGGCCGGCTGTGGCTGGCCCTTACCGCGCGCACGGCCCTGGGCCGCGGACGCGAGGGCGCCGCGCTGCTGCAGGCCGGCGTCCAGTTGCTGGAGCGGGCGCGGCTGCTGCCCTGGCTGCTGGGCCTGGCCAGCCACCTGCTGTGGACCATCGGCTTCGGCGTCGCCATCGCAGCGCTGCTGTCCGCCCTGGCCTTCCGCCGCTACACGCTGGGCTGGGAGACGACGCTGCTCGATCCCGCCGGCTTTGCCCGGGCCATCGACGCACTGGCGTGGCTGCCCGGCCTCCTGGGTTTTCCGGTGCCGGATGCCGCGTTGATTCGTGCCGCGGGCGATCCCGCCGCCGCGCCCGATGCGGCGGGCCAGGCGGTGCTGGCCTGGTGGCTGGTGGGCTGCGTGCTCGTCTATGGCCTGCTGCCGCGGCTGCTGTGCGCCCTGTGGTGCGCCGCCCTGTGGCAGGCACGGCGCCGTCGGCTGCAGCCCGACTTCACCCTGCCCTACTACCGGCAGTTGCAGGCGCGTCTCGACGCCCTCGTGCCCGCCCGGGTGGTCGACGCCGAGCCGGTGCCCGGACACGGCGCGGCCCTGCCCCGGCGCGCCGGCGATGCGCCGGGCGCCCCGGTGCTGCTGGCCTTCGAGCTCCCACCCGAGCAGCCCTGGCCGCCGGCCGATCTGCCGCACGACGTCCGGGCCTGGGCCTGCGACGGCAGCGCCTCGGCCCGCGCCGCCGCCGTGCAACAGGTGGCGGCCTGGCGACCGCGGCGGCTGGTGGTGGCCTGCCAGGCCACGGCGAGCCCCGACCGCGGCACCGAACGCCTGCTGCGCGAGCTGCTGCCCCTGACCGCGTCGCTGCACCTGTGGCTGGTCGATACCGACCAGGCCGACGAGGCGCAGCGGGCCCGCTGGCCGCGGTGGCTGCATGACACCGGCCTGGATGCGCTCGTCGCCTGCCATCCGCACTGGCAGTCCGCCCTGGCGGACGTGGCGCCTGGACCGGCGACGCCGGAGGTACCCCGATGACCGCCTCCACACCCCCGTCGACCGCCCTGGACAGCGCCGCAGGCACCGGCCCCGACGCGCCGCCGCTGCGCATCGCCGTGGTGGGCCACACCAATGTCGGCAAGACCTCGCTGCTGCGCACCCTGACGCGGCGGGTCGACTTCGGCGAGGTCTCCGACCGGCCCGGCACCACCCGCCACGTGGAGCAGGTGGACCTGCGCATCGACGGCACGCCGGTCGTGCGCTTCCACGACACGCCGGGCCTGGAGGACGCCGTCACGCTGCTGGCCCACGTGTCGCAGCTGCCCGGCGACAGCCGGCCCGCCCGCATCCGGGCCTTCCTGCAGGGCCCCGAGGCGCAGGCCGCCTTCGAGCAGGAGGCCAAGGTGCTGCGCCTGCTGCTCGATGCCGATGCCGCCTTCCTGGTGATCGACACGCGCGAGCCGGTGCTGCCCAAGTACTGCGACGAGGTCGAACTGCTGGGCGCCTGTGCCCGGCCCGTGCTGCCGGTCCTCAACTTCATCGCCCATGGCGCCAGCCGGGAGCCGCAGTGGCGCGCCATGCTGTCCGACGCCGGCCTGCATGCCGTGGTGCGATTCGACGCCGCCGCGCCCTTCACCGGTGCCGAGCGCGACCTGTACCACGACCTGGGCACCCTGCTGCCCGCACGCCGCGAGGCGCTGCGGGGCGTGGCCGCGCATCTCCTTGCCGAAGCCGCCGCCCGGCATGCCGGCGCCTGCCACGCCGTCGCGGGCACCCTGGTGTCCTGCGCCGCATTGCAGCGGGTGGTGCCGACGGCGCAGTTGGCCGATCCGCAGCGCCGCGCCGCCGAGGTGGAGGCCCTGCGCGCCACATTGCAGGACGAGGTGCGCGGCAACACCGCGGCCTTGCTCCGGCTGTACGGCTTCCGGCCTGGCGATGCGGCGGAGCCGCCGCTGCCGCAGCTGGAAGGCCTCGAAGGCATGGACCTGTTCAACCCCGAGCTGTTGCGTCAGGCGGGGCTCCGCCTGGGCCAGGGCGCGGCGGTCGGCGCGGTGCTCGGCGCTGCGGCCGATCTGGCGGTGGGCGGGCTGTCTCTGGGGGCCGGCGCCCTTCTCGGCGGCACCCTGGGCGGCGCACTGGCCCAGGGGCTCGGCCCGCTGGGCCGCCGCCTGGCCGGGCGGTTGCGCGGGCAGCAGGCGCTGACCGTCGAGGACGCCCTGCTGTACGTGCTGGCAGAGCGCCAGTTGGCCCTGGTGCGGGCGTTCGAGGCGCGCGGGCATGGCGCGGTGGGGACGGCGGCCGTCGACACGGCCACCGCCGCCGTGCCGGCCGAGCGGTCCGATGCCCTGCGCGCCGCCGTCCAGGCCACGCGTGTCGCGCGGGCGCATCCGGAGTGGCGGCCGACCGGTGCACGCCGGGCCGTGGTCTCGTCCGCGCGCGACGAGGCCGTCGACCGCGTGGCGGCGCACCTGGTGCAGGCTGCGGGCCGCGTGGCCAACGGCCCTCCGACCCTCTTTTGACGCCTCGACCGCGGCCGGCCGAAGGGCCGAATTCCCTCACGACGCGGACGGGCTTCCTACACCGGGCCCCTGGGCCGTCCGACGGCGCACGGCTGTCCGACCGGCCCACACTGCATTCCATCGCAATTCGAGGAGCTCCTCCGTGAACACCATCATCTACATCGTCGGTCTGGTCGTCGTCATCGCTGCCGTGCTCTCCTTCTTCGGCCTGCGCTGAGCGGCGGACCGATGGCTCGGCGCGACGCCGGGCCATGCGGCACCGGATGCCGCGGCGGCGCCGCACTGCGGCATGATCGGCGGATGACTTCCGCCGGTGCCGCCCCCTCATCCCCTACATCCTCCCCCTCCCCGCTCTCGGCCGATTCCCGGCCGCTGCTGATCGTCAAGACTGGCAGCACGCTCGAAGCACTGCGCGCCCGGCAGGGCGATTTCGACGACTGGATCGCCCGCGGCCTCGGCGTCGATGACGACGAGATCCAGGTCTGCGATCCGCGCGATGGCGGCCTCCTGCCCGAGCCGGGCACGCTGCGCGGCGTCGTCATCACCGGCTCCCATGAAATGGTCTCGCACCGGGCGCCCTGGAGCGAGCGAACGGCCGCCTGGCTGGCGCGTTGCGTGGAGGCCGAGGTGCCCGTGCTGGGCATCTGCTACGGCCATCAACTGCTGGCCCACGCCATGGGCGGCGAGGTGGACTTCCACCCGGGCGGGCTGGAGATCGGCACCGTGCCGCTACGGCTGGCGTCCCACGCGCAGGAAGACCCTCTCTTCGCCGGCCTGCCCGAGCAGTTTCCTGTCCAAGTCATTCATCGTCAGAGTGCGTTGCGGCTTCCGCCCGGCGCCGTGCCGCTGGCGTCCAACGCGCACGAGCCGCACCAGGCCTTCCGCATCGGCCGCTGCGCCTGGGGCGTGCAGTTCCACCCGGAGTTCGATGCCGAGGCGATGCAGGGCTACGTCCAGGCGCAGGCGCCCCATCTCGACGACCCCGCGGCGGTGGCGGCGCAGGTGCGGGCCACGCCAGAGGCCGCCAGCCTGCTGGGCCGCTTTGCGCGGCTCGCCACGGCCGGAACCGGACGGCAGACTACATCGGCCGCCTCTGTCGCCGGCTAGGGTGATGCGGTCTTCCAGCCCTTTCCAGGAGTGAACGCGCCATGTCCACCCACGTCTCTTCCGTCGACGCTTCTGCGCGCCGCCGGCATTTCTCGATGATCCGCGGCTTCCATCTCGCCGACTTCTTCACCCTGGGCAACGCCGCCTGCGGCATGGGCCTGGTGCTGCTGGCCATGGCCTATGTCGCCAGCGGCGATGTGCGGCATTTCTATGCGGCCGCGGTGCTGGCACCGGCCGCCTTCGTGCTCGACATCTTCGACGGCCGCATCGCGCGCTGGCGGCAGACGCATTCCGCGCTGGGGCGCGAGCTGGACTCGCTGGCGGACGTGATCTCCTTCGGCGTGGCGCCTGCTGCCCTGGGCTTCGCGGCCGGCCTGCGCGGCGGCTGGGACGCGGTCGTGCTGCTGTACTTCGTGTGCTGCGGCGTGAGCCGGCTGGCCCGCTACAACGTCACGGCCGAGACGCTGTCCGAAGGCGGCGACAAGGTGCGCTACTTCGAAGGAACGCCCATTCCCACCAGCGTGGTGCTGGTGGGGCTGCTGGCCTGGGCCGCGGCGCAGGACCGGCTGGGCGGCGCGCTGTGGGGCGGCAGCTGGGAGATCGGGCCGTGGACGCTGCATGCCTTCACATTGCTATACGCCTTGTCGGGCACATTGATGATCAGCAAGACGCTGCGCATTCCCAAGTTCTGAAGGTGCCGCGCCGCCTGTCGGCGCCGGCCCCACCACCCCGACCCGTCCCATGACCCATCCCGCACCCCAACTCACCCAGCATGCCAAGGGCCTGGCGCAATTGATCGAGCTGGCCGCCGCCGTGCCCCTGGCGCCGGCCGTCGACCACTTCTATTTCCTTCGCCATGGCCAGACGCCGCGCAATGCGCTGCGGATCTTCCAGTCCTACGACGAGCCGCTGTCGGATCTGGGCCTGCAGCAGGCGGCGCTGGCCGCCGCCGTGCTGGCGAACGAGCCCATCCGCAGCATCGTCTGCAGTGACGCACGGCGGGCCTTCGACACGGCCCACACCGTGGCCGCGCCGCTCAAGCTCACCCCGGTGGCGCGCGAGGTGCTGCGCGAGCGGCACTTCGGCTGCCTCGTGGGCACCTCGTCGGTGGACATCGACTGGGCCTGCGCCCCCGAGGGCGGCGAGACGCTGGCCCAGTTCGTCGACCGCAAGCGTGCCGCCCTGGACGCTGCCCTGCAGGAGCCGGCGCCCGTGCTCATCGTGGCCCATGGCGGCACCCTGTACGTGTTGGCGGCGCTGCTGGACGTGCCCGTGGATGCGGCGGTGCTGGGCAACGCGCAGCCGCTGCGTTTCGACCGCGCCGCCGATGGCCGCTGGGGCGTGCGCGCATTGCAGGCCACCGACGGCAGCATCGCCGCTGTCGCCTGACACACAGCGGCGGCGCTGTTGTGCGCGGCGCACCTGTCATTGCGCCTACATTAACGATGAGTTGACTTTTTCTGACGCCACGGGCGGTTGATACCAGCCTTCATGAAATCCGTCCGCCGTCGTTGGCCCCTGGTGGTCAACCTGAGGCACTTGATCATTGCGCTGACCACGTCCAGCGCGGTGGTGTCGCTGCTGGCCACCTTCTACGCCAGCTACAAGGTGCAGCGCCAGCAATTGATCGCGCAGTCGCTCGAATCCAACCTGGCCTATGCGAACAAGCTCGCCAGCAGCACCGACGATTACTTCAAGGGCGTGCTGCAGCAGATGGCCTACGCCGCCAGCCAGGTGGCCCCGGGGTTGCATGACGCCGAGCGCGTGGACGCTGAAGCCCGGCGCCTGCATCTGCAGACCGACAGCCTCAATTCGGTGGTGATCGCCGACAGTGCGGGGCGGGTTCTGGCCGATTCGCCCCCGCAGCTCAACCTGCGCGGCTCGCTGCTGCACACGCCGCAGGCCACGCAGGCCCTGGAGGCGGCCGGGCCGCGGGTCAGCGCGCCCTACCTCGCGCCCAGCGGCAACATGCTGGTGCTGGTCTCTCAGCCCATCGTGGGCACGGACGGCGCGCGCAAGGGCGTGATCCTGGGCGCGATCTACCTGCGGCAGCAGAGCGCGCTGAACAAGCTGCTGGGCACGCACTACTACCACGATGGTTCCTACCTCTACGTGGTCGACCGCGAGCGGCGCATCCTGTACCACCCCGAGGCGCAGCGCGTTGGCACCCTCATGGGCACCAACCCGGCCGCCGACCGCATCGCCCGGGGCGTCTCGGGCAGCGAGGTGCTGGTGAATTCGCGGGGCATCGAGATGGTGGCCGGCTATTCCATCGTGCCGGCCACGGGCTGGGGCGTCGTGGTGCAACGGCCCCTGTCGGCCACGCTGGCCCCCATCGGGGCGCTGATGCGGCAGGTGATGGAGTGGACGCTGCCGCTGGCCGCGGTGGCGCTGCTGCTGGTCTGGGCCTTTGCCCTGAAGATCGCCAGTCCCCTCCACGCCCTGGCCGCCACGGCCGCCAGCTACCGGCCCGGCGAGTCCGATGCGCGGCTGCGCTCGATCTCGTCGTGGTACTTCGAGGCCGCCCAGCTCAAGAAGGCCATGCTGCGCGGCCTGGGCGTGTTCGACGGCAACCTACGCCGGCTGCAGAAGGACGCGGCCACCGATCCGCTGACCGGACTGGGCAACCGCCGGCAGTTCGATTTCAGCCTGGCCGTGCTGGCCGAGGGCGAGACCCCGTTCTGCGTGGTGCTGCTCGACATCGATTTCTTCAAGCAGGTCAACGACCGCTTCGGCCACAACGTGGGCGATGCCCATCTGCGCCAGCTGGCGGGTCTCATGGCGGAAGGCCTGCGGCCCGAGGACCTGGCCTGCCGCATCGGGGGCGAGGAGTTCGCCCTGCTGCTGCCTGGCACGGCCCTGACCGAGGCGGTGGCCATCGCCGAGTCGCTGCGGCGCCGTGCGGCCGAGTCGGCGGCGCCCGACGGGCAGGCTGGCACCCTGTCGCTCGGCGTTGCCGAATGGCAGGGCCCGGACGACGACGTGGAGGCGGTGCTGAGAACGGCGGACGAACGCCTGTACGCCGCCAAGGCGCAGGGGCGCAACCGGGTCGTCTTCAACTGAGCGTCGTCGTCGACGCGGCCCCTTGCAAATATCGGGCCAGGACTGCACCTGGGGGTCAGCATCGCCTGGCGCGCAACGCGTGCAGGACCCGCGACGTGGCGCGCCCCCACAGCGCCGCGCCGTCTTGGCGGCACGCCTTGGGCGTCAGGCGACGCAAGGCCCGGCACGGCCCGGGCCTTGCGCATCCACGAACCTGGGACACGCAACGCCATGGACGCTTCGAAGAACCACTACGACACGCTGGGCGTGGCGCCCGACGCCACCGCCGACCAGATCCGCAAGGCCTACCGCCGCCTTGCGCGCAAATACCACCCCGACGTCAGCAAGGAAGCCGACGCGCAGACGCGCATGCGCGAGATCAACGAGGCCCACGAGGTGCTCGGCGATCCCGCCAGGCGCGCCGAATACGACGCGATGGCCGAGCGGCTGCGCCGCGGCGCGACCATGGGGCACGGCGAGGGCTTCGCACCGCCGCCGGGCTGGGAAGACGGCTTCAGCTTCTTCCGCAGCGGCGGCCCGGGCGCCGGTGCCGAGGCGCCTGACCTGGGCGCCTTCTTTTCCGACCTGTTCGGCGCCGGCGCTGCCGGGCCTGTGGGCGGCGGTGCCGGGCGACGTGCCCGCGCCGCGACGGGCGAGGACCGCCATGCCGCCATCGAGGTCCCGCTGGAATTCGCACTGGCCGGTGGCGAGCGCGAGATCCAGTTGCAGGCGGTGGAGCTCGACGCCGGCGGACGGCCCCGGCCGGTGACCCGCACGCTGCAGGTGCGCGTGCCGCGCGGGGTGCGGCCCGGGCAGCAGATCCGCCTGGCGGGCCAGGGCATGCCGGGCATCGGCGGCGAGCCGGCCGGTGACCTGTACCTGGAGGTGCGGATCGCGCCGCACCCGCTCTACCGCGTCGAGGGGCGCGACCTGGTCATGGATCTGCCCGTGACGCCCGCGGAAGCCGCGCTGGGTGCCGAGGTGGAGGTGCCGCTGCCGGGCGGCGGCACCGGGCAGGTAAAGGTGCCGGCTGCGGCGCGTGCGGGCATGAAGCTGCGGCTGAAGGGCCGCGGGCTGGGTGGCGACCTGTACCTGGTGCTGTCGATCGCCGTCGCGCCGGCCGACAGCGCGGCGGCGCGCGCGGCCTACGAGCAGCTCGCCAGGGCGACGGCCGGATTCGACCCTCGCCGCGACCTCGGCGCGCGCAGCCGCACGGCCAGCACGGCCTGAGCCTTCATCGCGGGACGCTCACCAGCCCGCGCCGTCCCGGTGCGCCAGACAACGCCGCGGCTCAGACGGCGGCCGCTCCATGGCCCAGGCGGCGGCTGGCGGCAGACGCGGCCTCGCGCAAGGCCAGGCCCACCGGCCCCTCGGGGTCGGGATCGAACCCGCCTGTGGCGCCCAGCGCCGTGATCACCGCCCGCACCCGGCCGGCATGGTCGAACAGGGGCGCCGCGATGGCGCTGATGCCCGGCAGGTTGGTGTCGCGCACCCAGGCGCAGCCGGCGGCCCGCACGGACTCGCACAGCTGCGCGATGGGCCGTTCGTCCGCGAGCGAGGCCCGATGCCGTCCATCGGCCTGCGCCAGTTCCGCCTCGGCCAGCGCACACACGCGCGCCTCGTCGCCCAGCCAGCCCAGGAAGGCGCGGCCCGTGGCCGACCACAACAGCGGCAGCACCGAGCCGACGCGCACGTTCACGGTGATCGGCAGGCCGGGCTCCTCGAAGCGGACGATGGTCGGCCCCTTGTTGCCCATCACCGCCAGGAAGCAGGTCACTTCGAGCGACTCGCGCAGGTGCACCAGGGCGGGCTCGGCCAGCCGGAGCGGGTCGGCCTGGCGCATGGCGGCCACGCCGATCTGGATGGCCGCCGCACCCAGGAAGTAGTGCTGCGAGCCACTGTCCTGCGTCACCAGTTCCTCTTCGACCAGGCTGGCCAGGTAGCGGTGGACCTTGGCCGGGCTTTCGCCCACGTGGGCGGCCAGGGCCGTCAGGCTGGCCCGCCCGCCCATGCGCGCGAGGCCCTTGAGCACGGCCATGCCGGTTTCGGCGGACTGCACGCGCTGACGGCGCTCCCGGGCACGCGCGGGGGCTTCGGCCTCGGCCGAGCCGGCGGCGGCGCCATCGGCTTCGGGAACAAGGGAATCGGGCAAGGGCGGAGGTCGGCGGGGCATGGTGCGCAAGGGAATGGGGTTAACCCGATCCGCGAGATTACGCAATGCGTACCAAAATTACGCCTATCAAAAACCCGAAGACGCCTTGTCGGGCGTCAAGATCTGGAGACTTTTCCATGAAGAAGCTTCTGGCTTCCTGCCTGATGGCGCTGCCGTTGCTGGCGCCCGTCGCCTCCGCACAGGCACAACAGGCCGCCTACCCGTCCAAGCAGATGCGCTGGCTGGTGCCGTATCCGGCGGGCGGCGGCTCGGATTTCCTGGCCCGCACCATCGGCCAGCAGCTGTCGACCCAGACCGGCCAGCCGGTGCTGGTCGAGAACAAGCCGGGCGGCAACACCGCCATCGCCGCCGCCGACGTGGTGCGCTCGCAGCCGGACGGCTACACCATGCTCTCGGCCGACAACGGCACGCTGGTGTTCAACCCCGTGCTCTACAAGAGCCTGAGCTACAACCCCGGCAAGGACCTGGCGCCCGTCACGCTGATGGGCCGCTTCCCGATGATCCTGGTGGTCAGCCCCAGCGTCACGGCCAAGGACGCCAAGGAATTCATCGCCCAGGTCAAGGCCAATCCGCAAGGCATCAACTTCGCCTCGGCCGGCGCGGGGAGCCCGCACCACCTCGCGATGGAACTGCTCAAGACCGAGGCCGGCCTCAAGATGACCCATGCGCCCTACCGCGGCGCCGCCCCGGCGCTGGCCGATGTGGCGGGCGGCCAGGTGCCGGCCATGATGGTGGACCTGGCGGCCGGTGCCGGCTTCATCAAGGGCGGCAAGGTGCGCGCGCTGGCCGTGGCCAACGCCACGCGCCTGCCGCAGCTGCCCGACGTGCCGACCTTCGCCGAGCTGGGCTTCAAGAACGTCGAGGCCGCCGCGCTGGTGGGTCTGGTGGTGCCCGCCGCCACGCCGGCCGAGACGGTGAATGCGCTCAACAAGCAGGTGGTCGCTGCCATCAACACACCCGAGGTGCACAAGAAGCTGATCGATTTCGGCGTCGAGCCGGTCGGCAACACGCCCGCGCAGTTCGCCGAACTGCTCAAGGGCGAGAACGCGCGCTGGCACAAGCTGATCCGTGACCTGAACATCACGCTGGACTGATTCTTCGTTGGCGCCCGCGCCGCCCACTGGGGTGGCGCGGGCGTTTCGCTTTCTGGAGTAGCTGCATGACCGCCCCCGTCGCCGACGCCCCCGCCTCCGCCTCCGCCTCCGCCTCCGCCTCCGCTGGCGGCTGTCCTTTTGCTCACACCGCTGCGCCAGCATCGGCCGCGCCCAACGGCTGCCCGGTCAGTCATGCGGCGGCCGCGTTCGACCCTTTCAGCGATGGCTACCAGCAGGACCCGCCCGACTACGTGCGCTGGGCACGCGAGCAGGAGCCCGTCTTCTACAGTCCGCTGCTGGGCTACTGGGTGGTGACGCGCTACGAGGACATCAAGGCGATCTTTCGCGACAACCTCACCTTCAGCCCCTCCATCGCCCTTGAGAAGATCACGCCCACCGGGCCCGAGGCGAACGCGGTGCTGGCCAGCTACGGCTTCGCCCTCAACCGCACGCTGGTCAACGAGGACGAGCCGGCCCACATGCCGCGCCGCCGCGCGCTCATGGAGCCCTTCACGCCCGAGCACCTGAAGCACCACGAACCGCTGGTGCGCCAACTGGCCCGGGAGTATGTCGACCGCTTCATCGACGACGGCCGCGCCGACCTGGTGGACCAGATGCTTTGGGAGGTACCGCTCACCGTCGCCCTGCACTTCCTGGGCGTGCCCGAGGAGGACATGGACACGCTGCGCCAGTACTCCATCGCCCACACCGTCAACACCTGGGGCCGGCCGAAGCCGGAGGAGCAGGTGGCCGTGGCCCATGCCGTCGGCAACTTCTGGCAGTACGCCGGCCAGGTGCTCGACAAGATGCGCGCCAACCCCGACGCGCCGGGCTGGATGCAGTACGGCATCCGCATGCAGAAGCAACTGCCGGAGGTCGTGACCGACTCCTACCTGCATTCCATGATGATGGCCGGCATCGTGGCCGCGCACGAGACCACGGCCAACGCCACGGCCAATGCGATGAAGCTGCTGCTGCAGCACCCCACCGCCTGGCGCGAGATCTGCGAAGACCCGGGCCTGATCCCCAATGCCGTCGAGGAATGCCTGCGCCACAACGGCTCGGTCGCCGCCTGGCGCCGGCTGGCGACCAAGGACGTGACCGTGGGCGGCATCGCCATCCCGGCGGGCAGCAAGCTGCTGATCGTCACCTCCTCGGCCAACCATGACGAGCGCCACTTTGCCGACGCCGACCTGTTCGACATCCGCCGCGACAACGCCAGCGACCACCTGACCTTCGGCTACGGCTCGCATCAGTGCATGGGCAAGAACCTGGCGCGCATGGAGATGCAGGTCTTCCTGGAGGAATTCACCCGCCGGCTGCCGCACATGCGCCTGGCCGAGCAGCAGTTCAGCTACGTGCCCAACACCTCCTTCCGCGGGCCGGAGCACCTGTGGGTGGAATGGAACCCGACGGCCAACCCGGAGCGCCGCAACGCCGACGTGCGCGACGGCGAGCGCGCCCCGGTGCGCATCGGCGAACCCACGGGCCATGCGCTGTCGCGGCCCGTGGTCGTCGAGCGTGCCGAGCCGGCGGCCGAAGGCATCGTCCGCCTGCGCCTGGTGGCGGCTGACGGCGGCGCCCTGCCCCGCTGGTCGCCCGGCGCGCACATCGACGTGGAATGCGGCGACACGGGGCTGTCGCGCCAGTATTCGCTGTGCGGCGATCCCGCCGATGCCCGCGCCTTCGAGATCGCGGTGCTGCTGGAGCCGCAGAGCCGCGGTGGCTCGGCGTGGATGCACGCCCATGCCCATGAAGGCGCACGCCTGCGCATCCGCGGCCCGCGCAACCACTTCCGGCTCGACGAAGGGGCGAAGCGCCTGGTGCTGATCGCTGGCGGCATCGGCATCACGCCCATCAGCGCCATGGCGCGGCGGGCGCAGGCGCTGGGCATTCCCTACGACCTCCACTACTGCGGCCGCCAACGCGCCACGATGGCGATGGTGGACGAGTTGCAGGCCCTGCATGGCGAGCGGCTGCACCTGCATGCGGGCGACGAAGGCCGGCGGCTGGACCTGGCCGAACTGCTGCGCGTGCCGCAGGCCGGCACGCAGATCTATGCCTGTGGCCCCACGCGCCTGCTCGACGCGCTGGCCGGGCACAGCGCGCACTGGCCCGAGGACAGCCTGCGCGTGGAGCATTTCGCCTCCACGCTCGGCACGCTGGACCCGAGCCAGGAACATGGCTTCGAGGCCGAACTGATGGATTCGGGCCTGACCATCGCCGTGCGGCCCGACCAGACGCTGCTCCAGGCCCTGCGCGCCGCCAACATCGACGTGCAGAGCGATTGCGAGGAAGGCCTGTGCGGCTCCTGCGAGGTGGCGGTCATCGAGGGGGACATCGACCACCGCGACCGCGTGTTGACCCGCGCCGAGCGCGAGGCCAATCGCAAGATGATGAGCTGCTGTTCGCGGGCCTGCGGGCAGAAGGTGGTCTTGCAGCTTTGAACCGGTCGCCGATTCAGGGGCTGTTATTCCTTCGCCGATTCTGCATATCCACGGATCGAGTGACGTCCCAAAACCGTCGGCAAACCAAACGACCAATAACCAATTGTCAAGGCAACAGTGAAGCTCAAAGAATTGATCACATAAGCTTCATTGGGATGGAGAGGCCACTCTGAGTGGGCAATCCGGCGCACTACCATTCCCGGCTTTCCGGGAGTGCACTCATGAAACCATGTGCTTTTAAGCTTTTTGACAAAAAGAAAATAGACGTCTTATTGGTGGCCGGCGCAGCCCGTAAAGCGCTGGTCATTCTTGTGGGGGGCGCATTGATTTGCGGGGCCGCCGGCGCACAGATCGTGATCAGCGACAGCGGCGTGGCGCCGGCCAATCCCGGCGCATTGCTCGAAATGGACAGCAACAGCCGCGGTCTTCTGTTCACCCGTATTCCCCTGACCGACAGCAATACCTGGGGCCTGGCCGGCAGCCAGCCCGTCGATGGCATGGTGGTCTACAACACCACCTCGGGCAATGGCCTGGCGCCCGGGCTCATGGTGTGGACCAGCGGCCGATGGGTGAACGTGAACGACACGTCGTACCTCAACGTCAACGCCGGCACCGCCGGCAATGCCTCGGCCGCCACATCGGGCGCCACCGGCACGGGCAGCATGGCGGTGGGGCCCGACGCCAGCGCCGCCGGGGGCCAGGCGCTGGCCGTCGGCCAGAACACCAGCGCAGCCGGCGCGGGCGCCGTCGCCGTCGGGCATAACGCGTCGGCCTCCGGTGCCGGGTCGGTGGCCCTCGGCGAATCCGCCACGGCCGATACCCCCAACAGTGTGGCCCTGGGCGCCGGCAGCCAGACCCGCCCAACTGTGGCCACGCCTGGCACGCGGATCGCCGGCAACGACTACGCCTTCGCGGGCGGCAGCCCGGCCGGGGCGGTCTCGGTCGGGAGCAGCGGCAGCGAGCGCCAGGTCCAGAACGTGGCGGCGGGCCAGCTGAGCCCCACCAGCACGGACGCCGTCAACGGCAGCCAGCTCTACGCCACCAACCGCGCCGTGGAAGCCTTGAATGCGTCCACCGGCGCCCTGCAGAGCCGGGTCGACCGGCTGCAGGATCAGCTCAGCCGCCAGGGCTCCGCCCTGTCGGGCGGCATCGCGGCGGCTGCGGCGATGGCCGTCGTCACGCCGATGGACCAAGGTCGTTATCACCTGACCGGGTCCCTGGCGAGCTACAACGGTCAGGCGGGGGTGGGCATGAACCTCCTGCGTCGCTCGGATGACGGCCGTACGACGCTGCACGCCGGCGTCGGCTGGGGCACGGGCGGCAGCAAGGCCATCGCCCGGGTGGGCTTCGGCGTTTCCTTCGACTGAGAAGCCTGCGCACCTTCCGTCGAGCCCCGCCGGATACCGCCAGGCCCGGAACCTCGCCCTCCGATCCCGCAGTCCGCGTGGTTCGGATCCCAGCCGCGCGGCGTCAGTCCACCAGCCGCGCCGAGGTGCTCAACGAGCGCGCACATTGCAGCAGCGGGGGCGCCAGGCGCTGCTGCGCTTCCTCCAAGGTCCAGCGGCTGGTCGGCGCCACCACATGCACCGAGGCCACCGGCCGGCCGCCACGGCCCAGCACCGGCGCGGCCACGGTCATGTCGCCCAGGTAGAGCTCCTCCCGGTTGGTGGCATAGCCGCGCTCGCGGGCCAGCCGCAGCTCGTCCATGATGGCCTCCAGCTCGGTGCGGGTGTGGGGGGTGTGGGCCACACGCTGCGAGGCGGCGACGCGCTCGCGCGCCTCGGCCTCGGGCAAAGCGCTCAGCCAGGCCCGGCCGGACGCCGTGCAGTACATCGGGATGCGGCTGCCGATGGGCATGTGCACCGGCACGAACTGCGCACTCACGAAGCGGGCCACGTAGACCATCTCCAGCCCGTCGGGCTCCGTGAGGTTGCAGGTCTCGGCCGTCACCTTGGCGAGCTCGGCCAGAAAAGGATTGGCCGCGTCGATCAGCGCGTCGGAGGCCAGGTACGCGAAGCCGATCTCCATGGTGCGCGGCGTCAGCTGGTAGCGCCGCGTCTCCGGATGCTTGCGGATGTACCCCAACTGCTCGAAGGTGAACACCATGCGCTGGGCAGAACTCTTGTTGATCTGCGCGGCCTGGGCGATCTCGGCCAGGTTCATGGTCCGGCGCTGGGCGTTGAAGGCGCTCAGCACGGCCAGTCCCTTCTCCAGCGACTGGTTGAACAGCAGGGGACGGTCTTCGCTGGGACTTTTGCTCATCGCCCGAGAATATCGCATATCGATTTGCAAGTGGTGCATATCGCAATATTTAAATCGTCATGAACTTTGATTCAATCGATTTGTGGCATGAGCCTTGCGATCAGTGATTCATGTCCGTACCCCGTGCACCATTTCGACTCACTCAGGAGCTTCAGGCATGACCTTCCTCACCCGCCGCTTTCTTCTGGTCGCTGCAGCCTCGGCCGCCGCTGTCGCCCCCTTCGCCCGCGCCCAGACGCCGGGCACCATCAACGTCGGTGCCACGGCGACCGGCATTCCCTTCACCTTCCTCGACGTCAAGACCAACAGCATCCAGGGGATGATGGTCGACACCGTCAACGCGGTGGGCAAGGCGGCAGGGCTCAAGGTCAATGTGCAGCAGACCGTGTTCTCGGCCCTGATCCCCTCGCTCACGGCGCAGAAGATCGACGTCATCTCGGCCGCCATGCTCAAGACGCCGGCGCGCGCCGAGGTGGTCGATTTCAGCGAGCCCGTCTACTCCTACGGCGAAGGCCTGCTGGTCAAGGCCGACGACGCCAAGGCCTACGCCTCCCTGGACGACCTCAAGGGCGAAGTGGTGGGTGCCCAGGTCGGCACCGTGTTCCTCGACATGCTCAACAAGAAGGGCATCTTCAAGGAGGTGCGCAGCTACGACTCGCTGGCCGACCTGACGCGCGACCTGGCGCTCGGCCGCATCAAGGCGGGCCTCGGCGACCAGCCCATCCTGGCCTACCAGGTGCGGCAGAACACCTTCCCCGGCGTCAAGCTGGCCGCCGGCTACAAGCCGGTGAACGTGGGCGACGTGTGCCTGGTGGTGCGCAAGGGCGACAAGGCCCTGCTGGACCAGCTGAACAAGGCCATCGCCACGATCAAGGCCGACGGCACGCTGGCGCAGATCGTCCAGAAGTGGGGCATCTGAGCCGCACCGACCGCCGATGAACGCCTTTCTCCAGCACGCGCGGGACTTCCTGCCGATCCTGCTGCAGGGTGCCGTGGTGACGGTGCAGGTCACGGTGCTCTCCTTCCTGCTGTCCACGGTGCTGGGGCTGGGCCTGGCGCTCATGAAGCGCTCGTCCCACCGCGGCATCGCGTGGACCGGCAGCAGCGTGGTCAACGTCATCCGCGGGCTGCCGATCATCGTGCAGCTCTTCTACATCTACTTCGTGCTGCCGGACCTGGGCATCCAGCTCAGCGCCTTCCAGGCGGGGGTGATCGGCCTGGGCATCGCCTACTCGGCCTACCAGGCCGAGAACTTCCGCGCCGGCATCGAGGCCGTCGACCCGGGCCAGCGCGAAGCGGCCGAGGCCATGGGCATGCGCCCCGCCATGGTGATGCGCCGCGTGGTGCTGCCGCAGGCCTTCCGCATCGCGCTGCCGCCCTATGGCAACACGCTGGTGATGATGCTCAAGGACTCGTCGCTGGTCTCCACCATCACGGTGGCCGAGATGACGCGGGCCGGTCAGCTCATCGCCTCGTCCACCTTCCAGAACATGACCGTCTACACCCTGGTCGCCCTGCTCTATCTGGCCATGAGCCTGCCGCTGGTCTGGGGCCTGCGCCGCCTGGAGGCCCGACTTGGCCTCGGAAGGAGGCACGCATGATCCGCATCGACCAGTTGCACAAGCGCTACGGCGACCACGAGGTGCTGCGCGGCGTGAGCCTGGAGGTGCAAGCCGGCGAGGTGGTCTGCCTGATCGGCCCCTCGGGCTCGGGCAAGTCCACGGTGCTTCGCTGCATCAATGGGCTGGAGTCGTACGAAGGCGGCAGCATCACCGCCTTCGGCCGGCCGGTGGACCGGCGCTCGCGCGACATCCACGCCCTGCGCAGCCGCATGGGCATGGTGTTCCAGCGCTTCAACCTGTTTCCGCACCGCACCGTGCTGGCCAACGTGATGGAAGGCCCCGTACAGGTGCGGCGCGAGCCCGTCGCGCAGGCGCGCGAGGAGGCGCTGGCGCTGCTTGCCAAGGTGGGCCTGGCCGACAAGGCCGAAGCCTGGCCGGCGCAGCTGTCGGGCGGCCAGCAGCAGCGCGTGGCCATCGCCCGCGCGCTGGCCATGAAGCCCGAGGCCATGCTCTTCGACGAGCCGACCTCCGCCCTCGATCCCGAGCTGGTCGGTGATGTGCTCGCCGTGATGCGCACCCTGGCCGACGAGGGCATGACCATGATCGTGGTGACCCACGAGATGGGCTTCGCCCGCGAGGTGGCGGACCGCGTGTGCTTCCTGCACGGCGGCGTGATCGTCGAGGAAGGCACGGCCGACCAGGTGCTGGGCGCGCCCAGCCAGCCGCGCACGCAGGACTTCCTGCGCCGCGTGCTGCGGCCGGCGGAGGTGGGGCGATGAGTGCCCTCCCGAGCGCCGCGGACAGCGCCGCCCCCTCGACCCAAGCCCAGGCGGCATCGGCGGTGCGCAGCCCGCTTCCCACCGAGGCGCCCTTCACCGGCCGGCCGATGCCGGATTCGCTCTGGGCCGCCACCGCCCCACCCGCCCCGCCGACGCCGCCGCTCGCCGAGGACGTGAAGTGCGACGTGCTCGTCATCGGCGGCGGCTACACCGGCCTGTCGGCCGCCCTGCACCTGGCCGAAGGCGGCGCCACCGTGTGCGTGCTGGAAGCGCAGCAGCCCGGCTGGGGCGCGTCGGGCCGCAACGGCGGCCAGGTGAATCCCACCCTCAAGCACGACCCGGACGAACTCGTCCGCCTGCTCGGCCCCGCGCAGGGCGAGGCGCTGAACCATGCCGTCTCCCGCTCGGCCGACCTGGTGTTCGACCTGATCGCCCGCCACGGCATCGACTGCCAGCCGGTGCGCGGCGGCTGGCTGCAGGCCGGCTACACCGACGAGGCGGTGGCCGGCATGCATGCACGCGCCCGCCAATGGACGGCGCGCGGCGAGCCGGTGCAGATGCTGGACCGCGCCGAGACGGCACGCCGGCTCGGCACCGACGCCTTCGCCGGCGGCTGGCTCGACGGCCGCGCCGGTGCGCTGCAGCCGCTGGCCTATGCGCGCGGCCTGGTGCGGGCCGCACAGGCGGCCGGTGCCCGCGTGCATGGCGATACGCAGGTGCTGCAGTTGCAGCGCCAGGGTCGGCGCTGGTGCGCCCGGACCTCTGCTGGACCCAGCGTGCAGGCCGACCAGGTGCTCATCGCCACCAACGGCTACACCGGCGCGCTGTGGCCCGGCCTCAAGCAGACGCTGCTCACGGCCAACAGCTTCATCGTCGCCACGCCTCCGCTGGAGGGGGACATGGCGACGCGCATCCTGCCCGGTGGCGAGACGGCCTCGACTTCTCAGCGGCTGCTGCTGTACTTCCGCCGCGACGCCCAGGGCCGGCTGCTGATGGGCGGGCGCGGGCATTTTGCCGACCCGTCCGGGCCGGCCGACTTCGCCCACCTGGAGCGTTCGCTGCGGCTGCTCTACCCCGAGCTCGGGGACGTCGGCTTCGACTACCGCTGGGCCGGCCGCATCGCCGTCACGCGCGACTTCATGCCGCATGTGCACGAGCCGGCGCCGGGCCTGTGCATGGCGCTGGGCTACAACGGCCGCGGCGTGGCCATGGGCACCAGCCTGGGTCGCCATGTGGCGGCCCGGCTGGCCGACCGCGCGGCGCCCTTTCCTTTTCCGGTGAGTCCCATCGTGCCGCTTCCGCTGCACGGGCTGCAGCGCTTCTACATCGCCGCCGGCGTCGCCTGGTACTCGCTGCTGGACCGTCTCAGCCAGCGATGAGCGCTGCGCCCTCCGCGCGCCACCAGTCGATGAAGGCCCGCAGGGCCGGCGAGGTCTGCCGCCGGCCCGGGTAGTAGAGCTGGAAGCCGGTGCCCGGCGGGCACCAGTCGTCCAGCACCGCCACCAGCCGGCCGCTGCGCAGATGCGGCGCCGCCATGGCCTCGTAGACATAGGCCCAGCCGGCGCCGTCGAGCGCGGCCTGCAGCGCCAGCGGCTGGTCGTCCACCGTCAGCCGGCCCGGCACGTCCAGCGCCACGCGCTCGGTGCCGCGGGCGAACTCCCAGTGGTAGAGCTCGCCGTGCGGAAAGCGCTGGCGGATGCAGGGCCGGACCAGCAGCGCCCAGGGGTCCTCAGGCGCGCCGTCCACGGCCGCCAGCGCTGGCGTGCCGACCACCACGAAGCGCTGCGGACCGCCCATCGGCAAGGCCACCATGTCGCGCGGCACCGCCTCTTCGAAGCGGATGCCGGCGTCGCAGCCGGCAGCCACGATGTCCAGGAAGCCGTCCTGCGTCTGCAGCTCCAGCGCGATGCGCGGATGGGCGACGAGGAAGGCGGACATGACCGGCGCCATGATCAGCTGTGCGGCGCTGCGGGGCATGTTCAGGCGCAGCAGGCCGGCGGGCTCGCCCACGGCCTCGTGCGCGGACTGCCAGGCGGCCTCCAGCCCGTCGAGATGGGGCCGCAGACGTGCCAGCAACTGCAGGCCGACGGCGCTGGGCGCGACGCTGCGCGTGGTGCGCTGCACCAGCGGCTGGCCCAGGGCTTCTTCCAGCGCCCGCACCGACTGGCTCACCGCCGAGGGGGTGACGCCCAGGCGCGCGGCGGCACGGCGGTAGCTCTGCAGTTCGGCCACGGCCGCGAAGGCGCGCAGTTGGCGAAGGTCGGGTGGCGACGGCGTCATAGGCGCGGATTGTGAAGCGGCGCTGCATGGGCCGTGCAGGCCGGACGGGATTGCTGCGCTGCCGCCCGCGGACGACGATGCAGACCTGTCCCGCGGGCTGGTGTGCTCGCCGCGCTGGCGTCAGCTCCATCCGGGCCGGCGCCTGGCGCGCCAGCCAGGGGCTCCCGCCGTCTTTCTTCCATGAGGCTTTCATGAGCATCCGCCCCGCCCCTTCCGATCCCGTTTCTGCCGCACCGCGCCCGCTCGCCGGCCGCCCGGTCTTCCCCGTCGGCCTCGGCTGCATGGGCATGAGCGAGTTCTACGGTGCCAGCGACGACGCCGAATCGCTCGCCGCGCTGCGCGCCGCCGTCGACCACTGCGTCCAGCATTTCGACACCGCCGACACCTACGGCTTCGGCCACAACGAGCAGCTGGTGGGCCGCTTCCTCGCCGGCCTCGCCGCCGCCGACCGCCAGCGGCTGACCGTGGCCACCAAGTTCGGCATCGTGCGCGAGCCGGGCCGTTACGAGCGGCGCATCGACAACACGCCGGCCTACGTCCGAGCGGCCTGCGAGGCCTCGCTGCGGCGGCTGGGCACCGACTGCATCGACCTCTACTACTGCCACCGACGCGACCCCGCGGTGCCCATCGAGGACGTGGCTGGCGCCATGGCGCAGCTGGTGGCCGAGGGCAAGGTGCGGGCCATCGGCTTCTCGGAGATCAACCCGGAGAGCCTGCGCCGCGCCCATGCGGTCCATCCGGTGGCTGCGCTGCAGAGCGAGTTCTCCCTCTGGGAGCGCGGGCTGGAGACCGAGCTGCTGCCGCTCACCCAGCAGCTGGGCGTCGCCCTCGTCGCCTACAGCCCCTTGGGCCGCGGCATGCTGACGGGCGCCCTGCCGGCAGCCTCGGAGCTGGAGGAAGGCGACTTCCGCCGGGCCCTGCCTCGCTTCAACGGCGAGGCGGCCGAGGCCAATCGGCGGCAGGTGGAGGCATTGAAGGCGCTGGCGGCGCAATGGGGTCTGCCCGCCACTCAGCTCGCGCTGGCCTGGACGCTGCACCGCGGCCCCAACGTCCTGCCGATTCCGGGTGCGCGCAGGCAGACCCATCTGGCGCAGAACGTCGGCGCGGCCACCGTAGTGCTGAGCGCGGCTCAAGCCGAGGCCCTGGACACGCTCTTTCCGCGTGGTACCACCGCTGGCGCGCGTTATCCGGATGCCGGCTGGGCGGGGATCGAGACGACGGCCTGACCGGTCAACTGGACGCCGCGTCGTCCAACGCGGGCAGAGGGCGTGCGGCCGCTGTGCTGCGCAGCGGCAATTCCAAGGCCGAGCCGGCCGTGTCCGGCAGCCGCTGCATGGCGGCCAGCAGGCTGCGGTCGCCGCCGTTCGATGCGGGCGGCGGGTGGTCAGTGCTGTCGTCCCTCAACATCCCTCACCCCGCCTTCTGCACCATCCGGATCACGCTGGAGAAGTCCAGCGCCCCATGCCCGGCGAGACTGTGCGCCGCATAGAGGCTGCGCGCCAGGCCACCCAGCGGGGTGCTGGCCTTGACGGCCATGGCGTTCTCCTGCGCGAGGCCCAGGTCCTTGAGCATCAGGTCGGTGCCGAAGCCGCCGGCGTAGCCCTTGGAGGCGGGGGCGGTCTCCATCACGCCGGGCAGCGGGTTGTACTTCTCCAGCGCCCAGTTGCCGCCGGAGCTGCGGCGCATGATCTCGGAGAGCACCTTCGGATCCAGCCCGTTGGCCACGCCCAGGGCGATGGCCTCCGACGTGCCGATCATCAGGATCCCCAGGAGCATGTTGTTGCAGATCTTGGCCGTCTGGCCCGCACCGGGGCCACCCGCGTGGAAGATATTGGCGCCCATCTTCTCCAGCACCGGCCGCGCCCGGGCCAGGTCGGCCTCGTTGCCGCCCACCATGAAGGTCAGCGTGCCGGCGATGGCGCCGCCCGTGCCGCCCGACACCGGCGCGTCGATGACGGCGATGCCGCGTGCGGCGCCGGCCTCGGCCACCTTGCGCGAGGTGGCGGCGGCGATGGTGCTCGAATCGATCACCAGCGTGCCGGGCGCGATCTGCGCCAGCAGGCCGGCTTCGCCCAGGTAGAGCGATTCCACATGGGCGCTGGCCGGCAGCATGCTGACCACCACCTCGGCCCCGCTCACCGCGGCGGAGGCCGATGCGGCGATGGCCACGCCCTGGCCCCGCAGCGCATCGCACGCGGCGGCCGAAAGGTCGAAGGCGCTGACGGCATGGCCGGCCTTGTGCAGGTTCAGGGCCATCGGGCCGCCCATGTTGCCGAGGCCGATGAATGCGATCTTCATGTGTGTCTCCTTGGATGTCTTGGGTGATGTCAGCGGACGAGAGGGCTGGCCTGCGGGTGCGGTGGTCGGTGCTGGCGCTCTGTGAGCGAGCGCGGCGGCTGCGGATGAGCTGCCCGCCGCCGCTCAGCGCAGCGGCACCAGCTCCGGCGCCATGTCGCCGCGCTCGCGCAGGTGGTCCTGCACGAACCCGGGCGTGATCTCTTCCAGCGTCGCCGGCTGCCACTTGGGGTTGCGGTCCTTGTCGACCAGCACGGCGCGGATGCCTTCGGCGAAGTCCTTGTGCGCGCAGAAGCCGAGCGATGCCCAGTACTCCAGCCGGAACACCTCCGCCAGCGACATGCGCGGCACACGGCGCCACAGCTCCCACGACAGCGCGATGGAACTGGGCGCGCCCTTGGTGAAGGCGGTGGCGGCGCTCTGCAGCCAGGCGTCATCGGCCTTCAGGTCACGCAGGCGCCTGGCAATGTCCAGCAGGTCGTCGCCGGCCATCAGCGACTCGATGGTGTCGTAGTGCTCGCGCAGCTTGGAGGGCAGGCGCGGCGCGTCCTCGGCCGCCGTGGCGAGGATGCGCGAGAGCAGCGCGCGGTCGGCCTCGCCTTGGCCTTGCCAGGCCGTGGCGCCGATGGCCTCCAGCACCTGGGCCTTGCGGGCCTGCAGCACCAGCACGTCGGCCAGGCCGGCAAAGACGGCATCGGCGGCGTTGATCTGCGCGGCCGTCAGGGCCAGGAAGAGGCCCGTGCGCCCCGGCGCGCGGCGCAGGAACCAGCTGCCGCCCACGTCGGGGTACAGGCCGATGTTGATCTCGGGCATGGCGATGCGGCTGCCTTCGGTCACCACGCGGTGCGAGGCGCCCACCATCAGGCCGACGCCGCCGCCCATCACGATGCCGTGGCCCCAGCACAGGAAGGGCTTGGGGAAGGTGTGGATCAGGTGGTCGAGCTCGTATTCCTCGGCGAAGAAGCGCTCGGCGTACTCGTTGCGGCGCTCGCCGCAGTCCAGCAGCGTCTGGTAGAGCTGGCGCAGGTCGCCGCCGGCGCAGAAGGCTTTTTCGCCCGCGGCCTGCAGCAGCACGCCGACGACCTGGTCGTCGGCCGCCCACTCGCGCAGTTGGGGCGTGAGCAGCCGCACCATGTCGACGGACAGCGAGTTGAGGGACGCCGGCGCATTGAGCGTGGCGACGCCGAAGCGTTTGCCATTGGCGGTGGGCAGGGAATCGAAGAGGACGACAGGTTCGGTCATGGGCGGGGAGCTTAGCGACGCAGGGCGCGCAGCGATATCAAGGACGGGACTGCATCGGGATGGGTTGGCAGCTCGGCGAGGCGTGGGCGCACAGCGTCAGCGCAGCTCCGCATCGCCCTCGAGCAGCTTGCGCGCGACGATGAGCCGCATGATCTCGTTGGTGCCTTCCAGGATCTGGTGGACGCGCGCATCGCGCAGCAGGCGCTCCAGCGGAAAGTCGCCCAGGTAGCCGTAACCACCGTGCAGTTGCAGCGCCTCGTTGCAGACGGTGAAGCCCGCGTCGGTGGCGAAGCGCTTGGCCATCGCGCAATAGGTGCTGGCATCGGCATGGCCGGCGTCGAGCTTGCTGGCGGCCAGGCGCACCATCTGCCGCGCGGCGACCAGCTCGGTCGCCATGTCGGCCAGCTTGAACTGCAGGGCCTGGAAGCTGGCCAGCGGCTTGCCGAACTGCTGGCGCTCGTGCAGGTAACGCCGCGCGGCGTTCAGTGCGCCCTGCGCGGCGCCGACGGAGCAGGTGGCGATGTTGATGCGGCCACCGTCCAGCCCCTTCATGGCGATGCGGAAGCCCTCGCCTTCCTGGCCCAGCAGGTGGTCCGCCGGGATGCGCACGCCGTCGAAGTCGATGGTGCGGGTGGGCTGGCTGTTCCAGCCCATCTTGTGCTCCTTCTTGCCGTAGCGGATGCCCGGCGCGTCGGCCGGCACGGCGAAGGCAGAGATGCCCGACGGCCCGGCGCCGCCGGTGCGGGCCATGAGCACCAGCACGTCGGTGGAGCCCGCGCCCGAGATGAAGGCCTTGCCGCCGTGGATGACGTAGTGGTCGCCGTCGCGCTCGGCGCGGGTCTTGAGCGAACCGGCGTCCGACCCTGCGCCCGGCTCGGTCAGGCAGTACGAGGCCAGCTTGCGGCCGGCGGTCAGGTCTTCGCCCCACTGCGCGCAGACGGCGTCGGTGCCCCAGGTGCCGAGCATCCAGGTCGCCATGTTGTGGATGGTGATGAAGGCGGTGGTCGAGGGGTCGACGGCCGCCATCTCCTCGAACACCAGCGCCGCGTCGAGCCGCGGCATGCCCAGGCCGCCGATGCGCTCGGGCGCATAGAGGCCGCAGAAGCCCAGTTCGCCGGCCTTGGCAATGGCCTCGCGCGGGAAGATCGCCTCGCGGTCCCACTGCGCGGCATGCGGCGCGAATTCGCTGGCGGCGAAGTCGCGGGCGGTGTCGGCAAAGGCGCGTTGTTCTTCGGTCAGTTCAAAGTCCATGGTGCTTCTTGTGTCTCTTGGCGCTTGGACGGCTTGTTCGTGCCGCGTTGTCTCGATGTTGTCTGCTGAGGGGACGGACTCAAGTGCTGCGCTTTGTTGATGGCCGTCTGTGGGCGGTGGGGGCGGCGCGCGAGAACCGGCCCGCCGCGGGCTCAGAGTGAGGCGGTCGGCACTGCGTGCCGACTCCGCTGCGATGCTCCCGAACCCGGCCCGCGGCATAACTCGCTGCGCTGCCTACGGCAGCTCCGCTCAAACAAATGCCGCGAGTCAGATCACGAAGCAGGCCTGTCCTTCGGCAGGCCTGCGGCCGGGTTCGCTGCGCTTCTCGCCGCCTCACAAATCGCCCGCGGCGGGCCGGTTCCCGCGCGCAGAAACGTCGCGCCTGATCTTGCCGGCATGAGCGGCCTTGCCCACCTTCACCTTCGGCTCGGCGGGAGGCGTTGCTGAGCCGGCATCCCGCCGCCGCGATCGACGCAGGCGTGATGCCGCTGCACATCTTGGGAGTGCAGAGCACCTGCGACGTGCCGCACGAAGGATGACGCATGCAGTCTTTATCGACCTTGATGGCTGCGAAGTCTGCAATGCGAAGAGCGGTCGCTTCGACACGCACCTGTCCGCGCGAGGACTCGCCCCCAACCTCAACTCCGGCCCGGGCGGCGGTGGGTAGCGCGGCGTGCGCCTGTGAGGCGCCGAGAAGCGCAGTGCGCCCGGCCGCAGGCCTGCCGAAGGACAGGCCTGCTTCGTGATCTGACTCGCGGCGGTTGTTTGAGCGGAGCTGCCGCAGGCAGCGCAGCGAGTTCTGCCGCGGGCCGGGTGCGCGAGCATCGCAGGGGAGTCGGCGCGCAGCGCCGACCGCCTCACTGAAGCGCGCCGCGCTACCCACCGCCGCCCGGGCCGGCGCGCCCATCACGAACGGTGAGCACAACACGAAGGCCCCGCCCACCACGAACGCCGCGCCCGGAACAACCCGACGACGAACCATCACTTCAGAGAAATCGTCGTATTGACCCCCTGCGACACCGTCGAGTCGTCGAACCACCGCGCCGTCACCGTCTTGGTCTGCGTGTAGAACAACACCACCTGCTTGCCGTAAGGCCCCAGGTCCCCCAGCTTCGAGGCCCGCGAGCCCGTGAACGAGAACAGCGGCACCGGCACCGGGATCGGCACGTTGATGCCCACCTGCCCCACGTCGATGTCCTCCTGGAACTTGCGCGCCGCCGCGCCCGACTGCGTGAAGATCGCCGTGCCGTTGCCGTTCGGGTTGGCATTTATGAACTCGATGGCCTCGTCCAGCGACGATGCCTCCGCCAGACATAGCACCGGCCCGAACACCTCCTGGTCGTAGATCGACATGCCCGGCTTCACGCCCGAGAAGATCGTCGGCCCGACGAAATTGCCCTTCTCGTAGCCGGTCACCTGCGGGTTGCGGCCATCCAGCTCCAGCGTGGCGCCATCGGCCACGCCGCGCTCGATCAGCCCCACCACCCGGTCGCGCGCCGCGCAGGACACCAGCGGCCCCACGTCCGTGCCCTTCTCCGTGCCGGCGCTCACCTTCAGCGTCTTGGCCTTCTCCACCAGTTCGGGAATCCAGCTTTGCGCCTCGCCCACCAGCACCGCCACCGACACCGCCATGCAGCGCTGGCCCGCGGCACCAAAGGCCGCGCCGGCCAGCGCATTGAGCGTCTGCTCCTTGTTGGCGTCGGGCATCACGATGGCGTGGTTCTTCGCGCCCATCATGCATTGCACCCGCTTGCCGGCCAGCGTCGCGCGGTTGTAGACATGCGTGCCGACCTTGGTCGAGCCCACGAAGCTGATCGCCTTGATGTCGCGGTGGTCGCAGATGGCGTTGACCACCTGCTCGCCGCCATGCACCACGTTCAGCACGCCGGGCGGCACGCCGGCCTCCAGCGCCAGTTCGACCAGGCGCATCGTCACCATCGGGTCCTGCTCGCTGGGCTTGAGCACGAAGGTGTTGCCCGTGGCGATGGCCATCGGGAACATCCAGAGCGGGATCATGGCCGGGAAGTTGAAGGGCGTGATGCCCGCGCACACGCCCAGCGGCTGCAGCAGCGTGTAGGTATCGACGCCGCCAGCCACGTTGTTGGCCAGCTCGCCCAACTGCAGATTGCCGATGCCGGCCGCATGCTCCACCACCTCCAGGCCGCGGAAGACGTCGCCTTCGGCGTCCGGCAGCGTCTTGCCCTGCTCGGCCGTGAGGATTGCGGCCAGCTCGCCCATGTGCTCGCGGATCAGCTGCTGCAACTTCAGGAAGATGCGCGCCCGCTGGCCGATGGCCGTCTTGCGCCAGGTCTTGAAGGCCTTCTGCGCTGCGGCGACGGCGGCGTCCACCTCGTCGGGCGTGGCGAAGGGCACGCGGGCCAGCACCTCCTGCGTGGCGGGGTTGACCACGTCGCGCCATTCGGTGCTGCGGGATTCGACGAACTCGCCGCCGATCAGCAGCTTGACGGTGGGCACCCGCGATGCGGGCGTGGGGGTGGCAGTCATGGTTTGTCTCCAGATGAGGCGGCGCGGGTGCCGCCGATGTGATGCGCCGCAGGATAGCTTTGCAGTTTTGCCCCAGCAATAGACAAAAATTCGCGCACCCTTTGCAAAATTGCAGACCATGGACTGGGACAACCTGCGCTACTTCCTCGAACTCGCCCGCGCCGGCACGCTGATGGCCGCGGCGCGCCGGCTGGCGGTGGACCACACCACCGTCGCGCGCCGCATCCAGGCGCTGGAAAAGGCCCTGGGCGCTGCCCTGTTCACGCGCGAGGCCGGCGGACATCGCCTCACCGAGGCCGGCCGGCAACTGCAGCCCCAGGCCGAGGCCATGGAGGCCGCCTTTCACGCGGTCGAGCGCACCAGCCCGGCCCTGGCGCCGCAGGAAGGCCTGTCGGGCACAGTGCGCGTGGGTGCGACGGAAGGCTTCGGCACGCGGGTGCTGGCCCCGGCGCTGGGCGCATTCGCCGCAGGCCATCCGCGCCTGACCATCGACCTGCTGGCTTTGCCGCGCCTGCTGCAGCTGTCGCGGCGCGAGGCCGACATCGTGATCGCGCTGGAGCGCCCGGCGCGGGGCTCGGTGGTGGCCACGCGACTCACGGACTACAGCCTGCGCCTCTACGCCTCGCACGACTACCTGGCGCGCCATGCGCCCATCGCCCGCCGCGAGGACCTGCGCGGCCACGCCTTCATCAGCTACGTGGACGACCTGCTCTTCTCCAAGGAACTGCGCTTCCTGGGCGAGCTGCACCGGCCCGATGGCTTCTCGCTGCGCAGCACCAGCGTGCTGGCCCAGCACGAGGCAGCGGCCGCCGGCGCCGGCATTGCCGTGCTGCCGGCCTTCGTTGCCGAAGGCGATGTGCGGCTGGCGCCCGTGCTGCCGGCGCTGGCGCGCTTCACGCGCACCTTCTGGATGTCGATGCCGGCCGAAGGCAAGCAGCAGCCGCGCATCCTGGCCGTGTGGAACCTGCTCAAGACCGTGGCAGAACGGGAGCAAACCCGGCTTCTGCCGCCCCCGCCGGCGGCCTGATCAGCGCAGCACCACGCGGGGCGGCGACATCTGCACCTGGTTGCGGCCGCTGGTCTTGGCCGCGTAGCAGGCCGCGTCGGCGGCGGCCACCCAGTCCTGGGCCGTGCGGATGTCGGGCGTCAGCTCGGCCACGCCGATGCTGGCGCCCACGCGCAGCTCCTGCTCTTCCCACGGCACGACGATCTCCTGGACGGCCGCGCGGATGCGCTGGGCCACCGCCAGGGCCGCCATGCCGCTGCACTGCTCCAGCAGCAGCGCGAACTCGTCGCCACCCAGCCGCACCACCAAGTCGCCCGAACGCGACTGCGCCGCAATGGCCTGCACCACCAGCTTGAGCACCTCGTCCCCCGCCAGGTGGCCGGCCGTGTCGTTGATGGGCTTGAAATGGTCGAGGTCGATGAAGATCAGCACGGCGGGGCTGAACAGCTCCCGGTTGCCCAGCACCCGCGCGATCCGCTGGTCGAAGAACATGCGGTTGGCCGCACCGGTGAGCGGGTCGTGCCGGCTCTGCCACTCCAGGCGCTGGCGCACCAGCTTCTGCTCGGTGACGTCGGCCACGGTCCAGATCTCGCCCAGCGACAGGTCGTCCCAGTCCACCGGCCGGCTGCGCAGATTGGCCCAGAAGCCCAGGCCATCGCTGCGCCGCAGGCGCCAGTCGCCGCCATAGGGCACGCCCAGCGCGGCGGCGCCGCGCGCGGCCTGCAGGAAGCGCTGGAAGCCATCGGCTTCCTCGAACAGCTCGTGGGCGGCGCGTCCCAGCATCTGCGGCGCGTCGTTGCCGAACAGCCGGCAGCATTCGGCGCTGGCCAGCTCGACCACGCCCTCGCGCACGAAGGCCACGCCCACGGGCGCGGCGGCGAGCACGGCGCGCAGGCGTGTCTGGATCTCGGCGTGGGCATGGGCCAGACCGGCCTGTTCGGTGGCCCACAGCCGAAGCAGGGTGGACAGCTGGCCCAGTTCTCCCACACCGCCCGGCCACCCCATGCCCGGCTGCGCATCGGCCATGGGCGCGGTGAGCCGCTGCACGCGCCGCACCAGGCGGCCCAGCGGCCGCAGGCGCCAGACGATCCACGCGCAACTCAAGAGGCCGGCCAGCAGCACGGCGCCGAGGGTCCATTGCAGTGTGTGCTCCAGCTCGTCGTCCAGCGCCCCCTGCAGACCCGAGACCGGCCGGGCCTGCCAGATGAGCCACGGCGTCTCCGACACCGGCACGGCCGCCACCACCTGTCCACCGGCCACGGTGACGAAGCCTTCGGTCAGGCGCGGGCTGCCCTGAGCCCGCCAGGCCTCGAAGGCCTCCGCGAAGCGGGCTTCCCGCGACAGCGGCAGGCGCTGCAGGGCCAGGCCACCGTCGTGGCTCAGGATCTGGCCCTGGTCGTCCGTGACCACGCGCACGGCCCCGGGCAGCCGTCCCACGGCCATGCGGCCGACGTCGCCGCTGTCCAGGCGCAGCACACCCGCCACCACCGCAACCACGCGCTGCCCATCCATCACCGGCAGCGCCATCACGATGGACACGCGGCCCGTGTTGCGCCCGGCGATGGGCTGCGACAGCACGGGCTTGTGGGTGCGCATCACCTCCTGGAAGTAGGACCGGTCGTCCATGGGGCCGATGGGCGGCATGAGCTGGACGCCATGCTCATCGGCGCGTGCCAGCGGCTGGCCGAGGGCGTCGATCAGGAAGGAGGCGGAGAAGACGGTGCTCAGGCTCGACGCAAGCACGGTGAAGCGCTGTGCGCGTTCCTCGTCGCTGGCCGCGGGCTGGAGCATGCGCGCCGTGCCGGCCAGGGCGGCCTCACGCTGGTGCTGCAGGCTGGACATGGCCTCGGCCGTGGCACGGGTGCTGGCGCGCTGATGGTCCTCGTCGCTCACGCGCGCGATGCGCTGCGCCAGGTGGGAGACGGCGAGCCAGATGGCCACGCTGGCCGCCACGGCCAGCAGGGCCACCACGGCGACCAGGCTCGCGCGCAGGCGCCATGCCACGTCGTCGAAGGCCGGCATGGCGGCCTGCCCACGGGCCGGCGTCTTCCTGCCCAGGCGAGGCATCAGGCGGCGGACGGTCGTCACGGCGGGAGCGCTTTGTTCATGGCGGGCGCATTGTCCGACGGCGGCTTCCACAGCGGCTGTCTTTCGTAGGCGTCGATCCAGCCGAAGACCTCCGCGGCCGGCATGGGCCGGGCAATGCCGAAGCCCTGCGCCAGGTGACAGCCCAGGGCCAGCAGCGCCTCGCCGTGTTCGCGGGTTTCCACGCCCTCGGCGGTGACCTCCAGACCAAGGGCCCGGGCCAGCGAGATCACGCCCTGCAGGATGGCGCGGTCCTGCGGGTCGGTGAGCACGTTGCGCACGAAGGACTGGTCCAGCTTGAGACCGCTGACCGGCAGCCGCCGCAGGTAGGTCAGCGAGGAATAGCCGGTGCCGAAATCGTCCATCACCACGTCCACGCCCAGTTGGCGGCAGGACTCGATGAAGCTGGCGGCCAGGTCGATGTCGCGGATGGCGCTGGTCTCCAGGATCTCCAGCACCAGGGCGCCGGCATGTCGCTCGGGAAAGCGCTCCAGCAGCGCGGACAGGCGCCGTACCACGTCCGCCCGCATCAGCAGTCCGGCGCTGATGTTGACGCTGACCGACAGCCGGCGACCCTGTGCGGCCCACTGCCGCACCGCCTCGATGGCGGCACCGATGGCCCATTCGCCCAGTTGCTCCGACAGTTCGTGGTCCTCGATGGTGGGCACGAACTCGGCCGGCATCAGCACGCCGCGCTGCGCGTGGTTCCAGCGGCTGAGCGCCTCCATGCCCACGATGGTGCCGCGCTGCATGTCGACCTTGGGCTGGAAGACGAGGAAGAACTCGCCCGCGTCCAGCCCTTCGGCGATGCGCTGACGCTGCTGGGCCAGGCGCTGCTCGTGCGCATGCTCCTGCGCGTCGAAGAAGTTGACCTGCCCGCCCCCGGCCCGCTTGGCGCCGAAGGCGGCCTGGCGGGCCTGGCGCAGCAGCACCTCGATGGACGGGCCTTCCTGCTCGCGCAGCGCCACGCCGACGCTGGCCCCGACGGTCAGCGGCTGGCCATGGACCTGGAAGTCGTCGCCCAGCCGGCCGAGGCAGTATTCGAGGATGCCCTGGCATTCCGGCCAGCCCGCGTTGGGCAGCACGGCCGCGAACTCGTCGCCGCCCACGCGGGCCAGCGCCGCGTCTTCGGGCAGTCCCAGTTCCAGCCTGTGCACCACCTCCAGCAGGACGGCGTCGCCCCCTGAGGGGCCGAAGCGTCCGTTGATCTCCCGGAAGCGGTCCAGGTCGAGATAGATGACGGCCAGCCGGGCCAGCGGCACGCTGCGCTCGGCCGACAACTCGGGCAGCGATGGCAGGCGGCCCGGCAGGCGGGTCAGCGGATCCAGGCGGTGCAGCACCTCGGTGCCCGGGCCGCGGCTGGCGGTCCACAGCACGCTGCCGTCCTCCGCGCGTTCGCCGCGCAATTCGACCTGCACGCGGCCCTTGGGCGAGCGAAGGCCCACCCAGCAGGCCGGGCCGGGGCCCTTGGCGGGCACCTCGCCCTCTTCGAAACCGCGCTCGCCGGCGGCCAGCAGGGTCTTCGCCTTGATGCCGGGTTCGGCCGCGCCGCAGGTCAGCGCCTGGGCCGCGGCATCCGCCCAGCGCAGTTCCCCCGCCACGGTGCGAAAGTGGCAGACCGCCGGCCGGGGAAGACGGTGGGGCATGGTGTGGGGAAAGAAGGGCCGGTGTTCAGCGCAGAGGGCGGCGACGGCGTCCGGCAGGCGCCTCAGAGGGGCCGGCGCTGCGCCGGGCCCTCCGATTCGTAATGGCGGGCCTTGTCCTCGTACATCGCACGGTCGGCGGCCTGCAGCGCGTTCTCGAGCGACTCGCCCGCCTGGCAGGTGGCGGCGCCCATGGCGAAGCTCAGCATGTGACCGGAGGGACCGCCGTAGAACTGGTTGTTGAGGTCCACCAGGGTGGTCAGGTGCTCGCGCACGCTGCGCACGCCGCGCTCGTCGGTGTCGGGCATCAGCACGATGAATTCGTCGCCGCCCACGCGGGCCACGCACGCGGGCGCGTCCACCAGCTTGGCCAGCACCTCGCCCGCGCGCCGCAGCAGGGCGTCGCCGGCGGCATGGCCGACCTGGTCGTTGACCTGCTTGAGGCCGTTCATGTCGAGCGCAAGGATGGACACGGGCCAAGGGCCCTTGCGCGTCAGGCGCAGCAGTTCCTCGGTGTAGAAGGTGCGGTTGCGCAGCTGCGTGAGCACATCGTGCGTGCCCAGGTATTCGAGGTAGGCCTCGGCGCGGCGGCGCGCGGTGATGTCGACCAGCGAGAGCAGCACCAGGTCCCAGTTGTCCTGCCGGTCGGGCAGGATGGAGAACTGCATGTAGATGTAGACCGGCTCGCCGCCCAGCGTGTAGTTGACCACCTCGCGCTGCTGCAGCGTCTTGCCGTCCCAGAGGTCGCGCAGCTGCTCGGCGAAGGAGTCGTGCATCTCGCCGCGGAACACCTTGGGCAGGTTGCGCAACAGTGTGGCCTTGTCGGGCGCGCCCAGCATGCGCAGCGTCTCCTCGTTGACGTCGAGCACGCGGATCTCCTGCACGCAGCGGCCGACGAACTCGGGGTGCACCTTGAGGAAGGTGCCGAAGTCGCGGATGCCCTGCGCCCGCACCCCGTCGAGCAGACGCTTGACGCCGCTGAAATCCTCCACCCAGAGCGACACGGGCGAGCGCTCGAACAGGCCGCGCGCATAGCGTTCGCTGGCCTCCCGCAGCTTCTCGGCCCGCACGCGGGCGGTGATGTCGTCCAGCGAGATGAGGGCACGCGACCAGTCGGCCTCGTGGCCGGGCAGGATTCGGATGCGCACCGTGACGTCCAGCCGCCGGCCGTCGAGGGCGTAGTTGACGGTCTGGTTCTCGATCTCGGTGCGGCCGGCCCAGAACTGGGCCAGCTCATGGATCACCCGGTCGGACATGTCGTCGCGGAAGATCTCCGGCAGCCGCGCGACCAGCTCGTCCTGGCTGGCGGCGGCGAACAGGCTCAGCGTCTTCTGGTTGACCTGCAGCACGCGGATGCTGGCCATGCAGGCCGCACGGCGCGCGGGGTCGGTCTGGAGATACTCGACGAGGTCGGTGACGCCCTCGCTGCGCCACTGGTCGAAAAGCTGCTTGAGTCCGCTGTAGTCCTCGAGCCAGAGCGAGACTGGCGCAAGATCGAACATGGTTTGGAAATCGTCGGAAGACGTCATGGCGGCGGACGCGTGAGACAGCGCCGGATGCTATCAGCAGCCGGACCGGTCGAGGGGCTCGGCGGCGGCGAAAGCAGGCCGGGAACGGCGTAGGAAAACCCGGGAAGGACTCGCTCAGGCGTCGTCGTCGCGGTCGGCCTCGGCCGTCGACTCGTGCGCCAGCGCCTGCGGCGTCAGGGCGATGTGCCCGCCCCCCTCGTCGTCCAGGAACTCGACGATGTCCGGAAAGCGTTGCAGGAAGGCCTTGAAGCTGCGGCAGCCCAGCATGCCTTCGTCGAAGGCCGGCATCATGCGCTTCATCAAGGACTTGAGCGCGCCGCAGTGCACGCGGTTCTCGCCCTGGCGGGCGATGATCTGGGTCACGGCCTTGACCAGCGCCTCCCGCGCGAGCTCCACGGTCAGCACCGTGGGGCCGCTGTCGGCGGGCTCGCCCGGCTCACCGCCCTCGCCCTGCCCTTCCATGGCCAGTACCGAGGCCGCGACCGCCTCGCTGGCCTGGCGCAGCTTGAGCAGCGCGCCATAGAACTTGAACTCGTTGCAGCTCGCCACCCAGTAGCGGTTGCTGTTGCCCTCGACCCCCACGCCGCCGATGAAGCGGCCGGCCTGCTTGACCTTCTGGGCCAGGCTGATGAAGTCGCTGTCGCACGAGACCACCACGACGTGCGTGATGTGCGGATGCGTGTGCAGGTCAGACAAAGCGTCCAACGCCATGCGGATGTCGGCGCTGTTCTTCATGTTGGCGCCGCGCGGGAAGAGCTGGATCAGGTCGATGCCGGCGCCGTTCAGGGCATCGCGGTAGCGCGAGAAGAACTGCCAGTTGGCGTACGCGCGGTTGATGATGACATCGCCCAGCGAGGCGGCGTAGTCGACGATGGCATCGACTTCCGCCACGGGCATCTGGACCGTGAGCCGGTGTTCGCGGTAGTAGTCCTGGCCGTTCTGTTGGTCGGTCAGGACCGCGTGCAGGTTTTCGAAGTCCCAGTACAGGGCCACCTTGGGCGCCTGCACACCGGCGCCGGTCCATTCACTCATCGATTGACTTTCACTGCAGGAGCTTGACTCCCGTCTTGGCTTGCACGGCGTCGAAGCTGACGCCATCGGCCAGCTCGACCACCTTCAACCCCTCGGGGGTGACGTCGAGCACAGCCAGGTCGGTAATGATACGGTCCACCACCCCCACACCCGTGAGCGGGAGTGTGCATTGCGGCAGGATCTTCAGATCTTCCGTGCCGTCCTTCTTGCGGGCCACGTGCTCCATCAGCACGATCACGCGCTTGACGCCGGCCACCAGGTCCATGGCGCCGCCCATGCCCTTGACCATCTTGCCGGGGATCATCCAGTTGGCCAGGTCGCCCTTCTCGCTGACCTGCATGGCGCCCAGGATCGACAGGTTGATCTTGCCGCCGCGGATCATGGCGAAGCTCTCGTGGCTGCCGAAGATGGACGAGCCCGGCAGCGTGGTCACGGTCTGCTTGCCGGCGTTGATGAGGTCGGCGTCCACCTGGTCTTCCGTCGGGAAGGGGCCGATGCCGAGCATGCCGTTCTCGCTCTGCAGCCAGACTTCCTTGTCGCCGACGAAGTTGGCCACCAGCGTCGGGATGCCGATGCCGAGATTGACGTAGAAGCCGTCTTCCAGCTCCTTGGCCGCGCGGGCGGCCATCTGGTCTTGGGTCCAGGGCATGGGGAACTCCTCTTTTACTTGCTGGCGTTGTTCTTGACGGTGGCGGGCACTTCCGTGCCGGCGGCGGCCTGGGCGATCACGGCCTGGGCCTCGACCTTGGCGGCGGCGGCATCGACGGGCGCCGCAGCGCTGACGGTGCGCTTCTCGATGCGCTTCTCGGGCGTGGCATTGAGCACGATGCGGTGCACGTAGATGCCGGGCAGGTGGATGTCGTCCGGTGCCAGTTCGCCCACCTCGACGATCTTCTCGACCTCGACGATGCAGACCTTGCCGGCCATCGCGGCGGCCGGGTTGAAGTTGCGGGCTGTCAGGCGGAAGCGCAGGTTGCCGGACTTGTCGGCCACGTCGGCCTTGACCAGCGCCACGTCGGGAACCAGCGAGCGCTCCATGACGTAGGTCTCGCCATCGAACTCGCGCAGTTCCTTGCCCTCGGCCACCAGCGTGCCGACACCGGTCTTCGTGAAGAAGGCGGGGATGCCGGCGCCGCCCGCACGCAGCTTCTCGGCCAGCGTGCCCTGCGGCGTGAATTCCAGCTCCAGCTCGCCGGCCAGGTACTGGCGCTCGAACTCCTTGTTCTCGCCCACGTAGCTGGCGACCATCTTCTTGACCTGCCGCGTCTCCAGCAGCTTGCCCAGGCCGAAGCCGTCGACGCCCGCGTTGTTGGAGATGCAGGTCAGGTCCTTGACGCCGCTTTCCTTGAGCGCGTCGATCAGCGCCTCGGGAATGCCGCACAGGCCGAAGCCGCCGACTGCCAGCGTCTGGCCGTCGGCAACGACGCCGGCCAGCGCCTCCTTGGCGGAGGCATAGATCTTGTTCGCCATGGGTCCTCGCTTGAAGAGAAAGTGAGAGGGGGAAGGAAGGGAAAACCCCGCAACGATACTACGTACGGACATACGTAGGATTTCGTAATGGACGCACCCGAGGCCCCTGCCCTTGCAGCCCCCGCCATCGACTACCGGCTGGCCTTCGAGCATGCGCCGGTGGGCATGGTGCTGTCGCGCCAGCGGATGATGGTGGACTGCAATGCGCGGCTGTGCGAGATGTTCGGTGCCACGCGCGAAGCACTCGTCGGCCAGTCCTTCCGGCTGCTGTATCCCAGCGTGGCCGAGTACGAACGCATCGGCCGCCGCATGCTGCCGGCGCTCAACGCCAGCGGCCGCTATGCCGACAACCGCATGATGCGGCGCGTGGGCGGCCTGCACGGCATGCGTGCCGGCGAGACCTTCTGGTGCCATGTCACCGGCCGCGCCCTCAACCGGGAAGTGCCGCACGAGGCCGGCATCTGGACCTTCGAGGACCTGGGCGCGCGCCGCGCCGACAAGGCCGAGCTGACGCCGCGCGAGCGGGAGGTGGCCGCGCACCTGATGCAGGGGATGACCAGCAAGGAAATCGGCCGAGCCTTCGGCATCAGTCATCGCACCGTGGAAATCCATCGCGCCCGGTTGATGCGCAAGTACGCCGCCGGGACCACGGCAGAGTTGGTGCAGAAGCTGCTGGCCGGCTGAGGCAACGCACCGTCGGGGTGCGTTGGACTACCGATGCCCGGAAGACGTCCCACGCCATGGGGGCAGAGTCGGCGCCAGCCTGTGGGCCATCGACAACCTTCCAGGAGCAACACCGATGGCCACCCGACCCGAACTGACAGGCGACCGCGACAACAACCGGGCGATGCGATGGGGCATCGTCGTCGTCATCGTGCTGGTGATCGGCGCGATCTTCGCGTTCTTCCGAACCGGCGGTGAAGCGCCGGGCCAGCCCGCCCCGCCCATGGGCCAGCCCGCGCCCCCGCCCGCCAGCGATGGCGCCACGGGCATGGCGCCCGGAACCGGCGGCAGCGGCTCGACCGGCATCGGCGGCAACGCCGCGGGCACCAGCGGCGCTGCACCCGACGCGGCAGACCCCAACCCAGCCGCCGCCAATGGCCTGCCTTCGACCCCCGGCACCGGGACGACCAACACGCCTGGCGGGAGCAGCGGCTCGGGTACAGGTGCCGCCGGCACGGGCGCTACGGGCAGCACAGGCACCACCGATCCGGCCAATGGGAGCGGTACGCCCGCCACCGGCGCCCCGGGCGCGCCCGCCCAGTCCCAGTGATCGCCCCGCCCCGGCGCCGCTTCACCAGGCCATGCTGAAACGCAGCTTGACGAAGTTGGCGCCGGGGTTCGGTTCCTTGATGCCCGCGTTGGAGAAATGCTGCAGGCGCAGCGACAACTCATAGGCCTGGCGCTCACCGAAACGGTAGCCGACGCCCAGCACCTCGGTGAACTGGAAAGCGGTGCTGAAACGGTCTCTCGGCGTCTCATACAGCCGGTCCATCACCGTGCCACCCAGCCCCAGCTCCACGAACCACGGCGTCCCCGGCTCGCCCAGCAGGTGGCGCCACATGGCGGTGGCGCCGATCTGCGAGTAGCCGGCGCTCGACCCGTCCGGCCGCGGCGCCTGCCAATGGCTGGCCCACAGGTCCCAATACAGGGTCAACGGGCCGGCCTGGCGCGGCACCGACGGGAACAACTGCGATGGGAGCATCACGCCCGCCGTCAGCGAGTCGGTCGATTGCGTGTGCAGCACGCTGGACCCGCCCTCCACATAGAAGCGGCGGCCTTCGTCGACCTGCTCCTGCGCTGCTGCGTGCGCGGATGCAAGCACCGCCGCTGCCGCAAAGGCCAGAGGCGCGATGCGCCGTTTCAAGTGACGGCCGGTGCCCTGGCGAGAGCGGTTGTCCATGGTGGCTCCAGGAGTTGGAATGAATTTTCTAGAATTTTCATTCTAGGAATCCGAGACCTGCGTCCGGAGGGCGAAGGGACAATGGCCCCATCTCCCTCTCCAGCTTGTTGCGACGCATGCCCTCGAAAGCACGGATTTCTGCCATGAACACCGAGCCGCCTCCGCAGGACAAAGGCGGGGTGCGCCGTCGGCAGGTACTGGATGCGGCGGCCCGCTGCTTCAGCGAACACGGCTTCCGTGGGGCGAGCATCCAGCGCATCTGCGAGGTGGCTGGCATGAGCCCGGGCCACGTCTACCACTACTTCCGCAACAAGGAAGCCATCGTGGCGGGCATCGTGGAGCAGGACCTGCAGGAAACGCTGGCGCGAATCCAGCTCATGCGCGAGCGCGGCCAGGCAGAGGGCGTGCTCGCGGCCTGCCTGGGCGAGGTGGACACCGGCGTGGCGCGCTGCGCGGGCGATCCGGCGCGGCTGCAGCTGGAGATCCTGGCCGAGGCCAACCGCAGTCCGGACATCGCGGCCCTGCTTCAGCAGGCGGACCGCCTCAAGCGCGACGAGCTGCTGGCGCTGCTGCGGCCGTTGCCGGCGCTGCGCGGGCTGTCTGCGGCAGAGCTCAGGGCACGGGTGGCCGTGATGTGCACGCTCTTCGAAGGTCTGGCCGCGCGCACGCTGCTGGACCCCACGCTCAACCGCGCCGCCACCGGCCGGGCGATCAGCCGCGTGGTGCGCATGCTGCTGGAGCAGCCGGAAGAAACGTAGACGCACCGGGGCATCAGCCATCGCACGGTCGAGGCCATCGTGCCCGCCTGCTGCGCAACTACGACGTCGCGACGACCGCCGATTCGGGTGCAGAGGGTGCTGGCGGGTTGAAGCCGTCACTCCGCGCCGGAGGCCAGATGCTCACCACGTGTTCCCCCATCGAATGGCCGCAGCGCAGGCCATGCGGGAACATCCGCGGAACCGGCTTTGCCGGGCCGCTGGATGTGCCCCCTTCAGGGGGTTGGCGTAGCGCGAAGCGCGCAGCCTGGGGGTGTTCCTTTTTATGTGATCTGCTGCCAGGCCTTGTCCAGCCGCTTGATGCTCACCGGCTGCGGCGTGCGCAGCTCCTGCGCGAAGAAGCTCACCCGCAGTTCCTCGAGCAGCCAGCGGAACTCGCGCATGCGCTCATCCGTGGCGCCCTTGCGCTCGGCCACCAGGCGCCAGTAGCGCTGTTCCTGCGGCTTGAGTTCGGCCAGCTTCTGCGCGTCACGCGCGGGGTCGGCCCGCAGCTTGTCCAAGCGCAGCACGATGGCCTTGAGGTAGCGCGCGAAATGCTGCAGCTGCGTCCACGGTGCATCGGCGATGAAGCGCTTGCCGACCAGGCGCTGCAGCTGCTCGGCCGCATCCTTCACGGCCTCGGGCTGGATCTTGGTGTCTTTGATCTTGCGCTGGGCTGCGGCGTAGTCGGCGAGGATGGTCGATGCCAGGCGTGCCACCTCGCTGGCGATCAGCGTCAGCCGGCCACGGCCCTCGTCCAGGCGGCGCTTGAAGCTGGCTTCGTCGGTGGGCAGCGGCTCCTGCAGGAAGGCGCGGTCCAGCGCCACGTCCAGGATCTGGGCGCGCAGTTCCTCCAGCGTGCCCAGCGGCATGTAGGCCACGGCCATCTTCTGCAGGTCGGGGATGTTCTTTTCCAGGTACTTGAGCGCGTCGCGGATCTGCAGCGCCACCAGACGGCGAAGGCCGGCGCGGTGTTTGGCCGTTGCCACCTCGGGCTCGTCGAAGACCTCGATGGTCACGGCGTCGCCCCCGTCCACCAGCGCCGGGAAGCCGATCAGCGTCTGCGCACCGCGGCGCACTTCCATCAGCTCGGGCAGTTCGCCGAAGGTCCAGGCGGTGTAGCGCTGGCCAGCCGGCGGCGCGGCGGGGCCGGGCGCGGCCTTGGGCGCCGGGGCCGCGGTCTTGCCGCTGCCCGGCGACGGCGCGGCCGGCGCGGGCGAAGGCGCCGCCCTGGCCTTGAGCCCCGCCAGCGCCTGGAAGGCGCCCCGCGCCTTGGTGCCCAGTTCGCCCTTCAGTGCACCCAGGTTGCGGCCCATACCCAGTTGCCGGCCGTGCTCGTCCACCACCTGCAGGTTCATGAACAGGTGCGGCGGCAGCATGTCGAGCTTGAAGTCGGCGCGTTTGACGTCGAGGCTGGTGATGTCGCGCACCCGCTTGAGCAGCGCGTCGGTGAGCGAGCCGGCGCCGAAGGCCTCGGGCGTCCCCAGCGCTTCGGCCAGCCGCGCCGCCGACTCGGGCAGCGGCACGAAGCGCGAACGCGGCTTCTGCGGCAGGCTCTTGAGCAGCGCCTGGATCTTGTCCTTGAGCATGCCGGGCACCAGCCATTCGCAGCGCTCCTCGCTGACCTGGTTCAGGACGAAGAGTGGCACGGTGACGGTGACGCCATCGCGCGCGTCGCCCGGCTGGTGCAGGTAGGTGGCGGCACAGTCCACGCCGCCCAGCTTGACGAGGGGCGGAAAGGCCTGCGTCGTGATGCCCGCCGCCTGGTGGCGCATCAGTTCCTCGCGCGTGAGGAACAGCAGCCTGGGATTGGTCGCGCTCGCCTGCCGGTACCACTGCTCGAAGGCATGGCCGTTCGCCACATCGGCCGGCACCTGGGCCTCGTAGAAGGCGTAGATCAGCGCATCGTCGACCAGCACGTCCTGCCGGCGCGACTTGTGTTCGAGCGCCTCGACCTCGCGCACCAGCTTGCGGTTGGCGGTCAGGAAAGGCAGCTTGCTTTCCCACTCGCCGCCGGCCAGGGCCTCGCGGATGAAGATCTCGCGCGCGCCGGCCGGATCGGCCTTGGCGAAGTCCACGCGCCGGCCGCTGTAGACCACCAGGCCGTAGAGCGTGGCGCGCTCGAAGGCGGTGACGCGGGCGTCCTTCTTCTCCCAGTGCGGGTCGAGCAGCTGCTTCTTGAGCAGGTGGCCGGCGACTTCCTCGATCCATTGCGGCTCGATGTTGGCGATGCCGCGGCCGAAGAGGCGCGTGGTCTCGACCAGTTCGGCGCAGACGATCCAGCGGCCGGGCCGCTTGCGCAGGTGGGCGCCGGGATGGCGGTGGAACTTGATGCCGCGGGCGCCCAGGTACTCGCCGGAGGAGGAGTTGCCCTCCTCGTCCATCTTCCAGCCGATGTTGCCCAGCAGGCCGGCCAGCATGGACTTGTGGATCTGTTCGTAGCCCGCGGGCGTGGGGTTGAGCTTCCACTTGTGCTCGGTGACCACGGTGAGCAGCTGCGAATGGATGTCGCGCCATTCGCGCACGCGGCGCACGCTGACGAAGTTCTGGCGCAGAAGTTGTTCGTACTGGCGGTTGCTGAGCTTGTGGGTGGGTTGGGCGGCCGCCGGCGCCGGTGCCGCCTCGGCGGGCGCGCTCATGCGCTGGCTCACCGGCAGCACCGCCGCGCTGGCCTTCTTCGGCCCCTGCGTGGCCGCCGCCATCTCGCGCCGGTTCTGCGCCACCGGCGCGCCGCCGCGGGCATCGTGCAGCCACTTCCACAGCGTCAGGTAGCCACTGAACTCGCTCTTCTCGTCGTCGAACTTGGCATGGGCCTGGTCGGCCTGCTGCTGCGCTTCGAGCGGCCGGTCGCGCACGTCCTGCACGCTCATGGCCGAGGCGATCACCAGCACCTCCTGCAGCGCACCGCGCGTGCGGCCTTCCAAGATCATGCGGCCCACCCGCGGGTCCAGCGGCAGTCGGGCCAGCTCGCGGCCGATCTCGGTCAGCTCGTTGGCGTCGTCCACCGCGCCCAGCTCGCCCAGCAGCTGGTAGCCATCGGCCACGGCCCGGCCGCTCGGGGCCTCCAGGAAGGGAAACTGCGTCACGTCGCCCAGGTGCAGCGACTTCATCCGCAGGATCACGCCCGCCAGCGAGGAGCGCAGGATTTCCGGGTCGGTGAAGCGCGGCCGGCTGGCGAAATCCTTCTCGTCGTAGAGCCGGATGCAGATGCCGTTGGCCACGCGGCCGCAGCGGCCCGCGCGCTGGTTGGCGGCGGCCTGGCTGACGGGCTCGACCAGCAGCTGCTCCACCTTGCTGCGGAAGGAATAGCGCTTGACCCGCGCCGTGCCCGCGTCGATCACGTAACGGATGCCGGGCACCGTGAGCGAGGTCTCGGCCACGTTGGTGGCCAGCACGATGCGCCGGCCCGTGTGGCCTTCGAAGATGCGGTCCTGCTCGGCCTGCGACAGGCGCGAGAACAGCGGCAGCACCTCGGCCGCGCGCATCACCGGCTGGTGCGCCAGGTGCTTGCGCAGGTGGTCGGCGGCCTCGCGGATCTCGCGCTCGCCGGGCAGGAACACGAGGATGTCGCCTGCGGCATTGCCCTGCCACAGCTCGTCCACGCCGTCGGCGATGGCATCGTTAAGGTCGTATTCGCGCGACTCCTCGAAGGGCCGCCAGCGCATCTCGACCGGGAAGGTGCGGCCCGACACATAGATGACCGGCGCCGGCCCGTTGCGGCTTTCGAAGTGCTTCGCGAAGCGCTCCGCATCGATGGTGGCCGAGGTGACGATCACCTTCAGGTCCGGCCGCCGCGGCAGGATCTCGCGCAGGTAGCCCAGCAGGAAGTCGATGTTCAGCGAGCGCTCGTGGGCCTCGTCGATGATCAGCGTGTCGTAGGCCTTGAGGAGCGGATCGGTCTGCGTCTCGGCCAGCAGGATGCCGTCGGTCATCAGCTTGACCGAGGCATCGCGGCTCAGCCGGTCCTGGAAGCGGACCTTGTAGCCCACCACCTCGCCCAGCGGCGTCTTCAGTTCCTCGGCGATGCGCTTGGCCACCGAACTGGCGGCGATCCGTCGCGGCTGGGTGTGGCCGATCAGCCGGCCGCGGCCCTCCGGCGCGTTGAGCTTGCCGCGGCCCAGCGCCAGGGCGATCTTGGGCAACTGGGTGGTCTTGCCCGAGCCGGTCTCGCCGCAGACGATGACCACCTGGTGCGCCTGGATGGCGGCGGCGATCTCATCGCGCTTGGCGGATACGGGAAGGGAATCGGGAAAGTCGATCTGGAGCGGCACCGGGCGAGTATCGCAGCCCACGGGTTCACATGTTTCCGTGTAGACTCGTCCGACACCCGCCGCCGCGCCAAACGCCGCGCCCAGTTTGCGAGGAAGCTCCCATGGCCAACCTGACCATCAACGTCGACGACCAGCTCATCAAGGCCGCCCGCGTGCGCGCCATCCAGCAGGGCACGTCGCTGAGCGCCAAGGTGCGGGAGTTCCTGCAGCAGTACGTCAACGAGGCCGAGGCCAGTCGCCAGATGCTGCGCGACGCCGCCACGGCCCGTCTGATGGCGGCCATCGACGCCGCGGCCAGCGAGGCGCAGCCCGCCGCACATCCCCGAGGCGGCAGCCTGCGCGACGAGCTGTACGACGGCGACTTCCGGGCGCGCGCCCGCTCCGCCGACTGACGCCTCGCCCGTGCCCCTCGCCTTCTTCGACACCAACGTGCTGGTGTACTGCGTCGATCCGCGCTCGCCGGCCAAGCAGGCCGCGGCGCGCGAACTCGTCGCTCGCCACGCGGCCGCGGCCGAGGGCGTGCTGAGCACGCAGGTGCTCGTCGAGCTCTACAGCGTGCTCACCCGCAAGCACCGCATCGCGCCCGACACGGTGCGCGCCCTGCTCGACGGCTACAGCGCCTGGCAGGTGGTCGACACCGACCTGCGCCTGGTGCAGTCGGCGCTCGATACCGCCCAGGCCCACGGCCTCTCGATCTTCGACGCCATGGTGGTCGAGGCCGCGCAACGCAGCGGCGCCGTCACGCTCTACACCGAAGATCTGCAGCATGGCCGACGATTCGGCGACCTGACGCTGGTCGACCCCTTCCGCGCCGCCGCCTGAACAGGCGGCGCGCGTCCACCCCCTCGCTTCCACCTTCCACAGCCCTGCTCCGCGCATGTCCGCCGTCTTCAACTTCACCTTCGTGCCCTGGTTCCGGTCGGTGGCGCCCTACATCCACACCCACCGGGGCAAGACCTTCGTGGTCGGTATCGCGGGCGAGGCCATCGCCGCCGGCAAGCTGCCGTCCATCGCGCAGGACCTGGCGCTGATCCAGTCCATGGGCGTGAAGGTCGTGCTGGTGCATGGTTTCCGTCCGCAGGTCAACGAGCAGTTGCGCGCCAAGGGCCACGAGGCCCGCTATTCGCACGGCATGCGGATCACCGACGAAGTGGCGCTCGATTGCGCGCAGGAGGCAGCCGGCCAACTGCGCTACGAGATCGAGGCCGCCTTCAGCCAGGGCCTGCCCAACACGCCGATGGCGGGTTCGACGGTGCGCATCCTCTCGGGCAACTTCATCACGGCGCGGCCGGTGGGCGTCGTCGACGGCGTCGACTTCCAGCATTCGGGCCTGGTGCGCAAGGTGGACGCCACCGGCATCCGCCGGGCGCTGGACGGCGGCAGCATGGTGCTGCTCTCGCCCTTCGGCTTCTCGCCCACGGGCGAGGCCTTCAACCTGGCGATGGAAGAAGTGGCGACCAGCGTGGCCGTGTCGATCCAGGCCGACAAGCTGATCTTCCTGACCGAGGTGCCCGGCGTCGCCATGGACCCGAGCCAGCCCGTGAGCGAGGACAATCCCATCGACACCGAGCTGCCGCTGGACGTGGCGCGCAAATGGCTCGCCCAGCTCTCGCCACCGCAGCAGCCGACCGACACCGCCTTCTACCTGCAGCATTGCGTCAAGGCCTGCGAGGGCGGCGTGGAGCGCAACCACATCCTGCCCTTCTCGGTGGACGGCGCGCTGCTGCTCGAGATCTACGTGCACGACGGCATCGGCACGATGGTCATCGACGAGAAGCTGGAATCGGTGCGCGAAGCCGGCGTGGACGACATCGGCGGCATCCTGCAGCTGATCGAGCCCTTCGAGCGCGACGGCACGCTGGTCAAGCGAAGCCGCACCGAGATCGAGCGCGACATCCACCAGTACACGGTGGTGGAGCACGACGGCGTGATCTTCGGCTGCGCGGCGCTCTACCCCTACCCCGAGGCACGCACCGCCGAGATGGCGGCCCTCACCGTCTCGCCTCAGTCCCAGGGCCAGGGCGACGGCGAGAAGCTGCTCAAGCGCATCGAGCACCGCGCCCGAGCCATCGGCCTGGACAGCATCTTCGTGCTGACCACCCGCACCATGCACTGGTTCATCAAACGCGGCTTCCAGCCCGTGAGCCCGGACTGGCTGCCCGAGGCGCGCAAGAAGAAATACAACTGGGACCGCAAGAGCCAAGTGCTGGTCAAGAAGCTGGGTTGAAGTCGCCCCACCACGAGCAAAGGCGCGTCCACCGGGCGCGCCTTTTTCATGGAGGCAGTCGAGCCGCGGTGCGGGCTACGACATCCGCGGCTGGCCGTTGGAGGCCGTCAGTCCACCATCCACCGGCACCAGCGCGCCATTGACGAAACTGGCGTCATCGCTGGCCAGGAAGGCGACCACCGAGGCCACCTCCGCGGGATCGGCGCCGCGGCCGAGCGGAATGCGGTCCTTGAAGCGTTCCATGGTGTCGGGGTCGTCTTTCATGTCCTCGGTCATCGGCGTGAAGGTCAGGCTGGGGCAGACGGCATTCACGCGCACGCCCCGGCCGCCGTGGTCCAGCGCCATGGCGCGGGTCAGGTTGACCACTGCCCCTTTGGAAGCGTTGTAGGCCACCAGCCCCCAGTCGCCGCCCAGGCCCGACACCGAGGCCGTGTTCACGATGCAGCCGCGGCTGCGCTCCAGGTGCAGCATCGCGGCCTTGGCGCCGTTGAACACGCCGCCCGCGTTCACGGCCAGCGTGCGGTGGAAGTCCTCGGCCGAGGCATCGGTGGCGTCGCCCTCCGGTGCGATGCCGGCGTTGTTGACCAGCACATGCAGCTCGCCGAAGCGCTCGATGGTGGCCTCGACCAGAGCGCTGACCTGGCCCAGGTCGGACACGTCGACCTCGTGCACCAGCGTGCGCTCGGAAGGAAGATCGGCGGCGACCTTGTCGAGCTTGTCGGCATGGTCCCCGGCCAGCACGACATGGGCGCCCTCGGCGGAGAAGCGGCGGGCGATGGCCTCGCCAATGCCCGAGCCGGCGCCGGTGACGATCACGACACGACCATGGAAGCGATCACGGCCCTGGGCGGAAGAGAGTGGGAGTGCAGCAGTCATGGGCTCCATGAACGCATGCGGGCTGGCGGCACGACGTCGGAAAAGCGCGCATCGAGGCCGTCCAGTGCGACGCACGCGCGGTGCCTCATCCGGGCGCTTCGACAAGCTCAGCGCGAACGGGGGGGGTGGTCGGCCGGCCGATACCGACGTGGATGGTTGATCAGGTGATCCCAGGACCGTTCGGGCTGAGCTTGTCGAAGCCCCGCCCCAGCGCTTCGAACACCGCGAGGCCCCCGCTCAGCCCGCCATGCCCAACCCGCGCAGCAGCAGCAAGGTCGCCGTCCCCACCACCACCGGTCCGGTGACGCCGCGCCGCCAGCAGAACCAGGCCACCGACACCGCCACGGCCAGCCAGCGCGGGTCGTGCCAGCCCGGCGCGACCACCACGCCGCCCGAGCCGCGCAGCACCTCCGGCACCACCACGGCCATCAGGGCCGCCAGCGGCGCATGGCGCAGGCCCGCAGCCAGCCAGCCCGGCAGGCGCGGCTCCCGCCGCGGCAGCAGGAACACGCCGCGCGTGAGCACGGTCACCCCCGCCAGCGCAAGGATGGCGATCCACAGGTGCAGGTCGGTCATGGCGTGGCGATGCGGGGGGCGCGCCGTTCGGCCCAGTGGCCCGCCGCCATGGCGGCGGCGATGGCCGCGATCACCTGCAGGCCGAAGGGCCAGCCCTGCCCCATCCAGCCGATGGCGCCGGCCACGGCCGCCACCAGCCAGCTGGGCCGGTCCGCGATCATGGGCATGGCCAGGCCCAGCAAGGCGAGTACGCCGATGAAGCGCAGGTCCCAGTCCGGCGGAATGGCGTCGGCCAGGAAGATGCCCGCCAGCGAGGCCGCCTGCCACGCCGCCCAGTTGAACAGCGCCAGTCCCAGGAAGTAGGCCAGTTGGTCGGGCGCGCGCCGCGGGTAGCGCTGCATGAAGCGCACGTACACCGGGTCGCCCGCCAGGTAGGCCAGCCCCAGCCGCTGCGGCCGCGGCAGCAGGCCGAAGTAGCGCCGCCAGTGCGCGCTGAAGACCACGAAGCGCACGTTGAGCATCAGCGCCGTCAGCACGATCACCCACAGCGGCGCGCCCGCCAGGATCATCGGCAGGCAAGCCAGTTGCGAGGCGCTGGCGAAGACCAGCAGCGACATGGCCAGCACCGCGCCCATGGGCAGACCGCTGCGCGCCATGGCCACGCCGGTCACCAGGCCCAGGGCCACCGTGCCCAGGGCCGGGCCGGCGATGGCCCGCACGCCCTCGGCAAAGCCGGGGTGCGTGAAGAGCGAACGCAGCGATCGCGTGCCGAACAGCGCCATGTCGTGAGGGTCTCCGTGTCCCGGCCGGTCAGGCGGCCGTGACGTGCACGCCCGGGCGGCGGCCGTCGTTCCAGCGGCCACCCAGGGCACGCTCGATCTGCGCCGCCAGCTGCAGCAGCAGGCCGTCGTTGGCCTGGCGCGCCTGGGCATGGATGCCGAAGGGCAGCCCGTTGGCCTGCTGCGCCATCGGCAGCGAGATGGCCGGGATGCCGCACAGGTTGGACAGGGGCGTGTACGAGAAGAACTTCCAGAGGTTGTCGAACCAGTCGAGCACGTCCGGGTTGTCGCTGGTCGTCAGGTACTCGGTGGTGCCGATGCGCGGCGTGGGCAGCGCGGTGATGGGCGTGAGGATGATGTCCCAGTCCTCGAAGAAGGCCCCGAAGGCGCGGGCCGTGCTGTTGAACACGGCCTGCATCTTGTAGCGCTCGGCGTACGACAGGTCCTTGCCGGCTTCCCAGATGCGGATATTGATCGGCTCGATCAGTTCCGCGGGCGGGCGCTCCAGCCCGCTCTTCGCCAGCAGGCCGTTGATGACCTGGGCGAAGTTGCTGATGTAGCAGGTGGTCTGCGCGCGGAAGGCTTCGCGCAGGTCGGCCTTGGGCAGCGCCCATTCGACATGGTGGCCCAGGCCTTCGAGGAAGCGCGCGGCCTTCTCCAGCTCGGCCACGATCTCGGGGGTGGCGCGGTAGTCGCCCCATTCGTGCGAGAGCGCGATGCGCAGCCGGCCCGGGTCCTTCTGGATCAGCTGGGTGTAGGGCTCGGGCGTCGTCCAGAAGGGCATGAACTCGCCAGGCGCGCCGCCGCGGCAGGCATCGACGAAGGCCGCCGTGTCGCGCACCGTGCGGCTGTGGCAGCCCTGGATGGAGACATAGCCGGTGATGTCCGACAGGTTGGGCCCGATGCTGAACACGCCGCGCGAAGGCTTGAGGCCGATGTTGCCGTTGAAGCCGGCCGGGATGCGGATGGAGCCGCCACCGTCGGTGGCATGCGACATGGGCACCACGCCCGCGGCGACCATGGCCGAGGTGCCGGCCGAGGAACCGCAGGTGGTGAAGTCGGTGTTCCAGGGATTGCGCGTGACGTACACGGCCGGGTTCTCCGCCGAGCTGCAGACGCCGAACTCGGGCGTGGTGGTGCGGCCCATGAGGTTGAGGCCGGCCTTGCGCATCTGCTTCGTCAGCCAGGCGTCCTCGGTCGGGCGGTTGCCACGCATGAAGAGCGAGCCCTGCTCCTGCAGCCGGCCCTTGAGCGTGGGGCCCAGGTCCTTCATGAGGAAGGGCACGCCGGCGAAGGGGCCTTGCGGATTCAGCCCATCCTTGAGCGGGTCGGCCACCACGTCCTCGAAGACCTCGACCACGGCCGAGAGCGTCGGGTTGGTCTTCGCGATGCCGGCCGCGGCCTGCTGCGCGAGTTCGGCGGCGGTCAGCTCGCCCTGGCGCACCTTCTCGGCCAGGGCCGTCGCGTCCTGCGCGGCCCATTCGTCCCAGCTCATTGCCAATGTCATGTCGTGTGTTCCTGTTGTCTGGTTGTCGGTCGAACCGAAAATTCTGCCTGCTGGGGGCAAGGCCAGTCAGTTAAGCCGTTCGCCCTGAGCTTGTCGAAGGGCTTTGGTACGCACGCGCACTGGCTTCGACAGGCTCAGCCCGAACGGTCTTAGCCCGAACTGTCTTAGCCCGAACGGTCTTTGGCTGACGGAGTGGCATCGGCATTGGCCTGGAGGGGCTGATGCGCGCTCAGGCGGCGAGCGCAAGCTCGGTGCGCGGGGCCGCTTCCAGCAGCTTGCGCGTGTAGGCATGGGCCGGCTGGCCGAACACCTCGGCCGTCAAACCTTCTTCCACGATGCGGCCCTGGTTCATCACGATCACGCGGTCGCACAGCTGCGCCGCGACCCGCAGGTCGTGCGTGATGAAGAGGATGCCGAGGCCGAAGTCGCGCTGCACTTCGCGCAGCAGGTCCAGGATCTGCGCCTGCACCGACACGTCGAGCGCCGACACGGCCTCGTCCGCCACCAGCACCTGCGGCTGGCAGGCGACGGCGCGGGCGATGGCCAGGCGCTGCCGCTGACCGCCCGAGAACTGGTGCGGGTAGCGCGACAGCGCGGCCCGCGGCAGCTGGATGCGGTCCATCAGTTCCTCGGCCAGCTTGCGCGCGGCCGGCACGTCCATGCCGAAGTTGACGGCGCCCTCGATCATCGAAGAGCCCACGGTGCGCCGCGGGTTGAGCGAGCGGTTCGGGTCCTGAAAGACCACCTGCACCCGCGAGCGCAGCGGCCGCAGCCGCGATTCGGACAGCGACTGCACCTCGCGGTCGCCCCAGGTGATGGTGCCCTCGCTCGGGTCGATGAGCCGGATCATGCAGCGCGCGAAGGTGGACTTGCCCGAGCCCGACTCGCCCACCACGCCCACCGTCTCGCCGCGGTGCACGGCCACGCTGGCGTCCTGCAGGGCGGTGTTGGGCTTGGCGCGGCCCAGCCAGTCGCGGCGCACATAGGTCTTGCCGACGGCACGGCCGGCCAGCAGCGCGGGGCCGCCGGGCAGCGCGCGCGGCGGGGGCGGCACCATGCCGGGCACGGCCGCCAGCAGCATGCGGGTGTAGTCCTCGCGCGGTGTGCGCAGCACCTGCTCGCGCGGGCCCTGCTCCACCACCTTGCCGCGGTGCATCACCATCACCTCGTCGGCGATCTCGGCGACCACGCCCATGTCGTGCGTGATGAACAGCACCGCACTGCCCTGCTCCTGCTGCAGCTCGGCGATCAGCTTGAGGATCTCGGCCTGCGTGGTCACGTCCAGCGCCGTGGTCGGCTCGTCGCAGATCAAGAGGCGCGGCTTGAGGATGATCGCCATGGCGATCACGATGCGCTGCCGCTGCCCGCCCGAGAGCTGGTGCGGATAGCTCGCAAAGATGCGCTGCGGATCGGGCAGGCGCACGCGCTCGAACACCTGCAGGATGCGCGCCTTGCGCTCGGCCGGCGTGAGCGCCGTGTGGTTGCGCAGCAGCTCGTCCACCTGCTCGCCGCAGCTGAGCACCGGGTTGAGCGCCGTCATCGGCTCCTGGAAGATCATGCCCATCACCTGGCCGCGCAGGGCGCGCAGGCGCTTCTCGGGCAGGTACCTGCCGTTGGTCAGCAGCGCCTCGCCGGCCAGCACGATGTCGCCCGCCGTGATGGTCAGGCCCTTGGCCAGCAGCGCCATCACGGTGGTGGCCAGCACGGACTTGCCGGAGCCGGACTCGCCCACGATGCACAGCGTGCGGCCAGCCTCGATGCGCACGTCCAGCCGCTCGATGGCATGGGGCCGGTCGGCGTCGGCGGGCAGCGCGACCCGCAGGCCGCGCACTTCTAGCACTGGGCTCGCCGGCACGGGCGGGGCTTCGCCAGCGGCGATGCGGGTGGGAAGGGGTTTCATGGTCACACCTCGCTCAGCTGCGCTTGGAGAACTTGGGATCGAGCACATCGCGCAGCCCGTCGCCCAGCAGGTTGATGGCCAGCACGGTGGGCACGAGGAAGAGCGCGGGCCACAGCACGTTGCCGGGCGCCTGCGAGAACAGCACGCGGCCTTCGGCCATGATGTTTCCCCAGGTGGGCACCTCGGCCGGCAGGCCCAGGCCCAGGAAGCTCAGGATGGCCTCGGTCAGCACGGCCGAGGCCGCGATGAAGGTGCCCTGCACGATCAGCGGCGCCAGCGCGTTGGGCAGGATGTCGCGCCACAGGATCACCGCATTGGGCGTGGCCAGCGCGCGGGCGGCCTCGACGAAGGGCTCGTCGCGCAGGCCGATCACCAGGGCGCGCACCAGGCGCGTCACCCGCGGCACCTCGGGCACGGCGATGGCCAGGATCACGGTCGGCAGGCTGGCGCCCAGCATGGCCACTAGGGTGATGGCCAGCAGCACGGCCGGGATGGCCATCAGGCCGTCCATCACCCGCATCAGCACGGCGTCGGCGGCACGGAAGTAGCCGGCCAGCATGCCCAGGGTGCAGCCCAGCGCGATGGCGAGGAAGGCCGTGAGCGCACCCACCAGCATCGAGATGCGGGTGCCGTAGAGCACGCGGCTCCACACGTCGCGGCCCACGCTGTCGCTGCCCATCCAGAAGGTGTGCTGCACCGTCGCGCCGTCGGGCAGCGTGACCTGGCCGGCGGTGCCGGCCGGCACGGTAATGAAGTTCGCGTCCATGGCCGAGGGGTCGAAGGTGCCCAGCCAGGGCGCCATCAAGCCCATCAGCGCGAGCACCAGCAGCACCAGCGTGCCGCCGCGCACGGCGCCATGGCGCCAGAGTTTGTGGAAGGTGCCCATGGCTTCAGTACCGGATGCGGGGGTCGAGGAAGAGGTAGCTCACGTCGACGAGCAGGTTCACGCCCACGTAGATCAGCGCGAAGAACAGCACCACGCCTTGCAGCACCGGGAAGTCGCGGTTGAGCACCGCGTCGACCGTCAGCTGGCCCAGGCCGGGAATGGCGTAGACCGTCTCGGTCACCACCACGCCGCCCAGCAGCAGGGCCGCGCTGACGCCGATCACCGTCACCACCGGCACGGCGGCGTTGCGCAGCGCGTGGTGGCTGAGCACCGTGCGCTCGCCGATGCCCTTGGCGCGGGCGGTGCGGATGTAGTCCTCGGTCAACGCCTCGCTCACGGCGGCGCGGGTCACGCGGGCAAGCAGCGCCACGTAGGTGACGGCCAGCGTCAGGCAGGGCAGCACCAGTTGCCGGGCCCAGGGGCCCACGCCTTCGCCGATGCGGCGGTAGCCCTGCACCGGGAACCACTGCAGCTTCATCGCCAGCAGGTAGATCAGCACGTAGCCGATGACGAACACCGGCACCGAGAAGCCGGCCACCGAGAAGGCCATCACGGCCTTGTCCAGCCAGCCGCCCATGCGCCAGGCCGCCAGCGTGCCCAGCGGCAGCGCGATGGCCACTGCCAGCACCAGGGTGCCGATGGCCAGCGAGAGCGTGGGCTCGATGCGCTGGCCGATCAGGGCCACCACCGGCTTGTTCAGAAAGAACGAGAAGCCCAGGTCGCCCTGCAGCACATGGCCGGCCCAGGTGGCGAATTGCGTCCACAGCGGCTGGGTCAGGCCCAGCTGGGCGCGGATGCGGTCCAGGTCCTCGTTGGTGGCGCTGTTGCCGCCGATGATGGCCGCCGGATCGCCGGGGGTGAGCCGCACGATCATGAAGACCGCGATGGCCACCACCAGGATCACCGGCAGCGTGGCGAGCAGGCGCTTGCCCAGAAAGCTCAGCATGGCCGCCCTGCCCTTACTGCTTGCGGATGTTCCAGTACACCTGGGCACCGGCGGGCACCAGGCCGCTCACGCCCTTGCGCACGGCGGCCGGCTGGTTGTACTGGCCCACGGGCACATGGGTGACGCTCTGGAAGGCCTGCAGCTGCGCGGCCTCGGCCAGCTTCTTCTTCTCGGCGTCGGTGGTGGCGGCGATGAACTGCTTCTTGATGGCTTCGAGCTTCGGATCGTCCTGCCAGCCGAACCAGCCCTTGTCGCCGGTGGCGTTCATCATGGCCATGGTCAGCGGGTTGAGGATGTCCGAGGCCGTCCAGGAGGTCATGAAGATGCTCCAGCCGCCGGCCGAGGGCGCGTCCTTCTTGGCGCGGCGGGCCACCAGGGTCTGCCAGTCCATGTTCTGCATGTCGACCTTGAAGCCGGCCTGCTCCAGCTGCTGCTTGGCCACCAGCGGCAGCTTGCCGATGGTGCCGTTGTCCGATGGGCGCATCAGCACCACCGGCTCGCCCTTGTAGCCGGCCTCAGCCAGCAGGGCCTTGGCCTTCTGCGGGTTGGCGATGCCGGTGTACTCGCCCGTCTTGTCCGACTCGTACAGCGTGCCGCAGGGGAACATGCTCTTGCAGTAGCGCGTGAGGCCCGGCGTGCCCACCTGGGTGCGCAGGAAGGCCTCCTGGCCCAGGGCCAGCATGGCGGCGCGGCGGATCTTCTCGTTGTCGAAGGGCGCGTGCAGGAAGTTGAAGCGCAGGATGAACTGGTTGCCCGCCGGCTGGGCATCCACCAGCTCGATGTTGGGATTGCTGCGTAGCGTGGCGTACTGCTCGAAGGCCGGCTGCTCCAGGATGTCGGCCTCGCCGTTGAGCAGGGCATTGAGCTGCGTCTGCGCGTCGCGGATGAAGAGCCATTCGACGCGGTCCACGTACACGTTCTTGCCGCCGGCCGTGCCCGACGGTGCCTCGGCGCGCGGCTTGTACTTGGTGTTCTTGAGGAAGACGGCCTTCTCGCCGGGGCGGAACTCGTCGGCCTTGAAGATGTAGGGGCCCGAGCCGATGGTTTCCTTGATCTGCACGTCGCCGGGCGTGTCGGCCACGCGCTTGGGCATGATGAAGGGCACGTTGGACGAGGGCTTGCCCAGCGCCTCGGTCACCAGGCCGAAGGGCTCCTTCAGCTGGATGACGAAGGTCTTGGCGTCGGGCGTCTCGTACTTCTCGATGGCCTTGGCCAGCTGGCCGCCGAAGGTGTCGCGGCTGGCCCAGCGCTTGAGCGAGGCGACCACGTCCTCGCTGGTGACCGGCTTGCCGTCATGGAACTCCAGACCGTCGCGCAGCTGGAAGGTCCAGGTCTTGTTGTCCTTGGACACGCTCCATTTGCCCACCATCTGCGGCTGGATCTTGCCCTGGGCGTCGGTGCCGAACAGGGTGTCGTAGATCATGTAGCCGAAGTTGCGCGAGATGTACGCCGTGGTCCAGATCGGGTCCAGCACCGTCATGTTGGTGGTGGGGATGATCTTGAGCGTAGTGCTCTGCGCGGCGGCGGGCAGCGCGGCGCCGGCCGTCACGACCAGCATGGCGGCACAGGCCGCCCACTTCGACAGGGCACGGCGGCTCACGGGGCGGGCGGCGGAGGGGTTGGGGGTGTGCATGAAGCTTCCGAAGTAGGCGGTGGAAAGACAGGAAAGATCCGGCTTGCCGGTGGGGATGGATTGGGACAAAAATCGCGGCAATTGAATATGTACAGTTGATCAAGGCTGCACTAGAACAGTCCAACTTCCCGATCACACACAGGTGCATGGCACGCACCCAATCAGTGCCCCCGCACCGCGCGACCCCCACGCCCCTGCCCATGATTTCGCTCGACCCCCACTCCGACGTGCCGCTGGTGCGCCAGATCCGCGACGCGCTGGCCCTGCAGATCGACCGCGGCACGCTCGCCGTCGGTGCACGCCTGCCTTCGGTGCGCGAGCTGGCGCGCGAATCGGGCGTGAGCACCATGACCGCCACCAATGCCTACCAGCGCCTCGTGGCCGACGGCTACGTGGAGGCGCGGCCGGCCAGCGGCTACTACGTCGCGGCCCATGGCGATACCGCTGGCCAGGCCGCGCGGCGCAAGCCTTTCGTCGGCCGCACGGCGGTCGATTCGCTGTGGCTGATCCGCCGCGTGTACGAGGACGACGCCTCGCTGCTCAACGCCGGCTGCGGCTGGATCCCGCCCGAATGGCTGCAGTCGGACGCCGTGCGCCGCGCCCTGGCGGGCCTGGCCCGCAAGCAGGGCCCTGCCCTCGCCCGCTATGGCTCGCCCCACGGCTACCTGCCGCTGCGCCAGCAGATCGAGGCGCAACTGGGCGCCCGCGCCATCCAGGCGCCGCCGCACCAGATCGTGCTGACCCACGGCGCCACCCAGGCCCTGGCGCTGGCCGGCCGCTGCCTGCTGCAGCCCGGCGACGCCGTGCTGGTGGACGACCCCGGCTCCACCAACCTCTTCGAGACGCTGCGCCAGCTGGGCGCCCGCCTCGTCGGCGTGCCCCGCCTGCAGGACGGCCCCGACCTCACGGCCCTGCAGGCCCTGGCCCAGCGCCACCGGCCCAAGGCCTTCTTCATCCAGACCCAGCTGCACAACCCCACCGGCTCGTCCTGCGCGCCGGCCAAGGCCTACCAGTTGCTGCGCCTGGCCGAGCAACTGGGCTTTGCCATCGTCGAGAACGACGTCATGGCCGGCCTGGAGCCGCCCGGCGCCACCTCGCTCGCCAGCCTGGACCAACTGCGGCGGGTCATCTACGTGGGCGGGTTCTCCAAGCTGGTCTCACCCAGCCTGCGCGTGGGCTTCGTCACCGCCAGCGAGGAGATGGTCGACAAGCTCATCCACGCCAAGATGGGCGACAGCCTGACCAGCTCGGAGATGAACGAACGGCTGGTGCATGCCGTGCTGGCCGAGGGCAAGCACCGCGCCCACGTGGCGCGGCTGGCGCAGCGCCTGGCCGAGGCGCAGGTGGCCGTGTGTGCGGGGCTGGCAAAGGCGGGGCTGGAAGTGTTCGGGCAGCCGGCGGGCGGGCCGTTTCTGTGGGCGCGGCTGCCGTCGGAGGGTGTCGATGCCGTTGCGGTGGCGCAGCGGGCGGTGGCGGCGGGGCTGCTGCTGGCGCCGGGGCATCTGTTTCGGCCGACGGCAGAGCGGACGGGGTGGATGCGGTTCAATGCGGCGTATGCGGATGATGCGCGCGTGTATGACTTTTTGGCTCGCGACGTCAACGCAGCGCAATGAATGAACTAAGTCCGCCGTCTGATCCCTCCGTTTGTCGGCTGCACGCAGCCCTTGCCTACCGCACAGGATCTCTGTGTATATCTGACAGGCCGAAACAAGATTGCCGCAGCATGGCGAGCACAGTACGCACGATATCTATAGTCGTTAGGACGGAGTGACAAGGGAGGCACTTAACATTTAGCCGCACTTGAACCGAGCGAAGGTGCTCAATGATTGAGCATATTCCCTCCGAAAAAAGAGGACGGCGAGCTTGTTCCTCGGGCCTGCCGGATTTTGACAGAGCTAAATGGATGAGCACATAAGAGGGCCCTCGTGGCATGATCGTTGGAGTCGCCAAGCCTAGAGCAGGCATCCGCTGGAAAACGGGGCAAAGAATCAGGTATTACACACTGAGGAAAAGCAAATATGAAAATAAGACATCCTTACTTTGCTATATCGCCAATCCTACGCACGTCCAGCGTGCTTCCACGACGTCATGATGCTTCGCCCGGGTACACAGATTTTTCGCCGGCTCTATTTTTATAAAGCGCCCACATGGCCTATACAACCATAAATGTGCCCGAAGCGCTGACTGCCTTTACCGTATTCCCATTCTGCAAGCTACTACAAAAAACAACGGCTAGCCGACGAGCTAATCTTTGATTTTTCTAGAACGAGAACCGTAGAGCCTTTCGGTATGCTCGTGGTCGCTAGCGAGATCGATCGATGCATTGCGTCGCACCCAGAAACTTCTTTTCGTTATAGAAATTTCGAAAAAATGCCATATGCAGCGCATATGGGTTTTTTTAAAGCATTTGGGCTGGATTTTGGAAGAAAGCCAGGAGAAGCTTTGGGAAGCCGCAACTATATCCCACTAACCTATTTCGACAGTACTGTCCTAAAAAACACAGCAGCCCAGCAAGGACTAGACGTCGGCGATGAAATTGAAGCGCAAAGTAAGAGGCTATCTGAAACGCTTTCCGGTGCTGATAGTGGTGAAGTGTTTGAAACTCTTTCTTATTCAATAAGGGAAATCATGAGAAATGTGGTGGAGCATGCGCAAGTAGATCGTTTTGGTGTTTGTGCGCAGTTCTGGCCGACAAAGGGTCGCGCAGAGGTAGCAATTGTGGATCGAGGCATCGGTCTAAGAGAAAGCATCAGGGCGAACCCTCACATCGATGCAACAACTGACAAGAGTGCCATTAACTACGCGCTAATGCCCGCTGTTTCTGGAAAAGCTTTTAAAGGGGCACGAAGACTTGCCAAACGCGGGCCATGGACAAATTCCGGATTCGGTCTCTATATGACGAGCCGGATCTGCCGGATGGGCGGAAATTTCTTTATATCCAGTGGCACCACCGGCATGCTCCTTACAAGCGGGAAAGACGGCAAACGGTACTATGAAACGTCCCTAAACGGCACCGCTGTGCGTATGATCATTCGGACGGAAAATTTGGACAGCTTAACCGCCACGCTCGCAAAATTTCGAGAAGACGGCTTCGCTATACAACAGAAATATAAGGAGATAGTCAGCATTGACCCATCATCAGCATCATTGATGCTATCCCAAGATTTCGACTTGAATCTGTGGGATAAGCTATTGAGCAATCTGAGACTGAAATAGAGTGCTTCGTGCAATGGATGCTCGGTCACCTTCGCCAGCCTGACCTTCGGGTACTTTATCTTGACTTGCTCGTCAGCCTTAGACGGATCAGTTCGGTAGTTTGCAAATACGCGAACGGAGACGCATCGAACTATTCAAAGGAATTTGCAAGAAAAAATAGGCCCCCCCGGACGCACACCGCGTAAACGCGCCGCGCCGCCAAGAATTTAGAGCTAGGTCAACGGCTTGCAAGTTGCTCAGGGCGTTTCGATGTGGCTGAACACGCTAAGGCAACAAGTCGCGCGCGGCAAGTATCTGGCCATGCCGATCCCGAAATAAGCCTGCAAGAAAACTAGCGTCTCCAGCAGTCAAAGAAGTAGGCGGAACCTTTGCTGCGAAGGCAGCTTTCGCTGTTTGGATCGCGGCGATAGGAAGTGCAAGTATTGCATGCTCCGGATCGAACGCAAATGTCGCACTACTATCATTTATGTAGGCAGGCAGCAGTCTTCTTAAATTTTCCGAGGCTATTTTTTTGAAACAAGTTGGTGCCTCAGGCTCCCGGAATTTCGCAATTTTATAATTCACTTCCTCCCTCCGATCCATAATCCAATCAAACGGCGTATCAGTTCCGATTAACTGGGTAACCATCGGTGCACCAGGAAAATGTGTACTGTACTGCTGCAGAATAACCTTATGAGTATTTCCACTCAGCTTTGCAGGAACTTCTCCCGGCGCAGCCCGCAGCCGATAGGGAGTACCCTTCTGGCCGACCACATGATAAATGATCGCATACTTGTGGGCCGCGAGAGTAGCACGAAGTGCGTAAAAAACTGCGTAGTAGAGTTTAACGGTGGACCAGGAAAACAATTCGTTCTGGATGGCCTGAATGGCGTCGCCCACCGAGACAATCGCGGAGTATAAATAGCTTTTAGCATCCTCAACCAACTCAAGCTCCAGCGTACCAGCCATCCCCGCATTAAGTACGACCCCCGCTGGCGCATTCCCGCCAGGATTGATCACAGTATCGAAATAAAGTTGTGCCCTGTGCATTCTGGGGTTCAGATTTCGAAGGCTGTCTTCTCGCCCGTATCCGGCACGAAGGCCTCCACTAGCCTGTCGTAGACCTTGGAAACAGCGGCGCTACCACCTAACCCTTTGATTTCAGATTGCCAAATTAGCCTGTCACCTTCAATATGCAGCGAATCGCTGATTGTCTCGGTCTTAAAAGATTGCTTGGTACTGCAGTAAGAGACAAGCTTCTGCTGAAAAAACTGCGCTGCCGCCATGAATCCGGCGGCATAGAGAAATACATTCTCTTTTCCGCCCCATTTCTCGCCGTATTTGGAGGAGAGCGCCAGAAATAGATTAAGAATAATTTGCCGCTGAATCTCAAGCTCTTCAATTCCAATCTGTTCAAGCGTACCCTTTTCCTCAACAATCGGCTTGATTGCTGAAACCGCTGTAGAGAAAGCAATACCTCCTTTCCGGATTGGCGTCCCCGGCAGCTTCAATAACCCGAAGTACGGAGAATTCTCTAAGGTATGCAAGTTCATGGCGATATCTCGCGCACGCAGCGCAGCGGGATCGATACTACCCTCACTTGCAATGCCAAACAGGTCAAAAACCAGGCTGCGCGGGACGGGCTTTTGCTCTTCGTTGATTGATAAGAAAATATCTGCGCATTCTTTCGATGTTAGATTCTTATAAATGACCACCGGCAAATCCATCAATCCGATTTTTTCGTTCTCCATGATTGCCGCGCGAATTCCAGCAACGCGGTGTTGCCCGTCGATAATTTGCGCTGAACGGGGAGTGTCTTCGAATTGTAAATTTCCATCGATGGCGGAAAGCGGGTTATCCGTACTTACCCAATTCAAAACGATAGCGTTTGGATAATCTCCTCCACGGAGCGTAAAATCTTTAATGCTTGCTATCCGGCTCTTGTTGAGAACACGCTGAATAGCACCTTCTTCTTTATCTTGACCGCGAACTGACGCGTACGAAAGCGCAACGACCGATTGCGCAGGCATCGTTGTAATAAAAAATTCGCGATTTGATTGCTTTGCGTGTAGAAATGGAAGCTTATTCATGGTTCTTGGTTCAAGAATATCTATTGGTAGAAATGCTGCCCATGAAGTGAATGTTACGCTGTCTAAGGAGAACGAAGGTTGCTACCAAGAAGGTCGAGAGGCTGGCAATTGGCTCGAAGCGGCAACTCCTTCTGAAAGTGAATCAATGGCCGGCGGCTTCCCGTTGCTGCACTTGACCGTTTCAATCGCCGTCCAGCGGGAGGTTGGCGTGGTCAAGCTTGAGGAGGTTCTGTTCGCACGCGCATAGAAGCCCTTCTGCATCACATCTTCCGCGTGCTCGCCCTTTTGGGGAGGTAGGAGCGGAGTCGCACAGCCGGCGCAATTCAGGGAGGGCGGCCTCCCCGATAGCTGGTTCGAATTTTGTAATGCCACCGTGGATTATGAGTGTGGGTCCGTTGCAGTCGCAAGTGCAGGGCGGGCCGCGGCCGCATCTGGGCACATGTTGGCGCAACCTTGAGGGGCCGATTCTGATCCGTTTGCTGGTAACGGGCAGCCATCTTGAACAGCATCAAATCTGCGCTCGCGAAATAAGAATTGCCAACAGCGCACCGTTCATCGAATACGGGTGGACGCCTAAGGCCAAGCAAGATGCACAGCCCGGTTCGCGCGGCCTCATCCCATCTCTTGCGTTTCTCTCTCAGCAGTTCCGACCCATGACGATCGCCAGCACTGCTGCGTGTGCGCCGCCATCGGCCGCCATCCCCAGTCGCGCGTTCTGCCAGGCCCGCGCCGCCAGGTCATCCAGCAGCGGCACCCCGCCCGCAGGCCACAGGTGCGCAGGGCGCCTCGCCCAAGCACCCTCCGATGCACGACGCCGGCACCCTGCCCGGCCTTCTCTGCCGCTTTGCGCGTCAGCTGCTCTTAAGGCGTCGCCTCGCTGAGGGCAATGGGCGGCTCACGGAGCGGGCCGACCATGCACACGGCGCGCCGCTGCGCGAACACGTGGTCGGCCGGAAAGACGCAGCTCATCATCCAGTTCCCAAGCGTCCGCGCCGTCAGCAGCGGATGCGTCACCGGCAGCGTGCAAGCGGCGACGTCGGCCTCGTGGTGCGCCAGCTGGCCCCCCTTCGCGGGCGCGCAGCGTCTCCCCTTAGAGCTGAGCCAAGGAAAGCGATGCGACAGCACCTGCAGCGCCCACGGCACCATTTCAAGCCCTGCGCTCGGACTGCACAACTCTCGCACGCCCCAACTGGCGCCATCGGAATAGGACTTCGAAGCACGAGAGCACGCTTTGAAACCCCCATCAGCCCCGCCTATCGCTCCCCCCAACGCCCACCCCAATGGCATAGGAGTTGCGAAACGCCCGCACACTCCCGGAGCTGTCCATGACGTTGTTCTCCCGCCGCCGCTGGCTTGCCCAGACCTCGCTTGCCGCTGCCTCGATGGCCTTGCCCACGCTGGGGCGCGCGCAGTCGCCCGTGAAGATCAGGTTCCAGATGGACTGGCGGGTGGACGGGCAGTCGGCGCCCTTCTACTACTCGCTCGCCAAAGGCTACTTCGAGAAGGAAGGCCTCGACGTGTCCTTCGACGTGGGTGCCGGTTCGGCCATGGCGGTCAACCGGCTGGCGAGCGGCACCTATGACATGGGCTATGGCGACGTGAATGCCCTGATCGAGTTCTTCGGCTCGGGCGCACAGGCCGTGGCGCGTCCGCAGGCGGTCTACCAGACGCTGGACCAGACGCCAGCCGGCGTGATGGTGCTGACCAAGAGCGGCGTGACCGCGCCGGCCGGCCTGGCCGGCAAGACGCTGGGCGCGCCGGTGTTCGACGCTGGCCGCAAGCTGTGGCCGCTGTTCGCCAAGGTGCAGGGCCTGCCGGTGGATGCGGTCAAGTGGCAGAGCATGGACCCGGGCCTGCGCGAGGTGATGCTGGTACGCGGCGATGTCGACGGTGTCACGGGCTTCCAGCCCTCCGGCCTCATCTCCGCCATGGCGGCCGGCGCCAAGGAAGAGGACCTGCGCGTCTTCCTCTACAAGGACTTCGGCGTCAACGTCTACGGCAACGCCATCCTGGCCACGTCCAAGTTCATCGCCGAGCAGCCGCAGGCCGTGGCCGCCTTCCTGCGGGCCTACAACAAGGGGCTGAAGGAGGTCATCGCCAACCCCGAGGAAGGCGTGCGCATCGTCCGCCAGCGCGAGCCGCTGGTCGACGCCACGGTCGAACTGCGGCGGCTGAAAGGGCTGGTCGACGTCAGCGTCGTGACGCCCACCACCCGCGCGCAGGGCCTGGGCGAAGCCGACATGGCGCGGCTGGAGAAGCAGATCGACGACGTGTCCGCCGCTTTCAACCTGAAGTCCAAGCCCACGGCAGCCACCCTCTTCAACCCCGCCTTCCTGCCGCCCAAGCGCGAGCGGATGCTGGCCTGAACACCGATGCGGCCGCGCCCTCTTCTTCCATGACCGACACCATCGTCCACACCCCCACCGACGCGCGGCTCGTCGACCTGCCCGTCGAGCCCATCCGCGCCGAGACCTTCGCACCCTACGGCACGCTGATCGCGAGCACGTACGACGGCAAGCCCTTCGGTGACGACGAGGCGCAGCTGACGCTCGACCGGGGCACGCCGCGCTTCTACATCATGAGGCTCGAACGGCGCGAGCCGGACTTCCGCCAGATCACGCGGCACCTCGCGGTCACCCAATGCCTGGCCTCGGTGGGCGGGCGGCCGTGGATGATCGCCGTGGCGCCGCCCGATGCGCCGGACGACCCCGCCGCGCCACCCGACATCACGCGGCTGCGCGCCTTTCGCGTGGAAGGCCACCAGGCCATCATGCTGGCGCGCGGCACCTGGCACGCCGGCCCCTTCTTCGAGGACGAGACGGTCGATTTCTTCAACCTCGAACTGGCCGACACCAACGTGATCGACCACCACAACTGCGCGCTCGACCGGCGCTTTGGCGTGCGCTACCGCTTCGTCACGGGCTGAACAGCGGCCAGCGCTTCCGCCAGCGTGCCCCAGTCGCTGCCGCCCTGGCCTGCGGCGTCCGCCGCCGCCAGGCGTGCGCGTGCCGCATCGGCAATGGGCATGGCGACCTGCGATGCACGCGCGGCCTCGTCGGCCAGCCGCAGGTCCTTCAGGCCGAGGGCGATGGTGAAGCCCGGCGCGTCGGCTCGCGCGTCCTCTCCGGCTGCCACCCGCTCGACCGACCGCGCGACGGCCTGCCCCACGCCCTCGTACACCGGCCCGCGGAAGAGCTTGGCCGTGAAGACCTGGTGCGCCAACGCGGCAGGCACGCCATGCACGCGCACCAACGACAGCGCCTCGGTCAGGGCGGCCACGGCACTGGCGATCAGGCCATTGCCCGCGAGCTTGACCGCATAGGCGGCGGCCGGGCCCGGCACCTCGAAGACGCGCGGCGCGAAGGCCGCCAACGCCTGGCGCACGGCCGCGAGGCGGTCGGCTGGCAGCGATGGCGGCACGCCGACGACCGCCGTCAGATCGCCGGCCCATGCCTCGTCGGGACGGCCGAACACCGGGCAGGCGACGAAGTACTGGCCGGCTGCGCGGTGCCGCTCCGCCAGCGCCTCGGCGCACGGGGTGCCGATGGTGCCGAGGCAGACATGGACGCTGCCGGCCGGCAGCTGCGGGACGATGCCCGTCGCCATCCGGCCGTCGCCCTCCTCCTCACCCGCATCGCCGAAGCAGACGGCGCCCAGCGCGTCGCCATCGGTCACGGCGCTGAACCACAGGGCCGGCCCCGCTGGCCCGAGCGCCCCGCACAGAGCCTGCGCCGTCGCGCAGGGCTCGGCCCCCTGGTCGCCGGCCAAGGCGGTGCGCGCCGGATCGATGTCCCAGGCCAGCGGCGCAAAGCCGCTGCGCGCCAGGCAGGCCGTCACTGCCAGGCCCATGCGGCCGAGCCCCACCACCGCCACCCGGCCGCTCACAGGGCCTCCGGCACTTCCGCACCCGACAGGCGCGGCGACACCAGCTCCGCCTCGCGATAGCCGTGCAGGGTGGGCAGCAGCGCATCCTGCTGCTCGCGCATCAGCGCCCGCGTGATGCCGCCCACCAGACGCGGCACGGCGTACTTGTGGCCGCTGGAGGACGTGGTGTGCGGCCCCATGCTCACCGTCGACGAGAAGTTGAAGGCATGCACGCGGCGCACCCATGCATCGCGTGCCGGGTCGAGCGGCTGGTATTCGAAGCCGGCGCCCAGGTACGGGTACTCGCCCATGGCGTCGCTGCGCTCGGCCTCCGGCGGCGTGTAGCGATGGCGCCAGCGCTGCACGCTGCCGCCGAGCGTGCGCAGTTCGTCGCGCGCGTCGTAGTCGACCACCGAGCCGGTGGCGCACAGCAGGTGGTCGAAGACGAAGTCCGCGTGCGGCGTGCGCACATGGATCTCGTCGCCCACCTGCCGCACGCGCGTCCACGGCGAGCTGGCATGCATGCGGAAGTTGGCGAAGGAATGCGCCAGGTCGAAGCCGTTCTGGGTGGGCGGCTGGTCGTGCACCTCGAAGAAGCGGTTGACCTGCCAGCGCGTGGCGTCGTCCAGCTCCGCAAAGTGCCGCAGAAAGCCCGCGAACTCGACGATGCGGTGCGGGTTGACGGTAGGCAGCCGCTCGCGACGGAAGCACAGGTTGACCGACGCCGCGCCATGGGCCAGCAGCACGCAGGCGTTGTCGAAGGCCGAGGCGCCATGGCCCAGCACGCCGATGCGTCGGCCGGCGAGCGCGGCAAAGTCCACCGGCCCGTTCGAATGGCTCACCCGGTCGGACGCCACGGCCTCGGCGATGTGGGGCGGAATGCGCCAGGCGCCCGCGCCGTCGTAGCCGGTCGCCAGCACCACATGGCGGGCCAGCAGGGCGGCTTGCGGAGCCTCCGTTGCGGCTGTCGAACGGATGCGCACCCGCAGCAGGTCGCCCTCGGGCTCCAGCCCGACGCAGGCCGTGTCGTTGCGCACCGGCACGCCGGTCATGCGCCGGAACCAGCGCAGAAAGGCCATCCACCGCGGCCGCTCGATGCGGTCGATGGCCGCCCAGGCAGCATCGCCGTAGCAGGCGCGGTAGAAGGCCGGCGCGGACAGGCTGGGCACGCCCGATTCGATGCCGATGGTGCGCTTGGGCGTGCGCAGGTGCGACATGCGGGCAAAGTCTTCCCACACGCCCTCCTGCCCGGCGGGCCGGGCGTCGATGACCTGCACATCGGCAACGCCCTCGCGACGGAGTGCAAAGGCCGCAGCCAGGCCGGCCTGGCCGCCGCCGACGATCAGCACGTCGTGCACAGGCGCGCCAGACGGATGCGCGACGGGCCGCACCCAGTCGCGGCCCGGGTAGGCCAGCAGGTCCAGCTCGGCCTGCACCTGGCGCTCCAGTTGGGCAAGGCTCTGGGCCTGCGGCTCGGCGTCGGTCGTCATGGTCGGCTCCTTGGGGTTGAAGTACTGCCGGGCATCAGCCGTGCTGCGAGGCCTGCAGGAACTCGCGCGTGCGCGCACTCTGCGGCGCCGTGAACATCGCCTCCGGCGTGCCGACCTCGACGATGCGGCCCTGCTCCATGAAGACGACGCGGTCGGCCACCTCGCGCGCAAAGCCGAGTTCGTGCGTCACCACGAGCATCGTCATGCCCTCCTCGGCCAGCGCGCGCATCACGCGCAGCACCTCGCCCTTGAGTTCGGGGTCGAGCGAGGACGTGACCTCGTCGAAGAGCATCAGCTTGGGCCGCATGGCCAGCGCCCGCGCGATGGCGATGCGCTGCTGCTGCCCGCCGGAGAGCGCGCGCGGATAGCTGTCGGCCTTGCTCGCCAGGCCGACCTTGTCCAGCAGCACCATCGCCTCGGCGCGCGCCACCGCCGGCGCAATGCCCTTGACGTGGATGGGGGCCTCGGTCACGTTCTGCAGCACCGTGAGATGCGGGAACAGGTTGAACTGCTGGAACACCATGCCGAGCTCGCGCCGCAGCAGGTTCAGCGCCTGTTCCGGCACGCGCTGGCGCATGGCGCCGCCGGCCGGCCCGTAGCCGACCGGGCGGCCGTCGAACACCACCTCGCCGGCATGGAAGGGTTCCAGGAAGTTCACGCAGGCGAGCAGGCTGCTCTTGCCCGAGCCCGAGGGCCCGATGACGACGACGACCTCGCCGGCCTGCACCGCGAGGTCGATGCCGTGCAGCACCTCGACGTCGCCATAGCGCTTGTGGAGATTGGTGATGCGCAGGATGGGCGCGTGGGGCAGTGTCATGGCGTCAGGTCACGTCACGCGGTAGCGCTTTTCGAGCCAGGCGTTGATGGCGATGAGCGGCAGCGTCAGCAGCAGGTAGCCCAGGGCCACCCCGGCAAAGGGGCTGAAGGTGTTGGCCTTCCAGCTCATGAAGTCCATGCCGGCGCGCAGCAGGTCGGAGATGGCGACGGTCGAGACCAGCGAGGTGTTCTTGATCAGGCTGATCAGCTCGTTGGTCACCGGTGGCAGCACGCGTCGCGCGGCCTGCGGCAGGACGATGCGGCGCATCGCCAGCGGGTAGGACATGCCGAGCGCGCGCGCCGCGCGCATCTGGCCGCCGTCGATCGACTCGATGCCGCCGCGCAGGATCTCGCTCATGTAGGCGCCGTTGGTGATGCCCAGGGCGATCACGCCCACCGTGGTCGCGTCGAGCAGCAGCCCGGCCGACGGCAGGCCGTAGTACAGGAAGAGCAGCGTCACCAGCACGGGCGTCGCACGCATCAGCGTGACGTAGACGAGCGCGGGCAGCCGCAGCACCCGGCGCGGCGACACGCGGGCCAGGCCACCGAGCGTGCCGAGCACCAGCCCGACCAGCGCCGAGAGCGCGGCGATCTTCGCGGTGATCACCATGCCCTTGAGCAGCGACGGAATCGCGGCCAGGAAGACGTCGAAGGAAAAGTCCATCCGCCCGATCCGTCAGTGCGCAGCGCCGGCCGGGCCGAGCCGCTCCGACAGCAACTGCGCCAGCTGCAGCACGCCTTCGTCGTCGCCACGCGCACCGATCACCGACAGGCCGACCGGCGCGCCCTCGCTGCGCATCCACGGCATGCTGAGTTGCGGCAGGCCGGCCAGGCCCGCCGGCGCCAGCATGCGGAAGGAGCGCGCGCGGATGTCGTTGACCGCATCGAAGGACGCATCGAGGCTCGGCGCCGGCGTCGGAACCGTGGGCCACACCAGGGCAGCCCCACCGGCCAGCACACGCGCCATCGTGGCGATGGCATCGACCCGCAGCCGCTGCATGGCGGCCACTTCGTCGAAGCCCACGCGCGCCGCGGCGTCGAAGCGCTGCGTCACGTCTTCGCCCATGTGCGGCTTTCGGCTGCGCACCCAGTCGCCCAGCTGCAGCCAGATCTCGCTCGCCTGCAGCACGCGGAAGGCATTGGCCCAGTCGGCCAGGGGCAGCGTGCCCTCGGGCAGCAGGGTGACGGGCGCCAGTTCGCGCAACTGGGCGATGAGCGCCTCGTAGGCGGTGCGCACCGGTGCGTCGAGCAGCGGCAGCACATCGGCCGCCACCACCAGCGGCCCGATGGCTTGCGCTGCCGCAACGCGGCTGCGCGCCAATTGCTCGAACACGCGAGTCATCGCATCGGCGCTGGTGGCGAACCAGCCGACGGTGTCGAAGCTGTGGGCCAGCGTGAAGCAGCCCTGGGCCGCGATGCGCCCGTGCGTGGGGCGCATGCCCCACACGCCGCAGTAGCTGGCAGGCAGCCGCGTGGAGCCGCCGCAGTCGGTGCCCAGCGCGATGTCGGCATGGCCGCCCGCGACGGCGACCACGGAGCCCGAGGACGAGCCACCCGACAGCCGGTCCGGTGCCGCCGGGTTGGTCGGCTTGCCGTAGTGCGCGTTGTTGCCGGCCAGACTGTAGGTCAGCTCGTCGGTGACGGTCTTGCCGACCCACGGCGTACCGGCATCGAGCAGCGCGCGCACGGCCGGCGCCGACGACTGGGCCTCGGCCTGCTCGGCGAACCAGGCCGGCTGGCCCGCCCCCACGCGCAGGCCTTCGACCTCGAACACGTCCTTGACCGCGAGCCGCAGTCCGGCGAGCGGCCCGGCGTCGCCATGGGCCTGCCTCAGCCGCAGGGCGCAGGCCTCATCGCTGCCGTCGGAGACGAAGGCGCCGTGGCGCCCCGCAAGGGTCTGGAGCACGGCCGCGCTCATTGGAACCACTTCGCATCGAGCTTGTCGAGGAAGCCCTCGCGCTTGAGGTCGGCCAGGATGGCGTTCACGGCCTCCAGCAGGCGCGCGTCGTCCATGCGGGTGTTGATGCCGACGTCGCGCTTGTCCCAGGTCTCGGAGACGGCCAGCTTGCTCGGCCGGCGCGCGGCGTTGTAGCGCACGGTGGGCAGCGTGTTGACCACGACGTCGGCCCGGCCCGCCTCCACATCCGCGAAGGCGAGCAGGAAGTCGTTGTAGGTCTTGACCTCCTTGGCGGTGCCCAGGTCGCGCACGAAGCGCTCGCCGGCGCTGCCGATCTGCACCGCCACCACCTTGCCCGCGATGTCGCCGGCCTTCACGATGTGGGCGGCCGGCTTGGCCCCGCCCGCGATGCCGGAGTTGTAGTACGGCGTGGAGAAGGTGATGCGCTGCGCGCGGTCGGCGGTCCAGGTCATGGCGGTGACGAGCATGTCGACCCGCTTGGAGTTGAGCGCCGGGATGAGGCCGCTGAAGTCGATCTTTTCCCACTTGGGCTGCACGCCCAGGCGGCGCGCCACCTCGTTGCCCAGGTCGATGTCGAAGCCGACCATGGTGCCGTTCTCGACATAGCCGAAAGGCGGGTAGGCGCCGCCATTGGCCATGACGACCACGCCGTCCTTCTTGATCTTGTCCAGCGTGTCCGCCTGCGCCGCGGTGGCGGCACCCGCGATCAGCGCGACGGCGAGGCCGGCGGAACGGAGAAGTTGTCTGCGATGCATGGATCGTCCTTCGGTTATCGGGAGAAAGGAAAGGGAGAGCCTTCGGCCGCGGCCCGGGCCAGCACGCGGCGCACCGCGTCGACCACGGGCCCGCCGGCCGTGCGCCGGGCAAAGACCTCGTGGCGGAAGCGCTCGGCCGCCTCGGCGATCTCGTCGCGCAGGGCCGGCTCGTCCACGCCGCTCGCGCGGCCGTCGGCGAACACCACGCGGCCATCGACCACCACCGTGTGGACCGCACTGCTGGTGGCGGCAAAGCAGAGCTGGCGGCGCGGGTCGTGCAGCGGCACGAAGGCCAGGTCGCGCGCGTCGAGCAGCGTGAAGTCCGCGACGCGACCCACGGCGATCTCGCCGGCGATGGCCGCGTTGCCCATGGTGGCCGCGCCGTCGGCCGTGGCCATGCGCACGAGCCGGGCGGCGTCGGGCGCGGGATGGGCGGCACTGGCGTCCAGCTTGTGGATGAGCGAGGCCATGCGCAGGCTGTCGAGGTAGTCGACGCTGTCGCCCGTCGCGGCGCCGTCGGTGCCGATGGCGACCTCGACCCCTGCGGCCAGCAACCGCCCGACGGGGCAGCGCCCGCTGGCCAGCTTGAAGTTGGACAGCGGGTTGTGCACCACGCGTGCGCCCCGCTCGGCCACGCGTTCGATGTCGGCATCGGTCAGCCACACCGCATGGTTCATCGCCAGTTGCGGGCAAAGCAGCCCGGCCCCGTCGAGCACCTCGATGAAGCTGCGGCCGTACTGCTGTTGCGCGGTGACGGCCTGCGTGCGCGACTCCAGCACATGCATGTGCACCGGCACCGCGTGGGCCGCAGCGGTATCGGCCACGCGGCGCAACAACGCGGGCGTGCAGCGCTGCGGGCCGCGTGGGCCGAGCGACAGGCCGAGCCGCGAACGGCCCCGCGCCGCCAGCGCATGACGGGCGCGATGGAAGACGTCGAACTGCGCGTCCAGCGCGCGCGGCGGGCGGGCGTCCAGGCGCGCGCTCAGGTCAGGGGCGAACTCCGCGCGTGCAAACGACAGCCCGTCGAGGTAGCCCCGGTCGGACAGCGTGACCGCCACCCGGGCGCGCAGGCCCGCATCGTCGTAGGCGTCGAACACGGCCTGCAGCGCCTCTTCATCGCCACCGGGGTTGAGGAAGTCGTCGTGCAGCGCGGTCACGCCCGAGCGCAGCGAACGCAGGGCCAGCATCATGGCGCGCAGGTAGTGCCAGCGCACGGGAATGGCGTCCGCGCCCAGCGGCGGATAGGCCAGCGCCAGCCAGACTTCCAGTGGCTCGCCGTCGCAGCTGCCCTGCTCGAACATCTCGTTCGAATGCGCATGCGCGTTGACGAAGCCCGGGAAGGCGATGAGGCCGCTGCCGTCCAGGTCCGCCAGGCCGGGCGGACCGGCAAGGCTGCCGGCAGGGCCGATCGCGCGGATCACGCCGCCCTCGATGCCGACGTCCACGCGCGGCGCGTCGGCCGGCGCGTCCCCGAGACGGACGTTGCGAAGGCTGCGCAGCGCCCGCGTCATGCGGCGCTTTGCGCGGGTGCGATGCCCCGCGCCACGAAGGCACGCATCTGCGAGTGGGCGGCGTTGAACTCCAGCGCCGCATCGAAATGCGCGCGGCCCTCGATGCGCAACAGGCGGCTGTCGACGCCCAGGTTGTGCAGCCGCCAATGCAGTGCCTGTGCCTGCCGGATGAACTCCGGCGACTCCTCGTCGCCGACGGCCACGAGCATGGGCGGCAGCGTCGGCCGTTGCGCGGCTTCGGCCAGGGCTTCGAGTGTCAGCAAGGGGCTGCAGGCGACGGCCTCTTCCGGCGTGAAACCGAGGGTGACCTCGGCCATGCTGCGCGCCAGCGGCCGCAGGTCGTACATGCCGCCGAGCAGCAGCAGCGCACGCATGCGGCCCACCCACGGCTGCCCGGTCAACGCCGCCGACAGCGCGAGGTGCGCGCCCGACGAATGGCCCGCCAACGAGAGTGCGGCCGAGTCGATGCCCAGGGCCTGCGCGCGCGTGACAACCATCGCGATGGCCGCGTCCACCTGCGCCACGATGGCCGGCAGACGGGCCTGTCCGAGCGCGGCGAAGTTGATGCCGACCCAGGCCATGCCCTGACGCACGCAGGCCTCGGCCCAGAAGGCCGTCTCGCGGCTGGTGTTCAGGCGCCAGCGACCGCCGTGCACGAAGACCATCGCCGGCACCGGCCTCGTCGCGCCAGGCGGCAGGAAGACGTCGGCCCAGCCTTCGTCGCCGGCACTGAATCGATGCGTGGCATGCCCGATGCGGTGCGCAAAGGCGTCGGCCGACAGCGCGCGCAGGGCCGCGAGGTCATGGGCGTTGCGGGCCGCACTGTTGTTGTCGTACTGCGCCGCCAGCTCCGCATCGCTCAGGGGCGGCGGCTCGATGAAAGGGTTGGGCGCGAAAGCGTGCATGGCCGCAGCGGCCGCAAATTCCATGCCCCAGGTGCCTGCTTGCGCGTCCGTCTAAAGCTAGGCCCAGCGTCTCGCGCGGTCTCCCTGCTGCGTGGGCGTGCAGAGGCGGCACAACATAGCCCATGCCTATGGCTGTCCCTGGCCCCAGCCGAAACACCCGGCGATCACCCAGCGGATGGCATGCGCTTTGCTGCACGCCAATGCGGCGCAGATGGGCCGCCATAGGCCTTCCCGATGTTTTGCAGGATGGATTCCATGGACGCGATCTTCGACCCGACCCGCTACGACGACGTACGCAAGCCGCTGCTGCAGGCCCATGGCCTGCCTGCCGATTGCTACCACGACGCCCGCTTCTTCCAGCGCGAACTGGAGACCGTGTTCGCGCGCAGCTGGCTGATGGTGGGCCGGGCCGACCGCATTCCGGCCACGGGCGATTTCTTCACGCATGACCAGGCAGGCCTGTCGCTGATCGTGCTGCGCGACCGCGAGGGCGGCATCCGCGCCTTCGTCAACGCCTGCCGGCACCGTGGTGCGCGCCTCCTGGACGTGCCCGAGGGACAGGCCTGCGGCAACGAGCGCGCCATCGTCTGCCCCTACCACGCCTGGAGCTACAACCTCGAAGGCGAGCTGCGCGGCTGCGCCGGCATGGAGGCGACGCAGGACTTCGACCGGGCGGACTTTCCGCTGGTCTCTGCGCGCGTCGACGTCAGCGACGGCTTCATCTGGGTCTGCCTCGACCATGGCGCACCGCCGCTGCTCGAATGGCTGGGCGAGCTGCCCGACCGGCTGGCGATGTACCAGCTCGGCGACATGGTGGCCACGCGCATCGTCACGCACGACGTGGCCTGCAACTGGAAGGTGTGGGTCGAGAACTTCATGGAGGGCTACCACATCCCCACCGTGCATCGCGCCACCATCAGCAGCCACAAGGCCGTCAACCATCCCGAGGAGCCGAGCGGCAATGGCCAATACACGGCCATCTTCGAGCAGCACGATGGCACGCTCGCCCTGCTCGATGGCGACACCGGGTTCGCCCCCATCGAAAGCCTGCACGGCGAGTCGGTGCGCGGCAGCCGCTTCATGCTGGTGTACCCCGGCACCATGCTCGCGCTGACCATCGACACGATGTGGTCCTTCCAGTGCCTGCCGATGGGGCCGGAGCAGACGCGGATCGTCCACACCTCGATGTTCCCGCGCTCGCGCGTGGCGCAGCCCGACTTCGAGGAAGTCGCACAGCGCTACTACAAGCGGCAGGACCGCGTGGTGGCCGAAGACAACGCCATCTCGGTGCAGCAGCAGCGCGGCCTGCGCGCCGGCCCTGTGCATCCCGGGCGCTTCGCGGCCAAGGAGCGCATCGTCCATGCGCTGGACAACTGGGTCCTGGACCGCGTGCTGGCACCCGCGCAGACCGCCACGATCCACCCGCTGAAGCGGAGCGCCTGATGGACGGCACCCTTGCCATCGACGCGAGGCCGGGCGCGGTGCAGTGGCGCACCGACGAGACTGCGCTGATCGTCGTGGACATGCAGAACGGCTTTCTCAAGCCGGGCGGCTACTTCGACAACGTGGGCTACGACCTGGCCCATGCGCCGGGCACCGTGGCGCAGGTGGTGGTGGCGGTCAAGGCGGCGCGCCAGGCCGGCGTGCAGGTGATCTTCATCCAGAGCGGCTTCGACGCGATGCACCTGTGCGTGGGCGGCGACACGGCGCCGGTGTGGCACAAGTCGGAAGCGCAGGTGCTGATGCGCGAGCGGCCCGAGCTGGCACGCCGGCTCATCACCGACGGCACCTGGGACTACGAACTGGTGGACGAGATGGCCCCGGCCGCCGACGAGCCGGTGATCCGCAAGTCCCGCTACAGCGCCTTCGCGGGCACCAGCCTCGACCAGTTGCTGCGCGCCCGGCGCATGCGCAACCTGGTGTTCTGCGGCGTGGCTGCGAACGTCTGCGTGGAGACCAGCCTGCGCGACGCCTACGGGCACGAGTACTTCCCGCTGTTGCTGGAAGACGCGACGCATCACGCCGGGCCCGACTTCCTGCGGCAGGCAACGCTGTGGAACGTCGAGCGCTTCTTCGGCTGGGTGGCGCCGGTGTCGGCATGGCAGCGCGCCACCGGGGCCGCACGATGAGTGCCGCCGGCAAGATCATGGCGGGGCGCGAGCGCGTGCGCGTGGCCATCGTGCAGACGCCGCCGGTCTTCCTCGACCTCGACCGCTCCATCGACAAGGCCTGCCGCAAGATCGCCGAGGCGGCCGCGGGCGGCGCCTCGCTGGTGGTGTTCAGCGAAACCTGGCTGGCCGGCTATCCCTACTGGGACGAAGGCTGGAACAGCGATTCGCATGCGTGGATGGCGGTGCGCGAACGCTTCTTCGACAACGCCCTGCTGATCCCCAGTGCACAGAGCCAGCGCCTGTGCGAGGCGGCGGCGCAGAGCGGCGTGACGGTCGTCATCGGCTGCAACGAGCTCGACGCCCGCCCGGGCGTGCACACGCTCTACAACACGATGCTCACCATCGGCGACGACGGCCGCATCGTGGGCAAGCACCGCAAGCTGCGTCCGACCTTCGTCGAATCGGCCTTCTGGGGCCAGGGCGCGGGCGACGACCTCTACGTGCACGAGACGGCCGTCGGCCGCGTGGGCGGGCTGATCTGTGGCGAGCATGTGATGACCCTGGCGCGGGCGCGCATGATCTCGCAGGGCGAGGACTTCCACATCGCGCTCTACCCCGGCGCGTTCAACGTGTGGAGCGGCCCGAAGATGCAGGTGGAAGACCCGGACGGCAGCCACTTCATCGGCTACGCCTCGTGCCGGGCGCATGCCAACGAGGCCGGTGCCTTCGTGGTCTGCGCGGTCGGGCTGATCGACGAGGCTTCGATCCCGGCCGACTTTCCGATGCGCGAGTCGCTCAACATCTCGTACGCGCGCGGCGGCAGCATGGTGATCGCGCCGGCCGGCGTGCCGCTGGTGGGGCCGGTGTACGGCGACACCATCGTCTATGCCGACTGCCCGGCCCGCATGATCAAGCTGTCGAAGGCCATCATCGACACCAACGGGCACTATGGGCGGCCCGACGTGCTTTCGCTGCGTTGCCACCCCGAGGAGCGCGCATGACCTCGCCCACCGCCGGCGAGGCCGCAGGCGGCGCGGTGGACGCTGCACCGCCCGCCGAGCTCGCGCCCGTGCTGCTCATCGGCCTGGGCACGATGGGCCTGCCGATCGCGCTGCGGCTGCACGCGGCGGGCGTCCCGGTCTGGGGAATGGACAGCCGGCCGGAACTGCACGATGCGCTGCCCGGCGGCCGGGTCTTCACGGCCGGGTCGGTGTGCGACGCGGTGCGCGCGTGCCGCGCCGCCGCCGTCATCACCTGCGTCAGCGACGAAGCCGCCCTGCAGCGGCTGTGGCAGGCACCGGGCGGGCTGCGCGAGGCGCTCGCGCCTGGGCTCTGCGTCGTCGACCACACGACGACCTCGGTCCCCGCGGCGCGGCAGCTCGCGGCCGACGCCGGGCAGGCTGGCGCGATGTGGGTCGATGCGCCGCTCTCCGGCGCTGCCGCGGGCGCGCGCGCGGGCACGCTGTCGGCCATGCTCGGCGGTGAGCCGGGTGCGGTCGCGCATGTGCGCCCGCTGCTGTCGGCCTACTGCGCCACCCTCACCCACCTGGGCCCGGCCGGTGCGGGCCAGGCGGGCAAGCTGACCAACCAGATCGCCATCGCCGGCATCGACGCCGGCCTGCTGGCGGCCACCGGCTTTGCCGCCCTGCAGGGGCTCGACCTCTCACGCTGCTTCGATGCGATGGCCGCCGGCAGCGCCCATTCCGTGCAGCTGGCTCAGCACCGCGCGGCACTGACCCAGGCACCGGCCGACAGCGCCTTGTTCGACTGGCTCCGGCGCGACCTGGCGCTGGTGCTGGCCCACCTCCCCGCCGACGCGGCTGCGACGTCCGGCGCCTCGCAGGCCTTGCACGGCCGGCTCCATGCCCTGAACCGAGTCTTCGATGGAACTGCGGCATCTCCGTTACTTTGAGGCGATCGCCGCGACCGGGAACGTCACCCGCGCCGCCGCCACGCTCCACATCTCGCAGCCCTCGCTGAGCCAGGCCATCAAGGAGCTGGAGGCCGAGGTCGGCATGCCGCTGCTGGTGCGCGGACCGCGCGGTAGCGTGCTGACCGAAGCCGGGCGGGAGTTCATCAAGCACGCCAGCGACATCCTGGAGCGCGTGTCGACCGCGCGCGACGCCAGCCGCCGGGCCGCGCACGGGGCGGCCGGCCAGCTGGTGGTGGCCGTCACGGGTTCCAGCGTGTTCGACGTGGTGCCCGAGCTGATCCGCCAGGCCGCCGAGCACATGCCCGAGGTGTCGCTGCGGCTGGTCGAGATGCTGACCGACAAGCAGATCGAGGCGCTGTACGCGCGGCGCGTCGACGTCGCCATCGGCCGCGCCCTGCGCAACGAGCCCGGCCTGACCTCGCGCGTCATCGCCAAGCGCTCCTTCATGGTCGCGGTGCATGTGCGGCATCCGCTCGCGCGGCAACGCAGCATCACGCTGGACGACCTGCGCAACGAGCCGCTCATCACGCCGCAGCGTCGGCTCGGCCCCGGCTTCCATGCGCAGCTGATGACGCTGCTCACGCGCGCCAAGCTCAACCTGCAGATCGCGCACGAAGTCACCCACATGCCCACGGTGCTGGGCCTGGTGGCCGCCGGCCTGGGCCTGGGCATCGTCAGCGACGAACTGCGCGACCTGGAAGTGCGGGACGTCGTCTACCGGCCGCTGTTCGAAGGCCACGACGCGCTCGAACTCGCCGTGTCCTGGCGGCTGGACAACCCTTCCGTGGCGCTGGCGCAGTTCGTCGGCCTCTGTCGCAATCCTTCTTCCCTGGAGCTTTCCCATGCCCTCTGACTCGCTCGAGGCCCTCAACGCGCGCGTGCAGCGCGACCTGAGCTACCTGGCCTATCCCGCCAAGCCCTGGGTGCTGGACTTCGATGTCGCCCGGCTGCGCGCCCTGGGCGTCGACGCCGAGCCCGAGGCGGTACTCCACTGCGCCATCGTCGGCGGCGGGCAATTCGGCCTGACCATCGCGCATGGCCTGCGGCGCGAATGCGTGGACCGCGTGCGGGTGTTCGAGAAGAACCCGCGCGGCCTGGAAGGGCCCTGGATGACCTTCGGCCGCATGAAGATGCTGCGCACGCCCAAGGACCCGACGGGCCACGACCTGGGCAACGCCAGCCTCACCTTCCGCGCCTGGTACGAGGCGCAGCACGGCGCCGAGGGCTGGGACCAGCTCTTTCGCATCAGCCGGCCCGACTGGCAGGCCTACCTGGGCTGGTACCGCGAGGTGACCGGCGTCGACATGGTCAACGAGGTCGAGGTCACGGCCGTGGAGCCCTGGCCCAGCGCCGCCGACTGCCAGCTGTTCCGGCTCACGGTCCGCGGCACCGACCGGATCGACACCGTGTGGGCCCGCACCGTGGTCTTTTCGGGCGGCGCGGAAGCATCGGGCGGCCACGTGGTGCCCGACTTCATCAGCGAGCACCTGCCCACGAGCCTCTATGCCCACACCAGCGACTGGCCGATCGACTTCCGCCGCTTCGAGGGCCAGCGGATCGGCCTGCTCGGCTCCGGCGCGGCGGCCTTCGACGCGGCCATCGCCGCGCTGGAGGCGGGCGCCCGCGAGGCGGTGCTGTGCTTTCGCCGCCCCGCCCTGCCCCGCACCAACCCGCGGCGCTGGATGGAGTTCGCCGGCTTTCTGGCGCACTACCCCGAGCTGCCCGACGACCAGCGCTGGGCCTACATGCAGGAGCTCTACCGCATCGGGCAGCCGCCCCCGGTGCCGACCTTCGACCGCGCGGTCAGCCTGCCCGGCTTCGTCATGAAGGCGTCGACGCCCTGGCTGGCGGTGCGCGAGGACGCGGGCCAGGTGCTGGTCGACACGCCGCAGGGGCCCGAGCGATTCGACTTCGTCTTTGCCGCCACCGGCGCCTTCGTGGACCTGGCCCAGCGGCCGGAGTTTGCCGGGCTGCTGCCCTATGCGGCGCTGTGGGCCGACCGCCATGTGCCGGCGCCGTCGCAGGCGGAGCCGCGGCTGGGCCGCTTTCCCTACCTCGGCCGCTTCGGCGAGTTCACCGAGAAGACGCCGGGCTGTGCGCCCTGGCTGGACCACCTGTTCACGACCACGCGGGGCGCGACGCTGTCGATGGGGCCGAGCGCGGCATCGAACAGCAACATCAAGTACACGGCCCCGCGCGTGATCTCCGGCGTGACGCGCGCCCTGTTCCTGGACGATGCGCCCGAGCATGGGCGCCGCTTCGCGACGGCCAACCACGACGAGCTGGCGCCCGACAAGCTGCAGGCCACGATGGGCCACGCCGCCTGAAGCGTGCGATGACCGAGGTCCACTGGTTCGACATGGCGCACCCGGCCGACTACGCCGGGCTGCAGGCCTTGATCGGCGACCCCGATTCGGTGGCGCGGCTGGCGGTGCTGGTCAAGACCGAAGGCCACACGGCCACCAACGACTTCGCGCGGCAGCTGTCGCGCACCGCGCTCGATCCGCTGCTGGCGCCCTGGACCGCCGCCGGTCGCGCCGTGGCCGTGCTCGCCAATGGCTGCGAAGGCGTGGCGACCCCGGGCGGCTATGCGCTGATCGAGCGCCGCCCGACGCGGCCACAGGACGATCCGGGCCTGCGCCTGGGCATCGCGCGCTCGGCCCCGCTGCCGCCGGCCGTCATCGGCGAGCCCGAGGCCATCGATGCGGTCGCCGCCTGCGTGACGGCCGCCTGTGCCGATGCCGGCCTGGCCGCGGACCAGGTCGCCCTCGCCATCCTCAAATGCCCCACGCTGCTTGCGAGCCGCTGCGCCGGCTCGCCGCACCGCAGCGACCAGCACCGGGGGCGCGCCATCGCCGCCCTCGGCGCGGCTGTGGCACTGGGCGAGATCGAGCGCGCGCGCATCGGGCCCGACGCGATCGCGAACGATCCGACTCTGCACAGTGCCAAGGCGATGACCTTTGCCGGTCCGGAGCAGGACGCCGTCGAGGCCCTCGTGCTGGGCCATGCGGACGGCGCTGGCGACCCAGGGGGCGCGCTGCGCCTGGGCGTCTGCCATCCCCGCGACATGCTCGACGCCGCCAGCATCCGCCGGCTGGCCGTGTCGCTGGGCCTGCGCTTCGACGAGGCCGGCGGACTGACCGAGCCCGAGCGCCTGCTGGCCGTCTTCAGCAAGGCCGGGCCGACACCGGACGGCCGGGTGCGCGGCGCCCGCACCGGCATCTTCACCTCGGCGTATTCGGCGGACAGCCACATGCGCGCGGCACAGTCGGGGCTGCTGGGCAGCCTGTTCGGCAGCACGCGCTTCTTCGTCTCTGGCGACCCCATCCAGCAGGCCCCACCGGGCGGCGGCGTGGTCGCCCTGATCGTCAAAGGCCAGCCATGACCGACCCTGCTTCGCCCCTGCGCGCCCTGCCCACGCACGGCCGCTACGACTATTCGCCCATCGTCGAGCGCCCCACCTACGAATGGCCCAACGGCACGCGGCTCGCCTTCTACGTCGCCTTGAACATCGAGGCCTTTCCCTTCGGCGAGGGCATGGGCCCCGAGCTGAACCCGCGCCAGCCCGAGCCCGACGTGGTGAACCACACCTGGCGCGACTGGGGCAACCGCGTGGGCATCTGGCGGCTGCTCGAACTGCTCGACGAATTCGACCTGCCCGCCAGCGCCTTGCTCAACACCGCCATCTACGACAGCTGCCCACAGATCGCGCAGGCGCTGCGGCGGCGCGGCGACGAGATCGTCGGCCACGGCCACACCAACGCCGAGCGTCAGGCCGAGATGGATGCGGAAGCCGAGGCGCGCATGATCGAGAACGTCACCGCGCGCCTCCACGCGGAGGAAGGCCAGGCGCCGAAGGGCTGGATGGGCCCATGGGTCAACGAAACCCTGCGCACGCCGGAGCTGCTGGCGCGCAACGGCTACGCCTACGTCATGGACTGGATGATGGACGACCAGCCGGTGATGCTGCGGACCGCGCACGGCCCTCTGGTGGCGCTGCCCTACGCCCGGCCGACCAACGACATCACCGCGCTGCACGGCGCCAAATGGACGCCCGAGGAATGGGCCGACATGCTCATCGACCAGGTGGACGAGATGCTGCGGCAGTCACGGCGGCAGCCGTTGGTCTTCAATGTGTCGCTGCATCCCTATCTGATGCACGCGTTTCGGCTCAAGCACCTGCGGCGATTCTTCGAGTACCTGGCGACGGTGCGGGATCAGCTGTGGGTGGCGCGATGTGGGGATATTGCGCTGTTTGCCAGAGGGGAAATGGAGGGGGTGGGCGGCAGATGAGGCGCCAGCTATCTCACTATCTAATTTAGCGGGGAATCAGCCTGCTCGCCTTACCTACGGAGGGCAGATCTAAACAGGAAGTTCCGCGCATTGTCGGACATAGGAATCGAAGAGGTTCAGATATCCGCGCTTGGGCGTGAGCAGTCATTCGCTCAAACGCTTGAAGGCCGAAGGGCAGCGATCCAACGGCGGACACGAATCCGCACTTTGCACGAACTGGCATTAAGTACAAGTTGGGCGTTCCGGATGGACTTTATTGCGGATTGGGAGCACCTTTAGAGAAGGGCTATACGTCCTCAAAGCCCTCCAATGCCGACAACGCGCGGCGAGGGTATCCGACGGAAATTTCCCCGCCATTGAATACTCGGCGCTTCAGCTTGAAACTCGCTGGTTGCTCGCACATCTCGAAAAACTGAATATTTTTTTCTCGTCCTTCAAGTGCCTTTACGATCGCGTGCCGGACCGAAGGCGCGGCTCGCATTCCAAAAGTGACATCCTCTAGTTCCAGAGGAGAGTCTGCCAACCCCTTATCACCGACGAGGCGCCATTCACGCTCATAGCGCCAATCGCGGGCCTTGCGGGCCAATACCGCTGCGTCTACGTCGCGCCGTGCCCTATCATCACCGCTCGCCATTTCAGCCACGCGACTCGCTGCAACAAGCCGACTTCCACCATACTCGACTCGATGTAAGCGGGCCGCCACCGAGTCAGGAACCGAAAATCCCAGACACACGCCACGGTGTTCATCACCGTAGTGACTCCACATTAGCGGGCAGTCGCTACGCTCGGCCATCGAGAAGATTCCTCGGTCGTACTGAGCTAATAGCTCGTCTTGAATTGCGCGCGCAAGCAGCCTTCGATGCGCATCTTCTTCCATGCCACCGTACTCAGGGTCGGTCGCGTGGTAAGCGATTTTCTCAAGAAGGCGCTTCACTTGAGAGAGGCCGCGTTGACCAATATGCTCGAGCGTCCGCGGCCCACGGTAGCCAATGCTCAAGGCTGCGGCTTTCATTGCACCCGCACTTCTTGAGATTACGAGCTTGGAAAGCAATTCCTTCAATTCGTGAGTATTTAAGTCGGAGTCGACGACTGGCTTGGTGTCAAGCGGATCATTGAATGATCTTGGGTCGGCAAAGAAAATCACGTCATTGACGACCGATTCAATGGTCAACGTCGTTACTGCGCGGTATTTGTATAGCCGGGCCGGATGTTTGGCAACTGACGATGGACGGGGCTCATTGTGCTGCATTACGTTATCAGTGGCTGTCACGGCCACGCCATGGAGGGTTTAATTTCGGCACTTTACCAGCTTTTCAAGCCATAAGCGCTTCTTATGTAGTTGACACTAGACGTGAGAAATTCGTTCGCCGCCGTTCTCTTCAGTCATACGATATTTTTTCTCGAAGCATCTCCAGTTTTCTCCATTTAAAGGGATCTCACACCTTCTGCGTCTTGGCTTGGGTAAGGTGCGGGTTGAGTTCCACACGCAGCAAATTGCGCAAATATCAAAATATCTCCGAGGCGTCGGGCAGGAACCAGAGCGCTCATGGTGTGATGTGAGCTGCGAGTTGCCTACCCAGTACTGCCATTGCTTCGCGGCCGCGCATGTGCCGGTACACCTCGCGAAGCCTCGATATCGTCGAGCAGATTATCAAGCGGGAGTGCTATTAAAACTGCCTAACCTCTTTCTTGGTCAAGATCCCTCTTTTATAAAACTCCAGCCTCAGCAAGCGCTGTTCGACGTCGATCTCTACTTAAACCGCCAGAGCATACCCACACACGTGCTCTGGATGGCATCCATCCCACGGCCAAACTCCCTCCCATAGGGCCCGTTTCATCGCCTGAAGTCATGCTCCATCGGAGTTTTCTCTTTATCGGGCCAGATAGTTTTTCCACTTCAATCTGGATTAATTTGTCGTGACTTTTGTGAGAAGCGAAGCTCCCTCCGCAACAAGAAATAAACTTATCGCATCTTCAAAGACCAAATCCGCTCTTTGCATAGATCGATTCTGGGCAAGTCTTCCGGGTTATAGTGAGAGTGATTGGGGCGATATCAAATTGCGGCACGTTCAATCCGATTCGGATCGACGTGGCATATGCGTCCAGAACGGGATTTGCACATCAAGAAAGTGAGGCGCGATGATAGCCTCGCCGGGGGGCATAGCGGGGATGTGTTGAAGAACGGACTCGACCAATGCACCCACCGCTTTTTCGAGGTAGTTGTTCACCTGCGTGATGAGGTCAATCATCTGTCTAATCATCGAATCCATGCTCTCGAGAAGGCGTTCGGTTCCAACTGGCTTGATCGACCCCTCAGCTTGCGGATCTGAACTGTAGAGGCTGAACATCAAATGCAACACCACATCGTTTGCTGCATCGTAGAAAGTATTCCCTGATAGATTGCTTACGAAAATCTCATCGTCCTTCCACTCATCATTTGGTGTGATGAATGGAAGCAACTGAACGAAATTCGGAAAATGAAACCCGAGCCTGTTGCGCAATTTCTTTAGCCATGGGGCGGAATCCAGGGCCGCAAGCAAAATTGCTCTGCACTGTTGCTCCTCTGGCCATCTGGGCTGGATCAGGCGTATAAACGTCGCTTCAAGCTTCTTGTTCTTCTCGAGTTCGTCGCGAACTTCGCTAACTTTACCTAGCGCGATCCTGAACAGGAACTGGGCCTGCGCCATCTCGGGGTGAAAGCGGACCGTTCGGCGATCCCCGTGCTTCGGCATAGCGAAGTGGATTAGCTTTTGCAAGCACATCAATTCGTTGAACATGTGGCTCAGTAGATAGTACGAGTACCTGTCGTCGTCCGATATGTTCTTAAGCTTGTGCAACGGGATTAAGAGCCTATGAACTTCCACAGACCCCAGTCGCAGCTTCTTGTTGCCTTTGGTCATACTCAATTTTCAGGAATCAAAGTCGAACGTCCGCTTCCGGCAGTCTGCCGTCAACCCAATGAGACCGTGTTGGTCAGCATAAAGGCAAATTGGCTCTTGCGAAATGGGAAATGCCAGCTGCGCATCGCCTACACCTCACAGGAGACGCCCAAGGCCAATCAAGAACGTGGCCCGGCTCGCCGCACGGGCTCATCGCTTTTCTCTGAGCTGCTCCCTCACCAAGCCCACCAACGCATCCCCCAAACTCGACGGCGGCATCGCCCCATGTCGCACCGCCAGCACCGGCTGCGTCGACGCCGCCGCAATCGGCCCCCATCCCAGCCGCGCGTTCTGCCAGGCCCGCGCCGTCAGGTCATCCACCAGCGCCACGCCCGCACCGCTGGCCACCAGGGCGCAGGCCGCCTGGCCCGAGCGCACCTCGATGCGTGACGCCGGCACCTGCCCGACCTTCTCCGCCGCCTTGCGCATCAGCTGCCCTTGCGGCGTGTCCTCGCTGAAGGAGATCAGCGGCTCGCGCAGCAGGTCGGCCATGCGCACGGTGCGCCGTTGGGCGAAGGCGTGGTCGGCCGGAAAGACGCAGCCCATCGTCCAGTGCCCGAGCGTCTGCGCCGTCAATAGCGGATGCGTCACGGGCAGCGTGCAGATGGCGATGTCGGCTTCGTGGTGCACCAGCTGGCCCACCATCTCGCGGGCGCGCAGCGTCTCCATGTAGAGCTGGGCGGATGGAAAGCGCTGCGACAGCGCCTGCAGCGCCCGCGGCACCAACTCCAGCCCGGCGCTGGGGCTGCACAGCACGCGCAGGCGCAGGCCCGTGCCGTCGCGCAGGGCCTGTGCGCGGGTCTCGATGCCGCGCACGCCGCGGTAGACCGACTCGACCTCTTCGTACAGCGCCTGTGCCTCGGGCGTGGGCCGCAGCCGGCCCCGGCCACGCTCGAAGAGTTTGAGGCCCAGCTGCAGTTCGATGTGCGACAGCATGCGGCTGATGCCGGGCTGCGACACGTGCAGTAGCCGCGCCGCATCGGTGATGGAGCCGGCCAGCATGACGGCGCGGAAGACTTCGATCTGGCGCAGGTTCATGGGCGACGGTGGGGCGAGGCGTGCATAACGGCATGTTATGCAGGTCGCGTGTCTTGGTATTTCACGGCAAGCGCGCGAGCGGCCATGATCCCGGCCGTCGCGAAAAAACAGAGACAGGCATTCCATGACAGTTCGATTCACGCGCCGGGCCACGCTCGGCTGGCTCGCCGCCGCCGGCGCGGGCGCCCTGCCCTTCACCAGCCAAGCCCAGGCCGAATGGCCCAGCAGGACCGTCCGGATCATCGTGCCCTTCGCGCCCGGCGGTGGCGCCGACAGCTCGGCCCGCGTGCTGGGCGACCTGATGGCACCGCTGCTCGGCCAGGCCGTGATCGTCGAGAACAAGCCCGGCGCGGGCAGCGCCATTGGCGTGATGGCCGCGGCCCAGGCCCGCGACGGCCACACGCTGCTGATGGCCAGCAACAGCATGGTCATCAACCCTGCACTCAACCCGCAGATCGGCTACGACCCCATCGCCGACTTCGATGCCGTGGGCATGGTCTCCGACCAGCCGCTGGTGCTGGTGGTGCCGGCCAACTCGCCCATCCGCTCGATGCAGGAGCTGGTGGCGCAGGCCAAGGCCAGGCCGGGGCAGTTGAGTGCCGGCAACAGCGGCACGGGCACGCTGGCGCACATCGCCTCGGAGATCTTCGCGGGCCAGGTGGGCGCGGAGATCGTGCCGGTGGCCTACAAGGGCGAAAGTGCGCTCATGCCCGACCTGATCAGCGGCCTGCTGGGCTTCGGCTTCCTCAACCTGCCGAGCGTGGCGCCGCACATCAAGGCGGGCAAGCTGCGGGCGCTGGCCGTGTCGTCGTCGCAGCCGGTGGCGGACCTGCCCGGCGTGCCGACGGTCAAGTCGTTGGGCTATCCGGCGCTGGAAGTGCGCGGCTGGGCCGCCCTGCTGGCGCCGCACGGCAGCATTGCGCCGGCCGGGCTCGCACGGCTCGAAGCCGCGCTGGCCAAGGTGCTGGCGTCGGAGACGGTCAAGTCCAAGTTCGCCATGCTCAATGTGGAGCCGGTGGTGATGGACCGCCAGGCCACCGCCCGCTTCCTGCAGGCCGAGACGCGCCGCTATGCCGACATCGTGAAGTCGCGTGGCATCAAGGCGGGCTGAGCCGATGGCCGTGACGACGACGACGAAGGCCGCCGACGCGCTGCCCGCCATCGAGGCCGACGTGCTGGTCTGCGGCGGCGGCGTGGCCGGGACCGTGGCGGCCGTGGCCGCCGCGCGCCAGGGCGCCCGCACCGTGTTGATGGAGCGCTACGGCTTCCTGGGCGGCAATGCCACGGCCGGCGCGGTCGCCCAGTTCAACAGCTGGCAGACGGCCGCCGGGCGGCGCGTGGTCGCCGGCCTGGCGCAGGAGGTGGTCGACCGCCTGCGCGACTACGGCGGCGCGGGCGCGCACCACAGCTTCGTCATGTCCACCGGCCACAAGATGGACCGCGTCGAATACGCACCCGAGCTGCTCAAGCTGGTGCTGGACGACCTGGTGCGCGAGGCCGGCGTGCAGCCGCTGCTGCATGCCACGCTGCTGGACGTGCAGCGCGAGGATCGGCGCATCGCCTCGGTGCGCGTGCTGACCAAGGGCGGCGCCCGCACCGTGCGGCCCCAGGTGCTGATCGACACCTCGGGCGACATGGACGCCATGAAGCAGGCCGGCGCCACCTTCCTCGAACTGGGTGAAGGCGAGGCCCTGCAGCCCGCGACCATGATGTTCCGCTTCGGCCCCATCGACTTCGCGCGCCTCGACGCGCTGACGAGCGAAGAGAAGGAGGCCATCGCCCGCCGCGGCTTCGAGCAGGGCGAACTGGCCCGCGCCGCGCTGCACCTGGCGCGCGACCCATTCTCCGACGACGGCTGGTTCAACATCAGCCGCCTGGGCATCGACGCCACCGACCCCATGGCCCTGGGCCGGGCCGAGATCGAAGGCCGCCGCCAGGCCTGGCGCGCCGCGGCCTTCCTTCAGCGCGCGCTGCCGGGCTGCGAGCGGGGCCGGCTGCTGAACTTCGGCACGCAGGTCGGCATCCGCGAGACCCGGCGCGTGGCCGGCGACCATGTGCTCACCGCCGAGGAGCTGCTGCGGCCCGAACCCTTCGCCGACGCCATTGCCGCGGGCGCGTACCCCATCGACATCCATCCGGCCGCGGGTGGCGGCCTGACCTACCGCTCGCTGGGCGAAGAGCATGCCTACCGCATCCCCCTGCGCAGCCTGATCCCGCGCGGCCTGGACAACGCCCTCGTGGCCGGCCGCGGCATCTCGGCCACGCACGAGGCGCTGGCCGCAGTGCGGGTGATGACGATCTGCATGGCGATGGGCCAGGCAGCCGGCACGGCGGCGGCGATGGCCGTGCGCTCGGACGGCCGCGCCGATCTGCGGACGGTCGACGTGCAGGCCCTGCGGCGCCAGCTGCTGGCCGACGGCGCCTGCCTGGCCTGATGCGCACCCGCCAGCCTGTCGCCGCCCGCTGAACGAGCGCCGGTTTCCTCCCTCTCCCCTCGCGGGAGCGGGCCGGGGAGAGGGGGCGACGGCGACGACAACAGCCGCCCCGCGGTGCACCGGCTGTCCGCCTCCCCCGATAATCCGCGCCCATGAATCCCCTGCTCGACAGGCTGCAGCCCTATCCCTTCGAACGGCTGCGGCAGCTCTTTGCTGGCGTCACGCCCAGCCCCGCCCACTCGCCCATCAGCCTGGGCATCGGCGAACCCAAGCATCCCACCCCGCCCTTCATCAAGCAGGCCCTGATCGAGGGCCTCGATTCGCTCTCCGGCTACCCGGCCACGGCCGGCGACCTGAAGCTGCGCGCTGCCTTCACCGACTGGCTGCGAACGCGCTACGGCCTGGCGCTCGATCCGGCCACGCAGGTGCTGCCGGTCAACGGCTCGCGCGAGGCGCTGTTCGCGCTGGCGCAGACGGTGGTCGACAGCAGCCGCACCCCGCGGCCCATCGTCGTCTCGCCCAATCCCTTCTATCAGATCTACGAGGGCTCGGCCCTGCTGGCCGGCGCCGACGTCTGGTACGCACCCAGCGACCCGGCCCGCAACTTCGCGGTGGACTGGGACAGCGTGCCGGCCGAGGTGTGGCAGCGGACCCAGCTGGTGTATGTCTGCTCGCCGGGCAACCCCACCGGCGCCGTGATGCCGCTGGACGAGTGGCGCAAGCTCTTCGCCCTCTCGGACGAGCACGGCTTCGTCATCGCCTCGGACGAGTGCTACAGCGAGATCTACTTCCGCGACGAGCCCCCACTGGGTGGTCTGGAGGCCGCGGCCAAGCTGGGCCGCGACTTCCGCCGGCTGATCGCGCTCACGTCGCTTTCCAAGCGCAGCAACGTTCCCGGCCTGCGCAGCGGCTTCGTGGCGGGCGACGCCGAGATCATCAAGCGCTTCCTGCTCTACCGCACCTACCACGGCAGCGCCATGAGTGGCCTCGTGGCCGCCGCCAGCATCGCGGCCTGGGGCGACGAGACCCATGTGGTGGACAACCGCGAGCAGTACCGCCGCAAGTTCGCGGCCGTCACGCCGATCCTGGAGCCGGTGCTGGACGTGCGCCTGCCCGACGCCAGCTTCTACCTGTGGGCCGGCGTGCCCGCAGCCTGGAACGGCGACGACGCGGCCTTCGCCCGCGCCCTGTACGCTCAATACAATGTGACGGTGCTGCCCGGCAGCTACCTGGCGCGCGAGGCGCAAGGCAGCAATCCCGGCCGCGGCCGCGTGCGGATGGCCCTGGTGGCCGACACCGCCGAATGCACCGAAGCCGCGCGCCGCATCGCCGAATTCGCCACCCAGGCACCTTCGGCCTGAGCCGCGCCCCCTTCTTCTCGCCTCTCCCTTCGAGTCCGAACCCAATGACCCAGCAACTGCAACAGATCATCGACGCCGCGTGGGAAGACCGCGCCGCCCTCTCCCCCAGCCAGGCCCCCAAGGAAGTGGCCGACGCGGTCGAGCACGTGATCGTCCAGCTCAACAACGGCAGCCTGCGCGTGGCCACCCGCGAAGGCGTGGGCCAATGGACGGTGCATCAGTGGGTCAAGAAGGCCGTGCTGCTGTCCTTCCGCCTGAAGGACAACGAGCAGATCCAGGCCGGCAGCCTGGGCTTCTACGACAAGGTGCAGACCAAGTTCTCGCACCTGTCGGCCGATGAACTCAAGCAGGCCGGTGTGCGCATCGTGCCGCCCGCCGTCGCCCGTCGCGGCAGCTACATCGCCAAGGGCGCGATCCTGATGCCCAGCTACGTCAACATCGGCGCCTACGTGGACGAAGGCACCATGGTCGACACCTGGGCCACCGTGGGCAGCTGCGCGCAGGTCGGCAAGAACGTGCACCTCTCGGGCGGCGTGGGCCTGGGCGGCGTGCTGGAGCCCCTGCAGGCCAACCCGACCATCATCGAGGACAACTGCTTCATCGGCGCCCGCTCCGAAGTGGTCGAGGGCGTGATCGTCGAAGAGAACTCGGTGCTGGGCATGGGCGTGTACATCGGCCAGAGCACGCCGATCTTCAACCGCGACACGGGCGAGATCAGCTACGGCCGCGTGCCCTCGGGCAGCGTGGTCATCAGCGGCAACCTGCCCAAGAAGACCAAGTCCGGCCAGGACTACAGCACCTACGCCGCCATCATCGTGAAGACGGTGGACGCGCAGACCCGCTCCAAGACAAGCCTGAACGACCTGTTGCGCGACTGACCCTGCCGGGCACCGGCCGCCTGCGGGCGGCCTTTTTCTTGCAAGCACCACCACACGCCGTATTCACTCTGGAGCCGCCATGGGAACGATGGAGCGCATTCTTCGACTGATGGCCGAACGCCAGGCCTCCGATGTTTACCTGTCGCCGAAGGCTGCCGCGCTGATCCGCATCAACGGCCAGTGCATGCCGATCAACGGCCAGATCCTGCCCGTGTCGGCGCCGCTGGAGCTGCTGCGGGAGATCATCGACGACAAGCGCATGGCCGAGTTCGAACGCACCGGCGAGCTCAACACCGCCGTGCCGCTGCGCGACGTGGGCAGCTTCCGGGTGAGCGCGATGCGCCAGCGCGGCAGCTGCGCGGTGGTGGTGCGCTTCATTCCCGTGACCGTGCCGCCTTTCGATACGCTGGCCCTGCCACCCATCCTCAAGACGCTGGTCATGGAGCGCCGGGGGCTGATCTTGATGGTCGGCGCCACGGGTTCGGGCAAGTCGACCACGCTGGCCTCGATGCTGGACCTGCGCAACGAGAGCACGCCCGGCCACATCCTCACCATCGAGGAGCCGATCGAGTTCGCCTTCCAGAACAAGAAGTCGGTGGTCAACCAGCGCGAAGTGGGCCATGACACGGCCACGCTGGAGACCGCGCTGAAAAACGCGCTGCGCCAGGCGCCCGACGTGATCCTGATCGGCGAGATCCGCGACCGCGAGACCATGAGCGCCGCGCTGGCCTATGCGCAGTCGGGCCACCTGGTGCTGGCCACGCTGCATGCCAACAACGCCTACCGCGCGCTCAACCGCATCCAGAGCTTCTACCCGGTGGAAGTGCGCTCGACGCTGCTCAACGACATGGCCAGCGGCCTGCGCGCCGTGATCGCCCAGCGCCTGCTGCGCACGCCGCAGGGTGCGCGCGTGCCGGCCGTGGAGGTGATGCTCAACACGGCGCTGGTGCGCGACCTGATCGAGCGCGGCGACTTCGACGGCATCAAGGACGCCATGGAACACTCCATGGCCGAGGGCTCGCAGACCTTCGAGGAAGCGATTGCCCGGCTGGTGCTGGAGGGCAAGGTCAGCCGCGACGAGGCTCTGGTGCACGCCGACTCGCCCGCGAACCTGATGTGGCGCCTGCAGAACGAAAACCGTCCGCGCGAGCCCGGCAAGGCCGAGCCCTCGCTGATGCAGCAGACCGAGGCGCCGACGTTCACGGACATCACGTTGGATGTGCATCCGGGCTGACACCCTCCATGCCGCTTGCGCGGGCCGGGGCGGCCGCCGGAGGTGGCTGCTCTCCGGGCACGTCCAGGCCTGCGCAGGCAGGCCCGGAGCTGCGGCCCTCAGCCCCTCTCTGGCGCCTTCGGCTTGGAGGGGGGCGCACCCGGCGGCCTGGCCTTCCACAAAGCTCAGGACAGGACGAAGCCAATTCCGCGGATGCACTCGCATGGCCTGCTCCGCGGCCTTTTGATCAGAGGCTGAACGGCTGCCTCTGGCGAATTGATCCGGTGACGGGTCTGGTCCGCCGCTATTGACCCGGATGTCCGCTTCTCCGGCACATCCCTTTTATTACCGCCATCGCCATGACCCGAACCCTGCAACTCGCCGAAGAACTGATCGCCTGCCCTTCCGTCACGCCCGAAGACGCACAGTGCCAGCAGATCCTGGGCGAACGCCTGGCGCGCCTGGGCTTCACGCTCGAGACCATCGTGAGCGGGCCCGACGACTTCCGCGTGACCAACCTGTGGGCCGTGCGCGGCGCGCCGACGGCGCCGACGCTGGTCTTTGCCGGCCACACCGACGTGGTACCGACCGGGCCGCTGGAGCAGTGGACCAGCCCGCCCTTCACTCCGACGCACCGCGACGGCAAGCTCTACGGCCGCGGGGCCTGCGACATGAAGAGCTCACTGGCGGCCTTCGTCGTCGCCATCGAGGAATTCCTGGCCGCCCATCCCGACCCCACGCTTCGCCTGGCCCTGCTGCTGACCAGCGACGAAGAAGGCCCCGGCGTCGATGGCACGGTGGTGGTCTGCAACCAGCTGGCGGCGCGCGGCGAGCGGCTGGACTACTGCATCGTCGGCGAACCCACCTCGGTCAGCCGCTGCGGCGACATGATCAAGAACGGCCGCCGCGGCACCATGAGCGGCAAGCTGACGGTGCACGGCGTGCAGGGCCACATCGCCTATCCGCACCTCGCCAAGAACCCCGTGCATGCCTTCGCGCCGGCCCTGGCCGAGCTGGTGGCCATCAACGCCGCTGGCGGCTGGGACCCGAAGCCCAACCCCTACTTCCAGCCGACCAGCTGGCAGATCAGCAACATCCATGCGGGCACCGGCGCGAGCAACGTGATCCCGGGCCATGCGGTGATCGACTTCAACTTCCGCTTCTCCACCGAGGTCACGGCCGAGGCGCTGCAGCAGCGCGTGCAGTCGGTGCTCGATGCGCACGGCGTCGAGTACGAACTCAAATGGACCATCGGCGGCCAGCCCTTCCTGACCACGCCCGGCGCGCTGGTCGAGGCCGTGCAGGCGGCCATCCGCGACGAGGCCGGCATCGAGACCGAACTCTCCACCAGCGGCGGCACGAGCGATGCGCGCTTCATCGCCAAGGTCTGCGCGCAGGTGGTGGAGCTGGGCCCGGTCAACGCCAGCATCCACAAGATCGACGAGCACATCGAGGTCGCGGCCATCGAGACGCTCAAGAACATGTACCGCCGCACCATCGAGCGGCTGGAGGCCGTCGCCCATGTCTGAAGACACCGCTCTGACGGTGATGGCGCTGGTGCACGAAGCCGAGCAGCGCCTCGCCCAGTCCGGCGTCGCCTTCGGCCACGGCACCACCAACGCCTTCGACGAGGCCGCCTGGCTGGTGCTGTGGCGCCTGCGCCTGCCGCTGGACCAGCTGGACGAGAACGCCGACCGCGCCGTCGCGCCCGGCGCCGCGGCGCAGGTGCGCGCGCTGGTGGAAGAGCGCATCGCCACCCGCAAGCCCGCCGCCTATCTCACCAAGGAGGCCTGGCTGCAGGGCGTGGACTTCTACGTGGACGAGCGCGCCATCGTGCCGCGCAGCTTCATCGCCGAACTGCTGGCCGACGCCAGCATCGACAACTGGCTGGGCGAGCACACGCAGCGCGTGCTGGACCTGTGCACCGGCAACGGCAGCCTGGCCGTGCTGGCCGCCATGGCCTGGCCGGAGGTGCAGGTGGATGCAGCCGACATCTCGCCCGAGGCGCTGGAGGTGGCGGCCATCAACGTCGCACGCCACCAGCTCGATGCCCGTGTGCGCCTGCTGCAGTCCGACGGCCTGGCCGGCGTCGACGGCGTGTACGACCTCATCCTGTGCAACCCGCCCTACGTCAACGCCGCTAGCATGGCCGCGCTGCCGCAGGAATACCGCGCCGAGCCCGAACTGGCCCTGGCCGGCGGCAGCGACGGCATGGACTTCGTGCGCCAACTGCTCGCCGACGCTCCCGCCCGCATGAGCCCCCAGGCCGTGCTGGTGCTGGAGATCGGCAACGAGCGGCCTTTCTTCGAGGCCGCCTTTCCCCACCTCGAGGCCGTCTGGCTCTCGACCAGCGCCGGCGACGACCAGGTGCTGCTGCTGACCCGCGACGCCCTCGTCGCCCATCCATGATCATCCTGAACAACGTCGTTTTGCGCCGCGGCACCAAGGTGCTGCTCGACAGCGCGAGCGTCACCCTCAATCCCGGCGAGAAGGTCGGCCTGGTCGGCCGCAACGGCGCCGGCAAGTCCACCCTGTTCGCCCTGCTCAACGGCACCCTGCACGAGGACGGCGGCGACTTCAGCATCCCGAAGCAGTGGCGCATGGCCCAGGTGGCCCAGCACATGCCCGAGACCGAGGACTCGGCCACCGACTTCGTGGTGGCCGGCGACACCCGCCTGGCCGAGGCCCGCGAGGCGCTGGCCAAGGCCGAGGCCCTGCACGCCGCCGACCCCGACGATGCCGACGCCGGCATGGCGCTGGGCCAGGCCTACAGCGACATCGCCGACGCCGGCGAGCACGACGCCGTGCCGCGCGCGCAGGCCCTCATCATGGGCCTGGGCTTCAAGCTGCACGAGCTGGACCGCCCGGTCAACAGCTTCTCGGGCGGCTGGCGCATGCGCCTGCAGCTGGCCCGCGCGCTGATGTGCCCCAGCGACCTGCTGCTGCTGGACGAGCCCACCAACCACCTGGACCTGGATGCCCTGGTCTGGCTCGAAGCCTGGCTGCAGAAGTACGACGGCACCATGCTCGTCATCAGCCACGACCGCGAGTTCCTGGACGCCGTGACCAACGTCACCGTGCACATCGAGCAGGCCAAGCTGACGCGCTACGGCGGCAACTACAGCAAGTTCGAGGACATGCGCGCGCTGCGCATGGAGCAGCAGCAGATCGCCCACGAGCGCCAGCAGGAAAAGATCGCCCACCTGCAGAAGTTCATCGACCGCTTCAAGGCCAAGGCCAGCAAGGCCAAGCAGGCGCAAAGCCGCGTCAAGGCCCTGGCCCGCATGGAGCGCGTCGCGCCGCTGCTGGCCGAGGCCGAATTCACCTTCAGCTTCAAGGAGCCGGCCAACCTGCCCAACCCGATGCTCAGCATCACGGGGGCGAGCTTCGGCTACATGCAGGAAGACGGCAGCGCCACCACCATCCTGTCTGGCGTGAGCCGCGGCGTGCTGGCCGGCCAGCGCATCGGCATCCTGGGCGCCAACGGCCAGGGCAAGTCCACCTTCGTGAAGACGGTAGCGCACGACCTGCCGCTGGTCTCGGGCACCGTGACCGAGGGCAAGGGCCTGGCCATCGGCTACTTCGCCCAGCAGGAGCTGGACGTGCTGCACGAGACCAGCAACCCGCTGGAGCACATGGTGCGTCTGGCGCGCGAGTTGGGCTCGGCCGCGCCGGCCGCCCGCACCGAGCAGGACCTGCGCGGCTTCCTGGGCAGCTTCAACTTCAGCGGCGACATGGTCAAGCAGCCGGTGGGCACCATGAGCGGCGGCGAGAAGGCACGCCTGGTGCTGGCCATGATGGTCTGGCAGCGCCCCAACCTGCTGCTGCTGGACGAGCCGACCAACCACCTGGACCTGGCGACGCGCGAGGCCCTGGCGATGGCGCTGAACGAGTTCGAGGGCACGCTGATGCTGGTGAGCCACGATCGCGCCCTGCTGCGCACGGTCTGCGACGAGTTCTGGCTGGTGGGCCGCGGCGAGGTGCGCGACTTCGACGGGGACCTGGACGACTACCAGCGCTACCTGCTGGACGAGTCCAAGCGGCTGCGCGAAGAGGCCAAGCAGGCGAATGCGGCGGAGGTGGCGGCGGCATCCGCGGCAGCGTCCTCGCCTCCCAAGGCGGTGGTGCCGCAGGCATCCGCCCCCGCTCCGGCCGTAACCGCTTCTCCTGCCACCGTATCGACATCGGCGGCACCCGCCGTGGACGGCCGCACGCAGCGCCAGAACGACGCCCGCGAGCGCCAGCGCCTGGCCGAGCAGAGTCGTCCGCTGCGAAAGGAACTGGCCAGCCTCGACCAGCGCATGGCCCAGGCCAACGCCGAGAAGAGCGCACTGGAAGCGCGCCTTGCCAGCCCCCTGCCGCCGGCGGAGATCGCGGAAGCCGGCAAGCGCCTCAAGCAGCTCGGCGACGAGATCGAGGCGATGGAAGAGCGCTGGCTAGAGCTGTCGGAGGCGCTGGAAGGCATTGGCTCCTGAGCTCAGGTGCGCGCAAAAGGGGGCGCCGATCGTCGATGACCCGGTAGCGCGGGCTGATCGAGCGTTGGGGCGGATGACACCCTGTGTGATGCGTCTGCTCGATTCGGGACGCTGGACGCTCCGCCAGCCCCGGCCCGCCCGGCCGCCTCGCCCACAGGCTGCGCCGCTCGCTGAACGCTCGCGGAACCTGCGGTGCTCGCCGGATGAGCGCGCGGCGTAACTCGCTACGCGCTTCGCGCTGCGCTCAAACAAACGCCGCGAGTCAGTCACGACCGGCGCGCGGGGGCCGCGGGCCTCGCTCATCCGGCTGCGCGCCTCGGCGCATCCTGAGGGCAAGTCGGCCGGGCGGGCCGGGGCCGGCTCCAGGGTGATCGGGCGTGGTACTCGCCTTTGGCGTGTCTTTCCAAACGCCGGACCGTTGGGCGGCCGCCGGCCGACTGACACACTCCCGCCCTTCTCTCCCGCAGCGCGCCGCCGCTCAGATCACCCATCAGCCATTCGGGCTGAAGACAACCCCGGCCAGTCACCCGCCAACCGTTCAGGCTGGAGACAGCGCAGGTCAGCTCGCCCCAACAGCCGTTCAGGCTGAGCTTGTCGAAGCCAGGGCACGTGGGGATCAACGCCCTTCGACAAGCTCAGGGCGAACGGGTTGATGGACTCAGGGCGAACGGGTTGATGGACTCACCGACTGGGCAAGCGTGCTGATTGGGTAGGCATGCGGAAGGGCCCCTTGGAGCCTGACCAAGGCCAACACCCGCCGATCACCCCCAAGCCCGGCGGGAGCGGCCCCCAGGGCGCGGCCGTTGGGCGTGCCGAGGCGCGCAGCCTGGCGAGTGAGGTGCGCGAGCATCGCGCACCGGCCGTAACTGACTCGTGGCGCTTGTCCGAGCGGAGCGCGTCAGCGCGCAGCGAGTTGCGCCACGCACTCGCCAGGCGAGCACCGCAGGGGACCCCGAGCGTTCAGCGAGGGGCACGCACATCGGCCGCGCCCTGGGGGCCGCTCCCGCCGGGCGCCCGCGCGGAGACAACGGTCCGAAGACCCCGCATGCGACCACAGCGCCGGCTTCGCCCTTGCCTCGCCTTGCCATCGGCAGCGGTTGGCCTCAAGCGCCGAACTGTCGGCGCGGCCATGCCTGGCAACGTGACGCAAATCCCGCCTTCCGAAGACTTAAACGTCCAGCACCAGCCGCTTCCCCGTGCAGCGCGAGACGCAGATCATCATGGTCTTGCCCGACTGCCGCTCGATCTTGGTGAGGATGCCGTCCTGGTGGTCCAGCTCGCCGTCGAAGTCGAGCACGGGCGTCTCGCAGGCGCCGCACACGCCTTCCTTGCAGCTGTGGTCGGGGTTCAGCCCGGCGTCGATCAGCGCGTCCAGGATGGACTTGCCACCCGGCACCGGCACCGTCTTGCCGCTCTTCTCGCAGACCACCTCGAAGCCGTGCGTCTCCACCGGCGACTCGACCACCACGGCGGCGAAGCGCTCGATGTGGGCGTTGGCGTAGCCCAGCTGCTCGCAGGCCTTTTCGAAGGCATCGAGCATGGGCGTGGGGCCGCAGCAGTAGAAGTGGCTGTCGGCGCCGCGGCCTTCCAGCAGTTGGGCCAGCTTGGGCGGGCCGCCTTGCTCGTCGTCGAAGTGCCAGGTCACGGGCACCTTGGCCTCGGCGGCCAGGGCGGTGATGGGCTCGACGAAGGCGGCTTCCTTGCGGGTGCGGGCGCAATACACCAGCTCCACCGGCCGGCCCAGGGCCACCAGGCGCTGCAGCATGCAGAAGATCGGCGTCACGCCGATGCCGCCAGCCACCAGCACGCTCCTGGGCGCGTCCTCGTGCAGTTCGAAGTTGTTGCGCGGGGCCGAGATGTCGATCACCTGCCCCACGCGCAACTGCTGATGCACGAACTTCGAGCCGCCACGGCTGTTGCGGTCGTTGAGCACGCCCACCACGTAGCGGCCGCTGTCGCTGCAGGGATTGCACAGCGAATAGCTGCGCACCAGGCCGTTGGCGAGGTGCAGGTCGATGTGCGAGCCCGCGGCGAAGGCGGGAAAGCTCACGCCGGCCGTGGCCGGGCGGAATTCGACGCTGACGATGCCATCGGCCTCGTGGCGCATCGTGTGGACCAGGGCTTTGAGCGTGGGGGCGGACATGGCGAAAGATCTCTCTGGACTTGTCGGTGTGTTTGGAAGGGAAGCGCGCCCTTCCCTCAGGGGCCGGCACGGCGGCGAGCGCGCAGCGCCCGCATCATAGGCAGCGAGCAAGGCGCATGCCGCCCGCTGCCGATCCGCCCCTCGGGCGATCAGGCCTGGGCCGTCTGCTTCGCCTCGATCTGCTGCTGCGCCAGGTTGCGCAGGTGGCGCCGCAGCCGCACGATGCCCAGGTCGTGCTGGTACAGGTTCTCGTGCTGGTTGGCGTCGGGCTCCATGTCCTCCAGCATCACGCGGTCCTGCTCCAGCACGCGCCAATGGCGCTGCTCCAGCCGGTTGCGGTACAGGAAGCGCCAGGTGTCGCGCTCCCAGCCCTTGGGCAGCTTGCGCACGCGCCAGTGGAAGACGGCCGCCAAGCCGGTGGAGATGGGCGTGTAGCTGCCCACGATGATGAAGTTGCCGCCGGGGCCGCCGGTCTTCGGATACGGGATCTCCAGACGCATCCAGTGGATGCCGGTGTCGCCCCATTCCGTCCAGTCGAAATTGACGTTGCGCTGGCCTTCCTTCTCGAAGACGAAGCCGGTGTCGGTGGCGCGAATGCCGAACTTGGCCTTCGAATCGCCCTCGGCCATGGAATGCGACTGCTTGTGCAGGAAGGTGCCGTGCATCGGGTCCATGACGTTGTCGAGCACGTAGCGGTAGTCGCCCTTCCACTCCGTGTAGCAGAGGAAGTGGCCGTACTCGGCGTCGTTGGTCAGTTCCTCCGGCAGCACCAGCGGCGGAGGCTCGTCCACCGGCTCGCTGCTGTTGTAGAGGAAGACGGCACCGGCCGCTTCCTTGACGTGGAAGTGGCGCGTGGCCCGCGTGCCTTCGAGCTTGCAGCCGGGGCTGCCCGGCACGCGGGTGGTCACGCCGTCGCAGCGCACCTCGACGCCGTGGTAGGGGCAGGACAGCCGGTCGCCCAGCACCACGCCCTGCGACAGCGGCGCGCCGCGGTGGGGGCAGCGGTCTTCCAGGGCGTGCAGCACGCCGTCGAAGTCGCGCCAGAAGGCCAGCTTGCGGCCCAGGCGGCGCAGGGAGACGGGCTTCTCCTTGATGAAGGAGGACGGGCAGATCGGGTACCAGAGGTCCTTGAGACCGACTTCGAGCAGCTGGTCGACCGGATCGGCGTGGATGGCGATGGTGGTCATGGGATGTTCCTCGCTTGCGTCGTGGGGTTCAGGGCTGTTCCGACAGGATGGCGATTTCCTGGCGGTAGACCTCTTCGGTCCAGGGCTTGCCGCTGGGGCTGGCCAGGCCGCTGTCGTTGAGCGCCTGCACCAGGCCCGGCAGGTCGTGCACGCCGGCGCCGAAGGCGCGCTCGATGGCATCGCCCAGCAGGTCTTCGTAGGTGGTGGGGGTGCGCTTGCGCGCCTGGTGGGGCTCGAGGTAGCGGTCGGTCATGGTGTGCTCCATCGGGGGGCGGGAATGCGTTGTTCGGTCGAAGGCGGTGCGCCGGCTCACTCGGCCTTGATGCCGCGGCTCTTGATGACGCCGGCCCACACGGCCGTCTCGTCCTTCATGGCCTTGGCGAAGGCGGCGGGCGCCATGGTGGCCTGGGTCATGCCCTGGGCCTTGAGCTTGTCCTGGATCTCGGGCTGCGCCAGGATCTCGGCGGCATCCTTGGCCAGTTGCTCGGCCACCGCCGGCGGCGTGCCGGCCGGGGCCAGCAGGCCGTACCACGACGTGACGTTCACGCCCTGGATGCCCTGCTCCGCCAGCGTCGGGATCTCCGGTGCCACGGGCGTGCGCTGGGCCTCGGTGATGCCGATGGCCACCAGCTTGCCGCTGTTGATGAAGGGCAGCGCGGCCGGCAGGTTGGTGAACATCAGCGGCACGATGCCGGCCACGGTGTCGTTGAGGGCCGGCGCCGTGCCCTTGTAGGCGACGTGCAGCATGTCGATGCCGGCCTGCTGCTTGAACAGCTCGCCCGCCAGGTGCAGGCCGCTGCCGATGCCCGGCGAGGCATACGACAGCGCGCCCGGCTTGGCCTTGGCCTGGGCGATCAGGTCCTTCGCGTTCTTGATGCCCGACGCCGGCGAGGCCACCACTACGTTGGGCGCCTTGGCCAGCATGGTGATCGGCACGAAGTCCTTCTCGATGTTGAACGGGAAGTTCGTCATCAGCGTCGGGTTGATCGTCAGGTTGCCCGCGGGCACCACCAGCAGGTTGTGGCCGTCGCCCTTGGCCCGCTTGATCTTGTCGATGCCGATGTTGCCGGCCGCGCCCACGGCGTTCTCCACCACGGCCGGCTGGCCGTAGCGCTTGCTGAGGCCGTCGGCCAGGAAGCGCGCCAGCGCATCCACCGGGCCGCCCGCCGGGAAGGGCGAGACGATGTTGAAGCGCTCGCTGGCGAGCTGCTTGTGCACCTCGGCGGGCGTCTGGGCCCAGGCCGCGCCGGTGGCGAGAAGGCCGCAGAGCGTGGCGACCAGGAAGGACTTGCGTTGCATGACGATCACTTCTTTTCTGTCAAAAACTTGCCCGAGGCGTCCACGCCCTTCTGCCGCCGCGTGTGGCCGTCCAGGCCGCCATCCACGGCCCATTCGGCAAACACCGTCGGGCCCGGCTCGAAGTCGCGCGCGGCCCATTCGGCCGTCAGCTGGTCCTCGTCGGCGTAGTACTCGATCAGGCCGCCGGCCGGGTTCTTGAAGTACCAGAAGTAGGCCGAGGAGATCGGATGCCGGCCCGGGCCGAGTTGCGTTTCCCAGCCGCAGCGCGAGAAATGCAGGCCGCCGCCGAACACCTCGTGGATGTCGCGCACGGTGAAGGCCACGTGGTTGATGCCGCGCTTGCCCGTGGGCAGCTGCAGCAGGAACAGGTCGTGGTGGCCGCCGATGTCGGCGCAGCGCAGGAAGGCGCCGCGGCCCGGATAGCGGTCGGAGGCGACGAAGCCGAAGCGGCTGGCGTAGAAGGCCTCGCAGGCCTTCACGTCGGCCACGAAGAAGACCACGTGGCCCACCTCGATGGGCGTGGCCCGGTCGTAGATCGGGCTGGGCTGGTTGACGCGGGCCTTGTCGGCCCAGGTGTTCACCCGGGCGCACTCGATGTCGATGGTCTTCTTGCGGCTGACCTGCAGGCGCACGGCCAGGCCATTGGGGTCGGTGCAGCCGATGCGGCGGCCGCCGGCCACCTCGCCGTCGACGAAGCCCGCATCGCCGCGGATGGCGTCGGCATAGCGGTCGAGGTCGGCAGCGCTTTCCACGCCCCAGACCACTTCGCGCAGCGTGGGGCCGTCTTCGATGGCAGGCGGCAGGCCGGCCTTGTCCATGGCGACCACGACGATGCGGCAGCCGTTGAGGCTTTCGAACACCAGCTCGTCCGCACCTTCGTGCGCCAGGGTCAGGCCCCAGTCCAGGAAGAAGCGGCGGCTCGTCGCGAGGTCGTCCGTGCCGTAGGTGATCTGATCGATGCCGAGAACGCTCATCTCATTGACTCCAGATATTGCAGTCCGACGGCACTGGCACCGAACGGACTTTGCGGGGGCACCCGCGGAACTGGCTCTGCCAGGCCGCCGGGTGCGCCCCCTTGAGGGGGGATTCGGCTACACGAAGTGAGCAAGAAACGGGGGTGGGCATCATTTGGACCAGGGGATCGGCTGCTCGTTGGTCCCCCAGTACATGCTCTTCTGCTCCATGTACTGGAAGATGCCTTCGCGGCCCTTCTCGCGGCCCAGGCCCGAGTCGCGCCAGCCGCCGAAGGGCGTGGAGACCGAGAACTGCTTGTAGGTGTTGACCCAGACGGTGCCGGCCTGCACCGCGCGGCCCAGGCGCCAAGCGCGCTTGAAGTCGCGGCTCCACACGCCCGCCGCCAGCGCATAGACGCTGTCGTTGGCCTGGGCGATCAGTTCCTCTTCGTTGTCGAAGGGCATGGCCACCAGCACCGGGCCGAAGATCTCTTCCTGCGTGATGCGGGCGTTGTTGGTCAGGCCTTCGAGGATGGTGGGCGTGTAGAAGTAGCCCTTGTCGAAGGCCGCGCCCTGCGGACGCACGCCGCCGGTGCGGATGCGCCCGCCTTCGCTGACGCCCAGGTCGACGTAACGCTCGATGCCCTCGCGGTGCTTGGCGGTGATCAGCGGGCCCATCTGTGTGCGCTCGTCCGACGGATCGCCCACACGCAGGTTCTTGGCCGCCTCGGCCACGCGGGTCACGAACTCGTCATAGATGCCGCGCGCCACGAACAGGCGCGAGCCGGCGATGCACGACTCGCCCGAGCTGCTGAAGATGCCGTAGAGCACGCCGGCCACGGCGTGGTCGAGGTCGGCGTCCTCCAGCACCATGGTGGGCGACTTGCCGCCCAGCTCCAGCGAGACCGGCATCATCTTGTCGGCCGCGATGTGGGCGATGTGCTTGCCGGTGGTGGTGCCGCCGGTGAAGGAGACGCGCTTGACCAGCGGGTGCTTGGTGATGGCATCGCCGATCACCGAGCCCTTGCCCGGCAGCACGCTGACGATGCCGCGCGGTACGCCGGCCTCTTCGCAGATCTTCGCCAGTTCCAGCGCCATCAGCGGCGTGACCTCGGCCGGCTTGACCACCACGGCATTGCCGGCGGCCAGGGCGGGCGCGAGCTTCTGCGCCTCGCTGGCGATGGGCGAGTTCCACGGCGTGATGGCGGCCACGACGCCCATGGGCTCGTGCACGCTCATCGTCACGAAGGGGCCGCGCGAGGGCGTGATGGTGTCTTCCAGCGTCTCCAGCGCGGCGGCGAAGAACTGGAAGGTGCCGGCGGCGCTGGCGACCAGGGCGCGGGTCTCGCTGATGGGCTTGCCGTTGTCCAGGCGCTGCTTCTGCGCCAGGTCTTCGGCACGTTCGCGGATGATGGCCGCCACGCGGTGCAGCACGGCGGCGCGCACATGGGGCAGCATCTGGGCCCAGCCGCTGGTGCGGAAGGCCACGTCCGCACGGGCGATGGCCTCTTCCACGTCGGCCAGGCTGGCGGCGCGCAGGCGGGCGATGGGCTCGCCGGTCGCCGGGTACAGGCTCTGGTACTCATCGCCGCCGCCCAGGCGCCATTCGCCGGCCACGTTGATGGGGAGCAGTTCCAGGTTGGGCATCGGGGGCTTCTCTCTCGTGTTTCGTCGTCAGATGACCAGGGGCGCCACGCGGCTGCGCAGCGCGCGCACCGCGCTGTACACGGTCAGCGCCGAGGTCTTGGGATTGGCGGCCAGCGGCTGGTTGCGCATGGTCAGCTCGAAGCGGCCGAAGGCGCCGTCGGCCTCCACCTGGTGCACGTTCTCGGTCACGGCCGGGTCGGCGATCAGGCGCACCGTGGTGCGGTCCAGGCCCAGACCGGCCAGCGACACGGTGGCCGCCACGTTGGCGTTCTTGGGGAACAGGCGCGCGGCATCGCGGGCGCTGCCCTCGAAGATCACCGCCTCGGCCGCCAGTGCGTCGAGGTCACGGCCCTCCTCCGCCGGCGTGCCCTTCCAGGCGCGCGGCGGCTTGCGGCCGGTGTAGCGCACCGTCTCCAGCCCGCCGATGCGGGCGGCGGCCAGGGCGTCGATGGCGCCGATGGCACCGGCGATCAGCTGCACCTGCGTGCCGCCTTCGCGGGCCGCGGCCTCCAGCTGCTCCGGCAGGCCGGGCGCCGACAGCGCGCCGACCGAGGCGACGATGGCGGGAATGCCGCGCTTGAGCGCCGGCAGCACATGCTGCTCGATGGCGGCATGGCCGGCCGCTTCGACCACCAGGTCGATGCCGTCGGCCGGCACGGCCTGCAGCACCTGCGCGCCGGGGGCGAGCCGTGCGGCCACCTCCTGCGCCGCGGCCTCACTGCCCGCAGGCACCACGATGGCCGCCGCGGCCAGGCCAGCGTCGGCCTTCACCAGTTCCAGCAGCGCGGTGCCGATGGCGCCGCAGCCGATCAGGGCGAATTTCAGGGCCATGGCTTTCCTCAAGCGGCCGGGGCCGCAGGGACTTGGTCCATCTTGTTCACCGGCGGACCGGCGAAGTTGGTCTTGAAGCCACCGATGGCGCGCATGTCGATCTCGAGCAGGAAGGGACCCTTGCGCGACCAGGCGCCGTCGAGCACGCCGGGCAGCCCGGCCAGGTCCGTCACCCGGGCATGCGGCAGCTGGATCGAGGCGCACAGCTGCGCATAGTCGGGCGTGTGCAGCTCGACATAGCAGCGGCGGCCGCCGTAGGAGGCGTCCTGGATGTTCTGGATCACGCCGTAGCGCTGGTCGTTCATCAGCACGATGAGCGCGTCGCACTCTTCCTGCACCAGCGTGGCCAGCTCGCCCAGGTTGAGGATGAAGCCGCCGTCGCCGGCCAGGGCCAGCGTCTTGCGGCCGGAGCCGGTCTCGGCCGCACCCACGGCCGCGCCGATGGCCATGGGCATGCCCATGCCGATGCCGCCACCCGTGGCATGCACGCCGGCATTGGCCTCGAAGAAGCGCAGTTCGCGGTTGCCCCAGGTGCTGTTGGAAACCGTGACGTCGCGCACCCAGTTGAACTGGCGGCCAGCCTGCTTCTGCAGTTGCTGCACCAGCGCGGTGTAGGGGCCCAGGCCGTCGTGCAGCGTGGCGACCACCTCGTCGTGGGTCTTGCGCAGGTCGGCCAGCAGCTCCGGGTCGGCCTTCCAGCCGCGGGCTTCCAGGCGGTCGGCCAAGCCATTGAGCACCAGCGCGGAATCGCCCCAGACGAAGCCGTCGTCGGCATAGCAGCGGCCCTGCTGGGCGGCATCGGCGTCGATGCGCAGCAGCGGGCGCGGCAGCTTGAGTTCGTACTTCAGCGTCTCGTTGCTGCGCAGGCGCGAGCCCACCACCAGCATGGCGTCGCAGCGCTGGTAGAAGGCTTCGACCGGCTTCTGGATGTTGTAGGCGCCCAGCGAGGCGGGGTCGTCCTCGGCCACGATGCCGCGGCCCTGTACGGTGCTGACGATGCCGAAGCCCAGCGCCTTGAGGCGGGCCACGGCCGCGCCGGCATGGCGGGCGCCGCCGCCCAGCCACAGCAGCGGACGGCGCTTGGCGGCCAGCTGTTCGGCCAGCGCATCGATGGCGGCCTCGCTCGGCACCGGCACCGTGATGGGCAGCGGGGACAGGTCGGCCGGCATCTCGATCAGCGACTGCTGGATGTCGATCGGGATCTCCACGCTCACCGGGCCGGTGGGCGCGGTCTGGGCGGCCTGCACGGCGGCCTTGAGCGTCGACAGGCAGGTCTCGGCATTGCGCACGCGGAAGGCGGCCTTGGAGACGGCCGTCAGCATGGCGAGCTGATCGGGCGCCTCGTGGATGTACGCCAGGTTCTGGTCCAGGTACTGGGTCTCGATCTGGCCGGTGATGTGCAGCAGCGGCGTGCCGGCGTTGCGCGCCTCGACCAGGCTGCCGGCGATGTTGCCGGCGGCCGGGCCGGTGCTGGTGATGCACACGCCCAGGCTGGAGGTGGAGCGGGCATAGGCATCGGCCATGTTGCCGGCGCCGGCCTCGCCGCGGGCCATCACGAAGCGCGTCTGGCCGCGCAACGCGAAGGCGTCCAGGATCGGCATGTTGTGGATCGAGATCACGCCGAAGGCGGCCTTGACCCCGCACTGTTCGAGGAAGGCGGCGACGACCGTGCCGACGGTGACTTTGGGGGTGGAGGTCATGGGTATTCCGGAATCGAAGACGGGGCTGTTTCAGGCTGCTCTGGAGTGGCCGCCGGAGACATCGATGTGGCTACCGCTGGTGTAAGACGAGAAGGGCGAAACCAGGAAAGCCAGCGCGCGCGCTGCTTCCACCGGCAGGCCCAGCCGGCCCAGCGGGATGTGCTTCTTGGTGGCCAGGTCGGCGCTCCACGTGGCCCAGTCCTGCGACTTGTCCTCGCGCGCTTCGAAGCGGCGGCGCCATTGGCCCGACTCGACCAGTCCGATCAAGATGCCGTTGACGCGCACGCCCTGCGGCGCGAACTCGGTGGCCAGCGAGCGCACCAAGTTCAGGATGCCGGCGCGCGCGGCCGAGGTGGCGACCATGTGCGGCTCGGGCTGGCGGGCCAGCAGCGAGTTGGCGCAGGCGATGGCGGCATCGCCCAGCCGCTGGCGCTCGGCCACCAGCTGCGGCAGGAAGGCGCGGGTCGGATGGATGATGGAGAAGAACTTGAGCTTGAGCTCGTCCATCCAGGCCTGGTCGTCGGTGTCGGCGAAGGTGGAGACCCGGCCCTGCCCCGCGTTGTTGACCAGCATGGCGGCCGGGCCGAGCGCGGCCAGGCTCTCGGCGGCGAAGGCCTTGACCGATTCGGCGTCGAGCACGTCGCAGGTGCGGGCGAAGAGCTTCGCACCGGGGAATTGCTCGCGCAGGCCGGCGACGGCCCCGTCGAGCCGCTCGGCATTGCGGCCGCACAGCGCGACGGCGGCGCCGGCCGACAGCAGCACCTGCACGGTGGCCAGGCCGATGCCCGAGGATCCGCCCGTGACGACGGCCGTGCGGCCAGCCAGGGCGTCCGCGGCGAGGAAGGAAGACAGAACGTTCATGGGCAAAGGTCTGAACAGAATCAAATGGCCGCGGAGCAGGCCATGCCAGAGCACCCGAGGAACTGGCTTTGCCAGGCCTCTGGGTGCGCCCTCCTCCAAGCCGAAGGCGCCAGGGAGGAGGGAGCCGCGAAGCGGCTTGGGAGGTGCCCTTTCATGTCATCGGCGCAGGGGGATGACCTTGCGCGTCATGCCCGGATGGGCGCCGTCGAGCAGGCCGGAGATCTCGTCAGCAGCAGCGCGGACGCGGTTCACCAGCTGGTCGACCGGGCCTTCGTCGATGTGCGCGGTGGTGAAGGTGGCGCCCAGTGCCGCGATGGTGTGGCCGGCGCGGTCGCGCACCGGCGCGGCGATGGTCGAGATGTTGCTTTCGAAGAAGCCCTCGCCCAGCACGTAGCCATGGTCGCGCACGGTCTGGACCATGTCGAACAGGGCGTTGACGGTGCGCGGCGTGTTGTCCGAGAAGACCTCGAGCTTGTCCTCGGGGTACAGCGCGCGCAGCTGCGGCAGGCTGAGGTCCGCCAGCAGCACATGGCCGAGCACGGTGGCATGGGCGGGCAGGCGCGTACCCACCGTGACCGCACTGCGGAAGGGCGTGGGCGAGGCGGTCTTGGCCACGTAGACGATGGAGCGGCCATCGCGCACCACCATGTTGCAGGCATGGCCGATGTCTTCCGACAGGCGGGTGAGCACCGGCAGGCCCAGCTCGGTCAGCTCCAGCGAGGCCAGGTATTCGAAGCCCAGGCGCAGCACGGCCAGGCCCAGGCGGTAGTCGCGGCCGCTCTCGGTCTTCTCGATGAAGCCCATGTTCTCCAGCGTGGAGAGCAGGCGGAAGACGGTGGAACGCGGCAGGTTGAAGCGGCGCGCCAGCTCCGGGGCGGAGAGCGTGGGCGTGTCGCGGCTGAATTCGCACAGCAGGCGCAGGCCGCGCTCCAGCGCGGGGACGTTGTAGCGGTCGCCGCTGTCGTCGCTGGGGGCGTCGGGGGTGTCGGTCTGGCTCATGGTGTCTCTCTCCTCACGCGTCTTGTTCTTGGGCGGCGGCCATCAGCAACTGAGCGACGGGCGCCGGCTGCTCCACGTAGCAGGCATGGCCGGCGCCGGGCAGCAGGGCCAGTTCCACGCCACAGGCCCGGGCCACCTCGCCGCAGGCCAGGGGCGTGGTGACCACGTCCTCGCTGCCGCAGAGCACCTGCACCGGCATGGCCGGTGGCAGGTAGGCCAGCAGGTCGTCGCCGGTCAGCAGTTCGACCGCCTGGCGATAGCCGGCATCGTTGAGCCGACCCATGTTCCAGCGCACCCACTGGCGGGCACGCTCGCTGGCGTTGTCGGAGACGAGCCGCGCGCTGCGCTGCGTGGCCATTCCGGCGATGCCCAGCTGGTCGAGCGTGGCCAGGCGCTCGGTGCGCACCTTCTGCGCTTGGGCCTCGCGGCCGGCCGCGCCATAGCCCCGGGCCGGGCTCATCAGCACCAGCCGCGCGATGCGGCCGGCCAGGGGCGCCCCGGCATGCACGGCGCCGCCGGCCATCAGCGCACCCAGCGAATGGCCGACAAGCACGCAGCGCGCAATGCCCAGCGCGTCCAGCAGGCCCGCCAGGCGCGCGGCGTAGTCGGTGGCGCGCGGCGCCGGCCGGGCCACGGGCGTGGAGGTGCCATAGCCGGGCGCGTCCCAGGCGATCAGCCGTGCGCCGCCTTCGAGCGCGTCGGCCACGCCCAGCCAGGAGGCCGAGCCCGACCCGATGCCGTGCAGGCACACCAGCGGCAGGCCGCCTGCGCCCTGCCCCGCCTCGCGCACGGCCACGACGCCGCCCTGGGCCAGGGCCACCTCACGGACGGGGAAGCGGCGGTCGAGGGCCTCGACTTCGGCTTCGGGCAACGGAGCGGGGGCGGCAGCAGCGGTCATGGGCAAGCTCGGGTCGGCCAATGGCAGGGGCAGCGGGCGATCAGCCGCGCTTGACCTTGGTCAGCGGATGGTCGGCGGGGTAGGTCGGCGTGATGGGCTTCTTGGCGCCCAGCATCACGCACATCAGCGCGTCCTCGTCGCCGATGTTGATCTCCTCGCGGTACACGCCGGGCGGCACCGAGATCAGGTCGCGGTCGGTCATGACGGTCTCGTAGCGCTCGCCCTCGGGCGTGGTCAGCACCACCTTGAGCTTGCCGCGGATCAGGAAGAACACTTCTTCCACATCGATGTGCAGGTGCGACGGGCCTTCGTGGCCGGCCGGGATCACCATGGTCGAGAAGGTGAAGTGCTCGGCTGGCACGGTGTTGTTGTCCGAGGCGACACCGGTGCCGCCAGTGCCCACGTAGCGCATCTGGGCGCGGCGGTACTTGGGGTCGAAGTCAGCCTGGAACTTCAGGGCGTCCCAGTCGTACTGGCGGGTGGAATAACGCGCGATGCGCGTGTTCATCCACTGCTCCAGGCTGGCGCCTTCGGGGCGCTCCCAGCTGGGCTTGGAAGGATCGAGTTGCTGCTGCACGGACAGGTCGGTCATGGGGCTCTCCTACAAACGGGTTCGGGGACGGAAGGCGGGAATCAATTGAGCACGAAGCCGCCGTTGACGGGCAGCAACTGGCCGGTGACGAAGCGCGACAGCGGCGACAGCGCGAACAGCACCGCGCCGCACACATCGGCCGCCTGCTGCTCGCGCGGCAGGGCGCGGCCTTCGAGGTATTTGTCGTGGCGTGCCTTGGGCACGTATTCGGTGGCCTCGACCAGCGTCAGGCCGGGCGCGATGGCGTTGACCGTGATGTTGGCACCACCCCATTCACGCGCCAGCGAACGGGTCATGGCCGCCACGGCGCCCTTGCTGGCCACATAGGCCAGCAGGTTCTGGGCGCCCCAGAGGGCGGTGTCGGAGGCCAGGTTGACGATGGCGCCGCGGCCGCTGGCGGCCAGCGCGCCGTGGCAGGCGCGGCTCATGAGCCAGGTGCCGCGGACGTTGACGTCCATCACGCGGTCCCACATCTCGATCTCCAGCGCATGCGGATCGCGGCCACCGGAGTTGGTGATGGCACCGTTGTTGACCAGGCCGTCCAGCCCGCCGAGCAGGCGCACCGTCTCGTCGGCGCAGGCGGTGACGGAGGCGGGATCGGTCAGATCCAGCGCCAGCGCATGCACCTCATGGCCCTGCCCGCGCAGCGCGGCGGCTTCGCTGGCGGCCAGCTCGGCCAGGATGTCCGCTATGACCACGCGCCCGCCGGCCTGTGCGATGCACTTGGCAAAGGCCAGCCCCAGCCCACGCGCACCGCCCGTCACCAGCACGCGCCGGCCGGCCAGCAGGGTGGGCGGAATCTCGGCCATCAGGCTGCGCAGGCTCTCGGGGTCGGGCGTCATGTTCATCGGGCGAATCCGTTTGTTTCTTTAGAGAAACGCATGTTCATATATGGAATGAACGGAGATTAATGCAGCGGTCTGCGGTCGTCAAGCCGATCCGGCGAAGCGTCGCGCGCGTGGAGCCTGCCTATCCTCCAAATGGATGAAGCTGGGACGCAACAGCCGTGGAGCCCGAGCCGGAGACGCTCCCTAAACTGCGCCCGCCGCCTCTGGCGGACACACTTTGTTGACAATTTGCCTCAGGCAAGAAAAGAAAGAGGGGCGCTCACATGCGCAATGGGAATCCAAGGAGAACTGCCGGCCTGAAATGGGCCATCGGGCTGGGCTGCGTGCTCGCACTGGCGGCCTGTGGGGGTGGAGGCGGCGGCGGTGGCGGAGGTTTCTTCCTGCCGCCGGCTGCCGCCCCGCAGGCCCCGCAACTGGCCGTCGCGGCCGACGGGACGACCGTCGCTGCCGAGGGGGACGCCTATGTGGTGAAGCCCGGCCAGGTGATCACGGTGAAGTCCAACCAGACCGTGAGCTGGAGCGGCAGCTCGCCCAGCGGCAAGGTGACCGCCGTGGGCACCAGCAGCAGTGACCAGCAATGGCAGGCGCGCCTGGCCAACGCCAACCTGGGTGCCACCGAGGACTATCCGCTGGTGGCCACGGCCAACTCGGGCCAGACGACCACGGTGCGCCTCAAGGTGCGGGCGGGCGACAGCCGCAATGGCAAGTTCATGGCTTTCGTGTCGAACGGCAGCCGGCAACAGCTCAAGGCGGACTTCGACCTGGGCAGCCTCGAGTTCGTCGATACGTCGGGCGCAAGCAATGTGGGCACCCTCGTGAAGCCGGCCAGCGGCAGCGCCGTCTACGGGCTGCTTTCGAACCGCGAGACCACGGCGCAGCGCATTTCCGGGCTGCAGGTGCTGCCCGATACGCTGGTGGGCAGCTTCCCCTTCCTGGTCCCGGGTGCCAGCCCCGCCGCTTACGCGCCCTTCCCCTTCGTCGCCACGCGTGCGCTCATCACGACGGCGGCGGATCTGGACGGCAACTTCAACCGCTTCCGGGTCAACTACAGCGGCACCACCAAGGACTCGTCCATCAGTCAGGTCCAGTTCGCCGGCTCGGGGACGCTCTTTGTGCGCTGCAACGAGGTGGCCATCACCCGTGTGGACGACTGCCCGGCGGGGTCCCTGGCCACCGCCACACTGGCGCCGGATCCGACGACGCCCGGTCTGTGGCGTGTCACGAACAGCAGCGGGGTCTACGAAGGCCGCGTGTCGGTCGCACGGGTTGGCAGCGAGAAGATGCTGCTCGTGGCGGGTCCCAGCGCCACCGATCCGAGCTCGGCGCAATTCAGCGTCGGCCTGCCGGAGCAGCCTGGTGGCTGGACGTCGTTCAACAACGCCTTCGGCTGGTCCATCCTCGGCACGCAGGATCAGTCCACGGCCGACCTGAGCACCTACACGCTGAGATCCGCATCGGCCGCCGGCGTCGTCCAGACCGCGCTGACGCTGAACACCCTGGGCTCGGTCGGGCCCAAGGGCATGATGGGAAGCTCCACGGGGGACGGCCGCTACTACTTCGTCGCCCGCTCCGCGCAACTCGAGATGGTGATCGGCGCGCGGGGCAACACCGCCACCGCCGGCTTCTTCCACCTGGGCGTGATCAGCAACTGATCTTCGGCCCTGCGGCGCGGCCGCCCACGCCGCCGCGCCACAGGGATCAGCCGAAACGCGCCGGATCGAAAGGCGCGAGCGCCGCCGGACGTTCTGCCCGCCCCAGCAGCTCGGCCACCCATTGGCCGGTCCTGGCCGATCCGCCCAGGCCCACATGGCCGTGGCCGAAGGCGAGCACCACATCCGGCGTGGCGCGCGCATGGCCGATGCAGGGCAGCCCGTCTGGCAGGCTGGGGCGATGCCCCAGCCATTGCCGCACGACAAGCGCCTCGCCCGCCGCGCCCTCGCCCAGGGCCGGGAACATCAAGACGAGATGCCGGCGCAGGATCTCCGCCCGGCGCCAGTCGGGCCCGGCGGCCAGGCCGGCGATCTCCACCTGGCCCGCGGCACGCAGGCCCGGCACCATGGCATGCACGATCAGCTTGCCGTCCGCGGCCATCATGGGCGTGCGCGGGCCCAACGGCAGCGCGCCTTCGAGCATCACGTGGTAGCCCCGCTCCGACTCCAGCGGCACCGGCGAGCCGGCCGCCCGGGCCAGCGCCGCGGAACGTGCGCCCGCGCTGATGACGGCGGCGTCGCAGGCGATGTCGCCCGCGGCCGTCCGCACTGCCCGCAGGCGGCCGCCTTCGATCTGCAGGCCCGTCGCCGGCGCCTTGAGCAGGCGCGCGCCCATGGCCTGCGCATGGCGTGCCAGGGCCGCGACGTAGGCGCCGGGATGCCGGCAGTGCCCGGCCTCGGCCACGTGGATGCCCAGGGTGTAGCGGCGGTCCAGGTCCGGCTCCTCGGCGGCCAGGCGGGCGGCGTCCCACTCGGTCCACTGCACGCCGGTGCGTGCCCGCACGCGCCAGGCGAGCGCCTCGGATTCGAACTCGGCCCGGGAGCGGTACACATGCAGCAGGCCCCGATGCTCGATCAAGCCGGGCACGCCGGCGTCGGCCGCCAGCCGTGCGTGGAGCACGGGCGAATCCGCCAACATCAGCCTCAGCGCATCGGCCGTGCGCTGCACGCGTTCCTCGGTCCAGCCCGACGCCAGGTAGCGCAGCAGCCAGGGCAAGGCGCGGGGCAAATGGCGCCAGCGCAAGGCCAGCGGACCCAGCGGGTCGAGCAGCCAGGCTGGAACCTTGCGCCAGGCCCCCGGCAGCGCTGGCGGGATCACCGAATGCGAGGACAGCCAGCCCGCATTGCCGTAACTCGTCGCCTGCTCGCCGCCGGGCTCGCCGGGCTCCAGCAGCGTCACGCGCCAACCCCGGCGCAGTGCCTCGATGGCGCTCGCACACCCCACCGCCCCGGCACCGATCACCACCACATGGCGCCCCGTGCGCCCTTCCATCGTCGATTGCATCCGCGCATCGTAGAGGGCGGCCTGTCGCCCATGGGGTGCCGCCCATAATCGGCGCCCTATGTCAGCCCCTGCTCTTCCCGACCTGCCCTATTCGGGCGCCATCACCGACGTCGCCGGCATCGAGGTCGGCCACCACACCGACAGCCGTCGCCCCACCGGCAGCACCGTCATCCTGGCGCGCGAAGGCGCCGTGGCGGGCGTGGACGTGCGCGGCGCCGCCCCCGGCACCCGCGAGACGGACCTGCTTTCTCCCGGCAACTTCGTCCAGCAGGTGCACGCCATCCTGCTGGCCGGCGGCAGTGCCTGGGGGCTGGCGGCGGCCGACGGCGTGGTGCGCTGGCTGGAGGAGCGCGGCGTGGGCCTGGACGTGCGCTTCGGCCGCCTGCCCATCGTGCCCGGCGCGGTGCTCTTCGACCTGCCGGTGGGCGACGCCCGCATCCGTCCTGACGCGGCCAGCGGCTACGCGGCCTGCGAGGCCGCCTCCACCGCCGCGCCCGCCGAAGGCAATGTGGGCGCCGGTGCCGGCGCGCTGGTGGGCAAGCTCTTCGGCGCCCAGCATGCGATGAAGGGCGGCATCGGCACCGCCTCGGTCAAGGTGGGCGGCGTGACGGTCGGCGCCCTGATCGCCTGCAATGCACTGGGCGATGTGCTGGACCCGGACACCGGCGAACTGCTGGCCGGATCGCGCACGGACGATGGCCGCGCCCTGCGCGACACCCGCCGCAGCCTGCTGCGTGGCGAGCTGCCCAAGCCCTTGCTGGCCGGCACCAACACCACCATCGGCGTGATCGCCACCGACGCCGTGCTGACCAAGGTGCAGGCCCAGCGGCTGGCGGCAGTCGCCCACGACGGCCTGGCCCGCGCCATCAACCCGGTGCACACCATGAGCGACGGCGACACCCTGTTCGCCCTGGCGACCGGCCGCGTGGCGCTGGAGGACGAGGCGCCGGGAATGACGGTGCTCTCGACCATGGCGGCCGAGGTGGCGGCCCAGGCCACGGTGCGTGCCGTGCTCGCGGCGCGGGCCATCGCCACGGCGCAGCTGTCGATCCCGGCCGCGCGCGACTGGCCGCAGCGCCAGGACGGACGCGCACGATGAAACGCCTTTCGCGCAGCCTGATGCTGGCCCTGCTGGGCCTGCGCGACCTGCTGCTGTCGGCCGGACCGCTGGCGCTGATCGCGGTGGGCGTGCTGGTCGCGGCCTACATCTACCTGGATCCGCAGCCGCCGCGCACCGTGCGGCTGGCGACCGGGCCGCAGGGCAGCGCCTACGCGACCTTCGGCGAGCGCTATGCGGCCGCCCTCCGGTCCAACGGCATCACCGTGCAGCTGATCGGCACCGATGGCTCGCTGGAGAACCTGCGCCTGCTGCGCGAGGGCCGGGCCGACCTGGGTTTCGTCCGCGGCGGCGTGGCCGATCCGGTCGCCGACCCGGAGGCCGGCATCCTGTCGCTGGGCGCCCTCTTCTATGAACCGCTGTGGGTCTTCTACCGGCCCGCGGCCGTGCACCGGGCCGATGCCGGGCGGCCCCCTGGGCAGGTCCAGGCCGAGCTGCCCTCGCTGGCCGGCCTGCGCCCGCTGCGGCTGGGCACCGACCGGGCTGGCAGCGGCGTGCCGGAACTCGTGGCGCGGATGCTGTCGGCCAACCGCATCGACGCCGCCCGCATGCGCATCAGCGCACAGGCGCCCGACGATGCCGCCGCGGCCCTGATCGCTGGCCGGCTGGACGCCATCGTGCTGGCCTCGGCGCCCGAATCCCCGCGGGTGCAACAGCTGCTGCGCACGCCCGGCATCGCCCTGCTGGACCTGGGCCAGGCCGAGGCCTACACCCGCATCTTTCCCTTCCTCACCGCGGTGACGCTGCCGCGCGGCGTGGTCGACCTGGCCTCGGATGTGCCACCCCGGGACCTGTCGCTCGTGGCCACCACGACCTCGCTGCTCACCCGCGAGGACACGCATCCGGCGCTACGCCAGCTCTTCGCCCAGGCCGCGCAGACCCTCCACGGCCACGCCGGCTGGTTCAACCGGGCGCGGGAGTTTCCCAACACCCGGGCCAGCGAACTGCCGGTCAGCACCGAGGGCGACCGCGCCATCAATGGCACCCCGCCCGTCTGGCAACGCTGGCTGCCCTTCTGGGCCAGCAACCTGCTCGAACGCATGTGGCTGGTGATCGGCGGCCTGATCGTGCTGCTGCTGCCGCTGTCACGGGTGGTGCCGCCGCTCTACACCTTCCGCGTGCGGCGGCGGGTGTTCCGCTGGTACGCACGGCTGCGGGACATCGAGGCACGCATGGAGTCCGACCCCGGCGCGCGCGACGCCCTGCTCGACGAACTGGACGAACTCGACCGCGTGGCCAACAAGGTGACGGTGCCCCTGTCCTATGCCGAGGAGTTGTACGCCTTGCGGCACAACATCGAGCAGGCCCGGCGGCGCCTGCTTGCGCGGCCCAGAGGCTGAGGGCGGCCCGCCTTCGAGCCCCCGCCCACGCACGGCGGACTGCGGGCTGCGCAGACGCTCGGAGGCTCGGAGGCTCGGAGGCTCGGAGGCTCGTCATGATGGGCGATGGCGACGCGTGGCGCCGTGGTGGCCAGCGCTCCCGCCGGCTGCTCGGCGGCACCGGACTCACTCTTGCCACATCCGGCGCCTCTGCTTCTGAATATCATCGGCGGTTAACCAAAATTAACATCTAAACGGCATTTCCCGCCGTTCGACCACCGCCATGACCTGCTGCTGCCGGCGCCGCGCGCGCCTGCTGTCGCCCACCTCCCGGGGGCGCTCATGATCCATGTCATCACCTGCGACCCCTTCGGCGTCGTGCGCCGCGGCATCCGCGAATTCCTGGCGGAAGCGGTGGACGTGCGGCTCAGCGGCGAGGCAGCCAGTGCCGAGGAACTCAAGCGGATGCTGCGCACCACCCAGTGCGACGTGCTGCTGCTGGCCCTGGCCCTGCCCGGCCGCAGCGGGCTGGACGTCCTGGCCGACCTGGTGGAGGCCGGCTCGACGGTCAAGGTGCTGGTGTATTCGGGCGAGCCGGAACAGCAGTACGCCGTGCGATGCCTGCGTGCCGGCGCCTACGGCTTCCTGTCGAAGGCGTCCGACCCGCGGCTGCTGGTCACGGCCGTGCGCATGGTGGGCCAGGGCCAGAAATACCTGAGCCCCGAGGCCACCCAGTTGCTGGCCGACACGGTGGCCCGCCCCGACGCCGAGGCGCCGGCCCACCAGTTGCTGTCGAACCGCGAACTGGAGACGCTGGTGCGCATCGCCTCGGGCAAGACCATGGCGGACATCGCGCGCGAGTTCATGCTCAGCCCGAAGACCGTCAACGTCTACCGCATGCGGGTGCGCGAGAAGCTGCACCTGAACAACGATGCGGCGCTGACGGCCTACGCCATCCGCAACCAGCTGATCTGAGACAGCCGTGGAGCGGCCAGGTCAGGCCTGGCGCCGCAACCAGGCCGAGGCGCCTTCGGCCGCAACCACGCCGCTGGCCATGCAGGCGTTGAGCAGATAGCCGCCGGTGGGCGCTTCCCAGTCCAGCATCTCGCCGGCGCAGAAGACGCCGGGCAGCCCGCGCAGCATCAGCCCTTCGTCGAGGTCGTCGAAGCGCACGCCGCCGGCGGTGCTGATGGCCTCGTCGACCGGGCGGGGCCGCAGCAGGGTCAGCGGCAAGGCCTTGAGCGTCGCGGCCACGCGTGCGGCATCCTGCATGGCCGCCTTGTCCAGCACCTCGTGCAGCAGCGCGGAACGCACGGCATCGAGGTTGAGCCGGCTCTTGAGATGGCTGCCCATGGAGCGGCTGCCGCGCGGATGGGCCACCGCGGCCAGCACGCGTTCGGGCGTCCAGTCGGGCAACAGGTCCAGGGTGGCCGTTGTCTGGCCGATGGCCGCGATCTCGTCGCGCAGCAGGGCCGAGGCCGCATAGACCAGGCTGCCTTCCACGCCCGTGGACGTCACGACGAACTCGCCCTTGCGGCGGAAGTGGCGGCCATCGCGGTCCCGCACGTCGAGCACCACCGACTTGAGCGGCTGGCCCGCGAAGCGCTCGGCGAAGAAGGAGGTCCAGGCCACGTCGAAGCCGCAGTTGGCCGGCCGCAGCGGCGCGGCGGTGACGCCACGCGCGGCCAGCGGACCGACCCACGCCCCGTCCGAGCCCAGCCGCGGCCAGCTGGCGCCGCCGCAGGCCAGGATGAGTGCATCCGCACGCACCGTCGTCCCGCTCTGCGGCGTGTCGAAGCGCAGCGCACCGTCGTCCTGCCAGCCCGTCCAGCGATGGCGCATGTGCAGGCGCACGCCGCTCGCACGCAGCCGATGCAGCCAGGCGCGCAGCAGCGGCGCGGCCTTCATCTCGCGCGGGAAGACGCGGCCCGAGGTGCCGACGAAGGTCTCGATGCCCAGCGCGTGCGTCCAGGCGCGCAGCGCATCGGCATCGAAGCGGCGCAGCAGCGGCTCGACCTGCGCACGACGCTCGCCATAGCGCGAGGCAAAGGCATCGAAGGGTTCGGCGTGGGTGAGGTTGAGGCCGCCGCGGCCGGCGAGCAGGAACTTGCGGCCCACGGAGGGCATGGCGTCGTAGAGGTCGACGGTGCAGCCGGCGGCGACGAGGCGCTCGGCCGCCATCAGGCCGGCCGGGCCGCCGCCGATCACGGCCACATTCGAAAGCTTGGTCATCGGCCGCATTGTCGCGTCGCGTGCCTCGGCTATCGGCGGCATAGCCGCAGCCTGCCACGCCGCACAGGCCTTTCTGTCACAATGAAATCAACCTTTCGCCGCTCCCTGCGAGCATCCCTTTCACCGCGAACGTAGCCAAGGCAGACATCATGGCCAGCGAACTCATCAAGCACATCTCCGACTCCTCCTTCGAAGCCGACGTCCTGCAGTCCGACAAGCCCGTGCTGGTCGACTACTGGGCCGAGTGGTGCGGCCCCTGCAAGATGATCGCGCCCATCCTGGACGAGGTCTCCAACACCTACGACGGCAAGCTGCAGATCGCCAAGATGAACGTGGACGAGAACCGCGAGATCCCCGCCAAGTTCGGCATCCGCGGCATCCCCACGCTGATGCTGTTCAAGAACGGCCAGCTCGCCGCCACCAAGGTCGGCGCCATGAGCAAGGCGCAACTCACCGCCTTCATCGACCAGCAGCTCGCCTGATCGCCTCCTGCTCCAAATGAAAAGGCCGACGCACCCTTGCGCCGGCCTTTGTTTTTTCCTGTCATAATTCCTGGCATTCGCCGGCCCCAACACAAGGGCACGGTTCGAGTCCAAGGCTTCCGGGGCATCTCTCTCGCCCTGACGCAAGCCCCCCTCCTCTCCCACCGTCACCAAGCATCTCCGCCCGCGGGGCCATTCCATGCACCTGAACGAACTCAAGGCACTGCACGTCTCCGAACTCCTGAAGCAGGCCGAAGCGCTCGAGATCGAAAACGTCGGCCGCATGCGCAAGCAGGAGCTGATGTTCGCCATCATCAAGAAGCGGGCGAAGGCCGGCGAGCAGGTGTTTGCGGACGGCGTGCTGGAGATCCTGCCCGACGGCTTCGGCTTTTTGCGCAGCCCCGACACCAGCTTCACGGCCAGCACCGACGACATCTACATCAGCCCCAGCCAGGTGCGGCGCTTCAACCTGCACACCGGCGACATGATCGAGGGCGAGGTGCGCATTCCCAAGGACGGCGAGCGCTACTTCGCGCTGACCAAGCTGGACAAGGTGAACGACGGCGCGCCCGAGGCGAACAAGCACAAGGTGATGTTCGAGAACCTCACGCCGCTGTTCCCCAAGGAGCAGATGAAGCTGGAGCGCGACAACTTCAAAAGCGAAGAGAACATCACCGGCCGCGTGATCGACATCATCGCTCCCATCGGCAAGGGCCAGCGCGCGCTGCTGGTGGCGCCACCCAAGAGCGGCAAGACGGTGATGATGCAGCACATCGCGCACGCCATCGCCGCCAACTACCCCGAGATCCACATGATGGTGCTGCTCGTGGACGAGCGCCCCGAAGAAGTGACCGAGATGCAGCGCTCGGTCAAGGCCGAGGTGATCGCCTCCACCTTCGACGAACCCGCCGCCCGCCACGTGCACGTGGCCGAGATGGTGATCGAGCGCGCCAAGCGCCTGGTCGAGCTCAAGAAGGACGTGGTGATCCTGCTGGACTCCATCACCCGCCTGGCCCGTGCCTACAACAACGTGGTGCCCTCCTCCGGCAAGGTGCTGACCGGCGGCGTGGACGCCAATGCCCTGCAGCGGCCCAAGCGCTTCCTGGGTGCGGCTCGCAACGTGGAAGAAGGCGGCTCGCTCACCATCATCGGCACCGCGCTGGTGGACACCGGCAGCCGCATGGACGAAGTGATCTTCGAAGAGTTCAAGGGCACCGGCAACTGCGAAATCCACCTCGACCGCCGGCTGTACGAAAAGCGCGTGTTCCCGTCCATCCAGCTCAACCGCTCGGGCACCCGCCGCGAAGAGCTGCTGCTGGCACCCGAGGTGCTGCAGAAGACCCGCATCCTGCGCCAGTTCATGTACAACATGGACGAGATCGAGTCCATGGAGATGGTGCTCAAGAGCATGAAGGCCACCAAGACCAACGTCGAGTTCTTCGACATGATGCGCCGCGGCGGCTGATTAGCCGGCCTTCCGCCCCCCTCCGAAACGCCGCGCCTTGCGCGGCGTTTTTCATTGGTGCGCGCGCTTCTTGACGGTGCGCCCGCGCACCACGCCACCTCACCCGCGCCCCCGCGTAGCCAGCCTTTCACGCCCCGTACTGAGGGAAATCAAGGATCTGCGAGCTGGCACGCATCGTGCGTAATGTCATCTGTCGACAGCTGACAGTAATTGACGGAGCGTTGTGATGCTGATGCAGGACCTGACCCCCAAGACCTTTTCCGATGCCGAGCGCCAGGTGCGCGAGGACCTGGCCGCGGCCTACCGACTGGTGGCGCACTACGGCATGGAGGACAGCATCTACACGCACATCTCCGCGCGGGTGCCGGGCACCGAAGGCGAATTCCTCATCAACCCCTTCGGCATGCTGTTCCGCGACATCACGGCCTCGTCGCTGGTCAAGATCGACACCGAGGGCCGCATCCTGGAGCCCTCGCCCTACGACGTGAACCCCGCCGGCTTCACGATCCACAGCGCGGTGCACATGGCCCGGCACGACGCCATGTGCGTGCTGCACACCCACACCGTGGCCGGCGTGGCCGTGTCCTCGCTCGCCTGCGGGCTGCAGCCGTGCAACCAGTGGGCGCTGCAGTTCCACAACCGGGTCGTCTACCACGACTTCGAGGGCATCGCGCTGGACCACGGCGAGCGCGAGCGCCTGATCGCCGACCTCGGCCCCACGGCCCGCGTGCTGATCCTGCGCAACCACGGCCTGGTGACGCTGGGCCGCACGGTGGCCGAGGCCTTCATCCTGATGCACAACCTGGAGCGCGCCTGCCGCGTGCAACTGGCCATCCAGGCCAGCGGCCAGCCGATCCATCCGGTGCCCGAGGAAGTCTGCGAGCTCACGGCCCGCCAGTACGAAAGCGGCGACAGCAACCGCCTGCCCGGCGCCACCGACCCCGATGCGCGCGAATGGCGCGCCCTGCTGCAGCGGCTGGAGCAGCCCACGGCCGCCGCCTCCTTCCGCGACTGACCCCATCCCCCACCAACGCCAACTTGCGCTGACTGAAAGGAAGCCTGACATGCAACGTCGTCGACTCATCCAACTGGGCGCCACCGGCCTGGGCGTCTCCATCGCGGGCGTGCCGCTGCACCTGCTGGCGCAGGAAAAGCGTAGCGGCACCATCAACGTGCTGGTGCAGCCCGAGCCGCCGGGCCTGATGCTGGGCATCGTGCAGAACGGCCCCACGCAGATGATCGCCGGCAACATCTACGAAGGCCTGCTGCGCTACGACGAGAAGCTTGATCCGCAGCCGCTGCTGGCCACCTCGTGGACCGCCAACAAGGAAGGCACGGTCTACACCTTCAAGCTCAAGCCCAACGTGAAGTGGCACGACGGCAAGCCCTTCACCTCGGCCGACGTGGTGTTCTCGGCCGACGTCTTCCTGCGCAAGACGCATGCGCGCTTCCGCGCCAGCCTGCAGCAGATCGACACCATCAAGGCGCTGGACCCGCTCACCGTGGAGTTCACCCTCAAGCAGCCCTTCGGCCCCTTCATGGGCATCTTCGAAACCGGCACCATGCCGATGATCCCGAAGCACATCTACGAGGGCACAGACTTCCTGACCAACCCGGCCAACGCCACGCCCATCGGCACCGGCCCGCTCAAGTTCAAGGAATGGGTCAAGGGCTCCTACATCCAGCTGGTGGCCAACGACCAGTACCACCAGCCGGGCGTGCCCAAGGTGGAGAACGTGTATTTCCACGTCATTCCCGACGCGGCCTCGCGGGCCGCGGCCTTCGAGTCCGGAAAGATCGACATCGCCCCCGGTGGCTCGGTGGAGTACTTCGACGTGGCACGCCTGTCCAAGCTGCCCGGCGTGGAGGTCACGACCAAGGGCTGGGAGTTCTTCGCGCCCCATTCCTGGCTGTGGATCAACAACCGCAAGGCGCCGATGGACAAGGTCAAGTTCCGCCAGGCGGTGATGCATGCCATCGACCGCGACGCCATCGCCAAGGTGGCCTGGCAGGGCTACGCCAAGGCGGCCACAGGGCCCTTCAACAGCCATATCAAGTTCTACAGCGAGGACGTGCCCAAGTACCCGCGCGACATCGCCAAGGCCAAGAAGCTGCTCGACGAGGCCGGCTACAAGGGCGAGACCCTGCGCCTGCTGCCCCTGCCCTACGGCGAGACCTGGCAGCGCCAGGCCGAGATGGTGCGCCAGCACCTGGGCCAGGCCGGCATCAAGATCGAGATGACGCCCACCGACGTGGCCGGCTGGAACCAGCGCCTCAACGAATGGGACTACGACCTGGCCTTCACCTACGTCTATCAGTACGGTGACCCGGCCCTGGGCGTGGCCCGCAACTACACCAGCAGCAACATCGCCAAGGGCTCGCCCTTCAACAACGTCGAGGGCTATTCCAACCCCAAGGTCGACGAGCTGTTCGCCGCCGGCGCGGTCGCGGCCGACCCCGAGAAGCGCAAGGCCCTCTACCTCGAAGTGCAGAAGCTGCTGCTGGAGGAAGCGCCCGTCGCCTGGCTGCACGAGATCAACTTCCCCACGCTCTACCGCAGCAAGGTGAAGAACCCGGTGAGTTCGGGCATCGGCCTGAACGACAGCCTGGGCCGCGCCTCCATCGGCTGAGCACGCAGCGCACGCACCCATGAAACGCCTGCAGTTCATGCTCACCCGTGTGGCGCAGGGCCTCGTGGCCCTGGTGCTGATCGCCACCGTCAACTTCATGCTGGTGCGTGCGGCGCCCGGAGACCCGGTGTCGGTGATGGCCGGCGAGGCCGGCGCCTCCGACCAGCAGTTCGTCGACCAGCTGCGCCGCGAGTTCGGGCTGGACCAGCCGCTCGGCACGCAGCTGGCCACCTACCTGGGCCATGTGGTTCGGCTGGACCTGGGCTTCTCGTACCGGCAGCAGCAGCCGGTGGCCAAGCTCATCGCCGACCGACTGCCGGCCACGCTGCTGCTCACCGGCAGCGCCTTCGCGCTGTCGCTGATCTTCGGCGTTGTGCTGGGCGCGCTGGCGGCGCGCAAGCCGGGCTCCTGGCTCGACAGCGCCATCACGGTGGTGGCGCTGGTGTTCTACGCCACGCCGCTGTACTGGCTGGCCATGATGGCGGTGCTGCTCTTCACCGTGCAGATGAACTGGCTGCCGGGCTTCGGCTACATGACGGTGGGCTCGGGCCTCTCGGGCCTTTCCCTGGCCTGGGACATCGCGCAGCACCTGGTGCTGCCCTCGCTGACGCTGGCCCTGTTCTTCATGGCCGTGTATGCCCGCATGACGCGCGCCTCGATGCTCGAAGTCGCGCAGATGGATTTCGTGAAGACCGCCCGCGCCAAAGGCGTGAAGCCCGGCCGCATCCAGCGCGCGCACATCCTGCGCAACGCGCTCCTGCCGGTGGTGACGCTGGCGGGCATCCAGGCCGGCAGCATGATCGGCGGCGCGGTGCTCACCGAGACTGTCTTCGCCTGGCCTGGCATCGGCCGACTGATGTTCGATGCCCTGCTGCAGCGCGACTACAACCTGCTGCTGGGCTGCTTCCTGGTGACGGCCGCCATGGCCATCCTGTTCAACCTGATCACCGACCTGGTCTATACCCTGGTCGATCCGCGCATCCGGCTGTGACGCCGACAAGGAGCCCACGGCAATGAACAACTCCGGTTTCTGGCGGCGCTTCTGCCGCAACAAGGGCGCGGTCTTCGGCCTCGTGGTGCTGGTGCTGCTGGCGCTGATGGTGGCCTTCGGCCCGTTGCTGGCCACCAACGACCCCTGGGACATGGTGCAGTCGCCCTTCCTGCGGCCCGGGCAGGAAGCCGGCTTCCTGATGGGCACCGACACCATGGGCCGCGACATCTTCTCGGGCGTGGTGCGCGGCGCGCGTATCTCGCTGCTGATCGGCGTTGTATCCACCGTGGTGTCGCTGCTGATCGGCGTGGGCCTGGGCGCCGTGGCCGGCTACTTCGGCGGCTGGATCGACGCGGCGCTGATGCGCTTCACTGAGCTGTTCCAGGCCGTGCCCAGCTTTGCGCTGGCCCTGGTGCTGGTGGCGATCTTCCAGCCCTCGGTGGGCTCGATCGTGACGGCCATCGCGCTCGTCTCGTGGCCACCGGTGGCGCGTCTGGTGCGCGGCGAGTTCCTCACGCTGCGCCAGCGCGACTTCGTGGCGGCGGCGCAGCTGGCAGGCCAGTCCACGCCGCGCATCATCCTCACGCAGATCCTGCCCAACGCCACCTCGCCCATCGTGGTGATGGCCTCGCTGATGATCGCCTCGGCCATCCTGCTGGAGAGCAGCCTGAGCTTCATGGGCCTGGGCGACCCCAACCAGATGAGCTGGGGCTACATGGTGGGCACCGCCCGCACCGTGCTGCGCCAGGCCTGGTGGATGGCGGTGTTCCCGGGCCTGGCCATCGTGCTGACGGTGCTGGCGCTGAACCTGGTGGGCGAAGGCCTGAACGACGGACTCAACACCCGGCTGGGAGGCCGCACCCGATGAACGCCCTGCTCAAGCCGCTGCCCGAACCCGAGGCCGAGGACGCCGTGCTGCGCGTCGAGGGCCTGGACATCTGCCTGCCGCCCGGCGGCGACCGCTCGCTGGCCGTGAAGGGCGCCAGCTTCGACCTGCTGCCCGGCCGCACACTGTGCGTGGTGGGCGAATCGGGCTCCGGCAAGTCGATGATCGCCAACGCCATCATGGGCCTGCTGCCCAGGCCGCATGTGGCGCCGGTGGCCGGCCGCATCCTCTTCGAGGGCACCGACCTGCTCACGCTCACCGAAGCCCAGATGCGCGAGCTGCGCGGCCGGCGCATCGGCATGGTGTTCCAGGAGCCGATGACCGCGCTCAACCCGGTGATGCGCATCGGCGACCAGCTGGCCGAGGTCTTCGATTCGCACCTCACGCTGCCGGCTGCCGAGAAGCGCCGCCGCATCGTGGCCGCGCTGGCCGACGTGGGCCTGCCCGACCCCGAACTGCTGGCCGACAGCTACCCCTTCCGCCTGTCGGGCGGCCAGCGCCAGCGCGTGATGATCGCCTGCGCCCTGCTGCTGGAGCCGCGCCTGCTGATCGCCGACGAGCCCACCACGGCGCTGGACGTGACCACCCAGGCGCAGATCCTCACGCTGATGCGCGAGCTGCAGCAGCGCAAGGGCACGGCCCTGCTCTTCATCACGCACGACTTCGGCGTGGTCTCCGAGATCGCCGACCACGTGGTCGTGATGCAGACCGGCGTGGCCGTCGAAGCCGGCCCGGCGCACGAGGTGCTGATGCACCCCAAGCACGAGTACACCCGCAAGCTGATCGCCGCCATCCCGCAGGGCCGCCTGCGCGAGCCGGCCGCGGCCACGCAGGAGGACTACGTGCTGCAGGTGCAGGACCTGCGCAAGACCTACGTGAGCGGCGGCGGCCTGTTCAGCAAGGGCCGCCGCGTCGAGGCGGCCAAGGGCATCGGCTTCCAGCTGCGCCGCGGCGAGACGCTGGGACTGGTGGGCGAATCGGGCTCCGGCAAGTCGACCGTCGGCCGCTGCATCGTGGGGCTGGAGCCCTTCGACAGCGGGCGCGTCCTGTTCAAGGGCAAGAGCCTGCTTTCCGGCGCGGCCATGCGCCGTCAGACGCAGGGCAAGGTGCAGATGGTCTTCCAGGACCCGTATGCCTCGCTCAATCCGCGCCACCGCATCGGCCCCACGCTGGCGGCCGGGCCCATCGCCCAGGGCGTGCCCAAGGCCGAGGCCATGGCCCGCGCGCTGGAGCTGCTGCGCCTGGTGGGCCTGGGCCCCGAGGCGGCCGATCGCTATCCGCACGAGTTCAGCGGCGGCCAGCGCCAGCGCATCGGCATCGCCCGCGCCCTGGCCATGGAGCCCCAACTGCTGGTGGCCGACGAGCCCGTGTCGGCGCTGGACGTGTCGGTGCAGGCGCAGGTGCTGCAGCTCTTCGCCGAGGTGCGCGAGCGCTTCAAGCTGGCCATGGTCTTCATCACCCACGACCTGCGCGTGGCCGGCGAGATGTGCGACCACATCGCCGTGATGCAGCGCGGCGCCGTCGTCGAATACGGCCCGGCCGCCCAGGTGCTGACCGACCCGCAACATCCCTACACCCGCATGCTGATCGAGGCGGTGCCGCGCCTGACGGCCGAGAAGGAGCCCATCCGTTGACCACCATCGCCCTCTTGAGCGCCAACTTGGACATGGGCTACCTGCTGCCCGCCTTCCGCGCGGAGTTTCCCGATGCCGAGCTGCGCACCATGGACGACCTGGGCCCACTGGACGCCATCGACGCGGCCGTCTGCTGGGCTCCCCCTGCGGGGTTGATGGCGCGCATGCCCAGGCTGGCGTTGATCCAGTCGCTGGGCGCCGGCATCGACCACATCACGGCCGACGCTGCCCTGCCCGACGTTCCGGTGTGCCGCATCGTCGACACCGACATGGCCTCGGGCATGGCGGCCTACGTGACCTGGGCCGTGATCCACGGCCAGCGCCACATGGGCCGCTACCTCGCGAGCGCGGCGGCCGGGCGCTGGGAGGAAGCGTCCGTCCAGCCACCGCGCGCCCACCGCGTCGGCATCGCCGGCCTGGGCACCCTGGGGCTGGCCTGCGCCCGCGCCCTGATGGCGCTGGGCTACAGCGTCCGCGGCTGGAGCCGCAGCCCGCGCGAGGTGCCTGAGGGTCTCGCCTACTTCCACGGCGCAGCGCAGCAGGCCGAGTTCCTGGCCGGCTGCGACACGCTGGTGTGCCTGCTGCCGCTCACCGAAGAAACAGCCGGCATCCTGGGCCGCGATCTCTTCGCACAACTGCCGCGCGGGGCGCACCTGGTCAATGTGGGCCGTGGCGCCCACCTGGTGGAGACCGACCTGATCCCGGCGCTGGACGCCGGCCACCTGGGCGCCGCCACGCTGGACGCCTTCGTGCAGGAGCCGCTGCCGGCCGAGCACCCCTTCTGGCGCGACCCGCGCATCGTGGTCACGCCCCACATCGCCACCCGCACCCAGCCGGCCGTCATCGCCCGGCAAACCCGCCTGAACCTGGAACGCATCCGCGCCGGCCAGGCCGCCGAAGTCGCCGTGGACCTCCAACGCGGCTACTGAGACGAACGAGCCAAGAGAAACCCAGACCATGAACGCCCGCACCCCCAACGCCGCCGCAGACGTCGCGGCCCATCTGCATTCGTACACCAACCTCGCCACCCACGGCCAGGTGGAGCCGCTGCTCATCACGCGCGGCGACGGCATCCATGTGGAGGACGAATCCGGCCGCCGCTATATCGAGGGCATGTCGGGCCTGTGGTGCGCCTCGCTGGGCTTCAGCCATCCGCGGCTGGTGCAGGCCGGCATCGATGCGCTGCAGACGCTGCCGTACTACCACACCTTCAACCACCGCAGCAATCCGGCCGCGGCGCAGCTGGCCGAGCGCCTCCTGGCGCTGGCGCCGGTGCCGATGGCGCGCGTGTTCTTCGCCAACTCGGGCTCCGAGGCCAACGACTCGGCGGTGAAGATGATCTGGTACTACTTCAACGCCATCGGCAAGCCGGCCAAGAAGAAGATCATCGGCCGCGACCGCGCCTACCACGGCGTGACGGTGGCCTCGGCCAGCCTGGGCGGCCTGGCGGCCAACCATGCGGACTTCGACCTGCCCATCGATCGCATCCTGCGCACCGGCAGCCCGCACCACTACCGCGACGCGCTGCCCGGCGAGTCGGCCGAGGACTTCGCCACCCGCCGCGCCGACGAGCTGGAGCAGTTGATCCTGAACGAGGGCCCGGACACCGTGGCCGCCTTCTTCGCCGAGCCGGTGATGGGCGCGGGTGGCGTGATCGTTCCGCCGCCCACCTACTTCGAGAAGATCCAGGCCGTGCTGCGCAAGTATGACGTGCTGCTGGTGGCCGACGAGGTGATCTGCGGCTTCGGTCGCACGGGCGAGATGTTCGGCTCCACCACCTTCGGTATGCGGCCGGACATCCTCACCTGCGCCAAGTCGCTGTCCTCGGCCTACGTGCCGATCTCGGCCGTGATGGTGTCGCAGCAGATCCACGAGGCCATGGCCGCCAACAGCGGCCGCATCGGCACCTTCGGCCATGGCTATACCTACTCGGGCCATCCCGTGGCGGCGGCCGTGGCGCTGGAGACGCTCAAGGTCTACGAGGACGAAGGCATCCTGGCCCGCACCCGCGCACTGGCGCCACGCTTTGCCCAGGGCCTGGCCACCCAGGCCGAGCGCCGCATCGTGGGCAACATGCGCGCCGTGGGCCTGATCGGCGCGCTGGAGCTGATGCTCGACGGCGCCGCCCGCACGCCCTTCGACCCGGCGCTGAAGGCCGGCTACCAGGTGGCGCAGTACGCGCAGGAGGAAGGCCTGATCGTGCGCGCCATGGGCGACACCGTGGCCCTGTGCCCGCCGCTCATCATCACGCCGGCCGAGATGGACGAGATGTTCGCCCGCCTGGGCCGCGCGCTCGACCGCTTCGAGAAGACGCTCTGAGCGAGGCCACGACGATGCAGGCCTTCTTCTGCCCCGACCAGCTGCTGCACCAGCCGCAGCAGTACATGCGCATCGGCCGCATCCACAAGCCGGCCGACCTGCCCGCCCGCGCCGAGGCGCTGCAGGCCACGCTGCAGGCCCATGGCATCGCCGTGCAGGTGCCGGCCGACGCCGGCCGCACGCCGCTGGAGGCGGTGCATGCGCCGCACTACCTGGACTACCTGGCCGGCGCCTACGAAGGCTGGCAAAAGCTCGCCCGCCCCGGGCTGGAGCCGGGCATCGAGGTGCTGCCCAACCTGTCGCCCTACTACGGCGTCGCGCCCGGCGAACGGCGCCCGCCCTGCCCCAGCCCCTCGTTGCTGGCGCAGACCGGCTACTACGTGGGCGACCTCGCCTCGCCGCTCGGGCCGCACAGCTGGCGCTCCATCCTGCGCTCGGCCCACACCGCGCATGCGGCAGCGATGGCTGTGGCCGGCGGCGAGCGGCTGGCCTATGCGCTGTGCCGCCCCTCCGGCCATCATGCGCACCACGACCGCGCCAGCGGCTTCTGCTACGTCAACAACAGCGCCGTGGCGGCCGAGGCGCTGCGCCAGCACTTCGGCAAGGTCGCCGTGCTGGACGTGGACGCCCACCATGGGGACGGCACGCAGAACATCTTCTATGCCAGCGCCGAGGTGCTGACCGTCTCGACGCATGCCGATCCGGCCGGCTACTTTCCCTTCTACACCGGCTATGCGCACGAGCGCGGCGCCGGGGCCGGCGAGGGCTTCAACCTCAACCTGCCGCTGGCCCATGGCAGCGGCAATGCCGAGTTCATCGCGGCGCTGGACCAGGCGGTGGCCGCCATCGAGCGCTTCGCGCCCCAGGCGCTGGTGCTGCCCATGGGCTTCGACACCTACCGCGACGACCCGATCAGCGTGCTGCGCCTGGACTTCGACGCCTACCGCGCCGTCGGCGAACGCCTGCGTGCGCTGGCCCTGCCGACGGTCATCGTGCAGGAAGGCGGCTACATGGTGGAGGCGCTGGGCCCGGGGCTGGCGGCGCTGCTGGCCGGGCTGAATCCGTGATCGCTCGCCAAGCCCAGTCGCAAGCGCTGCCGGGATCTGGCCGATGAGCGCCCTGGCCGCCACGGCCTCGCCGCTGCCCAACTGGCGCCACGGGCCGGGGGCGGGTGTGCTGCTCTTCCTGGGTGCGCTGCTGCTCTTCGCCTTCTACGACGCCTTCGCCAAGCAGATGGTCGCCAGCCATGCGCCGGTGGTCGTCAACCTGTCGCGCTACGTCTGCATCAGCACCGTGGGCCTAGGCCTGCTGCTGCGCCACGGCCAGTTGCGCTTCTGGCGCCAGCCGCACCAGGGCCTGCTGCTGGCGCGAAGCAGCATGCTGGCCCTGGTGGCCACCTGCTTCATGACGGCGCTGGTGACCATGCCGCTGGCCGAGGCCACGGCCATCTACTTCACGGCGCCGCTGCTGATGGTGGCGCTGGCGCCCAGCCTGCTGGGCGAGCGGGTGCGCCGCGCCCAGTGGCTGGCCGTGGCGGGCGGCTTCGCGGGCATGCTGCTGATCGTGCGGCCGGGGCACGATCTGCCGCTGGCGGGCACGCTGCTGATGGCCGTGTCGGCCGCAGGCTATGCGCTGTTCCAGGTCTTCACGCGCCGGCTGTCTGGCGTGGTGCCGGCACCGGTGCAGTTCGCGCATACGGCCTTCGTCTGCCTCGCCGTCACGCTGGTGCTGGCGGCACTTTCAGAGGACGTCCAGGTCCCGCCCTGGCCGCAGGCCCTGGTGCTGCTGGCGGGCGGCCTGGCCAGCGGCGGTGCGCAGTTGCTGCTGCTGGCGGCCTTCCGGCGCACCCAGGCCTCGACGCTGGCGCCGCTCAACTATGTGCAGTTGCTGCTGGCCGTGCTGATCAGCGCCTTTTGGTTCCAGCGCCCGCCCGATGGCCTGGCGATGGCGGGCATGGCCTGCATCGCGGTGGCCGGTGTGTATCTGGCACGATCCGCCGCAACGCCACGACAACGACATCCGGAGACTGCGTGAACGCCGCCCTGCCCACATCCGCCCCCGCCTTCGCCTCGATCCAGGCGCCCGACCTGGTCGGGCTGATCCAGGCCGAGCTGCAGCGGGCCATCCTCGAAGGCCGCATCGGTCCCGGCGACCGCGTGGTCGAGGCCGAACTGGCCCGCCAGATGGGCGTGAGCCGCGCGCCCGTGCGCGAGGCGGCGCGCCGGCTCGAAAGCCTGGGCCTGCTGGTTTCGCGCCCGCGTCACGGCTTCACCGTGCGCACGGTCAGCACCAAGCAGATCGACGACCTCTATGCCGTGCGCATCACGCTGGAGGTGATGGGCGCCACGCTGGCCTGCCGCCACGCCAGCGACGCGCAGCTCGATGCCATGGCCGGCCGCGTGGACGACATGGTCGCCCGCGCCGCCACACTGAGCCAGGCCGAGCGCGTGACGCTGGACCTGGACTTCCATGCCGCGCTCTGCGCCCTGTCGGGCAACGACTACCTGCAGCAGCTCTTCTCCAACATGGTCAACGAGGTACGCATGTTCCTCGCGCTGACCGAGGACAGCTATGGCGACCCGGCCTCGCTGGCCCAGACGCACGAACCCATCGCCAACGCCCTGCGCCGCCGCGACGCGCCGGCCGTCGAGCAGGCGCTGCGCTTCCACCTGGAGGACGCACGCGAGCATGTGGCGCGGCTGCGGCTGGCCACGCGCTGAACCTTCTTTTTTGTCTCTTGCTGCCCTGACGTCCCACCGCCCATGAAAGTCATCTACAGCGACCGCCACGTCGGCCACGATCCGCAGCAGTTCATCGTGCGCGGCAAGTTCAAGCGCAGCAACGAGCAGCCCGAGCGCGCCCATCTGCTGCTGCAGGCCGCACGCGAGCAGGGCCACGAGGTCGTCGCCCCCGAGGACCACGGCCCGGGCCCACGCGCGGCCATCCACACGCCGCAGTACCTGCGCTTCCTGGAGACGGCCTGGGCGCGCTGGCAGCAGCTGGACGATCCCTCCTTCGAGGTGATCCCCAATGTGCATCCCTTCCCGGGCCAGCCCTTCACCTATCCCGACAGCCTGGTCGGCCAGGCGGGCTACCACCTGGGCGACATGGCCTGCTCGCTGGGCCAGCACACCTGGGAGGCCGCCGTCTGGTCGGCCCACACGGCCACGCATGCGGCGCAACTGGTGCTGGACGGCGAACGCGCCGCCTATGCCCTGTGCCGTCCGCCGGGCCACCATGCCTATGCCGACCGGGCGAACGGCTTCACCTACCTCAACAACGCCGCCATCGCCGCGCAGCACCTGCGCCGGCGCTTCGACCGCGTGGCCATCGTCGATGTGGATGTGCACCACGGCAACGGCACGCAGGGCATCTTTTGGCGCCGGCGCGACGTGCTCACGGTCTCGCTGCACGGCGATCCGCATTTCTGCACGCCCTTCTTCACCGGCCATGCGCACGAGCATGGCGAGGGCGATGGGCTGGGCTTCAACCTGAACGTGCCGCTGGCGCGCGGCACCGACACCGAGGCCTACCTCGTCGCCCTGCGCAGCGCCCTGGACGCCGTCCGCGCCTATGCGCCAGGCGCCGTTGTGGTGGCACTGGGGCTGGACGCCCACGAGCACGACCCCTACCGCGCGCTGGCCGTCAGCACCGAGGGCTTCGCCCGCATCACCGGCGAGATCGCCCGGCTGGGCGTGCCCACGGTGCTGGTGCAGGAGGGCGGCTACCTGTCGCCCGACCTGGGGCCCAACCTGCGCAGCGCGCTGGGCGGTTTCGAGGCGGCGGCATGAGCCTGCAAGCGCCGCCGACCGCCCAGCCCGTTCGCCCTGCGCCCGAAGCGCCAGACGGTCCCCAACCCGTTTGCCTTGCGCCTGAAGCACCCGACAGCCCTCAACCCGTTCGTCCTGAGCCTGTCGAAGGGCGAAACGGCGCGCTGGTCGATGTGCCCCGGCTTCGACAGGCTCAGCCCGAACGGACAGTGGGCGATCCACTGCCAACAAACCCCGATCTCCAACCCGTTCGCCCTGAGCCTGTCGAAGAGCGAAACGGCGCACCGGCCGCTGCGCCCCGGCTTCGACAAGCTCAGCCCGAACGGACAGGGGGCGATCCATTGCAAACGAACCCCGGCCTCCCACCCGTTCGCCCTGAGCCCGTCGAAGGGCGAAACGGCGCACCGGCCGATGCGACCCGGCTTCGACAGGCTCAGCCCGAACGGACGGGGAGCGATCCACTGCAAACAGACCCCGCTTCCCAACCCGTTCGCCCTGAGCCTGTCGAAGGGCGAAACGGCGCGCCGGCTGATGTGCCCTGGCTTCGACAGGCTCGGCCCGAACGGACGGGGAGCGAAGACGACGCTTTCGAGCAGTTGCCCGAAGCTGCCGTCCTGTGCGCGCCTCCAGCGCCGGTCGGCCTGGACGACGCCACATCACTGCTTCGACGCCACTACGGACTCGCGGGCTCCCTGACGCCGCTGGGCGGCGAGCGCGATGCCAACTTCCTGGTCCAGCCTGCGGATGGCGGCGCGCCACGCATGCTCAAGGTTTCGCACCCGGTCGAGAGCGCCGTCGTCGCCGACTTCCAGACGCAGGCGCTGCTGCACCTGGCCGCGACCGCGCCGGACCTGCCGGTGCAGCGCCTCCTGCCCATGCGCAGCGGCGCGTTCTCTGCGGTGGACACCACGTTGGGCGACGCCCCGCGCGTCATCCGCCTCTTCAGCTACCTGCAAGGCCTGCCCCTGCCCAAGGCCCCGCCCACTCCGGGGCGGGCCGCCCATGCGGGCGCGCTGCTCGCGCGGCTGGATGCCGCCCTCGCCGGCCTGTCCCATCCCGCGGGCGAATTGCCCCTGCCCTGGGACCTTCAGCGCGCCCTCGGCACCCGCAGCCTGCTGGCGCATGTGGACGACCCCGCCCGCCGCGCGCTCGCCCAGGCGGCGCTGGACCGATTTGCCGTCGACGCGCTGCCGGTGCTGCGCACACTGCCGCGCCAGCCCATCCACAACGACTTCAATCCCTCCAACCTGCTGGTGGCCCCGCAGGCGCCCGAGCGCCTGGTCGGCATCCTGGACTTCGGCGACATGGTCGCCGCACCGCGGATCGTCGACCTGGCGGTCGCGGCCTCTTACCAGCTGGACGCGCAGGCGCCCGCCGAGAGCATCGCGGCCTTCGCCGGTGCGTACCACGCGGTCACGCCGCTTTCGACGCAAGAGCGGACGCTGCTGCCAATCCTGGTCGCCACGCGCCTGGCCATGGTGGTCGCCATCAGCGGCTGGCGGGCGGCGCGGGAGCCGGCCAATGCGGCGTACCTGCTGCGCAACAACGGCGCCTCCTGGGCACGACTGGCGGCGCTGGCTGCCCTGCCTGCCGCCGCGCTCGACGACGCGCTGCGCCACGCCTGCCCCTGACTCGCCTCTACGCGCCCTGCCCATGCCCGCCACCACTGCCGACCTGATCGAACGCCGCGCCCGTCTGCTCGGCCCCAGCTACCGCCTGTTCTACGACGAGCCGCTGCACCCGGTGCGCGGCGAAGGCGTGTGGCTGTTCGACGCCGAGGGCCGCCGCTACCTGGACGCCTACAACAACGTCGTCTGCGTCGGCCATGCACATCCGCAGGTGGTCGAGGCCATCGCGCGGCAGGCCGCCACGCTCAACACCCACACGCGCTACCTGCACGAGGGCGTGCTCGACTATGCCGAGCGCCTGCTGGCGACGATGCCCGCCGAACTGGGCCATGCCGTGTTCACCTGCACCGGCAGCGAGGCCAACGACCTGGCGCTGCGCATCGCCCGCACCCACACCGGCGGCGAGGGCGTGATCATCACGAGCTTCGCGTACCACGGCGTCACCGCCAGCCTGGCCGAGGCCTCGCCCTCGCTGGGCCGCTATGTGGAGTTGGGCCGCGCGGTGCGCACCGTGCCCCCACCGGATGGTGACGACCTGGACGCCGAAACGCTGGGCCGGCACTTTGCGGATGGCGTGCGCCGCGCCATCGCCGACCTGCAGGCCGCCGGCATCCGGCCCGCCGCGCTGCTGGTGGACACCGTCTTCTCCAGCGACGGCATCTTCACCGGCCCACGCGGCTTCCTGCAGGAAGCCGTCGCCGCGATCCGCGAGGCCGGCGGCGTATTCATCGCCGACGAGGTGCAGCCCGGCTTCGGCCGCACCGGCGAGGCCTTCTGGGGCTTCGCCCGCCACGGCGTGGTGCCGGACATCGTCACGATGGGCAAGCCCATGGGCAATGGCCATCCGGTCGCTGGCCTGGCCGTGCGGCCCGAGGTGATGGCGGCCTTCGGCCGGCAGTGCCGCTACTTCAATACCTTCGGTGGCAATCCGGTCTCGATGGCGGCTGCAAGCGCGGTGCTCGACGTGCTCCAGGACGGTGGGCTGCAGGCCAACGCGCAGGCGGTCGGCGACCATCTGATGGCGGGCCTGCGACAACTCGGCGAAAAACATGCGCTGATCGGCCAGGTGCGTGGCGCGGGCCTGTTCATCGGCGTCGAACTGGTCACCGACCGCGCCCGCCGCACGCCGGCCACAGCCGAGGCAGCGCGCGTCGTCAACGGCCTGCGGCAGGCCGGCGTGCTGCTCAGCGCCACGGGCGAAGCGGCCCACATCCTCAAGCTGCGGCCGCCCCTGGTCTTCGAACGCGCCCATGCCGACCTGCTGGTGCAGACGCTGGACGACGTGCTGGCCCGACTCTGAATCTGGAACCGCCCATGGCTGCCATCCCGACCCCCGACCAACTGCGCGACGCGGCCCAGGCCCTGACGCCCTGGATGATCGACACGCTCAGCGCCTTCGTCGCCGCGCCCAGCCCCTCCGGCGCCGAGCAACCGGCTGCCGACTTCCTGGAAGGCCTGATGCAGGACATGGGTCTGGACTGCGAGCGCATCGTTCTCGACAGCCGGCAGATCGAGGGCTTGGCCCTGTTCTCCTGCCCCTGCGATCCGGACGGCGGCCGGCACAACCTGCTGGCCCGCCACCTGCCGCCGGCAGGCACGAAGGGCCGCTCGGTGCTCTTCAACGGCCACCTGGACGTGGTGCCGACCGGCCCGGAATCGCTCTGGACCACCGGCCCCTACCTGCCGCGCGTGGAAGACGGCTGGCTCTACGGCCGCGGCGCCGGCGACATGAAGGGCGGCATCGTCTGCGCGCTGGCCGCGCTCCGGTTGCTGCGCACGCTGGGCTTCACCCCGGCCGGCACGGTCGGCTTCAACGCCGTGCTGGACGAAGAGAACACCGGCAACGGCACGCTCGCCACCCTGCATGCGCTGCAGACCGCCCGGGCCAAGGCGAAGCTCACCGACTTCGACGCCGTCATCATTCCCGAGCCCTTCGGCGAGACGCTGATGAGCGCCCAGGTGGGCGTGAGCTGGCTGTTCGTCACCCTCACCGGTCGGCCCGCCCACGTCGCCTACATGGGCCAGGGGCTCAACCCCATCGAGGCGGCGATGGCGATCATGGCCGACCTGAAGGAGCTGGAAGCCGAGTGGAACCGGCCCGAGAACCGCCACCCTGCCTTCGCCGACGTGGCGCACCCGGTCAACTTCAACCTGGGCCGGATCGAGGGCGGGGAATGGAATTCCTCCGTGCCCTGCACCTGCACGCTGGGTCTGCGCATCGGCTACTACCCCGGCATGGACCCGGCGGACGTGGAGGCCCAGGTCGGCGCGCGCATCCGCGCCAAGGCCCACGCGCTCAACCCAGCCCTGGTGGTCGAGATCGACGCACGCGGCCACCGCTCGCCCGGCTGCGTCTACGACCTGGAGGCGCCCGCCATGCGCACGCTGGCCGACGCCCACGAGAAGATCGCCGGTCAGCGGCCTGCGCGCCTTGCCTGCACGGCCACCACCGATGGCCGGCACTTCCGGCTGATGAGCGACATCCCGGTGACCAACTACGGGCCCGTCGCGCGCCACATCCACGGCATCGACGAGGCCGTGTCCCTCGAAAGCATGCAGCGCGTGACGGCCGCCATGGCCCAGTTCATCGTCGACTGGTGCGGCGTGGTGAAGGCCTGAATGCCCCGTCGCGCCCTGCACTGGCGCTCTGTGAACTGCCGCGCTAGAATCGAGGGCTTTTCGCGGCAAGTGCTGGCACGATGGTTGTGCACAGTGGCTCCCGCATCGACGCTCAAGGAATCACCATGGCCAAAGAAGGCATCCATCCCGACTACCGCGAAGTCCTGTTCCTGGACCTGTCCAACGGCTTCAAGTTCGTCACCCGCTCCTGCGTGAACACGCGCGAGACCGAGACCTTCGAAGGCAAGGAATACCCCCTGTACAAGCTGGACACTTCCAGCGAGTCGCACCCCTTCTACACCGGCACCCAGAAGTCGGTGGACAACATGGGCGGCCGCGTCGAGAAGTTCCGCAACAAGTTCGGCAAGAGCGCGCTGTCCTCCAAGTAAGCCGTCTTTGCACACAGCGCCGCCCCGTGCGGTGCACCGAGGGCAGCCCGGATCTCCGTGCTGCCCTTTGTTTTTTCTCCCATGCGCCGCCCGATGATCCGGGCCGCACGCCCGCCCGCCAGACCGTGAGCCCCGCGCATTGAGCCCCCCCAATCCCGCCATCGTTGCCCAGAACGCCGTGCGCCGCCTGCCCCGAGCGGCGCTGTTGCTGCTGTGTGCCGCCTACCTGATGCCCGGCCTGCTCGGCCGGGGGCCGTGGAAGAGCGCGGATGTCGCCTCCTTCGGCTACATGGCGGCGCTGGCCGAGGGCGGCGGCGGCTTGGCACGCTGGCTCGATCCGCTGCTGCTGGGCCTGCGGCCGGAGATTCCGGCCCTGCTGCCCTACTGGATCGGGGCCTGGGCGATCCAGCTCTCGCCCTCGTGGCTGCCGCCGGACTTGGCGGTGCGCATCGTGTTCGCGTTGATGCTGTGGTGCACCTTCACCGCCACCTGGTACGCGGTCTATTACCTGGCACGGACGCCGCGGGCCCAGCCGGTGGCCTTTGCCTTCGGTGGCGAGGCCCGGCCGACCGACTATGCGCGCGCGGTGGCCGATGGCGGCCTGCTCGCGCTGATCGCCAGCCTGGGCCTGGCCCAGTTGGGCCACGAGACCACACCGGCGCTGGCACAGCTCTTTTTCGCCTCGCTGCTGTTCTATGGCGCCGCGGCGCTGCCCTATCGGCGCGCGGCGCCCCTCACCGCCTTCGGCATTGGCGCGCTGGGGCTGTCGCTGAGCGGTGCGCCCTCCATGGGCCTGATCCTGAGCGGTGGCTGCGCGGTGCTGGCCTGCCGCGAATGGCTGCTCGGCCAGCGTGAGCCCGACGGCGACGCCAGCCCGGTGTACGACAGTACCGGCGTCCTGGGGCTGGCGGCGCTGGCGTTGATCGGGGCAGCCGTGGCGGCAGCCCTGGGCCAGTTCCACTGGAACCTCTCCCTGCCCGGCAGCGACCCCAACGAGCGCCTCATCGCCGAGGCGCGCGGGCTGCTCAAGCTCTTCCTGTGGTTCACCTGGCCCGCCTGGCCGCTGGCGATCTGGACGCTGTGGCGCTGGCGCCGGCAACTGACGGCCCGGCATGTGGCGCTGCCGCTCGGCTTCATGCTGGCGGCGTCGTTCTCGACCATCTTCACCGACTTCGGTGAACGCTCGCTGCTGATCGGCCTGCCCGCCTTCGCCACGCTGGCGGCCTTTGCGCTGCCCACCTTCCGGCGCAGTGTCTCGGCGCTGATCGACTGGTTCACCCTGCTCTTCTTCAGCGGCGTGGCGCTGTTCATCTGGGTGTACTGGATCTCGCTGCACACGGGCGTGCCCGCCAAGCCGGCGGCCAACGTCTACCGCCTGGCGCCGGGCTTCGTGCCCGACTTCTCCTGGATCGGCTTCGGCCTGGCGCTGGCCGCCACCATCGCCTGGGCCTGGCTGGTGCGCTGGCGCACCGGGCGACACCGCGCCGCGCTCTGGAAGACGATGGCCCTGCCCGCCGGTGGCGCCGCGCTGTGCTGGCTGCTGCTGATGACCCTGTGGCTGCCGCTGCTCGACTACGCCCGCAGCTACGAGCCCCAGGTGCGCGCCCTCTCGCAACGCATGGGCGCGCAGCCCGGCTGCGTGGACGAGCTGGGCCTCAACCGCGCCCAGATCGCCGCACTGCGCCACCACGGCCGCATGGCGCTGCAACCGCTGGCCGACGGCAGCCAGTGCACCTGGCTGCTGGTGCATCCGGACTACCTGTTCAGCCTGCCCAACCGGGTCCGCATGGCCGACTGGCATTTCGAGGGCACCTTCCGCCGGCCCACCAGTCCCAGCGACGACCTGCTGCTGTTCCGCCGACAGGCACCGCAGTGAGCGAGCGGCGCCTCATCGCCCGCCACGCCGGCACGGTGCTGGTCGGCCAGATGGCGACCATGGCCTTCGGCGTCACCGACACCGTGGTCGCCGGTCGGTTCGATCAGGAGGCGCTGGCGGCGCTGTCCATCGGCGCGGCCATCTTCATCAGCGTCTTCGTGGCGCTGACCGGCACCCTGCAGGCCCTGCTGCCGGTCTGGGCCGAGCTGCACGGCGCCGGCCGGCGCGAGGCCATGGGCCGCTCGGTGCGGCAGGCGCTGTACCTGTGCGCGGCCGCCACGGCGGTCGGCGCGACGCTGCTGCTGTCGCCCGGCCCGCTGCTGGCCTGGACCGAGGTGCCGCCCGCCATGCGCGGCGCGGTCGGCCAGTACCTGGCCGTGCTGGCCGCGGCCCTGCCGGCGGCGCTGCTCTTCCGCATCTACGCCACCCTGAACCAGTCCATCGGCCGGCCCAGCTTCGTCACCTGGCTGCAGGTCGGGGCACTGGCGGTCAAGGTGCCGCTGTCGATCTGGCTGACCTTTGGCGGCCTGGGCGTGCCGGCGCTTGGGCTGATGGGTTGCGCGCTCGCCACGCTGACCGTCAACTGGCTGATGCTGGCCGTTGCGGTGTTGATGCTGCGCCACCGCCCCGAGTACCAGCCCTATCGCCTCTGGCGTCGGCCCGAGCGGCCGGACTGGCCGCAACTGGGCACCTTCGCCCGGCTGGGCGTGCCGGCGGGCTTGTCGGTGATGGTCGAGGTGAGTTCCTTCACCTTCATGGCGCTGTTCATCGCGCGCCTGGGCAGCACGGCCACGGCTGCGCACCAGATCGCGTCCAACCTCACCGCCGTCGCCTACATGGTGCCGCTCTCGCTGGGCCTGGCCACCAGCGCCCGGGTCGGCTACTGGATGGGTGCCGGGCGGCCGGACCAGGCGCGGCGCGCCTGCTGGCAGGGTCTGGCCATGGCAGTGCTGGCCGCGTTGATGATGGCCGGCCTGCTGCTGGCCTTGCGCGGCACCATCGTCCAGTTCTACACGCGGGAGGCCGCGGTGGCCCATCTGGCCGCGGGGCTGCTGGTGGCCTGCGCCGCCTACCACCTGGCGGACGCGATGCAGACGCTGTGCATCTTCGTGCTGCGCTGCTTCCGCATCACGGTGGCGCCCCTGCTCGTGTATTGCGCCCTGCTGTGGGGCGTGGGGCTGGGCGGCGGCTACCGGCTGGCCTACCACGGCCTCGGGCCCTGGCCGGCGCAGCATTCGCCGCTGGCGTTCTGGATCATGGCGGCCGCGGCATTGGGCGCCGCGGCGTTGATCCTGCTGGCCCTTCTGCGGCTTGCGGTGGGCCGGGCAGGCCGCCGCTGAGCCGGCGCGTCGGCGGGCCGCCGGGGCTCAGCGGCCCTGGATGCCCAGCAGCTCGACCTCGAAGTTCAGCGTGGCATTCGGCGGGATCACGCCGCCCGCGCCGCGGCTGCCGTAAGCGATGGCCGGCGGGCACACCAGCTTGGCCTTGCCGCCCACCTTCATCTTCTGCAGGCCCTCGGTCCAGCACGGGATCACGCGGTTGAGGGGGAACTCGGCCGGTTGGTTGCGGGCATAGGAGCTGTCGAATTCCTTGCCGCTGTCCGGGAAGGTGCCGCGGTAGTGCACCCGCACCGTGTCGGTCGCCGAGGGGCTGGGGCCGGTGCCCTCCTTGACGCTCTGGTAGACCAGCCCGCTGGGCGTGGTGACGGCGGCGCCCTGGGCGTGAACAGCGCCACAGGCGACGAGAAGGGTGGCGGCAGCAGCGCCGAGGGCACGCGAAACGATGGTCATGGGCTCTCCCGAGGTGGAAAAGCGGCGGATCATAAGCCGCGCCCCTGACGCGCCCTGCGCCCCCGCCGCAGCAGGTCGGGCCGCGCGCGGGCCCGGAACCTGCATCGCTTGTCCTACCCGGTAGCCGGGCGGCGAGCGCGATCATGCGTCGGTCTCCCGCCACGGCCGGCCCCTCGCCCACCGACACCGCCCATGCGCTACCGCACGACGATCCAGCATCAGGTCTTCGACTTCGGCGATCTCCGCCAGGTGATGGCCTGCGCCAGCCCCGCGCGCTCGGGCGACTACCTGGCCGGCGTCGGCGCCGCCACCGCGCAGCAACGCATGGCGGCGCGGCATGTGCTGGCCGACACGCCGCTCGGGCAGTTCCTCAGCGAGGCGCTGGTGCCCTACGAAGAGGACAACATCACGCGGTTGATCCTCGACGGCCATGACGCGGCCGCCTTCGCACCGGTGGCGCATCGCACCGTGGGCGATTTCCGCAACTGGCTGCTGTCCGATGCGGCGGACACCGCGACGCTGACCGCGCTGGCGCCCGGGCTCACGCCGGAGATGGTGGCCGCCGTCTCCAAGCTGATGCGCAACCAGGACCTGATCGCCGTCGCCCGCAAGTGCCAGGTCACGACCCGCTTCCGCAACACCCTTGGCCTGCCCGGCCAGCTGGCCGTCCGGCTGCAGCCCAACCATCCGACCGACGATCTGCGCGGAATCGCCGCCTCCACCCTGGACGGGCTGCTCTATGGCGCGGGCGATGCGGTGATCGGCGTCAACCCCGTCTCGGACAGCTTGCCGGTGCTCGAGCGGCTCCAGCACATGCTGGCCGAGGTCATCGAGCGCTTCGCCATTCCCACCCAAAGTTGCGTGCTCACCCATGTGACCCACACGATGAAGCTCATGGAGCGCGGCGCGCCGGTGGACCTGGTCTTCCAGTCCATCGCCGGCACCGAAAAGGCCAACCTCTCCTTCGGCGTGACGCCCGAACTGCTCGACGAGGCCTGCGACGCCGCCCGCGCGCTGGGCCGCGGCACGCTGGGCGACAACGTCATGTACTTCGAGACCGGCCAGGGCAGCGCGCTGTCGGCCAACGCGCACCATGGCGTCGACCAGCAGACCTGCGAGGCGCGGGCCTATGCGCTGGCGCGGCGCTACCGGCCGCTGCTGGTCAACACCGTCGTGGGCTTCATCGGGCCGGAATACCTGTTCGACGGCAAGCAGATCATCCGCGCCGGCCTGGAAGACCACTTCTGCGGCAAGCTGCTGGGCCTGCCCATCGGCTGCGACGTCTGCTACACCAACCATGCCGAGGCCGACCAGGACGACATGGACACGCTGCTGGTGCTGCTGGCCACGGCCGGCCTCACCTTCCTGATCGGTGTGCCGGGGGCGGACGACGTGATGCTCAACTACCAGAGCACGTCCTTCCACGACGCCCTCTTCCTGCGCGACACGCTGGGCCTGGCCCGGGCACCCGAGTTCGAGGCCTGGCTGCAGCGCATGGGCATCACCGGCGCCGATGGCCGGCTGCAGCCAGGCAGTGCACCGGCGCTGCAGCAGGGCATGGCGCGGCTGCGCCTTCTGGGAGCCTCCGCATGAACGCCCTGCCGACCGATCCGGTCCAGGCCGGCACAGGAAACGGCCCGGCGGAAGACCGATCCTCCCCGCCCGTCACGCCCGACGCCTGGCAGGCCTGGCGCGCCGCCACGCCCGCCCGGCTGGCCCTCGGGCGCGCCGGCAGCGGCATGCCCACCGACGAGACGCTGCGCTTCGGCTGGGCGCATGCCATGGCGCGCGATGCCATCCATGCGGCGCTGGACGCCGACGCGCTCGCCCGATCGCTCGAAGAAGACGGCTGGTCCGTCCTGCGGGCCCGCAGCCAGGCGCCCGATCGGGCGACTTACCTGCGCCGGCCCGACCTAGGACGCAGCCTGGACCCGGCCGACGCCGAGGCCCTGCGCGGGCGCCCGGAACGGGGATGCGATCTCTGCCTAGCGGTGGGCGATGGCCTGTCGTCGCTGGCCATCGAGCGCCATGCGCGACCGCTCCTGGCTGCCCTTCGCGCGCAGTTGCCGGCCGGCCTGCGCATCGCACCCATCGTCGTGGCCACGCAGGCGCGCGTCGCGTTGGCCGACGAGGTGGGCGAGGCCCTGGGCGCCCGCCTCGGCGCGATCCTGATCGGCGAGCGGCCCGGCCTTTCCAGCCCGGACAGCCTGGGCATCTACCTCACCCACGAACCGCGACGCGGGCGTCACGATGCGCAGCGCAACTGCATCTCGAACGTGCGTCCGGAGGGCCTGGGCTACGAGGCAGCCGCCTTCAAGCTCGGCTGGCTGGTGCGTGAAGCGCTGCGCCGCGGCCTGACCGGCGTTCAGCTCAAGGACGAGAGCGACGACGCGGTGCTCGACGACGACCGCCTGCCGCGCATCGACTGATGCAGAGCCTTGTCCGGCGCCTCAGCGCAGCAGGCTCAGGCCATGCGCGATGCCGACGGCAAGGCCGCCGGCATTGATGACGAGACCGAGGAGGCGACGGGGAGCGGTGATGGCGGTGTTCATGGCCGTCAATGCTAGGCAGCATGCCCTTTGCTGTGAATTCGAACGTCCTCATCGCAGCCATAGCCAACGCCGCAGGCCATGCGCCCCGGCGCAATCCGCGCGAGCACGGCCCCGGTCTGCGCTGCCTATGATCGAACGCTGGACCACACAGCCCACCAAGACAGGAGACATCCGCCATGAGCCAACGCTACCCGCTTGCCGAACTCGACCAGGTCCCCGAAGACATCCGTGCCCGCATCCTGGCCGTGCAGGAAAAGGCGGGCTTCGTGCCCAACGTCTTCCTGGCGCTGGCCCGCCGCCCCGCCGAGTGGCGTGCCTTCTTCGCCTACCACGATGCACTGATGGAGCCCGAAAGCGTGGGCCGCGCCAGCGCGCTCAGCAAAGGCGACCGCGAGATGATCGTCACCACCACCAGCGCGGCCAACCAGTGCCTCTACTGCGTGGTGGCGCACGGTGCGCTACTGCGCATCTACGAGAAGAAGCCGCTCGTGGCCGACCAGGTGGCCGTCAACTGGCGCAAGGCCGACATCTCCGAGCGCCAGCGCGCCATGCTGGCCTTTGCGATGAAGGTGTGCGAGCGGTCGCACGAGGTCGACGAGGCCGACTTCGCCGCCCTGCATGCCCACGGCTTCGACGACGAGGACATCTGGGACATCGCCGCCATCACCGCCTTCTTCGGCTTGTCGAACCGGCTGGCCAGCTTCAGCGGCATGCAGCCGAATCCGGAGTTCTTCCTGATGGGTCGGGTGCCGCGCGAGAAGCCGGCCGACAAGCCCGCACGGCCGGGGTGAGATGGCCGCCTGCCTATGATGGCCGGCTGCCTTTCCTGTCCTCCATGATTCCTGCGCCTCCCCCCGCTCCAGCCGCTTCCCCATCGGCTGCAGCCACCGACCCTTTGCAGCGCCTGCGCGACGCGACGTCCGCCCTGCACGCCCGGCTCGACACCGGATTGCCCATCGCACGCGAGGGTGCCGGCCCCGCCGACTACCTGCGGCACCTTGCCCTGCTGCGCAGTTGGGTCGGCGTTCTCCAGGAATCGGGCGCCCGCGGCCCGCGCCTGGCAGCGGAGCGAGACGCCCTGGAGGCGGAATTGGCCGAATGCCAGCAGCGGCTGGGTCTGCAGGCGCCGCGCATCGCATTGGCGGCGACACCTGATCCCGTCTTCCAGGCCGACGGTGCGGAATGGGGACTGGCCTATGTTCTGGAAGGCTCCCGCCTGGGCGGTCAGGTGCTGCACAAGCGGCTGGCGCCGGCCATGGCACCCCTGTCGCTGGACTACCTGCGCGGCGCAGGCTCCGCCACGGGTGCGCGGTGGAAGCACTTCGTCGCCGAGCTCCAGACCGCACTGCAAGGCGCCGCCCGGCAAGAGGCCGCGGCGGCAGCGGCGCGCCGCGCCTTCGAACTCCTGCTGCGGTGCCACGAGGCGCTGCAGACCGGCTCGCCCGAACCGGCCTGCTCTGCTCGCGGCTGAAGAGGCCCACTGGTGATCCCAGGGCGAGGTCGCCCTGGAGGAATCAACCGGCCGACGCCTGCCGGCACCCTTCGAAGGCGTCCAGTGTGGGCTTGTAGGTGGGGCTCTTCACGTCCACCAGGCCCATGACGGTGTGAAAGAGGTTGTCGTGAGTCAGCGGCATGTCCACCGACTTGCGCAGGCAGGCGTCCTGCACACCGGTGCGCCCGCCGAGCCCGCCATCGAGCCAGGCCACGAAGGGCACATGCTTCTGAACGTCCGGCGCAAAGGCATAGGGCACGCCGTGCAGGAAAAGGCCGTACTCGCCCAGCGATTCGCCATGGTCGCTGAGGTAGAGCATGCCCGTGTCGAAGCGGCTGCGGCGGGCCTGGAGCCAGTCGATGGCCTCCCCCAGGAAGCGGTCCGTGTGCGCGATCGAGTTGTCGTAGGCATTGATCAGCTCGCTGTGCGCGCAGTCGGACAGCGTCACCGTGCGGCACTCGGGCTGGAAGGGCTTGCCGTCCGGCGGCGAGCGGCGGAAGTAGGCGGGGCCGTGACTGCCGATCTGGTGCATCACCAGCACCACACCGCGCGCCACACGCTCGGGCGGCAAGGCCGCGATGCGCGCGTCCAGGCCCTTGAGCATCACGTCGTCCAGGCATTCGTCGCCGCTGCACAGCGTGGGGTGGGCCGCAATCTCCTTGGCGTCGTTGGCCTCGACATGGGGCACGCGCTCGCACACGCCCTTGCAGCCGGACTGGTTGTCGATCCAGAGCACGGCCAGCCCGGCCGCCTGCACCACGTCGAGCAGGTTCTCGTAGTCCTGCTTGCGGCCTTCGTAGCCCTGCTTGCCCAGGTGCGAGAACATGCAGGGCACGGACGCCGCGGTGTTGGTGCCGCAGGAGCGCATGTCGTGGAAGCTCACCACCTTGCGCGCCTTGAGCTCTGGCGTGGTGTCGCGGGCATAGCCGTTGATTCCGAAGTGGTCGGCGCGCGCCGTCTCGCCCACCACCAGCAGCAGCAGGCGCGGGCGGCTCTGCCCCGCATAGCTGGCGCCCAGCGCCGCGCCACCGGAAATCGGCACCAGCTTGCGGCTGCGATGCAGCAAGGGCCGCGTGGCCGCCATGCCGAAGGAATACACGCTGGCCAGCGGATTCATCATGTAGCGCAGATGGGGCTGGTTGCGCATGAGCGGTGCCAGTTGCCGCGACATGAGCATGCCGCCGCCCACGGTCGTGGCCACTGCCGCGACAAACAGCACCGCATTGCGCCACAGCGCACGCAGCGGCCGTTGCGGGATCACCGGCACGCACCAGAGCCACCAGATCGCGGGCACCGCCACGGCCAGCACCCGCAGCGCCATCGTCAGGCTGAGCAGATCGCGCGCCTCGCCCGGATCGGTCTGCAGCACGTTGAGCGCCATGGACGGGTCCATCACCATCCGGTAGGTGGCCATGTAGTGCTGCACCACCGCGGCCACCACCACCAGCAGCATCCACAGCGGTTTCATGAAGCGCGACCAGGCCGTGAGCGACAGCAGCGCCACCAAGCCCCCTCCCAGCAGCCAGGCCATACCGACGATGTTGGGCATGTAGAGGCTGGGGGCGCGGCCGAGCTCGGCGAGTTCCATCCACAGCGGCCAGTTGGCGGCCAGCAGCAGGTAGGCGGTGAGCACCAGGACGATCGTGCGCGGCGAGCGCGCGCGCAGCAGCCAGCCGCGGGGACCCGCAAAGTCGGGCGCGGAATACGCGCCCAGACGCGGCGCGGGAGAGATCAACGGCATGCCGACAGCGTAGGTGTCGGCACTGAAGTCACCCTGAACCTCTTCTTCAGGCTGCGTTCAGTTTGGCGTCAGTTGCGCGCCGGCGCCGGCCCGTCATGGCCATGTCCACTGCCCAGCCGGCCATCCAGCATGCCCAGCCGCTCCACAGCGTGTGGCTGAGAAAGTGCGCGCCACGCAGCTGCTGGCCGACGCCCAGCACCAGGCCAGCCACGACGGCCGCCAGGAGCCATCCGCGGGCGAATCCCGGCGAATGCCGCCGCCACACGAACCAGCCGCCGACGAAGCCGAAGGCCGCCGAGGCATGGCCCGCCGGAAAGCAGTGCCCCGGCCCGCCATCGGCCACGCCCCAGCGCCAGTGCGAGACATGCTCGGCCACGCCGCCGAAGACGCGCAGGTCCCACGGACAACTGGTCAGGCTGAACTTCTTGAGCAGGGTGACGGCGCCGACGGCCGCCAGCACCGACAGCACCAGCTGCCAGCGCTCGGGGCGGGACAGCCGGCGCCAGGGGCCCATGGGCAGCCACACGGCAGCCAGCATCCCCAGCACCAGGACCCAGCTGAGCGTCTTGCCCCCTTCGTGCATCAGGCTGGCCAGTGCCCAGTTGCTGCGCAGCGGAAAACCGAAAGGCGTGCCCGGCAGGCTGGCCAGCCACAGGTCGCCACCCCCCAGGTCCCAGCCGACGAGGGCCGCGGTGACGGCCAGTGTCGGCCAGAGGGGGGAAACGGAACGGGAAGACGCATCCATGGGCGGCGCGCAGCCTAAGCCCGGGCCGTGAATGCAGCCTGAAGCGGCCACCTCGGCGGCGGGCGCCGGCCCCGGACGGTGCCCCGCACTAGACTCCGCCCCATGCGCATCCTTCTCGTCGAAGACGACCTCAACCTCGCCGACGCCGTCTGCAGCTACCTGCGTGCGAAGGCCTTCATCGTCGACGCGGTGCCCAGCCTGGCGGGCGCGCGCGCGGCGCTGGCCAGCGCGCGCTATGCCGCGGTGCTGCTCGACCTGCACCTGGGCGACGGCGACGGGCTGATGCTCATGCCCGGCCTGCGCACCCTGCCCGAGCGGCCCATCGTCATCGTGCTGACGGCCCGCGACCAGGTCAGCGACCGCATCCGGGGCCTGGATGCCGGCGCCGACGACTACCTGACCAAGCCCTACGACCCCGCCGAACTGCTGGCCCGGCTGCGGGCCGTGGAGCGCCGGCGCAGCAGCGTCGAGTCGGCCACCGTGCGCCTCGGCTCGCTCGAGATCGACCTGGGCAACGACCAGGTCCGCGTGCACGGCGCGCCGGTCACGCTCACGCAGAAGGAATGGGCACTGCTGCGCGTGATGGCCAGCCGCCCCGACCGCATCCACAGCCGCGAGACCCTGCTCGATGCGCTGTACGGCTTCGACGACGACACCGACAGCAACACCCTGGAGGTTTTTGTCAGCCGGCTGCGCCGCAAGCTGGGCCGGTCGCACATCCAGACCTTGAGAGGCCTCGGCTACCGCCTGGTTCCAGGAGACGACGCGCCCGATGCGGGGCCGGAGACGGGCGCGTGACGACCCGCCCGGCCGCTGCCGAAGGCACTTTCACGCCGGGCGATGCCGTCAGTGGCGAGCGGCGGGTCCGCCCCGTCTCCGTTGCGGGCGCTCGCGCCGGCAGTGACACCGAAGGCATGCACAAACCCGGGCGCACATCGCTGGCCGCGCGCCTCACGCGCACACTGATCCTCTCCGTCGGCGCCATCTGGCTGCTGTGCGTGCTGGCCGTCGTCTGGTATGTGGACCGCGAGATCAGCTTCAACTTCGACAACGAACTGGTCGAGGTGTCGCACCGAATGTTCGACATCGCCGTGGAGCAGTACGACAGCCTCTCCGGCGGCAAGAAGCCCGAGCAGCCGCTGGTGGCGCCCGCGCCGCTGTTCATCCAGGACGAAGTGGTCTACCAGATGGTCGATGGCGGCACGCGACTGCTGCTGCATTCGTCCAACGCGCGGCCCGACTACTTCGACGTGCCGCTCGCGCCGGGCTTTGCCGACACGCCGGACTGGCGCATCTACACCGTCCGGCATCCGACGCGCGACCTCTTCCTGCAGGTGGCCGATCCCATCTCCGAGCGGCGCGAGGCGGTGGACCGCACGCTGTTCGGCCTGATGGTGCCGCTGATCACCGCCCTGCCGCTGCTGGGGCTGGTGCTCTGGCGCATCGCCCGGCACGAACTGCGGCCGTTGCAGACGCTGGCGGACGAGATCGCCAGCCGCAGCAGCACCGACCTGCGGCCCATCGAACTGGCGGGCCTGCCGCACGAACTGCGTTCGGTGTGCGACGACGTCAACCACCTGCTGGAGCGGCTGGCCCAGGCCCTGAACGTGGAGCGCGCGCTGGCCGCGAATGCGGCGCACGAGTTGCGCACGCCGCTGGCGGCGGCCCGCCTGCGCCTGCAGACTGCGCTGGACCACGGCCTCTCGCGCCAGGACGTGCAGGCTGCGCTCGATTCGCTGCGGCAGCTGAGTCACCGGGCCGAGAAGCTGCTGCAGCTCTCGCGCGCCGAATCGGGGGCTGCGCTGGCACGGCGGCCGGTCGACCTGGTCAAGCTCGCCGGCGCGGTGGCCGAGGAGTTCTGGCAGGACGCGCGCGCCGCCGAGCGGCTCACCCTGCATGTGCCCGAGGAGACGATGTCCCCCGTCCAGGGCGACGTGGACGCCCTGGCCATCGGCCTGCGCAACCTGATCGAGAACGCGCTGCGCTACGCCCCCGAGGGCGCGGTCGAACTGGAAGTGGTCGCGCCCCGCACGGTGCTGGTGCGCGACAGCGGCCCGGGCGTGGCACCCGACAAGCTGCAGGCGCTGCGCGAGCGCCACGTCCGGCAGACCGACGACCGCACCGGCTATGGCCTGGGCCTGTCCATCGTCACCACGATCGCCGAGCACCAGGGGGCCGAGCTGCAACTCCTGTCGCCGCCCCCCGGCCGCGCGCGCGGCTTCGAGGCGCGGCTGTCGATGCCGGGCTGAACTCAGCCGCCGACCAGGGCGCGCAGCCAGTCCGGCAGGGGCTTGGCCTTCTGCGCCGGAAAGTCCACCCAGATGGTCGTGGCGCCACCCGCGGCGCAGATCACATCGGGCGCCTCGGCGCGGGCCATGGTGGCCCAGCTCTCGAAGGTGGTGCGCGCCGGATCGCTCACGTACATGCGCAGCAGCACGTCGCCGGGGTACTCGATCTGGCGGTAGAAGTTGCAGAAGGCATTGACGATCACCATGCCCTCGCCCTTCGGATCGGGCTGGAAGCCGATGGAACGCATCCAGTCGATGCGGGCCGTCTCCATGTAGCGGAAATAGGTACCGTTGTTGAGATGGCCCATGGCGTCCATGTCGCCCCAGCGGACGGGGATGGCCATCTCGTAGACCAGCTTCTTCTGTTCGGGAATCTCGATGCGCATGGCGGCCCATCGTAGGGCCGTCCGCGGGAGCCGCGGGAGCGGTATCTCCCCGGGCCGGCGTCGCGCATGTGACCAGGGGCTGACCTCTAGAATGCGCAGTGCTTCACGGCGCGCCAGCCCCACGGCCGCGCCTCCTCGAACCCATCCTCCGATCCCACCCGATGACACAAGAAGAGATCCTCGCCCAGTTCGGCCCGCGCGAAGCCATGGAGTACGACGTCGTCGTGGTCGGCGGCGGCCCCGCCGGCCTCTCGGCCGCCATCCGCCTGAAGCAGCTCGCCGCGCTCAACGACAAGGAGATCTCGGTCGTGGTGCTGGAGAAGGGCTCGGAGCCCGGCGCGCACATCCTGTCGGGCGCCATCATGGACCCGCGCGCGCTCACCGAGCTGATCCCCGACTGGCAGGCCAAGGGCGCGCCGCTGAACCAGCCGGTCACGGCCGACACCTTCCTGCTCATGAGCGAAACGGGCGCCACCCGCGTGCCCAACTTCATGCTGCCGCCCAACTTCCACAACGAGGGCAACTACATCGTCAGCCTGGGCAACGTGGTGCGCTGGCTCGCCGCGCAGGCCGAGGAACTGGGCGTGGAGATCTTCCCCGGCTTCCCGGCCGCCGAAGTGCTCTACAACGACGACGGCTCGGTCAAGGGCGTGGCCACCGGCAACCTGGGCATCGGCAAGGACGGCGAGCCGACCGAGAACTTCCAGCTCGGCATGGAGCTGCATGCCAAGTACACGCTGTTCGCCGAAGGCGCGCGCGGCCACCTCGGCCGGCAGCTGATCAACCGCTTCAAGCTCGACGACGGCCGCGACCCGCAGAGCTACGGCATCGGCATCAAGGAACTGTGGGAGATCGACCCCGCCCGCCACGAGCCCGGCCTGGCGATCCACACCGCCGGCTGGCCGCTGCCCAATGACACCTACGGCGGCTCCTTCGTCTACCACGCCGAGAACAACCAGCTGATCATCGGCTACGTGGTGGGCCTGGATTACCAGAACCCGCACATGAGCCCCTTCGAGGAGTTCCAGCGCTTCAAGACGCATCCGAACATCCGCTGGTACCTCGAAGGCCAGGACCAGGGCCTCAAGCCCGCCAAGCGCATCTCGTACGGCGCGCGCGCCATCACGGCCGGCGGCCTGCTGTCGCTGCCCAAGACGGTGTTCCCGGGCGGCGCGCTCATCGGCTGCGAGGCCGGCTACCTCAACGCCAGCCGCATCAAGGGCAGCCACGCCGCCATCAAGACCGGCATGCTGGCCGCCGACGCCGCCTTCGAGGCGGTGCAGGCCGGCCGCCAGTTCGACGAACTGGCCGCCTACCCCGAGGCCTTCGAGAAGAGCTGGCTGCACACCGAGCTGTACAAGGCGCGCAACTTCAAGCAGTGGTTCAAGAAGGGCCTGACGGTGGGCACGGTGATGACCGGCATCGAGCAGTTCGTGCTGCGCGGCCACATCCCCTGGACCATCCACCGCACAGAGGCCGACCATGCGCGCCTGAAGCCGGCGGCCGAGTGCAAGAAGATCGTCTATCCCAAGCCCGACGGCAAGCTCACCTTTGACCGCCTGAGCTCGGTGTTCATCAGCAACACCAACCACGAAGAGAACCAGCCGGCGCACCTGACGCTGAAGGACCCGACGGTGCCCACGCGCATCAACCTGCCCCAGTACGCCGGCCCCGAGAGCCGATACTGCCCGGCGGGCGTGTACGAGTTCGTGCCGGACGAGGCGGCGGGCGGCGGCAAGGAGCGGCTGCAGATCAACGCGCAGAACTGCGTGCACTGCAAGACCTGCGACATCAAGGACCCCACGCAGAACATCGTGTGGGTCACGCCCGAAGGCGGCGGCGGCCCGAACTACACGGGCATGTAAGCAGCAAGGGCGCCGTCGGCGCCCTTCTTCTTTTTGGCAGGTTCACGGCCCGCGCGGCAGGCCGCCACTGCCTGCACCCACGAGCCTCAGGCGCGCACCGGCACCTGCTGCGCCTGCTCGGCCCGCGCGTCGTGGCCGACCAGCAGCACCAGCACGAAGGCCAGCACCGACAGCAGCGCCAGGAACATCACGGCGAACACGTCGTTGCCCATGCGGTCGCGCAGCATGCCGAAGATCGTCGGGCCGATGTAGCCGCCGAGGTTGCCGATGGCGTTGATCCAGGCGATGCCCGCCGCCGCAGCCACGCCGCTCAGGATGGCGGTGGGAAAGGTCCAGAACACCGGCAGCGCGCTGAAGATGCCGAAAGCGGCCAGCGTCACGGCCGCCATCTTGGGCACCGGCGCCGCGATGTTGGCCGCAGCGACCAGCCCGACGAAGATGCAGGCCAGCGGAATCAGCAGGAAGGCCTTGCGCTCGCGCCGGGCGTCCGAGGCGCGCGACCAGAACAGCATGGCGATGGCGCCCACCAGATAGGGGAAGGCGTTGACGAAGCCCACCTCCACATTGCCCAGGCCGCCGAAGCCCTTGATGATCTGCGGCAGGAAGAAGCCCAGGCCGTACAGCGGCACCGTGATGCCCATGTAGATGAAGCCCATGGCGATGACGCGCCAGTTGCGTAGCGACTGCGTCCACGAGATGGCATGCAGCGCCTCGCGGTTGCGGCGCTCGGCGGCCAGCGTGGTGGTGAGCCACTGGCGCTCCTCGCCTGTCAGCCACTTGGCGTCGGCCGGCCCATCGGGCAGGTAGGCCAGCACCACGCCGGCCAGCACCAGCGCCGGCAGCGCCTCCAGGATGAACAGCCACTGCCAGCCGTGCAGGCCCATCGCGCCTTCCATGTTGAGGATGTAGCCCGAGATGGGCGAGCCGATGACGGTGGAGATGGGCACCGCGAACATGAACCAGCCCACGATGCGCGCCCGGTACGCCGCCGGGAACCACAGCGTCAGGTAGAAGATGACGCCGGGAAAGAAGCCCGCCTCTGCCGCGCCCAGCAGGAAGCGCACGAGGTTGAAGCTGGTGGCGCCGCCCACGCCGGCCTGGATGGCCGACAGCAGGCCCCAGCTGAGCATGATGCGGGCGATCCACCGCCGCGCGCCGAAGCGCTCCAGCGCCAGGTTGCTCGGCACCTCGAGCAGGAAGTAGGCGACGAAGAAGATGCCGGCGGCACTGCCGAACACGGTGCTGGTGAAGCCCAGGTCCTTGGACATCGAGGCGCCCGCGAAGCCCAGGTTGACCCGGTCCAGGTAGGCGATGAAGTAGCTGACCATGAGCAGCGGCAGCAGCCGCCAGCTCAGCTTGGACACGGTGCGCCGTGCGATGTCTTCCATGCGTTGTCTCCTCTTGTCGTCGGATGCGCGGCCGCGCGCTTGCTGCTGCGGGCGCCTCGGACAGTATGGGCGCGCAGCGCGCCCGGCGTGCGGATGGCGTCAGCCCTCGGTCAGCCCCCGGAAGCGGCCTGTCGCCTGCACGACCGGGCGACGCGGTGTGCGCGGATGCCGCGTCCGTGAAAGTCCCGACTCGGTGAGCGGGGGTCGCGGGGCATAGTCAGCATCCCTTCAGGCGCTGGGCAATCCAGCCGCCTTGCTGCAGCGAATCAGGAGACTTCCCCATGAAACTCACCCGCCTGGCCGCCGGCCTCGCCCTGGGCCTCGGAATGGCTTGCGCCGCGCTGGCGCAGACCACCATGAAGATCAGCATCTCGGTCGCGCAGAACTCACACCAGGGCGTGGCCATCGACACCTTCGCCAAGGAAGTCGAGAAGCGCACCAACGGGCGCTACAAGGTCCAGACCTTCTACAACGGCGCCCTGGGCGGCGAACGCGAATCCATCGAGGCGGTGCAGCTGGGCACGCAGGAGCTGGCCTTCTCGTCCACCGGCCCGGTGCCCAACTTCGTGCCCGAGACCAAGATCCTCGACGTGCCCTTCCTTTTCCGGGACAAGGCCCACGCGCGCGCCGTGCTCGACGGCCCCATCGGGCAGGACCTGCTCAAGAAGTTCGACGCCAAGGGCTTCAAGGCGCTGGCGTGGGCGGAGAACGGCTTCCGCCACATGACCAACAGCAAGCGCGACGTGAAGGCCCCCGAGGACCTCAAGGGCCTGAAGATGCGCACGATGGAGAACCCGGTCCATATCGCCGCGTACAAGACCTTCGGCATCATCACCACGCCGATGGCCTTCCCCGAGGTCTTCACCGCCCTGCAGCAGGGCACGGTGGACGGCCAGGAGAATCCGCTGCCCGTGATCATCTCGGCCAAGTTCGACCAGGTGCAGAAGCACCTGTCGCTCACCGGCCACGTCTACTCGCCCTGCATCTTCGTGATGAACAAGGGCGTGTTCGACAAGCTCGCACAGGCCGACCAGCAGGCCTTCCTGGACGCCGCCAAAGAAGCCACCAAGGCCAACCGCGCCCGCGTGGACGAGGACGACGCCCGAGGCGTGGCCGACCTGCGCGCCAAGGGCATGACGGTGATCGACAACCTCGACAAGGCCAAGTTCGTGGCAGCGCTCGCACCGGCCCAGGCGCAGTTCGAGAAGGACTTCGGCAAGGCCAACCTCGACCGCATCCGCAACTACCAGCCCTGACCGCGCCCAGGCATCACGCCTGCGCCTTCGGCCCGCCCCCCGCCGGCGGGCTTTTTCATTGCGATTGAGCACCTGTGAGATGAAAGACAAGTTCCTGGCCTTCGAGCGCCGGACCACCGCGCTGTCCATGGCGCTGGCCTGCCTGATGCTGGTGGTGGCCGCGTCGCTCGGCATGTTCCAGATCGTCACCCGCTTCGTGCTGGAGCAGCCGGCGGAATGGAGCGAGATCCTGATCCGCATCAGCCTGATCTGGATGGTGTTCCTCGGCATTCCCATGGCCTTCCGCCAGGGGGCAATGGTGAGCGTGGACGTGCTCTACCGCTGGAGCCCGCCTGCGATGCGGCGGCTGCTCGATGCGGTGGTCAGCCTCGCGGCGCTGGCACTGATCAGCGTCATCCTGTGGTGGGGCTTCGACTATGCGATGCGCGGCCGGGTGCAGTCCATGGCCGGATTGGAGAGCCTGTCGATGGTGTGGGCCTACCTCGCCCTGCCTGTGGGGGCCGTCTTCTCCATCGTCGGCATCGTGGGCAATTACCTCGATCCCAAGCGGCTTGAACTGGAGACCGCGCAATGACGCCCATCATGGTCGGCACGATGGTGCTGTGCTTCGCGCTCTCTGTGTCGGTGGCGGTGTCCATCGGCCTGGCGTCCATCGTCGGCATCCAGGTCAACGGCGCCAACATGCTCATCTCCGCCAAGGAGATCTTCAACTCGATCAACAAGTTTCCGCTGGCGGCCATTCCCTTCTTCATCCTGGCCGGCAACCTGATGGAGACGGGTGGCATATCGCGCCGGCTGGTCGAGTTCGCCAAGAGCATCGTGGGCGGCGTGCAGGGCGGCCTGCCCATGACCTGCGTGCTGACCTGCATGATCTTCGCGGCGGTCTCCGGCTCGTCGGTGGCCACCACCTTCGCCATCGGCGCCATCCTGATCCCGGCGCTCATCAAGCATGGCTATCCCACCAACTACGCCGCCGCCCTGCAGGCGACGAGCGCCGAGCTGGGCGTGATCATTCCGCCGTCCATCCCACTGATCCTGTACGGCGTGAGCGCCGAGGTGTCCATCGGCGAGCTGTTCATCGCGGGCTTCGGCCCGGGCCTGCTCATCAGCGGGGCGCTGATGCTGTTCGTCTGGGCGTATTGCAAATGGAAGGGCTGGGGCAAGAACGACGGCGACGGACGCATGCCCTTCGGCCGTGCGCTGTGGCAGGCCGGCTGGGCCCTGCTGATGCCCGTCATCATCCTGGGCGGCATCTACGGCGGCGTGTTCACACCCACCGAGGCATCGGCGGTCGCGGTGTTCTACGCCCTGGTGGTGGGCCTCGTCATCTACCGCGAGATCCGCCTTGCGGACCTCTACGCCATCCTGCGCAAGTCGGTGCTGTCGTCGGCCGTGATCATGTTCATCATCGCCAACGCCGGACTGTTCGCCTTCCTGATCACCCGCGCCGGCGTGCCCGAGGCCATCGGCCACTGGCTCGAAGCCGTGCTGCAGTCGCCCACGATGTTCCTGCTGGGCGTCAACGCCGCCCTGTTCGTCATCGGCATGTTCATCGAGACCAGCGCGGCCATCATCGTGCTGGCACCGATCCTCGCGCCCGTGGCCCAGCACTTCGGCATCGACCCGGTGCACTTCGGGCTGATCATGGTGGTCAACCTGGCGCTCGGCATGATCACCCCACCCTTCGGCGTCAACCTGTTCGCCGCCTGCACGGTGGCGCGCATCTCGCTGGACAAGATCGTCACCCGGCTGATCCCGTTCATCCTCGTGGTGCTCGCCTGCCTGATGGTCATCACCTACGTTCCAGGACTCTCGCTGGGCCTGCGCGACCTGGTGTACGGCCGCTGAGCGGCTTTCTTCCACTACACTGCGCGCTTCGTCAGGAGAGAGCCCCGCGCGACGGGGCCGCCGAAGGCGCAGGACTCCAAAGAGTTCCGAACGCTCAGGCAAAAGGACTGGCGGCACGCCCCGTGTTCGGGGCGTTTCCCTGCTGGAGAGAGGCGTCGCGGCCCAGGTCGCGCGTCCACCGAAGGAGCAAGCCCCCATCGCGGGGTGAATCTCTCAGGTAAAGCGGACAGCCGGGGTGGACCACGACAGCCGTCGTGGCGCTGTACACCCCGTGAGATGTCCATGTCCGCTGCTGCTTCCTCTCCTGCCGCCCCCCTTCTCCACACCGCGCTGCACGGCCTGCATGTCGAGCTGGGCGCCCGCATGGTGCCCTTCGCCGGTTATTCGATGCCGGTGCAGTACCCCGCCGGCCTGATCGCCGAGCACCGCCAGACCCGCACGGCCGCCGGCCTGTTCGACATCTCACACATGGGCCAGTTGCGCGTCTCGGGCCCCGAGGCCGCCGCGGCGCTGGAGACGCTGATGCCGGTCGACGTCATCGGCCTCGCCCCCGGCAAGCAGCGCTACGGCCTGCTGCTGGACGAGGCGGGCGGCATCCTCGACGACCTGATGTTCTTCAACGAGGGCAGCGACTCCTTCTTCGTGATCGTCAACGGCGCCTGCAAGGCGGCCGACATCGCCCACATCCAGGCCCGCATCGGCCAGCGCTGCACGGTGCAGCCCCTGCCCGACCACGCGCTGCTGGCGCTGCAGGGCCCGCAGGCGGCGGCCGTGATGGCGCGCCTGGCGCCCGGCAGCGAGCGCCATGTGTTCATGACCGGCGGTGCCATGGCCATCGGCGGCATCCCGGCCTTCGCCACCCGCAGCGGCTACACCGGCGAGGACGGCTTCGAGATCTCCGTGGCCGCCGCCGATGCCGAGCGGCTGGCCCGCCTGCTGCTGGCCCAGCCCGAGGTGGGGCCCATCGGCCTGGGCGCGCGCAACTCGCTGCGGCTGGAGGCGGGCCTGTGCCTCTACGGCAACGACATCGATACCACCACCACGCCGGTCGAGGCCGGGCTCACCTGGGCGATCCAGAAGGTGCGACGCACCGGCGGCGAGCGCGCAGGCGGCTTTCCGGGGGCGGACAAGGTGCTGGCCCAGCTCGATGGCGACGAGCCGGTCACCCGCCGCCGTGTTGGTCTGATGGCGCTGGAGCGGGTGCCCGTGCGCGAACACACCGCCCTGCATGTGCCCGGCGGCGCGGCCATCGGCGAAGTGACCAGCGGCCTGCTCGCACCCACCGTGGACAAGCCCATCGCCATGGGCTACGTCGATGCGGCCCATGCCGCCGTCGGCACCCGCATCGACGCGCTGGTGCGCGGCAAGCCGGTGCCGATGGAGGTGGTGCCCATGCCCTTCGTGCCGGCGCGCTATTACCGCGGCTGAACCACGCCCGCCGTACGGCCCTTCGAGCACGCTTCGAGCCATGCCGCACGGCATCCCCACCGTCAGACAAATGCCGACGCGCCTGCGCCCCGGGCGTACACGCAGCCGCCCCGCCCTGCGCTGATACTCGTCGCTCGACCTTTTCCTTCAATCCCCCTCTTCTTCTTTCAGGAGCCCCGCATGACCATTCACTACTCCAAGGACCACGAGTGGATCGAGATCGCCGACCACGAAGCCGCCACCGTCGGCATCACCGTGCATGCGCAGGAAGCGCTGGGTGACGTGGTCTTCGTCGACCTGCCCGAGGTGGGCAAGACCTTCAAGCAGGGCGAAGTGGCCGGCGTGGTCGAGTCCGTCAAGGCCGCAGCCGACATCTACATGCCCGTCACCGGCGAAATCGTCGAAGTGAACGAAGCGCTGCGCGCCGACCCCTCCCTGGCCAACAGCGACCCGATGGGCGCCGGCTGGTTCTTCAAGGTGCTGCTGCAGGACAAGGACATGGCCGAGTTCGACCAGCTGATGGACGAGCCGGGCTACGCCAAGTTCACCGAAGGCGCCTGAGCCCTGCGCTGGCGCGTCCGCACCGACGCGCCGGCGTGACTCCCTCTCCCTCTGGGAGAGGGTTGGGGTGAGGGGCCACGGCCTGTCCTCCACCGCCTCGCTTCCATTGCCCTCAGGCCCCAGCTCCCGTTTCGCGAGAGCGCCCCGCTTCTTCTTCCCCTCACCCTGCCGGCCCGCTGCCATGAGCTCTTCCGCCCCGTCCCTGCGCGACCTCGAGAACCCCACCGAATTCATCGCCCGCCACATCGGCCCCGACGCCGAAGCCGAGGCGCGCATGCTGGCGAGCGTGGGAGAAAGCTCGCGCGCCCAGCTCATCGACAGCATCGTGCCGCCCTCGATCCGCCGCAGCCAGCCGATGCAGCTGCCGCCGGCCGTGACCGAGGCCGAGGCGCTGGCCGAGCTGAAGGCCATCGCCGCCAAGAACCAGCGCGTAAAGAGCTTCATCGGCCAGGGCTACCACGGCACGCACACGCCGGGCGTCATCCTGCGCAACGTGCTGGAGAACCCCGCCTGGTACACCGCCTACACGCCCTACCAGGCCGAGATCAGCCAGGGCCGCATGGAGGCGCTGGTCAACTTCCAGACCATGGTCACCGACCTGACGGGCATGGCCATCGCCAATGCCTCGATGCTGGACGAGGCCACCGCCGCCGCCGAGGCCATGACCCTGGCCAAGCGCAGTGTCAAGAGCAAGAGCAGCCGCTTCGTGGTGGCCGGCGACGCGCACCCGCAGACCATCGAGGTGATCCAGACCCGCGCCGCGCCGCTGGGCATCGAGGTGGTGCTGGCCAATTCGCTGCAGGAATGGAACGAGCTGCTGGCCGGCGACTACTTCGCCGTGCTGGCCCAGTACCCCGCCACCAGCGGCCGCATCGACGACCTGCGCGCCGACGCCGAGCTGATCCACGGCAAGCAGGCCGCGCTGATCGTCGCCACCGACCTGCTGGCCCTGACGCTGATCGCGCCGCCCGGCGAATGGGGCGCCGACATCGTGGTCGGCAGCACCCAGCGCTTCGGCATGCCCATGGGCGCCGGCGGCCCGCATGCCGCCTTCATGGCCTGCCGCGACGAGTTCAAGCGCTCGCTGCCCGGCCGCCTGGTGGGCGTGAGCGTGGACAGCCACGGCGCGCCCGCCTACCGCCTGGCGCTGCAGACGCGCGAGCAGCACATCCGCCGCGAGAAGGCCACGTCCAACATCTGCACGGCGCAGGTGCTGCCGGCCGTCGTGGCCAGCATGTATGCGGTCTACCACGGCCCCGCCGGGCTGACGCGCATCGCGCGCCGCGTGGCGGCCTACACCGCCATCCTGGCCGCGGGCCTGAAGCAGCTGGGCGCACCGCTGCGCGAGGTGCCCAGCTTCGACACGCTGTCGCTGCACACCCAAGGCCAGACCCAGGCGATCGTAGCGAAGGCGCTGTCGCTGGGCCTCAACCTGCGCGTGTACTTCGGCGAATACCTCTGCATCGCCCTGGACGAGACCACGACCCGCGCCGACCTGACGCTGATCTGGCAGGCCTTCGCAGCCGACGGCCAGGCGCTGCCGCGCGTGGAGGACTTCGAGGAGAACATTCCCTCGCTGATCCCGGCGCAACTGCAACGCAGCAGCCCCTTCCTGACGCATCCGGTCTTCAACACGCACCACAGCGAGACGGCCATGCTGCGCTACATCCGCAGCCTGTCCGACAAGGACCTGGCGCTGGACCGCAGCATGATCCCGCTGGGCAGTTGCACCATGAAGCTCAATGCGACCAGCGAGATGATCCCCATCACCTGGCCCGAGTTCGCCGACGTGCATCCCTTTGCGCCCGCCGGGCAACTGGCCGGCTATGCCGAACTCGATGCGCAGTTGCGCGAGTGGTTGTGCCAGGCCACCGGCTATGCCGGCATCAGTCTGCAGCCCAATGCCGGCAGCCAGGGCGAGTACGCTGGCCTGCTGGCCATCAAGGCCTGGCACGAGAGCCGCGGCGACAGCCACCGCAACATCTGCCTGATCCCCTCCTCCGCGCACGGCACCAACCCGGCCAGCGCGCAGCTGGCGGGCATGCAGGTGGTGGTGACGGCCTGCGACGCCAACGGCAACGTCGACATCGACGACCTGAAGCGCGCCTGCGAGAAGCATGGCGACAAGCTCGCCTGCATCATGATCACCTACCCCAGCACGCATGGCGTCTTCGAGACGCGGGTGAAGGAGCTGTGCGAGATCGTGCATGCCCAAGGCGGCCGCGTGTACGTGGACGGCGCCAACATGAACGCCCTGGTGGGCGTGGCGGCGCCGGGGGAGTTCGGCGGGGACGTGAGCCACCTGAACCTGCACAAGACCTTCTGCATTCCCCACGGTGGCGGCGGCCCCGGCGTAGGTCCGGTGTGCGTGGTGGAAGACCTCGTGCCCTTCCTGCCCGGCCATGCGACGGGCGGCATGCCGGCGACCGTGGGGGCGGTGTCTGCGGCGCCCTTCGGCAATGCGGCCGTGCTGCCGATCAGCTGGATGTACATCCGCATGATGGGCGCCGAGGGCCTGAAGCAGGCCACCGAGACGGCCATCCTCAACGCCAACTACATCAGCGCGCGGCTGGCCGACCACTACCCCACGCTCTACGCCAGCGCCAACGGCCATGTGGCCCACGAGTGCATCCTGGACTTGCGCGGCCTGAAGGAGAGCAGCGGCGTGATGGCCGAGGACGTGGCCAAGCGCCTGATCGACTACGGCTTCCATGCACCGACACTGAGCTTCCCCGTGGCCAACACGCTGATGGTGGAGCCCACCGAGAGCGAGCCGCTGGCCGAGCTGGACCGCTTCATCGACGCCATGATCGCCATCCGCGGCGAGATCCGCCGCATCGAGGAAGGCGTGTGGCCGCGCGAGGACAACCCGCTGAAGAACGCCCCGCACACGGCGGCCACGCTGGCGGCGACCGACTGGGCGCATCCCTACTCCCGCGAGGTGGCAGCCTTTCCGCTGACCTCTCTCAAGCAGGCCAAGTACTGGCCGCCGGTCGGGCGCGTGGACAACGTCTATGGCGACCGCAACCTGTTCTGCAGCTGCGTGCCGGTGAGCGAGTTGCAGGACGAATCGGCCTGAGCGGGGCTGCGTCGGCCTGATTCGGCCGACGATCCGCGCGGTCCTGCGTTGCCGCCGGATCAGACAAGCCCTGACGGCCCAGGGCTTGCCTACCGACGCTGGTACACCACGCCCTGAACCAGCACATGGTCCGGTTCCGGCGCCTCGTCGAAGCGCTTGTGGGCCTCGGCGATGGCGGCCTGGTTCTGGTCCGCCCAGTTGACCAGCGCCATGACCGGCGTCAGCAGCGTTCTTCCCAAATCGGTGAGCTCGTAATCGACGCGGGGAGGAATCGTCGGATACATCGTCCGTGTCACCAGTCCGTCCCGCTCCAGCCCACGCAGGGTCAGCGTGAGCATCCGCTGCGAGATGCCGTCGATGCCCCGCTTCAATTCGTTGAAGCGCCGCGAGCCATCGGCCAGCAGGGCGACGATGTAGAGGCTCCACTTGTCGCCGATGCGATCCAGGATTTCGCGGGTGGCCACACAGCCGCCCGTGTCGGGCGCAGGGGTGGTTGCAGGGAGCTTGCGGGAACCCGGTGACATGCGTGTGCCTTCTTGTGAGGAGATGGCAGGAACCATAGCATCCTTCGTACGAACTGGTAATTCAGGTTTGTCGGATTACCCAGTTCTCTTTAAGTACTTAGGAGCCGCCATGAGCCATGTCCTGCTTGTCACCTCCAGCCCCCGAGGGGCTGAAAGCCTGTCCACCCGCTTCGCCACCGAAATCGCCGAAGGCCTCCAGGCCCGCTCGGGCGGCGCGTTGACCGTGCGCGACCTCGCGGCGAATCCGCCGCCGCACATCACGCCGGCCTACATCCAAGGCCGGATCACGGCACCGGACCAACGCACCCCAGACCAGGCCGAGGCGGTGAAGCTCGCCCAGGCCTTCGTCGACGAGCTGAAGGCCGCCGACGTGATCGTGCTCGGCTCGGGCATGATCAACTTCGGTCTGCCCTCCCCGCTCAAGGCGTGGTTCGATCACATCACCTGGCCCGGCGTGACCTTCGGCTATGGCGACGCCGGACCCAAAGGGCTGCTGACCGGCAAGAAGGTCTATCTCGTGGCCGCGGCTGGCGGCGTGTTCTCGGAAGGGGCCTGGGCACCGTTCGACTTTCAGACGCCCTATCTGCTGCACCTGCTCGGCTTCATCGGCCTGACCGACGTCGAGGTGGTGCGCGTCGAGGGCACCGTGTTTGGCCCCGATGCGGCGAAGGCCGCCATCGCCAACACCCAAACAACCATCGCCGCCCTGCTGGCGAAGGCGGCGTGATCCCATGGCCGTCAAAAAGACCGTCGCGCTGTTCGGTGCGACCGGGCCGACCGGCAGGCACCTCATCGAGGAAGCCCTGAAGCAGGGCTACGCGCTGTCGGTCTACACGCGCGACGCCAGCAAGCTCGCAGCATTCGCGGGACGCATCGACATCGTGGTCGGCGACCTGCAGGATCAGCGTGCCATTGCGACATGCGTCCAGGGGGCCGATGCGGTCATCAGCGCCCTGGGGCCCAACAGCCTCAAGACGCAGGGCGACAAGCCGGTCATGCATGGCCTGACCCACATCATGGCCGCGATGAAGCACGCGGGCGTGCGCCGTCTGATCCAGATTTCGACGGCGGCCTACCGCGATCCCAAGGACGGTTTTGCCTTGAACACCCGTGCGTCCGCACTCTTGTTCAAGCTCATTGCGCGCAAGGGCTACGAGGACATCCAGGCCACTGGCGAATTGATCGCCAACTCGGACCTGGACTGGACGCTGGTCCGCATTCCGAACCTCCAGGACGGCCCCGCCAGTGGTGGCGTGGACGTGGGCTGGTACGGCAAGACCCCACTCGGCATGAAGCTATCCAGGGGCAATCTGGCGAAATTCCTGGTCGACCAGGTGACCGACCGGCAATTCCTTGGTGCCGCGCCGGGCATCGCCAACCATTGACGCGGGAACGGCTCGATGACTTCCGGACGAACGCGCCCATGACCCTCTCCGATACACGCCCTGCACAAGACAAGCCGGGTTGCCAATCGACCAGTCCATCTGAAGGTCTTCTCGTGAAGATCGACCCAGCCCTCCCGGAGCGCACGCCATGAGCGGATTCACCACGGCCGACGTCCCCGACCAATCGGGCAAGACCTTTGTCGTCACCGGCGCCAACACCGGGATCGGCTTTGAAATCGCGAGCGCGCTGGCGGCCCGCGGCGCCAGGGTGCTTCTCGCATGCCGTGACGAACAAAAAGCGGAAGCCGCCATCGGCCGGATCCATCGAAAGACCCCCGAGGCGCATCTGGCATTCCTGCCGCTCGATCTCGCAGACCTGGCGAGCGTGCGCAACGCCCGCAAGACTGGCGCAGAAGGAGCCGCGCATCGACGCGCTCATCAACAACGCGGGCGTGCAGGGGCCGAAGCGGAGGCACACGACGCAAGGCTTCGAGCTGACGTTTGGCGTCAATCATCTCGGCTGCTTTGCGTTCACCGTGCTCCTGCTGCCCAAGCTCGCGGAAACACCCGGCTCGCGCATCGTGGCCACGAGCAGCGGCCTGCACAGGAACGCGAAGATCGAATGGGACGATCTCGCTGCGCAGCAGCGCTATCAATGGATGCCGCGCTACGCGGCCAGCAAGCTCGCGAATCTGCTGTTCATCTTCGAACTGGATCGGCGACTGCGGGCGGCGGGCCTGCCCGTGACGGCCGCGGCCTGCCATCCGGGCCTGGCTGGAACCCACCTCGCGCGCGACAGTTGGTGGGGCGACATCGCCATGTCATTGATCGGCCTGCTCTTCAACACGCCGGCTCAGGGCGCGTGGGGTGCGTTGCAAGCGGCAACCGGCCCCGTCAAGCCGGGCGGCTATTACGGCCCGACGAAGTTCTCCGAACTCCGAGGCCCCTCGGGCGAGTGCACACCGTCTGCGGATGCGCGGAATCCGGAACTCGCCAGACGACTGTGGGACCTTTCGGTTCGACTGACCGGGATCGATGCCGACTCGCTCTCGCACACATGAAACCAACATCGGATCAAGAGGACATGGTCATGCAGATCGACCTCTACACGGAAATCACCTGCCCGTGGTGCATCGTCGGCCACCACCGCCTCGACAAGGTGCTGGCGGAGCGCTTCCCCGATCTGGCCGTCGATATCCGGCAGCATCCCGTCCTGCTGCTGCCGGACGCGCCGGCGGATGGCCTCTACATCCCCGACCTGCTGCGCTCGCGCTACGGCATCACCGATCCGAAGCTCGCATTTGCTCGGCCGGAGGGCGAGGCACGCGCTTCCGGCTTCGATCTGGATCTCGGTCGCCAGCTCTGGACCTATCCGACCCAGGCTGCGCATGCCCTGATCCTGGCCGCCGCCGGGCGCGACACGCAGCACAGGCTCGCCGTGGCGATCACCGACGCCTACTTCATCGGGGCGAAGAACATCGCCGATGCCCAAGTGCTGGCCGACATCGCGGTCGACCATGGGTTCGAGCGCGATCAGGCCCGCGCCATCGCCCGCGACCCTGGACAGCATCGGCGCGTCGAACAGGAGGCGGCCAAGTCGGCCAAGGCGGGCGTCCGCTCGGTGCCGCATTTCGTCTTCGGTGGAAGCATCGCGATCAACGGAGGCCGCAGCGAAGCCGAGATGGTTGCGGCCATCGAGATGGCATTGGCCGGTCGCGCCAGCTGATGCGGCTTCTGCGGCGACTCGGCCGACCACGTCTCAGCCGCCGATCGTGCGATCCAGGAAGCCCACGATCCGCGCCGTCACCTCGTCGCGGTTCGTCTCGTTCAGCAACTCGTGCCGGGCCTGCGGGTACAGCGTCAGTTCCACATCCTTGACGCCTGCATCCCGATAACGCCGCGCCACCAGTTGCAGCGCCGCGCCGCCACCGGCGATGGGATCGGCGTCGCCCGAGAGGATGAGGATCGGCAGGTCGGGCCGGATGCCGGCGAGCACGGCGGGATCGGCCGCGCGGGCCAGCGTCTCGATGCCCGTGAAGGGCTCCGGCACGAAGCCGCAGGCGGGGTCGGCGCAGTAGCGGTCCACCTCGGCCGCATCGCGGCTCAGCCATTCGAAGCCGGTGCGGTGCTCGAAGCCCTGGTTCAGCGAACTCAGGTCCACCGGTCCCGGCGCGGTCATCATCGCCACGATGCCGGAGACCTCGGTCGAGCCCAGCAGCACCGCCGCATCCACCTCCCGCGAATGGTCGAGCAGGAACTGCTGCGTGGCGAAGGAGCCCATGCTGTGGCCGATGAGCGCGAGCGGCAGGCCGGGATGGTCCTGGCGGATGCGGTGGTTGAGTTGCAGCAGGTCGTCCACCCAGCCCGGCCAGCCGTCCCGGCCCCAATGGCCATAACGGCCTTGCGCCGTGCGGCCCGATCCGCGGCCATCAGGCGCATAGACTAGGTAGCCCGCGGCGGCCAGCGCCTCGCCGAAGCGGCGGTAGCGCCCGCCATGCTCGCCCAGCCCATGCTGGACCTGGACGATGCCGCGCGGCGCGCCCTCGGGCGACCAGCGCCAGGCCTGGATGCGGATGCCGTCGCGCGAGTTGAACTCGATGCTGTCTTCTGTCATGGAACGTCTCCTGGATGAGGGCAACGGACCATTCTAGGAAGCGGCCCCGGCCGGGCCGGACGCGCCGGCGTCAGCGCGTCGAGCGCGCGCCGGCCGCCCTCAGCGCGACGAATTGGCCGGACAGGTGCGCAGGCCCAGCAGCGTGTAGGCCGGGCAGAAGCGCAGCAGCCCCGTGGCCAGCGGCACCACGCCGATCCAGCCCCAGGCACCGATCACACCGGCCAGTGCCAGGCCGATGAGCACGAGGCCTGCCACGATCCGCAGCACGCGGTCCAGGGTTCCGACATTGGGGGTCATGAGTGCTCCTTGACGAGTGAGATGAAAGAAGGCTTTGCGGCTCACGCGGAGGCCGTGGAGAACTGGCGGAAGGCCTCCACGGCACTGGCGGCGTACATGGCGGACGGCCCGCCGCCCATGTAGACGGCCACGCCCAGCGCCTCGTGCACCTCGGCCTCGGTCGCGCCCAGCCGGGCCAGCGCCTTGGTGTGGAAGCCGATGCAGCCCTCGCAGTGGGCCGCGACGCCGGCGGCCAGCGCGATCAGCTCCTTGGTCTTGGCACTGAGCGCGCCCTCGGCCATGGCGGCCTTGCCCATGTCGGCGAAGCCCTTCATCACGCCGGGCACGGTCTGCCGCAAGGGCACGAGTTGCGCGGAGATGTCGTGGGTGATCTGTCGGTAGTCGGTCATGGCGGATTCCTGCCCGGCGGGGCCGGCCACGAAGCCGTGACACTCGACCCTGCGCAAGATCGATCATATTAGTGAGTTCTAATATTTAGTCGCCCGGCCCTGCAGCGTTCGCACCATCCATGACCCACATCAACCCCGAGCACGCCCTGCTCCAGGAAGGCGCCCAGCGGGCCGCCGCCTTCCTGCGTGCGCTGGGCAATGAATCCCGCCTGCTGGTGCTGTGCCTGCTGGGCAAGCACGGCGAGCTGTCGGTGGGCGCGCTGCAGGCGGAGGTGGGCCTGGGCCAGTCGGCGCTGTCGCAGCACCTGGCCCGCCTGCGCGAGGACGGCCTGGTCGCCAGCCGGCGCGAGGGCCAGACGGTGTACTACCGCATCGACGATCCCCGGGCCGGCCGCATGATCGACCTGCTGGCCGAGCTGTTCTGCCCCTGAGCGCCTGGGAGCCTCAGAAGAAGGGCCCGGGCACGTCGAAGTCCGCCGTCTCCAGGCAGGCCTGCCGCAGGGCCGCCACCAGGGGCCTCGGATCGTCGTGGCGGAAGTGGAAGCCGTAGTCCAGCGTCGCCAGCGGCTCCGTGGCGGCCAGGCGGCAGAGCACGCCGCGCTGCACCAGTCCGTCGGCCAGCCCGCGCGGCAGCATGCCGATGCCCTGCCCCGCCGCCAGCAGACCGGCCACCGCGCCCCACTGGCTGCAGCTCAGCACCGCGCGCGGCCGGGCGCCGGCGCGGGCCATCCAGCCGTCCTGCAACTGCGTGACGCCGGAACCGCGCGGCAGTGCGACCAGCGTGTGGCGCGACCAGACCTCGGCATCCAGCCGCTCGATGCCGGCCGCGAGCCCGGCCGAGGCGCACCAGACGAAGGCCGCCTGCCCGATGGGCACCGCACTCAGCGCCGGCCGCGAGGCGGCACCCGAGATCACGGCGCCGTCCAGCTCGGCCTGCTCGACGCGCCGGGCCAGGTGCGCGCCGATGTCCACCTCGATGCGCAGTTCCAGCGCCGGATGCCGCGCCCGCAACCAGGCCACGGCGCGCGCCAGCCAGGTCATGGACGCGAGCTCGCCCGTGCCCAGGTGTGCAGTGCCGCCCAGCGCCGCGCCGGGCCCCACGGCCGTCCGGGCCTGCTCGGCGCGCTGCAGCAGGTCGGCCGCCAGCGGCAACAGGCGCTGACCGGCCTCGGTGAGCCGGGCGCGATGGCCCGCGCGGTCGAACAGCGGCGCGCCAAGGGCCGACTCCAGCTCGGCCAGCCGCTTGGAGAGCGACGACACGCTCAGATGCAGCCGCTCGGCTGCCAGGGCGAAGCTGGCGCAGGTCGCGGCCCAGTAGAAGGCTTCCAGTTGCTTGAGCGTCACTTGTTCGATTTCAGTGGAATGGGCTGAACCGGATTATTCGCTTTCACTCACGCGCGGGACTGCCTAAAGTCCAGCCTCATCGCCCGCGCGCCGATCCGGCGCAAGCCGACAGCTTCACCCTCTGCCCATGACCCAGCCCTCGACACCCGCCGCCGACGCCGGCCTCGCCCCACCCCCCGCCACCGCCCCGGCACCGGCCCACGACCCGTGGCGCGCCTTCAGCGGCGGCGCCGCGCGCGGCCCGCTGGCCGAGGTGCTGGCCCTCGACGACTTCCAGCGGCTGGCCGAGCGCCGCCTGCCGCGCGCCATCTACGGCTACGTCGCCGGTGCGGCCGAGACCAACAGCAGCCTGGACGACAACCGCCGCGCCTTCGCCGAATGGGGCTTCGTGCCGCGCGTGCTGGCCAACGTGTCGCAGCGCGACCTGGGCACCGAGCTCTTCGGCCGCCGCCACAGCGCGCCCTTTGGCATCGCGCCGATGGGCATCGCCGCGCTCTCGGCCTACCGCGGCGACGAGGTCATGGCGCGCGCGGCGGCCCGCGCCGGCATCCCCTACGTGCTGAGCGGCAGCTCGCTCACGCCCATGGAAAAGGTCATCGCCGCCGGCCCCGGCAGCTGGTTCCAGGCCTATCTGCCGGGCCAGCCCGAGCGCATCGACGCCCTGCTCGACCGCGTGGAGCGCGCCGGCTTCGAGACGGTGGTGATCACCGCCGACGTGCCCGTGGCCGGCAACCGCGAGAACAACATCCGCGCCGGCTTCTCCACCCCGCTGCGCCCCAGCCTGCGCCTGGCCTGGGACGGCCTGAGCCATCCGCGCTGGACGCTGGGCACGCTGCTGCGCACGCTGGCCGACGGCATGCCGCACTTCGAGAACTCCTTCGCCGAGCGGGGCGCGCCGGTCATCTCGCGCAACGTGGAGCGCGACTTCTCCAAGCGCGACCACTTCGACTGGTCGCACATCGCCCGCATCCGCCGCCGCTGGCGCGGGCCGCTGGTGGTCAAGGGGCTGGTCTCTCCGCAGGACGCCGCGCTGGCACGCCAGCATGGGGCCGACGGCATCGTGCTCTCCAACCATGGCGGGCGGCAGCTCGACGGCGCCGTCTCGGCCCTGCGCACGCTGCCGGCCGTGATGGACGTGGCCGGCGACATGGCCGTGATGATGGACGGCGGCATCCGCCGCGGCAGCGATGTGCTCAAGGCGCTCGCGCTGGGCGCGCGCTTCGTGTGGGTGGGCCGGCCCTTCAACTTCGCGGCGGCAGTGGCGGGCGAGGCGGGCGTGGCCCATGCCATCCAGCTGCTGTCGGCCGAGGTGGACCGCAACCTGGCCATGCTGGGCGTGACGCGGCCGGGTCAGCTCTCGCGCGACCTCCTCATGCCGCGGGGTCCGGTGCCGGTGTGACGGGCCAGGCCTGCTGCAGGCGCCGCAGCTCGCTGGTGAGCTGGTGCACCGAAAAGGGCTTGGTGAGCACCGCCATGCCCGGCTCCAGTTGGCCGTCCTTGAGCAGCGTGTTCTCGGCATAGCCGGTGATGAAGAGCACCGGCAGCGCCGGCCGCAGGCTGCGTGCCGCGTCGGCCAGCTGCCGGCCGTTCATGCCACCGGGCAGGCCCACGTCGGTGATCAGCAGGCGCACCTCGGGCGACTGGCGCAGCATCGCCATGCCGGCCAGCGAGTCGGCCGCTTCCAGCACCCGGCAACCCAGGTCGCGCAGCGTCTCGGCGACGATCTGGCGCACGGCCTCCTCGTCCTCCACCACCAGCACGGGCCAGTCGGCCTGCGCAGCCAGGTCGGGCACGGCCTGCGTGCCAGTCGACGCCACGGGCACCGCGCCCTCCACGGCGCGTGGCAGGTGGATCGACACCACCGTGCCCTGCCCCACTTCGGACGCGATGCGCACCTGCCCGCCGGACTGGCGCGCAAAGCCGTAGATCATCGACAGCCCCAGCCCCGTGCCCTGCCCCAGCGGCTTGGTGGTGAAGAAGGGGTCGAAGGCCTTGCCCAGCACGTTCGCCGGCATGCCCACACCGTTGTCGGTCACGCGCAGCAGCAGGTAGTCGCCCTCGGGCAGGTCGTGGGTGCGGGCGGCGGCGCCGGCCAAGTGCACGTTGAGCGTCTCGATCAGCACCTGCCCGCCATCGGGCATGGCGTCGCGGGCATTGATGCACAGGTTGAGCAGCGCGTTCTCCAACTGCGAGGGATCGACCAGCGCCGGCCAGGACGCGGTCTGCGCATGCGTCACGATGTGCACCTGCGGGCCCACGGTGCGCTGGATCAGCTCGACCATGCCGGCCACCAGCTCGTCCACCTGCGTGGGCCGCGGCGCCAGCGTCTGCCGTCGGGAGAAGGCCAGCAGCCGGTGCGTGAGCGCGGCCGCGCGGCGCGTGGCGTCCTGCGCCGTGCGGATGTAGCGGGGCAGGTGCCCGGGCTGGTTCTGCCGCAGCCGGATCTCCATCAGCTCCAGCGCGCCGGACACCGCCGCCAGCATGTTGTTGAAGTCGTGCGCCAGGCCGCCGGTGAGCTGGCCGATGGCCTCCATCTTGCGGGCCTGGTGCAGCGCCTCCTCGGCGGCCTCCAGCTCGCGGGTGCGCTCGCTCACCGCGTCCTGCAGGGCGTCGCGCGAGCGGCTCAGCACTTCGCGCGCGTCGATGATGGCGTCCATCTCGGTGCAGATGCCCACCCAGGCCATGGCGCTGTCGGCCTCGCCCATCACCGGGTGCGCGCGTGACAGCCACCAGCGGTAGCCCTCGCTTGCGCCGCGCATGCGGAACTCCGCCTCGTAGGGCATGCGCGCGTTCACCGCGCGCTGCCAGGCGTTCGACAGCGCCGGCAGGTCGTCCGGATGAACGAAGTTGCTCCAGCCGTCGCCCAGGAAGTGCTCGCGCGGCTGGCCGCTGAAGGCCGTCCAGCGCGGGCTGACGTAGCGCACCAGCCCGGCCCGGTCGGCCGTCCAGACGAAGCCGGGCAGCTCGTCGAGGATGCGTCGCTGCTGCTCGGCCTCGGCCGCCAGCTGCTGCTGGGCCAGCACACGGGCCGTGGTCTCGGTGGTGAAGCAGAACACGCCTCGCACCACGTCGCCGTCGTAGATGGGCGAGTACGAGTACGACCACCAGGTCTGCTCCTCGCGCCCGTAGCGCGCCATGGTGATGGGCACATCGACGAAGCGGCTGGCCTGGCCGGCCAGCGCCTGCTCCAGCGGGCCGCGCACGGCCTCCCAGGCGTCGGACCACAGCACGGGCAGCGACTGGCCCAGCGCGCCCTCCATCCGCGGCCCGAGGATCGGCCGGTAGGCGTCGTTGAAGAAGAAGGTCAGCGCGTCGCCCCAGACCAGGTACATGCTCTCGGGCGAATTGAGCATGAGCCCGAGCGCATTGCGCAGCGCGCCCGGCCATTGCTCCGCGGGCCCGAGCGGCGTCGCGGCCCAGTCATGGGCCCTCACCGCCGCGCCCATGGCGCCGCCGTCGACAGGAAGGGGGGAATTCATCTGCGCTGTGATCTGGTCAGGGCCCGTCGGCAAGACGGCGGGCGGTGGCCGCCGGGGCGACGGCCGACATTGTCGCGAACTGTGAATCGAAGCCTGCGAATCGCCCTGCTTTTCCGTCATCCCGCGCGGCAAGCGGCGCCGGCCTGCAGGCGTTCAACGGCCCCGCGCCGACTTGCGGCGCGGTGTCGCGGCGCGCAGCTCGCCCTTGACGGGCGGCGGCGGGGGCGGCGACTGCAGCTGCTCGATGGACAGCAGCGCATCCACGTGGCCGACGAAATGCTCCAGGTACCCCGGCGACAGCTGCTGCATCAGCGCCAGCGCCCGGTGGACCAGATGGTGGGAGTTGAGCGGCCCCGCCTGCGCCGGCACCTGGGCGGTGGCCTCGCGCAGCCGCTGCTGCGCCGACAGGCGCGACCAGGTGCCGCGGAAGCGCCGCAGGGCCTTGAGTTCCGGCGGGCGGGACTGCCCCTCGGCCGTCGCCAGCAGTGGGGGGCCGTCCTCGGCCGCGCCACGGCCGCGCTGCCCCAGCGCGTCGGCCAGCTGGCCCAGCGCTCCGCGCGGCGCCGTCGCGGCCGGCGTCGCCACTGCGGCCACTGCGGCCGTCGCGGCCGTGCCCCTGCCCGCGGCCGCGCCGGAAAGGGCCGGCGGACGGGAAGGCAGCGGCGCCCGCGCGGCCGTGTGGGCCGGCGCTGCCGCACGCGCTTCGCCGGCCGGGCCGGGCCACGCCGTCAGCTTGGTGGCGTACCGGTCGAAGGCCGCCTCCAGGCGGGGCAGCAGCAGTTGCTGGATCCGCTGCGGCTGCCCGGCGGTGCGCCGTGCCAGCGCGTCCATCGCGAGGAAGGCGGCGGGATCGGCCCGGTCGGCTCCGGCGTCGCGCCAGGCGGCAAGGCGTGCCTGCAGCGCGGCCATCGCCGATGCAGGTACCAGTGCCGTTGCCGTTGCCGTTGCCAGTGCAGCGGGCACATCGTCGGCAGAGTCCGTCTCCGCCGCGCCAGGCAGGGCAGCGGCGCCCACCGGCGTCTCCGAGGAGGCACTCGGCCGTGGGAAGGCATCGTCGGGCAGGACGTGGGCCATGACGCCGCTCCGGATCAGGGCTTGGCCGCGGCCTTGCCGGCCTCGGTGCGGGCGGGGCGCGGCATGGGCGCCATCTCGACCCGGCGATTGCGTGCGCGGCCGTCGGCGTCGGCATTGGAGGCCACGGCCTGCTGCGAGCCAAAGGCGGCGGCGAACACCGCGTCGGCCGGAATGCCCTCGTCGATCAGCGCGCGGGTCACGGTCAGCGCGCGCTGGGCCGACAGCTCCCAGTTGTCGGCGAAGCGGCGGCTGTCGCCACGCACCTGTCGGTCGTCGGTGAAGCCGCTGACCATCAGGATCTCGCCGCGCTCGCGCAGGTAGCGGCCCAGCGGGCCGGCCAGGGTCTTGAGCAACTGACGGCCTTCGGGCTGCAGCTCGTCGGAGGCGAAGGCGAAGAGCACGCTGCCGCTGATGCCGATGCGCCCGTCCGCCAGCGTGACGCGACCGGCGGCCAGCGGGCCGGCCAGGGCCTGCTCCAGCGTCTGCAGCCGGCGGGCAGCCTGCTCGCGCTGCTGCACCTCGGCCTTCAGGCGGTCGGCCAGTTCCATCTGCATGCCCATCGCCGCCACCAGGATCAGCGCGAAGGCGCCCAGCACACCGGCCATCAGGTCGCCAAAGACGGCCCACACCGGCACCGAGGGCTCGGCGCCGCCGTCGACGAGGTCGTCGTTCAGGGCTGCCATGGCGCGGCTCCGTGGGGCATGCCTTGCTCCCTCCCCCCCTGGGGGAGGGCTGGGGTGGGGGCCCACGGCGCTTCGGTGACCGCCTGCGTCGCGCCGGCCCCCATCCCTGCCTTCCCCCAGAGCGGGAAGGAGTTGGAACGGCCGGTCACGCGGCGGCCTCCACCCCGCGCTGGGCGGCCAGGTGCTGCAGGTCGTCGATGATCTGTTTCTGCGCGCCGATGCTCAGCTCGATCACCTCGCGGGCCTGGGCCACGTAGTAGTCCAGTTGCTCGTCGCTGCGGGCCAGGGACTTGGTCAGCGCCGTCTCGATGCCCTTGAGTTGCGTCAGCAGCTCGCCGTTGGCCTGGCCGAAGAGCTGCACCGCTCCGCCGAAGGCCTCGCCCAGGCTGGCCACTTCGACCGCGCTGGCGCCCAACTGCGTGCCGGCCTCGTCCAGGCGCGCGGCCTGGGCGTCCAGCGCTTGGCCGAAGCGCTCGACCTGGGCCTGCAGCGTCTCCCCAAACTGGCCGCTGGCGCGCTCCATCAGGCCGGCGGTGGTGTCCACCAGCGCGTCGATGGCGCCGCGCTGCTCGGTGGCCTGGCGGTTGAGCGCCTCCAGCAGCGTGCCCAAGGTCTGCATCAGGCGCTCGCGCTCCTCCAGCGTGGCCTGGTCGCGAGCCATGCTGTCGCTGATGCGCTCGCGCAGTTCGCCCATCACCTCGGCCGCGGCGCGCGGTGCCTCGGCGGCGGCCTGCACCAGCTGGCCGATCTCGGCCAGGGTGCGCCGGGCCTGCGCCTCCATCTGCGTGCTCATGTCGGTGGCGGTGCGCGCCAGTGCGGCGCCGGCCTCGCGCAACTGGCCGGTGGCCTGCTCGCCGGCCGCCTCCCACTGCGTGCGCAGGGTGACGACGGTGGCTTCCAGGGCGCCGGTCCAGGCCGCCTGACGCTCGGCCTCCTGCGTGGCGCGCTGCTCGATCTGCGCCAGCGTGCGCTCGGCCTGCGTCTGGGCGGTGCTGCCGATGTCGATGGCGGCCTGGCGCAGCTGTTCGCCCACCTGCTGCCATTGGCCCACGGCCTCGCCGGTGGCGCGCTGCAGGCCTTCGGCGACCTGGCCGGTGGCCTGCTGCAACTGGCCGGCGGCCTGGCTGCTGGCCAGGGCCAGGGCCTCGGCGGCGCCGGTGCTGGCGCGTTCGAGCTGGCCGGCGATCTGGCCGCTGGCGCGCTCCAGCTCGGCGGAGGCGGCGCGGCCGGCCTGCAGCCATTGGTCGGCGGCGGCACTGCCGGTCTGCTGCCACTGCTCGCGCAGGTTGGCGGCCATGGTCTCCAGGGCGGCCGTCCACTGCTGGAGGCGGCCGTCGTCCAGCGCGGCGCGGCGTTCCATCTCGGCCAGGGTGCGGCGGGCTTGCTCTTCGGCATGGCCGCCCACCTCGGCGGCGGTGTGGCGCAGGGCGTCGCCCAGCTGCTGCCACTGGCCGGCGGACTCGGCGCCGGCGGCGCGCCATTCCTCGCGAAGAGCGGTGGCGGTGGTCTCGAGCGCGGCGCGCCAGTCGGCCAGGCGGCTTTCGTCGGCGGCGGCGCGGCGGTCCAGGTCGGCCAGCAGGCGCTGGGCCTGGGCCTCGGCACCGGCGGTGATGTCGCGCACGCTGCGCGACAGGGTCTCGCCGACGGCCTGCCATTCGCCGGTGGCCTGGGCACCGGCCTGCTGCCATTGCTGGCGCAGTTCGTCGGCCAGGCTGCGCAGCGCGCCGGTCCAGGCGGCCAGGCGCGTGTCGTCCTGGGCGGCCAGGCGGCTCTGCAGGTCGGTGTGGGCGGCAGCGACGCCGTCGCGCAGGGCGACAGCCTGGCTGGCGAAGCCTTCGGCGGCGCGCTGCAGCGCGGCCTCGTGGCGAACGGCCATCTGCTCGGCACCCGCAGCCTGCTGGGAGAGGGCCTCCGCCCAGCGCTGGCCCAGGGTCTCGGACTGGCGGTCCAGCCGCGCGGCCAGGTCGTCGGCCAGCGCCAGGCTGTGCTGCTGCGTGTGCTGGGTGAAGCGGGTCAGGGCCTCGTCCAGCGCCGCATCGCGCTGCTGGGCATGGCCGGTGAAGCGGGCGAGCGCCTCGTCGAAGGCGCGGCTGCCCGTGGCCTGCGCGGCCTGCTGTTCGGCCAGAGCGCTGCGCCACAGGCCGGCGACCTCGGTGGTGGCCTGGCCGAAGCGCTCGGCCACGCCGTCGAGCTGGCGGCGCACCTGCTCGGCCATGACGGTCTGCAGGCGACCGCTTTCCTGGGCCAGGCCGGCCAGCGTGGCCTCGATGGCGGGCTGGATGGCGGCACCGCTCAGGCGTGCGCCCTCGGCCACGCTCTCCTTCAGGCTGCGCTCGACCGAGGCGGCCAGCGCGGCATAGGCCGACTCGGCCTGGGTGTGGAAGCGGGCCTGGTCGGCGGTGAGCCGCTCGTTCAGGGCCTGCTGCTGGCGCTCCAGCGCTTCCATGCTGGCCTGCAGCCGCTCGACCAGCGTGGGCAGCAGGCCGGCCTGCTGCTCCATCAGCTTGAGCGAGGCCTCGCGGTGGTGCGTGGCCGAGAAGGCGCGCAGCGGGCCGGCGATGGCGGCGTCCAGCTGCTGGCCCACCTGCACCCGCTCGCGGCGGGCCAGCGCGGACATCAACCCCAGCGCCGCCGAGGCGGCCACGCCGGCCACCGAGGTGCCGAAGGCCAGGCCCAGCCCGCGCACGGGGGCCGACAGCGCATCGCGGATGCCCTGCAGCTCGGTCGCGCCGGTGAGCGCGGCACCGGTGCCGTCCAGCGTGACGACCATGCCCATGAAGGTGCCCAGCATGCCCAGCAGCACCAGCAGGCCGGTGATGTAGGGCGCGAGCGCGGGTCCGGGCAAGGCGACGCGGCCGCCTTCGATGCGCTGGCGCACGGCGCCCTGCAGCGCGGGTTCGACCGGGGCCAGCCAGGCCTGGCGGGCATCGGCCGGCGCGCTGTCCATGCTGGCGAGTGCCGCCGCCAGCGTGCGGGTGGCGCGGTCGAAGCGCAGCAGCTCCACGCCGCCCACGAGGTAGAACACGCCGATCAGCACCATCACCGCCAGCGCGAGCGGCTGGCGGCCCAGGTAGCCGGCGCCGACCCACAGCACGGCGGCCAGTCCGGCCGCGAACACGGCCCAGAGCAGGGCCTTGGCAAACAGTCTCTTCATGCGTCCTTGTTTCCTGGTGTGGCCACGGCGGGCGCAGCGGCGCCCGGCGGCCGGAGGGCTTCGAGCAGGGCCAGCGCGGGCTGCAGGCGCAGCTCCAGCTCGGCCATCAGCACGGTGTGCAGGTCCTGGCGGAAGGGTTCCTGCCAGCTTTCGTCCTCGGGCCCATGCGCCTCGGCGAGGCGGCGGAAGTGCTTTTCGAGCATCGGCGCCACGCCGGCCATGAGCCGGTCTTCATGTAGGCCCAGGGTGTGGGCCATCACGGCATCGACGGCGGCGAGCCGCGCCAGTTCGGGCGAGCGGGCCGCCACCACGGCGCGCAGCCGCTCGCGCAGCAGGCCGATGGCCATCTCCATCGCCTGCTGGCGCGCCAGGTAGCGCTGCCGGTAGGGCGAGAAGCCGATGCCCTGCTCGAAGGTGGAGCGGCCGGCGGCGGCGGCCTCCTTGGCATGGCCATGGGCCAGCACGGCGCGCACGCGCTCCACCTCGGCCTGCTCCTGCGGCCAGGGATCGTCGGTGGTGGAAGGGGCGCCGGCAGCGCTCGGGGCCGGCAACGGCCGTTCGAGGGCCGCTGACAGCGAGATGGCGTCCGTCCAGCCGAGCCAGTGGCTCAGGCGGTCGGCGAAGGCGTCTCTGGAATCCCGGACCTGCGCCCGCGGACCGGCAAGGCCGGCCAGCAGTCGCACAAGCGCCGCACCGGTCAGGCCCGTGCGCACGGTGGTGAGCGCCATGGGGGTTGCCGGGTCGAAAAACCGCGCAGTCTACACCGGGGAATCTGCGGCGGGGCTAGACGACTGGAGCGCTGCGTGTCGTCTCAAACAGCGGATTTGCGCGTAGGCTGGTATCGGCGGAGCATGCTCCGTCGCCGACGGTACAGGGGCGCCCACCGACTGGACCGGCGGTCAGGAAGATCCGATTGCTTTCAAAATCTTTGCCCCCAGTTGGCGGGTGTTCAGGTCCTTGCCTTGGCCATTAACTGTCGACACTCCCAGTTCGCTAGCCAGTTGCCTCAGTACAGGCCGGGCCGGCTCAATCACCACACCATCCCTCTCGACTTCAATCGTGCCACTTGGCAACCGCCGAATGACAAAGCCGCGGATTTCAGCCTCCAGCTCGGCGCCGACGACGGGCTCATAAGAGACCTCTTCACCTGGGGGAAGCAAAGCAACGATGGCATCAAGAGCTTCGTGTGTGCGGTGCCCCCATTGGTTAGAGATGGCATACGTCCTGCCGTCTTTAAAAAACAATTCTCCTTCACCCATGAAGTAGCGCTCTCGGGACTTGCCAGAAGCCTGCTCGAGTTGCTCAGCTTCGAGTTCCCCCGCAGCCGAAGCAAATAGTGCGTCCTCCCGCCACGGAACTGCTTGAGCAACGTGGGGCGGCGATATGCCTCTTTTTAAAGCTTCTCTCACGATCATGAATACCAATCGCCGCTTAGGCAGATTTGGATAAATGACATCGCCAATGCTTAAGTCGTAGCGGGTGGTGTCGCGCGTCTGGCGATCTGCCGCCACCTGCTCTTGAGTTTTCTCCCTAAGAGCCACCTGATACTGCTCCGCGGCAGGCAACGGGATGATCTGTTGAATATCCAGAAAAACGCGGTCTTCCACGCCATAGGGACGCATCTGAATACAACGAATATCCAAGCCCTGCTTATTCAACCAGAGGACGGTCGTCGTAACTTCAGCGGTGAAATCAGCGGCGGCTAGGACGATGCGAACCTCGTTAGACAAGGCAACAGCACCGTCTGGCTGCTCCAAGAATAAGCGTATTTGAGTCTCAGGATCGTCGGTTGACCCGTTCGCCCGTAGGTATTTGCGATGTGCTTCCACGGCTTGCTCAAACCTCATTGCCGAAACCATGGCTGCATATCGAATTGCTTGAAGCTCCATGTGCACACTCGCGTCGCGCTTGAGTTCCACAACGACAAGCCGGGCTTGATCGTCCAGACACAGCAAATCGATGCGGCGGTTCGCGTCCACCCAATCGCTGAACTCTTCTGCCAGCACCATCGTTCTTACACCAGGCGTTATTGCCTCGATTCGCAATCGCAAAGCGCGCTGAATGTTCTCACGTTCACGAACGCCCAATTGCGTAAACGAAGCCTGGGCTATTTCCGCCAGACGGTTGTCACTGAGTTCGTAAAGAGCCATGCACTCACCTGTTCCTCTTCTTACATGCACCGCTTTGAGCATATCTGCAGTAACAGCAAGATCCGTGTACCAGCGCAAGGCTTCCTTGAATTTAGGAAGCTGCAGCCGTCCCTGACAGCTTTGTCATCTTGCCGTCAGCGAGGCGTCGGCACACGGCGCCCACAGTGGCTGCCGTGTCTGCCATGCTGCCCATGCCTTCCTTCGACCACGACCGCTTCCCGCGCCGCGAGCGCCCTGCCCTTGCACGGCGGCGCTCGCCCAAGCTCCCGCTGACCGCCCTGTGCGCCGCCCTGCTGATGGCGGGCTGCGCCGTCGGTCCCGACTACCAGCCGCCGCCCGTGCCCAGTGGCGCCAGCCAGGCCGCCTTCAAGGAAGACGGCCCCTGGCGCCCCGCGGCGCCGAAGGCGGCCGATGCCGACTCACCGTGGTGGAGCCAGTTCGGCGATCCGCAGCTGAATGCGCTGGTCGCCCAGGCCATGACGGCCAGCCCCACGCTGGCCCAGGCCTCGGCCACCTACCGGCAAGCGCAGGCGTTGGTGGACGGCGCCTCGGCCGGCTTCTTCCCGACCGTGGGCGCGAGCGCTTCGGGCGGGCGCGGGCGCAGCAAGAGCAACGGCACCTCGGTGCTGGGCGACACCCATGCCTGGTCGCTGCAGGCGGCCTGGGAGCCGGACTTCTTCGGCAAGGTGAGCCGCGGCGCCGAAGCGGCGGCCGACAGCGCCCAGGCCAGCGCCGCCGACCTGGCCGCCGCCCGGCTCACGCTGCAGGCGGCCGTGGTCAACGATTACATCCAGCTGCGTCTGGACGACCGCCAGAAGGCGCTCTACGCCCGCACCGTGGCGGGCTACCGCGATTCGCTGCGGCTGGCGCAGGCGCAGTACCGCGCCGGCACCGCATTGCGCTCGGACGTGGCGCTGGCCGAAAGCAACCTGGCCTCGGCCGAGGCTCAGGCCATCGACATCGACCTGACCCGCCGCCAGCTGGAGCACGCCCTGGCCGTGCTGCTGGGCAGGACGCCCGGCGAGTTCTCGCTGCCGCCGCTGACCGAAGAGGCGCCCTCGCCCCTCGCCCTTCCGGTGACGCCGCCCGGCCTGCCCTCGCAGCTGCTGGAGCGCCGGCCCGACATCGCGGGCGCCGAGCGCCGCGTGGCGGCCGCCAACGCGCAGATCGGCGTGGCGACGGCCGCCTACTACCCCGACTTCACGCTCAGCGCGAGCGGGGGCTTCTCGGGCGCCGGCCTCACGGCCTGGGCCCGCACGCCCGACAAGGTGTGGGCGCTGGGCTTCGCGCTGGCCGCGTCGATCTACGACGGCGGCGCCCGCAGCGCCAAGGTGGCCCAGGCGCGCGCCGCCTTCGACGGCGCCGCGGCCGGCTACCGGCAGACGGTGCTGGCCGCCTTCCAGGACGTGGAGGACAACCTGGCCGCCCTGCGCGAGCTGGCCCGCGAGCGCGAGGCCCAGAACCGCGCCGTGACGGCCGCCCGCGACTCGCTGCGCGTGGTGCTGAGCCAGTACCGCGCCGGCACCGCCAACTACACCACCGTCGTCACCACCCAGGCACTGGCGCTGACGGCCGAGCGCAGTGCGCTGCAGCTCGAAGGCCGGCAGTACGCCGCCAGTGTGGCGCTGGTCAAGGCGCTGGGCGGCGGTTGGGGCGCGGGCCAGTTGCCCGCCATTCCCCACGCCAGCGACGCGGCCGACGCCACGCCCGCCGGCACGCCTGCCGCGACGCCCACGGCGGCGTCGCCCCCCTCCGCCGAAATCGCCGCCTCCGCCGGCCCCGCCACGCGCTGATCCGTCTTTCCGTCGAACGCCATGTCCTTCCCCCATTCCACACCCCTCGTCCCCCGCCGCGGCCGCACGGCCGGTGCGGCGGTCGCCACCGTCGCCCTGCTGATCGCCGCCTGGCATCCCGGAATGCACCGCGACGCGCACGCCGCCGAGCCCGCCAAGGCGCCGCCCGCCGTTCCCGTGCGCCTGGCCACCGTCCAGCGCAAGGACATGCCCCTGGCCATGACCGGCATGGGCAGCGTGCTGCCCATGGCTTCGGTCACCGTCCGCACGCGGGTGGACGGCCAGTTGGAGGCCGTCAACTTCAAGGAAGGCCAGGACGTGAAGGCCGGTCAGGTGCTGGCGCGGCTCGACGCCCGCGCCCTGCAGGCGGCCCTGGCCCAGGCCCAGGGCACGCTGGCGCGCGACAACGCGCAGCTGACCAATGCCCGCGCCGACCTGCAGCGCTACACCGAACTGCAGCAGCAGGACGCCGCCACACGCCAGCAGCTGGACACCCAGGCCGCCCTGGTGCGCCAGCTCACCGCCACCGTGCAGAGCGACACCGCCGCCGTCTCGGCCGCGCAGGTGCAGCTGAGCTACGCCACGCTCGCCGCGCCGCTGTCGGGCCGCATCGGCGCCCGGCTGGTGGACCCCGGCAACATCGTCCATGCCACCGACGCGGCCGGCCTGCTGGTCATCAACCAGATCGATCCCATCGCGGTGCAGTTCACCCTGCCCGAAAGCGCCTTCCAGGCCATCAACACGGCACTGCACGGCACCGCGCCGCTGCAGGTGCAGGCCATCGACCGCGCCACGCACGAGGTCCTGGCCACCGGCGAGCTGACGCTGCTGAACAACCAGATCGACGTCACCACCGGCACCATCGCCATGAAGGGCCGCTTCGCCAATCCCGACCACAAGCTGTGGCCCGGCCAGTCGGTGGATGCGCGCCTCGTGCTGGGCCAGCAGCGCAATGCGCTGACCGTGCCGGTCGCCGCCGTGCAGCGCGGGCCCAACGGCCTGTTCAGCTACGTGGTCGACGCCGAGGGCAAGGCCCGCGTGCAGGCCATCGAGGTGGGCAGCAGCGAAGGCAACACGGCCGTCGTCACCAAGGGCCTGAATGCCGGTGACCGCGTGGTGACGGACGGCCAGTTCCGGCTGGCCCCCGGCACCGCCGTGCGCGAGGCCAAGGAAGGCGGCGACGCCAAGGGCGCCGACAAGCCGGCCGGCGCCAAGGCCGCAGACACCGCCAAGGGCGGCCAGGGAGCCGCCTCGTGAGCATCTCCGCCGCCTTCATCCGCCGGCCCATCGGCACCTCGCTGCTGGCCGTGGCACTGCTGCTCATCGGCCTGGTGGCCTGGCCGATGCTGCCGGTGGCACCGCTGCCACAGGTGGACTTTCCGACGCTGCAGGTCACCGGCCGATTGCCGGGCGCCAGCCCCGAGACCATGGCCTCGAACGTGGCGCAGCCGCTGGAGCGGCAGTTCTCGCTGATCCCCGGCCTGTCGCAGATGACGTCGACCAGCTCGCTGGGCCTGACGCAGATCACGCTGCAGTTCGACCTGGACCGCAACATCGACGGCGCCGCGCTGGACGTGCAGACCGCCATCAACTCGGCCACCGGCCAGTTGCCCAAGAACCTGCCCAGCCCGCCGAGCTTCCGGAAGATCAACCCGGCCGACGCGCCGGTGCTGATCCTCGCCGTGCAGTCGCAGGTGCTGCCGATGACGCAGGTGGACGACTATGCCGAGAACATCCTGGCGCAGCAGATCTCGCGCATCGAGGGCGTGGGCCTGGTCAACGTGTTCGGCCAGCAGAAGCCGGCCGTGCGCATCCAGGTCGATCCGGCCAAGATCCGCGGCCTGGGCCTGAGCCTGGAGGACATCCGCGGCGTGATCGCCAACACCACGGTGAGCGCGCCCACCGGCACGCTGGACGGCGCCTCGCAGGCGATGAACGTCTACACCAACGACCAGCTGCTCAAGGCCGCGCCGTGGAACGACATGGTGCTGGCCTACCGCAATGGCGCGCCCATCCGCGTGCGCGACGTGGGCGTGGCCGTGGACGGGCCCGAGAACGCCAAGATCGCCGCCTGGGCCTTCCCGGGCAAGGCCGAGCCCGAGGGCAGCCACATCGAGCCGGGCCAGGCAATTTCGCTGGCCATCACCAAGATGCCGGGCGCCAACGTGATCGACACCGTGGACCGCATCTTCGCGGCGCTGCCCAAGCTCAAGGCCTCGATCCCGCCGAGCGTGACGGTGAGCACCATCATCGACCGCACTCAGACCATCCGCGCCTCGGTCAAGGACGTGGAGTTCACCCTCGTGCTGTCGGTGGCGCTGGTGGTGGCGGTGATCTTCGTCTTCCTGCGCAGCCTGACCGTCACGCTGATTCCCAGCGTGACCGTGCCGCTGGCCCTGCTGGGCACGGCCGCCGTCATGTACGTGTTGGGCTATTCGCTCGACAACCTGTCGCTCATGGCGCTGACCATCGCGGTGGGCTTCGTGGTGGACGACGCCATCGTGATGCTGGAGAACATCTACCGCCACATCGAGGACGGCATGCCGCCGATGCAGGCGGCGCTGCAGGGCGCGCAGGAGATCGGCTTCACCATCGTGTCGATCTCGGTCTCGCTGGTGGCGGTGTTCATTCCGCTGCTGCTGATGGGCGGCATCGTGGGCCGGCTGTTCCGGGAGTTCGCGGTGACGGTGACGCTGACCATCGCCGTGTCGGTGGTGGTCTCGCTCACGCTCACGCCCATGCTGTGCGCCAAGTTTTTGAAGAACCCGCATGGCGACGGCGCCCACGCGGCGCCCAAGCACGGCAAGCTCTTCGACCTGTTCGAGCGCGGCTTCGAGGCCATGATCGGCGGCTACCGCCGCGCGCTCGAAGTGGTGCTGCGTCATCCCTTCATCACGCTGCTGAGCTTCATCGCGACGGTGGCGGCCACGGTGGCGCTGTTCATCGTGATTCCCAAGGGCTTCTTCCCGCAGCAGGACACGGGCTACATCTTCGGCACCGCAGTGTCCGGGCAGGATTCGTCGTCCGAGGCCATGCATGCGCGCATGCTGGCCCTGGCCGACATCGTGCGGCAGGACCCGGACGTCACCGCCTTCGGCCTGCAGGCCGGTGCCAGCACCTTCAACTCGGGCAACTTCTTCATCGGCCTCAAGCCCAAGGAAGACGGCCGCACCGAGACGGCCGACGAGATCATCGGCCGCCTGCGGCCCAAGCTGGCGCGCGTGCCGGGCATCACGCTCTACATGCAGGCGGGGCAGGACATCAACGTCGGCGGCCGGCTGGCGCGCACGCAGTACCAGTACACGCTGACCGACACCGACCTGGGCGAGCTCGACACCTGGACGCAGCGCATCACCCAGCGGCTGCAGCAGCTGCCGGCCCTGACCGACGTGAGCTCCGACCAGCAGAACGCCGCGCCCATGGCCAGCCTGACCATCGACCGGCAGCGGGCCTCCAGCTTCGGCATCACGCCGGCGCTGATCGACGCCACGCTGTACGACGCCATCGGCCAGCGCCAGGTGGCGCAGTACTTCACCCAGCTCAACAGCTACAACGTGGTGCTGGAGGTGACACCCGCGCTGCAGCAGGACCCGAGCCTGTTCGACCGCCTGTTCATCACCTCGCCCATCAACGGCCAACAGATCCCGCTGTCCACCTTCGTGAAGGTGGACACGACGCGCACCAGCTACCTGGCCGTGAACCACCAGGGCCAGTTCCCGGCGGCGACCATCTCCTTCAACCTCAAGCCCGGCTTCGCGCTGGGCCAGGCGGTGCAGCAGATCCAGCAGGCGCAGGCCGAGATGGGCGTGCCGCCCACGCTCACCGGCAGCTTCCAGGGCACGGCACAGGCCTTCAGTGCGTCGCTGCGCACGCAGCCCTACCTGATCCTGGCGGCGCTGATCGCGGTGTACATCGTGCTGGGCCTGCTGTATGAGAGCTACATCCATCCGCTCACCATCCTCTCCACCCTGCCCTCGGCCGGCGTGGGGGCGCTGCTGATCCTGATGGCGGGCGGCTACGATCTGAGCGTGATCGCGCTCATCGGCATCATCCTGCTCATCGGCATCGTCAAGAAGAACGGCATCATGATGGTGGACTTCGCCCTGCATGCCGAGCGCGACCGCGGCATGAGCCCGCGCGACGCCATCTTCGAGGCCTGCGTGCTGCGCTTCCGACCCATCATGATGACCACCATGTGCGCCCTGCTCTCGGGCCTGCCGCTGATGCTGGGCCACGGCGCCGGCTCCGAGCTGCGCCGGCCGCTGGGCTATGCCATGGTGGGCGGGCTGCTGCTGTCGCAGGTGCTCACGCTCTTCACCACGCCGGTGGTCTACCTCTACCTCGACCGCGCCCACTACTGGTATGTGCGCCGCAAGGCCACGCGTGCCGCCCGCGCCGCCACGCCGCGGCTGGAGGCCGCCCAGCCATGATGCGGGTGCTGATCGTCGAGGACGAGCGCAAGACGGCCGACTACCTCAGCCAGGGCCTGACCGAGCAGGGCTGCACGGTGGACGTCGCCTACGACGGCATCGACGGCCAGCACCTGGCCCTGCACCACGACTTCGACGTCATCGTGCTCGATGCGATGCTCCCGGGCCTGGACGGCTTCGAGGTTCTGCGCTCGCTGCGCGCCGTCAAGGGCACGCCGGTCATCATGCTCACCGCCCGCGACGGCGTGGAAGACCGGGTGCGCGGCCTGCAGGGCGGCGCCGACGACTACCTGGTCAAGCCCTTCTCCTTCATCGAGCTGCAGGCCCGGCTGCAGGCGCTGACGCGCCGCGGCCGCGCGCAGGAGCCCACGCTGCTGCGCGTGGGCGACCTGCAGATCGACCTGATCAGCCGCCGCGCCCTGCGGGCCGGCCAGCGCATCGACCTCACGGCCAAGGAATTCGCGCTGCTCACCCTGCTGGCGCGGCGCCAGGGCGACATCCTGTCGAAGACGGCCATCGCCGAGCAGGTGTGGGACATGAACTTCGACAGCAACACCAACGTGGTCGAGGTGGCCATCAAGCGCCTGCGCGGCAAGATCGACCTGCCCTTCGCCCAGCCGCTGCTGCACACCGTGCGCGGCATGGGCTATGTGCTGGAAGAGCGCGCACCCGGTGCCGCCAGCGGCGACGACTGAGGACATGCGCCGCGGCTCTATCGCCCTGCGCCTGGCGCTGATGTTCACCGCCGTGGCAGTGTTCATCTTCGCGCTGCTGGGCGTGGCGCTGCTGCAGGTGCTGCGCCACGAGCTGCGCCGCCACGAGCGCGAAGAGGTGCAGAGCCGCCTGGAAGACGTGCGCTACATGCTGGAGCATGGCCGTTCGACGCAGTTGGGCGTGCGGGTGCGCGAGAAGATCGCCGCGCTCGAAAGCCGCAACGGCGAGGTGCGCTACTGGATGTGGAGCGAGGCGCCCGCCTTCCGCTGGGCCGATGGCGCCCAGGCCATGACCGACTCCTTGAAGGACGAGGACGGCGTGGTCGAACTGCCCATCGGCCCCAACGGCCGCCCCATGGCGCTGATGTCGGCACGGCTTCCGGCCAACGACGTGCGGCCGGAGGTGCAGCTCATCGCCGGCGTGAGCGGCGCCGCGCCGCGCCAGACGCTGCACACCTTCGAGGCCGCCATGGCCCTGCTGGCCCTGACCGGCGCGGGCGTGGCCGCGCTGCTGGGCTATTGGGTGGCCCGCGTCGGCCTGCGGCCACTGCAGCGGCTGTCCGCCGAAGCCCAGGGCATCGGCCCCGACAACCGCGGCCAGCGCCTGCAGTTGCCGGCCCTGCCCATCGAGCTGACGGACATGGGCCAGTCCTTCAACGCCGCGCTCGACCGGCTGGACGGCGCTTACCGCCAGCTGGAGACCTTCAACGCCGACGTGGCCCATGAGCTGCGCACGCCGCTGGCCAACCTGATCGGCCAGACCCAGGTGACGCTGGCCCGCGAGCGCGACGCCGCCGCGCTGCGCGAGGTGCTGCAGTCCAACCTGGAGGAGCTGGAGCGGCTGCGCTCCATCGTGGCCGACATGCTCTTCCTGGCCCGCGCCGAACAGGGCGAGCGCGCGCGCCGGCTGGTCGACGCGCCGCTGGCGCTGGAAGTGGCCAAGACGGTGGATTTCTTCGACGTGCTGCTCGACGAGGCCGGCCTTCATGTGGACATGCAGGGCGACGCCATCGCGCCCATCGAAACCGCCCTCTTCCGCCGCGCGCTGAGCAACCTGCTGCACAACGCCATCCAGCACTCCTCGGGCGGCGACGTGATCGGCGTGCGCATCGAGCCGCTGGCCGGCGGCGCGCGCGTGAGCGTGAGCAACCCCAGCGCGCCCCTGGCGCCCGAGGCGCTCGCGCGGCTGTTCGACCGCTTCTACCGCGGCGACAGCTCCCGGCCCAACAGCGGCGAGAACCATGGGCTCGGCCTGTCCATCGTGCGCGCGGTGGCCGCCATGCATGGCGGGCAGGTGTTCGCGCAGTGGGCCGAGGGCGAGATCACCGTGGGCTTCACCGTGGCGCCCCGGCGATGAAAAAGGCCCGCACGCAGGCGGGCTGAAGTGAACCTGCAGGAGGTCCCTGGAGTCTTGCGGCTCGGGCGTGGACAGGGTCCGCGCCCGGCGGGAGACATCCCGCATGGGCAGACATGCCGCCATGCAGGATGGTGGCGGGCCCTGCGGCCCGTCCCCCGGACATCGTTGCCGAATGCGCCAGCAGGCCGCGGCGTCCGGGGCGGCTTGCGTCAGGCTCAGAAGGAGTGACGCACGCCGAACTCGTAGCCGGTCGAACTCTTGGCCTGGTAGCCCACGCCGGTCAGGCCGGCCGGGATGGCGGGGGCCACGAAGGCGGGGCCGCCGACCGTGACGTTGGCGCCGTTCTTGTTCGTCACGCGCGAGACGGTGGCGTACAGGGCGGTGCGCTTGGACAGGTTGTGCTGGTAGCCCAGGGCGAACTTGTTGGCTTCGCGCTTCTCGGGCTGGAACAGGGCCGCGCTGTCGTTGTCGTAGCGCACGTTGGCATACGACGCGCGGATGATGCCGGCACCCACGGGCACGCTCACGCCCAGCAGGTAACCCTGCGTCTTCACCGTGGGGCGCACGGTCAGCACGCCGGCCACGTAGTCGCGGGCCAGCAGTTCGCGGTCCAGCTCGCGGCGCGAATACTCGCCGAAGAGCTTGGCGATGCCGAAGTCCCAGGTGGCGCCGAGGCTGAAGATCTTGTCCTTGAAGCGGCGGTCGGTCAGCACGCTGATCGTGTCCTTGCCCTTGTTGGCGCCGTCCACGTTGTCCAGCTGGCCATAGGCCAGGGCCACGTCCAGCGGGCCGTTGGCGTAGCCGACGCGGGCACCGGCGTAGCGGCCTTCGTCGGAGTCGCGCTGGTTCAGGCCCAGGGGCGAGATGCTGGCGCGCTCGGCCATGCCATACATCACGTTGCCGTAGACGCCGGCCAGGCCGGCGGGCAGGTAGTACTGCAGCGCATTGCTGACGCGGCCGTGGCTGTAGGCCGAGGCGATGAGCGAACCGCCGACGCCCACGGCGCCGAAGGGATCGAAGGTGTCGTCGTTGACCTTGGCGGGCGAGTTGTCGCGGCCCAGGCGCACTTCACCGAAGCTGCCGGCCAGGCTCACGGTGGAGCGGCGCTGGAAGTTCAGCGCGCCACTGGCAGCGCCGGTGCCGTCGTCGTTGTTGAGGGCACCTTCGAGCCAGAAACTGGCGCTCAGGCCGTTGCCCAGGTCCTCGACGCCCCGGAAGCCCAGGCGGCTGGAGCTCAGGCCCGAATTGCGCAGCTCGGTGCGGCTGGCCTCGACCGACTGCGGCAGCAGCGCGAGCGAAGGGTTGACCAGCGTGGCCAGCGTGGGATTGGTCAGGACCAACTCGCCCTTGTTGCTGGTGTGACTGACGGCGGCGTCGAGCACGCCGAACAGGGTGACCGTCGACTGCGCGGACGCGGCGCCACACACCACCATGGCGGCCAGTGCCGCGAGACTCTTTTTCATGCGTTGAACTCCAGATGAAGCGTTTTGCTTCTCTTGACGGAAGCGGTTGGAAGCGCCCAGAAGGCCTGGGCTGAACGCGAGTCTGCAACGCCAAAAAGTCTCCCAAATTACATGGTATTAACCCTTAATTTCCAGTACTTTTTCGTGGATTCATCGCGCTTTCACCCCTGTCTGACAGCGGACTGACCGAAACGTAGGCCACGTCAGCCGCACGTTCATTCATGTACGCAGCGAATAGGACAGGGCCCAGAAGTGCTGCCACGCCCGGTACTCGCTGATCTCAGGGCGCCGCTGCCGCACCGCGCTCGCCGAAAACCTGCACGCAGGGCAGTTCCGGCTTGTGCGCGGCCCAGCCCGGATCGCCGGTCTTCGCGAAGCGCAGCCAGGCCTGCTGCATCTGCTGCGACAACGCACGCGGAGGCGAGGTGCCCGCCAGCTCACGCGCCGCCGCGTTGTCGAAGTTGCCGAACACGAAGGGCAGCTCGACGCCATGCGCTGCGCCCAGTTGCTCGTCGAAACCGGGCGACGGCCAGACGAAGCGGTAGCAATGGGCCGAAGCCGCGCGCGTGGCCGCCAGCTGTGCCAGCGCCGCCGCGGGCGCGGCGTAGTGGTAGTCGGACTGCAGGGCGCACAGGCGCTCGCCGGGTGTGCCCGCCTGCGGCGCAGGCAGCGCCACGCCGGCGCTGCGGGCGAAGTCCTCCACATCGGCCTCGGTGATGCGCGTCAGCCCGCCGCCGGGCACGTGGTACAGCCGCATCTCGTCGGCGTTGTGGCCCACCAGCAGTTGCAAGGGCGAGGGTTGCTGCCACGCCGTCTGCAAGGCCTGCAGGGGCGGCGCCACCAGCATCCGACCGTCGAGCACCGGCCGAAGCGGAAAGAGATGGCGACTCGCCAGCCCCATCGTCCGGCGCAGGCCGGCGTCCTGTGTCAGCCGCTGCACTGCACGCAGCAGCGGGGCCAGCCGCGCCTGGGCCAGGGCGGCCCGATCGGGCGCCACGCTGGCCAGTTCGCAGATGGCCGCAAGGGCGGCCTGGGCCTCTTCCACCGTCTGGCAAGCCACGCTGGGACTTTGCAGGATGACGCGCTGGAACAGCCCGCGGGCCTCGGGCAGGCCCATCAGGCAGGCGATGGCACCCGCCCCCGCCGATTGGCCGAAGACGGTGACCTGCCCGGCATCGCCGCCCCAGGCGCCGATGTGGTCCTGCACCCAGCGCAGGGCCATCAGCTGGTCGAGCAGCCCGCGGTTGGGCGGCGCATCCGGCAGGTACGCGAAGCCGTCGATGCCCAGCCGGTACTGGATGGAGACGAACACCACACCCTGCCGCGCGAAGGCCGCGCCGTCGTACAGCGGCTCTGACGCGCTGCCGCGCACGAAGCCGCCGCCATGCACCCAGACCATCACGGGCAGGTGCGCGTCGGCCGGCGCGTCGGGCGCGTCGGGCGCGTCGGGCGCCCAGATGTTGAGCGACAGCGCATCCTCGCCGCCCACCGGATCGGCGTCGGGCGCGGCATGGCGCGGCCAGTGGGGAAAGGCGGGGCCGAAGTCGACCGCCTCGCGCACGCCCTGCCACGGCGCAACGGCAACGGGTGGCGCGAAGCGACGCGTGCCAAAGGGCGGCAGCGCGTAGCGGATGCCCTTGAAGACGCGCAACCCGGCCTCCCGCCGGCCACGAAGGCGACCGCCGTGCGAAAGCTGCACCTCGGGCGCGTCGCGCGCTTCAGTCACGCTCGCCATTGCGCAGGGCGCTCGGGCCTCGTGCCAATCTTGCGACGCGGTCCTTCGCTCATTCGGTGGCCAGGCCCAGCTTGTCGATGAGCGGCCGCCACACCGCGGCGTCGCGCGCAGCCCAGGCGCGCACATCGGCCGGCTTGGAGGCCGTGAGCGTCACGCTCATCGTCTGCAGTCGCTGGAGGTACGACGCATTGCTGCGGCAGCCCTCGCTGACCGCATTGAGCCGCGCCAGCAGTTGCGGCGGCGTGCCGGCCTTGGCCACGATGGCGATCCACGAGGGCCGGGCCAGGTCGGCCGCGGCCGGCAGCAGTTCGGCGATGATGGGGACGTCCGGCATCAGCGCGGAGCGCTGGTTGTCGAAGACCGCCAGCGCCACCAGCTTGCCGGCCTTGACCTGGGGAGCCGCGGTGCCGCCGACCAGCGTCATGGCCTGGATCTGATGGCCCATCAGCGCCGCCATGCCTGCGCCCTCGCCCACGAAGGGCACATGGGTGCCGGCCACGCCCAGCTTGTCGAGCAGGGCCGCGGTCAGCAGGTGCGCGGGGCTGCCCTTGCCGGGCGAGCCGAAGTTCAGCCCACCGGGCGTGGCCGCCGCCAGCTTCTGCAGATCCGCCAGGCGGGCCACGCCCTCGCCGGCGGGCACGGTCAGCACCAGGGGCGAGGTGCCCAGCACGGCCACGCCGTCGAAGTCGGCCGACGGGTCGTAGGGATGCTGGCGGTAGGTGTAGGGCGTGATGCTCATCTGCGACATGCCGATGCTCATCAACGTGTACCCGTCGGCCGCCTGGCCCTTGAGCGCGCTGACGGCCAGGATGCCGTTGGCGCCCGGCCGGTTCTGCACGACGACGGGCTGGCCCAGCGCCTGCGCCGCGCAGTCGGCCCAGACCCGCGTCATGGCATCGGACCCGCTGCCCGGCGGCTGCTGGGCGATCAGCTGGATGGGCTTGGTCGGGTAGGCGGGCGCCTGCGCGCTGGCGACAGCGGCAATGAAGAGCGAGCCGAGGCCGGCCAGGGCGGCAAGCCGCCGGCGAAGGGAAATCTGCACGGTGTCTCCTGAGGTCTTGTGGGGGATCGGGGAAGGCAGCGGACGTACTGCGTCCAGGGGTCAACCGGGGGACGCGCGGCGGCGGCCGGGCCTGGCACTGCGCGAAGGTGGCTTGGCGGCCGGTGCCGCGCACCGCGCCGCGATCAGTTCCGCCAGCAACGCGAGCTGGGCCGAGGCGGAGGCAGAAGGCGGCGTGCGGCCGTGGCCCTCGAAGAGCTGCAGCAGGCCGAGCCCGCGCAGCGTCGAAAACACGAGGCCCAGCAGCGCCTCGCGGTCCGGCTGCGCCGCCAACTCGGGAAAGGTGGCGAAGAAGCCCTGCGACAGCTGCGCATCGAGCGCATCGCGCTGCCGGGCAATGTGGTCCAGCACCTCGGGCTGGCCGCGCGAGCCCAGGTAGATGTTCCAGGCCACCAGGAAGCGCGGCTGGGCATAGACCAAGGTATGGAGCGTCTGCAGGAAGCGCGCGGCTCGCTCCTGCGCGCCCAGCGCGACAGGCGGCCAGAACTCGCCGGCGTCGATGTGGCTGCGCAACAGCTCGTCGAGCACCTGCATCATCAGCACGGCCTTGGACTCGAAGTGGTGCTGTACCGCGCCAGAGGTCAGCCCCGCGCTGCGGGCCAGCGCGTGGATGGACATCTGCCCGAAGCCCTGCTGCCCGATCAGGTCGATGGCCGTGCTGATGAGGTGCTGGCGCGTCTGCGCGCTGCGCTCGGCATGGGAGCGGCGGCCGGGGCGTGACGATGCGGTCATGGAAGCGCCTTCGGATGGGTCAGTCGCACAAACGCCGCGGAGGTCGGCCACTGCGGCTGGCCTGCATTCACATTTTGCATTTCGAGCGTAATGTATTTGTGCGCCGAGGAGCCGCACCTTGGGGTATGCCCGCGTGCCCCCGGGCCGGCACGCACGAGCGCCGGTGCGTTCAGCGTTGCTTCGACGCCCTTTCCGCAGCCATCGGCGCGTCCGGCCAGTGGGCAGCCAGGTGGTCGATGAAGGACGCGATCCGCGCCGTGAGCGGTGTGTTGCGGTAGTACACCGCCTGCACGGCCTGCCGCACGTCGCGCGTGAGCCGCGGAAGCACCGGCACCAGTCGGCCTTCCGCAATGTCGCGCGCGGTCAGGAAGTCGGCCAGGCAGGCGATGCCCGCCCCCTCCAACGCCAACTGGCGCAGCGTCTCGCCGCTGGAGGCGGCCAGCGCGGGCTCGATGTGCAGCGGATGGCCTTCGGCATCCGCCACCGGCCATTCGTTCAGGCTGCTCGGCTGCGTGAAGCCCAGCAGCGTGTGCCGCGCCAGGTCGGCCACCCGGCGCGGCGTGCCGGCCGCGGCCAGGTAGTCCGGCGACGCCAGCAGCCGCAGCGCACTGCTGCCCAGCGGCCGCGCATGCAGCGTGGAGTCGCGCAGGCGGCCGATGCGGATGGCGACGTCCACGCGGTGCTCCAGCAGGTCGATCAGGCCGTCGTGGCTATGCAGCTCCAGCGTCACGTCCGGATAGCGCGCGCGGTAGCCGGCGACCAGCGGCACCACCACATGCAGCATGAAGGGCGAGGCGGCGTCCACCCGCAGCCGGCCGGCGGGGCGCTCGCGGCGGGCGGCCATGTCCTCTTCGGCGGCATCGACGCTGGCCAGGATGGCCCGCGCCCGCGCCAGGAAGGCGGCGCCCTCCTCCGTCAGTTCGAGCCGCCGCGTGGTGCGCCGCATCAGCGTGGTGCCCAGCTTCTGCTCCAGACGCGCCAGCGTGCGGCTGATGGCGGAGACGGTCATGCCGAGCTGATCGGCCGCCCGCGACAGCGCGCCGGTGTCGACCACGGCGGCCAGGGTCTGCATCTCGTCCAGCGTCGTCTTCATTCTTGATTCCAGATCAAAAGTGTTTGGTTTATAGACGGGTTTTTCGCAAGAGCGGATCGCAGGAGACTGGCGGCCTTCCAACGTGTTCGACCTGTTCGAACTGCTTGTGCGGCCCCGGCCGCGAGGTGCCTTCCATGCCCATTGCCCTGTTCGCGCTGACGCTCAGCGCCTTCGCCATCGGCACGACCGAGTTCGTGATCGTCGGCCTCATCCCCACCATTGCCGCCGACCTCGGCGTGACGCTGCCCTCGGCCGGGCTGCTGGTGAGCCTCTATGCCCTGGGCGTCGCCGTCGGCGCGCCGCTGCTCACCGCGCTGACGGGCCGCCTGCCCCGCAAGGCGCTGCTGCTGGGGCTGATGCTGCTGTTCACGCTCGGCAACCTGGTGGCCTGGCGTGCGCCGGGCTATGAGTCGCTGATCGTGGCGCGCGTGCTCACCGGCCTGGCGCACGGCGTCTTCTTCTCCATCGGCTCGATCATTGCCGCCAGCGTGGTGCCGAAGGAAAAGGCGGCCAGTGCCATCGCCCTCATGTTCACCGGCCTCACCGTGGCGCTGGTGACCGGCGTGCCGCTGGGCACGCTGATTGGCCAGCACCTGGGCTGGCGCGCCACCTTCCTGGCCGTGGCCGGCCTGGGCGTGGTCGCGGTGCTGGGCAGCGCCGTCTTCGTGCCGCGCAATGTGCCGCACAGCCCGCCGGCCGCCCTGCGCGAGCAGCTGGCCGTGCTGGCCCAGCCGCGGTTGCTGCTGGTCTATGCGATGACGGCGGTGGGCTACGGCGGCTCCTTCATCGCCTTCACCTTCCTGGCGCCGCTGCTGCAGCAGGTGACGGGCTTCTCGGCCACTGCCGTGAGCGGCGTGATGCTGGCCTACGGCCTCTCGGTGGCCGTGGGCAACCTCTGGGGCGGCCGGCTGGCCGACCGGCTGGGGCCGGTGCCGGCGCTGCAACGCATCTTCCTGGGCCTGGCGGCGGTGCTGGGCGTGCTGAGCCTGACGGCGCCGCATCCCGTGCTGATGGTGGTCACGGTGCTGGCCTGGGGCGCGGTCGCCTTCGGCAATGTGCCGGGTCTGCAGGTGTACGTGGTGCAGCAGGCACAGCGCTTCAGCCCCAAGGGCGCGGACGTGGCCTCGGGCCTGAACATCGCGGCCTTCAACCTGGGCATCGCCGGTGGCGCTGGACTGGGCGGCCTGATCGTCGAGCGCTTGGGCCTGGTGCACACCGCCTGGATCGGCGCGCTGGTGGTGCTGGGCGCCTGGGCGCTCACCACCTGGGCCGGCCGCCTGGACCGCCGCGACGCGCACGGCCGCGCCGCCGCCCGCCAAGCCGGCGACGACTGCGTCGCCTGCTGACGCACGGCGCCGTCGTCGGCCGCCAGCCGCGCATCGTGGGGGCGGCTAGGCTTCATCGCAACCCTTCAAACCTGTCACGAGGACATCCCATCATGAGCATCCCCGCCCCCATTCCCGCCTTCGGCCTGGGCACCTTCCGCCTCAAGGGCCAGACCGTCATCGATTCCGTCCGCAATGCGCTCGACCTGGGTTATCGCGCCATCGACACCGCACAGATCTACGGCAATGAGGCCGAGATCGGCCAGGCCATCGCGGAATCCGCCGTGCCGCGTTCGCAGCTCTTCCTGACCACCAAGGTGTGGGTCGACAAGCTCGGCGCCGACGCGCTGATCCCCAGCCTGAAGGAGAGCCTGCAGAAGCTGCGCACCGAGCAGGTCGACCTGACGCTGATCCACTGGCCCTCGCCCGGCCGCGCGGTGCCGCTGCGCGAGACACTGGAGGCGCTGGCCGAGGCGCAGAACCAGGGCCTGACGGCGCAGTTCGGCGTCTCCAACTTCACCATCGCGCTGCTGCAGCAGGCCATCGAGCTGGCCGGCAAGGGCGCCATCGCCACCAACCAGGTGGAGATCAGCCCCTACCTGCAGAACCGCAAGCTGGTCAACTACGCGCGCATGCAGGGCGTGCACCTCACGTCGTACATGACGCTGGCCTATGGCAAGGTGCTGCAGGAGCCCGCCCTGGTCGAGATCGCGCAGCGCCACGGCGCCACGCCCGCCCAGGTGGCACTGGCCTGGGCGCTGGCACAGGGCTTCTCGGTCATTCCGTCGTCCACCAAGCGCGAGAACCTGGCGTCCAACCTCAAGGCGAAGGACCTGAGGCTCACGTCGGAGGACATGGCCGCCATCGCATCGCTGGACCGCAACGAGCGGCTGGCCAATCCCGAGAGCCTGGCACCCGCCTGGGACTGACGCACCACCACGCACACGGCGGATGAGCCCCTCTCCCCTCGCGGGAGAGGGGTTGGGGAGAGGGGGTGGGCGAACCCCAAGCCGTTGACCAGCGGACGCCGTCGCCCCCTCTCCCCGACCCTCTCCCACAAGGGGAGAGGGAGCCAAGCCGTCAGCTCGGCGGTCGCAGGGCGCTGGATGGGCAGTGGCAGGTCGCCAGATCGGCATCGGCAGGTCGGCAGAGCTCCTCCGAGTGGCCGCGCGCGCGACATCGGGCCTGCAGCTATGCTGCCCCTCCCCATGGACCTGCGCAGCCTCCGCTACTTCATCGCCGTGCTCGAAGCGGGCAGCCTGTCGCGCGCGGCGGCCACGCTCTACATCGCGCAGCCGGCGCTGACGGCGCAGATCAAGAAGCTGGAGGCCGAGCTCGACACGCAACTGCTGGAGCGCTCGCATGCCGGCGTCACGCCCACCTCCGCGGGCCTGCAGCTCTACGAGGACGCGCGCCGCCTGCTGTCGGACGCCGAGGCCATGCGCGACCGCATCCGCCAGCTGCCGCAGGGGCCGGAAGGCTCGGTGACCATCGCCCTGCCCTTCCTGCTGGCCTCGCTGCTGATGGGCCCGGTGCTGATGGCCCTGCGCGAGACGGCGCCGCGGGTGCGGGTCTTCGTGCTCGACGACCTGAGCCTGATGGTCAAGAAGGCCATGCTGGACCGGCGCGCCGACTTGGGCATCCTGGTCGACACGCCGGCGGTCGAGGGGCTGGATTGCCGGCCGCTGGCCCGCGAGGCGATGTTCGTCTGCGGCCAGGATGCCGATGGCCGCGTGCGGGCGCTGCTGCAGCCCGCTTCGCCCAAGGGCCGGCGCAAGGCCGGCACGCCACCCATCCGCCCCACGCTGGATTTCGACCATGCGGCCCGCCTGCCGCTGGTGCTGCAATCGCGCCGCTTCTCGATCCGCCGCAGCGTGGAGGAAGCCGCCGCCGCACGCGGCACCGCGCTGCACATCGCCCATGAGCATGACTCGGCGCGCGTGATCCGCTCGCTCTACCTGCATGGCGCGGGCTTCACCTTCACGCCCGCCTGCGCACTGCACGACGCGCCGCCCGCCCGCCCCGACTGGGTGGTCGCCCGCGTGGTGCAGCCCGAGCTGGTGCGCACCTACAGCCTGGCCCTGCCCGCGGGCCGCGTGCGCGACGCGGCCACCCAGGCGGTGATGGACGCCCTGCTGCTGCAGGCGCGGCACCTGATCGACGACGGTGCATGGGAAGCCGAATGGCTGCACCGCGCGAGGCCCTGAACGGCTGAACGCGGATCGCCCGCGCTGCGCCGGCCCGGCCGTGTGCCCCGTTGGAGGCCATCACTTGCATTGATGCCCCGGCATCAGCAAACGGTATTTCCGCGATGACCGGCCTTCTGGAACAGTGACCGACACCGCCGTAGGGCATGCAGCCCCCGCGGCAGCCGGTCGAGATTCCAGGAGACAGCCATCAACAACGCCAGCCTTTCCGCGGCCAACATCCGTCCTGTGACGAACGTGGCCACCCTCGTCGCCCGCAGTGCCCGTGCGCACGCGCGGCAGATCGCCGTGCGCAGCGCCAGCCGAAGCCTCACCTATGCCGAACTGGAGCAGCGGGCCAGCCGCCTCGCCCACGCGCTCCTCGCCCTGGGCCTGGTGCGCGGCGACCGCGTCGGCATCTACCTGCCCAACTGCCCGGAGATCGTCGAGCTGGAGCTGGCCTGCTACAAGGCCGCGCTGGTCAAGGCGCCCTTCAACGCACGCCTGTCGCCGGCCGAGGTCGGCGAGGTGGCGGCCAACAGCGAGGCCACGCTGATCGTCACCACCACCGAGCGGGCCGAGGCCATCCGCCCGCACCTGCGCGGCACGCCGCGGCTGGTGCTGCTCGACGCCCCGGGTGACGAAGGCTATGAAGGCCTGCTGGCGCGCGCCAGCGACCGCTTCGAGGCGGTGCCGGTGCATGCCGACGAGCTGGCTGTCCTGCACTACACCTCGGGCAGCTCGGGCGTGCTCAAGGCCGCAATGCAGACCTTCGGCAACCGGCTGGCGCAGCTGCGCAAGTTCCTCATCCGCAGCGAAGGCATGCGCAGCGGCCATTCGCTGGGGCTGGTGGGGCCGATCACCCATGCCTCGGGCATGCAGATCGTGCCCGCGCTGTGCAGCGGCGTGCAGATCCGCATCTTCAACGGCTTCGAGCCCGGCCGCTTCCTGGCCGACATGCGGGCCGAGCGCATCACCCACACCTTCATGGTGCCGACCATGATCAACATGCTGCTGGCCGAGCTGGAGGGCCAGTACCGGCCGCTGCCCGACCTGCAGCGGTTGGGCTATGGCGCGGCGCCCATGGCACCCGCGCGCATCCTGCGGGCCATGGATGTGTTCGGACCCGTGCTGTCGCAAGGCTACGGCGCGGGCGAGACCACATCGGGCGTGTGCGCCCTCAGCACCGAGGACCACCTGCATGCCCGCGCCGCGCGGCCCGAGCGCCTGGCCTCCTGCGGACGTCCCTTCCTGGAGTGCGACGTGCAGATCCTGGACGACGCGGGCGAGCCGGTGGCCACGGGCGAGATCGGCGAGATCGTGGTCGGCGGCGACGACATCTTTGCCGGCTACTGGCGCGCACCCGAGCTGACGGCCGAGGTGCTCAAGAACGGCCGCTACCACACGGGCGACCTGGCCCGCATGGACGAGGACGGCTTCGTCTACATCGTGGACCGCAAGAAGGACATGGTCATCAGCGGCGGCTTCAACGTCTATCCCTCCGAGGTCGAGGCCGTGCTCTACCAGCACGAGGCGGTGCAGGACGCCTGCGTGTTCGCCATTCCCGACGACAAGTGGGGCGAAGCGGTGGCGGCGCATGTGGTGCTCAAGCCGGGCCGTCCCGCGGACGCGGCGCTGATCGATGCCTTCTGCAGCGCGCAGCTGGCCGGCTTCAAGCGCCCGCGGCACATCGAGTTCGTCGCTGCGTTGCCGCGCAACCCCAATGGCAAGGTCATGCGCCGGGCGGTGCAGGCGCCGTACTGGCAGGGCCAGTCGCGGATGGTCAATTGAAGAGGGCCGACGCCATGACGAACACCCCCCTGTCCGCCCCGCTGTTCCGCGGTCCCTTCGAGGGCAGCGAACGCGCTGCCGAGCTGATCGCGCGCATCCAGGACTTCCTGCACGGCGAGCTGGCCGAACTGGCGCGCGAACACCAGCTCGACCATGAGCACAGCCCCGACCGCGCCCTGCTGCGCCAGGTCTGGCGCCGCTCGCACCAACTGGGCTTCTACGGCCTCACGCTGCCGGAGCAACTGGGCGGCCTGGGCCTGTCGGTGCTGGACCACGTGCTGGTCAAGGAAGCCATCTACGCCACCGGCTCGCCCTTCGCGCCGCATGTGCTGGGCGAGCTGAGCGGCCCGCCGCGCGTCGGCGCACTGGTGCGCCATGCGACGCCTCAGCAGATGGCGCAATTCATCCTGCCGGTGGCGCAGGCGGAGATGGCGATCTGCTTCGCGCTCACCGAGGCCGAGGCCGGCTCGGACGCCGGCGCGGTGCAGACCCGTGCGGTTCGCGAGGGGGACGACTACGTCCTCACCGGCCGCAAGCGCTTCATCTCCGGCTCGCCGTTCGCGGATGCGGCGGTGCTGATGGCATCGACCGCGCCGGAAGGCAGCGCGCAGCGCGAGGTGACGGCCTTCTTCGTCGACCTGCGTGCGCCCGGCGTGCGCGTCGAGTGCAACTACAAGACCATGGCCGGCCAGAGCAGCACCGGCGACATCGTGCTTGAAGGCTGCCGCGTGCCCGCCGCCCAGCGCATCGGCGAACCGGGCCGCGGCCTGGCTTTGGCCCTGGGCCGCATCACCGTCAATCGCCTGCTGCATTGCCCGGCGATGGTGGGCCTGGCCCAGGTGGCGCTGCGCGACGCGCGCGACTACGCGCTGCAGCGCCAGCAGTTCGGCCGCGCCATCGCGCAGTTCCAGGCCATCCAGCACATGCTGGCCGAGGCCGCCACCGAACTGGCTGCGGCACGCGCGCTGATGATCGTCACCGCCCGCCAGCTCGACGCCGGCGGCGATGCTCGGGCCGAGGCCTCGATGGCCAAGCTTTTCTGCTCGGAGACCGCCTTCCGCGTGGCCGACAAGGCGGTACAGGTGCACGGCGGCGAAGGCATCGTGCAGGGCCGGCGCGTGGAGTTCCTGTTCCGCATGCTGCGCATGTACCGCGTGCTCACCGGCACCAGCGAGATCCAGAAGAACACCATCGCCAAGGAGCTGCTCGCGCCCGACACCGCCGCCTGACGCCCGGCACCCCGCCGACGCTGTGGACGCCGGCCTTCAAGAAGCACAAAAGGAGACAAGCAAGATGACCGACATGAACCGCCGCCGCCTGGTGGGCGCCGGCCTGGCCGCCGCCTTCGCGCCGCTGGCTGCACCGCTGGCGCGCGCTGCGGAGCCCTACCCCAACCGCCCCATCAAATGGGTGCTGCCCTACCTGGCCGGCACCGGCCCGGACAACACGGCGCGCATCCTGGCCGAGGCCGTCGGGCCGGCGCTGGGCCAGAGCGTGGTGATCGAGAACCGCGGCGGCGCGGGCGGCAACATCGGCGCCAAGCTCGTCGCCCGCGCACCGGCCGATGGCTACACCTGGATCTATTCGGCCGCACCCATGGCGGCCAATATGTTCATGTACAAGAGCCCGGGCTTCGATGCGCTCAAGGACTTCCGTCACATCATGCGGCTGACCAGCGCGGACGTGGTGCTGATCGTGAATGCCGACTCCGACATCCGCAGCGTGGACGATCTCGTCCGGCAGATCCGCGCCCGGCCCGGCAAGGTGGAGTACGCCTCGGGCGGCGTGGGCACGCCCTCGCACCTGGGCGTCGAGATGTTCCTGGACGCGATCAAGGGCAGCGCGCTGCACGTGCCCTACAAGGGCGCGTCGGAGCTGTGTACCGCGGTGCTCGGCAATCAGGTGGTGTTCGGCGCGCCGATCCTGGCCGTGGCCTATCCGCAGATCCAGGCCGGTCGCCTGCGCGCGCTGGCCGTGACCGGTCCGCGCCGCAATGCCGTGCTGCCGCAGGTGCCCACGCTGGCCGAGGCCGGCGTGCCCGGCGTCGAGCTGACCTCGTGGGGCGGCATCTCGGTACCGGCCGGCACGCCCGATGCGGTGGTCGAGCGCATCCAGGCTGCCTTCGCGCAGGCGCTCAAGCAGCCGCGCGTGATCGCCCAGTTGCAGGAGCAAGGCGGCCAGGTGGACATCCAGGAAGGCAGCGCCTATGTGGACGGCTTCAAGCGCGAGATGCGCTCGACGCAGGCCATGATGAAGAAGGTCGGCCTCGAACCCCTCTGACCTCCGAGGAGCCTCCGAGACGCCAAGAGCCCTCGGAGATGCAGGAAGCCCCTCTCCCCTCGCGGGAGAGGGGTTGGGGAGAGGGGCTGGGCGAACGCCCAAGCCGTTGACCAGCGAACGCCGTCGCCCCCTCTCCCCCACCCTCTCCCGCAAGGGGAGAGGGAGTAAAACCTGCGACTCAGCGCGACGGATCGATCAGCACCTTCGCGCCCGTGTTGCGCGCGCCATAGAAGGCGATGGCATCGGCACTCAGTGCGCCCGCCAGCGACACGGTCCGCGCGTAGTGGCTCGCAAACGTGGTCTTCAGCTCGGCCGCGACGCGCGCACGCAGCGCCTGCGCCGCCGGCTCGCCGATCTTCTGCAGGAAGGGAAAGAGCAGCCAGCCGCCCACGCCCCAGGCCATGCCGAAGCTGCGGTGGATCTCGGTGGGCCGCGTGTCCAGGCCGCCGTACAGATAGACCTGCTTGTGCACCGACGAGCCGTAGCGGCTGTACTCGCTGGGCGTGCGCCGCGCGATGGACGCTTCCATGCACTGCAGGATCTGGCCGGCCAGCGTGCCGCCGCCGGTGGCGTCGAAGCCGATGGTGGCGCCCGTGGCCACCAGCGCCTCGGTGAGCTGGGCCATGAAGTCCGGCGCGCTGCTGTCGCACACATGCATAGCGCCCTGCCCGCGCAGCAGCGCCGCCTGCTCGGGCTTGCGCACGATGTTCACCAGGCCGATGCCGTCTTTCAGGCAGATGCGGTTGAGCATCTGGCCCAGGTTGCTGGCGGCGGCCGTGTGCACCAGTGCCGTGTGGCCCTCGCGCTTCATGGTCTCGACCATGCCCAGCGAGGTGAGCGGGTTGACGAAGCAGGAGGCGCCGTCCGCCGCCGTCGCATCCTCGGGCAGCACCAGGCACTGGGCGGCCGCCATGGTGCGGTACTGCGCATACATGGCGCCGCCGATCAGGGCCACCGTGCGACCCAGCAGCGCCCGCGCGGCCGGCGACGAACCGGCCGCCACCACCAGGCCGGCGCCTTCGTTGCCCACCGGCAGGCTCTGGCCCACGCGGGCGGCCATGGCGGGCATGGCGCGCTCCGGGATGCGCGCCGTCACCACGGGGCGCTCCGCGCTGCCGGAGACCTGCACCGTCGAAAGGTCCGCAGGGCCGAGCAACAGGCCGATGTCGGAGGGATTGATGGGCGTCGCCTGCACGCGGATCAGCACCTCGTCGGCGCCAGGTTGCGGCACGGGCACCTCTTCCAGGCTGATCCGCAGCGTGCCGTCGGCCTGGACGAGCGAACGCAGTTGCAGGGCGGTGGCGGGGAGGGTTTCGGGCATGGGCGTCTCCGGAAGAGGGATCAAGGCGCCGCAGCGGATGGCAGCGGGCGACGGGGCGCCCATTGTGGGTGCCGCCAGCGAGCGCCGCTGTCGCGGGGCCATCAGAGCGGCACCGGTGTCATCGCGGGGATCGGCCCGCGCGAGGATGTGGACCTCGACCCGTCCGCAGGCACCGTGCGGCCCGGCCCAAAAAGCAGAAGGGGCCCGAAGGCCCCTTCTGCAGTGGATTGCACGCGCGCTCAGGCGGTCTCGTGCGCCGCCGGCAGTGCGGCGGCTCCGTTCTTCTGCTTCTTCGTCTTGATGAAGAAGGTGACGGTCTGCCACACGATGAACACGCCGATCAGCGACAGCAGCGTGCCGCTGATGGGCCGGTCGAAGAAGATGCCGAAGCTGCCGCGGCTCAGCAGCAGCGTGCGGCGGAAGTTCTCTTCCAGCATCGGGCCCAGGATGAAGCCCAGCATCAGCGGCGCAGCGTCCAGGTCGAACTTCATGAACAGGAAGCCCAGCAGGCCGAAGGCGGCGGTGATGTACAGGTCTTCCAGGTTGTTGTTGACGCTGTACGTGCCGATGCAACAGAAGAACAGGATGCCCGGGAAGAGCACGGCATACGGGATCTTGAAGACCGACAGCCAGTAGCGCACCAGCGGCACGTTCAGGATGATCAGGAAGCAGTTGCCGACCCACATCGAGGCGACCAGGCCCCAGAACAGTTCCGGGTGACCGGCGATCATGTTCGGGCCGGGCTGGATGCCCTTGATGATGAAGGCGGCCATCATCAGCGCCATCACTGCGTTCTCGGGGATGCCGATGGACATCAGCGGGATGAAGCTGGTGCGGGCGGCGGCCTCGTCGGCAGCGGCCTGGCCAGCCACGCCTTCGATACAGCCGGTGCCGATCTCGTGCTTGTACTTGCTGACCTTCTTGTCGATGGCATAGGCCGCGAACTGGGCGATGGCCGGGCCGCCGCCGGGCAGGATGCCCAGGAAGGAGCCGATCACGGAGCCGCGCAGGGCGCTGGGGATGATCCGCTTGAACTCTTCCCAGGTGGGCATCAGGTGGATCTTGCCGTTGAAGGGCGAGCGCTCTTCACCGCTGTCGAGGTTCTTGGTGATCTCGGCGATGCCGAAGCAGCCCAGCGCGATGCTGACCAGGCCCACGCCGTCGGCGAGGAAGGGCAGGTCCATGGTGTAGCGCTGCACGCCGCTGTTGACGTCGGTGCCGATCTGGCCGAGCAGCACGCCGATCAGGCACATGGCCAGGCCGTTGAGCAGGCTGCCGGTGGTCACGAAGCTCACGCAGACGAAGCCCACCATCATCAGCGCGCAGTAGTCCGCGGGGCCGAACAGGAAGGCCACCTCGCCCAGCTTGGGCGCCAGGAAGGTCAGCACGACGATGGCCACGGTGCCGCCGATGAAGCTGGAGAAGCCGGCCGTGAACAGCGCCAGGCCCGTCTTGCCCTTGAGCGTCATCGCGTAGCCGTCGATACAGGCCACGATCGAACTCGCGTGAGGGATCTTCATCGTGATCGCCGACACGCTGTCGCCGTACTGCGCCCCGTAGTAGATGCCGGCCAGCATGATCAGCGCGCCGGTGGTGTCGATGGAGTACGTCAGCGGCAGCAGCAGGCTGATGGTGGCCAGCGGGCCCAGGCCGGGCAGCAGGCCCACCAGGGTGCCGACCACGCAGCCGATGGCGCAGTACATCAGGTTGTGGATGGTCAGCGCGTGCTCGAAGCCGAACGCCAGGTTATGGAGAGCTTCCATGGTGTGCAGGCTCCGATCAGTACAGGGGAAGGTTCAGGCCCAGCAGCTTCTGGAAGCCGAAGGCGAAACCCACGAGCACCACCGCCACCTTGACGTTGCGTACCCAGGAATACTTGCCGCTGGCCGCCAGCGACGCGATGAAGACCATGACGACGATGCCCACGGTCATGTTCACGTAGGTGGACACGAGCGCGAAGGTACACAGGCTGGCCAGGATGATCGCGATGTTCTTGAAGTTGACCGACATCGGGATCGGCTTGACGAAGCGCGAGCGGATCACGGTGATGATCCCGATGGCCAGCAGCATGCCGCTGACCATGGCCGGGAACAGGCCCGGGCCGGCATGCGCGAAGCTGCCGATCTGGTAGTTGAAGGCCGGCACGCCGAACAGCAGTGCAAGCGCGATGAGGAACAGGCCTCGGTTGAGGTTGCGATCGTTCATAAGGGGAGGCGAAGCGTCGTCATGTTGATGTTGTGGATCGGTTGGTCCCTCTCGCGCCGGGGGATCCGGCGGGGTGCCAATGTCTCCTTTGCAGCCGCAGCTGCTGGGGCGGAGGGGATGCTCCGGCTGCCACACTGATCGGAATCTGACCGACTGCAGAGGGGAATTACGTACCGGAGGGCCCCTGCGGCGCGCAGGCGTCGCATCGGTGACTTTTCCTCCGGGTTAACACGAAGAAGCGGCTACGCAAATACACGTAGACGCCCGTTTTCCCGGGCTTCGCCGGGTCATCGACGGCGACCGAAATACCCATGAAAAAAGCCGCCCGAAGGCGGCCTCTGGAATATGGGCGCGCGGCCTTTTGTCTGTTCAGCCGGGGGGCTGCGTCAGGTCATCGAGCGCCTGCTCGAAGTCGGCCTCGGCCGCCAGCCGACGCATCGGCGGAAGCGCGGCGAGCAGCCGGCGGCCATAGCCCATGGACACCAGGCGCGTGTCGCACACCACCAGCACGCCACGGTCGCTTTCGCGCCGGATGAGCCGGCCCGCTCCCTGCTTGAGCGCCACGGCCGCCTCGGGGATGGAGTAGTCGCCGAAGCCGCTGCGGCCCTGCGCCTCCAGCCGGCGCGTACGCGCCTCCACCAGCGGATCGCCGGGCGGCGGGAAGGGCAGCTTGTCGATCACCACCAGTTGCAGCACATCGCCCGGCGCGTCGAAGCCTTCCCAGAAGGAGGCGGAGGCCACCAGCACGCAACCGGCCGCGCCCGCGTCGGCGCCCGCGCGGAAGCGCTCCATCAGCACGCGCTTGGGCCACTCGCCCTGCACCAGCACATCGACGTCGCTGCCGGCGGCGCGCAGGCGTTCGCGCAGGCCGTCGCCGATGCTGCGCAGCGCGCGCAGCGTGGTCGTCAGCACCAGCGTGCGGCCACCCAGCCGCAGCGCGCCCTTGGCCGCCAGCGCCGCCACGGCGTCCGGATGGCCCGCATCGGCCGGCCGCGGAAACTGCCGCGGCACATAGAGCGCGGCCTGCTGCGCATAGTCGAAGGGGCTGGCCACGCGCAGCACCTGCGCTTCGTCCAGGCCGCACGGCTCGGTGAACCAGCGCAGTTGCGGGTCGTCGCCCAGCGTGGCCGAGGTGAAGATCCAGGCACGGCTGCGCGACTCGCCGCCCTGCTCCTGCGGGGCCGGCGCCGGGCGGTCGGCCTTGAGCACGCGTTTGCGCACCGCATCGGCGATGTCCAGCGGTGACTGCACGAGTCGCAGCTGGGTGCCGATGTCCACCCAGCGCACCGCATCGGGCGGGCAAGGCTCGGTCAACAGGCCGGCCCGCTCGACCAGCAGGCCGGCACGCTCGGCCAGGCGGACGAAGTCGGGGGAAAGCTCGCTGACCGTGTCCAGCGCGACAGCGGCGTCTTCCGCGGCGCGCCGCAGGGTGTCCAGGCCAGCCTGCCACTGGGTGGCGCCGATGCCTTCGGGGGCGGCGCCGTTCCAGCGCAGCTTGGCGCCAGGCCAGCCCTTGCCGGCCACCATGCGCAGTTCGCGGGCCGCGTGCTCCAGCTTGCCGGCCACGTCCTGCCAGTCGGCCAGACCGCGGGCCTGCTGCAACCCGGCGGCGAGCAGGTCGCGCGCAAAGTCCAGCACCTGCCCGGTACCCAGCTGCAGGCCCAGGAACTGCACGCCCGTCTCGTTGAGTTGGTGCGCCTCGTCGAAGATCACCACGCGCACGCTGGGCAGCAGCTCGGCCATGCCCGACTCGCGCACCGCCAGGTCGGCGAAGAACAGGTGATGGTTGATGACCACCACGTCCGCCGCCAGCGCCTCGCGCCGGGCCAGGTTGACGTGGCAGGCCTTGAACTGCGGGCACTGCTGGCCCAGGCAGTTGTCGCGGGTGGAGGTGACCAGCGGAATGACCGGCGAGCGCTCGTCCAGGCCCGGCAGTTCGGCCAGGTCGCCGGTGCGCGTGGTGAGCGCCCAGCGCTCGACCTTGGCCAGCGCATGGGCCACGCCCCGCTCGCCGCCGGCGTCATGCCGGGCCTGGCCCATGCGGTGCAGACAGAGGTAGCTGCCCCGGCCCTTGAGCAAGGCGGTGCGCAGCGGCAGGTTGAGCGCCTCCAGCAGGCGAGGCAGGTCGCGCCCGAAGAGCTGGTCCTGCAGGGCCTTGGTGGCGGTCGACAGCAGCACCCGCTCGCCGCTCAGCAAGGCCGGCACGAGGTACGAGAAGGTCTTGCCCACGCCCGTGCCCGCCTCCACCACCAGTTGCCCCCCTTCGGCCACGGTGTGGGCGATGGCAAGCGCCATCTGCGTCTGGCCGTCGCGCACCCGGAACTGGTCCGCCGCCTGCGACAAGGCCCCGCCGTCGGCGAAGACATCCATCACCTCGTCAGCGAGCGCCATCTAGCCCTTCCTCCCGGTCGACGGGGGCCTGGGCGTCGCTCCTGGCAGACACAAGCTTTCGACAAAGGAGAAACTGTGAATTGTGTTTAACGGTGTCACTGGATCGCTCGATAATGGGTGTCAGACAGCCACATAGCCTTCTCGTTGGCGCGCCGCGGCGCCGACCGCGCCAATGCCTCACACCGGTTTCCGATTGTCCGCTGCCACGGGTCTCCACCAGGGAGACCGGCCTTACCAACAGGATCAGGTCGCCCTGATCGGGCATCCCCAGCGCCCGGGCTGCCTCCTCGCGGTGGTCGCCGACGGCATGGGCGGCCGTAGCGGCGGCCGCAAGGCATCGGAGCAGGTCATCATGACCGCGCAGCAGCTGTTCGCCCGCTATGCACCGGGCACGGACGATCCGGACCGGCTGCTGCGCCAGCTGGTCGACGAAGCCCACACCGTGATCCGGCTGACCGCCCTGTCGAGCGAACAGGAGCCGCACAGCACCGTGGCGGCCTTCCTGCTCGACCCCGATGGCCGGGGCGCCTGGATCCACGCCGGCGATTCGCGCATCTACCTGTTCCGCCGCGGCCGCCTGGTGCGCCGCACGCGCGACCATTCCTATGTCGAGGTGCTGGTGCAGCGCGGCGAGCTGGACGAGGACGAGGCCTTGCGCCATCCGAAGGCCAACATCCTCGTGGGCTGCCTCGGCATGCAATCCACCCTGCCGCCGATGGACCTCGAGGCCATCGACGGCGTCCAGCCCGGCGATGCGTTGATGGCCTGCTCTGACGGGCTCTGGCACTACTTCACGCCCGAGGAGTTCGGAGCGGTCATCGCGCGATACCCGGCCCGCGCAGCGGCCGAGATGCTGGTGAACGAGGCGCGCCGCCGCGCCGGCGGGGCGGGCGACAACCTGTCGCTGATCCTGGTGAAGGTGGAGGAACTGCCCGGCAAGCCGGCCACGCCCTCCTCCGCCGCGCTCGACGCGTTCATGGACAGCAGCCCGCAGCGCTGAGGGCGGCCGCCGATACGGCGGCTTCAGCCGCTCGCCGCCAAACTGGCGGCTCGCCCTGGGACCTGGTGGCTTTGCCTCCTGGGCAGGCGCACCCACATCACGCCCGCGCCAGCGCGGATTCAGGGCTTGACCGCCGGATCCGGCAGCGGCGCCGCCGGCGGCTTGGGGCGCTCGGCATTGCGGCGCTGGGCGTCTGTGCGGCGCTGCTCGGCGTCGACCTGCCGACGCTCGTAACGTTCGCGCTCCGCGGCATCCTGGGTGCGCCGCTGGGCCCGCTCGGCCGCCTTCTCGGCCTGTGCCTTCTGCCGGTCCTCGAACTGCTGCCGGCGCTGCGACGCCTGCGCGGCGGTGGCGGCCCGGCTGGCTGCATGGTCGGCGTTGCGCTGCTCGCGGTCCTGCTGAGCCTGCCGGTTCCGGTCGCGTTCCTGGGGCAGGTCGCGCGCAGGCGGGTTGGCCTGTTTGTCCTGGATGCGGCGCAGGGCGTCTTCGCCTCGTTGGCGGCGCTCCGCATCATTGAGCACGGCTTCACGCCGCTTGAGCCCATCCAGCGTCTCGCGGTGCAGACGGCTCTCGGCATTGAGGCAGTCATCGACGGCGAAGCGCTGGTAGCACTGGGCCCGGCGGGCCGAGTAGCGCAGCTCTTCGGCCTTGCGCTCGACGCCGATGCGCTCGCGTTCGTCGGCCGCCTGTGCCGAGCCGGGCTTGGCCGGCGGCACCGCGGATTGGGCCAGCACGGCGCCCGCCGGCACGGCAACCAGCATCAACGCGACAAGGCGAAGGGAAAAGCTCATGTAAGGCGGGTGTCCACGGTACGGCGCTCCAGCGCCAGGAACTCGGCCGACTGCATTTCGTTCAGTCGCGAGACGGTGCGTGGAAACTCGTGCGCCAGCGGCCCTTCGGTGTAGAGCTGCTCCGGCGGCACCGCAGCCGAGAGCACGAGCTTCACCCGTCGATCGTAGAACACGTCCACCAGCCAGGTGAACCGGCGCGCTTCCGAGGCCATGCGCACCGGCATCTCGGGCACGTCGGACAGCAGCACGGTGTGGAACTGGCTGGCAATCTCCAGGTAGTCGTTCATCGAGCGCGGGCCGCCGCACAGCGTGCGGAAGTCGAACCACACCACGCCGCCGGCACGACGCCGGGCGCGGATCTCGCGCTGCTCGATGTTGAGCACCGGGTTGTCGTCGCCCTTCTCCGCCAGCTTGTCGAAGATCTTGCGCAACTCCTTCTCGGAGCCGCTGTCGTTGGGCGTGATGTACAGGCGCACCTGCTCCAGCGTACGGCGCCGGTAGTCGGTGCCGTTGTCCACGTTGATGACCTCCAGCCGGGCGTTGAGCAGGTCGATGGCCGGCAGGATGCGGTCGCGGTGCAGCCCGTCCGGATAAAGGTCGTCGGGCTTGAAATTGGAGGTGGTCACGAAGCCCACCCCGTTGTCGAACATGGCCACCAGCAGCCGATGCAGGATCATCGCGTCGGTGATGTCGGCGACGTGGAACTCGTCGAAGCAGATCAGCTTGAAGCGCTTGGCGATGCGCTTGCCCAGCTCGTCGAGCGGGTTCTGGATGCCCTGCAGGTCCGCCAGTTCGCGGTGCACCTCGCGCATGAACTCATGGAAGTGCAGGCGCGTCTTGCGGTTGATGGGCACCGCATTGAAGAAGCAGTCCATCAGGAAGCTCTTGCCGCGCCCGACGCCGCCATACATGTAGACACCGCGCGGCACGGCCGGGCGGTGGATCAGCTTCTTGAAGGCGTTGGAACGCTGGGCCTTGTACTCGGCCCACTCGCGGGCGCAGCGGTCCAGCGCGTCGACCGCGCGCAGTTGCGCGGGATCGGCGGTGTAGCCGCGGCCCTTGAGTTCGGCCTCGTAGGCCTCCTTGACGGACGGGAGCGCCAACTCAGAAGTTCAGCGTGCGCTTGTCGACGGCCAGCGCGGCTTCCTTGGTCGCTTCGGACAGCGACGGGTGCGCGTGGCAGATGCGGGCGATGTCCTCGGCCGAGGCCTTGAACTCCATCGCGACGACCGCTTCGGAGATCAGCTCGCTGGCCATCGGGCCCACGATGTGGACGCCGAGGATCTCGTCGGTCGTGGCGTCGGCCAGGAACTTGACCATGCCCGTGGTGTCGCCCAGCGCGCGTGCCCGGCCGTTGGCCAGGAAGGGGAAGGTGCCGGCCTTGTACTTGACGCCATCGGCCTTGAGTTGCTGCTCGGTGCGGCCGACCCACGCGATCTCGGGGCTGGTGTAGATCACCCAGGGGATGGTGTTGAAGTTGACGTGCCCGTGCTGGCCGGCGATGCGCTCGGCCACGGCCACACCCTCTTCTTCCGCCTTGTGCGCCAGCATCGGGCCGCGCACCACGTCGCCCACGGCCCACACGTTGGGCAGGCTGGTCTTGCACTCGTCGTCCACCACGATGGCGCCGCGGTCGTCCAGCTTCAGGCCGACGGCCTCGGCATTCAGGCCGATGGTGTTGGGCACGCGGCCGATGGAGACGATCAGCTTGTCGGCTTCCAGCTTCTTGGCTTCGCCCTTGGCATCGGTGTAGTCGATGGTGACGCCGGCGTTGGTCTTGGCGACCTCGCCCACCTTCACGCCCAGCTCGACCTTCAGGCCCTGCTTGTCGAAGGCCTTCTTGGCTTCCTTGGCGATCTGCTCGTCCACGGCGCCCAGGAAGGTCGGCAGACCTTCAAGAATCGTGACGTCCGCGCCCAGGCGGCGCCACACCGAACCCATTTCCAGGCCGATCACGCCGGAGCCGATCAGCGCCAGCTTCTTGGGCACGGCACCAACGCGCAGCGCGCCGTCGTTGGAGAGCACGGTCTCTTCGTCGAAGGGCACGCCGGGCAGCTGGCGGGCATTGGAGCCCGTGGCCACGATGATGTGCTTGCCGACCAGGGTCTCTTCAGCGGCGCCGGCGACCTTGATCTCGTAACCGCCCTCGGCTGCCTTCACGAAGGAGCCGCGGCCATGGAAGAAGCTGACCTTGTTCTTCTTGAACAGGTACAGGATGCCGTCGTTGTTCTGCTTCACCACGCCGTCCTTGCGGGCCAGCATCTTGGCCACGTCCATCTTGACGTCGGAGGCCGTGATGCCGTGCTCGGCGAAGTGCTTGTTGGCGTGCTCGAAATGCTCGGACGACTGCAGCAGTGCCTTGGAGGGAATGCAGCCCACGTTGGTGCAGGTGCCGCCCGGGGCCGGGCCGCCCTTGCCGTTCTTCCACTCGTCGATGCAGGCGGTGTTGAAGCCCAGCTGGGCCGCGCGGATGGCAGCGATGTAGCCGCCGGGGCCACCGCCAATGACGATGACGTCGAATTGCTTGGACATGATTTTTTGCTTGAGTCGGCTCACCACGAGGCTGGCATGCAAAGGCAAGCGCAGCGAAGCCCGTTCACGTGCACCCGCGGAACCGGCTTTGCCGGGCCGCCGGGTGCGCCCCCTCAAGGGGGGATTCGGCTACACGCAGTGAGCAAGAAACGGGGGTGGATCAAATATCGAACAGCAGGCGCGAGGGATCTTCCAGCGCTTCCTTCATCGCCACCAGGCCCAGCACGGCTTCGCGGCCGTCGATGATGCGGTGGTCGTAGCTCATCGCCAGGTAGTTCATCGGACGCACCACGATCTGGCCGTTCTCGACCACGGCACGGTCCTTGGTCGCATGCACGCCCAGGATGGCCGACTGGGGCGGGTTGATGATGGGCGTCGACAGCATGGAGCCGAAGGTGCCGCCGTTGGAGATGGAGAAGGTGCCGCCGGTCATCTCGTCGATGGACAGCTTGCCTTCCTGGGCCTTCTTGCCGAACTCGGCGATCTTCTTTTCGATGTCGGCAAAGCTCATCTGATCGGCGTTGCGCAGGATCGGCACCACCAGGCCGCGCGGCGAGCCGACGGCGATGCCGATGTCGAAGTAGCCGTGGTAGATGATGTCGTTGCCGTCGACCGAGGCGTTGAGCACCGGGTACTTCTTGAGGGCGTGCACGGCCGCCTTGACGAAGAAGCTCATGAAGCCCAGCTTGGTGCCGTGCTCCTTGGTGAAGGCGTCCTGGAACTTCTTGCGCAGATCCATCACCGGGGCCATGTTCACCTCGTTGAAGGTGGTCAGGATGGCGTTGGTGGACTGCGACTGCAGCAGGCGCTCGGCGATGCGGGCGCGCAGGCGGCTCATCGGCACGCGCTCTTCGGGGCGGTCGCCCAGGTTGGCGGCGGCGGGTGCGGCAACTTGCGGCAGCGAGGTCTTGGGCGCGCCGGTCGGGATCTGCACGGCGGGCGCCTTGGCGGCGGTGGCGCCACCGGCCACGGCCGACAGCACGTCGCCCTTGGTCACGCGGCCGTCCTTGCCGGAGCCAGCGACGTCGCTGGTCTTCAGGCCGTTGTCGGCCAGCAGCTTGGCGGCGGCGGGCATGGCCACGTCGGACTTGGCACCACCGGCGGCGGGGGCAGCAGCAGCCGGGGCCGATGCGGCGGGCGCAGCAGCGGCGGCAGCCGGTGCGGGGGCAGCGGCGCCGGCCTTGCCTTCGGTGTCGATCTTGGCGATCAGCTGGTCGGCGACGACGGTGGCACCGTCGGCCTGGACGATCTCGGCCAGCACGCCGGACGCGGGCGCCGGCACTTCGAGCACGACCTTGTCGGTCTCGATCTCGATCAGGATTTCATCGGCCGTGACGGCTTCGCCGGCCTTCTTCTTCCACTGCAGCATCGTGGCTTCGGCCACGGACTCGGACAACTGGGGAACCTTGACTTCAACGATGGACATTTTTATGGACTCTGCTTATTCGAGGGAAACACGCCCACGAACGACAAAAAAATGGGGCGCGCAAGAACAGGAGGCCGGCGCAACGCACCGGCCTCCGTGGCGGGGACTTACTTGGTCAGGACGAAGCCCTTGAGCTTGCCGAAGGCACCGTCGACGAGGGCCTTCTGCTGCTCCTGGTGCAGGTGGGCGTAACCCACGGCCGGCGACGCGGAGGCGGCGCGGCCGGAATAGCCCAGCTTCTGGCCGTCGAGCATGTTCTCGTGGATGTAGTGCTGCACGAAGAACCAGGCACCCTGGTTCTGGGGCTCGTCCTGGCACCACACGATGTCCGCCGCGTTGGGGTACTTCTTGACCTCGGCCGCGAAAGCCTTGTGCGGGAACGGGTACAGCTGCTCGACGCGGATGATGGCAACGTCGTCGGCGCCCTTCTCTTCGCGCTTCTTGGCCAGGTCGTAGTAGACCTTGCCCGAGCAGGCGACGATGCGCTTGACCTTGTCGGCCTTCAGCTCCTTGACGTCGGGGATGACCGTCTGGAAGCCGCCCTTGATGAACTCCGACACCGGCGAGGTCGCGTCCTTGTTACGCAGCAGCGACTTCGGGGTCATGATGACCAGCGGCTTGCGCAGGTTGCGCACCATCTGGCGACGCAGCAGGTGGAAGATCTGGCTGGCCGTCGTGGGCTGCACCACCTGGATGTTGGTGTCGGCCGACAGCTGCATGAAGCGCTCCAGGCGGGCCGAGCTGTGCTCGGGGCCCTGGCCTTCGTAGCCGTGCGGCAGCATCAGGGTCAGGCCGTTCAGGCGGCCCCACTTCACCTCACCCGAGGCGATGAACTGGTCGATCACCACCTGGGCGCCGTTGGCGAAGTCGCCGAACTGGGCTTCCCAGATCACCAGGGTGTTCGGGTCGTTGGACGCATAGCCGTATTCGAAGCCCAGCACCGCCTCTTCGGACAGGATGGAGTCGATGACGACGAACGGTGCCTGGTTCTCGGCCACGTTCTGCAGCGGCACGTAGGTGCCCGTGTCCCACTTCTCGCGGTTCTGGTCGTGCAGCACCGAATGGCGGTGGGTGAAGGTGCCGCGGCCGCAGTCCTCGCCCGACAGGCGCACCGGGTAACCGCTCGCCACCAGCGAGGCGAAGGCCATGTGCTCGCCCATGCCCCAGTCGACGTTGACGTCGCCGCGGCCCATGGCGGCGCGGTCGTCCAGCACCTTCTTGACCAGCGGATGCACCGTGAAGCCTTCCGGCACGGTGGTGATCTTCTCGGCCAGGCGCTTCCACTCGGCCAGCGGCAGCGCGGTCTCGGCGGCGTCGGTCCACTTCTTGTTGGCGAAGGCGCTCCAGTCCACCGCGTACTTGCGCTTGAAGTCGGTGAGCACCGGGTCGACGGTGTTCTTGCCGGCATCGAAGGCCGCGCGCTGGGCCTTGACCATGTCGTCGCCGAGCGTCTCGCCCAGGCCTTGGGCCGCCAGCTTGTCGGCGTAGAGCTTGCGCGTGCCGGGATGGGCGGCGATCTTCTTGTACATCAGCGGCTGGGTGAGCGAGGGGGTGTCCTGCTCGTTGTGGCCCAGCTTGCGGAAGCAGATGATGTCGACGACCACGTCCTTGTTGAACTCCTGGCGGTATTCCAGGGCCAGCTGCATGCACAGCACCACGGCTTCGGGATCGTCGCCGTTCACGTGCAGCACGGGCGCCTCGATCATCTTGACGACGTCGGTGCAGTACAGCGTGGAGCGGCTGTCGCGCGGATCGGAGGTGGTGAAGCCGATCTGGTTGTTGATGACGATGTGGATCGTGCCGCCGGTGTAGTAGCCGCGGGTTTCGGCCAGGGCCAGCGTCTCCATGATGACGCCCTGGCCGGCGAAGGCCGCGTCACCGTGCACCAGCACGGGCAGCACCGAGGCGCCGCGCTTGTCGCCACGGCGGTCCATGCGGGCACGCACCGAACCCTCGACCACCGGATTCACGATTTCCAGGTGGGACGGGTTGAAGGCCAGGCTCAGGTGCATCGGGCCACTGGGCGTGGTCACGTCCGAGCTGAAGCCCTGGTGGTACTTCACGTCGCCGCTGGGCAGGTCTTCGGGGGCGGTGTGGTCGAACTCGGCGAACAGGTCCTTGGGCGCCTTGCCCAGGGTGTTGACCAGCACGTTCAGGCGGCCGCGGTGGGCCATGCCGATCACGATTTCCTGCACGCCCTTGGCGCCGGCACCGTTGACCAGTTCGTCCATGGCGACGATGAAGCTTTCGCCGCCTTCGAGCGAGAAGCGCTTCTGGCCGACGTACTTGGTGTGCAGGAAGCGCTCCAGGCCTTCGGCAGCCGTCAGGCGTTCGAGCACGTGCTTCTTCTTCTCGGCGCTCAGCTTGGGGTTGGTGCGTGCGGCTTCGAGCTTCTGCTGCCACCAGCGCTTCTGCGCCTGGTCGGTCATGTACATGTACTCGACGCCGATGGTGCCGCAGTACGTTTCGCGCAGAGCGTTCAGCAGGTCGCGCAGCGACATGGTGTCGCGGCCGAAGAAGGTGTTGCTGGTGTTGAAGACCGTCTCGAGGTCGGCGTCGGCGAAGCCGTAGAACGACGGCTCCAGTTCGGGAATGGCCGGGCGCTCGGCGCGCTGCAGCGGATCCAAGTTGGCCCAGCGGGCGCCGACGTTGCGGTAGGCGGCGATCAGCTGCTGGACGGCGGTGCGCTTGCGACCCAGTTCGGAGTCGGCGCCACTGGCCTCGACCACGCGGGTGCCGCCCTGCTTGGCGCGCTCGGCGAAGGCATTGATGACAGGCTGATGCGGAACATCGCGGGAATCGCTTCCGTCCGACGCCGGCACGTGCTGGAGTGCATCAAAGTACGAGCGCCAGTTGTCGGGCACGCTGCCCGGATTGGCGAGATAGTTCTCGTACATCTCTTCGACATAGGGCGCATTGCCGCCGAAGAGGTAACTGTTGCCTTGGTAGGCGTTGTAGATGGACGCGGGGGAATCGCTCATGTTCCGCTGACCTCCGCTTCCCTTGGGGAAGCATTAGCTGGTTAAGAAAACCTTCCGCGACACGGCTGAACCGGATGGCGGATGCGACTGTGGCTGGGGAAGGGCCTGAGTACACTCGGGATTGTGCCACGCCGCACGCGCGCACTGCCGCGGTGATTCGGAACGCACCATTGTGCGCTTCGAATCTGACAACGGAACACGCCGCGAAGTTCAGCCGATCAGGCGCTGGATGGCCTGCAGGCTGGTCGGGTCGTCGATGGTGGTCAGGTCGCCGGGATCGCGCCGCTCGCACACGGCCTGCAGGGCGCGGCGCAGCAGCTTGCCGCTGCGCGTCTTGGGCAGTGCTGCCACGGAATGCACCCGTGCCGGCCGCGCCAGCGCACCCAGGTTGTCGGCGACGGTCTTCATGACCTCGCCCTCCAGCCTCAGGGCGGCGGCCTCATCGCCGACGCCGGCACGCGGCACGACGAACGCCACCGCGACCTGGCCTTTGAGCGCATCGGCCACGCCGACCACCGCCACCTCGGCGACGGCCGGATGGGCGGAAATGGCCTCTTCGATCTCGCGCGTCCCCAGTCGATGGCCGGCCACATTGATCACATCGTCCGTGCGGCCCAGGATGTAGAAGTACCCATCGGCATCGCGGATGCCCCAGTCGAAGGTCGAATAGACCTCGATGCCCGGAATGCTTCGCCAGTAGGTGTTGATGAATCGCTCGTCGTCGCGCCACACGGTCTGCATGAAACCGGGCGGCGTCGGCGACTCGATCACGACCACGCCCTTCTCGCCCGGCGTCGTGAGGTCCTCGCCGGTGGATTCGTGGACCAGCTTGACCTTGAAGCCGTACATGGGCACCCCGGGGCTGCCGAACTTGGTGGGCCGCTTCTCCACGCCATGGGCCACGGTCAGGATCGGCCAGCCCGACTCGGTCTGCCAGTAGTTGTCAATGATCGGCACGCCCAGGCCGTCGCTGATCCAGCGGGCGGTCGGCTCGTCCAGCGGCTCGCCGGCGAGGAACAGCGCCCGCAGGCTGGAGACGTCATGCTGGCGCAGCAACGCAGGATTCTGTTTCTTGAGCACCCGCACGGCCGTCGGCGCGGAGAACATCACGTTGACCTTGTACTTCTCGACCAGTCGCCACCAGATGGCCCCGTCGGGCTGGCCGTCCAGCCCCTGCGTGGGCAGCCCCTCGTAAACGATGGTCGCCATGCCCGCGATCAGCGGCCCGTACACGATGTAGCAGTGGCCGACCACCCAGCCGATGTCGCTGGTGCAGAAGTAGGTCTCGCCCGGGCTGGCCTGGAAGATGTGTCGCATGCTGGCAGCCAGCGCCACGGCGTAGCCGCCCACGTCCCGCTGTACGCCCTTGGGCCGGCCCGTGGTGCCGCTGGTGTAGAGCGTGTAGCTGACGTCCGCCGCGTCCATCCATTCGCAGGGCACCTCGGCCTGAGCATGGGCCGGCGCCAGCTCATCCATCCGGTGGTCGCGGCCCGGGACCAGGTCCATGGGCGCCAGGCCGCGGTCGGCCAACAGCACGGCCGACGGCTTGTGCGTGGCGAGCCGGATCGCCTCGTCTAGCAGCGGCTTGTACGCCAGCACCTTGCCGCCGCGCGAGCCGGCGTCGGCACTGACGATCACCTTCGGCTGCGCGTCGTCGATACGCGAAGCGAGCGACGCACTGGCGAAGCCGCCGAAGACCACACTGTGGATGGCCCCCAGCCGGGCGCACGCCAGCATGGCGAACACGGCGGGCGCGATCATGGGCATGTAGATCAGCACCCGGTCGCCGCGCCCCACGCCCAGGCTGCGCAGCATCGAGGCCATCTGCTGCACCTCGCGGTGCAGCTCGCCGTAGGTATAGGTGCGCTCGGTGCCGGTCTCGGTGGAGACGGCGATCACCGCCGGCGCATCCTGCCGCTGCGGCAGGTGACGGTCGATGGCGTTGTGGCAGAGGTTGGTGGTGCCGCCACCGAACCAATTGGTGAATGGCAGCCGGCTGCGGTCCAGGATGGTGGTCGGCGCATGGTGCCAGTCGATCAGCCGGGACTGCTCGGCCCAGAAGGCATCGGGCGCGTCGATGGAACGACGGTAGAACTCCTGATAGCTGCTCATGGCCTGCTTGTCTCCTGTTCGCTGGCGTCGAAGGTGCGCCTTGTGGACGGCAGCGGCCCGAAAGGGCAGCACCGCATTCGCGATTATTGGAGACGGCCTTGCGACAGGCTGACAGGGTGCACCCTCGTGCGCTCCCGCCGCCGCGCCGGATCAGCGGATCAGGGCCTGCAGTTCCTTGAAGGCCGGATGCTCGGCGCTGCGCAGCCACTCGAAGCCGACCATCTCGGTGGTGACGAGTTCGGCACCGGCGCCGGCGAGGCGGTCGAACGCGGCATCACGATTGCGTTCGGTGCGCGAGCTACAGGCATCGGTCACCACCCAGACCTCGAACTCATCCTCCAGCAGCTCCAGCGCCGTCTGCAGCACGCAGACATGGGCTTCGCAGCCGGCGATGACGATGCTGGCGCGCTCGGGTGCTGCGGCTTGCGGCTTCTGCAGGTGGCGCGGCAGGCTGCGCGCATTGCCTTGCACAGGCCGGGCCGGCGGACGCAGCCATTCGCCCAGGCCCTCGGCCACGGCACTGAACTGCATCTTGGCCATCACCCGGCGGCAATGGTCGCGCAACTCGGCCGGCATCTGACCCAGGCGGGAGGGGTTCTGTTCGGTGCCGAACACCGGCACATCGGCCAGTCCGGCCATCTGCGCGAGCCGCTGCGCATTGGCCAGGATCGCCTCCCCCTCATGGATGGCGGGCATCAGCCGGGGCTGGTAGTCGATGAGCAGGAGCTGGGATTGGTCGGCGTCGAGGAGCATGGGGCGCGAAGGAGAAGAAGCAGGACGGAAAAACAGGAGATGGCCACAATGGGCCGCATGCTGGCGATTGTCCCTCCCCCTGCCCGGTCTGTTGCGCCCCGCCCGCCTCTGCGGCAAGCCAGAGCGGCGAAATCCGCGACGGAGGGGGCAGCGCCATGAAGGCGCCGGTCCGGCGCCGAAGCGCCCTCGCCTGGGCCACCGCACTCCTCGCCGCGACGGGGCTGGCCGGCTGCAGTTGGTTGCCACGGACCGCCCTCGTGCCGTTGCCCACGGTGCGCGACGCCGGCGCTTGCGGCCCGGCCGACACGTTGATCGTGCTGCTGCCCGGCCGCGGCATGGCGCTGGACGAGTTGTCGAGCGAAGGCTTCATCGAGACCTTCCGCGCGGCCGGCCTTCGGGCCGATCTCGTCCGGGCGGATGCCCACATGGGCTACTACAAGGACCGCAGCGTGGTCGACCGGCTGCACGTCGACGTGATCGCGCCAGCGCGGGCGCAGGGCTACCGCCACATCTGGCTGGCCGGCATCTCGCTGGGCGGCCTGGGCGCGTTGCTCTATGCCGACGAGCATCCTGAGGAGGTCGACGGGCTTCTGCTCATCGCCCCCTACCTGGGCGAGCCCCAGACTGCGGCCGCGGTGGCCGCCCAGGGCGGCCCCGGGCGCTGGCGCCCACCGGACCAGACCGACGATGCCATCGGCGTGCGGGCCTGGACCTGCCTGCAGCGTTATGTCGGGCCCGGCGCAGTCCGCACGCCGCTCTACCTGGCCTTCGGCGTGGGCGACCGCCTGGCGCCCACACACCGGGTGCTGGCCCCCGCCTTGCCGCCGCAGCGCGTGCTGACAGCGCCGGGCGGGCACGACTGGCCAGCCTGGCGCCCGCTCTGGCAGCGGCTGCTGGCCCAGGCTCCGTTGCCGCGCTGCAGCGCGACGGCCCCCTGAGAAGGCCGCACTCGCCCGCCATCGCCCGGCGGGCCACGATGGCCCGGCGTCGTTTGGCGCTCACGGCTGCAGCCGGATCAGCTTGCCGTCGTCCTCGTCCGTCAACACGTAGATGAGCCCGTCCGGCCCCTGCCGCACGTCGCGGATGCGTTCGCGCGCGGACGCCAGCAGCTTCTGCTCGCCCACCACCCTGCCGTCCCGAATGTCGATGCGGTCCAGGTAGCCGAACTTGAGCGAGCCGACCAGGAGGCTGCCCTTCCACGCCGGCCCGTAGCGGTCACTGGTCAGGAAGGCCATGCCTGAAGGCGCGATCGACGGCGTCCACTGGTGCAGGGGCTGCTCCATCCCCTCCTGGGCCTTGATGCCCTCGCCGATGGGCGCGCCGCCGTAGTTGACGCCGTGCGTGATGACCGGCCAACCATAGTTGCGGCCCGCCTGGGCGATGTTGATCTCGTCGCCGCCCTGCGCGCCGTGCTCGTGGGTCCAGAGGCGCCCATCGGGCCCGATGGTGGCGCCCTGCATGTTGCGGTGCCCGTAGCTCCAGATCTCGGGCAGAGCACCGGGGCGGCCGACAAACGGGTTGTCGGCGGGTGCGCGGCCCTCGGCATCGACGCGGATGACCTTGCCGAGGTGGTTGTCCAGCCGCTGGGCGTCCGCGCTGCGCGAAAAGCGATCACCCATCGTCAGGAAGAGCTTGCCGTCCGGCGCCTGGGCGATGCGGCAGCCGAAGTGCGCCCGGCTCGCCACCTTGGGCCGTTGGCTGAAGAGCACGCGGACCTGCTCAAGCCGCCCCGCGTCGGCCGACAGCACGGCGCGTGCCAGCGCCGTGCTGTTGGTTCCCCCGGGGCCGGACTCCGCGAAGCAGAAGTACAGCGTGCGGTTGGCGGCGAATCCGGCATCCAGTGCCACGTCCAGGAGGCCGCCCTGCCCTTCGGCGGCAACGGGCGGCAGGCCCTCGACAGATGGGGCCATGTGGCCGTCGGCCCCGACCACCCGAAGGCGGCCCGGGCGCTCCGTGACGAGAAAACGCCCATCCGGCAGGAAGGCCAGCGCCCAGGGGTGCTCGAGGCCCGAGACGACGGTCTGCGGGCGCGGCGGCAGTTCCTGAGCGCTGCTCGCTCCAGCGCTCAAAGCCGCCAGCGCAGCGGCCAACAAACGGGCAGACAAGTTCATCGCAACTCCTTCACCAGATCGTGTTTTCCGACAACTATTTCACGCTGACAGGAGGAGCGGGCGGGAGGTTCAATCTACCTGGGGCAATGAAGAGCGCCGCTGTTACAACCGAATTTTTCAGCAATCGCTGAAAGCGCTTCAAAATCAATGACTTAAACCTGACTTCCAATTCGCGAAATTGGTTGACACGCCCAGATGTCGTCCATATCCTACGGGCCCATGCGAATTTTCGTCCTACCCGCTCTGGCCCTGCTCCTTGCCACCGCAGCACACGCTGCCCCAGCAACCGACCGGACGACGGAAATGGACAAGCTCCTTGCCGACAAGGGTCTGCTCGGCCGCGTCGAGCACGCACGTCAGGCGGTGGCCGACAAGACCTCCGACCTGGTGGTCAGCGCGATGAGCTTCCTGGGCGTGCCCTACCGCCGCGGCGGCAACAACGCCGAGACCGGTTTCGATTGCAGCGGCTTCGTCCGCGCCATGTACAACCAGACCATCGGCATGGTCCTTCCCCGCCGCGCCGAAGAGCAGGCGGCCGCCACCGAAAAGATCGACCGCAGCGAGCTCAAGCCCGGCGATCTGGTCTTCTTCAACACCATGCGCCGCGCCTTCAGCCATGTGGGCATCTACGTGGGCGATGGCAAATTCATCCACTCCCCCCGCTCCGGCTCGGAAGTGCGTGTGGAAGACATGAACCAGAGCTACTGGACCAGCCGCTTCAACGGCGCCCGCCGCGTGCTGTCCGAATCGGCGGGTGAATAAGCCGCACGGCTCTTTCCCTCCGAAGACAAAGCCCGCTCTCGCAGCGGGCTTTTTCATTCCTGGCGACGGCGGATCGTGGCGCGGCGTGGCCGCCGCGCCGGATCGCCAGCCTCAGTCTTCCAGCTTCGACAGGTCGCGCACGGCGCCCTTGTCGGCCGATGTGGCCAGCAGCGCGTAGGCCTTCAGCGCCGCGGACACCTTGCGCGGGCGGGGCTGTGCGGGCTTCCAGCCCTTGGCCTCCTGCTCGGCGCGGCGTTTCGCCAGTTCCTCGTCGCTCAGCAGCACGTCGATCGTACGGTTGGGAATGTCGATGCGGATGCGGTCGCCCGTGCGGACCAGGCCGATGGCGCCACCGGCTGCGGCCTCCGGCGAGCAATGGCCGATGGACAAGCCCGAGGTGCCGCCCGAGAAACGGCCATCCGTCAGCAGTGCGCAGGCCTTGCCCAGGCCCTTGGATTTGATGTAGCTGGTCGGATAGAGCATCTCCTGCATGCCGGGGCCGCCCTTGGGGCCCTCGTAGCGCACCACCACGACGTCGCCCGCCTTCACCTGGTCGTTGAGGATGTGCTCCACCGCCTCGTCCTGGCTCTCGACCACATGGGCCGGGCCCTCGAAGACCAGCAGGCTGTCGTCCACGCCCGCCGTCTTCACCACGCAGCCGTCCTTGGCGATATTGCCGGTCAGCACGGCCAGGCCGCCCTCCTTCGAGAAGGCATGGTCGATGCTGCGGATGCAGCCTTCGGCGCGGTCCATGTCCAGGCTGGGCCAGCGCGTGTCCTGGCTGAACGCGACCTGCGTCGGGATGCCGGCCGGGCCGGCCATGTAGAAGCGCTTCACGGCATCGTCGCTGGTGCGCAGGATGTCCCATTGCTCGAGCGCATCGCCCAGCGTGGGCGCGTGGATGGTCGGCACGTCCAGGTGCAGGCGGCCGGCGCGCGCCAGCTCGCCCAGGATGGCCATGATGCCGCCCGCGCGGTGCACGTCCTCGATGTGGTACTTGTTGGTGTTGGGCGCCACCTTGCACAGCTGCGGGACCTCGCGCGACAGGCGGTCGATGTCGGCCATGTCGAAGTCGATGCCGGCCTCCTGCGCGGCGGCCAGGATGTGCAGGATGGTGTTGGTGGAGCCGCCCATGGCGATGTCCAGCGTCATCGCGTTCTCGAAGGCCTTCTTGCCGATGGCACGCGGCAGCACGCTGGCATCGTCCTGCTCGTAGTGGCGCTTGGCCAGTTCCACGATCAGGTGGCCGGCCTTCTTGAACAGGCCCTCGCGGTCGGCATGGGTGGCCACCACCGTGCCATTGCCCGGCAGCGACAGGCCCAGGGCCTCCGTCAGGCAGTTCATCGAGTTCGCGGTGAACATGCCCGAGCAGCTGCCGCAGGTCGGGCAGGCCGAGCGCTCCACCTCGGCCAGGTCGGCATCGCTCACCTTGCTGTCGGCCGCCATCACCATGGCGTCGATCAGGTCCATCTTGCGGATCTCGATCTTGGCCGTGCCCGGTACCGCCAGGCGAACCTTGCCGGCCTCCATCGGGCCACCGGAGACGAACACGACCGGAATGTTCAGCCGCATGGCCGCCATCAGCATGCCGGGCGTGATCTTGTCGCAGTTGGAGATGCACACCAGCGCGTCGGCGCAGTGGGCGTTGACCATGTACTCCACCGAGTCGGCGATGACGTCGCGGCTGGGCAGCGAGTACAGCATGCCGTCGTGGCCCATGGCAATGCCGTCGTCCACGGCGATGGTGTTGAATTCCTTGGCGACGCCGCCGGCGGCCTCGACCTCGCGGGCGACCAGCTGGCCCAGATCCTTCAGGTGCACATGACCGGGCACGAACTGCGTGAAGCTGTTGGCGATGGCGATGATCGGCTTGGAGAAGTCATCGTCCTTCATGCCGGTGGCGCGCCACAGGGAACGGGCGCCCGCCATGTTGCGGCCGGCAGTGGAGGTCTTGGAACGGTAGGTGGGCATGGGTCGCTCTGTGCGCTCTCGTGAGGCAGGAATCGTCGGGGCCGGCATTGTCTCAGGCCCCACGCCACGACAACGGGCGGCGCGCCCATGGCAAAGCGGCCCGGCAGGACAACCCGAAGGTCGCCCGGCCGGGCCGCTGGACGCAGCCTCGAAGCTGCGCTTAAGCGCTGCCGATCAGCGCTTCTGCGGTGGCAGGTCGGTGCAGGTGCCGTGCGCCACTTCCGCCGCCATGCCGATGCTCTCGCCCAGCGTGGGGTGCGGATGGATGGTCTTGCCAATGTCGATCTCGTCCGCGCCCATCTCGATGGCCAGGGCCACCTCGCCGATCATGTCGCCAGCATGGGTGCCGACGATGCCGCCGCCCAGGATGCGGTGTGTCTCGGCGTCGAACAGCAGTTTGGTGAAGCCCTCGTCGCGGCCGTTGGCGATGGCGCGGCCCGAGGCCGTCCACGGGAACAGGCCCTTCTTGACCTTGACACCCTGCGCCTTGGCCTGGTCCTCGGTCAGGCCCACCCACGCGACCTCGGGGTCGGTGTAGGCCACGCTCGGGATCACGCGGGCGTTGAAGGCGGCGCTCGCCAGTTCCTTGTCGCCCTTCTGCTCGCCGGCGATGACTTCGGCCGCCACATGCGCCTCGTGCACCGCCTTGTGGGCCAGCATGGGCTGGCCGACGATGTCGCCGATGGCGAAGATGTTCGGCACGTTGGTGCGCATCTGGATGTCGACCGAGATGAAGCCGCGGTCGGTCACCGACACGCCGGCCTTCTCGGCGCCGATCTTCTTGCCGTTGGGCGTGCGGCCCACCGCCTGCAGCACCAAGTCGTAGACCTGCGGCTCCTTGGGCGCGCCCTCGCCTTCGAACATGACCTTGATGCCGTCCGGGGTCGCCTCGGCGCCCACGGTCTTGGTCTTGAGCATGATGTTGTCGAAGCGCGGCGCGTTCATCTTCTGCCACACCTTGACCAGGTCGCGGTCGGCGCCCTGCATCAGGCCGTCCATCATCTCGACCACATCCAGGCGTGCGCCCAGCGACGAGTACACCGTGCCCATTTCCAGGCCGATGATGCCGCCGCCCAGGATCAGCATGCGCTTGGGCTCGGTCGCCAGCGACAGCGCGCCGGTGGAGTCCACCACGCGCGGATCGTCCTTGGGCATGAAGGGCAGGTGCACCGCCTGCGAGCCGGCCGCAATGATGCAGTGGCGGAAGCGGATCACCTGCTTCTTGCCGGTGGTGGCCCGGCCCTCGCCGGTGCTCTCGTCCACTTCGAGGTGGTAGGCGTCCAGGAAGCTGCCGACGCCGCGCACGGTGGTCACCTTGCGCATCTTGGCCATGGCCGTGAGGCCGCCGGTGAGCTTGCCCACCACCTTGTTCTTGTGGGCCAGCAGCTTGGCACGGTCGACCTTGGGCGCGCCGAACTCCACGCCCAGGTCGGCGAAGTGCTTGACCTCGTCCATCACGGCGGCCACATGCAGAAGCGCCTTGGAGGGGATGCAGCCCACGTTGAGGCAGACGCCGCCCAGGGTGGCGTAGCGCTCGACCAGCACCGTCTTCATGCCGAGGTCGGCGCTGCGGAAGGCGGCGGAATAGCCGCCAGGGCCGGCGCCGAGCACGAGGGTGTCGCACTCGATGTCGACCTGGCCGCTGTAGCTGCCCGCAGGCGCTGGCGCCACGGCCGGCGCGGCTGGTGGGGGCGCAGGTGCCGCCTTGGGCGCCGCCGCAGCGGGCGCCGGCGATTCGGCCGGTGCGGGCGCCGCAGCAGTCGACTCGGCCGCGTCGATGGTCAGCACCACCGAGCCTTCGCTCACCTTGTCGCCCACCTTCACGGCCACCGACTTGACCACGCCGGCGTGGCTGGAGGGAATCTCCATCGATGCCTTGTCGGACTCGACGGTGATCAGCGACTGCTCGACCTTGATGTTGTCGCCGGGCTTGACCAGCACCTCGATCACGGCCACTTCGCTGAAGTCGCCGATGTCCGGAACCTTGACCTGTTGTTCGCTCATGCCTTGGTCTCCTTACAGCACGATGCGGCGGTAGTCCGTCAGCAGCTGGCCCAGGTAGGCATTGAAGCGGGCCGCGGAGGCGCCGTCGATGACACGGTGGTCGTACGACAGCGACAGCGGCAGCGTCAGGCGCGGCACGAATTGCTTGCCGTCCCACACCGGCTTCATCTGGCCCTTGGAAAGACCCAGGATCGCCACTTCGGGCGCATTGATGATCGGCGTGAAGTGCGTGCCACCGATGCCGCCCAGCGAGCTGATCGAGAAGCAGCCGCCCTGCATGTCGGCCGCCCCCAGCTTGCCGTCGCGGGCCTTCTTGGCCAGCTCGCCCATCTCCTGGCTGATCTGCAGGATGCCCTTTTTGTCGGCGTCCTTGAGCACCGGCACCACCAGGCCGTTGGGCGTGTCCGCCGCGAAGCCGATGTTGAAGTACTGCTTGTAGACCAGGGTGTCGCCGTCCAGGCTGGTGTTGAACTCGGGGAATTTCTTCAGGGCCGCGACCACGGCCTTGATGACGAAGGCCAGCATCGTGACCTTCACGCCCGACTTCTCGTTCTCCTTGTTGGTGGAGACGCGGAAGGCTTCCAGCTCGGTGATGTCCGCTTCGTCGTTGTTGGTGACGTGCGGGATCATGACCCAGTTGCGGTGCAGGTTGGCGCCGCTGATCTTCTTGATGCGCGACAGGTCCTTGCGCTCGACGGCGCCGAACTTCGCGAAGTCGACCTTGGGCCAGGGCAGCAGGCCCAGGGCCGCGCCATCGGCACTGCCGCCACCGCCGGCCGGGGCCTTGGCCGCCTGCGCCTTGGTCTGCGTGGCGCCGCTCATCACGGCCTTGGTGAAGCCCTGGACGTCATCCTGGGTGATGCGGCCCTTGGGACCGCTGCCCTTGACCTCTTCCAGCGGCACGCCCAGCTCGCGGGCGAACTTGCGCACCGAGGGCGAGGCATGCGGCAGGCCGGTGGCCGGCGTCTTGGTCGGGTCGTGCGCGGGCACGCTCGTGGCCGCGGGTGCGGACGCAGCTGCTGCCTGGGCAGGTGCAGGGCTGGCAGCGGCCTGAGCCGGCGCCGAAGCAGGCGCTGCCGGGCTGGCGGCAGGCGCGGCACCGGCCGCGCCTTCCATCAGGCCGATCAGGTCGCCGATGTTGACCGTGTCGCCCACCTTGACCTTGAGCTCCTTGATCGTGCCGGCGGCCGGCGACGGGATCTCCATCGAAGCCTTGTCCGACTCGACCGTGATCAGCGACTGCTCGGCCTTGACCGTGTCGCCGGGCTTGACCAGCACTTCGATCACGGCGACGTCCTTGAAGTCGCCGATGTCGGGCACCTTGATCTCGACCGGGCCGGACGCGGCCGGCGCAGCGGCGGGCGCCGGCGCGGGTGCGGCTTGCGGAGCCGGGGCAGGCGCGGCGGCCTCGGCAGGTGCCGGTGCCGCGGCGGCCGGGGCGCCCGCGCCCTCGCCTTCCAGGATCAGGACGATCGAGCCTTCCTTGACCTTGTCGCCGACGTTGACCTTCACTTCCTTGACCACGCCGGCGGCCGACGACGGAATCTCCATCGAGGCCTTGTCCGATTCGACCGTGATCAGCGACTGCTCGGCCTTGACCGTGTCGCCGGGCTTGACCAGCACTTCGATCACCGCGACTTCGTCGAAGTCGCCGATGTCGGGCACTTTCACTTCCACTGCTGCCATGTTCGTGTCTCCCGCCTTCGAGGCGTTTCAGTTCCGTGGGTGGATTACGCGTAGAGCGGGTTGATCTTGTCGGCGTTGATGCCGTACTTCTTGATGGCCTCGGCCACCTTGGCCGCCGGCACTGCGCCGTCTTCGGCCAGAGCCTTGAGCGTCGCGACCACGATGTAGTGGCGATTCACCTCGAAGTGCTCGCGCAGCTTGCTGCGGAAGTCCGAGCGGCCGAAACCGTCGGTGCCCAGCACCTTGTAGTTGCGGCCCTTCGGGATGAAGGGACGGATCTGCTCGGCATAGGCCTTCATGTAATCGGTGGAAGCGACCACCGGGCCCGTGGTCTTGCCCAGTTGCTCCGCGACGAAGGGCACGCGGGCCGTCTCGGTCGGGTGCAGCAGGTTCCAGCGGTCGGCGTCCTGGCCGTCGCGGGTCAGCTCGTTGAAGCTCGGGCAGCTCCACACCGAGGCGGCCACGCCCCAGTCCTTCTCCAGCAGCTCCTGGGCGAAGAAGGATTCGCGCAGGATGGTGCCGCTGCCCAGCAGCTGCGCCGTGGGCGCCTTGCTGTCCAGAGCCGGCGCCTGCTTGACCATGTACATGCCCTTGATGATCTGCTCTTCGGTGCCGGGCTGCAGGCCGGGCATCGCGTAGTTCTCGTTGAGCAGCGTCAGGTAGTAGTAGACGTTGTCCTGCTTCTCGACCATGCGCTTGAGGCCGTGGTGCAGGATCACCGCCACTTCATGGGCAAAGGTCGGGTCGTAGCTGACGCAGTTGGGAATGGTGTTGGCCAGGATGTGGCTGTGGCCATCCTCGTGCTGCAGGCCTTCGCCGTTCAGCGTGGTGCGGCCCGAGGTGCCGCCCAGCAGGAAACCGCGGGCCTGCATGTCGCCGGCCGCCCAGGCCAGGTCGCCGATGCGCTGGAAACCGAACATCGAGTAGTACACGTAGAACGGCACCATGATGCGGTTGTTCGTGCTGTACGAGGTGGCGGCGGCGATCCAGCTGGACATGCCGCCGGCCTCGTTGATGCCTTCCTGCAGGATCTGGCCGGCCTTGTCTTCCTTGTAGTACATGACCTGGTCCTTGTCGACCGGGGTGTACTGCTGGCCATGCGGGTTGTAGATGCCGACCTGGCGGAACAGGCCTTCCATGCCGAAGGTGCGGGCCTCGTCCACCAGGATGGGCACCACGCGCGGGCCCAGGGCCTTGTCGCGCAGCAGCTGCGTCAGGAAGCGCACGTAGGCCTGGGTGGTGGAGATCTCGCGGCCTTCGGCGGTGGGCTCGAGCACGGCCTTGAAGGTGTCGAGCGAAGGCACGGTGAAGCTCTCGTCGGCCTTGGTGCGGCGGTGCGGCAGGTAGCCGCCCAGGGCCTTGCGGCGCTCGTGCAGGTACTTCATCTCCGGCGTGTCGTCGGCCGGCTTGTAGAAGGGCAGATCGGCCAGTTGGCTGTCGGGGATCGGGATATTGAAGCGGTCGCGGAAGGCCTTGATGTCCTCGTCGCCGAGCTTCTTGGTCTGGTGGACCGTGTTCTTGCCCTCGCCGATCTTGCCCATGCCGAAGCCCTTGACCGTCTTGACCAGCAGCACGGTGGGCTGGCCGGTGTGGTTCTGGGCGGCGTGGAAGGCGGCATAGACCTTCTGCGAGTCGTGGCCACCGCGCTGCAGGTTCCAGATCTCGTCGTCGGTCATGTGCTCGACCATCTTGGCCGTGCGCGGATCGCGCCCGAAGAAGTGCTTGCGGACGTAGGCGCCGTCGTTGGCCTTCATGGCCTGGTAGTCGCCGTCGTTCGTCTTCATCATCAGCTCGCGCAGGGCACCGTCGTGGTCCTTGGCGAGCAGGGCGTCCCAGCCCTTGCCCCAGATGAGCTTGATGACGTTCCAGTTGGCGCCGCGGAATTCGCCTTCGAGCTCCTGGATGATCTTGCCGTTGCCGCGCACCGGGCCGTCCAGGCGCTGCAGGTTGCAGTTGATGACGAAGATCAGGTTGTCGAGGTTCTCGCGCGCGGCCAGGCCGATGGCGCCCAGCGACTCGACCTCGTCCATTTCACCGTCGCCGCAGAAGACCCAGACCTTGCGGTTGGCGGTGTCGGCGATGCCGCGGGCATGCAGGTACTTGAGGAAGCGCGCCTGGTAGATGGCCATCAGCGGGCCCAGGCCCATGGACACCGTCGGGAACTGCCAGAACTCGGGCATCAGCTTGGGGTGCGGATAGCTGGACAGGCCCTTGCCATCCACTTCCTGGCGGAAGTTGAGCAGTTGCTCTTCGCTCAGCCGGCCTTCGAGGTAGGCGCGGGCGTAGATACCGGGCGAGACGTGGCCCTGGATGTAGAGCAGGTCACCGCCGTGGCCTTCGGTCTCGGCGTGCCAGAAGTGGTTGAAGCCAGCGCCGAACATGCTCGCCAGCGAGGCAAAGGAACCGATGTGGCCGCCCAGGTCGCCGCCTTCGGGCGGATGGTGGCGGTTGGCCTTGACCACCATGGCCATCGCGTTCCAGCGCATGTAGGCGCGCAGGCGCTGCTCGATCTCGAGGTTGCCGGGGCTGCGGGCTTCCTGGCTGGGCTCGATGGTGTTCACGTAGCCCGTGTTGGCCGAGAAGGGCATGTCCACCGTGTTCTGGCGCGCGTGCTCGAGCAGTTCCTCGAGCAGGGCATGCGCCCGTTCGGCACCTTCGTTCTGGATGACGGCCGACAGCGCGTCCTTCCATTCCTGCATCTCTTGCACGTCAGCTTCGTTTGCTGCGGCGCCAGTGGGTTTCTCGGGGTTGGCCGACATCCGGGTCTCCTTGAATCGGTGTGTACGTGGCGTACGTTAATTGAGAGAGGAAGAAAGGCCGCATCGCGCGGGCGGCGCAGTGTCTCATAAAAAAATGGCGATTCCAAATGGTGCCATGGCGTTTCTTAATATGAAATTCATGCTGCTCTGCAGCAGAAATGGCCGGGCAGGCGCTCTTCTAAACTCGCGCGATGCGTTCCCCCCCCGAGCCCACCGCCGGCCATCCTCTCCCACTCGTGTCGTGGTGGCAACGCTGGTGGAAACGCCAGACCCCGCCGCTGCAGGACAGTGTGGCGATGCTGGTGCCGATGGCCGCAGTGCTGCTCTTCCTGGCCGCCATCGTGGCGGCCTTCTGGTATCTGCGGGCCGAGGAACTGGAGCGCGAACGCGAATCGGTGCGCCGCGACGTCGAATATGCACAGCAGCGGTTGCGCCTGCGCCTTCTGGAGCGGCAGGAGCAGCTGATGCGCTTGGCGCGCGACGCCAGCAACCATGAAGTCGACGCCATCGAGTTCACCAGCCGCGCCGAGTCGCTGGTCAGCCAGTTCCCGGAACTGCAGGCGGTCAGCTGGATCGACGACCGGCGGGTCTGGCGCGCCACCTATGCCTCGCCCAGCGTGCCGCCCGCGCAGCAGCACATGGCCGGCGACCTGCTGCGGCCAGGCGACATCGAGACCCACTACGCGCTCGCGCGCGAGTTGGCCCAGCCGGTCTACTCGCAGCCCAACGCCACGGGCGACCGCACGGCGCCGCTGCAGCTTCACATTCCCCTGTTCGACCAGGGCCTGTTCGCGGGCACGGTGCTGGGCGAGTTCTCGGTCGACGGGCTGCTGCGCTACGGCATCCCGCCCGAGGTCTCGGCCAAGTACGCCGTCTCGCTGCTGGACAGCACCGGCAAGCTGCTGGCCGGCACGACGACCAACAGCCGCAGCCCGGCCGAATCGCGGCCGCTGCCCTGGGCGGAGCCCACCAATGAATACGAGGTGCCCGTCTCGCCGGTCGGCAACAGCCTGGTGCTGCGGGCGCAGGCTTGGCGCACCTCGCTGGGCCTGATCGGCAACGGGCTCTTCTGGCTGGTGGCGGCGCTGTCGGTGCTGACCAGCGGCCTGCTGATGGGCACCTGGCGGCACACCCGCCGGCGCCTGGCCGCTCAACAGGCGCTGCAGGCCGAGACCAACTTCCGACGCGCGATGGAGAACTCCATGCTGACCGGCATGCGGGTGCTCGACCTGGACGGCAGCATCAGCTATGTCAACGCGGCCTTCTGCACCATGACCGGCTGGAGCGAGGAAGAACTCGTCGGCCGCAAGCCGCCCTTCCCCTACTGGCTGGAGACCGACACCGAACTCATGAACGAGCGCCTGGAGGAAGAGATCCACGGCCGGGCGCTGCCGGGCGGCTTCCAGGTGCGGGTGCGGCGCAAGAACGGCACGATCTTCCCGGCCCGGCTGTACGTGTCACCGCTGGTCGACGCCCACGGCCACCAGACGGGCTGGATGACGTCGATGACCGACATCACCGAGCCCACGCGCATCCGCGAGCAGTTGTCGGCCTCCCACGAGCGCTTCACGACGGTGCTGGAGGCACTGGACGCCTCGGTGTCGGTGGCGCCGCTGGGCAGCGAGGAACTGCTCTTCGCCAACAAGATGTACAGGGCCTGGTTCGGCTCGGACACGGTGGGTCACCTGGGCATGGTGGCGCAGGCCGGGGCCGCACCCTCGCCCAGCCACGGGAACGACCTGGACGACGTCGACCCGCTGGCCGGCCTGCCCACCGACGCGCTCACGGCCGCCCAGCTGGCCAACAACGAGATCTTCGTGCCGCACCTCAACAAGTGGCTGGAGGTGCGCTCGCGCTACCTGACCTGGGTGGACGGCCGCCTGGCGCAGCTGGTGATCGCCACCGACATCACCGCCCGCCGCGACGCCGAAGAACAAGCCGCCCAGCAGGCCGACCGGGCCCAGTCCGCCAGCCGCCTGATCACCATGGGCGAGATGGCCTCCAGCGTGGCGCACGAGTTGAACCAGCCGCTCGCCGCCATCAGCAACTACTGCAACGGCATGATGTCGCGCATCCGCGGCCAGCAGATCGACACCGAGGCCCTGTTGGGCGCACTGGAAAAAACGGTCAAGCAGGCGCAGCGGGCGGGGCAGATCATCCAGCGGATCCGCACCTTCGTGAAACGCAGCGAGCCCAACCGCACGCCCGCAGAGGTGGCCACGATGGTGAGCGAGGCGGTGGAACTGGCCGGCATCGAGCTCAAGCGCCGCAACGTGCGGCTCAACCACTATGTGGCGGCACGGCTGCCGACGGTGCATGTCGACCCCATCCTCATCGAGCAGGTGCTGGTCAACCTGATGAAGAACGCCGCCGAGTCCATCGACATGGCCCAGCGTCCTCCGGCACGGCGCACGGTCGAACTGCGCGTGGTGCCCCGCAAGGTCGAGGGCCACCAGGCCATCGAGTTCGCCGTCCAGGACACGGGCAAGGGCCTCGCCCCCGAGGTGATGGAGCGGCTCTTCGAGGCCTTCTTCTCCACCAAGGCAGAAGGCATGGGCATCGGCCTCAACCTCTGCCGCAGCATCGTCGAGTCGCACAAGGGCAGGATGCAGGCGGAGAACCTCTACAATGGGTCGGAGGTCGTCGGCTGCCGTTTCTCCTTCTGGATTCCAGTGGACGGCGCTCCGGATTCCGTAGCGACCGACGACCGTTCTCCCGACTGGACCGCCACCGGCCAACCGCCCGCCGCGGCAGGCAAGGCCGGCGCAGGCTCCTCGATTTCCTGAGAGGCAAAGGTAAGCGCATGAGTTTGATCCCCAAGAAGGGCACGGTCTATGTGGTGGACGACGACGAGGCCGTCCGCGACTCGCTCCAGTGGCTGCTCGAAGGCAAGGACTACCGGGTCCGCTGCTTCGAATCCGCCGAGTCCTTCCTGGCCCGCTACGACCCGCGCGAAGTGGCCTGCCTGATCGTCGACATCCGCATGGCCGGCATGTCGGGCCTGGAACTGCAGGACAAGCTCATCGAGCGCAAGTCGCCGCTGCCCATCGTGGTCATCACCGGCCACGGCGACGTGCCGATGGCGGTGGATTCGATGAAGAAGGGCGCGATGGACTTCATCCAGAAGCCCTTCAACGAAGAGGCACTGGTGTCGCTGGTCGAGCGCATGCTCGAACATGCCCGCACCGCCTTCGCGCAGTACCAGCAATCGGCCAGCCGCGACGCGCTGCTGTCCAAGCTCACCGGCCGCGAATCGCAGGTGCTCGAGCGCATCGTCGCCGGCCGCCTCAACAAGCAGATCGCCGACGATCTGGGCATCAGCATCAAGACGGTGGAGGCGCACCGCGCCAACATCATGGAAAAGCTCAACGCCAACACGGTGGCCGATCTGCTGAAGATCGCCCTGGGCCAGACCGCGAAGGCCTGACGCCGCCGCAACGTTCCGCCGCTCCCTCACCACGCCCGCTCGGCCTTGGCCGCGGGCGTTTTTCATTCCACTTTCCAGCACATCCCATGACCGCACAACTCATCGACGGCAATGCCGTGGCCCGCACGATCCGCGCCGAAGTGGCCGAGCGCACCGCCGCCCTCAAGGCCCGCGGCATCACGCCGGGCCTGGCGGTGATCCTGGTCGGCGAAGACCCGGCCAGCCAGGTGTACGTGGGCAAGAAGGTCGAGGCCTGCCAGCAGGCCGGCATGCACTCGGTGCTGGAGCGCTACGAGGCCACGATGACCGAGGCGGACCTGCTGGAGCGCGTGCGCGCCCTCAATGCCGATCCGGCGATCCACGGCATCCTGGTGCAACTGCCGCTGCCGAAGCACATCGATGCCGACAAGGTCATCGAGACCATCGCGGCCGAGAAGGACGTGGACGGCTTCCATGTGGCCAGCGCCGGCGCGCTGATGACCGGCCTGCCGGGCTTCTGGTCCTGCACGCCGTATGGCTGCATCAAGCTGCTGGAGAGCACCGGCGTGCCCATCAAGGGCAAGCATGCCGTCGTCATCGGCCGCAGCAACAACGTGGGCAAGCCGATGGCGCTGATGCTGCTGGCCAAGAACGCCACCGTCACCATCTGCCACAGCGCCACGGCCGACCTGGCCCACCATGTGCGCCAGGCCGACATCGTGGTCGCCGCAGTGGGCCGCCGCAACACGGTGACGGCCGACATGGTCAAGCCCGGCGCCATCGTCATCGACGTGGGCATGAACCGCAACGAGCAGGGCAAGCTCTGCGGCGACGTGGACTTCGCCGCCGTCAAGGAAGTCGCCGGCTGGATCACGCCAGTGCCCGGTGGCGTGGGTCCGATGACGGTGACCATGCTGCTGGTCAACACGCTCGAATCGGCCGAGCGCGTCGCCGCAGCCTGACAGGACGCTGAGGCCGGCGCTCAATAGCCGGCCTGCATCGCGGCCATGGCGGCGTCTGGCGCTTGAAGGCGCGGCCTTTGCCTCAAAATCGGCAGCATGACCTCCAATCCGCTGCTCGACTTCTCCGATCTGCCCCTGTTCGACCGCATCCAGCCCGAACATGTGGCGCCCGCCATCGACGCCCTGTTGAAGCAGGCCGAAGCGGCCCTGGAGCAGGTCACGGCGCCCGACTTTCCCTCCGAATGGACGGCCATCGCCCGTGTGCTCGACGTCGCCACCGAGCGCCTGGGCCGCGCCTGGGGCGCGGTCGGTCACCTCAACGCCGTGGCCGACACGCCCGCGCTGCGCGCCGCCTACAACGAGGCCATGCCGCGCGTCACCGCCTTCTGGACGCGCCTGGGTGCCGACGAGCGCCTTTATGCCAAGTACAAGGGCATCGACGTGGCCACGCTCAATGCCGAGCAGCGCAAGGCCCACGCCAATGCGATGCGCAACTTCGTGCTCGGTGGCGCCGAGTTGCAAGGGGCCGCGCGCGAGCGCTATGCCGAGATCCAGGAGCGCCAGGCCGAGTTGAGCCAGAAGTTCAGCGAGCACGCGCTGGACGCCACCGACGCCTTCGCGCACTACGCCGAGCTGTCGGAACTGGACGGCGTCCCTCCTGACGTGGTCGCCGCCGCCCGCGCCGCAGCCGAAGCTGAGGGCAAGGCCGGCTACAAGCTCACGCTCAAGATGCCCTGCTATCTGCCGGTGATGCAGTTCGCCCGCAGCAGCGCATTGCGCGAGCGCCTGTACCGCGCCTACGTCACCCGTGCCAGCGAATTCGGCGACCCGACCTTCGACAACACACCCCTCATCCTCGAGATCCTGAAGCTGCGCCAGGAAGAGGCGCAACTGCTGGGCTATCGCAACTTCGGCGAACTGTCGGTCGTGCCCAAGATGGCCGAATCGCCCGAGCAGGTGATCGGCTTCCTGCGCGACCTGGCGGCCAAGGCCAAGCCCTACGGCCAGCGTGACGTGGTGCAGCTGCGCGACTTCGCCAGCCGCGAACTCGGCATCGCCGATCCGCAACCCTGGGACTGGAGCTACATCGGCGAAAAGCTCAAGGAAGCCCGCTACGCCTTCAGCGAGCAGGAGGTCAAGCCCTACTTCCCGGCGCCCAAGGTGCTCGACGGGCTGTTCAAGATCGTGCAGAACCTGTTCGAGGTACAGATCCGCCGCGACGAGGCGCCGGTGTGGCATCCCAGCGTGGTCTTCTACCGCATCGAGCGCCAGACGCCCGAGGGCGTGCAGAAGGTGGGCCAGTTCTACCTGGATCCGTCGGCCCGTGCGGCCAAGCGCGGGGGCGCCTGGATGGACGACGTGCGCGCGCGCTGGCTGCGCCCTGACGACCAACGGCTGCAGACGCCGGTGGCGCACCTGGTCTGCAACTTCGCCGAGGGCGTGGATGGCAAGCCGCCACTGCTCACGCACGACGACGTCATCACGCTCTTCCACGAGTTCGGCCACGGCCTGCACCACATGCTGACGCAGGTGAACGAGCACGATGTCTCGGGCATCAGCGGCGTGGAATGGGACGCCGTGGAACTGCCCAGCCAGTTCATGGAGAACTTCTGCTGGGAATGGGACGTGCTGCAGAACATGACGGCCCATGTCGATACCGGGGCGCCGCTGCCCCGCGCGCTCTACGACAAGATGATCGCGGCCAAGAACTTCCAGAGCGGCATGCAGACGCTGCGCCAGATCGAGTTCGCGCTGTTCGACATGCTGCTGCACACCCAGCTGGATGCGAGCGCGGCCCAACCCGGCGCCGTGATGGCGCTGTTGAACGAAGTGCGCACCGAGGTGGCCGTGCTGCCCTCGCCGGAATTCAGCCGCACGCCCATGACCTTCACCCACATCTTCTCGGGCGGCTATGCAGCCGGGTACTACAGCTACAAGTGGGCCGAGGTTCTGTCGGCGGACGCCTATGCGGCCTTCGAGGAGACGGTCGATGCCCAGGGCCTGCCCAGCGTGGAAACCGGCCGCCGCTACCGCGAAGCGATCCTGGAAGCGGGCGGCAGCCGCAGCGCGATGGAATCGTTCAAGGCCTTCCGTGGCCGCGAGCCGAGCATCGATGCCCTGCTGCGCCATCAGGGCATGAGCGAGCCGCTCGCAGAAGAAGCGTTGGCGTGAGCGCCGTGCCCGCCGCCCCCACCCCGCGCCGGACTGCGTGGCTGCTCGCCGTGGGCCTGGCTGCCGCCGGGCTGTGGGGCACGGCGTGCGCCCAGCCCCTGTACCGCTCCGTCGACGCGCAGGGCCGGGTCACGTTCTCGGACCGTGCGCCCTCGGCGGCCGCCCGCCCGGTCGAAGCCCCCAGCGGCAACGACATCGACATGGGCGCGGCCGCCCTGCCCTTCGAGCTGCGGCAGCTTGTGCAACGCTACCCGGTCACGCTCTACACCCAGCGGGACTGCGCGCCCTGCGATGAAGGGCGCTCCATGCTCCGCAGCCGCGGCATCCCCTTCCAGGAGCGCACGGTCAATACCAATGCGGAGATCGAGGCGCTGCAGCGCCTCAGCGGCCAGACCGGCCTGCCGCTGCTGGCCATCGGCAGCCAGCAACTGCGCGGCTATGCCGATGCACAGTGGTCGCAGTATCTCGATGCGGCCGGCTATCCGGGCCGCAACAGTCTCCCGCCGGGGTACACCCCGCCCCAGGCCCGCCCGCTCATTGCGCCCGTGCCCGCACCGGCCGCGCCGCCAGCCCCCGAGGCGCCGGCGCTCATCATCCAGCCACCCACCGGGCCGACGCCCGCCAATCCGGCAGGCATCCGCTTTTAAGCACCGAGGCGGGAGTGCCCCGGCTGGCGGTCAGTAGCGCAGGGTCTCCACGCCTTCCGGCGTGGCCAGCAGGCACAGGCTGGCCTTCTGGTGCGCAAAGACGCCCACGGTGACCACGCCCGGCCACTGGTTGACCTCCGACTCGAAAGCCAGGGGCTCACGGATCGACAGGCCGGTCACGTCCAGGATGTGCTGGCCGTTGTCCGTCACCAGCGGCTGGCCGTCCTTCATGCGCAGCATGGCCGTGCCGCCCTGGGCCGCAAACTGGCGCGCCACCCGGCGGGCCGCCATCGGGATCACCTCCACCGGCAACGGAAAGCGGCCCAGCACCTCCACTCGCTTGGAGGCGTCCGCGATGCAGACAAAGCGGCGCGACTGGGCCGCGACGATCTTCTCGCGGGTCAGCGCCGCGCCGCCGCCCTTGACCATGTAGCCCCGGCCGTCGATCTCGTCCGCACCGTCGATGTAGACCGCCAGTTCATCGACCTCGTTGCTGTCGAACACGGGAATGCCCAGGGCCTTCAGGCGCTGCGTCGAGGCTTCCGAACTGGACACGGCGCCCTTGATCTGGTCGCGGATCGTGGCGAGCGCCTCGATGAACTTGTTGACCGTGGAGCCCGTGCCGATGCCCACGATCTCGCCCCGGACCACGTGGTCGAGGGCGGCGCGGCCCACCTGGGCCTTGAGTTCATCCTGGGTCATGGCGGCGTTGGGCATCGGGGAGAATCCTGGGTTGTCCGAAAAAACGCGAATTATCAGATGCCCGCTCCCGCCACCGGCCTCTACGGCCTTGCCCGTCCCTTCCTGTTCCGCATGGATGCGGAAGCGGCCCACGAGCTGACGCTGGCGCAACTGGCAAGGACGCAGAACACGCCCCTGGCCGCGCTGTACACGGCCAAGCGGGTGGAAGACCCTATCGAACTGGCGGGCCTGCGCCTGCCCAACCGCGTGGGGCTGGCCGCGGGCCTGGACAAGAATGCCCGCTGCATCGACGCCTTTGCGGCGATGGGCTTCGGCTTCGTGGAGGTGGGCACGGTCACCCCCCGGGCACAGCCGGGCAATGTGCGCCCCCGCATGTTCCGGCTGCCCGCGGCCGAGGCCCTGATCAACCGGCTCGGCTTCAACAACGAAGGCCTGGACAGCTTCGTGACCAACGTGAAGCGCGCGCGCTTCCGCCAGCGCCGCGGCAGCCTGCCGATGCTGCTCGGACTCAACATCGGCAAGAACGCGAGCACGCCGATCGAGCGGGCCGCCGACGACTACCTCGCCTGCCTGGACGGCGTCTATGCCCACGCGGACTACGTGACCGTCAACATCTCGAGCCCCAACACGGCCAACCTGCGCAGCCTGCAGAGCGACGAGGCGCTCGACGCCTTGCTGGGCGCGATGGCCGACCGGCGGGCGCAGTTGCACGAGCGCACCGGCAAGCGCACGCCCATCTTCCTGAAGATCGCCCCTGACCTGGAAGACGCCCAGGTGGCCGTCATTGCCGGCGCGCTGCGTCGCCAGGGGATGGACGGCGTGATCGCCACCAACACCACGCTTGCGCGCGATGCGGTGCAAGGGCTGCCGCATGGGCAGGAAGCCGGCGGGCTTTCCGGGGCACCGGTGCGCGACGCGAGCAACCGGGTGATCCGGCAGCTGCGGGAAGCGCTTGGAGCGGATTTCCCGATCATCGGCGTCGGCGGCATCCTGAGCGGTGCCGATGCGCAGGCCAAGATCGCCGCGGGCGCCGATGCGGTGCAGATCTACACGGGTCTGATCTACCGCGGTCCGGGCCTGGTGACCGAGGTGGCCAAGGCACTGCGCCGCGCCCACTGACCTGCACGGTAGCCGGAAAAAGCGCGAGGCCGGCACTGGGGCCGGCCTCGGCGGCGTTCAGCGCAGTTTCCAGAGGATCGGCAATGCCCAGCCGGCCCAGCGGACCAGCCGCCGCGGGCCCAGCACCGCCACCACGGCAGCGGCTGCGGCACCGGTCGCGATGGGATGCTCACGCGCCATGCGCATGGCAGTGGCCGACAGAGGCTGCGTTGGCGGTTGCGCTGCAGCACGGGCAGCAGCCTCGGCCTCGGCGGCCGCCCGGCGCTCCTGCAGGAGCGCCCGCCGCGCGCGCTGCTCGGCGATCCTGGCCAGGACCTCTTCACGCATCGCCGCGACCTGAACGGGATCGGGCCGCGCCGGGGCGGCATCGGGCTCTGCACCGCCGGACAGGTCGCGCCGCAGTTCCTCCGCCAGCGGATGGACGGCCTGCGAGGCCTGCCTCACCCGCGCCAACAGCAACGCCAGCAGCACGACCCAGACGACGGCCCACGCCAGAGCCACCCACCAGGCAGCGCGGACCCGGAACGGGCCATCCCAGTAGTGGACGACCACGGCTGCCGAAAGAACGACACCCACCACGACACTGACCAAGGCCAGCAGCGCCGACAGCAGTGCCGAGTGCGCCAGCGGCGCACGGGCATCCTGCCAGGCGAGGCCGGCCAGCTGCGCGCGGTCATGGACCCCCAGTGCGGCCTCCGCACCGGCCGCCTTCCAGCGCCGCAGCCGCGGACCGAGGCCCAGCATGTCGAGCAGTCGGCTCATGTCCGACGTCCTTCGCAGGGGCGCCGGTGGCGAGTCAGGATGGCCGCCATCAACGGCGGCTGCCGATCAGCAGGCCCACCAGCACGCCGACGGCCAAGGCCGCACCGGCGATCTGCCAAGGCTCATCGTGCGCATAGGCATTGGCGGTCTGGGCGGCCTCCTTGGCCTTCTTGGCCGCTACCTTGCTCTTCTCTGCGGCCAGTTCACGGGCGATCGCGAGCTTGGTGTCGACGCGCTGCTTCAGCGCCTTGAGCTGGGGAACGCCTTCGAGGTCCTTGTTGGACAGAACGCCGCGGACATCGCTGGCAAGGTCTTCGACCACGGCGTTGGCGGCGGCTTCGAGATTCTGGGTGACGGACATGGAATACCTTCCCTCGTATTCAGGACATCGGCGACGCGCCGACAACGAAAGCCACCTGAAGGCGGCATGGGAAGGATATTAATGCCCGCATCGCATCACATTGCCCACGGACAGGCGCACGGTCGGCATTAGCGACCCGGCTTGCGTCGGCATGCACCACCTGTTAGGCCAGCACAAAGCCGGCCCGCCGATGGCGCCAGCGCTCAGAGGGTGCGCCACCTGAAGGCGGCGGCACGCATGAAGGAGTGATGCACCCGCATGCGCAGCGACACCTTGCCTCGCATGGCTGGCACGACTGGCGACGGGGGCTGCTGCCCCGGCGTCGGTGGCGTGCCGCGGTCGGGCTGGACCGGCAATTCGGCCGGGTCGGCCGGCGGCGTGCTCATCGTGGACAAGCGGGCGGAGACTTGCAGCATCACGGTCGAACTCCTTCAATGGTCGGCTCTGGACAAGGCGGTCACAGCGGACTTTCTTGTGGGGTGTTCGCACTGTTTCCTCTCGCCGGCGCTTACAGGCCGGGTATTGCGCGCCAAGACGTGTCAGCGGGCGAAGCCATCGCCTGAGGCAGGGTCGCCCACGGGCATGAAGGTCATTTCTGGCATGGCGTGCCTTTGGGGTGCAAGTCGTGGATTTCCCGGATTGCAATCCGTAAATTTTCTTCAGAGGCGAAGGCATTCGGCGCACTTCTTGCGTAGCATCCCCCCATGGACATCTCCGGTCGCCCTCCCTTGCCGTCGCTGCGCCATTCCCGTTTCGAGGATATCCAGGCCCTGTGCGCCGGCACGCTGTTCGTGGCCATGGCGCTGGTGCTCTTCGGCCAGGCGGGTCTGCTCACGGGCGGCACCGCCGGGGCGGCCTTCCTGCTGCACTACGCCACGGGGATCGGGCTCGGACAGGGGTTTTTCCTGCTGAATCTGCCTTTCTACGGCTTTGCCTGGAAGCAGATGGGCGGCGAATTCACCGTCAAGACCTTTGCGGCGGTACTGCTGCTGTCCGTGTTGACGGAGCTGGCGCCCCGGTTCATCTCGATCCAGGCGCTGCACCCGGCCTTCGCCGCCGTGTTCGGCGGCCTGATGCTGGGCACGGGTTGCCTGTTCCTGGCCCGCCACCGGGCCAGCCTGGGCGGCGCCACGGTCATCTCGCTCTATCTGCAGGAGCGCCGCGGCTGGCGGGCCGGCAAGGTGCAACTGGCCATCGACTGCGCCGTGCTGCTGGCCGCCCTGTTCGTGGTGGAGCCGGCACGGGTCGGCTGGTCGATCCTCGGCGCCGTGGTGATGGGCGGGTTCCTCTGGATCAACCACCGGCCGGGCCGCTACGTCGGCAGCTGAACGCCCGATTTCTGCGACGTTCAAGGACGCGCGCGCCCCTTTCACCTCCCGATCCGCGACTTGTGCCGCGCGGCGCCACTGCCGCAGCCGCCCGCGCGCCCTCGCGTCAGGACCCGCTGCTATATTGCGGCGCAGCGAAACTTGCGCCTCCCGACCCCATGCTGTATCACCTCTATGAAGCCCAGCGCTCGTTGATGGAGCCCTTTGCGGACTTCGCACGGGCCGTCTCCAAGCTCTACGGCAACGGCTCCATGTTCAGCCAGTTGCCGATGGCCCAGCGGGTGGCCGCCGGCTACGACCTGCTCTACCGGCTGGGCAAGGACTACGAGAAGCCCGAGTTCGGCATCCAGTCCGTCGAGGTGGACGGCGCCGACGTGGTCATCCACGAGATCGTGGAGGTGGACAAACCCTTCTGCCAGCTGCGTCGCTTCAAGCGCTACACCGACGACCCGGAGGTCCTGGCCACGCTCAAGAGCCAGCCCGTCGTCCTGATCGTGGCGCCCCTGTCGGGCCACTATGCCACGCTGCTGCGCGACACGGTGCGCACCATGCTGCAGGGCCACAAGGTCTACATCACCGACTGGAAGAACGCCCGCACGGTGCCCCTGTCCGACGGCGAGTTCCACCTGGACAACTACATCAACTACGTGGAAGACTTCATCCGCCACGTGCAGGCCGAGTACGGCAACTGCCATGTGATGAGCGTCTGCCAACCGACGGTGCCCGTGCTGGCGGCCATCTCGCTGATGGCCAGCCGCGGCGAGGCCACGCCGCTCACGATGACGATGATGGGCGGCCCCATCGACGCGCGCCGCTCACCGACCTCCGTCAACAACCTGGCGACGAACAAGAGCTTCGAGTGGTTCGAGAACAACGTCATCTACCGGGTGCCGCAGGGCTTTCCGGGCGAGGGCCGACGCGTCTACCCCGGCTTCCTGCAGCACACCGGCTTCGTGGCGATGAACCCCGACCGGCATGCCACCAGCCATTACGACTACTTCAAGGACCTGGTGAAGGGTGACGACGCCAGTGCCGAGGCCCACCGCAAGTTCTACGACGAGTACAACGCCGTTCTCGACATGGACGCGGATTACTACCTGGAGACGATCAGCACCGTCTTCCAGGAGTTCAAGCTGGTGCATGGCACCTGGGAAGTGCGCAACGAGGCCGGTCAGATCGAGCGCGTGCGGCCGCAGGACATCAGCCAGTCGGCGCTGCTGACCGTGGAAGGCGAGCTGGACGACATCTCCGGCTCGGGCCAGACCCGTGCCGCGCACGACCTGTGCACGCAGATCCCGGCGGAGCACCGCGAGCACTACGAAGTCGCCGGTGCCGGCCACTACGGCATCTTCAGCGGCCGCCGCTGGCGCGAGATGGTCTATCCGAAGGTGCGCGCCTTCATCGCCGCGCATGACCAGCCCCAGACGCGCGATGACACGCCGCTCGCCGCAGAGGATGTGCGCCGCGGCGCGCGTGCGGCCAAGCCTGCCGCTGTGCCGGCCGAGCAAGCAGCGCCCGCCCCTTCTGCAGCGGCCCCGGCGCCCCGCAAGGCGGCCGTCCGCAAGACGTCGCAGCCCGCCCGCAAGGTGGCCGAGCCGCCGCCTGTGGCAACCGCCTCGCCATCGGCAGCTGACGCTGCCCCCCGCAAGTCACCTGCACGCCGGCGCACCCGCGCCTGAGCAACGCACATGCGAAGCCCATGACCCGCATGCAGAGGGACCGCCTGCTCGACGCCCTGCCCCAGACGCAGTGCACCCGATGCGGCTACCCGGACTGTGCCGGTTATGCGGCGGCAATGGCCGATGGCAGCGCGGACATCGACCGCTGCCCGCCGGGCGGCGCCGAGGGCGTGCGGCGGCTGGCGCAACTGCTCGGCCGGGACGAACGCCCGCTCGACCCCGGATGCGGCAGCGAGGGCCCCCGAACCCTGGCCGTGATCGATGAAGCCTGGTGCATCGGCTGCACACGCTGCCTGGAGGTCTGCCCCACGGACGCCATCCTGGGGTTCCACAAGCGCATGCACACCGTGATCGAAGCCCACTGCACGGGCTGCGAACTGTGCGTGCCGGTGTGCCCGGTGGATTGCATCGGCCTGGAAGTGGTCACACCTGGCCTGAGCGGCTGGGCCGCCTGGTCACAGAAGCAGGCGGACCATGCCCGCCAGCGATACGCTGCCCGTCGCCGCCGGCTGCAGGCGGCCGGCGCAGAACCGTCCCCCGAGAACACGCCGACGCAGGCTCCGGTGCCGGCCGACGCGGATGCGGACGCTGCGCGCAAACGCCGCATCGTCGAGGCGGCATTGGCCCGCGCGCGCGCCGCGCGCCAACCGGCAACGCCGGACTGACGGAGCACGCGCGGAGCCCGATCCGCGCCTGCGCCACGTTCAGCCGGCCGCGCTCGCCGCCAGCGCGCCGAAGGCCTTCACCACCTCGGGCGGTGCCTGCACCAGCTCGATCAGCACGCCCTCGCCGGAGATGGGGAATTCCTCGTTGCCCTTGGGGTGCAGGAAGCAGATGTCGAAGCCCGCCGCGCCGCGGCGGATGCCGCCCGGCGCGAAGCGCACGCCATGCGCTGTCAGCCATTCCACGGCGCGCGGCAGGTCGTCGATCCACAGGCCCACGTGGTTCAGCGGCGTGGTGTGCACGGCGGGCTTCTTCTCGGGGTCCAACGGCTGCATCAGGTCGACTTCCACCTTGAAGGGACCGCTGCCGATGGCGCAGATGTCCTCGTCGACGTTCTCGCGGTCGCTCTTGAAGGTGCCGGTCATCTCCAGCCCCAGCATGTCGACCCACAGCGTGGCCAGGCGTTGCTTGTCGGCACCGCCGATGGCGATCTGCTGGACGCCCAGGACCTTGAACGGACGTTGGGTGCTCATTCGCATGCTCCTTCATTGGCAGCCACGTCATGGCCGCGCAGACCCAGCCTGGCCAGCAACTGCCGGTCGGCCTCTACATCGGGATTGCCGGTGACCAGCAGCTTGTCGCCGTAGAAGATCGAGTTGGCGCCAGCCAGGAAGCACAGCGCCTGCACCGCGTCGCCCAGCTGCTGTCGGCCGGCCGAGAGCCGCACGCGGGCCTTGGGCATCAGGATGCGCGCGACAGCGATCACGCGCACGAAGTCCAGCGGGTCGATGGGATCGCTGTCGGCCAGCGGCGTACCCGGCACACGCACCAGACTGTTGATGGGTACCGACTCCGGATAGGGCTCGAGGTTGGCCAGCTGCGCCAGCAGGCCGGCGCGGTGCACCGGCGCCTCGCCCATGCCGACGATGCCGCCGCAGCAGACGCTGATGCCGGCGGCGCGCACATGGGCCAGGGTGTCGAGCCGGTCCTGGTAGGTGCGGGTGTCGACGACGTCGCCGTAGTACTCCGGCGCGGTGTCGAGGTTGTGGTTGTAGTAGTCCAGGCCGGCGTCGCGCAACGCCTGGGCCTGGTGCGCCTCCAGCATGCCGAGTGTGGCGCAGGACTGCAGGCCCAGGCCCTTCACGGCCTGCACCAGTTCGGCCACCTTCTCGATGTCGCGGTCCTTGGGCGCACGCCAGGCGGCGCCCATGCAGAAGCGCGTCGCACCGGCCTCCTTCGCAGCCTGGGCGGCGGCGGTGACCTCTTCGACGCTCATCAGCTTCTCCGCCTTGACGCCGGTGTCGAACTCGGAGGACTGCGGGCAATAGCCGCAGTTCTCCGGGCAGCCCCCGGTCTTCACGGAGAGCAGCGTCGCCAGCTCGATGTCGCCGGCTGGCCAATGTTCACGGTGCACGGTCTGCGCGCGGAACAGCAGCGCGTTGAAGGGCAGGTCCAGCAGGGCCTGCACCTCCTCGACGCGCCACCGCGGGGCGGTGGCTCCGGCGGCCGCAGGTGCCGCACGGCGCAGCGCCACGGGATGTTCGAGGGTGGTTTCCATGCGCTCGATCGTAGGCACGCCCATTCAGTTGAACTCCAGGATCACCTGATCGACCGCCAGCGATTCGCCCTTGCCGGCGGTGATCTTGCCCACCACGCCGTCCTGTGCGGCGAAGAGCACGTTCTCCATCTTCATGGCCTCGATGACGGCCAGCTTCTCGCCGGCCTGCACCTGCTGGCCTTCCTTGACGGCAACGTCCACCAGCAGCCCGGGCATCGGCGACAGCAGGAACTTGCTCATGTCCGGCGGCGCCTTGTAGGGCATCAGCGACTGCAGGCGGGCTCCCAGCGGCGACAGCACCATGGCCTCGATCTGCGTGCCGTTGTGCTGCACGCTCAGGGCCAGCGGGTTCTTGCCCGCGCCGCGCTCGACCTGCGCGGTGAACGGCTGGCCGTTCACGCGCCCTTCGATGCGGATCCCGCCCAGCGGCGAGCGGCTTTCGAGCTGGTAGCTGCGGCTGCCGACCTGCACCGCGCTCGCGCCCGTGGCGCCCTGGAAGTCGGTGACGCTCACCGGCGTGTGGCGATGCTCGCCATCCGCCCCCAGCGTGACGACCACGAACTGCTCGCCCACCTTCACGCCATGGCCCGCCAGTTGGCCGCTGATGCCCGAGGCACGCGCACGGTAGCGCCGGTGCGCGTAGGCCGCCAGCGCGACCAGGAAGTCGGGGTCGTCATGCGGCACGTCCTCGGCCCGGAAGCCATGGCCGTAGTGCTCGGCGATGAAGCCGGTGTTGAAGTCGCCGCTGACGAACTTGGGGTGCGCCAGCAGCGCCGCCTGGAAGGGAATGTTGCTGTGGATGCCGCGGATCGCGAAGCCGTTGAGCGCCTCGCGCATCAGCGCGATGGCATGCGCCCGGTCCCGCCCGTGCACGATGAGCTTGGCGATCATCGAGTCGTAGTACATGGGGATCTCGCCGCCCTCGTACACGCCCGTGTCCACGCGCACGCCGTAGGCATCGGGCGCATTGGGCTCGGCGGCCGACAGCGACTCGGCCGGCGGCTGGAACTTCACCAGCCGGCCCGTGGAGGGCAGGAAGTTGCGGAACGGGTCTTCCGCATTGATGCGGCATTCGATGGCCCAGCCGTCGCGCTTCACGTCGGCCTGCGTCAGCGGCAGCGACTCGCCGGCCGCGACGCGGATCATCAGCTCCACCAGGTCCAGCCCGGTGATGCATTCGGTGACCGGATGCTCCACCTGCAGGCGGGTGTTCATCTCCAGGAAGTAGAAGTCCTGGTCCTTGCCGACCACGAACTCCACCGTGCCGGCCGACTGGTAGTTGACCGCCTTGGCCAGCGCCACCGCCTGCTCGCCCATGGCCTTGCGCGTGGCATCGCTGATGAAGGGCGACGGCGCCTCCTCGATCACCTTCTGGTGGCGCCGCTGGATCGAGCATTCGCGCTCGTTCAGGTAGATCACATGGCCCTGGCTGTCGCCCAGCACCTGGATCTCGATGTGCCGCGGCTGCTCCACGAACTTCTCGATGAAGATGCGGTCGTCGCCGAAGGAATTGCGCGCCTCGTTGCGGCAGGAGGTGAAGCCCTCCAGCGCCTCCTTGTCGTTGAAGGCGACGCGCAGCCCCTTGCCGCCGCCACCGGCACTGGCCTTGATCATCACCGGATACCCGATGCCCTTTGCGATCTCCACGGCCTGCTCGGGCGTGTCGATGGCGTCGTTGTAGCCGGGGATGGTGTTGACCTTGGCCTCGTTCGCCAGCTTCTTGGAGGCGATCTTGTCGCCCATGGCCGCGATCGAATGGTGCTTCGGGCCGATGAAGACGATGCCCTCCTCTTCCACGCGCCTGGCGAAGGCCTCGTTCTCCGACAGGAAGCCATAGCCCGGGTGCACCGCCTCGGCACCGGTCTTCTTGCAGGCCTCGATGATGCGGTCGGCCATCAGGTAGGACTCGCGCGAGGGCGCGGCGCCGATGTGCACGGCCTCGTCGGCCAGCTCGACATGGCGGGCGTCGCGGTCCGCGTCCGAGTACACGGCCACGGTCTTGATGCCCATCTTGCGGGCGGTCTTGATGACGCGGCAGGCGATTTCGCCGCGGTTGGCGATCAGGATCTTCTTGAACATGTGCAGCTCTCCCTGGCTCATCAAAGTGGAATGTTTCCGTGCTTGCGCCACGGGTTTTCCAGCTTCTTCTCGCGCAGCATCACGAGACTGCGGCAGATGCGCTTGCGCGTCTCGTGCGGCAGGATCACGTCGTCGATGTAGCCGCGTGCACTGGCGACGAAGGGGTTGGCGAAGCGGGCCTTGTACTCGGCCTCGCGGGCGGCGAGCTTCTCCGGGTCCTTCTTCTCCTCGCGGAAGATGATCTCCACCGCGCCCTTGGCGCCCATCACCGCGATCTCGGCGCGCGGCCAGGCCAGGTTGACGTCGCCGCGCAGGTGCTTGGAGGCCATCACGTCGTAGGCACCGCCGTAGGCCTTGCGCGTGATGACGGTGATCTTCGGCACCGTGCATTCGGCGTAGGCGTACAGCAGCTTGGCGCCGTGCTTGATGATGCCGCCGTACTCCTGGCTGGTGCCGGGCATGAAACCGGGCACATCCACGAAGGTGACGACCGGGATGTTGAAGGCATCGCAGAAGCGCACGAAGCGCGCGGCCTTGATCGAGCTCTTGATGTCCAGGCAGCCGGCCAGCACCAGCGGCTGGTTGGCGACGATGCCCACGCTCTGGCCTTCCATGCGGGCGAAGCCGATCACGATGTTCTTCGCGTAGTCGGGCTGCAGCTCGAAGAAGTCGCCGTCGTCCACGACCTTGAGGATCAGCTCCTTCATGTCGTAGGGCTTGTTGGGGTTGTCGGGCACCAGCGTGTCCAGCGACAGGTCGGCGCGGTCGGCCGGATCGCCGCTGGGGCGCACCGGCGGCTTCTCGCGGTTGGACAGCGGCAGGTAGTTGTACAGGCGGCGCAGCATCATCAGCGCCTCCACGTCGTTCTCGAAGGCCAGGTCGGCCACGCCGCTCTTGGTGGTGTGGGTGATGGCGCCGCCCAGTTCCTCGGCCGTGACGCTCTCGTGCGTCACGGTCTTCACCACCTCGGGGCCAGTGACGAACATGTAGCTGGAGTCCTTCACCATGAAGATGAAGTCGGTCATGGCCGGCGAGTACACGGCGCCGCCCGCGCAGGGGCCCATGACCAGGCTGATCTGCGGCACCACGCCCGAGGCCATCACGTTGCGCTGGAACACGTCGGCATAGCCACCGAGCGAGGCCACGCCTTCCTGGATGCGCGCGCCGCCCGAGTCGTTCAGGCCGATGACCGGCGCGCCCACCTTCATGGCCTGGTCCATCACCTTGCAGATCTTCTCGGCGTGGGCCTCGGAGAGCGCGCCGCCGAAGACGGTGAAGTCCTGGCTGAAGACGAACACGAGGCGGCCATTGATCATGCCGTAGCCCGTGACCACGCCATCGCCCGGGATCTTGTTGTCCGCCATGCCGAAGTCGGTGCAGCGGTGCTCGACGAACATGTCCCATTCTTCGAAGGTGCCGTCGTCCAGCAGCAGTTCGATGCGCTCGCGCGCCGTGAGCTTGCCCTTGGCATGTTGCGCGTCGATGCGCTTCTGGCCGCCGCCCTGGTGCGCCTGCGCACGGCGGCGTTCGAGTTCTTCGAGGATGTCCTTCATGGTGTCCTGTCGGTTGGGGATGAGGCGGGCGGCGCATCGGTCGCCGTCCGGGATGGGGGGGATGGGGGCTCAGCTGCCAGAGCCAGAAGCTGGCGCGCGGCGGTCGACGCGGCCACGTGGCCAGCGGCCACCTCGGCGGACACGCCGGCCAACTTTTCGCGCACCTGCGGATGCTGGCGGAAAGCCTGGCGCAAGCCGGCCTCGATGCGCTCCCACATCCAGGCCAGGGCCTGCTTCTCGCGGCGGGCGGCCATTCGGCCGTTGGCGGCCTGCAGCTGGCGGAACTCGGTCACGGCAGCCCAGAAGCGGTCGACACCCACGCCGGTCAGCGCGCTGAGCTGCATCACGCGCGGCAGCCAGTGGCGCACTTCGGCGCCGCTGTGGGCGTCGTGCATGGCCTGCGCATGCTGCGGATTGCCATGGTGCCCGAAGAGCCGCAGGGCCGAGGTGATCTGCGCCTGGGCCCGGGTGGCGGCATCGGCGTCGATGTCGGCCTTGTTGATGACGACCAGGTCGGCGATTTCCATCACGCCCTTCTTGATGGCCTGCAGGTCGTCGCCGGCGTTGGGCAGTTGGAGCAGCACGAACATGTCGGTCATGCCGGCCACGGCCGTCTCGCTCTGGCCCACGCCGACGGTCTCGACGATCACCACGTCGTAGCCGGCGGCTTCGCAGACCAGCATGGCCTCGCGCGTCTTCTCCGCCACGCCGCCGAGCGTGCCCGACGAGGGGCTGGGGCGGATGTACGCCTGCTCGTGCACCGAGAGGCGCTCCATGCGCGTCTTGTCGCCCAGGATCGAGCCGCCGGAGACGGTAGACGACGGGTCGATGGTGAGCACCGCCACGCGGTGGCCGTGCTCGATCAGGTGCAGGCCCAGGGCCTCGATGAAGGTGGATTTGCCGACGCCCGGGACGCCGGAGATGCCGAGGCGGAAACTGTGGCCGGTGTGCGGAAGCAGCGCCGTGAGCAGCTCGTCGGCCTGGGCGCGGTGGTCGGCGCGGGTCGATTCGAGCAGCGTGATGGCCTTGGCCATGGCGCGGCGCTGGGCCATCGGCGTGGCGCCGTGCAGGATGGCGTCGAAGTGGGAAGAAGGCGCCTGGGTCATGGGGCTGCCCCGGCTGACGGGTTTGTCGGATGCGTGACCGCATCGGCGTCCCCAGTCCGTGCGGGCTGTGCTTGTCGTGACTGGTCGTCCCCAGTCCGTTCGGGCTGAGCCTGTCGAAGCCAGGACACGACCTCCGCCAGCGCGCTGTTCTGCCCTTCGACAAGCTCAGGGCGAACGGATTGAGGGCTCGGGCCGAGTCTCGGGTTTGCCGTCTGAAACGAACCGCCATCAGCACCTCCTTGCGTCCGCGAGCGCGCCAACTGTTGAACCGCGATCCAATCTCCGCGCACCAGCGCCTCCTTCTTCGCCCGCGACCATCCCTTGATCCGCAGCTCGAAGGCCAGCGCCGCTTCACGCGTCTCGAACTCGCCCTGCCACGACACCGTGAACGGCTTGCGCGTGGCGGTGTAGCCGATCCGGCCCGACACATGCTGCTGCAGGCGCGCATCCAAGTCATCGGTATGGCCCGCGTAATAGGAGCCGTCCGCGCAGTGGAGCAGGTAGACGAAGAAGGGCTTCACACGATTGGGAGAAAAGGCTTCGACAAGCTCAGCCCGAACGGTGGAAAGGGCAGCGATGGATCCACGGTAGAGCTACGACCGCACAGGCACAGGCACAGGCATAGGCATAGACCAGCCTCAAGCGGCGACGGCCGCCCGGATCTGCTCCAGCACATCTTTCGCACTGGCCGGAATCGGCGTCCCGGGCCCGTAGATGCCCTTCACGCCCGCCTCGTACAGGAACTCGTAGTCCTGCCGCGGAATGACACCGCCCACGAACACGATGATGTCGTCCGCGCCCTGCTTCTTCAGTTCTTCGATGATCGCCGGCACCAGCGTTTTGTGGCCCGCCGCGAGCGTGCTCACGCCCACGGCATGCACGTCGTTCTCGATGGCCTGGCGGGCGCATTCCTCCGGCGTCTGGAAGAGCGGGCCCATGTCCACGTCGAAGCCCAGGTCGGCGAAGGCCGTGGCCACCACCTTGGCGCCGCGGTCGTGGCCGTCCTGGCCCAGCTTGGAGATCATCACGCGCGGCCGGCGGCCCTGGTCCTCGGCGAAGGCGTCGATTTCCTTCTTGAGCGCTTCCCAGCCTTCGGCCGAGTCGTAGGCGGCGGCGTAGACGCCCGTCACCTTCTGCGTGTCCGCGCGGTGGCGGCCGAAGGCCTTTTCCAGCGCGTCCGACACTTCGCCCACCGTGGCGCGCAGGCGGATGGCCTGGATGCTCAGGTCGAGCAGGTTGCCCTCGTTCTTCTCGGCCGCGGCCGTGAGCGCATCGAGCGCGGCCTGCACCTTGGCGCCGTCGCGCGCGGCGCGGATGTTCTGCAGGCGCGCCACCTGCTGGTCGCGCACCTTCATGTTGTCGATGGCGAGGATCTCGACCGGGTCCTCGTTCTTGAGCTTGTACTTGTTGACGCCGACGATGACGTCGCGGCCCGAGTCGATGCGCGCCTGCTTCTCGGCCGCCGCGGCCTCGATCTTGAGCTTGGCCCAGCCGCTGTCGACCGCCTTGGTCATGCCACCCATGGCCTCGACCTCCTCGATGATGGCCCAGGCGGCATCGGCCATGTCCTGGGTGAGCTTCTCCATCATGTAGCTGCCGGCCCAGGGGTCGATGACGTTGGTGATGTGCGTCTCTTCCTGAATGATCAGTTGCGTGTTGCGGGCGATGCGGGCGCTGAACTCGGTCGGCAGCGCGATGGCCTCGTCCAGCGCGTTGGTGTGCAGCGACTGCGTGCCGCCGAACACCGCGGCCATGGCCTCGATGGTGGTGCGCACGACGTTGTTGTACGGGTCCTGCTCGGTGAGCGACCAGCCCGAGGTCTGGCAGTGCGTGCGCAGCATCAGGCTCTTGGGGTTCTTGGCGCCCGTGGCCTTCATGATCCGGCACCAAAGCAGGCGCGCGGCGCGCATCTTGGCGACTTCGAGGTAGAAGTTCATGCCGATGGCCCAGAAGAAGCTCAGGCGCCCGGCGAAGTCGTCCACGTCCATGCCCTTGGCGATGGCGGTCTTCACGTACTCCTTGCCGTCCGCCAGGGTGAAGGCCAGTTCCAGCGCCTGGTTGGCGCCGGCTTCCTGCATGTGGTAGCCGGAGATCGAGATCGAGTTGAACTTCGGCATGTTCTTCGCCGTGTACTCGATGATGTCGCCGATGATCCGCATGCTCGGCTCGGGCGGATAGATGTACGTGTTGCGGACCATGAACTCCTTGAGGATGTCGTTCTGGATGGTCCCGCTGAGCTTGTCCTGCGACACGCCCTGCTCTTCCGCCGCCACCACGTAGCCGGCCAGCACGGGCAGCACGGCGCCGTTCATGGTCATCGACACACTGACCTTGTCCAGCGGGATGCCGTCGAACAGGATCTTCATGTCCTCCACCGAATCGATGGCCACACCGGCCTTGCCGACGTCGCCGGTCACGCGCGGATGGTCACTGTCGTAGCCGCGGTGGGTGGCCAGGTCGAAGGCCACCGACACGCCCTGCCCGCCCGCGGCCAGCGCCTTGCGGTAGAAGGCATTCGATTCCTCCGCGGTGGAAAAGCCGGCGTACTGGCGGATGGTCCAGGGTCGCACGGCGTACATCGTCGCCTGCGGGCCGCGGATGTAGGGCTCGAAGCCGGGCAGCGTGTCGCTGTAGCGCAGGCCCTGCAGGTCGGCGGCCGTGTAGAGCGGCTTGACGGTGATGCCGTCGGGCGTCACCCAGTTGAGCGCCGAGACGTCGCCGCCGGGGGCCGACTTGGCCGCGGCGCGCGTCCAGTCTTCGAGGGTGGAGGGCTTGAATTCGGAATCCGCCATGCTTCGTCTCTCTCGCTTGACCTCTGGTGCCGGAAGTACGGCCACGCTGGCCGACCCCGGGGAATCCCGCAAGTCTAGCCGTCTGTAATTATTAATTCAATTATGAATTAGGGGCTTCTTCTGCGATACAGTCGCCGCCATGTCTGCCCTGACCCTCACCCCGCGCGCCCTCTATGAAGAGGTGGCGGAGCTGCTGCGCCAGCGCATCTTCCGCCGCGAACTGGAGCCCGGCAGCTGGATCGACGAGCTGCGCATCGCGGAAGAACTGGGCATCAGCCGCACACCATTGCGCGAGGCGCTGAAGGTGCTGGCCGCCGAGGGGCTGGTGACGATGAAGCTGCGCCGCGGCGCCTATGTGACCGAAGTGTCCGATCGCGACCTGGCCGACGTGTACCACCTGCTCGCCCTGCTGGAGAGCGACGCGGCCGGCGTGGTCGCCACGCGCGCCGCCGAGGCCCAGATCGCGGAGCTGCGCGCCCTGCACCAAGAGCTGGAGGCCGCCGCCCGCCCCGGCCAGGTGGACCGGGAGCACTTCTTCGCCGTCAACGAGCGCTTCCACATGCGGCTGCTGGCCATCGCCGACAACCGCTGGCGCGACCAGATGGTGGCCGACCTGCGAAAGGTGATGAAGCTCAACCGCCACAACTCGCTGCTGAAGGCGGGGCGCATCGAGGAATCGCTGGCGGAGCACCGCGCCCTGGTGGCCGCCATCGAAGCGCGGGACGCGCAGGCGGCCGAGGCGCGCATGCGCGAGCATTTCGCGAACGGGCTCGAAGCGGCGTCCTGAGTCGCCGCTCGGTCCTGGTGAGCCGCGGCCTGTTGCCGGGCCGTCAGCTGCTCGCCGCCCGTGTAACGAGCAGCCCGGCGCCCTGTGCGGCCTGTGCGCTCAGGCCTCGGCCGTGGCGCTGGCGTGCGCGCGCGCCATGACCTCGTGCGGATCCAGCTCGCGCAGGCGATGGTCGCTCCACACCTGCCGCCAGCGGCGCGCGCCCGGCAGGCCATTGCGCAACCCCAGCATGTGCCGCGCGATCGACTGCCACGACGTGCCGTGCGCCTGCTTCTCTCGGCGCATGTAGTCGCACATCTGCGCCTCCACCTCCTCGCGCGTCACCTCACGCGGCGCGTCCCCGAAGAAGGCGCTGTCCCACTGCGAAAGCCACCACGGGTTGTGGTACGCCTCGCGGCCCACCATCACGCCGTCGAGCAGGCGCAGTTGCGCGTGCACCTGTTCGTCGGTCTGGATGCCGCCGTTGATCGCGATGAACAGCTGAGGAAAGTCGTGCTTGATCCGGTGCACCAGCTCGTAGCGCAGCGGCGGAATCTCCCGGTTCTGCTTGGGGCTCAGGCCCTTGAGCCACGCGTTGCGCGCATGCACGATGAAGTGGCGGCAGCCGGCGTCGGCCACGGTTCCGACGAAGTCGCGCACGAAGTCGTAGCTCTCCACCCGGTCGATGCCGATGCGGTGCTTGACGGTCACGGGCACGCTCACCACGTCCAGCATCGCCTTCACGCCATCGGCCACCAGCGCCGGCTCCGCCATCAGGCAGGCGCCGAAGGCACCGCGCTGCACCCGCTCGCTGGGGCAGCCGCAGTTCAGGTTGATCTCGTCGTAACCCCACTGCTCTCCCAGCCGCGCGCTGGCCGCCAGATCGGCGGGCTCGCTGCCGCCCAGTTGCAGCGCGACCGGGTGTTCGGTCTCGTCGAAGCGCAGATGCCGCGCCGCATCGCCGTGCAGGATGGCGCCGGTGTTCACCATCTCGGTGTACAGCAGCGCCTGGCGGCTCAGGAGGCGGTGGAAGTAGCGGCAGCCCCTGTCTGTCCAGTCGAGCATCGGGGCCACAGAGAGCCGGCCGACGGGCAGCGACGCCTGCGGCGATGAGGAAAGGTCCTTGTCGTTCATGAGTTGGGCAGGGGCGCCGGTCGAGAGAGAGGCCGGCGAACAGCGCAGCGTGGACGCTCGTTCCGCGGGAAAGAAAACATGAAGCCGCGCCACGGAGGGTGTGCACGGGGCGGCGAGAGGTCGGCATTTTCCCAGGTCTCAGCGACACGCGCGGCACAGCACGCGCCAAGGACAGCGGCCAACCGCGAGCCAGCTCCTGTCTCAAGCAGTCAGGCTCATTTAATAAACATGCTTACGATATAGATGTTTATGAAAATCGACCCCTCCAAGCGCTTCAGCTTTCTGGTCAACCAGGTGGCCAAGCTGCACGGCGCTCACTTCGACCGGCTGGCCCGTGAACGGATGGGTCTGTCCCTGGCGCAATGCCGATTGCTCTGGGCGCTGGCACATCCCGAACAGCCCGAACCGTTGTCGCAGGCCGCCCTGGCCCAGCGACTGGAGACCAGCGCCATGGCCGTCGCCACGCTCTGCGACCGCATGGAGGCCGGCGGCTGGATCCGGCGCGAGCCCTCGCCCAGTGACCGCCGCGTCAAGCTCATTCATGCCACCCCCCGCGCTCTCGATGCCATGGACCAGGCCCTCGCCATCAGCGACGAGGTGCTGGCCCACGGCCTCGTCAACCTGAGTGCCGACGAGCAGGCCCAGCTCATGGCATTGCTGGCCAAAGCCCGGGAGGGCCTGCTGGCCTGGCAACCCGATGCGGCGCCGGCTTCGCTGCACGACGGCGGCGCGACCCGTGGCCCCGAGGAGACCGCCCCATGACCCCCACCCCCCAGAACCCCGTGCCCCACCGCGGCATGATCACCGTCTCGATCATGCTGGCGACGATCATGCAGGCGCTGGACACCACCATCGCCAACGTCGCCCTGCCCCACATGCAGGGCAGCCTGCAAGCCTCGCAGGACCAGATCACCTGGGTGCTGACCTCTTACATCGTCGCGGCAGCCATCACCCTGCCGCTGACCGGCTGGTTCTGCGGCCGGTGGGGCCGGCGGCGCGTCTTCCTGGTGTCGGTGGTGGGCTTCACGGTGGCGTCGGCGCTGTGCGGCATCGCGGGCTCGCTGGTCGAGATCGTCGGCGCTCGGCTGCTGCAGGGCGTCTTCGGGGCGGCGCTGGTGCCGCTGTCGCAGGCCGTGCTGCTCGACATCAACCCGCGGGAGAAGGTGGGCCAGGCCATGGCCATCTGGGGTGCGGGCATCATGATCGGCCCCATCCTGGGCCCGCTGCTGGGCGGATGGCTGACGGATCAGCTCGACTGGCGCTGGGTGTTCTTCATCAACCTGCCGGTGGGCATCGTGGCCTTCTGGGGCATCGCACGGTACCTGCCCGAGAGCCGTCCGAAGTCCGAGAAGCTCGACGTGTTCGGCTTCGCGACGCTCAGCCTGGGCATCGGCCTGCTGCAGCTCTTCCTGGACCGCGGCGAACAGCTGGACTGGTTCGACTCGTGGGAGATCCGTCTGGAGGCAATCGGCGCCGTGGTCGCCCTCGCCCTCTTCGCCGTCCACACCTGGACCGTGCAGGGCGTGAGCTTTCTCAACCGCGATCTGCTGAAGGACCGCAACTTCGTCACCGGCCAGTTCTTCGCGTTCGTCGTCGGCATCATCCTGTTCGCGACCACCTCGCTGCTGCCCAACTTCCTGCAGGGGCTGATGGGCTATCCGGTCGTCTATACCGGTGCGGTCACGGCGCCCCGCGGCGTGGGAACGATGATCGCCATGATCGTCGTCGGGCGACTGGTCCACCGGATCGACGTGCGCGCCATCATGGCGGCCGGCTTCGGCCTGACGGCTTTCTCGCTGTGGCAGATGACGCGCTTCACGCCGGACATGGACAGCACACTGATCGTCACCTCGGGCTTCATCCAGGGCCTGGGCATCGGCTTCACCTTCGTGCCGCTGTCGACCGCCACCTTTGCCACGCTGCCGGCGCGGCTGCGCAACCAGGGCACGCCGATCTTCAGCCTCCTGCGCAACATCGGCAGCAGCGTCGGCATCTCGGTGGTGCAGACGCTGCTGACGGAAGGCTCCGGCCGGGCGCATGCCAATCTGGCCGCGCTGGTGTCGCCGGGCAACCAGGGGCTGCTGGCGCTGCCACCGGCCATGGACCTGGGCACCCAGACCGGCCTGGCCGTGCTGAACGCCGAGGTCACGCGTCAGGCCACCATGGTGGCCTACCTCGACGACTTCTGGATCATGATGGTGCTGACCGCGGTGACCATCCCGCTGCTCCTGCTCATCCGCAGGCCGCCCAAGGCCGCGGGCGGCCCGGCCGAGATTCCGCACTGACCGTGCGGGACCGCCGCGCTCAGCCGAACTGCCCGAACGAGGTACGCAGCCCCTGGTAGTCGGTCGGCCCGCTGTTCTCTGGCGGATGGCCGTACAGCGCCAGCCAGCCGGCAATGCTGGGCAAGCGCTTCTCGAAGTAGCGATGCAACTGGTGCCAGTCGCCCTGCGGGGTGTGGCTGGCCACCATCTCCAGGCCTTCCACCGCCATGGCCCGCAGGCTGGTCACCATGGCCAGGCCCGAGCCGTCGATCTGCTGCAGGCTCACTTCGCGGCCCTGCGCCAGCACCTCCTGCAGAACACGGCGATGCACGGCAAAGTCGGCCCAGGCGCGCTTGATGCAGGCGTCGCTGAGCTCACGGAACACCCAATGCATGTTGGCGGCAAAGAGCGTCGCCACCTGCTCCGCCTGGCGCGCGGCCTGCCGACCCGCCACATACTGCAGGCGCAGCGCCAGACACAACGCCACCAGTACCGACGCCGCCTGGACCCACGCCGCCCATTCCCCGGAGGTTCGCGGCGGCGCGATCCACAACGCCGCCGTCGCACCGGCCAGAAGGCCGCCGATCCCGACGCAAGGAAGCCAACGAAACGCTACACCGCTTTTCATGCCGCCAATCCTAGGCGCCGAAGTCACTTCAAAGGTAGCGAAAACTTCACAATTAGAAACACGTTTCGCAACCAAACTGCAGTTATTAACAAATCCGGGCGTCCCGCAAGGGCCCCTTCCTACAGGACGACGGGATCTGGCTCCCTACGTTCACAAGTCCAGCCGACTTGCCGCACCTTTCCGTGCAGGGCCGGCGCACGACCTCTGGAGACCCCATGAAGCCTTTCGCCCTGACCCCGGACATGCTGTCGACCCTCGGCAAGACCTTCTATCCGACCGGGCACGCCCTGCTGATGTTCCGGGATGCCGAGGCGGCACGGGCTGCGGCAGAGGCCCTCGCCCAGGGCGGCGTGGCCAGCGACGACATCGCCTTCGTTCCTGCCGAGGCCATCACCGGCCCGATCGGCGCCACGGCATCGGACGCCGACGATCCGCTGCCCTCCCCCGGCACCGAAGGCGCCACCGTTCGCGCCTACGTGCGCCTGGCGCGCGAGGGCCATGCCGGCCTGCTGGTGCGCACCGAGGACGACGAGGACGTCGAGCGGATCCGCAGCCTGCTGCGCGAGAACCCCTTCGTGATGGGACAGCGTTACCGCGCGCTGGTCATCGAGGACCTATGACGCCGCCGCCGGCACTGGTGTCCGCGCCCGGCTGAGCACGTCGCCCGCCATGGCCTGGGCGAGTTCGTGCTCTCCCAGATAGACCGTCGCCGCCAGTTCCTGCCGCAGCAGTTGCGCCTCGTCCTCGTTGTGGCTGCGCAGGACGACCTCCACCTCGGGGTTGAGCGCGCGGGCCGTGTCGATCATCTGCCGCACGTTCAGCGGATCGGCGATGGCCACCACGAGCACCCGCGCCCGGGCGATGTGGGCCTGGATGAGCACGGACGGCTCCGCCGCATCGCCCCAGACCGCCGCACCGCCTTCCTCGCGCAGCCGCTCGATCAGCTCGCGGTTCTGGTCCGCCACCACGAAGGGGATGTCGTGGGCGCGAAGCTGCGCCGCAATGCGCCGGCCGACCCGGCCATAGCCCACCAGCACCACCTGCCGTGACAGGTAGCGCGCCGCCGTGGTCGCAGGCAGTTCCGCCAGCGGGTCGTCGCGCGCCTCCAGCCGCCGGGCCAGCGAGGAATGCAGCCGCAACCAGCTCAGGATCGGCTGGATGGCGCTGAACCACAGCGGATTGGTCGCGATGGACACCAGCGCACCCGCCAGCACCAGGCTCTGCGCCTCCGGCGGCAGCAGTTCCATGCGCAGGCCCAGCGCCAGCAGGATGAATGAGAACTCACCGATCTGCGCCAGGCTGGCGCTTACCGTCAGCGCGGTCGCCAGCGGATAGCGGAAGGCGAGCACCAGCAGGCAGGCCGCCACCGACTTGCCCACCACGATCACCAGCACGACGGCCAGCACCTGCAGCGGACGGCTGAGCAGGACGCCGGGATCGAACAGCATGCCCACCGACACGAAGAACAGCACAGCGAAGGCGTCGCGCAGCGGCAGCGATTCTTCCGCCGCCCGGTGGCTGAACTCGGACTCGCGCATCACCATGCCGGCAAAGAAGGCGCCCAGCGCAAAGGAGACGCCGAACAGGGAAGCCGACGCAAACGCGATGCTCACCGCCGCCGCCACCACGCACAGCGTGAACAGCTCGCGCGAGCCGGTGCGCGTGACCTGCCACAGCAACCAGGGGAAGAGACGGCGCCCCACGACCAGCATCAGTGCGACGAAGCCGCCGACCTGCAGCAGCGTGATGCCGAGCGTGCGGCCCAGCGACGCCATGGAGCCATCGCTGCCCTCCTCGGCGCGGCCACCCAGCACCTGCGCCAGAGGTGGCAGCAACACCAGCACCAGCACCATCGCCAGGTCCTCCACCACCAGCCAGCCAACGGCGATGCGGCCGGTGTGGGTGTCCAGGATGCCCAGGCTCTCGAGCGCCCGTAGCAGCACCACCGTGCTGGCCACCGACAGCGCCAGCCCGAAGACCAGCGCCGCCCCGAGGCTCCAGCCCCACCACAGCGCCAGCAGCCCACCCATGCAGGTGGCGGCCACGATCTGCACCAGCGCGCCCGGCAGCGCGATGCGCCGCACCTGCAGCAGGTCGTCCAACGAGAAATGCAGGCCCACCCCGAACATCAGCAGCATCACGCCGATCTCGGCCAGTTGCGAGGCGATGTCGGCATCGGCCACGAAGCCGGGGGTGAAGGGCCCGATGATCACGCCGGCGAGCAGGTAGCCCACCAGCGCCGGCAACCTCAGACGGGCGGCGATGAATCCGAGGGCAAGGGCCAGCCCCAGGGCGGCTGCGATCGTGCTGATGAGGGAGGCGCCATGGTGCATCGACCCATTTTGCAGGACGCCGCCGGGCGCACCGCGACGCCGGGGTTTGCCCGGCCCCGGAAGCGCGAAGCCCGCGCATGGCGGGCTCCGAGATGCCCCGACGAAGCCGGGGCGAAGGGGGACGCGCTCCCGTTCAATGCATGTGCAGGCCGCCGTTGACCGGGAAGTCGGCGCCCGTCGAATAGCCGCCTTCGCTGGAGGCCAGCCAGGAGATGATCGAGGCGATTTCGCTCGGCTCGCCCAGGCGCTTGACGGGGATGGTGCCGACGATCTTGTCCAGCACTTCCTGGCGGATGGCCTTGACCATGTCGGTGCCGATATAGCCCGGGCTCACGGTGTTGACCGTCACGCCCTTGGTGGCCAGCTCCTGCGCCAGCGCCATGGTGAAGCCGTGCATGCCGGCCTTGGCGGCCGAGTAGTTGGTCTGCCCGGCCTGGCCCTTGGCGCCGTTGACCGAGCTGATGTTGATGATGCGGCCCCAGCCCTTCTCGACCATGTCACCCACCACCTGCTTGGTGACGTTGAACATGCTGTTGAGGTTGGTCTCGATGACGGCGTTCCAGTCGTCCGGCGTCATCTTCACGAACATGCGGTCGCGGGTGATGCCGGCGTTGTTGACCAGCACATCGATGCTGCCGTGCTCGGCCTTGGCCTTGGAGAAGGCCTCCACCGTCGACTCCCAGTTGCCGACGTTGCCGACGGAAGCGTGGAACTCGAAGCCTTCTTCCTTCTGCTCTGCAAGCCACTTGCTGAAATCGCGGGTCGGCCCGCAACCGGCGATCACCGTGAATCCATCCTGATGCAGACGGCGGCAGATTGCGGTTCCGATGCCTCCCATGCCTCCGGTGACGTAAGCGACTTTCTTGCTCATTCCTGTGCTTTCCTTGGGTTGATCCGGCTTCCTTGCCGGCTCGGTCACTTTAGCGACATTTCTTGAGGTTTCAGTGGCATGGCCCCTCTAAAGAGATGAGGACAAACCGCAGGTCAAACCCAGGCAAGGAACGGCGTGCACACCGTCCGTGCATGCAAAAGCCCCGCCGGGCGCAGCGTGCACCACGGCGGGGCCTTGGGGAGAGAGAACGATGTCTGGGCGCGCCGGTCAACGGCGGCGCTGACGCTGGAAGAGCAGCGCCAGAAACACCAGCCCGAAGGCGACGAAGCACAGGAAGGACCAGTTGGCGATCGACAGGCCCAAGAAGGTCCAGTCGATCTGCGAGCAGTCGCCGCTGCCGCGGAAGATCATGGGCACGACGCGCTGCAGCGGGAAGGTCTCGATCATTCCGTAGATGTCGCGGCCGCAGCTCGCGAACTCCGGCGGATGCCACTGCAGCCAGCTCTGCCGCGCGGCGGTGAAGGCGCCACCGGCCGCGAAGGCCAGGGCAACGAAGCCCCAGAACTTGCGCAATCCGCTGCCGCGGGTGGCAGCCGCCAGGGCGCTGAATACCGCCACCAGGATCAGCGCATAGCGCTGGACGATGCACATGGGACAGGGCTCGAGCCCCACCACATGCTGCAGGTACATCCCAAAAGCCAGCATGGCCACGCAGGCCGCGGCGATGAGCCCGTGAATGCGCCGGGGCGCGTCGAAGAGTTGGTTCAAATCCCTGATCCTTGGTCAACGAAGACGCGGGCCCGGCGCGGGCTCGCGACCACCGTGTCGCCCTCGCGCAGACCCAACTCGCGGAACTGCTGGGCAGGAATCTGCACCTCGATCACGGTTCCACCTCCGGGATTATCCGGATTCGTTTCCACCGGTTCGAGTTCCATCCGCGCGATCGGACCGACCACGATGGCACGGGTGAGGCGCGCCACGATGCCGTGCGCCTGCGACTGGCCGGCCGCATACGGCGCGATGTCGAAGTCGTGCGGGCGCACGTAGGCCAGCGCCTTGGCGTCCTGAACACGGTCCGCCTCCGTTGCGGCAAAGCGCATGCCCTGCTGCAGCTCGACCTCGCCCTCGTGGGCGCGGCCGTGGAACAGGTTGACGTCGCCCAGGAAGCCATAGACGAAGGGGCTGGCCGGATGGTCCCAGACCTCCTGCGGCGAGCCGACCTGCTCGATGTGGCCGCTGTTCATCAGCACCACGCGGTCGGCCACCTCCAGCGCCTCTTCCTGGTCGTGCGTCACGAAGATGGACGTGACATGCAGCTCGTCGTGCAGCCGGCGCAGCCAGCGGCGCAGTTCCTTGCGCACCTTGGCATCCAGCGCGCCGAAGGGCTCGTCCAGCAGCAGCACCTTGGGCTCCACCGCCAGCGCACGCGCCAGGGCGATGCGCTGGCGCTGGCCGCCCGACAGCTGGGCCGGGTAACGGTCGGCCAGCCAGTCCAGTTGCACCAGCTTGAGCAGGTCCAGCACCTTGGCCTTGATCTGCGCCTCGCTGGGCCGCTCCCGGCGGGGACGGATGCGCAGGCCGAAGGCGACGTTGTCGAACACCGTCATGTGACGGAACAGCGCGTAGTGCTGGAAGACGAAGCCCACCTGCCGCTCGCGCACATGCACGTCGGTGGTGTCCTCGCCGCTGAACAGGATGCTGCCGGTGTCGGCCGTTTCCAGGCCCGCGATGATGCGCAGCAAAGTGGTCTTGCCGCAGCCCGAGGGGCCCAGCAGCGCGAACAGCTCGCCCGAATCGATGTTCAGGCTGACGTCGCGCAGCGCATGGAAGTCGCCGAAGCGCTTGCTGACGTTGCGGATTTCGATGCTCATGGTTTGGCTAACTCTTGTTCTGTTCGGGCGCCCCGCCACGCGGGCGGCCGGGCCACTCTGGAAGGCCGTCTCAGGCTGCGGGCGCGGGCCGCTCGGGCGGCAGTTCGGCCAGGGCCTTCATCTCCCGCTCGTGGCGCCATTCGGCCACCGTCTTGATCACCAGCGTGACCAGGGCCAGCACCGCCAGCAGCGAGGCGACGGCAAAGGCGGCGACGGACTGGTACTCGTTGTAGAGCACCTCCACATGCAGCGGCATGGTGTTGGTCTGGCCGCGGATGTGGCCCGAGACCACCGACACCGCGCCGAACTCGCCCATGGCCCGCGCATTGCACAGGATCACGCCGTACAGCAGGCCCCACTTGATGTTGGGCAGCGTCACGTGCCAGAAGGTCTGCCAGCCACTCGCGCCCAGCACGATGGCGGCCTGCTCCTCCTCGGTGCCCTGCGCCTGCATCAGCGGGATCAGCTCCCGCGCGATGAAGGGGAAGGTCACGAACACGGTCGCCAGCACGATGCCGGGCACGGCGAAGATGATCTTGATGTTGTGCTCCGACAGCCACGGCCCCAGCCAGCCCTGCGCGCCGAACACCAGCACGTAGATCAGGCCGGCCACCACGGGCGAGACGGCAAACGGCAGGTCCACCAGCGTCGTGAGGAAGGCCTTGCCCTTGAACTCGTACTTGGCGATGGCCCAGGCCGCCGCCACACCGAACACCAGGTTCAGCGGCACCGAGATGGCCGCCACGATCAGCGTCAGCTCGATGGCGGACCAGGCGTCCGGCTCCTTCAGTGCCTCCACATAGGCGCCCCAGCCCTTGCGCAGCGCCTCGGTGGCGACGGCGGCCAGCGGCAGCACCAGGAAGAAGAACATGAAGACCAGCGCCAGGCCGATCAGCGTCCAGCGCACGGCGGGCGATTCGGTCGTGCCCGCGCGCACCCGACCGCTGCCGGCGCGCATTCCGGTCGCACCGCTCATGCCGACACCCCCCGCTTGCGCTGCCAGGCCTGGAGCGCGTTGATGACCAGCAGCATCAGGAAGGAGAAGACCAGCATGACCAGCGCCACGGCGGTGGCGCCCTGGTAGTCGTACTGCTCCAGCTTGCCGATGATGATGAGCGGCGTGATCTCGGAAATCATGGGCATGTTGCCGGCGATGAAGATGACGGAGCCGTATTCGCCGATGGCGCGGGCGAAGGCCATGGCGAAGCCGGTGAGCAGCGCCGGCGTGATCGAGGGCAGGATCACCAGCCGGAAGGTCTGCCAGCGCGTGGCGCCGAGCGAAGTCGCCGCCTCTTCCAGCTCCTTCTCGGTGTCTTCCAGCACCGGCTGCACCGTGCGCACCACGAAGGGCAGGCCGATGAAGATCAGCGCGATCACCACGCCCGCCGGCGTGAAGGCCAGCTTGATGCCCAGCGGCTCGAGGTACTGGCCGATCCAGCCATTGCCCGCCAGCAGCGCCGTGAGCGAGATGCCGGCGACGGCGGTGGGCAGCGCGAACGGCAGGTCCACCAGCGCGTCGACGAGCTTCTTGCCCGGGAACTTGTAGCGCACCAGCACCCAGGCCACCAGCAGGCCGGCGAACAGGTTGACCAGCGCGGCCAGGAAGGAAGCGCCGAAGGTGAGCCGGTACGAAGCCAGCACACGCGGGGCAGTGACGGCGACCCAGAACTGATCCCAGCTCATGGTGAAGGTCTTGAAGACCAGCGTGCTGAGCGGAATCAGCACGATCAGGCACAGATAGAAGATCGTGTACCCGAGCGTCAGATGAAAGCCCGGCAGCACGCGCTTGGCGCCGCCGACCCTTGAACGTGAAACCGGCGCTGCCGGGGTCGGCAGCGCCGGTGAGGTCACACCAGCCATGGAATCAGCGCGTGCCGGGGGTGTAGAGCTTGTCGAACTGGCCGCCGTCGTTGAAGTGCACCTTCTGCGCTTCACCCAGGCTGCCGAAGAGCTCCTGCACCGTGAACAGCTGCAGCGGCTTGAAGGTGTCGGCATGCTTCTTCAGCACGGCCGGCGAGCGCGGACGCAGCGCATGCTTGGCGGCAATTTCCTGCGCCTCGTCCGAGTACAGGTAGTTCAGGTAGGCCTTGGCCAGTTCGCCGGTGCCCTTCTTGGCGACCGTGCGCTCGACCACCGCCACCGGGTTCTCGGCCAGGATGCTGATGCTCGGGTAGACGGCATCGACCTTGCCGGTGCCGAAGTCGCGGTCGATGGAGACCACCTCGGATTCGAAGGTGATCAGCACGTCGCCGATGCTGCGCTGCAGGAAGGCCGTGGTGGCATCGCGGCCGCCGCGGGCCAGCACCGGCACGTTCTTGAACAGCTTGCCGACGAATTCGGCAGCCTGGGCGTCGGTGCCGCCCTTCTTCTTCACGTAGCCCCAGGCGGCCAGATAGGCATAGCGGCCGTTGCCGCCCGTCTTGGGGTTGACGACCACGACCTGAACGCCAGGCTTGACCAGGTCGTCCCAGTCCTTGATGCCCTTGGGGTTGCCGTTGCGCACCAGGAACAGCATGGTCGAGGTGGTGGGCGAGGCGTTGTCGGGGAATTTCTTGGTCCAGTCCTTGGCCACCACGCCCTTGTCGGCGAGGAAGTCGATGTCGGTGCTGGTGTTCATCGTCACCACGTCCGCGTCGAGGCCGTCGGCCACCGAACGGGCCTGGGCGCTGGAGCCGCCGTGCGACTGGTCGATCTTGACGTCCTTGCCGGTGGTCTTCTTGTAGTGGGCGACGAAGGCGGCGTTGTAGTCCTTGTAGAACTCGCGGGCCACGTCGTACGACGCGTTCAGCAGCTGGTTCTGGGCGAAGGCATTGCCGGCGAAGGCCGAGGCGGCCACCGTCAGGGCCGCGGCGAAGGTCTTGATCTTGGAATTCATAAGGTCGCGGAGTGTTGCACGGAAGACCGGTCCCCGGCCGTCAGACGGCTGGGGGCATCGGTCAGGGATTCGAGCAGCGCCAGCCCGAGCGGCCAGTCGCCATGGCCCGAATCCACGTTGATGTGGCCCGCATTCTGGATGCGGACGAATTCGCTGCCCCAGGCCCGGGCATAGGCACCGGCCAGGCGCACCGGGCAGAAGGGATCGGTGGTGCTGGCCACGACGATGCTACGGTAGGGCAGGCGCGCGTAAGGAACGGGGGCGAAGTCGACCAGCGCGGCACGGCGTTCCGGATCGGCCGGCGCCACCAGCAGCGCGCCCTCGACGCGGGCCGCGGCCTCGGCGCCCAGGTGGCTGGTCGCGATGCAGCCCAGGCTGTGCGCCGCGATCACCACCGGCTCGGGCCGCGACAGGATCAGCCGCTCCAGCGTGCCGACCCAGGCCTCGCGCCGGGGCGACACCCAGTCGTCCTGCACCACGCGCTCGGCGTCCTGCAGGCGCTCGGCCCACAGGCTCTGCCAGTGGCCAGGACCGGAGTCGCGCCAGCCCGGCACGATGATGATGCGCTGCGTCATGGCCGCGGGCGGCTCACTTGTTGGGCTGCGGCGTCACGCGCAGGTAGGGGCGCACCGCGTTCCAGCCCTTGGGGAAACGGGCTTTCAGCTCTTCCGGGTCCTGGATGCTGGGCACGATCACCACGTCGTCGCCGTCCTTCCAGTTGGCGGGCGTCGCCACCTTGTGGCTATCGGTAAGCTGCAGCGAGTCGATCACGCGCAGGATCTCGTCGAAGTTGCGGCCGGTGCTCGCCGGGTAGGTGATGGTGGCGCGCACCACCTTCTTGGGGTCGATGATGAACACACTGCGCACCGTGGCGGTGGCCGAGGCGTTGGGGTGGATCAGGTCGTACAACTCGGCCACCTTGCGGTCGGCGTCGGCCAGGATCGGGAAGTTGACCGTGGTGTTCTGCGTCTCGTTGATGTCGCCGATCCATTCCTTGTGCTTGTCGGCCGGATCGACGCTGATGGCGATGGGCTTGACCCCGCGCTTGGCGAATTCGCCGCCCAGCGCTGCGGTCTTGCCCAGCTCGGTGGTGCACACCGGCGTGAAGTCGGCCGGGTGCGAGAACAGCACCACCCACGAATCGCCCGCCCAGTCGTAGAAATGGAGCGCGCCCTCGGAGGAATCCTGGGTGAAGTCGGGGGCGGTGTCACCGAGTCGCAGCGTGGCCATGGCGTGATCCTCTGTCAGGTGGAAGCAAGGGAGTCTGGATTCTGAAGACAAGCGCTTCAATCCCAAACGAATATCTCCTTGTTTGGTTATGCGATCTCGACCATAAGCCTCACTCCGGCGCTGGAAGATCCGGGCCAGCCCTGCGCAGCCCGCGTCATGCCAGCGGACTGCGCTCGGGCGGCTCGGCCAGCACCTCGCCGAGGAAGTCCAGCACCGCCCGGACCGCCGGGACCAGGGCGCGACGCGGCGTGAACATGGCATGCACGAGCCCCGGCGGCGGCTGCCAGTCGGGCAACACCGACTGCAGCCGGCCCGCCTGCAGGGCTTCGCGGCAGAGATAGTCGGGCAGGAAGCCGATGCCCACGCCCTGCTCCACCGCGAAGCTGAGCGTCAGCAGGTCGTTCGCCAGGTAGCGCGGTGTCTGCATCAGCAGATGGGTGGCGCCGCCCGGGCCCTGCAGCAGCGTGCCGGCGCGGGCATCCGCGGCCGACATCGCGACGCATTCCACCTGCTCCAGCGATTCGGGATGCGTCAGCGGCCCGTGCCGCGCCAGCAAGGCTGGCGTGCCGACCAAGAGCAACTGGCTGCGGCCGAACACGCGGGATGCGAGCGTGGCGCTGTTCTCGACCTCGTTGCGCACGCGCAGCGCGACGTCCACACCCTCTTCCACCGGGTCCACCGGCCGGTTCACCACCCGCATCTCCAGCTGCACGCCGGGATGGCGACTAAAGAATTCCGGCAGCGCGGGGCCCACGTTGCTCTGCGCCAGCGTGACCGGGCAGCTCAGTCGCACCAGGCCGCGCGGCTCCTTGCGCACCTGCGCCACTTCGGCAGCGCCCGCCTCGGCGGCCTCGCGCACGGCGACGCAGTGGCGGAGATAGACCTCGCCCGCGGGCGTGAGCGACAGCCGGCGGGTGCTGCGCTGGAGCAATTGGACGCCCAGCGAGGCCTCCAGCTGCGCAATGCGGCGCGACAGGCGTGACTTGGGCACGTCCAGCGCACGGCTGGCGGCGCTGAAGCCGCCGCGCTCCACCACTTCGGCAAAGAAAACCAGGTCGTTGAGGTCCTGTACTGGGCTCATTGTTCCATCCAAAGAACGAATGGTCCCGATTTTGGCGTCTTATCGCCCTGTTGTCCCAGTTTTAGACTTCTTCCATCGCTCGAATCCGTCGGGCCCGTCTCTCTCAGGAGTGAAGAACATGAAACTGCTGCACATCGATTCCAGCGTCCTCGGCGCCAATTCCGTCTCCCGTCTGCTCACGGCCGAAGTGGTCCGCGACTGGGTGGCCGCCCATCCCAGCACCGAGGTGGACTATCTGGACTTGGCGGCCAACGCCCCGGCCCACTTCGGTGCCGACGCCCTGGGCGTGAAGGTGGGCGCCGAGGCCACCACCGAGGCGCAGAAGCAGGAAAACGCCGTCTCCGAAGCGCTGGTCAGCCAGTTCCTGACTGCCGACGTGATCGTCGTGGGCGCACCGCTGTACAACTTCTCGATCCCCAGCCAGCTCAAGGCCTGGATCGACCGCCTCGCCCAACCCGGCCGCACCTTCACGTACACCGAGAAGGGCCCGCAGGGCCTGGCCACCGGCAAGACGGCGATCGTCGTTTCCACCCGCGGCGGCCAGTACTCCACCTCCGAAGCCGGCCAGGCGGCCGAGCATCAGGAAAGCTACCTGAAGGTGGTGTTCGGCTTCTTCGGCATCACCGACGTGCGCTTCGTGCGCGCCGAAGGCCTGGCCATGGGCGAAGCGGCACGCGCCGCAGCACTGGAGGCCGCCCGCGCCTCGATCCCGGCCGCGGCCGGGGCTGCGGTCGCCGCCTGAGGCCAACGCTGCGCGAACGGCGCGGCGCCAACCAGCAACAAGAGGGTCCTGCGGGACCCTCTTTTCATGGGGCCGGCAGCCGGCCCGCCTCAGGCTTCGGCCAGTTCGGCGCCCCCGGTTGCCGCGACCTGCGCACCCAGCCCCAGTTCCGCCCGCATCCGCTTCGCGGCGGCGACCATGTTGGCCAGGGCGGCCTCGGTCTCGGGCCAGCCCCGGGTCTTGAGGCCGCAGTCGGGGTTGACCCACAGATGGCCCGGCGGCACCACGTCGGCGGCCTTGCGCAACAGGCGCAGCATCTCCTCGACCGGCGGCACGCGCGGCGAGTGGATGTCGTACACGCCCGGGCCGATCTCGTTGGGATAGCGCATCGCCCCTTCACCGCCGAAGCCGCGCAGCAGTTCCATGTCGGAGCGGCTGGTCTCGATGGTGATCACGTCGGCGTCCAGCGCAGCGATCTCCGCCAGGATGTCGTTGAACTCCGAGTAGCACATGTGGGTGTGGATCTGCGTGTCGTCGCGCACGCCCGAGGCGCACAGGCGGAAGGCGCGGCCGGCCCAGCCCAGGTAGGCCTTCCAACCGGCGCGGCGCAGCGGCAGGCCCTCGCGGAAGGCGGGCTCGTCGATCTGGATCATGCCGATGCCGGCGCGCTCCAGGTCGCCCACCTCGTCACGCAGCGCCCAGGCGATCTGCTCGCAGGTGAGGCTGCGCGGCTGGTCGTCGCGCACGAAGGCCCACTGCAGCATGGTGACCGGGCCGGTGAGCATGCCCTTCATCGGCCGGCGCGTGAGGCTCTGCGCATGGGCGGTCCATTCGACCGTCATGGCCACAGGCCGGGCCACGTCGCCAAAGATGAGCGGCGGCTTGACGCAGCGCGAGCCATAGGACTGCACCCAGCCGTTGGCCGTGAAGGCATAGCCGTCCAGCTGCTCGCCGAAGTACTCGACCATGTCGTTGCGCTCGGGCTCGCCGTGCACCAGCACGTCCAGGTCCAACGACTCCTGGGCCTTCACCACGCGGGCGATCTCATCGCGCATCGCCTGGGCATAGGCCTCCCCCGACAGCGCGCCGCGCCGATGCGCCGCCCGCTGCGCCCGGATGGCACCGGTCTGCGGAAAGGAGCCGATGGTAGTGGTCGGCAGTGGCGGCAGCGCGAAGCGGCGCCGCTGGGTCGCCTGCCGCTGCGCGAAGAGCGAGGCGCGGCGGTCGTCGCCGTCCACCCGGCGCGCGAGGCGCAGAGCGACGTCGGCCCGCCGGACCCGCGGGCTGTGGCGACGGCTGGCGATGGCGGCACGCGCTTCGGCCACGGCGGGCTCGATGTCGGCATCGCCGGCCAGCGCCCGGCGCAGCAGCTGCAGCTCTTCCAGCTTCTCGCAGGCGAAGGCCAGCCAGCTGCGCAGTTCGGCATCCAGCCCCTGCTCCGCCTGCAGCCCGAAGGGCACGTGCAGCAGCGAGCACGAGGGCGCCAGCCACAGCTCGCCCCGGTGCTTGGCGGCCACGGGCTTCAGCCGGCCGAGCGCCGCGTCCAGGTCGGTGCGCCAGATGTTGCGGCCGTCCACGATGCCGACCGACAGCACCTTGTGCGCGGGCAGCCAGTCGGCCACGCCGGTGAGCTCCTCGGGTGCCCGCACGGCGTCCACATGCAGCCCGGCCACCGGCAACTGGCAGGCCAGGCGCAGGTTCTCCTGCAGCGGCGAGAAATAGGTCGCCAGCAGCAGCCGCGGCGCGTTGCGCGCGATCTGCCAGTAGCTGCGCTCGAAGCTCTGCCGCCAGGACTCGGGCAGGTCCAGACCCAGGACGGGCTCGTCGATCTGCACCCAGTCCACGCCCTGCGCCTTCAGCCGCGACAGCACTTGTTCGTAGACCGGCAGCAGCGCGTCGAGCAGGGACAGCCGGTCGAAGCCCGGCGCCTTCTCCTTGCCCAGCCACAGGAAGCTCAGCGGTCCCAGCAGCACCACCTTGACCGGATGGCCCAGCGCCTGCGCCTGGGCCACCTCGTCGAACAGCCTCTCGCTGGCGATGCCGCCGAACGCGGTCGCCGGCCCGAACTCGGGGACGAGGTAGTGGTAGTTGGTGTCGAACCACTTGGTCATCTCCAGCGCATGCGTGCCGGCCGCTTCGCCGGCGCGCACGCCGCGGGCCATGGCGAAGGCGCGCGCCAGCTCCGGCTCGTCGGCGGACAGGCCGAAGCGCCGCGGCTCGCAGCCGAGCAACTGGATATGGTTGAGCACCTGGTCGTAGAAGGCGAAGTCGCCGACGGTGACGAAGTCCAGGCCGGCCTGGCGCTGGAGCGCCCAGTGGCGCGCGCGCAGTTCGGCGCCGACGGCCTCCAGCGCGGCCGCGTCGATGTCGCCGCGCCAGTGGGCTTCGAGGGCGAACTTCAGTTCTCGATGGGCGCCGATGCGCGGGAATCCCAGGATGTGTGTGCGAGTCATGCCGGCATCATCCCGGCGCTCCCGCTATGATTCAAACGAAACTTTTTGCGGTATTGCTTGAATCGATTTCATGACCCAGCCGATCCTGGAAATCCGCCACCTGCGCACTCTGGCCGCCTTGCGCGACACCGGCAGCCTGGTCCGGGCGTCGCAACTGCTCAATCTCACGCAGTCCGCCCTGTCGCACCAGCTCAAGGCGCTGGAGGCGCATTACGGCTGCGCGCTGTTCGAACGGAAGTCCCTGCCACCCCAGTTCACCGCCAGCGGCCTGCGTCTGCTTCAACTGGCCGACAGCGTGCTGCCGCAGATGGAAGCCGCCGACCGCGACGTGGCCCGGCTGGTCAGCAGCGGCGGCGGGCAGTTGCGCATCGCCGTCGAATGCCACACCTGCTTCGACTGGCTGATGCCGGCGATGGACGCCTTCCGCCAGGCCTGGCCGGAGATCGAGCTGGACATCGTCTCCGGCTTCCATCCCGACCCCGTCGCGCTGCTGCTGCAGGACAAGGCCGAGGTGGCCATCGTCTCCGAACAGGACGCCACGGAGCCGGTCGACCATCATGCGCTGTTCCGCTTCGAGATCGTCGCGCTGATGGCCAACGGGCACGGGCTGGCCGAAAAGCCGTACCTCACGGCCGAGGATTTCGCCGATCAGACACTGATCACCTACCCGGTGCCGGACGAGATGCTGGATGTGCTGCGCCAGGTGCTGCAACCGGCTGGCCTGCAGCCCCGGCAGCGTCGGACGACCGAGTTGACCGTCGCCATGCTGCAGCTGGTGGCCAGCGGCCGGGGCATCGCCGCGCTGCCGTGGTGGGCGGTGCAGAGCTACCTGGAACGCGGCTATGTGAGCGCCCGGCCCATCGGGCCCGCCGGCCTGCGCGGCGAGCTGCACATGGCCTGCCGGCCGGGGCTATCGGCCCAGGCCTGGCTGTCGGACTTCGTGCGGATCACGCGCGACAGCTGCTTCAAGCGGCTGCCGGGGATCGAGCTGCTCTGACAAGGTGAACCCTCAGACGCTGGCGTGTCGCTTGACCCAGGCGACGTACTTGTCCATCCAGCCCTGCAGGAACTGGCGCGCCCCCTCGTTGCCGATGTGGCCCTTCTCATCGAACAGGTCGTCCTTGTTCTGGATGAAGGCCTCGGGCTGGCCCAGCGTGGGCACGTCCAGGTAGGCCAGCACGTTGCGCAGGTGCTGCTGCGCCAGCGCCGTGCCGATGGCGCCGGGCGAGATGCCGATCACCCCGGCCGGCTTGCCGCCCCAGGCGTTCTGGCCGTAGGGCCGCGAGCCGTGGTCCAGCGCGTTCTTCAGCACGCCGGGAATCGAGCGGTTGTACTCGGGCGTGACGATCAGCAGGCCCTGGGCGCGGGCGATCTCGGTCTTGAGCTGCTGAACCTCGGCCGACTGCTTGCCGTCGAGGTCCTGGTTGTAGAGCGGCAGGTTGTCGATGCGCAGGTGCTCGAAGGTGAAATCCTCCGGCGCCAGCGCGGCCAGCGCCAGGGCCAGCTTGCGGTTGAGGGAATCCTGGCGAATGCTGCCGACCAGGACGGCGATGCGGTATTGGCTCATCGAAGACGCTCCTCTTGCGGGATGGACACGAAAAACCTCGATGCTGGCGGCCCCTCGTCCGCGCGTCTGTCAGTCGCAGGCGCACGCACCGGCGGTTACACCCCGCCGGGCCCGCGATGCCCGGCGTTCAGCAATCGCCGGGGCGCGATCCGCGGTTCTTCTGCAGGCTGGCCTGCGTGACCGAGGCGCCCGGCATCACGTCGTCCGTCACCCACACATTGCCGCCGATGGTGGCGCCCTTGCCGATGGTCACGCGGCCCAGGATGGTGGCACCGGCGTAGATCACCACGTCGTCTTCCACCACCGGGTGACGCGGCAGGCCCTTCTGCGGATGGCCGTTCTCGTCGGTGGGAAAGCGCTTGGCGCCGAGGGTGACCTGCTGGTACAGGCGCACATGCTGGCCGATCACCGCCGTCTCGCCGATCACGATGCCGGTGCCGTGGTCCATGAAGAAGCCGGCGCCGATGGTCGCACCCGGATGGATGTCGATGCCCGTCTGCGCATGGGCGCGCTCGGCCACCATGCGCGCCAGCAGCGACAGCCCCAGCCGGTAGAGCGGATGCGCGATGCGGTGGTGGATCATGGCCGTCACGCCCGGGTAGCACAGCAGCACCTCGTCCACGCTCTGCGCCGCGGGGTCGCCCTGGTAGGCGGCCATGACGTCGGTGTCGAGCAACGCACGGATGGCGGGCAGCTGCAGGGCGAATTCGCGGATCCGCTGCTCGGCGTCGGCCCGAAGCTCGGCCGGGGTCACGGCGTCGAGCCGGCGCACGTGCCGCAGTTCCTGCACCGCCTGCTCCTGCAGCTGGCGCAGGGCCTGGTCGATGGTGTGGGCGACGTAGAAGTCCTCGCCCTCCTCGCGCAGGTGGGCCGGCCCCAGTCGCATGGGAAAGAGCGCGCCGATCAGGCTTTCGACCACCTCGTCGACGGCGGCACGCGAGGGCAGCTGCCGCTCGCCGCCGGCCACGCGCTGCTGCGCGCTGCGCCATTCGTTGCGCACTTGGCGCAGGGACGAGACGATTTCATCGATGGGGAAGGCGGACATAGGCGTGGACGCGGCAGTGACACAGGGCCCCGCCCGGAAAGGCGGGGCGCCTATTCTGCGCGACTGGCCGTGGGCCCGCCTTGTCCCTCGCGCGGTGGGTGAATCCGCCCACCCTGCACCGCGGCGACGCAGTCCGTGGCAGGGGCGCGCGGCGTGCCCTGCCCCTTGGCGCCTCACTTCTGCTTGTTCGTGTAGATCTGGTCGAAGGAGCCGCCGTCGGCAAAGTGCGCCTTGTCCGCCTTGGCCCAGCCGCCGAAGGCCTCGTCGATGGTGAACAGCGCCAGCTTGGGGAACTGCGCGGCGTACTTGGCCTTGGCCTTGTCGCCCGTGGGGCGGTAGTAGTTGCGGCCCGCGATGTCCTGGCCTTCGTCCGAGTAGAGGTACTTGAGGTATTCCTCGGCCACCGCGCGGGTGCCCTTCTTGTCGACCACCTTGTCGACCACGGCCACCGAGGGCTCGGCCAGGATCGAGATGGACGGCACCACGATGTCGAACTTGTCCGGGCCGAACTCCTTCACGGCCAGGAAGGCCTCGTTCTCCCAGGCCAGCAGCACGTCGCCCACGCCGCGCTGCACGAAGGTGATCGTGGCGCCGCGCGCGCCCGTGTCGAGCACCGGCACGTTCTTGAAGAGATTGCCGATGTATTCCTTGGCCTTGGCGTCGCTGCCGTACTTGCGCTTGGCGTACTCCCAGGCCGCGAGGTAGTTCCAGCGGGCGCCGCCTGAGGTCTTGGGGTTGGGCGTGATCACCTGCACGCCGGGCTTGACCAGGTCGTCCCAGTCCTTGAGGCCCTTGGGATTGCCCTTCTTCACCAGGAAGACGATGGTGGAGTTGTAGGGCGCCGAGTTGTGCGGCAGGCGCTTCTGCCAGTCGGCCTTGACCAGACCGCCATGCTCGACCAGCGCGTCGATGTCGCCGCCCAGGGCCAGCGTGGCCACGTCGGCGTCGATGCCGTCGATGATCGAGCGGGCCTGCTTTCCCGATCCGCCATGCGACTGCTTGATCACCACGTCCTGGCCGGTCTTGCCCTTCCAGTACTTGGCGAAGGCCTTGTTGTAGTCCACGTACAGCTCGCGCGTGGGGTCGTACGAGACGTTGAGGAGCGTCACGGTCTGTGCCCAGGCGGGCAGGGACAAGGCTGCCGCGGCACCGGCCGCGAGGGAAAGCTTGATAAAGTCACGGCGGAAATTCATGTTCATGCCTTGTTGTGCATAAGGTCGATGAATTGAATTCTGGATATCGCATAAGGAAAGGGGAACGACGGAGTTCTCAGTTCTAAATAGCGAAATCAGCTAAGCCGGTCGTCACCCCCGCACCGCACCCTTCCCACCGTTCTCTCTACAAGAAAGCCCCCCCATGGCACGCATGGTTCAATGCATCAAGCTCGGCAAGGAAGCCGAGGGCCTCGACTTCCCGCCCTACCCCGGCGAACTCGGCAAGCGCATCTGGGAGAACGTCAGCAAGGAGGCCTGGGCCGCCTGGCTCAAGCACCAGACCATGCTGGTCAACGAGAACCGCCTGAACCTGGCCGATGCGCGCGCCCGCCAGTACCTGGCGCGCCAGATGGAAAAGCATTTCTTCGGCGACGGCGCCGACGCGGCCCAGGGCTACGTGCCCCCGGCGCCCTGACCACCGCGCCCAGCCCGCCCCTTCCCGGCCGCGCCCAGGGTGCGCGGCACGGTCTTCGACATGAGCGACATCCTCACCTGGACCGATGAAGGCCAGCCCTTCAGCCCCCGCTTCCAGGACGTCTATCACACCATCACCGGCGCGCTCGCCCAGGCACGGCATGTGTTCCTGGGAGGTTGCGGCCTGCCCGGCGCCTGGGCGGATGCGCCGCAGTGGCGCGTGCTGGAGACGGGCTTCGGCCTGGGCCTGAACTTCCTGGCCACCTGGCATGCCTGGCGCGAGGATGCGCGGCGGCCGCAGATCCTGCATTTCGTCTCGGTGGAGGCCTATCCGGTGTCTGCGGCGGACATCCACCGCGCCGCAGCCCTTCATCCCGAGTTGCAAGAGCTGGGCGCACAACTGGCCGACCAGTGGCATGGCCTGCTGCCGGGCTTCCACCGCCTGGCCTTCGACGGCGGCCGCGTGCTGCTGACGCTGTGCATCGGCGACGCCCGATCCATGTTGCGGGCACACCAGCCCTTCGAGGCCGACAGCCTCTTCCTCGACGGCTTCGGTCCCGCCGTGAATGCCGACATGTGGTCGCCCGAGGTGTTCAAGGCCCTCGCGCGCTTCTGCCGGCCCGGCACCGCCGTGGCCACCTGGACCGTGGCGCGGACCGTGCGCGATGCGCTCGTGCCCCTGGGCTTCGTGGTCGAGAAGGCACCCGGCCTGCCGCCCAAGCGCGACTGCCTGCGCGGACGCTATGCGCCGGCCTGGCCGGTGCGGCGCCGACCGCAGGCCGAGGACGCCGAGCGCGCGCCGTCGCCCGGGCACTGCGCCGTGGTCGGTGCGGGCCTCGCTGGCGCAGCCGTGGCCCATGCGCTGGCCCTGCGCGGCTGGCGGGTGACCGTGCTGGATGCCGCGGACCATCCCGCCGCTGGCGCCTCGGCCTTGCCCTTCGGCCTGATGGCGCCGCATGTCTCGCCCGACGATGCGCTGCTCTCGCGCCTGACCCGCGCGGGCATCCGCGCGACCTGGGCGCAACTGACCGCCTTCGACTTGGTGGAAGGTATCGACTGGGCGCCCACGGGCGCGGTCGAGCGCCGCGAGGCGGCCTCGCTGCGGCTGCCGCCGTCCTGGGCGCAGACGGAGGGCTGGAACGAGACCACGCGCGCCACGGCCGCGATGCTCGCCGACGCGGGGCTGCCGGACGACACGCCCGCCCTGTTCCACGCCCGTGCCGGCTGGGTGAAGCCGCACCGCCTGGTGGCCGCCTGGCTGGACCATCCCGCCATCGCCTTCCGCGGCGGCGCGCGCGTGGAAGACATCGAGGCCGTGCCGAGCGGCGGCTGGCGACTCCGGGACGCCGGCGGCCAAGTGCTGGCAGATGCGGACCGCGTCGTCATCGCCGCCGGCCCGGCCACGCGCCGGCTGGCGCCGGCGCTGACCCTGCAGCCGGTGCGCGGCCAGATCGTGTGGGGCGAGATGCCGGCGGCCATGGCCGCACGGAGCCATCGCATCCCGGTCAACGGCGACGGGCACCTGATCGCAGGCGTCGGCGCGCCAGCGGACGCCGCGCGCCCGCTGCAGTGGATGACCGGCTCCACCTACGACCCCGGCGACACCGACACCGCCACCAGGCCGGCGGACCGCGCGCACAACCTCGCGCGTCTGGCCCGGCTGCATCCGGTGCTGGCCCCTTTCGCGCAGGATCCGCAGACCGTCCTGCACGACTGGGCCGGCGTACGCTGCGCCTCGGCCGACCGCCGGCCGCTGGTCGGTCCGATCGACCCCGCCGACCCTTCCGGTCCCTGGGCCTGCACCGCGCTGGGCTCGCGCGGGCTGAGCTTTGCCGCCCTGTGCGCCGAGCTGCTGGCCGCGCGCTGGCACGGCGAGCCCTTGCCCGTGCCAGCGGCCCAGGCCCGGGCGCTCGACACACGTCGCCTCTGGCGCTGAACGGGCCGCTGCGGCCCGCCACTTGCGCCGCCCTGCCCATCGCCCTGGTTTCATCGCGCCTGCCTACCATCGCCCCATGGCCACCCGCTACGACATCCTCCACACCACCACCTATCGCTACAACGAGGCGGTGAACTTCGGCCTGCACCGGGTGATGTTCCGCCCGCGCGACAGCCACGACCTGCGCGTGCTGGCCACCGACCTGCAGGTCAGCCCCGAAGCGCATGTGCGGCTGATCCAGGACCCGCATTCCAACTCGGTCGCGCTGGTCCAGCCGAAGGAGCCGGCGGCCGAGCTGACCATCGCCTGCGCCTTCACCATCGAGCATGTGCCGGCGCCCGAGGACGAGCTGCAGCTGGAGCCCAGTGCGGAATTCCTGCCCTTCGCCTATTCGCTGCAGGAACGGCTGGACCTGGAGCACTACCTGCGCCCCCACCACGACGACCCGGACGGCACGCTGATCCGCTGGGCGCATCAGTTCCTTCACACCGATGCGCCCAACAGCACACGCGAGACGCTCACGCGCATGAATGCCCACATCAGCCAGAGCCTGAGCTACCAGGCCCGCGAGGAGGAAGGCACCCAGACACCGCTGGAGACGCTGGCCATCGGTGGCGGCAGCTGCCGCGACTACGCCCTGCTCATGATGGAAGCCGCGCGGCGGCTGGGCATCGCCACCCGCTTCGTGTCGGGCTACCTCTACGACCCCATGCTCGACGACGGCAACGACGCGCAGGAGGACCAGGAGGGCCCCGCCGAGCGCATCGTCGGTGCCGGCAGCACGCATGCCTGGCTGCAGGCCTACCTGCCCGGCGCGGGCTGGGTTGCCTTCGACCCCACCAACAACATCATGGGCAGCGGCCGCCTGATCCGCGTGGGCGTGGCGCGGGACCCGGCCCAGGCACCGCCCATCGCCGGCAGCTGGTTCGGCGAACCCGAGGCCTATGCGGGCATGGAGGTGGTCGTGAAGGTCACCAAGCGCCGCGACTGAGCAGCCTCGTTCCGAAATCGCGTCGGACTGTAGGACCCGTCCCCGACATGACACCGGCGGGGGCAAATCCCGAGCCCCCCGGCGCGACGCCGCGCTAGGCTGGCGCGCCGCTCGAGGGCGGAACGAATCACAAGTCTTGGAGACATTTCCCATGGATGCATTTCAGCGCCAGCCCCTGCGGCTGATCACGGCTGCGGCCGTCCTTGCCCTGAGCGCCTGCGGCGGCGGGGGCGGCTCGAACGTCGCCTTTGCGCCCCTGCCGGCACCGGCACCAAGCCCTGCGCCGTCCCCGGCGCCCACGCCTGCCCCGGCCCCCGTTCCCGAAGAAACCCGCCTGCAGGACGGCCGCAACAGCTTCGTGCCCGCCGAACCGACGGCCACCACCTTCACGGCACTGGCCGCCGCCCCGGGCGACACGGTCGACGTCAGCACCACCAGCCGCTGGGCCGGCGTGATGGGCGGCGCCGCCTACCGCGTCGAGGTGCCCGCCAACTGGAACGGCAAGCTGGTCATGTACGCCCATGGCTATGCCGGCACCGGCAACACGCTGGCGGTGACCAACCCGTCCATCCGCCGCTACCTGATCCAGAACGGCTATGCGTGGGCGGCCTCCAGCTACACCAAGAACTACTACGACGTGCGCGCCGGCGTGGAGGACACCAACGCCCTGGCCCTGGCCTTCACCGACATTGCCAAGGCCCGCGGCCGCGCACTGGCCACGCCCTCGCGGGTCTACATCACGGGCCATTCGATGGGCGGCCACATCACGGCGTCGGCCATCGAGGCCGAGACGCAGGCCACCGCCGTGCACAAGGTGAGCTACGCCGGCGCGGTGCCCATGTGCGGCGTGCTGGGCGACACCGAACTCTTCGACTACTTCTCTGCCGCCCAGCTCACGGCCCAGGCCCTGGCCGGCGTGCCCAAGTACCCCCTGACGAACTGGAGCGACATCCAGAACCTAGTGCTCGGAAAGCTGTTCTCCTCGGTGGGCCAGACCACGTTGACGCCCACCTCGCCGCTGGGCCTGCAATACGCCTCCGTCATCAAGAACCTGACCGGCGGCCAGCGGCCCCTGTTCGACTTCGGCTTCACCCAGGGCGGCTCCTTCCAGGCACCGCTGGGCCTGTTCGGCAGCGATGGCACGGTCGCGGGCATCCTGAACAAGAACGTGACGGACACCAACCGCTTCACCTACGCCATCGACGGCGACGCGACCGCCTCGGCGGCACTGAATGCGTCGGTGCAGAAGCTCACCGCCGACACCGACGCCAACCGCCTGCGCCGCGACGGCCTGCGCTGGATCCCGCGCAACAACGGTGACATCAAGATCCCGGTGGTCACGCTGCACACGCTGGGCGACCTGTTCGTGCCCTTCAGCATGGAGCAGATCTACCGCCAGCGCGTGGTGGCCAAGGGCAACGGCAACTGGCTGGTGCAGCGGGCGATCCGCGGCATCACGCACTGCGACTTCACGGTCGCCGAGCAGGAGGCCGCCTTCGACGCCATGATCAAGTGGGAGCGCGACGGGGTGAAGCCCTCCGGCGACGACGTGCTGACCGCGGGCACGGTGGCCAACACCAGCTATGGCTGCGTGTTCACCAACAACACCCTGGGCCAGGACGACAGCCAGCAGGTGGCCGCCATCCGGACCGTCCTGGCCGGCGCCGCCCCCTGCCCCCAGTGAAGTGAAGTCCCGCGGTAGCCAGCGCGGGCAGCCGCGTCGACGGCTGCGATGACATGACAGCAGAACGCCGGCCCTGGGGCCGGCGTTCTGCATCTGGGGCGTCGCTCGGGGCCCCGCTCAGGTGTGCCGCGGCTCAGGCGGGCTGCACGCCGGCCGACCGCGGCCGTTGAAGCGCCTGGCGGGCGCCGGCATAGCGGTCCACCGCCAAGCCGTCGGTGCTGATCTCCGGCCGCTGGCCTGTCACCAGGTCCGCGGTCAGCTTGCCGGAGCCACAGGCCATGGTCCAGCCCAGGGTGCCGTGGCCGGTGTTGAGGAACAGATTGCCCCAGCGCGTGCCGCCGATGATGGGCGTGCTGTCTGGCGTCATCGGGCGCAGCCCGGTCCAGAAGCTCGCGGCCGGCAGGTCGCCGCCCGGGAACAGCTCGCCCACCACCTTCTCCAGTGTGGCGCGGCGCGCCGGCTTGAGGCTCAGGTCGAAGCCCGACAGCTCGGCCATGCCACCGACGCGGATGCGGCCGGCGAAACGGGTGACGGCAATCTTGTAGGTCTCGTCCAGCACTGTGGACTGCGGCGCCAGCGATTCGTCCAGCAGCGGCACGGTCAGCGAATAGCCCTTGACGGGATAGACCGGCAGGTCCAGGCCCAGCGGTTCCATCAGGGCGCGCGAGTAGCTGCCGAAGGCCAGCACATAGCGGTCGGCTTCGAGCCACTGGCCGTCGACCTGCACGCCACTGATGCGGCCACCGTCGGTGCCCAGCGCCTGCACCTGGCTGCCGTAGCGGAACTCCACGCCCAGGCCCTTGGCCAGTTCGGCCAGGCGGGTGGTGAAGAGATGGCAGTCGCCGGTTTCGTCGTTGGGCAGGCGCAGACCGCCGACCAGGCCGCTGCCCGTGCGGGCCAGCGCAGGCTCCACGCGCGCCAGGCCTTCGCGGTCCAGCAGTTCATAGGGCACGCCGCATTCCTGCAGCACGGCGATGTCGCGCTGCACGGCGTCGAGCTGCTGCTGCTTGCGGAAGAGCTGCAGCGTGCCGCCGGTGCGCTGCTCGTAGTCGATGCCGGTGTCGGCGCGCAGGCTGCGCAGGCAATCGCGGCTGTACTCGGCCACGCGCATCATCCGTTCCTTGTTCACGGCATAGCGCTCGGCCGAGCAGTTGCGCAGCATCTGGGCCATCCAGCGCAGCTGAAACAGGCTGCCATCGGCGCGGATGGCCAGCGGCGCATGCTTCTGGAACATCCACTTGAGCGCCTTGAACGGAATGCCGGGCGCGGCCCAGGGCGTGGAATAGCCCGGCGACACCTGGCCGGCATTGCCGAAGCTGGTCTCCAGTGCGGCGCCGGGCTGGCGCTCCAGCACCGTCACCTGCGCGCCCGCACGGGCCAGGTAGTAGGCCGTGGTCGTGCCGATCACACCGCCGCCGAGAACAATGACTTTCATGGCCAATCCCGCTGAGAAAGAAGACTCCAGGAGTCGATTGCAGGACTTTATTCAGGCCGCACCCGAAGATTTGATGGTTCTTCTGGTGATCTGCAGCAAAATCCGCTGACCATCCCTGTGCATCGGCCCGCCGGCCCGACGACATGCCCGACTTCGCCACCCTGGACCGCATCGACCGCAAGATCCTGGACATCCTCCAGCGTGAGGGCCGCATCGCCATCACCGACCTCGCGCAGCGCGTGGGCCTGTCGACCTCGCCCTGCTCCGAGCGGGTCAAGCGACTGGAGCGCACGGGCGTGATCAGCGGCTACCACGCCCGCGTGGCGCCCGAGGCGCTGAGCAAGATGCTGCTGGTGTTCGTGGAGATCAAGCTCTCGTCCAAGTCGGCCGATGTCTTCGACAAGGTCCGCAACGAGCTGCTGCACATGCCCGAGGTGCTGGAATGCCACCTGGTCTCGGGCGGCTTCGACTACCTGGTCAAGGCCCGGCTGCGCGGCATGGGCGAATACCGGCACCTGCTGGGCGACATCCTCAAGAAGCTGCCCGTGCCGGCCGAGTCGCACAGCTACGTGGTGATGGAAGAGGTCAAGGAGACGCTGGTCCTGCCGGTGGACCGTTGAACGCTGCAGCCCGCCCGCGGCGGCTCACTGCGAGGCTTCTGCCTTCATCGCCAGCTGCACCCGGCCGCCGGCCGTGTGGAAGCTGATGGTCGGTGCGGTGAAGTCCGACAGCGGCGCGCCCAGGCTGATCTCGCCGCTGCCATGCAGCATGCACTCGTCCCGGCGCAGCGCGACCTCGCTGCTGCTGCCGTCGGCATCGCGGAAGCGCACCCAGGTGCCGTAGCTGCTCACGTCGGTCAGGATGCAGCTGCCGTTGCGGGCCTCGATGCGGGCATGCAGACGCGACACGCGCGGATCGTTGACCACGAAATCGGCCTCGTTCACCCGGCCCAGGTGGATGGGCAGGTCGCGCGCGCCGAAGGCGGCATGCACGTCCAACCACGACAGCTCAATCTGGCCGAAGGCCGTGTCGATGCCGGGGCGGGCCAGCGTCGACAGCGCTGCCGGCAGCGTCAGCAGGTCCACCACCTCGTCCTGCCAGTCGATGCGGTGGACGGTCGGCGTCTCCTGCCGGCCGCGGATGCTGATCGGGCCCAGGCTGCGATGCCGCACCTCGGGGCCGATGCGCTGGTCCACCACCGATTCGGTCGCCCAGATCTGGCCCGGACCCGCGAGGTCGCTCAGCCGCGAGGCCACGTTGACAGCATCGCCATAGAAGTCGCCATCGACCTCGACCACCTCGCCGCTGGCGATGCCGATCTGCAGGTCCATGCGCAAGGCCTCGGGCCACTTGAGCAGGCGCTTGTGGTGGCTGCGCTGAACCTCGAGCATGGCGGAGATCGCCGGTGCGCCGGCCGGGAAGAGCGCGAAGATGCCGTCGCCCAGCTTCTTGATCACCCGGCCGCCATGGGCTTCGCACACATCTCCGACCCATTGCACCAGCCGCGTGACGGTGTCGGTGGCCCGGGCGTTGCCCATCGCCTCGAAAACCCGCGTGCTGCCGGTCAGGTCCGCGAAAACGACCGTGGTTGCCATCGTCAAAGTTCAACGAATTGTTTCCAGCAATTATCTCCAGACGTACGAAATCGCGCGAGTGCGGGGCCGGAATTGACTTAAGTCAACTGCTTTGGATGTTGCTTTGTCCACAATGCCACCTTGATCCCCCGCTTGGGGGCGCGAAGTTTCCCCTGGATCCGCGTGGAATGCCCGCGCCTGATCCAGAGCCCCATGGAAAGGCAAATTTGTGGAAACTTTTATCTACGTTGCAGTGGACTGCGCGGCTGCGTAAGGTGTTCGTCAGGCGACCTCGCATCACTCCATGAAGTCCTTGAACGCGATCTCCCGCTGGCTCCGGGCCCCGGCCCAGATGGCTACGCAGACAGGCACCGAGCGCACGCTCCAGCAGGTGCGTGCCGCCATGCTTGCCGCCCTCGAACGGCATGGCCTCCTGGCGCAGTGGCGCCGCCTGGCGGACCGGGTGACCTACGCCAGCGAGCTCGAAGCACTCTGGTATCTGCGGCAGGATCTGCTGGCGGCGCTGATGGCCGCCTGCGGCGAAGTGCGCGCACGGCAGGAGATGCAGCCGATCAACGCCCTCTTCGGCCGTTCCGAGGCCTTCCGGCCCCGCTTGCGCGCCGGGCTGCGGATGCCCTGAGCGGCCTCGGCCGGGGTCGACGGCCGGCCTCAGACCGGCGCCGCCCTTCAATGCGCGTGACCGTGATGGTCGTGCGTTGCGGCATGGCGGCTGCCACCCACGCCGTGCCCCCAGACGACGAAGGCTTCCTTGCCCTCCACCGCCAGATCGACGGCGGCCCCCACCGGCAGCAGCACCTTGGTCGGCACATGGCCGAAGGGCAGGCCTGTGAGCACCGGCGCCTTGATCTGGCTGCGCAGCCGCTCCACCACCGTCTGCAGCTTGAAGCCCCGGTCGTGCGGCGCGGCGCGGTAGCCGGTGAACTGGCCCAGCACCACGGCCTTCTGGCGGGCCAGCACGCCGGCGAGGCGCAGCTGCTCCAGCATGCGCTCGATGCGGTAGGGGTGCTCGCCCACGTCCTCCAGGAAGAGCACGCCCTTGTCCACCTGCGGGAAGTACGGCGTGCCCAGCAGGCTGCACAGCACGGCCAGGTTGCCGCCCCACAGCGTCGCGCCGCGAATGGGCTTGAAGCCCGGCACCTCGTCGCGTGCCGGCAGGCGCCAGCCGGTGCCTTCGCCGTAACCCTCGACCAGGTCGTCGAAGCAGGCGGCGGTGATCTCATCGATGCCTTCCTCGGCACCGAAATCACCGCACAGGGTCGGGCCGGACCAGGTGGCGGCGCCCGTGCGCGCCAGCACCGCGAGCTGGAAGGCCGTGAAGTCGCTCATGCCCACGAAGGCCGTGCCGCGCTCGATGGCCTTGGCCACGGCCTTGTAGGGAAGGCCGTCGAGGATCCGGGTGAGGCCATAGCCGCCGCGCGAGGCCAGTGCCACGTCCGCGCCGCTCGCTGCGGCCCGTGCGATGGCGGCGATGCGGGTGGCGTCGTCGCCGGCGAATCGCTGCTGCGCGGACAGCGCGGCCTCGTCGATCTCCACCTCATGGCCCTGGGCCCGCAGCCAGGCCACGCCGCGGCGGAAGGCCGGCTTCTCGCGCACGGCGCTGGAGGGGGAGTAGATGTAGATGTGCTTCTTGTTCACCCGCGGGAGTATCCCATCGGCCCTTCGAGGGCCTGCCACTGCGCGGCCAGCGCGCAGGCCGCGTCGGCGGACAGGTCCTGCACGGGGCGGCGGCGCGCGGCCCACGCGCGCAGGGCGGCCTCGTGGCCCTTGTCGGGGAAGGGTGCTGCCCACGCACGCGCCGCGTCCTCGGCGGCCGCACCCCGCACCACCAGCGCCGCGGGCGGAATGACGAGGCGCGGGCCAGCGATCGCGCCCCGCCCGGCCAACAGGTCGGACAGCCCGCTCATGTCGGGATGCACGATCAGTCCGACCTCGCCGATGCCGAGCGCCGCCAGCCACTGCAGCAGCACTTCCGCATGCCATTCGCGCGTGTGCAGGGCCTCCTTCTTGGGCTTGTCGCTGCGGCCGAAACCGATCAGGTCGGGAATCAACACGCGATGGCTGGGCAGCAGGTCCGGCAGGTGCCGGAACAGATGCCCCCATTGGGCCGCGCCGTGCAGGCAGAGCAGCACGGGGCGCCGGTCCTGCGTGCCATCGCCTGCAACGTCGCCCCGGTCGGCATAGGCCAGCCGCAGGCCACCCAGCGCCGGCAGTTCGCTGACGAAGACATGCGGCCCGTCGAAGCCGGCAAAGCGCGCCTCGGGCGTGCGCAGCGCGTCGTCGCGCACCGGCTGCGCCTGCGCCCGTGCCTGGGCACGCCGCCCGCGGAAGAAGTCCTGCAACAGCGCCCCGCACTCCTCGCCCATCACGCCGCCTTGCACCGCGGTGTGGTGGTTGAGCTGGCCGATGCCGAAGAGGTCGAGCACCGATCCCGCCGCGCCGGTGCGCGCATCGGCGGCACCGAAGACCACACGGTCCAGCCGCGCATGCAGCATGGCGCCGGCGCACATGGCGCAGGGCTCCAGCGTCACGTAGAGGGTGCAGCCGTCGAGCCGGTAGTTGCCCAGCGCCTGCCCGCCCGCCCGCAGCGCCGCCATCTCGGCATGGGCGCTGGGATCGTGGGTGGCGACCGGCGCATTGCGGCCAGCGGCCACGAGACGGCCGTCGCGCACCAGCACGGCGCCCACCGGCACTTCGCCGGCGGCGGCGGCGGCGCGGGCCTCGTCCAGCGCAAGCGCCATCCAGCGGGCGTCCTCATCCTGCAGCGCACCGTCCGCGGACAGCTCGCCCGAGGTCTGGGACAACGGCTCGACCATCGGCATCAGCGTCCGACGCCGGCACGGTCCATCCAGGCCTCCAGCCCCGCGGCCTCGCCGCCCTGCGCGGCATGCAGCCGCCGCATCGCCGCATGGGCTTCGGGCCGATGCTGGTTGAGCTTGAGCTTGCATTGCCAGCCGACGACCTTCAGCTCGAAGGCGACGATGCCGGCCAGCATGCGGCGCTGGTAGTCCTCGCCCAGATCGCGCCATTGCTGTGCATAGGGCGGCTCGTGCTGGCCGATGAGCTGCTTGAGCAGGGCGTCCTTCGTGTGGGCCTCCGGCAGCAGGGTGGCGCGCACACGGCAATGGACGGCGACGTAGTTCCAGGTCGGCACCCGCTGGCGGTCCGGGTAGACCGTCGGCGAGACGTAGCCATGCGACCCCAGGAAGACGACCAGCGCCTCGGGCCGCGCCTGCAGTTGCTTCCACTGCGGATTGGCGCGCGCCACATGGCCCAACAGCGTCCACTCGCCCGTGTCATTCGACGTCAGCACCAGCGGCAGGTGGGTGACGAAGGGAAAGCCGTCGTCGTCGTTGGTCACGAGGCTGGCGAAGGGATGCTCGCGCATCAGCTGCTCGGCGAGCGCGGGATCCTCGGCGTCAAAATGGGCGGGCAGGTACATGGCGGACCTCGAAAGGCGAAGCGGGCGATTGTCCAGCCTGCCATGCCCGCGCCTCGCACCCGCCCTCTCTCTTCGCATGCAGGACTCACTTTTCGGCGACGACCTTCCCCTTCCCGCGCCCCCGCGCCCGGCACCGGCCGACGCGGGGCCATCCGCCGCGCCGCCAGCCGCGGACGAGGCGGCCCCACCCAGGCGCCGTGCCAAGGCCGGCACGCCCAAGGTGGAGCCGGCCGATGTCGACGAGCGCCTGCGCGAGAAGGCCGCGCGCCTGCCGCCGTTGCTGCGCCTGGGAAGCTCGTCCTGGCACTTCCCGGGCTGGGCCGGCCTGGTGTGGAACGGCGACTACGAAGGCTCGGTGCTGTCGCGCCACGGCCTCGCGGCCTATGCGCAGCATCCGCTGCTGCGCACCGTGAGCCTGGATCGCAACTTCTACCGCGCGCTCACCGCCTCGCAGTTCGCCGCCTATGCGGCGCAGGTGCCGGAGGACTTCCGCTTCGTGGTCAAGGCGCCGTCGGCCGTCAGCGATGCCCTGGTGCGCGCCGAGGACGGGCGCGGTCAACGCCCCAACCCGGCCTTCCTCAACCCCCAACTGGCGGTGCAGGACTTCGTGGAGCCGGCCCTGCAGGGCCTGGGCACCAAGCTGGGGGCGCTGGTCTTCCAGCTCAGCCCGCTGCCGGGCACGATGCTGGCGCACATGCCCGAGGTGCTCGCGCGGCTCGACGCCATGCTGGCCGCCCTGCCCCCGCTGCGGCCTGCCGCGCCGGATGCGGTGGTGGCCGTGGAAGTGCGCAACCCCGAGTTCCTGACGCCCGACTTCGCACGCGTGCTCAAGGCCCACGGCGCCACCTACTGCCTGGGCCTGCATCCGAAGCTGCCGCCCATCGAGGACCAGTTGCCGCTCCTGCGGGCCCTGTGGCCCGGTCCGCTGGTCTGCCGCTGGAACCTCAACCGCCTGCACGGTGCCTACGGCTACGAAGAGGCCAAGGGCCTGTACGAGCCCTTCAACCGCCTGGTCGATCCCGACCCGCATACCCGCGGCCTGCTGGCCCGCGTGATCGCCGGCACCACCGGCGCGGGCCATGCGGCCTACGTGACCATCAACAACAAGGCCGAGGGCAGCGCCCCGCTGTCGGTGCAGGCGCTGGTGGACGCGGTGCTGGGCGAGACGTCCTGACCGCCTGACGGTCTCACCCCCTGGCAGCCCGATCGCATGGCCGCCTGGGAGTTTGGGCGATCAGCCCGGCGCCGCCGGACATGTCGCCGGCTGACCCGCCTGCAATGCCGCGATGTGCCGGGCGATGGCGTCGGACACCTTCGACACGATCCGTTGGCCCGCCTGCGCCACGCCGTCGATGCCGCCGGGCGCCGCTTCGCTGCCGCGCCAGCTGCAGGTGCTGCGCTGGCTGCTGTCGGCCCGGCGCACCGTCCAGCTCAGGGCCGCCTCGACCTGGCCGCCCTGCGCGGCATCGAAGCGCTGGACCTGCACCGCGATCCGCCAGGGCAGGACGCCGGCCACGCCGGGGCCGCGGGTCGCATCGGTGGCGCCGAGGCGCGCCGCCACGCCGCCAGCGAGTGCGTCGCGCAGTTCCTGCTCGAAGGAGGCCGCCCAGCGGCTCTGCTCCAGCACCTGCACCTCGGCGCCGGCCGGGCCGCGTACCACCATCTGCGGCCGCGCCAGGCGCTCGGGCACGGCCAGCGGCGCCATCTCGATGGCCAGGCCGCCGGGCGGCGGCGCCACCAGCGGCTGGGGCGCGGCCGGCTCCGCCAGCGTGTAGTAGCGGTCGGGCTCGGAAGCACAACCTGTGAGGACGGCCAGGGCCATCGCCAGGGCGGCGGTCGCGCCGATGCGTCGTGGTGCAAAGCGGCTCATCGCTTCTTGTCCTCGGGTTTGCCGCGCAGCAGCGATTCGGGGTGGCGCTCCAGGTAGTCCGTCAGCACGCGCACCGATCCCGCCGCGCGCGTCAGCTCCTGCAGCGTCGAGCGCAGGTCCTGCTGCACCGGCGCGTCCTCCGACAGCGTGCGGGTGGCGGCATCGATGGTCTTGCGCGCGTCCTTGACGGCGGCGGCGATCTCGGGCGTCACGTCGTTGTTGATGCGCGTGACGGTGGCCTCGGCGCTGCCCAGCGTCTTGTCGAGCGTGGCCAGGGTCTTGCGCAGGTCGCCCGCGATCTCCTGGAAGGGGATCTTGTTGACCTTGGTCGCGATCTCCTGCAGCTGCTCCTGCAGCTCGTCGAAGCTGCCAGCCACCGTGGGGATCTGGATCGGGTCCTGGTTGGTGTCGACCTTGACCGGCTTCTCCTTGGGGAAGAAGTCCAGCGCCACATAGAGCTGGCCCGTCAGCAGGTTGCCGGTGCGCAACTGGGCGCGCAGGCCACGGCCGATGAGGAAGCGCGTGCGCTCCTGCTGCGTGAAGCGGGGCTCCACCGGCAAGGGCGCCTGCTTGCCGTCGCGCGTGTCGGAGCGCCGCAGGCGGTCGGGGTAGACCGTGACCACCACCGGCATCAGGAACTCGCGCTCGTTGCGGTCGAACTGCACGCCGATGGATTTCACCTCCCCGATGATCACGCCGCGGAAGTCCACCGGCGCGCCGGGCGCCAATCCGCGCAGCGACTGATTGAAGTACATCAGCAGCGTCTGCGGCGGCCCATCCGGTGGCTTCATGGCCGTGGTCTCGTCGTCGGCCAGTGCGAACACGGAGTTCTCGTCGGCAGGCGGACCCATCACGTCATCCGGCGCGGCGAAGGCGATGCCGCCGAGCACGATGGAGGCCAGCGACTGGGTGCGCACCTCGAAGCCGCTGGCGCCCGCCTGCACCTGCAGGCCGCTGGCATGCCAGAAGCGGGTGTTGGCGCCGATGAAGCGGTCGTAGGGCGAATCGATGAACACCCGCAGCGCCACGCCGCGGCCATCGCCGTCGAGTTCGACCGAGGCCACCTGCCCCACCCGCACGCGGCGGAAGTACACCGGCGAGCCGATGTCGAGCGAGCCCGCATCCCGCGAATGCAGCTGGAACTGCCGGCCGCTGGCGTCGCGGGTGACGATGGGGGGCGCCTCCAGGCCAGCGAACTCGCTGGCGGTCTCTTCCTCGGCGCCCGCGTCGGCGCCGATGTACGCCCCCGAGAGCAGCGTGTTCAGGCCCGAGACGCCCGAGGTGTCGAAGCGCGGCCGCACCACCCAGTAGCGTGCGTCCTTGGCGGTGAAGCCCTCGGCGGCGTTCTTGTCCAGCTCGACCGTCACGCGCACATGCGAGCGGTCGCGTGCCAGGCGGATGTTGTGCACGGTGCCGATCTGCACGTCCTTGTACTTCACGGCCGTCTTGCCCGCCTCCAGGCCCTCGGCGGTCTTGAAGGTGAGGACGATCTCGGGACCGCGGTTCCAGAGCACCTTGGCCACCAGCGTGATGCCCACCATCGCCGCGACGATGGGGATCAGCCAGATCAGCGAGGGCACCCAGTCGCGGCGCCGTACCACGCGGGGGCGCGCCAACGCAGGCGGCGCGGCGGGCGCGCCGGCATCGGCAGGGGTCTGGCCTTCGCGAGGCCCGGGTTCACTCATTCACTCTCCTATGCCCTCGCGGGCGCGATTCGGTTGTCAGGCATGCGGACGATTGGCGGGAAGACCGTCAACGTCGCCACGCGCCCATCGGGACGGGGCGGAAAGGCACTCATGCGCCCGCCTTCGACGCTGGCGCGGCGGCGACGCAGTCCGGTTCGGCGGCCTCTTCGTCGTCGGGCATGCCGGCGTCCCAGATCAGCCGCGGGTCGAAGCTCAGCGAGGCGAGCATGGTCAGCACCACCACGGCACCGAAGGCAGCAATCCCCACGCCAGCCTGCACCACGGCGAAGCCCTGGATGCGCACCAGCCCCGCCAGCAGCGAGACCACGAACACGTCGAGCATCGACCAGCGACCGATGAACTCCAGCACCTGGTAGAGCCGCGCGCGCTCGCGCTGGCGCCAGCGGCTGCCGCGCTGCGTGGTGATCACCAGCACGGCCAGCGCCGCCAGCTTGAACAGCGGCACCAGGAAGCTGGCCGTGAAGATCAACGCCGCGAGCCCGTAGGAGCCCGAGATCCAGAAGAAGATGATCCCGCTGAGGATGGTGTCCTGCTGCGTGCCGAGCAGGCTCTTGGTGATCATCACGGGCAGCAGGTTGGCCGGCAGGTACAGCACCACCGCGGCAAGCAGGTAGGCCCAGGTGCGCCGCAGGCTGTCCGGCTTGCGGGCGCGCAGGCGTGTGCCGCAGCGGCCGCAGTGCTCGCCGGGCTGGGCGCCTTCCCACACGGTGCCGCAGCGGTGGCAGTCGAGCAGGCAGGCGTCGTGGGCGGTGACGATGGCACCGCCGCCCTCTTCCACCGGCAGGTGCGGCGTGGCCTGGCCCGCGAGCCGCGCCAGGCGCTCGCGCGTGGCGCGGGCGCGGCCCGTCAAGGCGTGCCTCCGGCGGCGGCTTCGCGCTCGAAGGCCATGCCCCAGAAGCTGCGCGGATCGAAGGACAGCAGCGTGGTCAGCAGCACCGTCAGCCCGACGAAGGCCCACAGCGCGGGACCGAGCACCACCGTCGCCATGCCGAAGAGCTTGACGATGGCCACCAGCACCCCGAGCAGGAAGACCTCGACCATGCCCCAGGGCCGCAGCGACTGCAGTGCCCTCACCAGCACGGCAAAGCCTGGGGGGCGCTGCGATGGACCAGCCGCGGCATCGCCATCGGCCTGCCCGGCCTTCCATACCCGCGGCGCGACCTGCAGGTAGAACAGGATGCACAGCTGCGCCAGCGGAAAGATCAGCGTCGTCGCCAGCACCAGCAAGGCGACGGGCGACATGCCTTCGCCGGCCAGCACCACCACCGCACCGGCCAGCGTGGTCTGGCTGGTACGGCCCTGCAGTTCGATCTCGACGATGGGAAAGAGATTGGCGATGGCGAAGAGGATGAGGCTGGCCAGCGTCAGCGGCAGCAGGCGCTCGCGCTGCTGACCCGGGTGGCGCGCCAGCTCGGTCCCGCAGCGCGGGCAATGCGCGATCTCCCGGGGACGAAGCCGCGGCGCGCGGAACACCGCGTCGCATCCTTCGCATACCGTCACGTCGGGCACCACATTCATCGGCGGGCATTCTGCCAACACCCCGTGAAGTCAGCGGGGCGGCAGGCGCACCAGCCCGCGGCATCCGCCGACCACTACCGCTGTAGGACAGTTTCCCAGTTCATTTTTACCCGGGCGTATTGCAGACTCGATTTCAGCCGGGTAATATTCGGCGCATCATGGATGCTCCCAGTGCGCCGCAGCTGACGGCTTTTCTCGGCTACCAGCAGATCGCCCACGGTCCGCGCGAATCGGTGCTCGCCGAATTGCGCCGCCGGCAGGACAACCCGCCTGCCATCGTGTTCGACGACCACAGCGGCGAGCGGGTGGAGCTGGAGGCGGCCCCCGGCTGCGGCACGCCCTGCCCCGCGGAGGCCGACACCGCAGGCGGCACCCGCCACGCCCGTGGCGTGGGGCGGCCGCGGCTCGGCGTGGTGGCACGCGAAGTCACGCTGCTGCCGCGGCACTGGGAATGGCTCAGCCGCCAGCCGGGCGGCGCCTCGGTGGCGCTGCGCCGTCTGGTGGACGACGCCCGCCGCGTCTACGCGGACCGCGACGCGGTGCGCGCCTCGCGCGAATCGACCTACCGTTTCCTGAGCACCGTCGCGAGCGCCCTGCCCGGCTTCGAGGAGGCCGCGCGCGCCCTCTTCGCCGGCGACCCGGCGCGCTTCGCCGAACAGATTCGCGACTGGCCAGAGGACGTGGCCCGCTACGCCCGGCACCTGTCCGCGAACAGCTGGGCCACCACGCCGGAGCAGACGGCATGAGCGTCCGCACGGCCGCTCCGAAGGACGCTTCCACCGCAGGCGAAGCCAAAGGGGTCTCCATGACTGCCCGCCCGGCGGCCCCAAAGGGCGCTCTCCCAAACCGTCCGCTCTGGAAGACCTTCCTCTTCTTCCTGCTGCCCATGCTGCTGTCCAACGTGCTGCAGTCGCTCTCGGGCACGGTCAACAACATCTACCTGGGGCAGATGCTGGGCGTGCATGCACTGGCCGCGGTCTCGGGCTTCTTTCCGGTGATGTTCTTCTTCATCGCCTTCACCATCGGCCTGGGCGCCGGCGCCTCGGTGCTGATCGGCCAGGCCTGGGGCGCGGCCGAGCCCGAACGGGCGCGTGCCGTGGCGGGCACGGCGCTGTCGGTGGTGCTGGTGTTCGGCCTGCTGGTGGCGGTGTTCGGCGGGCTGTTCACGCGGCCGCTGCTGCATGCGCTGGGCACGCCGCCGGACATCCTGCCCGACGCCACCGCCTATGCCCGCATCATCCTGATCGCGATGCCGGGGCTGTTCGTCTACCTGCTCTCCACCGCCATGCTGCGCGGCGTGGGCGACACCATGACGCCCCTCTACACGCTGGCCATTTCCACCGCCACCGGCCTGCTGCTCACCCCCGCCCTGATCCGCGGCTGGCTGGGCCTGCCGCAGCTGGGCGTGGCGAGCGCGGCCTGGGCCACGGTGGTGGGCTTCGTGCTCGCCAGCCTGTGGATGGGCCTGCACCTGCGCCGGCGCGGCAGCCCGCTGGCGCCCAACCGGGCCCTGCTGCGGCACCTGCGCATCGACTGGCAGTTGCTGCGCGCGGTGCTCAAGGTGGGCGTGCCCACCGGCGTGCAGATGATCGTGGTCTCGCTGGCGGCGGTGGTGCTGCTGTCCCTGGTCAACGGCTTCGGCTCGGCCGCCACGGCGGCCTATGGCGCGGTCAACCAGGTCATCGCCTATGTGCAGTTTCCGGCCATCTCCATCGCCATCACGGCCTCGGTGCTGGGGGCGCAGGCCATCGGCGCCGGCAAGGCCGACCAGTTGGGCCGCATCACGGCCACGGCGCTGGGCATGAACCTGGCGCTGACCGGCGGGCTGGTGCTGCTGGCCTACCTGGCCTCGCGGCCCTTGATGGGCCTGTTCATCACCGACCCGGCGGTGATCGAGGTGGCGCAGCAGCTGCTGCACATCATGCTGTGGAGCCTGGTGGTCTTCGGCATGGGCTCGGCCCTGGCCGGCGTGATGCGCGCCAGCGGCTCGGTGCTGGTGCCCACCGCCATCACCATCGGCGCCGTGCTGCTGGTGGAGGTGCCCGCCGCCTGGTGGATGAGCCACCGCTTCGGTCTCAAGGGCATCTGGATGGCGTACCCAATGGGCTTCTGCGCCATGCTGCTGATGCAGACGGCGTACTACCGCGCCATCTGGCGGCACAAGAAGATCCAGCGGATCGTCTGACATCAGGCCCGCTGCGCAGCGCCGCGGCGCGGCGCCTGCTGCAGGGACGACGCGCCGTCAGTCGTCGAGGCGAAGGGCCGGCCTGTCCGGACCTTTCGCGGGCGCAGGAGACGAGGCGACAGTCGGACCGCCCTGTGCCAGCCGCAGCGGCAGCCGGCTGGCCAACAGGTCGATGGCCATGCGCGTCTTGAGCGGCAGCACGCGTGAGTGGGGCCAGACGGCCTGCAGCGCATAGCCGTAGGGCGCCGGCTCGTCGAAGACCCGCACCAGCGTTCCCGCCTGCACGGCATCGTCCACCAGCCAGGCCGGCAGCCGGGTCAGGCCCATGCCGGCCAGGGCCGCGCCCTTGTTGGCCTCCAGGCTGTTGCAGCTGAAGGAGATGTGCGCGGGGGCATCGAAGACCCGCACGCCGCCGTGCTCGTCGTTGAACTGCCAGGGATGCGGCCCATGCTCGCGCGCATAGCCCACGAAGCGATGCTGCGCCGCCGTGGCGGCCATCGCGTCGAAGCTTCCGGGCGGCGGATGGCGCGCCAGATAGCCGGGCGAGGCGTAGACGCCCATCCATTGGCGCCCGAGCATCCGCGCCGCCAGCACGCTGCTGTCGCCCAGCGGGCCGCTGCGTACCGCCAGGTCGAAGCGCTCGTCCACCAGGTCGATGACGCTGTCGCTGAACACCATCTCCAGCACCAGTTCCGGATGGGCCGCGGCGAGTTCCAGCAGCAGCGGCGCCACCAGCTCGCGCCCCACCAGGATGGGTGCCGTCACCCGCAGGCGCCCGCGCGGGGCGGTGCGGCCCGCATCGACGGCGGCATCGGCTGCGTCGAGTTCGGCCAGCGCGCGGCGGCAGCGCTCGTAGTAGAGCTGGCCGTCCTCGGTCAGGCTCTGGCTGCGCGTGCTGCGGTGGAACAGCCGCGTGCCCAGGCGCGCCTCCAGCCGCGCGACGCTCTTGGCCACGGCCGAGCGGGTGCGTTGCAGCCGCTGCGCGGCCAGCGCGAAGTTGCCCGACTCCGCCGCCGCCACGAAGGCCTCGATGCCCGCCAGTCGTTCGTTCATTGGCGATATTTCCTATCCACTGCGTCGATCCAGTTGCGCCACCAGCGACTTTAGCGCGCCAATAGCATGAACGCTCCCTCAAACAACAGGAGCTTCCATGACGTCCGCGACCACGCTGCAGCGCTGGCAATTCACCGATTTCGGCCTCGAACACCTGGCGCGCGCCGAGGCGCCGATGCCCTCGCCGGGCCCCGGGCAGGTGCTGGTCCAGGTCGACGCGGCATCGCTCAACTACCGCGACCTGCTCATCGCCCGCAACACCTACCGCTGGTCGGCGCCCCTGCCCTTCGTGCCGGCCTCGGACATGGCAGGCACGGTGCTGGCCGTGGGCGACGGCGTGAAGCGCTGGCGTGGCGGCGAGCGCGTGATCAGCACCTTCGTCGCAGGCTGGCTCGACGGCGCGGCGCCCGCCACCGCCCAGACGCTGGGCGTGCCCGGCCCCGGCGTGCTCGCCTCGCACGTGGTGCTGGATGCCGACTGGATCACCGACGCGCCCGCATCGCTGAATGCGGCCCAGGCCAGCACCCTGCCCTGCGCGGCCCTGACCGCCTGGTTCGCCCTGGTCGAGGAAGGCGGCCTGCAGGCCGGCCAGACCGTGCTCATCCACGGCACGGGCGGCGTGGCGCTGTTCGGCCTGCAGTTCGCCCGCATGCATGGCGCGCGGGTGGTGATGGTGTCGGGCAGCGCGGACAAGCGCGCCCAGGCGCTGGCGCTGGGCGCCCACCATGTGCTGGCCCGCGACGCGGACTGGGCGGCCGAAGTAGTGCGGCTGACCGACGGCCGCGGTGCCGAGCAGGTGCTGGAGACCGTGGGCGGCGCCAACCTCGGGCGCTCGCTGCAGGCGCTGGCGCGCAATGGGCGCGTGTCGGTGATCGGCGTGCTGGAAGGCGGGGACATGGCGGGTTCGGCCTTCGACGCCATCGGCCGCCGGGCGCGCATCCAGGGCATCAGCGTCGGCAGCCGCGCGGCGCTGGACCGCATGGTGCGTGCCATCGACCTCAACCGGCTGGAGCCGGTGGTGGCGACCGAGTACGGCTTCGACGACGTGCCCCAGGCCTTCGACCACCTGGCGCGCGGCGCCTTCGGCAAGGTCGTGGTTCGCCTCTCGCGCTGATCGCGAGCGCGGCCCGCCGCGTCAGGCCGCGGCGTGCCCGCTGGCCGTCCTGACGCGCAGCGAACTGAACACGCCGGACACCGCCGCAAAGGCAGCGGCCACGCCCAGCGCCACCTCGGGCCCGGTGCGCAGGTGCGGGTCCCACACGCTGAAGATGACGGCGAGCACGACCGCCCCCACCGTCTGCCCGGTGAGCCGCGCTGTGCCCAGCATGCCGCTGGCGGCACCGCTGCGGTGCGGCGGCGGCGCAGTCACGATGGTGTGGTTGTTGGGCGACTGGAACAGCCCGAAGCCCACGCCGCACAAGGCCATGCGCCAGGCGATGTCGCCATTGCTGGGCGCATCGGGCAACAGGGCCAGCAGCGTCAGACCGATGGCCAGCAGGCCCAGGCCGACCCCGCCCAGCAGCCCGTCGGGCACGCGGCCGATCAGCCGGCCCGCGATGGGCGCCGTGGCGACGATGGCCAGCGGCCACGCCGTCAGCAGCAGGCCGGCCTGCACATGCGTGCGGCCGAAGGCATCGAGCAGCAGGAAGGGCAGCGCGATGTAGGCCAGCATCTGCGCCGCGAAGGCGCTGACCGAGGTGCCCATGGACAGCGCGAAGACCGGGATGCGCAGCAGGTCGACCGGGAACAGCGGCACGCGCATCGGCCACTGCCGGCGCATGTAGATGGCGCCCAGCAGCAGCCCCGCGCCCAGCCACAGCCAGCCGTCGAGGCGAGCGCTTGCCTGGCCGTCCTGCACGCCCAGCCGGTCCACGCCCAGGAAGAAGAGCGAGAACATGCCGACGTTGAGCAGAACGTCCAGCACCCGCATGCGGTCGCCCAGCGCGGGCCCCACATTCGCGGGCAACGCCCCCCAGCCCAGCCACAGCACCGCCACGCCCAGCGGCAGGTTGATGGCGAAGAGCCAGGGCCAGTCGGCCACCGCCAGCACCGCCGCCGCCACCGAAGGGCCCGCCACCGACGAGGCAGCCACCACCATCGAGTTGATCGCCATGCCCTTGCCGAGCTGGGCCCGCGGATAGGTCAGCCGCACCAGCGCCGCATTCACGCTCATCAGGCCCGCCGCGCCCACGCCCTGCACGGCACGCGCGGCGATCAGCCAGCCCAGGCTGCTGGACATCATCGCGCCCAGCGAAGCCACCGTGAACAGCGCCATGCCGGCCATGTAGACGCGCCGGAAGCCGATCTGCTCGCCCAGTCGCGCCAGCGGCAGCAGCAGCACCAGCGTGGCGATCTGGTAGGCGTTGACCACCCACACCGCGTGGGAGGCACTGGCATTGAGCGAGCGGGCGATGCCGGGCAGTGCGAGGTTGAGGATGGTGCTGTCGAGCACCGAGACGATCATGGCCACGATGATCACGGCCATCGCCCGGCCGCGCTGCGGCTGGGGCAGGCCGTCGTAGGCCGGGCTCTGCGTCGCGGCCGGTGTCATGCGCCGCTCCGTGCCGCCAGGCCGGGAGGGGTGGGAACGAAGGCGGGCGGCAGGCGCAGGGAAGGCATCGGCATCCGCCGATTCTGCGCCGCGCACCGCGCTGGCGCCGGCGGGCGGGGCGATGGCCGAGTGCGCGCCGGGGTGGTGCGTGGCCAACTGTGCAGGATGCTCAGCGTTCGTCGAAGAGCGGCTCGCTGCCCCAGGGCCGGGCGCCCTCGATGGCCAGCATGCGCAGCTTGAGCAGCGCCCCGCCCGGCGCCGAGAAGCCGCCCGGCCGGCCGTCCGCGCCGAGGACCCGGTGGCAGGGCACGACCGGCGCGAAGGGGTTGTGGCCCAGGGCCTGGCCCACCGCCCGCGCCCTGCCCTTGCCGCCCAGCGCCTCGGCCAGTTCGCCGTAGGTGCGGGTCTGGCCGGGCGGGATCTGCCGCGCCAGCGCATAGACGCGGCGGTGGAAGTCCGGCACGCCGCGCTCGTCCAGCGGCAGCTCGCACAGGTCGCGCGGCTCGCCCGCCAGCAGGGCGCGGATGCCGTCGATGGCCTGCAGCACCCAGTCGGGGGGCGGCACGGCATCCGACGCGTCCGGACAGCGGCGCAACAGGTGGGCGCGCAGGCCGGCGGCGCCGCCGTCGGCCTCCGGCAGCAGCACGCTGCGCAGGCCGGCCTCGCCCCAGGCCAGGCCGCAGTGGCCGATGGCGGTGTCGAAGACGGCGAGGCCGGTCATGCGGGGCCTGGGCTCAGGTGATCACGTCAGGCAATCGGGCCGCGATGGCAGCCGCCGGCCGCGCACACCCAGCGTCACCAGCGTGAGCGTGAGCGACAGGTACAAACCCGCCGCCATGCCCAGCACCATGGGCAGCGGCCGGCCGTCGTTGAACAGGCTGACCACCGCCATGCCCACCGCCCCGCCCAGCATCTGCAGCGTGCCCATTAGCGCCGCCGCCGTGCCGGCGATGGCGCCGTGGTTCTCCAGCGCAAGCACCGCCGTGGTCGGGATCACCAGGCCCATGAAGGCGCTGGCCACGAAGTACAGGCCGATCAGCACCGCCAGCGAATCGCCGCCCGTCAGGTAGTGCGCCAGCATGAGGCTGATGGCGACGCTGGCGCCCAGCACGCCCACGCGCACCAGCGGCACCAGGCCGAAGCGGGCCGACAGCCGCCCGTTGAGCTGCGCCGCGCCGAAGAAGGCCGCCGCGTTCACGCCGAAGGCGATGCTGTACTGCGTGGGCGTGAGGCCATAGTGGCCGATCATCACGAAGGAGGACGTCGACAGGTAGATGAAGAAGCCCATCATCGCGAAGCCGCCGATGAAGACCAGGCCGAGGAAGTGCGCGTCCAGCAGCAGCCGGCCGTAGGCGCGCAGCGCGCTGCCCAGGCTGCTTTCCACGCGGGCCGAGGGCGGCCGCGTTTCTTCGAGGCTGAAGGCCAGCAGCGCCAACCCGGCCACGGCTGCCACGGCGATGGCCCAGAACACCGCACGCCAGCCCGCGGCGGCGATGACGCCGCTGCCGGCCAGCGGCGCCAGGATGGGCGAGACGCTGAACACCAGCATCAGCAGCGACATCAGCCGCGCCGCGTCGGGCCCGGTGTGCAGGTCGCGCACCACGGCGCGCGGGATCGCCATGCCCGCTGCTGCGCCCAGGCCCTGGACGAAGCGCAGCACGATCAGCGTGTGGATGTCGGTGGCCAGCGCGCAGCCCACGCTGGCGAGCGCGAACAGCGCCATGCCGAAGAACATGGGCGGCCGTCGACCCACCATGTCCGACACCGGGCCATAGAGCAGTTGGCCGATGCCGATGGAGATGAAGAACACCGTCAGGCTCAGCTGCGCGGTGCCGAAGTCGGTGCCCAGCTGATGGCCGATGGCCGGCAGCGCCGGCAGGTACATGTCGATGGCGAAGGGGCCGATGGCCGAGAGCAGGCCGAGGACGACGGCGATGCGGAGGAACCGGGGAGACGAAGACATAGGCGGCGCATTGTCCCGGCTTGGGCGGCATGCCGCCCGTCGGCCCGGATGCGGCCCCGGGCCGTCACGGGCATTGGGCCGGGCCGCGACTAGGCGCCAGCGGCAAGCCTGTCCAGCCAGATGACGGACACGGCTGGCGGCGGCGCCCTTCCCTGCCCGCCGCAGCCGCCGCCTCAGAGCCGCCGCGCGCCCTCTGCGTCGAACAGGTGCACGCTTTCCGCGCCCCACTGCAGGTGCACCGCCTCGCCCACCCGGTCACGCAGCGTGCCGGGCACACGCACCGTCAGCAGGCCCAGCGGCGTGGCCACCTCCGCATAGGTCTCGGGGCCGGTCGGCTCGATCAGCTCCAGCACGCCCTCCAGGCCCGCATCGGCGAAGACGATGTTCTCGGGCCGCAGGCCATACAGCAGCTTCGTGCCGGCAGCCTGCGCCGGCAGCGCCGGATGGCGCGACGGGTCGCAGGGCATCACCAGCCCGCCCGCCTCCACGCCACCGCTTGCCCCCGTGGCGGCATCGATGAAGTTCATGGCCGGCGAGCCGATGAACTCCGCCACGAAACGGTTGGCCGGGCTGCCGTAGATCTGCTCGGGCGTGCCGAACTGCTGCACGAGGCCGTCCTTCATCACCGCGATGCGGTCGCCCAGCGTCATGGCCTCGACCTGATCGTGGGTGACGTAGACGGTGGTGGTCTTGGTGCGCTGGTGCAGGCGCTTGATCTCGGCGCGCATCTCCACGCGCAGCTTGGCGTCCAGATTGGACAGCGGCTCGTCGAAGAGGAAGAGCGCCGGGTCGCGGGCCAAGGCCCGGCCCATGGCCACGCGCTGGCGCTGGCCGCCCGAGAGCTGGCCGGGCTTGCGGCCCAGCAGCGCCTGCAGCTGCAGCATCTGCGCCACGCGCTGCACCGTGGCCTCGCGTTCGGCCTTGGGCACCTTGCGCAGCTCCAGGCCGAAGGCGATGTTCTGCGCAACCGTCATGTTGGGGTAGAGCGCATAGCTCTGGAACACCATGGCGATGTCGCGGTCCTTGCTGGGCAGGTTGGTGACCTCGCGCTCGCCGATGTGCACCGAGCCGGACGTCGGTGCGTCCAGCCCCGCGATGATCGACAGCAGCGTGGACTTGCCGCAGCCCGAGGGCCCGACCAGGATCAGGAACTCGCCGGCCTCGATCTCCAGGTCGATGCCCTTGAGGATGTGGGTGTTGCCCGCGTAGGTCTTGTGGATCTGGCGGATGCCGAGTGCGCCCATGTTCTTCATCCCTTCACCGCGCCGGCCGTCAGCCCGCGCACAAAGTACTTGCCCGCCACCACGTAGACGAAGAGGGTCGGCAGCGCGGCGATCAGCGCCGCGGCCATGTCCACGTTGTATTCCTTGACCGAGCTGGTGGTGTTGGCCAGGTTGTTCAGGCCCACGGTGATGGGCTTGCTGTCGGCGCCGGAGAACACCACGCCGTAGAGGAAGTCGTTCCAGATGGCCGTGAACTGCCAGATGACTGTCACCACCAGGATCGGCACCGACAGCGGCAGCACGATGCGCCGGAAGATCTGCCAGAAGCTGGCACCGTCGAGCATGGCCGCCTTGACCAGCTCGGGCGGCAGGCCCACGTAGTAGTTGCGGAAGAACAGCGTGGTGGTCGGCAGCCCGGCCAGCAGGTGCATGAGGATCAGCCCCCAGATGGAGCTGGCGATGCCCAGCCAGCCCAGCACCTGGCTCATGGGCAGCAGCACCACCTGCATGGGCATGAAGACGCCGAAGAGCATCAGCGCGAACATCGTCTCGCTGCCTCGGAAGCGCCACTGCGCCAGCACGTAGCCGTTGAGCGCGCCCAGCAGCGTGGAGATGGCCACGGCCGGCACCACCATCAGCACCGAGTTCATGAAGAAGGGCTGCAGGCCGCGGCAGTCGGTGCCGGTGCAGGCGGAGCTCCAGGCCTTGCTCCAGGCCTCGAAGGTGGGCTGCGTGGGCAGGGCCACCATGCTGGTGGCGCGCACCTGGTCCATGTCCTTGAAGGAGGTGACCAGCATGACGTACAGCGGCGCCAGGAAGTAGGCCGCGAAGAGCAGCAGCAGCGCCCAGAGGATGGTGCGGTGAACGACGCGCATGGGTGTGTCCTCAGCCCTTCTTGGTCCGCAGTTCGGAGTACAGGTACGGCACCACCACCGCCGCAACGGTGGCCAGCATGACGGTGGCGCTGGCCGCGCCCAGGCCGATCTGGCCGCGGGTGAAGGCCATGGCGTACATGAAGGTGGCCGGCAGGTCGGTGGCGAAGCCGGGACCGCCCGCAGTGAGCGCCATCACCAGGTCGAAGCTCTTGATGGCCAGGTGGCTGACCACCAGCACGGTGCTGAAGAACACCGGCCGCAGGCTGGGGATGATGATGCGCCAGTAGATGCGCGGCAGGCTGGCGCCGTCCACCTGCGCGGCCTTGATGATGGCGTCGTCGATGCCGCGCAACGCCGCCAGGAAGAGCGCCATGACGAAGCCCGCGCTTTGCCACACGCCGGCGATCACCACGCAGTAGATGGCCCGGTCGGGGTCGACCAGCCAGTCGAAGCTGAAGCCCGCGAAGCCCCAGGACTGCATCAGGTGCTCCAGGCCCATGCCGGGGTTGAGCATCCACTTCCAGGCCGTGCCGGTGACGATGGCCGAGATGGCCATGGGGTACAGGTACACCGTGCGCAGCACGCCCTCGGCGCGGATCTTCTGGTCCAGCAGGATGGCGAGCAACAGGCCCAGCAGCGTGCTGCCCCCGATGAAGAGCACGCCGAAGATCAGCATGTTCGTCATCGCGACGCGGAAGCGCTCGTTCTCCCACAGCGTGAGGTAGTGGTCGAGCCCCGCGAAGTCGTAGTTGGGCAGCAGCCGCGACTCCGACACCGACAGGTAGCCGTTCCAGGCGATCAGGCCGTAGATGAACAGGAAGGCCAGCACGAAGCTGGGCGCGATGACCAGCTTGGGCAGCCAGGGCGTGGGCAGGCGGGAAGGCGCGGACATGGGGCTCCCTCGTCGGGCGATGCTGCGGCGGCCCCGGCGCGGGTGGCGGCCGGGGCGGTGCTCGTCAGGTATGCAGCGCGGGGCCGGTCAGCGGGTCTTGGCCGCGGCGGCGATCTTGGCGACGGCGTCCTGTGCGCTCATCTTGTCGCTGTTCCAGTACTGGCTCACGGCGTCCTTCAGCGCGCCTTCGACGGCCGAGGGCACGGCCATGCTGTGGGCCGCGCTGGGCACCAGGGCGCCCGACTTGGCGGTGGCGGCGAAGTCCTTGGCCGAGAGCTTGGCGCAGTCGTCGAACTTGTCCATGGGCACGTCCAGCCGCACCGGGATCGAGCCCTTGGCCAGGCTGAAGGTCTCCTGGAAGGCCGGCGACATGATGGCCTCGGCCAGGTCGTTCTGGGCCTTGATGCGGTCGTCGCCCTTGACCTTGAACATGGCGAAGGAGTCGATGTTGAAGGTGAAGGCCTGCGCGGTGCCCGGCGCGGCCATGCACAGGAAGTCGGTGCCCGGCTTCTTGCCGGCGGCCACGAACTCGCCCTTGGCCCAGTCGCCCATGAACTGCATGCCGGCCTCGCCCTTGATGACCATGGCGGTGGCCAGGTTCCAGTCGCGGCCCGAGGCGGCCTTGTCGGTGTAGGGCTTGATGCGCTTGAAGGTCTCGGCGGCCTTGATCATGGTGGGGCTCTTGAGCGCGTCCTGGTCCAGCTGCACCAGGGCCTTGCGGTAGAAGTCGGCGCCCCCCACGCCCAGCACCACCGTCTCGAAGGTGGTGAAGTCCTGCCAGGGCTGGCCGCCGTGGGCCACGGGCGTGATGCCGGCCTTCTGCAGGGCATCGGCGGTGGCGAAGAACTCGTCCCAAGTGGTGGGCGCCTTGGCCTTGGCCTTCTTGAGCGCCTCGGGGTTGATCCAGAGCCAGTTCACGCGGTGCACGTTGACCGGCGCGGCCACGTAGTTGCCCTTGTATTTCATGATGGCGGCCACGGTGGCCGGCAGCGCCGCGTCCCACTTGTTGGCCTTGGCCACGCCGTCGATGCTGGTCAGCACGCCCTCGCGCGCCCATTCCTGGATGGCCGGGCCCTTGATCTGGGCGGCCGAGGGCGCATTGCCCGAGACCACGCGCGACTTCAGCACCGTCATGGCCGAATCGCCACCGCCGCCGGCGACGGCGAAGTCCTTCCAGGTGTCGCCCTTGGCCTGCAGCGTGGCCTTGAGGGCGGCGGCGGCCTTGGCCTCGCCGCCGCTGGTCCAGTAGTGCAGCACCTCGACCTCGCCGGCCTGGGCGGCACCGGCCAGCGCCAGCAGTGCGGCCGCGGCGGCGGTGCGGGTGAAGGAAGCAGTCGGAAGAACGCGCATGGTCAGGTCTCCTTGAAGCGCCCCGCGGGGCCGTTGAGTGGTCGGCGTCGTCGCCGCGGCCGGATTATTAAAGTCTCTTTAATTTATTAATCTAAGGTTAAACCCGAGGCCGAAGCGGCCCCGCTTCGTTAATCTCGGCGGGATGCACATCCTGCTTGCCGAAGACGACGCCCTGCTGGCCGACGGACTGGCGGCCCAGCTGAAGGGCGCCGGCTTCGCGGTGGAGCACGCACCCAACGGCGCCGTGGCCGAATACCTGCTCGGCCGCCACCGCTTCGACCTCGCCATCCTCGATCTGGGCCTGCCGCTGCTGGACGGCCTGAGCCTGCTGCGCCAGGTGCGCGCCCAGCAGCCGCTGCTGCCCATCGTCGTGCTCACCGCCCGCGACAGCCTGGAAGACCGCGTGAGCGGCCTGCAGGCCGGCGCCGACGACTACGTGACCAAGCCCTTCGACTTTCCGGAGCTGGAGGCGCGGCTGCATGCCCTGCTGCGCCGCACCCGGGCCCGCGGCAGCGGCCTGCAGGTGGGCGGCATGCTGCTGGACCGCGACAACCGCCGCGCCACGGTGGGCGGCGAGGCCATCGAGCTGAGCGGCCGCGAATGGGCCATGCTGGAACTGCTGGCCGAGCGCGCCGGCGAGGTCGTGACCAAGGACGAGATCGTGCGCGCTTGGATGGGCGACGAGGGCGACAGCGCCGCGGTGGGCAACGCGGTGGAGGTCTACGTGCACAAGCTGCGGCGCAAGCTGGAGAAGCCGGGCCTGGTCATCCGCACGGTGCGCGGGCTGGGCTACCTGCTCGAAAGCCCGGCGCCGGCCGCGACGGCGGGCGCACGTGGCTGATCGGCCCTCTCACGCCCCCCGCCGCTTCGCGCCCACCCTGCGCCGCCAGCTCTTGCTGTGGCTGCTGCTCCCGCAGCTCGTGCTGTGGCTGGCCGGCGGCCTCGCGGCCTACCAGCTGGCCGAGCGCTACACCAACGCCGCCGTCGATGCCAGCCTGCTGCAGGCCTCGCGCGCCCTGGCCCGCCAGCTGCGCCCGCTGGACAACGGCCTCCTGATCGACTTTCCGCGCGCCGCTCAGGACGTGCTGGAGGCCGACCCCGACGACCGTCTGCACTACATGGTCAGCACGCCACCGGGCGCCTTCATCCTCGGCAACCACCAGCTGCCGCTGCCGCCGGCCGCCGTCATGGCGCGGCCACCCATCGGCCAGCCCTACTTCTACGACGCGCTGCTGCCGCCCGCCAACGACGAGGTCGGCGCCCGCCAGCCGCTGCGCGTGGCCGCCCTCTTTCTGCGCCAGGGCGGCCGCGACGACCCGAACGCAGTGCTGCTGGTGCAGGTGGCGCGCAGCCGTACCAGCCGCGAGGAACTGGCGCGCGGCATCCTGTGGGACACGCTGCTGCCCCTGGCCGGCCTGATCCTGCTGATGACCACGGTGATCTGGCTGGGCATCCGCGCCGGCCTGGCCCCGCTGCTGCGCCTGCGCCGCGAGGTGGAAGGCCGCGCGCCCACCGACCTCACACCGATCCGCCTCGACGCCGCGCCGGGCGAGGTGCGCGCGCTGGTGATGGCCGTGAACGGCCTGCTGGCGGCCGTGCAGCACAACCTGGCGCAGCAGAAGCGCTTCATCAGCGATGCTGCGCACCAGATGCGCACACCGCTGGCGGGCCTCAAGTCACAGGCCGAAGTGGCGCTGGCCCTGGCCGGCGACGAGGCCCAGCGCGAGCGCCTGCGCCGCGTGCACGAAAGCGCCGACCGCAGCGCGCACCTCGTCAACCAACTGCTCACCCTGGCGCGCGCGGAGCCCGACACCGCCGCGGCCCGGGGCTCGCCGGTGGACGTGCGGACGCTGGCGCAGGAGCTCACCGCCACGCTGGTGCCGCGGGCGCTGCGCGAGGGCATCGACCTGGGCTTTGCGCCCGTGGAGGAAGAAGGAAGCCCGGTGGGTGAGATCGCGACAAATGCTTCCGACGCCGCTGGCGCTGGCGCTGGCGATGGCAATGCCCACAAAGCGATGGACTCCGCAGCAATCACCACGCCCGCCGAGGCGCCACCTCTCGTCGTCATCGGCCATGCCTGGCTGCTGCGCGAGGCCCTCAGCAACCTGATCGACAACGCCCTGCGCTACGCCGGCCGCGGCGCCGTCGTGACCGTCGACGTTCAGCGCGACGGCGACGAGGCCGTGCTCAGCGTCACCGACGACGGCCCCGGCATCGCGCCGGAGGACTCGTCCCGCGTCTTCGAGCGCTTCGTGCGCGCCACCGATCAAGGCAACGGCTGCGGGCTGGGCCTGCCGATCGTGAAGGAGATCGTGGAGCGCCAGGGCGGGCGCGTGACGCTGGCGCCGGTCCAGCCGCGCGGGCTGTGCGCCCGCATCCATCTGCCGCTCGCGCCGGCAACCTGAAACCCCGTGCTGCGCCGCGCCGCGCCCAATGCCGGCCGATCATTCAAGAACCGTTCGGGCTGAGCCTGTCGAAGCCGGGGCGCAAGCCCGCCGACCCGCTCAGAGCGGCAGGGTCGAGTGACCGGGATTGCGCGCAAAGACAGTGTTCAGGCCGCAGGCTCCGGCACCCGGTCCGCACCCTCGAAATCCGCATGCGCGGCCAGGAAGTCCAGCACCGCCCGCACCCGCGCCGGCAGCCGCCCGGGCCGGCCCAGGTAGACGGCATGCAGCGGCTCCAGCTCGTGCGGGTTGAACGCCTCCATCACCGGCACCAGACGCCCCGCGCGCAGGTCGGGCAGCACGTGGTAGACGGACAGGCGCGCCAGCCCCACGCCTTCCATCGCCAGCAGGCGCAACGCCGCACCGTCGCTGGCGCGGGCGCTGCCCACCACCGGCATCGCGGCCGCACGGCCATCGACGACCAGCGGCCAGTCGGGCACGTTGCGGCGGTAGGTGGAGCCCAGACGGTTGTGGCGCGCGAGCTCCTCCACCGTGGTGGGCGTTCCGTGCCGCGCCAGGTAGTCGGGTGAGCCGACGATGGCCTGCGCCGTGTGGCCCAGCAGCCGGCCCACCAGATCCGAAGGCGGCAGCTTGCCCCAGCGGATCGCGATGTCGCAGCGCTCCTCCATCAGGTCGACCACGCGGTCGGTCAGCACCACGTCCACCTGCAACTCCGGATAGGCCTCCAACAGCCGCGGTACCAGTGGCAGCAGCAACCGATGCCCGAAGGGAATGCTGGCATTGATGCTGACCCGCCCGCGCGGTGCAGCGCCGGCCCCGACGCAGCGTTCGGCCTCGTCCAGGTCGGCCAGCACCCGCAGGCCGCGCTCGTAGAAGAGCTGGCCTTCGGCCGTGAGCTGCAGCTTGCGGGTGGAGCGGTGCACCAGTTGCACCGACAGGCGCGCCTCCAGCCGGGCCACCAGCTTGCTGATGGCCGAGGGCGTCAGGCCCAGGTGCCGCGCCGCGGCCGAGAAGCCGCCGCGGTCCACCACCTGCACGAAGGCCTCCAGTTCGCCGGCGCGGTTGACCTCGACCCGCGCGGGGCCCGACTTGTGAATTGGCTTCACAGCTGCTTGTCCAGAGAGCGTCCTAGTCATCGTGGCGCGATCAGATCACAGTCTCGGCCATCATGCCTCTCGCACTTCTTGCCCTCACCGCCGGCGCCTTTGGCATCGGCACCACCGAATTCGTCATCATGGGCCTGCTGCAGCAGGTCGCGGCCGACCTGCGCGTGTCCATCACGGCGGCTGGCCTGCTCATTTCCGGCTATGCGCTGGGCGTCGCCGTCGGCGCGCCGGTGCTCACGCTGGCCACGCGGCGCCTGCCGCGGCGCACGGTGCTGATCGCGCTGATGGGCGTGTTCACCGCCGGCAACATCGCCTGCGCCCTGGCGCCCGACTACGCCACGCTGATGGCCGCCCGGGTGCTGACCTCGCTGGCGCACGGCACCTTCTTCGGCGTCGGCGCCGTGGTGGCCGCGGGCCTGGTGCCGCCCGAGCGCCGGGCCTCGGCCATCGCACTGATGTTCACCGGCCTCACCGCCGCGACGCTGCTGGGCGTGCCGGCCGGCGCCTGGATCGGGCTGCAGTGGGGCTGGCGCGCCACCTTCTGGGCCGTGGCCGTGGTCGGCGTGGTGGCGCTGGCAGTGCTGATGCGCTTCGTGCCGCAGCAGGTGCAGGCAGAGGCGCCCGCCACGCTGGCCGAGGAGCTGTCGGTGCTGGCCCGGCCGCAGGTGTGGCTGAGCCTGGCCATCACCATCCTGGGCTTCGGGGGCGTGTTCGCCTTCTACACCTACGTGCAGCCGGTGCTGACGCAGGTGACCGGCCTGTCCGTCGCGGCCGTGTCGCCGCTGTTGCTGGTCTTCGGCGGCGGGCTGGCGGTGGGCAACATCCTCGGCGGCCGGCTGGCCGACCGGGCGCCGATGCCGGCCGTGATCGGCACCCTGCTCGCGCTGGCCGTGGTGCTGGCGCTCGCCCCGCTCGCCATGCCGCACCGGGTGGCGGCGGCGGTCTTCCTGGCGGCGCTGGGCGTGGCCGCCTTCGCCACCGCCGCGCCGCTGCAGGCCCGCATGCTGGAGCAGGCGGCCGGCGCGGGTCAGAACCTCGCGTCCAGCCTGAACATCGCCGCCTTCAACCTGGGCAACGCCCTGGGCGCCTGGGTGGGCGGCGCGGTCATCGACCACGGGCCCGGGCTGCAGGGCCTCGGTCCGGCAGCGGCCGGGCTCACGCTGGCCGGGCTGGCCCTGGCGCTGGTCAGCCGGGCGATGCAGCGTCGTCGCCTGTCCGCCGACACGCCTTCCGCGCCGCGCCGCTGCAACGCCTGACTCACACACCCAAGGAGAAACAACCATGGAACACCGACTGCTCGGCCGCTCCGGCTTCCGCGTCCCGGTGCTCGGCTTTGGCGCCGGCACCTTCGGCGGACAAGGGCCGCTCTTCAGCGCCTGGGGCCGCACCGACGTGGACGAGGCCCGCGAGATGATCGCCATCTGCCTGGAGGCCGGCGTCTCGCTCTTCGACACGGCGGACGTCTATTCCGACGGCGCCTCCGAGCGCGTGCTGGGCGAGGCGCTGCAGGGCCGGCGGCATGAGGCCATCCTGTCGACCAAGCTCACGCTGCCCACCGGGCCCGGGCCCAACGACCGCGGCTGGTCGCGCCACCATCTGATCGGCGGCGTGGAGGCCGCGCTGCGACGGCTGCGCACCGAGCACATCGATCTGCTGCAATTGCATGCCTTCGACGCCGCCACGCCGGTGGAGCAGATGCTGCGCACGCTGGACGACCTGGTGCGCAGCGGCAAGGTGCGCAGCATCGGCGCCTCCAACTTCGCGGGCTGGCAGCTGATGAAGGCGCTGGCCGCGGCCGACCGACTGGGCACGGAGCGCTTCGTCGCCAACCAGGCCTACTACTCACTGGTCGGCCGCGACTACGAGTGGGAGCTGATGCCGCTGGGCATCGACCAGGGCCTGGGCGCCATCGTCTGGAGCCCGCTGGGCTGGGGCCGGCTGACGGGCCGCATCCGCCGCGGCCAACCGCTGCCCGAAGGCAGCCGCCTGCACCAGACGGCCAGCTTCGCACCGCCGGTGGAGGACGAGCGCCTGTTCCGCGTGGTCGAGGCCATGGACACCGTGGCCGAGGAAACGGGCCGCACCCTGCCGCAGATCGCCATCAACTGGCTGCTGCAACGGCCCACGGTGAGCAGCGTGCTCATCGGCGCGCGCGACGCGACGCAACTGCGCCAGAACCTCGGCGCCATCGGCTGGCAGCTGAGCGCCGCGCAGATGGCCCGCCTGGACGCCGCCAGCGCGGTGACGCCGCCCTATCCCTACTACCCGTACTGGAACGGCCAGTTCACCGAGCTGGCACCGCCAGCCGTGCCTGTGGGTTGAGGCCAAGCGCGCGCAGCGACCTCGGCCTTGCTCGCCTGCAAGCGTGCGCTCCGCCGAAGGCAGCCCCGCTCAACCGCCGCGCAACTGCGCCTTCAACTGCGCCCCCACTTCCGGCCGCTCCAGGAAGGGATCGGCCGGGTTCTGGATGGCCACGATGTTCTCCATGCGGCTCTTGACGTTGCCCAGGGCCTTGGCGCCGGTGTGGCTGAAGACGTAGAACTGGTTGTCGCCGATGGCCTGGAAGACCTTGTGCGCCACCTCGGCCGCCGTGACCTTGCCGCTGGAGACGGCCTTCTCGGACATGGCCTGGCCGATCAGCTGGCTCTTGGTCAGCTGGCCCTGCGCCAGCGCGCCGCCCGGCCGGTTGCGCTCGCTCTGCACGATGGCAGTGGGCACGAAGTAGGGGCACAGCAGGCTGGCGCCGATCTGGTCGGTGACCAGGCGCAAGTCCTGGTACATGGTCTCGGTCAGGCTCACCACGGCCGCCTTGGCGGCGTTGTAGATGCCCATGTTGGGGGCCGTGAGCAGACCGGCCATGCTGGCGGTGTTGGTGATGTGGCCGCGGTAGGCCGGGTCTTTCTCGGCGGCCTCCAGCATCATGGGCACGAACAGGCGCACGCCGTGCACCACGCCCCACAGGTCCACGCCCAGCACCCATTCCCAGTCGGCGACCGAGTTCTCCCACACCAGACCGCCGGCACCCACGCCCGCGTTGTTGAAGACGAAGTGCGGCGCGCCGAAGCGCTCCTTCACGGCCGCGGCCAGGGCTTCCATCTCACTCGCGTTGGAGACGTCCACCTTCCGCGCCATCACCTGCACGCCGGCGGCCTTCATCTCGGCCTCGGCCTTATCGAGTGCGTCCTGCTGCACGTCGACCAGCACGAGGTTCATGCCGCGCGCCGCGCCGATGCGCGCGCACTCGAGGCCGAAGCCGGAAGCGGCGCCGGTGAGCACCGCGGTCTTGCCGTGGAAGTCCTGGATCATGGAAGTCGGTCCTTTTGCCGTTGTCTCTGGAATGCGGAGGATTGCCGCTGTGCGACCGATTGGAGCGCCCGCGGTGCCCCATGGCTGTCTTGCAGGCGACGTCGGCGGGCAGCCACCCCGCCGCCATCGCGCCGATCAGCCCGCGTCGGCCGCCTTCAGCACATAGCCCGTGCGCGGAAAGTGCACATGCAGCGTGCCCGCGCGCTCGTCCTCGCGGGCCAGCGTGAAGTGCGTGCGCGTGGCGGCCACCAGCGTGCCGACGGTCTCTTCCAGGCCGAAGCTCTCGGCGCGGATGGTCACCGCGCTGCCCAGCGGAATGCCATGGTCGTCCTGGAAGGTGCTGTCGGTCAGCAGGGTCTTGGGTGCGGCGGCCTTGGCGATGGCCAGCGCATCGGCCGAGCTGATCTTCTCGAAGCTGCCGTGGCCGATGGCCTTGATGCGGTCCATCCAGTCGACCACCGCGGGCGTGAGCTGGAGGATGGACTTCACGGCATTGACGCGGCTGGTGTACCAGAGCGGGTGGTAGGCCGCGAAGTCGGCGATGCAGGGCACCTCGCCGAGCAGATGGCTGCGGTCGTCCAGCATGTCGGACAGGCGCCGCAGGTAGTTCTTGTACGCGGCGGCGGCATCGGCGGGCTTGATGCGGGCCATGTTGCCGGCGGTCATCTTGCCGCGGTCTTCGCCAAAGGCCTTGGCCGCCTCGGCCGGCAGGCTGGCGAAGAGTTCGGCCGCGCCCTTGGGCTGCAGGTTCCAGGCCATGGCAGCCCAGAACAGCGTGCTGTCGGCCCACTGCGCCACGATGCGGGCCAGGCCTTTCTCGGGCTCGGGGTAGAGGGTGGGCTCGGGCTGCAGGTGCTCCAGCACGTCGGCGATGAGGGCGGTGTCGCAATACACGTCCGCGCCCACCTGCAGCACCGGCGTGCGGCGGTAGCCGCCGGTCAGCGCCACCAGGTCGGGTTTGGGCATGACCGAGGGAATGATCACCGACTTCCAGGCCAGCTTCTTGTGGCCGAGCAGCAGGCGCACCTTCTCCGAGAAGGGCGAGGCGGCGTAGTGGTGCAGGATGATGTCTGCCATGGGGACTCCGGAAAGGGACGGCGGCGTGGCGCCGGATTCAGCGGCGCGGGCCGCTGCGTGGGTCGGATGCGAAGAACGGGTGGAACGGGCCGGTCAGCGCGGCATGGCCCGGGCCAGGATGGCGTCGAAATCGGCGCCCTCGCCCAGTGTGCCGAAAGTCTGGCCCCAGTCGCCCCCGATGCGCGAGGCGCAGAAGGCCTCGTGCACCGCGGCCGGCGCCGTCTGCACCAGCAGCGCGGCCTGCACGGCCAGCGCCACGTCCTGCGCCAGGCGACGCGCCTGGGTTTCGGTGGCCATGGCCTCCACACGCGTGGGCAGGGCGTCCATCAGCCGGTCGAGCGCCGGATGCGCGCCACGGGCGGGCGCCAGTTCGTTGGCGAGCGCGGCGGCGATGTCGCCCTTGCGCAAGGCGCGCAGCAGGTCGATGGCCATGATGTTGCCGGCGCCCTCCCAGATGGAGTTGACCGGCATCTCGCGGTAGATGCGGGCCAGCACGCCTTCGCCGCCCTCCTCCACATAGCCGTTGCCGCCCAGGCATTCCATGGCCTCCTGCGCCAGCGCGGCGCCGCGCTTGCAGATCCAGAACTTGGCGATGGGCGTGAGCACGCGGGCGAGCAGCCGCTCGCGCGGGTCCTGCGCGCGGTCGAAGGCACGCGCGAGGCGGATCGACAGGGCGACGGCCGCTTCGCTTTCGAGCGCCATGTCGGCCAGCACGTTCTTCATCAGCGGCTGCGCGATCAGCGGCTTGCCGAAGGCGCTGCGTTGCGCCGTGTGGTTGAGCGCCTGGGCCAGGGCCTGGCGCATCAGGCCGCTGGTGCCCAGCGAGCAGTCGAGCCGGGTCATGGTGCCCATCTCGAGGATCTGCGGCACGCCGCGCCCCTCCTCGCCCACCAGCCAGGCGGTGGCGCCGTGGAACTCGACCTCGGAGCTGGCATTGGCCTTGTTGCCCAGCTTGTCCTTCAGGCGCTGGATGCGCAGCGCGTTGCGCGTGCCGTCCGGCAGCACACGCGGCAGGAAGAAGCAGGAGAGCCCCGCCGGCGCCTGCGCCAGCACCAGGAAGGCGTCGCACATCGGCGCCGAGAAGAACCACTTGTGGCCGGTGAGCGCATAGCGCTCGCCCCAGGCGTCGCTGCCGTCGCGCACCGCCTGCGTGGTGTTGGCCCGCACATCGGAGCCGCCCTGCTTCTCGGTCATGCCCATGCCCATGGTCACGCCGGGCTTGTCGCGCCAGACGGCCAGCTGCGGGTCGTACCAGCGGCTCTGCAGCTTGGGCGCCCAGTCGGCATAGATGGCCGAATTGCCGCGCAGGCCGGGCGTGGCCGCATAGGTCATGGAGATGGGGCACAGCATCGAGGGCTCCAGCTCGGTGAAGAGCATGAAGCCGGCGGCGCGCTGCACATGCGGCGAGCGGCCGGCCGCGGTTGCTGCCGGATCGCCCGCCTCGGCCCAGGGCGTGCCGTGCAGGCCGGCGCCCACGGCGGCGCCCATGAGCGCGTGGTAGCTGGGATGGAACTCCACCTCGTCGATGCGCCGGCCGAAGCGGTCGTGCGTGTGCAGCACCGGCGTGTGCACATTGGCCAGGCGCGCATGCTGCTGCATCTGCGCCGTGCCCACCTCGCGGCCCAGCGCCTGCAGCGGCGAAAGGTCAAGACTGGGTGCGTTGAAGCGCAGGGCGTCCTGCAACGCACGGTGGGTGGCGAACAGGTCGTAGTCGACCAGCGGCTCGGGCTGGTTGAAGACTTCGTGGGTCATGTCGGCCATGGCGCCCTCCTTGAACAGGCTCGTCGTTTACAGCGGCACGACGCGGGCCGACCAGCCAGCCCCCGCCGCCTCTTGATCGATCACCAGCAGATGCTCGCCAGGGCCTTCGACCTCGGCAAGAAGACTTCCATCCGGCAGCCAGAAGGCGCTGCGCCCTGCCGACACATAGCCGCCGGACGGGCCGCCATGGTTGCTCAGCAGCACAGGCATGCCATGGGTCTTGGCACGCATCTGGAGCAAGGCCGCGTCATGGCCATAGCCGCCCACGGAGATGAGCGCGCTGGCCACATAGACCTGCGCGCCCGCTTCGTGCGCCTGCGCCGCGTGGCTCGCCGTGCAGAAGTCGGCGCAGACCGCCAGGCCCGCGCGCAGGCGGCCCGTGTCGATGAGAAAAGCGCCGCCGGGCCCCGCCGATGCAAAGGCATCCTCTCCCGGATGCAGATGCTGCTTCAGACACACCCGCGGCGGCGCGTGTGGCGAGAGCACGATGGCCGCGATGTGCGGCAGTCCGCCCGCCGCATGCGCCACCGGCGCGCCCACGACGACGGCCATGCCTGCCGCATCGACCGCCGACTGCAGTGGCGCCAGTACGCCATCGGGTAGCGACGCATCGATCAGGCAATCGCGCAGCAGATCCGGCTCGTAGCCGCTCAGCGAGAGTTCGGGAAACACCAGCAAGTCCACGGCTGCCGCCTGCGCCGCACGGATGAGGCGCAGGTGCGACGCCACGTTCGCCGCCAGGTCGCCCGGGCGGGAGATCGACTGCGCCGCGGCGAGCCGGACCATGCTCAAACCAGCTTGACCAGCTGCTTGCCGAAGTTCTTGCCCTTGAGCAGGCCCAGGAAGGCCTCGGGCGCTTTCTCGATGCCCTCGGCGATGGATTCGCGCGGACGCAGCTTGCCGGTGGCGACCAGCGTGCCCAGCTCCTTGAGCGCCTCGGGCCAGACTTCCATGTGCTCGCTGACGATGAAGCCTTCGAGCTTCACGCGGTTGATCAACAGCAGCGTGGGGTTCTGCAGGGGCAGCGGCTGGCCGTCGTAGCCGGCGATCATGCCGCACAGGGCGATGCGGGCGAAGGCGTTCAGGCGCAGCAGCACCGCATCGAGGATGTAGCCGCCCACGTTCTCGAAGTAGCCGTCGATGCCGTCGGGGCAGGCTTCCTTCAGCGCGGCGCTCATGCTCTTGACATCGGGGTGCTGGCGGTAGTCGATGCAGGCGTCGAAGCCCAGTTCGTCCGTCACGTACTTGCACTTGTCCGGGCCGCCGGCGATGCCGACCACGCGGCAGCCACGGGCCTTGGCCAGCGCGCCGAAGGCGCTGCCGACGGCGCCGCTCGCGGCCGTGATGACCATCGTCTCGCCGGCCTTGGGCGCGATGATCTTGACCAGGCCGTACCAGGCCGTCACGCCGGGCATGCCGACGGCGCCCAGGTAGTGCGACAGCGGCACGTGCGTGGTGTCGACCTTGCGCAGCATGCCGGGCTGGTTGGCATCGACCACGCCGTATTCCTGCCAGCCGCCGAAGCCCACCACCTTGTCGCCCACGGCGAACTTGGGATGGCGGCTCTCGACCACCTCGCCCACCGTGCCGCCCTGGAAGGTCTGACCCAGGGGCTGCGAGGCGGCATAGCTCTTGGAGTCGTTCATGCGGCCGCGCATGTACGGGTCCAGGCTCAGGTAGTGGTGGCGCACCAGCACCTGGCCCTCTTCCAGCGCCGGGGTGTCGGCGACGACGAGCTTGAAGTTGGCCAGTTCGGCCTCGCCGGTCGGGCGGTTGTCCAGGTGGATCTGCTTGTTCTGCGGCATGGTGGGCTCTGTGGGTCAGTCGGTGGAAACCGGTTGGAGGGAATGCACGCCCCGGCCATCGACCGGCAGGCGCTTGACGTACTTGAAGGTGCCGGTGGCGTGCGTGCACAGGCGGCCCGCGGCATCGACGATGCGCGCCTCGGTGAAGGCCATGGTGGCCGTGCGGTGCATCAGGCGGCCGTAGGCCACCAGCGGTCCGCGGGCGGGCTGCATGAAGCTGGTCTTCATCTCGATGGTGACCACCCCGATCTCCGGCTGCACGCTGCGTGCGGCGGTGGCCATGGTCACGTCCAGCAGCGTCATGCAGGCGCCGCCGTGCGCCACCTGGAAGCTGTTGAGGTGCTCATCGGCCGGCGTGTAGTGCAACTCCGATTCACCGCCCTCGAAGCGGTGCATCGTGAAGCCCAGGTGGTGGACGAAGGGAATGTCGACGCCGAAGGAAATGTTCATGGTCTGGAAGGCCGCCGCACGAGGCGGCGCGGGTTCGATGGAAAAGCGGGTTCAGGCCGCGCCCAGCACGACGCTGGTGCCGCCATCCACCGCCATCCACTGGCCGGTGATGTGCTTGCCCGCGTCGCTGGCGTACAGCAGCGTGATGCCCTTGAGGTCTTCATCATCGCCCAGGCGGTTGAGCGGCGCGGCGGCCTTCATGTTGTCCTCGCCCAGCGCGTCGATCAGGCCCGAGGCCATCTTCGTGCGGAAGAAGCCCGGGCAGATGGCATTCACGTTGATGCCATGGCGGCCCCACTCTGCCGCCAGCGTGCGGGTGAAGCCGATCACCGCGGTCTTGGAGGTGTTGTAGGCCAGGGTCTTCATACCGATCGGGTTGCCGTTGAGGCCCGCGATCGAAGCGATATTGATGATGCGCCCGGTCTTCTTCGGGATCATGTAGCCGTTGGCGATCTGCTGGCTCAGGATGAAGTAGCCGCGGACGTTGAGGTTCATCACCTTGTCCCAGGCGGCCACCGGATGCTCCTCGGCCGGGGCGCCCCAGCTGGCGCCGGCGTTGTTGACCAGGATGTCCACGGCGCCCATGCGCTCCAGCGTTTCGTCGGCCAGGCGGCGGGTGTCTTCTTCCTTGCTGCAGTCGGCGGCGATCCAGCGCGCATCGATGCCGGCCGCCTGCAGCTCGGCCGCGGCCTGCTCCAGGTCCTCGGCCTTGCGCGAGCTGAGCATGACCCGGGCACCGGCCTCGCCCAGCGCATGGGCCATCTGCAGGCCCAGGCCGCGGGAGCCGCCGGTGATCAGGGCGACTTTGCCCTTGAGGTCGAACAGTTGCTGGACGGTGCGTGCGGTCATGGCTTATGTCTCCGAAAGTTTGGAAAGGACGGGGGCGGCGCGACGCCAGTGATCCAACCCGTTCGCCCTGAGCCTGTCGAAGGGCCTCGGCACTGGCGCCCCCGGCTTCGACAGGCTCAGCCCGAACGGTCCTGGGTCAACGGGCCGTCATTGCCTCAGGGGCCGGTTCAGGGCTTGATGCGGGAACGGATGTAGATCAGCACCACGCCGGCCAGCACGGCCACGCCGCCGGGCACGCCGATGGACCAGCCCAGCGGCTCGTCCTGGCGCGCGGTGGCGATGCCCAGCACCACGGTGAACAGGCCGGCGTAGATCAGGATCCAGCTCAGCTTCTCGGTCCAGTGGCGCTGCTTGGCCGGGCGGGCGGGGGCTTGGGAGGTCATCAGAAGGCGTCTTCGGGAAGGTCTGCGCAGACGGGCTCGCGGCTCTCGACCACGTTGAGCCAGGCGCCGATCTTGGGCAGTTCGTAGCGGAAGAAGTAGGTGGCGGCGCCGAGGCGGCCGGTGGTCGACACCGAGGTCGCGCCATTGTCCTTCTCGATGGCCTTGTCGGCGACATCCAGCCACATCCACGCCAGGACCATGTGGCCGAAGGCCTGCATGTAGGGCACCGCATTGACCAGCGCCTCGGCCGGGTTGCCGGTGGACCAGGCGGCCTGGATGGCCGCCGTGACGCGGCCGAAGGCCTGGCCCAGCGCGTCGGCAAAGCCGGCCAGCTCGGGCCGTGCAGCGGCGCGACCAATGGTCTCTTGCACGCGAGCGCCCAGCAGCTGCAGGCCCTTGCCACCTTCCATCAGCACCTTGCGGCCCAGCAGGTCGGCGGCCTGGATGCCATGCGTGCCCTCATGGATCATGTTCAGGCGGTTGTCGCGCCAGTACTGCTCCACGGGAAAGTCGCGGGTGTAGCCGTAGCCGCCGTGGATCTGGATGGCCAGCGAATTGGCCTCCAGGCACCATTCGCTGGGCCAGCTCTTGGCGATGGGTGTCAGCACCTCCAGCAGCAGGCGGGCATCGTCGGCGGCCTCGGGCGTGCCGGTCTTCTGCTCGTCCACCAGGCGGGCGCAGTACAGCTGCAGCGCCAGCGCGCCTTCGCAGTACGCCTTCTGTGCCAGCAGCATGCGACGCACGTCGGCGTGCTCGATGATGCGCACCTGCGGGCGGGTGGCATCCTTGCCGGCCGGGCCCACGGGCCGGCCCTGCGGCCGGTTCTTGGCGTAGTCGAGCGAGGCGTGGTAGCCCGCCATGCCCAGCATGACGGCAGCGGTGCCAACGCCGATGCGGGCCTCGTTCATCATGTGGAACATGCAGGCCAGGCCCTGCCCCGGCTTGCCGACCAGGTAGCCCACGGCGCCGGCCTTGCCGTCGACCGGGTACTTGCCCTCGCCGAAGTTCAGCAGCGTGTTGGTGGTGCCGCGCCAGCCCAGCTTGTGGTTGAGACCCGCCAGCGCCACGTCGTTGCGCACGCCGGTCAGACGGCCTTCGGTGTCCACCATCCTCTTGGGGACGATGAACAGGGAGATGCCCTTGACGCCGGGGATCAGCTTGCCCTCGGCGTCCGGAATCTTCGCCAGCACGATGTGGACGATGTTCTCGGTCAGCTCATGGTCGCCGGCCGAGATCCACATCTTGTTGCCCTTGAGCCGGTAGCGCGGGCCGAGCGGGTCGTTCTCGAAGCCGTCGCCATCCGGCACGGCGCGCGTGGCCACGTCCGACAACGAGGAGCCGGCCTGCGGCTCCGACAGGCACATGGTGCCGGCCCAGCGGCCCGAGAACTCGTTGAGCGCGAACACCTGCTTCTGCATCTCGGTGCCGTGCACCATCAGCAGGTTGGCATTGCCGCTGGTCAGCATGTTCGAGCCGATGCTCACCGACGCCATGGCGAAGAAGGAATTGGCCGCCGCCTGCACCGTGTAGGGCAGCTGCATGCCGCCGATGTCGTAGTCCTGCGCGGCCGCCATCATGCCGCTCTCGACGAAGGCCGCATGCGCTTCGTGCGTGGCGCGCGGCAGAACGACCTTCTCGCCGTCGAAATGCGGCTCTTCCACATCCACCGTGCGATTGGCCGGCGCGTACTTCTCGCGTGCGATGCGCTCGCAGGTGTCGAGCACGGCATCGAAGGTCTCGCGCGAATGGTCGGCGAAGCGCTGGCGCTCGTTCAGGCGCTCGGCATGGAGCCAGTCGTAGAGCAGGAAGTCGAGGGTGTCGCGATAGCTCATGGTTGTCTCGTCGTGAAGAAGACCGCGCCGGGGTTCGGCGCGGGTTGGGGCGGTAGTGGCCTGGACGCCCTGTGCTCAGCCCTGCGCCGCGATCAGGGCCATGGTGCCCGCCGCCTTGACGGCCAGCGTGCGCTGCCCATCGGCCGCCACCGCATAGACCTCGGCCTCGGCAAAGCTCAACTGGCGTCCCGCCCGCAGCACCCAGGCCTCGCACTCCAGGCGCACACCGCGGGCGCCTCGCAGGAGCGTGGTCTTGAACTCGGCGGTGACGATCCAGAAGCCATCCGGCGCCATCGTCTGCGCCGCCGCGCCCATCGTGTGGTCGGCGATGGAGGCCATGACGCCGGCATGGACCACCCCGGTGTGCTGCAGGTGGCGCGGCGCGAGCGTGAGCGCCGTGCGCACCCGCCCTGCTTCGCCGCCCGTGGCCTGCACGCCCAGGTCGGCCATGAAGGGCGCACTGGCGAAGAAGCCCTGCAGCGTGGGCAGATCGACCTTCATCGCCATGCCTTCGGTGCGCGTCCGCTGAGGATCAGAGAACCTCGAACACGCCGGCAGCGCCCATGCCGCCGCCGATGCACATGGTCACCACCACCTTCTTGGCGCCGCGACGCTTGCCTTCGATCAGCGCATGGCCGGTCAGGCGCTGGCCGCTCACGCCGTAGGGGTGGCCCACCGCGATGGCGCCGCCATTGACGTTCAGGCGGTCGTCCGGCAGGCCCAGCTTGTCGCGGCAGTACAGCACCTGCACGGCGAAGGCTTCGTTCAGCTCCCACAGGTCGATGTCATTGACCGTCAGGCCCAGCTTCTTGAGCACCTTCGGGATGGCGAAGACGGGGCCGATGCCCATTTCGTCCGGCTCGCAACCGGCGACGGAGAAGCCCAGGAAACGACCGAGCGGCTTCAGGCCCTTGCGCTCGGCATAGGCTTCGTCCACCACCACGCAGGCACCGCCGCCGTCCGAGAACTGGCTGGCATTGCCGGCCGAGATCAGGCCGCCGGGCATGGCCGGGCGGATGCCGCTGATGCCTTCCTTCGTGGTGCCGGGACGGATGCCCTCATCGTTCTCGACGGTCACTTCCTTGGTGATCAGGCCCAACTGGCCGTCGGCCACGCCGGCCAGCACGGTGATCGGCGCGATCTCGTCCTTGAACTTGCCGGCTTCGAGCGCGGCGGTGGCGCGCTGCTGGCTGCGCGCGCCGTATTCGTCCATGGCCTCGCGGCCGATGTTGTAGCGCTTGGCCACCTGCTCGGCGGTCTGCAGCATGTTCCAGTAGATCTCGGGCTTGTTCTTGACCAGCCAGGGATCGGTCAGCATGTGCTTGTTGGCCTCGTTCTGCACGCACGAGATGCTTTCCACGCCACCGGCCACGTACACGTCGCCCTCGCCCGCGATGATGCGCTGGGCGGCGGTGGCGATGGTCTGCAGGCCCGAGGAGCAGAAGCGGTTGATGGTCATGCCCGAGGTGGTGATGGGCAGGCCGGCGCGCAGGGCAATCTGGCGCGCGATGTTGCTGCCAGTCGCGCCTTCGGGCGTGGCGCAACCCATGATGACGTCGTCGACCTCGGCGCCATCGATGCCGGCGCGCTGCACCGCATGCTGCACGGCGTGGCCGCCGAGCGTGGCGCCGTGGGTCATGTTGAAGGCCCCCTTCCAGCTCTTGGCGAGCGGCGTACGGGCGGTGGAAACGATCACGGCGCGGGTCATGGTGTCTTCCTTTGAATGGAGGCGGAAACGGAAGCGGGCTGCGACGCGTTGCGCAGCAGCTGCTGGTAGAAGCCGATCATGTCGCCGTAGGCGGCAATGCTCAGGCGTTCGTTGGTGCCGTGGAAGCGAGGCAGGTCCTCGTTGTTCACACGGATGGGCGAAAAGCGGTAGACCGCCTTCGAGATGCCCGTGAAATGGCGCGAGTCGGTGGCGGCGGTCATCAGGCCGGGGGCCACCACCGCATCGGGAAAGCGCTCGCGGATGCTGCGCTCGATGAGCGCATAGCCCGTGCTGTCGGTGGGCGAGACGGGCGAAGGCTCGGCATTGCCGGGATAGGCCTTGATCTGGATGTCGTCGTCGGCCAGCGCCTTCTTCAGGTGGGCCTGCACGCTGTCCAGCGTATCGCCGGGCAGCACGCGGAAGTTGACGGCCGCCTCGGCGCGGCCAGGCAGCACGTTGTCCTTGTTGCCGGCGCGCACGATGGTCAGCGCCGTGGTGGTGCGCAGCATGGCATTGCTGCTGGGGCTCTTCTCGAGCTGGCCGCGCACCAGCGGCTCGGTCAGCCACAGGTTGGAGAGCATCACGCGGTTGAGCGGGCTCATCTCCGGCGCCAAGGTGCCGAACATCTGACCCGCCACGCCGCGGATGCCCCCCGGCATGGGCGAGGCCTCGAGCCGGGCCAGCGCCGCGCTCATGCGACCGATGGCGCTGTGCGCGGGCGGCATGGAGGAATGGCCGGGCGAAGTGTCGAGCGTGAGGAAGAAGGTGCCGTAGCCCTTCTCCGCCAGGCCGACCAGCGCGGCCGGCTTCGACAGGCCGGGCAGCACGCCGTCGAGCACCAGCAGGCCCTCGTCGAGCACCCATTCCAGCTCGACGCCGCGCGACTGCAGCAGCTCGGCGATGGGCCTGGCGCCGCGCAGGCCGCTGACCTCCTCGTCGTCGCCCATCACGAAATAGAGGGTCTGGCGCGGCTGGAAGCCTGCCGCCAGCAGCGACTCCACGGCCTCGAGCTGGGCCAGCAGGTTGCCTTTGTCGTCCATGGTCCCGCGGCCCCAGATGAAGCCGTCCTTCACCTCGCCGGCGAAGGGGTCCACGCTCCAGGCGCGCTCGGTGCCAGGCGCGATGGGCACCACGTCCTGGTGCGCCATCAGCGCGGCGGGCATGGCCTTGGGGTCGCGCCCTTCCCAGGTGAAGAGCAGCGCATGCCGGCCCACCACCTCCTTGCGCAGCGCCCCATGCACACGCGGGAACTGCTGGGCCAGGTAGGCCTGGAACCTGTCGAATTCGGTGCTGGACTCGCCCGAGCCGTCCATGGCCGAGATGGTGCGAAAGCGCACCGCCCCGGCCAGCCGCTGCGCTGCCGACGCGAGGTCGATGTCCGCCTTCGGTGCGGGCGCCACGGTGACCTGCCGCGAGCCCTGGCGCCAGGTGTTGAGGCCCAGCGCCGCGGCCAGCAGCACCAGCGCGGCGAGCAGGATCAACAAGAGGCGGCGGATCATCGGCAGTCGGTGCGGCAGTGCGTCAGTGGTTCAGCGCCTCAGGCCTGGTCGAAGCCCTTGCCCTCGGCCGCCAGCTTGCGGATCAGCCCCGCCGGCTCCCAGAACTTGGCATCGTCGTTGGGGTTGCGGCCGAAGCGCTGCATCGCCTGCACCACGTTGAACAGCCCCTGCTGGCTGGCATAGTGCATCGGCCCGCCGCGGAAGATCGGGAAGCCGTAGCCCGTGATGTAGACCATGTCGATGTCGCTGGCCTTGCTGGCGATGCCGTCTTCGAGGATGTGCGCACCCTCGTTCACCAGCGAATACACCAGTCGCTGCACGATCTCGTCGTCGCTGATCTTGCGCGGCGTGATGCCCAGTTCCTTGCGGTGGGCGACGATCATGTCCTCCACCAGCTTCGACGGGATCGCGTCGCGCTTGCCCGCCTGGTAGTCGTACCAGCCTGCACCCGTCTTCTGGCCGAAGCGGCCCAGCTCGCACAGCTTGTCGGCGGTGCGGCTGTACTTCATGTCGGGCTGCTCGACCGAGCGGCGCTTGCGGATCGCCCAGCCGATGTCGTTGCCCGCCAGGTCGCCCATGCGGAAGGGGCCCATGGCAAAGCCGAACTTCTCGATGGCCTTGTCCACCTGCGCCGGCGTGGCGCCTTCGTCCAGCAGGAAGCCCGCCTGGCGGCTGTACTGCTCGATCATGCGGTTGCCGATGAAGCCGTCGCACACGCCCGAGACCACGGCCGTCTTGCGGATCTTCTTGGCCAGGCTCATCACCGTGGCCAGCACGTCCTTGCCCGTCTTGGCGCCGCGCACCACTTCCAGCAGCTTCATCACGTTGGCCGGGCTGAAGAAGTGCATGCCGATCACGTCCTGCGGACGCTGGGTGAAGGCCGCGATCTTGTCGACGTCGAGCGTGGACGTGTTGGAGGCCAGGATGGCGCCTTGCTTGGCCACGGCGTCCAGCTGGGTGAACACCTTCTCCTTGACGCCCAGTTCCTCGAACACGGCCTCGATGATGAGGTCGCAGGCCTTCAGGTCGTCGTAGCTCAGCGTGGTCTTGAGCAGCGCCATGCGCTCCTCGTACTTCTCGGCCTTGAGCTTGCCCTTCTTGACCTGGGCCTCGTAGTTCTTGCGGATGGTGGCGACGCCGCGGTCCAGCGCGTCCTGCTTCATCTCGAGGATGGTCACCGGGATGCCGGCGTTCAGGAAGTTCATGCTGATGCCGCCGCCCATGGTGCCGGCGCCGATCACGCCCACCGTCTTGATGGCGCGCTGCGGCGTGTCGTCCGGCACGTCGGCGATCTTGCCGGCGGCGCGCTCGGCCATGAACAGGTGGCGCAGGGCCGCCGATTCGGGCGTGAACATCAGGGCGATGAAGTTCTGGCGCTCGAAGGCCATGCCGTCGTCGAACTTCATCTTGGTGGCGGCCTGCACGGCCTCCACACACTTGAGCGGCGCGGGATAGTTCTTCGACATGCCGCCCACCATGTTCTTGGCGAACTGGAAGTAGGCATCGCCCTGCGGATGGCGGCAGGGCAGGTTGCGCACCAGCGGCAGGTCGCCGCCCTTGGCGGCCACGTCGCGGGCGAAGGCGATGGCTTCTTCGAGCACCGACTCGGCCGAGCCGGCCATCTTGTCGAACAGCTTCTGGCCCGGCAGGCTGGCCAGGCGCTCGCTCTTGACCGGCTCGCCGCTCACGATCATGTTGAGGGCGGCCTCGACGCCCAGCACGCGCGGCAGCCGCTGCGTGCCGCCAGCACCGGGGATCAGGCCCAGCTTGACTTCCGGCAGGGCCACGTTGGTGCCGGGCGCGGCCACGCGGTAGTGGCAGCCCAGGGCCAGTTCCAGCCCACCACCCATGCAGACCGAATGGATGGCGGCCACCAGCGGCTTGGTCGAGGCTTCGAGCGCCAGGATCACCGACAGCAGGTTGGGCTCGGCCAGCGCCTTGGGCGAGCCGAATTCCTTAATGTCCGCGCCGCCGGAGAAGGCCTTGCCCGCGCCGGTGATCACCACGGCCTTGACGGCCGAGTCGGCCAGGGCCTTGGCCAGGCCGTCGGTGATGCCGACCCGCGTGGCGTAGCCCAGGCCGTTGACCGGCGGGTTGCTCATGGTGATCACGGCCACGTCGCCGTGGACTTTGTATTCAGCCGTCATGCTGCGTTCCTTGGGTTGCGATGAGGGAGCGTTCGGAGCCTTGCGCAGGTCGCCGGCGAGCCCGGCGTGCGCTGTTGTCTCCTAAAAAAGCACGAGTGTTCTTTTCGGGGCATTCTAGGCAGATCGGATGTCGCGACAACCGCTGCCAGTCGCTCCCGGGACAAACAGCCGGGAGCTTGCACCGGCGGCCGCGCGAAGGCAAAAAAGAAGGGGCTCGCGCCCCCACTTTCGGCAGGGCCAAGGCCCTTGCATGGAAGCTTCAGACCTCCAGCCATTCCTTGCGGATGTTGGCGTCCGCTCGCAGGCCGTCGGGCGTGCCGTCGTACACGATGCTGCCGTGGCCCATCACCAGCGCCCGGTCGGAGATGTGCATGGCGATGGTGAGCTTCTGCTCGATCAGCAGCACCGACACGCCCTTGTCCTTGAGCGTGCGCAGGTACTGACCCACCAGCTCGACGATCTTGGGCGCCAGGCCCTCGGTCGGCTCGTCGATGATGATGAGTTCGGGGTCGCCCATCAGCGTGCGGCACAGCGTCAGCATCTGCTGCTCGCCGCCCGAGAGTACGCCGGCCTCGGTGTGCTGGCGCTCCTTGAGGCGCGGGAACATCTGGTACATGTCGTCGAAGCCCCAGCGGCTGCCCTTGCCGGCGCCCTTCTGTCCGAGCATCAGGTTCTGGTGCACGGTGAGCTTGGGGAAGATGTCGCGGTTCTCCGGCACGTAGCCGATGCCGAGGTGCGCGATCTCGTAGGCCTTGCGGCGCAGGATGTTCTGGCCCTTCCAGTGCACCGCGCCCTCGCCGTGCACCAGACCCATGATGGCCTTGGCCGTGGTGGAACGGCCCGAGCCGTTGCGCCCCAGCAGCGCGACGATCTCGCCGGGCTGGATGGCGAAGGAGACGCCATGCAGCACATGGCTCTTGCCGTAGTAGGCGTGCAGGTCTTCGACCTTGAGCGTCATCTCAGTGTCCTCCTTGTTCGTCGGCCACCGGCGAACCCAGGTAAGCCTCCTGCACGCGCGCGTTGGCGCGCACGGCCTCGGGCGTGTCGAAGGCGATCACCTCGCCATACACCACCACCGCGATCTTGTCGGCCAGGCCAAAGACCACGCCCATGTCGTGCTCCACCGTGAGCAACGTCTTGCCGACGGTCACTTCCTTGATCAGGTTGATGAAGTGCGTGGTCTCGGTCTTGCTCATGCCGGCCGTGGGCTCGTCCAGCAGGATCACGCTGGCACCGCCGGCGATGGTCACGCCGATCTCCAGCGCGCGCTGCTCGGCATAGGTCAGGTTGACAGCCAGCACATCGCGCTTGCGCTCCAGGCCCACTTGGCGCAGCAGCACCTCGGTGCGCTCGTTGGCGTCGTCCAGCCGCGACAGGAAGCGCAGGAAGGTGTAGCGGTAGCCCAGGCTCCACAGCACGCCGCAGCGCAGGTTCTCGAACACCGACAGCTTGGGGAAGATGTTGGTGATCTGAAAGCTGCGCGACAGTCCCTTGCGGTTGATCTCGTACGGCGCCAGGCCGTCGATGCGCTCGCCGTGCAGCAGCACCTCGCCGCTGGTGGGGTGAAGGCGGCCGCTGATCAGGTTGAACAGCGTGGACTTGCCCGCGCCGTTGGGGCCGATGACCGCGATGCGCTCGCCGGCGCGCACCGCCAGGTGGGCGCCGCGGATGATCTCGGTGCGGCCGAAGCTCTTGCGCAGGTCCTTCAGCTCGATCGCGTATTCGCTGTTGCTCATGCTCGGCTCTCCACGCGGGCCATTGAATGTCGGGGTGCCATGTTCATGCCCTTCATGCGGCCGTCTCCTGACGCTTGATCTGCGCCTCGATCTCCTCTTGCGCCTGGCCCCAGCGGCGGGCGAAGCGGCGGCGGACCTGGTCGAACAGTGCCAGACCCACCAGCGCGACGGCGGCGACCAGCGTCCAGTGCGTGGCCGAGGATGTGTCCAGGGCGATGCCGAAGAAGCTCACCGTCGGCCCGAGCGCCGCATTGAGTTGCATGTGGTAGAGCATCTCGACGATGCCCGCGAAGCCCGCCGCCATCAGCGCGCCCGTGGCCGCCAGGCCGACATAGAGCCAGGTGAAGCGACCCAGCTTGCCGAAGCGCGCCACCCGCACGTTCATCATGATCAAGCTGGCCACGCCGCCGGGCGCGAACATCACCATGAACAGGAACACCAGGCCCAGATAGAGCAGCCAGGCCTTGCTCAGCTCCGACAGCAGGATCGATGCGAACACCAGCAGCACCGCGCCGATGATGGGACCGAAGAAGAAGGTCGCGCCACCCAGGAAAGTGAACAGCAGATAGCCGCCCGAGCGGATCGTGGAGAGGCTGTCCGACGCGTTGACGATCTCGAAGTTGATGGCAGCCAGCCCGCCGCCGATGCCGGCGAAGAAGCCCGCGATGATGAACGAGAGATAGCGCACGCGCTGCGTGTTGTAGCCCACGAACTCCACCCGCTCCGGGTTGTCGCGCACGGCGTTGAGCATGCGGCCCAACGGCGTGCCCGTGAAGGCGAACATCAGGGCCGTGCAGATGAAGCAGTAGACGGCGATCAGGTAGTACACCTGGATCTGCGGGCCGAAGTTCCACATCAGGAACTTGCCGTAGACGCGGTCGGTGGTGATGCCGCCCTCGCCGCCGAAGAAGCCCGGGAACATCAGCGACATGGCCGCCACCAGTTCACCGATGCCCAGGGTGATCATGGCGAAGGTGGTGCCCGACTTCTTGGTGGTGACGAAGCCGAAGAGGGCGGCGAAGAAGGCCCCCGCCACGCCGGCCACCACCGGGATCAGCACCAGCGGCATCGGGATCTGGCCCTTGGAGGCCATGTTCATCGCATGCACTGCGGCGAAGGAGCCCAGGCCGGTGTAGACGGCATGGCCGAAGCTCAGCATGCCGCCCTGCCCCAGCAGGATGTTGTACGACAGGCAGATGATGATCAGGTAGCCGATCTGCGAGAGCATCGTCAGCGCCAGGCTGCTGGTGAACACCAGCGGCGCCACGATCAGCGCGAGCGCGAACAGGCCCCACACGAGGATGCGGCCCAGGTTCAGCGGCTTGAAGCGGTGGTAGGTGGTCGGCGAAGTCATGGGAAGGGCACTCATCGATCAGTCCTCACGGGTTCCAAGCAGGCCCTTGGGCCGGAAGATCAGGATCAGCACGAGGAAGAGGTAAGGCAGGATGGGCGCCACCTGCGAGATCGTGAGCTTGAGCAGCGGATAGCCGAAGGTCTGCTCGGTCACCGCCATGCCCAGCGCGCGCAGGCCGGAGGCCATGGACTGGTCCAGCGCCACGGCGAAGGTCTGCACGACACCGATCAGCAGCGAGGCCAGGAAGGCACCGGCCAGCGAACCCATGCCGCCCACCACCACCACCACGAAGATGATCGAGCCCACCGAGGCGGCCATGGCCGGTTCGGTGACGTAGGTGTTGCCGCCGATCACGCCGGCCAGGCCGGCCAGCGCGGCGCCGCCGCCGAACACCAGCATGAAGACGCGCGGCACGTTGTGGCCCAGCGCCTCGACCATCTCCGGATGCTTGAGCGCCGCCTGGATCACCAGCCCGATGCGGGTACGGGTGAGCAGCAGCCACACGGCCACGAGCATCAGCAGCGCCACCAGCATGATGAAGGAGCGCGACTTGGGGAACTGCGTGCCGTACAGCGTGAACAGCGGTCCCTGCAGCGCCTCGGGCAGGCCGTAGGGCACCGTCGAGCGACCCCACACCAGCTGCACCACTTCGAGGATGAGATAGGACAGGCCGAAGGTGACCAGCAGTTCGGGCACGTGGCCGAACTTGTGGACCCGGCGCAGGCTGTAGCGCTCGAAGGCGGCGCCCAGCGCCCCCACCAGCAGCGGCGCGACGAACAGCGCCGGCCAGAAGCCGAGCACGCCCGAGAGCGTGTATGCGAAGTAGGCACCCAGCATGTAGAAGCTGGTGTGCGCGAAGTTGAGCACCCCCATCATGCTGAAGATGAGGGTCAGGCCGGAGCTGAGCATGAAGAGCAACAGCCCGTAGCTCACGCCGTTCAGAAGAGAGATGAGAAAGAATTCCACTGTCGTCGAGCCTCAGGAAAACATCCGGCCTCGGGACCGGAGGCGGTCTCCGGCGGGCGCGGTGAGCGTGGCCGGCGATGCGCCGGCTGGCAGCGGAGGGGCCGCATCCGGGCCGGCGCGCGGCATGCCGGCGCGGCCCGTGCTACCCGACGGTATCAGGACGGCCGCTTCATCTGGCAGCTGGTCGGGGTGCTGGCCACATAGGGCTCGTAGTACTTGACCGGTGCCAGCGTGTAGCCCGTGTTCTCGGGGCTGTAGGGGTACTTGGCGCTGGCCTTCTCCCAGCGGGTGATCCACAGGCCCTGCTGCAGCTGGTGGTCGGCCTTGCGCATCTCGACGTCGCCATTGAAGCTCTTGAACTTCATGCCTTCCATGGCGGCCGCGACCTTCACAGGGTCGGTGGACTTGGTCTTGACGAAGGCCTCGTTCAACATGGAGAAGGCCGTGTAGATCACGGTCGTGTACATGTCGTCGTTGAACTTCTTCTTGTAGGCCTCGGTCAGCGGCTTGATGGGGCCTTCGGCGTTGTAGTGGCTGTAGCCGACCTGGTAGACCTTGCCGTCCGACGCCGCGCCCATGGCCGTGGGCGTGCCGCTGGTGACGGCGTAGTAGGTGTAGTACTTGACGTTGAGGCCGGCGTCGTTGCCCGCCTTGATCAGCAGCGCGAGGTCGGAGCCCCAGTTGCCGGTGATCACCGTGTCGGCGCCGGACTGCTTGATCTTGGCGATGTACGGCGCGAAGTCACGCACCTGCGCCAGCGGATGAAGGTCGTCGCCCACAATCTGCACGTCGGGCCGCTTGCGCGCCAGGTTCTCCTTGGCGAACTTGCTGACCTGCTGGCCGTGCGAATAGTTCTGGTTGATCAGGTAGACCTTCTTGATGTCAGGCTGATCCTTCATGTAGGTGGTCAGCGCCTCCATCTTCATGGAGGTGTCGGCATCCAGGCGGAAGTGCCAGTAGCTGCACTTGCTGTTGGTGAGGTCCGGGTCCACCGCCGCGTAGTTGATGTAGACCACCTCCTTGCCCGGGTTGCGCGCGTTGTGCTTCTCGAGCGCGTCCATGATGGCCAGGGCCGGGCCGGAGCCGTTGCCCTGCACCACGTAACGGGCGCCCTGGTCCATGGCCGAGCGCAGCGCGGCCGTGGTCTCCTGCGGGCTCAGCTTGTTGTCGATGCCGATGATCTCGAACTTGACGCCGGCCGCATTCTTCTTGTTGAACTCCTCGGCCAGGAACTGGAAGGTCTTCAGCTGGTTGGTGCCCACCGCCGCCATCAGGCCCGACAGCGGATCGAGCCAGGCGATCTTGACGGTCTCGCCCTGCTGGGCGAAAGCGGGGGCGCCGAAAGCCAGGATGCAGGCGGCGGCAGTCAGGTTGAAAGAGGTCTTCAAGGCATGTCTCCTGTGTGGTGTCCCGGGTGCCGGAACTTGCACGAGCGTACAGTGCTTCGCTGCACGCTCGCTAGGGGAAAGCCCCGCGATCCCCCTCTGGAGAAAGCCTTTTCTATCACCCGTGCGACAGCCGCCGCCGCACCATTTCTACCCTCGGGTAGCACACGACTGGTGCATGCGGATCAGGGCCGCTTCATCTGGCAGCTGGTGGGGGTGCTGGCCACGTAGGGCTCGTAGTACTTGACCGGCGCGAACGTGTAGCCGGTGTTCTCCGCGTCGTACGGATACTTGCCGCCGGCCTTCTCCCAGCGCGTGATGTACAGGCCCTGCTGCAGCTGGTGGTCGGCCTTGCGCATCTCGACCTCGCCGTTGAAGCTCTTGATCTTCATGCCCTCCAGTGCCGCGGCCACCTTGACGGGGTCGGTCGACTTCGTCTTCACGAAGGCCGCATCCAGCAGCGCGAAGGTGTGATAGATCGAGTTCTGCGTCATGTCGTCGTTCATGCGCTTCTTGAAGTCGGCCATCAGCGGCTGGATGGGCGGGCCCATGTTGTAGTGGCCGTAGCCGACCACGTACACCTTGCCGGCGGCCGAGGCGCCCATGGCCGTGGGCGCGCCCGAGCCGAAGGCGTAGTAGGTGTAGAACTTCACCGTGTCCAGCAGGCCTGCATCGTTGGCGGCCTTGATGAGCAGCGCGAGGTCGGAGCCCCAGTTGCCGGTGATCACCGTGTCGGCGCCCGACTGCTTGATCTTGGCGATGTACGGTGCGAAGTCGCGCACCTGCGCCAGCGGATGCAGGTCGTCGCCCACGATCTGGATGTCGGGCCGCTTGCGCGCCAGGTTCTCCTTGGCGAACTTGCTGACCTGCTGGCCGTGCGAGTAGTTCTGGCCGATGAGGTAGACCTTCTTGATCTCCGGCTGGTCCTTCATGTAGGTGGTCAGCGCCTCCATCTTCATGGAGGTGTCGGCGTCCAGGCGGAAGTGCCAGTAGCTGCACTTGCTGTTGGTGAGGTCCGGGTCCACCGCCGCGTAGTTGAAGTACACGACCTCCTTGCCGGGATTGCGGGCGTTGTGCTTTTCGAGCGCGTCGATGATGGCCAGCGCCGGACCGGAGCCATTGCCCTGGGTCACGTAGCGTGCGCCCTGGTCCATGGCCGAGCGCAGCGCGGCCGTGGTCTCCTGCGGGCTCAGCTTGTTGTCGATGCCGATGATCTCGAACTTGACGCCCGAGGCATTGGTCTTGTTGAAGTGTTCGGCCAGCAGCTGGTAGGTCTTGAGCTGGTTGGTGCCGACCGCGGCCATGAGACCCGAGAGCGGGTCCATCCACGCGATCTTCACGGTCTCGCCCTTCTGGGCGAAGGCGCTGGTGGCCATCACGGCCACCGCGGCGGCGGCAAGGTGCTTCAAGCGGACATTCATCGGTGTTGTCTCCGGGTGTTGGGTCCGCGCAGCGTAGCCACCGGGCCGCCGCCGGCGCTCAGGGAACACCCGAAAAAAAGGCCGCGTATGCGGCCTTCCCTATCGCGCAGGCGACAGCCCGCCGTGAATGGCTCAGAGCCCGGGCAGCTTGTAGTCCTTGAGCAGCTCGCGGATGCGCGTCTTGAGGATCTTGCCGGTGGCGCCCAGCGGGATCGCGTCGACGAATACCACGTCGTCGGGGATCTGCCACTTGGCCGTCTTGCCTTCGTAGAACTTCAGCAGTTCCTCGCGCGTGACCTCGGCGCCGGCCTTCTTCGCCACCACGACGATGGGCCGCTCGTCCCACTTGGGGTGGAACACGCCGATGCAGGCCGCCATGGCCACGGCAGGATGGGCCACGGCGATGTTCTCGATGTCGATGGAGCTGATCCATTCGCCGCCGGACTTGATCACGTCCTTGCTGCGGTCGGTGATCTGCATGAAGCCGTCGGCGTCGATGGTGGCCACGTCGCCGGTGGGAAACCAGCCGCCCCCGCGCAGCGGGTCGCCGCCCTCGCCCTTGAAGTACTCCTTGACGATCCACGGGCCCTTGACGAGCAGGTCGCCGTAGGTCTTGCCGTCCCAGGGCAGTTCTTCGCCGTCGTCGCCGACGATCTTCATGTCCACGCCGAAGATGGCGCGGCCCTGCTTCATGCGCAGCGCCAGCTGCTCCTCGGGGGGTAACGAGAGGTGCTTGTTCTTGAGCGTGCACAGCGTGCCCAGCGGGCTCATCTCGGTCATGCCCCAGGCGTGCAGCACGTCCACGCCGTACTGCTCGCGGAAGGCGTTGATCATGGCCGGCGGGCAGGCCGAGCCGCCGATGACCGTGCGATTGAGCTTGCCGAACTTGAGGCCCTGCGTCTGCATGTGGCCCAGCAGCATCTGCCAGACCGTGGGCACGCCGGCCGCGAAGGTCACGCCCTCGGCCTCGATCAGTTCGTAGACCGACTTGCCGTCCAGCGCCGGGCCGGGGAACACCACCTTGGCGCCCACCAGCGCCGCGGAGTACGGAATGCCCCAGGCATTGACGTGGAACATGGGCACCACCGGCAGCACCGAATCGCGCGCCGACAGGCACATCACGTCGGGCAGGCAGGCAGCGTAGGCGTGGAGGATGGTCGAGCGGTGGCTGTAGAGCGCGGCCTTCGGATTGCCCGTAGTGCCGCTCGTGTAGCACATGCTGGAGGCCGAGTTCTCGTCGAAGCTGGGCCAGTCGTAGGCATCGGCGTGGCCCCCGATCCAGCTTTCGTAGCTGACGAGGCCGGGCACGCCGGTGTCGGCCGGCAGCCTGTCGGCATCGCACATCGCCACCCATTTCTTCACCGTCGGGCAGCGTGCATGCACGGCCTGCACCAACGGCAGGAAGCTGAGGTCGAAGCACAGCACCTGGTCTTCGGCATGGTTGGCGATCCACGCGATCTGGTCGGGATGCAGGCGGGGGTTGATGGTGTGCAGCACCCGGCCGCTGCCCGAGACGCCGTAGTACAGCTCCAGGTGACGGTAGCCGTTCCAGGCCAGCGTGGCCACCCGGTCGGAGAAGAGCAGGCCTTCGGCCTCCACGGCGTTGGCCACCTGGCGCGCGCGGCGCGCGCAGTCGGCCCAGGTGTAGCGGTGGATGTCGCCCTCGACACGGCGCGAGACGATCTGGCCGTCGCCGTGATGGCGCTCGGCGAACTCGAGCAGGTTGGAAATCAGCAGGGGGCGGTCTTGCATCAGGCCCAGCATGTGGGAGGCTCCTTGGTAGGGAAGGCGAAGGCGGATGGGGTCGTGTGTCGCATGGCTGCGCGGCAGCCCGGGCGTGGAATGCTGGCGCCGGGCGCGCCGGCCATGGACAAAGCCGGCTGAGTATTGCGCAGTGCAGCATGCGCACCCCATCGGGAATCCCCGTAAATCCGGCGGGCGAAAGGGCTTCACGGACAATCCGGCGATGAGTTCCCTGCCCTCGTCCAGCCCCTCCGTGCCCAGCGTGGAGGGCCATGCCGCGCCGCACTGGCGCGAAGGCTTCGCGAGCCTCGGCCCGGCCTTCTTCACCCGCCTGCGCCCCACGCCCCTGCCCTCGCCGACGCTGATCGCCACCAGCGAGCCGACGCGGCAACTGCTGGGCTGGTCGCGCGACTGGCTCGAATCGCCCGAAGCCCTGCAGGCGCTGGCCGGCAATGCCGTGCTGGAAGGCAGCGATCCGCTCGCCACGGTCTACAGCGGTCACCAGTTCGGCGTCTGGGCCGGCCAGTTGGGCGACGGCCGGGCGATCCTGCTCGGGGAGACCGACAGCGGCTTCGAGGTCCAGCTCAAGGGCGCGGGCCGCACACCCTACTCGCGCATGGGCGACGGCCGGGCCGTGCTGCGCTCCAGCATCCGCGAGTTCCTGTGCAGCGAGGCGATGCACGCCCTGGGCATTCCCACCACGCGGGCGCTGGCGCTTGTCGGTTCGCCCGCGCCGGTCGCGCGCGAAAGCATCGAGACCGCCGCCGTCGTCACCCGTGTCGCGCCCAGCTTCATCCGCTTCGGCCACTTCGAGCATTTCGCCGGCCGCGGCCAGCACGAGGAACTGCGCCAACTGGCCGATTTCGTCATCGACCGCTTCTACCCCGACTGCCGCGGCGACACGCGCTTCGGCGGCAACGCCTACGCCAGCCTGCTCAATGCCGTGAGCGAGCGCACCGCCGCGCTGATGGCGCAGTGGCAGGCCGTGGGCTTCTGCCATGGCGTGATGAACACGGACAACATGTCCATCCTGGGCCTGACCATCGACTACGGGCCCTTCCAGTTCCTCGATGGCTTCAACCCGGCCCACGTCTGCAATCACAGCGATTCGCAGGGCCGCTATGCCTACAACGCCCAGCCCAATGTCGCCTACTGGAACCTGTTCTGCCTGGCCCAGGCGCTGATGCCGCTGATCGGCGAGGAAGAACTGGCGCTGGCGGCCCTCAAGTCGTACCGCGAGGTCTTCCCGCTGCGCTTCGAGGCCGCCATGCTGGCCAAGCTGGGCCTGGCCCAGCCCGTGGCCGGCGACGCCGCGCTGCTGGAGGCGCTGCTGCGGGTGATGGCCGCCGAGCGCATCGACTGGACCCTCTTCTGGCGCCGCTTCGCCCATTACCGTGCGGGCGGCCCGGCCGATCCGCTGGACGACCTCTTCGTCGACCGTACCAGCTGGCGGCATTGGCTCGCGGCCTTCGAGCGCCGGCCGACCGAGGCCGACGCGGCGGCGGCCGTCGCTACACTGCGCGCCAACCCGCGCTTCGTGCTGCGGAACCACCTGGGCCAGCAGGCCATCGAAGCCGCCCAGAAGGGCGACTTCTCCGGCGTCCACACCTTGCTGAAGCTGCTGGAGGCCCCATTTGACGAGCATCCCGGCATGGACGCCTATGCCGACTTCCCGCCCGACTGGGCCTCCGCCATCGAAATCAGCTGCTCCTCATGACCGAACCGACCATCCGCAAGACCGACGCCGAATGGAAGGCCCTGCTGGCCGAAAAGGGCGCCGAACCTGTTGCCTTCAACGTCACCCGCCACGCCGCGACCGAGCGGCCGTTCACCGGCAAGTACGAGGCCCACTGGGCAGACGGCAGCTACCACTGCATCTGCTGCGGCGCCAAGCTGTTCGACTCCGACACCAAGTTCGACGCCGGCTGCGGCTGGCCCAGCTTCTCGGCCGAGGCCGTGCCAGGCGCCATCACCGAGCATGTGGACCGCTCCCACGGCATGGTGCGCACCGAGACCGTGTGCAGCCAGTGCGGCGCGCACCTGGGCCACGTCTTCCCCGACGGCCCGGCGCCCACGGGCCTGCGCTATTGCATGAACTCGGCCTCGCTAGACTTCAAGCCCGAAGGCGGCGAATGAGCCACCCCGAAGGCGCCCACCCATTCCCTGCATGAAAGCCCTGCTCGACTTCCTGCCGATCGTCCTCTTCTTCGGCGCCTTCAAGTTCTACGGCATCTACGTGGCCACCGGCGTGCTGATGGCCGCCACGGTGGTGCAGATGGCCATCGTCTACGCCATGGAGCGCCGGCTGCAGCCCATGCAGAAGGCCACCCTGGTGCTGATCCTGCTGTTCGGTGGCCTCACGCTGGCGCTGCACGACGACCGCTTCATCAAGTGGAAGCCGACGGTGCTCTACGGCGCCATGGCCCTCGCGCTGGCCGTGGCCCTGTGGGGCATGGGACGCAACGTGCTCAAGATGCTGCTGGGCAGCCAGCTGGTGCTGCCCGATCGCATCTGGCGCCGCCTGGGCGTGGCCTGGGTGTTCTATTGCGCCTTCATGTCGGCCATCAACGCCTATGTGGCGCTGTACTTCAGCACCGACGCCTGGGTCAACTTCAAGCTGTGGGGCTACGTCTTCCCCATCGCATTCCTGGTGGCGCAGGGCCTGTATGTGGCGCCGCATCTGCAGGCACAGCCGGACGACAAGGAGTCGGCATGACTGGGGACACGTCGGGCCTGCCACGCGTGGAGGAACTCGAGGCCGCATTGCGCGCGCTGCTGCAGCCCACCCATCTCGAAGTGCTGGACGAAAGCGCCGCCCATGCGGGCCACTCCGGTGCCGGTCCGGCGGGCTGGGGCACCCACTTCCGCGTGCGTGTCGCCTCCCCGCTTTTCGCGGGCCGCACGCGGGTGGCGCGGCATCGCCTTGTGTATGATGCCGTCCAGCCTTTTGTTTCACGCGGCCTGCACGCGATCGCCATCGAGACACTCTGAGCAAGCGCTGCGCCGGCCCCGTCGGCACCTGCCGCCAGGCCTCCTTCCCCCTCCCCTCCATCGGCCCGATTCCGGCGCCAATCCGACCCTCCTAGCCGTTTTCCGATCATGAAAAAACAAGTGCTCCACGTCCTGGCCGCTGCCGCGCTGGCGGCTTCGCTGCCCGCCCTGGCGCAGAACGCCGCCATCGTCAACGGCAAGCCCGTGCCGAAGGCGCGCATGGAGGTGCTGGCCCAGCAGCTGGCCGCTGCCGGCCGTCCGGTGACGCCCGAGATGCAGGACCAGCTGCGCGAGGAAGTGATCACCCGCGAAGTCTTCATGCAGGAAGCACAGAAGCAGGGCCTGGACCGCAGCGACGAGTTCAAGGCGCAGATGGAGTTGGCCCGCCAGGCCATCCTGATCCGCCAGCTGTTCGACAACTACCGCAAGACCAACCCGGTCACCGACGCCGAGATCCAGGCCGAGTACGACAAGATCGCGGCGGCCAACAGCGGCAAGGAATACCACGCCCGCCACATCCTGGTGCCGACCGAGGACGAGGCCAACAAGATCCTGGCCGAGCTCAAGAAGGGCGCCAAGTTCGAAGACCTGGCCAAGAAGTACTCGAAGGACCCGGGCTCCGGCGCCAACGGCGGCGACCTGGACTGGACCACCCCGGCCAGCCTGGTGCCCGAGTTCTCGCAGGCCATGGTCAAGCTCAAGAAGGGCGAGACCACCGCGGCGCCGGTCAAGTCCGAATTCGGCTGGCACATCATCCGCCTGGACGACACGCGCGAGATGCAGTTCCCCAAGCTGGACGAGGTGAAGGCCCAGCTGACGCAGCAGATGCAACAGCAGAAGCTGCAGAAGTACCAGGAAGAGCTGCGCAGCAAGGCGCGCGTCGAATAAATCCGCCGGCCACCGCCAGGCGGCGACGGTTCAGGGCGCCCGGCGCCCGACTGGTCAATTCATGAATCGCGGCCCGGATGCTTCCTGCGTCCGGGCCGTTTCGCCATCTGGCGCCGCCAGGCCCCATCCGCCGCGCTCCGCGCCCTGCAACAGCAGGGTCTGCAAGGCCGTGGCCGCCGCAGCCGGCACGTTCAATTCCACATCACGGCCATCGGTGGTGCGCCAGCGGATGGTCAACTGGCCCGCCGCATCGCTGCCCACGGGCACCGACAGCGTGACCTCGCCCACCACCGGGATGACCCCTTCGAGCAGCGGGCGGGATCCGGCGGGCGCCTGGGGCGGCGTGGCGAAATCCGCATCGCGCAGCGCCTGTGCGCGCGCGGATTCCGCCAACAGATCCGCCGCGCCTTCGGACAGCGGCACCGCTCCCCATTCCGCCGCCACATGGGCGCGCGAGACCGCCTGGTGCAACGGCCCGTAGAGCGCCAGCAGCAGGCGGCGCGTGATCCAGAGGCTCAGCCGCTCCCCGGTCTGCGTGCTCAGGTGCAGCAGCAGCCGGTCTTCCGGCGCGACGTACTCGACGGTGATCTGGTGCAGTTGCATGGGCGCGAGTATGCGCGCCCCGCCCTGCCGCTCAGCCGACCCAGCGGCGGGCGTTGCGCCAGATTTCCATCCAGGGGCTCGGCGCCGCGCGATCGCCCGAGGTCCAGCTCATCTGCACGTTGCGGAACACGCGCTCGGGGTGCGGCATCATGGCCGTGAAGCGGCCGTCGGCCGTGGTCACCGCCGTGAGGCCGCCCGGGCTGCCGTTGGGGTTGAGCGGATAGCGTTCGGTGGCCTGCCCCGCATGGTCCACGAAGCGCATGGCGGCGATGGCGCGGCCCGCGTCGCCACGGTGGCGGAAGTCGGCATAGCCCTCGCCGTGGGCCACGGCGATCGGCACCCGCGCACCGGCCATGCCGGCAAAGAACAGGCTGGGCGAATCCAGCACTTCCACCTGCGACAGGCGCGCCTCGAAGCGCTCGCTGCGGTTGGTGGTGAAGCGCGGCCAGTCCTGCGCGCCGGGGATGATGTCGGCCAGCTCGGCGAACATCTGGCAGCCGTTGCACACGCCCAGGCCGAAGGTGTCGGCGCGGCCGAAGAAATCGCCGAACTGCTGCGCGAGCCGCGGGTTGAAGGTGATGCTGCGGGCCCAGCCGATGCCGGCACCCAGCGTGTCGCCGTAGCTGAAGCCGCCGCAGGCCACGATGCCCTGGAAGCGGGCCAGGTCGGCGCGGCCACTCTGCAGGTCGGTCATGTGCACGTCGACCGATTCGAAGCCGGCCTCGTGGAAGGCATAGGCCATCTCCACATGCGAGTTGACGCCCTGCTCGCGCAGGATGGCGACGCGCGGCCGAGCACTGCCCACGAAGGCGGGCGCAGTGCCAAAGCCTTCCGGCAGGTGCAGATGCAGGCCGGTGTCGGCCGGGTCGCCGGCGGTGGCGTGCTCGGCATCGGCGCAGTCGGGGTTGTCGCGCTCGCGGCAGATCTTCCAGCTCACGCTGTCCCACACCTGGTGCAGGTCGGCCAGCGTCGCGCTGAAGACGGCCTTGGTGTCGCGCCAGACTTCGACCTTGCCCTTGCCGGCGTCGATGGGCGAGCTCTCGGGCCGGGTCTTGCCGACGAAGTGGCTGAACACGGACAGGCCGTGCGCACGCAGCGTCTGCATGACCTCGTTGCGCTCGGCGGTACGCACCTGCAGCAGCAGGCCCAGTTCCTCGTTGAACAGGGCCTTGAGCGTGAGCTCCTCGCGGCGGGCGCTGACCTGCTGCGCCCAGTTCTTGGCGTCGCCCGTCTCCATGCGGCTGTCGCTGATGCCGTCGCCTTCGGTGATGAGCAGGTCGACGTTGAGCGACACGCCCACATGGCCGGCAAAGCCCATCTCGCAGGCCGCGGCGAACAGGCCGCCGTCGCTGCGGTCGTGCAGGGCGAGCAGCTTGCCTTCGGCGCGCAGCTGGTTGACGGCGTCCACCGTCTTGACCAGCAGTTGCGGGTCGTCCAGGTCGGGCACGCGGTCGCCGGTCTGGCCCAGCACCTGGGCCAGGATGCTGCCGCCCATGCGGTGCTGGCCACGGCCCAGGTCGATCAGCACCAGCGTGGTGTCGGCTTCCTGCGCGTCGAGCTGCGGCGTGAGCGTGCCGCGCACGTCGTCGATGCTGGCGAAGGCGCTGACGATCAGGCTCACCGGCGAGCTGACCTTCTTCTTGTCGGTGCCCTCGGCCCATTGCGTGCGCATGGACAGCGAATCCTTGCCGACCGGTATGGAGACACCCAGCGCCGGGCACAGCTCCAGGCCCACGGCCTTGACCGTCTCGTACAGCGCGGCGTCCTCGCCCGGCTCGCCGCAGGCGGCCATCCAGTTGGCAGACAGCTTGACGCGCGCCAGCTCGATGGGCGCGGCCAGCAGGTTGGTGATGGCCTCGGCCACGGCCATGCGGCCCGAGGCGGCGGCGTCCATGGCGGCGAGCGGCGTGCGCTCGCCCATGCTCATCGCCTCGCCGGCAAAGCCGCGGAAGTCGGCCAGCGTGACGGCGCAGTCGGCCACCGGCACCTGCCAGGGGCCCACCATCTGGTCGCGGTGCGTGAGGCCGCCCACCGTGCGGTCGCCGATGGTCACCAGGAAGCGCTTGGAGGCCACGGTGGGATGCGCCAGCACCTGAATGGCCGCCTGCTGCAGGTCCACGCCCGTGAGTTCCAGCGGCTTGAAGTTGCGGTGGATGCGGGCCACGTCGCGGTGCATCTTGGGCGGCTTGCCCAGCAGCACGTCCATGGGCATGCCCACGGGCTGGTTGGCGGCGTCGGCCTGCGCGTCGGCCACCACCAACTCGCGCTGCTCGGTCGCCACGCCCACCACGGCGAAGGGGCAGCGCTCGCGCTCGCAGAAGGCGCGGAACTGGTCCAGCGACTGGGGCGCGATGGCCAGCACGTAGCGCTCCTGGCTCTCGTTGCACCAGATTTCCTTGGGCGCCAGGCCGGACTCTTCCAGCGGCACGGCGCGCAGGTCGAAGCGGGCGCCGCGGCCGGCGTCGTTGGTCAGCTCGGGGAAGGCGTTGGAGAGTCCGCCCGCGCCCACGTCGTGGACGGCGAGGATGGGGTTCTTCGTGCCCTGCTGCCAGCAGTGGTTGATGACCTCCTGCGCCCGACGCTCGATCTCGGGGTTGCCGCGCTGCACCGAGTCGAAGTCCAGTTCGGCCGCGTTGGCGCCGGTGGCCATGGAGCTGGCGGCACCGCCGCCCATGCCGATGCGCATGCCGGGGCCGCCCAGCTGGATCAGCAGCGTGCCGGCGGGGAACTGGATCTTGCTGGTCTGCGTGGCGTCGATCTGGCCCAGGCCGCCCGCGATCATGATGGGCTTGTGGTAGCCGCGCTGGACGGTGTCCACGTCGCTTGCCACCGTCTGCTCGTACTCGCGGAAGTAGCCCAGCAGGTTGGGCCGGCCGAATTCGTTGTTGAACGCCGCGCCGCCCAGCGGGCCCTCGGTCATGATCTGCAGCGGGCTGGCGATGTGGGCGGGCTTGCCGTAGCTGCCCTCTTCCGGCCAGAGCTTGGACACCGTGAAGCCCGTCAGGCCCGCCTTGGGCTTGGAGCCGCGGCCGGTGGCGCCCTCGTCGCGGATCTCGCCGCCGGCGCCGGTGGAGGCGCCCGGGAAGGGCGAGATGGCCGTCGGGTGGTTGTGCGTCTCCACCTTCATCAGCACGTGGTGCAGCGCCGCTTCCTTGGCATAGGTGGGCGCCTCGGCGCCCAGCTCGCTGCGGGCCACGAAGCGCTCGATGGCATGGCCTTCCATCACCGACGCGTTGTCCGAATAGGCGATGACCGTGTGCTGCGGATTCGTCTTGTGGGTGTGGCGGATCATGCCGAACAGGCTCATCGGCTGGCGCTCGCCGTCGATGGTGAAGTCGGCATTGAAGATCTTGTGGCGGCAGTGCTCGCTGTTGGCCTGCGCGAACATCATCAGCTCGACGTCGGTCGGGTTGCGGCCCAGCTTGCCGAAGGCATCGACCAGGTAGTCGATCTCGTCCTCGGCCAGGGCCAGGCCGAAGGTGGTGTTGGCCTCGACCAGCGCGGCGCGGCCGCCGCCCAGCACGTCCACATGGGCCATGGGCTGCGGCGGCAGCTCGGCGAACAGGGCCGCGGCGCCGTCGACGCCGGGCAGCACCGACTCGGTCATGCGGTCGTGCAACAGGCCGGCCACCTGGGCCAGGGCCGTGGCGTCCAGCACCGGCGCGCGGCCCAGCAGGGGCGCCTTCAGGCCGACGTGGTACTGCGTGACGCGCTCCACGCGGCGCAGGGCCAGGCCGCAGTTGCGGGCGATGTCGGTGGCCTTGGAGGCCCAGGGCGACACGGTGCCCAGCCGGGGGCTGACGACCAGCGTGGCGCCCTGCGGCGCAGCGCCAGCGTCGAAGGGCTCGCCGTAGGTCAGCAGCGCGGCAAAACGTTCGCGCGCGGCGGCATCCATCTCGGCATCCGACAGAACCAGGTGCACAAAGCGCGCCGTGATGGCGTTAATGCGCGCGTCCACCGCCTGCAGGCGTGGCAGCAGCTGGCGTGCACGGAAGTCGCTGAGCGCCGCCCCTCCTTCGAAGATGGTCACGACGGGAGGAACGGTGGATGCGGGCTGCGTCACGGTGGGCGGGGCCTGGGGCCGGAAGGACAGAAGGGGGAGGCGGTGCAACCGGCCGCTGACTGGGGCCGTTCGCGAAAACCCGGCATTTTAGGGGGTCGGATGGGATAATCCCCGGATGAGCATTACCTACCACGACGCCGAAGGCATTGCCGCGATGCGCGTCGCCTGCCGCCTTGCGTCCGAGGTGCTGGACTACCTGACGCCCTTCATCAAGCCCGGCATCACCACCAACGAGATCGACCGGCTGGCCGCCGAGTACATGGTCACGCAGGGCACGACCTCCGCCACGGTGGGCTACAAGGGCGCGGGCGACGTGCCCTTCCCCAAGTCGCTGTGCACCTCGGTCAACCATGTGGTGTGCCACGGCATCCCGGACGACAAGCCCTTGAAGAAGGGCGACATCATGAACATCGACGTCACCGTCATCAAGGACGGCTGGTACGGCGACAACAGTCGGATGTTCGTGATCGGCGACGCTTCCATCGCCGCCAAGCGGCTATGCCAGGTCACCTTCGAGGCCATGTGGCACGGCATCCTGCAGGTCAAGCCCGGCAACCACCTGGGCGACGTGGGCCATGCCATCCAGCGCTTCGCCGAGGGCAATGGCTATTCGGTGGTTCGCGAGTTCTGCGGCCACGGCGTCGGCCGCACCTTCCATGCCGAGCCCCAGGTGCTGCACTACGGCCGCCCGGGCACGATGGAAGAACTCAAGCCCGGCATGATCTTCACCATCGAGCCGATGATCAACGCCGGCAAGCGCGACATCAAGGAAGACCACCGCGGTGGCCGCTACGACGGCTGGACCATCGTGACGCGTGACCGCTCGCTCTCCGCCCAGTGGGAGCACACGGTGCTCGTCACCGAGACCGGCTACGAGGTGCTGACCCTGTCCGCCGGCAGCCCGCCGCTGCCCGCCTTCGTGCCCGCCGCCAGCGGCCAGCCGGCGCCCGTCGCCGCCTGACGCACCCGGCTGGCATGGGGTTTTCCGTCGCCGTCGATCTGCCGGCCAGCCTGCGCGAGCAGCTGCGCGCCGGCAAGAGTGCCGTGTTCGAGCGCCTGCTCGCGCCGCAGGGTGTGCGCAACATCCACGCCGTGCTCAAGGAGCTGGCGGCCGAGGCCGACGCCGCCTTGCGCGCCTTGTGGCAGGACGCCGGCTTTGGCGACCAGCTGGCCCTGGTGGCCGTCGGCGGCTACGGCCGCGGCGAGCTCTTTCCCTACTCCGATGTCGACGTGCTCCTGCTGCTGCCCGAGGGCGGTGAGGTCGAGCCGGCGCGGCTGGAGGCCTTCATCGGCCGCTGCTGGGACGCGGGGCTGGAGATCGGCTCCAGCGTGCGCACGCTGGGCGAGTGCCTGAGCGAGTCGGCCAAGGACGTCACCGTGCAGACCGCCTTGCTCGAATCCCGCCACGTCTGCGGCAGCAAGCGCCTGTTCACCGCCTTCCGCAAGGCCTTCGACGAGGCCATGGACCCGCATGCCTTCTTCCTGGCCAAGTCGCAGGAGATGCGCCACCGCCACCTGAAGCACGACGGCACGCCCTACTCGCTGGAGCCCAACTGCAAGGAATCGCCCGGCGGCCTGCGCGACCTGCACGCCGTGCGCTGGGTGGCGCAGGCGGCCGGCTTCGGCAAGCGCTGGGAAGACTACGCCCGCGACGGCTTGGCCACGCCCTTCGAGGTCAAGCAGATCAAGCGCAACGAGGCGCTGCTGTCGCTGATCCGTGCCCGCCTGCATGCCGTGGCCAAGCGGCGCGAGGACCGGCTGGTGTTCGACCTGCAGACGGCCGTGGCCCAGACCTTCGGCTACGAGAACGAGTCGGGCCGCCGAGCCAGCGAGGCGCTCATGCGCCGCTACTACTGGGCGGCGAAGGCGGTGACGCAGCTCACCGAGATCCTGATGCTGAACATCGCCGAGCGGCTCAACCCGCAATCGGCCACGCTCATGCGCATCAACGACCGCTTCTTCGAGAAGGGCGGCACCATCGAGGTGGCCAGCGACGACCTGTACGAGAAGGATCCGCACGCCATCCTCGAGACCTTCCTGCTCTACCAGAAGACCATCGGCGTCAACGGGCTGTCGGCGCGCACGCTGCGTGCGCTCTACAACGCCCGCGGCCGCATGGACAGCCGCTTCAGCAACGACCGGGTCAACCATGCGACCTTCATGCGGATGCTGCTGGAGCCGCGCGGCATCACGCACGCCATCCGGCTGATGAACCAGACCTCGGTGCTGGGGCGCTACCTGCGCGTGTTCCGCGGCACGGTGGGGCAGATGCAGCACGACCTGTTCCACGTCTACACGGTGGACCAGCACATCCTGATGGTGCTGCGCAACGTGCGGCGCTTCTTCATCGCCGAGCATGCGCACGAGTACCCCTTCTGCTCGCAGCTGGCGGCCGGCTGGGACAAGCCATGGATCCTGTACGTGGCGGCGCTCTTCCACGACATCGCGAAGGGCCGCGGCGGCGACCATTCCGAGCTGGGCGCACGCGACGTGCGCCGCTTCTGCCAGAAGCACGGCATCGGGCGCGAGGACACGCGGCTGATCGAGTTCTTGGTCGCCAACCACCTGGTGATGAGCAACGTGGCGCAGAAGCAGGACCTGTCGGACCCGGAGGTCATCGGCGCCTTCGCCCAGCGCGTGGGCAGCGAGCGCTACCTGACGGCGCTGTACCTGCTGACGGTGGCCGACATCCGCGGCACCTCGCCGCGCGTGTGGAACGCCTGGAAGGGCAAGCTGCTGGAAGACACCTACCGCCGCACCTCGCGCGCCCTGGGCGGCCACCTGCCCGACCCGGACGCCGAGGTGGAGGCCCGCAAGCGCGAGGCGCTGACGCTGCTGCAGCTGCATGCTCAGCCCTTCGAAGCGCACAAGGCGCTGTGGGACACGTTGGACGTGAGCTACTTCATGCGCCACGACGCGGGCGAGATCGCCTGGCACGCCAAGAAGCTGTCGCGCTTCGTGGCGCCCAAGGGCATCCCGGCCGACCCCCATGCCAAGTCCATCGTGCGGGCGCGCCTGTCGCCGGTGGGCGAAGGGCTGCAGGTGGTGGTCTACACGCCCGACCAGCCGGACCTGTTCGCGCGCATCTGCGGCTATTTCGACCAGGCGTCCTTCAGCATCCTGGACGCCCGGGTGCACACGGCCACCAACGGCTACGCGCTGGACACCTTCCAGGTCGTGACGACCTTCCTGCCCGAGCACTACCGCGAGCTGATCAGCATGGTGGAGACCAACCTGGCGCAGACGCTGGACGCCTGGGGCGAACTCCCCGCGCCCAGCCGGGGCCGGGTGTCGCGGCGGGTGCGCAGCTTCCCGATCCAGCCGCGGGTGTATCTCACGCCCGACGAGAAGGCGCAGCGCTGGCTGCTGACGATCTCGGCCAGCGACCGGGCCGGCCTGCTCTACAGCGTGGCCCGCGTTTTGGCGCGCCATCACCTGCACCTGCAACTGGCCAAGGTGACGACGCTGGGCGAGCGGGTGGAGGACAGCTTCCTGATCAGTGGCCCGGAGCTGCACGGTCAGAAGGCACAGCTGGCCATTGAGACCGAGCTGATCGAGGCGCTCGAAGCGGCTTGAGGGCTTGAGGGCTTGAGGGCTTGAGGGCTTGAGGGCTTGAGGGCTTGAGGGCTGGAGCGGGTGCGAGCCGGTGCTTCGCCGGATGGCCTCGATGCCCACGATGCCCGGTACGTGAATCAGGGGTGGGGAATGTTCCGGTCGCGCAAGTGGCCGGGGCGGTAACCCGGCAGAGGATGCCGGCATGCGCGCTCCCGGTGCACGCTCGCGCTCACCGGCTTAGGGCACAAGCTCTGTGCTCGCCTTCCACCGACGCGCCTTCCGCACTGCACGGCGCCGCGAATGGCACCTCCGCACGCACACCGGCATCCTCCGCCTCGACGCTGCGCGCGAATCCATCCAGTTCGATGCTGCGCACGAATCCTCCCCTTTGCGGCAAAGGGGTCAAGGGACCTCTTGGGCAACACGAGCCAATCAACCCAGACCGTTCGGGCTGAGCCTGTCGAAGCCCCCACGCGAGAGCGTTGCATTGCGGTGCAGCGGCAGGTCGGGGCGGGCCCTTGCGTTGCGCGCCGTCATGCCCTTGGACAAGCTCAGGGCGAACGGAATGAGAGACCCGGGGCGGCAGACCCGGCGGTTCACGCCGGACGTCGAGGCGGGGGATGCCGGTGTGCGTGCGGAGGTGCCATTCGCGGCGCCGTGCAGTGCCCCAAGCACGTCGGTGGACAGCGAGCACGTATCTGGTGAGGCAAGCCGGTCAGCGCGAGCGTGCACCGGGAGCGCGCATGCCGGCGTCCCCCGCCGGGTTAGCGGCACAGTGTGAGCACCCCCTGTGTCCTTCACAAGCGCGGCTTGAACAGCAACCCCAGCCCCACCCGAGCGCAACCGCAACCGCAACCGCAACCGCAACCGCAACTGCAACTGCAACTGCAACTGCAACTGCAACTGCAACTGCAACTGCAACTGCAACCGTACCGATCTTTACGCCGTTTTGATACCGCCCCCGCCAGTCTCTACACCGTCTTGACGCCCCCATTCCGACACTGCCAGGCATCGTCTTTCCGATCACTGGAGTGAGAAATGGACCTCGTCTGGCTCGCCGCCATCGCCGCCCTGTGGGCCGGCATGGTGGCGCTGGTGTATGCGCTGGCCGCCATGGAGCGGCCGAACGGGGGCCGGCCATGATGTCGCTCGCCGCCCTCTATGGCCTGGCCGGGACGCTCGCGGCCCTGCTGCTGGCGTACCTGGTGTACGCCCTGATCCGCGCGGAGGACTTCTGATGAACGCCTCCGCCTGGACCCTCCTGGTCGTCTTCCTCGGTCTGCTGCTGATCCTCGCCTGGCCACTGGGGCGCTGGCTGGCTGCGCTGTGCGAAGGCCGCATGCCGCGCTGGATCGCCCGCATCGAGGCGCCGCTCTACCGCCTGGCCGGCGTCGAGCCCAATGCCTCGATGGGCTGGATGACCTACGCCCTCGCCCTGCTCGCCTTCAATGCCCTCGGCGCGCTGGCCGTCTACGGCCTGCAGCGTCTTCAAGCCCTGCTGCCGCTCAACCCCGCGGGCCTGCCGGCCGTGTCAGGCGACTCGGCCTTCAACACCGCGCTCAGCTTCGCCACCAACACCAACTGGCAGGGCTATGCGGGCGAAAGCACCATGAGTTACCTCACGCAGATGCTGGCGCTGACAGTGCAGAACTTCCTCTCCGCCGCCACCGGCATCGCGGTGGCCTTCGCGCTGATCCGCGGCTTCGCGGCACGCGGCGAGGCGGGCCGGCGCAGCGCCCGCTTCGGCGCCATCGGCAATGCCTGGGCCGACCTCACACGCTTGACGCTGTGGCTGCTGCTACCACTGTCCTTCGTGCTGGCCATCGTCTTCGTGAGCCAGGGCACGATCCAGAACTTCGACGGCTACAAGACCGTCACCACGGTCGAGGCCACCGTCTACCAGGAGCCGCAGAACGGCCCCGACGGCCAGCCGCTGAAGGACGCCGCCGGCAACCCCGTCACCCAGGAAGCCACCACGCAGACGCAGACCCTGCCCATGGGCCCGGTCGCCTCGCAGGAGGCGATCAAGATTCTGGGCACCAACGGCGGCGGCTACTTCAATGCCAACTCGGCCCACCCCTTCGAGAACCCGACGGCGCTGACCAACCTGCTGCAGATGCTGGCGATCTTCAGCATCCCGGCCGCGCTCTGCCTCGCATTCGGCCAGGTGGTGGGCGACCGGCGCCAGGGCTGGGCCATCCTGGGCGCGATGACGGCGATCTTCGTCGTGGGCGTCGTCGTCGCCACCGGCGCCGAGCAGGCCGGCAACCCGCTGCTGGCCGCGCTGGGCGTGGACCCGACGGCCGGCAACTGGGAGGGCAAGGACCTGCGCTTCGGCATCGCCGCCTCGGCCCTGTTCGCGGTGGTGACCACGGCCGCCTCCTGCGGCGCGGTGATCGCCATGCACGACTCGCTCACGCCGATGGGCGGGCTGGTCACGCTGGTCATGATGCAACTGGGCGAGGTGGTGTTCGGCGGCGTGGGCTCGGGCCTGTACGGCATGCTGGTCTTCGCCATCCTGGCGGTGTTCATCGCCGGGCTCATGATCGGCCGCACGCCGGAGTACCTCGGCAAGAAGATCGAGGTCTACGAGATGAAGCTGATCGCCATCGCCATCCTGGTGACGCCCATCCTGGTGCTGCTGGGCACGGCCGTGGCGGTGAGCGTGGAGGCCGGCCGCGCCGGCATCGCCAACCCGGGGGCGCATGGCTTCTCGGAGATCCTCTACGCCTTCACGTCGGCCGCCAACAACAACGGCAGCGCCTTCGCCGGCCTGTCGGCCAACACGCCCTTCTACAACACGATGCTGGGCGTGGCCACCTGGCTGGGCCGCTTCGCGGTGATGGTGCCGGTGCTGGCCATTGCCGGCGCGCTGGCCGCCAAGCAGCGCCTGCCGGTGACGGCCGGCACGCTGCCCACCCACGGGCCGCTGTTCGTCGTGCTGCTGATCGGCACGGTGCTGCTGGTCGGCCTGCTCAACTACGTGCCGGCGCTGGCCCTGGGCCCCATCGTCGAGCACCTGATGCTCTGGAAGTGAGGCGCGCGCCATGAACAACAACAACACGCTTTCCCTGCTCGACGGTGCGCTGGTGCGCCCCGCCCTCGTCGCGTCCTTCACCAAGCTGAGCCCCCGCGTGCAGTGGCGCAACCCGGTGATGTTCGTCGTCTACGTCGGCAGCATCCTGACCACGCTGCTTTGGGTGCACAGCCTCAACTACCCCGGCGACACCGGCATGCGGCCGGGCTTCGTGCTCGCGGTGTCACTGTGGCTGTGGTTCACCGTGCTCTTCGCCAACTTCGCCGAGGCGCTGGCCGAAGGCCGCAGCAAGGCGCAGGCCGCCTCGCTGCGCAGCCTGCGCAAGGACAGCTGGGCCAAGAAGCTCGAAGGCGCGCCGCGCGAGATGGCGCGGCTGGCCGAGCAACTGGCCCGCGTGCGCGCCGAAGGCGCGGCGCCCGAGCCGGCCACGGCCGATTCCACCAGCGCCATCTGGCGCCCTGAACGCGCGACCAACCTCCGCCGTGGCGACGTGGTGCTGGTCGAGGTCGGCGACATGATTCCGCTGGACGGCGAGGTCATCGAAGGCGTGGCCTCGGTGGACGAATCGGCCATCACCGGTGAATCGGCACCGGTGGTGCGCGAGTCGGGCGGCGACTTCTCGTCGGTGACCGGCGGCACCCGCGTGCTGTCGGACTGGCTGGTGGTGCGCATCGGCGTGAATCCGGGCGAATCCTTCCTGGACCGCATGATCGGCATGGTCGAAGGCGCCAAGCGAGCGCGCACGCCCAACGAGATCGCGCTGACCATCCTGCTCGTGGCGCTGACGCTGGTCTTTTTGATGGTGACGGTGACGCTGCTGCCCTACTCGCTGTTCAGCGTGCAGGCGGCAGGCACGGGCACGGTGGTGTCGATCACCGCGCTGGTGGCGCTGCTGGTGTGCCTGATCCCGACCACCATCGGCGGCCTGCTGTCGGCCGTGGGCGTGGCGGGCATGAGCCGCATGATGCAGGCCAATGTGATCGCCACCTCGGGCCGCGCCGTCGAGGCCGCGGGCGACGTGGATGTGCTGCTGCTCGACAAGACCGGCACCATCACCCACGGCAATCGCCAGGCCTCGGCCTTCCTGCCCGCGCCCGGCGTGAACAAGGCCCGCCTGGCCCATGCGGCGCAGCTGGCCTCGCTGGCCGACGAGACGCCCGAGGGCCGCAGCATCGTCGAGCTGGCCCGGCGCGAGGGCGTGGACGTGCCGCCGGTCGAGGGCGCCGTGTTCGTGCCCTTCACCGCCCAGACGCGCATGAGCGGCGCCGACCTGCCCGCCGCCGCGCTGGACCTCAGCGGCGACGCCGTGCCGCTGCGCAAGGGTGCCGTCGAGGCGGTGCGCCGCCATGTCGAAGCCCTGCGCGGCACGATGCCTGCCGAACTGCTGCGCGCCGCCGACGAGGTGGCCCGCCGCGGGAGCACGCCGCTGGCCGTGGCCGAGGGCGCCCGCGTGCTGGGCATCGTCGAACTCAAGGACATCGTCAAGACCGGCATCCGCGAGCGCTTCGCGCAACTGCGCCGCATGGGCATCCGCACGGTGATGATCACCGGCGACAACAAGCTCACGGCCGCCGCCATCGCGGCCGAGGCGGGCGTGGACGACTTCCTGGCCGAGGCCACGCCCGAGGACAAGCTCAAGCTGATCCGCCAGTACCAGTCCGACGGCCGGCTGGTGGCCATGACGGGCGACGGCACCAACGACGCGCCCGCCCTGGCCCAGGCCGACGTGGCGGTGGCCATGGGCAGCGGCACGCAGGCCGCCAAGGAGGCCGGCAACATGGTCGACCTGGACTCGAACCCCACCAAGCTGCTGGAGGTGGTGGAGACCGGCAAGGCCCTGCTGATGACGCGCGGCGCGCTCACCACCTTCAGCATCGCCAACGACGTGGCGAAGTACTTCGCCATCATCCCGGCAATCTTCGTGAGCACCTATCCGCAGCTCGCGGCGCTGAACGTGATGCGGCTGGAGAGCCCGTCCTCGGCCATCCTGAGCGCGGTGATCTTCAACGCGCTGATCATCGTCTTCCTCATCCCGCTGGCGCTCAAGGGCGTGCGCTACCGGCCCATCGGCGCGGCCGCGCTGCTGCGCCGCAACCTGGCCATCTACGGCCTGGGCGGGCTGCTGGTGCCCTTCGTCGGCATCAAGCTCATCGACCTGCTGCTGGCGGCAGTGGGCCTGGTCTGACCCCATGGAGACGATTCCCATGACGAAGCAAAACCTCGTGCGTCCCTGCCTGGTGCTGTTCACCGCCCTGAGCGTGATCACCGGCGTGGTCTACCCTGTGGCCGTGACCGGCGTGGCCGGCACGCTGTTCCCGAAGCAGGCCGCCGGCAGCCTGGTGGAACGCGACGGCAATGCCGTGGGCTCCGCGCTCATCGGCCAGAACTTCAGCGACCCCGGCCACTTCTGGGGTCGGCCCTCGGCCACCGCGCCGCAGCCCTACAACGGCAGCGGCTCCTCGGGCTCCAACCAGGGGCCGCTCAACCCGGCGTTGACCGATGCCGTGAAGGCCCGGGTCGAAGCCCTGCGCGCCGCCGACCCGGGCAACACGGCGCCGGTGCCGACCGACCTGGCGACGGCCTCGGCCAGCGGGCTCGATCCGCACATCAGCCCCGAGGCGGCGCGCTACCAGGCGGCACGGGTGGCGCGCGTGCGCGGCCTGAGCACCACCCAGGTTCAGCAGCTGATCGACGCGCAGGTACAGCGGCCGGCGCTGCCCTTCCTGGGCGAGCCGGTGGTCAACGTGCTGGCCCTCAACCTGGCGCTGGATGCCATGGCCCCTCGCTGACGCTTGCGCTGCTAACCTGCCGCCCCGATGACCGAGCGCGAACGCCCCGACCCCGATGCCTTGCTGGCGCAGATGCAGGCCGAGGATGGGCGCGCCCGACGGGGCCGGCTGCGCATCTACTTCGGCGCCAACGCCGGTGTGGGCAAGACCTGGTCCATGCTCAGCGCCGCCCAGCGCGAGCGCGCCGCGGGCCGCGACGTCGTGGTGGGCGTGGTCGAGACCCACGGCCGCGCCGAGACTGCCGCCCTGGTCCACGGCCTGGAGCAGTTGCCGCTGCGCGAGACACCCCATCGCGGCCATGTGCTGCGCGAGTTCGACCTCGACGCCGCCCTGGCCCGCCAACCGCAACTGCTGCTGGTGGACGAGCTGGCCCACAGCAACGCGCCGGGCTCGCGCCACGGCAAGCGCTGGCAGGACGTGCAGGAGCTGCTGGAGGCCGGCATCGAAGTCTGGACGGCCCTCAACGTGCAGCACCTGGAAAGCCTCAACGGCACCGTCGGCGCCATCACCGGCATCCGCGTGCACGAGACCGTGCCCGACGGCGTGCTGGACGAGGCCGACGAGGTGGTGCTGGTCGATGCCACGCCCGACGAGCTGCTGGCCCGGCTGGCCGCCGGCAAGGTGTATGTGCCGCAGCAGGCGCGGCAGGCGCAGCAGAACTTCTTCCGCAAGGGCAACCTCATCGCGCTGCGCGAGATCGCCCTGCGCCGCACGGCCGAGCATGTGGAGGACGACGTGCGCGGCTGGCGGGTGGAGCAGTCCGGCGCCCGCGCCGACGGCCAGACGCCGCCGGCCTGGAACACATCGGGCGCATTGCTGGCGGCCATCGGCCCCGGCGAGGCGGCGGCCCACACGGTGCGGGTGGCGGCGCGCATGGCCGGGCAGCTCAACGTGCGCTGGCATGCGGCCTATGTGGAGACGGCGCGGCTCGCCCGCCTGCCCGCCGCCCGGCGCGACCAGGTGCTGGCCGCCCTGCACCTGGCCGAGGAACTGGGCGCCGAGACCGCCGTGCTCACCGACGAGGACGTGGCCGGCGCGCTGGCGGCGCAGGCGCGCCGGCTGAACTGCGCCACGCTGATCCTCGGCCCCGCCGCCGGCAGCACCGATGCGCCCGCCTGGGACCGCTGGCTGGCCCGCATCCGCCGCCCGCTGGCCGAGCGCCTGGGCCGCCGCGCGCCCGACCTGGACCTGGTCTGCGTGGGCCGCGCCGACAGCGCGCGCCGCCTGGCTCGCTCGCCCGCCGGCCTGCGCCATGCGAGCACCGAGGACGAGCCCGCCCGTGCGGCAGGGCCGTGGAAAGGCCTGGCCTGCGCCGCCGCCGTCTGCGTGGGCGTGACGCTGCTGGCCACCCCGCTGTCGGGCGTGCTGGAGCTGTCGAACATCGTCATGCTCTACCTGCTGGGCGTGGTGGGCGTGGCCTGGCGCTTCGGCCGCACGCCGGCGGCCTTCGGCGCGCTGCTCAACGTGCTGGCCTTCGACTTCTTCTTCGTGCAGCCCACCTTCTCCTTCGCGGTGAGCGACGTGCAGTACGTGCTGACCTTCGCCGTCATGCTGGGCGTGGGCCTGCTGGTGGGCCAGCTCACGGCGGGGCTGCGCTTCCAGGCCGCCGTGTCGGCCAGCCGGGCGCTGCGCACGCAGTCGCTGTTCGAGCTCACGCGCGACCTGTCGGCCGCGCTGGAGCGCACGCAGGTCGCGGACATCGGCGCCGCCGCCGTGCAGCGCCACTTCGGCGGCGAGGCGATGGTGCTGACGGCCGACGCGCAGGACCGGCTGCAACCGCCCGCCGCCGCCCCCGCCGGCTTCGACTTCAGCGTGGCCGACTGGGCCTGGCAGCACGGCCAGAGCGCGGGCCTGGGCACCGGCACCCTGTCGGCCCAGCCCTGGCACTACGTGGCGCTCAAGGCGCCGATGCGCGTGCGCGGCGTGCTGGCCCTGCGGCCGGCCGAGCCACGCTGGCTGCTCGTGCCCGAGCAGGCCCAGCAGCTGGAGACGCTGGCCCGCCAGATCGCCATCGCCGTGGAGCGGGTGCACTACGTGGAGGTGGCGCAGCAGGCGGTCGTCGACATCGAATCCGAACGCCTGCGCAATGCACTCCTGGGTGCCCTGTCGCACGACGTGCGCACGCCGCTCACGGCGCTGATCGCGCTGGCGGAATCGCTGCAGCGCCTGCCCGGCGCCGATGCCTCGCCCGCCATCGGCGAGGCCACGCAGGCCATCGTGGCGCAGGCCCGGGCGCTAAGCGCGCTGGTCAACAACCTGCTGGACATGGCCCGCCTCGAAAGCGGCGCGGCCGGCGGGGCGGTGAGCTTGCGGCGCGACTGGCAGTCGGTGGAGGAAGTGGTGGGCAGCGCCATCCGCGCCACGCGCTCCGTGTTGCCCGCGGGCAGCGTGCGCACGGTGCTGCCCGCCGACCTGCCGCTGGTCGAGTTCGACGCCGTGCTGCTCGAGCGCGTACTGGTCAACCTGCTGGAGAACGCGGCCCGCTATGGCGCGCCGCCGGTGGTGATCTCGGCCCGCGCGCTGCCGCAGACGCTGCAGCTCACGGTGCGCGACCATGGCCCGGGGCTGCCGGCCTCGCTGCAGGGCCAGCCGGACGCGCTCTTCGAGAAGTTCACCCGGGGCCATGCCGAATCGGCCACGCCCGGCGTGGGCCTGGGCCTGGCCATCTGCAAGGCCATCGTGCAGGCCCACGGCGGACAGATCCATGCGGCCGATGCGGTGCCGGACGAGGTGGGCGGGGGCGCAGAATTCACCGTCGTGCTGCCGCGGCGCGACCCACCCGCCGCGCCCGCCTGAACCCTTGCGCCATGCCAGTCGCCGCCCCACTGCCTTCCACCCCAAGCCCCACTGCCGTCGTCATTGAGGACGAGCCGCAGATCCGCCGCTTCGTGCGCGGCGCGCTGGAGGCCGAAGGCTGGCAGGTGCACGAGGCCGGCGACCTGCGCGAGGGCCTGGCCATGGCCGGCACCCGCCAGCCCGACCTGCTGGTGCTGGACCTGGGCCTGCCCGACGGCGACGGCGTCACGCTGATCCGCGACGTGCGCGGCTGGTCGGGCGTGCCGATCATCGTGCTATCGGCCCGCAGCGACGAGGCCGACAAGATCGCCGCGTTGGACGCCGGCGCCGACGACTACCTCACCAAACCCTTCGGCACCGGCGAGCTGCTGGCGCGCGTGCGGGCCAACCTGCGCCGGCCCCGCGCAGTGGGCGAGGCGCAGGCCGACCCGGTGTTCCGCTTCGGCGAGGGCGAAGGTGCGGTCGAGGTCGACCGCCTGGCCCGCCAGGTGCGCCGCGACGGGCAATTGCTGCACCTGACGCCCACCGAATACCGCCTGCTGTGCACGCTGATCGCCAATGCCGGCCGCGTACTGACCCACCGTCAGCTGCTGCGTGAGGTCTGGGGCCCATCGCACGCCGAGCAGAGCCACTACCTGCGTGTCTACATGGGCCATCTGCGGCAGAAGCTGGAGCTGGACCCGGCCCAGCCGCGGCACCTGTTGACGGAGACCGGCGTGGGCTACCGGCTGGTGCTGCAGCCGGGCTGAACCCACCGCCGCCCGGGCGGTCGTGGGACAGGCCGCACGTGGGATATCGGCGGGTGCGGTCAAGAGCGCAGCGGCGCGCGGGCTATCATGGCGGGCTTGGGTGCGAGGCGCAGACGGGCGCCACGCAGGAGTCGCGAAGGTCGGGCCGCCTCGCGGATTGCTCCTGGAGATCCGTCCCATGCATCGGACCGTCGCCCCCCACGCCCTTCCGCGCGCGCAGCGCATCGCCCAACGCGCCTTCGCGGCCTTCGAACGTTTCCTCCACATCGAAGCCGTCAGCGGCATCGTGCTGCTGGCCGCCGCCGCCTTCGCCCTGCTGTGGGCCAACTCGGCATGGCGGGACAGCTACGACGCGCTGTGGCACCTGCCCGTAGGCCTGACCGTCGGCGCCTGGTCCGCGGCGCCCTCGCTGCACTTCTGGATCAACGACGGCCTGATGACGCTGTTCTTCCTGGTCGTCGGCATGGAGATCCGCCGCGAGATCCACGAAGGCGCGCTCTCCAACCTGCGACAGGCGCTGCTGCCCATCGGCGCCGCGCTCGGCGGCGTGGCCGTTCCGGCGCTGCTGTATCTGGCGCTCAACCACGACCCCGTGCGGCAATCCGGCTGGGCCGTGCCCACGGCCACCGACATCGCCTTCGCCGTCGGCGTGCTCGCGCTGCTGGGGCGCGGCATCCCAGGCAACGTGCGCGTCTTCCTGCTGGCCCTGGCCATCATCGACGACGTGATCGCGGTGCTGATCATCGCCCTCTTCTACTCGGGCGGTCTGGCGCCGGCCGGCTTCGCGGTGGCGGCCGTCGGCGTGCTGATGGTGCTGGGCCTGCAGCGCATCGGTGCCGGCTCGGCCTGGGCCTATGTGCTGCCGGGCGCAGTGCTCTGGGGCGGCATCCTGATGACGGGCGCGCACCCGACCCTGGCCGGCGTGGTGCTGGGCCTGATGACGCCGGTGCGCCCCGGCCGTCTGGGCCTGCCGGCCCAGGAGTTGATCGACGAGGCGGCCACGCACCTGCGCAGCGCGGCACAGGACGCACGCGTGGGCGCTGCACCGGCAGCCCTGCTGCATCCGCGGCGCCAGCTGCTGTTGGCCCAGCGCGAGCTGGTGCCGCCGGTCTCGCGTGTGCAGATGGCGCTGCATCCCTGGGTCGCCTTCGGCGTGATGCCCATCTTCGCGCTGGCCAACGCCGGCGTGCACCTGGGCGGTGGCGGCGGCGATGCCGGCGCGGCGGTCTGGGTGATGACGGGCGTGATGGTGGCCCTGGTGGCCGGCAAGCCGCTGGGCATCGTCGGCGCGAGCTGGCTCATGGTGCGCAGCGGTCTGTGCCGGCTGCCGCCGGGCGTGGACTGGGGCGGCATCTGGCTGGTGGGCCTGCTGGCCGGCATCGGCTTCACCATGTCCATCTTCATCGCCATGCTGGCCTTCGCCGACCCCGACCTGCTGGCGGCGGCCAAGCTGGGCGTCCTGGGCGCTTCGGTGGTGGCGGCCGTGCTGGGGTTGGGCTGGGGCGCGGTGTATCGTCGCCGCGCAGCGCGGACGGACGCCGTGCCGCACGACCTTTCCCACCCCTCCCTGGCCGACGACCGCCCATGATGACCACCCTGCCCGGCCCCGACGGCCACGAACGCTGCCGCTGGTGCGCCGCCACACCGCAGTACGGCGCCTACCACGACGACGAATGGGGCTACCCCGTGGCCGACGACCGGCGCCTCTTCGAGAAGCTGTGCCTCGAAGGCTTCCAGTCCGGCCTGAGCTGGCTGACCATCCTGAACAAGCGCGAGAACTTCCGCGCCGCCTTCCACGGCTTCGACATCGCGCGCGTGGCCGCCTTCGGCGAGTCGGATGTCGAGCGGCTGCTGCAGGACGCAGGCATCGTGCGCCACCGCGGCAAGATCGAAGCGGCCATCCACAACGCCCGCTGCGCGCAGGAACTCATCGCCCGCGAAGGCTCGCTGGCCGCCTATGTGTGGCGACACGAGGTGCCGGCCGACCGCGGCGACGGCGTGACGGTGCGCGCCACTTCGCCCGCCTCCATCGCCATGTCCAAGGACCTCAAGAAGCGCGGCTGGAAGTTCGTCGGCCCCACCACGGTGTATGCCTTCATGCAGGCGATGGGACTGGTCAACGACCATGCGACGGGCTGCGCCTTCCGCGAGAAGGCGGTGCAGGCACGGGCGCGCTTCCAGCCGCCAACGGGCGGCGGCTGAACGGCCACAGCTGAACGGCTGCGGCTGCGCGCCGTAGCGACGTTGCGTCGCCCTGCCCCGCCTGCCGGCGCGTGGTTCGATGAGGCGCTCAGTCGGCGGGCGGCGCGACCCCCAGGGCCTTGAGCCGCCGATAGAGGGTGCGTTCGCTCAGGCCCAGCTGCTGGGCCAGGGCCTTGCGGCTGAGGCCGCGGTCGGCGGCCAGGCGCTGCAGTTCGGCGTCGCTCGGGCCGGAGGTCCAGGGCGCGGCCGTGACGGCGGCTGTCGTCGATGCCGCACCGGTCTGGGTGGCGGCGAGGAGCGCATCCGGCAGGTGCTCCTCGCGCACCTCGCCGCCATCGGCCAGCAGCTTGGCGCGTTCGATCACGTTGCGCAATTCGCGCACGTTGCCGGGCCAAGCGTAGCGCGCCAGCCGCGTCATGGCGGCCGCGTCGATGCGCCAGACGTTCGGGGCCGACTCCTGCTGCAGCAGGGTCTGCACCAGCACCGGCAGGTCCTCCACCCGCTCGCGCAGCGGCGGCAGGTGGATGGGAAAGGCGCTCAGACGGAAGTACAGGTCCTTGCGGAAGCGGCCGGCCTGCATCATGGCCTCCAACGGCAGATGGGTCGCGGCCACCAGGCGCACGTCCGCCCGCTGCATCTGCACGGCGCCCACGCGGCGGAAGGTGCCGCTTTCCAGCAGGCGGAGCAACTTGACCTGCAGCGCCAGCGGCACGTCGCCGATCTCGTCGAGGAAGAGCGTGCCGCCCTCGGCCGTCTCGACCAGTCCGGCCTTGCGCGCATGGGCGCCCGTGAAGGCGCCCTTCTCGTAGCCGAAGAGTTCGCTTTCGAACAGCGTCTCGGTCAGGCCCGAGCAGTCCACGATGACGAACGGTCCCTGCGCGCGGTCGCTCGTCTCGTGCACGGCCCGGGCGAAGAGTTCCTTGCCCGTGCCCGATTCGCCCTGCAGCAGCACGGGTAGCCGCGAGGGCGCCACCCGCTGAACGGCCGAAAGGGCCTTGTTGAAGGCGACCGAATGGCCGATGAGCCGCGCACGGCTGGCCTGCGGCGAGGCATGGCGCAGCGTGGTCAGCCGCTCCACATAGGCGGCGATGGTGCCGTCGGCGGCCAGGATGGGCCGAAGCTCCACATCCACATGCTCCGGGCCGCGCGGCGTGTGATGCACATGGAGCACGCGGTCGGGCGCGCGGGTGTCGCGGGCATGCTTCATGGGGCAGTGCTCGCCGGACTGGTCGCAGGGGGCGTCGTAGCCGTGCGAGACGCGGTAGCACTTCTGCCCGAGGAAGGGGCGCGCCTTGACGCCGAACTGCCGGCGATAGGCCGCGTTGCCCGCCAGGATGGTGTAGTCCGGGTCCATCACGATGGTCGGCACGGCGTCGTGCTCCAGGTAGTTGACCAGGCTGTCGATGGCGGGAGCGGCAATCGGGGACGACGGGGGCATGGGGCACTCCTTGCGCAAGACTGCCATTCTGGCAGTGCCAGGATGGCAGCTCAACTGCCATGACAGGCGCAGCCGCGCCATCGCGCCGTGTCACCCCGCGCCAGAAATTCTTTTATCTCAACCACTTGCGCGTTTTCCTCGACGGGCGGCCGCCGCGGCATGGATATTGGATTGATCCATGGCAAACCATCTGCCAAGGAGACGCCATGCCATCCGCTGCCACCCTGCACATCGAACACTTCTTCGACCCGGACACCTGGACGCTGAGCTATCTGGTGCTCGATCCCGCCACGCACCAATGTGCCCTGGTGGACAGCGTGCTCGACTACGACCCCAAGTCGGGCCGCACCTCCCACGCGCCCGCCGACCGCCTCATCGCCAGGGTGCGCGAGCTGGGCGCCACGGTGGCCTGGATCCTGGAAACGCATGTGCATGCCGACCACCTCACGGCCGCGCCCTACCTGCAGCAGCAGCTGGGTGGGCGCATCGGCATCGGCAACCGCATCACGCGCGTGCAGCAGGTCTTCGGCGCGCTGTTCAACGCGGGCGAAGGCTTCGCCAGCGACGGGCGGCAGTTCGACCACCTGTTCGAGGATGGCGAGGCCTTCCAGGTGGGCAAGCTGCAGGTGGAGGCGATGCACACGCCGGGCCACACGCCCGCCTGCATGACCTACGTCGTGCGCTCCGGCCCCGGCGAGGACGCCGACTTCGCGGCGTTCGTGGGCGACACGCTGTTCATGCCCGACTACGGCACGGCCCGCTGCGACTTTCCGGGCGGGGATGCGCACACGCTGTTCCGCTCCATCCGCCGCGTGCTGGCCCTGCCGCCGCGCACACGGCTGTACATGTGCCACGACTACCAGCCCGGCGGCCGCCCGCTGCAGTGGGTGAGCACGGTGGCCGAGCAGCGCGCGCACAACGTCCATGTGCACGACGGCATCGACGAGGACCACTTCGTCGCCATGCGCCAGGCGCGGGACGCGACGCTGGCCATGCCGGTGCTGATCCTGCCGTCGGTGCAGGTCAACATGCGCGCCGGCCACCTGCCCGAGCCGGAGACCGATGGCCGGCGTTACCTGAAGATCCCGGTCGATGCCCTCTGAGCACCGCCCCCCGGACGCCCCCACCAGGAGACACGCCATGGACATCAGGACCCTGAACGCCGACATCGCCGTCGGCCCGCAGATCACGCCCGCCGACGTCGCTGCGCTGGCCGCCGCGGGCTATCGCGCGATCCTCTGCAACCGCCCGGACGGCGAAGGTGCCGACCAGCCCGGCTTTGCCGAGGTCGCCCAGGCCGCGCAGGCCTGCGGCCTGCCGGTGCATCACCTGCCGGTCGAATCGGGCAAGGTGCGCGACGAGGACGCCCAGGCCTTCGGCGTGCTGCTGGCCAGCCTGCCCAAGCCGGTGTTCGCCTACTGCCGCACAGGCACGCGCTCGGCCACGCTGTGGGCGCTGTCGCAGGCCACGAAGCTGCCGCTGCCCGAGATCCTGCAGCGCGCCCGCTCGGCCGGCTACGACCTGCAGGCCGTGGTCCGCCGCGTGGCCAACGGCGGCCAGACGCCCGGCGATGCGGTCGATGCCACGCACGACATCGTCATCGTGGGCGGCGGCGCCGCCGGCGTGGCCGTGGCGGCCAGCCTGCTCGCCCGTCACCGCGACCTGGACATCGCCATCATCGACCCGGCCGAGGTGCACTACTACCAGCCCGGCTGGACCATGGTGGGCGCCGGCGTGTTCAAGCCCGAGGTGACGGCGCGCACCATGGCCTCGGTGCTGCCGCGGGGCGTGCGCTGGCTCAAGGGTGCCGTGGCGGCCTTCGAGCCCGAGCGCGACGCCGTGGTGCTCGACGGCTGCCGCGTCGTGCGCTACCGCCAACTGGTGGTCTGCCCGGGGCTCAAGCTCGACTGGCAGGCCATCCCCGGCCTGGCCGAGACGCTGGGCCGCCATGGCGTGACCTCCAACTACCGCTACGACCTGGCGCCCTACACCTGGGAGCTGGTGCAGCGGCTGCGCGGCGGCAAGGCCGTCTTCACCCAGCCGCCCATGCCCATCAAGTGCGCGGGCGCGCCGCAGAAGGCGATGTACCTGTCGGCCGACCACTGGCGGCGGCAGGGCGTGCTGGACCAGATCGACATCGAGTTCTGCAATGCGGGCGCCGTGCTCTTCGGCGTGGCCGACTATGTGCCCGCGCTCATGGAATACATCGCGGCCTATGGCGTGCACCTGAACTTCGGCCACCAGCTGGTGGCGGTGGACGGGCCGGCCCGGCGGGCCACCTTCATCCACACGCATGCGGACGGTCGCAAGGAAGCCGTGCTGAAGGACTTCGACCTGCTGCACGTGGTGCCGCCACAGACCGCCCCCGACTTCGTGCGCGTGAGCCCGCTGGCCGATGCGGCCGGCTGGGTGGACGTGGACCCGGCCACGCTGCGCCACAAGCGCCATGCCAACGTCTTCGCGCTGGGCGACTGCGCCAACACCACCAACGCCAAGACCGCTGCCGCGGCGCGCAAGCAGGCGCCGGTCGTGGCGCACAACCTGCTGGCCGCGCTGGGCCACGCCAGGGGCGAGGCGCGCTACGACGGCTACGGCTCATGTCCGCTCACCGTGGAGCGCGGCAAGATCGTGCTGGCCGAATTCGTCTACGGCGGCAAGGTGGCGCCGACCTTTCCCAAGTGGCTGATCGACGGCACGCGGCCGTCGACGCTGGCCTGGTACCTCAAGGACCGGGTGCTGCCGCCGATGTACTGGTCCGGCATGCTCAAGGGCCGCGAATGGCTGGCCGAGCCGGCCCTGACCGAATGAGGGTGGCGCCATGACCGCACTGCTCATCAGCCTGTCGATGGGCGCCGCCGTCGGCCTGGTGCTGGCCCTCAGCGGCGCAGGCGGCGGCATCCTGGCGGTGCCGCTGCTGGTCTTCGGCCTGCACCTGAGCATGGTGCAGGCGGCGCCGGTCGGCCTGATCGCGGTGGGGTTGGCCTCGGCCCTGGGCGCGGTGCTGGCGCTGCGCGAGGGCAAGGTGCGCTACCGCGCCGCGGCCATCATCGGCGTGACGGGCATGGCCTTCGCCCCGCTGGGCGTGATGCTGGCACACCGACTGCCCAATGCGCCGCTGATGGTGGGTTTCTCGCTGGTGCTGGCCTGGGTGGCGGTGCGCAGCATCCGGCAGTCGCTGGCGACCGTGCCGGCCGGGCCTTCCGTGCCGTCTGCGCTGCAGGTGTGCCGGCTCGATCCGGTGCGTGGGCGGCTGCGGCTGGTGTCACCCTGCGTGCTGGCGCTGGGCGCCACCGGCGCGCTCTCGGGCCTGCTCAGCGGCCTGCTCGGCGTGGGCGGCGGCTTCGTCATCGTGCCGATGCTGGGCGCCTTCTCCAATGTGCCGATCCGCGGCATCGTCGCCACCTCGCTGGCCGTGATCGCCCTGGTGTCGGTGGGCGGCGTGGCCGGCGCCGCCTCGCAGGGTGCCGTCGCCTGGGACGTGGCCCTGCCCTTCGCCGCTGGCGCCGTGCTCGCCTTGCTGGCCGGCCGCCGCCTGGGTGCGCGGCTGGCGGGCGCGCGGCTGCAGCAGGCCTTCGGCGCAACGGCCGGCGCAGTGGCGGTGCTGGTGCTGCTGCGCGGGCTGGGAGTGCTGGCGCTGTAGGGCGAGCCTGGCGTCGCACACGGCGAGCAGGTGGTCGACTACTTCGAATTCGCCTTCTTCGCAGGGCTTCGGCCCAGCGAACAGAGCGCGCTGCAGTGAGTGGACGTGAACCTGCGCGCTGGCACCATGCGCGTGCACCGTGCGCGCGTGCTGACCGAGGACAAGCCCCGCACCAAGACGCACCGCGAGCGACTGGTGGGACTCAACCACCGCGCCCTGGGCGTGCTGCTGCGACAGCAGGCCAGGACGCTCGCCGTGGGCGCGGAGTTGTTCCACAACCCATGCACTGGCTGCACTGGCTGCACGCCCTGCAGGCGGCGGGCGTGCGCTATTGCCCGCCCAAGGAATGCCGCGACACCAGTGTGACGCTGGCGCTGATGGCCGGCGCCAATCCGGTGTGGGTGGCCATGCAGCATGGCCACTCGGTGCAGGTGATGATGCGCGATTACGCGAAGTGGATTCCATCCGCCGACCGAGGCGCGAACCTGGCCGCGGTGAACGCCACGCTGGGCGCGGCGAACGAGGGCGCGAACGGCCTCGAATGAGCGATTTAGGGATGGTTTAGGGATGGTTTAGGGATGGCAGCCCATGAGGCCAACCCCGGAAATGAAAAAAGCCGTTGAAGATCAACGGCTTTTTATGCAAAGGACTTGGCGGAAACGGAGGGATTCGAACCCTCGATGAGGCTCTACACCCCATACTCCCTTAGCAGGGGAGCACCTTCGGCCACTCGGTCACGTTTCCAGTGCGCTAGGCAGACCATGATTATGCCATCAAATCTGCCCCGTTCGGCCCCGAACGGCGCGCGTTGCGCATTAATTTGCAGGCTGGTCCAGATCGAAGGCCTTGTGCAGCGCGCGCACGGCCAGTTCCATGTACTTCTCGTCGATCACGACCGAGGTCTTGATCTCGCTGGTGGAGATCATCTGGATGTTGATGCCCTCCTCGCTCAGCACGCGGAACATCTTGCTGGCCACGCCCACGTGGCTGCGCATGCCGATGCCGACGATGCTGACCTTGCAGATCTTGGTGTCGCCCACGATGTCGGCCGCGCCCAGCGTGGGCAGCACCTTGGTCTTGAGCAGGTCCACCGTGCGCGCGAACTCGGCGCGGTTCACGGTGAAGCTGAAGTCGGTCTTGCCGTCCTTCGAGAGGTTCTGGATGATCACATCCACCTCGATATTGGCGTCGGCCACGGCGCCCAGGATGTGGTACGCAATGCCCGGCTTGTCGGGCACGCCCAGGACGGAGATCTTGGCTTCGTCGCGGCTGAAAGCGATGCCGGACACGACGGCTTGTTCCATGGTTTCGTCTTCCTCGAAGGTGATCAGAGTGCCCGACACGGCCTCTTCATTGATGTCGATGTCCCAGGGCGTGAAGCTGGAGAGCACACGCAGCGGCACGCGGTACTTGCCGGCGAATTCCACCGAGCGGATCTGCAGCACCTTGGAGCCCAGGCTGGCCATCTCCAGCATCTCCTCGAAGCTGATCTTGGCCAGGCGGCGCGCATCGGGCTCGACCCGCGGGTCGGTGGTGTACACACCATCGACGTCGGTGTAGATCAGGCACTCGTCGGCCTTCATCGCAGCGGCGATGGCCACGGCCGAGGTGTCGCTGCCGCCGCGCCCCAGCGTGGTGATGTTGCCCAGCTCGTCCACGCCCTGGAAACCGGTGATGACCACCACGCGTCCAGCGTCGAGGTCGGCGCGCACACGCTCGTCGTCGATGCGCTCGATGCGGGCCTTGGTGTAGCTGCTGTCGGTCTGCACGCCCACCTGCCAGCCGGTGTAGCTCACGGCCTCCACGCCTTCGCTCTGCAACGCAATGGCCAGCAAGGCCGACGAGGCCTGCTCGCCGGTCGCGGCCAGCATGTCCAGCTCGCGGTTGTAGGGCGTGGTGGGCTTGGCCGGGGCCAGCTCCTTGGCCAGGCCCAGCAGGCGGTTGGTCTCGCCGCTCATGGCGCTGGGGACCACCACCATGCGATGGCCCGCGCGCGCCCATTTGGCGACGCGCTTGGCGACATTGCGGATGCGCTCGGTCGAGCCCATCGACGTGCCGCCGTACTTGTGAACGATCAATGCCATGGGTGAGATGTCGGAAGAAAAGTGAGTCGCCTGGTCGGCGTCGCCCGGGATGGCGGGCCTTCAGAGCGGCCTGCGCGGTGGCGGCCCGGATGCCATTCAGCGCGGGGGCTTCGGCAAGGGCGCGCCATTGTACCAACGCAGGGTGTCGCCTTCGCGCACCACCTGGCCGCTGCCGGCCTTGAGATGGATACGGTGGCCACGCGTGGTGCAGTCGGCGATCTGGTCCAACAGCTCGTCGATCTGCCGCGCCGCCGGCGCCCGGCCTGCGGCCTGCGCCAGCCAGGCCCGCAGTGCATTGGCCTGGCGGCTTCGCGGCAGCGCCTGCAGCGCGCGGATGCGGGGCGGCGTGCCCGTCTGGTCCAGGTCGGCACGGGCGATGTCGGCCAGCAGTTCCTGCGCCTGGGCCGCGTGGCGCGCACTGCGGGCAAAGGTTTCACGGAACTGCGGGAAGACGGCGGCCAGCGCGGGCAGCACCTGCTGGCGGATGCGGTTGCGCGTGTAGCGCGCATCGGCATTGGTGGGATCGTCGACCCACGCTTCGCCGTGGGCGCGCAACCAGGCGCGCAAGGTGTCGGCCGGCAGGTCCAGAAAGGGCCGGTGCCAACGCAGGCCCGCACGCTCGGCCGTCCGAGGCATGGCGGCCAGGCCCGGCAGACCGGCACCGCGCGACAGGGCCAGGATCAGCGTCTCAACCTGATCGTCGGCATGGTGACCCAGCACGATGTCCTGCACAGCGCGGGGCCGGTCGCCGGTCGTGGCAGGTTCCACGGCCTTGGCCTCGCCCGACGCGCTCCGGACGAAGTCACCGTCCGCGCCGGCCAGCTCGGCCAGCGCCCGGTAGCGACCCAGCCGCGCCGCCTCTTCCGGGCTCTCGCCGGCCTGCGCTCGCGCGTCGATCCGGCCCACCCGCAGCGGCACCTGCCAACGTTCGCAAAGCGCGGCGCAGTGGCGCTCGAAAGTATCGGCCGCCGCCTGCAGCCCGTGATTGACATGCAGCGCCACCACCTGGCCTGGCCAACGACGCGCACAGGCGACCAGCAACGCCGTCGAGTCGGCACCGCCGCTCAAGGCGACGCCCAGCGGCAGGCGCGGCGTGAGCGCGGCGATGGCTGCCTCGACGTCACCCGGGGGAACCCCTGCCACCTCTGGCGCTCCAACCGCGCTCATGGCCGCCGCATTCCCGCGCCGGCCGCACCCGGACCGAGGAGTTGCCGAATGTGGAAGTTGGGACGACTGTGGTGGGCGATGCGCAAGGAGCTGCTGCTGGCCTGGGCCGTCCTGCGCGACGTGCGCTCGCCGTGGGGCGCCAAGCTGGCCGTGCTCGCTGCGGCGGCGTACCTGATCAGCCCCCTGGACCTGATCACGGATGCCGTGCCGTTGCTGGGCTGGCTGGACGACGGCATCGTGGTGTTCCTGCTGTTGCGGCTGTCGCAGAAGCTGCTGCCGCCCGGCCTGGGCGAAGCGCTCAAAGCGCGCGGTGCAGCACGTCGGCGGTGAAACGCGCCCCCGCGTGCATGCGAAGCGGAGCCACACTGCTCCGCGCGGACTCGGAACTCAGCGCCCGGCGTCAACCTTCGTGTCGGCGAAGCGCCCGTAGCTCTGAATGCGCTCATAGCGACGGTCCAGCAGTTCGCGCGGCTTGAGGTCCACCACCTGGCGCACCGCCTCGGTCAGGGCGCGCTTGAGGAAGGACGCCATCTGCCGATGGTCGCGATGCGCCCCGCCCACCGGTTCGTTGACGATCTTGTCGACCAGGCCCAGCGCCTTGAGACGGTGCGCCGTGATACCCAGCGCGTCCGCCGCGTCCTGCGCCCGGTCGGCGGTCTTCCAGAGGATGGAGGCGCAACCTTCTGGGCTGATCACCGAATACACCGAGTACTGCAGCATCAGCACCTGGTCCGCCACCGAGATGGCCAGGGCGCCGCCGGAGCCGCCCTCGCCGATGATGGTGGTGAAGATCGGCACTTCGAGCTGCGCCATTTCGAAGATGTTGCGGCCGATGGCCTCGGACTGGCCGCGCTCCTCGGCATCGATGCCGGGATACGCACCCGGCGTGTCGACGAAGGTGAAGACCGGCAGCTTGAACTTCTCGGCCGTCTTCATCAGGCGCAGCGCCTTGCGGTAGCCCTCGGGCTTGCTCATGCCGAAGTTGCGCGCGGTGCGCTCCTTGGTGTCGCGGCCCTTCTGGTGGCCGAGCACCATGCAGGGCATGCCGTTGAACCGCGCCAGGCCGCCGACGATGGACAGGTCGTCCGAGAAATGTCGGTCGCCGTGCAACTCCACGAAGTCGGTGAACAGCTCGTTCACGTAGTCCAGCGTGTAGGGCCGCTCGGGGTGGCGCGCGATCTTGGTGATCTGCCAGGGCGTGAGGCTGCTGTAGATCTCCTTGGTCAGCTGCTGGCTCTTCTTGCCGAGCTGGTCGATCTCTTCCGAGATGTCGACCGCCGATTCGCTCTGCACATAGCGCAGTTCTTCGATCTTGCTTTCGAGTTCGGCAATGGGTTGCTCGAAGTCGAGGAAGCTACGTTTTGCCAAGATCTACTCCTGTGAAGTCAATAGGCCACGGGCAGGGGCTCGAGCGAGCGCCAAATGTACCAAGTGGCCACACTGCAATAAGGGGCCCAGGCGACGGCCACTTCGCGCGCATCGCTGCGGCTGACGGGGTCGCCCGAGAAGTACTGCTGGCTGATGCCGGCGATGAGGCTGGCGTCGTCCAGCGGCAGGATGTTGGGGCGCAGCAGGTGGAAGATGAGGAACATCTCCGCCGTCCACCGGCCGATGCCGCGGATGGCCACGAGCTCCGCGATGATCATTTCGTCGGCCATGTCCTTCCAGGCGTCGACGTGCACCGTGCCGCCGTCGAAGTGCAGCGCCAGGTCGACCAGGTACTCCACCTTGCGCGCCGAGAGGCCCGCCGCACGCATGTCGTCCACCTTCAGCTTGAGCACGTTCGCGGGCGTCATGCGGCGCGGCAGCTTCTCGAAGCGCTCCCACACCGATTGCGCCGCCTTCACCGAGATCTGCTGGCCCACGATGCTGCGCGCCAGCGTGGTGAAGGCGTCGCCACGCGACTGAAGGCGTGCATCGCCGAATTGCGGGATCAGCCGGCGCATCACGCGGTCCTTCTTGACCAGGTGGCGGCAGGCCTCCTCCCAATAGTCGGGCGTGATGAATTCCGGATCCTGCGGGCGCGGTGCAGCCATGGCCAGCGTTGCCGTCGTGTCCACCGATTACTGGGCCGCAGCCCAGGTGGTGCCTGTAGGACCGTCCTTGAGCACGACGCCCTGGGCGAGCAGGTCGTTGCGGATGCGGTCGGCCTCGGCGAAGTTCTTCGCGGCCTTGGCCGCGGCGCGCTCTGCGATGCGCGCCTGGATGGCCGCGTCGTCGAGCCCCGCACCGGCCTGCAGGTAGGCCCGCGGCTCGGTCTGCAGCAGGCCCAGCGTGCCGGCCAGCGCCTTGAGCAGGCCGGCCGTCTGTGCGGAACGGGTGCGGTTGGCCTCGGCGGCGAGCTCAAAGAGCACGGCGACCGCCTCGGGCGTGCCGAAGTCCTCGTCCATGGCGGCCTTGAAGCGCGCGGCACGGGGGTCTTGCCAATCGATCTCTGCCACCTCCACCGGCGGAACGCCGTCGAGTGCCGTATAGAGGCGGCGCAGCGCGTTGCGCGCATCGTCCAGGTGCACGTCGCTGTAATTCAGGTCGCTTCGATAGTGCGCGCGCACGATGAAGAAACGCAGCGTCTCGGCGTCGTACTTCTTCAGCACGTCGCGGATCGTGAAGAAGTTGCCCAGGCTCTTGGACATCTTCTCGTTGTCGATGTTGATGAAGCCGTTGTGCATCCACTTCATCGCGAAGGTCTTGCCCGTGGCGCCTTCGCTCTGCGCGATCTCGTTTTCGTGGTGCGGGAACTGCAGGTCGGCACCGCCGCCATGGATGTCGAAGGTCTCGCCAAGCAGGTCGCAGGCCATGGCCGAGCATTCGATGTGCCACCCGGGACGGCCGGTGCCGAAGGGGCTCTCCCACTTGGCCTCGGCGGGCTCGGTCGGCTTGGCACTCTTCCAGAGCACGGGGTCGAGCGGGTCTTCCTTGCCCTCGGCCACGGCCACGCGGTTGCCGGCATGCAGCTCGTCGAGCGACTTGCCCGACAGCTTGCCGTAGCCCGGGAACTTGCGCACCGCGTAGTTCACGTCGCCATCGGCCGAGCGATAGGCCAGGCCCTTGCGCTCCAGTGTCTCGATCATCGACAGCATCTGGGGGATGTAGTCGGTGGCGCGCGGGTCGTGCGTGGGCCGCTCGACGCCCAGCGCGTCGGTGTCCTCGTACATGGCGTCGATCATGCGGCCAGTGAGCGCCTTGAGCGTCTCCCCGTTCTCCACCGCGCGGCGGATGATCTTGTCGTCGATGTCGGTGATGTTGCGCACGTAGGTCACGCGCCAGCCGCGGGCCTTGAACCAGCGCTGCACTACGTCGAAGGCGATCATCGAACGGGCATGACCCACGTGGCAGAAGTCGTAGACCGTGATGCCGCACACGTACATCCGTACATGGCCCGCCTCCAGCGGCGAAAACTCCTCCAGTGCACGCGTGAGCGTGTTGTAGATACGCAGGGTCATGGAAATCGGAATGGGCGCCGTTGAAAGGTGGCGCCGGCCTGGGGGGTCGATCATGCGCCGCCGCGGGCGCACTGCCAAGGGCTTCGGACAACCCGTGGCTACAATCCGGCAAGTATAAACGGCCCCTGCGCAGCGCCTTTTTCCGAGGGGGCTGCCGCATCCAACCACGCCGGGGCGCACTCGCGGTCCGGCCTCACTCGCTCCATGACGCACGCCGCATCCCCCGTCGCCCGTTCCCTGCTCCGCGCTGCCCTGGCCTGCCTGTTGGTCGCAGGGGCCGGCATGGCCTTGGCCGACGACTACGCCGACGTCAACGCGCTGCTGCGCGCGGGCAAGGCCGCAGAGGCGCTCGACAAGGCCGACCGCTACATCGCCGGCAATCCGCGCGACCCGCAGATGCGCTTCCTGCGCGGGGTGATCCTCAGCGAACAAGGCAAGCCGCAGGACGCGGCCGACACCTTCGTCAAGCTGACGCAGGACTATCCCGAACTGCCCGAGCCCTACAACAACTTGGCCGTCATCTACGCCGCCCAGGGCCAGCTCGACAAGGCGCGCGACGCGCTCGACAACGCCCTGCGCCTCAACCCCAACTACGCCGTCGCGCACGAAAACCTGGGCGACGTCTATGTGCGCCTGGCTGCGCGCCAGTACAACCGCGCGCAGTCCTTCGCATCGACCAGTTCCAGCGTCGCGCCCAAGCTGGCGCTGGTGCGCCAGCTGGTGGACAGCACCGGCAATGCCGCCAACGGCAAACTGCCCGCGGCCACGCCCGAGCAGCGGCGCATCGCCCGCTGATGCACCATCGGCGCCCGGCCGGAACCGCCGGGCCCACGGTCGCTCCTATCCCTTTCCGTGACCTCGCAGGGAGTTTTTGCGTGATGTTTTCCCGTTCCACCCTCTTCACCCGCCGCTGGCTGCTGGCCCTGGCTGCGGCCGCCACCGTGCCCACTGCTGCCTGGAGCCAGGCCGCTGCGCCGCGCGTCAAGCTGGCCACCAGCGCCGGCGATGTCGTGCTGCAGCTCGATGCGGCCAAGGCACCCAAGACCGTCGCCAACTTCCTGCAGTACGTGCAGGAGAAGCATTACGACGGCACCGTGTTCCACCGCGTCATCGACGGCTTCATGATCCAGGGCGGCGGCTTCACCCCCGACCTGCGCCAGAAGCCCACGCGTGCACCGATCGCGCTGGAGGCCGACAACGGCCTGAAGAACGACCGCGGCACCATCGCCATGGCCCGCACCAGCGACCCGAACTCGGCCACGGCCCAGTTCTTCATCAACGTGAAGAACAACGACATGCTCAACGCGCCCAATCCTGACGGCCATGGCTACGCCGTGTTCGGCAAGGTCGTGTCGGGCATGGACGTGGTCGACAAGATCCGCGCCGTACCCACCGGCGCCCAGGGCCCGATGCGCGACGTGCCGGTCGAGCCCGTCATCATCCGCAGCGCCACGGTGCTGAAGTAAGCCCGCCCCGCGAGCGCCCTCCCCTTTCTCCAGGAGCCCCCATGAGCAATCCCAAAGTCGAACTCTCCATCAAGGACCACGGTCCCATCGTCATCGAGCTGGACGCCGAGAAGGCGCCCAAGACGGTCGAGAACTTCCTGGCCTACGTCACCCAGGGCCACTACGACAACACCATCTTCCATCGCATCATCGACGGCTTCATGATCCAGGGCGGCGGCTTCGAGCCCGGCATGAAGCAGAAGCCCACCGGCGCCGAGATCACCAACGAGGCCAACAACGGCCTGAAGAACGACATGTACACCGTGGCCATGGCCCGCACCAGCGCGCCCCATTCGGCCACCGCGCAGTTCTTCATCAACGTCGCCAAGAACGACTTCCTCAACCACACCGCGCCGTCGCAGCAGGGCTGGGGCTATGCCGTGTTCGGCAAGGTCGTCTCGGGCACCGAGATCGTCGACAAGCTGCGCAAGGTGAAGACGGGCCGCCGCGGCTTCCATGACGACGTGCCCGCGGACGACGTGGTGATCGAAAAGGCCACCGTCCTGGCCGAGTGACCGCAAGGCGGCATGCACGCAACCGGCCTGTACGTGGAATCGCTCGCCTGCATGACGGCTGAGCGGCCACGCGCCTGATCGATGACCGCGCAGGCCGCCTTCACCGAATTCCTCGCGCCGCCCGAGTGGCGCACGGTCGACCTGCTGTCCGACCTGCACCTGCATCCTGCCGAGCCGGAGACCCTCCTGGCCTGGCGGCAGTACCTGCAGACCTCGCCGGCCGACGCCCTGTTCATCCTGGGCGACCTCTTCGAAGTCTGGGTGGGCGACGATGCCGCCTCCGAGCCCGGTTTCGAGGCCGACTGCGCCGCCTGGCTCAAGGAAGCGGCGGCGCGCCGGCCGATCTTCTTCATGGCCGGCAACCGAGACTTTCTGCTCGGCCAGGGCTTTGCCGCCCAGGCCGGCATCCAGCGTGTGCCCGATCCGCTGGTGCTGGTGCTGCATGGCCGGCGCTGGCTGCTCAGCCACGGCGACCTGCTCTGCCTGGAGGACCACGAATACCTGGCCTTCCGTGCGCAGGTGCGCAGCCCCGAGTGGCAACAGGACTTTCTCGCGCGGCCCCTGCAGGAGCGCCGCGCCCTTGCCCGCCACATGCGCACGCAGAGCGAATCGCGCAAGGCCGATCCGCGCGCCGTCTGGGCGGACGTCGATGCCGATGCGGCCGTCGCCTGGCTGCGCAGTGCACGCGCCCAGACCTTGGTCCACGGCCATACCCACAAGCCGGGACGACACGACCTGAGCGACGGCATGGAGCGCCTGGTCCTGAGTGACTGGGACGTGGCCGCCTCACCTCCTCGCGCCCAGGTGTTGTGCCTGACGGCGGCCGGCGCGCAGCGCGTCGATCTGCGCTGAGACCTCCATCGATGCTGGGACGCTGGCTGCGCGGACTGCGCCCCCCTCCCGAGATTCCCGAAGCCGACTGGCGGCGCGTCCTGGATGCCCTGCCCTTCCTCGCCAGCCGCCGCATGGACGAGCGCGAGCGGCTGCGCGAGCTCAGCGCCCGCTTCCTGCAGCAGAAGGAATTCCACGGGGCGCTGGGCTTCACGATCACCGACGAGGTCGCGCTGCTTATCGCCGCGCAGGCCGTGCTGCCGCTGCTTCATCTGCCGGGCGACCTGGGCTGGTACGACGATTTCGTCGGCATCGTCGTCGTGCCCTCCGAGGTGTCCACGCGTCGCACCCTGGTGGACGAGGCGGGCGTGGTGCACGAGTACGACGAGGCCATCATCGGCGAGGCGCGCGAGCACGGCCCCGTCATGCTGAGCTGGCCGCATGTGGCCGAAGGCGCCGCCGGCACGCAGGCCGGCCCCATCCTGAACGTGGTGATCCACGAGTTCGCCCACAAGATCGACATGCGCGACGGGCAGGTGGACGGCTGCCCGCCACTGCCGATCGGCTTCATGGGCAGTACGACGGCGCTGCAGGCCCGCGAACGCTGGCTGGCCGCGCTGCAACCGGCCTACGACCGCTTCCGAGAGCAGGCCATCGTGGCCGAGCGCTTCGGGGGAGAGCCGCCCTGGCTCGACGACTACGCAGCCTCGTCCCTGGCGGAGTTCTTCGCCGTCGCCTGCGAGGCCTACTTCGTGGACCGGGCGCGCTTCATCCAGGAGTTCAGCGGCCTGGCGTCCGCCTTCGACGCGTTCTTCCTCGCCAACGACCGTCAACGCTGAACGCGAGAGGTCCATGGGGGCCGCCCGCAGGTTGCCCCCGGTGTCGCGCCCATCTCGAAGGGCAGCGTCGCCGCGGCGCTGCAGCCCTAGGAAAAAAGCGGCGCACCGTCGCCGGCACGCCGCTCTCGATGAGGCACTGCCCCGCGATCAGCCCTTGCGCAACAGCGGCTTGAGCGCGCTTTGCAGGCGACGCGCGGTCGTCGGCTCATGCGCCGAAGCCAGCACGCGCGCGGCGTCCTGGGCCCAGGTCTCGGTCGGGCCAGGCTCGTTGCGCTTGGTCAGCAGCTTGAGCTGCAGCGCGCGGCGCGCGTCCAGTTGCTCCGGCGGCGTGGGCACTTCGGCGGCCATCTCCAGGCGAAGCAGGGCCTCGGCCGGCTCGCCCGAAGGCGCGGCCGACAGCGACTGCACCCACTGGTTGCGCACCGAAGGCGTGACACGGCCCAGCTCCTGCGCTGGCGGCACGGCGGCGCCGTCGCGCTTGCTCCAGGCGTCCAGCAGTTGCGTCACGGCCTCGCCGTGCGCCTGGCTCGCCAGCTTGCGCAGCGCCGCCTGGGCATGCTCCATGGCGTCGCGCTGGGCGCGGAAAGCGGTATCGCCCAGACGGGGACCGCGGTCCTCGCGCGGCGGACGATCACCGCGCATGTCGCCGGGACGTCCAGCGCGGTCCCGGCCGAAACGGTCGCCATTGCGGTCGCCGCCTCGCGGGCCGCCGCGGCTGTCGCGGGAATCACGGCGGTCGCCGAAGCGACCGGCGGGTGCGGCGGCCGGGCGTGCCGCGCCGGGACGGTCGTCGCCGCGCACGGCCACGACCGGGCGGGGTGCAGCCTTGGGTGCCGCAGCCGGTGCGGGTGCCGCACCCTCGCCGCCTTCGGCGGCGGGTGCGCCCTCCTGGGCGGCAGCGTCCGTCGGCGCGGCAGCGGATTCGGCAGGAGCCGAAGCGGCAGCGTCGGCGCCGGCCACAGGTGCTGCAGCGCCGCCCGGATCCCCGGCTTCACGACGGCCGCGCAAAGCATCTTCCAGCGCGGTCATGGCGGCGCGGATCTTCTGGGCATCGCCGGTGGCATTGGCTGCCTCCAGCGCCTTCGAAGCCTCGAGCACCGCACGGTCGTGTTCGCCCATGGCTTCGGTCTGGCGCTCGCGCTCGGCGCTCTTGCGCTGGAAGGCGTCGTCGATGGGCTTGCGGAAGGCATCCCAGAGCTTCTGCTCCTGGCGACGCTCCAGCGGCACGGCCTGCGCCTCGGCCTGCCAGCGCTGCTGCAACGCCTTGACGGCGTCGATGCGCAGCTGCGGCGCAGCGCCGAGTTCGGTGGCCTCGGCAATCATCTGTTGACGGCGCTCGATGCTCGCCTTCTGCGAAGCCTCGAGCGGGCCACGGGCCTCGGTCATGGCCGCGCCCCACAGCGGCTGCAGCTCGGCGAACACCTTCTCGCTGACATGGCCGCCATCGCGCCAACGGTCGGAGAACTGGTGCAAGGCGCGGTTGCGGGCCTTGAGGTCGGCATCGCTGGCGTGCTCGGCCGTCCAGGCGCGCAACTCTTCGATCAGCGCAAGACGCTGGGCGCGGTGTTCGGCAGCTTCGGCGCGCACCTTCTCCAGCCAGGCCTCGACCACCTTGTGGGCCTTGTTGCAGGCCTCGTCGAAACGACGCCACAGCCCGTGGTTGGGCACGCCGCCCTGGTCGGCCTGCTTCCATTGCTCGCGCAGGGCGCGCAGTTGCTCCTGCATCTTGCGACCGCCCAGCGCCTGACCCTCGGGACGATTGAGCAGGCCTTCGGCCTTTGCCACCAGTTCTTCGCGAACCTTGTCCGCGCCCCAGCGCTGCCAGCCTTCGAGTTCGCCGGCGGCGACGAGCGCGGCATGCACGCGTGCTTCCAGGGCATTGCCCACCAGCTTGCCGTGCTCCTTGAGCACGGCGCGCAGCGCATTGGCTGCGGCCTGGCTGCTCTTGCCCTGGCCCTGGGCCGTGGCCTCCTCCAGCTTGGCCAGCGAGGCTTCGACGGCAGCTTCGGCAGCCGCGCGCTGTGCCGGATCCACCTTGGGGGCAGGCGGTGCCGCGGCCGGGGCCGGCGCGTTCTCGGGCGGCAGGCCGCGCGCGGCGCGCAGTTCGTCGGCCCAGACGGGGACGGGAGGCAGCGGCGCCTGGGCATCGGCCGCAGCGGCCACGGCCTGGGCCAGCGCGCTGTGGAAGGCCTCGGACACGACCTGCAGTTGCGACCGCGATGCGTCGAGCTGCGGCGCGAAGCGCGCATCCAGGCTGGCCCAGTTCGGGTCCTGCGCAATCTCGTCGGCCTGGGTCGTCCAGTGGGCGACGTCGCCACGCAGGCCCTCCTCGGCGGCCTGGGCGTCCTGCCACCCCTTGGTGGAAAGCACCTCGAAGCGCTGCGCCAGCAACACGGCGGCTTCGCGATGGACCTGGGCGCGGTGCTGCAGGTCTTCCACGCCCTTCACGCGTTCGGCCAGGTTGGCCTTGAGGCCGGCGAGCGGTTCACGCGACAGCGGTGCGCCGGCCTTGGCGGCGTCGCGCTGCCAGGCCATGGCGTCGGCGATGTTCAGCCGGGGCTGGTCGAGCAGCGAGCGGGCCTTTTCGGCCCATTCGGCGGCAATCACCTCCTGGCCCTTGGCGCGCTTGATCTCGTCCAGGCGCTCGCGCAGGGCGCGGGCGGCGCCCTTGTCGCGGCCGCTGAGTTCCTTGAAGACTTCCTGCATCAACTCGGGCGAGGGATTGCCCGCGAGCCAGTCGCGCACGCGCTGCGCCCGTTCGCCGGAGGTGGCGGCGGTGAAGACGCCCCCGGTGAGCTGGTCGAGGGTGGGGAGATCGTGTTTGGTCGTGGCTTGAGTCACTGCGCCAGAGTCGTTGAAAGAGATCGGAGGGGGTGGGCCGGCGCGAAGCCGGTCATCCAAGCAAAGGCGCCGGCAAGGCCGGCGCATCCCGCATTGTCGCCCAGGAGCGCGTGCGTCTGGAATACCGCAGAAAGCGGTTGAGGAATCCTTCTCAGGGCATGTCCAGCGCCAAGGCCGTGCCGGGCCTCCAGTCGGCGCCGTCCGCACGCGTACGAACCGCCCCCAGGAAGATCCGGTCGCCGGGCAACTGCCGCTGGAGCAGGTAGTCGCGCACGGCCGCGGCCCGGGCGATGGCCAGCTCGCGGATGGACTGCTCGTCGACGGCGATGGTCGGCAGCAGCAGCTTCTCCATCTCGGCGACCGACTGCGACTTGGCCATGCCGATGAGATTGCGGGGCTTGGGAATGTCGGCCCGCTTGTAGACGGCCTCCAGCAGCGCCGGGTATTCGGCGTCGGTGACCGGGCCGACCTCGGCCGGGTCGGTGCCGCCGCGTACCGCTGCGCGGCGCTTCTCGGCCAGGGCCATGCGGCGCAGGCGCTCGCGCTGCAGCGCGTCGCGTTCACGCTCCAGGCTGGCCTGCCCGACGAGGGTGAGGCGCAGGCCGTCGCGCTGGCCGAGCGCCTTCTCGACCTTGTCCAGGCTCTGCTTCGCCGCGTCGGACAGCGCGTCGCTGCCCAAGGCGAAGGGCACGACGCTCGATTCGCTGCTGCCACCGCCCAGGCCGCCCGTGAGCAGGCTGAACGGAGAGGTCACCGCCTTGGCGATCAGATTGAGGATGCCCTTCCAGATCAGCGGCCCGATGCTGAATTGCGGATCGTTGAGCGAGCCCGACAGCGGCAGGTCGACGTCGATGACGCCGTTGCGATCGGCGAGCAAGGCGACGGCCAGGCGCACCGGCAGGCTGTTGGGCGCATCCTTGACCTCGTCGCCGAAGGCCAACTGGTTGAGCACCAGCTTGTTGGTGGCGGTGAGGCGCCCGTCCGGCGCCACCTGATAGTGCACGTCCACGCTCATCTTGCCGCGCTCGATGCCATGGCCGGCATAGCGGATCGAATAAGGGGACAGCGGCGCCAGCTCCAGGTCGCGCACCTTTGCCGCAATGTCCAGTTCCAGCGGCTTGGCCAGCGGATTGAGCTTGCCCAGGATCTCGAGCGAAGCGGTCTGCTGCGCCTTGCCGCGAAGCTCCAGATCGGCCAGGGCCGGCCGACCGCCGTCGGCCGGTTCGGAGGAGAAGGCACTGAGTCGGCCTGTCAGCTCCGTGAGGTCGGCCGAGTAATTCGGCTGCACGAACAGGTCGGAGAAGTCCACGCGCGCATTGACCACGCTGATCGGGCCGAAATGGATGATGGGCGCAAGTCCTGGCGCGGCCTCTTCCCGCGCAGTGGCCGGCGCTGGCGCCGGTGCGGGGGCCGTTTCGCCGGCATTGGTGGTGGCGCTGGCACCACCCCCCGCGGACGCGGTGCGCGGTGCCGGCCGCTCGGCCGCGGCCCGCTCGCTTTCCTGCTGGCCCTGACGGGTGATGGCCTGCAGGTTCAGGCGCCCCGAGGGCTGCACGATGATCCGTGCGAACGCGTCCGTGAGCGTGGTCTCGCGCACGTCGAGCCGCAGGGCCGCGCGGGGACGCAGATCGAGTTCGAAACCGCGCAGGGCCAGCGTCTTCCAGCGCAGCAGCCGCTCGCCCCGCGCCGCGCCCGTCGCAGGGCTGTCTGCGGCGGTCAGCGCCATGCTGTCCACCCGCAGGTCGTCGACCGACAGGTCGCCGCTGAGCTTTGCCTGCACGCCCGCTGGCTGGACGGCCACCGCCAGCGTTCCCCGGTAGGCGGCGAAGGCACGCCGCACGTCCACATTGAGCGACTGCCCGTAGTAGGGCTGGAAGGCATGCACCGGCAGGCCCGTGGCCTCCAGCCGGCCGGACAGCGCCACCGGGACCATCGCCAGGCTGCCCTTGAAGTCGAAGCGGCCCGGCTCCGACCGGGTGCCTGCCGAGATGCGGCCGGCCAGCTCCACGGGCGACGCCGCGGCAGACGGGGGATCGAGGTCGCGGGCCCGAAGGCGCAGGCTGGCAAGCTTCACCTCCACAGGCGCGCCGGCCTGGGCGCGGTCGGCGAATTCCACGTCACCGCCGTCGACGGACAGGGCGGCGATCCGGACCTTCCACGGGGGCGGCGGCTCGCCCTGCACCTGGCGGGGCTGCGCCACCGGCGCGGTCGATGCGTCGGGCGTGCGCAGCCAGCGCTGGTACATCCAGCGCTGCTCCGCGTCCCGCTCCACCCGGACGCGCGGCTCCGTGGCCGTCAGGCTGCCCACGCTGAGCGTGCGCGCCTTCAGATCGGCCTGCGCATCGCGCACCTCGAAGTGGCCGACCGCAGCCAGGGCCGTCTTGCCTTCGGTCAGCGACAGGCTGTCGAGCGTGGCGCGCTCGGCGGTGAGCAGCAGCGCCTGCGGCGACCACTGCAGTCCCAGCCGGCCGCCCAGGCGTCCGTCCACGGCCGGATTGAGCGTCGAGGCCAGGTAGGGTGCGGCCAGGGACAGCGGGACGTCGCTGGCCTCCAGTTGGGCCTTCACCGCACTCGGGCTGCCCTGCCCTTCGAAGCGCAGCCGACCTTGCGCCACGGCCATCTCGCCCGAGAAGCGGGCCGGCTGCGCCATGGGCCATGCCGCGTCGTCCACCGCGATGCCCAGGCCGGTCACATCGATGGCCGCCGCCGGCCGCACGGAATCGTCGCGCCAGGCCACGCGGCCTTCTCGCACCCCCACGTGATCGACCCGCACCTGCCAGGCACCGGGCGCGGCAGCGTCCTTCGATGGCGCAGAGGTCGGCGGCGAGGCCGTGCGAGCGGCCTGCGCGGTGGCGGGCGCCGGCGTCCGGCCGTCGGTGAGCAGCAGGTTGATGCGACCCTGCGCGTCGCGGCGTGCCGCCAGCGTGGGCGCATCGACCTCCACGGACGCCAGATGCACCTGCCGCTCCAGCGGACGCACATCCGCCAACTGGACCTTCAGCGCATCGAGCCTGAGCAGTTCGCCACCCTGCGCATCCACGGCCTTCACGTCCTTGACCTGGACCGTGCCGGACAGCTTGAGCGAGGCATGGTCGGCCCGCTCGAAGTCCGCACGCAGGTCCACGTCCACGACGCCCGACTGCAACGCGACCGGCAGGCCGGGCGGTGCATAGGCCAGGTAGGGCGCCAGATCGAGGCCGGCGATGTGCAACTGCGCGGCCGTCTTGTGCGTGGCGGCGAAGGGTTGGGACGATGCGGAAGAGTCGAAGCGGCTGCCATTGAGCGTGAATGCCAGCCGGGGCTCGACGTCCACCTCGCGTTTCGATGCCAGGCTGCTGAGGAAGGGCACCTGCACCTCCAGACCCTCGACCACGTGCTGGCGCTTCGCCATCTGGTCGTCCAGCGCAATGCGCCCGTCGTGGATCGCCAGGTTGTAGAGCACGAAGCGGGCGGGCTCGCCCGCGGGCTTGGGCTCGGCGGGGCCGCTCAGCCGGCGCAGGATGTCGTCGATGTCCAGCGTGCCGTCCGCGCGCCGCGTCAACCGCAGCGCGGGCTGCTCGATGCGCAGCGCATCGACCACCGGCGCGAGGCGCAGGAGCGACTGAAGTTCGGCATCGGCATACAGGCGCTTCGCCGTGAACAGCGGCGGCGCGGCATCGACACCAGCAATCGCCAGGTCCGACAGCGACAGCTCCAGCGTCCAGGGCCGGAACTGCACGGCTTCCACGGTGACGCTACGGCCCAGCGCTGCCGATGCCTGCTTCTGGATCTGCCATTTCAGGAGCGGCGGCACGGCGGCCCAGAGCAGCAGCCACAGGAGCAGCAGGCCGGCGACGGCGACGCCCAGCCGCCTCAACCAAAGGCCGTACTTCGTTCCGGAGAAATTCATGGGCGGAGTGTGCCGCAACGCGTACTCGCCCTGCGACGAGAGGCGGGGCGCCCGCCGCGTGGGGCACCCCTTGGGGGCCTCGGCGAACCCCACAACGAAAAAGCCCGGTGGCTGCTTGCACAGGCCACCGGGCTCGACGGAGGGCCCCAGGCCGCATCCGTCTTTTGGCGCGGGAAGAAGAAGGTTCCCGACGCACTGGCAGCAAGGGATTGCCGCCGAGGGGCCGGGCCACTCATCAGGACTGCGTCCTTCAGGAGAAGCGCCGGCGGAGCGTCTGCGATGCAGACGGCTGCAGATTAGGCCTGCCGACCGGGCGTGGCAAATGAAGTCGAGCGATGAGGCTGCGTGCGGCCATAGACAAACTTTTCAGCACCTATTTAGCATAAAGAATAGATTCGATATTCTTGACCGTGTATTTGACGGTTCCTAGAATGCGCGCTGCCCGGGCTCCCGCAGTCCTACTCCCCGGGCTCTCTTCCGGACTTCCCAGGTCCGGCCTCTCTGGCGAAGTCAGGACGCCCGTGCACCTTGTATCCCTGCACGGACCTGTTCTCCGCCGCATCACGCGATCGTTCGAGGCAGTCGGCACCCTGGTGCACGACTCGCAGCCTTGGAGCTCGCAGAGAAAGGAAAGTAGCGAATGAATCAGGTCTTGCGGGCTGGCATGCAGGGGTTGCGAACCTTTGCCAGCGACGTAGCCGATGGTTTCTTCGAGATCGTCCACAACGGCTTCGCGCTGATCGGGCTCGCGCTCGTGTTCGTCGTCGTCGCACTGGCCGCCCGCCCCGACCTGCAACAGGTCGGCGAGGAGCGTTTGGCTGCCTGGGTGGAATCTCGCAAGCCGGCACCGGCCCCCACCGATCCGGCACCCAACGCCGTGGAGCGAGCCACCGCGGCGCGCCCCGAAGAACTGCCCCGCCCCCAGGCGGCCGTGGCCTACTGGCTCAGCCGCAAATACAAGGTGGCGGCCGAGCCCCTGAGCGTGCTGGTGGCCGAGGCCTACGACATCGGCCGGCAGACCAAGCTCGATCCGACGCTGATCCTGGCCATCATGGCCGTCGAATCGAGCTTCAACCCCTTCGCCCAGAGCCCCGTCGGCGCACAGGGCCTGATGCAGGTGATGACCCGCGTCCATGGCGACAAGTACGAGCCGGCCGGTGGCACGCTCGCGGCCTTCGACCCCATCACCAACCTGCGCGTCGGCGTCAAGGTGCTGCAGGAATGCATCGCCCGCGCCGGCTCGCTGGAAGGCGGCCTGCGCTATTACGTCGGTGCCGCGAACCTGGGTGACGACGGCGGCTACACCGTGAAGGTGATGGCCGAGCACGACCGCCTGCGCCAGGTGGCCAACGGCCGCAACGTGCCGATCTTCACCCCCTCGGCACCGGCCGCCACCACGCCGCCGCCAGCCGCGATGCCGACGCAGCCCACGCAACGGACCCAGCCGATCCCGGTCATGGCCCCGGCGGGAGAGCCCAAGCCCGCGACGCGGCCGCCCGCCACGGTCGCCCTGCTGGAACAACCCGCCTCCTGACCGCTGCCGCCCGGCACCCCTCCCAGGCGCCTTTGATCAGGCGCCTTTTTCTTTCTTGGGCGCGGCGCGCTGCGGTTCCCCTGGGACGAGGGAGGGACGAAGGCCTCGGCTACACTCCGCCGGTGCGCGACTGGCGATAGGCGCGGCCCCTCCTCGCGAGGCGAGCCGGCTGACGTGGATGACCACTGGGAAGCGCACCGCCCGCGGCTGGCGCCGGGGCGATCAGCCGTTCGCCTGGGCAGCCCTTGCCGGATCCGACGCCGCAAGGTCCCTCTTCTTCGAAGGACTGCCATGTACCAACGCAATATCCTGGTCCAAGAGACCGATCCCGAGCTGTACGCCGCCATCGTCGCCGAGACGCAGCGCCAGGAAGACCACATCGAGCTGATCGCCAGCGAGAACTACGCCTCGCCGGCCGTGATGGCCGCGCAGGGCTCGCAGCTCACCAACAAGTACGCCGAAGGCTACCCGGGCAAGCGCTACTACGGCGGCTGCGAATATGTCGACGTGGCCGAGCAGCTGGCCATCGACCGCATCAAGCAACTCTTCGGCGCCGACGCCGCCAACGTACAGCCGCACTGCGGCGCCTCCGCCAATGAGGCCGTGTTCCTGGCCTTCCTCAAGCCTGGCGACACCATCATGGGCATGAGCCTGGCCGAAGGCGGCCACCTCACCCACGGCATGCCGCTGAACATGTCGGGCAAGTGGTTCAACGTCGTCTCGTACGGCCTGAACGACAAGGAAGAGATCGACTACGACGCGATGGAGCGCAAGGCCCACGAGTCCAAGCCCAAGCTGATCGTGGCCGGTGCCTCGGCCTACAGCCTGCGCATCGACTTCGAACGTTTCGCCAAGGTGGCCAAGGATGTCGGCGCCATCTTCATGGTCGACATGGCCCACTACGCCGGCCTGATCGCCGCGGGCGTGTACCCCAACCCGGTGCCCCATGCCGACGTGGTGACCTCCACCACCCACAAGAGCCTGCGCGGCCCGCGCGGCGGCTTCATCCTGATGAAGGCCGAGCACGAGAAGGCGATCAACAGCGCCATCTTCCCCGGCCTGCAGGGCGGCCCGCTGATGCATGTCATCGCCGCCAAGGCCGTCGCCTTCAAGGAAGCGCTGACCCCGGAGTTCAAGGCCTACCAGCAGCAGGTGGTGAAGAACGCGCAGATCGTGGCCGAGACGCTGACCTCGCGCGGCCTTCGCATCGTGAGCGGCCGTACCGAGAGCCACGTCATGCTGGTCGACCTGCGCGCCAAGGGCATCACCGGCAAGGAAGCCGAGGCCGTGCTGGGCAGCGCCCACATGACCATCAACAAGAACGCGATCCCCAACGATCCCGAGAAGCCCTTCGTGACCAGCGGCGTGCGTGTCGGCACCCCGGCCATGACTACCCGCGGCTTCAAGGACGAGGAGGCCCGCGCCACGGCCCACCTGATCGCCGACGTGCTGGACAACCCGCGCGACGCCGCCAACATCGAGGCCGTGCGCGCCAAGGTGGCCGCGCTGACCAGCCGCTTCCCGGTCTACCGCTGAGACAGGCCAGGCCGCATGAAATGCCCCTTCTGCGGCCACGCCGAGACGCAGGTCGTCGAGACCCGCATCTCGGAAGACGGTGACTTCGTCCGCCGCCGCCGCCAGTGCGGCGGCTGCGAGAAGCGCTTCACCACCTACGAGCGGCCGGACGTCAACTTCCCGGCGGTCGTCAAGAAGGACGGCAGCCGCGCCGACTACGACCCGGCCAAGGTGCGTGCCTCGATGATGCTCGCCCTGCGCAAGCGGCCCGTGGGCGTGCAGCAGATCGACGAGGCGCTCATGCGCATCGAGCAGACGTTGCTGTCGGGCGGGCTGCGCGAGATCGAGTCGAGCAAGCTCGGCGAACTGGTCATGCACGAGCTGCAGCGGCTGGACAAGGTCGCCTACGTGCGCTTCGCCTCGGTGTACCGCAGCTTCGAGGACGTCGAAGAGTTCCGCCGGCTTTTGCGGGACATCTGACCGGCGCCCGCCCCTGGGGCGACAGCATGCCGACGCATGTCCGCATGCGTCGGCTCACCTTCCTTTCCGGACTCTCCCTGCCCGTCCGCTGATCGCCCCAGGCGGCGCTCCCGTCGTGCATCGGTGCCTGGCGCATGGATGCGTCCCTAACATCCCGCGCTCGAACGGGAACGAGGGGGGCGCACCATGCGAGGAAGGAACGCGCGATCGGCGCGGATGCGGGGCTTTTCGCTGGTAGAGGGGCTGATCTGCCTGGCCGTCATGCTGACGGCCGCCACGGTGGCCATGCCCAACGTGGCGCGCTGGCTGCGCGACTGGCAGAGCAGCCGCGCCGGCCAGGCCCTGCGCGAGAGCCTCGACCTCGCGCGCATCCACGCCCTGCGTTCCTCCGGCCGGGCCACGGTCTGCGTCAGCGCCGACGGCAACGGCTGCCTCGCCTCCTCGGACTGGAGCGCCGGCTGGATCGTCTTCGGCGACCGTGACGGCGATGGCGTGCGCGGCACCGACGAGCCGCTGCTGCACGTCCAGCCGCGCCTGCCCGGGCTGCTGCGCATCGCGCCGGCCAGCGGCAGCATCCAGCGCCTCGTGTTCCTGCCCAACGGCCTGCTGAACAGCACGCCGACCAGCCTCGCGATCACCTCGGCCCATCCCGAAGTGCCGGTGCGCAAGCTGGTGCTCAACCGCATCGGCCGTGCGCGGGTGACGACCGGATCGTGAGGGTGGCCGCCATCGCGCCTCGCCGCCGCGCTCCGGGCTTTTCGCTGCTCGAAGTGCTCGTCGCGCTGATGCTGCTGGCCGGTGCGGCCCTGGGTGGGGCGCGGCTGGCCGCACGCACCTACCAGCAACTTCAGGCCACCCAGCAACGGGCGGCCGCCCTCCTCCTCGCGCAGGACCATGCCGAACGCGCCCGCATGAATCCCAGGGGGCTGCAGGAGGGGCGCTATGCGCTCGGCCTCGATCAGCCACCGCCTGCAGCCGCCGCACCCGCGGCCGACCTGGCCGACGCCGCCGAGGCCGCGCGGCGGGTCGCAGCCCTGGACCAGCGCAACCTGCTCACGGCGGCGGCCGCCCAACTGCCCCAGGCTCGTGCGCAGGTGAAGACCACCCTGGACAGCGGCGTCCAGGTGCTGCAGGTCTGGCTGGTCTGGTGGAACGCCGGCGCGGCAGCCGGGGACGGACTGGGTGCCGCCAACCAGGCCGACTGCCCGGCCGAACTTGGAAAGCCTGCCCCGGAGCAGGCCTGCCTCTTCCAGCGCTTCGCCCTCTGATGCCATCGCAACACCATCGGCACGCGCGACACCGGCAGGCGGGCACCAGCCTCGTCGAGTTGCTGCTGTCCTCGGCCATCGGCCTTGCCCTCGTGCTTCTGGCAGTCCAGGTCTACGTGAGCACCGGCCAGCCGGTACGCCGCGTCGCGGCGCAGGTGCAACTCCACAGCGACGGCGCGATGACCCTGCAACTGCTGGCACAGCAGGTGCGGCTGGCCGGGTTGTCGGAGCTCGACGACCAGGGCACGCCGCATTTCCAGGGCCTTGCCGTGCGAGGCTGCGCAGGCGCCTTTGCCGAGACGGGTGCCACCTTCGACGCACTGGCCTGCAAGGCGTCCACCGGGGACGCGCGGCCGCACGCCTTCGCGATCCGGCATCAGGCGGACGCCCATGTCACGGTGCCCGTGGGCACCGACCAGCCGTCCAACTGCGTGCTGGAGGGCATCGCCGCCTGGGCCACGTCCAGCGCGGACGGCGCCCTGCGCTACGCGCTGGCCGACCAGCGCTACTTCATCGAGCCCGACGAGGACGGCGTGCCCACGCTGTACTGTCGCGGCATGCGCGACGCGGGCGTGATGGGCAGCAAGCAGGCCCTCGCCAGCCAGGTCGAGGACATGCGCGTGCTCTACGCCGTGACCCGCCTTCCCGACGGCAGCGAACCGCAGCCGGCGCAGGTCACGGCCTATGTGCGAGCCGACGACGCTGCGCTGGGCGCCACCGCCGAGCGCTGGCGGCGCGTGATCGGCATGAGCCTGTGCATCGTCGTGCGCAGTGCCTTGCCGGTGGCAGGCGCCCAGCAGACGCCCGAGTCCTACCTCGATTGCGACGGCCAGCCGCAGCAGGCCCTGGACGGACGGCTGCGGCGCAGCTTTCGCACCACGGTCTTCTTCCATGCCCTGCGGCCGGCACTGGACGCGGGAACCTCCCCATGAAGCGCCGCAGTCGCCAGGCACCCCGCGCGCGACATCTGGCCGAGCGAGGGCAGGCTTTCGTCGTCCTGATGCTGCTCCTGCCTGCGCTGACAGCGGCCACCGCCCTGGCGGTGCGGAGCGCCATCACCGCCGCCCGGCAGTTGCAGGCCCAGCAGACCAGTGCGCAGGCCCAGGAGGCCGCCAGCCTCGCCCTGCGCCAATGCGAAGCGCTGGTCATGGCGGCACTCGCCCCCGATGCGGCCGATCCGCGAACCGTCGCCGTGACCGCCGCCCAGGCCGAGCAGACCTGGAACCGGCTGTCTGCCTGGCGCCCCGGCGCCTCGGGCCTGCGCACCGCCACCGTCGCCGGACCCGATGGCCGCAGCCTGGGCGCGGGGCAATGCCTGTTCCAGAGGCTCGCGGACGGCGCGCAGGGCCTGCGCTTCGTGGTCACGGCACGGGGTCTCTCGGCCGATGCGCAGGTCTCGGCGCAGACCGGCATGCTGCTCGACGGTGCCGAGGCCTGGCAGCAGGCGGTGCTGCGCAAGACCGCCGACCCTTGCCAGGGCGCGGGCGCGCCGTCCGCCCCGACCTGCGCACCCCCAGGCTGGACGCGCCGCTGGCGCACGTTGATCACCCCTCCCGCTGCCAACCCCGGATGAACCGTTCTTCCCCGCGCCGGCCGCCCACCGGCTTCTCGCTGATCGAACTGCTGGCGGCGCTGACCATCGCCACGCTGCTGGCCGCCATCGCGCTGCCGGCCTACCAGGAGCACGTGCGACGCACCCATCGCGCGGCGGCCCAATTGGCCCTCATGGAGGCCGAGCATCATCTGCATCGCTACCACGCCGCCCGCCTGAGCTTTGCGGGCGCGGCACTGCCGGACGCCCTGACCCGCGTGCCCGCCACCGGCGCTGCCGTCTATCGCCTGACGCTGGCGCTCGACGCCAGCCAGCCGCAGCGCTTCACGCTGGCCGCCACGCCCACGGGCGCCATGCAGGGCGACCGCTGCGGCACGCTGTCCGTCGACCAGACCGGCCGTCGCACGATCAGCAACAATGCCGCGGACATCCTGCCGAGCGACTGCTTCAAAGCCTCATGAGCGACCTCCCCGTCCTGCCGCCCCTGCCCGACCACGACCTCGCCTGGATGGCCAGGGCGCTGGAACTGGCCCGGGGCGCCATCGGCCTGTCCGATCCCAACCCCCGCGTCGGCTGCGTGATCGTGGCCGAGGACGGCACGGTGCTGGGACAGGGCCACACCCAGCAGGCCGGCGGCCCCCATGCCGAAGTGATGGCGCTGCGCGATGCCCAGGCGCGCGGCCATGCCGTGAAGGGTGCCACCGCCTATGTGACGCTCGAGCCCTGCAGCCACCACGGCCGCACGCCGCCCTGCTGCGATGCGCTGGTGGCGGCCGGCGTGGGCCGCGTCGTCGCGGCGCTGCAGGACCCGAACCCCCAGGTGGCCGGCCGCGGCATGGCGCGCCTGCGTGCGGCCGGCATCGACGCCCGCCTGCTCGACGGCGCCAGCGAGCCGGCCCAGGGCGCGCGCGCCCTCAACATCGGCTTCTTCAGCCGCATGGTGCGCGCCAGGCCCTGGGTCCGCCTCAAGATCGCCGCCTCGCTGGACGGCAAGACCGCCCTGCCCGACGGCACCAGCCAATGGATCACCGGCGAGGCCGCCCGCGCCGACGGCCACCGCTGGCGGGCCCGCGCCGCCGCCCTGCTCACCGGCGCTGGCACCGTGCTGGACGACGACCCCCGGCTGGATGTGCGCGGCCTGACCATCGCCCGCCAGCCCACGCTGGTGGTGGTGGACAGCCGTCTGCAGACCCCGCTGGACGCCCGGCTGTTCGCGGCCGAACGGCCGGTCTGGTTCTACGCGGCAGCGCCCGAGGACGCACGGGCCGATGCGCTGCAGGCGCGCGGCGCCCACCTGACGCGCATGGCCGACGCCCAGGGCAAGGTCGACCTCGCCGCGATGCTGGCCGACCTGGCGCGGCGCGAGATCAACGAGCTGCATGTGGAAGCCGGCCACAAGCTCGCCGGCTCGCTGCTGCGGGCCGGGCTGGTCGACGAGCTGCTGGTCTACCTCGCGCCCAAGCTCATCGGCGAGGGGTTGGACATGTTCCACCGGCCCACGCCCACCAGCCCGCTGGCCTCGCTGGCGGACGCGCCGGCGTGGGTCTTCCACAACGTGCAGCGCATCGGCGAGGACCTGCGCATCGTCGCCCGTCCAGCCGGCCGCGACGCGTTTTGACCCAGCGCGCGGTTCGCGCCTCGCCAGTCTGCGAAAATGGCGCGCTATGTTCACCGGCATCATCACCGGCATGGGGCGCATCGCCGCCGTCCATGACCTCGGAAGCTCCTCTCTTCACGGCAAGCGGCTGGACATCGAGGCGCCTGCCGGCTATCTGGACGACGTCGGCCTCGGCGACAGCATCGCCCTCAACGGCGCCTGCATGACGGTCACCTCGCTCGACCCGGCCGCCTCGCGCTTCACCATCGACATCTCGGCCGAATCGCTGGCCAAGACGGCCGGCCTCGGCGAGGCGGGCACGGCCCTCAACCTCGAGAAGGCCCTGCGTCCGCAGGACCGGCTCGGCGGCCACATCGTCTCGGGCCACGTGGACGGCATCGGCCGCGTCAGCCGCTTCGAGTCGCAGGGCGAGAGCTGGAACCTGCGCATCCTGGCGCCCGCCGCGCTCGGCCGCTTCATGGCCTACAAGGGCTCGGTCACGGTCAACGGCGTGAGCCTCACGGTCAACACCGTCGAGGACCATGCCGAGGGCTGCGAGATCGGCATCAACCTCATCCCCCACACCGTCGAACACACCACGCTGGGCCTGCTCAAGGCCGGCAGCCAGGTCAACCTTGAGATCGACACCGTGGCCCGTTACGTGGAGCGCATGCTGCAGGCCGGCACCGCAGTCTCCGGTCTACCCTCCCTCGCACCATGAGCGCTTCCATCAGTTCCCTGCCCACCGCGGCCGTCACGCCCGCGCCCATCTCGCCGGTCGAGGAGATCGTCGAGGAGATCCGCGCCGGCCGCATGGTCATCCTCGTCGACGAGGAAGATCGCGAGAACGAGGGCGACATCGTCATCGCCGCCGACCACATCACGCCCGAGAGCATCAACTTCATGGCCCGCCATGCGCGCGGCCTGATCTGCCTGACGCTGTCGCGCGAGATGTGCGAGCGCCTGAACCTGCCGCCCATGGTGGCGCGCAACGGCGCCAAGCATTCCACCGCCTTCACCGTCTCCATCGAGGCAGCCGAGGGCGTGACCACCGGCATCTCCGCCGCCGACCGGGCGCGCACCGTGCAGGCCGCCGTAGCGCCCGACGCCCGCGCCAGCGACCTCGTGCAGCCGGGCCACATCTTCCCGCTGCAGGCCGTCGATGGCGGCGTGCTCATGCGCGCCGGCCACACCGAAGCCGGCTCCGACCTCGCCCGCATGGCCGGCTGCTCGCCTGCCTCGGTCATCTGCGAGGTGATGAACGACGACGGCACCATGGCCCGCCTGCCCGACCTGCAGCGCTTCGCCGCCGAGCATGGTCTGAAGATCGGCACCATCGCCGCGCTGATCGAATACCGCAGCCGCCACGAGTCGCTGGTGCAGCGCGTGGGCAGCCGCGAGGTGCAGACGGCGCACGGCCCCTTCCAGCTGCATGCCTTCCGCGACCAGCCCAGCGGCGGCTTCCACCTGGCCCTGGTGCGTGGCGAATGGCAGCCCGACGAGCCGGTGCCGGTGCGCGTGCACGAGCCGCTGTCGGTGCTCGACCTGATCGAGCTGCACCGCCCCATGCACACCTGGAGCCTCGATGCGGCGCTCGCCCACATCGCCGGTGCCGGCAAGGGTGTGGCGGTGCTGCTGAACTGCGGCGAAAGCGCCAGCGACCTGCTGGCCCAGTTCGAAGGCACGGCGCGCCCCGCCCAGGCGCCCGAGCGCGGCCGCATGGACCTGCGCAGCTACGGCGTGGGCGTGCAGATCCTGCGCGAATGCGGCATCCAGAAGATGCTGCTGATGGGCAAGCCCCGCCGCATGCCCAGCCTGGTGGCCGGCTACGGCGTCGAAATCGCCGGCTACGTGACCAAATGACCCGGGGCGGCCATGGCCGCTCCAACCCCATAAAAAAAGAATCCTCATGCTCAACGCCAACAAGGGAGCGGTCGGCCCGCTCGACGGACGCGGCCTTCGCATCGGCATCGTCCAGGCCCGCTTCAACGAAGACATCACCAACGCGCTGGCCGAGGCCTGCCTGGCCGAGCTGACCCGGCTGAACGTGCAACCCGCCGACATCGAGCATGTGCTCGTGCCCGGCGCGCTCGAAGTGCCGCTGGCCCTGCAGGCCATGGCGCAGCACGGCGGCTTCGATGCGCTGGTGGCGCTGGGCTGCATCATCCGCGGCGAGACCTACCACTTCGAGCTGGTGGCCAACGAATCCGGCGCCGGCGTCACCCGCGTGGGCCTGGACCATCGCCTGCCCATCGCCAACGCCATCCTCACGACCGAGGACATGCCGCAGGCCGTCGCCCGCCAGACCGACAAGGGCCGCGATGCGGCCACTGTGGCAGTGGAGATGGCCCGGCTGGTGCAGCGCATCGGAGGCCAGGCATGAGCAGCACCCAACCGCCCGAAGACGCCCCGCTGACCGGCACCGAACTGCCGGCTGAAGGCGAGGTCCGCCCGGTGGCTCCGGCGGCCGGCGCCAAGCCCGGCACCAAGTCCAACGGCGTGCGCAAGGCTTCGGCCAAGTCGGCTCGCACGCGGGCCCGCGAATTCGCCGTGCAGGCGCTCTACCAGCACCTGGTGGGCCGCAACGACGCTTCGGCCATCGACGCCTTCACCCGCGACCTCTCGGGCTTCCACAAGGCCGATTCGGCCCATTACGACGCCCTGCTGCACGGTTGCGTGAACGAGGCCGCCGAGTTGGACGCGCTGATCGTGCCGCTGCTGGACCGCAAGCTCGAAGAGATCTCGCCCATCGAGCATGCCGTGATGTGGATCGGCGCCTACGAATTCCGCCATTGCGCGGACGTGCCCTGGCGCGTGGTCATCAACGAATGCATCGAGCTCGCCAAGGAGTTCGGCGGCACCGACGGCCACAAGTACGTCAACGGCGTGCTGGGTGGCCTGGCGCCGCAGCTTCGCGCGCCCGAGGTCGAAGCCGACCGCGCCTCCGGCAAGGCGCGATGAGCGTCGCCCCGCCCCTGCGCATCGCCCGCCGGGCCGAGCGCATCGAGCCCTTCTTCGTCATGGAAGTGGCCAAGGCCGCCAGCGCACTGGCGCGCGAGGCCGCCACCGGCAGCCAGCCGATGCTCTACCTGAACATCGGCGAGCCCGACTTCACCGCACCGCCGCTGGTGCAGGAAGCCGCGGCCCGCGCCGTCTCGGCCGGCCGCACGCAATACACGCCCGCCGTCGGCATCGACGCGCTGCGCGAGCGCATCAGCGGCTGGTATGCACAGCGCTTCGGCCTCGACGTGCCGGCGCGACGCATCGTGGTCACGGCCGGTGCCTCGGCCGCGCTGCAGCTGGCCTGCCTGGCGCTGATCGAGGCCGGCGACGAGATCCTCATGCCGGACCCGAGCTACCCGTGCAACCGGCATTTCGTGAGCGCCGCAGAGGGGCGCGCGGTGTTGCTGCCGACCACGGCGGAAGGCCGCTTCCAGCTCACGGCCGAGCAGGTGGAGGGCGCCTGGAACGAACGCACGCGCGGCGTGCTGCTGGCCTCGCCTTCCAACCCGACCGGCACCTCGATCCCGCTGGACGAACTGCGCCGCATCCACGAAGTGGTCAAGGCCCACGACGGCATCACACTGGTGGACGAGATCTACCTGGGCCTGAGCTACGGCGCCGCCCTGGGCGACGCGGCGGAGGCCGATGCCCGCTTCGGCCACAGCGCACTCGCCATCGACGACAACGTCATCAGCATCAACAGCTTCAGCAAGTACTTCAGCATGACCGGCTGGCGCCTGGGCTGGCTGGTGGTGCCCGAGGCGTTGGTGCCGGTGGTCGAGCGGCTGGCGCAGAACCTGTTCATCTGCGCCAGCGCCATCGCCCAGCAGGCGGCGCTGGCCTGCTTCGAGCCCGAGAGCATCGCCGAGTACGAACGCCGTCGGGCCGAGTTCAAGGCCCGCCGCGACTGGTTCATTCCGCAGCTCGAATCGCTGGGCCTGCCGGTGCCGGTGGTGCCCGACGGCGCCTTCTATGCGTGGGCCGACTGCAGCGAATTCGCGCGCCATCTCGGCATTTCCGGCCCCGAGACAAGCTGGGACTTCACCTTCGAGCTGATGAAGCGTGCCCACGTCACCGTTGCGCCGGGCCGCGACTTCGGCACCGACCAGACGGGCCGCTTCATCCGCTTTTCCACCGCCAACGCCTTGCCCCAGCTCGAAGAGGCGGTCGCCCGCCTGCGCGCACTCGTCCGATGAACCGCTTCACCCACGACATCCGCGTCTATTGGGAAGACACCGACGCAGGCGGCATCGTCTTCTACGCCAATTACCTCAAGTTCATGGAGCGCGCCCGCACCGAGTGGCTGCGTGCCATGGGCGTGCAGCAGCAGCTGCTCCGCGACGAGACCGGTGGCATGTTCGTCGTCACCGAGACCCAGGTGCGCTACCACCGTCCGGCACGGCTCGACGACCTGCTGTGCGTCTCGGCCGAGCTCAAGCACATGGGCCAGGCGTCCATCACGCTCTCACAGCAGGTCGTGCTGGCCGCCGACCCCGCGTACAAGCTGGCCGAAGGCACCATCCGCATTGGCTGGGTCGAGGCGGCGACGCTGCGCCCGCTGCGCATGCCGGCCACGTTGCTGGGAACCCTCGAACGCCATCGCGCTCCATCCAACGCATAACCACACCGAAGAACATGAACCAGGATATGTCCATCGTTTCCCTCATCCTGCAGGCGAGCATCGTCGTGCAGTTCGTGATGGCGCTGCTGGCCTGCGTCTCGGTGGCCAGTTGGGCCGCCATCATCCGCAAGTTCTTCGCCCTGCGACGCATGCGTGCGCTCAACGACGAGTTCGAGCGCGAGTTCTGGTCGGGCTCCAGCCTGAACGAGCTCTACGCCGCTGCCGCGCAGAACGCCAAGCTGGCCGGCCCCATGGAGCGCATCTTCGCCTCGGGCATGCGCGAGTACCAGAAGCTGCGCGAGCGCCGCATCGGCGACGCCAGCACGCTGCTGGACGGCACCCGCCGCGCCATGCGCGCCAGCTTCCAGCGCGAGATGGACGCGGCCGAATCCAACCTGTCCTTCCTGGCCACCGTCGGTTCGGTCAGCCCCTACGTGGGCCTGTTCGGCACGGTGTGGGGGATCATGCATGCCTTCACGGGCCTGTCGACCATGACGCAGGTGACGCTCTCCACCGTGGCCCCCGGCATTGCCGAGGCGCTGGTGGCGACGGCCATCGGCCTGTTCGCTGCCATCCCGGCGGTGGTGGGCTACAACCGCTTCGCCCGCGACATCGACAAGGTCGCGATCGCGCTGGAGACCTTCACGGAGGAGTTCTCCAACATCCTGCAGCGCAACCTGTCCACCGCGCCCGCCGCCGCCACCGCGGCCGGCCACTGAACCGCCAGGAGAGCCAAGCATGCCCGCCGTCGCCTCCCGCGGCCGAGGTCGCCGCACGATCAACGAGATCAACATGGTCCCGTTCATCGACGTGATGCTGGTGCTGCTGATCATCTTCATGGTCACGGCGCCGCTGATCACGCCCAGCGTCATCAACCTGCCCACGGTCGACAAGGCCAACCGCCAGCCCGACAAGCCCCTGGAGGTCACGATCAAGAGCGACGACGTGATCGAGTTCAAGAAGGACCCGAGCTCCGGCTCCTCTGGCCTGCAGGTGCCCATGAACCAGATCGGCCAGGCCGTGAAGGCCGCCCAGAACGGCGACGACCAGCGCCCGGTGGTCATCAGCGCCGACAAGTCGGTCAAATACGAGACGGTGGTGAAGGCCATGAACCAGCTCAAGCGCGCTGGCATCGAACGTGTGGGCCTGTCGGTGCAGGCCACCGGCAGCGGCCGCTGAGCGGCCCCGCGAGGACCCCGCCCCGATGTCCCTGGCTTCCGAACGCTCAGAGTTCAATCCCCCCCCGCAGCGCGGCACGGTGCGCGCCGTGGTGCTGGCCCTGCTGGCCCATGCGCTGCTGATCGCTGCCCTGACCTGGGGCGTGCGCTGGAAGCGCGAAGGCGACGACGAGCCGGTCGAGGCCGAGATCTGGTCGGCCACCGTGCAGCAGGCGCGGCAGAACGTGACGCCCACGCCACCGCCGCCGCCTGCCCCGGCGCCCACGCCCGCTCCGCCGCCTCCACCGCCCCCTCCCCCGCCGCCTGCCCCTGCGGTGGCGCCGACACCACCGCCCCCCAAGGCGCCGGACATCGCCCTGGAGCGCGAACGCAAGCAGCGCGAGCAACAGGCCCAGCGCGAGGAAGAAGAGCGCCAGGCCGAGAAGAAGCGCCAGCAGGAAGCCCAGCGCAAGGCCGAGCAGGACCGCAAGGAGCAGGAAGCCCGCAAGCGCGAACAGGAAGAAGACCGCCGCCAGAAGGAACAGCAGCGTCTGGCCGATCAGAAGAAGCAGGAACAGGCCGAGAAGGCTGCGGCCGACAAGGCAGCGGCGCAAAAGGCCGCTGCGGCGGAAAAGGCGGCTGCCGACAAGCGCGCCAAGGAGGCCGCCGCCGCCCGCGCCGCCGCGCTGGAGAAGGAACGGCAGGACAACATCCGCCGCATGCTGGGCCAGGCCAACGGCGGCGCCGACCAGTCGAGCGGACCGCGCTCGGGCAAGGGCAATGGCAGCGGCGGTGTGTCCGCCGGTTACCTGGGTCGCGTGGCCGCGCTGATCAAGCGCAACGTGGTCTTCGATCCCAACTCGGTGCCGGGCAACCCGGCGGTGGAAATCCAGATCCAGACCTCGCCGGACGGCACCATCGTCGGCACGCCACGGGTCACCAAGTCCAGCGGCAACCCGTCCTGGGACGATGCCGCGGTGCGTGCCGTCCAACGCGCCGAGGTCATGCCGCGCGACACGGATGGGCGTGTGCCTTCGCCCTTCCCGATCATCGTGATGCGCCCCAAGGACTTCTGATTCCGCGCGCTCGCCCGTTCAGCGGCGAGCGCGGCGCGACGGCTTCGTCGTCGCCGCTTCCTCCCGCTCCCAGGCCCTCTCCTGCCGCAGCCATTCGCGCAGCGCGCCGGGCGCTTCCAGGGCTTGCAGCAGCTGCCGCAATCCCTTCTGAGCCGCGACGAGCGACTGCTTGCGTGCGCGCAGGTCCGCCTCGAAACGAGCCGCGGTGAGCGTGGGATGCGGCGGCAGCCCGAACGCTGCCGCCAGCCGCTGCTGCTCGGCACGCCACTGCGTTTGCAGGTCGGCCAACTGGCTTTCAAGCAGGCGGTTGTAGCGGGCGATGGCCTCATCGTTCATCTGGGCCAGGCGACTGGATTCCGCACTCGCCAGCGCCTGCTGGATCTCCAGCAGTTCGAGCAGCTGGCCTGCCTCGTAGGCGCGGTTGGCGCGCTGCATGAGCCCCGTCTTGCGCTCGCGCTCGGCCGGGTCGGGCTCGCGGTCGGGATGCAGCTGACTGGCCAGGCGGCGGTAGACCTCGCGCAGCGGTACGGCCGTGTCGCGCGCTTCGGCCAGGGCCACACGCTCCTTGGCCTGGCGCGTGCGGCCGGCCCGGTGCGCGGCGCGGGCGGCCTCGGCCTGCTCGGCGGCGGCACGGGCCTGGGCTTCGGCGCGGTCGGCGAGCGTGGCGGGGTCGTCGTCGGGCGGGGCACCGGCGTCTGCCGTTGCGCCGCCCCCGTCGTCGGACGGGCGCGCGCGACGGTCGCGCTCCACATCATCTGACCCGCCCTCGGCTGCCTCGGGCGCGTAGTAGGCCCGCAAGCGCTGCATCGCCGCGCGCCGCGTCGCGTCCCCGGTCTCTCCGAGTTCACCCGCCAGTTGCGCGATCAGTCCATGCAGCCGCATGCGCTCGGGATGCGACAGGCGCTCGCCGCCGGAGGCCAGCGCATCGAGGCGCTCGACCAGTTCGGCCCGCAGCGCGTCGTAGGCCTCGTGCAGCGGCGCCACGTCGCGTGCGTACTGCACGCCCAAGCGCTCCGACAGCGCCTGCCACTCCGCCAGCCGCGCGCGGGCGGCCTCGATGTCGGCCAGCAACTGCGCGAAGGCCGCGCGCGGCGAGGCAGCCGGCGCGGCCTCGGGTTTCGCCAGGTCCTGGCGGCGTGCGACGTCTCCGCCCGCCATCAGCGCCTATCCGCCAAGCGGTCGGTCTCGCGGATCAGCGCGTCGAGGATGCCGGACTCGGAATAGGCATGCCCCGCGCCTTCGATCAGGTGAAAGTTCGCGTTGGGCCAGGCCTGGTGCAGCGACCAGGCGTAGCGCATCGGGCAGGGCATGTCGTAGCGGCCATGGACGATGGCACCGGGAATGCCCTTCAGCCGGTGCGCATCGCGCAGCAGCTGGCCTTCCTCCAGCCAGGCGCCGTGCACGAAGTAGTGGTTCTCGATGCGCGCGAAGGCCAGGGCGAAATGCGGGTCGCGGAAGGGCTCGCTGAAGGCGGCATCGGGCAGCAGCGTGATGGTCTCGCCTTCCCAGATCGTCCAGGCCTGGGCGCAGGCCAGCTTGGCGGCCTCGTCATCGCCAGTCAGACGGCGGCGGTAGGCCGCGATCATGTCGTGCCGTTCCTCGGCCGGAATGGGTGCCTGGAAGCCCTCCCACTTGTCCGGGAACATCTCGGAGACGCCGAACTGGTAGTACCACTGCAGCTCGGCTCGCGTGACGGTGTAAACGCCGCGCAGCACCAGCGCGCTTACCCGCTGCGGATGGGTCTCGGCATAGGCCAGCGCCAGCGTCGAGCCCCAGGAGCCGCCGAAGACCTGCCAGCGCGGCACGCAGGCAATCTTCTCGCGCAGTCGCTCGATGTCGGCGACCAGGTGCCAGGTGGTGTTGGCCTCCAGGCTGGCATGCGGCGTCGATTGGCCGCAGCCCCGCTGGTCGAAAAGCAGCACGTCGTAGCGCGCCGGATCGAAGAGCCGGCGCTGCGCGGGCGAGATGCCCCCACCCGGCCCGCCATGCAGGAAGACCACCGGCGTGGCGCCGGGCGTGCCGCAGCGCTCCCAATAGATGCGGTGGCCCTCGCCGACGTCGAGCATGCCCGTGGCGTAGGGTTCGATGGCGGGATACAGCGTGCGCAATGCAGTACTCATGGTGAATGCGTTCAGGCCGATTCGTAGACGATGGCCGCCTGACCCGCCTCCGCCTGCGCCATCCAGCTGGCCAGCGCCGCATCCACCGGGAAGAAGCGCGCCGACTCGCCCAGTTGCAGCTCCACCTGCGCACCCGCGCGCTTGAGCGCGAGCCGCACCGGCAGGCCGCGGTGCACCTCGCCCTGCTCCGTCGCCTCCACCCGCGCCGGATGGTCGCGCACGATGCGGGCGATGTCCGGCAGCTTGCCGTTGACGGCCACGCGCAGGTACTTGCCGAAGCGGCAGCGGGCGGTGGCCAGGTCCCACACCTGCTGCACGTTGAAGCGCGGCTCGAAGCCGCCGCGGCCCGGCTGCAGGCGGCCGCTGACGATCACCAGTTCGTCTTCCTTGAGCAGGTTGCGCGCCGCGTCCAGCACGGCCTCGTCGGCCACGGCCTCGATGGTGGCGGTCTTGTCGTCGAGCGCGAAGATGGCCAAGCGTCCGCGCTGGCCGCTGATGACGCGCAGGCCGCTGACGATGCCGGCGATCATCTGCGGCTCGCGGCTGTCGATCAGCTCGTCGATTTGCCGGCGCGCGAACTGGCGCACCTCGCGCGAGACTTCGTCGAACAGGTGGCCCGACAGGTAGAAGCCGATGGCGGTCTTCTCGTGCGTCAGCCGTTCCTTCACGCCCCAGGGCGTGACCTCGGCCAGCGGCGGCGCCTCGGTGCTGCAGCCGGGGCCGTCGTCCATCATGTCGAACAAGCCGCCCTGGTTGGCATTGGCTTCCTGCGCGGCGGCATAGTCGAAGGCCCGGTCCAGCGAGGCCACGAGCGCCGCGCGGTCCGCATGCAGGGTGTCGAAGGCGCCGGCCTTGATCAGGGCCTCGACGGTGCGCTTGTTCATGCGCTGGCGGTCCACCCGGGCGCAGAAGTCGAACAGGCTCTGGAAGGGGCCGCCCTCCTCGCGCGCCCGCACGATGGCCTCGATGGCCAGCTGGCCGGTGCCCTTGACGGCGCCCAGGCCGTAGCGGATCACCTTGTCGCTCACCGGCTCGAAGCGGTAGCGGCCGCGGTTGACGTCCGGCGGCTCGAAGCTGATGCCGAAGTTCTTGACCGCGTCCTCGAACAGCACCTTCAGCTTGTCGGTGTTGTCCATTTCCACCGTCATGTTGGCGCAGTAGAACTCGGCGGTGAAGTGGACCTTGAGCCAGCCCGTGTGGTACGCCAGCAGCGAGTAGGCGGCCGCGTGCGACTTGTTGAAGCCGTAGCCCGCGAACTTCTCCATCAGGTCGAAGATCTCGTCGGCCTTCTCCTGCGGAATGCCGTGGGTGGCGAGTGCACCGGCGCGGAACTTCTCGCGGTGCTCGGCCATTTCCTCGGCCTTCTTCTTGCCCATGGCCCGGCGCAGCAGGTCGGCGCCGCCGAGCGAATAGCCGCCCAGGATCTGCGCCGTCTGCATCACCTGCTCCTGATAGACCATGATCCCGTAGGTCTCGGAGAGCATCTCGGCCACGGCCGGGTGCGGGTACTCCACCTCTTCGCGGCCGTGCTTGCGGGCCACGAAGCTGGGGATCAGGTCCATCGGGCCCGGGCGGTACAGCGCGTTCAGGGCGATCAGGTCTTCCAGCCGCGTCGGCCGCGCGTCGCGCAGCATGCCCTGCATGCCGCGGGATTCGAACTGGAACACGGCCTCGGTCTTGCCCTCCTGGAACAACCGGTAGGTGGGCTTGTCGTCCAGCGGAATGTTCTCGTAGGCGAAGTCTTCCCGGCCCTTGTGCCGCTGCACGATGAACTCCCGCGCGATCTCCAGGATGGTGAGCGTGGCCAGTCCCAGAAAGTCGAACTTCACCAGGCCGATGGCCTCCACGTCGTCCTTGTCGTACTGGCTCACGGCCGACTCGCTGCCCGGCTGCTGGTAGAGCGGGCAGAAGTCGGTGAGCTTGCCCGGCGCGATCAGCACGCCGCCGGCGTGCATGCCGATGTTGCGCGTCATGCCTTCGAGCTTCTGCGCCATCTCGACGACGGTCTTGACCTCTTCTTCCTTCTCGATGCGCTCGGCCAGCTGCGGCTCGGCGGCGATGGCGTACTTTTCCTTGTCGGCCTCGGAGAGGTCCTTGGGCGGGTACTGCAGCGTGACCGGCTTGCCCGGCTTGTTGGGAATGAGCTTGCTGATGCCGTCGCAGAAGTTGTAGCTCATGTCCATCACGCGGCCCACGTCGCGGATGGCGGCGCGGGCGGCCATGGTGCCGAAGGTGGCGATCTGGCTCACGGCGTTGCGGCCGTACTTCTGCTTCACGTACTCGATGACGCGGTCGCGGTTGCCCTGGCAGAAGTCGATGTCGAAGTCGGGCATGGACACCCGCTCCGGATTCAGGAAGCGCTCGAACAGCAGGTTGTATTCGAGCGGGTCCAGGTCGGTGATCTTCAGCGCATAAGCCACCAGCGAGCCGGCGCCGGAGCCCCGGCCGGGGCCCACCGGGCAGCCGTTGTTCTTGGCCCAGTTGATGAAGTCGCCCACGATCAGGAAGTAGCCCGGGAAGCCCATCTTGAGGATGGTGCCGATCTCGAACTCCAGCCGCTCGACGTAGCGCGGGCGCTGCTTGTCGCGCTTGGCCACGTCGGGGTACAGGTGCACCAGGCGCTCTTCCAGGCCCTCGAAGGAGGCCAGGCGGAAGAACTCCTCCATCGGCACGCCGCCGGGCGTCGGAAAGTCCGGCAGCCGCGGCTTGCCCAGCACCAGCGTCAGGTTGCAGCGGCGGGCGATCTCCACCGTGTTGGCGATGGCGCTGGGGATGTCGTCGAAGAGCGCACACATCTGCTCGGCGCTCTTGAAGTACTGCTCCCGGGTGAAGCGGCGCACGCGGCGCTGGTTGCCCAGGATCTCGCCTTCGGAGATGCAGACGCGGGCCTCGTGGGCCTCGAACTCGTCGGGCTCCAGGAACTGCACCGGGTGCGTGGCGACCACCGGCAGCGACAGGCGCGCGGCGAGCTTGACGGCGGCCACGACGTGCGGCTCGTCCTCGGGCCGGCCGGCGCGCTGCAGTTCCAGGTAGAAGCGGTGTGGGAACAGGCCGGCCAGGCGCAACGCCACTTCGCGCGCGCGCTCGTCGTTGCCGGCAGCCAGTGGCGCGCCCAGCGGGCCGGCCTGGGCGCCAGAGAGCAGGATCAGCCCGCCGTTGAGCTCCTCGAGCCAGGCCCACTTGGCCTTGGCCTGGCCTTCGCCCCGGCCCACGTTCTGGGTCCAGCCGCGGGCCAGCAATTCGCACAGGTTGAGGTAGCCCTCGCGGCTTTGCACCAGCAGCACGACGCGCGAGGGCGGCGCGTCGGCGTCCAGGCCTTCCATGGCCACTTCGCAGCCCAGGAGCGGCTTCACGCCCTTGCCGCGGGCCTGCTTGTAGAACTTGACGCCGCCGAAGAGGTTGTTGAGGTCGGTGATGGCCAGGGCGGGCTGGCCGTCCTTGGCGGCTGCCTTGACGACTTCGTCGATGCGGGTGGTGCCGTCGACGACGGAGAACTCGGTGTGCAGGCGCAGATGAACGAACATTGGCCCGATTGTAAAAAGCCCCGCGGCCGCGCAAGGTTGCCGGTGATCGGAGCGGCCTCGCCCTGCGTAGGGAAGGGGTCACCCGCCTTCCACCTGCACCCTGCCGCGCCACCCATGACCGAACCCCGAGGCTTCAAGGGCAACAAGGCCGCCCTGCCCGTCAAGCCCTGCGCCGTCTGCGGCCGGCCGATGAGCTGGCGCAAGGCCTGGGCGCGCAACTGGGAAGAAGTGCGTTATTGCTCCGAGGCCTGCCGGCGCCGCCGCGCAGAGGCGCCGAAATGACGCTGCGCCACCTGGTGCTGGTGCTGGGCGACCAGCTCGACCCGGAGGCGAGCGGCTTCGACGGCTTTGACACCGCGCAGGACGCGGTCTGGATGGCGGAGGTGGACGACGAGGCTAGCCATGTCTGGTCGATCCAGCCCCGCATCGCCATCTTCCTGGCCGCCATGCGGCATTTCGCCCAGGCGCTGGTGCAGGCGGGCCGCACCGTGCACTACACGCGCCTGGACGGCAAGGGCAACCGCGGCAGCCTGGCAGTCGAACTGGAACTGGCCATCCGCACGCATCGGCCGCAGGGCCTCGTGATGACGGCGCCCGGCGAACACCGGGTGCTCAAGGCGCTGCAGGCCGTGGCCGCCGCCGAGGGCGTGCCCCTGGATATCCGCGAGGACCGGCACTTCTTCTGCACCGTGCGCGAGTTCGCCGCACACGCGCGCGGCCGGCGGCAGTTGCGCATGGAGTTCTTCTACCGCGAGCAGCGCCGCCGACACGGCGTGCTGATGGACGGCGACGAGCCCGTCGGCGGCCAGTGGAACTACGACGCCGACAACCGTGCCGCCTTCGGCAAGGCCGGTCCGGGGCGGGTGCCGGAAGCGCCGGCTTTCAGACCGGACCCACTCACCCAGGACGTCCTCGACATGGTGGCCGCTCGCTTTGCCGACCGGCCCGGGAACCTGGCGAACTTCGCCTGGCCCGTCACCCGCGCCCAGGCCCTGGAGGCGCTGGACGATTTCGTCCGCCACCGCTTGGTCGACTTCGGCCATTGGCAAGACGCCATGTGGCCGGGCGAGCCGTGGCTGTGGCATTCGCGCCTGTCGGCCGCGATGAACCTCAAGCTGCTGCACCCGCGCGAGGTGGTGGCGGCCGCTGAAAAGGCGTACCGGGCCGGCCATGTCCCGCTGGCCAGCGCCGAGGGCTTCATCCGCCAGATCCTGGGCTGGCGCGAGTACGTGCGCGGCATCTACTGGACGCGCATGCCACGCTACCTGGAACTCAACGCGCTCGGCGCCAGGGAACCGTTGCCCGGCTTCTACTGGACCGGTGACACGCCCATGGCCTGCCTGGCCGACGCCATCGGGCAGACGCTGGAACATGGCTACGCCCACCACATCCAGCGCCTCATGGTCACCGGGCTCTATGCGCTGCTGCTGGGCGTGGAGCCGCAGCAGGTCCACGCCTGGTACCTCGCGGTCTATGTCGATGCGGTGGAATGGGTGGAACTGCCCAACACGCTGGGCATGAGCCAGTTCGGCGACGGCGGCCTGATGGGCAGCAAGCCCTACGTGGCCACCGGCCGCTACATCGAGCGCATGAGCGCCGGCAGCCTGTGCGGCCGCTGCCGCTTCAAGCCGGCCGAGCGACTGGGCGACGATGCCTGCCCCTTCACGACGCTGTACTGGGACTTCCTGGCCCGGCACGAAGAGCGGCTGGCGTCCAATCCGCGCATGACCCTGCAATTGCGCAACCTGCAGCGCCTGGACGCGGATGAACGCCGGCGCATTGCCGAACGTTCGGCCGCCATCCGGCGCGGCGAGGTCGGCGCGTGATGCACACCCCCTCTCCGCCCATGCCCACCGTGCTCCCCCGAAGGCCGCCCGCCATGCCCCAGACCCTGCTCGTCACCGGCGCCACCGGCTTCGTCGGCCGCCATCTCGTCCGCCGGCTGCTGGCGGACGGCCATGCCGTCATCGCGCTCTCCCGCGACGCCGCGCGCGCCGGCCGGACCCTGGGGCCGCAGGTGCGGGTGGTCGGCCAGCTGTCCGACATCGCGGCCGACACCCCCATCGATGCCTGCATCCACTTGGCCGGCGCGCGGGTCATCGGCCCGCCCTGGACCCAGGCCCGGCGCGAAGAACTGATGCGCAGCCGCGCCGCGCCAGCCGCCCAGTTGCTGGCACTGATGCACCGGCTGGCGCGCCCGCCGCGCGCCCTGCTGGTGGCGTCGGCCATCGGCTGGTACGGCAAGGTGGAAACGGGCGCCGATCTGCCCTGCGATGAAAGCACGCCGCCGCAGCCCGGCCAGTTCCAGTCGGACCTGTGCATGGCCATCGAACGCGATGCGCAACTGGCCGAAGCGCTGGGCGTGCGCGTGGCGCGGCTGCGTTTTGGCGTGGTGTTGGGTGCCGACGGCGGCGCCTATCCGCCGCAGGCCCTGGCGGCACGCCTGGGCCTGGGCGCGGTGCTGGGCGACGGCCGGCAACCCTCGCCCTGGGTGCATGTGGACGATGTGGTGGGCCTGGCCTGTTTCGCCCTGGCGCAAGAGACGATGGCAGGGCCGGTCAATGCCGTGGCGCCGCAGACGCCCACGCAGTCCGAGTTCGTCCATGCGCTGGCGGCGTCCTACGGGCGGAAGGTGCGCCTGCGCGTTCCGGGGGTGGCCGTGCGCCTGGCCATGGGGGAGATGTCCGACCTGCTGCTGGCCGGCCGGAATGTGGTGCCCGCTGTGGCACAGCAGGCCGGCTATGCCTTTGTCCATCCTTCGCTGGACGCGGCCCTGGCCGCCTTGGCGGCCGAGTCGCGACGCGCCGCGGGCAGCGCCCGCTGACGCCGGAGGCTCACCAGTAGCCCAGCACCTTCCACCACAGCAGCCCCACAGTCGCGAAGACCGCCAGTTCCACCACGGCCATCACCAGCCCCACGAACCACCATCGACCCATGCCCACGTAGCCGCTGCCGAAGACGATGGGCGAGGTGCCGGTGGCGTAGTGGGTGAGGGTCATCATGATGCAGGAGGCCGCCGCCATCATGAGCAGGAAGGGCACGAGGTAGGCGCCCGGCACCAGGTGCGCGCCCACGGTCAGGAAGGCCAGCAGCATGGCACTGATGTGCGCCGTCGTGCTGGCAAAAAGGTAGTGCGAGAACAGGAAGACCAGCACCAGCACCGCCGCCGCAGGCAGCCAGCCCATGCCGCTGGACTCGATGCCGCTGCGCAGGCCCGCCGAGAACCAGCCGATCACGCCGGCCTTGTTGAGCTCGCCCGCCAGCATCACCAGGGCGCCGAACCACACCAGCGTGTCCCAGGCGCTCTTCTCGGTCAGCACGTCCTCCCAGTCCAGCGTGCCGGTGATCAGCAGCATGAACAGGCCGAGCAGCGCCACCACCGTCGCATCCAGGCTGAAGGCCTTGCCCAGCAGCAGGGCCGGCACGTCGGCCCACAGCACCAGCAGCAGCGCGAAGGTGCCCAGCATGACCCACTCGCGACCCTGCAGCGGGCCCATGCGGGCCAGTTCGGCGCGCGCGAAGGTCACGGCATCGGGCGTGCGCGTCACCTCGGGCCGGGCCAGCACGTAGATCACCAGGGGCATCAGCGCCATGCACACCAGGCCGGGCAACAGCATGGCCAGCGCCCAGGTGCCCCAGCTCAGGTGGAAGGACTGGTTCGTCACCTTCGCCACGTAGTCGACCACCAGCGGATTGGGCGCCGTGGCCGTGACGAACATGGCCGAGCTGATGGGATTGGCGTGGTAGTTGACCAGCGCCAGATAGGTGCCGACCTTGCCCTGCGTCTTCTGCTCCGGATCGGAGCCGAAGGCATGGGCGATGGACTTCATGATCGGGTGCACGATGCCGCCGCCCCGGGCGGTGTTGCTGGGCGTGAACGGCGCCAGGATCAGCTCGCAGGCCGCCAGGCCGTAGCCGATGCCCAGGGTGCGCCGCCCGAGCAGCGAGATGAACCAGAAGCCGATGCGCGCGCCCAGCCCGGTCTTCTTGAGGCCACGCGAGATCATCACCGAGACCACGATCAGCCAGATCAGCGGATTGCCGAAGCTGGCGAGCGCATCGGTGATCGCCCCCTTGGAAGAGGTGGCGGTGACCTGCGACAGCGCCACCACCATGATGGCCATCATCGCCATCACGCCGATGGGCATGACCTTGAGGATGATCGCCACGATGGTGGTCAGGAAGATGGCCACCAGCGCCCAGGCCTTGGGCGTGAGGCCGTCGGGCGTGGGCACGAGCAGCAGGCCGATCAGCACGGCGGTGGCAATGGTGGCCGGCACGATGCGGAAGGGCACCGCGCGGCGAAAGTGGTCGAGCATGCTGGAAATCATGGCCATGGCCGGGTCGTCGGGAACGTGCCCATCGTGCAGGCGCGCTGCCCGGCAGGCCTTGACTCATGTCAACCGAAGCCGGATGTGCCCGATCACGCGCGGACGCCTTCCTACAATCCGCGCCGTGTCCGAATCCGTGCTCAACATCTCCGCCTATCTCTTCGTGCCCATCGACGACCGCGACACGCTGCGGCCGCACCTGCTGGAGCGCTGCCGCGCGCTGGGCCTGATGGGCACCATCCTGCTGGCCGAGGAAGGCATCAACCTCTTCCTGGCCGGCGCACCCGAGGCAGTGCGCGGTTTCGTGGCCGAGCTGCGTGCCGACCCGCGCTTCGCGCCGCTGGCGCCCAAGGAGAGCTGGTCCGCCCAGCAGCCCTTCCGCCGCATGCTGGTGAAGAACAAGCGCGAGATCATCCGCATGGACCATCCGGCCATCCGCCCTTCGGCCGGCCGAGCGCCGGCGGTGGATGCGCCGACGCTGCGGCGCTGGCTGGACCAGGGGCACGACGACGCCGGCAAGCCGGTCGTGATGCTGGACACCCGCAATGCCTTCGAGGTGGACTACGGCACCTTCGAGGACGCCATCGACTGGCGCATCGGCAAGTTCAGCGAGTTTCCCGCGGCGGTGCAGGCGCACCGCGATCAGCTGGAGGGCAAGACGGTGGTGAGCTTCTGCACCGGCGGCATCCGCTGCGAGAAGGCCGCCATCTACATGCACGAGTTGGGGCTGACCAATGTGCTGCAGCTCGAGGGCGGCATCCTCAAGTACTTCGAGGAAGTGGGCGGCGCCCACTACCGCGGCGACTGCTTCGTCTTCGACGGACGCGAGGCCCTGGCGCCGGACCTGAGCGCACGCTCGGCGCATGCAAGCGCCCGGGCCTTCGAGGACCCGGATCTGTCGGTCAAGCAGGGCTGAGGGGGCGCGGTCGGCGCGCCAGCCTCGGCAGCTCACAGCGAAGGCGAAGGCCAAGGCGAAATGCTGCTTCGGGCCAGGAAACCCTTGGTCCGTTCAGGCTGAGCTTGTCGAAGCCCGCTCCGAAAGCGCTTCGACAAGCTCAGCGCGAACGGTAGTAGGCGCCCCATCACGCCTCAGCGCGAACGGCTGGACACAGGCGCCACGGCTCACGCCTTCGAATTCCCTTCCGGCTCCGCCGCACTCGTCTGCGACTGCGTCTTGAAGGGATGGTCGGGCAGCGGGATGAATTCGGTCTCGCCGGGCACATGGCCCATGCGCTGCGCCTCCCAGTCCGCGCCGGCCTGCAGGATGCGCTCGCGGCGGCTGGAGACGAAGTTCCAGCTCATGAAGCGCGGCCCGTCCAGCGGCGCGCCGCCCACCACCACCAGGCGGCGGGCGCCATCGGCGGTGATGCGCACCGGGGGGCGCTCGCCGGCCGCGGCGTCCTCGTCGGGCAACACGCCCATGGTGTGCTGCGGCAGGGGCTCGCCGTCCAGCATGACGTCGCCATCGACGGCGTAGACGGCCATCTGCGGCGCCAGCGGCGGCAGCGAGAAGGCGCCGCCCGCGGGCAGCGCGATGTCCAGGTAGAGCGTGGGCATCAAGGTGGGCACCGGCGAACGCAGGCCGAAGGCCTCGCCGACCAGCACGCGCACCGGCACGCCCTCCACCTCGGTCGCCGGGATGTCCGCGGCGGCCGTGTGCGAGAAGCTGGGTTCGACCTCCTCGTGCTCGCGCGGCAGCGCGCACCACAGCTGCAGGCCATGGTTGACGTAGGTCTCGGTCTTGAGCGCCTCGGGCTTGCGCTCGGAATGCACGATGCCGCGGCCCGCGGTCATCCAGTTGATGGCACCGGGGCGGATCTCCTGTTCGGTGCCCAGGCTGTCGCGGTGCATCATCGCGCCCTCGAACAGGTAGGTCACCGTCGCCAGGCCGATGTGCGGATGGGGCCGCACATCGTGCTGGTCCTGCGGCGTCTCGGTGGCCGGACCGAAATGGTCGAAGAAGACAAAGGGGCCGACCGCGCGGCGTTGCGCGGCCGGCAGCACGCGGCGAACCTGGAAGCCGCCGCCCAGGTCCTTGGCATGCGGATGGAGCGTGAGAAGGTCGGACATGGCGGCTCTCCGGTTCGGTTGGCGTGGATGAGGGACGAAAGAAGGATCAGGCCAGCAGCTTCAGCGCGCCTTGCAGGCGCTCGCCGAAGGCGCGGGCGGTCTGCAGGTCGCCGGCCGGGACCTCGGCGGGGCTCGCATCCGCGGGCGAGGTGGTCATCAGGCCACCGAAGCCGCCCACGTAGTTGAGCGAGTCGCGCGTCGATTCCTTCTTGTTGCTCGGCACGATGCCCAGGCCGGTCCACAGACCGCCGTGCTGCATGGCCAGTTGCCAGAAGTAGGCGATGGTGGCGAACTTGTCGCCGTTCATGGTGGCGCTGTTGGTGAAGCCGGCGAAGAGCTTGTCCTTCCAGCCCTGGACGAACCAGACCTTGGACGAGGCGTCGGCGAACTTCTTGAACTGCCAGCTGGGCGCGCCCATGTAGGTCGGCGCACCGAAGACGATCAGCTTGGCCTCGGCGAGCGTTTCCCAGCCGCCTTCGGGCAGGTTGCCGTCGGCGTCGATGGCGATCACGGCGGCGTTGGCGCCTTCGGCGACGGCCTGGGCGACGCGCTGGGTGTGGCCGTAGCCGGAGTGGTAGACGATGGCGATGTCGGTCATGGGAGTTCCTGGTTCAGAAAGCAAAGGGACAAAAGCCGGGCCGGGCATCAGCGCCGCGGCCCGGGAGGCATTACTTCTTGTCGATGCTGAAGCGGCCCGGGCCGAAGGCGAAGAAGGCCAGGAAGCCGCCAGCGATGGCGAAGTTCTTGAAGAAGTTGGTCTGCTGGGCCATCACCATTTCGGGCGGCACCTTCCAGAAGGCGTGGCCCAGGAAGGCGGTGGCGACGGTGAACACGGCCAGGATGATGGCCATCAGGCGCGTCTTGAAGCCGACCAGGAACAGCAGGCAGACCAGCAGTTCGACCACCACGGCGATGGCCGCGGCCACCTCGGGCATGGGCACGCCGATCTTGCCGAAGTAGCCGACGGTGCCGGCAAAGCCGGTGAGCTTGCCCCAGCCCGCGGGCAGGAACAGCATCGAGATGAACAGGCGGCCGACCAGGGCGGCAGCGTCCTGGGTCGGGGTGGTGTTGGAGGTCTGGGTGATGGCCATGGAAGTAGCTCCTTGCGTTGAAAAAAATCAGTGGGACGGATTGGAAACAATGAGCGGTGCCGCCGCCTGACCCGCGGCACCCCCGAGGGTATCGGCGGCGAAGCGGCCCGCACAGGGCGGGCCGCTTCATCCGGGCGTTACGGCGCCAGGTCGAACACCAGCACCTCGGCGTCCTGGCCGCCCTTGAGGCTCAGCTGCGACTCGGCCGCGATCATCGCCGCATCGCCGCCCTGCAGGCGCTGGCCGTTGACTTCCAGCGCGCCGCGGATCAGGTGCACGTAGGCCTTGCGGGCCGGGTCGAGCTTCAGCTCGGCCGACTCGTCGCCGTCGAACAGGCCGGCATAGAGCCGCGCGTCGGCATGCATGCTCACCGACGCGGCCTCGCCCTCGGGCGCCGCCACCAGGGCGAGCTTGCCGCGCTTGTCGGCCACGTCGACCGCCTTCTGCTCGTAGCCCGGCGGAATGCCGCGCACATTGGGCTCGATCCAGATCTGCAGGAAGTGCGTGGTCTGGTCGGCCTTGTGGTTGAACTCGCTGTGCATCACGCCCCGGCCTGCGCTCATGCGCTGCACGTCGCCGGGCGGGATGGATTCGACGTTGCCCATGCTGTCCTTGTGGGCCAGTTCGCCGTCGAGCACGTAGCTGATGATCTCCATGTCGCGGTGGCCATGGGTGCCGAAGCCGGCGCCGGCGGCCACGCGGTCCTCGTTGATCACCCGCAGGTTGCCCCAGCCCATGAAGGCGGGGTCGTAGTAGCCGGCGAACGAGAAGCTGTGAAAGGACTTGAGCCAGCCATGGTCGGCATAGCCACGTTCCTGGGACTTGCGGATCTGCAGCATGATGTTGAACTCCTTCGAATGGGGTTGGGCGGTGGCGCCAGCTGCGCCGGCCTTCCCCGGTAGGCGGCACCGAACTGCGCCGCGATGGAATGAACTTTAGGCCTGCGGACCCCGCTTGAAACCGCAGTGCATTGAAGACGTCGTTCAAATTTTTTGAATGACAATCCGCCCATGCCCACCGCACGCGAAGTCCTCACGCCCGACGCCCTGGCCATGCTGCAGACCGTGGTCGACCGCGGCAGCTTTGCCGCCGCCGCCCGCAGCCTGGGCTTGGTGCCCTCGGCCCTCACCTACCGCGTGCGGCAGATCGAGGACGCGCTGGACGTGCTGCTGTTCGACCGCAGCGCCCGCCAGGCCAAACTGACGGAAGCTGGCCGCGAACTGCTGCGCGACGCCGCACGACTGCTGGGCGAGATCGACGCCGTGGCCAACCGCGTGCGCCGCATCGCCACCGGCTGGGAGCCGCAGCTGACCATCGCCATCGACAGCGTGATCGCCCGCGACCCGCTCTACGACCTGGTCGGCGCCTTCTATGCCCTGTCGCCGCCCACGCGGCTGAAGCTGCGCGACGAGACGCTGCTGGGCACCATCGAGGCGCTGACCAGCGGCCAGGCCGATCTGGCCATCGGCTCGGTGCTGGACGCCGATGGCCTGGGCTTCACCGGCACCGGCATCCGCAGCTGCGTGCTGGGCCAGCTCTCCTTCGTGTACGCGGTGGCGCCGAACCATCCGCTGGCGCGCACGAGCATGCCCGTCACCGAGGCCATGATGCGCCAGCACCGTGCCGTCGCCGCGGCCGATTCGGCCCGGCTCTCGCAGGGCATGAACGTCAACCTGTTGGCCGGCCAGGACGTGCTCACCGTGCCCACCATGCAGGCCAAGCTGCATGCCCAGCTGCATGGGCTGGGCGCCGGCTTCCTGCCCGAGCCGATGGCGCGGCCCTATGTGGAGGCCGGCCATCTGGTCGCCCTGCCCACCGAGCGCCAGTCGCCCACCACCCACATGCATGCGGCCTGGCGTGTGCGCAGTGCCGCACAGCCCGGGCTGGCGCTGCAGTGGTGGCTCGGGCAGTTCGAACATGCGGGCACCCGCGAGGCACTGCTGACGCAGCACCGCGGCCGCTGATCGCCAGGGCGCCCGCCGCCGTCCCGCCGTACCGGGACAAACCCGGGCGCCCTGCGCTGGCGCAGCATGGGGCGTCATCGGTGCGGTTAGAGTCGGACGACCATCCCGCTGTCCGCACCACCTGCCGCCATGCCCCTCACCGCCGCCGACCGCCCCGATTCCTCAACCCGCCGCATTGCCATCGTGGGCGCCGGCATCGCCGGCCTCGCGGCGGCGCGTACGCTGGCGCAGGCCGGCCTGGAGGTGGCGGTGTTCGAGCAGGCGTCTACGCCCGGCGGGCGGCTGGCTGGCCTGGACAGCCGCACCGGCAGCTTCGACACCGGCGCCCAGTACTTCACCGTCCGCGACGCGCGCTTCCGCTTGGCGCTGGACGCCACGGCCGCGCCGTGCCGCCGCTGGAGCGCCAACGCCGTGCGCGTGCTCGATGCCCTGGGCCGCGTGGTCGAAGCCTCGCTGCCGGGCCTGGAACCCCACTGGGTCGGCCTGCCCCGCATGGATGCCCTGGCCGCCCACTGGGCCGCGCCGCTGGGCGATGCCCTGCACCTGGGCACCACCGTCTCGCAACTGGAGGCCGACACGCTGCAGCCCGGCCGCTGGCAGCTGCGCACACAGGGCGACGGCGACGACCATGCCGTGCATGCCGGCTTCGACGCCGTGCTGCTGGCCGTGCCGGCGGGCGCGGCGCGCAGCCTTCTGCAGCCTGTGGCACCGGCCCTGGCCGCGCCGCTGGCGCCGGTGCGCATCGCGCCCTGCTGGTCGCTGCACATCGCCTTCGCGCAGGCCAGCCAGCCCGGCCTGCCGCACCTGGGCCCGCAGTGGAACTGCGCCCGCTCCACCCACCACCGCGTGGCCTGGCTGGCGCGCGAGTCGTCCAAGCCCGGCCGCGGCAGCATCGAGCGCTGGACGGTCCAGGCCAGCGCCGAATGGTCGGCCGAACACATCGGCGACGACCCGGCCCGCGTGCAGGCCAAGCTGCTGCGCGCCTTCGCCGAGATCACCGGCATCCGCGTCGAGCCCTCCTTCGCCCAGGCCCGCCTGTGGACCGAGGCCAAGACCGAGACGCCGCTCGGCCGCAGCCACCTCTGGAACGCCGCCTCGGGCATCGGGATTGCGGGCGACTGGTGCATCGGCCACCGGGTCGAGGATGCCTTCGTCTCGGGGCTGGAGCTGGCGCTGGCCGTGATCTGAGAACGTGGCCGGCTACATCGGCCGCTTCGCGCCGTCGCCCACCGGGCCGCTGCATGCGGGCTCGCTGGTGGCGGCGCTGGCCAGCTGGCTCGATGCCCGCGCGGCCGGCGGCCGCTGGCTGGTGCGCATCGAGGACGCGGACACCGAACGCTGCCTGCCCGGCATGGGCGAGCACATCCTGCAGCAGCTGGCCGCCTGTGGCCTGATTCCGGACGAGGCGCCGGTCTGGCAGACGGCGCGTGCCGGTCGTTATCAGGCCGCGCTGGCGCGTCTGATCGACGCCGAACTGGCCTATCCCTGCGGCTGCACCCGCCGCGAGATCGACGCGACGCTGGCCGCCCAGGGCATCGGCCATGACCGCCATGGCGAGCGCGTCTATCCCGGCACCTGCCGCCACGGCCTGAACGGCAAGCCGGCGCGGGCTTGGCGCTTCGCCACCTGGCGCGCGTCCGCGCCCCTCGTCGACTGGACCGACCGCCGCCTGGGCGCACAGCGCCAGGATGTGCTGCACGAGGTCGGCGACTTCGTGCTGCGCCGCGCAGACGGCCCCTGGGCCTACCAGCTCGCGGTCGTCGTGGACGATGCCGAGCAGGGCATCACCGACGTGGTCCGTGGCGCCGACCTGACCGACAACACGCCACGCCAGATCCTGCTGCAGCGCGCGCTGGGCCTGCCCACGCCGCGCTACCTGCACACGCCGCTGGTGCTGGGTGCCAATGGCGAGAAGCTGTCCAAGCAGAACGGGGCCGCCGCCATCGACAGCGGCACGCCGGCAGCCGCGCGCTCGGCACTGGATGCCGCCGCGCAGACCCTGGGGCTGCCCGCGGCGCGATTGGAAGACGGACTCCAACAGGCCCTGGCCAGCTGGGTCGCGCCGTGGGCCGCTCTCTACAATCCCGCCCCGTGACCGCCGACGAAACGAACGACTCCCCCGCTGCCCCGCCCGACGCCGGCGACACCGAACATCCCCACCGCCGCATCCGAAGCTTCGTGCGGCGCGCCGGCCGCACCACCGATGCCCAGGCCCGCGCCTATGCGGACTTCGGCCCGCAGTACCTGATTCCCTACCGCCCCGCCCCGCTGGACTTCGCGCAGGCCTTCGGCCGCGAGGCCCCCACCGTGCTGGAGATCGGCTTCGGCATGGGCGAGGCCACCGCGCACATCGCACGCGTGCGGCCGGATGACAACTTTATCTGCTGCGAGGTGCACGAGCCCGGCGTGGGCGCGCTGCTCAAGCGCGCCGGCGAGCAGGGCCTGGCCAACATCCGCATCGTGGCGCACGACGCCGTGGAGGTGCTGCAGCACATGATCCCGCCCGGCAGCCTGGCCGGCGTGCACGTGTTCTTTCCCGACCCCTGGCACAAGAAGCGCCACCACAAGCGCCGGCTGATCCAGCCGCCATTCGTGCGCCAGCTGGCCGAGCACATCGCCACCGGCGGCTACCTGCATTGCGCGACCGACTGGCAGCCCTATGCCGAGCAGATGGTCGAGGTGCTGTCCGGCGAGCCGCTGCTGGCCAACACCGCCGCGCCGGACGCCGGCGGCTTCGCGTCCAAGCCGGACTACCGGCCGCTCACGAAGTTCGAGAACCGGGGCATCAAGCTGGGCCACGGCGTCTGGGACGTGGTGTTCAGGAAGATCTGACGCCCCCCACGCCGCTTCCCTGGCGGCAAAGCGCGGAACGTTCTAAACGGACCGGCCGGGCCCCATCAGGACGTCGCGCCATGCCTGTGCACGATGTCACGCACCTGCGCCGGCTCGAACGCCACATCCCAGCACCACAGGCCGAAGCCGCCCTTGGCGTTGACGGCCTCAACCCACAGTTTCAGCGCATCGCGCTTGGCCACGTTCTGAGGCGAGTCTTCGCCCTTGATCTCCAGCACCAGCGTCTTGCCGTTGGCCAGGCGCACGATGAAGTCGGGCAGGAAGCGGCGGCGTGATCCGCCCCACAGGTAGAAGATCTGGAAACCCAGGTGATCGTTCTTGGCATACGCCGAGACGAGATCGCTGCAATCGAAGATGTTCGCGGCGTAGATTTCCCAAGAACTGTCGCCGACTACGTGGCTAATCTGAGACCGCTTGGTCGGCTGGTTGCCCTTGGTCGTGTACCAAGTGCGCATGGCGCGGGTCGAGCCAATCGGCTGCTCGGGGTCGAACACCGGCTCGATGCTAGCCACGTTCTGCTGCTCCACATGCTTAACCAGATGCTGCACGACGAGGTCGGCGTTCAGCGCGATCAGGATGCGACGACGCAGGCCGTCGCTATGGAACAGGCTGGGGATGTCCAGCTTGTTCGCGGCCGGGCTGACGAACTGCTCGACGAGGCGGATCAGCTGGAAGACCAGGTACTCCCGGTTGCCCTTGAAGCGCCCGCTCATCTGGTCGAAGGCCTTGCGTGCAGCCTGGAAGATGATGCGCTGGGCGCGGAAGTCCTCGGGCAGCTTCTCCAGGTCGATGCTTGTCGTGTTGCCCAGGTCAGTAGCCCCGCCTACGGCCGGCGCCAGCTCGGCGCTGATGGGGGTGGCCGCCGGGTCTAGCCGCAGCGCCGGCACCGTGCTCCACGCCACGGCCAGCGTCGGCTTGACTACCACGTCCACGCGCAGCAGGTTGGGCCAACGCACCTCCAGCTCATTGCGTGAGGCCAGCGACTCGATCTGTGTGCTGGGCTTGGGCGGGGGTGGCGGCGGGCCACCATCGTCGGCATCGACGAACACGGACAGGGGCACGCCGAAGACGTTGACGTACTCGGGCACGAACAGGCCGTTCTCGTCGCGGTCATAGCCCACGCGGCGTAGGCCGCGGCCAATCACCTGCTCGCACAGCAGTTGGCTGGTGAACGCCCGCAGGCCCATGATGTGGGTGACGTTCTTCGCGTCCCAGCCCTCGGACAGCATCGCCACCGAGATGACACTCTGCAGCGCCTGGCCGGCCTGGCCTTGTTTGCCTACGCTGTCCACGATTGCGCGCAGCAGGTCTTCCTTGTCGAGCGCCAGCAGCCGCTCCTCGCGGTCCTTGGGCAGCTTCGCCGCCTTCACGATCTCGCGCAGACGGTTGACATATTCGGTCGCGCCCAGCAGGTAGTCCTTTACCGCGGCGTCGATTGGCGCGGCCTGGATCAAGGTCACCAGTTGGTCATCCGGCTGCTGCTCGTCGAAGCGCTTGCGCGCCTCGGGCTTCAGGCTGATGTGGCCCGCCAGCAGCTTGAGCTTTTCGCCATCCTTCTTCGCGGCATCGAGCTTGTCGACCAGGTCGTCCGGCAGCTGCAGCACCTTCAGCAACGACGACAGGCGTGCCTTGAACACGCTCTCGCCCGCCGCCTTCTCGCCGATCTCGGCCTTCTCCAGCACCTTGGAATCGACCCGCAACGTGCGCTCTGCCGCCTTCAGTTCGGTCCAGTGCGCGTCGCCGTGGTTCAGGTAGTGCTCAATGCGCGCGGCCGTCTCCACGCGGTTGCAGACGGTCAGCATCACCGGGGGTGAAGCGTGACCAGCCGCGCGCCAGTCCAGCAGCGCGGCGCGCCAGTCGGCGCCCAGCAGCGTGTAGGCGTCCTGCACCAGCTTGGGCAACGCCTCGTGCGGCTCGGCGCCGCGGCGGTTCAAGTCCTCCTGCACCTCGGGCTCGCGGTACAGGTGATAGAGCTTGGACCGATAGGTCTGCGCGTTCGGCAGCGCGTCATCGCGCACCACCACCCGCGGCGTCTTGACCAGGCCGGCTTCGATGGCATCGTTCAGGCCGAAGTCGCTGACCACCCAGGTGAACAGGCCTTCTTCGGCGTTGGCCTTGCCCGTAGGCGCGAACGGGGTGGCCGACAGATCGAAGCAGCGCTGGATGCGGCGCGTCTTGTGGATGCGGTCCAGCCCTTCGATCCAGCGCGTGGCCTCGTCCAGGTCGATGCCCAGTTCAGCGGCCTGTGCCTTGCTGATCTTGATGTCAGCCGGCTTGCGGTAAGCGTGGTGCGCTTCGTCGTTGATGACGACGATGTCCTTGAACTGCGCCAGCTTGCCTAGCACCCGCTTGGTGAAGACCTCATCGGGCTCCTTGCCCTTCTTCACCACCGATCGGTCGGGCTCCTTCAGCGGCATCAGCGTGTGCCAATTCTCCACCAGGATCTCGGCCTGGTTGAGCTTGCTGCGCAGCGCATCCGATGGGCAGGTGGCGAACTCGTCGTAGGCATTGCCCGGCTCGCCCGGGTACAGCACCTTCAGCCGGCCCTTGACGGTCAGGCCCGGCGCCACGATGAAGATGGCGCGCGAGAAGTCCTTGTGGCGCTTCGGGTAGATGACTGCGTTGAGCACCTGCCAGGTGATAAGCATCGCCATCACCGCGGTCTTGCCCGAGCCGGTGGCCATCTTGTTGCACACGCGCTCGAATGGGCCACCGTCGCCCTGCAGGAATACACCCTGCCGGTACGAAGCCGCGGCCTCCACCCACCAGATCTGCGTCTCCACCGCCTCCAGCTGGCAGTAGTAGAAGGAATTGGCGCGTACGCCCGGCGTCTGATCGCGCCAATGCTCCAGCAGCTGGCGCGTCACCGCCGTCACGCCAGGGTAGTCATCGGCGCGCCAGACGTCGACGCGACTGCGGATCTCGTTGACCTGCTCTAGAACTTCCACGCGCCGCGTGTTGTTGCGGACGTCGTAGATCTCGTAGCTGGCCGGCCGGCGGCCCTCGATCAGCGCCAGCGTGCCATCGTTCTGCTGCTGCCAGTGGCGCTGCGGAACGATGAAGGGCGAGTTGATGATGATGTTGCCGGGGCGCTTCATGCAGCCCCCTTCGGCGCAGTGGACTGCGGCGGGCACAGTGCCCGCAGCTCCTCAAAGTCGCCGGTGGCCTTCGCAGCAATCTCCGCCCAAGCTCGCGCAAAGGCTGGACGCTGCAGGTTCGACACGATGCCGTCGCGCCAAAGCGCCCACGTCGCTTTTCGGATGCGCCCCTCCTGGTGCAGGAAAAGCTGCTGGTTGCAGAGGTCGAAGTAACGGTAGAACGCAGGTAGTGCCTGGGCCACGTCCTGCGGGCTCATGTCAGCGCCCAGCAGAGCATCTAGCGGCAGTTCCTTGGCGATATCGCGGTACTCGTCTACGAGCCCGTCCTCGAAGCTGGTCACGCTCTGTGTCTTGAGCAGCCTGAGCTGCCAGAACGCGGCCACCGCACCGACACCCGCAACGCCACTGCCAATACCGCCGATCAGGCTGGCCCAGTCCAGCCACTCCTTGCTGGGCACCATCAGACGGCCCCCTTCACCAAGGGCAGGATTTTCAAAGACTCGATGCCCCGGTCATCAACGATCTTCACCGCTGCCTTGGCATGCTTGCCGGCCTCGAAGGGCAGTGACACGGTGCCGTGGAACTGGTCAAGCATCGACTCGTCCAGCTCGGCGCGGATCGTCTTCTTGAGCTTCTTCCAGCCCTCGTCCTTGCCGGCCATGGGGAAGAACACCTGATGTGGGAACAGGCTGCGCCCGTCGTAGTCGGTGTCCAGGCTCCACATGGCGATCTTGCCCTTGCCGCCAGAGATCAGCTCGCCTTTGACGGTGTCGAAGTAGTCGAAGCCCATCACCTCTACCTGCCACAACCCGTTTGGCAGCGGGTCCACCTTCACGTCGGGCTGGCCCATCAGCCAGAAGCTCTGGTTGCTGCTGCGGGCCTTCTTCAAGTCCTCGGTCAGCAGGTCGGTGTTCATCTGCGCCTTCAGCGCAGTGATGCCCTTGAGCGCGTCGATGTCCTTGGCCGCTTCCGGATCGAAAGTGAACGCGCAGAACACGATCATCTTCGGCCGCGGGAACAGCTCGCCGGCCTCGTTCAGCGCGTGCTCGACCTGGCGCTGCTCCAGCGCGCCGTGCTCGGGGCCGAAGCTCACCACCACCCGCTCGCCCGTTTCGGCCAGCGTGCCGGTGGCATGCAGGCAGGTGGTGCCTGCCATCACCTCCAGCTCGGCGAATTCCAGCTTCTGGCCGCCCTTGCCGCGGATGCCGGTCTTCAGCAGCTCATCGCGCCACTGCTGCTGGCGGTTGCTCTCGCCGCTGCGCGCGATGCTGGTCTGGTAGGCCTGGTCCTCGGTGGGCGTGGCCGATGCGCCGCCCTCGGCGGCCTCCAGGCTCAGCACCGTCGGGAAAGGCACGGCCTCGACCGTGAACGGGCCAGTGATGCGCAGCTTGGTCTTGCTCTTCTCCGGCTGGTCGTAGAGAGACTCGTTCTTTGTGTTGGCCGCGATGGAGCGGTCCATCTCTGCCTGCATGCGTTGGCGAGCAGCGTGAAAAGCATCGAAAGGCTCGCGCAGCGCGGGCTGCCACCCTGGCGGCAGGACGCCTTCGCCCCCTGGGAACGGCACTTCCCATTCGTGCAGTGTCACACCCGCCGCGCCGAGCTGGAGCTTCTGCCCCTTGCGCACGCCTTCAGTCACAGCAAGCGGTTCCAGCGGAGCGTGCTTCTCGATCGCGACATTCAGCGCAGCCAGAGCCTCTTCGACGGCTGGATGCAGGCGCTCGTAGATCGTGTCGAGGTCTGCGTTGTTTGCGATGTCTCCCAACTTGATGTGCGGCACTTCCCGATTGATGAACCCGCCCTTTAGCCCTTCGTAGGGGTACCTCAACTCGTAGTAGTCAAAGCTGGCGGTCATCAGCCGTTGTTTGGCCAGGGTGACCGCAACGCGCGACGTGTCGCAAGTTATCCAGCGTCGCCCCCACTTCTCTGCCACGAACGCAGTCGTCCCGGACCCGCATGTCGGATCAAACACCAGATCGCCAGGGTCCGTCGTCATCAACATGCACCGTTCGACGACTCGTGCAACGGTCTGAACGACATAGACCCGGGGATCGGTTGAAGAGCCGCCCGTTGCGGTGTCCGACCAGTTATTTCCTATCGGCACCACTGGAAAGTCGTCTACGAATCGCTTGTACTTCAGGACGGAACCAGAAGAGACCAGGCGGCGCGCATAACCAAGTCGCCGAATCCCATCCACCGTTGTCTTCCAGTTGTTTGTCGCGCCGGGAAAGTGTTCGCGCCCTTGGAATGGAACCTCGACTGTAGTGAACTGTCGGAAGCCCTGGGAAACCATTGAGTCATGGCGAAAAACGGCGCCAGCTTTACTAGCCAATTCGATATCTGAACGCTCTGCGCTCGTCATCGTCCGCTCGCCCCCGTCGGGCATTCTCAACCAGACGTACTCTCCGCCACCCTCTACGAGCGCGCTCTTCTCCGCGAAAATTTGATGGAATTTGTCCTTCGCGAGCGCCTTGTCTTTCGCGTACCAAACTAAGTAGTCGCTGACGCCTGACAAGAGCTCACTGGTTTGACCGCTAGTTTTGACGAAGGTGATAACGGAAATGAAGTTTTCGGGACCGAAGACCTCGTCGCAAATATTTCGGACGAGGTGCAAATTCTCGTCGGATATCTGAACAAACACGCTACCCGAATCTTTAAGTAGTTCCTTGGAAAGGAGTAGCCGGTCACGGAGATATGAAAGGTAGGAGTGCAGACCCAATTCCCACGTATCCCGAAACGCTTTGATCATTTCGGGTTCTTGGGTCAGGTCGGCGTCGCTCTTGTCCTTGACGTCGCGCTTGCCCACGAAGGGTTGGAAGTTGCTGCCGTACTTGATGCCGTAGGGTGGGTCGATGTAGACCATCTGCACCTGCCCGGCCATGCCTTCCTTGACCAGCAGGCTGTTCATCACCTGCAGGCTGTCGCCACTGACCAGGCGGTTGGCCCAGCCCTTGTCGTGGCGGTAGAAGTCCACCGCGTCACGCAGCGGCAGGTTCTCGAACGGCGCCTCGAACAGGCTGGCCTGGCGCAGCTTGGCCTCATCGGCCGGCTTCGCGTTCTTCTCGCCCGGGCCTCCTTTGCGCACCGCCGAGAGAATGCTCATCGGGTCGATGCGCTCGTGCACGTGCAGGCTGACGGTGTCCACCTCGAAGCTGGTGCGCTCGGCTTTGCCGGCCCACTGCAGGTAAGGTGCGCCACGGCGCTGGATCTCTTCCAGCGCGGCCTTCATCGCAGCCGGCTCGCCGGACGCCAGCGCGTCAGCCACCTGGGTCTCCAACTCTGCACGGCTGGAGTCGAAGTTCAGCACCGGGTCCAGGTGCGGGTTGTACGCCCACTCCTTCTTCGGCTGCTGCGGGTCGCTGGCTTCGTTGACGAGACCGACCTCGGGGTTGTTCTTGCGCCGGTCGGCGTGGCGGTAGCTGATGACTTGGGCGGGCTCATCTGCCGCCGCGCGCGAAGTGGATCTGCCCTTGGGCTTCGTAGCGGAAGCGGCCTTGACCGCGGGTTCCTCAGCGGGCGATTCACCCGTCTGCAACTCGAAGTCGTCGGCGTCCGGCGCTGCGCCTGCAGCACGTCCGGTAGTACCACCCCGACCAGGCCCCTTTACCAGCAGGCCGGCGGTCGCCAAGCGATCGTGAGTGGCGTCGAACTCGGCCTCGGTGACTCTGTCTCCAGCCGCGAGTGCAGCCTGCACCCATTTCGCGCGCAGTTGGCCGTTGGGCACCTTGCTGCCATCCACAGGCAGCAGGGTGAGCAGAATGCCTTCAAGGCGGTCAAGGCGGGGATCTGCCATCTCAGTCACTTTGTTGATTTTCTGCGTTGGTGTTTGACGCATTAGGTTACCAGTCAGGAATGGGTAGCGACCGGATCAGGAACTCCCCCGAAATGAGCGGCAGCGGGTCGATGTGCGGGCTGCGAACCATCACCGCGAAGAATCTGCCACCCGACAGTAGTCAAACTTGCGCCGTTGCAGGCGGCCTACCGCCCTCACCGTCGTGCACCACTGCAGCGCTTACGGCCCGCCGTCGCGCCCCAACGGCCCCTCTCTGGCTTGTTCTGAAGCGTTCTGGGCCTCCCTGCCGTGCCGTTCGGAGGGCTCCTGTCGTCTGCCGGACAGACGGCGCCCGCCGCGCAGGCCTACAGTGCCGTCTCCCCCACGACAACGACGGAGACGACCATGGCCCACAGGGCGACTTTCGTGCGCATGCAGGACAGCACGCGCGAGGACTGGCAGGCCATCAGTGGCGAGTTCATGCACTTCGCCAGCGGGCTGCCAGAGCGGGTCATGGCGCACCTGAAGCTGCTCGAGGGCGACTACGGCGGCTTTCCGGTGGATCGCTACACCCACAGCCTGCAGACCGCCACCCGCGCCCTGCGTGACGGCCGGGACGAGGAATACGTGGTCTGCGCCCTGCTGCACGACATCGGCGACACCCTGGGCGCCTTCAACCATCCGGACATCGCCGCGGCCATCCTGCAGCCCTTCGTCAGCGAAGAGAACCACTGGATGGTGAAGCACCACGGCATCTTCCAGGGCCATTACTTCTTCCATCACATCGGGCTGGACCGCGACCTGCGCGAGCAGTTCCGCACGCATCCGCACTTCGAGCGCACGGCGGAGTTCTGCGAGCTCTACGACAACCCGGCCTTCGATCCCAAGGGCGAGACGCTGCCCATCGCCGAATTCGAACCCATGCTGCGGCGGCTGATGGCCCAGCCGCGGCAGAGCATCTACAAGAAGGCCCTGACGACAGAAACGGCTTGAATTTCGCGCTCTGCCGCCACAGCCCGTCCCCGCGACCATCCGAACCTGCCGCCCGTGCGGCGCCCAAGGAGACACCCATGAATGCCACCACCCAAGCCGAACTCAGCGAAGTCCGCCGCCTCGTCTCCGACGAGGAATGGCAGCTGCGCGTGGACCTCGCCGCCTGCTACCGCCTCGTGGCGCTCTACGGCTGGAGCGACCTGGTCTTCACCCACATCAGCGCGCGCATCCCGGGGCCGGACCATCACTTCCTGATCAACCCCTACGGGATGATGTTCGACGAGATCACGGCCTCCAGCCTGGTCAAGGTCGACATGGACTGCAACAAGCTGATCGACTCGCCGTACCCGGTCAACCCGGCCGGCTTCGTGATCCACAGCTGCATCCACGAGGCCCGCCACGACGTGCAATGCGTGCTGCACACCCACAGCCGCGCCGGCGTGGCCGTCAGCGCCCAGAAGTGCGGCGTGCTGCCCATCAGCCAGCAGAGCACCTTCGTGCTGGCCTCGCTGGCCTATCACAGCTACGAAGGCGTGGCCGTGCGCGACGACGAAAAGCCGCGCCTGCAGCAGGACCTGGGCCGCAACAACTACATGCTGCTGCGCAACCACGGTCTGCTCACCGTCGGCAAGACCGTGGCCGACGCCTTCCTGCACATGTACACCTTCGAGAACGCCTGCCGCATCCAGATCGACGCGCAGGCCGGCGGGGAGCTCGTGCATGTCAACCCGCAGATCATGGACGGCATCAGCCAGGTGATGAAGAAGGTCACCACGGGCCAGGGTGCCAACATCGCCTGGCCGGCGCTGCTGCGCAAGCTGGACCGCGAGAGCCCGGGCTACAAGGACTGAAGCCCCGGCACCAGCCGGCCCAGGGCCCGCGGCAGGTCGGCCTCGCTGCCGGCCGCCGCCACATGCCGCTCGCCGAAGACGCGGCTGGCGCCGGCCACATCCTCGCGCCGCGGCACCAGGCAGGCCACGCCCAGCCCGGCGGCCCGCGCGCGCCGCAGCGCATGCTGCGCGTCCGCCACCAGGTGGCGGTCATCCAGGGTGTCGATGTCGTGCGGCTCGGCATCGCCCAGCACCAGCATCCAGCGCCGGTCGACCGGCTGGGCACGCAGCTGGGCAAGCCCTTGGCGCAAGACCGCTCCCAGCCGTGTCGAACGCGCGGCCGCCAACGCGTCGAGCCGGGCGGCACTGCGGGCGTCCCAGGCCTCACCGAAGTCCAGCACCCGTCGCACGGCCACGCGATGGCGCCCGTCGGAATCGAACCCCTGCACCGCCACCCGCCAGCCCACGGCCGTGAGCGCCTGGGCCAGCGCAACGGCCTGGCGCTTCTGTATGGCCAGTGCGATGCCGGCGCCGGGCACCAAGCTGGCACTGGAGGCCGACGTGTCGACCAGCAGCAGCACCGCCGCACGCACGGGCGCCCGCATTCTTCGCAGCCAGGTCCGTGACGGATCCCAGGGCCGGCCCACGCGCCGCGCCACGATGGCGCGGACGGCCTCGCCCATGGCGAGTTCGTCGCCGGATGCGGCCGGCTGCCACCGCGGCGCCGGGCCTTCCAGCGCCCTGCGCAGCCTGCGAAGGAGGGCCGTGTCCACGCCGCCAGCGACCTGACCGGTCGCGCTGCCGGCCGGCGACACGAGCCGCTGCGGTGCCATCAGCCACACCGAGCACCAGTCGCGGCGCACCAGGCCGATGCGCGCGTCCCATTCCGGATGGCGGTGCAGCTCGTCCTGCATGCCCGGCCCGGCCGGCGCCATCGCCCGCACGCCCTGGGCGTCGGTCGCCGACGGCACGGGAGAGAGCCGCTGCCGCTCGGCCTGCGGCTCGCCCGCCTCGCGCCAGAGCCAGCGGTTGTCGTCACGGTAGTCCGGCCCCGGCCGGTAGCTGCGAGGGTTGAAGGCCGTGCGCATCTGACCGAGGTCATGGCCCAGCTCGGAGGCCAGCCGGTGCATGGCGCGGGGGTCGGGCTGGGCCAGCACCTGCTGCGCCGCATCCCGCCAGAAGCACCGCCTCGCCTTGTGGATCCACGGATGCGGATCGCCGTAGCCCGCATCCGCCAGGGCCCGCGCCAGGCGCAGCAACAGCGCCTCGAAGCCGTCGCCCAGGTCCGGCGTGGCCGCATGCTGGCTCGCCCACAGCCGGGCCAGGCCCGGCAACTCCCGTGCGGCCAGCGCCTCGGCGCGGGCGTCCTCCAGCACGCCGGTGATAGCCTGCGTGATCGGCGCCGTACCGGCGCGCTCAAAGCTGGCACGCGAGAAGACACGGTGGGCCGCGGCATGGCTCACGGCAGCCTGCTGCCACAGCAGCCGCGCGCTGCCTGTCAGAGGCGTTGGCGCGGCCGGCAGCCACAGTCCCTCGGGTCGCAGGCATGGCCACCCACCGGGCCCGACACCGCCGTCCGGATCCTCCGCGCGGAGAGGCAGCACCGGCAGCGCGATGTCCCACAGCATGCGGATCCAGAGGCCGAGGGGGCGCAGGGCCGCCGCGTCGGCCGCGGTCATGCCGTCGGCAGCAGGGTCAGAAGGTGGCATCGACGGCCGCCACCAGCGCCTGCTGCAGCATGTCGTCATCGGCCAGCGGCACCACCAGCGCGCTCAGCGCCGCCGCACGGGGGGCGAGGCCCTGGCGCACCAGTTGGGCGGCCCGCACCAGCATGCGGGTGGACGCGCCCTCCTCCAGGCCCTGGCCCGCCAGCCGCCGCGTGCGCCGGCCCAGCGCCACCAGCGACGAGGCCAGTTCCACCGCCACGCCGCCTTCGCGCATCAGCACCGCCACCTCGTCCTCCGCCTCGGGATAGTCGAAGGCCAGGCCGCAGAAGCGCTGGCGCGTGGCCGGCTTGAGTTCCCGGCTGCCGCCCGGGTTGTAGCTGGCCAGCAGCATGAAGTCGGGGTGGGCATGGATCAGCGCACTGGCTCGGTCCAGCGGCAGGGTGCGCCGGTCGTCGGTCAGCGGATGGATCGCGACCAGGGCATCGGGCCGGGCCTCGACGATCTCGTCCAGGTAACACAGCGCGCCATGGCGCGCGGCCAGGGCCAGCGGCCCGTCCTGCCAGGCCGTGCCCTGGGCATCGAGCAGCCAGCGGCCCAGCAGGTCGCCCGCCGTGGTGTCCTCGTTGCAGGCCACCGTGACCAGCGGGCGGCCGAGCCGCCACGCCATGTGCTGCACGAAGCGCGTCTTGCCGCAGCCGGTGGGCCCCTTGAGCAGCAGCGGCAGCCGCCGCGACCAGGCGGCCTCGAACTGCACGCATTCGTCGTCGCGCGGCCGGTAGTAGGGCTCGCTGCCGATCCGCCATGCCGCGAGCGGGTCGGCCACGGCCGGGCCGGTGTCGGTGCGCATGGCGTCGGCGCGCATCAGCGGTGCGCGCTGACGGTGGCCTCGTTCGGAATGCCGTCGATGGGGGCCTCGGCGGTTCCGACGGTGCTGCGGGTGAAGGCCTCCACGCGCTCGCGCATACCCTGCGGATCGGCGATCCAGTCGCTGTAGAAGCCGTAGGGGCAGTCCGCCACGCCCTTGTCGCCCTCGCCCGAGTTGATGACCCCGGTGTAGCCGCGGTGCAGCAGCTTGAACAGGTGGTTCTCGCTCTGGCCGTGGCGGCGGAAGTCGCGGATCAGGCCCTTGGACAGCGCCGCGTACTGCACGCCCATCTCCTCCTCGCCGCACTCGCCCAGCGTGCGGCCATCGAAGCCAACCAGCGCCGAATGCCCGAAGTACGAATACACCCCATCGAAGCCCGCCGCATTGGCCACGGCCACGTACACGTTGTTGGCGAAGGCCATGGCCTTGCTGATGAGGATCTGCTGCTCCTTGGCTGGGTACATGTAGCCCTGGCAGCGCACGATCAGCTCGGCGCCCTTCATGGCGCAGTCGCGCCAGATCTCGGGATAGTTGCCGTCGTCGCAGATGATGAGGCTGATCTTCAGGCCCTTGGGGCCTTCGCTGACGTAGGTGCAGTTGCCCGGGTACCAGCCCTCGATGGGCACCCAGGGCATGATCTTGCGGTACTTCTGCACGATCTCGCCCTGGTCGTTCATGAGGATCAGCGTGTTGTAGGGCGCCTTGTTGGGGTGCTCCTCGTGGCGCTCGCCGGTGAGCGAGAACACGCCCCAGACCTTCGCCTTGCGGCAGGCCTCGGCGAAGATCTCGGTCTCGAAGCCGGGGACGCTGGCCGCGTTCTCGTACATCTCGGCGGCGTCGTACATGATCCCGTGGGTGCTGTACTCGGGGAACACCACCAGGTCCAGCCCGGGCAGGCCGGCCTTCAGGCCCACCACCATGTCGGCGATCTGCCTGGCATTGGCCACGACCTCGGCGCGCGTGTGCAGGCGCGGCATCTTGTAGTTGACGACCGCGACACCGACGGTGTCGTGGCTGCTGGAAATGTCGCCGTGGATCATGGCGGTGGTCTCCTGGGAGGCTGCAAGAAGGATGGGGCGCCGTCGATCAGTGGCTGATCATCCAGGGCCGCTTCGATGGAAAGGCCTTCGCCCCGTTGGCGGCGGTGACGGTGGCCTTGGCCGTGCGCCCGGGGCTGCAGCAGCCGCAGCCGGCCGGATGCCGCAACCGCTGGTAGTCGCGCGAGCTGCGGGGCTCGTGCCGTGCGCGCTCGTTGACATCCATGGCCCGCCGGGTGGCGCTCTCCAGCAGCCCCAGCCGTGGGGCGCTGGCGAACACGCGCGGCGACGCCGCGCCGCACACCGGGCAGGCGGCCGGCTCGTTGCGCGCGCCCAGGCTGCGCAGGGCCTCGAAGCCGCCGCAGTCGGCACAGGCGTAGTCGTAGGTCGGCATGGTCGGCTCCGTCCCTCAGCTCAGGTCCGGCGACAGCGGCATGTCGATGCTGCCGTCGAGGAACTTCACCGGACCGGCGGCCGAGGGATTGATGTCGAAGTCGAAGATCTGCGTGGGTAGCCACAGCGTGGCGCAGGCATTGGGCACGTCGACCACGCCGCTGATGTGGCCCTGCACCGGCGCCGTGCCCAGGATCGAATAGGCCTGCGCGCCCGAGTAGCCGAACTTCTTCAGGTACTCGATGGCGTTGAGGCAGGCCTGGCGGTAGGCCACGTTCACGTCCAGGTAGTACTGCTTGCCGCTCTCGTCGACGCTGATGCCTTCGAAGATCACATAGTCGTTGTAGGTCGGCACGATCGGGCTGGGCTTGAAGATCGGGTTCTTGATGCCGTACTTGGCCATGCCGTCCTTGATGACGCTGACCTTCATGTGCACCCAGCCAGCCATCTCGATGGCACCGCAGAAGGTGATCTCGCCGTCGCCCTGGCTGAAGTGCAGGTCGCCCACCGACAGTCCGGCCCCTTCCACGTAGACCGGGAAGAAGATCTTCGAGCCGCGCGACAGGTCCTTGATGTCGCAGTTGCCGCCATGCTCGCGCGGCGGCACGGTGCGCGCGCCGGTCGCGGCGGCCTTGGCCTTGGCCTCGCCCGTGAGCTTGCCCATGTGCGCCGTGCCGGCGAAGGGCGGGTTGGCCAGGCCGCTGGTGGCCGGGTCGGAGTCGATCAGCGCCTGCTCGCGCGCGTTCCAGGTCTCCAGCATCTTCGGGTCGGGCAGGCAGCCGATGAGACCCGGGTGGATGAGGCCCGCATACTTGACGCCGGGCACGTGGCGCGAGGTGGTGAACATGCCGTGGAAGTCCCAGATGGACTTCTGCGCCTGCGGGAAATGCTCGGTCAGGAAGCCGCCGCCGTTCTTCTTGCTGAAGAAGCCGTTGAAGCCCCAGAGGCTGTCGTCCTTGGCGCCGATGTCGAGCAGCTCCACCACCAGCAGGTCGCCAGGCGCGGCGCCCTTCACGCCCACCGGGCCGCTCAGGTAGTGCACCGTGGTCAGGTCGATGTCGCGCACGTCGTCGGCGCTGTCGTCGTTCTTGATGAAGCCGCCGGTCCAGTCGTAGGTCTCCAGCACGAAGTCGTCGCCCGGATTCACCCAGCAGGCCATCGGGATGTCCGGGTGCCAGCGGTTGTGCACCATCTCGTTGGACGGCGCGGGCTGCGACAGGTCGACCTTGATGAGGGTTTCGGGCATGGAAAGGGCTCCTGGTTGAAGTGCGGGAAGAAAGAACGAAGGGAGGGAGTCAGACCGACAGGTAGGCCTTGATGTGGGCCTCGTCGGTCTTGTCGCGCGGCGTCTCGTGCACCAGCCGGCCGCCTTCGATCACGAACAGCCGGTCGGCCACGTCCATGGCGAAGCTCAGCACCTGCTCCGAGACGACGATGGTGATGCCCTTGAGCTTGCGGATCTCGTTGAGCGCGCGGGCGATGTCCTTGATGATCGAAGGCTGGATGCCCTCGGTGGGCTCGTCCAGCAGCAGCACCTTGGGCTCGGTGACCAGCGCACGGGCGATGGCCAGTTGCTGCTGCTGCCCGCCGGACAGGTTGCCGCCCTTGCGCCGCTTCATGTCGAAGAGCACGGGAAAGAGCGCATAGATCTCGTCGGGAATGCGCCGCGTGCGGCTGTTCTCCAGCCCGGTCTGGATGTTCTCTTCCACCGTCAGGGTGGGAAAGATCATGCGGCCCTGCGGCACGTAGGCGATGCCCTTGGCCACCCGGCGGAAGCTCTCGTCCCGGGTCACCTCCTGCCCCGCCACCTCGATGCGGCCGCTGCGCGTCGGCAGCACGCCCATCAGCGCCTTGAACAGCGTCGTCTTGCCCATGCCGTTGCGGCCCATGATGGCCACCGTCTCGTTGGCCATGCCCTCGAAGGAGACGCCATGCAGCGCTTCGCTCTGGCCATAGGCCACATGCAGGTCTTCGACCTTCAGCATCACGTTGCTCATTTCAATGCCCCAAATACACGTCGATGACTTTGGGATCGGCCTGCACCTTGTCCATCGGCCCCTCGGCGAGGATCTTTCCCTGATGCATCACGGTGACCTTGTGCGCGATCTGCTTGACGAAGTCCATGTCGTGCTCGATGACGATCACGGCGCGGTTCTGGCAGATGCGCTTGAGCAGCTCGGCCGTGAGTTCACGCTCGCGCGAACTCATGCCGGCGATGGGCTCGTCCAGCATCAGCAGCTCCGGGTCCTGCATCAGCAACATGCCGATCTCCAGCCACTGCTTCTGGCCATGGCTGAGCAGGCCGGCCTCGGCGTCCAGGCGGTCGGCCAGGCCGATCTCCTCGGCCACCCCCTGCACGCGGGCCTTCACCTCGTCGGTGCAGCGGAAGGCCAGCGCGCCGAAGACCGAGCGGCCGGCGGGGTAGGACACCTCCAGGTTCTTGAAGACCGACAGGTTCTCGTAGATCGAAGGCGTCTGGAACTTGCGGCCGATGCCCAGCCGCACGCGGCGGTACTCGGCCATGCCGCTGAACTCGGTGTTCTTGAACTTGATCGAGCCGCTGGAGGCCTTGGTGCGGCCGCAGATCAGGTCCAGCAGCGTGGTCTTGCCAGCGCCGTTGGGGCCGATGATCACGCGCAGTTCGTTGCGGTCGATATAGAGGGTCAGCGCATCGATGGCCTTGAAGCCGTCAAAGGAGACGCTCAGGTCCTCGACCGCGAGGGCGAAGTCGGTGTTGCTCATGGTGGGCTCGTTGCGTCGATGGATCAGGCGCCCTGGCTGCGCATGGCGCCGGCCAGCTCGGGTGCGGGCGCCTCGGGCACGGGCGGCACCTCCGGGTAGGCGGCCTGCGCCGCGGCCAGGCGCCCCGCCTGTGTGCGGCGCTGGGCCTGGCGCCGCTGCCACGCGGGCTTGATGCGGTCTTCCCAGAGGCCGGCGAGCCCCATGGGAAAGGCCATGGTCACGCCGATGAACAGCGCGGCCATCAGGAACAGCCACAGGTCCGGGAAGCTCTCGGAGAACAGCGTCTTGCCCGCATTGACCAGCAAGGTGCCGTAGACGGCGCCCACCAGGCTCATGCGCCCGCCGACGGCAGCGAAGATCACCATCTCGATGGAGGGCACGATGCCCACGAAGCTGGGCGACATGAAGCCCACCTGCAGCGCGAACATGGCACCGCCGATGCCCGACAGCGCCGCCGCCAGGCAGAAGGTGAAGACCTTGAAATTGGCCACGTCGTAGCCCGAGAAGCGGACCCGGTCCTCCTTGTCGCGCATGGCCAGCAGCAGCGTGCCCAGCTTGCTGGTCTGCACGAAGCGGCACAGCACGATGCTCGCGATCAGCAGGGCCACGCAGACGAAGTAGAGGATGTACTTGGCACTGTCGGTGCGCGTGTCCCAGCCCGCCAGCGTCTTGAGGTCGGTCATGCCGTTGACGCCACCGGTGTAGCCCTGCTGGCCGATGATGAGCACGGTGAGGATCAGCGCCACGGCCTGCGTGATGATCGCGAAGTACACGCCGCCCACGCGCCGCTTGAACATCGCGAAGCTGATCAGCCAGGCCAGGGCCATGGGCACCAGCACCACCGCCAGCAGGGCCAGCGGCAGGCTCTTGAAGGGCAGCCAGAGAAGGGGCAGCTCGGTGATCTGGTTCCAGTCCATGAAGTCCGGGATGCCGGGGGTGGACTGGATCTTGGTGCTGACCGGGTCCGAGGCCTCCAGCTTGAGGAACATCGCCATGGCATAGCCGCCCAGGCCGAAGAACACGCCCTGCCCCAGGCTCAGCACGCCGCCATAGCCCCAGACCATCACCAGGCCAACGGCCACGAAGGCATAGCAGAGGTACTTGCCCACCAGGTTGAGGCGGAAGATGTCCAGCGACAGCGGCAGCACCACCGCCAGCAGCAGCGTGAGCAGCAGCAGGCTGCCCAGCTGGTAGCGCACGATCAGGGCCTTGAGGGATTGCATGGGTCGGTCCAGTTCAAGAAACGAAGGTGGGCCATGTCACCGGCGCACTTTGGAGGCGAACAGGCCCTGGGGCCGCAGCATCAGGATCAGCACGATCAGCGACAGCGTGAGCACCTTGGCCATCGAGCCCGTCATGAAGAACTCCGAGATCGACTGCGTCTGTGCGATGCCGAAGGCCGACACGACCGTACCCAGCAGGCTCGCCGCACCGCCGAAGGTCACGACCAGGAAAGAGTCCACGATGTAGAGCTGCCCCGAGGTCGGCCCGGTCGAGCCGATGGTGGTGAAGGCGGCGCCCGCGATGCCGGCGATGCCGCAGCCGATGGCGAAGGTCAGGCGGTCGGTCTTCTTCGTGTCGATGCCGGTGGCGTTGGCCATGGTGCGGTTGGCCACGGTGGCCCGCACCCGCAGGCCCCAGCGGCTCCGGTGCAGGGCGATCAGCACGCCCGCCGTCACGATCAGCGTGAGGCTGAGCACGAACAGGCCGTTGATCGGGATGTCCAGCCCTTCCGAGGGCGACCACGAGCCCATCAGCCATTCGGGCAGCGTGGGGCTGACCTCCTTGGGGTTGATGAAGCTGCGGAAGCATTGCTGCAGGCCCAGGCTCACGCCCCAGGTGGCCAGCAGGGTGTCGAGCGGCCGGCTGTAGAGATGGCGGATGAGTGCCCATTCCATCAGCCAGCCGAAGACGAAGGCCACGCAGAAGGCCAGCACGATGGCCACCGGGAAGTAGTAGGCCATCGCCCCGGGCGCCTGCTTCTCGGTGAAGGTGGCGGCCATGTAGACGGTGTAGGCGCCGATGGCCATGAACTCGCCATGCGCCATGTTGATGACGCCCATCTGGCCGAAGATGATGGCCAGCCCCAGCCCCATCAGCAGCAGCACCGCGAAGAGCGAAAGCCCCGCGAAGCCCTGCATGAGGCCGATGTTGAGCATGTCGGAAAGAGTCATGGATCAGCTTTCGGAACACGAGCCAACGCGAGCGCAAGCCGCGGCTCTGTCGCGGCGAGCGCAGCGTGGCCCGTTCGGGGACACCCACGGAACCGGCTTTGCCGGGCCGTCGGGTGTGCCCCCTTGAGGGGGGGGATGGGCTCGCCGCGAGGCGGGCCCAACGGGGGGGTTATTGGTAACCCTTGGGAAACGGATCGGGCTTGATCAGCTCGGGCGACTCCGCCACCACCTTGAAGGTGGCATCCGGCTGTCCCTGCGCGATGCGCGACTTGCTCCAGAGGTGGTGGTTGGGGTCCAGCTTCACGTAGCCCTCGGGCGCCGTCTTGAGCTCGATGCCCGGCGAGGCGGCCACCACCTTGTCGACGTCGAAGCTGCCGGCCTTCTCGACCGCGGCCTTCCACAGCCAGGGGCCGAGGTAGCCCGCCTGCGTCACGTCGCCGATCACGGCGTCCTTGCCGTACTTGGCCTTGAAGGCCTCCACGAACTTCTTGTTGTTCGGGTTGTCCAGCGTCTGGAAGTACTTCATCGACGAGTAGAAGCCGGCGAAGTTCTCGCCGCCCACGCCGGTCATCTCGTCCTCGGTGACCGACAGCGTCAGCAGGAACTGCTTGTCGCCCGTGATACCCGCGGCCTTGAGCTGCTTGTAGAAGGCCACGTTGGAGCCGCCCACGACGGCCGCGAAGATGCAGTCCGGCTTGGCGACCTTGATCTTGTTGATCAGGGAGTTGAAGTTGGTGTGGCCCAGGGGGTAGTACTCCTCGCCCACCACCTTGCCCAGCTTGCCCACGGACTCGATGTGCTTGCGCGCGATCTTCATCGAGGTGCGCGGCCAGATGTAGTCGGAGCCGACCAGGAAGAAGGTCTTGGCCTTCTTCTCCTTGGCGCCCCAGTCCAGGCCCCAGATGATCTGCTGCGTGGCCTCCTGGCCGGTGTAGATCACGTTCTTGCTCTGCTCCAGGCCTTCGTAGAAGGTGGGGTAGTACAGCAGGCCGTTCTCCTTCTCGAACACCGGCAGCACGGCCTTGCGCGAGGCGCTGGTCCAGCAGCCGAAGACGCAGGCCACGCGGTCGTTGACCAGCAGCTTCTTGCTCTTCTCGGCGAAGGTGGGCCAGTCGGAGGCGCCGTCCTCCTTGATGACCTTGATCTTGCGACCCAGGATGCCGCCCATGGCGTTGATCTGGTCGATGGCCAGCTGCTCGGCCTGGATGGAGCCGGTCTCCGAGATGGCCATGGTGCCGCTGGAGGAATGCAGCTGGCCCACCGTGACCTCGGTGTCGGTCACCGCGAGCCTGGTGGTGTTGACCTTGGCGGTGGGCGCGGCCTGGCCGAAGGCCAGCCCGCCCAGGCCCAGGGCCGGCAGCGCCGCGGCGCCCTGCAGCAGGCGACGGCGCTGCGTGAAGGCGGAGGGATCGGAAGGATGGTCGGAACGGGACATCGAAGGCTCCAGGAAGGTCGAGGAAGAAAGCCGGGACACGCACCGCCGGGGTGCATCTGTCGGTGCCGTCTGACACCTTGGCCGCCACTTTAGGAAGCCGGATGCGCAGGCCGAATACGTCATTCAACGTAGCGCCGGCCTGCGGCAGGCCGGGCAGACTCGCGTCCGCACGCCATGGGGCGCACCGGGGCGTGCGCCATGGCGGAGCGCTTCTTGCTATGCCGCAGGCTTCGCGCTGCCGCTGCCATCCCCTCCATGGACACCTCGACCGGCCAGAAGATCTTCCGCATCCGCCGCGACTACAACACCTGGGTCTCCAACGAGACGCTGGAGGACTACGCCCTGCGCTACACGCCGCGCAGCTTCCGCAAGTGGTCGGAGTTCCGGGTGGGCAATGCCGCCTTCGGCGCCACCTCCTTCCTGGCGCTGGAGGCCATCGGGGGTTCCATCGCGTTGTCGTATGGCTTCTCGAACGCGATGTGGGCGATCCTGGTCGTCGGCTTCATCATCTTTGCGACCGGCCTGCCGATCTCGTACTACGCCGCCCGCTATGGCGTGGACATGGACCTGCTCACCCGCGGGGCCGGCTTCGGCTACCTGGGCTCGACGCTGACCTCGCTGATCTACGCCTGCTTCACCTTCATCTTCTTCGCGCTGGAGGCCGCCATCCTGGCCCTGGCACTGCAGATGTACCTGGACTGGCCGCTGCCGGTGCTCTACCTGCTCTCTTCGCTGGTGATCATCCCGCTGGTGATGCGGGGCGTGACCATGATCTCGGGCCTGCAGCTGTGGACGCAGCCGGTGTGGATCGTGCTGTTCTTCCTGCCCTTCCTGGCCGTGCTGGCCAGGAGTCCGCAACTGTATGCCGACTTCACCACGCTGGTGGGCCGCGTCTCCGGCGGCAGCGGCTTCGAGCCGCTGATGTTCGGCGCGGGCGCGACGGTGGTGTTCTCGCTGGTGGTGCAGATCGGCGAGCAGGTGGACTACCTGCGCTTCCTGCCCGAGAAGACGGCCGAGAACCGCGTGCGCTGGTGGACGGCGGTGCTGGTGGCCGGCCCGGGCTGGATCGTGCCCGGCATGCTCAAGATGATGGGCGGCGCCTTCCTGGCCTTCGTGGTGCTGCAGCACGAGATTCCCTCGGAGCATGCGGTCGAGCCCACGCGCATGTACCTGGCGGGCTTCGGCTACGTGTTTGCGCACCCCGAGGTGGTGCTCGCGGTGACCACGCTGTTCGTGATCGTGTCGCAGCTCAAGATCAACCTCACCAACGCCTATGCCGGCTCGCTGGCCTGGTCCAACTTCTTCGCGCGCCTGACGCACAGCCATCCGGGCCGCGTGGTGTGGCTGGTCTTCAACGTGCTCATCGCCGTGCTGCTGATGACGCTGGGCGTCTTCGGGGCGCTGGAGAGCGTGCTGGGCCTCTACAGCAACGTGGCCATCGCCTGGGTGGGGGCGCTGGTCGCGGACCTCGTCATCAACAAGCCGCTGGGCTTCAGCCCGCGCGTGATCGAGTTCAAGCGGGCGCACCTGTACGACCTCAATCCGGTCGGGCTGATCTCCACGGTGGTTGCCGCAACCCTGGCCATCGCCGCCTACGCCGGACTGATGGGGGCCTGGGTCGAGGCGTTCTCGCCCTTCATCGCGCTGGTGGCGGCGCTGCTGCTGTCGCCGCTGATCGCCTGGCGCACGCGCGGGCGCTACTACCTCGCGCGCACCGACGTGCAGCACTGGGCCCCCGGCGAGACGGTGTGCTGCTCGGTCTGCGACAACCGCTTCGAGTCGGAGGACATGGCCTGGTGCCCGGCCTACGGCGCGCCCATTTGCTCGCTGTGCTGCACGCTGGAGTCGCGCTGCCACGACCGCTGCAAGACGGACTCGCGGGCAGCCGAGCAGATCAGCCGCTGGCTGCGCCGGTGGCTGCCGCTGGGCCTGGGCACGCGGTTGAACTTCCGGGTGGCGCACTACCTGGTGGTGGCGGCCTCGCTGGTGGCGCTGCTGGCCGCCGTCATGGGCGTCGTCTATGCGCAGGAGCTGATCGCCGGCAGCAGCCCGGCGCTGCTGCGGCTGCCCTTCCTCAAGGTCTTCGCCCTGCTCTCGCTGGTGGCCCTGGTGGCGGCCTGGTGGGTGGTGCTGGGCAGCGAGAGCCGGCACATGGCGCAGGAGGAGTCCAACCGGCACAACCACCTGCTCACGCAGGAGATCGAGGCCCACCGCCGCACCGATGCCGCGCTGCAGGCCGCCAAGGAGGCCGCGGAGGCCGCCAACCAGGCCAAGACCCGCTACGTGGCCGGCATGACGCACGAGCTGCGCACGCCGCTCAACAGCATCCTGGGCTACTCGCAGATCCTGCTCAAGGGCGGTGGCAGCAGCGCCGCGCCGCCGCGCGAGGCCGTCTCGACCATCCACAAGAGCGGCGAGCACATGCTGGGCCTGATAGACGGCCTGCTGGACCTGGCCCGCATCGAGGCCGGCCGGCTGCAGCTGGAGCCGGCCCCACTGGCGCTGCCCGAGTTCCTGCGCGAGATCGTCGACATGGTGCGCCCGCAGGCCGAGAACAAGGGCCTGGCCTTCATCTATTCCCCCAGCGGCGAGCTGCCGCGCTGGGTGCTGGCCGATGCCAAGCGGCTGAGGCAGATCCTCATCAACCTGCTGGCCAACGCGGTGCGCTTCACCGAGCGCGGCACCGTCGCGCTGCAGGTGGACGGGCGGCGCGAGGTGCTGCGCTTCGACGTGGTCGACACCGGCATCGGCGTGGCGCCGCAGGACCGGCAACGCATCTTCCTGCCCTTCGAGCGTGGCGCCGCCGGGCGCCGCACGGGCGAGCCCGGCACCGGGCTGGGGCTGACCATCACCGGCCTGCTCACCTCGCTGATGGGCGGCGAGCTCACCCTGGCCGACAGCAGCCCCGGCGGCAGCACCTTCAGCGTGCGGCTCTACCTGAGGCGCGTGGCCGACCCCGGCCCGCAGGTGGAGACACGGCGCCCGGTGTCGGGCTACTTCGGCCCGCGCCGCACCCTGCTGGTGGTGGACGACCAGCCGGTGCAGCGCCAGATGCTGGCCGGCATGCTGCTGCCGCTGGGCTTCGAGGTGCGCGAGGCCGCCAGCGGCACCGAGTGCCTGGAGAGCCTGCGCGTGCAGCCGCCCGCCGCCATCCTCATGGACCTCAGCATGGACGAGATGGATGGCTGGGAGGCCGCCCGCCGCGTGCGCGCCGCCGGCTTCACCGACGTGCCGATCCTCATCGTCTCGGCCAACGTGTTCGAGAACCAGGCCGGGCGCCTGCACGAAGCCGGCTGCCAGGGTTTCGTGGGCAAGCCCGTGATCGAGTCGCACCTGTTGGCGGCCCTGGAACGGCACCTGGGGCTGGCGTGGCTGTCGCAGGCCCCCGCGCCCGCCCTGCCGCCCGCCACCCAGGCGCTCCACCCCTTGCTCCCGCTGCCGGACGAGAGCCGCGAACGGCTGCTGCACCTGGCGCGCCTGGGCCATGTGCGCGGCATCCAGCAGTTGCTCGATAGGCTCGGCAGCGAACAGCCGGCACTGGCCGGCACCTGCAGCCACCTGCGCGCCATGGTGGGCCGCTTCGAACTCCAGCGCCTGCGCGACGCACTCGCCGGCGACGCCTCCGCCACCGATGCCTGAATCCACATCCGCCACCTCCGAACGTCCCGTCGTGCTGGTCGTGGACGATGCGCCCGCCAGCCTGGGCTTGCTGTGCGACGCACTCGAATCGGCCGGCTACACCGTGCTGGTGGCCGGCGACGGCCAGATGGCGCTGGAGCAGCTGGAGCTCGTCGTCCCCGACGCCATCCTGCTGGACGCACTCATGCCCGGCCTCTCCGGCTTCGAGACCTGTCGCCGCGTCAAGGCCGACGCCACCCTGGCGCACATTCCCGTGATCTTCATGACCGGCCTGTCCGAGACGCCGCATGTGGTGGAAGGCTTCGACGCGGGCGGCGTCGACTACGTGGTCAAGCCCGTGCGGGTGCAGGAGGTGGTGGCGCGGCTGCACACGCACACCCGCAACGCGCGCATCGCCCGGCTGGCCCGCGAGGCGGTGGATGTCGCCGGCATGGCCACGGTGGTGGTGGACACGCAGGGCCGCATCGCCTGGCGCTCGCCGCAGGCCGCCGACTGGCTGGCCCGCCTGGGCGCCGAAGCGACGCCGGGCCTGCTGCCCCCGTCGCTGGGACCGGCCCTGCAGCCCGGCGCGGTCGTGCAGGTGTTGGCCGGCACGCTGCGCCTGTCGGTGCGCAACCTCGGCAGTGCCAACCTGGGCGAAACCCTGCTGCTGCTGGCCCAGGAACGCGGCGCGCCCACCGACCGCCTCGCGGAGGCCGCCCTCACGCCCCGGGAGACCGAGGTGCTGTCCTGGCTGGCCAAGGGCAAGACCAACCGCGACATCGCCGAGATCCTGGGCATGAGCCCGCGCACGGTCAACAAGCACCTGGAGCACATCTTCGAGAAGCTGGGCGTGGAGACCCGCGCCGCGGCGGCGGCCCTGGCCAGTGGGCAACTGGCCTGACGCCGCCGGAGGCCACTCAGCAGGGGCGGCTTCGGGCGCATTCGCGGGCGCACGACCAGCACACCCAGGTCTTTTGACCTTTGTTGACAATTGGCGCATGCATCGCCGCCAAGCCCTGCGCCGTCTCGCCGCCCTTCCCCTCGCCACCGGCCTCGCCGGCTGCGCCGAGATCCAGAAACCCGCTGAAGCCCTGGCCGAATCGCTGGCCGCCGATGCCCGCATCGAGGCGCTGATCCTGCGCATGACCATCGAGGAGAAGGTCGGCCAGCTCAGCCTGTATGCGCCTGCCGCGGACGAGATCCTCGGCAATCCCCAGACGGGGCAGGTCAGTCTGCGCCAGCAGCTCGACGACATCCGCGCCGGCCGCGTGATGGGCCTGTTCAACGGCGAAGGCATCGCCGGCAAACGGCGCGCGCAGGAGGTGGCCGTGCGCGAATCGCGCCTGGGCATTCCGCTGCTCTTCGGCGTGGACATCATCCATGGCTTCCGCACCGTGTTCCCGGTGCCGCTGGCCGAGGCGGCGAGCTGGGATCCGTCCCTGTCTGAGCGCACCGCCCGCGCCGCCGCGCGCGAGGGCACGGCCGACGGCTTCCGCTGGACCTTCGCGCCCATGATCGACATCGCCCGCGACGCCCGCTGGGGTCGCGGGGTCGAGGGCTATGGCGAGGACGTGCTGCTCACCCGCCGCTTCGCTGCCGCCCGCGTGCGCGGCTTCCAGACCGCGGACCTGTCGCGCGCCGACGCCATGCTGGCCACGCCCAAGCACTTCGCCGGCTATGGCGCGGCCGAGGGCGGGCTGGACTATGCGGCCGTCGACCTGTCGGAGCGCACGCTGCGCGACGTCTACCTGCCGCCCTTCAAGGCCGCCATCGACGCTGGCGCGCTGTCGGTGATGGCCGCCTTCAACGAGATCGGCGGCGTGCCCTCCAACGCCAACCCCTGGCTGCTGACACAGGTGCTGCGGCGCGAATGGGGCTTCGAGGGCTTCGTGGTCTCGGACTACACCGCCGACGAGGAACTGATCGCCCATGGCTTTGCGGCCGACGAGCGCGAGGCCGCCCGCCGCGCCTTCCTGGCCGGCACGGATGTGAGCATGCAGAGCGGCCTGTACATGCGCCACCTGCCCGAGCTGGTGCGCAACGGCGACGTGCCCATGGGCCGGCTCGACCAGGCCGTGCGGCGCGTGCTGCGCGTCAAGCAGCGGCTGGGCCTGTTCGAGCAGCCCTTCCGCGGCCTGCAGGAGGACGCGCCCGGCGCGCCGCCGCGCTTCGACGGCAGCGCCCACCGCCGGCTGGCGCGCGAGGCGGCGCAGCGTTCCATCGTGCTGCTGAAGAACAGCGGCGACCTGCTGCCGCTGCCCAGGTCGGGCAGGCGCATCGCGCTGATCGGGCCCTTTGCGGATGCGCAGTCACTCTTCGGGCCGTGGCGCCCCTTTCCGGGCCAGCTGCCGCCGGTGGGCATCGAGGACGCGATCCGCGCGCAACTGGCCGATCCGTCGCTGCTGAGCGTCGTGCGCGGCAGCGACGTGGAATCGCCACTCGATGGTGGCATCGCGCAGGCCGTGGCGGCGGCGCGCCAGGCCGACGTGGTGGTCATGACGCTGGGCGAGAGCGACCAGATGTCGGGCGAATCGCGCTCGCGCACCGACATCGAGGTGCCGCAGGCCCAGCAGCAATTGGCCGAGGCTGTGGCGGCCACGGGCAAGCCGGTGGTCGTGCTGCTGCGCAATGGCCGCGCGCTCGCCCTGCGCGGCGCGGTGCGCAACGCGCAGGCGCTGCTGGTCACCTGGTTCCTGGGCACCGAGACGGGGCCGGCCATCGCCGACATCCTGTTCGGCGACGTGTCGCCCTCGGGCCGGCTGCCGGTGAGCTTTCCGCAGACGCCGGGGCAGGTGCCCTTCTACTACGCGCACAAGCGCACCGGCCGGCCCGATGCGCAGGGCGGGCCCGGGCGCTTCCGCACCCGCTACCTGGACGCGACCAACGAGCCGCTCTACGCCTTCGGGCACGGGCTGGGCTACTCGGCCGTGCGCTACGGCGCACTGGAAGTCAGCCCCGGCCGCATGGCGCCCGACCAGCCGCTGCGTGTGATGGCCAGCGTGACCAATGCCGGCACCCGGGCCGTCGACGAGACGGTGCAGCTCTACATCGGCGCCCGCGCCGCCAGCTTCACGCGGCCCGTGCGCGAGCTCAAGGCCTTCCACCGCGTGCGCATCGAGGCCGGGCAGACCGTGCAGGTGCACTTCCTGCTCACCCGCGAGGACCTGCTCTTCACCGGCGCCGACATGCGGCCCACGGTGGACACCGGCGAGTTCGACCTGTGGGTGGGGCCCTCGGCTATCGCGGGGCTGCACGCCACCTTCATGCTCGTGCCGGGCTGAGCGGATGTCACGGCCTTCCTGCCCCCCATACGGTGGAAGGCCAAGACGACGTCCGCACATGCCCATGTCCCCCTGACAGGGCCCGTCGGCCCTCTCCCACAGGGTGCACGGCGCTCACCGCGCAAGGTTCTTTCATGCGTCGGCACGTCGCCGACCCCAGAAGGAGCACACCATGGCCAGAAGCAGCATCCTGGGCAGCGCGGACAGCACCCTGCCCCACGACGACGACACCACCCTGCTAGGCCCGAGCGACAACTCGGACAGCGGCAGCGACACGGTGGGCGAGGACGCCTTCCTCGCGCGCCCCGAAGACAGCCCCGGCGGGCCCATGCTGGAGCCGCTCGGCGGCGCCACGGATGCGTCCGGCACCGGCGAGCGCGCGGACGTCGAGGGCACGGTGACGCCCGATGCCGACATCCTGCCCGACCGCATCGTTGGCCCCAACGACGGCATGACGGAGGACGACGTGCGCGTCGCTGTCGGAGAAATGGTCGATGACGACGCGGAAGACGAAGGCGAAGACGACGACGTCTGACCCGCCCGCTGAACCGCGGCGCCCCGCCAGCGCATGAACGAAGGGCGGTCCGACTTGCGTCGGACCGCCCTTCCTGTTTGCCGTGCACGCGCCAGACGCGCGAGCTACGCCAACGTGCTCAATCGGCCTGGATGCCCAGTTCCTTGACCACGCGCGTGAAACGCTCCAGGTCGGCCGCGGTCGTCTTGGCCAGCACGTCCGGCGCGCCACCCACCGGGATGGTGCCCAGCGTCTTCATCTTGGCGGCCACGTCGGGCATCTTGATGATGTCGTTGAATTGCGCGTTCAGCGTCTTCACGATCTCGGGCGGCAGGCCCTTGGGACCGTACAGGCCGTTCCAGGCCGTGACCTCGACGTTCTTGTAGCCCAGTTCGGCCAGCGTCGGCACGTCCGGCGCCAGCGGGCTGCGCTGGGCCTGGGCGACGGCAAACAGGCGCATCTTGCCGTCGGCGAGGTAGGGCGCGATGGGGCCGTAGGTGATCCACGTCAGGGGCACATGGCCGCCCGCGATGTCGGTCAGGGCTGGGGCGACGCCGCGGTACGGGACGTGGCGGAAGTTGGCGCCGGTGCTCTTGTTGAACATCTCGCCCAGCACATGCATGGGCGAGCCGCTGCCGGGGCTGGCATAGGCCAGCTCGCTCTTCTTGGACTCGTCCATCGCCTCCTTCAGCGACTTGGCCTTGGTGCCCGGACCTGCGGCGATGAACAGCGGCTGCGCGCCGGTCTGGATGATGGGCGTGAAGCCGTTCAGCACGTCATAGCCGGCCTGGGGCGTGGTCTTGAGCACCAGCTGCGCCATGGCGAAGGTGTTGGGTGCCATCAGCAAGGTGTAGCCGTCGGGCTGGGCCTTGCCCACGAAGGCGCTGCCGATCACGCCACTGGCGCCGGGCTTGTTGTCCACCAGCACCGGCTGGCCCAGGCGCGGGGCCAGCTTCTCGGCGAAGACGCGCGCCAGTGCGTCGGTGTCGCCGCCCGCCGGATAGGCGACGACGATGGTGATCGGCTTGGACGGCCAGTTGCCCTGCGCCAGTGCGGCGCTGGCGGCACCGACCAGTCCCAGGCCCAGCATCAGGGAGCGGAGGAGTTTCGTGGGAAAGGACATGATTGATTAATAGGTGAAACGACGATTCTTTTCTGAAATACGACCGCGAGATTAAGGGCTGCCAAAGGCTTTGCTATGCGGGTTGTTCCCAGGTAAGAGGGCTTGATTGATTCACTAATGAATCAACGATCTATTACAGGAACATTTTATGCAGGAAGCATGCCCAAGCAAAACGCCCCGGCGCATGGGGCGGCGGGGCGTCATCGGGGAGTTTGGGCAGACCTTGGTGCGTCCGGCCTGGCATCCGCACCGCGCGGGTGCGCGCGCCTCAATACGTCTTGTAGGGCAGGAACTTGCCCGACAGCACCACGTTCACGCGGTCGCCCTTGGGATCGGGCTCGCGCACGATGTCCATCTTGAAGTCGATGGCGCTCATGATCCCGTCGCCGAATTCCTCGTGGATCAGCTCCTTGATGGTGGTGCCGTAGACGTTGACGATCTCGTACCAGCGGTAGATCAGCGGATCGGTGGGCACGGCCGTGGGCAGCGAGCCCTTGTAGGGCACCACCTGCAGCCACTTCTGCTCGTCGGCGCTGAGGCCGAAGATCTCGCCGATGGTGGCGGCCTGGGCGGCGTCCAGCGTCATCTGGCCCAGGCAGGCGGCCGTGACCCATTCCTTGGACAGGCCCACCTGCTCGGCCACGGAGGCCCAGGTGATGCCCTTGGACACCTTGGTGGCGATGATCTTCTCGGTGACGTCGTTGCGGTTCATGCGATGGCTCCTTGTGGGGGAAACGGGGGTTGGAAAAAAGAGGGATGCGTCACGCCGCATGCGCGCGGCTGACCAGGAAATCGACGATGTGGTTGCGCAGCTCGTAGTAGCCGGGCAACCGGTGCAGGCCGGCCCGGGTGCGCTCGCGCGGCAGCGCCACCTGCACCGACTCGGCGATGCCACCCGGCCGCCATTCGCCGCCCGGCAGTTCGACGCCGTTGCGCATCAGCAGGACGCGGTCCGCCAGCAGGATGGCTTCGTCCACGTCGTGGGTGATCATGAACACCGTCTGCTGCGTGCGCTGCACGATGGCGAGCAGCTCGTCCTGGATCGTGCCGCGCGTGAGTGCATCCAGCGCGCCGAAGGGCTCGTCCAGCAGCAGCATCTTGGGCTCGATGGCGAAGGCGCGGGCGATGCCCACGCGCTGCTTCATGCCGCCCGACAGCTGCGAGGGCTTCTTGTCCAGCGCGGCCGACAGGCCGACCAGGGCCACGTACTTCTCGACATGGGCCGCCACCTGCGCGCGGCTCCACTGCGGCCAGCGCGACTCGACGGCGAAGGCGATGTTGCGGCGCACGGTCAGCCAGGGCATGAGCGCATGACCCTGGAACACCACGCCGCGCTCCAGGCTGGGCCCGCGCACCTCGCGGCCGTCCATGAACACATGGCCCTCGCTGGCCTCGTCCAGCCCCGCCAGCACATTGAGGATGGTGGTCTTGCCGCAGCCGGAGTGGCCGATGATGCAGACGAACTCGCCCCGGGCCACGCCGAAGCCCACGTCGGCAAACACCGGGCGGCCGGGCTGGAAGACGCGGCCCAGGCCCTGCACCTGCAGGAAGTTGCCCGGCGCCGCCGCGATCGCGCCGGTCGCCGGCACCGGGCCGGACTGTGCGGAGGGCATGGACATGTCGGCGGCCTCACTCCACATAGGTCACCTTCTTCTGCAGCGCCGCGAAGCCCAGGTCCAGCAGCATGCCGACCACGCCGATCAGCAGGATGGCGAAGATCACATGGGTCAGCGACAGGTTGTTCCACTCGTTCCACAGGAAGTAGCCGATGCCCGTGCCGCCCACCAGCATCTCGGCCGCCACGATCACGAGCCAGGCGATGCCCATGCTGATGCGCATGCCGGTGAAGATGGTGGGCGCCGCCGCCGGCAGGATCACCCGCAGCGCCCGACGCAGGGGCCGTACCTCCAGCGTGCTGGCCACGTTGAGCCATTCGCGCTTGACCGAGGCTACGCCGAAGGCGGTGTTGATCAGCATCGGCCAGACCGAGCAGATAAAGATCACGAACACGCCCGACACCGACGAATCCTTGATGGTGTAGAGCGCGAGCGGCATCCACGCCAGCGGCGAGATCGGCTTGAGCACCTGGATGAACGGGTCCAGCGCCCGGCGCATGAGCGGCGACATGCCGATCAGAAAGCCCGCCGGCACCGCCACCACACAGGCCAGGGCAAAGCCCAGGCCCACGCGCAGCAGCGACCAGCCCAACTGGATGGCGATGCCCTTGTCGTTGGGGCCGTTGTCGTAGAAGGGGTTGGACAGCTCCTCGACGATGGTGCGGCCCAATTGCGCCGGCGTGGGAAAGCCGCTCGTCTTCTGCGTGCCGGCCGACGGGTCCTTGCCCATGAGCTTGAGGTAGTCGATCTGCTCCTGCGTGAGCCCGGCGGTGCTGCCGGCCGTGGCCACCGGCACGGTGGCCAGGTGCCAGCCGCCCAGCAGCAGCACGAGCAGCAGCAGCGACACGATGGCCGCCCGAACGGCGAGCGAGGGCGAAGTCCGGTTGCTGGACATGCGTGCCTCCGGCTCTAGGCCATCTTCGCGATGGCGAAGCTCTTGAGGTACTCCTCGGGCCTGGCGGGGTCGAACTCCTTGCCCATCACCTTGAAGCGCGGATACGCGCCCTCCGGCGCCTTCCAGCCGGCGGCGGCCATCTGCTTCTTGGCGTCGGTGAGCAGGAAGACCTTCTCCGCGATCTGGCGGTAGTCGATGTCGCCCTTCACGTAGCCCCAGCGCTTCATCTGCGTGAGCATCCACACGGCCATGCTCTGCCAGGGCACGGGGTCGAAGTTGGCGCGGTCGGGCACGTTCTTCACCGCGCCCAGCCCGTCGGCGTACTTGCCGGTGAGCACCTGCGCGATCACGGTCTCGGGCTGGTTGAGGTACTGCGTGGGCGCGATCACCTTGGCGATCAGCTCGCGGTCCTTCGGCTGGCTGGCCATGAAGGAGGCATTGATCACCGCGCGGTACAGCGCCGCGAAGGTGGCCGGGTTCTGCTGGATGAAGGCCTCGCTCACGCCGAAGGCGCAGCAGGGATGGCCGTCCCAGATCTCCTTCGACAGGATGTGGATGAAGCCCACCTCGTCGTACACCGCGCGCTGGTTGAACGGGTCCGGCCCCAGGAAGCCGTCGATGTTGCCGGCGCGCAGGTTGGCCACCATCTCGGGCGGCGGCGTCACGCGGATCTGCACGTCGGTGTCGGGGTTCACGCCATGCTCCGCCAGGTAGTAGCGCAGCAGGAAGTTGTGCATGCTGTACTCGAAGGGCACCGCGAACTTCATGCCCTTCCACTGCTTCGGGTCGCGCTTGTCCTTGTGCTTGACGTGCAGCGTGATGGCCTGGCCGTTGGTGTTCTGGATGGTGGCCACCTTCGTGGGCACCTGCGTGGAGCCCAGCCCCATGCTGATGGCCAGCGGCATGGGCGACAGGAAGTGGCTGGCGTCGTGCTCGCGGCTGAGCATCTTGTCGCGGATGAGGGCCCAGCCCGCCGTCTTGTTGAGCTGGACGTTGAGCCCTTCCTTTTTGTAGAAGCCCAGCGGGTCGGCCATGATCAGCGGCGTGGCGCAGGTGATGGCGATGAAGCCGATCTTGAGGTCCTTCTTCTCGGGCGGCCGCTGCTCCTGCGCCATGGCCTGCAGCGAGGCCACCGGCAGCAGCGAGGCGATGGCGGCGCGGGCCGTGCCGGCGCCCACCGCCTGCAGGAAGCGCCGCCGCAGCGGCTCGTGCGGAAACAGCGCCTTCACCAGGCTGGCCTCGACAAAGTCGCGCGAGGCGTCTTCCACCGACGCGGCGGCGGTCGCGTGGTCGCCCGGCGCGTGGTCCTGGCCGCAGGCGCAGCGCAGCATCAGCGGACGGTCGGCGTCGTAGGGGTCGGAGCGGCGGTCGTTGGCAGGCAGACGGGACATGCTTCACCTCGTTGATGGAATGTCCTCGCCTTGCAACGCGCGGGCCGGAACGGGCCAACACCGATGCGCCCTCGAAAAATCGCGCCCGCACCGTCGAGCCCCTGTAGGGCTGCCACTACACGGGCAGCCGGAATCAGGGCCGGGTGCCGCCCTGGGCCAGCCTTTCGGCGTAGAGCGCCAGCTCGACGTCGTTCTTGGTGCCGGTCTTCTCGAGCACGCGCGCCCGGTAGGTGCTGACCGTGTTGGGGGCCAGGCCCAGGCGCGCACCAATCTCGCTCACGCTGTGCCCCGTCGTGAGCAGGCGGAAGACCTGGTGCTCGCGGTGCGACAGCGCCTCGGTGGCGGCGCCCCCGCGGCCCACGGCGGCCGCGAGCGCCTCGGCCGTGGCCGCGGTCACGTGGATGCCACCGGCCGCCGCCTTGCGCACCGCCGCCACCATCTCGTCCGCATCGGCGCTCTTGTTGAGGTAGCCGGCCGCGCCCAGGCGGATGCAGCGCACGGCGTACTGCCGCTCCGGGTAGGTGGAGATCATCACCACCGGCAGCGTGGGCCAGTCGGCGCGCAGGGCCTGCAGCACGTCCAGCCCGTCCCGGTCGGGCAACGCGATGTCCAGCAGCACCAGGTCGATGCCGGCGCGGCCGCCCAGGGCGGCCACCTGCGCCAGCACCTCGGGCCCGGTCACGGCCTCGGCGGCGACCACGATCTCGGGCGCGCCGTTGGCCGGGTCGCCCAGCACCTGGCGCAGGCCTTCGCGCACGATGCGGTGGTCGTCGCCGATCAGCACACGCACGGCGGCGGGGCGGGAAGCGGTCGTCGGGGTAGTTGGCGTCATGGCGCCGGCATGCGAAGGTGCAGCGTGGTGCCCTGCCCCACCGTGCTGTGCACGTCCACCGTGCCGCCGAAATGCAGGGCGCGCTCCCGCATGCCGCGGATGCCGTAGGAGCCCGGCGCGTGGAAGGCCTGCGCGGGCGCACCGACGCCGTCGTCGCTCACCATCAGGTGCAGGCTGCCGCCGACGATGCGGATGTCGATGTCGACCCGGCTGGCGCGGGCATGGCGCACGACGTTGCTGAGCATCTCCTGGAAGATGCGGAACACGGCCGTCGCCGTGGGATCGGGCAGCTCCGGCGCATCGTCGATGGCCATGCGCCAGCCCAGGGCCAGCTCGGTCGACTGCACGAACTCGTTGGCCTGCCACTCGAGCGCCGCCCACAGGCCCTGGTGGTCGAGGATGCTGGGCCGCAGGTCGGTGATGATGCGGCCCACGTTGTCCACGGCCCGCTCGATGAGCTGGCTCATGTTGTCGCACTTGGCGCGCAGTTGCAGGCGCATGGCCTCGGCCTCGGCGGGCTCGCGCGCCTTCTGCTCGCCCAGGCGGCGGTTGACCCAGTCGACATCCATCTTCATGGCCACCAGCAGGCTGCCGAGTTCGTCGTGCACCTCGCGCGCAATGCGCGTGCGCTCCTCCTCGCGCACCGAGTCCATCCAGGCGGACAGCGCGCGTACCTGGCTGAGCGCGGCGCTCAGCTCGGCCGTGCGCTCGGCCACGCGACGCTCCAGCTCGTCGCGCGATTCGCGCATGGCCTGCGCGGCACGCTTTCGCTCGGTGATGTCCACGAAGGTGATGACGGCGCCGCGCACCGTGTCGCCGTCCACGATGGGATAGCTGGAGTATTCGACCGCGAAGCAGCTGCCGTCGCGGCGCCAGAACACCTCGCTGTCGATGCGGCACGGCAGGCCGCGGCGGAAGGCGTTGAAGATCGGGCAATCGGTGTCGGCATAGACCGAGCCGTCGGGGTGCGAATGGTGCGTGAGCTCATGCATGTTGCGGCCCAGCACCTCGGCGGCGTCATGGCCCAGCAGCTCGGCGCCGGCCCGGTTGATGAACATGCAGTGGCCGTCCAGGTCGATGCCGAAGATGCCCTCGCCGGTGGACTCCAGCAGCAGGCCCAGGCGCCGGTGCCAGGGCACCCCGTCGCCCAGGTCCATCGGAGAGAACGCGCCCGCGAAGGCGCCAGGATCGTGCACAGCCATGCACCATCCGCATGCAACCGCCGTGCCTGCAAGGTGCACGGCGTGCATCTCAGAGGCCGAGCGCTTCCAGCCCCGGATGGTCGTCGGGCCGGCGCCCCAGCGGCCAGTGGAAGCGCCGGTCGCTCTCGGCGATCGGCAGGTCGTTGATGCTGGCGAAGCGGCGTTGCATCAGGCCCTGTTCGTTGAACTCCCAGTTCTCGTTGCCGTAGCTGCGGAACCAGTGGCCCGAGTCGTCGCGCCATTCGTAGGCAAAGCGCACGGCGATGCGGTTGCCGCCGAAGGCCCAGAGGCCCTTGATCAGCCGGTAGTCCAACTCGCGCGCCCACTTGCGCTGCAGGAAGGCGCGCGCGGCCTCGCGGCCGACCGGGAACTCGGTGCGGTTGCGCCAGACGGTGTCCTCGGTGTAGACCTGGGCCACCCGGTCCGGGTCGCGGGAGTTCCAGGCGTCCTCGGCGCCGCGCACCTTCTGGGTGGCGGATTCGAGCGTGAAGGGCGGCAGGGGTGGGCGGGTGTCGGTCATCAGAGTCAGGCTCCTGTGGCGTCAAGGATGGAAGGTGGCCGCAGTAGACAGACCTGTCTACCAGGACGGTCGCACGATACTGCATGTAGACAGACCTGTCTACAATGGCGGCATGCCCTCCCCTGCCCCCCAGGATTCCGAGCTGCCTGCGCGCGACCGTATCCTCTCGACCGCCCACGACCTGTTCTACCGCGATGGCATCCGCGCCACCGGTGTCGACCGGCTGATCGCCGAGTCGGGCGTGGCCAAGCTCACCTTCTATCGGCACTTTCCGAGCAAGGATGCGCTGGTGCGTGCCTTCCTCGACCACCGGCATGCGCGATGGATGGCCTGGTTCATCGACGCGCTGGGCCGCCATGGAGCCAACGAGGCCGCGCACGGCAGCACACACCTCCTGCTGCTGGCCGACGTCCTGGACGAATGGTGCGCGCAGCCGGACTTCCGCGGCTGCGCCTTCATCAACACCGTGGTCGAACTGGCGCCGGCCCTGCCCGAGGCCGTGGCAGTGGCGCAGGTGCACAAGGCCGAGATGACGCAGGTGATCGCGCAACTGCTGCCGGAAGGGCCACTCCAGGGCCTGCTGGCCGATGCCGCGGCCCTGGCCTTCGACGGCGCCATCGTGCGGGCGCAGATGGCCACCGACGAAGCCGGACGGCAGGCGGCCGTCGCGACGCTGCGCGCCGTGCTGTCCGCACTGGTCGCGCGGCGCTGAGCGCCCTCAGAGCCCCAGCGCCTGGCGCAGTTCGGCTGAACCCAGGCGCGGCGGCGGCGCGGGCCAGCCGCCATCCATCAGCGCGACCATGCGCGCGTTGCGCGGCGCATCGAGGCCGTGGCCGCGGGCCAACCGGACCACGGCGCCGCACAGCGCATCGACCTCGGTCCGCCGGCCGAGCGCCACGTCGTCGGCCATGCTGGAGCGGGCCTTGGCGTCGACCTTGAGCATGGGCGCCGCCACGCGGCGGAACAGCCAGTCCGGCAGGCGCAGCAGCCCGGGCAACCGGCCGGGCGGCACGGCGGTCATCTGTGCGGGTTCGATGCCAGCGGCACGCAGCACCGCCAGCGCTTCGTCGATCAGCGCGGCGAAGCAGCGGCGGTAGCCGCGGTCCAGCAGCTCATCGCGCAGCGGCAGGCCCGAGAGCGCGTTGACGGGGTTGTTGAGGTTGAGCAGCAGCTTGCCCCACTGCACGCCGGCCATGTCGGCATGCAGGTCCAGCGGCAGACCGGCGGACTCGAACACCGGCACCCAGGCCCGCAGCGCCGCATCCTCCTGTGCTGCCAGCCGGCCCGGCGTGCCGCGGTGGTAGGCACCGGGCGCCAGCTCGGCGATGTTGTAGGGCACCATGCCCGGCAAGGCGCGCAGCGCAGGCGCGGCCGCCTGCACCACGCGGTCGTTGCCGATGCCGTTCTGAAGCGAGAGCACGGGCGTGCCGGCCGGCAGGCTCGCGGCCAGTTCGGCCGCCGCCTGCGCCGTGGCGCCGCCCTTGACCGTGAGCAGCACCAGCGACGGCCGCGAATCGGCGGGAACAGCCTCGGCCAGGCGCAACCGGGCTGCGACGACGACGCGGCGTGCGCCATCGCGATCGGTCAGCGTGAGGCCGTGGGCTGAGAGCGCCTCCATCACGCGCGGCCGGCCGATGAAGGTCACCGGTACGCCTGCGGCAGCCAGGCAACCGCCGACGTAGCAACCGACGGCGCCCGCGCCCATGACCAGCACCTCGCCCGGCACGGGCGGATGGGAAGCGAGCGGCACGTTCATTGAGCTTGAGCGAGCAATGCGGCTGCGCCGGCGCGGCCGCGGATCAGACCCGCTCCGCCACCCAGCCCTGCACCGAGGCCAGTGCCTTCGGCACGGCCGCGGCATCGGTGCCGCCGGCCATGGCCATGTCGGGCTTGCCGCCGCCCTTGCCGCCCACCTGCTGGGCGACGAAGTTGACCAGCTCGCCGGCCTTGGCCTTGGCCGTCAGGTCGGCGGTGACACCCGCGGCGATCTGCACCTTGGCGCCGTCGACGGCGGCCAGTACCACGATGGCGCTCTTGAGCTTGTTCTTGAGCTGGTCCATGGTGTCGCGCAGCGTCTTGGCGTCGGCACCGTCGAGCTTGGCGGCCAGCACCTTCACGCCCTTGACGTCCACCGCCGAGCCGGCCAGTTCGTCGCCCTGGCTGGAGGCCAGCTTGCCCTTGAGCGAACCGATCTCCTTCTCGAGCGCACGCACCTGGTCGAGCACCTGCGCCAGGCGCGGCTGCACCTCGGTGGCGGGCGTCTTGAGCGTGGCGGCCACGCTCTGCACGGTGCCTTCCAGGCCCTGCAGGTAGGCCAGCGCATTCAGGCCGGTGACGGCCTCGACGCGGCGCACGCCGGCGGCCACGCCCGATTCGCTGACGATCTTGAACAGGCCGATGTCGCCGGTGCGCTGCACATGGGTGCCGCCGCACAGCTCGCGACTGCTGCCGATGTCCAGCACGCGCACGGTCTCGCCGTACTTCTCGCCGAACAGCATCATGGCGCCGGTCTTCTGCGCTTCTTCCAGCGGCAGCACGCGGGCTTGCGTGGCGGCATTGGCCAGCACTTCGGCATTGACGCGCTGCTCGATCTCGGCGATCTGCACGGCGGTCACGGGCGCGTTGTGGGCGAAGTCGAAGCGGGTCTTGTCGGCATCGACCAGCGAGCCCTTCTGCTGCACGTGCGTGCCCAGCACTTCGCGCAGGGCCTTGTGCATCAGGTGGGTGACGCTGTGGTTGCGGGCGGTGGAGGCGCGGCGCTCGCCGTCGACGGCGGCCGTCACCGCATCGCCCACCTTGAGCGTGCCCTGCGTCTGCATGCCGTGGTGGCCGAACACGTCGGCCTTGATCTTCTGCGTGTCCTGCACGCCGAAGACGACGCCCTCGGCCGTGATCAGGCCCTGGTCGCCGACCTGGCCGCCGCTCTCGGCGTAGAAGGGCGTGGTGTCGAGCACCACGATGCCGGCCTGGCCGGTGGACAGCTGCTGCACGGCCGCGCCCTCGTGGTACAGCGCGACCACCTTGGCGGCCTCCTGCAGGTGCTCGTAGCCGGTGAAGACGTTGCCGGCGCCCGCGTACTCGACGGCGCGCTCCATCTTGAACTTGCCGGCAGCGCGGCCTGCGGCCTTCTGGCGCTCCATGGCGGCATCGAAGCCGGCCTCGTCGACCGTGACGTCGCGCTCGCGGCAGACGTCCTGTGTCAGGTCGAGAGGGAAGCCGTAGGTGTCGTGCAGCTTGAAGGCGACCTCGCCCGGCAGCGTCTTCTGACCGCCGGCCAGGGCCGTGTCCAGGATGTCCATGCCGTTGGCCAGCGTCTCGTAGAAGCGCTCTTCCTCGGCCTTGAGCGTGTCGGTGATGTGCTGGGCCTGGGCCTGCAGGCGCGGATAGGCCGCGCCCATCAGCGCGACCAGGTCGGCCACCAGCTTGTGGAAGAAGGGCTTCTTCTGGCCCAGCTTGTAGCCGTGGCGGATGGCGCGGCGGATGATGCGGCGCTGCACGTAGCCGCGGCCTTCGTTGCTGGGCACCACGCCGTCGCTCACCAGGAAGGAGGTGGCGCGGATGTGGTCGGCAATCACCTTGAGCGAGGGGTTGGCCAGGTCGGTGCAGCCGGTCTCGCGTGCGGCGGCCTTGATCAGCGCGTCGAAGAGGTCGATCTCGTAGTTGCTGTGCACGTGCTGCAGGATGGCCGCCAGGCGCTCCAGGCCCATGCCGGTGTCCACGCAGGGCGCGGGCAGCCTGACCACGCTGCCGTCTTCCTTCATGTCGAACTGCATGAACACGTGGTTCCAGATCTCGATGAAGCGGTCGCCGTCTTCCTCGGGGCTGCCCGGGGGGCCGCCGGGGATGTGCGCGCCGTGGTCGTAGAAGATCTCCGAGCAGGGACCGCAGGGGCCGGTGTCGGCCATCATCCAGAAGTTGTCGGACTTGTACTTGCCGCCCTTGTTGTCGCCGATGCGGATCACGCGCTCGGGCGGCAGGCCGATTTCCTTCGTCCAGATGTCGTAGGCCTCGTCGTCGTCGATGTAGACGGTGGCCAGCAGCTTCTCGGCCGGCAGCTTGAAGACCTGCGTCAGCAACTCCCAGCCCCACTTCAGCGACTCGCGCTTGAAATAGTCGCCGAAGCTCCAGTTGCCCAGCATCTCGAAGAAGGTGTGGTGGCGGGCGGTGTAGCCCACGTTCTCCAGGTCGTTGTGCTTGCCGCCGGCACGCAGGCAGGCCTGCACCGACGCGGCGCGGACGTAGGGCCGCTTGTCCTCGCCCAGGAACACGTCCTTGAACTGCACCATGCCCGAGTTGGTGAACATCAGCGTCGGGTCGTTGCCCGGCACCAGCGGGCTGGACGCGACCACGGTGTGGCCCTTGGATTCGAAGAAGTCGAGGAAGGTCTTGCGGATGTCCGCAACCGTGAAGGTGGGCTGGCTCATGTGGTGTGGTCGCTCTGTACCGCGGTGCGCCGCGGCTTGGGGGCGCCTGATGCAGGCCCCGATGGCCGGCCCAAGTGCCTGATTTCGCAGAACATTCGATTATAGGTTTGGGGGTATGGCCGACTCGCCCCGCAAGGGATAGCGGGCCAGCACCTCATGGTGCACCGGATGCGGGGGCAGCCAGGAGCGCACCAGCAGGAATTCGTCCACCGCCCAGTCGATGCCGCTGCCCTGCGGCGCTGCGGCCTCCCAGGCACGCCGCGCCAGGGTGATGTGGGGCGTCCAGGGCGGCGGCTGGGGAACCCAGGGGCGCAGCACCTCCGCCAGGTCGGCATGCAGCCGCATCAGGGCCGGGTGCGGCTCGGCCAGCAGCACCGCGACGCCGTTGTGCGTCCAGACGCGGGCACCGCCGAGATGCAGGTGCAGCGACGGGCCTTCGACGCCGGCCAGCGCCTGCCGGATGTCCGCGATCGCCACATCCGGCTGCGGGCCGAGCACCGCCATAGTCAGGTGCAGCCGGTGCGCCTTGGGCTGCCGGGCCGGCCTGGGCCAGTACCACTGCGCCCGGTGGCCGTCCAGGGCCTGCTGGACGGCCCACCCGGGCATCAGGAAGACGTACAGGATGGGTGGACGAGGATCGGTCATCGTGCGGTCAGCTGGATGGCAAGCGAATTGGGGCATCATCAGCCCGGGCTCGGGCGGTTCGTCACGATTTCCTACTGAAAGGAAACAGCAAAAGCCCTAGTGTGTCGGCTCGCCGGCACGGCGCCCGCCGAAGCCTGCAAGGAGAACCCATGCTGGATGTGCACACCAAACCGCACTGGACCCTGGACGACCTCGACTTCTCGCGCATCGACATCGACAAGGCGCGCGGCGACGACACCCTCTTCTACCTGGCCTGCTCGGCCTCCTTCATCGAGAGCGGCTCCGACCTCTACACCCGCAACCTGATCGACTATTTCGAGGGCGACGACGAGGTGGCCGGCTGGCTGCGCAGCCAGTGGGAGCCCGAAGAGCTGCAGCATGGCAGCGCCCTGCGCGCCTATGTCGAGCATGTGTGGCCCGACTTCGACTGGCAGCCTGCCTACGACGCCTTCCTGGCCGAATACGCCACCTACTGCAAGGTGGAGCTGCTGGCCCCCACGCGCGGCCTGGAGATGTCGGCCCGCTGCGTGGTCGAGACCGGCACCGCCACCTACTACAAGGCGCTGGCCCGCTTCACGCGCGAGCCGGTCTTCCACGACCTGGCCACGCGCATCGCGGCCGACGAGGTCAACCACTACAAGCATTTCTACCGCTACTACCGGCGCTACCGGGCGCAGGAACGGCTGGGCCGCATGCGCGTGTTCGGCACCGTGGCCCGCCGCACGCTGGAGCTCAAGAGCGAGGATGCCGACTGCGCCATCCGCCACATCGCGCCCGCCCGCGCGCCCAGCCAGGGCCATGATCCGCAGTACCTGCGCAAGGTCAGCCAGGACCTGAACCGCGTGATCCGCACGAACCTCGAGGTGGGCCCCACCCTCAAGATGCTGATGCGCCCGCTGGAGCTGCCACCCCGCGTGCAGGCGGCCATGCAGGTGCCGGTGGCCCAGTTCATGCAAAAGGTCTTCCTGCGCTGACCCTGCGCCCGAGCCGCGGGGCGGCGCCCCATAATCGCCGCCCCATGAAAGTCGCCGACATCGGTCCCTTCTTCGCCACGCTCCAGGCCGCCAATCCGGCGCCCGCCACCGAGCTGGAATACACCACCCCCTTCGAGCTGCTCGCCGCCGTGCTGCTGTCGGCCCAGGCCACCGACGTCGGCGTCAACAAGGCCACGCGCAAGCTCTACCCCGTGGCCAACACGCCGCAGGCCATTCTGGACCTGGGCCTCGAAGGCCTGGAGGTTTACATCAAGACCATCGGCCTGTACCGCAGCAAGGCCCGCCACCTGATGGAGACCTGCCGCATGCTGGTGGAGCAGCACGGCGGCGAGGTGCCGCGCAGCCGCGAGGCGCTGGAGGCGCTGCCGGGCGTGGGCCGCAAGACGGCCAACGTGGTGCTCAACGTGGCCTTCGGCGAGCCCACCATCGCGGTCGACACGCACATCTTCCGCGTCAGCAACCGCACCGGCCTGGCGCCGGGCAAGACGCCGCTGGCGGTGGAGCTCAAGCTGGGCAAGCGCGTGCCGGCCGAATACCGCCTACATGCCCACCACTGGCTGATCCTGCACGGCCGCTACGTCTGCGTGGCACGCAAGCCGCGCTGCTGGGAATGCGCCGTGGCGGCCTACTGCGACTTCAAGCCGAAGACGCCGGCGCCCGCCACGAAGTAGCCCGGCCGCTTGAAGATCCGACCGAGCCAGCGCGCCGCGTCCACATCGCCCCCAGCCCGACGACCGCCGCCATGACCCGCCACATCGTCCTCATCCACGGCGCCTGGCAAGGCGCCTGGGCCTTCGACGCCTGGCTGCCGCTGCTGCGCGAACGCGGCTGGCAACCGCATGCGGTGGACCTGCCGGGCAACGGCTGGCCGCCGCTGGGCGATGCGCCCGCCAGCCTCGACAGCTACACCGCCCATGTGGCGGGCGTGATCGACGCCCTGGGCGAGCCGGCCGTGGTGCTGGGCCACAGCGGTGGCGGCATCACCGCCTCGCAGGTGGCCGAGGCGCTGCCCGAGCGCGTGGCCGCCCTGGTCTACCTGGCCGGGATGATGCTGCCCTCGGGCGTAGGCTTCGGCGAACTGGTGCGGCAGGTGCATGCCGAACAGCCCGACCGCGACTTCTCCGGCATCACGCCCTGGCTGCAGTGGAACGCCGACCGCAGTGCCAGCCGCGTGCCCGCCGACGGCGCGCTGCGCTGCTTCGTCCACGACTGCGAGCCCGCTGCCGCCGCACAGGCCGCCGCGCTGCTGCGCCCGCAACCCGAAAGCGGACGCGCCATGATCAACCGGCTGAGCGCCGAACGCTTCGGCCGCGTGCCGCGCTTCTATGTGGAATGTCTGGACGACCGGTCCGTCTACCACCCATTGCAGGCGCGCATGCAGCAGCTCAGCCCCGGCGCCCACCGCCTCACCCTGCCCTGCGGCCATGTGCCGCAGCTGGCCGCCCCGCAGGCCCTGACCGACCTGCTGATGCCCGAACTCGAAGCCCTGCTGCCATGACCGACACCACGCCGACGACCTATCCGCCTCAGGGCCTCGCGCCCACGCACGAGCAGATCCTGCGCCACCTGCGCCGCTCCAACGACGTCGCGCGCCGCGCCATGGCGCTGGGCCACCATCCCTTCGGCGCGATCCTGGTCGGCCCGGACCAGGAGACGGTGCTGCTGGAGCAATGCAACATCGACACGGTCAACCATGCCGAGTCGACGCTGGCGCGCGTGGCGGCCACCAACTTCACGCCGGAGTTCCTGTGGAGCTGCACGCTCTACACCGCCGTGGAGCCCTGCTGCATGTGCGCCGGCACCGCCTACTGGGCCAACATCGGCCGCGTGGTGTTCGGCATGACCGAGCACCAGCTGCTCGAGGCCACGGGCGACCATGCCGAGAACCCGACGATGAGCGTGCCTTCGCGCTATGTCTTCGACCACTGCCAGAAGGCGGTCGAGCTGATCGGGCCGGTGCCGGAGATCGCGGCAGAGACGGTGGCGATGCAGAAGGCGTTCTGGGCGGGGCGCTGACGCCATTGGCTCAGCGCGCTGCCCACAGGGCGCATTGACCAAAGGCCACGGGGGTGGCCGGCCAGTCCGCCGCCGCGGCGATGCGTCGCCGGCCCTGGCCGATCAGATCGACCGCACGGATCACACCGGCATGGGTGATCCAGACTTCAGGCTGCCCCGCCTGCTGCCACGCGTCCCAGGCGGCGCCGACGCGGTTCAGGAAGCGGTGCACGCTCTCGCCGTGTAGGCCGGGTGGCGTCTCGCCGAAGTCGCGGGTCCATGCCTCCATGGCCTGCCGGCCGATGTCCGACCACAGGCGCCCCTCCCAGGCGCCGAAATCCATCTCCGCAAGACGGGGGTCGGTGCTCGGCACCAGGTCCGGACGCAGCGCATGGAGCGCAAGCGCCAGGTCCTGACAGCGACGGGCGGGCGAGCAGCGCAATGCCATACCCTGCGGCAGCCGCCGCGCCGCCTGCGCCGCGGCCTCCTGCGTGGCCACCGGGTCGGCCTCGACCTCGGTGACGCCGTAGCACAGGCCCGGCGCCACCCGCACGCGCGCATGCCGCATCAGCCACAGCGCGGGCAGCGCGCCCTCTGCATCGTTCACCACGGCCGCCATGCCAGCGCCAGGTAGATCGCCAGTTCGCACAGCTGCTGCGTAGCCCCCAGGCCGTCGCCCGTGAAGCCGCCGAGCCGGTGCCGCAGCAGGCGGAACATCCACGCCGTCGCGACTGCGCCCAGCAGCAGCGCGGCGAGCCCGTGCAGCAGGCCCTGGGCGGCCAGCAGCAACAGCGCGGCAGGCACGGACCAGGCCAGGCCCACCGTCAGCGCCCCAACGGGCAAGGCGTCGGCCAAAGGCTTGGACTTGGAGGTCGCGCTGTCGCCCACATGCGGCAGCGCGCGGATGATGAACAGGGGCGCCAGCCGCGACAGCACATGGGCCGCCAGCAGCGACGCCACGGCAGCCGCCGCGCCCTGCTCCGCCAGCGTGGCGAGCAGGGCCGCCTTGAGGCCCAGCGCCAGCACCAGCGCCAGCGCGCCGAAGCTGCCGATGCGCGAGTCCTTCATGATCTCCAGCGCGCGCTCGCGCTGCGACGAACCGCCCAGCCCATCGGCCGTATCGGCCAGCCCATCCTCATGGAAGCCGCCGGTGGTCCAGACCGTCACGGCCGTGGCCAGCATGGCGGCAGCCAGCGCGCCCATCGGACCCCGCAGGCCGGCGAGCCCCAGCGCGAACACCACGGCAGCGATCAGCCCGACCACCCAGCCGACGCCAGGAAAGTGCGCGGCGCTCGCCCGCAGCATCTGCGGGCTGTAGCCCACCCAGGCCGCCAGCCGGCCCGTGACCGGGATGCGCGTGAAGAACTGCAGCGCCAGCAGGAAGTGCCGCACGCCGTTCATGCGGGACTCATTCCGACTGGCGCGACACGCCGGCCGATTCGAAGCTGGCCATCTCGCCCAGGACGCGGCAGGCCGATTCGAGCAGCGGCCAGGCCAGCGCGGCGCCCGAGCCTTCGCCCAGGCGCAGGCCCAGGTCCAGCAAGGGCTGCAGGTTCAGCGCCTGCAGCAGGCGCGCATGTCCCGGCTCGGCCGAGCCGTGGGCCGCGACGCAGCGCTGCACCACCTGGGGCCGCAGGCCCTGCGCCACCAGCACGGCGGCACTGGCGATGAAGCCATCGACCACGATCACCCGCCGATCCTCGGCCGCCTGCAGCACGGCGCCCACCAGCGTGGCGATCTCGAAGCCACCGAAGGCGCACAGCGCAGCCAGCGGCCCCTGCGCATCCGCATGCAGCGCCAGCACCTGGCGCAGCACGGTGCGCTTGCGGGCCAGTCCTGCCGCATCGAGGCCGGTGCCGGGGCCGGTGCAGGCGTCGATGTCCGCACCCGTCAGCCGCGCCAGCAGCAGCGCGGCGGCCGAGCTGTTGCCGATGCCCATCTCCCCCAGCAGCAGCGCATTGCCGGGCAGGCCGCGCACCACCTCGCGGCCGTTGGCGAGGGCCTGGGCGCATTGCTGCGGGGTCATGGCGGGGCCCTGAGAGGCGTCCGCCGTGCCCGCGCCCAGGCGGCGCGACACAAGTCCAGGTGCCGCGTCGAAGGGCTGGCGTACGCCGCAGTCCACCACGGTGAGCGCCAGCCCGTGCTGACGGGCCAGCACGCTGACGGCCGCACCCCCGGCCAGGAAGTTGTGGACCATCTGCCAGGTCACATCGGCCGGATAGGCCGACACGCCCTGCTGCGCCAGGCCATGGTCTGCCGCGCAGACCAGCACCTGGGGCTGCTGCAGCGCGGGCGCAGCGCTGCCCAGGATCAGACCCAGGCGCAGCGCCAGGGCCTCCAGCCGGCCGAGGGCGCCCAGGGGCTTGGTCTTGTTGTCGATGGCCGCCTGCAGGCGTTCGGCCAGGGCGGCGTCGTGCAGGTCGGCGACGGGGGGCAGGTCGAGGTCCTGCGAGAGGGAGTCGGGAGAAAAGGTCATGTCGGTTTTGTGGAGGGCGACCGCCGCCAGTGGCTGCCGCCGGAACTCGGTGTTGCTCCCTCTCCCCTCGCGGAAGAGGGCTGGGGAGACGGCTGGGGAGGGGGGGTGACGGCGTTTGCACAGTGCAAGCTCGGCCCAGGCCCGCGCCCCCTCTCCCCAACCCCTCTCCCGCGAGGGGAGAGGGGCTCGTGCGTGTCGAGGGCTGCGAGGGTGCGCATGGTTCAGTGTGGGGTCGCGCAACGAGGAGTGCCGCGAAGGCTGCCCCGCCGGTTCACGGATCGATCAACCCGGCCAGCACGCCGGGTGCGAAGTGTCGGTCGATGTAGTCGGCCAATCCGTCGAAGGTGGCATCGAGCGTGGGCACCTGCGCGCCGAACAGCGCGCGCACCACGCCGGCATCCTCGAACAGGCCGTGCAGGTAGAGGCCCAGCACATTGCCCGCGGTGTTCTGCCAGCCCAGCTCATCGGCCAGCACGGGCCGGCCCTGCGCGGCCAGTTGCGGATGCGCGCCGGTCTGGCCATGGTGGATCTCGTAGCCTGCCAGCGGCACCTGCGCCAGCGCGGACCACGGACCGCTCACGGCCTCAAAGCGGGTGCGGCGCAGGCGCACGGTCTTCTCGCGCGCGAACACCGTGACCAGCGGCAGCAGGCCCAGGCCGGGCGCATTGCCGTCGATGCCATGCGGATCGACCAGCGCCTCGCCCAGCATCTGCAGGCCGCCGCAGATGCCCAGCACCCGGCCGCCCGCCGTGGCGTGCGCGGCGATGGCGCGGTCCAGGCCCTGGGCCCGCAGCCAGGCCAGGTCGCTGGCGGTGGCCTTGGAGCCGGGCAGCACGATCCAGTCGGCACCCGCCAGCGCCTCGGGCGTGCGCGCCCAGACGAGTCGCAGTCCCGGCACCTTCTTGAGCGGCTGGAATTCATCGAGATTGCTGATGCGCGGATAGGCGACGACGGCCACCGTGAGACCACCCGCCGAACGGTCGCCGCTGGGCCGGTCGTCGAACACGCCGTCTTCCTCGGGCAGGCCGTGCTGCCACCACATGGGCAGCGTGGCGACGGTGGGTACGCCGGTCAGGCCCTGCAGCTGCTCGGGCCCGGGTGCCAGCAGCGACGCGTCGCCGCGGAAGCGGTTGAGCACGAAGCCCGACAGGCGCGCACGATCAGCCTCGGGGATCAGCGCCCAGGTGCCGTAGAGATGGGCGAAGGCGCCGCCACGGTCGATGTCGGTGACCAGCAGGCAGCGCGCATCGGCATGGCAGGCCATGCGCAGGTTGACGATGTCGCTGGCCATCAGGTTGATCTCGGCGGGCGAGCCGGCGCCTTCGAGCACCACCACGTCGTGGTCGGCGGCCAGGCTGTCGAAGGCCTCGGCGATGCGCGGCCACACCATGGCACTGCGTTCGCGCCAGGGCGTGCGCGTCAGCGCCTCGTGCACCTCGCCCATCAGGATCACCTGGCTGGCGGTGTCGCGCTCGGGCTTGAGCAGCAGCGGGTTCATGCGCACGTCAGGCACGGCACGCGCGGCCAGGGCCTGGAAGTACTGGGCACTGCCGATCTCGCCGCCGTGGTCCGCGTCACTGCGGGCCGGCACCACGCGGGCGTTGTTGCTCATGTTCTGCGCCTTGAAGGGCGCCACCCGCAGGCCCTGCCGCGCATACCAGCGGCACAGCGCCGTCGCCAGCCAGCTCTTGCCGGCACCGCTGGTGGTGCCGAGGACCATCACGCAACGGGCGGCCATCAGCGGGGCGCGCCGTTCGAAGGGAATGTTCGGGGATGCAGTCGGTGGCGGGCGCAGGGCATCGAAAAATCATAGCTGCAGGCTGTTGCGCTACGACGGGCCCGCAACTGTTCCGGTCCGCGGCCCTTGGCGCATGGCATGCTCAGGCGCATGACCGACCTGATCCTCCCCACCTACGACGACGTGGCCGCCGCGGCCGCGCGGCTCGACGGCCATGCCCACCGCACGCCCGTGATGCGCTCACGCACGGCCGACGAGGAGTTCGGCGCCGAGGTCTTCTTCAAGTGCGAGAACCTGCAGCGCATGGGCGCCTTCAAGTTCCGCGGCGCCTTCAATGCGCTGTCCAAGCTGGACGTGACACAACGCCGTGCCGGCGTGGCCGCCTTCTCCTCGGGCAACCATGCGCAGGCCGTGGCGCTGGCCGCGCGCGAGCTGGGCATGCCGGCCGCCATCCTGATGCCGGAGGACGCCCCAGCCGCCAAGATCGCCGCCACCCGCGGCTACGGCGGCGAGGTCATCACCTACGACCGCTACACGCAGGACCGCGAGCAGCTGGCCCGCAGCCTGGCCGAGGAGCGCGGCATGACGCTGATCCCGCCCTACGACCACCCGGATGTGCTGGCCGGCCAGGGCACGGCGGTCAAGGAGCTGATCGAGGACACGGGCCCGCTCGACGCGCTCTTCGTCTGCCTGGGCGGCGGCGGGCTGCTGTCGGGCTCGGCGCTCGCGGCGCGTGCGCTGTCGCCGCAGTGCAAGGTCTATGGCGTGGAGCCCGAGGCCGGCAACGACGGCCAGCAGTCCCTGCGCACCGGCCGCATCGTGCACATCGACACGCCGCGCACCATCGCCGACGGCGCGCAGACGCAGCACCTGGGCGCCTACACCTTCGCCATCATCCGCCGCGACGTCCAGGACATCCTCACCGTCACCGATGCGCAGCTGGTCGAGGCCATGCGCTTCTTCTTCACGCGGATGAAGCTGGTGGTCGAGCCCACCGGCTGCCTGGCCTTCGCCGCGGCGCGGGCCATGAAGGACACGCTGCGCGGCCAGCGCGTGGGCGTGATCCTGAGCGGCGGCAATGTGGACATGGCGCGCTTCTGCGCGCTGATGGCGGAGCCGGCCGCGGCCCAGTGAGCCACGCCCGGCCAGCGGTGCCGGCCGGGCTGCATCCACTCCGCGTGCTCGACTTCAGACGGGGCGCTGTTCAGGCGGGTCCAGTTTGTCGTGCCGGATCGCATCGTCTTCCATCAGCTCGAACCACATCGCGTTGAGCACGGCAAAGGCCGCCGCGAGCGGCAGGCCGAGGAGCCAGGAGAAATACCACATGGTGTTGTTCCTTCGTGTTGTTGAGAGGGAGCGCCGGCACGCTCAGTAGGCGTGCCCGCGTTCCTCGCGGATCGCATCGGGATCGACCTTGCCCCGCATGACCGAGAACACCCAGCTGGTGTAGGCCAGGATGATCGGCATGAAGACCAGCGTGCACACCAGCATGATGAAGAGCGTGAGGTGGCTGGACGAGGCGTCCCACACCGTCAGGCTGGCCCGCGGGTCGAGCGACGAGGGCAGCAGGAAGGGGAACATCGACACGCCCACGCTGACGATCACGCCCGCGATGGCCAGGCCGCTGGCCAGCAGCGCCGGCAACTCGCGCCGGGCCATGAAGCACAGCGTCGCGAGCAGCGCGCCCGCCACGCCCAGGGCCGGCACCAGCCACAACGCCGGATGCGCCGCGTAGTTGGCGAACCAGGCGCCCTGCCCCACGGCCACCGTCTTGAGCAGCGGTGCCGAAGGGCCGACCGGGTTGATGGGGCTCGTGATCTCGTAGCCGCCCACGAAGCGCGCCAGCAGCAGGCCGGCCGCCGCGTACAGCACCGCCGTCAGCGGCGCGGCCACGATGCCGATGCGGCGTGCCCGCTCGGCCACGGCGCCGCCCGTCTTCAGCTGCAGCCAGGCCGCGCCGTGCATGGCCAGCATGGCCACCGACAGCACGCCGGCCAGCAGCGCGTAGGGATTGAGCAGGCCGAGGAAGCTGCCCTCGTAGAAGATGCGCATGTCGTCGCTGAAGCGGAAGGGCACGCCCTGCAGCACATTGCCCAAGGCCACGCCGAAGATCAGCGCAGGCACGAAGCCACCGACGAAGAGCGCCCAGTCCCAGCGCGAGCGCCAGGCCGGGTCTTCCTTCTTGCTGCGGAACTTGAAGCCCACCGGCCGCAGGATGAGCGCCACCAGGATGGCGAACATGGCCAGGTAGAAGCCCGAGAAGGACACGGCATAGATGTGCGGCCAGGCGGCGAAGATGGCGCCGCCGCCCAGGATCAGCCAGACCTGGTTGCCTTCCCACACCGGGCCGATGCTGTTGATGACCACGCGGCGCTCGGTGTCGTCGCGGCCGACGAAGGGCAGCAACATGGCGCTGCCCAGGTCGAAGCCGTCGGTGAGCGCAAAGCCCACCAGCAGCACGCCCAGAAGGGCCCACCAGACGAGGCGCAGGACGTCGTAGGAAATCAGTTCGTGAAGGATCATGATGCAGCTCCTGCGGTGATCAGCGCACCAGCGCCAGTTCGGGGGCGGCCTCGGCGCGCAGCGCGGCGGGCGGCGGCACGGGATGCTCCTGCGGCCCCTTGCGGATGGCCTTGAACATCAGCTTCATCTCGATGACCAGCAGCACGCTGTAGATGGCGATGAAGCCCAGCAGCGTGGCCAGCACGGTGCCGGCGCCCAGGTTGGAGACGGCCACGCCCGTGGGCAGCACGCCTTCGATGATCCAGGGCTGGCGACCGAACTCGGCCACGAACCAGCCGCATTCGGCGGCGATCCACGGCAGCGGAATGGCCCACAGCGCCACCTTCAACAGCCATGGGTGCGCCTCCAGCCGGCGCCGCGCCGACAGCCAGAAGAACGCGGCCGTGAGCACGATGAAGAACAGGCCCAGCGCGACCATGATGCGGAAGGTCCAGTACAGCGGCGCGACCTGCGGCACCGTGTCCCAGGCGGCCTTGGCGATCTGCTCGGGCGTCGCCTGGCGCGGATCGTCCACATAGCGCTTGAGCAGCAGCGCATAGCCCAGCTGCCGGCCGTTGGCCTCGAAGGCGGCCTTGGCCTCGGGCGGCACGGCGCCGCTCGCGCCGGCGGCGCGGATCTTCTGCAGCGCGTCGTAGGCCACCACACCCTCGCGGATGTTGACCTCGGCGCGCTTGACCAGGTCGTCGATGCCGGGGATCTCGGTGTCGAGCGAGCGCGTGCCGATCAGGCCCATGACCCAGGGAATGTGCACGGCGAAGTGCGTCTCGCGCGCCGCCTGGTCGGGGAAGCCGAAGGCGGTGAAGGCGGCGGGCGCGGGCTCGGTCTTCCACATGGCCTCGATGGCGGCCAGCTTCATCTTCTGGTGCTCGGTCGAGAGGTAGCCGCTCTCGTCGCCCAGCACCACCACCGACAGCGAGGCGGCCAGACCGAAGGAGGCCGCGACGGTCATCGAGCGCTTGGCCAGGTGCACGTGCCGGCCCTTGAGCAGGTACCAGGCCGAGATGCCCAGCACGAAGAGCGCCGCCACCACGTAGGCGGCCGAGACCGTGTGCACGAACTTGGCCTGCGCCACCGGGTTGGTCAGCACGGCGAAGAAGTCGGTCACCTCCATGCGCATGGTCTGCGGGTTGAACTGCGCGCCCACCGGGTTCTGCATCCAGCCGTTGGCGATCAGGATCCACAGCGCCGACAGGTTGGAGCCCAGCGCCACGCACCAGGTCACGATCAGGTGCTTGAGCTTGGACAGCCGCTCCCAGCCGAAGAAGAACAGGCCGACGAAGGTGGCTTCGAGGAAGAAGGCCATCAGCCCCTCGATGGCCAGCGGTGCGCCGAACACGTCGCCCACATAGTGGCTGTAGTAGCTCCAGTTCATGCCGAACTGGAACTCCATGACGATGCCGGTGGCCACGCCCATCGCGAAGTTGATGCCGAAGAGCAGGCCCCAGAACTTGGTCATGTCGCGCCAGATGGTGCGGCCCGTCATGACGTAGACGGTCTCCATGATGGCGATCAGGATCGCCAGCCCGATGGTCAGCGGAACGAAAAGAAAGTGGTAGAGGGCCGTGACTGCGAACTGCAATCGTGAGAGGCCGACGATGTCGAGGTCCATGGTGAGACTCCTTCTGAAATGCTTGGCGTCGGAATGCGGGGAATGCGATGGGCTCAGTCGTCGCGCAATGCGGCGAGGGCGGTGTCGAAGGCGGGTGTGCCGCGCCGCAGGTCGGCGCGCAACGCGCCGGCATCGATGCAGAGCAGGCGGTCGGCGAGCCGCGCTTCGCGGCGCAGATGGGTGGCGATGAGCAGCGTGCGGCCCTGCGCCCGCGCGTCCAGGCGGCGCAGGACCTCGCGGGCGGTGGCGGCGTCGAGTGCCTCCGTCGGCTCGTCGAGCAGCCACAGCGGTGCGTCCTGCAGCAGCAGGCGGGCCAGCGACAGGCGGCGCATCTGCCCGCCCGACAGGCCCAGCCCGCCTTCGCCCAGGGGCGTGTCCAGGCCTTCGCGCAAGCGGGCGACATCGGGCTGCAGGCCGGCATCGGCGAGCGCCGCGCCCAACTGCGCGTCGGTGGCGTGGGGTGCGGCGAGCGTGAGGTTGTCGCGCAGGCTGTCGCGGAAGAGCTCGGGCCGCTGGGTCATCCAGGTGGCGCGCGGTGCCTGCACCTGGCCGGCGACCGGGGCGCGTTCACCCGCCACCAGCGCGAGCAGCGTGGACTTGCCGGCGCCGCTGGGTCCGATGACCGCCACGCGCTCGCCGGGCTGGATGTGCAGCGCCGGCAGTTGCAGGACGGGGCGTGCCCCGCCGTCTCGGCGCACCACGACACCTTCGAGATGGATGCCGCCGTCGGCTGCGGCGCCAGGGCGAGCCTGCGGCGCATCGCCCGACGGTGTGGCCTCCGCCGCCGCCACGGCCGGCGCCAGCCGCCGGGCCGCCAGCCAGGTGCGGCCCGACTCCAGCGCGCCGCGGCGCAGCGCCGCCATCGGCTCGCCCGCGGCCAGCGCCATGAGCATCAGCAGCGCCGCGGCCGGCGCGCCGATGCGGCCCTGCTCCACCAGCCAGGCGGCCGCCAGCAGCACGCCCACCAGGGTGGCCGTGTGCACCAATCCGTGCGCGAAGCTGGCCCGCGCTTCCAGGCTGGCCATGCGCAGGTCGGTGGCGGCCAGGCGTGCATCGGCCTCGGCCAGCGCCTCGCACTGGGCCGTCAGCCGGCCGGCCATGGCCAGTTCGGTCTGCCCCGCCACGAGGTCGACGGCACGGGCGCGCAGGCGCTCCAGCGCCAGCGCCCGGCGCACCGCCACGGGGCGGGCCCGGCGCGCGACCACCCACGCACTGCCCCAGCCGGCCACTAGCAGCCAGGCGGCCAGGGCCAGGCCCAGCCGCAGGTCGTGCAAGCCAGCCACGACGCCGGCCATCGCCGCCGCTGCCAGGCTGACGGCCAGCGGCACGGCCATGCGCAGGTAGAGGGCATCGAGCGCATCGATGTCGGCCGTCAGGCGCTGCAGCAGCCGCGCGGGACGCAGCAGCAGGCGCTGCGCCGCCTCGGGTTGCGCCCAACCGCGCAGCAGACGCTCGCGCAGGCCAGCCAGCACGCCGAGCGTGGCATCGTGCGTGACGAGCCGCTCGGCATAGCGCGCGCCGGTGCGGCCCAGGGCCAGCAGCCGGATGCCCGCCGAGGGCATGAAGACGTCGAACACCATCGCCGTCGTCAGCTGCAGGCCGGCCAGCGCCGTCGCCGTGATGAACCAGCCCGACAGGCCCAGCAGGCCGATGCCGGCCAGGCTGGTGAGCACGGCCAGCCCGGCGCCCAGCCACAGTGCCCCGCGTCGCTGGCCGATGAAATGGCGGCGCAGCACCTGGAGATCGTGGGTGGCGGAACGGGTCATGGCGTGGGCTCCTGGGTGGGTCGCGGCTTCAGGCCGCTTCGCGCAGCGGCGTCAGTTCGAGGCGGAGCACGCGGTCCATGCACGCAGCGAGGCGCGGGTCGTGGGTGGCCAGCACCAGCGTCCGGCCGCGACTCAGGGCGAGCAGCGCGTTGATGACGCGGTCGGCCGTCTCGGCATCGAGGTGGGCGGTGGGCTCGTCCGCCAGCAGCAGGCCGGCTTCGTCGTTCACGGCCAGGCGGGCCAGGGCGAGGCGGACGGCCTCGCCACCCGACAGGCCCACACCGGCCTCGCCGAGGCTCTGGCCGGGACGGCCGGCGGCCACGTCGGCGAGGCCCGCGAAGTCGATGGCGCGGGCGACGGCCTGCGCGTCCGCGACCGGCCGGCCCAGGTCCACGTTGGCGTCGAGGGAGCCGGCGAACACATGGGCCCGCTGCCCCATCCAGCCGATACGGCGGCGCAGACCCGGCGCATGGGCCTCGTCCATGGGAACGCCGCCGATGAAAACCTGCCCCGCCTGCGGCGCGACAAGCCCGGCCAGCAGCGACAGCAGGGTCGTCTTGCCCCCGCCGCTGGGTGCGAGGATGGCCAGGCGTTCACCGGGGCGGACGTCGAGGTCGAACGCGTCGAGCACCGGCCGCTCGCCCGCCGGGGCAAAGCGCAGCCCCCGCACGCGCACGCCCAGCGCACCGGCGGGCGCCGGCTCTGCCGGCAGGGCAGGGTCAGACTGCCCGGGAAGCCTCGGCCCCGCGCCATCGAGTGACGCCAGCGCCTTGCGCGCGGCCTCGCCAGCCGCACGGTCATGCCACACGGCCGACAGCTCGCGCAGCGGCTCGAAGAAGGCGGGCGCCAGCAGCAGGATGAACAGGCCCTGTCCCAGGCTCAGCGTGCGGCCCCAGCTGCCGAACTGCAGATGCCCCAGCAGATGGAAGCCCACATAGACCGCCACCATGGCCACACCGAGCGCGGCGAACAGCTCCAGCACCGCCGACGACAGGAAAGCGATGCGCAGCACGGCCATCGTGCGGCGGTGCAGATCCTGCGCCGAGGCCCTCAGCCGCAGCGCCGTGTGATCGACCGCGCCCAGCGCGCGCAGGGTGGAGAGGCCCCGCAGCCGGTCGAGCAGGAAGGCGTTCATGTCGCCCTGCCGCGCCAGTTGCGCTTCCGACGCAGCCTGTGCACGGCGGCCGACCAGCGCCATGAACAGCGGGATCAGCGGCGCGGCCACCACCAGGATGGCCGCGGCCACCCAGGACAGGGCGCCCACCGCCAGCGCGATGGCGACCGGTACCACCATGAGCCTCAGCCGCACCGGCTGGAAACGCGCCAGCCAGGGCACGATGGCCTCGGCCTGCTCCGCCAGCACGCTGGCCGCCAGTCCGGAGGCCGGCCGGTCGCGGTCGACCGGCGATCCGCCGGCGAGCGCCGCCGTTGCCGCGCGCCTCAGCGTACCGAGCGCCTGCCGCGCATCTTCGAAGGCACGGCGCACGCCCCATGCATCGAACGCCGCGCGCAGCAGCCCGACCGCCGCCACGCCACCCGCCAGTGCAAGCACGCCGTGCAGGCCGCCACCGTCGGCAAGCCTCTGGACAGCCCAGGCCAGCAGTGCCGCCTGCGGCAGCCACAGCAGGGCGGCCATCGCCTGCGCCGTGGCCGCCATCGACACCGGGCTCGGCAGCCGGTCGGGATCAACGGACGTGGATTCAGTCATGGCGAAGCGGCAAATGTTGAAATTTCAGTAATTACCGAAATTTCAATCATGATAAGTCGCCATGGTCCGGTTGACCCACCTCAAGCGGCGAAAGGTCTACTGTCGCTGTAGGAATTGGCTGGCGTCCAGGGGCGCAAGATCAGCGGCCGGGGCGACCTTGCGTGGGCGGATGCCGGTGGGCCCGCCCGGGTTGGCGCCGCCGCGCCTCAGCCCACCTCGGCTTCGCGGGGAAAACGCTCCATCATCTGCCGACCCAGCGGCGTGATGGCAGACACCGTGGCTGCCGGCTGGTGGTGGCCGGACAAGGTCCGCACGGGACGGGGGATCACCGCCTGCACATGGCCGGCGAGCGCCAGCATGCGGATGGCGTCGATGTCGCCGCCCTCCGTGAAGGAAACAGGAAGCTGCGCGCTGGCCAAGCGGTGGAGAAGGGACAGAGGCATGGGCGAAATGTTGGGCCCGGCCGGCACCGGCGTCGCGCAACAAATTCACACAAAGTCAATTTTGCTTTATCAGAGCAGCGCCCGCAGTTCGCGCGCAGCCTCGGCAAGCAAGGGCAGCATGCTTCGTTCCAGTGCCTCGGGCGGCTGCAGCCCGCCCGACAGGACGAGGTTCAGGGCGGCCACGGTCCGGCCCTGCATGTCCCGCAACGGCACCGCCAGGGCCTGCACGCCCAGCTCGTGCTCCTCGCTGGCCAGCGCATGGTCGTCCTTGCGGATCTGCGCCAGCCGCCGGCGCAACTCTGCCGGCCGGGTCAAGGTGTGCGGCGTGAGCCGCGCGAGGCTGCGCCCCTTGAGCCAGGCCGACAGCGCCGCCGGCGCCATGGCCGCCAGCAGCAGTTGCCCCGTCGACGTGGCATGCGCCGGCAGCCGGGCCCCCAGGTGCAGGCCGTAGGCCAGCACGCGCGAAGGCGCGCCATAGCTGCCGCTGCGGGCGACGATCACCACCTCCTCGCCATCGAGCACCACGGCGGAGAAGGACTCCCCCGTCTGCGCCGACAGCCGGTTGAGCGTGGGCTGCAACGCCCGCGGCAGGCGCGACGAGGCCAGGTAGCTGCCGGAAAAGCGCAGCACCCGCGGCGCCATCCAGAAATAGCTGCCGTCGGTCTCCAGGTAGCCCAGGTGCGCCAGCGTGAGCAGGTGACGCCGCGCCGCCGCCCGGGTGAGCCCGGCACGCTGGGCGGCCAGCGTCGCATTCAGGCGCTGCCGCTCGGTGTCGAAGCTTTCGAGCACCGCCAGGCCCTTGGCCAGGCCCTCGATGAAGTCCGCTTTGGCGATGGTCATGGATCGGCTCCTTGGATCAGCGATGTTGCGCGATCATCGCGCAACCCAACGAATCATCGCGCGGCAGGGCCTGACGGGCCGCCGGATCGGGGCAGCTTTTTTCTACGCTTCGGCCCATTCCCTTTGTTGCCCCTGGATCAGGAGACCCTTCCCATGCGTACCCAAGTCGCCATCATCGGCGCCGGCCCGGCCGGCCTGCTGCTGGGCCAACTGCTGCACGTCGCCGGCATCGACAACGTGATCGTCGAACGCCAGACCGGCGACTACGTGCTCGGCCGCATCCGCGCCGGCGTGCTGGAGCAGGTCACGATGGACCTGCTCAAGAAGGCCGGCGTCGATGCGCGCGCCCATGCCGAAGGGCTGCCGCACCACGGCATCGAGCTGCTCTTCCAGGGCCAACGCCACCGCATCGACATGCATGCGCACACGCAGGGCCGGCAAGTGATGGTCTACGGCCAGACCGAGGTCACCCGCGATTTGATGGACGTCCGCGCCGCCGCCGGCCTGACCACCATCTACGGTGCGGCCAACGTCAGCCTGCATGACTTCGACGGCGAGCGCCCCCGCGTGCGCTACGAGAAGGACGGCGCCACGCACGAGATCGAATGCGACTTCATCGCCGGCTGCGACGGCTACCACGGCGTGAGCCGGGCCAGCGTGCCGGCCAGCGCGGTCAAGCTCTACGAGAAGATCTATCCCTTCGGCTGGCTGGGCATGCTGGCGGACGTGCCGCCGGTCTCCGACGAACTCATCTACTGCAACACGCCGCGCGGCTTCGCGCTGTGCAGCATGCGCAGCCGCACCCGCAGCCGCTACTACGTGCAAGTGCCGGTCGAGGAGAAGGTCGAGAACTGGAGCGACGACGCCTTCTGGAACGAGCTGCGCCTGCGCCTGGACCCGGAAGGCCGCGAGCGCCTCGTGACCGGCCCCGCGCTGGAAAAAAGCATCGCCCCGCTGCGCAGCTTCGTGGCCGAGCCGATGCGCTTCGGCCGGCTGTTCCTGGCGGGCGACGCGGCGCACATCGTGCCGCCCACCGGCGCCAAGGGTCTGAACCTCGCGGCCTCGGACGTGGGCTACCTGTACCAGGCGCTGGAGCGCTACTACGGCGAGCGCAGCACCAGCGCGCTCGACCGCTATTCCGACCTCTGCCTGCGCCGCATCTGGAAGGCCGAGCGCTTCTCGTGGTGGTTCACCTCGCTGATGCACCGCTTCCCCGACACCGGCGACTTCGGCCAGAAGATCCAGGAGGCCGAGTTGGACTACCTGGTGCACTCGTCAGCGGCGTCGACCTCGCTGTCCGAGAACTACGTCGGCCTGCCGCTGGAATCGTTCTGAGCGGCACTCCGCGGACGCGGCCGGCGACTCGGCAGCGTCTCGCGGAGATGGATCGTCTCGAAGGCCGCGGCTTCCTGCCCGCGCAGGTGCAGGTCCAGCGCCAGCGTCCAATGCCCTTCGGCGACTTCGGACTGCCGGACAGCCAGCCAGCCCTCCCCGTCCCAGGCGCCCACGCTGTCGACCTGCAGCGTGAGGCCGCCGACGAGCGGAACCGACTCTTCGAGCAACACCGTGTCGGCCAACGAGTTGGCGAAGCGCATGGGTGCATGCAGGGGCGGTGCCACGATGGCGAGGCCCTGCAGGTCGGGCCCGATGCGCAGGCGCGCCACGGCCGAGCAGTGGTAGTCGCTGGACAGCAGCACCACGTTCTGGATGCGGTGCCGCACCAGGAGGTCGAAGAAGCGTTGCCGGTCGGCGGGCGACATCTGCCAGTTGTCGGCCTGCCGCGGCGCGGGACGGCCGGCAAACTCCCGCAGGCCCGGCGCGATCACCGAGCCGCACATCACCCACTTCGGCGCATCGCCATGCATCTGCTGCTCACGGCACAGCCAGGTCTCCAGCAGCCTCCAGCCGGTCTCCGACAGCAGTCGACGCGTGCCAAGTTGCCGCGAGGTGCGCGCATCCAGCATGAAGGCCGAGATGTCGCCGCAGCGGAAGGCGCCGTGGTGGCGCGCATCGTCGGCGTCGCCGTCGGCGGCCGCAAAGGGATCCGGCCCATGAGCGCGCTGGAAGGCGCGGTAGGCCGCGCGTGCGGTGAGCGCCCGCCATAGGCCGCCCTCGCCCAGCCACAGCTGCTCGCGCGTCCAGTTGTCGACGATCTCGTGGTCGTCCAGCACCATGACGATCGGGAGCCGCTGGGCCAGCGCGCGGAAGCCGGGCGAGCCCATGGCGTCGCGGTAGCGCGGCAGGATGCGCTCCAGCTCCGAGGCCGTGTCGAAGAGGCCGGCACGCGCATCGGCATAGACCTGGTCGCCGAGCATGGCCATGAAGCGGGCGTCGCCCGTGCGGGCATGGGCGTGCGCCAGCGCTGCCAGGCTGGCGTCGGCACGTGCCGACTCGAAGCCCGTGATGCCGGGATGCCGGCACCCCGCGGCAAGGAAACAGGTGCCGCCCTCCGCGGGCCGGCGCAGGGCATCGGCCACGTGCAACCGTGCCTGCTCAGGCGTGGCCAGTTCACGGTCCACACGCGACAGCGTGGCCGGGTCGGCACGGCGCGCGGCGGCGGCACGGCGCTTCAGCTCCTCGCGCAGCACGGCCACCAGGCCATCGGCATAGGCCTGCGACAGCAGCGGCCCCTGTTCGACCACCGGGCCGATCAGGCCGTCCTCGGGCAGCACGATCTCGTCCGTGGTCGGGGGGACGGCGAACGGCGCGGGCACCCGGTCCTCGGGCAGGGGCACGCGCCGGGCGGCGCGGACGAGCAGGCTCGTGTCGATGGTCAGGCGGAAGGGCGTGGCGGCGTCCGCGGCGGCGGCCGACACCCTGCCCGGCGTCTGGCCGGTCAGCACGGCCAGGTCGTGGGCGGCCTGCGCATCCTCATCCAGCATTTCTCCGGCCGCGGGGACGCCGGTGGATGCCGATGGCGGCGTCTGGCCCGGCATGCCCGCCGGCACCAGCGGCGCGGCATCCATCGGCGCGGCGCTGGCGTCGAAGGTGTAGAGCCCGAAGACGTCGATGTGCACGCCCTCCACGTCCGCAGGCAGCACCACGTCGGCGACGAGCACGCTGACCGGAAAGGCCGTGCCCGGCGGCACGGTGTCGGACACCTGCGCCGGCGGCCGTGTCTGCAGGACCACGGTCCTCAGAGGCCAGGCCTGCGAGAGATGCCATGGCTTCCGCCGGAGCTGGCCGCACGCCAGCGTCATGCCGCCCACCAGCAGGCCACCGTGTCGGCGCCGGAACTCGGCCCACACCCGCACCACCGTCGCGCCGCCCTGCCCCGGCCGCACCCAGCCCATCAGCGGGCCGGTCGCCGGCAGTTGCGCCTCGGCGTGGCGCTGCACCTGCGGCGGGGCCAGCGGGCGCGTCCACGCATCGGCCAGGAACTGCTCGATGCGGGGAAAGACCTGCTGCGCTGCGGCGCGGCCGATGGTGCAGTCGAAATGCGCGAAGCCCGGCAGCGGGTGGGCCGTGACCCGCGGCATGGGCTGAGCCGGATTGGAGGCGGTCGAGCGCCCTTCCTCGCCGAAGACCCGGCGCAGCTGATCGGCGCTGCGCGCGAGGGACGCGACGTCGAACAGCTGGTTGTCGCTGCCGTGCATGAGCATCATCGGCATGTCGAAATAGCGCCGGACCTTGTCGTCCGACAGGTAGTCGCGGCCATCGTCGTCCACCAGCTGTTCGTGCTGCACGCATTTGGCGCCATGCAGGAAGACGCCCAGGTTGGTGCGGCCGAAGTAGATGTCCAGCCGCTCGTGGAAGGTCTCGCCCAGGCGCCCATGATCGAAAAGCGGACTGAGCAGCCCGGACATGCGCTTGCAGGTGGTGGTGTCGGGCTGCTCGACGCGCAGGTCGGCTTCGTGGGGGCAGGCCTGCAGCTTGTGCGGGCAGTGCTGCGCATGCGGGCACGCCGGATCGTCGTGCGGGCAGGCCTCGCCGCGCGGGACACAGGGCAGGTCCGCATGCGGCATCGTGGCGAAGAGCCGGTCCAGCAGCCCATGCAGCAGATCGGGTGTTCCGACACCGGCGGCGAACTCCAGGAACTCGCGGCCGAGCACGTTGTGCATGAAGGCCCCCAGCTGAAGACGCTGCTGCGCCGAGTTGGAGCCGATCACATAGGGCTGGAACTGCGAAAAGACGGCCCCACCCAGACGATGCACCTGGCCATCGCCCTCGGGATGGCGCACGGCCAGGTGTCCACCGGCCAGCGACATCGCCAGCGAAGCAGCGCCCACGCAATGGCTGAAGGCGTGGATGCGCAGCAGCTCGGGCGCCAGGTCGAGCTCCTCGCCCAGCTCTGCGCACACACGGGCCACCGCCGACGGAATGTCGAAGGCCGCGATGTCGTCCATGGTCGAGAAGCGGGCGGAGGCATCCAGCAGCGGGCTCACGCGGTACTCCAGCAGCCACAGGTCCCAGCCCTCGTCGTACAGCCGCGCCGCCAGCGCGTCGGCGCCCATCAATGGCTCGACGAAGGGCAGCGTCGACTGGGCGAAGCCGTTGATCATCAGCAGCGCGCGCACGCGGCGGGCCCCCTGCCCGTCGGGGGCGTGCACCTGGGGCCGGGGCTGCCGGTAGCGCACCAGCGCCAGGTCCATGGGCGAGGCCGCCGGATCGGCCAGCCGCGCGCGCACACGCAACCGGATCGGCGCACAGGGCGGCACCTGGCCGTGTCGACGGGTCTGCAGCGGAGGAAAGCCGCCGTGGGTCCAGCCCTCGGGAAAATGCAGCCAGACCTGCTCGGCCTCGCCACCTGCCGGGGGCGCGGGCGGCACGGTGCGGCGGGCATAGTCCGGCGCACGGAAGTCCAGCAGCCGCGTGCGCAGCAGCCCGCGCGCGAGCATCAGCGGATAGCCCAGCGCGGCCATCGTCGCCGTCACGCTGTCCCGACCGCTGTGCAGCTGGGGCAGCAGGTTGCGGGCGATGTCGGGCATGTCCATGCGCAGCCGACCCTGCAGCAGGACCTGGCCGGACGCGTCGCTCAGCGACAGGGGCAGTTCGCCCAGTTGGCTCCAGACGCTGGGGCGCGGCACGGCGGGCCAGCCACCGGCCCATGCAGCGCGGCACCACTGCCCCAGGTCCTTCCAGGACGCTGCACCATCGATGACCTTGGTGCCGCGCAGATGAAGCGGCGGCTCTTCCCTGGCCTTGTCCTTGTCCTTGTCCTCGTTCTCGACCTCGACCTCCATGCGCAGGACCATGCGGTAATCGAAGACCCGTACTTCCGCGGCCTGCCACAGCATCCGGGCCACCCGCCACAGGTTGGCGGGTTTCAGCGAGAAGCTTCCGCCGCCCTCCTTGCCGGAATCCGGCAGCCAGCGGCTGAGGGTGTAGGTGAGGACCAGCCGAAGCCAGCGACTCGCATGCCGCGGCCAGGACTCCGGCTGGCGGGCATACAGGTCGGCATGGCCCTCCTCCACCCACAGCGTGCGCGGTGCGCGGCCTTCGAGCTGCACCAGCAGGCGCGAGGCCTCGTAGGCCGACGAGGACGCCGCCCCCGAGGGCTGGACGAGCGCCCGATGGCGCGGGTCGGCCAGGAAACGCGCCCAGTCGCTCACCTCCATCTGCACGAAGAGCGAGGCGGCATCGCCCAGGGGCACCGCGTCCCGAGGCCAGGGCCCGCACCATTGCTGCGAAGGAGACGGCTGCACCGGGCCGCGAAGCACCTCGCGCAGCGACGCACCCGGGGCGACGGCGCCAGCGGTACTCGTTGGCCTGGGCGCAGGCACGACCGGCGCAGGCAAGGGCCGAGGCACGGCGCCGGCCGGCGGGGGCATCCGTGCCGCCGACCCGGCATGCAGGCGCTGCACGAGGTCGGCGCAGCTGCGCTCGGCCAGGGCGGTGATGGTGAGCATGGGATTGACACCGAGCGATGTCGGCACCACCGAGCCGTCCATCACATACAGGCCTTCGTGCACATCGCTGCCCTGCGGTCCGCGGAAGACCTGCCCCAGGTGGTTGCACACCCCTTGCACCGCATCGTCGCCCATGGGGCAACCGCCGAGCGGATGGACGGTGACCAACAACTGGCCCATGCCGGCACCGCCCAGCAGCCCGTCCATGGTGGGCGGCAGGATGCCGCTGCCCGGATTGCGCAGGTAGCGCCCATCCTGGCCCGTGGCGGGCGCCACGCGCGCCCGGTGCAGCGGCGGCGCGGACGCCGCCTCGGGACGCGGCCACTGCCAGCGGATGCGGTCGCTGCGCGTGTCCAGGTCGATGCGGGCGGGGCTGTCGTCGTGGCCCATGCCCAGCAGCGTGAGCGAGTGGGTCAGCACCTTCGGCTGCGGCGCCAGGTCGTCCACCTCCGTCGATGCCGGACCGGCGGGGTCGTCCAGCCGGGCGAGCGTGGTGAGCGTCTGGACGAGCTCCTGGAACACGGGCGCCAGCAGCCCCGGCACGCCGCCATCCTGAACCAGGGTCGAGCGTCGCTCGTCCCCGGCGTCGCGGAAGCGGATCATGGCCGAGATGGTTGGCCCGGCCGGTTCGGGGCTTCGGCCAGCGGCCGTGTCGCCCAGTGCGTTGGCCGGCGCATCCAGCTCGGCAATGCAGGCCACGTCGTCGCCGTTGCCGGACACCCGCTCGCCGAGCCGGTCGCTGGTGGCGAGCGGCGCGCGTGGCGTGCCCTCTGGCGCGGAACGGGAGCGCAGCAGGATCTCCGTGCTGCCGAAGGTGCCGGCGGCCAGCACCACCTGCCGGGCGCGCAGTTCATGCACCCAGCCGGCGCGGGCCGCGGCGCCTGCATGCTGGCGCTGGCCCTCGTACAGGCTGCGTTCGGCCGTGCGGACCACGCGCAGCACCCAGGGGAAGTCGCCCTCCTCCTCGCGATGGACGCTGAGCACCGTCACGCCCGCGAAGAGCCGCGCCCCCGCCCGCCGGGCGGCGGGCAGGTAGGTCTTGGTGAGCGTCAGCTTGGCGTCGTCGTTGCAGCCGCTGACGCAGTTGCCGCAGCCGGTGCAGGCCGACCGCGGGCCCAGCGCGCCCTCATGCGCCGTGACCTGCCAGGGATGCAGGCAGACGGCGATGGGCACTTCACGGAACTCGGGCCGGACCGAAGCGGAGTCGCCCCGGGCCGGCCGGGAGGGCAGCCGGTCGTGCAGCCCGCGCAGCGCTTGGTATTTGCGCGTGCCCTGCGGGTCGAAGCAACGCCGACCGTCCTCCGGCCGGGACAACTCCAGCATGGCACGGGCGCGGTCGAACCACGGCTGCAGGTTGGTGCGCCGGATGGCGGCAGGCCAGTGCTCGGACTGGAACACCACCGCTTCGGGCTGCAGGCCGACACCGGCGTTGATCAGGCTGCCGCCGCCCAGTCCGTTGCCCACGAGGGCCGCGGCGCCCTGCCCCACCCGGAAGTCGAAGAGCGCATCCTCATAGCCGGCCGCCTGGACGCCGGTCGCGCCCTGCCACTGGGCGCGCACGTACTTGCCGGCATCGCCCAGGTCGCTCGGGAATTCGCCAGCCACGTATTCCTGCCCGCGTTCGAGCACGCCGACATTGAACCCGGCTTCGGCCAGCCGCAATGCCGCCACCGAGCCGCCGTAGCCGGAGCCCACGACGACGGCGTCGAAACGTCGCTGCTCATCGGGCGCTTCGAGCAGCGCCTCCAGGTTGTCGGAGAGCCACTGCATCGATCACCCCTTCGTTCATCATTCGTCCATGGCGCGGAACAGGCCCAGCACGGCGCGCAACTCTTCGGGATCCACCGGCTTTTCCAGCACCGGCAGGCCCTCGTCGGCCAGTCGCTGACGGATGGCCGCATCGGATTCGCCCGTGACGATGACGCAGCCCATCTCGGGCTGATCGCGGCGCAACGCCTCCAGGGCCATCAGGCCGTTTTCCGAGGGGCCGAGGTGGTAGTCGGCCAAGGCGACATGCGGCGGTCCCAGGCGCTGCACGGCAGCGGCCACCTCGCTGCCGCTGCGGCAGGTGGCGACCACACAGCCCCATTGCTCCAGCAGGGCGCGGGTGGCGTCGAGCACCGTTGCCTCGTCGTCCAGCACCAGCACGCGCAGGCCCTGCAGGTCGGGCAGCACCACCTCGGGCTCGACGGCCTGCTCGTCGCTGGGCTGCGCCAGTGGCAGCATCAGGGTGACCCGCGTTCCGGTGCGCCGGACCGGATCGACGAATTCCATGTTCAGCCGGGCGTTGAGCAGCCGGGCCAGACGCTGCACGATCGACAGCCCCAGCCCCATGCCGGACGAGACCACGTGGCGGCTGCGGTAGAACTCGTCGAACACCCGGTCCTGCTCCTCCACCGGGATGCCCGGGCCCGTGTCGGAGACCTCCAGCATCACGCCATCGGGCTGCGTGGACAGCGCCAGGCACACCCCGCCATCGGCGCCATGCTTGAGCGCGTTGTCGAGCAGGTTGCGCAGCACCCGCTCGAGCAGTGCTAGGTCAGTGCGGACATGCGCCGTCTCGGCGCGGCACTCCCAGCGCCGGCCGCCTTCGAGGCACAGGGCGCGGTACTCGATGTCCAGGCGCGCGACCAACGGCGCGATGGGCACGTAGCGCAGCTCGGGCCGCAGCGCCCCACTGTCCATCCGCGAGAGATCCAGGATGGCGGAGAAAAGCTGCTGCAGCCCCTCCAGCGCGATGGCCAAGGCCTCGCGCGCCCGGTGGATGTCCTCTGCGGTGGTGGCACGCGCCAGCACCCCGCCCAGCAGCCCGATGGCATGCAGTGGCTGGCGCAGGTCGTGGCTGGCCGTCATGATGAAGCGGGTCTTGGCGGCATTGGCCGCCGACAGCTGCTTGACGAGTTGCGCGTTCTCGGCGCGGATGGCGATGCCCTCGGCCACGCGGCGGGAAAAGCCGTGGGCGAAGACGCTCAGCACCAGCCAGTACATGAAGAGGCCGCCGAAGATCGCCGGGGCGAGCTGGGGCGTGAAGTCCCGCGCCCAACCCGCGGCCACGCCCCCCAGCATCAGCCCCAGATAGCCGGCATACAGCCGCGGCACGATGCCCAGGGACGACATGCCCGCTGCACCCCAGCAGCAATAGAAGAGCGTCACCAGCAATCGCGTCTCGGTCTGCATGTGCGGCAGGCCGAGCAGGGGCAGGCTCACCAGGGCAAAGGCCAGCACCAACGACGAGGCCCAGAGGATGCGTCGTGCGCTGCGCGTGGGACGCCCTTGCGACAGCCAGCGGGCCGCCACGGCCATGACGCGGTTGCGCAGCAGCAGGGAGCCCGCCGCGGCCACGCTCCAGGCGAGAACGCCCGGCGCACCCACGTCCCGCCATGCGACCGCGGCGAGGATCAACACACCCACCAAGGCCAGCCTGGCCGCGGCGGCGGCCTGGGCCAGGGCGAAGCTGATCAGGTCGCGGTCGTGCGCCTCAGCATCCAAGCGTGATGCCTCGCCGATGCGCTTCCACCACCGCCTGCGCACGGGAGCTGACATTGAGGGCCCGGAACACCGCCACGGTGTGGCTCTTGACCGTGCCTTCTGACAGGCCGAGCGTGCGTGCCACCTGCTTGGCCGACATGCCGTGCAGCAGGCAGTTCAGCACGTCGCGTTGCCGGGCCGACAGCGACAGCCCATCGTCCGGTACCGCGCGGCCCCGGCCGCCGGCCTTGGCCGTGATGCTTTCGGGCAGCGCAAGCCGGCGACCGCAGACATCCTTGAGCGCCTGGAAGAGCACCGTCTCGCTCGCCGACTTGAACAGATAGCTGGAAGCACCGGCCTGCAGCGCCGCATCGACGCTCTGGGGGCTTTCGTCCGCAGAAAGGACGAGCACGGCGAGTTCTGGCCGCAGCTGCTTGACCTCCGACAGGACGCTCAGGCCGGACATCCCCGGCAACTGAAGGTCGAGCACCAGCAGGTCGAAATCGCGGCGCCCACGCAGAACCTCGACGAGGTCGCGGGCGTTGCCGGTCTCGGTGACATCGCTGGTGGGATCGACCTGACGCGCGAGCAACCGCAGTGCCGTCCGGATGGGCGGATGGTCATCACAGATCAGCAGGCGGAACACGCAAGCTCCAGGAAAGGCGGATCGCCTCGAATAGTTCTCCACGCCGGCAAAGCCTTGGGCCGGCGCCCTCATGGCTGCCTCGCGGCGGCCGGCCGAGAGTGTGCCGCAATCCAGGCCCTTACCCTTCGCCTTTTTGGGGGAAATCAGAGGGTGCGGCCCATTGGAAGCGGCGCGTGCCGGGATCGCGCCCGGCATGCGCCAGAATCCAGCCGTGGCACGACTCCCCCGCAAACTGCCCTGGCTCGCCGCTGGTGAGCCGCTCCCACCGCCGGCCACCGCGTGGGGGCCAGAAGATCCCGTTCCGGGCGTCGTGGCGGCCGGCGGCGCACTGGACGTGCCGACGCTGCTCGACGCCTATGGCCACGGCATCTTCCCGTGGTTCGGCGACGACCAGCCCATCCTCTGGTGGAGCCCGGACCCGCGGATGGTGCTCCGGCCTGGCGCCTTCCGCTTGCACCGCTCGCTGCGCAAGACCCTGCTGGCGTTTCGCCAGCAGGCGCCGCGGTGCGAGATCCGCATCGACCATGCATTCGCCGACGTGATCACCGCCTGCGCCGAAGCGCCCCGGGCCGGCCAGTCGGGCACCTGGATCCTCCCCGAGATGCAGCAGGCCTACGTGGCACTGCACCGCGCCGGCCACGCGCACAGCGTGGAGACCTGGATCGACGGGCAACTCGCGGGCGGCCTCTATTGCGTCGCACTGGGCCGCGCGGTCTTCGGCGAATCGATGTTCGCGCGGCGCACCGACGCCTCGAAGATCGCCTTGGCGGGCCTGGTGGCCTTCTGCCGCCACCACGGCGTGCAGGCCATCGACTGTCAGCAGAACACCGCCCACCTGGCCAGCCTGGGCGCGAGCGAATGGCCACGGGCGCAGTTCCTCGCCCACATCGGCGATGCATGCAGGCAGCCGCCCATTCCTGCATGGCAATTCGACCCCATATACTGGAACGAACTTCTGCCGGCACAGCAATGACGCTCCTCAAGGATCTGCCGCTCCAGACGCTGCAGTTCTACGCGACAGCGCCCTACCCCTGCAGCTATCTGCCCGACCGTCAGGCGCGCTCCCAGGTGGCCACGCCCAGCCACCTCATCAACAGCGACGCCTACTCCGACCTGGTGCTGGGCGGCTTCCGCCGCAGCGGAATGTTCACCTACCGCCCCTACTGCGACGGTTGCCGCGCCTGCATCCCCCTGCGCATCCTGGCAGAACGTTTCGCGCCCAGCCGCAGCCAGCGCCGCGCAGCGCAACGCCACCAGCATCTGCAGGCCCGGGTGCTGCGACTGTGCTTCGTGCCCGAGCACTACCAGCTTTACCTGCGCTACCAGAACGGCCGCCACGCTGGCGGGGGTATGGACCACGACAGCATCGACCAGTACACCCAGTTCCTGCTCCAGAGCCGCGTCAACTCACGGTTGGTCGAGTTCCGCGAGCCAACCGACGACGGCAGCCAGGGCGCCTTGAAGATGGTGTCCATCCTGGACGTGCTCAACGACGGGCTGTCGGCCGTCTACACCTTCTACGAGCCGGAGGAAGGTGCTGCCTATGGCACCTACGGCGTGCTCTGGCAGATTGCCCAGGCCCGTGAACTCGGCCTGCCGCACGTCTACCTGGGCTACTGGATCGAGCACAGCAACAAGATGGCCTACAAGGCCAAGTTCGCCCCCCACCAGATCCTGGTGGACGGCGAATGGCGCGAAGTTTGATTTCACGCTATAAAATGGCGGCCGTTTGGTTCAGCGCCGTCCCATGAGAAAGAACAACACCGACGTTCCTGCCACGCCCGTCATCCAGGTCATCGAGCGCATGTTCGCCCTGATCGACGTGCTGGCGTCTCGCGAGGACGCGATCTCCCTCAAGGAGATCAGCGAAAAAACGGGGCTCCATCCCTCCACCACCCACCGCATCCTCAACGACCTCGCTGTCGGGCGTTTCGTGGACCGGCCGGAACCGGGCAGCTATCGCCTCGGCATGCGGCTGCTCGAACTGGGCAATCTGGTGAAGGGCCGACTGAATGTGCGCGACGCCGCCCTGGGACCGATGCGCGAATTGCACAAGCTCACGCAGCAGCCGGTCAACCTGAGCGTGCGGCAAGGCGACGAGATCGTCTACGTGGAGCGGGCCTACAGCGAACGCTCCGGCATGCAGGTGGTGCGGGCCATCGGCGGCCGCGCGCCGCTGCACCTCACCTCAACCGGCAAGCTGTTCCTCGCCGCCGACGAACAGCAGCGCGTGCGCAGCTACGCGACGCGCACCGGCCTCGCAGGCCACACCCGCAACAGCATCACGCAGTTGCCTGTCCTGGAGCGCGAACTCGCCCGGGCACGGCAGTACGGCATCGCGCGCGACAACGAGGAGCTGGAGCTCGGGGTGCGCTGCATGGCGGCAGGCATCTACGACGACCAGGGCAAGCTCGTGGCGGGCCTGTCCATCTCGGCCCCCGCTGATCGGCTCGATGACGGCTGGCTCCCCAAGCTGCAGGCCACGGCGAACGAGATCTCGGGCGCGCTCGGCTACTCGGATGCGACGCCGCCTTCTGCGGACATGGCACAGCCCGCCAGGGCGGCCTGACGCCGCAGCGCCACTCACACTTCCCGGCGTGCGCGGTGCGCCGGCGCAGAACGCAAAGGGCCCTCGAGAGGGCCCTTGGTTCATCTGGAGCAGCCCATCCTGCCCCGGGGGTCAGCCAGAAATCTGGCTGCTGGCCGTATGCATCGGGGCGAAGCGGTTGGTCTCTACCCAGCGGCGAACGCGCTCGGCATCGGCGATCCGGCTGAACTTGCCGGCAGAGTCCAGGAACACCATGATGAGCTTGCGACCGGCGACGCGCGCCTGCATCACCAGGCACTGTCCGGCCTCGGAGATGTAGCCCGTCTTCTGCAGACCGATGTCCCAATCGGGGCTGCGCACCAGCCGGTTGGTGGTGTTGAACTGCAGCATGCGATTGCCCACCTCCACCTGGTATTCCGGCGAGGTCGTCAGGCTGCGCACCAGCGAATCCTGCGACGCCACGGCCACGAGCAGGGCCAGGTCCTGGGCCGTGGACTGATTGCTGCTCGACAGGCCCGTGGGCTCGACATAGCGGGTGTCCTTCATGCCGATCATCCGCGCCTTCGCGTTCATCACGCTCACGAAGGTGGCCAGGCCGCCCGGGTACGTCCGCCCCAAGGCATGGGCGGCCCGGTTCTCGCTCGACATCAGGGCAAGATGCAGCAGTTCGCCGCGCGGCAGCGTGGTGCCCACGGCCAGGCGGGAACGGCTGAACTTCTCGGTGTCCACATCGTCCTGGGTGATGGTGATCGGCTCGTCCATCGGCAACTTGGCCTCGCTGATCAGCAGGCCCGTCATGAGCTTGGTGATCGAGGCGATGGGCAGCACGGCGTGGTCGTTCTTGCTCAGCAGCACCTCGCGGGTGTCCTGGTCCATCACCAGCGCCACGCTCGACTTCAGGTCGAGCGGGTCCTGCGAGTGATGAAGGCCAGCGAGTTGGCCATAGGACTGGCGGGGCGGCTCGGCGACGCGCACCACGGAGCGACGCTGCACGGCCACCACCGTCTTCCCGCCACTCTTTCGCACCGTTGCGACGACGTTGCGGCCGCCGCGCACGACCCGCTCCTCGGTTCGGGTCTTGGACGCCTTGGGGGCGGGCTTGGCCGCGACTTTGCTGGTGGCAGCAGGCCGCTTGGCCGCGGCCTGCTGCTTCTTGCCATTGGCATGGGCAGCGGGCGTCAGGAAGGAAACTGCGCAAAGCGCCACGGCCAGAAGGCGCAGCGCGGGCAAGTACCGCTGTGAAGAAATTCGGGGCAAAACAGGCTGCGCGGGGGCTTCGGCCATCAACTACTCCAGCGGCATGGAAATCGACAAGGTGCCGCAGTCTATCGAATACAAAAAAGAGACGCAAATCAGTGACTTGCGCCCCCTTCTTCATGCAAGCCGAAGAACGCTCGAAACTAACCCTGCGCCGCCACGCGCTCAGTCTGGCTGTGCAGCTTGTTCAGGGCGCTGAGGTACGCCTTGGCCGAGGCCACCACGATGTCGGGATCGGCCCCGACACCGTTGACCACGCGCCCCGCATTCTGCAGCCGCACCGTCACTTCGCCCTGGCTTTCGGTCGAGCCACTGATGGCATTGACCGAGTACAGCACCATTTCGGCGCCACTCTTCACATGCGACTCGATGGCCTTGAGGGAAGCATCGACCGGGCCATTACCACCCGACTCGCCCACCACCTCCTTGCCCTGGTCGATGAAGACCACGCGGGCATGAGGCTGCTCACCGGTTTCGCTGTGCTGTGAGAGCGACACAAAGCTGAACTGCTCGTCAACGTTCGACTGCTGCTCGGCGCTGACAAGGGCGAGGATGTCCTCGTCGAAAATCTCGGCCTTGCGGTCGGCCAGTTCCTTGAAGCGCAGGAAGGCGGCGTTCAGGTCGGCCTCGCTGTCCATCGACACGCCCAGATCCTGCAGGCGCTGCTTGAAGGCGTTACGGCCGCTGAGCTTGCCCAGCACGATCTTGTTGGCCGTCCAGCCCACGTCCTCGGCGCGCATGATCTCGTAGGTGTCGCGGGCCTTGAGCACGCCGTCCTGGTGGATGCCGGACGCATGGGCGAAGGCATTGGCGCCCACGACGGCCTTGTTGGGCTGCACCACGAAGCCCGTCGTCTGGCTCACCATGCGACTCGCGGCCACGATGTGCTGGGTGTCGATGTTGAGGTCGAGCCCGAAGTAGTCCTTGCGGGTCTTCACCGCCATCACGATCTCTTCGAGCGAGCAGTTGCCGGCACGCTCACCCAGGCCGTTGATGGTGCATTCGACCTGGCGGGCGCCGCCGATCTTCACGCCGGCCAGCGAGTTGGCCACGGCCATGCCCAGGTCGTTGTGGCAATGCACCGACCAGATGGCCTTGTCGCTGTTGGGAACGCGTTCGCGCAGCGTCTTGATGAACTGGCCGTAGAGCTCGGGGATCGCATAGCCCACCGTGTCGGGCACGTTGATGGTCGTGGCGCCTTCGGCGATCACGGCCTCGAGCACGCGGCAGAGGAAGTCCATCTCGCTGCGGTAGCCGTCCTCGGGGCTGAACTCCACATCGGCCACCTTGTTGCGGGCGAAGCGCACAGCCAGCTTCGCCTGCTCCAGCACCTGCTCGGGCGTCATCCGCAGCTTCTTCTCCATGTGCAGCGGCGACGTGGCGATGAAGGTGTGGATGCGCGCACGGGCCGCGCCAGCGAGCGCGTCGGCGGCCCGCGAGATGTCGCGGTCGTTGGCCCGCGACAGGCCGCACACGGTGGAGTCCTTGATGGCATTGGCAATGGCCTGCACCGCCTCGAAGTCGCCGTTGGAGCTGGCGGGGAAGCCCGCCTCGATCACGTCGACCTTGAGCCGTTCCAGTTGCCGCGCGATGCGCAGCTTCTCGTCACGCGTCATCGAGGCGCCAGGCGACTGCTCACCGTCGCGCAAGGTGGTGTCGAAAATGATCAACTGGTCGGTCATTGTGGGCTCCTTTGTCCGTGTACGTTCTGCGTCAGGCCGACATTTCGGCAACCGACGATTGTGCCTGCTGGGCGTCGGCGCCCCCGGCGCGCTGCATGCCCGAGACGATGGCCTTGAGCGCGGCGGCCGTGGTGTCGGCATCGATGCCGACGCCGAACACTGTGCGCGAATCGCCCATGCGCATCTCCACATAGGCCACCGAGCGTGCGTCGGCACCGGCGCCGATGGCATGCTGGTGATAGTCCATCACGCGGATCGGCTGGCCGATGGCCTCGGCCACGGCGCGGCTGAAGGCATCGATGGGCCCGTTGCCGCGGCCTTCTATGGTCACGGGCTGGCCGCCCCACGTGAGTTCGCCACGCAGCACGGTGAGCGCCTGGTCGCCCTCGCCTTCCACGGACTGCGCGCGGTGGCGCAGGCCCTGGGCACCGTCCATGTGGTATTCGCGGCGGAAGATGTCCCAGAGGTTCGCCGCGTCCAGTTCCTTGCCTTCCACGTCCATCACCCGCTGCACCACCTGGCTGAACTCGATCTGCAGGCGGCGCGGCAACTCGAGGCCGTACTCGCTTTCAAGCAGGTACGAGATGCCGCCCTTGCCCGATTGGCTGTTCACGCGGATCACGGCCTCGTAGCTGCGGCCCACGTCCTTCGGGTCGATAGGCAGGTAGGGGACGCTCCAGAGGTCGCCGTCCTTGCGGGCCGCGAAGGCCTTCTTGATCGCATCCTGGTGAGAGCCGGAGAAGGAGGTGTAGACCAAGTCCCCCGCATAAGGATGGCGCGGATGCACGGGGAGTTGATTGCAGTGCTCGACCGTGGCGCGGATGTCATCGATGTGCGAGAAGTCGAGGCCCGGCGACACGCCCTGCGTGTAGAGGTTGAGCGCCACGTTGACGATGTCGAGGTTGCCCGTGCGCTCGCCATTGCCGAAGAGGCAGCCTTCCACCCGGTCGGCGCCGGCCATGATGGCCAGTTCCGCGGAAGCCGTGCCGGTGCCGCGGTCGTTGTGCGGATGCACCGAGATCACCACGTTGCCGCGCTTGCCGAAGCGTCGGCTCACCCATTCGATCTGGTCGGCGAAGATGTTGGGCGTCGCGTTCTCGACCGTGGTGGGCAGGTTGAGAATGATCGGCTTGCCCTCACCCCAGGCGGCGATGGCCGTCTCGCATGCCTGTGCAGAGACTTCGAGTTCGGCCAGGCTGAAGGTTTCCGGCGAATACTGGAGCGTCCATTGCGTGCCGGGCTGCGCATCGGTCAGTCGGCGCACCTGCGACACGCTGCGCTCGATCAGGGCCATCACCTCCGACACGCTCATGCCAAACACCACTTCGCGCCACACCGGGGCCACGGCGTTGTACACATGAACGATGGCCTTGGGTGCACCACGCAGCGACTCGATGGTACGGGCGATGAGTTCTTCGCGCGCGGGCGTCATGACCTGGATGGTCACGTCGTCGGGAATGCGGTCCTCGTCGATGAGACGGCGCAGGAAGTCGAACTCGATCTGAGAGGCGGCGGGAAAGCCCACCTCGATTTCCTTGAAGCCGATGCGCACGAGCAACTCGAACATCTGCATCTTGCGCGCCATGTCCATGGGCTCGACGAGCGCTTGGTTGCCGTCGCGCAGGTCGGTCGACAGCCAGATTGGCGCACGGGTGATGATGGCATCGGGCCAGGTGCGGTCCTTGAGGCCGATCGGTGCGAAGGCGCGGTACTTGGTGTGAGGCTGCTGAAGCATGTCGATTTCTCTGCGAGAGGTTGGAACCGACCAGCAACCCCATAGACAAACGGCCCGTTGCTGGTGCAAACGGGCCGTGTCGAGGGTGTTTTGCGCGTGCGCCTTTACCTTCTCCGCCCGTCGGGGGAGATCAGTAGTAGGGCCAGGGCAAAAACGTTCATGAGGGCTCTGACTCTAACACAGGGCCTGATCATTCGTGCAAGCCGCGCTCGTCGGGCTCATCGGTGGAAATGCTGATCATGCTCACCGGCTGGCCCTTGGCCTTGCGCCATGCATAGATCGCGTAGCCACTCAGGCCATAGAGCACGAAGAGGCAGAACAGCACGGTGGGCGGATGGATGTTGATCACCGCGATGCCCAGTGCGATCAGCACCAGCGTGGCGAAAGGCACGCTCTTGCGGATCTGCATGTCCTTGAAGCTGTAGAACGGCGCATTGGTCACCATCGACAGGCCCGCGTACAGCGTGAAGAAGAAGGTGATCCAGGTGATCTGCGTCCAGCTCAGGTACCAGACGTCGGCGCCGCGCCGGCCCCAGTCGGTCATCAGCCAGATGAATCCCGCCACCAGCGCCGCCGCGGCGGGCGAAGGCAGCCCCTGGAACCACCGCTTGTCGACCACACCGGTGTTGACGTTGAAGCGCGCCAACCGCAGCGCCGCGCAGGCGCAGTAGACGAAGGCAGCAATCCAGCCCCAGCGGCCCAGGCCCTTGAGCGACCATTCGTAGGCGATGAGCGCCGGCGCCGCGCCAAAGGACACCATGTCCGCCAGCGAGTCCATCTGCTCGCCGAAGGCACTCTGGGTGTGCGTCATGCGTGCCACGCGGCCGTCCAGGCTGTCGAGCACCATGGCGCAGAACACGCCCACCGTGGCCAGGTCGAAGCGGCCGTTCATGGCCATGACGATGGCATAGAAGCCACCGAACAGCGCCGCCAGCGTGACCAGATTGGGCAGTACGTAGATGCCCTTGCGGCGCTTGCGGATCGGCGCGTCGTTCAAGGGGGAGTGGTCGTGCATGAATTCGGCCTCCGGCCTTCCGGGAAACTTGGCAGTGTAGTCAATGACGTCGTCGCGCCCGGTGCCGGATTGCCGCTTCCAAAGGACATCGGCGCAGGGTGACGACAAAGAAAAAGGCCACCGCACGCGGTGGCCTTTGCAGCTGGCGGAGCATGCCCCGCCGAAGCCCGATCAGTTGCGGGTCTGGTCGACCAGCTTGTTCTTGGCGATCCAGGGCATCATGGCGCGCAGCTGACCACCGACCTGCTCGATCGAGTGGTCGGCCGTATTGCGGCGGCGGGCCGTCATCGACGGGTAGTTCAGACGGCCTTCCTGGATGAACATCTTGGCGTAGTCGCCGTTCTGGATGCGCTTGAGGGCGTTGCGCATGGCGGCGCGCGACTGATCGTTGATCACCTCGGGGCCGGTCACGTACTCGCCGAACTCCGCGTTGTTGGAGATCGAGTAGTTCATGTTGGCGATGCCGCCTTCGTAGATCAGGTCGACGATCAGCTTGAGCTCGTGCAGGCACTCGAAGTAGGCCATCTCGGGCGCGTAGCCGGCTTCGACCAGCGTCTCGTAGCCCATCTTGATCAGTTCGACGGCGCCACCGCACAGCACGGCCTGCTCGCCGAACAGGTCAGTCTCGGTCTCTTCCTTGAAGTTGGTCTCGATGATGCCGGCCTTGCCACCGCCGTTGGCCATGGCGTAGCTCAGGGCCAGGTCGCGGGCCTTGCCGGACTTGTCCTGGTGCACGGCCACGAGGTGGGGCACGCCGCCGCCCTGGGCATAGGTGGAACGCACGGTGTGGCCGGGAGCCTTGGGCGCCACCATCCACACGTCCAGGTCGGCGCGGGGCACGACCTGGTTGTAGTGCACGTTGAAGCCGTGGGCGAAGGCCAGCGAGGCGCCTTCCTTGATGTTGGGCTCGACGTTGTTCTTGTAGACCTCGGCGATCTGCTCGTCGGGCAGCAGGATCATCACGACGTCGGCGGACTTCACGGCGTCGTTGACTTCGAGCACGGTCAAGCCGGCCTTGCCGACCTTGTCCCACGAAGCGCCGCCCTTGCGCAGGCCGACCACGACCTTCACGCCGCTGTCGTTCAGGTTCTGGGCATGCGCGTGGCCTTGCGAGCCGTAGCCGATGATGGCGACGGTCTTGCCCTTGATCAGGCTCAGGTCACAGTCCTTGTCGTAAAAAACTTTCATGTCTTCTCTCCGGTTGGATGATGCGTTTGCGATGCGTGGATGCCGTCCGTGCTGAGCCTGTCGAAGGGCTCATTGCAGTCCCGCAGGCCGGCTGGCTCGCGGGGCTTCGACAGGCTCGGACCGGACGGACAAGGACCGAGCCCCGATCTCGTCAAACCCGCAGGATGCGCTCGCCGCGGCCGATGCCGCTCGGGCCCGTTCGCACCGTCTCGAGGATGGCGCTGCGGTCGATGGCGTCGAGGAAGGCATCGTTCTTGCCGTGGTCGCCAGTGAGCTCGATGGTGTAGCTCTTGTCGGTCACGTCGATGATGCGCCCGCGGAAGATGTCGGCCATGCGCTTCATCTCCTCGCGCTCCTTGCCCACGGCACGCACCTTGACCATCATGAGCTCGCGCTCGGTGTAGGCGCCTTCGGTCAGGTCCACCACCTTGACCACCTCGATGAGGCGGTTCAGGTGCTTGGTGATCTGCTCGATCACGTCGTCCGAACCCTGGGTCTGGATGGTCATGCGTGACAGGCTTGGGTCTTCGGTGGGGGCCACCGTCAGCGACTCGATGTTGTAGCCGCGGGCCGAAAACAGGCCCACCACGCGGGAGAGTGCGCCGGGCTCGTTCTCGAGCAGCACGGCAATGATGTGCTTCATGATGTCGATTCCTCTTTTCGCCGCCCTCCCCTGCGCACGGTAATGCGCAGGCTCGGCGGGCAATAGATTCGTCTGGAAGAAAGGGAGAAGGCGCCGACCAGACCCGCCAGCGGCGCCGGGTGCGTCAGAGGTCTTCGCTGCCCAGCAGCATCTCGGTGATGCCCTTGCCGGCCTGCACCATCGGGAACACGTTCTCGGTGGGGTCAGTGCGGAAGTCCATGAACACGGTGCGGTCCTTGAGCTTGCGGGCCTCGCGCAGGGCGGGCTCGACGTCCTGCGGTCGCTCGATCAGCATGCCGACGTGGCCATAGGCCTCGGCGAGCTTCACGAAGTTGGGCAACGCGTCCATGTAGCTGTGGCTGTAGCGGCCGGAGTATTCGATTTCCTGCCACTGACGCACCATGCCCAGGTAGCGGTTGTTCAACGAGCAAATCTTGATCGGCGTGTTGTACTGCAGGCAGGTCGACAGCTCCTGGATGCACATCTGCACCGAGCCTTCACCGGTGATGGTGAAGACGTCCGCCTCCGGCTTGGCCAGCTTGATGCCCATGGCGTAGGGAATGCCCACGCCCATGGTGCCCAGGCCGCCGGAATTGATCCAGCGCCGCGGCTCGTCGAAGCGGTAGTACTGCGCAGCCCACATCTGGTGCTGACCGACGTCGGAGCACACATAGGCCTCGACGTCCTTGGTCATGTTCCACAACGTCTCGACGACGTATTGCGGCTTGATCACGTCCTTGTTGTCGCGGTCGTACTTCAGGCAATCGCGGCTGCGCCAGGTCTCGATGGTCTTCCACCAGTCGGCCAGGGCCCCGGCCTCGGGCTTGGTACCACTCTCGCGCACCATGGAGATCAGCTCGGTCAGCACATCCTTCACGTCGCCGACGATGGGCACGTCCACCTTGACCCGCTTGGAGATGCTCGACGGGTCGATGTCGATGTGGATGATCTTGCGTTCGTTCTGCGCGAAGTGCTTGGGGTTGCCGATCACTCGGTCGTCGAAGCGCGCGCCGACGGCCAGCAGCACGTCGCAGTTCTGCATCGCGTTGTTGGCTTCGATGGTGCCATGCATGCCCAGCATGCCCAGGAACTTGCGGTCGCTCGCCGGGTAGGCGCCGAGGCCCATCAGCGTGTTGGTGACCGGATAGCCCAGCATGTCCACCAGCGTGCGCAGCTCGTTGGTGGCATTGCCCAGCAGCACGCCGCCGCCGGTATAGATGTAGGGACGCTTGGCCGTCAGCAGCAGTTGCAGCGCCTTGCGGATCTGACCGCCATGGCCCTTGCGCACCGGGTTGTACGAGCGCATCTCTACCTTGTCCGGGTAGCCGTGGTAGGCCACCTTCTTGAAGGACACGTCCTTGGGCACATCCACCACCACCGGACCCGGCCGGCCGCTGCGGGCGATGTGGAAGGCCTTCTTCATGGTCATCGCCAGATCCTTGGGATCCTTGACCAGGAAGTTGTGCTTGACGATGGGCCGCGTGATCCCAACGGTGTCGCACTCCTGGAACGCATCCAGGCCGATGGCGGCCGTCGGCACCTGGCCAGCGACGATCACCATCGGGATCGAATCCATGTACGCCGTGGCAATGCCAGTCACGGCATTGGTCAGGCCGGGGCCGGAGGTGACCAGCGCCACGCCGACGTCGCCAGTGGCGCGAGCGTAGCCGTCAGCGGCGTGCACAGCGGCTTGCTCGTGACGCACCAGCACGTGCTGGATGGTGTCCTGCTTGTACAGCGCGTCGTAGATGTAGAGAACGGCGCCACCCGGGTAACCCCAGATGTACTTCACGCCTTCGGCCTGCAGTGCCTTGATCAGCACTTCAGAGCCCATGAGTTCTTGAGGTTGGCCAGCCGCGACGGCGGCGGTTTCGGCCTTGGAGATTTCCATTTGATGAACCTTCCGAGTTTTCGGGAACGAAAAACCTTGGGTGCCCCTTGCCAGCCCTTGTGGGGCCGCGCCAGGACTTGAGGCCAAAACCATGGGCGGACAGGTGAACCGCCGGACTTTGACCCGTTTGCCTTTTGACTGCGAGCCGGCGATTATGACACCGGACAGGGCAAAAGCCAGCCTCATGCCGGCCAATGCAATAATCCATGAGTTTGTCTGCGGGCCTTTGTCACAGGTTCGCGCCATAGCCCCTCCGCAGTCGCCCCTCCCTCGCCCTACGGCAACCTCGCGCTTGGCCACCGAACAAGAACTCTCAGATTTCCTCAAGAGCGTCGAAAAGCGCGCATTCAAGCGCTCGCTGTACCACGTTCGCGATGAAGAGGCGGCCCTGGACATCGTGCAGGACAGCATGATGAAGCTGGCCGAACACTATGGCGACAAGCCACCGGCCGAGTTGCCGATGCTGTTCCAGCGGATCCTGTCCAACTGCACCCTCGACTGGTTTCGGCGGCAGAAGACGCGGCGGGCCCTCTTCTCGAACCTCAGCGACTTCGAGAGCAACGACGACGACGCGGGCGATTTCGACCTGCTCGGCAGCTTCAACGGTGACCTCGACACCCGCGAGACCGAAAGCGCCGAGGATGTCACCCGCCGCACCCAGGTTTTCCACCAGATCGAAGCCGAGATCGCGGCACTCCCCACTCGTCAACGAGAAGCTTTCCTGTTGCGTTACTGGGAGGAGATGGATGTGTCCGAGACAGCCGCCGCCATGGGCTGCTCAGAAGGCAGCGTGAAGACGCACTGCTCCCGGGCCATCCAGGCACTCAGCCGCGCCCTCAAGGCGAAGGGGTTTCTGCCGCCATGACTTCGACACGCATGACCTCCTCCTCCAATCCGGAAGACCTGTTCGGCCGCGCCATTGCCGCTCGACTGAGCGCCGGTGCCGACGACCTGCCGCGCGACATCAGCGAGCGCCTCCGAGCGTCCCGCACACGGGCGCTCGCCCAGCGAAAGCGCGAGATGGCCCACACCGTCGTGGTCGACACCGGCGGCAGCGCCGTCCTCGGCATTCAGGGCTGGTGGCAGCGCGCGTTGGCCGTGGTGCCCTTGCTGCTGCTGACGATTGGCCTGCTCACCATCGGTCTGACCCAGGAAGAGCGCCGTACAGCCGAACTGGCCGAGGTCGACGCAGCCTTGCTGACCGACGACCTCCCACCCGCTGCCTACACCGACCCCGGTTTTGCCCAGTTCTTGAAGGCGAACGCCGCCGCTGCGCACCAGTGATGGAGGTCGACATGACCCGGCCTTCGCACAAGAATCTTTCGCCTGGCGACCATGCCCAAGGCCGTCAAACGTTCCCGACACGCAACATTTTTGCACTGATCCTGGCCGTCATGACCATCGGGGCAGGTTCGGTTGCCGTACATGCCGGCGAAAGTGGCGCAGCCGCAGGATCGGGCAAATCGGCAGCGCCCACGCGCAGTGGACCGCGGTGGACAACGCTCACCAAAGCCCAGCAGCAGGCCCTGGCGCCGCTGGCGCCCCACTGGAACACCCTGAGCGATGCCCAGCGCCGCAAATGGATCGCGCTGTCCCGCAACTTCGACCATATCGGGGCAGCGGAGCAGGCCAAGTTGCATGAACGCATGACGGACTGGGCTGCACTGAGTCCGCGCCAGCGCGCGCTGGCGCGGCTCAACTTCGCCGAAGTGCGCAATCTCGCGCCGGCCGATCAGCTCAAGGCCAAGTGGGAGGCCTATCAGGCCCTGAGCGAAGCGGAGCGGCGCAAACTCGCGGAGAGTGCCGGCGGGCGCAGCATCGGTGCCGCTCCTGCAGCGCGGCCGGTGCCGGCAGACAAACTGGTTCCCGTGCCCGCCACGGCCTTCCAGCAGCCGCATGGCGGCCCGCGGATCCAGATCACGCCCTCGCCCGGGCCGGAGGCTGCCAATGCCGCGCCGATCGGCGACGCCACGGGCCAGGAGGCGGGCGGCGTCCTGATGACGGGACGGCCATCGGCCGAGCCGACTGCCACGGCGCCTTAGCCGGCGTGCCCGACAATAGGGCATGCCTTCGTTGCGCACCCCGGCTTCCTCCATTCCTCCAGCCCGCCAAGACGTACCGACGCCAGTGGCTACCCCCGGCATCTGGCGCCGGATGGCCTGCTGGCTCTACGAGGGACTGCTGCTTTTTGCCGTCGTGTTCGTGGCTGGTTGGCTCTTCAGCACGCTGGGGCAGATGCGTGACGCCATGGATGCACGCCGCCCCCTCCTCCAGGCTTTTCTCTTCGTGGTGTTCGGCATCTACTTCACGGTGTTCTGGTCCCGCGGCCAGACGCTCGCGATGAAGACCTGGAGGCTGCGCATGGTGGACCGGAGCGGACGCCCCCTGACCCAGGGTCGCGCGCTGGTCCGCTACCTGCTCGGCTGGATCTGGTTCCTGCCGCCGTTGGCGGCCATCCATGCCCTCCCGTTCAAGGTGAGCGGCGGCGAAGTGCTCGTTCTGATGACAGGCTGGGTCGCCATCTGGGCCCTGCTGGCACGTTTTCACCCTCAACAACAGTTCTGGCACGACGCATGGGCAGGCACCCGCATCGTCGATGCCTCGCCGATTCCCCGATGAGCACTCCTGACCCCACCCTGCATGTCAATCCCCAGAAAGCGCGCAAGGGTCTAGACCGTCTTTGGCATGCCACCCTCTACTCCCTCAATGGCCTGAAGGCCGGCTGGGGCGAGCCTGCCTTCAGGATGGAGGCCTGTCTCGCGATCGTCCTCCTGCCGCTGGCCTTCATCGTCGGGCAGAGCTGGATCGAGACGGCGCTTCTGGTCGCCGGCGTTCTTCTGGTGATGATCGTGGAATTGCTCAACACTGCGGTCGAGGCCGCCATCGACCGCATCGGTCCTGAATGGCACGACCTGTCCAAGCGTGCCAAGGACATGGGGAGCGCCGCCGTCTTCCTCACCAGCCTCCTGGCAGGAGGTATCTGGCTTGCCGCGCTCTGGCAACGCTTCATCGCTTGAGTGGGAAGGCGCACGCATGAATCACCCTTCCTCCTTTTCCGTTTGCGTGTATTGCGGCTCCCGGCCCGGCACGCGACCCGAGTACCTGGAATCGGCCGAGGCCACGGGCCGCTGGATCGGCGCAAACGGCGGCCAACTGGTCTACGGCGGCGGTCGCACGGGCCTGATGGGCGCCGTCGCCGAGGCTACGCGACTGGCGGGCGGCCGCGTGGTCGGCATCATTCCCAAGGCGCTGGTCGACAAGGAACTGGCCAACACCTTGTGCGACGAACTGCACGTGGTCGACACCATGCATGAGCGCAAGGCGATGATGGCTGCGCGTGCCCACGCCTTCCTCGCCCTCCCGGGGGGCATCGGCACCTTCGAGGAACTCTTCGAGATGTGGACGTGGCGCCAATTGGGCTACCACGACAAGCCCATCGGCCTGCTCAACGTCGCGGGCTACTACGACGGACTGCTCGCTTTCGTGGACCAGAGCATCCGTGCAGGGCTGATGAACGACTGGCAGATGGGCCTGATCGAATCGGGCAGCGAGCTGGATGTCCTTCTGGAGAAGCTGCGGCAGCAGGCTCCTCGAGATCGCAGCGCCCCGCTCCTCACCCAGAACATCTGAGGGGCGCGGCTGGGCATTCGCGCAGGCTTATGGCGGGCGGCCCCGCGCTGGAGCCGCGCGCCCTCAGACGGCGCTCTCGTTCTCCTCGCCGGTCCGGATACGAACGATGCGCTGCACCTCGGTCACGAAGATCTTGCCGTCGCCGATCTTGCCGGTGCGGGCCGCCGTGACGATGGCGTCGACGCAGTTCTCCACGTCGGCGTCGGCGACCACCACCTCGATCTTCATCTTGGGCAGGAAGTCGACCACATACTCGGCGCCGCGATAGAGCTCCGTGTGGCCCTTCTGGCGGCCGAACCCCTTCACCTCGGTCACCGTCAGGCCGGAGACGCCGACTTGACCCAGCGCCTCGCGCACGTCGTCGAGCTTGAAAGGTTTGACGATGGCAGTGATCTGCTTCATGGCGGAGTTCCTGTAATGAGAGTGATGCAAGAGACTGGGTGACAGGCCGCGCGCACGCAGACCCCTGGGGCACGAGGTGTCGCAAGCCGCTGAGGCGGCGCGAAGTTGCACCCACGCTCGGAAATTATGTCATTCGCACCATCGCCCAGCGCACCGGGCGGTCGGCTGCTACGCTCGCCGATCCATGCCTTCGACTTCCCCGCCTGCGCTTCACGGGATCGCCGCCGCGTACCGGCGCGCCAGCCACAACGCCACGCTGCTGCTCGTGTTCACCACCCTGATGTGGGGATGCAATGCCGTCGCTGCGAGGCTCGCCGTCGGAAACATCTCGCCCATGATGCTGACCACGGCGCGGTGGACGATCTGCTGTGTGGCGCTGTGGTTCACCGCCCGGCACGAGATCGCCCGGCATTGGCGCACCGTGGCGCGATCCTGGCGTCTGATCGCCATCATGGGCACGGCAGGCTTCACTGCCTTCAATGCCCTCTTCTACGCGGCGGCCCACCACACCTCGGCCATCAACATCGCCATCATCCAGGGCACGATCCCGGTGCTGGTGCTTCTGGGCAGCTTCGTGTTCGCGGGCCGACGCTTCCGGCCCATGCAGGCGCTGGGCGTGGCCGTGACTTTGGCGGGCTGCGTCGTCGTGGCTTCGCGCGGCCAGCTTCACGTGCTCGCCACGCTGGACTTCAACGTCGGCGACCTCTGGATGCTGCTGGCCAGCCTCTTCTACGCCGGGTACATGCTCGGGCTGACCCGCCGGCCACCCGTGCCGCCGATCGTCTTCTTCGCCGCCGCCGCGGGCGTCGCGGCGCTGACCTCCCTGCCGCTGCTGGCTTTCGAGGTGGCCACGGACCGCTTCTTCATGCCCACGGCGACCGGCTGGGCGTTGATGCTGTTCGTGGGTCTGCTGCCCTCCTTCGTGTCGCAGATCACCTTCATCCAGGCCGTCTCGCTGATCGGGCCGGAGCGCGCCGGGGTCTTCGTCAACCTGACGCCGATCTTCGGCCCTCTGCTGGCCGTGCTGGTGCTGGACGAGCCGCTGCGCCCCTTCCACCTCGTCGCGCTGGCGCTCGTGCTGGGCGGCATCTGGATCGCGGAGCGCCGCCGGCGCGCGGTCGGCACGGAGTGAAGCGGCCATGCCTGGAGCGTCCCTCGAATTCAGGATCGTCCACGATCCACTGCAGATCGATGCCGCGGCCTGGAACGCCCTGCTCGCCCGGCAGGCTGCGCCCAGCCCCTTCATGCGGCACGAGTACCTTGCGGCGCTGCATGCGAGCGGGAGCGCAACGCCGCAGAAGGGCTGGGCTCCCGCCTTTGCCACGCTGTGGCGGGGCAACGAGCTGGCGGCGGCCTGCGCGCTCTACCTGAAGTCCCACTCCTACGGCGAATACGTGTTCGACTGGGCCTGGGCGAATGCGTATGAACAGCACGGCCTGCGGTACTACCCCAAGGCCCTGGTGGCGGTGCCGTTCACGCCGGTGCCCGGCACCCGACTGCTGGCGATCGACGCGCCCACGCGCCTGGCGCTCCTCCGATCGCTGGTGGCCTGGGCGGCGGACAACGAACTGTCTTCCCTGCACCTGCTGTTCGGCGAAGACGAAGACGTTGCCGCCTGCGAAGCCGCCGGCCTCATGCTGCGGCACACAGTGCAGTTCCACTGGGAAAACGTCCACCCGGCGCAGGAAGAGCAGGCGCGCCGCTATCGGGATTTCGACGACTTCCTCGCGGCCCTCAACCAGGAGAAGCGCAAGAAGATCCGCCAGGAGCGCCGCAAGGTCGCCGAGAGCGGCGTGCGCTTCCGCTGGGCGCGCGGCACGGACATCCGTGACGCGGACTGGGATTTCTTCTATCGCTGCTATGCGCGCACCTACCGCGAGCATGGCAACCCACCCTACCTGACCCGGGACTTCTTTCATCGGATGGCGACCAGCCTGCCCGACGCCTGGCTACTGTTCGTGGCCGAACGCGAAGGCCGTCCCATGGCCTGCAGCCTGATCGGCCTGGGCGCCGACGCCAATGGCCGTGGCATCGCCTACGGACGCTACTGGGGCGCACTGGAGCGGGTCGACTGCCTGCACTTCGAAGCCTGCTACTACCAGCCCATCGAATGGTGCATCACCCATCAGGTGCATCGCTTCGAAGGCGGCGCACAGGGCGAGCACAAGATGGCGCGCGCACTCATGCCGGTCAGGACCACCAGCGCCCACTGGCTCGCCCACCCGGCCTTCGCGGATGCGGTGGAGCGCTTCCTGGCGCGGGAAGACGAAGGCGTGTCGGCCTACCTGTCGGAACTCGGCGAGCGAAGCCCGTTCCGCGCCTGACACCTCTCGCGCCGTGAGGCCGCAGGACGCACCCCTGCGCCAGATCATGCGGGCCAGCCCTGGCACCCGCTAAGCTCGGTCGATGACCGACGCCGCCGCTCCCGTCTCCCCAGCAGCCCCGCGGACCCGCCATGCCTTGTGGGAGGACGCACTGGCCGTCGCCAGCGGCACGCTGCTCATCTCCATGGGCGTGGCGCTGTTCACCACGGCCGGACTGCTGACCGGCGGCACCGCAGGCATCGCGTTCCTGTTGCACTACGGCACCGGCGCCAGCTTCGGCACCCTCTTCTTCCTGCTCAACCTGCCCTTCTACTGGCTGGCCTGGCGCAAGCTGGGCCCGGCCTTCACCATCAAGACCTTCCTGGCCGTTGCCTCGCTGTCCCTGCTGACCCTTTGGCAGCCGGCATTGCTGCACTTCGACCGCCTGCACCCACTCTATGCCGCCCTGGCCGGCGGGCTGGTGACGGGCACCGGCTTCCTGATCCTGTTCCGCCACCGCTGCAGCCTGGGAGGCATCGGCATCCTCGCGGTCTGGCTGCAGGAGAAGAACGGGTGGCGCGCCGGGCAGGTGCAGATGGGCTTCGACTGCCTCATCGTCGCGACCGCCTTCGTGCTGGTGGAGCCGCAGCGGGTGATGCTGTCCATTGCCGGCGCCGTTGCCCTCAATGCGGTGCTGGCCATCAACCACAAGCCGGGCCGCTACCTGGGCTTCTGACGCGCACGGCCACCAATGCGCCGAGTGCCCACGAAAAAGCCCGCCGAAGCGGGCTCATGATCGCAATCCGCGGCGGCGGATTACTTCTTGTACGCGGCGATGCCGTCGGTGATTTCCTTGTGGGCGGCTTCGATGCCGTCCCAGCCCAGCACCTTGACCCACTTGCCGGCTTCGAGGTCCTTGTAGTGCTCGAAGAAGTGGCTGATGGCCTTCAGGCGCATCGGGTTCACGTCCTGCACCGTCTTCCAGTGGCTGTAGATCGGCAGGATCTTGTCGGTGGGCACGGCCAGCACCTTGCCATCCACGCCGGCCTCGTCTTCCATCTTCAGGATGCCCAGCGCGCGGCACTTGACCACGACGCCCGGCAGCAGCGGATAGGGCGTGACCACCAGCACGTCCACCGGGTCGCCATCGCCCGACAGCGTCTGCGGCACGTAGCCGTAGTTGGTCGGGTAGTACATCGCCGTGGTCATGAAGCGGTCGACAAAGATCGCACCGGTTTCCTTGTCCACCTCGTACTTGATCGGATCGGCGTTCATCGGGATCTCGATGACGACGTGGAACTCTTCAGGGGCCTTGGGGCCCGGGGGGATTTTGTCGAAGGACATGGCTTGTCTATGGTTGGAATGGCGTTCGCCCCGCGGCTCGGGACAAACCCCGAGTTTAGCCAGCGGGCCGACGCCAGCCTGACACCGGCGCGGTTTGCCTGTAAATTCGTTGCGTTGGCCAATCAGTGCAAGGCGGGTTCTACCCCCAGCATCGAGGAAGCAACGCGGCGGCAGTTGGGCCCGGCGCGTTGTGGCAGGGTCCCGGCTGGCGTCTTCACAACCACATGGAGACGGCAATGACTGGCAACTTCCCTTTGTATGCGGTGATCGCCTGTGGGCTGATCGCCGTCATCTACGGCGTCTGGGCGCGAAGCTGGATTCTTTCCCGCGACCCGGGCAACGCTCGCATGCAGGAGATCGCCGCGGCGATCCAGGCCGGTGCCTCGGCCTACCTGGCCAAGCAGTACACGGCCATCGGCATCGTGGGCCTGGTGCTCGCGGTGCTGATCGCGCTTTTTCTCGACGGTCTCACGGCGACCGGCTTCGTGGTCGGCGCCGTGCTGTCGGGCGCCTGCGGCTTCATCGGAATGAACGTCTCGGTGCGTGCCAATGTGCGCACGGCGCAGGCCGCAGCGCGGGGCATCGGACCGGCGTTGCAGGTGGCATTCCGGGGTGGCGCCATCACCGGGATGCTGGTGGTCGGGCTGGGGCTGCTGGGGGTCGCCGGCTTCTATGCCTTCCTGGGCGCGGGCACGGCCACGCCGCAGGCGCTGAATCCGCTGATCGGCTTTGCCTTCGGCTCCTCGCTGATCTCCATCTTCGCCCGGCTCGGCGGCGGCATCTTCACCAAGGGAGCGGACGTCGGCGCCGACCTCGTCGGCAAGGTCGAAGCAGGCATTCCCGAGGACGATCCGCGCAACCCCGCCGTGATCGCCGACAACGTGGGCGACAACGTCGGCGACTGCGCTGGGATGGCGGCCGACCTGTTCGAGACCTACGCCGTCACGCTGATCGCCACCATGGTGCTGGGTGCGCTGATGGTCACGGCAGCGCCGGCGAACGCGGTGATCTATCCGCTGGCGCTGGGCGGCGTCTCGATCATCGCGTCCATCGTCGGCTGCTTCTTCGTCAAGGCGTCACCGGGCATGACCAACGTGATGCCGGCGCTCTACCGCGGCCTGGCGGTCGCCGGCGTGCTGTCGCTCATCGCGTTCTGGTTCGTCACGTCCTGGCTGATACCCGACAACGCAGTGGTCGCCGCCGGCAGCCAGCTGCGCCTGTTCGGCGCCTGCTTCGTGGGCCTGGCCCTGACGGCCGCCCTGGTATGGATCACCGAGTACTACACGGGCACGCAGTACAAGCCGGTACAGCATGTGGCCCAGGCCTCCACCACCGGCCATGGCACCAACATCATTGCCGGCCTGGGGGTGTCCATGCGCTCCACGGCATGGCCGGTGATCTTCGTCTGCGCCGCAATCCTGGCGGCCTACACGCTGGCCGGGCTGTATGGCGTGGCCGCGGCGGCAACCTCGATGCTCTCGATGGCCGGCATCGTGGTCGCGCTGGACGCCTACGGCCCTATCACCGACAACGCGGGCGGCATCGCGGAGATGGCCGAACTGCCGTCGTCCGTCCGCGACGTGACGGACCCGCTGGATGCCGTGGGCAACACCACCAAGGCGGTGACCAAGGGCTATGCCATCGGTTCGGCGGGTCTGGCGGCGCTGGTGCTGTTCGCCGACTACACGCACAAGCTCGAAAGCTACGGCCAGGCCATCGACTTCAACCTGTCCGATCCGCTGGTCATCGTGGGACTGTTCATCGGCGGGCTGATTCCCTACCTCTTCGGCGCCATGGCCATGGAGGCCGTGGGCCGCGCGGCCGGCGCAGTGGTGGAGGAAGTGCGGCGCCAGTTCCGCACCATCCCCGGCATCATGGACGGCACCGGCAAGCCCGAGTACGGCAAGGCGGTCGGCATGCTGACCGGCGCGGCCATCAAGGAGATGATGATCCCGTCGCTGCTGCCGGTACTCGTGCCCATGGTGGTGGGCCTGGTGCTGGGGCCCAAGGCACTTGGCGGCCTCCTGATGGGCACCATCGTCACCGGCCTGTTCGTCGCGATCTCGATGTGCACCGGCGGCGGCGCCTGGGACAACGCCAAGAAGTACATCGAGGACGGCCATTTCGGCGGCAAGGGCAGCGAGACCCACAAGGCGGCCGTCACGGGCGATACGGTGGGCGACCCCTACAAGGACACGGCCGGGCCGGCGGTCAATCCGCTGATCAAGATCATCAACATCGTGGCGCTGCTCATCGTGCCGCTGGTGGTGCAGTTCCACGCGCCTCAGCCCCCGCGGGCGGCGGGCCTCGGTGCGCCCGTCCTCGGGCAAGTGGCCCAGGCGCAGCCGACCACTTCCAACCCAAGGCCGACGCCGACGCCGACGCCGACGCCGATGCAACGCTGACCGTCAGCGCTGCGCCACGGCACGCACCAGGCGCGTGGCCGGCTCCACCAGCGCGGTGAGGTCGGCCTCCCGCCCCTCCTCCACCGCGAGGAGCACGAGTTCGTGGATGCCGCCCACGACCGTCATGGCCATCTGCCGGTCGAGCGGCTGACCCTCCGCATCGGGAACGGCTGCGCCGATGAAATCGGCAATGGCCCGGTGTACCCGGCGCCGGACCGCGAGGCCTTCCAGGCCCAGGCCGAGGATCTCGACGAACAGCGTACGCAGCAGAACCGGGTCGGAAGCCAGGCACTCCAGATAGGCCCGCACCGCGCCGTCCACCTGGACCTGCCAGGGCCTCGACCGGTCGACCGACTCGACCAGCACCTTCAACGCCACACCGCTGGCCGCTTCATACAGCGCCAGCAGGCACTCGGTCTTGCCCGCGAAGTGCTCGTAGAAGGTACGGCGCGACACCGCGGCCTCCCGCACGATGTCGGCGATGGAGGTCTGGGCGTACCCGCGCGCCGCCAGGGCGCGGGCCATGCCTTGCAGCAGGCGCTCGCGATGGCCGGCCTCTGTGAGCTTCTCTTCGGGTGCGGTGGAGCTGTTCATGCAGTGCGAAGGCCGCGGAACGCGGCCGGCAGTAGATCGTACAAAGCCCCTCATCGGGGCCCGGTCGGCACTTGAGCGTAACGGCACCTGGGAGGATGATCTAGGTACGCCACCGTACCAATTTTCCGAAAGCGACCCCTGATGAGCCAGCTCGTGATTCGAAGACTGCTGATCGACCTCAACGCGCCGTTCGAGCGCCAGTGGTGCGCGGGCAATGCCTTCCAGACGGCTTTCTTCAATGCGCTGTCCATGAGCTTTCCGTTCGGGGAGCAGTTCTTCATCGATGCCGTGCGGGGCGCGCTGCCGCTGCTGGCGCCCGATGCGCAACAGCGCTGGCAGGCCGAGGTGCGCGGTTTCATCGGCCAGGAAGCCACGCACCGGCGCATCCACGCCCTGTTCAACGGCCAACTCGAACGGCAGGGCCTCGAGGACTCCTGGACGCCACGCATGAAGCAACGGATGGCATTGCTCGAGGGCCAGGATCCGCGACACGCCCTGGCGATCACTGCCGCTACCGAGCATTTCACCGCCATCTTCGCGGACTGGCTGCTGCGCCATCCCCGGACGCTGGAGGCGGTCGAGCCTCGTCTGCGCACGATGTGGATGTGGCATGCGGCCGAGGAGTCGGAGCACAAATGCACCGCCTTCGACCTCTATCGCGCCGTCGGGGGCGCCGAATCATGGCGGCGGCGCTGGATGCGGCGCGTCACCCTGCTCTTCCTGACCGACCTGCTTCGACAGACCGTGGCCAATCTGCGCCATGAAAAACAGCTGTGGAAGCGATCGACCTGGCGGCAGGCCTGGCAGACCCTGTTCAGTCGCGAAGGCCTGCTGACCAGCAATGTGCGCGCGTGGCGCGCCTACTTTTGCCCGACGTTCCATCCCTCCGAACAGGATGGCACGCTTGCGCAACAGTGGCTGGCCGACCACCATGACAGCTACACCCCTGTCGGCGCAAACTGAACATCGGCAAACGACGAAGGCGGGATGCCCCGCCTTCAGCCCCCTGGAGCACCGGTCCAGGCTTCAAAGCGCCCCATGCGGGGCGCCCCGTGGGTTCAGCCGCCGCCCTTGAGGGTCGCTTCCAGTTCCTTGCAGGACGGCGCGCACACCGGCTGGGCCTTGCCCAGGACGCGCTTCGTCTGCATCAGGGAGCGGGGGCGGTGCTTGCCGCACAGGAAGCACGACATCGTGGCGCCGCTGAAGGAGGACGAAGCCTTGAAGGGAGAACCCGGGGTCTTGGACTTGTAGCGCAGCCCAGCCTCGTCCATGGTCGTCTTGACATCAGAGCTGGCCATGGGCGCCTCCCTGTTGAACGAACACGCCGCGGACGGCAGAGAGAAGTGGGGAGTACATGCACGGCATGTCGTTATTTTCGGCGATTTCCGGATACCTGTTTTGACGGGGGACATTATCCCCGCCGACGCAATGGCGACGGCTCCTCCACAATTGGGGGCATGCAACTGAATTTCATCGCCAACGAGCATGCCGCCTCCGCCAGCGGCCGCGTGATTCCGGTCCTCGACCCCTCCGACGGCCAGGCCTTCGACGAACTGCAGCGCAGCGATGCGCGCGACATCGACGCCGCCGTGCAGGCAGCGCGCGCCTGCTACGACGGCGCCTGGGCCCGCCTCTCGGCCGCCGACCGCGGACGCCTGCTGTACCGCCTGTCGCTGAAGGTGGCGGAACATGCCGACGAACTCACGGCGCTGGAGCAACGCGATTGTGGCAAGCCGACCAAGCAGGCGCGTGCCGATGCGCTGGCCCTGGCGCGCTACTTCGAGTTCTACGCCGGCGCGTGCGACAAGTTCCACGGCGAAACCATTCCGTACCTCGACGGCTACAGCGTCATGACCTGGCGCGAGCCGCACGGGGTGACGGGCCATGTGATCCCGTGGAACTACCCCATGCAGATCTTCGGGCGCAGCGTCGGTGGCGCGCTGGCCGCGGGCAACTGCTGCGTGGTCAAGCCTGCCGAAGACGCCTGCCTGTCGCTCATCCGCGTGGCGCAACTGGCGGCCGAAGTGGGCTTTCCCGCAGGCGCCATCAACATCGTCACCGGCTACGGCCATGAAGTCGGCGACGCGCTGGCACGCCACCCCGGCATCGATCACATCAGCTTCACCGGAAGCCCTCGCGTGGGCACGCTGATCCAGCAGGTGGCTGCCGAGCGCCACTGCCCCGTCACGCTCGAACTCGGCGGCAAGAGCCCGCAGATCGTCTTTGCCGATGCCGACCTGGATGCCGCCATTCCGGTGCTCATCAATGCCATCGTGCAGAACTCGGGCCAGACCTGCTCGGCCGGTTCGCGCGTGCTGATCGAAGGCAGCATCTACGAACCACTGCTCGACCGCCTAGGTGCGGCCTTCGAAAAGCTGCGCGTGGGGCCCGCCGCCATGGACCTGGACCTCGGCCCGCTGATCCGTCAGACCCAGCAGCAGCGCGTGTGGGACTTCCTCTCCGATGCCCAGACTGCCGGCATCCCCATGGTGGCCCAGGGCCAGGTCGTGGAGGAGGCGCCCGACTCCGGCTTCTACCAGGCGCCCACGCTGCTGCGCGACGTGCCGGTGGACCATCGCATCGCCCAGGAGGAAGTCTTCGGCCCCGTGCTGGCGGCCATGCGCTTCGATGGCGAGGATGACGCGGTGCGCCTGGCCAATGCCACCGAGTTCGGGCTCGTGGCCGGCGTGTGGACGCGCGATGGATCGCGGCAGTTCCGCATGGCGAAGCGGCTGCGCAGCGGCCAGGTGTTCATCAACAACTACGGCGCGGGCGGCGGGGTCGAACTGCCCTTCGGTGGGGTGAAGTCCTCCGGCTACGGTCGCGAAAAGGGCTTCGAGGCGCTCTACGGCTTCACCACGCTGAAGACGGTGGCCATCCGCCACGGCTGAGGCCGTCGGCGGGCACGGCACTCACCCGAGCGCCGTGTCCAGCAGCATCATCAGCACGAAGCCCACCATCAACCCGCCCGTCGCAAAGGCCTCATGGCCCTTGCGGTGGGACTCGGGAATGATTTCATGGCTGATGACGAAGAGCATCGCGCCGGCCGCAAAGCCCAATCCCCAGGGCAGCAGCAAAGCGGAATGTTCGACGACCGCGGCGCCCAGCACGGCGCCCAGCGGTTCCACCAGGCCGGACGCCATGCCCAGCGCCACGGCGACGCCGCGCCCATAACCCGCAGCCAGCAGCGCCACCGCGACCACCAGCCCCTCGGGCACGTCCTGGATCGCGATGCCCGTCGCCAGCGCGTTGGCACGCAGCCCATCGTTGCCCGCGTAGCCGACGCCGATGGCCAGCCCTTCGGGCAGGTTGTGCAGGGCGATGGCGATCACGAACAGCCAGGTGCGCCGCAGCGTGCGCACGGCATCGGTGTCGCGTCCTTCGCGGCCCTTGATGAAATGCTCGTGAGGCAGCAGCTTTTCCATGGCCATCAGGGCGGCAGCGCCCAGCAGGATCGCGGCGCCGATCACGCCGCCCGCGGACCAGCGGCCGCCGCCGAACAGCGCCTGCTCCTTGGCCACCTCCAGCCCAGGCAGGATCAGCGAGAAAGCGCAGGCCGCCAGCATGACGCCGGCGCCGAAGCCGAAGAGCGTGTCCTGTACGCGCTCTGAAAGCCGTTGGGAGAACAGCACTGGCAGCGTACCCAGCGCCGTGGCCAGGGCCGCGACCGAGCCACCCACCAGGGCCTGCCCCACCACCTCGCTGCTGGCAACCAGCGACCAGAACTGCCCTGCCAGGACCAACACGCCCACCCCCATGATCGCCAGCCCGAGCCAGCGGCGCGCAGTGCGCGGATGCCTGCGCGTGGCAGGCCAGGCAGCGGTTTCAGGGTCGTTCATGGTCGGTCCTTGCGGTGACGGCATCGCTCCGGCACCGGGAGGGCGCCCGCCCTCCAACACTGGAGCGCTGGCAGTGAACCACCGGGCCAGGCCCGTCGATGTAGTCCGGGCGCCGGTCCGGCTACCAGCGGACGCAGGGGGTGCCGACGGCTGGGCGTCGCCTGCCGGCGGACAGCCCTGCATCCGCCCCCGGGTTCTCCCGCAAGGGCAGACCCCACGCTGCGCCGGAATGCACCCCGTCGATAAACTGCAACGCCCACCGACGTCGTCCTTGCGAGGCGCCGCTCCCCACACATCCCATGGCCTTTCGCGTGATCCCCCTCGTCGACCAGCGCCGCGATGCGCCCCTGCCCGCGCCGCGCGACGAAGACGGGGTGCGCGCAGGCCTGCTGCAGGACAGGCTCGGACGTCCCCTCACCGACCTGCGCATCAGCGTGACCGACCGCTGCAACTTCCGCTGCAGCTACTGCATGCCCAAGGAGGTGTTCGACAAGAACCATGTCTACCTCCCGCATTCCGCGCTGCTCAGCTTCGAGGAGATCACGCGCCTGGCGCACGTGTTCGTCGACCAGGGCGTGCGCAAGATCCGCCTCACGGGGGGCGAACCGCTGCTGCGCAAGAACATCGAGCACCTGATCGAGCAACTCGCCGCGCTGCGCACGCCCGACGGGTCGCCACTGGATCTGACGCTCACCACCAACGGCTCGCTGCTCGCACGCAAGGCGCATGCGCTCAGGGCCGCCGGCCTGCAGCGCGTGACGGTCAGCCTCGATGCGCTCGATGACGCCGTCTTCCGCCGCATGAACGACATGGACTTCCCGGTCGCCGACGTGCTGGCCGGCATCGATGCCGCGCGCGAGGCGGGGCTGGGGCCGATCAAGGTCAACATGGTGGTCAAGCGCGGCACCAACGAGCAGGAGATCCTGCCAATGGCGCGGCACTTCCGTGAGCGGCATGGCGGCAACGTGGTGCTGCGCTTCATCGAATACATGGACGTGGGCGCCACCAACGGCTGGCGCATGGACGAGGTGATGCCCTCCGCCGACGTGGTGGCGCACATCGCCGCCGAGTTGCCGCTGCGGCCCCTGGAGGCCAGCGCGCCGGGCGAGACCGCGCAGCGCTGGGCCTACGCCGATGGCCGTGGCGAGATCGGCGTCATCAGCAGCGTCACGCAGGCCTTCTGCCGCGATTGCAGCCGGCTTCGCCTTTCCACCGAAGGCCGCGTGTACCTTTGCCTCTTCGCCTCCCAGGGCCATGACCTGCGGCAACTGCTGCGCGGCGGCGCCGACGACGAGGCGCTGGCGCGCACCGTGCGCAGCATCTGGACGCAGCGGGGCGACCGCTATTCCGAGTTGCGGGCCCGCCGGCCGGCCGACGAGGCGGCCGAGGGTCCGGCCCCTCGCCGCGTCGAGATGAGCTACATCGGCGGATGACCGCCAGCCCTCTTGCCGCGTGGTTGCGCACGCCGCCAGCCTGGCCGGAGGACCGCCGTGAGCGCCGCTGAGGAGCCGCTGCATCAGCCACCCGCCCTCGGGACGGCCACCCTCACCGGCGCCGTGCTGGCCGGCGGCCAGGGCCGGCGGATGGGCGGCGCCGACAAGGGCCTCCAGCCCTATCGCGGCCAGCCGCTGGCGCTCAATGCGCTGCAACGGCTGCAGCCTCAGGTGGACGCCTTCCTCATCAGCGCCAATCGCCATCTGCCCACCTACGAGACTTTCGGCGTGCCGGTGGTGCAGGACAGCATCGCCGGCTTTGCCGGCCCACTGGCCGGCATGCTGGCCGCCATGGAGCGCTGCACCACGCCATGGCTGCTGACGGTGCCGTGCGACGTGCCGGCATTCCCCCCCGACCTTGCCGCACGCCTGTTGCACGCCGCCCGGTCCACTGGGGCCGACATCGCCATCCCCACCGTTCGAAGCGGGCCCGGCGACGACGACGCGCGTCCGCAACCCGTGTTCTGCCTCGTCCACACGCGCCTGCACGCCAGCCTGCGCGACTGGCTGGCGCGCGGCGAGCGCCGCGTCATGGGCTGGGCACGCCAGCAGGGCGCGCAGCTGGTGCCTTTCGACCAGCCCGGTGACCCGGCCGCCTTCGCCAACATCAACACCCTGGAAGCGCTCGCCGCTCTCAACGACCAGCGCTGAGGCGGCCGATACTCGGCGGCCGCGCCCTGCCGGCACGCCTCCCGCCATGACCTCTTCGCCCAACAATCCCTCCCACGCCGACATCACGCCCGACCTGCATATCGACGAAGTGCACCCGCGCATCGCCCGTCTGGTCGCGCGTGGCCGCAAGGACCTGCCGACCGAGCAGATCGCGCTGGGCGAAGCAGTGGGTCGCATCCTGGCGGCGGACGTCCTGTCGCCGGTTTCCGTTCCGCCGCACGACAACGCCGCCATGGACGGCTATGCCTTCTCCGGCGCGGCGCTGCAGTCCGCGGCCGCGGAGCTGGACCTGCGCGTGGTGGGAAAGGCCCGCGCGGGCGCACCCTGGACCGGCCAGTTGGGCCCGGGCGAAGCCCTGCGCATCATGACGGGCGCCGTGATGCCACAGGGTGCCGACACCGTGGTGCCCCAGGAGCTGTGCCAGCCCCAAGCCGACCGGGTGCGCTTCGACCGCCTCCGCGTCGTCGCCGGCGCGCACTGCCGCAAAGCGGGCGAGGACCTGCGGGCCGGCGGCTTGGCGCTGGCCGCGGGCACACGCCTCACGCCGGCGGCGCTCGGCCTCCTCGCGAGTCTCGGACAGGCAGAGGTGAACGTGAGGCGCAGGCTCCGGGTCGCCGTCCTGTCCACTGGGGACGAACTGCTCCAGCCCGGCGAGCCGCCACGCCCCGGTGCGATCTACGACAGCAACCGCACCACCCTCTCGGCGCTCGTGCGCAGCCTCGGCCTTGAACCGCTCGACCTGGGCCCGGTGCCCGACCGGGCCGACGCCCTGGCCGCAGCGCTCGCCGATGCCGGACGGCAGGCGGACGTGGTGATCAGCTCCGGCGGCGTGAGCGTGGGCGAGGCCGACCACACGCGGTCCGCGCTCGCAGCATCGGGCGAACTGGCCTTCTGGCACGTCGCGATGCGGCCCGGCCGGCCCTTTGCCGCTGGCGTGCTGACGGGCGATGCCGGCGCGCCGCTGCCCTTCTTCGGCCTTCCGGGCAACCCGGTGGCCGCGATGGTGAGCTTTCTGGTGTTCGTGCGGCCGGCGCTGCTGCAACTGGCCGGGTGCGGCGCAGCCGAGGCGGTCGCGCCGCCCCTGGTCCGTGCGCGCACGAGCCGCGCGCTGCGCAAGCGCCCCGGCCGGACCGAGTACCAGCGCGCGGTGGTCCGCCGGGTGCCCGGCGCCCTGCCGGTGGTCGACGTCGCGCTCAACCAGAGTTCGGCGGTGCTCAGCGCGATGGTGGCGGCAGACGCCCTGGTCGTGCTGCCACACGATCAGGGCCACGTCGACGCCGGCGAGGAAGTCGACGTGCTGCTGCTAAACACGCTGTTCTGACGGCGGCGCGCGGCCGGCGCCCGGCAGTCGCCGTGAACTAAGACGGAAAGCTCAGGCGCGCCCCTGCGCGTGCAGCACGCCACGGTTGGCGAGCGCGTCCGCGCGTTCATTGCCTGGATCGCCCGAGTGCCCGCGCACCCAGCGCCATTCGATCTGGTGCCCGCCGTCGGCCACCAGCTGATCGAGCCGCTTCCACAGCTCCACGTTCTTGACCGGCTGACCGGTCGAGGTGCGCCAGCCCTTGGCCTTCCAGCCGCGGATCCAGGACGTGATGCCCTGGCGCACGTACTGGCTGTCCAGGAAGAGCACCACGCGGCAGGGCCGCTTGAGCGCGGCCAGCGCCTCGATCACCGCCATCAGCTCCATGCGGTTGTTGGTGGTGTCCAGCTCGCCGCCGAAGATTTCTTTTTCAAAGGTGCCGGACTTGAGCCAGGCGCCCCAGCCGCCTGGGCCGGGATTGCCCTTGCAGGCACCGTCGGTGTAGATCGTGACTTCGTTCAAAGGTTGTGTTTCTTTCCAGTTCTGGATGTCCGGCCGGCGATCGGGCGCGGTGCCGCCGCCATCGCCGGCCGCCGTTTCCAGTCGGCCGGCAGCAGACGCATGCCGCGCACGCGCTTGACCGCGACGACGAAATAGACGGCGCCGAAGATGGGCCACCAGCGCTCGCCCAGGTCGTCCATCCAGCGGTAGCGCTGAAGCCAGGCTTCACCGCGCGCGGCCGGCCGGTACAGGCCGAAGCGGCCGGACTCGACCTCGAAGCCCAGCAGACGCAGCCAGTCGCGCAGACGCCAGTAGTTGATGAGTTCGGAGGGGCCCGGCAAATAAAGTTCGCCGCCGCCCAGATGCCGGTACAGTCGGGCCCGGCGCTGCCGCAGGCCCCAGAGACTCGCCGGGTTCAGCCCGCAGACGACCACGCGGCCTTCGGGCACCAGCACCCGTTCCACCTCGCGCAGCGTGGTGTGCGGGTCGGCAGCGAGTTCGAGCGTGTGGGGCAGCGTGACGAGGTCCAGGCTGTTGGCGCCGAAGGGCAAGGCCGAGAAGTCCGTCAGCAGGCCGGCCGAAGCGGCCGGCGGCTCCTCGGGACCGCCGGCCAGCCAGCGATGCGGCATGCGGTTGGTGCGCAGCGTGTCGATCTCGGCACAGCCCAGCTGCAGTGCGTGATAACCAAAGATGTCGACCACCGCCTCGTCGAACTGCGACGCCTCCCAGGCCTGCAGCAGGCGGCCGGGCGGGGTCTTCAACCAATCGCCCAACTTTATAATTTGATCGGTCATGACCCTTGTTCCGTTGCCTGCTTTCGCCGACAACTACATCTGGATGCTCCAGATCGACGGGCAGGCCGCCGTGGTGGATCCAGGCGACGCCGGACCGGTGTTCGACGCCTTGGCCCGGGAGCCCGGGCTTGAACTGGCGGCGATTCTAGTCACACACCATCACGGCGATCACACGGGCGGCGTGGCTGCGCTGCGCGAGGCGACGGGGGCCCAGGTCTTCGGTCCCGCCACCGAAAACATCCCCCAGCCCTTCACGCCAATGCGCGGTGGCGACCACGCGCAGGCACTCGGCCTGCGCTTCGATGTCATCGATGTGCCGGGCCACACGGCCGGCCACATCGCCTACGTGCTGCGCGAGCCGCCGGCCCCGCTTTCCCATCCGCTGCTCTTTTGCGGCGACACCCTCTTCTCGGGCGGCTGCGGCCGCCTGTTCGAGGGCACACCGGCGCAGATGCTGGCCTCGCTCGATGCGCTGGCCGCCCTGCCCGACGACACCCAGGTGTGCTGCGCGCACGAGTACACCCTCTCCAACCTGCGCTTTGCCCTGGCGGTGGAACCCGGCAATGCCGCGCTTGTCGATCACGAGCGCCACTGCCAGACGCTGCGCGCCCAAGGGCGCCCCACCCTGCCGGCCCGGCTGGCGATGGAGCGCCGCACCAACCCCTTTCTGCGCTCGCGCGAAGGCACCGTCATCGCCGCCGTCCAGGCGCACGCGCCCGGCGTGCAGTCTGACGACGAGGTTGCCGTCTTCGCTGCCCTGCGCCAATGGAAAAACGACTTCCGATGAAGAGACTTTTCGCCGCCGCCATGGTGGCTGCCTCGCTGTTCCTGGCCGGCTGCGCCAGCACCCCGCCCGACTCCAAGGCGATCCAGGCCGCCGCAACGGCCTCCTCGTCCTCCGCCGCGCCGGTCTATCCCACGGGCCGGCTGACGCCGCTGGTGCCCGGCAGCCAGGAATGGAGCGGCCACAGCGTGGTCACCCTCGCGCCGCCAGTGGACATGTGGGACCGCATCCGCCGCGGCTTCAAGATGCCCGACCTGGACAGCGACCTCGTGCGGGACCGCGAGCAGTGGTACGCCACCCGGCCCGACTACATCCAGCGGATGACGGAGCGCTCCAGCAAGTACATCTTCCACATCGTCGAAGAGCTCGAACGGCGCGGCATGCCCACCGAGCTGGCGCTGCTGCCCTACATCGAGAGCGCCTTCAACCCGCAGGCCGTCTCCAGCGCGCGCGCCACCGGCATGTGGCAGTTCATGCCGGCCACCGGCAATGACTACGACCTCAAGCAGAACCTGTTCCGCGACGACCGGCGCGACGTGGTCGCCTCCACCCGTGCCGCCCTAGACTACCTGCAGCGCCTCTACACCATGTTCGGCGACTGGCAGCTGGCGCTGGCGGCCTACAACTGGGGCGAGGGCAACGTGGGCCGCGCCATCGCGCGCAATCAGAAGGCCGGCCTGCCCACGGGCTACGCCGATCTGAAGATGCCCGACGAGACCCGCTACTACGTGCCCAAGCTGCAGGCGGTGAAGAACATCGTCGCCAACCCGCAGCAGTTCGGCGTCGACCTGCCCTTCATCGCCAACCACCCCTACTTCCAGACCGTCGAGCTCACGCGCGACCTGGACGTGGAACTCGCCGCCAAGCTGGCCGACGTGCGCATCGAGGACTTCCGGGCCCTCAATCCGGCCGCGCACAAGCCGGTGCTGCTGGCCGCCAGCGGTACGCCCATCCTGCTGCCCTGGGACAACGCCGCCGTCTTCAAGCGCAACTTCGAGGCCTACAACCAGGGCCAGTACGCGAGCTGGACGGCCTGGACGGTGCCTTCGACGATGACTGTGGCCGATGCCGCCCAGCGCACCGGCATGAGCGAAGCCGACCTGCGGGCGATGAACAACATCCCGCCGCGCATGCTGATCAAGTCGGGCTCCACGCTGATCGTGCCGCGCACCGCCCGCGTGAAGGAAGACGTGGCGGCCGTCGTGGCCGAGACGGGCCACCTGAGCTTCGAGCCCGAGATCGTCACCCGCCGCACCGTGGTCAAGGCGGGCCGCAACGACAGCGTCACCAGCATCGCCAACCGCTACAAGCTCAGTCCCGCGCGCGTGGCGCAGTGGAACGACGTGGCAGCGGGCCACCGCTTCAAGCGCGGCTTCCAGGTCGTGGTGTACCTGCCCGTGCGAGCGGCGGCCGCCGAGAACGTGGGCAGCGGCGCCAAGCATGCCGTGGTCACCAGCAAGCGCGGCGGCGGCGTGCCCCGGGCCGCGGTCGCACCGGTGTCCACGCGCGCGGTCGCGCGCAGCACCACGGCCAGCTCGAAGAAGGCGGTCACGTCGCCCCGCGGCGGCTCGCCGTCCAAGAAGAAGCGCTGACCGTCGCGCCGCCCGCGCGCGGCGAGGCGCGACGGCCCCGCCCGCGGCGGGCCACCGCTCAGGCCTTGTAGCGCTCCTTGGCGCGCTGGGCGAAGTCGTTGGTGTAGAGCCGGTCCAGCTCGATCCGCTCCGGCCTGAAGCTGGCGTCGAAGGCGGTCATGGCGGCCAGTGCCGTGCGCGGCCCTTCCGGGGGAACCAGTCCGTCCAGCGCGATCGACTCGCGCACCTTGTCGAAAGCCGCCAGGTACAACGCGCGGTCGCCGAGCAGATGGCTTTCGGGAAGTGCCTTGATGAGGTCGCCGGGCCCGGCCGTCTGCAGCCACTTGAGGCTGTGCACGACCGCATTGGCCACCGCCTGCGCCGTGTTGGGCGCGCGCCGCAGGAAGTCCTCGGACGCATAGAGACAGGCAGCCGGCATGGGGCCACCGAACACCTCGGCCGTGCCACGCAAGGTGCGGCAATCGGCGATCAGTTTCACATCGCCCTTCTGCTCGAGCATGGTCATCACCGGTTCGCTGTTGCTCATGGCATCCACCTGGCCCGTGCGCAGCGCGGAGAGTGCGCCCGCGGACGAGCCCACGCCCACGTACTGCACATCCGCCGGACGCAGCCCGCCGCGGGCCGCCACCAGGCTGGCCATCATGTGCGTGGCCGATCCCACGGCCGACACGCCCACGCGACGCCCGCGCAGATCGGGCACCGCCTGATAGGCCGCGAAGCCCTTGGTCGACGTGCCCATGGCCACCTGGGGCGCGCGGCCCTGCAACACGAAGCAAGGGAAGAACTGGCCGCCGGCCTGCAGGTTCAGCGTGTGCTCGAAGGCGCCGGAGCAGATGTCGGCCGAGCCACTCAGCAGGGCCTGCAGGGCCCGCGCGCCCGCCGCATGGTCCACCACCTCCACGTCCAGGCCCTCGGCCCGGAAGTAGCCCAGCTGCTCGGACAGCGTCAGCGGCAGGTAGTAGAACGACGCCTTGCCCGCGACGGCAATGACGACGCGGTTCTTTTCGAGCCGCGGCTGGGTGCGCACGCCAGGCGCGATGGCCAGCGCGGCACCCGCGGCGGCCGCGGCGCAGAAGGCGCGGCGGTGGAGCATGGCGGCGGTGGTTCCTCTCTGGCAAAGCTGTGGTGCTCGCTGACAGGGTCGCCGCCCCGTCGCATCGAGGGGGCCGCGCCTGGCAGGAGAGCCCGGGCGTTTGCCACGAGCTTAGGAGGCGCCGACGCGCAGCAGCATCCGGACCATCCCCCACACGGGTTTCCACGGAACGCACCGCGGGCAGCGGCGGCCGCATACCGCCCGCCGGCCGACTCAGCGCCCGACGAAGAGGATCGCGATGTTGACCAGCAGCGCCAGCCCGAAGACGGCGCTGCGCATCGTGCTGCGTCCGCGGATGTAGAGCGACACGAACACCACCCGCAGCAGCACATAGGCGACCGCGAGGGCATCGAGCCGTGCCTGCGCCGCGCCGTACTGGTGGGCGATAACCACCGCACCGATGAAGAAGGGCAGGCTCTCGAAACCATTGGCATGGGCTGCCATGGCCCGCGCGCGCCAGCCCTCCAGGCGGCCGGCCCAGTCGCGTGGCGCATCGTTGTCGCGGCGGGCGAAGGCGCCCGCCTTGGCGATGTACGCCGTCAGGTAGGGCAGCAAGGCGGCCACCAGCACGCACCAGTAGGCCAGCGTCAGGTGGCTCGCGTTCATGCCTTGCGCCTCAACGGCGGTCGACCAGCGCATGCGCGATGGTGCCCAGGTCGACGTACTCCAGCTCGCTGCCGGCCGGCACGCCACGCGCCAGGCGCGTCACGGTCAGGCCGCGGCTGCGCAGCGCCTCGGCGATCACATGGGCCGTCGCCTCGCCTTCGGCCGTGAAGTTGGTGGCGACGATCACTTCGCTCACCTGGCCGTCGGTGGCCCGCGCCACGAGCTGGTGCAGGCCGATGTCGCGCGGGCCCACGCCGTCGAGCGGACTCAGGCGCCCCATCAGCACAAAGTAGTAGCCGCGGAAGGCGCCCGTCCGCTCCAGCGCAGCCTGGTCGGCCGGGGTCTCCACCACCGCCAGCTTGCTGGCGTCGCGCTGCGGGTCGCGGCAGACCTCGCACAGCTCGGCCTCGGTGAAGGTGTTGCAGCGGCTGCAGTGATGCACCTGCAGCACCGCGTCCTGCAGCGCGCGGGACAGCACCTGGGCGCCGTTGCGATCATGCTGCAGCAGATGGAAGGCCATGCGCGAGGCCGACTTGGCGCCCACACCCGGCAGGCGCCGCAGCGCCTCGATCAGCGTATCGAGCGAATGGGCGTCGGACATCGTGCGGCGGCGAAGGGCAGGCTCAGAAGGGGAACTTCATACCCCCGGGCAGGCCCGGCATGCCGGCCGTGATCTTGCCCATCTTCTGCTCGCTGGTCTCCTCGGCCTTGCGCACGGCGGCGTTGAAGGCGGCGGCCACGAGGTCCTCGAGCATGTCCTTGTCGTCGGCCAGCAGGCTGGGGTCGATGGTCACGCGCTTGACGTCGTGCTTGCAGGTCATGACGACCTTGACCAGGCCGGCGCCGGATTCGCCTTCGACCTCGATGTGCGCCAGCTCTTCCTGGGCCTTCTTGAGGTTGTCCTGCATGGCCTGGGCCTGCTTCATCAGGCCGGCGAGTTGTCCTTTGTTGAACATGGGGCGGGTTCCTTCCTAGGTCTGGAGATAAGGTTGTCGGTGAACGAAATCAGGCCGGCTTGAGGGAGCCGGGCACGATGCGGGCGTCCCACTGGCGCATCAGCGCCTGCACATCGGGATCGCCCATGATGGCCTGCTCGGCCGCGAGTTGGCGGGCCTCGGCAGCCGCCCTGTTGCGCAGCGCCGGGCTGTCGACCACGGCGCCCACCTCGATGGCCAGCCGCACGGCATGGCCGGCGCCGGCCAGGGCATTCTGCAGCCGCTCGCGGCTGGCGCCCTGGTTGAGGGTTTCGCGCTCCACGCGCAGCAGCCACTGGTCGACGTCGCGCGCCACGAGCTGCGACTGCAGCGCCAGTTCGCGTGCCAGGGCATTGATCGCCTCCGCGGCCACGAGGCCCATCACGGTCTGGTGCCAGAAGTCACCCTCTTCGCTGGGGCGGATGCGCCCGGCGGCGGAATCGCGGGGCGCCTCGCGCGCGCCGGGAGGGGGCTGCACGCGCAGCGGGACGGCGACCACCGGCGTGTCGGGATCGCCGGTCGCGGGCGCCGGCCTGGGCGGCGGCGAAGGACTGCGGCCCGGCATGTCGACGACCGGCAGCCTTTGCACGGGGTGCCCGGCTACGGGTGCGGAAGCGGGCGCCACGGGGGCGGGACGTGCGACGGAGACGGCGTGCGTTTCGGCCTCGGCGCGCACGACCACGGGCGCCGGCGATGCCTGCTGCGCAGCGGGCATCCGCTCCGCCGATGGCCGTGCGGAAGGCATCTCCGGCGCCTGCGCGGCAGACACCTGCGCAGCCGGTGGCGCAGATGCAGACGCCTGCGCCACGGACGAGGCCCGCGGCGTCGCAGGCGCCACCGCCATGCCGGCCGGTGCCGGCCGCGCCTCAGCGTTCAGCGGACTTTTTTTTTCAGCCGCGCCCGCAGGCTTGAAGGCCAGCAGACGCAGCAGCACCATGGTGAGCCCGGCGTACTCGTCGGGCGCCAGACCCAGATCCGCGCGGCCATGCAGGCAGATGCTGTAGAGCAGTTGCGTCTCGTCGGCGGGCATGGCGCCGGCCAGCCGGGCCACCTCGGCCGCATCCGGGTCGGCGGCATCGACGGCCGCGGCGCGGGCAGGCACGGCCTGCAGAACCGCCATGGCCTGGAGCACGGCCGTCATCTCCTCCAGCGTGGACGCGGCGGCGAGGCCGGCCACACGCATGGCCTCGACGGTCTCGACCACGGTGCCACCGTCGCCACGCGCCAGGGCGTCGATCAGCGCATGCACATGGCCGCGGTCGGCGCTGCCCAGCATCTGGCGCACACCGCCTTCGGCCAGGCTGCCGTTGCCATAGGCGATCGCCTGGTCGGTGAGGGACAGCGCATCGCGCATGGAGCCACGCGCCGCACGCGACAGCAGGCGCAGCGCGCCCGGCTCGGCCTCGATCTGCTCGGCGCCCAGGACGCGCGTCAGGTGATCCAGCACCGTCTCGGGCGCCATCGGCCGCAGGTTGAACTGCAGGCAGCGGCTGAGCACCGTGACCGGCACCTTCTGCGGGTCGGTGGTGGCCAAGACGAACTTCAGGTACTCGGGCGGCTCTTCCAGCGTCTTGAGCATCGCGTTGAACGCGGTGTTCGTGAGCATGTGCACTTCGTCGATCATGAAGACCTTGAAGCGCCCCTGCACCGGCTTGTAGACGGCCTGCTCCAGCAGGCCCTGGACCTCGTCCACGCCGCGGTTGGACGCCGCATCCAGTTCGGTGTAGTCGACGAAGCGGCCGGCATCGATGTCGGTGCAGGCCTGGCACACGCCGCAGGGCGTGGCGGTGATGCCGCCCTGGCCGTCCGGCCCCTGGCAGTTGAGCGATTTGGCCAGGATGCGCGAGACGGTGGTCTTGCCCACGCCGCGGGTGCCGGTGAAGAGGTAGGCATGGTGCAGCCGCTGCTGCGTGAGCGCATTGCTCAGGGCCTGCACCACATGCTCCTGGCCCACCATCTCGCCGAAATTGCGAGGACGGTATTTGCGGGCGAGCACGAGGTAGGACATCCGGTCGATTCTAAGAGGCGGTGCCCTCGGCCCTGGGATGGCCCGCCGCGGCGGGATGGCTTGCAAGCCTGGGTTATGATCGACCTCGACGGGCCTCCCCGCATGGTCAAGCGGCCAACCGGGTCAGGTGGGGAACCAAGCAGCCCTAACTGCGTAGCCAGTGCCGGGGGTAAGGCTCGTCACCTTCTTCTTCGATCGTCGTGTCCGCGCCAGCGGGCCTCGAACCCGCCGGGTTCGCGATCCCCCCCATCTCCTCTGTGTCACCGCCGCGGGTCGGGCACGTGCATTCGCGCCCTTTCCCCCGGGTTCGTGAATGTTGCTTTGCAATTGTTAAGCGCTTGACAGCCGGCCGATCCGGCGCCTGCATCGATTCCTAGACTGCCGCCCAGAACCCCATCCCGGGGCTGTTGGCTCGACTGGAATACACCGTGAAGCGCTCGACTTTCCTGCTGCCCGTGCTCGTCCTCCTCACCCTGCAGGGCTGTGCCTGGACGGCCCGCCCCGGGGACCGCGAGGACCCGATTCCTCCGCGGCTCGTCAAGGAAGGCGACACCTGGGCGTGGGACCGCCCGGGCGCCTTCGGACCCGTGCCCCAGGCCCTGGCCTCCGCCGGTGCCCGCGTGTGTGGCTCGCTCGACAAGAACGGCACGCACTGGAAACCCACCGGCTACCACGCACACGCCGAGGATGGCCTGGGCCGTCCCTTCGACGGCGGCGGCTACTTCTGCGTGCCGCAATAGGCCCTCCGCCGCAGGGCCTCGCGCCGCCAAGAGGAGCGCGGCCGCGCCAAGGCCTCAGCGGCCGCCCACGAAGCCGCCCAGCATCCGGTCGATCAGGCCCAGCAGCGGCGACTCCAGCATCGGCAGCACCCAGGCCATGGCCGCCATGCCGGCCGTGAGCGTGACCGGAAAGCCGATGGCGTAGATATTCATCTGCGGCGCCACGCGCGAGATGATGCCCAGCACCAGGTTGACGAAGAGCAGCAGCCCGACCATCGGCAATGCAATCCACAGTGCGCTGGCGAAGAGCTCGGCGCCCAGCTCGTGCACCCGCACCCGCATCAGCGCATCCATGAGGCCGCCGCCGATGGGGAACACCTCGAAGCTCTTGATGACGGCCATCAGCACCGCGAGGTGGCCATTGACCACCATGAAGAGCAAGGTGGCCAGCGCGCCGAAGAAGCGCGACACGGCGCTGGCCTGCGTGTTGTTGATCGGATCGAAGAAGCTGGCGTAGTTCAGGCCCATCTGCAGGCCCGCCAGTTCGCCCGCCAGTTCCACGGCGGCCAGGATCAGCCGCGCCGCGAAGCCGATGGCCATGCCGATGCCGGCCTGCTGGACCAGCGCTCCCAGGGCCAGCGGGCTGTCCACGCCGATGGCGGGGGCCGGCGGCAGCACGCCCTGTGCGCACAGGGCGATGACAAAGGCCAGGCCGATGCGTGCGCGCACGGGCAGCGCGCGCGAGGAGAACACGGGGGCCGTGGTGAACAGGCCCAGCACCCGCAGGAAGGGCCAGAGCACGGGCGTGATCCACGCCGTGAGCTGGGCTTCGCTGAAGGTCAGCATGCGTGGGCCCGCACGGCCGGCCGCCCGCTCGGTGCCGGGCGGGAGATCACGCGACGACGCTGGGCAGCGACTCGATGATGCGGCGCAGGTAGTCCACCAGCATCGTCAGCATCCAGGGCCCGGCGATGGCCAGCACGGCCACGGCCGCGACCAGCTTGGGCACGAAGGCGAGCGTGGCCTCGTTGATCTGCGTGACGGCCTGGAAGATGCTCACCACCAGGCCGACCGCCAGCACGGCCAGCAGCACGGGGGCGGAGACCATCAGCAGCAGCAGCAGTGCGTCCTGGCCGGTCGTCAGCACCATCTGGGCGTTCATGGAAAAGGTCCTCGAAGAGATCGGTCAGGTGATGAAGCTGGCGGCCAGCGAGCCCAGCAGCAGGTTCCAGCCGTCGGCCAGCACGAAGAGCATGAGCTTGAAGGGCAACGCCACGAGCACCGGCGACAGCATCATCATGCCCAGCGACATCAGCACGCTGGACACCACGATGTCGATCACCAGGAAGGGGATGAAGATCATGAAGCCGATCTGGAAGGCCGACTTCAGCTCGCTGGTGGCGAAGGCCGGGATCAGCACGCGCAACGGCGCCGTCTCGGCCGTGGTCTCCGAGGGCAGCTTGGCCAGCCGCGCGAACAGCGCGAAGTCGGACTGCCGCGTCTGCTTGAGCATGAACTGGCGCATCGGCTGCTCGGCGCGCGAGAGCGCCTCGTCGAAGGCGATGGCGTTGCGGCTGTAGGGCTCGTAGGCCTCGGCGTAGACCTTGTCTAGCGTCGGCCCCATCACGAAGAGCGTGAGGAAGAGCGAGAGGCCGATGATGACCTGGTTGGGCGGCGCCGCTTGGGTGCCCATGGCCTGCCGCAGCAGCGACAGCACGATCACGATGCGGGTGAAGCCCGTCATCATCAGCACCACGGCCGGCAGGAAGCTCAGCGCGGTGAAGAAGAGCAGCGTCTGGATGGGCACCGAGTAGCTGGTGCCGCCGGCGCCCTGCCCGATCAGCAGCGGCAGCTGGCCGGCCGCGGGCGCCTGTTGCGCGAGCACCGGCGCGATGAGCGCCACGCCGAGGGCCGCGCCCGCGAGCCACTTACGCATCGCCGGACTCCTGGACAGAGAAGGCGCCGGCCGCAGGCAGGGTGTGCAGGCAGTTCACCGCTTGCGCCGTCACGCCCAGCACCAGCCAGGTGCGCGCATGGGCCGGCCCGACTTCCACGGTGACCACCCGCTGCTGCGGCCCCACGGCCACCGCCGACACCACGCGCGACGCCGCATCGGCAGCGCCCGGCGCCAGCAACTGCCGCGCGCGCAGGCGCCGCAGCACGAAAGGCAGCGACGCGATCAGTGCAATGAAGAGGACGATGGTGAGAAGGCTCTGCGTCACGCGGCAAGCACCCGGATCGGATCGAAGGAAAAGGCGCTCAGGCGCGGTGCACGCGGCGCAGGCGTTCGGAAGGCGTGACCACATCGGTCAGCCGGATGCCGAAGCGGTTGTTGACCACCACCACCTCGCCCTGCGCGACCAGGTAGCCGTTGACCAGCACGTCCATGGGCTCGCCGGCCAGCGTGTCCAGCTCGACGATGGTGCCCTGCCCCATCTGCAGCACCTGCTTGATCGGCACCTTCTTGCGGCCCAGCTCCACCGACAGCTGCACCGGGATGTCCAGCACGCGCTGGATGTCCTGTGCCATGGCCGCCGCATCGGGCGCGGCCGCGGCGGCACCGGGCTCGCCGGGCTCCAGCGGCTCGGCCCAGGCGGCGGAAGAGGAAGAGGTGTCATTGCTCATGGAAAGCTCCTTGGCTGCCGAGGTGCTGCTCGATGCGCAGCGCATAGCGGTCGTTGTGCGTGCCGTAGCGGCACGCGAAGACGGGGGCGCCTTCGACGGTGGCCAGCACCATCGGCTGGCGGTCCAGCTGGATGAAGTCACCGGGCTTCATGGCGAGCAGGTCGGCCACGCTGAGCTCGGCCTGGGCCAGTTCGGCCACCAGCGTGACCTCGGCGGCCTGGATCTCGCGTGCCAGCTGGCCGACCCAGCGCCGGTCCTCCGCCAGCGCGGTGGCCTGTTGCGGCCCGTAGAGCACGTCGCGGATCGGCTCCAGCGCCGCGTAAGGCAGGCACAGGCGCAGCTGGCCTTCGTAGGTGCCGAGCGCGACGGACAGCGTGGTCACCACCAGCGCGTCCTGCGGCGTGGCGACGCCGGTGAACTGCGGCAGCCGCTCGTGGCGCACATAGCTGGGCACCAGTGGATAGACATCCTTCCAGGCGCGGGCGTACTCCTGGCCCAGCAGCACCATCAGCCGCTGGATCACGCGCTGCTCGGTGGGCGAGAAATCGCGGTCGATGGGGGTGTGGACCGTGCCGCCGCCACCGTACAACGCGTCCACCAGCGCCGAGACGAAGCCGCTGTCGCAGGCGAACAGCGCCTGGCCGCGCAGCGGCTGCAGGGCATAGACGCCGAAGCAGGCGGGCATGGCCAGCTCGCCGGTGTAGTCGGCCATGACCTCTTCCCAGCGGCGGACTTGCACACTCGCGGCGCCCAGTTGCGCACTGCGGCGCGACAGCTGGAACAGGCCCTGGCCCAGGTGGCGCACGAAGCGTTCGTTCACCACGTCCAGCATGGGCAGCGGCTGGCGCACGCGCCGGTCGCTGGGCAGCAGCTCCAGCACGCCCGGCGGCGTGCCGGCCTGCGCCGGGTCGGAAAGGGTGTCCTCGCTCATCGCTTCACCTCCGGGCACGGCACGCGCTCACTGCACGATGAAGCTGGCGAACAGCACGGCGCGGATCGGGCCGGTGTAGCGCTGGGTCAGCGGTCGCTTGTCGCCCTCGCCTTCTGTGCGGATGGGGCGCGGCGTGCGCAGCCCGGCCACGCGGGAGACCTCCATGACGATGTCCTGGGCCAGCTTGTCCTTGCCGTCGCGCCGCAGCAGCTCCTCCGCGGTGCGCTGCGAGACCAGCATCAGGATGCTGCTGCGCACGGCCGGCAGGCGCTGTTTGATCTGGTCGCCCAGCTTTTCGTCGCCGAGTTCCAGCGTCACGCCGATCTGCGCGAAGCGGTCACCACCGGGGTCGGCCAGGTTGACCACCATGTTGTCCAGGGCCATGTAGATCGGGGCGGGCTTCTTGGCCGACGAGGGCGCCTCGTCGTCCTCCTCGTCGCCGGCCGCCGCCTCGGCATGGGTGTCCTTGCCCTTGGCATGGCTGCCACCCTTCATGAAGAACCAGGTGCCGCCCGCGGCGCCGCCCGCCAGCACGAGCACGGCCACGACGATCAGCACGATCTTGATGAGGTTGCTCTTGGGCTTGGCGGCCCCTTCGGCGGCGGCATTGGCGGACACGGATCATTCCCCTCGGTTGCAGGGCCCGGCACCGGACCTTGGGGGAATTATTCGGCGCACCCGCCCGGGCCGAGCCGCGGAACAAAGGCAGGAAAACCGGCTTCTTTCCGGATTACACGAAGAGGTCGAGCGCGCCCTGGCCCGGTCGGCGCGTGCCGACCGATGCCACCGCGGGGGGCAGGTCGACCGGGTCGGCCGAAGACCGGCCGGCCCCGGACTCCGGCGGCGGCGAGCCGCCGCCCTGCGCCTGCGCGCCGGCGCCCTGCCCCTGACCCGGCGCGGTCCCCACGCTGGCCGAGCCCAGGCTCAGGCTCAGGCCCTGGCCGGCCAGCATCTGCTCCAGCTGCGGCAGCGACTGGTGGATCAACTGGCGCGCCTGCCGGTCGTCGCTCTGGAAGAGCACCTGCGCCTCCTGCCCCTGCAGCCGCAGTTGCACCGAGACGGGTGCGTCGCCCGGCCCCGCGACCGTGAGCTGGGCGCCCTGCACCTGCTGCGCCGCCCACCAGCTGATCGGGTCGAGCAGCGCGTCCGAGGCGTCGCCCCAGGCGGCGCCCATGTGCGAGGCGGCCGACGGCGCGGTGACGGGCAGCGTGCCGCCCAGATCGGCCCCGCCACCAACCGGCCAGCCGGGCGGCGCGACCGTCGCCGAAGCCGTAGCGGGCGCATCGGCATCGGGCTCGTCGACACGCTTCCAGCCCGCGGCAAGCACCGCCTCTGCCGGCACGAGGGCAGGCGGCGGCTGGACCGCTGCCGCATCCGGCGCCATCGGTGGCGTCGTCGCGGCCCCATGTTGTGCGGCCAGCACCGGATTCGACGGCGACTGCGGCAGCAGGGCGGCCGCAGCGCCGGCCTGCCCATGCGCGGATGCGGGGGTCGGATGTGCGGACACGGCCACCGCAGGCACCGGCCGGTGATCGGCCAGGGCCTGGCCCAGCAGGCGGTTCTGCCAGCGGGCGGACCCGGCCGCGGTGGCCGCTTCGGCCGGCGTCTGGACGACGGGTGGCGCGGCGCTGCGCGCGCCATGCGGCGCTGCCGGACTCCCGGCCATCGCACCCTCGCGCCCCTCGGCACCGCCGCCCGGCGCTGCAGCGGACGCCAGGTCGGTGCCGGCCGACATGACGGCCGCGCGGCCTGCCGGCCTGCCCGCCGCGGCATCGCCGACGGCCTCGACGCCCAACCCTGCCGCGAACTCCGTGCTGCCAGCCTGAGCACCATCGGGCGTCTGCTGCCGCTGCGAGAGCATCAGCGCCAGGTCCTGCGCAGCGACGGCGGCCGGCGGGTGTTCCTGCAGCGCGTCCTTTGCATCCTTGCCGCTGTGGTCCGTGCCGGGCGCTGCCAACGGGTCCGCGGCCGCATCGGGCGGCGTGGGCCCCGAGGGCGCCGCTTCTGCCTCCGCGGCCGCCGTCGCCGGGCGATGCGCTCCGTCCGGGGCACGTTCGGCGCCCGGGGGCTGCGCGCGCGCAGCGCTCCCCTGCGGCGCGCCGGCCGGCGCCTGCGCCTCGGCCTCGGCCCCGCCGGCTTGCCGAAGCAGCGACGCGAATCCGGCGCCCTCACCGGCCGCCCGGGCCTGCAGGCCTACCTCGCCACCGGGAGCCGGCAGCCCCATCGGCGCCTTGGCCGTGGCGCCGCCGGCCGCGGAGGCCGACACGACGGTCACCGGCTCTCCCACGACGCACGCCCCGGCCCGCGCCGGTGCACCTGCGCCGCCAGTTCGTCGGCGGCCTTCTGCTCCCGCCGCTGCTCGTCCTGGCGCGCCTTGGCGTCGCGGCTGGCGATCACCTGGCGCAGCGCCTCGAGCTTCTGCTCGGCCTCGCGCACCTTGGCAGAGATCCGAGAGACCGCCTGCGCATGCTGCTCCAGGATGCCGGTCTGCATCCGGATGGTGTGGTGCAGCCGGTCCATGAACTGGTAGTGGTGTCGCATGATCTCCGGCGCATGCCGCGCTTCGGAGGCGCCCCAGCGGGCGGTGGTCTCCTGCGCGTAGCCTTCCAGCTGGTCCAGCTGCAGCTGCGCCGCGACCCAGGCCTGGCGCGCCACGGCCAGTTGCTGCGCCACGGCATCGCGCCGGGCCTTGGCCATCTGCGCGGCCATGGCCAATGCGTCGGTCTTGGGTGCGGTCATGGACTTCCTTGAAAAAATGATCGGGCGCCGGTCAGTTCGCCTGCACGGCGTCGGCGATGTACTGCAGGCCGGCAACGCTCTCGTCCAGGGGCGCGCCCTCGCGCATGTCCTGCTGCAGGAAGGCGCTCATCACCGGCTGCAGGCGGATCGCCTCGTCCAGCACCGCATCGCTGCCCGCCGCGTAGGCGCCCACCCGCACCAGGTCGCGGCTGCCGCGGTAGCGGCCATAGAGCATGCGAAAGCGCCGCGCCGCCTCCAGGTGTTCCGACGTGGCCACGTTGTGCATCACGCGCGAGGCCGACTGTTCGATGTCGATGGCCGGGTAGTGCGCCTCTTCCGCCAGGGCGCGGGACAGCACGATGTGTCCGTCCAGGATGGCGCGGGCCGCGTCGGCGATCGGGTCCTGCTGGTCGTCCCCTTCGGACAGCACGGTGTAGAAGGCGGTGATCGAGCCCACGCCGTTGAGGCCATTGCCGCTGCGCTCCACCAGCTGCGGCAGCCGCGCGAAGCAGGACGGCGGATAGCCCTTGGTGGCCGGCGGCTCGCCGATGGCCAGCGCGATCTCGCGCTGCGCCATGGCATAGCGGGTGAGCGAATCCATGAGCAGCAGCACATGCTGGCCCCGATCGCGGAAGTGCTCGGCCACCGCCGTGGCATAGGCGGCGCCCTGCATGCGCAGCAGCGGCGGCGCATCGGCCGGCGCGGCCACCACCACCGCGCGGGCGCGGCCCTCCTCGCCCAGGATGTCCTCGATGAATTCCTTGACCTCGCGGCCGCGCTCGCCGATCAGGCCGACCACGATCACGTCGGCCGCGGTGTAGCGGGCCATCATGCCCAGCAGCACGCTCTTGCCCACGCCGGAGCCGGCGAACAGGCCGATGCGCTGGCCACGGCCGACGGTGAGCAGCGCATTGATGGTCCGCACGCCCGTGTCCAGCGGCAGGCGCACGGGGTCGCGGTCCATGGCGTTGATGGGGCGGCGGTCCATGGGCTCGGCGACCACGTCCTGCAGGGGCCCCTGCCCGTCCAGCGGAATGCCCTGGGGATCGACCACGCGCCCCAGCAGGCCCTGCCCCTGCGGCAGGCGCAGCATGCCGCTGCGCGCCCGCACATCGCGTTCGGGCTCGCCCAGGCGGGGCACCGGCACGTAGGGAGCGGCGGGCACCACGCTGGCACCGGCCGACAGCCCGTGCACATCGCCGGCGGGCATCAGGTAGGCCAGCTCGCCGGAAAAGCCCACCACCTCGGCCAGCACCGGCGGGCTGCCGGGCATCACCACCTGGCACTGGGCGCCGATGGGCTCGCGCACGCCGCGCGCCTCCAGCACCAGGCCGGCCACGCGCGTGAGCGTGCCCCGCACCTCCAGGCCGGGCGCCTGCTCGACGCGGCGGCGCGCGTCGTCCATGAAGCGTTGCCAGACGGCGCGCTCAGGCGGCATCAACGTCGGGCTCCTGTTCGTCCGCCGAACGGGCCGCGGCCGTGGCCACTACCTCGTCCGCGCCGGGCGCCTCCCAGGGCACGGTCAGGCCCAGGCTGGCCACGGCGCGGGCCCAGCGCGGGGCGATGCCGCCGTCGACCACCGCGCCGGCCGATTCCAGGCGGCAGTCGCCCGGCGGCATCGCGCCCTCGGCCACCACGGTCAGGCCGCGGCTGGCGAATTCCTGTTCCAGCGCAGCCGCCAGCCACGCATGGTCGTCGGGCGAGAGCACCACGCGCACGCTGCGGCCGTCGGCCACCAGCAGGTCGATGGCCTCGCGCACCACGGGCTCCAGCAGTTCGGGCCGGGTGGCCAGCTCCTGGCGCAGCACCTGGCGGGCCAGCGCGCAGGCGATGTCCAGCGTGCCGCGGGCGATGTCCTGCTGGGCCGCATCCAGGCCGTCGCGGGCGGCATCGAGCAGGGTGGCGAAGCGCTCGGCCTGCGCGTGCAACTGGCCATCGGTCAGCGCGCGCATGGCCTCGTCGGCCTGCGCGCGGGCCTCGGCGGCGCCGGCGGCGTGGCCTTCGGCATAGGCCTGGGCACGGGCCTCGGCCAGCAGGGCCTCGATGTCGATGGGCGGCTCGGGCGGCGGGCCCTCGTCCTCGGCGATGGCCGGTGGCGGTGCGTCCATGCGCTCGAAGGCCCAGGGCGCGGCCGTGCCGCCGGCCAGCAGGGCCAGGCGCTCGGCGCTGATCAGTCGGGATCGGCTCATGGACGGAAGCGGGGCGAGGGACATGGCAGGGCGGGCGGCCTCACACCATGCCCGCGCCGCCGCCCAGCACCACCTGGCCTTCTTCGGCCAGACGGCGCAGCGTCTTGAGGATCTCCTTCTGCTGCGCCTCGACCTCCGAGACGCGCATCGGGCCACGGGCTTCCAGGTCCTCGCGCAGGGCCTCGGCGGCGCGCGAGGACATGTTCTTCAGGAACTTGTCGCGCAGCGGATCGGCCGCCCCCTTGAGCGCGACGATGAGCGTCTCGGTGGCCACTTCCTTGAGCAGCAGCTGCACCGAGCGGTCGTCGAGCTTGAGCACGTCGTCGAAGACGAACATCAGGTCGGCGATCTCCTGGGCCAGGTCCGGGTCCTGGATGCGGATCGCGTCCAGGGCGGAGGTGTCGTTGCCCGCGCCCAGCAGGTTGATCATGCCGGCCGCCGTCCTGGTTCCCCCGGGCGAGGGCTTGCGCACCTTGCCGCCGCCGGCCAGCACGCGGAACATCACGTCGTTCAGGTCCTCCAGCGCGGCCGGGTGGATGCCCTCCAGCTTGGCCACGCGCAGCAGCACGTCGCCGCGCATGTCCTCGCCGAGCTGCACCAGGATGGCGGCGGCCTGCTCCGGCTCCAGGTGGGCCAGGATGGCGGCCACGATCTGCGGATGCTCGTTGCGCAGCACCTCGGCCACGGCCACGGCGTCCATCCACTTGAGGTTCTCGATGCCGGTGAGGTCGCTGGTCTGCAGGATGCGGTCGGCCAGGATGCCGGCCTTCTCCTCGCCCAGGGCATGCTGCAGCACGGTGCGCACGTACTGGTGCGTGTCGGCGGCGTACAGGCCCTGGCCCGACGTCGCGGCGATGAAGCGCTCGGCCACCGCACCCAGGCGCTCGCGCGACACCACATGCGTGCGCGCGATGGTCTCGCCGATCTTCTGCACCTCGCGCGGCGACAGGTGCCGCAGCACCTCGCCAGCCTCCTGCTCGCCCAGCGACATGAGCAGCACGGCGGCGTCTTCGAGTCCTTGTTCGTCCATGGCGGCTCAGGCCTTCTCGGTGTCTGCGTTGATCCAGCCGCGCACGATGTTGGCGACCGCCGCGGGGTTCTGGCGGGCCATGACGCGGGCGCCTTCGAGCTGGGCCTGCTCCAGCAGCAGCTCCGGGCGCGGCAGCGCGGTGGGCTCCGGGCCGCCCTCGATGCCCGGGGCTTCCAGCGCCGGGCGCTCGGGGTCGTCGCCCACCACGGCGTCCAGCGCGCCGCCCGGGCCCGGCAGGGCCGCGGTGACGGGCCCGCCTTCCAGCGCGAGGGGCTCCTGCGGCGCCTTGTCCTTGGCGGCCTCGGGCTTGGGCGGGGCCAGGGCCTTGAGCGCCGGGCGCACCAGGCCGAAGAGCACGGCCAGGCCCAGCACGGCCAGGGCCGCCGGCCAGGCCAGGCTGCGGGCCAGCTCGTACAGCTCGGGCCGCTTCCACAGGGGCAGTTCGGGTGCCACGGCACCGTCGGCCATGAAGGCGGCATTCATCAGGTTCACCGAGTCGCCGCGCTCCTTGCTGAAGCCGATGGATTCGCGCACCAGCGCGGTCATCTGCTCCAGCTGGGCCGCGGGCAGCGCGGTGGGCGTGACCTTGCCCTGCGCATCGGCCACACCCTGGTAGTTGACGACCACGGCGGCCGACAGGCGCTTGACGGTACCCACCGCGCCGCGCACGGTGCGCACGGTCTTGTCGACCTCGTAGTTGGTGATGGACTCGCGCTTGCCCGGCGGGCGCTGGCCGGCCTGGGCCTGGGCCTGGGCTTGGGCCTGGGCACCGTTGGGCGCCAGCGGCGCGGCCTGGCCGTTGATGGGCGCGGCCGGCGCACCGGGCGGCTGCGGTTGGTTGGAGGCCGCCCCCGGCACGCCCGAGGGCTGGGCCGGCGTGGCGCCCACCGTCTCGATGGTCTGCTGGCTGCGCACCGCACTGGCATCCTGCGACAGGTTGGGCCGGTGCTCCTCGCTCGTGGCCTCGGTCTGCGAAAAGTCCACGTCGGCCGTCACCTGCGCCTTCACGTTCTGCTTGCCGACCACCGGCTCCAGCATGTCCAGGATGCGGCGGGTGTAGAGCTGCTCCAGCTGCTGCACATAGGCCAGTTGCTGGGCATCGACGCTGCCGTTGGCATTGGCGTCGCCGGTGCTGGACAGCAGCTTGCCGCTGTCGTCCACCACGCTGACGGCCGCGGGGCTGAGCTCGGGCACGCTGGAGGCGACCAGGTGCACGATGCCGGCGATCTGCGCGCGGTCGAGCGTGCGGCCCGGATGCAGCGTCAGCAGCACCGAGGCCGAGGGCTTCTGCTGCTCGCGGAAGAAGCCGTTCTGGTTGGGCAGCGCCAGGTGCACGCGGGCCGACTGCACGGCCGCCAGGGCCTGGATGGAGCGCGTGAGTTCGCCCTCCAGCCCGCGCTGGAAGCTCAGCTTCTCCTGGAACTGCGTCATGCCGAAGCGATTGGCATCGGTCAGCTCGAAGCCGGCGACCGAGCCCTTGGGCAGGCCCTGCGAGGCCAGGCGCAGCCGCACGTCGTGCACCTTGTCGGCCGGCACCATGATGGCGCCCCCGCCCTCGGTGTACTTGTAGGGCACGTTCATCTGCGCCAGCTGGGCGACGATGGCGCCGCCGTCCTTGTCGCTGAGGTTGGAGAACAGCACGCGCCAGTCGGCCGAACGCCCCATGACGAGGGCGGCGATGGCCACCGCCGCCAGCAGCACGGCGCCGAGCGCCAGCTTCAGGCGTTGGCTGCGGTCCAGGGCGGCGAAGCGGCTGGCCAGGCCGGCCGGCACCAGGGCATTGCCGGGCATGGGGCTGGTGGCGGGAAGCTGGGCGGCAGCGGCGGACATGAGGGGAGCGGCAGCGTTGGAGGGCGGACGCCAGGACAGCCTCCGCATGGCCGCCGATTATTCGAAGCACCGCCGCCGCCAAGCCTTGGATAAGGCCCCGGATTCGGCCTCAATTCCCGCCATGGCATGCCGACGGGGCGCCGTAGCATCCGGGCCATCATGGAACTGCGCCTGAACACCGTCACCCCCTCGGCCGCGGGCCTGCGGCCGGCAGGCGCCGCCCGCCCTGCACCCGGCGTGGAGGGCGCGGCCGGCGGCGGCTTCTCGTCGGCGCTCTCGGGCGCGCTGCGCGAAGTGAGCAACGCCCAGAACGAGTCGTCGCGCCTGCAGAAGGAAGTGCAGATGGAGAACCCGCAGGTCAGCCTGGAGCAGACCATGGTCGCCATCCAGAAGGCCCAGGTGGGCTTCCAGGCCACCCTGAACGTGCGCAACCGGCTGGTGCAGGCCTACACGGACATCATGAACATGCAGGTGTGAGGCGCGGCCGGGCGCTCCCTCAGTGCATGGTCTGCAGGCGGGCGTCGAAGAGCTGGGCCACGTCCGACAGCCAGGGTTCGGCCAGCACGCGGATCTCGGCATCGTTGCGCAGGATGCGCTGCATGATGCGCGCCTTCTCGGCCCGCTCGGTGCGCTCCAGCTTCTCGCTGCGGCCCTTGAAGCGCAGTTGCTCGATCAGCACCGCACAGGCGCCCTCGCAGCGCACCACCTCGTCCCAGTCCTCACGGCGTGCGGCCTCCAGCATGCGTACGCTCGCGTCCTCGATCGCCTTGTAGTAGTCCAGCAGTCGATGGGACATCGCGAGCTCCTGCATAGCGGCTTCAGGCCGATTGGGGGGCCACTGCATGCGCCTGCGGACCGATCTCGCGCCAGGCCTGCGCCACGGGACCGATCAGGGCGGCCACCTCGGCCACGATGGCCGCGTCGTTGCGCAGGTTGGCCGTGGTGAGGCGGCCGATGCAGTAGTCGTACAAGGCGCGCAGTCTACCTGCCAGCTCGCCGCCGCGCGACAGGTCCAGGCCCGCCTTGAGCCCCTCTTCGAGCAGGCGGACGGCGCGTCCGATCTGCTCGCCTTTGGCGGCGATGTCGCCACGGGCCAGGGCGCCCTGCGCGGCCAGCAGCGACTGACCGACGCCTTCATAGAGCATCTCCACCAGGCGGTGGGGGCTGGCACCGCCTTCGATGCTGGATTCGACCGCGACGCGCTGGTAGGCACGGGCGACGCGGGCGGCGGGAGGTGTGTACATGGCGGCTCCTGATTCGATGCTTTCCTTCTTTATCGGCCGCCGCCGCCCGAAATCAAGTCAGTTACACGTCAACTGCCCGACTTGTTCCACTGCGCGATCTGCTGCTTGACGTAGGTGTCGAGCGTGGTGAGCGTGCTGAGCTTGGCGTCCAGCGCCGAGTACTGGGCCCGCAGGCGCGACTCGACCAGCGTCATGCGGTCGGTCTGCTTGGTCTGGTCGTCCGAATTGGCGTCGAGCTGCTTCTGCAGCGCGGCGGTGCGCGTCGCGAGCGTGCCGTCGGTGCCCACGGCGCCCTGGGTGAAGGCCGAGAAGCGGGAGGCCCAGCCGTCCATCGTCCCGCCGGCGCCATCGCTGCCCCCCATGAAGAAGGTCTTGACCGCATCGGGATTGGCCAGCGCCTCGGACAGCTTGGTGCTGTCCAGCGTGAGGCTGCCATCCGCGCTCTTGCTGATCGAGATGCCCAGCTGCGACAAGGTGGTGAAGGTGCCGCTCGCATTGGCCGTGCCCGCCAGGCGCCGCATCATGGTCTGCAGGCCGGTCACCATGCTGTCGCCCTGCATCAGGCCCGCCTTCTTGCTGTTCGCGTCGTACGAGGTCAGCGAGTTGATCTGGCTGTTGATGTTGTTGTAGGCGTTGACGAAGCCCTGGATCGCGTTGGTGAGCGCATTGGTGTCGGTGCTGGCCGTGACGGTGATCGGATCCGGACTCAGCTGCGACAGCGTCAGCGACAGGCCCGGAACGGCGCCCGTGACGGTGTTGGTGGCCGAGGTGACGGTCACGCCGTCCACCGTCGCGACGGAGTTGGCCGCCCACTGCACGCTGTTGGCCGCCATGCCGGCACCGGAGCCCGGCGCATCGAAGGCCAGGCTGCTCAGGGCGGTGCCGCTGCCCGAGCCGCTGGCCGACACCTGGAAGCCCACCGCCTCGCCGGTCGTGGCCGAGCGCATCACCAGCCGCTGCCCGCTCAGGTCGGTGACGACGCTGGCCGTCACGCCCGCGCCGGCCGCATTGATCCTGGAGGCGACGGTCGAGAGCGTATCGCCCTCGCTGATGGCCACGTCCACGGCGGCGGCGCTGCCGGCCGCAAAGCTGGGGCTGGTGCCCGAAGTGCCGCTCCAGGTGCCGATCTGGATCGACAGCGTGCCGGCCTGGAAGCCATCGGTGGCGGCCACCGCCGAGGACGACACCGACTGCGAGCGCGCCAGCTGCGACACGCTCACCTGGAAGCTGCCGGCGGCCGCCAGGCTGGAGTCCAACACCTTCACGCCCACCGCCGCGGAGGAGGAGCTGGCCGTCTTCGTGGCCCACAGCGTCGCCTTGGTCAGCGCGGTGGCCGAATCCGACAGCGTGGACAGCATCGACTTGACCGTGCCCACCGCCGACACCTGGCTCTGGATGGTGCTCGCCTGGTTCTGCAGCTTGGTGACCGAGGTCTGCTCGATCGACATCAGCTTGGTGACGATGGAGTCGATGTCGATGTTGGTGCCGCTCGACGTCACGGTGCCGGTACTGGCCATGTGCGGTGCTCCTCAATGATTGAAGGCGGCGGGCGAAGAATCGCCAGCCGCCTCGGTGGAGACGCCCTGCCGGGCGGCAGCGCGCCCCTCGTCCTGCGAACGATCAGCCCAGCAGCTTCAGCACGGTCTGGGGCATCTGGTTGGCCTGCGCCACCATCGAGGTGCCGGCCTGCTGCAGGATCTGCGCCCGCGACAGGTTGGCCGTCTCGACGGCGAAGTCGGCATCGGTGATCCGGCTCTTGGCGGAGCTGGTGTTCTCGGCCGCGGTCTGCAGGTTGGTGATGGTGGCTTCGAATCGGTTCTGGGCCGCGCCGAAGGTGGAACGCGAGTTCGAGATGCTGTCGATGGCCGAGTCGATGGCCGTCATGGCGGTGCGTGCGCTGGCGGCCGTCGTGCCCAGCGTGGCCGAGGCGCCCTGGGTGGCGGTGGTCATCGCGCCTGCCACGTCGGTGGTGGCGACCGAGATCTGGTTGTCCGCCGACGTGTTGGCGCCCACCTGGAAGGTGAAGGTGCCGCTGGAGCCGCCCGTGCCGGTCAGCAGCGACTGGCCGTTGAACTTGGTGTTGGTGATGATCCGCGAGTTTTCCTGGGCGAGCTGCTTGAACTCGTTGTCCAGGGCCGTGCGGTCGGTGCTGGTGTTGGTGTCGTTGGCCGACTGCACGGCCAGTTCGCGCATGCGCTGCAGGTTGTTGCCGATCTGGGCCAGCGCGCCTTCGGCCGTCTGCGCCAGCGAGATGCCGTCGTTGGCATTGCGGGCGGCGACGTTCATGCCGCGGGCCTGGGCGTCCAGGCGGGAGGCGATGGCGAGGCCGGCGGCGTCGTCCTTGGCGCTGTTGACGCGCAGGCCGGACGACAGACGCTGGATCGAGGTCGCCAGCGAGTTCTGGCTCGCGGCCAGGTTGCGCTGGGCGTTGAGCGAGCCGATGTTGGTGTTGATGATCGAGGCCATGGTGACTACTCCTGTTGCAAGCCGGTGGATCCGGCATCCGTTGCCAATGTCTGCCAGTGCCGACACTGGCTGCCAGACGGACCGGTGAGGCCCGTTGCCTGGATTTCGGGTCTCGCGGGGCTCGACTTGAGCACTTTATTTTTCGGGGCAGACCCTAAAGATTCCGGGCCGGCACAAGACACCCGGGCCCACGTCCGGCCGCCCGCGGCCGTCCGCCGAAGGACGATACGACCTGTTACTGTTCTCACGTATTCCCGGTTGCCTATGTAACCGGCTAGAACTTTCGCGGACTCGACGCCAAAACCCCACAGCGCTCTTGACAGCGCCATCCAACGCGGGAACGCTGACATCCGGTGTGAAAAAGTTAATGCGTAGGCACTAGATGCACCGGCTTTCTGGCCCAGAGTCTCGGAATGAATACTTTCCGTGTAACCAAAAATCTCGCGAAGTTGTAGGTTGGATGACACTAAGTACCGCCTGCTTCGCATTAAGTTTTTTGTTACCAATCTCACAATTACTTCCATCGACTGACACAGTTCCTTGGGGCCTCACCATGACCAGCGACCAGATCCTTTCCGAGATCAAGGAAGCCAACCTCACCTACCTGATGCTGGCCCAGAGCCTCATCCGCGAGGACCGCGCGCAGGCGCTCTACCGCCTTGGCATCTCCGGCGAATCGGCCGACCTGATCGCGGCGCTGTCGCCGGCCCAGCTGATGAAGATCGCCTCGGGCAACATGCTGTTGTGCACCTTCCGCGCGGACGACGACATGGTCTGGAGCCTGCTGACCAACCACAACGTCGGCCACCGCACCATCAACGAGGCCACGGCCCGGCTGCATGCCAACATCGTCATGTCCAGCCGCATCGCGGAGCAGGGTCTCTGAACCTGTCACCTCGTGGATAGCAAGAAGATGCCTACCCCCAAGAGCGTGCTCGACGAGTCGCGCCAGATCGACCGGGCCGTCAGCCTGATCGAGATGGGCGCCCGGCTGCAGGTGCTGGAAAGCGAAACCGATCTGTCCTACGAGCGCCTGCTGCGCCTGTACAAGGAAGTGGCCGGCCGCTCGCCGTCCAAGGGACAGCTGCCCTTCTCGACGGACTGGTTCCTCACGTGGCAGCCGAACATCCACGCCTCGCTGTTCCAGAACATCCACGCCTACCTCAGCCGCTCCAGCGCCGACCTGGAGAACGTCGACGTGATGATCAAGGCCTATGGCCTCTATTCCGAGCAGGTCGGTGCGCAGGGCCTGGAGCCGCTGCTGACCATCACCCGCGCGTGGCGGCTGGTGCGCTTCGTCAAGAACAACATGCTCAAGATGGTGCCCTGCACGCGCTGCGGCGGCCACTTCGTCGCCGATGCCTACGAGAACCCCCGCCACTTCGTGTGCGGCCTGTGCGAGCCGCCGGCTCGGGCGGGCAAGGGGGCGAGTGCGGCCAATGGTGTGCATCTTCAGTGAATTGAACCCCAGGCACCCTGCCTCCGAACTGTCGATATGGGCCCGTGATCGGGCCCTTTTTGCGGGACCGGTTCAGCCCGCCGTCAGGCCCAATAGCACCACCTGATCTTCGATCTCCACCATGTTCGTCATCCTCGGTTACCTGGTCGCCCTGGGCTGCATCTTCGGCGGCTTCATCGCGCACGGCGGCAACATCGGCGTGGTGCTGCATGCCCTGCCCAACGAGATCCTGGTGATCGGCGGCGGCGCCATCGGTGCCTTCGTGGTCAACAACCAGCCCAAGGTGCTCAAGGCGACGATGAAGGCCCTGCCCGCTTCGCTCAAGGGCTCCAAGTACACCAAGGCGCGCTACATGGAGCTGATGGCGCTGCTCTACGACATCCTGCAGAAGGCCCGCAAGGACGGGCTGATGTCCATCGAGAAGGACGTGGAGTCGCCGGCCGAGTCACCCATCTTCCAGGCCTATCCCAAGGTGGGCAGCGACCACCACGTGGTGGAGTTCACCACCGACTACCTGCGCATGATGGTCTCGGGCAACCTCAACGCGCACGAGATCGAGTCGCTGATGGACAGCGAGATCGAGACCCACCACCAGGAGGCCCATGGCCCCGTGGCCGCCCTGACGCGCCTGGCCGGCGGCCTGCCGGCCTTCGGCATCGTGGCCGCCGTGCTGGGCGTGGTGAACACCATGGGCTCGGTGGGCCAGCCCCCGGCCGTGCTCGGCGCCATGATCGGCTCGGCGCTGGTGGGCACCTTCCTCGGCATCCTGCTGGCCTACGGCGTGGTGGAGCCGCTCGCCGGCCTGCTGGAGCAGAAGGCAGAGGACGCGGGCAAGGAGCTCCAGTGCATCAAGACCACGCTGCTGGCCAGCATGCAGGGCTACAACCCGACCACGGCCATCGAGTTCGGCCGCAAGGTGCTGTTCTCCACGGAGCGGCCGACCTTCAGCGAGCTGGAGAACCACGTCAAGAAGAAGCCGGCATGAGCAGGACCACCCCCGTTTCTTGCTCACTTCGTGTAGCCGAATCCCCCCTCGAGGGGGCGCGCCCGGCGGCCTGGCGAAGCCAGTTCCGCGGGCGCACCGGCATGGCCTGCTCCGCGGCCGCCTGACCGAGCCCGCGCTCCACCTCGTCTTCAGCAAAGCACCATGGCCACCGGCTCGTCGGGGCGCAAGCTCCAGCCCATCATCGTCAAGCGCGTCAAGAAGACGGTGCATGCGAGCCATGGCGGCGCCTGGAAGATCGCGTACGCCGATTTCGTGACGGCCATGATGGCCTTCTTCCTGCTGATGTGGCTGCTGGGCTCGACCACCAAGGGCGACCTGCAGGGCATCGCCAGCTACTTCAACTCGCCGCTGAAGGTCGAGATGGCCGGCGGGCCAGGCACGGGCAGCAGCTCCAGCATCGTGACCGGCGGCGGCAACGACCTCACCCGCACCACCGGCGAGATGCGCCGCAGCACCGAGGTGGGCAAGGACCCGACCCGCTCGCACACGGCCGAGGCCCGCGCCCAGGCCGCGCGCGAGGACGCGCGCAAGCTCGAGGCCCTGCGCGGCCGCATCGAGGTGCTGATCACCAGCGACGTGAAGCTGCGCGAGTTCCGCTCGCAGATCCGCCTGGAGACCACGCCCGACGGCCTGGAGATCCAGATCGTCGATGCCCAGCAGCGGCCGATGTTCGACACCGGCAGCGCGCTGGTGAAGCCCTACATGCGCGACATCCTGGGTGCCATCGGCGGCTCGCTCAAGGGCATCGACAACAAGGTGAGCCTGGCCGGCCACACCGATTCCACGCCCTACGGCAATGGCGAGCGCGGCTACAGCAACTGGGAGCTGTCGGCCGACCGCGCCAATGCCTCGCGCCGCGAACTGGTGGCCGCCGGCATGCCCGAGGACAAGCTGATCCGCGTGGTGGGCCTGGCCGCCAGCGACCCGCTGGACAAGAACGACCGCACCGCCGCCATCAACCGCCGCATCAGCATCACCGTGCTCACCCGCGAGGCCGAGGCCCGCATGGAGGGCCGCCGGAGCATGGAGGCCGGCGATGCCGTGAAGGCATTGCAGGAGCAGGCGACGCCCGCACCGGCTGCTGCGGCCAGCGCGCCGGCGGCAACGCCCAGGCAGAACGTGGCGGACGCCAAGTCCTGAGCCTGCGCACACGCGCGCCGGGCGGTCCGCCGAAGGCCCGAACAGCCACGCCACGCCGCCGCATATCGGCCCTTCGGCGCACGGGTGCCGCCCCTACAGTGGCAAGGCCCCGATTGCGTCGAAAGCGACCATGCCTCCTTCCACCCTCCGGCCCTCCGAGTTGCCCGCACTGCCGGCGCTGCTGCCGCCCGGCGTGCACACGCTGTCGCTGGACTGCTTCGACACGCTGCTGTGGCGCCGCGTCGCGCAGCCCATCGACGTGTTCCATGCCCTGCAGCAGCGGCCTGCGGCCCAGGCAACGGGCCTGACGGCCGCCTGGCGCGCCATCAGCGAAACACAGGCCCGGCGCCGCAAGGAGCTGCGCACCGGCCTGCCCGAGGTGACGATCGACGAGATCTACCGGCAGGCCCTGCCCCAGGCCACCGCCGCGCAGCGCCAGGCGCTGTGCGACGCCGAGTTCGACTGCGAGGCCGAGGCGGGCTTCATCCATCCACGCACGCTGGCGCTGATCCGCGAGGCCAAGGCCCGCGGCCTGCGCGTCATCGTCGTGAGCGACACCTACTGGAGCGCCGCCGAGCTGCGCCGCCTGCTGTGCCGGGTGATGGACGACCCCGACTGCGCCGGCATCGATGCCATCCACTGCTCCAGCGAACTGGGCCGCGGCAAGAGCGCCGGCGGCTGGAAGGAGGTGCTGCGGCGCGAAGGCGGCAACCCCGCCCATCTCTTCCATGTGGGCGACCATCCGGTGGCCGATGCCGAGGCCGCACGGCAGGCCGGCATCGGCGCGGCCCAGCTGCTGCCGCTCGACGAGACCACCAAGGCACAGGCGGGCGACCGCCTGCAGGCCGCGCTGCAGCTGATGCCGCAGCTGCGTGCGGAACGCCCCGTGCCCAGCCTCTTCCATGGCGTCCTCTCGCTGGGGGACGAGCAGGCGGCCACGGTGGCCGATCGCATCGGCCATGGGGCGGTCGGCCCGATCCTCGCGGCCTTTGCCGAATTCATCCTCCAGCAGCAACAGGCCCTGGCCGCACGCGGGCCGCGGGTGCGCACGGCCTTCCTGATGCGCGACGGGCACCTGCCGCAACGGGCCTGCGAGGCCCTGGCGCCAGGCGTGCTGGACGCCAGCGCGCTGCACATCTCGCGCTTCGCGGCCATCGCCGCCTCGCTGCGCACGCAGGACGACGTGCTGGGCGTGCTGGCGAGTTCGCTCAGCGTGCACACGCTGGACATCCTGGCGCGCCAGCTGCTGCTGCCGCCCGACATGGCGCGCCAGCTGGTGGCCCAGGCCAGGCGGCAGCCGGACCCGGCCCGCGCCTTCGCCAATGCCGTGCAGCAGCCGGCCGTGCTGCGCACCATCTTTGCGCAATCGCAGGCCTACGGCCGCCGGCTCGTGGCCCATGTCCGCAGCCGCACCGGCGTGCAACCGGGCGAGCGGCTGATGCTGGTGGACCTGGGCTATGCGGGCACGGTGCAGACCGCGCTGGCGCCCGTGCTGAAGGAAGCCCTGGGCGTGGAGCTCTTTGGTGCCTACCTGCTCGCACGCAACGCCACGCTGCATGGGCCGGACCGCCGCGCTCTCATCGATGCGCACTGGGCGGACGAACGGCTGGTGGTCGCGCTCACCACCTTCATCGGCATCTTCGAGAAGATCTGTGCCCTGGCGGCCCCCAGCACGGAGGCCTACGACGACGACGGCACGCCGCGGGCGGCGGCAGGGGCGCGCCAGCGCGTGGCATCGCCACAGGTCGAGGCGATGCAGGCGGCCTGCCTGCGCTTCGTCGCGCAGTGGCGCGATTGGCCTGCCACCTGCCGCGGCCTCGCGGACCTGGTGGAGCTGGGCATCAATGCCGCCGCCGACCTGGGGCGGCTCGTCTACTTTCCCTCGCCCGACGAGACCGAATGCCTGGCCAGCCTGCAGTTCGACATGAACCTCGGCTCGTCGCTCGCCCATCCGGTGATCGACCTGGCGGCGGCCGCGCAGGAGTTCCGCCGGGAGGGCTTCGCCATGCTGACGCACGACTTCCGCGACCTCCGCGTGGGGCATCCCGCCGAATTGCGGCACCTGGATGCGGGACTGTCCAACCTGCTGCTCGACGCCGTGCGCTTCGGCTTTGCGCTGGACGCCGGCCGCGGCGGCCAGCGTCGGCAGCAACTGGCCGTCCTGCTGGCCAACCGCACGCAACATGCCCTGCAGGAGGTGACCGCCATCGCCACCCATGACGGCTACCACCAGCTGGTGCTGCCGCTGAGTGCCAGCTTCGACATGAGCGTGCTCTGGGGCCGCCACCTGCGCTGCATCCAGCTCGACGCCATCCAGCGCCTGACCCTGGGCACGCTGCAGGATGCGCCGGTCGACCTGCAGCTGGGCCGCGATGTGCTGCTGGACCAGGCCACCTTCGACGACGACGGCCTGCTGCGGCTGGAGCCGGGCGGAATGATGTACGTCCCCGCCGCCCGCGCCCCGGTGGCCCCGGGCACCGTGCTGCGCATCGTCTACCGGCCCCTCGTCGAGCGCGACGCCGCGCCGGCCGCCCATCCCTCCCCCGCGGCCGATGCCGCGGCACCGGAGCTCGTTTCGTGAACGCCCCGCTCACCGCCTTTCCCGCGCCCTCGCCCGCCCGGCGCGCCGCGCAGCTCTGCCTGGGCCCCACCGCGCCGCTGTGCCTCGGCAGCTCGGCCGAACTGCTCGCCGAGCTGCTGGGCCCTGCCGACCCGGGCGCCCCGCGGCTCGTCGGTGCCGACGCTGCGATGGACGTGCAGGCCCTGCGCAGTGCACTGGGCGAATGGCCGCGCACCCGCGGCGCGACCGCCCCTGGCATCGCATGGGCATTGCGCTGGGCAGACGCGGACGGGCCCGGCCTGCGGGCCCGGCTCGATGCACTGCGTGCCGCGGGCGCGCAGGACCTGCTGGCCCTGGTGGCAGAGCCGCCCGCGGGACTGCCGGCCGGCGCCGCCCGCGCGCACATCGAGCGACAGGCCTTCGCCGCGGGCTTCCGCAAGCACCCGGCCTACCACCTGTGCCTGCCCTACGAGGCACTGGACGCGGACGCGTGGCCGCTCGTCGTGCCGCTGCAGCGCATTCCCGATGCGGCCTTGGCGGCATATCCGCAGGACCAGCTGCTGGCCGAGCGCGACCTGCACATGGACATGCTGCGCGAGACCGGCGAGCGCGCCGATGCCCACCTCATCCGCTACCAGTGGACCGCCAGCCTGGCCCGTGCCGGCGACCGCGTGCTCGACGCCGCCTGCGGCCTGGGCTATGGCAGCTACATCCTGGCGCGGCACAGCAGCTGCGCCAGCGTCACCGGCATCGACGGCAGCGCCTATGCCATCGACTATGCGCGGCAGAACTTCGCCACGCAGGACGAGCGCCTGGCCTTCCACGCCGGCTACCTGCCGCGCGACCTGGCGCAACTGCCCGACGCCAGCTTCGAGCTCATCGTGTCCTTCGAGACCCTGGAGCATGTGGAGGAGCCGCAACAGACGCTGGCGGCCTTCGAGCGCCTGCTGGCGCCGGGCGGCCGCATCGTGGTCAGCGTGCCCAACGACTGGAGCGACGAGACCGGCGAAGACCCCAACCCGCACCACCTGCATGTCTACACCCTCGACCGGCTGCGGCGCGAGTTCTCGACGCATTTCGTGCGCGACCGGCTGGTGCAGCAGATCGCCAGCGGCTGCAAGTCCGGCCTCGGCGGCGGCCAGTGGATGCGCATGCCCCGCACCTGGCGCGAGCTGCCGGCCGAGACACGCATGCCGCCGGACAGCGAGTGGTGGATCATGGGCGGCCACAAGCCAGCGCTGCAGCCGGCGGTCGACCTGTCGCACATCAGCTATGCCACGGCCCAGCGGCCCTGGCGGCGCGAGGCCGGCGCGGCCCAGGCCCCCATCGCCCGCGGCCTGGTGCTGGCCATGCACTGCGTGCCTGCCAGCGTGGACCCGCGCATCGAAGCCTTCTGGCTGGCGCTGGCAGAGCAGTTGGCCAGCCAGGGCCTGCGCCTCGTGCTCCTGGCCACCACGGCCATCGAGACGCCGGGGCTGGACGCTCTGCCCATCCCCTTTGCGCTGACCGACTTCGCCCGCTGGCGCGGCCAGCCCTCGCAGGGCATCGCCATCGACGAGCAGGACATCCTCGACACCGTGGCCTGGTACCGCTGCAGCTATGCCGAAGCCGAGGACGCGCAGCGCGTGGCCCATGAGTTCCTGGGCGATGTGCTGGACCAGCTGCGGCCCTGCGCCGTGCTGGGCTGGCAGAGCCTGAACCCGGTGACGCGCCGCCTGCGGCACCTCGGCCGTGCGCGCGACATCCCCTTCTGGTCGGTGGAGCGCGGCTGGCTCAAGTACACGCTCATGGTCGACACGGGCGAGAACAACGGCCTGAGCGAGCAGGCCACCAGCCTGGCGCTGGGCCATGCCGCCGCCACCTGCGCCGAAGCGCCGGCGCAGGTGGCCGCACTGGTCGAGCGCATGCGGACCATCGACTCGCCCGACCGCTACGACGCGCCCGCCGAACTCGACCGGGCGGCCGCAAGAAGCGCCTGGGGCATCGGCGACGAGGACTGGGTGCTTGCGCTCTTCACCCACGGGGAGCCCAGCCTGCACGGCCGCGACCAGGACTGCCTGGCCGACCTGCACGACTGCAGCCACGCCAGCCTGCAGGCGCGCGTGGACGCGCTGTGCGAACGCGTGGTGGCCGACGGCCACTGGCTGCTGGTGCAGGAGCACCCCTTCAACCTCGCCGCCGGACGCGTGCTGGCCTTGCCGACGCATCCGCGCATCCTGCGCGTGCAGCAGAGCACGGCCACCGTCTTCGGCGCGGCCGATGCCCTGCTCTTCACGCTCAGCACGCTGCAGTTCGACGCCGTCTTCACCGGCAAGCCCTTCGGCCTGCTGGCGCGCAGCCTGCTCGCCCCGGTGGAGGGCGTGCCCTGGATGCGCGAGGCCGCACAGGCCCAGGACTTCCTGGGCCTGCTGCGCGACACCGCTGCCTGGCCGGCCACGCAGCAGCGGCTGCTGCAGCGCCTCGCGCATTGGCACACGCAGGCGCTGCTCGATCTGCACGGCGACGCACTGGCACCCGCGGCCCGCCGCCTGGCCGCGCACCTGGCGCAGTTCGAGCGACCGCTGGACAGTGGCTTCGACCAGCGCGTGGACCGGCTGCTCCAGCGCTGGGGCGGCTGAATAAGGGGCACAGGCCGCCCCTTATCCGGCTTTTGAAACAGCCCCCGCTGCCGAGAATGCCCCGAACCGCCCACCGCCGTTCGCGCCCATGTCATCCAGCAGCCAGGACAAGAAGCTCCCCGCCACGCAGCGGCGCCTGGACCAGGCCCGCCGCGACGGGCAGGTGCCCCGCTCGCGCGACCTGACCCACCTGGCCGTGGTCGGCACCGGCGCGGTGGCTCTGCTGCTGCTGGCCCCCACCGCCTTCGGTGCGCTGCGCGACGCTCTGGCCGCGGCCCTGCATTTCAATGCCGCCGACGCCATGCGCCCCGCCGCCATGGGCGAGCGGCTGACGCAGCTGGGCCTGCTCGGCATCGCGGCCTGCGTGGGCTTTGCCGTCATCGTCATCGCGGCCTCGGTGATCGCCACGCTGGCCACCGGCGGCTGGGTGATGAGCGCCAAGGCCATCACGCCGGACCTCGACCGGCTCAACCCCTTGTCCGGCCTCGGCCGCCTCTTCAGCAAGCAGCAGGCGAGCACCGTGCTCAAGCTGGTGCTGCTGTCGGCCCTCCTGGCCGGCGTGGGCTTCGTCTACGTGCGCGGATCCATGGATGCGCTGGCGCGCATGGTGCTGATGCCCGCCCCCGGTGCCCTGCCCTACTTCGCCGACTGGCTGGTGCAGGGCACCGCGCTGGCGATGCTGGTCCTGGTGGCCGCCGCCATCGCCGACGTGCCGCTGCAAGGCTGGCTGCACCGCTCGCGCCTGCGCATGTCGCACGAGGAGGTGAAGCAGGAGCACAAGGAGACCGACGGCAATCCGCACGTCAAGGGCCAGCAGCGCAAGGCCGCGCGCGCCATCCTCCAGCGCGCCAGCATCACGGCGGTGCCGCGCGCCGACTTCGTGGTGATGAACCCGACCCACTTCGCCGTGGCCCTGTGCTACGACGAGGCCAACATGGCAGCGCCGCATGTGATCTCCAAGGGCTCGGACCTGCTGGCCATGAAGATCCGCGACATCGCCAAGTCGCACGACATCCCGGTCATTCAGTCGCCGATGCTGGCCCGCGCGCTGTATGCGCATGCCGAGATCGACCAGCCCATCCCCAGCCAGCTCTTCACCGCCGTGGCGCAGATCCTCGCCTATGTGTACCGCCTGAAGGCCGCCATCGCCGGCCGTGGCGCCTGGCCGCAGACCGTGCCCGAACCGGTGGTGCCGGCCGAGCTCGATCCGCTCAACGACCCCAAGGCCCTGGCCGACCTGGAGGATGAGGCATGAACGCCATCCAGCGCACCATGCAGGGCCTGTTCGGCGACGGCCCCGACTCCGCCGGCCTGCAGCGCCTGGCCGCGCCGCTGCTGGTCATCGCCATCCTGGCGCTGATGGTGCTGCCCATCCCCTCGTGGATGCTGGACGGCTTCTTCACCCTCAACATCGCCGCCGCGCTGATGGTGATGATGGTGGCGGCGTACATGACGAAGCCGCTGGACTTCGCGGCCTTCCCCACGGTGCTGCTGCTGACCACGCTGATGCGGCTGTCGCTCAACGTGGCGTCCACGCGCGTGGTGCTGCTCGAAGGCCACACCGGCCCGGGTGCGGCCGGTGCGGTGATCGAGGCCTTCGGCCACTTCCTGATCGGCGGCAACTTCGCCGTCGGCCTGATCGTGTTCGCCATCCTGGTGGTCATCAACTTCGTGGTGGTGACCAAGGGCGCCGAGCGCATCGCCGAGGTGTCGGCCCGCTTCACGCTGGACGCCATGCCCGGCAAGCAGATGGCGGTGGATGCCGACCTCAATGCCGGCACCATCAACGAGAAGGAGGCCCGCCGCCGCCGCGCCGAAGTGGCGGAAGAGGCCAACTTCTTCGGCGCCATGGACGGCGCCTCCAAGTTCGTGCGCGGCGACGCGATGGCCGGCATCCTGATCCTGGTCATCAGCGTCGTGGGCGGCTTCACCGTCGGCGTGCTGCAGCATGGCATGCCGGCCGGCGAGGCGGCCAACAGCTATGTGCTGCTGGCGGTGGGCGATGCGCTGGTGGCGCAGATCCCGGGCCTGCTGATCTCGGTGGCTGCGGCCATGGTGGTCTCGCGCGTAGGCAAGGAAGACGACGTGGGCCGCCAGATCGTGCAGCAGGTCTTCACCTCGCCGCGCGCGCTGGGCCTGACGGCGGCCATCCTGCTGCTGCTGGGCAGCGTGCCGGGCATGCCGCATGTGGTGTTCCTGGGCATGGCCGGCCTGCTGGGCTGGGGCGCATGGACCATGGCGCGCCGCCGCCGCATCGAGGCCGAGACGCCCAAGCCCAGCGAGCCGCCGCCCGAGGCCGACGCCACCTGGGCCGACCTGCAGCCGGTGTCGCTGCTGGGCCTGGAGCTGGGCTACCGCCTGATCACGCTGGTCGACAAGAACCGCCAGGGCGACCTGCTCACGCGCATCAAGGGCGTGCGCCGCAAGTTCGCGCAGGAGGTGGGCTTCCTGCCGCCGGCCGTGCATGTGCGCGACAACCTGGAGCTCAAGCCCAGCGCCTACCGCGTGACGCTGCGCGGCGTGGTGGTGGCCGAGGGCGAGGCCTTCCCGGGCATGTTCCTGGCCATCAACCCCGGCGGCATCGGCACGCCGCTGATCGGCACCGCCACCACCGACCCGGCCTTCGGCCTGCCGGCCACCTGGATCGAGGCGCGCTACCGCGACAGCGCACAAATGGCGGGTTTCACGGTCGTTGATCCAGAGACCGTGATGGCCACCCATCTGTCACATTTGATGCAGACCCAGGCAGGACGCCTGCTCAGCCGATCCGAAACACAGCAACTCGTGGAACACGTCAGCCAGTACAGCCCCAAGCTGATCGAGGAAGTGGTGCCCAAGCTCATCCCGATCGCCACCTTCCAGAAGGTGCTCCAGCTGCTGCTGGAGGAAGGCGTGCACATCCGCGACATCCGCACCATCGTCGAGACCCTGGCCGAACATGCGGCCGTGGTGACCGATGCCGTGGAACTGGCCCGCCGCGTGCGCGTGGCGCTGGCACCGGCCATCGTGCAGCAGATCTACGGCCCGGTGAAGGAGCTGGACGTGATCGCCATCGAGCCCGGCTTCGAGCGCCTGCTGATGCAGGCCCTGGGCAATGCACAGGGCCCGGCGCTGGACCCCGGCGTGGCCGACACCTTCACCCGCAGCGCGGCCGACATCGCGAACCGGCAGGAAGAGCGCGGCGTGCCCGCCTGCCTGCTGGTGCCCGATGCCATCCGCGGCGCCATCGCCCGCCTGGTGCGCCGCACGGCGCCTCGGCTGGCGGTGCTCTCGCACAGCGAGATCCCCGAGACCCACACCATCCGCATCGGGCCCATCCTGCGCGGTGGCGGCGCTGCCGCCTGACGCGCGCCGTGACGCCCTGCATCGCCCCCATCGTCCGCCTTCAGCCGCTGCCCGCCTGAATCATGAACATCCAACGCTTTCTGGCCCCGACCGCACGCGAAGCCATGGCCATGGCCCGGGCTGCCTTCGGTGACGACGCGCTCATCCTGTCGAACAAACAGACCGAACAGGGCGTGGAGGTGATGGCGGCGTCCGAGGAATCGCTCGCGGGCCTGCAGGAGGCCGCCACCGCGCGTCCTGCGGCGGCGTCCGCGCCGGTCGCCCCGGTCACGCCTGCTGCAGCCGCCTTCGTGCCCCCGCGCACGCCCAACCTGGCCGAGACCTCGGTCGAGGAAGACGCCAACCACCTGGCGATGAGCACGCTTTCCTTCCAGGACTTCGTGCGCGAGCGGATGCTGCGCAAGCAGCTGGGCGATGCGGCCCTATCGACCGCCGCCTTGCCCGCCGGCCCTGCGGCGGCGGCCGCGCCCATCCAGCCTGCCGTCGCGCGTGCGGCGGCCCCCGTGGCCGCGATGCCCTGGAACCCCGCCGCCGCACAGCGACCGGCGCCGCTGACCGGCATGCCCTTGTCCGCGCAACGCCCGGCTGTTGCTGCCGTCGCCGAACCCGCGCCGGCCGGGGCGATGGTTCCCGCCCAGGCCCTCTCCGAGGTGATGGCCGAGCTGCGTGCCCTGCGCCAGATGGTGGAGACCCGCTTCGAGGCGCTCTCCTGGCTGGGCCGCGCGCGCCAGGACCCGGCACTGGCCGACCTGATGCTGCGCCTGGTGCGCGCGGGCTTCTCGGCGCCGCTGGTGCGCGCCGTGCTGCAACCCATCGCCGCCGGCACCGACGCCGCCACGGCCGAGGCCCATGTGCTGGCCACCTTCACGCGCCTGCTGGCCATCGACGAGCAGGCCGTGCCGCTGGAGGACGAAGGCGGCATCCTGGCCCTGGTGGGCGCCACCGGCGTGGGCAAGACCACCGCCATCGCCAAGCTCGCCACGCTGTGCGCACGCAACCATGGCGCCGCCAGCGTGGGCCTGATCACGCTCGACACCCAGCGCGCCGGCGCCCACGAGCAATTGCGCGCCTTCGGCCGCAGCATCGACGTGGTGGCGCACCAGGCCCATGACACCGCCGCGCTGCAGGAGCTGCTGGCCCTGCTGGCGCACAAGCGGCTGGTGCTGATCGACACCGCGGGCCATGCCTCGCACGATCCGCGTCGCCAGCAGCAGATGGCGCAGCTCGACCTGCCCGGCGTGAAGCCGCTGGTGGTGCTCAATGCGGGCGCCCAGGGCGACGCGCTGGACGAAGTGGCGCAGGCCTTCCGCGAGGACGGCGCCCGCCACGCGCTGCTCACCAAGGTCGACGAGGCGGTCAAGCTCGGCCCCGCGCTGGACGTGCTGATGCGCCATGGCCTGCAGTTGCGCGGCCTGGGCTGCGGCCAGGTGGTGCCGGACGACTGGCGCATGCCGCGCACGGCCGAACTGCTGCGCGAGACCTTCAACGCCCCGCTGCGCGGCGCCTTCGAGCCCCGCTGCGTGGACGACCTCGACCTTCTGCTTTCCCCGGCACAATGCAGCACTCGGCGCTGAACCACGGGGACCGACCCGCCATGCTTGCCGCCGCCGCTCTCCAGAAGATGTACACCGCCAAGGGCCGCCTCGACCGCGACGCATTGATCCGCCAGTATGTGCCGCTGGTGCAGCGCCTCGCCCACCACATGGTGGCCAAGCTGCCGCCCAACGTCGAGGTGGACGACCTGATCCAGGTCGGCATGATCGGCCTGGTCGACGCCCTCTCGCGCTTCGACGCCACGCAGGGCGTGCAGTTCGAGACCTTCGCCACGCAGCGCATCCGCGGCGCCATGCTCGACGAGCTGCGCGATGGCGACTGGATGTCCCGCGGCTCGCGCAAGAGCCAGAAGCAGATCGAGCAGGCCGTGGTGCGGCTCGAACACCGGCTGGGCCGCGCCCCGCACGAATCCGAGATCGCCGCCGAGCTGAACATGCCACTGGCCGAATACCAGTCGCTGCTGGGCCGTGTGCGCGGCACCCAGCTGCTGTACCTGGAGGACATGGGCGGCGAGGGCCGCGACGACGAGGAGGCCTTTCTCGAACGTCATGTGGCCGACAACGAGGCCGACCCCATGAGCGTGCTCAAGGACCAGCGCCTGCGCAGCGCGCTGGTCGCGGCCATCGAGTCGCTGCCCGAGCGCGAGCGCTACATCATGGGCATGTACTACGAGCACGACATGAACCTCAAGGAGATCGCGGCCGTGCTCAGCATCACCGAATCGCGGGTGTGCCAGCTGCACAGCCAGGCCGTGGCGCGGCTGCGCGCCAAGATGCGCGGGCACTAGCGCGTTCACCCCCCTGCCGCTTCCGCGGCTCCCTCCTCTCTGGCGCCTTCGGCTTGGAGGGGGCGCACCCAGCGTCCTGCCCTTCGAAAAAGCTCAGGACAGGACGAAGCCAGCTCCGCGGGTGCACTTGCATGGCCTGCTCCGCGGCCACTCGATGACTGAACAATGCGAGCGTCGAGAAAGCCGCCCGCGCCTTCAGCCAGCGTGCTGAGATCCGGCAGCTTCCTCGGATCGCGCGCGCGCCAACGCTGGCGCCCGCTTGGCCAGCCAGACGCCGTGCCGCACCGGCCAGCGCCGGAACTGCGGATCGGCCCCCAGGGCCTGGGCCGCGTGGTGGGCCCAGTACGGGTCCCACAGGGCCTCGCGGCCGATCGCGACCAGGTCGGCCTGGCCGTCGCGCAGCACTGCCTCCGCCTGCTGCGCGTCCACGATCATGCCCACGGCCTGCGTCCTCACACCGGCAGCCTCGCGGATGCGTGCGGCGAAGGGCACCTGGAAGCCCAGGCCACGCGGCACGGGCAGCGCCTTCGTCTCTTCGGTGAGGCCGCCCGAGGAACAGTCGATCACGTCCACGCCACGCTCGGCCAGCGCTCGGGCGAGCACGACCGAGTCCTCCAGCCCCCAGCCACCCACGCTGCCATCGACCGCCGACAGGCGGCAGAACAGCGGCTTGGCGGCGGGCCACACGGCACGCACCCGCGCGGCGATGTCCAGCGCCAGCTTCATGCGCCCCTGCAGGCTGCCGCCCCAGGCGTCCTGCCGCTGGTTGGCGTGGGGCGAGAGGAAGGCGGCGACCAGATAGCCATGGCCGAAGTGCAGCTCCACCACGTCGAAGCCCGCGCGATCGGCGCGCACGGCGGCCTGCACGAAGGCCTCGACCACCGCCTCGATCTGCGCCTCCTCCATGGCCTCGGGCGACGACCAGCCCGGTCCCGCGGGCAAGGCGCTCGGGCCCAGACGGGTCCAGGGCAGGCGGTCGGCCTGCATCTGCGCATCGCCGAGCGCGGCGCCGCCCTCCCACAGCGGCTGGCTGCCCGCCTTGCGGCCGGCATGGGCCAGCTGCACGCCGATGGCTGCGCCGTTGTCGTGCACGAAGTCCACCACGGCCTGGAGGGGCGCGATCTGGCTGTCGGACCACAGCCCCAGGTCGGCCGTGCCGATGCGCCCGCGCGGGTCCACCGCCGTGCTTTCGGTCAGGATGAGGCCGGCACCGCCCAGCGCGAACTTGCCCAGGTGCACCAGATGCCAGGCCCCGGCCTGCCCGTCCTGCGCGGCGTGCTGGCACATGGGCGAGATCACCACCCGGTTGGCCAGGGTGAGGCCGCGCAGCTGGAGAGGCTGGAAGAGCCGAGGCCCCGAGGCGTCCGGCGTCCCGGCGCCAGCGTCCATGGCGACGCCGGTCAACCTTCGAGCGCCTTCCACATCTCGATGTCTCGCTCGGCGGTCCAGATGCGCGGGTCGGCGTACTGCGTGGCCTCGTCGTAGCAGCGGGTCACGTCGAAGGGCATGCAGTGGTCGAAGATCACCCAGTGCCCGTACTTGGGCTTGAGCGCGGCATAGGTGGCGCGGTAGACGGCATTCAGGTCCTGCCCCGCCGCCACGCCGGCCTGCACGCTGGCGTACACGTCGGCGATGAACTGCCGCGTCTCGGCCAGGCCCTGGGCCACTTCCTGCGGCGTGGTGAGCGCGGCGCCACGGCCCGGTACCAGCACCTGGGGCTTCAGGGCCTCCACGCGGCGCAGGGTCTCGGGCCAGTCCTTGAAATAGGCGTCGCCCGCATAGGGCGTGGCGCCGAACTCGACCAGGTCGCCCGACAGCAGCGCCCCCTCGCCCGGCAGCCAGGCGACGGTGTCGCCCTTGGTGTGGCCACGGCCCAGTTGCAGCAGTTGCACCTCCAGCTTGCCGAGCCACAGGGTCATGCGGCCGGTGAAGGTCATCGTGGGCCAGGTCATGCCGGGCGGCACGGTCTCGACGTTGCTGAACAGGCGCGGAAAGCGGCCGATCTCGCTGGCCTTGTCGGCCTCGCCGCGTTCGACGATGAGGTCGTAGGTGTCCTGGCTGGCGATGATCTGCTCGGCCCCGTAGGCGCTGGCGCCCAGCACACGCACCGCGTGGTAATGCGTGAGCAGCACGTAGCGGATGGGTTTGTCGGTGACCTCGCGGATGCGGCGGATCACGTCCTGCGCCATCGCGGGCGTGGCCTGGGTGTCGGCCACCAGCACGGCGTCGTCGCCGATGATCACGCCGGTGTTGGGGTCGCCCTCGGCGGTGTAGGCCCAGGCATGTTCGGAGATCTGGGTGAAGCTGATCTTCTTTTCTTCCAGGTCGGCCTGGCTGGCGAATGTCTTGGTGGCGGTCATGGAGGTCCTTGGATGAAGGGGAATGGGACAGGGCGGAAGGTCAGTGCGCGCCCAGGTAGGCAGCCCGCACCTTGGCGTCGCCCAGCAGCGCACGGCCCGCGCCTTCGAGCGTGATGCGGCCGGTTTCCAGCACGTAGGCGCGGTCGGCCACGCCCAGCGCCTGCCGCGCCATCTGCTCGACCAGCAGGATGGTCAGGCCCGAGCGGCGCAGTTGCCGGATGGCTTCGAAGATGTCCTTGATGATCAGCGGCGCCAGGCCGAGCGAGGGCTCGTCCAGCAGCAGCAGGCGCGGCTCGCTCATCAGTGCGCGGGAGATGGCCAGCATCTGCTGCTCGCCGCCAGACAGCGTGCCCGACAGCTGGTGCTGCCGCTCGGCCAGCCGCGGAAAGCGCTGGAACTCGCGGGCGATGGCGGCCTCGACGGACACCGGGTCCTTGCGGCGGCCATAGGCGCCCAGCATCAGGTTCTCGCGCACCGTCTGGTCGGCGAACACGCCCCGGCCTTCGGGCGACATGGCCACGCCCATCGCCACGCGCCGGTGCGGCGGCACGCGGGCCAGGTCCTCGCCGTCGAGCAGGATGCGGCCACCGGCCACGGGTTCCAGGCCGCAGATGCTCTTGAGCAGCGTGCTCTTGCCCGCGCCGTTGGCGCCGATGATGGCCACGACCTCGCCGGCGCGCACCTCCATGCTGACGCCCTTGACGGCCTCGATGGCGCCGTACGACACCTGGACGGATTCGATCTTCAACATGGCGGGCTCCTCAGGCGGCGCAGCGTTCCGGCGCGGGGACGGGCTCCGGCTGCGCCTCGGGTTCCGGTTCATCGGTGCCGAGGTAGGCCTCGACCACGCGCGGATTGCACTGCACCTCGGCCGGCGTGCCTTCGGCGATCTTGATGCCGTAGTCCAGCACGATGACATGGTCCGACACGGCCATCACCAGGTCCATGTGGTGCTCCACCATCAGGATGCTGACGCCGCAGCGGCCGATGCGCAGCAGCAGCTGGCCCAGCTCGGCGGTCTCCTGCGGGTTGAGGCCGGCGGCCGGCTCGTCGAGCAGCAGCAACTGCGGCTCGGTGGCCAGCGCCCGCGCCAGCTCGGCGCGCCGCTGCAGGCCGTAGGGCAGGCTGCCGGCCGGCTGGTGGGCCAGATGGGCCAGGTCCACCAGCGCCAGCAGTTGCAGGGCACGCTCGCGCGTGGCCGCCTCCTCGCGCCGTGCCGCCGGCATGCCCAGGAGCGAGGCGAAGAAGCCGTTGCGCATGCGGCTGTGCCGGCCCAGCATCACGTTGTCGAGCACAGAGAGCTCAGCGAACAGCCGCAGGTTCTGGAAGGTGCGACCCATGCCCAGGCTGCAGATCTCGTGCACCGGCCGGCCCGCGATCTCGCGACCCAGGAAGCGGATCGCGCCGGCACTGGGCGCCACCACGCCGGTGAGCATGTTGATCATCGTGCTCTTGCCGGCGCCATTGGGGCCGATGAGCGCATGGATATGGCCGCGCTGGAGCCGGAACGACACGTCCTGCGCCGGCTTGACGCCGCCATAGGCCTTGGTCAGCCCCTGCACCACCAGCAGCTCGCCGTCGGCCTGCGGCCCGATGCGTGGCACCGCCGCAGGGCCCGTCGGAGTGGGCGACTGCGCCGGTGACAGGGCGGCGCTGCGGCCGACCTTGCGCCGGAACAGGCCCGTGACCCCGCCCGGCATGGCATAGAGCGCGAAGAGCAGCAGGAAGCCGTAGAGGAAATGCTGGGCCGACGGCCAGCGCGACAGCGCGGCATCCACCGCCGTCAGCACCACCGTGCCCACCAGCGGCCCATAGGTGGAGCCGGCCCCGCCGAACAGCACCAGCAGCAGGATGAAGATGGACAGGTGGAAGGTGATGAAGTCGGAGTTGATGTACTGGTTCTGCTGCGCGACCAGTGCACCCGCGATGCCGCAGGTGACGGCCGCCACCACGAAGGCGATGACCTTGGCCCGGTACACCCGCACGCCCACCGACGAGGACGCGATCTCGTCCGCCTGCAGCGACAGCAGCGCCCGGCCGAAGCGGCCCGCCAGCAGGTTGCGCAGCAACAGGTGCGTCAGCGCGCACAGCACCACGCCGAACCACACCCATTGCGCCGAGCTGAGCGGCTGGCCGTTCCAGGTGATCGGGCGGATGCCGTAGATGCCCTGCGCGCCGCCGAAGACGTCGGTCCACTCCCCCACCAGCTTCTCGACCACGATGCCGAAGGCCAGGGTCACCATCGCCAGGTAGGGGCCCTTGACCCGCAGCGACGGCAGCGCGATCAGCACGCCGCACAGGGCCGAGATGGCCGCGGCGGCCAGCAGCGCCAGCCAAGGGCTGATCTCGGTGCGGCTGGTGAGCAATGCCACGGCGTAGGCGCCGGCGGCGAACAGCCCCGCCTGGCCCAGCGACTTCTGACCGGCGAAGCCGACCAGCACGTTCATGCCCGCCGCGCACAGGTAGTAGACGCACATCATGAACACGATGCGCAGGTAGTAGTCGTTGTCGACCAGTGCCGTGGCGCCGATGACGGCGGCGGCCACCAGCAGCACGCCGACCAGGTGCCGGGCGTTCATACCTTCTCCACCATCGGCTTGCCGAACAGGCCCGTGGGCCGGAAGGCCAGCACCAGGATGACCAGCGCGAACACCGCCACCTCGCGCCACTGCGCCTGCCACAGGTTGACCAGCGACTCCAGCACGCCCAGCGCAAAGCCGCCGATGACGCAGCCGCGCGGGTTGCCCAGGCCGCCGATCATGGCGCCCGAGAAGCCCTTGAGCCCCACCGTCAGGCCCATGAACAGCGAGGCCTGCGCGATGGGCGCCAGCAGGAAGCCCGACAGGCCCGCCAGCGCCGAGCTGGCGACGAAGGCGCCGATCATCACGGCCTGCGTATTGATGCCCATGAGGCTGGCGACATTGCCGTTGGCCGCCACCGCGCGCATGGCCTTGCCGATCATGGTGCGGTTCATCACCCAGTCGAAGCCCAGCATCACCACCACCGCCACGCCCAGCGTGAGCAGCTCCTGCGGGCGCACGCCCACGCCCAGGATGCGGATCACCGAGTCGCCCACCGGGCCCGGCACCACCACCGGCTTGGGCCCCCAGATGGCCAAGCCGATGCTCTGCAGGATGACGCCGAAGCCCAGCGTGCTCATCACCCAGGCCATGCCCGGGCGGCCGGCGAAGGGCCGCACGCCCACCATGTACAGCAGCCAGCCCAGCAGGCCCATCACGCCCAGCGCGCCGGCCAGGGCCAGCAGCTGTGCACTGGCCCCCGGCTGCGCGCTGCCGAAGCTGGTGGAGCTCACCGGCAGCCCCAGCACCAGGAAGAGCGCGCTCATGCCGATGAAGGCGCCGGCGGAGACGAACTCCCCGTGCGAGAAGTTGAGCGTCTTGGTGGTCGTGAAGGTGATGCTGAAGCCCAGCGCCACCAGCGCGTAGGCACCGCCCACGGCCAGGCCGCTGAGAATCGCCTGAAGGAGCGCCTCTGTCATGTCTGCCTCCGAAGAAAGAGCCGGTCCGGCCGTGGCCGGACCGCGATGCCGCCCGACGGCAGCGCCTTACTGCTTGAAGTCCGCCTGGGCCAGGCCGCCGATCACGGGGTCGGTGTAGGGCATCAGCTTGCCGTCCTTCCAGCGGATCCAGACCAGGTCCTTGGCGGTCAGCGCCTCGTGGTTGGTCTTGCTGAAGGGCTTGTCGTAGGTCTTGAGCACGCCCTGCACGGGCGCCTTCAGGTCTTCGAGCGCCGCCCGCACGGCCGGGCCGTCGACGGTGCCGGCCTGCTTGGCGGCCGCGGCGTACAGCATGACCGAGTCGTAGCCATGCAGCGCGAAGGAGAAGGAGCCCGGCGCCTTCAGCCGCGCGCCGATGCGGTCGAACAGCTTCTGCTGCACCGGCGTGCGGGTTTCGCTCACCGTGCGCATGAAGATCGGCTTCTCGGCCAGCGCCTTGCCCGCCGCGTCGTAGAAGGTGATGTTGTCGGCCGCCCACGAGGTGAGCACCAGCGGGAAGTAGTCGATCTTCTCCATGCTGCGCACCAGCTGGGCGATGGGCGTGCCCTGGGCCCAGACCACGACGGTGTCCACGCCGGCCGACTTCATCTTGCCCAGTTGCGAGGTCATGTCGGTGTCGCCGACGCCGAAGCGCTCCGTGGCCGCGACCTTGATGCCCTGCAGCTTGGCGATCTCCTCCATGTCCTTCAGGCCGCCCTGGCCGTAGCCGGTGGTCTCGGCCATCAGGCCCACCACCTTGGACTTCTCGGCGTTCTTCTTCACGTAGGCCATCAGGGCCGCCACCTGCTCGCGGTCCACCATCGAGACGCGGAACATGTAGTTGTCGGCACCGGGGCTCATGGGCTTGGTGATGTCGGTGCCCGAGCCCACGTTGCCGATCACCGGCACCTTCTTCTGGTTGGCGATGTGCTTCCAGGCCATGGCATTGCCGGAGTTGGTGGGGCCGAACACCGCCGCCACCTTCTCGTTGTCGACCAGCTCGCTCATGTTCTGGATGGACTTGGGCGGCGCCGAGGTGTCGTCGCGCGTCACCAGCACCAGCTTGCGGCCGAGCACGCCGCCGGCCGCGTTGATGTCGGCGATGGCGGCCTCCATGCCCAGCACCGCGGCCTGGCCGCTCTGCGCCGAGGGCGAGGCCGAGAGGTCGCCGTTGTAGCCCAGCTTGATGTCCTGCGCGCTGGCGGCCGCGGCAGCGGCGGCCAGGCCGGCGGCGAGCAAGGCCCGCTTGAAGAAGGTCGGAAGGCGCATGTCTGTCTCCTGCTGTGTTGTTCGAAGGGAAAGGGAACCCGGCGTGTTCCCGCGTGATGCCGGTGTGCGATCAGGCCGCGAGGAAGCCGCCGTCCACCGGCAGCGTGACCCCGGTGACGTAGCTGGCCATCGGCGAGGCGAGGAACACGACGGGCCCCACCAGTTCCTCGGGCTGCCCGACGCGGCCCATGGGCGTGCGCTGCATGAAGCGCTCGAGCCGCTCGGGCGCCTCGCGGGTGTAGGCCGTCATCGGCGTCTCGATGACACCGGGCGCGATGGCGTTCACGCGCACGCCGTCGCGTGCCAGCTCCACGGCCAGCGCCTGCGTCATGAGCCGCACCGCGCCCTTGGAGGGCGAATAGCCGACCACGCCCGGGATGCCCACGCTGGCGGCGATCGACGCCACGTTGATGACCACGCCGCGGGTGCGCCGCAGCGCCGCCAGCCAGGCCTGGGTGGGATGGAAGGTGCCCATGACGTTCACGTCCAGCGTGCGCGACAGGTTCGACGCGGCCTGCGCGCTGTCCATGCCCTCGCGCACCAGGACGCCGGCGTTGTTGACCAGGATGTCCAGGTCCGCCACCTGGGCCGACACCGTGGCGGCCAGCGCCGCACAGGCCTCGGCCGAGGTGACGTCGAGCCCATAGGCGCAGGCCCGGCCGCCCGCGGCCTCGATCTCGGCCGCAACGGCCTGCGCATTGCCTTCGTGCAGGTCGGTGACGACCACGGTGGCGCCGGCCCGGGCCAGGCCGCAGGCGATGGCCCGGCCGTTGCCCTGCCCGGCCCCGGTGACGAGCGCGGTCCGGCCCGCCAGCACACGCGGTGCCGTGAGTTCTGAGATGTCCATGGAATGAAGGAAGGAAGCGTCGAGGGAAAGTGCAGCCGCCGTGCTCAGGCCGGCAGCGTGTCGAACTGTGCGACGGCGGGCGCCAGCGCGGGCGTGGCAGCGGGCGCACCCAGCTCGCCCTGCTGGGCCAGCACATTGCCCACCACGTAGCCGAAGGTCAGCGCCGGGCCCAGCGTGATGCCCGCACCGGGGTAGTTGCCGCCCATGACGCTGGCCGCGTCGTTGCCGACGGCAAACAGGCCCGGGATCGGCCGGCCCTGCTGGCTCAGCACCCGGCAGCTGGCATCGGTGGCCAGCCCCGCGAAGGTGCCGATCTCGCCGACCACCAGCCGGATGGCGTAGAAGGGCCCGTTCTGGATCGGCGCCATGCAGGGATTGGGCTTGACCAGCGAGTCGCCCTGGTAGCGGTTGTAGGCGGTGCTGCCCTTCTGGAAGCGGCTGTCGTTGCCGCTGGCGGCATCGCGGTTGAAGGCCTGCACCTCCTGCTGAAGGGCCGCGGGCGGCACCTCGATGGCACGGGCCAGTTCCTCCAGCGTGCGGCCGCGGCGCAGGTAGCCGTTGCGCAGGTACTTGCCGATGGGCAGCGGGAACGGCGCCACCGCGCCCATGCCGTATTCGCGCAGGTGCTTGTGGTCGCAGACGAGCCAGCAGCTCACCGCCGGCAGGCCCGCGCAGGCCTTGACCAGGCGCTGCACGAAGTCGTGGTACGACAGCGCCTCGTTGGCGAAGCGGCGACCGTCGGGCGTGACGGCGATGACGCCCGGCTTGGCCCGGTCGATGAAGTGGGGCATCACGCCCTGGGAGCCGTCCTTGCGCTGCAGGACCGAGGTGGGGCACCAGGCCGCCGCATTCGGGATGGTCGGATCGACCCAGCCACCCACCGATTCGCCCAGGCGCAGGCCGTCGCCGGTATTGAGCGGTGGCGAGGGCGTGAAATGCTCCCGCCCGGTGGGCGCATGCGGAAAGAGCTGCTTGCGGCGCTCCACGTCGTAGGGAAAGCCGCCGCAGGCCAGCACGACGCCACGGCGCACCCGCACCTCGGTGGGCACGCCGTCGCGCACGACGGTGGCGCCCACCACGGCGTCGCCCTCCACGAGCAGCTTGCTGACCGGCGCGTTCAGCCACACGGGTATGCCCAGGTCCATGCCCGCCTTGGCCAGCCGGCCGGCCAGCGCGTTGCCGTTGGTCAGCGTCATGCCGCGGCCGTGGCGCAGCACGTCCAGCAGGTGGCCGCCGAAGCGCCGCGCCACATACAGAAAGGATTCGAGCGACTTGAAGGCCCGCAGGAAGTGCCACAGCTCCTTGCCCGAGCCCAGCATCATCCCGAACACCGTGAGCTCGGGCACCGGCGGTGCCAGCTGCGCCACGCGCTCGCCCAGCTCGCGGGCGTCGAAGGGACGGGTGACCATGGAGCGCCCGCCCGGCTGGCCGCCGGGCGCCTCGGCGTGGTAGTCGGGGAACACCGGCGGCATGTCGAACTGCACGCAGGTGTTGCGGGTGAAGAAGTCGATGGCCTTCGGGCCGTTCTCCAGGAAGGCGTCGACGCGGGCCGCGTCGAAATGGGTGGTCGCCTCGTGCTGCAGGTAGGCCCGTGCGGCGCCGGGCGGCTCGTGGATGCCCTGCTCCGTGGCCAGCCGGGTGCCGGGAATCCACAGCCAGCCGCCCGACCGTGCCGTGGTCCCGCCATACAGCGGGGCCTTGTCCACCACCAGCACCTTGAGCCCCTGGTGCGCCGCCGTCACTGCGGCGGACATGCCGGACGCGCCGGTGCCGACCACCAGCACGTCGTAGATCTCTTGTCCTTCAGTCATTCGCCATGTCTCCTCGGCCCACGCGGTTCAGAAGGAACGCGTCGCCGCCCCGTTAGTATTGAGCTAACGCATCTTTTTAGATCTAATCGTTTACCCTGGAAGAATGGCTTTGATAAGATCGAAGCGTTAGGAGACATCCATGGGCCTTTCGGACAACGACCCGGGCGAATCGAACGCGGAAAAGGAACGGCGGGGCATCCAGTCGGTGGAAGCCGGCGGCCAGCTGTTGCTGGCGCTGGGCGCCCATGGCCGGCCCATGCCGCTGCGCGAACTGGCCAAGGCGGCCGACATGGCGCCGGGCAAGGCGCATCCCTACCTCGTGAGCTTCTCCAAGCTGGGGCTGGTGACGCAGGAAGCCTCCACCGGCCATTACTGGCTGGGGCCCACGGCCATGCAGCTGGGCCTGGTGACGCTACGCATGCTCAATCCGGTGCGCGAGGCGGTGCCCTTCGCCGAAGACCTGGCCCGCGAGACGGGGCACAGCGTGGCGCTGTCGGTATGGGGCAACCAGGGGCCGACCATCGTGTTCCTGTTCGACGCCATCTACCCGCTGCACACCAACATCCGCACCGGCACGGTGATGTCGCTGGCCTCCACGGCCACCGGACGGCTGTTCGCGGCCTACCTGCCGGCGCGGCTGATCGAGGAATCCCTGCTGGAGGATGCCCGCCGCCTGGGCCCGGACATCGCCCAGCCCGCCGAACCCGACAACCTGCAGGCCCTGCTGCAGGAGGTGCGCGAGCACGGCGTCTCCCGCGCCGTCAACAACCCCACGCCGGGGGTGTGCTCCTTCGCCGCGCCGGTGTTCGACTACTCGGGCAACATCGTGCTGGGCATCACGCTGATGGGGCGCTCGCGCTCCTTCGACACCGACTGGAACGGCACCCAGGCCAAGGCCGCCAAGGCCTGCGGGGCCGCGGTGTCACGGCGGCTGGGCCACCAGTCGCTGCGGCCGACCTGAACCGGACGCCCATGAAAAAGCCCCGCGCCATCCGGCCGGGGCTTTTTCATGGGGCGCGCCGGACGGGCGCGCGGACCGGCTCAGTGCATGCCGGCCGAGGCGCCGCGCGCCGCGGCGCCGAACATGGCGCGCTGGCCCAGGCCGGCGCCGTAGGTGGGCATGTCCTGCGTGCCCAGAAGGGCCGACAGGCTGCGCTCCACGGCGGCGGCGCGGCGGGCGATGCCGGCACGCATCACGCGCAGCCGCTGGGCGACGCCTTCGATGCGGTCGCGGAAGTCGGCGTCGAACACCTCGGCCGACAGCGCCGACTCCAGCACGTTGCTGAAACCGCTGGCGACCTGGCGCATGCCGTTGCAGGCGGCCTCCAGCGCCGGGGCGTCGCCTTCGAGCAGGCGGGCGTCCACGGCATCGAGCTGGCGCTCGACTTCCTGCAGCAGCTCTTCGGTGGACTCGCGGGTGTCGATCATCAGGGGGGCATGCATGGCGTTCAACCTCTTGTGCGGCTCAGCATTTCCTGAGCGTTGGCGAGCATCTTGTCGGCCACGGCGCCGGCATCGACGGTGAAAGTGCCGTTGGCGATGGCCTCGCGCATCGAGGCGACCTTGGCCTCGTCGATGCCCGAGCCCGACCCCGTGCGGCCGAGCGACTGCACCGTGGACGACACGTCGACCGACACCCCGGCCTCGGCCCGGGTGCCACCCGACTCCGCCGCAGTGGTGGCGGCGCGGTCCGACCGCACCGCACCGGTGGCGATCAGGCCGACTTCATTGCTTGCACCGACTTTCATGACTGGACTCCATGCGCCCTTGGAAGGGCGGCGTCACTGTTTTTCGGCGGCCTCCCGGGGAACTTGAGGACTTTTTTTCGACTTTCTTCGATCACCCGCGTCCGCAGAGGCCCACGACGCGCGCGTTCGCGAAGCGCATTCCTAGAGCGCCATGCGCACCGTCCCGGCGTCGACCACCTGCCCGGTGGCGATGCGTCCGTTGGGCATGCGCACGCGCACCGCCTCGCCCACCCCGCCCGCACTGAGGGCCTGGCCCTCGGTGCTGACCTCGAAGCCACGCCCACCCGCCAGGATGCGGACCGAGGCGCCCGCCTGCAGCACCTGCTGCGTGCGCACCATGGCCTGGCGGATCGGCTGGCCAGCCGCCAGCGCGCGGGTGGCCACGCGCCCCACCCACTGGGCCGGATCGGCCACCACCGGCGAGGCGTCCGCGGCCCAGTCGGCCTCGGCCTGCACGGCGTCGCCCGCCTGCAGCACCGCCCCCGGCGCCACGCCGTCGCGCAGCACCCAAGCCGGGCCGATGGCCTTGACCGTCACGGGCAGGAAGACGTTCCAGCGCACGGCGCCGTCCACGCAGCGCAGGCCGAGCCGGCTGCGGCCCCACAGGCGCTGGCCGGGTGGCAGATAGGGCTCGACGCTGGCGCAGGGCGCCAGGCGCAGCCGGCTGTCCAGCGTGCCGACGCTCACCTCCATGCGCAGGGGCGCCATGTCGGTGCCGGCGGCGCCGCGGCCCTGGGCCACGGCATCGTCCACCCAGTGCTGGGCGGCGGCCACGAAATCGGCGCCCATCTCGCCGCCGATGCCCGGCAGCGTGCCGGCGCCGCCGGGGGTCTGGGCAAGCGCCGGGGCTAGGGCGGCCAGGGCGAGCCCCAGGGCGGCGGCCAGGTTCTTCAGGAAGCAGCGGTGCGAGCGGGACATGGCAGGACGGCGGCAAGGATCGGCCGGGGCCGGGGGCAGGAAAGGCGCCGACCGGGTGCACGGGCACCGGCGGCATGGCGCCATGGCTCGGCACGCAGGCCGGCCATTGGCGGGATGCGATGCACTGTAGACAGGGGCCCGCCATGCCAAAGCCGGAAACAGCCCGGAAAAGCCGCCTTTGTTCCCGCCATTCGCGCAGGTACCGCCCGCCCACAATTTCCGCACGGTGGCGTCCGTCCCCCTTCCGGGGTGGCACACCCCCCTCCCCCCCCTTCGCCACACCGAGGATCCCCATGCTGGACAAGCTGACGCAGTCGATGGACTTCCAGGGCCAGGCCCTGATGCTGCGCGCCGAGCGCCAGCGCGTGATCGCCGGAAACATCGCCAATGCCGACACGCCGGGCTACGCCGCACGCGAGCTGGACTTTGCCGCCGCGCTGTCCGAGGCCACCGCCGGCGACCGCAACGGTGCGGCGGGCAACCCGGCGCAGGCGGCCGCGGCCGACGATGGCCGCAGCGACAGCCGGCACTTCCGCCTGGCCCCGCGCACCAGCGATGCCGGCGGCGGCCTGGCCTACACCGCCCAGGTGCAGCCCGCCATGGACGGCAACAGCGTGGACCTGGACCGCGAGCGCGCCGCCTTCGCCGACAACGCCGTGCGCTACGAGGCCACGCTGCGCTTCCTCAATGGACAGGGCAAGACCCTTCTGTCCGCCATCCAGGGGCAATGACGTGGAACACCCCCAGTCTGCGCGCTTCGCGCTCCGCCAACCCCCTCGGGGGGGCGCGCCCGGCGGCCCGGCAAAGCTGGGTCCGCGGGCGCTCTGGCGTGGCCTGCTCCGCGGCCGCTCGATCCACCCGACAGACAACGAAAGCTAGGACGCGATCGCCATGTCCATGTTCTCCATCTTCGGCATCTCCGGCAGCGCCGTGAGCGCGCAGTCGCAACGGCTGAACGTCGTGGCCAGCAACCTGGCCAACGCGGACGCCACGGCCGGACCCGATGGCAAGGCCTACAAGGCACGCCAAGTGGTCTTCCAGACCGTGGACCTGGGCGATGCCGGCGCCGAGGGCGACCCCACGACCGCGGGCAAGCGCTATTCGGCGGGCGTGCGCGTCGACGCTGTCACCGAACGGCAGGACCCGGGCCGGCGCGTGCACGAGCCCGGCAACCCGCTGGCCGACGCCGACGGCTATGTCACTTATTCCAACGTGAACGCGGTGGAGGAGATGGTCAACATGATCTCGGCCTCGCGCTCCTACCAGAACAACGTCGAAGTGATGAACACGGCCAAGAGCCTGCTGCTCAAGACGCTGCAGCTGGGCCAGTGACCCGCACCCCAGACCTCGCCACCGCCACCGCCGCAGGAATCCCCGCATGAGCACCGTCACCGGCACCACCGCCAGCAACAGCACCACCGGCAGCACGGGCGGCGCCTCGTCGCTCGCCTCCACCTCGGCCGCGGACCTGCAGGACCGCTTCCTGAAGCTGCTGGTCGCCCAGCTGAGCAACCAGGACCCGATGAACCCGATGGACAACGCGCAGCTGACCTCGCAGATCGCGCAGATCAACACCGTCACCGGCATCGAGAAGCTCAACAGCACCGTCAGCGGCCTGGCCACCCAGGCCTCGACCACGCAGACCCTGCAGGCCGCCGCCGTGGTGGGCAAGAACGTGCTCACCGAAGGCAAGACGCTGGCCTACAGCAGCGACGGCAAGACCGCCATGGGCGCCGTCGTGCTGAACGCGGCCGCCACCGAGGTGACGGTCAAGGTCACCAACGCCGCGGGCCAGGTGATCGATACCAAGTCGCTGGGCGCGTTGCAGGCCGGCGAGCACGACATCACGCTCGACGCCTCGGGCTACCCCAGCGACCAGGAGCTGAGCTTCAGCGTCACCGCCACCAACAAGGGCGATGCCGTGGGCAGCACCACGCTGATGTACGACAGCGTGACCTCGGTGAGCACCACCAGCGACGGGCTGACGCTCAACCTCAGCCGCAACGGCAGCAAGCCGTATTCCGCCATCTACTCGATTCTCTGACCCAGGAGCCTTCCATGAGCTTTCAGCAGGCCATCGCCGGACTCAACGCCGCCAGCCGCAGCCTCGACGTGATCGGGCACAACATCGCCAATGCCGGCACCACCGGCATGAAGTCGTCGCGGGTCGAGTTCGCCGAGGTGTATGCGGCCGCCGCGGCCGGCACCAACAGCGTGACCGGCGGCATGGGCGTGATGGTGGGCAACGTGTCCCAGCAGTTCACGCAGGGCAACATCAACGCCACCAACAACGCGCTCGACCTGGCCATCAACGGCAACGGCTTCTTCCAGGTGACGATGCCGGACGGCAGCGCCGCCTACACCCGCGCGGGCAATTTCAAGAAGGACGCCTCCGGCACCATCGTGACGGCCACCGGCGCCAAGCTGATGGGCTATCCGACGGATGCCAAGGGCAACCGCACCAGCTCCACCCTCCAGACGCTGGTGGTGCCCACCGGCACCGTGCCGGCCAAGCGCACCTCGGCCGTCAGCGCCGACATCACGCTGGACGCGTCGGCCGCCGTGTCCACCAGCACCGCCGACCTGTCCAAATACAGCACCTCGATGACCGCCTACGACGCCCAGGGCCTCAAGGTGGAGGTGGGCATGTATTTCCAGAAGACGGCGAACAACACCTGGAACGTCTACACCAGCGTCAACGGCAGCACGCCGTCGGCCTCCACGCCCTTCCAGATCAGCTTCGACGCGTCGGGCAACCTGGCCACCGGCGGCACGCAGACGCTCACGCTGTCGTCGCCCAACGATCCCACGCAGACCTTCACCGCCTCGCTGGACCTGAGCAAGCTCAAGCAGGTCAGCTCCACCTTCACGGTCAACGACCTGACGCAGGACGGCTACACCGCCGGCCAGCTCACCAGCCTGACCATCGACGACACCGGCACGCTGATGGCGACCTATTCCAACAACCAGACGCAGGCGGCCGGCCAGGTCGCGCTGACGGACTTCCGCAATCCGCAGGGCCTGGGCATCACCGATTCCGGCTACTGGTTCGAGACCACCGCCTCGGGCCAGCCGCTGCTGGGCGCGCCGGGCGAAGGCGTGTTCGGCTCGATCCAGAGCAAGGCGCTGGAGGACTCCAACGTCGACCTGACGGCCGCGCTGGTCGACATGATGACCACGCAGCGCGCCTACCAGGCCAATGCCCAGACGATCAAGACGCAGGACCAGGTGCTTCAGACGCTGGTCAATCTCCGCTGATCGACGGACAGGCTGAGCACGCATGGACCGCCTGATCTACACCGCGATGACCGGCGCCAGCGCCGCGGCGCAGCGCCAGTCCGTGCTCGCGAACAACCTGGCCAATGCCTCGACGCCGGGCTTCCGCGCGGAGCTGGCCAACTTCCGCGCGGTGCCGCTGCGCGGCGACGGCGCCACCACGCGCGTGTTCGCCATGGAGACCACCACCGGCTACGACAGCCGCCCCGGCGCGCTGCAGCGCACCGGCCGCGACCTGGACATGACGGCCCAGGGCAACGCCTGGTTCGCCGTGCAGGGCCTGGACGGCACCGAGGCCTACACCCGCAGCGGCGCCTTCCAGATCTCGCCCGAAGGCGCGCTGACCACGAGCAGCGGGCTGCTGGTGCTCTCCGACGGGGGCTCGCCCATCGACGTGCCGGCCGGCGCCAGCCTCACCGTGGGCACCGACGGCACCATCAGTGCGCAGCAGACCGGCCAGCCGGCCGCGGTGCTGGGCCGCATCAAGCTGGCCACGTCCGAGACGCCGCTCACGCGCGGCACGGACGGCCTGTTCCGCCCCGGCGAGGGCGATGTGCTGCCCGCCGATGCCAATGCGCGCCTGGAGACCGGCGCGCTCGAGGGCTCGAACGTGAACCCGGTCGAGACCATGGTCGGCATGATCGCCGCCGCCCGCCAGTTCGAGCAGCAGATGCGCCTGCTGCAGACCACCGAAACCGCCGACAAGTCCGCCGCCCAGCTGCTGAGCGTGCAGGGCTGATTCCACTTCACACCGCAGGCACACCGCCATGATCAATTCGCTCTGGATCTCGAAGACCGGCATGGAGGCCCAGCAGACCCAGCTGGACGTCATCTCCCACAACCTGGCCAACGTCTCGACCACCGGCTACAAGCGCGCCAATGCGGTGTTCCAGGACCTGATGTACCAGAACCTGCGGCAGGTGGGCGCCAATGCCAACGAGCAGACGCAGCTGCCCACCGGCCTGCAGCTGGGCCTGGGCGTGCGCACCGTGGCCACCAACCGCTCGTTCACGCAGGGCAGCCTGCAGTCCACCAACAACCAGCTGGACATGGCGATCAAGGGCAACGGCTTCTTCCAGGTGACCATGCCCGACGGCAGCACCGGCTACACGCGCGATGGCTCCTTCCAGGTGGATGCGCAGGGCCGCATCGTCACCTCCTCGGGCCTGCCGGTGGCCAACGGCATCACCGTGCCGACCACCGCCACGAGCGTGAGCGTGGCCACCGACGGCACGGTGACGGCCACGCTGCCCAACAACCCGACGCCGCAGAACATCGGCACCCTCGCCCTGGTGAACTTCATCAACCCGGCCGGCCTGGAGCCGCGCGGCGAGAACCTGTTCGCCGAGACGGCGGCCTCGGGCCAGCCCAACGGCGGCACCGCCGGCACCAACGGCCTGGGCACCGTGGTGCAGGGCATGCTGGAGACCTCGAACGTCAACGTGGTGACCGAGCTGGTGTCGATGATCCAGACGCAGCGGGCCTACGAGATGAACTCGAAGGCGATCCAGACGAGCGACCAGATGCTGCAGAAACTAGGACAGCTCTGATGCGCCGCCTGCTTGCCCTGATCGCGGCCGCGCTGGCCGTCGCCACACTGGCCGGCTGCTCCACCCTGGCCAACACGCCGCAGGTGGACATTCCCGACACGCGCCCGCAGATCACCTATCCCACGCAGCTGCAGACGCCGCGCGCAGCCACGGGCAGCCTGTACCACAACGCGAGCTACCGGCCGCTGTTCGAGGACCGGCGCGCACGCATGGCCGGCGACACGGTCACCATCAACATCGTGGAGACGCTGACGGCCAGCCAGAAGTCCACGTCGACGGTGGCCAAGAAGGACAGCCTGAGCGCGGGCGTCACCGCCCTGCCCTTCATCAGCGCCAACTCCTTCACCCGCGCCAGCGCGGCCGGCAACTCCGCCACCGACTTCGCCGGCAAGGGCGGCACCGAGGCCGCCAACACCTTCTACGGAACCATCACCTCGACGGTGGTGGACGTGCTGCCCAATGGCCACCTGGTGGTGGTGGGCGAAAAGCAGATCGGCGTGAACCAGAACGTGGACGTGCTGCGCTTCTCGGGCACGGTGGACCCGCGCGCCATCGGCCCGGGCAGCGTGGTCAATTCGACGCAGGTGGCCAATGTGCGCATCGAGTCGCGCGGCCGCGGCGCGCAGGGCGAGGCCCAGGTCATGCCCTGGCTCAGCCGCTTCTTCATGAACGTGATGCCCTTCTAGCGGCAGGCCGAACGCACGACCGATGACGCACGACAGGATCGAGGGGAAATGAACAACACGACGAAGACCATCCACCGCCTGCTGGCGGGTGCCGCACTGGGCCTGGCCCTGCTGGCGCCGGCGCAGGCGGTGCGCATCAAGGAAGTGGCCGCCGTGCAGGGCGTGCGCAGCAACCAGCTGACCGGCTACGGCCTGGTGGTGGGCCTGGACGGCACCGGCGACCAGACCACGCAGATGCCCTTCACCACGCAGAGCGTGGCCAACTACCTGCAGCAGCTGGGCATCACGCTGCCCGACAACAGGGCCAGCCAGCTGCAGCTCAAGAACGTGGCGGCCGTGATCGTCACGGCCCAGCTGCCGGCCTTCGCGCAGCCGGGCCAGGCGGTGGACGTGACGGTCGCATCCATGGGCAATGCCCGCTCGCTCAAGGGCGGCATGCTGGTGGCCACGCCGCTGCGCGGCGCCGACGGCGAGATCTACGCCATCGCCCAGGGCAACGTGGTGGTGGGTGGCGCCGGTGCCGCCGCCGCCGGCAGCAAGGTGCAGATCAACCACCTGAGCGCGGGCCGCGTGCCCGAAGGCGCGCAGGTGGAACGCGCCGTGCCCACGCCGCTGCTCGATGGCGACACCATCAACCTGGGCCTGAATGCGGCCGACTTCCAGACCGCCAGCCGCGTGGCCGAGGCCATCAACCGCCGCATGGGCAGCGGCATGGCCCGCGCCATGGACGGCCGCACGGTGCAGGTGCGTGCGCCCGGCGACTCGGATGCGCGCGTGAGCTTCATCGCCCAGCTCGAAGAGCTGACGCTGGAGCAGGCCGCGCCTGCCGCCAAGGTGGTGATCAATGCGCGCACCGGCTCCATCGTGCTCAACCAGGCCGTGACGCTCAACCCCTGCGCCATCGCCCATGGCAACCTGTCGGTGACCATCAGCTCGCAGCCGGTGGTGAGCCAGCCGGCACCGCTGTCGGGCGGCCAGACCGTGGTGGCCGAACAGGCCGCCATCCAGATCAAGCAGGAGCCGGGCATCCTCTACCAGGTGCCGGCCTCGCCGCAGCTGGCCGACGTGGTGCGCGCGCTCAATGCACTGGGTGCCACGCCGCAGGACCTGCTGGCCATCCTGCAGGCCATCAAGGCCTCGGGCGCGCTCAATGCCGAGCTGGAAGTGATCTGACGCGGCCGGCATCGCCATGAGCATCGGCACCTCCACCTCCAACAGCCTGGCCGCCGACGCGCGTTCGCTGGACGCGTTGAAGTACGCCACGGGCAACGACCCGAAGGCGGTGCGCGAGGCCGCCAAGCAGTTCGAGTCCCTCTTCATGCGCGAGCTGATCAAGAGCATGCGCGAGGCGACCACCAAGTCGGGCCTGCTCGACAGCGACGGCGAGAAGCTGGGCACCGACCTGCTGGACCAGCAGCTGTCGGTGCAGCTGTCGGGCCTGCCCGGAGGCCTGTCGGACGCCATCACACGGCAGTTGACGCAGCAGATCCAGGGCAGGCAGGCTCCCTCCACGCTTTCGCTGGCCGCCATGGGCGGCATCGGCAAGGCGCCGGTGTCGACGACCGCCAGCCAGAGCGGCTTCGTGGCCCGCCACCAGGACGCGGCCCAACGCGTGGCGCAGGAGACCGGCATCCCGGCCGCCTTCATGATCGGCCAGGCCGGCCACGAGACGGGCTGGGGCCGCAGCGAGATCCGCAATGCCGACGGCAGCAGCGCCCACAACCTGTTCGGCATCAAGGCCACGGCCGGCTGGACGGGCAAGGTCGCCACCGTGACCACCACCGAGTACATCCATGGCGAGCCGCGCAAGGTGAAGGCGAAGTTCCGCGCCTACGACTCGCCCGAGGAGTCCTTCCGCGACTACGCGCGCCTGATCGGCGAGAACCCGCGCTACGCGCAGGCCCGCGCCAACACCCATTCCGCCCAGGCCTATGCGGCGCAGCTGCAGAAGGCCGGCTATGCCACCGATCCGGCCTATGCCCGCAAGCTGGGCCGCGCCATCCAGGCGACGCAGGCCCTCCAGCAGCGGCTGCAGACCACATGAGCTCCCTCCTCAACATCGGCCTGTCCGCACTGCAGGCCAACCAGGCGGCACTGACCACCACCGGCAACAACGTGGCCAACGCGGGGAGCGTGGGCTACTCGCGCCAGTCGGTGGTGCAGCAGCAGGCCATCACCACGCCCACCGGCAGCGGCTACCTGGGCAACGGCGTGCGCGTCGTCACGGTGGAGCGCGCCTACAGCAGCTACCTCACGCAGCAGGCCAACCAGACGGCGGCGGTCTCGGCCGCGGACTCGGCCCGCTCGGACCAGCTGGCCTCGCTCGAATCGGTGTTCCAGACCGGCAGCGCGGGCCTGGGCGCGGCCATGAACTCGCTGCTCAATGCCTTCACCAACGTGGCGAGCGCCCCGACCGACCTGTCGGCGCGCACGGTGGTGCTGACCCAGGCGGGCGCGCTGGCCTCGCGCTTCTCCAGCGCGCAGAGCCAGCTCGACGAGATGGGCAAGTCCACGCTGGAGCAGTTGGGCACGGCGGCCGACACGGTCAACCGCCTGGCGGCCTCCATCGCCAAGATCAACGGCCAGATCCAGCGCGCCCGCGGCACCGGGCAGGAGCCCAACGACCTGCTCGACCAGCGCGACGCGCTCGTCACGCAGCTCAACGCCCAGGTGCAGACCAGCACCGTGCAGGCGGACGACGGCACGCTGTCGGTCTTCGTCGGCAACCAGGCGCTGGTGCTGGGCAGCAGCACCGGGCAGGTGTCGGTGGGCACGGCGGCCGACGGCAGCACCACGCTCGACATCGCGCGTGGCAGCGTGGTGGCCCACCTGGACGCGGACACCCTCGGCGGTGGCGCCGCAGCGGGCCAGTTGCGCTTCCTGAACGAGGACCTGCCCGACACGCGCAACCTGCTGGGCCGGCTGGCCCTGACGATGACCAGCACGGTCAATGCCCAGCATTCGCTGGGCGTCGGCCTGAACGGCGAGACCGGCAACAAGCTCTTCGGCGACATCGGCGTGCCCGCGTCGACGCCGGCCGCCACCAACACCGGCAACGCGGTGTTCGCGGCGACTGTGAGCGACGTGTCGGCGCTCGTGCCCTCTTCGTATGCGCTGAGCGTGCAGCCCGACGGCAGCTACCAGGTGCGGCGCCTGTCGGACAACACGGTGAGCAGCTTCGCCAGCCTGCCCGCGCAGATCGACGGGCTGTCGCTCGATCTGCAGTCGGGCGCCGGCGCACCGGGCGACGTCTACCGCATCGAACCCTTCGCGCAGGCCGCGGGCAAGGTGGCGGTGGCGCTGGGCTCGGCCAGCGCGGTGGCGGCCGGCAGCCCGGTGCAGGCCAGCACCGGCACCGCCAACGCAGGCAGCCTGGCCGTGTCGGGCGTGTATGCCAGCGCGCAGAACGCCAACCTCACCGCCACGGCCACCCTGACCTTCAATGCCGACGGCACCTACAACATCAGCGGCACCGGCACGGGCAACCTGAGCAACCAGCCCTACACCGCGGGCGAGGCGATCTCGGTCAACGGCTGGTCGCTGACGCTCACCGGCGTGCCCAAGGCGGGCGACACCGTGACCGTGCAGGCGGCCACCGCCTCGATGACGGCGCAGAACAGCGGCAATGCCAAGGCCCTGCAGGGTCTGGCCGACCAGAAGGTGATCGACGGCTCGCCGCTGTCGGACGGCTATGCCGGCCTGATCGCGCGCGTGGGCGTGCGGGCCCAGGGCGCCAAGTACGCGGCGCAGGTGTCCTCGGCCATCGCCACGAGCACCGAGACGGCACGCGCCAACAGCACCGGCGTGAACCTGGACGAAGAGGCCACCAAGCTGCTGGCCTACCAGCAGGCCTACCAGGCCTCGGCCCGGGTGATCCAGATCGCCCAGAACATCTTCGACTCGCTGCTGTCCAGCGTGCGCTGAGAGCAAGGGGCCACCGCATGACCATCCAACGCATCTCCACCCCCAACCTGCGCGAGACGGCCATCCAGCGCCTGGCCGAGCGCCAGGCCCAACTGGCCGACCTGCAGGAGCAGGTCAACACCGGCAAGAAGATCAACCGCCTCAGCGACGACCCGCTGGCCGCGGCGCAGGCCGAGCGCGCCACCACCCGCGTGGCCCGTGTCGAGACGCAGCAGCGCGCCCTGCAGGCCCAGACGGCCTCGATGACCAGCGTGGAGTCGACGCTGGGCGATTCGGTGACCGCCCTGCAGTCCTTCCGCTCGCTGCTGGTGCAGGCTGGCGGCGGCGCGCTCTCCCAGACCGACCGCCAGTCCATCGCCCAGCAGATGACGGCGCTGCGCGACCAGTTGCTGTCGTATGCCAACACCACCAATGCCGACGGCCTGCCGCTCTTCGGCGGCCTGGGCAGCACCGCCCGGCCCTTCACCGATGCCGGCGGCACGGTGAGCTACCAGGGCGTGTCGGGCCAGGCCGCCGCCTCGGACAGCAGCGTGCCCGGCGTGCTCGACGGCTTCGCGACCTGGATGGACGTGCCCACCGGCAACGGCGTGTTCGAGGTCGACCAGGCCAGCGGTACGAGCCGCGTCTACACCGACACCGGCCAGGTGCTGGACCCGGGCGCCCTCACCGGCCATGCCTACCAGGTGAAGTTCTCCGTCGCCACCGACGGCACGGCCACCTACGACGTGGTCGACACCAACACCCAGCAGGCGGTGGTCTCCGGCGCCGCGTACAAGAGCGGCCAGGCGATCAGCTTCGGCGGCATGTCCTTCACGGCCAGCGGCACGCCAGCCAACGGCGACACGCTGGAGGTCAAGCCCTCGGGCAGCCAGAGCCTCTTCGCCGTCATGGACCAGGCCATCGCGGGTGTGCGCAGCACGGCCAGTGGCCAGGTCACGCAGGCCGTCTCGCGCGGGCTGGCGCAGGTGGATTCGGGACTGGCCAAGCTGTCGGCCGCACGCAGCCAGGCCGGCGAGTTGCTCAACCGGGCCGACACCATCGGCGACCGGCTGACCACCCGCAGCGACCAGCTCGAGAAGGTGCGTGCCGACGCCGAGGATGCCGACCCTGTCAAGGTTCTCTCGGATATCAGCAGCCAGCAGACGATGTACTCTGCCGCCCTGGGCACCTATGCCCAGATCCAGAAGCTCTCTCTTTTCAACTACCTGAGCTGAGGCCTGTCGCCAGGCTTCCCTCCCTCTTCCGCATCGTGGCCCAATCCGTTCTCGGCAGTCTCACCCTTTGCTACCAGCTTCTTTGGAATCGCAGGCGCGACATGGCGGGGATACGGCTGCTGGCCTACGAGGACGGTGAACACGCCGACGGCGGCCATCTGCTGCGCAGCCTCACCGAGATGTGGATGGCCGAATCGCCCAAACTGCTGGTGGCGCCGCGCTCGCCCCGGCTGCTGCACGGCGTGCTGGAGCAGGCCGATGGCGAGTCGCCGATGGTCGAGGTGCCGGTCGACTGGCTGGCCGATGAAGCCCTGGCCCTGGCCGCCACCGAGGCCCGCCGCCGCGGTGCCGCACTGATCGCCTCGGCCGGCCCCGGTCCGCGGCGCACGGACTTCCCGGGCCGCAGCTCGCCCCGCGTGATGGAGCTGGAGGTCGACCATGCGGCCGCCGCCCTGCAGGCCGTGCTGCGCGCGCGCGAGGCCGATCCGCGGCATCCCGCGCAGCGGGCGGCCGCGCAGGCGCAACTGGCCGCCAGCCCCATCGAGCCCGAGCAGATCGTGGTGGGTGCCGCCAGCATGGCGCTGGTCGAGCATGCGCTGGACCAGCGCGCAGCCTGGGCCGTGGCCGGCTGGCCCATCGAAGACGTGCTCCACCGCAACAAGGGCCAGCCGCTGCCGCCCACGCGCCGCGGCGTGGTGCGCACCATGCAGGCCCTCGAATCCGAACAGTCGCTCGATCAGCTGGAGCTGCAGTTCGGCCAGGAGCCGGCGCTGGCCTATCGCCTGCTGCTGCATCTCAACTCGGCGAGCCTGGGCCTGCGGCGCCGCATCACCTCGCTGCGCCATGGCGTGATGATGCTGGGCTACCGCACGCTCGACGCCTGGCTGGCCGAGCAGTTGCCCCACACCAGCGACGACCGCAACCTGCAGCCCGCCAATGCGACCATGGTGCTGCGGGCGCACCTCACCTCGCAACTGATGGAAGCGGGGGTGGAAGAGGAGTTGCGGCGGGAGGTCTACCTGTGCGGGCTGTTCGCCCAGCTCGACCTGGTGATGGACGAGCCCATGCGCACGGCGGTCGGTCGGGTGGCGCTGCCCGAGCGACTGGTGGAGGCGGTGCTGCGCGGCACCGGGCCCTACGCCAGCGTGCTGCAGGTGGCCCAGGCCCTCGGCCAGGACAACCCGGCCGTGGTGCGCGCCACCCGCGCGCGCTTCGACATGGGTGCCGAGGAGATCAACCGCTCGCTGCTGCGCACGCTGGCGGTGGCGACCGTCTGAGCGTCGACGCGGATACGGGCACGTCCGGCCCGCAGCCTGCCAACGGGCCCGCCAGGCCGCAGGGCCCGGCGAGCGGGGGGCCGGCTTACTTGAGCGCCTTGAAGCGCACCCGCTTGGGGGCGGCGCCTTCTTCGCCCAGGCGCTTCTTCTTGTCGGCCTCGTACTCCTGGTAGTTGCCGTCGAAGAACACCCACTGCGAGTCGCCTTCGGCGGCCAGGATGTGGGTGGCGATGCGGTCCAGGAACCAGCGGTCGTGGCTGATGACCAGCACGGTGCCGGCGTACTCCAGCAGCGCGTCTTCCAGGGCGCGCAGGGTTTCCACGTCCAGGTCGTTCGACGGTTCGTCCAGCAGCAGCACGTTGCCGCCCTGGATCAGCGTCTTGGCCAGGTGCAGGCGGCCGCGTTCACCGCCCGACAGGTTGCCGACCTTCTTCTGCTGGTCCTGGCCGTTGAAGTTGAAGCGGCCCGCGTAGGCGCGGCTCGCCATCTGGAACTTGCCGACGTTGATGATGTCGAGGCCGCCGGAGATGTCTTCCCACACGGTCGCCTCGTTGGCCAGCGCGTCGCGCGACTGGTCGACGAAGGCCATCTTGACGGTCTGGCCGATCACGACCTCGCCGCTGTCGGGCTGCTCGCGGCCTGCGATCAGCTTGAACAGCGTGGACTTGCCCGCGCCGTTCGGGCCGATGATGCCGACGATGGCGCCGGCCGGGACGTTGAACGACAGGTTGTCGATCAGCACGCGGTCACCGAAGCTCTTGCTGACGCCCTTGAACTCGATCACTTGGCTGCCCAGGCGGTCGGCGACGGGAATGAAGATTTCCTGCGTCTCGTTGCGGCGCTGGTATTCGTAGTCGCTCAGTTCCTCGAAGCGCTGGATGCGGGCCTTGCTCTTGGCCTGACGGCCCTTGGCGTTCTGGCGCACCCACTCCAGTTCCTTCTTCAGGGCCTTGGCGCGGGCTTCTTCTCCCTTCTGCTCGGCCTCCAGGCGGGTCTGCTTCTGCAGCAGCCATTCGGAGTAGTTGCCCTTGTAGGGAATGCCACGGCCGCGGTCCAGTTCAAGGATCCACTCGGCGGCGTTGTCGAGGAAGTAGCGATCGTGGGTGATGGCCACCACGGTGCCGGTGAAGCGCTGCAGGAAGATCTCCAGCCACTCGACCGACTCGGCGTCCAGGTGGTTGGTGGGTTCGTCGAGCAGCAGCATGTCGGGCTTGGACAGCAGCAGCTGGCACAGCGCCACGCGGCGCTTCTCGCCGCCGGAGAGCATGCCCACCTTGGCGTCCCAGGCCGGCAGGCGCAGGGCGTCGGCGGCGATCTCGATCTGGTGCTCGCTGTCGGTGCCGGCAGCGGCGATCACCGCCTCCAGTTGGCCCTGCTCGGCGGCCAGGGCGTCGAAGTCGGCATCGGGCTCGGCGTAGGCGGCGTAGATCTCGTCGAGGCGCTTCTTGGCGTTGTTGACCTCGCTCATCGCCTCTTCGATGGCTTCGCGCACGGTGTGCTCGGGATTGAGCTTGGGTTCCTGCTCGAGGTAGCCGATGGACAGGCCGGGCATCGGCAGGGCCTCGCCCTCGATCTCCTTGTCCACGCCGGCCATGATCTTCAGCAGCGAGGACTTGCCCGAGCCGTTGAGGCCGAGCACGCCGATCTTGGCGCCGGGAAAGAACGAGAGGGAGATGTCCTTCAAGATCTGCCGCTTGGGCGGCACGGTCTTGGAGACATGATTCATGGTGTAGACGTACTGGGCCATGGCTTCGTGTCGGTGCGGGGTGGGGGAACGCGCTCGGATGAGGAGGGGCCCGGTGCCGGGCGAGCGCGAAAACCATCGATTATCCCTCCTCGACGCGGCCCACGGGCACGCAGGCCCGGAACTCGTGCCACAATCGGGACGTTGCCGGGCACAGTCACCCGCAACACGGCTCTTCGCCGGGGACGACGGATCCGCATCCTTCCAGGCTCCCGCCTTACCTCCCTTTCCACCTCGACTGGCCCGGTTCGCGCCCAAGCAGCGCCATCGCGGCGGGTGGACGCAAGACGAACACCGCGCCGTGCATGGCGCCCGTAAGTAACTACCGAATGAACTTCGACGAACTGAAGCTGGCCCCCGCCATCCTCAAGGCCGTGCGCGAGCAAGGCTACGAAACCCCCACCCCCATCCAGGCCCAGGCCATCCCGGCCGTCCTCGAAGGCCATGACCTCCTCGCCGGTGCGCAGACCGGCACCGGCAAGACCGCCGCCTTCACCCTGCCCATGCTGCACCGCCTGTCCAAGGGCGAGGGCAAGACCAACAAGTTCGGCAAGGACGGCATCGCCGCCCTGGTGCTGACCCCCACGCGCGAACTCGCCGCCCAGGTCGAGGAATCCGTGCGCACCTACGGCAAGTACCTGCCACTGAGCTCCACCGTCATCTTCGGCGGCGTGGGCATGAACCCGCAGATCGACCGCATCAAGCGCGGCGTGGACATCCTGGTGGCCACGCCCGGCCGCCTGCTCGACCTGCAGCAGCAGGGCCACCTGGACCTGTCGACCGTCGAGATCCTCGTTCTGGACGAAGCCGACCGCATGCTCGACATGGGCTTCATCCACGACGTGAAGAAGGTGCTGGCCCTGGTGCCCAAGGACAAGCAGAGCCTGCTGTTCTCGGCCACCTTCAGCGACGACATCCGCGAGCTGGCCAACAGCCTGCTGCGCAATCCGCAGAGCATCCAGGTCACGCCGCGCAACACCACGGTGCAGCGCATCACGCAGGTGGTCCACCCGGTGGGCCGTGGCAAGAAGAAGCAGCTGCTGGCGCACATCATCCAGCAGCACGACTGGAGCCAGGTGCTGGTGTTCACGCGCACCAAGTTCGGTGCCAACCATGTGGCCGAGTTCCTCGAGAAGAACGGCATCACCGCCATGGCGCTTCACGGCAACAAGAGCCAGAGTGCCCGCACGCAGGCCCTCGCAGGCTTCAAGAGCGGCGAGATCCGCGCCCTGGTGGCCACCGACATCGCCGCCCGCGGCATCGACATCGACGACCTGCCGCACGTGGTGAACTACGAGATCCCCAACGTGCCCGAGGACTACGTCCACCGCATCGGCCGCACCGGCCGCGCGGGCAAGGAAGGCCAGGCCGTGAGCCTGGTCTGCCTGGACGAGGAAGGCTTCATGCAGGAGATCGAGCGCTTCACCAAGCAGCAGATCCCGTCGGAAACGATCGAAGGCTTCGGTCCTGACGAAGGCGAGATCGCCGAGCCCATCGCCATGGGTCGCCAGACCCTGTGGGGCGGCGCCGGCAAGCCGCCGAGCCGCGAGGTGATGGCCGCCGCGGCCCGCGCCGCGCGCCAGGAGATGATGACCCGCATCCGCGACAACAAGGCGGGCCAGGGCGAACGTGGCGGCCAGAAGAAGGCCGGCGGCGGCCAAGGTCAGGGCCAGGGCGGCCGGGGCCAGCAGCCGCAGCAGCAGCGCGCCGGCGGCCAGCCTTCGGGCGGCGGCAATGGCGGCCAGCGTCCGCCGCGTCAGAACAACGGGCCCAAGCGCCACCATGGCGGCGCGGGCGGCCACGGCGGCGGCAACGCGCCGGCCCACGCTCTGTACGAGGACCGTCCCGAGCGCCAGCCCAAGCACCACGGCAACACCACCAGTCCCTCGCATGCCGACGTGGTCGCGCATCGCCGCGCCGAAGCCTATGGCGGCCCCGCGGGCCAGCCCGATCCGCTGCGCACCAGCGTCGAGGCCACCTTCGGCCGCGGCCGCCGCAATGGTGGCGGTGGTGGTGGCGGCAACGGCGGTGGCGGTGGTGGCAATCGGCGTCGTGGCGGCGGTGGCGGTGGCTACTCCGGCGGTGGCGGTGGCGGCGGCTACTCCGGCGGCGGCAAGCGCTACTGATCGAGCCCTGCCTCCACAGGCGAAGAACGAAGCGGCCCATCGGGCCGCTTTTTCTTTGGCCGCCCGATTGACGCGGCCAGGCCATTTACATAGCATGATATGGAAACGGCTTGCATGGAGACCGCATGATCGAGGACGTCGTGAAGGAGCTGGGCCACCTGACGCTCGGCACCCGCCTGAAGCGCACGGGCGAGCTGCTGCAGGCACAGACGCAGGCCGTGCTCGCCAGCCATGGCTTCGACCAGCCGGCCGCGCACTTCCCGCTGCTGGCCGCGCTGGACCGCTTGGGCGCCTTGAGCGTCGGCGAACTGAGCCAGGCCGTGGGCGTGAGCCAGCCCGTGGTCACCCGCTCGCTCAAGGGGCTGGAGGACGACGGACTCGTGCAGTCGGCCACCGGCGACGAAGACCGCCGCGTGCGCCGTGTGGCTCTGAGCCGCAAGGGCAGAAGCCTTGTGCAGCGTGCCCGGCGCGAAGCCTGGCCGGCCATCGAGTCCGCGGTCGCGCAGGCCTGCGCCAGAAGCCGGGGCGACCTGCTCTCGCAACTCGCTGCACTCGAAGACGCGCTGGCCAGCGCGCCCCTGCTGCAGCGCATCCAGGCCTCCTGACCATGTCCGCACTCGACCGTCCCGTCTGGGCCACCTTGCAACATCGGCCGCAATGGGCCATCGGGGATGAACGCGCACGGCGCTTCGTGCCCGACCTCCACGGCTTTGCCGCCACGGCGGATGAAGGCGCGGACAGCCTCGCCGCGCTCACCGGCCTCATCGGCGCCGACGGCGACAGCGTGTACCTGCTGCAGGTGCCGCCCATTGCCGTTGCGCCGGGCCTCGAAGTGCTGAAGGCGGCCGGTGGCGTCCAGATGGTGGCCACGCGCCACCTGCCGCCCGATGACGATGTGGTGGTGCTGGGCAATGCGGATGCGGCCGAGATGGGCGCGCTGGCCGCGCTCACCGAACCCGGCCCCTTCTTTGCCCGGACCCACACGCTGGGCCGCTTCATCGGCCTGCGCATCGCCGGCCGCCTGGCGGCAATGGCCGGCGAGCGCATGCGCTTCCCCGGGTACGTGGAGATCAGTGGCGTCTGCACGCACCCCGACTTCCGAGGCCGTGGACTGGCGCGGCGCCTGTCGGCTGCCGTGGCGGCCGACATCCAGCAGCGCGGCGACACGCCCTTCCTGCATGCGTGGACGACGAACACCGCCGCCATCTCGCTCTACGAGGGCCTCGGCTTCGTCGTACGCACGCCGGTCCATGTGGCGGTGCTCCGCCGCAAGCCCTCCTGAGGCCCAGGCTGCGCGGCCGAGCCGCCCATCGAAAGACCCCCGGCCACCCCCGGCGCGCATCCTTAGGCCAGTCTTAAGCGGCCCGGCAGAAGGCCGCGTCCGACTGGCATCGCCCGTGCCATCGGCCTAGAGTGGCTTCACGCTGCACACCGACACTGGCGGTTGTTCCTCCTCCGTGCCAGGCGCAACGCTTGCACAACCCAAGGAGAACCCCCCATGACCTGGACCCGCGAGCAGATCCATGTGACCGCCGCCAGCTACCTCGGCTGGACGCTGGACGCCTTCGACTTCTTCCTGATGGTCTTCATCCTGAAGGACATCGCCGCCGAGTTCCACGCGCCGCTGCCTTCGGTGGCACTGGCCATCACGCTCACGCTCGCGATGCGGCCGGTGGGTGCACTCATATTCGGGCGGCTGGCCGATCGCTTCGGCCGTCGGCCGACCATGATGGCCAACATCCTCTGCTATGCCGTGCTGGAGTTGCTGTCGGGCTTCTCGCCCAACCTGGCGACGCTGATCGTGCTGCGGGCGCTCTTCGGCATCGCCATGGGCGGCGAATGGGGCGTGGGCTCGGCCCTGACCATGGAGACGGTGCCTGCGCGCTCGCGTGGCTTCGTCTCGGGGCTGCTGCAGGCCGGCTATCCCACGGGCTTCCTGCTGGCCTCGCTGGTGTTCGGCCTGTTCTATTCGCACATCGGCTGGCGCGGCATGTTCTTCGTCGGCATCCTGCCGGCGCTGCTGGTGATCTACGTGCGTTCGCACGTCCCGGAATCGCCCGCATGGAAGCAGATGGCCAGCCAGCCGCGGCCCAGCCTGCTGGCCGGCCTGCGCCAGCAGTGGAAGCTCGCGCTGTATGCGGTGGTGCTGATGACCGCCTTCAACTTCTTCTCGCACGGCACGCAGGACCTATACCCCACCTTCCTGCGCGTGCAGCACGGCTTCGACGCGCACACCGTGTCGCTGGTGACCATCGTGCTGAACATCGGCGCCATCGTGGGCGGCCTGGCCTGTGGCACGCTGTCGGAGCGCATCGGCCGCCGCTGGACCATCTTCGGCGCCGCCCTCTTCGCGCTGCCCGTGCTGCCGCTGTGGGCCTACTCGCACTCGGCCGCGGCCCTGGCCGCTGGTGCCTTCCTGATGCAGCTGAGCGTGCAGGGCGCCTGGGGCGTGATCCCGGTGCACCTCAACGAAATCTCGCCACCCGCGCTGCGGGCCACCTTCCCCGGCCTGGTCTACCAGCTGGGCAACCTGCTGGCCTCGGTCAACGCCACGATGCAGGCCTCGCTCGCCACCTCGCGGGGCAACGACTATGCCTTCGCGATGGCGGTGGTGGCCGGAACGGTGGCGGTGGTCATCGCCGGACTGATCCTGTTCAGCCGCGAGCACCGGGGCGTGGACATGGGTGCGGCGCTGCCGCGCGTTCCCGATGGCAGCGGCCAGCCGGCCTTCGCACATCGCTGAGCGCGGCCCAGCGCGAATCACGCCCCCTCCAGGAGCCGCCCGGACGCGGGGGCCGGCGCAGGGTCGAGGATCCGGCGCGGCAAGGCGCAGCGGTTCCTCCAGGGCCCACGCGAAGCAGGCGCCACAATCGGCGCCTGCTCACGTTCGAGCGATTGCCGTTGCTCCCCTTTCCGCTCCCCCGCGCCCCCATGACCCTCGACGCCCACACCGACTTCCACAGCCCCGCCGTGCGCCAGTTGCGCGAGGACCTCGCCCTGGCCCTGCGCGCCGCGGCACACCACGGCCTGGGCGAAGGCGTCTGCAACCACTTCAGCGTGATGCTGCCCGGCGAGCCGGCGCGCTACCTCATCAACCCGCGCGGCCTGCACTGGAGCGAGGTCGGCCCGGACGACATCGTGATGATCGACGTGCACGGCCAGGTGCTGGCGGGCCGCCATCGCGTGGAGCCCACGGCCCTGTTCATCCACGGCGCTATCCATCGACTGACTGGCCATGCGGTGGTCATGCATGTGCACGCACCCTATGCCACCGCCCTCACGCTCACGGCCGACCGCGCGCTCGACCCCACGCTGAGCCAGAACGCGATGCGCTACATGGACCGCATCGCCATCGACCCGCACTACAACGGCCTGGCGCTGGACGATGCCGAAGGCGAGCGCATCGCCCGCACCATGGCCGCCGATCAGGGCAAGGACGTCGCCTTCCTGGCCAACCACGGCGTGATCGTGGCCGGCGCCACGGTGGCCCATGCCTACGACGACCTCTACTACCTGGAGCGCGCCTGCCTGCACCAGGTGCTGGCGCAGAGCACGGGCCGGCCCCTGGCACCCGTGGCACCCGGGATCGCCGCGCGCGTCGCGGCGCAGGTGCAGGGCGAAAGGGAACAGTCCGACCTGTTCTTCGAGGCGCTGCGGCGCATGCTGCCGGCGCCCGCGGCCGTCACACCCTGAAACGGGTGTCGCATTCGGCAGGCCTTCGTTTCACGCAAGCGGCCAAATGCTCACAACTTCTTTCCGTGCTTCTCCGGCCGCTTACATGGCATTGACAAGCGGCGGCGACCATTGCTTCACCAACAACCGACAGGAAGCAAGGAGTCGTGATGAACAAGTTGACCATGGCCTTCTCGGCAGGTGCGCTGGCGCTGGCCGGACTCGCCGTCCCGGCCCTCGCGCAAGCCAGCGGCCCGAGCATCCAGGCGCAGGTGTACCTGGGCGGCCCGCCGCCGGCACCCGCCTACGTGCCGGTGCCCGCACCGGTGTACTACCCGCCGCCGCCGCGCCATTACTACGGCCCGCCGCCGCGGTATTACGGTCCGCCGCCGCACCACTATCACCGCCCCCCGCACCACCGTCGCGGCTGGGGTGATGCCGACCGGGACGGCGTGCCCAACCGCTACGACCGCCGGCCGCACAACCCCTATCGCTACTGACCGGTCAACGGTCTGACCGAAGCGCCACCCCACCCAGGGTGGCGTTTTCGCGTCCGGGCCAGCGGGGCCATCCCACCCGGCCGAACCAGGCGCCGCCCGCGATGCTCCATGCGATGACGAGGCCGTAGACGACCAGGGCCGCCGCCTGCGCCGCGAACACCTGGGCCAGCGTGCCGCCCGATGCGACCACGACCAGCCCGCCGACGCCCGCCACCAGCAGGCGCAGCAGGTTGCCCAGCACGGGCCACATCAGCCGGCCCGCGCCCTGCGAGGCGAAATACAGCACCAGCCCGACCCCGAAGAAGCCGTAGAAGGGCCCGACGGCGCGCAGGTACGAGGTGCCCGCCTCCAGCATCGCCGCGTCGTGGCCGAACAGCCGCAGCCAAGCCAGCGGCCACAGCGCGGCCGCCACCCCGATCACCGTCGTCATGCCGAAGGCCAGGGCGGCGCCGATGGCCGCCGCGCGCAGCGCACGCTCGGGTCGACCGGCGCCCATGCTCGTGCCCACCATCGCCACCAGCGGCGCGCCCAGGCCGAAGACCAGCGGCACCAGCAGGTACTCCAGTCGCGCACCGGTGCCATAGCCGGCGATGGCGCCTGCGCCCCAGTGGCCCGCCAGTCCGGTGGCGATGCCGATGCTGAGGTTGGTCGCTGCGGTCGATACCGCGCCCAGCAGGCCCACGCGCAGCACGCCGCGCATCAGGGGCCAGTTCAATTGCGCCTGCGACCATGCCGGTTGCAGCAGGCTGCGCCTCGAACGCAGGTACAGCGCCAGCGCCACCGTGCCGCCCAGGTAGTACAGCAGCAGCGCGATGGCCCCGCCCGCGATGCCCAGCGGCGGAATCGGGCCCCAGCCGGAAATGAGCATGGGCGACAGCGGCACGGCCACCACCACGCCCACGATGGTCACCAGCGCCGGCAGCGCCATGTTGCCGGTGCCGCGCACCACCGCCGCCAGCGAGTTGAACAGCCACACCAGCACCGCGCCGCCGAAGACCCAGTGCGAATAGGTCAGCGCCGCGGCCAGCACCGGGCCCTCTCCGCCCATGCGGGCATACAGCCAGCCGCCCGCGAGCCACATCACCCCCATGCAGGCCAGGCCGAAGCCCAGCGCGATGGCCACCGCCTGCCACACCAGCCGGTGCGCGTCGTCGCGCCGGCCCGCACCCAGGGCCCGTGCGATGGCCGAGGCGATGCCGCCGCCCATCGCGCCTGCCGAACTCATCTGCATCAGCATCACCAGCGGAAAGACCAGCGCCATGCCGGCCAGCGCATCGGTGCCGAGCCGGCCGACGAAGTAGGTCTCCACCAGGCCGATGGCCGCCTGCGCGAACATCACCGCAATGTTGGGCACGGCCAGGCGCAGCAGCGTGGGCGTGATGGGCGCCTCCAGCAGCATGCGGGTGCGCGGGTCGAGCCGGGGAGTCGATGAGGTCATGGCGAGGTCCTGGAAGCGGGCATGCGGCGGCGGCACCGCATTGCTGCGGCCGCCGTGACGCGGAGGGGTGCGAAGAAGAGCGGAGGCTCAGGCCGGCGCCATGGCGCGCGCGGGGGGCGACTCGCGGATCGGCAGGTTGACCAGCGCAGCGCCGGCGGCCAGCGCGATGTCGATCCACCACATGAGGTCGTAGCTGCCCGTGCGCTCGAACACCCAGCCGCCCATCCACGCACCCAGGAAGCCGCCGATCTGGTGCGACAGCATCACCAGCCCGAAGAGCATGGCCATGTTGGCCGGCCCGAACATCTTGGCGACCAGCCCCGCCGTCGGCGGCACGGTGGAGAGAAAGCTCACGCCCATCACTGCCGCAAAGACCAGCATCACGGCCACGGTCTTGGGCGCCAGCAGAAAGACCAGCACCGCCACCGCCCGCGTCGCATACACCAGCGACAGCAGCGACTTCATGCGCCAGCGCCCCACGGCCCAGCCCATGGCCAGGCTGCCGACGATGTTGAACAGGCCGATCACCGCCAGCGACCAGCCACCCACCGCCGGCGGCAGGCCGCAGGCCGCCACCACGCTGGGCAGATGCGTGGCCAGGAAGGCCACGTGGAAGCCGCAGACCAGGAAGCCCGCAGCCAGGTAGCGATAGCTGGGTGTGGCCAGCGCCTGGCCGATGGCCTCGCGCACCGTCAGGGCGCGCGGCCCGCCGGCCGCGGCCTGCTGCGCCACCAGCGCGCGCGAATTGCCCCGAAGCACCCAGGCCGCCGGCAGGGCCAGCAGCACCAGCACGCCCAGCCACTGCATCGACGCGGCCCACCCCACCGCCGCCGTCAAACCGATGGCCACCGGCGCCAGCGCGAACTGGCCGAAGGAGCCGCCCGCGTTCACCACGCCGGTCGCCAGCCCGCGACGGGCCGGGGGCACCAGCCGCATGGTCGCGCCCATCATGACCGAGGGACCTGCCATGCCCGCCCCGCCCGCCGCCAGCACGCCCACGGCCAGGATCAGCCCCAGCGTGCTCGTCATGTACGGCGTGATGAAGGTGCCGATGGCCACCAGCACCACACCCAGCAGCACCGTGCGCGCCGTGCCGACACGGTCGGCCAAGGCGCCGGCGAAGGGCTGGGTCAGGCCCCACCACAGCTGGCCGAAGGCGAAGGCCAGGCTGATGCTGCCCAGCCCCAGATGCGTGGCGGTGTTGAGCGAGGGCAGGTACAGGCCCATGGTCTGGCGCACACCCATCGTCAGCGCGAAGGTGCCGGCGGCGGCCAGCAGCACCAGCCACAGCGCGGGCAGGCGCGCCGCGCCGGGGGTGGATGTCGAATCACTCATGCTCTTCTCCTTCGTCGGCATCGCCGTCCTCGTTGGCGCGCAGCAGGTCGATGGCCTCGTCGAGCAGCGCATGCAGGGCCAGCACCCGGTCCAGGCCCAGCAGTTCGTTCAACCGTTCCTGCGCGGCGCGCCAGCGGCGCTGCGCTTCGGCCCGCTTGTCGCGGCCGTCGTCGGTGATGTGCAGCAGCCGGCTGCGTGCATCGGGCCCCTCGGCCTGCTCGATCCAGCCGGCCGCCAGCAGCGGCTGCAGGTTGCGCGTGAGCGTCGAGGCCGTGAGGCCCATCGCGCGCGCCAGGTCGACCGGGCGCAGCGGCCCCAGCTTGAGCACATGCGACAGCAGCGAATACTGCGTGGTCTTGAGGCCGACCTGCGCCAGCTCGGCGTCGTACCGGCGCGAAACGCGCCGGCCCAACTGGCGCAGCTTGAAGTTGGTACAGCCCTGGGGCTTGACGGTGGTGCTCATGGCCTATGATTGTAGCTGCAACTATTGCATATGCAATCGAAGGAGATGCGATGAGCGACAGCACGAACGAACTGCAGCGCTGGCTGGACGACGAGGCCACGGTCCGCGCCCGGATGGATGCAGGCCCCGGCCCCGGCGTGGCGAGGCCCGACCAGGTGATGGGCCGCAGCGGCCTGGAAGTGATGCAGGCCATGCTGGCCGGCGAACTGCCCTATGCCGAGATCGCCCGCACGCTGGACTTCGTGCTGATCGAGGCCGTGGCCGGCCGCGCCGTCTTCCAGGGCCAGCCGCAGGTGCGGCATCTGAACCCGCTGGGCACCGTGCATGGCGGCTGGTTCGCCACCCTGCTCGACTCGGCCCTGGGCTGCGCCGTGCACACCAGCCTGCCGGCGGGCCGCAGCTACACGACGGCGGAGCTGGGCATCAACATGGTCCGCGCGATCACGCCGCAGGTGCCGCGCGTGCGGGCCATCGGCCAGGTGATCCACTGCGGCCGGCAACTGGCCACGGCCGAGGCGCGGCTGGTGGGGCCCGACGGCACGCTCTACGCGCATGCCACGACCACTTGCCTCGTGTTCGACCTGCGTCCGCGCTGAGCCTCGCGCCGGAGTGTGGGGGGCGACCGTTTTGTTGGACCCTGATGGGGGTCGGCAGATTGGGAAACCTGAATGGAGACGCGGGGTTACGCGGGGCTGGCCGGGTTGGACACCCGTTTGGCAAATTGGGCCGACCGGGGCGTCAGAACGGCCGCTGTGGGCTTGAAATGGGTCGACACGGGCCAGGGTAGCCCGGAACGGGCCGTGCCGTCCAGAGGCCTGATTTCATTGGGGAAAGCTCCTCGGAACACCCTTCGGTCCGCACGGCCGCCCGTGCCGCCGCGCCGGAGACAAGGTCGGACGTTGAGGTCGGACGCTCGAATCTACGTCCGACCGCGAAAAATGAAGGCGTGTCAAAGACTTGGCGACCCCTAACTGGGTGGGACCCAACGTCCGACCTCGCACAAGGTCGGACGTGAAAAACGGCCCGCGTAGGGTCGTTTGGGACAGGAGAAAGCATCCGGGCATGGCCTGAGGTCGGACGTTTAACTCGCGGCTCTGAGGGTCAACCGGAGCCGAGTTAAACCTACAGATCGAGCTGCATCTGCAGGTCGGAAGCCTGCTCGGCGCCGGTCACGATGCGCTCCACCGACCGCTCATCAGCCGGTAGATCAGCGCCAGCTCGCGCGCCGTCCGGTGCTTGTGCTTCTCCCGGATCCGGTCGTTGCGGACCGCCGTCAGGGCGGCCGTAGCAGTGGGCATCGGGTGGCGCAGGCCGTAGCCGTCGTGGGAGAACTCGGCGCACAGCGCACGCAGGTTGTCCAGGCCGATCAGCTCGGCGAACGGATGCTCGGCGTTCGCCTGGGCCGGGATGTAGACGCGCACCCCGCCGTACTGCTCCACGAAGCGCAGCGTTGCCGGCAGCCCGATCAGGCGCACGAACTGCTGCAGCAGCCGGGGGCAGCAGCTCTTCGGGATGCGCCAGATCGGCGTTGCGATTGTCGCGGGCGAGCTTGCTCATACTGGCAGAGCCCCGCAGCGCCGCCGAGAATCGCTGTCCCGCTGATCTGAATTCCTTAACTCATGCGCTCGAGATGGGTCTGGTTCGTACTGACGTTCGTAGCCCTTGCAGGGGCTCTCTGGTGGCTCATTCCCCAGTCGAAATTCGACATACCCGCTTACGTCCAAGCTCTGGGATCGGTAGGCGCCATCGTGGCCGCCATTCTTATGACGCTCGACCAACGGCAACTCGAGCTTCAACGCACCCAACGGGACAGCTGGAAGAGGCAGCATGAGGCCATCGTCCCATGGGGTGCGCTCGCGCGCATAGCACAGCGGCGGCTCAGCGACGTCGCTGGCCTGGTGAACGAAGCAGACGGTTTTACCGGCGCCCCCGGGGTAGTGTGGAAGCACCACCTGCTTATTGAAGAGCGCCTAGCTAGTTTGAAGTCCGCGATTGCGCGATTCGATGCTTTGCCCTTCGAGGCAATCGGTACTCCCCAGGCCGTTGAATCGGTCGTGGCGGCGTCTGATGCTTTGCAGAGTGTCGTGGGAACTCTTGACACGCTTTCCAGACTGCAAAGCCAGGGCAAAAAGTCGGAAAGGCTGCTTGCTCGCTTCTATGAGCAGCTTTCCCTGGCGAATGCTTCCATAGACGAACTCGCCAAGCTCGCACATTTTTTTGTTCTGCTTTCCGAAGGCCGAACGCCCGACGATGCTCAGCGCGAGGTTGCGGCCAAGCACTCGGGGCTGACTCCGAGCAGTACGGTCCGGGCGAGTACCTAGCCGCGCAAGCGATGCGCCAGAAAGGCTCATCAGTAGCAACTTATTCATGACAGGAAGTCGGCAAAGGGGTAGCGCTGCCCGATCTCGTCCACGACCTCTGTGCGGCAGCTGGGGCACAGGTGGCTGTTGGGTCCGACCTGGGCTCGCACATGGTGGCATCACACGTCCCTTTGCCAGACTTCGAAGGGCCGTCGCAGAGGAAGCTGCTGGCGGCCAGACACCCGTGTTCCTTGCCTTCGATGAGCACGTGTGCAGCACAGGGCTCGGGCAGCTTCGAGCCCTTGATGTGCACGATCCCGAGTCCAAGGTGATAGAACGGCATCAGCGGCTCCTCTGCTAAATTGCCGCGCTTCACACAAGGAGCTTCGGCATGTGGTTCATCTACAGACTCCCCCCGATCGACAACCATTGGGAATATCTGAAGACCGTTGAAGAGACCGCAAAGGAACTGGCCGCGGTACATGCCAGGGAGCGAGTGGCCAGGGTGGACTTCGGCAGCACCGTGACCTTCCAAGGCTTCATCGATGACTGGGACAGCGCACAAGACGCGGCCGGCGCCAATGGTTGGGAGGGGGACTTTCGTCAGGACCCCAGGGTGTTTTGGGTGCCCTTCGATGGCGAGTTCAGCTATGGCTTCACGTTCAAGCAAGACAACAACGGCACTACCTTCGTGGTTTCGCGGGTTGCCCTTCCCCATCTGAACGAGTTCGCCGCGAACTAAAAAGCGTTCAATGCCTCCCGCACAAATCAGGTTCATGGCCGTTTTTGTCGGACACCAGGCCCAAGGAACAACGCGATGACTGTTGAAGTCGAGCGATTCGAACACCTGGGCTATAAGGGGCGCATCTAGATTCAGGTCCGAGTGTCCGGCGCAGTTGACGGTCGTTGCACGATCTTCAAAGATGGCGTGGCAGTGGACAGCTGCAGCGTCGACCCGATGGTCTTCAATCAAGCGGAGGCCGTCGGCATGCTCCACCGCGCACGCAAACAGCTGATCAAGGAGCAGGTGAGCGAAAGTGCGAGTTAGCGTCATAGGGCAGTCGCCCCCACCCATCACCGAGCTAATGTCATGGAGACCTGCTTTTTTGTACCTGACGTCAAGCCGAGCGACTGTGCAGCTTGGATCCAAGCGTTCGGGAGCATCTTTGCAATCGTCGCGTCTGGACTCATAGCGGCCGTCCAAATTCGTGCATCGAATCGAAGCGCGCAACGGGCCCAGCGTGAGCGGAAACGCGCGATGACCGAGGCGGCCGTGGCGCTCGCTCGCCAATTCACGGTGCAAGTTACATCGCTCCAAGCAGAACTCGCGACAAGCGCGTTTTACCTCCCAGGCGTCAGCCGAAGTGCTGCCTTCGATCCGTTTAGTGCTCTGAAAGCGGATGTCCTTTCGTTGCCTCTTCACGAAATGCCCGACATCAGCGGCATGCGATTGCTCATTGGCTTTCGGAATTTGGTCAACACCACAGATATGGCGTTCAAGAGGCTTGCCATAGAACTTGAGAGCCCGGAAAGAGCTGCGCTCCTCAGCGCTGCGTCTGTGGAGCACTTGGTCATGGCCGCAGCGGAAAACGAACGCAAATGGGGAGAGCTCGTTGGAACGCTGCACCCCGCTGGGTGATATTGCCCTGAAGCTTGCGCTGGTCATTGCAACGCCTCACCGCGCAGCTGCGCATAGCGGCACAGGAAGAGGTTGTAGGCCTCGTGGGGCGCCCAGGGCGTGTGACGGTGGACAGGGGCTCGATACCGGCGATTTGGGGCCACTCGTCGTCATGAGGCGGCATCAGGTCGCGCTGCTCGGTCGCCAGCCTCACCCGGTCGAAGTGCTCCACGCTTTCGGGGAGCGGTAGCGGCACCTGGAAGCGTTCCATTACCGCGGCCCCTACGCCCTTCTCTACGCGGCGGTACTCGGGCAGCAACTCTTTCAAGGGACGCGGCATGTCCCCCACGAAGGCCTGTGCCGTGTCATGCATGAGCGCCGCATAGGCATCCGCCGGGGGCACGTGGTACGACATCAGCACGCTGTGCTGGGCGACCGAGTAAAAGCGACGGGTGTGGCCGCCGAAATGGCAGAGCTTCGACAGGACGGCGGCGATGTCCGCGATGTCGAATACGGATTGGGTCGGTGCCAGGAGTTCGAAGTAGTTCCCACCAGCGGTGAAGATGTCGGGGCGAGCGTTCATCGCTCGATCTGTTCGAGAAGTTGCATGGCAGCGGCCAGGCGCGGCTGCACGAGCCAGCGCCAGATGCCGATGAGACTGGTGATGGAGAACGCCAGGTGTTGCGCTTGTAGGCGCCAGTGGCCCGTCTCGCGGCCGAAGACCCCCCAGACAGCATTGCTGGCCAGGAAGAGCACGAAGCCCCAGCGCGCATGGCGGCCGTTCAGGGCCAGCAGCAGCGCACCGGCTGCGCTCAGGACGGCGCCAGGCGTCTCGATCAGTTCGAGATAAGTCATGTCGGCATTCCCTTCGCTTGGCTTCGCCGCATGCTGGGCGCGCCTGCTTTAGGCGCCTGGCCAATCAGCGGCGGCGATACTTGGTGTCGCACAGCGAGGGATGCACCGTGAATACCCAGAAGATCGAAACCTGCATGTGGATGAACTTCGGCCTCAACTCGACCGAGTGCGCTTCGTGGGTTCAAGCCTGGGGATCCATCGCAGCGATCCTGGTGGCTGTCGCCGTTTTTGTTGCTGGGCATTTGATTCAACGCCGTTCGCGCATCCGCGAAGAAGAAGCGACTTACACCCGCCAACTCGAGCACGCCTATCAGCTGATCAAAGGAGCAGCCCGGATTTGCCGGCACGTGCCAGAGTTCATCGGTCCGCTGGGCCTGCGTGGTGCTGACGGCCAAGCGATGCTCGCTGAGCTTCATGCGTACTGTGACGCGTTCAAGAAAGTCGACGTTTCCTCAATGAGGACTACCAACCTTTTCCACGCAGTGCTGTCTGGCGATGCGCTGACCAGGTTCATCACTGCTCAGGTCGAGTGGTTTGTTAAGTTGGATCCCACTTCGCTCGACGATGTGGTCTTCGGCACCTACCACGTTATGGCGGAGCTTCTCAGGCAACTTGAGTCGCATGCCGAGACGGTGGCAATAGCTCTCAGGGAACGGTGCGTTGAGCCGGAGAGCATGCAGCTGATCAAGAAGTTCGTGGCCGCCACGGCAGCTGTCGGCGTCTTGGACCACTTCTGAGCATCCACCAACATCAGGGGGCCGCGTTGTGGTTCGGAAGCGCGGCTCATGGTGCCTCCCTCACGTTGCGCTGCAGCCTTTCGGTCGCGAGCCGGTTGATAGCGGCCCACTGGAAGGGAAGGAAGTTGTGGTTCCAGATGGGCACCGTGTCGGTCTCCCGCGCTTCCGCAGCTCCTCCTGCACCTCGGTGCAGCAGAGGTGCACGCCGAACGTGTCGGGCATGCCGGTGTCCACGTTGTGCTCGAACACGTCGGCCGCCAGCGGGCCGGCGCATTCCGGGCACCGGATGAAGCCCGGCAGCTCCACATAGCCGGCACGGCGGTGGACGACGGGGCCGATGCTCAGCCGGGCCTGGGCCTGGGCCTGGGCAAATTCGACCACCGTTGCAAGTTGAGCCTGCAGAGTCCGCCGGTCGATGTCGACGCGCAGTCGCGCCTGGGCGAGGCTGCACGCGGTCTCGATGTGGAACGGGGCGTTCATTGGCCCCGCTCCTTGCCGCGCCCGAAGGCGCTGAAACAGAAGCAGAGCAGAACGATGCCCACGGCCACGCCCGACCCACGGTAAGCGCGTAGCTGCCAAGATCCATAAGCCGACCTTCGGCATTGCAGCCACAGCCGGGCCCCGATTAACCCTGCTGCGAATCGAGGAGGAGCTGTCCGATGCACGCGCGCGCCTGGCGCGGGGTGTTCATCGAGAACAAGCCCTTTGACCAAGTGCTGCAGCGCTTCGACCGACGGGGCACGCTCTTCTACGTTGATCCGCCGTATTGGAGCTGCGAGAAGGACTACGGCAAGGGTCTGTTCACTTCGTGAGGATTTCGCGCGCCTGGCGGCCCTTCTGGGAGCCTGCAAGGGCAAGCTCATCCTGAGCCTCAACGGCACGGTCGGCGTGCGTGAGACTTTTCGCGAGTTCAGGATAGAGGTGGTGAAAACTCGCTACTCGATCGCAGCAAATGCGAACCAAGCGGTTGGCGAGGTGCTCATCACCAACTTCAAGCCGGCGCGTAGTGGCTGAGTGGGGTGGTCTGGCTTGGTTGCTCGCCGACGCCGTCAGAGCGGTACTGGCGGCGTTCCAACACAACCGCAAGCGACCGTGAAAACCCAGACCACCAACATCGGCCTCAGTCTGATCCTGGCGCAGAGCGAGCCCTCGGCCAAAGCTGCCTACCAGGCGCAACAGGCGAACATTGCGATCTCCGGGCCGCGCTGCATGACCGCCTCGCGGCGCACGCCGAGCGCGCGGCGGCCGGCCCGACGAACTGGGCTTCGTGGGCGACCTTGGCGCGATCCAGGGCCGCCTGTTGGAAGCCGCGGAGTTCATGCCGCCGGTGCGCTGAGCGGCGCGCCAGGTACAGAGAAGGCGCCTTCGGGGCCTCTCTGCTTGGCTGCGGTCCCCCGTGACAAGTGAAGCCGCGCGGCGCTAACGCATCGGCAGAATGGGCGCCACACTTTGGAGGGGATCGTTGTGACCACTTGGTTTCATTTCGCAGCCACCCGGCTTGGCGCGGGCAGCATCATCGAGCCTGGCAACTACGGGCGCTTGCTACGTTGCTACCAGCATTCCAACGACCCGCAGGGTTGGAAGGTGGCTACCGAGCTGCTGTTTGAGGCCGAGAGACAGCGGTTTAACCAAGCCCTGCCAAGCCGGCTCAATGCGTGCTTTGCCTTCCCGACTAAGGAGGCCGCCAACGCGGGGCGAGCGGGGCTCGGTGGCGCCATGGTGTTACTGCATGAGGTCGAACCTGTGGATGCCGATGCACTGAGCCATGTGGGCGACTTCAACCTGCTGACGATCTGCTATTCGCCACAGGCCGGCTCCTTCTGGCAGCGAGTCGAGGGGGCGGCTAAGAGCTACTGGGCACGAAGTGGGCCCGTGCTCATACCGGAGGTGGTGACGGGCTCGGCGCTTCGGGTGATCAGGCGCTTTGAGTGAGCGCTACGGGCGCGCCCGAGCGATGCAGCCCCGCTGAGCGGACGTTCACTTTCTCTGCCAAAGACCGCGACAGTTTCTGCCAAAGACCGCGCAAATCTCTGCCAAAACGCGCGGCGCGCTTCAAGCAACCCGACGTTCCATCCAGGTTTGATGAAGACGCCGCAGGCCGGCGTTGATAATGGTTCTCAGCCCGCAAGCACAACAACGACGAGAAGCGCGGCGCCCGTCGGCCGACCGGTCGACCTGTTCAAAAAACCTGGAGTGGGAATCCCAATGAAAGCATCGATCGCGCCCCCTGGCGCCCGGGCGCGCCGCGCCTTGCTCGCCGCCCTCGTCGGCACCGTGGCCGTGTCCGCGCAGGCCCAGGGCGAAGTCACCGTCTATACCACCCGCGAGCCAGGCCTGATCCAGCCGCTGCTGGCCGCCTTCACGCAGCAGACGCAGATCCAGGTGAAGACCGTGTTCGTCAAGGACGGCCTGGTCGAGCGGGTCAAGGCCGAGGGCCAGCGCTCGCCCGCCGATGTGCTGATGACGGTGGACGTGGGCAACCTGCTGGACCTGGTGGAAGCCGGCACCACGCAGCCGGTGCAGTCGGCCGCGCTGAATGCCGCCATCCCCGCCAACCTGCGCGGCAGCGACGGCCAGTGGTTTGCCCTGTCGATGCGTGCCCGCGTGCTGTATGCGGACAAGGGCCTGAAGCTGCCCACCTTCCGCTACGAGGACCTGGCCGATTCCAAATGGAAGGGCAAGGTCTGCATCCGCGCCGGCCAGCATCCTTACAACACGGCACTGGTGGCGGCCATGATCGCCCACCAGGGCGAAGCGAAGACCGAACAGTGGCTCAGCGGCGTCAAGGCCAACCTGGCGCGCAAGCCCACCGGCGGCGACCGCGACGTGGCACGCGACATCCTGGGCGGCATCTGCGACGTGGGCCTGGCGAACTCCTACTACGTTGGCCACATGAAGGCCTCCAAGGAAGGCAGCGACGCCCGCAAGTGGGGCGACGGCATCCAGGTGGTCAAGCCCGTCTTCGGCGGCGCGCAGCCGGGCGGCACGCACGTCAACATCAGCGGCGCAGCCGTCGCCAAGCATGCGCCGCAGAAGGCCAACGCGGTCAAGCTGCTGGAGTTTTTGGTCTCGGAGCCGGCCCAGGTGATGTACGCCCAGGCCAACTACGAGTACCCGGTCCGCAAGGGCGTGGCGCTCGACCCGCTGATCGGTCAGGCCATCGGCGAACTGAAGGTCGACCCGCTGCCGCTGACCGAGATCGCCAAGCACCGCAAGCAGGCCAGCCTGCTGGTGGACAAGGTTGGCTTCGACAAGTAAGCCGCTGCTGCGCTTCGTGCCGTTCATGCGCCGCCCCGCGGGCCTGCGTCCCGTCGGGCGGCTTTGGCATGCGGCCACGGTCGCCATCGCGCTGGGCGTGCTGGCGCCGGTGCTCAGCCTCGCCTGGCTGGCCCTGGGCGCCGACCTGGCGCACTGGACGCACCTGGCCACGCATGTGCTGCCCGGGGCCGCGCTCAACACCGCCCTGCTGCTCGCGGGCGTGGGTGCACTCACGCTGATCGTGGGCACCGGCTGCGCCTGGCTGGTGGCCACCACGGATTTCCCCGGCCGGCGCTGGCTGCAGTGGGCACTGCTGTTGCCGCTGGCCATGCCGACCTACATCGTCGCCTTTGCCTACCTCGACCTGCTGCATCCGCTCGGGCCGGTGCAGGGCGCCATCCGCTGGCTGCTGGGCTACGACAGCCCGCGGCAGTTCCGCCTGCCCGACCTGCGCTCCATGGGCGGCGCCATCTTCGTGCTGGGCATGGTGCTGTACCCCTATGTCTACATGACGGCGCGCGCCATGTTCGTGACCCAGCCCGCGCACCTGATGGAAGCTGCGCGCCTGCTGGGCGAAGGCCGCTGGGGCGCCTTCCGGCGCGTTGCGTTGCCGCTGGCCCGGCCGGCCCTGGCGGTGGGCCTGAGCCTGGCGCTGCTGGAGACGCTCAACGACATCGGCGCCTCGGAATTCCTGGGCGTCAACACGCTCACCGTGGCGGTCTACACCACCTGGATCACCCGCTCCGACCTGGCCGGCGCCGCGCAGATCGCCTGCGCCATGCTGGCGATGGTGGTCGCGCTGGTGCTGCTGGAGCGCCACGGCCGCCGGCACCAGCACTTCGGCTCCGCGCAGCGCATGCGCGCGGTGACGCCGCGGCGCCTGCAGGGGCCGGCCGCCCTGGGCGCCACGCTGGCCGCGCTGCTGCCGGTGCTGATCGGCTTCGCGGCACCGGCCGCCTATCTGGTGTGGGAAACCATCAAGCGCCTGCGGCTGGGCGGCGGCGTCTCGTCGGCGCTCGTCGGCAGCCTCGGCAACACGCTGGCGGTGGCGCTGGGCGTGACGGTGCTGGCCGTGGCCGCCGGCCTGGTGGTGGCGTGGGCCACGCGCCAGCCGCCCGGCGCCATGACGCCCCGCCGCTGGCCGGCGCGCGCGGCAAGCCTGGGCTATGCGCTGCCCGGCACCGTGCTGGCCATCGGCCTGCTCACGCCGGCACTGGCGGCCGATGCCGGCATCGCCACCCTGTTCGGCCTGCCCGGCCTGCCGCTGATGGGCCTGGGCGTGGTGCTGGTGGTGGCCTGCACGATCCGCTTCCTGGCCATGCCGGTGGGCGGCATCGAGGCCGGGCTGTCGCGCATTCCCGCCTCGCTCGAACAGGCCGCGCGCCTGCTGGGCGAAAGCCCACTGGGCACGCTGCGCCGCGTGCACCTGCCCTTGCTGCGCCCTGCCCTGTCGGCCGGCGCGCTGCTGGTCTTCGTGGACGCCATGAAGGAGCTGCCCGCCACGCTGCTGCTGCGCCCCGCCGACTTCGACACCCTGGCCACCTGGCTCTATGCCGAGGCCGCCCGCGGCACCTACGAGGAAGGCGCCATCGCCGCCCTGCTGATCGTGCTGGCCGGCCTGCTGCCCGTGGCGCTGCTGGCCCGCACGCCCGTCAGCGGCGGCGCGGTGCAGACCGACGACATCACGCCCCATCCATGACGACCGCTGCCGCCCTGCACATAGACCACCTTCGCCTCGGCTACGACACGCCACGGGGCCTGCACACCGTGGTGGACGGCTTCTCGCTCACGCTGGAAGGCGGCCATATCGGCTGCCTGCTCGGTCCCTCGGGCTGCGGCAAGACCACGGTGCTGCGCGCCGTGGCCGGCTTCGAGCCGGTGCGCGGCGGGCATATCCGCCTGGGCGAGCAGCTGCTGTCGGCGCCTGGCGTGCACCTGGCGCCGGAGCGGCGGCAGGTGGGCATGGTGTTCCAGGAATACGCGCTCTTTCCGCACCTCACGGCCGCGCAGAACGTGGCCTTCGGCCTGCGCAAGCAGCCTCGGCCCGCGCAGGAAGCCCGCGTGCGGGAATTGCTCGGTGTGGTCGGCCTGGCCGAGGCGGCAGGCCGCTATCCGCACGAGCTGTCAGGCGGCCAGCAGCAGCGCATCGCCCTGGCCCGTGCGCTGGCGCCCGCGCCCGCGCTGCTGCTCATGGACGAGCCCTTCTCCAACCTCGACGGCGCCACCCGCCAGCACCTGACGGTGCAGGTGCGCGACATCCTGCGCGCCGCGGGGCAGACGGCCATCCTGGTCACGCACCACGAGGCCGAAGCCCACGCCATGGCCGACCGCATCGGCGTGATGCACAACGGCCGGCTGGCGCACTGGCGGGAGATGGCGCGGCCCGCCTGAGCGGCGGCGGCGACAGCGGGCTTTTGCCGCGAGCCGCGACGAGGAATCGGTCACACCGGAGAATCCACGGTTTCGATCCCTCACCCCACGACACCATGCGACTGCTGCACACCATGCTGCGCGTTGGCAACCTCCAGCGCTCCATCGACTTCTACACCCAGGTGCTGGGCATGAACCTGCTGCGCACCAGCGAGAACCCCGAATACAAGTACAGCCTGGCCTTCCTCGGCTTTGGCAACGGCAACCCCGAACAGGCCGAGATCGAGCTGACCTACAACTGGGGCACCGAAAGCTACGAGATGGGCACGGCCTATGGGCACATCGCCCTGGGCGTGCCGGATGCGTATGCCGCCTGCGACAAGATCAAGGCAGCCGGCGGCAACGTCACGCGCGAGCCGGGGCCGGTGAAGGGCGGCACGACGGTGATTGCGTTCGTGACGGATCCGGATGGGTACAAGATCGAACTGATCCAGCGCAAGGACGACGGGGGCACCGGCCAGGGCCTGCGCTGATCGCATCCGCGATGCGGCGCCCTGCCGCATCGCCGCAGCCGCCGGCTCACTGACCCTCCGCGTCGCCCGGCGGGCTCACCAACCGCCACAGCGACTCCGCCAACTCCGACATCGCCGCGGGCTGGCGGTACAGCCGGATCTCCACCGGCACCTGCCAATCCCCACCGCCCGCATCCACCAGCGCGCCGCTGCGCAGCTCGTCCTGTACCAGGCTGGCCGGCAACCAGGCGACGCCCTTGCCTTCGCGCACCATGGCCTTGAGCAGGATGGCATGGTGGGCCGTGAAGACGATGGAGGCGCGCGGCTCCACCGCCGCCTGCGCCTCGTCGCCGAACCACTCACGCAACTGCGCCCGCAGGATGCGCCCCAGGCCCGACGCCTCGCTGTAGGCCAGCACGGGCAACGGGCCGCCCGCAGCCAGATCGTGCAGGGGTCGGCCCACGGCATCCGGGGCCGACAGGGGCAGCAGCACATCGCCATCCAGCCGCAGCCACGGGTGCTGCGCCTCGTCCAGCCGGCCCGCCACTTCGGCATGGCCGTGGCACAGCACGAACTGCACGCGCCGCTGCAGCGCCAGGTCCTCACAGGCCAGCGAGCTGTCCGACAGCGTCTGCACTGGGCCGATGCGCAGCCGCCCTTCCAGCCCGGCCAGCCAGGCCGGGAACCAGGTCAACGACAGCACATGCGTGGCCGCGAAGCGCAGACTGGCCGCGGCCGATTCATGGGCGGCGCGCGCCTTCTGGCGTGCCGCCTCCAGCCCCGCCAGCACGCCGCGCAGCAACGGTAGAAAGCGCTGCCCCGCCGCCGTGAGCGCCACCGGGTGGGCGCTGCGGTCGCACAGTTCCACGCCCACCCATTCCTCCAGCGAGCGGATGTGCCGGCTGAAGGCCGGCTGCGCGATGTGCCGCACTTCGGCCGCGCGCGAGAAGCTGCCGGTGTCGGCCAGCGCGACGAAGTCTTCCAGCCAGTCGAGGTCGAGGGGGCGGTTGCCCGGGCCCATGGGCGTCTCCTGCGGGGCCGCACGGCCCGCGATAGTTGTATGCGATTCGAGTATTGGACGGTCCGGGGGCCGGCGCGGAATCATCCGCTCCGCTTCCTTCACCCATCGCACCGCACGGAGACCTGCAATGCCGTCCATCGAAAATTATCGGGGGATCATCCCCGCCATCGCCTGCCCCTTCACCCCCGACCACCGCATCGACGAGCCGGCCCTGCGCCAGCTCGCCAGTTGGCTGGCGGGTCATGAGGGCGTAGTGGCCGTGATGACCAACGGCCACACGGGCGAGGTGTTCTCGCTCACCCCCGCCGAGCGGGCGGAGGTCACGCGCATCGTGGCCGAGGAGCTGCGCGGCCGGCTGCCGGTGATCTCGTCCATCGTCTGCGAAGGCCTGGCCGAGGCGGCGGAACATGCGCGCGCCGCCCAGGCCGCCGGTGCCGCCGCGCTGGACGTCATGCCGCCCCACCACTGGCTGCGCTTCGGCTTCACGCCCGGCCATGCGCTGCAGTACTTCGAGGCCATCCACCGCGCCGCGCCCGAGCTGGACCTGGTCTGCCACGTCTACCCCGCCTGGACGCGCGCCTCGTACAGCTCGCAGCTGCTCGCCGAGCTGGCCCGCCTGCCCTATCTGCAGGCCTTCAAGGTCGGCCAGCGGGACATGAACAAGTACGCCCGGGACATCCAGGCCATCCGCGAGGCCAACCCGGCCAAGGCCATCCTGACCTGCCACGACGAATACCTGCTGGCCTCGATGGTGCAGGGCGTGGACGGCGCGCTGGTGGGCTTTGCCACCTTCATCCCGCAGCTCATCATCGACCTGTGGGCCGCGGTGAAGGCCGGCGATTTGAAGAAGGCCATGGCCATCCAGGCCGTCATCACACCGCTGAAGGACGCCGTCTACGGCGGCGGTGAGCCCACGGGCGAGGCCCATGCGCGCATGAAGGCCGGCATGTACCTGGCCGGCGTGCTGGAGCGCGCCACCGTGCGCCCGCCCACCGAGGCGCCGAACCCGCAAGAGATGGACGCCCTGCGCGCCGCCTGCCGCCAGGCCGGCCTGCTGCGCCGCTGAGCCGTCCGCGCACCTCCCCAGAACAACGACATCGGAGACAACACCATGCTGCAACGCAGACGCTTTTTGCACGGCGCCCTGGGCGCCGCCACGCTGGCCGCCGCCGCGCCCGTGATGGCGCAGGGCTGGCCCAACCGGGTGGTGCGGGTGATCATTCCCTTCCCGCCCGGCGGCACGCTCGACACGGTCGGCCGCATGCTGGCCCAGAAGCTGGGCGAGCAGATGGGCCAGACCTTCCTGGTCGAGAACCGGCCGGGCGGCAACGGCGCCATCGGCGCCGAGGTGGTGGCCAAGGCGGGCAACGACGGCTACACGCTGCTGTTCAATGCCTCGACCTTCACCACCGCGCCGATGACGATGAAGTCGGTGCGCTACGACGTGGTGCGCGACTTCGCGCCGGTGGCGCTGGTAGCCAAGGCGCCGCTGTCGGTGGCGGTCAACAAGAACCTGCCGATCACCGATGTGCGCTCGCTGATGGCCTATGCCAAGTCCAACCCCGGCAAGATGACCTTCGCCGTGGGCTCCATCGGCTCGGCCGGCCACCTGGCCACGGAGCTGCTGCGCCGCGCCGGCAATCTGGATTACCTGATCGTGCCCTACAAGGGCACGGCGCCCGCCTTCCAGGACCTGATCGGCGGGCAGATCGACGGCTTCATCGACCCGATCCTCGGCTCGCTGCAGTACCACAAGAGCGGCATGCTGCGCGTGGTGGCCGTCACCTCGGCCCAGCGCGCGGCCAGCCTGCCCGACGTGCCCACCGTGGCCGAGACGCTGCCGGGCTACGAGTTCTACAGCTGGTACGGCCTGTGGGCACCGGCCGGTACGCCGGCCGAGATCACGCGACGCCTCAATGCCGAGACCAACAAGGCCCTGGCCGGCGAGATGAAGACGCTGCTGGGGTCGCAGGGCCTGCTGCTCACGCCCGGAACGGCGGAGGAGTTCGCCGCCTTCCAGCAGACCGACATGGAGCGCGCGCGCAAGATCATCACGGAGGGCAACATCCGTGTCGATTGAGGGCAGCACCGTGCCGCCGCAGCCTCGGCCGCATGCCGTGGTCAGCGGCAGCAGCAGCGGCATCGGCCGCGCCATCGCCCTGGCGCTGCTCGATGCCGGGTGGCAGGTCAGCGGGCTCGACGCCGCACCCGCCTCGATCACGCACGCGTCCTTCGCGGGCCACGCCATCGACCTGCGCGACGGCGCCGCCATCGCCCGCCTGTGCGCCACGCTGCCGCCCGCCCAGGCCCTGGTGCACGCGGCCGGCGTGCTGCGCGTCGGCCTGCTGGGCCAGCTCGATGCCGAGGCCGGCGAGCTGATGTGGCGCCTGCATGTGGACGCCGCCAGCCGCCTGGCCGACGCGCTGGTGCCCGGCATGGCGGCGCGCGGGTTCGGGCGCGTCGTCTTCATCGGCAGCCGCGTGGCGCAGGGCATGCCCGGCCGCAGCCAGTACGCGGCCACCAAGGCGGCGCTGGTGGCGCTGGCCCGCAGCTGGGGCGCCGAGGTGGCGGCGCAGGGCGTGACGGTCAATGTCATCTCCCCCGCCGCCACGGCCACCGGCATGCTGCAGGATCCGGCCCGCGCCGGCAGTGCGCCGCGGCTGCCGCCCATCGGCCGGCTGATCGAGCCGACGGAAATCGCCGCCCTCGCCACCTTCCTGCTCTCGTCCCAGGCGGCGGCCATCACCGGGCAGGACATCGCCATCTGCGGCGGCTCGTCGCTGCCGCGCTGAGCCTGCCCTCTTCTTTTTCTTCGACCTCTCACTCACGCGCTCGCCATGAAGATCGTCAACATCCTCGAATCCACGCGGCCCATCCAATCCAACATCCGCAACGCCTACATCGACTTCTCGAAGATGACCCTGAGCCTGGTGGCCGTGGTCACCGACGTGATCCGCGACGGACGGCCGGTGATCGGCTACGGCTTCAATTCCAACGGCCGCTACGGCCAGGGCGCGCTGATGCGCGAGCGCTTCATCCCGCGCGTGCTGGAGGCCGACCCGGCCAGCCTGCGCGACGAGACGGGCGACAACCTCGATCCGCACCGCATCTGGGCCTGCATGATGAGCAACGAAAAGCCGGGCGGCCACGGCGAGCGCTCGGTGGCGGTGGGCACCATCGACATGGCGGTGTGGGACGCCGTGGCCAAGATCGAGGGCAAGCCGCTCTTCCAGCTGCTGGCCGAGCGCTACGGCAGCGGCCAGGCCAACCCGCGCGTCTTCGTCTACGCGGCCGGCGGCTACTACCACCCGGGCAAGGGCCTGGATGGCCTGCGCCAGGAGATGGGGGGCTACCTGGCCCGTGGCTACTCGGTGGTCAAGATGAAGATCGGCGGCGCGCCGCTGGCCGAAGACTGCGAGCGCATCGAGGCCGTGCTTAAGATGCTCGCGCCCGGCCAGCAACTGGCCGTGGATGCCAACGGCCGCTTCGATCTGCCCACGGCGCTCGACTATGGCCGCGCCCTGTCGCAGTACCCGCTCTTCTGGTACGAGGAGGCCGGCGACCCGCTGGACTACGAGCTGCAGGCCCGCCTGGGCGAGGCCTATGCGGGACCGCTGGCCACGGGCGAGAACCTGTTCTCCATGCAGGACGCCCGCAACCTGATCCGCCACGGCGGCATGCGGCCCGACCGCGACTGGCTGCAGTTCGACTGCGCGCTGAGCTACGGCCTGGTCGAATACCTGCGCACGCTCGACATGCTCAAGGCGCATGGCTGGTCGCCCAGCCGCTGCATCCCTCATGGTGGCCACCAGATGTCGCTGGCCATCGCCGCCGGTCTGGGCCTGGGCGGCAACGAAAGCTATCCCGACCTGTTCCAGCCCTACGGCGGCTTCCCCGACGGGGTGAAGGTGGACAACGGCTACGTGCACCTGCCGGCGCTGCCGGGCATCGGCTTCGAGGGCAAGGCCGATCTGATCGCGGAGATGCACGCGCTGGCGCGCTGAGCGGCCGCAGCCCTGCGCCTCAGCGCTGGCCGATGCGCAGGTCGGCGAACAGATCCTTGAACTCGCGCGGCTGCGAGCGCCAGTACTGCCGCGGCGCGCTCACCTGGGCGCCGAGTTCGGCCGCGGCATGCCAGGGCCAGCGCGGGTCGTACAGCATGGCCCGCGCCAGCGCCACCGCATCGGCCTGGCCCTCGGCAATGGCGGCCTCGGCCTGTCGAGGCTCGGTGATCAGGCCCACGCCCAGGGTCGGCAGCCCCACGCGCGCCTTCACCTCGCGGGCAAAGCCCAGCTGGTAGCCGGGGCCCACCGGAATCTTCTGCCGGGGCGACACACCGCCGCTGGAGACATGGATCGCGCTGCAGCCGCGCGCCTTGAGCGCCTCGGCGAAGGCCACCGTGCTGGGCAGATCCCATCCCCCGTCGACCCAGTCGGTGGCCGAGACGCGCACCCACACCGGCACTTCGGCCGGGACGGCCGCGCGCACGGCCTCGAACACTTCCAGTGGAAAGCGCATGCGGTTCTCCAGGCTGCCGCCGTAGGCGTCGCTGCGCGCATTGGCCAACGGAGACAGGAACTGGTGCAGCAGATAGCCATGGGCCGCATGCAGCTCGATGCCCTGCAGGCCCACGCGCACGGCGCGCTGTGCAGCGCCCACGAAGTCGTCGCGGACCTGGGCGAGGCCCTCATCGTCGAGCGCCGCAGGCGGCACCTCGCCCTCGCTGTGCGGCAGGGCGCTGGGCGCCACGGCCAGCCAGCCGCCGGGCTCGTCAGGGCGCAGCTGGCTGCCGCCGTCCCAGGGTGCGCGGCTGGAGGCCTTGCGTCCGGCATGGGCCAGCTGCACGGCGATCGGCATGGCCGAATGTCCGCGTACCGTGCGCAGCATGTCGGCCATCGCCGCTTCGGTCGCCTCGTCGTAGAGGCCCAGGTCCGCCGGGCTGATGCGGCCCTCGGCCGAGATCGCGGTCGCCTCCAGGATCAGCATTCCGGCGCCGGACAGGGCCAGATGCCCATAGTGGATGCGGTGCCAGTCGCCCGCCCGGCCCTCGTCGGCGGAGTATTGGCACATGGGCGCGATGACGATGCGGTTGGGCAGTGTCAGTGCGCCCAGGCGCAGGGGTTCGAACAGGGGACTCATCCGGAAGGCTCCTCGGTGCGCAACAAAGCATCGGAGCCTAGCGGAGCGCCGCGCCGGCCGCCGCCGTGGGGCCATGGCGCGCGGCGTCCGCGCGGGCGCTCAGCAGCCCAGCAGGTCCGCCAGGTGCCCGATGTCCCGCGTGTGCAGGTCGTTGCCCGGCTGCGGCGACACGTCCTTGGGGCGCGACGGGCCGAACTCCGCGGGCCGCTCGATGTAGGCCGTGGCCAAGCCACAGTGTCGTGCGGCGGCCAGGTCGTTGTGGTGGGCCGCGGCCAGCATCACGCGGTTGGGCGGCAGGTCGAACACGCCGGCCACGCCCAGGTAGGTGCGCGGGTCGGGCTTGTAGGCCTTGAAGACCTCGGCCGAGAGCACGCAGTCCCAGGGCAGGCCCGCGCGCTTGGCCATGTTGGTCAGCAGGCCGATGTTGCCGTTGGACAGCGGGCAGATCGTGTAGCGGCGCTTGAGACGCGTCAGGCCTTCCACGGCATCGGGCCAGGCCGGCAGCCGGTGCCAGGCGCGGTTGAGTTCGCGCTTGGCAGCGCGGTCCAGCCGATCCGAGCCGATGGAGAAGTCGGCCAGCACGGTCTCCAGGATGCTCAGGTGCAGCTCGTCGAGCAGGGTGAAGCCGCCCTCGCCGGCCGAGATCCGCTCCATCACGGCCTTCATCGCCGGCTGGTAGCCGGCGCGCCAGGCCAGGGCGAAGGCGCTGCCGTCGGTACCGGGCAGCAGCCGCTCGACCTCGGCGGCGATGCCGCTGTGCCAGTCCACGACGGTGCCGAAGACGTCGAAGGCGATGACCTCGATGGAGGCGGGATCGAAATCGTTGGATGCAGTCATGGCTTGGCACTCTAGCGCCACGGGGCGCCAGCGTCCTGCATCAGCGCGACAGCGCCTTGGCCTCGCGGGCCAGGGTCTCGATGCGGGCCCAGTCCTTCTGCGCGATGGCATCGGCCGGCACGATCCACGAGCCGCCCACGCAGGCCACGTTGGACAGCGCCAGGAACTCCGCCGCATTGCCCGCATGGATGCCGCCGGTGGGGCAGAACTTCACCTCGCCGAAGGGGCCTTGCCAGGCCTTGAGCATGGGCGCCCCGCCCGCCTGCAGCGCCGGGAAGAACTTGAGCTGCTGGAAGCCGTCTTCCTGCGCCATCATGATCTCGCTGCCCGTGGCCACGCCCGGCAGCAGCGGCATGCCGAGATCGTGGCAGGCCTTGCCCACGGCGCGGGTGTAGCCCGGGCTCACGCCGAAGCGGGCACCGGCCAGGGCGGCGGCCTGCGCGTCGGCCGCGCTGCGGATGGTGCCGGCGCCGGCCACCGCCTCGGGCACTTCCTTGGCGATGCGCTCGATGCATTCCAGCGCCACCGGCGTGCGCAGCGTCACCTCCAGCATGCGGATGCCGCCGGCCGCCAGCGCGCGGGCCAGGGGCACGGCGTCCTGCGGGTCCTGCAGCACGATGACGGGGATGACGGGTGCGTCTTGCATCACGTCGAGGGCGGTGAGGGGCTGGTTCATGGCTGGGGCCTTGGCAAGGCGGAAGAAGGTTTTGGAGACAGGAAGAACGCGAGCGTTGCGAGGCAGTTGACCGTTCAGGCTGAGCTTGTCGAAGCCGGGGCACCGGGGCGTCAAAGGCCCTTCGACAAGCTCAGGGCGAACGGGGCAACTAACTGGACCAGAGAGAAAGCTCAAAGCCAGGTGCAGGCGCCCTCTTCCGCGGTCGTGGCATTGCGGCGCATGCCGGCGAAGAGTTCGCGGCCCAGGCCGCGGCCGTCGGCAATGCGCTGCTCGGCGGACATCACGGCCGCCTCGCGCTGGGCCCATTCGTCCTCCGGCACCAGCACGGCAAGCGTGCCGGCCACGGCGTCCAGGCGGATCAGGTCGCCGTCGCGCACTTTGGCCAGCGGGCCACCGGCGGCGGCCTCCGGCGAGACATGGATGGCGGCGGGCACCTTGCCCGACGCGCCACTCATGCGGCCATCGGTGACCAGCGCCACCTTGAAGCCCTTGCCCTGCAGCACCGACAGCGGCGGCGTCAGCTTGTGCAGCTCGGGCATGCCGTTGGCCTGCGGGCCTTGCCAGCGCACCACGCAGACCACGTCGCGCTCCAGCTCGCCGGCCGCGAAGGCCTTCTGCAGCGCGGCCTGCGAGTCGAAGACCTGCGCGGGCGCCTCGATCACATGGCGGTCGTCGGGCACCGACGACACCTTGATCACGCTGCGGCCCAGGTTGCCGGTGAGCAGCTTGAGCCCGCCGGTGGCGCTGAACGGGTTGTTGGCGGGGCGGGCCACGTCCACGTCCTTCGAGGGCCAGGCGGGCACCCAGTGCAGGCCGCCGCCATCGGCGCCCTGCGGGATCTGCGCGTACTCGGCCAGGCCGCCAGGGCGCACGGTGCGCACGTCGGCATGCATCAGGCCGGCCTCCATCAGCTCGTGGATCACGAAGCCGGGCCCACCCGCCTGCTGGAAGCCGTTCACGTCGGCCGTGCCGTTGGGGTACACGCGGGTCAGCAGCGGCACCACGTCGGACAGCTGCGAGAAGTCGTTCCAGTCGATCAGGATGCCGGCCGCCCGCGCCACCGCCACCCAGTGGATCAGGTGGTTGGTCGAACCGCCGGTGGCCAGCAGCGCCACCATGGCGTTGACGATGCAGCGCTCGTCCACCAGCTCGCCGATGGGCGGCACGGCGTAGCCCTGGGCCGCCGTCTTGCCGAGCACCGTGCGCACGGCCTCGCGCGTCAGGTGCTCGCGCAGGCCGTCGTGCGGCTGGATGAAGGCGGTGCCCGGCACATGCAGGCCCATGGCCTCCATCAGCATCTGGTTGCTGTTGGCCGTGCCGTAGAAGGTGCAGGTGCCCTGGTCGTGGTAGGCGGCCATCTCGGCCTCCATCAGGCCTTCGCGGCCCACCAGGCCTTGCGCGGCCTGCTCGCGCACCTTGGCCTTGGCGCTGTTCGACAAGCCCGAGGGCATGGGCCCGGCCGGCACGAAGACCGTGGGCAGGTGGCCGAAGTGCAGCGCGCCGATCAGCAGGCCCGGCACGATCTTGTCGCAGATGCCCAGCATGAGCGCCGCATCGAACATGTCGTGCGTGAGTGCCACGGCGGTGCCCATGGCGATGGTGTCCCGGCTGAACAGCGACAGCTCCATGCCCGGCGTGCCCTGCGTCACGCCGTCGCACATGGCCGGCACGCCGCCGGCCACCTGGGCCGTGGCGCCCAGCTTGCGGGCCTCGTCCTTGAGCACTTCGGGGTAGGTGCGGAAGGGCGCGTGGGCCGACAACATGTCGTTGTAGGCCGTCACGATGCCGATGTTGGGTGCCCGCTCGGCCACGATGCGCAGCTTGTCGTTGGCGGGCACGCCGGCCACGGCGTGGGCCACGTTGGCGCAGCCCATGCGGTCGGAGCCGCGCTGGCGGCCGCCGATCTCGGCGATCTGCTGCAGGTAGGCCGCACGCAGGTCGCGGCTTTTCTCGCGGATGCGTTCGGTGACGGCGTGGAGCGTGGGGTGCAGGGAGGAGCTGGGCATGGCGGGCGCGTGGGGCTGGGGAAACTACGGAGTCAATCGTACGTCGCAACCGGCCCGGCACGCGCGTCGGATTGCAACGCCCGCCCCGCGCGCCGGGCCGTTGCGGCGTGCCTTACTTGCCGCCGCGGGCCTTGGCGACCGCCGCGTTGACCGAATCCCAGGTCTCCTGGCCCACGGACTTGGCGATGCCGGCGTGCACCGACGTGAGCTTCTCGCGCATGCGGTTGGCTTCGGCAGGCGGCAGCTCGTTGACCTGCATGCCCTTGGTCTTGAGCTCGGCCAGGGCCTGGGCGGCTTCCTCGCGGGTGTCCTTGCGCTCGAAGTCGCGACTCTTGACGGCGGCGTCCTGCAGCACCTTCTTCTCGGCCGGGCTGAGCGTGTCCCACCACTTCTTGCTCACCGTGACGATCCAGGGGCTGTAGACGTGGTTGGTGACCGTGAGGTACTTCTGCACTTCGTAGAACTTGCTGGAGAGCACCGTGTTGTACGGGTTCTCCTGGCCGTCCACGGCGCGCGTCTCCAGCGCGGTGAACAGCTCCGAGAAGGGCAGCGGCACCGCGTTGGCGCCCAGCGTCTTGAAGCTGTCGAGGAACACGTTGTTCTGCATCACGCGCAGCTTGACGTCGTTCAGGTCCTCCAGCTTGGTGACGGGCCGCTTGCTGTTGGTGAGGTTGCGGAAACCGTTCTCCCAGTACACCAGGCCCACCATGCCCTTGGGCTCCAGCTTGGCCTTGACGGCCTCGCCAGTGGGGCCGTCGAGCACCGTGTCGGCCTCCTTGGCGGTGGAGAACAGGAAGGGCGTGTCCCACACGGCCATCTCGGGCACCAGGCCGACGAGGGTGGCGGTCGAGCCGACCATCATCTCCTGCGCGCCGCCGATCAGGGCCTGCTGCATCTGGGTGTCCGAGCCCAGGGACGCATTGCCGATGCCGCGGATCTTCATCTTGCCGCCGGTGGCCTTCTCGACCTCCTGCGCGAAGAAGCGCACCGCGCGGCCCTGGTTGGAGTTGTCCACCAGGCCATAGCCGAAGCGCACGATGCGCGGCTTGAAGTCCTGGGCGTGGGCGGCACCGGTGGCCACGAGAGCGGCGACGAGGCCGGCGAGAGCGAAACGCATGCGCATGGTTGTCTTCCTTTGGATCGAGACGAGGGTCGGGAACGGAAACGGGACGAGAAAGCGGGGGCGTGGCCGCGGATCAGTGCATCCACGCCAGCGGCGCCGTGATGAGCTGCGGAAAGATCACCATCAGCACCAGCAACAGCACGTACATCAGCAGGAAGGGCGTGGTGCCACGGATGACGGTCTCCATCCGCAGCCGGCCCACGCCGGCCACCACGTTCTGCACCGTGCCCACGGGCGGGGTGATCAGGCCGATGCAGCCCACGTAGATGAACATGAAGCCGAAGTACACCGGGTCGATGCCGGCCTTGACGGCCAGCGGTGCGCACACCGGGCCGAAGATCAGGATGGTGGGCGTGAGGTCCATCGCCGTGCCCACCGCCAGCAGGAAGACCATCATCAGGGCCATGAACACCACCGGGTTGCCCATGACGCCGGCGAAGCTGTCGGCCAGCAGGTTGGGCAGGTCGGCCAGCGTGATCATGTAGGCCGTGACGGTGGCCGCGCCGCACAGGAACATGACCACGGCGGTCGTTTTGCCGGCCGCCAGGAACACGTCGTACAGGCGCGCCAGCGTCAGCTCGCGGTAGATGAAGGTCGACACCAGCAGCGCGTAGACCGCCGCCACGACGGCCGCCTCGGTGGGTGTGAAGATGCCGCCCTTGAGGCCGCCCAGGATGATGACCGGCATCATCATGGCCCAGAAGCTGTGGCCCAGCGCCTTGACGCGCGCACCCCACGGCACGCGCGGCAGGGCCGCCAGCTGGTGCTTTCGCGCGATGAAGGCCCAGGCCGCGATCAGGAAGATGCCCATCAGCAGGCCCGGCACCACGCCCGACAGGAAGAGCTTGCTGATCGAGGTGTTGGTCGTCACCCCGTAGATCACGAAGGGCATCGACGGCGGGATGATGGGCGCGATGATGCCGCCCGAAGCCAGCAGGCCCGCGCTGTAGCCGGGCGGGTACTTCTGCTCGCGCATCATCGGCAGCAGGATGGTGGCCAGCGCTGCGGTGTCGGCGATGGCCGAGCCGCTCATCGAGGCCAGCAGCACCGCCGCGCCGATGGCCACGAAGCCCAGGCCGCCGCGGATGTGGCCCACGAAGGCGCGGGCCAGGTCGATGATGCGGCGCGACAGGCCGCCCGCGTTCATCAACTCGCCGGCCAGGATGAAGAAAGGCACGGCCAGCAGCGGGAAGTTGTCGAAGCCGGCCTGCAGGTTCTGCGCCAGCAGCTGCGAGTCGAAGAAGTCCAGGTGCCACATCAGCGCCACGCCGGTGAGCACCAGCGCCTGCGCAATGGGCATGCCGATGGCCATGCCGCCGATGAGCACGGCCAGGAAGATGAAGGTGACGATCATGTTCTGCTCGGAAGGTAAGGCCGGGTCGTCATTCGAGGATGGCTTCGTCGTCCGCGCCTTCCAGCGGCTTGCCGCGGCGCAGTTCGATGGCCAGGGCCGCCAGCAGGCCCAGGCCGAGCACCAGGGTGGCCGCCGCGCCCAGGGCCAGCGGATAGCCCAGCACGGTGCTGAAGCTGTTCATTCCGGCCTTGACCTGCTCCCAGGAGCCGATGACGAGCAGCACCAGGCACAGGCCGATGAGCAGGCGACTCACCCAGAACAGCAGCCGCGCCGGCGTGCCCGAGAGCCGCGAGGTCAGCATGTCGAAGCCCAGGTGCTTGGCCTCGAAGGCCGCCACGATGGCGCCCACCGCCACCAGCCACACGAAGAGCAGGCGCGAGATCTCCTCGTACGACACGATGCTGGTCGAGAAGACGTAGCGCAGCACCACGTTGACGAACACCGCCACGACCATGCCGGCCAGCGCCAGCACCATGAAGTGTTCGGCCAGGCGCTTGAGCAGCGGCCCACGGGCGGGGCGCGAAGGCGTGGAGGGGGAAGAAGAAGAGGTCGTCATGCGATGTCTCCGGCGTGTCGGTCGGCGGCGCGCGGCGCGGCAGGCCGGGCCCAGGCGGCGATCTCGGCCACCAGGTCGGCCAGCGGCCGCGTGGCGTCGAGCGTGAGCACGCCGGCTTCGCCCGTGGGCGATTCCAGCGTGGCGAACTGGTTGGCCACCAGATCGGGCGAGAAGAAATGGCCGGGTCGCGACTTCACGCGGTCCAGGGCCTGTTCGAAGTCCAGCGACAGGAAGGCGAAGCCCAGATGCGGGTTGGCGGCGCGCAGACGGTCGCGGTACTTGCGGCGCAGGGCCGAGCAGGTGAGCACCACGCCGCCCGGCGCGGCCTCCGGCGTCAGCAGCGCGGCCAGCCGGTCCAGCCAGCCGGCGCGGTCGGCATCGTCCAGCGGGATGCCCGCGCTCATCTTGGCGATGCTCTCGGGCGCGTGGTAGGTGTCGCCCTCGCACAGCGGCCAGCCCAGCGCGTCGGCGCAGCCCTGGCCCACGCTCGATTTGCCGCAGCCGGACACGCCCATCACCACGATGGCCGACGGCTGGAACGATGAGATAGCGCTATCCATTCGAATCCAAAAAAAGCTGCGCGGTTTCAGCCTGCGCAGCCGAGGGGAGAGAGGAGAACCTCCCTCGACATGAAGTGCCGGTCGTTCAGGTCGGGTTGATGCACCGCACAAACCCTGCTGGTCGAACCGACTGGATAGCGCTATCTTATTGAACAATGATTTCTCGCCCGCCTAGGACAAACCCTTGACCGACGCCACCCGCCGCACCCGCCGCTCCAGCGGCCGCCTCACCCTGGAAGACGTGGCCCGCGCTGCCAGCGTGAGCCCCATCACCGTCTCGCGTGCGCTGCGAGGCGAGCGCAGCGTGGACCCGGTGCTGGTCGAACGCGTGCGGGAGGCCGCCGCGCGCCTGGGCTACGTGCCCGACCCTGCCGCCCGCGCCCTCGCCTCGCAGCGCAGCAGCCATGTCGCGGTGCTGATTCCGCTGCTCACCAACACCCTCTTCGTCGACCTGCTCGAAGCCGTGCAGCGCACCCTGCGCGCCAACGGTTTCCAGACGCTGATCGGCGTGACCCACTACGACCCGCGCGAGGAAGAGCAGCTGCTGCGCGAGCAGCTCATGCACCGCCCCGCCGGGCTCATCGTCACCGGCTTCGAGCGCAGCGAAGAGACCCGCGCCCTGATCCAGGCCAGCCGCGTGCCCTGTGTGCACGTCATGGAGACCAGCCGCGCCCCGGGCGTGCATTGCGTAGGCTTCTCGCAGCAGGACGCCGGTCAGGCGCTGACGGAACACCTGCTGGCCCGCGGCGCCCGCCGCATCGCCTATGCGGCGGCCCAGCTCGATGCGCGCGTGATGCAGCGCGCCGAGGGCTATCGCCGTGCGCTGCAGGCCGCCGGCTGCTACGACCCGGCGCTGGAATTCCTGCGGCCCGAGCCCTCTTCCTTCGCCCTGGGCGCGCAGATGTTCGGCCGCATCGTGGCCGAGGCGAAGCCCGACGCCATCTTCTTCTGCAACGACGACCTGGCCCAGGGCGCCCTGATGGCGGCGCCGCGGCTGGGCATCTCGGTGCCCCGCGATGTGGCCGTGGCCGGCTTCAACGACCTGCCCGGCAGCGATCAGTTGCTGCCCAGTCTGACCAGCGTGCGCACGCCGCGGCGCGAGATCGGGCAGGCGGCGGCCGGCATGCTCCTGCAGCTGATGCGCGGGACGCCGGTCGAGCAGAGCTGCATCGAGTTGGCCTGGGAGGTGGTGGGGCGGGAAAGCGCCTGACCACGGCGCGCCGCGCCCGTCGGGCGTCAAGGCCCGTGCCTTGGAGCCAAAGTCCATGCCGCCGGGGCAATGCCCGTCAGTGAACCCACGACCGTTCGGGCTGAGCCTGTCGAAGCCAGGGCACTGGGTGTCAAAGCCCTTCGACAAGCTCAGGGCGAACGGGTTAGCTGACTCAGAGCGAGCGGATTAACTGATTCATGGCGAACGGGTTACCTGACTGGCATTGCGCCGCCGGGGAACATTCGACCGTCTCGGCACCTCATCCTCTCTTTCTTCCCACATCGACGACACCATGGCCGCCGGCACCCTCTTCACCGTTCTTGCCAACATCCCCTGGGGCCAAGTCGTCGAGAACGCGCCCAAGGTCGCGGAGGGCGCGGCGAAGCTGTGGGGCTCCGTCACCCGCCGGCGCCAGAGCGCCGAGCAGGCGGCGGCCACCGAGGCCGAGGCGCCACCCGCCCGGCCGCTGACCGAGGCGGAGCAGCTCCGCCAGCAGGTCCAGCGACTGGAAAGCGCCGTCCGGGACATCGAGGCGCAGATGCAGGCGTCGACCGAACTCATCAAATCCCTGGCCGAGCAGAACACCCAGCTCATCGCCCGCATCGAGATGAACCGCGTGCGGCTGCAGCGGCTGAAGTGGCTCACGGTGGGCCTTGCCGCAGGACTGGCGGCGACCGTCGTCCATCTGATCGCACGCTGAGCGCGGGCAGCGGTCCGGGCTGCCGGCGCGCACAAAAAAGCCCGGCATCGCCGGGCTCGATCGGGTAAGGGCGAAGGCCGCGTCAGTCGACCAGCTTGACCTCGACGCGACGCGCTGCCGCATCGTCGCCCTGGCCGGCGGCGGCGACGGCCGGCTTCTCCAGCGTGACCTTGTCCTCGGCCACGCCCAGGCCCACCAGCACGTCGCGCACGGTGATGGCGCGCTGCTTGGCCAGCTCTTCGTTCTTGGCCGGGTCGCCCGTGGTGTCGTGGTAGCCGGAGATGACCGCCTTGCGGCCGTTCTGCACGCCCTGCAGCACCAGGGCCAGCGCCTCGGCGGCGCCCGGGGCGATGTCGGCGCTGCCGGTGGCGAAGTAGAACTTCACCACGCCGCCTTCCACGCGCACGCTGGCCCCTTCGGGCACCACGGCCACCACCGTCTCGGTGATGACGGCGACGCCCGTGGCCGGGGCCGCCGGTGCGGTGCTGGCGGCGCCGGCCGCATCGGCATCACGCCCGGGCATGCCGTAGTGGTAGACCGCGGCGCCGATCGTCGTGGCGACGATCAGGGCAATGAGCACGAACACCAGCCCAAGGGCAAAGCGCTGCTGGGAGTCGTCGTCGGGGGTGGACATGAGGGTGCGTCTCTCGGGATGTTGAAGGGTGGCCATGGAAGATGCCTTGGCAATAATGGGCCGCGTGAAGCCCGTTTCAGAAGCCGAAATTCTAGGTGCCACCTCGGTGCCGCCTCTTGTCGGCGCGCATCCTCCGCTCGTGCGCGACCCTGGCCCGTTGCTGGAGCGCACGATCGCGGAATGGGGCGGCCATGAGGACCTGTGGCTGTTCGGCTATGGCTCGCTGATCTGGAACCCCGGCTTCGACCACAGCGAGGCGCGGCCTGCCCACGTGAGCGGCTGGCATCGCGCCCTGAAGATGTGGAGCCGGGTCAACCGCGGCAGCATCGACAAGCCCGGCCTGGTCTTCGGCCTGCTCAGCGGCGGCAGCTGCCGCGGCATGGTGTTCCGCATTCCGCGGGCCATCGCGCTGGAAACGCTGGGCCGGCTGTGGCTGCGCGAGATGCCCACCGGCGTCTACGACCCGCGCTGGCTGCATTGCCGCACCGCGCAAGGGCCCGTGCGGGCCTTGGCCTTCACGCTGTCACGCAAATCGCCCAACTTCACCGGTACCCTCAGCGAAGAGCGCTACCGCGAGATCTTTGCCACGGCCGTGGGCCGCTACGGCAGCTCGCTGGACTATGCGCGGCAGACGCTCGAAGCCCTGCAGCGTCATGGCATCCGCGACTCTGCCCTGGCCCGTCTGTTGCGTCTGGCCACCCAGGCACCCGGGCAACTGGCGACCTCCGCCGACAGCCAGGCCCTCGCTGCATCGTTACACCTGAGCCCGTCCGACTCCCTTCCCTCATCCTCCAAAGGAACAACGCCATGACCCTCCGCTCCGCCCTGCCCTCCGCCCGCATGCTGGCCGCCTGCACCCTCGCGGGCTCCAGCCTGCTGCTTGCCGCCTGTGCCGGCATGGGCATGGGCGCCTCGCGCGCCACGGCCACCCTGGCGCCCACCGGCGCCGTGTCGCCCAACCCGACCATGGGGCAGGTCACGCTGACGGCGCTGGACCACGGCGTGCGCGTGGCCGGCGAGGTGCGTGGCCTGGCACCCGGCTCGGAGCACGGCTTCCACATCCACGAGAAGGGCTCGTGCGCCGACAACGGCAATGCCTCGGGCGGCCACTTCAACCCGGCCGGCGGCACGCACGGCAAGTTCGGCGCCCCCGGCAGCCATGCCGGCGAGTTGCCCAGCCTGGTGGCCGACTCCAATGGCGTGGCCCGCTTCAGCGTGGACATCCACGCCATCTCGCTGACCGACGGCGCCGCCAACAACGTGGTCGGCCGCGCCATCGTCGTGCACAAGGACCGCGACGACTACACCACGCAGCCGGCCGGCAACTCCGGCCCGCGCATCGCCTGCGGCGTGATCACCCGCTGAGGCGGCCTCAGAAGGCGGTGGTGATGGCGTCGACGACGTTGTAGGCCTCGTCCACCACCGGCATCCAGCGCCACTTGTCGAAGGTGGTGCACGGGTGCGAAATGCCCAGCCCGACGCGCTCGCCCACCACCGGGGCGAGCGCGTCGTCGCTTTCGTCCCAGCGCAGGTAGGCATGCTGGTCGTTGAGGGCGGTGATCTTCCAGCTGGCCGGCACGCCCGTCGGCGCCTGCGCGCCGCGCAGGGCCCGCGCGAAGGGAATGGGCATCGTGATGTCGAAGGAGACATCGCGCCGGCCGGCCGTGAGGATCGCAAGCCGCGGCTCGGGGCACGACTGGACGGCCGCCCAGACCTCCATGGCGGGGCGCAGCCCGTCTTCGGCGCAGTCGCAGCCGATCCGCGCATTCACCTGGCCGACCATGCGCGTGTAGAAGCCATGGTCGTGCGTCACGTAGCAGCCCGAGCGCAACAGGCCGCGCACCGGCCGCCCGAGTGCTGGTCGCAGGCGGCCCGCCACCAGGTCGAAGACGGCCGAGCCGCCGGCGGAGCACAGCACCTCGTCGGTGTCGAACAGGTTCTCGTCGGCGCACAGGCGGGCGACGGCCTGCACGCGGTCCATCAGGGCCGTGGCCAGCGCGGCGTCGGCGGCCGAGTCGCCCGTGGCCCACAGGCCTTCGTAGCATTCGATGCCCACGAGGCGCACGGCCGGGCTGGCGCCCACCGCGCGGGCCAGGGCGATGGCCTCTTCCTGCGTACGGCAGCCGGTGCGGCCGCCGTCCAGGCCGATCTCCAGCATCACCTCGAAGGGCCGGGCATCGGCCTGCGCCCGTGCCCATGCCTCGATCAGCGCCAGCTGGGCGGTCGAATCCACGAGGAAGACCACGCGCAGGCCCTCGTGCGCCGCCAGCATCTGCTGGATGCCGGCCAGGTCCTCGTCCTGCATCACCTGGTTGGCGATGAGGCAGCGGCGCACACCCGCCGCCACGCCGATGGCCAGTTGCGCGACGTTGGCGAAGGTGATGCCCCAGGCGCCGGCGTCGATCTGCCGCGCGAACAGCTGCGGCGACATGGTGGTCTTGCCATGCGGTGCCAGGTCGATGCCCTGGCTTTGCACATAGCGCTGCATCCAGGCCAGGTTGTGGGCCAGGGCCTCGCGGCGGATCAGGGCCAGGGGCAGCGGCAGGTCGCCCGCCAGCACGTTCCAGCCGGCGGCGCCGACGGCGCTGCGGGCGCGCGGCGCCTGAGTGCGGGGATAGCCCTTGAAGGAGGCATCGAGAAGAGGATCGAGCAGTTCGGCAGTCATGATGGAAGAAGAGGGGCGCCCCGGACGCGGCGGCAGGAATGCCGGCGCGGGCCGATGCGGCAGCCCTCCATTCTTGCCGGCCCCGCACGGCGCCGCCTGACCGGGCGCAGGGGCGCAGGGGCATGCGAGACTGCCCGCCACGCTTGGCCGTCCGTGGCAAAAAAAGGAACGACCCATGAGCTTCGTCGCCCTCGACTGGGGCACCACCTCGCTGCGCGGCGCGCTGATCGCCGAGGACGGACGGGTGCTGGAAGAGCGCAGCGCCCCGCGGGGCATCCTGCACCTGGACGGCGCCAGCTTCGCCGAGGTGTTCGAGGCCTTCACCCTCGACTGGATGGCCGTGCCCGGCCGCCGCTGCCTGATCGCCGGCATGGCCGGCAGCCGCCAGGGCTGGGTCGAGGCGCCCTACTGCGCCTGCCCCTGCGGCGCCGGGGACATCGCGCAGCAGGTCGTGCCGGTGGTGCCCGGCCGCATCGACATCGTGCCGGGCCTGGTGGACCATCAGTCCGGCGTGCCCGACGTGATGCGCGGCGAAGAGACGCAGATCCTGGGCGCCATGCGGCTCACCGGCCTGCGCGAAGGCCTCTTCGTGCTGCCCGGCACGCACAACAAGTGGGCCCGCGTGGCCGAGGGCCGGGTGACGGGCTTCCGCACCTTCATGACCGGCGAGTTCTATGCGCTGCTGTCGCAGCAGTCGATCCTGGCGCGCACGCTGCAGGCCGATGCGCCCCTGGTGCGGCAGGCCTTCCTCGATGGCTTAGGCCGCGCCCGACGGGCCGACTCGCCCGGCCTGCTGCACCTGGCCTTCGGCATGCGGGCGCTGTCGCTCTTCGACCGCCTGAGTCCCGCCGCGGCCACCAGCTATCTGTCCGGCTTGCTGATCGGCGACGAACTGCGGGCCCAGCCGCTGCAGCCCGGCGTGCCCGTCGTGCTGGTGGGCAGCCCGACGCTGACCGAACGCTATGCCCTGGCGCTGGACAGCGTGGGCGTGCCGGCCCGGTTGCTCGACGCCCAGGCCACCTGGGCCGGCGCACATGCCTTGTGGCGCGCACGGCAGGCCGCCAGCTGACATGCGCCGCGAACGCAGCGCACTACTTCCAATGCGGACCAGTGAACCCCTGCCCGTTCGGGCTGAGCCTGTCGAAGCCTGGGCACGCGCCCTTCGACAGGCTCAGGGCGAACGGGCTGGCTGACTGGCATCGCGGGCTTTCCTTCCCTTCCGACCTCCATCTCCATGACCGACCTGCTCCCCGCCTTCCAGCGCGCGCTGGCGCAACTGCCCCTCGTCGCCATCCTGCGCGGCCTCACGCCCGCCGAGGCGCCGGCCGTGGGTCAGGCCCTCGTCGCGGCCGGCTTCGGCCTGCTGGAGGTGCCGCTGAATTCGCCCGAGCCGCTGCAGAGCATCCGCCTGCTGCGCGAACAGTGCCCCGCCGCGCTGGTGGGCGCGGGCACGGTGCTGACGACGCAGCAGGTGCGCGAGGTGCACGCGGCGGGCGGCCAGTTGATCGTGTCGCCCTGCTTCGATGCCGCGGTGGTGCGCGAGAGCGTCGCGCTGGGCATGGTCGCGCTGCCCGGCGTGCTCACGCCCACCGAGGCCTTCGGCGCCCTGGCAGCGGGCGCCCACGCGCTCAAGCTCTTTCCGGCCGAGATGGCGTCGCCCGCCGCGGTGAAGGCATTGAAGGCGGTGCTGCCGCGCGGCACGCCGCTGCTGCCCGTGGGCGGCATCACGCCCGAGGGTATGGCCGCGTGGCATGCCGCGGGGGCGGATGGCTTCGGCATCGGCTCGGCGCTCTACAAGCCGGGCAAGGCGGCCGCGGCGGTGGGCGAGACGGCCCACGCCTTCGTAGCCGCCTGGCGCGCCTGCGCCGCCCAGGCCTGATCAGCCGCCGCGCGAACGCAGGAGCGACTCGGCGCGCACCAGGTCGTCCAGCGTGTCGATGTCGGTCACCACGCCGGCATCGTCCACCGCCAGTTCGCGCACCACGCCCCGGGCGCGCAGCGCCTTGAGCACGGGCGCGGCGCCCTGCTCGCCCGCCAGCGCCATCAGGGCCGGCCCGCTGGCCGCGCCGAAGCCGACGGGATGGCCGCGCTCGCCCTGAAACACCGGCTGCGCCGCGCCGTCCTCGGTCACGGCCTCCGCCACCGTCCGAAGCGTCGCGGGCAGCACCAGCGGCAGATCCGCCGGCAGCACCAGCCAGCCCGGCGCATCGGCCGTCGCGCGGACCGCGGCGGCAATGGAATCGCCCATGCCGGGATGGCCCACGTCCTCCACATGCCATGGCAGCCCGCTCGCGCACACGGCGTCCAGCGTGCGGTCGATGACGCGGCGGCCGGCCAGCAGCGCCTGCAGCTTGTGCACCGCGCCGCCCGAGGCGCGGAAGCGCTCGCCGCGGCCGGAGGCCAGCACCAGCACGACGGGCAGGCGTTCGGGAGTCATGGTCATGTCAAGACGTGATCGCGGGGTTGCGGTTGCGGCGGCCAGTCGGCGTCGCCGATGGATTCGCGCACCGAGGTCTCGATGCTCCAGCAGATGGCGTCGAGCGCCAGGTCGTTCGGCGCCTCGCCGAAGGGCTCCTCGATCTCCGAGCCCAGCGCCTCCAGCGCGAAGAAGGTGTAGGCGACCAGCACCACGATCACCGGCGTCATGGGCCCGATGGCGTCCACCAGCCCGAAGGGCAGCAGCAGGCAGTACAGGTAGATGGTGCGGTGGATGATGACGCTGTAGGTGAAGGGGATCGGCGTGTTGGCCAGGCGCTCGCAGCCGCCGATGGCGGCGCCGATGCGGTCCAGCGGGCCTTCCAGCGCGGGCACGATGGCGGCCTCGGTCCGGCCCTGGGCGCGCAGGTCGCGCAGCCATTCGCCGGCCATCAGCAGCAGCATGGCCGGCCGGTAGCGCGCCGCCATCACGCGCTGGGCCTCGGCGGCCGGCAGCAGGCGCGCCAGGTCGGCGGCAGGGTCGGTACCGCGCAACTGGTGGCGCAGCGCATGCACCAGGGCGATGAGCCGTAGCGCCAGCACCCGCGCCTCGCCGCCGCCTTCGGCCAGCGTCAGCGCCTGCCGCGCGGCGGCCCGGCAGTCGATGAGCAGCGCACCCCAGAGCATGCGCGCCTCCCACCAGCGGCCATAGCTGGTGCTGTTGCGAAAGCCCAGGAAGATCGCCAGCGTCAGCCCGATCAGCGAGAAGGGCACGAAGTTCATCGGCACCTTCCAGCGCAGCACCTGGCCGTGCAGCAGCGTCACGACCACGGCCAGCGCCAGGGTCAAGGCCAGCTGCGGCAGGATCTGCGAAAGGATGGAGCCGCGCCAGACGAAGAGCAGGCGCAGCCAGTGCGGGCGGGGGCGGACGATCATGGGCGGCCGATGTTAGGCCTCGTCAAGGCGCGGCCATGGCCAGCGCGGACAATGCCCGCCATGAGCGATCTGAAGACCTCCCTGGCCGACCTGCGCAAGAGCTACGAGCGGGCCGAACTCGACGAAACCCACAGCGCCTCCGACCCGCTGCTGCAGTTCGAGCGCTGGCTCGGCGAGGCCATCGCCGGCCAGGTGCCCGAGCCCAATGCCATGACCGTCGCCACCGTGGGCAGCGACCTGCGGCCCTCCACCCGCATAGTGCTGATCAAGGGCTACGACGCGCGGGGCATCGTCTGGTTCACCAACTACAACAGCCGCAAGGGCCAGGAGCTGGCCGGCAACCCCTTTGCCGCGCTGCAGTTCCACTGGGTCGAGCTGGAGCGCGTGGTGCGCATCGAGGGCCGGGTGGAGAAGGTCAGCGACGCGGAAAGCGACGCCTACTTCGCCAGCCGCCCGCTGGACTCGCGCATCGGCGCCTGGGCCAGCCCGCAGAGCCAGCCCATCGACGGCCGCGGCGTGCTGGTGGCCAATGCGGCCAAGTACAGCGCCAAGTTCCTGCTCAACCCGCCGCGCCCGCCGCACTGGGGCGGCTACCGGCTGGTGCCCGAGCGCTGGGAGTTCTGGCAGGGCCGCAAGAGCCGGCTGCATGACCGGCTCTGCTACCAGCAGGAGGGCCAGGACTGGGTCAAGACGCGGCTGGCGCCCTGAGCTTCAGGGCAAGCGCACGTGAAAGCCCGCGCCCCGGCCTTCCAGCCCGGGCGCCAGGCGCACCTCGCCTCCCAGCCGCTGAGCGGCCTGGCGCACGATGGCCAGGCCCAGGCCGGCACCACGGGTGAGCGGGTCGGCGCCGCGGTGGAAACGCTCGAACACCTGCCCTGACGCCTCGTCCGGAATGCCCGGCCCGTCGTCCTCCACCGAGATGCACAGCGGATGTGGGGAATTGGCCAGCGTGACCACGATCCGCGTGCCCGGCGGCGTGTGGCCGGTGGCATTGGCCAGCAGGTTCTGCACGATGGACAGCAACGCCGCCGGCTCGACGGTGGCCATCAGCTGGTCGGGCGCGACGAGGCTCAGGTCCATGTCGCGCGCCAAGGCCGCTGGCGCCATGTCCGCCATCACCTGGCGCAGCCATTGCGCCACGTCGAGCGTCGCCGGCACGGCCGGGGGCGCATCGTCCAGCCGGGCCAGATCCAGCAGTTGTTGCGTCAGGTGCGAGGCGCGGGCGATGGCCGCTTCCAGTTGCTGTTGCGCCTCTCGCCGTTGGCCGGCGTCGGCGGCGCCGCCCAGCGCGTGGGCCTGGGTCGCGATCACGGCCATGGGCGTGCGCAGTTCGTGCGCCGCATCCTGGACGAAGGCCCGCTCGCGGTCGATGCGGGCCTTGAGCTTCATCAGCAGACCGTCCAGCGCCTCGGCCAAGGGCTGCAGCTCGGCATGCCGGGCCCGGAAGCCGAGCGGCGTCAGATCGTCCGGCGAGCGGCGCTGCAGCCGCTGCGTGAGCTGCCGCAAGGGCCTCAGGCCCAGCGCCACCGCCAGCCAGGCCGGCACCAGCACCAGCGGCAAGGCGATCAGCAGGTAGGGCAGGACGGCCCGCGTGTTGTTCGGCACCACCAGCGCCAATGTGCGCTCGGGCTCGGCGGCGTAGACGCGCCAACGGCCGGTATCGGCGCGATAGACCCAGTAGGGCACGCCCTCCATGTCCATCGTGCCCACGCGACCGGGGGGCGCGGCAAGTGCCCGGTCGCGCAGCTGCGGCGCGCTGAAGAGCAGTCGCCCTTCCCGATCCTCCAGCCGGAAGACCAGGGTGCCGGTCGGGTTGCCGCCCAGGCGCAGATGGCCGTAGACGGTCTGCATGGCCTGCACCGTGGCGACCGCCTGCGCCTCGTCGTCGATGGCCGCCAGCGCCTCACCCAGGCCGCCGCCCAGCCGGCTCAGCGGCTGGCTCACCGCCAGCGACTGGCGGAAGCTCAGCCACATGTAGGCCTGCAGCACCGCCAACACCAGCACGAAGGACAGCAGCACCACGAGAAAGATGCGTCGCGAAAGCGAGCGCCGCCAGATCGTCATGACGCCACCAGCAGGTAGCCCACGCCACGCACAGTGCGGATGCGGTCGGCGCCGATCTTGCGCCGCAGGTTGGAGACATGGACCTCGACCGTGGCGAAGTCCAGCGCCTCGCCCAACGGCTCCATGCGCTGGGCCAGCAGGCCCTTGGGCAGCACGGTGCCGGGCTCGCGGGCCAGCTCCAGCAGCAGGCGGAACTCGCGCGGCGACAGCTCCAGCGGCTGGCCGTCCAGCCATGCCGCATGGCCCCGCGGCTCCAGCGTCAGGCCATCGCCCAGCGTCCAGAGCTCGCTGGCCTGTCGGGCCGAGCGCCGCAGCACGGCGCGGATGCGGGAGATCAGCTCGGCCGTGGCGAAGGGCTTGACCACGAAGTCGTCGGCCCCGGCGTCGAGGCCGGCGGTGCGGTCCTCCACCGCCGAGCGTGCCGTGATGACGATCACCGGCAGTTGCTGCCCGCTGCGCCGCCAGCGCGTGAGCAGCGACTGGCCATCTCCATCGGGCAGGCTCAGGTCCAGCAGCACGCAGGCGAACTGCGCGGCGTCCAGCACCGCTGGCGCGTCGACGGCGCGGCGCAGCCATTCGCTGCTCAGGCCCTCGACCTTCAGCGCCGCCTGCAGGGCGCGGCCAAGGTCCAGGTCGTCTTCGATGAGGAGAAGGTGCACGGCGGCGATTGTGGCGGGCGCTTTCTTTGGCAAAGCCAAAGGTGCCCTCGCCACAATGCCGCGACGAGAGAGATCCCGAGGAGGAGTGTTCGATGCCTTTGCCTGCCCTGCGCCGTCTTGCGGCGCTTGCCGGATCCGCGGCGCTGCTGGCCCTGGCCGGCTGCGCCACCGCGCCCAGCCACCCGGCCCTCCAGGCCGCCGCCAGCGAAGGCCGGCTGCCGCCGCTGGTGCCCATGCGCCGCTTCGTCGCCGACCTCGATTTCGCGGACGGCCACATCGTCTCGCCCGACGGCCGCCGGCTGCTCTGGCGTCAGGTGGTGGGCACCGACATCGGCCTGGCCGTGCGCCCCGCCCCGCCCGAGGACGGGGCCGCCGCGACACGGCGCATCCCGACCGGCACGCTGGCGCGCCCGGGTGCCTCCGGCGCCACCTATGCCTGGCTGCCCGACAGCCGCCACATCGCCTACCAGAAGGACTTCCGAGGTGACGAGAACACGCAGTTCTTCGTGGTCGACGCCGACAACCCCGAGGCCTCGCCCTGGGCGGTGACACCCTGGCCCGGCGTGCGCTCCACCTTCGTCTCACGCGGTGCGCCGGGCAGCGCGCGCTTCTTCTTCGCCAGCAACCGGCGAGAGCGCAGCAGCATGGACCTGTACGAGGCCGACGCCGCCACCCGCACGGTGCGGGAAGTCGCCCGCAGCGACGCCGACAGCCGCGTCATCGGCTGGCTGATCGGCACCGACCACCAGCTCGCCGCGCGCTGGCGCCAGCTGGGCGACGAGGACGGCCGCGACGTGGCCGTCGAGGTGCGCCGTCCCGATGGCGAATGGCGCCGGCTGCGCACGGTGCCGGCCTTCTCCTTCTTCTCGATCCACCGCATCGATCCTGCCGCCGGCCGTCTCTGGGCCATGACCAACATGGGCCGCGACAAGGTGGCGCTGGTCGAGCTGGACCTGTCGGCCGACCGCGAGACGGTGCTTGCCGAGCACGCCGAGGTGGACCTCGAGGGTGCCTGGTTCCCCCCTGCCGGGGGCGCGCCGTATGCCGTCTCCGCCCTGCCCGACCTGCCGCAGATGCGCTACCTGGACACCGGCATCGGCGCAGAGCTGGCACGCGCCGCCGACGAGGCCCGCGCGCGCCACTGGATCGATGCACCCGCCGTGGTCATCCGACCCACCAGTGCGGCGCAGGACAACCAGCGCATGGTGCTGCGCGCGACCACGCAGACGGAGGCGGTGGAGATGCTGCTCGACCGCACCACCGGCCGCCTCGAGCGACTGACACCGCCGCGCCGGCCCGAGCCCGGGCTGTTCTCGCCCATGACGCCCTTCGTCTTCACCGCCTCGGATGGCCTCAAGGTGCATGGCTACATCACGCAGCCCACCGGCGTGCAAGGACCGGCGCCGACCGTCGTGGCGATCCACGGCGGCCCATGGGCGCGCGACAGCTGGCAGCTTGCGGGCTACACGTTCACCCAGATGCTGGCCAACCGCGGCTATGCGGTGGTGCAGGTCAACTACCGCGGCTCGGCCGGTTACGGCAAGGCGTTCATCCGTGCGGGCGACGGCGAATACAACGGCCGGATGCAGCAGGACATCGCCGAGGCCACACAGTGGGCCATCGACCAGGGCATCGCCGACCCGAAGCGGCTGGCCGTGCTGGGTGCGAGCTTCGGCGGCTTCTCGGTGCTCGCCCAACTGATCCAGAAGCGGCAGGACTGGCGCTGCGGCGTCGACATGGTCGGCGTGGCCAACTGGCCGCGGGTGATCGAGAACTGGCCGCCCTTCTGGCGCAACCGCCACTACTTCGCACGCACCTTCGGCGACGTGAACGACCCGGCGCAGCGCGCCCGCATGCTCGCCAATTCGCCCATCACGCAGATCGACCGCATCGACGTGCCGCTGCTGGTGGTGCATGGCGACAACGACGTGCGGGTGCTGCGGCAGGACTCGGACGAGGTGGTCGATGCGCTGCGGGCGCTGGGCCGTCCGGTGACGCACCTGCGCTTCGCCAACGAAGGCCACCAGGTGCGCCACTGGCGCAACCGCCTGGCCATGTGGCGCGCCACCGAGGACATGCTGGCCAGTTGCCTGGGGGGCCGCAGCGCAGGCTTCGACCTCTTTGAGCTGATGCCGCGCTGAAGGCGCCCGTTACGCCGGCGCCTCAGTGCCGCGCTGCCGCCGGAGCGCCGTGGATCACGTAGCCGGTCACCTTCCACGCCCCATCGGGCTCCAGGCGGTAGGACACCAATTCCTCGATGGCCGTGCCGGCCGAGTCCCTGGAGGCCAGCACCACGCTCAGGTAGCGCCCGCTCGGCGCGCCGGAGGACTTGTTCATGTCGATGACGGCCATGTTGACGAACTGCCGCTGGCCGATCTTGCGGTAGACGGCGCGGCGGGCCTTGATGTCCCGCACGAAGCGATCCCGGGCGATCTGCTTCTTGATCGCGGGCGAGGCGTTGTCCCAGATGACCTCGACGCGGCCGGTGTCCACCAGCTGCGCGATGCGCAGGGAGCGCGCGACGATGGCCGCGCGGTCGACCTTGGGCTGCGGCGCCTGGGCCATCGCGGCCCCGGGCGCCAGGCAGAGCACCAGCAGGGCCAGCAGTCCGCAAAGCAGGGCCTGCCAGGCGGCCGTCGGAAAAGAAGGATGGGGTCGGTCGTGCAGAACCATCGGCGTCGGCATCCCGCTCACTCGAAGGCCCCGGACAGGCCCACGCGGATGCCCACGCTGCCCTGCGTGTCGGCCGACACGCCGCCATTGACGCTCCAGCGGCCGTCACCCGAGGTGCTGCGCAGGGACATGCCGAAGGCCGACTGCCCGCCGTAGTAGCCCATGCCGGCGCCGTAGGTCACCTTGCCGGCCAGGTACGGCGCGGTCTCCATCGACATGGCCGCGGCGGTGCCCGCCGATGCCTTGCGGGCCACCTGGTCGATGTTCTGCTTCAGCGACCCGGCGACGGCGTCGGTGTACGCATTGGCGCTGGCCACGCCGGCCTGCAGCTGGTTGAGGTTGACGGCATCCGTTCCCTTGACGCCCGGCGCCACATTGGAGATGACGGTGCCCTGCGGCGCCTGCCCGTTGCCGAGCACCACTGACGAGTAGTCGACGCCGCCGTCGGCGCGGCTGGCGTAGGCGACGCTGGACTGCTGTACCGAGCGCAGTTGCCGCACGTTGACGGCGTCGGTGTCGGCGGTGCCGCCGGCCACGTTGGTGATCTGCCGCTCGGCACCCGCGCTGCCCACCGACACCGCGCCCGCCGTCGAGGTGACGCGCACGCCGCTGAAGGCCTCGCTCGCGCCGTTCATGCCGGCGCGGTCGGCCACGGCGCCCGCGCCCAGGGCCACGCCGCCGGTCGCGCTGGCCACCGCCGCGCCGCCGATGGCCACCGACTGGCCGGCCCCCGAGGTGGCGCCGGCGCCCAGGGCCACGCTGCTCGCGCCCGCCGACGCGGCATTCACGCCGATGGCGGTGGAAAGCAGGCCCGTCGCGCCGTCGTTGTTGTAGTTGCCGCCGGGCGTGCCGCCATCGTTCACGCCCACGTAGTGCGTGCGGCTGGCCTCGGTCGCGGCGAGCCGGGCCACCAGGGCGCCGATCGCGTCGTTGGTGGCATAGAGCTGGCTGCCGTTGACGGCATCGGTGCTGTCGGCGCTCAGGCGGCCGGCCGCGACGTTCTGAATCTGCCGCTCGGCGCCGACCTGGCCCACGCTGACGACACCGGCCGCGGTGCCACCCGCGAAGCTGTACTGCGTGCCATCGAGCACGGTCCCGGCCGTGGAGGTGGCGGCCCGGGTGGTGCTGCCATTGCCCAGCGCCACGCTGTTGGCCTCGGTGGCCTTGGCGCCCGCACCGAGGGCCGTCGACTGGTCGCCCGAGGCCTGCGCGGCACTGCCCGCGGCCAGCGCGTCGGCGCCGGTGGCCGTGGGCGCCGCGTATTGCGTGGCCGAGCCGCTGACCCAGCGCTCGGTGTTCACGCCCTGCACCGCGGCCTGCAGCTGGCCGAGGTTGACGGCATCGGTGGCCTTGACGCCGTTGCCCACGTTGGCGATGGCCGCGCCGCCGGCATCGATGCCGCTGGCGGTCACGCTCGGCCCGCCCACGATCACCAGGCCCTGCGGCCCGAGGTTGACCGCGCTGCCCATCTGCAGGCCGCTGGCGCTCAGCACGTTGGTGCCGACCGTCACGCTGTCGAAGTTCACGTCCCGGGCGGTGGAGACGCGCAGGCCGTTGGCCGTGCGCTCGACGGAGATGTTGGAGCCCTGGCTCACGTCCACCGTGTCGCCGGCGGAGACCTTGCGGTCGTCGGCCGAATTGACGCTCAGCCGCCAGCCCGCATCGGTGCTCGCCTTGACCGAGTCGATGGCCTGCTGCGCCGCATAGAGCTGGCTGCCGTTGACCGCGTCGGTGCTGGCGGCGCTGACGCTGCCCGGCGCCAGGTGGATCAGCTGGCGCTCCGCGCCCGGCGCGCCGATGCTCGCCACCCCGCTCGCGGTGCCGGCATAGGCGTAGTTGACGCCGCCCACCGTGCCGCTGGCGACCTGGGCGGCGGCGCGGTCCTGGCTGTTGCGCCCCAGCACCACGCTGCCGGCCTGGGTGGCCATGGCATTGCTGCCGATGGCCACGGCATAGGCCCCGGTGGCCTGCGCGCGATTGCCCGCGGCGATGGCGCCGTCGGCGCCGGCATTGCTGTCGCTGCCCAGCGCGATGGCGCCGGCATTGCCCATCGCGGCGGCCCGGGTGCCGATGGCCAGGCCGGCCGCGCCGCCCACGTTGGCCGACTGCCCCAGGGCGATGCCACTGGCCGCATTGGCCTGCGCCATGGAGCCCAGGGCCACGGACCCATCCGCCGTGGCGCGCGAGCTCTCGCCCGCTGCAAGGCTGCGCGCGCCCGCGGCGACCGACTGGTCACCCAGGGCCGAGGCGCGCGCACCGGAGGCATTGGCATAGCCACCGACCGCCACCGTGCCGGCGGCCGCGAAGCTGTTGGAGCCCACGGCCACGGCCGAGGCGGCGGCGCCGCCGCCGTTGGCGCGGGCGTTCTCGCCGAAGGCCAGGTCGCCCCGGCCATTGGGACCGGTGCTGGCGCCGGCCCCGACCGCCACCGAGGCCTCGCCCGCCGAGGTGGCCTGGGCACCGACGGCCACCGCGTTCAGCGGCACCGCCTGCGCCTGCGCGCCGATGGCGACGCTGCCGATGGCCGTGGCGACGGGGCCGTCGGCGCAGGCCCCCGCCGACGTCGTCAGATTCACTGAAATTCCGGTGGTCGAACCGGAATTCTGGGCACCCTGGCAATTGGCCGCCGTCGCCGCCGAGACGCCGCCCGAGAAAAGGAAATAAAGGGCCGAGGCACCGGCGATCCGATGAAAAACCGGTCGACGACGCAAATGAAATGGAAGGGGCGCGGACAGGGGTTGCGAGACGCCTGCAAGCGGTTCCTGCGTTGTCATTTCAATGTGTCTCCGCAAAAAACTGCCTTTGCAAAATAGCCAGGACTCGCTTCATGCTAGCGAGGGCCCCGCTGGAGACGAGCGTCCAGATGCCCCGTTTTTGTTAACTAACTTACACATCCGGACCATCATTGCAACCGTTGCAAGTGTGGCAGGCGCCGCGAACCGCCGAATTGGAGGGACGTCGATCAATTCATCCGAACGGGCCGGGCCTCGTAAATCGCAATACGCGCCGAATTCGCCCTCGACCAAACGGAGGATTGACGCCGTCTTTTGCGACCTTGCGGCGCTTAACTGCGCAAAGCCAAGCCCAGCGATTCGAGAGCCACTGCAATCGAGCGTGCGCCCAAAGGTCGTTCACTCAACAGGGGTGGGGCAAACCCGCGCCTCACACCATTTCCCTGAGGATCAAGGTGCGCGGCCCTGCCGACGTCAGCAGTCGCACCGGGCTGCCGGGAGCCCCACGCAAGGCCGTGCGAAGCGCCCAGCCTTGCGCCGAGCCGATGGGCAGGCCATTGACCTCTCGCAGCACGTCACCGACCCGCAGCCCCGCCGCCGCCGCCGGCCCATCGGCCAGGACTTCGGCCACCTGCAGCACCTGGCCCGTGTCACGCCAGATGAAGCCGGCGCGCGGGCCCGGGAATGCCTCGCCGAAGGCGGCATTGGGCGTCAGGGCCAGGTGGCCCTCCGATGCCGCCAGCCCCAGGTCGAAGCGCCGCAGCACCTCACCGCCGATGTTGCCGAGCCAGGCATCGGTGGCGAACAGGCCTGCGCGGGCCAGCGACAGCTCGACCACGGGACGCTGGAGCAGGTGCCCGCCCAATTGCAGCGCGTGCGCACGTACGCAATCGGCGTGGTCGACGCCGCCGGTTGTCACGCCGGTCGCCATGCGCACGCCCGGGCCCCAGCGTGTGCGCAGCGCCAGCCGCTCCACGGCGGGTGTGAACAGCGTGACCGCCTGGCCCGCGCCCGTGTCGATGGAAAACCAGCCGGCGATGCCATCCACCTCGGCCTCGACCAGCAACTTGCCCGACGCATGGCGCCGCAGCGGCAGCAAAGGGCCGGGGCCGAGCAGTTGGCGCACCCCTTGCCGCGCGGTGGCCGCCACCCCCTCGAGAAGGCCTTCGGCATAGCGGATGCGGATGGCACAGGCCCGCAGGAAGTCGGCGCCGAGCACGCCGTCCCAGGGAAACTCACGGGGGAACGCGGTGACATAGACAGGCTGCCCACGGCCCACGGCCCCGCCCACCGCAAAGTGCGGGACCACCGCGCGACGGATCTCCCCGGAGGGCCCGCTGCCGCCAGAGCCGGGCACCACGCCATCCGAGAGCGCCAGTCCGAGCAAGCGCGCCAGCCGCACATCCAGCACGGTCGCATCGGCACCTGTGTCCAGCACCAGCGCGGCGTCATGCCCTTGCAGGCGTGCCGTGACGATGGGATAGGGATCCTCGATCCGCAACGGCACCTGCCAGAGGTCCGATGCGGCGGGGAGCACCATCGCGCTGCGACCGCTGCAAGCGCCGAGGCAGGCCGCACCCGTGAGGCCCGCCAGTCGCTGAACAAACTGCCTTCGCTTGGCTGATAATTGCTGTATGACAAACATAAATTTCTGTTTTACAGAAACTTATGTGATCGGCGCTGGCCTGTCAAGCGCCGGAAAGGACTCCTGCATGCACCCCCTGCCACCCTCTCCTGGCCCCACTCGGCCTCGCTCGACCCGACGCGCCGTCCTGCTCGGAGGGTGTGCGCTGCTGGCGGGCGTGCTGTTGCCGCTGGCCACGGCCGTGGCGCTCTGGCGCACGCCGGCCGCTCAGTGGCTCGCGCAGGTTCAGCCCACAGCGCATCACCTGACAGGGGCCGCAGCCACGTTGCATTGGTCTGTCTGGGCGGTGGTGGCTTTTCTGGCCATGGCGCCCGTGCTGGTGATGGGCGCAGCCCTGTACTGGGCAGGCCTCGGTCTGATGCGCCTTGCGGACGCCAAGGCGCTGTCTCGGACCCTGGTGCTCCAACTGCGACGTTTCGCCGCGTGCACGCTGGCCGCGGCGGTGCTGGGTACGCTGTGCCCGACCCTGATCCATGGGGTGCTGTCCGCCGCGCTGGGCGGACCGCTTCAGCTGTCGCTGGGCGTGGATTCGCGCGACATCGTCCTGTTGCTGTTTGCAGCCGTCACGTGGCAGCTCGCGGCTTTGCTCGACGAAGCCACGACCATCGCCGACGAGTACGCGCAAATTGTCTGATCCCTCGCGACCATGCCCATCCACGTGACCCTGAGCGTCGTCCTTGCGCAGCGCAACGTGCGCGCCAAGGACCTCGCCGCCTTCGTCGGTATCACGGAAGCCAACCTGTCGCTGCTGCGGCGCGGCCATGTGAAGGGCATCCGCTTCGACACCCTCGAGCGCATCTGCGCCTATCTGCAGTGCCAGCCCGGCGATCTGCTGACCTACGCGGAGGATGCAAGGGCGCCATCGGCCGGGGACGAAGGGTAGCCGTTCCCGCCCGCGGCCTCGGGGGGTCTTTGTCGGTACACCAGGTTCGGAGCGCCGGGAGTGGCGCCGGACCGAGCCAGGTGTCCGCCTTCATGAAAGCCACGGCGTCGGCACGCCGGCGCACGGGAATCCGCGCGGCCTCAGGACGAGGCGGCGCAATCCTCGACCTTGAATTCCACGCGCCGGTCCAGCGCGTCGCTGGCGTCGTCGGCACCGGTGCCGACGATGTTCTCGCGGAAGCCCATGCCGGCTTCCTTGAGGCGCTTGGCCAGGCTGGGCGCCTCGGCGGCCAGGCGCATGCGCACCACGGTCGCGCGCTGCAGCGACAGCCGCTCGTTGACCGATTCCGAGCCGGTGCGGCTGGTGTGGCCCGTCACGAGCAGGCAGTTATTGCTCATCTGCGCCGCCTGGCGGGCGATCTGGCGCAACCACATCGGATAGACGCCGCTGATGCGCGAATCGTTCAGGAACTCCGTGGAGCCGGGCCGGAAGAGGAACTTCACGCTCAGCTTGCTGGCCTCCAGGCCCAGCTTGGCCAACTGGCCGAAGCTGCGCTCGGCGTCCGCGGTGCGGCCCAGCTGCATCTGCGTGAGGTACAGGCCGTTGTACACGCGCAGTTGCTGGCCGTCGGGCCGCTGTGCGGCGGCCTCGTAGCGGGTCAGCGCCTCCTGCCAGCGGCCGGCGGCATAGGCGTCGATGGCCTCCTGCAGCACGGCGGTGGTGGGCAGGCGCTGCAGGTACAGCGCATCCGCCTGCTGGCCGGCGGGCGTCTGGCTGGTGCGGATGTAGCCGTCGACGGCGCGGTCGCGGGTGCTGACGGGGCTGTCGCGGTAGAAGGCGGTAGGCCGGGTGTCCAGCTTCTCGTCGGCGATGCGCGCCACGGTCTGCGCGACCACGGTGCCGCTCTTGAGTTCGGTCAGCGCCAGGGCCAGTTGCCAGCGGCCGGCCGAGGCATCGGCCTGGCGGGTCAACGTGCCGCTGAGCACGTACTGCGCCTGCTCCACGGCCTGGCTGTCGACCTGGTTGACGGTGAACTGGCTGAAGCGCTCCTGCATGCGCTGCACGATGCGCTGCTGGGCGGCCTGCGTCACTTCGGTCTGCTGGCCGGTGGTGCCGTCGAGCAGCGGGTCGATGACGATGCGGCTCTTCTGCAGGCGCGATTCGACGCGGGCCAGGAAGGCCGGCATCTTCTGCGTCTGCACCATCAGGTCGTCCACCGCCTGCTGCACGGCGCGGTCGAAGGGCATGACCTCGGTGGAAGGCGCGGCCTTGTTGGCACACGCGGCGAGCAGCGTGCCCGCAGCCGCGATCAGCAGCAGCGCCCAGAGGCGCATCCAGGCACGGAGAACAACAGCGGCAACGGCAGACGGATTCAACATTCGCTCCTCAGGTAGGCCATGTCCTGCGCCGACAGCGGTTCTCCCACCGCGGCGCGCATGTTGATGTCGATGCACCGGCGCGAGGCCGGCGGGCGTGGTGGCGGCGGGGGCGCCGCCGCTTCGGTGGACACGGGGGCGGCGGCCGGCGCGGGCCGGCTGCGCGCGGCCGGACGGGGCGCGGGCGGCGGCGCGGCCTCCGCAGGGGCCGGCGTCGGCGCCGGCCGCGGCAGGGCCAGGCAGGGCGTCGGGCACGGCGGTGGCGCATCGGCCGCCACCACGGGCGCAGCAGGCGCCAGCCATCCGCCCATGCCCAGCATCCACGCCCCTGCGAGCGCCGTCCCGCGCATTCGCGCTCAACCCACGCGCACGCAGACGCCGGACGGCATGGCAGGGCCCGCTGTCCGGCTGTCCAGGCGAGCCGTGTGGAACATCATCCCGAAGAATGTAGAGGAACTATGTCACGGCGAACGCTTGCCGAATGGCCGGTCCGCCGAATGGCATAGGCGCGGGGCCGGGTGGTGGACCGCCCTGCCCCGCCCTTCGGCGGCCGATCAGAAATCGACGCGCAGCCCCACCTTCACGCTGCGGCCGGGCAGCGGCGCGCGGGGGTAGACGGTGGTGGTCAGGATGGACGTGGCGCTGTAGGCCAGCTCGTTGCCCAGGTTGTCCACCCGCGCGTACCACAGCAGGCTGGCGCGCTGCACCTTCATCCGGTAGCCGAGCGAGGCGTTCCACAGGGTGTAGCTGTCCGTGGCCCGATCAGTGGCCGGCACGCGCTTCTGCGCGGCGTAGTGGTCGAAGCCCACGCGTGCGCTCCACGGGCCGCTGGTCCAGGCCAGCGTGGCGCCCACGCGCACCGGGGCGATGCGCGGCAGCGCTTCCCCCGTGTCGGTGTTCGTGGCGCGCACGGCGTCGGCGCGCCATTCCAGGTCGAGGTTGCCGCCGGCTTGCGGACGCACACCGTCGCTGCCCAGCAGGCGCAGGCTGCCGCTGGCCTCGAGGCCGGTGAAGCGGGCCCGCACGCCGCGGTAGACGTATTCGGCCAGCAGCTCCTCGTCCAGCGCGGCGGCCAGGGCTTCCTCCGAGCCACCGGCAAAGGACTCGCCCTCGTCGTTGCGCAGGTTGCCCGTGGCCGTCAGGCCGATGTAGTTGCGGAACTTCGACCAGTAGGCGTTGACGCGCGCGTTGTGGGGCCCGGACTTCCACTGCGCGCCGATGTCCGCGCCCAGCGAGCGCTCCTTCTGCAGGTTGGTGTCGCCCACTTCCCAGGCGGCGGTGGCCACGTGGGGGCCGTTGGCGAACAGCTCGTAGTCCTTCGGCGCGCGCTCGGTGTAGGCCAGGTTGCCCGTGATCTGCCACTGCGGCGCCACGTTGTAGAGCAGGCCGAAGGAGGCGCTGTGCGGGTTGAAGCTGCGCTCGCCCAGCGCGAAGCGGGTGATGCTCGGATCGTCCGGATAGCCCTGCGACGACACCTTCACCCGCTCGGTGCGCGCGCCGAAACTCAGCTTGCCCCAGGACAGCGGCAGCTCCTCGTACAGGAAGAGCGCGTCGCTGCGCGTGCGGCTGTGCGGCGCGAAGGCCTCCTCCCCGTCCGCGGCGAAGCGCGTGCGCTCGCTCTGCAGGCCGATCAGGCCCTCGAAGCCCGCGATGGGCCGGTGCCGTGCCTCGATGCGCAGGTCGTTGCCGTTGTTGCTGAAGGTGGTGCCGGGCGAGCCGCCCTCGTATTCGGTGTGCTTGTAGTCGGTGTGGCTGGCCTTGGCATGGATGCTGGTAAAGAAGCCGCCCGGGCGCCACTCGCCCTCGATGGCCTGGCGCTGCTGGCGCATGCCGATGGTGACGTCGTCCTCGGCCACGGTGCCGTAGTTGCTGCGGTAGTCGCTCACCGAGGCGCCGATCCAGCCCGCGCCGCCGAAGAACAGCGTGCCGCCCACGGCGCCGCCGCGGCTTTCGGAGGCCGAGTTGCAGATGCGCTTCTGCAGCACGTTGACGCCGCCCTTGCCGCACTCCAGCCAGGTGGGCGCGTTCACGTCATCGGCATGGCGGCGGAAGGCGTCGACATGCAGCGCGAAACGGTCGTTGCCGCCTTCGAGCACCACGGCGCCGCTGCCTTCCTTGCTGCCGCTGGCGTAGCTGGCATCGGCGCGACCGCCAAAGCCGTTGATCGGTTCCGTGGGGATGCGGTTGTCGATCACGTTGACCACGCCGCCCACGGCGCTGCCGCCGTACAGCAGCGCACCGGGGCCGCGCAGCACCTCGATGCGGTCGGTGACGAGGGCGTCGGTGGGCACCGCATGGTCATAGCTCAAGGCCGAGGCATCGAGCGAAGACCCGCCATTGGAGAGGATGCGGATGCGGTCGCCGTCCTGCCCGCGGATGGTGGGCCGGCTGGCGTTGGGGCCGAAGTAGGTGCTGGAGACGCCGGGCAGGCCCTGCAGCGTCTCGCCCAGCGTGGACTGGCTGCGGAAGAGCAGCGCGCTACCCGACAGCGCCTCGACCGGCGCAATGGATTCCGCTGCGCCGAGCGGGTTGCCCGTGAAGGTGATGGTGTTCAGCGTGGCGCCAGCGGGGGCGGACTGGGCATGGGCCAGCGCGGACAGGGCGAAAAGAACGGCCGCGCCGATGGCGTGGCGATGGAACTGGGGGTTCATGTGGAAGCACTCGTTGAATTCGAAAGGACGTGCCGCCACCGCCCGCACGGGGCGGTCGCGGCAGCGTCGGGGAAGCAGGGAATTCAGCGAGCGCCGGGTGGACCGCGTGCATCGAAGTGCACGGTCCATCGGTAGATGGCCTGGACCGGAAGGCAGGCGAAGGTGGCCGCGGGCAGCGCGACCGGCAGCAGCACCAGTGGCACGCCCGGCAGGCCGGCGCCGTGCGAGAGCACGTCGTACAGCCGGCATTCCGCGTCGGTCCTGTCCGCGAACAGCGCATGCAGCCAGGCGTGACGCGGCGCCGATCCCTGGGCGGTGGCGCCCGCGGCGGGCGCCGCGAGCACGGTGGCACGCGCACGCCCGTCCAACGCATGCAGGCTGCCATGCACCAGGCCGAGCGTCGTCGTCGCCCACACGGCCAGCAGCAGTGCGAGCGCGACGAAGCGCGACGGCCTGGAGCGCGTCATCCGCAGCAGTTCCTTCAAATCAGTTTTCCACGGCGCTGCGTGCCAGCCGCGCCGCACGGAAATGGCGCGGTGACAAGGATCGAACGGCCGCGGAGCAGGCCATGCCAGGGCACCCGAGGAACTGGCTTTGCCAGGCCTCTGGGTGCGCCCCCCTCCAAGCCGAAGGCGCAAGAGAGGGGGGAGCCGCGAAGCGGCATGGGGGGTGCTTTTTCACCTTAGAAGTGCGTGGTCATGCTCACGTACAGGCTGCGGCGGGTGCCGTACTGCGGCGCGCCCACCCCGACGCCCGTGCCGTCGCGCAGCAGGTACTTCTCGTCGAACAGGTTCAGCACCGCGATGCGGCCCACCACGTCGCCGCCGTCGCCGTACTTCCAGGTGTGGGAGTAGGCGGCATTGACCACCGTGTAGTGCGGCAGCGCGGCGCTGTTGGGCGCGCCGCCGTCGGGCGTGCGCCGCAGGCCGCTGCCGTAGATCACGTCGCCGCTGACCTGGTTGTCGCCGAAGCGGTAGCTGGCGCCGGCCGAGGCCGTGTAGGTCTGGTCATGGTCCAGGTACACGTAGTGGTTGGCGATGTAGCTCAGCTCGTCCGCACCGAAGAGCGACTGGCTGGACACGATGTTCTTGCCCATCGCCTTTTGGTAGGCCAGGTTGGCGTAGGCGGCCCAGTGGTCGTCGCTGTAGCGGGCCGACAGCTCCAGCCCGCGCGCGAAGCCCTGGGCATAGTTGAAGGGCGACAGGATCAGCGCCTGGCCGAACTGGCCTTCGTCGAGCAGGTCGTCGATGTGCTTGTAGTACGCATCGGCCGACAGCGACAGGTGATCGCCCACCTTCTGGTCCACGCCGATGTCGAAGTAGCGCGAGCGCTCGGCCTTCACCGGGTCGGAGTTGGCCACCTCGGGCTGGTTGGTGGTGCCGGTGTAGAGGTTGATGCTCTGCTGCGAGGCCAGCTCCTGCGGCGGCGGCGTGAAGTAGCGGGCGAAGCCGGCATGCAGCGCGGTGGTGTCCGTGGCCGCATAGGCCAAGTTCAGCCGCGGGCTCCACTGGTGCTCCTTGGTGTACGCGTTCACGCTGTCGTAGCGCAGGCCGTAGTTGAAGGTGAGCTTCGGGTCGATGCGCCACTCGTCCTGCAGGTACAGGCTGGCCAGCTCGCCGGTCTTGCCCGAGTTGTCGTTGATGAGCACCGGCGTGTCGCCCACCTGCGCGCCCGAGTCGTCGACCGGGAACACGTTCACCGCATTGAGGCTGCGCGTGCTGGCCCGGGTGTAGAGCCCGCCGAAGCGCAGCGTGTGGGCATCGCCCAGCTTGTACGAGGCATCGGCCTGCAGGCCGTTGGACGAGTTGGTGCGCTCGGTGTCCGAGGCCACGCCGTTGTAGATCAGGTCGCCGACCGGGTCGGGCCGGTAGTGCAGGCTCGAGTACTGGTGGAAGGCCGAGAACTGGAAGTCCAGCGCACCCAGCGACTTCTGGTACGACAGCGCGACGAAACGCGTGCTCTCGTCCTGGCGCTCGCGCACGTCCGACGACGGCAGGCCGTTGTAGCCGGAGTCCAGGTCGCTGAAGCCCGCCAGCGAGAAGGCCGGCGACTGGTTCGGGTTGGTCGGGATGCGGAACTTGCCGTCGTAGGTGCCGAACATCAGGCCCAGCCGCGTGTCGTCGTCCAGGTAATACGAGAAGTTGCCGAAGGTCTTGCCCTGGCGGGTGCGGTCGTTCTGGGCGTTGAGGGTGGGCTGCGGGTTCTCGATGCCCTGGCTGTTGCCCACGCCGCTGGCCGAGAGGTAGTAGCTCAGGTTGCCCGTGGTGCCGTAGACCGAGCCACTGCCTTCCAGCGTGTCATGGCTGCCGATGGTGAAGCCCAGCGAGCCGCCGGGCTTGCCGAAGCCCTGCTTCGTCTGGATGTCGACCACGCCCGCGGTGCGCAGGCCGTACTGCGCCGGCAGCGCGCCGGTCAGGTAGGTGATCGAGTCGATGTAGCGCGTGTCCAGCGTCTGGCCGAAGCCGGAGATGCCTTCGGGCAGTTGCACGCCGTTGATGCGGTACTGCACGTTGCCGTGGTCGTCGCGCACATGCAGCGAGCCGGAGGCCTTGGAGTCCTTGGCCACGCCGGGCAGGGTGAGCAGCACGTCGTCCAGCGGCGTGGCGTCACCCTTGCCGAGCGCGCCGATGGCGCTCTGGTCGATGCGGTAGGCGGTGGCGCCGGTCTCGGGCGACAGCTCCATGCGCGCCTTCTTCAGGCGCTCGGAGGTGACCTCGACGGTGGACAGCGTCTGGGGCTGGGCGGGGGTTGCCACGCCGGAGGCGGCGTTGCCCGTGGGCGCGGCGTCCTGCGCGAAAGCGGGCGCGCACAGGAGCGCGAGAACGGCAATGCCGACGGCACTGCGGGGGAATGTCTGGATCATGAGAAGTCACTGGCGAATCGATGAACAGGCCCCCGCCGCCCGCGCAGGTGCGGGCGGCAGAAGCCAGGACTCAGGAAGATTCAGCGAGTGACGGGCGGACCGCGCGCGTCGAAGAGCGCCACCCAGCGCCGCAGCGCCTCGCCCTGCATGAAGGCGAACACCGCCGCCGGTGGCAGGGTGGGCAGCACGGGCAGCACGAGGGTGGGCATGGCCGCATCGTGCTGGAGCTGGTCCAGGATCAGGCAGAGCGCACTGCCGTCGTCATGGTCGTCGAACAGGGCCGCCAGGCCGTGGTGCGCGGCATGCGCGAGGGACGGGGTCCCCGAGGCACCGGCGATGGCGCCATGGCCGGCACCGTGTGCATGGGCCACCGTCACATGGCCGCCACCCGCATGCATGTGCAGGGTTCGGTGCATGAGCCCCAGCGCCGACGCGAACACCAGCACCCACGCCAGCGCGATGGCCAGCGCAGGCAAGGCGGTCGGGCGAAGCAAGCGGGGCGGCATGCGGGCGCGAGGTTCTTCTTGCGTGCAGGGATGGAGGGCCTCAGCCCTTCTTCACCCGCTCGGCAAAGGTCTTGCGGAACTTCTCGACCTTGGGCGCCACGACGAAGGCGCAGTAGCCCTGGTTGGGATGCTTGACGAAGTAGTCCTGGTGGTAGGCCTCGGCCGGCCAGTAGCGCTGCAGCGGCGCGATCTCGGTCACGATGGGCACGCCGCCATAGGCCTGGTGGCTGGCCAGCTCGGCCACCACCTCGCGCACCGTGGCCAGCTGCGCCTCGTCGGTGGTGTAGATGGCGCTGCGGTACTGCGGCCCGACGTCGTTGCCCTGGCGGTCGGGCGTGGTCGGGTCGTGCACGACGAAGAAGATGTGCAGGATCTCGCGCAGGTCGATGACGGCCGGGTCGAACTGCACCTTGATCACTTCGGCATGGCCGGTGGTGCCGCTGCAGACCTGCTCGTAGGTGGGATGGTCCACATGCCCGTTGGCATAGCCCGATTCCACGTCCAGCACGCCTTCCACGCGGTCGAAGACGGCCTCGGTGCACCAGAAGCAACCGCCCCCGAGGACGATGGTCTGCAGCGATGCGGATGGGGTCTCGGACATGGCGCTTCTCCTGGGCAAACCGGTGATTGTGCCGCCTCGCCTTGACGCCCACGGAATCGGCGGCCAATAATTAATAACCAACCGGTCATTAATTTCGCTTCCCTCCCCGCCCATGGGTTCCTCTTCCTCCCTGCCCTGCCGACTGCGCGACGCCATGACCGGCGCCAAGCGCGCGCGCCGCAAGGAGGCCCGGCCGGGCGAGCTGCTGCAGGCGGCGCTCGACCTGTTCGTCGAGAAGGGCTTCGCCGCCACCCGGTCGGAAGACGTCGCCGCGCGTGCGGGCGTCTCCAAGGGCACGCTGTTCCTGTACTTCGGCTCCAAGGACGAGCTGTTCAAGGCGGTCGTCACCGAGAACCTGGCCGGCCGCTTCACCGAGTGGAACCAGGAGTTCGAGAGCTTCGAAGGCAGCAGCCCCGAGATGCTGCGCTACGCGCTGAACACCTGGTGGCAACGCGTGGGCAGCACGCAGGTGTCGGGCATCAGCAAGCTGATGATGAGCGAGGGACGCAACTTCCCCGAGCTGTCGGCCTTCTACCACCAGAGCGTGGTGGCACCGGGCAATGCGCTGGTGCGGCGCATCCTGGAACGCGGCACCGCCCGCGGCGAGTTCCGCGCCATGGACCTGGACCAGGCCGTGCATGCGGTGGTGGCACCGCTGCTCTTCATGATCCTGTGGAAGCATGCGCCCGAGGTGTGCGGCGGCACGGCCGCGCTGGATCCGGCGCGCTATCTGGCCGCGCAGGCCGACCTGCTGCTGCACGGCATGTGCACCCGGCAGGGGCTGGCCGCGGACGGCGGCGCGGCAGGCTCCTAGAATCCCGGGCTTTGTCCGTTCTGCGTCGCCCCGCCCCCACCATGACCGCCTCCCTCGTCACCGATCCCCTGCGCTTCAACATGATCGAGCAGCAGATCCGCCCCTGGAACGTGCTCGACCTCGAGATCCTGGAACTGCTGACCGAAGTGCGCCGCGAAGACTACGTGCCCGCCGCCCACCGCAGCATGGCCTTCTTCGACATGGACATCCCGCTCGGCGACGGCCCCGGCCAGGTCATGCTCTCGCCCAAGATGGAGGCGCGCCTGCTGCAGGACCTGCAGATCAAGAAGACCGACTCCGTGCTCGAGATCGGCACCGGCTCCGGCTACATGGCCGCCCTGCTCGGCGCCCGGGCCGCCCGCGTGCTGACGCTGGAAATCGACCCCACCCTGGCCGCCGCCGCTGCCCAGACCCTGCAGCGCAACGGTGTCACCAACGTCGAGGTGCGCCAGGCCGACGGCGCCAAGCCCCTGCCCAGCGGCCCGACCTTCGACGTGATCCTGCTCAGCGGCTCCGTCGCCCGCATCCCGCAGAACCTGCTGGGCTCGCTGAACATCGGCGGCCGGCTGGCGGCCATCGTCGGCGACGAGCCGGTGATGCGCGCCCATTTCGTCACCCGCACGGCCGAAGGCAAGTGGGACACCCAGGAACCCTGGGACACCATCGCCCCGCGCCTGCTCAACTTTCCGGAGCCCTCGCGCTTCAACTTCTGACCGGCTCCGACCGCGCCTTTGCCGTCACCCGATCGCGCTGAGCCTGTCGAAGCGCCGAGCCGGGAATTCGATGGGGCGCCCAGGCCGGTCTTCTGCCCGCCCAGCGCCACCATGATCGACCAAGTCCCCCCCGCCCACCTGCAAGCCTGGTTCGACCAGGCGCCCGACGCGCCGGCCGTGGTGCTCGACGTGCGCGAACCCTGGGAGCTGCAGACCGCCAGCGTGAAGCCCGAGGCCGGCTTCACCGTGGTGGCCGTGCCCATGAACGAGATCCCCGCGCGCCTGGCGGAGCTGGACCCGGCCCAGCGCATCGCCTGCCTGTGCCACCACGGCGCCCGCAGCCAGCGCGTGGCGGCCTTCCTGGCCCACAACGGCTACGCGCAGATCGCCAACATCAGCGGCGGCATCGACGCCTGGTCGCAGCAGCGCGACCCTTCCGTTCCCCGTTACTGAGCGGCGCACGCCCATGCGCCCGCTCGTTCTTCGCGCGGTGGCCCTGGCGGCCACCACGCTGGCCCTGCACGGGCCGGCCGCCGCCCAGAGCCTGGGCAGCCTCTACGACGCCGCCCGCGGCTACGACGCCAGCTACCAGGCCGCCCGGGCCCAGGCCGAGGCGACCACGGCCCGCGGCGAGCAGGCCCGCGCCGGCATCCTGCCGCAGGTGGGTTTCGCGGCCAGCGCCTCGCGCACCGACTCCGAGATCCGCACGCCCGCCGGTACCGGCCCGCGCGACTTCACCACCACCCAGGTCGGGGTGCAGGCCACGCAGCCGATCTACCGCCCCGCCAACTGGGCCAGCTACCGGCAGGGCCAGCGGCAGGCCGCGCTGGCCCTGGCCCAGCTGCAGCTGGCCGAGCAGGACCTGATCGTGCGGGTGGGTCAGGCCTACTTCGATTTGCTTTCAGCCGAGGACAACCTGCGGCTCATCCGCGCCCAGAAGGCCGCCGTGGCCGAGCAGCGCGCCACGGCCCAGCGCAACTTCGACGTGGGCAATGCCACCGTCACCGACCAGCGCGAGGCGCAGGCCCGCTACGACCTGGTGGTGGCGCAGGAGATCGCGGCCGAGAACGACCGCCAGGTGCGGCAGGTGGCGCTGGACCAACTCGTGGGCCGCAGCGGGGCAGCGCCCTGGGCGCCGGTCGCGTCCGCCCTGCCCGCGCCGCCGCAGCCGGCCGACCTGGGCACCTGGGTCGCGCTGGCCGAGGACGCGCATCCCGCCATCGCCCAGGCGCGCATCGGCGTGGACGTGGCGGCGCTCGAGACCGAGAAGGCCCGCGCCGGCCACCTGCCCACCATCGACGCCACGCTGAGCTATGGCGTCAACCGCAATCCGCAGGGCACGCTGACCACCACGACGCGCACCACGGTCGACGCGGCCCAAGCGGGCGTGCAGCTGAACCTGCCGCTGTTCGCCGGCTTCGCGGTGCAGAACCGCATCCGCGAGACCCTGGCGCTGGAAGACCAGGCCCGCGCCCAGCTCGACGGCGCCCGCCGCAACGTGGCGCAGGCCACGCGCACGGCCTGGCTGAGCCTGGCTTCGGGGCGCAGCCGGGTCGCCGCGCTCGAAGCCGCCGAGGCCTCCAGCCGCAGCGCGCTCGAAGCGACACAACTGGGCTACCAGGTGGGCGTGCGCGTGAGCCTGGATGTGCTCAACGCCCAGGCCCAGCTCTACCAGACGCAGCGCGACCTGGCCGCCGCCCGCTATGCCGTGCTGCTGGGCGACCTGCGCCTGCGGCAGGCGGCCGGCACGCTGGACGCAGAGGCACTGCGCCCCATCGACGCCTTGCTGGCGCCGGCCCCGATGGCCGAAGCCAACCCGGCACGCTGACGCGATACGCACCACCCCGGCCGTCAATCCTGCGGCCGATCCCCGCAAAAACCGTGAAGGCTGCGGCGGGCTGCTGTCTATAGTCCCGTTCTTTGCCGCCCAGCACCGTGAATCGCGGTGATCGCGCCGATGAACGCCTCTGTCGCTCCCTCCCGTCTTGCCCCTGCCGCGGCCGATGCGGCCGCCCTGCCCGTCTCCGACCGTCCTTCGCGGGCCCTCATCGATCTCGATGCGCTGCGCCACAACTACCGGCTCGCGCGCCAGCGCCACGGCGGGCGGGCCTTCGCCACCGTCAAGGCCGACGCCTATGGCCACGGCGCCGTGCGCTGTGCACAGGCGTTGGCCGGCGAAGCCGACGGCTTCGCGGTCGCCTTTCTGGCCGAAGCCCATCCGCTGCGCGCCGCGGGGCTGACCCAGCCAATCCTGATCCTGGAGGGCTGCTTTTCCGCCGCCGAGCTGGTGGCCGCGCATGCGCTGGGCTGCTGGGTGGTGGTGCACCACGAGGCCCAGCTGCGCGCCGTCGAGGCGCATCCGGAACTCACCGACCTGAACGTCTGGCTGAAGGTGGACAGCGGCATGCACCGCGCCGGCTTTGCGCCGGCCGAGGTGCGCGAAGTACACCGTCGGCTCTCGGCCTGCCCACAGGTCGCGAAGATCACGCTGATGACGCACTTCGCCCGCGCCGACGAGCCCGACAGCCCGGCCACCGCCGAGCAGATCGCCTGCTTCGAGGCCGCGACGGCCGGCCTGCCAGGTGAACGCAGCCTGGCCAATTCGGCTGGCGTGCTGGCCTGGCCGGCGGCCCGTGGCGACTGGGCGCGGCCCGGCATCCTGCTGTACGGGGCCGATCCGCTGCCCGTGCCCGATCCGGCCCTGCGCGCCGTGATGACGCTGGAGAGCGAGGTCTTCGCGGTGCGCGATCTCCAGCCCGGCGACCCCCTGGGCTACGGCGCGCGCTTCGTGGCCGATGCGCCCTGCCGCGTGGGGCTGGTGGCGGTGGGCTATGCGGACGGCTACCCGCGCGTGGTGCCCACGGGCACGCCGGTCCTCGTCGGCGAGCACGCGAGCCGCATCGTGGGCCGCGTGTCGATGGACATGCTGACGGTCGACCTGACGGCCCTGCCCGGCGAAGGCATCGGCAGCCGGGTGGAACTGTGGGGACCACGGGTGCCCATCAACACCATCGCCGCCGCGGCGGGAACGATCAGCTACGAGCTGCTGTGCCATGTGCGGCGTGTGCCGCGGGTGTATGTGGACGGCGCTGCCGCCTGAACGCGGCGGCCGGACGCGCGGGAGCTGAACACAGAAAACGGCCCCCTGCACGACGGACTTGACTCCCTCTCCCCTTGCGGGAGAGGGCCGGGGAGAGGGGCCGCGGCGCATCCACGACCGCCCACCTTCGCGAGAGTTGCCCCCTCTCCCCCACCCCTCTCCCGCAAGGGGCGAGGGGCTTGAAACAGCGCCGACGCACACCGGGCTTGGCTCCCGCTCCCCTTGTGTGAGAGGGGCTCGCTCCGCGCGTCGGATCAGCCCCGGCGTTCGTCAGGCACGACCAGCGGCGCGTCGGGGTCGAACACCGGCTCCGCGCGCTCGCCGGGCGGATGGCCGGCGGGGTGTGCGGTCGTCGATGCCGGAGCAGCCTCGGCGCCCGGCTCCAGCATCTGCGGCGACACCGGCGGGACCGCCTGCATGGAGGGCTCCGATGATCCCGCTGCCGCGGACGCGTCGCCAGGCCCTGCCGCCATCGCCGCGTCTGGCCCGACGGGCACCACCACCGGCTCCGGATCGGGCACCGATTGCCCCAGCGCGAGGATGGCCGCCGCCGTGCGTTCGGCCGCGCCGCGGTGGCTGCCAGCAAAGCCCAGTGCGGCCTGCGACATCGCGGCGCAACGGCCCTTGTCCGCCACCAGCGACAGCGCATGCACCACGGCCTTCATCATGTCGTCCACGCGCAGCGCGCCACCGGCCGCGATGGCCAGCTCGGCCGCCTCGGCAAAGTTGAAGGTGGACGGTCCCATCACGATCGGGCAGGCACAGGCCGCGGCCTCGATCAGGTTCTGGCCACCGAGCGGCGCAAAGCTGCCGCCCAGCAGCGCGGCTTCAGACAGGCCGTAGTACAGCGCCATCTCGCCCAGCGAATCGCCCAGCCAGATCTCCTCGCCCTCGGGTGCGCCTTCAGCCGTGGAGCGGCGCACGCAGGCAAAGCCGCGCTGCGCGATCAGCTCGGCCACCGCGTCGAAGCGCTGCGGATGCCGCGGCACGATCAGCCATTGCACATCGCAGGCACGCAGCCGCGGCAGGTGCCGGGCGCGCTCGCCACGCGGGCGGCCCGGGTTGCCGTCGGCCGCCGCAGCAGGACCGAAGTCGTCGCTCGACGGCGCCGTGGTCCAGAAGTGGCGCAGCGCATCGAGCAGCATCGCCTCCTCGCCGTCGCGCGAGCTGGCGAACACCACCACCGGCTTGGGCAGGCGCGCGCGCAACGCCTGCGCATGCACCAGCTGCCGCGCATCAGGCTGCGCATCGAACTTGAGGTTGCCGAACACGCCGCCCAGCTTGGCGCCCAGCGAGACCAGGCGGTGCGCATCGGCCTCGCTCTGCGCCCACACGGCCGCGAGCGAGGCATAGGCCGGCCGCGCCAGCGAGGACCAGCGCTCGGCCTTGGCCAGCGACTTCTCGGACAGGCGGGCATTGGCCAGCGTGAGCGGAATGCCCCGTTCGGCGCAGGCCGCCGTCAACTCGGGCCAGACTTCGGTCTCCATCAGCACGCCGATGCGCGGACGGAAGCGGTCGAGGAAGGCGGCCACGGCCTGGGGCGTGTCCCAGGGCTGCCAGACCTGCACGTCACCTTCCTGCAGCAGCTTGGCGCCCTCTTCCCGGCCCGTGGCGGTGCCATGGGTCAGCAGGATGGGCACGCCCGGCAGCTGCCGCCGCAGCTCGGCGATCAGGATGGCGGCGGCGCGCGTCTCGCCGAGCGAGACGGCATGCACCCAGCAGGCATCGCGGATCTGCAGCGCCGGGTCGTACACGCCGAAGCGCTCCGCCACCGCATGGGCATAGCCCGGCTCGGCCTTGGCGCGCTTGCGCAGCTTGCGTTTGAGAAGGGGCTGCGCGAGGCGGGTGAACAGCCCGTAGAGGCGCAGCGCGGGAGAACGGGAAACGCGCGGCACGCTCAGTGCGCCGCCTCCGCGAAGCTCGCGTCGGGCTTGACCGACTTGAGCAGCGCCGTCATGGTGGCCTCGATGCGGTGCAGGGCGTCCTGCGTCTGGCCTTCGAAGCGCAGCACCAGCACCGGCGTGGTGTTGGAGGCGCGCACCAGGCCGAAGCCGTCGGCCCAGTCGACGCGGATGCCGTCGATGGTCGAGACCTTGGCGTCGGCGTCGAACTTCGCCTTGGCCTTCATCTCCTCGACCAGCTTGTGCGGCTCACCCTCGTTGCACTTCACGTTGAGCTCGGGCGTGGAGAAGCTGGTGGGCAGCGCGTTGAGCACCTCGCTGGCGTTCGGATGGGCCGACAGGATCTCCAGCAGGCGGCAGCCGGCGTAGGTGCCGTCGTCGAAGCCGAACCAGCGCTCCTTGAAGAAGATGTGGCCGCTCATCTCGCCGCCCAGGGGCGAGTCGAGCTCCTTCATCTTGGCCTTGATGAGCGAGTGGCCGGTCTTGTAGATCAGCGGCTGGCCGCCCGCGGCCTCGATGGCCGGCGCCAGGCGCTGCGTGCACTTGACGTCGTAGACGATGGTGCCGCCCGGCACGCGCGAGAGCACGTCCTTGGCGAACAGCATCATCTGGCGGTCCGGGAAGATGTTGTTGCCGTCCTTGGTGACGATGCCCAGGCGGTCGCCGTCGCCGTCGAAGGCCAGGCCCAGTTCGGCGTCGGTGGTCTGCAGGGCCTTGATCAGGTCCTTGAGGTTGTCGGGCTTGCTCGGGTCGGGATGGTGGTTGGGGAAGTTGCCGTCCACCTCGCTGAACAGCTCGATCACCTCGCAGCCGATGGCGCGGTAGATGGCGGGGGCCGAGGCGCCGGCGATGCCGTTGCCGGAGTCGACCACGATCTTGAGCGGGCGCTGCAGCTTGATGTCGCCGGTGATGCGCGCCACGTACGCGGGCAGCACGTCGACCTGGCGGACGCTGCCGCCTTCGGCCAGCTGGGCGCTGCCGTCTTCCATGACCTTGCGCAGGCCCTGGATCTCGTCGCCGTAGATGGCGCGGCCGGCCAGCACCATCTTGAAGCCGTTGTAGTCCTTCGGGTTGTGGCTGCCCGTGACCTGGATGCCCGAGGTGCACAGCGTGTTGGCCGCGAAGTACAGCATGGGCGTCGTCACGGCGCCGATGTCGATCACCTCCACCCCCGTGGCCACCAGGCCGCGGATCAGCGCCTCGGCCAGGCTCGGACCGGACAGGCGGCCATCACGCCCCACGGCCACTGCGCGCTCGCCAGCGGCTCGTGCGGCGCTGCCGAATGCGCGTCCCAGCGCCTCGGCCACCTCCGCATCCAGGGTGCTCGGCACGATGCCGCGGATGTCGTACGCCTTGAAGATCGAGGGGCTGAGTTGCATGGCAGGGAGGGGGAGGAAATGACAACAAAAGTGACGGCGGCGATTGTAGGCACCGCCCCTCGCGGCTCGCATGTCCGGAAATGGCGCATTTGGGTGGCTTCGCACAGGTAGCATGCCCTGCATGAACACCCGGCCCGACGCCTTGGCGGATACCGAAGGCGACGCCTGTTACCTGGCGTTGAAGACGCGCGACGCACGCTTCGACGGCGCCTTCTTCACGGCCGTGACGAGCACCGGCATCTACTGCCGGCCGGTGTGCCGCGTGCGCCTGCCGCGGCGCGAGAACTGCTGCTTCTACCGGCACGCGGCGCAGGCCGAGGCGGCGGGCTTCCGGCCTTGCCTGCGCTGCCGGCCCGAATTGGCGCCGCGCGCCGGCGGTGCGCCGGCATGGAGCACCGAGGATGCCTCGCGCATCCTCGCGCGGCAGGCCGCCCGCCTGATGGACGAGCCCGAACTGTGGGCGGACGACGCCGACGCGCAGCCCGGCCGCATGGTGGCCCGCATGGCCGAGCGCCTGGGCGTGAGCGACCGCCACCTGCGCCGGCTGTTCGAGGCCGAATTCGGCGTCTCGCCGCTGCAGTACCTGCAGACGCGGCGCCTGCTGGCCGCCAAGCAGTTGCTGGCCGACACGCGACTGCCCGTGGCCGAGGTGGCCCGGGCCAGCGGCTTCGGCAGCGTGCGGCGCTTCAATGCCGCCTTTGCCGAGCGCTACGGCCTGAACCCGCGCGACCTGCGCCGCGCCCGCGAGGGCGAGGCCCAGGGCGACGTCGGCGGCGCCTCGCTCACGGTGCGGCTGGGCTTCCGCCCGCCCTACGACCTGGCGACGCTGCGCGAATTCCTGGGCCGCCGCGCCCTGGCCGGCGTGGAGCGGCTCGACGCCGATGGCCGCTTCGTCCGCACGGTGCGCATTGGCGCGCAGACCGGCTGGCTGGCACTGGGCTTCGACCTGCCGGCCTCGCAGGTTCGACTCACGCTCGCCGAATCGCTGGCGCCCGTGCTGCCGATCCTTGCCAGCCGCGTGCGCGCGCTGCTCGACCTCGATGCCGACCCAGCCGCCATCCATGCCGTGCTGGGCCCGCACTTCCCCGCCGCCGAAGGCCTGCGCGTGCCGGGCACGCTCGACGGCTTCGAGCTGGCGGTGCGCGCCGTGCTGGGCCAGCAGATCACCGTGGCCGCCGCCCGCACGCTGGGCAGCCGGCTGGTGCAGGCGCTGGGCGAGCCCGTCGCCACGCCTTTCGAGGGGCTGGATCGCCTGTTCCCCACACCTGCCGCACTGGCGGCCGTCGATGGCGAAACACTCGGCCGGCTGGGCCTGGTGCGCCAGCGGCAGGCCGCCCTGCGCGCATTGGCCGAAGCCGTGCTGGACGGCCGGCTGGCGCTGCATGCCGGCGCCGAGCCCCAGCGCACCTGCGCCGCCCTGCAGGCCCTGCCCGGCATCGGCGCCTGGACCGCGCAGTACATCGCCATGCGCGCACTGCGCTGGCCCGACGCCTTTCCCGCCGGCGACATCGCGCTGCAGAAGGCCCTGGGCGTGACCCAGGCCCGCGCCGCCGAGGCCGCGTCGCAGGCCTGGCGGCCGTGGCGCAGCTACGCGGTGCTCGCCGCCTGGCACGGCCTGGCCGCGCCTCCCTCCACGAAGGACCTCTCATGATTCCTGTCCCTTTCCGCGCCCGCCCCGTCGCGCTGCGCACCTGCCACATCGACACGCCTCTCGGCGGCGTGCTGCTGGCCGCCAGCGCCGACGGCCTGGCCGGCCTGTGGTTCGACGCACAGCGCCACCATCCCGACACCACCGGCTGGGAGCCCGATCCGGGCCATGCGCTCCTGCAGGACGCCGCCGGTCAGTTGCAGGACTACCTGGCAGGCCGGCGGACCGGCTTCGAGCTGCCGCTGGACCTGTCGCGCGGCACGCCTTTCCAGCAGGCGGTGTGGCGCGCCCTGCTCGCGATTCCACGTGGCGGCACGCACAGCTACGGCGCCCTGGGCCTCGCGCTCGGTCGGCCGGCCGCCATGCGCGCCGTCGGGGCCGCCGTGGGGCGCAATCCGGTCAGTGTGATCGTGCCCTGCCACCGGGTCATCGGCGCGGACGGCAGCCTGACCGGCTACGCGGGCGGGCTGGAGCGCAAGCGCGCGCTGCTCACGCTGGAAGGCGTCGCGCTGCCACCGGAGGACCGAGGGCCGACCGCGAGGCGGGTCGGCAACGCCCCGACCGCGCGCGAGCGAACGCAGGAGGTGGCGTGAGTCCGCCGCGTTCTGCATCACGCCCCTGGCTGATCGACCTCGTGCTGCTGGCGGCGCTGTGGGGCGCCTCCTTCCTCTTCATGCGCGTCGGGGCCGCCGAGTTCGGCGCGCTGCCGGTGGCGGCCATGCGCGTCGGCATCGCCGCGCTGGTGCTGGTGCCGCTGGTGCTGCTGCGTGGCCAGGGCGCCGACCTGCGCCGCCACTGGCGGGTGACCAGCGGCGTGGGCATGCTCAATTCGGGCCTGCCCTTCGCGCTCTTCTCCTTCGCTCTGCTGACCATTCCCACCGGCCTGGCGGCGGTGATCAACGCCACGGTGCCGATGTTCGGCGCGCTGGTGGCGTGGGCCGTCTTCGGCGACCGGCCGGACGGCTCGCGGGCACTGGGGCTGGTGGTCGGCTTCGTGGGCGTGGCGCTGCTGGCCAGCGGCTCCACCGGCCTGCACACCGGCGCGGGCGACTGGCGCACGCTGTGGGCCGTGCTGGCCTGCCTGGGCGCCTGCCTCTGCTATGGCCTGTCGGCCAGCGCGGCCCGGCGCTGGCTGCAGCCGGTGCCGCCGCTGGTCAATGCCGCGGGCAGCCAGATCGGCGCGACGGCCCTGCTGGTGGTGCCCGCCACACTCAGCTGGCCCAGCCAGATGCCCGGCCTGCGCGCCTGGCTGGCCCTGGTGGCCCTGGGCGTGGCCTGCACCGGGCTGGCCTACATCCTGTTCTTCCGCCTGATCGCCCGCGCGGGGCCGGCCAAGGCGCTGACCGTGACCTTCCTGGTGCCGGTGTTCGCCGTCTTCTACGGCTGGCTGCTGCTGGGCGAGCGGGTGACGGCCTGGATGCTGGGATGCGCGCTGGTGATCGTGTGCGGGGTGGCGCTGTCGAGCGGGCTGGTGCGGCTGCCGCGGTGGAGACGCGCTGCTTAGGGACGCTCTTCACGAATGCGCGCGCCGTGGGCATCTGCGGACTCGGGCGATCTGCGTCGTTGCAAATGCTCGCAATAGCCGGGCTATTGCTGCGCTTTGCGCCTCGCAGCGCATCCCGATCCGCAGCGCCGACTTGCCGCTCGATTCGTGAAGCGCATCCCTAGGGTCTCGGCCGGATCGGCCAGCACATCGACAAAGTCGTGAAGCGGGGCTGCGTGACACAATCATGCTACAGCCCATCGGAGCGCCCTCCCATGTCCACCACCACCATCCGCCTTGAAGAACAGCTGAAGGCGCGCATCGCCCAGGCGGCAGCGCGCGCCGGCAAATCGCCACACGCCTTCATCCTCGACGCGCTGGCGAACACCGTCGAACACGACGAGATCGATGCCGAAATGCACCGCATCGCCGAAGAGCGTTGGGCGAAGGTTCAGCGCACAGGGGCAACGGTGCCCTGGTCGGAAGCCAAGGCCTACATCCAGGCACGGGCCGCCGGGCAGAAGGCCGCTCGCCCGTCCGCCCGCAAGACGCCACGCTGAACGTCGCCGTGACCCGTATCGAACTGGCGCCCGAGGTGCTGGACGATCTGGAGCGTTTCGTCGAACACCTTGAGCAGCACAGCGCTGACGGACCACGTGAGCGGATGCAGGAGATCCTCGAAGCCTTCGACGTCCTCGCACACAGCCCAGCCATTGGCCGTCCGGTCAAGGACGGCAAGCGTGAACTCGTCATCGGCAAGGGCAGCCGTGGGTATGTGGCGCTGTACCGGTACGTCGCCTCCGTCGACACCATCTTCGTCCTTGCACTGCGGGCCCAACGGGAGTCCGGGTTCAAGCATTGAGAAAGACGCTCACACTTTGGCAACCGGGCCCGCGCGCCAGTCAGTCCGACCGGGCGCGGCGCCGCCCGCGCCACAGGTGCCAGGGCAGCGCCGCGGTAACGGCCAGGCCCAGCGCGACATGGGCGACATGCACGCCGTCGCGCCATTCCTCCGCGCCGTAGAGCAGTGCCAACGCCGTCAGCGCCGCCGCCGCGAACAGGCCCAGGGCGCAGGCCCCGGCAGCGCGGTTGCGCCGCGCCTTCCAGGCCACCACCACGTGATGCGGCAGCACGCTGCCCAGTGCCACCAGACTGAGCGCACCGGTGAGCCCATGCACGATCCACCATGCCGTGAGCTGCGGCGGCAGCCAGTGCCATGCATCCAGCAGCAGGAACCAGCCCACGCCCGAGGCGGCGCACAGTCCGAGCACCCCGTACAGGCTGCGCCGCTGCCAGCGCGGCAGGCGGCCGATGCGGCTGGCGTGTGGCCGGCCTTGCCGCGTCACAGCACCCATCCTTGCGCACCGAAGGCCGCCAGGCAGCCGTGGGCCTGGGCGCCGCCCAGCGCCAGCACCTTGGTCAGGCCGTCGGCCAGCGCGCAGGTGGGCGCCACCACGGTGTAGTTGGCGCTGCCGGCCAGCGCCTGCCCGCTGCGCGGGTCAACGATGGCGGACCGCAGGGGCTGGGCCTGAAGGCGCGCGCCGGCACCGGGCGCCGAGGTGGCGACCGCGCCATCGGCCAGGTCCCCCAGGTGCCTCAGCCGGCCGGGCGCTGACGGATCACGCACATGGATGGGCTGGGGCACCGGGCCCAGCACACGCAGGTCGCCGCCTGCGTTGACCCGGCCCTGGCGGATGCCCGCCGCGCGCAGCGCCGCCACGGCGCGATCCACGGCATGGCCCTTGGCGATGCCGCCCAGGTCGAGGCGCACCGGCGCGCCCACCCGCACCCGCGCGGCGGGCAGGAGCTGCAGCCCCCCCTGGCTGGCCCCCGGCCGGCCCGCATCCGCCGCACAGTCGAAAAGTCCCGCGGACGCGTGGTGGAGGCGAGCGGCCAGGGCCAGCACCTCCCAGGTCCAGGGGTCGATCGCCAGCACCGCGCCAGCCGCGGCCGTGGCGATGCGGCAGAGGTCCGAATCCGGCCGGTGCGGCGACATGCGGGCCTCCACGCGTTCGATGGCGGCATAGGCCGCCTCCACGGCGCCCAGCACCTCGGCGGCCGACACGCCGGCCGCCGGCTCGGCCATGACTTCGACATAGGTGCCCATCGCCGGCCGGCAGCGGCGGACAGGGGCCACAGCCGGCACCGGCACGGCCGCGCCATGGCGACCTGCACGCGGCGATGGAGCGCGCACTGCCTGGGCGCTAGCGGCCACGCAGCACCTGCCCATACACCGCCAGCACGCGCTTGACGCCATCGGTCAGGTGCTTGGCCGACAGCGTGGCCCCGGAGATGTTCTCCACGTCCTTGCCGAGCTTGAGCGGGGCGGCGCCATCCTTGCCCTCGAACTGGTGCAGCCACTGCGGCTCGGCCACCTCGTAGCCGTAGGACTCGTGGTACTCCAGCACCTCCACGCGGCGCACGCGGCCCTGGGCGTCCAGCGCCACGGCGTAGGTGATCATCTCGTGCTTGCCCACCACCTCGTCCACCACGAACCAGCCGCCATCGGCGGCCTTCCAGATGCGGTTGCCCTGGAAGGGATGGGCCACGGACGAGGCCGCGCGCACCTCGTCCTGCTGGGCCGGCGTCAGGGCCACCGGAAAGGCCGTGAGCGCCTGGCTGCCGAACAGGTCGCGCTGGGCCTGCTCGACCGACACGTAGATGCGGGCCGCCGCATAGACCGGCGCCGTGGGCGCCAGCGCCGCGCCCAGCGCCGCCAGCGGCATCAGCGCGGCCGGCTTCCATTGCATGCGCGTCATTCCAGCGGGATCCCCAGCTTCACGACCACCTGGTTGCGGCCATGGTTGTCCCACACCTTGCCCAGCGAACAGTCGGCGGTTCCATCGGCATAGCAGTGGCCGCCGATCTGGTGGCGCCAGGCGGCCGTCACCCACCAGCTGCGCTCGGCGTAATGGATGTTGGGGCCGATGAAGTTGGCCGTCTGCGTGTGCTTGTTGAAGTGGTAGCCGTCGTGGTCGGTGTGGAAGCGGCCCTCCACGCCGGCCGTCCACTTCGGCGCGAAGCGATAGCTGACGCCATACAGCAGGTCGGCCATCGAGTTCTTGATGATGCCGGCCGGGTCGTACTTCTCCTTCTCGATCTCCACCAGCAGGTTGGCCGCCAGTACCAGCCGGTCGTCGAGGAAGTTGGACTGCGCGATCAGCCGGAACTCGAGCTCGTCTTCCAGCTTGCCCCAGGTGGGCTCCACGTACAGGCCGATGCCCACCGGCGAGGTGACCGGGTTGGTGATGCGCCAGATGCCTTCGATGGAGGCGCCATCGAAGCGGCGGTAGCTGTAGGGATCGCTGGTGTTGGCCGTGCTGGGCACGCCGAAGCCGGCGGTGCAGGGAATGTGGTCGCAGGTCTCGGGGCTGAGATAGTTGTTGTGCGCGCTGATCGACGCGGCGTTCAGGTAGCCGCCGATCTGCAGGTCGTTGGTGATGCCGTACTCCAGCTCGGAGCGGTACAGGCCGAAGTCGTAGCGGCCGGCGGCCTGGCCATGCGTGACGTCCACCTTCTGCTCGAATTCCGCCGTGCCCTTGGGCTGCAGGTCCAGCGTGTAGACCCAGCCGAAGGCGCCCTCGCCCGCCTGCGCGGGCAGGCCCGCCACCGCCGCGGCACCGACCGCGCACGCAGCCGCCGCCCTGCTGATTCGCTTGAACGCTCCCACGAACAACCTCCCGTCAGAGATGAGAAAAGAGAATGCGAGTGATTCTCGAAAACATCACTGACGGGGAACTGAGCCCGCAAGGGGCTTGGCGACGGCAGCCGCCCGCCCCATCAGCCCAGGCGCCTTCCTGCGCCCAACGCCGGCTGCGAGGCGGGTCTATTCGGCCGCAGCCAGGAACGGCATCACCCGCGCCAGCAGCGCCTCGGGCGCTTCTTCGGCGATGTAGTGGCCGCAGGGCAGCGGGCCGCCCTGCACATCCAGCGCCACGCGCTGCCATTCAGCCAGGGGCTGGAAGCAGCGGTGCACCACGCCCTCCTCGCCCCACAGCGCGAGCAGCGGCATCGTGAGCTTGCGGCCGGCCTCGCGGTCGGCCCGGTCGTGCTGCAGGTCGATGGTGGCCGCCGCGCGGTAGTCCTCGCAGGTGGCATGCGCGGCGCCGGGCAGTGCGATGCAGCGCTGGTACTCGGCCAGGGCGCGCGGGTCGAAGGGGGCCAGGCCGGCGCTGCGTTTGCCCATCAGGTCGGTGATGTAGCGGGCCGGGTCGGCCTCGATCAGTCGCTCGGGCAGCGGCGCCGGCTGGATCAGGAAGAACCAGTGCCAGTAGGCGCGCGCGAAGGCCTCGTTGGTCTGCTCGTACATGGCGAGCGTGGGCGCAATGTCCAGCGTCACCAGGCGACGCACGGCCTGCGCATGGTCCATGGCCAGCCGGTGGGCCACGCGGGCGCCACGGTCATGCGCGAGGACGAGGAAGCGCTCGAAGCCCAGCGTGCGCATCAGCGTCACCTGGTCCTGCGCCATGGCGCGCTTGGCGTAGTTGGCGTGGTCGGGCAGACCGGCGGGCTTGGAGGAGTCGCCATAGCCGCGGATGTCGGCAGCGACCAGGGTGTAGTGCTGCGCCAGCGTGGGCGCCACCTTGTGCCAGATGGCGCGGGTCTGCGGATGGCCGTGCAGCAGCAGCAGCGGGGGGCCGGAGCCGCCGATGGTGGCGGCGATCTCGATGCCGTCGCCGACGTCGACGCGGCGTTCTTCGAATCCGGGAAAGAGCGGGGTCATGCAGGGAGTCTCCTAGGGACAGCCCTGCATGGTAGGCGCGCGCCCCGCGGCGCGCACCGGGTCAGCGGTAGCGCGGATCGTTGGGGCGCGCGTCGTAGCGGTTGGGCACGCCGTCGCCATCGCGGTCACGGTCGTAGCGGTTGGGCATGCCATCGCGGTCCCGGTCGCGGTAGGCGCCTGGGGGCGGTCCCGAGGGCGGAGGCGGTGGAGGCGCGACGATGCAGCCCGTCAGGGTGACGGCCAGCAGGCCGAGCAGCAGGGGTGTCTTGATCTTCATGGGGAGGCTCCTTGCGGCGATGCCGCTGGCGGCAGCCTGCCGCCGAGCCCCCAGCCGGTCTGTCGGACGCCGCCGTCCGCGCCCGGCTGGCTCAGGCCGACGCGCTGCGGGCCTGCGCCGCCTCGAGCAGCGCGGCAAGCGCCGGCGGCAGGCCCTGGTGCGGCTTGACCGGCGGCGGCGCCATGCTGCCGCGCCGGGCCGTGCCCGGCTGCAGGCCGTGCAGCATCTCGGCCTGCCGCACGGCGCTGGAGACACCGTCGACCACCGGCACCGGCAGGCGCCCGGCCAGCTGGCGCGCCAGCCCCGCCAGCGGCGCGCCGGCCAGGATCAGCACATCGGCACCATCCTCGGCCACGGCCCGCTCGCACAGGGAGAGCAGCGCCTCGGTGTGGTCTTCCTGGATGCCGTCGATGCGCGCCAGCGGCCGGTCGAGCGCGCGGATGCTGGCCAGCCGGCCTTCCAGCCCGTTGGCCTGCACCACCTCGCGGTACCAGGCCTGGATGCGCTGCGAGATGGCGATGATCGAGAAGCGCGGCCCCAGCAGGCACGCACTCGCCAGGGCCGATTCGGTGAGGCCCAGCACCGGCATGGGCAGCACCTCGCGCAGGGCCGCGAGGCCCGGGTCGCCGAAGGCGGCGACGATCACCGCGTCGTGGCCCGCCGCATGCTCGGCCGCGACGTTGGCCGCCGCATAGGCGCCGACCATGGCCTCGAAGCGGGTCTCGATGTAGGCCACGCCGAAGGGCGCGGTGCGCAGCGTGAGTTCGGTGCCGGCGCTGGCGCTGCGCGCCGCCTCGCTGCCGATGAGGGCCGTGACGCTGTCGGAGATATTGGGGTTGATGACGAGGATGCGCATGGGGCCGATCATCCGCGGCGGCGCGGCACCAGCGTGGGCGTGCCGCAGTGCAGGAAGCGCCCTGCGCCCTGGCGGCCGCTGAAGTCCTTGCCGTCCCAGACCACCTCGCCGCGCGACAGCGTCATGCCGGGCCAGGCCGTCAGGTGCATGCCTTCATACGGCGTGTAGTCGACGTCGTGGTGCAGTTGGGCATTGGTCAGCACGAACTCGCGCTCGTCCCAGATCACGAGGTCGGCATCGGCGCCCACCGCCAGGCTGCCCTTGCGCGGATGCAGGCCGTAGGCCTTGGCCGGGTTGGTGGACGTCAGCTCGACGAACTTCTGCGGCGTGATGCGCCCGGCCATCACGCCTTCGGACCACAGCAGCGCCATGCGCGTCTCGATGCCCGGGATGCCGTTGGGAATGTGGCGGAAGCCCACCTCCTCCCCACCCGGCTTCTTGCCCTCCGTGCCGTCGAACGTGTAGGGCGCGTGGTCGGACGAGAACACGGTGAACAGGCCATCGGCGAGGCCGTTCCAGATCACCTGCTGGTTGCTCTTGTCGCGCGGCGGCGGGCTGCAGACGCACTTGGCGCCGTGGTAGCTGTCGTCGATGCCCAGGTCCTCGGCGGTGAGGAAGAGGTACTGCGGGCAGGTCTCGGCGAAGACGTTCAGCCCGTGGGCGCGGGCCCAGCGGATCTGCTCCACCGCCTCGCGTCCGGAGACGTGCACGATGAGGATGGGCACGTCCACCAGCTCCGACAGCGCGATGGCGCGGTGCGTGGCCTCGCGCTCCACCAGCATGGACCGCGCATGCGCATGCCAGCGCGGCGCGGTGCGGCCGGCGGCCTCCAGCCGCTTGCTGAGCCATTCGATGCAGTCGGCGTTCTCGGCATGGATCATGGCCATGGCGCCGTGCTCGCGCGCCACCGACAGCACGTCCAGGATCTGGCCGTCGTCCAGCTTCAGGCTGTCGTAGGTCATGTAGATCTTGAACGAGGTGTAGCCCTCGCGGATCAGCGCGGGCAGCTCTTCCTCCAGCACCTTCGGCGTGGGGTCGCTCACGATCAGGTGGAAGCTGTAGTCCACATGCGCCTTGCCTTCGGCGCGCTGGTGGTAGTCGGCCACCGCCTCGCGCAGCGACTGGCCCTTGTGCTGCAGCGCGAAGGGAATGACGGTGGTGGTGCCGCCGCAGGCCGCCGAGCGCGTGCCGGTGTCGAAGTCGTCGGCCATCACCACCGGCGGCGGCTCGGGCTGGTCGAGGTGGCAGTGGGCGTCGACGCCGCCGGGCGTCACATGGCGGCCGGCCGCGTCGATCTCGCGCGCGCCGGCGGCGAGGCCCTGGCCCAGTTGCACGATGCGGCCGTCCTTCACGGCGATGTCGCAGTCGAAGATGTCGCTGGCCGTGACGGCGCGGGCGTTGCGGATGACGAGGTCGAAGGCGGACATGGGATTCGTGTTCAAGAAAAGAGAAGGGTCAGGCGGCCATCCAGCCACCGTCGACCATGAGTTCGACGCCGGTGATGAAGCGCGCCTCGGAACTGGCCAGAAACAGCACCGCCTCGGCCACGTCCTCGGGCCGGCCCAGGCGCGGCCAGGGCGTGCGGCGGATGGCGCGCTCCATGACCACGGGGTCGAGGGCGCGGCCGCCCTGCCCCGTCTGGATCTTGCCGGGCGCCACGGCGTTGCAGGCGATCTGCTCCGCGGCATAGTCGGCCGCCACCTGCCGTGTCATGTAGCCGATGCCGGCCTTGGTGACGCCGTAGCCCAGGTCGCCGGGCGCGGCGATCAGGCCGTGCTGCGACGACAGGTTGACGATGCGGCCGCGCACCTCGTCCACCACGGCCTGCGTGCGCATCTGCCGCACGGCGGCGCGGCTGGCGCGGAAGACGCCGCCGAGGTTGACGTCGAGCAGGCGCTGCCAGTCGGCGTCCTCCATGTCGGCCAAGGGCCGCGCGTGGCGGATGCAGGCGTTGTTGACCAGCACGTCGAGCCGGCCCTGCCAGCGCACGGCTTCGGCCACCAGGGCATCGACCTGCTCGGTGCGGCTCACGTCGCAATGGACGAAGCGGGCCTGCCCGCCTTCGGCCTCGATGGCCGCGAGCGTGGGCTCGCCACCTTCGATGGGCTGCGGGGTGATGTCGGCGACGACCACGAAGGCGCCTTCGGCGGCCAGGCGGCGCGCGATGGCACGGCCGATGCCCGAGGCGGCGCCGGTGACGATGCAGCATCGGCCGGCCATGCGGCGGGTGGGATTGGGGGTCATGTCGATGCGCCCTGCCGCTGCGCGCAGGGACGCGAACGGCGGCGGTGTGGGTTGGCGCCCTCTCCCCTCGCGGGAGAGGGCTGGGGAGAGGGGGCGGCGGCCTGGGCCAGGCGTGGGGCTGTGGTGGCGCGGGCGCCCCCTCTCCCCAACCCCTCTCCCGCGAGGGGAGAGGGGCTCGGGCCGCCACTGCGCATGGAGGACGCGTGCTCAGGCATGGGCAGGCTCCGCGCTGCGCTGCAGCCAGGCCAGGAAGTCGGCACCGGCGTGCGCCAGGTCGTAGCGCGGCACGAAGCCGGTGTCCCGGCGCAGGGCCATGATGTCCATGCTGGCCCGGTCGTAGTCGGCGTAGGCGTCGACGTTGGCCGTCTCGCCCTCGCCGGCGATGGCCCAGTCGGCGCCCTCGAAGCCCGGCTGCGTGGTCAGCCACGCGCACCAATCGGCCATCGACCATTCGAAGCCGGCGGCCAGGTTGTAGATGGGCTGCGTCGGCGCATCGGCATCGAGCAGCGCCGTGATCGCGGCGGCCGCATCACGCACGTAGAGCCAGTCGCGCCGCAATGCGCGCGGCAACCGCACCGGCTGGCCGGCGCGAAGAAGACGCAGGGCCTGCAAGGGCGCGCTGGGCGTGTCGCGCACGCCGGTGTCGCGCTCCCAGGGACCGAAGCAGGTGCCCAGACGGCCGATGCGCAGGTCTACGCCCAGCAGCCCGGCCAGTCGCCGCGCGGCCGCCTCGGCCGCCACCTTGGAGATGCCGTACAGCCCCTCGGGCTGCAGCGGTGTATCGGTCTCGTGCAGCAGGCCGGGCAGCCGGCCGCTGGCGCCATAGGCCGAGCCCGAGCTGGCCAGCAGCACCCGCTGAACGCCATGCGCGGACGCCAGGCGCAGCGCCGTGGTCACGGCCACCAGGTTGACGGCGAAGATGCCTTCGGGCGCGCGGCGCTCGCGCTCGGCCGCCGCGGTCACGGCCGCCAGCAGCACCAGGCGATGCGGCCGGTGCTGGGCCAGTGCGGCTTCCAGCGCTGCGGCATCGCCCACGTCGCCCCGCAAGGCGATGAAGCGCCCGGGCAGTGCTGCCAGCGCGCGCTGCGCCGCCTCGGGCAGTGGCGCCGCGTCCCAGCCGACCACCGTCTCGCCGCGGGCCAGCAGGTGCTCCACCAGCGCCAGGCCGACGAAGCCCGCAGCGCCGGTGATGAAGGTGACCGATGCAGCCTCAGCCATGTGCGGCAGCGGTGGGCGTCACGACCCCTTCAGGCCGCAGCAGCTGCAGGATGTGGCGCTTGTAGTCGTTGAAGCGCGGACTGGTGGAATCGCGCGGGCGCGGCAGGTCGACCTCGATCAGCTCGCGGATGCGACCCGGCCGCGCCGACATCACGGCGATGTGCGTGCCCAGCGCCAGCGATTCCTCGATGCCGTGCGTGACGAACACGATGGTGCTCTGGCTGTCGCGCCAGATGCGCACCAGCTCGGCATGCATGTCCATCTTGGTCTGCTCGTCCAGCGCGCCGAAGGGCTCGTCCATCAGGATCACCTCGGGGTTCATCAGCAGCGCCCGGGCGATGCCCACACGCTGGTTCATGCCGCCCGAGAGCTCGCTGGGAAAGTGGTTCTCGAAGCCGCGCAGCCCCACCATGTCGATGAAGTGCTGCGCCTTCTTGCGCCGCTCGGCCTTGGGCAGGCCGCGCATGGTGAGGTGGAAAGCCACGTTCTCCCACACCGGCAGCCAGGGCATCAGCGTGGGCTGCTGGAAGACCACGCCGCGGTCCACGCCCGGTGCCGTCACCGGCCGGCCGCCCACGGCCACCACGCCACGCGTGGGATGGTCGAAGCCCGCGATCATGTTCAAGAGCGTGGACTTGCCGCAGCCGCTCGGCCCCAGCAGGCACAGGAACTCGTTACGGCCCACGCTGAGGCTCACGTCGTCCAGCGCCTTGACGGCGCTGCCGCGGCGCGGGTCCTCGAAATGGCGCGAGACGTTCTGGATGGTGATGAGGCTCATGGGTCAGCCCTCCTTCGCTTGCAGGGTGGAGCCGCGCTGCCAGCGCAGCACGCGCGCCGACAGCAACTTGATCAGCCAGTCGCTGCAGTAGCCCAGCAGGCCGATGCTGGCCATGGCGGCGATGACGATGTCGTAGCGCAGGAAGTAGTACGAATCCCAGAGCACATAGCCCACGCCGCTCTTGACGGCCACCATCTCGGCCGTGACGGTCAGCATCCAGGCCGAGCCGATGGCGATGCGCAGGCCCGAGAAGATGCTGGGCAGCGCCGCCGGGAACACGATGTGCCGCAGCAGCAGCCGCGGCGTGCCGCCGGCCATGGCGCCCGCGCGCAGCAGGTTGCGGTCGCAGGTCTTCACGCCATGGATGGTCGATAGCAGCACCGGGAAGAAGGAGCCCAGGAACACCAGGAAGATGGCCGGCTTGTTGGCGATGCCGAACCAGATGATGGCCAACGGGATCCACGAGACCGGCGGAACCGGCCGCAGCACCTGCAGCAGCGGCTCGATGAGCTTCTCGATGGTGCGCGACCAGCCGATGGCCATGCCCAGGCCGATGCCCAGGGCCGCCGCCAGCGCGAAGCCGGCGGACACGCGGCCGGCGCTGGCCGCCACGTCGAAGATCCAGCGGCCCGAATAGGTCTGCGTGTTGCCGTCGGTGCCGATCACCCAGTCGGCCCAGGCCACCAGCACCTGCGAGGGCGCCGGCAGCAGTGCGGGCGGCAGCACGCCCGAGCGGGAGAACAGCTCCCAGCCGATGAGCACCAGGGCCGGCACGATGGCGCGCTCGACGCGCCGGTACAGCCGCTTCCAGGCCGGCATCACGGCAGCCGGCGCCGGCGCGGCCGGCAGCGTGGTCGTGGAGGAGGAATCCGCCATCGTCGTCGGCCCCTGCCCTCAGTAGCCCAGCTGCGACTTGGGCTTGCCCGTCGCGGCTTCGAGGAAGCGGTAGTCGATGTTCTTCTCGACCGCCGCCGTCACGTCGGTGTTGATGTACTTGAGGTCGCGCATCATCTGCGCGATGGCCACGGCCGAGGCGCGGTGGATCTGGTAGTCCGGGTACAGGTTGGCGGCGGCGCCGGTGGCGATGGCCTTGTCCAGGCCGGTCACCTTCTGGATGGTGTCGATGAACAGGCCCTTGTCCTTGATCATCAGGTCGTTGACCTTGACGATGGAGCGCACCGTCTCTTCCACGGCCTTGGGCTTGCTGGCGATCACGTCGGAGCGGGTGACGATCAGGTTGGTCAGCTTGCCGGCCGCCTGGTCATAGGGATAGGTGAAGAACTTGGCGGCCTTCACTTCGCGGATCTGGGTGGCGAAGGGGTCGACCGAGCAGATCAGCTCCACCTCGCCGCGGCGCAGGGCCTGCACATGGTCCGACGGGTTGGGGATGTTGATGAACTGGACGTCCTTGTTGATGTCGATGCCCTGCTTGGCGAAGGCGCCGCGCATGTGGATGTCCTGCGCATTGCCGCGCGAGGCCGCCACGCGGAAGGGCTTGCCCTGGGCCTTGTACTCGGCGATGACCTTCTTCAGGCCCGCCCAGTCGTTCTCGGCCACGGGCACGTCGTTGCCCACCAGGATCTGCGAGCCGCCGTTGATCTGGCCCGAGATGGCGACCACGTCGAAGCCCTTGTCGAGCGCGGTGGCGTAGTGCAGGTAGGTGACCTGGGCCACGTCGATGCTCTTGGACAGCAGGGCCGTCAGCACGTCGTTGCCGGTGTTGAAGCCGGTCGCTTCGAGCTTGACCTTGGCGGGGTCGGCGTTCTGCGGCGTGAGGGCCAGCGGCGTGCAGTGCGCGCACTTGGCGTAGCCGAGCTTGATGGCGTCCTGTGCCTGGCCGAGCAGCGGCGTCAGGGCGGCGGCGGCCACCAGGAGGGGAGCGATGAATTGGCGCATGGGCATTCCCGGAAGGTTGAACAACAGGACCGGCGCGAAACCGGATGCGTGCCTTCAAGCAATGGGCGTGCCACTTTGTATCCAATCCATTGAGCACGTGAATGCACTCTTTTCTCTGATCGCAGGAAGCCTCTCGAAGAAATAGAGGTTCAAGTGCACATCAGGATTGGATACAGTTTCTCTCCATGGTGCATCCATGCACCCCTTCGAGGCGGCCACGCGCCGGGTGCGTGCGCCCAAAGAAAACGGGCCCCGAAGGGCCCGTCGTCCTGCCGCAGGCCCCTCGACAGGGGCCGCGGTGTCAGCGCGCCGGCGTGGCGACCTCGGACTGGATCTTCCAGGCCTGGCCTTCGCGCACGAAACGCAGCGTCTTGTTGACCACGTCGTTGTAGTCGCTGGAGCGGTAGGTCTGCTTGAAGGACGCCTGGGCGGCATTGGCGCCGTCCGCGCGCACCTGCAGGTCCTCCACCGTCACGCTGATCGGGCCGGCCTTGGTCACGCGCGAGGTGCGCAGCGACTTCCAGGCCTCCACGCTGCCCTGCTGCGGACGGAAGCTGCTCGAATAGAAGGCCATGTAGTTGTTCAGGTCCTTGGCCGACCAGGTGCGGGCCCAGGCCTGCACCGTGGATGCCACGCCGGACGTGTCGGGCGTGGTCTGAGCCGGCACCGGCAGCGGGCGCGGTGCGGGCGAGGTCTGGCCCGGCGTGGGCTGCAGCGGCGGCCGGGAGGCCACCACGGCCGCGGTGTCCAGCACCTGCGGCGGCGTCATCTCGGTGCTGCACAGCACGGCCTCGTCCTCGGCCTGGCCGCCCTCGGGCACCTCGGGCGCATCGACCATCAGCGGCTTCTGGTTCATGGCGGGCAGCAGGCCGTTGGTCTGCTGCAGCACGCGGTAGCCGGCCAGCAGGTAGTCGTAGCGGGCGTTCACCACCGCGCGACGGGCCTGGAACACCTCGTTCTCGGTGTCCAGCAAGTCCAGCAGCGAGCGCTGGCCGATGTCGAACTGCTGGCGGAAGGCCTCGCGCGCCTTCTCGCTGGACAGCTGGTGCTGCTCCAGGTAATTGAGCTGCTCGCGCAGGCGGCGCAGGTCGTTGTAGGCGATGGTGGCGGTCTGGCGGATGTTGCGGCAGGCCAGGTCGCGCTGGTCCTGCGCGGCGTAGAAGTTCTCCTGCGCCGCACGGGCGCGGGCATCGTCGGCGCCGCCGCGGTAGAGGTTGTAGTTCAGCACCACCTGCACCGAGCTGTTCTGCACGCGCTGCACGGTGTCCAGGCCCGACAGCTGCTTGTCGGTGCCGGTCTGCGCCACGAAAGCCACGGTGGGCGACTTGGCGGCGGTGCGCACGTCCAGGTCGGCGCGGGCGGCGCGGATGCCCGACACGGCCGACAGGAAGCCCGGGTTGCGGCGCATGGCCTCGTTCAGCACCTGCTGGGCAGCCGGCAGGTTGGCCGAGGTCTCGGGCACCGGCGCCAGCTGGGCCGCGGGCATCTGGCCCACCAGGCGCTGGAAGCGCTGGGTCACGTCGTGCAGGTTGGCGCTGTCGGTCAGCCAGTTGGACTGCGACAGGGCGGCACGGCCCTGGGCCAGTTCCAGATCCACGCGCTTGCCCACGCCGGCGGAGGCGCGGCGGTCGAGCTGCTCGCGCGTCTCGTTGTGAAAGCCCCAGTTGTCGGCAGCCAGGCGCTCCAGCTCGCGGTAGCGGGCCACGTCGATGTAGGCCTGCACGGCCTGCAGCGCGATTTCGTCGCTGGCGGCCAGATAGTCGTAGTAGCGGCTCAGCTTGGCAAAGCCGGCGCGGCGCGTGTCGCTGGAGGCGGCACCGCCGTCGAACAGGGTCTGACGCAGCTGCAGGTTGGCGCCGGGACGGCTGTAGCTCTGGCTGTCGCTGCCGCTGATGCGGCTGCTCTGGTAGCCGGTGAAGGCCTGCAGGTCCACCTGCGGGCGCAGCGCGCTGCGCGCCACGGCCTGCTCGGCGTCGGAGGCCTGGTACATGCGCAGGCGGGCCAGCACCTCGGGATTGCGGCTGATGGCCAGGCCGACGGCGTCGCCCAGCGAGGCCGGCGGCAGCGCGGTCGCGGCAGCCGAAGGCGCCGCCGCGGGCATCGGCGCGGGCGCCGAGGTGGCAGGCGTCTGGGCGACGGCGACACTGCAGGCCAACAGGGCGGCCACGGCAACGGGGCGGAAGGTCAGCATGGACATACGATCAATCAAGGTCCCGGGTGGATTTGTAAAAAAAGATGGCGCGTGTCTGGTTGTTGTCAGGCTTTCTTGGCGCACACCGCGCAGCTGGGCGGGTCAGCTGCATCAATCTAATAAATTATTCTACGTATCGGTAACAGATCGGTTAAGAATGTTGCAACACTTCGCTTACATTCGGAACTTTTCCGCACTGGGCCGCTGAAGGACGCCATTCCGCCTCCCCCCCTCGCACGCGGCCTGTCGTGTTTACGCAACTCTTCTTCGCCCTGTTGCCCGGCCGGCGCACGCCACCCGTGGCGGGTCGCCGGACATGGGTCGCGCTGCTCCTGGCCGTGCTGCTGGCGCTGGGCGGCCCGGTCGGCGTCGGCGCGTGGGATGCGGCGCTCATGGAGCGCACCATGGTCCAGCGCTACGGCGCCTGGGGCCAGCAGGCCTTCACGGCCTGGCGCACGCTGGTCGACAGCGCAGGCACGCTGGACGAACGCGAGAAGCTGCGCCGCGTGAACGAGCACTGGAACCGCGCGGTGCGCTTCGGCGAGGACATGGAGATCTGGGGCCAGGAGGACTACTGGGCGACGCCCGTCGAGACCCTGGGCCGCGGCCGGGGCGACTGCGAGGACTACGTCATCGGCAAGTACTTCACCCTGCGCGCGATGGGCGTGCCCGAGGAGCGTCTGCGCCTGACCTATGTGCGCGCCCGCGTGGGCGGCGCCACGCAGGCGCACATGGTGCTCAGCTACTACGCCACGCCCGAGGCCGTGCCGCTGGTGCTCGACAGCCTGGTCTCCAGCATCCTGCCGGCCAGCTCGCGCCCCGACCTCACCCCCGTCTTCAGCTTCAACGCCGAAGGCATCTTCACCGGCCCCGGCAACGCGGCCAGCCACCCGGTGGACCGGCTCACCCGCTGGCGCGACGTGCTCGTGCGCATGCGTGCCGAGGGCGCCATCCCATGACCGTCCCCTGCCCTGCCGGCGCCGGCTGCCGCCGCCCCCGGCTCCGTCCCCTCCTAGGAGAAATTCCGTGTCCCTCTTGAGACGACTCTGGCTCAGCGTGCTGCTGGCCATGTTCGCGGTGCTGCTGGGCACCTGGGCCGTCAGCATCGCCACCTCGCGGCTGTATCTGCAGCAGCAGCTGCTCGCGCAGGGGGCGGACGCGGCCGTCTCGCTGGCCATGTCCATCTCGCAGCAGGGCGACGACCCGGCCATGGCCGAGACCCTGGTCAATGCCCTGTTCGACAGCGGCCACTTCCAGCAGGTGCGCTACACCGACGTGAAGGGCCAGGTCGTCGTCGACCGCAACCGCGGCGCCGTGCAACCGGGGGCGGACGTGCCGGCCTGGTTCACCCACCTGCTGCCGCTGCAGGCCACGCCGGGCGAGGCGCTGGTGAGCAACGGCTGGCAGCAGGCCGGCCGGGTGAGGGTGATCGCCAGCACCCAGTACGCCTATGTGGCCCTCTGGCGCGGCACGCTGCTCTTGGGCGCCCTGCTGGCCCTCACGGGCCTGCTGTGGGGCCTGGGCATCACGGCCCTGGTGCGCTGGCTGCGCCGGCCCCTCAAGCACATGGCCGACCAGGCCGATGCGGTGGGCAACGGCCAGTTCCACACCATCGAGGAGCCGCGCGTGACCGAGCTGCGCAGCATGGCGCGCGCGCTCAACCGCATGGTGGCGCGGGTGCACGCCATGTTCACCGAGCAGGCGGCCCAGATCCGCCGCCTGCATGCCGAAGCCACGCGCGACCCGGTCAGCCGCCTGCCCAACCGCGAGTTCTTCATGGGCGCGCTGCGCAATGCCCTGGACGACGAGGCCGAGGACCCGGCCGGCGGCCTGCTGCTGCTGCGCGTGGGCAACCTGATGGCGCTGAACCGGCAGATCGGCCGCGAGCGCGCGGACCGCTGGCTGGCCGCCGTCGCCAAGGCGCTCTCCGGCGTGCTGCCGGCCGAAGGCGACCGGGTGCTGGCCCGCCTGAACGGGGCCGACTTCGCCTACCTCTGGCCCGGTGGCAGCGCGGCCGAGCTGGCCGAACTCGCACGCCGGGCCCATGCCGCCGTGCTGTCGCTGCAGGATGCGCGCGACGGCGACCTGTCCAGCGCCTTCGCACCGCCCGCCTCCGGCTTCGCGCCCCTGCCCACCGGATTCGGCGCCCTGCCCAGCGACTTCGGCACGCTGGCGGTCGGCGAGCCGGCGCCGGGCGCGCCGGCCTCGGGCTGGGCCGACGCCGGGGCACGCCTGCCCGCCGCCCAGGTCGATGTCGCCCACGGCCACTGGCACCGCGGCGAAAGCGCGGGTGAGGTGATGGCGCGTCTGGACGCCGCCCTGATGCAGGCCGAGGGCGCCGTGCGCGGCATCGCCGAGGCGGCGGAGCCCGGCAGCGAGGCACCGGTGATCGGCGAAAGCGGCTGGGACAACCTGCTGCAACAGGCCCTGCAGGAGCAGCGCTTCACGCTGGTCTTCTACCCCGTGTGCCAGACCGACGGCCGGCTGATCCACCACGAGGCCATGCTGCGCATGACGCCCCCGCCCGATGCGCCCGAAGGCAGCGCGCTGCTGTCGGCCGGCCAGTTCATGCCCGCCGCCCTGCGCCTGGGCTGGGTGCAGGAATGCGACCTGATCGCCACCCGCCTGGCCCTGGACAGCCTGCAGCGCCAGCCCGGGCCGCTGGCGGTCAACCTCTCGCCGCGCTCGCTGCTGGAGCCCAGCTTCCTGCCGCGCCTGGACACCCTGCTGCGCAGCCATCCGGCCGAATGCAACTGGCTGTCTTTCGAGCTGAGCGAGCGCGGGCTCGAAGAGCATGTGGACGCCCTGGCGATGCTCGCGCAGGTGCTCGCACGCCACGGCTGCCGCCTGGGCGTGGAGCATTTCGGCCGCCAGCTCGCGCTGCTGCCGCGGCTGCACGAGCTGCAACTGCACTACCTGAAGATCGACGGCTCCTTCGTGGCCAGCGTGGAAAGCAGCGAGGGCTACCGCCGCCTGGTGCAGGCCATGGTGGAAGTGGCGCGCGGCCTGGGCGTGGAGGCCTATGCCGAGCAGGTGTCCTCGGCCGGCCAGTGGCGCGCGCTGGCCGGCCTCGGCATCGGCGGCGTGACCGGGCCGGCCGTCACGCGCTACCTCAACCGCTGAATCCGACCCGCTGAAACGTCGGGCTGGGCGGCGGCGACGCGGCCGGGTCGCGCAAGCGTTGCGCGCACGACCGTCCAAGGCATCCGAGCGCACCCGCGCGTCTCGCAAAAAAAAGCAGCCCCCGCGAGGGGGCTGCTTTGCTTGGGGGCCTTCGCCGATCAGTCGGTGATCAGCTTGCCCTGGTTCAGCAGGTTCTGGATGATGGCCGCGTCGGTGAGCGAGTTGTTGGCCGTGAGGTCCACATTGCTCAGCACGATCTGCTGGGTCACCGCACCGCCGGCCGCGCCCTCGTGCTTCACGTCGATCACCGTGTCGCTGCCCGACTTGCTGAAGTGCAGGAAGCTGCCCAGGTTGCCGATGCCGCTGTTGTGGTTCTCGCCCTGGAGCAGGTCGCGCAGGTCGAGCACGTCGCCACCGTTGGCCTTGGACGCGGTGCCGAAGTCCGTCACGATGTCGCGCGCCGGCGTGGCCGACGTGCCCTGGTCGCCCAGCTTCCACACGAAGGTGTCGGCACCGGCGCCGCCGGTCAGCACGTCGTTGCCCGAGCCGCCGCGGATCGTGTCCGCACCGTCGCCGCCGCGGATCGAGTCGTCGCCGGCACCGCCGTTGATGACGTCGTTGCCGGTGCTGCCCACGATGCGGTCGCCATGGTCGGTGCCCGTGTAGTCCTGGCCGGTGGTGGTCGTCAGCTGGATCTCGCTCGGCGCCTCGATCCTGATCGTCACCGTCGAGGTGGCGGTGTCGCCGTCCTTGTCGGTCACGGTGTAGCTGAAGTTCTGCGTCACCGACTGGCCCGGGGCCAGCGTGTCGCGGGTGGCGCGGTTGACCTCGAAGTCGTAGGTGCCGTCGGCATTGGCCTTCATCGTGCCGTACTGGCTCGTCAGGTCGCCCCAGCTCACGCTGGCCAGCCCGTCGGCGCCCGCCTGCGCATCCACCTGGCCGGTGATGTGCGGCAGCGCATCGGTCGAGCTGATGCTGCCCCACAGGCTGTAGGTGTTGCTGGCCTGCTCGTCGGTGTAGATCGTGTTGACCAGGTTGCCGCTGGCATCCTTGAAGCCCTCCACCCGGAAGGTGTAGCTCTGGATGCCCACCTGCACGATCACATCCTGCGCCGGCAGGCTGATGATGTCGCGCGAGGCCACGGGATCGTTGCCGTTGGGCGTCTCGGTGTGGTCGAACAGCACGTTGAAGCTCACCGCCGTCACCACGCCGTTGATCACCACGTTGGCGGACATGGTCATCGTGACCTTGTCCAGCGTGGACGAACCGCTGTTGATGGGCCAGTTGTCGTGCGTGAAGTCGGCCAGCTTGAAGGGCGTGCCGGCCTTGATGGCGGTGCCCGTGGCGCTGGTGTAGCCGATGTTGTCCACCAGCGTGTAGCCCGACTGGCCGCTGCCGCTGGCCGGCGTGCCCCAGCTGATCTTGTCGATCAGGCTGTCGTTGTCGGTGTTGGACTGGCTGGTCTGGCGCGTGCCGTTGTCGAACACCGGGTTGATCCAGCCGCCCTGCAGCGAGTTGATGCTGATGCTGTCCGCACGCACGAAGCCGGTGGCGGTGCTGTTGGTGGCCACGGGGCTGTCGTCCTCCACGCGCACCGTCAGGCTGCCGGTGGTGGCGGTGGCACCGTCGCTGACGCGCACGCCCACGTTGAACTGGCTCACGTCCTCCTGGCCCTTGACGGGCTGGTCGAGCGGCTTGCTCAGCGTGACGGTGTAGGCGCCGTCGTTGCCGATGGCGACGCGGATGGCCTCGGTGCCCGTGGCGCTGCCGATGTGACCGATCAGCTCCTGCGTGCCGGCGCCGGTCCAGACGATGGCCTGGCCACCCGAGGTGAGGGCCGTCGTGGGCGCCACCAGCGTCACCGCCAGCGTGTCGCCGTCGATGTCGCCGATCACCACGTTGCCCGTTGCGGTGCGTGCATTGGTGGTGTCGGTGTTGCCCGTGGTGTCGGGGATGCCGCCCGGCAGGCCCTCTTCCGACACGGCCGCCACGGCACCCGCCTGGATGGTGGGCGCGTTGTTGGTGCCGCCGATGGAGATCACCAGCTGCGCCGTCTCGGTCTTGCCGGCTTCGCCGGTGACGGTGTAGGTGAAGGTGTCCGTCACCGTCTTGTTGCTCGGCAGGCCGCTGGCGTTGTCGGCCACGTAGCTGTAGCTGCCGTCGGCATTGAGCGTGAGCTTGCCGTACTGGCCGGTCAGCGTCTGGCCGGGCGCGGCGGTGGCGGTGGCGGCCACGCTGGTCGCGTCGCCGCCGGTGTGCACGCCGGTGACCACCAGGCCCGTGCCCACGTCCTTGCCGCCGGCATCGGCGCCGCTCTGGATCACGCCGTTGGCCGCGGAGACGGTCAGGGTCGCACCGCTCTTGACCCTGCCGACGTCGTCGTAGGCAACGATGGGCGCATTGGTCTCGGTGTCGCTGCCGGTGCCGGTGGTGGTGGCCGTCGGCACCGTGTCATACACGGTGGCCACGGCCGTGACGGAGAGGTCGCCGGTGTACGAGGCCGGCACCGACAGGGTCAGGCCGGTGATGGTTACCGCATGGGTCACCGCATCGACGTTCACTGTGTAGCCGCCATTGCCCGTGAGCGGCAGCGTCCAGGTGCCGTCGGCATTGGCCGTGCCGGCCGACAGCGTCGCCCCCGCCGGGATGCGCAGCACCACGCCGCTGACGAACTCGGAGTTGTCCACGTCGGTCGGCGTGACGGAGACCGTCACCGGCACCGTCTCGCCCACCACGTAGCTGACCTTGTTGAGCACGTAGTCGTCGTTGGTGCCGGGCGCGGCGAAGTCGATGCGGCTGATCAGCGCGCCGGTGTCGCTCTTGACCGTGATCGAGGGATCGATCTGGTCGGTCACGCCCGTCACCACGCCGCCGCCGATCACACGGCCGGCTGCGTCGTACAGCGTGTAGCTGGCGTGCTCGGTCGGGTTCAGGTACGAGAAGGTCAGCGTCGCGCTGGAGGCCGCCTGGTCGAAGCTGATGGACAGCTTCTCGGACTTGCCGGACTGGTAGCCCAGCTCGGTGTCGGCACCGTTGCTGGCGGCACCGGCCACGCCGAAGCCCACCACACCGCCACCATTGATGAAGCTGATGGTGCCCGGCGTGCCGTCCAGCTTGGTGGCCGTGACCTTGAAGCCCTGGTCGGTCGACGTGGCGTTCTGGCTGTTCACCGTGACCTGGTTGGCCACGGCCGTACCGACGTCGACCACCACCTTGGGCGTGTCCGCCACCGGGGCGATGGTCACGTTCACCGTCGTGGTGGCCGTGCCGCCGGCGCCGTCGTTCACGACCACGGTGAAGGCATCGGTGCCCGCGAAGTCCTTGGTCGGCGTGTACGTGTAGGTGCCGTCGGCATTGACCACCACCTGGCCGTGCTTCGGCGCGGTGCCGGCGCTGTAGCTCAGGTTGTCGCCGTCCACGTCGGTGGCCTTCACCTGGCCGCTGACGCTCTTGTCCTCGTCGGTGGCCACGCTGTAGTTGGTGGGCACCACCGGGTTGTCGTTCTGCGGTTCGACGCCGATGGTCACCGTGGAGGTGGCCGTGGCGCCGCTCGGGTCGCGGACCGTCACGGTGAAGCTGTCGCTGCCGTTGTAGTCCTTGCCCGGGGTGTAGGTGAAGGTGCCATCGGCGTTGACCGTGACGCTGCCATGGGCCGGATCGCTGCCCTTGGTGTAGTTGAGCGGGTCGCCGTCCGCATCGCTGCCCACCACCTTGCCGCTGACCGGCGTGTCTTCCAGGGTGGTCAGCGCGTAGTCCGGCGCCGTGGGCGCGTCGTTGGACGGCGTGACGCCGATGGTCACCGTGGAGGTGGCCGTGGCGCCGCTGGGGTCCTTGACCGTCACGGTGAAGCTGTCGCTGCCGTTGTAGTCCTTGCCCGGGGTATAGGTGTACGTGCCGTCGGCGTTGACCGTGACGCTGCCATGGGCCGGATCGCTGCCCTTGGTGTAGCTCAGCGTGTCGCCGTCCACGTCGCTGCCCACCACCTTGCCGCTGATGGGCGTGTCTTCCGGCGTGGTCAGGCTGTAGTTCGGCGCGGTGGGCGCGTCGTTGACCGGCGTGACGGTGATGAACACCGTCGACGTCGCCGTGCCGCCGTTGCCGTCGCTCACCGTCACGGTGAAGCTGTCCTTGCCGTTGTAGTCCTGGCTGGGCGTGTAGGTGTAGCTGCCGTCGGTGTTGACGGTGACCGTGCCATGGGCCGGGTCGCTGCTCTTGGCGAAGGTCAGCGTGTCGCCGTCCACGTCGGTGGCGGCCACCTTGCCGCTGATCGGCGTGTCCTCGGGCGTGACCAGGCTGTAGTTCTTGGTCGTCGGATCGAAGCTCTGGCCCGGCACGTTGGGCACGTCGGTGGGCACCGGCGGATCGTTCACCGGCGTGATGTTCATCGTCACCTTGGCGGTGTCGGTGCCACCGCGGCCGTCGTCCACCGTGTACTGGAAGTCGACCTTGCCGTTGAAGTCCTTGTTGGGCGTGAAGGTCAGCGTGCCGTCGGTGTTCAGGCTCAGCAGGCCATCGCCCAGGGCCACCGGCTTGCCGACGGTGATCGGCTGGCCGTTGATGGCGGTGATGGTCAGCGCGTCGCCGTCCGGATCCACGTCGTTGGAGCGCGGATCGAAGGTCAGCGGCGCGTCCTCGAAGCCGGTGACCACGTTGTCCAGCGCGTTCGGCGGATCGTTCACGCTGTCCACCACGATGTTGACCGTGGCGACGTCGCGCGCCGTGCCGTCGCTCACCGTGTAGGTGAAGCTGGCCGGACCGTTGTAGCCGGCGTCCGGGTTGAAGGTGATGGTGCCGTTGGCATTGAGCGTGGCCGTGCCGTGCTCGACCGCGATGGCCTGGCCCACGGTGGCGGCCTTGCCGTCGATCTGCGTCACGGTCAGCGCTTCGCCGTCCACGTCGGTGTCGTTGGTCAGCACGCTGACGGTCACCGCGGTGTCTTCCGGCGTGGTGGCCGAGTCGTCCACCGCCACGGGCGCGTCATTGGCGCCCGTCACCGTGAGCGTCAGCGTCGTGGTCGAGGTGGCGCCCGAAGGATCCGTGACCGTGTAGCTGAAGACGTCCTTGGCGCTCTCGCCGTCGTCCAGGCCCTGCGCGGCTGCGTTGGGCGCATAGGTGTAGCTGCCATCGGCATTGATGGTCAGCGTGCCCCATTGGCCCTGGACCGGATTGCCGGCATCGACCGAGGTGCCGTTGAAGCCGACCTTGACCACCGACAGCGTGTCGCCGTCCTCGTCGCGGTCGTTGGCCAGCACGCCGCCCACCGTGCCCACCTTGAGCACCAGGTCTTCGCTGGTGATGTTGGTGTCGGCCACCGCCACGGGTGCGTCATTGACGCCGCCCACGGTGATGGACACGGTCGCGGTGGAGGTGCCGCCGTTGCCGTCGCTGATGGTGTAGGTGAAGCTGTCGGCGCCGTTGTAGTCGAGGCTGGGGGTGTAGACCGGATTGCCGTCCGCGCCCAGCGTCACGGTGCCGTGCGAGGGCTGCGTGAAGCCGATGATGCTCAGCGTGTCGCCGTCCACGTCGGTGTCGTTGCGCAGCACCGGGATGGAGATCGGCGTGTCCTCGGCGGTGTTGACCGCATCGTCCACCGCCTTGGGGGCGTCGTTGACGGGCGTGACCTCGACATTGACCGTCGCCGTCACCGGCGTGCGGCCGTCGGTGGCCGTGTACGTGAAGCTCAGGCTGCCGTTGTAGTCCTTGTTGGGCGTGTACGTCAGCGTGCCGTCGCCGTTCAGGCTCACCACCCCGCCCGTCACCGCCACCGGGCCCGCCGTGATGTCCTTGCCATCGACCGCGATGATCGACAGCTTGTCGCCGTCCACGTCCGTGTCGTTGGCCAGCACGTCGATCTTCACCGCCGTGTCTTCCTGCGTCTTCGCCACGTCGTTGCTCAGCGCCGGCGTGTCGTCCAGCGGCGTCACCGTGATGTCCAGCGTGCTCGACGAGCCCGTGTTCGTCGTGTACGTCACCGTCGGCACCTGGCCGTTCCAGTTGTCCGCCGGCGTGAACACGTAGTCGCCGTTGGCCGCGATGCTGATCGTGCCCACGTTGGCGATCGTCGCCGTGCCACCCGCCAGCACCGCCGCCTGGCCCGCCACCTGGAACGAGGCCACGCTCAGCACGTTGTCCACGTCGCGGTCGTTGGTCAGCACATTGCCCAGCGCCGGGCTGTCTTCCGTCGTCGTCTTCACGTCCGGCGCCAGCACGCTGGCGTCGTCCACCGGCGTGACGCCGATGGTCACGGTGGACGTGGCCGTGCCACCCTTGCCGTCGCTCACCGTCACGGTGAAGTTGTCGCCGCCGTTGTAGTCCTTGCCCGGGGTGTAGGTGAAGGTGCCATCGGCATTCACCACCACCGTGCCGTGCGCCGGATCGCTGCCCTTCACATAGGTGAGGGTGTCGCCATCCACGTCGCTGCCCACCACCTTGCCGTCGATCGGGGTGTCTTCGCGGGTGGTGATGCTGTAGTCGGGCGCCGTGGGCGCGTCGTTCTGCGGCGTGACGTCGATGGTGACGGTGGCCGTGGTCGTGCCGCCGTTGCCATCGCTCACCAGCACGGTGAAGCTGTCCTTGCCGTTGTAGTCCTTGGCGGGCGTGTAGAGGTAGCTGCCGTCCGCATTGACCGTGACGGTGCCGTGGGCCGGGTCGCTGCCCTTGGCATAGCCCAGCGTGTCGCCGTCCACGTCGCGGGCCACGATCTGGCCGGTGATGGGCGTGTCCTCGGGCGTGGTGCGGGCCTGGTTGTCGGCCACGGGCGCGTCGTTGGCACCGTTGACGGTGAGCGTCAGCGTGGTGGTGGCGGTGGCGCCCGAGGGGTCGGTCACCGTGTAGGTGAACACGTCCTTCTGGCTCTGGCCGGTGGTCAGGGCCTGCGAGGCCGCATTGGGCGCGTAGGTGTAGCTGCCGTCGGCATTGAGCGTCAGCGTGCCCCAGCTGCCTTCGATGGCCTTGCCGGCATCGACGATGCTGCCGCCGAAGCTGACCTGGGTCACCGCCATGCTGTCGCCGTCCGGATCGACGTCGTTGGCCAGCACGCCGCCAGTGACGCCGACCTTGAGCACCACGTCTTCGCTGGTGCTGTTGGTGTCGGGCTTGGGCTCTGGCGCGTCGTTGACGCCGCCCACCGTGATCGACACGGTGGCGGTCGAGGTGCCGCCGTTGCCGTCGCTGATGGTGTAGGTGAAGCTGTCGGCGCCGTTGTAGTCCAGGCCGGGCGTGTAGACCGGGTTGCCGTTGGCGTCCAGCGCCACGGTGCCGTGCGAGGGCTGGGTGAAGCCCACCACGGTGAGCTTGTCGCCGTCCACATCGGTGTCGTTGCGCAGCACCTGGATGGTGACGGGCGTGTCCTCGTCGGTCGTCACGGTGTCCTTGACGGCCACCGGCGCGTCGTTGACCGGTGTGACGGTGACGCTCACCGTCGAGGTGGCCGTGCCGCCCTTGCCGTCGCTCACCGTCACGGTGAAGCTGTCCTTGCCGTTGTAGTCCTGGCTGGGCGTGTAGGTGTAGCTGCCGTCGGCGTTGACCGTGACGGTGCCGTGCGTGGGGTCGCTGCTCTTGGTGAAGGTCAGCGCATCGCCGTCCACGTCGGTGGCCGCCACCTGGCCCTTGACCGGCGTGTCCTCCGGCGTCGTGATCGTGTAGTTGCCCGTGGCCGGGTCGAAGTTCTGGCCCGGCGGCGTGACCGGCGGATCGCTCGGCACCGGCGGGTCGTTCACCGGCGTCACGGTGATCGTCACCGTCGACGTGGTGGTGCCGCCATTGCCGTCGTTGACCGTCACGGTGAAGCTGTCGCCACCGTTGTAGTCCTTGGCGGGCGTGTAGGTGTAGCTGCCGTCGGTGTTGACCACCACCGTACCGTGGGCCGGGTCGCTGCCCTTGGTGTAGGTCAGCGTGTCGCCGTCCACGTCCGAGCCCGTGACCTTGCCGTCGATGGGCGTGTCCTCGGGCGTGGAGATGCTGGTGCTCGGTGCCGTGGGCGCGTCGTTGACCGGCGTGACGGTGACGTTCACCGTCGAGGTCGCCGTGCCGCCCTTGCCGTCGCTCACCGTCACGGTGAAGCTGTCGCTGCCGTTGTAGTCCTTGCCCGGGGTGTAGGTGTACGTGCCATCGGCGTTGACCGTGACCGTGCCGTGCGTCGGGTCGCTGCTCTTGGTGAAGGTCAGTGCGTCGCCATCCACGTCGGTGGCGGCCACCTGGCCCTTGACCGGCGTGTCCTCCGGCGTCGTGATCGTGTAGTTGCCCGTGGCCGGGTCGAAGTTCTGGCCCGGCGGCGTGACCGGCGGATCGCTCGGCACCGGCGGATCGTTCACCGGCGTCACGGTGATGGTCACCGTCGACGTGGTGGTGCCGCCGTTGCCGTCGTTGACGGTCACGGTGAAGCTGTCGCCGCCGTTGTAGTCCTTGGCGGGCGTGTAGGTGTAGCTGCCGTCGGTGTTGACGGTGACGGTGCCGTGTGCCGGGTCGCTGCCCTTGGTGTAGGTCAGCGTGTCGCCGTCCACGTCCGAGCCCGTGACCTTGCCGTCGATGGGCGTGTCCTCGGGCGTGGAGATGCTGGTGCTCGGTGCCGTGGGCGCGTCGTTGACCGGCGTGACGGTGACGTTCACCGTCGAGGTCGCCGTGCCGCCGTTGCCGTCGCTCACCGTCACGGTGAAGCTGTCGCTGCCGTTGTAGTCCTTGCCCGGGGTGTAGGTGTACGTGCCGTCGGCGTTGACCGTGACGCTGCCGTGCGTCGGGTCGCTGCTCTTGGTGAAGGTCAGTGCATCGCCGTCCACGTCGGTGGCGGCCACCTGGCCCTTGACCGGCGTGTCCTCCGGCGTCGTGATCGTGTAGTTGCCCGTGGCCGGGTCGAAGTTCTGGCCCGGCGGCGTGACCGGCGGATCGCTCGGCACCGGCGGATCGTTCACCGGCGTCACGGTGATGGTCACCGTCGACGTGGTGGTGCCACCGTTGCCGTCGTTGACGGTCACGGTGAAGCTGTCGCCACCGTTGTAGTCCTTGGCAGGCGTGTAGGTGTAGCTGCCGTCGGTGTTGACCACCACCGTGCCGTGTGCCGGGTCGCTGCCCTTGGTGTAGGTCAGCGTGTCGCCGTCCACGTCCGAGCCCGTGACCTTGCCGCTGATGGGCTTGTCTTCCTGCGTCGTGAGACCGTAGTTGGGGACGGTGGGTGCGTCGTTGACCGGCGTGACCTCGACATTGACCGTCGCCGTCACCGGCGTGCGGCCGTCGGTGGCCGTGTACGTGAAGCTCAGGTTGCCGTTGTAGTCCTTGTTGGGCGTGTACGTCAGCGTGCCATCGCCGTTCAGGCTCACCACCCCGCCCGTCACCGCCACCGGGCCCGCCGTGATGTCCTTGCCATCCACCGCGATGATCGACAGCTTGTCGCCGTCCACGTCCGTGTCGTTGGCCAGCACGTCGATCTTCACCGCCGTGTCTTCCTGCGTCTTCGCCACGTCGTTGCTCAGCGCCGGCGTGTCGTCCAGCGGCGTCACCGTGATGTCCAGCGTGCTCGACGAGCCCGTGTTCGTCGTGTACGTCACCGTCGGCACCTGGCCGTTCCAGTTGTCCGCCGGCGTGAACACGTAGTCGCCGTTGGCCGCGATGCTGATCGTGCCCACGTTCGCGATCGTCGCCGTGCCGCCCGCCAGCACCGCCGCCTGGCCCGCCACCTGGAACGAGGCCACGCTCAGCACGTTGTCCACGTCGCGGTCGTTGGCCAGCACATTGCCCAGCGCCGGGCTGTCTTCCGTCGTCGTCTTCACGTCCGGCGCCAGCACGCTGGCGTCGTCCACCGGCGTGATGCCCACGAACACCGTCGAGGTGGCCGTGCCACCGTTGCCATCGCTCACCACCACGGTGAACTGGTCACTGCCGTTGTAGTCCTTGGCGGGCGTGTAGGTGTAGCTGCCGTCGGTGTTGACGACGACCGTGCCGTGCGTCGGGTCGCTGCCCTTGGTGAAGGTCAGCGGGTCGCCATCGACGTCGGTCGCCGCCACCTTGCCGGACACAGGCGTGTCCTCGGGCGTCGTGATGCGGTAGTCGCCCGTGGCCGGGTCGAAGGTCTGGCCCGGGGGCGGGCTGGGCGGATCAACGACCACCGGCGGATCGTTCACCGGCGTGATGCCCACGAACACCGTGGACGTGGCCGTGCCACCGTTGCCATCGCTCACCACCACAGTGAACTGGTCGCTGCCGTTGTAGTCCTTGGCAGGCGTGTACGTATAGCTGCCGTCGCTGTTGACCACCACCGTGCCGTGCGTCGGATCGCTGCCCTTGGTGAAGGTCAGCGGGTCGCCGTCCACATCGGTGGCGGCCACCTTGCCGGACACAGGCGTGTCCTCGGGCGTCGTGATGCGGTAGTCGCCCGTGGTCGGGTCGAAGGTCTGGCCCGGGGGCGGGCTGGGCGGATCAACGACCACCGGCGGATCGTTCACCGGCGTGATGCCCACGAACACCGTGGACGTGGCCGTGCCACCGTTGCCATCGCTCACTACCACGGTGAACTGGTCGCTGCCGTTGTAGTCCTTGGCAGGCGTGTAGGTGTAGCTGCCGTCGGCATTGACCACCACCGTGCCGTGCGTCGGATCGCTGCCCTTGGTGAAGGTCAGCGGGTCGCCGTCCACGTCGGTGGCCGCGACCTTGCCGGACACGGGCGTGTCCTCGGGCGTGGTGATGCGGTAGTTGCCGGTGGCCGGGTCGAAGTTCTGGCCGGGGGGCGGACTGGGGGGATCGACCACCACCGGCGGATCGTTCACCGGCGTGATGCCCACGAACACCGTGGACGTGGCCGTGCCGCCATTGCCATCGCTCACCACCACGGTGAACTGGTCGCTGCCGTTGTAGTCCTTCGAGGGCGTGTAGGTGTAGCTGCCGTCGCTGTTGACCACCACCGTGCCGTGCGTCGGATCGCTGCCCTTGGTGAAGGTCAGCGGATCGCCGTCCACGTCGGTGGCCGCGACCTTGCCGGACACGGGCGTGTCCTCGGGCGTGGTGATGCGGTAGTTGCCGGTGGCCGGGTCGAAGTTCTGGCCGGCAGGCGGGTTCTCCGGGTTGGCGGGCACGGGCGCATCGTTGACCGGCGTGACCGTCACGTTGACGGTGGCGGTGGTGGTGCCGCCCTGGCCGTCGCTCACGGTCACGGTGAAGCTGTCCGGGCCGTTGTAGTCCTTGGCCGGGGTGTAGACGTACGTGCCGTCTGCATTGACCACGACCACGCCGTGCTGCGGATTGCCGGCGGCGGAATAGGTCAGCAGGTTGCCGTCGATGTCGGTCGCGCTGACCCGGCCCGCGATCGGCGTGTCTTCGGGTGTGGTCACGCTGGCGTTTTCGGCCGTCGGCGGATTGTTGGCGGCATCGGCCAGCAGCAGGCTCGGACTGGGCGGCAGCGCCGCAGTCGGCAGTGCAGAGGCATTGGCCTGGGCCAGGCTCAGCGAGGGCGTGGTCTCGACGATGCGGTCCAGCACCACGAAGGAATGGCCTTCGCTGGCTTCGCCACCCGTCAGGCCGGCGGCGGTCGGATCCAGATCCTGGAACGGGTCTTCGCCCCGGTTGAGCGCCTGGATCACCTGGTCCACGGCGGCGGTGCCCTTGTTGACCGCCCCTTCGGAGCGCTCCGGCGTGGGCGCGGCGCCCAGCATCTCGGCATTGGTCGACACCTCGCGCGGACCGGCCACCACCAGCTCGCCACCCGGCGTGCGCATCTCGACGAGGGCGCCGTCCTCGATGACGAGCTGCTGCCCTTCGCGGACGAGATCGCCCACCTGCAGCGCGCGCAGTTGGCCCGAAGGCAGCCGGATGAAGGCTTTGCCGGTCAGGGCGGTGATGGTCCCGGTGGCAGCGGCAGCGGTCGTGGTGGTGGCCATGGCGTGGATAACAGTGAAAAAACGTTACGGAAAATGTTAAGTAACGTTTCCTCCTCGCACATTGGCCTTGAGGACAATGCCGGCGCGCCTGGATGCGGAACTAGTTCACAGTTTTGCGTGTGATCGCTGGAAAACGGCCGCATCCGGCGCGAATCCGGCGGCGCCGGCCCTCACCGCGCCCCTCCACAGCCGATGAATCGTGCCCGGCCCTTGCCCAGGGCATTTCGGCGGGCCCGGCCGTTCGAGCCGCGACCGCGGCGGCGCACCCGAATGCCGCCGCGCGCTGCGGGTGGGCGCGGGCGGGGCCGGCTCTCGCAGGGGGAGCAGGCGCTACCGGATGCCGTGCACGCGCAGCGCCAGCTGCAGGCGGTCGGCCACGCCCAGCTTGTCGAAGGCCGTCGACAGATGGGCCTTGACCGTGCGTGCCGTGATGCCCAGGCGCTCGGCGATGGCGTCGTTGGCCTCGCCCAGTGAGGCGAGTTCAGCCACCTCGCGTTCGCGCACCGTCAGGTCCTGGGCCCAGGCGGCATCGGGCACCGCCCTGGCCGGCTGGGCCGGTGGCCGTTCGTCCAGCAGCCGGAGCAGGCGGGTGAGCAGGTCCCGTCCCACCCACAACTCGCCCGAGGCCACGACCTGCAAGGCCTGCCGCACGGTCGGCAGCGGCGCATAGACATGGCAGAAGCCGCCGGCACCGGCCTGGAGCACCGCGGCCCCCTGACGGTCGTCGGGCGCGCCCAGGCCCACCAGGGCATCGATGCCGGACAGCCGGGCCGGCCAGCCCGCGTCCTGCCAGCCGGGAAGTCCGGGCATCTGCGCGTCCATCAGCACCAGCCGACGGCCCTGGGCCCGCCAGTCCGCGAGGGCCGACAAGTCCGCGCCCCGCACCACCGGCCACCCGCTGCCCAGCGGCGCCCAGCGCTCCGCAAGCACATCGTCATGGGTCAGGATCAGCAGGGGTTCAGGCGTCATCGACAGGCAGGCAAGCAGGCAGGATCGTGGAAGGCGGAGGAACGAAAGCCGGGCTCAGAAGGTGTGAATGAATCCGGCGTGGCCGAGCGGGCTGCGAAAACGCGCCCAATCAAGGCGCAAAGCGCAGCCATAGCCCGGGCTATGGCGAGTATTTGCAACGCCGAGTGGCCGTGTTTTGGCAGGACGAGCGGACATGTCGGATTCGTTCACACCTTCTCAACGCTCCGTGAGCGCGCGCTCCTTGGCCCGCAGCACTGGCTTGAGCAGGTACGACAGCACCGTCTTCTTGCCGGTCAGGATGTCCACCTCGGCCACCATGCCGGGCAGGATGGGCAGCTTCTGCTCGCCGATCTCGCTCTTGGTGGTGCGCACCCGCACCAAGTAGAAGGCATTGCCCTTCTCGTCGGTGACGGTGTCGGCGCCGATGGTCTCCAGCTTGCCGTCCAGCGAGCCGTAGGTGGCGAAGTCGTAGGCAGTGAACTTGACGATGGCCGGCTGCCCGGGCACCAGGAAGGCGATGTCGCGCGGCGCCACCTTGGTCTCCAGCAGCAGCGTGTCGTCGCTGGGCACCACCTCCAGGATCTGCTTGCCCGGCTGCACCACGCCGCCCACGGTGTTGGCCATGAGCTGCTTGACGATGCCGCGCACCGGCGAGCGGATCTCGGCCTGCTTCACGCGGTCGGCCAGCCCGACGCTGCCGGCCTGCAGGGCGCCCAGCTTGGTGGTCACCTCCGACAGTTCGCTGCGGGCCTGGTTGCGCAGGGTCAGGTCCACTTCCTCGATCTTGCGCTGGGCCTCGCCGATGGCGGCCTGGATGCGCGGGATCTGGGCCGAGGCCATGTCGCGCTCGCCGCGGAAGCGGGCCACGTCGCGCTCCAGGCGCAGCAGCTCCACTTCCGACACGGCGCCGGTGCGGATCAGCGGGCGCGTCACCTCCAGTTCCTTGGCGGTGAGCTGGTAGCTCTGCGCGGCCTGGGCCTGCTTGGAGGCCACCTCCGCCAGTTCCTGCCGGCGCTGGGCCAACTGCTGGCGGGCCACGCCGACCGAGGCGTCGAGCTCGGCACGGCGGGACTCGTAGGCCACGCGCTCCTGCTCCACCACGTCGGGGATGGCCTTGCGCACCTCTTCCGGCACGTTGAAGGGCTTGCCCGAGGCCAGCGCCTCCAGCCGGGCGGCGCGTGCCTGCAGCGTGAAGACCTGGGCCTTGTTCTCGGCCAGCGAGGAGTTGAAGCGCGTCGGGTCGATGCGCAGCAGCACCTGGCCGGTCTCGACCTTCTGGCCTTCGCGCACCAGGATCTCGGAGACGATGCCGCCGTCCAGGCTCTGGATCTGCTGCACCTGGCGCGACGGGATCACCTTGCCCTCGCCGCGCGTCACCTCGTTCAACTTGGCAAAGGCGGCCCACACCAGCAGCACCACGAAGGCGGCCAGCGTGATCCACACGGCCAGCCGGGCGCCGCGGGCCTTCTGCTCGGCGATGGCCCATTCGGCATCGGCACCGAAGTCCTTCTCGTCGTGCAGCTCGGCGCGCTCGGCGCCGTCCATCCAGCGGTCGAAGAGGCGGCCCACGCGGGCCGCGAAGCGCGACCAGCGGCGCGACAGGCGGGCGAAGAAGGTGTTCTTCTGGGGAACGGTCTTGATCTGCAGCATGTGCCTGCCCTCCCCCTCAGCCCGCACGGCCCACGCGGCCCTGCTGCAGCGCCTGGATGACCTGCGCCTTGGGGCCGTCGGCCACCACCTGGCCGTTGTCCATCACGATCAGCCGGTCCACCAGGTCCAGCAGCGAAGTGCGGTGGGTGATGAGCACCAGCGTCTTGTTGCGCGCGAAGTGGGCCAGGCGGCTCTTGAGGCGCTCCTCGCTCTGGTGGTCCATGCTGGACGAGGGCTCGTCCAGCAGCAGCATGGGCGGATCGGACAGCACGGCGCGCGCGATGGCCACCGCCTGGCGCTGGCCGCCCGAGAGCGACTCGCCGCGCTCGCCCACCAGCATGTCGTAGCCCTGGGGATGGGCGTCGGCGAACTCGGCCACGCCCGACAGGTCGGCCGCCGCCAGCACCGCGCTGTCGTCGGCGAAGGGCGCACCCAGCGTGATGTTGTGGCGCAGCGTGCCATAGAACAGGCTGATGTCCTGCGGCACGAAGCCGATGGCGCGGCGCAGCTCGGCCGGGTCGAGCTGGCGCGAGTCGATGCCGTCGATCAGCACCTGGCCCCGCGCGGGCCGCCACAGGCCGAGCACCATCTTCTCGAGCGTGGTCTTGCCCGAGCCGATGCGGCCGATGATGCCCACCTTCTCGCCCGGCGCGATGCGCAGGCTCACACCGCGCAGCACGCCCTGCTCGCGGCCCGGGTAGGCGAAGTGCACGTCCTTGAACTCGATGGCGCCCTGGAACTGCGGCCGGTGCACGAAGGGCGCGTCCTCCGGACGCTCCACCGGCATGGTCATGGTCTGCTCGACCGAGCTGAGCGAGGTGCGCGCCTGGTGGTACTGCGTCAGCAGCGCCGCCACCTGCCCCAGCGGCGCCAGCGCGCGGCCCGAGAGCATCGAGGCCGCGATGATGCCGCCCATGGTGATGTGCGCATCCTCCAGCTGGTAGACGCCCACGATCACCACGCAGATGGTGGTCAGCTGCATCACGAACTGCGTGAAGTTGACGTTGGCCGACGACAGCAGCTTGAGCCGCGAGCCCACCTGCGCCAGGTAGCGCGTGGAGCGCTCCCACTGGCGCTGCACGGAGCCTTCGGCGCCGAGGGTCTTGACCGTCTCCAGGCTCACCAGGCTCTCGACCAGCACCGCGTTGCGCTGGGCCGAGGCGCGGTAGGTGGTCTCGGTCAGGTCGTGCATCTTGTGCTGCACCAGCAGCGAGGCGATGACCACCAGCAGGATGCCCACCACCGGCGGCACCACCACCCAGGGCGAGATCCACACCATCGCCCCCAGGAACAGGAAGATGAAGGGCAGGTCCACCAGCGTGGTCAGCGTGGCCGAGGCGATGAAGTCGCGCACCGACTCGAAGCTGCGCAGGTTGGATGCGAAGGAACCCGCCGAGGCCGGCCGCGCGTCCATGCGCAGGCCCATCACCCGCTCCATGATCTGCGACGACAGCTGCACGTCGATGCGCTTGCTGGCCGTGTCGACGATGTAGGCCCGCACGGTGCGCAGCACGAAGTCGAACACCAGCACCAGCAGCACGCCGATGGCCAGCACCCACAGCGTGTCGGTGGCGCGGTTGGGCACCACGCGGTCGTACACGTTCATCGAATAGAGCGGCACCGCCAGCGCGAACAGGTTGACGGCCAGGGCCGCCAGCAGCGCGTCGCGGTACAGGCGCCAGTTCTGCAGCACCACGCCCCAGAACCAGTGGCGCCCGCGCAGCGCGCTCACCTGCGGCGCACGGGCCTCGAAGCGGAAGCGCGGGCGCAGCAGCACGGCCACGCCGATGTATTCGGCGGCCAGGGCCTCGGCGTCGATCACCTCGGAGGATTCACCGAACTCGGGCCGGCGGATGCGCAGGCGGCCGTCCTCCAGCCGCTCCTGCAGCACGCAGGCATGGCCGTTGGCCAGCAGCAGGATGGCCGGCAGGTGCGACGTGCCCAGGCCTTCGAGGGGCCGGCGCACCAGCCGGGCGGCCAGATGGGCCCGGCCGGCGGCGCGCAGCAGCAGCGAGGGGGTCAGGCGGCTGTCCACCAGCGGCAGCCCGGCGGTGAGCGCCTCGGCGCTCCAGGGCTGGCCATGCATCTGCGTGATGGCGATCAGGCAATCGAGCAGCGGGTCTTCGTGGAGCAGCCGTTCGTCCGGAACATGGGAAGGCGCAGCCGTGCGTGCAGGAGGCACGCTGGTGTCAGGCGTGGAGGACATTCGTCGGGAAAAGGGTCAGATGACGTCGTCGCCAGGCACCAGGTCCAGGCGGCCACGCAGGTGCTGGCGCAGGTCCTTGCGGGCGAGCAGCTTGCGCTGGGCCTCCAGCGGCAGGTCGGTCAGGCGCAGCAGGTTCTTGTCGATCAGCGCGTCGATGACGTCCTCCAGCACCCGGATGAAATCGCTGTCCAGGTTGCCGAAGGCCGCCGTCGCCCCAGGTGCCGCTTCGCCCACGAAGGCCCGCACTTCGGCGGCCTGGGCATCCAGCCATTCGCTGGCCTGCGGCTGCGCCGTGGCGAACATCGCCACGATCTCTCCCTGGAAGTTGCGTTGGACGAAAGGCATGAGATGTAACGGAAAGGGCTAAGCCTTTCGGCTGAAATCGAGGTTCATGTTAGCTTAATTAACTATAGTAAAAAGATGTGAAATTCCTGACTCAAGCCCCTATCAGGTACTTTTTGCTGGGGAAATCGCACGCGGCACCGCCTTTCCGGCGACCACCGAACGCCGGATTCCACCGGACTGGTTATGTTTTATTCACTTTCCGGGATGTGCAAGGCAGGGCGGCTGTCCGAGCGGACGAGCCAGATCCACCTCCGGTGCGAGTGCCGCGAAGCTAAGCCGGCAGAGGGCGCCGGCATGCGCGCTCCCGGTGCACGCTCGCGCTGACCGGCTTGTTGCATGGGACGGGTGCTCGCTCTCCACCGACGTGCTTGCCGCACTGCACGGCGCCGCGAATGGCACCTCCGCACGCACACCGGCACCCTCCGCCTCGACGCTGCGCGCGAGCCCCCAGGGGGTGACGCCGCGTCTGCATGGACTCCCTCTCCCCTTGCGGGAGAGGGTTGGGGAGAGGGGGCGACGGCGTCAACGACTGGCAAGCCCGTGGTGAGGCACCCCCTCTCCCCCAGCCCCTCTCCCGCGAGGGGAGAGGGGAGCCAAGGTTCCCGGTCCTCGGGCCGTTCAGCGCGACGCTGCGCAAGTACCAAGGCACCCGACCCGATCCGGTCGTTCACGCCCAACGTCGAGGCAGAGGATGCCGGTGTGCGTGCGGAGGTGCCATTCGCGGCGCCGTGCACTGCGGCAAGCACGTCGGTGGAGAGCGGGCACCCGTCTGGTGAGGCAAGCCGGTCAGCGCGAGCGTGCACCGGGAGCGCGCATGCCGGCGTCCTCTGCCGGGTTAGTCACCCTATCGCCAGTGCATCGGAGCCCTACCGCCAGGGCACCGGCGCCCCACCCCCAGTGCACCGGCGCCCTATCCCCACTGCATGGAGGCCCCACCGCCAGTGCGCCGAGACGCGTCGCCAGTGCAGCAGGCCACAGCCGCCCATCGCCCCAAGGACCCCACCGCCGGTCGACGCAGGAGATACGGCGGACTTCTCCTCCCAGCTCAGCCACGCGCCCTCAATGGAAATCGCGGCTGCGGTTCTCGCGGGCCAGCCGCCCCAGCAGCGGCGTGAGGTCGCGCAGGCCCTCGGCGACCAGGTGGCAGACCTTGCCGCCCGTGTCCTGGTCGCGCTGCCAGGTGCCGCGCACGGCCAGCAACTGCGACTTGAGCAGCGGCTCGCGCCATTGCTCGGCCACGCGGGCCCAGACCACCACGTTGACCGCGCCCGTCTCGTCCTCCAGCGTGACGAAGACGGTGCCCTTGGCCGTGCCCGGCCGCTGGCGCACGGTGACGATGCCGCAGGCGCGTACCGGCATGCCACTGGGCATGGCGCGCAGTTCCTCGGCGCTCGACAGGCGCCAGCCCGCCAGCCGGGGCCGCAGCAGCGCCAGCGGATGGCGCCGCAGGCTGAAGCCCAGGCTGGCGTAGTCGCCGACGATCTCCTCGCCCTCCTCTGCCGCCGGCAGGGCGAGCGGCGCCTCGTGGATCGGCGCATCGCGCAGCAGGGCCGCGGCGCGGTGCGAGGCCGTGGCCTCCCACACCTGCTGGCGGCGGTGGCCGGCCAGGGCCTGGAGGGCGTCGGCGCCGGCCAGCAGGGCCATCTCGGCCGGGCCCAGCCCCGCGCGGCGGGCCAGGTCGCCCGTGCCGGTGAAGGGCGAGCGCGCCCGGGCCTCGACCAGGCGCGTCATCGCCGCGGGGCTCAGGCCTTTGATGTGGCGCAGGCCCAGTCGCACGGCCGGCTGGCCCGGCAGCGCCTGGGCCGCGGATTCGGCCCAGGCGGGCGCGGGGGGCGGACCGGCCCCGTCGGCCGGCTCCAGGGTGCAGAAGGCGTCGCTGCGGGTCACGTCCACCGGCCGCACCTGCACGCCATGGCGCACCGCGTCCTGGATCAGCTGCGAGGGCGTGTAGAAGCCCATGGGCTGCGCATTGAGGATGGCCGCCAGGAAGCAGGCCGGCTCGTAGCACTTGAGCCAGCTGCTGACGGTGACCAGCTTGGCGAAGCTGGCGGCATGGCTTTCCGGGAAGCCGTATTCGCCGAAGCCCTGGATCTGGCTGAAGATGGCTTCGGCGAAGTCGCGGTCGTAGCCGCGTTTGGCCATGCCGTCGACCAGCGGCCCGTAGAAGCGCTCCATGTGCCCCGTGCGCCGCCAGGCCGCCATGGCACGGCGCAGGCGGTCGGCCTCGCCGGGGCTGAAGCCGGCGGCGATCATGGCGATCTGCATCACCTGCTCCTGGAAGATGGGCACGCCCAGCGTGCGCTTGAGCGCCGGCTCCAGCTGCGGGTAGCGCAGCGCGATCTTCTCGCCCCGCTCCACCTTCGCGCGGTTCTTCAGGTAGGGATGCACCATGCCGCCCTGGATCGGCCCGGGCCGCACGATGGCCACCTCGATCACCAGGTCGTAGTAGTTGCGCGGGCGCAGGCGCGGCAGCATGGACATCTGCGCCCGGCTCTCGATCTGGAACACGCCCACGGTGTCGGCGCGGCCGATCATGTCGTAGACCCGCGCATCGTCGGTGGGCAGCTGGTGCATCTGGTGCGCCGTGCCGCGCCAGCCGTTGACCATGTCCAGCGCGCGGCGGATGCAACTGAGCATACCCAGGGCCAGCACGTCCACCTTGAACATGCCGATCTCGTCGAGGTCGTCCTTGTCCCACTGGATGATGGAGCGCGCCTCCATGCTGGCCTTCTCGACCGGCACCAGCCGGGTGAGCGGCCCCTGCGTGAGCACGAAGCCGCCGACGTGCTGGCTGAGGTGACGCGGAAAGCCCCGCAGCTCGTTGGCCAGGCCGATCCACAGCCGCAGGCGGAACGGGTCCTCGCGCACGCCGGCGCGGGACATGGCGGCCTCCAGCCGCTCGTCGAGCATGGGGTCGTCGAACCAGTAGTGGTCCTTGGCGAAGGCGTCGACCAAGCCTTCGTCGATGCCCAGCGCCTTGCCGGCGTCGCGCAGCGAACTGCGCGAGCGGTAGCTGATGACCACGGCGGCGATGGCGGCGCGCTCGCGGCCGTAGGTCTCGTAGATGTACTGGATGACCTCCTCGCGCCGGTCGTGCTCGAAGTCGACGTCGATGTCGGGCGGCTCGGCCCGCTCGCGGCTGATGAAGCGCTCGAACAGCAGGTTGCCGTCGTCGGGGTTCACGGCGGTGATGCCGAGGCAGTAGCAGACGGCCGAGTTGGCCGAGGAGCCGCGGCCCTGGCAGAGGATGCCCTCACGGCGCGCGAAGGCGACGATGTCCTCGACGGTGAGGAAGAACATCTCGTACTTCAGCTCGAGGATGAGGTCGAGCTCCTTCTCGATCTGCGCGCTGACCTTGGCAGGCACGCCCTCGGGATAGCGCGTCTGCGCGCCCTCCCAGGTCTTGCGGATCAGCGTCTGCGCCGGCGTCTCGCCCGAGCCGATGACCTCCTGCGGGTAGACGTACTGTTCCTTGAGCTCCTTGAGCTGGAAGCTGCAGCGATCCGCGATCACGAGCGTGCGCGCCAGCAGCTCGGCCGGGTACAGCCGCGCCAGCCGCGTGCGTGCCCGCAGGTGGCGCTCGGCATTGGGCTGCAGCGCGAACCCGCAGTCGGCCACCGGCCGGCCCTCGCGCACGGCCGTGAGCACGTCCTGCAGCGGCTTGCGCGAACGCAGGTGCATGTGCACGTCGCCCGCCGCCACCAGCGACAGGCCGGTGGCTTCGCCGACGCGGCGCAGCACCTGCAGCCAGAGCGCGTCGTCGGCCTCGTGGAACAGCTCCACCGCCAGCCACAGCGGTCCGGGCTCGCCGTCCGGGCGCGGTGGGAACAGCGCCGCCACCGTGGCCAGGTCGGCCTGCAGCACCGCCTCGTCGATGGGCTCGCCGCTGCGGCGCCGCGGCACGCAGAGCACTTCGCAATGCACCAGCGCCGCCGCATCGGCCAGCTCGGCGCGGTAGTCGCCCTTGGCGACGTCCTCGCGCATGCGGGCGGCGCTGATGTACTGGCACAGGTGGCCCCAGCCTTCGAGGTCATGGGCCAGCACGACGAGGCGAAAACGGCCGAAGTCGAATTCGCTGCCGAAGATCAGCTTCGGCTCGGGATGCGGCGGCAGCGGCAGGCCGTCCTCCTCGCGCTCTTCGCGCCACATGCGCAGGCCGCTGACGGCGCGCACCACGCCGGCCACCGAGCATTCGTCGGTGATGGCGATGGCCGCGTAGCCCAGTTGCCAGGCGCGCACCGCCAGTTCCCACGGATGGGAGGCGCCGCGCTGGAAGCTGAAGTTGCTCAAGGCATGCAGCTCGGCATAGGCCGGCAGCGCCTGCCCCGCGGCGGGTGGCACGCCCGGCCCCTGGGCACGCGCAGCCAGCCGTTGCTGGCGCCGGGCCTCCTCGTCCTTGAGCGAGAGCTCAGGCATAGATGCCCTGCAGGTACCAGCGCACGGGCGCCTCGGTGCCGGCGAGCGTGGCCCGCTCGCGGTAGATCCAGAACAGCGCGCCGGCCGCGTCCTGGGCGATGTAGTAGTCGCGGGCAGCGGGCCGGCCGGATTCCCACCAGGCCGTCTCCAGCCGCTGCGGACCGGCCAGGCGCCGCAGCGGGGCACCGCCATGGCAGGGCTCGCCGTCCTGCACGGGCAGCAGGCGCGGCTCGCGCAGCAGCCAGGCGGGCAGCAGGCCGGTGCCGATGTCGGGCAGGACGGAACCCGGCTCGCCCAAGACCTGTTCGCCGGCAGGCCTGGCGCCGCCCAGGCTCGAGGCCGGATGCCGGGCGCCGGCGTGCTGCCGCGGGCGGCCTGTGCCTGGACTGGCCTTGTCCGGAACGGCGGCCTTCGGACCCGCCGCCGGCCGCCAACGCTGGCGGCCTTCGGGTCGATGGTCCTGCACGGGCTGCGCCGCCAGCACCTGCGGCGCGCCCAGCCGGGCGCTGAGCTTTTCGAGCAGCTGGTGCAGGGGCTCGCCCTCGCGCCCCTCCTCCGCCCAGGCGCCGGCATGAGCGCCGGGCAGCGAAGGCGGCAACAGGCTGCGGGTGCGGCCCTGCCAGTCGGCCGTCTCCAGCGAGCGCAGCCGCAGCCAGCCGGTGGGCGCGATCAGCTGGGTGAGCGCCAGCCGCTCCGCCAGCAGCCGCCGCAGGTGGGCCATGTCCTGCGTGGGCTCGGCCGTGCGCACCTGCAGCTGCTGCGAACGGGGCAGCTCGGCGCCATCGAGCCGCTTGAGGTCGAGCGTCCAAGACAGCTCGATGGCCAGCGCGCCGCGTTGGCGTGCCTGCAGCCACAGGCGCAGGGCGCCCAGCAGGCGCTGGGCTGCCCACAGCAACTCGGGCGCGGACTGCGCCAGCATGGGCAGTTCGAGCCGCTGCTCGAAGCTGTCGGGCACCTGCAGCCAGGGCAGGCCGTCGGGGCGCAGGCCCCAGGCCAGGTCCAGCGCCTCGCGCAGCGGCGCGCCGAAACGCCGCACCAGCGGCCCGCGCGGCAGGGCCGCCACGTCGCCCCAGGTGCGACAGCCCAGGCGGGCGAGCACCTGCAGGTGGGGGGTGGCGGCACCCAGGGTTTCGAGCGGCAGGTCGTCGGGCAGCCGGCTGGGCTGGGGCTGCCGGGCGATGTACAGCCGCAGCCGGGCCAGCGCCTCCAGGCTGGTGGCACCGGTGACCTGCCGCACCTTCAGGCCTGGCGGCACGCTGGCGCCGATCTGCCGCATCAGGGCGCGCCGGCCGCCCCACAGCCGCTCGCAGGCCGACACCTCCAGCATCAGTGCCTCGTCCAGCCAGGCGACATGGGGCGTGAACTGCAGGGCCCACCAGCCGAGCGATTCGGGCGTGGGACAGGCCACGTCCGGCTGCGGCGGGGGGGCGTCCGGCGCTGCCTCGCCCGAGGCGGCGGGCTCAGGCAGCCACTGAAGCGCGAGCCAGTGCATGGGCAGGGTCCTGGCGCAGGGCGCGGCGCAGGTCCAGGCGCACCACGGTGGCACCGCCCTCGCCCATGGGCTGGGTGCGGGTCGATGCGGGCACGACGGATCGGCCGGGCCGCATGGCATCGAGCAGGCCACCAAGGCGCGTCCCGCGGCCCGGCATCGGCAGGGGGTGGGCCAGCGGCGGCCCGCGGCGCTTGAGCAGGTGCACGTCGAGCTGCCCGTCGGGCCGGGGCTGCAGCCGCAGGCGCAGGCGCGCGGGCGATGCCGACGGCGCGACCGCATCGGGCCGGCAGACGAAGAGCAGCGCGCCATGCCGGGCAGCGGCCAGCTGCAGCCGGCGCAGCTCACCCAGCCGCGCCTGTGGCAGCCAGGCCAGCACGGCGGCCACCTCGGCGCAGCGCAGCGCCTGCTCACAGGCCCACAGCCGGGCGGGGGCGGCGTCGGCCCGCACCCACAGCAGGGACTCCAGAGGCAGGCCACCGGCCGCCAGCGCGGGGCCGAAAGGCTCGTGCGGCGGGCCGATCAGCGCCACCGGCTGGCCGCGCTCGGCCACGGCCCGCGCCAGTGACGGCAACAGCACAGGCCACAGAGGCGCCTCGGCGTCGGGCTGCAGCAGCTCGGTCATCGCCCCGAGCGGCCAGCCGCCGCCGGGCAACTCGGCATCCAGGCCAGGATGCCCGCTCGGGCAGGTCGCTGCGCCGGCCTCACCCAGCTCGTCGCCGCGCCACACCCCTTCGGGGGCGTCGGAGAGATCGACGAGGACGGTGGAGCTGCGCATGGCGAAAGGAGGAGCGGCCAACAAATACTGTATGGACATCCATACTTTAACGCTTTGTCAGGATTGGCGGAAACGGCCGTGGCGCACGCTCGGCCTTTCGGCGACGAGACGCCGGCTCCTGCCAAACGCGCACAAATCCACACCAATGCCCATCGTGTGAGGCGCAAGCGACCTGTTGACGGCTGCACCGGTCGACAGGCCGCTAACCTCCCGCCCCAGCCGAGCCGCCTCGTCCCGAGAAGGCCGCCGGCGCGAGACCAGGGAGGTTTCATGTCCACGCTGTCACACACGCTGCGGGTGCATTCGCCCGCACTGCCGGTCTTTGCCGGCACGCCCCTGCTGCAGCCCGTGCGGCTGTCGGGCCACGAGGGCGTCAATGCCCTCTTCACCTATGAACTGCTCCTGCAGACCCCCGATGCGCTGGACCCCGGCGCCCTGGCCGATGCCTGCGCCGACATCGACCTGGACGCGCTGATCGGCCGCGAGATCCATTGCGAGATCGACCTCGACGGCGCCGGCACCTTCATGCCCGGTGGGGTCGGCGATGCGGTGGACCACCTCGGCGCCGGCGCCCGCCAGATCAACGCCCTCATCACCGAAGCAGAGTTGCTGGGCGAACACGGCCGCCACCTGCGCTACCGCCTCGTCCTGCGTCCCTGGCTGCATCTGGCCACGCTGAATTCGGATTGCCGCATCTTCCAGAACGCCACCGTCGTCGACATCCTGGACGCCCTCTTGTCGAACTATCCCTTCCCGGTCGACAAGCGCCTGGCCGAGACCTTCCCCATCCGCGACTACCAGACCCAGTTCAACGAAAGCGACTTCGCCTTCTTCGAGCGGCTTTGCCAGGAATGGGGCATCAGCTATCACATCGAGCACGACGCCGGGGCCCACCGGCTGGTGCTCTCGGACCATCTGGGCGCCTTCGGCCCCAACCCCAGCGAGGCCTATCGGCAGGTGGCCTACCACCCGCCCGGCTGGAAGCTTGATGCCGAGTACCTGCATGCCTTCAGGCCCGCCAGCCGCATCACCAGCGGGCGCTACAGCAGTCGAGAGTACGACTACACCCGGCCCCGGGCCGACCTGTCGACCAGCCGCAGCGATCCACGGCCCACAGGCTTTGCGGAGGCGGAGGTCTACGCCTGGCACGCCAGCCTGGGCGGCAGCCACTACGCCCAGCCGCGTGCCGGCGCCGCAGGCCCGAACGACCCGCTGGCCGAGGGCGACCTGATCGCCCGGCTGCGCATGCAGCAGCTGCGCACTGCCGGGGCCCGCGCTCGCGCCAGCGGCAACCTGCGCGGCATGGTGCCGGGCTTCAGCTTCACGCTGCAGGGCCATCCGCGTGAAGCGGCCAATGCGGAATACCTGATCCTGGAGACCGAATTCCTCATCGAGGACGTGGGGCAGGACAGCCAAGCGGCGCTGGCTGCGGGGGCGACGGTAGCGCGGCCCCAGGCGCAGCAACGCTGGCGGGTGCAGGTGGACCTGCTGGCCCATCCCATCACCGAGCCGCTGCGCCCGGCGCTCACCCGCACCAAGCCCCACACCCACGGCCCGCAGACCGCCCGCGTGGTGGGCCCCGAGGGCCAGGAGCTGTGGACTGACGAACTCGGCCGCATCAAGGTGCAGTTCCCCTGGGACCGGCAAGGCCAGGAGAACCCGCACAGCAGCTGCTGGGTGCGTGTCTCCAGCCCCTGGGCGGGCAACCAGCTGGGCGACGTGCACCTCCCGCGCATCGGGCAGGAGGTGATCGTGGACTTCCTGGCGGGCGACCCGGACCTGCCCCTCTGCACAGGCCGGGTGCACAACCAGCTGAACCTGCCGCCCTGGCAACTGCCACAGCAATCGGCGCTCAGCGGCTTTCGAAGCCGGGAGCTGACCGACGGCGGCGGCAACAGCGCAGCGGGGCGCAGCAACCACCTGGTGATGGACGACACGGCCGGCCAGATCCAGACCCAACTCCACAGCGACCACCAGCACTCCAGCCTGAGCCTGGGCGCGATCACGCGCGTCGAAGACCACCAGGGCCGCAAGGACGCGCGCGGCGAGGGCTTCGAGTTGCGCACCGATGGGCATGGCGTGCTGCGCGCCAAGGACGGGATGCTGATCTCCACCGAGGGGCGGCCCGGCGCCGCAGGCCACGTCAAGGGGCTCGCCTCCCTCGTCGGGCGCCTGACCAGCGCACGCGACCAGATCGAAGGCCTGCACGAAGCCGCCGTCCAGGCCACCGCCCAGGAACAGGACCAGGACCAATCCCGCGTCGCCCAGGCCGTCAAACAGCAGAACCAGGCCCTGCAGGGCCGCGGTGTGGTCGATGCCGCGGCCCGTCGCTTCCCAGAACTGGCGCAACCCCATCTGGCGCTGGACAGCCCCGCCGGCCTTGCAGCCACCAGCACTCAGGACCTGCATCTGCACAGCGCCGTGCACACCCAGTTGACGAGTGGCGGCCATGTGTCGCTCAGCAGCGGCCGGCGCCTGCTCGCGGCGGTCGCCGAGGGGCTGCGCTTCTTCACGCTCGAGCACGGCCTGAAGGCCTTCGCCAGCGAAGGCGACATCCAGATCGAGGCGCAGAGTGACATGGGCGAGATCACCGCCCTGCAGGACGTGGAGGTGCTCAGCACCGAGGACACCGTCTATCTGATGGCGCCCCAGCGGGTGGAAATCAAAGGCGGCACCAGCTTCAGCGAATGGAGCGGCTCCGGCGTGCTGCACGGCACGCCCGGCGTCTGGCTCGAACACGCGGCCAGCCATGCCACGCCCGGGCCCGACCAGCGCCCGCCACCGGGTGCCGAGCAGCGGTTCGCACAGCTGCCCCCTCGCGTCTGCCCGGAATGCATGCAGCGCGCACTGCGTCGCGGCGCAGCGGCCGTCCCTCAGGCCTGACCCGGGACCTGCCGGATGAGCGCCCTCCTTCCCGCCGACCTCGAACATGCGCAAGCCGTCCGCCAGGCCTTCGACGCCACGCTCCACCGCTGGCTGTGCGCCCAGATCCAGCGGCTGTTCGAATCGCCCGCCGCCGCATCGACCGGCGCTTCGCAGCCCCTGCACCGCTATGCGCTGGTGAGTGCCGGGCAGTGCCTGCATCACCTGCCCGACTCCCTGGCAGCCACCCACGGACTGCTGCACGAATGCCTCTTCCTCCAGACGTCGGAGGCCGAATCGGCCGATGTCGGTCCCTGGCTGATCGCGCTGCCACCGGCCACGGATGCGGCCTTGCAGGATGCGCTGGCCTGGCAAGCCGCCGACGAGGCAATGACGCTGCTGGCCAGCCCTCTGCGCCTGCCCGCGCTGGCCGCCCACTTGCGCGGCTTCCTCCACGGCACCTTGGATAACGGCGGGACCGATCCCGGCATCGCCGTGCTGCTGCGCTACTACGATCCCCGCATCGGCTTCGACGCCGTCCAGCACTGGGCGCCCGCCTTGCGCGATGCCTTCCTGCAACCGCTGGCATGGTGGGCGGGCTGGGACGCCGCCGGCCAGCCCCGCTTTCTGAAAGGCCGTGCCCGGCCCTCGGCCGCCCCATCCGCGGGACGGCTGCCCCTGCCCCCCACCTGGCGCAAGGCCGTCGACGCCGTCGGTGAGCCGCAGCTTCTGGCCGCCCTCACGGCCGAAGCGCTCGAGGCCGACGACCCGGTGGCGGCGCAATGGCTGGCGCTGGTGCATCCGTTGATCCAACGCCGGATCGTCCGCGAAGCCCTGGACTTTGCCGCCAGCGCCGGCCTCTCCGGCTGGACGGACCGCAGCCTGGCCTGCCGGCAGGCGCTGCTCGTGCACGCGCGCTTCCATGCACATCCGGCCGTGGCTGAAGCCCTGGCCAACCGGGCTTCCGTCCAACAGCCTGGCCCCACACCGCAACTGCACGCGCTGCTGGCCAGCCTGCCGCCCCAGGTCGCCCAGGACTGGGCCGCCGACCGCGGCCCGATGCTGGGCCGTCTGTACGAGGCGCAGGCCCGGGCGCTCGACACGCTCCCCTCGCATTTCCAGGTGGCCTGAGCGCGCCGCCCGTTCGACCCTTTGCCATGACCGACTCCACCCCTTCCAGCGCCCTGTGCGACTGCAGCGAGCCCACGCCACTGACGGCCGTGATCCTGTACCCGAGCCTGGGCACGCCGCTGCTGCTCGCGCCCGGGCAGAAGAAGTGCAGCGTCTTCATCGCCACGGCGGCGCCGCTGGGCGTGGCCAACACGGCCGCCGGAAGCCTCAGCCTGGACCGCAAGGCCATCGTCACCCCCATGGACGGCGACAGCGCCCACAGCGCCGCCGCCACCGTCGCCCGCCATCTGCGCCTGGTGCCCATGGAAGGCCCCAAGCCCGCCACCGACACCACCGTCGGCGCCCTCACGGGCGATGGCCGCGACTGCGCCACCGCACGCCGCACCATCCGCGTGTGGCGCGTGGGCAGCTTCACCGCCGGTGCCCTCATCCACAACCAGAAAGGCGAAGCCTTCGCCACCGTCAGCCCCCAGGCCGTCGCCGCCTACGCCAGTGCCGGCTTCGGCAGCGCCCATGTCTACGAGGTCGAACTCACGCTGGACGCGCTGGCCGTGCAGCCCGAGACGGGCACCTTCAAGAGCTTCGCCTGGATGGTCCAGCCCACCGCCGACCAGAAGAAGGACTACCCCACCCTGTGCCAGGCCGCCACCGTGCATGCGCAGGACCTGATCGTCGAAGCCTTCCTCGGCGCCCAGACCCGCGACGCACGCCACCGCCACCTGGCGGCCAACGGCAACGGCCCGCGCCGCGGCCGGGAAGCGACGCTGCTGGAATACGACGTCGAGGCCACCGCCGCCAGCGCGCGCGACCTGATCCAGTGCAACCAGCGCCTGGCCGCCTGGCATCCCGTCATCCGCCTGGACAGCCGCAAGCCGCTCAAGCTCGGCCACCTCAGCGACGTGCACATCAACGTTCGCCACTGCGCCCTCGCCAAGTCGCCCGCCAAGGTGATCGAGGACGCCCAGTTCACCCAGCCGCCCGTGGGCCAGCGCGTGTGCAACAGCTTCAACGCACTCAAGCAGCTGTTCGACCAGTTCGGCGCTGCCGGCCGCCCCGACACGGCCCTGCTGCTCACCGGCGACCTGATCGACTTCAACCGCAACATCGACCCGGCGCGCGTGGGCCACACCATTGCCGATCAATGGAAGCGCTTCAACGTCATGAACCAGCTGAACACGCCTGGCCTCTACCCGCGCGGCCTGGACGACCTGCTGGCCTTCAGCCTCGTGCGCCATGCCTACACCCGGCTGAAGCTGCCCGTGTTCATGACCAGCGGCAACCACGAGGCCTACGGCGTGCCTTATGGCATCAGTCCGCGCATCAACGACTGGAGCGGGGCGCTGGGGGTGCTGGAGGACGCCACCGACGCGCTGGAACAGGGCCGCTGGGGCCGCGAGCGACAACTGAACGAAACAGAAACACTGGCCGGCATGGCTGCCTGGGTCGGCAAAGTGGCGGTGAATGCAAGCAAGCAGTTGCAGATCAAGGACCTGGCCGCGACCTACAACGACTTCGACAAGGCCAGTGTCTGGCACAGCAACAAGGGCAACGAGGGCATTGCGGCCGACCACAACATGACGATCTTCGAGGCCGCTCTCGCCTACGGTCCCACCTATGCCCAGGTGCTGACCAGCAACAACTACAGCCTGGACAACTACGACTGGTTCTACGCGCTGTTCACTCCGCTGGAAGACGCCGTGCTCGCCCTGGGCGCCGAGCCGCACCAGCCCTCCCCCGCCATGCAGGTGCTGGCCCTGCTGGGATGGGGGCAGGGCGAGAACTACAAGAACCTGGTCAGTGGCATGACGGGCGACTATGTCGGCGGTGTGGACCGGCAAGGCGCCGGCGTCCTGCCGCGCGCTACCCAGTCCTTCAGCGAAGCCCAACTGGCCCTGCTGGCCCACGCCCAGCAGCACAAGCGCCGCAGCCCTGGCGCCAGCCTGGCCGTGGCCAGCCACTTCGCGCTCATCAACTACGACGAGCCGGTCGCCTATTCCGCCAAGCCGCAGGACATGCGCTTCGTGCCGCCGCGCGGGCCGGGCAATCCTGTCGCCTCGGCCGGCTTCAACCACGTCAACACCGGCACCTGCGAGATCAACCAGGCGCGCTACTTCGACACCGCCGTGCGCAGCAAGGGCGCATCCGATGGCCCCGCCAGCCCGCATGTGCCCGCCGACGCCTGCGTGGACTGGCACTTCAGCGGCCACAGCCACCGCAGCGGCGTGTACGAGGTGGCGTGGCGCCAGGTGAGCGCGCCCGCCAGCAGCCGACCCACGCAGCCCGTGCGCAGCATCGAGGTGCAGAGCGCCCGCGACCCCGGCATCCATGGACCCCAGCCTGCGGCCGCCCGCGAACACACCCGCTTCGTCGTCTCCAGTTGCGGCGGCCCCATCGGCAAGCAGAACCTCGACCACGAGCTCGACAGCTGGACGCTGCGCCCACCTTCCGGCACGCTGCTGGACCCGGCCGAGCGGCTGATCCGCCAGATCAAGACCCTGCGCAGCAGCCGCAGCGCCGGACGCCCGCTCAACGAGAAGCCGCGCCTGTGCGTGGCGCTCGATTACCTCGCAGTGATGAGCGCCGACCCCAAGAAGAATATCGTGCCGCCTCTGCGCTTCGAGTCGGTGCAATTGCCGGCCAGCGGCGGGCGCGTGCCCATCAAGCTCAGCCCTACGGTGGCCAAGCTCGATTGCATTGCCAGCGTGAGGATCTGGGTGTTCGAGGGCGGAAAAAGGCGAGGCCCGGCGGCGAAAAAGAAGTGGCACCTGCTATCACCTCAATTCGACTCCAGTGATAAAGGACAAGCCATGAAACTCAGCCAAGCAGATCTGGAAATTCTGACTCGCGCCGTTGAATCCAACGCTGATCCTGCTGCGCATAGCAATCGCGGACAGGGTGTGGAGCAGGCATTCTTTGAAGTGGTACTCGAGGCACCCAAGGTGCGCAATGAGGATTGGAGTGCAGACATGGACTGTGCGGACCCCTGGATCTTCCCGCTGGATATTTGGGCGGGAAAGGCAGACTGGGGACTAAGAACTTGGGCATTTCAACGCTGGATCGGGGAACGCGGAGAAGTACCGGATTGGAAATTCTTGGAAAAATACTATAAAGATATAGGTTATTCCAATGCAACCGAAATTATTCGGTCTCGCAGAAAATAAAGGTTATACGGTGCGACGACGATCATTCATAGGATTTAATCCTCTGATTCTGCTTATTTTAAATCAAAGCGGACATGCCATGAGCGCTAAAAAAAACATCAAACAAGAAGAAAAGATACTTGGCTATTTAAAAAATCCGGAGCTTCGCAAACGCGAACTAGGAAATCAAATTCTAACGATCAAAAACATTCGGATCAACGGGATAAAATTTACTGATTTGAGTTGGAATGATCTTCATTTTATCAATTGTGATTTCGTGGGGGCCTACGAAATAGAATTGGAAGAACTAAAAAATACAGTTTTCGAAGATTGCAATTTTTCGGGTGTAATTAGCTGGGGAATAGCTCAATCAATACGCTATGTTAGATGCAGAGCAGGGGGCCGAACCATTGTTATTGACGAGGTCGGAAGTAACGATGTTCGCTTCGAAGATTGCTCGTTCTTAGGACCGGATGCAGATGGCAATCATTGGGGCGGTATAGGCAGCCGAGGTGATGCAACTTTCGTAAGATGCAGAGCCAAGTGGTTTTTGCTTGCAGGTTACAAGCAAATCAGTCTAGACGACTGTGAGACGGCTGACGTAAAAATATGGACCGATAGTAAAGCCAACAGCGGAGAAGAATATTTCTCAGCATCGGTAGAAATAAAAGAATCTAAATTGCGCGGCAAATTTGATATGGCAGCGTGCGATCTTCGGAGCTTGACCATCAAAGATACATACCTCGAGTTCTTGGATCTAAGCCTCGCAGATATTAAGGATGACGTCCTCATCGAGCGAGTCAGAGGAGGCTACCTCAACGCAAGTGCCCACAGCATGGGCAAGCTTTCCATTTCCCAATGTCAGTTTCTAGGTAGAAGGCGAAATTTCTCCTTTGAAGTGGGTATAGCTGGGGCGGACGAAGTCCTAATCGACCAGTGCAATTTTGGAACTGATCCCGTACTTACCGTTGGCCTTGGCGCCGGGGGGCCTTTGGAACCCAACGAATGGAGCACTACGCCAAAAAACAAATACGCATTGATCCGCAACAGCACCCTGCCCGTGATGGATGCCTCCTGGCTCGAATCACGTCATCTGCGACTGGAGAACAACACGATTGGCAGCGTAGATATTTCCAACTCCCGCATCGGCAAGCTCGAAATTTCCGGCAATACCATCAGTCGTGAGGTGAACCTTCAGGGCACCAAGGTCAAGGAGAGCAAGATTCAACCTCTGGCCAAGGCGCAACTCAAGCTCGATGGAGCCAACATTCGTTTGAATTGAGCGGTTTCTATGGCGTGAAGCAATACCCTTGAAAATGTGGCCAAGTTCCTGACATGCTTCCGGCCCATTATGGGCCACACCTCGCCAGAGGCAGTCGTGCCATTCTTCAATCAAAAACCATCAACGCACCCCCCATCCGAAATGATTTCGACAAAAAAATACGGATTTTCCTTGGCCTCGATATTGACGCTAGTTCTTGGAGCTATCGCGGTTGCACTCTGGACGAATGACATGTTATCCACACCGAGGATCTATTTAGTCCCCGCTGTTAGAGCCCTTGTTTTTTACGCAATGGCAGCTGTAACGTTTATGAGCGCCCTGCTATCATTTATTGCCTTGCTACGGAGAGAGTCCGGAATATGGACGTTTGCATCTGTCGACCTGTGGGCTTTTCCAGTAATTTTTGTTTCAATAAAGCAGCGTTTTTTCTAAAGTCCTGATCTTTTACGATCCATGATTGGGCCTGGCTCACCATTCTGAAAAACCATTCTGGTCCAGACAAAAAGGGCAGCCGGCCGGGGCGTTGAATCTGCCCACACCGGCCGCGCTGTTGCCCACATTTCAGCAGTGGTTCAAGGCGAGCGTGCGGAAGTGTGTTTCCGCGCAGCGTTGATCAACCGCTTCAACGGGATCCTCCGCTCTATCACAGCTTTGTTGGCCCGCGTGAAGCGGATCCGATTGGGGCCGCGGTGGTTATGCCAGCCGCGCCATGGACGCAATTCAGCCGATCAAAAGTCAATGCGCCTTTGGCAGCGCCGACCCCATCACTCCTTCAGGGGCCACCCAGATGCAGCGCGCTGCCGCCAGCCTAGGTTCAGCCACAAAAGGTCCGAAGCAACAGGACCCTCACGAACGCCGAAGCGGCTGCTTCTCCGCCATCGCCTTCGCGATGCCCCGCAGGATGTGGATTTCCTCCATCGTCGGCTGCGCGCGGTTGAACAGTTGGGCCAGGCGCGGCATCAGCTTCTTGGGGGCGGCCGGGTCCAGGAAACCGATCTCGACCAGCGAGCGCTCCCAGTGCGCCAGCATGCCGGTCACGGCCTGGGCGTCTGCCGGCGGCGTCACCGGTGCCGCCGAGCGCACCTCGAAGCCGCCCAGCGCCTGCCGCCATTCGTACGCCACCAGCTGGACAGCGGCCGCCAGGTTGAGCGAGCCGAAGTCGGGCGCCGTCGGGATCGACAGCGCCACATGGCAGCGGTAGACGTCCTCGTTGCGCATGCCGAAGCGCTCCGAGCCGAAAAGCAGGCCCACATGCTGCGGCCCACCCTCCTGCACCAGCCCCGCGAAGTGCTCGCGCGGCGCCCGCGTGGGCGGGCCGAAGTCGCGCGAGACCATGGCGGTGGCACACAAATGGGTCAGGCCGTCCAGCGCCTCGTCCAGGGTCGCCACGATGCGGGCCTTCTCCAGCACATCGAGGGCGCCGCTGGCACGCTGGATGGTCTCTTCCCGGCGCAGCACGTTGTCCCAGCGCGGCGCCACCAGCACCAGGTCGTCGAAGCCCATGGTCCGCATGGCGCGCGCCGTGGCGCCGACATTGCCGGCGTGGCTGGTGTGGATCAGGATGAAACGGGTGCGCATCGAAGACAGTCGCAGACGGGAAAGCCCGTCATTCTCGCGCCTGCCCCGTGCCCATGCGGTCGCGCCCGGCCAGCGTCGGAAAGAGCCGGAACCAGGCCAGCGTGACCAGCAACGTGCCCACGCCCCCCGCCACCACCGAGCCCACCGGCCCGAGCAGCGCGGCGGTGGCGCCGGACTCGAACTCGCCCAGTTGGTTGCTGGCCCCGATGAAGATGGAATTGACGGCACTCACCCGGCCGCGCATGGCATCGGGCGTTTCCAGTTGCACCAGGGTCTGGCGGATCACGACGTTGACCATGTCCGCGGCACCCGAGATCGCCAGGACGACCAGCGACAGCCAGAAGCTGCGCGACAGCCCGAACACCACCATGCACAGCCCGAACACGCCCACCGCCAGCAGCAGCGTGCGCCCCACATGGCGCTCCACCGGCCGCCGGGTGAGCCAGATGGATGCCGTCAGCGCCCCCACCGCCGGCGCGCCACGCAGCAGGCCGAGGCCCCAGGCGCCCACATGCAGGATGTCCTTGGCGAAGATGGGCAGCAGCGCCACCGCGCCGCCCAGCAACACGGCGAACAGGTCGAGCGAGACGGCGCCCAGCACCGGCTTGCGCCGCCAGATGAAGCGCACGCCGGCCAGCAGCACTTCGGTGGTCACCGGCTCGCGCGGCCGCGCCGCATGGGCGTAGCGCAAGGTGGCGGCCAGCAGCACGGCCGCGATGAAGAACCCGATGCAGGTGGCATACACCGCGCCCATGCCCGCCACAAACAGCAGCCCGCCCAGGGCCGGCCCGCCGATGATGGCCGACTGCTGCCCCGCCGAGCTGAAGGCCATGGCACGGGGCAGCATCAGCGGCGGCACCAGCAGCGGCGTGAGCGCCTGCTGCGCCGGCATCTGGAAGGCACGCACCGCCCCCAGCACCAGCGACAGGCCCAGCAACAGACTGCGCGAGTCGCCACCGCCCAGGTGCGTGATCAGCAGCGACAGCGCGACCAGGCCCTGCACGCCCAGGCAGGCCGCCAGGATGCGGCCGCGGTGCAGCCGGTCCACCACATGGCCGGCGTACAGCGCCAGCAGCAGCGCGGGCGCGAACTGGTAGAGGCCCACCAGGCCCAGGTCCCACGCGCTGCCGGTGAGGTCGTACATGTGCCAGCCGATGGCCACCATCAGCATCTGCTGGGCGGCGGTACCCAGCAGGCGCGCCAGCCACAGCTGCATGAAGGGGCGGACGCGGGTGAGGTCGGAGAAGCGGGCCTGTTCGGGAGCGGAAGCGGAATCGGGCGCGACGGCGATGTCGGCAGGGGCGGGAGGCATTCGGTCGAGCATAGCCCAGCACCCTCGCCCTTCGCTGACCAGGGCACGCAGCGATCGCCTCCGGCACAGCCCTCCACGGGCGGCCGATGTGCATTGACACGGGGCAGCGCGCTGCCGCGCCCTCCCCGCCTAGACTGCCGCACCGTGAGCCAAGACCCCGCCGCCCTCCACGCCCTCTACGAAGACGAGCACCTGCTGGTGCTCGACAAGCCGGCCGGCCTGCTGAGCGTGCCCGGCCGCGGCGACGACAAGCAGGACTGCCTGTCGGCCCGCGCACAGCACCGCTGGCCCGACGCCCTGGTGGTGCATCGGCTGGACATGGCCACCAGCGGCCTGATCCTGATGGCGCGCAGCCTCGCCGTCCAACGGATGCTCGGCGACGCCTTTGCAAGCCGGCAAGTGTGGAAGCGCTACGAAGCCATCGTCGACGGCGCGCTGGAATCCAAGCACTGGCAGACCATCGACCTGCCGCTCATGGCGGACTGGCCCAATCGCCCCCTGCAGAAAGTCGACGCCGCCGGCAAGCCCAGCCTCACCCGCTGGCGGACGCTGCAGCGGTTGCCAGAATGCGCCGGCACCCATGTGCTGCTGGAGCCGCAGACTGGCCGCTCGCACCAGTTGCGGGTGCACATGGCCGCGCTGGGCCATCCGATCCTGGGCGATGCGCTGTACGGCGATGGGCGGGTGGCCGCCGCCGCGCCACGCCTGCTGCTGCATGCCACGGTGCTGCAGCTGCGCCATCCGGTGACCGGCGAGGCCTTGCGCGTCGAGAGCCCGGCGCCGTTCGCGCCAAACCCTCAGGATGCGGCCGAAGAAGGCCTCAGACCTCCAGCTCCTTGACCACCAGCACCGGCATGGGTGCCTCCTGCAGCACGCGCTGGGTGACGCTGCCCAGCAGCAGCTTCTCGATGCCGGTGCGGCCGTGCGAGCCCATCACGATCAGGTCGCAGCCCAGGGCCTTGGCCGTGTCCACGATGCCCTCATGCACCACGTGGCCGTCGATCACGCGCTGGTCGCTGTGCAGGCCTTCGGCGGCCAGGGCCGCCACGCCGCGAGCCAGGGCCGTGTTGGCGCTGGCCGTGGCAGCGGCCAGGTATTCGTTCTGGCCCAGGGCATAGTCCGCGCCCACGCCAATGAAGGGATAGTTGTCGATGACGTGGATCAGCGTGATGCGGCTGCCGAAGGCCAGGGCGAGGCCGCTCGCCTTGCTCACCGCCAGCATCGACGTCTCGGAGCCGTCGATGGGAACCAGGATGTGGTTGAACATGAAGGTGTCCTCTCGCTGTGGGTTGGTCCTGCCGGTCGGCCTTGCCGCCGGCGCCTTGGTGCACTGTAACCCGCGACCCTGACGGGACCATGTAGGACGCCGGGGCAGCGGCCGGTGGCAGGCCATGAGCCTGCGCTGGATCAATCGCCCTGGAAGCCGCCGGCCCGGCAGGTGATGACCAGCGTGTCGCGCCAGCCCTGCGTCCCGGGCGCGACCGGCTGGATCGGCGTGGATTCATGGATCACGCGCTGATCGTCCAGCAGCATCAGTGTCCAGGGCTCCGTCAGCGTGAAGCGCTCGCCGCGTCGGCCGCCGGCCTCGAAGACGCGGGTCTCGCCGCCCTTGATGCCCTGCCGGCCCACGAGTGCCACCGCCACCAGGTCCACGCCATCGCGATGCGCGCCCTCCGGCGTGGGCCGGCCGATGCCGCCTTCGGTGTCGATGCGGAACTGGTGCGCCTCGATGTACCAGCGCTGGTCGCCGCGCAGGGCCGCTGCGGCTTCGGCCGTCTTCAGCAGCAGTCGGCGCCAGGCAGGTCGCGCCACGGTGTCGGGCTCCATGGGGGCGAACCAGCGCTGCATGCCGCCGTGCAGCGCGTTGTATTCGACCGGCTGCCAATGCGCGCGGTGCGGCGCCTGCACCAGCGCCCCGCCTTCGGTGGTGAAGCAGGCGTGGCGACGGCGACGGTAGCGGCCACCGTCCTTCAGGTATTCATCGGGCGGCAGTTGCGCCCAGTCGGGCTGCAAGGCTTCCAGGTCGGTCAGCGGCAGATCCAGCCACTCGGCCACGCCGCGCGGGTTGAGCACGGCATAGCCCTCCTGCCGCAACGTGGCGCCCAGTTCGTCGGGCGGGGTGTAGAGGGGGGAGAAAGCGCTGTTCAAGGCTCGACCTTCACGCCCTTCCAGAAGGCGACGCGGTCTTTCACCATCTCGGCTTCGGGCTTGGGGTCGGGGTAGTACCACACCGCCTCGGGGTTGAGCTCGCCGTTGACCAGCAGCGAGTAGTAGCTGGCCGTGCCCTTCCAGGGGCACACGGTGTGGTTGTTGCTGAAGGTCACGTACTCGCGCCGCAGCGAATCGGCGGGAAAGTAGTGGTTGCCTTCGACGAGCACGGTGTCGTCGCTTTCGGCGATGGTCACGCCGTTCCAGGTAGCTTTCATGTCGGCAGGAGTTCATCGCGCCGTCGCCGGGCGCGGGCTGCGATTGTCGCTGCCGGCGCGCTTCGGTGGCGACTCCTGCCGAAGCCAGGGCCACCGGCGGCGGCCTGAACATGGAAACGGGCGCCAACCCCGGTCGGCGCCCGCTTGGCTTATGCCGTGGTCATTGCACGGCAGGCAGCCAGTGCACGCTGAAGAGTCGCTGCGGATCGGTCCACACCGGGCCGATGCCGAAGCCCGCCCGCGCCGCCATCGCACGCAGGCCGTCGATGGTGAACTTGTGCGAATACTCGGTGTGCAGCGTCTCGCCCTCCTCGAAGGCATGGCGCTGGCCCTCGAGCGTGACCACCTGCTCGCGGCGGCTGACCAAGTGCATCTCGATGCGGCGCATGGGCGCGTTGTAGAAGGCCGCGTGAGAGAAGGCATTCACATCGAAGTCCGCACCCAGCTCGGCATTGGCACGGGCCAGCAGGTTGAGATTGAAGGCGGCCGTCACGCCCTGCGCATCGTTGTACGCCGCATGCAGCAGTTGCGGGTCCTTCACCAGATCGACGCCCAGCAGCAGGCCACCCCCCCGCAGCAGGCGGGCGGCCTGGCGCAGGAAGGCGAGCGCCTCGTCGGGCTCGAAGTTGCCCAGCGTGGAGCCGGGGAAGAAGCCGACGCGCCGGCCGGCACCGGCCAGCCGCTCGGGCAGCTCGAAGTGCTGCGTGTAGTCGGCCACCACCGGCGTGACCTCCAGCCCCGGGTAGTCGGTGCGCAACTGGCGCGCCGCACCCTGCAGATGCTCGCCCGAGATGTCGATGGGCAGGAATCGGCGCGGCGACTGCAAGGCGTCGAGCAGCAGGCGGATCTTCACCAGCGAGCCGGCGCCGAATTCCACGATCTCGGCATCGTGACCGATCTGCTGGGCGATTTCCGGCGCACGGCTTCGCAGGATCGAGAGTTCGGTGCGGGTGGGGTAGTACTCGGGCAGATCGCAGATGCGGTCGAACAGGCGCGAGCCCTCCGCGTCGTAGAACCACTTGGGCGAAATGCGCCGCGGCCGGTGGGCCAGCGCGCTGGCCAGGTCGTCCGCAAAGGCACGGCGGCCGTCGTCGGCGACACGGGACTGGATGGCGAGGGAGACGGGTGGAGACATCACAGGTCCTTGGCGAGGCGCAGCCCGCTGAATTGCCAGCGGGCGGCCGGCGGGAAGAAGTTGCGGTAGCTCGGCCGCGCATGCCCGGCCGGCGTGGCCACGCTGCCGCCACGCAGCACCAGTTGGCCCACCATGAACTTGCCGTTGTATTCCGCGGCCACGCCGGGAAGCGGCCGGAAGCCCGGATACGGGTCGTAGGAGGAGCGGGTCCATTGCCACACGGCGCCCTCCGCCTGGGTGAAACCCGGCAGCGTGGTGGCGGCCACCTCCCACTCGGCCTCGGTCGGCAGGCGTGCGCCGGCCCATTCGGCATAGGCGGCCGCTTCGTAGAAGCTGATCTGTGCGACAGGCGCATCGGCCTGCAGGGGACGCACACCGTCGAGGCCGAAGACATGCCAGCCCGCCGTGCCATGGTGGCCCGACAGGGTCAGGCGCGGGTCATCCGGCGGCAGCCAGTAGGCCGGATGCTGCCAGCCATGCGACTGCACCGCAGTCCAGCCGTCGGACAGCCACCAGCGTGCCTGCTCGTAGCCCCCGTCGGCGATGAACTGCGCGAACTCGCCACAGGTCACCAGGCGATCGGCGATGGCAAAGGGCTGCAGCAGCACCGCGTGGCGCGGCCCCTCGTTGTCGAAGGCGAAGGCGTCGCCTTCATGCCCGATGGCGGCCATGCCCCCGGGATGCTCCAGCCAGGCCAGCGATGGCGTGGCCGCAGCCAGCCGCAGTGCAGGGGCGGAAGGCGCGCGATACGCAGGCAGCAGCGGGTTGCACGAGAAGACGTGCAGGATGTCGGTGAGCAGCAGCTCCTGATGCTGCTGCTCATGGTGCAGGCCCAGGGTGAGCACCGGCTCGATCCGTGACAGCGCCGGTGCATCGGCCGACGAGAGCAGCGCCTCCACCGCGGCGTCCACATGGCGGCGGTAGGCCAGCACCTCCTCCAGCGAGGGCCGGGTGAGCAATCCGCGTTGTGGCCGTGGATGCCGCGGCCCCAACGCTTCGTAATAGGAGTTGAAGAGGTAATGGAAGCGCCGATCCAGCGCCTGGTAGCCGGCGGCGTGATGCTCGAGCAGCACGGCCTCGAAGAACCAGGTGGTGTGCGCCAGATGCCATTTGGTCGGGCTGGCATCGGGCATCGACTGGATGCACTGGTCCTCGGCGGACAGCGGCGCTGCGAGGGCCATGCTGTGCGACCGGACCTGCCGGTAGGCGTGTAGCAGATCGGGGCTCTCGAGCGCGGATCTCGAATGGTGGGAAGTCATGAGTCTCCGTGGATGTTCTGGCTCCCGGAAAGCGGGCCAGTCGTCGCGGGATCGGTGTTTGTAGCCGGCCGCATGCCCACGAAACGTAGGACGAAAGCGCGCAGGCCCGCTACGCCGCTGGCGCGCCGACCCGCACTTCCATAATGGACCGATGCCCTCTGCACAAAGCACCCCTGCCCGTCCACGCGTGGTGATCGTCGGCTGCGGCTTCGGCGGACTCGAGGCTGCGCGCACCCTGCGCGGCGAGCCGCTGGACATCGTGGTGATCGAGAAGACCAACCATCACCTTTTCCAGCCCTTGCTCTACCAGGTGGCCACGGCGGGGCTCGCCGCCCCGTCCATCGCGGCCCCATCGCGCTGGCTGTTCCGCAGGCAGCCGAATGTGACCACCCTGCTCGGCGAGGTCGGCGGCATCGATGCGGCGGCGAAGTGCGTGCACCTCACCGATGGCCATGCCGTTCCCTACGACCATCTCATCGTGGCGGCAGGGGCCACGCACAGCTACTTCGGCCATGACGAATGGGCCGCGGACGCGCCGGGACTCAAGACCTTGGCCGATGCCTTCGAGATCCGGCGCCGGGTGCTGACGGCCTTCGAGCTGGCCGAACTGGAGGAAGACCCCGAGCGTCGGCGCGCGCTGCTCACCTTCGTGGTGATCGGCGGCGGCCCCACCGGGGTCGAGATGGCCGGCACCCTGGCCGAGATCGCACGTCACACGCTGGCGGGCGAGTTCCGCCGCATCGTGCCTTCCACGGCGGAGGTGCTGCTGGTCGAAGGCAGCAGCCGCGTGCTCCAGGCCATGCCCGAGGGCCTGAGCGAACGGGCCCGGCAGCAACTCGAGAAGCTGGGCGTGAAGGTGCGGCTCGATGCGATGGTGATGCGCATCGATGCCCACGGGCTGGAGGTGCGCGAAGGCGGTGCCGAAGGCGACATCGTCCGCATCGACAGCCGCTGCGTGATCTGGGCAGCCGGCGTGGCCGCATCGCCCCTGGGGCGTCTGCTCGGCGAGGCCACCGGCGCCGAATGCGACCGCGCGGGGCGGATCCGCGTGCAGGCAGACCTGAGCCTGCCGGGTCATCCGGAAATCAGCGTGGTGGGCGATCTGGCGGCGGCGATGAGCCATGTGCCGGGCCAGGCACCCCGACCCGTGCCGGGCGTCTCACCGGCCGCCAAGCAGATGGGACGCACCGCGGCCCGCAACATCCTTGCCCGCCAGACCAGACGTCCCCCGCAGGCCTTCCGCTACAAGGACTGGGGCAGCCTGGCCACCATCGGCCGCAACGCGGCGGTGGCCGATGTGCCCACGCCTTTCGGCGCGCTGCGCTTTTCGGGCTATCCGGCCTGGCTGTTCTGGTTGTTCGTGCACGTCTATTTCCTGATCGGCTTTCGCAACCGGCTGATCGTGCTGATGGACTGGGCGAGCGCCTACTGGACGTTCCGCCGCAATGCCCGCGTGGTGCCCGAGGTACGGGCCGGCCGGGACTGAGAGGCCCGAGGCGCCCCGTCGGACTGCTCAGATAAGCAGCAATCCAAGGAAACACACCGCAACAATGGGGTTTGGCGACGCCGCCACCACCTTATCCCCAACGTTTTCCACAGAAAAACTGGATAGCCGCCATAACCGTCATTTCTGACACCTTTGTGTCGCAGGGAGGCGTCGCGCCAAGCCTTACGGACGCAGCACGAACATCCACACCAGAAAGATCGCTACCAGGCAGGCCGCGATCCAGACCCAGACGGCAAAGCCCACCCGTGTGGCCTTCTTGGAAGTATGAGGATCACCATGTTGCATGCCGCCACTTTGGTACGCCTCGCCTTCTGCGCCGCACGACGGCGCCCAAAGCCATGAAGGACGGGACCGACGTGGGGGATGCGACGGCCGGGGGTGCTCAGTCCTCCCTCAGCTTCTGCTGCCTGCAGATGTTGGAGCCGGTGGTCGTGAGTTGGAGCGATCCACCCGCCCATTCCAGCCAGGACAAGGCCACCAGATCGTCGATCGTCGCTTCATCGATCTCGCCGGCACGCCGGCGTTGCAGAAGGTTGGCCACCCGCGGAAGCTCGATGCGCAGTGCATCCTGCCGAGGTCTAGAAAGCGAGGCAGTGTTCATTCGTGCCCTTCCAAGCGTCGATGACACAGCGTAACACCCGCCGTGGTCGCTGGCGGGGATTTTTGAGCAGAGTCAGCCAGGATCGGCTATACTCCGTCGATTGGCCGGGGCGTACTCGCCGCCCCCGCCCTTGATTGGCACCGCGCAGCTTCCCGGGCTGCCCAGGCTTCGGTCCCAAAATTCTGGCCGGACGCCCATCTTCTTCGGCGAGTTCATCGCCCGTCCGCATCACCCTTTCTTGCGGGCTGGATCCACCCTTCAGGGTTTCACTTTTCTGCGCATGGCAGCCTTCGGCTTGCCACCCAGCGCAGGTCCGCGCCGGACGCGGATCACGAACTTCGATTTCATGCAGAACATTCCCGCCCAATCGTTGGGCCGCTACCTCATCACACCGCTGACGCGGCTGACCGACTCCGGCCAGTACGCCGCGTCCGTCTCTATCCGCCGCGGCATGCACGACCGGATCTTCCGGTTCATCCCGCGATTCGACAGCGCCGCCAACGCCGAGCGCTATGCCCTCGCCCAGGGCCAGCACTTCGTGCTGAACAACCAGCTGGCCTGATACAGGCCGACCGACCCCACCACTGACAAGGAGCTTCGTGGCCAAGGAAGAACTGATCGAAATGCAAGGCAAGGTGGAAGAAGTCCTGCCGGACTCCCGCTTTCGCGTCACGCTCGACAACGGGCACACCCTCATCTGCTACACGGGCGGAAAGATGCGCAAGCACCGCATCCGCGTGCTGGCCGGCGACAAGGTCTCCATCGAGATGTCGCCCTACGACCTGAACAAGGGTCGCCTCACCTTCCGCCATCTCGAGCAACGCTCGGGTGGAGCCTCTGCCGCGCCGCGCAAGCGTCCGCCGCAGCGCTGATCGCTTCCCCTTCAACCCACCTTGCCGCATCGAACTTCAAACGCGGCAGAACGAAAGAAACCCATGGAAAACAGACTCTACGTTGGCAATCTGGCCTACAGCACCCGTGACGAAAGCCTCCAGCGTCACTTCTCCGAATTCGGCCACGTCAACTCGGCCAAGGTCATGATCGACCGCGACAGCGACCGCTCCAAGGGCTTCGGCTTCGTGGAGATGGGCTCGGCCGAAGAAGCCCAGGCCGCCATCAACGGCCTGAACGGCCAAAGCATCGACGGCCGTGCCGTGACCGTGAACGTGGCCCGTCCGATGACGCCGCGCACCGGTGGCAATGGCGGCGGCGGTGACCGTCGTGGCAGCGGCGGCGGCTACGGCGGCGGTGGCTATCGCAACTCGTACTGAAATCAGCCCCTTGCCCTGCTGGCGCATCCTGCCGGCAGGTGCATGGCCTGAGTGAGAACGGCCCGCTTCGCGCGGGCCGTTTTCTTTTGTGCTGCAGCGGCCGTCACGAGGCGTCCGCGTCGAGGGGCGGGACGTCTACTTCGCGCCGTCCTCCGCCTCCTGCAGCAGGCGCCACATGACCTTGCCGCTGCCGCTCTTGGGCAGCGCATCGAGGAACTGCACCTGCCGCGGCACCTTGTAGGCGGCCATGTTCTCGCGGCACCAGCCGATGATGTCCTCGGCGGTGGTGTCCTTGTGCGTGGGCCGCAGCACCACCATCGCCTTGACCGACTCGCCGCGGTAGGTGTCGCGCGTGGCGATGACGCAGGCCTCCTGGATCGCCGGGTGGCGGAACATCAGCAGCTCCACCTCCGCCGGCCAGACCTTGAAGCCGCTCGCATTGATCATGCGCTTGAGGCGATCGGTGATGAAGAAGTAGCCCTCCTCGTCCATGCGGCCCATGTCGCCCGAGCGGAAGAAGCGCTTGCCCTCGAACTCGATGAAGGCCGATGCGGTCGCATCGGGTCGCTTCCAGTAGCCCTCGAAAACCTGCGGGCCATGGATGATGATCTCGCCGGACTCCCCGGGCGGCAGTTCCTGCAGCGTGTCGGGGTCGACCACGCGCGCGTCCACGCCCATGAAGGGCATGCCCAGGCATTGCTGCTTGGGATGGTCGGGCGGGTTGCTGTGCGAGGGCGCGGCCGTCTCGGTGAGCCCGTAGCCTTCCTGGTAGGCCAGGCCGAACTCGTCCAGCAGCCGCTGCGCCACGGCCTGCGGCATGGCAGCGCCGCCACCGCCGATGTAGATCAGGCTGGACAGGTCGTAGTTCTTGAAGTGCGGGCTGGCCAGCAGGTCGATCACCATCGTCGGGATGTTGGTCCAGCTGGTGACCTTGCGGGTGGAGATGAGATGGCCGGCCACGTCGCGGTCCCAGCGCGGCATGATGACCAGCGCCGCCGCCGCCAGGATGGCCGTGTGCATCATGCTGACGATGCCGGTGATGTGGAACATGGGCACCACCGCCAGCACCACGGTGTCGGCATGGGCGCAGCCCCACATCTGGCCCGAGACGGCGTTGTGCATCAGGCTGCGGTGCAGGTGGACGCAACCCTTGGGCAGGCCGGTGGTGCCGCTGGTGTAGGGCAGCAGGGCCATGTCGTCGGCGCCCACCTCGTGCGCCGGCGCGGGTGCGTTGCGGGCCATCAGGTCGGTCCAGGCATGCACCTCGCCGCCATCGAGCCGCGGAAGTTCGTGGCGGGTGAGCAGCCAGTTCTTCCAGGCCGGCGCCATGGACGGGCCGTCCGCCGCTGCCGCATCGAAGGCATCGGTGAACTGGGTGACGACCAGGTGCGCCAGCCGTTCGCCCTCGGGCAGTGCATTGCTCGCCTTGGCCAGTTCGGGCGCCAGATCGGCCGTGGTGATCGCGACCTTCGCATCCGGGTCGCTGATGTAGTGCTTGAGCTCCTCGGCCCGGTTCATCGGGTTGACAGGCACCACCACGGCGTTCGCGCGCAGGATGGCGAAATGCGCCACGACCAGCTGGGGCGTGTTCTGCATGTCCAGCACCACGCGGTCGCCGCGGCGCACGCCCAGCGCATGCAGCGCGCCGGCCAGCGCCTCGACCTGAGCCGCCAGTTCGCGGTACGAGGTCACGCGGTCGAAGTAGACCAGGGCCGCCTTGTCGGGATAGCGCTGCGCGCTGGTGGCCAGGTTGTGCCACAGCGAGGTGGCGGGCAGCGTGATGGCGTGCGGCAGGCGTTTGGGCCAGAAGCGGTAGTGCGGGCGGTCGGCAGACATGGGTGAAGGAATGCGGTGTCGCGACAAAAGCCGCCAGCCTACGCCCCGCCCCCCGGCACACGACACCGGGAAAGCCCCTTCCGCGTCACATAGGCGACGAGTCCGCGCCCTCGCCGGCCCAGCCGCCCGCCGCCCCGAACAGGCACACGCCGCCCGCGCCCCGCGCCTTGGCCAGGTACATGGCGCTGTCGGCCCGGCGGATGAGCTCGTCGGGGTCGTCGCCCACGCCGGTGGACAGCGCGATGCCCACGGACGCCTTCACCGACAGGGTCTGCGTGTCGACCTCCATCGGCAGCCCCAGCGCGAGCAGCATGCGCTCGGCCAGCGAACGCGCGACCGCGGGCGCGTTGGTGCCGTGCTGCAGCAGCGCGAATTCGTCGCCGCCGATGCGCGCCAGCACGTCACCCGGCCCGATCACCTCGCGCATGCGCCGGGCGGCGGTCACCAGCACCTTGTCGCCGGCCGCATGGCCGTAGCGGTCGTTGATGGGCTTGAAGTTGTCGATGTCGATGTAGTGCACGGCGAAGCCCTCGCCGCCGTGGCTGGCGGCCAGCGCGGCACCGGCCATGTGCTCCAGGAAGACCTCGCGATTGACCAGGGAGGTCAGGCCGTCGTGGCGCGCCAGGTAGCGGATGCGCTCCTCGCTGCGGCGGCGGTCGGTGATGTCGGTGTAGGTGAGCACGGCGCCGCCGCCATCCATGGGCACGCTGTAGACCTCGATTACCCGGCCATCGGGCTGCTGGCGTTCATAGCGATAAGGCTGGTCGAAGGGGATGGCCTGCGGCTGCGCCGCCAGCCCGGGCGGCATGCCGCGAGCCACGCGCTGGGCGAGCTGGATCGCCTGCACCTCGCGAAAGGCCGGCCGCGATGCCATCAGCTCGGGCGGCAGGTCCAGCAGCTCGACCACCCGCTTGTTGCAGACCTCCACCACGCCCTGGGGATTGACCATGATGATGCCCTGCTCCATCCGCTCGAGCGCGGCCTCCAGCATGGTGGATTTCTGGCGCAGCAGCGTGTCGCTTTCCCAGGTGCGCCAGTTGGCCATCAGCAACTGCTGCTGCTGGCGCTTGAGCAGCGTGATGTCCACATGGGCGAAGAAGCAGGTGCCGCCGGCGCTGCGCTCGCCGATCACCCGGCTCCAGCGCGCATCGGGCAGCGGCAGCTCGAAGGGCGCGCCGGTGAAGTGCAGGTTCTCGCCCAGGATGGCCACGCCCTCGTCGAACATCGCCCGCTCCCCCTCGCGCGCCGTGGCCGACCAGGCGGCGCGGAAGACCTGCTCGAAGGTGCTGCCGATGGCCGCCTGGCGCTCGCGCAGGCCGTACATCGCCAGGAAGGGCTCGTTGACCCAGACGATGCGCTGGTCGGGCGACGTGATCATCACGCCGTCCGGCATGTGGTCCAGCAGCGCCTGGCTGTCCAGGCCGGCGATGCCCGAGGTGCCGGCGGAGCCGGACAGCTGCACGCCGCCCTCCTCGCGCCACATGCGCACCCGGCCGATGCCGGGCATGGGCAGGGACGACACCCACAGGCAACGCCCCCGGTGCTCGAAGGCGAAGGGCCGGTGCTGCGCACGGTGGCGCTGAAGGCCCTCGGAAACGAAGCGGTCGAGCTGGCCGCGCTCGTCGGACGCCAGCCTCACCCCGTAGAAGCGGCGCAGGTTGTCGCGGTACGACTCGCCGACATGCACATGGCCCTCGTGTTCCGGAAAGAAACGCAGGAAGGTGCGGTTCCAGAGCAGGCAGCGGTCCTGCTCGTCGAACAGGCACAAGCCCACCGCCAATCCGTCCAGCGCATCGGCCATCACGCGCACAGGCCCGGTCAGGTCATGGACCAGGTCAGGCTTCAGCGGGTCGTCGAGATCCATCGAAAGAGGCGTGGCGCTGGCGGTCAGGGCAAGGGCTTTCAGGGGGACATGCCTGCGGCCGGCAGACGGTCATCCGGAGTTTTCTTCTCTTATCGGCATTTCCGCGCCGTCCTGAATACATTTTGCCTCGTTCCTGACAATGTAAAACATACGTTTGCGGTATTTGAATGACTGTGGCGCCGTGGCAGCCCAGGTGCGGAACCCGCGACAGCGCGTGGCCGTCGACCGCTGCGGGCGCCTCAGACGGGGGCGACGTGATCGGCGAAGCGCTGGGCCACGGCGGGCAGGTCGTCGAAACGCTGCGCGTACAGGCGCAGCTCCCGGCGCGCCCAGCCATCGGTGAGCGGCACGGCGCGCAGGGGCGTGCCTTCGGCCAGCGCGCGGAAGGCGCCTTCGGGCATCACGCCGACGCCCAGTCCCGCCTCCACCATGCGGCACAGGGCGCTCAGGCTGTCCACTTCGATGTGGCGACGCAACACCCGCCGGGTGCTGCTGGCTTCCTGCGACAGCGCCTGCTGCACCGTGCTGCTGTCGCGCAGGCCCACCTGCGGCCAGTCCAGCGTGCGCGCATAAGCCACCCGCCGCAGCCGCGCCAGCGCATGGCCGCGCGGCACGACCAGCACCAGCTGCTCCTGCCGGTAGGGCCGGCTTTCCAGGCCCAGCACGTCGTCGCTGGGACCGCACACGCCCACGTCGGCCGTCCCCTCGCGCACCGCTTGCGCCACCGCGCGGCTGGCGGCCTGGCGCAGGTCGATGCGGATGTCGGGATGGCGGCGCATGAAGTCGGCCAGGTCCGCCGGCAGGAACTGCTCCACCGCCGAGGCACTGGCGCACACGCGCACGCGGCCGCGGATGCCCTGGGCGGCTTCGACGAGATCCTCGCGCAGGTGCTCGACCGCCAGCAGGATGGCCTGCGCATGCGACAACAGCACAAGGCCCAGCGGCGTGGGCCGCACGCCCCGGGCATGGCGCACCAGCAGCGGCGCCTGGGCCAGCGACTCCAGCTCGGCGATGCGCTTGCTGGCGGCCGAGGCGACCAGTTGCGCGCGCTCGGCCGCACGGGCGATGCTGCCCGTCTCGCACACCAGCACGAAGAGATCGAGCGTGCCGACATCGAGCTGCCGGGCAAAGCTGCGGGGAGAAGGAGGACGGGGCATGCGGGCGTTCGAGCGTCGGGCGCAGGCCGCCCGGGGCCGAGCCATCGCGGATCGGAACGGCTCGCGGAGATTTTTGCACTTCGTCGCGCCGGGGCGGCTGCCTAGGATGCGCCGCTTGCTCCTTTCTGCAAGCCCATGATCTTTTCCGAATCCGACGCCGCCTCCGTGGCCCGCGCCCTGGTCGAAGCCGACGCCGTGCGCCTGGCCCAAGGCACCCCCTTCTTCTACACCTCGGGCTGGGCCAGCCCGGTCTACGTCGACGTGCATGCGCTGCTGGCCGAGCCCGCGCGACGCCGCCAGCTGCTGGACCGCATGGCCGAGGCGGTGACGCCGCGGGTGCGCGAACAGGGCATCGGCGCCGTGGTGGGCACCGAAAGCTCGGGCATCGCCCTGGCCGCCTGGCTGGCCGAGCGCCTGTCGCTGCCCCTGCTCACGCTGCGCAAGCGGCCCATCGGCTGGGGCGTGCAGGCCCAGTTGCAGGGCCGGCTGGCCCCGGGCTGCCGCACGCTGCTGGTGGACGACGTGAGCACCGACGGCCGATCCAAGAACGCCGCGGCCGCCGCGCTGCGCCAGACCGGCGCGCAGGTGGACGACGTGCTGGTGCTGTTCGACTACGCCATCTATCCGCAGGTGCCGCCCGCCTCGGCGCCGGTGGCACTGCACGCCCTGGCCTCGTGGCGCCATCTGCACGCAGCCCTCCAGCAGGCAGGCCGCCTCGACGACGACGCGCTGAAGATGCTGGCCGAATTCAGCGCCTCGCCCATCGATTGGTCGGTGGCCCACGGCGGCACGGGGGTGGTGGCATGACGCCCTTCGATCTTCTGGACCGGATCGGCCAAGCCACCCATGACGGCCTCGGCATCACCCGCGAAAGCTACGGCGACGGCGAAAGCGCCGCGCTGACGCTGCTGACGCAGGAGGCCGAAGCAATGGGCCTGGCCGCCGAGACCGACCGCGCCGGCAACCTGTGGCTGCGCATCGCGGCCGACCGTCGGGACGCGCCGGCCGTGGTCATCGGCTCGCACGTCGACTCGGTACCGCAGGGCGGCAACTACGACGGCCTGGCCGGCGTGGTGGCGGGCATCGCGGTGCTGCAGGCGCTGGCGGAGGACTGGCAAAGCCTTCCGCCGCTGCGCGTGCTGGCGCTGCGCGGCGAGGAAAGCGCCTGGTACGGCCGCGCCTATGTCGGCTCCCTGGCGCTGCTGGGCCGCCTGCCCGCCGCGGCGCTGGCGCTGCGCCATCGCACAGGCACCGGCACGCTGGGCGAAGCCCTGGCCGGCTGCGGTGCCGACGTTGCGGCCATCGCCCGCGGCGAGCCGCTGCTGCCGGCGCCCGTCGCCGCCTACCTGGAACTGCACATCGAGCAGGGCCCGGTGATGGTGGCGCGCCACTGGCCGGTGGCGGCCGTGACCGGCATCCGCGGCAACCTGCGCCACAACCGCGTGCGCTGCCTGGGCGAGACCGGCCACTCGGGCGCCGTGCCGCGCTGGCTGCGCCACGACGCCGTGCTGGCCGTGGCCCAGTTGCTGGCGCGCATGGACGAGCACTGGCGCGTGCTGCTGCAGATGGGCATGGACCTGGTGATGACCACCGGCATCTTCACCACCCCCGCCGCCTCGCATGCGGTGTCGGTGATCCCGGGTGAGGTGCAGTTCAGCTTCGAGGTGCGCAGCCAGGACGCCGAGACGCTGCGCCGTTTCCATGCGCTGTTGAAGCAGGAATGCGAGACGGTGGCCGCCGAGCGCGGCGTGCGCTTCGAATTCGACGAGCCCGTGGCCAGCGCCCCGGCCACCATGGACGAGGGCTGGATCCGCCGCTTCGAGGCTGCCGGCGCCGCGCTCGGCCAGCCGTTGGAGCGGCTGCCCAGCGGGGCCGGCCACGACGCGGCCGTCTTCGCCGCCGCCGGCATTCCATCCGCCATGCTCTTCGTGCGCAACGCGCACGGCTCGCACAACCCGCACGAAGCGCTGTCGGCGGAGGACCTGGATGCAGGCGTCGCCGTGCTGCGCGAGGCCATCGCCGCACTGCGTGCGCCCGCCAGCGAGGTCGCCGTGCCTCCCACCGCCGAGGCCCTGGAATGAACCGCCTTGTCACCGCCGCCGTCCCGCGTCCCTCTACCCTGGCGGGAGAGCGGTCGGGGAGAGGGGGCGCCTGCCCTGGAACGACCATGCACCTTGCGAACGCTGCCGCCCCCTCTCCCCGGCCCTCTCCCACCAGGGGAGAGGGAGCAATGCCCTCTTCGTGTACGACCGCCCAGTGCGATTCACCCGGCAGGCGGGTGGCCAGCCACCAGTGCCGCGTGACTGCCCACCAGGCGGTCAACGCGCGATACCGCTACCTGCGGCTGCAGGCCGAGGCCGACCTGGCCGGCAGCACGCGGCCCGGGCAGTTCTATCAGCTGCGCTGCCCGCAGACGAGCGTGCTGCAGCCCTTCCTGCTGCGACCCATGAGCGTCTACGGCACGGGGCCCGACGCAGGCACGGTCGAATTCCTCTACGCCGTCGCGGGCACCGGCACGCTGGCGCTGGCCACGCTGGCCGAAGGCCAGTCGATGGAGATCGTCGGTCCGCTGGGCCAGGGATTCACGCTCGACGCGAGCGCGCGGCGCGTGCTGCTGGTGGCCCGCGGCGTGGGCCTGGCCACCATGGCGCCGCTGGTGCGGCAGGCCGCGCAGGCCGGGTTGGCCATCGACGTGCTGCTCTCCGCCCGCAGCCCGGCCGACGCGATGGCGGACGAACTGCTGCGCGGCGCCCCTGCCACGGTGCATGCCGTCTTCGACAGCGACGGCAGTTCCGCCGTGGACCGCGTCGAGCCGCTGCTCGCCGTGCTGCTGGCCGAGGGTTGCGACGCCGTCTACACCTGCGGCTCCGAGCGCCTGGCGCTGCTGCTGCGCCGGCTGCTGCAGCCGCATCCGCAGGTCCGGGCCGAGGTGGCGCTGGAGCAGCGCATGGCCTGCGGCATGGGCGTGTGCCTGTCCTGTGTGCGGCCCTTCGAGCGCGAAGGCCACGTCGCCCTGCAGCGCGTGTGCCGCGAGGGCCCCGTCTTTCCGCTGCGCGAGATGCTGGGAGGCTGGCATGGCTGAGCTCTCGGTGCGCATCGGCAGCCTGGGGCTGCGCAACCCGGTGATGCCGGCCTCCGGCTGTTTCGCCGTCGAATACCAGGAGGCGCTGGACCTGGGCGGCCTGGGCGCGCTGGTGATCAAGAGCGTCACACCGAAGAAGCGCGTGGGCAATCCGACGCCCCGCGTGGCCGAGGTGCAGGGCGGCCTGCTCAATTCCATCGGCATTCCCAGCAAGGGGCTGGACGCCTTCGTGCGCGACGTGCTGCCGGCCTACCAGGGCTTCGGCACGCCGGTGGTGGTCTCGCTGTCGGCCGACACGGTGGCCGAATTCGCGGCGGCCGTGCAGGTGCTCTCGCGCCCCGGCGTGGCCGCCATCGAAGCCAACATCTCCTGCCCCAACCTGGAGGCCGACGGCCTGGCCTTCGCCATGCAGGCGCGCAGCACGCACGACGCCATCGCCGCCATGCGCCGCGCCACCGACCTGCCGCTGTGGGCCAAGCTGACGCCCAACGCGGGCGACGTGGCCGCCATCGCCCGCGCTGCCGAAGAAGCCGGCGCCGACGCGGTGGTGATGGGCAACACGGCGCTGGGCATGGCCATCGACGTGCACACCCGCCGGCCGCGGCTGGGCAACGGCATGGGCGGGCTGTCGGGGCCGGCGCTCAAGCCGGTCACGCTGCGCATGACCTACCAGTGCGCGCGGGCCGTGCGCATCCCGGTCATCGGCTGCGGCGGCATCGCCACGGCCGAGGACGCCGTCGAATACCTGCTGGTCGGCGCCACCGCCGTGCAGGTGGGCACGGCCTCCTTCATCGACCCCGGGGCGATGCAGCGCATCGTGGCGGGGCTCCACGACTACTGCGCCGCACACGGCGTGGCGCGGGCGGCCGAGCTGACCGGAGCCGTCCAGATGGAAGGCGAGGAACAGCGCAGCTGGCGGGCGCAGTCCGCCGCCTGGGCCTAGGGCCTGTTAACAGGCCCCAGGCCCGCCCCCGCGGCCGCCGCACTCCAAGCGTGCGGCCCTCGCATGGCCGTGGTGCACGCCAGGGCGGTTCATCCCAGGAATGAACCACATTCGTGCGTCAGGCTTGCATACCAGATTGGCATGCTTCGTGCTCGCCCTCCGGCCATGGCGATCTCGTCCACCGACATCAGCAACCGCATCGTCGAAGCGGTCCTGGCGCAGAAGCTGGCGCCCGGCTCCCGTCTGGGCGAGCAGGAGCTGGCGCTGCTCTTCGACTGCAGCCGCACCATCGTGCGCGAGGCACTCACCCGCCTGGCGGCACGCGGCATCGTCACGGTGAGCGCTCGCCGCGGCTGGTACCTGATCGAGCCCTCGCAGGACGAGGCGCGCGAAGCCTTCGAGGCCCGCCGCGTGATCGAGACCGGCCTGATCCGCCAGAGCGCCAGCGGCGTGCGCAAGGAGGCCCTCAAGCGCCTCAAGCTACACCTGCAGCAGGAAAAGGCCGCCCTGCGGCAGGACGACATCGGCAAGCGCAGCTACCTGCTGGGCGACTTCCACGTCTGCCTGGCCGACTGCCTGGGCAACTCGCTGCTGGCCGACACCCTGCGCGACTACACCGCCCGCACCACGCTGATCGCGATGCGCTACCAGTCCACCCACGATGCCGAGCAGTCCTGCGAGGACCACGTGCGCATCGTCGAGGCCCTGGAGCGCGGCGCCATCGCCGAGGCCGAGGCGCTGATGGCCGAGCACATCGGCACCGTGCAGGCCGCCCTGAGCGTCTCCACCGCGCCCGACCCGCTGGCGCGCCTGCGCGAAGCCCTGGCGCCCGTGCGGGCGGCCAACGCCAACCCCGACGCCGCCGCCCCCTCGGCACAGCTTTTGCGAACCACCCCGTCCAAGGCCGCTGCGCGCAAGCGCGGCGCCGCCGGCGGCCCCGATTCCTCCGACGACTCCTCCACCTACCTGGGAAAGCTTCTATGACGCCCTCCAAACGCCTCTTCACCCTCGGCCTGGCCGCCGCCGCCCTGTTCGCCGGTGCGGCGCATGCCCAAAGCGCGCTGGACAACGTGCTCAAGTCCAAGACGCTGAAGGTGGCCATTCCCACCGACTACCCGCCCTACGGCTTCGTCGGCACCGACATGGCGCCCCAGGGCCTGGACATCGACATGGCCAAGCTGATCGCCGCCAAGATGGGCGTCAAGCTCGAACTGGTGCCCGTGACCAGCGCCAACCGCATTCCCTACCTCCAGACCAAGAAGGCCGACCTGGTCATCAGCACGCTGGGCAAGAACGCCGAGCGCGAGAAGGTCATCGACTTCAGCTCGGCCTATGCGCCCTTCTTCCAGGGCGTGTTCGCCAAGAAGACCGCCGCCATCAAGGACTTCAAGGACCTGACCGGCATGACCGTGGCCGTGACCCGCGGCGCCATGGAAGACCAGGAACTGAACAAGGTGGCGCCGAGCGGCGTGGACTACCGCCGCTTCGAGGACAACAACGCCACCGTCGCCGCCTACGTGGCCGGCCAGACGCAGGTGATCGCCATGAGCGGCGCCGTGGCCGCCGAGATGATCCGCAAGAACCCGCAGATCAACACCGAGTTCAAGCTGCTGCTCAAGGACAGCCCCTGCTTCGTGGGCATCGCCAAGGGCGAGGATGCGCTCAAGGCCAAGGTGAACGAGATCATCGCCGCCGCCAAGAAGGACGGCACGCTGGACAAGATGTCCAAGCAGTGGCTCGGAAAAGCCGCTGGCGACCTGCCGGTGTAAAGCCCACCCCCGTTGCTTGCTCACTTCGTGTAGCCGCCTCCCCCCTCAAGGGGGCGCACCCAGCGGCCTGGCAAAGCCAGTTCCGCGGGTGCTCCCGAACAGGCTGCGCTTCGCTTGCCCTTGCCAATGGCGACTCGCGAGGCAGGTCTCCCTCGTTTCTCAGGGCCTTCCATGACTTTTGACTTCTGGGCCATCCTTTCGGAATGGCCGCTGCTCCTCAAGGGGGTGGCGTGGACCCTCGGGCTCACGGCCATCGCCACCGTGATCGGCATGGCGCTGGGCATCGGCTGCGCCTGGGCGCGGGCCTGGGGGCCGGGCTGGCTGCGCTGGGTGGTGGGCACCTATGTGGAGCTCATCCGCAACACGCCCTTCATCGTGCAGCTGTTCTTCATCTTCTTCGGCCTGCCGGCCGCGGGGGTGAAGCTCACGCCCGAGGTGGCGTCGATCATCGCCATGGTGCTCAACCTGGGCGCCTATGCCACCGAGATCATCCGCGCCGGCGTGGAGGCCACGCCCAAGGGCCAGATCGAGGCCGCCGCCAGCCTGGCGCTGACGCGGGCCCAGACCTTCCTGCGCGTGGTGCTGCCGCCCGCCATGAAGAAGGTGTGGCCGGCCATGGTCAGCCAGATCATCATCGTCATGCTGGGCTCGGCGGTCTGCGGCCAGATCTCGGTCGAGGAGCTGAGCTACGCCGCCAACCTCATCCAGAGCCGCAACTTCCGCGCCTTCGAGGCCTTCATCGTCGCCACGGCCATCTACCTGCTGCTGGCCGTCGGCGCGCGGCGCCTGTTCAACTGGGCCGGCCCCCGGTTCTTCGGCCGCTGAAGGAGCACCACGATGGTCGAATTCACCCTCTGGGACATCCTTCGCAACCTGCTGCTGGCCGCGCGCTGGACGGTGGTGCTGTCGCTGATCGCCTTCATCGGTGGCGGCATCGTCGGCGGCCTGCTGCTGGCGGCACGCCTGCGCGGCGGCAACGCCGTGCAGCGGCTCATCGGCGGCTATGTGCAGCTCTTCCAGGGCACGCCGCTGCTGATGCAGCTCTTCCTGGCCTACTTCGGCATCGCGCTCTTCGGCATCGACGTGTCGCCGTGGACCTCGGCCGCCTTCGCCCTCACGCTCTACACCAGCGCTTTCCTCGCCGAGATCTGGCGCGGCTGCGTGGCCGCCATTCCGCGCGGCCAGTGGGAGGCGTCCTCCAGCCTGGCGCTGAACTTCGGCGAGCAGATGCGCCACGTGATCCTGCCGCAGGCGGTCAAGATCGCCATCGCGCCGACGGTCGGCTTCCTGGTGCAGGTCATCAAGGGCACGGCGCTGGCCTCGGTCATCGGCTTCGTGGAGCTGACCAAGGCCGGCGGCATGATCGCCAACGCCACCTTCCGCCCCTTCACCGTGTTCGCCTGCGTGGCGCTCATGTACTTCGCGCTGTGCTTCCCCGTCAGCCTCTACGCCAAGCATCTCGAAAGAAAGACCCATGGCCGCCGTTCCTGAAACCCACGCCCATGTCGAGCCCGGCGCGCCCATCGTGCGCATCACGGCGCTCAAGAAGTCCTACGGCAGCAACCAGGTGCTCAAGGGCATCGACCTGGAGGTGGCGCGCGGCGAGGTGATCGCCATCATCGGCAAGAGCGGCTCGGGCAAGAGCACGCTGCTGCGCTGCATCAACGGGCTGGAGGAGTTCCAGGAGGGTTCGCTCACCGTGGATGCCAAGCCGCTGCTGCACGACAGCGCCATGGCCATGCGCGAGCTGCGCCAGCGCGTGGGCATGATCTTCCAGAGCTTCAACCTCTTCCCGCACCTGTCGGTGGGCCGCAACGTGATGCTGGCGCCCACGCTGGTCAAGAAGAAGAACAAGGCCGAAACCGAGGCGCAGGCCCGCAAGCTGCTCGCCCGCGTCGGCTTGGCCGAGAAGTTCGACGCCATGCCCGACCAGCTCTCCGGCGGCCAGCAGCAGCGCGTGGCCATCGCCCGCGCGCTGGCCATGGAGCCTGCCGTGCTGCTGTGCGACGAGATCACCTCCGCCCTCGACCCCGAGCTGGTGGGCGAAGTGCTGCGCGTGGTGGAGTCGCTGGCCGACGAGGGCATGACACTGCTCATGGTCACGCACGAGATGAACTTCGCCCGCAAGGTGAGCGACCGCGTGATCTTCATGCACCAGGGCCGCGTGCACGAGATGGGCCCGCCGGCCGAGCTGTTCGGCAATCCGCAGACGGCGGAGCTGAAGCAGTTCCTCTCGTCGCTGCACGACTGAGCGACTGTCACGGGCGGCAGAGGCCGCTCACTATCATCGGCGCCTTCAGAAGGTGTGAATGAATCCGGCGTGGCCGAGCGGGCTGCAAAAACGCGGCCAATCAAGGCGCAAAGCGCAGCCATAGCTCGGGCTATGGCGAGCATTTGCAACGCAGAGTGGCCGTGTTTTGGCAGGACGAGCGGACATGGCGGGTTCGTTCACACCTTCGCAGAAGAACGGAGACGCCGATGAAGCAAGAGCACCGCACCTTTCGCCGCCGCGGCCTGGCCGCCCTGCTGGGCGCGCTGGCCCTGGGCACCAGCCTGGTCGCGCAGGCCGCCTTTCCCGACAAGCCGCTGAAGATCGTCATCGGCTTTCCCGCCGGCGGGCCGCTCGACCAGCATGCGCGCCTGCTCACCGACCGGCTGCAGGCCGTGCTGGGCCAGCCGGTGCTGGTGGACTACAAGCCCGGCGCGGGCGGCTCGGTCGGCGCCGACTTCGTCGCCAAGAGCCCGGCCGACGGCTACACGCTCATGCTGGCCAACACCGGCGTGGCGGTGATCAACGGCGCGCTCTACCGCAACCTGCCCTACAACACGCTGCGCGACTTCACGCCCGTGGCCCGCACGGCCATGCAGCCGCTGGCGCTGCTGGTCAACAACAACGTGCCCGCGAAGACGCTGGGCGAGTTCATCCAGTACGCCAAGGCGAGGCCGGGGCAGATCAACTACGGCTCCGCCGGCAACGGCGGCATCAGCCACCTGGTGCCGGAGATGTTCAAGAGCGCCGCCGGCATCTTCATGGTCCACATCCCCTACCGCGGCAGTGCGCCGGCCTTCACCGACCTGATGGGCGGGCAGGTGCAGTTCATGGCCGAGTCCATTCCCCAGGCCGCGAGCTACCACAAGCAGGGCAAGGTGCGCGCCCTGGCCGTGACCAGCCGCGAGCGCAACCCGGCGCTGCCGGACATCCCGACCGCCATCGAGGCCGGACTCAAGGGCTTCGAGGTGGTGGGCTTCTACGGCTTCTTCGTGCCGGACGGCACACCCCGGGAGGTGGTCGACAGGCTGAGCGGCGCCTTCCAGCAGGTGCTGGCCCAGCCCGACCTGAGGAGCCGCATGGTGAGCCAGGGTGCGGATCCGGCTTTCCTTGGCAGCGCGGACTTCGGTCGCTTCCTGCAGGCGGAAACGCCGCGCTGGGCGGCGGCGGTGAAGGCGTCGGGCGCGCGGCTGGATTGAACACAGGGGCGGCCCCCTCGGCCCCGCCGGCCGCCCGATGCCACGCGCACATTCCGCCGCACGCCCCTTGATCGAACGAGCGCGAAACATGCGGACACCACCTCTTCGACGGTCGAGGAACCCATCCCCGGCCCCACCTTCCAACCTCGCATGACGCAACCCGAACTCGCCGCACGCCGCCGCCTGCTCGCCAGCGGCGGCGCCCTGCTCCTGCTGGGAGCCGCGCCGCTGCGCAGCGCCTGGGCCGGCTTCAACTTCTTCACCAGCGAATACACCGCCTCGCGCGAGGAACTGCAGGCCCAGGTGGCGAAGAAATTCCCCCTGCGCCAGAGCGCCGGCGGCCTACTGGACGTCACGCTGCGCGACCCGCGGCTGGACCTGGACCCGGGCGCCAACCGCGCGATGCTGACCACCGCCGTGACCATCACCAGCCCCTTTCTCAACCCCTCGCAGGTGGGCGGCCAGGTGGCCGTGAGCAGCCTGCTGCGCTACGACCCCGAGACGCTGAGCCTGCGCCTGGACCAGCCGCGCGCCGAGCGCGTGGTGTTCGACGGCGTGGGTGGCCAGGACGCCGTGCGCCTGCAGCGCGCGGGCGCCGCCGTCGCGCAGGAACTGCTGCAGGGCCAGGCCCTGCATACCTTCCGCAAGGAAGACCTGACCGTCGGCCGCAAGACCTACGAGATCGGCGACATCACCATGCTGGCGGACGGCATCAAAGTGCAGCTCCGATAGCGTGCGCAGCACGCAGCCACGCACGCTTCGCCGTGGCCGCGTGTCAGGGGCACCGCACGGGTGCGTCCCCGCTGTGCGCCACGTGGCCCGTGCCCCAGGGCAAACCCCGCTGCCTGCGCGGCACCCTCCGTCATCGTCGAAGAACAGAATCGCCGCATGCCTTCGTCCCTGCCCACCGCCCTCTCCCGCCGCACGTTGCTCGGCCGCGGCGCCCTCGTCCTGCTGCCCGCCTTCGCCAGCCTGGCTGCCTGCCGGGCTGTGCCCAAGGCGCCTGAGCAGCGCTTGCTCGACCTGCAGGCGCATCGCGGTGGCCGCGGCCTCGCGCCCGAGAACACGCTGGCCGCCTTCGACCACGCGATCAGCCTCGGCGTCACCACCCTGGAACTGGACATCGGCCTCACGGCCGACGGCGTCGCCGTGGTCTCGCACGACACCGCCCTCAACCCCGACCATACGCGCGACGCCCAGGGCCGCTGGCTGAGCGCCACCGGCCCGGCCATCCACCAGCTGACCTTGGCCCAGCTCAAGACCTATGACGTGGGCCGGCTGAACCCGAACACCAAGTACGGCCAGCAGTTCCCCACCCAGGTGCCGCGCGACGGCGAGCGCATCCCCACGCTGGCCGAACTGTTCGCACTGGCCGAGCGGCGCGGGGCGAGCCAGATCAGTTTCAACATCGAGACCAAGGTCGATCCCACCAAGCCTGCCGAAACCGCGTCGCCCGAAGCCATCACCGACGCCATCCTGGCCGAGGCGCGGCGCGCCGGGCGCCTCTCTCACGTGACGTTGCAGAGCTTCGACTGGCGCAGCCTGGTGTATGCCCAGACGCGCGAACCCCGCCTCTGGCGCGCCTGGCTCACCAGCCCGCGCACCGTGCAGGACAGCCGCTGGACCGCGGGCCTGCGGCTGGCCGACCATGGCGGCAGCGTACCGCGGCTGATCGATGCCGCATCGCGGCGCGGCAAGGGCCTGTCCATCTGGTCGCCGGCCTTCGCCGATCTGCAGCCGCAGCAGGTGAAGGAGGCCCATGACCTGGACCTGAAGGTGCTGCCCTGGACGGTCAACAACCCCGCCGACATGGCACGACTGATCGACATGGGCGTGGACGGCCTGATCACCGACTATCCCGACCGGCTGCGGGCGCTGATGCAGGAACGCGGCCTGCCGCTGCCGCCTGCGCTGCCCGCACGGCCCGCCTCAGCCTGACCGTTGCAGGCCAAGCCCCCACCGCACCGACATCGAACATCCCGCAGGCCCCATGAACACGACCACCGACGTCGCCACCGCCCAGGACCAGCTCGCCCGGCTCGCTGACCTGCTCGCCGCCACCCGCCGCGATCCGCTGCAACTCGGCCGCCTGTGCGACCACGCCCGCCAGGCCTCTGCCCTGCAGGCCGTCCTGCCGCCGCGCTACGCACCCGTGCTGCTCGACGTGGTGGACCGCCTGGAATCCAGCGCCCTGTTCAGCGAGGAAAGCTGCTCCTTCAGCCAGAAGGACCTGCTGGACAGCCTGCAGCTGTGGGCGGACAAGGCGCAGGGTCTGCTGGCAGAAGGGGTGCCTGCTAGATCGGATAGATGATCGAGTTCGGGATCATCTCGCTGTCGTACACCACCAGCCGCGACGCGAACTTGAGCGCGCCATCGGGCATCCGCACCACCTCGTCGATCGTGCGGCCCACGTTGAACACGGTGGTCAGCTGCGACAGCTTGGTGCGGAAGACGGCGTAGTTGGCCTCGCAGTGGATGCGGCCGTCCACCACCTCGCGCACCAGCGGCGTGCCGACCACGTGGCGCTGGTAGTAGGGGTCGTGGTAGAGCGTCTCGCGGATGCCGTAGACCCGGTCGCGCAGCATGGCCTTGCTCTCGAAGGACAGCGTGGCCAGCGGAAAGCCCCGTTCATGGTTCTCGCGTGGCTGCAGGCGGTAGCGGCAGTCCTCGGTGAAGAACTCCGGCCAGGCGTCCCAGTCTGCCGCGTCGAGCGCGCTGGCGTAGCGGGCATAGAGCTGGCTGAGCGCGAACCAGTCCTCGAAATTGAGCGGGCTCATCGGGCGGCGCTCCCTTCCCCATGGCCGTGGGACGCGTCGCCTTCGGATGCACACGGCGACGGTCGGGGCGCCGCCGCGGCCGGTGGGCCATCCGCACCAGGCGCCTCCATCACACCGCGCCAGTAGTCGTACATGCCGCGGATCAGCGTCTCGGTGACCATGTGGTCTGCATCGCCCACGTCGCGGCCGCCCAGTTCGGCCAGGGCCCGGTGGCCGGGCTTGCTTTCGAAGGCCATCTGCGACAGCTCGATCACCTCGCCGTCGTCGGCGGACACGAAGCCCGCCGGGCCGAAGAGGTTGGCTTGGCGCAGGCGGCGCTGCTGCATCTCCTCGGTGTCGTCCTCGAAGCCGAAGTGCGTCCATTCGAAGAAGAAGGCGCCGTGGCCGTCGGGCTGGATGTGGCGCGTCGAGACGCTGTTGACCTGCTGCTGCAGGATCACGCTGGGGAACAGCGTCGTCATGACGGCAGTCGGGCCGCCCCACCACGACTCCGGCACGATGTCCAGGAAGCGCGCGTCCTCCAGCGACATCTTCTCCTTGAAGCTCGACACCTGCGTCACCTGCGAGGCGGCGCCCTGCTGGCCACGGGTGGAGATCATGGCCGCGTGGCGGTGGCGCTCGTCCATCACCAGCTGCGACTTGTTGTCCGCGCGCCAGAGGCCGAAGGTGACGAACCAGGCGTGCAGCAGGCCGGGGTGGTACGGGTCCTTGATGTTCTCCTGCATCAGCTTCCAGTTGCCGGGAATGCGCTGGCGGTTGTAGCCCAGGATCTTCAGCTTGCGGCCGTTGAAGAGCCGGTCGAACCAGCGCAGGATGACCGGGCCCATGAAGTCCTCCAGCGACTCGACCTCATGGTCGAAGCTGGCGAAGACCACGCCACCGCGCGTGGCCACCTTGAGCTTGGTGAGGCCGTGGTCCTCGGGCTTGAAGTCCTCGGGCATGCCGCCCTGCATCTCACCGGCCTCGTCGCGCACGCCGCGCCGGAAGGGCACGCCCATCAGCTTGCCGGTGAGGTTGTAGTTCCACTGGTGGTAGGGGCAGGTGAAGCTCTTGCGGTTGCCGTGGCGCTCGCGGCAGAAGGCCATGCCGCGGTGGGCGCAGACGTTCTCCACCACATGGATGCTGCCGTCCTGTGCACGCACCAGGATCACCGAGCGCTCGCCGACGGCGGTGCGCTTGAAGTCGCCGGGGTTGGGAATCTCCGCCTCCAGGCCGACGTAGCACCAGTGGCCGCGGTAGAAGAAGCGTTCCAGCTCCTGGCGGTGCAGGTCGTCGCGGGTGTAGGCGGCAAAGGGAATGCGGCTGGTGCCGCCGGCTTCCCAGCGCAGCGGGGCCTCGTGGGGCGCGCTGTTCATGGTGCGTGTCTCCGTCGTTGTCGTAGTGGGGCGCATCATGCGGCCCGGCCCACTATCCACCAATAGAATCTAGTGAATAGGCCCCATCACCATCGTCAATAACACGCCATGGACCTCAAGCAGCTCGACCTGAATCTGCTGCTGGTGTTCAACCAGCTGCTGGCCGAGCGCAGCGTCTCGGGCGCGGCGCGGGCGCTGGGGCTGAGCCAGCCCGCCGTGAGCAACGCGCTGGCGCGGCTGCGCAAGGCGGTGGGCGATGAGCTCTTCCTGCGCACCTCGCGCGGCATGGAGCCCACGCCGCGCGCCGTGCAACTGGCCGAGCCGGTGGCCGCCGCGCTGCAGCTGCTGCAGGGCGCGCTGCGGCAGGACCAGGGCTTCGACCCCGCCACCAGCAGCCGCGCCTTCACCATCGGCATGACCGACATCGGCGAGATCTACTTCCTGCCCGGCCTCATGGAAGCCCTGGCCGAGGCCGCCCCCGGCGTGACCGTGAGCACCGTGCGCAACACCGCGGTGCAACTCAAGGACGAGATGGAGTCCGGCCATGTGGACCTGGCCCTGGGCCTGCTGCCGCAGCTGCGCACCGGCTTCTTTCAGCGGCGTCTGTTCACCCAGCGCTATGTGTGCCTGATGCGCCAGGGCCATCCGCTGGACAAGCGCCGCATCGGCCTGCGCGAATTCAGCGCGGCCGAGCACCTGGCCGTGGTTTCCGCGGGCACCGGCCACGGCGTGGTGGAGGACGAACTGGCCCGCCAGGGCATCGAACGCCGGGTGCGGCTGACGGTGCCGCACTTCGTGGCCCTGGGACACATCCTGGCCGGCACCGACATGATCGCCACCGTGCCCGAGCGGCTGGCCCAGCGCATGGCCGGGCCCTTCGGCCTGCGCTGGCTGGCGCACCCGGCGCCGCTGCCCGAGATCGGCATCCACCTGCTGTGGCACGCGCGCCTGCACCGCGAGCCGGCCAACCAGTGGCTGCGGCAGCTGATCGCCACGCGCTTCGGCGACGGCTGACACAATCCGCCGTTCATCCGACAACCCCTCATCGACCCGCAGCATGACCGCCCCCCTGACGCTCATCTCTTCCATGGCCACCCGGCAGATCCTGAACGACCTGGCGGCCGACTACGAACGCAGCACCGGCCAGGCGGTGAAGGTGGAATCGGTGGGCGGCGTGGATGCCGCCAAGCGCGTGCAGGCCAGCGAGGTCTTCGACCTGGTGGTGCTGGCGGCCAACGCCATCGACCAGTTGGCCGCCGCCGGCAAGACGGCCGGCCCGCGCAAGGACCTGGTGACCTCGGGCGTGGCGGTGGCCGTGAAGGCCGGCGCGCCGCGGCCGGCCATCGACAGCGAAGAAGCCGTCAAGCAGGCCGTGCTGGGCGCGCAGAGCCTGGCCTACTCCACCGGCCCCAGCGGCGTGCAATTGGCCAAGCTCTTCGAGCGCTGGGGCATCGCCGCCGAGATCCAGCCGCGCATCGTCACCGCGCCGCCCGGCGTGCCCGTGGGCAGCCTCGTGGCCAAGGGCGAGGTGGCGCTGGGCTTCCAGCAGCTGAGCGAAATGCTGAACCTCGAAGGCATCGACATCCTGGGCCCGTTGCCGGACGCGATCCAGATCGTCACCACCTTCTCGGGTGCCGTGGCGGCCACCAGCACGCGGGCGGGCGAGGCCCAGGCGGTGCTCGACTTCATGGCCGGCCCCGAGGCCGCCGGCGCCATCCGTCGCCAAGGGATGGAGCCGGCCTGAGGCCATCCGCATCGGTGGCACGCCCACGCCGGGCGGTATTCGGGACCGTCGATCCCCGTTTCCGCCAGGCCTTGACCGACGAGGCCGGCGGCCGAATTGAGCCGACGGCCCTTCCCGCTTTTCCAATTCCTTTTTCCGATAGGGGTCCGCCGCCGTTCGCGGCGAGGCCAGCCACGACCTGGGGCGGCGTCTGGCGGCAATCCAGCCAAACGCGCAGAAGAGGAATTAATTCACCAGCCTTTTCATTACCTTGACAAAAGATTTCATTGATTGACTGAATGCGCGTGGGCCGCGCTTCATACTGGGGGGCGGCCCCGCGCAGATCGATGGCCGCAGACGCCCGCTTCCCTTGAACCGCCATCGATGACCCTGCTGGGCTTCCAGAAAATGCCGGCCGAACAATTCATGATCCTGACCATCAGTTTTGTCTTGGCGGTCGTTCTTTTCTTCATCAGTGCCGAAGAAAGAAATACGGTGCAGAAGGTGGTCGCGTTATTGATCAGCCTGTGCTTTTCGCTGGCGATCTATTGCTGGACGTCGCTGCACCGGCCCTGAAGATGCGCGCCCCGCCGCGCACGCACTGCACACGCTGCGGGCCGCTGCGCATCCGGCCCACCTCCCCTGCCGCGGGGTGCCCGCAACGGCGCGAGGCCCTGGCGCCCGAGGCCCCGCTCCGCGCACCGGCCCTGGGCCCGAACACCCCGCGTGTCGCGGCCTTGTCCGTCAAGATGACCGCTTTCGGCTGACGAGAATCCCGCGGCGCGCTGCGCGCCACGACGCTGACGGACGGGTGAGGACCCACGCCGGCTGTCCCTCCTGCGCTTCCCCACCACCGACAGCCGATATGCCGAACGTCTCCACCGTCCAGCCGTCCCTTTCAGAAGCCTCGGGCCACCCTGCGTCCGACAGCACGGTCTGGCCGCCGGCCGGCGGCGAATGCGGAGCGCTGATCCGCAGACGGGCCTGGGCGAACACCCCGCTGGGCGCCGTGGAGACTTGGTCGCCGGCGCTGCGGACCACGGTCTCCAACATCGTCAACTCGCCCGTGCCCAAGGTGCTGATGTGGGGCACCGACCATGTGATGCTCTACAACGACGCCTACCGGGCTGTGCTGGGCACGCAGCATCCCGATGCACTGGGCCGGACGACGATGGAGGTGTGGCCCGAGATCGCCGAATGGAACCGGGAGGTGCTGCAACGCTGCCTTGGCGGCGAGATCGTCTGCTTCCGCGAACACGCGATGACGCTGATGCGCGAGGACGGGCCGCAGCAGCATGTCTTCGACCTTTTCTACACGCCGGTGTACGAAGCCGCGGACGCGGCGGCCGGCGTCATGTGCACGGTCCTCGACGTGACCGACCGGGCGCGGCAGGAAGCGGCGCTGCGCGTGGGCAACCGGCGCTTTCGCACGGCGATGGACGCCGTCCATGGCGTGCTCTGGACCAACAGCGCCGACGGCCGGATGACCGGCGAACAGCCGGGCTGGGCCGCGCTCACCGGGCAGACCCAGCAGGAATACGAAGGCTACGGCTGGGCCGACGCCCTGCATCCGGACGATGCGCAGGGCGCCATCGCCACCTGGAATGCGGCGGTCGAAGGCCGCGCCATGTTCGTCCACGAGCACCGGGTGCGCCGCAGCGACGGCGCCTGGCGCAACTTCGCCGTGCGCGGCCTGCCCATCCTGCGCGAGGACGGCAGCATCGACGAATGGGTGGGCGTGCACACCGACATCACCGAGCAGCGGGCCGCGGAACGCAGCCTGGTGGCCCAGGCCACGGCACTGGCCGCCCAGGTGCGCCACCGCGAACGCGCCGAAGAGCAACTGCGCCTGCTCAACGAGAACCTCGAGGCACGCGTCATCGCCGAGATCGACGAGCGCCGGCAGGCCGAGGCCAAGCTCGCGCAGGCGCAGAAGCTGGAATCCATCGGCAAGCTCACCGGCGGCGTGGCCCACGACTTCAACAACCTGCTGCAGGTCATCTCGGGCAGCCTGCACCTCCTCTCCAAGGACATCGCCGGCAACGAGCGCGCGCAGCGGCTGGTGGCCAATGCCATGGCCGGCGTCTCGCGCGGCGCCAAGCTGGCGGCCCAGTTGCTGGCCTTCGGCCGGCGCCAGCCGCTGGAGCCGCGCGTGGTCAACGCCACGCGCATGGTGCAGGGCATGGACGACATGCTGCGCCGCGCCCTGGGCGGTGCGATCGAGATCGAGACCGTGCTCGGCGGCGGCCTGTGGAACACCTTCGTCGATCCGACGCAGATCGAGAACGCCGTGCTCAACCTCGCCATCAACGCACGCGACGCGATGAACGGCTCAGGCCGGCTCACCATCGAACTGGCCAACGTGCATCTGGACGAGGCCTATGCGCGCCAGCACGACGAGGTCGCGCCAGGACAGTACGTGATGCTGGCCGTGTCGGACACGGGCGCCGGCATGCCGCCGGAGGTGATCGCCCGGGCCTTCGAGCCCTTCTTCTCCACCAAGCCGGAAGGCAAGGGATCGGGCCTGGGCCTGTCGATGGTGTACGGCTTCGTCAAGCAGTCCAACGGCCACATCAAGATCTATTCGGAAGTCGGGCACGGCACCACCGTGAAGGTGTTCCTGCCGCGCGCCATGCAGGCGGAGGATGTCGCGGTGCGACTGGACGCCGGCGCCGTCGAAGGCGGCACCGAGGTCGTGCTGGTGGTGGAGGACGACGCCGAGGTGCGCGAGGTGGTCGTGGCCATGCTGGCCGACCTGGGCTACCGGGTGCTGCAGGCGTCCGATGCCTCCAAGGGCCTGGCGGTCATCGAGAGCGGCATTCCGGTCGACCTGCTCTTCACCGACGTCGTGATGCCCGGCCCGCTCAAGAGCCCCGAGATGGCGCGGCAGGCCCGTCAGCGCATTCCGGACCTGGCGGTGCTCTTCACCTCGGGCTACACCGAGAACTCCATCGTCCACGGCGGCCGGCTGGATGCCGGCGTGGAACTGCTGTCCAAGCCCTATTCGCGCGAGGCCCTGGCGCGCAAGGTGCGCCACCTGCTCGGCAACCGGGCGCAGCGGCAGGCCGCCGCGCCCGCAGCCCCTGCGCCCTCCAGTGCCGCTTCGGCCTCCGCATCGACGGCAGACCGGCCCACCGCGGCGAGCGCCCCGGCCCGCCCCAGCGCCGGCGTCGTGCTGCTGGTCGAAGACGATCCGCTGATCCGCGTGACCTCGGCCGCGATGCTCACCGACGCGGGCTATGCCGTGGTCGAAGCCGGCAGCGCCGAGGAAGCGGAGGCCCTGGCGCAACGCCACCGTCCGCAGGTCATGGTGACCGACATCAACCTGCCCGGCGCCTCGGGCACCGAACTGGCCGCGGCCCTGCGCACGCAGGTGCCCGAGCTGGTCACGATCTTCGCCAGCGGCGACGCCTCGCCCCTGTTGCGCGGCGAGCTCAGCGGCAGCCTGATCCTGGCCAAGCCCTATACCTCCGCGGCGCTGGTCTCGGCCGTGAAGGCGGCGCTCGAGCCCGCGCCGCCGGCGCAGGCCGCCGCGACGTCTGCCTCGGCCGACGGACGCCACTGATGTCGCGCGGCGCCGGCACGGCGCTCGGCGATGATGGTCGGCCCCCTTTCGGCCGCAAGGAGCCCGCATGACGCAGACCCCCACCCTTCGCAAGAACGAAGCCGCCCACCGCTACGAGATCCTGCTGGGCGACACGCTGGCCGGCTTCAGCGAATACAACGTCCTGGCCAATGGGCTGGTGTTCACCCATACCGAGATCCTCCCCGAGTTCGAGGGCCGCGGCCTGAGCTCCACGCTGGTGCGCCATGCGCTGGAGGATGTGCGGGCGCTGGGCACGCGCGTGATCCCGGTCTGCCCTTTCGTGGCGGCCTTCCTGCGCAAGCATCCCGAGTTCCACGACCTCATCGCACCGGAAAGCCGCCGCGCCTTCGGCATCTGAGCCCGGCTCGCACGAAGCTTGCTTGGCGGCGTGCACCACTCGCCCCAGCACCGCCATGACAGACACCGCCACGCCCACCCCGCCCGATGAAGCCGCCCAGTTCGAAGTGGTGGTCGACGAAATCCTGGCCCACCTGCGGGAGCGCAGCTTCTTCGTCTCGCGCATCACCCTGCGCAACGGGCTGTTGGCCTATGCGCAGCGGGAGGGCGTGACACCGTTGAGCGGCGCACGGGTGGCGGACGAACTCATGCGGCTGCACATGATCAGCCCGACCGAACTGCTGCAACTCTCCTGATCCGCGCACCGGGCTCCGACAACGCCCCTGCGCCTGGCGGGCAGTGCCAAGGCCCCTGCACCTACAGCGGGGCGCGCGGCCCGACGACGGTCCGGGCGAGCGCACCCTTCAACCATGGCGGTTCCGCAGCCGAGGAGAGGTCATCCCTCCTCTCGGCCACCGATCCACCCATTGAAGAAGGAGCCCACCATGGCCCAGACCACCACCGACGTCATCGACACCCTGAACGACCTGCTGGAAAACTCGCGCGACGGCGAATACGGCTTCCGCCTCTGCGCCGAAGAGGTCGAGAACAGCAGCCTGCGCACCACCTTCGCCAACCGCGCCACCGAATGTGCGCAGGCCGCTCGCGAACTGGAAGAACTCGTCGTTCGCCTGGGTGGCAAGCCCGCCGACGGCGGCACCGCCTCGGGCGCCCTGCACCGCGGCTGGGTGCACGTGAAGGGCGCCGTGGGCGCCAACAGCGAAGAGTCCATGCTCAACGAGTGCGAGCGCGGCGAAGACGCCGCCGTGGCCCGCTACCGCAAGGCCCTGCAGCAGGACCTGCCGGCCGATGTGCGTGCACTGATCGAGCGCCAAGCCCAGGGCGCCCAGAAGAACCACGACCAGATCAAGAGCCTGCGCGACCAGGTCCGCGCTGCCGGCTGATCGCCCGAACGGCCCGGGCCGCGCGAAAGCGCGGCCTCCACTCTGCCGCGCTCACGGCTTCTTGCCCAGGATCGGCTGATCTTGCATCGCGGCACCTGGCGTCCATCGGCGTCTTGCGGCCCCGCCGACGAAGTCCTCCGGACGATTGCATTCGCCGGATTAATTACCCCATTGGATGGCGCAGTTCAGGAAGGGGCGACTGCGGCACCATCACGACGCGACCCTTCGCTCCCCTTCTTCTCGCATGATCGGCCTCAGCTGCGCGAAGTGCAGGCCCTCAACCCGCAGTTGAATGACCTCGCTAACTCTAAAGCCAGTGCTGCAAGGCAATCCACCAGCCGATACTCCCCTTGAACCGGCAAGCACAGCGCGAACATCTTCCTCGCTGAGAGCGGCACGTACACGCCGGTGGCGCCGCGGGTCGCCAGTCCCCCTCCGTCCCATGCAGTTCGACAGGTGTCGCAGCCGATGGAATCGGGTGAATGATCTCGCCCGAGACCCGCAGGTGTTCTCGATCCGCAAGCTGTAGTGGATCAACGCAGACGATCTAGCAAATGGTCCGGCCGCAACGGCCGCAACGGCCGGAACAACTGGCATCATCGGTGCGCTCCAGGCGGACAGCTGACCTCGGCGAGTTGGTTGCTCGTGTGCCGCTTTTGTCGGAAATTTAATGCTGTAAGAATTCAGTAAAATGGGGGGAATCTGATGACGCATCAACGGCTTACAGTGAGAAAAGCATGCCGGTCTAGGGCGCGGTGCGTCTGCTTAGCAGGCAGCTGAAATACTGGCTTCGAGTCAAAAATATGGACCAAAACAAGGGTGCCTGCCCCCTTGCCCACCTCGAAAAAATCGCTTGTAGCTCGTTCTATGCGGCCGAAGACTTCCCGGCACAGGGCACTAGGGAGTATTTCAGCAGCCTGTTAGGCGGCATTAGCTGTCTCCCGAGAACACGTTAGGCTTTTCACAAATCACCAACCTAGAGGATAGAAATGTCTCAAGAACTGCAGTTCGTTCAAAGCTTGATCCTAGTAGGCGCCAATGTCATTCTTGACGCTCGAAAGTGGTCAGTCGATTCAGTACGTAGTCTTTTGCTTTCGGCCAAGAGCAGCGGCGCGACCATTACGATCCGCAACGCAACGGCGTGGTGGAATGCAAACCACAATGACGTTCACAGCCTGAGCATCGTGGGCAAGAATTCTCTAGTTCTTGACTTCACAGCTTGAGCGCCTGGACACGTTTAGTGCAACGCGAGGAACTGTTGGTGTAAAGCACCTTGAACACCTTCCACTACGCGCCCCAGCCTAACTGTCGGTTCAACGCGGACGCCAACACTGGCCATGGCTTCGCCATTTTCGTGGCCAGCGTTGGTGCCCTCAGCGCTTCGCGCTCCGGCGCCGGTTAACCTGGGCGTTAGGCCTTTAGCGACATGCGCACCTTCCAGAAATCCGCCCATCCGAAGCATCGTCATCACTATGTGTGGAGGCAATATCTTCGCGCTTGGGCCAAATCGGAAAAAATATGGTGCTTGACCAACCGTGCCACTGCAAACCCAAATCTAATGAACATAGCTCAAGAGCGAGACTTCTACAAATTTCGCCATCTTGATCAAGCGGATATAGATTTCGTGCGAAAACTCGTTGTAGAGCAGGCAATTCCTGGTCTACGCCCACTTCACGAACGCACACTTAATCAGTATCTCAATGCGCAGCATGCACTTGTCAAATCCGAGTCTACCTGCGGCCAAATCGAGAGCATCGACCATGCCGCAAAAATACTAGAGTGCAACTACCTCGAAGATTGGCATACCGAAATTGAGGCCAGAGCTATTATACATTTGGCTTGCTTGCAGGAGGGCGATGCCACCTTCTATCAAAACAGTGACGCATGCATCGATTTTGCGACCTTCATGGCCGCACAGCACCTAAGGACGCAGAAGCATCGCGACGCAGTAGTTCATCCGAAATCACCTATTGACCCAAACAGAATTCGCAGAACGTGGCCATTGGTATCGCAGATGCTGGTAACAAACATCGCGTGGTTTATGTACGCAAACCGTCACGAGCAGCCACTGCGCGTCATTCACAATGCTACAGGCACCAGCTTTCTCATTGCTGATCAGCCAGTACTCAACACACTGGCAAATCCCGAAGCTCCTGATACGCCACCGACTCACTCTGCGCTCTACTACCCGGTCTCTCCTGCAAAGGCTATTCTCATTGGCAACGATCTCGAAATCGGGAACAGTCTTCACATTCAAGCCTCTACTCAACTTGTGAGATCGTTAAACAGAAGGGTCATTGCAAACGCTCACCGCCATGTGTTTGCTGAGACAGAAGAAGAGTTGCTTATTGCATGAAGATGAGTGCTGGCGAAAATATGAATTGCTTCCGGTCCATCACCAGCCTAGATTCAAGCATCAAGAGCAACACCGCTAAGGTTGGTGAGTTCTCAACGCCCCCTCCTTCGCGCCCCAGCCTAACTCGGCGTTCAATGCGGACGCCAATACAGGCCATGCCTTCGGCATTTTCATTGCCTGTATTGGTGCCCTCCGCACTTCCTGCTCCGGCGTCGTTCAACTAGGGCGTTAGGCGCCATCAACCCCACCCATGACCGCTCGCGTCCTTCCTGAACCGGATCTCTACGCAGTCTGTCCCAATGAAGGGCCGATCTTGCCCTTCTATCAAGGCGCATTTGAAGCGGTCTATGTGCTGCTTCACCCGTTCATTCGACCCCTAGCAACATCAGCGGAGCACTTTCGGAACGATGACTCCATTGATCGCGCCACCATCCTCCGCACCTGCGAGCCAGTCACGTGGGCAGAGGTTCAGCGGCTCACGGGCTTCAATTCTTTAGCTGAGATTGATGTTGCCCTGCGAACGCAGATTGCCGGCCTGAGAGAGGAGTTCTCCAATCGAGCTCTGGCAACAAGATTGCGAAAGAGCATTGAACCCGTTGGACTTGTGGAGCCGAGCGAAGGTCGGTTCTCCGATCTCTCTCATAACAAGGTGTTGTCCTTCATCCAGCAACTTGGCTACGAGTGGGTTTGGATAGGCGATGAGCACTGCACCGAGCGGAAACTTCGCTGGATCGAAGATTTGAAAGATCCGTCCTCGACCGCAACGCAGGGAAACTGCAGCGTTTTCACACCCAACAAGAAGGTTCTTTGGACCACGCACTGGGACAGTCACTTCTCGTTCCTCTGCGGTTCGAAGGACGTGATCGCCAAACTTGCCAAGCGCCCAGAACTGGAAGGCTTCGAGTGCAGCGCGAATACGGAGGTGCATTGGAGCGTGTGCGGGTGACGCCTAACCCCTCGCTCAAACTGACCCGCTACGGCTTGCGTTGTAAGCCGCGGTCCGCGGTACTCTGTACATTCTCGCGAACCGGGCTTACAACACATGCCTCCGCGGCCAGCTTAGCTCGAACGTTAGGCACTTCAAGCTCAACCGCCGCAAAAAACGCAGGCCTCACGCTGCAGCCACAACACTAGGAAACCAGAGAACATGAAATACGACGACGCTTCTTGGCACTATGGCGGCAAATTCCCTGCGGACTTACCCCCGGAGGCGGGAGCGACTCACACGGGGATGTATCTCACGTGGGCGCTGCTCAGCGGAATGGCTGGCAACATTCACATTGAGGAAATGCCAAAGAGCTTGTTTTGCCTTCGCGCTCGGGAGAAAACTCCTGGAGCATTTTTCTTAGCAATGTGTGACGGCAAGTTCACGGATGAAGACTTGAACGAACTGGGTAACTTATTTACTTCTGAGTACTTCGACTTCGAAACCGGGCGCTACCTCGCCGACTACGAATCCACCTTGGCGCAAGGCCTACCAGAGCTCTACTATGTCCAAGACTCGTGGGCGAACTATGAGCGACTTGCACCAGTTCTCGACGCGCGCTTTAACGAGTGGAAGAAAAGCAGAGGCATATCTTGAAGGTGGCGCTAACAAATCCAGTGCCTAACTGGGCGGTCAAGCGGACGCCAACAAGGCCCATGGCTTCGCCATTTTTATGGGCCTTGTTGGTGCCCTCCACTCGCTTCGCTCCTTCCGGCGCCGCTTACCTTGGGCGTTGGGCAAAGGCCACATGAACCTGAAAACCGCAGGGAAAACAGTCTGTGTGTTGGCTGGTGAGGTCTTCATGGTTCCCACAGGCCGACCCCACGCAGTAGCCGCTGGAAGTCAAGGAACACTGGTAATCATCGACCACTGACGCCAACCCTGCCATCGAAAGGACGTCCCCCGGCAAGCCGGGTCACGCCTCTCGTATCAAACGTTGCGTCCCATAAGGGAGGCAAGGACACGCTTGCGACCCCGCCCCGCGCCCGGCCCCAGCCGAACTAAGGCGCAGCACGCAGGAAGGCCGCGACGGGCACCAGTTGCTCAGGCACGTTCAGCGCAGGCGCGTGCCCGCAACCCGGCACCTCCAGCACCGTCAGCCGCCGCGCCGCGCCCGGACCGCGGTGGCGCATCGCCTCGACCGTATCGGGCAGCACCAGGTCCGACTCGGCGCCGCGCAGGATCATCACCGGCACCTCGATGGCGTCGTAATGCGGCCAGATGAGGTAGTCGTCGTCATGCACGGTGAACTGGCGCACCATGGCCGGGTCGTAGTGCGGCGTGACGCGGCCGTCGGGCAGGCGGCGGGTCGAGGTCTCCGTCATGCGCCGCCATTGCGCATCGCTGAGCCAGCCGTAGGGCTTGTAGACGGTCCGCAGAAAACCTTCGAGCTCGGTCACCGTCTCGAAGGCCGGCGGGCTGCCCGCGTAGGCCTTGATGCGCTCGATGGCCGCGGCCGCCAGTTGTGGCGCGTTGTCGTTGAGCACCAGCGCCGCGATGCGTTGCTTCATGGCCGGGACCACGAGGCCGGAGGCGCAGACCGTGCCGATGGCACCGCCCATGGAGGTGCCCACCCAGTGCACGCGCGCCAGCCCCAGGTGCTCGCACAGCGCGTCGGCGATGCGGGCATAGAAGGCCAACTGGTATTCCTCGTCCGGCAGCGGGCTCCACTGGCTGAGGCCGCGGCCCAGCGTGTCGGGGCAGATCACCCGCCAGCCCTCGGCCACCAGGTGCGCCGCCAGCTCGTCCATGTCGCGGCCGGTGCGCGCCAGGCCGTGCCAGGCGATCACGGCCGGCGCGGCGGGGTCGCCCCAGTCCATCCAGTGGATCTCGCGGCCGACCAGCCGGGCGTAGTGGGAGGTGGGAAGAGTGACGCTCATTTCGCGCTCCTGCTGCGCAGCTTGCCGACGATGCCGGTGGGGAAGTAGTAGACCGAGAGCACGAAGAGCACGCCCAGCCACAGCAGCCAGCGGTCGGGCGAGAGCACGGCCGACAGCCAGGGCAGCCCGCTCGCCGCCTCGCTGCCCAGGCGCAGCAGATCCTGCAGGTAGCTCTGCGCCACCACGAAGAGCACCGCGCCGATGGCCGCGCCGCAGATGGTGCCCATGCCGCCGATCACCACGATCAGCAGCACATCGACCATGATCTCGAAGCTGAGCGAGGTGTCCGGCCCGTTGTAGCGCAGCCAGATCGCCAGCATGGCGCCGGCCAGCGTGGCGAACAGCGCCGACAGCACGGCCGACAGCGTGCGGAACACCACCACGCGATAGCCGATGGCCTCGGCCCGGAACTCGTTCTCGCGGATGGCCTGCAGCACGCGGCCGAAGGGCGAGTTGACGATGCGCAGCAGCGCCAGCACCAGCACCACGGCCATCACGAAGAGCAGGTAGTAGCACAACAGCCGGCCGTCGAGCGAGACGCCGAGGAAGGGCTCTTCGCTGAACTCGAAGCTGGGCGAGATGAGTTCGGGCAGCTTGAAGGTGAGCCCGTCCTCGCCGCCGGTGAAGTCCGACAGCTGCGAGGCCAGCGTCTGGAAGGCCGAGGCCACCGCCAGCGTGATCATGGCGAAGAAGATGGCCCGCACCCGCAGCGAGAAGAGGCCCACGGCCAGCGCCAGTACCAGCGAGACCGCCAGCGCGCACAGCACGCCGACGATCACCGCGTCCCAGCCCGCGCCCATGCGCGTGGCCGCGATGGCCACCCCATAGGCGCCGATGCCGAAGAACATGGTGTGGGCGAAGCTCACGATGCCGGTGTAGCCCAGCAGCAGGTCGAAGCTGGCCACCAGCACGATGAAGACCAGGATCTTGGCCGCCACGTTGAGCGCCTTGACGCCCGGGAACAGGAAGGGCGCGAAGGCCAGTCCCAGCAGCACCGCCAGCAGCAGCACCGCCAGCACCTTGCTGCGCGGCAGGTCGTTGGAGAGAAGGCGTCGAAGCATGATCGGTCCCCTCCTCTTTCAGCGACTGCCCGCCACGGGGTACACGCCCTGTGGCCGCCACAGCAGGATCGCCACCATCAGCGCGATGTTCGAGAACAGCGCCACCTTCGGCGCGACGAAGCCGGTGTAGTTGGCCATCAGCCCCACCAGCAGTGCGCCGATCAGCGCGCCGGTGGTCGAGCCCAGCCCGCCGATGATGATGACGATGAAGATCAGCACGTTGACCTGCGCCCCCATCTGCGGGATCACGTTCTGCTGGTACAGGCCCCACATCACGCCCCCCAGCCCGGCCAGCGCGCTGCCCGCCACGAAGATGCCGATGAAGAGCACGCGAATGCGGTAGCCGAGGGACTCGACCATCTCGCGGTCCTGCACACCGGCGCGGATCAAGAGGCCGATCTTGGTGCGGGCCAGCGTCCAGGCCAGCAGGCCGAAGACCAGCGCGCCGACGATCACCGCGAGCACGCGGTACTTCTCCACCGCCGCATCGCCCCACAGCCAGGAGCCGCGCAGGCCCTCGGGCAGCGGCAGCGGGATCTGCGCCGGGCCCCAGATGACCTTGATGAGTTCCTCACCGATGATCATGCCGCCCATGGTGATGAGGATCTGCTTCAGGTGCTGGCCGTAGACCGGCCGCACGATGAAGCGCTCGAAGGCCAGGCCCACCGCGCCAGCCACCAGCATGGCGACCACCATGGCCGGCAGCACCGCCACCAGGTTGGTGAGGATGGAGGTGGACTGCGTCCAGTCGCCCATGGCGCCCAGCACGCTGGTGGCCACGAAGGCACCCAGGGCGATGAACACGCCATGGCCGAAGTTCAGCACGTCCATCAGCCCGAAGACCAGCGTGAGGCCCGAGGCGATGATGAACACGATCATGCCCATGGCCAGGCCGGCGATGGTGAGCGTGAGCCAGGTGGAGGGCGAGCCCACCAGCGGCAGGGCCACAAGCGCGAGCGCGGGCACCAGCAGCAGCGGCTTCCAGTCGATGTCTTTGGCGAGGGTCGTCATAGGGCCAGTCCCAGCAGGCGCTGCTGCAGTTGCGTGTCGGCCGAGAACTCGGCCATGCCGCCGGCGTGCACCACGCAGCCGTTGTCCATCACGGCGACGGTGTCGCCCAGGCGTTGGGCGAAATGGATGTTCTGCTCCACCAGCAGGATGGTCACCCCGCTGGCCTTGAGCTCGGCGAAGGCGTCGATCATGTTGTTGATGATGGCCGGCGCCAGGCCCTTGCTGGGCTCGTCGATGATGAGCAGCTCGCGCGGCTCGACGATGGCGCGGGAGACGGCCAGCATCTGCTTCTGGCCGCCGGAGAGCTTGCCGGCGGGGTGGTTCCAGAACTTCTCCACCGCGGGGAAGAGTCGGAAGATCCACTTCAGGCGCGCCTCGTCCATGTCCTGCGCGCGGCGGGCGCCGCGGGCGGCCAGCAGCATGTTCTCCTTGACGGTGAGGTCCGCGAAGATGCCCATGGTCTCGGGCACGTAGGCGATGCCCAGGTCGGCGATCTGCGGCGTGGGCAGGTTGGCGATGCTCTTGCCGCCGAACTGCACGCGGCCCTGCGCCACCTTCCACAGGCCCATGATCGTGCGCAGCGTGGTGGTCTTGCCGGCGCCGTTGCGGCCGAGCAGCATGGTGAGCTGGCCCTTGGGCACCACCAGGTCCACGCCGTGGAGGATGTGGTACGCGCCGATGTGGGTGTGCACGCCTTCGAGCGTGAGCAATGCGTCGTTCATGCCGCCTCCTTCGCCACGCCCAGGTAGGCTTCCTGCACCACGGGCGAGGCGATCACCTCGGCCGGCTCGCCGTCGGCCACCAGCGTGCCGTTGTGCAGCACGATGATGCGGTCGGCCAGCTCGCGCACCACGTCCATCTTGTGCTCGACCAGCAGGATGGTCTTGGTTTGGTCCTGCTTGAGCCGGCGGATCAGATCGAGGATGACCGGCGCCTCGGCCGCGTTCATGCCCGCCGTGGGCTCGTCGAACATGAACACCTGCGGCTCCAGCGCCATCAGCAGCGCCACTTCCAGCTTGCGCTGGTCGCCGTGCGGCAGGCTGGCCACCACGTCATGCTCGCGGGCCTTGAGGTTGGTCTCGGCCAGCAGCGCATCGGCGCGCTCGGTCAGCGCCCGGTGGTCGCTCCAGATGCTCCAGAGGTTGAGGCCGCGCCGGTGCCCGCCCTCGTGCGCGGCCTGCACCGCCAGGCGCACGTTCTCCAGCACCGTGAGGTTGGGGAACAGGTTGGTCAGCTGGAAGGCGCGGCCGAGGCCGGCGCGGGTGCGCGCCGAGGCCGGCAGCCCCGACAGGTCGCGGCCGTTCAGCAGCACCTTGCCCTCGGTGGCCTTGAGCTGGCCCGAGACCAGGTTGAAGTAGGTGGTCTTGCCCGCCCCGTTGGGGCCGACGATGGCCGTCAGCGTGCCCGGCGCGAAGCGGCAGCTGACGGCATTCACCGCCACATGCCCGCCGAAGCGGATGGTGAGGTTCTGGGTTTCAAGCAATTGCGGATGTCCTGGCGCGTTCAGTAGCAGGTGCCGACCTCGTAGTAGCCGGCGGCGGTCTTCTTCAGGGTGGTCTCGATGTAGATGTTCCACAGCCCCATGCCCTGGTTGGAGCCGTAGGCATAGGTGAAGCCGTAGAGCGCATAGGCCCGCGCGGCCATCGTGTGGCTGTAGTTGTCGGTGGTGGTGCACACGGGCGTCATGCCGGTGGTGCTGGCGGTGGCCGTGGCCGAGGCGGCGCCGCGGGCGCCGGCGGCATTCACCGCGCGCACCGTCCAGCCGTAGCTGCTGCCGGCGACGAGGTCGCCATCGGTGTAGCTGGTGCCGGTGAGCGGCGTGGCGTTGCGCCGGCCGCCGTTGCGGTAGACCACATAGCCCGCCGCACCCGGCACGGCGGACCAGCTCAGCTTCATGGTGCTGGCCGTCGCGGCCGAAGCCGTCAGGCCGCCCGGTGCCGCGAGCGCCGCCGTCGCCGTGCCGCCCGACAGATGCTTGACCATGGCCTGGATGGCGGCCATCTGCGGGCCGGCCTTCTTCGCATAGTCCGGGCTGTCATAGCCCCACCAGTCCCAGCAACCGTTGGTGGCCGTCACGCCGGTCTGCGGGTAGAGCACCACGATGTTGTTGGTGTCGGCCCAGCGGTTGTAGCCGGTGTTGCGCACGTACTGCTGGCCGATCTGCGCCGTGTTCTGCTTGCAGCCATGCAGCGCCACATGCAGCCGGCAGGTGGCGCTGCCGCTGGCACAGGCCGCCGGCACATAGGCCCAGCCGGTCTGCGCCATGGCATGGCCGCCGACGAAGCCGCGCTGGTCGAACTCGACGAAGCTGCCGCCCAGCGTGCCCACGTTGCGCGGATTGAGTTGGCCATAGAGCTGCTGCAGCAGCGCGCCGGCCAGGTCGAAGTTGCAATCGTCGATGTACGGGTCGCCCTTGACCGAGCAGGCGCTGCCGTAGTCGTCCGTCACGAAAGAATGCTCGGCCGCCAGGTCCTTTTTGTAGGCGATGTTGGCCACGGGCACGAAGGCGCCGTAGTAGCTGCGCAGGTCGTCCATCACGGCCGTCTTGACCACGCTGTCGAGCGTGCCCGAGAACAGGTAGAGCCGGCTGGCCCCGAGGTTGGTCACCGGGTCGATGGCACCGCTCGCGGCCCAGCTGTTGGTGGTGGCCACCAGGCTGCTGACCGGGATGCTGGTGTCGTGCGCCATGCAACGGCCGGTGGCGTAGACCACCGAGCCTTCCGCGCAGTAGTACGGCCCGCCCGCCACCACACCCGCCCCCTTCTTGAACGTGGCCGAATAGGCCACGTGCAGCTGCACGGCCATGTAGCCGCCCGAGGAGACGCCCGACACGCTGACCTGCGCCGGGTCGATGTTCAGCTCCGGCAGCGGCACGGCCGCTGCCGCCGCGCCGGCCAGCAGCCAGGCCGACACGAGCACACCGGCGGCGCGCCTGAGGGGCGCGGTGAACTTCTGCATGGTGGTTCTCCTGGCTGGGAAAAAAGCCGTCAGGCGGTGGCCAAGCGGTGCGGGGACACCCACGGGACCGGCTTGCCTGTCCTGAGCCTGTCGAAGGATCGAAGGGCTCGCGCCCAGGCTTCGACAAGCTCAGCCCGAACGGTCGGTGGTTGACAAGCTCAGCCCGAACGGCCGGTGGCTGACAGGCTCAGCCCGAACGGCCTGTGGTTGACTGGCCTGGCTCGGGCTCAGGCGGCCCCTTATCTCTTGTTGCGGATCGGGATGTCCATCTCGGACGGCTTGATCTCATGCACCAGCTCCGGCACGCCCCACGCAAAGGCCGGGTCCACCTTGATCTTGAAGTGGTACATGCTCTGCAACGCCTGGTGGTCTTCCTTGCGGAAGGTCATGGTGCCCTTGGGCGTGTCGAAGCTCATGCCTTCCATGGTGCTGATGAGCTTGTTGGTGCCGGTGTCGCCGCCGGTCTTCTTGAGCGCGGTGACGACGGCCATGGCGGCCGAGAAGCCGCCGGCGGTGAAGAAGTCCGGCGGGCTCTTGAATTCCTTGTAGTGCATGGACACCAGCGCCTCGTTCACCGGGTTCTTCGGGATGCCGAAGTAGTAGTAGGTGGCGCCTTCCATGCCGGGGAAGTTCTTGTAGCTGGCCATGGCCGGCAGGATGTTGCCGCCGGTGGCGATCTCGATGCCGTAGCGCTTCAGGTCCAGGTCGGCGATCTTGAAGGGGTTGCCTGCGCCGGCCCACACGATCCAGATCACCTTGCGGCCGGGCTGGTCCTTGAGCTTGTCGATCAGGCGCTGTGCACCGGCGGTGAAGTCGGTGGTGTTCTGCGGCAGGTATTCCTCATGGACGATCTTGGCCTTCTTGACCGCGTCCTTGAAGGCCTTCACGCCGTCGCGGCCGAAGGCATAGTCCTGGGCCAGGGTGGCGATGGTGGTGCCCGGCTTGTCCAGCGCCACGGCGTTGGAGATGGCGTCCTGGCTCGAATTGCGGCCGGTGCGGAAGATGTACTTGTTCCACTTGTCGCCGGTGATCGAGTCGGCCACGGCGGGCTCGACGATCAGCAGCTTCTTGTATTCCTCGGCCACCGGCAGCATGGCCAGTGCCACGCCCGAAGAGGTGGGGCCGACGGCCAGCGCGGCCTTGTCGTCGGAATAGGCGGCGGCCAGCAGCGACTTGCCCAGGTCGGGCTTGCCCTGGTCGTCCTTCTCGATCACGACGATCTTCTTGCCGTTGACCATCATGGTGCCGCCGGTGGCGTAGTCCAGGCCCATCATCAGGCCGGTCTGGGTCTGCTTGCCGTAGGCCTCCAGCGGGCCGGTCTTGCTGTAGACGTGGGCGATGCGGATCTCGTTGGACTGGGCCCAGGCGGGGGCGGCGATGGCGCCGGCCAGGGCGGCACAGGCGATGAGGTGGCGACGTTGCATGCGGTTGTCTCCTTGTGACGGATGCCTGGATATTGCACACGCCGTGCCAGCGCATCAAGGCCTTATTGATCAAAGACTTGCCGCATACATCGCCATCGATTGCCTGAAATCAATACAGGCTGAATTGTCTATTCCTCAGACAGTTGTTTGCTCACTGCTCAGGGTTTTCCAGGCGTCCATAGAGGGTCGCCCGCGAGATGCCCAGCAGCCGCGCCGCCTTGAGCTTGTTGCCCGCCGTGTGGGCCATGGCCGCGTCGATCGCGCGACGCTCCAGCTGGGCCACCTGCTCGGCCAGCGGGCGCAGCAGCCCGCTGCCAGGCGCATCGGCCGCGGCTTCCGCAGGTAAAGGCTCCGGCGCCGCGGCCGGCGCCACCTCGCCTACGCCGGCCTCGCGCAGGATGCGTGTGAGCTGCGCGGCATCCACCCGCTGCGCGTCGCTGCGCATGGCCACCTGCTCCAGCACGTTGCGCAGCTCGCGGATGTTGCCGCGCCAGTGCTGGCCGGCCAGCAGCGCCAGCGCATCGGGCAGCAGTTCGGGCGGGGCATCGCCGGTGCGCTGGGCCACCTCGTCGCCCAGCGCCTCCACCAGCGCCGGGATGTCGCTGCGCCGCGCACGCAGCGGCGGCACGCGGATGGGCAGCACGTTGAGGCGGTAGTACAGGTCTTCGCGAAAGCGTCCCTGCGCCACCAGCGCCGGCAGGTCGCGCGAGGTGGCGGCGATCACCCGCGCATCGAAGGCCACCAGCTTGTTGGAGCCCAGCGGCTCGATCTCGCCCTCCTGCAGCGCGCGCAGCAGCTTGGCCTGCAGCGTGAGCGGCATGTCGCCGATCTCGTCCAGGAACAGCGTGCCGCCGTCGGCGAACTTGAACTTGCCCTCGCGGCCGCGCCGGTCCGCGCCGGTGAAGGCGCCGGGCGCGAAGCCGAAGAACTCGGCCTCCAGCAGCGTGTCGGGCACGGCCGCGATGTTGACGCTGACGAAGGGCCCGGCCGCCCGGGCCGATGCACCGTGGATGGCATGGGCCAGCAGCTCCTTGCCCGTGCCCGTCTCGCCCAGCAGCAGCACCGGGCTGCTCGACTGGGCCGCGCGCCGCGCATGGCGCTTGACTTCCACGGCCGCCGGGCTGCTGCCGATGAAGCTGGCGAAGCTGTACTTGGCCTGACGCGGCAGCCCGCCCTCCAGGCCATTGCGGGCCGCGCGGCTGGCCTGGCTGGCCAGCTCGCGCCGGGCCTCGTCCAGGTCGCGCTGCAGCAGCGCGAACTTGGCCACCAGCGGCTGCAGCGTGGTCTGCGGATGGTCGAAGAGCACGATGCCGATGGCGCCGATCACCGGCCCCGTGCCGTCGTCGTGCTCCTCGCGCAGCGGCAGGCGGCTCACGACGAAGGTGCCGGCCTTGTTGGTCAGCAGGTCCACCAGCACCGGCTCGCCGGTCTCCAGCACGCGGCGCATCTGGGTGTTGGGGATCACCTCCTCCACCATGTGGCCCACGAACTGGTCCACCCCATCGAAACCCAGCGCGGGCAGGAAGCGGCGATAGCCCTCGTTGACCCACACGATGCGGCCACTGCGGTCGATCAGGAACATCCCCTGGCTGATGCTGGAGAAGAGCTGGAACATCGAGCGCGCCGCCAGCGCCAGGATGCCCTGGGCATCCTGCGGCAGCGTGGGGTCGGAGGGAGCGGCAGACATGGCGCGCGATCGTAGCGGCGCCATGGCCTATTCGTCGGTGCCGCCCGCGTCCTTGAGCTCGGCGAACTTCGCCGCCATGGTCGGGTTGCCGCGCGTCAGCTTCTTGATCGTCAGGTCCTCGGCCTTGTCGTTGGCCAGGCGCAGGTTGTTGGCCGACTTGTAGAGCGCGTCCTTGGTCTTCTCCAGGTCCTTGATCGCCTCGTCGATGCGCTTGACCGCTTCCTCGAAACCATCGGAGGCCAGGCGCCAGTTGCGGCCGAAGGCGGTCTTGAAGTCGTCCAGCTGCGTCTCGAAGCGGGTGATGTCGAGGTTCTGCGCCTTGACCAGCGCCAGTTCCGACTTGTAGGCCAGCGCCTTGGTGGCCGCATTGCGCAGCAGCGTGACCATGGGCAGGAAGAACTGCGGCCGCACCACGTACATCTTCGGGTAGCGGTGGAACACGTCGACGATGCCCGTGTTGTAGAGCTCGCTCTCGGGCTCCAGCAGCGAGACCAGCACCGCGTATTCGCAGCCCTTCTCGGTGCGGTCCTTGTCCAGCTCGCGGAAGAAGTCCTCGTTCTTCTTGCGCGTGGCGGTGGCGTCGCTCTCGTTCTTCATCTCGAACATGATCGAGACGATCTCGGTGCCGTCCTCGTCGAGGTCGCGGAAGATGTAGTCGCCCTTGCTGCCGGTGCGGGCGTCGTTGTCCTTCTCGAAGTAGGCACGCGGGAAGGCGGTGGCGCGGATGCGGTTGAACTCGGTCTCGCAGTGCTGCTCCAGCGTCTCGCCCACCATCTTGGTGGACAGCCGCGCCTTCATGTCGCGCAGGCGCTCGATGGCGTCGTCGCGGTCGCGGATCTGCGTCTCGTACTTGTCCTTGAGCATCTGCTCGGCCACCTGCTTCTCGAGCGCCACGCGCTCCAGGTTGTTGCGCAGGGCGTCGCGCTCCTTCTCGACCGCGCCGACGGCCTCGGTGACGGCCAGCCGCTGCGCCATGCCGCCGGCGTCGAGGCGGGACTTCAGCGCCTGGATCTCGGCGTCCTTGGCCGCCGCGGCCTTCTGCACTTCGCTCGCGAGCCGCGCCTCGGCCAGGCGGGCCGCGGATTCGCGATCCTGCCGGGCCTGCGCCAGTTCGTGGGCCAGTTGGTCGCGCTCACGTTCGATGCTGCCAAGCGCCTCGTTCACCGCGAGCCGGCGCGCCACCTCGCCGGCGTCGAGCTTCGCCTTGAGCGCAAGGATCTCGGCCTCGCGGGCCGCGGCCTTCTTCTCCAGCTCGCTGGCGAGCTGGGCCCGCGCCAGTTCGACTGCACTGCGCTTGTCCTGCTCGGCCAGTTCCAGCCGCTCGTGCAGTTGGCGGTCGAAGTCGCTGTCGCGCACCTGCTTGAGGATGTCCGCGTAGCCGGACTCGTCGATCTTGAAGGCCTTGCCGCAGTGGGGGCACTTGATGTCTTGCATGCGGGCGATCCTAGCGCGGCGTCGGACAAAGGCGCGACCGCGGCGCCGACTTTAATCATTCGTTTGATTCCCATGCTCTAATCCGCACCCGCATGACCACCGCCACACCCAAGCCGGCCCGGGGCGACGGGGCCGAGGCCCGCCAGCGCCTGCTGCTGGCCGCGCTCGCCCTGTTCGCCGACCAGGGCTTCGCCAAGACCTCCACCCGCGCCATCGCCGCGGCCGCCGACATGAACATCGGCGCCATCAGCTACTACTTCGGCGACAAGGCCGGGCTCTACGCCGCCTGCTTCACCGAGCCCCTGGGCGGCACGGCCGAGGAGACCACCGCCCTGTGGTCCGCGCCGGCCCTGCCGCTCGACGAGGCGCTGGGCGTGTTCATGCGCGCCTACCTGGAGCCGCTCAAGCTGGGCGAGCCAGTGCGCCAATGCATGCGCCTGCACCTGCGCGAAATGCTGGAGCCCAGCAGCCAGTGGGCCACCGAGGTGGAGCGCGACATCAAGGCGCCACACCAGGCCATGGTGCGGCTGCTGGCGCGCCACCTGAGCGCCCGCGTGGACGACGACATCCACCGCCTGGCCTTCGCCATCACCGGCCTGGCGATGCAACCCTACGTGACGCGCGACTTCATCGACGTGATCCGCCCCGGCCTGCTGCGCAGCGCCCGCGCCGTGGACCAGTGGGCCGACCAGCTGGCCGGCATGGCCGTGGCCCTGGTGATGGCCGAACGCAGCCGCCGCGCGGACTACGTTTCCGAGGACCCCTCCGCATGACCCCCAAGACCGCCCCGCCCGCCGCGCGGCTGCTGGCCGCGCTGCCGCTCGCGCTGGCCCTGGCCGCCTGCGGCGTGACCCGGCCGCCCGCCATCGTGCAGGCGCCCGCGCCCGCCCAATGGCGCAGCCCGGTGCCGGCCGATGCCCTGCCCCACCACGGCTCGACGGCCGACCTCGCCCAATGGTGGCGCCGGGCCGGCGACCCGCTGCTGGCCGAGCTGATCGAGGCCGCCCAGGCCGCCAGCCCCAACGTGGCCAGCGCCGCCGCACGCGTGACCGAGGCCCGCGGCGCCCGCACCCAGGCCGGCGCCGCCCTGGCACCGCGGCTGGACGGCAATCTGTCGGCCACGCGCAGCGCCTCGCCGCTCGGCGGCACCAGCACGGGCAGCACCACGACCACCGGGACCGGCAGCACCAGCGTGCCACCGGCGACCGTGCTGCAGGCCACGCTGCAGCCCAGCTGGGAGATCGACCTCTTCGGCGGCCTGCGCGCCAGCCGCGACGCCGCCATCGCCCGCCTCGATGCCGGCGAGGCCCGCTGGCACGACGCCCGCATCGCCGTGGCGGCCGAAACGGCCAATGCCTATTTCGCCGAACGCGCCTGTGCCCGCCAACTGGCGGTGGCCGAGGCCGACACCCGCTCGCGCACCGAGACGGCCCGCCTCACGGGCTTGTCGGCCGATGCCGGCTTCACCGCGCCGGCCGATGCGGCACTGGCCCGCGCCAGCGCGGCCGATGCCTCGGGCCGGCTCACCCAGCAGCGCGCCCAGTGCCGCGTGCTGCGCCACGGGATGGTCGCGCTGACGGGCCTGCCGGCGGAGGACCTCGACCGGCGGCTCGATGCCCAGTCCGCCATCACCGCCCTGCCCACGCCACCGGCCGTGGACGCCGTGCCGGCCCAGACGCTCTCGCAGCGGCCCGACCTGTTCGCCGCCGAGCGCGCCGTGGCGGCTGCCAGCGCCGAAGCCGGCGCGGCCCAGGCCCAGCGCTATCCGCGCCTGACGCTCAGTGGCAGCGTGGGCCGGCTGCAGCTGCGCAGCCAGGGCTTCCGTGCCTCGCTCGACACCTGGAGCGTGGGCCCGGTGGCGCTGTCGGTGCCGCTGTTCGACGGCGGCGTCTCGGCCGCCAATGCCGAGTCGGCCCGCGCCCGCTACGACGAGGCCGTGGTGCAGTACCGCGCCAGCGTGCGTCAGGCCGTGCGCGAGGTCGAGGAGGCGCTGACCAACCTCGACAGCACCCGCCAGCGCGCCGCCGATGCCGACACCGCCGTGCGCGGCTACCAGGCCAACTTCGACGCTGCCCAGTCGCGCTATCAGACGGGGCTGGCCAGCCTGTTCGAGCTGGAGGACGCGCGCCGCACCCTGTTCGCCGCGCAGACGGCGCGCGTCTCGCTGCAGCGCGAGAGCAACGAGGCCTGGGTCGCGCTCTACCGCGCGGTGGGCGGCGGCTGGCAACGGCCCGACGCCGACGGCGCAGCCACCGCCCCGGCCACCACCGCCGGCATGTCGAACGCCACCGTCACCGCCCCAGACGCCAAGGCCGCCTCGACGGCCATCCCGACCACGACCGGCGCGACCGCCACGCCACGCCCCTGACTCCCGCCCCGCGCCCGGAAAGATCACCATGCAACGCTCCCGACGCCCGCTCCTCATCGCGATCCTGGTCGTGGCCCTCGTGGCCGTGGCCGCCTTCTTCCTGCTGCGCGGCAAGCCCGCGGAGGGCGAGGCCAAGAAGGCCGACAAGCCCGCCGCCACCGCCCGCCCCGCGCTCACCGTCACCGTGGTGCAGCCGCAGCCCGCCGACCTGGTGGCCGGCCTGCCGGCCAACGGCAACATCGCCGCGTGGCAGGAGGCCATCATCGGCTCCGAGGCGGCCGGCCTGCGCCTGGCCGACGTGCGGGTGAACGTGGGCGACGTGGTGAAGAAGGGCCAGGTGCTGGCCACCTTCTCGGGCGACACGGTGCAGGCCGAGGTCGCCCAGGCCCGTGCCAGCCTGGCCGAGGCCGAGGCCGCCGCGGCCGATGCCGCCGCCAATGCCGAGCGTGCCCGCACGCTGTCGGCCACCGGCGCACTGAGCCAGGCCCAGATCAACCAGTACCTCACCACCGGCCAGACCGCCAAGGCCCGCGTCGAGGCCGCCCGCGCCGCGCTGCAGGCGCAGCAGGTGCGCCAGCGCAACACGCAGGTGCTGGCGCCGGACGACGGCGTCATCTCCTCGCGCACCGCCACCGTGGGCGCGGTGGTGGGCTCGGGCGCCGAGCTGTTCCGCCTGGTGCGCCGCGGCCGGCTCGAATGGCGGGCCGAAGTCGCGTCCAACGAGCTGCCCAAGGTGCGCGTGGGCCAGAAGGCCCGCGTGACGGCCGCCAGCGGCGTCACGGTCGAGGGCACGGTGCGCGCCCTGGCGCCCACGGTCGATCCGCAGACGCGCAATGCGCTGGTATACGTCGACCTGCCCGCCAACGGCGACGTGCGCGCCGGCATGTATGCGCGCGGCGAATTCATGCTCGGCCGCATCGAGCAGCTCACCGTGCCGCAGTCCGCCGTGGTGGTGCGCGACGGTTTCGCCAGCGTGTTCGAGGTGGGCGCCGATGGCAAGGTCGCCATGCGCCGTGTGACGACCGGCCAGCGTGCCGGCGACCGCATCGCCATCGCCGAGGGCGTGAAGCCCGACATGAAGCTGGTCGAGCGCGGCGCCGCCTTCCTCAACGACGGCGACGTGGTGCAGGTGCAGGGCCAGCCGGCCCCCGCAGCCGGCGCCCCGGCCCCGGCCGCCAAGTGACGCGGGAGCATCCGGCATGAACCTTTCCGCCTGGTCGATCCGCAACCCCATTCCGGCGGCGATGCTCTTCGTCCTGCTGACGCTGGCAGGGCTGCTGTCCTTCAAGTCCATGAAGGTGCAGAACTTCCCGGACATGGACCTGCCGGTGGTGGTCGTCACCGCCGCCCTGCCCGGCGCCGCGCCGGGGCAACTCGAAAGCGACGTGGCGCGCAAGATCGAGAACGCCATCGCCACCATCCAGGGCGTCAAGCACATCACCTCCACCCTGGTCGACGGCCAGGCCACCATTGCCACCGAGTTCGAGCTGGAAAAGCCCGTGCAGGAAGCGGTGGACGACGTGCGCTCGGCCGTGAGCCGCGTGCGCGCCGACCTGCCGGCCGATCTGCGCGACCCCATCGTGGCCAAGCTGGAGCTGTCTTCGCAGCCGGTGCAGGCCTATGCCATCGCCTCCGACAACTGGGACGACGAGCAGCTGTCGTGGTTCGTCGACGACACGCTGTCGCGCCGCATGCTGGCGGTGCCGGGCGTGGGCGCCATCACCCGCGTGGGCGGCGTCACGCGCGAGGTGCGCGTCGCGCTCGATCCGGCGCGCATGCAGGCGCTGGGCATCACCGCAGCCACCGTCTCGCGCACGCTGCGCCAGGTGCAGATGGAAAGTGCCGGTGGCCGGGCCGAGCTGGGCGGCGCCGAGCAGCCGCTGCGCACCCTGGCCACCGCCAAGACGGCGGCCGAAGTCGCCGCCATGCAGATCCCGCTGGGCAATGGCCGCCATGCCCGCGTGGACGAGGTGGCCACCGTCACCGACACCGTGGCCGAACCGCGCGCCCTGGCCCTCCTGGACGGCAAGCCGGTGATCGGCTTCGAAATCTCGCGCAGCCGCGGCGCCAGCGAGGTGGAGGTGGGCGACGGCGTGCAGAAGGCGCTGGACAAGCTCCAGGCCGACTACCCGCACCTGACGCTGCAGCGCACCTTCGACTTCGTGGACATCGCCCGCGGCGAGTACGACAGCTCCATGCGCCTGCTCTACGAAGGCGCGCTGCTGGCGGTGGTGGTGGTGTGGCTCTTCCTGCGCGACTGGCGGGCGACCATCGTCTCGGCCGTGGCGCTGCCGCTGTCGGTCATCCCGGCCTTCATCGGCATGTACCTGCTGGGCTTCTCGATCAACATCATCACGCTGCTGGCGCTGTCGCTGGTGGTGGGCATCCTGGTGGACGACGCCATCGTCGAGGTCGAGAACATCGTGCGCCACCTGCGCATGGGCAAGAGCCCCTACCAGGCGGCGATGGAGGCGGCCGACGAGATCGGCCTGGCGGTGATCGCCACCACCTTCACGCTGATCGCGGTGTTCCTGCCCACGGCCTTCATGAGCGGCATTCCGGGCCGCTTCTTCAAGCAGTTCGGCTGGACGGCGGCGCTGGCGGTGTTCGCCTCGCTGGTGGTGGCGCGGCTGCTCACGCCCATGATGGCGGCCTACATCCTCAAGCCGCTGGTGGGCCACGACAAGGAGCCCGGCTGGATGCGCAGCTACATGCGCGCCTCGGCCTGGTGCCTGCGCCACCGCGGGCTGACGCTGCTCGGCGCGCTGGTGTTCTTCGTCGGCTCGCTGGCGCTGATCCCGCTGCTGCCCTCGGGCTTCATCCCGCCGGACAACAACGTGCAGACCCAGGTCACGCTCGAGTTGCCGCCCGGCAGCAAGCTGGCCGACACGCGCCGCGCGGTCGAGGCCGCCAGCGAGCGCATCCGCAAGGTGGGCCACATCGAGAGCATCTACGTGGCCATCGGCGGCGGCGCGGCGGGGGCCGACCCGATGGCCGGCGGCGCCGGCAGCGATCCGCGCAAGGCCACCATGACGCTGCGCCTGGCGCCGCGCGGCGAGCGCCCGGTCAAGCAGGTGATCGAGCGCGAGCTGCGGCAGGTGATGGCCGAGGTGCCGGGCGTGCGCGTCAAGGTGGGCCTGGGTGGCTCCAACGACAAGTACATCCTGGCGCTGTCCAGCGAGGACCCACAGGCCCTGGCCACCGCCTCGCGCGACGTGGAGCGCGACCTGCGCACGATTCCCGGCGTGGGCAACGTCAGCTCCAACGCCAGCCTGGTGCGGCCCGAGATCGCGGTGCGGCCCGACTTCGCCCGCGCGGCCGACCTGGGCGTGACCAGCAGCGACATCGCCGAGACGCTGCGCGTGGCCACGGTGGGCGATTACGAGCAATACCTGCCCAAGCTCAACCTGGCGCAGCGGCAGGTGCCGATCGTGGTGCGGCTGGCCGACAGCGCGCGCGAGAACCTGTCGACGCTGGAGCGTCTGACGGTGCCCGGCACCCGCGGCCCGGTGCGGCTGGGCGAAGTCGCCACGCTGGAGCCCGCGGGCGGCCCGGCCGTCATCAGCCGCTACGACCGCGCGCGCAACGTCAACTTCGAGATCGAGCTGGGCGAGCGCGGCCTGGGCGAGGTGGCCGAGGCCATCCGCGCGCTGCCCGCCATCCAGGGCCTGCCGCCCAGCGTGCGCACCATCGACGTCGGCGACGCCGAGATGATGGGCGAGCTGTTCAGCAGCTTCGGCCTGGCCATGCTGACCGGCGTGCTGTGCATCTACATCGTGCTGGTGCTGCTGTTCAAGGACTTCCTGCAGCCGGCCACCATCCTGGCGGCGCTGCCGCTGTCGCTGGGGGGCGCCTTCGTGGCGCTGCTGCTGGCGGGCAAGAGCTTCTCGATGCCCTCGCTGATCGGGCTGGTGATGCTGATGGGCATCGCGACGAAGAACTCGATCCTGCTGGTGGAGTACGCCATCGTGGCCCGAAGAGACCACGGCATGAGCCGCTGGGACGCGCTGCTCGACGCCTGCCACAAGCGGGCGCGGCCGATCATCATGACCACGCTCGCGATGGGCGCCGGCATGATGCCCATCGCCCTGGCCTGGGGCGAGGCGGACATGAGCTTCCGCTCGCCGATGGCCGTGGCGGTGATCGGCGGGCTGGTCACCTCCACCATCCTGAGCCTGCTGGTGATTCCGGCCACCTTCACCTACGTGGACGACCTGGAGCAGTGGGTCAAGCGGCTGTTCCGCCGCGGCCGGCCGGCCGCGCACGAGGGCGCGGCGGCCCCGGCGGCTACAGCACGTCCACCGGAATCTTGAGGTAGCGCACGCCGTTGGCCTCGGCCGGCGGCATCGCCCCGGCGCGGATGTTGACCTGGATGGCCGGCAGGATCAGCACCGGCATGGCCAGCGTGGCATCGCGGGCCTGGCGCATGGCGACGAAGCCAGCCTCGTCCACGCCCGCGTGCAGGTGGATGTTGGCGCGGCGCTGCTCGGCCACGGTGGTCTCCCAGGCCGGCGCGCGGCCGTCGGGCGGGTAGTCGTGGCACATGAAGAGGCGCGTGGCCGGCGGCAGCGCCAGCAGCCGTTCCACCGAGCGGTAGAGCTGGTGTGCATCGCCACCGGGAAAGTCGCAGCGCGCGCTGCCCACGTCGGGCATGAAGAGCGTGTCGCCCACGAAGGCCAACTGCGCGGCGCCGGCTTCGTCCTCCAGCACATAGGCCATGTCGGCCGGCGTGTGGCCGGGCACATGCATGGCGCGCAGCCGCAGTGCGCCCACGTGGAACACCTCGTCGGGCTCGAACAGGTGGCCGAACTGCGAGCCGTCGAGCGCGAAGCCCGGCTCCAGGTTGAACACCTTCTTGAACACGCCCTGCACCGTGCGGATGGCCGAGCCGATGGCGATGGTGCCGCCCAGCGCCTTCTGCAGGTAGGGCGCGGCCGAAAGATGGTCCGCATGCGCATGCGTCTCCAGCAGCCACTGCACCGTCAGGCCGTGCGCGCGGACGAAGTCGATGAGGCGGTCGGCGGAGTGCGTGGACGTGCGGCCGGACTTGGGGTCGTAGTCCAGCACCGAATCGACGATGGCGCAGGCCCCGCCCTCGCGCTCGAAGAGCACGTAGCTGATGGTGAAGGTGGCCGGGTCGAAGAAGGGCTGGACGCGGGCGGAGACAGGCTGGTCGGTCATCGGTGGCTCCTGGAAAGCACGGGACGCGGAAAGGACTGGACAACAGTTTATTGAAAGATAGTTTGTTTTTCAATAAACTGTTGGACATGCCCACCGCCACCATGCCTTCCGCTTCCACCGACCTGCATCACGACGCCGCGCCCGGCCCCGAGGCGCTCGCCCAGTTGCGCGCGTCCGCCGGCCGCGCCTGCGCCCTGCTCAAGGCCATGGCCAACGAAGACCGGCTGCTGCTGCTGTGCATGCTGGCCGAAGGCGAGCGCAACGTCGGCGAACTGCAGGCCGCCACCGGCATCGTGCAGCCCAGCCTGTCGCAGCAGCTGGGCGTGCTGCGCGAGGAAGGCCTGGTGCAGACGCGGCGCGAGGGCAAGTTCATCTACTACGCACTGGCCAGCACCGAGGTGCTGCGGCTGATGCAGGCCTTGCACGCCAGCTTCTGTGCGCCGTAGGGAAGGGCCTTGACCCTCGCGTCCACCGGCTTCGACAAGCTCAGCCCGAACGGTTACTGATTCACTGAATGGCATTGCGCAGTGAGGCCGCCTTTTCCTTCTTCCTTATCCATCCAGGAACCCTCCATGACCCTCGACTGGCTCCACTTCACGCCCTGGCGCTCGCTCGCCGGTGGCGGCCTCATCGGCCTCTCCGCCGCGCTGCTGGTGCTGGCCAATGGCCGCATCGCCGGCATCAGCGGCATCCTGGGCACGCTGGTCGGCCGCAGCCCCGCGGGCGAACGCCCCTGGCGGCTGGCCTTCCTGATCGGGTTGCTGGCCGCGCCCATGGTGTGGCAGATCGGCGGCGTCCTGCCGGCGGCGCACATCGCGGCCAGCCCCGGCCTGCTGATCGCGGCGGGCCTGCTGGTGGGCATCGGCACCCGCTACGCGAGCGGCTGCACCAGCGGCCATGGCGTGTGCGGACTCTCGCGCGGCTCGGTGCGCTCGCTGGCCGCCACGCTCGCCTTCATGGCCGCCGGCTTTGCCACGGTCTTCCTGCTTCGCCACCTGATCGGATGAACCCGCCATGCCTGCATTGACCGCCTTTCTCTCCGGCCTCGTCTTCGGCCTCGGCCTGCTGCTCTCCGGCATGGCCGACCCGGCCAAGGTGCTGGGCTTCCTGGACCTGGCCGGCAGCTGGGACCCATCGCTCGCCTTCGTGATGGGCGGCGCCATCGCCGTGGCCGCGCCCGCCTTCGCGCTGGCGCGCCGACGCAGCCATGGCCTCCTGGGCGCGGCCATGCAGTTGCCCAAGGCCACGCACATCGACCGCCGGCTGGTGCTGGGCAGCCTGGTCTTCGGCGCCGGCTGGGGCCTGGCGGGCTTCTGCCCCGGACCGGCCCTGGTGAGCGCCGCCGCGGGCTACCGCGAGGCCTGGCTCTTCGTCGCGGCGATGGTGGCGGGCATGGCCTTGTTCTCCTGGCTGGAGAGCGCCCGGCACCGGCGGGCGCAGACGGCCTGAGCATCAGGGCCGCTCGCCAAGTTCAGGCGAACACCACCTCGCAGCTCGACGCCATCAGCGCGGCCATGCCCGCGCGCTGGCGCGCCCGCGCATCGGTGACCAGCGTGTGCACACTGCCGATGGGCGCGTAGGCGATGCGGCTGCGCTGGCCGATCTTGCTGTGGTCGGCCAGCACGATGCAGCGGCGCGCGGCCGCCACCATGGCGCGCGCCACCTCGGCCTCGGGCCGCTCGAAGCTGCTGGCACCGTGCTCGGCGCAGACGCCCACGGGCGAGAGCAGCGCCACATCCGCGCGGTAGCGGTGGATCTCCGCCACCGTCTGCGCGCCGCAGGTGGCCGGCACCTCGGTCAGCAGCTGGCCGCCCAGCAGGATCACTTCGTTGGCGCGGCGGCTCTTCTCGTCGCGCGTGAGGTGGCGCGCCACCTCCAGCCCGTTGGTCACGATGGTCAGGCCGCTCAGGCCGGCCAGCTCCTGCGCCAGCAGTGCCGTCGTGGTGCCGGCGTCGACCAGCAGCGTCTGGCCCGGCCGCAGCAGGCGGGCGGCGGCCCGGGCGATGGCCTTCTTCTCCCGCGCCCGCGTGGCCTGGCGCACGGCCAGCGGCGCTTCGCGGCCGGCATCCTCCACGCCCACGCCGCCGCCATGCACGCGCCGCAGCGCGCCTTCGGCCTCCAGCGCCTGCAGGTCGCGCCGCACCGTTTCGCGCGAAACGCCCAGCTCCTGCACCAGGCGGTCGGTGCTCACGGCGCCCTGCGTGCCGAGCAGGGAGCGGATTCGGTGGATGCGCGCTTGTTGGAGCATGAAGGTCGCAGCAGAAGGATCAGAGGAAGGAGGAGCCCGCGGACCCGGCCGGTGCCCGGCGCCGCGCCGGCATCGTAGCGGCGCGCCTCAGGTCACGGCACTGACACGGAGTGTTGGCAAATTGTGCATTTGAGTCATTTGTTGTGAATTTCCTTTTGCCTCCGCGGGCGAGAGGCAGGCCACGGCAGATGGGGGAAAGCACACGCGCCGGCCTTGCAGGGCCGCGCGTCCATTCGACCGTTCGAAGAAAGAACCGGCATGCCACGCACGCACCTGTATTCCCGACCCGCGCCCGCCTGGAAGGCGGGCCTCCTGGGCCTGACCACCGCCCTCTCGCTCGCCGCCTGCGGCGGGGGTAGCGGCAGCAACAACCTCGCACTGGTCGCCGCCGCAGGCAGCGGCAGCGGCACCACCCCACCGACCGCCACGGGCGGCAGCACGCCCCCCACCACACCCGGCACCAACGCCGGCCACAGCGGCCCGAAGGTGCTGCTGGTGCAGGTCGACGGCATGACCTACGCCGTGCTGCGCCAGGTGCAGGCAGCCGGCGCGCTGACCAGCCTGCGCGCCGCGCCCGCGTGGACGGGCGGCATCGCCGGCACGCCCAGCGCCCAGCCCACCACCACCGGCCCCGCCTTCGCCACGCTGCTGACCGGCACCTGGGCGCGCCATGGCGTGGCCTTCGACAGCGCCGACCAGCGCATCGACACCGCGCGCACGCCCACGCTGATCGCCCAGTTGCGCCAGCGAACGCAGCCCTTCGCCCTGCAGACCGGCGTGGTGACCAGCAGCCCCGTCGCTGCCAGCCTGGGCGCCGATCCTGCGGCGGCCGCCGCCATCGACCAGCGCGTGGACTGCAACGGCGACGACGCCTGCGTCACCACCCGCACGCGCCAGCTCATCGAGGCCGGCCTCGACCTCACCGTGGCCGAGTACGGCGCGCCGGCCCGCGCCGCCACCGACGGCCTGGGCAGCGCCGGCTACCGCGCCAGCATCACCGCCACCGCGGCCGCCGTGCAGCAGTTGCTGGACACCATCGCACGCCGCCAGGCCAACGACCCGAAGGAAGACTGGCTGGTGCTGCTGACCGCCGACCATGGCCTGGATGCCTTCGGCAGCGCCACCGGCAGCCAGTCGCTGGACGACAAGACCAGCTTCATCGCCAGCAACAAGGCCCTGCCCTCGCTGCCCGCGGTCAACGATGCACCGCCGGCCGACATCGCCACCCTGCTGCAGGCCGCAGCGGCCACCGACATCGCGCCCACCGTGCTGCAGCACCTGGGCATGCTGCCCGCGCTGGAGCAGCGCGGCTACGACGGCATCGCGCTGCAGGCCGGCACCGCCGTGCGCCAGCTGCGCGCGGTGGCCGGGGCCGACAAGGCCAGCCTGGTGCTCAGCTGGACCCTGGCCGGCAACACGCAGTTGCCGGTGAAGGTGTACCGCGACGGCACGCTGATCGCCACGCTGCCCGCCGCCAGCACCCGCTACACCGACAACATCCAGGCCGCCGCAGACGGCCTCTACGGCTATCGCTACACCGTGGTGGCCGGCGACTCGGCCACCGGCGTGCAGGCGCAGATCGCCTACGTCAAGCCCGCACTGCTCGCGACCACGCTGGTGCAGGGCCTGGCGGCCTACTACCCGCTCAATGCGCTGCCCACCGCCGATGCGCTCGCCGCCTCCACGATGGCGCCCTGGGCCTCGGACGCCGCCGCCGGCTCGCTGGTGAGCGACGACCCCTTCGTCGCGCCGTACAAGGGCAAGGCCCTGCGCGTGGACAGCACCATCAAGAACGCCAGCGGCATGTCGGGCTACCGCCTGCTGCAGGGCACCGACGTGGCCACCGACAACAGCGTGACGGCCTTCACCCTCGGCTTCTGGCTGCGCACCGACGCCAGCTGCAGCCAGGGCGTGAGCAACGGCGGCACGGTGATCGGCAACAAGAACTACACCACGGGCGCCAATGCGGGCCTGGCCATCGGCCTGTTCGGCGGCTGCGAGATCCGCTTCAACGTGGGCGCCGGCGGCAGCCGCGCCGACAGCAATGGCTACAAGCTCAGCGCCGGCCAGTGGGCCTACGTGGCCGTGGTCATCGACAAGGCCAACCTCAGGATGACGGGCTATGTGCTCGACCCGGCCCTGGGCACGCAGACCGGCAACGCCACGCTCACCAGCACCCTGGTCGCGCAGCTGGGCGGCCTCAAGAACGGCATCGGCCTCAACGAGGACGGCACCGGCCTGTACTACCAGCGCGAGACCAGCTCGCCGCGCGGCGCGATGGACTTCGACGACGTCGCCATCTGGCGCCGGGCCCTCACGGCCGACGAGATCGCCAGCATGTTCAAGGCGGCGCAGCCGCTGTCCACCCTGCCGCGCTGAAAGGCCCTCTCCCCATGAACGCCCGCCGCAACTTCCTGCGCGCCTCGGCCACCACGGCCGGTGCCGCGGCCGCCCTGGCCGCCTTTCCGCCCAGCATCCGCCGTGCGCTGGCCATTCCGGCCCACAACGTCACCGGCACCATCATGGACGTCGAGCACGTGGTCATCCTGATGCAGGAGAACCGCTCCTTCGACCACTACTTCGGCACGCTGCCCGGCGTGCGTGGTTTTGGCGACCGCTTCACCGTGCCGCTGCCGGGTGGCCTGAACGTCTGGCAGCAGAGCGACGGCAACGGCAAGGTCGTGCTGCCCTTCCACCTGGACGGCAGCAAGGGCAACGCCCAGCGCGACGGCGGCACGCCGCACGACTGGGACGACAGCCAGAAGGCCTGGGACCACGGCCGCCTCGCGCAATGGCCGCGCTACAAGACCACCAAGGCGATGGGCTACCACCAGGAAGCCGAGGTGCCCTTCCAGTTCGCGCTGGCCAACGCCTTCACGCTGTGCGACGCCTACCACTGCGCCATGCACACGGGCACGGACGCCAACCGCTCCTTCCACCTCACCGGCACCAACGGCCCCACGGCCCAGAACGTGGCCTTCGTGCGCAACGAGTGGGACTGGCTCGACGGCCGGGCCGCCGCCGCCGGCACCGGCTACACCTGGAAGACCTATGCCGAGCGGCTGGAGGACGCCAAGGTCAGCTGGATCTCGTACCAGAACATGCCCGACGAATGGGGCGACAACATGCTGGGCGCCTTCCGCCAGTTCCGGCGGGCCAACCTGGCCTCGACCTGGCCGGTGAGCAGCGGCGGCGCACCCAACCAGCCCTACTCCGACAGCGGCCAGGCCACGCCCTACCGCGCCTACGACCCGGCCACCGACAACGCCGGCAACCCGCTCTACAAGGGCATCGCCAACACGCTGCCGGGCAGCAAGCCCGAGGACTACCTCGACGCCTTCCGCCGCGATGTGCGCGAGGGCCGCCTGCCGCAGGTGTCGTGGATCAACGCGCCTTCCATCTACTGCGAGCATCCCGGCCCGTCGAGCCCGGTGCAGGGTGCCTGGTTCGTCCAGGAGATCCTGGACGCGCTCACCGCCGTGCCCGAGGTCTGGAGCAAGACGGTGCTGCTGGTGAACTTCGACGAGAACGACGGCTACTTCGACCATGTGCCCTCGCCCTCGGCGCCCTCGCCCAACGGCGACGGCAGCCATGCCGGCAAGACCACGCTGCCCGACTCGGCGCTCGCGGCGGAGTACTTCACCCATGCCGCGCCCGCCGGCAGCACCGGCCAGCCCACGCCGGATGGCCGCGTGTACGGCCCCGGCCCGCGCGTGCCCATGTACGTGATCTCGCCCTGGAGCCGCGGCGGCTGGGTCAACTCGCAGGTCTTCGACCACACCTCGGTGCTGCGCTTCCTGGAGCAGCGCTTCGGTGTGATGGAGCCCAACATCGGCCCCTTCCGCCGCGCCGTCTGCGGCGACCTGACCAGCGCCTTCAACTTCGTCAATCCCAATGGCGAGCCGCTGCCGACGCTGTCGGGCCGCAAGTCGCGCGACCAGGCCGACCAGTTGCGCACGCAGCAGCAGGCGCTGGCGCAGATCGTGCCGCCGGCCAACCCGCAGCTGCCGCGCCAGGCCCCCGGCACGCGGCCCTCGCGCGCCCTGCCCTACGAGCTGCACACCAGCGCCCGCGTGGATGCCGCCGCCGGCACCGTGCGGCTGATCTTCGGCAACACGGGCAAGCAGGCGGCGGTGTTCCACGTCTACGACCGGCTCAACCTCGGCCGCGTGCCGCGCCGCTACATGGTCGAAGCCGGCAAGCAGCTGGACGACAGCTGGGCCGCCGCCACCGACAACGCGGGCCTGTACGACCTGTGGGTGCTCGGCCCCAACGGTTATCACCGCCACTTCCGCGGCGACCTCAACGCGAGCCGTGCGGCGGGCACCGCCAATCCGGAATTGCGCGTCTGCTACGACGTGGCCAACGGCAACGTCTACCTGCGCATGCGCAACGACGGCACGGCCGCCTGCACGCTGACGGTCCGTGCCAAGGCCTACCGCGACGACGGTCCGTGGACCGCCACGATCGCACCGGGCGCCACGGTGGAGCAGCACTGGGACCTGGCCGCCAGCGGCCGCTGGTACGACTTCGAGGTCGTCAGCAGCACCGACCCCAGCTTCCACCGCCGCTTTGCCGGCCGCGTCGAAACCGGCGCGCCGTCGGTCAGCGATCCGGCCATGGGCCTGGGCGAGCGATGAGCCGCCCGCCCCACCTCTTCCCATCCTCCCTCCCCGACCACGAGCCACCCACCATGTCCCACACCTTCTTCTCCCTGCGCACCGGCCTCGTCGTGCTGGCCGCCTGTGCTGCCCTGTCCGCCTGCGGCGGCAGCGGTGGCGGCAGCGGCTTCGTGCCCCTCGTCGGCGGCACCACGCCGGGCGCCGGCAGCGGCAACACCGGCACCAACCCGCCGCCTGCGACCGGCGACGGCAGCAAGACGCCCGAGATGCGCTGCGCGCCCTGAGCCCGCCGCGCCCCGCAGATCCACGACGACACGCACACCATGAACTCCCGTCGCAAATTCCTCCAGACCACGGCCACCTCGGGCATCGCCGCCGCCACGCTGGCCGCCTTTCCGCCCAGCATCCGGAAGGCGCTGGCCATTCCGGCCAACAACGTCACCGGCACCATCAAGGACGTCGAGCATGTGGTCATCCTGATGCAGGAGAACCGCTCCTTCGACAGCTACTTCGGCACGCTGATGGGCGTGCGCGGGTTCGGCGACCGCTTCACCATTCCGCTGCCCAAGGGCCTGAACGTGTGGCAGCAGTCCGATGCCAACGGCAAGCCGGTGCTGCCCTACCACCTGGACGGCAGCAAGGGCAACGCCCAGCGCGTGAGCGGCACGCCCCACTCCTGGACCGACGGCCAGAACGCCTGGGACGGCGGGCGCATGTTCCAGTGGCCGCGCTACAAGAACACGGCCTCCATGGGCTACTACAAGGAGGCGGAGCTGCCCTTCCAGTTCGCGCTGGCCAATGCCTTCACGGTCTGCGACGCGTACCACTGCGCGATGCACACGGGCACCAACTCCAACCGCATGTTCCTGTGGACCGGCACCAACGGCCCCACCGGCGCCAACGTAGCCTCGGTGGTGAACGTGTGGGACGACATCGGCCCCTCCACGCAGGGCTACACCTGGAAGACCTACCCCGAGCGGCTGGAAGCGGCCAAGGTGAGCTGGATGGTCTACCAGTTCATGCCCGACAACTACACCGACAACCCGCTGGCCGGCTTCGTGCAGTATCGCCAGGCCAACGAGGCCTCGGGCAAGCCGGTGAGCAACGACGCCGCCTCACCCGCCTACGACCCGGCCAGCGACAACGCCGGCAACCCGCTCTACAAGGGCATCGCCAACACCATGCCCGACGGCGGCTTCCTGGGCACCTTCAAGCAGGACATCAAGAACGGCAAGCTGCCGCAGGTGTCGTGGATCGTGGCGCCGGCCACCTACTCCGAGCACCCCGGCCCGTCGAGCCCGGTGCAGGGCGCCTGGTACACCCAGGAGGTGCTGGACGCGCTCACCGCCGTGCCCGAGGTGTGGAGCAAGACGGTGCTCATCGTCAACTTCGACGAGAACGACGGCTACTTCGACCACGTGCCTTCGCCCTCCGCACCCTCGCCGAATGGCGACGGCAGCTTTGCCGGCAAGACCACGCTGTCCGACGCCGACGTGGCCTTCGAGCGCTTCACGCATCCGGTGGCCTCGCCCGGCCAGCCGGTGCCGGATGGCAAGGTCTATGGCCCCGGCGTGCGCGTGCCCATGTACGTGATCTCGCCCTGGAGCCGCGGCGGCTGGGTCAATTCGCAGGTGTTCGACCACACCTCGGTTCTGCGCTTCCTGGAGCAGCGCTTCGGCGTGATGGAGCCCAACATCAGCCCCTACCGCCGCGCCGTCTGCGGCGACCTGACCAGCGCCTTCAACTTCGCGAACCCGAACAACGAGGTGCTGCCCACGCTCGCCGGTCGCAAGAGCAAGGACGAGGCCGACCAGTTGCGCGCCCAGCAGCAGGCGCTCGCGCAGATCGTGCCGCCCGCCACGCAGCAGCTGCCGCGCCAGGCCACGGGCACGCGACCCTCGCGCGCCCTGCCGTACGAGCTGCACACCAGCGCCCGCGTGGATGCATCGGCCGGCACCGTGCGGCTGATCTTCAGCAACACGGGCAAGCAGGCGGCGGTGTTCCATGTCTACGACAAGCTCAACCTCGACCGCCTGCCGCGCCGCTACATGGTCGAGCCCGGCAAGCAGCTGGAGGACAGCTGGGCCGCCGCCACCGACAACGCCGGCCTGTACGACCTGTGGGTGCTGGGGCCCAACGGCTATCACCGCCACTTCCGCGGCGATCTGAACGCACTGCGCGCGGGCGGTTCGGCCAATCCGGAGTTGCGCGTGTGCTATGACGTGGCCAACGGCAACGTGTACCTGAAGATGCTCAACGGCGGCAGCGGTGCGTGCAGCTTCACCATCCGCGCCAAGGCCTACCGCGACGACGGGCCGTGGACGGCGACGGTGGCCGCGGGCGCCAGCGCCGAGCAGCACTGGGACCTGTCGGGCAGCGGCCGCTGGTACGACTTTGCGGTCACCAGCAGCGCCGATCCGAGCTTCTACCGGCGCTTTGCGGGCCGCGTGGAGACAGGGGCGCCGTCGGTGAGTGATCCGGCGATGGGGCTGCAGGATCTCTGAGGCCGGCTGGTTTCAGCGTTCTTCCGGGGGGGCGGACAAGGTGTTCGCTGCTGGCCCGGGGCGATCAACCAGCAGTTCGGCCGGTTCGCGAGCACGAGGCTCTTGGGCTCTTGGGCTCTTGGGCTCTTGGGCTGTTGGGCTCTTGGGCTCTTGAGCTCTTGGGCTCGTCGCTCGCTGCGATGAAGTCGTGGGCTGGACGCGCATGTCGCGGGAACGGTCACCCGGCAGAGGGCGCCGGCATGCGCGCTCCCGGTGCACGCTCGCGCTGACCGGCTTGTTGCGCATGGCGCGTGCTCGCTCTCCACCGACGCGCCTTCCGCACTGCACGGCGCCGCGAATGGCACCTCCGCACGCACACCGGCACCCTCCGCCTCGACGCTGCGCCCGAACGGCCGGTTTAGGGCAGGTGCCCCGCGCTTGCTCAGCGTTCAGTTGGACTGCGTATGGATGGGGTTCGGCTGCCCCCTCTCCCCTCGTGGGAGAGGGGTTGGGGGAGAGGGGGGTAATGCACCACGCCACTGCCCAGCCCGACCGATGTCCCCCCCTCTCCCCGGCCCTCTCCCGCAAGGGGAGAGGGGGCAAATGCAGGCGAGTGCGCGCGCAACGTCCAGGCGGAGGATGCCGGTGTGCGTGCGGAGGTGCCATTCGCGGCGCCGTGCAGTGCCCCAAGCACGTCGGTGGAGAGCGGGCACTCGTCTGGTGAGGCAAGCCGGTCGGCGCGAGCGTGCACCGGGAGCGCGCATGCCGGCGTCCTCTGCCGGGTTACCGTTCCGGCCGCCTGCGCGCCCCATCAAGCCCAGCCGCCTGGTACACCCCGACAACCCAGAGACCCGGCGACCAAGCCCCAGCCAAGCAAACGACCAGGCAGACCGAAGCCGCCCGCCCATCACCGACGTTCATCACGGGCCTCGCAGCAACAAAAGGCGCACCCCCCTAGAATCCGCGCCCTTTGCCCGCCCCTGCCATGACCGCTCCGTCCTGCTGCGCCATCGACTTCGGCACCTCCAACTCCGCCATCGCCCTGCCCCAGGCCGACGGCAGCGCGCGGCTGGTGCTGGTGGAGGACGGGCGGCCCACCATGCCCACCACCGTCTTCTACGACGTGGAGGACCTCGAAGGCCACGAGCCACCGCGCCAGCTGCATGGCCGGGCCGCCCTGGCCGCGTATGTGGAAGGCCGCGAAGGCCGGCTGATGCGCTCGATGAAGAGCATCCTCGGCTCCGGCCTCGCCGAGCAGTCCACCGAGGTGGGCGAAGGCCGCTCGGTGCGCTACCTCGACGTGATCGGCGACTACCTGCGGCATCTGCGCCGCCTGGGCGAACAGGCCGCCAGCGGGCCGCTGACGCGCGTGGTGCTCGGCCGGCCGGTGCACTTCGTCGACGACGACGCCACGCGCGACGCCAAGGCCCAGGCCTCGCTCGAAGCCGCGGCGCGCGAGGTGGGCTTCGCCGAGGTGCACTTCCAGTTCGAGCCCATCGCCGCCGCCCTGGACCATGAGCAGTCGGTCACGCAGGAAGAGCTGGTGCTGGTGGCCGACATCGGCGGCGGCACCTCCGACTTCTCGCTGGTGCGCGTGGGGCCGCAGCGGCGCGAGCGCCTCGATCGCAAGGACGACATCCTGGCCAACCACGGCGTGCACGTGGCCGGCACCGACTTCGACCGCCGGCTGGACCTGGCCGCCATCCTGCCGCTGTGCGGCTACCGGGCGCTGGGCCCGACACGCCCCGGCGAGCGTCCGCGCGAGGTGCCCAACGCGGTGTACTTCGACCTCGCGACCTGGCACCTGATCAACGGCGTGTACGCCACCAACCGCGTGCTGGAGCTGCAGCGCATGCGCAGCTTCTATGCCGACGCGCGGCTGCATGCCCGCCTGATGCAGGTGGTGCAGGCCCGCCTGGGCCATGCGCTGCTGGCGCGCGCCGAGGCCGCCAAGATCGCCGTGGCCGAGGGCGGCGCCACCACGCTGGGGCTGGACCTGATCGAGCCCGGCCTGGCCACGCCGCTGGACGCCGCCACCGCGCTCGGCGCGCTGGACGCCGACCTGCAGCGCATCGCCGATGCCGCCGTCGAGACGCTGGCCCAGGCCGGCGTGACGGCGCAGGACGTGCGCACGCTCTACTTCACCGGCGGTTCCACCGGCCTGCGCGCCCTCACCGAACGGATCGCCCACGTGGTGCCCGGGGCACGCGTAGTGCACGGCGACCGGGAATCGAGCGTGGCCCGCGGCCTCGGGCTGCACGCCTTGCGCGTCTTCGGCTGAGCAGCGGGCGTCGGCGCGTCAGACGCGCAGGCCCTCCAGGGTCCGCTCTTCCCGCAGCAGGGCGGGCAAAGGCGCCAGCGCCGGCAGGCCCAGGTAGCTGCGCACATGGTGGAAGTCCGGGTCGCTGTCGAACACGGCGTCCAGCTCCTGCGGCCCGAGGAACTGGCCGCAGGCCAAGCGCTCGCCGATGCGGGCGCAGAGGTAGCCGAGCGCCAGCGCAGGCGCGCGCGCCGGCGGCGCCGCCTCCAGCGGCGTGACCAGCACCGACTCGAGCGCCCAGGCATCCGCCGCCAGGTGGGCGGGCAGCTTCCATTCGCGCATCAGCAACTGCCCGAGGGCGCCGGCCGACACGCCCCAATGGGCCTGCTGCAGGCGCAGGCGCGGCAACAGCGCGCCGGGCGCCACGGCGTCGTCGGGCGCGCGGCTCGCATGCTGGAAGGTGGTCGCGGCCAGGTGGCCCACGAAGGAGATCACCACGCCGGTGGCCAGCGCGCCGGGGTCCTCCAGCTGCAGGCGCGGCGCCAGGCGCAGGCACAGCGCGCCCGCCAACCCGCCCGAGGCGTCCAGCGTGTCCAGCACGCGGCGGCCGAAGGGCGAGCCGCTGTTGAAGGAGATGCCCAGCATGTGCCTCAGGCAGATGTTGCGCACCGTGGTCAGCCCCAGGAAGGTGATGGCCTGGCTCACGCTCGCCACCGGCTGGCGCACGCCGTAGAGCGGCGAGTTGACGGCCGCCATCACCTTGGCGGCCACCAGCGGCTCGCCCATCACCAGCGCCGCCAGCTCCGAGGCGCCGGCGCGGGACACGAAGTCGGGCGACACCAGCTGCTGCAACGCGCGCGGCGGCGGCGGGATCTCGCGCAGCACCGTGCGCACGCGGCGGGCCTGCTCCTCCAGCAGGGCGTCGGCGGCGGTCAGCTGGAAGCTGGCCAGCTGCTCGGGCAGGCCGCCCGTGGGCGGCGGCGCGTAGGCCTGCGGTGCGGCATCGGGGCCGGTCTCCACCTCGCGCCATTCGAACTCGGGGGCCAGCGGCGCAGGCGCGGTTGACGTGCGGCGCGGGGCGGGCGCGGGCACGCCGGGCGCATCGGCACGGCCGGTCAGCGAGCGCCACCAGTGCTGCCAGCGGCTCGTCATGCGATGCGGCCGCCGCCATGAGCCGGCCACCCGGCCGGACGCACCGGTCCGCCGGCGATGGCGCAGTGGGGGGCGGACGGACACAGGCACATGGTGGCGGAGGGGCGTGAGGCGCACGGCGCACCCGGGGTGGGCGGCGCACCAGGAAATGAAGCCAAAGGAATTATTAACGCTTTGTTTCAATTGGCGCAACGGGCCCGACCCAACGCTATGATCGGCGGCCCTGGAGATGGCATTCCTCCATGAACCGCCGTGGCGCCTGTCGCGGCTGATGATGCCTACATGCCCCTGACCTCGTCGGGAAGCTGTAGGCGCTCGCGTCCGCACTCGACGGCTGGGTCAGGTCCCTCCCCTTCGCATCGACGACATGACCCGACATTCCCGCTTCGAGCAGCTCGCCCTGCTGCGCTCGGTCGCCAAGTGGCTGCCCCTGGCCAGCCTGGTGGCCGCGCTGGCCGGCTCGGCCTCCGCCTTCTTCCTCTTCGCCCTGGACGCCGCCACGCGCTGGCGCGAGGCCCATCCCGCCATCATCTGGCTGCTGCCGCTGGCCGGTGCCGCGGTGGGCTGGATCTACTGGCGGCTGGGCAAGCAGGTGGAGGCCGGCAACAACCTCATCATCGACGAGATCCACGACCCGCAGAAGACCGTGCCGCTGCGCATGGCACCGCTGGTGCTGGGCGGCACGGTGGTGTCCCACCTCTTCGGCGCCTCGGTGGGCCGGGAGGGCACGGCGGTGCAGATGGGCGGCGCACTGGCCGACCAGCTGACCCGGCTGTTCCGCCTGGACAACGAGGACCGGCGCATCCTGCTGATGGCGGGCATCGCGGCGGGCTTCTCGTCGGTCTTCGGCACGCCGCTGGCCGGCGCCCTCTTCGGCCTGGAGGTGCTGGCCATCGGCCGCATGCGCTACGACGCGCTCTTTCCCTGCACCGTGGCGGCCATCGTGGCCGACCAGGTTGGCCAGGCCTGGGGCGTGCACCACACGCACTACGTGGTGAGCAGCGTGGCACCGGTGACGCTGTGGAGCGTGCTGGCCGTCACGCTGGCGGGCATCGCCTTCGGCCTCACCGGCCGGGTCTTCGCCGTGGCCACGCACCGGCTGGGCGGCTGGGTGCGGCGCTGGATCGCCTATCCGCCGCTGCGCCCCTTCGCGGGCGGCGTGGTGGTCGCGGTGGCCGTGTGGGCGCTGGACGCGCACCGCTACATCGGGCTGGGCATTCCCACCATCGTGGCGGCCTTCGAGGGCCCGCTCCCGCCGTGGGACTTCCTGGGCAAGATGGCCTTCACCGTCGTCTCGCTGGGCACCGGCTTCAAGGGCGGCGAGGTGACGCCGCTGTTCTACATCGGCGCCACGCTGGGCAATGCGCTGGCACCGCTGCTGCACATGCCGGTCTCGATGCTGGCCGGCATCGGCTTCGTGGCCGTGTTCGCCGGCGCGGCCAACACGCCGGTGGCGACCATCGTGATGGCCATGGAGCTCTTCGGGCCCGCCATCGGCCCGCTGGCGGCCATCGGCTGCCTCGCCAGCTACCTGAGTTCGGGGCACACCGGCATCTACCACGCCCAGCGCGTGGGCCAGGGCAAGTACCGGCACCTGCTGACGGATGGGCTACGGCTGTCGGAGATTGCGCAGTACCGGCTCAACGCCAAAGAGGACCGGGCAGCGTCGGCACCCGAACGCGATCGGCCATGACCGACGGCGTCCTCGCTGAAGCCATGGCGGCGAGCGGGACGTCACTCGTAGTGCGTCCACATCCTCAGCACGCGAACGGCCCGCTCTTGGGAGAACACCTCGTAGACCAGACGGTGCTGGATGTTGATGCGCCGGGAGTAGGCCCCCGCCAGATCGCCCACGAGCTTTTCATAAGGCGGCGGATTGCGGAACGGGTCCTCCGACAGCAGCGCCAGCAGTTCCTGCGCCTTTGGCTTCAGTCCCGCAGCAAGTAGTTTCTTCGCATCCTTCTGTGCATGCCTGGAGAACAGCAGCTGCCAGTTCACCAGTCCAGCTCCCGCGAGCTCTCGCTCAAGGGCTCGGCCATGCCTTCCTTGATGGACTCGCGCATGCCGGGGACCGACAGCAGGTAAAGCGTCTCCTGGATCGACTGCCAGTCCTCTGCCGAGACCAGCACGGCGCTGGTGCGCTTGCCGGCAATGTGGATGGGGCGATGGAACTCCGCGGCCTCGTCGATGAGGCGATAGAGCTTGGCGCGGGCTTCGCTGGCGGTCAGGGTGGTCATGCGGTTCTCCGATCGGCATAAATCGTACGTATTTTCGTACGATCACTCAATCGCCCGCCGACGTGGCTCCGGCAAGACTGCAACAACAGCAGCCCTTCTTGGTCCTAGGCCCGCATCGCCACCATCACCGAATACGCCTTGACCACCGCCGTCGCCGCCTGGCCGACGGCGATGCCCAGCGCATCGACCGCGTCGTTGGTGACGCTGGCCGTGATCACCGCGCCGCCGGGCAACGTCAGGCCCACGAGCGAGGAGACGGCGCCGCGCTCCACGCGCGAGACGGTGCCGGCGAACTGGTTGCGGGCCGACAGCTGGTAGCCGGCGAAGTCGGTCACCAGCACCACGGCCGAGGACTTGATGAGCGCGATGGCTTCCTTGCCCACGGCCGCCTGCAGCCGCGTGGCGGCGGCGCTGGTCATGGTAGCGACGATCTCCTGGCCACCGGCCAGGGCGATGGTCAGTTGCGTGGTGACGGGGCCGGCCTCGACGGCGCTGACGGTGCCGGCGAACTGGTTGCGGGCGGTGGTCTTCATGGCGATTCTCCGGAGAAGGCCGGCCAGGGCCGGCTGTTGGATGAGCAGGGCTTCCTGCGTGCGCAGGAAGTCGGCATGGGCGCCCTGCAGGCCGCGCCAGGCAGCCAGCAGCGCATGGCCGGCGGGCGTGAGCTGCGAGCCCCCGCCGCCCTTGCCGCCGATAGCGCGTGCCAGCAGCGGCTCGTTGGCTAGGTTGGAGGCCGTCTCCAGCAGCAGCCACGCGCCCTTGTAGCTGTAGCCCGCGGTGCGGGCGGCGCGGTTGATGGAGCGGGTGCTGTCGATGGCTTCGAGCAGGGCGAAGAAGCGCGCGTCCAGCCGGCCGGCCAGGCGCAGTTCGCCGTGCAGCAGCGTGGCGTCAGCCATGGGCGGCTCCCAGCAGGCGGCGCACCGCGGCGGCCTGCGGCGGCTCGGCCGCACGCGCGGCGCCGCCGCGCAGTTGCAGTTCGACGCCAGTGCCGCGGGCCACATCCACCTTCCGCACGGCGCGGCCCTGCTCGATGAGCACCGCTTCTTCCGCCAGCGCCAGCACGTCGTCGACGTCGTGCGTGATCATCAGCACGGGCAGTTGCCAGCGGGCGCAGACGGCGGCCAGCTCCTGCCGCAGGTCGTGGCGCAGCATCGGGTTGAGGGCGGCGAAGGGCTCGTCGAGCAGCAGCAGTTGCGGCTCGCAGGCCAGGGCACGCGCCAGGGCCACGCGCTGCTGCTGGCCGCCCGACAGCGCCGCCGGGCGCGCATTCGCCATCGATTCGAGGCCGAAGCTGGCCAGCAGCTCATCCACCCGTTGCGCGGAGCGCGCATCCAGCCGGCGGCGCCACCAGGTGGTGAGGCCGAAGCCGATGTTCTGCCGCACGCTCAGGTGCGGAAACAGCGCGTAGTGCTGGAACAGGTAGCCCACGCGGCGCTGCTGGGTCGGCAGGTCGATGCCCGCGCCGGCATCGAAGAGCGTGCGCCCGCCGATGCGCACATGGCCGCGCGCAGGCCGCAACAGGCCGGCGACCGCCTGCAGCGTGAGCGACTTGCCCGCGCCCGACGGCCCGTACAGCGCCACCATGCGGGCGTCGCTGCCGAAGCAGGTGCGCAGCTCGAAGCGGCGCTGGCCGTCGCTCACCGCCAGTTGCAGGTCGATGTCGATCAGCGCCATCAGGAGGGCTGGCCGAAGCCGTACTTGTTCAGCACCTCCATCGCGGGCGGCGTCGACAGGAACTGGATGAAGTCCCTGGCCAGTGCCTTCTGGCGACTTTCGCTCACCACCACGATGGGGTAGCTCACCGGCGTGTGGCCGGTGGCGGTGAAGGCGATCTTCACCTTGTCGCCGCCGATGGCCGCATCGGTGCGGTAGATGAAGCCGGCGTCCACCTCGCCACGCGCCACGTAGTCGAGCACCTGCCGCACGCTGTCGGCGTAGACGAAGCGGGGCTCCAGCGCGCTCCACAGGCCGGCCGCGTCCAGCGACTCCCTGGTGTAGCGGCCGACGGGCACCGTGGCCGTCTTGCCGATGGCGATGCGCTTGACGGCAGGGCCGGCCAGGTCCTTGACCGACGCCAGCGCCGGGCCGCCCTGCGCGGGCACCACGGCCACCACGGTGTTGAGGGCGAAGTCGCGCTTGCTGTCGGCGTCGAAGAGCTTCTTCTCGATGCCTTGCGTCACCGTGGCCTGGTCGGCGCTGGCGAACACGTCCACCGGAGCGCCCTGGGCGATCTGCTGGATCAGCGTGCCCGAGGCCGCGAAGTTGAAGACCAGCTTGACGCCCGGATGGCTGCCTTCGAACTTCGGCGCCAGCTCCTTGAAGGCATTGGTCAGGCTGGCCGCGGCCGACACCGTGAGTTGCTGGGCGGCGGCCAGCGCCGGCAGCGCGGCCAGGGCGAGCAGGGCCAGGCCGCGGCGGGTGAAGCGGATCAGGGACGGGGGACGGGACATGAGGGACTCCTTCTCGACAGATGCGACAGATTCGACAAAGACGATGCGATGAGGGATGCGGCCGGCGTGCGGTGCGGCTCAGCGCGGCGACAGGAAGCGGTTGGACACCACCAGCAGCGCCACCGACAGCACCGAGGTCACCAGCACCAGCAGCAGCGCCGTGCGGTCCTCGCCGGCCTGCACGGCGTCGTAGATGGCCATCGACAGCGTCTGGGTCCGGCCCGGGATGGAGCCGGCCACCATCAGCGAGGCGCCGAACTCGCCCATGGCGCGGGCAAAGGCCAGCAGCGTGCCGGCCAGGATGCCGGGCCAGGCCAGCGGCAGCGTGACGCGCACGAAGCTGCTCCAGGCCGACTGGCGCAGCGTGCGGGCGGCGGCCTCCAGGCTGCGGTCGACGCCGCCGAAGGCCGCGCTGGCCGACTTGAGCACCAGCGGCAGCGCCACCACCGCCGAGGCCACGACGGCACCGTGCCAGTTGAAGACGATCGTGTAGCCGAAGTGTTCGTACAGCCAGCCGCCCACCACGCTCCGCCGCCCGGCCAGCACCAGGATCGCGTAGCCGATCACCGTAGGCGGCAGCACCAGCGGCAGGATGCAGATCGCCTCCAGCACGCTGCTGCCGGCAAAGCGGCGCCGGGCGAACAGCCAGCCCAGCGCCGTGCCCGCCACCAGGGCCAGCACGGTCGCCACGCCCGCCACCTTGAGCGACAGCAACAGCGGGTGCCAGTCGGTGGCTTGGAGGCTTTGCGACAGATCCGACAGGGCGGACGGTGGGCTTTGCGACATTTGCTACGTAGTCCAGTACATAACGGTTGGGGGTGCAATATACGCGCCAGCGTTGTGAAGCCGGTCACACGGCGGGCGCCACGTCCCGCATGAACAGGGAGAGGGCCTCGCGTGCCGCGGCCGGCGCGTGCACGGCCGGCTTGAGCAGCAGCAGGTGCGGGCCCAGTTGCGCCTGCAGCAGGCGCAGCCGGGCCGCGCAATGGGCCGGATCGCCGATCACGGCGTTGGCCAGGATCGTGTCGTCGTCGGCGTCCGGGCGGAACATGGGCGGCCTGCCCTGCGCTCCGAATTCCACGCCCATCAGCTGCGGATAGGCCCGCACGGCCGCCAGCCCGTGGGCGACGGCGCGGCCATGGTCCGGCTCGCAGTGGAAGAAGCGGGCGATGGCGAAGCGCCAGCTGTCGGGCCGGGCCGCGCGCTCTGGGGCGATGGTGGCGGCCACCTTGGCGAGGTCGGCCGAGGGCGTGGCCATGAGGCCGTGGCCCTCCTTCGCCGCCAGCTGCAGCGCCTCGGGGCTCAGGCTGGCCAGCCACACGGGCACCGGCTGCTGCAGCGGACGCGGGTGCACCGACAGGCCGCGGCTGCGGTAGTGCCGCCCCTCGAAATCGACGGCGTCCTCGCGCCACAGGCGGCGGATGAAGGCCAGCGCCTCCAGCAGACGCTCGCGCGCCTCGGCCTCGGACGCCACGCCGGCATGCCGGTACTGGGCCGGAAAGGGCCCACCGCGCGCCACGCCGAACTCCATGCGCCCGCCACTGAGCAGGTCCAGGGCGGCCATGTCCTCGGCCACGCGCACCGGGTCGTTCAGCGGCAGCAGCGCGGCGCCGGTGCCCAGGCGGATGCGACGCGTGCGCGCCGCCAGTTGGGCCAGCAGCACCATCAGCGCGCTGCCGATGGCGAAGCGGCTGTGGTGATGCTCGGCCACCCAGACGGAATGAAAGCCCAGCGCCTCCGCCAGTTCGCCGGTGAGCAGGGTCTGCGTCAACGCGTCGCGAGGGTCGCCGTCGGGGTCTTCCACGTTGAGGAAGACACCGTAGCGCGCAGCGATTGCCGACCCCTCGCTCATCGCACGCCTCCCGCGGCGGCGGGCCCCGCTTCCAGGAACCAGCTGCGCACCGTGTCGTAGGGATAGCGGGTGAGCCCGGCATGGCGGCTGCGCGGCGCCATCAGGTGCACCGACAGCGGCTCGGCCCAGCGCCAGAAGTCGGCCCGCAGGCCGGGCGTCCAGCCCGCGTCGTCGAAGGCATGCCAGAGCTGCACCAGCCACAGCTCGCGGCCTTCCTCATCCAGCAGCAGCGGCAGGCCCGAGCCGGCGCGCAGCCGCGCGTGCCGCCCGCTGTAGAAGAGCGGCCCGCCGCAGGACTCGACCACGAAGTCGGCAACACGCTGCTCCACGCAGCCGACGCACCGGCCCGCGCGGGCGAAGAGCGGCGTGCGGCGCAGCCGCTGCATGTGCAGGTGCACCAGCCGGCGCAGGCCCTCCTCGCTGCACTGCGCCAGCAGCCGGTGCGCCGGCTGGGGCAGCAGCGGCAGGCAGGGGGCTTCGGCGAGAGCCGGCCCGGCACCGGGCGGTTCGCCGGCCGGCCAGTGAAGCGTGAGATAGCAGGCCCGGTCGCAGGGCACCCAGCGGGCGCCCCGGGACACGGGTTGGGCGGATTGGAAGGCGGACATGGCGGCTTCGTCGGTTTTGTCAGGACGGTCGACGTGTTATGTAGTTCACTACATTGCGTCAGCCATCCTCGTGCAAGCCGCGTGCCCGACGCGTCAGGCCCGCGCCAGGCCTTCCTCCGGCCCGAAGCACAGGCCATGGTCGGTGCAGACGCCGCAGCTGGGCGACTTGCAGACGAAGATCTCTTCCCGCTCGCACAGCTGCTTGTAGAAGAACTTCTTCCATTTCATGTCGCCGGTGTTGCGGGCCGCGAGCGCCGGGAACCAGCCGCCGATCAGCGCCGAGAGTTCGCGGCGCGAGGGCAGGAACAGGTCCTGCCACAGGTGGTTGCCACCCAGGCTGGCGCAGGCCAGCGCATGGGCGACCGAGCGCCCATCCTCGGCGGGGCCGGCCGCGGGCGAGAGATGGTCGAGCAGCAGCGCCACGAGGTCCTCGACCTCGTCCTGCCGCGGCTCGGGGCGTTCGGCACCCTCGAGCGCCAGCCAGTCCAGTCCGAGCGCCGCGTCGGCACCGGGAAAGCGGCGCGCCATCACCGCGCGCGTGGCCGCTGCCGACAAGCCCGTGAGGGGCAACCACTGCGTGCCATGGTCGGCAAAGGCCGCGCCGATGACGCCGGCCAGCGCCAGGCTGGCGGGATCGCCCGGCTGCACGGCGCAGGCCAGCAGCAGGGCACGGGGATGCAGGGCCTGCGCATTCATCGCCGCACCGCCCCTACACCTGCGCCGCGGCGTGCGTGTAGCACTTCTTGGGGCAGATCTTGGCGCAGGCCGTGCAGCCGATGCACAGCTCCTGGTGGGCGATGGTCATCACCTTGCGCTCGTACTCGTCGTCATCGTCGTCGTCGCCAGCGAGGGCGATGTGCTCGCCCTCGTCGTCCAGGCCGACGAGTTCGAGCACGCCGCGCGGGCAGACCTTGAAGCAGCGGCCGCAGCCGATGCACTTGCCTTCGTCCAGTTCGGCGACGAAGGTGGGCGTCCAGGTGGCGCCGCTGGGCAGGGTGACGTTGAAGGTGGTCATGGCTGGCTCGGGGCTGGCGGGGTGCGGGCCATCAATCAATCAATTAATCAGGCTGCTGCCGCGGCGGCGGCCTGGCGGGCCGCCATCAGCGCGGCATGGGCGTCGTGGCAGCGCTGGGCCACCTCCAGGATGCGCTCCCAGCCGGTGGGCAGCTCTTCCGACAGGTCATGCAGGTCCATCTTGGCCTGCACGGCCTGGGCGTTGAGCTTCTTGAGGCGGGCTTTCAGTTCTTCGGCGGTCTCGGCCATGGCTCATGCTCCGTAATTCGCGACTTCGGGGTAGGTGCGGATCATCTGCACCGCCTCGTCCAGGAACTTGCCGCCGGCCTCCGCCAGCTTGGCCAGCGACGGAAAGCCGAAACGGTGCACGTCGCGCAGCTGCTTGTTGACCACCACCAGCCGCCCCGCGATGAGCACCATGCGGCCGAAGCCCTCGTGGCTCATCTTCATCATGGGCGAGACCATCTGCTTCGTCTCGCGCTCGATGGCCACCGCGATGGCGTTGTAGAACAGCTCCAGGTGCCACAGCGTCTCGGGGTCGGGGTCGCCCATGATCGGAATGGCACGCCGCTCCTCGGGCGTGAGGATGTAGGGCTTGAGCAGCTGCAGGTCGCTCTTGCCTTCCCAGGTGCCGTGGGTGTCCTGGGCGCGCAGCTGCTTGACGAGTTGCTGCACGAAGGGCGACGCCAGGTGCGCCGCGTCGTCGTCGGCCGCCGGGGCGGCGGCCAGGGTTGCTTCTTCAGCCATGGGGATGGGCTTCCTCTTCGTCCTCGAAATCGAAAGCACGGCCACCGTCCTTGGCCAGCGCCTTGCGCAGCCAGGGTGGGGGCGTGCCCTTGAGCACGTCCTGGAGCTTGTCCAGGATCTCTGCAATGGGTTCGGGCTGCGGCACCTTGATCGGATGGATCTTCAGCGCCACCACCCGTGCCGCGCCCGAGCCGCCGATGGCCGCCACGTACAGGATGGCGCAGTCGCGGATGGCGTCCAGCTTGGGCGCGAGCTTGTCCTCGTCGCCGTCCTCCTCCAGCTTGCCGCCGAAGTCGAAGCTCTCGACGAAGCGGTGGCCCTCGGGCGTGACCTCGTAGACGACGATGGCCTTGGCCCAGCCGAAGTGGGCGTCGACGTGGACCTTGTCCTGGGTGGCGAATGCGATCTTCATGGCAGCTCCGTTCGGTGCGATGCGGGGAATCGGGGGCGTCAGGCGCTGGCGGCGGCCACGGCCGCGTGGTCGCCACCGCAACCGCAGCCCGTGCCGCACGCCGGGGCGGACTTCGGCGTCGGCTGCGCCGCGCGCAGCGCCTCGGGCGTGAGCGGCCAGTCGCCTTCGTGGTGGTGCGGGATCTGCTCGATCATCAGGTTGGCGATCTCGAAGATCAGGTTCATCGTGCCGCGGTAGCCCACATAGCGGCGGTGCGAATTGCCGATGCGGTCGAACACCGGAAAGCCCACCCGGAAGAAGGGCTTGCCCAGCCGCTCGGCCATCTGCCGACCATGCGAATGCGTGACCAGCAGGTCGCAGTCGGCCTCGGCCGCGGCGCGCTCCATGTCCTCCAGGTCGCCGATCAGCACCTGCGCCGCCGGCAGCAGCGCATGCGCGGGCGAGGCCGTGGTGCTGACGCACACCTTCAGCTCGGCGCCCATCTCGTGCAGCAGGCTGCCCACGGCCAGCAGCAGGTCGGGCTCGGCGCCGATCGCCACCTTGGTGCCGCCGGTGTAGAAGTGGCCATCGAGCATCGCGTCCAGCAACTGGCTGCGCTGGCGCCGGTACTTGGCCGGTACGGGGCGTCCGCTGAGCTGCGACAGCCGCTGCATCAGCCGGTCGTTGCAGGCCAGACCGGTGAGGCGCTCGTGCACCTCGAAGGGTGTGCCGGCGATGGCCTGCAGCGCCTTGGCCGCATCGCGCATCTGCTCGCCCACCGCCAGCGTGAAGGCCGAGGCGCCGGCGGCGCGGATCTCTTCCACCGTCGTGCCGCCCAGCGTGGTGCCGCGCCAGTCGGGCGCGATGTGGCCGTCGAGCGAGCCCGACAGGTCCGGCAGCACCACGGCCGTGAGGCCGAAGGCCTCGACGATCTCGCGCAGCTCGTCGATGTCGGCCGGCGAGAGATGGCTGCCCGGCAGCAGCGTGAGCTGGGTGGCGACCGGGGGCAGCGGCTTGACCAGGGTGCGGACGATGGCCGTCACCGCGTGGCGGTAACCGTCCTCGAAGGCGCCCACGTAGTCGGGCGTGGAGACATAGACGATCTCCGTGCCCGCCAGCTCGGGCTTGCGCTGGCGCACCAGGGCCAGGAAGCCCTCCACATCGTCGCCCTTGGTCTCGGTCAGGCCGGTGGAGCAGATCGCGATGATGCGCGGCGCCGCGCGCTGGTGGATGTTCATCAGCGCGGCTTCGATGTTCTCGTAACCGCCCAGGATGGTGGTCACCTCGTTCATCGCCGTGGTCTGCAGCGGAATGGCTTCCTTGAAGTGGCGCACCAGCAGCACCAGCCCGAAGGAGGTGCAACCCTGCGAGCCGTGCATCACGGGCATGCAGGCATCCAGTCCCATGAAGGCGAAGCTCGCCCCCAGCGGCTGGCTCATCTTGAGCGGATTGACCGCGCAGGCTTTCTTCGATTCGACGACCTCGGCCATGGTGCGACTCCTCAGGCGGGCATTTCGTCGAGGGTCAGGCCCATGGCGCTGCGCGCCACGTCGGCCAGGAAGGCCAGGCCCGGCAGGGGTGCGCAGTCGGCCAGGGCGGCCGGCTGCGGGGCCTGCGGCGGAATGGGCGCGGGCGCCGGCACCGGCGTGCCCGCGGTCACGGCGCCCAGGCTCTCGCCGTCGTCGCCCCAGGGTGCGGGAATGCGCACCTGCTGCCACACGGGGTTGGACAGCGCCCGGTCCACCTGGTGCACCAGCTCCACCATGCCTTCGTAGCCGCCATAGGGGTAGTAGCGCTCCTGGTTGATGTCCAGCCAGGGCATGCGGGCCTTGAGCGCCACGAACTGCGAGCGCCCGCCCGACAGCATGATGTCGGCCTTGGCGTCGCGCAGCATGGCGTACATCTGGCGCGGCGTCATGTCGTCGATCATGTGGGCGTCGTCGCCCATGATCTCCTTGATCTTCTCCTTGTCTTCCTTGGTGGACTTCTTGATGCTGGTGCCCACCACCTCGATGCCGGCCTCCTGCAGGGCCGACACCACCGACCAGGACTTCACGCCGCCCGTGATCAGCAGGGCCCGCTTGCCGGCCAGCCGCTCGCGGTAGGTGGCGATGCGCTTCCAGGCGCGGGCCTCCTCCACCTCGACCAGCCGCTCGGTGCGCGCGATCAGGTCCTCGGGCGCTCCCTGGCGCACCAGCAGCCGCGCGATGTTGCGCAGCGTCTCGCTCATGTCGGAAATGCCGTAGAACGAGCCTTCGAAGTACGGAATGCCCCAGCGCTGCTCCATGCGGGTGGCGATGTTGATCATCGACTTGGAGCACACCATCATGTTCACCTTGGCGCGGTGGCTGCTGGCGATCTCGTTGTAGTGGCCGTCGCCCGAGATGCACGAGAGCACGCGCACGCCCAGTGCATCGAGCAGCGGCTTGGTCTGCCACAGCTCACCCACCAGGTTGTACTCGCCGATGATGTTGATGTCATAGGGCGTCGTGTACTCGGGCTCGCGCGTGCCGATCACGTAGTCCAACACCGACTCGCCGCCCAGCTTGTTGCCCAGGTTCTTGGGGCCTGCGAAGCCGGGCGAGTTGACCGGGATCACCGGCTTGCCGAACTTCTCGCTGGCGCGCTTGCACACGGCCTCGATGTCGTCGCCGATCAGCGCCGTGACGCAGGTCTGGTAGACGAAGACGGCGGGCGGGTCGTACTTCTCGATGATCTCGCGCACGCTCTTGAAGAGTCGCTTCTCGCCGCCGTAGATCACGTCCAGCTCGTTGATGTCGGTGGTGAAGCCGGTGCGGTAGAGCTGCGAGCCGCTGCTGGCGCTGTGCCGGTTGTCCCAGGAGTTGCCTTCGCAGGCGATGGGGCCGTGCACGAGGTGCGCCACGTCCACGATGGGCTGCAGCGCGATCTTGGCGCCGTCGAAGGCGCAGCCGCCCGCTGCCGCACCGGGCGACAGCTGCTTGGTGCAGCCCTTCTTCTTCTCCTTGGCGCCCTTGGCCTGGTTCTTGTCGCAACCGGGTTCGTCGAACACCTGGGCGATCTTGGCTTTGAGCGAGGGGGACATCGGAAGGCTCCTTGCACGTGGCGTGGGTAGCGGCTTCATTGCAGGTTCGGTGCCAGGGCCTATGCGTGCGAAACCCCACGCAGAAGCGGCTTTGCGGCAGGCCTGTGCCTCGGGCCGTGGCGGGTTTGAAGCAATCGCGACATTCGCGCCAACCGGCCGTCGGGGCCGGTGCCCGTTCCTATAATCCGCGCCGTCCGCGCGCCCCGTCCGGGGCCGCATCCCGCGCCAGCCAGCCGCTGCCAGCCGCGCACCTCCTTCCTCCCGGAGTCCGGCTGTGCCCTCGCTGCCCCCTCGCCATCTGCCACCCCGGCGCCCGCGCGCCCTGGCCCCTTCCCGACAACATGCCTCGTGGCCCCTGGCCCTGGTGCTCGCCGGCCCGCTGCCGGTGTGGGCGCAGGACGCGGCCCCGGCCAGCCCCCAGCTGCCCACCGTCCAGGTGGAGGACGACCGGGTGCTTGACCTGCGGCAGGACGGCTCGGCCGCCCGCGGCTACCGGCCCCGCACCGCCGCACAGATCGGCCCACTGGATGCCCGGCCGCTGCTGGAGACGCCCTACTCGGTCAACGTGGTGCCGCAGGCCCTGATCGAGAACCTGCAGGCCACCAAGCCCGACGACGTGCTGCGCATCAACCCCGTCACCCAGCTCACCACGCCGCAGTCGCGCTTCTTCACCGGCGTGACGGTGCGCGGCTTCAGCCTGGGCGCCACCAAGCGCATCGACGGCATGCCCAACACCAACATGGTCAGCGTCGACATGGAGGACAAGGAGCGGCTGGAGGTGCTCACCGGCCTCTCCGGCTTTCTCTGGGGCGCTGGCAACGTGGGCGGCACGCTCAACTACGTGCTCAAGCGGCCCACCTACGAACCCCTGCGCAGCATCACGGCAGGCGTGACCGAGGGCCGCAACGGCTATCTGCATGGCGACTTCGGCGGGCGCATCGACGACGGCGGCAAGCTGGCCTACCGGCTCAACGTCGTCGGACAGGACGGCGACACGGCCACCGACCACCAGTCGATCCGGCGCGGCCTGGTCAGCGGCGCCCTCGACTGGAACCTGAGCGACCGGCTGCAGCTGCAGTTCGATGCGTCGCGCAGCGTCTACCGCATGCGCGGCAGCGAGGCCTACTGGAGCGCTGCCACGGGCGCCAGCTATCCCTCGGCCGACCGCGCCCGCAGCAACTTCTACGGCCAGCCCTTCACGCTGACCGACACCGCGCAGGACCATGTGGCCAGCCGCCTGCGGTGGCAACTGAGCGACAGCGTGGTGGTGCGCGCCGGCCTGGCCCGCCGCACCAGCCGCTCCGACCTCGTGGTGGCCAACAACAGCTTCATCGCCGGCAGCGACGGCCGCTACCTGATGCAGACCAGCGCCTGGGAGTACCCCGACTACCTGAACCAGGGCGCCTATGCCTACGCCGACTGGCGCTTCGCCACCGGGCCGGTGCAGCACACCCTGACCGCCGGCTGGTCGGCCGACCGCACCACCGCCACCAACTACCGCTCGTCCGCGGGCGGCTGGACCACGCTCACCAGCATGCCGGTGAGCTTCGGCCAGCCCGTGTACCTGGCGGACCCCGGCCTCTCGCCCACCGGCAGCAAGTACCTGGCCCAGCGAACGCTGCGCCGCAACGTGCTGCTGGGCGACGACATCCGCTTCAACGACCAGTGGTCGGCCCTCGTCGGCGTGAACCAGGCGGGCATCCTCGACACCGGCTACGACGCCAGCCGCACCAGCACCAGCCGTTACGACGACAGCCGCGTCACGCCCACGGCGGCGCTCACCTACAAGCCGATGCCCTGGCTGTCGCTCTACGGCAGCACCATGCGCAGCCTGGAACAGGGCGGCGTGGCCGCCGCCACCTACAACGGTCGCCTGGTGAGCAATGCCGGCGCGGTGATGGCGCCACTGCAGAGCAGGCAGGTCGAGCTGGGCCTCAAGGCCGAGGCACGCGACGTGCTGTGGACGGCCGCCCTCTTCAAGATCGACAAGGGCCTGCAGTACTACGACGTGAGCGGCAGCGGCCCGGTGACCTATGTGCAGGACGGACGGCAGGTGCACCAGGGCCTGGAGTTCACCGCCACGGGCAAGCCCATGCGCAACCTGACGGTGGTGGGCGGCCTGACGCTGCTCGACGCCAAGGTCAAGGAGAACCACCAGACGCCCGCCCTGGAAGGCAAGACGCCCATGAACGTGGCCGAGCGCAGCGCCAAGCTCTACCTCGAATACGACCTGGACGGCGTGCCCGGGCTCACGCTGACCGGCGGCGCCTTCTACACCGGCCCGCAGTACGCCGACGCGGCCAACACCCAGCGCCTGCCCGGCTTCGCCACCTTCGACCTGGGCCTGCGCTACACCCTGCGCGCCGCCGGCCTGCCGCTGACCTTACGGCTGAACGTGGCCAACGTCGCAGACAAGCGCTACTGGCTCAATGCCAACTACCTGGGCAGCCCGCGCACGGTGGCGCTGTCGGGGCAGGTCAAGTTCTAGGAACGGCGTCCCTCAGTCCGGCCGAAGCCGCTCAGCGCGAACTGGCCGATCCACCCAGCGCACGCGCCACCGCCAGGGCACGCGCCTGCGGATCGGCCCCCGCCCGCGCGAAGGCCGCCAGTGCGCGCCGCATGCGCGGTGCCTTGGCGTAGTCGGCTTCGCCGTGGCCGGCATAGGCGGCAAAGTCGCAGATGCACACCTGCAGCAGCTGCTCGAAGCGATCGGGCCGCGCCACGGCCTCCACCCGCGCCAGCAGCTCGGCGATGGGGCCGGCACGCATGTCGCTGGCGCGGTGCACCCGGTCGGCCTCGGCGATGGCCAGGCCCGCCAGGTCCAGCGCCTCGACAGGCAGCGTCATGCGGCCGGCCAGGTCCCGCAGCCGGGCCTGGCCGCGAACTTCGTGGCCCACATGGCTGGGCCAGCAGTGGGGCGGCGTGCCCGCCATGCCGAACTTGTGGGCCAGCACCGCGAAGCGCACCGCCAGCGGCGCATGGCGCCGCGCGGCCATGGCCAGGGCGCGCAGCTGATGCTCGCCCACGTCCACCGGCAGAGGCTCGTCCGACAGATGGGGCACGCCGAAGAGCGCGTCCAGCTCCGGCAGGAAGCGCCGGAGACCTGCGCAGGCCCGCAGCGCCAGGAAAAAGCCGGGCGGATGCGGCGCCATCAAAGCCCGCTGCAGCGCGGCACCAGCCTGCGCGGGCGTCAGCCGCTCGATGGCATCGCGCTGCACGGCACTCACCATCAGGGCCAGCTCGGCCGCATCGGGCACTGCCGCGGCGCTCTGGGCCGCGGCCAGGGCGATGCGGATCAGCGGCTGGCCGACGGCCTGCGACACCCTGGCCCCTGTGATCAGTAATCGGTGTCGAACCACGCCGGCTCTTGCCGGCGCAGCTGCTCGATGAGGTGCACGGTGGCGGGCAGCAGCGCGCGCACCGCGTACCAGACCGCATCGCGGCGCGCCGTTCCGTCGTCGGCCAGCAGCCGTTCGAGTTCGCCCCAGCTGCGCCAGTCGACCCAGGCCAGGCGGGCCTGCAGCGCCGCGGGCAGATGGGCCAGGGTCTGGGCCGCGATCAGCAGCTGCGCCTCGACAGCGGCCAGGGTGTTGCGGCTGGCGAAGAGTTCGGGCTCACCCGACATCTCGCGCGTGAGTCGCTCCACCGCCTCGGCGCACTGGCGCACGATGTCGCATTGAAGGCGGGGCAGCATGGGCATGGCGGTGAGGGCAAGGCGGGCGCGGCGACGGTCACTGGTCGTCGGCCAGCACCTCCAGCTCGACGAGCTGCTGGTGCAGCGCGCGCCGGGCCCACCAGCGCGCCTCGCCGGCCAGGCGCGGATCGGCGCCTTCGAAGGCGGCGATGGCCTCGGCGTCGCTCCAGTAGAGGCAGGCGACGCCGCCGCGCGCCGACAGGGCCGCGGCCAGCGCCTCGCGCGGGGGCACCGGCTCGGGCCGAAGCACGCCACGGCCGAGCAGGTGGTCGGCGCGGTACAGCGGCGTGTGCCAGCCATGCGCATCGCCCAGGGCGCAGATGGCCGGCAGCGCGGCCCGGGCCGCGGCATCGGGCGCATCGTGGCCCGAGGCGGCCAGCAGCTCCTGCGGTGTGAGCACGTCGTGGATCTCCCAGGGCTGCAGCGCGTCGGTGGCAGCCACCTTGCGCGCGAGGTCGGCCTCGTCGTGGGCGAACCAGGCCCGCGGCATGCCCGCGGGCGGCAGTTCCAGCACATGGATCATGCGACCGGCCTCCGCGCCCGGGTCATTCCACACCGTCCGCCACCGCCTTGGCCCAGGCGGCCCGGCGGATGCGCTGCGCCAGCGCCTGCGGCCGGGCGTCGAGGTCCTCGCGCCGCGCGGCCGCGAGCGCGCCCTGCGCGATGGCCGCCTGCTCGTGCGTGAGCGGCAGGCGCCCCGCCACATGCGTGGCACCGGGCACCGCCCGCAGGATGGCCTGCCGGTTGGGATGCTCGAGGATCTCGACCAGCCGGTCGGCCTCGGGCACACCCGCCAGGCAGACCCAGCCGTCCATTACCTCGACGCGGCGGCCGTCTTCGGTCGTCTTGATCAGCACTCCATGCGACATTCGAGCTCCTGCGGTGAGAACCAGTGCATGCGCCATGCAGGTTCGATGCCATGCCGCGGGTGGCCCGAAGCCGACAAACGCGACGACATTCCAGCCATTGCCTTCAATGCCGCCGCCTGGTGGGCGACGCAGCGAATCGGAGTCGACGCTGCCCTGCCGCGATTGCCGCAAAATCCCGGCCTCTGGAGACCTTATGGGACTTTACTTTTCTCGCGTCGAACTGAAGAACTGGCGCAACTTCAAGACGGCCGATGTGGCGCTGGCCCACAGAGTGTTCCTGATCGGCCCAAACGCAGCAGGCAAGTCGAACTTCCTCGATGTCTTCCGTTTTCTGCGCGACCTTGTGACCGAGGGCGGCGGCCTGGTCAGCGCGTGCAACAGTCGCGCGCGCGGCGGGGTGGGCAAGATCCGCTCGGTCTACGCCCGAAACAATCCCGACATCGCGATCCATGTCGAGGTCTCGAGCACGGAGGATGGACAGCCGCGCTGGCGCTATGAGCTGGGCTTCGGCACCACCTCTTCCAAGGACGACACCCCTGCCGTGCGGCGCGAAGCCATCTACCGCTGGAGCGAAGTCGATGCCAGCTTCGTATCGATGCGACAGGAGCGGCCCGACAGATACGACGTGGACGACCCGGTACGTCTTCGTCAGACCCTGATCCAGCAGACGTCGGAGAACAAGGACTTCCGCGAGCTGGCGGAGTTCTTCCAAAGCGTGCATTACCTCCATCTGGTGCCGCAGCTGGTGCGCGAGGGCCAGGACCCCGTTCCGGGAACCATCGGCCTGGATCCCTTCGGCAGAGACCTGCTGGATCGCATCCGCCACACGCGAAAGTCGACGCAAGAGGCTCGCCTCAAGCGCATCGGCGAAGCGGTCAAGCTGGCCGTGGAGCCCCTGGAGAACCTGGAACTCACGATCGACGACAAGGGCCGGCCCCACCTGCAGGCCTCGTTCCAGCACTGGCGCCCGCGCGGCGCCTATCAGGACGAGCGACAGTTCTCCGACGGCACCTTGCGCCTGGTGGGCCTGCTGTGGTCGCTGCAGGAAGCGGGCGGCCCCCTGTTGCTCGAAGAGCCAGAGCTCTCGCTGCACACAGCCTTCGTCGCCCGCCTCGCGCCCTTCATCGCCCGTGCGCAGAAGCGAAGCAGCGGCCGGCAGATCCTGCTGTCCACGCACAGCGCGGGACTGCTCAGCGACGAAGGCATCGGGCCGGACGAGATTGTGTTGATCCGGCCGGCCAAGGCAGGCGCCAAGGCCGGCGAAGGCTCGGAAGCGGTGTCGGGTGCCTCGCAGGCCCAGATCCGTTCACTGATGGAAGCCGGCCTGACCGCTGCCGAAGCCGCCCTGCCCAGAACCGAGCCGGCCCAGGCGGAGCTGTTCGGCCGTCAGCCCATCTGACCATGTTCGATGCGGTATTCGTGGAAGGCGATCTGGAAGTCGCCGTGGTGCCTGCATTGCTGGGCGCCTGTGGCATCGGCGTCGATCCGCACACGATCATCAACAAGCGCGGAATCCAGAACTTCTGGAAGGACGTGCCGCGGCTGAACAAGGCCGCGCAGCACAAGCGCATCTTTGCGCTGGCCGACCTCGAACAGGAGCCATGCCCGAGCGATGCCATTGCGTCGCGGCTGGGCGGGGCGCCCCATCCGCAGTTCATCCTGAGGCTGTCGGTGCGCATGACGGAGTCGTGGCTGTTGGCCGATGCTGCCGCCATGGCGCCTTACCTTGGCATCGCTCGGAAGCTCGTCCCGACCGATCCGGAGGCATTGCCCAATCCGAAGCAAACCCTGGTCAACCTCGCGCGCCGTTCGAGGCTGCGCCATATCCGGGACGGCATCGCGCCGGAGCCGGGAACCAGCCGGCCCGTGGGCGTGGATTACCTGCCCCTGCTTTCGGACTTCGCGAGGACCCGGTGGGACCCGGACCGCGCCAGTGCATCGAGCCCGAGCCTGGCACGGGCCCTGGGTCGGTTGAGGCAATACGCTGGCGCATAGACGCCCGTCAGCCCCCGCGGCCTCCTTGCCGGCAAAGCCGCTGGTCGCCGCGTGGTGCACCTCAGCCGCCGCCGCGAGGGCGGCCGGGGCGATCACCCTCAGCGGATGATGTCGTAGCTGTAGTCCGTCTGGCCCGGGACGATGGTGTTGGCGTCCAGGGTCTCGAAGAACTCGTCCAGCAGCATCACCAGCGTGCGCAGCGCACCCTCGTAGCCCCAGGTGGGATAGCGGTGGTAGTGGTGGCGGTCGAAGATCGGGAAAGTCATGCGCACCAGGGGCGTCTTGGTGTCGCGCTCCAGGTACTTGCCGTAGGTGTTGCCGATCAGGAAGTCCACCGGCTCGGTGAACAGCAGCGAGCGCAGGTGCCACAGGTCGCGCTTGGGATAGACCTTGCAGCCGGCACCGTAGGGCGACGCATCGAACAGCGCCTGCACCTTCGCGGCCCAGTCGTCGTTGCCGTTGGTGGCCAGCACATGCGCCGGCTCGGCGCCCAGCTCCAGCAGGAAGCGCGTGGTGCCCAGCATCTGGTCCGGGTCGCCGTACAGGGCGAAGCGCTTGCCGTGCAGGTGGGCCTGGCTGTCGGCCATGGCGTCCACCAGTTGGCCGCGCTCCTTCTCCAGCTCGGCCGGGATGGGCTTGCCCGTCAGGCGCGAGATGGCCATCAGGAACTCGTCGGTGCCGGCCACGCCCAAGGGCGCGTTCAGCACCACGACTTCCTGGCCGTGCTCGGCGATGAACTTGCTGGTCTTCTCGCAGCAGTACTCCTGGAAGACGATGGTGGCCTTGGCATGCAGCGCTGCCTCGACCTCTTCCTTGGTGGTGCCGCCCTCGTACATGCGGAACTCGCCGTCGGTGGGCGTGTTCCAGGTCTCGGAGGGATCGCACAGCACGTTCACCTTCACGCCGAAGAGCGAGAAGATGCGGCGGATCTCCTTCATGTTGCCCACGACGAAGCCGTCGAAGCCGCCGATGAAGTTGATGCTCTCGTCGGGAACGCGCTCCAGCTTGGGCGCCGTGCCGGCCTTGCCGTCCCAGAAGTGCTTGAGGATGCCCAGCAGCGCGTTGTCGTAGCCGGTGATGTGGCTGCCGACGAAGGCGGGCGTGTGGGCGAAGGGCACGTCGTACTCGGCCGGCACGCTGCCCTTCTGCTTGCTGTTCTTGATGAAGGCGTCCAGGTCATCGCCGATCACCTCGGCCATGCAGGTGGTGCTGACCGCGATCATCTCGGGCTTGTACAGGTTGTAGGCGTTGGCCAGGCCGTCGATCATGTTGTTCAGGCCGCCGAACACCGCCGCGTCCTCGGTCATCGAGGAGCTGACGCAGGAGGTCGGCTCCTTGAAGTGGCGGCTGAAGTGGCTGCGGTAGTAGGCCACGCAGCCCTGCGAGCCGTGCACGAAGGACAGCGTCTTGTGGAAGCCGTTGGCCACGTACACCGCACCCAGCGGCTGGCAGGCCTTGGCCGGATTCACGGTCAGCGAATCGCGGGCGAAGTTCTTCTCTTTGTAGTCCTCGGTCTTGGTCCACTCGATGACCTGCTTGATCTTGTCGTCGGGGTGGTTGAACTCGAACTCCGCCTTCTTGCGGGCGAAAATGTCCTGGTATTCCGGCTCGCGGAACAGCAGTTCGTGGTCGAGGATCTTGTCGGCGGATTGGGGCATGGCGGGCTCCGATGGAAAAGAGGTCGTGGGGCGGCTCGGGCGGCCCGCGCACGGGGTGCGCGCGGGCCGCGGCGTTGCGCAGGCGTGGGTCAGGACTTCCAGGGCGCCTTGGTCAGGCCCCAGATCGGCGAGCTGATCGCCATGTCCATGTCGCGGGCGAAGATGGCGAAGCCGTCGTAGCCGTGGTAGGGGCCCGAGTAGTCCCAGCTGTGCATCTGGCGGAAGGGCACGCCCATCTTCTGGAAGACGTACTTCTCCTTGATGCCGGAGCCGATCAGGTCGGGCTTGATCTTGTCGACGAAGTGCTCGAACTCGTAGCCGGTCACGTCGTCGTAGATCAGCGTGCTGTCCTTGATGTAGTGCGTGGTGCGCTGGTAGTCGTCGTTGTGGCCGAACTCGTAGCCCGTGCCCACCACTTCCATGCCCAGGTCCTCGTAGGCGCCGATCACGTGGCGCGGACGCAGGCCGCCCACGTACAGCATCACCGTCTTGCCCTGCAGGCGCGGCTTGTACTTGTCGACCACGGCCTGCATCAGCGGCTTGTACTTGGCGATGACCTTCTCGGCGTTGGCCTTGATGGTGTCGTCGAAGTGGCTGGCGATCTCGCGCAGGCTCTTCTCGATCATCGTGGGGCCGAAGAAGTTGTACTCCACCCATGGGATGCCGTACTTCTCTTCCATGTGCCGGCTGATGTAGTTCATCGAGCGGTAGCAGTGCAGCACGTTGAGCTTGGCACGCGGCGTGTTCTCCAGCTCGGCGATGGTGCCGTCGCCCGACCACTGGGCGATCACGCGCAGGCCGATCTCTTCCAGCAGGATGCGGCTGGACCAGGCGTCGCCGCCGATGTTGTAGTCGCCAATGATGGCCACGTCGTAGGGCGTGGAGACGAAGTCGGGGCGCTTGTCGGGGTCGACCTTGTCGAACACCCAGTCGCGGATGGCATCGTTGGCCAGGTGGTGGCCCAGCGACTGGCTCACGCCGCGGAAGCCCTCGCAGCGCACGGGCACGATGGTGTGGCCTTCGTACTCCTTGCTCTTCTTCTTGCTGACGGCCTCGATGTCGTCGCCGATCAGGCCGATGGGGCATTCGGACTGGATCGAGATGCCCTTGTTCAGCGGGAACAGCTCCTGGATCTCGTCGATGATCTTGTCGAGCTTCTTGTCGCCGCCGAAGACGATGTCCTTCTCCTGGAAGTCGGAGGTGAACTGCATCGTCACGAAGGTGTCCACGCCGGTGATGCCGATGTAGTAGTTGCGGCGTGCGGCCCAGCTGTACTGGCCGCAGCCCACCGGGCCGTGGCTGATGTGGATCATGTCCTTGATGGGACCCCAGACCACGCCCTTGGAGCCGGCGTAGGCACAGCCGCGGATGGTCATCACGCCCGGCAGGGATTTGATGTTGGACTTCACGCCGCAGTCGGGCTTGCCTTCTTCGAAGGTGCCCAGGTGCTTGGCGCGCCGCTTGGCCATCTTCTCGGGATAGGCCTTCAGCACTTCATCGATCAGGGCCTTGTTCGCGGCCTTGCGCTCTTCAACGGTGGCGGTCATGGGGGATGCTCCGTAAGGATGGAAAGGGGGCGGCGCCGGGCCCCGCCGCGCGGGGCCCGGGCTTGCGCGCCTGGAATCAGGCGGCCAGTTCGGCCGCGGCCTTGCCGACCTGCGACTCGTCGATCTGCTTCATGATCCCGTGCTCCATCAGCAGGTCTTCCAGCTGGTCCATGGTGATGGGCGTGGGGATGGTGCCGTTGCCGGCGTTGTTGTGCACCTTGCGGGCCAGCTGGCGGTACTCCTCGGCCTGCTTGGATTCGGGCGCGTACTCGATCACCGTCATGCGGCGCAGCTCGGCGTGCTGCACGATGTTGTCGCGCGGCACGAAGTGGATGAGCCGGCTGCCCAGCATCTTGGCCAGCGACTCGGCCAGCTCCAGCTCCTTGTCGGTCTGGCGCTCGTTGCAGACCAGGCCACCCAGGCGCACGCCGCCGCTGTTGGCGTACTTCAGGATGCCCTTGGAGATGTTGTTGGCCGCGTACATGGCCATCATCTCGCCGGACATGACGATGTAGATCTCCTGCGCCTTGTTCTCGCGGATGGGCATGGCGAAGCCGCCGCACACCACGTCGCCGAGCACGTCGTAGGAGACGTAGTCCACGCCGTCATAGGCGCCGTTCTCTTCGAGGAAGTTGATCGAGGTGATCACGCCGCGGCCGGCGCAGCCGACGCCGGGCTCCGGGCCGCCGGACTCGACGCAGCGGATGTCCTTGTAGCCGATCTTCATCACGTCCTCGAGCTCCAGGTCCTCCACCGAACCGGCTTCCGCCGCCAGCGAGAGGATGGTGTCCTGGGCCTTGGCGTGCAGGATCAGGCGGGTGGAGTCGGCCTTGGGGTCGCAGCCGACGATCAGGATCTTCTGGCCCAGCTCGGTGAGCGCGGCCAGCGTGTTCTGGGAGGTGGTGGACTTGCCGATGCCGCCCTTGCCGTAGAAGGCGATTTGCCGAAGTTTGGACATTGCGATTACTCCAATGAGAGTGAAGGGTTGAAAGGTTGCGTTGCAGAAAGCCGCGCCCATGTCAGCCTGTCGTGGTCCTGCTGTAGCTCTTCTTGTCGGGGTCACGCATCGGCCGGACTTGTGTCCGCGCAGCCCTTCTTCGCAGCTTCCATGCCATGCCCCTTCGAGCGGCATGGAATCCCTCGAAAAGGCCACTCTCCAGAGGGAGAAAGGCCCATTCGTCCTCTATTCAAGGGGCGGAATCGGGCCTTGTACGGTTCGCGACAAACCCTGCATCGCGCGTCGCGAACGGCGGCGTTCGGCCGCACACCGCACGCCCGCCTGTCGCACATGTCGCACCTGTCGTGTTTTTGACCGCCCTGTCGGACGCAAAGGCGCTGGTATGCCGATTGCAGAACGCTGTCCATGACCGCGTCCGTTGCCACGACCCCATCACCGCCGAACACGCACTACGAGCGCCTGGGCGGCGATGCGGCCATCGCGCGGCTGGTGGAGGCCTTCTACCGCCACATGGACACCTGGCCCGGCGCACACGGCATACGCGCCATGCACGAGCCCGACCTCGGCCCAACCAAGGCAGTGCTGGTGCTCTACCTGCGCGAATGGCTGGGCGGGCCGAAGGACTATTCCGCCCATCGCGGCCATCCGCGGCTGCGCATGCGCCACGGCGGCTTCGCCATCGGCGCTGCCGAGCGCGACGCCTGGCTGGCCTGCATGCAGGCCGCCCTGCAGGCCGTGGACGCCGACGCCGGGCTGCAGGCCGAGCTGATGGCCGCCTTCTTCAAGACCGCCGACTGGATGCGCAACACCGACACCCGGACGGCCCCCCAGCACCCCCTTTCCCTCACCACCCTCAAGGAAGCCCCATGACCGCCACGGCCACCCAGACCGAGATCCAGGACACCGCCTTCGCGCGCCTCGAAGCCGAAGGCCGCCTGCTCAACCCGGTGCTCAAGGCGCCCACCCACAAGCCGGGCCGCTTCGGCTTCCGCGGCGAACTGGCACTGCGCTTCTCGGTCAAGCTGGCCGACGAGGCCCGCCCGCCCGAACTCACCTGCGACCAGGTGATGGCCGTGGCCACCGCCGGCAGCACGCACCTGCCCTTCTTCTGCGGCTGGCTGCTGTCCTTCGAATCGCTCAAGGACGTGGCCGAGACGCTGGGCGACACGCTCAGCGCCGGCGGCAAGTACTTCCTCTTCTGCGACAACATCGACCTGTCGAAGAAGTACCAGGTGCCCTACAAGGGCGCGATGTTCTACGTGCTGCCCATCCTGGAGAACACGGTCTACAACGAGATGCTCGAACTGCTCTACCTGGAGAAGGGCGATCTCAAGAAGAAGGACACCGCGGGCAAGCTCGACGCCGTGGCCGATGCGGCGCTCAAGTTCGACGTCACCTTCGACACCATCACCTACGCCGAAGGCCTGGAACTGATGGGGCCGGTGCGCAACCCCAACGAGAACCGGCCGGTTTGAAGCCGGACGGCGCCGCCATGCCCGCCCCGCTTCCCGCCCACGGGCCCGGTGTCCTGGAAGACGAGCCGCCCATCGCCCGCCTGCCACCCGCGCGGGCCGGGTCTGCCACCGTGCTCTCCACCTGGCTGGCGCAGCAGGGCTTTCCGGGCCCCTTCGCGCGTGCCGAGGACGGCGAGACCGCCCTCATGCGCGCCGCGTGGCTGGGCAACACGGCGGCGACGGCCACGCTGCTGGGCCGCGGCCTGCCGGTCGATGCCGAGGACGACCAGGGCCGCACCGCGCTCTGGTATGGCTGCCTGCAGGGCTGGCCCGCCACCATCGTGCAACTGCTGCAGGCCGGGGCCGACATCGACCATGCCGACGACGACGGCCTCACCTGCCTGATGCAGGCCGCCGCCAGCGGCCGCGCCGAGCTGATGGCGCTGCTGCGCCAGCTGGGCGCCAGCCCCGCCCCCTGCGCACCCGACGGCCGCGCCGCGGCCGACATGGCGGCCGATCGCGCGCGCGAGCTGCTGCGCCATGCACGGCGGCTGAGCGCCTGAGCGTCCTGCACGACGAGCGCATCCGCACCGAAGCGCCCTGCCCCACCTGAGCCCCGCCATGACCGGACAACGCACCTACCGCCGCATCACCGCCGCCGAACTGCCCGCCTGGCGCGAGCGCCATCCCCAGGCCCTGGTGCTGGACGCGCGCGACGCCGCCCACCATGCCCGGGACGCCCTGCCCGGCGCGCTGTGCCTCGGCCGCGACAACCAGGACGCCCTGCTGCTGCACACCGACCGCCGGCGGCCCGTGCTCATCTACTGCTACCACGGCCGCGCCAGCCAGACCTGGGCGCAGATGTTCGCGGACTTCGGCTTCACCGAGGTGGTGGACCTGATCGGCGGCCATGCGGCCTGGCTCGCCCACGCGCAGGCCGCCGCGCGGCCGGCCGATCTGCACCTCGTGCCGCCCGCCGCATCCGCCCGCCCCGTGGCGCCGGCACTGGCCGGCTGGCTCGCGCAGCAGGGCCTGGCCGGACCGGAGGCCCGGGGCGCCCACGGCAACACGCCGCTGATGCTCGCCGCCTGGCGCGGCCAGACGGGCGCGGTGCAGGCCCTGCTGGCCCACGGCGTGGCACTGGACGCCACCAATGCCGATGGCAACAACGCCCTGTGGCTGGCCTGCGTGCATGGCGAGCCGGCGCTGATCGAGCGCCTGGTGCGGGCCGGCGTGCCGCTGGACCATGCCAACAAGGTCGGCGCCACCTGCCTCATGTACGCCTCCTCCGCCGGCAAGACCCCGGTGCTGCGCACCCTGCTCGCCCTGGGCGCCGACTGGCGGCCCCGCACGCAGGACGACTTCACCGCGCTGGACATGGCGGCCAACCTCGAATGCCTGCAGCTGCTGCGCGAGGCCGAGCGCCGCGCGCGGCCCGCGCTGGCGGCCTGAGCAGCGGTGAACGAGCCGGCCATGGCCCACATCGTCTTCTACGAGAAGCCCGGCTGCGGCGGCAACGCGCGGCAGAAGGCACTGCTGCGCGGCGCCCGCCACACGCTGGAGACCCGCGACCTGCTCGCCTGGCCCTGGACGGCCGCCGCGCTGCTGGACTTCCTGTCGCCGCTGCCGGTGGCACAGTGGTTCAACCGCGCGGCGCCGCGCGTCAAGTCGGGCGAGGTGGTGCCCGAGCAGCTGGACGCCGAGGCCGCCCTGGCCCTGCTGCTGGCCGAACCGCTGCTCATCCGCCGCCCGCTGATGCAGTGGGGCGACAGCCGCCTGGTGGGCTTCGACACGCAGCAGGTGCACGACTGGGTGGGCCTGGGCCCCAACGCCCCGGCACCCACGGCGCTGGAAGGCTGCGCCGCCGCGCCCCATGCCGCGGGGGGCTGCCGCGCCCCAACGTCCTGAGATCCCTTTCCCGCCACCTGGAGCGCCCCATGCCCCTCTACGACTACCACTGCAGCGTCTGCGGCCACGGCTTCGAGGCGCTGGTGCGGGCCGGTGCCACGCCACCGGCCTGCCCCGCCTGCGGCAGCACCGCCGTGGACAAGGCCCTCTCGCGCATCGCGCCCGCCGGCAGGATCGAAGCCATCCGCATGTCCAACCGGCGTGCGGCGGCCGCGGCCGGCCACCTGAGCCACTTCAGCCCGGCCGAACGCAAGAAGCTGTTGAAGCAGCGCTGAGCGCCCGACCCGTCACGCCCTGTCGTCCAGCCGTCGCAGTCCACTGCGCAGCGACACGGGGCGCTGGCCCTTCAGGGCACCATCTGGAACAGCTCGGGCTGCCCTTGCCGGTACACGCGCAGCCACAGCAGCGTGGCCGGCAGCACGGCCTCGCAGCCGAAGGCCAGCGCCTCGTCCAGCGCGGGGCCGGGCGGCAGCGCCAGGCGCTGTGCCAGCGATTGCCAGCCGTCCCAGTCCAGCTCGGGCATGCGGGCGCGTACGCCGGGCGGCAGCGCGGCCAGGGTCGCCGCCATCCGCGCCAGCAGGCGCAACACCTCCTGCCGGGTGAGGCGTGAGCGCAGCAGCTCCTCGCGGGTCAGGCCCTCGATGAGCGTGGCGACGTCGGTGCCCGCCTGCTCCACGATGCCCAGCAGGGCACCGATCTCGATGCTGCCGAAGGCCGTCATGCCGCCGGCTCCCGCGCCGCTTCGGCCGCCACGCACAGGCGCGCGTTGAGCTCCAGCGCGAAGGCCTGCCAGGCCGCGGCCAGGGCACGGGCGATGGCGCGCCGGTCCTCGGCGTCGGGCTGGTGTTCGTGCGGCAGCTTGGACAGCGCGCAGGAGCGCGCGTTGAAAGCCAGCGCCTCGTCCACCAGCGACTGGCTCCAGCCCGCAAAGGCCGACAGCAGCGCCGGCGTGAGCGGATGACGGCCCTGCACCGGCGCGCCGGCCTCGGCCGCCGGCGCCGGCAGCAGCGCATCCAGATGGCCCAGAGCCTCGGCGTAGCACTGCTCGGCGGCGGCGCGCAGCGCACGGGCGCTCAGGCCGCCCTGCGCGTCCGCGCCTGCCGCCGTGCCCGACAGCATCCGCACCAGATGGCGCTGGTAGCGCTCCGGCCCCTGGGCGCGCAGGCCCTGCACGGCCTGCCGGAAGGCCGCCACGGCGGTGGCCGCGTCCGCGGGCGTGGAAGGGCGGGCGTCCGCCGGACGCAGCAGCAGCTGCGACGCGACGCGCTCGGCGCTGTCCAGCGCGCCTTCCATGTGGCCGGCGCCGTGCAGGGCGGTCTCGGTGCCGGCAAAGAACAGCCGGCCGCCCCACCAGGGCTGGCGCAGGCGGGCATCAGCGCGAGGCGGTTCGGCGGGGCCGGCAAGGTCGGCCTGCGCGCAGGTCCAGGGCTCTTCGGCCCAGTCCTGCAGGTGCAGTTCACCCTCCTGCGCGTCCACGCCATAGAGCTGGCCCAACTGGCTGTGGATGAGCAGCGGCAGGCCACGGCGGAAGTGCTGGCGCTGCTGGGCGTCCAGCGCCACGAAGCCGCCCAGCGCGCCGTGCGGCGCGGTGCCGGCGTCGAACACCTCGCCCAGCACGGCCTGCGGATGGCGCACGAAGGCGTTGCCGGAATGGCCCGCCGCGCGCCAGAAGGGCCGGCCGAAGGCACTGGCCGCCTTGGCCTGCGCGGCCATCCAGGTGGGCACGGCGGCCAGGGCCTCCGCCAGCGGCGGCGGCAGCGCCGGCACGAAGCGGATGCGCTCGGCGACCAGCCGCGGCGGCAGGGCCAGCACCAGCTGCGCGACGTGCAGGCGCTGGCCGTCGGCCAGGTGCAGCAGCACGCCGCCACCGTCGGCCCGGTGCACTTCGCAGACCGCGGCCTTCAGGCACAGGGCCTGCGGCGGCAGGGCGTCGGCCAGCGCCTGCGCCAGCCGTGCGCTGCCGCCCTCGATGCGGCGCGCGCCCTGGTGCACCTGGCCCGGGGCGGCGTCGTGTCGTTCGGGGGCGCGATCGGGGTCGTCGAGCCAGAGCGCATCGCCGGGGTCGTGCTGGGGCACGCTGGCCAGGCCCAGTTCGGCCAGCAGTGCAGCGACACCGGGCTCGGTGGCGGGCCAGAACCAGGCGGCGCCCAGGTCCAGCGGCTGGTCGGTGGCGGCGCTGAAACGCGTGAGCAGCCGGCCGCCGATGCGCTCGCGCGCCTCCAGCACGCGCACCTGGCGGCCGGCCAGGTGCAGGCGACGCGCCAGCGCCAGTCCGGCCAGTCCGGCGCCGACGATGGCCACGTCGCATACAAGGGACTCGGCCTCATCGGCCGCAGGCCCGGGCGTCCCGCCGGAAGGCAGGTGCCGCGCGTCGGAAGTGCCGACCATGTTCATGGCGCCCGGGTGCCTGGGGCGGTCACAAGGCGTGAATGGATCCGGCGCGGCTCGTCAGACGAAGCTGAGCACTTCGACCGTCACCGGCTGGTCGCCCAGCACGGCGCGGCAGGCCAGGCGCGACTTGGCGCCCACGCCGACGATGGCGTCCAGGCGCTCGTTCTCCTCGCGCGTGGTCTTCGACAGGCTCTTGCGGCCTTCGAGCACGAAGAGGTGGCAGGCGTCGCTGCACTTGGCGCCCCCGTCGCATTCGTGCGCGAGCACGCCGGCGCGGCGCAGGGCCTCCAGCAGCGTGATGCCGGACTCGGCGTCGAAGGTCTTGCCGCTGGGCATGACGGTGAGGGGAACGGTGGTGGTGACGGTGTCGCTCATGGCGGGGTCTCGTGGTGGTGGTGGTGAAAAGGGAATGGCGGCAGCATCAGGCTCAGACTCAGGCCGCCAGCGCGGCCGGCGCCAGGGCCTGCACCAGCGCATCGGCGAAGTCCGGCAAGGGCATGGCGATGCGCTCGATGCCCTGCTCTTCCAGGAAGCGCGCCTCCATGCGCGTGGGCGGCTCCGGCAGCACGGCCCAGTGCCGGTCGCTGGAGCGCTTCATGATCTGCCGCGCGAAGCTGCGCGTGAGCTGGTCGTCGAAGCGGCAGCCGACGAACAGGAAGCCGCGCCCCGCACGCTGCTGCTGCACGAGGGCAGGGATGGGCGTCTGGATGTCGATCTCGGTCAGCACCTCGACGTAGTCGCTGTCCGAGACCAGGTAGTTGCTGGCCGGCCTGCGGTTGCCGATGGGCTGGTAGAGCACGCGACCGGGCTCGGCCGGCAGCTCGGCCAGGCGCTCGCCGTCGTCGGCGTAGACACACGTCCAGTGGCCGAAATGTTCGGACTGCGACAGGCCCTGGATGCGCACCCAGCCGCCCTCGGGCCGGGCCATGGCCAGGGCACGGCCGAAGGTGTCGTCGTACCAGGTGTCGATCCACAGCGGTGCGCCGCTGGCGGCCAGCGCCGCATGCAGGGCCGAGGGCTGCGGCGTCGTCGCGAAGGCCTCGTCCATGAGCGACACCACCGACTTGCGGTGCTTGAAGTTCTCGATGAACTGCGCCGCCTGCGTGAGACGCTTGCGGATCTTGTGCGGCACGCTGACCTTGGCGGTCATGATCTCGGCCAGGGCCAGCGGCGTGGCAGGCACCTTGGCGTCGGGGCACAGGGCCAGCAGGCCGGGGCCCATGTAGGGGATGAGCGCACCGGCATCGAGCCGGCGGGCAAGGTCGTGGATCAGGGCGTCGTCGTTCATGGCGTGGGCGGTGGCAGCGGGGTGGATGGAAGGCCCGGGCGGGCCGGGTTCAGAGATAGATCGCCGCCCCCGCGCCCACGTTGGTGGCGGTGTCCTTGAGCGTCTTGACGATGTACTTGATCTGGTCCGCGTCCAGCTGCGTGTGGAAGGGCAGCGCCAGCGCACGGTCGCCGATGCGGTCGGTGTCGGGCAGCACGCCGCGCTTGCGGCCGATGGCATCGCCCGCGTTCATGTAGAAGAACTGCTGGTGCAGCGGATGGCTGTAGGCGGCGGTTTCGATGCCGCAGGCCGCCAGGTCCTCGATCATCTGGGTGCGGGCACTGGCGGTGAAGCGCTTGCCCAGGTGCACCACGTAGAGCATCCAGTGCACCTCGTCCACGTCCTCGCCCAGGTAGGGCGGCTTGATGCCCTCGAAGCTCTGCATCTGCGCGTGGTACCAGGCCTCCACCTGCTTGCGCACGGCCAGGCGGTCGTCCAGGCCCGCCAGTTGCGCCAGGCCCAGCGCGGCCGTGAGTTCGCTCATGCCGGCCTGCAGCGGCACGCGCGCGCCCACCGACACCGAGCCCCGGTCGGACAGCCGGCGCTGGCGCAGGTAGCGCAGCTCGTGCGCGAGGCGCTCGTCGTCGGTGACCAGCATGGCGCCCTCGCCCGTGCACAGGGCCGAGGGCGCGGAGAAGTCGAACACCGCCACATCGCCGAAGCTGCCCACCGTCTGGCCGCGGTAGCGCGAGCCCAGGGCCTCGGTGCTGTCCTCGATCAGGGCGATGCCGTGCGCCGTCGCCAGCGCGCGCAGCGGTCCCCAGGCCGCCGGATGCCCGTTGGTGTTGCCGGCCAGCAGCGCGCGGGTCTTGGGGCCGATGCGCGCCGCCGCCTTCTCGGCGCTCAGGCAGCCGCTCCAGTAGTCGATGTCGGCGAAGACGGGCGTGGCCCCGGCCAGCGTGATGGCCTGCGCGATCTGGTGCCAGGTGTGGGCGGCGCACACCACCTCGTCGCCGGGACCGATGCCGTGCGCGCGCAGCACCATCCACAGCCCCAGCGTGCCGCTGGCCACGCCCACCGCGTGGCTGCGGCCGGCCCAGCCGGCAAAGGCCTGCTCGAAGGAGGCGAGCATGGGGCCGTCGCCCCACCGGGCGGCCTCCAGCACCGCGTGGACCAGCTCGATCTCGCGCGGGCCGCAGTCGGGTTCGGCCAGGCCGATGGCGTCGATGTCCATGGAGGGCTCCTGCGAGGTTCAGCTTTGCGTGAGGATCAGCACCGTGGCCTCTTCGGGCCGGGCGGTGACATGCCAGCAGTGGCCCTGGCTGGCCGCCAGGTAGACGTTGCGCGCGCCCAGCTGCAGGGCGGGCGTCTCGCCGCGCATGTCCAGCGCGTCGACCACGATGGCGCGCACCTCCGGGTGGCGGGCGCGCCAGAGCGCGGCGGCGTCGCGCACGGTGGGCGCGGCGCCCACCAGCTCACAGGCCGTGCGCAGTTGTTCGCTGGTGAGGGCCATGGCCGCCTCACTCCGCCGCGGCGATGCGCCGGGCCTCCACCGTCACCGGCAGCGTGGTGCCCTCGGGCATGGCGGGCAGGTCCAGCTGCCAGCCGTTGCCCAGCGTGACCAGGCCGCCCCACATGCCGGGCTGCACCATCGACACGATGGGTTCTTCCAGATCCTTCTTGGGGACATAGGCCGAGAGCAGGCCCTTGCTGTCTTTGCGGATCATGACTTTCATTGCGGTGCTTTCTCGGTGGATGCAGGAATGGGTTCAGAGGCTGAGCGTTTTTTTGGCCGTGCCCGAAAGGCGCGTCAAAACGCCCCGGATCGAGGCGCAAAGCGCAGCCATAGCTCGGGCTATGGCGAGCATTTGCAACGACGAGCCGGGGTGTTTTGGCGTGCAAGGCGGGCATGGACAAAAGACTCTCAGCCTCTTAGGCCGGGGCCTCTTCGAGCAGGGGCCGCAGCAGGCGCGGCAGGCCGGCCAGCAATGCGTGGACGTCGGGCGTCTGGCTGCCCTGGCCCAGCGACAGGCGCACTGCCGCCAGCGCCTCTTCCGCCGGCACGCCCATGGCGCGCAGCACATGCGAGGGCTCGCTGCCGCCGGAGGAGCAGGCAGCGCCCGAAGACGCGGCAATGCCCAGGCGCTCCAGCCGCTGCAGCAGCACCTCGGCCGACAGGCGACCCACGCGCAGGTAGCTGGTGCCGGGCAGGCGCGGCAGGCCGCGGCCCCACACATGCACGGCGCCGGGCAGCGCCGCCATCAGGCCGGCCTCCAGCGTGTCGCGCAGGCTGGCCTGGCGCGCGGCCTCGGCCTGCATGGCCGCGGCATCGCCCAGGCGCTCCAGCGCTGCGGCCAGGCCGACGATGCCGGGCAGGTTCTCGGTGCCGCCGCGGCGGCCGCGCTCCTGGCTGCCCAGGGTCTGGGGCGCGAGCGGGGCGCCCTGGCGCAGCAGCAGCGCGCCCACGCCCTTCGGCCCGTGGAACTTGTGGGCGGAGAAGGAGACGGCGTCGGCGCCGCAGGCATCGAAGGCGAAGGGCAGCTTGCCGACGAACTGGGTGGCATCCACATGCAGCCGCGCGCCCGCGGCGCCGGCCAGCGCCGCCACCTCGGCCACGGGCATGAGCAGGCCGGTCTCGTTGTTGGCGGCCATCAGCGACACCAGGGCCACGTCGGGCCCGATGCGTTCGGCGGCGGCCTGCAGGTCGAGGCGGCCGTCGGGCCGCACAGGCAGCAGCTCGACCGGCACGCCGGCCTCGGCCAGGGCCCGGGCCAGTCGCAGATGGCCGGCATGCTCGACGGCGCTGAACAGCACCCGCGTGCGCCCGGCGGGCGCCGCGGCCAGCAGGCCGCGCACGGCCAGGTGGTTGGCCTCGGTGGCGCAGCTGGTGAAGATCACCTCGGCCGGCTTGCAGCGCAGCACCCGCGCCACCGTGCCCCGGGCGGCGGCCAGCGCACGCCGCGCGTCCTGCCCCGGCGCATGCTGCGACGAGGCATTGGCCCAGAGCCGCTCGTACACCGGCCACATGGCGGACAGCACCTCGGGGGCGGGCGCGGTGGTGGCGTTGTGGTCCAGATAAATCGTCATGGCCAGTACACCCGCTCGGTGTCCGCGCACAGCTGCGCCAGCAGTTCCGGCAGCGGCGCAGCGGGGCCCGGCTCGGCCCAGCGGCCGGCGGCATGGTCGCGGGCCTGCAGCTGCCACAGGGGCTGGCCGCCCTGCAGACAGGGCTGGCCGCCGGCATCGGTCATGGGTTGCAGGCGCGCGATGTCGATGACGCCGCCCTCCGCGTCCACGTTGCGCGAGCAGCACGGGCTTTCGATGCGGTAGCCCGCGCCATCGCCCAGCACGCGCGGGCGCACGTAGCGGTAGCGGGCCCGCTCGCGCAGCGCATGCGCGATGCGGTGCCGCAGGAAGTCGGCCACCCAGCCGCTGGAGGGTGCGGACGTGTCGGCCATGGACAGGCGCCGGGCCATGTGTGCGCTCATGGCTGCGGCAGCGCGCCGGCCGGCGGCGCTTCGTGGGCAGAGGGGCCGTCGTCCTCAGGCAGCAGGCCGGCCGGCGCCGGCGCGATTTCCTCCTCGAAGCAACCGACCACGCGGCGGCCGAATTCGACGAGGTAGATGGGCTCGTTGGTCTCGGTGGAATGGCCGATGTTGACGATCTCGCCCACGGCGCCTTGCGGCGCGAGCACGGCGCCTTCGCCCAGCTCGGGATGACTGCCATCGTTGATCAGGTCGTCCAGCGCCACCACGCGCAGGCCCCAGCCGTATTCGGGCGCGCGGGGCTCGGCAAAGGCGGCGACGTCGGCGGGCAGCGTGTTCATGGGGCGTTCTCCGGAAGGGACGAGGGGTCGGTGTGGCCGGCGGGCTGCTGCGGGCGGCCGAGCGTCTGGAGGGTCTGGGCATCCACGCCCAGGCGGGCCAGCACGTCGTCGGGCAGGTGGTCCAGCGTGCACAGCTCCTTTGCGCGCATGCCCACGCGGTGGCCCGTCTCCACGAAGTCCACGGCGTAGATGTAGAACTGCTGCAGGAAGGTGTTGATGCTGGTCACGTAGCCGATGTCGCCCTTGTTGACCAGCACTTCGCCGATGTCCTTGCCGTTGTAGGTGCCGTCGTTGCGGATCACGCTGCGGGCGATGACGCGCTCGCCGTAGTTGAAGCGCGGCGGAAACGCGACCTCGATCAGGTCGTCGTCGCGGTTGATGTCAGCCATGGGCCGCTCCCTGGGCGGGCAGCGCCGCCAGTCGCTCGGCAACGGCGCGGCGCACTTCGGGGTCCGCGTCGTCCTGCAGGCGACGCACCGCCTCGGGCGCGGCGCGCCGGGCCACTTCCCAGCGCACGCGCCAGTCCTCGTCGTCCGCCATCGGCGCCAGCAGCGGCACGGGCAGGCGCTCGGCCACGATGCGGCGCACTTCGGGCTCGGCATCGGTGGCCAGGCCCAGCAGGGCCGGCATCTCCAGCCGCTGGGCGACGCGCATGCGCACGCTGCGGTCGACGTCGTGCGCCAGCGTGGCCAGCAGCGCCAGGGGCAGGCGGCGGGCCACCAGCTCGCGCACGCCGTAGTCGGGGTCGTGGCGCATCGCGGCGAGGGCGCCGCCTTCGAGGCGCTGGGCGACGCGGATGCGCACCTCGCGGTGCGGGTCGTGCATCAGCCGCACCAGCTGCGCCTGCGGCAGGCGCAGGGCCACCTGCAGACGCACGGTCTCGTCCGGGTCCTCGATCAACGCGGGCAGCCGGAACAGGCTGGCATACCGGGCGGCGATGGCGCGCACTTCGAAGTAGGGATGGGCCAGCTCGCCGTCGGCCAGCCGCGGATGCCAGCGGAAGAAGCGGTCGATGCGGCGGGCGTAGGCGTCCTGCATGCAGGCATGGCCGGGCTCGCAGCCGTGCGGCTCGGGCCGGCCGCGCAGCGCCCGGTGGGGGCAGCGGCCGCAGTCGACGGGGCCGCCGCGCCAGTACAGCGGCGCGATGTCGCCGGCAGGCGCGCGGGCGGTCGCGCTGGTGGTGGCCGTCATGGACGGGCCTCCGGACCCCAGCCGTAAGCCGGATAGGCACCGGGCCCTTCGGCGGGGTCGATCAGGCCTGCGGCCATCGCCTCGTGCCGCTGCAGCACATGCGCCAACAGGGCACCGCCGACGCGGTCGCCCGGGTCGAGCCGGCGCAGCTCGCCCAGCATGAGCCGGGCCTCCTCCAGTTCGCCCAGCCGCAGGTTGAGGTAGGCCAGGCCCTTGAGGGTGAAGAGGTAGAAGCGCACCGCGGCGTCGTGGCGTGCCTCGTCGTCGGTGGGCGGCCGATCGCCGAAGGTGGGGCCCAAGGCCGTGCGGGCGACGGCAAGTGCGTCCTCGCCGGCCGCCTTGGCGCGCGCCAGGTCATGGCCGTAGAAGTGAAAGCGGTAGAGCGCGATCAGCGGCACCGGGTGGCGCGGCGCCAGCGCACGGGCACGCTCCAGCAGCGGCAGGGCCTGGTCGGGCCGGTGGCGCAGCAGGCCGGCGCTGGCGATGAGCGCGGCGGGCTCGGCCGGCAGGCCATGGCCCAGTGCCGAATCGGCAAAGGCGGCCAGTCCGTCGTCGTCGAAGCCCAGGCCCATGGCGTTCATCACCGTCGCTCCCCTGCCCTGCCGACCGCCACGCTCAGTGGACCGGCACGGCCGGGCGGCCGCCGCGGCCGATGGAACCCACGTCGATGCGGGCCACGCCGGGCGGGGTGGCCGCGGCATCGCCGCTGCTGCTGCAGGCGCAGGGCGCCTGCTTGGGGTCGATGAAGGCCAGGCCCGACTTGGTGGGCGTGTCCACGAAGTCCATGGTCACGCCGTCCAGCAGCAGCCGGCTTTCGGCGGGCAGGAACAGGCGCAGGCCCTCCCCCACCTCCACCACGGCCTCGCCGGGCTGCGGCGCGGCCTCGGCGCTGAACTCCGAGTTGAAGCCCGAGCAGCCGCCCGCGCTGACCACCAGCCGGAAGCCCGCCGTCGCCGGCAGGCCCGAGAAGCGCAGGATGCGCCGCACGAACTTCTCGGCGGCGGGCGTGAGGGTGAGGCTGGGAAGCATGGTCAAGGGTCTCTGTGATGGATGAAGAAAAAGGAACAGGCGGGCATGGGCAGGGCGGGGACCAGAGATGCGCCAGCGGCATCGACGCCCCCGCGCATCGAAAGGCCGCGGAGCAGGCCATGCGCGAACATCCGCGGAACCGGCTTTGCCGGGCCGCTGGATGTGCCCCCCTTGGGGGGGGTTGGCGGAGCGCGAAGCGCGCAGCCTGGGGGGGCTACACCTTCGTTATGCAGCCGTCCACAGGGCACACGGCGATGCACTGCGGCTCGTCGTAGTGGCCTTCGCACTCGGTGCACTTCTTGGGATCGATGACGAAGATGCCGCCCTTCTCGCGGATGGCGACATTGGGGCATTCGGGCTCGCAGGCGGAGCACCCGGTGCAGGTGGAGGCGATGATCTTCAGCGACATGGCTTTCCTCGTGGATTGCTAGGGAGTGGGAGGGGTGAAGCAGAGGCGCGCGCGGGCCTGCCTTCAGGCGGCCTGCGCCGCGGTGTAGGCGCCCTGGCGGATGGCGGCATCGCCGCGGTCCTGGTGCACCAGCGCGCCGCTGGCGATGCGGCCGCGGTAGTCGTTGAACCAGGCCAGCGCCGCCTTCTCGATGAACTCGCCGACGTACTGGTCCACCGGCTCGATGCCGGCCGCGGCGAGTTCGTCCTTGGGGCAGGCGCCGATCTTGGCGACCAGCACGGCATGGCAGTCGTTGATGGCACGCACCACCGACGGCAGCTGCTCGTCGTCGCCGAAGCCGCCCTGGCAGTACAGGTCCACCCGGCGGTGGCCGACGAACAGGGCCTCGTTGCGGCTGACCTCGAAGATCTGGAACTCGGTCACATGGCCGAAGTGCTCGTTGACGCGGCCACCGCCCTTGGTGGCCACGGCGACCAGCACCTTCAGGTCGTCGGCCACGCCCAGGTTGGCGGCCTCGGCCAGGGCTTCCTGCTTGGCCTCGTGCTGCGCCTGGCGCTCGGATTCCACCTTGTCCTGGTAGGCGCGGCGGCGGTCGAGGTCGTACACGACCTCCATCTCCTCAATCTTGTCGAGGGTGAACTCCTCGCTGCGGTCCTCGCCCAGCAGGCCCACGGCGTCGGCCCGGCACTGGCGGCAGTGGCGCATGAGGTTGGCGCCGCCGGCGCAGGCGTCCTGCACGGCCTTGAGTTCCTGGGCCGTGGGGCCGCGCTGGCCGGTGAGGCCGAACACGGTGCCGTGCTCGGGCTCGGAGATCAGCGGCATGATGTTGTGCAGGAAGGCGCCGCGCTTCTTGACCTCGCGGTTGACCTCGATCAGGTGCTCGTCGTTGATGCCGGGGATGAGCACCGAGTTGATCTTGGTGAGCACGCCGCGGGCCGTGAGCATCTCCAGACCCTTCATCTGCTGCTCGTGCAGGATCTTCGCGGCCTCGTAGCCGGTGACACGCTTGTGCTTCCAGAAGATCCAGGGATAGATCTTCTCGCCCACCGCCGGGTCCACCATGTTGATGGTGATGGTGACGTGGTCGATGTTGTACTTGACGATCTCGTCCACCTGCTCGGGCAGGGCCAGGCCGTTGGTGGACAGGCACAGCTTGATGTCGGGCGCCTGCTCGTGGAGCATGCGCATGGTGTCGAAGGTCTTGGCCGGGTTGGCCAGGCTGTCGCCGGGGCCGGCAATGCCCAGCACGGTCATCTGCGGGATCTCGCTGGCGACGGCCAGCACCTTCTTGACGGCCTGGTCGGGCGTGAGCTTCTGGCTGACGACGCCTGGCCGGCTCTCGTTGCTGCAGTCGTACTTGCGATTGCAGTAGTTGCACTGGATATTGCAGGCGGGCGCCACGGCCACGTGCATGCGGGCATAGTGGTGGTGGGCCTCTTCGGAATAGCAGGGATGGTTCTTGACCTTCTCCCAGATCTCGGGGGGCATGTCCTCCGGGCCGCCCGAGGAGCCGCAGCTGGCCTTGCCCTCGCCACCCTGGGTGCCGCAGCCGCCGCCCGCGTCGGGCAGTTCGAACTTGGCGCCGAGGGGCTTGATCTGCCCGATGCCGACGTAGGTGGTGGCGGGCATGGTGCTGGCTGGGCTGGCTTGCTGCATGGATGTACCTCGCGGGGTGGCGGCACGACGGGGCCGCATACGGGGGCCTTACTGCCAAAAACATGCCACGCGCTCGTTGGGCTCCAGCGTTGGGTTTTTCGCGGTTTCGCGTTGGTTTTGGAGCGTTTGTCTGGCGGGGTTGCGACAGGGCTTGATGTGTGTCGCGTTGGGTGTGTTGGCGTTGCGACAAAGGGCGTTGGTTGCTTGGGTGTGTGGTTCGACCGTTGACGCTGGACGGGCGCCTGGCTGGCTTGGGTCGCGGTCTTTACCGTTGACGCTGGATGGGCGCCTGGCTGGCTTGTGTGGCCATCTTTACCGTTGACGCTGGATGGGCGCCTGGCTGACCCCGGCGCCCAGCGCGGCCCCACATGCTGCGTCCCTCGCTGAACGCTCGGGCAACCTGCGGTGCTCGCCGGATGAGCGCATGGCGTAACTCGCTGCGCGCTTCGCGCTCCGCTCAAACAAACGCCATGAGTCAGTCACAACCGGCCCGCGGGGGCCGCGGGCCTCGCTCATCCGGCTGCGCTCCTCGGCGCAGCCTGAGGGGCCGCGCTGGGCGCCGGGGCCAGCCAGGCTCAAGGTTTGGCGTGGACCGCGCCCCTTACCGCCCGCTCCAGACCTCGCCACCACACGGCGCGGCTTGCGGGTCGGTCACCGTCGCGGGTTACGCCTGCGTCTGCGTCTGCACCTGTGCCTGTGCGTTTGGCCCTGGCTGTGCCCGTGTGCGATGTGCTCGCTGTCGCTGTTGCCGCTGTTGGGACTTCTGCGGCTGCGAGCTGAGGAACCGGCGACGAGCGCTGGTGCCTGGCGAGAGCGGGCGTGACGGTCACCTCATCACGAGCCCGGCCTGGGGTGTGCGGCCTGGGCGCCCTGTGGACGCGCCGAGGAGCGCAGCCGGATGAGCGAGGCCCGCGGCCCCCGCGGGCCGGTTGTGACTGACTCATGGCGTTTGTTCGAGCGGAGCGCGTAGCGCGTAGCGAGTTACGCCATGCGCTCATCCGGCGAGCACCGCAGGTTGCCCGAGCGTTCAGCGAGGGACGCGGCCGCTGGGCGCCCAGGCCGCACACCCCAGGCCGGGCGCTTCGTCCAGGGCCCACGGACAGAACCGCCACTACAGCCGCTACAGCCGCTGCCAACAAGCGTCAGAGCCGAAAGTCCGCACCAGCAAAAAGACGTTGCGCAACGGCCCAAGCCGCTCAGAACTTCCTCACCTCGATCCCATGCTTGCGCAGCGCATAGCCCATCTGCCGCGGCGTGATCTTGAGCAGCCGGGCCGCCTTGGCCTGGACCCAGCCGCAGTGCTCCATGGCCCAGATCAGGCGGGCATGCTCGCCCTCGGGCTTGTCACTGAGCCCCGACGGACCCGCCACCCCTACGGCCTCGGCGGGCATCGGTGCCGAAGGAGCTGCCGCCGCCACCACCACCTCGGCTGGCAGCACCGGCTGCGGCGGCAGCACGGGCTGCTGCGGCAGCACAGACTGCGGCGGCAACCCAGGCACCTCGGTGATGGGAATGTCCACCGGCCGCCCCGGCCGCACCGCGTCCTCGCGCTCGATGTGGTGCAGCACCTGCGTCAGACAACGGTTGCCCTGGCACGGAAAGGCCAGGTCGCTGATGACCTCGGCATGCGTCATCGTCGCGGTGCGCTCCACGCAGTTCTCCAGCTCACGCACATTGCCCGGCCAGTAGCAACTGCTCAGCACCCGCATGGCGCCCGGATCGAAACGCATGCGCCGGCCGTTCTCGCGGTTGAAGCGGTCCAGGAAGTGCTGCGCCATCGCCGGGATGTCCTCGCGACGCTCCCGCAGCGGCGGCAGCTGGATGCTCACCACGTTGATGCGGTAGTACAGGTCGGCCCGGAACTCACCGGCCTGCACCATGCGCTCCAGGTTGCGGTTGGTCGCCAGGATCAGCCGCACGTCCACCTTCACCGGCGTGCCGCCGCCCACCCGCTCGAACTGCCGCTCCTGCAGCACCCGCAGCAGCTTGGCCTGGAACGAGGCCGAGATGTCGCCGATCTCGTCGAGGAAGAGCGTGCCACCATGCGCCATCTCGAAGCGGCCCTTGCGCTGGCCCTGCGCGCCGGTGAAGGAGCCCTTCTCGTGCCCGAAGAGCTCGCTCTCCAGCAGCGATTCGGTCAGCGCCGCACAGTTGACGCAGACGAAGGCCGCCTCGTGCCGCGGCGACAGGCTGTGGATGGCGCGGGCGATCACCTCCTTGCCCGTGCCGCTCTCGCCGCGCAGCAGCACCGTGGTGCGCGCCGGCGCCACCTGGTGCACCTGCTCGAACACCGCCTGGATCGGCGCCGACACGCCCACCACATGGTCGATGCGGTGCTGCGGCTTGAGCGCCTTCTGGATGCGCCGCACCTCGTCCTGCATGCTGTCGTGGCCCGCCGCCACGGTGCGCTGCAGCAGCAGCGCCTGGCCCATCAGCGTGGCCACCATGCGCAGCAGCTGCAGATCCTCGGCGAAGACGCGCGTGCCCGCGTTGTTGACGCACTGCATGGCCAGCACGCCCAGCGTGCGCCGGTCGGCACGGATCGGCATGGCCAGCATGGCGATGCTGTCGAGCCCGTCGCCTCCCCCCGTTCGGTTGAGGAAGAGCGGCTCGGCATGCACGTCGGGCACGATGGCCGGCACGCCGCTGGCGAACACGCGGCCCACGATGCCCTCGCCCACACGGAACAGCAGGCGCTGCTGCTCTTCCTGCGACAGCCCGGCCGCGCACAGCCCCCGCAGCGGCCCGCCGGCCTCGCCCAGCACCACGAAGGCGCGGCGCCAGTCGAAGGCGTGCAGCAGGTAGTTCAGCGCCTCGCGGAAGGTCTTGCCCACGTCGAGCGAGGCGGACAGCGTCTTGCTGACCTCATACACCGCGTCCAGCTCGCGGCGCGTCTGGGCTTCCTTGGAACGTGCAATCACCATCATGGGGACCTCGCTTTCCGCCGCCCGCCCCGTCCACCGGGCCGCCCGGCACCGGCGGGCGCGGGCACGTCGGCTTTGTCGGCTTCATCGCAAGAAACATACCCAATCGTCAAAGCCGTGACAGCCCCCGGATGCACCGCCGCGGCGCCCCCGGACATTCGCGACAAACAGGACATGCGCCGCCGCGGCGGACCTTGATCCAGCGCACAAATCCAACAAAAGATGCCCGCCAAGCCCATCGGGAGTGGGATCGGCACGCAAACCGGCCGTGGCACCGATGTTGCAGAAGCGTGTGGGTCTAGCCATCCAGGAGCCCGCCATGTCCGACCTTCCCCGCGACACAGCCACCGCCCGCCCCGCGCGTCCCATCTACCTGGACTACGCCGCCACCACGCCGGTGGACCGCCGCGTGGCCACGCGCATGCTGCCCTACCTGAGCGAGATCTACGGCAACCCCGCCAGCCGCTCGCATGCCTACGGCTGGGCCGCCGAGGAGGCGGTAGAGCTGGCCCGCGAGCAGGTGTGCGCCCTGGTCAATGCCGACCCGCGCGAGATCGTCTGGACCTCGGGCGCCACCGAGTCCAACAACCTTGCCATCAAGGGCGTGGCCCGCTTCTACGCCGGCAAGGGCCGCCACCTGGTGACCGTGGCCACCGAGCACAAGGCCGTGCTCGACAGCATGCGCGAGCTGGAGCGCGAGGGTTATGAAGTGACGGTCCTACCGGTCGATGCCGACGGCCTGGTCGACCCGGAACGCTTCGCCGCCGCCCTGCGGCCCGACACGCTGCTGGCCTCGGTCATGGCCGTCAACAACGAGACCGGCGTGGTGCAGGACATCGACACGCTGGGCGCCCTGTGCCGTGCCAAGGGCGTGTTCTTCCACGTCGATGCGGCACAAGCCGCCGGCAAGATCGCCATCGACCTGGCGCAATGGCCGGTGGACCTGATGTCGCTGTCGGCCCACAAGCTCTATGGCCCCAAGGGCATCGGGGCGCTGTACGTGCGCCGCAAGCCGCGCGTGCGGCTCGACGCCCAGATGCACGGCGGCGGCCACGAGCGCGGCATGCGCTCGGGCACCCTGCCCGTGCACCAGATCGTGGGCATGGGCGAGGCCTTCTGGCTAGCCCGCGAGCAGATGGCCGCCGACAACGCCCGCATCCTCGCCCTGCGCGAGCGGCTGTGGAACGGCCTGCGCTCGCTGGAGGCCGTGGCCCTGAATGGCCATGCCGAGCGGCGCGCGCCCGGCTATCTCAACGTGAGCTTCAACTACGTGGAAGGCGAGTCGTTGCTGATGGGCATCAAGGGCGTGGCCGTGTCCTCGGGCTCGGCCTGCACCTCGGCCAGCCTGGAGCCCAGCTACGTGCTGCGCGCCATGGGCCGCAGCGACGAACTGGCGCACAGCTCGGTGCGCTTTTCCATCGGCCGCTTCACCACCGAGGCCGAGATCGACGCCACCGTCGCCCAGGTGCGCGAAGTGGTGCAGCGCCTGCGCGCCATGAGCCCGCTGTGGGACCTGGTGCAGGCCGGCGTCGACCTCGACTCCATCCAGTGGGCCGAGCACTGAGCGGCCGGGCCCCCTGACTCTCCTCTTCCAACCTTCGACACGGAGCAAGGCTTCATGGCATACAGCGACAAGGTCATCGACCACTACGAGAACCCCCGCAACGTCGGCGCCTTCGAGGCCGGCGACGAGAACGTCGGCACCGGCATGGTGGGCGCACCGGCCTGCGGCGACGTGATGCGCCTGCAGATCCGCGTGAACGCCGACGGCGTGATCGAGGACGCCAGGTTCAAGACCTACGGCTGCGGCTCGGCCATCGCGTCGAGCTCGCTGGTGACCGAGTGGGTGCGCGGCCGCACGCTGGACGAGGCGCTGGCCATCAAGAACGCGCAGATCGCCGAAGAGCTGGCCCTGCCGCCCGTCAAGATCCACTGCTCCATCCTGGCCGAGGACGCCATCAAGGCCGCCGTGGCCGACTTCCGCGCCCGCCAGGCGACGCGCCAGGCCGCTGCCGGCGAAGCCCAGGTGCTGGCCGAGCAGCCGGCCTGCGCCAGCGCCGAGCGCCACTGACTTCCCTTCTCTTTTCGCCCCTTTCCAAGGAGAACCCGATGGACGCCATCGCCCTCAACCCCGCGGTCGATCCGATCGCCATGCCTGCCCTGCTCGAGTTCACGTCCCGCGCTGCCGCCAAGGTGGCCTCGCTGATCGAAGAGGAAGGCAACCCCGCCCTCAAGCTGCGCCTGTATGTCACGGGCGGCGGCTGCTCGGGCTTCCAGTACGGCTTCGCCTTCGACGACCAGGTCGCCGAAGACGACACCACCGTGGTCACCGAGGGCGTGGCGCTGCTGGTGGATGCGATGAGCCAGCAGTACCTGCTGGGCGCGCAGGTGGACTACGAGGAAGGCCTGGAAGGCTCGCGCTTCGTGATCCACAACCCCAATGCGCAGACCACCTGCGGCTGCGGCTCGTCCTTCTCCGTCTGAGCGGGAGCGCTGGCGATGACCGTCTCCCTGACTCCCGCCGCCGCGCGGCACGTGGCCCGCTCGCTGGTCAAGCGCGGCGGTGGCGTCGGCCTGCGCCTGGCCGTCAAGACCAGCGGCTGCTCGGGCTATGCCTACGCGCTCGAATTCGTCGACCGGCTCAACGAGGACGACCAGTGCTTCGAGAGCGAGGGCGTGAACGTGGTCGTCGACGCGCGCAGCCTGGCCATGCTGGACGGCACCGAGCTGGACTTCGTGCGCGAGGGGCTGAACGAGGGGTTCAAGTTCAACAACCCCAATGCCAAGGCGAACTGCGGGTGCGGCGAAAGCTTCGCTGTATAGAGGACGCCCCCCCATGCCGCTTCGCGGCTCCCCCCCTCTCTCGCGCCTTCGGCTTGGAGGGGGGACGCACCCAGCGGCCTGGCGAAGCCAGTTCCGCGGGTGCGCCCGCATGGCCTGCTCCGCGGCCTTTCGATCTGTGGCCATGAGGCCGTTTCGTGCGCCGTCAGCGGCGCTCAGCATCCGAAGACATTGACATGGCCCTCCTCCAGATTTCCGAACCCGGCCAGAGCGCCGCGCCGCACCAGCATCGGCTGGCGGCGGGCATCGACCTGGGGACCACCCATTCGCTGATCGCCACGGTGCAGAGCGCGCAGGCGCGCTGCCTGCCAGACGACGAGGGGCGGCTGCTGCTGCCGTCCGTGGTCCGCTACCTGCCCGGCGGCGGTCTCGAGCTGGGCCATGAGGCCCGGGAGCAGCAGGCCGAGGATCCGCGCAACACCATCGTCTCGGTCAAGCGCTTCATGGGCCGGCGGCTGGCGGACCTGCCCGCGGCTGGCACCCTGCCCTACGACTTCGTCGACGGCCCCGGCATGGTGGGTCTGGCCACCGTGGCGGGCGAGCGCTCGCCGGTACAGGTGTCGGCCGACATCCTCACGGCCCTGCGCGAGCGGGCCGAGTTCACGCTGGGGGGTCCGCTGGCGGGCGTGGTGATCACGGTGCCCGCCTACTTCGACGACGCCCAGCGCCAGGCCACCAAGGACGCCGCGACGCTGGCCGGTCTGAACGTGCTGCGTCTGCTCAACGAGCCCACCGCCGCCGCCATCGCCTACGGGCTGGACCAGGGCAGCGAAGGCACCTTCGCCATCTACGACCTGGGGGGCGGCACCTTCGACATCTCGGTGTTGCACCTGTCGCGCGGCGTGTTCGAGGTGCTGGCCACCGGCGGCGACTCGGCCCTGGGCGGCGACGACTTCGACCATGCCATCGCCGAGTGGTTCTGCGGCGAGCACGGGCTCGGCGGCCTCTCGGCCCTGCCCCCCGCCGCACAGCGCGCGCTGCTGGCCGAGGCGCGCCGCGCCAAGGAGGCGCTGAGCAGCGCGCCCGAGGCGGCGCTGGCCCTGGCCATGCCCGATGGCCGCCGCTGCGAGGCCCGGCTCACGCATTCGCAATTGGCCGAACTGGGCCAGCCGCTCATCGCCCGCACCCTGTCCGCCTGCCGGCGCGCGCTGCGCGACGCCAAGCTCGGCGCGCAAGACCTGAGCGGCGTGGTGCTGGTGGGCGGCTCCACCCGCATGCCGCTGGTGCGCGAGGCCGTGCGCCAGCACTTCGGCCCTGAGCCGCTGTGCGACATCGACCCCGACCAGGTGGTGGCGCTGGGCGCCGCCCTGCAGGCCGACGCCCTGGCCGGCAACGGCCGCGGCGACGAATGGCTGCTGCTGGACGTGTGCCCGCTGTCGCTGGGCCTGGAGACCATGGGCGGGCTGGTGGAGAAGGTCATTCCCCGCAACACCACGCTGCCGGCCGCGCGCGCGCAGGAGTTCACCACCTTCAAGGACGGCCAGACCGCGATGGCGGTGCATGTGGTGCAGGGCGAGCGCGAATCGGTGGCGGACTGCCGCTCACTCGCGCGCTTCACGCTGCACGGCATTCCGCCGGCCGCGGCGGGTGCGGCCCGCATCCGCGTGACCTTCCAGATCGACGCCGACGGCCTGCTGTCGGTGAGCGCGCGCGAGCTGACCACCGGCGTCGAGGCCCATGTGGAGGTCAGGCCCACCTACGGCCTGGCCGATGCGCAGATCGCCGGCATGCTGCAGGCTGCCATCGGCGCCTCGCAGGCCGACATGCAGCTGCGCATGCTGCGCGAGGCGCAGGTGGATGCGCGCCGGCTGCTCGACGCCACCGAATCCGCCCTGGCGCAGGACGCCGCGCTGCTGTCGCCGACCGAACTGGCAGCGATCCGCCAGGCCATGTTCGCCGTGGCCGATGCGCTGGAGACGCAGGCGGCCGTGGCCGACGTCAAGGCCGCCTCGACCGCCCTGTCGGCGGCGACCGAGTCCTTCGCGGCCCAGCGCATGAACGCCTCCATCCAGCGCGCGCTGGCGGGCCGGGCGCTGGACACGCTGGCCTGAACCCCGAAAGCCGTCCGCCATGCCCCAGGTCCGCGTCCTTCCCCACCCCGACCTGTGCCCCGAGGGCCAGGTGCTCGAACTGCGCCGCGGCGCCTCGCTGTGCGAGGGCCTGCTGGCCGCCGGCATCGCCATCGAGCATGCCTGCGAGATGGTGGCCGCCTGCGCCACCTGCCACGTCTACGTGCGCGAAGGCGCCGCCTCGCTGGCACCGCCGGACGACGAAGAGAACGACCAGCTCGACAACGCCTGGGGCCTGGAAGCCCAGTCGCGCCTGGCCTGCTGCGTGAAGCTCAAGGACGCGGACGTGACCGTCGAGCTGCCCAGGCACACGCGCAACCACGCGCGCGAAAAATAGAGAAGGCACCCCCCATGCCGCTTCGCGGCTCCCCCCTCTCTGGCGCCTTCGGCTTGGAGGGGGGCGCACCCAGAGGCCTGGCAAAGCCAGTTCCTCGGGTGCACTGGCATGGCCTGCTCCGCGGCCATTCGATCCTGGCGCCGCACGGGCTTCATGCGATGCGGGTGGCGCGCGGCGCTGAAGTGAACAGGCACCCCCCATGCCGCTTCGCGGCTCCCCCCTCTCTGGCGCCTTCGGCTTGGAGGGGGGCGCACCCAGAGGCCTGGCAAAGCCAGTTCCTCGGGTGCTCTTGCATGGCCTGCTCCGCGGCCATTTGAACTTTTCGAGTGCGGCGGCTTCATGCGATGCGGATGGCGCGCGGCGCCATGGAAAACCGGCAAGGCGTGAACGGACCCGCGTCCTGTCCGAAACAGCACATTCGCTACAGGCACGGAGTCCTCCTCGTCGCAGCCATCGCGACAAAACCGCACTCTGCAGCCTCTCTCCGCGTGGCACGCCCTTTGCGATGACACCCGCAAGGACACACGACATGGCACATCCCCCCGTGATCAACGACACCACCCTGCGCGACGGCGAACAGACGGCCGGCGTCGCCTTCACGGTGCAGGAGAAGTGCGCCATCGCGCACGCGCTGGCCAGGGCCGGCGTGCCGGAGATGGAGATCGGCATCCCCATCATGGGTGAGGAGGAAGTCGCCTGCATCAACGCCATCGCGGCGCAGGCCCGGCCCGCCACGCTGATGGTGTGGGGCCGCCTCACCGAGGCCGACCTGGCCGCCGCGCTGCGCTGCGATGCCGACATCGTGCACCTGTCGATCTCGGTGTCGGACATCCAGCTGCAGCACAAGCTGGGCCGCTCGCGCGACTGGGTGCTGCAGGAGATCGGCCGCATCATCGGCGCCGCCGCCCGCACCGGCCGCAGCATCTCCTTCGGCGCCGAGGACGCCTCGCGCGCCGACCCCGCCTTCCTGGCCGCCGCCGCCTGCCAGGCCCGCGACCACGGCGCGCGCCGCGTGCGCTTTGCCGACACGCTGGGCGTGCTCGATCCCTTCTCCACGCACGCCGCCATCGCCGCGCTGCGCGCCGCCGTGGGCGATGCGATGGAGATCGAGATCCATGCCCACAACGACCTGGGCCTGGCCACCGCCAACACGCTGGCCGCGCTGCGCGCCGGCGCCACCCACGCCAGCACCACCGTCAACGGCCTGGGCGAGCGGGCCGGCAACGCGGCGCTGGAAGAGGTGGTGATGGCCGCCCGCCACCTGCAGCAGGGCGACACCGGCGTGGATACGCGCCAGCTGGTCGGCATCTCGCAGCTGGTGGAGCAGGCCTCAGGCCGGCGCGTGGCCTTCAACAAGAGCATCGTGGGCGAGGCCGTGTTCACGCACGAGTCCGGCATCCATGTGGACGGCCTGCTCAAGAACGCGGCCACCTACGAAGCCTTCGACCCCGCCGAGGTGGGCCGCGAGCGCCGCACGGTGCTGGGCAAGCATTCGGGCTCGCAGGCCGTGCGCCACGCCTACCGCGCGCTGGGCGTGGCCCTGGACGACGACGGCCTCACGCGCCGGCTGCTGGCGCGCATCCGCCACCATGCGGTGCAGGCCAAGCGCGCGCCGACGTCGGACGAGCTGCAGGCCTTCCTGAGCGCGGCACAGTCGCCCGCAGCTGCCGCCCTGGCCGCATGACGCAAGACAGCCCGGAGCCCGCCATGCCACCCCGCGCCGACGCCCTGCCCGCCGCCGCTGTGCCGGCCGACCCTCCGTCCACGGAAGCGCCGGCCTCGTGGTTCGCGCTGCTGCGCGGCGACGTGCGCTGCGTGCTGCAGCGCGACCCGGCCGCCCGCAGCCTGCTGGAGGTGTGGACCATCTATCCCGGCGTGCAGGCCATCGCCCTGCACCGCATCGCGCATGCGCTGTGGCGCCGCGGCTGGCGCTACCTGCCGCGCTGGATCTCCTTTGCGGCGCGCGGGTTCACGCAGGTGGACATCCACCCCGGCGCGCGCATCGGCCAGCGCTTCTTCATCGACCACGGCTGCGGCGTGGTGATCGGCGAGACGGCCGAGATCGGCGACGACGTCACGCTCTTCCACGGCGTCACGCTGGGCGGCACCAGCGGCTCGCCGGGCAAGCGGCACCCCACCGTGGGCAATGGCGTGGTGGTGGGTGCGGGCGCCAAGGTGCTCGGGCCCATCGTCATCGGCGAGCGGGCGCGCATCGCGGCCAACTCGGTGGTGATCGAGCCGGTGCCCGCGGATGCCACGGTGGTGGGCATCCCGGGCCGTGTGGTGGCGCGCGGACGCCGGCCGCGCCACGGCTTCGACCTGGACCACCACCTCATTCCCGACCCGGTGGGCAAGGCCATCGCCTGCCTGCTCGACCGCGTGGCCCAGCTCGAACGCGAGCGCGGCCACGGTACCGACGACGCCGCCTGCAACGACTGCGACGCCGTGTGTGCCGTCCCCCCATCCCAACCCACCTGCGAGGCATAAGCAGCCATGGAAAACTTCCTCCAGCAACTCAAGGCCCTCTCGTCGGCCGAGGACTTCCTGCAGTTCTTCGGCGTGCCCTTCGACCAGAAGGTGGTCAACGTGAGCCGGCTGCACATCCTCAAGCGCTTCTTCCAGTACATCCGGCAGCAGCAGTCGCTGGACCCGTCCGACGAGCTGCAGATGTTCACCGTCTACCGGGCACTGCTGCAGCGCGCGTATGGCGACTTCGTCAGCTCCACGCCGGCGCAGGAGAAGGTGTTCAAGGTCTTCCAGGACGTGGACGGCAAGCAGCACGTCACGCTGGAAAGCCTCAAGCGCACGCTGCCCATGCGGGCCGCGGCCTGAGGCAGGAGCACCGCCATGCACATCGTCGTCTGCATCAAGCAGGTGCCGGACTCGGCGCAGATCCGCGTCCACCCGGTCACCAACACCATCATGCGCCAGGGGGTGCCGGCCATCGTCAACCCCTACGACCTGTTCTCGCTCGAAGAGGCGCTGCGGCTCAAGGACCAGTTCGGCGGCAAGGTCACCGTGCTGTGCATGGGCCCGCCGCAGGCCGAGGAGGCGCTGCGCAAGTGCATCAGCTACGGGGCCGACGACGCGGTGCTGGTCACCGACCGCGCCTTCGCCGGCGCGGACACGCTGGCCACCTCGTACGCGCTGGCGGCCGGCATCCGGCAGATCGGCCGCGAGCAGGCGGTGGACATCGTCTTCACCGGCAAGCAGACCATCGACGGCGACACGGCCCAGGTGGGCCCCGGCATCGCCAAGCGGCTGGGCCTGCAGCTGCTGACTTATGTCTCACGCATCGTCGAAACCGACCTGGACGGCCGCACCATCACCGTCGAGCGCCGGGCCGAGGGCGGCGTGCAGCAGCTGCGCACCGCGCTGCCTTGCCTGATCACCATGCTGGAGAACACCAACGAGCTGCGCTTCGCCTCGCTGCCGGCCATGATCCACGCCGCCGGCTACCCGGTGCGCAAGTGGAACAAAGAGCAGGCCGGCATCGAGGACCTCGACAAGATCGGCCTCAAGGGCTCGCCCACCGTGGTCAGCAAGGTCTTCGGCCCCACGCCGCGCAGCGAGAAGGCCGAGATGCTGGCGCTGGAGGAGTCCAGCCTGCGCGACGTCTCGCTGAACCTGCTGCAGAAGATCTTCACCCGGCATCCCACACTGGAAGCCGACCTCGCGATGAAGGAGGACGCATGAACGCCGCCGCCACCCCCGCCACGCCTCCCGCCAAGCGCCCCGCCGGCCGCGGACGCAACCTGGAGCTGCCCGAACACCTGAAGGCCTACAAGGGCGTCTGGGTGTTCATCGAACACGACCGCGGCCATGTGCACAGCGTCTCGTGGGAACTGCTGGGCGAGGCCCGCAAGCTCGCCGACAAGCTGGGCAGCAGCGTGGGCGTCGCCATCCTGGGCGGCCCCGACGAGAAGCTGGAGGCCTTCGCCGCCGAGGCCTTCGGCTATGGCGCCGACAAGGCCTACATCGTCCACGACCCGGTGCTGCTGGGCTACCGCAACGAGCCCTTCACCAAGGGCCTGACGGACCTGGTCAACAAGTACCAGCCCGAGATCCTGCTGCTGGGCGCCACGTCCATGGGCCGCGACCTCGCGGGCTCGGTGGCCACCACGCTGCTGACCGGCCTGACGGCGGACTGCACCGAGCTGAACATCGACCCCACCTCCCGCGCCCTGGCGGCCACGCGGCCCACCTTCGGCGGCTCGCTGCTGTGCACGATCATGACCCTGGCCTACCGGCCGCAGATGGCCACCGTGCGCCCGCGCGTCATGGCCATGCCGCGCGCCGAGGAAGGCCGCACGGGCGAGGTGGTGCAGGAGACGCTGGGCATGGTGGAGAGCAGCATCGTCACCAAGCTGCTCGCCTTTCTGCCCGATGCGACCAGCAACCAGATCAACCTGCCCTATGCCGACGTGATCGTCAGCGGCGGCAAGGGCCTGAAGAACCCCGAGAACTTCAAGCTCGTGTTCGAGCTGGCCCGCGTGCTGGGCGGCGAGGTGGGCGCCACCCGCCCCTGCGTGCAGGCCGGCTGGGTGGAGGCCGACCGCCAGGTGGGCCAGACCGGCAAGACGGTGCGGCCCAAGCTCTACATCGCGGCCGGCATTTCCGGCGCCATCCAGCATCGGGTGGGCATGGAGAGCTCGGACGTGATCGTCGCCATCAACACCGACCCCAACGCGCCCATCTTCGACTTTGCGCACTACGGCATCGTGGGCAACGCGCTGCAGGTGCTGCCCGCGCTCACGGCGGCCTTCGCCGAGCACCTGGGCAAGCGCCGGCGCCTGGTCGCCTGACACCCCAAGGAGCACGCCCCATGAGAAAGCCATCCCAGTTCGACGCCATCGTCGTCGGCGCCGGTCCGTCCGGCAATGCGGCCGCCTACACGCTGGCCAAGGCCGGCCTGAAGGTGCTGCAGATCGAGCGCGGGGAATATCCCGGCAGCAAGAACGTGCAGGGCGCCATCCTGTACGCCAACGCGCTGGAACAGATCATTCCCGACTTCCGCGAAGACGCCCCCCTGGAGCGCCACATCATCGAGCAGCGCCTGTGGGTGCTCGATGACACCAGCTTCGTCGGCACGCATGTGCGCAGCAGCGACTACGACAAGCCGCCCTACAACCGCTACACCATCATCCGCGCGCAGTTCGACAAGTGGTTCAGCGGCAAGGTGCGCGAGGCCGGTGCGCTGCTGATCTGCGAGACCACCGTCCAGCAGCTCATCATGGACGGCGACCAGGTGGTGGGCGTGCAGTGCGACCGCGAGGCCGGCGACGTGTATGCCGACGTGGTGATCCTGGCCGACGGCGTCAACTCCACGCTGGCGCGCAAGGCGGGCTTCCATGGCGAGATCCAGGCCGGCAACGTGGCCCTGGCGGTCAAGGAGATCCTCTTCATGCCCGAAGAGACCATCCGCCAGCGCTTCAACATCGGCGAGGAATCGGGCGTGGTCATCGAGATGGTGGGCCGCATCACCGACGGCATGATGGGCACCGGCTTCCTCTACACCAACAAGGAGTCGCTGACCATCGGCGTGGGCTGCATGCTGGGCGACTTCAAGTCCAACCCCGCCCGCACCAGTCCCTACGTGCTGCTGGAGCAGATGAAGCGGCACCCCGCCATCGCGCCGCTGATCGAGGGCGGCGAGATGAAGGAGTACTGCGCGCACCTGATCCCCGAAGGCGGCTTCCACGCCATTCCGCAGGTCTACGGCAACGGCTGGATGATCGTGGGCGACTCGGGCGGCTTCGTCAACGCGGCGCACCGCGAGGGCTCCAACCTGGCCATGACCACCGGCCGCCTCGCCGCCGAGACCGTGATCGCGGCCAAGGCCGCGGGCCAGGGCTACCGGGCCGATCGCCTCAAGGCCTACAAGACCGCGCTGGACGACTCCTTCGTGATGAAGGACCTGCACAAGTACCGCGACATGCCCGGCGTGCTGCACAAGAACCCGCAGTTCTTCACCACCTACCCCGACCTCGTCGCGCAGGCGGCCCGCACCATGATCACCGTGGACGGCGTCGACAAGAAGACCAAGGAGCGCGAGATCTTCGCCAGCTTCCGCAAGACCCGCCGCTGGAGCGGCCTGATGGGCGACGCCTACAAACTCTGGAGAGCCTTCCGATGAACGCCATTGCCGTCAACGTGGAAGAGAAGCTCTTCCAGAACCGCTACCGCGTGGACGCCGGCCGTCCGCACATCCGCATCAAGGACAGCGAGGTCTGCACCAACGAATGCCGCTCGCAGAGCTGCACCTTCGTGTGCCCGGCCTCCTGCTACAAGGCCGAGGGCAACGGCCGGGTGACGCTGATCACCGACGGCTGCCTCGAATGCGGTAGCTGCCGGATCATCTGCAGCGAGCACGCCAATGTGGAGTGGGAGTACCCGCGGGGCGGCCACGGCATCCTCTTCAAATTTGGATGAAATGGCCCACGCATGATTGACGACATCCGTGTATTCCTGGTCCATGCCATCACGCTGGAGCGCGACGCCGCGCGCCGCTACGAGGACCTGGCCCAGGTGATGCGCACCGCCGGCAACGACGAGGTGCGCAAGCTCTTCGAACGCATGGCGCACTTCTCGCGCCTGCACCTGAATGAGGCCATGGAGCGCGGCGGCTTCCGCGAGCTGCCGGTGCTGGCACCGGCCGACTTCCAGTGGCCCGGCGGCGACAGCCCCGAGGCGGCCAGCTGGCATGGCATCGACGGCCTGATCGACGTACCCGCTGCGCTGGAGATCGCGCTCGACGGCGAACGCGCGGGCACCGCCTTCTACGAGGGCGTGGCCGATACCGCGCGCGACCCCGAGGTCGTGCGCATGGCCCGCGAGTTCGCCAGCGAAGAGGCCGGCCACGTCTGCGAGCTGCAGCGCTGGATGGCGCACATCGCCGCCGCCTGACCAGCGCGGCCAGCGCCTGCCGGCGGGTGGGCGCGCCGCGGCTGCGCAACACCGCTGCCTCGTCCTGGCCAGCGCTACCACGCGCAGCGCTGGGACCGCGGCAGCCTTTCCTTCCATCTCACGATCCCAGGAGGCCCACATGGCCCGTCCCGAACGACATGTCTTCGTCTGCACTCAGAACCGCCCGCCGCAGCACCCGCGCGGCTCCTGCGCCGCCAAGGGCTCGACCGCGGTGCTGCAGGCCTTCTGGGCCGAGCTGCAGAAGCGCCAGGCGTACGAGAAGGTGGCCATCACCTATTCCGGCTGCATCGGCCCCTGCGACCAGGGCGTGAACGTGCTGGTCTACCCCGAGGCCGTGCTCTACAGCGGCGTGACGCCCGAGGACGTGCAGGAGATCTTCGACAGCCACCTCGAAAAGGGCGAGCCGGTCGACCGGCTGCGGGCGGCCGAGGCGGTCTGGTGAACCTCTTCACCGGCGAGGAGGCCGACGTCTTCTTCGGCGGCGAGGTGCCGCCGGCCGTGCGGCACCTGGTGGATGAGGCGCGCAGCAAGCCGCGCGAGGAAGCGGCCGTGGCACTGTGGACCGCCGTGCTGGCCTCGCCACAGGCGCTGCCGGTGTACTACCTGCTCTACAAGCTGCATGCCAGCCAGGGCGAACTGGCGCAGGCGCTGCGCGCCGCAGAGCGCGGGCTGAACGCCGCGGCCGAGGTCGCCGGCCTGCCTTCCGACTGGCGACAGGTGCGGCCCGGCATGGCGGACTTCCTGCAGCCCGGCGCCGCCCGCTTCTGGCTGTTCACGCTCAAGGCCCAGGCCTTCATCCTTTTGCGGCGCGGCGAGCCGGCGCAGGCCGCCGAACGGCTGGACCAGCTGCGCCTGCTGGACCCTGCCGACCACATGGGCGCCAGCGTGGTCGCCCAGTTGCTCGCCCAGCACGATGTCGGTGTGCGGCCGACGACGTCGGGCTGCTGACAAGAGCGACCCGGGAGCGGGGTCAGCTGCTGCCGGGCGACGAGGGATCCACAGCAGGCACTCCCGGACCAGGAGGGGACGGCCGGCCGCTGCGCGGCAGGCTTTCCGGGCCGAGCGACCAAAGCGCCAGCCCCTGCGAGAAGGTGGCGCGCGGGCGGCTCACTTCAGCTCTGGGAAGTCGACCACCGTGTCGTTGACGCGGTTGAAGACGTTGGTGAAGGTGATGACCGCCACGGCCAGCGCGACGTCCACCACGGCGGCGTCGGCAAAGCCGGCGGCGCGGAAGGCCTCGAACGCCTCGGTCGGCAGCGTGCCCGGCTGCTCGTGCAGCGCGCGGACGAAACGCACCAGCGCATCGCGGCGAGCGTCGCCGGTGGGCGCGAGCGCGTGGATCGCACGCACCGTGTCCATCGGCAGCCCCGCCGCCTTGCCTGCCAGGCTGTGTGCCGCCACGCAATAGTCGCAGCCGGCCAGCGCGCTGACCACGAGCTTGACCGTCTCGCGGTCCTGCGCCGACAGGGTGCCGCGGGCAAGCACGGCGTCGGCCGAGAGCATCGCCTGCAGGGCCGGCGTGTTGAGCGCGCCGATGGCCGCATAGGCATTGGGCACGCGGCCCACCGCCTTGCGGATGCCGGCGAACAGGTCGGCGGTGTCGCCGGTGGCCGCGGTGGCGGCGGGGGTGTCGATACGGGCAGTCATGGGGAGCATTCCTTTCCAGGAGGGTTGACGAATCGGGATCGACGCCGAAGCGCCGCATTCAAGCCCAAGGCCACGACCTCGGCCATCGCCGCCACGGCGCCGATGCCCCAGACCGCGCCGGTGCCCAGCACGGCGGCACCGATGGCGCTGCCGGCCGAGAAGCCGAAGTACATGGTCGAGGTGTTGAGGGCCAGCGCCACCGGCGCCTGGGCGGGCGCGCCGGCACCGATGAGCCGCGACATCTGGGCCGGGAAGAAGGACCAGACGGTGAAGCCCCACAGGCTGACCGCAGCCAGCACCGGCAGCACGGCCAGCCGCTGCGGCAGCAGCGTGGCCACGGCCAGCGCCGCAAAGGCCAGCGCCAGCAGCGCGAGCGAGCCCCGCACCACCCGGTCCGCGCCGAAGCGGTCGTTGAGGATGCCGCCGGTCATCACGCCCGCCGCCGCCGACAGGCCCCACAGCGACACCGTGGCCGTGATCGCCACCGGCCCGAAGCCGAGCACGGCGGCCAGGTATTCGGCGACGTACGGGTAGGCCGCGAAGGCGCCGATGGCCCAGGCCAGGCTGACGCCAAGCAGGCGCAGCACCGGCCCCTGGCGCACCACGGCCACCCGCTCGCGCAGGCTGGCGACCGCCAGGCCCTGCCCGGCCTGCCTGCCGATGCCGAGCCCGATGCCCACGATGGCAACGGCGCTCATGCCGCCCACCAGCAGGAAGGTCGCGCGCCAACCGAAGGCATGGCCGATGAGCCCGCCCAGCGGCAGGCCCAGCGCGATGGCCAGCGTCTGCCCGGCGCTGACGATGGCCAGCGCCCGCCCCCGCATGTCGGGCGGCACGATCACGCCGGCCAGGCCGTTGGCCGCCGGCACGTAGAGCCCGGCCGCCACCGCCATCAACACCCGCGCGACGAGCAGCAGCGCGAAGGACGAAGACAGCGCCGCCAGCACATTGCCCCCGGCGAACAGCGACATGGCCAGCAGCAGCACCGGCTTGCGCCGCAGGCGCCCGGTGGCCACGGTGCTCACCGGCGAGGACAAGGCCAGCACCAGCGTGAACACCACCACCAGCAGCGCCACGCGCGTGATCGGCAGGCCGAAGTCCTGCGCCATGACCGGCAGCAAGGGCGCGATCATGAAGCCCTCGGTGCCGATGGCGAAGGTGCCGAGGGCCAGGAAGCCCGCGGGAAACAGGGGGCGCATGGTTACACCGGAATGGGGTTGGCCGCGATCTCGGCATTGAAGCCGTCCACCAGCGCATGCTCGCCCGAACCGGGGTTGTCGCGCAGCGGGCGGATCGCCTCGACGAAGACCTCCGGCGCGTCGGTCGCCAGGCCCTTCATCGTCTCGGCGATGAAGGCGTCCAGCGGCATGGCGCGCGGGTCGCCGCTCTTCTTGATGAGGTCGGTGTCCACCCAGGGCGGCGCGATCTCCTGCACGGTGACGGTGCTGCCCTTGAGCATGAAGCGCTGCGACAGCGCATAGGAATGCAGCGCCGCCTTGGAGGCCGAATAGACCGCGTTGGTGGCGATGGGCACATAGGCCAGCACCGAGGTGTTGTGGATGATGGTGGCGCGCGGCTGGGCCTTGAGGTGCTCGATCAGCGCCGAGGTCAGGCGGATGGGCCCGAGCAGGTTGGTGTCGAGGATGCGCCGCGAGACGGCATCGTCGATGCGGCCCGAGGGATCGTCGAAGGGCATGATGCCCGCGTTGTTGATCAGCACATTGAGCGCCGGGTAGTCGCGGATCAGCTGCGCGGCCACGCGGTCGATGTCGGCCGGGTTCTCGATGTCGAGGGCCACGCCCTCGATGCCGGGGTTGGCCCGCGCCACCTCGTCGAGCAGCGCCTGGCGGCGGCCCGCGATGATCACCTTGTTGCCCAGGCGATGGAACTGCTCGGCCAGCGCGCGGCCGATGCCGGAGGTGCCGCCGGTGATGAAGAGGGTGTTGCCGGTCATCTGCATGATGAAGTCCTTTCGATGAATGAGGCGGGATCAGGCGAGGAAGAGGTCGACTTGGACCGCGAAGTCCTCGATCTCCTGGAACAGGAAGGCGTGGCCCGCGTCGGGATAGAGCACCAGCCTGGCGTCGGGCGCCTGCTGCGACAGCACGTACGAGCGGTAGGCCGGCAACATCACGTCGTGGGCGCCGTTGGCCACGAGCATCGGCAGGCGCAGCTCCCGGGCACGATGCAGCACACCGGGCCAGGACGCGATGGCCTTGACCTGCGCCATGAAGGCCTCGGCCGTGACGGCCGGGCCGATGTCCGCCTGCGCGGCAATGCGCGCCAGCGACGCCTTGCCCGCGGCCACGGCCGTCTCGGTCTCGGGATAGAAGAGGAAGAGGAAGTCCGGCGCGTCGTTGACGCCCCGCGTCATCACCTGCGGCACGCGGGGATGCGGCTGCGGCCCGTCGGTGATGCCGCCGGGGCTGGAGCCCGCCACCACCAGCCGCCTCACCAGATGGGGCGCGTCGAGCGCCAGTTGCTGCGCCACCACCCCGCCCAGGGACCAGCCCAGCACATCGCCCTGCGACAGCCCCAGCCCCACGATCACCTCGGCCGCGACCGCGGCCATGCCGGCGATGCTGTCGGGCACGCGCCCCTCGGAGCGGCCGATGCCGGCGCTGTCGAAGCGGATCACCCGGCGCTCGGCCGCGATGGCCTGGATGAAGGCCGGATCCCAGTCGTCCAGCGTGCCGCGGAAGCGCTGCAGCAGCACCAGCGGAATGCCGCCCTGCGGGCCGTCTTCACGGATGGCGAGGCGGCCGTGGCGGGTCTGCAGCCAGTGATTGCGCGATTCGGAGTTCATGTCGTTCGTCCTTGTGCGATGAAGGCCTGAAGATTAGGCCTCGCTCTCACGGCATTAATGACATAGAAGCGGCAATTCAGGACATCACGCGGATTCGTCCTCCATCAGGCGCAGGCTGCGCTTCAGGCCGGCGGGCGGTTGTCCGTAGTGGCGCAGGAAGGCGCGGCGCATGCGGTCGCGGTCGGCAAAGCCGGTGTCGCGCGCCACCACGTCCAGCGGGTGGCGACCCTCTTCGAGCATCACCCGCGCCGCCTCCAGCCGCAGCATCTCGACCGCCTTGGCCGGCGACTGGCCCGTCTCCTCGCGGAAAAGCCGGCTGAACTGGCGCGGCGACAGGCTGGCCGCATCGGCCAGTTCCTCGACCGAGAGCGGATTGCGCAGGTGCTCGCGCGCATGGGTCAGGGCGCGCCGGACGCGGTCGGAGCGCGGCTCCAGTTCGAGCATGGCCGAGAACTGCGACTGGCCGCCCGGCCGGCGGTGGTAGACCACCAGCTTGCGCGCCACCGAGCGCGACACCGCGGCGCCGTGGTCGTCCTCGATCAGCGCCAGCGTGAGGTCGATGGCCGAGGACATCCCGGCCGAGGTCCAGACCGGTCCATCGCGGATGAAGATGCGGTCCTCGTCCACCCGCACCTTGGGAAAGCGCCGTTGCAGATCGCGGGCATGCGCCCAGTGCGTGGTGGCCGCCCGGCCGTCCAGCAGGCCGGCCTGCGCCAGGACGAAGGCGCCGGTGCACACACCGGCCACGCGCCGCGCCTCCTGGCCGGCGCGCGCCACGAACTCGCGCACCCCGGGCGAGACGTCGGAAGGCACCAGCTCGCCCGCCGCCATCAGCGTGTCGGGCATGACGCCGAAGGGCACCGTCTCGATGCCCGCGTTCATCGACGAGCGCACGGTGCCGCCGTGCTCGGACAGGACCGTGAGCCGATAGCCCGCCGCGCCCAGCTCGGCATTCGCCAGTTCGAAGGCAGACAACGCCGCCAGGCCCATGAGCTGGAAACCGTCTTCGAGGATCAGACCGACCTGTCGCACTGCGCATCTCCTGAAATGCCGGAAAGTTACTTTCCAGCCACCGGGTTGAGCTTACAGGAATGCGGGCACTTGGGTGCCGTGTACGGCGAAGCCGACGCTGTTCAGGCGCCCGCCGGCCGCGCCCGCGCGCCGCGGGCCACGTCGGCGGGTGGAGGATGTCCAGCGCTGAGCCGAATTTTCAATTGTTCCCCTTCGATGGGGTCGAGCGATTTTTTTATGGAGCAACTCGCCGCGGCAAGAACGTGCTTTTTCAATAGGACCGGCGCAGTACGCCTGTGGAATTCGCAATACATTCCGGCATTCCCTGGTCTCGTATTCTTCATTCATTGATTCAGCTCGCTCCAGTGAGTTGGGTGGTCTTCAAAACCCGCCAACATTACCGAATCGCAATGCTCTGTTCACGCGAGGGCGTGAGTTTCGCCCGTACCATTTCCGACCACCCCGCGGGGCCGACATTGTGCGGTTGCAATGGCGGAGACAAGGAAATCCATGAAACACAGAGACACGCACGACCTGATCGGCGGTATTGCATTGACGGTCGTCGGCGTATTTTTTGGCCTGTACGCCAGCCGCTACACCATGGGCACGGCCGCGCGCATGGGCCCGGGTTATTTCCCGATCGTGCTGGGCTGGCTGCTGGCCGTGCTCGGCCTGCTGGTGGCGCTGCCGGCCTGGTGGCGGCAGGGCAACCCCATCAAGGTGCAATGGCGGAACCTGGCCACTGCCACCGCCTGCCTGGTCCTGTTCGCTGCACTCCTGCAGTCCGCAGGCGTGCTGGTCGCCGCGTTTGCGGCCTCGATGGTGGCATTGATGCCGGCGCGCACCTCGGTGCGCCAGAAGCTGGTGATCTCCGCCGCGGTGTCTGCACTGACCGTGGCGATCTTCGTGTTCGGTCTGCAGATGAACGTTCGCACGTTCCCCTGGTGAAGCAGCGTCATGGATCTCGCAAACAATCTTCTTCTTGGGCTCCAGGTCGCCATGGAGCCGATGACGCTGGCGTATTGCTTTTTCGGCGTATTGCTGGGCACCGTCGTCGGCGTGCTGCCGGGCATCGGCGCACTGGCGGCCATTTCGCTCCTGCTGCCCATCACCTACCACATTCAACCCACCGCCGCCATCATCATGCTGGCGGGCGTCTATTACGGCGCGCAATATGGGGGTTCGACGGCGGCCATTCTGCTCAATCTTCCCGGCACGCCCTCTTCGGCGGTGACCTGCCTGGACGGTTATCCCATGGCGCAGAAAGGGCGCGCCGGCCTGGCCTTGTTCATCACGACCATCGCCTCGCTGGTGGGCGCCATGACCGGGCTGGTATTGCTGGTGCTCTTTTCGCCGGCCATTGCCGAAATCGGATTGAAATTCGGCCCCGCCGAATTCTTTTCCATGATGGTGCTCGGGCTGGTGGCGGCGTCTTCGATGAGCATGGGCTCGGCCGCCAAGGGCCTCGCGATGGTGGTGCTGGGCCTCTTGCTGGGCATGGTGGGCACGGACGTGAATTCCGGCGTCTCGCGCTTCGACTTCGGCATCATCGAACTGACCGACGGCATCAATCTGGTCGCGCTGGCCATGGGACTGTTCGGGGTGGCCGAGGTGGTGCGATGCATCAACTCCCCCGACATGGAACGCCAGCCCGAGCCCGTCACGATGCGGTCCATGGTTCCCTCGCGCGCCGAGTTCCGTGAAAGCGTCGCGCCCATGCTGCGTGGCTCGGCACTCGGAGGCGCCCTGGGTGCGCTTCCCGGGGTCGGCCCTTCGATCGCGGCCTTCATGTCCTATGCCATCGAAAAGCGGGTGGCACGCGACGCTCGCAAGTTCGGCAAGGGCGCCATCGCCGGCATCAGCGCCCCCGAGTCGGCCAACAACGCCGCGGCGCAGACGGCGTTCGTCCCCTCGCTCTCACTGGGCATCCCGGGCGACGCCGTCATGGCGGTGATGCTGGGCGCCCTGATCATTCACGGAATCCAGCCGGGGCCCATGCTGATCAGCGAGCAGCCCGCGCTCTTCTGGGGCCTGGTCGTGAGCTTCGCGATCGGCAACATCATGCTGGTGATCCTCAACCTGCCCACCATCGGCATCTGGGTCGCGCTGCTGCGAATTCCCTTCGCGTGGATGTATCCGGCGATCCTCGTGTTCGTGGCGCTGGGCGTCTACAGCGTCAACAGCAACGAATTCGACATCTACATGGTGGCCGTTCTGGGGGTGATGGGCTACGCGCTGATGGTTCTGAAATTCGAGCCCGCTCCCCTCCTGCTGGGCTACATCCTGGGCCCGATGCTCGAAGAAAACCTGCGGCGCACGATGCTGCTGTCCCGCGGCGATCCCATGGTGTTCATCGACCGGCCCATCAGCGCCAGCCTGCTGGCGGTGACCGCGCTCATGCTCGTCTGGACCATCTGGAGCACCGTCCGCAAGTCCATCGCGGAAAAGCGCAAGCTGGACCTCGCAGAAGCCGCGGCGTGATGGAAGCGGCGGCTTCGCTGCCGCGTCGTGGTGGCGAGAGGGAGAAGACCTGAAGGAGTGGAGCGGGTGAAGGGAATCGAACCCTCGTATGAAGCTTGGGAAGCTGCCGTTCTGCCATTGAACTACACCCGCGCGGTAAACCCTTGATTTACATGGACTTTTACCGAGGCGAACGGCACCAGTGTGTCAGTTGGTGCAGTTCAGCCGGGCGATGATAGCACTCTGCAGAGGCAGAACTTCCCGCTCGGGGCGTGTCAGTTCATAGGATGAAGAGTCACTTGCGGTCGACCGCTGGAGCGCAGGCGGAACGACGGCGTCTATTACTTCGGGCAGTGCTGGAGATCAAGAAAAAGCAGATTTCCAAGAGAATCAGGCTTGGGACGGCAGATCCCAGGATCGCAAGTTCATTTCGCTTTTGATGAAGGCGAGGAGTGAATTGATGGATGCCAGGAACATCGAAAATTCAGTTTCTGGTGATTCCGAAGGCTGGCGGATTTCTGTCCAGACGACAGACAGCCAGGACGCCCGCAATCTCCACGACTTCTTTAAAACTATTCGACGTTCATCAGCGAAGAGTGTGACGCTGGAGCTTACAGCCACCCACCTAGTGCAAAGGCTGCTCTGAACGTACCTTCTGCACAATGGCCTGTGCCTCGTGCACGGCGTCAATCTCGCTGCCAAGTAGTTCCACGGGCACCGGCTTGCCGAATAAGAAGCCCTGGTAGGTCCGGCAGCCGTAGCTCATCAAGAGCTGCTTCTGCTCAACAGTTTCCACCCCCTCCGCGACCACGCTGAGCGACAGATGGTCTGCCAGCGCAAGGATGGTGCGAATAATGGCCGCATCGTTCGGATCTGTGAGGATGTCGTCGACGAAGGATCGGTCGATCTTGAGCTGGTCAAGGGGCAGCGTCTTCAGGTAGCTCAAAGACGAGTAGCCGGTGCCGAAGTCGTCCAGAGAAAAAAGCACGCCGAGCGAGCGCAAGGTCTGCATCTTCACGGTCGTCTCGCGCAGGTTCACTTGCATCATGCTCTCGGTGATTTCGAAGCGCAGCTTGTTTGCAGGTGCGCCTGTGACCTCCAGCGTTTGCAGCACGTTGCTGACGAAGCCATCGTCGTAGAACTGCTTGGCACTCACGTTGACCGCAATCGTCCAGTGTCTGCGCGCGGGATCCTGCTCCCACGCCTTGAGCTGTGTGCACGCCGTATGCAAGACCCATTGCCCAATCGGCAAAATGAGATTGCTCTGCTCGGCGAGCGGGATGAACTGGCCTGGCGAAACGAGACCCAGGCGTTCGGACTTCCAACGGATGAGGGCCTCGACACTCACGATTTTCATGGCGGTGTCTACGACAGGCTGGTAATACAGCGTGAACTCGGACTTGGTGATCGCGTTGCGAAGTTCGCGCAACAGTTCGGTGCGAGCATTGATCTCCTCCTGCAATTGCGGATCGAAAAACGCCAGGCGGTTGCGCCCTTCCTCCTTGGCCTTGTAAAGCGCCATGTCGGCGCGTTTGACCAGCTCGTCGGGCGCCGGAGATCCTTCTCCAAAGAGAATGACGCCGATGCTGGGACTCGTGCTGATGACCTGCGTTCCAAAATGAAAAGGCTCGCACAGCGCCTCGCGAATCTGGCTACCAATGTCCAACGCCTGGGACGTTGCTTCCGGGAAATTGGGATCCAGATGTTCGAGGATGACCAGAAACTCATCGCCGCCGAGGCGTGCCACCGTGTCGCCCTTGCGAACGCATTCAGTCAGCCGAATCGCGACCTGCCTGAGCAGCAGGTCGCCGACCGCATGCCCCAGGCTGTCGTTGACGTCCTTGAAGTTGTCCATGTCGAGAACCAGGAGAGCGCCGTGTTGGCGCTCGCCCTGCGCGGTATGCAGCGCATGCGTCAGCCTGTCTCCCATCAACCGGCGGTTCGGCAGCCCGGTGAGGGCGTCGTGCAGCGCCATTCGCTGGGCTTCGGCCTCCGCCTCCTTGCGCATGGTGATGTCTGCGCGGATGGCGATGTATTGCTCGGGATTTCCAGTTGGCCCCAGCAAAGGCACGATGGTGGTGTGGACCCAGTACAGCGAGCCATCCTTGGCCCGGTTGCACACTTCGCCATTCCAGACCTCTCCACGGGATATGGTTTTCCACATGTCCCCGAAGAACCCCTTGGGGTGGTAGCCCGAATTGATGATCCGATGCGTCTTGCCGACCAGCTCTTCCCGCGCGTACTTGGAGATCGAGCAGAACTTGTCGTTCACACGCGTGATGAAGCCTTTGGCATCGGTGATAGCGACGATGGCATGCGCGTCCAGCGCGGCCTTGAGTTCCAGGATCTCCTGAGCAGTCTCTGCGGCCTGAATCAAGGCGGTTTCCCGGTCTGTCACATCGCTGACGATGGCGAGTACCCCATTGAGCATCCCGTCGCTCTCGCGTGCCGGTGCCAGCACCACGTGCCGATGATGAACCGGCTCGCCAGGCGCTGTCTCAATTGCAAAGTCGAACGCAACCTTTTTGCCGGCCATCGCTTGGTGCAGGTGAGGCCTCAGCACTGGCAGTCGATCTGGCGCAAGCATTTCGTCGACTGGCAGCCCACCGATGGACTTGTGCTCCAGGCCCATCATGAGCTTGAAGTTGCGGTTGGAGTACCGGAGCTTGAGGTTCCCATCCAGGCGGCACATGCCGGCAGGAAGACTTTCGAGGATGTTCTGAAGTTCGTTTTCACGCTCACGAAGCCGTGCTTCGGAAAGCAGCAAGCGGCGGATCGGCGACTGGAAGCCAGTGATGAATACCGCGCGGTGCAGGCACGCATACGAGCTCAGGCGAAGAAAGTCCACCGTGAGATCGGCCGTCTTCCCGGAGGCCAAGGTAAAGCCGAACGAGAGCGTGCTAAGACCAGCCAGGAAGCAGGACAGGGCCAGCCAAAGATCAGCGACTTCGCTATCTTGTTTGAACCGGTGATACAGCGCGAAGCACGCGATGCAGAAGCCCGCAGTGACCAGCAGTGCAAAGCCGTCGTCCATCGCCGGCGGCACCCCGCTGATGTTTACCCGCGCAGCCGTCCATGCAAGGAGCGCAACGCACGCCACTGCCAGTTGCAACCAGGCCGAACGAGGGCCCAGGAGCTGAACGCGAAAGATCAGCAAGCCGATGGCAACCAGCTGAACCACCGCGCCGATGAGCCAGAGCCATGATGTCGTTGCCGAGTCGGTAATCTTTTCTGGGCTATGGACGATGTCGTGTCTGAGCGCATGCACGAGGCCGACTCCGGCGACAAGCGTGAAGCACAGAATCAACGCGCGCCTCGACCGAGGTTCTGTTGCTCAGCCCGGACCAAGCAATCGAGATCACGTGCGCGGCCGTGGCCACTCCTGCGAATTCCAGAAGCAGGTGCAAAACGTCCACCCAAGCGCCAAGCAACGGCCAAGGCCAGGGAAATTGGAGCAGGACCGCCGTGCAGGCAATCGCTGCTACGGCAAGGAGCGTCACATGGTGCCGCGCGCGTCCTAGATCAACCGGGGCCTCCAATTTGGATCGAACTTCGCTCTTCACCGTTTCCTCCAGCTGCGAGGGATGCTTTTCACGAATCGAGCGGCAAGTGGGCGCTGCGGATCCGGATGAGCGCGAGGCGCAAAGCGCATGACGGCTGCGGCGCGTACGCCCGCAGCGGTCTTGCGCTGCCGTGACAAATGTCAAGCTTACGCCTTCGCAGCGGCCTCCGGTGTACCGCTTTCGGCCGGAAGATGGCGTGGTCACGGCCACGACACAAATGCCCGGGTGCCCGCGCTACGGGCATTGGCCGCCTTACCGTTCGCGGCTGAGGTACTGCTCGACGTTCTTGGACTCGGGGCCCACGGCCTTCACAGCTTCACGGAGCTGATCAGGCGTAACGCCAAACTTCTTCGCCCAGTCATGCACCTCGTAGTCTTCGTGAAGGTTGATGCGGGTGCGGTCCTGCCCATGGGCTTGCATGCGGTCATCTGCCATCTGTGTATCTCCTTTGTCTTTGCAGCGCAGCATTCGGGGCGGCGCAGCGCAAGGGCTCAAGTTGGAGATTCACGCGCGGGAATTCCTACAAACTGGGGCCAAGACCTGGATGCCGAGCTTGTGCTTCTGCAGGACGACTTCTGGAAGGGGCGTCTGGCCCTACCTCAACCACCAGTGCGGCATCGTTGGGTATGCCTGAGATCCGCGAATGACCGGCGATCAGGGCTCGATCAATCCGCTTGGTGAAGCGGGATCGTAAGAGTAAAAAGCACGATCCCATCATCAGACTTGACCACGATGTCACCTCCATGCGCCAGAGCGATCTGCTTGCAAATGAAGAGCCCCAGACCAAGATTAGTTCTGTGACCGGTTTCGAACCCTTGTCCGCGCTTCAAGGGGTCGAAGATCCCCTCCAATTTTTCATCGGCAATCTTGCCCTCGTTGCAGACCTGAATTACCGCCGCATCCTCGGACTTCTTCACTTTAGCTTTGACCACGCCCCCCGTGCCATGCTCGGCCGCATTCGACAGCAGGTTGGCAAAAGCCTCGCGCAAACGCGACACGTCAAAAGTCCCTTCGATTGTCTGAATGACATCCAGTGATATTTCCTGTTGAGGGAAGGCTGCTCGGAGAATCTGCAGCTCTTCTAGCAATTCTTTGCTCAGATTTGCGTTGCTTTTCTTCAGCGTCATTGCAGCGCCGCCTCGGCTGCTGCTGTAATCAAGCAAAGAATCCAGCATCGTTCCAATGCGCTTTGAGCTGTTGGAAATAGTCAGGACGTGACTCTTCGCCTCGGAGGGCAAGATGCCTTGCAAATACTTTGCCGTCAACGAGATGGCGTTGAGAGGGGCTCGTAGATCGTGTCCGATGACGCCGATAAATATATGCCTCCAATGCTCGACCTTGGCTTCAAATGCCTCCGTAGATTCGGCTACGGCCTGATCGATGGCTTCATTGAAGCGGACAAGATCGTCGACCACATGGACTTCATCTTTGTTGTTCTCCAGCCAAAGCGCAATGATGGTCGCGCGCAAAGCCCGATACTCTGAAATAAGCTGACTCACGGTCAGACCGCTCTGCGCCCGGGCCTCTCCATGCTCCTCCGCCGCAGTCACCACTGGAGACTTGGGAGCAAGTCCCTGGCTCTTGTCATAGGCTTCCGTCCTACTCTGGGCCCTTCGCAAATCTGACGCGATATCATTTAAACACTGCGAAAAATGGTCACGCAGCGTTTCGTCTGCCGCGGCTTTCAATGTCGGAAGCGTTTTTGCGAATGCAGCGGCCTCGCGCAAGATTTCTTCTTTGTTCTGGTCTAGAAAATCGGCGAGCCTCATGGGTAGTTCCAAATTATGGGAAAAGAAATGAATGGGAAGCGCCTACTCGTGGTGGACGATGAGACGCAGGCAACTACGTTGTTGAAGCTTATCCTAGAGTCCGAGATCGAGGGCTGTTCTGTGCTCGTCGCTCACGACGGACTTGAGGCCGTGGACACCGCAGACCGTTGCACGCCTCATGCTGTCGTCATGGATCTGGAGATGCCGAAGCTGGACGGGGAGCGTGCGGCTCGCCTCATCGCCAAGCACTCAGGCGACGCGCATCCTCTCCTGATCGCACTGTCTGGCAACGTTCACCGCCTGGCCGCCATGAAGATCGGCGATCCATTTCAGCACCTGCTGAGCAAGCCGGTAGACATGGACGAGCTGCTGACCATTCTGCGTTGATCACCTCTTTCTTCAGTTTTATCGGTCGGGATTTTTTTGCCTGCGCCTACGCCGCCCTAGGCTTTTTCCGACAGGCGGATTGATCACGGCGACGGGCGCAGACTTCGACTCAGTATGAGCCGTCGCACGCCACGGTGCTTGAGCCGGACGCAGTGGCGTCGGGTCGCCCCAGCCCCACTCGCTCCCGCTTCGCGCATCGGCAAGGAGGCGCATCGAAGTTACGCGAGAGGGCCTATTTCTCAATTCATTGCCTCCAGCTTTCTTTTTTGATCCGAACTGCCTCTTCGTCTCTGATATGAATTCGGCCAAGTTGGATCAACAGGAGGAACAGCCAAGTAGCATCAATCTGGTGGCCAGACCGTGACAATGAGCCTTCTGAGTCTCACCAGCGCACATGTGCTGAGTTGCCGCGCACGTGATCGATGACTTGAGCTGCACGGTGAAATCCGGCACGGACCTGGAATTCATGAACTACTGGGACCTCGTTCACAACTGGGCCTCGATCTCCAAGGCGGTAAAAGCGGGAGGACAAGCCGCGCAGACGCTCAAAGCGCCGAGCCTTTGCAACGCCGCAGATCACCCGAGCCCGCAGATGCCCACTGCGCGCGAATTCGTGAAGAGCATCCCCAAGCACATAGACCAGTCGCTGTACGCTGTTTTCAGTTCGTGCCGCTCGTCCACCATGACGAGGTGCGTCCGGCCTTCCCCGAAATCGCAGGTCTGGCTGACACGCCTCATTCGTTCGCTGAGGACAGCAGGCGCGATCTCCTGCAGATCATTCCGAAGTAAGTAGGCGAACCTGGAAGCTGCGGCTTTGACCGGCTTTACGCCACGGGTATCGCCCTGCCCCGTCTTGCCGCCGGACCACGACCCAAGTGGGCTGCCGCTGGTTCCGAGTCGGCAACACCCGCCCCGGGTTTCGCCCGGCGGGGGTTTTGATCGCGTCGTGCGAAGTGCGCGGGGGGACAGCCAACGTTTCGCGTGAATGCGACGCTGAACGCGCTGGCCGAGCCGTAGCCGACTCGCTCTGCGACATCTCCGACCGTCACCCCGTCACGGAGCAGGCACTTGGCAAGCGCCATGCGCCACCCGAGCAAGTACTCCATCGGCGTCACGCCGACGAGTCGGCTGAACCGGGTGAAGAACGCAGAGCGGGACATCGCTGCCTCCCGCGCGAGCTCGGCGACGGTCCAAGGCGCACCTGGCTGCTCGTGCATCCGCCGCATCGCCGCGGCCAGTCGATCGTCGGCGAGGCCGCGGACGAGGCCAGGCGAGGCCGCGCTCCTGGGCGCCGAGCGAAGTGCTTCGATCAGAAGCACGTCCAGCAGGCGCGCGAGCACGACGTCGCGTCCGGGGCGCAGAGCACGGAACTCCGCATAGATGAGCGACACGAGCGTGGAGAGCGTCGGCTCGCCGCGCACTTGAACGAGTTGCGGCAGCAGCGAAACCAGCAGCCCCGCGTCGGGCGACGCAAACACGCAGTAGCCGATCAGCATTCGTACATCGGGCGACGCAGTCGGGTCACCGTGCCGGATCTCACCGTCAGGGCGGAAGACGTACGCCGTCTCTTCCCCGTCCGCAGGTGGATCGAGGCTTGACATCGTGAAGTCGAAGGCGGCCGGAACGAGGACGAAGTCATCCTGCTCGAGCACCACGGGATCGTGCCCCTCGACCGTCAGCCGAGCTGTCCCCGCGACGATTGCGCAGAAGAAAGGTCGTCCGGTTTCCGAGCGGCGCGCGATCCACGTTCCGGCGGCGGTGGCCATCTTCGCGAACGGAGCTGTCGGGCGCAGTAACGTCACGACCTCAGTGAGTGGATCGACCATCCCTGGACTCTTGAACACTAAAAAAGGACTGTGCATTGTATTAAGTCCTGTCCATGGGCGCTATCGTTTGCATCGAGCACCGTTCATCGCGTGCGAGCCCAAACGCTGACCACCCTCTAAAGGAACCGTCCAATGTCCACAGCAATATCGTCCGTCGTCCCTCTTGCGTCTGTTGCGCCGGTGCCCGTCGTGTCCGTCAGCCCGATCGAGCTGTCGGCGCCTGGGCGCGCTGTCCCATTGCAGGTGCGCGTATCCGCCCCGGTGACCGGCCGCGACCTGCCGATCGTCCTTTTCTCCCATGGGCATGGTTCGTCCAACCACCTGTCTTCGCTGAACGGGTATGGGCCGCTGGCGAATTACTGGGCCGCGCGCGGCTTTGTCGTCATCCAGCCGACGCACCTTTCGTCGGCCACCCTGCGCGAGGTGGTCGACCCGAACGGACCGGAGGGAGCGCTCTTCTGGCGCTCGCGCGCCGAAGACATGACCCGACTCCTCGACGCGCTTGATGCGATCGAGGAAGCCGTGCCGGGGCTGCGCGGCCGGATGGACCGGCGTCGTGTGGCTGTAGCGGGGCACTCGCTCGGCGCCATGACGGCGGGAATGCTGCTGGGCCAGCGCGTCACCGACGTGGACGGTTCGGTGGTCGATCTGCGCGACGCGCGGATCGCCGCCGGCGTCATCATCGCCGGACCAGGCAACCCGAACTATCTGACTGGGGCCGCTGGTGACCGCTACCCGATCCTGCGCACTCTCGACTTCTCGGCGATGACCGCGCCGGCGCTAGTAGTGGTCGGCGACCGGGACGTCAATCCGATGTTCTCTGATCAGGCGGAGTATCGCGCCGGCGCCTACACCCTGAGCCCCAGCCCCAAGGACCTGCTCACCGTGTTCGGGGGCGAACACATCCTTGGCGGAATCTCTGGCTACGACGCGGCGGAGACAACCGACGAGAACCCGGCGCGCGTGGAGGCGGTGGCGCAGCTGACATGGGCCTATCTGCGTACCGCGCTCGATGCGGCAGACCCGGCGTGGAGGGCCGCGAGCGAAGCACTGCGCGCTGCGCCCAGCCCGCTGGCCCGCGTTGACACGAAGTAATGCACGTCTGAAACCTCAACGTGAACAAGGCGCGAGGCACCGCACCTTGGGAGCGTCAGTTGCGTCCGATTCGTGAAGCACGGTGTGGGGAAGCGAGCCGCCAGGCACCGGACCTCGGATGTCAGTTCCTGGGGGTCAATTCACTCCGCCTCCGGAGGCCGGCACGAAAAGGGGCACCGCAGAGCCCCTCGGCGCCTACCCCAGGCGCCTCAACCCAGCGGCAGGCGCAGGTAGGTGCCGCGCAGCGGCTGCTGCCCCACGCCCGGCTTGCTCCAGTCGCACACGCCGCTCGGGAAGATCGTCTTCAGCCGCGTCTCCTCGGCCCCGCTGAAGGGCACGGCGTAGTCCGCCACGTTCGCCGGCTTGAGCTGGCACTTGAGTACGTCGTTCGCGAGCGGCGACCCGGCGACGATGCGCGGCGTGCTGAAGCGCGGGTAGACCACATTGCACGCCGCCGAAGGATCCTGCGACGCGGGCTCATCGATGCGCTTGCCCGTCTTGTCCCAGCAGGCGTCGTTGGCGCCGGCCGGCTTGTTGCGCACCACCTTGTCGGTCGACGCAGGCGCCGGATCGGCGGCCATGTTGTCCAGCCACCGGTTGAGCAGGTCGATCGACGCGGCCATGTAGTTCACGCCGGAGGTCGAGCCCAGCGTCCAGATGATCTGGTTGTCGCTGCGGCCGTTGGCGCGTTGCAGCCGCGCCCGGATGATCAGGTCCTGCAGCGTGTCGTGGATGTCACCGGTGGCGTCGGCATTGCCGCGCTGCGTGATGATGGGAATGTTCGCGAGGCCCGGACCGGTGAAGCTGTTCTTGAAGCCACCACCGTAGGTGGCCTCCAGCGCGCCGCTGTCCGCCGTCGAGCGCGCGGCCTGCACGTTGCCGTCACCGTCGTAGCCCCCCACCTTCTCGTTGAGGTCGAGGAACTCCTTGACCGTGATGGCGCCCTGGTTCAGCGCCGCGAGCCCGTACTGCACGCCGATGTTGTCGAGGGGGCGGCGGGCCTCCTGCGTGCCGGGGCGCTTGCCCAGCAGATTGACGTTGGTCTGGAAGAGGTCGCAGCGAACGCCGTTGGGGTTGGTCGTGCGGTTGAACACGTTCGCCGCATTGCCGGGCTCGAGAAAGCCGCAACCGGGGGCGTTGTCTGACTTGATGATGCTGGCAAAGGACAAGTCCCAGGCCAGGCAGGTGTTGGTGTTGAAGCCGTTGACCGCATTCTGCTTGGCAGTGGACCAGGTCACGGCATCCGTGAGATAGACCCGGTTGAGCAGCCGGCACTCCATGACCTCGGGCATGAGCGTCTCAGGGAAGGAGACGATGGGCTGGATGCCGTCGAGCAGGCCGGGGTAGAGCTGGGCGATCAGGTATTGCTGGATGGCGCCGCCCGAGCCGCCGAAGCCGGCGGTCCACTTGGGCACCTCGCCGAAAGTCTCGATCACATGCTCCTTGAGCATCATCAGCGTCTCGCCCTGCAGATGCGGGTTGGCATGCTGGTTGTTCCACAGTTCGGTGGAGTTGATGAACGCGAAGCCGCGTGAAAGCTGGATGTGCCCCGCATCACCGAGGATCGAGTCGACCGGATGCACGCCCTGGTTGTACTGGGCCGAGCCGCAGCAGTCGAAGTACACAACCAGCTTGCGATTCCAGCCCGCCCCCGGCGTCCAGGTGGCCGGCGCGTCCTTGCTAGGGTTGTCCAGGACAGCAAGGCGATACACGCCACGGTTGATCGTGCCCGACTCCACGCGCACGATGTAGGGCACCGTGACGCCGTCGTTGGTCGTGGTCTGCGCGAGGTCCGTCGGCCGCGCGCCAGTCGGGTTGAGCAGCGGCTGGAAGGTGCCGCCGGTGGTGCGGTAGTACCAGACGACCTGCGTGGTGGCCGAGCAGTTCGCGTCGAGGGGGGCGCCCAGTCCGTTCTGCACCGTTCGGCACTCGTAAGGGCTGATGTGCGGCCCCGAAAGGATCGGGCCCGTGATCGGGAAGTTGACCAGCTTGAGTTCCGTGCGCTGCGTGGGATCTGCGGCGTTGCTCACCACGATCAGGTTGTCCTTGCCCGTGGACGAGGACGGGTCCTCAGTGAGCCCGCTGACCTTGCCCCTCAGGAGCCGGGCCGCCGCGTCGCGAACCGGCACCTGCGCGGTGACGTCCTTGCCGTTGAGGCTCACGCGCACGTTCGAAGGCAACACGCCCTGCGGCGCACGGATCTCGAGCAGCGTGTCACCGCCGCTCACCATGTCGGGACGCGAGGACAGGGTTCGCACCTCGAAAGCGGCGGGCGCCGGGGCGGGGGCCGGCGATGGGGCAGGCGCCGGTGCTGGTGCGGGGGAGAAGACGACGCCACCGCCCGAGCTGCCGCCGCCGCAGCTGGCAAGGAGGGCGGCACCCGCGACCATCAGTGCGGCGCTGGCTCGCACCGCCGGCCGCGGACAAACCCGCTGGCGCGGCGAAGGTGAAAAAGCAAACATACTGTCTCCTGGTGTCGAATCTGATCTTCACAAAGCGTAAAGAACGGTCCCCGACACCACGGTCGTTGCGATGACATACGAGGCATGAATTGCTACAGGTAATCCCTGATGCCCCGCAGGCCACCCCGTGTCTTGAGGCCATGGTCCGGCGCTCGCGGTGGGCTTCGCGGCTCGACGCTCCGGACCTGGAACATGTCCTCGGCAGCATGCAGGAGCGCCGCTACGCGGGGGGCGCATGCATCGCGGGCGCTGGCCAGCCGGTCGAACATTGGATGGCCCTGATCGACGGTTTCGCCAAGATGTCGGTGGCCTCGGAGGGCGGACGTGTATCCACGCTGACAGGGGTGTCTGCAGGCGTCTGGTTCGGCGAAGGCTCGCTGATCAAGCACGAAGCCCGGCGCTACGACGTGTTCGCGCTGCGGCCCGCGCGCGTGGCGCTGATGCCGCGACGCACCTTCGAATGGCTGCGCGAGACCAGCATCGCCTTCAACCACTACCTGCAGGAACTGCTCAACGCGCGGCTGAGCCTGTTCATCGGCGCGCTCGAGCATGAACGGCTGCTCGACACCGATGCACGTGTGGCCCATTGCCTGGCGAGCCTGTTCAACCCCGAGCTCTACCCGGACGCTCCCCGGCACCTGCAGGTGGGCCAGACCGAGGTGGCATTGCTCGCCAACGTGTCGCGCCAGCGCGTGAACGTGGCACTGCAGCGGCTCCAGGCCCTGGGTCTGGTCCGGATCGAGAGGCGCGGACTCACGGTGCTGGACCTGGCCGGCCTCGACGGTTTTCAGGCCTCTCTCGGTGCCGAAGTCGTGGCACGCGACGCGAGGGCCCCGCGCCACGCCTGAGCACAGCCGGCGTTCAGCACAGGTCGACGCCGTCCTTGACGTCGGCGAACCTCGCCCCTACGCGCCCAGTCCCTCCACCTCGCGCACCCAGCGCTGGCGCATGCGCAGGATGCGCGGCAGCGCGCGCAGGAAGGCATCGACCAGCCGCGGCTCGAAGGCGGTGCCCGCGCCGGCACGGATCTGGGCCACGGCCGCCTCTTCGCTCAAGGCCTCGCGGTAGGGGCGCGGCGAGGTCATGGCGTCGAAGCTGTCGGCAATGGCGACGATGCGCGCCGCCAGCGGAATCTGCTCGCCCGCCAGGCCCGACGGATAGCCGGTGCCGTCCCAGCGCTCGTGGTGGCACAGCGCGATGTCGCGGGCCATGCCCAGCACATCCGACGGGTCGTCGCCGATGAGCTGGGCGCCCAGCAGCGGATGGGCACGCATCACGGTCCATTCGTCCGCATCCAGCGGCCCGGGCTTGCGCAGCACCGCATCGGGCACGGCCACGATGCCCAGGTCGTGCAGCGGGGCCGAGCTCTGCAGCATGGCGCACCAGTCGGCGCGGGCGCCCGCCTCCAGCGCGATCTCGTGCGCGGTCTGGCTCATGCGCTGGATGTGCGAGGTGCTCACGTTGGCCCGCATGGCGGCCGCATCGCACAGGCGCTGCAACTGGCGCAGGCTGGACTGCTGCGCGGCCAGCATGCCCAGCGCCGCCAGGTGCGTGCGCACGCGCGCCGCCACCACATGCGGATAGAAGGGCTTGGTGATGTAGTCGGCCGCGCCCAGGCGCAGGGCCTTGGCCTCGGCATCGCCATCGTGCACCGCGGTGCAGAACACGATCGGGATGTGCCGGGTGGCCGGGTCGGCCTTGAGCGCCTCGCACACGGCATAGCCATCGATGCCGGGCATCATCAGGTCGAGCAGGATCAGGTCGGGCCGGCGCTCGCGGGCCAGTTCGATGGCGCGCCCACCCTCGGTGGCGAAGATAAGGTGGTAGTCCGCCTGCAGCGACAGGCGCAGCAGTTGCAGGTTGCTGGGCTCGTCGTCCACCAGCAGCAGGCTCTGGCGGCGCACCTCGGGCGGCGGCGTCAGGGCGGCGTCGGGGACGGCCGGCCCGTCCTGCGCGCCGGCCCCCTTCTCCATGCAGATGGCACTCAACTGCGCGGCGGGCAGCGGCCGCAGGAAGGCCGCGCGCTCCTCGCCCTGCGCCAGCAGCCAGGCCCGGCCCAGGCCGCGCGGCAGGACGACCGGCATGCGGCGCGGCTTGCCGGGCGGGCCGTAGTTGCCCATCAGCGGATGGCCCGCGGCGTCCACGGTGAGCAGGCCCACGCTCAGGCGGCGCACGCCGTTCTCGTCGGCCCAGCTGTTCCACAGGCCGGCCAGGTACAGGGGGCCGTCGTCCCGGCGCGCGATGCGGGTGAGCCATGGCTCGCCGCCGGGATTGCGGTGATCGGGCACATGCAGGGCCGCCACCGGCACCAGGCACTGTTGGGCGCCCTGCCAGGCGCTGCGCACGGCCAGCTTGCCCAGTTCGTCGTCGCGGATCAGGGCCGTGCGGGCACGCAGCGCCGCGGGCAGGCCGGCGCGCAGGGTCTCGCGCGTGACCAGGCCCCAACGGCCGGCGGCGATGGCGATCTCGCTGCCGCGGCGGACGACGAAGGACAGTTCGCCACCCTGCAGGACGGGGGCGGTGCCGGCCTCGGGGAAGCTCCAGTCGCCCGCCCGAAGGTCGCGGCGCAGGGCCTCCCAATGATGGGGCCGCGCAGATTCAAGACTTGAAATCATGGAGGCACAGCGCCAGGACATTCGCACGCGATCACGACGCGGCGATCCCCGGACGACGAATGCGGGGCGTTTGAGAGGCCGGTCCCATCCAGGTCCCGGCCAGGGCGCCCCGGCACTCTATTAACAATTATTTGCAGTCTATCGTGTGAAAGCGGGATCCGCTTCGATTTCGGCACCCATCAACCACTGCTGCGCCTCGTCATCGAAGCCCGCCACGGGCTGGGCCTTGGCCAGCGCCATCCACACGCCGAAGGGCAGGCACTCGACCGGCCGGTGCACGGCGGCGCGGGCGACCGTGAGCCGCGTCCCCTCCAGTAGCATCACGCCGCACTCGGCGGGCACGTCCTCCGGCCCGCCGATGGGCCGGCCGCGGGCGTCGTTGCCCAGCACGTACCAGCATTCGCCGCCCAGGTCGAGGTAGGCGGCGCGCTTGTCGGGCCGGCGCAGGTCGCCCAGCAGGTCGGCCCGGCTGACCTTCACCTCGTGCACGACGGGATGGGCATAGGCCTCGACGGTGGTGTTGCGGATCGAGAAGACGTCGGGCCGCGCGATGCACCAGCGCACCGGGCCCTCCGGCTCCAGCGGTGCGAGGCGCGCCCGCAGGCTCAGGCCGCGCCAGGCGATGCGGCCGCCGCGGGTCATCTCGCGCGCCACCTGCTCGACGAGCGACTCATGCGCCGACATCGCGCCGCGGTTGCCGGCCAGGGCGCCGGCCAGCTGCGCCACGCCGGCATCGCTCAGGCGCACGGTCTCGTGGCCCAGGGCCGAGCGCACGCGCTCCAGCAGGCCGGCGGCCAGCAGGTCGACCTCGATGGCATCGCAGCAGGGCCAGCCGGCCGAGCGGTAGACCTCGCGCAGTCGGCGCATGTGCACCCGCCCCAGCGCGGCCACGGGCCGGGGCGGGTCGCCCACGGGTGGTGGGGGTGGCGGATCGGTGACCGGCAGTTCGTGGGGCGGCGGATCGCCGGCCGGCGGCGGCACGACGATGGGCGGCGACGCCGGCGGCTGCCCCGGCGCCGGCGGTGGCGGGTTGGAAGGCAGGGGCGCCGCCCGCACGTCGGTCGAGAAAGAAAGGGCAGACATGCACCAAGGCTAACGCCAAGGCGGCAACCCTGGCCGCGGGTGCGATGTTGGGGCCGTCCTACGCCCTTTGGCCGACGCGGGGCCATGTCACACTGCCGCGGCCTTTTAACCCCTGAGCGCCGATGACCGTTTCCGAAGTCTTCCTGATCGCGATGCTGATCGTTTTCTCCCTGCCCTACCTGCTGTGGCGGCTGGGGCGCACCGACTACTTCGCGCCGCTGGTGGTGGTGCAGATCATCATGGGCATCCTGCTGGGCCCGGGCGTGCTGGGCGCCGCCTTTCCCGACTATTACGAGTTCGTGTTCAGCGCGCCGGTGATCCAGTCGCTCAACGGCGTGGCGCAGTGGGCGGTGATGCTCTTCGTGTGGATCGCCGGCATCGAGCTGGACCTGCGCAAGGCCTGGACGCACCGCGGCGAAAGCAGTGTGACCGCCGGCCTGGCGCTGGGCGTGCCGCTGCTGCTGGGCAGTGCCGCGGCGCTGGTGCTGCTGATGCAGCCGGGCTGGATGGGCGCCAAGGCCCAGCACTGGCAGTTCGTGCTGGGCATCGGCATGGCGTGCGCGGTGACGGCGCTGCCGATCCTGATCTTGCTGATGGAAAAGCTGGAAATCCTGCGCCAGCCGCTGGGCCAGCGCATCCTGCGCTATGCCAGCCTGGACGACATCGCCATCTGGGGCGTGCTGGCCGTCATCCTCACCGACTGGGAGCGCGTGGGCCGTCAGGTGGGCTTCCTGCTGGTCTTTGCCGTGGCCTCGGTGCTGTTCCGGCGGCTGATGCGTCGCGTGCCCGAGCGCGACCGTTGGTACCTGGGCCTGATCTGGTTGGCCGCCTGCGGCCTGGGCGCCGACTGGTCGGGCCTGCACTACATGGTGGGCGCCTTCATCGCCGGCGTGGTGATGGACGGCGACTGGTTCGACCAGGAGCACATGGACTTGCTGCGCCACCATGTGCTGCTGGTGATCATGCCGGTGTTCTTCCTCAGCACCGGGCTGCGCACCAGCTGGCAGGTGGGCGGCTTCGCCGTCTTCGGGGCCGCCGCCCTGCTGCTGGCGGCCTCGGTGGCGGGCAAGCTGGCCGGCCTGGGCCTGGCCGGCCGCATCCTGGGCTGGGCCCGCGGCGAGGGCATGCTGATCGGCTGGCTGCTGCAGACCAAGGCGCTGATCATGATCATCTTTGCCAACGTACTGCTGGACAAGGCCATCATCACCAACGCCACCTTCACGGCCCTGCTGCTGATGGCAGTGGCCAGCACCATGCTGACGGTGCCCATGGTCACGCCGCGGCTGCGGCGCATGGGCCAGGCGGCTGGCAGTCGCTGAGCGCCCTCGCCGGCCCCGGCGGCGCTATTCGGCCTCGATGCCGGCCGCCTTGATCACCTGGCCCCACTTGCGCGTCTCGCCGGACTGGAAGCGGGCCAGCTCCTCCGGCGTCGTGGTCCAGGCCTCGGAGCCGGAGCCGTCGAAGAAGCCCTTGGCGGCGGCGCTCTTCGTGGCCTTGCCCAGCACGTCGTTGAGCTTGGCGACGACCGGCGCGGGCGTGCCGGCGGGCGCATAGGCCGCGAACCAGTAGCCCATGTCGTAGCCCTTGACGCCCGCCTCGTCCAGCGTGGGCACGTCGGGCAGCTGCGTGCTGCGCTTCTGCGTGGAATAGGCCAGTGCGCGCAGCTTGCCCGCCTTGATCTGCGGCACGCCGGTGGAGGTGTCGGTGATCATCATGTCGATCTGACCGCCCAGCAGGTCGGTGATGGCCAGCGGGTTGCTTTTGTAGGGGACATGCAGGATGTCCACATGGGCCATCTGCTTGAGCATCTCGCCCGCCACGCGGCTGGACGAGCTGCCGCTGCCGAAGCTCATCTTGCCGGGGTTCTTCTTCGCGGCGGCCAGCAACTCGGCCACGTTCTTGTACGGCGCGCTGGCGTTGACCACCAGCACCTGGCCGCCCTTGCCCAGGCCGGTGACGGGCGCGAAGTCCTTCACCGGGTCATAGGGCAGTTTCCGGTAGAGGTGCTCGTTGGCCGCATGCGTGGTGTTGGTGGTGATGAGCACCATATAGCCGTCGGCCGGCGCCTTGGCCACGTACTGCGCCGCGATCATGCCGCTGGCGCCGGCGCGGTTGTCCACCACCACCGACTGGCCGGTCTGCTCGGTGAAGGACTGGCCCAGCGCCCGCGCCAGCTGGTCGGTGGCGCTGCCGGCCGCGAAGGGCACGACGAAGGTGACGGGCTTGGCCGGATAGGCCGGGGACTGCGCCTGGGCCAGGCCGGGCAGCGTGGCGGCGGCCAGAGCGGTGGCGAGCCAGGTGCGTCGGTGCAGGGGCGGGAATCGGTTCATGTCTCTTGTCTCCTCGGTCGGGGGTGGATGAAGGAAGGTCGTCAGTCGATGGGTGGACCGGCCAGATGCCCGCACAGCGCGGCAGGCACCCGCACCGGCAGGTCGAGCAGCAGGTACGACAGCGCCTTGCCATGGCTGTCGAGGTTGAGGGCGTCGTTGACGCCGCCGTCCAGCACGTCGTCGAGCACGAAGTTCATCGCCTGCAGCCTGGGCAGCAGGTGGCGCGTGACGCGGCTGGGCCGGCGATGGGCGAACAGCGTGGCGACCGCGTCCTCCGTCACCTGCTCGACCAGTAGCGGCCACAGGTCCGCATGCCAGGCGATCACGCTGATGTTGGAGCGGTTGCCCTTGTCGCCCGTGCGGCCGTGCGCCAGCCGATGAAGGGGAAGGACCCGTTCGGCATCGGCGTGCGGGGCGGAGGGGAAAGGCGTGGGATTCATCGTGGGCCTCCTCAATCGGCCATGAAGTAGCCGGTGCTCACGGCTTCGCGCGGGACCAGGCAGGACAGCGTGCCCAGGCGCGGCCGCATGCCGGTGCGCACGCCGCCACCGCCGGCGGGCCCGCAGCAGTACAGCGCCGTGACCTCGCGCACCAGGCGGCGCGCGACGGCCGCATCGGCATGCTGCAGGGCCACGCGCAGGCGGATGTCGCGCAGGGCATCGTCCGGCGCAGCGGAGGCCGCATCGAGCGCCGCCGCCAGGGCGCGGCCCGCGTCGTCGCCAAAGATGCTGCAGGCGCCGATCAGGTCCACCCGCAGCGGGCCGGCGTCGCGCAGGCGCTCGCGCAGCACCTCGCCGGCCAGGCGGGCCCGGCCCAGGGCGCGGGCGCCCGCGTAGCTGATCTCGCCCTCGGCGAACCAGCCGGTGGCATGGCACACGTTGACCTTGAGCGTGGCCGGCCGCGCATGGCCGCGCACGCCCTGCAGGCGCACGCCGCGCTCCGTCTGCAGCACCTCGGCCTCACGGATGTCGGCCACCACGTCGGGCGTGAGGTAGGCGCCGGGGTCGTGCAGTTCGTAGAGGAGCTGTTCCTTGACCGTGTGCAGGTCCAGCCGGCCGCCGGTGCCCTCGGGCTTGAAGAGCGTGCAGCTGCCATCGGCCTCGATCTCGGCGATGGGATAGCCCAGCGTGGCCAGGCCCGGCACCTCCTTGTAGCCCGGGTCGGCGAAGTAGCCGCCGGTCACCTGCGCGCCGCACTCCAGCAGGTGGCCGGCCATCGTGGCGCCGGCCAGGCGGTCCCAGTCGTCCAGGGCCCAGCCGTAGTGCGCCAGCGCCGGGCCCAGGGCCAGCGCCGGGTCGGCCACGCGGCCGGCGACCACGATGTCGGCACCGGCGCGCAGGGCGTTGGCGATGGCCTCGGCGCCGATGTAGGCATTGGCGCTGACCGGCGGCTCGGCCGGCATGGCGGCACCCAGGCACTGCGCCAGCAGGTCGTGGTGTTCCGGGCCGGAGAGGTCGTCGCCATGCACGACGGCGATGCGTGGCGCGCGCAGGCCCAGTCCGCGTGCCAGTTGCTGGATGCGCCGCGCCGCGCCGTGCGGATTGGCCGCGCCGAAGTTGCTGACGATGCGCACGCCGTGGGCCAGGCAGTCGGCCAGCACGGGGCGCAGCAGCTCGTCCAGCAGCGGCTCGAAGCCGGCATCGGGGTCGTCGCGGCGGGCCAGTTGGGCCAGCGCCAGGGTGCGCTCGGCCAGGGTCTCAAAGATCAGCACGGCGCTCTGGCCGCGGGCGATCAGTTCGCGCACCACGGGCGCCGCGGCGTCCACCCGGTCGCCCGAGAAGCCGGCGGCGCAGCCGATCAGCAGTCGTTCCTTCAGTGCCATGCGTGTCTCCTGCGACGGCACTCTAGGCGCGGGGCGTTATTCTGTGAAATAGATTGTCAGGATCAATTCATCCGCATACCCAATGAATCTGAGCAGCCGCCAGCTCGATGCCTTCCTGGCCCTGGCCACCGAGCGCCACTTCACCCGCGCGGCCGAGCAGTGCCACCTGTCGCAGCCGGCCTTCAGCGCGCTGATCCGCACGCTGGAGGAAGGCCTGGGGCTGCGCCTGTTCGACCGCAGCACGCGCCACGTGGCGCTGACCGACGAGGGCCGCAACTTCATGGCGGCGGCCGAGCGCATCCGCGCCGAGATCGACGCGGCGCTCGATGCCGCGCGCGACAGTGCCCAGTTGCGGCGCGGACGCGTGTCGCTGGCGCTGCTGCCCTCGCTGGCCGCGGGCTGGCTGCCACAGGTGCTGGCGGAATTCCGCGAGGCCCATCCGGGCATCGTGCTGGAGATCGCGGATGTGCTCTCCGAGCCCTGCATCGAGCGCGTGGCCGGCGGCCAGGCCGACCTGGCGCTGGCCGCCATCCGCGCCGATACGCCGCTCCTGCAGGCCGAGCCCTTCTGCAGCGACGACTTCCATCTGGTCTGCCGCGACGACCATCCGCTGGTGCGGCGCCGCAAACTCACGGCCGCCGACCTGGGCGACTGGCCCTTCATCCACCTGGCGCGCACGAGCAGCGTGCGGCAGTACCTGGAGGCGGCCCTGCATCCGCAGCCGCTGCGCACGCTGATGGAGGTGGAGCAGCTGGCCACCGTGATGGGCATGGTGCGCGCAGGCCTGGGCATCAGCGTGGTGCCGACGCTGACGCTGTTCCACTTCCAGCAGGCCGGGCTGCACACCCGGCCGCTGCCCTTGCCCGGGCTCAGCCGGCAAGTCTACCTGGTGCGGCGGCGGGACCGGTCGCTGTCGCCGGCGGCGCAGGCGCTGCTGACGCTGATCCGGCAGCGGCGGCCCTGAGCCCCAGCGCCCTGATCGTGCTGCGCGGAAGGCGGCAGGTCGATGGTCTCATCGCCCCGCCACCAGCCCCCGCAGAACACGCCGCGCCCGGCGCAGCGCACGCCGGGGCAGGCTGGCTGGCGGCGGCGGCACCATGGCCGGCGCGGCCGCTTCCACGGGGGCGGGCGCATCGGCCGGAGCCGGGGCCGGCGCGGGTTCGACCCGCGCTTCGCAGCGGGCCAGCGCTTCCAGCAGCGCGTCGGCCACCGCCGCCGGTTCGATGGCGTGCAGGATGTGCCGGGCCGCCATGGCACCGCGCCGCGCCGCCTCGGCGGGGTCGGCCGCCACGGCCCGAAGCGCGGCGACGGCCGCGGCGATGTCCGGCTCGGCCCAGTGCTGGTCGGGCGTGTAGCTGCCATTGGCCTCGCCGGGCTGCACGGGCACCAGCCGACTCTCGACGAAATAGGCCGCATCCGGCCGCAGGAAGGCCGTGGGCCCGCCCCAGCCGGTGATGATCACCGGCCGCCCGGCCTGCGCGGCCTCGAAGGCGCCCAGGCCCCAGCCTTCGGCCCGGCACAGCGAGACGAAGCAGTCGCCCAGTTCGTGCAGGGCATGCAGCTCGGCGTCGGGCAGTTCGTCGGTCATCAGGCAGATGGGCGGCGGCAGGCGGCCATGGCGCAGCACGGCGCGGCCCACCATGGCCTCGAACTGGGGCAGCACCGGCACGCTCTCGCCCTCGTGGCCCGGATCGCGGCGCACCCGCTCCAGATCGTGTGCGGTGGTCTTGATGACCAGCGCCACCGGGTCGTCATGGCGGAATGCCTCGGCGAAGGCCTCGACCAGCGGCCCGATGGACTTGCGCTCCAGCCAGGTCGACACCGTGTAGAAGATGCGCCGGCCCTGCAGCGGCGGCAGGCGATGCAGGAGCCGCGCCCGGTCCGCCGCCGTCGCAACGCGCGCGGGCCGGGGCAGGTGCGGCACCACCCAGATCGGGATCGTCACACCGCTGTCGCGGAACACCTGGCGGTTCCACTCGGTCGGCACGATCACGGCATCGAGCCGGTTGATGAGCGCGGGCCAGTGGCGCGGCAGCCGGTCGGTCTCCCACACCGTGTGGCCGACCACGCAGCGGGTGCCGCGGCCGCGCTCGCGGGCGATGAAGTGCGGGTAGTACTCGGGCACGAAGTGCACGATGGCCATGTCGCAGTCGCGCGCGTCGTCGCGCAGGGGCCAGAGGTCCTGGGGCCCGGCCTCCGGCGAGGCGGCCGGCGCATAGCCCAGGCCCAGCGCGCCACCAGGCAGCATGGGTTCCCACGCGATGGCGGTGCCCGCGTCCCGCAGCGCGCGCACCAGCGCCGCGGCCGCGACGGCATAGCCGCTGGTATCGCCAAGGCCGATGTAGCGCAGCACCGGGCGGGGCGCGGGAGGACTGGGGCTCATTGCAAAAAACCGTCGTGTATATTTGACGGAACATAACAAATCGACTCAGGGGCTCCCCAAGCGGCAGCTGGGTGGTGCGCCCCGAATGCATGGCCGCCTGCCGCCCTTTCGCGCACCGCAGCCACCTTGACCGCCACTTCGCCTCCCGCGCCGGCGCGCCCCGCGCGCATCCCCAACACCTACCACTTCGTCTTCGGCCTGCGGCCGCAGACCGAGCCCTTCCACCTGCTGCACTACCTGTGCCTGGCCTCGTGCCTGCAGGTCAACCGGCCGGACCGCGTGGTGGTGCACCTGCACAACCAGCCGCACGGGCCGCTGTGGGAGCGCATCCGCCCGCGCATCGAGGTGCAGCAGATTCCCGAGCACGAGCTGCGCATCGACCTGAACTACCAGGACGACTACATCCGGCGCTTCGCCTACGCGCATGTGTCCGACTTCATCCGGCTGCGCGTGCTGCATGAGCAGGGCGGCATCTATGCGGACATGGACACCCTGTTCGTGGCGCCGCCGCCGGCCGCGCTGTTCGACGAATCCTGCGTGATGGGCCATGAGCGCGTCGACGTGGGCGCGCCCTCCTCGCCCGAGGGCTCGCTGTGCAATGCGCTGATCATGGCCGAGCCCGGCTCGCCCTTCGTGCAGACCTGGATCGAGCGCATGCCGGGCGCCTTCGACGGCAGCTGGAGCAACCACTCCACCTTCCTTCCGTACCGGCTCAGCCGCGAGTTCCCCGAATGGATCCGCGTCGAGCCGGAAAGCCGCTTCTTCTCGCTCGACTGGACGCGCGATGGCATCGCCGGCCTGTTCGAGCAGGACCGCACGCTGCCGCCGGACGCCACCAGCCTGCACCTGTGGGCGCACCTCTGGTGGGACGCGGACCGGCGCGACATGTCCGACTTCGACCACACGCAGCTCACGCCCGAGTACGTGGCGCGGGCACGCACCACCTACGCCCGCCTGGCACGGCCGCACCTGCCGCCCGGCCTCGCGCCGTCGGCCCTGGGCCGGTGGCTGCGCCGCCTGCGGGGGCCGAGGGCCTCGTGAGCGACGCGCAGGCCCCGCGCGGCCGGGCCGTCCTGCTGACCCATGTGCTGCCCGACCCGCAGGGCGTGGGCCTGATGCGCCGGGGCTGGCGCTGGGCCTGCGAGCTGGCAGCCACGCATGCACTCGACATCGTGCTGGTGACCCGCCATGCCGAGGCGCCCGTGCCGCGCACGCCGCTGCCCGGCCGGCTGCATGTGGTGCACTGCACCGGCCCCGCCCTGGCCCCGCGCGCGCTGGCGGACTGGTTCGAGCCAGACGCGGGCGCCGCCGCGGCGCTGGCTGCGCTGCCCGGCCCGACGCCGGTGCGCGTGCTCGTCTTCCGCTTCTACATGCACGACCTGGCGGCGCATCTGCCTGCCGCCTGGCGCGCCGTCGCCGAGATGGACTGCGACGACTGGGAGTCGGCCACGCGCCGCAGCCTGGCCGGCCTGGCCCTGCGCCACGGCCGCTGGCGTGCCGCGGCGCAGGGCCTGCTGCAGGCGCGGCGCTACGCCCGGCTGGAGCGGCAACTGCTGCCCGCCTACCGCACCGTCCATCTCTCCGCCTTCGAGGACGCCGCCCGCGTGGCGCGCCTTCCGGGCATGCGCGAGGTGCGCGCCAGCCCCAACCGGCTGGTGCCCGACCCGGGGCCCGACCTGCCACCACCGCCGAAGGACGGGCGCACGCTGCTCTTCGTGGGCGCGCTGTTCTATCCGCCCAACGAGGATGCGCTGCTGTGGTTCGCCCGCGCCGTGCTGCCCCGCCTTCGGCGGCGGGTGCCCGATGTGCAGGTCGTCGCCGCCGGGCGGGCCGAGGCGTCGTTGTGCCAGCAGTTGGCGGCGCACGGCATCGCCTACGCGCACGAGCCCGCCGACCTGCGGCCGCTGTACGCCCAGGCCACGGCCGTCATCGCGCCGGTGCGCGGCGGCGGCGGCACCAAGCTGAAGGTGCTGGAGGCCTGGCAGTACGGACGGCCCGTGGTGGCCACCCCCCATGCCGCCCGCGGGCTGGCGGTCGAGCCCGGCCGCCACCTGCTCGTGGCCGACCGCGCGGACCGCTTTGCGCGGCACTGCGCCGCTCTGCTGACCAACCCCGCGCTGGCCGAGCGCCTGGCGCGCGAGGCCGGGCGCCTGCTGCGTGCCGAGTACTGCCTCGCGCCGCCCTCCTCCCTCTCCTGCCCTGCGCCCGAATGACGCAGCAAGCCGCCTTGCCCGACACCCGCCCGACCGCCGCCCCGGCCGCGGCCCGACCGCCCCTGCTCATCCTCTCGGTCGCCACCGGCTACGGCGGCGCCGAGCGCAACATCGAGACCCTGCTGCCCTTGCTCCTGGCCGAACGGCCGGTGACGGTCTTTGCCTGCAACCCGCTGCACCTGCAGCGGTTGCGGCAGCTCGCGCATCCCGGGCTGGAGATCCACGCGGTGGACGGCGGCCGCGAAGACTTCGCAGACAGCGCCGCCCGGCTGCTGGTGCGGCGCTTCCTGGCGCTGCGGCCCTCGGCCATCCTGAGCAACACGATGGACTCGCTGCGCATCCTGGCGCGGGCTGCCGGCTGGCTGCCCGGGCTGGACGCCATCGCCTGCGTCGCCGTGCACGACTTCCTGTGGTTCGACCATGCGCAGCTGCTGCCCCAGGTGCCCCGGGCCACGCTGCTGGTGCCCGACCGCGCGGTGCTCGAAAAACCCGACTACCTCGCCCGCCATGTCTGGCCTCACGGCCCCATGCGGGCGCTGGTCATGCCCAACCCGGCCGACATTCCGCCGGCGCCCGCGACCACGCTGGCGGCCGACGCGCCCTTCCTGCACCTGGCCACGGTCAATCCCTTCAAGGGCCATGCCCTGCTGGTGCAGGCCGCCGCGCTGCTGGGGCCGCGCTGCCCGGACCTGCGCATCGCATCGGTGGGCCACCGGCCGATCCCCGAGCTGTACCGCGCACTGCAGGCACAGATGGCCGAGGCCGGCGCCGCCCCCACCCTGGCCCTGCACGACCATGTGGACGATCCGTCGACGCTGCTGCGCGGGGCGCGGGCCGTGCTCGTCACCTCGGTCTCGGCCCATGGCGGACCGGAGACCTTCGGCCGCTCGATCATCGAGGCCTGGGCCCAGGGCCGGCCCGTCATCGCCTTTGCGTGCGGCGCGCCGGCGCAGCTGATCCGGCACGAGGTCGACGGCCTGCTCGTCGACGAAGGCGACGTGGCGGGCCTGGCCGCCGCCGTCGAGCGGCTGCACCGCGATCCCGCCCTGGCCGACCGGCTGGGGAAGGCCGGGCGCGAGCGGGCCCGGCGCGACTTCGCCACGCCCCGGGTGCTGGCCCAGCTCACGGCCGTGCTGGACGGCGCCTGGTGCCCCCGCCCCCATGCGCCCCCGGCCGGCGCCGGCCGGCCCGGCCCGGGGCTGCTGTTCGACGTCTCCGTCAGCCTCGAAAAGGGCTGGCACTCGCCCGTGGGCATCTCGCGGGTGGAGCACCACACCGGCGATCTGCTGGCCGCGCAGCCCGTGCCCGTTCAGCTGGTGCGTCGCGGTGCGGACGACGGCGGCTACCGGCGGCTCACGGGGCAGGAGCTGGAGTTTCTGGCCAACACGCCCGACGGCATCGGCCGGCTGGCCGCCGCCGAGCTGGCCGCCACGCCGCTGCCACCGCCGCGCGTGCCGCAATCGGTGGGGCGCAGCTTGCGCGCGCTGGGCGCTTTCCAGGGCGGCAGGGCGCGCCTGCGCCGGCTGGCGAACAGCCGCCTCGGCCGCTGGCTGCATGGCCGTGCCAGCGCCAACGTGCGCCTCGCTCCCGTCGGCGCCGGGCCTTTCGGGCCGGGCCCGGGCGATGTGCTGCTGAGCGTCTCCAACCCCTGGGACTATGTCGGCACCCCGGTCTTCCAGGCGCTGCGCCGACGCGGCGTGCGCGTGGTGCTGGCCGTGCACGACCTGATGGTGTGGGACGCGCCGCAGTGGACCGCCGGCCGCGATCCGCGCCAGTACACGGCCGACATGCTGGGCGTCATCGCCGAGGCGGACCAGTTGGTGGCCGTCTCGCGCCACACGGCGGGCCAGGTGCAGCGCGCGATGGCGGAGGCGGGCCGCGCCGCGCCGCCCCTGCGCGTGGCAGCCCCCGCCGGCCTGGACACCGGCCCCGCACGGCCAGGCGCGCCGCCGCCGGGCCTGGACCTGGACCGGCCCTTCGTCCTGTACTGCTCCACCCTCGAGATCCGCAAGAACCACATCCTGCTGCTGCATGTGTGGGAGCAGCTGCGGCAGCGGCTGCCGGCCGGGCGCCTGCCGATGCTGGTGCTCGCCGGCCGCTGGGGCTGGGGCGTGGACGCCGCCCGGCTGGCGGTGGAGCGCAACTGGCGGCTGGCGCCGGATGTGCGCGTGGTGGAGTCGCCGCGCGACGAGCATCTGCAGTGGCTGTACCGGCATGCCCGCTTCGCCGTCTTCCCCTCCTTCACCGAAGGCTTCGGCCTGCCGGTGGCCGAGAGCCTGGCGGCGGGCACGCCGGTGGTGCTGTCGGACCATCCGGCCATCGTGGAAGCCTCGGCCGGCCTGATGCCCGCGCTCGACCCGGACGACGGGCCCGCCTGGCGCCGCGAGATCGAGCGCCTGTGCATGGACGATGCCTACTTGGCCCAGCTGCGCGCCCGGGCCCGCGCGTACCGCGCCGCGCCGGCGGACGGCCTGCCGCGCGCCCTGCTCGACGCCACCGGACTGATGCCGGGCCGGCCCACCGAGGTCGCGGAACGGTCGGCCCCCCAGGAAGCGGCGGTGCTGTGGCCATGAACACCTCCTCGGCCGATCCGAACGAAGCCCACCGGCCGGGCGACACGCAGGAGGCAGCACGGCCCGCCCAGGCCCTGCGCGCGGCCCTGCAGCATCTGCAAGGCCGCCTGCAGGCGCAGGAAGCGCAACTCGACCTGCACCGCCGCGAACTCGACGCGCGGGCGGCCGAACTGGCCGAACGCCACACCGCACTGGCCGACCGGCAGGCCGAGGTGGCCCGTCTGAACGAGGAACTGGCCCGACGGGACGCAGAGATTGCAGGCCTGCGCCATGCCGCCGCACTGGCGGCCGCCCGGCAGCCCTTCGCCCGCCGCGTGCTGCGCCGGCTGGCGCGCGACCTTCGCCGGCTGCTGCGCCACGCGGTCCCCGCCCCGGCGGCGGTCGCTCCTGCCGCTGCACCGGCCGCCACGCCAGCGGTGGCGCCTCCACCGCCCACCGAACAGGCCGCGCCGGCCCCCGTGCAGGACTACCGCACCCGCATGCGGGCGTGGCGCGCCTCGGGGCGGCTTGCGGCGGTGCGCACGGTGGCGCTCGTCGCCCCCGCCCTGTGGCAGGGCACCGCCTCGGCCGTGGCGGCCGTGCTGGAGGCCCTGTCGCTGCATTGCACGGTGCACGCGGCCATGCCGGCCGATTTCACCGACGACCTGTACCTGGTGCTGGACCCGCGCGCCTTCACGGTGCTGCCGCCGGCCGACCGGCGCATCCTGTGGCAGGTGCCGGACGAGCAAGGGCTGGCTGGCGAGGCCGCCCCCTTGCTGGCCCGGCTGCAGGAATCGCTTGCGGTGTTCGAGGCCGTGCAGCCGCGCATCGCCGACCTGCTGGCCGACGGGCTGGTGCAGCACCAGATCTTCCATGTGCCATTGCCGCCGGCCGCCACGGCCCTGACGGCCGCGCTGGACGACCGCACACCCTTCGGCCTGCCGCACCTGCTGGCCCGGGCACTGCATGGCTGTGGCGTGCTGGACGACGCCACCTTCGAGACCGCCACCGCCGGCACCCGCCTGGACGGCGAGGCCGTGGTGCTCTGCCTGCCCGAGGCGCCGGAGCGCTTCGCCCATGCCCGCGAAAGCCTGCGCCACGGCGCCGTGCTCTTTCCCGGACTGCGCCATGTGGACGGCTGGAAGGGCACGGCGCTCAGCTACCGCGACCTGGCGCGCCGCACGCTGCGGGCCGGGCGCGACAGGCTGCTGGTGTGGGAGGACGACGCCCGGCTGCCGACGGACTTCGACACCCGCCTGCCCGCGCTGCTGGCACAGCTGGATGCGCACCCCGAGCGCTGGGACCTGTTCTCGGGCCTGCTCACCGACCTCTCGCCCCAGGCCCGGGTGCTGGACGTGCAGCCCGACGGCAGCGACCTGCTCATCCGGCTCGACTCGGTGATCGGCATGGTCTTCGGCCTCTACGGCCCGCGGGCGCTGCGGGCCCTGGCCGACTACCGCTTCGAGGGCGAGGACGTGATGAAGAACACCATCGACCGCTACCTCGAAGCGCTGGGCCTGCGCTGCTGCACGCTCTTCCCGCCCCTGGTGGGACATGACGACCACCTCGCCTCCACGCTGTGGGCGCCCAACGGCGTGCGCTTTGCCAGCAATGCCTCCATGAACGCCATGATCGACCGCAGCCAGCTGCGGCTGCTGTCGAAGGTGGCGGACTTCCTGGACGGCGGCAGTGCGCCGCCGGCGCCTCAGCGCCAGTAGTCGCGCCCCTGCGCGCCCCAGAGCGCGCGCGAAGCCGCCTCGGCCTCGGCGCAGACGGTGTCCATGTCCACTTTGGTGGGCAGGCCGTCCTCCACCAGCAGCTCGCCCTGCACCGCCACATGGCGCACGTCCCGGCCCTGGCCGCAGTGCACCAGCGCGCCCAGCGGATTCACATGCGGCCGCAGGTGCGGGCGGCGGCCGTCGACGACCACGAAGTCGGCCGACTTGCCCACGGCCAGGCTGCCGATCTCGGCCTCCAGGCCCAGCGCCCGGGCACCGCCCATGGTGGCCATGTCGAAGACATGGTGCGGCTGCCAGCCGTCGTCGACGCCGCCTTGCTGCACCCGGGCCGTGGCCAGCGCCCAGCGCATCAGTTCGACCATGTCGCCATGCTGCGTGTCGGTGGCCAGTGCCATGTTGACGCCCGCGCGCTGGAGCATGGGGGTGGGCGCCAGCCGGCCCGAGGCGGCGTTGCACTTGGGGATGTGCACCGCATGCGCGCCGGCCTCGGCCATGCGGGCGGCATCGGCCTCGCTCACGTAGATGCAGTGGCCGCCCATCAACCGCTCGTTGAGCAGGCCGGTGTCGGCCAGCACCTCGGTGGAACTGCGGCCGGTGCGCGCGCGCACGCGCTCGACCTCCACCTTGCTCTGGCCCAGGTGGGTGCTGACGCGCAGGCCGCGCGCCGCGGCGGCCTCGCCCACCTCGCGCAGGAAGGCGTCGGAGCAGGTGTCCACCGCATGGGCCGCCAGGTTGACGTGCACCCGCGGATGGCCCTGCCAGCGATCGTGCAGCGCCAGCCCGGCTCCCAGCGTGGCCTGGCCGATGGCGGCGCTGTGCTGCCAGTCGCCATGGGCCACGCGCGCGAAGTCCACATCGTGGATGCGCCAGCTGGGCGCCAGCCGCAGGCCCAGCTCGACCATGGCCTCGGTGCAGACGTCGGCATGCACGAAGTTGTCGCCCACCAGGGTGGAGCCGGCCAGCAGCGCCTCCAGCGCGCCCAGGCGGGCCAGGGCGCGGGCCTGCGCTTCGTCGACCTGCGTGCCCTTGGGAATGCCCGGCGTGTACGAGGGTGCGAAGCCCAGGTCGGCCGCCACGCCGCGCACCATGCTGAGGATGCTGTGGGTGTGCACGTTGACGAAGCCGGGCGTCACGAAATGGTCGGCCAGGTGCAGCGTGCGGTCGGCGGTGTACTGCGCGGGGGGCTGGGCATCCAGCCAGGCGATGCGGCCATCCCGCACGCCGAGGGCGGCGCCGCGGATCTCGGGGCGGGCGGGGTCGGCCGTCAGCGCGATGGCGTCGAGCAGCAGCAGGTCGAAGTGGAGGGGTTCGGTCATGGGCACTTTCGGGCCGGTTTGGTGCACCGGCGGGAGGAATGCCGAAGCGCAAGCAATCGACGTGCCATTTTGTATCCAATCTCCGCCCGGTTTGTGGACATTCAGGCCGCGGCGGCCCGGCTCGTGCCCTTGCCAGTCGCGCTGGCGCTCAGCCGCGGTGCTCGTCGGGCGCCTGCAGCCCCCGCACGGCCGGCGTGCCCACCGCCATCACCGCGCCCACCACCCAGAACACGCCGGCCACGCCGATCAGCGCGCCCAGCGAGCCGAAGAGCAGCGGCATCACCACGCTCGACGCATTGATGGTCATGAGTCGCAGGCCCAGCGCCTCGCCCTGGCGGTGGTGCGGCGTGATCTGGTGCAGCATGCTCATCACCATGGGCTGCACGGCGCCGAGCGCGAAGCCCAGCAGCACGGAGCAGGCCCCCATCGCCCACGGATCGCGCAGCAGCGGGTAGAGCGCGAACACGGCCAGCACCACCAGGTTGGAGGTCAGGATCACCTGCCGCTCGGTGGCCCGGGCCGCCAGCACCGGCAGCAGCATGCGCACCAGCGCCGCCGCAATGGCGAAGCCGCCCAGCAGCGTGCCGATGACCGAGGCGCCCAGCCCCCGCTCGTGGCCCAGCAGCGGCAGCACGAAGGCATGCACGTCCCAGCTGCAGGACTGCATCCAGTTGACGAACAGCAGCCGCCGGAACATGGGCTCGCGCAGCAGGTCCCAGGCGCGGGTGCCGGGCGCATGCACGGCGGGCGCGGCCGAGGGCGCTTCCCGCGTGGGCCGCACCAGCATCCAGCACGCCAGCGGCAGCGTCGCCAGGAAGGCGAAGCAGATCGCGTAGGCCCGCGCATCGCCGGCCGTGCTGCCGGCATGGTCGATCAGCAGGCCGGCCGCGAAGGGTCCGAAGAAGTTGGCGCCGGCCGGCGCGATGGCCAGCCAGCTGAACACCTGCCGCAGCTGCGCCGTGCCCTGCGCCGCGCGGCCCACGTGCCGCTGCAGCGCGATGACCGTCGCGCCCGTGGCGCCACCGGTGAGCAGCGCCGACACGCACATGGCCGGAAAGGCGGGCCACAGCAGCGGAAGCAGCGCGCCGACGAAGGCGGCGGTCACCGCCATCGCCATCGGCCGCTTGAGGCCGTGCCGGTCCACGTAGCGGCCGGCCGGCAGGGCCAGGAAGACCTGCGTCAGCGCGAACAGCGCGATCAGCACGCCCACAGAGGCCGCACCATGCCCTTGCTGCAGCGCCAGCAGCGGCGCGGCCAGCCGGATGCCGGCCATGGTGGCATGCAGGCAGACCTGCGCCGCGATCAGTCGCCCGAGTTCGGCGCCGCTCACGGGGCGCCGCCCTCCTCGGGCTCGGCCTCGTCGGCCGCCGCCTCCGCCACCGTCGGCAGCAGCTGCTGCGCCTGCGCATCGGGCAGGGCCTCGACGCTGCGCAGCTTGCGCGTCAGCACATTGGTGCGGGTCTGCGTCTGGTCCAGCGTGTTGAGCACGGTCTGGGTCTGGCGCTTGACCTTGTCCAGCACCTCGCCGAACTTCATGAACTCGGTCTTCACGGCGCCCAGCACCTGCCAGACCTCGCTGCTGCGCTTTTCGAGCGCCAGGGTGCGAAAGCCCATCTGCAGCGAATTGAGCATGGCCAGCAGCGTGGTCGGGCCGGCCAGCGTCACGCGGTGGTCGCGCTGCAGCGCCTCCATCAGGCCCGGGCGGCGCAGCACTTCGGCATACAGGCCTTCGGTGGGCAGGAAGAGGATCGCGAAGTCGGTGGTGTGCGGCGGGCACACGTACTTCTCGTGGATGCCGCGGGCCTCCAGGCGGATGCGCGTCTCCAGCGCCTTGGCCGCCACCTCCACCGCCAGCGCGTCGGCGCGCTGCTGGGCATCGAGCAGGCGCTCGTAGTCCTCGTTGGGAAACTTCGCGTCGATGGGCAGCCACACCGGCGTGCCGTCGCTGCTGCGGCCCGGCAGGCGGATGGCGAAGTCCACCACCTGGCGCGACTCCGGATGGGTGGCGACCTGGGCCGCGTACTGCTCGGGCGCGAGCACCTGCTCCAGCAGCGCGGCCAGTTGGGCCTCGCCGAACATGCCGCGGGTCTTGACGTTGGTCAGCAGGTGCTTGAGGTCGCCCACGCCCTGCGCCAGCGTCTGCATCTCGCCCAGGCCCTTGTAGACCTGCTCCAGCCGCTCGGCCACCTGGCGGAAGCTCTCGCCCAGGCGGGCTTCGAGCGTGCTCTGCAGCTTCTCGTCCACCGTCTGGCGCATTTCCTCCAGCTTGGCGCTGTTGCTGGCCTGCAGCTGGGCGAGCTGCTGCTCCATGGTCGCGCGCACCTCGGCGATGCGGCGGGCATTGGATTCGCTCAGGCCCTGCAGCTGGCTGGTGAGCGTCTCGGCCAGCGCCTGGCGCAGCGTGCCGATCTGCTGCGCGAAGGCGTCGAGCTGCGCGTTCTGCGTGCGCGTGGCCTCGGCGCCCTGCGCCAGCAGCGTCTGCTGGAAGGTGGCGAGGGCGGCGGCGCTTTCCTGCCGGCCGGCGCGTGCGCTCTCGGCGATCTCGCGGCGCAGTGCGCGCTCGTTGCGCTCCAGCAGCGCCTGGATCGGGGCCGCCAGTTGCCCCACGTCGGGCTCGGCGGGCCGGCGCAGCAGCAGCACGGCCAGCAGAAGGAGGTTCAGCAGCCCCAGACCCAGCAGCAGCCAGTCCTGCAGCGTCATCGCATCCGTCATTGACCGAGCACCCGGCCCAGCACCTGCGGATTGACGGGCGTGCGCGGCTGGCCGGTGGTGAGGAAGGCGATCAGGTTGTCCACGGCCAGGTCGGCCATGGCCCGGCGGGTGGTGATCGTCGAACTGGCGATGTGGGGCGTGAGCACCACGTTGGGCACGGCGAGCAGGTCCGGATGCACCTTGGGCTCGCCCTCGAACACGTCGAGGCCGGCGGCGGCGATGCGCCGGTCCTTCAGCGCCTGGGCCAGGGCCACGTCGTCCACGATGCCGCCGCGGGCGATGTTGACCAGCGTGGCCGTCGGCTTCATCTGCGCCAGCTCGGCCGCGCCGATGCTGTGGTGGTTGGCGGGCGTGTAGGGCAGCACCAGCACCAGGTGGTCGGCGTTGCGCAGCAGCTCGTCCTTGGCGACATACGTCGCCTTGCATTCGGCCTCCAGCTCGGGCGAGAGGCGCGAGCGGTTGTGGTAGACCACCTTCATGCCGAAGCCATGCGCACCGCGGCGGGCGATGCCCTGGCCGATGCGGCCCATGCCCAGGATGCCCAGCGTGCTGCCGTGCACCTCGGCCCCGGCGAACATGTCGAAGGACCACTTGGTCCATTGGCCGGCGCGCAGGAAATGCTCGCTCTCGGTGATGCGGCGCGCCGTGGCCATCAGCAGCGCGAAGCCGAAGTCGGCCGTGGTCTCGGTCAGCACGTCGGGCGCATTGGTGCCCAGCACGCCGCGGGCCGTCATGGCGTCGACGTCGAAGTTGTTGAAGCCCACCGCCATGTTGGCGCAGATGCGCAGCTGCGGGCAGGCGTCGAGCACTTCGGCGTCGATGCGCTCGCTGCCGGTGGTGAAGACACCCACCTTGCCCTGCAGGCGGCGGATCAGCTCGGCCTTGGACCAGAGATCGTCGGCGGGATTGGCCTCGACCTCGAAATGCTCGGCGAGCCGCGCCACGGCTTCGGGAAAGACGGCGCGGGCGACGAGGACGGCGGGCTTGCTCATGGATGTTTCCGTTTTTCGAAAGAGCCGCCGATGCGGGTCGGCCGCCAACGGCCGCGCCCCGCTCAGCGGAAGAAGATGAAGGTGACGAGCACGAACAGCGGCAGCAGCACCGCGCCCGACCACGCCATGTAGCCGAAGAAGCTGGGCATGCGCACGCCGCGGTCCTCGGCGATGGCCTTGACCATGAGGTTGGGCGCGTTGCCGATGTAGCTGTTGGCGCCCATGAACACGGCACCGCCCGAGATGGCGGCCAGGGTCGCGGCATGGGTGGTCATGAGAGTGGCCGGGTCGCCACCCGCGGTGTTGAAGAACACCAGGTAGGTCGGCGCGTTGTCCAGGAAGGAGCTCAGCAGCCCCGTGGCCCAGAAGTACATCGCGGGCTCGGGCTGGCCGTCGGGCCGGGTCACGGCCGCCACCACGGCGCCGAAGGGCCCGGCGGTGCCGGCACGCAGCATGGCGATCACCGGCACGATGGTCAGGAAGATGCCGGCAAAGAGCTTGGCCACCTCCAGCATGGGGCCCCAGCCGAACTGGTTGGCCTCGTGCACCTCGCGCTTCGTCAGCGCCAGCGACAGCAGCGTCACGCCGACCAGGCCCACGTCGCGCACCAGCCCCGGCAGGCCCACGGGCGTGCCGGCGACATCGAACACCACCGGGCTCTTCCACAGGCCGCTCAGCAGCACCAGGCCCAGCACCACCGCCAGCAGCGCGAAGTTGACTTGGCCCTCGAAGCGCACGCCGCGCGTGTCGGGCGTGGGGTCGACGGGCATCACGCCTTCGTTGCGGTAATAGAAGCGGTCGAGCACGAAGAAGATCCCCAGCAGGCACAGCATGACGAAGGCCGTGTCGGGCAGCAGGTGCCAGGTGGTCCAGAAGAACTCGACGCCCTTGAGGAAGCCCAGGAACAGCGGCGGGTCGCCCAGCGGTGTGAGCGAACCGCCCACGTTGGAGACGATGAAGATGAAGAACACCACCACATGCGCCTTGTGCCTGCGGTTGTCGTTGGCACGGATGAGCGGGCGGATCAGCAGCATCGACGCGCCGGTGGTGCCCATGATGCTGGCCAGCACGCCGCCGATGGCCAGCAGCCCGGTGTTGAGCGCCGGCGAACCATGCAGGTTGCCGCGGATATGGATGCCACCCGCGACCGTGAACAGCGCCGTCAGCAGCACGATGAAGGGGATGTATTCGGCCAGCAGCGCATGCACCACCTGCGCGCCCGCGAGCGCCGGCCCGAAGACGGCCGCGAAAGGCAGCAGGAAGGCCAGCGCCCAGGCCGCCGCCACCTTGCCGAAATGGTGGTGCCAGAAGGTAGGCACCAGCAGCGGCATCAGTGCGATCGACAGCAGGATGCCCGCGAAGGGCAGGCCCCACAGCGGCGACAGGGCCGCACCATCGAACGTGGCAGCCTGCGAAAGCGCGGGGGCTGCCAGTGCAGCCCCCATGAAAGCCCGCGAGGGGCGGATCCGGCGAAGAAACGATGTCACGTTGGCGTTGGTCAAGGCGTGGCGGGTTGGGGAATCTCGAACACCTGGCGCAGGTAGGCGAGGTACTTCTCGTCGTCGCACATGCCCTTGCCCGGCGTGTCCGACAGCTTGGCGACCGGCTGGCCGTTGCAGCGGATCATCTTGATGACGATCTGCAGCGGCTCGTAGCCCAGGTCGTTGGTGAGGTTGGTGCCGATGCCGAAGGCCAGCTGGCAGCGGCCCCGGAACTGGCGGTAGAGCTCGATGGTGCGCGGCACCGTCAGGCCGTCGCTGAAGATCAGCGTCTTGGTGTGCGGATCGACCCGGTTGGCCACGTAGTGGGCAATCATGCGCTCGCCCCATTCGAAGGGGTCGCCGCTGTCGTGCCGGGCGCCATCGAAGAGCTTGCAGAAGTACAGGTCGAAGTCGCGCAGGAAGGCGCTCATGCCGTAGACGTCGGACAGCGCGATGCCCAGGTCGCCGCGGTATTCGCGGGCCCACATCTCGAAGCCGTAGATCTGGCTGTCGCGCAGCCGCGGGCCGAGGGCCTGACAGGCCTGCAGGTACTCGTGGGCCATGGTGCCCAGCGGAAGCAGGCCGAGCTTCATGGCGAACAGCACGTTGCTGGTGCCGGCGAACTGCGGCAGCCGCTCCGCAGCGCGCGGCTGCGGGCTCACGGCGCCCAGTTCGGCTGTCAGCGTCCGCAGCACCTCCTCGTGCCAGGTCTTGGAGAAGCGCCGGCGGGTGCCGTAGTCGGCGATCTTGAGGTCTTCCAGGCCCGCTTCCTTCAGCTGCCCGATCTTGGCCTGCAGGCGCTGGCGGCCTTCCTCCAGGTCGGGCTGCCGCTGCGTATTGCGGAAGTACACCTCGTTGACGATGGCCAGCACCGGGATCTCGAAGAGGATCGTGTGCAGCCAGGGGCCCTTGATATGGATGTCGAGTTCGCCGGTGGCCGCATCGGGCCCGATCTCGATGTACTTCTCGTTGAGCCGGAACAGGCCCAGGAAGTCGACGAAATCGCTCTTGATGAAGCGCATGGAGCGCAGGTAGGCCAGCTCGGCGTCCTTGAACTGCACGCTGCACAGGGCCCGCACCTCTTCGCGGATCTCGGCCGCGAAACGCGCCAGGTTCACACCCGGGTTGCGGCACTTGAAGCGGTACTCGACCTTGGCGCCCGGAAAGTGGTGCAGCACCACCTGCATCATCGTGAACTTGTACAGGTCGGTGTCGAGAAGGCTCTGGATGATCATGAAAACGGCTCGGCGCGGGGCGGCGCGGTTGTCTCCCCGGAAAGGCTGGCTTTCCGGCACCGGAAATGGTGGGACGGATTATCACGGCCATGGTGCGCCTGCGCCTACGAGCCATCCTTTGGGCGTCCTACCGGGACGGCACGGCACCCCCACCACAGTGCATAGCACGGCGGCACCGACAGGGCCCCGCAAGCAACCCAAAGGAGATCCCATGAACAAGGACATCATCGAAGGCAACTGGAAGCAGTTGAAGGGCAAGGTCAAGGAGCAATGGGGCAAGCTGACCGATGACGACTTCGACGTCGTGGCCGGCAAGCGCGACCAGCTGCTGGGCAAGATCCAGGAACGCCATGGCGTCAGCCGCGACGAAGCCGAGGCACAGGTCAAGGCCTGGGAAAGCGCCGAAGGCCGCACCCCCGCCGCCCTGTGGATGGAAAAGTACTGAGCGCGCTGCGCCAGTCCCTCCGAACCCGAACACCCGAATTTCAATCGTTGCCCAAGGAGCACCACACCATGAAGAAGACCGCACTCACCCTCGCCCTCGCCACCGGCTGCCTGTTCGGCGCCGTCCAGGCCAGCGCCATGACCAAGGACGAGTACAAGGCCGAGAAGGACAAGATCTCCGCCCAGTACAAGGCCGACAAGGCCCAGTGCGACACGCTGAAGGACAACGCCAAGGACGTGTGCGAGAAGGAAGCCAAGGGCAAGGAAAACATCGCCAAGGCCGAACTGGAGCAGTCCTACAAGCCGAGCAACAGCCACGCCAAGAAGGTTGCCGAGGCCAAGGCCGACGCTGCCTATGACGTGGCCAAGGAAAAGTGCGACGACATGAGCGGCGACGCCAAGAACGCCTGCCAGTCGCAAGCCAAGGCCGACCATGAAAAGGCCAAGGCCGACGTGAAGGCCATGACCGCCAAGAAGTAATTTGTCTCCTCGCGTTTGACGGAAGCGCTTTGGCGGCACCTTCGGGTGCCGCTTTTTTATGGGCGGTCCCGGGCGGGGCTGCCTTTCCGTCCTGAGGACGGACCGCCCGTCAGCGCAGGGTGTCGAGCACCGCCAGCAAGGCTGCGGACAAAGCCACCGGCCGCTGCGTGGCCCGATCGACATAGACATGCACGAAGTGGCCCTGGGCCGCAGCGGTCGGTGCCCCTTCGGCGAACAGTCCGACCTCGTAGCGCACGCTGCTGCTGCCCACGTGCGCCACGCGCACCCCGGCCTCGATGGTCTGGGGGAAGGCCAGCGGCGCGAAGTAGTTGCACTGCGTCTCGACCACGAAGCCGATGGTGCCGCCGTGGTGGATGTCGAGGGCGCCGCGCTCGATCAGCAGCGCGTTGACCGCCGTGTCGAACCAGCTGTAGTAGACGACGTTGTTGACGTGCCCATAGACGTCGTTGTCCATCCAGCGGGTGGTGATCGGACGGAAGGCGCGGTAATGGTCGCGCGGCTGGGGCGTGGGACGGGCGCTGCTCATGGGCGGCGATTCTGCCGGGCGCCCCGAATAGGGGCTGTCACCTAAAAATGCTGCATTGCAGCAAAACCCCTTGAGATCGCCTCCGGCCGCTGCCATACTTCATCCCATGTTGCAGCGCAGCAAACGCCGCAACCCCACTTCCACCACCTCCAGGAGCTCACCATGGCACTCACCGCCGACCAGATCATCGCCGCCCAGAAGGCCAACATCGACACGCTGTTCGGTCTGACGACCAAGGCCTTCGAAGGCATGGAAAAGCTCATCGAGCTGAACGTGACCGCCTCCAAGGCCGCCCTGAGCGAAGCCGCCGGCACCGCCCACGCCGTGCTGGGCGCCAAGGACGCGCAGGAACTGCTGGCCCTGCAGGCCAGCATGATGCAGCCGATGGCCGAGAAGACCGCCGCCTACAGCCGCCACCTGTACGACATCGCCCAGGGCACCAGCGCCGAATTCACCAAGGCCTTCGAGAGCAAGGCCGTGGAAGCCCAACAAGCCATGGTCGGCCTGATCGACAGCGCCGCCAAGAACGCCCCGGCCGGTTCCGAAACCGCCGTCGCCATGATGAAGAGCGCCGTGGCCGCCGCCAACAACGCCTTCGAATCCGTGCAGAAGGCCGTCAAGCAGGCCTCCGACGTGGCCGAAGCCAACTTCAACGCCGTCTCGACGCAGGCCATGAACGCCGCCAAGACCGCCACGAAGACGGCCACCGCCAAGCGCTGATTTCTTGCTGGTTGTCTCCTTGGGTCCTCACGGGATCCATTCGGCCCCGCCTCGGCGGGGCTTTTTTTCGTCCGCCGGCGCCAGCACGCCCGCTCCTATCATGGCGGTTTTGCCCGCAACAAGGAGACAGCATCCATGCAGATCAAGGACAGGGTTTTCATCGTCACCGGCGGCGCCTCGGGCCTGGGTGAAGGCACCGCGCGCATGCTGGCCGAGCACGGCGCCAAGGTCGTGATCGCCGACATGCAGGCGGACAAGGGCGAGGCCGTCGCCGCCGAGATCGGCGGGCGCTTCGTGCGCTGCGACGTGAGCCAGGAGGCCGACGGCCAGGCCGTGGTGGCCGCGGCGCTGGAACTCGGCAAGCTGGTCGGCCTGGTCAACTGCGCCGGCATCGCACCGGCCGAGAAGACCGTGGGCAAGAACGGCCCGCACGCCCTGGCCGTCTTCGAGAAGACGCTGCGCGTCAACCTGCTGGGCAGCTTCAACATGATCCGCCTCGCGGCCGACGCCATGGCGAAGAACGAGCCCGAGGCCACCGGCGAGCGCGGCGTGCTCATCTCCACCGCCAGCGTGGCCGCCTACGACGGCCAGATCGGCCAGGCCGCGTACAGCGCCAGCAAGGGCGGCGTCGTCGGCATGACGCTGCCCATCGCCCGCGACCTGGCGCGCAGCGGCATCCGCAACATGACCATCGCGCCCGGCATCTTCGGCACGCCCATGCTCTTCGGCATGCCGCAGGAGGTGCAGGACGCGCTGGCCGCCAGCGTGCCCTTCCCTTCGCGCCTGGGCACGCCGGCCGACTACGCCAAGCTGGCCCGGCACATCATCGAGAACGACATGCTCAACGGCGAGGTGATTCGCCTCGATGGCGCCATCCGTCTGGCGCCGCGCTGACCCTGCCCGAGCCGGGCTGAGGGCTTTTCACCGATACTTCCGCCTCGCCCGAGGGGGCGCCGTCCGCAGGGAGGCGCCCCTTTTTCGTTGGTTCTGCTCCCATGGCCATCCCCGAATCCTTCATCCAGGAACTGCTCGCCCGCACCGACATCGTCGAGATCGTCGGGCGCCATGTGCAGCTCAAGAAGGGCGGTGCCAACTTCATGGGGCTGTGTCCCTTCCACGGGGAAAAGTCGCCGTCCTTCTCGGTCAGCCCGACCAAGCAGTTCTATCACTGCTTCGGCTGCGGGGCCCATGGCGACGCGATCCGCTTCCTGATGGAGCACACGGGCGTGGGCTTTCGCGACGCTGTGCAGGACCTGGCCGGCCAGTACGGCCTGCAGGTGCCCGACGACGATCCGCTTTCGCCGGAGCAGAAGGCCCAGGTGGCCGCCCGCCGCGAGCGCCAGGCCACGCTCACCGACGTGCTGGAGAAGGCCGGCGACGCCTATCGCCGGCTGCTGCGCGATTCGCCGCGCGCCGTGGACTACCTCAAGCGCCGCGGTGTCTCGGGCGCCATCGCCAAGCGCTTCGGCCTGGGCTACGCGCCCGAAGGGTGGCGCACGCTGGCCAGCGTCTTTCCCGACTATGCCGACGCGCTGCTGGTCGAAAGCGGCCTGGTGATCGCCAGCGACGAGGGCGAGGACGGCAAGCGCTACGACCGTTTCCGCGACCGGGTGATGTTCCCGATCCGCAACGTCAAGGGCGAATGCATCGGCTTCGGCGGCCGGGTGCTGGGCGACGAGAAGCCCAAGTACCTCAACTCGCCGGAGACGCCGGTCTTCAGCAAGGGCCGCGAGCTCTACGGCCTGTTCGAAGCCCGCACCGCCCTGCGCGACCACGGCTACGCGCTGGTCACCGAGGGCTACATGGACGTGGTGGCGCTGGCCCAGCTTGGCTTTCCGAATGCGGTGGCGACGCTGGGCACGGCCTGCACGGACGACCATGTGCACAAGCTGTTCCGCTTCACCGATTCGGTGGTCTTCAGCTTCGACGGCGATGCCGCCGGGCGCCGCGCGGCCCGCAAGGCGCTGGAGGCTGCCCTGCCCCACGCCACCGATGTGCGCAGCGTCAAGTTCCTCTTCCTGCCCGAGGAGCACGACCCCGACAGCTTCATCCGCGAGAACGGCGAGGAAGGCTTCGCCCGCGCCGTGGCGCAGGCCGTGCCGCTCAGCCGCTTTCTGCTCGAAGCCGCGCGCGAAGGCTGCGAGCTGGGCAGCGCCGAAGGCCGCGCCCGCATGGCGAGCCAGGCGCGGCCCCTGTGGCAGGCGCTGCCCGAAGGCGCGCTGCGCCAGCAGTTGCTGGCCGAGATCGCCCAGGCCGCGCATCTGGAGCCGAGCGGCCTTCAGGCCCTGTGGGCCGGGCAGACGCCGCCGCCCTCGCCCGCCGCCTCCCGCGACGAGCACGAGCCGCACGACTTCCATGGCGAGCCGATGCCACCGGCCTGGGACGACGGCACGCCGCCGGCGCAGCCGCGCTGGTCGTCGCAGCGCCGCGGCAAGCGGCCCTTCCCTTCTGCCCCGCCTCGCCCCACGGGCCCGCGCCCCAAGCCGGCCAGCCGCGCGGACCATGCCGCGCGCCTGATGCTGGAGCGGTTGGCGGCCTGGGAGCATCTTTCCGGCGAGGAACATGCCCTGCTGTGCAGCCTGCCGCCGCCGCACGGCCCGCTGTTCGCCTGGCTGGAAAGCTGCCTGCACGAATACGGCCCCCTGGAATGGCCGCAATTGCGCGCCGACATGGCGGGCCAGGCTTTCGAGGACCTCGCGGTGCGCCTGATGGCCGGACCGGCCGGTACCGCCTCCGATGCCGAGTGGGACGCCGAACTGCGCGACCTGCTCGACCGCATGCTGATCGAGCAGCTCAAGACGCAGGAAACCGAGGCCATCGCCGCCGCCGGCCGCGATCCGCAGGCGCTGACGCGCTACCGCGAGTTGCTGACGCGGCGCCTTGCGCTCGAGAAGAAGCAGCGCGCCGGCAGCTGAGCCGCCCACCGGTCCGATTCCCGCCAGCGGTCCTGAAAGCCACGCCGCTCCTGCAGTCAATCCCCCGCAGACCGCGTAGGAATTGATTGACAAAGGTATAATCCACGGCTCGTCTCGGCAAGAGCGACAGCAGCACCTCCGGACCCTGGCCTACCGATGCCCCCGTGCACGACCGGCCTCCTTTCTTCCGCAAGGGCTTGCATTCCAAATGTTCGCCCCCCCATCTTGCCTGGCGTGTCGGTCGCGCGGTCCCCGCGTCCTCACCGGCACTCTCTCGCCGCGCCGGCCTGACGGCGCCTGTTGATTCAATTTCTTTCTGTGGGTCCTCACGGGCCCTGGGGTCCTATGCCTGCTCAAAAGTCCGGAAAGACGACGACAACCGCCGCCGCCAAGCCCGCTGCCAAGACCAAAACCTCGGCCGCCGTGGTCGCGCCTGTGAAGGCGACCACCACCACCCCGGCCAGCAAGTCCGCCACGAAAGCCCAGTCAGTGCCCGCCACGAAGTCCCCTGCCAAAGCCGAGAAGGCCACCGAAGAACTGAAGAAGACGACCGCCAAGGCCGCCGCTGCCGCCACGGCCGACGAGATCGCCGTGCCCGCCAAGAAGAAGCCGGGCCGCCCGCCCAAGGCCGCCGCCGACAAGGAAGGCGCCACCACCGGCGCCAAGCGCGGCCGCAAGCCCAAGGCCGCCGCGGCCGAGGCCAAGGACGTCGAGGAGGACTTCTCCGACGTCGAGGCCGAATTCGCCGAGGAAGAGACGCCCGAGCCCGAGGCGGCCACTACGGCCACGGTCGAGAAGGCCAAGCCGCTGCGCATGAAGATCAGCAAGGCGAAGGAACGCGCCTTGATGAAGGAATTCGGCCTGGACGAGACCGTCCTGTCCGAAGAGGACATGGCCAAGCGCCGCCAGCGCCTGAAGACGCTGATCACGCTGGGCAAGACCCGCGGTTACCTGACCCAGGGCGAGATCTCCGACCACCTGCCCGACAAGCTGGTCGACGCCGAGACCATGGAAGTCGTGGTCACCATGCTCAACGACCTGGGCGTGGCGGTGTACGAGACGACGCCCGACGCCGAGACGCTGTTCCAGAACAACGTCACGCCCACGGCCGCCACCGTCGAAGAGGCCGAGGAAGAAGCCGAAGCCGCCCTGTCCACCGTGGACAGCGAATTCGGCCGCACCACCGACCCCGTGCGCATGTACATGCGCGAGATGGGCACGGTCGAACTGCTGACGCGCGAGGGCGAGATCGAGATCGCCAAGCGCATCGAAGGCGGCCTGCAGGACATGATGGCCGCCATCAGCGCCTCGCCGGCCACCATCGCCGAGATCCTGCGCATGGCCGCGGACATCCGTGAGGGCAAGGTCGTCATCTCCACCGTGGTGGACGGCTTCTCCAACCCGAACGAGGCCGACGACTACGTGGCCGAGGAAGACTTCGACGAGTTCGACGCCGAGGACGACGACGACGGCAACGGCGGCTCCAAGGCGCTGACCAAGAAGCTCGAAGAGATGAAGAACGAGGCGCTGTCGCGCTTCGACAGCATCGCCTCGCTGTTCGAGAAGATCCACAAGATCTACGACAAGGAAGGCTACGGCACACCGGCCTACCAGAAGGCCCAGCAGTCCCTGTCGGAACAGCTGATGACCATCCGCTTCACCGCGCGGACCATCGAGAAGCTGTGCGACATGCTGCGCGGCACGGTGGAAGACGTGCGCAAGAAGGAGCGCGAGCTGCGCCGCATCATCGTGGAGAAGTGCGGCTATCCGCAGGAAGACTTCATCCGCGACTTCGGCGGCATCGACAAGAACGGCAACCGCGTGCAGTCGAACCTGCTGAACCTGCAGTGGATCGAGAAGCAGTCGGCCGCCGGCAAGCCCTGGAGCGCCGTCATGCAGCGCAACATCCCGCCGGTGCAGGAGCTGCAGCAGCAGCTGACCGACATCCAGTCGCGCGTGGTGGTGCCGCTGACCGAGCTCAAGGAGATCAACCGCCGCATGAACGCCGGCGAGAAGTCCTCGCGCGACGCCAAGAAGGAGATGATCGAGGCCAACCTGCGCCTGGTGATCTCCATCGCGAAGAAGTACACCAACCGCGGCCTGCAGTTCCTGGACCTGATCCAGGAAGGCAACATCGGCCTGATGAAGGCGGTGGACAAGTTCGAATACCGCCGCGGCTACAAGTTCTCGACCTATGCGACGTGGTGGATCCGCCAGGCCATCACCCGCTCGATCGCCGACCAGGCGCGGACCATCCGCATCCCGGTGCACATGATCGAGACGATCAACAAGATGAACCGCATCAGCCGCCAGCACTTGCAGGAGTTCGGCTTCGAGCCCGATGCGTCCATCCTGGCCGAGCGCATGGAGATCCCCGAGGACAAGATCCGCAAGATCATGAAGATCGCCAAGGAGCCGATCTCCATGGAGACGCCGATCGGCGACGACGACGATTCGCACCTGGGCGATTTCATCGAGGACACCAACAACACCGCGCCGATCGAAGCCGCCATGCAGGCCGGCCTGCGCGATGTGGTCAAGGACATCCTCGATTCGCTCACCCCGCGCGAGGCCAAGGTGCTGCGCATGCGCTTCGGCATCGAGATGTCCACCGACCACACGCTGGAAGAAGTGGGCAAGCAGTTCGACGTGACCCGCGAGCGCATCCGCCAGATCGAGGCCAAGGCGCTGCGCAAGCTCAAGCACCCGAGCCGCTCGGACAAGCTGCGTTCGTTCATCGACACGCTGTAAGCGCGTCCGACGCTCTCCGCTGACGCGGCGCCCACGGCCTTCGAAGGCCGGGGCGCCGTTTTCATTGGCCGCCCTCGCAAGGTGCGAGCGGCGCGCCGCCTTGCCCCCGCAGGCAGACAGAAGGAATGAGACACGCATGAATCCCGATGCCAACCAACTCTGGCGCGCACCGCGCTGGGCCCTGGCCATCCTGCTGGCGGTGCTGGGCATGCTCGGGCCCTTCTCCATCGACACCTACATCCCGGCCTTCTCGGGCATCGCGCGCTCCATCGGCGCGACGCCCACGGAGATGCAGCAGACGCTGTCGGCCTACCTGTTCGGCTTCGCCTTCATGAACCTGTTCCACGGCGCGCTGTCGGACAGCTTCGGCCGCCGCCCCGTGGTGCTGTGGGGCCTGCTAGTGTTCACGCTGGCCTCGCTGGGCTGTGCGCTGTCGCAGACCATCGGGCAACTGGTGTTCTTCCGCGCGCTGCAGGGCCTGTCGACCGGCGCGGGCATCGTGGTCTCGCGGGCCGTGGTGCGCGACATGTTCCCGCCCGCCGACGCGCAGAAGGTGATGGCGCAGATCACCATCTACTTCGGCCTGGCGCCGGCCATCGCGCCGATCATCGGCGGCTTCCTGTTCGTGCATGCGGGCTGGCACAGCATCTTCTGGTTCCTCGTGGCCGTGGGCATCGTGCTGCTGGCGGCCAACTGGAAGCTGCTGCCCGAGACCCTGCACACCAGCCAGCGCCAGCCCTTCGCGGTGCGCGACCTGATGCGCGGGTACTGGCAGCTGTGCTCCGATCCGCGCTTCCTGCTGCTGGCGCTGGCCAGCGGCGTGCCCTTCAACGGGCTCTTCCTCTACGTGCTGGCGGCGCCGGCCTTCCTGGGCGACCACCTGGGCCTCGCGCCGACGCAGTTCTTCTGGTTCTTCATCCTCAACATCGGCGGCGTCATGCTCGGCGCCTGGGCCAGCGGCCGCATGGCGGGCAAGGCCAGGCCCAAGCGTCAGATCCGCGATGGCTTCGTGGTGATGCTGCTGACCTCGGTGGTCAATGTCGTCGCCAATGCCCTGCTGGTGCCGCAGGCCTGGTGGGCGCTGTGGCCGCTGGCGGTGTTCGGCTTCGGCTGGGCGCTGATGGTGCCGGTGGTGACGCTGCTGGTGCTGGACCTGCATCCCGCGCGCCGCGGCATGGCCTCGTCGCTACAGGCGGTGATCGGCTCCACCGCAAACGGCATCGTGGCCGGCCTGATCGCGCCCCTGGTCATGCATTCGCCGATGGCGATGGCGCTGGCCTCGCTGCTCATGATGGGCGTGGGCCTGGTCGCCTGGACATGGCTGCACCACCGCTGGCCCGAGATCGGCCGTGACACCACGACGGTGGCCGAGACGCTGCCTGTGGAAGCGACGACGAAACTGGAATCCTGAGGGCGCAGCAGCGGCAGTAGCGGCCGGCGCCCCCTTGCGTCGGTCCGTTGATCAGCTGCTGACGCGCACCAGGGCCTCGATGGCCAGGGGATAGCCCTTCACACCCAGGCCCACGATGATCCCGCGCGCCGCGGGCGAGATGTAGGAATGGTGGCGGAAGGATTCGCGTGCATGCACGTTGGAGATGTGCAGCTCGATCAGCGGCACGCTGGCGCCCTTGATGGCGTCGTGCAGCGCGATCGACGTGTGGGTGTAGGCGCCCGGGTTCATCACCACGCCCAGCATGCGGCCCGCGGCCACCTCGCGGCCGGCCTCGTGGATCCAGTCGATCAGCACGCCTTCGTGGTTGGACTGGCGGCATTCGATCTCCACGCCCAGCGCGGTGCCCGCCTCGGCGCACATCCGCTCGACGTCCGCCAGGGTTTCGTGGCCGTATTGCGCGGGCTCGCGCGTGCCCAGCAGGTTGAGGTTGGGGCCGTTGAGGACGAGGATCTTCTTCATGCGAGGTCTCCGGACGATGCGCCGTGGAAAAAGGTGCGCATCTTAAAAGGCGGCCGGGGGCGCAATGCCCGTCGATCAAGCCGTCCGCCCTGAGCCTGGCCGGCCCGGCCATTCCATGCCGTGCCCTGCTCCGCCTGCACGCCAGCAGGAGCGATGCGCCCCCCCCTCAGCCGCGGGGCCGCAGCAGCTTGCCGGTGGACGACGCGCGCGCCAGCAGGCGCCCGGCCTCGTCGAACAACTCGGCCTCCAGGAAGACCACGCTGCCGCCCCAGCGGATCACCCGCGCTTCGGCCTCCACGGGCGCCACGCGCACGGCCTCCAGGAAGCTGGTCTTGATCTCCAGCGAGGCCAGGCCCACGCCCCGCTCGCGCGAGAAGACGGCGAAGGCCATGGCGTTGTCCAGCCATGCGGTGACGAAGCCGCCCTGCACCACGGTGCCTTCGGTGTGGGCGAACTCGGCGCGCGGCGCGAAGCGCACCCGTGCGCGGCCTTGCGGGTCGCTGGTCAGCAGGCGCTCGAAGCCGATGGCACGGAGCAGAGGCTGGGTGTGGATTTCGATGTCGGTCATGGATCGCAGGGAGTGCAACGGCGCGCGGCGCAGCATAGCCGCCGCCTGCAGCGCCGCATGTCGCCCGCTTGCCTGGCGGACCGGAGCGGGTGCGCAGCCGGATGGTCAGGGCCCCGCAGGAGGCGTTGCATAGAATCGCCCGCCATCCGCGCGCGGCGCCACGCCGCGTCCCGCCCGCGCTTCGCTTTCCCCGCATGATTCCTCCCGTCCCGCCGCCGCGTACCGGCGCGCGCCGCCTTTCCGTCCGCCTCCTGACCCATGGCCTCGCCCTGCTCGTGGGCCTGGTGCTCGGCACGGGCCTGGGCATCTACTGGCTGCCCATCCTGATCGCACCACCCGCGCCCAGCGATGCGCAAGTCGGCATGGTGGCCGCGCAGGCCGCCTACAAGGTGGAGATGCGCGGCGACCTCAAGGGCAACGACCTGCTGCACTGGGCCCGCGGCGAACTGACGGTGGGCCCCTGGGCCATCGCCCTTCGCGGCTCGGTGGCGCCGGGCCCGGACTACCGGCTCTACCTCTCGCCCACCTTCGTGCAGAGCGCGGAGGAATTCGAGCAGCACCGCAGCGAGATGGTGCAGGTCGGCCAGGTGCGCACCTTCGACAACTTCATCGTCACGCTGCCGGCCACCGTGGACATCGGCAGCCACACGACGGTGGTGATCTGGTGCGAGGCCTTCGGCAAGTTCATCGGCGCCGCCCGCTACCGCGACCCGGACGCGGCACCCGCGGCCCCGGCCGCGGCCGGGGCCACGGCCGCGCCAGCGGCCCGGCAGACCCCATGACCGAGCGCCCGGCCCGCCCCCGCCAACCGGGAGCGCCGGGCCGCGCGCCCAGCCTGTTCGTTCAGAGCCTGCACGAGGTGCTGGCGCCGCTGGGCCGCATCGAGGCCCGCCGGATGTTCGGCGGCCACGGCCTCTACCACGAGGGCGTGATGCTGGCGCTGGTGCTGCGGGACACGCTCTACCTCAAGGCCGACGCGATCAGCCAGGCCCAGTTCGACGCGCTGGGCCTGCCCGCCTTCAGCTACCAGCGCGAGGGGCGGCCCGCCACCCTCACCTCCTTCCGGCAGGCGCCGGAATCGATCTTCGACGATCCGGAACAGGCCCTGCACTGGGGCCGGCTCGCCTACGAGGCGGCGCTGCGTGTCCACCAGGCCAAGCCGGCGCGCGCGCGCCGGGCGGTGGGCGCTTCCGCCTCTCCGGCCGCGCCCCGCAAGACCAAGCGCTGACGCGGCACCCCTGCCCGCGGGCCGCTCAGAACAGGCTGCCCTGCCCCTCGGCCCCCGGCGGCCGGAACAGCGAGGTGTCCATGCCGATGCGCTCGCGGTTGAAGCCCAGACGCGCCGTCGCCTTGGCAAAGCGCTGCGCCACCAGTTCGGCCCACAGGCCGCTGCCCTTCATGCGGCTGGCGAAGTCGGCGTCATAGTCCTTGCCGCCCCGCATGTCCTGGATGCGCGCCATCACCCGCGCGGCGCGCTGCGGGTAGTGCAGCGACAGCCATTCCTTGAAGAGCGGCGCCACCTCCCAGGGCAGGCGGATGACGGTGTAGAAGGCACTGCGCGCGCCGGCGGCCCAGGCGGCTTCCAGCACCTGCTCCAGGTCTTCGTTGAGGAAGGGAATCTGCGGTGCCACGCTCACCCCCACCGGCACGCCGGCTTCGGCCAGGGTGCGGATGGTGCGCAGCCGGCGCGCGGGCGAGGCCGCGCGCGGCTCCAGCCGCCGGGCCAGGTCGGCATCGAGCGTGGTGACGGTGACGTACACCGCAGCCAGCCGCTGGGCGGCCATGGGCGCGATCAGGTCCAGGTCGCGCTCGACGCCGCTGGACTTGGTGACCAGTGCGAAGGGATGCCGCGCCGCCTGCAGCACCTCGATGACCGATCGGGTCAGGCGCAACTCGCGCTCGATGGGCTGGTAGCAGTCGGTCGCGGTGCCGATGGCGATGTGCGAGGGTCGGTAGCCGCGCCGCCCCAGTTCGCCGCGCAGCACCTGCGCGATGTTGCGCTTGGCGATCAGCTTGGTTTCGAAGTCCAGCCCCGGCGACAGGTCGAGGTAGCTGTGCGTAGGCCGGGCGAAGCAGTAGATGCAGCCGTGCTCGCAGCCGCGGTAGGGGTTGAGGGAGCGGTCGAAGGAAATGTCGGGCGAGTCGTTCTCGCTGAGGGCGGAGCGGGCGTCCTCGAAGCGGACCTCGGTGGCAGGTGCGCGGCGCTCGACTTCGGCACCCGCCTCGCCCTCCGCGGCGGGCGGGGACTCGTCCGCCCATCCGTCGTCGAAGGCGCTGCGCTCGTCGCGGGAGAAGCGATGGGCCAGGCGCGTGGCGGCGCCGCGGCCCTTGATGGCGTGAACGGGGATCAGTGCGTCGGGCATGCGGCAAGCCTGGGAATGGCAGGGCTCATCATTCTGGATCAATACTGTATTTTTATACAGCTATTTTCAAAGTCAGGTCCTGCTGGGGTTTTCCCTCGACCGCCGTGGGACATGTGAGAACTTTGCATCCCCTATACAGAAGCCGCTTACGCTTGCGCGCTTCGCGGGCGCTGGTGGCGCCCCGCCTCCTTCCGCCAGGACCCCATCTTGAGCCGCATTCCCTCGCCGGGCGCACGCCGCGCCCTGACCTGCTTTTGTGCCGTCTCGCTCATGCTGTTGGTGGGCTGCCGCAACGGCGACGCCCAGAAGAAGGCCGCCGCGCCACCGCCGCCGCCCGAAGTGCTGGTGCAGGCCGTGCAGCCGACCACCGTGCCGCTGCGCACCGAGCTGCCCGGGCGCACGGCCGCCTCCATGGTGGCCGAGGTGCGGCCCCAGGTCGGCGGCATCATCCGCGCGCGACCCTTCGTCGAGGGCAGCACGGTCAAGGCGGGCCAGGTGCTCTACGAGATCGACGCCCGTCCCTTCGAGGCCGAGGTGCAGCGGGCCGAAGGCGCGCTGGCCAATGCGCAGGCCACCGTGGCCTCGACGCGGGCGCTGGCCGAGCGCTACCGCCAGCTGCTGCCGCAGAACGCCGTGAGCCGGCAGGAACACGACAACGCCATCGCGGCGTACGAACAGGCGCAGGCGAACGTGAAGGTGCAGTCGGCCGCCCTCAACACGGCGCGCATCAACCTGCAGTTCACCCGGGTGACCGCGCCCATCGGCGGACGCACCAGCCGCAGCGCGGTCACGCCCGGCGCGCTGGTGTCGGCCGCGCAGGCCACGCCGCTGCTGACCATCTCGCAGCTCAACCCGATCTATGTGGACATCGCGCAGTCCAGCGCCGAGATCCTGCGGCTGCGCCAGGCCCTGGCTGCCGGCCGCATCAGCCGCGAGGGCGACAGCCGCAAGGTGGCGCTGATGCTGGAGGACGGCAGCCGCTATGCCCAGGAAGGCCGCATCAAGCTGGCCGAGGTGACGGTGGACCCGAGCAGCGCCTCGGTGACGCTGCGGGCCGAGTTCCCCAATCCGGACGGCCTGCTGCTGCCCGGCATGTACGTGCGCGCGGTGGTCGATGAGGGCACCACGCCCCAGGGCATCGTAGTGCCGGCCTCGGCCATCCAGCGCGACCGGCGCGGCAACCCGACGGTGCGCGTGGTGGGAGACGGCGACAAGCTCGAAGTGCGTCCTGTCGTCACCAGCCGCGCCGTGGGCACCGGCTGGCTGGTGGCCGAGGGCCTGAAGGCCGGCGACCGGCTGGTGCTGGAGGGCGCGCAGAACGCGCAGGCCGGTGCGGCGGTGCGCGTCAAGATGGCGCCGGCCGGCGCTGCTGCATCGGCGGCCACGGGCGCCGCCCCCGCAGGTCAGGCTCCGGGCCGCGACGCTGCCGCCGCTGCAGGCGGCCGACCGGACGCGGCGAGTGCTGCCGCTGCCGCGAACACGGCGAATGCCGCCAACGCCGCACCGCGCAGCAACCCATGATCTCGCGCTTCTTCATCGACCGGCCCATCTTCGCCTGGGTCATCGCCATCACGATCATGCTGGCGGGCGCGCTGGCCATCCACCTGCTGCCCGTCACCCGCTACCCGGTGGTGGCGCCGCCGGCCGTGAGCATCAACGCCTTCTACCCCGGCGCCAGCGCGCAGACGGTGGAGAACAGCGTCACCCAGGTCATCGAGCAGCAGCTCACCGGCCTGGACGGCTACCTGTACATGTCGGCCCGCAGCGACTCGACGGGCCGCGTGTCGATCTTCGTGAGCTTCGAGCCCGGCACCAATCCCGACACCGCCCAGGTGCAGGTGCAGAACCGCGTGCAGCAGGCCCTGCCCCGACTGCCGCAGCAGGTGCAGGACCAGGGCGTGACGGTGCGCAAGGCGGGCGTGGCGCCCGACCTGATCGTCACCCTCTACGACAAGACCGGCCAGCTCTCGCCCGGCGACATCGCCGACTTCCTGGTGAGCGACCTGCAGGACCCGATCAGCCGCATCGACGGCATCGGCGAGGTGTCGGTGATCGGCGGCCAGTACGCCATGCGCATCTGGCTCGACCCGCACAAGCTGCGCGGCTTCTCGATGACACCGGGCGACGTGCAGACGGCCATCACCCAGCAGAACGTGCAGCTGGCCGCCGGCTCGGTGGGCGCGGCACCCGCGGTGGAGGGCCAGAACTTCAGCGCCGTGCTCACGGCCCAGTCGCGCTTTCGCACGCCCGACGAGTTCCGCAACATCCTGCTGCGCACCAACCGCGACGGCTCACTGGTGCGCCTGTCGGACGTGGCGCGGGTGGAGATCGGCTCGGAGAACTACAACTTCACCGGCCGCTACAACGGCTACCCGGCCTCGGGCGTGGTGGTGCGGCTGGCGCCCACGGCCAACGCGCTGGAGGCCATCGCCGGCGTGAAGACCGCCGTCGACAAGATGCGCGACCAGTTCCCGCCGGGCGTGGACGTGTCCTATCCGCTGGACACCACGCCCTTCGTCGAGCGCGCCATCAAGGACGTGGTCAAGACGCTGGTCGAGGGCATCGTGCTGGTGGTGCTGGTGATGTTCCTGTTCCTGCAGAACTGGCGCGCCACGCTGATCCCGGCCATTGCGGTGCCGGTGGTGCTGCTGGGCACCTTCGGCGTGCTGGCGGCGGCGGGCTTCACCATCAACATGCTCACCATGTTCGGCATGGTGCTGGCCATCGGCCTGCTGGTGGACGACGCCATCGTGGTGGTGGAGAACGTCGAGCGCATCATGGAAGAGGAGCACCTCTCGCCCAAGGAGGCCACGCGCAAGTCCATGGGCGAGATCACCGGCGCGCTGATCGGCATCGGCGTGGTGCTGTCGGCGGTGTTCCTGCCCATGGCCTTCTTCGGCGGGGCCACCGGCATCATCTACCGGCAGTTCTCGATCACCATCGTCTCGGCCATGGTGCTGTCGGTGCTGGTGGCGCTGGTGCTCACGCCGGCGCTGTGCGCCACGCTGCTCAAGCAGCATGCGGGCGACGCCCCCAAGCCCAAGCGCACCACGGGCTTCTTCGGCGCCTTCAACCGCTTCTTCGACCGCAGCATGGACACCTACGAAGGCAGCCTGCGCAAGCGGCTGCCGCGGCGCTGGCTGTTCATGGCGATCTACGCGGTCATCTGCGCGGGCATGGCCGTGATGTTCATGCGCACGCCCACCGGCTTCCTGCCCGACGAGGACCAGGGCCGCCTGTTCGTGCAGTACAACCTGCCGGGCGGTGCCACGCTGGACCAGACGCGCGAGGTGGCCGAGCGCGTGAGCCGCTACTTCACCGAGAACGAGAAGGACACGGTCGACGGTGTGTTCGTGTCGCCCGGCTTCACCAGCGCCGGCGCCGGCCAGAACCAGGGCCAGGGCTTCATCGCGCTCAAGGACTGGGAGCAGCGCCCCGGCCGCGAGAACACCGCCTTCGCGGTCCTGGAGCGTGCCGGCAAGGCCTTCGCCGGTGACCGGCAGGCGCGCATCTTCATGAGCGCGCCGCCGGCCGTCTCGGGCCTGGGCAACTCGGCGGGCTTCGACCTGCAGCTGCAGAACACCAGCGCCATGGACTACGACCGCTTCCGCGGCATCCGCGACCAGCTGCTGGCCAAGGCCCGGCAGGACCCGCTGCTCACGCAGGTGCGCTTCCAGGGCCAGGAGGACCAGACCACGCTGCAGGTGGACATCGACCGCGCCAAGGCCGGCTCGCTGGGCATCACGCAGACCGACGTGAACTCGCTGCTGTCGATCACCTTCGGCGGCGCCTACGTCAACGACTTCATCGACCGCAACCGCGTCAAGCGCGTGTACCTACAGGCCGATGCGCCCTTCCGCATGACGCCCGAGGACATCGGCATCTGGAGCCTGCGCACCAGCACCGGCGCCATGGCGCCCTTCTCCAGCGTGGCCACGCCCCGCTGGAGCTACGGCCCGATGGCGCTCACGCGCTACAACGGCCTGCCCTCCTTCAACATCCAGGGCCAGGCGGTGCGGGGCGAAAGTTCGGGCGCGGCGCTCACGCGCATGGAGCAACTGGTGGCCGAACTGCCGCAGGGTGTCAGCTATGCGTGGACGGGCCTGTCGTACCAGGAGAAGCTGGCCTCGGGCCAGGCGCTGTCGCTGTACCTGATCTCACTGCTGGTGGTGTTTCTGGCGCTGGCGGCGCTGTACGAGAGCTGGACCATTCCGGTGTCGGTGCTGCTGGTGGTGCCGCTGGGCATCGTGGGCGCGCTGGTGGCGGCCAACCTGCGTGGGATGGACAACGACATCTTCTTCCAGGTCGGCCTGCTCACCACCATGGGCCTGGCGGCCAAGAACGCGATCCTGATCGTGGAGTTCGCGGCCGAGGGCGAACGGCGCGGCCTGTCGACCTGGGACGCGGTGATCCAGGGCGCCAAGCTGCGGCTGCGGCCCATCCTGATGACCTCGCTGGCCTTCGTGGCCGGCGTGGTGCCCCTGGCCATCGCCACCGGTGCGGGCTCCGGCAGCCAGAACGCCATCGGCACCGGCGTGATCGGCGGCATGATCACCGGCACCGTGCTGGCGATCTTTTACGTGCCGCTGTTCTACCTGCTGGTGCGGTCCATCGGGCGCAAGCGGCGCGAGGCGCAGGCCGCGCAGCACGCGGTGGCCTGAGCCGCGCTCTGTGCGCCCCGGCCGCGCCTTGCCGCGTGCGCCAGGCCGCGTCAATCCAGCAATTGACGCAGGAAGCGATCCGGGTTGACCAGGAAATCGCGTGTGAGCTGGAAATGCTCGGTGTCCTCGGCGCGCACGCGCTGCAGGCCGGCCGCACCGCACTGGTAGATCCACGCATCCGGATAGCTGATCAGCAGCGGCGAATGCGTGGCAATGACGAACTGCGCGCCGCCCTGCACCAGTTCGTGGATGCGGGCCAGCGCTGCCAGTTGGCGCTGCGGCGAGAGCGCCGCCTCTGGCTCATCGAGGATGTAGAGCCCATCGCCCCGGAAGCGCTCGGTCAGCAGTGCCATGAAGGATTCGCCGTGCGACTGCGCATGAAGCGAACGCCCCCCATAGCTGTCGATGATCGGGGGACCGAATGCCGGCTCGGCATCCATGCGCTCGATCTCGGTCGCCACGTTGAAGAAGCTCTCCGCCCGCAGGAAGTAGCCGGTGCGCGGCCGGCGGAAGCCCTTGGCCACGCGCAGGAAGGCATGCAGTTCCGAATGCGAAGCACGGGTGCTGAAGGCGAAATTCCTGCTCCCGCCCTCGGCATTGAAGCCCAGCGATACGGCCAGCGCCTCCAGCAGGGTCGACTTGCCCGAGCCGTTCTCGCCCACGAAGAAGGTGAGCCTCGGATGAAGATCCAGTTGCGCGAGGTGCCGCACGACCGGCAGGCAGAAGGGATAGGCGCCGAAGTCGGCGACCTTGTCGCGCTGCAGCGTGATGCGGCTGACGAACTGGCTGGGGATCATGGCGGGAAGTATCCGTCTGCGCCCCTTGGCTGGCGCTGGTGCCGGCCATGCCGGCCCACCTCGCCCAGCCCAGCCCAGCCCAGCCCAGCCCAGCCCAGCCCAGCGCAGCGCAGCGCAGCGCAGCGCAGCGCAAGATGAGCACAGCGGCTCTCCGGCCCGCAAGGCGCCGATGTCCTACGCACGCCGGCCGTCGGCGGCGGCAGAACGCCATCTCATGTCGGCAGACCGTGTCGCCTCACCGCGCCGCTCTCACGGGCCCCAGACTGCAGCGGGCATTTTTCGGCACCTCGCCTGGGTGCTGTTGACGACCACAGCCTGGCTGACGGGCTGCCAGGGCACCGACGACCTGAGCCGCGCCGGCTGCCTGCCACTGCGCGTGCCGGCCACCGTGGTGCTGCAGCGGGAGACCGGCCTCTACCGCATCGGGGATGCCGAGGTGCCGGTGCTGACGGACCATCCGCGCGATACGCGCAACGACGCCTCCCAGCGCAGAAGCCTGCTGCGCACGGTGCCGCCGGGCACGCGCGTGACCATCGATCGCCTGACGCAGCGCTGGGGCTTCGACTCCGGCAAGGGCCGCATCAGCGCCTTCGGCACGCTGCCGAGCGGCGAGCGCTTCGAGTACGGCTGGGGCGCCGGCAGCGTCATCGGCCCGGCGCCCTGGGAAGGCCCGGGCCTGCCCAATCTGCGGACGGTCAAGTGCGACGCCTGAATCCTCCGCATCCTTCGTCCAAGGAGCTCCCATGCGCTTTCGCCGCACCGCCACCACCCTCGGCCTCGCCGTCGCCGCCTGCACCAGCGCCATGGCCCAGTCTGTCCTGTACGTCGCGCGCCCGGCCCTTGCGCTGAGCGTCAGCGACAGGACGGCCGGCCGCCAGCCTCCGGTCGCGTTCACGGTCACCATGCCCAACGGCAAGACGACCACCGCCACGGCCACGCCCCAGATGGGCGGCGAGCGCGCCGGCACCGTGCACTACCCGAGCGACTTCGGCAACGCGGGCATGCATGTGGGCGAGTACACCTGGTCCGCCCGCATCGACGGCAAGGAGGTGATGCGCGGCAGGTTCAGCTACCGGCCGTCGAAGGACGGCCAGTTGCTGTTCGTGCCCGGCTGAGCACGCGAGGCCGGTCGGGCGAGCACCGCCCACGGCGTTGCATGGCATGCCGCGCGTGTGCACGCAAGAGCGGCATCCGCAGCGTGACCCGGCGCGAACTCTGCTACGGTCCGACACGTGTTTTGACATTCGCGGGGAAAGCCATGTGGAGTGAGCGACGAACCCAGCATTCGCCCAGGCGCGCACGATGGCTCGGTGCCGGGGTGTTGGCCCTGTCGGCCTTGTTGGCCGGGTGCGGCGGCGGGGGCGGCGGCGGCGGAGGCGCTGTTCCCCTGGTTTTTGGAACGACACCCGCCTCGGGCGGCGCGAGCCCGCCGGCACCGGCCTCCTGCGATGCCTTGCCGAGCAGTGCCCAGTTGCCGGCGGCCTCCGCCCTCAACGCCCGCGCCCGCTGCCTGGAACTGAACACACCCTATGTGCCGCCGCCCGGCGACGTGCTGGAGCACTACACCTCCGGCTATGCCAAGACGATGTGCTCGGCCATCTTCATCACCGGACTCGATGCGGCGACGGCGCAGGAGAGCCTGGGCTACTTCGTCGCCCCGTACGACCAGCGGCGCCGGGTGAACACGCCGGTGGTCGACCGCGACCGCAAGGAGGTTCGGATCAGCATCCCGGGCGGGCCCACGCTCACCGCGCGCTACTTCGGATCGCAGGGCTGCATCACGCTGCCGCCCGGCCGCGACGATGTCCTCTTCAAGCCCGTGGCGGTCAGGAGCGCGCTGGGCGATGCGTCCACCACCGCCTGGCCCATGGGCGATGTGCTGCCGACCACGCCGCTGCCCGCCGACGTGGACGCACGCAAGATCGCCCAGGCCCTCGACGCCGCCTTCGGCAACACCGAGGCCTACACCTCCGCCTTCGTCGTCACGCACCGGGGCCGGCTCGTCGCGGAGCGCTACCAGCCCGGCGTGAACATCGGCACGCCGCTGGAGTCCTGGTCCATGGGCAAGAGCGTGACGGCCGCCCTGATGGGGGTGCTGATCCAGCAGAAGGCCTACACGCTCGACCAGCCGGCCCCGATCCCGCAATGGCAGGCGGACGGCGACGGCCGCAACAAGATCCGCATCAGCGACCTGCTGCGCATGTCCAGCGGCCTGCGCATCAAGGCACCGGACGACCCGGACTTCGACCCCAATGGCACCTACCCGGACCATCTCTATTTCTACACGGGCCGCATCGACGCCTTCAACTACGCCGCCACGCGGCCGCAGCAATGGCCGCCCAACACCGTGGGCCGCTACCGCAACACCGACCCGGTGCTGGTCAACTACCTGGTGCGACTGGCGGTGGAAAAGCGCGGGGAGGACTACCTCTCCTTCCCCCAACGCGCCCTGTTCGACCGCATCGGCATCCGGTCGATGACGATCGAGACCGACCCCTACGGGAACATGCTGACCCAGGGCTACGACTTCATGTCCGCCCGCGACTGGGCCCGCCTGGGCAACCTCTACCTGCAGGACGGCGTGTGGAATGGCGAGCGCATCCTGCCCGAGGGCTTCGTGCCGTTCGTGCGGGGCGCGGCGCCTGCCTGGGCGGCCGACAAGCGGCCGATCTACGGGGGCTTCTTCTGGCTCAACAACACCGCAACGCTGGCCGCGCCGACCTCGGCGTACTACATGCTGGGCGCTGCCGGACAGTTCGTGGTGATCGTGCCGTCGCACGATCTGGTGGTGGTGCGCATCGGCTATTCGAAAGGCGAACGCTTTGCGGCTGCGACCCTGAATCAGGCGCTGGCGCTGCTGGTGAGCGCCGTGCCGGGCCACTGACCTGATGTCAGCGGCGACAGCACGCCGGTCGGTGGCGAGTGACGGGCCGGCGGCCTCAGACCTCGTTGGGGATCAGCGCATTCAGGTCGGTCACGCCCACATCCACCCCGGCCTGGAACAGCAGCGTGGTGGCCTGGCCGCGGTGATGCGTCTGGTGGTTGAAGAAGTGCTGCAGCAGCGGACCGAAGCGCTTGGCCTGGCTGGCTCCGGCGGTGTTGCCGTAGCGAAGCACCTGATCGAAATCGGCAGGCGCCAGCCGCCGGGCCATGTCGCAGATCAGGGCGTCGGTCTGCACCCGGCGCTCCCGCAGCATCGGCAGGCTGTCGGCCAGCCGGTCGCGCAGGCCCGTGGGTGCCGGCAGTTGCGAAAGCGGCGCGCCAAGTCCGGCCATCGCCGGCAGCTGCACGAAGCGGTTCAGCCAGATCAGGTCAGCCGCCACGATGTGGCCGAGCGTGGCGAACAGCGAGCCGAAGAAGGCCCCGCGGTCCTCGAACAGCGCCGCCTCCGGCAGCGTGGCGGCCGCGTCGTAGAGCCGTTCGTTCATCCAGCGGTTGTAGTCCGCCATCAGGGTGCAGAGCGCAGGGGTCATGGCGCAGACTGTAGCCATGAACACCGCCGCCCCGATGCCATCCATGCCGCCTGGCTTGCCTGCCCTTCTGAAGAACGCTCGCCGCATCGCCGTCCTCACCGGGGCGGGCATGTCGGCCGAGAGCGGCATCCCCACCTTTCGCGGCACGCGCAACGGCCTGTGGGCCCGCTTCGATCCGACCGAGCTGGCCACGCCCGAAGCCTTCCTGCGCGACCCGCCGCTGGTCTGGGCCTGGTATGCCTGGCGCACGCGGGTGGTGGCACGGGCACAGCCCAACGCCGGACATCGGGCGCTGGCCCAACTCGTGCGCCGGCCAGGCGTGGCGCGGGTCAGCGTCGTGACACAGAACGTGGATGACCTGCACGAGCGGGCCGGCAGCGAGGACGTGGTCCACCTGCACGGCAGCCTGTTCACGCCGCGCTGCTTCGACTGTGGCTTGCCGCATCGCATGGACGACGCGGCGCCCGCCCCGTCGTCGGCTGAACCCGTCGAGCGGCTGGAGCCGCCCCGCTGCGTCCGTTGCGGCGGGCGTATCCGTCCTGGCGTCGTCTGGTTTGGCGAGGCGCTGCCGCAAGGCCCATGGCGCCGCGCGATGGCCGCCATGACTGAAGCCGACCTGCTGCTCGTGGTCGGCACCTCCGGCGTGGTGCAGCCGGCGGCCGGCCTGGCCGATCTGGCGCGGGATCGGGAGCGGCCGGTGGTGGTGATCAATCCCGATGCCATGGCGGGCATGGCACCGGGCGATGTGCATTGGCGGGCGACGGCGGCACAGGCGCTGCCGGTCCTGCTGCGCGCCTGACCCGGGGACCGCACCCCGACCTCAGGCCAGCAGCAGGGGCTTGCGGTAGACGCAGTCCCGCTTCGCCCCCACGAAGCCGCAGCTTTCGTAGACGCGAAGCGCGCCGTCGCGGTTCTGCGTGTCGACGGCGAGCCCGGACTGCGTCATGCCGGCCGCCTGCTGCGCCCGCAGGCTGCGAACGATGAGCGCGCGCGCCAGGCCGCGGCGCCGCCACGGCTCGCCCACGCTGATGAACTCGGTCCAGCCCCGCTGTACGCCATTGGCGCGGTTCCAGGTGGCGTCGATGTAGGTCCGCACCTGACCGGCGATCCGGCCCGAATCGACGTCCCACGCCACCTGCCACAGCGCGGGCTGGAACACGGGGCTGAACAGCCAGGCCAGATAGTCCGCCTCCGTGCCCGGCGCAAAGCCCCAGTGCGTGCGGAAAGCCTGCTGGTGCGCATCCCAGATGGCGCGGTGGTGGGTCGGTTCGACCGGCCGCACTTCCAGCCCCGCCGGCAGCGGAAAGTCAGGAATGCCGTCCAGGTTCTGTCGCACCATGCTGAAGAAGTGGCGCTCCGCCCGGTAGCCTGCCTTCTCGAGCAGGGCCGCCCGTGCGGTCTCTCCTTGCGTCACGAAGGCTTGGTGGGCATGGGCCCGCGCCTGCGGTTGCGCACGCGCCATCTCCTGCTGGCGCGCTTCCATCCAGGCGTGCAGGGCCCGACCGATGCCGCGCCGGCGCCACTGGGGCGCCATCACGCCGAACTGCGCGTAGAGATGCAGTCCGTCCGCCTGCACATAGGGCCAGCAACGGACGTATCCGGCGATCTCGCCGCCCGCCTCGGCGATGCACACGTCGCGCTCTGGCACGCAATCGACGAAGGCCGCGTAGTTGCGGGCCATCTCCTCGACCGTGCGGAACCAGCTCGTCTGGTCTTCGGCGAAGCTGGCGTTGGCACAGTCCACCATGGCCGCAAAGTCCTGCGGACCGGCGAAGGGCCGCAGGTGGATGCCTGACGGCGGAGAGAAAGAGCGGTAAGGCATGGCTGCGGGTGGAGGGGTTGCGTACCCGTCAGGCCAGCACGGCGCAGCACGGGGCCGCACAGTATGGGCGCCTGACCTGCGTCCCAGCCAAAGGCTGGTTGGCGACGATGAAGAAAACCGGCGAAGCCATCGACGACTCCCTCGCCGGGATTGCACGCCCTGCGGCCCGCCGGCAGAGGCTCAGCCGTCGGCGTCCACCACCGGATCCGGCGCCGGCAGGTGGATCATGCCGGTGCGGAAGTCGTACTCGAACACCTCGCCGTAGCGGCCCCATTCGATGGCCTGGCGCAGCACGCGCAGGGCCTCGGAGTCTTCCAGGCTCTCGCGCAGCAGGTCGAGGAAGTGCTCTTCCGCGATGTGGCCCTGCGGGTCCTGCTCCAGGCTGTGGCGGATGTGCGCGGCCAGCGGCACGCGCTCCAGCAGCTGCTGGCCGAACATGCGCTGGCGCCCGGCGCGCGCGCTGCCGGCGTAGTGGCGGCCCAGCGGCGTGACCAGCAGGTCGCCTTCGGCCAGCCGGGCCAGGCCCAGCAGCGACAGGCCCTGGGTGAGCGGCAGCAGGTCGTGGTCGGTCAGCTCGGCCTCGTCGGCCAGGCGCGGCAGGTCGGCACGGCCCTGGAAGTCGTCCTCCACCAGCAGCTCCAGCAGGCCTTCCATGCGCGCCACGTCGGCCGAAGGCAGGCGCTCGGCCAGCACCGCATGCTTGGGGCCGTGGGCGGTGCCGGAGGCGCCGGCGGTCATCAGCGCATAGACCTGGTCGATCAGCATGCGCACCTCCACCGAGTCGCGGTCGCGCGGGCGCGGCAGGCCGATGCGCAGCTCGGCCCGCACCCGGCCCGGGTCGGCGGCGAAGACCAGCACGCGGTCGGCCATCAGCACCGCTTCCTCGATGTTGTGCGAGACGACCAGCATGGCCTGCGTGGGCATCTGACCGCCTTCCCACAGCGCCAGGATGTCGTCGCGCAGGCGTTCGCCGGTGAGCACGTCCAGGGCCGAGAAGGCCTCGTCCATCAGCAGCACGTCGGGCTCGACCACCAGCGCGCGGGCGATGCCCACGCGCTGGCGCATGCCGCCCGAGAGCTCGCGCGGCAGCGCGCCTTCGAAGCCGCCCAGGCCGATCAGCGCGATGGCCGCCGCCGCGCGCCGGGCCCGCTCGGCCTGCGGCACGCCGCGGGCTTCCAGGCCCAGCTCCACGTTCTGCTGCACCGTCAGCCAGGGAAAGAGCGCGAAGGACTGGAACACCATCGCGATGCCGCGCGCCGGCCCGTGCAGCGGCTGCCCGCGGTAGCGCACCTCGCCACGGTCGGCCGGCACCAGGCCGGCCAGGATGCGCAGCAGCGTGGACTTGCCCGAGCCCGACGGGCCCAGCAGGGCCACGATCTCGCCCGCGGCCAGGCGCAGGTCCACGTCCTGCAGCACGGGCCGCGCCGTGCCGTCCGCCGCGCGGAAGCCCTTGCCGACGGCGTGGAGGTCGATGATGGTGTCGCGCTCGGTCATGGCCGCGTCCCTCTCTGTCAAAAGTGCATCCGCTGCTCGGCGAGCTGGTACAGGCGCCGCCACACGAAATGGTTGAGCCCCATGACGAACACGCACATCACGCCGATGCCCAGCGCGATGCGCGGGAAGTCGCCCGCCGCCGTCATCTGCGCGATGTAGCTGCCCAGGCCATGGGCCTGCAGCGTGGTGTCGCCCCAGCTCACGTACTCGGCCACGATGCTGGCGTTCCACGAGCCGCCGCTGGCCGTGATCGCGCCGGTCACGAAGCTGGGGAACACGGCCGGCAGCAGGTAGCGCTTCCAGCGCAGCCAGCCCGTGAGCCCCAGGTTGCGCGAGGCATGGCGCAGCTCGGTGGGCACGCTCGACGCGCCCGCGATCACGTTGAAGAGCAGGTACCACTGCGTGCCCAGCACCATCAGGGGCGACAGCCACACGTCGGGGTTGAGCTTCCAGTGCACGATCAGCAGCACCGCCACCGGGAACATCAGGTTGGCCGGAAAGGCGGCCAGGAACTGGGCCACCGCCTGCAGCCGGTCGGACCAGCGCGGGTTCATGCCGATCCACACGCCCACCGGCACCCACACCACCGCGGCGATGGCGATCAGCACCAGCACCCGCACTAGCGTGTACAGGCCCAGCAGGAAGACATGGCCCACCTCGCCCCAGCCCACCTCGCTGTGGATGAAGCGCAGCAGCCATACGATGGCCAGCAGCACGGCGCCCGACAGCAACGCATCGCCGGCCCGCTGGACCAGCGGATTGGCGGGCCGCGGCCGGGCACGCACCGAGGTGCCGTCCCAGCGCCGCGGAAACCAGGCCAGCGTGCGCACCGCCCGGTGCGCCAGCCATTCGCCCGTGGCGCGGGTCAGGTGCGTGCGGCGCAGCCAGTCGAGCAGCCAGGAACGGCTGGCCTCGCCGCTGCCGCTTTCGTCGAAGCGGAACTTGTCGGCCCAGGCCACCAGCGGCCGGAAGAAGAGCTGGTCATACAGCAGGATGCCGATCAGCATGCACAGGATGGCCCAGCCGATGGCCCCCAAGTCGCGCGCCTCGATGGCCAGGGCGATGTACGAGCCCACGCCGGGCAGCTTGATGTTCTGGCCCGAGACCGAGATGGCCTCGGAGGCGACCACGAAGAACCAGCCGCCGGACATGGACATCATCATGTTCCACAGCAGCCCGGGCATGGCGAAGGGCAGCTCCAGCCGCCAGAAGCGCTGCCAGCCCGAGAGCTGGAACACCGCCGCCGCCTCGCCCAGTTCGGCCGGCACGGTGCGCAGCGACTGATAGAGGCTGAAGGCCATGTTCCAGGCCTGCGAGGTGAAGATGGCAAAGATGGCCGCGAACTCCACGCCCAGCAGGTTGCCCGGGAAGAGCGCAATGAAGCCGGTGACGGTGATCGACAGGAAGCCCAGGATGGGGATGGACTGCAGCACGTCCAGCAGCGGCACCAGCAGCCGCTCGGCCAGCCGGTACTTGGCCGCCAGCACGGCGAAGGTGCAGGCGAAGACCAGCGAGGCGCCCAGCGCGATGAACATGCGCAGCGTGGTGCGAAGAAGGTAGTACGGCAGCACGGCCGGGTCCAGGCTCAGCGGCAGCGGCTCGCCCACGGCATAGGGGCGCGCCATCTGCGAGGCGGCGAAGGCCAGGCCGAAGAGCACGGCCAGGATCAGCGGCAGCAGGGCCCAGTCCCAGCGGTTGCCCACGGCGCTGGAGACTTCGAGCGGCAGGAAGCGGCGGCGCATGGCGGATCGGTGCGTGGGCAGGCGGCAGGTTGGACGGACGGCGCCTGCGGCCACGCGATGGGCCAAGGCAGTGATGGAGGCGAAGGTGCGGTGCACCCCCATGCCGACAACGCACGAGGCCGGGTCGGCGTTGGCAGCCGAGGGCTGCCGGGCGGCCGCGGCTGGCAAGGGCGGCGGGCGCGGCCAGCAGTCTAGGCGCCGACCTTGACTGGAACATGACGAGCGGGCCGCAGGGACAAGGCCCGGACCTTCGCACCGGACCTGCGCCCTGCCGCGCCGCTGGCTGACAGCCCGGCGCCCGCGGCGGCCACATGCTCGCCCCTGGTCATAACAACACCCCAGAACACCTGGACCGCCTGCCATGAACGCTTCCATCGACCCGGCCGGCCGCAACGCGCCCGCCTCCGCCACCCCACCCCTGCCCGTCTACACCGCCGAGGAAAAGCGCCGCCGCGTCTTCGCCATCGTCGGCGCCTCCTCGGGCAACCTGGTGGAGTGGTTCGACTTCTACGTCTATGCCTTCTCGGCGCTGTACTTCGCGGGCGCCTTCTTCCCCAAGTCCGATCCGACCGTCCAGCTGCTCAACACGGCAGGCGTGTTCGCCGCCGGCTTCCTGATGCGGCCCATCGGCGGCTGGCTGTTCGGCCGCATCGCCGACCGGCGCGGGCGCAAGACCTCGATGCTGATCTCGGTCACCATGATGTGCGCCGGCTCGCTGGTCATCGCCTTCCTTCCCACCTATGCGCAGATCGGCGCCTGGGCACCGGCGCTGCTGCTGGCGGCACGGCTGTTCCAGGGCCTGTCGGTGGGCGGTGAATACGGCACCACCGCCACCTACATGAGCGAGGTGGCGCTGCGCGGCCAGCGCGGCTTCTTCTCGTCCTTCCAGTACGTCACGCTGATCGGCGGCCAGCTGCTGGCGGTGCTCACCATCGTGATCCTGGAGACGATCTTCACCGAGGCGGAACTGCGCGCCTGGGCCTGGCGCATCCCCTTCGTGGTGGGTGCCATCGCGGCGGTGGTGGCCATGCTGCTGCGCCGCTCGCTCACCGAGACCCAGGGCGCGCAGACCCGCACCCATCAGGAGGCTGGCACGCTGGCCGGGCTGTTCCGCCACCACAAGGCCGCCTTCTTCACCGTGCTGGGCTACACGGCCGGCGGCTCGCTGATCTTCTACACCTTCACCACCTACATGCAGAAGTACCTGGTCAACACGGTGGGCCTGCCCATCAAGACGACCAGCTACGTGATGACGGGCGCCCTCTTCCTGTACATGTGCATGCAGCCGCTGTTCGGCATGCTGTCGGACCGCATCGGCCGGCGCAACAACATGCTGCTGTTCGGTGCGCTGGGCACGCTGTTCACGGTGCCCATCCTTACGGCGCTGCAGCACACGAGCAGCCCTTACGTGGCCTTCGTGCTGATCGTGGCGGCGCTGGCCATCGTGAGCTTCTACACCGCCATCAGCGGCATCGTGAAGGCCGAGATGTTCCCGCCCGAGGTGCGCGCCCTGGGCGTGGGCCTGGCCTATGCGGTGGGCAACGCCCTGTTCGGCGGAACGGCCGAGTACGCCGCGCTGTGGGCCAAGTCGGCGGGCATCGAATCGAGCTTCTTCTGGTACGTGACCGTGATGATGGTCATCGCCTTCCTGGTCAGCCTCCGGCTGCCGCGGCAGGCGAGCTACCTGCACCACGACCACTGACCGGCATAGCGCCAATGCGCTATGCCCCCGTCCGGTGCGGCACCGGAGAATCCTCGCAGCGAAGCCCTGCCCCGAGGATGCGATGCCACTGCGGGTCCTGATCGTCGAAGACGAGCCCGAATTCCTCCGTCGTTTTTCTGCGGCGGTGTTGAGCGATCCGCGCCTGGAACTGGTCGGCGCCGTCCCGCGCGGCCAGGAGGGCATCGCCCTGCTCGACCGCCACCATCCCGCAGTGCTGCTGCTCGACCTCGGCCTGCCGGACATGCGGGGCGCCGACGTGATCCGGCATGCCGCCACCCACCACCCGGGCTGCGACGTGCTGGTGGTGACCATGTTCGGCGACGACGTGCACGTGGTGGAGTCGATCGAGGCCGGCGCCACCGGCTATCTGCTCAAGGACGCCTCGATCGAGCGGGTGGTGGCCAGCATCCACGAGCTGTACGAAGGCGGCGCGCCGATCAGCCCCGGCATCGCCCGCCGCGTGCTGACCCGGTTCCGCGTCGCACTCAAGCCCGCCGCGCCCGAGGTCGAGGACGCGGCCGAGACGCCGCGCGTGCCCGTGCCCGACACGCCCCTCACGCCGCGCGAGACGGAATTGCTGCGCCTGACGGCCAAGGGCCTGCCCTTCGACGAGATCGGGCAGTTGCTGGGCATCTCGCCGCACACGGTGGTCGCCCATGTGAAGAACATCTACCGCAAGCTGGCGGTGCATTCGCGCAGCGAGGCCGTCTACGAAGCCGGCCAGTTGGGCCTGCTGTGACGCCCTGGGCGCGGGCCCTGGGCCTGGGCGCATGGCTGATGCTCGGCCTCCTCCTTCCCGGGTCCGCCGTCCATGCACTGGAGCTCGCCTCGATGCAGCGGCTCGACGATGCACGGCGCACACCGCCTGCCGACGACGCGCCCGGCTGGCGGGACACCCCGCTGCCCGATGCCGTGGACGGCCGCCCCGGCGGCACGCCGCCCGGCGCCTACTGGTACCGTGCCCGATTCGACGGCCCACCCGCAGGCGAGACAACGGGCAGCGGCGGCTGGGCGCTGTACCTGCCCTATCTCTACGACGGCGGCCAGGTCTGGCTCAATGGCGCGCAGGTAGGGGAGATCGCCGAATCCGTCGGCCGACGCCGTGTCCGCTGGGAGCGCCCCCACCTGCTGCGCCTGCCGCCCAGCCTGCTGCGCAGCGACGCGCCCAACCAGCTGGAGATACGCGCCGCGGTGTCGTCCGCGCGTGCGGTCCATCGCTTTCCCAGGATCCAGGTCGGGCCTGCGCAGACGCTGCTGCCGATCCATGACCAGCGCCTGTTCTGGGTGCGCACCACGCCGCAGGTCACCGCCTTCGTCTGTGCGCTGACGGCCGGCTTCGTCCTGGTCATCTGGTGGCGCCGCCGCAGCGAGGTGCTCTATGGCCTGTTCGGTGTGGCCGCGGCGCTGTGGGGCCTGCGCACGCTGACCTTCGTGATCGAGACCCTGCCCGAGGGGGCATGGCTCCTCTGGCGTGCGCTCTACCTGGCGGCCACCGGCGGCTTCATCGCGGTGCTGGCCCTGTTCGCGATGCGGCTTGCCGGCGTCGACTGGCCGTGGGCGCGGCGGGGACTGCTCGCGTACGGGTTGATCGGGCCGGCCTGCGTGCTGATCAGCCCTGCCAGCGAGCCGCTCGTCAACCGCGTCTGGAGCGCCGGGCTCATCCCCATCGGGCTGGTCGCGATCGCGCTGGCGATCCGCACCGTGAGCCTCCAGCGTCGCCTGTCCTCGGTCGTGCTGCCTGCCGCGATGCTGCTGGCGGTGGCGGCCGGCGTGCACGACTACTTCATCAGCTGGAGCACGCAGGCGCGCCCGCCGCTGTGGCCCGGCTGGTTCGAGCAGCGCATCTTCCTGCTCCATCACGCGGCCAACCTCCTGCTGCTGGCCATGGGCAGCCTCCTCACGGCGCGGTTCATCCATGCGATGGATGCGCTGGAAGACCTCAACCGGACCCTGGAAAGCCGTGTGGCGGACCGCGAACGCCGCATCGCCGCCGACTTCGAACGCCTGGCGCGCCTGCAGCGCCACAGCGCGGCCACCGAGGAGCGGCAAGCCATCATGCGCGAGATCCACGACGGCCTCGGTTCGCGGCTGTTCACCTCGCTGTCGAGGGTGGAGCGCGGCGACATGGACGACGCGCAGATGGCCGAGGTGCTGCGCGCCTGCATCGCCGACATGCGCATCGCGCTCGACGCGCTGGCGCCCGAGGACGGGGACTTCCGCACGGCGCTGGGCAACTTCCTGTTCCGTTGGCAGGGCCAGCTCGAGGAGTTGCACTTCCAGCCCAGCTGGCGCATCGAGGTGCCCGAAGCGGAGGTGCCGGTGCTGCGCTCGCCCCAGGCCATGCTGCAGCTCCTGCGCATCGCACAGGAGGCCCTGACCAATGTGGTCAAGCATGCCCGTCCCGGGCACGTCCGCGTGGCCCTGCGGCAGACCGACGGCGCCCTGCTGCTGGAGGTCGAGGACGAAGGCCCGCGGTTGCGGGTCCCGGCCGCCCACCGGGCGGACTGCACAGCCCTCGCCTCGGGCCGCGGCATCGACAACATGCGGGCACGCGCCCGCCAGCTCGGCGGCACGCTGGACGTACGGAATGGCGAGGCCGGCACCCAGGTCCGGCTGCACCTGCCCGCCCGCCCTCTGGCGACCGATTTACGCCCATCGGCCTAGCGTGGATGCGGCATTTGCCCGCTCCGCGGGGCTGCCTAGAGTGCGGCCTTCCCGCCACTGCTGTCCACGGCGCCGCCCAAGGACCTTCCCGATGCAATTCCTGTCGATCCCCGTCGCGGCCGATACCTGGGTCGGCGTCATCGCCTGGGCCTATCTGCTGACCAATGCCGTGCGCGTGTTCACCTACATCCCGCAGATCCTGGCGGTGTGGAAATGCCGCGACGGCGCACGCTCGGTGTCACTGCTGACCTGGGGGTCCTGGGTGCTGTCGCATGTGGCGGCCACCGCGTACGGCGTGCTGGTGGTGAAGGACGGGCTCTTCCTGCTGATCACCCTGATCAACTTCGCCGGCTGCGGTTCGGTCGCGGCCATCGCAGCCCGTCGGCGCTGGCAATGGAAGCAGGCACGGACGCCGCGCTGGGCCTGACCCGGCTCGGCGGCGCCAAGCAGCAGACCACAGAACTCAGCGCGCGGGCACCCGTGTCTCGACGGGCTGGGGTCGCCAGTCGGGCTGCAGGTGGCAGCCCGGCTTGCCGGCCGTGCCGTAGCGCGGCTCCAGCCGGCGGCAGGCCTCGGCCAGCCCGGTGGGCGTGGGCTTCTCGCCTCGGTCGATCCACGCGACCAGGGCATCGAACAGCGCCGGGTATTCCGGATCGCTCAGGTAGCTGTGCTCGCGCTCGTCGGCGAAGGTCTGCACCAGGTTGCCCTCGGTGCCGGCGGCGGTGCGGATGCGGCGGTAGGCGTCCTCCAGCTCGACGAAGGCGGTGGGGTCGTGGATGGCATGCATCGTCACCGTGGGCAGCGAGGTGCGGCCGGTGGGCAGGCTGTCCGCCGCCAGCGCGCCCTGGGCCTGCGGATCGGCGGCATAGCGCAGCACGCCCGCGTTGAGCGCCTCGGCCTCGCCGGGCGGCGCGTCGTAGCGCACGCCGATGTTGCCGAAGGGGTTGCGGCCGCCCAGGCGCTTCTGCGTCAGGTCCTGGAACAGCCAGGTGGCCCAGTTGAGGTGGGCGACCAGCGCCCGCTCGGGGATCTTCACTGCGGTCAGGATGGTTTTGAGATGGCTCGCCTGCGCCGGCGTGCGCTGCGCCGCGGGCAGGCCCACGCCGGTGCAGTCGCGCACACGCTCGGCCAGTTGCTGGCGCGTCAGCGTGGAATCGAGCGGCAGGCCCTGCCACAGCGGGTATTGCGGCTCCGACGGCAGTGGATGGTTGCGGCAGACGTACTGGTAGACCACCCGCAGGTCCAGTCGGAAGTCGTAGGCGGTGTTGCCGCCGCCCAGCACGCCGCTGGTGAGCACCAGGCCGTCGTAGGGGCTCTTGAGACCACCCAAAGGCGCATAGAGCTCAGCCGCCTTCGAGGCCACGCCGCCGCCGTAGCTCTGCCCGTGCAGCAGCGTGCGGCGGGGCTCACCGAAGCGGGCGACGAAGATGCGGCGCAGCCGCTCGGTGTCCTCGGCGGCCAGGGTCACGCCATAGCCGCTGCGTCGGTAGGTGGAGCCGGCCCAGGCATAGCCGGCCTTCACCGTGATGGCCCAGCGGCTCAGGTCCTCCTCGCTGCGCGACAGCTTCGGGGGACCGGTCTCGGGGCCGCCATGGGCATGCATCACCAGCACGCGGTTCCAGTCCTTGGGAATGGCGATCCAGTAGAAGGCGCCCGCGCCGTCGGCGCCGGTGTAGCAGCGCGCGTCCTGCGGCACGGCCTTCGGGCAGGTGGCGGGCGAGGGGCCCGTGGCTGCGGCCGGGCGCATCGCGGCTTCCTCGGCAGGACGTGCCGCAGCAGGGGCGGCCACAGCGACCAGGCTCGCGGTGCCGAGCGCCGCCAACACCAGAGCGGGGCGGAAGAAGGAAGGGCAGGACATCAGTGACGGACTCCAAGTTCGAGCGCCGCATTCGCGCCCGGGTCGGCGACGAAGGCGAAGACGCCGCTGTTGTAGATCAGCTTGCCCGGCCGGCCCGTGCCAGCCGTGGCCACGCCCGGCACGGGCGTGTCGAAGACCATCGTGGCGCTCGCGCTGCCCAGCTGCAGGCTGGTGCCGGCGATGGCCGCATCGCGGTTGTCGCCATTGCTGCTGGCCGCGATGTAGCTGCCATCGGCCGTGCCCGCGACCAGGCTCTGCTGAGTGGCATGCACACGCATGCCCACGTTGCCCGAGGCATCGCGCACCAGGTGCAGCGGCACCGCGGCGCCGCCCACCAGGCCGATCACCATCGAGCCCGAGAGCGTGCCGCCCGTGGTGGTGGCGCCGCCCGTGGGCGAGGTGGTGAACACGTCGAAGGCGCCACGCGTGGTGTTGAAGGCGAGGTAGCCCTTCTCGGTCTGCGTGCAGTTGGCGTCGTAGACCATGAAGCCGCCGGTGGTGGCGTCGCGGCAGTACTGGAAGGTGCCCGCGTTGCGCAGCCGCACCGCCCCCGCGTAGCTGGCCGCGGCGCCGCTGCCGGCCTGCTGCACGCCCGCCGCATTGGAGATGGCCGCCACCGGGTTGAACACGGTGGGCGTGGCGCGGTTGTCGAAGGTGGTCTGGAAGGCCACCAGCGATGCGAAGCCGCCGCCCGCCGCCCGCGTCACGCCACCGGACAGCACGCCGCCCGGCGCGAAGGTGAACAGTGCCCCGCCCTCCCCGCTCGTGTAGCTGCACTGGCCCTGCGGCACCAGCGTGCCGCTGCGCTGCGTGCCAACGGCGCGCTGGCTGCTGGCGTCGATGGTGACGGTGTAGGCCAGCGTGGCCGGGTCGATCTGCACCCGCAGCTCCTCGCCCTCCATGTTGCCGCCCCGGTAGGTGGTAGCCGAGGCCGGCAGGTACTGGCAGGCCAGCGGGTCGCCCACCTCGGTCACGCAGCTGTAGTTGACGGCCGCATCCAGGCTGCCGCTGCCGCGGTACTTGGGCCAGGCCGGGAACTGGCACAGCGGCCGAGTGCGGCCGTAGCTGCCGGCCACGGTGTCCATGGCCACCGGCGTGGCGGGCGCCAGGCCCTTCTCCACCCAGGACTCCAGCGCGCTCAGCGAATCCCAGCCCGGGATGAAGACGCCGGTGCCGTGACCCATGCCCGGCACGGTGTAGAAGCGCAGGCTCTGCGCGGCCGAGGCCGCGCCCACCGTGGCCACCACGCGGTTGTAGTAGTCGATGGTGGAGTTGGGGCTGATCACCTCGTCGGCCAGGCCGTGCAGCATGATCAGCTTGCCGCCGTGCGCGAAGAAGGGCGCCAGGTTGGCATCGGTCGCGTCGGTCAGGGCCGAGACGGTGGTCACGCGCGAGGTGAAGGCGCCGGGCGCCAGCGGGTCGAAGGTGAGCGTGTCGAAGGCCGCATCGCGGGTGACGAAGAACTTCACCCACTGGTCGCCGGTGACATACATGTTGGCATCGGCCGAGGTGGCCGGATTGCCCGGCACGGCCCGCGTGCCCAGGTCGCGCGTGGTGTACGGGCCGGCCACCAGGGCGCCCTCGAGCAGGTTGTAGCCACCCGCCTGCGTGACGCCATTGGCCAGCGTGTAGCTGCTGAAGACCAGCGGCGACTCGATGGTGCGCACGGTGGCCAGTTGCGCGTCCGACAGGCAGGTGTCGCCCGTATCCGTGCCGCCCGGGCAGCGCAGCGAGGCCAGGATGGCGCTGTTGAGCTGGCGGCAGCTTTCCACGTTGCTCACGATGCTGTCGGCCGCGCCGTCCAGCCGGTCGCAGGCCTGCAGCACGGTGCGCTGCACCAGCAGCGTCTTGGCCACGTTCATCCAGCCCGCGCCGCCGTTGGCATAGAGCGCCCGGCCCACCGCCACGTTCGACAGCCGCGTGCCGCTGTAGTTGAGGGCGGGCTCGTTGGCGATCACGCCGTCGTAGTCGGCCGGCCAGCGCTGGATGTAGGCCAGCGCATCGCGCCCGCCGGTGGAGGTGCCCAGGAAGTAGGCCTGGGTCGGCTTGCGGCCGTAGTAGGCCAGCACCAGCGCCTGCGCCACGTCGCGGGTCTTCTTGAGCGTGAGGCCGCCGTAGTTGGCCAGCTGTTCGTCGTTGCTGGCGAAGCGGCCGTCGGTGATGCTGCTGGACTGGTGGCCGGAGTCGTCGCCGTAGGTGGCATAGCCCATGGCCAGCGGCGCGGCCTGGTCGGGCGGGCCGAAGCGCACGGGCTCGGTGCCGTCGATCAGCCGGCCGTTGAAGCCGCCGCCGCCGAACTGGATGGTCTTGCCGTTCCAGGCCAGCGGCAGGTTCACGGCGAACTGGATGGCCTGGGCCGAGGCATCCACCGGCTGGATGCTGCCGCGCACCTGGCAGTAGTCGCCCAGGGTGTTGGCCGGATCGCTGGCCGAGATGGCCACGGCCGTGGCGACCGTGGCGCCGCCGGTGGGCAGCGCGATCGCGCTGGCGGGCAGGCTGCGGCCGGCCAGCGCCGCGCAGTCGACCGTGGGCGCGGCAGGCGGCGGGCTGGCCGGCGGTGGCGTGTCGTCCGGCGCCGGCGCCGGTGCCGCGGCCGGCGGCGAGGACGGCAGGAAGGCGAACCCGCCCCCACCGCCACCACCGCCCCCGCAGGCGGCCAGCATCAGGCCGAGGCCGAGGGCCGCGCCCCAGGTGCGGGGGCGCGACGGAAGCGGGAAAGCGGTGCGGGGGCCCTGGGGCTGCATGGTGATCGGTCTCCTGGGTGGCGGCTCGGACGCGGGGCCGCTCTGGTTGAAAGGGATGCGGGCGCACGATAGGCAGGGCCTGAATGAGGGTCAAATAAAATAATCCGGCACTTTCGATACGAAAAAGATATGGAGACACGCGCGCTGCGCTACTTCCTGGCCGTCGCCCAGACCGGCCACATGACGCGGGCGGCCGAGCAACTGGGCATCCAGCAGCCGCCGCTTTCCGTGCAGATCAAGGCGCTGGAGCGACAGCTGGGCATGGCCCTGTTCCGCCGCCATCCGCGGGGCGTGGCGCTCACCGACGCGGGCCGCGCCTTCCAGGCCGAAGCCGAGCGCCTGATGCAGGACATGGCCGCCATGGAAGCGCGCATGGCCCGGCTGGCCCGCGGCGAGGCGGGCGTGCTGTCGGTGGGCTTCACCAGCTCTGCGGCGGCGCATCGCTTCGTGCCGAACGCGCTGCGCGCCTTCCGCCGCCAGTACCCCGGCGTGGAACTGAAGATCAGCGAGAACAACGCCGCCGACCTCACCGAGGCGCTGGCCGCGGGCCGGCTGCATGGCGGCCTGCTGCGCGTGCCGGTGGCCGCCCCGCCGGGCCTGGTCTTCGAGACCCTGCTGCGCGAGCCGGTGCTGGCCGCCCTGCCCATCGAGCATCCGCTGGCGGCCGGGCGACCGGCGGGCCGCGCCCTCTCGCTGGCCGCGCTGTGCGGGGAGCCGCTGATCCTGGTGCGCCGGGCCGGTGCACCCGGCCTCTATGCCGACCTGCTCTCGCTGGCCCTGGCGCGCGGCCTGCGGCCCCGGGTGGTGGCCGAGGTCGACCGCATGATGAGCAACCTGAACCTGGTCGCCGCCGGCGTCGGGCTGTCGGTGGTGCCTGCTTCGATGGAGGGCGTGCATGCCCATGCCATCGCCTACCTGCCGCTGGCGGACGCCGCGGCGCTCGACGCACCGCTGACCCTGGTCTCGCGCGAGGACCAGGACAACCTGCCAGCACAGCGCTTCGCGGCACTGGTGCGGGAGCTGGCGGCGCAGGAGGCAACGCCGTCCATGACGCCAGCGCCCGCGCGTGCGGCATCGCGGCGCACGAAGAAGGCGGCACCATGAGCGTCCGCCCGGCCGCTCCACAGGATGCCCGCGCCGCAGTCGATGACGAGCGCGGCCCGGCCGATGCCGGCCGTGGCCTGCCCCGCCGCGCCTTCGCTGCGGGCTTCGTCGCCGGCGCGTTCGGCCTCATCGGTGCGCCCCGTTCCGCCCTGGCGGACGACATGCCCGACTGGCCCCGCCGTCCGTTGCGCCTCATCGTGGTCTACCCGCCCGGCGGCGTCAGCGACGGCATGGCCCGCGCGCTGGCCGAGCCGCTGTCGCAGGCGCTGGGCGTGCCGGTGGTGGTCGACAACCGCGCCGGCGCAGGGGGCAGCGTGGGCCTGGGCCTGCTGTCCCGCGCTCCGGCAGACGGCCACACGCTGGCCTTCTCGGCCATCAGCCCGCTGACCCTGCAGCCGCTGATCGGCCGCGTGCCCTACGACCCGCTGCGCGCCTTCGCGCCCGTCGTGGGCGTGATGCGCACGCCGGTGCTGGTGGTGGGCACGCCCGCCTTCACGGGCCAGGGCTTCGAGGCGCTGGTCGCCCAGGCTCGACGGTCTCCCGGCCAACTGCGGTGGGCCACATCGGGCGTCGCCACCATCGGCCACCTGGTGCTGGCCCAGGTGCGCACCGTGAGCGGCGCGGCCATCGTGCATGTGCCCTACCACGGCGGCGGGCCGCAGCTCACCGATGCGCTGGGCGGCCAGTTCGAGGTGCTGTCGACCAACGTGGCGGCGCAGCAGCTGCAGTACATCGCCGAGGGCCGGCTGCGGGCCCTGGCCGTGGGCGCGCCCCAGCGCATCGACGCCCTGCCCGGCGTGCCCACGCTGGCCGAGCTGGGCTACCCCGAGGCCAACCGCGACTCGCTCTTCGGCCTGTTCGCGCCGACGGGCACGCCCGCGCCGGTGGTGACGCGCATCAACCACGAGGTCGAACACCTGCTGCTGCAGGACGACACCCTGCGCCGCCGGCTGCGCGAAGCCCACAACCTGCCGGCCGGGGGCAGCGCCGAGGACTTCGCACGCGAGATCGCGGCCGACCGGCGACGCAACCGGGCGCTCGTGGCCGCCCGGCCCGGTGCCTTCGACTGAGCAGGTCCGCACGCCACGGCGCGCCGGCGTGGCTCAGCGACGCCGGGCCTTCGGCGGCGGTGCAGGAGCCGGTGCGGGGGCGTCCGGTCGCGCGCTTGGCGTGACCGGCGCGGGCGACATGGCAGGTGTGGCAGGTGTGGCAGGTGCGGCAGGCGCGGCAGGCGCGGCCGACACCTCAGGTGCAGCCGGTGCCGCCCGCTCGGTGCACCCATAGCCGTTGAGAAACGCGTCGATGGCACGCCGCGCATACGCCCGCAGCTCCGCCCGGGTCCACGCTTCTTCGAAGCCCAGCATCCGGGCCATCAACGTCTCCGACTCGATCAGTGCCGTCAGGTGCTGGGCGGCGATCAGTGGGTCGGCGCGACGCATGCTGCCTCGCTGCATGTGCCGCTCCAGGAAGACCGCCAGCTCCTGCATGCCCTTCTTGGGCCCTTGCTCGTAGAACTGGCGACCCACGTCGCTGCGGCCGGCCTCGGCGATCACGGCGCGCTGCGCCTTGGTCGCTTCGGGGGAGCAGAAGGCGATGATGAATTTCTCGCCATAGCGGCGCAGCGCCGGCTCGAACTCGCCGTCCTCCTTGCTGAGCGCATCGAAGATCGGGTGGAAGAGCGAATCCGCCGCCCCGATCGTCACGGCCACGAACAGCTCCTCCTTGGAGCTGAAGTAGCCATACAGCGTGGCCTTCGAACTGGCGGCCCGCGCGGCGACGTCCCCCATGGACGCGCCCTCGAATCCCTTCTCGCGGAACACCTGCGAAGCCGCCAGCAGCAGCATGTCTCGTTTGGCTTTGGTCTTGACCCTCAACTGGACTCCTTTTCCGAACTCACCCGTTCATTATTGGTTGACGGACGGCGAGCGTCAAACTACATTTCGGCTTTAACAGTACCGTACGGTACGGTATTGAAAACGTGGTTTCCGCGGCCGCCCGCGGCGTTCCCCTGGAGGAAAAAACGATGCGCCCCTCTCTCACATTCGTCTCGACCATCGCCGTCGCCCTGGCCTCTGCCTGCGTGCTGGTCGCCTGCGGCAAGCCGCCGGGCGGACCGCCGCCCGCGGCCGGCATGCCCGAGGTGGGCGTCATCACGCTGCAGCCCCAGCGGCTGGCCATCACCACGGAGCTGCCGGGCCGCACCTCCGCCTCGCTGGTGGCCGACGTGCGCCCGCAGGTGGCGGGCATCGTCAAGGCGCGCAAGTTCCGCGAGGGCGGCGACGTCAAGGCCGGCGAGACGCTCTACCAGATCGACCCCGCCACCTACCAGGCCCAGTACGACGCCAACGTGGCGGCGCTGGCCAAGGCACGCGCCAGCCTGACCACCACCCGGCTCAAGGCGCAGCGCTACAAGGAGCTGGTGGCCATCAAGGCCGTGAGCCAGCAGGACTACGACGACGCGGCCGCCGCGCTGGAACAGGGCGAGGCCGACGTGGCCTCGGCCAAGGCCAATGTCGAGACCAGCCGCATCAACCTGGCCTACGCCCGCATCGAGGCGCCGATCTCCGGCCGCATCGGCAAGTCGTCCGTGACGCCGGGCGCGCTGGTCACCGCCAACCAGTCGACGGCGCTGGCCACCATCCAGCAGCTCGACCCGATCTACGTGGATGTGACGCAGTCCAGCGCCGCGCTGCTGCAGCTGCGCCAGGCCATGGCCCGCGGCGACCTGCAGACCGGCACCGCCGGCGCCGCACGCGTGCGGCTGCTGCTGGAGGACGGCAGCAGCTACCCGCTGGAAGGCAAGCTGGAGTTCTCCGACGTGACGGTCGACACCTCGACCGGCGCCATCACGCTGCGCGCCCTCTTCCCGAACCCGCAAGGCGTGCTGCTGCCCGGCATGTACGTGCGCGCCGTGCTCCAGCAGGGCGTGAAGAGCGATGCACTCACGGTGCCGCAGCAGGCGGTGGTGCGCGACGGCGGTGGCCGGCCGATGGTCTATGTGGTCGATGCGCAGCACAAGCTCCAGCGCCGCATGATCCAGACCGACCGCGAGGCCGGGGACCAGTGGATCGTCCGCTCGGGCCTGCAGGCCGGCGACGTGCTGGTGGTCGACGGACTGCAGCGCGCGGCGCCCGGCGTCGAGGTCAAGACCACGCCGTGGACGGCCCCGCCCCCGCCCACCACAACGACGGCCTCGGCCCGCTGATCCCCGGGAACTGCCATGTCACGCTTCTTCATCGACCGCCCCATCTTCGCGTGGGTGCTGGCGATCCTGGTCATGCTGGGCGGGCTGCTGTCCGTCTTCACGCTGCCCATCGCGCAGTACCCCAGCATCGCGCCGCCCGCGATCGCCATCGCCGCCAACTATCCCGGCGCCTCCGCCAAGACGGTGGAGGACACCGTCACCCAGGTCATCGAGCAGAAGATGAAGGGCCTGGACCGGTTGAGCTACATGAGCTCCACCAGCGACTCCACCGGCGCCGTCACCATCACCCTGACCTTCGAGAACGGCACCGACCCGGACACCGCCCAGGTGCAGGTGCAGAACAAGCTCTCGCTGGCCACGCCGCTGTTGCCGCAGGAGGTTCAGCAGCAGGGCGTGACGGTGTCCAAGGCCGTCACCAACTTCCTCACGGTGCTGGCCTTCACGTCGGAAGACGGCAGCATGACCGGCTCCGACCTGTCGGACTATGTCGCCGCCAACGTTCAGGACGCCATCAGCCGCGTGGAAGGCGTGGGCGACATCACGCTCTTCGGCTCGCAATACGCCATGCGCGTGTGGCTGAACCCCGACAAGCTCGCGAGCTTCGGCCTCACGCCGCTGGACGTGCAGACCGCCATCCAGGCGCAGAACGCCCAGGTGTCCTCCGGCCAGATCGGTGGGCTGCCGGCCGCGGGCAACCAGCAGATCAACGCCACCATCACCTCGCAGACGCGCCTGAAGACGGCCGCCGAGTTCGAGGACGTGCTGCTGCGCACCCTGACCAACGGGGCGCAGGTGCGCCTGCGCGACGTCGCGCGCATCGAGCTGGGCAGCGAGTCCTACGCGTCCAGCGGGCGCTACAACGGCAAGCCGGCCGCGGGCCTGGCGATCAAGCTGGCCACCAATGCCAACGCCCTCGACACCATCAAGGCGGTCGACGCGCGCATGGCCGAGCTGGAGAAGTTCTTCCCGCCCGGCATGAAGGTGCAGAAGCCCTACGACACCACGCCCTTCGTGCGCATCTCCATCGAGGAGGTCGTCAAGACGCTGGTCGAGGCCGTGGTGCTGGTGTTCCTGGTGATGTACCTCTTCCTGCAGAACTTCCGCGCCACGCTGATCCCGACGATCGCGGTGCCGGTGGTGCTGCTGGGCACCTTCGGCGTGCTGGCGGCCTTCGGCTTCACGATCAACACGCTGACCATGTTCGCGATGGTGCTGGCCATCGGCCTGCTGGTGGACGACGCCATCGTGGTGGTCGAGAACGTCGAGCGGGTCATGAGCGAGGAGCACCTGCCGCCCAAGGAGGCCGCGCGCAAGTCCATGGGGCAGATCACCGGGGCGCTGGTAGGCGTCGCGCTGGTGCTGGCGGCGGTGTTCGTGCCCATGGCCTTCTTCGGCGGCTCGGTGGGCGTGATCTATCGCCAGTTCTCCATCACCATCGTGTCGGCCATGACGCTGTCGGTGCTGGTGGCCATGGTGCTCACGCCCGCGCTGTGCGCCACGCTGCTCAAGCCCGTGGCCGGTGACCATGGGCTGGCCACCAAGGGCTTCTTCGGCTGGTTCAACCGCAACTTCGACCGCGGCCAGCGCCGCTACCAGGGCGTGGTGCGCCATGTGCTGAACAAGGGCTGGCGCTACATGGTCCTGTATGCGGTGCTGACCGCCGCCGTCATCGCCGTGTTCCTGAAGGTGCCGGTGGGCTTCCTGCCCGACGAGGACCAGGGCTCCGCCTTCGTGCTCGTGCAATTGCCGCCGGGCGCCACGAGCGCGCGCACGGACGAGGTGCTGCGCCAGGTCGAACACCAATTCCTGGTGGACCAGAAGGACGCGGTGGACGGCATCTTCTCCGTCAACGGCTTCAGCTTTGCAGGCAGCGGCCAGAACACTGGCATGGCCTTCGTCAAGTTCAGGCCATGGGACGAGCGGCGCGGCGATGCGCTGAGCGTGGCGGGCGTGACGGCCAAGGCCAGCGCCTTCTTCAACACGCTGCGCGGCGCCCGCGTGTTCGCCTTCGCGCCGCCCGCGGTGGCGGAGCTGGGCAATGCGACCGGCTTCGACCTGATGCTGCAGGACCGGGCCAACCTGGGCCATGACGCGCTGATGAAGGCCCGCAACCAGCTGCTGGCCGAGCTCTCCGCCGACAAGCGCCTGGTGGCCGTGCGGCCCAACGGCCAGGAGGACGCGCCCGAGATGAAGCTCAGCATCGACCCGCAGCGGGCCGAGGCGCTGGGCCTGTCCATCGCCGACATCAACGCCACGCTGTCCACCGCCTGGGGCAGCAGCTACGTCAACGACTTCCTCGACCGCGGCCGGGTGAAGAAGGTGATGCTGCAGGCCGATGCGCCCTACCGCATGCAGCCCAGCGACATCGACCGCTGGTACGTGCGCAACGCGAGCGGCGCCATGGTGCCCTTCACCGCCTTCGCCACGGCCAGCTGGGCCAGCGGCTCGCCGCGGCTGGAGCGCTACAACGGCTTTCCCTCCGTGGAGATTCTGGGCATGGCCCTGCCGGGCACCGCGTCCAGCGGCGAGGCGCTGGCCATCGTGGAGCAGGCCGTGGCCAAGCTGCCGCCGGGCTTCGGCTACGAATGGACGGGCATCTCGCGCCAGGAGAAGGCATCGAGCGGCCAGACCAGTCTGCTGTACGGGCTGTCGATCCTCTTCGTCTTCCTGTGCCTGGCGGCGCTGTACGAAAGCTGGGCGATCCCGCTGTCCGTGGTCATGGTGGTGCCGCTGGGCCTGCTGGGCACGCTGGTGGCGGCGCTGCTCACCTGGAAGATGAACGACGTGTACTTCCAGGTGGGCCTACTGACCACCATCGGCCTGGCATCGAAGAACGCCATCCTGATCGTGGAGTTCGCCAAGGACCTGCATGCCCGCGGCGCCAGCCTCATGGAGGCGGCCCTGGAGGCCGCACGACTGCGCCTGCGACCCATCCTGATGACCTCGCTGGCCTTCATCCTGGGGGTGCTCCCGCTGGTGTTCGGCCACGGTGCCGGGGCCGGCGCGCAGAACGCGCTGGGCACGGCGGTGGTGGGCGGCATGGTCTCGGGCACCGTGCTCGCGATCCTCTTCGTGCCGCTGTTCTTCGTGGTGGTGCTGCGCGCGGTGGAACGCCGTGGCCCGCGCCATCCCTCCTCTGAACCCGTTGCCGGCACCCTGCCGGCCGAAGGAGCCTGAGATGCGCCGCATCGCCTTCACCCTCGCCCCCGTGGCGTTGGCCGCGGCCCTGGCCGGCTGCAGCCTGATGCCGGCCTACGAGCGGCCCGCCCTGCCCGTGCAGGACGCCTATGCCGGCGACGCCGGCAAGGCCACCGAGCAGCCGGTCGCCGACCTCGGCTGGCGCGACGTGTTCCGCTCGCCGCAGTTGCAGCAGCTCATCGACATGAGCCTGGCCAACAACCGCGACCTGCGCGTCGCGGTGCTCAACATCGAGAAGGCGCGGGCCCAGTACCGGGTGCAGGACGCGGCCCGCTGGCCCACGGTGAATGCCACCGCCAGCGGCACCGGCAGCCGAACGCCGGCCGACCTGTCCGCAACGGGCGATGTGCTGATCGCCCACCAGTCCAGCGTGTCGGTGGGCATCAGCGCCTATGAGCTGGACCTGTTCGGCCGCGTGCGCAGCCTGAGCGCGCAGGCGCTGCAGGAGTTCCTCTCGACCGCCGAGGCCCGGCGCGCCACGCAGGTGACGCTGGTCTCCGAAGTGGCCACCGCCTACCTGACGCTGGCCGCCGACCAGGACCAGCTGACGCTGGCACGCCAGACCCTGGCGGACCAGAGCGAGGCGCTCCGCCTGCAGCAGCGCCTGCAGGACCTGGGGCAGGCCTCGGCACTGACGGTCAGCCAGGCGCGCACCAGCGTAGAGACCGCCCGCGTCGACGTCGAGCGTTACACCGGTCAGGTGGCGCAGGACCGCAACGCGCTGGTGCTGCTGATCGGCGCGCCGGTGCCGGCGGAACTGCTGCCCGATTCGCTCACGGCCGCGACCGACCTGACCCAGGGCCCGCTGGCCGCCATTCCGCCGGGCCTGCCCTCGCAGCTGCTGCAGCGCCGGCCCGACATCGTGGAGGCCGAGCACGACCTCAAGGCCGCCAACGCCTCCATCGGCGCCGCCCGTGCGGCCTTCTACCCGCGCATCAGCCTCACGGCCTCGGCGGGCACCGCCAGCAGCGAGCTGTCGCACCTGTTCAAGGCCGGCTCGGGCAGCTGGAGCTTCGTGCCGCAACTGAGCCTGCCCATCTTCGATGCGGGCACCAACCGCGCCAACCTGGCGACCGCGCAGGCGAGCCGGGACATCGCGCAGGCCCAGTACGAGAAGGCGATCCAGACAGCCTTCCGCGAGGTCTCGGACGCACTCGCCCAGCGCAGCGCCCTGTCGCGCCAGATGGATGCCCAGCAGGCCCTGGTCGACGCCAGCGCCGAGAGCTACCGCCTGTCGCAGGCCCGCTTCAAGGCCGGCGTCGACAGCCACCTGACCGTGCTGAGCTCGCAGCTGTCGCTCTACGCCGCGCAGCAGAACCTCATCAGCACGCAGCTGTCTCAGATGACGAACCTGGTGACCTTCTACCGCACGCTGGGCGGCGGATGGTCGGAGCGCTCCGAGCCGGCGGTGGCCCAGGCGCCGCGCTGAAGCCGCGGTCACCTGCGGCCCGACTTGCCGCAAGCAGGCGAAGGCGGCAGCCGCGACCCGGTCCAGGCGCTACGCCGCCTTCGGACCGCGGGGTTGAGCGGCGGACGACCGGCGAAGGCGCCCCGCCTTGCGGACAATCCACGGGTGAGTTCCACCCCCATCCGCCGCATCGCCCACCTCGACATGGACGCCTTCTTCGCCTCCGTCGAGCTGCTGCGCTATCCGCAGCTCAAGGGCCTGCCGGTGGTGGTGGGCGGCGGCCGGCGCCGGCTGGAGGAGGTCATCGGCGGCCTGCCGCCCGACACGCCGCTAGACCGCATCCCCGTCTCCGCCTTCCCGCGCCTGGCCGACTACGTGGGCCGCGGCGTCATCACCACCGCCACCTATCCGGCGCGGCAGTTCGGCATCGGCTCGGCCATGGGCATGATGAAGGCCGCCAAGCTGTGCCCGCAGGCGCTGATGCTGCCCACCGACTTCGACGAATACCGACGCTATTCGCGCGCCTTCAAGAAGATCGTGACCGACATCGCGCCCGTGATGCAGGACCGCGGCGTGGACGAGGTCTACATCGACTTCACCGAGGTGCCCGGCGGCCAGCGCGAGGGCGGCCGGGTGCTGGCGCGGCTGATCCAGAAGTCCATCTTCGACAGCACGGGCCTGACCTGCTCCATCGGCGTGGCGCCCAACAAGCTGCTGGCCAAGATGGCCAGCGAGTTCGACAAGCCCAACGGCATCACCGTGCTGTACGCGCACGAACTGGCCGATCGCATCTGGCCACTACCGGTGCGCAAGGTCAACGGCATCGGGCCCAAGGCCGAGGCCAAGATGACGCGGCTGGGCCTGCACACCATCGGCGACCTCGCCAAGTGCGAGCGCCACTGGCTGGTGCAGCACTTCGGCAAGGCCTATGGCGCCTGGCTGCACGAGGTGGCCTGGGGCCGCGACGACCGGCCGGTGGAGACCGAGAGCGAGCCCGTCTCCATGAGCCGCGAGACCACCTTCGAGCGCGACCTGCACGCCGTGCGCGACCGGGCCGAGCTCGGCGCCATCTTCACCCGCCTGTGCGAGAAGGTGGCCGAGGACCTGCAGCGCAAGGGCTACGTGGGCCGCACCATCGGCGTGAAGCTGCGCTATGCCGACTTCAAGATCGCCACGCGCGACCAGTCGCTGGAGCTCTACACGGCCGACGCGAAGCTGATCCGCCGCACCGCCGGCCTGGCCCTCAAGCGCGTGCCGCTGGACCGGCCCCTGCGCCTGCTGGGCGTGCGCGTGGGCGCGCTGGTGAGGGCGGACAGCGCCGAGGCGCAGGCGCCCGTGCGCCGCAGCGCCGGCAAGCCGCCAGCCCCCGCGGGCCCGGTGACCGCGTCGCTGTTCTGAAGGGCCCGGCCGGCGGGCAAAGGCGCACGGCGTACCCCGTGCACGACCCGCGTCCTACAGCCTGTCGCCTCGGGCGGTGGCAGCTTGCGGGCAAACAGCCCGCACCATGCTCGACGCCACCGCCTCCGCCCCCCATGAACCGGCTGCCGTGCCGGCGCCCACGCCCATCGGCAACGGCCTCGTCTATGTCTCCAGCGAGATGCCCGGCATCCAGCGCGTGCGCGACGGCGAGGGCTTCCGCTACCGCGACGCCGAGGGCCGCTGGATCCGCGACGAGGACGAGATCGCCCGCATCCGCAAGCTGGCGATCCCGCCGGCCTACGAGCAGGTCTGGATCTGCCCGCTGGCCAACGGCCATCTGCAGGCGACGGGCCTGGATGCACGCGGTCGGCGGCAGTACCGCTACCACGCGGACTGGCGGCTGCTGAAGGACGAGGCCAAGTTCGAGCGGCTGGAGCAGTTCGGTCAGGCCCTGCCCCGCATCCGCGCCCGGGTGCAGCGCGACCTGAACAAGGCGCGCGGCAAGCCCTCGCGGTCGGCGGTGCTGGCCGCCATCGTGCGGCTGCTCGACACCACCTACCTGCGCGTGGGCAACGAGGAATATGCACGGACCAACAAGTCCTTCGGCCTGACGACGCTGCGCAACCGGCACCTGCAGTCGACCCGCGGCCGGCTCACGCTGCGCTTTCGCGGCAAGAGCGGCGTGATGCACGAGGCCGAGGTGGGCGACAAGCGCGTCGCGCGCGTGGTGCGCCAGTGCCAGCAGCTGCCGGGCCAGGCCTTGTTCCAGTACCTGGACGAGGACGGCGAGCAGCGCCATGTGAGCTCGGGGGATGTCAACGACTACCTGCGCGAGGCGACCGGCGGCGAGTTCACGGCCAAGGACTTCCGCACCTGGCATGGCTCGGTGCAGGCGCTGGAACTCACGCGGCTGGCCTGCGACCGCCAGGTGGAGGAATCGACCGGCCTGCGCATCCGCGCCAAGGAGATCCTGGCGGCGGTGGCCAAGCAGTTGGGCAACACACCCGCGGTCTGCCGCAAGGCCTACATCCACCCCGCCGTGCTGGAACTGGGCGGCAAGCTCTCGGCCGATGCCGAGGCGATGTCGAAGGTGTGGGACGGACTGGGGACGGCGCGCACGCGGCGCGGCCTTCTGGCGGCGGAGGGGCGGCTGATGGACTTCCTGCGCCGCCACCGGCTCGCGCTGGCGCGCGAGGCGCGTCAGCTCAATCGGCTTTCAGCGACAGCACGACCTCGTCGCGCCCGATCGTGATGGTGCGGCCCAGGTCGTCGGCCAGGTTCTGCAGGCACACGGCATCGATGGCCAGGCTGCGCGGGGCACGGTGCTGCATCAGCTCGGCGTCCTCGCGGCCTTCCGGCTTGGGCCCGACGCGCACCCGCACCAGATGCGACTCTTCGCCCGGCTCGATGCGAACGAGCACGGGCACCTCGGTCTGGTCGTGCAGGTGGCCCAGCGCGCCCAGCAGCAGGTAGCGCAGGGCGGCACCGTCGGGCCAGCGCGCCTCGTCCGGCGCCGAGGCGTCGAGGCGCTCGTCGATCTCCAGGGACAGGCCATTGAGGTCGAAGGCGGCACGCATGAGGCCGGCGCACTGGCGCACCAGTTCGCCACGGGCGAGGCCCTCGTCGGTGGTGGCGAGTTCCCAGTCGCGCAGGGCACGCACCGAATCGACGAGCAATGCGAGCTGGTCGCTGGCCTGGTCCACCCGCTGCATGCAGGCGGCACCATCGACCGGACTCGCGCCGGCATGGCGCTTGAGCATCAGCAGCGTCATGCGCAGCAGCGAAACCGGGCCCGCCATCTCGTGCCGGAGGGCGGGCAACGCACGCATGAGCAGTTCATGCCGGACGCCGGCGGCGATCCAGCTGCGGGCACTCGGGGAGGATTTCATGCGGAAGCCGGCCGGGCCAGCAGCCGGTCGAGCGCATCGAAGTCGATGGGCTTCTGAAGGTAATGGTCGAAATAGGGCACGGCCTGCGCACCTGTCGCGTCGCCGGCACCGTAGCCGGAAATGGCCACCAGCAGCAGCGGCCGGTCGCCGGCATTGCTGCGCAGGTGTTGCGCCACCTCGGTGCCCGGACGGTCGGGCAGCGTGAGGTCGACCAGCGCGACGTCGTAGCGGTCCTGCGAGAAGGCGTCGATGGCCTCCTGCGCGGTGTGCGCACAGCGGGCCTGGTGGTCCTGCAGGACGATCAGCTCCTGCAGCAGTTCGGCCGCGGAGACGTTGTCGTCGACGATGAGCACGTTCAAGCGGAAGGTCCTCTTGCGTTGTGTCTGGATGGAAGGCCGCTCCAGGGTCGGCGGCCGGTGGGGCAGTATGCGCGCCGCCGTCCGCCCAGGCTGTAGGAGCATGCCGACGGCGCGTTCCACGGCGGCGCCGGCCGGGCCGGGGCCCCGGCTCATTGCCGGGCGGTGCGGATGTTCGGCGGCAGCGCCTGCGGCGAGCTGGTGCGCCAGGGATTGATGTCGAGCCCCCCGCGCCGGGTGTAGCGGCAGTAGACGGCCAGGCGCGTCGGGGCGCAGCGGCGCCAGATGTCCGTGAAGATGCGCTCGGCGCAGGGCTCGTGGAATTCGTTGTGGTTGCGAAAGCTCACGATGTAGCGCAGCAGCCCTTCCTGGTCGATGGGCGGGCCGCTGTAGCTGATCTGCACGCTGCCCCAGTCGGGCTGGCCGGTGACGCGGCAGTTGCTCTTGAGCAGGCGGCTCGTCAGCGTCTCGTTGACCGCAGGCTCGCCCGGCACGGTGCGCAGCAGCTCGGGCCTGGGTTCGTAGTCGGTGCAGTCCACGTCCAGGCGGTCGAGGTCCAGGCCTGACAGCTCCTCCAGCCGCTCGGCATCGAACTGGGCCGGGGCCAGCAGCCTGACGCCCACGCTGCCGCTGCGCTCGCTGCCGCGCCAGACGGCCTCGCCCAGGTCGGCGCGCAGGCGCTCGCGCACGGCCTCGGCGTCGGCAAAGGTGCTGCTGTTGAAGCTGTTGAGGTAGAGCTTGAAGGACTTGCTCTCGATGATGCTGGGCGTCTCGCAGGGCACCGTGAAGTGCGCGATGGCCAGTTGCGGCTTGCCGCGCGGATTGAGCCACGACAGCTCGAAGGCGGTCCACAGGTCGGCGCCGAAGAAGGGCAGGCGCTGCGTGTCGATGCCCATCTCCTCGCGCTGCAGGGCGCGCGGCAGGGGGAAGAGCAGCGAGGGGTCGTAGCGGTCGACGTAGGCCGAGGCCCGGCCCAGCTGCGACTGCTCGGGGGTGTTGTCCAGACTCATGCCGCCGATTGTCGGCGGGCGTCGGCGTCCTGAAGAAAGGGAAGGACATGCCCCGCCAGCTGCGCCGCGACGGCCGGTGGCCAGTCGTGGCCCATGCCGGGGATGCCGACGAAGCGCGCGCCCGGAATGCGGCGCGCGGTGTCGCGTCCGCATTCGATGGGCAGCAGCGGGTCGGCCTCGCCGTGCAGCACCAGCGTCGGACACGCGATGCGAGACAGAAGCGCGGGCCGTTCGCTGTCGGCCCAGATGGCCAGCAGCTGGCGCTGCGTGCCCGCCGGGTCGTAGTTGCGGCGCAGGGCGGTGCGCACCTGCTCGCGCAGCACGGCGTCGTCCAGCGGCCAGGGGGGGCTCTGGATCAGGCGCAGCAGGCCGACGCTGTGGTCCACCAGGGCGTCCTCCCCGGCGCTGCGGCGCGGCGGCCGGCGCAGCATCGCGGCAGCCACCTCGGCCCGGGGACCGGGCAGGTGGCGGGCCCCGCTGCTGCTCATGACGCTGGTCAGGCTGAGCACGCGTTCCGGGGCCGTGGCCGCCATGCGCTGGACGATCATCCCGCCCATGGAGACGCCCAGCACATGCGCCTGGGCGATGCCCAGCGCGTCGAGCAGGCCCAGCGCATCGCCCGCCATGTCCTGCAGGCCGTAGGGCACGTCCAGCGCCAGGCCCATGCGCATGCGCAGCGCCTGCCACATCAGGTTGCTGCGCGCGGCATCGTGCAGGTGGGTGGAGAGGCCCGCATCCCGGTTGTCGTGGCGCAGCACGCGGTAGCCGGCGCCGGTGAGTGCATCGACCAGCGCGGCCGGCCAGGCGATGAGCTGCATGCCCAGGCCCATGACGAGGAGCACCGCGGGGCCCGAGCCGCCGCTGTCCTGGAAGGCGATGTCGATGCCGTTGGCGCGGGCGGTGCCGGAGGTCATCGCGACGCGATCCCGCTCACTTGAATTCGCCCTCTCGCAGCCATTTGGTGGCCACCCATTTCTCGCCTGCCTCCACCGGTGCGCCGCCGTGCAGCGTCTTGGTGGTGGGATGCGGCCGGTCGTAGGAGAAGAAGACGCCCGTGCCCCGCACCGGGGCCACGGCCAGGCCCACGTCCGGAAAGGTGGTGGCACCGCCGCGCTCGGGCTCCTGCAGGTACATCACCAGCGTGCCCACGCGCTGGCCGCCGCGGCGCAGGATGGTGGGCGTGCCGGGCTCGCCCGGGTCGAAGTAGTCGTAATGCGGTCGGTACTGGGCGCCGGGCGAGTAGCGCAGGATCTGCAGCCCCTCCCCCCGCTCCACCGGCCAGTTCAGCAACCGGGCGATGCGGGCCTCGATGCGGCTGACCAGCTCGCTCTCGCCGCGCTGGAAGAACATCCCGTCGCTGGTGCGGTCGGCATTGACGGCCTCGCCGCCCGTCTTGGTCTCCACCGTGAGCGAGCGGGCCAGCCGGGCCCGGGCCGCCTCGATCAGCCCCTCGCACTCCTCGTCGCTGAGCAACTGGCCGAAGACGACCACGCGCGGTTGGGCCAGCGTCTGCATCACCTGCACCCGGCGGTCGCCGGCGTCGAGGTAGAGCGGGTCACCGTCGAGCCGGGGCTCGGGCATCTCGGTGCGCCTGGGCGGCGGCTCGGCGGGTGCGCCGCGCTCCAGTTCGGCCAGCGCCATGTCGGTCGCATCGTCGCGCCAGCCGGCGGCATGCATCGACGCGCGCAGCGTGGCGACGGAATGGCCGGCAGCGAGCTGGGACTGGATCCACTGCCGGAGTTCGGGGGTGAGGGCTTGCATGCGCTGGGACTCCCTGGGCTTGGGCCGAATGCGTCAGGATACCTTTCAGCCGCGACGGAACACCAGTCGGTCCGGCTGCGAGACCTCGGGCGCGAAGGCATAGCCTTCGAGGTCGAAGGCCTCCAGCCGGCGCGGCGTGGCCGCCTTGTGCAGCACGGCCCAGCGCGCCATCAGGCCACGGGCGCGCTTGGCATAGAAGCTCACGATCTTGTAGTCGTCGCCCTTGCGCTCCTGGAACACGCATTCGACCACGCGGGCCTTGAGCGCCTTCTGGTCCACGGCCTTGAAGTACTCCTGCGAGGCCAGGTTGACGACCACCGGCGTGCGGTCCGCGGCCAGGCGCTCGTTGAGCCACAGCGAGATGCGATCGCCCCAGAACGCATACAGGTCCTTGCCGCGCGGATTGGCCAGGGCCGTGCCCATCTCCAGGCGGTAGGGCTGCAGCCGGTCCAGCGGACGCAGCACGCCGTAGAGGCCGCTGAGGATCACCACATGGTCCTGCGCCCAGGCCAGCTGCGCGGCGCTCAGGCTGCGCGCGTCCAGCCCGCCATAGACGTCGCCGTCGAAGGCCAGCGCGGCCTGGCGGGCGTTCTTCGCCGTTCCCTTGGGCGCCCAGGCCTCGTAGCGGGCGGCGTTGAGGGCGGCCAGCTTGTCCGACAGGTGCATCAGCTCGGCCACCTGCAGCGGCGACTTCTGGCGCAGCAGGCCGATGAGCTCGGCGGCGGGGCCGCGGGCGCCCTCGAACACGGGCTGGGTGGCGGGCAGGTGTTCGGGGACGGGTGCTTCGTAATCGAGCGACTTGGCGGGCGAGAGCAGGAAGAGCATCGGGGAATTATGGAAGACCCGGAGACTCGGGGAGTGCCCCGTAAAATTGCCCGCTTCCCGTCTTCGAACACCCACGGCATGCCGGCGCCCGCCAGCGTGCCCTGACTCCATCCGCCCATGAGCGACACCCCCCTGCAACCCGGCCTCCAGAGCCTCGCCAAGTCCTTCGAACCCGCCGCCATCGAGGCCCACTGGGGGCCCGAGTGGGAGCGCCGCGGCTATGCGAAGGCGGGCTTCCGCGGCACGCAGGCGCCCCAGGCCGGCGCGCCCTCCTTCGCCATCCAGCTGCCGCCGCCCAACGTGACGGGCACGCTGCACATGGGCCATGCCTTCAACCAGACCATCATGGACAGCCTGACGCGCTACCACCGCATGGCGGGCGCGAACACGCTGTGGGTGCCGGGCACCGACCATGCCGGCATCGCCACGCAGATCGTGGTGGAGCGCCAGCTGCAGGGCCAGGGCACCAGCCGCCACGACCTGGGCCGCAAGAACTTCGTCGCCCGCGTGTGGGAGTGGAAGGAACAGTCCGGCAACACCATCACCCAGCAGATGCGCCGCATGGGCGACACGGTGGACTGGAGCCGCGAGTACTTCACCATGGACGACAAGCTCTCCACGGTGGTGACCGACACCTTCGTGCGCCTGTACGAGCAGGGCCTGATCTACCGCGGCAAGCGGCTCGTGAACTGGGACCCGGTGCTGATGTCCGCCGTCTCCGACCTGGAGGTGGAAAGCGAGGAGGAAGAAGGCGCGCTGTGGCACATCGCCTACCCGCTCGAAGACGGTAGCGGCAGCCTGACGGTGGCCACCACCCGGCCCGAGACGATGCTGGGCGACGTGGCGGTGATGGTGCACCCGGAAGACGAGCGCTACACCGCCCTCATCGGCAAGCAGGTGCGCCTGCCGCTGGTGGACCGGCTGATCCCCATCATTGCCGACGACTACGTGGACCGCGAGTTCGGCACCGGCGTGGTCAAGGTCACGCCCGCGCACGACCACAACGACTATGCGGTGGGCCAGCGCCACGGCCTGGCCGTCATCGGCGTGCTGACGCTGGACGCCAAGATCAACGACAACGCGCCCGAGGTCTACCGCGGCCTGGACCGCTTCGCCGCCCGCAAGAAGATCGTGGCCGACCTCGAAGCTGCCGGCGCCCTGGTCGAGACCAAGAAGCACAAGCTGATGGTGCCGCGCTGCGCCCGCACCGGCCAGGTGGTCGAGCCCATGCTCACCGACCAGTGGTTCGTCGCCATGACCAAGGTCAGCGAGCAGGACCCGACCGGCAAGAGCATCGCCCAGAAGGCCATCGACGCGGTGCAGTCGGGCCAGGTGCGCTTCGTGCCCGAGAACTGGGTCAACACCTACAACCAGTGGATGAACAACATCCAGGACTGGTGCATCAGCCGCCAGCTCTGGTGGGGCCACCAGATCCCCGCCTGGTACGACGAGGACGGCCGCGTCTACGTCGCCCGCAACGAGGAAGAGGCGCAGAAGCAGGCCCCCGGCAAGACCCTCACGCGCGACGAGGACGTGCTGGACACCTGGTACTCATCGGCGCTGGTGCCCTTCTCCTCGCTCGGCTGGCCCCAGGCGCTGGAAGACGGCAACGCCCTCAAGGACTACGACCTCTACCTGCCCTCCACCGTGCTGGTGACCGGCTACGACATCATCTTCTTCTGGGTCGCCCGGATGATCATGATGACCACGCACTTCACCGGTCGCGTGCCCTTCAAGCATGTCTACATCCACGGCCTGGTGCGCGACGCGCAGGGCAAGAAGATGAGCAAGTCCGAAGGCAACGTGCTCGACCCGGTGGACCTGATCGACGGCATCGCGCTGGAGCCGCTGCTGGACAAGCGCACCCAGGGCCTGCGCAAGCCCGAGACCGCGCCGCAGGTGCGCAAGAACACGCAGAAGGAATTCCCCGAGGGCATCCCGGCCTACGGTGCCGACGCGCTGCGCTTCACCTTCGCGGCACTGGCCTCGCTGGGCCGCAGCATCAACTTTGACAGCAAGCGCTGCGAGGGGTACCGCAACTTCTGCAACAAGCTGTGGAACGCCACCCGCTTCGTGCTGATGAACTGCGAAGGCCAGGACTGCGGCCTGATGGACCACACCAAGGCCGACTGCGCCCCGGGTGGCAAGGCCCATGGCTACATGCGCTTCAGCCAGGCCGACCGCTGGATCGCCTCGCGCCTGCAGCGCGTGGAGCAGGAAGTGGCGCAGGGCTTTTCCGAGTACCGCCTGGACAACGTGGCCAACGCCATCTACCAGTTCGCCTGGGACGAGTTCTGCGACTGGTACCTGGAGATCGCCAAGGTGCAGATCCAGACCGGCAGCGAGGCCGAGCAGCGCGCCACGCGCCGCACGCTGATCCGCACGCTGGAAACGCTGCTGCGCCTGGCGCACCCGGTCATTCCCTTCATCACCGAAGAGCTGTGGCAGAAGGTGGCGCCCGTCGCCGGCCGGGCCAGCGAATCGATCATGGTCGCCGCCTACCCCGTGGCCCAGCCCGAAAAGATCGACGAGGCGGCCGAGGCGCACGTGGCCAAGCTCAAGGCGCTGGTGGCGTCGTGCCGCACGCTGCGCGGCGAGATGAACGTGTCGCCGGCCCAGCGCCTGCCGCTGTACGTGGTGGGCGACGCCGACTTCGTGCGGCAGGCCGCACCGGTGCTCCAGGCGCTGGCCAAGTTGAGCGAAGTCAAGGTTTTTGACGATGAAACGGCCTGGACGGCAGCGGCGCAGGCCGCGCCGGTGGCCGTCGTCGGCGAGGCGCGGCTGGCGCTGCACGTCGAGATCGACGTGGCCGCCGAGCGCGTGCGCCTGGGCAAGGAAGTCGCCCGCATCCAGGGCGAGATGGCCAAGGCCCAGGGCAAGCTGGGCAACGAGGCCTTCGTGGCCAAGGCGCCGCCGGCGGTCATCGCCCAGGAAAAGCAGAGATTGGCCGACTTTGGCGCCGCGCTGACACGTTTGCAGGAACAACTCGTGCGACTTGGCTGACAGCGCAGTCAAATGCGTGCAGTAGCATTGACCGATTCACGAATTTCAACTCTCCTGCACACACGCATGCCCACTTCCAGACGCATCCGCAAGGCCGTTTTCCCAGTGGCCGGCTTCGGCACCCGGTTCCTGCCTGCCACCAAGGCGCAGCCCAAGGAAATGCTGCCCGTGGTGGACAAGCCGCTGATCCAGTACGCCGTGGAAGAGGCTTATGCCGCGGGCATCCGCGACATGATCTTCGTGACCGGCCGCAACAAGCGGGCCATCGAGGACCACTACGACACGGCTTACGAGCTGGAAAGCCAGCTCGAAGCCAGCGGCAAGAACGCCCTGCTGCGCATCGCCCGCTCGGTGGCGCCCGAGGACATGACCTGCTCCTACGTGCGCCAGCCGCGCATGCTGGGCCTGGGCCATGCGGTGCTGTGCGCCGAGCATCTGGTGGGCGACGAGCCCTTCGCCGTGCTGCTGGCGGACGACCTGATGGTCGGTCCCGACGGTGGCGAGGGCGTGCTGTCGCAGATGGTGCGCACCTACAACAACCTCGGCGGCTCGGTGCTGGCCGTGCAGGAAGTGCCGCTGGACCAGGTGAAGCGCTACGGCATCGTGGCCGGCGACGCGATGGGCGACGGCCTCACCCAGGTGCGCGCCATGGTCGAGAAGCCCTCGCCCGAGAACGCACCGTCGCGCCTGGGCGTGGCCGGCCGCTATGTGCTGACCCCCGGCGTGTTCGAGGAGATCCGTCGCCAGCCCAAGGGCGCCGGCGGCGAGATCCAGCTGACCGACGGCATCGCCTCGCTGATGAAGAAGGAAAGCGTCTACGCCTATTCGTACAAGGGCGTGCGCTACGACTGCGGCAGCAAGGAAGGCTTCCTGCAGGCCACCGTCGAGCTGGCGCTGGCGCACCCCGAGGTGGGCGGCTTCTTCAAGGACTACCTGAAGAGCCTGCCGCTCTGAGCGGTCTCATCCGCTGGTGAAGAACGAAAGGGGCCTCGCGGCCCCTTTCTGCTTCTGGTGGCGTGCGCCGTCTCAGCGACGCCGGAGTACGTGGATGAACTCCGCGCCCACGGTCTCCTGCGACACCAGCCCGTGGCCGGTCTGGCGCGCGAAGGCCTGGAAGTCGCGGGTGGAGCCCGGATCGGTGGCCACCACCTTGAGCAACTGGCCGCTGGCCATGTCGTTCAAGGCCTTCTTGGCCTTGAGGATGGGCAGCGGGCAACTGAGCCCGCGGGTGTCGATTTCCTTGTCGATGGCGATGTCGGTCATGGGTCTTTCTTGCGCAGCGCGGTTCAGGTGGACAGGCCGCGGCGGCGCTCCTCGTTCTCTTCGGCGGTGAAGAACACCGGCTCGTGCCCGCGCGTGCGAAGCCAGTCGGCCAGTGCATAGCCCGTGCCGGCGGGCCAGCACTTGAGGTCGGCCAGGTCGTACAGGCGCCAGTCCACCAGCTCGGGCGAGAGCTTCACCTCGCCCTCGGCCACCACGTGGTAGGCAATGATGACCTGGTTCATGCGCTGGAAGTCGTAGGCGCCCACGATGCCGCAGCTGATCACGTCGAGGTTGGTCTCTTCCTTGACCTCGCGGGCGATGCCTTCAATGGGCGTCTCGCCGGCCTCCATGAAGCCGGTGATCAGCGCGAACATCTTGGGCGGCCAGGCCGCATTGCGCGCCAGCAGCACCTGCCCGTTGTATTCGACGATGGCGGCCAGCACCGGCGTCGGGTTGTTCCAGTGCGTGTGGCCACAGGCTGGGCAGCGCAGGCGGGCCTTGGGGCCGCCGTCTTCCATCATCTCGATCCATTCGAGCGGCGTGGCGCAGGCCTGGCAGAACTTGGGCAGGTTGTTCAAGGGCGGGGTCTCCGATGTGGTTGTTGTGGTGGTTGCGGGGACGGGGCCAGGGCGGTGCTCAGGCCGGGAACACGCCGGTGGAAAGATAACGGTCGCCGCGGTCGCAGACGATGAAGACGATGGTCGCGTTCTCCACCGTGCGGGCGATCTCCAGGGCCACCCACAGCGCGCCGGCGGCCGAGATGCCGCCGAAGATGCCTTCCTCGCGCGCCAGGCGGCGGGCCATTTCCTCTGCGCTGTCCTGGCTCACGTTGACGACCTGGTCCACGCGCGCGGGGTCGAAGATCTTGGGCAGGTATTCCTGCGGCCACTTGCGGATGCCCGGGATGCGCGAGCCCTCGGCCGGCTGCGCGCCGACGATCTGGATCGCCGGGTTCTTCTCCTTGAGGAAGCGCGACACGCCGGTGATGGTGCCGGTGGTGCCCATGGCGCTCACGAAATGGGTGATGCGCCCGCCCGTCTGCTCCCACAGCTCGGGGCCGGTGGTCTCGTAGTGGATGCGCGGGTTGTCGGCATTGGCGAACTGGTCGAGCACGCGGCCCTTGCCCTGCGCCACCATCTGTTCGGCCAGGTCGCGGGCGTATTCCATGCCGCCGCTCTTGGGCGTGAGCACCAGCTCGGCGCCGTAGGCCTTCATGGTCTGGGCGCGTTCGATGGAAAGGTCCTCCGGCATGATCAGCACCATGCGGTAGCCCTTGATGGCGGCCGCCATGGCCAGCGCGATGCCCGTGTTGCCCGAGGTGGCCTCGATCAGCGTGTCGCCGGGCTTGATCTCGCCGCGCTCCTCGGCGCGGCGGATCATCGACAGGGCCGGCCGGTCCTTGACCGAGCCGGCCGGGTTGTTGCCTTCGAGCTTGCCCAGCACCACGTTGCCGCGGGCGGCATTGGCAGCGGCCTCGATGCGTTGCAGGGCCACCAGCGGCGTCTTGCCGACCGCGTCTTCGATCGTCGGATAGGAAATGGTCATGGTTCTTGTGTAAAAGCCCGCTGCACCGAAGCGGTGTGCGAAGGCACTGTGCCATAATTTTGGGCTGTCTCGACGCTTCGTGCCGGAGTGGTGAAATTGGTAGACGCAGGGGACTCAAAATCCCCCGCCGCAAGGCGTGCCGGTTCGATTCCGGCCTCCGGCACCAACGACTGCGTGTCATGGCCTTTCCGGCCCGCGCCTGTCGTTCCAACCAGCGTTGCGCGTTCCCGCCTTCCGGCATCCGCAGCCTGCGGGCTGGTCCTCGTCCGAGGGCGCATGCCGGCACGGCTTTCCAGGGAGCCCGCCTCCCCTCGTACTGCGCTGCATTGACCGATACGCCCGATTCCCTTCCCCCAGCTTCCGGCATGAGCGACCGCCCGGCCGCGCCGATGGGTGCTCGCCCCACCGACGAGACCGACGGATCACGCATGCCTCCCGCCGGCAACACGCCGGAACCGGCCGTCGAATCCGACAGTCCCGCCTCGCTGCGCCAGCGTTTCGGCGAGGCCGCGTCGATGTTCGGCAAGCTCGACACCCGCCCCTTCGACGAGCGCAACCGCCCCGCGTCCTGGTGGTCGCGCTGGCTGCGCCGGCGTTGAGCTGAGCCCCTGATCAGGCCGCGCGGCAGCCGAGCACCGCGTCGCGCACCGCCCGCAGCGCCCGGCCGCAGTCGTCGCGCGTGAGCGGTCCGCCCAGGCACAGGCGCAGGGCCTCGGGCGGCATGCGGTCGGTCGAGAAGGCCTGGCTGGCCACCGCCGCCACGCCCATCTGCTGCAGCTGCTGCGCCAGCTCGGCGCTCACGCAGCGACCTCCCCCGTCCCCCTCATCTCCCTCCAGCGGCAGCCAGGCGTGAAAGCCCTGCGGATGCGTGCGCAGGCCCAGGTCGCCCAGCAGCTCGCGCGCCAGGGCGCTGCGCCAGCTGCATTCGGCGCGCATGGCATCGAGCGCCTGCGCCGCCAAGCCCGAGCCCAGCCAGTGCGTGACCAGGCCGGTCGTCAGCGGCGAGGCCATCACGGTCGTGGCACGCAAGGCGCCGGCCAGGCGCTGCGTGGCGGCATCAGTAGGCGCCAGCACGAAGGCATTGCGCAGACCCGCGCCCAGCCACTTGGAAGTGCCGCTCACGTAGTAGGTGAGCGCCGGGGCGAAGTCCGCCAGCGGCGGGGGCACGGCGGGCGCCAGCATGCCATAGGCATCGTCTTCGATGATGGGCACGCTGTGGTGGGCGGCGATGTCCGCCAGTGCCTCGCGCCGACCGAGCGACAGCGTGGCCGTGGTCGGGTTGTGCAGGTTGGGGCACAGGTAGAGCGCGCCGATGGCAGCGCTCTTGCACAGCGTCTCGAAGGACTGCGGCACGATGCCTTCCTCATCGCACTGCAGCGGCTGCAGCTGCGTGCCGAGCTGCGCGGCGATGGCCTTGAGGCCGGGGTACAGCAGCGACTCCACCGCCAGGCTCTGGCCCGGCCGCACCAGCAGGCTCAAAAGCGCCAGCAGCACGCTGTGGATGCCCGGCGCCACCAGCGTGTGCTCGGCACGCGCATGGCCCACCCACTGGCGCAGCCACTGCGCGGCGGCCTCGCGGTCGCGCGCGCTGCCGCCGAAGTCCTGGTAGCGCATCAGCTCGGCCACCGGCGTGGCGCCGACGAAGGCGGCAGCCTCGTCTTGCAACTGCTGGCCGACGGGATGGTCGCTCAGCTCCGGCGGCATGTTCATCGTCATCTCGGCGCCGGTGCCGCCGCGCAGCGGCAGGCCGATGAAGGAGCCGCGCACATAGGAGCCCAGCCCCGGCCGCGAGGCGATGAGCCCGCGCTCGCGCGCCTGCGCAAAGCCGCGCACCACCGTCGTGTAGTTCAGGCCCAGCTGCTGCGCCAGCTCGCGCAGCGGCGGCAGCCGGTCGCGCGGCGCGAGTCGGCCGCGCTGGAGGTCTTCGGCCAGCAGGTCGGGGATCAGCTGATAGGCCGGAAGTTCGCTGTGTCTCAGCCGCGCGGCCCAGTGCGAGAAGGGCATGGATCAATGGCTTTCAGGCGCTCGGGAAGCGCCAAGTAGAGCGCAATAAGCCGCCGCCGTGCGGTCGCAGTGCCTGCTTGTTTTGGTGCGCCATGCCATTGATCGGATGCATTGATTGCATCGGCCTGCGGCGCACTGGTGCATGGCGCGTGGGGCGCTCGTCATGCCGTGCCGGGCCGCGACCGGCCGCATGCACGCATGCCCATTGGCTTGATCGGCCATTGATCGGCCGCGCGGCTTGGCCAGCGGCCCGTTCCTCGCAAAGAGGCTGGCACCGCGGCACGAAGCGCCTGTCTTTCGAAGGCCTACCACCGCGGCCCGACCGATCCACCGCCAACCGCAACCGAGGTGCCCATGCCCCAAGTGACCCATCCCGCCGCCCAGAAGGGCGACTTCCTGGTCGACTACGAAGAGAAGGTCTTCGAAGACGTCAAGGCCGAGCCCGGCGAGAAGGCCCTGGTGACCTTCCACACCGTGGCCTTCGAAGGCTCCATCGGCTTCGTCAACCTGCTGCAGGCCACGCGGCTGCAGCGCAAGGGCTTCGAGACCTCGATCCTGCTCTATGGCCCGGGCGTGACCCTGGGCGTCAAGCGCGGCTTTCCCAAGCTGGGCGACTCCGCCTTCCCGGGCCACCAGAACTTCAACGAGCAGATCACCAAGTTCATCGCCGAAGGCGGCAAGGTCTACGCCTGCCGCTTCGCGCTGCAGGCGCTGTACGGCCATGGCGAAGGCGCGCTGATCGAAGGCATCCGCCCCATCAACCCGCTGGACGTGCTCGACATCGTGCTGCTGCACCGCAAGCAGGGCGCCTTCATCCTCGACACCTGGACGCTCTGAGCGTCGCCCCGGAGCAGCCGATGGCCCTGCCGAAGAAGAAGACCGTGCGCGCCGCCGCCGCGCAGATCGCGCCCGACCTGGACAGCGAAGGCGGCACCCTGGCCCGCGTGCTGGAGACGGTGCACGAGGCGGCCCGCCGGGGCGTGGAGCTGATCGTCTTTCCCGAGACCTTCGTGCCCTACTACCCCTACTTCTCCTTCGTGCAGCCGCCGGCGCGCCAGGGCGCGGACCACCTGCTGCTGATGCAGCGCGCGCCGACCGTGCCCGGCCCGATGACCGAGGCCGTGGGCGCCGCGGCGCGGCAGGCCGGCATGGTGGTGGTGCTGGGCGTGAACGAGCGCGACCACGGCAGCCTCTACAACACGCAGCTGGTCTTCGATGCCGACGGCCGCCTGGTGCTCAAGCGCCGCAAGATCACGCCGACCTACCACGAGCGCATGGTCTGGGGCCAGGGCGACGGCAGCGGCCTGAAGGCCGTGGACACGGCCGTCGGCCGCGTCGGCGCCCTCGCCTGCTGGGAGCACTACAACCCGCTGGCCCGCTATGCGCTGATGGCCGACCACGAGCAGATCCACTGCGCCCAGTTCCCGGGCTCGCTGGTCGGGCCCATCTTTGCCGAGCAGATGGGCGTGACGATCCGCCATCACGCGCTGGAGTCGGGCTGCTTCGTGGTCAACGCCACCGGCTGGCTGCACGACGAACAGGTGCGCCGCCTGATGCCCGACGAGGCCCTCCAGGGCGCGCTGCGCGGCGGCTGCCACAGCGCCATCGTCTCGCCCGAAGGCAAGTACCTGGCCGAGCCGCTGACCGAGGGCGAGGGCCTGGTCGTGGCCGACCTGGACCTGGCGCTGATCGACAAGCGCAAACGCATGATGGATTCGGTGGGCCACTACGCGCGCCCCGAACTGCTGTCGCTGGCCATCCGCCGCGACGCCGCCGCCACGACCCGGCCACTGGCCGCGGGCGAGCCGGCCCTTCTGTCCGACGACATCCCCCTGCCACCGGAGGCCGCATGAATCCGCAGACAAGACAGCTGATGACCGAACTGCAGACCCGCGGCCTGCGGCTCGAAGCCCCGCAGGCCGGCGCCGCCAGCCGCCGCGGCGGGGCCGGCCCCTCGGACCACAAGGCCGTGACGGTGGACGGCGTGACGCTGATGGTGCCGGTGCACACGCACGGCGCCTTCGACTCGCCCTTCGTCGCCGGCACGCCGGATGCGCAGGGCCGCGCCACGCTGCGCCACGGCACCATCCCGATCGCGCAGCTGAGCTTTCCGAAGGCGCCGCGCTTCTATGGCCGGCAGACGGCCGACGGCATTCCCTACCAGCAGATCGCCACGCTGCACGGCACCGACGTGCTGGCCACCACCGTGCTGCAGACCTGCATCCGCTACGAGAGCCGGCGCAAGGCCTGCCGCTTCTGCGCCATCGGGCAGTCGCTGGCGGCCGGCCGCACCATCGCCCACAAGACGCCCACGCAGCTGGCCGAGGTGGCGAAGGCGGCCGTCGAGCTCGACGGCGTCCGCCACATGGTGATGACCACCGGCACGCCACCCACCCGCGACCGCGGCGCGCAGGTGCTGTGCGACAGCGCCGCGGCCGTAAAGGCGACAGTGGACCTGCCCATCCAGGCCCAGTGCGAGCCGCCCGACACCGACGCCTGGTTCCAACGCCTGAAGGACGCGGGCGTCGACACGCTGGGCATGCACATCGAGGTGGTGGGGGAAGACCTGCGCCAGCAGATCCTGCCCGGCAAGGCCGAGGTGCCCATGGCCCGCTACTGGGAGGCCTTCGAGGCGGCCGTGGCCGTCTTCGGCCGGGGCCAGGTCAGCACCTACCTGCTGGCCGGCCTGGGCGACAGCGCCCAGACCCTGCTGGCCACCAGCGAGCGGCTGCTGGCCCTGGGCGTGTACCCCTTCGTCGTGCCCTTCGTGCCCATCAGCGGCACGCCGCTGGAAGACCATGCGCCGCCCGGCGCGGACTTCATGCGGTCCGTGCTGGAGCCGCTGGGTGCCATGGTGCGCCAGGCCGGCCTGCGCGCGGCCGACATCAAGGCCGGCTGCGGCAAGTGCGCGGCCTGCTCGACGCTGTCGGTGTTCGAGGACGCGGCGGCGCCCCTGGCCGAGGCTGCCTGAGCGTCCGGTCTGCTGATCTCCAGCCCCCAGACCTCCTGACCGCCCGAACACGCCGACAGCGCCAAAGCCAGTCCCTGCCCGAGTCCTCCGCTGGAGCCCATCTCATGATCCTCATTGATGCCCAACCCTGGCTCATGCCGTCGCCCCCTGCGCCGCGGGCCGACCACGCCTTCCGCATCCAGTGGGCCAGCATCCCCTGGATGCGGCGCGAGGCCCTGGCCCTGCGCCGGCAGGTGTTCTGCGAGGAGCAGCGCGTGTTCGACCGCGACGACCACGACGCCATCGACGCATTGCCCGGCACGCGCACGCTGGTCGCCTGTTCCACGCTGGCCGGACTGCCGGACGAAGTGGTCGGCACGGTGCGCATCCACGAGGAATCGCCGGGCACCTGGTGGGGCTCGCGCCTGGCCGTCGCGGCGCCCTGGCGGCGGCACGCGCTGCTGGGCACCGGCCTCATCCGCCTGGCCGTGAGCAGCGCCCATGCCCGCGGCTGCCGCGAGTTCCTGGCCCATGTGCAGCTGCAGAACGTGCCGCTGTTCGAGCGCCTGCACTGGCGGCAGGACGGCGTGGCCGACCTCCACGGCCTGCCCCATGCCCTGATGCGCGCCGACCTGCGCCAGTACCCGCCCTGCCACACGCCCGAGGCCGGCTTCGTGCTGGCAGGGAGCCGGGCATGAGCAGCCACGGCCCCGAATTCGTTCGCCCTGACTCCAGATCCGTTCGCCCTGAGCCTGTCGAAGGGCAGGACGGCGCGCGGCCAGGGCTTCGACAAGCTCAGCCCGAAAGGGTAGGGAGTGATCGGCCCGGACACCCCCAATCCGTTCGCCCTGAGCCTGTCGAAGGGCGGGACGGCGCGCGGCCGGGGCTTCGACAGGCTCAGCCTGAACGGATAGGGGGCGATCAGCCCTCCCGGCTTCTGCCCCCGCTGCTCGCCGCCCTGCGCGCCGGCCGCGGCTTCGCGCACAAGCGGGACATCGCCCGCGTGATGCAGGCGCTGGACGGCGACGCGGCACCCGCCATGGATGAACCGACGGTCATGCCCACCCACGCACCGACCACCGTCCCCAACGGCGACGACTGCGCCGTGCTGCCGCTGCCCGGCGGCGGCCACCAGCTGCTGGCCATCGAAGGACTGATGCCCGACTTCGTGCAGCAGCAGCCCTGGTTCGCCGGCTACAGCGCGGTGATGGTCAACCTGAGCGACGTGGCCGCCATGGGCGGCCGGCCCACCGCCGTCGTCGATGCACTCTGGAGCGCCGACGACGCGACCACCGCCGAGTTGCTGCGCGGCATGCGCGCCGCCTGTGCGCAGTACGGCGTGCCGCTCGTGGGCGGCCACACCAACCTTCGCAGCGCCGGCGCGCAGCTCGCGGTCGCGGTGCTGGGGCGGGCCGAGCGGCTCATCTCCAGCTTCGCGGCCCGGCCCGGCGACCGCCTGCTGGTCGCCACCGACCTGCGCGGCGCCTGGCAGGGCGATGCGCCCTTCTGGAACGCCAGCACTAGCGCACCCGCCGCACGCCTGCAGGCCGACTTAGCATTGCTGCCGCAGTTGGCCGAGGCCGGACTGGTGGACGCCGGCAAGGACATCAGCATGGCTGGCGTGCTGGGCACGCTGCTGATGCTGCTGGAATGCTCGGGCTGCGGTGCGCGTGTCGCACTGGAGCGCCTGCCCTGCCCCCCGCGCACCCACGGCGGCCCCGACTGGCACGCGGACAGCGACGCCGCCCATGCCGCGAGGCTGCGCTGGCTCAGCGCCTTTCCCAGCTTCGGCTTCGTGCTGGCCGTGCGGCCGGCGCTGGCCGCCGAGGTGCAGGCCCGCTTCGCAGAACACGGCATCGCCTGCGCCGACATCGGCGAGGTCCAGGCTGGCACGCGGCTGGATGTAGCCCTGGGCGAAGAGCAGGCCTGCCTGTGGGACCTGGCCGAGTCGGGCTTCATCCTCGGCGGGCCGGCGACATCGGCGACGGTTCCAACTTCAGCTTCGGCTTCAGCTTCGGCTTCGGCTTCGGCCCCGGCTTCGGTCGAGTCCGCGAAGGAGCGCCACCATGCCTGAGCGTCAGCAAGTGGGTCAGCCACGCGAGCACCTGCACGTCGGCCTCGCCATGCACAGCGTGCTGCCCCGCGGCGGTGTGATCCACACGCTGGAGCTGGCGACCGCCCTCGCCCGCCAAGGCGTCGCCGTGACCGTCTTCGCCCCGGTGGAGCCAGGCCAGACCCTGTTCCGCCCGCTGCCCGACGGCCTGCCGCTGCGACTGCAGGCCCTGCCCATGCCGCGCCCCAACGGCACCCTGCTGGCCGACCAGGTCGGCGAGCGCATCGCGGCCCTCCGTGCCGTACTGCCGGCCGCCGCGGCGCGGGCCGGCGTCGACGTGCTGCACGTGCAGGACAGCCTCAACGGCGCCGCGCTGGCGCAAAGCCCGCCGGCCATGCCCTGGCTGCGCACCGTGCATCACCTCGACGACTTCACCGATGCCCGCCTCGATGCCTGGCAGGCCATGGCGTGGCAGCGCGCACGGGCCGTCTGCTGCGTGAGCGACACCTGGTTCGACCAGTTGCGTGCCCGGCCTGAAGCTCCGCGCGTGCACCGCGTCTTCAACGGCGTGGACCTGCAACGCTTTCGCCCCGGCCCCGTGGCCGAGGATGCCGCGGCCCTTTCCGCACTGACGGCCGCCGGCCTCGACGGCGCGCCGCTGCTGCTGGCCCTGGGCGGCGTAGAGGCGCGCAAGAACAGCGCGCGTCTGCTGCGCGCCTTCGCCCGACTGCGCCGCGAGGTGCCGCAGGCCGCGCACGCCCGCCTGCTGGTGGCCGGCGGCGCCAGCCTGCTGCAGCACGGTGCCGAGCAGCAGCGCTGGCAGCTTGCGCTGGCCGACAGCGGTCTCGCCGAAGGGCCCGGCCAGCCGGTCTGGCGCACCGGCCCCCTGCCCGATGCGGCCAGCGCCGCGCTGATGCGTCGCGCCCGCCTGCTGGCCATGCCCTCGCTCAACGAAGGCTTCGGCCTGGTCGCGCTGGAGGCGCTGGCCTGCGGCACGCCGGTGCTGGTCTCGCGCCGGGCGCCCTTCACCGAGCACCTGGCCGGCAGCGCCGGCGTGAGCTGGTGCGAGCCCGAGGACGACACCAGCCTGGCCCTGGGCCTGGCCCGCGCCTGGACTCAGCCGCGCCTGGCGCAACCGCCCGCCGTCTGCCATACCCACAGCTGGGCGCGCAGCGCCCTGACCCATCTGCAGGTCTACCGCCAGTGCCTGGCGTCGGCCACCTCTTCCATGCCTACCCACGACCCCATCCCATGCCTGCCATGACCTACACCCTGCGCTGGCCCGATGCCAGCGAGACCGTCGCCTACTCGCCCTCGCTGGTGATCCAGGACTACTTCGCGCCCGGCCAGGCGTATGCGCTCGATGACTTCCTGCAGAAGCTGCGCGAGGCCACCGGCATCGCCAACGACCGGGTACGGGCCAAGTTCGGCTTCGCCTGCTCGCGCGCCAGCGACCAGTTGGCGGACATCGAGGCCCGCGTGGCCCGCCATGCCGGCGCGCCCGGCGCCCAGGTGCAGGTCGTGGCCTTCGGGCCGGCGGACTGAGCCACCGCGCCCGCTTCCCCATCCAAGGAGTAACCCATGACCGCTTCCACTGCCCTCGCCCCGCACTACCCCGTCGTCGTCATCGGCGGCGGCCAGGCCGGGCTGTCCACCAGCCATTACCTGCAGCAGGCCGGCATCGCGCACGTCGTGCTCGAAATGCACCGCATCGGCCATGCCTGGCGCGACCAGCGCTGGGACAGCTTCTGCCTGGTCACCCCCAACTGGCAGTGCCGTCTGCCCGACTTTCCCTACAGCGGCCCGGACCCGAAGGGCTTCATGCTGCGCGACGAGATCGTGGCCTACCTGGAGGCCTTCGCCCGCAAGACCCGACCACCCGTGATCGAAGGCGTGACGGTGCAGTCCGTGCGGCGCCATGCCGACGGCATGCTCGAAGTGAGCACCACGCTCGGCACCTGCCTGGCCGACCATGTGGTCGTGGCCACCGGCGGCTACGACCTGCCCATCGTGCCCGCCTGCGCCCACAGCCTGCCGCCGGCCATCACCCAGCTGCATTCGGTGGACTACCGCAACCCGGCGCAGCTGCCGCCCGGCGAGGTGCTGGTGGTGGGCTCCGGCCAGTCGGGCGTACAGATCATGGAAGACCTGCACCTGGCCGGCCGCAAGGTGCACCTGGCCGTGGGCTCGGCACCGCGCTCGCCGCGCGTGTACCGCGGCCGCGAATCCACCGAATGGCTGCACGAGCTGGGCTTCTACAACCTCACGGTCGACCGCCATCCGCTGGGCGACGAAGCCCGTCACAAGACCAACCACTACATGACCGGCCGCGACGGCGGCCACGAGATCGACCTGCGCCGCTTCGCGCTGGAAGGGGTGCGGCTGTACGGCACGCTGGCCGACATCCAGGGCACGCAGGTGAGCTTCCGCCCCGACCTCACGCGCAACCTCGACGAGGCCGACGAGGTGTACTGCAACATCCGCCGCGACATCGATGCCTACATCGCGCGCGCAGGCATCGACGCGCCGGTGGAACCGCCCTTCCAGAAGGCCTGGCAGCCCGATGCCGACCCCACGCTGCTGGACCTGCAGGCCGCCGGCATCACCAGCATCGTGTGGGCCATCGGCTTCCGGCCCGACCACCGGTGGATCGACCTGCCCGTCTTCGACGGCCGCGGCCATCCGCGCTTCCGCCGCGGCGTGACCGCAGAGCCGGGGCTCTATTTCGTCGGCCTGCCCTGGCTCAACACCTGGGGCTCCGGGCGCTTCCTGGGCGTGGCGGACGATGCGCAACACCTGGTCGAGGTGATCGGCCAGCGCATCGCCGCGGCCGCCGACCTGCCCGAGCCGGTGGCCGAGGCTGCCTGACGGGAGAAGGGCTCAGCCCTCGCCGCCGTACACCGGCTCGCCCAGGTTGAGCATCAGCCGGTTGGCCCAGGCGAAGATGGCGATGGCATGGACCAGGTCCAGGATCTCCAGGTCCGACAGGCCCGCCGCGCGCAGCGGTGCGATGTCACTGGCGCCGAAGCCGGCCGGGGCTGCCGTGAGCGTGATGGAGGCCTGCACGATGGCCCGCTCGCGCGCGTTGGTGCCGGCGCCCTGCGGTTCGTGGAAGACCTGCGCGATCACGTCGTTGCGCTTGGCCAGTTGCTCGAAGCGCTGGGCATGCACGGAGGCGCAGTACACGCAGCCGTTGATGCGCGAGACCACCGCGCTCGCCAGCTCGCGCTCAGCCCTCGACAGGCCGCCGGGCGCATACATGATGGCGTTGAAGACCGTGGAGCGCTCCTGCAGGATGGCCGGCTGCTGCACCAGCAGCAGGTAGTAGTCGCTGGTCTTGGCCTTGGGATGGCTGGTCTCCAGCACCGCGGTCTGCTCCGGTGTCGCGTTAGCCAGGTCCAGCACCGGCAGCCAGGCCTTCCAGCCCAGCGTCTCGCTGGTGAAGCCGTTGATGCGCAGCGGCTCGCCCGGCTTGGGCAGGTTGGCGGGGTGCACGAAGGGCGCTGTGTCCTCTGTCGTCGCGGCCGATGGGGCCAGCGCATCGCCGGCCGCGGCCAGCGCCTGCAGGCCGGCCAGCACGCGCACCTGGTAGGCCACGTAGGCGATCAGTTGGGCCAACGCCACCACGGCCGGCGTGTCGATGCCGGCGGCGGGCAGGCGCAGCAGCGCGGCCTGGTCGCCTTCGACAGGCTTGTCGGCCAGGGCGATGGCGAAGCGCAGGATCTCGGTCAGACGGGCGTCGTCGGCCGGCACCGCGTTGCCATCGAGCGCGGCCTGCTGGGCGGCGGTGGGCGTGCCCAGCGCCAGCAGCTGCGTCCGGTAGTGGTCGGCCAGGGCCGTCACGCCGGCACGGCGCGCGATCTCGTGCGCGGCCAGCAGACGCTCGGCCAGGCTCAGGCCGGTCAGCGCCGGGTCGAACAGCCGCGCGTGGCTGCCCTGCGTGGCCGTGACCACCTTGTCGCGCTGGTGGCGCACGGCATGCAGCGGCGCGCCATCGGCCAGCGGTACCAGCGCGTCGATCAGGTCGGGGACGGTGGGGGTGGAGGCAGCAGAAGTCATGGCTTGGCCTTGGCCGCCGAGGCGGCCTGTTGGAGGAAGTCGCGCACGCCGGCCCAGGAAGCCTCGTCGGCATGCGCATTGGCGGCGGGCGTGCCGCCGCTGGTGCTGAGCCGTCCCGAGACCGGATGGGCATAGGCCAGCTGCGTGGTCGGCACGTAAGGAAAGACGATGGAATGGCCGGCGCCCTCGAAGTCGAGGTGCTCCACCGGCCACGGGTGGCCATGCGCGGCCAGGCGCTCGACCACCATGCGCCCATAGAGGCTGGACGGCCAGGAGCCGTCGTCGGTGGCCGACAGCAGCATCACCGGCCCGCGGATGCGCTCGACAGGGATGCGGGCGCGCTCCACGGCCTCGGCGTCCTGCAGGGCAGTGAGCAAGGCATTGGCATGGCGACGCGGCTCCGGGCCTTCGTCCCAGGGCGCCCAGGTCGCCGTGCGGTTGCCCTGCCACAGGTGCGGCAGCGGCTGGCCGCGCCACCACCAGGCCGGGCCGTTGCGGCTGTCGGGACCGTTGGCCGGGTTGCAGGCGTTCTGCGCGCTGTGCACCACGGCGCCGGGCACGTAGCCGATCACGGCCGAGACCATCTCGGGCATCAGCGTGGCGAGCAGCAGCACCAGCTCGCCCCCGCGCGACTGGCCCGACAGCGCGACGAAGCCGCCCGCGGGTTTCAGCTGCGCATGCATCCATTGGAGGGCCGTCTCGAAATACTCCAGGTGCGTGTCCGAGATGTGATCCGGCCGGCCGGGCGACTTGAAGTAGCCCAGCGCCAGCGCCGCGTAGCCGTGCGAGGCATAGAGCGCCGCACGCGGCTCGTTGATGCCGCCCCCGCTGCCGTTGAGCACCATCACCGCCGGATGCGGGCCCGGCCCCGGCGGCAGGAAGAGCGTGGCCGACAGGCCGTCGTCCCGCACCTCGCGGCGCGTCACGCCCTCACCCATCAACCGCTGCACGAAGGCGGCCTGCCAGCGACTGCCGTCCGCGCGCGTGAGCACCAGCTCGGTCGTGAGCGGCGCAGCAGGCTCGGCCGCGAAGACCTCGCGCGGCGCGCCGGGCCGCTCGGGCACCTGCGCCCAGACCAGACCCATGGGCGAGACGCCCTCGTAGCTGCCGCCGGCCAGCGGCGCATCGCGGCCCAGGTCCACGGTGCCGTCGGCATCGGCGATCAGCCCGACCTGCGCCGTCCAGGCGATGCCCGGGCCGCGCACGGTGCGGCTCTCGATGCGCACCCGCTCGCCGGGCGCCAGTCCTTCGGCCGCGATGCGCCGCGGCACATCGATCAGCGCATCGGCGGGCGTGACTTGCAGCATCGGTGCAGCCTCAGTTGGTCCTGGTGACCTGCATGGCCGTCGTGCGGTCGCTCAGCAGCGGCACCACCTTCAGGCCCTTCTTGGCGGCCCAGATGTTCTGGTAGTGGAAGAGCGGAATGTGGCCCACGTCGTCGGTCACCAGCTTGGCCGCGTGGCGGAAGATGGCTTCGCGCCGGCGGGCGTCGAACTCGACGGTGGCGGCGTCCAGCGCCTTGTCCACGTTCTCGTTGCTGTAGCGGCCCCAGTTGTTGATGCCGCGACCGCGCTGGGGGTCGTAGCTGGCCAGGGTCTGCAGCAGGCCGTAGCCGGCCTCGCCGGTGCCGTTGCCCCAGGCGATCACGCTGACGGCGTATTCGTTCTTGGAGGCGCGGCCCGAATACACCGACCAGGGCACCACTTCCACCTTGGTCTTGACGCCGATGCGCGACCAGAACTGCGCCACGGCCTGCACCGTCTCGGGCGCCTGCGGATAGCGGTCGCCGGGCACGTGGATGGCGATCTGGAAGCCCTGCGGATAGCCGGCCTCGGCCAGCAGCTTCTTGGCCTGCTCGGCGTTGTAGGGAATGTCCTTGACCTCGGGGTTGTAGCCGAAGCTGTTCTTGGGCATCCACTGGTTGGCCTCGGTCACGGTGCCCTGCAGCACGCGGTCGACGATGGCCTTGCGATTGATGCCCAGCGACAGCGCCTGCCGCACGCGCAGGTCGGTCAGCGGGTTCTTGTCGAGCACCTTGCCGGCGTTGTCGGTGATGAACTCGTTGGGGCCTTCGCGCAGCGTGGGCTGCAGGAGCAGCACGCGCAGGCCGGGGTAGGTGTAGACGCTGACCTTCGGGTCCTTGCGCAGCTTCTCGACATCGGTGACGGCCACCTTGTCGATCACGTCCACGTCGCCGGCCAGCAGCGCCGCGGTGCGGGCCGCGCCGTTGTTGATGAAGCGGTAGGTCACCTTGTCCCACTGCGGCTTGGGGCCCCAGTAGCCGGGGTTGCGCTCGAACACGGTGCGGTCGCCCGGCGTGTACGAGATGAACTTGTACGGGCCGGTGCCCACCACGGCCTTGCCGCTGTTGTAGTCCTCGGTGCGCGCCTTCTCGCCCACATGCTTGCTCACCACGTAGATGGAGGCGATCTCCAGCGGCAGCATGGGGTTGGGCGTGCTGGTCTTGACGATCAGCGTGCCCGGGTCCTTGGCGGTGGCCGATTCGACCGAGCGCAGCGCGCCCGAGTACGAGGCCACCGAGCCCGGCACGCTGCGCGCACGCTGGAAGGAGAACACGATGTCCTCGGCCGACACGGGCGTGCCGTCCTGCCACTTGATGGCGGTGTTGATCTTGAATTCCCAGGTCTTGTCGTCCAGTGACTTCCAGCTGGAGGCCAGGCCCGGGTCCAGCTTGCCGCCGTCGCGCGAGGTGACCAGCGAATCCCAGAAATGCAGCGCCAGCGAGCGGTCGCCCGCATGGTTGTTGAGCTGCGGGTCCACCGACGAGACGGGATCGGCGAAGCCGATGGCGAGGTTCTGCGCCGCGGCGCCGGCGGCGGCGATCAGGGCGGCGGCCGCGACGGCCGCGGTGCGCAGGGAATGGGGAGTCATGGGCGATCCTTTCGTCAGGGAACAGCGGGAAGGGGGGCGATCAGAGGGCGTCCAGGTGGCAGGCGCTCTGGTGATGGATGGCGACGCCGCGAAGTTGAGGCACCTCGGTGCGGCAGCGGTCCATGGCGTGCGGACACCGTGGATGGAAGTGGCAGCCGCTGGGCGGCGCCAGCGGGCTGGGAATCTCGCCGCGGATGGGCGCGAACTGCGCACGCCGGGCATCGATGCGCGGAATCTCCTGCAGCAGCGCCCGGGTGTAGGGATGCCGCGGGTTGGCGAAAAGCTCGTCCACCGGCGCCGACTCGACCACGCGGCCGAGGTACATCACGACCACGCGGTCGCACAGGTGCTCGATCACGCCCAGGTCATGGCTGATGAACAGGTAGGCCAGGCCCAGCTGCTCGCGCAGGTCCATGAACAGGTTGAGGATCTGCGCCTGGATCGACACGTCCAGCGCGGCCACCGCCTCGTCGCAGACCAGCATGCGCGGCTGCACCGCCAGCGCCCGGGCGATGCCGATGCGCTGGCGCTGGCCACCGCTGAACTGGTGCGGGTAGCGGTGGCGCAGCGACGGATCGAGCCCGGCGCGTTCGAGCTGGGCGCAGACGTAGTCGTCCTCGCCGGCCGCGTCGGTCAGGCCGTGCAGCCGCGCCGCCTCGCCCACGATGCGGGCCACGCGCAGGCGCGGGTTGAGGCTGCCGAAGGGGTCCTGGAAGACCATCTGCACCTTCAGCCGCGCGGCAAGCCGGGCGCGGTCATCCATCCGTGCGATGTCGTGGCCGTCGACGAAGACCTCGCCCTCGCTCGGCGCCAGCAAACCGGCGGCGATGCGGCCCAGCGTGGACTTGCCGCAGCCCGATTCGCCCACCAGGCCGACCACCTCGCCGGGCTGCACCTGCAGGTCCACATGGTCCACGGCATGGGTGATGGCGGGCGCCTCGCCCAGGCCCAGGGTGCGCAGGCGGCGGTCCAGCCAGCCTTCCTGACGCTCGCCGAAGCGCTTGGAGATGGCGCGCAGATCGACCAGCGGCGTGGCCGCTGCCGGGTGCGCCATGTCGATGGCAGAAGAAGGCAGTGCGCTCATTCAGCGGCTCCCGGATGGATGCAGCGCGCCTGGTGCGCGGGCACCTCGGCCCGTGGCGCGACGAGGGCCGGCACGGCCGCCTGGCACTCTGGCGTGGCCCGCGGGCAGCGCGGTGCGAAGGCGCAGCCGGCGGGCAGGCGCGCCAGATGCGGCGCCATGCCCGGAATCTGCTTGAGCCGCGCCCCGCGCCGGTTGGCGCTGGGCAGGCTGCCGATGAGACCCTGCGTGTAGGGATGCTGCGGCCGGTCGAGCACGTCGTCCACCGCGCCGATCTCCACGATGCGACCGGCATACATCACCGCGATCGCATCGGCCAGGCCAGCCACCACCGACAGGTCGTGGCTGATCCAGATCATGGCGGTGCCGCTGTCCTTCACCAGCTTCTGCATCTCCGACAGGATCTGCGCCTGGATGGTCACGTCCAGCGCCGTCGTCGGCTCGTCCGCGATGATCAGCGCCGGCTTGTGCAGCAGCGCGATGGCGATCGCCACCCGCTGGCGCATGCCGCCCGAGAGCTGGTGCGGATAGGCGCGCAGCCGCTCTTCGGGGCTGGGGATGCCCATCAGCGCCAGCGTCTCGGCCGCATGGCGGCGGGCGGTGGCGGTGTCCACGTCGCGGTGGGCGCGCACGGCCTCGACCATCTGCACGTCGATGCGCAGCACCGGGTTCAGGGTGGCCATCGGGTCCTGGAAGATCATGGCGATGCGGTCGCCGCGCAACTGCCGCAAGGCTTTGGGCGGCAGCGTGCGCAGGTCCTGCCCCTGGAACAGCACCTCGCCGCCTTCGATGCGCCCGGGCGGATCGACCAGGCCCATGACCGAGAACCCGGTCACCGACTTGCCCGAGCCCGACTCGCCCACCAGGCCCAGCACCTGGCCGCGGCCCAGCGTGAAGGACACGCCATCGACCACGGGCAGCACGCCATCGCGGGTGTGGAAGCGGGTGCGCAGATCGCGCAGCTCCAGCACGGGAGTGGCTTCGCCGCTCATTTCTGCAACCTCGGATTCAGGACATCGCGCAGTTGGTCGCCCACCAGGTTGATCGCGACGATGGTGGCCAGCAGCGCCAGGCCGGGGAAGAGGCTGATCCAGTATTCGTTGGACAGCAGGTACTGGTAGCCATTGGAGATCAGCAGGCCCAGCGAGGGCTCGGTGATCGGCACGCCCAGCCCCAGGAAGGACAGCGTCGCCTCCAGCGTGATGGCCCGCGCCACCTGCAGCGCGCCGATCACCAGCAGCGGCGGCAGGCAGTTGGGCAGCACATGGCCGACCAGGATGCGCCAGGGCGGAATGCCCTGGCCGCGGGCGGCATCGACATACTCGCGCCGCGTCTCCACCAGCGCCTGACCGCGCGCGGTGCGGGCGTAGTAGGCCCATTCGAGCAGCACCAGCGTGAGCACGACGTTGGTGATGCCCTTGCCCAGGTAGGCCAGGATCATCAGCGCCATCAGGATGGTCGGAAAGGACAGCAGCAGGTCCACCAGCCGCATCAGCAGCGCGTCGACCCGGCCGCCTGCATAGGCGGCCAGCAGGCCCACCAGCGTGCCCAGCACTGCCGCGATGAGGGCCGAGCCCACGCCCACGCCCAGGCTGATGCGCAGGCCGTAGACGATGGCCGAGTACAGGTCGCGGCCCTGGCCGTCGGTGCCCAGCCAGTAGGTGTACCCGCCCTCGCCGCGCGGCGAGCCGGGCGGCAGGCGGGCGTCGAGCACGTCCAACTGCAGCAGGTCGTACGGGTTCTGCGGCGTGATCCACGGCGCGGCCAGGGCCACGACGACGACCACGGCCAGCATCAGCAGCCCGGCAATGGCGACGCGCGACTGCAGGAAGTCGCTGCCCACGCGCCACCAGAAGCCGCGTTCGGGCTTCGGTGCGGCGGTGGACGAAGAAGAGGTCGGCAACGCGCTCACTTGGCGCCCTCCAGCCGCACGCGCGGGTCGAGCAGGCGGTAGAGCACGTCCACCACCAGGTTGAGCGTCACGAAGATCACGACCACCACCATCAGGTAGGCGACCACCACGGGGCGGTCCAGCGAATTGATGCTGTCCAGGATCAGCTTGCCGGCCCCGGGCCAGGCAAAGATGGTCTCGGTGACGACCGCATAGGCGATGGTCGAGCCCAGCTCCAGGCCCAGCACCGTGACCAGCGGGATCAGCGTGTTGCGCAGCACGTGCACGCCCACCACCCGCACGGGCGACAGGCCCTTGGCGCGCGCGAACTTGACGAAGTCCTGCGGCAGCACCTCGCGCACGCCGGCGCGCGTGAGCCGCAGCACCAGCGAGATCTTGAACAGCGCCAGGTTGAAGGCGGGCAGCAGCAGGTGCTGCAGCCCGTCGAGCGTGAGCCAGGACCATTCGATGCCGAACAGGCTGCGCGTCTCGCCGCGGCCGCCGGCCGGCAGCCAGCCCAGTTGCACGCTGAACACCATGATCAGCATCAGCGCCACCCAGAAGGCCGGCAGCGAGAAGCCCACGATGCTGGTGGCCATGATGGCGCGCGACGCCGGATGCTCCGGTTTCATGCCCGCGAACAGGCCCAGCGGCACGCCGATGAGCACGGCCATCAGCAGCGCGGCCACGGCCAGCTCCATCGTGGCCGGCAGGCGCGCCAGGATGATGCGGATGGCCTCGTCGTGGTAGACGAAGCTCTTGCCCAGCTGGCCCTGCACCGCGCCTTCGAGGAAGGCCAGGTATTGGCGCCACAGCGGCTGGTCCAGCCCCAGGCGGGCGATGGCGGCGGCCCGCTCGGCCTGGTTCATGTCGTCGCCGATCAGGATGTCCACCGGGTTGCCGATAGCATGCAGCCCGACGAAGACGATCAGCGTCATCGCCCACACGACCAGCAGCGCCTGGCCGAGCCGGCGCAGCAGCCAACCGATCATGGGGCCGCCCCTTCGCGCGCCGGGACGGCCTGCTCGTCATAGACCGGGAACGCGGCCTCGGTCCATTCGTGGCCTTCGAGCTCGGGCTCGGCATAGCGCTGCATGGCGGCGAAATGCGCGTCGGCGTCCTCCACCATCAGCTGGCCGGCCAGGCCGCGGGCCAGGCGCTGCGAGCCGTCGGTGATCTGCGGGATGTCGCCCGCGCCGGCGCCCTGCGACAGCGCGGCGGCGTAGTTGTAGCAATGGATGCGCTCCAGGCCCGGGCAACTGCCGGGCTCGCGCGGCTGGAACTCGAACAGCGGGCCCAGGTCGGGCGACTCGGACAGTTCCTCGTCGTCCTGGCCCTCGGGCGCGGCGAAGCGGTCGCGCCACAGCCGCACATGGGGCTGCAGGCCGGCGAACTCGGGGCGCTGCGACCAGTCGATGCGAAAGCCGGTGCAGAAGATGACGAAGTCCGCCGCCAGCGGGCCCTTGGCCGTCTCGACCCGGATCACGCCATCGGACCGCACCGAGGCACCGGTCGCCCCGGCGCCCAGGTGGAAATGCGCCTGGGCATGGCGCGACACACGCAGCGTGCTGCCCTGCGGCGGCGGCACCTGCTGCACGTTGAGGTAATGGCGGAAGCGCCACTTCCATTCGTCCGGCAGCATCCAGTAGCCGTGCGACATGCCGGGGCTGCCCGAACCCTTGCCCTTGTTGATGCGCGGCAGCTCGCGGCGGCGGATCAAAAGGTCGACGCGGGCGGCGCCGTTCTCCAGCGCGGTGGCCGCGGCGTCCATGGCCGAGGCACCACCGCCGATCACGGCCACGCGTTGGCCGCGCAACATGGCGCCGTCCCAGGCATGCGAAGAATGAACCCAGCGCTCGCGCGGCAGGGCATGGGCCCAGTCCGGCACCCACGGGCCGCCCAGGCCGTCACGGCCGGTGGCGATGACCACGTGGCGCGCGAGCACGGTGTGGGCGCGGTCGCCCTCGCCTTCGTCGACCAGGTCCAGCTGCACCACGCCATCGGCGCGCGGACGCACCGCCGCCACGCGCTGGCGGTTGCGCACATCCAGCCGCAGCACCTGGCGGTACCAGCGCAGGTAGTCCATCCACTGCAGGCGCGGGATCTTGTCGAGCGCGCGCCAGGCCTCGAGCCCGAACTGCGACTCGAACCAGGCGCGGAAGGTCAGCGCCGGCAGCCCCAGGGCGGGGCCGGTCAGCTCCTTGGGCGAGCGCAGCGTCTCCATGCGCGCCGTGGTCGCCCAGGGCCCCTCGAAGCCGGCCGGCGACTGGTCGAACACCACCGCCTGCACGCCCAGGTGCTTGAGCGAAGCCGACAGCGTGAGCCCCGCCATGCCGCCGCCGATGACGACCACGTCGATCACCGACTGGCCGTCGCGCGCGCTGGGGGGCACCCAGTGCTTCGGCGGCAGGCCGAGCCAGAGCAGGTCCTGGCGCAGCCGCTGCTCCAGGTGGGGCAGGCCGGCCGGGGGCGTGAAGGCATCGGGGGCGGGCGAACTCATGGGGCGCTTTCGGTCAAGGTCGGGAAGAAGAGGAAGGCTCGGCCTGCGAGGCTTGCAAGAGCCGCGCATGGGCCTCGGGCGGATGGGCGACGAAACCGGGCAGGCGCGTCGCCGCCTGCTGAAGCGCATCGGCGAGGGCCTGCACCCGGCGGGTGACGGGCCGGCCCTGCGGCACCACGGCGCCGAAGAAGAAGGGGATGTGCACGTCCAGCGGCCGCACCTGCACGCCGGCCAGGGGCACGCCGTGCACCGTGAGCGGGTCCAGCAGCGCGATGCCCAGCCCCGCTCGCACCAGGGCCTGGGCGTTGACGGAGGAATTGGTGTCGATGACGTCCGCGCCGCGCGCGCCGCCCTCGCCTGCCGATGCGCTTTCGCCGGCTGCGTCGGCGTCGGTGGCGGCACGGCCCAGAAGCGCATCGATGCGGTGGCGCAGCCGGAAGGGGTTGCTCAGGGTGACCAGCCGACGCCCCGCGAGCGCGGCGGCGGGCACGACCTCGTGCGCGGCCAGCGGGTCGCCATCGGGCAGCAGGGCCACGCAGGGCGCCTCGCCGATCCACAGCACCTGCAGCCCGCGGTGTTCCAGCGGCAGGCTGGAGACGCCCAGCTGCACCGCGCCAGCCAGCACCGATTCCATCACCCGCTCCGGCGATCCGCTCACCAGGCGCACCGCGCCGGTGCCCTCGCCCGCTTCCAGGGCCTGCAAGGCCGCCGGCACGAGGCCCAGCGCCGCAGCCGACGTGGCCGCCAGCACCAGCGGTTGCGCGCCGCCACGGCCGATCTCGTCCACCCGCTGCTGCAGCCGCCGCCAGTCGCCCAGCAGCTGCTGCACCTCCTCGAAGAGCTGGAAGCCCTCGGCCGTCGGCGCCACGCGGGGTCCGTGGCGGGTGAAGAGCGCATAGCCCGCCGCCGCCTCCAGCTCGTGGATCAGGCGGGTGACGGCCGGCTGGGAGCGGTCGAGCAGACGCGCCGCGCCCGTGATGCTCCCGGAGGACATCACGGCGGCGAAGGCTTCGAGCTGACGAATATCGAGGTTCTTGATCATCCGATTTGCGGATGATCAAGCATGAAGCATGCAAGCTTCAAATACTTTTATCGAGAAAGCTTATTCGGGGGGCGGCGCGGCGGCCGGGATGGACCGCCGGTAGCCCCGCGTGGGTGCTGGCTTTCCCGGATGAAGCCGGGACGGGCTCCTGTTCCGGCCGACGCCGGGGCGAAAAAAAGCCCCAGGGCTGGGGCAACGTCGTTGAGCCTGTCCATTGATTGAAGTGGGACCGGCGGCACCGGGAGTCGGTGCCAGCGCCAGCCAGTCCTGCGACGCCGACGGCCGCTCTCAGGGGTCGAGGCTGCGCGCCGGGTGCCCCGGCCGTACGGCCGATCAGCCGTGCTGGGCGCGATCCGCGGCGCCCGGCGCCAGGATGCCGAAGACGGAAGACGCGAAGGCCGCGGCACCGGGCATCGCGCCGTTCAGATCGCGCTCCTCCCATTCCGCCGCCTGATGGCTGGCCCAGATCAGGCTGAAGAAGAAGAGGCCGCACGCCACTTCCACGGCGATGAGCGAGACAACGATGAAAACCCACATGGCAGCACCTGAAAAATTACGTCAAAACGTTACACCTCGAAACGTACGGTCCGCAACTGACGTTGACCCGACCCTCTTGAAAACGCCCTATGAAGGGCATAGGAAAAACGCTGAGTCGTGCGCTTTTGCACAGAAGCGCAGCGAAGCCCGCCGCGGTGGCCACCCGCGCGACGAGGGCGGTGCCGCTCAGTACACAGTCAGTGACAACCATTAACGTGGCGGCCATGGCACGCAAGGAAGACTTCGCCCACAAGGCCTCGCTGCGGGCCACCGTTCTGGCTCTTTGGCTCGTGGCGGCCACATTGGCCGTCGCGGCCATGCTGATGCAGTGAAGTGGAAACAACCCCATGCCGCGTCGCGGCTCCAAGCGGCCGCCGGAGGCGGTTGCGCATCGGGCACGTCCAAGCCTGCAGTGGCGGGCTTGGAGCCGCGGCGGTTTGATGCGATAGGGTTACTACTTAGCGCCCTGAAGACTTGAGGGGGTGCCAGCCAGGCGCAGCCGAGTCGACTCGCCCTTCCCCATCGACACGCACGCGCCCGGCGCTGACAGCAGGGCACCGCAACCGGCGGCGGGCTGCTCAGTAGACTCGCCGCCTTCATGGCGAATCTGAACAAACGTTTCCAACTCCTCCCAACCTTTTCACAAACTGTCGTCGCCCTGGCCGCGGCCGTGCTGCTCCTCGGCTGCGGGCCCTTGGAGCCCCACCCGCGCGGCGCCCGCGCCTCGGCTGCCGCCGCACGGCCGGCACCCGCCACCGCGGCGCTCAACCAGGATTTCGGCCGCTGTCCCCAGTTCTTCGCCGGTGGCCGGGCGCCTGCCGTGGCCATCGGCGGACGCCTTCGGGCCCTGTGCTTCGACAACTTCGCCGTCCTTCATTCCGGGGAGACGCGCACGCCGGTCTACGTGGCCGAGCGGCTGAACCGGGAGATCCTGCTCAAGGCAAAGACGGTGCAGCGCCACGACCGCTTCTTCGCAGACGCCCGCCTGCCCTCGGGCGAGCGCGCCGACCTGGACGACTACCGGGGCTCCGGCTTCGCACGCGGCCACATGGCACCCGCCGCGGACATGCCCACGGACCAGGCGATGGCGCAGTCCTTCAGCCTGGCCAACATGGTCCCGCAGGACCCGCGCCAGAACAGCGGCCCCTGGGCCCGCGTGGAAGAAGACACGCGCAAGTACGTCATGCGTGCGCAGGGGGACGTGCATGTGATCACGGGCCCGGTGTTCGCCGACCAGCGGGCCATCGGCCGCAATGGCGTGCGCGTGCCCTCGCACCTGTTCAAGCTGGTCTACGACCCGGCCACCGGCCGGGCCTGGGCGCATTGGCAGCAGAACCGGCCCGATGCCAAGGTCAACAAGCCGCTGAGCTATGCCGCCTTCCAGCAGTGGCTCAACCTGGACCTGCTGCCGGGCGTGAAGGTCCGCTGAGCGAAGGCCGGCGCCCGCACCTGTTCAGCGTCTTGGGTGTCGCGGCCGTCATGGAGGGCACGACGCGCAGCGAGCGGGGCATCGAAGGAGTGAGCGCGCGGTGGTCCGGCCGGCTACGCGGCCGTGCCGCCGTCGTCGGCGGGCGTGCCGCAGATGCAGGCCCAGGCCCGCCATTCGGCCTCGGTGAGCCGGCCATCGGCCCGTGCCAGGGCGGCGAACCGCGCGTGATCGGCCATGAGGCCGAGCTTGCGGATGTCGCACACGAGCGACTTGAAATGCTCGATCGCATGCGCCGGGTCGGCCGCGATGATGTGCAGCGGCAGCTTGGACAGGTCGGCGGCCATCTCCCGGGCGCGCCGGGCCTCCTGCATGAGCACCTCCACGTCTTCGGCCGACAGGTGCAGCCGCTTGGCCTCCCGGTTGAGGATCTCCGCTTCCTCCTCCGACAGCACGCCATCGCCCAGCATCTCGAAGAGTTCCTGGCGCAGGGCATCGCGCTCCTTGTGCAACTGGTCGGAGAAGGCCGACGACAGCAGCGCCGCCGGGATCGCGAAGATGCCGATGCCGATCAGGGCCAGCACGATGGTCACGGCACGGCCCGCGGGCGTGACCGGCGTGATGTCGCCGTAGCCCACCGACGCCAGCGTGATCACCGCCCAGTAGATGGACTGCGGAATGTTCTCGAACTTGTCGGGCTGCGCGTCGTGCTCGAACACATAGCCCAGGCTCGCCGTCAGCACGACGAGCAGCACCATGATGAAGGCCGCCGCCGCCATCACCGGCCATTCCCGCCCGATCACCTTGGCCAGCGTGCGCGTGGCGTCGGTGTAGCGCGTCAGCTTGAGCAGGCGCAGCAGCCGGAAGATGCGCAGGAAGCGCAGGTCCAGCACGTAGTTGAGGAAGGCTTCCGCAAAGAAGGGCAGGATCGCCAGAAGGTCGACCAGCATGCCCGGGCTGCGTGCCTGCCGCAGCCGGCCGAGCAGGGGCCCTTCGTGGCCTTCCTCTTCGACGCAGGCATACAGCCGCAGGCAGAACTCGAGCGTGAAGATCGCCACCACCGTGATGTCCACCGCCACCAGTTCGAGGTGGAACCGGTCATGGACCCACTGGACGGACTCCAGGATGACCGCCACCACCGAGACGAGCACGCAGCCGGCGATGACGAAATCGAAGGCGCTGTGCAGCCGGCCGCCATGGGGGCTGGCAAACACCAGGGCGTGGGCCTTCTGCCGCAGGCTGCGCCCCGCGTTCAGCTGCCGGAACTCCTGGACGGCCGGCACCAGGAAGCGGAAGAGCTTCAGGATGCGCAAGAGCCGGAAGACCCGCAGGACACGCAGGTCGATGGGCACCACGGCATGCAGCACGCTGGGCAGGATGGCGACGAGGTCCAGGACCGCATAGGGGTTGCGCATGAAGGCCAGCCGCGGACGCGCCGCCCCGGCGAAGGCGGGATCCTCTGGCGCCGTGTAGAGACGCAGGGCGTACTCGATCGCGAACACCGCCACCGAGATCGCGTCGAACAGGTGCAGCCAGCGCCGGGCCGCATCCGGCACGCCCGCCGTGGCCTCGAACACGGTCACCAGCAGGTTGGCGCCGATGAGCCAGGCGATGGCCCGGTCGAAGCGGCGCTGATGGTTGCTGGCATTGCCCGGGTCCAGCAGCCAGGCCCACAGGAGCCGGCGCAGCCGCTGGCGCGGGTTCAGGGCAGAGGCCTCCTGCCGCGCCCGGTCGCCCACGACGGCGGGCACCGGGCCTCGGCCCGCATGGCGGTAGGAACGCGGCTCGGGCGTCTTGGGCTCGTCGGTCATGGAGGGCATGGCGGACATGGATGGAAAGCGTGCGGGGCGTCGCGCGTGGAGTGACGCTCAGAGCGCCAGATCCGCCACGTCGATGGCATAGCCGGCGCTGTCGCAAACCTGCAGCCGCAGCGCCAGGGGATGGGTCAGGGCGTCACCCGGCGCCAGCCCGGCCGCAGTGCCGTGGCCTGCTGCGGCGTCGGATGCAGGCGGCACCCGCCGGCCGACCACGATCTGGCCGAAGGTGGCGTGCGCTCCGTGCTGGCATCGCTCGATCACCTGCAGCGGAGCGCCGCTGAAGGCATTGCGCACGCCCGCCAGCGGCCCGCCCTCGGCCACCAGCGCCCGGGCACAGTCGCCCCAGTGCGGCACCTCGCGAGGCCCGGACGGCGCCAGCGCGCAGGCCTGCGCCACCGGGTCGTCAGCACGGTGCCCGGCCTGCACCATCCATTGGTGAAGGGCGTGTGCCTGCGCCCGGCTCTGCTCGGTGCGCACGGCGCTGGACCAGGTCCGTTGCGCCGCCACCGCCATGCAGACCATGGCGGCCGCGGCGAGGACCAGAAAGACGGCATCGCCGCCGACGCGGCGTTCTGCAGGTGGGGAGGAAGGAGAGACTGGCACGGGCACCACGCAGCACAGGGAGAAGCCCCGGCGTCCGCAACAGGATGCGCCAGTCGGTCGACGGACCATGGCACATCTTTCCTGCCTACGCGCGAGGCGTTGTCATCGATCGTCAATGGGGCCGCGTGCCCCGGCGCGCGTCAGTGGGCCGTGGCCGGGCTGGCGTCGAAGGCGCGCATCCGTGCCGTCACGATGGGATTCGCATCGGCCACCAGGTCGTCGAAGCGGTAGTTGGCGATGCGGGCCATCTCGACCAGCGCCGCCGCGCGCTCGACCGCGGGCGCATTGCCCAGTCGCTGCCACCCCTGGCTCACCATGCGCTCGTAATGCGCGTCGCGGGCACTGATGATGAGTGGGAAGCCGAACTGCGCACGGTAGGCGCGGGCCATGGCCGCCACGTCTTCCTGCGAGGTGGCGGTCATGCCGGCCTTCTCGTGGTCGAGCAGGTACGCATTGGCGCCATCGCCCTCGCTGCCCAGGTCGGGAAAGGCACTCATCAGCGCCGCCTGCTCGTCGACGGTGCCCGTCAGCAGGGTGTTCTGGAAGGCGGTACGCAGCGCATGCGTGTTCTCGAAAGGCCGCAGGGCGAATGCACGCGCCAGCACCCAGTCCATGTTCTGCACCAGGGGACCGAAAGTGGCGTCGAACTCCCTGCGGCCCATGCTGTTGACCTGGTCGAGGCTCACCAGGCTTCCGGGCCGGCCGGCCACGGCGGTGTGGGCGCTGCCGCCCAGGTGGTTGAACACGATGTTCAGCAGGATGGCCGTGAGCGCGCCCAGCGTGATGCCGCTGCCGAACACGATCTCGGCCCAGCTCGGGAATGCCGTGGTGACGAAGGGCTGCGCGGTCACCAGCATGCCCAGGCCCAGGCTGGTGCCCAGGATCACGATGTTGCGGTGGTCGTTGAAATCCACCTTCGAGAGCGTCTGCACGCCCACCACGGCCACGGCGGCGAACATGGCCAGCGCCGCGCCGCCCAGCACGGGGTGAGGAATGCCTTCGACGATGGCGGCGGCCTTGGGCAGGGAGCCCAGCACGATCATGATGAAGCCCGCCGCCACCACCACCCAGCGGCTCTTGACCTGGGTGAGCCGCACCAGGCCGACGTTCTCGGCGAAGCAGGTGTAGGGAAAGGAATTGAACACGCGGCCCAGGAAGGTGGCCGCGCCGTCGGCGCGGATGGCCCGCGCGATGTCCTCGCTACCGATGCGCTTGCGCACGATCTCGCCGGTGGCGTAGACGTCGCCCGTCGTCTCGACCATGGTGATGCACATCACGATCAGCATCGACAGGATGGCCGTGATGCTGAAGGTGGGCATGCCGAAATAGAACGGCGAGGTGTAGCCGAACCAGGCCGAGCCGGCCACCTTGTCGAAGTGCGCATCGCCCAGCGCCCAGGCCACCAGCGTGCCCACCACCAGGCCCAGCAGCACCGCGACCGTGGCCATGAAGCCGCGGAACACGCGCTGGATCAGCACGATCAGCGCCAGCGTGCCGAAGGCATAGAGACAGTTCTTGAGCAACACCGGGTTCTGGATGGCGTTGGGCCCCTTGCCCACCACGATGTCGTTGGCAGCCACCGGCAGCAGGGCGATGCCGATGATCAGGATCACCGAGCCCGTGACGATGGGCGGAAAGAAGCGGATCAGCCGCGCGAAGTAAGGCGCCGCGAAGAAGGTGAACAGCCCGGCCACCAGCACGGAGCCATAGATCTGCAGCAGCCCGGTGACGCCACCGCCCGCGGCCAGGCCGATGGCGATCATGGGGCTCACGGCCGTGAAGGTCACGCCCTGCAGCAGCGGCAACCGCACGCCCACCTTGCCGAGCCCCCAGGCCTGGAGGATGGAGGCGATGCCGCAGGTGAAGAGGTCCGCGTTGATGAGGTGGATCAGCTGCTCGCTGCTCAGGCCCAGCGCACCGGCCAGGATGATCGGCACCAGCACCGCGCCCGCATAGAAGGCCAGCACATGCTGGAAGCCATAGGCCGCGAGCTGGGGAATGGGCAGCACTTCATCGACGGGATGGACCCGGCGCGGCGCCGTGGATGGGGGTGTGACAGCAGTTTGCATGGTCTTGCTCTTGGAGCTTGTGGAGGGAAACGAAGGAAGCGCTGAGGCGCGCGCAGCGCGCCGCGGAGTCCGTTGCCGATGACATGCACGCTCCCTGATTGCTTTTGTTCGTGCGTTCCCGTGACGCCAACGGTCTCCAACGTCGCATCCGGGCATGCAAGGGACATGCCGTCGGACGGGGCGGTGGACATTGAATCGCCAAGACCGCGAACAAGTTCACGACGATCCATCCGCAGACGGCCGAGTTCGCGCGGATGGCACTCTCCATTGGCCTTTCAACGCAGTGGCCCCGCCCTCCGGTGGGTCGCCATGCGCCATTCACGCACCCTGCGACGCACCATTCCATCGCACGATCAACGTCGAATTTTTCTCACCGATTGACACCCCATGGCCTTCCCCGCACCCGACAGGGCTTGGCAACACCACTCGTACATGGGCAGGCTTTCTGCTTGCCACCAAGTGGCTGTGACGGCCTCCGTGCAGGCGGCAGCGGACATGCAATCGAACCCAGGGACTCTCACACCATGACCGTGGACATCGCCTCACCCGACCTTCCTCTCCTCACCTATGCCGGCGGCATCGCCACCATCCGCCTGAACCGCCCCTTGTTCAGCAACTGGGTGCGCGACGAGGACCTGCGCTGGATCCTCAGCACGCTGCTCGCGCTCGATGCCGATCCCGCCGTCAAGGTGGTGGTGCTCACGGCCAACACGGGCGGACAGGCACGGCCGGTCTTCTGCGGCGGCTACGAGATCACCGAGGCCAATCCAGAGGCCCGCGACGCGCTCTTCACCACCACGACGACCGCCCTGGCGCAGCTGCGCCCGGTCACCCTGTGCGCCCTGAGCGGCAGCGTGTACGGACCGGCCCTCGACCTGGTGCTGGCCTGCGACATCCGCGTCGCCGTGAGCGGCACGACCATCCACCTGCCCATGGAGATGAGCCCGCTCAACAGCAAGTCCTTCTATGCGCGCGTCGGCCGCCATCTGGGCATCGACGGCGCAAGGCGCGCCTTCCTCTCGGGCAACGCCATCTCGGCCGAAGAACTGGGTGCCCGAGGCGTGTTCGAAGGCGTGGTCAGGCCGGACGCCTTCGACGGCTACGTCGGCACCCTCGCACGGCAGATCGCCACCCTCGAGGCCAGGACCATCCAGTCGGTCAAGCAGGCCCTCGACGCTGCCCTGCCGGGCTGACCCCCTCGCGCCCCGCCGATGCAGCCGGCCCGAAGTCTGATGGAACGACGCTCAGCGCCCGACCAGCAGGTAGGCCGTCAGCTCCACCGACTCGCCTTCGTCGGCGTTGCGCATGGACGCCGTCTCGTCCTGGCTCCAGTCGGTGGACGCGGCGCCCTGGCCCGCTTCCGAGCCCGCCTCGCGGAACTCGCCGAAGGACGCATCGATGCGCCCGTCCGTCATGGCGTCGAATGCCAGTGCCACCGACGGCGCGAGGCCCGTGATGCGCAGCACATGCCGTGGCACCGCCTGGAAGGTGCCCACGGTCGTGGCCGGCAAGGTCCACAGCACCGTCTCCATGCAGACCTGCACCTCATGGGGTGTGCCGCTCTTGTCGGTGTAGACATAGCGGTCGGGCATCTCGGCCGCCCGTCCGTGCGGCAAGCTCACCCCCTGCGCCAGCATGGCGTTGATGAGCGCATCGCCGCACAGCGGCGTGTTCACCGCGCCCCCGACGGCATAGGAGGGGCTGGTGGTCGAGTCGCCAGGCTGGATGCCGTAGCTGTTGGAGACGAAGGACAGATAGGCCGCACGCCAGCCCAGCACGAAGTCGCTGTACATGCGCTGGGTCATGGCCTGCCGGTAGACGTTCATGCCACCCATGACGGCGCCGATCAGGATCGAGATCACCACCAGCACCAGTGACAGCTCGACCAGGGTGAAGCCGGCCAGCCTCTGTCGGGAGGCGGCCGGTCGTCGTGTATTTCGCATGCTTGGCATTCCTTCCGGGTTCAGTCGAGGCTCATCCCGCCGGCAATGGCGGCGCGGGCCCGCGCCGCAATGGCGTCCACGAGTGCCTGCGCCTGGGACGCCTCGTCGTCGTGGGCCTGCTGGGCCTGCTCTGCTGCACTGGCGAGGTTCAGCGCGAGGCCTTTCAGGGCATCGATCTTTTCGAACAGGGTGATGATGTGCACCGCCACGTCGACGCCCGATGAAGCGCAAGCCGCAATGGCTCCGGGCTCCGCGACGTACTGGGGCACCGTGGCCATGCCCGTCACCACATCTGCGGTCAGGCTGGCCGCATTGGCGCAGGTCGCGAGCACGTTGGCCACTTTCGACGGCTGCCGGGCGGCCTCGGTGACCAGGTCGACGATGTTGTAGAAGTACGACGCCTTCGCGGCATCGAGATTCATGTTGGAGAGCGTGCGCTGCTCATTGGCCGCCAGCGCCATCATCCGCGCGGCCAGTGCGGCATTCATGTAGGCACGCCCCGCGCCCGCCACCAGGCCGCCGCAGTTCAGCTCGCCCCAGAGCTCGGGCAGCGTGCGGGTGACCTGGGCGCCCGCCGCGTCCAGCGCGCCGGCCGCGGTATTGGCGCCCGCGCCGACGCCGGCGCTGAACACCTGGTACGCCCGGGCCACGCGCCCGGTGGGCGCGGCCTTCATGGCCTTGCCGACGAGGTTGCACCAGTGGACGGTCCGGTCGGTGGATGCCTGGTCGAAGCCGACCACGCCCGGTCCGCTCGCGAGGTCGAGATTGATCACCCCGAGTCCGGGCGCCGCCTGCGCCAGCGCATCCCTGTCGATGGCATAGCGCAGGCTGCCGCCGCCGGCGTCGGGCAGCCCGATGGTCACCCAGGGCACGAAGCCGACCCGGCTCGCCATGCCGGCGGCGCAGTTCTCCACCCCGGTGTTGCTCGTCGCCGGACAGGGCAGGCGGGATTGGCGGGCGATGAAGGTCCGGATGGACTGGTCGGCGCGCGTCACCAGGTCCGTGTCGATCGCCTCCCGCGTCGCGACGATCGCGCCGCGCTGCAGCTTCCAGGCCGCCACGGTGAGCAGCCCGAGGATCAGCAGTGCGATCACCACCTCCAGGATCGATAGGCCACGCTGGGCGTGCCGCTGGCGGATGCGCTTCATGATGTCAACCCCAGGGCGGCCAGCCGGGCCAGTTCGCGTTTGGCATCCTCGAGGGCGGCGGCATAGTTGGCCTCCTCGGCCTGCGCCTGCGCCAGGGAGGCATTCAGTGCCGGCAGGTCGGTGTCGGACCAGCGCGAGATCTGCTCGCGCACGAGGTCGGCCTGGAGCACCACCTGGGCGATGCTCGACGCGTAGCCGGCGACCACGGCCAGGTGCGGCACTTCGTTCGCCAGCGACCAGGGCAGCTTGCCCACGTGCATGACTTCCAGGTTCGCCGCGTCGACGATCAGCAACCAGAGCCAGTCATTGAGCCGGGAGCCGCTCAGCACGGCGTTGGTGTTGCGGGCGTTGCCGGCCGTGATGGCATTGCGCCAGTGCGCGGTGTTCAGCTTGGCCAGTTGCAGGAGATCGGTGGCCACGTCGACATACTTGGCCGCCGCCGCCACGCGGGAGAGCCGGTCGCCGCAGCCCAGCGCGGAGAAGAGCTCCGCCGCAGAGATGGCTCGCGCCGCACGCCCCTGCGTCGATCGCAGGGCCGCGGCCGACGAGCCCGGCAACGCCACGTCGCCCGGCGAAGTGGCCGTGGGGCCCGACGACGAATACTCCATCAGGGCCAGCACCGGGATGGCGGTGCCGCCCTGCCCGGCCGCGATCAGCGACGAGGCGGACAAGCGGGTCAGCGACAGGCAGAAGTTCAAGCCCGGCGAATTGATGGCGAAGTTGGCCGACGGGCTGAACACCACCGACGGCGGCTGCGTGACGGCCGCCGCCACGTGGTAGCGCAGCCGATTGCCCCGCGCGTTGCCGGAGAGCTGGGCCGGCGCCCAACCGCCGTCCGAGGCTGGCAGCCGGGCATTGGCGCGGGCGAAGCCCACCAGCGCCCGATAGGCGCTCTGCAGACCGACGTTCTCCCGGTCTGCATTGGCCGCCCCCGTGGTGGACTGGATCAGCCGCGCCGCCACCACCACCGCGACGCCGGTGATCAGCAGCACGATGACGAGTTCAAGCAGGCTGAATCCGCCCTGGCGCCGGTCTCGGCGCCGGGGGCCGCATGCCTTCGCACGCGCAGAACGCAGGGAGAAGGTCATGGTCCGTCTTCCCAGATGAGCGGGCCCCGCGCGTCGACGTCGAAGAGGAAGGCGTTCTGCCCGTCCCAGATGTCCACGGCCTCGTAGCTCGCCTTGAAGTTCCGGGCCTGCGCGAGCTGGATGGCGGCCGCGATCACCCGCGTCTCGAGCGCGAGCACGTCCAGGGCCAGTGCAACCCCTTGAGCTGCCACGATGATGGCCTGAGCCACTTGGACCCCCGCGGCAACACAGGCGGGAAAGTACAGCGCAAAGCATGCCGCGTCGTCCTTGCCCTCGGACACGGCGATGCCGACCCCCAGCGCTGCCACCTCCGTGACGAACGACACCCCCTCGCCGACGGCCATCATCTGCGAGGTCGCCAGCGCATTCACCATGGGCCAGATGGTGTAGAGGCTGTACCAGTAGGCCGCGCCGGAACGCGCGTCCGGCATCGCGCTGTTCCACTGCGCCGCGATCGTGAGCATGTTGAGCGACCCGATCACGGCCCCGCAGTTGCTCGCCATCGCCAGCGAGCGGGCGTTGCCCGCGCGGACGCGCTCGCGGTAGATGAGCGTCTGCTCGCGGTCCTGGTCCTCCAGCGTCGCGCTGCTGCCCGCATTGAGCCCCGTGAACCCCGCCGGGCCGGGCGCCGCGAAACCGTAGACCAGCGGCGTCCTGACGCCCGCCGAGCCGGGCAGGCCACCGTCCACGCCGCCGACGCCAGGGTCGACGATCAGCAACTCGCGGCAGAAATCGTGGCCGTTGACGATGCCGTTGTTGTGCGGGTCCTTGGGGAACACGTCCTTGACGTTCGACAGCCGGGCGTCCGCGAAGTAGCGCAGTCCCTTCAGGCGCTGGGCCACGTCATCGGGCGCGAAGAGCGACGCGACGTCGGCCGGGAACCAGCCCTTGGCCAGCGTACCGTCGCAACGCTCGTTGCCCCCGTACGTGGCGGCCGGACAGGGCAGTCGCCCCTTGATGGCCGCAAACCCCTTCGTCACGGCATCGGCCTTGTCCAGGAGCACGTCCTGCGCCAGGCGGTCGGCGGCGAGCTGCTCGACCTCCCAGCGGTAGTAGACGACGAAGGCCACCACGCCCAGCAGGACCGCAAGCATGGTCACGGCCAGCAGCGAAAAGCCCTGCTGGCCTTGACGCGCGGCACGGCCAGGCTGCCACGATGGCGGACGGCGCCGCCAGGTCGCGGGGCCCCTCATCGCCGCACCGCCATGGCCTGGCCGATCAGGTCGTACACCGGCAGCACCAGCGCCACCACGAACACCGCCATCAGGCCGCCAGCGATGAAGATCACCACCGGCTTCAGGATCTCGGACAGCGTCGAGACCACGCGTGTCAGGCGCGTCCGGTACTCGCCGGCCAGGTAGTGCAGCTGATCGTCGATGGTGCCGGAGTCCTCTCCCACCGCGATCACGCGCAGCATCAACGGCGGAAAGCCGCCGATGCGCCGCATGGCGGCAGAGACACTCTCGCCGCGCTCCACGTACATCCGCACGATCGTGAGCTTCTCGCGGTAGTACAGGTCACTCGTGATGCTCTGCATCACCGTCAGGCTGCGCACGATGTCGACGCCCGCGCGCAGCAACAGCGCGAAGTACTCGGCAAAGAAGGCCATGCCACTGGCCGACATCAGGCGCTTGCTCACCGGCAGCACATGCAGCAGCCGGTAGACCTGCAGCCTGAATCTGTAGCTCGTGTACCAGGCGAACATCACCGCGGCCACGGCGGCGACCAGGCCCAGCAGCACGGCCAGCCCGTGGGTCGACACCCATTCCGACGTGCCGATGACCGCGACCGTGAGCGCGGGCAGCTTGACGCTGAACTGCTTGAACAGCGAGGCCAGGTTGGGCACCACGTAGTAGAGCCAGAAGCCCGCCGCCCCGAAGATGGCCGTGAAGACGAAGGCCGGGTAGATGAGCGCCTGCTTGGAGTCGGCCTTCAGCGTGGTGAGGCGCTCGACGTGGTCGGCGGCCTCCTGCAGCATGCGGTCCATGGCGCCGGTGGCATCGCCCAGGCGGATCAGGTTGCGCACCGGCTCCGGGAACACGCTGGGCTGCCGGTCGAAGGCCTCGCCCAGCGTCGCCCCCGCGCGCAGGTCGGCCAGCATCTTGGCGGCGACGGCCGCACAGGCCGGCCCGACGGATTCGGCGTCGTCCGCCAGCGTGCGGACCGCATCGATGATCGGCACACCGGCCTTCGCCAGCACGGCCATGTCGCGCAGCAGGACGACGAGATCCTGGTCCTTGAGCTTGCGGCCGAACAGGGCGCCCGCCGAGCGGGCCGACTGGACGAGCAAGGCCGGGATCTGCCGCACCGACAGCACGGCGCCGTCCTCGTACTCCTGCTCCAGCACTTCCCGCACCGATTGCGGGTCGGCATGGTCGAAGGCGCGCGCGGCCGAACGAACGGCGCCGGTCGCGTCCACCACGCGATAGAAATACCAGGTCAAGGTCCTACCCCCAGGGAGCGCATGATTTCCTCGCTCGTCGTGATGCCATCGCCGACGCGGCGCTTCGCGCAGGCCTCGATGTCGCGGAAGCCATTGCGCTCGGCCGCCTTGCGCAGTTCGGCGCGCCGGGCGTCGCCGGCGATCAGGTCCGCCAGTTCGTGGTTGATCGACAGGATCTCGTAGACCGGCACCCGGCCATGGAAACCCGTGCCCCTGCAACGCGGGCAGCCCCTGCCGCGCATGCCCCGGGCGCCCGCGGGCCGGCCGAGCCACCGGCATTCGCGCTCGCTCAGTTCCACCGGCTCGGCGCAGGCCGTGCAGTTGCGCCGCACCAGGCGCTGGTTCACCACCAGCAGCAGGTTCTCCGCCACGATGGGCGCCTGGCCGCCCAGCAGCGCCAGGCGCGGGACCGCGCCGAAGACCGAGGTCACGTGCAGCGTGGACAGCACCAGGTGCCCGGTGGTCGCCGCGTCCAGCGCCGCGACCACGGTCTCCGAATCCCGCATCTCGCCGACCAGGATCACGTCGGGGTCGTGCCGCAGGAAGTGCCGCAGCGCCGACTGGAATTCGTAGCCGGCCTTGCGGTTGACCTCGGTCTGCCCGGCGCCGGGCACGCGGTATTCCACCGGGTCCTCCACCGTCAGCACGTTGCGCTCGATCAGGTTCTGCATGCGCAGCGCCGCATGCAAGGTGCTGCTCTTGCCCGAGCCCGTGGGGCCGGTGATCACCACCAGGCCCGCGGGCTTGCCCAGGCCTTCCTCCAGCAGCAGCGCGTCTTCCTCGTAGTAGCCCATCTCCCGCAGCCCCTTGAGGTCATGGCTCTCGGGCAGCAGCCGCATCACCATGCGCTCGCCCAGGTCGGTGATGATGGTCGACAGCCGGATCGAATAGGGCACGTCGAGGATTCGCGTGCGGAAGCTGCCGTCCTGCGGCTTGCGCTTTTCCGAGATGTCGATCTCTGCGATCAGCTTGATGTAGCTGCCAATGCGGGTGAGTTCCTGCGGCAGCGCGAAGGCCGGATGCAGCACCCCGTCCACCCGCAGCAGCACATGGATGCTGGCCGCCGCCGGCGCGATGTGGATGTCCGTCGCCCGTTCCTGCACGGCCAGGTGCAGCAGGTGCTGCACGAAGGCCGCCGGGCTGCGGTTGCCTTCCTGGTCGGCCAGCAGGTTGCGGATCTCGGCATTGACCAGGTCGGGCACGGTGTTCTGCGCAAAGAAGAAGCTGTGCCGGATCAGCGTGCGCACGCGCGAGAACTCGCCGAGCACGAAGCGGCTGCGCAGCCCGCAGCGCCGCAGCACCAGTTGCCCGACCTCGGTGGGATTGGCGTCGCCCAGCAGCACGACGAGGTGATCGCTCTCGCGTCGCAGCGGCAGGAACTCCCCTTTCTGGCACAGCTCGCCGTTGAAAAGCGCGAGCGTCTCGGCGCCCGGCCGTTCCACCTGGTCGAGGTCGACGAACTCGATGCCGAACAGTTCGCTCAGCAGCATGCACACCATCCGCTCGCGCACGAGGCCGCTGTCCACCAGTACCCGCCAGAGGGGCTTGGCCTCGACCCGCTGCTTCTGCTGGGCGTAGCTCGCCTCGGCGGGGGACAGCAGGTGGCGCTCCTGCAGCTGGCGCGCCATGAGGGCGCTCAGGCGCTCGACGGAATACTCCATGGGTCCACCGCAGCCTCAGCCGCCGGACGCAGGGCGGCTGACCACCAGCGCCCTGCCCTCCAGCTCGGCCAGCAGGGCATCGAGCTCGATGGCGTCCGGATGGATCAGCTTGAGCTTGCGCAGCCGGGTGGTGGCCTCCTTGATGCGGCCGTCCTGGGCGTCCACGAGCGCGAGGTTCATGTTCGCGTTCAGGTCGTCCGGCAGCTTGGCCATGACCTGGCCGAGCAGCCGCCGGGCCATCTCGCGGTTGCCGCGCATCTGTTCGACCCAGGCCGCCCGCCGGACCATCGCCACGCTGTCCTGCGGCAGCAGCGACCGGAGCCTGTCGACGGCCTGCGCGGCAGCGTCGACATCGCCCTTGCGCTGGGCCTCGGAGAACGCCTCGATCTGGCGGGAGGTCTCGGCCTCGCGGGCGGCCAGCTCCTCCTTCTCGCGCGCGGCCCGCGTGGGCGGGGACTTGCGCGGCGGGGTGGGCGGCTTTTTGGCGTCCGCCGGTCGCTGCACCTCGACCGGCGTGGGCGCCGGCGGCTCGGCCGCCTTGGCAAGACCCGCGAGCACGACGGTGGCCCCCGCCACCGCAGTGAAGCACCAACGCGTCGTCGAAGGAATGCGGAAAGTGTGGGAAGTCATAGCAGGTTCGCCTTCAGCAGAATCACCAACTCGCGGCTGGTCTGGCCGTTGGAATTCGTGTCCAGCGCCCCGCCCAGGCCCGGCACGTCGCTCAGCCCGGGCACGCCCGTGTTGTTGACGTTGGACGACTGGTCGGCCAGGCCGCCCAGCACGATCAGGTCGCCGCTACGCACGGACAGGGTGGTCGCCACGCTCTTCGAGTCGATGATCGGCAGCGTGACGGAGTTGCCGCCGCCGAGCGCCACCAAGTTCAGCGAGCCCGAGCGCACGATCGACTGCAAGGGATGCACGAACAGCTCGATCGAGCCGTCCTCGCGGATCGCCGGCGTCATGCCGACCATCAGGCCCGAGAAGAGGGAATTGGTCTCGGTGCTGTAGACCGTCTGGACCACGCCCTGGACGATGTTGCTGGTGGCGGTCACCTTGGACACGTAGCGGTAGGTGGTGCCGACGCTCACGAAGGCGGGCTCCCCGCTGCGCGCACGCAGCGTGGGGTTGGAGACCAGCTTCACATTGCCGAAGGTGCGCAAGGCATTGACCACCGCCGACACGCGGCTGCCTCCCGACGCACCCCCGAAGTTGGCCGTCGCGCTGCCGCCTGTCCAGGTGCCGTTGTAGGTGCCGTCCGATGTCGTCCAGTTGGTCGTGCTGCTGTCCCACGTGCCGGCGCCGCCGTCGACGGTGTTGTTGGCTGTGGTGTTGGGGCCGTCCCAGTAGGTCAGCGGGACGCCAGTCACCACCAGGTTCACCTGGCCGGCCGTGGCCGTGCTGACGACGGCCGTGTAGCCCGCCGGCACCACGACCGACGAGAAGCTGCCCGTGGCCGTGCCCGAGCAGTTGAACAGCCGGTAGGTGCCCGGGCCGAAGGTGCCGCCGCTGGAGGTCGTCACCGTCAGCGTGCCCGCCAGCGTCAGGCTGCCCAGGCCGGCGGACAGGCTGTCGCTGGAGACGGTGCCCAGGGCCCGCGCGCGCTCGATGCCACCCGTGAGCGACCAGTGCTCGCCCAGCTTGATGGTGTTGCGCACGCCGTTGGCGATCTGCGCGGTGCGGGTGCTGTCCGCATCGGCCAGGCGGTACTCGTTGTAGACGCGGCCGCCTTCCATGTAGGCGCTTTCGATGCCCAGGATGCCGACGTTGCGGCTGGTGCTGGTGCTCGTGTCCTCGTAGAGGGTGGAGCTGAGTTCGTAGCGGCCGTAGACGCGGGTCTTGTCGGTGATGGCGTAGTTGCCGCCGACCGCCGCCATGTGCTTGCTGCTGTCGTTGGTGGCCTGCTCGCCCTCGACGAAGACCTGGGCCTGGGGCAGGCCCGGCACGGTGGCCGTGAGGCGCGCGCGCACCGTGGTCATGTCGTTCTGGCTGGTGGCCAGCGCGCTGCTGGCGGCGGTGCTGGCCAGGCTGCCCAGGCTGGTGACCGAGCTGGCACCGCTGGTGTTGCCGAAGCTGGAGACCTGGTCATAGCTGAACATCGACGCACTGCTGCTGGAGGTGGCGCCATGGCGCAGCCCCACTTCGCCGGCGAAGTAGTTGTTGAAGCGCTTGAGCAGCGAAATGGCCTCGCCGCGCGCCGCCTCGGTCTCGGTGGCGCTCTTGCTGTAGATGGCCTCGGCCCGCGCCGCCAGGGTGGGGCTGATGCGGTACTCGGCCCGGGCGCTCGCCTCGGTGTTGCCGGCGGTGAAGCCCGCCGCCGGGTTGTCGAAGCCGGTGGAGGCACGCGCGGCCTGCACCGAGATGCCCAGGTTCTCGGTCTGATGGCGCACCTCGATGCGGCTGGCCAAGCCCGCGCCCTTGTCGTCGCTGTGGGTGCGCACGGCCTCGGTGGCCATGCTGGTGTCGTCGCCGAGGCGCGCCAGGCCAGTGAGTGCGGTCATGCGCCGTGGGTTCTTGGGATCGTCGTCGATGTGGGCCACCACGCCGGCCTGCACCCGCTCGCCCACCTTGAACTGCGCGTCCACGCCCGCCACGGTGTACTTGGGACCGCCGGCGTCGACTTCATAGGTCACGCGGATGGACTGCGGATTGAGGCTGCTGTCCACCGCCGAGACCGGGCTCACGAACATCAGCCGGCGCGTGGTGGGCTCCAGGGTGTAGTCCACGTAGCGGGTGAGCGACGTGGTCTTGACGATCACGCTGGCCTGGTTGCGGTCGCGCGAGACGATTTCCACCGTTTCGCTGTTCTCGACCATGTCACCCAGGTTTCCCGCGAGGTAGTACGGGCCGGAGATGCCCTTGCCCGCGAACTCCTCGATCTGCTGGGTCTGCGAGGTGCGCGAGCCGTAGGCGGTGATGCGCATGCCGTTGTCGTCGTACACGCCCTTCATGCCAGTGAGCGTGCGACTGGTCTGGCTGAGCTTGCGCACCTCGGTGCTGCTGCTGGTCTGGAAGTCGCCATACAGCAGGTACGAGCGGTTCTTGTCGATGCGCACGTACAGCTTCTGCGAGCTCTGGGCGTCGTAGCCGCGCTCGGAGCTGTCGCCATAGACGGGGTAGAACTCTTCGGGGCGGATGTCGCGGAACAGACGGTCCTTGCTGGACTTGCCCGTGTCGAGGGCCGCGGTGAGCAGGTAGTCGCCCTTGATGGCGCCCTTGAGGAAGAAGGCGGCACGCCCGCCCGCACGGGCATTGCCGGTGTCGCCGTTGCTGCCGAGCGAGCTGAGCTCCTGCTCGAAGGCGGCGCCGGCGGGCAACTGGTCGACACCGAGCTTGCCGCGTTTGGTGAGGTCGAGCGTGCCCTCGACCACGCCCACGGCGATCATCGGGCGCAGGTCGGGCAGCAGCGTCAGACGCGCTTCCTGCACGATGGCGTTGACCGTGGCGCGCACGCGCAGGTCGCCCGGGGTGCCCGGCGGGATGAGGTGGAAGACGGCCTTGCCGCCCTCGATGAAAGCCTGCAGGCCCGGTTCGGTGGGGTTGAGGTCGTCCTCCTGCCAGCGGCCGGCGTCGCTCTCCAGGGTGATCTGGCTGCGGGCGGTGACGGGCACGCCGGCCGCGTCGGTCAGGAGCACTTCGACCGGCACGGGCGTGCGCAGGTCGGCGCGGGCGTCCTTGGGCAGCACGATGCGCACCAGGCCGAGCTTGTCGGGGGCGACGACGGAGATCTCCACGGGCTGCTCGCGCGGGATGCCGACGTCGTCGAGCACCTGCAGGCGCAGCTGGTTGCTGCCCGGCTTGAGCTGCACGCCGATGTATTCCCACGCGGTGGTGTTGGTGGAGGCGAGCGTGGCCTTCTTGCCGACACGGCGGCCGTCGAGCACGTCGCCGTTGACGGCAAGCTGCAGTTGGGCGCCCATCGGGCCTTTGACGCGCACGTTGACGACCTGGCCGGGCATGGTGTCCTTGTCGCGCAGGTCGATGAAGCCGGTGCCGCGCGGCAGGTCGGGCAGGAGCTTTTCGAGATCGACGGTGCTGGGGGCCACGGGTTGCGGCACGAGGCCAGCGGTGGGGCCACCGTCGGCACTGGCGGGCTGCTTGGCGGTGCCGGCCACGGGGACCTGGCCGGCTGCACCGGGGCTCATGCCCTTGGCTGCCTGCTGGGCGGCACTGAGGGTGACTGCCGACCAGGTCGTCATCCTTCGCTACAGGGTGAGCGTCGGCGTGGGCGCCCGCATCTCGGGCGACGCCACCAACCGTGCGCAGGCTTCCAGCAAGGGCTACACCTCCAACGAAGCCAGCCAGACCGTGCGTGTCAACGGCGGCGTGTTCTCTGACGAGGCCTTCGCCTTCGGCAAGGTCTACATGGACTGCAAGCGCGACCGCCAGCAAGAGGGCGAGGACGAGCCCGGTGTGCCTGGCGTACGCCTGTGGCTGGAGGACGGCACCAACGTCATGACCGACGGCGAGGGCCGCTGGAGCCTGTATGGCCTCAAGCCCGTCACCCATGTGCTGCGCCTGGACGAAACCACGCTGCCCGCAGGCGCCAGGGTGGCCATCCAGGACAACCGCAACGCCGGCACGCCGTCCAGCCGCTTCCTGGACCTCAAGAAGGGCGAGTTCCAGAAGGGCAACTTCCCGCTCGAAGGCTGCGACAACGCCGCCACCAAGGAGGATGTCGAGGCCCGCCGCAAGGCCGCGGCCAAGAGCCTCGATGCCGAACTGGCCGCGGCGTTGCGCACCCGGCTGGACCCCAAGGGCACCGTGGTGACCACGTCCGACAACCGCGGCATGCCGGCGTCGGGCCAGATCAACGGCAGCGGCGGCAATGGCGCCGGAAGCCTCACGACCAATTCCGGCCCGCTGATCGCGATGCCGTCCGGCGCCACCAACAGCGGCAGCGGCGCCGCTGGGGGCAGCAGCTTCCTCGACGGAGCAGGCTCCGTGGGCAGCACGAGCACCCGCGAATCTTGGATTCAGGGTTCTCTGCCACCCAGCTGCCGGCGGCGATCATGGCCGTCTTGTGGTGCTCTTCGATGTGCGCACCGCAGTCGCGGCAGACGTACCAGACCTGGCGGCCGTCGGGTGACCAATGCAGGCCGCCCCACTCCAGCGGCTGCGCATGGCCGCAGTGCGGGCACGGCACGTAGTACCGGCGCTGGTCGCTCTTGTTCCAAAGCTGCTCGATGCGGCTCAGGCCCTTGATCTGGGGCGTGCTGATGTAGAGCCGTTGCTGCGTGGTGGGGAACGCGCTGGTGCGGCCGTTGAGCATTTCCACCGGGTCGTCGCCGCCGATGAGCGCGGCGGAGAATTCGTCCAGCTCATCCACGATGAGCTTTCGCACCGTGGTGGACTTCAACCGCTGGGTGCTGCCCGCATGCTCGATCCACAGCTGGCCGCCCTCGAAGTCCTTGAAGGTCTTCGTGTTCGTCGCATCGCGCGAGGCCACGCTGGTCAGCGCGCGCTTCATGGCCGGCGTCTCATCGATCGCCGGGTTGAGCTTCTGGCCAACCCACTTGCCCATCGAGACTTCGCCGGGCAGGCAGACCATGATGGGGCACGGATCATGGTCCATCGAGTAGCCGAGCGCGTTGATGGCCACCTCGGTCTTGCCGAACTGAATGGGGAACATCAACACCGTTTGCTGCACGGTGCTGCGCGCGCTGAGGCAGTCCATGGGCTCGCGCAGCGGTGGGTTCCGGTCCGTGCGCCACTGGCCCACGATGGCGCTCCCCTTGCTGGACGTGCGCCGCTCAGCGTCTGCCCACTGGCTCACGGTCATGGGCTTGCGCGGCGCCATGGCCCGCTGCATGGCGCGCAGCCCACGGCCCGGGCTTGCGAAGTGCACCACGTCGATGCTCGGTGGGTTGGTGGTCAAGCGCAGCCCTCCGCTTCGGCTGCCATCTCGCCCAGCTGCGCGGCCAGCTCGCGCAGCAGCTGCTCGACCTGATCGGCGATGGTGGCCCGGATGCTGGCTTCGTCCCGGCCAAACAGCTGCGGGGGCAGCGTGGTGGCCCAGGTTTCCAGGCTGCTGCGCACCAACGCGCCGGCCTTGGCGAAGGCGGCGATGTGCTCGGCGACCTCGATCAGCTCGCGCGCTTCCTTGCGGTGTGCGGTCAGTTCGCGCTCGGCGGCGAAGTGCTCGCGCTTGGCCTTGCTGGCCTGATAGTCGTAGCGACCGACGGGGCCCGCGGGCATGTCGTCTTCGTCCGCGTCCGCATCGGAGTCCGGGGGCTCGTCCTGCAGGGCAGAGGCGGCGCCGCGCTGCTCGGCATGCCGCTGCACCACGCCCGCCTTGCTCGGGTCGGCCGTGGCCTTCACGCGCGCGATGCTATCGGCGACCTTCACGCGCTTGCCGTCGTCGGTCAGCACCAGACGGCCGTCCGCCTTGAGCTGGTGGCCGTAGTTGGGCTTGAACCCCATCAGCGTGGCGAACTCGCGCACGGTGAGGGTCTCGGGCAGGTCCTGGGCCATCGTCACACCCCGGCCGCCTGGCGGATGCGGTAGCGCATGCGACGGGCCAGGTACTCGCCGGCCAGGGCCTGCGCAGAAATGCGCTCCATGTCGAGGCGGGGCTGATAGGTGCCGATGCGCACGAACAGCAGCACGGGCCGCACGTCCACGTCGTCGGTGCCGCTCGCGGCCCAGATGCCAGGGGCAAAGTGACCGGTCCTGCCGCCGCGCAGCTTGCCGTAGGCCACGAAGTAGCGGCGGCCGGCCTGCTTCGCCGTGCCGCGCTGCAGGGCCTTCTTGCGCTTGGCCGTCATGTTGGCCCGGTAGCCTTGCTCACCGAAGGCCTGCAGGTAGCTCAGCAGCTGCACGAGGAAGGGCCCGCGCAGGTTGCCGCGGCCGTCGTCGCTGCCCGGGTAGGGCGTGGCGGGGATCGCCGTCTGGTACCCGTTGGGCAGCACGCCGATGCGGCGCAGAGCCACCTCGCTGCGCTTGTCGCGACGCCTGCCCCCGTACCCCTGGGCGCGGAGGATCTGCTGCGGGTCGATGCCCTTGCCGCCCATGTACGTCGGCCAGACGGTGGCCGTGAGGCGCTCGGGCGTGGCCCGCGGGTTCACCTGCACGCTGTTGAGCACGTAGGCCGTGGGGCGATCGAACACGCGGGCCATCTCGGCTTTCATCCCTCTCTGCACCTGAAAGGCCGCGTCATCGATGGCCTTCGCCAAGGCGCCGCGCAGCTGCCCATTGCTGAGCCGCTGCATGAGGCCCTGCACCTTCTCCAGCCCCTTGAATTCCATTCCGATCTGCATCTCTCTTCTCCGTGTGCGGTATGTGCTGTGTCCTGTGCGGGATGACAGTTCAGCTAACTCTTTGATTTAGAAAGGGTGTGCGGTATGTGCGGGGTGTGCGGCATGCAGGCGCACACACACGCCCGCGCCTGCACGCAGGCACACGCACCCGCACACCCACGGGAAACTGGGTTTGATGCCGCACATACCGCACAGCGTTGATCCGCAACGGTTTTTCACCGCACGGGATACCGCACGCCATACCGCACATACCGCACAGACCGGACGCATCACGCCGCCCCCCTGAAGTCCTTCAGCGCACGGCGGAAGAGATCCAGCCGCTCGCCGAGCCAGTCGGATTCATTCCTGCCGGGGCCGCATTCGTGCCCACCAGGCAGGAAGGTGATGGCCGCGGGGCCCTTGCTGCCGACCTCGGTGGCGTAGCGCTTTCGGACGGTGGTCGCCCTGTGCTTGCGCATGAGCGCGTTCGCGAAGCGCGGCTGATTGAGCGCGCGCAGGCCGACGCGGGCGCACCAGGCGCCATACAGCGCGAACAGGTCCGTGCTGAGCATGGGGCTGAGCAGCTTGGGCGAGTCGCGCGCGGGGAAGCCCTCGATGTCGCCCCCCTCGAAGGCGCGCATGAATTGGCTGGGGCTGTCCTGGCTCAGCCCGATCAGCTCCCGCTTGGCGTCCGTCATGGGCGGCAGGGTGCCGGGCCCGAAGGTGTCGAGGTTCAGGTGCAGCAGGTGGTGGTGCAGCGCCTCAACGCCGCCGTCGGCGATCTCCTTGAGCACATGGCCATAGAACTCCGGCGTGAGCTTCTCGGGCGTCCAGATGACGGCATGCCGGCGGTCGTCGTCCTCCAGCACCACCGGCATGGCCTCGTTCGAGAGGAAGACCATGTTGACGTGGTTGCGCTCGTCGTAGGCCGCCATGTTCTTGGGGTTGATGCGGATCCACTCCCCCGTGATGAACGCCTTCAGCTTGTTCTTGACGTGGTAGAGGTCGCTGCGGGCGACCACCTCGTCGGCGATCAGGAACAGCTTGCGACTGGCCCAGTCGTTGAACTTGTCTTCGATGGCTGACTGGTCGATCACCCGGCCATAGCGGCCGTAGATTTCCATGATGGCCTCGAAGAACATGTTCTTGCCGGTGCCCTGTGGGCCGTGGATCACCAGCGTGGTCTTCATCTTGGCGCCCGGGTGCTGGATCGGATAGGCCAGCCAGCAGATGACCCAGTCATACAGCTCCTCGGGCCGGCTGTCGCCCGCGCACATGTGCCGCAGCAGCTCCAGCAGGTAGTCGCACGAGCCCGCGCGCGGGCGCGTGGGCCAGCCTGACCACAGGTTGCAGCGCACCGCCTTGTCGGTACCAGCAGGATCAAAGCCCACCTCCGACACGCGCACGATCGCTTTCTCCGGGTGCTCGCGCCAGGCCTTGTGCAGCTCGCTGGTGAGGCAGGCATCGGACATGTCCTTGAGGCCCACCAGGGCGTGCTCCTGATGGTCGAACACCATGCCGCCCTGCCCGTACACGAGGGCGAAGCGCTCCAGCAGTTCATCGAGCGTGTCGATGGGCTTCAGGGGCGCCAGTTCTTCGGGTGCGTCGGCTTCCCCCGCCCCCTTGCTGGGCTGCGGCGGCGCCGCGTCGGTGGCACGCCAGCCCAACGCCGACAGGCGGGCCTCCACCTGGGCCCGCACGACGTGCAGCCCCTCGGCCAGATGCAGGTCGTTGAAGTCGTTCAGCTTGCGGCCGTGCTGGAGCCAGCCCTGCTTGCGCGCCTCGGGGTCGGCCCAGGTCGGGGCCATCCATGCGCCGCCGACGGCGATGCTGGCCAGGCTCGCCGCGCTGATGCCGGCATTGGCGGCCTGATGCTTCTCGCCGCAGCTGGGGCAGGTGTCGCCGTCGGACGGCCACACGCGGGCCTTGCACGCACGGCACTTCTGCGTGTCATCGTCATCGGCGCACACCAGGATGCGCGCGAGCTTGTAGCGCTTGCGCAGCGCTGCCACCACATGCGGAATGTTGCCCGCGTCGAAGGCGGCGGCTACGGGCAGCCCCGTGGCCTCGTGCAGGCTGGCCGCGGTGGCGTAGCCCTCGCCGACCAGCACCAGCCGATTGACCATGCCCATCAGGTGGAAGTGGCCCTTCGTGATGATGCCCTGGGGCCAATACTCCTTCTCCAGCTTGCGACCGCCGGCCTGTGCCTGCTTGCCGCGGATGATCTGCAGGCCGTGGATCCGGCCGCCGGTGTCCAGCAGCGGGATGACCATCGCGCCCTGCGGCGAGAAGCGAACGCCGTGCGCAGCCACGCCCTTGCGCTTGAGGTAGTCGCTGTCGCCCTGCTCCGTGCACTGCTGCCATGCCTTGCGTGCGCGCTCGGCCGCGCGCTCGGCCTCGGCCTTGCGCAGCAGCTCGGCGCGGCGACGGTCCTCCTGCAGCCGGGCCCGCAGACTGGCGGCCTGCTCGCGGCTCAGCGCGGTCTTGCGCAGCTCGACTTTCTGCGCGTTGTTCTCGTTGCCGCGCCAGACGCCGAAGCTGCCGACCAGCACGTCCTCGCCGGAGTCCAGGCGCAGCTCGTGCAGGCAGTACCAGCCCCGCTTCTCGCGCTCGCCCTCGACCTTGCACCGCCGCATGCGGCCGACGTCCAGCGCGTCGACCAGCAGGCCGGCGGCGCGAAGCTGGCCGAGGACGTCTTCGTAGTTGGAGGCCATCCGTCAGTAACTTCCCGCCCTGCTACCTACACACCCGAAGGGGCTCGAATTACCCTGATGGGGGTCGCCAGGGAGGACCCGAAAGCCTGGCCGCGACCGCGTCGCGCCGCAGCCTGCATCGAGCGCGCGGCGTGTGCCGCCCCTCGACCAGGGGGGTGTGGGGTTCATCGGGGCACCTCCGGGGCGGTTCGCAGGCGCGCGCGCAGCATCGCAAGGGCATGGCCGATGGCGCCGATGGCTTCCTGCGCATGGTGCTGGGCACGGCGCAGCTGGTTGGGCGACACGCCGGAGGGGCCGCCGTCCAGGCCGTCGACCACGGAGCGCACGAACTCGGCGAATTCGCTCTGGGCTTGGCTCATTGCCCGCAGGGGCTCGCCGCCGGATTGGTCCGGTGTCATGCGGGTGCAGGTGTAGCCGAGCGCATCGGCCATCGCATGCAGCACTGCGGCGTTGCCGCTCATCGCCTGCATGGCCACCGCCTCATGCAGGCTGAGGTGATGGGTCGTGTTCTGCTGGTTGACCTTGGCCGTCAGCGTGTTGGCGTTGACGCCCATGCGCAGAGCCAGCGCGCGGATGCCGCCCGGGTAGCCATGCGCCACGGCATACGCGGCATCGGCCACGTCCTGGCCGGGTTCCCTGTCGGGTGCGAACTCCACGGCGCCATAGCGCGCGGCATCGTGAATTGAGACAGTGCTGTTCATGCAAACAAGGTGGTCAGGCGATGAAGAAGACGGCGATGCGGCGCACCTGCGCCCGCTGCCCGCAGGGGCGTGCAAGAGTGCGGAGGGGCACGAGCTGGTGCTGGTATGCGTGGACCTTCAAGGGCGGCCCGTCACTCAGGGGGGCGTAGGGCGGCGGCACCCAGGCACGAGATATCTCGTCCATGCAGCCGGAGGCGCCTGCACCCCCAAGGGGCAGAATGGAAGCTCCACAGCAACCACCCCCTGGAGGGGCAGGCAAACATGGTCGACATCGGCGCACTCGCCTCAAGCCTCACCGGCACGCTCACCATCGCCAAGGCCATCGCCAGCGAGCGCGATGCGATCAAGCTCGCAGAGCTGCGCACGCAGCTCGGTGAAAAGATCATCGAGAGTCAGGGCAAGCTGCTGGAGGCACAGAGCTCGATCCAGGACCAGCTGGCCACGATCAGCCTCCTTCGCAAAGAGATTGATCAGCTTCGAGCAGAACGTAATGAGCGACAGCGTTACGACTTGGCCGCGGTGGGCGAGTTCGGGAACTTCTTTGCTTACAAGCTGCGTCCTGCGAGCGAGTTGGTTGATCGCGCGACCGAGCCCCAACATTTCCTCTGTCAGCCCTGTTTTGACGGCGGCCGAAAAAGCGTTCTCTTGCTCAACAGCCACTCGTACTGCTCGATCTGCAAACAGACCGTCCAGATCAAACGCAGCCCGCCCGCACCGCCCAACAGGTCCCGCGTGGCGAGAGGAATATCCCGGGACTGGTGAGGTAGCACTGCCCCCAGCGTCGACTGGGCGCGCCATGTCTTCGGCGCGATCGCGCAGCAACTGCATGTGGCGCTCGTGTACCGCCCCCTGGTTGCTCGTGGGCTCGACACTGATCGTCACTCGCGTTCTGATCTTCGCGACCGGCGCGCGCGACTCTCCCAGCGCTACGGCCTCCCGCTGCCTGCGGGACATCACGCGGCGGGGCTGGAGGCGGTCAGCCATGAGAGATCTCCTTCACGCAGCGGAAGGCGCCTGCACCCCCCAGGGGCAGAATGGAAGCTCTACAACAACCATCCCCTGGAGGGGCAGCCATGAACAAGTTCAAGAACGACGACGCAACCGTCAATGCCATCGTCAGTTCGGTTGGCGCCCTCGCGATGGTGCTCACGCGCCGTATGACTCCCGAACAGCGGGCAGAGACTGCAATGGAGATTGCCGAGCTGGCTCGCGATGCCGAGAAGCGCGGCGACACGTTGCTGGAAACGATGCTCATCGACATGCACCGCGCTATTCGCTGACGACGAATCGACGGTTGGCGTTCCAGCGCCGGAACTGCCATTCGACCGTTCCCGGAAACCCCGACAAGAGGCCTGGCAGCACCCTGCGGTACCAGGGCCCAGCAGTAATAGGTGCTGGCTGCGCCGTGCGCCAAGCCTCGAAGCGCTGGAGCAAGTCCGCGTCCAGGACAGGGCGGGACATCACGCGGGGGCGGCGGTCAGCCATGGACCACCTCACGGCCTACTGTGCCAAGGTGCGCCGCCTGCATGCGCAGGACATCCCAGGCAACGTCGGGCCGGAGGTCCTCGCACCTAACGACGCCGCCAGTGGCGCGCTCAATGGCTGGGCACCGCTCAGCTGGTACGCGCCGCCGTTTGTCGGGGTCAGTAGAGGCCCACGCGCTCAACAGCGGCGCGGGCACTCCAATGGCCTTCGCGAGGCGGGCTTGGGCGCCACGCTCGGAGGCAAAGTACTGAGTGAGATCCATGACCCAATTGTTTAGCGCACCGCTAACGAAAGTCAATAGCGCACCGCATATCGACGAAGTTAGCAACGTGCTAAATCATTGGCGCATGAAGACTGTGGAGACAATCCGCCGGGAGCGGCTGCTCGAGCTTGTGCGGGAGCACAGGACCGCAGCGGGCTTGTCCAAGCTCATCAACAAGGCACCCGCGCAGATCAGCCAGTGGGTCAATCAGTCAGTGGATTCAAAATCGGGCAAGCCGCGCGCCATGAGCGGCGCCATTGCTAGGGAGATCGAAGCGGCCTTGGGTAAGCCCACAGGGTGGATGGACAATCCGGACGACGACTTGGAGTCCAGCTCCGCGAGCACCCCCTTCCTTCCCGGGTTTCAAAAGCTGGCCGTGCCGCTCTTGGCCAACAGCGGCAGCATGGGTCCCGGCGATGAAGACATGGGTGAGGAAGTGATGACCGGCGCCCTCCCCGTCTCGCCGGAGTGGGCACAGCGCACGCTGAAGCCCACAGGCCTGCAGAACCTGCGCTTCATCCATGGCTACGGCGATTCGATGAAAGGCACTTTCGAAGATGGCGACCTCCTGCTGGTGGACATAGGGGTGCAGGAGCCGAAAATTGATGGCGTCTACGTGCTCGAAGCAAACGAACGGGTCTACATCAAGCGGGTCCGTCAGCGCATGGACGGCGTCTACGAGATCAGTAGCGACAACCCCAAGGTGCGTACCGTGGATGTGCTGGACGGCTCCATCGAGGTCAAGTGCCGCGGGCGGGTGCTGTGGGCCTGGAACGGCGTGAAGCTCTGATCGAGGCGTCTCATGCTGGGGCGCAGGAAGCGTTTGGGGCTCGATGGAGTTCATCGGCCGTGCGCGTGCCGAGCAGTTCGAACTTGATCTCTGACGCATCGGGTGCGCAAGTTTGTTCGCTACCCTCCCCCAAACTATGTAGGTACAACCACGCGGAACAAATGATGCGCAATCGATACACTTCGACACGATGCCAGCGAAGCTTGTTTTCCGAGTCTTTGACCCTCACACCGTAGCTGCAACCCGAACTGCGTGGTTGGCTGACGCCGATGCAGGCCTTGCGTTTCGTCCTGAAGTGTCTCGCTTACTAGACTGGGCGGGGACACATATGACGTATGTCGAAGGCGAGGGCATGGCATACGGGATCTTCGACGAAGCCAAGGATCCCGCAGTTGCCCTCGGCTTCTGTGAAGTAGCTATCACTCGAAAGTCAGCAAGGTCGAAGTGGGTGAAGATGTTGCGGCTACACTTGCGCCCTAGTGCTGATGCGCAACTGGTCTCTGGTGACTCTGGTGTCGCGATGGATGTGTTCACGGAATCGATCCTAGGTTCTATCCGCTTGCAAATGGCACACTCAGCATCCACATTGAAGGTGTACGGTCGCACCAACGAACAGCTGGGATTTCTTCAAGTCCTGGTGAAGCACCTACATACCCAAGCTTCCGAAGACGCTAAAAAGCAGTTCAAGGCCTCGATCGAAGGTCGGTTTCTGTCCATTGTCGTTAAGTAATCACGCCCCCTGGAGAGCCCTATGAGCAACCTCGTTCAACTACACCCGCTGGGAAGGGATGCTGCACTAGAGCACCTGCAGCAGATCGTCCCCGCAGCAGTGGCCGCAACCGTGCATGAGGTCGGAGTTCGAGGCTTACAGGCATTTTTCGATGGCTACAAGCACTCCGTCGACGAGAGCAAGAAAGCCGCGTAACCTTGGGCTCCCGCCCCCATACATGAAAGAGCCCGCCATGTGCGGGCTTTTTTCTGGGCCCGTCTACCAGGCCAGCTGCAAGTTATCACCTCGCTTGGGGAAGGCGCGATAGAAGCGGCTCTTGAACGCCTCCCAGTCATCCTCTGCACGCATGAACCCGATGAGCGTATGCATATGTTGAGCCAGCGCGGGGTGGCCGATGTCCTCAGTGAGCCACTGATGATGACGCGCCTTTCGGCGGCCCTTCCCATCTGAAGGGTTGCGAGCCTCGAGCTCTTCAATGACTCCGGGGCCAAGCCGCTCGTAGACAAGATCCTTGATGTAGTGACCAACCACACCTGGACGCCGAGAAGAGCCGCTCCAGGGCCATCGCTTCAAGCGATACAACTCTCGGAAGAACTCCAGCGGGAAACGTTGCACCCATGCTGCAAGCTCATGGCGCAGGAACTTCTCCAGATAAGCCTGCAGCGCATCTTTTGCCCTTATCTCCTGGAACCCGGTAGCCTCATCCACCAGCGCGATGATGCCTACCGTAGCAAACCCGTGCTGTAACACCTCCGCCCGCTGTGCCAAGTATGAGAGTCGCTTGTCAAGGGCGCCCGCCTGGCTCGCCTTCAGAATAGCCGAACAGATGTCAGGAAGCAGCGTTGCATCGTAGCCAGTCGCAGCGAGGCCTCCATGAGGTGCCAAGAACCGAATCGGATGATTTGCGCGCACCGCCAAGTCATTGATATCTATGCCTTTTTTTGCGAATCGCTCCATTAGCGCAGCGATTTTGCGCACACCCCCCTGACCACCGCCGTGGGACATCTGCAGTGCCCCGTGTAACCCTCGCAACGTGAGGACGCGTGTTTCGTCAGGCAAAACATAGCAAGGGATCTCTATCTCGCCGATGCGAAGGGGCCGATCAAGCGAGCCATGAGTAGCCACGGGGAGGTCGGCAAGGGAACTCAACTCTTGCAGCTGGCGGACGCGAGCTTGCGCACCTTGCTTCGCGATCTCGCTCCGCTTACTGGGCGGAAGCAACTTTGCACGCGCGACTCCGCCACGGGCCTGAGGAGGTTCAGAGGTACTCATTGCAAGCACTTTCAGCATCCAAAAGTGAAATTATCTTGCTAAGCGCGAAAAACGCAAGCTGTTCTCCGAGATTCAACTAAGTTGAGCTTGCCTTTAACTAAGCTAGCTTTACTCCCCACCCCAAAGCTCTCGTTATCTGTCGGGTCTGCTTCGAAGACCTCCGGTGGTACCAGGCGCGGGCTCGCGGACCCTCTATCGCAGTACTGGCACCCACTGCTCTCAACTAGTTGGCTCTAGGCGGGCTCAGTCCACGCTTGCTCGCTCCTGGCCCACTGGGATCGTACCGGCGCCAGCACTGAGCATGGATCCTCTTCTCCCTCCGGGATAAGCATGAAGCGAAAAGAGGTGAATCCGCTCAGACATTAGCGATGCGCTATTGACAAAATATTTAGCACTGCGCTAAATTATCTCCGCCGCACAACTGGTGCCAAAGGAGAATCGATGAACAGCTACCGCTGCTACTACGCCCCGCTCGACAAGCAGGGCTATCCCGCGATGACTGAGGCCGGCGTGTTGCCTTTCGTGCAGCTGCAAGCCGCCAACGCTGAGAGCGCGCTACGTGCCGCTCACCACGTCACGGGCTGCCCCGTGGCCGAGGCCGTCCGCCTGGACGAAGTGGTAACGGCCTGAGCCGCGCAGTTGACGAGCGCGCGATGGCAAAAGCACTGGGAACCGACGACAGCATCACGACCTGTGACTGCTGCGGCCGGTCGAACCTCAAGTTCACCGTGACGATGGAGCTGGACGACGGCCAGATCGTCCACTACGGCCAGGTTTGCGCTGGCCGCAACACGGGCAAGAGCCGTCCCCAGATCACCAGCGAGATCAAGGCCGCTCGCGCCGCCGCCGTGAAGGCTGCCCGCGCCGAGTACATGGACTCGCCCGAGTACGCCGCAGAGCGCGCCCGCTTCGCTGAGCGTTCGGCGCTGCCCTTCAACGACCCGCGCCGGATGGGCCTCAATGCGGCCGACTTCGTCCGTGAAGCCAGCGACGCCGCCGATGCGGTCTGCGCCCGGATCGCGGCCCGCCACGGCCTGAGCCACTGGGAAGTGCGCGCATGACGGTCATCAAGTTCAAGGCGGCGAAAGCCGCTATCCAGCGCAAGCGCTACGCCGGCTCGGTCCTGAGCGCATGGGACCGCCTGGACCGCGAGCAGAAGCGTCAGCAACGCGAGCAGCGCGCCGAGGTCGAGCGCAAGGCCCGCAACACATTCTGAGGAGAGCAGCGATGCACGAGCAAAAGGAGGCGGCACCCGTCCGCTATCAGCAGGGATGCTGCGCCGACAACGCCTGCGACGACGGCACCTGCATGGACTTGCCCAAGGGCCTGACCTGCGGTGACTGCGTTCACGAGCGGCGCTGCTGCACGATCTTCGGCCATACGCCGACGGACAACTACTGTGACTGGTTCCCGCGCCGGTTCCACCCCAAGGCCACCGGAGCCGCAGCATGAGCTTCGACCACGGCATCCTGAACACGCCGCTGCACAAGCGCGCGGGCAACATCCACGCGCAGATCGACGCTGCCAAGCGCGAGAAGCGCAAGGCGGATCGCAAGGAGCGGTTCGAGCGTGCCGCAAAGCTGACGGCCGCCCGCGCGAAGGCCCGCACCATCGTCGCTAGCTGGGACGAGGCCCGATTCCTTCGCCTGGGCCAACGCTTGGGCAAGACAGCCATCCAGGCGCGTCGCATGGCCGAGCGCATGGCGCACTGGGAGCCCGAGAAGATCCTGCAGATCGCGAAGCAGGAAGGCGGTGTGGCATGAGGGCGCTCGAGACTGCCGCCACGATCTTCCTGATCGTCGTCATGCTAGCCAGCATGGTCTGCGCTGATGAAGAGCCGACCGCGCCGGCCGTGGCCGAGGCCATCGAAGGCGCCCGCGTAGCTGCCCGCGATCGCGAGCTGCCCGAGCAGTGGCCGCCCCGGTGAGTCGTTGGAGCCAGCCATGCCGCAGCCCACCATCCCACACGGCGCCATGCCACCACGCCGCACGCGCGCCGACCTGATCACGCTCCTCATCGAGGCCCAGGCCGAAGCCGAGGAAGCCCGCGCCACGCGCGAAAGCGTTATCCCGCTGCTTGCCGCCATCGCCGCCACGTGCCTGTTCGCGCTGCTGCTGGGCCTGTACCTCGGAGGTCGGCCATGAAGACCTCGGGCATCTTCTTCCTACGCCGGCCGCCATTCCGGGTGCAGTTTGCATCGCCGCGCGACGGCCAGGACCACGGGTGGCAGCTGCTGCTCGGAGAGCGGCATTCCCAGCGCGGCATTCAGACGCTGTCGGCGATGTGGATCGGCGCAGAGGCCGATGCCTTCATGCAGCGCCATTCCCACCTCAAGGCCGGCGATTGCCTCTCTCTGCACCTCGACCGCCTGCACGTCAGCCGCGACGAACTCGTCGGCTTCGTGGAGCGCGGCGAAGCCGCGCCGCCGCGCTGGCCCATGGTCCCCACCGAGGACGCCGGGGCGGCCCTCCCCTCACCGCCGCAGGTCGTTTCGTGCGGTGCCCACCCTCTCACCTCTTCGACCCCTCATATGCCTCATTCCATCGTGGCCCTGGCCACCGTGAAGAAGCGGGCGCAGGACGCCGCGCGTGCCCGCAAGTCCGCCGACGAAGCTTGCCCCTACCCCTTCGAGAGCGCCGCCGCTGGCAGCTTCAAGGCCTACTACGAAGCCGAACTGCAGCGCATGCGCGAAGAGCAGGCTCAGGCCGCGCAACCGGAGGGCCAGCCGTCATGACATGGATGCTCACCCCCACCGGCGCCGAGTACCACCTGAGCGGCGCCGAGGCGATGACCGATGCGGGCCGCCCCGTCCACATCGAAGACGTCGCCCATCAGCTGGCCCTCATCAATCGCTTCCACGGGGCCACGTCGCGCCCCTACAGCGTGGCCGAGCACTCCCTGCTGTGCTGCGACATCGCCGCGCGCCTGGGGCGCTCGGCGCATGTGCAGATGGCTGCGCTCTGGCACGACGCGCACGAGTGCGTCACACAGGACGTCAGCAGTCCCGCCAAGCGCGCGGTGAATGCCGTGGCCTGCGCCGGCGGCGGCATCAGCGCCTGGACGCTGTTCGAGGCCACGCACGCGAAGCGCTTCCGCCGCGCGCTGGGCCTGGAAACGGTGTTCGTGACGGCCCGCGCGGCGCTGCATCACATCGACCTGACGGCGCTGGCCACCGAGCGCCGGGACCTGACGGCCTACGACCCGACGCTGAACCAGCCTTGGGCGGTCTTGCATGACGAGGACCCCGCCGAGCGGATCGAGCCCATCACCTGGGTGCGGCTGGACTCGCCCGAGCGCGCCGCGATGACCTGGCAGGACTGGCGGCAGGCCTTCCTCGATCGCTTCCACACGCTGCAGCACGCGATGCAGCAGCCGCAGGGGCAAGGGGGCATGGCATGAGATTCAAGCACTGCATTTGCTATCGCGTGGCGCCCGGCTGGTACGCCAACCTCGCGCTCGCCGAGGAACAGCTGCAGGCGCAGCGCTTCGTGCCCTGCAGTCCCACGCAGGAATCATCCGCGGGATGGGTCGAGCCGCGCGGCCAGCAGGAGGGGCCGCTGCTGGAGTCCGTCGCCGGGCAGTGGCTGCTCGAATACCTGATCGAGAGCAAGACCGTGCCCGCATCGGTCGTGCGCCGGAAGCTGGACGAGCGCTGCGCACAGATCGAGCGCCAGGCCGGACGCAAGCCGGGCAAGAAGGAGCGGCAGCAGCTCAAGGAGGACATCACGCACGAGCTGCTGCCGATGGCGTTCAGCCGCTTCGCGCGCGTCGCAGTGTGGATCGACTCCACCGGCCTGCGCCTGTCGCTCAACACTTCGAGTCAGGCACGCGCCGATGAGGTGGTGACGGCGCTGGTCAAGGCGCTGGACGGCTTCGGCGTGACGGCCTTCCACACGCAGACGGAGCCCAGCGGCGCCATGGCGGCCTGGCTGGCCGACGGCGGTGAGAACCTGTACGAGGCGCACGGCTTCACAATCGACCGCGAATGCGAGTTGAAGGCGACCGACGACTCCAAGGCTGTGGTGCGCTACGGCAGGCACCCGCTGGACATCGAGGAGGTTCGCCAGCACATCGCCCAAGGCAAGCGGCCGACCCGCCTGGCCCTCACCTGGGAGGACCGTGTCTCTTTCGAGCTGACAGGAGGCCTGCAGCTGCGCAAGCTGCGGTTTTTGGGAGGTGTGTTCGACGGCGCCGACCTGACCCAGGCTGACGCCTTCGACACCGATGCGGCCATCGTGACGGCCGAACTGGGCAAGCTGCTGCCGGCGCTGCTGGAGGCGCTGGGCGGAGAGGTCCGCGCATGATGCTTGTGCGGCCCACCCACATCGACAAGTTGCCGCCGACGGGAATCACGGCGCGGCGCCGGATCTGCTGCTCTACCTGCTTCGCAGCTGCCGAGCGGACAGGTGGCATAGCTACGCAAGATCGTCGACGAGCACAACCTGGAGGTTTTGGTGCGCGACCTGAACGACAACGAAGAGATGGCGGCGGGGGACTGCTGCTTGACGCTGCGCTTTCTGGTGCCCCGTGCGAAGCGCGTGTAGGCGAAGCGGTAAATCGAGCTGCTGTCAGGTTCGCGATCTGTGCTGTTGTTCGAATTGTCGATATGGCCTGCAGGTGTGAATCCCAAATTCCGAGTCCATTCATACCTTGCGAGGTTGCTTCGGCGCATACTTTGCGGCCAACCTGCGCGGTCCCGCGAAGGTTAGCGGCCAGATTGTCCAAACCTTTAGGCATTCGCAGCTCTCGTAAGTTCGTCACGTTCCGCTTGCGAAAGAATACTGGCGAGCTCCGAACTGACCCAGCGAGAGGCGATCGCAATGAGGCTCTTGAGAAGTTCTACCGCCTTGATCAAAGCAGGCATCACTTTCTCGTAGTGCTGGCGATCAAGGCTTCGCGTCGTCTCTATCGCTGCGCGTACGGATATCGCCCGCGCCACCATCTCCCCGAGCATTGCAAGTGCTGCCGGGGTCAGACTCTTTGCGTTCTCTTCCCGGAGTATCCGTTCTATCTCCAATGCCACGTGAAGCGCGGGATGGGGGGAAAACCTGTTGTCCCCAATCACGCCCTCCAGCTTTCCGACGAGCTCCGTACATGTGTAGAGGCTGGAAGCGAGTACCTGATAGCCACGGCTCTTTGCCACCCGCTCAACTTCATCCGCTCGTTCGGATGCCTCCCGCCGCTGTTCGGAGAGCTGGTACCTCATAGTGAACACGCCCGCTGCAATAGCGGCAATGGAACCGATCGCTTGCACCCAGGCTGCGATGGCACTCCACACATCTGCTCTCCACTGGCTCGGAACGGCATCGCGCATGACGTAGCCGGTCAATGCCGACACAGCCACAACTGCGATCACGTAGAAGAAGAGTCTATCGATCCAATTCCATCCTTCGCGCCACCAACCCAGCGCCGCAGGCTTCTTCACTTGTGCCCTCCGTTCAGTTCGCGTCTAGGTCCACAGGCCCCTCGCAGTGACTTCGGCCAACCGACCGCGGTGGTAGGTCATGTACTTGGACTGCCGCCTTGTAAATGGGCCGCTTCTGAGATTGGGCTCAATTCCCCAGTTACGCAACAGTATTGCCACTGCAGGGCCGGCGGTGAGGAGCTGGCCATCGTCTCCAAAGGAGATCCAGAAGCGATCGAACAGCCTATCGACGTGTGGCGCGAGAAGCAGTCCATTGTTGCCATCAAGCCGCTCTTTGTCCGAGCTCTTGCTCCATGGCTTGATGTGACTGGCCACCAAAACACGCGGGTCGGCGGTACCCGTCACTCTGCAGTGGGGAGATATGGCGCTCACCCGGCTGCGGAACAGACCCTGCCCCTTGCGCGCATTGATCAGCTGCTGCTTCGTGGTTTCCGGAATCGCGGAATGCGCGATGGCCTGCTCAGCGGCAGCGTCCTCGACAGCCCGCGGGATGTCTTCATTGTCGCGAGCGATCAGGCTCAGCAAGACAGAACCCAGTGCTTCATCCAGACCGGCGAGATAGACGTTCATAGCCCCTGTGCCGGCACTCGTGAGCGGGGAGTGCGCGGCGGGCATGAGCGGCTGAATCTGCGGCCAAACCGTCAGAGGCTGGAACGGTTCTGCAAGGCGCGCCCATTCAATTGGCACAAGCCACCCAAGGGCACTCCAGTTGGAGCCCGCCGATCGGTAGTCAGGCTTTGGTGCGTCGGAGTACTTTGCTTTGACGACCCCAACAGCTCGAATGGCCTTATGCGCGTACGAGAACACGACATCTCCGACCGCCGCTCTCGTGAGGTTCGTGTAGGTCTCCCGAGGTTTGCCATTGACGTCAGTGGGAGGGCACCAGATGTACCCGCCTGCCACCTCTTGGGTATGCGTGCCGCTGTGGTTTACCCACCAATAGGTCATGCGCTTTTCCTCGCTGGCTCTCTCCGCGGAGTATGCCGGCGATCGCTGTGTCGCGACGCCGATGAGCCGTCCGACAAACGGCCGATTACCCAGGAGGCGCCATGACCCGGTGGCTTAACCACTGCCACTTCGGCAACGTTCGCGCTGCGCCGCGCCGCAGGATAGAGGACGCCTTGCAGGTGCACACCGTCACCAGCACACCCTACTGGGGCCTGCGCTCCCACCTGCCGGCGGATCACCCGGACAAGCTCCTGGAGATCGGCAGTAAGCCCATCCCCAGGCAGTTAATCGGCATCGATCTGAACCAAACGAACGACCTGCTGCTTCCTCAACCCGCCCTCCTCTTGGAGTCCGCATGAGCGACCGCCCCGACCTCTCCGACGAAGAGGTGGACGAAATCTGCGCTGGCCTCAAGCAGAACGCCGCGAAAGTCAATTACCTGCGGCAGCTGGGCTTGCGCGTGCTGCGCCGGCCGAACGGCCGTCCGCTTGTCGCTCGAGACGACTGGCAGCGGGTGTGGGCTTCCCACAACAGCCGGACCGCCCCAACAAGGGCCATTGCGAACGGGCCGCGCTGGCGTGTGGCCGCTGGAGGTTGATCATGGGAAGACATCGTGATCGCTCGTCTGGTATGGGCCTGCTTCCCCGCATGGAGGCCAGGCCGCACAAGGACGGCAAAACCATCACCTACCGCTACCACCCGGTCGGCGCCAAGCCGATCAACCTCGGGACCGATCTTCCGACGGCCCTGCGCAAGGTGATCGACATGAACGGGCTTCCCGGCTGCGAGAGCTATGGCTCTTTGCGCTGGGTCTGGAACAGCTTCCAGGAATCGCCTCGATGGAAGAAGCTGGCCGAAGCCACACGCGCCGACTACCTGGGGGCCTGGCGGCAGCTGGACCAACGCCTTGGGCACATGCACATGGGCGAGATCACGACGTTCATGGTGGCCAGGTACGTGCACACCGAGCGGGCCGACGCGCCCCGCCGAGCGGACATCGAGAAGTCCCTGCTGTCACGGCTCTTCGGACACGGCATCAAGCTGGGCGTCGCCACCGCGAACGCGACCATCGGCGTCGAGCCCCACGGGAGCGAGCCGCGGACCGAGGCGCCGCCGGCGGCTGTCCTGGCCAGCTTCCTGCAGTGGATTGGACGCCAGACGCCGCAGCGCCGCATCATCGGCATGGCAGCGGAATACGCCAGTCTGGCCGGCAACCGCAAGGTCGAATTCCTGACGCTCACATGGCCGCAGGTGGACCGCAAGGCGGGCGAGATCAGGGTCTTCCGCGCGAAACAGCGCGGCAAGAAGCGCGAGCGACTGGTGGAGGTGATCGCGATCACGCCAGCCCTGAACGCCCTGCTGGATCGCCTATGGGCTCTGCACCAGGAGCGCGGGGTGGACTGCCTCTACGTCTTCCCGACCCGGGACAACAACCCGTACACGGCCCGCGGTTTCAAGACGCTGTGGCAGCGGTGCGTGGTGGATGCAATCGCGGAGAAGGTGTTGTCTGAGAGCGACAGATTCACCTTCCATGACCTGCGGGCCTACTACACCACACAGCACAAGACGCTGTACGGCGAGCTGCCGGACCTGCACAGCAACCCGGCCACGACGGCACGGGTGTACGACAGAAACAAGGAGGTGAAGCGCTCGGCGCTGTGACGAGTATTCCCACGGTGGGAATATCAGGGGAGCATGCGGGGGAGTGCGAAGCGTCCGGGCAACAAAAAAGCCCATGAGAACATGGGCTTAGATGGGGTGGCTGATGGGACTCGAACCCACGACGACCAGAATCACAATCTGGGACTCTACCAACTGAGCTACAGCCACCGAGAGAACTTCGGAGTATAGCGGAAAAATCCCGCCTCTCACGAAAATCAGTTCACGACCACCGAAGGAGCGCCGGAGGGATGCGGCACCTTGATCGTCGCCTTGAAGCGGTCCTTGAGCATCGCGTAGTAAGCCTCGGCCTCCGCGCCCGCCATGGCTTGCGAAAGCTGCGTCCGCTCTTGCTGGCGCTGGTCCGCGGGCACCTCGGCCGGCGGCAGCGTCTTGTTGACGCGCACCACGGCATACCCTTCGGCACCGAGATCCACGCCGACCCACGCGGGCAGCTTGGCGGGATCGGCACGCAAGGCTGCCTCGACCACAGCCGACGGCTGCGAGCTGGCGTTGTCGTTGCGTGACACGGCGATGGGCTGGCCCAGACCGGCAGGCACGGCACCGGCCGCCGCACCCTCCCAGGCCTTGAGCTTGGCCTCGCCCTCGGTCTTGGCGGCCGCTGCCGCGCGCTCGGCAACCAGCTCCTGGCGTACACGCGCCTTCACCTCGTCGAAGGTCTGCGTGCGCGCCGGAACGTGGCGCGTCACGCGACCGACGGCGAGCTGGTTGCCGCCCAGGTCGATGGCCTCGGTGTTGTGCTTGCGCTCTAGAGTGTCCGCCGCGAACAGTGCATTGATGAAGTTGCGGTTGCCCAGGGGACCCTGCGCGCCAGGCACGGGCGTGCGACCCACACCCTGTGCCTTCTGGATCTGCAGCTTGAGCGCATCCGCGGCGGGCTGCAGGCTGTCGGCCTGCTGGTAGACCAGGTCGGACAGGACCTCGGCCTGCTTGGCAAAGGCCTGAGAGGCCTGCTGGCCGCGGATCTCGTCCTCGATGCGGGCACGCACCTGCTCGAAGGGCTGCACCACGGCCGGCTTGATGTCGTCGAGGCGGATGATGTGATAGCCATATTCGGTCTCGACCACATTGCTGATCTCGCCCTTCTTGAGCGCGAACATCGCATCTTCGAAAGGCTTGACCATCGCACCTCGGGTCACGAAGTCGAGTGCCCCGCCTTGGGCCGCGGAGACCGGGTCCTGCGAGTTCTTCTTGGCCAGGTCACCGAAGCTGGCCGGCGTCTTGCGGACCTCGGCCAGCAGCTCCTCGGCGCGGGCCTTGGCCTTGGCGCGGTCGGCGGCGGGTGCGTCCTTGCCTGCGGCGATCAGGATGTGCGACGCCTTGCGTTCTTCCTTGGTGCCGAAGCGGTCCTTGTTCTGGTCGTAGTAGGCCTTGAGGTCGGCCTCGGGGACGGCGATGGTCTTCTTGACCGCATCCATGTTCAGCACGATGTACTCGACGTCCGCCTGCTCGGGCAGCTGATAGCGGCTCGTGTGGCTCTTGTAGTAAGACTCCAGGTCGGCATCGGAGACGGACACCTTGCCGGCGAAGTCGGCCGGCGCGAACCGGGCCACCTGCACCTCGCGGCGCTCGCGCAGCGCATTGCTCAGCACGTCGAGCAGCGCAGGGTTCGGCGCGGCCGAGCCGGTCACGCCGCCGAGCAGTTGCTGCGTGGCGAGATCGGCGCGCACCGCCGCCTCGAATTGTTCGGGCGTGCGACCGGTGGCCAGGATGAAGCGCTGGCGGTCGAAGTTGCCCTTGTCGTCGCGGAAGCTGGCAAGCCCAGGGTCCTCGGTGAAGACACGGGTGAGGCGGCCGTCGGACACGGTCATGTTGGTCTTGAGGGCCGCCGCCGTGAGCACACGATTGCGGACCATGCGTTCCAGCGTGGCATAGCGCGCAGCGTCGGAGTCGAAGACCGACGCATCGAGGCTGGGCATCTGCTGGCGCAACCGGTCGGTCTCGTTGCGATGCTGCTGCTCCCACTCGGTACGGGTGATCGACTGCCCATCGACGGAGGCGACCACGTCGCCGCGGTCGCCGTTGTTGGTGTAGTTCTGCACGCCGAACAACACGAACGAGGGAATGATCAGCAAGAACAGGACGATCATCACGATCTTGTTGTACTTGCGGAAGAAATCAAACATGCCTGCACACCTCTAGGATCGGACGCCACAGCGCCCGCGGAGACGACGAGAAACAAAGGCGAACATGACGTCCGCCACCGGTCACGGAGGGGGTGAATGCTCGGGGACGATCCCTGACCTTGGCTGGCAAGAGATGTTGTTGTACGACTGCTTGCAGCACCTGCCCTGACGCCGGCTGGTCGAACCGGCGGGCGGATTCTAGCTGCGGCGCCTGCACGCATTGCCGCCGACAAACGCCGATGCGACGGGGCCACGTGAACGCGAGGCGCCACGCGAACCCAAGTGGGAGTGCGGTTTCGCGTTAACAATGCAAAAGGCCCGGATCGCTCCGGGCCTTCGCATCAATCGGGGTGGTGGGTGCTGAGGGGCTCGAACCCCCGACCTACGCCTTGTAAGGGCGCCGCTCTACCAACTGAGCTAAGCACCCCCGATGGTTCGATTCAGTTCAGTGCGTCCTTGAGCGCCTTGCCGGGACGGAACTTGGGAACCTTCGCGGCCTTGATCTTAATCGCAGTTCCGGTCCGCGGATTGCGCCCCGTACGCGCCGCCCGCTTGCCCACCGCGAACGTGCCGAAGCCGACCAGCGACACCGAGCCGCCCTTCTTCAGCGTGGTGCGGATCGCACCCAGCGTGGACTCCAGCGCCCGCGTGGCCGCAGCCTTGGAGATGTCGGCGTTCTTGGCGATGTGTTCGATCAGTTCGGTCTTGTTCACAAGGGCCTCTTGGCGGAAGGTTGATCAGCAGTCGGAAGCGCGAGCAGACCCTCCGGGGGGCATGCGCCGTGGTCATCAAACGGGGAGGGAGGCGGTTCCGAGGACATCGGCCCTGGCGGCCGAGCGGCAGATTACAACCATGCGGTCAAGGAGTGTCAATAAGCCGTGGCCGCGCTGCCATCATCTGCAAACAGATTGCACAACAACTTCACAAAGTAGTTCAGCCGCGGGCCTCGGTGCGCGCGCGGATCTCGGGGATCGCCTTGCGCAGGTAGTACACCATCGACCACACGGTGAGCACCGCGGCGGCCCAGATCAGCCAACGTCCCCACAGGCCCGTGTCGATGGTTCCGAACAGCATGCCCTGGTAGAGCAGGAAGGGAATGGCAACCATCTGCACGGTGGTCTTGACCTTGCCGATCATGTGCACGGCCACGCTCTTGCCCGCGCCCAGCTGGGCCATCCATTCACGCAATGCAGAGATCGCGATCTCGCGCCCGATGATGATCAGGGCCACGAACACATCGGCCCGGTTGAGGTGCACCAGCACCAGCAGCGAGGCACACACCAGGAACTTGTCGGCGACCGGATCGAGGAAGGCACCGAAGGCCGAGGTCTGGTTGAGGCGCCGTGCGAGGAAGCCGTCAAGCCAGTCGGTGGCGGCGAAGACGATGAACATCACCGTGGCGATGAGGTTGCGCATGCCCTCGGGCAACGGCAGGTAGAAGATGCCCACGATCAGGGGAATCGCGACGATGCGCGTCCAGGTCATGATGGTGGGCAGGGTCCAGAACATCGGGAGATTGTGGCATGAGGTCACTACCCCCTTGACGCTGCCGATGCTGTGGCAAGGCCGCGTCCGGGCCGGCATCAGTGAAGCGCGCGATAGATCTCCTCAGCCAGGTCGCGCGCAATACCGTCGACGGACGCAAGGTCCTCCACGCTGGCCGCCGCCACGCCGCGGATGCCACCGAAGCGCTGCAGCAACCGGGCCCGCCGCTTCGGGCCCACGCCCGGGATGTCTTCCAGTTGGCTGCCGCCCACGCGCACCTTGGCGCGCTTGGCGCGCATGCCCGTGATGGCGAAGCGGTGGGCCTCGTCGCGGATCTGGGCGACGAGCATCAGGGCCGCGGAGTCCCGTCCCAGGTAGACCTTCTCGCGGCCGTCGGCAAAGACCAGTTCCTCGAGGCCCACCTTGCGGCCTTCGCCCTTCTCCACGCCGACGATCAAGGACAGCGGCAGGCCCAGCTCGACGAAGACCTCGCGCGCCATCGACACCTGGCCCTTGCCGCCATCGACCAGCACCAGGTCGGGCATGCGCGCGCCAGCCGTGCCGGGCGGTGCATCCGCGCCGCCGCCATCGCCCGGCGCAGGCGCCTGGGCCTCGGCAGCCATGGCCTCGGCGATCTTGCCGTAGCGCCGCATCAGCACCTGGCGCATGGCGGCATAGTCGTCGCCGGGGGTGATGCCCTCGATGTTGTAGCGGCGGTATTCGCGGTTCTGCATCGCATGGTCCTCGAAGACCACGCACGAGGCCTGCGTCGCCTCGCCCGCCGTGTGCGAGATGTCGAAGCATTCGATGCGGAACTGGGCGAGGTCGTCCGGCGCCAGCTCCAGCGCGTCGACCAATGCGCGCGTGCGGGCCTGCTGCGAGCCCTCTTCGGCGAGCAGGCGGGCGAGCTGGATGTCGGCATTCTTCTGCGCCATCTCCAGCCACAGGCGCCGCTGCGACCGGGGCTGGAAGACGGCCGTGACACGCTGACTGGACTGCTGCGCGATGGCCTCGATCAGTTCGCGCCCGACCACCTCGCCCAGCACCAGCGTGGCCGGCGCCGGCGCCTCGATGTAGTGCTGGGCGATGAAGGCCTCGAGCACCTGGCGCTCGACCGAAGGCACCAGCGTGCCCTCCCCCGCGCCTTCGGCCGGCCCGCCGTCGTCGTCGGCGGCGACGTCCTGCTGCAGCAGCGAGGCATCCTCCACATGCGCCGGGAAGTAGGCCCGGTCGCCCAGGTGCCGGCCGCCACGGACCATGGCCAGGTTGACGCAGGCCTTGCCGCCCTGCACCTTCACGGCCAGGATGTCGACGTCCTTGTCGTCCACGATCTCCACCGACTGCTGGTGCAGCACGCGCGACAGGGCCGACATGCGGTTGCGCAGTTCGGCGGCCTGCTCGAACTCCAGCCGCTCGGCGTGCTGCATCATGCGGCCCTCCAGTTCGGCCAGCACCTGCTGCGTCTCGCCACGCAGAAAGGCTTCGGCGTTGGCCACGTCATGGGCGTAGTCCGCTGGCGCCACGTGGCCCACGCAGGGGCCACTGCAGCGCTTGATCTGGTAGAGCAGGCAGGGCCGGGTGCGGTTGCCGTAGACCGTGTCCTCGCAGGTGCGCAGCTTGAACACCTTCTGCAGCAGCTGGATCGACTCCTTCACCGCCCAGGCACTGGGATACGGGCCGTAGTAGCGGTGTCGCCGGTCGGTCGCGCCACGGTAATAGGCCAGGCGCGGAATGCTGGCCGGCGCCAGCCCGTCGCTTCCATCGCGATCGCGCACGCCGGTGATCTTGAGGTAGGGATAGCTCTTGTCGTCGCGGAACAGGATGTTGTAGCGCGGCTTGAGCGTCTTGATCAGGTTGTTCTCGAGCAGCAGCGCCTCGGCCTCGGAGCGCACCACCGTGGTCTCCATGCGAGAGATCTTTCCGATCATGTGGCCGATGCGCGTGCCACCATGGTTCTTCTGAAAGTAGCTGGCGACACGGCGCTTGAGGTTGCGCGCCTTGCCCACGTACAGCACGGCGCCGGCGGCGTCGAAGTAGCGATAGACCCCCGGCAGTGAAGGAAGCGCGGCCACTTCGGCCAGCAGTTGTTCGGAATGCACCTCAGACATGGGCACCATTGTGGCCCGGCCTGTGCGAGTCAATCCCGAGGACCTGCGCGCCTATTCCGCACATGATGTGTCCGCACATCGCGTAAAAGGCCAATGCATGAAAGTCACCCAGACTGCTTCTCGACAGCTCGCCGCCATGGTCGCCCTGGCGGTCGGGCTCGGCTGCGCCTCCTGCGGCGACGCTACGTTGCAGCAAAAACGCGAACACTCCGCTTCGGATTCGCCCATGTCAGGCTGCCAGACCACTGCCAGCGGCGGCGCGCCGGTAGCAATGGGCTCAGGCCTGCAGGGCGACCCGGCCGCGCCGGAGCCGGCGTCCGGCTATGTGCCGGGCAAGAAGGTCATCTACGCGAAGACCTACATGGTGGTCGCCAACCACCCGCTGGCCACCAAGGCCGGCTGCGACATCCTCAAGGCAGGCGGCAGCGCGGTCGACGCGGCCGTGGCTGTGCAGGCCGTGCTCGGCCTGGTGGAACCCCAGTCGAGCAGCCTCGCCGGCGGGGCCTTCCTGCTGCACTTCGACGCCAAGACCAAGAAGGTCGAAGCCTATGACGGCCGCGAGACGGCCCCGGCCGCAGCCACGGCCGACTACCTGCGCTACATCAGCGACGCCGACAAGACCACGCCCAAGCCCAGCGCCCGCGCCAGCGGCCGCTCCATCGGCACCCCCGGCGTGATGCGCATGCTCGAACTCGCGCATGGCGACCACGGCAAGCTCGCGTGGAAGGACCTGTTCGGCGAAGGCACCAACCTCGCCACCAACGGCTTCAAGATCGGTGGGCGCATGGCCGCCGCCATCGCGGGTTCGGCCTCCAACCTCAAGCGAGACGACGAGGCGGCCGCCTACTTCCTCGACGCCTCGGGCAATCCGAAGCCCCTGGGCGCCACGCTGACCAATCCGGCCTATGCCGGCGTGCTCAAGGCCATGGCCTCGCAGGGTGCCGATGCCATGTACACCGGCCCGATCGCCCAGGACATCGTCGCCAAGATCGGCATCACCGCCGGCATCGATGGCTCCGTGATCACCCCCGGCCTGACGACGCTGGACGACCTGAAGAACTACCGCCCCAAGCGCCGCGATCCGGTGTGCGTGACCTACCGTACCTACTACATCTGCAGCATGTCGCCGCCCTCCTCCGGTGGCATCGGCGTGCTGTCCACGCTGGGCATCCTCGAGAACTTCAACATGGCGCTGCATGCGCCCACCGCCGTCGACATCGAAGGCGGCAAGCCGACCGTGATGGGCGTGCACCTGGTCTCCGAAGCCGAGCGCCTGGCCTATGCCGACCGCGACAAGTACGTGGCCGACACCGACTTCGTGCCCCTGCCCGGCAACAGCCCGGACACGCTGCTCAACAAGACCTACATGCGCACCCGCGCCAACCTGATCGACTTCACCAAGAGCATGGGCACGGCGCAGGCCGGCGACCTGGGCCCCGTGCCACTGGGCATCGACAAGACGCCCGAGAACGGCACGACGCACCTGACCATCGTCGACAAGGACGGCAACGTGGTCACGATGACGACCACGGTGGAGTCGTCCATGGGCTCCTACCACATGGCGCGCGGCATCCTGTTGAACAACCAGTTGACCGACTTCTCGGCCTCGCCCACCGACAGCAACGGCCTTCCCGTGGCCAACCGCGTCGCACCGGGCAAGCGCCCGCGCAGCACGATGGCCCCGACCATGGTGTTCAACGGCAGTGCGCCCGGCGACTTCGTGATGGCGACCGGCTCGCCCGGCGGCGGCACGATCATCCAGTACGTGGTCAAGACGCTGGTCGGCGCCCTGGACTGGAAGCTGGACGCGCAGCAGGCCACGTCGATGGTGGACTTCGGCGCCTCCAACTCGACCACCACCAACGTGGGCGGCGAGCATCCCAACATCGACGCGACCAGCAACGGCGCCAACGATCCGCTGGTGACCGGCCTGCGCACGCTGGGTCACACGGTCTCGGTCAGCGCCCAGTCCAGCGGCATCAGCACGGTGGTCCGCACGCAGGTGAACGGCAAGACGGTGCTCAGCGGCGGCGCAGACCCCCGCCGCGAAGGCATCGTGCTCGGCGACACCTTCACGCCGTGATGCGCGGGATGCGCACGAGGCGCCGGCGCTAGCCGGGCCTCGCCCCAGAACAAAGGGCGGTGCCGATGGCACCGCCCTTTGTTCCTTCAGCGGCGACTGCTCGCCGCCCTCGGCGTCAGTCCACCTCGATACGCGCCGTCTTCGCCAGTTGCGACCAGCGCGCGAGGTCGGCCGTCACCCGCGCGGCCAGCTGTGTCGGGTCCTGGAAGTCGGCCGTCGCGCCCTGGTCCTGCGCCAGCTTCCTGAAGGCGGGCGTGTTCAGCACGCGCCCGATCTCGCCCGCGAGCTTCTGCACCACCGCATCCGGCGTGGCCGCGGGCGCGAAGACCGCGAACCAGGAGCTGGCATCCAGCTTCGGAAAGCCCGCTTCCGCCGTGCTCGGCACGTCCGGCAGGCTGGGCAGGCGGCTGGTGCCGGTCACGGCCAGCACACGCAGCTTGCCGGCCTGGATGTGCGGCATGAAGGGAGGCGCGGTGCCGAAGGTCAGGTCCACCTGCCCGCCCAGCAGGTCCTGCAGGGCCGGGCCAGTGCCCTTGTAGGGCACGTGCACCATCTGCACGCCGGCCTGCTGCTCCAGCATGGCGCCGGTCACGTGCTGCAGCGAGCCGTTGCCCGACGAGGCGTAGTTCAGCTTGCCCGGATGCGCTTTGGCGTAGGCCACCAGATCGGCCAGCGTCTTCACGGGCAGGTCGGCCCGCACCACGATGATCTGCGGCGCGGACAGCACGTTGGCCACCGGACGCAGGTCCTTCTGCGCCCAGGGCAGCGGCGTCTTGCTCACCGCCGGCGTGATGACGTGGTAGCCGGAGTACTGCATCAGCAGCGTGTAGCCGTCCGGCTCCGCACGCTTGACGAAGGCCGCGGCAATGGCGCCGTTGCCGCCGCCCTTGTTCTCCACCACCAGCGACTGGCCCAGCGCCACGCCCAGCGGCTGCGCCAGCATGCGTGCCGACAGGTCGGTGGTGCCGCCGGTGGCGGTGGGCACCACGAGCGAGATCGGCCGCGACGGATAGGCGCCTTGCGCCAGGCTGGCGAGCGGCAAGGGCAGCAGGCAGGCGGCTGCAGCTGCAGCCAGGAAGCGTTGACGGGTGAGGGTCATGCGTGTCTCCATGTTCTTCATTGGCGGGTCGGAGGCCGGAACGCCCGGCCGCGGCGTCAGTCCACCGTCGCGCCCGTGTCCTTCACGATCTGCGCCCACTTGCGCAGGTCCGACTGCACCAGCGCGGCCAGTTGGGCCGAGCTGCCCTTGAAGGGCTCGCAGCCGACGCTGGCCAGCTTCTCCAGCACGTCGGGGCTTTCCAGCGCCTTGTTCACCTCGGCCTGCAGCCGGGTGACGATGGCCGCGGGCGTGCCTGCCGGCGCGAAGAGCGCATACCACGGCGCCTGGCCGAAGCCCGGCAGCGTCTCGCCGATGGTGGGCGAATCGGGCAGCGCCTTGATGCGCTGCGGGTTGACCACGCCCAGCACCTTGAGCTTGCCCGACTTGATGAAGGCGATGACCGAGGGCAGGCTCTGCACCGACAGCGGCACCTGCCCGCCGACCACGTCGGTCGCGGCTGCCGCCGAGCCCTTGTAGGGCACGTGCTGCAACTTGATGCCCGCGGCCTTCTGCACCATCTCCCCGATCAGGTGGTTGAGCGTGCCGTTGCCGGCGGACGCGTACGAATACGCGCCCGGCTGCGCCTTGGCCAGCCGGATCAGGTCGGCCATGTTCTGGCCCGGAAAGGACGGGTTGGCCACCAGCACATAGCCGGCGGTGGCGATGGGCGCGATGGGCTCGAAGTCCTTCACCGGATCGAAGCCCGGATTGCGGTAGAGCGCCGGGCTCGTCACCTGCGCGCTGTCGGCCGTGAGCAGCAGCGTGTAGCCGTCGCGCTTGGCACGGGCCGTCGCCGCCGTGGCCACGGTGCCGCCGGCGCCGGGCCTGTTGTCCACCAGCACGGTCTGGCCCAGTTGCTGCGACAGGCGCTGCGCCACCACCCGGGCGATGACGTCGTTGGCGCCGCCTGCGGCCTGGGGCACGACCACGGTGATGGGCTTGCTGGGATAGGCGTCCTCGGCCCAGGCGGCCGGGACGGCAGCACCGCAAAGCAGCGCGGCGCCGATGCCGGCCGTGATGCGGCGGCGGCCGATGGCGGGGAAGGGGGTCGTCGTCATGGTCTTGTCTCCGTTGTCGTGAGGGTCGGGCAAGTCGTCAGGTGCGCGCCAGGGCGCGCTCGCGCACGGCCGCGAAGTCGGCCGGCGGCGGATGCAGTTGCAGCCGCGGGCCGGCCTTGAGCAGTTGGCTGGGCACCTCGTGGCCGACCAGGGCGGGCAGGCGGGCAGCGGCGTGCATCACCCTCGCAAGATCCACCGGCACATGGAAGTCCATGCACTGCAGCGCGTGCACGATCTCCTCGGTGCAGACATTGCCAGTGGCGCCCGGGGCGTAGGGGCAGCCGCCGAGACCGCCGATGGAGGCGTCGAAGCGGTCCGCGCCGGCGTCGATGGCGGCCAGCACATTGGCCAGCCCCATGCCGCGTGTGTTGTGGAAGTGCAGCGTGAAGGTCTGGCGCGGCCAGCGGACCCGCGCCATCGCCACCAAGCGTGCCACCTGCGCCGGATGGGCCATCCCCGTGGTGTCGCACAGCGTGAGGCCGTGCACGCCCAGCTGGTCAAAGCGCTCGATGAGGTCGAACACCTCGTCGACCGCCACCTCGCCCTCCATGGGACAGCCGAACACGCAGGACAGCGACACGTTCACCGCCACGCCCGCCGAGCGGCCCAGCGCCACCACCTCGGCCAGCGCGCGGAAGGACTGCGCCCGCGTCATGCGCAGGTTGGCCAGGTTGTGGGTTTCGCTGGCGGACATCACCAGGTTCAGCTCGTCCACCTTCGATTCGATGGCGCGCTCGGCGCCACGCACATTGGGCACCAGCGCGGCATAGACGACGCCAGGGTGACGCTCGATCTCGCGCAGTACGACCTCGGCGTCGCGCAGCGCCGGCACCGCCGCAGGCGAGACGAAAGCGCTGACCTCGATCTTGTCCAGCCCCGCGGCAGAGAGCTGGTTCACCAGCGCGATCTTGTCCGCGGTCGGCACAAAGGCGGCCTCCATCTGCAGGCCGTCGCGGGTGCCGACCTCCTGCATGTGGATGCGGCGGCCGGCGCCCTGCCAGGCACTGTGCACGGCATTCATTGGATGATTCCCTTCTCGCGCAGTTGCGCGATCTGGCTGGCGCTCAGGCCTACCTCGGCCAGCACGGCGTCGGTGTCGTCGCCCAGGCGCGGCGCGCTGCTGCGCACGCGGCCCGGCGTGGCCGAGAGCTTGGGCACGATGCCCGGCACCGTGAGCGTGTCACCGTCGCGCGTCTGCTGGGTCAGCAGCATGTCGCGGGCGCGGTAGTGCGGGTCTTCGGCGATGTCGCGGGCGGTGTAGACCTTGCCGGCCGGCACGCGGACGGCGGCCAGGCTTTGCTGCACCTCGCGCACCGTGCGGCCCGTGGTCCAGTGCGCGATGGCCGCGTCGATCTCCTGCACGCGGGCCACGCGGCCGGCGTTGTTGGCGAGGTCGGGCGCGGCGGCCAGATCCGGGCGGCCGATGGCCTGCATCAGCCGTTTGAAGATGCTGTCGCCATTGCCCGCCACGAGCACCCAGCCGTCGGTGCACGGATAGGCATTGCTGGGCGCGATGCCCGGAAGTGCGCTGCCGGCGGCCTCGCGCACCACGCCGAAGGCGCTGTATTCGGGAATCAGGCTTTCCATCACGTTGTAGACCGCCTCGTGCAGCGCCACATCGATCACCTGGCCGCGCCCACCATGGGCCTGCCGGTGATAGAGCGCCGCCAGCACACCGATGGCGCCATGCAGCGCCGCCAGCGTGTCGCCCAGCGACACGCCGACTCGCACGGGCACCCGGCCCGGCTCGCCCGTCAGGTGGCGCAGGCCGCCCATGGCCTCGCCGATCACGCCGAAACCCGGCTGGTCGCGGTAGGGCCCGGTCTGCCCGAAGCCGGAGATGCGCAGCACGATCAGCCCCGGGTTGGCGGCCTGCAGCGATTCGGGGTCGAGGCCCCATTCCTCCAGCATGCCGGGGCGGAAGTTCTCGATCAGCACGTCGGCCTCCGCGATCAGACGCCTTGCCACGTCCTGGCCCTCGGGTGCGCGCAGGTCCAGCGCCACCGAGCGCTTGTTGCGCGACTGCACCTGCCACCAGACCGAGGTGCCCTTCTGCAGCAGCCGCCAGTTGCGCAGCGGGTCGCCGGTGACCGGCGGCTCGATCTTGATGACCTCGGCACCGAACTCGCCCAGCGTCTTGCCGCAGAAGGGCCCGGCGATGAGCTGGCCCATCTCGACGATGCGCACGCCCTGCAGCGCGTCGCCGCCAATGAGGGTGGGGGATGGAGGGCCGCTGTCCACGTGATGTCTCCTGGCATGGCCCGGCGGGCCGATCGGGTGCGGATCATGGCGGCTGGGCCTCCGCCCGCAAAGCGCCGGTGCGCGAGGCCACCATCGCAATCCGGCATGGCAGGTAGCATCGCCCCTCCCATGAACCTCGACCCCGTCTCCCTGCGCGTGTTCGTGGCCGTGATGGAGCACGGCACCATCGCCGCCGCCGGCGCGCAGCACCACATCGCGCCCTCGGCCGTGAGCCGCCGCCTGGCCGAGCTGGAGGGCGTGCTGCGCGTGCCCCTGTTCGCCCGCAGCAACAAGGGCATGGCGCCCACGCCGGCCGCCTTCGCGCTGCGCGACCTGGCGCGCGGGCTGATCAACGAGATGGAAGGCATCGCCCAGCAGATGCGCGACTACGGCCGCGGCACGCGCGGCCAGGTGCGGGTGGTGGCCAACATCTCGGCCATCACGCAATTCCTGCCGCGCGAGCTGCAGACCTTCCTGGCGCGGCATCCGCAGGTGGACGTGCGGCTGCAGGAGCAGATCAGCAGCGCCGTCGCGCGCAGCGTGGCCGAGAACGCGGCCGACCTGGGCATCCTGAACGACGGCGACTACGGCGATGCCGTGCGCCTGCTGCCCTACCGCGAGGACGAGCTGGTGCTGGTCGTGCCGCAGGGCCATGCGCTGGCGCGGCGCCGCCAGGTGGACATCGGTGCCGTGCTGGACCACGACGTCGTCGGCATGCATCCGGGCAGCGCGATCAACCAGCAGCTCACCCGGGCCGCCGCCGAGCGCGGACGGGCGCTGCGGCTGCGCATGCAGGTCAGCAGCTACGACGCGCTGTGCCAGATGGTGGCGGCCGGCCTGGGCGTGGGCGTGCTGCCGCGCGGCAGTGCCGCCCTCTTCCGCGGCGCGCTGCCGCTGCGCATCGTGGGCCTCACCGAATCCTGGGCGCGACGCCGGCTCGCGCTGTGCGTGCGGGCGGACGAGGGCCTGTCCAGCGTGGCGCAACTGCTGGTCGACCACCTGCGCGCGGAGGCCCAGGCATGAACTGGGACATCTTCTGCCGCGTGATCGACAACCACGGAGACCTGGGCGTGACCTGGCGCCTCGCCCGGCAGATCGCCGTCGAGCGCCGCGAGCCGGTGCGCCTGTGGGTGGACGACGCCAGCGCGCTCGCCTGGATGGCGCCGCGGGGCCAGGCGGGCGTGCAGGTGATCGACTGGTCCGACCCCGCCGCCGTGCACGCCGCTGCGGCCACCGGCCCGGATCCGCATGTGCTGATCGAGGCCTTCGGCTGCGACCCCGCGCCCGAACTCGTCGCCCGCTTCGCCGCGCGGCCCGGCGGCATCTGGCTCAACCTCGAATACCTGTCGGCCGAGGACTTCGTCGAAGGCCTGCACGGCCTGCCCTCGCCGGTGATGAGCGGCCCGGGCCGCGGCTGCACCAAGCATTTCTTCTATCCCGGCTTCACGGAACGCACCGGCGGGCTGCTGCGCGAAGCCGATCTGGCGCAGCGCCAGGCCGCCTTCGACCGCGGCGCCTGGCTGGCGGCGCAAGGCGTCGGCTGGCAGGGCGAGCACATCGCCAGCCTGTTCTGCTATGAGCCGCCAGCGCTGGCCGACTGGCTGGCGGGCCTGTGCCAGGGCGCAGGGCCGACGCGGGTGCTGGTGGCGGCCGGCCGGACGGCAGAGGCCGTGCGCGCGGTGCTGCCGCAGTTGCCCGCCGACCGGGGCGCCGTGCACATCGACTGGCTGCCACACCTGCCCCAGCCCGACTTCGACCACCTGCTGTGGGCCGCCGACTTCAACGCCGTGCGCGGCGAGGATTCGCTGGTGCGCGCCCTGTGGGCCGGCAAGCCGATGGTGTGGCACATCTATCCGCAGGACGATGGCGTGCACCACGAGAAGCTCGACGCCTGGCTCGATGCGCTGGACGCACCGGCCTCGGTCCGCGCCTTCCACGCCGCGTGGAACGGCCGGCCGGGCGCGCCAAGGTTGCCGGCCCTGGACGACGCGCTGCTGGCCGACGCCACCCGCATGGTGCAGGCCGCGCGCGCGCGACTGCTCGCTCAGGACGATTTGCTGACCCGGCTCGTCCGTTTCATTGCCCAAAAAAGCTAAAATCGCGGGCTTTGCGGAAATCTCCGCCGCGGCGCGTGCACCAGCCGGTGCGCCCCCACGGAGCCGCCAACCCGCCGCGGGAACCTGCTTTTGCCGCCGCCACCGACGTCCTTCCGGGCGGGAGTGACGGTCCGGGGCACGCCGAGCGGCCTCAACTCCAGCACCTATGAAAATCGCTCAAGAAATCCGCGCCGGCAACGTCATCATGCACGGCAAGGACCCGATGGTCGTCCTCAAGACCGAATACAGCCGCGGCGGCCGCAACAGCGCCACCGTGCGCATGAAGATGAAGAGCCTGATCGCCAACTTCAACACCGAAGTGGTCTTCAAGGCCGACGACAAGATCGACCAGATCGTCCTGGACAAGAAGGAGTGCACCTACTCCTACTTCGCCGACCCCATGTACGTCTGCATGGACAGCGAATACAACCAGTACGAAGTCGAAGCCGAGAACATGGGCGACGCCCTGAACTACCTCGAAGACGGCATGCCCGTCGAAGTGGTGTTCTACGAAGGCAAGGCCATCTCGGTCGAATTGCCCACCAGCGTCGAGCGCGAAATCACCTGGACCGAGCCTGCCGTCAAGGGCGACACCTCCGGCAAGGTGCTCAAGCCCGCCAAGCTGTCGACCGGCTTCGAAGTGTCCGTGCCCCTGTTCGTGAACCAGGGCGACAAGATCGAAATCGACACCCGCACGGGCGAATACCGCAAGCGCGTCTGAGCCTGCCGGCGGCAGACTCCCGCATCGCTCCTGCAGCACGAGGCCCCACCGGGGCCTTTTTCTTTGGCCGCTGGCCCGAGGATTGCTGCGAGCAGAATCCCCTGGCCACTTTCCACAGCGCCGAATGAGCCCCAAAGACAGCACGCACGACCTTCACAACAAGCGCCTGGCCGACGCCTGGGCCACGCTCCAGGCCCATTCCGACCGCGGCCTGCCGCTGGACCCGGATCCCTCCCGCCTCGCCTTCGCCGACCCCGAATTCCTGCTGCGCCGCGAGACCCGCGGCCTGCGCATGCAGCTCGAGCTGATGAAGCCCGACATCGAGATGCGTGCCCACGGCATCGAGAACACCGTGGTCGTCTTCGGCAGCGCGCGCTTCCGCAGCGAAGAGGAGATGACGGCCCTCATCGCCCAGGCCGAGGCCGCCGGCGACGAGAAGGCCGCCGCGCGCTGGAAGCGCCTGGCCCGCGGCAGCCACTACTACGAGCAGGCCCGCGCCTTCGGCAAGCTGGTCGCGCACTACAGCAACGACAAGGAGCCCGAGGACAAGCTCTTCGTCTGCACCGGCGGCGGCCCCGGCATCATGCAGGCCGCCAACCGCGGCGCCTACGAGGGCGGCGGCCTGTCGGTCGGCCTGGCCATCGCCCTGCCGATGGAGGAAGCCGCGAACGTCTACGTCACGCCCGCGCTGAGCTTCAAGTTCCACTACTTCGCCATCCGCAAGATGCACTTCATGATGCGGGCGAAGGCACTGGTGGCCTTCCCGGGCGGCTTCGGCACCCTGGACGAGCTCTTCGAGGTCGTCACGCTGGTGCAGACCCGCAAGGCCAAGCCGGTGCCGATCGTGCTGTTCGGCTCGGAATACTGGAAGCGGCTGATCGACTTCGAATTCCTGGTGGACGAAGGCGTGATCTCGCCGGAGGACATCGACCTGTTCAGGTACGTCGACACGCCGGAAGACGCGTGGACCGAGATCAAGCGCTTCTACGAGTTGTGAAATAGGAGCGCCGCCCGCCGTACACCCGGGCAAGGGCGGGGTGCTCGGGCGCAACGTCGAGGCGGAGGATGCCGGTATGCGTGCGGAGGTGCCATTCGCGGCGCCGTGCAGTGCCCCAGGCACATCGGTGGAAGGCGAGCACCCCGTCTTGTGCAGCAAGCCGGTCAGCGCGAGCGTGCACCGGGAGCGCGCATGCCGGCGTCCTCTGCCGGGTTAACGCCCCAGCCCCTCGGACCACCGGAACAACGACTTCAGCTCAGCGGCGTACTCACCCCAGCAGCGCCTCCGCCAGATCGATCTCCGGCTCCTCCTCCTGATGGAGGTTGAGCGACTTCTCGATGTGGTGCAGGTGCTCGGCCATCAGCGCCAGGGCCTCGTCGCTGCGGCCGGCCTCGATGGCGTCGATCAGCAGCGTGTGCTCGTCGTTGGGGCAGGCGGCGCCGGTGGGCGCCTCGAAGGTCAGGATGGCCAGACAGGTCAGCGGCGTCAGCTCGCGCATCATCCGCGTCAGCAGGCTGCTGCCCGACAGCTCGGCCAGCAGCACGTGGAACTCGCCCGACAGCCGCACCGCCGACCGCCGGTCGCCGTTGTCATGGGCCTGCTGCTCGCGCTTGACCAGCGCCCGCAGCTGCTTGATGGCCTGCGGCGCCTTGCCGGCGACGATGCGGTCCATCACCCGGCGCACGATGGCCGGCTCCAGCGTCCGGCGCACCTCCAGCACATCGTGCGCCTCGTCCACGCTGGGCGTGGTGACGAAGGCGCCGCGGTTGGGGATGAGCGTGACCAGCTGCTCCACCGCCAGACGCTGCAGCACGCCGCGCACCTGCGTGCGGCTGACCGAGAACAGCTCGGCCACCCGTTCCTCCGACAGCTTGGTGCCCGGCATGAGCCGGTGCTCCACGATGGCGTCATAGATGCGCTGGTAGATGTCGGCCTTGGAGGCCGACTTGCCGGTGGCCTTCAGGACCTGGCGAGGCGTGGGGATGGGCATGGCGTCGGATCGGACATTCGGCGAGTGTATGCAAGGGCGCGCACCCAGGCGCACACCGGCACAGGCGCACTTCACAGCGTGAACAGGCTGCCCCAGCCCGTCACGCGGCGCGTGTCCACGCCGGCGATGCGCAGCGATTTCCACACCGCCGTCGCCACCGAGTCATAGACCGGCACGCCCAGCGCCGCCTCCAGCTGCGGCACCAGGTGCGCGGCGCGCAGGTTGGTGCAGAAGGTGGTCAGGCATTGCGGGTCGCCGCTGGCCACGGCGGCGCGGGCCATGGCCTCGATCTGCGCAGGCGTGACCTCGGAGAAGGCAAAGTTGACCGACAGCCCCAGGTGCTGCTCCGCCACGCAGTCGAAGCCGCTCGCGCCGTAGTTGGCGACGATGCGCTGCTGCACCTCGGCCAGGTAGGGCGAGAGCAGGCCGAAGCGCGTGCGACCGGCCAGCCGCATGGCCTCGTTCAGCGCCAGCACCGAGGTGCAGGCGGGAATGCCCGTCTCGGCCGTGATGCGCGCGCACAGCGCCTCGTCGCGCTCGAAGCCCAGCCAGCCGGACGAGGTGCCGTTCCAGGCGATCACGTCCACCCGCGCATCGGCCAGCAGGCGCGCGGCCTCCAGGATCGGCGTCTCGTCGAACTGGCCCAGGGCCTGGTCGGAGAGCGAGATCTCGGTGACGCGGAAGCGCGCGAAATGCGCCGACACCTCGGGCAGGCCGGCCACCATGGCCGAGGTGATGGGCTCCAGCGCGGTGTTGGACGAGGGCGTGAGCATGCCCAGCAGCACGCGCCGGGGCGCGGCCCCGGGCGCCGCGGGCACCGTGGACGAAGCGATGTCGCTCACCGTGCTCAGACCTTGATCTCGCGGTTGAAGCGGTCGATGTACTCGCCGCGGCGCGGGTTGAGCTTGGCCCAGTCGACGCCGTTCATCTGCTCGATCTCGGCCATGTTCTTGGCGTAGGCCTGCAGGCCGGGGCTGAACTGGGCCTTGGTGCTCACGGGCGCCACGAAGTAGGGCTCGGCCGCCATCTTGGTCTGCACCTCGGGGCTGAGCGCGGCATTGATGTAGGCGGCGGCCAGGTCGGGGTTCTTGGTGTTCTTGACGATGTGCATCACGCTCTTGATGTGGATCCAGCCCGTGTCCGGCTTGGCCAGCGCCACCGGCACGCCCTTGGCCTGCAGGTCGCCCACGTTGTTGTTGTAGTGCACCGAGATGTCGATCTGGCCCTGCTGGAACAGCGTCGCCAGCGAGCCCGGGTTGCTGGCCACGGCACTCACGTTGGGCAGCAGCTTCTTCACGAACTGGAAGGCGGGTTCCATGTTCTCCTCGCTGCCGCCGTTGAGGCGCGCGATCTCGACCATCCAGGCCGACATCAGGGTGGAGCCCATGCCGGCCAGGCCGACGCGGCCCTTGAACTCGGGCTTGAGCAGGTCGTTCCAGGACTTCGGGGGCGTCTTGATCTTCTCGGTGTTGTAGGCGATGCCGATGATCTGGCCCGACACGAACACGCCCAGACCGCGCGGGTCGACCAGCTTGGCCGGCACGTCCTTGAGGTAGGGCATCTTGTCGGTGGGGATCTTCTCGAAGATGTCCTGCGACAGGGCGGCGAGGTAGGGGCCCTCGTCCAGGATGATGACGTCGTAGGGCGGGTTGGCCTTGGAGGCGGCGATCTTCGAGACCGTGTCCACCGCCAGCGAGGGCACCAGGCTCACCGAGGCGCCGGTGGCCTTGGTGAAGGCCGGCAGCAGGATGCTGCGGTGCGCCGACTCCCAGGCGCCCGGGTAGGTGGTGGCCGAGATCGACTTGCCCTGCGCCAGGGCCAGGCCGGCATGGCCGGCGAGTTGGACGGCGCCGGCGCCAGCGGCACCCTGCAGAAGACGGCGGCGGGACAGAAGCAGGCTCATGGATCTTTTCCTTTCAGTCGGAGCCGGCCACCTCGGCCGGATGCGGCTGGCCTGCGCAAGCTCCGTGCCACGGACGCCCACGACCGAAAGCCGTCGTATCCAATGCCGGCCTCCCCATTTCGGGGGGCGGCCTGCGCCAACTTGGTCAGGCACGCACCATTTCGTGCACAGTCAAACTAGTTTTTGTATCCAATTCATCGGCGTTTTGTGCCTCGGTCACTGGCATGGATCTTGAAGAAGACAGCTGCGGCCCTTCCCGCGAAACCAGGACCCATGCGCATGCCTTCTTCTCCCGCCGCCGCAGCCACCGCCGTCGAGCTGGACCAGATCCATCACCGCTATGCGGGCTCGGTGGCGGTCGAATCGGTCTCGCTGCAGATCCGCCCCGGCGAGCTGGTGGCGCTGCTGGGCCCCAGCGGCTGCGGCAAGACCACGCTGCTGCGCATCGTGGCCGGCCTGATGCGCCAGAGCGGCGGCCAGGTGCGCATCGGCGGCGAAGTGGTCGATGCCCTGCCCACCAACGAGCGCGGCGCGGGCATCGTGTTCCAGAACTACGCCCTCTTCCCGCACATGACTGTGCTGGCCAACGTGGCCTACGGCCTGCGCGCCCGAGGCGTGGGCGCCGCCGAGGCGCGCGCCACCGCGGAGCGCATGCTGGAGATGGTGCAGATGTCGCGCTTTGCGCAGCGCCATCCGCGCGAACTCTCGGGCGGCCAGCAGCAACGCGTGGCCCTGGCCCGCACGCTGGCCGTGCAGCCGCGCGTGCTGCTGCTGGACGAGCCCTTCGCCGCGCTGGACAAGAACCTGCGGCTGGACATGCAGATCGAGATCCGCCGCATCCAGCGCGAGCTGGGTATCACCACCATCCTGGTCACGCACGACCAGGAAGAAGCCATGTCCATGGCCGACCGCATCGCCGTGATGCATGCAGGCCGCGTCGAGCAGTTCGACACGCCCGAGGCCATCTACGACCGGCCCGCGTCGCTCTTCGTCGCCACCTTCATCGGCACCGCCAATCTGTTGCCCGGCCGGCTGGCCCGCGAGGGCGAGGCCGGCTTCGCGGTCGACTGCGACGGCGGTGGCCGCCTGCCGCTGGCCGAGGCGCAGCCCTGCTCGCGCGTGGGCGCCGTGGTGCTGGCCGCGCGGCCCGAGCACCTGGCCCTGGGCGCACCGGCCGCCGACGCCCTGCCCGCCACGGTCGAGATGGTGCTGCCGCTCGGCCCCTCACTGGTCTACGAGCTGCGCCTGCCCGGCGGCACCACCGCCAAGGTGACGCAGCCGCGCACGGCCGAGCAGCCGCGCTTCGAGGCCGGCCAGACGGTGGGCCTGCGGCTGCGCCAGGGCTCGCCCGCCAGCGTCTTCGCGGGGTGAGCGCCATGGCTGCCGCTGCCAATCCCCGCCTCACGCCGCCGCTGGCCCTGGGCCTGCCGCTGGGCCTGTTCTTCGCCGTCTTCGTGCTGGCGCCCATGCTGCTGCTGGCCTGGGTGAGCCTGCACAACGACACGGCCATGACGCAGTTCGGCGTCGGCCAGTACCTCAAGTTCCTGGGCGACGGCTTCAACCTGGGAATCCTGGGCAGCACACTGTGGCTGGGCCTCAAGGTCACGTTGCTGGCGGCCGTGGTGGGCTTTCCGCTGGCCTACCTCTACACGCAGGCGCCGCCGCGCTGGCAGGGCGTGCTCCTGCTGCTGGTGCTGCTGCCGCTGCTCACCAGCTCGGTGGTGCGCACCTTCGCCTGGGTGGTGATCCTGGGGCGTCAGGGCATCGTCAACACGGTGCTGCTGGACCTGGGGTTGATCGCCGATCCGCTCAAGCTGCTCTACACGCCCGGCGCCGTCACCGTGGCGCTGGCGCAGATCGAGCTGCCGCTGATGGTGCTGCCGCTGATCACCGCGCTGGCCAACATCGACGGCAACCTGCGCCAGGCCTCGCTGGCGCTGGGCGCGGGCCACTGGCGCACCTTCTGGCAGGTCACGCTGCCGCTGGCCATGCCGGGCCTGCTGGCGGGCAGCCTGCTGGTCTTCGCCAGCAGCGTGAGCGCCTTCGTCACGCAGACGCTGGTGGGCGGCGGGCAGCAGATGTTCATGCCCTTCTACATGTACCAGCAGGCCATCCAGGCCAACAACTACCCGTTCGCCGCTGCGGTCGCCATGCTGCTGCTGGTGTGCGTGCTGGGGGTGGTGGCCGCCATCAACGCGCTGGGCCGGCGCAGCAAGGGGTTCGTCCATGGCTGAGGCCTTCGTTTCCGGCACGCCGGTGCCTGCCGCCGCGTCGGCACCCATGGCCCGCGCCAACCCGCGCGGGCGCGCCGAGCGCCTGTCCTTCAAGCTGGTGTTCGGCCTGCTGGGCCTGATGGCGGCCGTGCTGCTGCTGGCGCCGACGGTGATCGTGGTCATCACCTCCTTCACCAGCGGCTATTCGCTCAAGTTCCCGCCGCCGGGCTATTCCACGCGCTGGTACGAGGCGCTGTGGGACCAGTCGCCCGAGCTGATCGAGGCCTTCGTGCTGTCGCTGGAGCTGGCGGCCACGGCCACGGCCATCTCCATCGTGCTGGCGGTGGCCGCGTCGCTGGCCCTGGCCCGCCGGCGCGAGGCCTGGGCGCGGGCGGCCGAGGCGCTGTTCCTGTCGCCGCTGATGCTGCCGGCGCTGGCCATCGGCCTGTCGCTGCTGATGCTGTTCAACCTGGCGGGCACGGGGCTGTCGTTCACGACGCTGGTGCTGGGCCATGTGGCCATCACGGCGCCCTACATCCTGCGCACCACCACGGCCAGCCTGGCCCAGCTGGACGGCGCACTGTTGGAAAGCGCCCATTCGCTCGGCGCCTCGGGCGTGTTCGCCTTCCGCACGGTGACGCTGCCGCTCATTGCACCGGGCGTGGCGGCGGGCGCCTTCATCGGCTTCATGTATTCCTTCGACAACGTGGCGGTGTCGCTCTTCCTGTCGGACGCGCGCAGCGAGGTGCTGCCGATCCGCATGTGGCACATCATCGAATCGAGCCTGGACGTGCGGGCCGCGGCGGTCTCGGGCGTGCTGATCGCCGCGACCATCGTGCTGATGGTGGTGATGGAGCGCGTGGCCGGCATCTCGCGGCACATGCGATGAGCGGTGCGCACGCGCCGTTCACGGGCCCGCCCCTGCCCGGGCGTGGAGCGCGGCGCGGATCAGGGCGCGGGCGCCACGCGGTCGCCGCCCCAGCGCAGGCGCAGCGCCAGGTAGTCGTCCTCCAGCACGCCGTCGCGCAGTTCCAGCGGGTAGTCGGTGAGATGGCAGAAGCGCTCGATGCTGTAGTCGCCCAGGTCCACGCGCCGCAGGCGCGCATGGCGCAGCGCCAGCACCAGCGTCTGCACGCCGGCAATGCGCAGCGCACCTGCGCACATGGGGCACGGCTCCATCGTGCAGTACAGCGTGGCACCCTGGGCCGCCTGCGGGCCGTGCGCGCGGAAGGCCGACTGCAGCGCATCGGTCTCGGCATGCGCCGTGGGATCGCCGCGCGTGTTCTGGCGGTTCTGTCCATAGGCCAGCACGCGGCCCTGCTTGATCAGCACGGCGCCCGTGGGCCAGTCGCCCCGGGCATGGGCGTCCAGCGCCTCGGCCAGGGCGGCGCGCATCCAGTGGATGTCGGCCGCCTCCGGGGTCATCGGCGACGTCGACGGTATCGGCATGGTGACAGCGGTCATCTCGTTCTTCCCCTTTCCCTTGATGGAGACACGCACGCATGAGCAAGAAGCGAACCCTGCTGCGCGGCGCCCAGGCCTTGCTGGGCGAGCAGCACCAGCATGAACCGCGCCCGCTGGATGTGCTGGTCGAGGACGGCCGCATCGCCGCCATCGAGCCGGCCGGCACGCTGGGCGGTGCCGACCGCGTGGTCGACCTGTCGCGGCACCTGCTGGTGCCGGGCCTGGTCAACGGCCACCAGCATTCGCACGAGCACTTCCAGCGCGGCCGCACCGAGAACCTGCCGCTAGAACTTTGGATGCACCTGGTGCGCACGCGCATGCCGGTGCCGCTCACGCCGCGCCAGGCCTACCTGCGCACCATGATCGGTGCCATCGAGTCGCTGCGCACCGGCTGCACCACGCTGGTGGACGACATGGCGCTGGGCGCGGCCATCGACCGCCCGCGCATCGAGGCCTGCCTGCAGGCCTACGACGATGCCGGCATCCGCGCGCTGGTGGGCTTCGCGATGATGGACAAGCCCATCGTCGACAACTTTCCCTTCCTGGCGCAGCACATGCCGCCCGCCATGGCCGAGGAGATGCGCGCCGGCCGCCGGCCTGATCCGCAGGACTGCCTGGCCCTGGTGCGCGAGCTGGCCGCGAGCCGCCATCCGCACAGCCGGCGCGTGGGCGTGCTGGTGTCGGCCTCGGCCCCGCAGCGCTGCACCGAGTCCTTCCTGATGCAGGTGCGCGCGCTGGCCGACGAACTGGCGCTGCCGGTCATCACCCATGTGCAGGAGACGCGGCTGCAGGTGGTCACCGGCCAGCTCTTCTACGGCTGCCCGATGGTCGAGTACCTGGACCGCATCGGCTTCCTCAAGCCGGCCACCAGCCTGATCCATGCCGTGTGGCTGAACCCGCGCGAAATCGAGGCGCTGGCCCGCACCGGCGCCACCGCGCAGCACAACCCCTGGAGCAACCTGCTGCTGGGCTCGGGCATCCAGCCGGTGCGCGAGTTGCTGGACGCGGGCGTGAACGTGAGCCTGGGCTCGGACGGCTCCTGCTCCACGGTCACCGTGAACATGCTCAACGTGCTGGGCAGCGCGGCGGCGCTCTCCAAGATCCGCGGCGACGACCACGCCCGCTGGCTCAGCGCACGGGAGGCGCTGCATGCCGGCACCGTGGCCGGCGCACGCGCACTGGGCTTCGGCGACCGCCTGGGCAGCCTGCGCGTCGGCGCCATGGCCGACCTGGTCGCCTACCGCACCGACACCGTCACCTTCACGCCGATGAGCGATCCGGTGCGCCAGCTCGTCTATGCCGAGCGTGGCGCGGGGCTGGACTTCTCGATGGTCGATGGCGAGGTGGCGATCCAGGACGGCCGGCTGGTGCGCGTGGACGAAGCCGCGCTGCTGGCCGAGATCCAGCACGAGTTCGCCGAGCTGATGCCGCAGTACGCCCGCGCCGAGGCCGACATGGCGCCGGTGCTGGCCGCCATGGAACGCATCCACCGCGAAGGGCTGGCAACGCCCATCGCGCCCGATACCTTTGCCGCACGGCTGCCATGACCCCTGCTCTGCCTCCGCGTGATTTCTCCGGCTACGGCGACAACACCCCTGCCATCCGCTGGCCCGGCGGCGCTGGCCTGGCGGTCTCCTTCGTGCTCAACATCGAGGAAGGCGCGGAGTTCGCCCTCTCCGCCGGCGACGAGCGCAACGAGGGCTGCCACGAGGTCACGAACGAGATCCGCGGCGTGCCCGACCTGTGTATGGAAAGCCACTTCGAGTACGGCAGCCGCGTGGGCTACCGGCGCATCGTGCGGCTGCTGGCCGAGGCGGGCGTGCCGCTCACGCTCAACTGCTGCGGCCGCGCGCTGGAGGCCACGCCCTGGATCGCCGAGGACGCCATGCGCCGCGGCTTCGAGCTGTGCTGCCACGGCTGGCGCTGGGAATCGCATGCCCACCTGGCCGAGGCCGAAGAGCGCGAGCGCATCGCCCGCACGGTTGCCACCGTCACGCGGCTGACGGGTCGGCCGCCGGTGGGCTGGCACACCAAGTCCTCGCCCTCGGTGAACACGCGCCGGCTGCTGGTCGAGCACGGCGGCTTCCTGTACGACAGCGACGCCTACAACGACGACCTGCCCTACTACCGCGAGGTGGCCGGCCGGCCACACCTGGTGCTGCCCTATGCCTTCGACACCAACGACATGCGCTTCTTCGACAGCCATGCCTTCGTGGCCGGCGAGGACTTCGCGCGCTATGCCATCGATGCCTTCGAATGGCTGCGGGCCGAATCGCAGGAGGCGCCGCGCATGATGTCCATCGGGCTGCACACCCGCATCATCGGCCGGCCGGGGCGCATCGGCGGTCTGAAGGCTCTCATCGACCACATCCGCGGCGCATCGGGCGTGTGGCTGGCCACGCGCGAGCAGATCGCCCGCCACTGGCTGGTCGAGGTGCCACCGCCCGCTGCCAAGGACGCTGCATGAAGCTGCTGCTGATCAACCCCAACCGCACCCAGGCCGTGACCGACGCGGTGCTGGCGGCCGCGCGCACGGCCGCCCGGCCGGGCACCGAACTGCTGGCCGTCACCGGCCGGCAGGGCCCGGCCATCATCGCCTCGCGTGCCGAGAACGCGCTGGCCCAGCAGGAGGTGCTGGAGCTGGCCGCGCAGCATGCGGCCGAGGTGGACGCCATCGTGCTGGGCGTCTCGCTCGACAGCGCGCTGTGGGCCTGCCGCGAGCTCTTCGATGTGCCCGTGGTCGGCATGACCGAGGCCGGCCTGCTGATGGGCGCCACGCTGGCCGGCCGCATCGGCGTGCTGACCTATGGCGCGCGCATGGCGCCGCTGTACCGCGAGCTGGTCGAGCAGCACGGCCTGGCCGCGCGCCTGGCCGGCATCGAGACGCTGGAGGTGACGCCGCAGCAGACCTTCGAGACGCCGCAGCGGGTGCAGGAAGCCGTGCTCGCCGGCATCGAACGGCTGGTCGTGCGCGATGGCGCCGAGGCCGTGCTGCTGGCCGGCGCGGCCATGGCCTCGATGGCGCCGGTGCTGCAGCCGCGCGCCAGCGTGCCGCTGCTCGACGGCGTGGCCTGCGCCGTCGCGCTGGCCCAGGCCCGCGTGGACCTGGCCCTGCCCGCCGCGCGTGCGGGCAGCCTCGCGCCCCTGCGCGGGCGGGACGTGACCGGCGTGACGCCGGCGCTGGCGGCGCGCTTCCGGGGCGCAGCGGCATGAGCGCCGGCCCTGCCCCTCTGCAAGGCGCGCCTGCCTCAGGCTCCATCGAAGCACAAGCTCGTCCAACGGACGTGAACCGCCTCGCCGCCTCCTCCGTTCGCCCTGAGCCCGTCGAAGGGCAGGACGGCGCACCCGCGTCGATCCCGCCGCTGCACGACATGGACGCCCGCGAACTGGCCACCCGCGTCGCACGCCGCGACCTGACGGCCACCGACGTCGCCCGCCATTTCATCGCCCGCGTCGAGGCGCTCAACCCCGGCCTGAACGCCATCGTCCAGTTCGACCCCGCCCGCGTGCTCGCCGAGGCCGAAGCGGTGGAGCGGCGCCTAGCCGCAGGCGAGCAGTTGCCGCTGGCCGGCGTGCCCTTCACCGTCAAGGACAACCTCTGGGTCGAGGGCTACCGCATCGCCCAGGGCTCGCGCCTGTTTGAGGACTTCGTCGCCCCGCGCGATGCCTGGGCCGTGGCCCGCCTGCGCGCGCTGGGCGGCGTGGTGCTGGGCATCACCAACTGTTCCGAATTCGCCTGCAAGGGCGTGACCAGCAATCTGGTCTACGGCGCGACGCACCATCCGCTCGATCCGTCGCTCACGCCCGGCGGCTCGTCGGGCGGCGCGGTCTCGGCGCTGGCCAGCGGCCTGGGCCTGCTCGCGCTGGCCACCGATGCCGGCGGCTCCACGCGCCGGCCGGCCGCGCACTGCGGGCTGGTGGGGCTCAAGCCCAGTCCCGGGCTCATCCCGCATCCGTGGGGCTTTGCCGAGCCCAACTACGGCCTGTCGGTCATCGGCGTGCTGGCGCGTGGCGTGGCCGACTGCGCCTGGGCCTTCGACCTGCTCGCGGCCTATGACGCCGGCGATCCGGCGGGCGTGCCGATCCCGAGCGGCCTCGCGCAGCCGACGCCAGAACCGCCGCCGCGCGACCTGCGCATCGCCTGGAGCCCGCGCCTGGGCTGCGACTTCGCCATCGACGAGGACGTGCTGACCCAGCTGCAAGCCCGCGTCGACGCCCTGCGCGCCGCCGGCTGGCAGATCGCCGACGCCGCCCCACCCTGGCCGCCCGAGGCGCGCGAGTACCCGCTGATCGCCCTCCAGCATGCCGGCCTGCATGCGCTCTACGGCGAGCAGTGGGCCGCCGACCCGTCCCGCATCGATCCGGTGCTGGGCGGGCAGATCGAGACCGGCGCCCGCATCGCGCCCGCCGATGTCGCGCGCGCCCTGCGCCTGCGCGAACGCATCGCGCACGCGCTGGCGGGCTTCTTCGAGCACTACGACCTGCTGCTGTGCCCCACCGCCCCGGTCACCGCCTGGCCGCTGGAGCAGTTGGGCCCGCCCGTCATCGGCGGCCAGCCCGCGGGCCCGCGCGGCCATGCGGCCTTCACGCCGCTCTTCAACTACTGCGGCGTGCCGGCGTGCTCCGTGCCTGCCGGCACCGTCCGCGACCTGCCGGTCGGCCTTCAGGTGGTGGCGCCGCGCTACGAGGATGCGCGGGTGCTGGGCTTCGCGGCGGTGGTGGAGACGACACCCGGCTGAAGTCTTGCGGCCCGGTGTCATGTATATACTGTATATACATGAACCATCCGGAGACGGGCCATGCAGACGCGCATCTTCAAGAGCGGTAATTCCCTCGCCGTGCGAATCCCCCGCGAACTCGCCTTTGCCGATGACGTGCAGGAAGTGGAGATCGAGCGCGTGGGCGATGCCCTGATGCTGCGCCCAGTCCAGCAGGCCACCCTGGCGGACCTGGGCGACGTGCTGGCCCAGTTCAGCCCCGGCTACATGGCGGGGGGTCGCGAAGAATCCCCCGAGCAGGACCGGCCGTGGGGCGGGAAGGGGTGAGCGGCCCATGCACTACATGCTCGACACCAACATCTGCATCTACCTCATCAAGGGCCAGCCCGCGGAGGTGCTGCGGCGCATGCGGACCCAGCGGGTGGGCGACGTCGTGATGTCCGCCATCACCTTCGCCGAACTGCGCGCCGGCCTCGAGATGCAGCCGGCCCTGCGCGCCCATGACGAGCGGGTGCTGGGCCTGCTGACCGAACGCATTCCTGTGCTGCCTTTCGAGGAACATGCGGCGGCGTCCTACGGCGAACTGCGCGCCGCCGTGCCGGAGCGCCGCCGCAACGCGCTGGACCGCCTGATCGCCGCCCATGCGCGCAGCCTGGGCCTGACGCTGGTGACCAACAACGAGGCCGACTTCATCGGCTATCCGGGCCTGGCGGTCGAAAACTGGACCTTGGCGCCATGAAGCCGGTGAAGCCGGGCAGTGCCCGACGTCGCGCAGGTCTGCTGGCGCTTGTGCTGACGCTGCTGCCCGCCGTCGCCCTCGCCCTGCCCCGCTTCGACGACGTCCGCCGCGACTTCCAGCCCTCCGACGTGCAGGTGCTGGACCAGGGCGGCGCGCTGGTGCAGCGGGTGCGCACCGATGCCAGCGTGCGCCGCGGCCAGTGGATCGGTCTGGCCGACATCTCCCCCGCGCTGCGCAATGCGCTGATCTACAGCGAGGACCAGCGCTTCTACGAACACAGCGGCGTCGACTGGCGTGCCGTCTCCGCCGCCGCCTGGGGCAACCTCTGGAACACGCGCACCCGCGGGGCCTCGACGCTGACCATGCAGCTGGCCGGCCTGCTCGACGAGGACCTGCGCCGCGGCGCCAGCGGCCGCAGCCTGGGCCAGAAGGTGGAGCAGGTCTTCGGCGCCGCCCACTTGGAGCGCGACTGGCGCAAGGACCAGATCCTGGAGGCCTACCTCAACCTCGTGCCCTTCCGCGGCGAGCTGGTGGGCATCGACGCCCTCTCGCGCACGCTCTTCGCCAAGGCGCCGCACGGCCTGGATGCGCGCGAAGGCGCCATCGCCGCCGCGCTGGTGCGCGCGCCCAATGCCTCGGCCGCACAGGTGGCGCGCCGCGCCTGCGAGGTGCTGCGCGCCATGCAGCCCGCACCGGCGCCGGACTGCGAATCCCTCGCCTTCTTCACCCAGGCCGCGCTGCAGCGCCGTGCCTTCGACGCCAGCGAAGGCATCGCGCCGCACTTCGCCCGCCAGGCGCTGCGCCAGCGCAGCGGCGATGCGCCGACCCTGCGCACCACGCTGCGCGCGCCGCTGCAGCGCGCCGCCGTCGAAGCGCTGGACCGCCAGATGCGCGAGCTGCGCGGCCGCAACGTGCAGGACGGCGCCGCCGTGGTGCTGGACAACGCCAGCGGCGCCGTGCTCGCCTGGGTCGGCTCCTCGGGCGCGCACAGCCGCGCGGCCGAAGTGGATGCCGTGCTGGCGCCGCGCCAGCCGGGCTCCACGCTCAAGCCGCTGCTCTATGCGCAGGCGATCGCCGAGCGGCGTCTCACGGCCGCCTCGCTGCTGGAGGATTCCCCCGCGCAGATCGCCACGCCGGGCGGCCTGTACATCCCGCAGAACTACGACCGGCATTTCAAGGGCCTGGTCTCCGCACGCACGGCACTGGCCGCCTCGCTCAACGTGCCGGCGGTGCGCACGCTGGTGATGGTCTCGCCCGACGCCTTCGCGCGCCGCCTGCAGGCTGCCGGCCTCGCCCTGCGCGAGAGCGGCGACTACTACGGCTACAGCCTCGCCCTGGGCAGCGCCGAGGTCAACCTGCTGGCCCTGACCAATGCCTACCGCATGCTGGCCAACGGCGGGCGCTACACGCCCACGCGCCTGCTGCCGGGTGCCGCCGCCGACCCGCCGAAGCCGGTGCTCGATGCCGGCGCCGCCTTCATCGTGGGCGACATCCTGTCGGACCCGAATGCCCGCGTGCGCACCTTCGGGCCCGACAGCCTGCTGGCCACCCGCTTCTGGACGGCGGTGAAGACCGGCACCAGCAAGGACATGCGCGACAACTGGGCCATCGGCTGGTCGCAGCGCTACACCGTGGGCGTGTGGGTGGGCAATGCCGACGGCTCGCCGATGTGGGACGTGAGCGGCACCAGCGGCGCGGCGCCCGTGTGGGCCGAGCTGATGCGCCAGCTGCACCAGCGCGAGCCCAGCCGCGCGCCCGCGCCGCCGCCGGGCGTGGTGCAGCAGGCCGTGCGCTATGCCGCCGCGGACGGCAGCGAGCGCGGCACGCCGCTCGAAGCCGCCCGCAGCGAATGGTTCCTGGCCGGCACCCAGCAGGCGCTGTTCACGCCCTCGGCCATCCGGGCCGGGGCGGGCGACGAAACCGCCGGCCGGACCGCGCGCATCACGGCGCCAGCGGACGGCACCATCCTCGCGCTGGACCCGGACATCCCGCCGCGCCACCAGCGCGTGCGCCTGGCCGCCGACGGCGCGCCCGGCGATGTGCAGTGGCGGCTGGATGGCCGCACGCTGGCGCGCGGCACCGCGGCCGACTGGCTGCCCTGGCCCGGCCGCCATCGGCTGGAGCTGGCCGATGCGCGCGGGCAGGTGCTGGACAGCATCCGCATCGAGGTGCGCGGCGCGGGCGTGGTGGGCCCGCCGCCGCGTCGCTGAGGCAGGGCCGCGGCATCGGCGGGCACCCCGTCGCGAGCCGCGGTGTCTGGCGCCGGGGTGGCCGCCGTCAGGGCTCGGCACGCGGCAGCATCACGCGTGCGCACAGCCCGCCGCGCTCTGCCTTCAGCAGCACCAGCTCGCCGCCGTGCTCGCCCGCGATGCGCTCCACGATCGCCAGGCCCAGACCGGCGCCCGAGCCGCCGGCGCGCGCATCGCCCGCACGATGAAAGGGCTGGCACAGCCAGTCGGCCTGGGCGGGGTCGATGCCCGGCCCATGGTCGATCACCTCCAGACACACCCGGCCGCCTTGCGCGCAGGTGCGCAGCAGCACCGGCGGTGCGCCGTGCCGATGGGCGTTCTCCAGCAGATTCACCAGCATGCGCCGCAGGGCGGCCGGCCGGCCGCTGACGGCCGGCAGGGAACGGGCCGGCTGCCATTGCACGGGCTGCCCGTGGTCGGCGAAGTCGGCGCACACACGGGCGCACAGGGCATTCAGGTCCACCGGCTCGCGCAGGCCGGGCTCGTCGGCGGCGCGCGCGTAGTCGAGGAACTGGCCCACGATGCCGTCCATCTCCTCCACGCTGCGGACCATGCTGGCGCGGGTGGCGGGGTCGGCTGCGTCGCCGACGATCTCCACGGCCAGGCGCAGCTTGGTCAGGGGCGTGCGCAGGTCATGGGAGATGCCCGCCAGCATCAGCGCCCGCTCGCGCTCCTGGCGGGCCAGGCTGTCGGCCATGCGGTTGAAGCTGCGGCTGACGGTGGCGATCTCGCTGGGCCCGTCCTCCGGCAGCGGCGGCGGCTTGCGGCCGGCGCCCAGGCTGCCCGCTGCCTGCACCAGGCGGGACAGCGGCCGATCGAGCCGGCGCTGCAGCCACAGCGCACCCGCCAGCGCCAGCAGGCCGCTGCCCGCGCTCACGGCCAGCCAGGCCCCGGTGAACTCCCGCGCGGGCAGCACGCCGGGCAGCACCAGCCAGTGGGCATCGCCGTCCAGCGCCACCCGCAGGGCCAGGCCACCGTCGCCTGCGCGGCGCCACAGGGCCTGCATGCCGGCCTCGCCCAGGCGCTGCGACACCCGGCGGATGAAGCGCCGTTCCAGGGCCGTGAGCCGCGGGGTCGCGTCCGCGTCGCTGGCCACGTCCCCGCCCACCGGACGGCGGTTGAAGGCCGTCACGAATGCCGCGCGCTGGGCCGGCGGCAGGCTGGCCAGCCCGGCGCGCACGGCCAGCAGGTTGGTGGCCACGCCATCGGCCGCCTGGGCGAGCCGCGGCTTGAGCACCATCTCGCGCAGAAGCAGCGCGCTGCCGATCTGGCCGATCAGGATCAGCAGCACGATCAGCAAGGCATGGCGCCCGAGCAGGCTGCGCGGCCAGCGCGCGATGGCGGCCCGGGCACCGACCGCGCCTGCCTCGGTGTCGCCCGCGGTGCGGGCGCTCATCGGGTCTCCCCATCCGGCACGAAGACATAGCCCACGCCCCACACGGTCTGGATGAAGCGCGGCTGCGCCGGATCGGCCTCGATCAGCTTGCGCAGCCGCATCACCTGCACGTCGATGCTGCGGTCGGTGGCCTCGTGCTCGCGGCCGCGCGCCAGCTCGATGAGGCGGTCGCGGCCGAGCGGGCGCCCCGGGTGGCGGCAGAAGGCAGCCAGCAGCGTGAACTCGCCCGTGGTCATCGGCAGATCCTGGCCCGCGCGGCTGAGGCGGCGGCGGCCGAGGTCGAGCACGAAGTCGGCGCCGAAGCGCAACTCGCCCTCGTCCGGGGCAGGGCCGGTGTGCGCGCCCAGCATGCGCTGGCGCCGCACCATCGCCTGGATGCGGGCCAGCAGTTCGCGCGGGTTGAAGGGCTTGGGCAGGTAGTCGTCGGCGCCCATCTCCAGGCCGACGATGCGGTCGACCGGATCGCCGCGCGCCGTGAGCATCAGGATGGGGATGGTCTCGCCCTGCGCACGCAGCCGGCGGCAGACGGACAGGCCGTCCTCGCCCGGCATCATGACGTCGAGCACCAGCACGTCGAAGCGCTCGCGCGCGAGCAGGCGGTCCAGGGCGGCCGCGCCTTCGACGGTGCGCACGGCGTAGCCCTGGTCACCCAGGTAGCGCTGCAGCAGCGCACGCAGGTCGGCCTCGTCGTCGGCCACCAGGATGCGGGCAAGCGGCTCGGTCATGGGACGGCGACCGGCGCAGGGCGCGCGGCGACGCGGGACGGCGGCAGGGCAGGAAGCGGCGGGCGCGGCAACAGGGACATGGCGGCATCGTAGACAGCGCCGCCGTCCCTCCGGCCCTCCGAAATCATGACAAACGATGACAGGCCGGGGCGCCCGTCACGGCTGGTCATGAGCGGGGGCGGCGCCGTGACGAGTGCGTGACAACCCGGCCCGACAGTGGCGGCCTGCACTTATCCAAAGGAGCTCGCTGTGACCACCCCCCTGCCTTGCCCTCTGCCGCGAGCGGCCGTGACCGCCATGCGACCTCCCCTTCGCCGGCTCGCAGCCGCCCTCCTGGCCTGCCTGGTCGTGGGCGCCGCACACGCCCAGACCGCCCCGCCCGACGCCTCACGCGGGGACGCCCTGCGCAGCCAGTTGGCGCCGCGCTTCGCCGCCGCCGACACCAATGCCGACGGACGCCTGAGCCGCGACGAGGCCAAGGCCGGCATGCCGCGCGTCTACCGCGCCTTCGACGCCATCGACAGCGCGCATGCCGGCAGCATCACCCTCGCGCAGATCGAGGCCTACCTGGCCAGCCAGCGCGGCAAGCGCGGCGCGGGCGCCCCCTGAAGCCGTCGCACGCACCATGCAGGCCGACCTCCTTCGCCACGCCCTGGGACCGGAGGCGCTGCCCTGGCTGCTGGCCCTGCTGGGCCTGGTGCTCGTCGCGGCCACGGCCGAAGGGCTGGTGCAGACCTTCGTGCGCCGCCAGCCCTACGACTGGCGGGCCTATGCCGCGTCGCTGGCCGACACGGCGGGCCGCCGTGCGGTGGACACGCTGGGCCTGTCCATCGCCGCGCCGCTGCTGGCGCTGGCCTGGACGCACCGGCTGACCACGCTGCCGCTCTCCACCCCCGCGGCCTTCGTCCTGCTCTTCCTGGGCCAGGAGCTGTGCTACTACGCCTATCACCGCGCCGCCCATCGCGTGCGCTGGTTCTGGGCCACGCATGCGGTGCACCACTCGCCCAACGAGCTGACGCTGGCCGCGGCGCTGCGCCTGGGTTGGACGGGCAAGCTCACCGGCACGACGCTGTTCTTCACACCGCTGGTGTGGCTGGGCTTCTCGCCCACGGCGGTGATGGCGACGCTGGCCGCCAACCTGCTCTACCAGTTCTGGCTGCATGCGCCCTGGCTGCCGCGCCTCGGGCCGCTGGAATGGGTGCTGAACACGCCCACCCACCACAAGGTGCACCACGCCTCCAACCCGGAATACCTGGACTGCAACTACGGCGGCGTGCTGATCGTCTTCGACCGGCTGTTCGGCACCTTCGTCGACCTGCGCGCAGACCTGCCGCCCCGCTACGGCCTGACCACGCCGCTGCACACCCACAATCCGCTGCGCATAGCCTTCCACGAATGGGCGCGGCTGGCGCAGGACCTGCGCCGGGCCCGCGGCCTGAAGCAGCGGCTGCGCGTCCTCTTCGGCCCGCCTGGAGCCCTGCCATGACCCCGATCCGACACTGGCTGCCCGCCATCGCCCTGCTGCTGACCGCCGCCCTGGCCCATGCCGTCCCCGATCGGCAACTGGCCTACGGCCCCGATCCCGCCCAGCGGCTGGACGTCTACCTGCCCGCGCAGCCGCACGGTGCCCCGATCCTGGTGATGGTGCATGGCGGTGCCTGGATGTTCGGCCGGCCCGACGCCCCGAACGTGGTGGACGCCAAGGTGGCCCACTGGGTGCGCGAGCGCGGCTTCGTCTTCGTCTCGGTGGGCTACCGGCTGGTACCGCAGGTGGACGTGCGCGCACAGGCCCAGGACGTGGCCCGTGCGCTGGCCGAAGTGCAGCGGCTGGCGCCGGACTGGCATGCGGACGCGGACCGGCTGGTGCTCATGGGCCACTCGGCCGGTGCCCACCTCGTGGCGCTGCTGAGCGCCGACCCATCACTCGCGACCGCGCAGGGCGCCCGCCGCTGGCGCGGCACGGTGGTGCTCGACAGTGCGGCCCTGGACACCGAAGGACTGATGCAGCGCCGGCACCTGCGCTTCTACGACCGGGCCTTCGGCGCCGACCCGGCCCTGTGGCGCGCCGTGTCGCCCACGGCACGTCTCGCCGTTGGCAGCCTTCCGATGCTGCTGGTGTGCGCCAGCGAGCGTCGCGACGATTCGTGCGGCCAGAGCGCCCGGTTCGCCACCCTGGTGCGCGCGGCAGGTGGCCAGGCCACCATGCTGCCCCAGCCGCTGTCGCACGGCGAGATCAATGCGCAGCTCGGAACGCCGGGCGGCTATACGCAGGCGGTCGACCGGTTCATCGACGGGTGGGCCGCCCCGGTGCGCTGAGGCCACCGTTGACTGGCGCCGGCGCGGCGTCGGCAGGACCGGCACCGGCGGTAGGCTGCACCGGCAGCGCTGGCCCACCCCGGCGGCTGCGGCGCCGTTCAGGGGCGCCGCAGCGCGCGCCAGGGCCGCCAGGTCCGCCGTTCGGGCGCGGCAGGGATCAACGGCATCCGGCCGGAAGGCGGCGCCACCGCCAGTGTGTCCTTGCCCCGCGCCTTGGCCTGGTAGAGCGCCTCGTCGGCCAGGGCCAAGGCGCGGTGCAGGGGCACATCCGGCTCGACGGTGGCCACGCCGGCGCTCACCGACAGGCGCAGCCCGTCCACGCGCAGGTGATGCACCGCCGACACGCAGGCTGCCGCCACGTCGGCCGGCGATGCCGAGGCGTCCTCGATCCAGATGCAGAACTCTTCGCCGCCCAGGCGGGCGCACAGGTGCGGCGCGCTGGCGCCACGCAGCGCCTGCGCCACCGCGCGCAATGCGCGGTCGCCACCCTCGTGGCCCAGGCGCTCGTTGATGCGCTTGAAGTCGTCCACGTCCAGCAGCACAACGTTGAACACGCCGGCCGGCATGGCGGCCAGCGCCGCCTGGGTCCGCTCGAGGAAGGCGCGCCGGTTGGGCAGGCCGGTGAGCACGTCCTCATAGGCCAGCGCCGCCAGCCGCAGTTGCAGCACATGGCCGCTGCGCCGCTCGCGCGACAGCGCCAGGTGGGCCAGCAGGCACAGCGTCAGTGCGCCCGCCGCGAAGAAGGCCAGCACCGGCCGCTGGGCCGGCGCGACGCTGCGCATCAGTGCGCCATCGACAAAGACCAGGCCCACCGCCCCGATGCCGGCCAGGAAGTCGCGCAGCCGCACGTGGCACAGGGCCAGGCACATGCCGAAGAGCATCAGCAGCGGCAGCGTCCAGAAGGCCTGGGCCGCACTGCCTTCCAGGTTCAGCCGGAAGGCGATGGCCAACGACACCGTGACCATCAGCCCGCCCAGGCTCAGCAGCCAGGGCGGCCGGGGCCGCAGCGACAGCAGCATGCCCAGGCCCGCCGCGGCGGTGCAGAGGAGCTCGGCGGACAGATGCGCGCCACCACCCGGCCCGGAGACCATCAGCGTCATCAGCCAGATCAGCACACCCGTCGCCTCGCAGGCCAGGGCGAGCGACCGCACCTCCTGGCGCAGCGCGCGCCGCAGCGCCTGGGCCTGCGCGGCGGGAACCGAAGGCACCAGCCAACGCCAGAGGCGGCGCGCCCGCCGGTACAGCAGCATGCGCAGCGGCATCACCCCGCCGCCTCGGGCGCCAGGACCACGCGGTTCTTGCCCGTCCGCTTGGCATCGCCCAGGGCCGTGTCGGCACGGCGCATGGCCTGCTCGAGGGCCTCGCCGGGCTGCACGAGCGCCGCGCCGGCGCTCAGCGTGAGGCCCACCCCCTGGGCCGACACGCGCCGCGCCGCCTCCAGCACACCGCCGGCAAAGGCCAGCAGCGCCGCTGGCGAGGCCGCGGGCACCAGCACGCAGAACTCCTCGCCGCCCGTGCGGCCCGCAAGCGCTTCGCCGGGCAGCCGTTGCAGCAGCCGGCCCACGGCATGCAGCAGGCGGTCGCCCACCTCGTGGCCATGGCGGTCGTTGATGCGCTTGAAGTCGTCCACGTCGAGCGCGATGAGGCCCTGCGGCCCGGACGCCCGTAGCTTCTCCATGGCCACCTCCAGGAATCCGCGGCGATTGGCCACGCCGGTCAGGGCGTCCTGGTAGGCCAGGACGGCCAGCGAGGCGGCGGCCGCCACGCGCCGGCGCCGCGCCAGCGCCACGCCCCGGTGGAGCAGCAGCGCCAGCGTGAAGCCGCCCACCACCAATACGCCACGCAGGGCCTGGCCCGCGGGCCACGGAGCGAAGGCCGCACCCGGCAGCAGCACCAGCCAGACCGTCAGGCTGCACAGCACATAGCTGCGCAGGCGGACCTGCACCAGGCCCAGCACCAGCGACAGCATCAGGCACAACGGAAGCACCCAGAGTTCGCCGCCGCCCAGGACGTCGAGCTGGAAGCGGCAGCCGGCGGCCATCGCCACGGTCATCAGGCCCACGCCACTGTCATGTCCCGCGGCGTGGCGCGCGCCCATGCACAGGGCCAGCCCCACCGCCTGCACGAAGGTCCAGCAGAACAGGGGCAGCGCAAAGGCGGACAGCAGGGGCCAGGAGACCCAGAGCGACACGAGCCAGGCGAAAGCGGCAGCACAGGCCAGCACGCGGGCCGGCTTGCGCTGATGACGCACCACGTCATCGTCCAGGCGGCGCGCCTTTTGGGTCGCCACACTGGCCCGGCCGCGGGTGGCCAAGCTGTGCGCCGGCGAGGGCTCCCGCCCGGAATGTGAACCATTGATTGTCAAAACTTTGTTTCCAGCATGGCCGGACGCAAGTTAGACAGGAACGGGGGCGCGCTGTGTCAGCCAGCTTCCCCAGGGCGTTTCATCCTTGGGGCACAACCGCCTCGGCGTAGTCGTAGAGCTCGCCCAGCAGCGCCTCTGCACGCTCGTCGGCGTTCTCGGCGAGCGTGTCGATCTCCGCGAAATAGCGGTCCACGTTCAACCAGCCGTCCTCGCCCTCCACCAGGCGCGCGGTGCGCAGCGCCTCCCAGTGGGCGGCCTCCTCCTGGCTCAGCGTGGCCGGGAAGTTGCGCGCGCGGTAGCGCAGCACCAGTTCGGCCAGACGCGCATCGTCGAAGCCCGAGCGCGCGAGCGCCAGCTCCTGCGGCGACAGCGCGCGCAGCTGGTTCAGCCGCCGGCGGTCGGCCGGGCCGATGAAGCCGCCATAGAGGTCTTCGTCCACGTCCAGCGCCGGGCCGCGAGGCCGATCGAAGAGCTCGCGCCAGCGCTCGCTCAGATCGGGCAGGCCGGCGGCGGTCAGGGCATGGCGCTCGGCCTGCGCGAGGTCGATGCCCCACCGGCCGGCGGCCATCTCCACCATCTTGGGATTGCCCACGACCATGGGCGACTTGTTGAGGTGGATCGACTTGATGGGCAGCCGCGCCACGCCCTCGGGAAGATCAGCGCTGCGGGTGAACAGGCGCAGCCGCATCGTCTCCAGGTCCAGGTCGGCCAGCTCGGCCGGGTCGTGCGACAGGTCCCAGGCCAACAACTCATTGCGGTTGGTGGGATGGCTGGCCAACGGCCACATCAGGGCCAGGCAGCCGCGCTCGGTGCCGAACATGCCCGACACGTGCACGAAGGGCCGCGCCGTCTGCGGCGAGGCCGGCAGGCCCAGTTCCTGCGCCACGCGCTCCTTGCGTCGCAGCGCGAGCGCGAAGTCGAAGAGGCGCGGCCGCTCCTGGCGGATGAGGCGGGCCATGGCGATGGTGGCGCGCACGTCCGACAGGGCGTCGTGGGCCGTCTCATGCACCAGCCCGTTGGCGCGGGCCAGGTCCTCCAGCTTGAAGCTGGGCTTGCCGTCGGGATGCTTGGGCCATTCGATGCCCTCGGGGCGCAGGGCGTAGGTGAGGCGCACCACGTCCAGCAGGTCCCAGCGGCCGCATTCGTTCTGCCACTCGCGGGCATACGGGTCGATCAGGTTGCGCCAGAACATGAAGCGCGTGACCTCATCGTCGAAGCGGATGGTGTTGTAGCCCACGCCGATGGTGCGTGGCTGGGAAAAGGCCGCCTCGATACGGGCGGCGAATTCATGCTCGGGCACGCCCTCGGCCAGGCAGCGCTGCGGCGTGATGCCGGTCAGCAGGCAGGCCGTGGGGCTGGGAAGGAAGTCGGGCGCCGGCTGGCAGTACAGCATGATCGGCTCGCCCACCTCGTTGAGCTCGGCATCGGTGCGCACGGCCGCGAATTGCGAGGGCCGGTCGCGGCGCGGGTTGGCGCCGAAGGTTTCGTAGTCGTGCCAGAGGAAGGTGTGGGAAGCGTCGGCCATGGGTCGGGGTCGGAAAGCAGCCGGCCATTGTCGGCCAACGGGTTCACAGCAAGGGCGAGAAGAGCCGCGCGACGGCCTCGCCCAGCCGCAGCCAGAAGCTGCGGTGGCGGTGCGTGCGCACGGGCGAGGCACTCTGCAGGTCGGTCTCGAACTGCGCGGTCAGCGGCCCCGCGAGCGCGGGGCCATAGACCACCGCCATCACCTCGAAGTTGAGCAGGAAGCTGCGGTTGTCGAAATTGGCCGTGCCGATCATGGCGCAGTGGTCGTCCACCACCAGCGTCTTGGAATGCAGCATGCGGGCCTTGTATTCCCACACCTTCACGCCGGCGGCCAGGAGCTCGTCGTAGTAGGAGCGGGCGGCCGCGCTCACCACCAGCGAGTCGCTGCGCCGCGGCACCAGCACCCGCACGTCCACGCCGCGCAGGGCCGCGTTGGTCAGCGCCATCAGCGCCGGCTCGCTCGGCACGAAATACGGCGTCGTGAGCCAGGCCCGCTCGGTGGCGGCGTGGATGGCCTCCACATGCATGCGGTGGATGGCCTCCAGCGGCGTGTCGGGGCCGCTGGTGACGATCTGCACCGCCACCGGGCCGGCCTCCACGGGCGGCATGAGCCGCGCCATCAGGCTGCCGATGCCGTGCAAGGGCTCGCCGGTGGCATAGACCCAGTCCTCCAGGAAGGTGGTCTGCAGCCAGCGCACGGCGCTGCCCTCGATGCGCAGGTGGACGTCGTGGTAGGCGTCGGGGCGGGTGCGGCGGTCTTCCTCGTCCGTGATGTTCACGCCGCCGGTGAAGCCCACGACCCCATCGCAGACCACGATCTTGCGGTGGGTGCGGTAGTTGGTCACCGGCCGCAGGCGGCGGCCGATGCGCGTGTCGTGGAAGAACACGACCTGCCCACCTGCCTCGCGCAGCGGCGCCAGGAAGCGCCGCCCCACCCGCTTGGCGCCCAGCGCATCGATCAGCAGGCGCACCTGCACGCCGGCGCGAGCCCGCTCGATCAACAGGTCGCGCAGCGCGGTGCCGATGCGATCGGGCTCGAAGATGTAGTACTCGAGGTGGACGTGGTCCTGGGCGCCGCGGATGGTTTCGAAGATGGCGTCGAACGTCGCCGCGCCGCCCGAGAGCAATTGCACCGAGCGGGCGCTGGACACTGGCAAGCCGCAGGCGGCCAGGCCCAACGTGGCCAGCTGGTGCAGCGCGGGCGGCGCGTCCTCTGCCGCCTCCCGCAGCAACGCCATGTCGGCCGGCGCCTGCGCCATCACCCGGCTGCGCAAGCGCTTGAGCCGCTGCTTGGCCAGCCGCTGCGGCCCCAGGAAGTAATAGACGAAGAAGCCCAGGTAGGGCAGCAGCGCCAACGACAGGATCCAGCTCATGGTGGAGACCGGTGCGCGCTTCTGCATCACGATCCACACCGACAGCACGGCGATGTAGGCGCTCCAGGCGAGCGACAGGCCGGTGGTCCAGGCGGGACTGAGGTGGAACTCGGGCAGGGTCATCCAGAGGCTCGGCACGCCACCAGCCATTCGACCGGAAGCGGCCAAGAAAAAAGGCCGGGAGCGCGATGCTACCGGCCTTGTGTGGCACCGCCCGTGGGGGCGGACGCCAGCGTGGCGTGGGTCGATCAGCCGGCGGCGGCTTCCTCGGCCTCGGGCTTGGACTTGCCTTCCTTCTTGGGCAGCGGCGTGATGTCCAGCTGCACCTCGTCCTTGTCGTCCAGGTCGACCTCCAGGCGGCCACCGTCGGTCAGGCGGCCGAACAGCAGTTCGTCGGCCAGCGCGCGGCGGATGGTGTCCTGGATCAGGCGCTGCATCGGGCGGGCGCCCATGAGCGGATCGAAGCCCTTCTTGGCCAGGTGCTTGCGCAGCTTGTCGCTGAAGGAGACTTCCACCTTCTTCTCGGCGAGCTGCGTCTCCAGCTGCAGCAGGAACTTGTCGACCACGCGCAGGATGATCTGCTCATCCAGCGGCTTGAAGTTGACGATGGCGTCCAGCCGGTTGCGGAACTCGGGGGTGAACAGGCGCTTGATGTCGGCCATCTCGTCGCCGGCCTGCCGCGGGTTGGTGAACCCGATGGTGGCCTTGTTCATGGTCTCGGCGCCCGCGTTCGTCGTCATGATGATGATGATGTTGCGGAAGTCGGCCTTGCGTCCGTTGTTGTCCGTCAGCGTGCCGTGGTCCATCACCTGCAGCAGCACGTTGAAGATGTCCGGATGCGCTTTCTCGATCTCGTCGAGCAGCAGCACCGCATGCGGCTTCTTGGTGACGGCCTCGGTCAGCAGGCCGCCCTGGTCGAAGCCCACGTAGCCCGGAGGCGCACCGATCAGGCGCGACACCGCATGGCGCTCCATGTACTCCGACATGTCGAAGCGGATCAGCTCGATGCCCAGGATGTAGGCCAGCTGCTTGGCGGCCTCGGTCTTGCCGACGCCGGTGGGGCCGCTGAACAGGAAGGAGCCGATCGGCTTGTCGCCCTTGCCCAGGCCCGAGCGGGACATCTTGACCGCGGAGGCGAGCACTTCCAGCGCCTTGTCCTGGCCGAACACCACGCTCTTGAGGTCGCGCTCGATGGTCTGCAGCTTGCTGCGGTCGTCGTTGCTGACGTTCGCCGGGGGAATCCGGGCGATCTTGGCGACGATCTCCTCGACCTCGGCCTTGCCGATGGTCTTCTTGCGCTTGCTGGCCGCGAGGATGCGCTGGGCTGCGCCAGCCTCGTCGATCACGTCGATGGCCTTGTCGGGCAGGTGGCGGTCGTTGATGTACTTGGCCGACAGCTCCGCCGCCGCCTGCAGGGCCGCAGTGGCGTACTTGACGCTGTGGTGCTCCTCGAAGCGGCTCTTGAGGCCCTTGAGGATCTCCACCGTCTCGGCCACGGTCGGCTCGACCACGTCCACCTTCTGGAAGCGCCGCGACAGCGCCGCGTCCTTCTCGAAGATGCCGCGGTATTCGGTGAAGGTGGTGGCGCCGATGCACTTGAGCTGGCCGCTGGACAGCGCCGGCTTGAGCAGGTTGGACGCGTCCAGCGTGCCACCCGAGGCGGCACCCGCGCCGATCAGCGTGTGGATCTCGTCGATGAACAGCACCGCGTTCGGCTTTTCCTTCAGCGACTTGAGCACGCCCTTGAGACGCTGCTCGAAATCGCCGCGGTACTTGGTGCCGGCCAGCAGCGCGCCCATGTCGAGCGAATAGACCTGCGAGTCGGCCAGGATCTCGGGCACGTCGCCCTGCGTGATGCGCCAGGCCAGGCCCTCGGCGATGGCCGTCTTGCCCACACCGGCCTCACCCACCAGCAGCGGGTTGTTCTTACGCCGACGGCACAGGATCTGGATGACACGCTCGACCTCGTACTCGCGGCCGATCAGCGGATCGATCTTGCCTTCCTTGGCCTGGGCGTTGAGGTTGACGGTGAACTGCTCGAGCGGCGAGGCCTTCTCGTTCTTCTCGGCGCCGCCCTCCTCGCCTTCGCTGGAAGGCGCTTCGCTGCTGCCCTTGGGTTGCTCGGGCGGGTCGCTCTTCTTGATGCCGTGGGCGATGAAGTTGACCACGTCCAGCCGCGTCACGCCCTGCTGGTGCAGGTAATAGACGGCGTGCGAATCCTTCTCGCCGAAGATGGCGACCAGCACGTTGGCGCCGGTCACTTCCTTCTTGCCATTGCCCGTGGACTGCACGTGCATGATGGCGCGCTGGATCACGCGCTGGAAGCCCAGCGTGGGCTGGGTGTCCACGTCGTCGGTGCCGGCGACCTGGGGCGTGTTGTCCTTGATGAAATTGGTCAACGACGAACGCAGGTCGTCGATGTTGGCCGAGCAGGCTCGCAGCACTTCGGCGGCGCTCGGGTTGTCCAGCAAGGCGAGCAGCAGGTGCTCGACGGTGATGAACTCATGGCGTTGCTGCCTGGCCTCGACGAAGGCCATGTGCAGGCTGACTTCCAGTTCCTGGGCAATCATGTGATTTCCTTTGCCTTGCTGTGAATACTTCTGAAGACTTCAGATGGGTCGGATCGCGGTTTATTCAACCGGTTCACTGACGCACTGGAGCGGGTGGCCCGCCTGGACGGCGGCTTCCATCACTTGATTGACCTTGGTGGCCGCGACATCGCGCGGGTAGACCCCGCACACGCCCCGGCCGTCGAGATGAATCTTCAGCATGATCTGGGTGGCCGTCTCGCGGTCCTTGTTGAAGAACTCCTGCAGGACGACCACCACGAATTCCATCGGGGTGTAGTCGTCGTTGAGCATGACGACCTGGTACATCCGGGGGGGCGCCGTCCGCTGCGGACGCCGCTCTGCCACCACGGAGCCACCGTCGTCCCTCTGGGGGCGAACCGGCGCCGGAGGGGGTGCCGAGGGATTTTTCGTGGCCATGAAAATCATTCTATAGAGCACTGGAACTCGTGGCGTGAGGGCGGAATTCAAGCGCGCCGCAGGGGGCCTGCTCGCAAAAAAGGTGCCGCCGCGCCCCGTTTCCGCACCGCCAACCAGGCGATCCGGGAGAAAACGTGATGCCGGGGCGCGCCTCCCGGCTTCCCGGCGCGGCCCGGGCAGACCACCACGTGCCGCCCAACAATGGGCTGGCGCCCCAACCAATGGAGGCGCCGCGCCGGAATGACGCAAGCCACCGCCGAAGCCTCGACACGCGCCACTGGAGCCCGCCATGACCTCACACGCCATCCTTCCCTGGGCCGACGCTCTGGTGACCGACCAGCGCCTGCCTTTCGACGGCTTTCGCATCGAGAACTCGCCGGATGGCGCCTTGCTCGTCACGCATACCCTCCACGGCCGCCCGGTGTTCTGGCACCGCTACGAAGGCGTGCGCCTGGACGCCCAGAAGGTGTGCACGCTGGAAGGCATCGAGGGCTGGGTGGAGGTGGATCCGCTGTCGTGACCGCCCTTGAGCGGGCGCCCAGAAAAAAGCCCGCCACCGATCCCGGTGGCGGGCCAGATGCCGGGGCCGGCGCGTCAGGCCGCGTGCATCCGCAGCTTGCGGGCCGACAGGCGTTTGGCCACGCGCGGCAGCACCAGAACAGCCAGCACGACGACGATCAGCGCCACGGACATGGGCCGCTGCAGGAAGATCACCGCGCTGCCCTCGCCGATGGACATGGCATTGCGCAGTTGCGCCTCGGCCAGGGGCCCCAGGATCATGCCGACCACCACCGGCGCCGTCGGGAAGTCGAAGCGCCGCATCAGCACGCCGATCACGCCGATGGCATAGAGCAGCACCAAGTCGAAGGAGCTCTGGCGCATGCCATAGGCGCCGACCGTCGCGAAGATCAGGATGCCCGCGTAGAGCTGCGGCTTCGGGATCTTCAGCAACTTCACCCACAGGCCCACCATCGGCAGGTTCAGCACCAGCAGCATGATGTTGCCGATGTAGAGCGAGGCGATCAGCGCCCACACCAGCGCGGCCGAGGTCGAGAACAGCTGCGGCCCGGGCTGGATGCCGTAGTTCTGGAAGGCGCCGAGCAGGATGGCCGTGGTGTTCGACGTGGGGATGCCCAGCGTCAGCAGCGGGATCAGCGCCGCCGTCACCGTGGCGTTGTTGGCGGCCTCCGGCCCGGCCACACCCTCGATGGCGCCGGTGGTGCCGAACTCCGCCTTGTCCTCGGGATTCTTGGTCAGCTTCTTTTCGGCGGCATAGCTCAGGAAAGTCGGGATCTCGGTGCCGCCGGCCGGAATGCAGCCGAAGGGCGCGCCGATGGCGGTGCCACGCAGCCAGGCCGGGATCGAGCGCTTCCAGTCGCGGGCGCTCATGTGCACCCGGCTCATGGTGTTCTGCGTCTCGACCACGCGGCCTTCGTACAGTACGGCGTAGATCACCTCGGCCACGGCGAACAGGCCCACCGCCACCAGCACGATCTCGATGCCGTCCAGCAGTTCGGGAATGCCGCCGGTGTAGCGGCCCTGGCCCGAGATCTGGTCCAGGCCGATGCAGCCCACGGCCAGGCCGATCAGCAGCGCCGTCATGCCGCGCAGCGTGCTCTTGCCCAGCACCGCACTGACGGTGGTGAAGGCCAGCAGCATCAGCATGAAGTACTCGGGCGGACCGAGCTTGACGGCGAACTCGGCCACATAGGGCGCGAACAGCGTGACCACGATGGTGGCGATGGTGCCGGCCACGAAGGAGCCGATGGCCGACGTCGCCAGCGCCGCACCGGCGCGGCCGCTCTTGGCCATCTTGTTGCCTTCCATGGCCGTGACCATGCTGGCCGTCTCGCCCGGCGTGTTCAGCAGGATCGAGGTGGTGGAGCCGCCGTACATCGCGCCGTAATAGATGCCGGCGAAGAAGATCATCGAGGCCGTGACGTCGACCTTGCCAGTGATGGGCAGCAGCATCGCCACCGCCACGGCAGGGCCGATGCCGGGCAGCACGCCCACGGCCGTGCCCAGGGCGCAACCCACCAGGCACCACAGGAGATTGCTGACCGTGATGGCCTGCGCGAAGCCCTGCAACAGGGCGCCAAAGATGTCCATGGTCAGATCCAGCCCGTGGTGGTGAGGCCCGGCAGGTTGATCGCCAGGAATTGCGTGAACATCCAGTACACGGGCGCCGCGATGACAAGCCCGGTGACCAGGTCGATGGCCCAGGTGCGCGGCTTGCCCGCCGCCGGCTGCCCGCTGGCGCGGCGCAGGCCCTGCACCGCGAGCAGGTAACACAGGCCGCAGCTGAGGATGAAGCCGAGGTGTTCGATGAGCGCGGCGTTGAGCAGCAGGCCGGCAGACAGCCAGACGAAGCCGGGCCAATTGGCCCGCTCGGCCGGACCGTCGGCCTCGTCCATCGCCCGGAAGCCGCCGGTGCGCGCTTCCCAGGTGATCCAGGCGCCGCAGATGGTCAGGCCGATGGCCACCAGCCAGGGCAGGAAGTTGGGGCCGACGCCGCCGTAGCCGGCTTCGGAAGAGATGCCGATGGCACCGAAGGCCATGGCCAGGCCGACGAGCACGACGCCCAGGCCCACCAGGGTCTGCATCGTGTTGGCGCGCGCGGGCGCGTCCGGCGAGGAAGGGGAAGAAGCGATCATGCGGGTCTCCATGCGGCCGCGCCGCGGCACCGAGGGGCGGTGCGGCGGCGCGGGGCGCTCGGGAAGTGCGTTCAGACCATGCCGGAGCGCGTCATGATGGCGCGCAGGCTGGCGAATTCGTCGTCGACGAACTTGTCGAAAGCCGGGCCGGTGAGCACGGCGGGCGTCCAGTCGTTCTTCTTGAGGGCTTCGGCCCAGGACGCGCTCTTGACGGCCGTCAGCACACGCTCGGTCAGCGCCTTGCGCTGCTCTTCCGAGATGCCGGGCGCGCCGTACACGCCGCGCCAGTTGCCGATCTCGACGTCGATGCCCAGTTCCTTGAGCGTGGGCACGTTGACGCTCTGCAGCCGCTGCGCCGACGTGACGGCCACCGGCTTCATCTTGCCGTCGGCGATGTAGGGCGCGAACTCGCTGTAGCCGCTGCCGCCGATGGTGACGTTGCCGCCGAGGATGGCCGCCGTGGCCTCGCCGCCCCCGCGGAAGGCGACGTAGTTGATCTTGGACGGATCGACGCCCACCTTCTGCGCGATCATGGCCGCGGCGATGTGCTCGGTGGAGCCGCGCGAACCGCCGCCCCACTTGACGCTGCCCGGGTCCTTCTTGAGCTGGGCGACCACGTCGGCCATGGTCTTGAAGGGCGAGTTGGCCGGCAGCACGAACACGTTGTATTCGCTGGTGATGCGGGCGATGGGCGTGGCCTGCGACAGGTTGACCGGCGGCTTGCCGGTGATGATGCCGCCCAGCATCACGGCGCCCATCACCATCAGCGCATTGCCGTCGCCCTTGGAGCCGTTGACGAACTGGGCCAGGCCCAGCGCGCCGGCAGCGCCGCCCTTGTTGTCGTAGCTGACCGTGTCGGCCGCCTTGGCGTCGATCATGGCCTTGCCCAGCGCGCGGCCGGTGGTGTCCCAGCCGCCGCCCGGGTTGGCCGGGATCATCATCTTGACGTTGGTGGCCGCCTGGGCGGACAGCGGCAATGCGCCCACGGCGGCCAGCGCCGCCAGGGATTTGAGGAACTCGTCTCTGCGCATGGGGGTCTCCTTCTTGCTTCCGATGAGTGTTTTGGTGCGGCTTATGATGCGCGGCCCCGCTGTCAGTTGGCTGTCGCGCCACTCGGGGTAAACACCGAGCCTCCGGAGCCTCATGAAGCTGCTGCTGGTCGAAGACGATCCCTCCATGCAGTCCACCCTGCAACGCACGCTGGGGCGCCGGCAGATCGATGTCCGTGTGTGCGGCGATGGTGCCGAGGCGCTCGCCCAATGGCAGGCGATCGAGCCCGACGTGGTGGCGCTGGACCTCAGCCTGCCCGGCATGGATGGCCTGGAAGTGCTCACCCGTGCACGGGCGAGCGGCCTGCGCACCCCCGTGCTGATGCTCACCGCCCGCGGCACCGTGGGCGACCGCATCCTGGGCCTGAACGCCGGCGCCGACGACTACCTGCCCAAGCCTTTCGACCTCGATGAGCTGGAAGCGCGTCTGCGCGCCTTGCGGCGGCGCTCGCCCGCCGATCCGGCCGTCGCCACTGCACCGGTGGAGATCGGCGCACTGCGCCTGGAGCCGGCCAGCGGCGCCTTCTACCTGCGTGGCGAGGCCCTGGAACTCACCCCCCGCGAAGCCGCCCTGCTGCGCGCACTGGCCGCCCGCCCCGGCCATGCGGTGACCAAGGAGCGGCTGTTCGAACTGGTCTTTCCCGGCGAGACCCAGGTGCAGTACGAGGCCATCGAAGTGGTGGTGTACCGGCTGCGCAAGAAGCTCGCGGGCACGGGCTGCGCGCTCATGACCCTGCGCGGGCTGGGCTACCTGCTGCGCGAGGAGCAGGCCAGCTGATGGCGCGTGACCGCCCTGCGCCACCGGCATGAGGTCGCGCTCGTTGCGTTTCCGGCTGCTGCTGGGCCTGCTGGCGCCGGTGGTGCTGTTCATCCTCATCAACAGCGTGAGCGTCTATCGGCAGGCGCTGGCGGCGGCGACCACGGCCTACGACCGCACGCTGCTCGCCTCGGCCAAGACCATCGGCGAACAGCTCGACGTCGAGGGCTACGACGAACTGGCCTCGCTGCGCTCCACCGTGCCCTATTCGGCACTCGAGGCCTTCGAGGCCGATGCGCAGAGCCGCATGTACTACCGCGTCTCCACGACCCATGGCGAGATGATCTCGGGCTTCGCCGAGCTGCCTCTCTGGCGCGGCACGCTCCCGGCCAAGCCGCCCTATGCCGCCCTCGTGGACTTCTACGACTCGGAATTCCGAGGCCAGCCGGTGCGCATGGCCGTGCTGCTGCAGCCGGTGGCCAGTGCACGCGGCCTGGGCATGGCCGTCGTCCAGGTGGCCGAGACGCTGGAGCTGCGCGAGGCGCTGGCGCGCCGCCTGCTCGTCGACATGCTGTGGCGGCAGCTGCTGCTGGTTGCGGTGGTGGCCAGCGTGACCGTCTTTGTCGTCCAGCAGGCCACCCGCCCCGTGCGGCGGCTGGGGGAGGCCATTGCCGAGCGGGCGCCCGACGACCTCTCGCCCATCGACGCCCCCGATGCGCCGCGCGAGCTGCGTCCGCTGGTGGATGCCACCACGGCGGTGATGGCGCGTCTGCGCGGCCTGCTCGATCACCAGAAGCGCTTCGTGCGCGATGCCGCCCACCAGCTGCGCACGCCGCTGGCCGTGCTCAAGGCCCAGGTGCAATCCGCGCGCCGGGGCGACGTGCCCGCGGCGCAGGCGCTGCGCGAGATCGATGCCACCGTCGACCGTGCCACCCAGCTGGCCAACCAGATGCTCGCCCTGGCCAAGATCGAGCAGTTGCGCCAACGGCCGGAATTGCAGCAGCTGGACCTGGCCGAGATGGTGCGGCAGGTGGCGCTGGACGTCTCGCCGCTGATCGCGGACAAGGCCCTGGACTTCGAGCTGGACGTGGTCCCGGCCAGGGTCGAAGCCCATGCCTGGATGCTGCTCGAACTGGGCCGCAACCTGCTGCACAACGCGATCGGCCACAGCCCGCGCGGCGGCATGCTCACCGTGCAGGTCTCGCCGGATGGCGTGGACGCCGTCAACCTGTGCGTGCGCGACGCGGGGCCTGGCATTGCGCCCGAACTCCGGCAGCGGCTCTTCGCCCCCTTCGCGGCCGGCGACACGGCACGCGGCTCGGGACTCGGCCTGGCGATCTGCCGCGAGATCGTGCTCACCCTGGGCGGGAGCATCCACCTGGACAATCGCCTGGATGCGGACGGCCGCGTTGTCGGGCTGGATGCGCGGGTGCGGCTGCCCGCCGCGAATCCGGCCACGTCCGATTGACAGCACCAGCCGGGCGCTGTTTGCTTGAAACACCTCTCATTCTTCCGATACTCATGGAGCGCATGCGCATCGACAAGTGGCTGTGGGCCGCTCGCTTCTACAAGACCCGTTCGCTCGCCGCGGAAGAGGTCGACCGCCACCGCGTGCAGGTCAACGGCGATGTGGTCAAACCAGCGCGCGAGGTCCGGGCGGGCGACCTCGTGCAGCTGCGCCAGGGACCGGACACGCGCACAGTGCGAGTGCGGGGCCTGTCGATGCAACGCGGGCCGGCGCCGGTGGCGCAGTTGCTCTACGAAGAGACCGCAGAAAGCATCGCCGTCCTGTCGGCCGCACGGGAAGAGCGACGCCTGGCCCGCGAGCCGGCCCATGCGATCGTGCAGGGTCGCCCCACCAAGCGGGACCGGCGCCACCTCGACACCGCCCGCGAGGTGGGCTGGGGGGATCGCTGGAGCGCCTCGGTCGACGACGACGGCACGGGCCGCTGACAGGTCATGCGTTAGGCTCGGCGGATGACCCGGCTCAAGCACTATCGCGTCAAGCCCGACGCCCCCTTCCGTCTGGCCGACATCGATCCCGGAGAAACGCCCTTCCTGCCGGCCGAGGAACATCACCAGCGCGAGTCGCTGGAGTTGCTCGCCGACGAGCTCGACCACTGGCAGAACCTGCTTCATGCGGAAGGGCGGCGCAAGCTGCTGCTGGTGCTGCAGGGCACGGACACGAGCGGCAAGGACGGCACCATCCGCTGGGTGTTCTCGCGCACCTCTCCACTGGGCGTTCGCGTCGCCGCCTTCAAGGCACCCACGGATGAGGAACGCGCGCGCGACTTCCTGTGGCGCTGCCATGCGGTCGTGCCACGGGCCGGCGAGATCGCCGTGTGGAACCGCAGCCACTACGAGGACGTGCTCGTCCCCTGGGTCGAGGGCTGGATCGGCAAGGCCGAATTGCGCCGGCGCTACGCCCAGATCAACGACTTCGAGCGACTGCTGGCCGAGACCGGCACCGTCCTGGTCAAGTGCATGCTGCACATCGACAAGGAGGAGCAGCGCAAACGCCTCCAGGCCCGACTGGACGATCCGAGCAAGCACTGGAAATTCAGCATGGGCGACCTGGCCGCACGCCAGAAGTGGGACGCCTACCAGCAGGCCTACGAACACGCGATCGCCGCCACCTCCACCGCACACGCCCCCTGGTACATCGTCCCCGCCAACCACAAGAACCATCGCAATCTGATGATTGCCCGGCTGCTCATCAAGGTGCTGCGGGACATGAAAATCAGCCTTGCGCCTGCCAACCCGGCCTATGCCGGCTTGAAGGTCCAGTGACTCGGTCATGTCGAATCCCGCTCTCCCCGTCTCCCCTACTGCCGACGCCGTCGCGCCCGACACCTTCGCGTGGCCTCTGCCGCCCCAAGGCCATTTCCGCGTTCCCAACACCAGCACCGTCCGCTGCGAGATCAGCAATCTGGCAGGCCGCCACGGCGAAGGGGTGATGAACCTGTTCTCGCCCTCCGCGCAGTTGGTCCACATCCATCTTCTGCGCACACGTGCGCCTGTGCCGCTGCGCTTCGACCAGTTCCGATCCCTGCTGTTGCTGGATCCGCTGCGTCCTCTGGACGACACCCCGGTCGAGTGGGCCGATTACCGCATCGTGTGGAAAGGCGACGGCGGCGAACTGGGCGGTCGCAGCGCCGGCCATGTGCAGACGCCATTCGGTGTGTTCCTTTTCCCGGGCGACGAGGAAGGCCGCGTCCGGCGGCTCTTCGTGCCCCATGCCGCCTATGAGCGCATCGAGACCGACGCCGCCGCTGCGGGCGGCACGCTGTCCCAGGTGGCCACCCGTCGGAGCGAACTGCTTCAGGCACTGCAGCGCCAGGCCAGCGCCCCGATCGTGCGTATCGGCGAAGCGCTCATATCGCTGGGCATGATCAACGAGGAGCAGCTCAACGAAGCCCTCGCGGCGCAGCGGCAGATGGACAACGGCCTTCCGCTGGGCGAACTCCTGGTGCGGATGGGGGCCGTATCGGCCGCCGACCTCAAGGTCGCGCTCACCCGCAAGATGGGGTATCCGGTCGTGGATCTGCAGGCTTTCGAGTCCGAGCCCGATGCGCTGACCCGCCTGAGCCATGCCGTGGCACGTCGGCTGCAACTGCTGCCGCTGATCGTCGCGGATGGCCGTCTGGTCGTGGCGATGGACGACCCCGCCAACCGCCACGGCGCCTTGGACGAGGCGGAGTTCATCGCCCAGATGAAGATCGCGCCGGTGCTCGGCCAGTGCGAGGACTTCGAGGCCTGCGTGTTCGCCGCCTACGACAAGATCGGCGCGGCTTCGGAGGCGAAGCCGACGCCCTCCCAGGCGCAGGCGATGGAGTTCGAGACCACCGACACCAGCAGCCTGCTGGAATCGCTGGAAAAGGAGAACCAGACGGGCCTCGAATCGGACGATGACCGCCCGATCGAGCAGTCCGACAACTCGCTCGTGCGGATGATCAACCGCATGATCCTGGAGGCCTTCACCGGCGGGGTGTCCGACATCCACGTCGAGAGCTATCCCGGCAAGGAGAAGATCCGCATCCGCTTCCGCAAGGACGGTCTTCTGCGGACCTACCTGGAACTGCCGCACAACTACCGCAATGCCGTGATCGCCCGCATCAAGATCATGGCCGACCTGGACATCAGCGAGCGACGCAAGCCGCAGGACGGCAAGATCAACTTCGCGCGCTTTTCGCCCAAGCACCGGCTCGAACTGCGTGTCGCGACGATCCCGACCAACAACGGCCTCGAAGACGTGGTGATGCGGATCCTGGCTTCGGCCAAGCCGCTGCCGCTCGACAAGCTGGGACTGACCGACAGCAACTACCAGCGTCTGCGCGCGGCCATCGAACGTCCTTACGGCATGGTGCTGTGCGTGGGTCCGACAGGCTCGGGCAAGACCACGACGCTGCACTCGGCGCTCAGCCACATCAACACGCCCGAGCGCAAGATCTGGACGGCCGAGGATCCGATCGAAATCACCCAGACGGGTCTTCGCCAGGTGCAGGTGAATGCACGCATCGACTGGACTTTTGCACGGGCGCTGCGCGCCTTTCTTCGTGCAGATCCCGACGTGATCATGGTCGGGGAAATCCGCGACGAAGAAACGGCCCGGGTGTCGATCGAGGCCTCGCTCACAGGGCACTTGGTGCTGTCCACCCTGCACACCAACAGCGCCCCGGAGACGGTGACGCGTCTGCTCGACATGGGCATGGATCCCTTCAACTTTGCCGATTCGCTGTTGGCCGTGCTGGCGCAGCGTCTGGTCCGGCGCCTCTGCCCATCCTGTCGAACCAGCCGGCCCGCTTCCCCCGCGGAAATCGACGAACTGGTTCACGATTACCTCCACGCCTATGGCGCTGCGCAAGACGTGGAGGACCGCGAGGCCTTGCTTGCACGTTGGCGCACACGCTACGGCGTCGAGGGCCAACTCCACTTCCACCACAGTCCCGGCTGTCCGGTCTGCGAGAAGACCGGCTTCAAGGGCCGCGTAGGGCTGCATGAATTGATGGTGATCTCTCGCGAACTGCGGGAGCTGATCCAGGGCGGTGCTCGCGTGGAGGCGCTGCTTGCCACGGCCGTGCGACAGGACATGCGCACACTTCGCCAGGACGGGATCGAGAAAGTGCTTTCGGGGCAGACGACCATCGAGGAAGTCAGGGCGACCAGCAACAGTTGAGTCGATGCCGCCGCCAAGGGCGCAGGCCGGCAGTGCAGTGGCGGCGAAGCTGCGGCAGATGGTGCCGATGCTGCTGGCGCATCTGCGCTCCCGCGGCTGGGAGACCACCACGATCCGGATCAAGATATCGGCGGCGAGTTGAGCGGGGCTGGTTTGTCCGGCTATGCGGCGAGCGGTGCTGTTCCGCTAGGGCCCGGCGCGAGGCCTTGAAAACGATGTCTGGTCGCTCCTGCGCAATCCCGCTCGTCACAGTTCACTTGCTAAGGCATGACGCGACAGCGGTCTTATTCGGGACTCAAGAACTGGCAGTTGTTTGCGGCGTCCGCCAAAACGAATGTCACACGCCGTGGCCAAGCCGAGGCCCCGCGCTGTGTCATTGAGCGAGCGCGCCGGGGTACCCTTTTTTCAATCAAGCCAAAGACAAAAAGCCCCGCAGCGAGAGCTGAGGGGCTTTTTGAGGGCTGTAAGAGCCTGACGATGACCTACTTTCACACGGGAGTCCGCACTATCATCGGCGCTGAGTCGTTTCACTGTCCTGTTC
>NZ_JACBFY010000020.1 GCF_021401245.1 Pseudacidovorax sp. NFM-22
GGAACCTGCCTTGGACAAAAAGGTTCCTTTAAATCCTAATAGCTACCAACTTTCTCAGGGCGACCGTTGTTACTCGTGGAGCACACAAACGTGATGGATGTAAATGACGCGGACAAAAAGGAACCCTTTTGTCAATGCCTAGACTCCAGCCTTGTTAATTACTTGGCACAGAAGCCACCCCGCGCACCCCCCCACGCGGCACCCTTCTCCCTCTGAAAACCATGAAAGTTGGCTACGCCCGCGTCTCCACCGACGAGCAGAACCTCGACCCCCAGGTCCGGGCCCTGCACAGCGCAGGCTGTGACATTCTGTATACCGACCACGGCATCTCCGGCGCCGTCTTCGACCGCCCAGGCCTCTCCCGCGCGCTGCGCCGCCTCAAGCCCGGCGACACCCTCGTGGTCTGGAAGCTCGACCGCCTCGGCCGCTCCCTCAAGTCCCTCGTGCAGATCGTGGCCGCCCTCGGCCGCCGACGCGTGCAGTTCGCCTCGCTGTCCGAGTGCATCGACACCGGCACCCCGGGCGGCATGCTCGTCTTTCACATGATGGGTGCCCTCGCCGAGTTCGAGCGCTCCCTCATCAGCGAACGCACCAAGGCCGGCATGGC
>NZ_JACBFY010000021.1 GCF_021401245.1 Pseudacidovorax sp. NFM-22
CGGATGGCGAAGCGCAGGCCTTCTTCCATGGCGATCGGAGCGATCAGCTTGACCGTGATCGACACGTTGTCGCCAGGCATCACCATTTCCTTGTCCTTCGGCAGCTCGATCGCGCCGGTCACGTCCGTCGTGCGGAAGTAGAACTGCGGGCGATAGTTGTTGAAGAACGGCGTGTGACGGCCACCTTCGTCCTTGGACAGCACATACACCTCGGCGGTGAAGTGCGTGTGCGGCTTGATCGAGCCGGGCTTGCACAGCACTTGGCCGCGCTCGACTTCTTCACGCTTCGTGCCGCGCAGCAGGATACCGACGTTGTCGCCAGCCTGGCCCTGGTCCAGCAGCTTGCGGAACATTTCCACGCCGGTGCAGGTGGTCTTGATCGTGGGCTTGATACCGACGATTTCGATTTCCTCGCCGACCTTGATCACGCCACGCTCGACACGGCCGGTCACCACGGTGCCGCGACCCGAGATCGAGAAGACGTCTTCCACGGGCATCAGGAAGGTGCCGTCCACGGCGCGCTCGGGCGTCGGGATGTAGGTGTCCAG
>NZ_JACBFY010000002.1 GCF_021401245.1 Pseudacidovorax sp. NFM-22
CCTCGCTGTCCGAGTGCATCGACACCGGCACCCCGGGCGGCATGCTCGTCTTTCACATGATGGGTGCCCTCGCCGAGTTCGAGCGCTCCCTCATCAGCGAACGCACCAAGGCCGGCATGGCCTCCGCCAAGAGCCGCGGCAGCCACGTCGGCCGGCCTCGCGCCCTCTCCGACGATCAGCTCGACGCGCTGCTGCTCGAGCTGCAGCACGAGCCCCTGGAACAGGTCGCGCAGCGCATGGGCGTGCATCCGCGGACCGTGCAGCGGTATTTGAAGTCGGCCGACGCCGATCCCACGCACATCGGGCAGGCACACGCACCGGCGTGCGGCCGGCCTCGATCTGTCGACGCCGACCACACGGCCGATCAACGGCCCAACGCATGACGCGCACCCCGGCTGAACGCTCCCACCGGGAGCCGCGGATCACCCCCGCAACGGCAGCAGGATGCCGATGGCCGCGAACAGCGCGCCGCAGGCCCGGTTGAAGCCGCGGCCCACACGCGCCAGCCAGGCGGTGATGCGCTGGGCCAGGCTGGCCAGCACCAGCTCGGTCAGGAACTCGATCACCAGGAAGGTGCCCGCCATCACCGCGAACTGCACGGCCACGTTGCGGGCCGGGTCCACGAACTGCGGCAGGAAGGCGGCGAAGAACAGGATCCCCTTGGGATTGGTCGCCGCCGCCAGGAAGCCCTGGCGGAACAGCGTGGCGCCCCGCGCCTGCGCCGCGCCCGCCGACCGCGCCACCTGGATGGGCGGCGCGCGCCACACCTGCACGCCCAGCCATACCAGGTAGGCGCCGCCCACCCACTTGAGCACCGTGAGCCACACCAGCGAGGCCTTCAGCAGCGCGCCGATGCCGAACATCGACAGCGCGATGACCAGCAGGAAGCCCAGGCTGCCGCCGAAGAGCGTGTAGAGCGTGCGGCGCCGGCCATGCAGCGCGCCGTGTGTCAGCGCCAGCAGGCTGTTGGGACCGGGCGAAAGCGACAGGCCGAGGGCCGCGAGGGTGTAGACGAGCCAGACGTGCAGGGCCATGAGCAAGAGGGCGGCAGGAGGAGCGGCGAGCATAGCCTTGCAGGTTGGCGGCGTGATTGCGGCCCGCGGTGTTCGCGCCGGGCTTCGACAAGCTCAGCCTGAACGGTTTGGGGGGCTTGCCTGAGGCACAGGGCGTTCGCGCGAGGCTTCGACAAGCTCAGCCCGAACGGTTTGGGGGCGATCCTGGTACGGGAGTGATCCTGGTAAGGGGGTGCGGAAGTGAGCCTGATGCCAGGGCGGCCCGCGCGGGCCTGATGCCCCCACACCCGTTCGCGCTGAGCCTGTCGAAGCGCCGGCCCCGGGGCCTCTACGCGCTCAGCCCGAACGGTTGGATGAGATCGAAACTCGCGCCGACGCCGCCCGCCGCGCCCGCCCCAGCTTGCGCCGCCCGAGCGCCTGGATGGCCTGCGCCAGGTGGGTGGCAAAGGCACGCACCGGCTCGGGGGGCGTGCGGCCCGGCAACGACAGCAGCCGCAGCCGCCGCTGCTGCAAGGGTGCCTCGGCGAAGGGCCGGGCCACCACGGTGCCGTCGGCGATCAGGTGCGCCACCGTCAGATGGCCCGACAGCACGATGCCTGGCATGCGCAGCAAGGGCAGCAGCACCGACGAGAAATTGCTCTCGAAGGCCGCCACATAGCGCAGCCCCTGCAGGCTGCAGGCCTGGTCGAAGAGCTGGCGCGTGGTCATGCCGCGGCTGCCCAGGTAGAGCGGAAAGGCCACCACCTGCGCCACCTCCACCGCCGTGTGACGGGCCAGCGGATGCTCGGGCGCCATCACGGCATAGACGGGCGCGGGCGCCTCGTATTCCACATGCAGTTCCGATTCGGGCGCCACGCTGTACTTGAGGCCCAGGTCCGCCTCGCCGCGCAGCAGCCAGCGCGCCACCTCGTCGGGCGAGCCGACGCGCAGCTCCAGCCGCGCCTCGCCATGTGCGTCGCGGAAGGCCTGCATCGCGCCCGGCATGAACTGCGGCGCGAAGCCTTCGGTGCAGGCCACGCACACGCGCTGCGCCTGCACGCGGCCCAGGGCGCTGGCCTGCTCCAGCGCCTGCAGGCCGTCGGCCACCGCATGGCGCAGGTAGGCGGCCAGGCGCTCGCCGGCGGCGGTGGGCGTCATGCCGCGTGTGCGGCGCTCGAAGAGCGGCGTGCCCATCTCGTCCTCCAGCCGGGCGATCTGGCGGCTCACGGCCGAGGGCGCCACATGCAGGCGCGCGGCCGCCTGGTTGACCGAGCCGGTCTGCGCCACCGCCAGGAAGTGGCGCATCGGGATGCTGAGCAGTTGGGGAGCACGGGCCATGGCGCCCGATTCTGCCGCCGCCACCATTGCCTGCCAGGCAATACGGCCGCGACAAAACGATAGGGCAGGCAACGGGTTTCCGGCCTTCCCCTTGCATGCATCGCCGGCACAGGATCACCCATGCACCGAAACGATGCCCTCACCCTGGCCCAGTCGGCCCTCGACAGTGGCCGCCTCTTCGCCGACCTGCGCCGGCGTGTCGCGCTGCGTACCGAAAGCGACGGCGGCACCGTGCCGCCGGCCCTCGCCGCCTACCTGACGGACGAGCTGCGCCCCAGCCTCGAAGCCCTGGGCTTCGACTGCCGGCTCTGCCCCAATCCCAACCCCAGGGGCGGCCCCTTCCTCATCGCGCGCCGCATCGAGGACCCGGCCCTGCCCACCCTGTTGAGCTATGGCCATGGCGACGTGGTGAGCGGCCAGGACGCGCAATGGTGCGAGGGCCTCGCACCCTGGACGCTGGTGGCCGAGGGCGAGCGCTGGTACGGCCGCGGCACCTCCGACAACAAGGGCCAGCACAGCATCGCGCTGGCCGCGCTGGAGGCCGTGCTGCAGTCCCGCGCCGGCCGGCTGGGCTTCAACATGACCTGGCTGTTCGAGACGGGTGAGGAAGCCGCCTCGCCCGGCCTGGCCGCCGTGTGCGAGGCCGAACGCGCCGCGCTGGCCGCCGACCTGTTCATCGCCAGCGACGGGCCGCGGGTGGGCACGCGCCAGCCCACGCTCTTCCTCGGCTCGCGCGGGGCCGTCAACTTCACGCTGCGCATCCGCAGCGGCCGCACGCGCGGCTACCACTCGGGCAACTGGGGTGGCGTGCTGGCCAATCCGGCCACGCGCATCGCCCATGCGGTGGGCACGCTGGCCGATGCGCGCGGACGCCTCTTGGTGGAGGCGCTGCGTCCGCCGCCAGTGGACGAGGCGGTGCGCCGCGCCCTGGCCGACATTCCCATCGGCGCCGAGCCGGACGACCCGCCGCTGGACGTCGGCTGGGGCGAGCCCGGCCTCCTGCCCGCCGAGCGGCTGGTGGCCTGGAACACCTTCGAGGTGCTGGCGCTGGAAGCCGGCAACCCGCAGCGGCCGATCAACGCCATTCCGCACCAGGCCGCGGCGCACTGCCAGCTGCGCTTCGTGGTGGGCACCGACTGGGAGCGCACCGCCGAGCATGTGCAGGCGCATCTGGCGGCCCATGGGTTCGAGGACGTCGAAGTCCAGGTGACGCTCGCCGGCGCCGCGACCCGGCTCGACCTGCGCAACCCCTGGGTGGACTGGGCGGTCGGCTCGATCACCCGCAGCGCCGGCCACGCACCGCACCTGCTGCCCAACCTGGCCGGCTCGCTGCCCAACGACATCTTCGCCACCCAGCTCGGCCTGCCGACGCTGTGGGTGCCGCACGGCCATGCGGGCTGTGCCCAGCATGCCCCCAACGAACACCTGCTGGTGCCGCTGGTGCGCGAGGGCCTGGCCGTGATGGCCGGCCTGTACTGGGACCTGGGCGAGTCGGGCGCAGCGCCCTGGCCGGATCGCGCCATGGGCTGAACCGATTCCGGCCTGGCCTGTCCCTGAGCCCGTCGAGGGGGCGAGGGCTTGCGCCAGGCTTCAACAAGCTCAGCCCGAACGGCGTTTGTTCGGCTCAGTCCGAACGGACTTTGGTTGGCCCAGCCCGAACGGACTTTGGTTGGCTCGCCCCGAACCGACTTTCGTTCACCAACTGGCATTGGGCCTCGGGCTCCGTTTTTCTCTCTCTTCGTTTTTCAGACTTCCTGCAAGGACCTTCCATGAACAAACGCCATTTCCTCGGCACCGGTGCCGCCTTCGCGCTCGGCGCCGCCCTGCCCGCCCTCGCCCTTGCGCAGGAGCCCTGGCCCACGCGCAGCGTGCGCCTGGTGGTGCCCTTCCCGCCCGGCGGCGGCACCGACATCGTGGCGCGCGCCCTGGGCCAGAAGCTGGCCGAGCGGCTGGGCCAGCCGGTGGTGATCGACAACAAGCCCGGCGCCTCCACCATCATCGGCACCGACGCCGTGGCCAAGGCCGCGCCGGACGGCTACACGCTGCTGCTGTCGGGCTCCACCAGCTACAGCGTCAATGCCGCGCTGCGGGCCAAGCTGCCCTACGACCCGGTACGCGACCTGGCGCCCATCGGCATCGTGGCGCGCACGCCGCTGGTGCTGGTGGTGGCGGCCAGCGCGCCTTGGCGCACCGTCGACGACCTGGTGCGCGCCGCCAAGGCCAAGCCGCAGTCGATCCGCTATGCCACCTTCGGCAGCGGCTCGGGCCCGCACCTGGCCGGCGAGCTCTTCGCCCTGGCCTGCGGCGCGAAGCTGCAGGACGTGCCGTACAAGGGCAGCGCCCAGGCCACCATCGCCGTGATGGGCGGCGAGATCGAGATGGGCATCGACACCGTCGCCGCCGTGGCACCGCATGTGCGCGCCGGCAAGCTGCGCGCCCTGGGCATCGTGGGCGCCACGCGCTCCAGCCTGCTGCCCGACGTCAAGACGCTGGCCGAGCTGGGCCTGCCCGACGCCACCTTCGACGCCTGGTACGGCCTGGCCGCACCGGCCCGCAGCCCCGCCGTCGCACTCGACCGCCTGGCCAGGGAAACACGCGCCCTGCTGGCCGACCCCGCTCTGCAGGCCACGCTCAAGGCCCAGGGCATGGAGCCGGTGTGGATCGACGCCGCGGCCTTCCGCAGCCAGATGGAAGGCGAGATCTCGCGCTACCGCGCCCTGGCCCACCGGGCCAACATCCCGATGGAGTGAAGAAGTCTGGGCGCTTCGTGAAGAAGCGCACGCGGGCCCCAACGTCGGCGGCATCCCCTCCGACAGCTTGCGGTCATGGCGGGCGGCTACATTCGCTGCCACCATGAATTCCCCTCAGCTGCAGCGCGGCTTCTTCCTGTTCCTGCTGGCGGCGGTCACCGTCGCCTTCGTCTGGATCCTGATGCCCTTCTTCGGGGCCGTGCTGTGGGGGGTGGCGCTGGCCATCCTGTTCACGCCGCTCTACAAGCGGCTGCTGCGCAAATTCGGCAACAAGCGGCGCACCCCGGCCGCATTGGCCACGCTGGCCATCGTGCTGGTGATCGTGATCATCCCGCTGTCGATGATCGCGGTGACGCTGGTGCAGGACGTGGTGCTGGTCACCCAGCGCATCCGATCCGGCGAGCTCAATTTCGTCAACTACTTCCAGCAGATCGTGGGTGCCCTGCCCGCGTGGGCCACGAACCTGATGGACCGCTTCGGCCTGGGCAACCTGGAGGCCATCCTCGAAAAGCTCAGCGCCGGCGCCGCCCAGGGCAGCCAGATGCTGGCGTCGCAGGCGCTGAGCATCGGCCAGAACACCTTCGACTTCCTGGTGAGCTTCTTCGTGATGCTCTACCTGCTGTTCTTCCTGCTGCGCGACGGGGCCGACCTGTCCCAGACGATCCGCGAAGCCGTGCCGCTGGCGCGGCCGCACACCCACTACCTGCTCAACAAGTTCACCACCGTGATCCGCGCCACCGTCAAGGGCAACGTGGTGGTGGCGGCGGTGCAGGGCACCATCGGTGGCCTGGCCTTCTGGGCGCTGGGCGTGCAGGGCGCGCTGCTGTGGGGCGTGGTGATGGCCTTCCTGTCGCTGCTGCCGGCCGTGGGCGCGGCATTGATCTGGGCCCCGGTGGCCATCTACTTCCTGGCCACGGGCGCCATCGTCAAGGGCCTGGTGCTGGTGTTCGTGGGCGTGTTCGTGATCGGGCTGGTGGACAACCTGCTGCGCCCCATCCTGGTGGGCAAGGACACGCAGATGCCCGACTACATCGTGCTGATCTCCACCATCGGCGGCATGGCGCTGTTCGGCATCAGCGGCTTCGTGATCGGGCCGGTGGTGGCGGCGCTGTTCATGGCGGTGTGGGGGCTGTTCATGGCCTCGAACGAAGAGGACGGCAACGCGCCGCGCAGCTGAGCGTTCCCACCGCGGGCCTCAGCCGCCGCGCCACCAGCCCTCGCCGAAACGGCCCTGCAGGAAGGCGGTGAAGGCCGCCACCTTGGCGGGCACCAGCCGGGGAGAGGGGAAGACGGCATGGATCTCCTGCTCCTGCAGCTGGTGATCGGCCAGCACCGGCAGCAGCCGGCCCTGCGCCAGTGATTCCTCCGCCACATAGCGCGGCATGAGGGCAATGCCCAGCCCCTCCCGCGCCGCCGCCAGCACCGCCGACAGGTTGTTGGAGCGCAGCCGCCCGGCCACCGGCACCGTCAGCGCCTCGCCGCTCGGCCCGTGCAGGCGCCACACGTCGTCGCCCACCACGCTGCTGTAGATCAGCGCCTGGTGTGCGGACAGCTCCGCCGCCGAAACGGGTGTGCCATGCGCCTGCAGGTAGGCCGGCGAGGCCGCCATCACCCACGGGTTGCTGCCCAGGTAACGCGCGCCGAGCGTGGAATCGGCCAGCTTGCCCATGCGGATGGCCACGTCGATGCCCTGGACCACCAGGTCCACGTAGCGGTCGTCGAAGCTCAGGTCCACCTGCACCTGCGGATGGGCGCGCATGAACTCCAGCGCCAGCGGCACCACCACCCGGCGGCCGAAGGCCACCGAGGTGCCGATGCGCAGCAGGCCCTGCGCCTCGCTGCGGGCCTGCCGCGCGATGTCGTCGGCGGCCTGCACCGCGCGCACGATGGCCTTGCACTTCTCGTAATAGAGCGCGCCTGCCTCGGTCAGGCTCACGCCGCGGGTGTTGCGGTTGAGCAGCCGGACGCCCAGGCGCCGCTCGGTGGCGGCGACCTGCTTGGTCACGGTGGGCTGGGTGGTGTGGAACTCGCGCGCCGCCTGCGAGAAGCTGCCGCTCTCGGCCACGCGCACGAACATTTCCATGGCCTGCAGTCGGTCCATCGGGGGGTGTCTCCTTCTTCGGCAATGCCGCATCGCCTGCGCCGACCGTCGCCGGGCTGTGCCCGTGACGCACCCGGGATTACCCGCTGATGCTGGCATGCTTCGCTTGCCTACATTTCTTGCATGCAAGATTAGCGGACATGCCGGGCATTGGTGCCCGGGCTTGCCCGCATACCCACGGAAGGCGCTTTTCCATGTTCCGCTTCGCACGCTCCCTCTTCGGCCAGGTCGTCATCGCGCTGGTGCTCGGTGTGGCCGCCGGCCTGCTCGCACCCGAGTTCGCCGTCAAGCTCAAGCCGCTGGGCGACGGCTTCATCAAGCTGATCAAGATGATCATCCCGGTGCTGGTGTTCTGCGTGGTCGTGCACGGCATCGCTGGCGCGGGCGACCTCAAGCGCGTCGGCCGGGTGGGTGTGAAGGCGCTGGTGTACTTCGAGGTGCTGACCACCGTCGCCCTGGCGCTGGGCCTGCTGCTGGCGTGGTGGTTCCAGCCCGGCGTGGGCATGAACGTGGACCCGAAGGCGCTGGACGCCTCGGCCATGAGCGCCTACGCCTCCAACGCCGACAAGCTCACCAGCGGCGGCACGGTGGACTTCCTGATGAAGCTGATCCCCACCACCGTGGTCAGCGCCTTCGCCACCGGCGACGTGCTGCAGGTGCTGCTGTTCGCCGTGCTCTTCGGCTGCGCGCTCACGCTCCTGGGCGACAAGGGCCGGCCGGTGGCGCAACTGGTGGACACGCTGTCGCTGGTGCTGTTCAAGATCATGGGCATCCTGATCAAGCTGGCGCCGCTGGGCGTGCTGGGCGCCATCGCCTTCACCGTCGGCCGCTACGGCGTGGGCTCGCTCAAGCAGCTCGGCATGCTGGTGGCGCTGTTCTACGGCGCGGTGCTGTTCTTCGTGTTCGTGGTGCTGGGGCTGGTGATGCGCTTGTCGGGCTTCTCGCTCTGGAAGCTGCTGCGCTACCTGCGCGAGGAGCTGGCCGTGGTGTTCGCCACCACCTCGTCGGACAGCGTGCTGCCGCAGATCATGGCCAAGCTGCGCCACATGGGTGTGCGCGACTCGACGGTGGGCCTGGTCATTCCCACCGGCTATTCCTTCAACCTGGACGCCTTCTCGATCTACATCACGCTGGCGGCGGTGTTCATCGCGCAGGCCACCAACACGCCGGTCTCCATGGCCGACCTGCTGACCATCCTGGCCATCGCGCTGGTTACGTCCAAGGGCGCGCACGGCGTGCCGGGCTCGGCCATCGTGGTGCTGGCGGCCACGCTGCACGCGATTCCGGCCATCCCGGCCATCGGGCTGGTGCTGGTGCTGTCGGTGGACTGGTTCATGGGCATCGCCCGCGCGCTGGGCAACCTGGTCGGCAACTGCGTGGCCACGGTGGCCATCGCCGCCTGGGAAGGCGACATCGACCGCGAGCGCGCCCGCCGGGTGCTGGACGGCGAACTGCCCGCCACGCCCGACGCCGCCGCCCTCGGCCACGCCGACGGCCGGTGAGAATGCGGCCCATGGCCGATACCGACAGCGTTGTGAGCCCCACCGCCATCGCCCGCCGCGTGGTGGAAGCGATCCTGGCGCAGAAGCTGGCACCCGGCCAGCGCCTGGGCGAGCAGGCCCTGGCCGACCTGTTCGGCGTCAGCCGCACCATGGTGCGCGAGGCGCTGATGCAGCTGCAGGCGCGCGGCTTCGTGGAGGTGCAGAGCAAGCGCGGCTGGTTCGTGGTGCAGCCCTCGGCGGAGGAGGCGTGCGACGCCTTCGCGGCGCGGCGCATCGTCGAATCCGGCATCCTGGCCGACGCGGGCCGGCCGCTGGCCCAGGTGATCCGCACCCTGCGCGCCCATGTGCGGGACGAGCAGCAGGCCATCGAGGGCGCGGATGCCGCCACCCGCGCCTTCCTGCTGGCCGACTTCCATGTCTGCCTGGCCGAGCAGATGGGCCACCGCCTGCTGACCGACGTGCTGCGCGATCTGACGGCGCGCACCACGCTGGCGGCCACGCTCTACCAGTCGCGGCACGAGGCCAGTGAATCGTGCGCCGAGCACGCCGCCATCGTCGCCGCACTGGAAGACGGCGACACCGCCCGCGCCCGCACGCTGATGCTGGCGCACATCGGCAACGTCGAGCGGGCGCTGGAGCCCGAGGCGGCGCCGGATGCGGACGTGCAGCGGCTGCGCGCCGCCCTGGTGCCGGTCGCACCGCGGCGCGGCGTCGGCTGAGGGCCGGACGTCCCAACATCGGGCCGGCTGGCGCGGGCCTTCCGTCGATGGGCCAGCTTCCGCAGGTAAGCCGGCGCTCGCTTTTCTGAGGCGGCTGGCGTCACGCCTTTCCTGCCTGCTCGACCACCGGCTCTTCCGGCTTTGGCTCCCTCTCCCCTTGCGGGAGAGGGTGGGGAGAGGGGGCTGCAGCCTGTCACGCGGCGTGGCGCTCCTCGGGCGCCGTCGCCCCCTCTCCCCCCAACCCCTCTCCCGCAAGGGGAGAGGGGACGCAAACCGCCCCCGTCCAAGCCACCGGGCGGCCACCGTCGCCCCGCCGCCCCGCCGCCCCCCGCCCCACTAGGGAATCTCCCGATCTCTCCAGCTGGCATGCCGCTTGCGATCCAATTTTTGTATACAAATAATGCACCCAATCTGTGCAACCTCGCGTGGCGCATGCGGCGCCGCCTCCCTCCAACGACCCGATCAGGAGCCCCCATGAACACGGCCACCACCACCCCGCTCGCCGCCGCTGCCGCGGCCGAGCCCCTCGGCCACGGCAACGCGGCATCTCACGCCCTCATCAAGCCCGGCTACGACCCGGCCCTCACCAACGAGGACCTGGCGCCGCTCAAGCAACAGACCTGGGGGCAATACAACATCTTTGCCTTCTGGATGTCCGACGTGCACAGCGTCGGCGGCTACATCACCGCGGGCAGCCTGTTCGCGCTGGGCCTGTCGAGCTGGCAGGTGCTGGTGGCGCTGCTGGTCGGCATCGTCATCGTGCAGTTCTTCTGCAACCTGGTGGCCAAGCCCAGCCAGCTCACCGGCACGCCCTACCCGGTCATCTGCCGGGCCTCCTTCGGCGTCAAGGGCGCCAACATCCCGGCCATCATCCGCGGGCTGATCGCGGTGGCCTGGTACGGCATCCAGACCTACCTCGCCTCGGCCGCCTTCATGGTGATGGCGCTGCACCTCTTTCCCAACCTGGCGCCCTACGCCGACGTGGCGCAGCACGGCTTCGCCGGCCTGTCGACGCTGGGCTGGGTCGCCTTCATGGTGATGTGGGTGCTGCAGGCCATCGTGTTCTGGCACGGCATGGAGGCCATCCGCAAGTTCATCGACTGGGCCGGCCCGGGCGTGTACGTGGTCATGGCCATCCTGTGCGGCTGGCTGGTCTGGAAGGCGGGCTGGAAGAACATCGACCTGAACCTGGGTGGCGTCAAGTTCGAGGGCTGGGACGCGCTGCCGGTGATGCTGTCGGCCATCGCGCTGGTGGTGAGCTACTTCAGCGGCCCGATGCTCAACTTCGGCGACTTCTCGCGTTACGGCAAGAGCTTCGACGCGGTGAAGAAGGGCAACTTCTGGGGCCTGCCGGTCAACTTCGTGTTCTTCTCGCTGCTGACGGTGATCACCACCGCCGCCACGCTGCCGGTGTTCGGCGAGCTGATCACCGACCCGGTGCACACCGTGGGCAAGATCGACTCCACCACCGCCGTGGTGCTGGGCGCGCTGACCTTCATGATCGCCACCATCGGCATCAACATCGTGGCCAACTTCGTCTCGCCAGCCTTCGACTTCTCCAACGTGGCGCCGCAGCACATCAGCTGGCGCACCGGCGGCATGATCGCCGCCGTGGGCTCGATCTTCATCACGCCCTGGAACCTCTACAACAATCCCGAGGTGATCCACTACACGCTGGACATCCTGGGCTCCTTCATCGGCCCGCTGTTCGGCATCCTGATCGCCGACTTCTACCTGGTGCGCCGCCAGCACGTGGTGGTGGACGACCTCTACACCATGAAGCCCACCGGCACGTACTGGTACAGCCATGGCTACAACATGAAGGCCGTCGCCACGATGGTGCCCTCGGCCCTGATTCCGATCCTGTGCGTGCTGGTGCCGGCCTGGCGCGGCGCCGCCAACTACGCCTGGTTCATCGGCATGGGGCTGGGCTTCGTCATCTACGCTGTGCTGTCCCGCCGTTCCTGATCCCGAAGAAAACGCCCTGTCCATGCGCATCAAGGTCATCAACCCCAACACCACCCAGAGCATGACCGACAAGATCGGTGCCTGCGCCCGCGCCGCGGCGCGGCCCGGCACCGAGGTCATCGCCGTCAGCCCGGCGATGGGGCCGGTCTCCATCGAGAGCCACTACGACGAGGCCCTGGCCACGCCCGGCCTGCTGGCCGAGATCGCGGCCGGCGAGGCCGCGGGCGTGGACGGCTACCTGATCGCCTGCTTCGGCGACCCGGGCCTGAAGGCCGCCCGCGAGCTGGCGCGCGGCCCGGTGCTGGGCATCGCCGAGGCGGCGATGCATGCGGCCAGCTTCATCGGCAGCCGCTTCACGGTGGTCACCACGCTGGCGCGCACCATGGGCCAGGCGCACCACCTGGCGGAGGCCTACGGCATGGCCCGCTTCTGCGCCCGCGTGCGGGCCTGCGAGTTGCCGGTGCTGGAGCTGGAAGATCCGCGCTCCAACGCCCGCGCCCGCATCGTCGATGAATGCCGCCGCGCGCTGGCCGACGACGGCTGCGACGTGCTGGTGCTGGGCTGCGCCGGCATGGCCGACCTGTGCCGCTCGCTGTCGGAAGAACTGGGCGTGCCCGTGATCGACGGCGTGTCGGCGGGCGTGACGCTGCTGGAGTCGCTGGTGTCCCTGGGCCTCAAGACCAGCAAGCGCGGCGAGCTGGCGCATCCGCTGCCCAAGCCCATGACCGGGCTGATGCAGCCCTTTGCGCTGGGCTCGGGCGCACGCTGAGCCGCCGGCTGGGTACGGCGCAGCGCGGCGCCGTCCGGGTGCACGGCCCACCCGGGGCCCGCTACACCTTCAATCGCCCAGCAGCTCACCCACCGGCCGCAGGTCGTCCACCCGGTCACAGACCGACTTGATGACCATCATGATCGGCATGCCCAGCAGCAGCCCCCACACGCCCCAGATCCAGGCCCAGAAGATCACGCCCACGAACACCGCCACCGGGTTCATGCGCGAGCTGCGGCTGGTGAGCCAGGGCACCAGCAGGTTGCCCACCAGCGTGTGGATCAGCAGCGAGGTGCCCGCCACCAGCAGCGCCATGCCGATGGTGCCGAACTGCAGGAAGGCCACCAGCCCCGCGGCGCCCATCACCAGCACCGAGCCGATGTAGGGGATGAGGTTGGTGACGCCCGCGATGATGCCCCACACCGCCGCGTTCTCCAGTCCCAGCGCCCAGAAGGCCAGGCCGGTCGTCACGCCCACCAGCGCGCTGCTCAGGATCTGTACCAGCAGGTAGCGCTGGATGTGTCCCGTGATGTCGTCCAGCACATGCACCGTGACCTTCTTCTTGTGCAGGCTGGGCCCGGTCATCTTGACCAGCTTGCGCCGGAAGGTGTCGCCCGAACACAGCGCGAAATAGGTGAGGAAGAGCACCAGCGTGGCCTGGCCCGCGCCTTCCATCAGGCCGACGGTGCCGCTCCAGAGGTAGTCGCGCACGTTGAAGGGCGGCCGCTCGATGATCACGCGCTGCACGCCGCGGCGGAAGGTGGGGGGCGAGCCCTCGTTGGCGGCGCGCTCGAGGTGCTCGGCGGCCTGCTGCACGGTGTCCAGCGGGCTGGCCTTGACCGACTTGGTGCGGATGGCATTGCGCAGCTTCTGGGCCGCCGCCGGCAGCGCGTCGACCAGTTGGCCGGCGCTGCCCGCGAGCGAATAGCCGGTCCAGGCGGTGCCGCCCGTCAGGGCCAGCAGCAGCACCGCGGCGCCGGCCCAGCGGGGCAGCCGCCAGCGCTCCAGCCGGTCGACCACGGGCGAGAGGGCATAGACGAGCATCAGGCTCAGCGCCAGCGGAATCAGCACGGCCGCCGCCCAGCGCAGCGTATAGACGGTGGCCAGCACGCCCAGGATCACCAGCGAGGCGCTGCGCACATCCACCGGCATGTGCAGCAGAAGGCGCGGTGGATCGCTGCTGCCGGGCTCCGGCACGACGCCCCCGTCGCGCTCGGCCTCCGCCTCGCGGATGGCCCGGTCGGTGGCGGCCTCGGCGGCAGCTAGCGGCGGCTCAGAGGGATCCAGGGCGACGACCTGCGGCCCGTCGGCGCCCGCGCCAGGAGGCGGCACCGGGGCGCTCATTCCGCACGCTCCCGCAGCGCGTCGCGCACCGCCTGCAACTGGCGGCGCGACACGGGCACCAGCTCGGGCAGGCCCGCCAGCCGGACGGCCCAGCCGTCTGGCTCATCCCCGCCATCGTGGCGTTCCAGGGCGCGGATGGCGCCGCGCGCCACCAGCGCGCTGCGATGCACCCGCAGGAAGCGCTCGCCATGCCGCGCTTCCAGGTCGTTGAGGGAGCCGTCCAGGATCAGCTGGCGCTGCGCCGTGCGCACGGTGATGTATTTCAATTCGGCCTTCAGGTAGAGAACCTCGGACAGGGGCACGCGTTCGAGACGCGCGCGGTCCTGGATGAGCAGATGCCCGGTGTCGGGCGGCTCGGCGCGGCGCTGGCGCAGATGGCGCTGGGCACGGGCCAGCGCCTCCTGCAGGCGGGCTGCGCGCACCGGCTTGGTCAGGTAGTCGGCGACGTCGAGCTCGAAGGCACCCACCGCATGTTCGGCGTGCGCGGTGACGAACACGATGGCGGGCGCCTCGGGGCGGCCGCGCAACTGGTCGGCCAGCGCCATGCCGTCGAGGCCGGGCATGGCGATGTCCAGCAGCAGCAGGTCCACCGGCGTCTCGCGCAGCAGCGGCAGCACGGCACGGCCATCACCGGCTTCGCCCACGACTTGCGCGGCCGGCGCGCGGCAGTCCGCCAGCAGGGTGCGCAGGCGCGCGCGTGCCAGGGGTTCGTCGTCCACCAGCAGGATGCGCAGCGGCGCGGCGTCGGCGGGTAACAGGCTCATGGCTGCGTTCTTTTCGGCTTGTCCGTCGGGTCGGCGGGAATGTCGATGCGCACCCTCCAGCAGTCGCGGTCCAGGCCGGCGCTCAGGCTGGCCTGCAGGTCGTGCAGCAGTCGCAGGCGGCTGCGGACGTTGTCCAGCGCGATGCCGTGGCCGCGCGGCAGGGGCGACTCGGCCCAGCGCAGCGGCGGCAGCGTGTTGACCACCTCGATGACCACGCGGGAGCCGCGGCGTTCGGTGCGGATGCGCAGCTCGCCGCCCTCCGGGCTCGGCTCGACGCCATGGCGCACCGCGTTCTCCACCAGCGGCTGCAGCAGCAGCGGAGGCAGGCGCGCGCCGGCTGCGGCCTTGTCCAGCTGCCAGGCGATGCGAAGCCGGGGGCCGAAGCGCACCTGCTCGATGGCCAGGTAGCGCTGGGCCAGGTCGATCTCCTCGGCCAGCGACGCGGACTCGCCGGGCTCCGCGAGCGCCTGCCGGAAGAGTTCGGCCAGATCCTCCAGCATGGCCTCGGCCTGGGCCGGATCGTCGCGAACCAGGGCGATGGCGCTGTTGAGCGTGTTGAAGAGGAAGTGCGGACGGATGCGCTGTTGCAGTTCGGTGAGCCGCGCCGTGGCTGCGGCCGGCATCTGCGCCGCGGTGCGCAGGTTCATCACCCCCATGGCCGCCGCGCCGAAGAGGCCGCCCGCCCAGGCGCCCGCCAGCCACGGCGCCTGCGTGATCGCGCCCGTGCCCTGCAGCACCGCGCAGCCATACAGGCCGGCCAGCACGCCCGCGACCGCTGCCGCCAGATACTGCGGAACGGGGCGCCAACGCCCCAGGCGGCGGCGCAGCGCGCAGGCCGCGATGAGCCACAGCAGGATGGCTGGCATCACGCCGCCCGTAGCGGTGGCAAAGCGCATCAGCGCGTCGGTGGCCGACTCGGCCACGAAGGCCACCGCGACGGCAGCCAGCAGCTCGGCGGCCAGCACCACCCGGATCACCATCTCCGGCCGGCAGAAGTCGGATTGCGGCGCCATGGCCGCGCGGGCAGGGCTCGCAGGAGGGCGCGCCGATAAAATCCGGGGGTTTCGCATGGCTGGCGACGCTGAGGGGCCGCCGATTATGGCCCTGGCCTCGCGCACGACGGCGCGTCGCCCCCCCGCTGCCGCCCCTCTGTTCCACGGCCTTCCTGCCCTGCCGCTCTTCCAAGGCCCCTTGCGGCCCCGACCCATGACCCAGAACCAATTCGACAAGAAATCCGAAGCGTGGTCCGCGCTGTTCTCCGAGCCCATGAGCGAACTCGTGCAGCGCTACACCTCCAGCGTGTTCTTCGACAAGCGGCTCGCGCAGGCAGACATCGAAGGCTCGCTGGCTCATGCAGAGATGCTCGCCGCCCAGGGCATCATCGGTTCGCAGGACTTGGCCGACATCCAGCGTGGGATGGGTCAGATCCGCAGTGAGATCGAGTCCGGCAGCTTCGAGTGGAAGCTGGCCCTGGAAGACGTGCACCTGAACATCGAGGCCCGCCTGACCCAGCTGGTGGGCGATGCCGGCAAGCGCCTGCACACCGGCCGCAGCCGCAACGACCAGGTCGCCACCGACGTGCGCCTGTGGCTGCGCGGCGAGATCGACCTGATCGATGGCCTGCTGACCGACCTGCAGAAGGCGCTGGTGAAGATCGCCGCCGAGAACGTGGACGCCATCCTGCCCGGCTTCACCCACCTGCAGGTGGCCCAGCCGGTGAGCTTCGGCCACCACATGCTGGCCTACGTGGAGATGTTCGCCCGCGACGCCGAGCGCCTGGCCGACCTGCGCCGCCGCGTCAACCGCCTGCCGCTGGGCGCCGCCGCCCTGGCCGGCACCAGCTATCCGCTGGACCGCGAGCGCGTGGCCCGCACCCTGGGCATGGAAGGCGTCTGCCAGAACAGCCTGGACGCCGTGAGCGACCGCGACTTCGCCATCGAGTTCACCGCCTTCGCCAGCCTGGCGATGGTGCACGTGAGCCGCTTCAGCGAGGAACTGATCCTGTGGATGAGCCAGAACTTCGGCTTCATCCAGATCGCCGACCGGTTCACCACCGGCTCGTCGATCATGCCGCAGAAGAAGAACCCCGACGTGCCCGAGCTGGCACGCGGCAAGACCGGCCGCGTGGTCGGCCACCTGATGGGCCTGATCACCCTGATGAAGGGCCAGCCCCTGGCCTACAACAAGGACAACCAGGAAGACAAGGAGCCGCTGTTCGACACCGTCGACACGCTCAAGGACACGCTGCGCATCTTTGCCGAGATGGTGGGCGGCATCACGGTGCGCCGCGAGGCCATGGAGGCCGCCGCCCTGCGCGGCTACGCCACCGCCACCGACCTGGCCGACTACCTGGTCAAGAAGGGCCTGCCCTTCCGCGACGCGCATGAGACGGTCGCTCATGCCGTCAAGACCGCCATCGCCCAGGGCGTGGACCTGTCGCAGCTGCCGCTGGCCACGCTGCAGCAGTTCAACCCGGCGATCCAGGACGACGTGTTCGGCGTGCTGAGCCTGCGTGGCTCGCTGGAAGCCCGCAACACGCTGGGCGGCACGGCGCCGGTTCAGGTGACGGCGCAGATCGCGCGGCACCGGGCGCGGCTGGGGGACTGAGCGGCTGAGCGGCTGAGCGGCTGAGCGGGGCATTCACGCACGATGAAGAGCGCTGTTGTAGCCATTGCAGATCAGTTCACCAAAATCCGTTCAGGCTGAATCAGTTCACCCAAACCCGTTCGGGCTGAATCAATCCACCAAAGCCCGTTCGGGCTGAGCTTGTCGAAGCCGGGTGCAAGCCCTTCGACAAGCTCAGGGCGAACGGATGAATTGACTGGCATGGGGCGTCGCGGCGCCCTTCTCGTTCAGGACTGGGCCGCGCCGCGCGGGTCAGCCCCCCGTTTCCGCTGCCACCGCCTTGAGCAACTCCAGCGCCGCCGCCTGCGTGCGCGTGACCGGCCGCTGCGCACTCAGCGCCACGTGCGCCTGGACTTTCAGCCGCGGCGGGCCGATGGGCCGCACGCTGAAGGCGGAAGGCCGGATCGAGGTCTGCACGGCCCGCCGCGCCAGGATGGCGCAGCCGGCGCCGTCGGCCACCAGGTCCAGGATGGCGGGCACGCCGTCGATCTCCAGCGCGATCTGCGGCTCGCAGCCCAGCGCCGCCATCTCCGACTCCACATGCATGCGCACCGCATTGGGCCGGCTGGGGATGATGAGCGGCAGCTTCGCCACCTCGGCCAGCGGGATGGGCGGCGGCGGCGGGTCTTCGGCCAGGCCGGGCGGGCGGGCCTGCACCAGCATCAGTTCCTCGGTCATCAGCGGCGAGATGTCCAGGCCGGCGATGGGCTTGGCTTCGTAGAGCACGGCGATGTCCAGCCGACCGGCGGACAGGGCTTCGTGCATGGAGATCGACAGGCCCTCGCTGATCGACAGCCGCGCCTCGGGCAGCTCGCGACGGAAGCGCCGGGTCAGCGGCACGGCCAGCGCGCGCGCCACCGTGGGCGGCAGGCCCAGCGCCACCCGGCCCGCCAGGCCGCCGCGCACCCGCGCCAGCTCCTCCTGCGCCCGCTGCACCTGGTGCAGGATGCCGCGGCCGTGCTCCAGCAGCAGCGCGCCGGCTTCGGTCGGCGTCACGCCGCGGCCGTTGCGCACCAGCAGGTTCTGGCGCAGCTCCACCTCCAGCGTGCGCACCTGGCGGCTGAGGGCGGGCTGGGCGATGTCGAGCGCCAGCGCGGCGCGGGTGAAGCTGCCCAGCTCCACGACCCGGACGAAGTACTCCAGCTGTTTCAGATCCATGACGTCAGACGCATATCGACACGCATGCTATAGCAGTTTGTTCTAGCTGCTAGTCGATCTGCCCCCTGGAGGCGGACCGGGCCACGGCACAGAATGGGCGCTGCCTTCCAGACCCGCGGCCGGTTGTCACCGGCCCGCCCCGCCCCCTCCCAGGAGACGCCATGCCGAAATCCAACGGTCAGCCGCTGATCATCGACTGCCACGGCCACTACACCACCGCCCCCAAGGCCCTCGAGAACTGGCGCAATGCCCAGATCGCCGGCATCAAGGACCCGTCGGCCAAGCCCAACCCGGCCGACCTGAAGATCAGCGACGACGAACTGCGCGAATCCATCGAGCAGAACCAGCTGCGCCTGATGAAGGAACGCGGCAGCGACCTGACCATCTTCAGCCCGCGCGCCAGCTTCATGGCCCACCACATCGGCGACTTCGAGGTCTCCAGCACCTGGGCCGCCATCTGCAACGAGCTGTGCTACCGCGTGAGCGAGCTCTTTCCGGACAACTTCATCGGCGCGGCCATGCTGCCCCAGTCGCCGGGCGTGGACCCCAAGACCTGCATCCCCGAGCTGGAGAAGTGCGTCAAGGAATACGGCTTCGTCGGCATCAACCTGAACCCCGACCCCTCGGGCGGCCACTGGACCAGCCCGCCGCTGACCGACCGCCACTGGTACCCCATCTACGAAAAGATGGTGGAGTACGACATCCCGGCCATGGTGCACGTGAGCACCAGCTGCAACGCCTGCTTCCACACCACCGGCGCGCACTACCTCAACGCCGACACCACGGCCGTGATGCAGTGCATCCAGGGCGACCTGTTCAAGGACTTCCCGACGCTGAAGTTCGTGATTCCCCACGGCGGCGGCGCGGTGCCCTACCACTGGGGCCGCTTCCGCGGCCTGGCGCAGGAGATGAAGAAGCCGCTGCTCGAAGAGCACCTGCTCAACAACATCTTCTTCGACACCTGCGTCTACCACCAGCCGGGCATCGACCTGCTGACCAAGGTGATCCCGGTCAAGAACATCCTGTTCGCCTCGGAAATGATCGGCGCCGTGCGCGGCATCGACCCGCAGACCGGCCACTACTACGACGACACCAAGCGCTATGTGAGCGCCACCGCCAACCTGACGGACGACGAGCGCTTCCAGGTCTTCGAAGGCAACGCGCGCCGGGTCTTCCCGCGCCTGGATGCCGCCCTGAAGGCGAAGAGCCTGTAACCCTTCCGGAGATACCAACATGTATGAACTAGGCGTCGTTTACCGCAACATCCAGCGCACCGACCGCGAGACCGCGGACGGCCTGGCCGCCCTGGGCTCGGCCACCGTCCACGAGGCCATGGGCCGCGTGGGCCTGCTCAAGCCCTACATGCGCCCGATCTATCCGGGCCAGCAGGTGTCCGGCACGGCTGTCACCGTGCTGCTGCACCCCGGCGACAACTGGATGCTGCACGTCGCGGCCGAGCAGATCCAGCCCGGCGACATCGTGGTGGCCGCCATCACCGCCGAATGCACCGACGGCTACTTCGGCGACCTGCTGGCCACCAGCTTCCAGGCCCGCGGCGCCCGCGCCCTGGTGATCGACGCCGGCGTGCGCGACGTCAAGACGCTGCAGGAGATGAACTTCCCCGTGTGGAGCAAGTGCATCAGCAGCAAGGGCTGCATCAAGGCCACCATCGGCTCGGTCAACATCCCCGTGGTGTGCGCCGGCATGCTGGTGACGCCCGGCGACGTGATCGTGGCCGACGACGACGGCGTGGTCTGCGTGCCGCGCGCCATCGCCGCCAAGACGCTCGAAGCCGCCCGCAAGCGCGAGTCCTTCGAGGGCGAGAAGCGCGCCAAGCTGGCCAGCGGCGTGCTGGGCCTGGACATGTACAAGATGCGCGAGCCGCTGGCGGCCGCGGGCCTCAAGTACATCGACTGAGCGCGTTGCCGGCGCCCGCCGGCATCCGCTGCCCGCAGAGAAGAACACGGAGACGACCATGACCCTTTCCCGCCGCCAGCTGATCGCCACCGGCCCGCTGGCCGCTGCCTCCGCCTGGCTCGCGCCCACGCTGGCCACTGCGCAGACGGGCTACCCGACCAAGCCCGTGCGCGTGCTGGTCGGCTACTCGGCCGGGGGCGCCGTGGACGCGGTCGCCCGCAGCGTGGGCCAGGCCCTGGCGGCCAGCCTGGGCCAGCCCTTCGTGATCGACAACCGGCCCGGTGCCGGCACCAACATCGCGGTCAAGGCCACCATCGACGCGCCCGCCGACGGCTACACGCTGATGGTGGCGGCCAATGCGCTGGCGGCCAACATGGCGCTGTACCAGCCCATGCCCTTCGATGCCGAGCGCGACCTGGTGCCGGTGTCGCTGATCGGCCGCGTGCCGGTGGTGATCGCCGCCAATGCCAGCGCGCCCTTCAGCACCATCCAGCAGCTGATCGCGGCGGCCAAGGCCAAGCCCGATGGCCTCTCCTTCGCGTCGCCGGGCAACGGCTCGACGCCGCACATGGCGGTGGAGTTCTTCGAGCGCGCCGCCGGCATTCGCCTGCAGCATGTGCCCTACCGCGGCGGCGCCCAGGCGCTCACGGACGTGATCGGCGGCCAACTGCCGCTGGTGGCCATCAATGCGCTGGAGGCTCAGCCGCACGTGAAGAGCGGCAAGCTCAAGGTGCTGGCCGCCCTGAGCCCCAACCGCAGCGCCGTCTTCCCCGACGTGCCCACCATCGCCGAATCCGGCTTCCCGGGTTTCGAGGCCTCGGTGTGGTACGGCATCGTGGCCCCGGCGGCCACGCCGCGGCCCATCGTCACCCAGCTGCATGCCGAGGTGCAGAAGGCGCTGCAGACGCCGGCCGTGCGCGAGCGCATGGCCCAGGTCGGCGGCGAGGTGCTGCCCGGCAGCATCGAGCAGTTCGCCCAGCTCATCCACTCGGAGCGCGTGCGCTACGAGAAGCTGGTGCGCGAAGCCGGCATCAAGCCCGACTGACCCCGGTCGGCCCCCTCACTCCCCAGGAGCAACGCTCATGAGCAAACCCACCACAGGCCCCTTCGAGAAAACCGCCGGCTGGCTGGACTGGTACACCGGTCCCAGCAAGCCGAAGTTCCAGGTGCCGGCCGGCAGCGTCGATGCGCACTGCCACGTCTTCGGCCCCGGCGCGGAGTTTCCCTACGCGCCCGAGCGCAAGTACACGCCCTGCGACGCCAGCAAGGCGCAGCTCTTCGCGCTGCGCGACCACCTGGGCTTTGCGCGCAACGTGATCGTGCAGGCCACCTGCCACGGCGCGGACAACCGCGCGCTGGTCGATGCGCTGCAGTCGTCGGATGGCAAGGCGCGCGGCGTGGCCACGGTCAAGCGCAGCGTGACGGACGAGGAGCTGCAGGCCCTGCATGCCGCCGGCGTGCGCGGCGTGCGCTTCAACTTCGTCAAGCGCCTGGTGGACTTCACGCCCAAGGACGAGCTGATGGAGATCGCCGGCCGCATCGCCAAGCTGGGCTGGCACGTGGTCATCTACTTCGAGGCGGTGGACCTGCCCGAGCTGTGGGACTTCTTCACCGCGCTGCCGACCACGGTGGTGGTGGACCACATGGGCCGCCCCGACGTGACCAAGCCGGTGGATGGCCCCGAGTTCGCGCTGTTCGAGAAATTCATGCGCGAGCACAGCAATGTGTGGAGCAAGGTGAGCTGCCCCGAGCGCCTGTCGGTGGCCGGCCCCAAGGCGCTGGACGGCGAGCAGAGCGCCTACCGCGACGTGGTGCCCTTCGCCCGCCGCATCGTCGAGCAGTTCCCCGACCGCGTGCTGTGGGGCACCGACTGGCCGCACCCCAACCTGAAGGACCACATGCCCGACGACGGCCTGCTGGTGGACTTCATCCCGCACATCGCGACGACGCCGGCACTGCAGAAGAAGCTCCTGGTCGACAACCCCATGAAGCTCTATTGGCCGGAGGAGGTCTGACATGGCCCTCGACAAACCCTACCTGGACGTGCCCGGCACGATCATCTTCGACGCCGAGCAGAGCCGCAAAGGCTACTGGCTCAACCAGTTCTGCATGAGCCTGATGAAGGCCGAGAACCGCGAGCGCTTCAAGGCCGACGAACGTGCCTACCTCGACGAATGGCCGATGACCGAGGAGCAGAAGCAGGCCGTGCTGGCCCGCGACCTCAACTGGTGCATGCGAACCGGCGGCAACATCTACTTCCTCGCCAAGATCGGCGCCACCGATGGCAAGAGCTTCCAGCAGATGGCGGGCTCGATGACCGGCATGACCGAAGAGGAATACCGCAACATGATGATCAACGGCGGCCGCCGCGTGGACGGCAACCGCTACGTGGGCGAGGACGGCGATGCGCAAGCCCATCGCCAGCCGCAGGGCGCCCACCACCCCACCAAGGCGAACTGACATGGCCCGCATCACCGCATCCGTCTACACCTCGCACGTGCCTGCCATCGGCGCGGCACTGGACCTGGGCAAGACGAAGGAAGACTACTGGAAGCCGCTGTTCGCGGGCTACGACTTCTCCAAGCAATGGATGAAGGACAACAAGCCCGACGTCGTCATCCTGGTCTTCAACGACCATGCCACGGCCTTCAGCCTGGACATGATTCCCACCTTCGCCATCGGCACGGCGGCCGAGTACCAGCCGGCCGACGAGGGCTGGGGCCCGCGCCCGGTGCCCAAGGTGGTGGGCCACCCCGAGCTGGCCAGCCACATCGCGCAGAGCGTGATCCAGCAGGACTTCGACCTCACCATCGTCAACAAGATGGATGTGGACCATGGCCTGACGGTGCCCCTGTCGCTGATGTGCGGCGAGCAGGACCCGAAGAACGGCGCCTGGCCCTGCCCGGTGATCCCCTTCGCGGTCAACGTGGTGCAGTACCCGGTGCCGAGCGGCCAGCGCTGCTTCAACCTGGGCCGTGCCATCCGCAAGGCCGTCGAGAGCTTCGACGAGGACCTCAACGTGCACATCTGGGGCACCGGCGGCATGAGCCACCAGCTGCAGGGCGCACGGGCCGGCCTGATCAACTCGGAATGGGACAACAAGTTCCTGGACCGCCTGATCGCCGAACCCGCCGAACTGGCCAAGGTGCCGCACATCGAGTACGTGCGCGAAGCCGGCAGCGAGGGCATCGAGCTGGTGATGTGGCTGATCGCCCGCGGCGCCATGGGCGACATCGCCGGCGGCCCGGCGCCCAGGCTGGCGCACCGCTTCTTCCACGTGCCGGCCTCCAACACCGCCGTGGGCCATCTCATCCTGGAAGACCAGGCCTGACCAACCATCCACAGAAAGCCAACACCGACATGACCATCAAAGTCGCACTCGCCGGCGCCGGCGCCTTCGGCATCAAGCACCTGGACGGCATCAAGAACATCCCCGACGTCGAGGTGATCTCCCTCATCAGCCGCGATCTGGGCAAGACCCAGGAAGTGGCCGACAAGTACGGCATCAAGCACGTCACCACCGATCTGGCCGACAGCCTGGCCATCCAGGAGCTGGACGCCGTCATCCTGTGCACGCCCACGCAGATGCATGCCGCCCAGACCAAGGCCTGCCTGCAGGCCGGCAAGCATGTGCAGGTGGAGATTCCCCTGTGCGACGTGCTCAAGGAGGGCGAGGAAGTGCTGGCGCTGCAGAAGCAGGTCGGCAAGGTGGCCATGGTGGGCCACACCCGCCGCTTCAACCCCAGCCACCAGTACGTGCACAAGAAGATCCAGGCCGGCGAATTCAACATCCAGCAGATGGATGTGCAGACCTACTTCTTCCGCCGCACCAACATGAATGCGCTGGGCCAGCCGCGCAGCTGGACCGACCACCTGCTGTGGCACCACGCCGCCCACACCGTGGACCTGTTCGCCTACCAGGCCGGCAGCCCGATCGTGAAGGCCAATGCCGTGCAGGGCCCGATCCACAAGGACCTGGGCATCGCCATGGACATGAGCATCCAGCTGCAGGCCGCCAATGGCGCCATCTGCACGCTGTCGCTCTCGTTCAACAACGACGGCCCGCTGGGCACCTTCTTCCGCTACATCGGCGACACCGCGACCTACATCGCGCGCTACGACGACCTGGTGCAGTCGCACAGCAAGGGCGCCGAAGAGCCGGTGGACGTGAGCAAGGTCGACGTGTCGATGAACGGCATCGAGCTGCAGGACCGCGAGTTCTTCGCCGCGATCCGCGAAGGCCGCGAGCCCAACAGCAGCGTGGCCCAGGTGCTGCCCTGCTACCAGGTGCTGCACCAGCTGGAGCAGCAGCTCGCCGGCTGAGGCACGGCCCGGGGTTCGGATCGCTTGATCCGGCCAAAATAACCCGGGTAAAATTGCGGGCAGGTGCTGAGGGGCGCCTGCCCGCACAAGAGGCTCTCACCCTCCCGACTCGTTTCTCTTCTTCCGTGGACAGACCGCGGTCTTCGTTCGAGCCCCATGCGGGACCGGCTCGCCGACGAGGACCTGGAGCACTGCCATGACCCCTTCCCTTTCCCTGCAGGCCCGTCGCGAGTTGACGCGCCAGTACAAGCAGGCCTTTCCCGCCATGGGCATCTATGTCCTGCGCTGCGACGCCGCCGGGCTGCTGCGCGTGGGCAGCAGCCGCCATCTGGACGGCATCTTCAACCGCCTGCGCTTCGAACTCATGCGTGGCGCCCATCGCGACCGGGCCCTGCAATCGGCCTGGAACACGCACGGCGCCGAAGCCTTCCGCTTCGAGGTCGTCGACCGCGTGAAGGAGCGCGACGATCCCGCCTTCGACTACGACGCAGAACTGGGGACGCTGCTGGCGCTGTGGGAGGCCGAGTTGCTGTCACCCGCGGCCGACGGCGGCGCACGACAAGGAGGTGGCGCATGAGCCGGCTGACCGACGCCCAGGCCATGCGGCTCGGCCTGGCGCTCGCCCGCGCCCATGTGCGCCAGCAGCAGCGCCTGGATGAACGGCTGGGCATGTGGCACGGCCTCGACACGAAGGACTTCCTGCTGCTCGATGCGCTGACGCAGGCATCGCATGGACGTCTGCCCACGCTGCAGCTCGCACAGGCCCTGCACATCGCGCCCTCGGCGCTCGTCCGGCAACTGATGCCCCTGGAGAAGACCGGCCTCGTTGCACGCGAGGCTGGCGCCCTGCTGCTTCGGCCCGCCGGCCGGCAACTGCATGCCGAAGCCGCGCAGACCGTGGGTGCGGTGTGCGCCAAGGCCTGGGCCGGCGTCGGTCTGGACCTGTGCGGCCCGGACGCGCTGCAGGCGCAGCTCGATGCCGTGGCACGCAGCGCCGTCACCCCGACACCGTCTGCGGCGCCCGCGCCATGAGCGAGCAGCCGCTTGGGCAGAAGCCTGTCCGCGACGAGGTCCCGATGGAGCGCGCCAAGGTTCCGGCGGAGGAGCTCAAGGTGCGTGCCCGCGTGCGCCTGAATGGCGCCCGCCGCGAGGGCCGCGGCGATGACCGCACCCTGGGCGACCATCTGCAGGCCGCGGCGCGCGAACTCGGCTTCCTGCACTGGGACCATGCCCGCCGCGTGCTCGGCGGCCTGGCCGCGCCGGGCGATGACATGGGCGACTTCTGGCACGCGCCGCGCACGGGCCTGCTGCTGCACCTCTGGTTCGCGCGCCATGACGAGGCAGCGCCGGTGCTCGCGACGCAGCCGGGCGGCTTCCTGCTCCCCTACCGCCGCCAGTGCTTCATCGTGCAGGCACCCTTCATCGAAGACCTGGGCCTCGACGCGACCGACCCCGCCTGGCGGGCCCTCGGTCACGACCTCGTGGCCGGCTACGGCACGGCGGCCTGGCAGCACCTGGCCTGGCAAAGAATCCGTGCACCGCTTTCAACCTTCCAACCCCGACTAAGCTCTGCCCATGCACACACGACGTATCGCGAACTTTGAGGTCTCGGCCATCGGCCTGGGCTGCATGAACCTGAGTCACGCCTATGGCGTGCCGCCCTCGCCCGAGCAGGGCGAGCGCGTGCTGCTGGCCGCGCTGGATGCCGGCGTGACCCTGTTCGACACCGCCGCGCTCTACGGCTTCGGCGCCAACGAGGAACTGGTGGGCCGCGTGCTGAAGAAGCACCGCCAGCAGTTCACGCTCTGCAGCAAGGGCGGCATGGCGGGCGTGAAGGGCGAGGACGGCGTGATGCGCCGCGTGATCGACGGCCGCCCCGCCACGCTGCGCCGCAACTGCGAGGACAGCCTGCGCCGCCTGAACACCGACGTCATCGACCTCTACTACCTTCACCGCTGGGACAAGAAGGTGCCCATCGAGGATTCGGTGGGCGAGATGTCGCGCCTGATCGAAGAGGGCAAGGTGCGCGCGCTGGGTCTGTCGGAAGTCTCGGCCGGCACGCTGCGCAAGGCCGCCGCCGTGCATCCCATCGCCGCCGTGCAGACCGAGTATTCGCTCTGGACGCGCAACCCCGAGATCGCCGTGCTGGCCGCCTGCCGCGAACTGGGCACCGCCTTCGTGGCCTTCAGCCCGCTGGCCCGGGCCTACCTGACGGGCCGCCTCACGGACGTGGCCGCGCTGGACGCCAAGGACATCCGCCGGCCCATGCCGCGCTTCTCGGCCGAGCACTATCCGCGCAACCTCTCGCTGCTCTCCGGCTTCGAGGCCCTGGCGCAAGAAGCCGGCTGCACGCCCGCCCAACTGGCACTGGCCTGGCTGCTGGCGCAGGGCGAGGACATCCTCCCCATCCCCGGCACCACCAGCCTGGACCATCTGCACGAGGACCTGGCCGCGGCCGACCTCCGACCGCCCGCCGACGTGATCGCCCGCGCCGGCGAGCTCATCAACCAGCGCACCGTGAGCGGTCCGCGCTACCCGGCACAGGCCACGCAGGAAGTGGACACGGAAGAGTTCGCGGGCTGACGCCCGGCCTCAAATGGCCACGAGCTGGCGGACGCCGTCCGCCGCCATGTCCTTGCCCAGCCCACGTGCGATGACCTCGCCGCGCTCCATCACCAGGTAGTGGTCGGCCAGCTCCTCGGCGAAGTCGTAGTACTGCTCGCACAGCACGATGGCCATCTTCTGGCCCTTCCAGCCCTCGTCGGCCAGGCGGCGGATGGCGCGGCCGATGTCCTTGATGATGCTGGGCTGGATGCCTTCGGTGGGCTCGTCCAGGATCAGCATCTTCGGCCCCGGGGCCAGCGCGCGGGCGATGGCCAACTGCTGCTGCTGGCCACCCGACAGGTCGCCGCCGCGCCGGTGCAGCATCTGCTTGAGCACCGGGAACAGCTCGTAGAGCTCGGGCGCGATGGGCGTCGATGCACTGCGGTAGGCCAGGCCCATGCGCAGGTTCTCTTCGACCGTCAGCCGCGCGAAGATCTCGCGGCCCTGCGGCACGAAACCCATGCCGGCGCGGGCGCGCTCGTAGGGCGTCTTCTTGTGCACCGGCTGGCCGTCGAACTCGATGCTGCCGCTCTTGATCGGCACCAGGCCCATGAGCGACTTCAGCAGCGTGGTCTTGCCCACGCCGTTGCGGCCCAGCAGCACGGTGACCTGGCCCAGCGGCGCCTCGAAGCTCAGGTCCCGCAGGATGTGCGAGCCGCCGTAGTACTGGTGGATGTTCTTGACCTTCAGCATGGCTCAACGTCCTAGATAAACCTCGATCACCCGCTCGTCCGACTGGACTTCGTCGAGCGTGCCCTGCGCCAGCACCGAGCCGTCGCACAGCACGGTGACGATCTCGGAGATGGTGCGGATGAAGCTCATGTCGTGCTCCACCACCATCAGCGAATGCTTGCCCTTGAGCGTGAGGAAGAGCTCGGCGGTGCGCGCCGTCTCCTCGTCGGTCATGCCCGCCACGGGCTCGTCGAGCAGCAGCAGCTTCGGGTCCTGCATGAGCAGCATGCCGATCTCCAGCCACTGCTTCTGGCCATGGCTCAGCGTGCCGGCCATGCGGTTGACGCTGTCGGCCAGGTGGATGGTCTGCAGGATCTCGGCCAGCCGGTCGGCCTGGGCCGAGTCGAGCTTGAAGAACATCGACGGCTTCACGCGCTTGTCGGTCTTGAGCGCCAGCTCCAGGTTCTCGAACACGGTCAGGTGCTCGAACACCGTCGGCTTCTGGAACTTGCGGCCGATGCCCAGCTGCGCGATCTCGGCCTCGCGGTGGCGCAGCAGGTCGATGGTGCTGCCGAAGTACACGGTGCCTTCGTCGGGCCGCGTCTTGCCGGTGATGATGTCCATCATCGTGGTCTTGCCCGCACCGTTGGGCCCGATGATGCAGCGCAGCTCGCCAGGCGCGATGTCCAGGCTCAGCTTGTTGATGGCCTTGAAGCCGTCGAAGCTCACGCTCACGTCTTCCAGGTACAGGATGCGGCCGTGGGCCACGTCCACCTCGCCGGACACCGCGGGCCGGCCGTAGCCGGCGGTGCGGCCACCGGATTCGGTGGATGCGCCCGCAGGCAGGCCCTGGGCGCGGGCATGGCGCTCGGCGCCGGCTTCCATCAGGTCGGGCGTCATGCCTGGGCTCCCTTGGGTTCGACATGCACGGTGGGCAGGGCGGCGGGCTCCACGCCCTCCTCCCTGGCCAGCGCGCGCTGGGCTTCCTCGCGGCCGGTGGGGGCCACGGGCTCGGCGGCGACCTCGGCCTTGCCGCGGTTCATCAGCCGGCGCACCAGCCCCACGATGCCGTCGGGCAGGAACAGCGTGACCGCGATGAAGAGCGCGCCCAGAAAGTACAGCCAGTATTCCGGCGCCACCACCGTCAGCCAGCTCTTGGCACCGTTGACCAGGAAGGCGCCGACGATGGGTCCGATGAGCGTCGCGCGTCCGCCGACGGCCGTCCAGATGGCGATCTCGATGGAGTTGGCGGCGCTCATCTCGCCCGGGTTGATGATGCCCACCTGCGGCACGTACAGCGCGCCGGCCACGCCGCACATCATGGCCGAGATGACCCAGATGCTGAGCTTGTAGGGCAGCGGGTTGTAGCCGCAGAACATGGTGCGCGACTCGGCATCGCGGATGGCCTGCAGCACGCGGCCGTACTTGCTGCCGATCAGCCACTTGGCGAACAGGAAGAAGCCCAGCAGCACCGCGCCGGTGAGGGCGAAGATCGTCATGCGCATCTCCTGCGTGGCGATCGGAATGCCCAGGATGCGCTTGAAGTCGGTGAAGCCGTTGTTGCCGCCGAAGCCGGTCTCGTTGCGGAAGAACAGCAGCATGGCCGCGAAGGTCATGGCCTGCGTGATGATCGAGAAGTACACGCCCTTGATGCGCGAGCGGAAGGCGAAGTAGCCGAAGACCAGCGCCAGCAGGCCCGGCACCACCACCACCATCAGCATCTGGAAAACGAAGCTGTCGCTGAAGGTCCAGTGCCAGGGGAGCGTCTTCCAGTCGAGGAAGACCATGAAGTCCGGCAGGTCGCTCTTGTAGTTGCCGTCGCGGCCGATCTGCCGCATGAGGTACATGCCCATCATGTAGCCGCCCAGCGCGAAGAACAGGCCGTGGCCCAGCGACAGGATGCCGGTGTAGCCCCAGATCAGGTCCATGGCCAGCGCGCAGATGGCGTAGCACATGATCTTGCCAAGCAGCGCCACCGCATAGTCGCTGAGGTGGAAGGCACTGCCGTCGGGCACCCACAGGTTGAGCACCGGCGCCAGGCCGCACGCCACGATCAGCGCGATGAAGAAGGCGGTCCAGCCTTTGCCGCTGAGCAGCGGGGCTTTGGAGGGAAGTTGAACGGATGTCGTCATGGCATCAGGCCTCGGCACTGCGGCCCTTGATCGCGAAGATGCCCTGCGGCCGCTTCTGGATGAACACGATGATGAAGACCAGGATGGCGATCTTGGCCAGCACCGCGCCCGCCCAGCCTTCGATGAACTTGTTGAGCACGCCCAGGCCCAGGGCCGCGTAGACGGTGCCGGCCAGCTGGCCCACGCCGCCCATCACCACCACCATGAAGCTGTCGACGATGTAGCTCTGGCCCAGGTCGGGCCCCACATTGCCGATCTGGCTGAGCGCGCAGCCCGCCAGGCCGGCGATGCCCGAGCCCAGCGCGAAGGCGTAGGTGTCCACCCGCGCCGTGTTCACGCCCATGCACGAGGCGATGGGCCGGTTCTGCGTCACGCCGCGCACGAAGAGACCCAGGCGCGTGCGGCTGATCAGCCAGGCCATGGACGCGAGCACGAGCCCGGCGAAGATGATGATGCCGATGCGGTTCCAGGGCAGCACGAGGTTGGAGAGGACTTCCAGCCCGCCGCTCATCCAGCCGGGGTTCTCCACACCCACGTTCTGCGCGCCGAAGATCGTGCGCACCAGCTGCTGCAGCATCAGGCTGATGCCCCAGGTGGCCAGCAGCGTCTCCAGCGGCCGGCCGTACAGGAAGCGGATCACGCCCCGCTCCAGCACCGCGCCCACCAGGGCCGAGGCCATGAACGAGACCGGGATGGCCGCCACCAGGTACCAGCCGAACATCGATTCCGGCAGGAAGCGCTGGAACACGCCCTGCATCACATAGGTGGCATAGGCGCCGATCATCATCAGCTCGCCATGGGCCATGTTGATCACGCCCATCAGGCCGTAGGTGATGGCCAGGCCCAGGGCTGCCAGCAGCAGCACCGAGCCCAGGCTGATGCCGCTGAACACCACGCCCAGCCGGTCGCCCCACACCAGCGCGCCATCGATGGACGCGATGCTGGCCTGGATGGCGGCCTTGACCTGCGGGTCGGTCTCGTCGGCCAGGCGCTGGTTGAGCAGCAGCTTGGTGTCGGGGTTCTTGTTGTCGCCCAACGCCTTGGCAGCGGCCAGGCGCTTGGCGGCGTCTGCGCTCGACAGCATGGAGGCGTCGCGCACCAGCATCAGCTTGGCCTTGACCTTGGCGCTCTGCTCGGCGGCCAGGGCCTTCTCGACCAGCGGAACGCGCGATTCGTCGGGCTCCTTGAAGAGGGCGTCGGCGGCTTCGAGCCGCACGGCTTCGTCGGGGCTGGTGAGCTGCAGCGCGGCCTGCGCGGCATCGAGCGCGCCGCGCATCAGGTTGTTGTTGACCACGTCCTCGGCCTCGGCCGGCACCTTCACCTCGGCGCCGGTGACCGGGTCGAAGCCCTTGTCGTCCTTCATGACGTAGGCCTGCTTGTCGGTGAACTTCACCGCCTCATCCACCAGGGCCTGCAGGAAAGCCTTGGTCTTCTCGTCGGCCACGGCGACGGCCTTGTTGATGGCGGCGATGCGGCTTTCGGCATCGCCCGAGGCCATGGCCAGGGCCTCGTCGGCCGTCAGCGCCCGAGTCGGCCCAGCCAATACCAGCAGGGCAAGACATGCCATCTGCATGAACAAGCGGAGAGGTGTTTTCACGTCGTCCTCGACATAAACAAGAAAGGCCCGATCCCGACAAGCAAGATCGAGCCTGTGCGCCCGTCAACCCAGGGCAAGCGAAGCGAAGCCCGTTCGCACGCACCCGCGGAACCGGCTTTGCCGGGCCGCCGGGTGCGCCCCTTGAGGGGGATTCGGCTACACGAAGTGAGCAAGAAACGGGGTGGTCGTCAAACCTTCGATTTGCCGTCGGGTTCGTCCTTCTTCTTGTCGTTGCCTTCGATGTACGGGCTCCAGGGCTTGGCCTTGACCGGCTCCTTGGTCTTCCACACCACCTTGAACTGGCCATCGGCCTGGATCTCGCCGATGAACACCGACTTGTGCAGGTGGTGGTTCTTCTCGTCCATCTTGCTCACGATGCCCGAGGGCGCGTTGAAGGTCTGGCCGGCCATGGCGGCGATGACCTTGTCGACGTCGGTGGACTTGGCCTTCTCGACGGCCTGCTTCCACATGTTGATGCCGATGTAGGTGGCCTCCATCGGGTCGTTGGTCAGCGGCTTGTCCTTGTGGCCGGGGATGTTCTTGGCCTTGGCGTAGGCGGACCACTTCTTGATGAACTCGGTGTTGGCCGGGCTCTTGATGCTCATGAAGTAGTTCCAGGCGGCCAGGTGGCCCACCAGCGGCTTGGTGTCGACGCCGCGCAGCTCTTCTTCGCCCACCGAGAAGGCGACCACCGGCACGTCCTTGGCCTTCAGGCCGGCGTTGCCCAGTTCCTTGTAGAAGGGCACGTTGGAGTCGCCGTTGATGGTGGACACCACGGCCGTCTTGCCGCCCTGGCTGAACTTCTTGATGTCGGCGACGATGGTCTGGTAGTCGCTGTGGCCGAAGGGGGTGTACTTCTCGTCGATGTCGCTGTCCTTCACGCCCTTGCTCTTGAGGTAGGCGCGCAGGATCTTGTTGGTGGTGCGGGGGTACACGTAGTCGGTGCCGAGCAGCACCCAGCGCTTGGCGGCGCCGCCTTCCTTGCTCATCAGGTAGTCGACGGCGGGAATGGCCTGCTGGTTGGGCGCGGCGCCGGTGTAGAACACGTTCTTGGACAGCTCTTCACCCTCGTACTGCACGGGGTAGAACAGCAGGCCGTTCATCTCTTCGACGACCGGCAGCACCGACTTGCGCGACACCGAGGTCCAGCAGCCGAAGATCACGGCGACCTTGTCCTGGCCCAGCAGCTGCTTGGTCTTCTCGGCGAACAGGGGCCAGTTGGAGGCCGGGTCCACCACGACGGGCTCGAGCTTCTTGCCCAGCACGCCGCCTTTGGCGTTGATCTCGTCGATGGCCATCAGCACCGTGTCCTTGAGCACGGTCTCGGAGATGGCCATGGTGCCGGACAGCGAGTGCAGCACGCCGACCTTGATGGTGTCCTGCTGGGCAAAGGCGGGCGCGGCGCCGAGGCTGGCGAGGGCGACGCTGGCGGTCAGCGCCTTGAGGGTGAAGCGACGTTGCATGGCTGCTCTTCTCCTGGGGTTTCGGTTGGCAAGGGATGGAAGGAACGGGATGGAGTCTCCTTGCCGGGCCCCGGGCGGGCTATACGCCGGGTGGCGTACATGCCGCGAAGGCGCGGCGCGCGAAGTCCCAGAACAGCCGGCCCGCGTCCGGCCCCGCCGGATCGGCATAGCTGCCCCGGGCGCTGCCGCCGCTCCAGGCGTGACCCAGCGCCTCGATCTCCACCAGCCGCACCTCCAGCACCCGGCCGCGGCGGTAGTCCGTCACCTGCATGGGAAGGCGTTTGCCGCGTTGCTGGATCACGGGCTCGGTGGCCTCGGCGCCGACGGCCTGCGCCCAGACCTCGGCGGCCAGGCGGCCGGCCGCAGGACGCACCACCGTGTCGCGTCCGCCCTGCACCACCAGCAACCGCGGCAGCATGGCGGCGCCGTCCGCCGCCAGATCGAGCACGGGCGCGCGCCGGCCCGCCATGGCGCCCAGCGCCTGGCGCGCGGAGGTCGCGGCACCCGGCGCCACGCCCGAATGCATCATCACGGCCTGCAGCCGCTCGGGCGCGCGCATGGCAAGCCGCGCCGCCAGCCCCGCCCCGGCCGACAGCCCTGCCACGGCGATGCGCGAGGCGTCGGCACCGTAGAGCAGGCAGGCCTGGTCGATGGCGGCCAGCACCAGGCCCACCTCGGCATCGGCCCGCTGTTCGGCAAACCAGTTCCAGCAGCCTTCGGGATTGGCCAGCGCCGACTGCTGCGGATAGAGCACCAGGAAGCCCTCGCGCCGCGCCAGCGCGTTCATGCGCGAGCCGATGGCGAAGTCCCGCGCCGACTGCCGGCAGCCGTGCAGCATCACCACCAGCGGCAGCCCGCGCACCGGCCGCCCGGGCACGGGCGGCGGCACGAACAGGTGATAGCGGCAGGCCCCGCCGGCCGCGAAGGCGATCCCGGCCAGCCAGTCACCCGGCCCCGGCGGCGGCCGACTGCTCTCCGCCGCCGCGTCGCGCACGCGCGTGGCCACGCCCTGCCCCGCGCGAGTGAGCGCGCCCGTGACCGCCTTCAACTGCCGTTGATAAGCCTTCGCGAAAGTGCGGCCGAGAGAAGGAGGACGACGGGGCATGGCGCAGCCTTGGAGAAGCAAAGCGCTGAATGCTTCGCCACCCGCCGCCGCCCGTCAATCAGCGGACTGCCCTGCGCCGCGCCGGCCATCGCAGAGGCACCGCGGGGCCTGGGCAGGGCTAATAGACCTCTGGAACGATCATGCTCTGGGGCACGGGCTGGCGGAAGTAGTCGGGGTGCCGCTCGCGGTCCGGCAGTGCGATGGGCGGATGCTCCACCTCGCGGTAAGGCATCTGCCCCAGCAGGTGGGTGATGCAGTTCAGGCGCGCCTTCTTCTTGTCCACCGCCTGAACCACCCACCACGGCGCCTCGGGGATGTGGGTGCGCTCCAGCATCGCCTCCTTGGCCTTGGTGTAGTCCTCCCAGCGGCGGCGGCTTTCCAGGTCCATGGGGCTGAGCTTCCACTGCTTGAGCGGATCGTGGATGCGGCCCAGGAAGCGCAGATGCTGCTCCTCGTCGGTGATGGAGAACCAGTACTTGATCAGCCGGATGCCCGAGCGCACCAGCATCTTCTCGAACTCGGGGACGGTGCGGAAAAACTCCTCCAGCTCGTCGTCGGTGCAGAAGCCCATCACCTTCTCGACGCCGGCGCGGTTGTACCAGCTGCGGTCGAACAGCACCATCTCGCCGGCCGCCGGCAGGTGCGACACATAGCGCTGGAAGTACCACTGCGTGCGCTCGCGGTCATTGGGCGCCGGCAGTGCCGCCACGCGGGCCACCCGCGGGTTCAGGCGCTGGGTGATGCGCTTGATCACGCCCCCTTTGCCCGCCGCGTCGCGGCCCTCGAACAGGATCACCACCTTCTGGCCGGTGTGCTGCACCCAGTCCTGCAGCTTGACCAGCTCGCCCTGCAGGCGAAAGAGCGCCTCGAAGTAGGTGCGGCGCGGCAGGCCGCCTTCCTCGTGCTGCAGCTTGCCGTCGGGGCCGATCACGCGGTCCTCCAGCTCCAGCTCGATCTCCTCGTCGTAGCCGTCGATCAGATCCTCGGCGATGCGGCGCATCAGCACGTCATGGTCGGTGGGCGTGAAGTCGGAAGAAGGCATGGCGATGCACCGCAAAGTGGGACACAAGAACGCCGCACATGCTCGTGCGGCCCCATGACGCAACCATGACACCCGGGGACCGCGCCGTCATCGGATTGACATGCCGACGTCACATCATCCCAGACCTACTTTCGCTCCCGCGCCGTGCCCTCGCCCCTGCCGCCCCCTGCTCCGCTCGCCGCCACTGCCCACGGCGCGGACGCCGCCGGATTGATCTGCGGCTACCTCTTCGACGGCGAGGCGTCGTCGCCGCCGCGCCCGCTGGACCTGGACGAGGCCGCGCTGTGGCTGCAGGAGGTCGCCGGCACGCGCAGCGACACCGGCCCCCATGCCGGCGCCGTGGCCCGGGCCGAGCCGGACGGTGCCCCGCCCTATGCCTGGCTGCACTTCAACCTCAGCCATGCGCAGGCCCAGCGCTGGCTGGAGCGCCATGCCGGCCTGCCCGACAGCTTCTACGAGGCGCTGCGCGAGGGCACCCATTCGACCCGCATCGAGCGCGACGACGACGCCCTGGTGGCCGTCATCAACGACCTGCATTTCGACTTCGGCTTCGAGCCTTCGGACATCGCCACGCTGTGGATCGGCGTCGGTCCGCGCCTGGTGGTGACGGCCCGCACGCGGCCGCTGCGCTCGGTGGACGACCTACGCCTGGCCGTGCGCACCGGCGAGGCGCCCCGCTCGACCACCGAACTGCTGGAGCGGCTGATGCGCACGCAGGCGGATGTGCTGGTGGGCGTGGTGCGCACCGTCACCGGCCGCATCGACGCCATCGAGGACGCGCTGCTCGCGCGTCGTCCCGACGCCCAGCGCGCGCGCCTGGGCGAGATGCGGCGGGTGCTGGTGCGGCTTCAGCGCCTGCTGGCGCCCGAGCCGGCGGCGCTGTTCCGGCTGCTGCAGCGCCCGCCGGCCTGGATGGCCGAGGCCGATGCGCAGGGGCTGCGCGATGCGTCGGAGGAGTTCTCGGTCGTGCTGCGCGACATGCACGGCCTGCAGGAGCGGGTGAAGCTGCTGCAGGAGGAGCTCGCCGCCAGCGTGCAGGAGGACAACAACCGCAGCCTGTTCGTGCTGACGGTGGTGACGGTGCTGGCCCTGCCCATCAACATCCTGGCCGGCCTGTTCGGCATGAATGTGGGCGGCATCCCGCTGGCCGAGAACCCGCACGGGTTCTGGCACCTGGTGGCCATCGTGGCCACCTTCACCGCCGTGGCGGCCTGGCTGGCGTTCAGGAAGAAGAAGTAGCGTCGGCGGACGACGACGCCGCGAGGGCGGCCGGCGTCTCCGGCGACTCGTGCACCTGCATGGAGAGGTCGAACAGCTTCGCCTTGCCCGCGTAGTAGCGGTCCAGGCGCCAGTCGCGCAGCACCTCGATGGCCAGGTCGAAGCTCTTGTAGTCCAACGCATAGAGCGAGGACAGGTCGAAGCCGCGGTCGGTCTCCAGCGCCAGGACCAGGGCCGCCAGCGTACGGGCCGCTGGATCTTCCGGCGGGCGGCGTTCGATGTAGCGGCGGGCTTCCTTGATGGCGTTCATGCGTAGGTAGGGGATGACAGACGGTCGCGGATTCTGCCCTTGCGTCCTGCCTGGAAATATGACAACTCCGAGTCAGTCCCGGGGTTGTTCCCAGGGGGCCGCCGGCCCCTTCGTGCCCCCCGGCCCCTGCGCCGGCAGGGCAAAGACCGACTCCTTAGAATCGAGCGGGTGCCCGACCACGACATCAACGCCGACCTGCATTGCCACTCCGTGGTCTCGGACGGCACGTTGACGCCCGAAGCGCTGGCCGCCCGCGCCGCCGCCAATGGCGTGCAGCTCTGGGCCCTGACGGACCATGACGAGGTGGGCGGCCTGGAGCGTGCGGCCGAAGCCGCCCGTGCCAACGGCCTGCGCTTCCTCACCGGTGTCGAGATCTCCGTCACCTTCTGCAACGAGACGGTGCACATCGTGGGCCTGGGCTTCGATGCCGCGGACGCCGCGGTGCGCCAGGGCCTGTACGACACCCGCAATGGCCGCGGCCCGCGCGCCCGCGAGATCGCCGACCAGCTTGCCCGGGTCGGCATCAAGGGTGCCTATGAAGGCGCGCTGCGCTTCGTCGGCAACCCCGAACTCATCTCCCGCACGCACTTCGCGCGCTTCCTGGTCGAGCAGGGCCACTGCCGCGACACCTCCGAGGTGTTCCGCAAGTACCTGACCGAGGGCAAGCCCGGCTACGTGCCCCACCGCTGGGCCAGCCTGGGCGACGCGATCCGCTGGATCCGCGATGCCGGCGGCGTCGCGGTCATCGCGCACCCGGGCCGCTACAAGTTCACCGCGAACGAGGAATACGCCCTCTTCACCGAGTTCAAGGGCCACGGCGGCCAGGCGGTGGAGGTGGTTACCGGCAGCCACACGCCCGCCGAATACGTCGAATACGCCGACAAGGCGAAGGAGTTCGGCCTGGCCGCCTCCCGCGGCAGCGACTTCCACAGCCCCGACGAAAGCCATTGCGACCTGGGGCGCCTGCCCCTTCTCTCGCCCAGCCTGCAGCCCGTCTGGTCCCTGCTGGCGGACCGCGTGCAGTGACAGGCGCGGCCTGCGCCCCGCGGGGTGCCGTCCCCGCGAGCGACACGCTGCGGACGCTGGCTGGCATGGCCCTGCTGCTGCTGGCCGTCGGGTGCTTCGCGGTGCTCGACACCACCACCAAGGTCGCCTCGGCCACCGTGCCCGTGTTCATGGCCGTGTGGTTCCGCTATGCCTTCCAGGCCGTGGCCACCACCGCCATCCTGCTGCCCCTGCATGGCACGGCGCTGCTGCGCACGCAGCACCCGCGCTTCCAGGTGCTGCGCGGGGCGTTGCTGCTGGGCAGCAGCCTGCTGGCCTATCTGAGCCTGGGCCACATGCCCATGGCCGAATTCACCGCCATCGTGCTGGTCGTGCCGCTGGCCGTCACGCTGATGGCGGCCACCCTCCTGGGCGAGCGGGTGTCGGCCCTGCGCTGGGCCCTGGTGGCCGGCGGCTTCGTGGGCACGCTGCTGATCCTGCGCCCGGGCGGCGAGGGCTTCGGCTGGGCGGTCGTGATGCCCGTGGGACTGGTGGTGTGCAACGCCTGGTTCCAGGTGCTGACCAGCCGCCTGGCCCGCACCGAGAAGCCGCTGACGCTGCACTTCTACACCGGCTGGGTGGGCACGCTGATCGCGGCCCTGTTCCTGCCCTTCGCCTGGCAGGCGCTGCCCGCCTGGCAGGACTGGGCGCTGCTGGCCCTCATGGGGCTGATGGGCACGGTGGGCCACTTCCTGCTGATCCTGGCCTACCAGCGCGCCCACGCGTCCACCCTCACCCCCTTTCTCTACGCCCAGATCGGCTTCGCCATGCTGGGGGGCTGGCTGGTGTTCGACCAGTTGCCCGACCGCATGTCGTTCGCGGGCATCGGCCTGATCGCCGTGTGCGGCGCCGGCGGCGCCTGGCTGACGGTGCGCGAGCGGCGCCAGCCCATCGAGCCGGTCGAGGGCTGAACTTCGACAGGAGGACAAGACCATGGCCCAGTATTTCGAGGTCCACCCCGACAACCCGCAACCGCGCCTGCTCAAGCAGGCGGTGGCCCTGCTCGCCAAGGGCGAGGTGATCGCGGTGCCCACCGACTCCAGCTATGCGCTGGCGTGCCAGCTGGACGACCGGAATGCCGTCGACAAGCTGCGCCGCATCCGCCAGATCGACGAGAAGCGGCTGCTGACCCTGCTGTGCCGCGACCTGAGCGAGCTGGCCAATTACGCCCGCGTGGACAACCGCCAGTACCGCCTGCTCAAGACCTGCACGCCCGGCCCCTACACCTTCGTTCTGGAGGCGACCAAGGAAGTCCCCCGCCGCGTGAGCCATCCGCAGCGCAAGACCATCGGCCTGCGGGTGCCCGAGCATCCCGTGCTGGCCGAGCTGCTGGCGCTGCACGGCGCGCCGCTGCTGGCCAGCACGCTGATCCCGCCGGGCGAGACCGAGCCGATGAACGACCCGCAGGAGATCCGCGACCGCTTCGAGAAGCTGGTCGGCGCCGTGATCGACGCCGGTGCCTGCACCTCCGAGCCGACCACGGTGGTCGACCTCACGCCCATGGACGCGGGCGGCGAGCCGGCGCTGATCCGGCAGGGCCGCGGCCCGCTGGGGCCGCTGGGCCTGTGAATCCGTCTGAGACAATCCCGCGGTGGAAGCCTCCAACCTCATCCAGACCGTCCTCATCTACGCCCTGCCGGTGATCTTCGCGATCACGGTGCACGAGGCGGCCCATGGCTACGTCGCCCGGCACTTCGGCGACAACACCGCGCAGATGATGGGGCGGCTCACGCTCAACCCGCTCAAGCACATCGACCCGATCGGCACCATCGCCATGCCGATCCTGCTGTATTTCGCCACCTCGGGCGCCTTCCTCTTCGGTTATGCCAAGCCGGTGCCGGTCAACTTCGGCCACCTGCGCAACCCCAAGCGCGACATGATCTGGGTGGCGCTGGCCGGGCCGGCCTCCAACTTCATCCAGGCCATCCTCTGGACGCTGTTCCTGGTCGGCCTCACCGTGGCGGGCGTGCAGGAGCGCTTCTTCGTCGGCATGGCCAACGCCGGCATCCTGACCAACCTGGTCATGTGGGCCTTCAACCTGTTCCCGCTGCCGCCGCTCGACGGCGGCCGCATCCTGGCCGGCGTGCTGCCACGCGGCCGGGCACAGTACTGGCTAGCACGCATCGAGCCCTTCGGTTTCTTCATCGTCATGGGCCTGGTGGTGCTGGGCGTGGTCGGCTCGCTGTGGCTGCGGCCGCTGATGGGCCTGGGCTATGCCTTCCTGAACCTGCTGATCTCTCCCATTGCCGCGCTGCTGCGCTGACCCCCTTTTCGCTGCCGTCCGCCCCGCCATGTCCTCCGCCTCCGCTCCGACCCGCTTCCTGACCGGCATCACCACCACCGGCACGCCGCACCTGGGCAACTACGTGGGCTCGATCCGCCATTCGGTGCGCTTCAGCCAGCGCCCGGACGTGCAGAGCTACTACTTCCTGGCCGACTACCACGCGCTCATCAAGTGCGACGAGCCGGCGCGCATCCAGCGTTCCACGCTGGAGATCGCGGCCTCGTGGCTGGCGTGCGGGCTCGACCCGGAGCGCGTGACCTTCTACCGCCAGTCCGACATTCCCGAGATTCCGGAGCTGACCTGGTTCCTGAGCTGCGTGACCGGCAAGGGCGTGCTCAACCGCGCCCATGCCTACAAGGCCGCGGTGGACCGCAACACCGCCGCCGGCACCGACCCGGATGCGGACGTCAGCATCGGCCTCTTCATGTACCCGGCGCTGATGGCGGCCGACATCCTGATGTTCAACGCCCACAAGGTGCCGGTGGGCCGCGACCAGGTGCAGCACATCGAGATGGCGCGCGACATGGCGCAGCGCTTCAACCACCTCTACGGCGAGCACTTCACGCTGCCCGAGGCCGAGATCGACGACGCCGTCGCCCTGCTGCCCGGCCTGGATGGCCGCAAGATGAGCAAGAGCTACGGCAACACCATTCCCCTCTTCTCCTCGCGTGCGCAGCTGCAGAAGCTGATCGCCAGCATCGTGACCGACTCGCGCGCCCCCGGCGAGCCCAAGGAGACCGAGGGCTCGGCGCTGTTCCAGATCTACCAGGCCTTCGCCACCGCCGACGAGACCGACGCGCTGCGCAAGGCCTATGCCGAGGGCATCGCCTGGGGCGACGCCAAGCAGGTGCTGGTGGACCGCATCGACCAGGAGGTCGCCCCCCTGCGCGAACGCTACGAGGCGCTGATGGCCGAGCCCCAGCGCATCGAGGACACGCTTCGCGCGGGCGGCGAGAAGGCCCGCGTGCTCTCGCGCGCGCTGACCTCGCGGCTGCGCGAGGCCGTGGGCCTGCGCAACCTGGGCCAACTCGGCGCTGCCGCCGGCGGCACGACGAAGGCCGCCAAGGCCGCCCGGCCCAGCTTCAAGCAGTACCGCGAGCGCGACGACGGCCAGTTCTACTTCAAGCTGCAGGACGCCCGCGGCACGGTGCTGCTGCAGAGCCAGGGCTTCGCCTCGCCCCAGGAAGCCGGCCGCGCCATCGCGCAGTTGCAGGCGGAGGGCGAACCGGCCCTCGCGGCGCTGGCCTCCCGGCTCGCGCCGCTGGACAATGCGGCGCGCGCTGCCGTCGTGGCAGCGCTGGCCGTGCTGGCGGAAGCGGCGGCCGAATCCGCCCCAGCGTCCTGACCCGGCACGTCGCCCCCGACGGACGCCATCTCCCGGCCCTCTCTCCAGACACGCACACCATGAGCATCTACGTCATCGACGACCACCCCCTCATGCGCGAGGCCATCGTGATGGTCCTTCGCCGCCTGCGGCCCTCCGAGAACGTGGTCGAACTCGACCGCCTGGACAAGCTGGCCAACGCCGTGGAGCACCACGGCCGGCCCAAGCTGTTCTGCCTCGACCTCAAGCTGCCCGACGTCACCGGCGTCTCGGGCGTGCTGACGGTCAAGGAGTCGTACCCCGACATCCCCGTGGCCGTGTACTCCGCCTCGCCCGCCGCCGACATGGAAGAGGCCTGCATCGAGGCCGGTACGGACATCTACATCGAGAAGTCCAGCGGTTCGGCCGAGCTGACGGCGGCCCTGCGCGGCCTGCTGTCGGCCGACGACGGCGACCTGGAGCCGCCGGCGCCCACCGGCAAGCTCTCGCGCCGGCAGACGCAGCTGATCGCCATGCTGGACCAGGGCCTGTCCAACCGCGACATCGCCACCCAGCTGGAGATCAGCGAGCACACCGTCAAGGTGCACCTGTGGCGGCTGTTCCGCCGCCTTGGCGTGAAGAGCCGCACGCAGGCGCTGCACCACGCGCGCAGCCACGGCCTGCTGTCGAACTTGCGCTGACCCCCAGGCTGCGCGCTTGGCGCTCCGCCTCCCCCCTGCGGGGGGCACCCAGCGGCCCGGCGAAGCCGGTTCCGTAGGTCAGCCCACGGCGTCCGACATGCGGGCCTGGGCCTGGGCCTCGTCGGCGTCGGTGAGCATCACGCGGAAGACGCTGCCGCGACCGACGCGGGAGCGCACGCTCACCGCATGGCCCAGGGCGTGCGACAGGCGGGCCACGATGGCCAGGCCGAGGCCAAAGCCGTCGGAGGTGCCGGCGTCGTGGTCGGCCACCTTGTAGAACTCCAGGAAGACGTCGCGCAGGTGCTCGCGCGGGATGCCGATGCCGGTGTCCCACACCTCCACCCGCAGCCCCTCGCGGGTCTGGCGCGCCGCCAGCAGGATGCCGCCCTCGTGCGTGTACTTGATGGCGTTGGACAGCAGGTTGCCCAGCATGCGCCGCACCCGCACCGGGTCGGTCAGCACCGTGCCGGGGACCATGTGCACCCGGAAGCGCAGGCCCTTGGCCTCGGCCACCGGGCGGTACTGCAGCTCCAGGTCGCGCAGCAGCTGCACCACGTCCACCCGCTCGATGTGCAGCCGCACCTGGCCCGAATCGATGCGCGCCAGGTCGAACAGCGAGTCGAACAGCACGTTCACCGCCTGCGTGGCGCCCGAGATCTTGGGCGCGATCTCGTGCACCAGCTCCGGCTCGTTGCGCAGCCAGTCGGCGTACAGCGACAGCGCCAGCACCGGCTGGCGCATGTCGTGCGCCGCGCTGGCCAGGAAGCGGTTCTTCATCGCCACCGCCGAGACGGCCGCCTGCCGCTGCTGGGTGAGCGAGGCGATCAGGATCTTGTTGTGGAAGAGCAGCTCGAAGCTGTTGCGCGCCGTCTCGTAGATGCGCCGACCCGCGTGCAGCAGCAGCCACCAGTGCAGCGCCGGCAGCAGCACGAAGGGCAGCCCGAACTGCAGGCCCTCGATGCCCACCTCCGCCACCCGGATGCCCATGCACAGCAGCATGGTGATGAACAGCGAGGCCATGTAGCGCCGCAGCACCGGCGGATGCAGCGCGATGCTGACCACGGGGAAGGTGGCGGCGCCCGCCACGATGAACCAGCAGATGAACTGGTTGACCAGCGGTGTGCGCTCGAAGAACAGGTACGCCGACATGCCCCAGACCACGCCGCTGGCGCCCCAGAGATGCCGGTACCGGTGGACGAAATGCTCCTGCGCATCGGCGTCGCGGCCTTCGTAGCGCAGCCGGTAGAGGTGCTCGAAGCGCACCCGCGCGAGCGAGACGCAGACCACCAGGAAGACCCAGAGCGAGGCGACCCACCAGGGCAGGTCGCGCCAGCTCAGGGCCACGATGACGGGCGTGAGCACCGCCGCCAGGATGTAGTTGCCCCGGGCGGCCCGCATGAGCGAGCGCACCAGTTCGCCGCGGACCCAGCGGTCCGCCTCATCGCCGGAAACGGGTGAAGGCGTCATTCCCACGAGCGAGGAATGGCGCCATCCGCCGAACGACGTCACCGGAGCATCCATGCGCTGCTGTTGGCCCAGAAAGAAAAAAGCCCCATGAGGGGCCTCGAAGGCACCGCCGGAACCGGCTTCGCCCGGCCGGTCGGCACCTCCCGCATCGCCTCGCGGGGGTCGCGCGGCGCGGGCGCTAATGTAGCACCGCCCCAGGGACCCGCCGGACGCCGCGGCGGCCCCGGCGCATCCCTACGCCGCCGCACCGGCATCGCCGAGGTCCTGCATCAGCGCCTCGCCCAGTTGCGCCAGGGGCAGCACCCGGCCTGCCGCACCCAGCGCGATGGCCTCGCGGGGCATGCCGAAGACGACGCAGCTGGCCTCGTCCTGCGCATAGGTCAGGGCGCCGGCGCAGCGCAGCGCCAGCAGGCCGGCGGCGCCGTCGCGGCCCATGCCGGTCATCAGCACCCCGCAGGCGCGCCGGCCCAGCAGCCGGGCGGCGCTGTCGAAGAGCACGTCGACCGACGGCCGGTGCCGGTTGACCGGCGGCGTCGCCAGCAGCGCCGCCTCCAGCCGGCCCTGCTCTCCGCGCCGGACGGCCAGATGGTGGCTGCCCGGCGCGATGAGCGCCTGCCCGGCACGCAGCGGCTCGCCGTCGCGGGCCTCGGCGACGCGCAGCGGCAGGTGGCGGTCCAGCCGGTCGGCGAAGCTGCGGGTGAAACCGGCCGGCATGTGCTGCACCACCAGGACGGGCGGACAGTGCGGCGGCAGCTGGGCCAGGAACTGCAGCAAGGCCTCGGTGCCGCCGGTCGAGGCGCCGGCGACTATCACCCGCTCGCCCCGCCACGCCCGGCGCCCGGGCGGTGCCGCCGGGCCGGGCCCACGATCGGCGCCGGCCGCCGGGCCGTCGTCGGCGCGGGCGGTGGCCGCTGCCGGCCGCGCACGGGCCGTCTCGGCCGCGCGCGCGGCCCGCGCCTCCTGCACCGCCTGGCGCAAGGCCTGGCAGATGGCATCGCCGTCGTCGCGCAGGCCCTGCGCCACGCCCAGGCGCGGCTTGGGCAGCACGCCGCAGGCGCCCAGCGCGCGGGCCTGCCGCGCGACCTGCACCTCGGCCTCGGTGGGCGTGGCCACGATCAGCACCGGCAGCGGCGGCCCGCCGGCCAGCTCGCGCAGGAAGTCCAGCCCGTTCATGCCCGGCAGCTGGATGTCCAGCGTCAGCGCGTCAGGCGCCAGCGCCGCGATGCGCGACCGGGCCGCGGCGGCGTCGCCGGCGGTGCCCACGGCCTGCATGTCGGGCTGCGCATCGATGATGGCGCACAGCACCTGGCGCACCAGCGCCGAATCGTCCACCACCAGGATGCGCAGGCGCTCGTCCGGCATCAGTCGAAGAGCTCGATGGCACCGGCCACCGGCGTGCGGGCCAGGCTGGCCTGGTAGGACTGCTCGCGGCAGGCCACGCTGGCCGGCAGCGCCTCGTTGAGCCGCTTGACGCGGGCTTCGCCCGTGCGGGGAAAGTACGCCACCTTGCGCGGGCAGGTGTCGGCCAGGTCCTGCGCCCGCACCGGGATGCGTTCGGTGGCCAGGAAGTCGAGCACGAAGCGGGCGTTGCGGTGGCCGATGTTGACCTGGTTCATGCCGGGGATCACGTTGGCGCCGCCGAACACCTTGGCCTCCAGCCGGTTCCGGCGGGCGCCCAGCTTCACCAGCTGGTTGATCAGCACCTCCATGGCATAGCTGCCGTAGCGCGCCGGGGCCGAATCGGCCGGGCCGGTGGCGGGGCCGGCGTCGGGCAGCATGAAGTGGTTCATGCCGCCCACGCCGCGTTCGGCATCGCGGATGCAGGCCGCGACGCAGGAGCCGAGCACGGTCACGAGCACCAGGTCCTCGGCGGTGGCATGGAACTCGCCGGGCAGCACGCGCACGCCGCGGCGACCGAAGACGGTCTCGTAGTGCAGCGTGCCGCTGCCGGCCGGATGCAGGTCCAGGCTCATGGGCGGGCTCCGTTGCGGGCGGCGTGTCGGGCGGCTGTGCGTCTCATGGGCCTGCCTTCACGCGCTCGTACACGGTCTGGGCCCGCAGCCGGAACAGGTCCGAGGCGAACAGCAGGCTTTCCGAATGGCCGACGAAGAGCAGCCCGTCGGGCTCCAGCAGGCGGGCGAGCTTGCGCAGCACCTGGTATTGCGTGGGCTTGTCGAAATAGATCATGACGTTGCGGCAGAAGATGGCGTCGAAGGGCGCCAGCGCAGGCCAGTCGGGCGCCAGCAGGTTCAGCGGCCGGAAGGCCAGCAGGGCCCGCAGCTCGGGCCGCACGCGCACCCGGCCCGCGTTGGCGCCGGTGCCGCGCAGGAAGTGACGCTGCAGCTGCTCGGGCGGCAGGCGCTCCACCCGCTCCTGGTCGTAGACGCCGGCCTCGGCCGTCGCCAGCACGCGGGTGTCCAGGTCGGTCGCCAGGATCTCCAGCGGCGGACTGGGGCTGGCCCACTCCTGCGCGGCGGCCATGGCGATGGAATACGGCTCCTCGCCGGTGGAGGCGGCGCAGCTCCACACGCGCAGCGCCCGCTGCCGCCGCAGGCCGCGCAGGTGGCGCATCAGCACCGGAAAGTGGTGCGGCTCGCGGAAGAAGGCCGTGAGGTTGGTGGTCAGCGCGTTGACGAACTGCTCCCACTCGGGCTGGGCGGCATCGCCTTCCAGCGCGTCCAGGTAGTCGCGAAAGCGCCCGATGCCGCAGCTGCGCAGCCGCCGCGACAGCCGGCTGTAGACCATCGCCTCCTTGCTCTCGGCCAGGGCGATGCCGGCACGGGCGTGGATCAGGCGGCGCACGCGCTCGAAGTCGGCCGGGCCGTAGTCGAACTCGCGCGCGGAGACGGTCGGCGCAGGCATGGCGGCGGCGGAATTGCTCACTGCGCCACGTGGGCCAGCAGCGCCTCCAGGTCCAGCAGCATGACCATGCGGTCCTGCAGCGTGGCCAGGCCGGTGATGCACGACAGGTCGACCGCGGCCATATCGGGCCGGGGCTGCACCTGCTCGGCCGCGAGCGTGACCACCTCCGAGACGCCGTCCACCACCATGCCGATGACCTTGGCCCCGACGTTGACGATGATGACGGCGGTGAAGCGGTCGCAGTCGGCCTGCGGCAGGCCGAAGCGCAGCCGCAGGTCCACGATGGGCACGATGGCGCCGCGCAGATTGATCACGCCGCGCACCGCCGGATCGGCCTGCGGGATGCGGGTGACCGGCTCGTAGCTGCGGATCTCCTGCACCTTGAGGATGTCGATGCCGTAGTGCTCGGTGTCGAGCCGGAAGGTGAGGATGCCGGTCTGCGCCATCTGGGCGGCGAGTTCGGCGGCGGGAATGGCGGGTTCGGCAGCGCGCATGAGGGGCCTCAGGCAGGAAGGGGTTCGGTGGAAAGGAAAGCGTCCGCGCTCTCCAGCGGCGACGGCAGGCGGACGGACGAGGCCGCCTGCCGGCCCAGTCCCGCCGCATCGAGGATCAGCGCGACACGGCCGTCGCCCATGATGGTGGCGCCCGAGATGCCCGCCACCTTGCGGTAGTTGGCCTCCAGGCTCTTGATGACGACCTGGTGCTGGCCCAGCAGCGCGTCCACGAAGAGCGCGATGCGCTGGCCCTCGGTCTCCAGCACGATGAAGATGCCGTCCGCGCCGGGCGGCGTGCCGCCTGGCAGGCCCAGCACCTCGTGCAACGCCACCACCGGCAGGTAGCGCCCACGGATGCGCAGCACGCGGCCCGCGCCTGCCACGCTGCGCACGGCGTCGCCCTCGGCCCGCAGCGATTCGACGATGAAGGCCAGCGGCACGATGAAGACCTCGCCGCCGCAGGCCACCGACAGGCCGTCGAGGATGGCCAGCGTGAGCGGCAGCCGTACCGCGATGCGCGTGCCGCGGCCCTTCTCGCTGTGGATGTCCACCCGGCCGCCCAGGGCCTGGATGTTGCGGCGGACCACGTCCATGCCCACGCCACGGCCCGAGACGTCGGTGACCGCGGCCGCGGTGGAGAAGCCGGCCTCGAAGATCAGCGCCCACACCTGCGCGTCGGTGGGCTGCTCGGGCACGGCCATGCCGCGCTCGCGCGCCTTGGCCAGGATGCGCTCGCGGTCCAGCCCGCGGCCGTCGTCGGCCACCTCGATGACGATGCTGCCGCCTTCGTGGCGGGCGCTCAGCGTGATCGCGCCCGCGGCGGGCTTGCCGGACGCCACGCGCTCGGCGGGCAGTTCCAGACCATGGTCCAGGCTGTTGCGCACCAGGTGCGTGAGCGGGTCGACGATGCGCTCGATCAGGCCCTTGTCCAGCTCGGTGCCCTCGCCTTCGAGGCGAATCTCCACCTCCTTGCCCAGGCGCTGCGCCAGGTCGCGTGCCAGGCGCGGGAAGCGGCTGAACACGGCCGAGATCGGCATCATGCGGATGGCCATGGCGGCCTCCTGCAGGCCGCGGGTGTTGCGGTCCAGCAGGTCCAGGCCGCTGCGCAGCCGCTCGACCTGCTGCGGCGTGTCGCCCAGCGCATGCTGGGCCAGCATGGACTGGATGATCACCAGCTCGCCCACCAGGTTGATGATCTGGTCGACCTTGTCGACGCTCACGCGGATGGAGCTGGATTCGTGGCCCGCATGCGCCGCGCCCGCCCCGGTCGACGGCGCAGGCAGGCCGGCGGACGCGGCCACGGCGGGCGACGCCGGCGGCACGGCACAGACGTCGGCAACCGCACCAGCACCAGCACCAGCACCAGCACCAGCACCAGCACCAGCACCAGCCCCTGCACCTGAACCCGGCACCGGCTCGGCCTCGGCCAATGGCTCGGGCACGTCGTCGAAGAAGCCGAAGGCCACGCCCTCGCCGGCCAGGGGCCCGGCGGCTTCGTCCGCTTCGCCGGCGCCAACCACAGGCGCGGGCAGCGCGGCGGACGGCGGCGTCGCCAGCGGTGCCTCGGCCACGGGGGCCGGCCAGGCCGCTGGAGCGGGCACCGCCACCGGACCGGCCAGCGCCGACAGTTGGGCCCGCGCCGCCTCCACCTGGGGCGCAGGCACCGCGGCTTGGCCCTCGAAGGCGCCGATCTGCGCCCGCATCACGTCGGTCGCCACCAGCAGCGCATCGACGATGTCGGCGCTGAGCGCCAGCCGCTGGTCGCGCAGCCGGTCCAGCAGCGACTCCGCCACATGCGCGAGGCCGGCGACCTCGTCGAGGCCGAAGGTGGCGGCCCCGCCCTTGATGGAATGCGCCGCCCGGAACAGCGCGTTCAGCATCTCGCCATCCACCCGGTTGGGGCTGAGGGCGAGCAGCAGCGACTCCATCGCGTCCAGGTGCTCGCGGGCCTCCTCCACGAAGATGCCGACGAATTCGCTGAGGTCCACTTTCATGACCGCGCTCCTGCAGTGCCGCTCACGCCAGCACCTTGCCGATCACCGCGATCAGCGTCTTCGGGTCGAAGGGCTTGACCATCCAGCCCGTCAGGCCCGCCGCGCGGCCGGCCGCCTTCATCTCGGCGCTGGACTCGGTGGTCAGCATCAGGATGGGCGTGCGCGCATGCTGCACCTGGCCACGCAGGCGACGGGTGAAGGTCAGGCCGTCCACATGCGGCATGTTCTGATCGGTGACGATGGCGTCCACGTGCACGCCGCCGGCCAGCTTGTCCAGCGCCTCGGCCCCGTCGGCGGCCTCGACCACGGCGTAGCCGCCCATGCGCAGCGTCATCGCCACCATCTGGCGGATCGAGGGGGAATCGTCCACGGTCATGACGGTCTTGTTCATGGCTTGCTCCTCCCCGCGCGTCAGAAGGATTCCCAGCCCGCTTCGGCCCCGGCACCGGCCAGCACGGGCGCGGGGGCCGACAGGCGCCGCGGTGCCGGCCTGGCGCGCCCGGCCGGGCCGGTGGCGGTCACGGCGGCCGTCGCGCCGCGGGGCTTGCGCGCGGGCGGCGCCGCGGCCACCGTGGCATCGGCACCCAGGCGGAAGACCGCCACGCTGCGCACCAGGTGCTCGGCCTGCTCCTTGAGCACGGCGGCGGCGGCCGACAGCTCCTCCACCACCGCGGCGTTCTGCTGCGTGGCCTGGTCCATCTGCACCACCGCCTGGCCCACCTGGGCCACGCCCAGGCTCTGCTCGCGGCTGGCGGCGCTGATCTCGCCGGCCACCTGGGCCACGCCGCGGATCGCGCCCACCACCTGCTCCATGGTGCTGCCGGCCTGGTCGGCCAGGTCCGAGCCGTGGGCCACGGTCTCCACGCTGGCGGTGATGAGCGACTTGATCTCCTTGGCGGCCTCGGCACTGCGCTGCGCGAGCGCCCGCACCTCGCTGGCCACCACCGCGAAGCCGCGGCCCTGCTCGCCCGCGCGCGCGGCCTCCACGGCGGCATTGAGCGCCAGGATGTTGGTCTGGAAGGCGATGCCGTCGATCACGCCAATGATCTCGGAGATGCGGCCGGCGCTGTCGGCGATGCCGCGCATGGTCTCCACCACCTGCGCCACCACGGCGCCGCCCTCGGCCGCCACCTGCGAGGCGCGCGTGGCCAGCTCGCTGGCCTTCTGCGCATGCTCGGAGTTGTGGCGCACGGTGGTGTTGAGCTGCTCCATCGAGGCGGCCGTCTCCTCCAGCGCCGAGGCCTGCTGCTCGGTGCGGGCCGACAGGTCGCTGCTGCCCGCGGCGATCTCGCGGCTGGCCGAGGCCAGGCCGTCGGCATTGCGGCGCACCTCGCTGACCACCGCAGCCAGCTTGCCGCGCATGGCCTCCAGGCTGTGCAGCAGGCGGGCCGTCTCGTCGCGGCCCTCGGCATGCACGCGCACCGTCAGGTCGCCCGCCGCCACCGATTCGGCCACGCCGGAGGCGCCGGCGATGGGCCGGGTGATCGAACGCGTGACCAGCACCGAGCACAACCCGCCCAGCAGCACCGCCGCCAGGCCGCCGACCAGGATCATCCATTCGCTGCTGCGCAGCGTGTCGATCGTGTGCTGGCGATGGCGGCTGCCGTCGGCCCGGATGTCCTCGCTCACGCGCTCCAGGGCGGCCAGGTAGGTGTCGGCATACGCCACCAGCGCCTGTTCCTGCTCGGCCGTCATGGCGCGGCCGGCCGACTGGGCGGCGAAGAGTTCCTCGCGCAGCCGGGTGTAGGCCGCGCGGTCGGCCACCACGCGGGCGATGTGCTGGCGGCCCTCGTCGTCGACGGCCGAGTCGGCGACGCTCTTGGCCATCTCGCCGATGCGCTGCGAGGTGGCCTGGGTCTCGCGCGAGAGGGCCTGCACATAGGCCCCGTCGCGGCTGTGCAGCAGGGCCAGCGACCGCACCATGTTCAGCCGGATGTCGGCCGCCCACTGCTGGGCCAGCACCTCGCGGTCGTGGATCACGTTCGCCTGGTAGTCCAGCGCCTCGCGCAGCATCCGCAGCCGCGAGACGCCCAGGGCCGCCACCAGGCCGGTGACGATCAGCACGAGGAGGAAGGCGGCCGCGAGCCGGCTGCCGGTCTTGAAGTTGTTCAGGCGCATGAGGACGCTTTCGGGTCAGAAGAATTCATGGGTGCCCGCGCCGGGGGCGCCAGGCTTCGGGCAGGCGGTGCCATGCGCATCGCCCCAGGCGGCCGCGGGCGGCCAGGCCGGCGATCGCCGGGCCGCGTCGGCCGAGCCGGTGTCGGCGGCGGCATGGCGCAGGGCACCGGCCAGCTGCGACTGCCGGCGCTGGGCGGCCTGCAGCAGCTGGCCCAGCGTGTCTTCGGCCTGCAGGGCCACCATCACCTGCCGCAGGGCCGTGCGGACCGCGACGTCCGAATCGGCGTGCGCGCCGGCCACCTGCACGAAGCCGGCGCGCAGGTCGCCCATGGCCTGCGCCAGCATGGCGCCGGCCAGCGCCAGCTCCTGGGCGCCCGCCTCGAGTTGCGCTGCCAGGCTGCAGCTGTCGACGGGCAGGGGCGCGTTCATGCGGCGCCCCACAGGCCCAGCAGCCCCTCGGCGTAGCCGTCCACCTCGACCTTGAACACGGCCCGGCGCAGACGCGCGGTGGCGGGCGGCAGCAGGGCGGCGACGGCGGGCTCGCCGAAGGCGGTCTGCAGCAGGGTCAGCCGGCCGGCGTCGTCGCGCACGATCAGCCGTGCCCCCACGTTGAGCACCTCGGCGAAGTTCTCGCGCAGCGTGTCGTCCAGGGCGCCGGCGCGCACCCGGTCGTCGGCGGCGTCGGCCGGCACCAGCGAGAGCGCGGCCGCCAGGTGCGCGGCCAGCGGCAGGTCGGCCGCCAGCCAGGCCAGCGGCGTGCGGTCGCCGCCGTGGTAGCTACCGGCGGCCGCGAAACGGCAGCGGGTGGCGGCCGGCTGCATCGACGCCTCCACGGCGCGCCGCAGCAGCAGGCCGAGCGAGCGCTCCACCTGGGCCGCCGTGGGCAGGGACAGCATCATGGCGGCCGCCGTCATTCGAGCAGGTCCACCAGCGCCACGCGGAAGTCCTCGGCGCTGAAGGGCTTGCCGATGAGGAAGGCCGCCCCGGCATCGAAGGCCTGCTGCTGCATCTCGGCGCTGACCTCGGTGGTGACGAAGCCGAAGGGCGTCGTCGACGCCTCGGCGCGCAGGGCCTGGAGCAGCTCGATGCCGGTCATCGCGGGCATGTTCCAGTCCGAGATGATCAGTTCGGGCGACTCGGCATGGGCGGCCGCCAGCGCCTGCTGGCCGTCGGCGGCCTCGACGATGTGGTGGCCGCGGAAGCCGGCCTCGCGCAGCATGTGGGCGATGACCTGCCGCATGGCGCGGCTGTCGTCGGCGATCAGGATCTTCATGGCGACTCCTTGGATGAGGCCTCAGGCATGGGCCAGGCGGGAGGCCGGGGGCAGGTCGTCGGCGAAGGCGCCGGCGCCCTCCTCGCCGGCGTCGTCGAAGGCGCTGGCCTGGGCCGCGGGGGCCGTCCGGCCGCCCGCACCGGCGCCGCGGAACACGCTCACCGCCTGGCCCAGGTGCTGGGCCTTCTCCTCCAGCGCGGCAGAGGCGGCGGCCACCTCCTCCACCAGCGCGGCGTTCTGCTGCGTCACCTGGTCGAGCTGGATGACGGTCTGGTTGATCTGCTGGATGCCGGCCGTCTGCTCGGCGCTGGCCGCGGCGATCTCGCCGATGAAGTCGGTGACGCGCCTGACGCTGTCGACCACCTCGCCCATGGTGCTGCCGGCCTCGCCCACCAGGCGCGTGCCGGCGTCCACCTTGGCCACGGCGTCGTCGATCAGCGCCTTGATCTCGCGCGCGGCCTGGGCCGAGCGCTGCGCCAGCTGGCGCACCTCGGCCGCCACCACCGCGAAGCCGCGGCCCTGCTCGCCGGCCCGGGCGGCCTCCACCGCGGCGTTGAGGGCCAGGATGTTGGTCTGGAAGGCGATGCCGTCGATCACGTCGATGATCTCCACCACCCGCTTGGACGAGCCGTGGATCGAGGCCATGGTCTGCACCACCTGCGCCACCACGCCGCCGCCCCGGGCCGCCACCTGCGAGGCGGAGACCGCCAGCTCGTTGGCCTGGCGCGCGTTCTCGGCGTTCTGGCCCACGGTGCTGGTGAGCTCCTCCATCGACGCGGCCGCCTCCTCCAGCGCACTGGCCTGCTCCTCGGTGCGCGAGGACAGGTTCAGGTTGCCCTGCGCGATCTCGGTCGAGGCGGTGCTCACGCCCGCCACGCCGCTGCCCACGTCCGCGATCACGGCGACGAAGTTGGCGCTCATCTGGTTGAGGGCGCTGACCAGCGCCCGCGTCTCGTCGCCGCGGCGCAGCACGAAGCGGCGCGGATCGGCGCTGGCGATGGCGCGGGCGGTGCGCACCGCGGCATCCAGCGGGCCGAGCACGGTGCGCTCCAGCATCAGGCCCAGCACCGTCCAAGCCAGGGCCGAGGCGGCGGACAGGCCGGCGAGCAGGCCGGTCGCCGACCCGGCCACGCCGCTCCAGGCCAGCCACGCACCCACCGCGGCGCTGGCCACGGCCAGCGTGCCGGTGGCCCAGGCCATGCGCCGGCGCAGCGGCAGGCGGCGCAGTGCGGCCATGGGATCGGCCCAGACCGGGCCGACCGGCTCGCCCTGGCGCACGCGCAGCCGGCTGCCGCCCTTGCGCAGGCGCTCGTAGAGCTGCTCGGCCGCGCGCACATCCTCGGGCGAGGGCCTGTTGCGCACCGACATGTAGCCCTCGATGCGGCCATCGGCGCAGATGGGGCTGGCGTTGGCCCGCACCCAGTAGAAGTCGCCGTTCTTGCAGCGGTTCTTGACGATGCCGGTCCACGGCAGGCCCTGCGCCAGCGTGGCCCACATGTCGGCGAAGACCTCCGGCGGCATGTCGGGGTGGCGAATGATGTTGTGCGCCCGGCCCAGCAGCTCCGATTCGGCGAAGCCGCTGATGTCCACGAAGGTGCCGTTCACGTAGGTGATGCGGCCCTTGAGGTCGGTGCGCGAAACCATGAAGCCGTTGGCCGGCAACTGGCGCTCCTGGGTGGTGATGGGCAGGTTGATCCGCATCGCTGTTCCTTGGCTGTCCGGCGCTGCCCGGGAAGATCCGGACAGGTCGTGGAAACAGATTGGAGCTAACAATACGTGACAAATCGTTTCTTCTCTGTGTCTTTTGCCGACTGGAAAAGGCAGGCTGCCTTTTCTTGATTTGCGTCAATTCCACGTCCCAAATGGGCTCGCAGCATGGGAAGAACGCCCATCGCCGCGACCGGTGTGCGCCCGCGGAGCCCCTGCGCCGCGGTGGGATGTTCAGATTCAGGACAGAACGGCTTGTTACCTTTTGCCTGACCCTGTGTCACCTGCCGGTCACGCACAGCGGCACAACCACGAGACAAGCCGGACACCTTTCTCCATGCCTTCCAACCCTTCCCCGACCTTTCACGTCCTCGTCGTCGGCGCCGACGGGGCCGCGCGCGCCGCCCTGTGCGCCTGGCTCGGGCGCACCGGCCACCGCGTGCGCCCCGTAGCCGGCGTGGGCGAGGCCGTCGCCTGGCTGGGCTCGGGCGTTCCCACGGACGTGCTGCTGTGGCTGCCGGGCCCGGGCGAGTGGGAGCCCGAACGGGCCTGTGCCCGCCTGCGTGCCGGGGACCCGTGGCTGCCCATCGTGTCGCTGCTGGAGGCGCCGGACGAGGCGCGCGCCATCGAGGCCTTCGCGGCCGGCATGGACGACTGCCTGCATCTCGGGCTGAGCGACGCCCTGCTGGAGGCCCGGCTGGCGCGCCAGGCGCAGCGCTCGGCCCTGCTGGCCGACTGGCGGCGCCAGCTGCAGCGCCAGCGCGGCATCCAGGACAACATCGCCGACGCCGTGGTCACCGTGGACGCGCAGGCGATGGTGGTCGACGCCAACCGCGCCGCGCTGCGCTACTTCGGCGCGGCCGGCGCGCGCAGCCTGGCCGGCCAGCCGCTGGAGGCCGTCATCGGCGCGGCGCCCGGCCAGCTCGCCACCGGCGAGCGCCTGTGGCTGCGCACGGCCGACGGCGACGGCTTCTGGGCCCAGGCCAGCGCCAGCCGCTGGTGCGAGGCCGGCGCCGTGCGCACCACCTGGGTCCTGCGCGACCTGACCGAGGCGCTGCGCAACGAGCGCATGCGCGACGAATTCCTGGCCAGCGTCAGCCACGAGCTGCGCACGCCGCTGACCTCCATCCTCGGCGCCGTCGGCCTGCTGGCCTCGGGCGTGGCCGGCCGGCTGCCGCCGACCGCACAGCCCCTGGTGGCCGCCGCGCAGCGCAACGGCGAGCGCCTGGGCAAGCTGATCGACGACGTGCTGGACTTGGCCAAGCTCGAAGGCGACCGCATGACCCTGCATTGCCAGTCGCAGGCGCTGGCCCCGCTGGCCGGCGAGGCCGTGAGCGCCGCGCAGGCCTATGCGGCGCGTGCCGGCGTGCAGCTGCGGCTGCGCTGCCCGGCCACCACGCCGGTTACCGGCCGCGGCGCCAGCGTGGATGCCGACCGCCTGCTGCAGGTGCTGGCCAACCTGATCTCCAACGCCATCAAGCATTCGGCGCCCGGCCAGACGGTGCTCATCGAGCTCAGCGACACCGGCGACGGCCAGCGCATCGCCGTCACCGACCAGGGCCGGGGCGTGCCGGCGGCGTTCCGCTCGCACCTGTTCGAGAAGTTCGCCCAGGCCGAGGGCGGCGACCAGCGCGGGCCGGGCGGCACCGGCCTGGGCCTGCACCTGGCGCGGCTGCTGGTGCAGCGCATGGGCGGGCGCATCGGCTACGCGCCCGGCGCCGGCGAGGTCGGCTCCACCTTCGACGTCTGGTTCCCGGCCGAACCGGTCCCGCAGCCGGTCCGCGCGAGGGCGATGCCATGAGCATTCACCCGGCTGTTCCGAAGAGTGCCTGCACCGCAGGCGAAGCCGACGGCGTTCGGATCGACGCCCCCCTCGACGGCGACGACGCGCTGCGGCGCGTGATGTGCGTGGAGGACGACGACGACATCCGCTACATCCTCGACTTCAGCCTCAGTCAGATCGGCGGCTACGAGGTCTGCGCGGTGGGCAGCGGCGCCGAGGCGCTGCAGGCGGCCCCCCGCTTCCGGCCCGACCTGGTGCTGCTGGACGTCATGATGCCGCAGCTGTCCGGCCCGCAGACCCTGCAGCAGCTGCGGCAGCTGCCCGGCATGGAAGGCGTGCCGGTGGTCTTCCTCACGGCCAAGGCGATGCCCGAACAGCTGGAGGAGCTGCTGCGCCACGGCGCCACCGGCGTGATCGTCAAGCCCTTCGACCCCGTGCGCCTGCCGCAGGACATCCGCATGTACTGGGAGCACGGCCGTGGGCCCCGGGGCTGACCGCGGCGGGCCCGCCTACGCGGCGCTGCGCCGCCGCTTCCTCGACGGCCTGCCCCAGCGCCGGGCGGCCATCCTGGAGGCTGCCGATGCCCAGGGCCGCCAGCAGGCGCTGCACCGCCTGGCCGGTGCCGCCGGCAGCTACGGCTTCGCCGCGCTGGGCGAGCTGGCGCGCCATGCCGAAGGGCAGACCGACCCGGCCGGCATCCGCCAGGCCCTCGATGCACTGGAGGCCGCCCTCGACGGCCTGATCGCCCCCGCCCGCGACGGAGACACGCCACCATGGAAATCAGCAGCCACCACGCCGGACACGACATCGTCGTGATCGCCCTGCGCGAGGCCAACCTCGACGCCAGCAACGTGCGCGAGTTCAAGGAGACCGTGCAGGCCCTGGTCGGCCCCACGGCGACGCGGGTGGTGTTCGACCTGCAGGGCGTGAAGTTCATCGACAGCTCGGGCCTGGGCGCGCTGATCTCCTGCCTGCGGCAGCTCAACGCCCGGCGCGGCGACCTGCGGCTGTGCAACCTCACGCCCACGGTGCAGGCGCTGCTGGCGCTGATGCGCATGAACCGCGTGTTCCAGATCTTCCCGGACCGGCAGGATGCCATCGCCTCCTTCGGCTGAGGCGGGTCCGGACCCAGCGCCGGACGCGCGCGCCGAGGCCGGCCCCGACGCCGCCCTGGAACGCGCCCTGCGCCGGCGCGAGCAGCAGCTGCGCTGGGTGGGCCTGCTGGTGGCCGTCGCGGTGCTGCTGACGATGGCCGCCCGGGTGGCACAGGGCTGGAACAACCTGCACGACGAAGCGCAGGAACACGCCCGGCTGCATGCCACGGCGCTCGCCAGCCTGGTGGAGGCCCGGCTGGACCGGGCGGAAGCCGCCACGCAGGCCCTGGCGGCCGCCTGGCCGGCCGGCACGGCCGACACACCCGCCTTGCCGGAGGCCGCCGGCGAAGGCCTGCGGCCTCCGTGGGACCACGAGCTGCTGGCCGTGCTCGCCCTCGACGCGCACGGCGCGCGCCTGGCGCAGGACGGCGCCCCCCCGCTGCGGCTGCCGCTGGCCAGCCTGGGCCTGCCGGCCACGGCGTCGGCCTGCGACCCGTGCGTCGGCCGGCGGCTGCCCGCGGCGGCCCTGCCGCCCCTGCTCGCGCAGCGGGCACCGGCCGGCGTCGTGCCGGTGCTGCGCGTGCTGCCGGGCCAGCGCGGCTGGGCCGTGGCCCTGCTGCAGGCCGACAGCCTGGACCGGCTGACCGATGCGCTGGCCCAGGAGCGCGGCGGCTGGGCCCTGCTGGCCGGCCCCGCCGGCGAAGTGCTGTCGGCCAGCGCCAACGCGCCCTGGCCGGCCGGCACCCGGGCCGGCGCCGTGGACCCGGGCGACCCGGCCGCCGAGCAATGGCTGCCGCAGCGGGCCCTGAAGGTGCGGGTCGTCCAGCCGCGCCAGCCGCTGCTGCAGCACCTGCTGCGCCAGATCCGCCCGGGCGTCGGCCTGACCCTGTTCACGCTGGCCATCGTGCTGGTGGCGCTGCGTGCGCTGCGCCACAGCATCGCGAGCCAGCACAGGGCACGCGCCACCCTGGCCCGCCTGCATGCGCAGGGCGAGCAGCGCGCCCAGCGCTGGCGCCGCGCGCTGGCGGCGTCGGGCGACGCGCTGTGGGAATGGCGGCTGCCCGACGGCCGGGTCGACCTGAGCGAGCGCTGGGCCGCCATGCGCGGCGAGCCGCCGGCCGAATGCCGCTACGACAGCGCCGCCTGGCTGGCTCTGCTGCATCCCGAGGACCGGCACACGCTGGCGGACCGGCTCGCCCGCCACCTGCGCCGGGAGCTCGCCAGCCTGCATTGCGAGGCCCGCGTGCGCTGCGCCGACGGCCGCTGGAAGTGGATGCTGCTGCGCGGCGTGGCCCTGCCCGTGACGCGCGCCGGCCAGGAGGCCATGCATGTGCTGGGCTTCGTCACCGACATCGCCGACCAGCGCGCCAACGAGGCGGCCCTGAGCACCGCCCAGGCCCGGCACCAGGCCGTGCTCGACAGCGCACTCGACGCCGTCGTCACCGCCGACGCCCGCGGCAAGGTGGTCGACTTCAACCCCGCTGCCGAACGCATGTTCGGCCTGCCGCGCGAGCAGGCGCTGCACCGCCCCATCCACCGCCTGCTGGCCCCCGGCGAGGCCCGGCGCGCCATGCGCCAGCGCGCGATGCACGCCCTTCGCGGCGCCGGCGTGGGCATGCATGGGGGCGGCCGCATCGACGTGATGGGGCTGCGCGCCAACGGCCAGCACTTCCCGGTGGAGGCCACGGTGGTGGCGGTGCGTGCCGGCGCGCAGACGCTGTTCACCGCCACCATGCGCGACATCTCGGAGCAGCGCCGCGTGGAGCGCGCCCTGCGCGACAGCGAGGTGCGCGCCCGCGCCACCTTCGAGCAGGCGGCCGTGGGCATCTTCCTGCTGGACGAGCGGCAGCAGCAGCTGGTGCGCGTCAACCAGACGCTGTGCCGCCTGCTGGGCCGCGATGCCGCCGCGCTGCTGGGCCTGCCGCTGCAGGGCCTGCTGCATCCGCTGGACGCGCCCGCCGTGATGCAGGGCACCGCCCAGCTGTTCGACGGCGCCAGCACCAGCCTGCGGCTGGAGGCCCGGCTGGTGCGTGCCTCCGGCCGGCCGCTGTGGGTGCGGCTGACCGCCTCGCTCGCGCGCGACGACCGGGGCCGCGTGCTCTACCTCATCGGCATCGTCGAGGACATCGAGGAGCAGCGCCAGCACCGCGAGGACCTGCGCGCCGCGCGCCAGCTGGAGGTGATGATCAGCGCCCGCATCCAGGCCTCGCTGCTGGTGGCCGCGCCCGCCGTGGACCTGCCGGGCCTGTGGCTGAGCAGCTTCAACCATGCTTCGCAGGACATCGACGGCGACTTCTTCGAGGTGATGCGCCCGGGCCCGCGCTGCGTGGACCTGATCGCCGGCGACGTGATGGGCAAGGGCGTCAATGCCGCGCTGCTGGGCGCGGCCGTGAAGATGCAGTTCAGCCGCTCGCTGGTGGAGCTGATGATGCAGCCCGCCGCCCGCGACGCCACACCCGAGCCGGCCGACATCCTCAACGCCGTGCACGCGGCCATGACACCGCACCTGCAGGCGCTGGAGACCTTCGTCACCCTGGCCTACGTGCGCATCGACCTGGCGCGCGGCCTGCTCACCTGGTGCGGCTGCGGCCACGAGGAGGTGATGCACATCGGCCCGGGTGGCGCCGTGGCGCTGCTGCGCAACCAGCATCCGCCGCTGGGCGTGCTGGCCGACACCCGCTTCACGCAGGAAAGCCGGCCCGTGGGCCCGGGCGACGCCCTGCTGCTGCATTCCGACGGCCTGTGCGACGCCCGCCTGGGCGACGGCGAGCGCGTGGGCGTGCAGCAGGTGCATGCCGCCTTCCGCCGGCTGGCCCGGCACCATGCCACGCCGGCCGCCATGCTGCACCGCATGCGCCAGCAGCTGCTGGCCGGCACCATGCTGACCGACGACGTGACGCTGGCCACCGTGCGGGTGTTCGACCCGCAGCAGCCCGTGCAGCGCCTCGAACTGCCCGCCGAGCCGGCGGCCATCGGCGCCCTGCGTGCCCTGGTGGACCGCGGCCTGGCCGAGGCCGGCCAGACTTCGCCGGCCAGCGGCCTGTTCACCGTGGCGGTGGTGGAAGCCTTCACCAACATCGTGCGCCACACGCGCGGGCGGCTGCCGCAGGCGCCGGTGGAGGCCCTGGTGCAACGGCAGCCCGACGCGCTGGAGGTGTCGCTGATCCACATCGGCGAGCCCTACGTGCCGCCCGAGGACGAGCTGCCCACCAACTTCGACGACTACCCCGAGGGCGGCTTCGGCCTGACCATCATCCACAAGGCCTGCGACCGGGTCGACTACCTGCACCACGACGGCGTGAGCACCGTGCGGCTCACCCGCTGGCTGGACGAGGCCGCTCCTGGCGGGAGTTTGCAGTCCCGTCACGATCTGGCCGCCCCCTCGGCCGTCCAATCCCAGGACCGTCCCCAACCCCACTCCCAGCCCGCATGAACATCGCCCTCCTGGAAGACGACCCCGATCAGCGGGACCTGGCCACCCTGTGGCTCAGCCACGGCGGCCATCAGGTGACCAGCTTCGGCAGCACCGGCGAGCTGATCCGCGAGCTGGGCTCGCGCCGCTACGACCTGCTGGTGCTGGACTGGACGCTGCCCGACGGCACCGGCGGCGACGTGCTGACCTGGCTGCGCAACCGCCCGGGCGTGCAGCCGCCGGCCATCGTGCTGACCTCGCGCGACGAGGAGGCGCATGTGGTCGAGGGCCTGAACAGCGGCGCCGACGACTACCTCGTCAAGCCCGCGCGCCCGGCGGAGCTGCTGGCCCGCATCAGCGCGCTGAGCCGCCGCGCCCGCACGCGCGGCCCCCAGGTGCTGGAGCTGAACGGCTACCGCGTGGACCTGGTGCAGCACCGCATCGCCGTCGACGGCACGCCGGTCGACCTGACGCAGAAGGAATTCGACCTGGCCGTCTACCTCTTCCAGAACCCGGGCGTGCTGCTGTCGCGCGAACACCTGCTCAACCGCGTCTGGGGCAAGACGGCGGACGTGACCACCCGCACGGTGGACACCCACATCAGCCGCCTGCGCCGCAAGCTGCGGCTGGACGGCCAGGGGCCGCTGCGCCTCACGCCCGTGTACGGCCAGGGCTACCGGCTGGACGCGATCGAACTGCACGGTGCGCAGGCGGACGCCGGCGCGGGCACGGAAGCCGAAACGCAGATGGACGCGGTCGCCCAACTGGCGGCCGCGCTGCCGAGCGCCTGTGCAGGCCCAGGCCCGGCCCCGGGCGCCGACGAAGGCGCGGGGGCGGACACCGTGGCCGCCGCGGGCATCGACTGCTGCCCGGGTGTGCTCGCCCAGGGCGGCCCCGCCGAGCCGCGCGAAGTGCTGGACCACCTGGCCCGCGCCGCGCGCTTCCGCGATGGCGAGACGGCCGCGCACATGGTGCGGGTGGGCTTCCTGGCCTGGGCCCTGGCCCTGGCGGCCGGCTGCAGCCCCGAGGCCGCACTGCTGCTGCGGCAGGCCGCGCCCATGCACGACGTCGGCAAGATCGGCGTGGCCGATGCGCTGCTCAAGCACCCGGGGCACTTCTCGTCGGACCAGCACCGGCAGATGGAGGCCCACACCATCATGGGCGCCGAGATCCTCGGCGGCTCCGACCTGCCGCTGCTGCGCCTGGCCGCCGAGATCGCCCTGACCCACCACGAGCGCTGGGACGGCGGCGGCTACCCGCGCGGCCTGCGGGGCGACGCCATTCCGCTGCCGGGGCGCATCACGGCCCTGGTCGACTTCTTCGATGCGATGGTGAGCGAGCGCCGCTACCGCGCGCGCATGAAGCCCGAAGAGGTGCTGCGCCTGCTGCACGCGCAGAGTGGTGCGGCCTTCGACCCCACGCTGGTGTCGATCTTCATCCGCCATGGCGAGCGCATGGCACGGGTGTGCGAGCAGGTGATGGCGCGCGGCCTGGGCTTCGACGCGCTGACCGACCCGCAGGCGCTGGACTTCGCGGCCCTGCCGGCCGGCGCCTGAAGACCCGGACGGCCGGCATCCCGGACCGGCCTTGCCGCCCGGGCAGGTCCGTCCCGTGGCACGGGTGCGGGCCGGGCGATGACGGACGGCATGCGCTGCGCGTGTGGGCCAAGGGCGCAAAAGAGGCATCGGCTGACAGCAGCGGCTGTCACCCTTTCCTACACTTTTTGGCGCTCCCGAATCCCCATCCCAACAAGGGAGCATCCCAACGGAGGGCCCCCCATGAACCCGGAAACCGCGGCCCTTGTCCGTGCCTTGAAAGACGATGCCACCGCCGTGGTCGAGGAATGGATGCGCGAGCTCCAGGCCACCACGCAGGGCGGCCTGCATGCCAGCGCCAAGGCCGAGGCCACGGCCGTCGCCGACGGCCTGCGCAGCGCCCTCGAAGCCGGGGGCGATGCGCAGTCGCTCCAGGGCCCCGCCTGGCAGGCGCTGCGGCGCACGCTGGAGCAGCTGTCGGCCAGCCGCGCCGCCAAGGGCGATTCGGCCGGCGCCACCAGCGTCTTCGTGCTGGGGCTCAAGAAGCCCCTCTTCGGCCGCCTTCAGCAGGTCTTCGCGCAGGACCCGGCCGCCATGGGCAGCGCCCTGTGGACGCTCTCCGCCCTGATCGACCGCCTGGCGCAGCACACGGCCGACACCTTCCAGCAGTCGCGCGAGGACGTCATCCGCCGCCAGCAGGAGGACCTGCTCGAACTCTCCACCCCCGTGGTCAAGCTGTGGGACGGCGTGCTGGCCGTGCCCATGATCGGCACGCTGGACAGCAACCGCACCCAGGTCGTCATGGAGACGCTGCTGCAGACGGTGGTGGACACCGGCTCGGCCCTGGCCATCATCGACATCACGGGCGTGCCCACGGTGGACACGCTGGTGGCCCGCCACCTGCTCAAGACCGTCACGGCCATCCGCCTGATGGGCGCCGACTGCATCATCAGCGGCATCCGCCCGCAGATCGCGCAGACCATCGTGCACCTGGGCATCGACCTGCAGGGCATCGTCACCAAGGCCACGCTGGCCGACGCGCTGGCGCAGGCCCTCAAGACCAACGGCTGGCGCATCAGCCGCGAGGCCTGAACCCCATGGACCGCATCCCGATCCTGCGGATGGGCCAGACCCTGCTGGTCACCATCCAGATCGACCTGCAGGACCAGACCGCCCTGGCGCTGCAGGAAGACCTGGCCAACCGCATCGCGGCCACCGGCGCCTCCGGCGTGCTGATCGACATCTCGGCGCTGGAGGTGGTCGATTCCTTCATCGGCCGCATGCTCAGCACCATCTCGGGCACGGCCCGCATCCTCTCGGCCACCGCGGTGGTGGTGGGCATGCAGCCGGCCGTGGCCATCACCCTCGTCGAGCTGGGCCTGTCGCTCGACGGCGTGCGCACCGCCCTGGACGTGGAGCGCGGCATGGCCCTGCTCGAGCGGCTGCGCGCCCAGCAGGGAGCCCGCCTTGGCGCCTGAACCCACCGGCACCCTGCCGCTGGCCAGCGAGCAGCACATCGTCGCCAGCCGGCAGACGGTGCGCGCCCTGTGCCAGGAACTGCGCTTCTCGCTGGTGGAGCAGACCAAGATGGTCACGGCCGCCAGCGAGCTGTCGCGCAACACGCTGATCCACGGCGGCGGCGGCCGCATGCACTGGGCCGTGCTGCAGGAAGGCGTGCGCCGCGGCCTGCAGCTGCGCTTCGAGGACGAAGGCCCCGGCATCGCCAACATCGACCTCGCCATGTCCGACGGCTACACCTCCGGCGCCGGCATGGGCCTGGGCCTGCCGGGCAGCAAGCGGCTGGTGAACGAATTCGACATCCGGTCCACGCCCGGCCAGGGCACCTGCGTGAGCATCGTGAAGTGGAAGTGATCCGCGGCTGGACGCACCGCGCGTTCCCCATCGAGGACCTGAGCTTCGTCGGCGAGGCCCGGCGCCATGTGGGGCGCCTGGCGGCCGAGCGCGGCTGGCCCGAGCACGACTCCGCCCGCGCCGCCCTGGTGGCCACCGAGCTGGGCACCAACCTGGCCAAGCATGCGCAGGCCGGCCAGCTGCTGGTGGCCGCGCGCGACGCGCTGGGCGACATCGAGCTGATCGCCGTGGACCGCGGCCCGGGCATGCCCGACCTGGCGCGCTCGATGCGCGACGGCTTCTCCACCACCGCCACGGCCGGCACCGGGCTGGGCGCCATCGCGCGGCAGAGCGAGGCGTTCGACCTCCATTCGCTGCCCGGCATGGGCACCGTCTGCCTGGCCCGCGTGCGGCCACGCACGGGCACGGCCGTGGCCGCCCCGGCCCGGACGGATGCCTTCGACTGGGGCGCCGTGTGCGTGCCGGTGCGCGGCGAGACCGCCTGCGGCGACGCCTGGATGCTGGCCTTCGACGGCCATCGCGCCGCGGCCCTGCTGGCCGACGGGCTGGGCCACGGGCCCGACGCGCAGGTCGCCGCCCAGGCGGCGCTGGAGGGTTTTGCCAGCCGCCCCTTCGACGACGGCGCGGCGACGATGCAGTCCGTGCACGAGCGCCTGCGCACCACCCGGGGCGCGGCCGTGTTCGGCCTGTGGATGGACGGCGAGGCGCTGCGCTACACCGGCGCCGGCAATGTGGCGGGCCGGCTGGTCTCGGGCACGGCCGACAAGGCCCTGGCGACGGCCCACGGCACGCTGGGGCTGCAGGTGCGCCGCTTCGACATGACCCCTGCGACGCGGCCACCGCATGCGCTGGCCCTGCTGCACAGCGACGGCGTGCAGACCCGCTGGCCGGGCGCCGCCCTGGCGTCCCTGCTCGCGCGCGAGCCCACGCTGCTGGCGGCGCGCATCTTTGCCGACTATGCCCGCGGCCGTGACGATGCCTGCGTCGTCGCGCTGCGCCCCAAGGAGGGCCCATGACCGAATCTCCGCAAGCCGACGCGCGGGTGCTGCAGCTGCAGCAGCGCCTGCAGGCCGCCGAAGCCGAGGCCGCCCTGCTGCGGGAGGAGCTGGAAGAGACCAACCGCGGCGTGGTCGCCCTCTATGCCGAGCTGGACGAACAGGCCATCGCCCTCAAGCGCGCCACCGAACTCAAGAGCCGCTTCCTGTCGCACATGAGCCACGAGTTCCGCACGCCGGTCAATGCCATCCGCAGCATTGCGCGGCTGCTGAGCGACGAGGTGGACGGCCCGCTGTCCGACGAGCAGCGCCGGCAGGTGCAGTTCATCCAGACCTCGGCACGCGAGTTCGCCGAGATGGTGGACGACCTGCTCGACCTGGCCAAGATCGAGGCCGGCCGCGTGGAGATCTCGCCGGCCTGGTTCGAGATGGTCGACCTGTTCTCGGCGCTGCGCGGCATGTTCCGGCCCATGCTGGAGAACCAGCAGGTCACCCTCGCCTTCGAGGAGCCGGCCGACCTGCCGCGGCTGTACACCGACGACCGCAAGCTCTCGCAGATCCTGCGCAACTACGTCTCCAACGCCCTCAAGTTCACGCCCCAGGGCGAGGTGCGCGTGGCGGCCTGCCGCCTCGGCGAGGACCGGGTGCGCTTCTCGGTGAGCGACACCGGCATCGGCATCGCCGCGGAGCACCAGGCCTCGGTGTTCGACGACTTCTCGCAGGTGGATTCGCCGGTGCAGAAGCGCCTGCGCGGCACCGGCCTGGGCCTGGCGCTGTGCCGCCAGCTGGCCGGCCTGCTGGGCGGCGAGGTGGGCGTGGACAGCGAACTGGGCCGCGGCTCCACCTTCTGGCTCACCCTGCCGATGCAGCTGCCGGATGCGCCGGCGCCCGCGCGCACGGGCGCGCCTGCCGATCAGCCGGAGGTCGCGTGGAAACCACCCGTGTGATCCACACCACCATCGACCGGGGTGCCCACCGCATCCTGGTGGTGGATGACCATCCGACCACGCGCTACTCCACCGCACGCACGCTGCGCGCGGCCGGTTTCGCCACCGAGGAGGCCGCCTCCGGGGGCCAGGCACTGGCGCTGGCCGCCCAGGGCATGTCGGCGCTGGTGCTGGACGTGCACCTGCCCGACGTGGACGGCTTCGAGGTCTGCCGGCTTTTGCGCGAGGACCCGCGCACCGCCAGCCTGCCGGTGATCCACCTGTCGGCCACCTTCGTCCAGGACCGCGACAAGGTGGCCGGCCTCAATGCCGGCGCCGACGCCTACCTGGTGCACCCGGCCGAGCCCGCGGTGCTCGTGGCCACGCTGCAGGCGCTGATCCGCGCGCGCAGCGCCGAGGACCGGCTGCGCCAGAGCGAGAGCCGCTTCCGCGCCATCTACAACCAGGTGCCCGACGGCATGGCACTGCTCGATGCCGCAGGCCGGCTGGACGACGTGAATCCCGCCCTGGCCACGCAGCTGGGCCGCGCGCCCGAGGCGCTGATCGGCCAGCAGCTCGCGGCCCTGGCCGTGCCCGGCGCGGCGGCCCAGGTGCAGGCCTTCGTGGCCCAGGCCGCGGCCGCCCAGGGGGGCAGCCCCGGCAGCGTGTGGCGCGCCGAGTTCCCGCTGCTGCATGCCGACGGCCACGAGGTGCCGCTGGCCTGGAGCCTGTCGCCGCACGGCGCCACCGGGCTGCTCGTGGCGGTGGCGGTGGACATCTCCGACCGGCTGGCGCTGGAACGCGCGCGCCAGGAGGTGCTGGAGCGCGAACAGGCCGCCCGCGCCATGGCCGAGCGCCACAGCCGCACCAAGGACGACTTCGTGGCCGTGCTCTCGCACGAGCTGCGCACGCCGCTCAATGCCATCAGCGGCTGGGTGCACATCCTGCAGAAGCATGGCGGCCGGCCCGACCTCATGGCCAAGGCGCTCGACGCCATCGCCCGCAGCGTCAAGGCGCAGAGCCGGATCATCTCGGACATCCTCGACGTCTCGCGCGTCAATGCCGGCAAGCTGCGGCTGCATCGCGAGTGGACCGACCCGGTGGAACTCACCCATGCGGCCATCGACGCGCTCAAGGAGGACATCGCCGCGCGCGCGCTGCGCGTGCTGCCCCAGGCCGATGCCGATGCGCGGCAGAGCGCCTGGCTGGACCCGACGCGCTTCCAGCAGATCGTGTGGAACCTGCTGAACAACGCGATCAAGTTCTCGGGCAACGGCGGGCGCATCGACGTGGCGCTGCGGCGCGAAGGCCGGCAGCTGACGCTGGAGGTGCGGGACCAGGGCAAGGGCATCGCGCCCGACTTCCTGCCCCACCTGTTCGACCGCTTCGCCCAGAGCGACGGACCCGACAACCGGCTCCATGGTGGCCTGGGCCTGGGCCTGTCGATCGTCAAGCGCCTGGCCGAGCTGCACGGCGGCGCCGTGCAGGCCTTCAGCGAGGGCGAAGGCCGCGGTGCCCGGCTGGTGGTGCGGCTGGATGTGGCGCCGGAGGACATGCCCGCGCAGCCCGCCAGCACCGAACCCTCGGCCGAGAGCGGCCCGGCGAGCCACCGCGACCAGCCCCTCGCCGGCCAGGAGGTCCTGGCCGTGGAGGACAGCCCCGATGCCGCCGAAATGCTGCAGGTGGTGCTGCACGAGGCTGGCGCGCAGGTGCGCGTGGTGCACGACCACGACAGCGCCCTGGCCGCCATGCGCGAGCGCTGGCCCAGCCTGCTGGTCAGCGACATCGGCCTGCCCGGGCGCGACGGCTACGAACTGGTGCGGGCCCTGCGCCGACTGGAGGCCGAGGCCGGCCATCCACGCGTGCGCTGCGTCGCGCTCACCGCCTTCTCCCGTCCGCAGGACCGCGACCGTGCGCTGGAGGCCGGCTTCGACGCGCATGTAGCCAAGCCGCTGGACACGCACGCGCTGCTGGCGGCGTTGCGCGAGGGCGGTTGAGCGGGCTGCGTCACAACGCATAGCCGCCTGACGCGCTACCAGCTTCCCTTGCGATGCGTTCCCAGCGATTCGCTGGAGCCTGGAGTTCGCCACCGGAAGCACAACAACAGCATGGATCGCGGTGCTGGCCGCAGTAGGGCCACGGGCCATGGGCGGCGGACTACAACGCCGATGGCTGCTGCAGACCATGGTGCACTTGACCTGCAAGGCCTTTTCGCGCGGCTTTTCAGGGTGCTCGCCGTGCTGGCAACAGCGCTCGCGCCGGCGATGGGCGCGAGCAAACCGCCCAGATCGAATGGCTTGGTCGGCCCAATGCATTCGGAAGGACCGGCTGAATACGCGGACACTGGTTTCACGGGAGTAGTGGCATCGGCCCGGGCGTAGGACTGATGTCAAAAGAAGATTGGGCAGAGACGGGAATTTTTGGCATCGCCCAGTAGCGCATGCCAAGCGAATATGGATAGGGTCAAGGCACCGCCAGCCCCTTCCAACAGGCCCCGAAAAGTCAATGCTCGGAAACATTATCTCAAGCCTTCAGCGGTATTCTGACGAACTCCACCGGGACAGACACCCATATCTGAAACCTGAAGCTCAGCTGTTCGGCTTGAAGTGGACGGTCAATGAGGCAGGCTTTGGTTGCCGCCCCATCCAGACCCAGACGTCCATAGAAATGCTCAAAAACCCGCCGCCGATTGCAGGCGTTGCTCCTCCCCCTTCAGCCCCGCCGCCATCCCACCCCGGAATCAGTGGCAATGGTGCGGCAAAGGGCGCTAACCATGCTGGCGCAGCAGGTAGTCCGGAACCTTTCGCCGCGAAATTCGAACGGAAACATCTCCGATAAAAAGGAAAATTGCCCCGTTGTGCCGCCGTTCGATATGCTGGATTTGCCCACCGGCATGAAAGCCATGGGATTCACGAAGGCAGCCTATTGCGCCAACCGTTGGTTCCGGGGTCAATCCCATGTGATCAAGGATGGTTCGGCGGATATCGAGCCTCTTCAATTTCTGGATACCGACACTTTCAAACTGGAGTGGATATTGAGTTTCGGGCAGGTGAGAAGCAAATTTGATGCGCTCAAGGACGCCGACATCAATGCACCCGAAAATATATATAACAATAAATCGAGGGATGCACTTAAAAAGGTGCTTAAGAGATTCGTCGACAAGCACAATAATTCTTGCCCCAGCCCATTGGACACGTTGAGCTATTCAGAGCAGGGCGTCCAAAATCTTCACCGGGATTTTCAATTCCAGAGAATTAGAGTGACGATGGTGGATGTGCTGGGAGGAATATTAGAGATATCAAAAGCAAAGATAAAGAATTCTCAGATAATGAACGATCTGGCTGCATCGCTGGCGAACTTCTATTTTTACGCAGCGGTCGCTCACGCCACCGTTCATACCCGCCGGTATATGCGATATGGCAATGAAGGCCAGATGAAGTGCACACAGACCACCGTAAACGTGTCACATATCTACGTGTATGCAAAGGACTTTTACTCGTTCAACAACGAGACGCAAACCTCCCAGTATTTGGGACACTGGAATCGTTATGGCGTGATAATTTCTGCGGAATCATATGCTGCAAGCCTGCTGGAAAAAGAAACTGGCAACCACGCAGAAATATACCTTCCCCCCGTGCCGAAAAATTTGGACCGGCCATTAGACACGGGTAGTAGCCTATTGGCAAAACAGGTATATTATCCGGTTCGAAACCGAGACTTTGAGACTTGGCGCCATCTGAAGAATCGTGGCGGCGACTTCACTATTTTCTCCGATATGAGGAAGATAAAACTTGTGAAGCCTATAACCATTGATCTTGACGAAATATGCGAAATTACCAGCGCTAACTCCAAGTCATTGATATGCGTTGGATATACAAAATATTAATAGCCGGCCTTCGATGGCTTCTCTGTTTGGCAACAGCGGCTATATTCTTCACGGCTTACAAGCTGCTTTATGTGCATATCAATCCAAAAAATGGGCTCGACGGGCTGTTGGACCCTTTCGTTCGGCCTTTTGGCTGGATGGCGGCCGCTGCCGCATTTTCCTTGATATACATCCAAGTCAGCCGATTGGGATGGCTGAAGACCATCTATCGCCGGATGGCGGCTTCTCTGATGATCCTTGGGGCAGGCGTGGTTTTCGGTTCCATCGTGTTTCCGCAGCAATACGGAGCATGCGACGAATTCACCAAAGAGTTGGGCGGCGGCGTGCATTCGTTCAAGGGTAAGTCGGTCCAGATACAGCTTTGCAGCACCCGAAACCATATCAACTACAACCTCATGGATACCGGTCAAGTCAGGATGCGAATCCTGTTCATGGATGGTGGCCTTTGGGCAGAAAGGACGTTCATGCCCATTTTGACCAGCCAGGGACCGCTGCCAATCAAGTATGGAGAGGATTATTTGATCTACTACGACGAGGCCAGCGATGAATCGGAAGTCAGGATGAAGATGCCGCCGTCTTATTGGGAGTGGCTTAAGGCGAAATTCCCCAAACTCCTGCCATAGCATTTGCAAAGAAGTCGCCCCTAAAAAACCCCCGCCCCTGCAGGCACACTGGATTCCCGGCGCACATCCATCCAGACAGGCTGCACTTCGCCATTCCTGGCAAGAAGTCGGCTGAGCGGATCGCGCAGCGGGCTGCAGCCACGCGGGCGCGGCGCCGTCCCCCCCTCACTCCACCCGCAGCCGCGCCGTCCTCGCCAGCGCCTGCCAGCTGTCCATGTCGCGCCAGACCGTCGCGCTGAATTCCTCGGCCGACTTCAGCGGGGGCCGCGGCATGTTCTGCGCCGCGAACTTCTGTACCACCTCGGGCGTCGCCAGGATGCGGTTGATCTCGCGGTTGAGCCGCTGCACCACCGCCGGTGGCGTGCCGGCCGGCACGAAGACGCCGTACCAGCCATCGACGTCGAAGCGGTAGCCCTGCTCGGTCAGCGTGGGCAGCTCGGGCAGGGCCGGGCCGCGGGCGGAGCCGGTGCAGCCCAGGGCCACGAGCTTGCCGGCGCGGATGTGCGGCACGGGCGACGCGATGTCGACGAAGCCCACGCCGATGGTGTTGGCCAGCAGGTCGGCCACCAGCGGCGAGACGCCCTTGTACGGCACATGCGGCATGACCAGCCCGTATTCGGCCTTGATGCCCTCCATCACCAAGTGGCCGGTGGAGCCGCTGCCCCAGGAGCCGTAGGCGATGCGGTCCGGCTGCGCCCGCGCGGCGCGCACCAGGTCGGCCAGCGAGCGCAGCCCGGTGGCGGGGTGCGCCACCAGCAGCACGCCGGCCGATCCCACCTGTGCCACGGGCTGCAGGTCCTTTCGCGCGTCGTAGGGCATGCGCGGCTGGATCACCGGATTGATGGCGATGGCGGACGACGGCGACAGCAGCAGCGTGTAGCCGTCCGCCGCGGCGCGCGCCACGGCCTCGTTGCCGATCAGCCCGTTGGCGCCGGCCCGGTTGTCGACCACCACCGGCTGGCCCAGGGCTTCCTGCAGGTTCACGGCCAGCAGGCGGGCGAAGATATCGGAGCCGGCACCGGGCGGGCCGGGCACCACCAGCTTGAGAGGGCGTTGCGGCCAGGCGCCGGACTGGGCGTGGGCCATCGCGGGATGCAGGCTCAGCAGCGCGGCAGCGGTGAGCAGGTGCCGGCGGTTGCAGATCGGCTCGTTCATGGTCATGTCTCCTGGTCGTGGATCGTTGTCGTCGGCGGTGCGGCGGCCCGCAGCCATTGGCCGGTGAGGAAGCGCGAGCGCGGGCCGGCGACGAAGGCCAGCAGTGCCTGCGCGGCGGCATCCACGCCGGGCCCGTCGATGGCCAGTGCATTGATGCGAATGCCCTGGCTGCCCCATTCGGCGGCCAGCGTGTGCAGCAGCATGCGGGCGGCCGCCGGATCGCCGGCCTGCGCCCAGGGCAGCGCGGGCATCGCGGCCGGCACCAGCAGCGTGAGGCTGGCCTGGGCCGTGTGCGCGTGCCGGAAGCGCCGTGCGGCGGCCTGCAAGGTCGCCAGCCACTGGCCCGGCGCGGCCGTCATCAGGCTCGCATCGAGCACGGCCGGATAGCCACCCGTGCCGGTGGACGTGCCGGCGTCGCGCGGCGTGCAGGCCATGTCCAGCGGCGGCAGCGGCGCCTGGGCCGGTGGCAGCGGCTGGCTGCCGCCGGACACCGACGAGCCGCCATCCAGCACCAGCAGCTGGCCCGACAGCGGCCGGGCGCCCTCCCCTGCCAGGAAGCACAGCGCCTCGGCCATGTCCTCGGGCTCGGCCATGTGGCCCAGCGGGATCTTGGCCGTGGCCTGCGCGGGCACCAGTCGGCCGCTGTCGATCAGCTGCTGCACCAGTTCGGTCCGCACGAAGCCCGGGGCCAGCGCGGTGACCGTCCAGTCGGGGCGCGCCTGCGCCAGGGCGGCAGTCTGGGCGATGAGGCCGGCCTTGCTGGGGCTGTAGAGCCCGCGCCAGGGAATCGCGCGCAGGCCCGCGCCGGAGGCCACGTTGACCACGCGTGCGCCAGGCCGCAGGCGGTCGGCGCAGGCTTGCACCAGCCGCGCAGGCGCATCGAGGTTGAGGGCCAGCAGCCGCTCGCTCCCAGCGTTGAGCGCATCGCGTCCGCCGGCCGACATGCCGGCGTTGTTGATCAGCGCGTCGAGCGGTGGCATGTCCGCGCCCAGCGCGGCGATCTGCGCGGCGTCGCACAGGTCGACGGGGTGGATGCGCGGCGACGGCGCATCGGCCGGCCAATCAGCAACGAGTTGCGCGAGGCGCGAGGCGTCGGCATCGACCAGCACGCAGTGCCAGCCGTCGCGCGCGAGCCGCAGGGCGGTGGCGCGGCCGATGCCGGCTGCTGCGCCCGTGACGAGCACATGCCGCGACGCTGCGGCGCTGAAGGGCCCGCTGGCCGCGTTGGCCAAGCCGCTTCCAGCCTCGTCTCGGCCGGGCCCGTTGTTCGGCGCGTTCGGGTGCACGCGGATCGTCATCCGCGCGTCGGCGCGTGCAGCGCCGCCAGCAGCGCATAGATCGGATCGGCCGGCGCCATCGCCGCCGTCGGCTGGCGCATGCCGAAGAGCTGCGCATCGCCCTGCGCCAGCTCGGGCCGCGCGCGCTCCTCGATCCAGTCGTACACCACCGTGCGGTCGGCGACGCGCCATTCGCCCTGGCGGCGCTCGAAGCGGTCGACATAGCGACCGCAGAGGAAGGTCTCGCGCCCGGGCTGTGCCGCCGTCGATTGCAGTGCGAGAAAGCTGCTCTCGACCGCCGCCGTGTCGCCCGCCACCTCGATCAGGATGTTGCTGATCTGGTGCACCCGCCGGCCGCCCTGACGCAGCTTGGCGAGCGCCTGGTCGATGAAGCCGGTGGCGCTGCCCTTCCAGGCGCCGTGGCAGTCGGTCGCATCGGGCCAGTAGGCCGAGCGCAGCGCCGCCTCGTCGCAGCGGTCGATGCCGCGGCAGTAGCGGTACAGGCAGTCGCGGATGGCCTCGCGGTCCAGCAGCGTCTGCAGCGCGGCTGTGGCGTCCTTGAAAGGGGCATTCACCGGCGGGCTACTCTGTCTTCGACCGTTCGGGCTGAGCTTGTCGAAGCCGGGTCGCATCGTCCGCCTGCGCGCCGCCCTGCCCTTCGACAAGCTCAGGGCGAACGGATGAGAGCGCGGGGCGAACGGATGAGGGCTCAGGGTGAATGGATGAAGCCTCCGTGGCCATCGGTGCGGCATTCGCAGGCGGCGCACGCCGGAAGAGCTGCACCACATGTCCCTCGGGGTCGCGCAGCGACAGCACGGCGCCGTGCGCTCCCATGTCGCGCAGGCCGAGCACTTCGCCACCCGCCGCCGCGATGCGCTCGGCGGCACCATCGAAGTCCGCGACCTCGAACACCATCACCGCGCCCGAGGTGGCGGGCGCCGCCTCCTCGCGGCAGGCGAGCGAGACATTGCCGCCGCCCACGCCGTACTGGTACCAGCGCTCGCCATCGGCGAACTTGAGCGACAGGCCCAGGGCCTCGCTGTAGAAGGCATGCAGCGCGGCCGGTTGCTCGGCCACCAGGTAGACGTTCTGCAGCCGCGTCGGCGCGAAGGCCTTGGACGGCGCGCTCACAGCGAGGTCTCCGAGGCACCGCCGTCCAGCCGCAGCACTTCTGCATTGAGAAAGCGGGCCTCGTCGCTGGCGAGGAAGACGATGGCGTCCGCGATGTCCTGCACCGTGCCCAGCCGGCCCAGCGGCGTGCGGGCGATGCGCCTGGCATCCAGCTCGGCATTGCGGTTGCGCACCGTGCCTTCGGTGGGCACGGCGCCGGGTGCCACCGCGTTGACGCGGATGCGGCGTGCGCCCAGGTCAGCCGCGGCGGCACGGGTGATGCCCAGCACGCCGGCCTTGATGCCGCTGTAGACCACCGAGCGCATCGGCGACTTGAAGGCCGCGACGGAGGCCACGTTGACGATGGCGCCGCCCCGCTCGGCATCCATGGCCTCGGCCGCGGACTGGATGCCCCAGATCACCGACTTGAAGCCGATCTCCACCATGCGGTCCATGACCTCGGGCGTGATCTCCGCCACCGTCTGGTAGCGCACCCAGGCGGCGTTGTTGACCATCACGTCGAGCCGGCCGGCGTCGGAGGCAAAACGCCGCACCGCCTCGCGCATGCCGTCGCGGGTGGAGACGTCGCAGGGCAGGCCGATGGCCTGGCCGCCCGCGGCGCGCACCGCCGCCACGGCGTCTTCCACGAACTCGGCCTTGAGGTCGTTGATGCCGACGACGGCGCCGCGCGCCGCCAGGGCCAGCGCCGTGGCACGGCCGATGCCGTGGCCGGCGCCGCTGATGAAGGCCGTGCGGCCCGCCAACGAGGAAAGGAATGCGGTCATGCGTGAACGTCCTTCTGGGTCTTGGAGGTGGGCACCAGCAGCGCATCGAGCGCGAAGGCACCCTGGCCGGCGTCCAGCACCACCAGCGGGTTGATGTCGATCTCGGCCACATCGTCCGCATGCCGGGCGGCAAAGCGCGACAGCGCGGCGATGGCCTGGGCTGCGGCGGCCACGTCGGCCTTGGGCCGGCCGCGCGCGCCATCGAGCAGCGCGAAGGATTGGAGCGAGCGAAGCATGGCCTCGGCACCCGCCGCATCGACCGGTGCGGGGCGCAGGGCCACGTCCTTCCAGATCTCGGCATGGATGCCGCCCAGGCCGACCATGACCATGGGCCCGAAGACCGGGTCGGTCTTGGTGCCGAGGATCAACTCGCAGCCGGCCGGCGCCATCTGCGCCACCAGCACGCCGTCGATGCGGGCATGGGGCGCCTTGTCGGCCACGCGGGCGAGCAGGGTGTCGTGCGCGTCGATGAGCTGGCCCTCGCTGCGCACGCCCACCACCACGCCGCCCACCTCGGTCTTGTGGGCGATGTCGGGCGACACGATCTTGAGCACCACCGGAAAGCCGATGGCGCGCGCCGCGGTCACCGCCTCGTCGCGCGTGGTGGCGACCACCTCGCGCAGCACCGGCAGGCCGGCGGCGGCCAGGGCTGCCTTGGCGCTGGCCTCGGTGGCGAAGGCCTCGGCCGTGAGGGGCGCGCGTGGCATCGTTTCGGCGGTCGGTTGTTGCGCAGACTGCGTGCCCAGCGTCGCCAAAGCCGCCACGGTGGCGCAGGCGGCGTCGATGCCCTCGATGGCCGGGATGCCCAACGCATCGAGCTGCCGCCGCACGTCCGCCGGTGCCCGGGCGCACAGCACGATGAGCCGCTGCGGATGCCGCTCGCGCATCTGCGTGAGCGCGGCCAGGAAGACGTCGCGCAGCCGCGGCACATGGAAGGCGTTGGCCGACTGCAAGAGCAGCGTGTCGCAGACCGGATCGGCGGCCACCGCGTCCAGCACCTGGGCCAGCACTTCGGGCCGGCTGGAGACCTGGGCCGTCATGTCCACCGGATTGGCCGGCGCCGCAAAGGCCACCGCCTGCAGGATGCGCTGCTGGGTGGCCTCGGCGAGGCGCGGCAGCGTCAGGCCCTCGGCACTGGCCGCATCGGCCAGCAGCACGCCGAAGCCGCCCGAGGCCGTGAGCACCGCGATACGCCGGCCCGCGGGCAGGCGGACTTCGCCGAGCACGGCCAGCGCATGGCCCACGTCCAGCAGTTGCTCGATGCTGGGCACGCGCAGGGCGCCGCCCTCGCGCAGCACGGCGTCGAACACGGCGTCGGAGCCCGCCAGCGCGCCGGTGTGCGAGGCCGCGGCGGCACTGCCCGCTTCGGAGACGCCCACCTTCAGCACCACCAGGGGCTTGCCCGCGGCGCGGGCCAGGGCCATCGCGCGGCGCAGCTTGTCGCCGTCGCGGCAGGTCTCCATGCAGCAGAGGATGACGCGGGTGCCCGGGTCGGCCGCGGCCGAGGCGATGGCATCCGCGATGTCCACGTCGCATTCGTTGCCGGTGGTCAGCATGCGGCTGATGCCCAGGCCCCGCTCGGACGCGAGGCGCAGCGTGTAGCTGCCCAGGTTGCCGCTCTGCGAGACGATGCCCACGGGCCCCGGCGCCGGAAAGGCGGACTCCAGCGCCACCGAGAAGGTGGCGATGCTCCTGGCCGGCACGCCGATGGCGCCCAGGCAGTTGGGGCCCACCACCCGCAGGCCCGTGTCGCGGGCGATGCGGCCGATCTCGGCCTGCAGCCGGGCCCCGGCCTCGCCCATCTCGGAGAAGCCCGCCGAGAGCACGACGGCCGCCTTCACGCCGCGGGCGGCGCAGTCGCGCACGGCCTGCGGCACGCCCTCGGGCGGCACGGCGATGACAGCCAGCTCGGGCGCCTCGGGCAGCGCGGCCACGTCGGGATACGCGCGCAGCGATTGCACCTCGGCCGCCTTGCGGTTGACCGGATAGATCGCGCCGGCGAAGCCGTACTTGCGCAGGAACTGCAGCGGCCGGCCGCCGATCTTGGTCACGTCGTCGGACGCGCCCACGATGGCGATGGAACGCGGCGCGAACAGCGCCTCCAGGCCGTGGCCAACGTCGAGCGCGGCGGTCATGCGGCACCTCCGCGGCAGAACACGCCGGCATGCCGCCCGCGGTGGCGCGCGGTCCGGCTCCCTCTCCCCTTGCGGGAGAGGGCGGGGGAGAGGGGACTGGGGCCTTCGCAGGGCGCAAGGTCGTAGGAAGGCAGTCGCCCCCTCTCCCCAACCCCTCTCCCGCAAGGGGAGAGGGGCTCGTGCCGCCTCGCGGTGCCACGACGCATCGCGCCGGGACGAAGGCCGGTCAGTGCTGATCGACGCACCATCTCATCGCCCCTTGTAGACCGGGGGACGCTTCTCCAGGAAGGCCTGGCGGGCCTCCTTGGCGTCCTCGGTACGCGACAGCGCCATGGTGAAGTTCTGCTCCACGCGGTAGCCGTCGCGCTGGGGCATCAGGTCCATCATGTTGGCGGCCTGCTTGGCATAGGCCACGGCCAGCGGCGCCTTGGAGGCGATGTCCTGCGCGATCTCCATGGCCAGCGGCATCAGCCGCTCGGCCGGCACCACCTCGTCGAGCACGCCGCGGCGGTACAGCTCGGCGGCCGAGACCTTCATGCCGGTGAAGAACATGCGCCGCGTGAACGAGCGGCCCACCAGCGTGCGCAGCATCGAGACGCCGCCGGCCAGGCCGACGTTGATCTCGGGCATGGCGAAGGTCGCGTCCTCGCTGGCCAGGAAGATGTCGCAGGCCGCCATCAGGCCGAAGCCCGCGCCCAGCGCCGGGCCGTTGATGGCCGCGATCACCGGCTTGGCGCATTCGCGGATGGCGTTGCCCGTCTCGCGCGTCCAGCGGTTGTGGTCGAGAAAGTCGCCGGCCTTGTCGGCGTTCGGCCGGTCCTTGAGGTCCGCACCGGCGCAGAAGGCCTTGCCGGTGCCGGTGAGGATGGCCACGCGCACGTCGCTGCGTTCGGAGATCTCGTCGAAGGCGGCGATGAGGTCGCGGCGCGAGGCGCGGTCGAGGGCGTTGACGGGCGGCTTGTCCAGCCGCACGACGGCGATGTATTCGGAGACTTCGAGGTGGATGCTCATCGCGCGCTCCCAGGGAGGGTGTTGGCAGAAGAAGGGGTGGAGGAAGCGGGGGCCGCATGCAGCAGCACGGCGAGCTGGGTCAGCCGGTCGCCGTAGCGGAACTCCGAAGCGATCAGCCGCTGGGCCAGGCGGGTGGCCAGCACCTCCTCGCTCAGACCCATGCCGCCGTGCATCTGGATGGCCGCCTCGGCCGCGGCGCGCGCCGTCTCGGCGATGGAGAGCTTGGCCAGCTGCAGCGTGCGGCGCAGCTGGGGCGCGCCCGACTCCTGCGCCTGGAAGGCATGCACCACCAGACCCTGGGCGCACTGCGCCTTGACATACATGTCGGCCACGCGGTGGCGCAGCACCTGGAAGGTGGCGAGCGCCACGCCGAACTGCCGGCGCTCCTGCAGGTGGGTGATCGTGTGGCGGATCAGTGCGGCCTGCGCGGCGACCGTGTCGACCAGCGTGAGCAGCAGGGCCGCGTCGCCCGTGTCGGCCAGCGCGGCGCGCAGCGGCTCGCCCTGCGCCAGCAGCGCCGTCGCGGGGACCGACACGCCGTCCAGCCGGAAGTCCGCGCCCTGCCGGCCTTCCATGGTGCGGTAGCGGGCGGCGGGGGCGCCGATGCGCTCCGCATCGACCAGGAAGAGCGCGGGTGCGCCGTCCAGCGTGGCGACGGCCAGCCAATGGCTGGCGGGCAGCGTGGCATCCACGCCGTCCACGCGGCCGTCGAGCACGAAGCCGCTTTCGCTGCGCACCGCCCGCAGGGTGCTGTCTTCGGGCAGGGCCGACAGCGCGGCCAGCGGCGCGATCTGCACCTCGGACTCGGCCACGGCCTGCAGCCAGGGCCCGGCCACCTCGGCCGGCGCGGCACGCAGCAGCAGCGGCACCACGGCGCAGGTCTCGATCACGGGCAGTTGCAGGCCCTGGGCGGCCAGGCCCTCGACCACGCTGGCGAGGTCGGCCAGCGTGCCGCCAACGCCGCCGTCGGCCTCAGGCACCAGCGTGGCGGTCCAGCCCAGTTCGCGCACCGGGTCGCCGGGCAGGGTGGCACTGTGCACATGGTCCTGGGCAAAGCGGTCGGCCGCGTCGAAGAGCATGCCGGGGAAGAGCGGGGAGAAGTGGTTCGACATGGGCTCAGGCTCCCAGCAGCGCGTTGGCGATCACGTTGCGCTGCACCTCGGAGGTACCGCCGGCGATGGTGCGGGCGCGGGTGAACATGTAGTTCTGGATCCAGGTGGCAGCGGGCAGCTCCTCGCCGCCGGCCTCGGCCAGGAAGCGGTGCGCGGCCTCGGGGCCGACCGCATCGAGGGCGATGGTGGTCAGGCGCTGCGCCACGTCGGCGCAGGTCATCTTGATGGCCGAGGGCTGCACGCCCAGCGGCCGCTGGTGGATCAGGTCGTCGGTGGCACTGGCCATCATCACGCGGGCACCCTGCAGCTCGGCCTCGCACAGCAGCAGCTTGTGCTGCAGCACGCCGAAGTCGCGCCGGATGCCGGCCGCCTGCGCGGCCTGCTGCAGCAGCGCCGAGACCTGGCGGTGCATCAGTGCCAGCCGTGCCACGTTGGCCGGGGGCAGGCGCTCGCGCTCCAGCAGGAACTTGGCGCAGGTCCAGCCCTTGCCCTCCTCGCCGATGAGGTTGTCGGCGCGCACGCGCACCTCGTCGAAGAAGACCTCGTTGAGGTGGTGCCAGCCGTCGATGGTGCGGATGGGCCGCACGGTGATGCCGGGCGTGTCCATGGGCACCAGCAGCAGCGAGATGCCCTCCTGCTTCTTGGCCTCCTTGGAGGTGCGCACCAGCATGTAGATCATGCTGGCCTCGTGCGCGTGGGAGGTCCAGATCTTCTGGCCATTGACCACCCAGTGCTCGCCGTCGCGGCGGGCGCTGGTCTGCAGCGAGGCCAGGTCGGAGCCCGAACCCGGCTCCGAATAGCCCTGGCACCACCAGTCCGCGCCATCGAGGATGCGCGGCAGGAAGCGCGCCTTCTGCTCGGGCGTGCCGAAGCGGATGATGACCGGGCCGATGTGGCCCAGGCCATGGTGGTACAGCGGCGGGCAGTCGTTCTCGGCCATCACCTCTTCGAAGATCAGGCGCTGGCGGATGTCCCAGCCGGTGCCGCCGACTTCCACCGGCCAGCTGGGTGCGCCCCAGCCGCGGTCGTTCAGGATCTTCTGCCAGGCCTGGTATTCGCGCTTGGTGATCTTCTGGCCGGCGGCCACCACGGCCCGGATCTCGGGCGGGCAGGCCTCGCGGGCGAAGGCCTCCAGTTCACGCCGGAACGCGGCGTAGTCGATGGACATCGTGTCTCCTCGTCTCTCTCATTCGGACCGCCCCAGGCGTACGGGCCATGGGGGCGGAAGGGGCGGCACTCAGCCGCGGCGCAGCTGGTCGATCAGCGCATCGAGCGCAGCGGCGGCGCCTTCGGCATCGCGGGCGCGCAGATGCCGCACCACGGCGCGCCGCAGCGGGTACAGGTCGGGCCGCGCACGCACCGACAGCACATGGGTCATGCGCTCGCGCAGCACCGTGGTCATGGTCTGGGCCATGAGCATCAGCGCGTCGTTGTGGCCGGCGGCGGCGATGGCACCAAAGAAGGCGCTGGCCGAGTCGATGCGGGCCTTGAGCGGCGCATCCTCGGGGTGGCCCTCGATCAGCGCGGCGGCCGCCTCGATGGCGTCGATCTCGTCCTCGTCCGCCCGCTCGCAGGCCAGACGCAGCAGCCGGCCGTAGAGCGTGCGGTAGGCCTCGTCCACGTCGGCGTCGCCCATGCCGCCCTGCACCACGCGGTGGCGCAGCGACTCGGCCAGGCGCATGTAGGCGCCCTTGTAGAACACCAGCGCCTGCTCGCCGGTGCCGGCGCCCAGGTGGTGCACCTCGCCGATGAAGATGACATGGTCGCCCGCGTCATGGGCGGCGAACAGGCGGCATTCGAAGCTGGCCAGGCAGTCGTCCAGCAGCGGCATGCCCAGCTCGCCTTCGCGCCAGGCCACGCCCTCGAACTTGTGCTCGATCTTGCTGGAGGCGAAGCGGCCCGACAGCGCGTCCTGGTGCTCGCCCAGGATGTGGATGGCGAAGCCCTCGGCCTGCTGGAAGGTCTCCAGCAGCCGGCTGGCCTTGCGCAGGCTGAACAGCACCAGCGGCGGCTCCAGCGAAACCGAACTGAAGCTGTTGCAGGTCAGCCCCGCGGGCCGGCCCTCGGCCGTGCGCGTGGTGACGATGGCCACGCCGGTCGGAAAGCAGCCCAGGTGCTGGCGCAGCAACGTGGGCTCGATGGCGGGCCGGGTGCGTTCGGCGGTGGCAAGCGCGGTCATGGCGGGCCTTCGGCGTGCGGCTCAGGCCGTGGCCAGTTCGGGCTGGGCGGCGGCGGCGCGGTGCGGCGGGTCGTTGGCGATCTCCTGCTGCACGGTCGGGATGATGACCTCGGCCCAGGTGCGCAGCTGGCGCAGCATGGTCGGATGGTCGAAGTCGCCCATCTGGGTCTGGAAGCAGTAGTGCACCGGCTTGAGCGTGCGGATCTCGTTGACCACGCGCTCGATCACCGTGTCGATGCTGCCCACGGGCAGCAGGGCACGCATCTCGTCGAGCGTGGGCTCGCCCTCGACGATGCCTTCCTCGACTTGGTAGTCGTCGGCGATCTGGGCGGTGCGGCGCTTGAGGCTCACGGCGATGCGGCGCTGGTAGCGGGCGCAGTCCAGGTACTTCTCGACCTCGTCCTTGTCGTTGCTGGCGTAGGCGGCGCGCAGCAGGCCCACGGGCACGGCGGCCGGGTCCTTGCCCTCCTGCGTGGCCACGCGGTCGATAAGGGCGCGGGTGCCGGCCAGCTTCTCCAGGCCGCCGTCGCCGCCGGAGACGAACACATGGTGGTTGCCGCGCACCGCGCGGGCGACGAAGCTCGGGTCCACGCTGGTGATCCACATCGGCGGGCCGGGCTGCTGCACCGCACGCTGGCTGATGGCGCTCATCGGCTGCTGGTAGTACTGGCCGTCGTAGCTGAACTTGGGCTGCTTGAGGCCCAGCTCCAGCATGTCGAGCATCTCGAAGGTGCGGGCCTTGGCCGTCTCCAGCGCGACGCCGAAGCGCTCGAATTCGAAGTGCTGGTAGCCCGAGCCGATGCCCAGATTGAGCCGGCCGTTGGACAGCTGGTCCACCATCGCCACGTCGGCGATCAGGCGGGCCGGCGTGTACAGCGGCGCCACCACGATGCCCGTGCCCAGGCGGATGCGGCGCGTGGCGGCCGCGCAATGCGCGATCATCGTCAGGGGCGACGAGCACATGCCGTAGTTGCTGAAGTGGTGCTCGGCATACCATGCCGCGCCGAAGCCCAGCTCGTCCGCCAGACGCGTCTGTTCGACGGCGTCCCGCAGGATCTCGTGCGAGGTCTTATGTTTGTTCCGCTGCTGCATCAGAATGAAGATTCCGAAGTCCATGGCCGTTGCTCCTGATCGTTGGTTCGTGACGTGGATCAATGCTAGGAACGCCCCGGCCTGCCAGCGCACCGTCATGCGCACACCTTCTTTGCGTCTTTCGAAATGAAGGCCCTCGACTCGCTGCGCATCTTCGTCACCACCCAGCGCAAGGGCAGCCTGTCGGCCGCGGCGCGCAGCCTGAGCCTGTCGCCCGCCACCATCTCGCGGCGCATCAGCGCACTGGAGGAGGAGCTGGGCGTGCAGCTGGTGGACCGCACCAGCCGCAACCTCAAGATGACCGAAGCCGGCCAGGCCTTCCTCTCACGCGCCGAGGGCGTGCTGGAGGCCATGGCCGATGCCGAGCAGGCCGCGCGCAATGCCCGCCAGCGTCCCGAGGGCCGGCTGCGCGTGCATTCGCGCACCCACATCGGCCTGCGCGTGGTGGCGCCGCTGCTGCCGCGCTTTGCGCAGCGCTATCCGGACATCCAGGTGCAGATCGAGCTGTCGGAACACCCGGTCAACCTGGTCGAGCACGACTTCGACGTGGACATCCGCACCGGCGAATCCAACGACTCCGGCTTCGTCATCAAGCGGCTGCTCTCCAGCGACGAGGTGCTGGTGGCCAGCCCCGCCTACCTCAAGACCAATTCGCGCATCAGGCACCCGAACGACCTGCCCCAGGCCCGGTGCCTCACCTACCGGCGCGAGCACGAGGCCACCAGCTGGAAGTACGTGGACGAACAGGGCGTGCAGCAGGAGCTGGCGATCCAGGGCGTGCTCAGCGCCAACAACGGCGAGATGCTGCGCCTGGCGGCGCTCGGCGGCATGGGCGTGGCGCTGCTGTCCGAGCCCACGGTGCGCAGCAACCTGCAGGACGGCACGCTGGTGCGCCTGCTGCCCGAGTACCGCTTCGCGGTGCGGGCTTTCTCCAACGGCATCTTCGCGGTGTTCCGCCAGAACCGCGCGCTGCCGCTGAAGGTGCGGGCCTTCGTGGACTTCGTGGCCGAGGCGCTGCAGGACGACGCGCCGGCCGATCTCTGAGGCGGGTGCCTATGTGCCGGCGCTGCCGTTGAGCTGCAGTGCCAGGCTGTCGACGAAGGCGCGCACGCGCGCCGAGTGCTGGTGCCGCTGCGGATAGACCGCATAGATGTCGGCATCGGGCGTGTCGAACTGCGGCAGCACCTGCACCAGCCGGCCGCTGTCCAGGTAGCGGCGGATGTCCCATTCGGCCCGCATCAGGATACCGTGGCCCGCCAGCGCCCAGGCCACGGCGATCTCGCCGTCGTTGGTCGTGAGGTTGCCGCGGATCTTGACGGACTCGGCGGCCTTGCCCCGCGTGCGATGGCTGGCGAGCCGCCAGACGCCATAGGCCTCCTCGCCCTGCCGGATGCCGATGCAGTTGTGCCGCACCAGGTCTGCCGGATTGCGCGGGTGGCCGTGCCGGGCCAGATAGGCCGGTGCTGCACACAGCAGCCGCCGGTTGGCCGCCACATGCCGGGCGATCACGCGGGCCTCGGGCGGCGCGCCGAAGCGCACGCAGACGTCGTAGGCGTCGTCGGTCAGCGGCGGTGGATTGACGGACAGCTGCAGCTGCACCTCCACGTCGGGGTACTGCCGGACGAAGCGGGAGATGACGGGTGCCACATGGCTGCGGCCGAAGCCCAGCGTGGCATTGACCCGCAGCAGCCCCTGCGGCTGGGCCTGCGTGCCCGAGAGCAGCTCGTCCAGCGAATCGATCTCGGCCAGCACCCGGCGGGCGCCGGCCAGCAGCGTCTCGCCCTCGGGCGTGAGGCTCATGCGGCGGGTGGTGCGGTTGACCAGCGCGACCTGCAGGCGCGCTTCCATCTGCGCCAGGTGCTTGCTGACCGCGGGCGTGGTGATGCCGAGTTCCCGGGCCGCCGCGCTCAGGCTGCCCGCACGCGCCAGCGCCGAGAAGAAGCCGATGTCGCCCGGAAGAATCCTGCCGCTCATGCCACCATCCTTGACCCCAGGTTAAAAGCGGGTTGACTGTAGCGGCGTTCGCCGAGGCGTGCATTGCCTACAGTGCCCTCATCGCAATCCATCACTGCAGCGGAGACAGCATGAAGGTCTACAAGATCGCAACCATTCCCGGCGACGGCATCGGCAAGGAGGTCGTGCCCGCGGGGCGGCAGGTGCTGGAGGCGTTGGCCGAGGGCAGCACGGCCTTCCGCTTCGAGTTCGAGGACTTCGGCTGGGGCGGCGACTACTTCCGCGAGCACGGCGTGATGATGCCGGAGGACGGCCTGTCGGCGCTGCGCGGCAAGGACGCCATCCTCTTCGGCTCGGCCGGCGATCCGCACATCCCCGACCATGTGACGCTCTGGGGCCTGCGCCTGAAGATCTGCCAGGGCTTCGACCAGTACGCCAACGTGCGTCCCACGCGCATCCTCCCGGGCATCGACGCGCCGCTCAAGCGCTGCGGGCCGCAGGACCTGAACTGGGTCATCGTGCGCGAGAACTCCGAGGGCGAGTACTCGGGCGTGGGCGGGCGCGTGCACCAGGGGCATCCCATCGAGGCGGCCACCGACGTGTCCATCATGACCCGCGTGGGCGTGGAGCGCATCCTGCGCTTCGCCTTCCGCCTGGCCCAGTCGCGGCCGCGCAAGCTGCTGACGGTGGTCACCAAGAGCAACGCGCAGCGCCACGCCATGGTGATGTGGGACCAGATCGCCGCGGAGGTGGCGACCGAGTTTCCCGACGTCACCTGGGACAAGGAACTGGTGGACGCCATGACGGCGCGCATGGTCAACAAGCCGGCCACGCTCGACACCATCGTCGCCACCAACCTGCATGCCGACATCCTGAGCGACCTGGCCGCCGCGCTGGCCGGCAGCCTGGGCATCGCGCCCACCGGCAACATCGACCCGGAGCGCCGCTATCCCTCGATGTTCGAGCCCATCCACGGCTCGGCCTTCGACATCATGGGCCAGGGGCTGGCCAACCCGGTGGGCACCTTCTGGTCGGTGGTGATGCTGCTGGAGCACCTGGGCGAGCACGAGGCCGCCGCCCGCGTCATGCAGGCCGTCGAGCAGGTCACGGCGGACGTGCGCCTGCACACCCGCGACCTGGGCGGCAGCGCCACCACGGCCCAGGTGACCGAGGCCGTCTGCCGCCAGCTGGCCGGCTCGCCCGCGCGCAAGGCGGCCTGAGCCCGCCGCCGTCCGCGGCACTGCGCACCGCGCGGCGCCGCGGCGCCTGAGGCCCGCCGCCGCCACACGGCAGCGCGGCAGGCCCTTCCCCTTCCCTTCGCCAAGGAGATGCCATGCAGCCTGCGCTGCAGGATCCGCCGCGCCTGCTGCGCGGCATGTTCGACGCCGCCGTCGCCGCCGCCCAGCCGGCCCTGTGCCTGCCGGCGATGCTGCCGTCGCCGCCCGCGGGCAGAACCGTGGTGATCGGCTTCGGCAAGGCCGCCGCGGCCATGGCGCAGGTGGTCGACGGCCACTGGGCCGGCGAACTCTCGGGCGTGGTCGTCACGCGCTATGGCCATGGCGCGCCCTGCGGCCGCATCCGCGTGATGGAGGCCGCCCATCCCGTGCCGGACGACGCCGGCCTGGCCGCCAGCGCGGCCCTGCTGGCGGCCGTGCAGGGCCTGGGGCCCGAGGACGTGGTGCTGTGCCTGGTCTCCGGCGGCGGCTCGGCCCTGCTGCCCTGGCCGCTGCCGGGGCTGACCCTGGCCGACGAACAGGCCATCGCCCGCCAGCTGCTGGCCAGCGGTGCCTCCATCGCCGAGATGAACTGCGTGCGGCGACACCTGTCCGGCATCAAGGGCGGCCGCCTGGCGCTGGCCTGCCGGCCCGCGCGGGTGGTCAACCTGCTGCTGTCGGACGTGCCGGGCGACGACCCGGCGGACATCGCGTCCGGCCCTACGGTGCCCGATCCAAGCGACTGTGCGCAGGCCCTGGAGATCCTCCACCGGCACCGCATCGCCGTGCCCGAGGCCGCCCTGGCGCTGCTGCGCACGGGCGAGGCCGAGACGCCGAAGCCGCACGATCCCCGCCTGCCCCCCATCGAGAACCGCATGGCGGTCACGCCGCAGCGGGCGCTCGAAGCCGCGGCCCAGGCGGCCGGGCGCGCCGGCATCGCCGTGCACATCCTCGGCGATGCCATCGAGGGCGAGTCGCGCGACGTGGCCAAGGTCATGGCCGCCATGGCGCTGCAGGTGGCACGCCGCGACCAGCCCTTCATGGCGCCCTGCGTGCTGCTCTCGGGCGGCGAGACCACGGTGAGCCTGCGCGGCCACGGGCGGGGCGGGCGCAACGTGGAGTTCCTGCTCGCGCTGGCCCTGGCGCTGCAGGGGCATCCACGCATCCATGCGCTGGCGGCCGACACCGACGGCGTGGATGGCATCGAGGAAATCGCCGGCGCCGTGATCGATCCGCAGACGCTGGCCCGCGCCCATGCGGCCGGCCTGCGCCCGCGCGAGCGGCTCGACGACAACGATGCCCATGCCTTCTTCGAGGCGCTGGGCGATGCCGTGGTCACGGGCCCGACCCGCACCAACGTGAACGACTTCCGGGCCGTGCTGGTGCTGCCGCCGCACGGCGAGTCCAACGACGCGGCCCGTCCGCACGCACGCCCATGAGACGACACCGACAGGCCAAGATCGTGGCCACGCTGGGACCCGCCAGCGACCATCCCGAGCGCATCCGCGCGCTCTTCGACGCAGGTGCGGATGTGTTCCGCCTGAACTTCAGCCATGGCACGGCGCAGGACCACCAGCGACGCCTGGCGGCCATCCGCGAGATCGAGCGCCAGACCGGGCGCCCCATCGGCGTTCTGATGGACCTGCAGGGCCCCAAGCTGCGCATCGGCACCTTCGCTGCCGGCCCGGTGACGCTGGCCGACGGCGCGCGCTTCAGCCTGGTGCTGGACGCCGACACGGCAGGCGATGCCACGCAGGTCGCCCTGCCCCATCCGGAGATCTTCGAGGCGCTCAGTGCCGGCACCGAACTGCTGCTCGACGACGGTCGCATCCGGCTGCGCGTGGAAGCCTGCGGCCCGGGCTTCGCACACACGCGGGTCGTGACGGGCGGGCGCCTGTCCGACCGCAAGGGCGTGAACGTGCCCGGCGTGGTGCTGCCGCTGTCCGCGCTCACGGCCAAGGACCGCGCCGACCTGGCGGTCGGGCTGCAGCTTGGCGTGGACTGGATCGCCCTGTCCTTCGTGCAGCGGCCCGAGGACATCGCGGAACTGCGCGCCCTGGTGGGCGGGCAGGCCGGTATCGTGGCCAAGCTGGAGAAGCCCGCGGCCATCGCCAGCCTGGAGGCCATCGTGGCCGAGGCCGATGCCGTGATGGTGGCGCGCGGCGACCTCGGCGTGGAACTGCCGGCCGAACAGGTGCCCGCCCTGCAGAAGCGCATCGTGCGGACCTGCCGAGACGCCGGCAAGCCGGTGATCGTGGCCACGCAGATGCTCGAATCGATGGTGGCTGCCCCCGTGCCCACGCGCGCCGAGGCGTCGGACGTGGCCACCGCCATCTACGAAGGCGCCGATGCGGTGATGCTGTCGGCCGAATCGGCCAGCGGCAACCATCCGGTCGAGGCCGTGCGCATGATGGACCGCATCGTCCACCACACCGAACGCGATGCGGCGTTCCGGCCGGGCATCGACGCCTCGCGCGCCCTGCCCCAGGCCCGCGTTGCCGATGCGATCGGCGCAGCCCTGCGCGACGTCACAGGCCTGCTGCGGGCTGCGGCAGCCGTCGCCTACACCAGTTCCGGCCACTCGGCACTGCGCATGGCGCGAGAACGGCCCGACGCACCCATCATCGGCATGACGCCCCGCACCGCCACCGCACGCCGGCTGGCCCTTGCCTGGGGGGTCCATGCCGTGCTCTGCCATGAAGTGCAGAGCGTGTCGGAGATGACCGAAGTGGCGGTGGACACCGCCCTGCGCGGCGGCTTCGGCACGGCGGGCCAGTTCGTCGTGATCGCCGCCGGCATGCCCTTCGCCACGCCGGGCACCACCAACCTGCTGCGGGTGGCACCGCTGTGAGCGCGCCACTGTTGAACAGCGGTTAAGAAAGCCTTCACTGCACAGGCATGCCGTGATGGGACGGCCTGCCTACCCTTGAGTCCACAACCGAAACGGAGACAACATGAGCAAGAGCCGCATCCTTCGCACGGCGGGAATCGCCACGGCCCTGGCCCTGGCCACAACGCTGGCCGGTGCACAGAACTGGCCTTCACGGCCCATCAGCCTGATCGTGCCCTTCCCGCCCGGCGGCAGCTCGGACGTGCTGGCACGGTCGCTCACCGACAAGCTGTCGCAGACCCTGGGGCAGCCTGTGCTGGTCGAAAGCCGGCCCGGCGCGGGGGCCACGGTGGGCGCCGACTTCGTGGCCAAGGCCAAGCCCGACGGCTACACGCTGCTGATGGGGGCCGTCCACCACACCATCGCGACGAGCGTCTACCGCAAGCTGCCCTACGACTTCGAGAAAAGCTTCGAGCCCGTGACCACCATCGCGCTGGTGCCCAACGTGCTGGTCGTCAACGCCAAGAGCAGCGCCACCGATGTGAAGGCCCTGGTCGCCCAGGCCAAGGCCGCACCGGGCCGCCTGTCCTATGGCTCCAACGGCAACGGCACCGTGCAGCATCTGATCGGCACGCAGTTCGCGAGCCAGACCGGCGTCGAGCTGCTGCATGTGCCGTACAAGGGCAGCGCGCCGCTGACCACCGACCTGCTGGGCGGCCAGGTCGACATGTCCTTCGACACCATCACCCCGGTCATCCAGCACATCCGTGCCGGCAAGCTGCGGCCCCTGGCCGTGACCACCGCGAAGCGCTCCAGCGCGCTGCCCGACGTGCCCACGCTGGCGGAGTCCGGCCTGAAGGACTTCGACCAGGGCACCTGGTTCGGCGTGCTGGCACCCAAGGGCACGCCGCGCGACATCGTGGTCAGGCTCAATGCCGAGATGGTGAAGATCATCCAGTCGCCCGACTTCCGCAAGCGCATGGAAGAGATCGGCGCCGAGCCCGTGGGCAACACGCCCGAGCAGATGGCCGCGCAGATCCGCGGCGACACCGCCAAGTACGCCCAGCTCGTCAAGGACGCCAAGGTGTCCGTCGACTGATTGCCTAAGGCCGGCAGCGCCGGCCGCCCGCGGCACCTGCAGCACCTGCAGCACCTGCGTGCTGCCCTTCACCTTGCACCCGCCGTTCGCCGCCCCACGCGGCGAGGACGGCCTGCGTGCGCCCCCCAGCACCAAGAGGAGACATCATGGACAAGAACAGCAAGAAGAGAACCGTGCGCGGCGCGGCCGTCGCCGCACTCGTCGGCGGACTGGCCATCGCGGCCTGCGGCGGCGGTGGCGGCAGCGGCGCCAACCCCGCACTGCTGGCACTGGGCGCCGCACCGGCCCCGGCGCCCGCCCCCGCGCCCACACCGGCGCCCCCCGCCGAACCTGGCCTGCCCGCCGTGCAGCAGACCGAGTTCGAACGACACATGGAGGCCTCGCGCCTGAACACCGGGGGCGATCCGCAGATGGCCTATCCCTGGCGCGCCTTCTACTGCAACCTGTCCGACGACAACAACGCCATCGTGCTCGCCGAACGCGCCAAGAACAGCATCCGGGTGCCGCTGACGCAGCTGTTCGACGACGTCTGGTACATCGGCACCGAGTACGTCGGCCAGTACATCCTGCGCGATGCCAACGGCATCGTCATGATCGACGCGGGCAACAACGCCCAGGAGATGCGCGACTACGACCTGCCCGCCCTGGCCCAGCTCGGCCTGTCGCCCACCCTGCCGCTGAATGGGGTGCTGGTGACTCACGGGCATTCCGACCACGATGGCGGCGCACTGGCGCTGAAGACCGCTACCGGCGCGCCGATCTACCTGGGCTCGGCCGACGCGATCAACAAGGCCTACGACCCCGTCAAGCTGGATTCGATGGTGCAGGATCCCTACGACATCGTGGTGGGCGGCCGCACGATCACGGTGCTGTCGACCCCAGGCCACACCGCGGGCACCACCGGCTACGTGGTGCGCGCCAAGGACGGCGGCAAGGATGTGAAGCTGTTCGTCTCGGGCGGCTCGTCGCTGGTGACCGACAACGTGGCCCTGATCCAGGCCTATCTGCACTCGATGGAACGCACCTATGCACTCATCAAGACGCTGAAGGTCGACACGGCCTCCAACCCCCACATCTACTGGGACGGCTCCCGCTCGCTGATCTACAAGATCCGCGAGCAGGGCCTGAAGTCCCCCAGCCAGTTTGTGATCGGTAACGAGAAGCTGTTGCGGGCCATGGCCATCGGCTATTCATGCACCGCCGCCTGGCTCGCCAAGAAGGCTCCGGACACGGCCGTGCCGGTGTGGCGCGTGAGCGCGATCGACTTCATCGCCGGCAGCCCGAGTCCCAACCGCATCGCGGCCCGCCTCGTCAACGGCTGGGGCCCGGTGGCTGGCAAGACGGTGAGCTTCGCCACCGCCCAGGGCGAGACCGTGTGCCAGGCCACCACCGACGCGCACGGCATCGCGCGATGCGCAGTGCCCACGCCCGCCTTGTCCACCGGCGCCGAGCAACTGGTCGCTCGCTTCGAAGGCACGAGCACGGAGCAGACGGTCGACCTGGGCAGCGAGGCGCAGGCGCCGTTCGAGGACCTGCAGACCTCCCTGTGCCGCGACCTGGCCCAGGCCAGGCAGGCCAGCGGATCGCGGACGGGCGACAGCACCTACAAGGCCCGACTGGACGCCGATGGCGACGGCGTGATCGGCCTGGTCGACGTGCAGCAGATCACGGCACTGCTGCCGCAAGGCAGCACCTGCCCGTGAGTCGGAAAGGCACCCGATCCTGCAGAAACGGCACTCCCACAAGGGTTTCCACGCGATTCATCGTCTCCACTCCGACTCTATATTGATTATTCAAATGAACTATTTCGAGGAGAAAGAGACATGTCCTTCGCGACCCTTGGCCGGCTGAGCCTGCCGCTTGCCGCCGCGGCCCTGGCGGCGGCCTGCGGCGGTGGTGGTTCGTCTTCGCTGGCCTTCGTGCCCAGCACCGCGGCACCCGCCCCCGCACCCGCCGCGCCCCCCGCGGCGGGGCCGGCCACGCCGACCGACCCTGCCCTGCCGCAACTGACTGCTGCCGTGGGCGCTGCGCTGCAGGGCGACTGCACGTCGCTGTCCGGCTTCAGCTTTGCCAACACCACCATCACCAGCGTGACCACAGCCGCGGCCGGGAGCCTGACGGTGGCGGGCAAGAACATCGGCGCGCACTGCGTCGTCACCGGCAAGATGTTCGAACGCGTCAGCCCCGTGGACGGCCAGACCTATGCGGTCGGCTTCCAGATGCGCCTGCCCCTGGCCTGGAACGGCCGCTACCTGTACCAGGGCAACGGCGGCACCGACGGTTCGGTCGCCAATGCCACGGGTGCGGTGGGCAGCGGCGGGCCGCTGACCAATGCGCTCTACAACGGCTTTGCCGTGATCTCCTCCGACGCCGGGCACGGCAGCGCGCAGAACCCGCTGTTCGGCCTCGACCCGGAGGCCCGCATCGACTACGGCTACGGCGCGGTGCGCAAGCTCACGCCCATGGCCAAGGCCCTCATCAAGGCGGCCTACGGCAAGGGCCCCGACCGCTCGTATGTGGGCGGCACGTCCAACGGCGGCCGCCATGCCATGGTCACGGCCGCGCGCCTGCCGGCCGAGTACGACGGCGTGCTGGCCAACTCGCCCGGATTCGACCTTCCGAAGGCGGCCGCGGCCCAGCTCTACAGCGCGCAGCAGTTCCGCAAGGTGGCCACCGACGAGAACGACCTGTCCACGGCCTTCACCGTGGCCGAACGCAAGCTGGTGGCGCAGAAGATCAACGACCGCTGCGACGCGCTGGATGGCGTGAAGGATGGCCTGGTGCAGGACGTGGAGGCCTGCCGCACTGCCTTCAATCTCTTCCGCGACGTGCCCACCTGCGTGGGCGCACGCGACGGCACCTGCCTGACCGGCGCGCAGAAGAGCGCCATCGACGCGATGTACTACGGCCCGGTCAACAGCCGGGGCGAGCAGCTCTATGCCACGCAGCCCTACGACCCGGGCCTGGCCGGCAGCAGTTGGGCCAGCTGGAAGTTCAACAACTCCGTGGGCGGTGGGCGCGATCCGGTGGCCGTGGGCATCATCTTCCAGGTACCTCCGGATGCGAGCGTCGTGAACAACACGCGGGCCTTCGCCTTCAACTACAACTTCGACCTGGACTATCCAAAGCTCTTCGCCACCAATTCGCTCTACACCGAAAGCGCCTGGTCCTTCATGACGCCACCCAACCCCACGAAGCTCGACACGCTGCGTGACCGCGGGGCCAAGATGATCGTGGTGCAGGGCATGTCGGACGGGCCGTTCTCGATCGACGACACCAAGCGCTGGTACGAAGAACTCGATGCCGAGAACAAGGGCAAGGCCGCGCGCTTCGTCCGATTCTTCCGCGTGCCGGGCATGAACCACAGCAGCGGCGGCATCTCGACCGACCAATACGACGCGCTGGACGCCCTGGTCAAGTGGGTCGAGCAGGGCGTGGCGCCAGACCGCATCGTGGCCAGCGCGCGCGGCGCCGGCAACGCCGGCGGCGTGAACAGCGAACTGCCCACCGACTGGGCGGCCGACCGCACGCGCCCCCTGTGCCCCTATCCGCTGGTGGCCCGCTACAACGGTTCCGGCGACAGCGAGAAGGCCGAGAACTTCAGCTGCAAGTAGGCGGGCTGGCCCGGGCCCGACCGCGCGGGGGCCGGAGCAGCCCCCGCAGGCTCGTCACTGGCAGCTGAAGCTGCTGGCCGACTCGATGCTGCCCGAGCCGTTGTAGACCGCCTCCTTGGGATACGGGCACAGCGGCCGGGTGCGGCCCGGCCAGGCCACGCCGGCGGCGGCACGTGCCGTGGAGACCATCGCATCGGGTGCCTGGCCCTGCTCGACCCACTTGACCACCGCGCCGAAGGCATCGAACTGGTCGGTGCCGTATGCGCCTCCGCTGCAGTGACTCATGCCGGGCACGGCGAAGGCACGGGCGAACTTGTCGGCCTCGGTGCGGCCGTAGCGGGCGATCACGCGGTCCTGGTATTTGGCCAGGTCGGTGAAAGAGAAGGCCCAGTCGGCCGTGCCGTTGAAGGAGAGGATCTTCCCGCCCCGCGCGCGGAAGGCGTCCATGTCGGCCGAATCCGCATCCGTGAACTCGTGGCCGGAGCGCGTGTAGATGCCGGACACATCGAAGATCTTGGCGTACTCGGCATCCAGGTCGGCCGTGCGGGCGTAGCCGAGCAGGTCGGGCGTGACCGTCGGCGGCGTGGTGTACACGTGCGAGGCCTCACCCGCAAAGATGGCGTAGTACAGCTGGGCGGGCGTGCCGGCGGTGTCGATCATGCCGGGGTCATAGGGCCAGGGTCCGTAGATCTGGCGACCCGTCGACGTCTTCGCGCCTTCGAAGAACTTCTTCACATAGGCGGCCTTGTCGGCGCTGAGGCAGTTGCTGGTGGCGCCGCCGGTGCACACCCACTGGGACGGATCGGGGTTGCAGGCGCTCGGCTTGCTGACCATGCCGTCGGTGACACCATCGGCCGCGTCGCAGCTGGCGAGGATGCGGTTGCGCACCGTCTCCTTCTCTGCACTCGTGAGTGCATTGAAGATGTCGGGCTTGCCATCGGTGCCCAGCGGCGCCACGGCCGCCGCAGCCTGGGCACGGAAGATCGAGCCCTCGAGCGCCGCCGCCGTCAGGCGAAAGCCCGGCGCGCCGGCCACGATGCCGTCGAACAGCTGCGGATAGCGCTGGGCCGCGACCATGGCCTGGCGCCCGCCGTTCGAACAGCCGACGAAGTAGGAGCGGCTGGGCTGCATGCCATACAGCTGCTTGATCACCACCTGGGACGACCCGGCCACCAGCGGCAGCTGCTTGTCGCCGTACTCGTCGCGCGCCTGCGGGTCGACGGCAAAGAGGAAGGTGACGTTCGAGCTCATGTCGAAAGGCGCCTCGTGGCCCGAGTCGGTGGTCACGACCGCATAGCCATCCAGCAGCGCGTTGCGCGTGGCCCCGCCACCGGGATAGGCGCCCAGTGCCGCCGGCACGCTGCCGTCCACGCCGCTGCCGCCCTGGTAGAAGAAGCGCTGGTTCCAGTCCTTGGGCAGGCGAAGTTCGAAGAGGATGGCGTAGGGCTTGCCATCGACGCCGGTGCGCGGGTTGAGCTCGCCGCGCACCAGGCAGTGGTCGGGCGTGGAGGATGCGGGGCTTGCCGTGTTGGTCACGCCCGCCGTGTAAACCGCGCTGACCAGCTTTCCGTTGGCCAGCGGCAGCCCGGCCAGTGCACTGCACTGGGCCTCGAAGCTCGCCACAGGGGCCGGCGCTGGCGCCGGCGCGGTCGATGAAGAGCCGCCCGGCGCGGGCGCAGGCGCCGAGGCGGTGGGCACAAAGCTCACGCCGCCACCGCCACTCCCTCCGCAGGCGGCCAGCAGTGCCGTGATGGCCGACGCCAGGCCGGTCACGCACCATCCTTGTATCTTCGTCATGGAACCCTCGCGATGATTGAGTTGGAATCAGATTGCACAGGAGCGAGCACCGTCCGCAGCCTCGCCATGCCGCTTTCATTGTTTGCATGCAAACAATGGGACGCTGCGACTTAGCAGATTCCGAGCCAGGGCCGACGCACCGGCATGGCACGGAAAAGCACAATGCCTTTCATGAGCTATCGACTCGAAGAACAGGTCGGCTTTCTGTTGCGCGTGCTCTATCAGCGCAATGCAGAACTGCTGACCCAGGCCCTGGATGGGCTGACGCCCACGCAATGGGCAGTGATCTCCATGCTGGCCCAGGTGCAGGAGTGCTCGCAGAACCGGCTGGGGCGCATGACGGCGATGGACGCCGCCACGATCAAGGGCGTGGCCGACCGCCTGGCGGCGCGCGGCCTGGTGCAGTTCCGCGACGATCCCACGCACCGCCGCCGCGTGCTGGTCTCGCTGAGCCCCGAGGGCCTCGCGCTTTACGAGCGGCTGGCGGATGCCGCCGCCGGCGTGAGCGACGCCACGCTGTCACGCCTGAGCCCGCCGCAGGCCGCCAAGCTGGTGCAGTTGCTGAAGATCGCGGCCGGCTGAGCGGCCGGTGATGAAGACGACGTCGGCGGCTCAGCCACCGAAGCGCCGCGTCGGCAGCCCGACCGCGGGCAGCCCCTCGACGACGAACAGCCCGCCGTCCTGCGGCAGTCGGCCTTCCAGCCGGGCGCTGCGCGAGATGCTGGTCACGTAGAGCTGTGCATACCCCGGCCCGCCGAAGCACAGGCTGGTCGGGTACGTGAGCGGCAACGGCACGCACCGCTCCAACATGCCATCGGGCGAGAAGCGCGCCAGTTGCGCCGCGCGCACCAGCACGCTCCAGACGAAGCCCTCGGCATCGACCGTGGCGCCGTCGGGGCCGGAGTCGAAGCCGTGGGTCTCGACGAAGCAGCGCTTGTTGGCCAGCGGGCCCTGCGGGTCGTAGTCGTAGGCCCAGATCACGCGGGCCAGGCTGTCGGCCACGTAGAGCGTGCGGCCGTCGGGGCTGAAGCAGGGGCCATTGGCAAAACCGATGTCGTCGGCCAGCTGCTCCACGCGGCCCTCGGGCCGCAGGCGGTAGAGGCCTCCGCGCACCGACGCGCCTTCGGGCCGGTTCATGTGCATGGTGCCGGCGACGAAGTTGCCGGCCGCGTCGCACTTGCCGTCGTTCAGCCGCACGTCGACATCCGAGAGACCGATGTCGCCGAGCATCGTCAGCTGGCGCGTGCCGAAGTCGTAGCGGCCGAAGCCATGGCGCAGCGCCACCACCACCGCATCGCCCTGTGCGGGCGCGATGGCGCCCAGCGGCGCGGGCAGCGCGTGCGATGCCAGCATGCCGGTGGCCGGCACCAGGCGGTGCACCGTGCCGACCAATGCATCGATCCAGCACAGGGCCTGCGCCTCGGCGTCCCAGCAGGGGCTTTCGCCCAGCTGGTCGCGCGTGGTGCCCAGGCGGCGGATGTCGGGGTGCGGCGGCTGCATCCGAGCAGTGTCGGCAGCACCGCCGCCGGCCAATGTGCAGGAGTCGGAAAGCATCTTTTCATTGATCGAGATCAAGGTCCGTGGACGTCCCCCTAGACTGGCCGCCACGCCCGAGACAGGGCCAAGGACACGGAGACAAGCCATGACCCACCGCCGCCACTTCCTGGCCGGCCTGCTGCTCGGCGCCTGCGCGCTGAGCCCAGCCCTCGCCCAGCAGAACGTCACCCGCATCGTGGTGCCCTTCGCCGCCGGAGGCGGCACCGACCAGTACTGCCGCATCCTGGCCCAGGAGCTGAACAAGCACGGCATGAACGTCATCATCGAGAACAAGCCGGGCGCCAGCGGCATCCTGGCGGCCGACTACGTGGCCCGCTCCAAGCCGGACGGCCAGACGGTGCTGGTCTCGTCGCTGGGCACGCTGGCCAACAACATCGCGCTGTACGACAAGCTGCCCTACGACCCGGCCAAGGACTTCGCCTCGGTCACGCAGATCGCCTACCAGCCCTCGGTGATCGTGGGCCGCACCGACCTTCCCTACAAGAACATCAAGGAGATGGTGGCCTATGCCAAGGCCAACCCCGGCAAGATCAACCGCGGCTCGCCGGGCGCCTCCATCCTGACCAACCTGGCGCCCATCGCCTTCGAGCGGGCGCAGGGCTTCAGCACCACGCACATCCCCTTCAACGGCGATGCGCCGGCGCTGCAGGCACTGCTGGGTGGGCAGATCGACATCCATGGCACGTCCATCACCGGCTCGCTGCCCTACATCAAGGCCGGCAAGCTGCGCGTGCTGGGCGTGATGGACGACCAGCGCCTGCCGCAGGTGCCCGATGCGCCCACCTTCAAGGAGATGGGCTACGACATGGTGGCCACGCTCTGGTACTCGTTCTCGGTGCCGTCGGGCACGCCGCGCGCGGCCATCGACAAGCTGAACAAGGCCGTCAACCAGGTCATCGCCGACCCCGAGTTCGTGACCCGCGCGCGCGCCATCGGCATGGAGCCGCGCGGCAGCACGCCGGAAGAGCTGGACCGTTTCGTCAAGACCGAATCGGACCGCTGGCTGCCCTTGCTGCAGAGCCTGAACATCCCGAAGCAAGGCACTTGAAGCCCCGCCCGCCATGACGTCCTTCTCTCCCGCCCCGCTCGCCGGCCTGCGTGTGCTGGACCTGTCCCGCGTGATGGCGGGCCCGCTGTGCGCGCAGGCGCTGGCGGACCTGGGCGCGGAGGTGATCAAGGTCGAGCATCCGGACCGCGGCGACGACACGCGCGACTGGGGCCTGCGCATCGGCCAGCACAACACCACCTACTTCAACAGCTGCAATCGCAACAAGCGCTCGGTGGCCATCGATCTGCAGACGCCCGAGGGCCGCGACATGGCGCGGCAGCTGGCGGCGAAGAGCGATGTGCTGATCCAGAATTTCAAGCACGGCGGTGCCGAGAAGATGGGGCTGGGCTACGAGGACCTGAAGGCGCTCAACCCCGGCCTCATCTACTGCTCGATCGCCGGCTATTCGGCCTTGGGGCCGGAACGCGCGCGACCGGGCTACGACCTGGTGATCCAGGGCGAGACCGGCCTGATGGCGATGAACGGCGAGGAGGGCCAGGGCCCGCTCAAGTTCGGCATCGCGGCGGTGGACATGTTCACCGGCATGTACGCGGGGCAGGCCATCCTGGCCGTGCTGCACGAGCGCCACCGCACGGGGCGCGGCCGGCACATCCAGATGTCGCTGTACGACGGCGGGATGATGATCACGTCCTACTACGGCCTCACGGCCTGGATGCAACAGGCCGACCCGCCCAAGTTCGGCAACTCGCATCCGTCGATCGTGCCGTACGGTGTGTTCGACGCGGCGGATGGGCCGGTGGTGATCGCGGTGGGCAACAACGGCCAGTTCCGCAAGTTCTGCGAGGCCGTGATCGAACGTCCCGACCTGCCGCAGGACCCGCGCTTCGCGCAGAACACCGAGCGCTCGAAGCACCGCGCCGTGCTGCTGCCGATCCTGCTGGCCGAGATCGCCAAGCATCCGCGGGCGCAGCTGATCGAACGCATGAACGCGGCCGGCATTCCATGCGGCGAGGTGCTGGGGCTGTACGAAGCGCTCGGCTCGGCCCGCACCCGCGAGGTGGGGCTGTGGCACAGCTTCGAGGACAGCGAAGCCGGCACGCAGGGCGTGCATGCGCCGCCCTACGTCTTCGACGGCCAGCGCGCGCCCGTCCACCAGCCGCCGCCGCATCTGGGCGAGCACACGGCCGAGGTGCTGGGCGAGTTGCTGGGGTTGCAGGGCAGCGACCTGGAAGGTCTGCGGGCGCGGCAGGTGATCCGGTAGCGCTGGTTCCTCCCGGGATGCACTCACGCCCGGGATGCACTCACGCCCGGGGTTCTAACCGGCAGAGGACGCCGGCATGCGCGCTCCCGGTGCACGCTCGCGCTGACCGGCTTGCCTCACCACACGGGTGCTCGCTTTCCACCGACGCGCCTTGGGCACTGCACGGCGCCGCGAATGGCACCTCCGCACGCATACCGGCATCCTCCGCCTCGACGCTGCGCGCGAGCCCTCCCCCGTTCAGGTCGTGGGGACTTAAGGCCATCAGGGCCGTGGAATCCTTGAGTCCTTGAGTCCTTGAGTCCTTGAGTCCTTGAATCCTTGAGTCCTTGAGTCCTTGAGTCCTGGGGTCCTGGGGTCCTGGGGTACTGGGGTCCCCGGGCCCTGGTCCTGGTCCTGGTTCATAAGGTCCTGGCGTTTCGAGATAAGGCAGACCAGTCAACCCCAGACCGTTCGGGCTGAGCCTGTCGAAGCCCCGTCCCTATGGGCAGCAAGCAGGCGACTCAAGCACCGCCGGGCATATGCGCCGCGCGCCGCTCTGCCCTTCGACAAGCTCAGGGCGAACGGAGTGAGGACCCGGGCGGCCGAACCCGGCCGTTCAGGCGCAGCGTCGAGGCGGAGGGTGCCGGTGTGCGTGCGGAGGTGCCATTCGCGGCGCCGTGCAGTGCGGCAAGCACGTCGGTGGAGAGCGGGCACCCGTGTGGTGAGGCCAGCCGGTCAGCGCGAGCGTGCACCGGGAGCGCGCATGCCGGCGCCCTCTGCCGGCTTAGCCTCGCGGCACTCGCACCTCGACTCTCCGTGCGCCCCCATAAACCGCCGAGCAACGAACAGCGAGCGCCAAGCACCGAACACCCACAGCCCGAAAGCCCGAAGCCCAGCAATCACGACCGGTCGACGCGGACCACCGCCCCCTCAATCCCCCAGTCGATACCCCGCCGCCGCAATCGTCCGCTTGGCGATGTTCAGCTGGTGGATCTGGCTCGTGCCCTCGTACAGGCGGAACAGCCGCACATCGCGGTAGAAGCGCTCGATGGGGTGACCCTGGATGAAGCCCGTGCCGCCCAGCATCTGCACGCATCGGTCGGCCACGCGGCCGCACATCTCGGAGGCGAAGTACTTGCAGATCGACGCCTGCAGCGTCACGTCCCGCCCCGCATCGCGCTCGCGCGCCGTCTGCAGGATCAGCGCCCGCGCCGCCTGGATCTCGGTCTGGCAGTCGGCGATCAACGCCTGCACCAGCTGGAAGGCCGCCACCGGCTGCCCAAACTGCCGGCGCTGCGCCGTCCAGGCGATGGCCTCGTCCAGCATGCGGATCGCCGGGCCCGTGCACAACGCCGCCAGATGGATGCGCTGCTTGTTCAGCACCTTCATCGCCGTCTTGAAGCCCGTTCCCTCCGTCCCGCCGATGAGATGGCTGGCCGGCACGCGGCAATCCTGCAGATGCACCTCCGACACCGGCGAGCCGGCCTGGCCCATCTTGCGATACGGCGTGGCCGTGGACAGCCCCGGCATGTGCCGCTCCACCAGGAAGGCGCTGATGCCCCGCGCGCTCGCGTCCTGCGGATCGGTGCGCGCCATCACCGTGAAGAGGCCGGCGATGGGCGCGTTGGTGATGAAGCACTTGGTGCCGTTCAGCACATAGTGGTCGCCGTCGCGCACGGCCGTGGTCTTGAGCGCCGTGGCGTCGGAGCCGGCTTCGGGCTCGGTCAGCGCGAAGGCGCCCGTCAACTGGCCGCTGGCAAGCAGCGGCAGATAGCGCTCCTTCTGCGCCGGCGTGCCGTCCGCCACCAGCGCCTCGGAGCCGATGCCGGTGTTGGTGCCCACGCGCGCGCGGAAGGCCACCGAGGCCTGCGACAGTTCCATCGCCGCCAGCACCAGCTCTTCGGTCGTCATGCCCATACCGCCCCAGGCCTCGGGGATGGACCAGCCGAAGAAGCCCAAGCGCGCCATGTCCTCCACCAGGTCGGCCGGCACCTCGTCGCGGGCCTCGACCTCGGCCTCGCGAGGGATCAGGCGCTCGCGCACATAGCGGCGCAGGGATTGCAGGGTTTCGTCGAAGGCGGCGGTGTCGCGGATCATGGTCGTGTCGGCGGCAGGAAGAAGTAGGGAAAGAAGAAAGGGCGCCAGCGCCTCACAGCGCACCGGCCGCGCGCAGCCCGCGCAGGTCCTCGGCCGTGAGGCCCAGCGCGCCGAAGACCTCGGCGTTGTGCTCGCCCACGGCCGGGCCGGTGCGCGGGGGCTGCGGCGCATGGCCGCCGAAGCGCGGCACCACGGCCGGTGCGGGCACCGAGCCCAGGTCGGCATCGGGCAGCCGCACGATGGCGCCGCGCGCGGCGAAGTGCGGGTCGGCCAGCACGTCGTCGATGTCGTAGACCTTGCAGAAGGGCACCGAGTGCGCGTCGAGTGCAGCCCGCAGCTCGTCATGGCTGTGCGCGGCGCACCAGGCGGCCACGCGGCCGTCCAGCGCATCGAGGTGGCGCACCCGCAGCGGGTTGGTGGCGAAGCGCGGATCGGCCGCCATGTCGGGCGCCTGCATGGCCGCGCAGAGCCGGCGAAAGATGGCGTCGGACGAGCCCACCAGCGTGATCCAGTCCCCGTCCTTCGTGCGGTAGATGTTGGAAGGCGCGGTGTAGGTGGCGCGGGCGCCGCTGCGCTGGCGCGCTTGGCCGCTGCGCTCGCGCTCCACGGCCAGCGGCTCCAGCACCCGCAGCAGCGCCTCGGTGGCCGACAGGTCGATCTCGCGGCCGGGCGCATCGGGGCAACGCGCCCGCTCGGCGGCCGCGGCGGCGATGGCGAAGGCGCCGAACAGGCCCGCCATCGAATCACCCAGCGGAAAGTTGACATGCTGCGGCGGGCCGTCCGCCTCGCCGGTCAGGTGGGCCAGCCCGCCCATGGCCTCGAAGATGCGCGCGAAGCCGGGCCGGCCGGCATAGGGCCCCGTCTGGCCGAAGCCGGTGAGCCGCAGCACGATGAGCCGCGGGTTGGCCCGGTGCAGCGTCGCCAGGTCCAGGCCCCAGCGGTCCAGCGTGCCGGGGCGGAAGTTCTCGACCAGCACGTCCATGCCGGCCACCAGGCGCAGGAACAGCGCGCGGCCGGCGTCGGTGCGCACGTCCAGCGTGATGCCGCGCTTGCCGCGGTTGAGCACCTTCCAGTACAGCGCATGGCCAGGCTCGACCGGCGCGAGCGAGCGCAGGGCATCGCTGCCGTCGGGCAGCTCCAGCTTGGTCACCTCGGCGCCCAGGTCGGCGCAGAGCGTGGCGGCGAAGGGGGCAGCCACCACCGTGGCCATGTCCAGGATGCGCAGGCCGTGCAGCGGCCCCTGCTGGGGATCGAAGGTGTCGGCCATCCCTCAGTCCACCCGCGCGCCGGTCGACTTGACCAGCGCCGCCCAGCTGCGGCTGTCCCTGGCGATGAGCGCGCCGAAGTCCTCGGGGCTGCCGCCGCCGGGCTCGGCGCCCAGGTCCACCAGGCGCTTGCGGATCTCGGGCTTGGCCACGGCCGCGACGGCCACCTCGTTGAGCTTCGCCACGATGGGCTTGGGCGTGCCGGCCGGCGCCATCAGCCCCTTCCACGCCGTGACGTTGAAGCCCGGGAGGCCGGATTCGGCCACGGTGGGAATGTCCGGCGCGCCGCTCGCGCGTGCAGGGCTGGCCACGCCCAGGGCCCGCAGCCGCCCGGACTGCACCTGCGGCAGCAGCGCGGGCATGTTGTCGATCATCACGGTGATCTGGCCCGAGATGAGGTCGTTCATGGCCGGGGCGCTGCCCTTGTAGGGCACATGGACCATCTGCGTGCCCGCCATCTGGTTGAACAGCTCGCCCCCCAGGTGCGCCGGCGTGCCGTTGCCCGGCGAGCCGAAGGACACCTTGCCCGGGTTGGCCTTGGCATAGGCGATGAACTCACGCACATCGCGCGCCGGCACCGAGGGCGTGACGGCCATCAGCTGGTGGTCGCGCGCCAGCAGGGCCACGGGCGCCAGGTCGGTCGCCGGGTTGTAGGGCATGCGGCCATACAGGCTGGGGTTGATGGCGATGGGGCCGGCCGCCGCCAGCAGCAGCGTGTAGCCGTCGGCGGGCGACTTGGCCACCATGTCGCCCGCGATGTTGCCGCCGGCACCGGGGCGGTTGTCCACCACCACGGGCTGGCCGAGGCCGGCGCGCAGTTCCTCCGCGATGAGGCGGCCCACCACGTCGGCCGAGCCGCCGGGCGCGAAGGGCACGACCAGCCGGATCGGCTTGGTGGGATAGGCGGCCTGCGCCGCGGCGAGGGGGGCGGCCAGCGCCAGGCCGGCCGCCAGCGTGGCGGCCATCAGTTGCTTGAGCATGTCGTTGTCTCCGGTGGTGGCCGGCACCTCGGGGTGCGGCAGGGCCCGAAGACTAGGGAGGCGCCAGTCCGGCGCCAAACGCTGTTTCGCTATATTGGACAGACGCCATCCCGCATCCAGGCCGCTCTTGCCCCCATGCCGACCACCGACCCGCGCTTCGCCACCACGCTGGCAAACGGCCTGGACGTGCTGGAGGCCTTTGCCGACGCGCCCGCCGTGCTGGGCAATGCGGCCCTCGCGCAGCGCACCGGCCTCGCCCGCGCCACCATCACCCGGCTCACCACCACACTGGCCAGCCGCGGGCTCGTGGTGCCCGCTGGCGAAGGCCGCGGCCACCGGCTGGGCAGCGGCGCGCTGACGCTGGGCTATCCGCTGCTGGCGCAACTGGGCCTGCGGCGCATCGCCCGGCTGCCGATGAAGCAGCTGGCCGATGCGCTGGGCGCCTCGGTGTCGCTGGGCGTGCGCGACCGGCACCGCATGGTCTATGTGGAGACCTGGCGCAACAACGACCCCCTCACCTTCCAGCCCGACCTGGGCGCACCGCTGCCTCTGCTGGACACGGCCATCGGCCGCGCCTGGCTGGCCACGGCGACACCAGCGGAACGCGAAGCAGCCCGCGTGGCGCTCGCCGCCGTGGACGGCGCGCAAGCCAGCCGCTTCGACCACGTGCTGCGCGAAGCCCAGCGGCAGTGGGCCGCGCAAGGTTTCTGCCATTCCGAAGGCGACTGGCTGCCCGACGTGCACGCAGTGGCCGTGCCGCTGCGCATCACGCTGCAGGGCGAGCACCTGCTGCTCAACGCCGGCCTGCCCGCGCGCCGGCTGGCGCCGCGCGCGTTGCAGCGGGAGATCGGCCCGCGCCTCGTGCAGCTGGCACGCACCATCGAGGCCGACTGGCAGCGTGCCCTGCTGCGCGATGGCGCGGGCCAGCCACCAGCCATGCCGCCTGCGCCCGCCTGGCTGGTGGGCCACGGACCGGCGGCCGCGCAGGACGATCCGCGCGACGGCGGCTTCGCCCGCACGCTGGCCCATGGCATCGACCTGCTGCGCAGCTTTGCGCCCGGCGAGCCCGCGCTGGGCATCCGCGCGCTGGCGCGGCGACTGGGGCTCGCGCCCAACACCGTGCAGCGGCTGGTGCACACGCTGATGGAACGCGGCTATCTGCGGCGCGACGAGGCCACGGCCGGCTACCGCCTGGCGCCGGCCGTGCTGGCCGCCGCCTATCCCATGCTGTCGGGCCTGCCGCTGCGGCGCCGTGCCCGGCCGGCCATGCTGGCACTGGCCGCGCGCACCGGCGGCGCCGTGTCGCTGGGCCTGCCGCACGAGACCAGCATGGTCTATGTCGAGACCGCCTGGCAGACCGACGCACGCCTGCTGCCACCCGACACCGGCGCCCCCATGCCCATGCTGCACACGGCCATGGGCCGGGCCTGGCTGGCCAGCGTGGACCGCCCTGCGCGCGAAGCCCTGCTGCACCGCCTGCGCCTGGCCCAGCCCGAGGCCTTCGCGCAGCTGTGGCCGGCGGCCAGCGCGGCCATGGCCGACTGCCGGCGCCAGGGCTGGTGCAGCTCCGCCGACTTCCGGCCCGAGATCGTGGCGATGGCCGTGCCCTTCGGCCGCCCCATCGAGGGCCTGCACTATGTGATGAACTGCGGCGTGCTGCGCGCCCAGGCCGCCGACCCGAAGCGGCTGGCGCAGATCGGCGGCTGGCTGCGCGAGACGGTGGCCGCGCTGGAGTGCGCCGAAGCCACCGACTGAGGCAGGTTGCGGCGCGGATCTTCAGGCCGCCGCGCTCAGGCGCTCAGCCCCACTGCAGCCCGACGGCCTCCACGCCCGCGATGCAGATCAGCTCGTCTTCGTCGCCGGTGCCGCCGCTGGCGCCCACGGCACCGATCACCGTGCCGGACGCGTCCTTGATGACCACGGCGCCGGTCTGCGGCAGGAAGCGGCCCTGCGCCGTCGCCGACAGCGAGACGAAGAAGTTGGGGTTGTCGCGGGCCCGCTCGGCCAGTGCGCGGCTGGCCACGCCCATGCCCACGGCGCCCCAGGCCTTGGCCCGTGCGACATCGAAGCGGAACATGCTGGCGCCGTCCTCGCCGGCGAAGGCCTTGAGGTGGCCGGCGCCGTCGAGCACGGCCACGGCCATGGGCTTGAAGCCGCGTTCGCGCGAACGCGCAAGGGCAGCGGCCAGCAGGCGCTGGGCCTGGTCGAGGGTGAGGGAAGCGGTCATGGCGAAAGAGGTCTCCGTCTCGGCGCGGGCTGTCCGTGTGCGGCGCTCACTCGGGTTGCAGGCCGATGGCCTTCACGGCGACGGCCCAGCGCTCGCGCTCGGACTTCATGAAGCCCGCGAACTCGGCCGGGCTCATGGGCCCTTCGGCCATCGTGCCCAGGCTGGCCAGGCGCTGCGCCATCTCGGGCTGGGCCATGACCTTGTCCAGGTCGGCATTGATGCGGGTCACCACCGCAGCGGGCGTGCCGGCTGGCGCGAAGACGCCGTTCCAGCCGGTGAACTCGAAGCCCGGCAGCGTTTCGCCCATGGTGGCCACCTGCGGCCATTGCGGCAGCCGCTTGGCGGTGCTCACGGCCAGCGCACGCACCTGGCCGCCCTGCAGGTAGGCGGTGAGGGCCGCCTCGGGCAGGCACACCAGCTGCAGCCGGCCGCCCAGCAGGTCCTGCAGCGCCTCGGGCGCCTTGGTGTAGGGCACCTGGTTGAGCTTGATGCCGGCCGTGGCGGCCATGCTGTCGAGCACCATGCCCGAGAAGGTCTTGGGCCCTTCGGTGCCGGCGGCCAGCAGGCCGGGCTGGGCCTTGGCGCGGGCGATGAGGTCGGGCAGGTCCTTGGCCGGAAAGCTGGCCGCAGCGGCCAGCACGAAGGGGCTGCGGCCCACCAGCCGCACCGGCACGAAGTCGCGCGCCGGGTCGTAGGGCAGCGACTTGAAGGTGAACACGTTGGTCACCATGGCCGCGGTGGTGGCGTAGTAGAGCGTGTAGCCGTCGGGCGCGGCGCGGGCCGCCACCTGGGCCCCGATCACGTTCTGGCCGCCCGGGCGGTTGTCGATGATCACGGCCTGCTGCCACAGGCGCGAAAGCTGGTCGCCGATCTGGCGCGCCAGGATGTCGGGCCCCGAGCCCGCGGGCTGCGAGAGCACGAAGCGCACGGGCTTGTCGGGCCAGGACTGGGCCCGCACCGCGGGTGCGGCGAAAGGCAGGGCCAGGGCGGCCAGGGCCTGCTGGAATTGGCGTCGGTTCATGGTGCGTTGTCTCCGTCTGTGGTTCTTGTCGTCGTCGAATCGTCAGCCTGCCCGTGGCATTGCGGCAGGGCGCGCTCAGGCGGCGCAGGCCGTGGTCAGGCCGAGGCGCGTGGCGGCCTCGTCCAGCAGGGCGCCGATGTCCTCGGCCCGCGCGGCGGTGCCGAACACATAGTGGTCGGGCCGCACCAGCGCGGCCACCGTGCCATGGCGCGCGAACCAGTCGCGCACCACGCCTTCAGTCTCGGGCTGCTCGCCCAGGCTCAGGCAGCGCAGGCCGTCGAAGCCGCCCTCGGGCTGCGGCACGCCAGCCGCCAGCACCAGGCGCCAGCCGTGGCCCAGCAGCACGTCCATGCGCTGCGGGCCCTGCGCCGTGCGCAGCCAGGGTTGGGGAAACAGGCTGCCGCGGCCACTGGCGGACTGCTGCGCCAGCAGGCCCGTCTCCAGCCCGGGCAGGATGTCCTGCCGCGGCGTGTCGCGCACCTGCCCGCCGGCCTCGGCCAGCAAGCGGCGGTCGCGCTCGCGGGCCCGGTCGGTGTCGCGTTCGCAGATCACGGCGCCCACGTGCTTGATGCGGCTGGTGAGTTCGCGCACATGGGCGCGGCGCTCGTGGCCGTAGCTGTCCAGCAGCGCCTCGGCCGCCTGGCCCTGCACCTCGCCGGCCAGCACCGCGCCCAGCTTCCAGGCCAGGTTGGCCGCATCGCGGATGCCCTGGCACATGCCCTGGCCCAGGAAGGGCGGCTGCATGTGAGCCGCATCACCGGCCAGGAAGACGCGGCCTCGGCGCCAGTCGGCCGCCACCAGCGCATGGAAGCGGTAGCTGGCCTGCCGCCACAGCTCGCCATGCTCGGGGCCGATCCAGCGCGACAGCAGCCGCCAGGTGGCCTCGGACGTGGCCATCTCGCGCGGGTCCTCGCCGGCCTTGAGCGAGATCTCCCATCGCCGGTGGTTGCCCGGGCCCAGCACCAGCGTGCAGGGCCGCTCGGGCTCGCAGTACTGCACGCTCACGGCGGGCAGGCGGGCCATGCCGGCCTCGTTGAGCAGCACGTCGACCACCAGCCAGGGCTCGTCGAAGTCCAGGTCTTCCAGCGGCAGGCCCAGCTGGGTGCGAACACCGCTGCTGCCGCCGTCGCAGGCGATGGCGTAGCGGGCCTGCACGGTGTGGCTGCGGCCCTCGCGCTGCAGCGTGAGCTGCACGCCCTGCCCGTCCTGCGCGATGCCGGTCATCTCCACGCCCAGTTCCACCGTCACGTTGGGCAGGCGGGCCACGCGCTCGCGCAGCGCCCGCTCCACCGGCGGCTGGGTGAAGACCAGCGAGGGCGTGTAGCCCTGCGGATAGGGCGGCGGCAGCATGGTCATGCGCCGGATGAGCTGCCCGTCCACGCCGAAGTACTCCGAGTTGGAGAAGGGCTCGGTGAAGGGCGCGATGGCCTCCACCACGCCCAGCTGCTGGAAGACCCGCATGATCTCGTGGTCCAGCGCGATGGCGCGGGGGATCTGGTAGACCTCCGTCAGCCGGTCGCACACATGGACCTTGAAGCCCCGCTGCCCCAGCAGCCCGGCCGCCACCTGCCCCACCGGGCCGTAGCCGACGATGGCGACGTCGTAGACGGGCGGGGTCGTCATGCCTGCGCTTCCGCGACGATGGGGTTGGCCAGCAGGCCCACGCGCTCGATCTCCACCTCGTAGGTGTCGCCGGGCTTCATCCACACCGGCGGCGTGCGCGCCTGGCCCACGCCGGCGGGTGTGCCCATCACGATCACGTCGCCCGGCTCCAGCGTGAGCACCTCGGCCAGCAGCGCGATGGTCTCGGCCACGCCGAAGATCATGTCGGTGGTGTTGGCGTCCTGCATGACCTCGCCATTGAGGCGGCCCTGGATGCGCAGGCCCACGGCGCCGGGCGGCAGTTCGTCGGCCGTGACCAGCACCGGGCCGAAGCCGCCGGTGGCGTCGAAGTTCTTGCCGATGGTCCACTGCGGCGTGCGCTTCTGGTAGTCGCGCACGCTCATGTCGTTGAAGCAGGCGTAGCCGAAGACGTACTGCAGCGCATCCGCCTCCTTTACATGCCGCGGCACGCGCTGGCCGATGACGACGGCCAGCTCGGCTTCATAGTCGAAGCGGGCCGACACGCGCGGCACCACGCCGGCATCGCCATGGGCGATCAGCGAGCTGGCGCCGCGGAAGAAGAACCAGGGGTAGTCCGGCTTCTCGCGCCCGCCTTCCTTGGCATGGTCGAAGTAGTTCAGGCCCAGGCAGACCGTCTTGCCCGGCTCGGGCACCAGCGGCGCCAGGCGCACGCCGGCCATCGGCACACGGGCGGCGCCGGCCTTGGCGCAGGCGGCGGCCAGGGCCGGCAGGTCGATGCCGGCGGCCAGGGCGGCGCGCAGATCGGACGGAATGCGGCCGTCGGCATCGTTCAGGTCGATGAGCATGTCGCCCTCGACGAGGGCCAGGCGGGGTGCGCCATCGCGCAGGTAGGTGGTGAACTTCATGGAACGCCGTGCAGGAGAAAGAGAGAAGGAAAAGAGAAAAGGCGCGGGTGCCGCTCAGGCCGGCGCGAACATCACCTGCCGCTGCGCCGCCTTGAGCTCGGGGCCGGGCATGGGCGCGATGCCCCACTGGTCGATGCGGCCGGGCGGCCACTTCCAGTGCTCGGGCCCGCGCGAGACGTAGCTGTCGTCCACCTGCTCCACCTCGGCCGTGTATTCGATGACCACGCCGAAGGGATCGATGAAGTAGTTGAAGAGGTTGTTGCCGGGGCCGTGGCGGCCGGGGCCCCACTGGATCGGGTGGCCCGCGTCCTTCATGCGGCCACCGCCGCGCATCACCGACTCGAAGTCCGGCATCAGGAAGGCGATGTGGTTGAGCGCGTCGTTGTCGGTGATGCCGATGGCCAGGGTGTGGTGGTCCCGGTTGCAGTTCATGAAGGCCATGATCCCGGTGCGGTCGGCCAGCCGGAAGCCCATCGCCTGCTCGAAGAAGGCCTTGGTGTCGTCCACCGCGTGGCTGTTGAGCACGGCGTGGGTGAGGCGGATGGGCATATCGGCCTGGGGCGGGTCGGCCTCGCGGCGCGCGTCGCCGTGCACCACCTGGAAGACGCGGCCATGCGGGTCCTTGAACTTCATGCCGATGCCGCCGGCCGGGTCCTTGGTCAGCGCATGCGGCTCAGCGAGCAACGTGCCGCCGGCCGCCACGGCCGTCTCGCACAAGGTGTCGAGCGCCTCGCGGTTGCGGGCGCGCAGCGTCACCTGCCGCACCTGCGGCGCATCGCCGCCCTGGTGCAGGGCGAGCAGGTAGGCGTCGTCGCCGGTGCCACGCAGGTAGAGCACACCCTCGCCGCGGTGGGCCACGGCCAGGTGCCAGGTCTGGGTGTAGAAGGCCTCGGCACGGGCGAGGTCGGGCACGAACAGGGCCACGCTGCGCAGGCCCTCGATCCAAGGGGAACTCATGGTCTTGTCTCCATCGCGCGGCCGCCGTTTGCGGAACGGGCAGCCAGCGTCGTTGCTGTTGCGGCGGATCGTAGGAAGCGGTCCCGATCCTGTACAGACGATCCGGCCGATTCCTAAAATCGGTTTCATGGATATCCGTTCGGTCGACCTCAACCTGCTCGTTCTGTTCGACACCCTGATGCAGACGCGCAGCGTCAACCGTGCGGCCGAAGCCATGGGCCTGAGCCAGTCGGCCACCAGCGGTGCGCTCGCCCGCCTGCGGGGCGTGTTCGACGACGCCCTGTTCGTGCGCACCGCCGCGCAGATGGAGCCCACCCCACGGGCGCAGCAGCTGGCGCCCGTGGTGCGGCGGGTGGTGCAGACCATCCAGCAGGAGATCCTGCAGTCGCCCCACTTCGAGCCCGCGCAGGCGCAGCGCAGCTTCACCGTGCTCACGCCCGACATCGGCGAGGTGGCCTTCCTGCCCGGCGTGCTGCGCCGGCTGCAGCACGAGGCGCCGGGGGTGCGGCTGCATGCGGTCTCGCGCGCGCGGGCCGCGGCGGCCGATGCGCTGGAGAAGGGCGAGGCCGACCTCGCCATCGGCTTCTTTCCGGACCTGCAGAAGGCGGGCTACTTCCAGCAGTCGCTGTTCACCACCACCTACGAATGCATCACCAGCGCCGCCAACACGGCGCTGGGCGAACGGCTCACGCTCAAGCAGTACCTGGCAGCCCGGCACGTGGTGGTGCGCCCCGACGGCCGCGAGCACCTGCTGGAGCGCTTCCTCGACGCCAAGGGCTGGCAGCGGCAGGTGACGCTGGAGCTGTCGCACTTCATGAGCCTGCTGGCCCTCCTGCCCGGCACCGAGCTGGTGGCCACGGTGCCGCAGGACATCGCCACTGCCGTGGGCCGGCACATCCCGCTGCGCACGCTGGCCCTGCCCTTCAAGCCGCCGCCGCTGCAGGTGCAGCAGTTCTGGCACCGGCGCATGCAGAACGACCCCGCCAACCGCTGGCTGCGCGGGCTGTTCCACGAGGTCAACCGGCGCGAGGCCGGGGCGCGACTGCCGGCCTGAGAAGGCTGGACGAATCCGTCAGGTCCGCGCGTCCTGCCGAAGCACGCGCACTCGGCGTTGACAGGCGCCGCGGGGCCATTCAGGTTGGGGCAGGGCCGGGCGCCTATGCTGGGCGGCCTTGCCTCTGCGGCCTGCCCGCACCCGCACCTCCCCTCTGTCCTTTCGCATGACCCAACGATCCACCCCCTCCTCCCTTCCGCTGGCCCTGGACGCAGCGGCCACCCGTCGCCACGCCCTGCGCGCGGGCGCTGCGCTGCTCGCGGTCGCGTTGCTGCCCGCGGCCAGCGCCGCGGAGGCCGAGCTGGCCGTGGGCAGCGCCCTGCCGCCCCTCTCGGTCAACGACCAGTTCGACCGCCCCGTGGTGGTGGACGCCAGCACCCGGCTGGTGCTCTTCGCGGCCGACAAGGCGGCGGGCGATGTCGCCACCGAGGCCCTGAAGGCGCATCCGGAGGTGCTGGCCCAGCAGCGCCTGGTGTACCTGGCCGACATCAGCGGCATGCCGGCGGTCATCACCCGCATGTTCGCGCTGCCCAAGATGCGCGACCTGCCCTTCCCGGTCGGCCTGGTGCGCGATGCCCAGATCACGGCCGCCCTGCCGCGCAAGGCGGGGACGCTGACCCTGCTCGTGCTCGACCAGGGCACGGTGCGCGGCATCGAGTTCCTGCCCGACGCCGCCGCGGTGCGCACGCGGCTGGGCATGCCCGGCTGAGGCCACCCCCGCGCACCCGCCAGCCCCGCGCAAGCGCGCGGGCGCCGACGTTTGGGTTCGGCCGCCACGCCGCGCGGCCGTAGGACCCGGTCGCCAGACGGCGGCTCTGACTGCCGTCCTACACGGATTGCGCCCTCGTCCGCCGGACGATCCCGCCGCAACGCAATCCGCGGAGGCCCCGCCCGTGACCCGTACCCCCGAAAAGCCCCCCTTCAACGATGACCGCAAGCCCGTGCGTGCCGAAGGCGGCCCACGCGAGGTGCAGGACCACAAGGACGACATCTTCTTCGCCGCCATCGAGATGACGCGCATGCCCATGCTGGTCACCGACCCGCGGCAGCCCGACAACCCCATCGTCTTCGCCAACCGCGCCTTCCTCTCGATGACCGGCTACACGCCGGAAGAGATCATGGGCACCAACTGCCGCTTCCTGCAGGGGCCGGGCACCGACCGCGCCTCGGTCGCCGTGATCCGCGAGGCGATCGAGAGCCGCACCGAGGTGCAGATCGAGCTGCTCAACTACCGCAAGGACGGCAGCACCTTCTGGAATGCGCTGTTCGTCTCGCCGGTCTTCAACCCGAACGGCGAACTGGTGTACTTCTTCGCCTCGCAGCTGGACGTGAGCCGGCGTCGCGATGCCGAGGACGGCCTGGCCCAGGCCCAGAAGATGGAGGCGCTGGGCCAGCTCACCGGTGGCATCTCGCACGACTTCAACAACCTGCTGCAGGTGATGTCGGGCCACCTCGACCTGCTGGAGTTGCGCGGGCGCATGAACAAGCTCGACCCCGAGCATGTGCGCCGCGGCGTGGAGAACATCCGCGAGGCGGTGAGCAAGGCCTCCAGGCTCACCAGCCAGCTGCTGGCCTTCTCGCGCAAGCAGAGCCTGCGCGGGCGCGTCATCAACCTCAATGCCGTGACCAAGGACATGACCGACCTGGCCGTGCGCACGCTGGGCGAGCAGATCCGCGTGGAGTTCAGACTGGAGGAGAACATCGGCAACTGCCAGCTCGACCCGACGCAGCTCGAGGTGGCGCTGCTCAACGTGCTGGTCAACGCGCGCGATGCCATGCCCGAGGGCGGCACGCTCACGCTTCAGACGGCCAGCGTGGAGGTGGGCGAGGACGACGCCACGGCCTTCGCCGGCCTGCCGCCGGGCCGCTATGCCACGCTGTCGGTCACCGACACCGGCCACGGCATCGACAAGGCGCTGCTCGGCCGCGTGATGGACCCCTTCTTCACCACCAAGGAGGAAGGCAAGGGCACCGGCCTGGGCCTGTCGATGGTGTACGGCTTCGTCAAGCAGTCGGGCGGCACGGTGACGCTCTATTCCGAGGTGGGCATGGGCACCACGGTGCGCATGTACTTCCCCACCGTCGAGGCGCGGCCCACCGCCGCGGTGCGCGGCGTGCAGGCCCACTACCGCGGCGGCGACGAGCGCATCCTGCTGGTGGAGGACCGCGAGGAGGTCGGCCTGCTCGCCCGCGAGATGCTGGAAGGCCTGGGCTACACCGTGCGCATGGCCACCTCGGCGCAGGAGGCGCTCACGCTGTTCCGCAGCCTCGCGCCCTTCGAGCAGCCGGACCTGCTCTTCTCGGACGTGGTGATGCCCGGCGGCATGAACGGCTACACCCTGGCGCGCGAGATCCAGAAGCTGCGGCCCTCGGCCCGCGTGCTGCTGACCACCGGCTTCGACCGCGACCTGGGCAGCCTGGACCCGGTGGCGCCCGCGGAGTTCGAGATCATCAAGAAGCCCTACCGGCTGGTGGACCTGGCGCGCAAGGTGCGCGACGTGCTGGACGGGCCGACGGGTTCGCACACGGTGGGCGGTTGAGCGCCTGGCCCGGGCGCACACACGCGCAGCCCATCACAGGGCCAGACGGTTCATGCGCTCGGTCAGCAACGCGCGCTGGACTTCGTTGTCCGTGAGTTCGGCGGCCAGACGGTAGGCCTCCCGCGCCTCGGCCACGCGGCCCAGCCGTTCCAGCACATCGGCCCGCGCGCCGGCCAGGTAGGGGTAGCGCTGCAGCTGCGCATCGGCGGCGAGTTCGTCCAGCAGTGGCAGCGCCGCCGCCGGCCCGTCGGAAAAGCTCAGGGCCACGGCCCGGTTGAGCGCCACCACCGGCGAGGGATGGCGGGCCAGCAGACGGTCGTAGCCGGCCACGATGGCGCGCCAGTCGGTGTCCTCGGCGCGGGCCGCGCGCGCATGGCAGGCCGCGATGGCGGCCTGCAGCGTGTAGGGCCCGCCCGGGTCCAGCGCCTGCGCCGATACCAGCGCCGCCAGGCCGCGCTGGATCAGCAGCCGGTCCCAGCGCCGGCGGTCCTGGTCGGGCAGCAGCACGGGGCGCCCCTGCGCATCGAGGCGGGCCGGCAGCCGGCTGGCCTGGATCTCCAGCAAGGCGGCCAGGCCGTGCACCTCGGCCTCCTGCGGCAGCAGGTGCTGCAGCTGGCGCGCCAGCCGCAGCGCCTCGTCGCACAGGGCCGGGCGCAGCAGGCTGGCGCCGCTGCCGGCGCTGTGGCCTTCGTTGAAGATGAGGTAGACCACGGCCAGCACGGCGCCCAGGCGCTGGGCCCGCTCCTCTGCATCGGGCAGCTCGTAGGGCTGGCCCTTGAGCGCCTTCTTGGCGCGCACGATGCGCTGGGCCACCGTGGCCTCGGGCAGCAGGAAGGCGCGGGCGATCTCCGCCGTCTCCAGCCCGCCCAGCAGGCGCAGGGTGAGCGCCACCTGCGATTCGCGCGGCAGCACCGGGTGGCAGGCGATGAAGATCAGCCGCAGCTGCTCGTCCCCGATCTCGGCCTGGTCGCGCGCGGCATCGAGCTGGTCGGCGAAGTCGGGCACCACCTGCGCGCCCAGGGCCTCGTCGTCGGCCGCCAGTTGCGCATGCTCGCGCTCCTGCATGGCGCGGCGGCGCAGGCGGTCCAGCGCCTTGTGGCGGGTGGCGGTCATCAGCCAGGCTGCCGGGTTGGCCGGCTGGCCATCGCGCGGCCAGGCATCGAGGGCGGCGAGCAGCGCATCCTGCGCGCAGTCCTCGGCCTCGTCGAGGTCGCGCAGCAACTTCGCTGCGGCGCCCACGAGGCGGCCGCGCTCGATGCGCCAGGTGGCGGCGGCGGTGTCGGCATGGCGCTGGGGCATCGGCATCAGGTCATCAGGCGCCCTCGTAGGCCCGCTGCAGGGCCGCGAGGTCGATCTTCTGCATGCCCCACACGGCCTGGAACGCGCGTTGCACCCGCGCCGGGTCGGGGTCGTTGACCATGCGGAACCAGGCCGCGGGAATGACCTGCCACGACAGGCCCCAGGCATCGCGTACCCAGCCGCAGGCGAGCGCCGTACCGCCGCCCGCGGGCAACTGCTCCCAGAGGTGGTCGATCTCGGCCTGGTCCTCGCAGGCCACCGTGAGCGAGAAGGCCTCGTTGAGCTTGAAGTGCGGCCCGCCGTTGAAGGCCGTCATCTGCATGCCGAGCAGCTCGACGTGCTGCAGCATGACGGTGCCGGCCGGCCCGGGCGCGTTCTCGCCCCAGTGCTGCGTGTGCAGCACGCGGCCGCTGCCGGGGCCGAAGACGCGCAGGTAGTGGGCCACCGCGTCCTCCGCGCCCTGCGGGTACCAGATGAAGGGCGTGAGCTTGTTCAGCATCTCCATGGCGATCTCCTTGCTCAGGGTGCGGGCGGCATGCCGCTCATGTACGCCAGTTCCCAGATGTGGCCGTCCAGGTCCTCGAAACCATGGCCGTACATGAAGCCATGGTCCAGCGGCGGACGCGGCACCGCGGCGCCGGCGGCGCGCGCCTTGGCGACCAGGCTGTCCACCTCCTCGCGGCTTTCGCACGACAGGCACACCAGCACCTCGGTGGCGGCCTTCGCATCCACCAGCGGCTTGGCGGTGAAGCCGCGCGCGAAGTCCTCGGTCAGCAGCATGGCGAAGAGGTTCTCGCCCAGCACCAGGCAGGCGCCGTGCTCGTTGGTGAACTGCGGGTTGAAGCGGTAGCCCATCGCCTCGAAGAAGGCCTTGCTGGCCGGCAGGCTCTTGCAGGGCAGGTTGATGAAGATCTGCTTGTGCATCGTGGATTCCTTTCAGGGGGTGGGCAGCGATTCGGCCAGCGCCTTGAGCCGCTGCAGGGCCTTCGGCCACATGCCATCGAGCATGGCCGCATGTTCGTCGCTCCAGCCTTCCAGCCGCACCTGCAGGCGGGTGCCGCCCTCGGAAAGCGGGGCGAGGGTATAGCGCTCGTGCATCGGGGCAGCGTCGGGCAGGGGCGGCGTCGTCGGCTGGCCCTCGCGCAACTCGCCCAGGATGCGCAGGCTCAGATGGGCGGGCGGCCGGCGCTGCTCGACGACGGCCTCCATGCCGCTGCAGTCGGGATCGAGGAAGCGCATGCGGCTGCCTTCCGACCAGTCGCCCTCGCAGTGCGCCCCTTCGCAGAAGGCGCTGGCCCAGTCGCGGAAGGCGACGGGATCGAACAGGCAGGCCCAGATCCGCTCGGGCGTGGCGTCGATGTCGATGCTGTGTTGCTGGTCGCTCATGCCCGGGCCTCCGCGATCTGTTTCAGGTTCTGCAGGCCGTCCTCGAAGTCGCGGCCCACCATGCGGTCCATGTCGATGAAGAGGCCCATGACGCGGCCGGTCAGGTTGGCCGGGCCGTGCATGCGCCAGTGCACGGTCGAGCCGCCGCCTGGCGCCGGCTCGAGCAGGAACTCGGCCTGGTTGTGGCCTTCGAAGGGCTTCAGAAAGTCCAGCTGCAGCTGGACCGCGCGGCCGGGCTGCTGGCCGGTGAGCGTCATGCTGCCGGTGCCGACCTTGCTGCTTTCCCAGTCGTAGCGCGAGCCCACGCCCGTCGGCGGGCCGCTGTAGTGGCTGCGCATCTGCGGGTCCTTGCGGGCGTAGGGATTCCAGCGGTTGAAGCCTTGCAGCTCGCTCACCAGCGGCCACAGCTGCTCGGGGCTGGCCTGGATGCGCAGCTGGCGCTCGACCGAGAAGGTGGCGGGGCGGGTGGCGGCATAGGCCAACACGGCCAGCACCAGCACGGCCAGGCCGATCAACACGAAGACGACGATTCTCATGGCGGGCGACTCCTCGGCACGGCCGCCTCAGCGGCCGATCTCCATGTCGCCGCCGGGTCCGAAATCGGCCTCCTCGTACAAGCGGCGCACCTCGATCTCGCAGGTGATGCCGATGAAGGGGGCCGGGAAGCGGCTGGCCCAGGCGCGGGCCTCCTCTTCGGAGCGCACCTGGATCAGCGTGTAGCCGGCGATCAGTTCCTTGGTCTCGGCGAAGGGCCCGTCGATGACCTCGCGCCGGCCATCGGCGTGGTAGCGCTGGCGCCACCCCTGGCGGCTGGGGCGCAGGCCGGCGCCGTCGAGCAGCACGCCGGCGCGGGCCATCTCCTCGTGGAAGGCGCCCATGTCCTCGAAGAGTTGGGCGAACTCGGGGCCGGGCTTGTCGCCGCGCTCGCTGGTGTCCGTCGCGCGGACCTGGATCATGAATCGCATGGCAGCTTTCTCCTGGTGGGGCGGCAGCGCCTTTCGCTGCCTTCATGCCTACGACGATCCGGCCGGCCCGGAATCGACAGATACCGGGAAACTACCTAGCAATCCGCCCCTGAGCCGCCGGGCGGCGGCTCAGGCGTAGCACGGCCCCACGCCGCGGATCTCCACCGTGGCCCATTCCGCGGCCGGGCAGCGCCCGGCCCAATGCAGCGCCACGGCCTCGTCCTCGGTGTCGAGCAGGAAGAAGCCGCCCACCATCTCCTTGGCCTCGGCAAAGGGGCCGTCCAGCACCTGCACGTCCTGGGCCCGGCGGGTGAGCCGCCGCGCGGCGGTGCCCAGCGACTCGCGGGCGATCAGCAGGCCGGCCTCCTGCAGTTCGGCGCCGAAGTCCAGCATGCGCTGGTACGCGGCCTCCCCTTCGGGACGGCTGCGCCCGGCGCGCTGGCCCAGCGGTTCGACGATCAGGAGCATGTGCGGCATGGCGGCCTCGCAGGAATGGACGATGGCCGACATTCTGAATGGGCTTGCGCGCCAGGGCCGCTCATCACGAATGCGCGCGCCGGCAGCGTCTGCGGACCCGGGTGTGCCGATCACGGCGGGCGTCCGCGCTGCGAGCCGCGCAGCCAGACAAGCGCTGGCGGCACGTCCGTGCGGGTTCTCGGCATTGACGCTGGTCAAGACGTCCAACACCATCCGGCGCTTGCCTATGACCGCGTGCGTTCTGCCATGAGCCCCTACCAGAAGATCTCGATCGAGGGCCAGCCTGGACCTCTGCAGTTTTCCGACGCCATGCATCGGCTCTTCGCGGTGGATCTCGCGGTGGAGCAACCCGAAAGAGCGCAGTTCAGCAGCCAGATCACCGCCTATTGCGGCCGCAAGTTGCGATTCGCCGCGCTGCGCTTTTCACCCCACCTGACGCGCTCGCAGCAGCTCACGCGACCGACGCGCTGGCTGGTGACCCTGCAGCGGGAGGGCACGGCGCATGTGTCGCAGGATGGCCGGTCCTCCACGGTATCGGCAGGCGACCTGTTTCTCGTGGATCCGTCCCGCCCCTTCTCGATCCGGACCGAGCACATCTTCACGCACTCGATCTATCTTGAGCCCGATGCATTGCGGCGGGTGCTGCCCGAGGCCGAGACGATGACGGCCACCGCCGTGCCCTGCCGCGAGGGCGCAGCCGGACTGTTCGCCAGCTTCGTCGACCAGCTTTTCGCCTGTGCGGACAGCCTGGACGAGCACCAGGCAGACCAGCTGGCGAACGCCTTGCCGCACACGCTGAGTGCGGCGCTTGCCACCACCGCCCGCCAGCTCGACGCCGCGCCCTCGCGCATCCGGGCGATCCACCGGCAGCGGGTCATGGACTATCTGCGCGACAACCTGCGCAACAGTGCCCTGGACGCCAGCACCATTGCCGAATCGGTCGGGCTGTCGACCCGCTACGTGTACGAGCTCTTCGAGGACAGTGGCGAGCCCCTGATGAAGCGCGTGTGGTCGCACCGGCTGGAGCATTGCCGTGCCGATCTGGCGTCGCCAGCCCTGCGGGCCCGGTCCATCGGCGAGATCGCCTACTACTGGGGCTTCAACGACGTGGCCCACTTCAGCCGCGCCTTCAAGCAGCGCCACGGCGTATCGCCGCGCGACTTCCGGCGGCAGGCGCACGCCGCGCCTGCGCTTCCGGCACCCTGAGAGGATGCGAGACCGCACCGCCCGCCGGGCGGTGCAGGCCTCATCTGGGCGCGTCGACCGGCTGTCCGAACACGTTGATGCGGTAGGGCCGCAGGCGGTGCACGATCAGCATGGAGGCCGCCAGTGCCGCCGCAAAGGCCAGCATGCCGGGCCGGTAGCTGCCCCAGCGCTGCAGGCTCAGCGAAAGAAAGGCCGCACCCAGCGCCGCGCCGCACTGGAACACCGCAAAGATCGCACCGAAAGCGCGACCGAACACCGCCAGGCCGAAGTAGCGGCGCAGCACGTAGGCCAGGATGTCGAACTCGGCGCCCATGATGAAGCCGATCAGCACCACCGCCACCACCAGCAGGGCGCCGCTGGCCTGCGCCGCAAGGATCAGCGAGGCCGCCAGGGCGCCCGCCACGAAGACGTTGAGCAGGCGGCTGGCGAACATCCGGTCGAGCAACGCACCGGTCACCAGGCGGGCCACCAGCGAGGACAGGCCATACACGGACATCAGGCCGACCGCCGCCTTCGACGTGAGCCCCGCTTCGATCAGCAGCGGCACCAGGTTCGCGACCATGCCCGTGCCGGTGAAGCCGATCAGCAGGAAGCTGCCCACCAGCAGACGGAAGTCGTGGTCGCGCCAGAGGTCGCGCATGGCCGTGGCGCCGCCCACGCCCGACGGCGCACGGACCGCAGCGCGCTGCTGGCCGCGCTCGTGAAAGCCGAGGTAGAGCACGGGGAAGGTCGTCGCCACGCAGCCGGCCAGCGCCATGAAGGCGGTGCGCCAGCCCCAGCCCTCGATCACGTAGGCCGCGATGGGCGACACCAGGACGGCGCCCACCGGAATGCCGGCGTTGGCGATTCCGATGGCCAGCCCCATGCGGCGGTCGAACCAGCCGCTGACCACCTTGAGGTACGCCGCTGGCCACAGGCCGACGGCGGCCAGTGCCATCAGGCCCCAGGCCAGATGAAAGACCAGCAGATCGGCCGGCAGGGAAGACATGGCGAGCAGCGAAGCCGCAAAGGCCACCACCGACCCCAGCACGACACGCCGCGCGCCGTAGCGATCGATCAGGTAGCCCTGCAGCGGCGCGATCGCCACGATGGACAGCGCGATCACGCTCACGGCCGACGACACCTGGCCCATCGTCCAGCCGAAGCCGCGCGCCACCGGCCCCGCGAGCACGCCGAAGCCCGTCACCAGGATGGCGCTGGGGCCGAATATCAGTCCGTACATGGCGGCAAGAGCAACCAGCCAACTCTTGCGGCCCTCGGTGGAAGAAGGCGCCAGGGCGGCGAATCCGGAGGAGGCGCCTCCAGGGTGGGGGACGTCCTGGGTCAGGATGGATGCGGCTTTCATAAGTCTCCTTTGTGTGCCGCCCACGACGGCGGCCTTGTCAGCGTTTGAGCTCGCCCTGGGACGAAGCCCGTCATGCACGAAGCGCCACGGCTTGGTTGTCGCGCTGGATCCGCGTGTCGAGCAGCCGGCGGGCCCGCACGGCGGCAGCGTCGGTCGCCATCAGCACCGGCCGCAGCGACCAGAAGTCGGCATCGCCCATCCGGCTTTGCTGGGCTTCGAGCATCGGCATGTCCTCGGTGGCGAAGGGATGCAGCAGGCCCTCGACATGGGCGTCGGCACGGGCCTGGCCATCGTCGCCATCGGCGCGGCTGAATGCGGAAGCGAACCAGTAGTGCGTGGTGGTGCGTGTCTCGGGCGTGAAGATGTGCGGTATGGCGATGGTCCGGCCGCGGTCACGCCCCGCTCCGGCCGCCGACATGCTCACCAGCAACAGCAGGCTGGAAGCGGCGTCCCAGCGCACATCCAGCCACCGATCGGCCGGCTCGCCCGGCGCCAGACCGAAGTTCCGGGCGAGGAAGGGCGAGGGGGTCTCGCCGCGGATCGTCCGGCGGCACCACACCGTCTCCCCTTCCAGCACCACCTCGGTCTGGGCCTGTGACACGGCGGCCGTCCCCAGCGTGGATGGGTGCAGGTACTGGATGTGGCTCAGGTCCAGGATGTTGTCGGTTTCGAGGACGTAGTTGGCCTTGACGTGCAGGTAGCGCCGCGCCACCCACGCCGTGGCCGCATCGGCGTGGCCATAGTCGGGAATGGCGGCGGGGTCCGCCAACTCCGGCTCGCCGAACCAGGCCCAGACGATGCCGTGGCGCTCGACCAGCGGATAGCTGCGAACGCGCGCGTTGCGCGGGATGCTCCCGTTTCCGTGGGGGTTGTGCACGCACTGGCCCTGGCTGTCGAACTCCAGCCCGTGGTACTTGCACTGGAGGGTGCCGGCCGCGGTGCAGTTTCCGAGATGCAAGGGCGCGAAGCGATGGGGACAGCGGTCGTGCAGCGCGTGCGCCCTGCCCTGGTCGTCGCGGAACAGGACGAGATCCTGGTCCAGCAGCTTGCGATGTCGCAGCGTGCCGATGGTGATCTCGTCGCTCCACGCGGCCATGTACCAGACCGAGGTTGCATACGTCAAAGTTGTCTCCTTCGTGGGTCGGCCTCCGCAGAGGCCTGGCGAGTGCGCGTTCTCCGAATCACGGTGCGCGACGCCGGCACCGCCACTTGTTCATGCATGCGCGCCCCGGCGACACCGCGGGGGGCGCGCTGCGGCACTCAGATCTCCTCGGCCAGGCTGGCGAGGCTGCGCGCCAGGATGGCGGTCTGCTCCTGCGCAGGCGCGCCCGCCCGCTCCTTGTCGCCAATCGCGAAGGAGCTGTCGACGACCAGCTGGCAGCGGGCATACCGCCGCGCCATGAACTGGCGCAGGGCGGCCGGAACATCGCGCGTCGCCGCGAGTTCCTCGGCCAGCACCAGCGCATCTTCGATGGCCAGGCCCGCGCCGGAAGCCAGCTGCGGCGTGGTGGGATGCGCGGCATCGCCGATCAGCTGCACACAGCCGCGCGACCAGGGGCTGGGCAGGCGGAAGGCTTCCAAGGGGCGGACGATGATCGGCGAGCGATCCGACAGGCTCTCGCGGATGTCCTGCAGCGGGCCGCCGTAGTTGGCCAGCAGCCGCGCCAAGGTGGGGGCGAGGTCGGCGTCGGCGACGTTCTGGCGGTCCGTGCGGGCTTCCAGCAGGAACATGTACATGGCGTCGGCCGAGACCGGCGTCAGCCCCACCTTGTGCGGGCCGCCAAGAAAGAAATGCCGCTGGTTCAGCCCAGCCGGCCGTGGCGCGACGGTGCGCCACACATACTGGCCCATGTAGCGCGGTGGCTCGGCATGCGGAAACAGCAACTGCCGCACCCGCGAGAACAGGCCGTCGGCACCGATCACGAGGTCGAAGCGCTCGACGCTGCCATCGCTGCAGCGCACGAGGGCGCCGCCATCGTGGTCGGCCATGTCGCTGACGGTACAGCCCAGCACGACCTCGGCACCCGACGCCCTGACCTGCTCGGACAGCATACGGTGCAGCACGGGGCGCATGATCCCGCCGCAACCGGCCACACCAGCCTCGGGCGCAATGGGCGTGGCCACCTCGTCCACCGGCATTCCGGCCACGTTGCAGACCCGGATGCCATGGCCCACGTAGGCCTGCGCGGCCACCTGCTCGTAGATGCCCAGCTGCTTCATGGCCCGCAGGGTCGGCCCGGTGATGGTGATGCCGGCGCCGTACACGCGCCAGCCGGGGTCCAGGTCGATCAGCTTCACGCTGACGCCGATGCGGCCGAGCATGATGGCCGAGGCCATGCCGGCGATGCCACCGCCGACGATGAGCGCTCTTCGTTGCTGTCCCATCTGGTTGTCTCCTGTTGCGATGGCAGCGATTGGAAGGAGCCGCAGGGCCCCGCGTCAACGCCGCGCAGGGCCAAGCCCCGTCGTGGTCAACAACAAGGACAGGCCCAGGCAAATCGACGCCCCGGAGACGGTTTCGGTACGCGGCGCGGCACGCCACGGCAGGCCCGGCGCCCGCACACCCGGTCAAGACCGGGCGCAGCCGCAGGCAAGCCTGCGCCCAAGCCCGCTCCTACCATGCCTGCATTCCCCAAGGCAGGCCAGCCAGGTCAGGCCCGGGGCCACCTCGCAGACAAGAAGACCCATGGACATGACCGACCCCACAGCCCCAGGCGATGCCGGGATCCCGCGGCGCCCCGCCACGCTTGCCCACGCGCAGGAGGGCCTGTGATGGCCGTGCGCAACTGGCAGCTCAGCATGCCCACGCCCGAAAGCTACTGGATCAATCGCGTGCTGTTCGATGTCCACCACAAGGAAGGCCATCTGCAGCAATACCTGGCCGACCCTCTGCGGTACATGGACCCGATCGATCTTCCCCAACAGCGCAAGGCGCAGATCCGCGACAACGCCATCGGCGCGCTCTATCTGGCCGGCGCCAACCCCTATCTGCTGCGTGCCCACGCACTGGGGGTGCACATGCCGGAGCAGGCGTTCCTGCAGTCTCTGCGCGATGTGCGCGAGGAGGCTTCCCATGGCTGAGTTCGTCGGCGCCTTCGCCGCCAGCCACACCCCCGTGATGCTCAACCTGCCAGAGGCCGTCGACGACGCCACACGCCAGCGCGTGTACGACGCCTTCAAGGCGCTGGGCGAAGCCATCGCCGCCGTCCGACCGGATGTTCTGGTGCTGGTCTCGGACGACCACCTGCACAACTTCTTCCTGGACAACTTTCCGGCGTTCTGCATCGGCGCCGGAAGCCGCTGGCCGGCACCGGCGGAGCACTGGCTGAAGGCGCCGCGGCTGGCGTTGCAAGGCGACGCCGCCTTCGGGGCGCACTTGCTGGGCGAGGCCCTGGAGCACGACTTCGATCCCTCGTTCTCCATGCAGCTCACGCTGGACCACGGCGTGCTGACCCCGCTGCTGCTGGCCGGGCTGGAGCAGAAGGTGCGCCTGGTGCCGCTGCTGATCAACTGCGTGCAGCCGCCCCTGCCCACCATGCGGCGCAGCCTGCAGTGGGGCCACATGCTGCGGTCGGCCATCGACTCCTACCCCGCCGACGTGCGCGTGGCGGTGCTGGCCACAGGCGGCATCAGCCATGACGTGGCCACGCCCCGCATGGGCATGGTCAACGAAGCCTTCGACCGCGAGTTGCTCAGGCTGCTGGAAGGCGGCGACACCGCGGCCCTGCTGCGCCACGCCACCGACCATGTGAACGAAGCCGGCAACGGCGCCGAGGAAATCCGCAACTGGCTGGTGGCGCACGGCGCGGCCGGCGGACGCGGCTGCCGCACGCACTTCTACGAGGCCGTGCCGACCTGGTACACGGGCATCGCCCTGGCCTCCTGGCCGGCACAGTCATGAGCGCAGGTGCACCGGCCGCGGGCGGGCCCGGCGGCGCGCCCTAGCCCTCGTACTGTCGCCCCCGGGCCAGCAACTCGGGCGTGCCGATCACGGCATTGAGCCCGTCGAAGTCCAGCATCGACGCGCGCCACGGCTCGGTGGTCTGGTGCGTGCGCAGGCTGGCGAAGTAGCCCTGCATGACATGCGCCAGCGCGCGCACCGTGCCGCCGGGGAAGATGACGATGCGAAAGCCCAGCCGGCCCAGCTCGTCGGCCGGCGTGATCGGCGTCTTGCCGCCTTCGACCATGTTGGCCAGCAGCGGCACGCGGCCTGCGAAGCGCTGCGCGGCCTTCGCCAGCTGCTCGGGCGTGCGCAGGGCCTCGATGAAGAGCGCGTCGGCGCCGCATTCGAGGTAGGCCTCGGCCCGGTCCATGGCGGCGTCCCAGCCCTCCACGGCCAGCGCGTCGGTGCGGGCGAGGACGAGCGTGTCGGCGCTGCGGCGCGCGTCCAGCGCGGCGCGCAGCTTGCCCTGCATCTCGGCGACGGGCACCACGGTCTTGCCGTCCAGGTGGCCGCAGCGCTTGGGAAAGCCCTGGTCCTCCAGCTGGATCATGGCGGCGCCGGCGCGCTCCAGGCCGGCCACGGTGCGCTGCGTGTTCAGCGCATTGCCGAAGCCGGTGTCGGCGTCGACGATGACCGGCGTGCGCACCCGTTCGGTGATGTGGGCGAGCGTGTCGCAGACTTCGGTGAAGGTGGTGAGCCCGATGTCGGAGCGGCCGAGCCGCGTGTACGCGATGGAGGCGCCCGACAGGTACAGCGCCTCGAAGCCGGCCTGCTCGGCCAGCAGGGCGCTGAAGGCGTCGTAGACGCCGGGGCACAGCAGCGGCTCGGGCCGGGCCAGGCGCGCGGCCAGGCCGGTGCGCCCGGAGGAGGAAGTGGAAGAGCTTGTCTCGGTCATGCAGGTGTGGATGTGCGCAGGAAGGCCGCCATGTCGTGCGCGGCGATGTAGCCGCCCGCCACGGCGCTGAGCAGGCCGTTGCCCGACAGGTAGCCGCTGACGTGGTTGCCGGAGACGCCGCGGGCTGCACCGCCCGCCGCCCACAGGTTGGGCAGCGGCGCGCCACCGGCGTCGAGCACGCGGGTGCGGGCATCGATGTCCAGCCCGCCCTGCGTGTGGAAGAGCGCGCCGGTCACCTTGACGGCGTAGAACGGCGCTTCGAGACGGCGCGGCAGGCGGCGACCGAAGGCGTCGGGCTCGCCCGGTGTCCAGGCGCCCAGGGTGGCGGCCAGCACGTCGGCCTCGCAGCCGATGACCTGCGCCAATGCGGCCACCGAATCGGCACGCCGCACGGCACCCGCCGCCTCGGCCTCGACGAAGTCCGGAAAGCCCTGCGCCAGCGCATGCACCGGCGTGTCGAACACGGCCCAGGCGATGCCGCCGGGCTGCGCCACCACATGCAACGCAGCCTCGGAGTAGCCCTGCGACTCGTCGTGGAAGCGCCGGCCTTCGCGGTTGATCTGCACGCCGCCCTCGACCATCAGCGCCCAGGTCATGAGCACGCCATGCGGCACGGCCCAGGAGCCGTGGCCCTGGTAGGCCCGCATGTCGGCCAGGTGCGCGCCCAGCGCCTCGCCCCAGTGCAGCGCGGTGCCGTCGTTGCCGGTGTGGCCGCCGAAGGTGGCCTCGGCCATCTCGGGAATGAAGCGCTGCACCAGCGCAGGCGCGCCGCCATAGCCGTTGCAGGCCAGCAGCAGCGCCCGGCAGCCCACGGCCTCGACGCTGCCGTCGGGCCGGCGGGCACGCACGCCCAGCACGCGCTGCCCGGCGTCGACCACCAGCTCGGTGGCCTGCGCCTCGGTCAGCACCGGCACGCCGGCTGCCGCCACCGCGGCCTCCAGCGCCTGCTCCAGCGCCACGCCCGTGCGGGCGGACAGCGTGTGCATGCGGTGGCGGCTGTGGCCGGGATAGAGAAAGCCCGTGAGCACCTCCCATTGGAGTCCGTGCCGCGCTTCGAGATGGTCGAGCGCCGGCGCGATGGCCTGGGTGTAGGCGGCCACCAGGGCCTGGGCCGCGGTGCCGTGGGCCTTGCCCTGGATGTCCTCGGCGAAGCGCTCGGCACTGTCGTCCACGCCCAGCGCGCGTTGCGCGCGCGTGCCGGCCGCCGGGATGAAGCCGGAAGACAGGCTGGTGGAGCCGCTGGGCTGCGCATCGCGCTCCAGCACCACGGCGTCGACGCCCAGGTCGGCCAGCAGCAGCGCGGCCGTGAGGCCGCAGGCGCCGGCTCCGACGATGAGCACGTCGGTCTGTACAGGGGCCTCGAAGCCGGGCTCGACCACCACGCGGGCCATGCTGTCCGGCGCAGCAGCAGCGCCTGCGGCAGCGACGCTCATGCCAGCACCCGGGCGCCGAAGTCGGCGCTGTCCACTACATGGGCCACGGTGGCCATGTCGGCCAGCGCCGTGGCATGGGTCTCGGGCTTGAAGGCGGCGCAGCCGTCGGCCACCACCCAGGTGTCGTAGTCACGCATGTGCGCATCGCGCACGGTGCTGGCCACGCCGCCGTTGGTGACGATGCCGCACACCGCCACGCGCTCGATGCCGTTCTTGCGCAGCAGCCAGTCGAGCTGGGTGTTGAAGAAGGCCGAGTACGCCACCTTGTGCACTGTGGCGTCGATGGCCGGCTGCAGCAGGTCCACATTGGCCTGGCCCCAGCTGCCGGGCGCGAAGTCGCCCTGGCGCAGGAAGGGCCGCAGCGCCAGCAGGTGCGGCGAGATCATGGGCGCGCCGCCCACGCCGGGCCACAGCGTGAACTGGCTGGCCACCACCAGGCCGCCGGCCGCCCGCACGGCCTGGGCCAGCGGCAGCACGCGTTCGGGCAGGACCTGCGCGGCCGGGTTGGCACAGCCGCCGCGGGCGTAGGCGCCGCGAGGGTCGAGGAAGTCGTTCTGCAGGTCGATGATGACCAGGGCGGTTTTCATGGCTGGCGAAGGATGAGGTTGCCCAGGGCATCGACCACGGCCTCGAAGCCGGGTTCGAGCCACACGGTGGTGTCGGCCTGTTCGAGGATGGCCGGGCCGGCGATGCGCGCGCCCACCGGCAGCTCCAGCCGCGCGTAGCGGCGTGCCTGCACCCAGTCGCCGCCGAAATAGACCGGCTGCTCGCCCAGCGGCTCGGTGCGGCCTTCGCCGCGCGGTGCCAGCACCGACAGGTCGAACTTGGGCCGCACGCCGATGAGGGCGTAGCGCAGGTTCATCACGCGCAGGCCGATGCCGTCGAGCACGCGGCCGAACTCGGCGCGGTAGGCGGCCTCGAAGGCGGCGCGCGCCGCGTCGGCATCGAGCGCGTCGGCGCGCACCGGCACGGCCACCGTGTGGGTCTGGCCCTGATAGAGCATGTCCAGCACCAGTTCCTCGCGCACCGATTCGAAGGCGACGCCGGCGCTGTCCAGCCGGGCGCGGCAGCGCGACTCGAAGCCGGCGCGCAGTTCGCGCAGCGCGGCGAAGTCGATGGCGGCCAGGTCCTGGTTGAGGGTCTGCACCGCGTCGTGGCGCATGTCGGCCATCACGCAGCCCAGGGCCGAGGTCACGCCCGGGTAGCGCGGCACGATGCCGGTGACCACGCCCACCTCGCGCATCATGGCGCACACATGCAGGCCGCCACCACCGCCGAAGGGCATGTAGGCGAAGCGCCGCGGATCGTGGCCGCGCTCGATGGAGACCAGCCGCATCGCGCCAGCCATCTTGGCATTGGCCACCGTGAGGATGGCCTCGGCCGCGGCCAGCACATCCAGGCCCAGCGGCTTGGCCACGTGGCGGCGGATGGCCTCGCGGGCCTTCTCGACATCCAGCGCGCCCAGCAGGCCACCGCCGAGCGGGCGCTGTGCCGCGATGCGGCCCAGCAGCACGTTGGCATCGGTGACGGTGGGCCGCTCGTTGCCGCGGCCATAACAGGCCGGGCCGGGCACGCTGCCGGCGGACTCGGGCCCGACCTGCAGCATGCCGCCGGCATCCACGCTGGCGATGGAGCCGCCACCGGCGCCGATGGTCTCGATCTGGATCATGGGCGAGCGCACCACCAGGCCGAAGTCGATGCTGGTCTGCGAGGCCAGCGCCGCCTGCCCGCCCGCGATGAGCGACACGTCGAAGGAGGTGCCGCCGATGTCGCCGGTGATCACGTCCGGATGGCCCGCCGCAGTGGCGATGGCCGCGCAGGCGATGACGCCCGCCGCCGGGCCGGAAAGCGCCGTGCGCACCGGCAGTTCGCCCGCCGTGCGGCGCGACATCACGCCGCCGTTGCTCTGCACGATCAGCAACTCGCCGCCGAAGCCGCGCGCGCGCAGGTCGCCGTCCAGCCGCTCCAGGTAACGGCCGACCACGGGCTGCAGCGCCGCATTGAGGCTGGCGGTGGAAGCGCGCTCGAACTCGCGGATCTCGGGCAGCACCTCGGCCGCGGCCGTCACGTGGTCGTTGGGCCAGAGCGCGCGCACCGCCGCCACGGCGGCCTGCTCGTTGCTCGGGTTGGCATAGGTGTTGATGAAGAACACGCACACGGCCTCGCAGCCCTGCTCCAGCAGCTGGCGGGCGGCGGCGCGCACCTGGTCCAGGTCCACCGGCGTGTGCACGCGGCCGTCGGCCAGCACGCGCTCGTCCACCTCCAGACGCAGGGCACGCTCGATCACCGGCTCGAAGCCGCCGCGCAGGCCCCAGGTCTGGGGCCGGTCACGCCGGCGCATCTCCAGCACGTCGCGGAAGCCGCGGGTGGTGATCAGGCCCGTGCGGGCCACCTTGCGCTCCAGCAGCGCGTTGGTGCCCACGGTGGTGCCGTGGATGATGGTGGCCAGGCTCTGCGCGCCGCGGTCGTCCACGCGCGCGATGCCGTTCATGAAGCCCACCGACTCTTCGCCGCGGGTAGAGGGCACCTTGACGATCTCGGCGGTGCCGGCAGCCTCGTCGAGCACGAAGAGGTCGGTGAAGGTGCCGCCGACGTCCACGCCGACGACACGGGTGCGCGCGTCGCTCATTGCTGTTCTCCTGGGTTGGCCGCGTCTGCCGCGTCGGCCAGATAGCCGCGGCGGGCATCCACCGCGCGTTCGTCGGCGCTGCGCGCCTCGGGCGGGCCCCAGCCACCGCCGCCGGGGGTCTCGAGCCGCACGCGGTCGCCGCGCTCCAGAGTGATGCCCAGCATCTTCGACACCATGGGCGGCGTGTGCCACGCGCCCTGCGAATGCCAGCTGAAGCGGTTGGCCTGCGCGTCGCCGCCACCGGCGATCCCCTTGGGCGCGGACTTGCCGCGCTCGCCGAAGACGAAGGCCTGCGCCTGGCGTTCCAGCAGCTCGATCTCGTAGATGGCGCCCAGGCCGCCGCGGTGCGTGCCGTCGCCACCCGAGCCGGGGCGCAGCGCCCATTCGGTGAAGCGCACGGGATAGGCGGCCTCCAGGATCTCCAGCGGCGGGATGGTGGCCGTGGAGATCGGCGCGTTGCCGTGGTTGAGGCCGTCGCCGCCCGCATGGGCGCCGTGGCCGCCGCCGAAGAAGCTGAACATCACCCAGCGCTGGCCGCTGCGCGCGCCCTCGCTGCGATGGCCGGCGATCGACAGCGCATTGATGGTGCCGTAGGCCTGGGCCACGGCGCGGCGCGGATCGGCCTGCGCCGCGGCACTGAAGATGACGTCGATCATGCGCAGGATGGTCTCGGTGTAGCCACCCACCGGCCGCGGCCGCTGCGCCGTGATGACCAGGCCTTCGGGCATGACGAACTCGACCGCGTCGAGCACGCCGGCATTGGCCGGCACCTCGGGGAACAGGTGCTTGAGTGCCACGTAGCAGGCCGCCACCGCGGTGGCGCGCGAGATGTTGACGGGGCCCTGGCACTGCGGCGAGCTGCGCGAGAAGTCCAGCACCAGCCGCTCGCCCTGCACCGTCATGTCCAGCGCAATGGTGAGGGGTTCGTCGACCACGCCATCGTTGTCGAGCACATCCGAGAAGCTGTAGACACCGTCGGGCAGCGAGGCGATCTGCGCCCGCATCAGCCGGCGGGCCCGCTCGCGCAGCGCCTGCAGGGCCTGCAGCACCACGGCGTCGCCATAGGCATCGAGCAGCTCGGCCAGGCGGCGCGCGCCCAGCTCCAGCGCGGCCAGCTGACCGTTGAGGTCGCCCCACAGGCTGTCGGGCAGCCGGGTGTTGGCCCGCAGGATGGCCAGCACGTCGGGGTTGATCTGCCCGCCCTGCACGATGCGCACCGGCGGGATCTGCACCGCCTCCTGCCAGCATTCGGTGGCCGCCGGGTTGTAGTTGCCCGGCACCGCGCCGCCCACGTCGTGCCAGTGCGCGGCCGAGGCCAGGAAGCACAGCAGCCGGCCGTCGCGGAACACCGGGCGCACCAGCTTGAAGTCGTTGGCATGGGTGCCGCCCTCGTAGGGGTCGTTGAACAGCCAGACCTCGCCTTCGCGCATGCCGCCCAGGGCGTCGGCCGCGCGCTTGGCGGCGCGCACGGCAAAGGCCATGGCGCCCACGAACACCGGCAGGCCCGACTTGCCCTGCACCAGCGTGTCACCGCTGTCGCCGTCGTACAGGCCGTGGCAGGCGTCGTGCGCCTCGGCAATGATGGGATTGAACGCGCTGCGGTAGAGCGTCGCGTCCATCTCGTCGGCGATCTGCTCGAGTCGCCCCTTGAGCACCGCCAGCGTGACGGGATCGAGTGTGGCTTCAGACATGGGATTCCTTGGAGAAGCGTTGCTTGAGTTCGTTGAGCAGGCCGCCCGCGCGCACCCGCGCCATCAGGAAGGCGGGCACGGGTTCGCAGGCGAGCACGCGGCCGTCGGCGGCGCGCACCTGGGGCTGGTCGGGGTCGTCCACGGCCAGGCCGATGCGCTCGCCTTCCTGCAGGGCGTCCACGTCGGCGCAGGTCAGCAGCAGCAGGCCGACGTTGAAGGCATTGCGGAAGTACAGGCCGCTGTAGCTGGGCGCGATGACGGCGCGCACGCCCAGGGCCACGAGCACGGACGCGGCCTGCTCGCGCGAGGAGCCGATGCCGAAGCCCGGCCCGGCCACCACCACGTCGCCGGGGCGCACCTGGGCGGCGAATTCAGGCCGCATCGATTCGAGGCAATGGCGCGCGATGACGTCCATGCCGAACTTCATGGCGTGGCCGGGGGCCAGCGCGTCGGTGTCGACGTTGGCGCCCAGGCGCCACACGCGGTGGCCGGCCGGCGCTTCGTTGTCGGGGAGAGGAAGCTGGGTCATGACGGGGTGCCAGGCGATGTCGATGCGGCTTCGGAACCCCGCGCATCTGCCAGCACATCGCGCGGATCGGTGATGCGCCCGCGCAGCGCCGAGGCCGCCACGGTGTAGGGCGAGGCCAGGAACACCTCGGCCTGCGCCGAGCCCATGCGGCCCTTGAAGTTGCGCGCCGTGCTGGAGATGACCCGCGTCGCGCCCTGGATGGCCTGGCCGTAGCCGGCGCAGGCGCCGCAGGCGCTGGGCAGCAGCTCGGCGCCCGCGTCGCGCAACACCCGGGCCACGCCCGTGGCCTCGGCGCGCTGCCAGTCGTGCACGCTGGCCGGCGCCACCAGCAGCCGCATGCCGGCGGCGATGCGGCGGCCGGCCAGCACGCGGGCGGCGGCCTGCAGGTCCTCCAGCTTGGCGCCGGTGCAGGCGCCGATGTAGGCGAGCTGTACCGGCTCGCCGGCCACGGCATCGACCGTGCGGCCGTTCTGCGGGCTGTGAGGCAGCGCCACCATGGGCACCAGCTCGCTCGCGTCGAAGTCGTGGTCGACGCAGGCGGCGCCCTCGTCGGTCTGCCAGCGGGCGAGGTCTTCGTCGCTCACCGTCACGCCCACATTGCGCAGCCAGGCGGCGGTGGTGGCGTCGGGCGCCACCAGGCCGGCCTGGGCGCCCAGCTCGGCGCTCAGGTTGGACAGCGTCATGCGCTCGGCCATCGAGAGGCCGCGCACCGTGTCGCCCGCGAACTCCACCGCCTGGTAGTCGCCGCCGTTCATGCCCAGGCGACCGATCATGTGCAGCATCATGTCCTTGGCGCACACGCCGTCGGCCAGCCGGCCCTGCCAGCGCATGCGCAGGGTGCGCGGCACCTTGACCCAGATCTCGCCGGTGACGACCACGCCCAGCATCTCGGTGCTGCCGATGCCGAACATGTAGCTGCCGAAAGCGCCGCCGGTGGGCGAATGCGAATCGCCGCCGACGCAGAACAGGCCGGGGCGCAGGTGCCCCTTCTGCGGCAGCACCACATGGCAGATGCCCTGGCTGTCGTGCACATGAGGCAGGCCCTGCTCGGCCGCCCAGTCGCGCGCGATGCGCACGATGCGCCGCGCATCGTCGTCGGCCTCGGGCACGAAGTGGTCCATGACCAGCACCACGCGGGACGGGTCCCAGATGCGCGCGCCCAGCTCCTCCAGCATGGGCTTGAGCCGGCGCGGGCCGGAAGAGTCGTGGAACATGGCCAGGTCCACGCGGCAATTGACGATCTCGCCTTCGCGCACCGCGGGAACGCCGGCGGCGTGCGCGATGAGCTTCTGCGCCAGAGTCTGGGGTGGGTTCATGTCAGTGATCCGTGGTGCTGCGCGCCACCCACGCCGCAGGAGACTGGCGCGACGCCAATGATCGAATGGCCGCGGAGCAGGCCACGCCAGGGCACCCGAGGAACTGGCTTCGCCAGGCCTCGGGGTGCGCCCCCCTCCAAGCCGAAGGCGCAAGAGAGGGGGGAGCCGCGAAAGCGGCATGGGGGGTGCTTCTCCATTTCATACCCCCAGGTAGGCGCGGCGCAGCGCGTCGGAGTTCAGCAGCTCCTCTGGCCGACCCGAGAAGCGCATGCTGCCGTTCTCGATCACGTAGGCGCGGTCGGCCATCTCCAGCGCCTGGCCCACGTTCTGCTCCACCAGCAGGATGGCCAGGCCTTCGCCGCGCAGGCGGCCGATGAGCGAGAACATCTCCTCCACCAGCAGCGGCGACAGGCCGAGAGAGGGCTCGTCCAGGATCAGCAGCTCGGGCTCGGCCATCAGGCCGCGGCCGATGGCCAGCATCTGCTGCTCGCCGCCACTCATGGTGCCGGCCAGCTGCGCGGTGCGCTCCTGGAGCCGCGGGAAGATGCCGAACACCTTCTCCAGGTTCTGTGCGCGGCGCGCCCGGGCGCGGGTGAAGGAGCCCAGCTCCAGGTTCTCCATCACGCTCAGGTTGGGGAAGATCTTGCGGCCCTCGGGCACCTGGATGAGCCCCGCACGCACCACCTCGCGGTAGTGCGCGCCGCCCAGCTCCACGCCGTTGAAGCGCACCGAGCCCGACCAGGGCTTCACCAGGCCGCACAGCGTGTGGTTGAAGGTGGTCTTGCCGGCGCCGTTGCTGCCCAGCAGGGCCACCATCTCGCCACGCGCGACCTGCAGGTCCACGCCGCGCAGCACCTCGATGCGGCCATAGCCGCCGCGCAGGCCGCGCACGTCGAGCAGGGTCTCTGCGGCGGGCGTGCCGGCGCCGCGCACGGCCTGCGTCTCGATGGCCTGCGCACTCATGCCTGCACCTCCGCCTGTGCGGCCACGCCGCGCTGCAGGCGGGCGGCCGTGCCATGGCCCAGGTAGGCCTCGACCACCTTGGGGTCGCGCGTGACGACCTGCGGCGGCCCCTCGGCGATCAGCTCGCCCTGGGCCAGCACCCACACATGCTCGGCCAGGTTCATCACGGCCTGCATCACATGCTCGATCATGAGGACGGTGACGCCCTCCTCGCGGATGGCGCGCACCACGGGCAGCATCTCGGCGATCTCCTGCGGATTGAGGCCGGCCAGCACCTCGTCGAGCAGCAGCAGGCGTGGCCGCGTGGCCAGTGCCCGCGCCAGCTCCAGCCGCTTGCGGCCGGCCACGGTCAGGTCGGAGGCGGGCTTGTCCAGCTGCGGCGCCAGGCCCACGCGCTGGGCCACGGCCTCGGCGCTGGCCAGGGCCTCGCGACGGCCGGCATGGTGCAGGTGGGCACCGACGGCGATGTTCTCGCGCACGGTCTGTGCGGCGAAGGGCTGCACGATCTGGAAGGTGCGGCCCATGCCCATGCGGGCATTGAGATGCGGCGCCTGGCCGGTGATGTCGCGCCCGCCCAGGCGCACCCGGCCGGTGTCCGGGCGCTGGAAGCCCGACATCAGCGAGAACAGCGTCGTCTTGCCGGCGCCGTTGGGGCCGATCAGCGCGGTGAGCGAGCCCGCCGGCACCGCCAGCGAGACCTCGCGCACGGCGCGCAGGCCGCCGAAGGTCTTGGAGACGCCTTCGACTTCGAGCAGATGTTCAGCCACCGCGGCCTCCCTTCCAGAGCCGGCGCACGTTCTGCCCCACGCCGGCAATGCCGCGCGGCAGGAACATCACGATCAGCACCAGCACGCAGCCATAGATGACCATGTTGATGCCCGGCAGCTCGCCGAACAGGTTGCGGGTCAGGTCCGCCAGCACATGCAGCGCGAAGGCACCCAGCAGCGGGCCCCACACCGTGCCCATGCCACCCACGATGGCGGCCACCAGCGCCTCCACCGAGGCGGTGGAGCCGAAGGCGATGCCCGGGTCGATGTACTGGAACACCTGCACATAGAAGGCACCGGCCAGGCCCATGAAGCCGCCCGACAGCACGATGGCGCCGAGCTTGACGCGCAGCGGATCGACCCCGGCTGCGCGGGCCGCGTCCTCGTTGTCGCGCACCGCCTGCAGGTAGGCGCCGAAGCGCGAGTGCCGCAGCCAGGCACTGACCAGCAGGGCGGCCACCACCATGGACAGGATCACGTACAGGTAGCCCACCCGCGAGCCGAACTGCATGTTGGCCACCGATTCGCGCAGCGGCACCATCAGGCCGACGCCTGCTCCGGTGAAGGGCAGCGACAGCGCCAGGATGCGGCACACCTCCGCGAAGGCCAGCGTGACCAGTGCGAAGTACGAGCCCTTGAGGCCATAGCGAAAGCTCAGCGCCCCCACCCCCAGGCCGACCAGCGCCGAGACGCCGGCCGCGGCCACCAGCGCCACCCAGGGGTTGAAGCCCCACTGCAGCTGCGCGATGGCCTGCACATAGGCGCCGAAGCCGAAGAACAGCGCATGACCGAAGGAGAACTGTCCGCCGAAGCCGCCCAGGATGTTCCAGGCCTGCGCCAGCAGCCCCGCGTACAGCGCCATCATGACGAAGTTGAGCCAGACCCCCGAGGTGGTCACGAGCGGGATGGCGCCCACCACGAGGGCGAACACCACGATGAGGAGAACCGATTTCATGCCTTGCTTCCGAAGAGGCCCTGGGGACGGAACAGCAGCACCGCGATGAAGATGAGGAAGATGCCGATCTGCCCCAGCGACTCGCCCAGGAAGAGGCCGCCCAGCGACTCGACCACGCCGATCAGCAGGCCGCCCACGAGTGCCCCCGTGAAACTGCCCATGCCGCCCAGCACCACGATGGTGAAGGCCACCAGCACGAAGCCGCCGCCCACCTGCGGGTTGACGTAGTAGGCCGGCAGCAGGAAGCAGGCGGCCGCGCCCAGGCAGGCCAGGCCGATGCCGAAGCTCATCGCGTAGACATGGTCGACGTCGATGCCCATGAGCCGCGCACCCTGCTTCTCCTTGGCCACCGCGCGGATCGCGCGGCCCAGGTCGGTGGCCTTGACGATCCACAGCAGCACGGCCGCCCCGGCCAGCGCACCGCCGAAGGCGATGAGCTTGGGCAGCGCGATGAAGGCCGGGCCGATCTGCAGCGTGGTCAGCGTGTAGGGCGTGTCGATGGTGCGCGTGTCGGAGCGGAAGAACAGCAGCGCCAGGTTCTCCATCACGATCGACAGCCCCAGCGTGACCAGCAGGATGTTCTCGTCCTTGCCGTGGCTGGCGCGGTTGATGATGCCGCGCTGCAGTGCGTAGCCCAGCGCGAACATGCCCGCCACCACCAGCGGCAGCGCCAGGTAGGGGTCGATGCCGAACTGCGCGCGCAGCCAGTACACGGCATAGAGGGCCAGCATCAGCGAGGCCCCGTGCGCGAAGTTGATGATGTGCAGCACGCCGTAGATCAGCGTGAGCCCCAGGGCGATGAGGGCGTACACCGCCCCGGTGGTGAGTCCGTTCAGCACGGACGGCACCACGATCGACAGATCGAACATTGGAAGAGGACCCGTGGCGGTGCCGTTCAGGCCTTGAGCGGGAAGAGCGGCTCGACCTCGCGGTATTCGCGCGGGATGATGACCTTGATGTCCTTGTCGATGACCTGCGTCATCAGCGGGCGGCCGCCCTGGTTCTGGCCGTTGACGAACTTGGTGGGGCCGTAGGGCATGAAGTGGTCGGAGAAGGTGCTCTTCTCCAGCGCGTCGATCAGCGCGGCGCGCTCGCTGGACTTGGCCCGCTCCAGCGCATCGGCCAGCAGCATCATGCTGGTGTAGGTCATGAAGAGCTCATAGCTGAAGTACAGCTTCTGCGCTTCGGCCCGCTTCTTCAGCGCCTGGGCGCGTGCGTCCTTGGGGTTGAACCAGTGGTTGCAGTCGATGATGCCGTGCGAGGCATCGGGGAACTCCTGCACGAACTTGTAGCTCGACGCGGCACCGCCCAGCACCGAGTAGATGGCCTTGGGCACCACGCGCTGCTGCTGCATGGTGCGCACCAGCAGCGCGTACTCGTTGTAGTAGTTGGCCGGGATCACGATGTCCGGGTTGACGGACTTGATGCGCAGCACGATGTTGTTGAAGTCGCGCGTCGGGTTGGCGTGCTTGATGACCTCCTTCACCTCGAAGCCATAGCCCGGCAGCTCGCGCGACAGCAGGTTGGCCGTGCCGGTGCCGAAGAGCGACTCCTCGTGGATGATCATCACGGTCTTGGCCGGCTTGCCCGCCACGCTGTTGAGCACGTGCAGGTTGGCCATGGCCAGGTCGGTCACGGCCTTGTAGCCGGGGCCGAAGCGGAAGGTGTTCTTCAGGCCGCGCTCGACGATCTGGTCGGCCACGCCCACGTCCACGATGTGCGGCAGGTTGTACTTGGCGGCAGCCTGCGTGGTGGCCAGGCAGATGGCCGAGGCGAAGGCACCGACCACGGCGGACACGCCGGCCTCGTTCATCTTCTCGACCTCGGCGGCGCCGGCCTGCGGCTGCGACTGGGCATCGCCCAGCAGGGCTTCGAGGCGCGCACCGCCGAGCGACTTGATGCCACCGGCCTTGTTGATGTCCTCGATGGCCATGAGCGCGCCGGCCCGGCATTGCTGGCCCGAATAGGCGAGCGCCCCGGTGACCGGGTGCAGCACGCCGACCTTGATGCTGCGCGGCTGGGCGCCGCCGATGGTCGGCAGGGCCAGGGCGGACGCGGCGGCGGCCGACTGGGCGATGAACTGGCGACGGTTGCGGGTGGGCTGGGTCACGGCGAACTCCTTCGTGGGTCGATGTCAGGAAAAGCGGGCGGAAGCGTCCTTGCTGACCCACACCTTGGCGTCGATGTCGCCAACGCGGGACAGCTCCATCTGGTACTCGTAACGGTCGGGCCGGTACAGGCCGTGCAGCCACTGCACGGGCCGGTCATCCACGTCGTAGATGAGGCGGCGCACGGCCAGCAGCGCCGTGCCGACCGAGACGTCGAGGTGCTCGGCCATGTGGGCGTCGGCCAGGCGGGCCGAGATGGTCTGGTGGGCCCGGCCCACGCGCACGCCCGACTCTTCCAGCAGCAGCAGGATGGGCTTGCGCGCCAGCTCGCGGCGGCCGAAGCCCTTGGCCAGCGCCTGGGGCACGTAGGTGGTGATGAGCGACAGCGGCCCTTCGCGCGTGCTGCGCACCCGCACGGCCTTCTGCACCTCGGCCCCGACCGGAATGGCCAGCGCCTGCGCCACCGCCTCGGAGGCGGTGATGCCCGCCACGTCGAGCACCTTCACCGAGGTCTTCAGGCCCATGGTGACGAGGTTCTCGAGCAGGCCGGTGAGCGGCGTGCGGTCGGGCGCGGCGACGGAGGCATTGGCCGTGGTGGGTCGGGTGCCGCGGCCGGGCTCGCGTTTGATGAGGCCCTCGTCGGACAGGCGCTCCAGCGCCTTGCGCACCGTGACGCGGGAGACCTCGAACTGCCCCATCAACGCATGCTCGCCCGGCAGTCCCGCTTCGAAGGCGCCCTCCTCCAGCTGCTGCCGGAGCACGAGGTAGATGCGGTGGTACTTGGGAAGCGGCAGCGCCGAGGACATGGGAAAAGATCGTAGGAGCCGTTTTATTGTTCTGTCAATAAGACATTTAACGGCGAGACGCTGCGCTGGCGTGTTCAGTGATCGAGGCAGGCGCAGCGCGCGAGGCCCGCCCTGCATGCAGGACTCGTGCCCGTCCATGGTCCCGTGCGCGTGGGTGACCAGGCACCTGCTTGCACGGCATGAGGGCGGCGTACCGGACGAGCGGCCCCACGGCGGGGCACGGCGCACGCGAAGGGGGCGGGGCTGCGAAGCATCGGGAAACGCCCGGCCTGGTGCAGGCGCCGGTCAGTGCCCGGTCGGCCACCTGTCCATTCCGGCTGACGGGCACAGTGCCGCTGCGCCGAGCGCGGTGTCGCCGCCGCCTCACGAGACTGCGGCCATCGCAACGCACCAGGGCCCGCATGACTTCGCCGCATTCGCACTACGACCTCATCGTCATCGGCAGCGGCCCCGGCGGCGCCAGCCTGGCGCATCGGCTGGCCGCCACCGGGAAGCGCATCCTGGTCCTCGAACGCGGCCAGTACCTGCGGCGCGAGGAAGCCAACTGGAGCCCCCAGGCCGTGTTCGTCGAGGGACGCTACCAGGCCCGCGAATCCTGGGTGGACCGCGATGGCCACCGCTTCGCGCCGCAGCTGCACTACTGCGTGGGCGGCAACTCGAAGGTCTACGGCGCCGCGCTGCTGCGCCTGCGCGAGCGCGACTTCGGCGAGGTGCAGCACCACGGTGGCCTCTCGCCCGCCTGGCCGCTGACCTCTGCGGACTTCGCGCCCTGGTACGACGAGGCGGAGGCCCTCTTCCACGTGCACGGCCTGCGCGGCGACGACCCGCTGGACCCCGGCACGACGCCGTACCCCTTCCCGCCCGTCCAGCACGAGCCCAAGATCGCCGAGCTGAGCGAACGCCTGCGCGCACAGGGACTGAACCCGTTCCACCTGCCGCTGGGGATCCTGCTCGACCAGCAGGCCGACGGCTTCGCCACGCCGACCAGCACCTGCATGCGCTGCTCCTACTTCGACGGCTTTCCCTGCCTGCTCAACGGCAAGGCCGATGCGCAGGTGGTGTGCATCGACCCCATGCTGCGCGACCACGCCAATGTCACGCTGCTCACCGGCGCCTATGTGGAGCGGCTAGAGACCGATGCCCGCGGCCGCCGCGTGAGCGAGGTGGTGGTGCGGCGCAATGGCGGCGAAGAGCGCTTTTCGGCGGGCACGGTGGTGGTGGCCTGCGGCGCCCTCTCGTCGGCCCTGCTGCTGCTGCGCTCGGCCAGCGACCGCCATCCGCGCGGGCTGGCCAACGGCTCCGACCAGGTGGGACGCAACTACATGCGCCACGAGATGTCGGTGGTCATGGCGGTCATGAAGGAGGTCAACGACACCGTCTTCCAGAAGACGCTGGCCCTCGGCGACTTCTACTTCGGCAGCGACGACTGGGAGCATCCCCTCGGCCTGATCCAGATGTGCGCCACCAGCCATGCCGACCAGATCAAGGGCGAGGCGCCGCTGCCTGGCCTGATGAAGCACCTGCCCGAGATGCCCTTCGACGAGCTGGCCCGCCATTCCATGGACTTCTGGCTGCAGGCCGAAGACCTGCCCGACCCCGACAACCGCGTGTACTACCGCGACGGCCAGGTGCACCTGGATGTGCGTCCCACCAACGCCGAGGCACTTCGGCGCCTGAAGGCCAAGCTGGAGCAGGTGCTGTCGGCCATCGGCTGGCCGGCGGTGCTGGTGGAGCGCTCGCTGCACCTGGGCAAGGACATCCCCTTGTCGGGCACCGCTCACCAGGCCGGCACCTGCCGCTTCGGCACCGACCCGGCCACCTCAGTGCTGGACCTGGACTGCCGCGCGCACGAGGTGGACAACCTCTACGTCACCGACGCCAGCTTCTTCCCCAGCATCGGCGCGGTGAATCCCACGCTCACCCTCATCGCCAACGCGCTGCGCGTGGCCGACCGGCTGAAGGACCGGCTGTGACGGCGGTGGACTGGGCCACGCTGGGCGCCCGGTGCGCGATGGTGCTGCCCTTCCTGCCCTTCAGCGCGCTCGACAAGCTGCTGGGCTTCGGCCATGCCGTGCAGCAGGCGCAGGAGGTCTTCCGCCCGCGCTGGCTGGCCCGCGCGGCCATCGCGGTGGGCCTGGCGGTCGAGGTGCTGTGCAGCCTGGGCGTGGTGACGGGCGTGGCCGACCGGGCAGCCGCCCTGCTGCTCGCGGCGTACTGCGTGGCCACGGCTGTGCTGTTCAAACGCTTCTGGCAGCCGGGCGACTTCTGGCGCCACGCCGATGGCCGCGCGCGCAGCCTGTTCTGGGACTTTCTCAAGAACCTGTCGCTGGGCGCCGGCTTCGTGCTGCTGGCGCTGGGGCCGGACGGGCGCGGATGGCAGGCCGTCGTCGACGCGCCGCTGGCGGCCGGCATGGCGGCGGCCGCTTCGGGCGCTGCGGCCGGCCCTGTCCGGTGAGCGAAGCCCTTCAGGCGGCGCGCGCAAGTCCGAGCATGGTCTGCAGCATCACCACCCGCGCCTGGCCGAGCACCATGCCCTTCCAGGCATCGTCGTCGCAGTAGAAGGCGTCCCGCACATCGCGGCGGATGGCGCGGCGCTGCACGTCGTCGGCTTCGGGATGCCGGTGCAGCCAGCAGTCGGCCCGCAGGCGGTCCAGCACCTGCTGGTCCGGCAGCGTTCCGAACTCCAGACCCATGGGCGCGAAGAGGGCCTGCGGGCATTCGTCGTAGGCGGCACTCACCACCGGCCCGGACACGTCCGGCGACGCCGACCCGGCCTCGAACATGGCCAGCACGTCCGCGCCCCACAGCGACCGCGCCAGCGGCAGGCCGGCCGCACGGCCGGGGAAGATCTTCTCGCCATGCCCCCACGGGCCCAGGCCCGTGTGCACGTCGATCCAGGCCAGGTACGTGGCCGTGGCCGCATGCTCGCGCAGCAGCGCGCGGATCGTGCGGTTGCTCCAGCTGGGTCCCGTGCCGCCGTAGAACAGGCCGTCCAGCACCGTGTACTGGCCGCGGCTGAGGGCCGCGCGATAGGCCGCCATCCCATGCTGGGCGATGTAGTCCGCCAGGGCGGCGTCCTGCTCGGCCGTGGGCGGCCAGTTGGGCGGAAGGGCGAGCGCATCGACGGCTGCGTAGTCGGCATTGACCGGCAGCGGCCGCGCAAAGTCCACATGGTTGCGGTTGAGGTCGATGTTGTCCTCGTTGACCCGCCGCAGGTGCGAGAAGCCATGGGGATTGACGGCATGCACCAGCAGCAGCCCCAGGCCCGATTCGTCCAGCCGCCGCAGCAGGTCGTCGTCCCGCAGCAGCGCGACCTGGCAGCCGGAGCCGCAGAAGCCCTCCGGCCCGTGGGTGCCGGCGCTGACGATGATCAGACGGCTCGCCTGCGCCGGTCCGAGCCGCGCCACGTCCATGGCCAGCACCTCGCCCAGGGCACCTCGGTGGCCGGGCAGTTCGATGGACTGGATGCGCGCCTTCCGGTCCTGCGCGGCATCCAAGAACTTGCGGCGGGCTTCGGCATAGCTGCCGGAGAAATGGGAGGCGATGGGCATGCGGCCATTGTGACGACGTCGCTCGGCCCGTGGCCACGCTGCCGCAAGGCGACGCGGAGCAGCCATCGGCCCCCGGCAGTCGAGGCGGTCGATCGGAAGACCTTCCTAAGGCCGACCGAACATCTCTTCCAGGAAGGCGACGAAGGCTTTCACGTTGGGATGTCCCCGCCGGCTCTCGGGCCAGACGGCGGTGATGACCGAGCTCTCGACGGCATGCTCCGTCAGCAGCGGCACAAGGGCGCCGCGCCGGACGTGCGGCGCGGCGATCCACGAAGCAGCCATGCCGATACCGCCCCCTGCGGTGAGCACCTCCACCACGGCATCGCTCACGTCCACCACGATGCCGGCCTCGGGCGTGAGCTCCACGGTCCGGCCGCCCACGCGGAAGCTCCAGCGCATGACCTGGCCCGAGGTCTGGTAGCGGAAGTTCACGCAGTCGTGCTGGGACAGATCTTCAGGCCTGAGGGGCGTGCCCCGGGCCTGCAGATAGGCCGGCGATGCGTAGGCCTGCAGCCGCACCGGCGCCAGGGTGCGGGCCACGAGGCGCGAGTCGGCCAGCGGCCCGATGCGGATCGCCACATCGATGCCCTCTTCGACGAGGTTGATGAAGTGGTCGCTCAACCGCAGGTCGATGGCGACCTTCGGATGGCGCCGACGGAACTCGGGCAAGGCGGGCGCGAGAAGACGCGTGCCGATGGGCAGCGACGCCGCGATCTTCAGCGTGCCGGAAGGCTCGGATTGGGCGGCTGCGGCCGACTGGACCACGTCCTCCACCGCCTGCAGCAGACGCAGTGCCTTGTCGTGGAGGTCGCGGCCCTCGGGCGTCAGCGCCAGTGATCGCGTCGTGCGGGTGAACAGGCGCAATCCCAACTGCTGCTCCAGCCGCTGGATCGTCTTGCCCACGGCCGATGGCGACACGGACAGGGCCCTGGCCGCCGCCGAGAAGCTGCCGAGCGAGCCCGCTTTCGCGGACGCCACGATGCCCGTCAGCCGCTCCAGGCTCAGTTGTTCCGTCATGGCACTTTTGAAGTGATTTCGTGCGGGATTATCAAACCCACGTCGCTGTTCCACACTGAGCCTTCCCTCCCACGCATTCCGTTCGAAGCAAACGGTGAAAGGACATCACCATGACGACCCAAACGATGAAGGCCATCCAGCTCCACGGGTTCGGCGGCCCCGACGTACTTCGATACGAGGACGCGCCCATGCCGCAGCTCCAGGCCGGCGAAGTGCTGATCCAGGTCCACGCCGTGGGCCTCAATCCCCCCGACTGGTACCTGCGCGAGGGCTACAAGACGCTCCCGCCGGAGTGGCGGCCGAAGGTGAGCTTTCCCCTGATCCTGGGCACCGACGTGTCGGGCACCGTGGCCGCCGTTGCCAGCGATGTCACCGACTTCGCCGTGGGCGACGAGGTCTACGCGATGGTGCGATTCCCGAGTGGGCTGGCGGGCACGAGCCGGGCCTATGCGGAGTACGTCAATGCAGCGGCCTCGGAGGTCGCGATCAAGCCTGCGGACGTGGATCATCTGCACGCCGCCGGCGCGCCGATGTCCTTGCTGACCGCCTGGCAGTTCCTGATCGGGCAGGGCCACGACGAGCCCAACCCGCTTCAGCCGCATCGGCATGAACCCGTGCCGCTGGCGGGCCGGACCGTGGTCGTGAACGGCGCAGCAGGCGGGGTCGGCCATTTCGCGGTGCAGCTCGCCAAGTGGAAAGGCGCGCGGGTGATCGCCGTGGCTTCCGGCCGGCACGAGCAGCTGCTGCGCGAAATGGGGGCCGACGAATTCATCGACTACCGGAAGTCCAACGCCGAAGACGTCGTCCACGATGTGGATCTGGTGGTCGACGCGGTGGGCGGCCCCGGCACGGGCCGGTTCCTTCGGACGCTTCGAAAAGGCGGCGCCCTGTTTCCCATCTTCCCGCTGGGCTACTCGGGCGCGGACGAGGCGGCCCGGCTGGGCGTCACCGTGTCGACGACGCAGGTGCGCTCCAGTGGCGCCCAGCTGGCCGAACTGGCCGCGCTGCTGGATGCCGGGGCGGTGCGCGTCCACATCGACAGCAGCTATGCGCTGGCCGATGCGCGGCTGGCGCACGAGCGCGCGGCCGCCGGCCACATCGCCGGCAAGATCGTGCTGCAGGTGCGATGAGTCGCCTGCAGGCAGCCATCGCCGACCTGCTCGACCGCCGACTCACCGCCGACGAAGCGGCGGACCGGCATTTCGCCCCGGACGTTCGCCAGCGCGCCGCACGATGCGCAAGGACGGTTTGGCGCATCGAGGAGGCGACGTTCCCGCTGCGTCCGAGGGCGTGATGGGGGCGACTAAGATGTCCGGCCCCCGGGAAGCCGCGACAGCCGTGCGCCACGCGCACGACAACGTGCGCTCCTCCGCGCCGGCCCTGCCGCACACCCCTCTGCGTGGCTGCTTCGTGGCGGCGCCCCACCCTCTTGCCCGACCTTCGCTGTGCCCATGACCGAACCCACCGCCCCCATCCAGCAGCCCACGCTATGGAGCGACGAACGCTGGACCGCGCGCGTGATCAAGAACGAAGACGACGACGGCTGGGCGGTGTCGATGACGCGGCAGGGCGATGCGGAGCCGGCGCTGGTCGGCCCCTGGACCATGGGCCGCGACAAGAAGAACCCCAAGCCCCTGGACACGGCCGCCTTCCATACCCTGGTCAAGACCGCCAACGAAGTGCTGCGCCGGCACGAGCAGCAACTGCATGCCCGGCTGAACAAGAGCGTGAGCGTCGGCGCGGGCTCCGAGCGCATCCGGGTGTCGCTGCAGATCGTGCCGGACGAGGACAACCCGTACGCCATCCTGCGCGCGATGGACGAGGCAGGCGACGCGCTGGGCGAAGCGCGCGTGCCGCCGACCTTCAAGCTGACCATCGACAGCGCCGCCGCGTGGATCGAAGGCGGCTACCAGCGGCCCTCGCGCTGATGTGAGGGCGCAAGGCGGGGCCCTCTGCGCCTCGCCCGCCGGCAGGCACGAAGCCGCTGACGGTCAGGCTGGCGCGGCACCGGGCGGTGCCGTCATCACATCACTTGACGGAAGCCGACGCGGGAACGGGACATCGATGCGCGCGTCTACGTCTCGCCACGCGGCGTGGCGGCAGCCCGGGTGCGCGCACGCGCGAATTCGTCGCGGTGCTTCATGAAGCGGTGGTAGGACATCCGCAGGTGCAGTTGCATGACCTGCCGCGCCAGCTCTCCATCGCGTGCAATGACCGCCAGCGTGAGGTCGCGGTGGTGATGCAGGCTCTGCTCCAGTTCGGCGGTGGTGTAGATGTAGAACGAACGGACGATGACCGGCATGTCGATCATCGTCTCCAGCATCGCGCGCAGCCGCGATGAACCGGAGGCCTCCAGCAAGGCCCGGTGGAATGTGCGATTGGCGTCCTGGATGGTGGCGATGTGCTGCGCATCGCCAGCGGCAATGGCGGCCGCCATGCGGTCGTTGCTCTCGGTAAGCCGGGCGACCAGTGCGTCGCCACCGCGTTGCGCCGCGAGCGACGAGGCGTAGGGCTCGAGCAGCATCCGCAGCTGGAACGTCTCCTCGATGTCCCATTCGGACCACTCCGCCACGTGGATCCCCTGCCCGGCGCTGTCGGTGGCCAGGCCATCTGCCACCAGGCGCCTGAGCGCCGTCCGCACGGGGGTACGGCTCAATCCCAGCTCGCGCGCGAGCGGCTCTTCCTTGAGTTGAGTGCCCGGGCTGTAGTGGCCGCCGACCAGGCGCTGCCTGAGGACCTCGTATGCCTTGTCTCTGCCTTGCATGTCCGGGATTGTCGTTGGGCGCGGGATTCTAGACACCCGCCTCCAACGCCCGCGCACGACGCACGAACTCCGGAGATATGTACTTTTTTTGTTCTCCCCGGAGCGCAGCATCATAGCTTTCCTAGGTGAAACCCTCGAATGCATTGCCGCCCATTTTCTTTATTTGTATTATTTTTGTACTTTCAAGGAACCGCCTTCATGCGCATTGCAATCATTGGCCTGGGCGAAGTCGGCCGCTGCTTCGCAGCCCCGCTCCATGCCGCCGGCTTCGAACTCAGCGTCTGCGAGGCCCGGCCTTCGGCCGCGGCCCACGCACTCGCCGCCACCCTGGGCGTGCCCATCCATCCCGGTCCGGGCGCATGGCTGGGCGAGGCGCAATGGGTGTTCTCCTGCGTCACCGGCACGACGGCACTGCCGGCGCTGGAAGCGGCCTTGCCGCATCTGGCAGACGGCGCATCGGTCGCGGACTTCACGACCGCCAGTCCTGCCGTCAAGCGCGAGGCCGCATCGAAGGCCGCGGCGTCCGGCGTCCAGTACGTCGACACGGCCATCATGAGCGCCATCTCGTTGAACAGGGTCCGCACGCCGCTGCTGGTGTCCGGCGCGGGAGCGGCCGACTTCAAGGCCATCCTGGAGCAGGCCGGCGGCCGTGTGCAGGTGATCGAGAGGGCCAAGGCCGGCGACGCCATCTCGCTCAAGATCCTGCGCAGCGTCTTCACCAAAGGCCTGGAAGCGCTGTGTGTCGAGCTGCTGACCAGCGCCGAGAAACAGGGCGTGCGCAGCGAGCTGTACGCCCAGTTGGCCGACATCGACCAGACCCCCCTGCGATCGTTCATGGACATGCTGGTGCGAACGCACGTGGTGCATGCCCGGCGGCGGGCGCATGAGGTCCACGACGCGCAGGGCGAGTTGAGCGCGCAGGGCCTGCCCTCCGTCGTTCTGCCGGGTGTGGCGCAACGCTTCGAGGCCACGGTCGCGGCACTCGAGAAGACGCCGCTGCCTGCCGCCGATCCGACCGTCGAACAGGCGCTCGACTGGCTGCTCGCCACCGCCACCGCCACCGCTTAGCGAACCCCTTTCTCTTTCCTGCGGACTGGATGCCGACGGCGCCCGGTCCGCCCGTTTTCGCCCCTATCTTTTTGGAGAACATCTTGGCCACCCAAGACCAGATCAAGCAGCTTCGCGACCTCGGCGCCGCCACCGTGTACGAGGCCCAGGGCGCCAAAGGCGCGCTCGACCAGGGCATCAAGCCGATCGATCCCACGACCCGCCTGGCGGGGCCGGCACTGACCGTCGATTGCCGGCCCGCCGACAACCTCATGCTGCACTACGCCGTGCAGAAGGCCAGCCCGGGCGACGTGCTCGTGGTCGACGCCAAGGGCTTCATGGAGGCCGGCCCCTGGGGCGACGTGCTGACGATCCAGGCCATGAAGGTCGGCATCGCCGGCCTGGTCATCAACGGCTGCGTGCGCGACGCGAACCTCATCATCGAGCTGGGCTTTCCCGTCTTCTGCCGCGGCCTGTCGATCAAGGGGACGGGCAAGAACCAGCCCGGCAAGCTCAACGTGCCCGTCACCTTCGGCGACGTTCTCATCCACCCCGGCGACATCATCGTGGGCGACCGCGACGGCATCGCCGTGGTGCCCAAGGACGAGGTGGCCTCGGCCATCCACAGCAGCCTGGCGCGCGAGGAAAAGGAAGCCGGCCAGCGCAAGGCCATCGAGCAGGGCGCGATGACGGCGGACCTGCTCAACCTGACGGACGCCCTGAAGCGCCTCGGCCTCGTCTGAGCGCTTTCCATCACCACGGAGACAACCCCATGCGCAAGTTCCTCACCCTGGCGCTGTCCTGCGCCGCCCTCCTGTTGCCCCTGTCGCACGCTCAGGCGGCCGACGATTACCCCTCGAAGCCCATCCGCATGGTGGTGGCATTCGCCGCCGGCGGCTCGGCCGACATCAACGCCCGCATCGTGGCGCAGGAACTGGGCAGGCAGTTGCGCGGCACCGTCGTGGTCGACAACAAGGGCGGGGCCGGCGGCAACCTCGGCGCGGTGGAGGCCAAGCGGGGCGCGCCGGACGGCTACACGATGTTCTATGCGACCTCGGCCGTCGTGCTCGCGCCCTCGCTGTACGCCAAGCCGGGCTTCGACCCCTATGCCGACTACACGCCCATCTCGCTCACCGCGACGATCCCGCTGCTGCTGGTGGTGAACCCCAAGGTGCCCGCGCAGAGCGTCGGCGAGTTCGTTGCGCTGGCCAGGACGAAGCCGGGTGAAATGAACTACGGCTCCTCGGGCTCCGGCGCGCTCCTGCATCTGGGCGCCGCACTCTTCGCCAAGGAGACGGGCATCCAGGCCACGCATGTGGCCTACAAGGGCAGTGCGCCCGCCGTGGCCGACCTGCTCGCCGGCACCACGCAGTTCATGTTCCTGCCCATCAACGAAGCCATCGCACATGTGAAGAGCGGCGCCCTGCGCGCCCTGGCGATCACGAGCGAGAAGCGCTCGGCCCTGGCGCCGGAGGTTCCCACGATCCGCGAGGCGACGGGCAAGACGACCATGGACATGGGCGCCTGGCAGGGGCTGATGCTGCCCAAGGGCGCCTCCCGGGAGGTGGTGGACGCGGTGAGCGTGGCGCTCAGGAAGACGCTGGCCGACAAGCCGACGCAGGAGCGGCTCACCGCGCAGGGTTCGGTCGTCCTCGGCGGCAGCGCCGACGAATACCTGGATTACATGAAGCGCGAAGGGGACCGCTGGGCCAAGGTCATCAAGGACACCGGCGCCAAGGTCGACTGACACCCTGCATCGGAACACAACACAAGGAGACATCACCCATGCTGAACAAGAGAACCCTGATCGTGGGCGCCATGGCGGCCCTCATGGCGGCAGCCGCCGGCGCGCAGGACTTCAAGAACCCCATCCGGATCGTCGTGCCCTTCGCACCCGGCGGAGCCACGGATGCGCTCGCGCGCCTGCTGGGACCCAGGCTGAGCAAGGAACTGAACCAGACCGTCATCGTGGACAACCGGCCCGGCGCGAGCGGGCTGATCGGCACCGCGGCCGTCAAGGCGGCACCGGCCGACGGCTCGACGTTTCTGCTGGCGCTGGACCATTCGGTGGTGGTCGTTCCCCTGATCACGCCGACAGCCGGCTACGACGCGGTGCGCGACTTCGTGCCGGTGGGCCAGGTGGCGCGCTTCCAGTGGACGTTCGCCGTCCCGCTGACCAGCCCGGCCAGGACGCTGCCCGAGTTCGTCGAGCTGGTCCGCAAGGACCCGCAGCAGGGCAACTACGGGGTGCCGCTGCAGGGTGGCGTGCCGGACATCATCGGCGCCGCCATCACGCGCAAGGCCAACGTGAAGATGGAGGCCATCGCCTTCGGCGGCTCGGCGCAGATGATGCCCCAGCTCATCGGCGGGCAGCTCGCGTCCGGCGTCACCGGCGAACCGGAAGGTGTGCAGATGGCGCAGGGCGGCAAGGTCCGCATCCTGGCCATCTCGGGCGGCAAGCGCTCGTCGCTGCTGCCCGACGTGCCGACCTTCGAAGAGCTGGGCTTCACGGGCGTCAACGTCAACAGCTTCAATGCCTTCTTCGCGCCCAAAGGGCTGTCGCCGGCGCTGGCCCAAAAGTTCAATGCCGCCTTGCGTACCGTGCTCAAGGATGCCGAGGTGCAGGCGCGGATCAAGGAGATGTCGCTCGATCTGGCGCCCACCGACCTGCCCCAGTCCAGCGCCGAACTGGCCAAGTCGTACGCCTTCTGGAACGACGCAGCCAAGCTGAAGAAATGAACCCGGCCTCCAGCGCGCCCGAACAGCACGATGGGCTGAACGCACCCTTCTCGACCGGCGCTGCCCGACCGGCCTTTGCCGTGCCGCAGGGCGCCTGCGACTGCCACATGCATCTGTTCGACAACGCGTGGCCGTACGTCGGCCCCGGCGTGCTGACCCACCCGGACGCGACACCGCAAGACTACCGGGCGCTTCAGCGGCGCCTGGGCCTGTCCCGCAACGTCGTGGTGCAGCCGTCCAGCTACGGGCTGGACCATCGTGTGCTGGTGGCCGGCTTGAAGGCCCTGGGCGGCAGCGCCAGAGGCGTTGCGGTCATCGATCCGACGACCACGCCGGCGCAGTTGCGCGAGCTGGAGGAAGCGGGCGTCGTGGGCGTGCGGTTCAACCTCGTACAGGCCGGCGCCACGCATGAGCGCATGCTCGAAGCCGTGGCCGCGCTGATCCGCCCTCTGGGCTGGCATGTCCAGATCCATGCACAGGCGCGCACACTGGTGGACTTGGCCGACCGACTGGCCCGCTTGCCGGTGCCTGTCGTCATCGACCATTACGCCCATCTGGACACGGATCCGGAACTGCGGCCCGCCATCGAAGCGTTGCTCATCCGCCTGCTTTCCACCGGCCGAATCTGGCTCAAGCTGTCGGCCCCCTACATCGCCTCTCCCCACTCGGCCGATTTCGAGGAACTCGGCGCATGCGTGCAAAGGCTGGCCGCGCGGTTCGTCGACCGCCTGGTCTGGGGCACCGACTGGCCCCACGTGACCGAGGGCGCCCGCAAGCCGGACGATGGGGCCCTGTTGGAACTGCTGTCGCAGTGGTTCTCGGCGGAAGAGAGGCACCGGATCCTGGTGGAGAACCCCCGCGCCTTGTACGGCTTCGGCATGTAGGCAGCCGAAACCGGCAACTGCAGCCTCTGGTAGACGCGCTGGTCGCGGCACTCAGGGTGGCGACCGGCGCTGCGCGCCGACGAAACGCGGGTGGTCATGCTCACGCCCAGCCACAGGCGCGCCGGCCCTCACTGGGAAGCTACCGCAGCACGATGTTCAGCACCATACAAGCCGTAGTGCTCGACTTCGCCGACAGCCGCGGCGGCCGGCTGGCCCGCATGTCTTCAATCGGACGGTCAACTCCAGGCCGCTGGCTTACCACCGTAACCCCTGTCGAATTTGCTGGGCCTGACGACCTGAAGCCCTTCGCCTCGTGCGGGAGGAGTTCGCCACCGCAGGCAAGGCCAACATCTACGACACGCCTGCACCCAGCGGCGGGACTGGGAGAACACCGCGGCTGAGACACGGGCCGACCAGGGGTCGAGTGAGACATCGACCATGACAGCCAGCCGCCCCAGGGGCGACAGGCGCTTCATCGCCGCCATGCACGGCTTCCAAGCTCCGTGCCATGGCCGAGCCAGATCAACCGGCACGGGTGGTCAGGCCAACCCTAGGCTTGCTCAATGAGTACGGCCCTGGTTCTGGCAGCCGGCGAGCAGGACGTGTTCGGTATGTTGTGGGTCTCGTCCTGTCCAGGACGATCTGCAGGCGAATACTTGGGGGCAGCGTGTACGGCCGCAGGAGCCGCTTGAATGGGTCGAGGCCGTCGAAGTGTTGGCACGAGCTATGGACAGTACGCTCCTGACGAGAGTGTTCCAGACTTGCCCCCTCACTCCACCGTCACGCTCTTCGCCAGGTTCCGCGGCTTGTCCACATCCGTCCCCCTTGCACAGGCCGTGTGATACGCCAGCAGCTGCAGCGGCACCACGTGCAGCAGCGGCGACAGGCGGCCGTAGTGCTCGGGCATGCGGATCACGTGCAGGCCCTCGCTGTTCTCGATGTGCGTGTCGCCGTCGGCCAGCACGTAGAGCACGCCGCCGCGGGCGCGCACTTCCTGCAGGTTGCTCTTGAGCTTGTCCAGCAGCGCGTCGTTGGGCGCCACGGCCACGACGGGCATCTCGCTGGTGACGAGCGCCAGGGGCCCGTGCTTGAGCTCGCCGGCGGCATAGGCCTCGGCATGGATGTAGGTCACTTCCTTGAGCTTGAGCGCCCCTTCCAGGGCGATGGGGTAGTGCAGCCCGCGGCCCAGGAAGAGCGCGTTCTCCTTGCGCGCGAAGTCCTCGGCCCAGGCCACCACCTGCGGCTCCAGCGCCAGCACCGACTGCAACGCGACGGGCAGGTGGCGCATCTCCTTCAGGTAGCGTGCCTCGTCCTCCTCACTCAGCCGGCCCTTGGACTGGGCGAGCGCCAGCGTCAGCAGGAAGAGCCCGGCCAGCTGCGTGGTGAAGGCCTTGGTCGAGGCCACGCCGATCTCCACGCCGGCGCGCGTGATGTAGGCCAGCTTGCATTCGCGCACCATGGCGCTGGTGGCCACGTTGCAGATGGTCAGCGTCTGCGCCATGCCCAGGCTGCGCGCGTGGCGCAGGGCCGCCAGCGTGTCCGCCGTCTCGCCCGACTGGCTGATGGTGACCACCAGCGTGCGCGGGTTGGGCACCGAATCGCGGTAGCGGTATTCGCTGGCGATCTCCACCTGCGTGGGCACGCCGGCGATGCCCTCCAGCCAGTACTTGGCGGTGCAGCCGCTGTAGTAGCTGGTGCCGCAGGCCAGGATCAGCACCTGGTCGATCTCCTGGAACACGCGGTAGGCGCTGGCGCCGGGCTGGCCGTCCACCTCGGCACCGTCGAACAGCTCGGGCACGATGCCCTCGACGCCTTCCAGCGTGTCGGCAATGGCGCGCGGCTGCTCGAAGATTTCCTTCTGCATGTAGTGGCGGTACGGACCCAGCTCGGCCGCGCCGCTGTGAGCATGCACGGTGCGCACGCGCCGCTCGACGCGCTTGTGGTGGCGGTCGGCGATCCAGTACTTGCCGGGCTGAAGGTCGACCAGATCACCCTCTTCCAGGTAGACGATCTGGTCGGTCACACCGGCCAGCGCCATGGCGTCGCTGGCCAGGAAGTTCTCGCCCTGGCCCACGCCCAGCACCAGCGGCGAGCCGGCGCGCGCGCCGACCACGCGGTGCGGCTCGTCGCGGCAGATGACGGCGATCGCATAGGCGCCATGCAGTTGCGCCACGGCGGTCTTCACGGCCTCGAACAGGTCGCCGTCGTAGGCGCTGTCGATCAGGTGGGCGATGACCTCGGTGTCGGTCTGGCTGGCGAAGACGTAGCCACGCGCCTGCAACTGCACGCGCAGGCTCTCGTGGTTCTCGATGATGCCGTTGTGCACCAGCGCGATCCTCGGCGGCCGCTGGCTGTTGGGCAGCTCGCCCACGCCATGGCTGAAATGCGGATGCGCGTTGTGCACGGCCGGCGCGCCGTGCGTGGCCCAGCGCGTGTGGGCGATGCCGGTCTGGCCTTGGATGTGCTCGGTGCTCACCTGCGTCAGCAGGTCGGCCACGCGCGAGGTGGTGCGCGCCCGGCCCAGGCCGCCGCCCGCATGCACGGCCACGCCGCAGGAGTCATAGCCGCGGTATTCCAGCCGCTGCAAGCCCTGCACCAGCAGGGGAACGATGTCGCGATGGGAGGCTGCGCCGACGATGCCGCACATGGGGAGGTCTCCAGGAGGTGGGAGCAGCAGGCGTGCTGCCGAGGTGGACGATGCTAGGCGAGGCAGAATGAACGTTGCTTTCGTTTTTCTGCATTGATTGACTGTTTATTCCGTTACCTCAGGGGAGTGGATTAAACCTTCATTCGAGCATCGATCATGGAATTTTTGAACCTCGATGCCATTGACCGGCGTCTGCTGGAGGCCCTGCAGCGCGATGCCTCCCGCACCAACCAGCAGCTGGCGGCCGACCTGCACCTGTCGCCCCCCACCTGTCTGCGGCGCGTGCAGCGCCTGCGCCAGTCGGGCCTGATTGCGCGCCAAGTGGCATTGCTGGACGCCGACCGCCTGGGCGCCACGCTCACGGCCATCGTGGAGATCTCGCTGGACCGGCAGGACGAGCAATCCCTGACCGCCTTCGAGGCGCGCGTTGCCCCGGACGAGGCGGTGCAGCAGTGCTACCGCGTCTCGCCCGGCCCGGATTTCGTGCTCATCGTCACCGTGCGCGACATGCCCGCCTACCAGGCGCTGGCACAGCGTCTGTTCACCAGCGATGCGAACGTGCGCAACGTGAAGGCCTTCTTCAGCGTGCGCCGGGCCAAGTTCGAGCCGCGGGTGCCGCTGGAATAGGGCATGTCCGTTGCATTGGCGCGGCAAACCCCTCTCCCCGCGCGCCAGGGGATTGGAGGAGAGGGGCGGATGCTTCGCCTCAGTCGAGCCGGGCGCCCGCATTGCGGCCCCCTCTCCCCCGCCCTCTCCCGCGAGGGGAGAGGGAGTCGGTCATGCCGTCAGGGCTTCTTCGCGCCCTTCACCGGCCGCTTCCAGTTCGCGAAGCTCACCTGCCGCGCCCGGGCCACCGTCAACGCACCGGGCTCGGTGCTCTTGCCGATGGTCGAGCCGCCGCCGATGGTGCCGCCGGCACCGATCGTCACCGGCGCGATCAGCACGCAGTTGCTGCCCACGTGCACGTCGTCGCCGATCACCGTGCGGTGCTTGTTGGCGCCGTCGTAGTTGGCGGTGATGCTGCCGGCGCCGTAGTTGACGCGCTCGCCCACCGTGGCGTCGCCTAGGTAGGCCAGGTGGTTGGCCTTGGCGCCGTCGGCCAGGGTCGAGTTCTTCACCTCAACGAAGTTGCCGATGTGCACCTCGCGGCCCAGTTGCGCGCCGGGGCGCAGGCGGGCATAGGGGCCGATGAGCGCGCCCGCGCCCACGACCACGCCGGCCGCTTCGCCGGCGATGTGGGTGTAGGGATGGATCACCGCACCGGCCTCGATGCGCGCATCCGAGATGACGCAGTGCGCGCCGATGCGCACGCCCTCGCCCAGGCTCACGCGGCCTTCGAAGATGCAGTTGATGTCGATCTCGACATCGGCGGCGCAGTCCAGCTCGCCACGCAGGTCGAAGCGCGCCGGGTCGGCCAGGCGCACGCCGGCGTCCATCAGGCGCTCGGCCTGGCGGCGCTGCCAGTCGCGCTCCAGCGCGGCCAGTTGCGCGGGGCTGTTGATGCCGGCCACCTGCAGCGCGTCGGTGGTCTTCTGCGCCACCACGGGCAGGCCCTCGGCCACGGCCATGCCGACCACGTCGGGCAGGTAGTACTCGCCCTGGGCGTTGTCGTTGGACAGCCGCGCCAGCCAGCCGGCCAGCGCGCGGGCTGGCGCCGCCATCACGCCCGAATAGATCTCGCGCACCTGGCGCTGGGCCTCGGTCGCATCCTTGTGCTCGACGATGGCCCGCACGCCGCCGCTCGTGTCGCGCAGCACTCGGCCATAGCCGGTGGGATCGGGCAGGTCGATGGTGAGCAAGGCCAGACGCTCGCCGCCGCTGGCCTCGACCAGGGCGCGCAGCGTGTCCTCGCCGATCAGGGGCACGTCGCCCGACAGCACCAGCACCACGCCGTCGCCGGCCAGCGCCGGCACGGCCTGCTGCACGGCGTGGCCCGTGCCCAGTTGCGGCGACTGGCGCACGCAGCGCACGTCGGCGCCCAATTGCCAGGCGGGGATGGCGGCCTCGACCTCGTCTGCGCCGTGGCCGGTGACCACCACCACGCGCCGCGCGCCCAGGCCGGCGGCCGTACGCAGCACATGGGCAAGCAGCGGCCTGCCGGCCAATCGATGCAACACTTTAGGAAGGCGACTCTTCATGCGCGTGCCCTTGCCGGCGGCCATGACGACGACATCGACGGCGATCGAGGAAAGGCTGGACGTGGTGGGTGCAATGGTCATGGTCGGTGCTGCTGCGGCAGCGAGCGAAGGAGCGGAAGGCGGCCTGCAACGAGGGCCGCGTAGCGGCGCCGGAGGCCTGCGAAAAGTGGCGCGGATTATCGGCGCGCTGCTGCTGGCTTTCGTGCTCGGCGGCTGCAGCGCGGTGCGCCTGGCCTACAACAACCTGCCCGAGATCAGCTACTGGTGGCTGGACGGCTACCTGGACTTCGACGGCGCCCAGAGCCTGCAGGTGAAGGCGGCCCTGGCCGGGTTGCAGGAGTGGCACCGCCGCGAGGAACTGCCCCGCTTCGTCGCCCTGGCCGCTCAGGCCCGGGACCTGGCACGCGGCGACATCACGGCCGCGCAGGTCTGCGCCATGTCGGAGGCCGTACAGGCGCGCCTGCTGGCGCTGGCCATGCGCGCCGAGCCCGAGGCGACCACGCTGGCCCAGAGCCTGTCGCCCGCCCAGTTGCAGGTGCTGGAGCGCAAGTTCACCCGCATCAACGGCGAGTTCCGCCGCGAGTGGCTGCGCCTGCTGCCGGCCGAGGTGCAGGACAAGCGCTACGACACCTTCCTGGACCGCTACGAGGACTTCTACGGCCCCTTGGACTCGCGCCAGCGTGAACTGCTGCGGCAGGCGGTGCGCCAATCGGCCTTCAGCCTCCAGAAGCTGGACAACGTGCGCCGTGCGCGCCAAGCCGAAGTGATGGCGTTGCTGCGAGGTCTGCAACAGCAGCCCGGCCTGCCGGCCGCCGAGGCGCAGCAACGCGTGCATGCGCTGGTGATGCGCGTCTTCGAGCCGCCCCCGGGCGAATGGCGCACGCAGCAGGACGCGCTGACGCAGGAAGGCTGCCGCAACACCGCCCAGCTCCACGCGGCGATGAGCCCCGCGCAACGCGAACGGGCGGCGCAGCGCATCGAAAGCTACCGCCAGGACCTCATCGCGCTCACGCCTTGAGGCTGCAGCGGGCTGCACAGCGTGTCAGTTTTCCACGGCAGTGACGCACCGCCCACACGGCTATGAGACTGGCGCCGCCACCCCGATCAAAGGGCCGCGGAGCAGGCCACGCCAGTGCACCCGCGGAACGGGCTTCGCCCGGCCGCCGGGTGCGCCCCTTGAGGGGGATGGGACTTCCACACGCAGTGAGGAAGTCCAAACGGGGTGAGCTTTAAAGCAACGGGACCGGCCGCATCGGCCGCTCGAAGTAGTCGCCCAGCGCCGCCAGCGCGTGGGGCTCCAGGATCTCCAGCCAGCCACCTTCCAGCCGGTGCAGGCCCAGGCGCTGCAGCTTGCGCAGCGTCTTGTTGGTGTGCACCAGCGACAGGCCGAGCGCATCGGCGATGTGCTGCTGCTGGAACGGGAACTCCACCTTGTCGCCTTCCGTCATGCCCAGGTGCTGGGCACGGCGGTACAGATGCATCAACAGCATCGCGACGCGCTCAGCCGCCGTGCGGCGGCCGGTGGTGACGAGGTTGTCGTCCACCATCTTCTCCTCGCGCGCGGCCAGCCAGGTGATGTCGTAGCCCAGCTTGGGATGCTGCAGAAAGAAGTCCCACAGCCGGTCACGGGGAAAGGTGCACAGCACCACGTCCGAGGCGGCCTCCACCCCATGGGTGCGGCCATCGGCAAACTCGTCCTGCAGGCCGAGCAGGTCGCCCGGCAAGAGGAAGTTCAGGATCTGCCGCCGCCCATCGCCGAGCGTCTTGTAGCGGAAGGCCCAGCCGGAGTAGAGCGTGTAGAGCTGGTCGCTGCGCAGGTGCTCGGCAATGATGCGTTCGCCAGCGGCAGCGCGGCGGCTTCCGGTCCGCCATTCGGCGACGGCGTGGCGCTCGGGCTCGGAAAGGGCAAGAAAGGCGGGAAGGCTGCGCAGGCGGCATTCGCTGCACGGATGGCCACAGGCCGAATGGGACACCGACATCGGGCAGATGCAAGGGTTGGAGGTCGCCCAATATAGACAGTCGCCCTGTGTCTTTTGACATTCGTCCAACCCCGCTGGACGTCGGCCGGCGCCCTAAAGTGGGTGGCGATGCCTGCTGACGCCCACAGCCTTTACGAGTTCTTCTACACCAGCCAACTCGATCCCCAGACCTCCCCCACCGTGGTGGGACAGATCCTGTCGACGGCCCGGCCGCACAACGCGCGGATGGGCGTGAGCGGATTGCTGGTCTTCGATGGCCTGCGCTTCTTCCAGCACCTCGAAGGCCCACGCGCGGCGCTCGAGCCGTTGATGGGCCGCATCGTCGGCGACATTCGTCACCAGGACGTGCGCATCCTGCACGAAGGCGTGCTGCTGCAACGGCGCTACCACCGCTTCGACATGGGCTATGCGCAGACCGACGACCTCGATGCGCTTGCTGCATTGATCAGCCTCTCAGGCGTCCCGGCGGTGGAGCGCTTCCTGCACATGCGCGCCGGCTTCGACATTCAAGCCTGAGAGCGCGCCGCAGGCCACGCGGGAACATCCGCGGAACCGGCTTCGCCGGGCCGCAGGATGTGCCCCCTGAAAGGGGGTGGGCGGCGCGCGAAGCGCAGAGCCTGGGGGTTAGTCTTGATCCCAGGTGTAGGTCGCGCCGAAGCCGTCCCAGGGCTCCATCACGATGCGCTGGCCGGCCTCGACCACCAGCGATTCGCCGGGACCGACGACCAGGTCTTCGCTGCCCCATTGGGCCGTGGCATCGCGGGTGACCCACACGCGGCCCTGCCGCAGCCGCAGCACGCTGCGGCTCTGTGCCCGCAGGCTGATGGCCTGCCCCGCCTTGAGCTGCCAGGCGCCGCGTCGCACGGCCGGCGGAATCGCGGCGGCGGGCGCGGCGATCAGAGCTTCGCGGGTCGTGGGGCTCAGGGTGGCGGCGGTCATGGCGGTTCTCCTCGTCGCGCAGCGTGTCGCCCATTGCGCCACGTCTGCGTCGGGAACCGATCATCCGCAGCAAGGCGCGGCCGGTCCAATGAAAACGCGCTAGGCTACTGATGCCGGCGACGCATCAATCGCCATTGGCTCATCCGGCTCGTCCCCCCCATGCAGCACTCCCAGACCCACCTGCGCACCCGGCCCATCGGCGCCGGCTACCTGCGCGCCTTCGAGGCCGTGGCCCGGCACCTGAACTTCCGCGCCGCAGCCGAGGAGATGGCGCTGACCCAGTCCGCGGTCAGCCGCCAGATCCAGTCGCTGGAGGAGGAAGTGGGCGTGCCGCTCTTCCTGCGCCACACCCGGGCCGTGGAGCTGACCAGTGCGGGGGCGCAGCTGCTGCTGGCCACGCAGCAGGCGCTGCCGCGCATCGACGGCGCGGTGCGGCTCATCCGCCAGAGCGCCGGCCGCAAGAGCGTGGCGCTGACCACTTTCGCCTCTTTCGCATCGATGTGGCTGATCCCGCGGCTGGAGGCCTTCCAGCAGGAGCATCCGGACATCGACATCCGCATCGATGCCAGCGACGTGGCGGTGGACCTGGAGCTGGTCGACATCGACATGGCGCTGCGCTACGGCCCCGCCGAGGCCATGCCGGCGGGCGCGGTGCGCCTCTTCGGCGAGACGCTGATGCCAGTGGCCAGCCCCTGGCTCATCAAGAGCAGCCCGGCCATCCGCGAGCCGGCCGACATCGCCCGCTTCACGCTGATCGAGGCCGGCGACGCACATCGCTCGCACCTGGAGTGGCTGACCTGGCGCCGCTGGTTCGAGACCAACGGCCTGGCCCGCACCCAGCCGCGGCGCTGGCTGTACTTCAACTATGCCTACCAGATGGTGCAGGCCGCCCTGTCGGGCCAGGGCGTGGTGCTGGCGCGCAGCCCGCTCATCGCGGAGAGCCTGGCCAGCGGTGACCTGGTGGAGGTGCTGCCGCGCCAGCGCATGGATTCGCCCATGGCGTACTGGCTGCTGGTGGCACCGCGCAGCACCGCGCGGCCGGAGATCCGCGCCTTCTGCGACTGGCTGCGCGGGCAGGCCGCGATCACGCGCAAGACCATCGGCGACGGGCCGGACCCGGACACGCTCACGGAACTGGACTGAACACCGGCCGCGCGGCACGTCTGCGCGGTCGGCGACATCGCCCGTCCAGCGAAACCGAGGCGCCCCTACGCCCCCCCGGGCGGACGGTCAGCCGACCGGCCAGACCACGCCGTTGTCGTTGAGGATCGCGTCCAGCGGCACGTCGTGCGCCTCGGGCTCGAAGTCGTCGACGAAGCCGTTGGCAAAGCCCAGGCCCACGGTGAAGGGCCGCGGCTCCAGCGCCGCCAGCGTGCGGTCGTAGAAGCCGCCGCCATAGCCCAGCCGATAGCCACCGGCGCTGTAGCCCAGGCAGGGCACGAACAGCAGCGTGGGCACGATCAGCTCGGTGTCCTTGGGCTTGGGGATGTCGTAGGCGTCGTTCTCCATCGGGCAGCCCGGGTACCAGACATGGAAGGTGAGCGTCTTGGTCTCGCGGTCCACCACCGGCAGGCCGATGCGGCGGCGCTGGGGCTCCTCCATCAGCTCGCCGTCCTCCTTCCAGCGGTGCAGCGCCGGCAGGGGATCGAACTCGCCCTTGATGGGCCAGTAGGCGCCGATCACCGTGTCGGGCCGGCCCACCAGCCAGAAGCGCATCACGCGCTGCAGCAGGTCGGCGCGCTGTAGGCGGTCGGGCATCGCCAGGCGTTGCTCGATGAGCGCCGCGCGGACCTGGGACTTGAGAAAGGCCGCCGTGCCCGCGCGTTCTTCACCGTGTGCTTTGTCCATAATCCTTCGATGCAGTTTCAAGGCATTTTGTCACCCCGCCGCGGCTGGCTCGCCGCCCTGGCCCTGGTGGCCGCCACCCTCGCACCGCCGGCCTGCGCGCAGGCCAACCGTAACGACGATGTGCTGCTGCAGATGAAGCAGGCCTTCCAGCGCGGCGACAAGGCCCGCCTCACGGCCCTGCTGCCGCAGGCCCGCGGCCATGCGCTCGAACCCTGGGCCGCCTACTGGGAGCTGAAGGCGCGCCTGGGCGACGCCAGCAGCGACGAGGTCAACGCCTTCTTTGCCCGCTATCCCGGCACCTACCAGGAAGACCGCCTGCGCAACGACTGGCTGCTGCTGATGGGCCAGCGCCGCGCGTGGGACGAGTTCGCCGCCGCGCATGCGGCCTTCCGCATGAACGACGACCGCGAGGTGCAGTGCTATGCCGTGCTGGTCGATGCGCTGCGCAGCGGCCGCGCCACCACGGCGCAGGTCGAGCAGGTGCGCCGCAACTGGCTGGCGCAACGTGATCTGGACGACGGTTGCCTCACCGCCGCCGACCGGCTGATCGCCGCGGGCGCCATGCCGAAGTCCGACGCCTGGAAGAAGGCGCGCATCGCCATGGAGGCCAATCGCCCCGGCGCCGCCCGCGCCGCCATCAACCTCGTCGCGCTCGAGGCGCTGCCCACCTTCGACCAGGTCAATGCCAGCGCGGTCAAGTTCCTGCTTGGCGCGGCCTCGGCCGCCTCGCGCGGCCGCAAGGAGATGGTCGTGCTGGCGCTGCTGCGCATGGCCGTGGCCGATCCCGACACCGCCGCCGCGCAGCTCGACAGCAAATGGGGCCCGATGCTCAGCCCCGAAGAGCGCAACTGGGTCTGGGGCAGCATCGGCCGCCAGGCCGCGCAGAAGCTCTCGCCGCAGGCCTTCGGCTACTTCGCCAACGTCAGCAAGAACGCTGACCTCACCGACGACATGCTCGGCTGGAAGGTGCGCGCATCGCTGCGCATGGGCCAGTGGAAAGAGGTCGACGCCGCCGTCCGCGCCATGAGCGAAGACGCGCAGCAGGACCCGACCTGGACCTACTGGCGCGCCCGCGCCCTGCTGGCCCAGGGCGGCGAACGCCGCCAGCAGGAGGCCCGCACGCTGCTGGAGACCATCGCCGGCACGCGCGGCTTCTACGAGCTGCTCGCGCTCGAAGAACTGGGCCAGCGCGCCCAGGTGCCCACGCCACCCGCGCCCCTCACGCCCGAGGAGCGCGCCGCCGCGCAGAACAACCCCTCGCTGCAACGCGGCCTCTACGCCATCGCCATGGGCCTGCGCCCCGAGGGCGTGCGCGAGTGGAACTACGCCACCAACCTGCACGACCGCGGCGGCATGGACGACCGCGCGCTGCTGGCCGCCGCCGACCTGGCTTGCCAGCGCGAGGTGTGGGACCGCTGCATCAACACCAGCGAGCGCACCAAGGGCGTCATCGACGCGGTGCAGCGCTTTCCCATGCCCTTCCACGACACGGTGCTGCGCAAGAGCCAGGACATCGGCCTGGACCCGGCCTACGTCTACGGCCTGATCCGCCAGGAAAGCCGCTTCATCATGGATGCGCGCTCGGGCGTCGGCGCCTCGGGCCTGATGCAGGTGATGCCCGCCACCGCACGCTGGACCGCCCGCAAGATCGGCCTGCCCTACTCGCCGGACATGATCACCGACCGCGAGACCAACATCACCATCGGCACCAACTACCTCAAGCTGGCGCTGGACGACTTCGACGGCTCCATGGCGCTGGCCGCGGCCGCCTACAACGCCGGCCCGGGCCGGCCGCGCAACTGGCGCAATGGGCCGGTGCTCGACGCCGCCATCTGGGCCGAGAACATCCCCTTTGCCGAGACGCGCGATTACGTGAAGAAGGTGATCGCCAACACCACCAACTACGCGGCGCTGATCTACGGCCGGCCGCAGTCCATCAAGGACCGCCTGGGCAGCGTGGGCCCGCGCAACCCGACGGAGCCCGAACCCAACAAGGACCTGCCCTGATCCGCTGACCCGCCCGAAGCGCCATGGACTGGATGGACGTCGTCGCCGACACGCTGGCCACCGAGTTCTCGGACGTGCCCGACCTGGCCCAGCTGGTGCGCATCGTGGTGCGGCTGCTGCTGGCGGCGCTGCTGGGCCTGCTGCTGGGCTTCGAGCGCGAGTACGAGGGCAAGGCCGCCGGGGTGCGCACGCACATGCTGGTGGCCATCGGCTCGGCGCTGTTCGTGCTGGTGCCGCAGCAGGCCGGCATCGAACCGGCCGACATGAGCCGCGTGATCCAGGGCCTCGTCGCCGGGGTCGGCTTCCTGTGCGCCGGCACCATCCTCAAGCGAGGCCGCGACGAGGAGCATGTGGAAGGCCTGACCACCGCCGCCGGCCTGTGGATGACGGCCGCCATCGGCATGGCCTGCGGACTGGGGCGCGAGGTGACGGCCATCCTGAGCGCATTGCTCGGCCTCGCCGTCTTGCAGGCCATGCCGCGGCTGGTGATCTGGGTGAGCCGCAGGGCCGGGCCGCCCCGCGGCAACGATCGCGCCAACACGACGACGAGGCCGACTGCGGGCGGCGATCCCAAGGCCCGCGCGGAGCGGGGTCGCCCACCAAGGAACTGAATGGCGCCCACGCGCCGGAGGCATCCAGGCAACGGCGGCGACACGGCACGGCACGCATCAATCGCCGTCGTTTTTTGCATCGATGCGCGCGGGGATCGCCCCTAGCATGGCTGCCGCCCCGCTTTCTCTCACCCCCTCGGAGGTCCCCGTGTCCACGCTCCAGCTCTACATCGGCAACAAGAACTACTCGTCCTGGTCCATGCGCCCCTGGGTGCTGATGAAGCAGGCCGGCATCGCCTTCGAGGAGGTGATGGTGCGCTTCGACAGCTTCGAGGCCGACTCGCGCTTCAAGGCCGTGGTCGGCGCCCTCAACCCGACCGGCAAGGTGCCGGTGCTGGTCGACGGGCCCATCGTCGTGTGGGACACGCTGGCCATCGCCGAGTACCTGGCCGAGCGCTTTCCCGAGAAGCAACTCTGGCCGGCCGAAACCGCGGCCCGGGCGCATGCCCGCAGCCTCTGCGCCGAGATGCACGCCGGTTTTGGCGCCTTGCGCAACCACTGCGGCATGAACATCGAGGCCTCGCTGCCCGAGGTGGGTGCCCGCCTGATGCGCGAGGAGCCAGGCGTCGCCGCCGACCTGGCGCGCATCTGCCAGATGTGGGAAGGCCTGCTGCAGCGGCACGGCGGTCCCATGCTCTTTGGCGACTTCGGCATCGCCGATGCGTACTACGCGCCGATGGCCACGCGCCTCCGCACCTATGCGCTGCCCGTACCCGCCGCCGTCGATGCCTACATCGACCGCCTCTACGCGCTGCCCGGCGTGAAGGCCTGGATCGACGAGGCGCTGGCCGAACACGACTTCGTCCCGATGGACGAGCCCTACCGCACCTCGCGCAGCTGAGCCACTCAGCCGCTGAGCGACAGAGCGACCCAGCGGGCAGGCGGCAGCGCCACCGATCAGCGATGCGCCCGCCCCTACACTGCCCCGATGCAGAAGTTTCTTGTGGGCGGCGCCATCCGCGATGCGCTGCGGGGGCGGCCGGGCAGCGACCGCGACTGGGTGGTCGTCGGCGCCACGCCGCAGCAGATGCTGGACGATGGCTACCTGCCAGTGGGCCGTGACTTCCCGGTCTTCCTCCATCCCGACACGCGGGAGGAATACGCCCTCGCCCGCACCGAGCGAAAGAGCGGTCCGGGCTACCGCGGCTTCGTGGTCCATGCCGCGCCCGAGGTCACGCTGGACGAGGACCTGGCCCGCCGCGACCTGACCATCAATGCCATCGCCCTGCCGGCCGATCTGGCCGACATCGAGCCACTTCGCACCGACGCGCTCGTCGACCCCTTCCACGGCCAGCGCGACCTGCAGCAGAAGGTGCTGCGCCATGTGACCGACGCCTTCCGCGAAGACCCAGTACGCATCCTGCGCCTGGCGCGCTTCGCGGCCAAGCTGCCCGACTTCAGTGTGGCGCCCGAAACCCTGGCGCTGATGCGCGGCATGGTCGAGGCCGGCGAGGCCGATGCGCTGGTGCCCGAGCGCGTCTGGCAGGAACTGGCCCGCGGCCTGATGGAACCCAAGCCCTCGCGCATGTTCGAGGTGCTGCGCGACTGCGGCGCGCTGCGCGTGCTGCTGCCCGAGGTGGACCGCCTGTGGGGCGTGCCCCAGCGCGCCGAGCACCATCCCGAGGTCGACACCGGCGTGCACCTGATGATGGTGCTGGACATGAGCGCCCGGCTGCAGGCCCCACTGCCCGTGCGCTTCGCCTGCCTCACGCACGACCTGGGCAAGGGCACCACGCCCGCCGACGTGCTGCCGCGCCACATCGGCCACGAACAGCGCAGCGCCCGCCTGCTGACCGGCCTGTGCGAGCGCTGGCGCGTGCCCACCGAGGTGCGCGAGCTGGCCGACGTGGTCGCGCGCGAGCACGGCAACATCCACCGCAGCGGCGAGCTGGGCCCCGCCGCCCTGCTGCGCCTGCTGGAGCGCTGCGACGCCCTGCGCCGGCCCGAGCGCTTCGCGGACGCCCTGCTGGCCTGCGAATGCGATGCGCGCGGCCGCCTGGGCTTCGAGGAGCGGCCCTATGCCCCGCGCGAGCGCCTGCTGGCCGTGCTGGCCGCCGTGCAGGCCGTGGCCACCGAGCCCATCGCCCGAGAAGCCCTGGCCCGCGGCGCCAAGGGCCCGCAGATCGGGCAGGCGGTGCAGGCGGCGCGCGAGGCGGCGATTTCAGGGATGACGGGCTGATCCCGAGGGTGGTGCGGCAACGTCGGGCATGGGGCGCAGCACAAGCTCCACGGCACTGTCCGCCACCGACACCCGCGGCGCTGCGGGCTCCGCGTCCCAGCCGTTGATGCTGTGCACCTGCAGCACCCAGCGGCCGCCGCCGCGCAGATCGACGCGGGCCGTCACGGCATTGCCGTACTCGCGGCAGCCCGCGCCGGCCGCTTCGTCGGCCAGCTTGAAGGGCGAGTCGCCCTTGCGCACGGGCACCGCAGACAGCAGCGTCAGGCAGGCCGCGCGGTTGACCCGCAGCTGCGATTCGCCGTCGATCCTCAGGCCGACCGCCGTGGCGGCACTCTTGGCAATGAAGCCGGATCGGCCAGCAACCCCGATCACAACAAGCCCGACGACCACCAGGGCGGCACTGACGAAAGCAGCGTTTTTTCCCAGCCCAGGGAGGGCGTTGATCACGATGATCAGGCCCAGTACTGCCAACGTCGCGAGCCAGAAACCCCACGCAGGCACCTCAGGGTCAAACACGCCGAGTTTCAGAATCACGATCAACGCCCCGAGTGCAGGCGCACAGCCCATACCAGCCGCCAGCACACCGAGGCCGGCGCGGCGCCATCCCGCTCCCTTTGCCCGCACGAGGCTGACCAGCACACCAGCCAACACGACAAGGGCAATGGCCAAGCCCACGATCCATTCCCACGCGGAGGGCGTGCTCGTGGCGATGGCCCATACGAAGAGGCTCAGGAATGCCACGCTTTGCGTGACTACGGCCTCCTTGAAGCCCAGGCGCGGGAGTTCGTACAGGGGAGGCATCCAGGCCGGCGCTTGCAGAAGAATCCCCAGGCTTACCAAGCCAAGCAGCACGACCAGCGCAACAGCCGCCCCGAAGCTGATCGACACGCTCGCCTCCGGGCCGTAGCCGATCAAGACGCAATAGCGGTGCACCATCGCAGCGCCCGCCATGACAGACAGCGCGCTCAGTGCCGCGATCGGCACTTCCTGGAGCGTGGCAAAGAGTTTGCGCACGACGGGCCACCAAAGTGATCGCGAAGGCCCCTGCACACCACGCCTTCGCGCGGCCACCCGCGTGAGTGGCTTGATGGACATGGGGCGGTTTCCAGCAGCTTTCACAGACTCCCTCCTCACTGACGGACTGGTATCGGACTGCGCCCATTGGCGCGAGGGCAGATCATCGTCCCTGCGCCCTCAGCACCGCGCGGCATTGGCCGACGCAGCCCCCGTCCCTTGGCTGCTAAGGTCCAGTCGATGCAAATGCCTTTCCTGCCAGGGCGCGACGCCGCCCTGTTCCTGGACTTCGACGGCACATTGGTCGGCATCGCGGAGACACCCGAGGCCGTCAAGGTGCCGGACGGCCTGGTGCCGCTGCTGGCCCAGTTGCACGACGCCCTGGAGGGCGCCGTGGCCATCGTCTCCGGCCGGCCTGTCGATGTGCTCGACCGCTTTCTCGCCCCCCTGCGTCTGCCCACCGCCGGTGAGCACGGCGCGCACCGGCGCGATGCCGAGGGGCAGTTGATGGAACGTGCGCCCACCGACCTGTCCGAAGTCATTGCCGCAGCCAACGCGCTGGCCAACCGCCACACCGGCCTGCTGGTCGAGCGCAAGCAGGCTGCGGTGGCGCTGCACTACCGCCTCGCGCCTGAGTTGGAGCAACTCTGCCTGGACACCATGGCCGAAACCGTCGGCGACCGGCCGGAGTTCGAGCTGCTGCACGGCAAGTGCGTGGTCGAGATCAAGCCGGCCGGTACCAACAAGGGCACGGCCATCACCGCGTACCTGAAGGAAGCACCCTTCCTCGATCGCAAGCCCTTCTTCTTCGGCGACGACACCACCGACGAGAGCGGCTTCGCGGTGGCCCAGGCCTACGGCGGGCTGGGTATCAAGGTGGGACCGGGCAGCACGCGCGCCACGGCGCGGGTCGATGGTCCGGCTGCCGTGTACGAATGGCTCAAGCAGGCGGCCGACGCGCTGGCCGGCCCAGGGACGGCGCCCCGCTGAGGCGCTGCACAACCGACGAGGAGAAGCAAAGAGACATGGCAAGACTGGTCGTGATTTCCAACCGCGTGGCAGACCCGCGCAAGGTGGCCGCAGGCGGCCTGGCAGTGGCCTTGGGCGAATCCCTGCAGCAGACAGGCGGCCTCTGGTTCGGCTGGAGCGGCACCATCGTCGAGGACGGGCCCACCGGCGAAGGCGAGATGCACCGCCACCAGGCCGGCAAGGTGACGCTGGCCACGCTGGACCTGTGCCGCGAGGACCACGACGCCTACTACCTCGGCTACAGCAACAAGGTGCTCTGGCCGGTGTTCCACAACCGGCTGGACTTGGCGAACTTCGATGCCGGCTTCATCGGCGGCTACCGCCGCGTGAACCAGCTGTTCGCGCGCAAGCTGATGCCGCTGCTGCAGGAGGACGACATCCTCTGGGTGCACGACTACCACCTGATCCCGCTGGCGGCGGAACTGCGCGCCATGGGCTGCAAGCAGAAGATCGGCTTCTTCCTGCACATCCCCCTGCCGCCGCAGATCATCCTGGCGGCGATCCCGCAGCACGAGTGGCTGATGCGCTCGCTGTTCGCCTATGACGTGGTGGGCTTCCAGGCGCAGCAGGACGTGCAGCACTTCGAGCGCTACGTGAGCAACGAGGCGCATGGCGAGGCACTGGGGAACGACAACTTCCGCGCCTGGGGCCAGACGGTGCGGGCCAGCGCCTTTCCCATCGGCATCGACGTGGACGAGTTCCTGGCCCTCACGCATGCCAAGGAAGCGCGCGACATGCACGAGACGGTGCGGCGCGAGTATTCGCAGCGCCGCTTGCTGCTGGGCATCGACCGGCTCGACTACTCGAAGGGCATCCCGCAGCGGGCGCGGGCCTTCCGTGAGCTGCTGGCGCGCTATCCCGAGAACCACCGCAGCGCGACGCTGATCCAGATCGCCTCGCCAACACGCGAGGATGTCGACGCCTACGGCGACATCCGGCGCGAGCTGGAATCGCTGTGCGGCGCCATCAATGGCGACTACGGCGAGCTGGACTGGATGCCGGTGCGCTACATCCACCGCACGGTGGCCCGCAAGCGGGTGCCCGGCCTGTGTCGCGCCGCGGCCGTGGGCCTGGTGACGCCGCTTCGCGACGGCATGAACCTGGTGGCCAAGGAATACATCGCTGCCCAGGATCCGGCCGACCCGGGCGTGCTCGTGCTCTCGCGCTTCGCGGGCGCCGCGGAGCAGCTGAAGGAAGCGTTGCTGGTCAACCCCTACGACACCCACGGCACGGCCGAGACCATCCAGCAGGCGCTGCACATGCCGCTGGAAGAGCGCCGCGCCCGCCACCAGAAGCTGCTGTCGCGCATCCGCGAGCAGGACGTGCACTGGTGGCGCCGGACCTTCCTGGACGCGCTGCGCGACGCGCCGGGCGTGGGCTGATCGCCGCCCCGCACGGGGCGGTCAGGGGCGACGGGCCGCGTCGTCCTCGGCCAGGGCCTGGCCGACCAGGCCGGCCAGCCAGTCCATGAAAACCTGCAGCCGGCGCGGCACCTGCCGCCGGTGCGCATAGAGCAGCGTGATCGGCAGCGGCGGCGCGGGCCATTCGGGCAGCACCTCCACCAGTTCTCCGCGCGCCAGCGCGTCCCGGTGGCCCAGCACCGGCGCCTGGATCAGCCCCAGGCCGGCCCGGCACGCGGCCTCGTAGGCCAGCGTGTTGTTCACCGTGATCACCGCCGGCATCTCGAAGCTGCGCGGCTCACCGTCCTCCTCGTATTCCCACACGGCCGGCCAGCCCGCCAGGCGCGATGAATAGCGCACCAACCGGTGGCCCTGGCGCAGATCGTCCAGGCTGCGCGGGTGGCCGTGCTTTGCCAGGTAGGCGGGCGAGGCCAGGTTGGCCTGCACCATCTGCCCGACCGGCCGCGCCACCAGCCCCGACTCCTGCAGCACGCCGACGCGCAGCACGCAGTCGAAGCCGTCGTGCACCAGGTCCACCCGGCGGTCGGTGCTGCCCAGGTCCACCTCCAGCAGGGGATGGACGGCCAGGAAGGCGGGCAGGTTCGGCAGCACCACGCGTGCGCCCAGTTGCAGCGGCACATCGACACGGATGCGCCCGCGCAGCGACCCGGGCTGGCGGTTGAACAGCGACTGCAGGTCCTCCGCCTCCGCCAGCAGCGCCTGCGCCCGCTCCAGGAAGGCTTCGCCATCGGGCGAGACGCGCACGGTGCGGGTCGTGCGCTGCAGCAGCCGGGTGCCCAGCGTCGCCTCCAGCTGCTGCACGACGGCCGACACGCGCGCCCGCGTCAGGCCCAGTCGCTCGGCCGCTCGGGTGAAGCTGGCCAGTTCGGCCACCTGGACATACACACGCAGGGAATTGAGGTCCATTGGTCACCCAGAAAAGACAGTGAAGTCATTTTCTGCGGCTTTTTCCGGCGATTGCATCTTCTTAAAGTGCCAGTCATCCCATCCACCTCTCCCCACAAGGAAGCAGCCATGACCGACACCACCACCACTTCGACGCCCCGCATCGCCCTCATCACCGGCGGCAGCCGCGGCCTGGGCAAGAGCGCCGCCCTGCACCTCGCCCGCGACGGCGTCGACCTGCTGATCACCTACCGCAGCCGCGCCGACGAGGCCGAGGCCGTGGTGCGCGAGGTGCAGGCCCTGGGCCGGCGCGCCGTGGCCCTGCCGCTGGACGTATCGCGGGCCGACACCTTCGCCGGCTTTGCCGCCGCCGTGCGCGAAACGCTCGCCGCCACGTGGGGCCGCACGCAGTTCGACATCCTGCTCAACAACGCCGGCATGGGCATCCACGCCAGCTTCGAGGCCACCACCGAGGCGCAGTTCGACGAGCTGATGGCCACGCATCTGAAGGGCCCCTTCTTCCTCACGCAGGCGCTGCTGCCGCTGCTGGCCGACGGGGGCAATGTGCTGAACGTGTCCTCGGGCCTGGCGCGCTTCTCGCTGCCGGGCTATGCGGCCTACGCCGCCATGAAAGGCGGCATCGAGGTGCTGACGCGCTACCTGGCCAAGGAACTGGGCCCGCGCCGCATCGCCGTGAACACGATTGCTCCGGGCGCCATCGCGACCGACTTCGGCGATGGCCTCGTGCGCGACAACGCGCAGATGAATGCCGCCATCGCCACGCAGACCGCGCAGGGTCGCGTCGGCCTGCCCGACGACATCGGCGGCGCCGTGGCCGCGCTGCTGCGGCCGGGCAACCACTGGATGACGGCGCAGCGCGTCGAAGTCTCGGGCGGGATGTTCATCTGAGCGCACCGAGCGCACCCGGGCGCGCCAGCCGCCCGAGGGCGGAACGCCACAGCGCGTGGAGCCGGGCCACGAAGCCCGTTTCGTCCTCCGGCGGCGCCAGCTGCACGACGCGCGCCGCGGCGCCCTCCAGCGCCATCACCTGCGCCCAGCCCTCCGCATCCACCTGATGCGCCTGGCCGGGCGCCAGGTTCTGCGACACGGCCAGCATCTGCTCCGCCACCCAGCGCGGCGCCTCCACCACCCGCACATGGCCTTCGACGGCGAAGAGCAGCGTGCCGCGGCTCACCGGCAACAGCAGGCATTCGCCCGGGGCGATGCGGGCCGGATCGGCGGCAGAAAAGGCGGCGGGGCGGGCGGTCATGGCAGGTCCTCGGTCGGTGCGTTGAAGTGGCCTCCAGCGTAGGCCTGACACTGCCTGCAAAACAGGCACACCCGTCGCGGACATCGACCACAACAGCTGCGCCGAAAAGCGTTCTGTTATGGTCGATTCGCCGCCCAACTGCATCTGTTCCGATATGCGCCGGCGACGCACCATCGCAGCCATGTCCCCCCTGCCCCGCTACCGCCAGCTGGCCCAGCACTACACCCAGGCCATCCGCGACGGCACGCTCCAGCCCGGCGAGCGCCTGCCCTCGTTGCGAGAGCTGATGAAGCTGCACGGCGTGAGCCTGTCCACCGCGCTGCAGGTCTGCCGCACGCTCGAAGGCGACGGCTTTGCCGAGGCGCGCGAGCGCTCGGGCTATTTCGTGCGCCAGCCGCGCCGCCTGGCCATGGTGCCCATGGACGAGCCCACCGCCGACCGGCCGCCCGATCCGGCGCAGTTCGTCGGCATCCACCAGACGGTGTCGGACTTCGTGACCCGCCGCCGCTGGGGCGAGGTGCATCTGGACCTGTCTTCCGCCCGCGCCTCGCCCGAGCTCTACCCGGCCGAGGCCCTGCGCACGGCCATGATGCGCAGCCTGCGCCAGCGGCCGCAGCTGCTGACGCAGGCCTCGCCCTCGCGCAGCCGCACGCCCTTTCGCGAGGCGGTGGCTCGGCGGGCGCTGCGCGGCGGCATGCACTTGGCGCCCGAGGAGGTGCTGCCCACCAACGGCTGCATCGAGGCGCTCAACCTGGCCTTGCGCGCCGTCGCCCAGCCCGGCGACACGGTGGCCGTCGAGTCGCCCACCTTCTATGGCCTGCTGCAGGCGCTCGAAAGCCTGGGCATGCGCGCGCTGGAGATTCCCACCAGCCCGCAGACCGGCCTGTCGCTGGAGGCGCTGGAGCTGGCCCTGCGCACCTACGAGCGCATCCGGGCCGTGGTGGTGGTGCCGCACCTGCAGAACCCACTGGGCAGCGTCATGCCCGACACCCACAAGCAACGGCTGGTGCAGCTGTGCCGCGCGCACGGCACCGCGCTGATCGAGGACGACACCTACACCGAGCTGCTGGACGCGGACGCCGTGCCGCGCGCCATCCAGTCCTTCGACACCGAGGGCGGCGTGATCCATTGCGCCTCGATGCACAAGGTGCTGGCGCCCGGGCTGCGGCTGGGCTGGATCCACGCCGGCCGCTGGCATGCGCGGGTGGAGATGCTCAAGTTCGCCCAGACGCGGATGAACGAGGAGCTGTCGCAATGGGCCGTGGGCGAGTTCATGGCCACGAGCGCCTACGACCGCCACCTGCGCCGCCTGCGCGAGACGCTGCGGCTGCAGCGCGAGCGCACGGCCGATGCCATCGCCGCGCACTTCCCGGCCGGCACGCGCATCAACCTGCCGCCCGGCGGGCTCCAGCTGTGGGTGGAGCTGCCGCCCGGCACGCAGGCCCAGGCGCTGTTCGACGCGGCGCTGGCCGAGCACATCCTCGTGGCGCCGGGCACGCTGTTCTCCAACAGCGCGCGCTGCGACGGGCATGTGCGCATCAACTGCGGCCTGCCCTGGTCGCCGGCGCTGGCCGCGGGCCTGAAGCGGTTGGGCGAGCTGGCGCACGCCGTCGCTGTACCGCGGGCGCGGCGCGCGGCCTGACAGTCGACCGACACCGGCTGTGGCCATCGGTCCGGCGGTCGCGATCCACCGCTAGAGTGGCACGCTGCGGCCGGCATCCGCCGGGCTTTCCCACACAGAAAGGACGACCATGAAAGGCCAATGCCTCTGCGGCGCCGTGCGCGTCGACGCGCCGGACGCCCGCGAAATCGGTGCCTGCCATTGCGGCTACTGCCGCCGCTGGGGCGGCGGCGGGCCGATGCTGGCGGTGCACTGCGGCACCGGCGTGCGCTTCGAGGGCGCCGACCAGATCGGCGTCTTCGCCTCGTCCGACTGGGCCGAGCGCGCCTTCTGCCACCGCTGCGGCACGCACCTGTACTACAAGCTGCTGCCCACGGGCGAGTTCTTCGTGCCGGCCGGCCTGTTCGACACGGACGACTTCGAGATCACGCAGCAGATCTACATCGACAAGAAACCGGACTTCTACGACCTGGCCAACCAGACGCCGGTGATGACCGAGGCGCAGGTGCTGGCACAGTTTGCGCCACCCGGGGACGCCACGGCCGGTTGAGGGCGGGGTTGCGGGCGCTGAAGACGACCCGCTGGCCCCATGCAGTCGGTTGCCTGTTCGGCCGTTCTGCCGTTCTGCCGTTCTGCCGTTCGCCCTGAGCTTGTCGAAGGGCTTGCGCCAGGCTTCGACAAGCTCAGCCCGAACGGACTTTGGTGAACCCCCGGCATTGGCCAATCGGACGCTTTTGCTGGCTGCCGGCTGCTGGCTGTTGGCTGCTGTCGGACGCGGTTCGCCGGTTCAGTCGACGAGCGCCAGCGCCGCGTAGTCGCCGACCTTGTCGCCCAGGCCTGCGGCGACCAGTTGCACGCCGTCGGTGAGCGAGGGCAGGCGGCCCTCCAGCTGCGCCTGCAGGCGCGGCAGCAGAAAGTCACGGTTGTGCCAGAACACGCTGCCCCCCAGGCTGATGCGCGACAGGTCCAGCGCGGCCACCAGGTTGTAGAGCAGCCGGCCCATGACGCGGCACAGCGCGTCCACGGTGGCCAGGGCCTTCGCATCGCCCTGCTGGGCGGCGCCGAAGAGCGCCGCGGCGTCAACGCCGAAGCGTCGGGCGATGGCGTTGCCGGCCACGAGCGATTCGACGTCGCCGCGGTTGCCGCAGCCGCACAGGGCCTCGTTGTCGTCATCGCTCACAAACAGATGGCCGGCATGCCCGGCGTTGCCGTTCTTGCCGCGCAGCGTGCGGCCGTCCACGCACAGGCCCACGCCCACGCCGGTGCTCCAGGTGACGTAGGCGCAGTGGTCCTGGCCCTGCAGCGCACCCCAGCGGCGCTCGGCCTCCAGCGCGGCCACGGCGTCGTTCTCCACCCGCACGCGGCCGAAGCGGGCGGCCAGCGGCGCCTCGATGGGCGCGAAGGTCCAGTCGTTGGGCAGGCCGCGGTCGGGGCCGGCCAGACCGCCGCAGATGTTGGGCGTGGCCAGGGCGATGGCGCCGCCCTGCAGCACGAAGGGGCCGGCCGACGACACGCCCACCTGGTCCACCTCGGGAACCGGCACACCGGCCTCGGCGCAGGCGGCCTCGATGAGTTGCATCACCTGCCGCGCCACGGCCTCGTTGTCGCCGGTCTTGGCCGTCGGCGCGTTCTGCCGGGCGATCAGGTCGGTACTGCCAGCTTTGGCCAGGCTCACCGCCACCTTGGTGCCGCCGATGTCGACGCAGGCTTTCATGCGCGGGGTTTCCTTGGATCGTTGAAAGAGAAGAGGAGGCTCAGAGCAAGCGCGCCACGCCGGCCGCGATCATGCTCAGCACCACGGTGCTCGCGATGGGCAGTTGCCACGTGCGGCCAAAGAGCTTGAATTCGAAATCGCCCGGCAGCCGACCGAAGCCCAGCTTGCGCAGCCAGCCCGTGAGGCCCTGCAGCAGCAGCAGGGCCAGCATGGTGACGAGCAGCCAGCGCAGCATCCGCGAGCAGGCGTGACGGGCTCAGCCGGCCAGGGCCGCGAGGGCCTGCCGGTGCAGCTCGGGCGTGGCGGCGGCCACGACGCGGCCGTCGGAATGCAGGCCCAGCGGCTGGCCCGCCCAGTCGGTGATGACGCCGCCCGCGGCCTCCACCAGGCCGGCGGGGCCCAGGTAGTCGTAGGGCTGCAGGCCGGCCTCGACCACCAGGTCGATGGTGCCGCCGGCCAGTTGCGCATAGCTGTAGCAGTCGCCGCCGAAGCGGCGCATGGCGCACTGGCGGCTCAGGCGGTCGAAGGCGGCCCAGTCCGCGGCCGAGAAGATGTCGGGCGAGGTGGTGAAGATGCGCGCGTCCGCCAGCTGCGTGCAGTCGCGCACGCGCACCGGCTGGCCGTTTCGCATGGCCACGCCGTCCTGGCCCACCCAGCGCTCGCCAAGCACCGGCATGTCCACCAGGCCCAGCACCACCCGGCCGCCTTCGAGGGCGCCGATCAGCGTGCCCCACAGCGGCGAGCCGGTGATGAAGCTGCGCGTGCCGTCGATCGGGTCCAGCACCCACACGCGGGCCGCGTCCAGGTTCTGCTGGCCGTGTTCCTCGCCGTAGATGCCGTCCTGCGGCAGGGCCTGCGCCAGGATGTCGCGCATGGCCTGCTCGGCGGCGCGGTCGGCCAGGGTGACCGGGCTTTCGTCGGCCTTGGTGATGATGTCCAGCGGCTGGCGGAAATGCGCCATCGACTGGGCGGCGGCGGCGTCGGCCAGGGCGTGGGCGGTACGGAGCAGGTCGTTCATGGGCGGGCGGACAGGCGCGGTGCGGTCAAGGGAGATGGAAAGAGGGATCAGGATCAGAGCGTATGGCTGCGGTCGCCCTGGCGGAAGCCGACGGCATCCCACGATTCGCCGGCGGCGAAGGCGAGCACCTTGAACAGCTCGCCCATCTCGTGCTCGTGGATCAGGCGGGCAGCCAGGGCGCGCTCGGCCAGCGGCGCTGCCATCATGCGCTCGGCCAGGCCGCAGTCGAGCAGGAAGCGCGCCTGGCTGGTGTAGCCCAGCACCTCCAGCCCGGCGTCCTGACCGGCCAGGGCCACGCCGGTGAAATCGACGTGGGCGGTGATGTCCTTGTCGCCCACGGCCACCAGCGGGTTGTCGTCGGAGCGGTGGGCCTGGTGGCACATCAGCGTGCCCATGTGGCGCTGGGGGTGGTAGTACTCGGACTCGGGAAAGCCGTAGTCCAGGAAGTAGGCGGCGCCACGCTTGAGGCGCTCGGCCAGCGTGGCAATGAAGGCGCGGGCCTGCGGATGCACCTCGGTCAGGTAGTCCTGCGGGCCATCGGGCTCGACGGGCGGGCGCAACGCGGTCGGGCGGTCCTCCCAGCCGAAGGTGCCGTCGGGCTGCACGGTCACGCCGCGCTCCAGCCACTGGCCGGCGCGCCGCACCAGCAGCTGGACCGGCATGGCATCCAGCACCTCGTTGCCGACCACCACGCCTTCGATGGCATCGGGCAGCGCATCGACCCAGCGCACGCGGCCGGCCCAGGGCGCGAGGCGCTCCTGCTGGCGGGCACGCAGCGCGCCGGAGAGGTCGACGATCGTGTAGCGCGCCACGCGCTCGCCCAGGCTTTCCAGCAGCTGCGCGGCCAGCGCGCCGCTGCCGGCGCCGAACTCCCACACTTCGTCCGTGCCGGTGTGGTCGAAGGCGTCGGCAACGGCCACGGCCAGGCTCTGGCCGAACAGCGGCGACAACTCGGGTGCCGTCACGAAGTCGCTGCCCGACTGCGGCAGGTGGCCGAACTTGCGGCTGCCGTGCGCGTAGTAGCCGAGGCCGGGCGCGTAGAGGGCCAGCGCCATGAAGCGGTCGAAGGGCAGCCAGCCGCCGTCCCGCTCGATGGCGCGCCTCACCAGCGCTGCACAGGCAGCAGAGGAGGAAGAGGCGGTCGGTACACTGGGCGGGGTCGTCGGGGTGCTCACGGCACCCATTCTCCCTGCAACGCGCGGGCGGTCCGGCGCCGGTGGACTTGCCGTCCTGCCGCGCCTGCCAGGACGCCCGCTCCACTTTCATCGCCCCCCATCCATGAGTGCCCTTCCCCCTGCCAGTGAACCGCGTACCGTGCTGGTGACCGGCGCCGGCCGCCGGCTCGGCCGCGAGATCGCCCTGGCCCTGGCGGCGGGAGGCTGGCAGGTGGCGGTGCACTACCGCAGCTCGCGCGAGGAGGCCCAGGCCACCGCCGCCGACTGCGCCCGGCTCTCAGGCCGCGCCGCCATCATCAGCGCCGAGCTGGAGGACGAGGCCGCCGTGCGCGCCATGGTGCCGCAGGTGGTGGCCGAGTTCGGCCGGCTCGACGCCGTGGTGCACAGCGCGTCGCGCTTCGAGCACGACGATGCCGCCAGCTTCGGCTATGCCGCGATGGAGGCCCATCTGCGCAGCAATACCGGGGCCGCCATCCTGCTGGCCCAGGCCCTGCGCCAGCACCTGGACGAACGCGACGGCCACGGCGCCGTGGTCCACCTGCTGGACCAGAAGCTGTGGAACCCGAACCCCGACTTCCTGAGCTACACGCTGTCGAAGGCCGCGCTGGAAGCGGCCACGCCGCTACTGGCGCTGGCGCTGGCGCCACGCGTGCGCGTCGTCGGCGTGGCGCCGGGCCTCACGCTCACGAGCCACATGCTGAGCGACGAGCGCTTCCAGCAATTGCACCGCCTGTCACCGCTGGGCCGCTCCTCGACGCCGCAGGACGTGGCGGCCACGGTGCGCTTCGCGCTCGAAAACAACTCGATGACGGGCACCACGCTGCTGGTCGATGGCGGCCAGCACCTGATGCGCTTCGAGCGCGACTTCTCCTTGATGTGACGAGCACCTCCATGACCGCCCCCCTCCTCGGCCAGCAGCGCCTGACGCTCACGGGCCTGCGCTTCGATGCCAACCTGGGCATCCTCGACAGCGAGAAGACCGCGCCGCAGCCGATCCGCGTCGATGCCGAACTCAACCTGGGCCCGCAGCCGCTGGCGCCGCAGGACGACGACATCTTCCACGTGCTCGACTACCGCAAGGTGCGCAAGATCATCATCGAGGAGTGCACCGCGCACCATGTGAACCTGCTGGAAAGCCTGATCGGCCAGGTTGCCGGCCGGCTGATGCAGCTGCCCGGCGTGCTGGGTGTGCGCGTGAAGATCGCCAAGCTGGAAATCTTCGACGACTGCGAGGTCGCGATCCGCGTCGAGACCGGCCACTGGTGAGCTCGGGCGAAGGCCACTGAGCCGGCAAGACCCGCGCGGCCGGAACAAGAAGAAGGCCGGCCACCGGCAGCACACTTCGGCGGCGGCCTCCCACTCACCTCATGCCCTGGCAATGGGCAATGAAGCGCCTGTGGCGGGCGCAGGTGTCTGGGCAGCGTTCATGACCATCGCCAGCAGGCTGTAGTAGCCGACGGTGCCGACCAGGTCCATGACGCCCTGCTCTCCCCACAGGGCGACGGACGCTGCCCAGGTGGCGTCCTTCAGCGCCCTGTCCCGCAGGATCTCGGTGCAGACCTCGTAGACCACCTGCTCGTCCCGCGGCATTGCAGAGGGGGTTGCGTGGTGAGCGATGGCGTCGATCGTTGCACTGTCGACGCCTTCGCTTTGCGCAATCGGGGCGTGGATCGCCCACTCTGCGCCCTGGTCCCAGAAGCGCGCGGTGACCAATATCGCCAGCTCGGTCAGCCGCTGTCCGATGGTGTTCCGGTAGCGCAGGTATTCGCCCATGCGCTGGCAGTGGCCCATGAGTTCCGGGCTTCGCAGAAGCGGGACAAAGGGAGAGATCAGCTTGCCGCGCGGGCCCGCGATGATCTCTTGCGCCTGCGCCCGCTGCGCGTCCGTCCATTGCGCCTCGGGAAGCGGCGGCAGCCGGTCTTCCCGCGCTTCGGTCTTGTGGGATTCCATCGTGCTCATTCCGGCTGGATTCCGGCGCGCTTCGCGAGCATGCCGTAGCGGCTGATGTCGCTGTGCAGGAGCTCCGCGAGCTGACCCGGCTCGCCGCCCACCGGCACCAAGCCCTGCTGCGCCAGGACCTGACGCATGCCCGGATCACCGAGCGCGGCTCGCACGTCGGCATTCAGGGCGGCGATGACGGCGTCCGGGGTTCCGCGTGGGGCAAAGAGGCCGTACCACAGCGTCATCTCCAGCCCCTGCAGACCGCTTTCGGCAAAAGTAGGAACGTTCGGGAATTCCGCACTCCGGCGCTTGGCCGCGAATGCCAGGGCCCTCAGGCGACCCGCCTGCAACTGCGGCCCGACGCTGGGCGCCGAGCCGATCAGGAACTGCACGTCTCCGGCCATCAGTGCGGTGACGGCCTCTCCTGCGCCTTTGTAGGGAACATGGACCGCCTGCACGCCGGCGACATTGAGGAAGTTCTCGGCGGCCAGGTGAAAGGCGTTCCCCACACCGGGAGAGGCATAGGCCAGCTTGGCGCCCGGCCGCTTGGCCGCCGCGATGAAGTCGGCGAGCGTCTTGGCGGGGTTCGCCGCATTGACGACGAACAGCATGCCTTCGGCCGCACAGACTTCCACCACCGGCCGCAGGTCGCGTTCCGTATCGAACGGGAGCTTCTTGTAGATGCTGGGGTTGATGGCCAGGGAAGGACCATGCAGGAGCAGGGCATGACCATCCGGCGGCGCCTTGGCCACGATGTCGGCACCGATGTTTCCATTGGCGCCCGCACGGTTCTCGACGATGAAGGTCTTTGCCGTCCGCTGATCCAGGACGTTGGCCAGGAGGCGGGCGACGATGTCGGGCGCACCGCCCGTACCGAAGGGAACGATGATGCGCGTCACCCGGTTGTCGCGCTCCTGCGCCAGCACCGGCGGCACGCCGCCCAGGCAGGCTGCGGCGGCCAGTGTGAAGAGGAAGGACTTTCTGCTGATTCCAGAGTTGGACATGGTGTCTCCAATGGGGGGTCCGCCATGCCTGGCGGCCTCTTTCTGCGCCCGGTGGGCCGGTACTTCAAGGTTGCAGGAAGGCGTCCAGCGTCTCGGTGAACGTCGCCGCCTGCTCGACATGGCTCATGTGCGCGGCGTCGCCCATCAACCGGAACTCGGCCCCCGGGATGCCCGCGGCCAGCGCTTGCGAGACCGCCGGGGAAACAGCCATGTCCTTCTGCCCCGCGATGACGAGCGTCGGCATCTGCAACCGCGCCAGCGACGCGACGTGGTCCAGGCCGCAGATGGCATGGACGGCCGCGATGTAGCCCGCCAGAGCGGTGTCGGCGACCATGCGGCCAATCCAGTCGCTCGCCGCGGGCGCACGGCCCAGGAAGTCCGGCGTGAACCAGCGGTCCAGCGTCGGACGGACTTGCTGCGCCATGCCGCCGGCCTGTGCGTCCGCCACCCGCTGCTGCCAGAGGGCGATCACCGGCGCAGGTGTCACCGCGCCGCAATGGGCAAGCACCAGTCGGCGGATCCGGGACGGGGCCACGAGCGCCATCGCCTGGGCCACCATGCCTCCGAACGACAGGCCTGCCACGGAAAACTCGTTCAGGCCGAAGGGTTCGAGTGCGCCCAGGACCGCAGCGGCGTAGTCATGCAACGCCGCCCCCGGCGGCAGCGGCGCAGAGCCGCCATGTCCGGGCAAATCCGGAACGATGACCCGGAAGCGCCGCGCCAGGATCGGAACCTGCAGGCCCCACACCTCGGCGCGGGTCGCGATGGGATGGAGCAGGACGATGGCTGGCGCGGACTCCGCGCCGAAGACCTCCAGCTTGAGCGACCCGGTCATCCCGCAACCCCCAGTTGCCCCGCCAGCCAGGAGACGATGGTGGGCAAGGTCTGCGGCGTCAGGCCCATGTGCCCGCCCGGAAACAGGCGCACATGCTTGGGATTGCCGTGTTCGGTCAGCAAGTGCAGATCCTCGATCGGGCATTGCTTGTCCTCGCGCCCGTTGACCAGCAGCAACGGTGCGCTGCGGCGGTCGAGCAGGCCCTGGTCGAGCAAGGACAGGCGCTTGAAGAACGCCAGGTACTCGTCGTCGTTGCGGGCACCCAGCATGCGGCAGCGGGTCTCCACGAGCCCCATCAGGTAGCTGTCCGGGTAGCGCGAGGCGCCGATCCAGTCGGGCTGGAACATGTAGTGCGCGCCGCCGCCCCAATTCACCGCGCCCCGCAGCCTGTCGGGGTAAAGCAGGGCCAGCTTGGTGGCCCAGTAGCCGCCGAAGGAACGACCCAGGCACGCAAGGCGCTGGCCGTCGAGGTCGGACTGGGTGGCGATCCAGTCGAACACCGTCGTGAACTGCCGCTCGGCGTCCTGCACACCCTTGACCGGCGACTCCCCCGTGCCGGCGTTGTCCATCGCGACCGTCGCGATACCCAAGGCCAGCAGGGCGTCGCAGGCCTGGGTCATCTGCTCCTTCCAGGCATCGACACCTCCCCACATGACCACGACGGGAGGACGCTCGACATTCGCGGGCCTGCGCAGCAATGCGGTGATCGTGTCGCCCTCGCCCGCCCTGCCCGCGAATGGAATGCGCACCACCTGCACCGGCAGCTTCCAGAGGCGGGCGGCCCTCAGGTAGGTTTCACGCTCGAGCTCGGCGCAGCGCAGCTTGGCTGGGTGATCCGGGCATGGGAAACGTCCCATGAAGTAGAGGCCGCTCGCCTTCATGAACAGTCGGCAGGCCTCGTCCAGCGACCCCGCCTGCTCGGCCCTTTCAGCGGATGCGCTGCAGGCATCGCCGGCCTCGCGCCAATGAGCAGCCCACTCGGCGCCGCCGAGTCCGGGCAGGCGGTCGATCAAGTCGATGCCTTCGTCCGCATCCAGCGCGTTCATCGGGTGGGTCCGGGAGCGCAGTCGGGTCTTCATCCAGATGCGCGCCTCGGCCAGCGTCTTGGGACGGCCCTGGATATCGCCGTCCGGCTTTTGCTGCTCATCCTGCATGGGGTCTCCTGTTCAATCGACGTTCTTCGGGACGGGACTGTGCCAGCGGGCGGCCATAAACAAAAACTGTTCTTTTGGATTCGAACTATTTGTCTGTCCTATAGTTCTCGGATGCGCATCAACCGGCTGGACCTCAATCTGCTTGCATGCCTGGACGCCTTGCTGGCCCACCGGAACGTCAGCAGGGCCGCAAAGCAGATGCACCTCAGCCAGCCCGCCACCAGTGCCGCGCTGGCCAGGCTCAGGGACTACTTCCAGGACCCCTTGCTGCTGCGGGAGGGCCGGCACTACGTGCTGTCGCCATTCGCGCAGTCCCTGATCGACCCCGTGCGGGACATCCTTTCGCGCGCGCAGGCGCTGACACAGCTGCGGCCCGAGACGGACCCTCTGCGCATGGAGCGGAACATCACGATCGTGGCGTCAGACTATGTGTTCAGTACCGTCCTGGTGCCTTTGTTCCGGATCGCCGAGACGGCCGCGCCCCGGCTCACATTCGCCGTCCGGCCGGTCTCGGGGTACGACTCGCCCGAACTGGAAGACCAGCATGTCGACCTGGTGCTGCTGGGCGCCTCCGCCGTCGCCAGCCATCACCCGAGCGAGCTGCTTCTGTCGGATTCGTTCTGCTGCATCGCGTGGGCGGAGAACCCCTTGATCGGCCGGACCCTCTCGCTGAAGGCCTTCCAGAAGGTGGGGCACGTCGTGCCACTGCTCGGCGACGGAAGATTGCCGACCCTGGATCAGGTCGCGTACGAGATGCAGGGCGTCGTGCGACGGATCGCGATGCGGGTCCCGACCTTTTCGGCCGTGGCGGAATGCGTGGTCGGCACCTCGCACATCGCCACCCTTCCGAAATCCTTCGCCAAGGGCCTGTTGAAGACCCTGCCGCTGCGGCTGATGACATGCCCCATCCACATACCACCCGTGCGCATCGCGATGCAGTGGCACCGGCATCAGGCGGACGACCCGGTGCTGCGCTGGGTGCGGCGCAACCTGCAGGAGGTGGCGGTGCAGCAGGGCTTCGTCCGCCCGCACTCTCCGTCGTAGGCATTGGCGGCGGGTGCCCGGCGAAGTCGACGGCTGAATCGGCGCTGGAGGCACCCCTGCGCTCTTGGGCATGACGACACCGAAGGTCCGCGCTGCCATGAGGATGTGGCGCCCCGGGCAAAATCGCGGCCCATGAACGCCGTCTGGACCGAACCCGAAGCCCCCGCACCCGCCGCCGCCAGCCACCAGGCCGCCGCGAAGATCGAGCGCGAGACGCACAAGCTCGAAAAGCGCCTGTGCCGCGAGGTCGGCCGCGCCATCACCGACTACAACATGATCGAAGAGGGCGACAAGGTCATGGTGTGCCTCTCGGGCGGCAAGGACAGCTACGGCATGCTGGACATCCTGCTCAAGCTCAAGGCCCGGGCGCCGGTGCATTTCGACCTCATCGCCGTCAACCTCGACCAGAAGCAGCCCGGCTTCCCGGAGGACGTGCTGCCCGCCTACCTGAAGCAGGTGGGCGTGCCCTTCCACATCGAGGAGCAGGACACCTACAGCATCGTCAAGCGCGTGGTGCCCGAGGGCAAGACCACCTGCGGCCTGTGCTCGCGGCTGCGCCGGGGCATCCTGTACCGCGTGGCCGACGAGCTGGGGGCCACCAAGATCGCGCTGGGCCACCACCGCGACGACATCCTGGCCACCTTCTTCCTCAACATGTTCTTCGCCGCCAAGCTCAAGGCCATGCCGCCCAAGCTGGTGAGCGACGACGGCCGGCATGTGGTGATCCGCCCGCTGGCCTACGTGGCCGAGAAGGACCTGGTGCGCTGGGCCCAGCACCGCGGCTTCCCCATCATTCCGTGCAACCTCTGCGGCAGCCAGGAGAACCTGCAGCGCCAGGTGGTCGGCGACATGCTGCGCGACTGGGAGCGCAAGCACCCCGGCCGGCTGGAGAACATGCTGCACAGCCTGCAGAACGTGGCGCCCTCACACCTGCTGGACGGAACCCTGCACGACTTCAAGGGTCTGAAGCCGACCGGCGTGGCCAGCGAGGACGGCGACCGGGCCTTCGATCCGCCCGAACTGCCGCCCGTGCCCGCCATGCCCTCGGCGGTGCAGGTGTTCAGCCTCGGCTGACGCGCGCTTCCCGCCGATTTCCAGCCACGACGCGCCGCCGCGCGTCCAGCCGATGCGACAACGACACAGGGGCCGGCCAACGGTCCCAGGGATGACGACGACATGCAAGGCGCATTGCGACTCTTAGGCCTGGCCGCCGTGACGGCCGTGGCCATCGGCCTGGCGGGCTGCGCCACCTCGTACGTGGTGGACAACAACGTCCAGAGCTATGCCAAGGCCCCGATTCCGCCGGGCGCCACCTACCGCTTCGAACGCCTGCCCTCGCAGCAAGCGAACGACGCGGCCCAGACCGACCTGGAAACCCTGGCCGAGCCCTCGCTGGCCGCCGCCGGCCTCCGGCGCGACGACGCCAATCCGCGCTATGCCGTGCAGGTGAGCGCCCGCTCGCAGCTGGAACTGTCGCCCTGGGCCGACCCGTGGTTCGATGGTCCGGGCTGGGGCCCTGGCTGGGGTCCGCGCTGGGGCGTGGGCCTGGGTTATGGCCGCCCCGGCTGGTACGGCGGCGGCTGGTGGGGCCCGGGCGCCCTGCCGCCCAACCAGACCTGGTACGGCCGCGAGGTGTCGATCGTGATGCGCTCGCTGCCCGACCGGCAGGTCGTCTACGAAACCCATGCACGCCACGACGGCCCCTACCCGGACACGCGGCGGATCCTGCCGGTGATGTTCCATGCGGCGCTGCAGGGCTTTCCCAACCCGCCGCAGGCCGTGCGGCGGGTGGATGTGACCGTCGAGACGAAGCCGCCCGTGTCCACGCAGGCCGCCCCGCAGCCAGCAACGGCCGCGCCGGCTGCCGCGACGCCGACGCCCGCGCGCCCTTGAACGCCGCGTGGGGAGCGGGCAGGCGCCCCGCCCACCGCCGCGTTCTCGGTGACACTTGCCCGATGGACATCACCCGCCTGATCGCCGTGCGCCACGGCGAGACGCTCTGGAACGTCGACACCCGCATCCAGGGCCAACTCGACATCCCGCTCAACGACGAAGGCCAGTGGCAGGCGCAGCAGGCGGGCCGCGCGCTGGCCGAGGAGCCCGTCGCCGCCATCTACGCCAGCGACCTGGCACGGGCCTGGCAGACGGCCAGCGCCATCGCCGAGGCGCATCCCGACGCGCCCCCACTCATCGCCGAGCCCCGGCTGCGCGAGCGCGGCTTCGGCATCTTCGAGGGTCGCACCTTCGCCGAGATCGAGGCGGAGCTCCCCGAGCAGGCGCTCAAGTGGCGCAAGCGCGTGCCCGACTTCGCACCCGAGGGCGGCGAGAACCTGCTGGTCTTCCGCGACCGCATCGTGGCCGTCGCCGCCGAACTGGCGGCGCGGCATCCCGGCGAGCTGGTGGTGCTGGTGGCCCATGGCGGCGTGATGGACGTGCTCTACCGCGCCGCCACCGGCCAGGACCTGCAGGCGCCGCGCACCTGGGAGCTGCGCAATGCCGCCATCAACCGCCTGCTGTGGACGCCCGAAGGCTTCTCGCTCGTCGGCTGGGCGGACACCGGCCACCTGAGCCGCGACCTGGCGCGGGACGAGACCAGCACCTGAGCGCAGACGCCCCCGCCACCTAGAATCCGCGCTCGCCAGCCTCTGGATGAACCCCATGAACCGCTGCAGCCTCCCACATTTCCTGCTTGCCGCCGCCCTGAGCTGTCTGGGCGCCGCGACCCTTCTCTCGCCCCTGCCTGCGCAGGCCCAGACCCAGAACGAAGCGGCCGTCGGCGGCCGCAACTTCCCCGACGGCACATTGCGCGGTCGCCTGCGCATGCTCGACTTTCCGCAGGCCGACCTCGACGGCCGGCTGGAAGTGCTGGCCCCCGGCACGCGCATCCGCAATGCCCAGAACATGGTCGTGACCGGCAGCATGCTGCTGGGCCAGGACCTGGCGGTGAACTACCTGCGCGATGCTGCCGGGCAGGTGCAGCAGATCTGGATCCTCTCGCCCGACGAGGCTGCCACCGACCGCGCGACGGCCAGTGGCAAGCCGCTGCTCAACATCTGGCCCTTCGTCACTCGGGCCGACAACGAAGGCAGCTGAGCGCGCCGCCCCAGCGCCCAGCCCGCGGGGCACGGCCGGCCACCGCTGCGCTACGCCTCTCCATCCGATTCCAGCCTCCGGCGCCCCCCGGCAGGCCCCCTTTGCACAGAAAGCCCCCACCATGTCCCGCAAAGTCTTCATCAAGACCTTCGGCTGCCAGATGAACGAGTACGACTCGGACAAGATGGCCGACGTCCTCGCCGCCGCCGACGGCTACGAGCCCACCCAGAACGTGGACGAGGCCGACCTGATCCTCTTCAACACCTGCTCGGTGCGCGAGAAGGCGCAGGAGAAGGTCTTCTCCGACCTCGGCCGCGTGCAGCACCTCAAGGCCAAGGGCGTGAAGATCGGCGTCGGCGGCTGCGTCGCCAGCCAGGAGGGCGAGGCCATCATCGCCCGCGCGCCCTACGTGGACGTGGTCTTCGGCCCGCAGACGCTGCACCGCCTGCCCGAGCTGCTGGCCCGCCGCGAGGCCGAGCGCCGGCCGCAGGTGGACATCTCCTTCCCCGAGATCGAGAAGTTCGACCACCTGCCGCCGGCGCGCGTCGAGGGCGCCACGGCCTACGTGTCGATCATGGAAGGCTGCTCCAAGTACTGCAGCTACTGCGTGGTGCCCTACACCCGCGGCGAGGAGGTCAACCGCCCGCTCGACGACGTGCTGGTCGAGGTCGCCGGCCTGGCCGACCAGGGCGTGCGCGAAGTCACGCTGCTGGGCCAGAACGTGAACGCCTACCGCGGCAGGATGGGCGACACCGCCGAGATCGCCGACTTCGCCACGCTGATCGAGTACATCGCCGAGATCCCGGGCATCGAGCGCATCCGCTACACCACGAGCCACCCGAACGAGTTCACGCCGCGGCTGATCGAGACCTATGCCAAGGTGCCGCAGCTGGTGAGCCACCTGCACCTGCCGGTGCAGCACGGCAGCGACCGCATCCTGATGGCGATGAAGCGCGGCTACACCGCCATGGAATACAAGAGCACCATCCGCAAGCTGCGCGCCATCCGGCCGCAGCTGGCCCTGTCCAGCGACTTCATCGTCGGCTTCCCGGGTGAGACCGAGGACGACTTCGCGAAGATGATGAAGCTGATCGAGGACGTGGGCTTCGACGCCAGCTTCAGCTTCATCTTCAGCCCGCGGCCCGGCACGCCCGCCGCCGCGCTGCACGACGACACGCCGCACCAGGTCAAGCTCGCGCGCCTGCAGCACCTGCAGAAGACCATCGACGACAACGTCCGGCGGCTGTCCGATGCGCTGGTCGGCACCACGCAGCGGCTGCTGGTCGAAGGGCCTTCCAAAAAGAACCCGGCCGAACTGATGGGCCGCACCGACTGCTTCCGCGTCGTCAACTTCGAGGCGCCCGCCCGCCTGGTGGGCCAGATGGTGGACGTGACGATCACCCAGGCCCTGTCGCACACCCTGCGCGGCGAGGTGCTGACGCACGAGCATGACGGAGCCGGCGCCACGCGCGCCGCGCAGGCCGCCTGATGTCGGCCGGCCGGCCACGCGCCCGCGGCTCCTTCCAGCAGTTGATGCTGGCCGCCTTTCTGGTGGTCACGGCGCTGGTGGTGGGCGTCGCGCTGCGCGCCGTCTTCCAGTACGACCAGCTCATCACCCAGAGCCGCGAGGCGGCGCGCCGGGCGCTGCTGCTCTCGGGCGCCGCCCAGTCGCTGGCCGAGCGCAGCGCGGCCATGGAACGCTCGGGCCGCCAGTCGCTGGTGCTCAACGACGCCGTGCTGCGCCGCCGCTTCGCCGACGCGCAGAAGGACGCGCAGAACGTGGTGCAGCGGCTGGTCGACAACGGGCTGCTCCCGCAATCGGCTCAGCAATGGCGTGCCCAGATGGCCACCATCGAGGATCTGATGAACGGCGCGCCCGAGACGGCCCTGGCCCGCGAGGGCTCGATGGCGCTGCAGTTCCGCGAGCTGGATGCGCTCAACACCCAACTCGCCCAGCAGGCGCAGATGCTGATCGAGGCCCAGAACAACGCCCTGGCCGACCGGCTGGAGGCCGCGCGGCGCCGGCTGACGCTGCAGGTGGTGGCCGCCAGCGGACTGGCGGCGGCGCTGGCGCTGGCCTTCGGCATCTGGCTGGCGCGGCCCTTCAAGCGGCTGGAGCGCGCCATCGTGCGCCTGGGCGAGAACCGGCTGGACGAGCCCATCGACATCCGCGGCCCGGCCGACGTGCGGCGCGTGTCGCAGCAGCTGGACTGGCTGCGCCTGCGGCTGATGGAGCTGGACGCCGACAAGGCGCGCTTCCTGCGCCATGTGTCGCACGAGCTCAAGACGCCGCTGGCGGCGCTGCGTGAAGGCGTGTCGCTGCTGGAGGACGGCGTGACCGGCGAACTCAACCCGGCCCAGCGCGAGGTGGCGCAAATCCTGCAACAGAACGCCGTGTCGCTCCAAAGCCAGATCGAGGCGCTGCTGCGCTTCAATGCCGCCGCCTTCGAGGCCCGCCAGCTCAAGCGCGAGCGCTGCAATCTGGTCAAGCTGGTGCAGGAGCAGATCGACGCCCAGCGGCTGCAGTGGCAGTCGCACGGCCTCACCGTGCGCGTGGAGGGCGAGCCGGTGACGGTGATGGCCGATCCGGCCAAGCTGGGCACGGCGGTGGCCAACCTGCTGTCCAACGCGATCCGCTTCTCGGCCCGCGGCGGCACCATCGCGCTGGTCGTCTCCAGCACCGGCGACACCGCCAGCATCGAGATCAGCGACGCCGGCCCCGGCATCGCGCCGGACGACCGCGACCGGGTGTTCGAGCCCTTCTTCCGCGGCGAGCGCCAGCCGGAGCACACGGTCAAAGGCACAGGCATCGGCCTGTCCATCGTGCAGGAGTACATTGCAGCCCATGGTGGCCGCATTGCGCTGCTGCCCACCGGCCCCGGCGCGCGATTCCGCATCGACCTGCCGCGCGGCTGACCCCTCCCGACCCCACGCCCATGACGACCTTGTCCGTCCGCAGCCCTCTCCTTGCCGTTGCCCTGGTCCTGGCCGGGGTGCTGGCAGGCTGCGCCACCCCAGCGCCCACGCCGAGCGTGCCGGCCCCTGCGCCGGCCACCACGGCCAACCCACCCGTGCCGGCCACCCGGCCGGCCGTCCAGCCGGTGGAAGTGCAACCCGTCGCCCCAGCCACCCAGATGCAGCCGGCCGGCAACGGCATGGCAGCCAGTGGCTACGGCAGTGCCAGCAGCGAAGCGCTGTCCCGCATGCTGGCCTACGCCGACCGGGCCCGCAGCCTGCAGTCTGGCGAGGCGGCCGCGGAGATCGCCCGCATCGGCGACCCCGGCGACTCGGCCCCCCTGCAGATGCAGCTCGCCCTGGCGCTGGCGCAGACCCGCAACCCCGCCGATCTGGCGCGCGCCACGGCCCTGATGCAGCGTGTCGCCGGCAGCGCGCAGGCCGAGGCCCAGCCGCTGCAGCCACTGGCACGGGTGCTGGCCGCCCGCTATCTGGAGCAGCGGCGCGTCGAGGACGACCGCGACCGGCAGGTGGCGCAGCTCAAGGAGGCGCAGCGGCGCATCGACCACCTCAATGACCGCATCGAGGCGCTGCGCGCCATCGAACGCAGCTTCGGCCGCCCGTCCAACGGCGCGGCGCGTCCCTCGCCCTGAACCGGCCGGCCCGGCCGCACCCACCCGATCCAGGCAAGCCCATGAGCGACACCGCCAAAGCCGCCGCCACCGGCGCCCGCATCCTGGTCGTGGACGACGATGCCGACATGCTGCGGCTGCTGTCGCTGCGCTTGGCTGCGGCGGGCTACCAGGTCACGGCCGTCACCTCGGCCGAGTCGGCGCTGACGCAGCTGGAGATCGAGCATCCGCGGCTGGTGCTCAGCGACGTGCGCCTGCCCGGACGCGACGGGCTGCAGCTGTTCGACGAGATCCGCAAGCGCCATCCGACGCTGCCGGTGATCCTGCTCACGGCGCACGGCACCATTCCCGACGCGGTGGAGGCGACATCCCGCGGCGTCTTCACCTACCTCACCAAACCCTACGACGCCCGCGAGCTGCTCGACAAGATCGGCCAGGCGATGGCCCTGGGCGCCCCCGCCGCCACGCCGGCCGCAGGCGGCGACGAGAGCTGGCGCGCCGAGATCGTCAGCCGCTCCAGCCGGATGGCCGAGGTGCTGGCCGAAGCGCGCATGGTGGCCAAGTCGGACGCAAGCGTGCTGCTGCGTGGCGACTCCGGCACCGGCAAGGAAGTGCTGGCCCGTGCCATCCACAAGGCCAGCGACCGGGCGCGCAAGCCCTTCGTGGCCGTCAACTGCGGGGCCATTCCCGAGGCGCTGCTCGAATCCGAGTTGTTCGGCCACGTCAAGGGCGCCTTCACCGACGCCCACGCCAACCACAAGGGGCTGTTCCAGCAGGCCGACGGCGGCACGCTGATGCTCGACGAAATCGGCGACATGCCGCCCGCCCTGCAGGTCAAGCTGCTGCGGGTGCTGCAGGAGCGCGCGGTGCGCCCAGTGGGTGCGACACAGGCGATTGCCGTGGACGTGCGCATCATCTCCGCCACCCATCGCGACCTGGAGGCGGCCATGGCCGCCGCCCAGTTCCGGGAGGACCTGTACTACCGCCTGAACGTGGTCACGCTCACGCTGCCGCCCCTGTCGGCCCGGCGCGAGGACATCCCGCTGCTGGCCAACCACTTCCTGCAGAAGCTGGCCGGCAAGTACGGCAAGCGGCTGTCGGGCTTCGCGCCCGAGGCGCTCAAGGCCCTGACCACGGCCCCCTGGCCGGGCAACATCCGCCAGCTCTACAACGTGGTGGAGCAGGTGTGCGCCCTGTCGAGCTCGCCGCTGATCCCGCTGGCACTGGTACAGCGGGCGCTGCGCGTGCCGACTGTGGAGGTGCAGACCTATGCCGAGGCCAAGCAGCGTTTCGAGCGCGATTACCTGGTCGGGCTGCTCAAGCTGACCGACGGCAACGTGGCCGATGCCGCGCGCCTGGCCGACCGCAACCGCACCGAGTTCTATCGGCTGCTTCAGAAGCACGAGCTCACGCCGGGCCACTTCAAGAACGACGGTGTCGCCGGGGCTTCGGAGCCTGTCGCCGACGAGCGACAGAGCTAAGTCGTTGATTTGAAAAGGATTGGCCGCCACCCCTCGGCGAGTTGTCGGGCTGTGGCGACAGATTCGGCGCTATTACGGCCGCGACGGCCGGAAACGCCAAGAATCAGTCGAGAAAATCACTGTAACTCGCTGATTTTCAAGAACTAAGTTGTGCTGGCATGGGGATTGCCCTATAGCCTGCATGACCCTCCTCACCACCCCCCCTGTCATCCTGCGTCCGCAGCGTGACGCCCTGCGTCGCAAGACCGCGCAGACGGCGCGCGCCCGCTCGGCGCGGAGCCAGGCCCACGCGCCGGCAGTCGCCGCCAGCGCCAGCGCGGACTGCGTCTTCAAGCGCCTCCCCGCCATCGGTGAGACCCCCCTTTCGAATTTCCAGCACTGGTAAGGACTCGCCATGAAACCGAACGAGTTTTCGCACCTGAAGGTCCTGACGCCCGAGCAGTTCCAGCCGCGCCGCCCTGCCGCGCGCGAGGAACGCCATCCCAACGCCGTCACGGCGCCCCCGATCAACCGCGGTTCCATGACGCCCCGCCCCTGGCGCGGTTTCTGGAACAGCATCGGCACCGCCCTCCTGCTCAAGATGGGCGCGGGTCGTGCCGCCGCGGCCGCCCAGCCTGCCGGTCCGGTCCAGCCCTGGGAGCGCGCTGCCAAGCGCCGTCGCCTGACTTTCACGATGCTGGCCCTGTTCAGCACCGTGCTGGCCTCGGCTCTGTTTGCCCAGGTGCAGCCCGACTATGACAACGCCTTCCTGGAATACGGCCAGATCGCGCTGTATGGCCTGCTCTCCGGCTGGGTGGTCACCGGCTTCGTGACCGCGCTGATGGGTTTCTACGTGTCTGTGCGTGGCGACAAGTACGCCCTGTCGGCCAAGCAGGTTGTCGACCATCCGATGAACCCGGAGGCCCGCACCGCGATCATCATGCCGATCTGCAACGAGGACGTAGCCACGGTGTTCGCCGGCCTGCGCGCCACCTGCGAATCGGTGGCCAACACCGGCCATGCGAAGCAGTTCGACGTCTTCGTGCTGTCCGACAGCTACAACCCCGAGATCGCCAAGGCCGAGCGTGCCGCCTGGGAAGAACTGCGCGCCGCCCTGGCCCAGTCCTTCGCCGACAGCCCGAACAAGCCGCAGGTGGAGGTGTACTACCGCCTGCGCACCCGCCGCACGCACCGCAAGGCCGGCAATGTGGCCGATTTCTGCCGCCGCTGGGGCAAGGACTACCGCTACATGGTCGTGCTCGATGCCGACAGCGTCATGAGCGGCGACTGCCTGACCAGCATGGTCAAGCTGATGGAAGCCAATCCCACCGCCGGCATCATCCAGACCGCCACGCAGGCCATCGGCCACGTGACGCTGCATGCCCGCGCGCAGCAGTTCGCCAGCCGCGTGACCGGCCGCCTGTTCACCCTGGGCATGCAGTTCTGGCAACTGGGCGAGTCGCACTACTGGGGCCACAACGCCATCATCCGCGTCGCGCCCTTCATGGAGCACTGCGCACTGGCCCCGATCAAGGGCACGGGCGGCATGTCCGGCGGCATCATGAGCCACGACTTCGTCGAGGCCGCCCTGATGCGCCGCGCCGGCTACCACGTCTGGCTGGTGTCCGACCTGGTCGGCAGCTACGAGCAGCAACCGCCGGATCTGCTGGCCGAGTTGCAGCGTGACCGCCGCTGGTGCCAGGGCAACCTGCAGAACGCCCGCCTGATGGCCGAGCCCGGCATCCACCCCGTGCACCGCGCCATGTTCGTGACCGGCACGATGGCCTATGTGTCCGCCCCGATGTGGCTGGCTTTCATGACCCTGGGCACCGCCCTGTGGCTGACCGGCTCGCGTCTGGTCCAGGACTGGGCCGTGCTGCCCATGGAACTGGCCGGCCTGTGGATCTGGACGCTGTGCCTGCTGTTCCTGCCCCGCATCCTGGGCGTGGCCGCCGTGTTCATGCGCGGTGAGCAGAAGAACTTCGGCGGTGCGTTCAGCCTGTTCAAGAGCGCCGCGCTGGAAAGCGTCATGGCCATCGTGCAGGCACCCGTGCGCATGCTGGCCCACTCGCTGTTCGTGATCGTCGCCCTGACCGGCCTCAAGCTGGAGTGGAAGTCGCCCCCGCGGGAAGCGGCCGCCGTGCCGTGGAGCGAGGCTTTCAACCGCCTGGCGCCGATGAGCGGTCTGGTGGCTGTGCTGGCCTGCGGCGTGGCGCTGATCGACGCCAGCGCGCTGGTGTGGCTCATGCCCGTCGGCCTGCCGCTGTTGCTGGCCATTCCCATGGCCGTGCTGACGAGCCGCATCGATGTCGGCGGCGCGATGCGCGAGCGTCACTACCTGCTGATTCCCGAGGAGTCCCGGTCGCCGGCCGTGCTGCGCCGCGCGTGGGCCCACGCGGACCGGCTGGCCCTGAAGGCAGCCTGAGTCCGGCGCCTCGCCCAAACAAAACGCCCGCGAAATTCGCGGGCGTTTTTCTTTTGGGGGAGCGGTTCAGGGCTTGCCGAAGAGGGATGGGTCGAAGGGATTGCGGCCAGGCTTCGACAGGCTCAGCCCGAACGGACTGGGATCAACGGGGCCGCCGCGTGAACCGGCGCCCCGCTCTTCTCCTCAGAAGGGCAGCTTGGGCCCGCCAGGCCCGCCCATGCCCGGCATCCCGGGCATGCCCTTCATGCCGCCCAGGCGCTTCATCATCTTCATGAGGCCGCCGCCCTTCATCTTCTTCATCATGCCCTGCATCTGCTCGAACTCGTTGAGCAGGCGGTTGACCTCCTGAACCTGCACGCCCGCGCCGGTGGCGATGCGCTTCTTGCGGCTGGCCTTGATGAGCTCGGGCTTGCGGCGCTCCGTGGGCGTCATGCTGTGGATGATGCCTTCCTTGCGGCGGATGTCGCGCTCGGCGCGCGTCAGGTCGGCCTCGCTGGCCTTGGCGGCCAGTTGCGTCGGCAGCTTGTCCATGAAGCTGGAGAGGCCGCCCATCTGCTTCATCTGCTGCAACTGGGCCAGGAAGTCTTCCAGGTCGAAGTGGCCGCTCTTGACCTTGGTGGCGAGCTTCTTGGCCGCCTCCATGTCGACACCGGCCGAGACCTGCTCGACCAGCGCCACGATGTCGCCCATGCCCAGGATGCGCCCGGCATGGCGCTCGGCGTCGAAGACCTCCAGCCCGTCGATCTTCTCGCTGGTACCGGCGAACTTGATGGGCACGCCCGTGATCTGCCGCACCGACAGCGCGGCACCGCCGCGCGAGTCGCCGTCCATCTTGGTCAGGATGATGCCGGTCAGCGGCAGCGCGTCCTTGAAGGCCTTGGCGGTGTTGGCCGCGTCCTGGCCCTGCATGGCGTCGACGACGAACAGGGTCTCGACCGGATTCAAGGCGCCGTGCAGCGTCTTGATTTCCTCCATCAGCACTTCGTCGATGGCCAGTCGGCCGGCGGTGTCGACCAGCAGCACGTCGAAGTAGTGCCGCTTGGCGTAGTCGAGCGCGGCGCGGGCGATGTCCAGCGGCTTCTGGTCGGGCGTGCTGGGGAACCACTCGGCGCCCGCCTGCTTCGTCACCGTCTTGAGCTGCTCGATGGCCGCGGGGCGGTAGACGTCGCCCGAGACGGTCAGCACCTTCTTCTTGCGCTTCTCGATCAGGTGCTTGGCCAGCTTGGCGGTGGTGGTGGTCTTGCCGGCGCCCTGCAGGCCGGCCATGAGCACCACCGCCGGCGGCTGGGCGTTGAGGTTGATGTCGGAGACGCCCTCGCCCATGGTCGCCGCCAGTTCGCGGTTGACGATGCCCACCAGCGCCTGGCCGGGCTTGAGGGAGCCCATCACCTCCTCGCCCATCGCCTTGTCCTTGACCCGGTTGACGAAGTCGCGCACCACCGGCAGCGCCACGTCGGCCTCGAGCAGCGCCATGCGCACCTCGCGCATCATGTCCTGCACGTTGGTTTCGGTGATGCGCGCCTGCCCGCTCATCTGCTTGACGAGGCGGGAGAACTTGTCGGTGAGGGCGGTGGCCATGGATGGGAGGGGAAGAAGGCTGGGGAAGGAAGCGGCGGCGCCGCGGCGGCGGCCGAGTCCGGGGCGGGCACGGCGGGGTGTCCGGCGGGCCCCGTCCGCTGGGGCCCAAAGGCTAAACTCAGCGGATGATTCTAGCGAGCCCCTCCCCACTCAGCGTGGCCCTGGGCATCGCCACGGCCGCGGCCTACGGCGTGGCCGCCGCCTTCTCCCACAAGCTCAACCGCAGCGCCACCCAGGCCGTGGTCGCCATCGCGTGGCTGCTGCACGCGGCAGCGCTGGCCACCGGCCTGCTGCCCGGCACGCCGCGCTTCGGCTTCGCACCGGCGCTGTCGATCACGGCCTGGCTGGTGATGACGGTCTATGCGGTGGAAAGCCGGCTCTTCCCCGGCCTCACGGTGCGCCGCGTGCTCGCCGGACTGGGCGCCCTCGCCGCCCTCCTGGCCGCGGCTTTCCCGGGTTCGCCCTTGCACATGAATGCCTCGCCCTGGCTGCCGCTGCATCTGGCACTCGGCATCGCCAGCTACGGGCTCTTCGGCGCGGCCGTGGTGCATGCCTGGCTCATGACGCGGGCAGAGCGGCGCATCCGCCAGGCGGCCGATCCGCATGCGGGCCTGCCGCTGCTGACGCTGGAGCGCCTGACCTTCCGCTTCGTCACCGCCGGCTTCGTGCTGCTGTCGGCCACGCTGCTGGCGGGCCTGCTGTTCAGCGAGACGCTCTACGGGCCGCAGGTGCGCGCCTGGAAGTGGGACCACAAGACGGTGTTCTCGCTGCTGGCCTGGCTGAGCTTCGCCATCCTGCTGGCCGGCCGCAGCCGCTTCGGCTGGCGGGGCCGCACGGCCAAGCGCGTGCTCTACGCGGGGGCCGTGCTGCTGCTGCTGGCCTACGTGGGCTCGCGCTTCGTGCTCGAAGTGGTGCTGCACCGGCCCGTCGCCTGATGAAATTCCTGCTCGTGACCCTTGTGGTGGCCGTGGCCATCTGGATCTGGCGGCGCAACCGCCAGGAAGAACTGGACGCCGCACCGCCGCCCCAGCCCAACGCCAGGCCGGCCGTCCGGGGGCCGCAGCAGATGGTGCGCTGCGCCCATTGCGGCCTGCACCTGCCGGCCGCCGACGCCGTGACCGGCCGCCACGGCATCTATTGCAGCGACCGGCACCGCAACGCCGCGGAGCCATGACACCGGACACGGACTTTCCGTCGTCGAACACGGACTGGTCCGCGCTGGAAACCCGCACCGAGCGCAGCCAGGCCCTGCAGCGGGTATGGCGGGGCTTCATGACGGCCCGGCCGGCGGTGGGGCTGCTGCTGCTGGCGCTGCAGGGCATTGCCTTCGCCCTGGGCCAGTCCACGCACGCGCCGACCCTGGCCATCACGGCCCTCTACGCCGCCTTCACCCTGGCCGACCGGCTGCGTACGCCCGCGCGCCTGCCGCTGCGGCGGCTGGGCATGACCTGGCTGCTGTGCATCGGCCTCGACGTGGGCGTGTTCGCACTGCTTCAGGCACTGCAGACCGGCACCACGGTCAACTACACGCCCTTGCTGGCCCTTCCGGTCCTCATGGCGGCCGTGGCCGGGGGCCTGGTGGTCGGGCTGGCCACCACCTCGGCCGCCACGCTGCTGATGCTGGCCGAGGCGCTGCGCTTCCAGCTCGCGGCCGGCCCCGACGGGCCGGGCCGGTTGCTCCAGGCGGCGCTGACCGGCACGGGCCTGTTCGTGCTGTCGCTGCTGGCCCACCAGTTGGCGCTGCGGCTGGCCCGCGAGGAGGCCCGAGCCAGCCGCAGCCAGGATTCGGCCCAGCTGCAGGCGCAGATCAATGCCCTCGTGATCGAGGCGCTGGCCGAAGGCGTGCTGGTGGTGGACGAGGCCGGCCGCGTGCACACGGCCAACCCGGCCGCCGATGCCCTGCTGGGAGGTGGGCTGGACCGCGGCTCCCTGCCGCGCTCGCTGATGGCCCATCCGGCGTGGCAGCCGCTGGCCAGCCTTGCGCAGCGCACCTTCGAGGACAGGGCCGACCTCGGCGCCGACCTGCCGATCGCCCAGCCCCAGGCCACGCCGCGCGAGCTGCGGGTGCGCACCCGGCTGACGGCCGTGGACGGCGCCCGCGACCGCGGCTTCTGCGTGATGTTCCTGCAGGACCTGCGGCAGCTGGAAGCCCGCATCCGCACCGAGAAGATGGCTGCGATGGGCCGCATGTCGGCGGCCGTCGCGCACGAGATCCGCAATCCGCTGGCCGCCATCACGCAGGCCAGCGCCCTGCTGGAGGAGGATCTGACCGAGCCGGCCCAGCAGCGCCTCAATGCCATGGTGCAGCAGAACGCGCGCCGGCTCGGCCGCATCGTCGACGAGGTGCTGGACGTCGCGCGCGTGCGCCAGCAAGGCAGCGACCTGGGCCAGGGAACGGCCCTGCCCCTGGCCGCCAGCGTCTACGCCATGGTCGACGAATGGAGCCGCCAGAGCGGCCGCGCGCAGCCGGCCCTGCGCCTGGTGGAAAGCCTGCCGGCGGTGCGCTTCAACGAGGAGCACCTGCGGCGCATCCTGGTCAACCTGCTCGACAACGCCGCCCGCTATGCAGGGCCGGGCGAGGAATCCATCCGCGTCCACACCTTCGCCGCAGGCGACGGCCGGCCCACCCTGGCCGTCTGGAGCGACGGCGCGCCCCTGGAGCAGGGCGTGGAACGCCACCTGTTCGAGCCCTTCTTCTCGTCCGAGAGCCGCTCCAGCGGGCTGGGCCTGTTCATCTGCCGTGAGCTGTGCGAGCGCCATGGAGCCACCATCCGCTACGAACGCCTGCGTCCCGCACCCGACGTGCCGGCCGGCAATGCCTTCCTGCTGAGCTTCGCGCCAGCGCAGGCGGGCGCTTTGCCACAATAGCTCGGTGAGCAGTTCTCCCGCATCGCCGCCGGCGCAGATCCTCGTCGTGGACGACGAGCCCGACCTGCGCACCCTCTACGAACTGACCCTGCTGCGCGAGGGCTACCTGGTCGAAGCAGCCAGCAGCGTGGAGGAGGCGTGGCAGCACCTGCAGGCCAACCGCTTCGATGCCGTGATCACCGACATGCGGCTGCCCGACGGCCTCGGCCTGGAGCTGCTGCAGCGCATCGCGCGCCACCAGCGCAGCGAACGCTGCGTCGTGATGACCGCCTACGGCTCGGCCGAGAACGCCGTCGAGGCGCTCAAGGCCGGCGCCTTCGACTACCTGACCAAGCCGGTGGACCTGAAGCAGTTCCGCAGCGTGGTGGCCTCGGCCGTGCAGGAGCGCCCGGGCGGCACGCCGGCGCGTCCCGCGTCGCCACGCGAGTCCGCGCCGGTCGTGCCGGCCGAAGAAGCGCCGGCCGAGGCAGGCGTTGCGCCCGCGGCCCGCGCCGCGCTGGCGCGCCTGGTGGGCGAGTCGGACGCCATGCGCGCAGTCAAGGCCCGCATCGTGCGCGTGGCGCGCGGCATGGCACCGGTGCTGATCCACGGCGAATCGGGCACGGGCAAGGAGCTGGTGGCGCGCGCCCTGCACGCCTGCAGCCAACGTGCAGGCGGCCCCTTCGTCGCCGTCAACTGCGGCGCCATTCCGGAGGCGCTGCTGGAGGCCGAGTTCTTCGGCGCGCGCAAGGGCTCCTACACCGGCGCGATGCAGGACCGCGACGGCTACTTCCAGGCGGCGCGCGGCGGCACGCTCTTCCTCGACGAGATCGGCGACCTGCCGCTGGCCATGCAGTCCAAGCTGCTGCGGGCCATCCAGGAACGCTGCGTGCGGCCCATCGGCAGCACGCAGGAGGAGCCGGTGGACGTGCGCATCGTCAGCGCCACACACAAGGACCTGCAGGCCGAGGTGCTGGCGGGCCGCTTCCGACAGGACCTGTTCTACCGCCTCAACGTGATCGAGGTGCGGCTGCCGCCGCTGCGCGAGCGCCGGGAGGACCTGTCGGCCCTGTGCACCGCCCTGCTGGCACGCATCGCCGAGGAAAGCGGCCAGCCGGTGCCGCGGATGACGATGCAGGTGCTGCTCAAGCTCGAATCGCATCCGCTGCGCGGCAACGTGCGCGAACTGGAGAACCTGCTACACCGGGCCGTCGCCCTGAGCGAGGGCGACACGCTGCAGCTGGACGTCGAAGCCGCGGACGGCAGCGGCCTGCAGGACCTGTCCATGCCGCTCTTTGCCATGCCAGCGCCGGGCGCCGTGACGGCCGTTCCCGTGCCGGAGGCCGCGCCCACCGGATCGCCGGCGATGGCGGGAGACCCCCCCGTGCCGGCCGATCTGCAGCAGTACCTCGACGACCAGGAACGCGGCATCGTCGAGCGCGCGCTGCGCGAGGCCAACTACAACCGCACCGCCGCCGCCGCGCGCCTGGGCCTGAGCCTGCGCCAGATCCGCTACCGCATCGCGCGTCTGGGCATCGCGGTGCCGCATGGCGACGATGACTGAGCCCGACGCCGACATCTGGGACGGTGGCTGGCTGCGCGCGGCGCGGCGGCTGGACTCCCCCAACTTCGGCCCCCGTCCGGCGGGGGCCTGCATCGATCTCCTGGTGGTGCACTCCATCAGCCTGCCGCCCGGCCACTATGGCGGCGAGGAAGTGCAGCAGCTCTTCACCAACCGGCTGGACTGGGACGCGCATCCCTACTTTGCGCAGATCCGGGGTCTGGAGGTCTCGGCGCACTTCTACATCCGCCGCGATGGCGAACTCTGGCAGTTCGTCAGCGCGGACGACCGGGCCTGGCACGCGGGCGTCTCGCAGTGGCGGGGTCGCGCCAGCTGCAATGACGATTCGGTGGGCGTGGAGCTGGAAGGCCTTGAAGGCGAGCGCTTCGAAGACGCGCAGTACGAGACCCTGGCCCAGCTCGCGCGGGCACTGTCGGCCTGCTATCCGATCGCCTACGTCGCCGGCCACGAACACATCGCTCCCGGCCGCAAATACGACCCGGGGCCGGGCTTCGACTGGGCCCGCCTGGCGCGGCAGCTGGCGGGCACCGCCATCGCCTTCCCGGCCGCTCCTTAAATTTTTCAATCGGACCCCGGGGAGCGATGGCGCCAGCGCTCCGGGGCGGGCCGGATGGCCGGGCGTCGCCAAGCCCCTGTTCATGCGGGTTTGCGCGCCAAATCGCCCGCCAAGCCGCATCGCTGCGGCCTCGGCCGCGTACCCACCTACTGCTGCTTGGCTCCGGCGCGGCATCCTGGGGTTTCACCGGAAGTCAAGCTTGACCCGGCGCCCCGACCAAACACTACCGGTAGTGCATTGGCTCCCCCCGGGACACCAGATATAGTGCCCCTCCATCGACGCGGCGGCATGGATCCCTGCCCGCCCGCGCCCTGATCGACGAACACCAAGCCCCCTCAAGAGGAACCGCATGCAGACTGCCTTGAACTCCCCCGCCGCCTCCGCCCAGCCCCTGCCGACGATGCCCGCCGGCCGCGACGTGGCGGGCACGACGGCCCCCGCCCTCGCCCACTATCAGATCATCCGCCGCAATGGCGCCGTGGTGCCCTTCGCGCCCGAGAAGATCACCGTGGCGATGATGAAGGCCTTCCTGGCGGTGCACGGGACGCAGGGCGCCGCCTCGGCCAGCGTGCGCGAGACGGTCGAGGGCCTGACGCAGGCCGTGGTCCGCGCGCTGGTGCGCTCGCGCCCGGGCGGCGGCACCTTCCACATCGAGGACGTGCAGGACCAGGTCGAGCTCGGCCTGATGCGCGGCGGCTACCAGGAAGTCGCCCGCGCCTACGTGCTCTACCGCGAGCGCCGCGCGCAAGAGCGCTCCAAGCAAGTCGAGCAGACGGCTGCGGCCGCCGCGCCGCAACTGCATGTGCTTGACGGCGGCGAGCGCGTGCCGCTGGACATGGGCGCCCTGCAATCGCTGCTGCAGTCCGCCTGCGTGGGCCTGGGCGATGGCGTGAAGGCCGAGCCCATCGTGGCCGAGACCATGCGCAACCTGTACGACGGCGTGCCACTGGACGAGGTCTACAAGGCCTCGATCCTGGCGGCCCGCACGCTGATCGAGAAGGATCCCGACTACACCTACGCCACCGCGCGCCTGCTGCTGCACACCATCGTCAAGGAAGTGCTGGGCCGCGAAGTGGCACAGGCCGAGATGGGCGCCGCCTACGCCGACTACTTCCCGCAGTTCATCAAGAAGGGCGTGGAGAACGAGCTGCTCGACGAGAAGCTGCTGCAGTACGACCTGGCCCGCCTGGGCGCCGCGCTCAAGGCCGACCGTGACCTGAAGTTCGACTACCTCGGCCTGCAGACCCTGTACGACCGCTACTTCCTGCACGTGCGCAAGAGCCGCATCGAGCTGCCGCAGGCCTTCTTCATGCGCGTGGCCATGGGCCTGGCGCTGGGCGAGATCGACCGCGAGGCGCGTGCCATCGAGTTCTACGAGGTGCTGTCCTCGTTCGACTTCATGTCGTCCACGCCCACGCTGTTCAACAGCGGCACGCTGCGCTCGCAGCTCTCGTCCTGCTACCTGACCACCGTGCCCGACGATCTGGACGGCATCTACGAGTCGATCAAGGAAAACGCGCTGCTGTCCAAGTTCGCCGGCGGCCTGGGCAACGACTGGACCCGCGTGCGCGCCCTGGGCTCGCACATCAAGGGCACCAACGGCGAATCGCAGGGCGTCGTGCCCTTCCTCAAGGTGGTCAACGACACGGCCGTGGCCGTCAACCAGGGCGGCAAGCGCAAGGGCGCGGTCTGCACGTACCTGGAGACCTGGCACCTGGACATCGAGGAATTCCTGGAGCTGCGCAAGAACACGGGTGACGACCGCCGCCGCACCCACGACATGAACACGGCCAACTGGATCCCCGACCTGTTCATGCGCCGCGTGATGGAAAAGGGCAACTGGACGCTGTTCTCGCCCTCTTCCGTGCCCGACCTGCACGACCTGTTCGGCGCCGACTTCGAGCGCGCCTACGTCGCCTACGAAGAGAAGGCCGCCCGCGGCGAGATCAAGCCCGCCAAGACGGTGCCCGCCACCGACCTGTGGCGCAAGATGCTCTCGATGCTGTTCGAGACCGGCCATCCCTGGATCACCTTCAAGGACGCCTGCAACGTGCGCTCGCCGCAGCAGCATGCGGGCGTGGTGCACTCGTCCAACCTCTGCACCGAGATCACGCTCAACACCAGCGACACCGAGACCGCCGTCTGCAACCTGGGCTCGGTCAACCTGCTGCAGCACTTGAAGGACGGCGGCGTCGACCACGAGAAGCTCAAGAAGACCATCTCGGTCGCCATGCGCATGCTCGACAACGTCATCGACATCAACTACTACGCCGTCAAGAAGGCGCGCGACTCGAACCTGCGCCACCGCCCGGTGGGCCTGGGCCTGATGGGCTTCCAGGACGCGCTGTACGAGCTGCGCATCCCCTATGCCAGCGAGCAGGCCGTGGACTTCGCCGACAAGTCGATGGAAGCGATCTGCTACTACGCCTACTGGGCCTCCACCGAACTGGCCGCCGAGCGTGGCCGCTACAGCAGCTTCAAGGGCTCGCTGTGGGACAAGGGCATCCTGCCCATCGACTCGCTCGACCTGCTGGAAAAGGCCCGCGGCGGCTATGTCGAGGTGGACCGCTCGCGCACCCTCGACTGGGACGCGCTGCGCGCCAAGATCAAGCAGGACGGCATGCGCAATTCCAACTGCGTGGCCATCGCGCCGACGGCGACCATCTCCAACATCATCGGCGTGGACGCCTCGATCGAGCCCTGCTTCGGCAACCTGTCGGTCAAGTCCAACCTGTCGGGCGAATTCACCGTCATCAACCACTACCTGGTGCGTGACCTCAAGCGCCTGGGCCTGTGGGACGACGTGATGGTCATGGACCTCAAGCACTTCGACGGCTCGCTGCGCCCCATCGACCGCGTGCCGCAGGACGTGAAGGCGCTGTACGCCACGGCCTTCGAGGTCGAGCCGCAGTGGCTGGTCGAAGCCGCTGCGCGTCGCCAGAAGTGGATCGACCAGGCCCAGAGCCTGAACATCTACATGGCCGGCGCCTCGGGCAAGAAGCTGCACGACACCTACACGCTGGCCTGGACGCGCGGCCTCAAGACCACCTACTACCTGCGCACCATCAGCGCCACGCACGCCGAGAAGTCGACCGTGCAATCGAGCCGCCTGAATGCCGTGTCCTCCGGTGGCGGCTCGTCCATGGCCATGCAGCCCGCTGCTGCAGCCAGCGCGCCCAGCGCACTCGAAGCCGCAGCCGCCGCGGCGCAAGCGCAGATGAACGCGGTGCCCGCCACCGACATCAAGTTCTGCGCCATCGACGATCCGGGCTGCGAAGCCTGCCAGTGATCGCAGCGCGCATCGCGCGTTGATGCATGCGTTCCTGCGCAAAGCAGGAACGCATGCCTTCATGTCGGGGCATCGGACGACAGACCCGATGCCCAGGCACAACAAAATTCAGCAACGACACAGCCGAAGAACTTTTCAATCGCGTGTCGTTGCTCTGATAATTGAGCATTGGATTTTTCTATGTTGACCTGGGACGACGAAGTCAAGCCCTCCAATTCGGGCGCACTGTCGAATGCATCGGACATGGCCGCAGGCCGGTCGATGGCATCCCCTTCCTCCCCCGCTTCCTTTGCACAGCCCGCGCTGGCCACGCACAGCTTCAGCGCTCCTGCTGCTGCGCAACCCGGTGCTGCCACGACTGCCGCTGCGCGCCGCGTGAATGCCGCCGACAAGCGCATCATCAACGGCCAGACCGACGTCAACCAGCTGGTGCCCTTCAAGTACAAGTGGGCCTGGGAAAAGTACCTCGCCACCTGCGCCAATCACTGGATGCCGCAGGAGGTCAACATGAACCGCGACATCGCCCTCTGGAAGGACCCGAACGGCCTGACCGAGGACGAGCGCCGCATCGTCAAGCGCAACCTCGGCTTCTTCGTCACCGCCGACTCGCTGGCCGCCAACAACATCGTGCTGGGCACCTACCGGCACATCACCGCGCCCGAATGCCGCCAGTTCCTGCTGCGCCAGGCCTTCGAGGAAGCGATCCACACCCACGCCTACCAGTACATCGTCGAGTCGCTGGGCCTGGACGAGTCCGAGATCTTCAACGCCTACAACGAAGTCCAGTCGATCCGCGACAAGGACGAGTTCCTGATCCCGTTCATCGACGCGATCATGGATCCGAACTTCAAGACCGGCACGCCCGAGACCGACCAGACGCTGCTGAAGTCGCTGATCGTCTTCGCCTGCCTGATGGAAGGCCTTTTCTTCTACGTCGGCTTCACGCAGATCCTCGCGCTCGGACGCCAGAACAAGATGACCGGTGCCGCCGAGCAGTACCAGTACATCCTGCGCGACGAGTCGATGCACTGCAACTTCGGCATCGACCTGATCAACCAGCTCAAGCTCGAGAACCCGCATCTGTGGACGCCCGAGTTCAAGGCCGAGATCAAGGCCCTGTTCCAGAAGGCCGTCGAGCTCGAATACCGCTATGCCGAAGACACCATGCCCCGCGGCGTGCTCGGCATGAATGCCTCCATGTTCAAGGGCTACCTGCGCTACATCGCCAACCGGCGTGCCACGCAGATCGGCCTGGAAGCGCTCTTCCCGAACGAGGAAAACCCGTTCCCCTGGATGAGCGAAATGATCGACCTGAAGAAAGAGCGCAATTTCTTCGAAACCCGCGTGATCGAATACCAGTCGGGTGGTGCGCTCTCATGGGACTGAGCACGACTCTTTCCTGAAGGACGAATGGATCTGAGACCCGCCCCGGACGCCAGACGCACCCCAGAGTGCGGCGTCCGGGGCTTTCCCATTCGTGGTGGCGGGGTGTGCCCCGACGTCACGGATCGCTGGCCGCAGGCACACGGGCGGCCCGTGCAATTCGAAGGTTGATTTCCAACTTGATCAAGGAGAAAGAAATGGCAACTGCAAAGAAGGCTCCGGCCAAGAAGGTCGCTGCAAAGAAGGCCGCTCCGGCCAAGAAGGTCGCGGCGAAGAAGGCGGCTCCGGCCAAGAAGGCCGCCGCACCGGCGAAGAAGGTTGCGGCCAAGAAGGCGGCACCGGCCAAGAAGGTCGCAGCGAAGAAGGCTGCACCCGCCAAGAAGGCAGCGCCGGCAAAGAAGGTTGCGGCCAAGAAGGCGGCACCGGCCAAGAAGGTCGCGGCGAAGAAGGCTGCGCCCGCCAAGAAGGCCGCAGCGCCGGCGAAGAAGGTTGCCGCCAAGAAGGCCGCAGCACCTGCGAAGAAGGTCGCCGCCAAGAAGGCTGCACCGGCCAAGAAGGTCGCCGCCAAGAAGACGACGGCGGCCAAGACGGCTGCGGCCCCCAAGGCCCCCGCCAAGAAGGCCGCTGCCAAGAAGGCTGCCGCCAAAAAGCCTGCCCCTGCGAAAGCGCCTGCCCCTGCGGCTGCGCCCGCGCCTGCCGCTGCAGCCCCTGCAGCACAGACCACGCTGAGCCCGCAGGCCGCCTGGCCCTTCCCCACGGCCAGCAAGCCCTGAGGCGGAACGAAGCGCCGCGCCAGCGGCCTTCGAAGCCCGAACCCGGCGACCGCAAGGCGCCGGGTTTTTTATTGCCGCGTCGCGCGCCGCTCAGAGGCCCAGCGCGGCGCGGTCGACCTGGTAGTTCTGGGGGCCGCGCTGCGCGATCTTGAGGGCGCCCAGGCGGTTGCCCAGTTCGGCGCAGCGCACCAGGTCCCAGCCCTGTTCCAGGCCATAGAGCAGGCCGCCGCGCCAGGCATCGCCGCAGCCGGTGGGATCGACCACGGCCTCGGGCGTCACGGGCGCCACGCGCGTGGCCTCGCCGCCGACCCACACGTCGCAGCCCTCGGCGCCCAGCGTGACCACCATGCCGCGCACACGGCGCGAGATCTCGGCCGTGCTCCAGCCCGTGCGCTCGCTGAGCATGCGGCCCTCGTAGTCGTTGACCACGACCCAGTCCGCCTGATCGATGAAGTGGGCCAGGTCCTTACCGTCGAACATCGGCAGACCCTGACCCGGATCGAAGACGAAGGGAATGCCGGCAGCCTTGAACTGCGCGGCATGCTGCAGCATCGCCTCGCGGCCGTCGGGCGCGATGATGCCCAGGCGGATGTCCTCGCGTGCCTCGATGCGGTTGAGGTGGGCCTGCTGCATCGCACCCGGGTGGAAGGCCGTGATCTGGTTGTTGTCGCGGTCGGTCATGATCATGGCCTGCGCGGTGTAGCTGTCGTCCAGCTGCAGGATGAACTCCGTGCCCACGCCCAGTTCCTTCAGGCGCTGCACGTAGTCGGCGCCATCGCTGCCCACGGCCGCCATGGGCAGGGCGCGGCCGCCCAGCGCATTCAGGCTGTAGGCAATGTTGCCGGCGCACCCGCCGAAGTCCCGGCGCAGGCCGGGCACCAGGAAGGACACGTTCAGGATGTGCAGCTGGTCGGGCAGGATCTGCTCGGCGAAGCGGCCCTCGAAGGTCATGATGGTGTCGAATGCGAGCGAGCCGCAGATCACGGAAGCCATGGCGGGATCAATCCTGCAGAAGCGGTGGGAGACAAGGCAAAGCCGCGGGCACGGTGTGACCGTCGGCCTCAGGGATAGAAGGCGAGCACGCTGTGGCCCACCACGGAAGGCAGCGGCCGGCCGGCCACCGCGTGCAACTCGAGCGCCAGTGCGACCTCCTCTTCGGCACGGCCCGGCAATACGGCGGCACGCGCCATCTCGGCCGGCTGGACGACGCGCCGCAGCACCGGGCGTTCGGAGCCGTCGAGCAAGGACAGTTCGATCGCCGGCATGGCCACGGCCACCGGCGCCGCATTGCGCAGCGTGAAGACCAGCCGGTAGCGGCCTTCCGCGCCGTCGCGCATCAACGTGGAGCCATCCACGCGGATGTCGTCGATGCGGCGCGGTGCCTCGATCGTGCAGGCCGTCGCCTGGCACACGGCCGTCAGCAACGGCAGCAGGGCTGGCCGGGACAGCGCCCACTGGTCGCGTTCATGCCGCATCACCTGCGCGCCCAGCATGATCAGCAGGCCCGCTGCGGCGAGCGACCACAGCCAGAAGCGGCGGCGCCGCGGCGCCTCGCCTTCCTCTGGCGCGTCCGGCGTGTCCAGGAAGCTGGGGCGCAGGGGGGTGAACGGCGGCGCCGCCAGGTCGTCCCGAGCAGCAGGCTCATCGGCCATCGGCAGAGCGGACGACGGCGGGGTCGATTCCGCCGTCGGGGACTCTTCGACCAACGGCGGGGGCGCCTGCCCTGGCGCTTCGTCGACGTCGACGTCGAAGTCGACGTCGGCGCTTGGCGAGGGGCGGTCAAGGCCCGCATCCGGCGTGGGGATGACCGGGGCCGGCGGCGGATCCGCCTCCAGCGAGGGCTCGAGGGGGGCCGGGCGCGGCGGTACCGCAGCACGCCCCGGCCGCAGGAAGGCGGCGAGCGCGGTGGGCTCGGCATTCACCCATGCGCGACCGCGGCGCAGGACGCGGCCGACCTGCGCCGCGTCGGCCGCCGGGCGCGCAGGGATGGCCGAGGGCGTGGAGGACGCCGACGGCGCCTGGGCATCCTGCGTCGACGCCGCCCTGTCTTCGGGCTGCGCCAGATCCAGCAGGTCGCGCGCAGGCAGCCGGGGCTCGACACGTTCGGCCGCCGGGGGCGCAGATGTCGCACCACCTGCAGACAGATCGAGCCAGTCGACAGAGGGCCAGGGCTGGGCGGTCGGCGAAGTGTTGGCAGACAGCGAGGGCGACGCTGCGCCGGGCATATCGTCGTCCACCGGCTCACTCTCTGGGTCCCGCATCGCAGAGGCCGACTCCGCGTCGCCCACCCCCGCCGCAGCCCCCGGCTCCGCGGCAGGCCATGCGCCCCCGGAGGCGGGCGCCGCCAGCACCACCCAACGGCCGTCGGGCAACTGCTCGCGCAGGTCGGACTGCGCATCGAACACCTCGCCGCACCGGCCACAGCGCACCCATCCGTCGGACAGCCGCAACTGGTCGCGCACCACCTTGAAGGCGGTCGTGCAGGACGGACAGCGGGTGACAAGACTCATGCCGCGCGGCGGCCGGTCATCAGGATCCAGCCGTCTTCGGTGTCGGCGACCTCGAGCGCGATCCAGGGCGCATAGGCCTCCTTCAACTCGTCGGCCTGCGGCGCCAGGATGCCGGCCAGCACCAGGTGGCCGCCCGGTCGCACATAGGCGCAGAGCAACGGCGCCAGCACCTTCAGGGGCGTGGCCAGGATGTTGGCAAGCACGGTGTCGTATTCGCCCTGGGCCCGCTCGGGCAGGCCGGGCGAGAGCTCGACGGCATTGGCATCGGCATTGAGGTGGGTCGATTCCACGGCCGCTTCGTCGATGTCGACGGCATCGATCTCCGTAGCGCCGAACTTCGCAGCGCCGATGGCCAGGATGCCCGAGCCGCACCCGTAGTCGAGCACGCGCGAACCCAGCACGTCGGCCGGCTGGGTCGCGATCCAGCGCAGGCACATGCGCGTGGTCGGATGGGTGCCGGTGCCGAACGCCAGGCCCGGATCGAGGCGGATCACCTGCACGGCCTGCGCGGGCGGCTCATGCCAGGTCGGGACGATCCAGAAGCTCCCGGTGATCTCTACCGGCGCGAACTGCGACTGGGTCAGCCGCACCCAGTCCTGCTCGGGCACCTCGGCGATGCCCGCCAGGCTGCAGCCTTCGAAGAAGTCCTGCGCCTGCAGCAGCGCGGCGGCCTCGTCGGCCTTGGCGCGGGTGTCGAAGAGGGCCACCACGCGCGAGCGCTGCCAGCCTTCGCGCGGCGGCGGCATGCCGGGCTCGCCGAACAGGGCCTGCTCGGCCTCGGTGTGGGCATCGGCATCCTCCACCGAGACGGAGAGGGCATCGAGCGCATCGAGCGCATCGCCCACCACCTCGACCCGGTCTTCGGGCGCCAAGAGCCGCAGTTCGAACATGAATCGCCTTTCCTCAACGGGCCGCGCGCCCATGCCGCGCAGCCCCATAACGAACGCGCCGCGGACCGGAAGGCCGGGCCGCGGCGCAAGTCTTCACAAAGTATCGCCGGTGCGGGTCGCCCCGCCCAGGGCCGCGCGCCGACTAGCGCTTGTGGGCGGCCATCCACTCTTCCAGATAGTGGATGTTGGTGCCGCCGGCCATGAACTTGGCGTCCACCATCAGCTCGCGGTGCAGCGGGATGTTGGTCAGGATGCCTTCGACCACCGTCTCGTTGAGCGCCGTGCGCATGCGGGCCATGGCCTGCTCGCGCGTGTCGCCGTAGACGATCAGCTTGCCGATCATCGAGTCGTAGTTGGGCGGCACGAAGTAGTTGGTGTAGACGTGCGAATCGACGCGCACGCCGGGACCGCCCGGCGGATGCCACATGGTGATGCGGCCCGGCGACGGCGTGAACTTGTACGGGTCTTCGGCATTGATCCGGCACTCGATGGCATGGCCCTTGAGCTGGATCTGGCGCTGGGTGAAGGGCAGCTTCTCGCCGGCGGCGACCATGATCTGCGTCTTCACGATGTCGATGCCGGTCACCAGCTCCGTCACCGGATGCTCCACCTGCACGCGGGTGTTCATCTCGATGAAATAGAACTCGCCGTTCTCGTACAGGAACTCGAAGGTGCCGGCGCCGCGGTAGCCGATCTTCTTGCAGGCGGCGGCGCAGCGCTCGCCGATCTTTTCGATCAGCTTGCGCGGGATGCCCGGGGCCGGCGATTCCTCGATCACCTTCTGGTGGCGGCGCTGCATGGAGCAGTCACGCTCGCCCAGGTAGACGGCGTTCTTGTGCTTGTCCGCGAGGATCTGGATCTCGATGTGCCGCGGGTTCTGGAGGAACTTCTCCATGTAAACCGCGGGATTGTTGAAGGCCGCGGCCGCCTCGGCCTTGGTCATCTGGATCGCATTGACCAGCGCGGCTTCGGTGTGCACCACGCGCATGCCGCGGCCACCGCCACCGCCCGCGGCCTTGATGATCACCGGATAGCCGATGGCGCGGGCGATGCGCTTGTTGGCCGTCGCATCGTCCGACAGCTCGCCGTCCGAGCCGGGCACGCAGGGCACGCCGGCCTTGATCATGGCCTGCTTGGCCGACACCTTGTCGCCCATGATGCGGATCGACTCGGGCGTGGGGCCGATGAACTGGAAGCCGCTCTGCTCCACCCGTTCGGCGAAGTTGGCGTTTTCCGAGAGGAAGCCGTAGCCGGGGTGGATGGCCTCGGCGTCCGTGACCTCGGCAGCCGAGATGATGGCCGGCATGTTGAGGTAGCTCTGCGACGAGGGCGCCGGGCCGATGCACACGGCCTCTTCGGCCAGCTTGACGTACTTGGCCTCGCGGTCGGCCTCGGAATACACCATGACCGCCTTGATGCCCAGTTCGCTGCAGGCGCGCTGGATCCGCAAAGCGATCTCGCCCCGGTTGGCAACGAGGATCTTCTTGAACATTCAGCGTCTCACTCGATGATGAACAGCGGCTGGCCGTATTCGACGGCCTGGCCGTTCTCGCCGAGGATCTGCTTGACGGTGCCCGACTTGTCGGCCTCGATCTCGTTGAGGATCTTCATCGCCTCGATGATGCAGAGGGTGTCGCCCTCCTTCACCTGGGAGCCGACCTCCACGAACGCGGCGGCGCCGGGACTGGAGGAGCGGTAGAAGGTGCCGACCATGGGCGACTTCACCACATGGCCCGACGGCGCCGCCTCAGCGGACGCCGCGGCCGGCGCCGCAGCCTGTGCTGCCGGGGCAGCCGCCATGACGGCAGGCGCCGCGGCCGCGGGCATGGCCGCCTGGACATACTGAACGGGGGCGGCTTCGCCCGCCTTGACGATGCGCACCTTGCCTTCGGCTTCGGTGATCTCGAGTTCGGAAATATTGGATTCAGACACCAGGTCGATCAGTGTCTTGAGTTTGCGCAGATCCATGATTCTCCAGCGCCGGCCGCGGAGGCCGTCTATCGAACTTGCTTGAAAGTCGGCGTACGTCGGCGTTTTGACGCCATCTGCCGAGAAGGTCGCGGATTCTAGCCGTGAACCACTGCGCGCTGCCAAGCCTGCAGATCCGCTGGCTCGACCTTGCCCATTCTACGGTCACACACGGCACCGCCCGAATCGAGCACGAGCGTGAAGGGCAGGCCGCCGCTGTCATTGCCCAGGGCCTTGACCAGCGACAGGGCCTGCGCGCCTGCGATGCCGATCGGGAAACCGACTGGAAGCCGCGCCAGGAACTTGTCCACGGGCTCCGCGCGATCGACGGCGATGCCGACCACCTGCCAGCCATTGGCCGTGTTTTCGCGGTGGAAGCGGTCGAGCAGCGGCATCTCTTCGACGCAGGGGGGACACCAGGTCGCCCAGAAATTGACCAGCGTCGGCTTGCCCCGCAGCGCCGCGAGGGCCAGTTCGCCACCGCCGGGCCGCGGAAGGCGCAGCGACCACAGCGCGTCCGGGACCTCCCCCGCTGCCGACCCACCGGCCTGCGGCTGTTCACGATGCCGCCACAGTGCCAGGCCCGCGCCGGCGGCCACCGCGGCGGCACCGCCATACGCCAGCCACTGCCGACGGTTGGCCGTCATTGCCCTTCCTCCACCAGGCGCCGGACCGACGCCAGATCGCCGCGGGGTGTGCGCCCCTGGCTGTCGGGCCGCAAGGCACCGCGCAGGTCGTCGAGGTCGTAGATCATCAGGTGCACCCCCACTTCGGTGCCCAGTTCGCGGCTGCGGGCATGGACGCTGAGCGCCTCGACGCTCTCGCCGTGGAAGCCTGTCACGGTACGGGGCTCGTACTCGACGCGGTGGTCGATGAGCGCGATCTCCGCCGACTTGGAGTCATCGCAGAACAGCTGGATATAGATGTCGCTCAGGCGGGTGGCGGTCCCGTGCCAGACAGAGCCCCCGAGATGCGGCCTGAAGGCCGCCATGTGCTCCATCCATTCCAGTGCCAGACGTCGCAGCACTTGCAATTCAGCCGGCTGGGTATCGGCGCAGAAGATGCGGATGTAGTCGCGCACCTCCTCCTCGACCTCGTCGTTGCCGGGCAGGGCCGTGCGTTGCGGCAGGCCGAGGTCGCGCAGGGCACGGCGCTTGGCAGGGCCGTATTCGAGCCCCTCCTCCACGATGAGGCGGGCAGCAGCGGCAGCGATGTCGCGCTTGGCGGAGTCCATCGGCGCATTGTGCCGCCGCGAGGCCGACCCCGGGGCGGACGGCCCTGCGGCCCTTCCTAGAATCCGGCGATGCATATTCACATCCTCGGCATCTGCGGCACCTTCATGGGTGGACTGGCCGCCCTGGCCCGCGAGGCCGGCCACCGCGTCACCGGCTGTGATGCGGGCGTCTATCCGCCGATGAGCACCCAGTTGCGCGAGCTCGGCATCGAACTGATCGAAGGCTATGGCGCGGACCAGTTGGCGCTCGCGCCCGACATGTTCGTGATCGGCAATGTCGTCTCCCGTGCGCGGCTGGCCGATGGCCGTCCCAAGTTCCCGCTGATGGAAGCGATCCTGGACGCCGGCGCGCCCTACACCAGCGGCCCGCAGTGGCTGGCCGAGCATGTGCTGCAGGGCCGCCATGTGCTGGCCGTGGCCGGCACCCATGGCAAAACCACGACCACCTCGATGCTGACCTGGGTGCTGGACCAGGCGGGCCTGCAGCCCGGCTTCCTGGTCGGCGGCGTGCCGCTGGACTTCGGCGTCTCCGCGCGCCTGGGTCTTCTGGCTGCCGAAACCCCGGCGTCGAGCCAGACCGAACCAGCGGCCATCGCCTCCGCGGCGCAGGCAGGCGGTTGGGCCCCCTTCGTCATCGAAGCCGACGAGTACGACACCGCCTTCTTCGACAAGCGCAGCAAGTTCGTCCACTACCGGCCGCGCACGGCGGTGCTGAACAACCTGGAGTTCGACCACGCGGACATCTTCGACAACCTGGCGGCCATCGAGCGGCAATTCCACCACCTGGTGCGAACCGTGCCCTCCACCGGCCGATTGGTCGTCCACGCGGGCGAGCAAAGCCTGGAGCGGGTACTGGCCCAGGGCTGCTGGAGCGAGGTCGCCCGCTTCGGCGAGGCGCCAGAGGCACAGTGGCGCGCCCGCGGCCCCGCCCATGCCTTCGACGTGCTGCGCGGCGGCGAGATCGTCGGCCGCGTCGAGTGGGCGCTGAGCGGCCAGCACAACCAGGCCAACGCGCTGGCCGCCATCGCCGCCGCCCAGCATTTGGGCGTGACGCCGGCGCAGGCCGCCGAGGCGCTCTGCCGCTTCCGCAATGTGCGACGCCGCATGGAACTGCGCGGCGAAGTGGCGCGGCCGGGCGGCGAGCCGATCCGCGTCTACGACGACTTCGCCCACCATCCGACCGCCATCCAGACCACGCTGGACGGCCTGCGCCAGCGGCTGGACGCTGACGGGCGGCAGGGCGAACGCATCCTGGCCATCTTCGAGCCGCGCAGCAACACCATGAAACTGGGCACCATGGCCGCCCAACTGCCAGACAGCCTGCGCGACGCCGCCCTCGCCTTCTGCCACACGGCCGGCCTGGACTGGGATGTGGCCGGCGCGCTCGCGCCGATGGGCGAACGCGCGGCCTGCTTCGACAACGTCGACAGCCTGGTCGAGGCCGTGGCCGCCGCTGCGCGACCGGGCGACCATCTGGTGTGCATGAGCAATGGCGGCTTTGGCCGTATCCATGGCAAGCTGATCGCCGCATTGCAAGCCGCCTGAACGCCGGAGAACCCACCCCATGGCCCAAGCCCCATCGCGCGCCCGGCAGCTGATCGAGACGCTGCAACTCCAGTCCCATCCCGAGGGCGGTTGGTACCGCGAGGTGTTCCGCGCACCGACCCCGGTGCAGCCCGCCGACCACCGGGGACCGCGTGCAGCACTGACCAGCATCTACTTCCTGCTGGAGGCCGGCCAGCACTCCCGCTGGCACCAGGTGCTGTCGGACGAACTCTGGGTGCATCTGGAGGGCGTGCCGCTCACCCTGTGGACCGCCGACGCCGCCTTCCGCACGGCGCCGGCCCATGTGCGCCTGGCCCCGGTGGACGTCCACGGCGGCCGCCCCCAGCACGTGGTGCCCGCCGGCCAGTGGCAGGCGGCGCAGCCCGTGGCCACGCACAGCGCCGGCGACTACACCCTGGCCGCCTGCGCCGTCGCGCCGGGCTTCGACTTCGCCGACTTCACGCTGATGGACGCCCAGGGCGAGGTGGCCGCCGCCGTGCGGCACCACTGGCCCGCGCTGGCTTCCTTCATCTGATTCAACCGCGACGCTTCTTCACCGCCTGCGACAGCACATCCAGCAGGCTGCGCGAATCGTCCCAGCCCAGGCAGGCGTCGGTGATGCTCTTGCCGTATTCCAGCGCCGACGGCACATCCTTGCCCGGCGAGAACTTCTGCGCGCCGGCCTGGATGTGGCTCTCCACCATCACGCCGAAGACCTTGCGGCTGCCACCGGCGATCTGGTCCGCGATGTCGCGCGCCACGTCGACCTGCTTCTGGTGCTGCTTGCTGCTGTTGGCATGGCTGCAGTCCACCATCAGCGTGGGCGGCAGGCCGGCGGCCTCCAGGTCGCGGCAGGCGGTCTCGACGCTGGTGGCGTCGTAGTTGGGCGCCTTGCCGCCGCGCAGGATCACATGGCAGTCCTTGTTGCCATTGGTCTGCACGATGGCGACCTGGCCGTTCTTGTGCACCGACAGGAAGTGGTGGCCGCGCGCCGCCGCCTGGATGGCGTCGGTGGCGATGCGGATGTTGCCGTCGGTGCCGTTCTTGAAGCCGATGGGCGCCGACAGGCCCGAGGCCAGTTCGCGGTGCACCTGGCTCTCGGTGGTGCGCGCGCCGATGGCGCCCCAGGCGATCAGGTCGCCGATGTACTGGGGCGAGATCACGTCCAGGAACTCGCTGCCCGCCGGCAGGCCCATGCGGTTGATGTCGATGAGCAACTGACGGGCGATGCGCAGGCCCTCGTCGATGCGGTAGCTCTCGTCCAGGTACGGGTCGTTGATCAGGCCCTTCCAGCCGACGGTGGTGCGCGGCTTCTCGAAGTACACGCGCATCACGATCTCCAGCGAGTCGGCGTACTTTTCGCGCTCGGCCTTCAGGCGTCGGGCGTAATCCAGGGCCGCGGCCGGGTCATGGATGGAACACGGCCCCATCACCACCAGCAGCCGGTCGTCCTGACCGGCCATGATGTTGTGGATGTTGCGGCGGGTGTCGGTGATCAGCTTCTCCACGGCCGTGCCGTGGATGGGGAAGAAGCGGATGAGGTGTTCCGGAGGGGGCAGCACGTTGATGTCCTTGATGCGTTCGTCGTCGGTCTGGCTGGTTTTCTCGACGGGCGCATACCAGGGGTTGGCGGTGGCATTGCTGCTGTTCATGGGAACGATCCTTCTTGTGGGTTGGTGTGTGACGGAAAACGGGGGGGCGAAAAAAAACCGCCGGGCTTTTGGCACCGGCGGTTTTTGAGGGTTGGGTTGTTGCGTTTACGCGCGCGCCTCTCGTCCGCCGGAGTCCGGGAACCAAAAGTAGGCAAAGTAATAAGCGCGTTGAGCGAACATGGAGCGCGACTCTAGCACGTGAAAACGGCTTGCCAAGCTGTATTTATGTTCAGGCCGTGCCGCCGACGGTGAGGCGGTCGATGCGCAGCGTGGGCTGGCCCACGCCCACGGGCACGCTCTGGCCCTCCTTGCCGCAGGTGCCCACGCCGGTGTCCAGCTTCATGTCGTTGCCGATCATGCTCACGCGCGTCAGTGCGTCCGGGCCGTTGCCGACGATGGTGGCGCCCTTCACGGGATAGAGCAGCTTGCCCTTCTCGACCCACCAGGCCTCGCTGGCCGAGAACACGAACTTGCCGCTGGTGATGTCGACCTGACCGCCGCCGAAGTTGGTGGCGTACAGGCCCTTGTCGATACTGGCGACGATCTCGTCGGGGTGCCGGTCGCCGCCCAGCATGTAGGTGTTGGTCATGCGCGGCATGGGCAGGTGCGCATAGCTCTCGCGCCGGCCGTTGCCGGTGGGCGCCACGCCCATCAGGCGCGCGTTGAGCGAATCCTGGATGTAGCCCTTGAGGATGCCGTCCTCGATCAGCACGTTGCGCTGGCTGGGGTTGCCCTCGTCGTCCACGTTGAGCGAACCGCGGCGGTCGGCGATGGTGCCGTCGTCCAGCACCGTGACGCCCTTGGCCGCCACGCGCTGGCCGATGCGGCCGCTGAAGGCGCTGGAGCCCTTGCGGTTGAAGTCGCCTTCCAGGCCGTGGCCCACGGCCTCGTGCAGCAGGATGCCGGGCCAGCCCGGGCCGAGCACCACGACCATCTCGCCAGCCGGGGCCGGACGCGATTCGAGGTTGGTCAGGGCCGAGTTGACGGCATGGTCCACGTACTCGGCGATCTGCTCGTCGCCGAAGTAGGCCAGGCCGAAGCGGCCACCGCCGCCGCCGGAGCCGATCTCGCGGCGGCCGTTGTGCTCCGCGATGACCGTGACCGACAGGCGCACCAGCGGCCGCACGTCGGCGGCCAGCGTGCCATCGGCGCGCGCCACCAGCACCACGTCGTATTCGCTCGCCAGGCCCGCCATGACCTGCGCGATGCGCGGGTCGCGGCTGCGGGCCAGCTTCTCGACCTTTTCGAGCAGCGCCACCTTGGCCGTGCTGTCGAGCGTGGCGATGGGGTCGATGCCGCCGTAGAGCTGGCGACTGGGCGCCACCTTGCGGGCCGGCGCCTTGACGCGGCCCGACTTGCCGGCCGCGGCGATGGCACGCACGGTGCGGGCGGCGTCGAGCAGCGAGGCCTCGGAGATGTCGTCGGAATAGGCGAAGGCGGTCTTCTCGCCGCTCACCGCGCGCACGCCCACGCCCTGGTCGATGGAGAAGCTGCCCGTCTTGACGATGCCTTCCTCCAGGCTCCAGCCCTCGGCGCGGGTGTACTGGAAGTACAGGTCCGCGTCGTCCACCTTGTGCGCGCGGATCTCGGCCAGGGCCTTCGCCAGGTGCGTCTCGTCGAGCCCGAAGGGCGTGAGCAAAAGCTGCTGCGCCGTGGCCAGGCGCTCGAGGGTGGGTTCGCGGGAGATCATCGGCAGATTATTGCTCGCGCCTCCAGACGCTGCCCCCGTCCTCGCGGATCGGCAGGCCGGGGATCAGGGGCAATGCCAACGCTGCGCGCGCGGCTGCTGCGGACAAGTCGCGGCGCGTAGAAACCGGATCGGGGCGTGGGGCCGACGGCGCAAGCGCTCGCCAGATGCGACAGGCTCAGCGCGACGACCGGGGAATCAGGTCTGCATCAGGCGCCGCGAGCGCGCGATCGACATCAGGATGCCCAGCCCCAGCCCCAGCGTGACCATGGCCGTGCCGCCATAGCTGACGAAGGGCAGCGGCACGCCCACCACCGGCAGGATGCCGCTGACCATGCCCATGTTCACGAAGGCATAGGTGAAGAAGATCATCGTCACCGCCCCGGCCAGCAGCCGCGAGAACAGCGTCGGCGCCGACGAGGCGATGGCCAGGCCGCGGAAGATCAGGAAGATGAAGCCGCAGATCAGGAACAGGTTGCCGGCCAGGCCGAACTCCTCGGAATAGGCGGCAAAGATGAAGTCGGTGGTGCGCTCGGGAATGAACTCCAGGTGCGTCTGCGTGCCCTGCATGAAGCCCTTGCCGCCCAGGCCGCCCGAGCCGATGGCGATCATGCCCTGGATGATGTGGAAGCCCTTGCCCAGCGGGTCGCGGAAGGGATCGAGCAGCGTGCACACCCGCTGGCGCTGGTACTCGTGCAGGATGCGCCAGTCGACGCCGTCGGCGCACAGCTGCGGCTCGTACCAGACGATCAGCGTCACGGCGATGGCGATGACGATCACCGGCGGCACGATCAGCTTCCAGGGCAGGCCGGCGAAGAAGATCACCGACAGGCCGGCCGCCAGCACCAGCAGCGAGGTGCCCAGGTCGGGCTGCTTCATGATCAGGCCGACCGGAACCGCGAGCAGCACGAAGGAGACCACGAAATCCAGCGGCCGCAACTGGCCTTCGCGCCGCTGGAACCACCAGGCCAGCATCATCGGCATGGCGATCTTCAGGATCTCGCTGGGCTGGATCACCACGCCCACGTTCAGCCACCGCGTGGCGCCCTTCTTGGTGACGCCGAACAGCGCCACCGCCACCAGCAGCGTGACGCCGAACGCATACAGGGGCACCGCCAGGCTCATCAGCCGCTGCGGCGGCACCTGGGCCACCAGGAACATGATGCCGGCCGCGAGCAGCATGTTGCGGCCATGGTCGGAGAAGCGGGTGCCGCTGTCGTAGCCCGAGGAATACATGGCCACCATGCCGGTCGAGGCCAGCACCACCAGCGCGAGCACCAGCAGCACGTCGAAGCCCTGGAACACAGGCGCGATGCGGCGCAGGAGCGAGGGGCGCTGGAAGACGGCAGACATGAGGCGCGCGATTATCCGCGTGCGCCGCTACAGTGCGGCAAATGTCGACCACCCACCTGCTCTACCTGCATGGCTTTCGCTCGTCGCCGCAATCGGCCAAGGCGCGGCTGATGGCGGCGCGGATGGCGGCGCGGCATCCGGCGGTGCACTGGTGGTGCCCGCAGTTGCCGCCCTCGCCGCGCGCGGCGGCGGAACTGATCGCGCAGGGCACCGCCGGCTGGCCCAGCGACAGCATGGCAGTGGTCGGCTCCTCGCTCGGCGGCTTTTATGCGACCTGGCTGGCGGCGCGCACCGGCTGCCGCGCGGTGCTGGTCAACCCGGCCGTCGATCCGGCGCGCGACCTCGAGAAGTACATCGGCGAACAGACCGCCTGGCACGACCCCGAGGCGCATTTCTTCTTCCGCCCCGAGTACATCGACGAGCTGCGCGCCCTGCAGGTCGGCGCGCTGCCGCACCCTGAGCGCCTGATGGCCGTGATCGCCAAAGGCGACGAGGTGCTGGACTGGGGCGAGATGACGGCGCGCTACCCCGGCAGCCTGCTGCGCGTGGTCGAGGGCGGCGACCATGCGCTGTCCGATTTCGAGACGGCCCACCTGGACGCCGTGATCGCCTTCCTGCAGCCGGCCTGAGCCCGTCGCGTGCCCGGCGCGCCGCGGGGCGCGTGTGACAATCGCCGGATGTTTGTGTTGTTCGAAGAAGCCGGCAAGTACCTCGGCGGCCGTGTGCTGTCCGAGGCCGAAGCGTCGGCGCAGGTGGAGCTGGAAAGCGGCAAGCGCGTCAAGGTCAAGGGCGCGAACATCGTGCTGCGTTTCGACAAGCCGGCGCCCGCCGAGCTGATCGCCGAGGCGCGCGCGCTGGCCGCCACGATGGACCTGGACCTGGCCTGGGAATTCGCGTCCGACGAGGAATTCGGCTTCGCCGAACTCGCGGCCGACTATTTCAGCGACAAGCCCACGCTGGCCCAGCAGGCCGCGGCCCTCTTCGCGTTGTTCGACGCGCCCCACTACTTCCGCCGCAGCGGCAAGGGGCGCTTCCGCAAGGCGCCGGCCGAGATCGTGCAGCAGGCGCTGGCCGCCATCGAGAAGAAGAAGGCCGTCCAGGCCCAGATCGCCGAATGGTCGGCCGAGCTGGTGGCCGGCCGCTGCCCGGCGCCGATCCGCGAGCAGCTCTACCGCATCCTCTTCAAGCCCGACAAGAACGCGCCCGAGTACAAGGCCGTGGTCGAGGCCGCCCGCACCGCGCAGCGCCCGCCGCTGGACCTGCTGACGACCGCCGGCGCCATCGACTCGTCCTACCAGTTCCACTGGAAGCGCTTCCTGTTCGAGAACTTCCCCAAGGGCACGGGCTTCCCGGCTGCGCTCACCGCGCCCGCGGTGGCCGACGACCTGCCGCTGGCCGAGGGCGTGGAAGCCTTCTCCATCGACGACTCGCAGACCACCGAGATCGACGACGCGCTGTCCGTGCAGGGCCTGGGCAGCGGCACCGTGACCGTCGGCGTGCACATCGCCGCGCCCGGCCTGGCGCTCGCGCCCGGCGACGCGCTGGACCAGGTGGCGCGCGCGCGCATGTCCACCGTCTACATGCCGGGCCACAAGATCACCATGCTGCCCGACGCTGTGGTGCAGACCTACACCCTGCTCGAAGGCGCGCCGCGCCCGGCGGTGTCGCTCTATGCCCGCTTCGACGAGGCCACGCTGGCGCTGCAGGGCATCGAGACGAAGATCGAACGCGTGCCAGTGGTCGCCAACCTGCGCCACGACCAGCTCGACGCCGTGATCGACGAAGCCTGGCTGGAGGCGCCCGCCGCCACCGGCGGCCCCGAGGAGGCGCAGCGCCTGCATGCGCCACTGGCCTTCCTGTTCCGCCTGGCCAAGACGCTGAAGGCACAGCGCGAAGTGGTGCGCGGCAAGCCCGAGAGCTTCAACCGCCCCGACTACAACTTCCGCCTGGTCGGCCATGAGGACCGGCCCGAGCCCGACGGCAGCGAGACCGTGCAGATCACCACCCGCCGCCGCGGCGCGCCGCTGGACCTGATCGTCTCCGAGGCCATGATCCTGGCCAACAGCAGCTGGGGCGGCTGGCTGGGCGAGCTGGGCGTGCCCGCGCTCTACCGCAGCCAGGCCAGCCTGGCGCCCGGCATCAAGGTGCGCATGGGCACCAAGGCGCTGCCGCATGCCGGCCTGGGCGTGAAGAGCTACGCGTGGAGCACCTCGCCGCTGCGCCGCTACACCGACCTGGTCAACCAGTGGCAGATCATTGCCGCCGCGCGCCACGGCAAGACGGCCGCGCTGGCCGCGCCCTTCAAGCCCAAGGACGCGGGACTGTTCTCCATCCTCTCCGGCTTCGACGCGGCGTACTCGACCTACAACGCCTACCAGTCCGGCATGGAGCGCTTCTGGACGCTCAAGTACCTGCAGCAGCACGGCATCCGCGAGCTGGAGGCCACGCTGGTGCGCGACGCCGGCGGCGGCGAGGCGCTGGCCCGCGCCGACACGCTGCCGTTGGTGCTGCCGGTGATCGGTGCCCAGGGCCTGCCGCGCGGCGCCCGCGTGCGGCTGCGCCTGGGCGACATCGACGAGATCGCGCTGGCCGTCAACGGCAGCGTGATCGAGCGCCTGGACGCCGAGGCCTCACCCGCCGCCGACGATGCCGAGGCCGACGAGGAAGAAGCCGCCACCGGCGCGCTGACCATCGCCGTCGATGTGAACGACGCCGAACCCGAGGCCCCTGCGCCCGCCCCCGCGGCCTGAGCCTGCCCGCTTCTTCGCCATGCGCCTGGCCGACCTGACTCCGCTGCACATGGCACTGGGTGTGTCGGTGCTGGTGCATGCGGCGGTGCTGGGCGTGCGCGTGGCCGACCCGGCCGCCTTCGACCGCGTGCTGCAGGAGTCGCCGCTGGAGATCATCCTGGTCAACGCCCGCAGTTCGCAGACCGACCTGCCGGCCAAGCCGGCGGCCCTGGCCCAGGCCACGCTGGCCGGCGGAGGCGACCTGGAGCGGGGCCGCGCCACCAGCCCGCTGCCGCCCTCGGCCTTCCGCGCCGTCGGCGATTCCGACCAGGACGCCCAGCGCCGCATCGAGGCGCTGCAGGAGCAGCAGCAGATGCTGCTGGCCCGCGTGCGCAAGCAGCTGGCATCGCTGCCCGCGCCCGACCCCAGCCGCACCGGCCAGACCACCGACAGCACCGCGCAGGAAGAGCGCCGGCGCCAGCTGCTGGACCTGCTCGCCGAGATCGAGCGCCGCGTCAACGAAGAGAACGCCCGCCCCAAGCGCCGCTACATCAGCCCCTCCACCCGCGAAGTGGCCTATGCCGGCTACGTGGATGCGCTGCGCCGGCGCATCGAGGCGCGCGGCACGCTGAACTTTCCCGAGGCGCGGGGCCAGAAGCTCTACGGCCAGCTCACGCTGCTGATCACCGTCAACCACGACGGCCGCCTGCTGGCGACCGAGCTGGTGGAAAGCTCCGGCAATGCCGACCTGGACCGCCGCGCCCAGGCCATCGTGCGCAGTCTTGGCAACTTCGGCCCCTTCACCGACGCCATGCGCCGCCAGGCCGACCAGATCGTGCTGCCCTCGCGCTTCCGCTTCACCCGCGACGAGACGCTGGAGACCCAGGTGTCCGCGACGCCGCAGTGAGCCGTCCCCCGTCTTTTTCCTTCGACCGCATCACAACCCCATGGACCGCTACTGCGTGATGGGCAACCCGGTGGCGCACAGCCGCTCGCCGTGGATCCACGCCCGCTTCGCCCAACTCACCGGCCAGACGCTGGACTACGGACGCCGCGAGGTCGCACCGGGCGTCTTCGCGCAGGCCGTGGCCGACTTCCGCCGCGAGGCGCAGGAGGCCGGCGACCGCGCTGGCGGCTGCAATGTGACGGTGCCCTGCAAGTTCGACGCCGCCGCGCTGGCCGGCGAACGGCTGAGCGCGCGCGCCCGTCTGGCCGGCGCGGTCAACACCCTGCGCTTCGACGAGGACGGCCATGTGCACGGCGACAACACCGACGGTGCCGGCCTGGTGGCCGACATCGTGCGCCATGCCGGCCGCGCGCTGGCGGGCGCGCGGGTGCTGCTGATCGGCGCAGGTGGCGCGGCGGCCGGCGTAATGGGGCCGCTGATCGAGGCGGCGCCTTCGCGCCTGGTGGTGGCCAACCGCACCGCCGCCAAGGCCGAGGCGCTGGTGACGCAGCATGCCCACCTGGCCCGAGGCACGGATTGCGAGCTTCAGGCCGCCGGCCTGGACGGCCTGGGCGATGCCCGCTTCGACATCGTCGTCAACGGCACCGCCTCCAGCCTGGCGGGTGACGGCGTGCCCGTGCCGGCCCGCGTACTGGCCGAGGGCGCCCTGGCCGTGGACATGATGTACGGCCCCGCCGCCGCCGGCTTCATCGGCTGGGCCCAGGCCCACGGCGCCATCGGCCGCGACGGCCTGGGCATGCTGGTTGAGCAGGCGGCGGAGGCGTTCGCCGTGTGGCGCGGCGTGCGGCCCGATGCGGCGCCGGTGCTGGCCGAGCTGCGCGCCCTGGTCGACGCCAAACCCGCATGATGCGTCCGCTCGGCCGCTGGCTGGTCTGTCTGCTGCTGGCGGGCGTGGCGCTGCAGCTGTTCTTCCTGCTGCGCATCGCGCTCATGCTGGTGCTCGATCCGCAGTCCACCAGCTTCCAGCGCTCGGAGATGTGGCGCCTCGCGCGGCAGGACGGGCCGCGCGCACAGTGGAGCCAGACCTGGTTGCCCTACGAACGCATCGCCGATCCGCTCAAGCGCGCCGTCATCGCCAGCGAGGATGCCGCCTTCGTCGAACACGGCGGCGTGGAATGGGAGGCCATCGAACGTGCCCGCCAGCGCAACGCGCGCGCCGAGGAGCTGGCTGCGCGCCGGGCCGCCCGTGCCGCCGCGCAGGGCCGGCCCACCCGCCCGCCGCAGCTGCGCGGCGGCTCCACCATCAGCCAGCAGCTGGCCAAGAACCTGCTGCTGTCGGGCGAGCGCACGCTGCTGCGCAAGGGCCAGGAGCTGGTGCTGACGCAGCTGCTGGAGCTCTTCCTGGGCAAGCGCCGCATCCTGGAGATCTACCTCAACAGCGTGGAATGGGGCGAAGGCGTCTTCGGTGCCGAGGCCGCGGCGCGCCACTACTTCGGCAAGGGCGCCGACCGCCTGACGGCCAGCGAGGCGGCGCGGCTGGCCGTCATGCTGCCCAGCCCCAAGTTCTACGAGAAGCGGCCCTACTCGCCCTACCTCAATGGCAGGGCGTCGACCATCGTTGCGCGCATGGGCGCGGTCGAGCTGCCCTGACCCCCGCCCGTATCATCGACCGATGTACCTTGCCAAGCTGACGGGCGCCCTGCTGCTGGGCGTCACGCGCCTGCTCACCGGGGCCCAGGCGCGCTGGTGGGGCTGCCCGCCCAAGGCCGAGCAGCGCATCTACTTCGCCAACCACCAGAGCCACATCGACCTGGTCATGATCTGGGCCGCACTGCCCGGCGAACTGCGCAGCATCACCCGGCCCATCGCGGCGCGCGACTACTGGGCCAATTCGTCCTTCAAGCGCTGGATCACCACCGAGGTCTTCAACGCCATCTATGTGGAGCGCGGCGGCACGCCCGCACCGGCCGAGGACGGCGCCGCGCCGCCCGACCCGATGGCGCCGCTGCAGCCGCTGATCGAGGCGCTGAAGAGCGGCGACTCGATCATCATCTTTCCCGAAGGCACGCGCGGCCACACGGGCGTGCCGCAGAAGTTCAAGTCGGGCCTCTACACGCTGGCGCAGATGTTCCCGGAGGTGGTGCTGGTGCCGGCCTGGATCGACAACGTCCAGCGCGTGATGCCCAAGGGCGAAGTGGTGCCCGTGCCCATCCTCTGCTCGGTGACCTTCGGCGCGCCGATCCGCATCGAGCCGGGCGAGGAGCGTCGGGCCTTCCTCGACCGGGCGCGCGAGGCCGTGATCGCCCTGCGCGACGTGTAGGAAGGAGGACGCCCCATGGAAAGCTTCCTTCGCAACCTCGGCCCCTCGGAGCAGGTGGCCGCCCTCTTCCTGCTGGTCTTCGGCATCCTGGCCCTGGTCAGCGCCGCCCTCTTCTTCGTGGGCCTGCGCGAGCGCCGCAATCCCGTGCATGGGGAGGCCTGGGAAGAGGAGCTCGTGCACCTGCGCGCCCTGCTGCGCACCACCTGGGTGATGGTCATCATCTTCTGGATCGGCTGGGCGCTGGGCGAGACGGTGGCCACGGTGCTCTTCGGCCTGATCGCCTTTCTGGCGCTGCGCGAGTTCATCACCCTCTCGCCCACACGGCGCGGCGACCACCGCAGTCTGCTGCTGGCCTTCTTCGTGGTCCTGCCGATCCAGTTCGTGCTGGTGGGCACGGCCCGCTTCGACCTGTTCACGGTGTTCATCCCCGTCTACGCCTTCCTGGCGCTGCCCACGGCCGCCGCCCTGGCGGACGACCCGGACCACTTCCTGGAGCGCAATGCCAAGCTGCAGTGGGGCATCATGGTCTGCGTCTACGGGCTGTCGCATGTGCCGGCGCTGCTGTTGCTGCAGTTTCCGGGCTACGACGGCAAGAACGCCTTCCTGGTGTTTTTCCTGGTCGCGACGGTGCAGACCTGCATGCTGGTGCAGCACCTGATCTACCGGCACCTGGCCGCCTCCGGCAGCGACAGCCAGGCCGGCCCACCGGCGCCGCCCGGCCGTGGCGGCCTGCTGCGCCAGATCCTGCGGCCCCGCGCGCCCATCGCGCCGCATGTCAGCCGCAGCTTCAACTGGGCCAGCTGGGGCGTGGGCATGGGCGTGGCCAGCTTCGTGGGTGCGCTGCTTTCGTTCATCACGCCCTTCCACTTCTGGCAGGCCTTCGTGGCCGCGCTGGTGGCCTGTGTCGCGGGCTCCATGGGCCACCTGGTGATGAAGGCCCTCAAGCGCGACCGCGGCGTGCCGCACTGGGGCCGCAAGGGCGTGGGCATCACCGGGGCCAACGGCCTGCTGGACCGGGTGGATGCGCTGTGCTTCGCCGCACCCATCTTTTTCCACTCCGTCCGCTGGTACTTCAACGCATGAAGACCAGAAGGCACCCCCCACGCCGCTTCGCGGCCCTCCCCTCTCTTGCGCCTTCGGCTTGGAGGGGGGCGCACCCGGAGGCCTGGCGAAGCCAGTTCCTCGGGTGCCCTGGCGTGGCCTGCTCCGCGGCCTTGCGACGCCTGCGGTTGCGCGGGTACCAAACGCTATGCACGGCATTCGATGCCGAGGAACGCTGACGTGCGTGTACTCGGCATCGATCCTGGGCTGCAGACGACCGGCTTCGGCGTGGTGGATGTGGACGGCCATGCGCTGCGCTACGTGGCCAGCGGCACCATCAGCACGCGGCACCTGGCGACCACGGCGCTGCCTGCGCGGCTCAAGGTGCTGTTCGATGGCATCGGCGAGCTCAGCCAGCGCTACCAGCCGGATGCAGCGTCGGTGGAGATCGTGTTCGTCAACGTCAACCCGCAGTCCACGCTGCTGCTGGGCCAGGCCCGCGGTGCCTGCCTGACGGCCCTGGTGACCAACGGCCTGCCGGTGGCGGAGTACACGGCCACGCAGATGAAGCAGGCGGTGGCCGGCCATGGCCGCGCCGCCAAGGCGCAGGTGCAGGAGATGGTGCGCCGGCTGCTGGAGCTGCCCGGCCTGCCCGGCAGCGACGCGGCCGATGCGCTGGGGCTGGCCATCACCCATGCGCAGGTCGGCCGGGTGCGGGCCCGTCTCGGTGGGGCCACCACGCTGCAGCCGCGGGCCAGTGGGCTCTACAAGGGCGGACGATCGCGCTGAAGGCCGGACGCGTGCGTCGAACAGCCCGTCGCTTGCATTGAGGGCAGGACCCGGGCGCCAAGGGTCGCGTCGACGCCTGGCGTCGAGGCACGCCTACTGCAGTGCCGTGGCCGTGTCGCTCACCCAGCTGGCGGAGCGGCCGATGCTCTCCAGCAGGTGCTCGGTGAAGGCCCGCACTTTGAGGCTGGCCTGCGGCGCCGCCCGCAGCATGTAGATGCCGCTGGCCGACTGGCGCGGCGCGCCTTCGAGCTGGAGCTCGACGATGCGGCCGGCGGCCAGGTCCTCGCCGATGGCCCAGTTGGGCATCAGCGCGATGCCCAGACCCTGCGCCGCGCAATGCCGACGCGAGTCGCAGTCGTCGCTCTCCAGCACGAAGTGCGGCGGCTGGCTCCAGTCGAAGCCGTCCAGCTCGCGCCAGCCACGGGCGCTGGTGCTGTGCTGGCGGTCGATCAGCCGGTGATGCGCCAGGTCCTCGAAGCGCTCGGGCCGCCCGTGGCGCGCCAGGTAGGCGGGCGAGGCGCCCATGATGTAGCGCTGGCTGCCGATGCGCTGGCCCACCAGGCTGCTGTCGGGCTGCGGGCCGATGCGGATCACCAGGTCGAAGCGCTCCAGCACCGGGTCGACCAGGCGCTCCGTCAACTCCAGTTCCACCCGCAGCGCAGGATGGCGCTCGAACAGAGAGCCCAGGTGCGGCACCACATGCCGGCGGCCGAAGGCGGGTACGCAGCTCACGCGCAGCAGGCCCTGCACACTGCGGTCGAGCGAGACGACCTCGCTGCGCGCGTCGGTCATGTCGCGCAGGATCTTGCGCGCCCGCTCCAGCAGCAGCACGCCCGCCTCGGTGGGCACCAGCGCGCGGGTGGACCGGGTGAAGAGCGGCACCTTCAGGTCCTGCTCCAGCGCATCGATCTGGCGGGCCACCGAGGAGGCCACCATGCCGCGTCGGCGCGCCACCGCCGAGAAGCTGCCGGCCTCGGCCACGTCGACGAAGACGGCCAGGGATTCGGCGAAGCGGATCGATTCCATCTGTGCAGACCTCGCAAAGGCGTTTGGCAGACGCAGCGGATTCTGCAGATGCCACGCAAAGAATAGCATCCGATCCACTTCACAAGAACCAGGAATCGCTCATGTTCCAAGCAGAGACAACGCGCGGCGGCGCCTCCCGCCGCAGCCTCCTCGGCCAGGGCCTCGCACTCGGCCTCGGTCTGTTCGCGGCCCATGCGGCGCTGGCACAGCCGGCCTATCCCTCGCGCCTCGTGACCTTCGTCGTGCCCTTCGCGGCCGGCGGCACGGTCGACAAGGTGGCACGCCAGATCCAGGAGCCGCTGGCCGCCCGCCTGGGCCAGCAGGTGATCGTCGACAACCGCGGCGGCGCCGGCGGCACCATCGGCATGGCGCTGGTGGCGAAGGCCGTGCCCGATGGCCACACGGTGGCGATGGTGTTCGACTCCTACGCCACCGAGCAGCACATCTATCCCCGGCTGACCTATTCCACCGAGCGCGACCTCACCGGTGTGTCGTACATCGCCCGTTCGCCCATGGTGCTGGTGGTGCCGGCCGCCTCGCCCTACCGGACGCTGCAGGACTATGTGGCGGCCGCCAAGGCTGGCAACGGCGTCTCCTATGCCTCGGTGGGGGCCGGCAGCTCCAACCACCTGGCGGCCGAACTCTTCCTCGAAACCGCCGGCGGCAAGGGCACGCATGTGCCCTTCAAGGGCGGCGGCCCGGCCATGACCGACCTGATGGGCGGCCATGTGGACTCGATGATCGCCAGCCTGCCGCTGGTGCTGCCGCAGGTGCAGAGCGGCAAGCTGCGCGCCCTGGCCGTGACCTCCCCGCAGCGAAGCGCGGCCCTGCCCGACGTGCCGGCCGTGGCCGAGCGCTACAAGGGCTTCGAGGTCTATTCCTGGGTCGGCATGGTGGCGCCTGCCAAGGTGCCGGAGCCGGTGCTCGACCGCCTGGCGGCCGACGTGACCGCGACGCTGCGCCAGCCCGAGGTGGCCAAGCGCCTGGCCGAGGGCGGCTTCGAGGTGGTGGCCGGCTCGCGCGAAGCCATGAACCAGCTCGTTCGCAGCGAAAGCGCCCGCTGGGGCCGTCTGATCAAGGCCCGCAACATCGTCGCCGAATGAAGCCCTTCGTCTACGAAAGCCGGGCGCAGCGCGTGCTGTTCGGCAACGGCACGCTCGCGAAGGTCGCGGCGGAAGTCGATGCGCTGGGCGCGCGCAAGGCACTGGTGCTGTGCACGCCCCCGCAGCGGGCCCAGGCCGAACAGGTGGCCGACCTGCTCGGCGAACGGGCCGCGGGTGTGTTCGACGGCGCGGTCATGCATGTGCCCATGGCGGCCGCGCGCGAGGCCCGCGCCGTGGCGCAGCGCCTGGGCGCCGATTGCGCGGTGGCAGTGGGCGGCGGCTCCACCATCGGCCTGGGCAAGGCCATCGCGCTGGATTCGGGCCTGCCCATCCTGGCCGTGCCCACCACCTATGCCGGCTCGGAGATGACGCCCATCTACGGCCTCACCGACGAGGGCGTGAAGCGCACCGGCCGCGACCCGCGCGTGCTGCCGCGCACCGTGATCTACGACCCGCAGCTCAGCCTGGGCCTGCCCGTGGGCCTGTCGGTGGTCAGCGGCATCAATGCCATGGCCCATGCGGCCGAAGGCCTGTATGCCGACGACGCCAACCCGGTGACGCAACTGATGGCCGAGGAAGGCCTGGCCGCACTGGGCCGCGCCCTGCCCGCCATCCATGCCGACAGCGGTGATCGACAGGCCCGCGCCGATGCGCTCTACGGCGCCTGGCTGTGCGGCACCGTGCTGGGCAGCGTCGCCATGGCCCTGCACCACAAGCTGTGCCACACGCTGGGCGGCAGCTTCAACCTGCCGCATGCCGAGACCCACACCATCGTGCTGCCGCATGCGCTGGCCTACAACGCGCCGGCCGCACCCGCGGCCGTGACGCGCATCGCCCGCGCCCTGAATGCGGAAGATGCCCCGCTGGCGCTGTACGAACTCGCCCACGGCCACGGCGCGCCGGTGGCGCTCAAGCAGATCGGTTTGCGCGAAGAGGACCTGGACCGCGCCTGCGCGCTGGCGATGCAGAACCAGTACCCGAATCCTCGGCCTCTGGAAGCCGCGGCGCTGCGCCGGTTGCTGCAGAACGCCTACGACGGGGTACCGCCCGCGGCGTGAAGGCCGCCTGGCCTGCGCGGGTCAGGCCAGGCGCTCGGCGATCAGCACGGCGAAGAAGCCGAGCGCCGCGAGGAAGGTCCACTTGAAGACGATCCAGCCCAGGCGCCGGTAGCGCATCTGGCCGGTGGCCGCATAGAAGGCAAAGCACACGCCCGCCACCAGCAGCAAGAGAAGGATGACCCAGCGGAAGAGCAGCATGCGAAGGGGGCGTGCGCCTTACCAGGCGCGGGCGATCTCGCCGAAGCCGCGGGGGGCCTGGCGCGTGTCCTCGAAGGTCACGATCTCGTAGGCGTCGGACTGGGCCAGCAGTTCGCGCAGCAATTTGTTGTTGAGCGCATGGCCCGAGCGGAAGGCGCTGTAGGCCGCCAGCAGCGGCTTGCCGACGATGTAGAGGTCGCCCATGGCGTCGAGGATCTTGTGCTTGACGAACTCGTCGTCGTAGCGAAGGCCGCCGGCATTGAGCACCTTGTGGTCATCCATGACGATGGCGTTGTCCAGGCCACCACCCAGGGCCAGGCCCTTGCTGCGCATGTACTCGACCTCCTTGGTGAAGCCGAAGGTGCGCGCGCGGGCGATGTCGCGGGCGTACTGGCCCACGCTCAGGTCGAACTCGTAGCGCTGGCCGGTCGCGTTGACCACGCGGTGATCGAAGTCGATCTCGAAGCTCAGCTTGAAGCCGTGGTAGGGCTCCAGGCGGGCCCACTTGAGCTGGTCCCCGACACCTTCGCGGATCTCGACGGGCCGCAGCACGCGGATGAAGCGGCGCGGCGCCTTCTGCAGTTCGATGCCGGCGCTCTGCAGCAGGAAGACGAAGGACGAGGCCGAGCCGTCGAGGATCGGCACCTCGTCGGCGGTGATGTCGATGTAGAGGTTGTCCAGCCCCAGGCCGGCGCAGGCCGACATGATGTGCTCCACCGTCTGCACCTTCGCGCCCCCGGTGGAGACCGTGGACGCCAGGCGCGTGTCGGTCACCGACTCGGCCCGCATGGGGATGTCCACCGGCTCGGGCAGGTCGACACGCCGGAACACGATGCCCGTGTCCGCCGGCGCGGGTCGCAGCGTCAGCTCCACACGCTGGCCGCTGTGCAGGCCGACGCCCACGGCGCGGGTGATGGACTTGAGGGTTCGTTGTTGCAGCACGGCGCGGATTGTAATTTTGGCCACCCCGCGCCAACCCCACTCTTCGGCCTATGACCGTGATAGCCGTAAGGAGGCGTAAGGGCCCGCGGGCAAGCAAGACGAACGAAAACGCCGCGCATCGAACCCGGTGCGTGGCGCTTCTGCTTGGACTCCGCACCGCAGCCGCAGGCTGCCGGTGCCAGCAATCAAGCGCAGGCGATTGATGGGTCAGACGGCGTAGCGAGCGCCCCGAGGTTGCGCCGAGCATCGCAGCCGTACTTGGGTACGGCGAGAAGCGCAGGCGCAAGATCGGGGCGCGCAGTAGCCGTATGCCCCATCAATCAGCTTGGCGGCGGAGGAAGGCGGGGATCTCGAAATCGTCCATCCCGCCCGACGACAGCGCATCCACCTTGGCGGCGGCCATCGTGCGGTTGGTGCGCCACACGCTGGGCACGGCCATGCCGTCGTACTTGGCCTGGCCGGCCGCGCCGGCGGCCACGCCACTGGCCAGCGCGCCGCCCAGGGTCGGGACCTGGAAGGCCACGTTGTCGGTGCCGGTGCGGATGACCTGCAGCTCGGGCTGGCCACGGCCGGCGGCCGGGCGCGACAGGCCGGTGGCCACCACGGTGACGCGCATGTCGTCGCCCAGGCTGTCGTCGTAGGCGGCGCCGTAGATGACGTTGGCTTCGGGCGAGGCGTAGGCGCGGATGGTGTTCATCGCCAGCTTCGATTCCGACAGCTTCAGCGAGGCCTTCGAGGCCGTCACCAGCACCAGCACGCCCTTGGCGCCGGACAGGTCGATGCCCTCCAGCAGCGGGCAGGCCACGGCCTGCTCGGCGGCGATGCGGGCGCGGTCCGGGCCGTTGGCCGAGGCGGTGCCCATCATGGCCTTGCCGGGCTCGCCCATCACGGTGCGCACGTCCTCGAAGTCGACGTTCACGCCGCCGTACTCGTTGATGATTTCCGAAATACCGCCGACGGCGTTCTTCAGCACGTCGTTGGCATGCGCGAAGGCCTCGGCCTGCGTCACCTCGTCGCCCAGCACCTCGAGCAGCTTCTCGTTCAGGATGACGATCAGCGAGTCGACATTCGCTTCGAGTTCGGACAGGCCCGACTCGGCGTTGTTCATGCGCTTGCCGCCTTCCCAGTCGAAGGGCTTGGTGACCACGCCGACGGTGAGGATGCCCATCTCCTTGGCCACGCGGGCGATGACGGGCGCCGCGCCGGTGCCCGTGCCGCCGCCCATGCCGGCGGTGATGAACAGCATGTGGGCGCCGTCGATGGCGGTGCGGATCTCGTCCACCGCCGCCTCGGCCGCCTCGCGGCCCTTGTCGGGCTTGCCGCCGGCACCCAGGCCGTTGTTGCCCAGCTGGATCAGCTTGGGCGCGCCGCAGCGGTTGAGGGCCTGGGCGTCGGTGTTGGCGCAGACGAACTGCACCCCCTGGACGCCCCGCTCCATCATGTGGGAGACGGCATTGCCGCCGCCGCCGCCGACACCGATCACCTTGATCTGCGTGCCTTGGTTGAACTCTTCGACTTCGATCATTTCGATGGGCATCATGAACTCCTGGATCCTTGCAGTTGCTGCTTGACTGACGTTGGCTTTGTTGTAGGGGGCGTGGTGCGGAAGGTGGAAGCGGCGGTCACTTCCGGCGATGGTGGCGGCCCCGTACGTCGCCATCGCTCGTTGAAATGGATGAGGTGGGGTTGAGGTGCTGCGTGGTGCATCAGAAATTCCCCACGATGAAATCCTTGAATCGGCCGAAGGCCGTCTTCACTGAACCATTTTTTTGCGCGACCTTGTAGCCACGCATGCGTGCATGCCGGGCTTCTTCGAGCAGGCCCATGACAGTGGCGGCACGCGGCTGGGCCACCATGTCCGACAGGGCGCTGGCGTACTTCGGGATGCCGCGGCGTACCGGCTTGAGGAAGATGTCCTCGCCCAGCTCGACCATGCCCGGCATGACGGCGCTACCGCCGGTGAGCACCACGCCGGACGAGAGCACTTCCTCGTAGCCCGACTCGCGCACCACCTGCTGCACCAACTGGAAGATCTCTTCCACGCGCGGCTCGATCACGCCGGCCAGCGCCTGCTTGCTCAGCATGCGCGGGCCCCGGTCGCCCAGGCCCGGCACCTCGACCTGCGTCTCGGGGTCGGCCAGCAGCTGCTTGGCGAAGCCGTTCTCGACCTTGATGTCCTCGGCGTCCTTGGTGGGCGTGCGCAGCGCCATGGCGATGTCGCTGGTGATCAGGTCGCCTGCGATCGGAATCACGGCCGTGTGGCGGATCGCGCCGTTGGTGAAGATGGCCACGTCGGTGGTGCCGGCGCCGATGTCCACCAGGCACACGCCCAGTTCGCGCTCGTCCTCGGTGAGCACCGCCAGGCTGGAGGCCAGCGGGTTCAGCATCAGCTGATCCACCTCCAGGCCGCAGCGGCGCACGCACTTGATGATGTTCTCGGCCGCGCTCTGGGCGCCGGTGACGATGTGCACCTTGGCCTCCAGGCGCATGCCGCTCATGCCGATCGGCTCCTTCACGTCCTGGCCGTCGATCACGAATTCCTGCGGCTCCACCAGCAGCAGCCGCTGGTCGCTGGAGATGTTGATGGCGCGCGCCGTCTCCACCACGCGGGCCACGTCGGTGGTGCTGACCTCGCGGTCCTTCACGGCCACCATGCCGCTGGAGTTGATGCCGCGGATGTGGCTGCCGGTGATGCCGGTGTAGACACGGCCGATCTTGCAGTCGGCCATCAGCTCCGCTTCCTTGAGCGCCTGCTGGATGCTCTGCACGGTGGCGTCGATGTTGACCACCACGCCGCGCTTGAGGCCGTTGGACGGCGCCACGCCCAGGCCGGCGAGCTTGAGCTCGCCGCCCGGCAGCACCTCGGCCACCACCGCCATCACCTTGGCGGTGCCGATGTCGAGTCCGACGACCAGGTCCTTGTAGTCTTTGGCCATGATGTGTGAGTGTTCCCTCGGGGCTCTCGTTCGTTCTGTCTGTCTGTGCGTCGGGCCTAGCGCCGCCGTGCCGCGGCGGCGGCAGGTGCATCGGCCGAGACGGTGGTGACGCCGCGGATGCGCACCGCATAGGCGTCGGCATGGCGCAGGTCGGCGCTTTCGATGGATTCGATGCTGCGGCCGTACTGGGCGGCCACATGGCGGGCGCTGAGCAGGAAGCGCCGCACGCGCGCCACCACCTCCTCGGGCGTGCCGCGGCCGATCTCCACGGTGGCGCCGGAGTCGAGCACCGCCTGCCAGCCACCGCGGGTGGACAGCCGCAGCTCGGTGAGCTTCAGGCCGCTGCCGTCGAAGGCCGGGGCCAGCTCGCGGTACATGCCCAGCACCTGGCTGGCCTGGTCGTCGGGGCCTTCCAGCCGCGGCAGGTCGTCGCCGGCCTCGTCGGTGTTGGCCTCGAAGACCTCGCCGAAGGTGTTGATCATGCGGGACTCGTCCTCGGCGCCCCACAGCGCGGCCGGCACATGCTCGGTGAGCGTGGCGCGCAGCGCGTTCGGGAATTCGCGCCGCACGACGGCCTTGCGCACCCAGGGCACCGACTCGAAGGCCACGCGGGCGCGCTGCAGGTCCACGGTGAAGAAGTTGCCCGCCAGCCGCGGCGCGACGTTGGCGCGCAGGGTGATCGGGTTGTTGTGCGTCACGTCGCCATCCACACGGATCACACCCAGCGGCAGGAAGGGCTGGCGCAGCACCCACCAGCCGCCGGCGGCGAGCAGCATCAGCCCGCACAGCGCGTACAGGACGGTCGCCGTGAGGTTCATGAGGCGCACGTCCAGCGGGACTGCGATGCCGTCGGCCATGGGTCAGGCACCTTCCTTGGGGACGGGCCGGGTGTCCAGCGCCGCCTGGGCCAGGATGCGCAGGCACAGCTGCTCGTAGCTCAGGCCCGCAGCGCGCGCCGCCATCGGCACCAGCGAATGGCTGGTCATGCCGGGCGAGGTATTCATCTCCAGCAGGAAGGGCTGCTGGTCGCGTGCGCGCACCATGAAGTCGGCCCGGCCCCAGCCGCGGCAACCCAGGCTGCGGTAGGCCGCGATGGCCAGCTGGCGCACCTGCGCCTCCAGCGCGTCGGGCAGGCCGGCCGGGCAGTGGTACTTCACGTCGTCGGTGAAGTACTTGTTCTGGTAGTCGTAGGCCCCCTCGGGCGCGGCGATGCGGATCACCGGCAGCGCGACGGCGCCAGCGCCCGTGCCGAGCACGGCGCAGGTCAGCTCGTCGCCGTCGATGAATTCCTCGCACAGCACCTCAGGGTCGTAGCGCGCGGCCAGCTGCACGGCCTCCTGCATCTGCGAATAGCCCTGCACCTTGGTGACGCCGATGGACGAGCCCTCGTGCGGCGGCTTGACGATCAGCGGCAGGCCCAGGTTGTCGGGCACCTCGCGCACCCGCTCGCGCGCCTGGCCGTCGGCCTGCAGCAGCACATGGCGCGGCGTGGGCAGGCCCTCGGCCAGCCACACGCGCTTGGTCATGGTCTTGTCCATGGCCACGCTGGAGGCCATCACGCCCGAGCCGGTGTAGGGAATGCCCAGCAGTTCGAGCGCACCCTGCACCGTGCCGTCCTCGCCGTGGCGGCCGTGCAGCGCGATGAAGCAGCGGTCGAAGCCTTCGTGGCGCAGCTCGGCCAGCTCGCGCTCGGCGGGGTCGAAGGCATGCGCGTCCACACCCAGCGAGCGCAGCGCCTGCAGCACGCCGGTGCCGGACATCAGCGACACCTCGCGCTCGGCCGAGCGGCCGCCGAAGAGCACAGCCACGCGCCCCATGTCGGCGGCGTCGGGCAACGGGGGAAAGACGAACTGCGGGTTCATGCAGGCTGTCCTGGTTGCTGGGCGCGTTCCACCACCTGGCCAGCGACCGCGCCGATGGAGCCGGCGCCCATGCACAGCACCACGTCGCCGTCGCGGGCGTTGTCCAGCACCGACTGCGGCAGCGCGCGGACGTCGTCGACGAACACCGGCTCGACCTTGCCGGCCACCCGCAGTGCGCGCGCCAGGCTGCGGCCGTCGGCGGCCACGATGGGCGCCTCGCCGGCGGCGTAGACCTCGGTCAGCAGCACCGCATCGGCGCCGCCGAGCACCTTGACGAAGTCCTCGAAGCAGTCGCGGGTGCGGGTGAAGCGGTGCGGCTGGAAGGCCAGCACGAGCCGCCGGCCCGGGAAGGCGCCGCGCGCGGCCGCGATGGTGGCGGCCATCTCCACCGGGTGGTGGCCGTAGTCGTCGATCAGCGTGAAGCGCCCGCCGCTGGCGGCAGCCACCTCGCCATAGCGCTGGAAGCGCCGGCCCACGCCCTTGAACTCGGCCAGGCCGCGCTGTACCGCCTCGTCGGGCAGGCCCAGCTCGACCGCGATGGCGATCACCGACAGCGCATTGCGCACGTTGTGCTCGCCCGGCAGGTTGAGCACCACCGGCAGGTCCGGCAGCACCACGCCGTTGCGGCGCTGGGCGGTGAAGTGCATCTGCGCGCCCACGGCCCGCACGTCGATGGCGCGCACCTGCGCGTCCTCGCTGAAGCCGTAGCTGGTGACCGGGCAGGTCACCTGCGGCAGGATCTGGCGGATGGCCGGATCGTCCACGCACAGGATGGCGGTGCCGTAGAAGGGCATGCGGTGCAGGAAGTCGACGAAGGCCTTCTGCAGCCGGCCGAAGTCGTGGCCATAGGTGTCCATGTGGTCGGCGTCGATGTTGGTGACGACCGCCATCACGGGCAGCAGGTTGAGGAAGGAGGCGTCGGACTCGTCGGCCTCGACCACGATGTACTCGCCCTGGCCCAGCCGCGCATTGGCGCCGGCGCTGTTCAGGCGCCCGCCGATCACGAAGGTCGGGTCCAGCCCGGCCGTGGCCAGCACGCTGGCGGCGAGGCTGGTGGTGGTGGTCTTGCCGTGGGTGCCGGCGATGGCGATGCCGCTGCGCAGGCGCATCAGCTCGGCCAGCATCAGCGCGCGCGGCACCACCGGGATCTTCTTCGCGCGGGCGGCGATCACCTCGGGGTTGTCGGCCTGCACGGCAGTGGAGGTCACGACCGCATCGGCACCGGCGATGTTGGCGGCATCGTGGCCCACGAAGGTGCGGATGCCCAGATCGGCCAGGCGGCGCAGCGTGGCGCTGTCGGCCAGGTCCGAGCCCGACACGCCGTAGCCCAGGTTGAACAGCACCTCGGCGATGCCGCTCATGCCCGAGCCACCCAGGCCGACGAAATGGATGTGGCGGATCGCGTGCTTCATGGCTTGACCAGCTCCTCACAGGCCAGGGCCACCTGGGCCACGGCATCGGTCTTGCGCATCGAATGGGCGCGCTGCGCGCGCTCGAGCAGCTCGGCGCGCGTCGTCTTCTGGATCAGGTCGGACAAGAGTTCAGGCGTGAGATCGGTCTGCTGCACCAGCCAGGCGCCGCCCGCGTCCGCCAGGAAGCGGGCATTGGTTGTCTGGTGGTCGTCGACCGCGAAGGGAAAGGGAACGAAGAGCGCGGCGGCACCCACCGCGGCGATCTCGGTCACGGTGCTGGCGCCGGCGCGCGCCACGATGAGATCGGCCGCGGCGAAGGCCTCGGCCGTGTTGTCGATGAAGGGCACCAGCTCGGCCTCGACGCCGGCAGCGGCGTAGTTGGCGCGCAGCTCGTCGATCTGTTTTTCGCCGCTCTGATGCAGCACCACGGGCCGCTCGGCCGGCGCGATGCGGGCCAGGGCCTGCGGCACCACGGTGTTGAGCGCCTTGGCGCCCAGGCTGCCGCCCACCACCAGCAGCTTGAGCGGGCCGCTGCGGCCTTCGAAGCGCTCGGCCGGCGCGGCCTGCGACAGGAAGGGCCCGCGCAGCGGATTGCCCACCCAGGCGGCATTCGGCAGCACGTCGGGAAAGGCGCTGAAGCAGCGGTCGGCGATGCGCGCCAGCACGCGGTTGACCAGGCCGGCCACCGAGTTCTGCTCGTGCAGCACCAGCGGACGGCCGCGCAGCACGCCCATCATGCCGCCCGGAAAGCTGATGTAGCCGCCCAAGCCGACCACCACGTCGGGCTGGACGCGGCCCACGGCCTTGAAGCTCTGCCAGAAGGCGCGCAAGAGGCGCAGCGGCAGCAACGCCAGCGTGAGCGGACCCTTGCCGCGCACGCCGCCGAACTGGATCGGCTCGAAGGCGAAGCCGCGCGGCGGCACCAGGCGCTCTTCCATGCTGCCGGGCGCGCCCAGCCAGTGCACGCGCCAGCCGCGGGCGCGCAGCTCTTCCGCCACGGCGAGGCCCGGGAAGATGTGGCCGCCCGTGCCGCCGGCCATCACGAGCGCGGTGCGGGCGCCGGTCATACGCGGCCCCCTCGCATCAAGACTCTGTTCTCGTAGTCGACGCGCAGCACCACCGCCAGCGCCACCACGTTCATCAGGATGGCCGAGCCGCCGAAGCTCATCAGCGGCAGGGTCAGGCCCTTGGTGGGCAGCGCGCCCAGGTTCACGCCCATGTTGATGAAGGTCTGGAAGCCCATCCACACGCCCACGCCCTGCGCGGCCAGGCCGGCGAACACGCGGTCCAGCGCGATGGCCTGGCGGCCGATGTGCATGATGCGGCGGGTGAGCCACAGGAAGAGCGCGATGGCGATCAGCACGCCGACCAGGCCCAGCTCTTCGCCGATCACGGCCAGCAGGAAGTCGGTGTGCGCCTCGGGCAGCCAGTGCAGCTTCTCGACGCTGCCGCCCAGGCCGACGCCGAAGATCTCGCCGCGGCCGATGGCGATCAGCGAATGGGAGAGCTGGTAGCCCTTGCCCAGCGCATGCTCCTCGCTGAACGGGTCGAGGTAGGCAAAGATGCGCTCGCGCCGCCAAGGGCTGGCCGCCACCATGGTGGCGAAGGCCACGACCACCAGCATGGCGATCAGGAAGAACATGCGCGCATTCACGCCGCCCAGGAACAGGATGCCCATGGCGATGATGGCGATCACCATGAAGGCGCCCATGTCGGGCTCCGCCAGCAGCAGCATGCCGACCACCACCACGGCCACGCCCATGGGCAGCACGGCGCGGAAGAAGCGCTCCTTGATCTCCATCTTGCGCACCATGTAGCTGGCCGCATAGAAGACCATGGACACCTTGGCCAGCTCCGAAGGCTGGAAGCGCATGAAACCCAGCGGCAGCCAGCGGCGAGCGCCATTGACGTTGATGCCCACGTGCGGGATCAGCACCACCACCAGCAACAGCAGCGACACCACGAACAGCCACGGCGCCGTGCGCTCCCAGGTGCGCATGGGCACCTGGAAGGCGATCAGGCCAGCGACAAAGGCGAACACCAGCGAGATGGCGTGGCGGATCAGGTGATAGGACTCGCTGTAGCCGCCGACGCGGTTGAAGCGCGGGTTGTCGCCCATGGCGATGGAGGCCGAGAACACCATCACCAGGCCCCACATCAAGAGCGCGATGGTGACCCACACCAGCGGCTGGTCGAAGCCGGCCACACGCACCGGCGCGGCGCGGGTCTGGGCGATGTCGGCGCCGCCCAGGCGCACCGGCAGGTGCATGGGCAGGGCGTCCATGCCGCTCTTGGCGGCACGGCGGAACCAGCCGAAGAAGCGGCTGCCACCCTCGTTGGGCGTGGCGGCGGCGGGCAGGCGGGCGCTCATTCTGGAATCCTCCGTGCTGCGCACTGCGGATGCGAGCGCCTGCGGAACGGCCGGGCGGCGCTCATTCGTAGGCCTCCTCGTCGGCCAGCGCCTCGACCGCCTCGCGGAACACGTCCGCCCGGTGCGCGTAGTCGCGGAACATGTCCAGGCTGGCGCAGGCGGGCGACAGCAGCACGGCGTCGCCGGGCTGGGCCTGGTCGGCGCAGAGGCCGACGGCCTCGGGCAGCGTGGCGGCGGCGAGCAGCGGCACGCCGGTCTCGGCCAGGGCCTCGCCGATGGCGGGGCCGTCGCGGCCGATCAGCACCACGGCGCGCACGTACTGGCGCACCAGCGGCGCCAGCGGCGAGAAGTTCTGGCCCTTGCCGTCGCCGCCCAGGATGACGACCAGCTTGCGCTCCAGCCCCAGGCCCTGCAGCGCGGCCGCCGTGGCGCCCACGTTGGTGCCCTTGCTGTCGTCGAAGTATTCGACCTCGTCCACGATGGCGATGGGCTCCACGCGGTGCGGCTCGCCACGGTATTCGCGCAGGCCGTAGAGCATGGGCGCCAGCGCGCAGCCGGCGGCGCTGGCCAGCGCCAGGGCGGCCAGGGCGTTCAGCGCGTTGTGCTGGCCACGGATGCGCAGCGCATCGGCGGGCATCAGGCGCTGCAGGTGGATCTCTTCCTGCGCCGCGGCGCGGCGGCGGCGCTTGAGGGTCTCGTCGGCCTCGTGCGCGCGCACCAGCCAGGCCAGGCCGTTGACGCGCTCGATGCCGTAGTCGCCGGGACGCTGCGGCAGGTCGGCGCCGAAGGTTACATGGGCGCGCAGCTGCGGGCGCTGCAGCCGCACCTTGACTGGCGCGGGCAGCATGCCCATCACACGGACGTCGTCGCGGTTGAGCACCATGAGGCCGGTCTGGCCGAAGACGCGCGCCTTGGCGGCGGCATAGGCCTCCATGCCGCCATGCCAGTCCAGGTGGTCCTGCGTGACATTCAGCACCGCGGCGGCGGCGGGCTCGAAGCCCTGCACGCCATCGAGCTGGAAGCTGGAAAGCTCGAGCACCCACACCTGCGGCAGGGCGTCGGCGTCCATGCGCTCCGACAGGGTGTCCAGCAGCGAGGGGCCGATGTTGCCGGCCACGGCCACGGTCTTGCCGGCGCGCTCCACCAGCTGGCCGGTGAGCGAGGTCACCGTGGTCTTGCCGTTGGTGCCGGTGATCGCCAGCACGGCGGGGCGGTAGCCGGGCTCGGGGGCCGGCGGCGGCGCGATGGGCAGGGGGGCGGGCGCCTCGTCGGTCGGCTCGTCGTCCGCGGCGGCATCGTCGGCCGCCACTGCCGACGGCAAGGCCGCGGCTTCGCCGTCGTCGAAGGGCTCAGCGGCGACGTCCACGACGGCTTCTGCCGCGTCGGTGGAGGACGCGGGCACGGCGGCGGACGCCTCGGCATCGCCGGGCACATCGGGCGCGGCATCTTCCTCCGTGGCGTCTTCGCCGGGCGCTGCCTCCGGTGGCAGCCGCAGGTCGGCCAGCGCCTGCGCGAACAGGTCCAGCTCGCCGCCCACCGGCAGTCCGATGGCGCGCGCCGCGTCGACCACGGGCGCGAGGGTGGCAGGCGACAGGCCCGGCGAGCGGTAGACGGCGCGCACCGGCTGCCCCTCGACCAGCGCGGCCGTGAGCGGCCCACCGACGAAGCGCACCTGCGGCAATTCGGCCTTCAACGTGGCCAGCTGCGGCGGCGCCTCGCGCGTGTCGGCCACCGTGACATGCGCACCATGGCGGGCGCACCAGCGCGCCATGGCCAGGCCCGAGGCGCCCAGGCCCAGGATCAGCACATGCAGGTCGGCGAGATGCTTCATGGTCGTCCCGGCCTCAACGCAGCTTGAGCGTGGACAGGCCCACCAGGCACAGCAGCATGGTGATGATCCAGAAGCGGACCACGACCTGCGTCTCGCGCCAGCCGGACTTCTCGAAGTGATGGTGCAGCGGCGCCATCTTGAGCACGCGACGGCCTTCGCCGTACTTGCGCTTGGTGTACTTGAACCAGCTCACCTGGGCCATGACCGAGATCGCCTCGACCACGAAGATGCCGCCCATGATGAAGAACACGATCTCCTGCCGCACGATCACGGCCACGGTGCCCAGGGCACCGCCGAGCGCCAGCGCGCCCACGTCGCCCATGAAGACCTGCGCCGGATGGGTGTTGAACCACAGGAAGGCCAGGCCCGCGCCCGCCATGGCCGAGCAGAACACCAGCAGTTCGCCCGCACCGGGAATGGAGGGGAACAGCAGGTAGCGCGAATACATCGCATTGCCCGTGACATAAGCGAACACGCCCAGGGCCGAGCCCACCATCACCACCGGCATGATGGCCAGCCCGTCCAGGCCGTCGGTGAGGTTCACCGCGTTGCTCGCGCCCACGATCACCAGGTAGGTGAGGATGACGAAGCCGATGCCACCCAGCGGATAGCTGATCTCCTTGAAGAAGGGCACCAGCAGGTTGGTCTTGGTGGGGAAGTCCATCGCGAAGCCGGAGCGCACCCAGTTGCCGAACAGCTCCAGCACGCGCCAGTTGGAACTCTCGGAGATGGAGAAGAGCAGGTAGAAGGCTGCCACCAGGCCGATGAGCGACTGCCACATGTACTTCTCGCGCGAGCGCATGCCCTCCGGGTCCTTGTTGACCACCTTGCGCCAGTCGTCCACCCAGCCGATGGCGCCAAAGCCCAGCGTCACCCACAGCACGATCCAGACGAAGCGGTTGGACAGGTCGAACCACAGCAGCGTCGCGATGGCGATGGCGAACAGCACCAGCACGCCGCCCATGGTGGGCGTCCCGCTCTTGGCCAGATGCGTCTCCATGGCATAGCCGCGCACCGGCTGGCCGATCTTGAGGGCGCGCAGCCGGCGGATCACCGCCGGACCGGCGGCCAGGCCCACCACCAGCGCGGTCAGGGCGGCCATCAGCGCGCGGAAGGTGAGGTACTGGAAGACGCGCAGGAAACCGAGTTCGGGCGACAGCGTCTGCAGCCATTGGGCCAGGCTCATCAGCATGGGCGGGCGTCCGTGTCATGCGTCATGACCGGCTCCTTGTTGTTGTTCGAGCCGGCGGCGCCGGCCACCAGGGCCTGCACCACGCGCTCCATCTTCATGAACCGCGAACCCTTGACGAGCACGCTCGATGCGGCGCCGGCCTGGGCCAGCGCCGCGGCGTTGAGGGCCTCGATGGCCTCGAAGTGGCGACCGGCCGCGCCGAAGGCGTCCACCGCGTAGCGGCTGGCATCGCCCAGCGCGAACAGCGCGTCGATGCCGCGCTGGCGCGCCCAGTCGCCCACCTCGGCATGGAAGCGCGGCCCCTGGTCGCCGACCTCGCCCATGTCGCCCAGCACCAGCAGGCGCGGGCCGGGCAGTTCGGCCAGCACGTCGATGGCGGCGCGCACCGAGTCGGGATTGGCGTTGTAGCTGTCGTCCACCAGCGTGAGACGGCGGCCATCGGGGCGCTGCAGCAGTTGCGCCCGCGAACGGCCACCCACGGGCTCGAAGGCCGACAGGCCGGCGCCGATGGCCTCGGGCGTCACGCCGGCGGCCAGCGCGCAGGCCGTGGCGGCGAGCGCATTGCGCAGGTTGTGCCGGCCGGGAATGGCCAGACGCGCCTGCACCCTGCCGGCGGGCGAGCGGGCCACGAAGCGCCAGGCCTCGCCGTCCCACTCGGCCTCGGCGAGCGACACGTCGGCCTCGGGCGATTCGCCGAACAGCAGGCAGCCGGCACCGGCCGGCACCAGGCCACGCCAGAGCGCCGTGTAATCGTCGCCGTGCGGAAAGACCGCCGTGCCGCCGGCCGACAGCGCCTGCAGCACGCAGCCGTTCTCGCGCGCCACGGCCTCGACCGTCGCCATGAATTCCTGGTGCTCGCGCTGCGCGTTGTTGACCAGGGCCACCGTCGGCCGGGCGATGGCGGCCAGCCGCGCGATCTCGCCCGGATGGTTCATGCCCAGCTCGACCACGGCCAGGCGATGCGCGGGCCGCAGGCGCATCAGCGTCAGCGGCAGGCCGATCTCGTTGTTGAAGTTGCCCTGTGTCGCCAGGCTGGCCTGCGGCGCGGCGGCGCGCAGGATGGACGCGACCATCTGCGTGACCGTGGTCTTGCCGTTGCTGCCCGTCACCGCCACCAGCGGCAGCGTGAAGCGGGCGCGCCAGCCGGCGGCGATAGCGCCCAGCGCGGCCAGGGTGTCGGGCACTTCCAGGCCGGACAGGCCCAACGGCGCCAGACGCCCGGGCTCGGCCACGGCGGCGATGCCGCCCTGGGCCTGCACCTGTGGCAGGAAGTCGTGCGCGTCGAAGCGCTCGCCGCGCAGCGCGACGAAGAGGTCGCCCGCGACCAGCGTGCGCGAGTCGGTGTGCACCCGCGCGACCGCGCGGCTGCCCTCACCCACCACGCGCGCACCCGGCACCCAGCCGGCAGCCTCGGACAGCGTGAACAAGAATTCCATCGAAGCGTTCATGCCGACCGGCTCCTGGCGGCAAGCGCCGCCTGCGCCTGGGCGCGGTCGGAAAAGGGAAGTCGCCGGCCGGCGACTTCCTGGTAGTCCTCATGGCCCTTGCCGGCGAGCAGCACCACGTCCTGTGCGGCGGCCCCGGCCAGGGTCTTGGCGATGGCGGCGGCGCGGTCGACCACCACGCGGGCCGCCTGCGGCGCGGCCAGGCCGGCCACGATCTGGTCGACGATGGCCTGCGGCGATTCGCTGCGGGGGTTGTCGCTGGTGACCACGACGCGGTCGGCGCCCTGCTCGGCCACCGCGCCCATCAGCGGGCGCTTGCCGGCATCGCGGTCGCCGCCGCAACCGAACACGCACCACAGCCGGCCGCCGCGCGCTGCGGCGAAGGGGCGCAGCGCGGCCAGCGCCTTCTGCAGCGCATCGGGCGTGTGGGCATAGTCCACCACCACCAGGGGCAGGCCGGCATCGGCCGGGACCACGTCCATGCGGCCGGGCACGCTGCCCAGGCGGGCGCAGGCCGCGGCGGCGTCGCCCAGCGGCATGCCGAGCGCGCGCAGCGTGCCGATCACGCCCAGCAGGTTGGCCACGTTGTAGTCGCCCACCAGCGTGGTGGCGACCAGGGCCTCGGCGCCGCCCTGCTCCACCACCTGGAAGCGCAGGCCCTGCGGACCGTGGCCGGCATCGCGGGCCGACAGGCGCGCAGGCGCGCCCGCGGCCGAGCAGGTCCACAACTCGGTGAGCGCCATGTCGAGCAGCTCGCCGGCCAGCCGCGCCCCTTGCGGGTCGTCGATGTTGACCACGGCCGCGCGCAGGCCCGGCCAGCGGAACAGCTCGGCCTTGGCCGCCCAGTAGCTCGCCATGTCGCCGTGGTAGTCCAGGTGGTCCTGCGTGAAGTTGGTGAAGATGGCGACGTCGAAGCGCAGGCCGTCCAGCCGCCGCTCGGCGATGCCGATGGACGAGGCCTCCATGGCGCAGGCCTTGACGCCCCGCGCCACCAGGTCGCGCAACGCGCGGTGCAGCGTCACCGGGTCGGGCGTGGTCAGGCCGTTGTAGTCGACGGCCGGCGGCACGCCGATGCCCAGCGTGCCAGCGACGGCACAGGGGCCGAAGGCGCTGCCTTCGAGCGCCTGGGCCAGCCACCAGGCGGTGGAGGTCTTGCCGTTGGTGCCCGTGACGGCCAGCAACGTCATGGCGTCGGCCGGCCGGCCGCACCAGGCAGCAGCGATGGGGCCGGTGGCGGCCTTCAGACCTTCGTAGGCGGCCACGGATGGCTCGTCGGCGAAGTCGTAGGCCTCGCTGCCGTCGGCTTCGACCAGGCAGGCGGCGGCGCCCTGCGCCAATGCCGACTGCACGAAACGCCGGCCGTCGGTGGCCGCGCCCGGCCAGGCGATGAAGCCGTCGCCCGCGCCCACGGCGCGGCTGTCCACCTGCAGTTGCCCGCGCACGCGCGCGGACAACCAGGCGGCGGCCTCGTCGGGGGAGTGGAGACGGTGCAGCGCCATCAGAAGCTCTCGTCCACGCCCTGGGTGAGCACCAGCGGCTTGACGGCCAGGTCGGGCGCGACGTTCATCATGCGCAGCGTCTGCTGCACCACTTCGCTGAACACCGGGCCGGCCACGGTGCCGCCGTAGAAGTTGCCGTCGCTCGGCTCGTCGATCATGACGCCCACGATGATGCGCGGCTTGTCGATGGGCGCCATGCCGGTGAACCAGCCGCGGTACTTGCCTGCCGCATAGCCCTTGCCGACCTGCTTGCGCGCGGTGCCCGACTTGCCGCCCACCGAGTAGCCCACGGTCTGCGCCAGCTGGCCGGTGCCGCCGGGGCCGGCGGCCATCTGCAGCATCTTGCGGATGGACGCCGCGGTGGAGGGCGAGAACACGCGCACGCCCGGCGGCTCCTCGTTGCTCTTGAGCATGGTCAGCGGCAGCACCTTCCCGTCGTGCGAGAAGGCGGTGTACGAATGGCACATCTGCAGCAGCGAGGCCGACAGGCCGTAGCCGTAGGCCATGGTGGCCTGCTCGACGGGCTTCCAGGTCTTCCAGGGACGCAGGCGGCCCGGCGCGGCACCGGGGAAGGTGATCTGCGGCTTCTGGCCGTAGCCCAGCGCGGTGTAGGTCTCCCACATCTCGCTGGGGCTCATCTTCTGCGCGATCTTGAGGGCGCCGACGTTGCTGGACTTCTGGATCACGCCCTCCACCGTCAGCACGCCATAGTTGTGGGTGTCGCTGATGGTGAAGCCGCCGATCTGGTAGCGGCCCGGCGTGGTGTCGATGATGGTGCTGGGCTTGACGCGCCCGGCCTCCAGCGCCATGGCCACGGTGATCGGCTTCATGGTCGAGCCGGGCTCGAAGGTGTCGGTGATGGCACGGTTGCGCAACTGCTCGCCGGTGAGGTTGCGGCGCTTGTCGGGCACGTAGCTGGGGTAGTTGGCCAGCGCCAGCACCTCGCCGGTCACGGCGTCGAGCACCACCACGCTGCCGGCCTTGGCCCGGTGCTTGGTCACGGCGTCGCGCAGCTTCTGGTAGGCGAAGAACTGCACCTTGGAGTCGATGGACAGCTGGATGTCCTTGCCGTCCAGGGGCGGCACGCGTTCGCCCACGCCCTCGACCACGCGGCCCAGGCGGTCCTTGATCACCCGCTGCGAACCGGGCTTGCCGCCCAGGTCCTTGTCGAAGGCCAGCTCGATGCCTTCCTGGCCGTGGTCCTCGACGTTGGTGAAGCCCACCACGTGCGCGGCGGATTCGCCCTCGGGATACTGGCGCTTGTATTCGCGGGTCTGGTAGAGGCCCTTGACGCCCAGCGCAGCGATCTCCTTGGCGATGGGCTCGTCGACCTGGCGCTGGATCCAGACGAAGCTCTTGTCCTCGTCGGCCAGTTTCTGGTCGAGGTCCTGCGGCTTCATGCCGAGCAACTGGGCGACGCGGCGCAGCTTGGTCCGGGTCTCGGGATCGTTGCGGTCGATGTCCTCGGGAATCGCCCACACGCTGGGGGCGATCACGCTGGAGGCCAGGATCAGGCCGTTGCGGTCCAGGATGCGGCCGCGGCTGGCGGGCAGCTCGATGGTGCGGGTGAAGCGCACCTCGCCCTGCCGCTGGAAGAAGTCCTGGCCGATCACCTGCACATAGGCTGCGCGGCCGGCCAGCACCACGAAGCCCATCGCGATGGCGGCCACGATGAACTTGCTGCGCCAGACCGGCGTCTTGCTGGCCAGCAGCGGGCTGGTCGTGTAGCGGACGGAAGGGCCGCGGCTCATCGCGTGCTCCTGGGTGCGGCGGCCGGCGCACCGGCGGGCACCACGGGCGGTGCTGGCGGCACGGCGGGGATCACCGTGCCATCCGCCCGCACGTACAGCGTGATGGCGGGCGTGGTGGTGCGCATCTTGAGCTTGTCCTTGACCAGCGTCTCGATGCGCAGCGGCGTGGCCTGCGCGCGGCGCTCGACCTGTAGGCGCTCGTACTCGGTCTCCAGCGTGCGGGCCTCGGCCTGGGCGCGGTAGTACTGGCCGTAGAGCTGGCGCGACTGGTACTGGGTGTGCACCAGCAGCAGCGCGGTGCCGATCACGGCCAGCAGCAGCAGGAGGTTCAACCGGGTAATCACGCCGGCACCTCGGTGCGCTCGGCCACGCGCAGGATCGCGCTGCGCGCACGCGGGTTGGCCGCCACTTCTTCGGCCGAGGGCTTGATGCGCTCGAGCGCACGCAGCCTCATGGGCTTGGGCGCGGCGAAAGGCGCGCGGCGGTCGTAGACCTCCTTGGAGTGCTCGGCGATGAACTGCTTGACGATGCGGTCTTCCAGCGAATGGAAGCTGATCACCGCCAGCCGCCCTCCCGGCTCCAGCACCGACAGGCTGGCGCTCAGCGCCTGTTGCAGCTCTTCAAGCTCGGCGTTGATGAAAATCCGAAGAGCCTGAAATGTGCGCGTTGCAGGGTTCTGGCCCGGCTCGCGGGTTTTGACCGTGCCAGCCACGAGCTCGGCCAGCTCGGCGGTGGTTGAAATTGCGCCCCGTTCTTGTCGGCGAGCAGCAATCGCCTTTGCAATCTGAACAGCAAACCGTTCTTCGCCATAGTCACGGATCACCTCTGCAATCTGCTGTGGTTCGGCTGTGGCCAGCCAGTCGGCCACGCTCTGGCCGCGCGTGGGATCCATGCGCATGTCGAGCGGGCCGTCCAAACGAAAAGAAAAACCCCGGGCGGGGTTGTCGATCTGGGGGGAGCTGACGCCGAGGTCCATCAGGACCCCGGCCACACTGCCGGGTGGCAGCTCCCCCAGGTGGGTGAAGCCCTGGTGCCGGATGGAAAAGCGCGGGTCGGCGATGGTGCCGGCCTGCGCCACCGCCTCCGGATCCTTGTCGAAGGCCACGAGGCGGGCGCCTGGCGCCAGCCGCTCCAGCAGCAGCCGCGAATGACCGCCGCGACCGAAGGTGGCGTCGACGAAGGTGCCGTCGGGCGCCGGCGCATCGCCGAGCACGGCGCGCACGCCCTCTTCGAGCAGCACGGTTGTGTGGAGGAAGGATGCGGCCATCTGGGTCACAGCTTGAGCATCCGGGCCGCCTCGGAGTTGCGGATGTTCTCCATCATCTCCGCGGCTTCCTTGGCCTGGTAGGCCGCCTTGTCCCACAGCTCGAAGCGGTGGCCCACGCCGAGCAGCAGCACGTCGCGGGTGATGCCCGCGAGCTCACGCAACTCGGGCGAGATCAGCACACGGCCGGTGCCGTCGAGTTCCACGTCGGAGGCGCTGCCCAGGTAGAAGCGCTTGAGCCATTGCTCGGAGGACGGCAGCGCCGCCAGGCTGGCGCGCGCCTCTTCCCACACCGGGCGGGGGTACAGGTTCAGGCCACCGTCGGGATTGCGGGTCACGGTGATCTGACCACCGGCCTCCGTGCGCAGGGCGTCCAGATACCGGGCAGGCATCGACAGCCGCCCCTTGGCATCCAGATTCAGCGATGACGTGCCCTGAAACACGAACCCATAACTCCCGAAAAAGCGGTCGGCGAACTGCCGAGTAGGACGGGGCCTAACCCACGTTTTCCCACTTTCCTGCACTTTTTTGCACTGTAGCAGGAAACACCTGCCGCCAATCGACTGTTACGAGGTATTTTTTGTAATGGAATCAATGACTTAGAGCACAACTTTCCTGCGGCTTCAGCCCTCATTTCTCTTTGCTGATGAAGCACTTAGCTACCACAGTGGAAGTTCCGCGTTAGCTGGTGTAGGCCCAGGCCTGCATCAAAAGGCAACGGCCCGGGCGTCGCCACCCGGGCCGTCGAACTGTCAAGAGTCTTTCGCGCGCTCAGAGAATGAAACGCGACAGATCCTCGTCCTTGCTGAGCATGTCCAGCCGTGCATCCACATAGGCGGCATCGATGCTCACCGTCTGGCCCGAGAGCTTGGCCGCGTCGAAGCTCACCTCGTCCAGCAGCCGCTCCATCACGGTCGACAGGCGCCGCGCGCCGATGTTCTCGGTGCGCTCGTTCACTTCGAAGGCGATGGTCGCCAGCCGGGTGATGCCGTCCGGCGTGAAGGCCAGCGTGACGCCTTCGGTGGCCAGCAGCGCCTCGTACTGCTTGACCAGCGACGCGCGGGTCTGCGTGAGGATGCTCTCGAAATCCGCCACCGACAGCGACTGCAGCTCCACGCGGATCGGCAGCCGGCCCTGCAGCTCCGGGATCAGGTCGCTGGGCTTGGCCAGGTGGAAGGCGCCGCTGGCGATGAACAGGATGTGGTCGGTACGCACCACGCCGTACTTGGTGGTGACGGCCGTGCCCTCCACCAGCGGCAGCAGGTCGCGCTGCACGCCCTGGCGGGAGACGTCGGCACCCTGCGCCTCGCTGCGGGTGGCCACCTTGTCGATCTCGTCGATGAAGACGATGCCGTTCTGCTCGGCGTTGACCAGCGCCTGGGCACGGATCTCCTCCTCGTTGAGCAGCTTGCCGGCTTCTTCCTCGGTCAGCAGGCGCAGCGCCTCGGCGATCTTGAGCTTGCGCGTCTTGCGACGGCCCTGGCCCAGCTGGCTGAACATGCCGCGCAGCTGCTCGGCCATCTCCTCCATGCCGGCGGGGCCCATGATTTCCATCGCGGGCCGCGCCTCGGCCACCTCGATCTCGATCTCCTTGTCGTCCAGCTCCTTCTGGCGCAGCTTCTTGCGGAAGGCCTGGCGGGTGGCGTTTGCGCTGTCACTGGCCACTACGCGGCCTTCTGCATCCCGGGCGGCGGGCAGCAGTGCGTCGAGGATGCGCTCCTCGGCCGCGTCCTCGGCGCGCACCCGCACCTTGGCCACCTCGGCCTCCCGCGTGCGCTTGACCGAGACCTCGGCCAGGTCGCGGATGATCGAATCCACGTCCTTGCCCACGTAGCCCACCTCGGTGAACTTGGTGGCCTCGACCTTGATGAAGGGCGCGTCCGCCAGCCGGGCCAGCCGGCGGGCGATCTCCGTCTTGCCCACGCCGGTGGGGCCGATCATGAGGATGTTCTTGGGCGTGATCTCGGGCCGCAATTTCTCGTCGACCTGCTGGCGGCGCCAGCGGTTGCGCAGCGCGATCGCCACGGCCCGCTTGGCCTCCTTCTGGCCGACGATGTGGTTGTCCAGCTCGGACACGATTTCCTGGGGGGTCATGGCGGACATCGGGTTCCTATCCATTCAATGAAGCACGCGCCGCACACGGCACGGAAAAAGATGCGCCTTGGCGCGGTCAGACGGCCGCGGAGCAGGCCACGCCAGCGGCCGCCGCGGAACTGGCTTCGCCAGGCCGCCGGCGGCGCCCCCTCGCAGGGGGTTGGCGGAGCGCGAAGCGCGCAGCCTGGGGGTGGTCAAAGTGTTTCTATCGTGTGGTGCATGTTGGTGTAGATGCACAGCTGGCCGGAGATCTCCAGCGACTTGCGCACCACATCCTCGGCCGACAGATCGGTGTTCTCGACCAGCGCCTTGGCCGCCGAGTGGGCATAGGCGCCGCCCGATCCGATGGCCACGATGCCCTGCTCGGGCTCCAGCACATCGCCATTGCCGGTGATGATGAGCGAGGTGGTGCGGTCGGCCACCGCCAGCATCGCCTCCAGGCGCCGCAGCACGCGGTCGGTGCGCCAGTCCTTGGTCAGCTCGATGGCGGCGCGGGAGAGTTGGCCCTGGTGCTTCTCCAACTTGGCCTCGAAGCGCTCGAACAGCGTGAAGGCATCGGCCGTGGCACCCGCGAACCCGGCGATCACCTTGCCCTGGTAGAGCCGGCGTACCTTGCGCGCCGAACCCTTGAAGACGATGTTGCCCAGCGTCACCTGGCCGTCGCCGCCGATGGCGACCTGCTCGCCCTGCGGCGTGCTGCGGCGCACGCTGACGATGGTGGTTCCATGAAATTGTTCCATCGCAGCCACCTGGGGGCGTTCCGGGGCTGCACAAGGGCGGCGCGGGATTTTTTCTGTCGGCGCAGCCCTGGCCGCCGCTCCCAGGCCCAGGCCGTCAGCCCGCGCGGGGCACGACCACGGCGCAGCGATCCACGCCGGTCAGCCGCAGGAACTCGGCCAGCACCCCATGCACCGCCAGCAGCCGCAGGCCCGGCCGGGCACCCAGCCGGGCACGCAGGGCCTCGGCGGCCGCCAGGTCCATGCGCACGAGCGCGGCGCAGTCGATCTCGGGGCCGGCACCGGCCCGGTCGAGCGCCTCCTCGATACTGGACCAGGGCAGGCTGTCGGCCCCCGCGAGCTCGCCGGCCAGGAAGGCGCCCCGCGCCGCCGCCGGATCCAGCGCGGCACGGGTGCTGGACAGCCCCGCGTCGCCCATCTCCGCCACGGTGCCGCGCGGCGCCTGCCACGAGGGCGGCGTGATCTCGTAGGTGATGCAGTAGTTGAGGGCCACCAGCTCGAAGTCGTCCAGGCGATTGAGCAGGCGAAGGACGGCCAGGTGCAGGCTCCACCAGCCCGCGTCGACGCCGCGCTCACCCAACGGGGTGGCGGCAGCCAGCACCGCCAGCAAGTCATCGGTGCCCAGGAAACCCATCTGCACTGGCGAGAGCGCCCAGTGCGTGACCAGCGTCGTGAGCGGCTGCACGGCATCTGCCTCGATCTGGCCCAGGCCGCGCCAGTCCAGGCGCCAGACGCTGCCCTTCGCCCGCGACAGGGCCTGCGTGAGCGCCAGCAGCGCCGGGCGGTCCAATCGGGCGGGCGCCTGCCAGTCGGTCTCCGTGCGCGCATCCAGGCGTTGCGCCACCTCGCCCGTGCGCGCATCCCGCGCCAGCGTCCGCAGCGACACCCAGGCCGGTACCGGCAGGCCGAAGCGCTCGGCATAGGGGGCAGCCGCCTCGGCAAAGCGCTCCGCGTCGCCCGTGGCGCGGTAGAAGTCGAGCAGGGCGCGCCAGGTCTGGAGTTGGTCGGCAAAGGCGCTGCCGGGCACCAGGGCCTGCCGCAGCGCGCTTTCGGCGCCGGGGTCATCGCCCTGAGCGAAGCGGACGGCCGCTTCTTCGAGGGGCGTGTCGAAGGCCAGGCGCGGCGCCGCGGTGTACGCCGGCCGGTGCGTGGAGAAGGACGGCAGCAGCACTTCGGGCGCCGCAGGCGCCATGGCCTCACGCGGCGGCTGCAGATCGGTCGGCACGACCGGCGCGGTATCGGCATAGGCGCGCGCGTGGTGCTCGGCCAAAGAGGCATCCCCCGCAGGGGTGCCGGCCGGCACCGTGTCGGCGCCATCGGGGACGGTGGCGGCGGATTCGGAGGTCCACCACTGCTGAGACATCTGCGCCTCGATCTCGTCGATCTTGCGCAGCGTGAGCGCACGCCGGTCGGTCATGCGGTCGCTGGAGGGCAGCGACGAGGAGATGTTGCCGGGGTCTTCAGTGCCGCCGCGCTGACGCAGCTTGCGCAGCATGTCGAACTCGCGCCGGCGCACGAAGTCGTTGCGCTGCCGGCGCTCCATGAGCTCCTTGAGCGCCTCCCGGCTGTAGCCGAAGTCGGAGGCACCCGCGCCGGGCGTGCCTTCGAGCTCGGACCAGTCCTTGAGCGGGTTGCGCACGAACTTGGCGACCTTGGAGAACAGGCCTCCCGCGTCGTCCTTGGACATGCCCCGTGCTGCGAGAAAGTGGGTGAAGGCTGGCGTCGTTGCGGGCTGCGCAGGCCGGACCCGGCCCGGCCTGCCGTGCGAACTCAGTCGCCGAACATCTTCTGCTTGAGCTCGCGGCGCTGCTGCGCCTCGAGCGAGAGCGTGGCCGTCGGGCGGGCCAGCAGGCGGCCGACCCCGATGGGCTCGCCCGTCTCGTCGCAGTAGCCATAGTCGCCGGCGTCGATGCGGGCGATGGACTGCTCGATCTTCTTGAGCAGCTTGCGCTCACGGTCGCGGGTGCGCAGCTCCAGGGCGTGCTCTTCCTCGATGGTGGCGCGGTCGGCCGGATCGGGCACGACCACGGTGTCCTCGCGCAGGTGCTCGGTCGTCTCGCCGGCGTTGTCGAGGATGCCCTGCTTGAGCTGCTGCAGCTTGAGCTTGAAGAAGGCCAGCTGCGTGTCGTTCATGTACTCGCTGTCGGGCATCGCGATGACTTCGGCATCGGTCAGCTCCTCGACCGGCTTGGTCTTCCAGTTGTTCGCGAGCTTGGGGTCCTTCTTGACGGACAGGAGGGGCGGGGGAACGAGGGCCGTGGACATGGTCGTTGAGAAACTGGCCTTGGGTGCGGTGGAGGCCACCGCCTGAGGCATGGACGGAACGGTCAATTGCGACAACCGGGCCGAAGGACGCGCCCGCGGAGGCAGCGCATCGGGGGACGGCACTGCATCGACGGCGACCGGCGTCTTGGCATCGAGGCCGGCGCTGGCCGGGGCGGTTTTCTTCACGTGGCGGGCTCCTTCACTGGCTGCGGTCTTCCCTGCCTGACGGGCAGCGCCGAGGGTGGCGGACCGCAACAGGCGCGCGATTGTATAGAGAAAGCACCCTGCAAAAAGGTGACGGCGATCGGCCTAGCGCGAACGTCCTACACCAGGCATTGATCCAGACCCTGCTCCAGGATGTCGCGGGGCAGATCGATGCCGATGAACACCATCCGGCTCTCCCGCGCTTCGCCCTCGCCCCATTCGGGGCCGAGGTCGCTGCCCATGAGCTGGTGCACGCCCTGGAAGATCACCTTGCGCTGCGTGCCGTTCATGTCGAGCACGCCCTTGTAGCGCAGCATGCGCGGGCCGTAGATGTTGACGATGGCCCCCAGGAAGTCCTCCAGCCGCGCCGGGTCGAAGGGCCGCGTGGCGCGGTAGACGAAGCTCTTGACGTCGTCGTCCACGTGATGGTGGTGGCCGTGACCATGGTCGTGCTGGTGCGAGGGATGGTCGCAGTGCTCGCCATGCTCGTGGTCATGGTCGTGATGGTCATGCGCGTGGTCGTGGTCGTCCGCCTTCAGGAAGTCGGGATCGATGTCGAGCTTGGCATTGAGGTTGAAGCCGCGCAGGTCCAGCACCTTGGCGATGGCCACCTCGCCGAAGTGCGCTTTCTCGATGGGCGCGCGCGGGTTCATGTGCTTGAGGCGGTGGATCAGCGCCTCGGTGTCTTCCTCACTCACCAGGTCGGTCTTGGACAGGAAGATCTGGTCGGCGAAGCCCACCTGGCGGCGCGCCTCCTGGCGGTCGTTGAGCTGCTGCGCGGCATGCTTGGCGTCCACCAGCGTGACGATGGAGTCGAGCAGGTAGCTCTCGGCGATCTCGTCGTCCATGAAGAAGGTCTGGGCGACGGGGCCGGGGTCGGCCAGGCCGGTGGTCTCGATGATCACGCGGTCGAAGTCCAGCAGGCCCTTGCGACGCTTGGCGGCCAGCAGCTGCAGCGCCTCGCGCAGATCCTCGCGGATGGTGCAGCAGACGCAGCCGTTGCTCATCTGCACGATCTGCTCCTTCGACTCGGTGACCAGGATGTCGGAGTCGATGTTCTCCTCGCCGAACTCGTTCTCGATGACGGCGATCTTGTGGCCGTGCGACTCGGTCAGCACGCGCTTGAGCAGGGTGGTCTTGCCGGAGCCGAGGAAGCCGGTGAGGATGGTGGCGGGAATGAGGGCCATGGAAACGCTCCGGGAATGTCGGGGACGACGGTGGAAACGGGGAAGGGGCGAAAGTTTAGGCCGGCCGCAAAAACTCGGCCGGCCGGCGCTCTTTGCGGATGCGGCTACTTGCGCACCACCACCAGGCCCTTGAGGTACTCGCCCTCCGGGAATTGGATGGTCATGGGATGGTCGGGCGCCGCGCCCAGGCGCTCGGCGATGTAGCCGTCCACGCCGGCGTCGATGCCGGCCGAGGCCACGATCTTGTGGAACAGGTCGGCGCCGATACCGCCCGAGCACGAGAAGGTCAGCAGCACGCCGCCCGGCGGCAGCAACTTGAGGGCCAGCCGGTTGATGTCCTTGTAGGCGCGGGCGGCGCGGTCCGCATGCGCCACGGTGGGCGCAAACTTGGGCGGGTCGAGCACGATGGCGTCGAACTGCCGGCCCTCGTCGATGAAGCGGCGCAGCGTCTGGTTGACGTCGGCATCCAGGAACTGGGCGTTGGCCGCCTCGAAGCCGTTCAGCGCCAGGTGCGCCCGTGCCCGGTCCAGCGCCGGCTGCGAGGAATCGACCGACACCAGCTCGGCGCCCTGCAGCGCCCCGGCCGCCGCCAGCCCCTGCGCCGCGGCGACGGTGAACCCGCCGGTGTAGCAATAGCAGTTCAGCACGCGGGCGAAGCGCCGGTGCCGCGCCAGCTCCGAAAAACGCCGGCGACTGTCACGCTGGTCGAGGTAGAAGCCGGTCTTGTGGCCGGTGGCCACGTCCAGGCTCAGGCGCCAGCCGTGTTCCTGGATGGTGATCTCGGTCGGGCCTTCGCCGCGCAGCCAGCCGGTGACCGCAGGCAGCCCCTCGCGCTCGCGGCCGCTGGCGTCCGAGCGTTCGTAGAGCTTCGTCAGGCCGGTGGCGGCCAGCAGCGCATCGGCCAGCACCGCCTTCCAGCGCTCGACGCCGGCCGACAGGAACTGCGCCACCAGCGTGTCGCCGTAGCGGTCCACGATCAGCCCGGGCAGGCCGTCGGCCTCGCCATGCACCAGGCGCTGACCGTCGCTTGCAATGTCGAACAGCCCGCGCGCCTGCACGGCGGCCTGGCAGCGGGCGGCGAAGAAGGCGGCGTCGATGCGCTGGCCCTCGTCGAAGCTCCAGGCGCGGGCGCGGATCTTGGACGCCGGGCTGCAGGCTGCCCAGGCCAGGAAGCGGCCGTCGTGCGATTCGATGCGCACCGTCTCGCCCGCATCGCCGCCGCCCTTGGCGATGGCGGCGTCGAAGATCCAGGGATGGCGGCGCTGGAGCGAGCGCTCCTTGCCGGGCTTGAGGCGCAGGACTTTCATGGGGTGTCGGGTTTCTTGTCGTCGTCGCGGCCGGTGCGCGCATGCGCCCGCGGGTGCGCGGCGTCGTAGATCTTGGCCAGGTGCTGGAAATCCAGCCGCGTGTAGATCTGGGTGGTGGAAATGCTCGCGTGGCCCAGCAGCTCCTGCACAGCGCGCAGGTCGCCGCTGGATTGCAGCAGGTGGCTGGCGAAGGAATGGCGCAGCATGTGCGGATGCACGGGCGCTGCCACCCCGGCCTGGATGCCGCGCGCTCGCAGCATCTGCCAGACGGCCTGCGGGCCGAAGCGGCCGCCGCGCAGGCCGACGAAGAGCGCGGGCGAATCGACCGGCCGCAGCGCACGCTGCTCCAGCCAGGCGCCCACGGCCTGCACGGCCGGGCCGCCCATCGGCACACTGCGCCGCTTGCCGCCCTTGCCGAGCACATGCACCTCGGCCGAGGGCAGGTCGAGCCAGCCGCGCGCCTCGGCGGAAGGGTCGCGGTCCAGGCCAGTGAGCTCGCTCACGCGCAGGCCGCAGCCGTAGAGCAGTTCGACGATGGCGCGGTCGCGCGCCTCGGTCCAGGCATCGGCCTCGGGCTGCTGGTGCTCGGCCAGGCGCACGGCATCGTCCACGCCCAGCGCCTTCGGCAGCGGCCGCGGCGCCTTGGGCGCATGCACGTCCTGCACCGGGTTGCCCGGCACCAGGCCCTCGCGGCCCAGCCAGCGGTAGAAGCTGCGCCAGCACGACAGCACCAGCGCGATGCCGCGCGGCGCCCGTCCGGCGCCATGCAACTGGGCCATCCAGCGGCGGATGTGGGCGGTGGCCACGCGCTGCAGCGGCAGGCCGGCATCGGCCGCGCGCTGCAGCAGCTCGGCCAGGTGCAGCGCATACAGCTCGACGGTGCGCTCGGCGAGGCGCCGCTCCACCCGCACATGGGCGAGGTAGCGGTCGACCAGGGCGCGGTCGGCATCCGCGGTGGACGAAGGATCAGTAGTCACCACGGAGGGCATTGTTGACGACCGCCGCCACCTCGCGCAGCGACGCACGCGCGGCGCGGTCCCAGCGCCGGCAGGGCGCGGGGGCGGCGGCGTACTGCACGTCGAAGGCAGATTCGAAGCCACTGCCGCGCGCCAATTGGCGGGTACGCCAGAGGTGCGAGGGCTCGGTAACGACGATCACGCGCCGCACGCCGGCGGCTTCGAGCACAGGCCGCGAAAGCCGCAGGTTCTCGCGCGTCGACTGCGAGGCGGATTCGCGCAGCACCGGGCCGGTGTAGCCCGCCGCGCGGGCCAGGCCCTCCATGGCCTCGGCCTCGATGCGGCCGTCTTCATGGTCCACGCCGCCGCTCATGACCAGCCGCTTGACGCGGCCCGCCTGGGCCAGCGCCACCGCCGCATCGACGCGCGAGGCCAGGCAGGGGTTGGGCGCGCCGTCGATGAAGGCCCGGTTGCCCAGCACCAGCGCCGCGTCGGCATCGCGCGACGGCGGGTTGGCCAGCACGTGCGCGCCGTGCCGCGTCACCACGATGTGGATCGCCATGCCCGCCACCAGGCCCAGGACGGCAAGGACGAGCCCCACGCGTCGCCCTCCCCCGGCGCGAGCCGTGCGCCTCAAGGACGCAGGCGCGACAACGCGGCCGAAGCCAACTGGGCGATGCGCTCCAGGAAGTCGGTGCCCATCTCGGCGTTGTAGCGCTGCGGATCGGGCGAGGCCAGCACCAGCAGGCCGAAGGCCGGCGCGTCGGCGGCGGTGCGTAGCGGGATCAGCGCCAGCGACTGGGCCTGCTGCGGCTCGTTGAGCCAGGCCGTGGCCTCGAAGCCCGCGTTGAGGCCGATGTAGGGCGTGGTCAGCGAGGTGGCCAGGGCTTTCACGTCGTCGCTCACGCCCTGGCTGTAGCCCTCTGCGGCGTAGGCCGGGTCCAGGTCCCAGAGCTTGATGGCCGTCTGCGGCACCATGAACTGCTGGTGCAGACCCTTGATGATTTCCCAGGGCAGGCCGCGCAGGTCGCGCCAGGTGAGCAGCGACAGCGTCCAGCGCTGCAGCCGGTCGGCCGTGACCACGTTCTCGGTGCCGTGGCGCACCATGTCCATGATGCGGTGCTCCAGCGCCTTGATCTTCTCGCGCAGCATCTCGGCCTGGCGCTCCTGCAGGCTTACGGCACGCTGGCCGTGCGGGCTGGTCAGCTGCACCTCGGCCAGCAACTGGGCATGGCGCTCGAAGAAGTCGGGCGTGTTGGCCAGGTAGTTGGCGATGTCGTCTTCGGTGATGGGATTCATGGCGGCAGGCGGTCGGTGGATGCGGGCCGTCGGCGCCGCACCAAAAAAAGAAGAAAAAAGCGTCAGAGTTCGTCGGGCACGTCGATCTCGCCCGCGAAGACGGTGACGGCGGGGCCGGTCATGAGCACGGAGTCGGCCTCGCCGCCGGCCCATTCGATGGTGAGGATGCCGCCGCGGGTCTCGACGTCAACGCGGCGGTCCAACCGCCCGAGGCGGATGCCGGCCACCACCGCCGCGCAGGCGCCGGTGCCGCAGGCCAGCGTCTCGCCCGCGCCGCGCTCGAACACGCGCAGGCGCACGTGCGTGCGGTCCACCACCTGCAGGAAGCCGGCGTTGACCCGCTGCGGAAAGCGCGGATGGTGCTCGATGCGCGGGCCCTGCTCGGCCACCGGCGCGGTCTCGACGTCGTCGACCAGTTGCACGGCATGCGGGTTGCCCATGGAGAGCACGGCCACCGGCACGATGGGCCCGTCCGCCTCGGCGGAGAGCGCCAGGTGCCAGGTGTGCCAGCCGCCGTCGGGCTGCGGGTCGAGGCCCGCGGTGTCGAAGGGCACGCGCGCGGGCTCGAAGACCGGCGGGCCCATGTCGACGGTGACGCGGCCGTCGGCTGTCATGCGCGGCGCGATCACGCCCGACAGCGTCTGCACGCGCACCACGTCCTTGTCGGTCAGACCGCGCTCGCGCACGAAACGCATGAAGCAGCGCGCGCCGTTGCCGCATTGCTCGACTTCGCCGCCATCGGCGTTGTGGATGACGTACTGGAAGTCCACGCCCGCGGCGGGCGAGGGCCGCACGCTGAGGATCTGGTCGGCGCCGACGCCGAAATGGCGGTCGGCCAGGAATCGGTACTGGCCGGGCGTCAGGCCGAGGGGGCCGGCGGTCTCGTCGAGCACGACGAAGTCGTTGCCCGCGCCCTGCATCTTGGTGAAGCGGATTCGCATCGGCGGATTATCGGCGGCGGCCCGAGGCGGGCACGGCCCGCGCAGCGCGCAGGGACATCGACAGCGACGCCAGCGATCGGCCTCAGCCGCCGGGAAGTCCGGCCAGCACTTCGCCGTCACGCGCGACGATCTGCCCGCCCGCCACCACCAGCCGGCGCGGCGGCTGGGCCACGACCGCCTCGGCCGCCGTCTCGGCCTCGACGAGCACCAGGTCGGCCCGGGAGCCTGGTGCCAACCCGTAGGCCGCGAAGCCGCAGGCCCGCGCGCCGGCAGTGGTGACGCACGCCAGCGCCTCATCGATCTCGTCGTCGCGGCGCAGGTTGTAGCGCAGGCCGATCTGCATGGCGCGCGCCAGCATGTCGGGGCGGCCGTAGGGCGTCCAGGTGTCGCGGATGCCGTCGTTGCCGCCGGCCACCGTCACGCCGGCGGCGCGGGCGGCCAGCAGCGGCGGCACGGACCGCGAGGGCGGCGCGCTGGTGATGAGGGCCACGTCCAGTTCGGCCAGGCGCGCCAGCAGGGCCTGCACGTCGGCCGCGGGCAGATCGCCCAGGCAGAAGGCATGGCTCACCGCGACGCGGCCCTGCATGCCCAGCGCGGCGGTGCGCTCCAGGATCAGCCCGAGCGAGAAGGCGCCCATGGCGCCCGGCTCGTGCAGGTGGATGTCCAGCGGCTTGCCATGGCGCTCGGCCAGGCCGAAGAGCACATCGAGCGAACGCACCGGGTCGCCGTCGATGGCGCAGGGGTCCAGGCCGCCCAGCACATCGGCGCCCTCGGCCAGTGCGGCGCCCAGCAGCTCGGCGGTGCCGGGTCGCCCGAGCAGGCCGGACTGCGGAAAGGCCACGGTCTGGATCTGCAGCCAGGGCGCGAGCGCCGCGGCGGTGCGCTGCACGCCCGCCAGGTGGCGCAGGCCGGCCTGGGTGTCGATGTCCACATGGCTGCGCAGCCGCGTGGTGCCGGCGGCCAGGAAGGCGCGCGCCAACCGCATCGACTGCGTGGCGGCGTCGTGGCCGCTGGCGGCGCGGAATTCGCGCTCGTTTTCGATGCGGTCGATCAGCCGGTGGCCCACCGCGTTGCGGTACCAGGGCAGGCCCCAGAGCGTCTTGTCGAGGTGGGTGTGCGACTCCACCAGGCCCGGCAGCAGCAGGGCGTTGCCGCCCTCTTCTTCCGGCGTGCCGGCGGGTGGGGCGAGTTCAGGGCCGATCGCGGCGATCCGTCCCGCCTGCACCAGCACATCGATTGCAGCGCCCCCCATCGGCCGCACGCAGCGCAGCAACCAGGGCGCGTCCGTGGCGCGGGTCAGATCCATCCGGCTCTCCTCGGGGCCCGTCGGCCGGGGCCGGCGGCAGCCGGGCGCGCCGCCCGGCTTCGGGGCAAAGCGGCCATCATGCCATCGCGCCGACAAGGCCGCGACGACGGGCATGCGCGCATCGACCGCGCTGCTGATAATGCGGCGATGCCCCGGCTCTCCCAGCAACTCCATCCCCCACGCGAACCGGCCCCTGCACGGGCGGCCGCCACCGTGCTGCTGTTGCGCGACACCGAGCTGGGCATGGAGGTGCTGATGACCCGGCGCTCCGCCACGGCCAGCTTCGCCCCTGGCGCCTACGTCTTCCCCGGCGGTCGCGTGGACGAGGAGGACACCGACACCCGCCGCATCGCCCTGCGCCGCCGCACCCAGCCCCGGGTGCAACTCACCCACGCCATCGCCGCGGTGCGCGAGGCCTTCGAGGAACTGGGCGTGCTGCTGGCCGAGCATGCCGATGGCCGCCCCGTGAGCGCCGCCGAGGTCGCCGCTATGGACCGCAGCACGCCGCCGGCGGTGCCCTTCGCGCAGCAGTGCGCGCAGCGCGGCCTGCGGCTGGCCACCGACCGCGTGTTCGCCTTCGCGCACTGGATCACCGACCGCGACCTGCCCAAGCGCTTCGACGTGCTCTTCCTGGTGGCCCGCATGCCGCCCGGCCAGACGCCGCAGGCCGACGAGTCCGAGCAATTCGAGCCCAGCTGGGTTCGCCCGGCCGACGCGCTGGAGCGCCATGCCGCCGGCCGCTTCGACATCATCTTTCCCACCATCCGCACGCTGCAGCGGCTGGCCACCTTTCCCAACGTGCATGCGGTGCTCGAAGCCTGCGCTGGCGAGCGTCCGCTGTGGAGCAGCTGCCCGCGCGCCGGCCTGCTCAAGGGCGAGGAAGCGCGCTACATGGAGCACGAGTCGCCGTACGGCGAGTTGGCCCTGGTCTGCCCCGACGGCCAGATCGGCCATGCGCTCGACTGGCAGCACGAGGCCCCCGTGCCGCTGCTGCACAACGTGCAGCGCCTCACAGCGCCCAACGGCAGCGTGATGACCGGCCCCGGCACCAACAGCTACCTCGTGGGCAACCGGGACAGCGGCTACATCGTGATCGACCCGGGCCCGAACGACTTCGACCACATCGGCCGGCTCTGGCGCGCCACCCAGGGCGACATCCGCGCCATCGTCTGCACTCACTCGCACGCGGACCATTCGCCTGGCGCGCTGCCGCTGCAGGCGCTGTGCGAGAAGCGCCCGCCCATCCTGGGCCTGCCCTCGGCGCCCACCGCCCGGCCCACCGCGCGCTTCACGCCCGACCGCGCCCTGGCGGACGGCGAGAGCCTCAAGCTCGAAGGCGGCCCGGCCGACGACGGCAGCGGCCAGCGCATTGCACACACGCTGCGCGTCCTGCACACGCCCGGGCATGCGGCCAACCACCTCTGCGTGGTGCTGGAGGAGGACGGCCTGCTCTTCTCGGGCGACCACATCCTCAACGGCAGCACCACCGTCATCGATCCGCCGGACGGCAACATGAGCGACTACCTCGAGTCGCTGGACCGGCTGGACGAAGCCTGCGCGGCCTTCCACGTCGAGCACATCCTGCCGGCCCACGGCTACGTGCTGGGCGCGGCCCGCACCGCCATCGCCCGGCTCAAGGCCCACCGGCTGCAGCGCGAGGCGAAGATCGCCGCCGCCATGCGCAAGAAGCCCAGCGGCACGCCGCAGGACTGGCTGGAGATGGCCTACGCCGACACGCCGCGCCACCTGTGGCCGGTGGCCGCGCGCTCGCTGGAGGCGCACATCGAGCGCATCCTGGTGCGCGCCTCCGAGCCGGCGCCGCAGCCCTCCAGCTTCGCACCCGAATGAACAACCCGCCCGATCGCCCACCGCGCGTGCGCGCCGCGCGCCGGCCGGACGATGCGCCGCCACGCAGGGACGCAGCCCGCAGCGCGGCCGCTTCCGCCCCCCCGGCCCCCGAAGACGGCGAGCGCCTGGCCAAGCGCGTGGCGGCCCTGCGCGGCTGCTCGCGGCGCGATGCCGAAATGCTGATCGCCCAGGGCGCCGTGCGCGTGGATGGCCAGCCGGCCGTGGCGCCGCAGCAGCGCGTCACGCCGGGCCAGCAGGTGGAGGTCGACGAGCGCGCGCAGCCGCGTGCCCTGCCTCCCGCCACTTTGCTGTGGCACAAGCCCGCGGGCGTGCCGGCCGATGCCCAGGACTGGGCCGTCGACCAACGCGTCGATGCCCATCCGCAGGCGCCCACGGCGCCGGGCCTCTTCATGCAGCAGCACTGCGCCGCCGCGCTGGGCGATGCGGCCAGCGGCCTGGTCGTCCACACGCAGGTGCGCGGCGTCTGGCGCCGGCTGGTGGACGAGGCGGGGTTGGTGGAGCACGAGTTCCTGGCCGAGGTGCAGGGCGAGCCGCAGCCAGCGCAACTGGCGGCGCTGCGCCCCGCCGCCGCCAGCCTTGCGCGCCAGGGTGGCGGCACCACAGGACTGCGGCTGGTGATCGCCGGTGCCGATGCCCACCGCGTCGCCGAGTTGTGCGACCGCGCGGGGCTGCGGCTGGTCGGCCTGCGCCGGCTGCGCATCGGCCGCGTGCCGCTGGCAGGACTGGCACCGGGACAGTGGCGGCTGCTGCGGGCCAGCGAGCGCTTCTAGCGCGCCCCACGGCCGCCACAAAGACGAAACGCCAGCAAGCTGGCGTTTCGTGGGGGTGTAAGTTGTGAAGCGCGCCGATACGCCGGATTCTGTGCACCGCGGTTGCCCGCGGTGTGACCGCCATCTGTCTGGGCCGCCGGTCACCCGGACGGCTCGATGCTACCTACCCGTGAACTCAGCGGGCCGCCTCGACGTTCACCTACTTGGTATTGCTGCGCGCAGAGATTGCCCGTTTCACCCGAACTGAATCGGCTCGTCTCTGTTGCTCTGATCCTCACCTCGCGATGGGGAGCCGTTAGCTCCTGCGCTGCCCTGTGCAGTCCGGACGTTCCTCCAGTGCCGCCTTTCGGCGATTGCACCAGCGGCGGTCTGGCGTGCTTCACGGGCGCGATTATCCGTGATCGCCGCCGCGGGAAAGCCGCCGACACAGGCGCGCGGCCGAATCTCGCCACAATGGCCGGTTCCATTCCTGTCCGCCCGAACCTTCCAAGGAGATGACGACGCCATGAAAGCCAGCAGCATCCTCGACACCATCGGCCGCACGCCGCACGTGCGCATCAACAAGCTCTTCGGCAATGCCACGCAGCAGGTGTGGATCAAGTCCGAGCGCGGCAATCCGGGCGGCTCCATCAAGGACCGCATCGCCCTGGCCATGATCGAAGACGCCGAGAAGTCCGGCGCCCTCAAGCCCGGCGCCACCATCATCGAGCCCACCTCCGGCAACACCGGCGTCGGCCTGGCCATGGTGGCGGCCGTCAAGGGCTACAAGCTGGTGCTGGTGATGCCCGAGAGCATGTCCATCGAGCGCCGCCGCCTGATGCTGGCCTACGGCGCCAGCTTCGACCTGACGCCCAAGGAAAAGGGCATGAAGGGCGCCATCGCCCGCGCCGAGGAACTGGTGGCCAGCACGCCCGGCGCCTGGATGCCGCAGCAGTTCAACAACCCGGCCAACGTCGACGTGCACGTGCGCACCACGGCCGAGGAGATCGCGGCCGACTTCCCCGACGGCATCGACGCGATCATCACCGGCGTGGGCACCGGCGGCCACATCACCGGCTGCGCGCAGGTGCTCAAGAAGAAGTGGCCCAAGCTCAAGGTCTTCGCCGTCGAGCCGGTGGCCTCGCCGGTGCTGTCCGGCGGCAGCCCGGCACCGCACCCGATCCAGGGCATCGGCGCCGGCTTCGTGCCGCAGATCATGAAGACCGACCTGCTCGACGGCATCATCCAGGTCGACGCCGAGCCGGCGCGCGAGATGGCCCGCCGCTGCGCCCGCGAGGAAGGCATGCTGGTCGGCATCTCCTCCGGCGCCACGCTGGCGGCCATCGCCCAGAAGCTGCCCGAGTTGCCGGCCGACGCGGTGGTGCTGGGCTTCAACTACGACACCGGCGAGCGCTACCTGTCGGTGGAAGGCTTCCTGCCGGCCTGAGCAGGTGCGTGCGCAGCGCCGCTGGGTGCGCTGCGCGGCCCCCAGCCTCCGCAGGCGTCAGTCCAGCGGTTCGCGACGGGCGAAACGCACCACGGTCACGCCGGCCCGCGCCTGCCGGGTGGAAGGCATGACCAGCACGCAGTCGTCGTAGGGCGTGGTCACCGGTTCGCCGTCGTTGTCCCCGATCACCGTGCCGGTGCGCGGAACCAGCGGCAGGCCGGCAAAGTCCTCGGAGAAGCGAAAGCGCTCGCTGCGGGCCACCACCGCACCGGTGACATGCAAGGCCCACTGCCTCGGGGCATCGGGCTGGCGCCAACCGGCCAACAGGCCATCGGCTGCCGCGCGCGGCAGCGTGCCGGCCACGTCCAGGAAGCGCACGCACTGGTCGCGCGCCACCCTCAGGCTCGCCGGATCGACATGGAACCCGCATTCGACGAGCAGCGAGCGGGTGCCGGGCTGCTGCGCATCGGAGGCGCCGAATCGGCCGAAGTCGCGCATGCGCACGCCGTCCTGGTGTCCCGCGTCCACCACCACGTGCGCCGGGGCACGCATCTGCCGGACCAGGGCGAGATTGCGCGGCTGCAGGCCGACCAGGGCCAGCGCCGGCCCCGGCTCGTGCATGGAATGCAGATCGAGCAGCCAGTCCGCGGCTTCGACGAACGGCCGCAACGCCGCGGCCCGCCGGCGCTCCCGGGAGCGCCCGTCGGCTAGGCGCTCCACCGTCCACTGGCGGTTCATGTCCTCGTCGACGAAGCGGGAGGCGTCATGCCGGTGCGCGTCGAACAGGTCGAAGGCCTCCAGGTTGCACCAGGCCAGCGTGAGCCCGCCGCGCACCGGTCGCACGCCCGCCTGGAGCAGACCCAGCACGGCCCAGGCGCCGCACAGTTCGTTGCCATGCACCAGGGCACTGACCATGACGCGCGGCCCTGGCAGCCCGGATTCGAAGTGCCAGACGCCCTCGACGCCGGTATTGCCGGCACGCCAGGCAGCGATGTCGGGCGGAGACAGTGGGGTTGAAGCGGGGCTCATTCGCGGATCTTCGCGAAGTCGACGATCCGCTGGTATTTGGCGGTTTCGGCGTCCAGGAAGGTGGGCATGTCCACGGCCACCGGCGTGATCGAGGAGCCGCTGTCCTCCAGCTTCTTGCGCAGTTCCGGCGCCTTCAGGGCCTCGGCCAGGGCCGACCGCAGGCGCGCGGCGACGGGTGCGGGCAGCTGCGGCGGCGCCATCAACGCGAACCAGACGCCGATGTCGATGTTCTTAAGGGCCGCATGGTCGGCCAGCGGGGCAATGTCGGGGGCGACGGCAGACCGGTCTTTCTGCGTCAGGCCCAGGGCCACGACCTTGCCGCTGCGGATCTGCGGCAGGCCGCTGGACAGCACGAAGACGCCGAGATCGAGCGAACCGCCGATCAGGTCGGTGGTCAGGGGCCCCACCCCGCGATAGGGAATGTGCGTCATGAACAGCCCGGCCTGCTGCTTGAGCATCTCGCCGGCCAGATGGAGCGCCGTGCCGACGCCCGAGCTGCCATAGCTGTAATGGCCGGGGCGTGCCCGGACGGCCTGCAGCAACTGGTCGACGCTGCGGATGCCGCTGGCGGTCGAAGCCACCAGCACCATCGGCTGCGACGCCACCAGGCCGATCGGCGTGAAGTCCCGCGGCGTGTATTTGACTGCGGGCGAGACGAGCCGGGCGATCGCGATCTCGTTGTTCGCGCCCAGCAGCAGCGTGTAGCCATCGGGCGCGGCCCGGACGACCTTCTGCGCACCGATGGTGCCCCCGGCACCGCCCAGGTTCTCGACGACGACGGGGACGCCGAGCACCTTGCCCAGCTGGTCCGCGACCGCCCGGCCGGTCAGGTCCGTGCTGCCGCCGGGCGGATACCCGACCACCAGGGTGATGGGCCGGCTGGGATAGGGATCCGTCTGCGCCCGTGCGGCCGGCAGCAGGAGCGCGGCGAGAAGGGCGGGCAGCATGAGCGCCCGAAGTCGGCGAAGGGGTGGCATGGTGTCTCCTGTCTTGTTTCCGAGAACCCGGATTCTTCTGCCGGCCCGCCCGTCGGCCGTGCCCGATCGGCACGACCTCGTGCCTTCTGCGCGCTCGATGCAGCGAAGGCAGGCCGCTCAGACAGGCACGACGGCCTCCCAAAGCCGCTCCGCCACGGGCGACAGGCGGCGCTTGTCGCGGACCATGCGCACCTCGAACCCGATTTCCATCGCCTTGCCCCCCAGCGGCACGATCTTCTTCTCCTGGCAGGCCCCCACCGCGAGCGACCAGGGCAGCCATGCCACGCCCAGGCCCTTGCGCACGTACTCCAGCAAGGCATCGGCCGAGTCGGCCTCGAGGATCTGCCTCAGCCGGGGTGCCTGCGCATGATTGGCCAAGTGGTCGGACACGAGGTGGCCCAGCGCCAGCGTGCCGGCATATGCCAGAAAGGGCGCCGGTCGACTGCCGTCCAGGCGAAACAGGGGCTGGCCGCTGGCCTGTGCGCGCGACACCGCCACCAGCCGGTCGTGCGCCACCGTGTGCTGGAGGTGCTGGGCGGGCCGCAGGCGCAAGGCGATCAGCGGATGGTGGTAGCTCAGCATGAAGTCGATCTCGCCCTGCTCCAACCGATGCAGCGCATCGGCCATCGAACCGGTGCGCACATGGACCATCGCCTCGGCCGTCAGCCCCCGCACCCGCCACAGCCAGTCGGCAGCGATGGTGCGCGCCAGCGTGCGTCCGGTTCCCAGCGTGAACACCGGCTGCCCGTGGCTCGTGCCGCTGCGCAGCTCGCGTTGTGCCGCGGCCAGGCCGTCCACCGTCTGCCTGGCATGATGCAGAAGCCGCTCCCCGGCCGCCGTCAGCGTCACCGGCGAACCTCCACGCGCCACGAGCGGTGCGCCCGCCCACCGCTCCAGTTCACGGATCCGGCGTCCGAAGGCCGGGTGCGTGACATGCCGCAACTCGGCCGCACGCGTGAAGCTGCGTGTCTGCGCCAACGCGACCAGATCCTCCAGCCATTTGATCTGCATCCTTTGCTCCTTGCCGCTCCAGGCGTCGATGAAGTGGACGGGGCCGCCATCATCCCTTGATCGACGACCGGAGCGCACGCCGCTCAACGTCGCGAGCGGAGCCCCGCGCGCTGCCTTGCGTACGATGTGCGCCCCCGCTGTCGCGGCGGGACGGTCGCCGGCGCATCGACCCGTTCGAGCGGCTGCACGACACAGCCCTCGCACCTCGGCGACAATCGCGCCCTTCACCGCCCTCTGCCCGATCACCACGGGCCCCGCGCCGATGATCCGTCTTTCCGAACTCAAGCTTCCCCTCGACCCCGCGCCCGAGGCGCTGCCGGCCCTGATCGCCGCCACGCTGGGCGTCGCGCCTGCCGACATCTCCACGCACTCGGTGCACAAGCGCAGCTTCGATGCGCGCAAGGCCGAGCTGCTCACCGTCTACATCGTGGACGTGGCGCTGGCCGATCCGGCCGGCGAAGCCGCGCTGCTTCAGCGCCACGCCAAGAACCCCCACATCCAGCGCGCGCCCGACATGCGCTACGTGGCGCCAGTGCGCGCGCCCGAGGGCCGGCTGCGGCCCATCGTGGTGGGCTTCGGGCCCTGCGGCATCTTCGCGGCGCTGCTGCTGGCGCAGATGGGCTTCCGGCCCATCGTGCTGGAGCGCGGCAAGGCCGTGCGCGAGCGCACGCAGGACACCTGGGACCTGTGGCGGCGCAAGAACCTGCATCCGGAGTCGAACGTGCAGTTCGGCGAGGGCGGCGCCGGCACCTTCTCCGACGGCAAGCTCTACAGCCAGATCAAGGACCCGCGCCACCTGGGCCGCAAGGTGCTCAACGAGTTCGTCAAGGCCGGGGCGCCCGAGGACATCCTGTGGGAGGCGCATCCGCACATCGGCACCTTCCGCCTGGTGAAGATGGTCGAGACCATGCGCGCCGAGATCATTGCCCTGGGCGGCGAGATCCGCTTCCAGCACCGCGTGACCGACCTGCAGGTCGAGGGCGGCCGGGTGCGCGGCGTCACCGCCATCGACCAGGCCAGCGGCCAGGTGCACGAACTGCGCGCCGACCATGTGGTGATCGCCCTGGGCCACAGCGCCCGCGACACCTTCGGCATGCTGCACACCCGTGGCGCGCCCATCGAGGCCAAGCCTTTTTCCATCGGCTTCCGCGCCGAGCATCCGCAGGGCCTGATCGACCGCGCCCGCTGGGGCCGGCATGCGGGCCATCCGGCGCTGGGCGCGGCCGAATACCGGCTGGTGCACCACGCCAACAATGGCCGCGCCGTCTACAGCTTCTGCATGTGCCCCGGTGGCACGGTGGTGGCCGCCACCAGCGAACCCGGCCGCGTGGTGACCAACGGCATGAGCCAGTATTCGCGCGCCGAACGCAATGCCAACTCGGGCATCGTGGTGGGCATCGAGCCGCGCGATTACCCGACCGACTACCAGCACTTGCCGCTGTCGCCCGAGCTGCAGGAGGCCGCACGCGGCAAGCCGCATCCGCTGGCCGGCATCGAGCTGCAGCGGCGGCTGGAGTCGCAGGCCTTCGTGCTCGGCGGCAGAGACTATTGCGCGCCGGCCCAGCTGCTGGGCGACTTCGTGGCGGGCCGGCCCTCCACCGCGCTCGGCGAGGTGGTGCCCAGCTACAAGCCGGGCGTGCTGCCCGGCGACCTGCATGCCGCCCTGCCCGGCTATGCCATCGAGGCGATGCGCGAGGCCTTCCCGGCCTTCGCGCGCAAGCTGCCCGGCTACGACCTGCACGATGCGGTGCTGACCGGCGTGGAGACGCGCACGTCCTCGCCCATCCGCATCGCCCGCGACGGCGAGACGCTGCAGTGCCCCGGCCTGGCCGGCCTGTATCCGGCCGGCGAAGGCGCGGGCTATGCGGGCGGCATCCTGTCGGCCGGCGTGGACGGCATCAAGGTGGCCGAGGCCGTGGCCCGCGCCGTCGCGGCCGAGGCCGAAGCACAGCGGGTGCCGGCATGAATGTGCGCACCGCCTTCACCCCGTGGCGCTCGCTCGCGCCGGCCATCGCCGCCATGGCGGCCGTGGTGCTGGCCTCCAACGTCCTGGTGCAGTTCCCGATCAACGACTGGCTGACCTGGGGCGCCTTCACCTACCCGGCCGCCTTCCTGGTGAGCGAGGTGGTCAACCGGCTGCATGGCCCGACCCTGGCCCGGCGCGTGGCCTGGGTCGGCTTCGCGGTGGCGGTGGCCATGTCGGCGCTGCTCGCGCCGCCGCGCATCGCCGCGGCCTCGGGGCTGGCCTTCATCGCTTCGCAGCTGCTGGACATCGGCGTCTTCCACCGCCTGCGGCGCGGACGCTGGTGGCGCGCGCCGCTGGCCGCCACGCTGCTGGCCGCCGTGCTCGACACGGCCATCTTCTGGGGCGTGGCCTTCGCGGGCACGTCCGATCCGTGGCTCAGCTGGGCCGTCGGCGATCTGGCGGTCAAGCTGGCCGTCGGCGCCGGCATGCTGCTGCCCTTCCGGCTGCTGATCGCCCGCCAGCTGGCGGGGGGCCTGCGCGCCTCCGCCTGAGTCTTTTCATCCTCTTTTTCACGCCTGCCCTGGCGCAGGCGCTTTGCGACCGATATGAGCGACCACAACGACACGCCGTTCCACGACACGCCCGCGCATGCCGCGCCTTCGAGCGCCGACGCCACGCCCACCGCCGCAGCGTCGGCCCCGGCAGCCGCTTCGAGCGCGTCCACGCCGGACAGCGGCGCTGCATCGGCATCCGCCGGCCATGCCCCTGCCGGCAACACCGACGCCGCGCCGACCGCGGACGGCACAGCAGCTGCGGGGCCGGCCCCGACCCCGGAAGCCGGCCTCACGCGCGGTGAACGCAGCGAACGCGGCGAAGAACGCGGTGAACGTGGCCAACGGCGCCGCCGCGGCGGCCGTGGCCAGGGCAACGGTGGTGCGGGCCGACCCGCCGCCGACGGCACCCAGCCCGAGCGCCAGCCGCAGGCCCAGCGCCAGAACCCGGCCAAGGGCCAGAACGCGGCTCAGCGCAACGCCGGCCGCAAGGTGCATCCGCTGCTGGAGACGCTGGCTGGCCTGTATCCCCACCTGTTCGGCGCGCGCTTCCTGCCGCTCAAGCGCGGCATCTACGAGGACCTGCTGGCCCGCCATGCCGAAGTGCTGCCGGGCGACGAGCTGAAGGTGGCGCTGGGCCAGCATGCGCGCTCCACCCGCTACCTGGACGCCATCGCCAACCGCGTCCCGCGCCACGACCTGGACGGCCAGCCGGTGGAGGAGCTGGCGCCCGACCACGTGCACCATGCCATCGTCGAACTCTTCAAGCGCCGGCAGGGCCGCACGCAGGAGGACCTGCGCCCGCAACTGGTGGCCCGCCTGGCCGACGCCATCGGCGCCAGCGGCCTGGAACGCATGGACTATGTGCAGCAGGTGCGCGTGGCGCAGCCGGATGCCCTGGCCCTGATCGACGAAGCCTTCACCGAACACGGCCGCCGACTGGCCCGGCGCGAGGCGCTGCAGCGCGCCTTCGAGGCCAGCGGCCAGCCCACGGTCGAGGCCTTCGCCGCCATGTACGGCATGGACCTGGGCGAAGCGCGGCGGGTGCTGGGCAAGCAGCCCGGCAAGGGCGCGGCCGCTGCGGCTCCCGCGGCAAGCGAGGCCTGAACCCAGGGCGCGGGGCGCCCGATCAAAGACATCGCAGACCGCACGCAACCCGGAATGCGTGGTAACTTACCACGCATGCCATCCAACTCCATCCGCGTCGAGGCGAATCTGTACGAGGCCGCGCGCGCCGAGGGCGCGGTGCAGTCGCGCTCGACCGCTCAACAGATAGAGCATTGGGCCAAGCTCGGCGCCTCGCTCGAGTCATGCGGACTCACCGTCGGTCAAGTCACCTCGCTCTTGAGAGCGTCCGGCCAGGGTACTGGGGATGCCAATCTCTGGGCCTTCAAGCGCCAGCGGCAGCAGCAAGACATTGTGGCCGCAACCGACGGCAGGGTGACGCAGGCGCAACTCAGCTGGTTCTCGGGTGGCAAGGCTCAGAGCCTCAAGCTGATCGACTCGCCCTACTGACGCCCATGGCGACCGAACCCGTTCTGCCAACCGACGAAGCGCCGCTGGACGAAGCCTCGGTCGACCTGCTCCTCTCGAACATGGGGACAGACATGATCCTGGTCGGCGGCCAGGCGCTCGGCTTCTGGATGAGCCGCTTCGGCATCGAGACCGACGGGGGCGTGGCCATCTCCAACGACGGCGACGCGCTAGGGAAAGTGACCCGCGCAAAAGAACTGGCCGATGCCATCCATGCCCGCGTCGAAATGCCCCACTCGACAAGCCGAACCGCGATCGTCGCCCAACTCCGGTTGCCGGCGCCGAATGGCAAGGAACGCAATATCGATGTGCTGCACAAGCTGTACACCGTGGAGGGTCTGAAGAAGTCGACCATCTTCACGGAGCGCGTCATCCGGAACAGCGTCGAAGTCGAGTGGCGGGCTGGCCGGCGGATTCGGGTAATGGACCCATTCGACGTCCTCGAATCAAGAGCCCAGAACGCCGTCGGCCTCATCGAGGCGAAGGGGCCACATGTCCTGACCCAGGCCCTTTGGGCAATCCAGGTGGCATCCGCCGCCTTGGTACGGCTTGCCGACGACCCGGCTTCGAAGGACCGTATCGGCCGCAGGCTTCAGGACATCTACACGTTGGCGCATAGCCAAGTGGGGCGCAGGCTCCTCAAGGAGCATCGGATCGAACTCCTCGATGCCGTCGACACGAACTTGCTGAGGCAGCGGGCACCGCAGGTTGGCCAGCAACTCGACGCGATTGATGAGGCTCGTATCAATCGCCGCAGCAAGCGGGCGTCTGTGCTCGATCCGCGCTGAAAACGGCAGTCCATCGGACCCTTGGGCGCCGCCACTGAACGACGCCCGCCCACGAAAAAGGCGCCTCGATGGAGGCGCCTTTCTCTTGGTCAGCGGCCCAGGGGCGCTCGCGCCCCGGCCCCCGCTGCATCAGCCCTGCTGCGCAGCCTGCAGCGCAGCGATGCGCTCTTCGATGGGCGGGTGCGTGGCGAACAGCTTGCCGATGCTGCCGGTGATGCCCATGGCCTCGACGGCCTTGGGCAGTTCGCCGGCGGGCAGGCCGCCCAGGCGGGCCAGGGCGTTGATCATGGGCTGCTTGCGGCCCATCAGCTTGGCGGCGCCAGCGTCGGCGCGGAACTCGCGCTGGCGCGAGAACCAGGCCACCACCATGGCGGCGGCGAAGCCCAGCACGATGTCCAGCACGATGGTCGTGACCATGTAGCCGATGCCGGGGCCGCTGTTCTCGCGGTCGTCGCCGCGGCGCAGGAAGCTGTCGACGAAGTAGCCGATCACGCGCGACAGGAACACGACGAAGGTGTTCATCACGCCCTGGATCAGCGTCATCGTCACCATGTCGCCGTTGGCCACGTGCGCCACCTCGTGGCCGATGACGGCCTCGACCTCGTCGCGCGTCATGTTCTGCAGCAGGCCAGTGGAGACGGCCACCAGCGACGAGTTCTTGAAGGCTCCGGTGGCGAAGGCATTGGGCTCGCCTTCGAAGATGCCGACCTCGGGCATGCCGATGCCGGCCTGGTCGGCGAACTTGCGCACGGTGGCGACGATCCAGGCCTCGTCGGGCGATTGGGGCTCGTTGATGATGCGCACGCCGGCGCTCATCTTGGCCATGGGCTTGGAGATCAGCAGCGAGATGATCGCGCCGCCGAAGCCCATGATGAGCGCGAAGCCGAGCAGCGCGCCGAGGTTGAGGCCGTTGGACGTCAGGTAGCGGTTGACGCCGAGCAGACTGGCGACAACGCCGAGGACGGCGACCACCAGGACGTTCGTGAGCACGAACAGGAAGATGCGTTTCAAGTCGGTTTCTCCGTGGGAGGAAGGGACGCCGTGAAGTTGGGGGCCCCCCGGCCCGCTTCAAGCATCACGGCATGCCGCACCGTTGTAAGTTGTTCTGGGTCTGCAGCGCGGCGAGGTCGGAAGACCTCCGAGTCATCATAAAAGCAAAAGTTCGTGTTCCCCGGGTGCCAGCCGGGGACGCCGGCCACGGGCAGCGGGGTGAAGGGCTTGCGCACGAGCCAGTCGGCGGCCAGCGCATCGGACAGGCGCCCGTCGTCGGCCGGCAGCGAGGGATCGTGCGGGTCCGGGCCCAGCAGCAGATGCGCCGTGGCGGACTTCTGGCCGGCGATCAGCTTCTCCATCAGCGCATGGCCGAAGACCGTGAGGCGCGCTTCAGCCCACAGGGGCCGCAGATCGACAAAGGCCCGGCGCCAGTCGCGCGCCTGCAGGGCGGCCCAAAGGGCGGGCGGTGCCTGCAGCACCGCGCCGTGCTCGTCGAACAGCGTGATGGCATCGCGCAGCCGGCCGCGCACCGGACCGATGCCGCGCGTCGCGATCTCCGCCGCCTGCAGCCGGTTCAGTTGGCGCTTGGCCTGCGGAAAGGCCAGCCAGACCAGGCCGTTGAAGAAGTCGTGCAGGTTGTCGCGCGTCGGCACGCGGCCGGTGCGGTGGATGAAGGCTTCGTAGGGCTCGTCCGGCGGCAGCGCCGACTGCGGCACGAAGGTGGGCTGCGGCGGGGCCGACACCGCCTGCAGCCCCTCGTGCACCGCCCGCATGGCGCCGGCATGCGCCGGCTCGCCCCAGCGGCGCCAGAAGGCCAGCCCGGGGTGGGCCCAGTCGATGGCCGGCAGCGGGCTCAACGGCCGGCCGCGCCCTTCCAGCGGATGCGGTCGGGCTGATGCAGCACCTGGAAGTCCGCCGGCAGCTTGTCGAAGAGCTTGATCGAACTGGCGTTCTTGCCCAGCACCCGCGCAGCGCGCAGGGCCTGGGCCACGTCGTTGAGGGCCACTTCGGCGCCGCCGCGCAGGGCGGGCACGGCACCGAGGATGGCGTCGGCATCCACCAAGGCGTCCTGGCGGCCCGAAGCCGTCTTGCGTGCGACGGCCGGCGCCTCGGCCGGTGGCGCCGCTTCGATCACGCGCTCGCCGCGGGTGCCGGCGCTGCGCGTCTTCCTGGCGGCAGGGGACGCACTCGCCTTCTTCCTGGCGGGCGCCGCCGCTGGCGCAGGGGCCAGTGCCGGTGCCGGTAACGGCTGCATTGCCGGCGCCGGTGCGGGCGCTGGCTCGGCCGCAGGCACGGCAGCGGCGCGGCGCGACGTCTTCCTGGCCGCGGGCGCCTTCTTCGCCGCCACCTTGCGTGCGGCAGGCGGACGCGCCAGCGTCGCCGCCGGGCCGGGTGCGGCCACCGCGACCGCCTCGCCCCCCTTGTGGACCAGGTCGATGAAATGGTCGTAGGCGGCCCGCGTCTCGTCGCCCGTCTTGCCTCGCTGGCCGATGCCGCAGACACGGCAGCCCTTCTCGCGCAGGCGCAGCACCAGCGGGGCGAAGTCGGAGTCGGAGGACACCAGGTACACCACCTGCGGCCGCTCGGCGATGGCGAGATCCAGCGCATCCACCGCCAGCGCGATGTCGGTGCTGTTCTTACCCGCCGCCAGGTTGACAATGGGCCGCATGCCCAGGCGCTTGAACAGGCCCTGTTGCCGCAGCGCCACCTCGGGCGTGCAGTAGGCACGCCGGACATGCAGGTGCCCATGCTCGGCCAGCACGCCACGCACCGCCTGCTCCATCACGTCGGCCGACACGTTGTCGGCGTCGACCAGCAGCATCACCTTGCCGCCGGACAGCGGCGCCGTGCTCATGCCAGCCTCCAGCCGACCGTCTCGCCACCGCGCAGCGGCTTGAGCGTGGCCTCGCCGAAGGGCACCGTCTCGGGCAGCGTCCAGGCTTCGCGGCGCAGGGTGATGGTGTCGGTGTTGCGCGGCATGCCGTAGAAGTCGGGGCCGTGGAAGCTGGCGAAGCCTTCCAGCTTGTCGAGCGCCCCGGCCTGGTCGAAGGCCTCGGCGTACAGCTCGATGGCCGACAGGGCCGTGTAGCAGCCGGCGCAGCCGGTGGCGTGCTCCTTCAGGTGCGCCGGATGCGGTGCGCTGTCGGTGCCCAGGAAGAAGCGCGGACTGCCGCTGGTGGCGGCCTGCACCAGCGCCTGGCGGTGCTCCTCGCGCTTGAGCACCGGCAGGCAGTAGTAGTGCGGCCGGATGCCGCCGGTGAAGATGGCGTTGCGGTTGTAGAGCAGGTGGTGCGCCGTGATGGTGGCGGCCGTGTGGTCGCCACCCTCGTCGCGCACATAGTGCGCGCCCTCGCGCGTGGTCAGGTGCTCGAACACGATGCGCAGCTCGGGGAAGTCGGCGCGCAGCGGGCGCAGCACGCGGTCGATGAAGACGGCCTCGCGGTCGAACAGGTCGATGGCCGGGTCGGTCACCTCCCCGTGCACCAGCAGCAGCAGGCCGTGCTTCTGCATGGCCTCGAGCGTGGCGTAGGTCTTGCGGATGTCGGTGACGCCGGCATCGCTGTTGGTGGTGGCGCCGGCCGGGTAGAGCTTGAGGGCCCGCACGCCCGCGGCGGCGGCGCGGGCGATCTCTTCGGGCGGCAGCTTGTCGGTGAGGTAGAGCGACATCACCGGCTCGAACTGCTCGCCTTCGGGCACGGCGGCCAGGATGCGGTCGCGGTAGGCCAGAGCCTGCTCGGCGGTGGTCACCGGCGGGCGCAGGTTGGGCATGATCAGCGCGCGGCCCATCTGGCGCGCGGTGTGCGGCACCACGTCGCGCAGGGCGGCGCCGTCGCGCACGTGCAGGTGCCAGTCATCGGGTCGGGTGATCGTGAGGGTGTCGGTCATGGCGCGGGATTGTCCCATCGGGCCCGGCACGGGCCTTGCCTCGCGCAGAATCGATGGTTCCTTTCCGCCTCGCCCCGATGGCCCCGCCCGCCCGACGCCCCCGCACCGTCCCCGCCGCTGCCGCACCGGCTGCCGATGCGGCCGACCCGCTCTACAACCAGTCGCTGGAGAAGGGCCTGGCGGTGCTGCGCAGCTTCGACGCCGCGCACCGCACCATGACGCTGGCCGAGATTGCCGAGCGCACCGGCATGACCCGCGCCTCGGCCCAGCGCACGGTGCACACGCTGCAGGTGCTGGGCTACGTGGGCAAGGACGGCCAGACGCGGCGCTTCCGCCTGCTGGCGCGCAGCATGGACATCGGCTTCAACTACGTGGCCAGCCATCCACTGGTGCAGGCGGCCAACCCTTACCTCGCGCAATTGGCCAGCGCCAGCGGCGAGACGGCCAGCCTCACCGAACCGCTGGACTTCGACATGCTCTATGTGGCGCAGCGCATGACCACGCAGTTCATCCCGGTGCTGACGCCGGTGGGCATGCGCATTCCCATGTACTGCACCAGCAGCGGCCGCGCCTGGATGAGCTGCCTGCCCGACGATCAGGTGCGCGCGCTGCTGCAGGGCTCCACGCGCGTGGCACGCACGCCCGCCACGCTGACCGGCATCGCCGCCATCCAGGCGCGCATCGCGGCCTGCCGCAAGCTGGGCTATGCGACCAACGACGAGGAACTGTTCCTCGGCGACATGGGCATCGCCGCACCCATCGTGGACCGGCGCGGCCGGCCGCATGGCGCCGTACACGTCTCACCGCCCACCAGCCGCTGGACGCTGGAGGCGGCGCAGAAGAAGCTGGCGCCGATGGTGATCGAGTGCGCGCGCGCCATTGCGAGCGCGCTGCCGCATTGAGGGGCTGAGGGCGAGCCGCGCCAGGGCTTCGACAGGCTCAGCCCGAACGGGTGGGGGCGATGGGGCGCGCACCGGGGCTGCGTCGCCTCGCTGCCGCTCTTCTTTCACCCGCTTCGCACCACGTCCGCCCACCACGCACCCGCCGCGGTGCGGCCATGCACCGCGACGACGAAACGTATCGACTATCGATACAAAAATAGCTATTACCGATTCACGCGGGCAGGCACGCGCTTTGCAATGCAGAGGCATCTCTCAACCTTCGAGGCCGCTCCATGCCCTGCCCCGCCCGTCCGTCCTTCCGTGTCTCCGCCCTGCGCGCCAGCGCGCTGGCTGCTGCCCTCGCCCTCGGTCTGGGCGCTGCCCATGCGCAGGAGAAGGTGCTGCGCATCGCCATGACGGCCGCCGACATCCCGCGCACCTCGGGCCAGCCCGACCAGGGCTACGAAGGCAACCGCTTCACCGGCATCCCCATGTACGACAGCCTCACGCAGTGGGACCTGAGCTCGGCTACCAAGCCCAGCGTGGTGATCCCCGACCTGGCGGTGTCGTGGGCGGTGGATGCCAAGGACAAGACCAAGTGGCTCTTCAAGCTGCGCCCCGGCGTCAAGTTCCATGACGGCACGCCCTTCAACGCCGACGCCGTCGTCTGGAACGTGGGCAAGGTGCTCGACAAGGCCGCCCCGCAGTACGACCCCGCCCAGATCGGCGTCACGGCCTCGCGCATGCCCACGCTGCGCACCGCCCGCAAGGTCGACGACCTGACGGTGGAGCTGACCACCAGCGAGCCCGATTCCTTCCTGCCGATCAACCTCACCAACCTGTTCATGGCCTCGCCGGCCCATTGGCAGAAGAAGTTCGACGCCGTGCCGGCCAGCGTGACCGACAAGGCCGAGCGCGCCAAGCAGGCCTGGACCGCGTTTGCTGCCGATCCGTCTGGCACCGGCCCGTTCAAGGCCTCCAAGTTCGTGCCGCGCGAACGTCTGGAGATGGTGAAGAACCCCGATTACTGGGACGCCGCCCGCCGCCCGCAGATCGACCGCGTGGTGCTGCTGCCGCTGCCCGAGGCCAACTCGCGCACCGCCGCCCTGCTGTCGGGCCAGGTGGACTGGATCGAGGCGCCCGCGCCCGATGCGCTGGCCACCATCAAGCAGCGCGGCTTCAAGGTGTATTCCAACCTGCAGCCGCACCTGTGGCCCTGGCAGTTCTCGCTGCTGCCCGATTCGCCCTTCAAGGACCTCAAGGTGCGCCAGGCCGCCAACCTGTGCCTCAACCGCGCGGCCCTCAAGGAGCTGCTGGGCGGCATGATGGTCGAGGCCACCGGCATCGCCGAGCCGGGCGACCCGTGGCGCGGCCACCCCACCTTCCAGATCAAGTACGACGTGGCCGCCGGCCAGAAGCTGATGCAGCAGGCCGGCTACTCGGCCGCCAAGCCGGCGAAGGTGAAGGTGCAGACCTCGGCCTCCGGCTCGGGCCAGATGCAGCCGCTGCCCATGAACGAGTTCATCCAGCAGAGCCTGAAGGACTGCTACTTCGACGTGGACTTCGACGTGGTGGAGTGGAACACCCTGTTCTCCGGCTGGCGCCTGGGCGCCAAGGATCCGGGCGCGCACGGCGCCCATGCCACCAACGTGAGCGCCGCCACCATGGACCCCTTCTTCGCCATGGTGCGCTTCGTCAGCACCAAGGCCCAGCCGCCGGTGGCACAGAACTGGGGCTACTACAGCGACCCCAAGACCGACGCCCTGGTCGAGAAGGCCCGCACCAGCTTCGACGACAAGTCGCGCGACGCCGCCCTGGCCGAGCTGCATGCCCGCGTGGTGGACGAGGCGCCCTTCCTCTTCGTCGCGCACGACGTGGGCCCGCGTGCCCTCTCGCCCAAGGTGCAGAACGTGGTGCAACCCAAGAGCTGGTTCATCGACATCGCCACGATGAAGATGCAGTGACGGCCTGCCGCCGCTTCACCGAGACGGCCTGAACGACCCCGCCATGCTCGCCTACCTGCTCCGACGCATCCTCTACACCGTGCCCATCATGCTGGGCGTGACGCTGGTGTGCTTTGCCCTGGTGCACATCGCGCCGGGCGATCCGCTGGTGTCAGTGCTGCCGGCCGATGCCTCGGCCGAGCTGCAGGCGCAGCTGCGCACGGTCTATGGCTTCGACCGGCCGCTGCCGGAGCAGTTCGTGCGCTGGGTCTGGCGGGCGCTGCATGGCGACCTCGGCATGTCGATCGCCACCAGCCGGCCGGTGGCAGGCGAAGTGATGCGCGCCGTGGTCAACACGCTGCGGCTGGCGGTGCTGGCCACGGCGATCGGCTTCCTGCTCGGTTCGCTGTTCGGCTTCGTGGCGGGCTACTTCCGCAACTCCGTCATCGACCGCCTGGCCTCGCTGCTGTCGGTGCTGGGCGTGAGCACGCCGCACTACTGGCTGGGCATGGTGATGGTCATCGTGTTCTCGTCGCAGCTGATGTGGCTGCCAGCCACCGGTGCCGGCCCGGGCGGCTCCGGCGAATGGGCCTGGGACTGGGCCCACGTGCAGTTCATGCTGCTGCCGGCACTGACCATGTCGGTCATTCCCATGGGCATCATCGCGCGCACGGTGCGGGCGCTGGTGGCCGAGCTGCTGGCGCAGGAATTCATCGTCGGCCTCAAGGCCAAGGGGCTGACGCAGTTCGGCGTCTTTCGCCACGTGGTCAAGAACGCGGCGCCCACGGCCCTGGCGGTGATGGGTCTGCAGCTGGGCTACCTGCTGGGCGGCTCGATCCTGATCGAGACGGTGTTCTCCTGGCCCGGCACGGGCTTCCTGCTCAACACCGCCATCTTCCAGCGCGACCTGCCGCTGCTGCAGGGCACGATCCTGGTGCTGGCGCTGTTCTTCGTGCTGCTCAACCTGGCGGTGGACGTGCTGCAGACGCTGCTCGACCCGCGCATCGCCCGGAGCTGAACCGATGTCTGCCGTTCTTTCATCTCCCGCCGATGTTCAGCCGCTGCCGGCGCAGCGCACGCGCGGCTACTGGGCCTCGGTGGGTGCGCGCTTCGTGCGCGACCCGGTGGCCATGGCCGCCGCCCTCGTGGTGCTGCTGCTGGTGCTGATGGCCCTCCTCGGCCCCTGGCTCGCGCCAGCCGATCCGTACCAGTCCTCCATGTTCAAGCGCCTCAAGCCGGTAGGCACGCCCGGCCTGCCGCTGGGCAGCGACGAGCTGGGCCGCGACCTGCTGTCGCGCCTGATCGTGGGCGCGCGGCTGTCGCTGTTCATGGGCATCGCGCCGGTGCTGTGCGCCTTCGTGGTCGGCTCGGGCATCGGCATCCTGGCGGGCTATGCGGGCGGGCTGGTCAACACGGCCATCATGCGCACCATCGACGTGTTCTATGCCTTCCCGTCGGTGCTGCTGGCCATCGCGCTGTCGGGCACGCTGGGCGCGGGCATCACCAATTCGCTGATCTCGCTGACCATCGTGTTCATCCCGCAGATCGCGCGCGTGGCCGAGGCCGTGACCACGCAGGTGCGCGGGCGCGACTACGTGGAGGCGGCGCGCGCCTCGGGTGCCAGCGGCTTCACCATCGTGCGGGTGCATGTGCTGGGCAATGTGCTCGGGCCCATCTTCGTGTACGCCACCAGCTTGGTGGCGGTGTCGATGATCCTGGCCTCGGGCCTCTCCTTCCTGGGCCTGGGCGTGAAGCCGCCGGAGCCGGAATGGGGCTTGATGCTCAACACGCTGCGCACCGCGATCTATACGCAACCGCTGGTGGCGGCGCTGCCGGGCGTGATGATCTTCATCACCTCCATCGCCTTCAACCTGCTCTCGGACGGTTTGCGTTCGGCGATGGACAACAAAACATGAGAGGGCTCCCCCCATGCCGCTTCGCGGCTCCCCCCTCTCTCGCGCCTTTGGCTTGGAGGGGGGCGCACCCAGAGGCCTGGCGAAGCCAGTTCCTCGGGTGCCCTGGCATGGCTCGCTCCGCGGCCTTTCGAACAGCGCAAGGACGCCGGCTTCGGACGAAGCGGGGCCGCTATAGCTCCGGTGAAAGCTGATATGACCACGATGGATATTGCCGACGTGGGTGGCCCGGCGCAGCCGCTGCTCACCATCCGCGGGCTGCAGAAGCACTTCCCGCTCAAGAAGGACCTCCTGGGCCGCGCCGGTGGCGTGGTGCGCGCGGTGGACGGCGTGGACTTCGAGGTGCTCAAGGGCGAGACGCTGGGCGTGGTGGGCGAATCCGGCTGCGGCAAGAGCACCACGGCCCGGCTGCTGATGCACCTGATCGCGCCGACGGCCGGCGAGGTGGTGTTCGACGGCCGCGTGGTCGGTTCGCGCGACCTGCCGCTCAAGCACTTCCGGCGCCAGGTGCAGATGGTGTTCCAGGACAGCTATGCCTCGCTCAACCCGCGGCTGACCATCGAGGACTCCATCGCCTTCGGCCCGCAGGTGCACGGCGTGCGTCGGCGCGAGGCGGTGGAACGCGCCCGCGACCTGCTCGCCCGCGTGGGGCTGGAGCCCTCGCGCTTCGCCGAGCGCTGGCCGCACGAGCTGTCGGGCGGGCAGCGCCAGCGGGTCAACATCGCCCGCGCGCTGGCGCTGCAGCCGCGGCTGGTGATCCTGGACGAGGCCGTCTCGGCGCTGGACAAGTCGGTGGAGGCGCAGGTCATCAACCTGCTGCAGCAGCTCAAGGCCGAGTTCGGCCTGACCTATGTCTTCATCAGCCACGACCTGCACGTGGTGCGCTACATGAGCGACCGCGTGATGGTGATGTACCTGGGCCAGGTGGCCGAGGTCGGCCCGGCCGATGCGCTCTACGACGAGCCGGCGCACCCCTACACGCAGGCGCTGCTGTCGTCCATGCCGTCCATGGACCCGGACCGCCGCACCGAAGAGGCGCCGCTGGCCGGCGACCCGCCCAATCCCATCGATCCGCCCTCGGGCTGCCGCTTCCATCCGCGCTGCGCCCATGCCGCGCCCGTGTGCAGCCAGCGTGCGCCGGTGCTGCTGCCGGTGGCGCCGCTGCGCGTGGCGCGCTGCCTGGTGCACGAGGCCGGCAGCGGCCATCCGCAGGCGCCCGCTTTGGCCGCATGACCCCATGACATCCATGAACGACCTGCCCGATGCCCAGGCGCCGCTCGTGCGCGTGCACGACCTGACCGTCACCTTCACCGGCGGCCGCAAACCGGTGCAGGCCGTCAGCGGCGTGAGCCTGGAGGTGCGCCGCGGCGAGGTGGTGGCGCTGATCGGCGAATCGGGCTCGGGCAAGAGCGTCACGCTGCGCACGCTGCTGCGGCTGCATCCCGAGCGGCGCACGCACATCGGCGGGCAGGTGCAGGTGGCGGGGCGCGACGTGCTCGCCATGTCCGGCCGCGCGCTGTCGGCCTACCGCGGCAAGGTGGCGTCGATGATCTTCCAGGAGCCGCTGCTGGCGCTGGACCCGGTCTACCCCGTCGGCGCGCAGATCGTCGAGTCGCTGCGCCGCCATGAAGGCCTGGACAAGGCGGCCGCCCATGCCCGCGCGCTGGCCCTGTTCGAGCGGGTGCGCATTCCGAGCCCGGAGCGCCGTCTGGCGGCCTATCCGCACGAGATGTCCGGCGGCATGCGCCAGCGCGCCATGATCGCGCTGGCCCTGGCCTGCAACCCGCAACTGCTGCTGGCCGACGAGCCCACCACCGCGCTCGACGCCACGGTGCAGATCCAGATCCTGCTGCTGCTGCGCGAGCTGCAGCGCGACCTGGGCCTGGCCACCATCTTCGTCACGCACGACATCGGCGCCGCGGTGGAGGTGGCCGACCGCATCGCCGTCATGTATGCCGGCCGCATCGTCGAGGAAGGCTCGGCGCGCGAGCTGATCCACCGGCCGCGTCACCCGTACACGATCGCCCTGCTGCGCAGCCGCGCGCACGGCGCCATGGACCGCGGCGTGCCGCTGGGCACCATCGCCGGCGCGCCGCCGGATCTGGCCGCGCTGCCGCCGGGCTGCGCCTTCGCGCCCCGCTGCACGCTGGCCGCCGAGGCCTGCCTGGAAGGGCAGCCGCGCGTCGTCCAGTTCGACCCCGGCCACCGCGCCCGCTGCAACCGCACCGACGAGACCGCCGGCCTGGCGCCCGCCCTTGCCTGACCACGCTCAAGACCCATGCCCCTGCACGACCCCGCCCACGCCTTCGTCCCGTACCCCGACCCGCCGGTGGCGCATGCGGCCACCGGGCCGCTTTCGGGGCTGACCTTCGGCGTGAAGGACCTGTTCGACGTCGCGGGCTATCCCACCGGCGGCGGCAGCCCCATCGTGCTGGCCATGTCGGGAATCAAGACCCGCACCGCGCCCACGGTGCAGAAACTGCTCGACGCCGGCGCCGTGTTCGCCGGCAAGACGGTGACCGACGAACTCGCCTTCTCGATGAACGGCGACAACGCCCACTTCGGCGCGCCGGTCAACGGCGCGGTGCCGGGACGCATCAGCGGCGGCTCGTCCTCGGGCTCGGCCTCGGCCGTGTCGGGCCGCCTGTGCGACTTCGCGCTGGGCACCGACACCGGCGGCTCGGTGCGCGCGCCCGCCAACCACTGCGGGCTCTACGGCTTGCGGCCCACCCATGGCCGCGTGAGCCTGGAAGGCGCACTGGATCTCGCCCCGAGCCTGGACACCTGCGGCTGGTTCGCCCGCGACATCGGCACCTTCGCCCGGGTGGCCGACGTGCTGCTCGGTGCCGACCCGGCGCAGCTGCCCACGGCGCCCCGCCTGCTGCGGCCCACCGACCTGTGGGCGCTCGCCACGCCCGAAGCGGCCGACGCCCTGCAACCCGCGCTGGCGCAGGTGGAGGCCGCCTTCGGCACGGCCACACCCGTCGAAGCGGCACTGGAGGGCTTCGACGCGCTGTACTGGCACTTCCGCCACATCCAGGGCCGCGAGGCCTGGATGACCGACGGGCCGCTGATCGAGCGCTTCGCGCCGCCGCTGGGGCCGGGCGTGAAGGAGCGCTTCGCCTTCTCGCGCGGCGTGACCGATGCGCAGGTGGCCGAGGCGCAGGCCTTCCGCACCCGCTTCGGCGCCCACCTGGCCGCGCTCCTGGGCCACGACGGCGTGCTGGTGATGCCCACCATGCCCGACATCGCGCCGCTGCGCAGCGACCCGGAATCGGCGCTGGAGGACTACCGCAACCGGTCCATCCGCCTGCTGTGCCTGGCCGGACTCGCGGGCTTTCCGCAGCTGTCGCTGCCGCTCGCGCGCCGCGACGATGCACCGCTGGGCCTGTCGCTGCTGGGCCCCGCGGGCAGCGACCGCAGCCTCATCGCGCTGGCCGAACGGCTGGCGGCCCACTGAACCGACACCCCGCACGACCATGACCACCGCCACCCCCCACCGCCCGCTCGCCATCGACGGCGAACGCCTCTGGCAATCGCTGATGACGCTGGCGCGCATCGGCGCCACCGACAAGGGCGGCGTCTGCCGCCTGGCCTTGACCGACCTGGACCGCCAGGGCCGGCAGCTCTTCCTGCGCTGGGCGCAGGAGCTGGGCTGCAGCGTGCGCGTCGATGCCATCGGCAACCTCTTCGTGCGCCGCGAAGGCAGCGATCCCACGCGCCCCGCCGTGGCCACCGGCAGCCACATCGACACGCAGCCCACCGGCGGCAAGTTCGACGGCAACTACGGCGTGCTGGCGGGCCTGGAGGTGCTGCGCACGCTCCAGGATGCCGGCATCCGCACCGTCGCGCCGCTGGAGGTCTGCGTCTGGACCAACGAGGAAGGCTCGCGCTTCGTGCCCGTGATGATGGGCTCGGGCGTGTATGCCGATGCCTTCACGCTCGACCATGCGCTGGCCGCGCGGGACCGCGACGGCATCTCGGTGGCCGATGCGCTGGCCGCCACCGGCTTTGCCGGCAGCGAGCCCGCGGCCGTGAGTGCCGGCGCGCCGCGCTTCGGTGCCTACTTCGAGGCGCACATCGAGCAGGGCCCGGTGCTCGAAGACGCGGACCTGCCGCTGGGCGTGGTCACCGGCGCGCTGGGCCAGCGCTGGTACGACGTGATCGTGACCGGCCAGGAGGCCCATGCCGGCCCCACGCCCATGCGCCTGCGCCGCGACGCGCTGCAGGCCGCCACCGGCCTGATGCAGGAGGTGGTCGCCATCGCCATGGACGAGCAGCCGCACGGCCGCGGCACCGTGGGCTATGTACAGGTGCATCCCAACTCGCGCAACGTCATCCCGGGCCGCGTCACCTTCACCGTGGACCTGCGCCATGGCGACGACGAGGGCCTCGCCCGCATGGACGCCCGCCTGCGCGCCGCCTGCGCCGCGCTGCAGGCCGAGGGGCGTGTCAGCGTGTCGGCGGAGCAGACCGTGTACTTCCCGCCGGTGCAGTTCACGGCCGAGCTGGTGGCCGCCGTGCGCGACGGCGCCGAACGCGCCGGCCTGCCGCACCAGGACATCGTCAGCGGCGCCGGCCACGACGCGGTCTATGTCGCGCGCGTGGCGCCGGCCGCGATGATCTTCGTCCCCTGCAAGGACGGCATTTCGCACAACGAGATCGAGGATGCGAACCCCGAGCACTTGGCGGCCGGCTGCAATGTGCTGCTGCATGCCATGCTGGCGCAGGCGGGCATAGAAGGCGTCACACCTCCAGCAGCATCTTCACCCGCGCCTGCACCCGCCCCTCGCGCACCTGCAGCTCGGCCGCCGACACCGGCAGCTTGAAGCGCCGCGGCCCGGCGCTGCCCGGGTTCACGTAGAGCACGGAGCCACGCATCTCCACATGCGGCTTGTGCGAATGGCCCGTGACCACCACCTGCGTGCCGAGGGCCGGCGGCTCGGCCACCAGGTCGGCGATGTCGTGCACCACGCACAGCCGCACGCCGTGCAGCTCGCAGTCCAGCCGCTTGGGCAGCGCCTCGGCCCAGGGGCCGATGTCGTTGTTGCCGCGTACGGCCAGCGTGGGCGCGATGGCGTCCAGCGTCTGCAGCACCTCGGCGCCACAGATGTCGCCGGCATGCACGATGGCGTCGCTGCCGTGCAGCCATTCGAGGGCCTCGGGGCGCAGCAGGTTGTGGGTGTCGGAGATGAGGGCGATGCGGGGCATGGCCCGACTGTCGCCAATGTGCGTGTCGCCCGCGCCGTTCATGGAAAGCCCCCATGGGCCCCAGGGACGTCGCCCCCTACGATCCGACGTCGTTTTCCTCCCCGGTGCGGCGCGCGCAAGGCCCGGCCGCCCCCGCCTGCCATGTCCTCCGCCCCCGAGCCCGGCGCCCAGCTGGACGCCGCCAGCCCCCTCCCCCCCGACATCGCCGCCGCCGACGAGCCCGTCAAGGTGCCGCTGGCCATCGAGGACTGGGCCACCGTGGTCATCATGGCCCTGCTGGCCTGCATCACCTTCGCCAATGTGCTGGTGCGCTACTTCACCGATTCCTCCTTCGCCTGGACGGAGGAGTTCTCGGTCTTCCTGATGATCCTGCTGGCCATGGTGGGCGGCTGCGCCGCCGTGGCGCGCGACCGGCACATCCGCATCGAGTACTTCAGCGAAGCGGGCTCCATGAACCGCCGCCGGCGCCTCGCGCAGTTCGGCGCGGCCATGGTGGCGCTGCTGTTCTTCCTGATCGCGGCGCTGTCGGTGCGCGTGGTATGGGACGACTGGCGCTTCGAGGAAACCTCGCCCGGCATCGGCGTGCCGCAGTGGTGGTACTCGATCTGGCTGCCCATCGTGTGCACCGGCATCGGCCTGCGTGCCGTGGGCCTATTCATCCGCCGCGGCCGGCGCCCCCCCGATGGCGGCGAAGGGAGCGACGCATGATCGCCACCCTGCTCTTCGTCGGCTTCGTGGCCATGATGCTGATCGGCGTGCCGATCGGCGCGGCGCTGGGCCTGGCCGGTGCGGCCTGCATCGCGCTGGCCAATGCCGATGCGCAGTGGTTCGGCCTGCTGGCCGTGCCGCAGAACTTCTATGCGGGCCTGGGCAAGTACCCGCTGCTGGCCATCCCGATGTTCGTGCTGGTGGGCTCCATCTTCGACCGCTCGGGCGTGGCGCTGCGACTGGTGAACTTCGCCATCGCCATCGTGGGCCGCGGCCCCGGCATGCTGCCGCTGGTGGCCATCGTGGTGGCCATGTTCCTGGGCGGCATCTCGGGCTCCGGCCCGGCCAATGCCGCGGCCGTGGGCGCGGTGATGATCGCGGCCATGTCGCGCGCCGGCTACCCGGCGGCCTACTCGGCCAGCGTGGTCGGCGCGGCGGCGGCCACCGACATCCTGATCCCGCCCTCGGTGGCCTTTATCGTGTATTCGGTGCTGGTGCCGGGTGCGTCGGTGCCGGCGCTATTCGCGGCCGGCATGGTGCCGGGCATCCTGGCCGGGCTGGCGCTGATCATCCCCGCCGTGTGGATGGCCCGCCGCCACAAGATGGGCGCGCTGGAGGCCACGCTGCCCCGTCCGCCCTTCTGGCAGAGCCTGCGCGAGGCGGTGTGGGGCCTGGCAGCGCCGGTGCTCATCCTCGGCGGCATGCGGGCCGGCTGGTTCACACCCACCGAGGCGGCGGTGGTGGCGGTGTTCTACGGACTCTTCGTGGGCATGGCGATCCACCGCACCATCAAGGTCCGCGACCTGTTCCCGATCCTGCGCGAATCGGGCGAGCTGTCGGCGGTGATCCTGATCGTGGTCTCGCTGGCGGGCATCTTTGCCTATTCGCTCTCCACGCTGGGCGTGATCGACCCGGTGGCCAAGGCCATCGTCAACTCGGGCCTGGGCGAATACGGCGTGCTGTCGCTGGTCATCCTCATGCTGATCACGGTGGGCATGTTCCTGGACGGCGTGTCGATCTTCCTGATCTTCGTGCCGCTGCTGTGGCCCATCGTGCAGCACTACAACTGGGACCCGGTGTGGTTCGGCGTGCTGCTCACGCTCAAGGTGGCGCTGGGCCAGTTCACGCCGCCGCTGGCCGTGAACCTGATGGTGTCCTGCCGCATCGCCGGCGTGCGCATGGAGTCCACCGTGCGCTGGGTGGGCTGGATGCTGTTCGCCATGTTCCTGGTGATGGTGGCCGTGATCATCTGGCCGCAGCTGGCGCTGTGGCTGCCGCAGCAACTGGGCTACTGAGCCCACGCCCCCGACAACACAACCCAAGGAGACGAAGCATGACCCCATCCACCTTCCGCCGCAGCCTCATCGGCCTGGCCGCCGCCGCCGTGGCCCTGGCCACCTTCTCGACCGGCGCCGCCGCGCAGGCGGCCTACAAGGCCGAATACAAGATGTCGCTGGTGCTGGGCCCGCCCACGCCCTGGGGCATGGCCGGCAAGCTGTGGGCCGACATGGTCAAGGAGCGCACGCAGGGCCGCATCAACATCAAGCTCTATCCGGGCGTGTCGCTGATCCAGGGCGACCAGACGCGCGAGTTCAGCGCGCTGCGCCAGGGCGTGATCGACATGGCCGTGGGCTCGACCATCAACTGGTCGCCGCAGGTGAAGGAGCTCAACCTCTTCTCGATGCCCTTCCTGATGCCCGACTACGCGGCCATCGACGCGCTGACGCAGGGCGAGGTGGGGAAGGACATCTTCACCCGCCTGGACAAGGCCGGCGTGGTGCCGCTGGCCTGGGGCGAGAACGGCTTCCGCGAGGTGACCAACTCCAAGCGCCCCATCAAGACGCCCGAGGACTTGAAGGGCATGAAGCTGCGCGTGGTGGGCTCGCCCATCTATTCCGACACCTTCAGCGCCCTGGGCGCCAACCCCACGCAGATGAGCTGGGCGGATGCGCAGCCGGCGCTGGCCAGCGGTGCGGTGGATGGGCAGGAGAACCCGCTCTTCCTCTTCACGGTGTTGAAGATGCACACGGTGGGCCAGAAGTACGTGACCACCTGGGGCTACGTGGCCGATCCGCTGATCTTCGTGGTCAACAAGGAGATCTGGTCCAGCTGGACGCCGGCCGACCAGGCCATCGTGCGGCAGGCCGCCATCGATGCCGGCAAGCAGGAGATCGCCCTGGCCCGCAAGGGCCTGACGGAGGCCGACAAGCCGCTGCTCAAGGAGATCGCCGGCATGGGCGTGACGGTGACCCAGCTCACGCCGGCCGAGCGCGAGGCCTTCGTCAAGGCGACGCGTCCGGTCTATGCCAAGTGGAAGGGCACCATCGGCGCCGGCCTCGTCGACAAGGCCGAGAAGGCCATCGCGGCGCGGCAGAAGTAAGGCGGCTTACTTGGCCTTGTGCATCCCGGCCCCGTGCACGGGGTCGGAGGCCATGCTGCTGGCCATCACCTGCTTGTAGGCCGACTTGGTGAGGTTGATCTTGCAGTACTCGTCGAGCTGCGGCTTGATCTTCTCGACCGCCACCTCGTCGAACACCGCGTCCTTCTTGCCGTGCGTGCCGTGGCCCACGACGTAGTAGATGAACTTGGGCTTCACGGTCTCGTCGAGCGCCACGTAGTCGGAGCAGCGCATCTTGACGATGGGCTTGGCGGTGGCCGTGGCCTGCACCGGAGCGGGAGCAGCCGGTGCAGGTGGCGGCGTCTGTGCCATCGCGGCCGAGGCGGCCAGGGTCGACAGGGTCAGGACGGAGAGGGCTGCGAGAACTTTCATGGGGACACTCCTGAGGCAAGAACTTGGGTGAGGGCATGGCCGGTCACCACGGACCGGCCACGTCCACTGCCTTATCGCCCGGACACCGCAGGTGTCGGAGGGCGATGGGTTCATCCTAGGAATGGGCGCTTAGAAGGTTCTTAAACAGGCGCAGGCCGGTCAACGCAGCAACTCGCCGCTGGCCTCGGGCTGGAAGGTGATGGCCTCCACCTGCAGCACGGCCGCGCGCCCGTCGGGAGCACGCCAGCGTGCCTCCTGACCCGCCCGCAGGCCCAGCAAGGCGATGCCCACGGGCGACAGCACGGAGATGCGGCCCTGGCCCGCATCGGCCTCGTCGGGATAGACCAGCGCGATCTCGCGGGCGGTGGAGGCGCCGGCCTCGGCCACACGCAGGCGAGAGCGCATCGTCACCACGTCTGGCGCGACCTGTGCGGAGGGCACCAGCTCGGCGTTGTCGAGCACGTCCTGCAGCGCATCGGCCGCTGCGGAGGGGACCTGCAGCCACTTGCCGAGGCGAACATGGTCGAGCTCGGTCAGCACACGCACCGGCGCCGCGGTGGCGGACGAGGACGTGGTCGGGGAAGAAGAGAAAGAAGAAAAAGACATCGCACGACTCCTGAAAAAACAATCGCCGGGTCAGAGCCCGGCGATGCGATTGGCGAGGAGGACGGATGCGTGCTCGCCGGGCTCAGGAGGGTGCGGCCAGGCACTGGCCGCGCAGGCGCCGCTGGACGCCCGCGCTCTGGCACGCCCGCAAGGCGGGACGGTGCAGAGCGAAGGGACTGGAGCGGAACATGCAGGGCCGGTCGTTGTGATCGCAGCCTGGGCTCAGTGCTGCAGGATCTTGTTGAGGAAGTCCTTGGTGCGCGGCTGGCGGTTCTCCGGATGGCCGAAGAACTCTTCCTTGGAGCAGTCTTCCAGGATGCGGCCGCCCACGTCGATGAAGATCACGCGGCTGGCCACCTTGCGCGCGAAGCCCATCTCATGGGTCACGCACATCATGGTCATGCCTTCCTTGGCCAGGCTCACCATCACGTCGAGCACCTCGCCGACCATCTCGGGGTCGAGCGCCGAGGTGGGCTCGTCGAAGAGCATGACGATCGGGTCCATCGACAGCGCGCGGGCGATGGCCACGCGCTGCTGCTGGCCGCCGGAGAGCTGGCCCGGGAACTTGTCCTTGTGCGCCATCAGGCCCACGCGGTCGAGCATCTTGAGGCCACGGGTCTTGGCCTCGTCGGCACTGCGGCCCAGCACCTTCATCTGCGCGATGGTGAGGTTCTCGGTCACCGACAGGTGCGGGAACAGCTCGAAATGCTGGAACACCATGCCCACCTTGGAGCGCAGCTTGGGCAGGTTGGTCTTGGGGTCGTTGACCTTGACGCCGTTGACGACGATCTCGCCCTTCTGGATCGGCTCCAGCGCGTTCACCGTCTTGATCAGCGTGGACTTGCCCGAACCCGAGGGGCCGCACACCACCACCACGTCGCCCTTGTCGATGCTCACGGAGCAGTCGTGCAGCACCTGGACGGGGCCGTACCACTTCGAGACGTTCTTGATTTCGATCATTTTTTCAGCCATGGCTGGAACCCTTCATCGGATGATGGCGATTTTCTTGTGCAGTCGCTTGACCATGTAGGACAGCGAATAGCAGAGGATGAAATAGACGACGGCGGCCAGCAGGTAGGCCTCCTCGGGGCGGCCGAAGTTCTTGCCCGCCGTCTCGAAGCCCTTGAGCAGGTCGTAGGCGCCGATGGCATAGACCAGCGAGGTGTCCTGGAACAGGATGATGGTCTGCGTGAGCAGCACCGGCAGCATGTTGCGGAAGGCCTGCGGCAGGATCACCAGTGTCATGTTCTGCTTGTAGGTCATGCCTACCGCCATGCCCGCGAACACCTGGCCGCGCGGGATCGACTGGATGCCGGCGCGCATGATCTCCGAGAAGTAGGCGGCCTCGAAGCAGATGAAGGTGACGATGGCCGAGGTCTCGGCACCGATGGGCCGGCCGATGACGAAAGGCACCAGCAGGAAGAAGCCCAGGATCACCATCACCAGCGGCACCGAACGCATGCCGTTGACGTACACCGCCGCCGGGAAGTCCAGCCACTTCTTGCCCGACAGCCGCATGAGCGCCAGCAGCGTGCCGAAGAAGATGCCGCCCAGCGTGGCCACCACGGTGAGCATCACGCTGAAGTACAGGCCCTTCAGCACATAGGTGCTGATGAGGTTCCAGCTGTAGAAGGAAAAGTCGAGGCCCAGCATGTCAGTGGCCTCCCGTCCCGCCCGCGGCCACGAAGCCCGGCACGCGGATCCTGCGCTCGATGAAGGTCATGATGCGGTTGATCAGCATGGCGCTGATGACATAGAGGATGACGACCCCGACGTAGATCGGGATCTGGGCTGAGGTCTCCTCGCCGGCCTGCAGGTAGAACTGCGTGAGCTCGGGGATCGACACCGCGAAGGCGACGGAGGAGTTCTTGAAGATGTTCATCGACTCGCTGGTCAGCGGCGGCATGATGATCCGGTAGGCCATCGGCAGCAGCACGAAGCGGTAGTACTGGAAGGTGGTGAAGCCCACCGCCATGCCCGCGTAGCGCTGACCGCGCGGCAGCGCCTGGATGCCCGAGCGCAGTTGCTCGGCAATCCGCGCCGAGGTGAAGAAACCGAGCGCGCACACCACCAGCACCAGCGGCGGCAGGTCACGCATCGCCGGAATCATCTTGGGCAGCACGAAGTACCAGATGAACACCTGCACCAGCAGCGGGATGTTGCGGAACAGCTCCACCCACGCATTGCCGAAGCGCACCAGCCAGGGACTGTCCGGCAGGGTACGCAAGGTGCCGATGATCGAGCCGACCACCAGCGCCAGCAGCAGGGCCGCGAGCGCCACGCTCACGGTCCAGCCCCAGGCATTGAGCATCCACTGCAGATAGGTCTGGTCGCGCCCGTGTGCAAAACAGCTGGCGACCGCCTCATTGGTGAGCGTGTCCTGGCAGAAAACCGACATATCCAGGCTCAGCATCCATCCTCCTCCGCGGGTCAGGCCCCGCGCTCATTCCATCGAAAAGCCCGCGTCGGCAGGCGCGCCGCGCGGGCTTGGCTATTGAGGTCGACAGAGACCTTACTTGTTGGCGTAGGCTTCCATCGGCTTGTCGTTCGGATGGGCCCAGGCGTCCTTGGTGCTCTCGGAAGCGGGCATGTTCAGGTTGACGTTGTTCGGCGGGATCGGCTGCATGAACCACTTGTCGTACAGCTTGGCCAGCGAGCCATCCTTGATCTGGCGGACGATGCTGTCATCGACCGCCTTCTTCAGCTTGGCATCGCCCTTGGGCAGCATGCAGGCGATCGGCTCGACCGACAGCACTTCGCCGACGAGCTTGAAGTCCTTGGGGTTCTTCGACTTGGCGGCGTTGGCGGCCAGGATGGAGCCGTCCATCACGAAGGCATCGGCGCGGCCCGACTCGAGCAGCAGGAAGCTGTCGGCGTGGTCCTTGCCCATGACTTCCTTGAAGTCGATGCCTTCGGCGCGCTTGTTCTTGCGCAGCGTCTGGACCGAGGTGGTGCCCGTCGTCGTGGCAACGGTCTTGCCCTTCAGGTCGGCGATGCCATTGATGCCCGAATTCGCCTTGGTCAGGATGCGGACTTCTTCCACGTAGGTCGTGTAGGCGAAGTCGACATCCTTCTGGCGTGCGGTGTTGTTGGTGGTGGAGCCGCACTCGAAGTCGATGGTGCCGTTCTGCACCAGCGGCACACGGTTCTGCGAGGTGATGACCTGGTAGTTGATGGTCAGGGGCTTGCCCATTTCCTTGCCGATGTCCTTGATGATGTTCTCGGCCATTTCGGTGTGGAAGCCGACGTACTTGCCGCCGCCCAGCGTGAAGGCCAGGCCGGACGAATCGCGCACGCCGAGGTTGACCGCGCCGCGCTCCTTGATCTTGGCCAGGGTGTCGGTGGCCTGCGCGAACGCTGCGCTGGTGGCGAGCGCCGCGATGGCGATGAGCGTGAGTTGCTTCTTCATGAATGTTCCTTGGGAGGGGTCGGGGACGGGCGAAATTCTAGACACACACCTTTTTCGGGATAACCCGAACCAAGAGGGTGCAGAACCCACCAACATTGGGCATTAAAACAGCGCGCCGCGCACCACAAAGTGAGGCGTGCGCCCTCTGTGTCAGGGCTTTGCAAGGATTAGCAGTCTCCATGCCCAAGCTGTGGCAGGCCCATGTGCATCAGGGATGGAGGCATGCATACACGGCATCGCGAATGCACGGCCCGCATCGGCCAACGCGCTGAAGGCGGGGGGCCGGTGCGCTGCGCAGCGCTGCGGGAGGGCACCCGGCCGGTCAATCCGCGGCCGGCTGCGCGTTGGTGAGGTAGGCCCAGAGCAGGTCGGCCGCCCGCTTGGGCGTGGAGCCGCCGTCGCCGCCGCGGGCCGGTGCCGCCGGGCGCTCGCGGTAGGCGCGGATCTCCATCGTGGCCTCCAGCGGCGCCATGTCCGGCCCGTTGGCGCTGACCAGCTTGCGCGCCCGCACCTCGTTGCGCACCGCGCTCTGCGGCAGGAAGGCGATGCCGTGGCCTTCGAGGGCCATGACCTTCAGGCCCTCGGCCATGTCGGTCTCGTAGACGCGGTCCAGGTGGATGGGCACGGAGGACGACTTGAGCAGTTGGTCGACCACACCGCCCAGGTAGGCGCCCGGCGCATAGCCCAGGTAGGGCAGCGGCCAGCCGGGCTGGCCGGGCAGGCGGTGGCGCGGCTGGCCTTCGGCATCGGGTCGCACCCACGGTGCGACCACCTCTTCGCCGAGGTGGACCATCTCGTAGCGGTGGGTGTCCAGCTGCAGCGGCTGCGACGGATGCTGGTAGGCGATCAGCAGGTCGCAGTTGCCTTCCACCAGCCGCATCATGGCGTCGTGCACGTTCAGGGCGATCAGCCGGCTCTTGAGCGGACCGAACTCCTGCCGCAGCCGCGTGACCCAGCTCGGGAAGAAGGTGAAGGCCAGCGTGTGCGGCACGGCGAACTCGATCACGTCCTGCGCCACGGCCGAATGGCCGCGCAGCATGGCCCGGGTGCTCTGCAGCGACTGCAGGATCTCCAGCGCCTGGGTGTAGAGGGTCTGGCCGGCGGCCGTGAGCCGCGTGGGATAGCTGCTGCGGTCCACCAGGTCGGTGCCGGCCCAGCTCTCCAGGGCCTGGATGCGGCGCGAAAAGGCCGGCTGGGTCACGTGCCGCAACTGGGCCGAGCGGCTGAAGCTGCGGGTTTCGGCGAGGCTCACGAAGTCCTCGAGCCATTTGGTTTCCATGGCGCGCGATTATGGTCCTGGGTACGCTCCAGGCCCGGCCTGCCCGTCCCGCCTTTCCTGTCCACCTGCTCATGACCGCCTCCGACCTCCTCGACCTCGATGCCACCACCCTGTCGCGCCGCATCGCCGACCGCAGCCTCTCGTGCCGCGAACTGATGCAGGCCACGCTGGCGCGCATCGACGCGCTCAACCCCCGCTTCAATGCCCTGGTCTCGCTGCGCGATGCCGACACGCTGCTGGCCGAGGCCGATGCGCGCGACGCCCAGCTCGCCCGCGGCGAGCGCCTGGGCTGGATGCATGGCTTTCCGCTGGCCGTGAAGGACCTGAGCCATGCGGCCGGCCTGCCGACCTCGATGGGTTCGCCGCTGGCACCCAAGAGCCCCGCGCGGCAGGACAGCCTGCATGTGGCCCGCGCCCGGGCGGCTGGCACCATCGTGATCGGCAAGAGCAACACGCCCGAGTTCGGCCTGGGCTCGCACACCTACAACACCGTCTTCGGCACCACCCGCAATGCCTGGGACGACCGCAAGTCCGCCGGAGGCAGCAGCGGCGGTGCCGCCGTGGCGCTGGCCCTGGGCATGCTGCCCGTGGCCGACGGCAGCGACATGATGGGCTCGCTGCGCAACCCCGCCGCCTTCAACAACGTCATCGGCTTCCGGCCTTCGCGCGGGCGCGTGCCCGGCTCACCGGACGAGGACCTGTTCTTCCAGCAGCTGGGCACCGAAGGCCCCATGGCCCGCACCGTGGAGGACGCCGCCCGGCTGCTGTGCGTGCAGGCGGGCGTCGATGCGCGCGTGCCGCTCTCGCTGCCGCAGGCGTTGCCGGATGCCAATGCGCTCGACCTGCGCACCGAGGTGAAGGGCCGGCGCATCGGCTGGCTGGGCAGCCTCTGGCCCGAGCTGCCGGTGGACCCGGCCGTGATGGCCACCTGCGAGCAGGCACTGGACGTCTTCCGCACGCTGGGCTGCGAGGTCGAGGCCTGCCAGCTCGATGTGCCGCGCGAGCAGAACTGGCAGGCCTGGCTGCGCCTGCGCCAGCTGCTGGTGGGCGGCAAACTCGGCGCGCTGGCGGCCGATCCACGCAACCATGCGCGCATCAAGCCCGAGGCGCTGTGGGAGATCGAACAGGCCCGCCACCTCGACGCCGCCTCGCTCTACCAGGCCTCGATCTGGCGCTCGAACGTCTACCGCGCCTTCGTGCGGCTCTTCGAGCGCTTCGACGCCGTGGTGGCGCCGACGGCGCAGGTCTTCCCCTTCGACGCCGACCTGCACTGGCCGGGCGAAGTGGCGGGCGTGAAGAGCCAGACCTACCACCACTGGATGGAGATCGTCACGCCCTTCACCCTGGCCGGGCTGCCCACGCTGAACGTGCGCGCGGGCTTCGGACCGCAAGGCTTGCCGATGGGCCTGCAGCTGGCCGGGCCGGCCAACGCCGACCTCGCGGTCCTGCAGCTGGGCCATGCGTACGACCAGGCCTGCCCGTGGTCGGCGCTGCAGCCGCCTGTGCTGGCGCCGCGCGAAGCGCGCTGAGGCGCCTGCAATGCCTGGGGACCGTGCGATGAAGCGGTGACGTCAGGGCCGCAGCGACATACCCGCCGGCAGCTTCGTCCATGGCAGGTCGGCCGGGTCGGCCGCCATGGGGCCCGGCGCCTTGGCCACCAGGATGTGGCTGGCGATGGGCGCGAAGTCGGCGCGGAAGTGCACCGAGCTCTTGTTGACCAGCAGCTTCATGGCCTCGGGCGCGATGCCGAGGAAGCGGTAGAGCTCGCGGTCCAGCATCTGCGTCTTGAGCGTGCAGACGCCGACCAGCACGCCGTCCACCTCCAGGCAGGCGCTGGGGCCGAGGCGGACCTCGCCCCCCATGCCCATCGGGCCCTTGAGCACCACATGGCCGTCCCGCAACGCACGCACGGTGGCCCGCGCGCGCACCGGCTCGTCGCTGAACTGGCCGCCCCAGGTGGGCACGCGCCGGCCGAGCTGCACCTCGATCTGCGCGCCCTCGCCGGCGGCATGGGCCGCGGCGGCGGCCTCCGGATCGGCCAGCAGGCCAAGCGCCACCTGCCCCGGAAAGCGCCGGCCGGCGCCCGCGGCCAGCAGTGCATGGAGCAGGCCGGTGGTGTTGCTGTCGCCGCCGGCGCCGGGGTTGTCCTGCGTATCGGCGATGACCACCGGGGCCGATGCGACAGCGGCCAGCGCCAGGGCCTCGGTGACCGCGGCCCCGGGGGCCTTCAGGTCCAGCTGCCACTGGCTGCGCGGCTGGTCCACGCGGGCGAAGAGCGCGGCCACGGCCGCCTCGGCCTGCTCGCCATGGGCCCAGATCACGGGCCCGCATTCGGCGATATCCGCCGCCGGAAAGCCCATGGCGAAGCTGAGGACCGTGCCATGCGCCGCGTCCAGGCGCAGCAGTTCGTCGTAGACGGCATCGGCCGGCGCGGTCATGGTGCTCTGCGCATTGAGCGGTAGCAGGAAGTCGAGCCGGCGTACGGCCAGCGGCTCGCGGCTACCGCGGCCCAGGCGACGTGCCAGCAGCGTGGCCGCCAGCGTGCCGGTGTCCTTCATGTCCACATGCGGATAGGTGCGGTAGGCCACCAGCGCATCGGCCACCGACAGCATGGCTGCGGTCACGTTGGCATGGAGGTCCAGGCTGGCGACGATGGGCACCCGCGGACCGACCACGGCCCGGATGCGCGCCAGCAATTCGCCCTCGGGGTCGTCCAGGTGCTGGGTGACGGCGGCGCCGTGCAGGTCGAGGTAGACCGCATCGACGCCCGGACCGGCCAGCGCGGCGCGCAGGTCGGCATCGATGTCGCCGGCGATGCGCTCGAAGGCCTCGCGCGTGACATGGGCCGAGGGATTGGCGCCGGCCCAGCCCGAGGCGGTGAGCGTCCAGCCCTGGGCTTCGGCCGCCTCGATGAAGCCGCCGATGGGAATGGCCTTGCCGCGATAGGCCTCGATGACCACCGGCCCGCGACGGTAGGCCGGAAAGCCCGAACCCGCCTCGAAGGCGGCCCAGTCGGCCAGGGTGGGCGCGAAGGTGTTGGTCTCGTGCTGGAAGCCGGCGATGAAGACGTTCATGGGACGATGCCGTGGGCGGCCTGGGAAAGGGATTCGGTGCTCGGTGGCGGGTTCGTTCCCGCCTTCTTCAGATCGGCGACACCACGCCACGGCCCGCGAAATGGCCTTCGGCATTGGCCATGAAGCGGTCCACGCTGCATTGCACGGCCTCGGGCGACCAGCCGGCCATGTGGGGCGAGAGCACGATGTTGGCGAGGCCCACCAGCGGCTCGGGCCGCTTGGGCTCGCTCTCGTACACATCGAGCGCGGCACCGGCGATGGTCTCGCTGCGCAAGGCCTCGGCCAGCGCCTCGGTATCGACCAGGCTGCCGCGGCCCACGTTGACCAGGTAGCCCTGCGGGCCCAGCGCCTGCAGCACCTGCGCATTCACCTTGTGCCGCGTGGCCGCGCCGCCGGGCGCCGCGCACACCAGCACGTCGCACCAGCGCGCGAGCTCGACCAGGTCGTCGAAGTAGCGGTGCGGCGAGCCGTCGACCGGCTTGCGGTTGTGGTAGCCCACCGGCATGTCGAAGCCGGCGGCGCGGCGCGCCAGCTTGGCGCCGATGGCACCCATGCCGAAGATGCCCAGGCGCCGGCCTTCGAGCTGTGGCGGCATCGTGAGCACGTCGCGCCACACGCCCTCGCGGCACAGCCGGTCGCGCTCGGGAATGCGGCGCACGATGGCCAGGATCAGGCCGAAGGCATGGTCGGCCACCGTGCTGTCATTGGTGCCGGCACCGTTGGCCGTGACGATGCCGCGCGCCCGCAGCGCGTCCATGGGCAGGCCCTCGTAGCCCACGCCCATGCAGCACACCAGCTCCAGCGCCGGCATGGCCGCGATCTCGTCGGGCGTGAGACCGATGGTGCCGATGGTGAGCACGGCGCGGAAGTCGCGGCCCCGTCTGGCGATGGCCGCTGCACGCTCCGCCGGCGTGGGCGCATAGACGAGGTCGTAGACGGCGCCGATCTGCTGCTGGTGTTCGGGCGTCTGCTGGTTGAGGACGAGAAGAGGGATCTTGGCGGACATGGGAACGAAGGGAAGCAAGAAACGGATCAGGCGGGCTGCGCGGTGCCGTCGGGCAAGGCGACCACAGGGGCAGGTACGGCCTCGGGCGGACGCTCGTTCTGCTGCAGCGACCACATGCGCGCGTACACGCCACCGCGCGCCAGCAGTTCGGCATGGGTGCCGCGCTCGACCACCTGGCCGGCGTCGAGCACCAGGATCTCGTGCGCGTCCACGACCGTCGAGAGCCGGTGCGCGATCACCAGTGTGGTCTTGCCGCGCGCGGCAGTGGCCAGCTCGGCCTGGATGGCGCGCTCGTTGGCGGAATCGAGCGCCGACGTGGCCTCGTCGAAGATCAGGATCGGCGGGTTCTTGAGCAGCGTGCGGGCGATGGCCACGCGCTGCTTCTCGCCACCCGAGAGCTTGAGGCCACGCTCGCCCACCGTGGTCTCGTAGCCCTTGGGCGTGGCGGCGATAAAGGCATGGATGCGCGCCGCGCGGGCCGCGGCCTCCACCTCGGCCTGGCTGGCATCGGGCCGGCCGTAGGCGATGTTGTAGCCGATGGTGTCGTTGAAGAGCACCGTGTCCTGCGGCACGATGCCGATGGCCGCGCGCAGGCTGTGCTGCGTCACCTCGCGGATGTCCTGACCGCCGATGCGGATGGCGCCGCCGCCGGTCCCCGCCGAGGCCGGATCCACGTCGTAGAAGCGGTACAGCAGCCGCGCCAGCGTGGACTTGCCCGCGCCCGAGGGGCCGACTACCGCCACCGTTTTGCCAGCCGGGATGGTGAAGCTCAGGCCGCGCAGGATGGGCCGCGCCGGCTCGTAGGCGAAGTGCACATCGTCGAACTGCACATCGCCCTCCGGATGGCGCAGCGGCCGGGCGCCGGGCGCATCGGCCACCTCGCGTTCGCGCTCCAGCAGGGCGAACATCTTCTCCAGGTCCACCAGGCTCTGCTTGATCTCGCGGTAGAGCACACCCAGGAAGTTGAGCGGGATGTACAGCTGGATCATGAAGGCGTTGACCATGACCAGGTCGCCCAGCGTCATGCGCCCGTCGACCACGCCCTGCGTGGCGCGCCACAGCATCGCCACCAGGCTGAGCGCGATCAGCATCTGCTGGCCGGTGTTGAGCAGCGACAGCGTGGTCTGGCTGCGCACGGCGGCGCGGCGGTAGCGCTCCAGCTGCTCGTCGTAGCGGCGGGCCTCGAAGCCCTCGTTGTTGAAGTACTTGACCGTCTCGTAGTTCAGCAGCGAATCCACGGCCCGGCTCTGCGCCTTGGCGCCCAGCTCGTTCATGCTGCGGCGGAACTGCGTGCGCCACTCGGTCACCCACACGGTGAAGCCGATGTACACCACCAGCGCGGAACCCGTGATGGCCACGAACCACCAGTCGAAGCGCACGCCCAGGATGCCGAGCACCAGCACCAGCTCGATCAGCGTGGGCACGATGCTGTAGAGCGAATAGGAGATGAGCGAATGCACCGCCTGGCTGCCGCGCTCGATGTCGCGCGTCATGCCGCCGGTCTGCCGCTCCAGGTGGAAGCGCAGCGACAGCCCGTGCAGGTGGCGGAACACCTCCAGCGAGATGCGCCGCGCCGCGCCCTCGGTGGCGCGGGCGAACACCAGCTCACGCAGCTCGGTGAAGAGCGAGGTGGAAAAGCGCAGCAGCCCGTAGCCCACCAGCAGCGCCGCCGGCACCACCAGCAGTGCACGCGGATCGCCGGGCTGCAGCGTCATCGCATCGACCAGGTGCTTGAGCAGCACCGGCACGCTCACGTTGGCCAGCTTGGCGCCCACCATGAACAGCAGGGCCGCGAGCACCCGCCACTTGTAGGCCCACAGGTAGGGGAACAGGCGCCGCAGCGTGGCGGCATCGCTGCGCGCGGGCGCAGGCGCGCCCGGCTCGGCGACGGGCGGCAGGGAGTGGGCAGGTCTCATGGGGGTTTGTGTCGCGACGGGCCGGCGGCCATGTCGCATGCGGGACAATCCGCGGCGTTGTTTTCCCGGATTGTCCAATGACCGCCCCGACCGCCGCCCCCGCCGTCCTCAAAAGCCTGCCCGCCGATATGGAGCTCGTGCTCAAGGTGATCCCGATGCCGGCCGACACCAATGGCAACGGCGACATCTTCGGCGGCTGGGTGATGGCCCAGGTCGACCTGGCCGGCTCGGTGATCCCGGCCCGTTATGCGCAGGGCCGCATGGCCACGGTGGCGGTCAACGAATTCATCTTCAAGCAGCCAGTGCGCGTGGGCGACCTGCTGTCCTTCTATGCCGCCGTCACCCGCGTGGGCCGCACCTCGGTCACGGTGAAAGTCGAGGTCTTCGCCGAGCGCATCCGCCAGCAGGGTGAGTACGTGAAGGTGACCGAGGCCTCGCTCACCTACGTGGCCATCGACGAGAACGGCCGGCCGCGGCCGGTGGTGACGCCCAAGGGCTGAGGGCCGTTGATCACGGCCCGGTCGCCATATGACAGACGGGCTCTGAGCACGCTGCGTCGCCGGCCAGGCCGGCGCGGCCTCAGACCTTGCTGAAATCCGGCCGACGCTTTTCCATGAAGGCCGTGAAGGCCTCGCGGGCGGCGGGCTCGCGCAGCATGCGGCCGAAGCTCGCGCCCTCCTCGTCCATGCGCTCGACCACGGCGGCGGACTGCGTCTTCTTGAGCAGGCGCTTGGTCTCGATCAGCGCCGACAGCGGCTTGGCAGCCAGCTTGCGGGCCTGCTGCTGGGCGTAGGCATTGCACTCCGTCGGCGGCAGCACGCGGTTGACCAGGCCCACTTCGAGCGCGGCCTCGGCCATGAAGGGTTCGCCCAGCAGCAGTGCCTCGGCCGCGCGGTGATAGCCGAACATCTGCGGCACCAGCAGGCTGGACGCCGCCTCCGGGCACAGGCCCAGGTTGACGAAAGGCATCGAGAAGGCCGCGTTGTCACCGGCATAGACCAGGTCGCAGTGGAAGAGCAGCGTGGTGCCGATGCCCACTGCCGGCCCGCACACGGCGGCGACCACCGGCTTGGGGAAGGCGGCGATGCCGCGCAGGAAGCGGAACACCGGCGAATCCTGCGTCGACGGCGGCTTGTTGAGGAAGTCGCCGATGTCGTTGCCGGCCGAGAAGATGGTCGCATCGCCCTGGATCAGCACGCAGCGCACGGCCGCGTCGTCGCGCGCGGCGTCGAGCGCATCGGCCAGCTCGGCATACATGCTGCTGGTGATGGAGTTCTTCTTGTCGACGCGGTTGAAGGTCAGGGTGGTCACACCCGCTTCGGTGTGGACGAGGATGTCGCTCATGGTGTTGGTGAGGTGAAGAGAAAAATCAACGGGGGATGAGGGCGTCGCGCACGAAGTCGAGCCGGTCCTGGCCCCAGAACATCTGGTCGCCGACGAACATCGTCGGCGCACCGAACACGCCACGCTCGACGGCCTCCTGCGTGGTGGCCTTGAGCTGGTCCTTGACGTCCTGGCGGCCCAGCAGCGTCATGAACTCGGCGGCATTGAAGCCGGCCGCGGTGAGCACCGCCGTCAGTTCGCCCGCATCGCCCAGGTTGCGCGGCTGCGCCCACATGGCCTCGAACACGGCCTGGGCATAGCCCTGGAAGCGCTCGGGCCGGTGCATCTGCATCGCCGTGGCGCCGCGCATCAGCGTCAGCGTGTTGATCGGGAAGTGCGGATTGTGCGCAAAGGGCAGGCCGGCGCGGCGGGCGAAGCGCTGCAGGTCCTCGCGCATGTAGCGGCCCTTGGCCGGGACCTCGGCCGGCGAGCGGTTGCCGGTGGCCTGGAACACGCCGCCCAACAGCATGGGCCGCCACACCAGCTCGGCGCCGGTGTCGGCGCACACGTGGGGCAGCTGCATCCAGGCGAGGTAGGCAGCGGGGCTGCCGAAGTCGAAGAAGCATTCGACGCGGGCGGGAGCGGTCATGGGAAGTCTCCAGTCGTTCTCGTGGGAAGGCCGCAATGATGCCGGGCCGGCCCGGATGCTGCGCGCGGTGCGCTCAGAAATTCTCGATCCAGGGCCGCAGGTCCAGCTCGTGGGTCCAGGCATCGCGCGGCTGGCGGTGCAGCATGACGTAGGCCGCGGCGATGTGCTCGGGGTTGAGGATGCCGTCCTCGGCCTTGCGCGCGTAGCGCTCGGGAAAGTTGCTGCGGATGAATTCGGTGTCGATGGCGCCGTCGATGATGGTGTGGGCGACATGGATGCCCTGCGGCCCCAGCTCGCGCGCCATGCTCTGGGCCAGCGCGCGCAACGCCATCTTGGCGCCCGAGAAGGCCGCGAAGTTGGCGCCCCCGCGCAACGAGGCCGTGGCGCCGGTGAACAGGATCGTGCCGCGCTGCCCGCCCGTCGGCAGCGGCCGGGCCACCATGCGCCTGGCCACTTCACGCGCATTGAGGAAGCCGGAGAAGCAGGCCATCTCCCAGACCTTGAAGTACTTGCGCGCCGTCTCGGTGAGGATGCTCTCGGGCACGTTGGCGCCGATGTTGAAGACCATCACCTCGATGGGACCGATGGTGGCTTCGATCTGCTCGACCAGGGCGACGACCTCCTCTTCCTTGCGGGCATCGCTGCCGAAGGCATGGGCCGTGCCGCCATCGGCCTGGATCTGCGCCACCAGCGGCGCCAGCTTATCGGCACTGCGGCGGGTGACGCAGGCGGCATAGCCTTCGCGCGCGAAGGCACGGGCGATGGCGCCGCCGGTGGCGTCACCGGCGCCGACGATCAGGGCTGCGGGTTGAGGCATGGGGGCTCCTGACGACGAAGGAACGCGCGGACGCGCTATTCCTTGTAGTAGACGATCTGATGGCTGGTGGCGAGCAGCAGCCCGGCCTCGCTCCAGAGCTGCGCGGTCTGGTCGAAGAAGCCGTTGCGGAACTGCTGGCCCGTGGCGCGCCCGAGCAGGTGGCCGTGGCCCACCTGCGCCAGCTCGGCCGCACTGCCGTGGAAATAGGTGCTGATGGACACCGTGCCCGCCGGCACCGGCCGCGCGCGCCGCAGCCACGCGCGCGGGTAGAACACATCGCTCATCGCCGCCAGCGCCGGAAAGTCCAGCGTGCGCGGCACTGCGTCGCGCACCCACACCAGCGTCTCGCTGTGGTCGCCGGCATCGTTCCACTCGCGCGGAATGCCGCCGCTGATGGGCCGCATGTCGTACTGGCCGACCCAGGCCACGCCCTTGGGGCCGGTGCCCATGCCCGCCACGTCGGCCGGGGCCGGCACCTTGGGCATGGAGACATCGGTGGTGCTCCAGGTCTGGCGCCGCAGTGCGGTGACGACGGTGGCGGTGGTGTTGAGCTGGGGCTTGCCGTCCTCGCCGGCCTGGCTGAGCGTGAGCGTCCAGTGCTGCGTGGAGCGGTTGGTGCGCACCGGCACCGCCTGCACCTGCAGCGCGCCTTCGGTCACGGCCGCGGCATAGTTGACCGTGAGCGCGATCGGCTCGCCCAGCCGCTCAGGGTGCTGCATCACGGCCTGCAGCAGCAGTGCCGCGGTCGTGCCGCCGAAGGGCCCGACCATGTTCCAGTAGTCGGGGCTCGTGGCCCCGGTGAAGAGCCCGGACTGGATGTCGCTGTGCGACAGCGCGAGGGCACGATCGAGCGGGTGGTCGTTCATGGCGGCAGTGTGCATAAAGCGACTTGGCGCGCGAGTCGTGTGCGGGACGCGCGCGCCTCCGTAGGAACCCGCAGCCCGTGGCGGGCAGCCGGCCTGGCGCCGGCCGGCTGCGGTGCCGATTCAGACGCGCTCGAAGATGCCTGCCGCGCCCTGCCCCATGCCCACGCACATGGTCACCATGCCGTACTTGAGCTGCTTGCGGCGCAGCGCATGCACGACGGTGGCCGCGCGGATGGCGCCGGTGGCGCCCAGCGGATGGCCCAGGGCGATGGCACCGCCCATCGGGTTGACCTTGGCCGCATCCAGGCCCAGCGTGTTGATCACGGCCAGCGACTGGGCCGCGAAGGCCTCGTTCAGCTCGAACCAGTCGATGTCGTCCTGCTTCAGGCCGGCATAGCGCAGCGCGGCCGGAATCGCCTCGATGGGGCCGATGCCCATGATGGCCGGCGGCACGCCCTTGCTGGCGAAGCTGACGAAGCGCGCCAGCGGCTGCAGGTCGTACTTCTGGCAGGCGGCTTCGCTGGCCAGGATCAGCGCGCCGGCGCCGTCGGAGGTCTGCGAGCTGTTGCCAGCGGTGACCGAGCCGCGGGCGGCGAACACGGTGCGCAGCTTGGCCAGGCCTTCCAGGCTGGTGTCGGGGCGCGGGCCCTCGTCCAGGCTGGCGGTGCGCGTCTTCGTGGTGGTCTCGCCAGTCACGGCGTCGAAGCCGCGGTCGGTCACCTCGATGGGCGTGATCTCGTCGGCGAACTCGCCGGCCTGCTGGGCGGCGACGGCGCGGCGGTGCGATTCGAGGGCGAAGGCATCCTGCGCCTCGCGGCTGACCTTCCACTGCTGCGCCACCTTCTCGGCCGTCAGGCCCATGCCGTAGGCGATGCCCACGTCACCGTCGCGCTCGAAGATGGACGGCGACAGCGAGGGCGCATTGCCCATCATCGGCACCATGCTCATGCTCTCGACGCCGGCGGCGATCATGACCTCGGCCTCGCCCACGCGGATGCGGTCGGCCGCCATCTGCACGGCCGACAGGCCGGAGGCGCAGAAGCGGTTGACGGTGATGCCGCCCACGCTGGTGGGCAGGCCCGCCAGCACGGCGCCGATGCGCGCCACGTTCAGGCCCTGCTGCGCCTCGGGAATGGCGCAGCCGCAGACGATGTCCTCGATGGTCTGCGGATCGAGGCGCGGCACCTGCGCCAGCGCTGCCTTGAGCGTGGTGGCCAGCAGGTCGTCCGGCCGGGTGTTGCGGAAGAAGCCGCGGTGCGACTTGCCGATGGGGGTGCGCGTGGCGGCGACGATGTAGGCGTCTTGAACTTGCTTGCTCATGGTCGTGGTCTCGTCGTTCAGTTGCGCACAGGCTTGCCAGTGGAGAGCATCCCCATGATCCGCTCCTGCGTCTTGGGATGCTGCACCAGCGCGCAGAAGGCTTCGCGCTCCAGGCGCATCAGGTATTCCTCGGTCACCAGGGTGCCGGGGTCCACGTCGCCGCCGGTCACCACGTGGGCGATCAGGCTGGCGATGTGGAAGTCGTGGGCGCTGATGAAGCCGCCGTCGCGCATGTTGACCAGCTGGCCCTTGATGGTGGCGGCGCCGCTGCGCCCGGCCACGCGGAAGGGCTTCTTCAGCGGCGGGCGCCAGCCGGCGTCGCTCATGGCCTTGACCTGGCCGACGGCCACGTGCAGCAGCTCGTCCTTGTGCGGAACGATCACGTCGCCCTCGACCAGGTAGCCCAGCTTCTTCGATTCCAGCGCGCTGGTGCCCACCTTGGCCATGGCCGCGGCGGTGAAGCCTTCGGTGAGGAAGGGCAGCAGGTCGGTGCCGGTGGAGGCGGCGGCGTTCTCGGCCGCGCGGCGGGCGATGTAGGTGAGGCCGCCAGCGCCGGGTACCAGGCCCACGCCGACTTCGACCAGGCCGATGTAGCTTTCCATCGCGGCCACGCGGCGGGCGCTGTGCACGGCCAGCTCGCAGCCGCCGCCCAGGGCCATGCCGCGCACGGCGGAGACCACCGGCACGTTGGCATAGCGGATGCGCAGCATCACGTCCTGCAGGGCCTGCTCGGCGCCCTCGATGGCGCCCACGCCGGCCACCACGAAGGCGGGCAGCATGGCCTGCAGGTCGGCACCGACGGAGAACTTGTCCGACGGCGACCAGATCACCAGGCCCTGGTACTCGCGCTCGGCCAGCGCCACGGCCTCGGCCAGCGCCTCGGCCACGTCGGGGCTGATGGCGTTCATCTTGGAATGGATGCTGGCGATCAGCACGCCTTCATAGCCCGGGCGGTCCAGCGTCCAGACGCGCACGTCGCCCTCGTCGCTGATCGTGGTGCCGGACTCTTCAGCGCGCTTGGCACCGCTGCCCAACACGCTCTCGGGGAAGAGCTGGCGCGCATGCACCGGCAGGCGGCGCTCGGGCACGAAGCGCTGCTCGGCGGCGCTCCAGGAGCCTTCGGACGTGTGCACGCCGCCGGCCGCGGCCACCGGACCGTCGAACACCCACTTCGGCAGCGGCGCCTTGGCCAGCGCCTTGCCGGCGTCGATGTCCTCCTGGATCCACTGCGCCACCTGCGACCAGCCGGCCTCCTGCCACAGCTCGAAGGGGCCCTGCTTCATGCCGAAGCCCCAGCGCATGGCCAGGTCCACATCGCGCGCGCTCTCGGCGATGTTGGCCAGGTGCAGCGCCGCGTAATGGAAGCCGTCGCGCAGGATGGCCCACAGGAACTGGCCCTGCGGCCCTTCGCTCTCGCGCAGCAGCTTGAGCCGCTGGCCGGCCGGCTTCTTGAGCATGCGGCCGTAGACCTCGTCGGCCTTCTGGCCGGCAGGCACGTAGTCGCCCGATTCGAGGTCGAAACGCAGGATGTCGCGGCCGGCCTTCTTGTAGAAGCCGCCCTTGGTCTTCTGGCCCAGGCGCCCCAGTTCGATCAGCCTGGCCAGCACCGGCGGTGTGGCGAAGTTGGGGTAGAACGGATCGGTGGCCTCGCTCAGGTTGTCCTGCAGCGTCTTGACGACGTGGGCCATGGTGTCCAAGCCCACCACGTCGGCGGTGCGGAAGGTGCCGGAGCTGGCACGGCCCAGGCGCTTGCCCGTGAGGTCGTCGACCACGTCGAAGGAGAGGCCGAACTTCTCGACCTCCTTCATCGTCGCCAGCATGCCGGCGATGCCGATGCGGTTGGCGATGAAGTTGGGCGTGTCCTTGGCGCGCACCACGCCTTTGCCGAGCGCGGTGACGGCGAAGGCTTCGAGGTCGTCCAGCACCTGCGCGTTGGTGGTGGGCGTGGGGATCAGCTCCACCAGCGTCATGTAGCGCGGCGGGTTGAAGAAGTGGATGCCGCAGAAGCGCGGACGGATGCTCTCGGGCACCGCCTCGGCCAGCTTGGTGATCGACAGGCCCGAGGTGTTGGACGCCAGGATGGCATGCGGCGCGACGTGGGGCGCGATCTTCTTGTACAGATCGAGCTTCCAGTCCATGCGCTCGGCGATGGCCTCGATCACCAGGTCGCATTCGCCCAGCAGGCCGAGGTGCTCCTCGTAATTGGCTGCCTGGATCAGCGCCGCGTCCTCGGCCACACCCAGGGGGGCGGGCTTGAGCTTCTTGAGGTTGTCGATGGCCTTGAGCACGATGCCGCTCTTGGGCCCTTCTTTCGCGGGCAGGTCGAACAGGATGACCGGCACGCGCACGTTGACGAGATGGGCCGCAATCTGCGCGCCCATCACGCCTGCGCCGAGGACGGCGACTTTCTTGACTTGGAATCTGGACATGGTGGTGGGTGTCTGGGACCGTTGGTGGATGTCTTGAACCGATGGCGCGCCGTGAACCGTCACGGGTGTCTTCAAACGTTGGATGCACCGCAAGCCGTTCGGGCTGAGCCTGTCGAAGCCGGGGCGCCGGGGCGGCCCTTCGACAGGCTCAGGGCGAACGGTCTGGGCGGTTCAGCACAGCGAGCGGCCAGGTGGGTTCAGGACGACGAACGGTCGGGGTGGTTCAGGAAGGGCAACCCAAAGTCGGGACATGGAAAGCGCGACGAGCGGCCTGAAGGTGAAACGGCTTGCGCCCTCACTGGGCGCGCTGCCAGGTCTGCGTCCGCCAGAACGGCCCCAGGTAGCCGCGCACTTCCAGCTTCTTGCCGCCATCGACCGGCGTGTAGCTGGCGCGGTATTCCTTGCCGTTCTCGGGGTCGAGGATCTTGCCGCCCTCCCACACCTCCTTGCCATCGGCCTTCTTGCCGCCGCGCACGATCTCCAGCCCCACGATGGGCTGGCCCTTGCGGTCGTCGGTGCACTGCTCGCAGGTGGAGGAACCGTCCTTCTTCAGCACCTTCTCGATGCGGCCCGAGAGCTGACCGCCGTTGTCGGTGATGCGGATCTCGGCCTTGGTCTCGCCCGTCTTGTCGTCGACGTTGCGCCACAGGCCCACGGGGCTTGTCTGCGCCAGCGCGGCGGCCGAGGCCAGCACCAGCGAGAGCGCGAGGGATGCACGAAGCAGCATGGAGGTCTCCGGTCGTGGTGGATGGGAGGGAGCGGCAGCGGCGATCAGGCCAGCGCGGCGTCGGTGTCCATCAGCGCCTTGCTGCCCGAACGCGCGGTGCGCATCAGCGTCGCGGTCTCGGGGAAGAGCTTGGCGAAGTAGAAGCGCGCGGTCTGCAGCTTGGCGGTGTAGAACGGGTCGGTGCTGCCCGCGGCGATCTGGCGCAGCGCCACCTGGGCCATGCGGGCGAACATGTAGGCGAACACCAGGTGGCCGGCCACGCGCAGGTAGTCGACGGCGGCGGCGCCCACCTCGTCGGGGTTCTGGAAGCCCTTGAAGCCGATCTCGGTGGTGAACTTGGTCATCTGGTCGCCCAGGTAGGCCAGCGGGTTGATGAACTCGGCCATCTTCTCGTTGACGCCTTCCTCTTCCACCAGCTGGCCGATCAGCTTGCCGAACTTCTTGAGCGTGGCGCCGTTGTTGCCCAGCACCTTGCGGCCCAGCAGGTCCAGCGACTGCACGGTGTTCGTGCCCTCGTAGATCATGTTGATGCGGTTGTCCCGCACGAACTGCTCCATGCCCCATTCCTTGATGAAGCCATGGCCGCCGAAGACCTGCATGCAGGCATTGGTGCTGATGTGGCCGTTGTCGGTGATGAAGGCCTTGACGATGGGCGTGAGCAGCGCGACCAGCTCTTCGCTGTTCTTGCGCACCTTCTCGTCGGGATGGTGGTGCGCCTTGTCCAGCAGCAGCGTGCAGAAGATCTGCAGCGCGCGGCCGCCTTCGGCATAGGCCTTGGCCGTCAGCAGCATCTTGCGCACATCGGGGTGCACGACGATCGGATCGGCGTCCTTGTCCTTGGCCTTGACGCCCGACAGCGAGCGCATCTGGATGCGGTCCTTGGCATAGGCCAGCGCATTCTGGAAGGCCACTTCGGTCAGGCCCAGCGACTGGTTGCCCACGCCCAGGCGGGCGGCGTTCATCATCACGAACATGGCGGCCAGGCCCTTGTTGGGCTCCCCGACCAGGCTGCCCACGGCGCCGTCGAGCGCGATCTGCGCGGTGGCGTTGCCGTGGATGCCCATCTTGTGTTCCAGGCCCGTGCAGAAGATCGGGTTGCGCTCGCCCAGACTGCCGTCGGCATTCACCTTGAACTTGGGCACCACGAACAGGCTGATGCCCTTGCTGCCCTTGGGCGCGTCGGGCAGGCGGGCCAGCACCAGATGCACGATGTTCTCGGCCATGTCGTGCTCGCCGGCCGAGATGAAAATCTTGTTGCCGGTCAGCCGGTAGCTGCCATCGGCCTGCGGCTCGGCCTTGGTGCGCAGCAGGCCCAGGTCGGTGCCGCAGTGGGGCTCGGTCAGGCACATGGTGCCGGTCCATTCGCCGCTCACCAGCTTGGGCAGGTAGGTCTTCTTCTGCGCGTCGGTGCCGTGGGCCACCAGCGCCTCGTAGGCACCATGCGACAGGCCGGGATACATGGTCCAGGCCTGGTTGGCGCTGTTGAGCATCTCGTACACGCACTGGTTGACCGTGTGCGGCAGGCCTTGGCCGCCGAACTGCGGGTCGCACGACAGCGCGGGCCAGCCGCCTTCGACGTACTGCGCGTAGGCGTCCTTGAAACCCTTGGGCGTGGTCACGGCGTGGGTCTTCACGTCCAGCGTGCAGCCCTCGGTGTCGCCGCCGATGTTCAGCGGAAAGGCGACCTCCGCGGCGAACTTGCCGGCTTCTTCCAGCACGGCATTGATGGTGTCCGCGTCGGTCTCGGCATGGGCCGGCATGGCCTTGAACTCGTCGGCGACGTTGAACACTTCATGCAGCACGAATTGCATGTCGCGCAGCGGGGGGGTGTAGGTGGGCATGCGAGGCGTCTCCTGCTCGGGAAGAAGGTTGAAGAAGAAGGAAGGGAAGAAAAGAAACGGGTGCCGGTCAGCGCACGGTGCGCAGCTTGCGCGTCGGTGCGGGTGGCGCGGCCGGCGGCGCATCGGGCGTGGCGCTGCGGGCGAGGATGTTGTCGAAGCCGGTGTTGGCGCGGTCGACCGAGCCGTCGACGCGCAGGAAGCGCGCCTCGTAGTGCAGTGCCAGGATCAGGCCGTGGATCTCGAAGGCGATCTGCCGGGCGTCGGCCTCGGTCTGCAGATGGCCTTCTTCCTGCGACTGGCGCACGGCCCGCAGCACGGCGGCCTGCCAGATGCTGACCGACTCGACCAGCGCGTCGCGCACCGGGCCCGGGCGATCGTCGAATTCGGAAGCGCCGCTGATGTAGATGCAGCCCGAGTCGATCTCGGTCGTGGTGCGCTTCATCCAGTTGGCGAACATGGCCCGCAGCCGCGGCAGGCCCCGCGGCTGGGTGAGCGCCGGATAGAACACTTCCTGCTCGAAGCGGTGGTGGTATTCACGGACCACCGAGATCTGCAGTTCCTCGCGCGAGCCGAAATGGGCGAAGACGCCCGACTTGCTCATCTGCGTGAGTTCGGCCACCGCGCCGATCGACAGGCCCTCCAGCCCCACCTGGGCGGCCAGGTTCAGGGCGGCATCGACGATGGCGGCCTTGGTCTGCTGGCCTTTGGGCGCAGCACGCGGAGACTTGGCGGGGGCGGTGGAGGACATGGGACGGCCGGCGAATAAAACGAACGGTCGTGCATTTTTATGTCCAGTCGCCGATGCGTCAAGGGGAAGCGCCCTCGCCAGCGGGGTCGTCAGCGGATGCTTCGCAGTTCGAGCAACTCGTCGATCTGGAAGGCGTTTCCCGCGATGCCGCCATGGGTCTTGACATCGAGACGTACCACGCGGCCCAGATCAGGGGCGTACCAGACCTCCGCACGGTACGGTCCAAAGTAATTGCCAGGCACTGCGCCCCCGGTGGGGTAGCGCTCAGTGAATCCCCGGTACTGGATGCGCACCACGTTCATTTCGCGGCCGGCGACGGTCTGCCGGGACTCGCCCAGCACCGTGGCGTTCAGGTCCATGTTCACGCGGATGGCCGTGAGGGTCGAGCTGTAGCGCACCCGCCAGTTGGGTTGCTGCGCGTAGTCGGGCCGCACCCAGCCGCCCGGGGGCATCACCAGGTCGAACTCGCCGGCCACTGCGCTGCGCACCTCGATGCCGCCACCGTCCGGCTTCTCGACCCAGCCCCCGTTGTTGAAGCTCAGGCCGCCGTCGGCACCAGCGTCCGGGTCGAGGCGGTAGACGGCAGATCGCCGCAGCCCGGTGAGCCGGTCGAGCAACTGGTATTCGATGAGCGTCGGCGTGCCCATACGGGGACCGGCGCTCGCCAGCGTGGCCTGGCCGCGGGCGGGCAGCTCGGGGATCCAGGCCGCAGGAATGGCCAGCGGCGGTGCCGCCGCATCGGCGCTGGCGGCGCCCACCACACCCGCCAGCCGGCCTTGCGCATCGAAGAGGCCAGCGCCCACCAGCGCGGGCTCCAGCGCCGCGCCCAGTTGCAGGGCCTCCACCTCGCCGGCTGCACTGCGGCGGATGCCGGCCAGCATGCCGACGCCCAGCGTCAGTTCCCGGCCGCGCGGCGCGCCGATCACATACAGCGGCGCGCCCACGCCCATCGTCTCGACGGCGCGGATGGGCAGCACGGGCGATGGCAGCTGGGGCACGCGCAACTGGCACAGGCCGCGCTCCACGTCGGGGTACGCCAGGGTCGCGCCATAGCGGACATTGCCGCGCAGCAGATTCACGGTGCGCGCCTTGGCCAGCAATGCGCAAGGCGTCACGGCAGCGTCCGGGCCGATGGCGATCGCGTGGCCCTGAGCCAGCAACTGGCCCTGCGCGTCGCCGGTCTGCAGCACCCAGACCTGGGGCGAGCGCTGGGCGAACAGGGCTTCGAGCGACAGCACGGCGTCGGCCGGCACGGCCGGCTGCGCGTGGATGGCCGCCGCGCCCAGCAGGCCCAGGCCCGCGAGCGCGCGGCGCAGCAGAGGAAAGAGACGGGAGGTCATCGGCCGGTGGGCAGCAGCTGCTTCAATTCGTCGAGCCGGGTACCGGCAAAGGGCGTGGCGCCGTCGTTGGCGGGCGCGCGCGGCGCGGCAGGCGGGCGCTCGGTGCGCGCGGGCGGGGCGGCAGGGGCCGGCGGCAATGCCACGATCATGGCCGGCGCGGGAACGGCCGGTGCATCGGTCGCCGAAGAAGCCTTGGCGAACTGCGTCTCGCCGATCTTCAGCCCGAGTTCGGGCTGGTCCGCCGTCTGGTTGCCCCGGTCGAAGGTGCGCACCTCGCCGAACACCAGGCGCACCCAGCTCGGATAGTTGAAGCCGGCGCCGGTGCTCGAATCGATGGCCACGCCAATCAGGCCGCCGATCATCACGTTGCCCACCATGCCCGCGTTGACGCGCGAAATGACCTGCCCCGACGCGGGAGGCTGGCCGTCGTGCTGGCACTGGATGGTGAGGTTGCCCGCCGACCGGCGCACTTCGGCGGTCTGGCCGGAGCGCACGGCCGTCTCGCTCCTGTCGTTGGACAGGCGGCAGTCGGCGTCCTTGACCGCTTCGCCCGCGGCCGTGTGGGTGTCGATGCGCACCGACTGGTGGGCCCCATGGGTGACCGATGCACAACCCGTGGCGAGGCACAAGGCCCCGGCCGACGCCGCCATGGACGCGACGCGAACGATGGTGTTCAAACCCTGCTCCTTGCACCCGCGGCCGGCCTTGCGCCCGTGGGGCGCCAAGCGGGCCGCGGCCCTCGTGCACTGCTCTCTTCTCGTTTCCGCTCCCACCCGGGGGCGGCCCTCGCGGCGCAGTTTAAAGGGGCGTTGCCGCCCCGCCAGCCTGGGTCAGCGCTTGAACGCGACCACGGGCTGCACCTGCTCGCCCAGGCCTTCGATGCCCAGCGTCATGGTGTCGCCCGCGCGCAGGAAGCGCTGCGGCTTCATGCCCATGCCCACGCCAGGCGGCGTGCCGGTGGCGATCACGTCGCCGGGCATCAGCGTCATGAACTGGCTGACGTAGCTGATGATCTTGGCCACGCCGAAGACCATGGTGCGGGTGCTGCCGGTCTGCATGCGCTCGCCGTTCACGTCCAGCCACAGCGACAGGCGCTGCGGGTTGGGCACCTCGTCGCGCGTGACCAGCCAGGGGCCGATGGGGCCGAAGGTGTCGCAGCCCTTGCCCTTGTCCCAGGTGCCGCCGCGCTCGGTCTGGTACTCGCGCTCGCTGACGTCGTTGACCACGCAGTAGCCGGCCACATGGTCCAGCGCTTCCTTCTGCGACACGTAGCGGGCCTGGCGGCCGATGACCACGCCCAGCTCCACCTCCCAGTCGGTCTTGACCGAGCCCTTGGGCAGCATCACCGGATCGTTGGCGCCCTGGATGCAGGTGGTGGCCTTGAGGAAGATGATCGGTTCCTTGGGCACCGGCATGCCGGCCTCGGCGGCATGGTCGGCGTAGTTCAGGCCGATGGCCACCAGCTTGCCCACCTGCGACACCGGGCAACCCAGGCGCGGCTTGCCGCGCACCAGCGGCAGCGTGTCGGTCTTGAGGCGCCGCAGCTTGGCGACGACCTTGTCGTCGAGCTGAGCGGCACCCAGGTCGGGAATGACGGCGCTCAGGTCGCGCAGACGGCCTTCGGCATCGATGAGTCCGGGCTTTTCCTTGCCGGGGTTGCCGTAGCGGACGAGCTTCATGGGAAATCCTTTTCTTACTTGCGTGTGACGTGAACGAAAGCGCCCGCCCGGCCGTTGGGACGGCGGCGGGCGGGCGCATTCTTCCACGCGCCTGCCAGCAGGGCCGGCAGGCGCGAAGGGCGGCGGCGATCAGGCGGCCACGTCGAAGCGGTCCAGGTTCATCACCTTGGTCCAGGCAGCGACGAAGTCGCGCACGAACTTCTGTTGACCGTCGGCGCTGCCGTAGACCTCGGCGATGGCGCGCAGCTGGGCATGCGAGCCGAACACCAGGTCGGCGCGGGTGCCCGTCCAGCGCACGGCGCCGGTCTTGCGGTCGCGGCCTTCGTACAGGTCCTTGGCGGGCGAGGTGGCCTTCCATTCGGTGGCCATGTCCAGCAGGTTGACGAAGAAGTCGTTGCTGAGCGTGCCCACGCGGTCGGTGAAGATACCGTGCTGGCTGCCGTTGGTGTTGGCGCCCAGCACGCGCAGGCCACCCACCAGCGCCGTCATCTCGGGCGCGGTCAGCGTCAGCAGTTGGGCCTTGTCGACCAGCAGCGCCTCGGCCGGCACGGCCGAGGCCGTCTTGATGTAGTTGCGGAAGCCGTCGGCGAAGGGCTCCATCACGGCGAAGCCTTCGACGTCGGTCTGTTCCTGGCTGGCATCGGTGCGGCCCGGGGTGAAAGGCACGGTCACGCCCTGGCCCGCGGCCTTCTCGATGGCGGCGCCGCCGGCCAGCACGATCAGGTCGGCGAGCGACACCTTCTTGCCGTCCTTCTGCGCGCCGTTGAACTCGGCCTGGATGCCTTCCAGCGTCTTGAGCACCTGGGCCAGTTGCTCGGGCTGGTTGACGGCCCAGTCCTTCTGCGGCGCCAGGCGGATGCGCGCGCCGTTGGCACCGCCGCGCTTGTCGCCGCCGCGGAAGGTGGAAGCCGAGGCCCAGGCGGTGGCCACCAGTTGCGACACCGTCAGGCCCGAGGCCAGCACCTTGGCCTTGAGGGTGGCGACGTCCTGCTCGCCGATGACCGGATGGTCAACGGCGGGCAGCGGGTCCTGCCAGACGAATTCCTCGGCCGGCACGTCCTTGCCCAGGTAGCGGGCGCGCGGACCCATGTCGCGGTGGGTCAGCTTGAACCAGGCGCGGGCAAAGGCATCGGCGAACTGGTCGGGGTTGGCCAGGAAGCGGCGCGAGATCGCCTCATAGGCCGGGTCGAAGCGCAGCGCCAGGTCGGACGTGAGCATCGTCGGCCGCAGCTTCTTGCCGGCATCGAAGGCATGCGGGATGCTCGGCTCGGCATTCTTGGCGACCCACTGGTGGGCGCCGGCCGGGCTCTTGGTCAGCTCCCACTCGTGGCCGAACAGGAACTCGAAGTAGTCGTTGCTCCACTGCGTGGGCGTGCGCGTCCAGGTGACTTCCAGGCCGCTGGTGATGGCGTCGGCGCCCTTGCCGGAGCCATGCTTGTTGTGCCAGCCGAAGCCTTGCGATGCCAGGTCTTCCGCCTCGGGCTCGGCACCCACGTTGTCGGCCGGCGCGGCGCCGTGGGTCTTGCCGAAGGTATGGCCGCCGGCGATCAGGGCCACGGTCTCTTCGTCGTCCATGCCCATACGGCCGAAGGTGTCGCGGATGTCGCGGGCCGAGGCCACGGGGTCGGGCTTGCCGTCCGGGCCTTCGGGGTTCACGTAGATCAGGCCCATCTGCACGGCAGCGAGCGGGTTCTCCAGGTCGCGGCTCTCGGGCGCCTTGCTGTCGTCGTCCTTGACCAGCACGCCGCGGCCTTCGACGCCGGGCGAGCCCTGCGAATAGCGGACGTCGCCGCCCAGCCACTTGGTCTCGCGGCCCCAGTACACGTCCTGGTCGGGTTCCCAGGTGTCGGCCCGGCCGCCGCCGAAGCCCAGGGTCTTGAAGCCCATGGATTCGAGCGCGACGTTGCCCGTGAGGATCATCAGGTCGGCCCAGGAGATCTTGTTGCCGTACTTCTGCTTGATGGGCCACAGCAGGCGGCGGGCCTTGTCGAGGCTGACGTTGTCGGGCCAGCTGTTGAGCGGCGCAAAGCGCTGCTGGCCCCGGCCGCCACCCCCACGGCCATCGGCAGTGCGGTAGGTACCGGCGCTGTGCCAGGCCATGCGCACGAACAGGCCGCCATAGTGGCCGAAATCGGCCGGCCACCAGTCCTGCGAATCGGTCATGAGCGCGGTGAGGTCGCGCTTGACGGCATCGAGGTCCAGGCTCTTGAAGGCCTCGGCGTAGTCGAAGTCCTCGCCCATCGGGTTCGACTTGGCCGAATGCTGGTGCAGCATGTCCAGCCGCAGCTGCTGGGGCCACCAGTCACGGTTGGTGGTGCCGCTGCTGGCGGCCTGGTGGAAGGGGCATTTGCTCTGCGAGCTCTCGTGGGCCATGGGCGCTCCTTGTGCGTTGTCGGGACTTGGGGTGAGGGAAACGGTGCCGTGGATTCTCTGCAGAAGGCCCACGCGGGGCGAGCCAACAACGCCTATCCCGGCCATAGGCGACGGAGGTCGAGCGGCCGTCATGAGCCCTACGGACGCCGCATGCGACCGGATTAGCCCCCAGGCACCGCGGGGGCTTGCGCAGCACGGGACGCTACCGACTCAGTGGCCGATGGACGCCGGCAGTCCCGACAGCAACAGCGCGATGCAACCGTCGAGCTGCTCCGACGGCAGGCGCCGGAAGCCCGAGCGGCTGTAGCGCTGCAGCCGGCCCATCGCGAAGGCCGCCAGGGCGGCGGCGCGCACCTGGGCGTCGACGGTGGGCGTGGCCGAGCCGCCGGCCAGGGCGTCCTCGCGCAGCAGTTGCCGCCACTGCGCTTCGAGCTTGTCGAAGAAGAGGTTCATGCGCTGCTGCAGCCGCTCGTGTTCGAAGACGAGGGCATCGCCGGTCATCACCCGTGCCATGCCGGGGTTCTTCTCGGCGAATTGCACCAGCATGTGCATGAGCTGCGCGGCCTGCTCGGCCGGCGGTCGATCGCGCTCGGCGATCTGCTGCACGAGGGAGAAGACGCTCTGCTCGATGAAATCGATCAGCCCCTCGAACATCTGCGCCTTGCTGGCGAAGTGCCGGTACAGGGCCGCCTCGCTCACCGACAGCCGTGCGGCCAGCGCCGCCGTGGTGATGCGCTCGGCCCCGGGCTGCTCCAGCATGGCCGCCAGGGCCTGCAGGATCTGCACGCGGCGCTCGCCCGGCCGTGGCCGCTTGCGCGCCGGCGGGGCGGCCGGGCTGGCGGCCGGCTCCGACATGGCTTCCGAACCCAGCGGCTCCTCGTTCTCCATCGCTGCGCTGCCCCAGTTCTTGTAAAGCGCCGATTCTGCCGTCGGCGGTATGGGCCCGGCGCCAGGCCAGGCCCGGAGCCTCAGCGGGCGCGGATCATCGTGCCGAAGGCCTGCTCGGTCAGGATCTCCAGCAGCATGGCGTGCGGCACGCGGCCATCGATGATGTGCACCGCGTTGACGCCGCTCTTGGCGGCATCGAGCGCTCCCTCGATCTTGGGCAGCATGCCGCCCGAGATCGTGCCGTCGGCAAAGAGATCGTCGATCTCGCGGGCGCTCAGGTCGGTGAGCAGCTTGCCGGTCTTGTCGAGCACGCCGGGCGTGTTGGTCAGCAGCACCAGCTTCTCGGCCTTGAGCACCGTGGCCAGCTTGCCGGCCACCACGTCGGCGTTGATGTTGTAGCTCTCGTTGTCCTCGCCGAAGCCGATGGGGCTGATGACGGGGATGAAGGCGTCGTCCTGCAGGGCCTGCACCACGCCCGGGTCGATGGAGACGATGTCGCCCACCTGGCCCACGTCGTGGAAGAGGCTGGGGTCGTGGCGGTCGGCCATCTTGAGCTTCTGCGCGCGGATGAGCCCGCCGTCGCGGCCGGTGAGGCCCACGGCCTTGCCGCCGGCCTGGTTGATCAGGCCCACGATGTCCTGCTGAACCTCGCCGGCCAGCACCCATTCGACGACTTCCATGGTTTCGGCGTCGGTCACGCGCATGCCCTGGATGAACTGGCCCGTCTTGCCCAGGCGCTTGAGGGCCGCCTCGATCTGCGGACCGCCGCCGTGCACCACCACCGGATTGATGCCCACCAGCTTGAGCAGCACCACGTCCTCGGCGAAGTCGGCCTGCAGGGCCGGATCGGTCATGGCATTGCCGCCGTACTTGATGACCATGGTCTTGCCATGGAACTTGCGGATGTAGGGCAGCGCCTGGGCCAGGATCTCGGCCTTGTCGCGCGGGGGGATGTTCAGGACGGGGTCGGTCATGGCTGGCCTCGTGACATGAAGAAGGAAAATGAAAAGACGGCGGCGCCGGCTACGGCCTGAGCCAGCGCGGCACCTTGAAGCGCACGATCATCAGGTAGGCCGCCACGTAGGTGACGGCGAACAGCAGGCAGAAGAAGGCCAGCATCAGCGTGTTGTTCCAGAACAGCACGGCCGGCACCACCGACATGGCGGCGAACATCCACAGGTAGGGCGAGGTGCGGTTGTTGCGGGCCAGCAGCTGGCGCGCCTCGTTGTCCTCGAAGGCCACGCGCACGATGCGGCGGAAGATGAGCTGGTGGAAATGCAGCGCGTCCGCCGTGCCCGGCGACTGGCCGCGGGCGGCCTTGCGGTAGATGGAGAACAGCGTCTCCCACACCGGGTAGATCAGCAGCAGCACGGGGAACCAGGGCGAGACCGCCGAGTGGCGCTGCACCAGCAGCACGCACGACAGCCCCAGCACCATGCCCCAGACATAGGCCCCGCCGTCGCCGGCGAAGATCTTGCCGCGCGGGTAGTTCCACAGCAGGAAGCCCATGGTCGCGCCCACCAGGCAGACCACCATGCCGGCCAGTTGCCGGTCGCCGAGCTGCAGCGCCACGTGGGTGATGGCCAGGCCCACCAGCACCGCCACCGTGCCTGCCAGGCCGTTGTAGCCGTCGATGATGTTGAAGGCATGCGGCAGGCCCGCCAGCCCCAGCACGGCGATGAGCGCCCCCACCCACGGCGTGGCCTGCAGCCAGCCATCGAGGCCGGGAATGCCCAGGCGGTGCACGCCGATGCCCAGCAGCCAGCACAGCAGCACGCCCGACACCGTCGTCAGCGCCAGCCGGATGCGCACCGGCACACGCTGGGTCACGTCCTCGGTGATGCCGCCCAGCACCGCCGGCAGGATGCAGGCGAAGGTGAGCAGCGCCGTTCCGAACGGCCAATTGAGGTTGAACGGGTCGTTGCCCGTGATGCCCGAAGCGACCCAGGCCGCGCCGGTACCCACCAGGATGCCGGCGCCCCCCAGGCGCGGAATGTGGCCCTTGTGGAAGCGTTGCGGCATGTCGGCGGCATAGCGCCGCGCATGGCGCCGCGCCCGGCGCATGAGCACGAGCACGGTGAAGGCGGAAACAAGGAAGCTGATGACGATCAGGGCAATCATGGCGGGGGAGCGGGACGCGCCAGGCGCGAGGCCACGGGGCAGCCTCCTAGAATCCCGTGCGAAATTAGACCATGCCTGAGCTGACAGACCGCCCGCCGCTGACCATCTCCATCGTGAGCCACGGACAGCAGGCGCTGATCCTGCCGCTGCTGCATCAGCTCGCCCGCTTCTGCGGCCCGCTGATCCATCGCGTGGTGCTCACGGTCAACATTCCCGAGCCCGACCTGCTGGGCGACGCGCCGCCCGGCCTGCCGCTGCTGCGGCTGGACAACCCGGCCCCGATGGGCTTCGGCGCCAACAACAACCAGGCCTTCGGCCACTGCCAGACCCCGTGGTTCCTGGTGCTGAACCCGGACATCCGGCTGGACCATGACGTGCTCTCGCCGCTGCTGGCCCAGGCCGCGGCCGGCGCCGGGCTGCTGGCGCCGCGCATCCTGGAGCCCGGCAAGGCGGCGCCGGAGCAGCACCGCGCGCTCCTCACGCCGACCGAGATCCTCCAGCGCCGCAAGCCCGGTTACGGCATCCCGGCCGTGCCCGACTGGATCCCGGGCCTGTTCATGCTCTTCCGCAGCGAGGCCTACCGCCAGATCGGCGGCTTCGACGAGCGCTTCTTCATGTATGGCGAGGATTTCGACATCTGCGCCCGCCTGCGCCTGGCCGGCTGGCGCATCCAGATCGCCGAGGAGCAACAGGCCCGGCACGAGGCCCAGCGCGCCAGCCGCACCCGCCTGCGGCACCTGTGGTGGCATGTGAGCAGCCTGATGAAGGTGTGGGGCTCGGGCGCCTTCTGGCGCTATCGGCGGCTGCTGGCGCGCGAGGCTGCGCAGGCGTCGTGGCCCCGGTGATCCGGCCGCGCCAGCGCCGACCGCGCGGCGCCCGCGCTGCCGCGAGTCGGGCGAGGTCAGCCGCGCTCCATCAGATCCTGGAGGATGGCCGGCAGGCCGCGGTCGAAGCGGGCGTAACGGCCTCGTGCCGCCTGCAGGGCCACGGGCAGCACACGGGCTGGACGCCAGCGCGGCAGTCCCGCCCGAAAGCGGAAGTGGTCCAGCTTGCCCTGTGCCAGTGCCAGCGTCTCTCCGGCCACCCGCGGGCCCAGCCCCTGCAGGAAGGCCAGCAAGGCCTCGGACCGCCGCACGCGATGGGCGTACTTGTCGCCCCGTTCGCCGAGCGCCTTGTCGATCTTCTGCCGCAGCGTCATGCGCTGGGCGCCGATCTGGTTGTTGCCGTGCTGGCGATAGTCCATCAACGGTTCGGCCAGGAGGTCGATGCGGCCGATGGCGGCGCCCACGGTGGCCAGCCATTCATCGTGCACCCACAGCGGCGAGATGGGCAAGGCAGTGTCGAGCAGCTTCCGGCGCAGCATGGTGGTGGCGCCGGTCACCAGGTTACGGTGCATCAGGGCCGCAAAGGCCCGGCCGGCCGCGATGTCGGCCAGTTCGCCCGGGCGGGTCTCCAGCGCCTGCAGCAGGGTCTGGCCCAGGGGCTTGAGCTCGCCATCCACCAGCCGCGCATCGGAATGCAGCAGCAGCAGTTCGGGCCGGCGCTCGAACTCGGCCACCATGCGTCGCAGCCGCCCTGCGTGCCATACATCGTCCTGGTCGCACAGGGCGATCAGCGCGCCGCGGCATGCCCGGATGGCCTGCTCGAAATTGCGGGTCACGCCCAGCGGCGGGCGGTTGCGCATGATGGTGAGCGGGATGCGCGCGGCAAGTCCGTGCTCGGCCAGGGTGCGCTCGACCACGGCGACGCTGTCGTCGGACGAGTCGTCGTCGGAGAGCACGATCTCGCGCGGCAGCAGGTCCTGCGTGCAGATGCTGGCCACCTGCGCGGGCAGGTAGCGCGCGCCATTGCGGGTGCACAGGGCCACGGAGACATCGGCCTGCGCGACGGATGCCGCGGGCCACGCCGGAGCGGCGGCTGACGGAATCGGCACGGCCTCGGTCATGCGTCCGTGCGGCGGGGCGGCCACGCGAGGCTGAAGTCCTCGAGCAGCAGCGTGAGGTTGGGGCTGTAGGCCGGGTCATGGTCGATCAGCGCACCCCAGCGCTGCTGCATGAAGGCCAACTCGCGCTCGAAGCGCTCGCGCTTCTCCGGCGCCACGTCTTCGCCCCGGGTGGCCGATTCGTGATGCAGCAGCTCCGCATAGGGCGTCCACACGTTGCGGTAGCCCGCCTCGCGCAGGCGCAGGCAGAAGTCCACATCGTTGAAGGCCACGCTCAGGTTCACTTCGTCCAGCCCCCCCACCTGCGTGTAGAGCGACTTGCGCACCACCAGGCAGGCGGCCGTCACGGCGCTGAAGGACTGGATCAGCGCCGCCCGCCCCGCATAGCCGTTCAGGCCGCGCGGCAGCGCCTTGTGCGCATGCACGGCGCAGCCGCCCGGCCCCAGGATCACGCCGCCGTGCTGCAGCGTCATGTCGGGGTACCACAGCCGCGCGCCCACGGCGCCCACGCCCGGCTGCATCGCCAGGCTCACCATCTCGGACAGCCAGCCGGGCGACATCACCTCGATGTCGTTGTTGACCAGCGCCACCAGCTCGCCGCGGGCCATCGCCACCGCCTGGTTGTTCAGCGCCGAGTAGTTGAAGGGCCGGTCGTCGCGCAGCACGCGGAGGTGGGGCTGCTGCGCCAGCCGCTCGAAGTACGCCAGCGCGGCCGGATCGTCAGAGCCGTTGTCCACCAGGATGATTTCCCAGTTCGGGTACTCGGTGCGCTTCTGGATCGACTCGATGCACTGGCGCACCAGCGCGAGCGCATTGCGCGTCGGGATGATCAGCGACACCAGCGGCGGCGGGCTGGGCAGCGCATAGCGCACGCGGTAGCCGTAGCCGAGGTACTCGGCCTTGGCCTGGATGCCCAGGCGCTGGAAGTGCTCGTCCAGCGCCCGCTCGCCCGCTACGGCCGCATAGGGCTTGGCATCCATGGACTTGGCCGTGCTCTGCACATGGATGCGCCAGTGGTAGAGCACCCGCGGGATGTGCACGATCTGCGAGGGCGCGATGCGCTCGACGCAGCGCAGCACCAGGTCCCAGTCCTGCGAGCCTTCCAGGCCCTGGCGGAAGCCCCCGACCTCGCGCACCAGCGCCGTGCGCAGCACGCCCAGGTGGCTGAACATGTTGTGCGAGCGGAAGAGGTCGAGGTTCCAGTCGGGCTTGAAGTACGGGTCGGAGCGGTGGCCCTGGTCGTCGACCTTGTCCTCGTCGGAGTAGACGAGCTGGGCCTGCGGATGGGCGCGCACGCATTCGGCCACGCGCAGCAGCGCGTCCTCGGGCAGCAGGTCGTCGTGGTCCATCAGGGCGATCCACTCGCCCTGCACCAGTTCCAGCGCGCTGTTGGAGGCGGCGGAGATGTGGCCGTTCTTCGGCCGGAAGACGACCTGGATGCGCGGGTCGCTGGCCTGGCAGGCTTCGAGCACCTGCCGCACCTCGGGCGCGGGCGAGGCGTCGTCGGCGATGCACAGCTGCCAGCGGCCGTAGAGCTGGGCCTGCACCGAGGCGATGGCCGCGCGCAGGAACTGCGGGTCGGGGTTGTAGCAGGGCATCAGCACCGAGATCAGCGGGCCGTCGGCCAGCGCTGCGGCACGGGCACGCAGGGCCTCGCGCTGCTCGGGCGTGATCGTGTCGTGCTCACGCGCCCAGCGGCCGTAATCGTTGCCGGGCCGCAGCTTGCGGCGGAACTCCCAGTCCACCCCCCGCCAGCCGGCCTTGCGCCAGACACGCCAGGCCTGCGGCAGCCGGGTGGCGAGCCGCGGCCCCTGCGTCACGGCCAGGCGGGCGAGCCGCCACCATCGATTCGTCAATTCAGGCTCCTGAAGGCGTCATGCCAGGGATTCACCGGCTGGCCGGCGCCAGCAGCGCCGTGTCGAGGAAGGTCGCCGCTTCGCGCACATAGGCGGCGCGCAGGTGCGTCGCGTCCTTGTAGACCGGATCGCCCTTCCCGTCCGCGCGCACGCATTGGCCGTCCGGACGGCACAGGCCGGCCATCGGATCCAGCGGGATCGCGCCGTTGACCAGTGCCAGTTGCCGCAGCCGCTCGTGCAGCGCCGCCTGCGAGGGCGGCAAGGGCGCCATGGGCGTGACGGGCGCGGCGGTCATCCGCTCCAGGCGGTTGCCGGTGAGGCGGCTGCGCGGCTCGAAGTCGGCGCCCACGGGGATGTTGAGCAGCAGGTAGGGCGTCTTGCCCATCGCCCGGATCTCGGCCAGCAGGCGGCCGAGCGCGGCGATGGACTGGTCCACGCCATCGCCGCCCCGCAGCATGTGGCGCTGGCCCTGGGCGTCGCGGTAGTAGTAATGGTCGGGCGGCGGCGGGGCGCTGGCGGCCGGCGGGGCCTGGTCCACGTCGAAATAGCAGCCCCAGCAGCCGCCGATCACCACGGCCTTGACGGCGGGCGTGCGGGCCAGGTCGAGCGCGGCGGACAGCCGCTCCCCGCAGATCGGGTCGCGGTCCTCGATGAGGTTGGGAATCGGCGGGCAGGCGCCGCGCGTCGCGAAGAGCAGGGTCGACACCTCGTCGGGCTTGCGCTCGGCCAGCGCCAGGGCACGGGCACGGTACTGCTCCACGTGGCTGTCGCCGATCAGCAGGACCTCGCGCGGGCCGCCGTCGATGCGCTCGAAGCCCTGGCCCTCGAAGGTGAAGGGCTTGAGCGCCTCCGGGTACACCCAGTCGGCCCCGGCATTCATGATGGCCTGGATGCTCGGATCGTCGTTGCGCGGCAGCAGCCAACGCAACTGCGCCGCCGCGCCCACCAGCGCGAGCACCACCATGGCTCCGGCCAGGCCCGCGACCACGCTGCGGCCACCCCGCCGCAGCGGACGCTCCACGAAGCGGAAGGTCAGCCAGGCCAGCAGCACCGACACGCCCAGGGCACCGAAGCGCAGCACCCGCGGCGGATCGAGAAAGCCTTCCTGCAGCACGCGCGCATAGGCCAGCAGCGGCCAGTGCCACAGGTACAGCGGGTAGCTGATCAGGCCGAACCAGACGAAGAGCCGCGCACCGAGCAGCCGACGATTGAACCAGGCCTGCGGCCCCGCCGCGATGCACAGGCAGGCGCCCAGCACCGGCAGCACGGCCCAGAAGCCCGGGAAGGCCTTGTACCGGTCGAGCAGGCCCAGGGCCGCCACGATGCAGGCGAGCCCGGCCGCCCCCATGAACTGGTGCCCGGGCAGCGGCGCGGCGCCGGGGCCCCGGCGCCAGGCGACCCAGGCCAGCATCGCGCCCGCGCCCAGCTCCCACACGCGCGTGAACGGCATGTAGAAGGCGGCATCCGGATGGCGCACCACCAGCCCCACGTTGAGCAGGAAGGACAGGCCCACCGCCACGCCCATCCACCGCAGCAGGTGCTGGCGCTTCCAGGCCAGCGTCAGCAGCAGCGGCCAGAAGATGTAGAACTGCTCCTCCACCGCCAGCGACCACAGGTGCAGCAGCGGCTTGGTCTCGACCACGGTGTCGAAGTAGCCGGCCTCGCCCCACAGCACCAGGTTGGCCACGAAGCCCGCGCTGGCCAGCACGTGCTTGCCGAGTTGCCGGAACTCGTCCGCCAGCAGCACCCACCAGCCGAAGGCCAGCGTGGCGATCAGCACCAGCACCAGGCCCGGGAAGATGCGGCGGATGCGCCGGGCATAGAACTCGGCATAGCTGAACCCGCCGCCGGCCAGGCTGCCGAACATGATGGTGGAGATCAGGAAGCCCGAGATGACGAAGAAGATGTCCACGCCCACGAAGCCGCCGGGCAGCCAGCGCGGCGAAGCGTGGAAGATGATGACCGACAGCACCGCGATCGCGCGCAGTCCGTCGATGTCGGGGCGATAGGCCGGGTGGGAGAGTGAAGGCGCGGTGGCGGGGCTGGGCGGCATGCGGTGCGGCCGGGTGGCGCAGGGCCACACTGTGCTGAACAGGACCGCGGATTATCCATGCCTGTCCGACGCCCCTGCGGCGCGGACTGGCCGGAAAACCCACCGGGAAAAGCCCCCGGATAGAATCCCGCGCTTCCCTTCAGCCCCCGACCGCATGACCACCACCGTCCACTCCAACCTGCACAGAAGCGCGTGGAAGGACTGGTGGGAAGGCACCCGCCGCATCGACATCTGGTGGACCCTGGCCTGGTTCGACATCGTGCTGCGCTACCGCCGCTCGACGCTCGGGCCGCTGTGGCTGACCCTGAGCATGGGCGCCATGATCGGCGGCATGGGGCCGCTGTACGCCTCGCTGTTCGGCACCGAGCTGTCGAAGTTCTTCCCGCACCTGGCGCTGGGCATCATCTTCTGGACCTTCTTCTCGGTGACGGTGATCGACTCGGGCGACGCCTTCATCAACGCGCAGAACTACCTCAAGCAGGGCTACTTCCCGGTGAGCATGTTCGTCTGGCGCACCCAGGCGCGCAGCGTGATCCAGTTTGCCCACCACATCATCCTGTTCGTGCCGGTGGCCCTGTGGACGGGCATCTCGCTGTCATGGCCGGCCCTGATGGTCATTCCGGCCTTCGCCTTGCTCATCGTCAATGCCCACTGCATCGGCATCGGCCTGGGCATCCTGTGCACGCGCTTCCGGGACGTGGCCCAGATCATCGCCAGCGTCATGCAGATGCTGATGTTCCTCACGCCAGTGTTCTGGCTGCCCGAGAACCTGCCCGACCGGGCCAAGTACATGCTGTGGAACCCCCTGGCGCAGATGCTGGATCTGCTGCGCACGCCGCTGATGGGCGGCGTCGCGCACTGGCACAACTGGGCGGGCATGGCCATCTGGACGGTGATCAACATCACCGTGGCCTGCATCCTCTTCGCGCGCTATCGCCGCCGCATCGTCTTCTGGCTCTGAGTCGCCCATGACCTCCCTTTCGCTCAAGAACGTCAGCCTGGGCTTTCCGATCTACGGCGCCAGCGCCACCTCGTTCAAGAAGACGCTGGCCGCCTCGGTCACCGGTGGCCGCGTGGGCAAGGAAACCGGCGTGACGGTGGTGCAGGCGCTGTCGGACATCGACCTTGAACTCAAGGCCGGCGACCGCCTGGGCATCCTGGGCCACAACGGCGCCGGCAAGTCCACCCTGCTGCGCCTGCTGGCGGGCGTCTACGAGCCCACCTCGGGCGAGTTCGCCCGCATCGGCAGCGTGGCCAGTCTGATCGACCCGTCGATGGGCATCGAACGCGACGCGAGCGGCGTCGAGAACATCATGCTGCGCGGCCTGTCGATGGGCCTCAAGCGCCGCCAGATCGAGGCCATGACGCCCGAGATCTGCGAGTTCAGCGGCCTGGGCGAGTACGTGAACATGCCCGTGCGCACCTATTCGACCGGCATGGTGATGCGCCTGGCCTTCGCCATCTGCACCAGCATGACGGCGGACATCCTGCTGATGGACGAATGGCTCTCGGTCGGCGACGCCGACTTCCAGGCCAAGGCCGAGCAGCGCATGACCGAGATGGTGGCCAAGTCGGGCATCCTGGTGCTGGCCTCGCATTCGCCGAAGTTGCTGCTGAAGGAATGCAACCGGTTCATCCGGTTGGAGCACGGGCGGGTGGTGAGCACCGAGCCGCCCGAGCTGCTGGACTGAGAGCGACCCGCCCCCGCACCGGACAGCGGTCCCGGGCGGGGTCCCGTTCAGGCGGGCGAGTCGAATGCGATGCGGCGCACGCTCATGCCCAGTGCGCGCTGGTCCGGCCCCAGGCCGGCCGCCGCCGGGACCACCTCCCGGGAGACCCGCACCTGTACGCCCACGGACGGAAAGCCTTCTGCCGCGCTCCGGACCACGGATGCCGGTATGCGCATCGACAGCCCGTGCCCGGCGCGCAGCGGCTCCACCTTCACCACGACGCCATTGATCCACACCGTGGCAGCACCGAGCGGGGCGCGAGGATCGGCAAGCACCAGCAGGCCCTCGGGGATGCCGGCCTCGATGACGAGGTCCTTGCCCTCGTCCACGACCGCCCGCGACGCCACGACACGCGCGAAGGCCCCCGTCCACGCACCGCCATCGGGCGCGTCCGCCGGGAAATAGCCACCGATGAGCGTCGGCGGCGGCGCCTGACGGGCGACATCGAAACCGAGGGCGTTGTCCACCGTGCGCGGCTGCAGCCGGCAGACCCGGAAGATGCTGCCTTCCGCCCCCCTGGCCGGCATGCAGCTGGCCATGTCCGGGGACAGCGCGTAATTCAGCAAGAGATAACGCGCCGGGGCGCTGAGTTCGCCCTGTCCGTCCAGCATCACGTAGCGCGGCCCGGGGTGGTCGAGCACGCGCCGGGCGATCATTCGCTGCAGGCCATCGTTGTGCCCGGGTGAGGACAGATTGGACAAAGGGGCCACGAAAGCCGGTCGACCTGGCCAGAGCGCCGCCATGTAGCCGACGGGCGAACCGGACATCGACAGCAGCATCGCGTCCTTGGGCAGGGGCGGCAGGGCCGCGCGCGAAAAATAGCGCTTGCCCTCGACATCCACATGCCCCCAGTTCGGCACCACCGTGAGCAGAGCCGCGGAGCCCAGGCCAAGGAGGGCCGCCGCGGCCGCGCGCTCGGCGGCACCGCGCCGCAGCAGATCGATCAGCGTGGCGTGCAGCAGGAGCAGGGCCAGGATCTCGAGCAGGATGGCATAGCGGTAGATGCCGAAGAGCCGGATCCAGACGAAATAGGTGACCAGGAAGAAGACCGCGAGGAAGACACGGCGAGGCGCCACCGCGGCACGCCACCGGGGCCGCAGCATCGCGATCAGGGTCGGGACGGCCACGACGCACCCGATCAGCAGACGCGGGTCGCGGATCGGAAATTCCGAGTGCAGGGTGTTCTTCACCAGCAGGGCATAGAACGGCAGCTTGAGGACATCTGCCCATTCCTGCGGCAGGAAGCGCCGGTCCAGCATGCTGCCGTCTTCGAGCCAGGGCGAGCGGAACACGCCGTTGAAGAAGGGAAAGAGCGGGCTCTGGAAGTCCCGCTGGAGCAGCCACATCCACGGGCCCGCCACGATGAGGAAACCCAGGATGCCGGCCAGGGCGAAGCCGATGGCGCCCCGCGGACGCAGCCTCAACCCGTCAGGGCGGCGCAGCAGCGGCAAAGCCACGGTGAAGCCGACCACGGCCACCGCGGCGGTCAGCTTCAATCCGACCGCCATGCCCAGCAGCAGTCCACCCAGCGCCAACCGTCGATCCCATGCGCGCGCATCGGCAACGCCCGCCGAGACGATGCCCCAGACGCCTGCAAGGATGAGCGCGGCGACGACCCACTCGCCGGTGGTCGAATTGGCCTGGGCGAGGCCTGCCGCGCCCGAGACGGCCAGGCCGGTGGTGGCGACGCGCAGGGCCAGCAATTGCCAGCGGGCCGCACGACCGGCGGCCGGCGCTTCCTGCGCGGCGGTCAGCTTCCACACCAGGTACATGGCCGCGCCGAAGGGCGCGCCCATCAGGAAGACAACCACATGATCCGGCCAATGCCTGGCCGCCACGTAGAAGGGCAGGTCGATCAGCGGATTGAAGAGGGTCTGCAACTGCGCCGGGAACAGGTCGATCGTCCGCCGGCCGTGCAGGAGGGCCCAGGGGTTGTAGTAGTGGTAGTTCAGCAGATCCCAGTTGAGGTCCTTGCCGAGATAGACCGAGAAAAGACATCCGGCAAGGACGAACAGACCAAAGCGCCGCGTTTCGCTCATCGGCAACACTCTCATTTTTTAATCCCACACGTGGGTAAAAGACGCGGTCCGGCACCCAACCCGTCCGCCCCCGTGGAGCGGCGGCGCGTCACTCGGTGCTGGACGACGGCCAGAGGTCCTGGGCGACGTCTTCCAGATCGGCCACGCGCAGGGCCTGGGGAATCTCCGCGTCGGTGGGCCCGCCGAGCCAGTACAGGCGCCCCACCCCGGCGCGCAGGCCGGCCTCCATGTCGGTGCGCGTGTCACCCACCATGGCGGAGGCCGCGGGGTCGATGGCGTGCTCGGCCATGGCCTTCAACAGCATGCCGGGCGCAGGCTTTCGGCAATCGCACTCGGCCAGGTAGCGGCCTTGGCCGTGCTGTGGGTGATGAGGGCAGAAATAGATGGCATCGAGGCGGGCGCCCTGCCGTTGGAATTGCGCGCGCACCCAGTCCATGTAGTCATGGAACTGGCGCTCGTCGTAGTAGCCCCGTGCGATGCCGGCCTGGTTCGTCACCACCACCACGAGCCAGCCGCGGCGATTGGCCTGCGCGACGAGTTCGAAGATGCCCGGGACGAAATCGGTCTTGTCCGGCGTGTGCACATAGCCGTGGTCGACGTTGATGACGCCGTCACGGTCGAGGAAAAGCGTGGGTCGTCGCATGGCGCGGCGCTCAGGTGGTGGCATGCAGCACGCGCTGGGTGCCACCCAGGGGCTCGCGCGGTACCGAGGCATGGCTCTCGACATGGGCCCGCGCAAAACCGGCCTGGCGCGGTTCGTCCCAGCCGAGATCGATGCACGCCGCGCGATGGCGCGGCCCATGGAACGACGGCACGCCCCGGTGTTCCTGCAACGGCCGCTCCTCGAGGGCGGCCACCTCGACAGCACGCCGGCCGCGGCCAGGCCGTCGCCCGGCCTTCATGTCGGCGGCCGTGCCGACGGCCCGCAGATGGGTCGCTGCCGGCAGGAGTCCGCTGCACCAGCGGCTGCACGGCTCACGCATGCCCGCCCTGGGGCGACGACCCGACGAGCCTGGGAACCTTCGTCTGCGCCAGGGCGTAGTCCTCGGGCACGCCGATGTCGATGAAGTCCTGGACGCCGGGCCATGCGCGCATGTCCAGCTGGGCCAGCCGATCGGCCATCAGATCGCGCTCGAAGGAGAACCGGGTGGGCAGGTCCAGCCGCTGCAGGGCGGCCTTGTCGACCATGTAGACGCCGGCATTGATCCAGCCCGCACCGCTGCCGCCCTTCTCCGCGAAGCCGGTCACCTTGCGCGTGTCCGGCTCGTACAGGACGGCGCCATAGCGGCCGACATCGGACGTCTGCGCCAGCGCGATGCTCAGGTCGGCGGCGTCGGCGCGGGCCTGGGCCGCGAAGGCCTGGAGGTCCATGGCCGCCAGGGTGTCCCCATTGAGGACCAGAAAGCGGGGCGCCGCAATTCGGCTGGCGGCCAGGGCGACGGCACCGCCCGTGCCCAGTGGCTCCGGCTCGACGACGTAATGCAGGTCCAGGCCTTCGAACCGGTCCCCCAGCGCACCGCTGATGGCGTCGTGCAGGAAGCCGACGGACAGGTACACCGCCGGCACCCCCTGGCGCGCCAGCATGCGCAGCAACCAATGCAGGAAGGGCTCGCCGCCCACCATGGCCATGGGCTTGGGCGTCGACATGCCCACCACCGCGCGCAGGCGGGTGCCGAGCCCGCCCGCGAGGACCAGCGCCGGCTCCATCATGCGCGGGGAAAGATCCGGGCCTCCACCAGCCCGCAGATGATGTGGCCCAGCATGGCATGGCCTTCCTGGATGCGCGGCGTCTCGGGCGACGGCACGGCGATCTCGATGTCGCACAGGTCTGGCTCCGCCCAGCCGCGCTCGCCCGTGAAGCCGATCACCGTCAGGCCACCCTGCCGGGCCTGGCGCATGGCGCGCAGGATGTTGGGCGACTTGCCCGAGGTCGAATAGACCCAGAGCACGTCGCCGCGCACGCCCACCGCCTGCACCTGGCGCTCGAACACCCTCTCGAAGCCGTAGTCGTTGCCCACGGAAGTGAGGATCGACGTGTCCGTCGTGAGCGCGAAGGCCGGCAGCCCGGGCCGGTCGTACATGAAGCGGCTGACGAACTCGCCGGCGATGTGCTGGGCGTCGGCCGCACTGCCGCCATTGCCCGCGAGCAGCAGCTTGTTGCCGCGCTGCAAGGCCTGCACGATGACCTCGACGACCTCCTCGACCCGGCCCAGCAGGGCCGTGTCTTCGCGTACGGCCCGCAGGCAGGCCAGGGTGGCGTCGATCTGCTGTTCGATGATGGATTTCAATTCTTTCTCCAGGAATGAGCGCCACGCTCGGTGAAATTGCAGGTGAAGACCTGGCCATTGAAGCGTTGCAGGCAGCGCATGACTTCAGGACGCCGCGACAGTTCTGCCACGAACATCATGAAGCCGCCGCCGCCGGCGCCGGAGACCTTGCCGGCGAGCGCCCCGGCCGCCATGGCCGCGTCATAGACCTCGTCGATGGCCGCATTGCTGATGCTGCGAGCCAGCTTCTTCTTTTCTTCCCAGCCGGTCCGCATCGACTGGGCGAAGGCTTCGAGGTTGCCGGTGAGCACGGCCTCCTTCATGGCGCGGGCCTCGGCCTTGACGCGATGCATCGCCTCCAGCGGCGCGCTGTCGCGACGACGGATGTGGTCCGTCTGCTCCGCGATGATCGCGGCGGATTCGCGCGAGACGCCGGTGTAGAAGAGCACCACCGAGGACTCCAGCTCCGCCTTGAGTTCAGCCTTCATGCGCAGCGGATTGACGATGACGCGGTCGGCGTAGAACTCCATGAAGTTCATGCCGCCGAAGGTGGCCGCGTACTGGTCCTGCTTGCCGCCGGCCATGCCCAGGTCCACGCGCTCGATGTCGTGGGCCAGGCTGGCGATGTCGTATTCGCCCAGGGGCAGGGACAGGTACTCGCAGAAGGCCTGGAGCAGCGCCACCACCATGGTGGACGAGGAACCCAGCCCCGAGCCGGGGGGCGCTTCCGAATGGGTGATGACGTCCACGGCGAGCGGCTGGCCGCCCATGAAGTCGCGCACGACCCGGTTGTAGACGCCGACGTGCAGGTCCAGGCCCTGCTGTCGCTGGAGCACGGGCTCGGCGGCACCCTGCCACACACGTCCGCTGTCGGCCGCCGTCAGGCGGACCGTGCCGTGCTCGGCCGCGCACACCGTGGCATAGGCGTACTTGTCGATGGTGACATTGAGCACCTCGCCGCCGTATTGGTCGCAGTAGGGGGAGACATCGGTGCCTCCGCCGCCCAGGCCGAGCCGCAGCGGCGCCCTGGCGCGGGCCACGACAGTGGAAGAAGGAATGATTGCCTTCATGCAAACGTCTCCTTGATCGCAGAGCGCGTGTAGTCGGTGTAGGGCCGGACATCGATGTCCTGCACCAGGACGGCTTCCATCGCCGCGGCCGAGAAATGCGCGGCCACGTAGGCCGGACCCGCTGCGGCGGACTGCCGCCAGGCGTCGTCGTCCCGCAGCAGGCGCAGGATCTCGTGCGCCATCTGCTGCGGCTCGTCCGCCACGCTGGCGGCATCGCCGGTGCTGCTCAGGCCCTGCACGCCGACCGAGGTGGTGACCAGGGGCACGCCGTTGTGCATGGCCTCCACGACCTTGCCCTTGATGCCGGCACCGAAGCGAAGCGGTACCACCGCCAGGCCGACGCGCGCATAGATCGCCTCGAGCTCGGCATCGGTGACATAGCCCGTGACTTCGACACGCTCGCTCGCCAGCGCCTTCACCTCCGGGGAGGGATTGGAGCCGACCAGCATCAGTTGCACGTCCGGCTCGGCGGCCAGCACCAGCGGGAACACCTGCGCCATGAACCAGACGGCGGCGTCCACGTTGGGACGGTGCGCAAAGCCGGCCACGAAGAGCAGCCGGCGCCGCTCGCGCCCTTCCAGCGGCGCCGTCGGGCGGGGCTCGAAACAGTACGGCGGCAGGGTGCGGGCCGTGCCCGCGCCCGGATGGGCCTGGACCGCCGCCGTCTCGGTGGGCGAGGGATAGTAGATCGTGCTGACCTGCAGCCAGATGCTCAGCTCCAGCTGCCGCATGCGCTCGGCCGCCTCGGCGGCCGCGGCATCCCCGCTCAGCCGCGCGCTCGCGAGTTCACGCTCGTAGTGCAGGTCGTGGCCGTAGTAGAGCCGCTTGGCGGGGCTGTATGCGCACAGCGCAGGCAGGAAGGCCGCGGCGACATCCGGCCGGCTGATCAGGACATAGTCCAGGTCGCGGCCCATCTCGCGGATCCAGGCCTCGAAGCCCTGGTGATAGCGTGCGCCGTAGATGACCTCCACGCCCCGTTGCTGCAACTGGGGCCCGTACACCGGATCCGGCTGCAGGTTGTGGGGCCAGAACTTCACGCGCAGTCCCATGGACAGCAGGACGTCGATGAAGGCGTTCATCGAGCGCGACCCTGCGTCCCGATCCGGCTGCGGGATGTAGTGGTCGATGATGAGGATCGTCTTGCACAGGTTGGCGCGGTCCTGCGCCAGCAGGGCATGCTCGCCGTTGGCGAAATGCTCGCGCTCCAGCACCTGCGCCCATCGCTGGAGGAACTTGCGCTGATTGGCCACCTGGTAGGCCTTGACCCCCGAGCCGGTGTCGGTGCCGTGGGACAGCCCCTCGTGATGGATCACGCGCGACGCGGGTTGGTAGAGGACCTTCAGGCCCCGCGCCCGAATGCGGAAGGCCAGGTCGGAATCCTCGCAATAGGCCGGCAGGTAGTACTCGTCGAAGCCGCCCAGTTCGTCGAAGAGGGCGCGCGCCAACAGGATGGAGGCGCCCGAGCAGTAGTCGACCTCCTTGACGTAGTTGTAGCGGCTGTGATCCGGGTCATCCAGCCGGCCGAGGTTCCAGGCGCTGCCGTCGCGCCAGAGGATGCCGCCCGCCTCCTGCAGGCGGCCGTCCGGATAGAGCAGCTTGGAGCCCACCATGCCGCACTTCGGGTCGCGCTCGAAGAGTTCGAGCATGGTGTCGATCCAGCCCGCCTCGACCTCGGTGTCGTTGTTGAGGAAGCAGATGTACCGGCCCCGGGCCATCTTCGCCGCTGCGTTGCAGGAGCGCAGGAAGCCGAGGTTCTGCGGATGGACATGGAACCTCAGGCCCGGCACCTGCGCGAGCTTCAGGATCTCCTGATCGCCCGAAGCGTCCTCGACCACGAGGACCTCGATGGGCGCCTTGGGCAGGTGCTTCGCGATGGAGGCCACGCAGGCCAGCGTCATCTCAAGGTTGCCGTAAGCCGGGATCACCACCGTGACAGTGGGATCGGGCTGATCCTCGAACCGCAGCGATGCAAGGGTGGCGGGTGCCATCCGCTTGCGCTTCCAGGCCTCGTAGCGCGGGCTGCCCGAGAACACGGGCGCCGCCAGCCGAAACGCCAAGCCGCGGACAGCGGCCTTGAGAGCGGGCGGCAAGGGCATGGCTTCGTGCGCCTGGTAGGCTGCACGGAGCACCTTCGGCTTGACACGTTCGGGATGCCGCAGGAGATCGGACAGGAAGCGCACGGGTGCCGTCATGCGCCACGACGACGAGGAACGCAATGCCTGCACCTCGTGCTCGAGCACCGCAACCTGCGAACGAAGGGTCGCACTCTGCATGTCGGCCAGCGCCTGCGCCTGGACCGCGTTGCGGCGTTGCCCGTCGATGGACTGGATCCGGCGGTCGCGCTCGTCGAGCGCGTCGCGCAGCAGTGCCTGTGCCTGCCGGTCCTGTTCCTGGGCGGCAAGTTGACGGTCGAGCTCCAAGCGCAGCGCCCGCAGGCGCTCGGACAGCACGCGCAGGGCACGCTCGGTGTCGGCCTCCGACTCGCTCGGGGCCCCTTGCGCAGCGCCCGGATCGAGGTGCTCCAGTTGCCCCCCTGTTCCGCGCAGCGCCGGCAACTTGCGCGCGTAGTCGCGCTCAAGGTCGATGCATACCCGGCGGAACGCCTCCTCACCCGACAGGCCGCGCTCCTCTTCCCAAGTCTTCAGCCGGTCGACGATGTCGTAGAGCGAGCGCAGCACCGCAACCGCGTGCGGATAGTCCGAGACATCGTCGCTGCGCGTGCGGCCAGCGTATTCGTCGATCGCGCGATGGGCGAACGCCACCAGATCCGCCCCCGAATGCGCTGGTCGAGCACGATCCGCACGCGAGGTGTAGCGGTTGAGCTTCTCCACCCATTGCGCCACATCCTTGTGCGACAGGTGGTGGATGCAGACCCCCGTCTCCGGCGGAATGCGATAGGCCCGCGCCTCGTCGAAGGCCATGCCGTTGTGCACCGTGGCGCTCAGGTTCACGGCGGTGCGCCTGAAGAGCCGGACCTGATGCTCGGGCCAGTAATAGGCCCGTTCGTCATGCTCCCCGAGGATGTAGTGCCGCTGGGGCAGCAGATAGACATCGGCCCTCGGATTGCGAATCTCCTCCCGGATGAATGCGGCCGACTCGGCGCTCAGGCATTCGTCGTCGTCCAGGTAGAGGATCCACTCGTGCCGACACATCGCCACCGCCTGGGCGCGTGTGTCCTCCACGACCGCGGACCAGGGCACCACGACGACACGGTCGGCGAGGCCCGCGGCAATCTCGGCCGTGCCGTCGTCGGACGACTTGTCGACGACGAGCAGTTCATCGACGAACGACAGCGCCTTGAGGCAGGTCCCGATCAGGGTGGCACGGTTGTACGAAATGACGAGGCCACTGATACCCGGCAGGCTTGGCGACGTCTCCCCGCTTTGTTCTCTTTCCATCGATGCTCAACGCTCACGTCGGGGAATAGGTCTCTGCCTGCCTGAGCGGCACGGCCGCCGCATCCTTCGCCGACACCTTGGGCTCCCCCCCGAAGTCCGGCCATTCGATCCCGATGTCCGGATCGCTCCACAGGATGCTGCGCTCATGCGCCGGCGCGTAGTAGTCGCTGGCCTTGTACAGGAAGTCCGCGCTGTCGCTGGTCACCACGAAGCCGTGCGCAAAGCCGGCCGGGATCCACAGCTGCCGGTGGTTGCTCTCGCTCAGCTCCACGCCCACCCACTGCCCGAAGGTCGGCGAGCTCTTGCGGATGTCCACCGCCACGTCGAACACTGCGCCGCGCGTCACACGCACCAGCTTGCCCTGCGCCTGCTGCAGCTGGTAGTGCAGGCCCCGCAGCACGCCCCGGGTCGAGCGCGAATGGTTGTCCTGCACGAATTCGATGTGCCGGCCCACCGCCTCGTCGAACACGCGCTGGTTGAAGCTTTCCATGAAGAAGCCACGCTCATCGCCGAAGACCTTCGGCTCCAGGATCAGCACGCCTTCCAGCTTTGTCTTCGTGACGTTCATCCCCGGTACTCCTCGCGCAGCAGGCGCAGCAGGTACTGGCCGTAGCCGTTCTTCTTGAGCGGCGCGGCCAGCTTCTCGACCTGGGCGGCATCGATGAAGCCGGCGCGCCAGGCGATCTCTTCGGGGCAGGCGATCTTCAGGCCCTGGCGCTGCTCCAGCGTGGCGATGAACTGGCCGGCCTCCAGCAGGCTTTCGTGCGTGCCGGTGTCCAGCCACGCATAGCCGCGCTTCATGATCTGCACGTTCAGGCTGCCCTGCTCCAGGTAGGCCTGGTTGACGGCCGTGATCTCCAGCTCGCCGCGCGCACTGGGCTTGACGGCCTTGGCGATGTCCACGACCTGCTGGTCGTAGAAGTACAGGCCGGTGACGGCGTAGCTGCTCTTGGGCTGGGCGGGCTTCTCTTCGATGCTCACCGCGCGGCCGGCCTGGTCGAACTCGACGACGCCGTAGCGCTCGGGGTCGTGCACGTGGTACGCGAAGACGGTGGCGCCACTGGGCTGCGCGTCGGCGGCGCCCAGCAGCTGCTGCAGGTCGTGGCCGTAGAAGATGTTGTCGCCTAGCACCAGCGCGCTGGGGGCGCCGGCCAGGAACTGCTCGCCGATGATGAAGGCCTGGGCCAGCCCGTCCGGGCTGGGCTGCACGGCGTACTGCAGGTTCATGCCCCACTGGCTGCCGTCGCCCAGCAGTTGCTGGAAGCGCGGCGTGTCCTGCGGCGTGCTGATGATGAGCACATCGCGCATGCCGCCGAGCATCAGCGTGCTCAGCGGGTAGTACACCATCGGCTTGTCGTAGACGGGCAGCAGCTGCTTGCTGATGGCCAGCGTGGCCGGGTGCAGGCGCGTGCCGGAGCCTCCGGCGAGGATGATGCCTTTTCTGTTCTGGGTCATCGTTGGCTTCCTGGGAAAGAGGGACTGGCGGTCAATCCGCGCAGGTGGCTGCGATTGATGGGTGTTCGGCCAATCGTCAGAGGGTTTCGGCCAGCATGCGGGCCACACCCGCCTGCCAGTGCGGCAATTCGATGCCGAAGGTGCTGCGGATGCGCGAGGTGTCCAGGCGCGAGTTGTGCGGGCGTTTGGCCGGCGTGGGGAAGGCGCTGGTGGGCACGGCTTCCACCGCGTCGGGCGTGGTCTTGAGTTCGACGCCCCGGCGCAGCGCCTCCTCGACGACGAAGCGGGCATAGCCGTTCCAGGTGGTCGTGCCGCCAGCCACCAGGTGGTACAGGCCTGCCTTGGCCGGATCGCGCAGGGTCTCGCGGATGGCCAGGGCCGTGACGTCGGCCAGCAGCTCGGCGCCGGTGGGCGCGCCCCACTGGTCGTCGATGACCGTCAGGCGCTCGCGCTCCCTGGCCAGGCGCAGCATGGTCTTGGCGAAGTTGCCGCCGCGCGCGGCATAGACCCAGCTGGTGCGAAAGATCAGGTGCCGCTCGCAGTGGCCGGCCACGAGTTGCTCGCCTTCGAGCTTGGTGGCGCCGTAGACGGACAGCGGGCCGGTGGCGTCGTCCTCGCGCCAGGGCGTGTCGCCACTGCCGTCGAAGACATAGTCGGTGGAGTAATGGACCATCAGCGCGCCCAGCTTCTGCGCGGCCTGGGCCACGACGCCGGGGGCGGTGGCGTTGAGGGCGCGGGCGAAGTCGGGTTCGCTCTCGGCCTTGTCCACGGCCGTGTGGGCCGCGGCATTGACGATGACGTCGGGCCGCACGGCCTCGACCGTGGCGGCCAGCGCCTCGGGCCGGCTGAAGTCGCCGTGCAGCTCGGTGCTGTCGAAGTCCAGCGCCACCAGCTCGCCCAGCGGCGCCAGGCTGCGCTGCAGCTCCCAGCCGACCTGTCCGCCCTTGCCGAAGAGCAGGACCTTCATGCCGCCGCCTTCGGCTGCTCTCCGTACTGCTTGGCCACCCAGTCACGGTAGCCGCCGCTTTGCACGTTGCGCACCCACTCCTGGTTGGCCAGGTACCACTCGACCGTCTTGCGGATGCCGGTGTCGAAGGTCTCGGCCGGCTTCCACCCCAGTTCGCGCTCGAGCTTGCGTGCGTCGATGGCGTAGCGGCGGTCGTGGCCGGGGCGGTCGGTGACGTAGGTGATCTGCTCGGCGTAGGCCTTGCCGTCGGCGCGGGGATGCAGCTCGTCCAGCAGCGCGCACACGGTCTTGACGATCTCGATGTTGGGCTTCTCGTTCCAGCCGCCCACGTTGTAGGTCTCGCCCAGCTGGCCGGCTTCCAGCACGCGGCGGATGGCGCTGCAGTGGTCCTTCACGTAGAGCCAGTCGCGCACCTGCATGCCGTCGCCGTAGACCGGCAGGGGCTTGCCGGCCAGGGCGTTGACGATCATGAGCGGGATCAGCTTCTCGGGGAAGTGGAAGGGCCCGTAGTTGTTGGAGCAGTTGGTGGTCAGCACGGGCAGGCCGTAGGTGTGGTGCCAGGCGCGCACCAGGTGGTCGCTGGCGGCCTTGCTGGCCGAGTACGGGCTGTTGGGCTCGTACTTGTTCTCTTCGGTGAAGGCCGGGTCGGTGGGCGAGAGCGTGCCGTAGACCTCGTCGGTGGAGACGTGCAGGAAGCGGAAGGCCGCGTTGCGCTCGGCCGGCAGCTGGCTCCAGTAGCCGCGCACCGATTCGAGCAGGCGGAAGGTGCCCAGCACGTTGGTCTGGATGAAGTCCTCGGGGCCGTGGATGGAGCGGTCCACATGCGACTCGGCGGCGAAGTTGACGACGGCGCGGGGCTGGTGCTCGGCCAGCAGGCGGTCGATGAGGGCGCTGTCGCCGATGTCGCCCTGCACGAAGACGTGGCGCTTGTCGCCATCGAGCGAGGCCAGCGTCTGGAGGTTGCCTGCGTAGGTCAGCTTGTCGAGGTTGACGACCGGCTCGTCGGCGCCAGCCAGCCAGTCGAGCACGAAGTTGGCGCCGATGAAGCCGGCGCCGCCTGTCACAAGGATCATGTATCTCTCGCAGGAATCGTAGAAATGGCGCACCCTGGGAGCGGTGCGCCGAGGGGGGCGATTATCCATGCGCCTCCCCGGCGTCTTTTCAACCAAACGCTACATCACGCACGTCAGACCCACTCACTGTGACACTGTGTCAACAGCCAGCGCCGATGCCGCAGCGCAGCATGGACGCCCCGGACACATGGGGTAGAGTGATCCGGCACAGAACACACAAGAGACAACGGAGGCTGCCCATGACACGGAAAGCGCCGCGCCGCACCGCCCAGCGCATCCAGGAAACCGCCCTGGCGCTGTTCAACCGCTTTGGCGAGCCCAACGTCTCCACCACGCTGCTGGCCACCGAACTGCGCATCAGCCCCGGCAACCTCTACTACCACTTCCCGGCCAAGGAGGCGCTCATCAACCGCCTGCACGAGGACTTCGAGGCCAGCCTCGACGCCCTCCTCGCCCAGGCCACCGACGTGCGCGACCTGGCAGGCGCCTGGCGCTTCGTGCGCGAGCTCTTCGAGCTGATGGGACGCTACCGCTTCCTGTACCGGGACATGAACGACCTGCTGAGCAACAACCACCACCTGGAGACCCGCCTGCGCGAGGCGCTGTCGCGCAAGGAGGCCGCCATGCAGGCCATGCTCTCGGGACTGGCGGGGGCGGGACTGCTGCGGCTGGAGCCCGCGGAGCGCGAAACCCTGGCGCGCAGCATGGTGGTGCTGGCGACCTACTGGCTCAACTACGAATTCGTGTGCAATCCTCGCGAGGCGCTGGAGCCGTGTGCCATCTGCGACGCGATGGTGCGGGGCACCCGTCACACCCTGCAGCTGTTGGTGCCCTACCTGGGCGCCGCCCAGCGTGCAGAGCTGGTGCGCCTGGCGAGCGCACCGGCGCCCGAGGAAGACGCCCTCTCGACCTGAGAAAGCCTGCCGCCATGCCGCCTGTCCTGCGCACGCCTCCGCCGCCCGAGCAATGGGCCACGCCCGATTGCCTGGGTCGGTTTCCTTTCGATGCCGCCCGGGTGCGGACCGCGTGGACGGCCCTGCACGCCGGCCAGCCCCTGCCACCGCCCGCCACCGAGGCGCTGGCCGGTGCCTGGGCGCTGTACCACGCGGGCGATTTCGCGGCGGCGGCCCAGGCCGGCCAGCGGATCGGCGGCGCACCCGGGGCCGCACTGGCCGACCAGGCCACCGCCATCTATGCCAACTATGTGGAGCCCGACGACGAGCGGCGCCTGGCGCTGCTGCGCCAGGTGGGCGAGCGGGCACTGGCCCGGCACGAGGCCGACGGGGCGGACGTGCAGGCGCTGTACTGGCATGCCTATGCGCTGGGACGCCATGCGCAGGCCGTGAGCGTCGCGCGGGCCCTGGCCCAGGGCCTGGGCGGTCGCCTCAAGGAGACGCTGGAGCGGATCATCCAGTTGCAACCCGGCCATGCCGATGCCCACTTCGCGCTCGGCGCCTTCCACGCGGAGGTGATCGACAAGGTGGGCGAACTCGTCGCCCGCATGACCTACGGCGTGCGCGCCGAACGCGCGGTCGAACTCTTCGAACGGGGCCTGGCGCTGCACCCGGCCTCGGCCACGGGCCGGGTCGAGTACGCACGGGCGCTGGTGGCGCTGCGCGGCGACCCGACACTCGCGCAGGTGCAACAGCTGTACGAAGACGCCGCCGCCGTCGAGCCGCTGGACGCCCGGCAGTGCCTGGACCGTGAAGTGGCGCTGGCCTGCATGGCGGATTGACGTCGGCCAGCGTTGTCGCGACCAAAAAGCGCACAATCGTGCTTTTTTCAGACCCACCCGCCATGTCCGACCTGCAAGCCCGTTTCGAAGCCGCCGAAGCCCGCTCCAAGCTGCTGCCTTCGCGCCCCGACAACCCCACCCTGCTGAAGATCTACGGCCTCTACAAGCAGGCGACCCTCGGCGACAACACCGAGAAGAAGCCCAGCTTCAGCGACATCGTCGCCCGCGCCAAGTGGGATGCCTGGAACACGCACAAGGGCGTGTCGGCCGACGAGGCCAAGAAGAAGTACATCGACCTGATCGACGCCCTGCACGCCGCCTGAACAGGTCGGCCCATGACCAGGCCGCTCCCCGGAGCGGCTTTTTGTTGCCCGGTCGACGGGCCGTTCAGGGCGCCGGTGCGGACGCCAGCGCCGCCACCCTGGCCTCGTGCGTCGGCAGGCGCCCGATGCGCTCGACCTCGGCATGGAAGCGCGCCCAGTCCCCGTTGCAGCGCGCGAAGAGCTGCTCGAACTGCGGCACCAGCTGGTCGTAGGCCGCCTGCGCGCCGAAGGTCGCGTTGTTGGCCCGCGCCACCCAGGCGTCGTAGGCGCCCTGGCGGCCGTCGGCCGGCCAGCCGGCACGCAGCTGCGCATAGCGCTCGCGGAATTCGCGCATGGCGGTCTGCTTCATCGCCTCGACCCGGGCCCAGTCGCCCGCCTTGGCGGCCGGCGAGCCGTAGGCGCGCGCCAGCGCCTCGCGCGTGGCCAGCATCAGCGCCTGCATCTGGCGCCGGCGCTGGTCGAAGCGGGCATAGGCCTCGCGCGCCGGCTCGTCCGCCTCGTCGCGCAGCCACTGGGCGCTGCCCAGGCGCTCGACCGCCGTGGCGTAGGACTCGTTGAACACCGTGTCGCCCGAGACATAGAAGCGCTGGTGCGCCAGCTCGTGGAAGACGATGCGTGCCAGCTCGCCGTCCGGATAGCCGATGAAGGTCGACAGCAGGGGATCGCCGCCCAGCCAGTTGAGCCAGCCCAGCGTCGAATAGGCGGGCACCGGGTAGACGGCCGCCTCCAGGCCCTCGGCCCGCTGGCGCGCCGCCTCTGCCTGGGCCTCGGCCTCGTCGTAGTAGCCGCGGTAGCCCACGCAGCCGGCCACCGGGTAGCACCAGGTCTTGAGCTGCAGCGAATAGGCCGGCGCCGCCACCACGTTCCAGACGGCGGCGGCGCGGTGCAGGTCGGCATAGGCCGTGTAGCTGCGGTTGTCGGGCAGCGCCAGCCGGTCGCTGGCATAGCGGCGGATGTGCTGGGCCAGCGTGAGCTTGCGGCGCAGTCCTTCGGAGAGCGTGGCGTCCTGCAATACCTCGGGCACGGGGCGCGCCGCATGCAGGATGGCCAGGTGGCCCCCCACCGATTGCGCGTAGTAGCCCAGCGGGCCGCAGCCGGCGAGCAGCAGCGACGCCACGGCCCCGCCGGTGGCCAACACCAGGCGCCAACGCCTCGGCCGCGCCGGCGTCCCTGCAACATCGCCCGGGGTGCGCACGCCATCCGGGCCGGCAGAGGGCCTGCTCACGCCGCCACGGCCTCCACCTGCACCAGGCAGTCGTAGAAGGTGGGGCCGCGGCCCAGGTCGGTCAGGCGCTGGCTGGTCAGTTCGTTGACGTTGGTGCCGTCCGCGCCCAGCTTGCGCCACCAGATGCCCAGGCCGTTGACCACGCCCGGCCGGGCACGGCGCGAGACCTCGGCGCGGCAGCGGTGCTCGCCGCGGGCGTTGAACACCCGCACCATGGCACCGTCGGCGATGCCGCGCGCTGCGGCATCGTCGGCATGGATTTCCACCAGCGGCTCGCCTTCCATGGACCGCAGGCTGGTCACGTTGACGAAGGTGGAGTTGAGGAAGTTGCGCGCCGGCGGCGAGATCATGGCCAGCGGATAGTCGGCCGAGCTGCCCGCAGACTCGTAGTTGGGCAGGTGGTCCGGCAGCCCGTCCAGGCCCTGCGCGGCCAGCCGGGCGCTGAAGAACTCGCACTTGCCCGAGGGCGTGGGAAAGCCGCCCTCGGCGAAGGGCGCATCGGGCAGCGGAAGGGTGGCGAAGCCGTCGCGCTCCAGCGCCGCCCAGTCGATGGCCTCGGGGCGGAAGGCCTGGCGGCAGAGCGTTTCGTCGTCGTCGGCAAAGCAGGGCTCGTCGAAACCCATGCGGCGCGCCAGCTCGCGGAACACCCAGGCATTGCTGCGCGCCTGGCCGCGCGGCGCGACGGCGGGGCGGTTGAGCATCACGTCGGTATGGCCGTAGCTGAAGTGGATGTCCCAGTGCTCCAGCTGCGTGGTGGCGGGCAGCAGGTAGTCGGCGTGGTCGGCGGTGTCGGTCTGGAACTGCTCCAGCACCACGGTGAACAGGTCCTTGCGCGCGAAGCCCGCGGCCACCTTGGCCGACTCGGGCGCCACCGCCACCGGGTTGCTGTTGTAGACCACCACCGCCTTCACCGCGGGGCCGCCGGCCAGGGCCGTGGCATCGCCGGTCAGCACGTCGCCGATGCTGCTCATGTTGAGCGTGCGGGGCTGGCGGCCGGCCAGCAGGTCGGGGCGGTGCAGCGTGGCGCGGTCCGCCGGAAACTGGCCGGAGGCACTGAGCAGCAGCCCGCCCGCGCGGTGCCGCCAGGCACCGACCAGCGCCGGCAGGCAGGCCACGGCCCGCGCCGCATTGCCGCCGCCGCGCACGCGCTGCATGCCGTAGTTCAGGCGGATGGCCGCCGGCTTGGTCGTGCCGTAGTCCCGCGCGAGGGCCTCGATCTGCGCCACCGGCACACCGCACACGGCGGCCGCGCGCGCGGGTGGCCATTGCAGGGCGCGCTCGCGCAACTGTTCCCAGCCCAGGGTGTGACGGGCGATGTAGTCGTGGTCCAGCCAGTCGTGCACGATCAGCTCATGCATCAGCGCCAGTGCCAGGGCGCCGTCGGTGCCCGGCAGCAGGGCGATGTGCTCGTCGCACTTGTCGGCCGTCTCGGTGCGCCGCGGGTCGATGCAGACCAGCCGCGCGCCGGCCCGCTTGGCGGCCTGCGCATGGCGCCAGAAATGCAGGTTGCTGGCGATGGCGTTGCTGCCCCAGATGAGGATCAGCTTGGACTCCGCGAAATGCTCGATGCGCATACCCACCTTGCCGCCCAGCGTGTAGCCCAGGCCTTCGCCGCCGGCGGTGGAGCAGATGGTGCGGTCCAGCAGCGAGGCGCCCAGCTTGTGGAAGAAGCGCCGGTCCATCGATTCGCCCTGCACCAGGCCCATGGTGCCGGCGTAGCTGTAGGGCAGGATGGCCTGCGGCTCATCGGCGGCGATGGTCTTCAGGCGGGCGGCGATGTCGTCCAGCGCCTCGTCCCAGCTCACCGGCTCGAAGCGGCCCTCGCCCTTGCGGCCGACGCGGCGCAGCGGCTGGGTCAGCCGCTCCGGGTGCGCATTGCGCTCCAGGTAGCGCGACACCTTGGTGCACAGCACGCCGCCGGTGTGGCGGTGCGCCGGGTTGCCCTGCAGCTTGATGGCAACGCCGTCCTGCACCGTCGTGACCAGGCCGCAGGTATCGGGGCAGTCGTGCGGGCAGGCGCCGAGGACGGTGTGCGTGTCGGGGGTGGGCATAGCGGCAGTCATGGTCATCGCGGGGTCGTCGGCGGCACGGGGCACATGGGAAGGGCGAGTCTAGGAGTGCATGGCGCGCCGCGCCATCGCGTTTTGTTCATCTCAGCATCAACGTGACGGCATGGATCGCCACGCCCACCAGCCCGCCCACGACCGTGCCGTTGATGCGGATGAACTGCAGGTCGCGGCCCACGTGCTGCTCCAGCTCGGCCACGAGCTCGTCGGTGTCCCAGGCCGCCACGCGCTCTTCGATGTAGCGGCGGATGTCCTCGCGCCAGCGTTCGATGGCGGCGGGTGCCGCCTGTTCCAGTTGTTCGTTGAGCCAGGCGCGCATGGCGGCATCGGACGCCAGCCGCTCGCCCAGCGACGCCGCCAGGCGGGCGATGCGCTGGCCGATGGCCGAATCGGGCCGCGCCAGGTCGGCCTGCAGCCAGTCGCGCAGCTGCTGCCACAGGCCGTCGAGGTAGTTCCGCAGTCCGTCATGGGCCAGCAGTTCGTCACGCAGCCGCTCGCCGCGGGCGACGAAGGCCGGGTCCTGCTGCAGGCGCTGGACGAAGCCCTGCATATAGGCGTCGAAGCGCTGGCGCAGCGGATGGGCCGGGTCGGCCGCCGTCTCGCCCAGCGCCCGCGCGATGCTGGCCACCAGCTTGCGCGTGGCCAGGCGCGCGGCGACCTGGTCCAGGCCGACGTAGCGCAGGGCCTTGACCTCCTGCGCGATGGATTCGGTGAGCTGGTCCTGCAGCGCCTCGTCGTCCAGCCACTGCGCGGCGTGGCCCAGCACCGCATCGAGCATGGCCTGGTGCCGGCCTTCGGCCGTCAGCGTCTCCAGCACCTGACCGGCCATGCGGGAGAAGTCCAGCTGACGCAGCCCGGCCGCCGCGGCGCGGCCGAGGAAGTCGCGCAGCCGCTGGTCGTCGACGGCCGCCAGCACCTGGCCGGCCGCCGCCACGCCCAGGCGGCCCAGCCGTTCGGCCTGCGCGGGGCGCGACAGCCACGCGGCCAGCCGACCGGCCGCGTCGAAGGCGCGCAGCTTGGCCAGCACCTGCGCCGTGCCCAGGAAGTTGTCGCAGAAAAAACGCGCCAGGTTGGCGCCCAGCCGCGCCTTGCTGCGCGGCAGGATGGCGGTGTGCGGAATCGGCAGGCCCAGCGGATGGCGGAACAGCGCCACCACCGCGAACCAGTCGGCGATCGCGCCCACCATGGCCGCCTCGGCGAAGGCCGCCAGCCAGCCCCAGCCGGCATGGCCGCCGTGCCCTTCCTGCCAGGTGGCCAGCGCATACAGCAGCGCGGCGCCGACCAGCAGCGCCAGCGCCATCCGCTTCATCGGGCCGGGGCCCGTCGCCACGGCCATGGAAAAGGCGTCAGCCGATCTCGGCGCTGTCGGCCAGGCCGTGCATGAAGGCCTCGCAGCGCGCCAGCTGCGCCAGCGTCACGTACTCGTCGGGCTGGTGCGCCTGCTGGATGCTGCCGGGGCCGCAGACCACGGTGGGAATGCCCGCGTTCTTGAACAGGCCTGCCTCGGTGCCGAAGGCGACCAGCGTCGTGCCGGCCTCGCCCGCCAAGCGCTGCGCCAGCCGGGTGACCGGGTCGTCGCGGTCGCCGAGGAAGGACGGGATTTCGCAGATGGTCTCGAAGCGGAAGCCCGCATCGGGCGCCACGCGCTGCATGCCGGGCTCCAGGCCGCGCGCATAGTCGACCACCTGCTGCTGCATGGCTCGGGCATCGGCCGTGGGCAGGTCGCGGAATTCATAGCGGAACTCGGCGTCGCGCGGCACCACGTTGTCGGCGATGCCGCCGTGGAACTGGCCCACGCTGGCGGTGGAAAAGGGCACGTCGAAGCCGTCGTAGCGCGGCTCCTCGCGCTCGAAGGCCTCGGCCATGTCGCGCACCTTGCCTACCACCCGCGCCGCCATCTCGATGGCATTGACCGAATGCGGCGTGAGGGAGGAATGCGCCTCCTTGCCGCGCACGCAGCAGCGGTAGCGCCACACGCCCTTGTGCGCGATGGCGGGCACCATCGACGTCGGCTCGCCCACGATGCAGGCAAGAGGCTTGACGCCGGCATCGCGCATGTCCGCGATGAGTTCGCGCACGCCGAAGCAGCCGATCTCCTCCTCGTAGCTGAAGGCGAAGTGCACCGCGAAGGGCGCGTTGCCGGCCAGGATGCGCTCGGCATTCGCCAATGCGATGGCGATGAAGCTCTTCATGTCGGCCGAGCCGCGCCCGAAGAGCGACAGGCCTTCGGGACCGTCCTGCACGACGGCAGACAGCGGATCGACCGTCCAGGCCTGGCCCTCCCACGGCACGGTGTCGGTGTGGCCAGAGACGATCACGCCGGCCGGCTTGCCCTCGCCCAGCGTGGCGAACAGGTTGGCCTTGGTGCGCTCGGCATTCCAGGTCAGCCGGCTCTTCACGCCCAGGCCGGCCAGGTGATCGCGCGCGAACTCGATCAGTTCGAGGTTGCTGCGGTCGCTGATGGTGTTCATCCGCACCAGCGCCTGGGCGAAGGCCAGCGCGCGGTCGGAAAGCGGGAGTTGGCTCATGGGCCCGGATTGTGGCCGCGCCCCCTTGTCCCCATCCCGCCCTGCGGCAAGGCCGGACGGCGGGCTTGCCCCTGCCGCGGGCATCCGTATTGCTTGCACCGGCATCCCGGGCGTGTCAGCCTGCGCCGGCCTGCCCCCACTAGACTGCCTTCCATGAAGCTCATCGACTCGATCGTCACCCAGGCGGCCGGGATCGCCGCCATCCGCCGCGACCTGCATGCCCATCCCGAACTGGCCTACGAGGAAGTGCGCACCGCCGATGTCGTGGCGGCCCGCCTCACCGAGTGGGGCATTCCGATCCACCGCGGCCTGGGCACCACCGGCGTGGTCGGCATCGTCAAGAACGGCAGCAGCGAGCGCGCCGTGGGCCTGCGGGCCGACATGGACGCCCTGCCCATCAACGAACTCAACACCTTCGACCACGCCAGCAAGAACGCCGGCAAGATGCACGCCTGCGGCCACGACGGCCACACCGCCATGCTGCTGGCAGCGGCCCAGCATCTGGCGAAGAACCGCCACTTCGATGGCACGGTCTACCTGATCTTCCAGCCGGCCGAGGAAGGCGGCGGCGGCGCCAAGCGCATGATCGACGACGGCCTGTTCGAGAAATTCCCGATGGAAGCGGTCTTCGGCATGCACAACTGGCCCGGCATGGCGGCCGGCCAGTTCGCCGTCAGCCCCGGGCCCGTCATGGCCTCGGGCAACAAGTTCTACATCACGGTGCGCGGCAAGGGTGGCCATGCCGCCCTGCCCCACACCACCGTCGATCCGGTGCCGGTCGCCTGCGAGATGGTGCAGGCCTTCCAGACCATCCTGACGCGCAAGATGAAGCCGCTGGACTCGGCCGTCATCTCGGTGACGACGGTGCACGCGGGCGACACCAACAACGTCATCCCCAACGACTGCGAGCTGACCGGCACCGTGCGCACCTTCTCGGTCGAGGTGCTGGACATGATCGAGGCGCGCATGCGCAAGATCGCCGAGCACATCTGCGCCGCGCACGATGCCGAATGCGACTTCGAGTTCGTGCGCTACTACCCGCCCACCATCAACACCGCGCCCGAAGCCGACTTCGCCCGCCGGGTGATGGCCGGCGTGGTGGGCGAGGCCAACGTGCTGCGCCAGGAGCCGGCCATGACCTCCGAGGACTTCGCCTTCATGCTGCAGGCCAAGCCCGGCGCCTATGCTTTCATCGGCAACGGCGACGGCAGCCACCGGCCGCACCTGCACGGCGAAGGGCCCTGCATGCTGCACAACCCCAGCTACGACTTCAACGATGAGCTGATCCCGCTGGGCGCCAGCGTGTGGGTGAAGCTGGCGGAGGAGTTCCTCGCCCAGCCGGCCGCGGCGCAGCCATGATGGACGCCGCGCAGGCCTTCTCGCCCAGCTACGCGCTGGCGCGGCAGAAATTCCTGGCGGCCTGCGTGGCGGCCGGCATGCCGGTCGAAAGCCATCCCCTGTCCTTGCGCGGCGCCGACGGCGAGGCGCTGGCCATGGATGTGGCGCGCGACGGACCAGCCGATGCCGAGCGGGTGCTCATCGTGAGCAGCGCCTGCCATGGCGTGGAAGGCCACTGCGGCAGCGGCGTGCAGGTGCATGCGCTGCACGACACCGCCTGGCGCAAGGCGGCGCGCGATGCCGGCGTGGCCGTGGTGCACATCCATGCGCTCAATCCGCACGGCTTCTCGCACGGCCGGCGGGTGACGCAGGAGAACGTCGACCTCAACCGCAACTTCCAGGATTTCGCGGCGCCGCTGCCCGTCAACAAGCCCTATGCCAAGCTGCACGCGCTGCTGCTGCCGCCGCAGTGGCCACCGGCGCCCCGCGACCAGGAGGCGCTGGAGCACTGGATCGCCAAGCACGGCATGGGCGAATTCCAGACCGCCGTCACGCAGGGCCAGTACGCCTTCGCCGATGGCATGTTCTTCGGCGGCCAAGCCCCCACCTGGAGCCAGCGCACGCTGCGGCAGGTGCTGCGACAGCACGCCGGGCGGGCCCGTCGAGTGGCCTGGATCGACATCCACACCGGACTGGGGCCCAGCGGCCTGGGCGAGCGCATCTTCGCGGGCCGCAACGACCCGGCCGCCTACGCCCGCGCCAGCGCCTGGTGGGGTGGCGGTGGCACGACGCCGGTCACCTCCATCTACGACGGCAGTTCGGCCTCGGCCCTGCTCACCGGGCTGATGTGGAACTCGATCTACGAGGAATGCCCCCAGGCCGAGTTCACCGGCATCGCCATGGAATACGGCACCGAGCCGCTGATGGAGGTGCTCACCGCCATGCGCGGCGACCACTGGTTGCATCTGCATCCCGAGGCCGCGCCGGAGCTGGCCCAGTCGATCCACCAGCGCATGCGGGCGGCCTTCTACACCGACACCGAGGCGTGGAAGCAGCGCATCGTGGCGCAGGCGCGCGAGGCGCTGTTCCAGGCAGCCGAAGGGCTGCGCGGCTGAGCCTGGGTGACGCGGGGGCGTGCAGCCCTGCACGCGGCAATGCCACAGATGCGGCGGCCCGACGCCGGTGCTCAGCCGGCGATGCGCGCGGCGCGGTCGCCGGCAATGACCAGCAGGCCGTCCATGATGAGCGACTCCACCAGCTCGAACTCCACCGACATCGACGGCGCCATCTTCCAGCCCGCGCCGCCGGTCATGTAGCAGGCGGGCTCGGCGCCGCAGTGGCGGCGGACGTGCTGCACCATGCGCTCGACGGCGCCAGCGATGGCATAAGTGCCGCCGCTGGTGAGGGCATCGCTGGTGTTGGTCGGAAACTCGCGCACCTCGCCGGTGGGCACATGCAGGCCGGCGGTGCCCGACTCCAGCGCGCGCAGCATGATGCCGTGGCCCGGCAGGATCAGGCCGCCGAGGAACTTGCCTTCGGCATCGATGGCCTCGACCGTGACCGCGGTGCCCACCATCACCACCACCATCGGTCGCGGCCGGCCGTCGGCCACCTGCGCCAGCATGCGATGGCGGGCGCCGATCATGGCCACCCAGCGGTCGGCGCCCAGACGCGTCGGATGGTCGTAGCCGTTGACCATGCCGCACTCGGCCGCGCTCGAGACGACCCAGCGTGGCTCGAAGTCGAAGCTCTCCTCCACCTGCTCCTCGGTGCGGCGGCGCACCGCGTCGCCCGCGACCACGCAGCCGATCATGGCCTCGGGCCGCAGGGGAAGCGAGGCCCAGGGCCCTTCGGACAGGCGGTCGATGTGGTCCAGGAACTCGGCCCCCGAGGCCAGCGGCGCGCTGCCTGGCTGGGCCTGGGCGTAGAGCGCCCACTTGAGCCGCGTGTTGCCGATGTCGAGTGCGAGGAGGGAAGGCATGGGCGGGCATTATTGCCCCGCCGCCTGACCGCGCCCCGGCTTGCGCCGGATCAGGAGGACCGCACTGCAGCCGTCCTACTAGGGAAATCCGGAATTTCCCGGACAAGTCCGGTCCCTACCATTCAGGTCCTTTTCACCCTCTGTCGGAGCAGTTTCGAATGAAGAAGACCATCGCCCTGGCCGCCCTTGCCGCCCTCACCTTCGGCGCGCAGGCTGCCGACTTCCCCGATGGCAAGACCATCACCTTCGTCGTGCCCTTCGCGGCCGGCGGCCCGACCGACAAGGTGGCACGCGACCTGGCCGAGGCCATGCAGAAGGCCCTGGGCGCCACCATCGTGGTGGACAACACCGCCGGCGCCGGCAGCACCATCGGCAATGCCAAGGTGGCCCGCGCCAAGAACGACGGCTACACCCTGCTGGTCACCCACGTCGGCATGGCCACCACCCCGGTGCTCTACCGCAAGCTCAGCTACAACTACGAGACCGACTTCGAGTACCTGGGCATGATCAACGATGTGCCCATGACGCTGATCGGCAAGCCGCAGCTCGAAGCCAACAATTTCAAGGAACTACAGACCTGGATCGCCGCCCACAAGGGCAAGGTCAACCTGGGCAACGCCGGCATCGGCTCGGCCTCGCACCTGTGCGGCCTGCTGTTCCAGAGCGCACTCAAGGCCGAGATGACCACCGTGCCCTACAAGGGCACCGCACCGGCCATCGCCGACCTGATGGGCGGGCAGATCGACCTGCTGTGCGACCAGACCACCAACACCACCGGTCAGATCGAGGCCAAGAAGGTCAAGGCCTATGGCGTGACCACGCTCAAGCGGGTGAACACGCCGGCGCTCAAGGACATCCCGACGCTGGACGAGCAGGGCCTGAAGAACTTCCAGGTGACGATCTGGCACGGCCTGTACGCGCCCAAGGGCACGCCGGCGCCGGTGCTCAAGAAGCTCAACGACGCGCTCAAGACCGCGCTGAAGGACCCGGACTTCATCCGTCGCGAGGAAGCCCTGGGCGCCGTGGTGGTGAGCGACAAGCGCAGCGACCCGGCCGAACACAAGAAGTTCGTGCAGTCCGAAGTCGCCCGCTTCGGTCCCGTGATCAAGGAAGCCGGCGTCTACGCCGACTGATCCCAAACCGCCCGCACCAACGACGAGGCCCGCCAGTGATGGCGGGCCTTTTTCGTTCAAGACACGCCTCCTCTTGGGGAGGCGCGCAGCCTGGGGGAGGCTTACTTCGGCCGGATGGCGTCAGCGGTGCCCTGGATGAAGGCCTTGATCGCCTCCACGTCCTCCATGCTCAGCTTGCCCGTGAAGTCCGGCATGCCGCGCGACATGGCCGGCCCCTTGAAGACGAACTTGTCCAGGTTCTCGATGTAGGGCGCCCCCAGGTAGCCCAGGTTGGGGATGTTGCCGCCCCGGTCCACGCCCGGCACGCCGTGGCAGAAGACGCAGTTGCTCACGTACAGCCCCGTGCCGGCCTGCACCTTGGCGGGGTCGTACTTCACGCCCTGCAGCAGCTTGTCCATGCGGTACTGCACGAACTCGGGCATCTTGGCCGTGCCGCCCACCGCGAAGGTGTAGACGGTGCCGGGGCCCTGGCGCTCGCTGGCGCGCTGCGCCAGGCCGTACACGCCGCCCCAGCCCACGGCCACCGACACGTACTGCTTGCCATCGACCATGTAGGTGGACGGGGCCGCCACCACGCCAGTGCCGGTGGGCGTCTCCCAGAGCTTCTTGCCGTCGCGGGCGTCGTAGGCCACCAGGCGCCCGTCGGCCGTGCCCTGGAAGACCAGGTTGCCGGCCGTGGTCAGCGTGCCGCCGTTCCAGGGCGAGACATGCTCCACGCCCCAGGCCTCCTTCTGCTTGACCGGGTCCCAGGCCACCAGCCGGCCCATGGGCTTGCTCTTGGGCGGTTCGGCATTGGCGAACTTGGCGAGGTTCCAGCCCAGGTCGGAGTGCGGGCGCAGCGGCGCGTTCTCGTTGAACTTCCAGTCCTTGTCGTCCATCAGCGTGATCGGCACATGCTGCGCCGGCAGGTAGACCAGCCCCGTCTTGGGGTTGAAGGACATCGGATGCCAGTTGTGCGCCCCGAAAGGACCCGGGATCGAGTCGTTGGGCTTGCTGCCATCGCGGGCAGCAGCGACCTCGATCGGCCGGCCGTTCTTGTCGTAGCCGGTGGCCCAGTTCACCTCGACGAAGTTCTTGGCCGAGATGAACTTCCCGTTGGTGCGGTCGATGACGAAGAAGAAGCCGTTCTTGGGCGCATGCAGGATCACCTTGCGCGGCTTGCCGTCCAGCTTGATGTCGGCCAGGATCATCGGCTGGGTGGAGGTGTAGTCCCAGTTGTCGCCGGGCGTTTCCTGGTAGTGCCACTTGTACTTGCCGGTGTCCGGGTCCAGCGCCACGATGGACGCCAGGTACAGGTTGTCGCCGCCAGCCGGACTGCGCTTGCTGCGCGCCCACGGCGAGCCGTTGCCGGTGCCGATGTACATGGTGTTGAGCTCGGGATCGAAGGCCATGGTGTCCCACACCGTGCCGCCGCCGCCGCTTTCCCACCACTTGCCGGCCGGGTCCCAGGTCTTGGCGGCCCGGGCCTGGGCCTCGTCCTCGAAGGGCTTGGACGGGTCGCCCGGCACCGTGAACCAGCGCCACTTCTGGTCACCGGTCTCGGCGTCGTAGGCGGTGATGTAGCCGCGCACGCCGTACTCGGCGCCCCCGTTGCCGATGATGACCTTGCCCTTGAACACCCGCGGCGCGCCGGTGATGGTGTAGCTGCGGGCATGGTCGATGAGCGTGTCCTTCTCCCACAGCTTGTTGCCGGAGGCGGCATCGAGCGCGATCAGCCGGCCGTCGAAGGCGCCGACATAGACCTTGCCCTTCCACAGCGCCACGCCGCGGTTGACCACGTCGCAGCAGCCGCGGTAGCCCTTGGCGCGGTCGACCTGCGGGTCGAAGCTCCACAGCCGCTGGCCGGTGCGCACGTCGATGGCATGCACCACGCTCCAGGAGGCCGTCACGTACATCACGCCATCGACCACCAGCGGCGTGGCCTCGACGCCGCGCGTGGATTCGAGGTTGTACGACCACACCAGCCCCAGCTGGCCGACGTTGCCGGTGTCGAGCTGGTCGAGCCGGCTGTAGCGGGTCTCCGCATAGTCCAGGCCGACGCTGGGCCATTCGGGCGTCTTCTGGGCATTGGCCCGGATGAAGTTGCCGTCGACCTTGGCGGCCGGGGCCGCCTTGGGTGCAGGGGCCTGGGCCTGGGCCAGGCAGGCCCAGGCGGCCAGCGCCGCGAGCGCAAGAAGCCTCATCGTGTGTCTCCTTCTCGGTTCTTGGTTGAAGCCAACGCGCCAGAGGATGCCGCCGCGCGGGGGGCGCTTTCACCCTCGGGAATTCCCGGGTGCGGGCCTGTTCCATTGCGGAACACAGTCGGCCGCAGCCGAAGGAGGTTCCGCTTGCCGACTGCCCCCACCACCGGCGCGCACACGCTGCGCCAGTTGTTCGCCACCACGCCCGAGGAGCGGACTGCGCAGGCGCGCACGCGCTTCTTCGACGAAGGCGACCGGCCGTCCGGCCTCGTGGGCGAGGAGGTGCTGCAGTCGTGGATGCGCTGCCGCCGCCGGCACGAGGACCCGGGCCGCACCATCGCCTTCGACCCCGTCACCCCCAGCCGGCTGCATGGGGCGCTGTCGCGCAACCGCGCCCTGCTCGACGCCGCGGGCGCCGAGATCGCCGCGATGGAAGGCGCCCTGTCGGGCACGGACTGCCGCGTCATCCTCACCGACCGCGAGGGCGTGCTGCTGCATGTCACGCACCATCCCATGGCGCCGCAGCAGCCCGTGCTGGGCCGCACGGCGCGGCTGGGCGTGAACCTGGCCGAATCGGTGGTGGGCACCACGGCGCCGGGCATCGTGCTGTGCACCGGGCAGGCCAGCACGGTGGAAGGCGGCGAGCACTACTTCGACACGCTCCACCAGGTGCATTGCGCCGCGGCCCCCATCCGCGGCGTCGACGGCCGCCTGGCTGGCGTGCTGGACCTGTCGGTGGAGTCGCGCCGCTTCGGCTTCGATGCGGGCTCGATGGTGGGCCTGTATGCCACCGTCATCGAGAACCGGCTGCTGGCGCGGCAGTCCGGCGAGCACCTGGTGCTGCGCTTCCAGGCCAGCCCGGCGCTGCTGGGCACGCCGCTGGAAGCCATGGCCGGCGTGACGCAGGATGGACGCGTGGCCTGGCTGAACACGGCGGCCTCGCGCCTGCTCGGGCCCTTGCCGCGCGATCCGCTGGCACGTTCGGCGGTGCGCTTCTTCGGCCGCGACCTGCACGGGCTGCTGCGGCTCGCCGGTGGCGAGGGCGCCAGGCCGCTGCGCCTGACCAGCGGGCTGGGCGTGTGGGTGCAGGTGCGGCTGCCCGCCAGCGACGGGCTGAATCTGCGCCATGGCGTGGCGCTCTCCGGATCGGCGCGCGCCTTGCCGCCAGCGCCCCAGCCCTCCGAGGCCGAGACCGACCCCGCGCCCGCCACGCTGCGCGGCCTGCAGCAGGACCTGATCGAACGCACGCTGCAGGAGAGCGGCGGCAACATCGCCCGCGCCGCGCGCCAGCTCGGGGTGTCGCGTGGCACGCTGTACCGCCGGCTGCGCCAGCGGCCCCAGCCCGGCTGACGGGCGGCCCGGCGGGCAGGTTCATGCCCCCATGCGGGTCTCACCCAGGCTGTCGCCGCAGCGTCCCCGCCGCACGGGGCACGCGCGCTAGCATCCCCCGACCGGCCGCCCGAGCCGGATCCGCAGAAGCAAGAGGAGACAAGCCCCGTGACATCCACGACCAGCGGCCCCATGGCCCTGGCGCTGTATCGCACCATGCAGCGCATCCGTGCCTTCGAGAACGCGGCCGAGACGGCCAGCCAGGGCGGCGTGAGCGCCTATGGCCAGCAGGCCGGCGGCGCCGCCCGCGTGCGCGGGCCCCTGCACCTGTCTACCGGGCAGGAAGCCGTGCCCGCCGGCGTCTGCGCCCATCTGCGGCCCAGCGACTACCTCACCTCCACCCACCGCGGCCACGGCCACACGCTGGCTAAGGGCGCCGACCTGGCGCGGATGATGGCCGAGCTCTTCGGCAAGGCCACCGGCTTCAACGGCGGCAAGGGCGGCTCGATGCACATCGCCGACTTCTCGGTGGGCATGCTGGGCGCCAACGGCGTGGTGGCGGCCGGCCTGCCCATCGCGGTGGGCGCGGCGCATGCGCAGAAGCTGCGCAGCCTGCGGCCCGACGGCAGCGCCAGCGACGACATCACCGTGTGCTTCTTCGGCGACGGCGCGATCAACCGGGGGCCTTTCCTCGAAGCGCTCAACTGGGCGCAGGTGTACGGCCTGCCGGTGCTCTTCGTCTGCGAGGACAACCGCTGGAGCGCCACCACCGCCAGCGGGCCGATGACGGCCGGCGAGGGCGCCTCCGCCCGCGCATTGGCCCTGGGCATTCCCGCCACGCCGGTGGACGGCAACGACGTCTTCGCCGTGCACGAGGCCGCCGGCCGGCTGGTGGCCGAGGTGCGCGCCGGCCAGGGTCCGCGGCTGCTGCATGCCCTCACCTACCGCGTGAAGGGCCACGTGTCGGTGGACGTGGCCGCTTACCGCGATCCCGCCGAACTGGCCGCCGCGCTGGAAACCGATCCCATCGCCCGTGCGCGCGCGCGCCTGCGGGCCGATGGCATCGAAGAGGCCGTGCTCATGCAGATCGAGCGCGAAGCCCTGGACGAGGTCCAGGCGGCCCTCGACGCCGCCGATGCCGCACCCTGGCCCGACGCCTCGGCCGCCTTCACCGATGTGCAGACCACGGGAGCCGGCCAATGGCGATGACGACGGACGATTCGACGGTGCACGCGGTACACGACTGGAGCTACGCCCAGGCCGCCGCGCAGGCACTGGGCCAGGCGATGGCCGAGGACGCACGCGTGGTGGTGCTCGGCGAGGACGTGGGCCGGGGCGGCATCTTCGGACAGTACCAGAGCCTGCAGCAGCGCTTCGGCCCGCAGCGCGTGATCGACACACCGATCAGCGAGGCGGCCATCATGGGCGCTGGCGTCGGCATGGCGCTGGCGGGTTTGAAGCCGGTGGTCGAGATGCGGGTGGTCGACTTCGCGCTCTGCGGCATGGACGAGTTGGTCAACCAGGCGGCCAAGAACCGCTTCATGTTCGGCGGCCAGGGCCGCGTGCCGCTGGTGGCGCGCATGCCCGGCGGTATCTGGGATGCCTCGGCTGCGCAGCATTCGCAGTCGCTGGAAGCCTGGTTCGCGCATCTGCCGGGCGTGGTGGTGGTCAGCCCCTCCACGCCGCAGGACAACCATGCCCTGCTGCGCGCGGCCCTGGATTGCGGCGACCCGGTGGTCTACATCGAGCACAAGACGCTGTGGGGCCAGCGCGGCACCGTCGATCCGCAATTGGCCGTTCCGCTGGGGCGCGCGGCGCACCGGCGCCATGGGGATGCCCTCACGATGGTGAGCTGGAGCCGACAGGTCCAGGTGTGCGAAGCGGCCTGCGCGCGACTGGCAGCCGCCGGCATCGCCGTCGACCTGATCGACCTGCGCACGCTCTGGCCGTGGGACCGGGAGACGGTGCTGGACAGCTGCGGCCGCACCGGCCGGCTGCTGGTCGTGCACGAGGCGGTGCAGGCCGCCGGCTTCGGCGCGGAAATCGCGGCCACGGCGGCCGAGGCGACGGGCTGCCGCATCGCGCGCCTCGGGGCACCGCGCATTCCGGTGGGCTATGCGCCGGTGCTGGAGGCACAGTCCCGGGTAGGGGTGGAGGCGATCGAGGCGGCGGCGCTTCGGCTGGTAGGCTGAATCGATGGCGGCATGCCGGCTCGCCGCAGCGCGAGCGGGCGGGCTGTGGGGCTGCAGGGCCAATGCGCGCCGCGCCCGGACGCGACGAACCGCCGCCCCATTCGCCGCTCCCTCGCGCTCAGGCGTCGGCCTGCGCCATGCACAGATGCTGCAACTGCTGGAGATGCGAACGGAAGGCGACCGCCGCCACCCAGTCCCTGACCTCGAAGGCCGTGCGGGGGGGCTGGCCCGCCTGCTCGGCCACCAGCACGAGATAGCGCCCGGTGTCGGGGTCGGTGTCGAAACGCACCGAGATCGCCGGCAGCGCCAATGAGGCGGGTTCCGCCGCGCCCTGCCATTGCAGCCGGCAGTCGGCACTCATCGCCACGCGCATCGGAGAGCCGCCGCCCTCCCCCAGGCGCCGGTTGAGGGCCTGCACATGTTCGGCAGGGCCCATGGCGTCGAGGGCCATCACGTCCTCGGTCGGATAACCGTCCATGCACCCTGCCGCCAACAGACAAAAAGCGGCGGCCGGCAGGCAGGCGGCGGCTGCGCGAAGGCGGGAGGCAACGGTCATCGAGCGGGAGGTCGGATGCGGTTTCGCGGCAGCCTGGGGACGGCCGGAAAGGGGGTGCGGGCGAAAGGGCGAGATTGTGCCGACTCCCCGCAAGCCCCCGCGTATTCACGGCGCACGCGAGAGGGGTTTTCACCCATCGAGGCGGGGTCTCGCCCGGGTAAAACCAGGCCTTGGCCTTTTTTTCCCGGATGGCACCTTCGCACGAAGGCGCGCCGCCACGGCCCTTCACGCAGGCGGCGCCCCGGGCTTTCCCCCCTCAGGAGACTTCCCTCATGCATTCCATCCCGCGTCGCCGCCTCGTGGCCGTGGCCTCCCTCGCTGCAGCGCTGCTTGGCGCCGGCGGCATCGCCCAGGCGCAGGACACGTGGCCCACCAAGACGGTGCGCATCGTCGTGCCCTTTGCACCCGGCGGCACCACGGACATCCTGGCCCGCGCCGTCGCCCCGGAACTCTCCAAGGCCTTCGGCCAGCAGTTCATCGTGGACAACCGCGCCGGGGCCGGCGGCAACGTCGGCGCCGAGATCGTGGCGCGCTCCGCACCCGATGGCTACACGCTGCTGATGGGCACCGTGGGTACGCACGGCATCAACCGTGCGCTGTATCCCAAGCTGCCCTATGACCCGATCAAGGACTTCGTGCCCATCACGCTGGTGGCCTCGGTGCCCAATGTGATGGAGATGAACGCCGACAAGGCCAGGCAGTACGGCATCCAGAACGTGCAGGACTTCATCCGTTATGCGCGCTCGCACCCGGGCCAGCTCAACATGGCCTCGAGCGGCAGCGGCACCTCCATCCACCTCGCAGGCGAGCTGTTCAAGAGCATGACCGGCACCTTCATGACGCACATCCCGTACAAGGGCTCCGGGCCCGCGCTGCTCGACATGGTGGCCGGCAATGCCGACGTGATGTTCGACAACCTGCCTTCTTCCATGCAGCAGATCAAGGCCGGCAAGCTCAAGGCGCTGGCCGTGACCAGCAGCCAGCGCTCGGCCGCCCTGCCCGATGTGCCGACGGTGGAGGAGGCAGGCGGACCCTCCCTCAAGGGCTACGAGGCCAGCTCCTGGTTCGGCCTGCTGGCGCCGGCCGGCACCTCGCCTGAGATCGTTCAGCGCATCCAGCAGGAAGTGGCCAAGTCGCTGGCCACGGCCGCTGTCAAGGAGAAGATGCTGGCGCAGGGCGCGATCCCGGGAGGCAATACCCCGGCGGCCTTCGCGCAGCACATCGAGCGCGAACATGTGAAGTGGGCGCAGGTGGTGAAGGCCTCGGGTGCCAAGGTCGACTGACCGTGCCGCCATGAAAAAAGGCCGCATGCGATGCATGCGGCCTCATTTCTTGTAGGTGAGGGATCGAACGGCGCTCAGGTGCCCCAGACGATGTCCTTGCCCTCGCCGTGCGACTCCTTGAGCATGTGCAGCAGCGGGGTGACCCGCTGGTGCAGCGACACATGCTCCTGCTCGGCGTGTGCCTCATGGTCCTCGACGGCATGGGCGTCGTGATTGCCATGACTGGCCATCTTCGCCTCACTGGCGACCGCAGCCTCCAGCGCCGAGATCGCGGCGGGCATCTGGTCCACGGTGATGACACCGGGTGCGCCCGGCGTCTTGCCGATGATCTCCAGAAGATGGCGGGCGCTCGGTTCGAGCATCACCACGTCGGCCGAAGCCTGGGATTTGAAGCGGTACAGCATGCGGGTACTCCTTTTCGCACTTGTTTGTTGTTGTGACCTGCGCCAGTGGCCGCGGTTCCCGGACTCCGGGCGGCACGCGGCCTACCGCGGCGCGTACATGTAATCGCGCGAGAAAGGGTATAGCGACTGGGCCCCGCGCATGGCGTGGGACGAAATCTTGCCATCGGGTCGGGCCGAAAGCATCTGGTGCAGGGCGATCCAACCTTGCTCGAAGCTCATCGCGCAGCCGGCCAGGTAGAGGCGATAGGCGCGCAGGATGCGCGCGCCCCGCTCGGCGCCGGCGGTGGTTTCGAGCACCTCTCGCGCCTTGTCGAGCTGGGCTTCGAGGGCGTCGGACCAAGCCCAGAGCGTGCGGGCGTAATGTGGCCGCAGATTCTCGGTGTCGACCATCTCCAGGCCCGCATGCGCGGTCTCGCGCAGCACCGTCGTCACGTGCAGCAACTCCCCGCCGGGAAAGATGTACTTCTCGATGAAGTCACCCATGCCTGCGCCCAACTGGCGGTAGTCGAGCTGGCCCGAGGTGATGCCGTGCTGCAGCGTCAGGCCCCCGGGCGCGAGCAGCTTGTGCACATCCTGGAAGTAGGTGCCCATGTTGGCGCTGCCCACATGCTCGAACATGCCCACCGATGAGATCTTGTCGAAGGGCTGCTCGGCCGCGAGCTCGCGATAGTCCATGAGGCGGACGCGCACGCGGTTCTCCAGGCCCCGCTGCGCGATCAGCTTCTCCACATGCGCGTGCTGGTTCTTCGACAGGGTGATGCCGGTGGCATCCACGCCGTAGTGCTCCGCCGCCCACAGCAGCAGCCCGCCCCAGCCCGAGCCGATGTCGAGGTAGCGCTCGCCCGGCTTCAGGCGCAGCTTGCGGCAGATGTGGTCGAGCTTGGCCTCCTGCGCCTGGGCCAGCGTCATCGCCTCGTCGCGGTAGTACGCGCACGAATACACGCGGCGCGGATCGAGCCAGAGGGCGTAGAAGTCGTCGGAAACGTCGTAGTGAAACTGGATCTGCTCGGCGTCGCGCCGCAGCGTGTGCGAGCCACGGGACTTGGCGTTGCGCAGCAGGCGGGTCCACCAGCCGGTGTCGCTTTCCACCGGGTTGTCGGGCATGAGCGCGGCGGCAGCAGCCATCAGATCGCGCATGGAGCCTTCGATCTCCACGCGGCCTTCGACATAGTCCTCGCCCACACTGCCGATCTGCCGCGCAGCGAGCTTGGCCAATCCGGTCCAACTCGAGAAACCCAGCCGGACCTTGGCGCCAGGGGTGTCGATGCGATGCCCGTCCGGCAAGCGCAGCGATACAGGAATCGGGAGAGAAACGAGTTGAGACTCGATCTTCTGAACCAGGCTCTGCATGACGAGCCATTGTGCAGAAAGTTTCCAGATTGTGCAGAAGCTCCTCGGCAGGCAGGCGCAGGCCGGGCGACCAAGAAAAAAAGGGCCCTCAAAAGAGGGCCCTTGAATTTGGTTGCGCGAGGAGGATTTGAACCTCCGACCTTTGGGTTATGAGCCCAACGAGCTACCAGACTGCTCCATCGCGCGTCGAGGAATAGATTATATGTCAGTCTTGCGCGGTCTGCACGTCTTTTTCGTCAGAAATTTCCGGACGATCAACGAGTTCGACCAGCGCCATGGGCGCGTTGTCGCCAACGCGGAAACCCATCTTCAGGATGCGCGTGTAGCCACCCGGGCGAGCCTGGTAGCGCGGGCCCAGTTCGTTGAAGAGCTTGACCACGTTGTCGCGGTTGCGCAGGCGGTCGAAGGCCAGGCGCTTGTTGGCGACGGTGGGATTCTTGGCCAGCGTGATCAGCGGCTCCACGACGCGGCGCAATTCCTTCGCCTTGGGCACGGTGGTCTTGATGGCTTCGTGCTCGATCAGCGAGTTGGACATGTTGCGCAACATCGCGAGGCGGTGCGAGCTGGTGCGGTTGAGTTTGCGAAGACCGAGGCCGTGACGCATGGTGATTTCCTTTTGACTTTAGTTGATCGGGGCAGCCGGATCAGGTACTGCCCCGTGGAGCGAGAAGCCCGAGGGCCTCTCAGCGCTTGTCGAGGCCGGCCGGCGGCCAACTCTCGAGCTTCATGCCAAGGGTCAGGCCGCGCGAAGCGAGGACTTCCTTGATTTCGTTGAGCGACTTGCGACCCAGGTTCGGGGTCTTGAGCAGCTCGTTCTCCGTCCGCTGGATCAGGTCGCCGATGTAGTAGATGTTCTCGGCCTTCAGGCAGTTGGCCGAGCGCACGGTCAGTTCCAGCTCATCGACAGGGCGCAGCAGGATCGGGTCGAACTGCTGGGCGCTGCGTTGGGCAGGCTGCTCGAACATGCCGGTCAGCTCGCCGCCTTCCAGCTGCGCGAACACGGCCAGTTGCTCGACCAGGATCTTTGCCGAGGCGCGCACGGCGTCTTCGGCGGTAATCGCACCGTTGGTCTCGATCTCGACCAGCAGCTTGTCCAGGTCGGTACGCTGCTCGACGCGGGCGCTCTCGACGGTGTAGCTCACGCGCTTGACGGGCGAGAACGAAGCGTCGAGGACGATGCGGCCGATCGACTTGGTCGGCTCGTCCGCGTAGCGGCGCATCGTGCCGGGCACATAGCCGCGGCCCTTCTCGACCTTGATCTGCATGTCCAGCTTGCCGCCTTGCGACAGGTGGGCGATGACATGCTCGGGGTTGATGATCTCGACGTCGTGCGGCGTCTGGATGTCGGCGGCCGTGACCGGGCCTTCGCCTTCCTTGCGCAGGCTCAGCGTGACCTCGTCGCGGTTGTGCAGCTTGAACACCACGCCCTTGAGGTTGAGCAGGATGTTCACGACGTCTTCCTGGACGCCGTCGATCGACGAGTACTCGTGCAGCACGCCGGCGATCGTCACTTCCGTGGCTGCATACCCCACCATCGACGACAGCAGAACGCGGCGCAGCGCGTTGCCGAGCGTGTGGCCATAGCCGCGCTCGAAAGGCTCGAGCGTGACCTTCGCCTTGTTGGCAGCCAGTTGCTCGACCTGGATGGTCTTGGGTTTCAGCAGGGTGGTTTGCATGCGGACTTCCTCTCAATACCCCCGGCTCGTTACACCGGTAAGGCTGGTGAAGTGCCCGCCTCGAATGCCTTCGAGGGGGTACAAAAACATTCAAGGGTGGCGCTGCGGGGCAGCGCCACCGGTCGCCTCTGGGTCTCGCTTTAACGCGAGTAGAGTTCGACGATCAGCGATTCGTTGATGTCGGCGCCGAATTCGTCACGGTCCGGGGCCTTCTTGAAGGTGCCTTCGGCCTTGTCGATGCTCACTTCGACCCAGCCCGGAATGCCGACCTGCTGGGCCAGTTGCAGCGCCTCGATGATGCGGGCTTGCTTCTTGGACTTCTCGCGAACGGCCACGACGTCACCGGCCTTCACCAGGTAGGACGGGATGTTGACCGACTGGCCGTTCACCGTGATCGCCTTGTGCGACACCAGCTGGCGCGCTTCGGCACGGGTCGAACCGAAGCCCATGCGATAGACGACGTTGTCCAGACGGCATTCGAGCAGCGACAGCAGGTTGGCGCCGGTATTGCCCTTGCGGCGATCGGCTTCGGCGAAGTAGCGGCGGAATTGCTTTTCCAGCACGCCGTACATGCGCTTGACCTTCTGCTTCTCGCGCAGTTGCAGACCGAAGTCGGAGGTGCGCTGACCCGAGGTACGGCCGTGCTGGCCGGGCTTGGAGTCGAACTTGGCCTTGTCCGCGATGGAGCGGCGGGCGCTCTTCAGGAACAGGTCGGTGCCTTCACGGCGGGAGAGTTTGGCCTTGGGGCCGAGGTAACGTGCCACGGTATTTTCCTTGTGGTTTCTGCCGCGGGCATTGCTGCCGCGGGAGCCATCAGTCGTTTCGGTCGATGGCGGTGGGCTTGTGAAAAGCGAGAACGCAAAAACGCGCAGACCGCCCGGAGGCGGACTGCGCAGGCGGCCTCACCTCAGATGCGACGACGCTTCTGGGGGCGGCAGCCGTTGTGGGGTACCGGGGTCACGTCGGAGATCGACGTGATGCGGATGCCCAGCGCAGCCAGTGCGCGCACCGAGGATTCGCGACCCGGGCCAGGGCCCTTGATCTCGACGTCCAGGTTCTTGATGCCTTGCTCGACAGCGGCGCGGCCGGCCACTTCGGAAGCCACCTGGGCAGCGAAGGGCGTCGACTTGCGCGAACCCTTGAAGCCCTGGCCACCCGAGGAAGCCCAGGACAGTGCGTTGCCCTGGCGGTCGGTGATGGTGATGATCGTGTTGTTGAACGACGCATGCACGTGCGCAATGCCGTCCGCCACATTCTTGCGGACCTTCTTGCGCACACGCTGTGCGGCGTTGTTGGCAGGAGCTTTAGCCATGCTGTTCTCTCTTTACTTCTTCAGGGCCTGGGCAGCCTTGCGCGGACCCTTGCGGGTACGGGCGTTGGTGCGCGTGCGCTGACCACGCATCGGCAGACCGCGACGATGGCGGAAGCCGCGGTAGCAGCCGATGTCCATCAGGCGCTTGATGTTCATCGTGGTTTCACGACGCAGGTCACCCTCGATCGTGAATTGGGCGATCTGGTCGCGGATCTTTTCGAGATCGGCGTCCGTCAGGTCCTTGATCTTCTTGGCGTAGTCGATGCCGCAGGCTTCGCAGATCTTGCGAGCGCGGGTACGGCCGATGCCGAAGATTGCCGTCAGGCCGATCTCGGCGTGCTTGTGCGGCGGGATGTTGATGCCAGCAATACGTGCCATGTGCGTCCTCTAGAACTCTCGAATCAACCCTGGCGCTGCTTGTGGCGCGGGTCGGTGCAGATCACGCGCACCACACCCTTGCGGCGGATGACCTTGCAATTGCGGCAGATGGGCTTGACCGATGCCGAAACTCTCATTTCATTTCTCCTAACTCTTACTGTGGCGACCCTAGGACGCCCGAAACACGATGTGCGTGCCCGGCTCGTCGCGGCAGGGCGTTCACTCGACCTTGCGTTCAACCACCCAACGTCGTCTTGAAGTTGGCCTTCTTGAGCAGCGATTCGTACTGCTGCGACATCAGGTAGTTCTGCACCTGGGCCATGAAGTCCATCGTCACGACCACGAGGATCAGCAACGAGGTGCCGCCGAAATAGAACGGCACGTTGTACTTCAGGATCAGGAACTCCGGCAGCAGGCAGACAAAGGTGATGTACACCGCGCCAGCCAGCGTCAGACGCAGCAGGATCTTGTCGATGTAGCGGGCGGTCTGGTCACCAGGACGGATCCCGGGGATGAACGCACCGCTCTTCTTCAGGTTGTCGGCGGTCTCGCGGCTGTTGAACACGAGCGCCGTGTAGAAGAAGCAGAAGAACACGATCGCTGCTGCGTACAGCAGCGTGTAGATCGGCTGTCCCGGGGCCAGCGCCGAAGCGATGTCCTTGAGCCAGCGCATGCTGTCGCCAGTGCTGAACCAGCCCACCACCGTCGCAGGCAGCAGGATGATGGACGAGGCGAAGATCGGGGGGATCACGCCAGCCATGTTCAGCTTCAGCGGCAGGTGCGAAGCCTGTCCACCGTAGACCTTGTTGCCCACCTGACGGCGCGCATAGTTCACCAGGATCTTGCGCTGTCCGCGTTCGACGAACACCACGAAGTAGGTGACCAGCACGACCAACGCCACGATGAACAGGGCCACGATCACGCTCATGGCACCGGTACGCACCAGCTCCAGCAACCCGCCGATCGCATTGGGCAGGCCCGCGGCGATACCGGCGAAGATGATGATCGAGATGCCGTTGCCCAGGCCCCGCTCCGTGATCTGCTCACCCAGCCACATGAGGAACATGGAACCGGCCGTCAGGCTCACCATCGCGGTGAACCGGAAGCCGAAACCAGGTGCCACCACCAGGCCGGGAGAGGCCTCGAGCGCGACGGCGATGCTGAAGGACTGGAACAGAGCCAGACCCAGCGCGCCATAGCGGGTGTACTGCGTGATCTTGCGGCGGCCGGCTTCGCCTTCCTTCTTCAATTGCTCGAAGGAGGGAAGAACATAGGTCATCAGCTGCATGATGATCGATGCCGAGATGTACGGCATGATCCCCAGCGCGAAGACCGTGAAGCGCGACAGCGCACCACCCGAGAACATGTTGAACAGGCTCAGGATGCCGCCCTGCTGGCCCTGGAACAGCTGAGCCAGCTGATCCGGGTTGATGCCGGGGACCGGAATGTGCGCGCCGATGCGGTACACCACGAGGGCGAGCAGCAGAAAGACCAGCCGGCGACGCAGGTCGCCGAACTTGCCGGTCTTCGCGAGCGTTGCCGCGTTGGTTGCCACTGTGCTGCCTTGCTTTCGCGTCTGGATCAGGCGACGGAGCCGCCGGCAGCCTCGATGGCGGCCTTGGCACCTGCGGTCGCACCGACACCCGTCAGCTTGACGGCCTTCGTCAGTTCACCAGCCTTGATGACCTTCACCACCTTGGCGAGCTGACCCACGAGGCCGGCTTGCTTCAGTGCCAGGACATCGACTTCGGCCAGGCCCAGCTGCTCCAGCGCGGCGAGGGTGACCTCGGCGTTGAACTTCAGCGAAGCCGACTTGAAGCCGCGCTTGGGCAGGCGGCGCTGCAGCGGCATCTGACCGCCTTCGAAACCAACCTTGTGGAAGCCACCGGCACGCGACTTCTGGCCCTTGTGGCCACGACCTGCAGTCTTGCCCAGGCCAGAGCCGATGCCACGGCCGACACGGCGCTTGGCGTGCTTCGCGCCCGCTGCGGGCTTGATGCTGTTGAGTTCCATGTCAGAGCACCTTCACCAGGTAGGCGATCTTGTTGATCATGCCGCGCACGGCGGGCGTGTCCTGCAGCTCGCTCACGCTGTTGAGCTTGCGCAAGCCCAGGCCGCGCACGGTGGCGCGGTGCGACTGCTTCGTGCCGATGGGGCTGCGAACCAGCTGGACCTTCACGGTCTGTTGTTGCGTCGTCATTGCGTCTCTCCTGCTCAGGCGAAGATCTCTTCGACCGTCAGTCCGCGCTTTGCAGCGACTTCCGAGGCGGTGGTCGAGTTCTTCAGCGCGTCGAGCGTGGCGCGAACCATGTTGTAGGGGTTCGACGAGCCATGGCTCTTGGCCACGACGTCGGTGATGCCCATGACTTCGAACACGGCACGCATCGGGCCGCCGGCGATGATGCCGGTACCCTTGGGAGCCGGGGACATCATCACGGTGGAGGCGCCATGGTGGCCGGTCACTTCATGGTGCAGGGTGCCGTTCTTGATCGACACCTTCATGAGGTTGCGGCGGGCTTCTTCCATCGCCTTCTGCACGGCGGCGGGCACTTCCTTCGACTTGCCCTTGCCCATGCCGACGCGACCATCGCCGTCACCCACCACGGTGAGTGCCGCGAAACCCAGGATACGACCACCCTTCACCACCTTGGTGACGCGGTTGATCGCGATCATCTTCTCGCGCAGACCGTCCTCGGGACCTTCGTTCTGCGTTCTTGCCTGAATCTTTGCCATCTTGAATTCCTGTTCTGCGCGGGCGCTTAGAACTGCAGGCCGGCCTCGCGGGCGGCTTCGGCGAGAGCCTTGACACGGCCGTGGTAGGCGAAGCCTGCACGGTCGAAGGCCACCTTCTCGACGCCGGCGGCCTTGGCCTTCTCGGCGATGCGCTTGCCGATGATGGTGGCGGCGGCGGCATTGCCACCCTTGCCAGCACCACCCAGCGAGGCGCGCACTTCGGCTTCGGCCGTGGAGGCCGTGGCCAGCACCTTGGCGCCGTCGCCAGAGATGACGGTGGCGTAGATGTGCAGGTTGGTGCGGTTCACCATCAGACGCGCGACGCCTTGCGTGGCAATGCGGATGCGGGTCTGGCGGGCGCGGCGCAGGCGCTGTTCCTTTTTGGTCAACATCATGCGGCCTCTTACTTCTTCTTCGTTTCCTTGATCACGATCTTCTCGTCCGCATAGCGGATGCCCTTGCCCTTGTAGGGCTCGGGAGAGCGGACCGCGCGGATCTCGGCAGCCACTTGGCCGACGCGTTGGCGATCGGCACCCTTGATCACGATTTCCGTGGGGGTCGGGGTGGCGACGGTGATGCCGGCAGGCATCTCGATGTTGACCGGGTGCGAGTAGCCCACGGCCAGGTTGAGCTTGGTGCCTTGGGCAGCGGCCTTGTAGCCCACGCCCACGAGCGTCAGCTTCTTCTCGAAGCCCTTGCTCACACCCAGCACCATGTTGTTGACCAGCTGGCGCACCGTGCCGCTCATCGCGTTCGATTCACGCGACTCGTCGGCGGGCACGAAAGTCAGCTTGCCATCATTGGCCGACACCTTCACCAGCGCGTTGGCCGGGATGGACAGTTGGCCGCCAGCGCCCTTGACGCTGATCTGGTCGCCCTTGATCTGCACGTCCACGCCTGCGGGGACGGTGATCGGCATTTTTCCGACTCGGGACATTGTTCAGTTCCTCCGTCTTAGGCCACGTAGCACAGCACTTCGCCGCCGACGCCGTTTGCACGGGCCTTGCGGTCGGTCATCACGCCTTGCGGGGTGGTGACGATGGCCACGCCCAGACCGTTCTGGACCTTGGGGATCGCGCCGGCACCCTTGTAGACACGCAGGCCGGGGCGGCTCACGCGCTCGATGCGCTCGATCACCGGGCGGCCGGCGTAGTACTTCAGCGAAATCTCGAGGTTCGTCTTGCCGTCTTCCGTCTTGACCTGGAAGCCGTCGATGTAGCCCTCGTCCTTCAGCACCTGTGCGATCGCGATCTTCACCTTGGAAGACGGGACCGACACGGTGGGCTTCGCGACCATCTGCGCATTGCGGATGCGCGTCAGCAGGTCGGCGATGGGATCACTCATGCTCATGTTTCTTGCTCCTGCCTGGCTTACCAGCTGGCCTTGGTGACGCCGGGGATCTCGCCGTCGAAGGCGAGTTCGCGGACCTTGGCACGGGCCAGACCGAACTGGCGGAAGGTGCCACGGGGGCGGCCAGTGATTTCGCAACGGTTGCGCTGGCGGGTGGGGTTCGCGTTGCGCGGCAGCTTCTGCAGCGCCAGGCGGGCGGCGGCACGCTCTTCGTCGCTCTTCTTGGCGTCGTTGGCGGTCGCCTTCAGTTCGTCGTACTTCTTGGCGTACTTGGCGGCCAGCTTGTCGCGCTTCAGTTCGCGCTGGATCAAAGCAACTTTTGCCACAGGGTCACCTTTAGTTCTTGAAGGGGAAGCGGAAGCCCTGCAGCAGCGCCTTGGCTTCTTCGTCGGTCTTGGCGGTCGTCGTGATGCTGATGTTCAGACCACGCAGCGCATCCACCTTGTCGTACTCGATCTCGGGGAAGATGATCTGTTCCTTGACGCCGATGTTGTAGTTGCCGCGGCCGTCGAAGGCCCGGCCGGAGATACCGCGGAAGTCACGCACGCGGGGCAGGGCCACGGTGACGAAACGGTCCAGGAACTCGTACATCTTCACGCCGCGCAGGGTGACCATGCAGCCGATGGCCTGGCCTTCGCGGATCTTGAAGCCGGCGATGGCCTTCTTGGCCTTGGTCACGACGGGCTTCTGGCCGGCGATCTTGGTCAGATCGGCGACGGCGTGGTCCATGACCTTCTTGTCCGCCACGGCTTCGCTCACGCCCATGTTCAGCGTGATCTTGGTCAGGCGGGGGACCTGCATCGGCGACTTGTAGCCGAACTTCTCGGTCAGTTCTTTCGCGATCTTTTCGCGGTAGTGTTGTTGCAGACGGGCCATGGTGTACCTCAGGCAGCCTTGATTTCTTCGCCGCTGGACTTGAAGACGCGCACGCGCTTGCCGTCCACCAGCTTGATGCCCACGCGATCGGCCTTGCCGGTCGCGGCATTGAAGATGGCCACGTTGGATTGATGGATGGGCATGGCCTTCTCGACGATGCCGCCGGTCGTGCCCTTCATGGGGTTCGGCTTGGCGTGCTTCTTGACGAGGTTCACGCCCTCGACGACCACGTGCTCTTCACCGGCGCGCAGGCTGACGGTGCCTTGCTTGCCCTTGTCGCGGCCGGCGATCACGATGATCTTGTCGCCCTTGCGAATCTTGTTCATGGCGTTGTCCTTCTTACAGAACTTCGGGGGCCAGCGAGACGATCTTCATGAACTTCTCGGTACGCAGCTCACGCGTCACGGGTCCGAAGATGCGGGTGCCGATCGGCTCCAGCTTGGCATTGAGCAGGACGGCGGCGTTGCCGTCGAACTTGACGAGCGAACCGTCGCCACGACGGATGCCCTTGGCGGTGCGCACCACGACGGCGTTGTAGATCTCGCCCTTCTTGACGCGACCACGCGGCGCAGCTTCCTTGACGCTCACCTTGATGACGTCGCCGACGCTGGCGTAGCGACGCTTGGAGCCGCCGAGCACCTTGATGCACAGGACGGACTTCGCGCCCGTGTTGTCGGCCACTTCGAGCCGGGATTCAGTCTGGATCATTGCTAGTAGTTCCCAACTTGTACCGTTGAGGCCAGACGTCCGGCAGTGCACCGGCGCGAAAAACCTGTTCGGTCAGTCTTGGGCCCGTCGTCGGCGCACACAAAAAAGCCGTAAGGCGCTTTTGCTGGTTGCACGCGTCCGTCTGGGCGGAAAGAGTTCGCCTTTTAGGGCGAAGCCGGCTATTGTGCGTTGCCGGCGGATTGCTGTCAAGCGCCTGGTTTGGCGCCCTCCCTACACCCGTGTTGCGGGATCACGGGCGAAGGGCGTAGCCGGCGACGATGCCGGCGAAGACGGCGAAGCCCAGCCAATGGTTGTGGCGGAAGGCCCGGAAGCATCCCTCCCGGGTGCGGTCGCGGATCAATCGCCAATGCCAGAACGCCTGGCCCAGCGCCGCGGCCATTCCCAGCGCGAACGCCCCGCCCAGCCCGGCGCGCAGGCCGAGCACGCCCCAGATCGCCAGGAACAGCGCATAGGAAGCCATCACCGCCGCCACATCGAAGCGGCCAAAGGTGATCGCGGAAGTCTTGATGCCGATGCGCAGATCGTCGTCACGGTCGACCATCGCGTACTCGGTGTCGTAGGCCAGGACCCAGCCCAGGTTGCCCAGCAGAAGCCAGGCGGCCATCGCCGGCACGGCGCCGTCGCGCACCGCGCTGAAGGCCATCGGAATGCCGACACTGAAAGCCACGCCGAGCACCGCCTGCGGCAGCGAAACGAAACGCTTGGCGAAAGGATAGGCCAGCGTGATGGCCAAGGCGCCGAAGGACCAGGCGACCGTCGGCCCGTTGGTGGTCAGCACCAGCGCGAAGGCGACCAGCGCCAGGGCAGCGCCAAGGGCCAGCGCCTCCTTGACCGACACGGCGCCACTGGTGACGGGCCGCCTCGCGGTGCGCTTGACGTGGCGGTCGAAGTCGCGGTCGGCGACGTCATTGACGCAGCAGCCGGCGCTGCGCATGAGGATCGTGCCGAGCACGAAGACGGCCAGGAGGTGCCAGCCCGGGAAACCGTCTGCGGCGAACCACAGCGCGCCCAGCGTCGGCCAGAGCAGGAGCAGCCAGCCCGCGGGTCGGTCCCAGCGGATCAGGTCCAGATAAAGAGAAAGCCGCCCGCGGCGGGCGGGCGGCTGGGTGGCACTGGCGCTCACTCTTCCAGGAGCGAACGCAGCATCCAGGCGGTCTGGTCGTGCACGGTGCAGCGCGCCGTGAGCATGTCGGCGGTCGGATCGTCGCCCGCCTCTTCGGCCACCGGGATGAATTCGCGCGCGATGCGCGACACCGTCTCGTGGCCCTTGACCAGGATGCGCACCATCTCCATGGCCCGCGGCGGCTGCAGTGGCACGTCCGGCACGGTGGCGATCTTGCTGAACTCGGCATACGAGCCCGGCGCATAGTGGCCCAGGGCGCGGATGCGCTCGGCGATCACGTCGGTGGCGTTCCACAACTCGGTGTACTGCGCCATGAACATGGCGTGCAGCGAGTTGAAATGCGGCCCGGTCACGTTCCAGTGGAAGTTGTGGGTCGTGAGGTAGAGCGTGTACGTGTCGGCCAGCACGCGCGAGAGGCCTTCGGCAATGGCGGCGCGGTCCTGGCGATCGATGCCGATGTTGATGATGGGCGCGTTGCGGCCACCGGATTCGGGGGCCACGCGGTCACCGCCCTTGTCGGGCACGGCACCGGCAGATGCCGCGGGCGCAGCAGCCACGATGGGGTTCTTGTCCTTCTTGGGCGACTTGGGGATCTTGGCCATGCTGGTTTCCTTTGGAGGGAGGTCGGGAACGGGATGCGCCCCGCAGAGCGAGGCGGCGAGGCCTCTACCTTAGGCGCCGGGGCCTGCCGGAGGCAACACCCCGCACTCTATCGAAGACATAGCCGGCCGCGATGCAGGCCGGCACCGCGTCAGGACAAACGTTTGACGCCCGGCAACTCGCAGGCATAGATCGCGTTGCGCAGCGCCGCGATCGCTTCGTAGCGGGTGAAACTGCGCCGCCACGCCAGCACCACGCGGCGGGAGGGCGGCGCGCCGCCTTCGCCATCGCGCACGGGCACATAGCGAACGATGGGCTCCAGATCCTTGCGCGCCTTGCTGCGCGGCTTGAGCGCCTCGGGCGGCACCGACAGGCGCGGCACCAGCGTGACGCCCATGCCTGCGGCCACCATGTGCTTGATGGTCTCCAGCGAGGAGCCTTCGAAGCTCTTGCGGATGCCCTCGGCATTGCTGGAGAAGCGGGCGAACTCCGGGCAGACCTCCAGCACATGGTCGCGGAAGCAGTGGCCGGTGCCCAGAAGCAGCATGGTCTCGTTCTTGAGCTCGTCGGAGCTGACCCATTCGCGGCTGGCCAGCGGGTGCTGGGCCGGCACGGCGGCCAGGAAGGGCTCGTCGTAGAGCTGGGCCATGGCCAGGCCGGAGTCGGGAAAGGGCTCGGCCATGATGGCGCAGTCGATCTCGCCGGCGCGCAGCATCTCCAGCAGCTTGGCGGTGAAGTTCTCCTGCAGCATCAGCGGCATCTGCGGCGTGCGCGCGATGTTCTGGCGCACCAGGTCGGGCAGCAGGTAGGGGCCGATGGTGTAGATGACGCCCAGATTCAGCGGACCGGCCAGCGGATCCTTGCCGCGCTTGGCGATTTCCTTGATGGTGGCGGCCTGGTCGAGCACCGACTGGGCCTGCTGCACGATCTGCTCGCCCAGCGGCGTGACCGTCACCTCGCCCGCGCTGCGCTCGAAGAGCTTCACCTCGAGCTCGTCCTCCAGCTTCTTGATGGCCACCGACAGGGTGGGCTGGGAGACGTAGCAGGCCTCGGCCGCCTTGCCGAAATGCCGCTCGCGCGCCACCGCGACGATGTATTTGAGTTCGGTCAGGGTCATAGCTTGCGTCAATTATGCGCGCCGGTCCCGGGCGGGCGAAGCCCTGCCGACAGGCAGCCCTTCAGGCCTTCAGGAACTCCGCCCTCGTCCCCAGCCACCGGTCCACATGCCGGTGGGCCTGGTCCGGATGGCGGTCCAGCAGTTGTGGCGCCAGGTCGCGCGCCCATTCGAGCAGGCGCTGGTCGGTGCCCAGGTCGGCAAAGCGCAGCAGCGGCGCGCCGGACTGGCGCGCGCCCAGGAATTCGCCGGGGCCGCGGATCTCCAGGTCGCGCCGGGCGATCTCGAAGCCGTCGGCCGTCTCGACCATCGCCGTCAGCCGGGCCTTGGCGGCCTGCCCCACGCGGCCGCTGTCGCCCGGCGCGTAGAGCAGCACGCAGGCCGAGGCCGCCGCGCCGCGCCCGACCCGGCCGCGCAGCTGGTGCAACTGCGACAGGCCGAAGCGCTCCGAATGCTCGATCACCATCAGCGAGGCGTTGGGCACGTCCACGCCCACCTCGATGACCGTGGTGCTGACCAGCACCTGCAGCGTGCCGGCGCTGAAGTCGGCCATCACGGCCTGCTTCTCGACGGTGGGCATGCGCGAATGCAGCAGCCCGACGCGCACCGTCTCGCCCAGGGCGTCGGCCAGTTCGTCGCGGGTGGCGGTGGCGTTGCGCAGGTCCACCGCCTCGCTCTCCTCGATCAGCGGGCAGACCCAGTAGACCTGCCGGCCCTGCTGGATCTGGCCGTGGATGCGGGCGATGACCTCGTCGCGCCGGTGCTCGGCCAGCAGCTTGGTGACGACCGGCGTGCGGCCGGGCGGCAGCTCGTCGAGCGTGGAGACGTCCAGGTCGGCGTAGTAGCTCATGGCCAGGGTGCGCGGGATGGGCGTGGCGCTCATCATCAGCAGGTGGGGCTCCAACGCCTGCATGCCGTCGCCGCCCTCGGAGGCCTTGCCGCGCAGCGCCAGGCGTTGGGCCACACCGAAGCGGTGCTGCTCGTCCACGATGGCCAGCGCCAGCCGCTGGAAGCGCACCTTCTCCGAGATGACCGCATGCGTGCCCACCACCAGCGCCGCCTCGCCGCTTTCGACGGCCGCCGCCATGGCGTCGCGCTCGCGCTTCTTCTGGCTGCCGGTGAGCCAGGCCACGCGCCGGCCCTGCGCCGCCAGCAGCGGATCGAGCCAGCCGACCAGCTTGCCGAAATGCTGCGACGCCAGGATCTCGGTGGGCGCCATCAGCGCGCACTGGAAGCCGGCGTCGATGCAGCGGGCCGCGGCCAGCGCCGCCACCAGCGTCTTGCCCGAGCCCACGTCGCCCTGCAGCAGCCGGTGCATGGGCTGACGGTGGGCCAGGTCGGCGGCGATCTCGCGGTCGGCACGCGCCTGCGCGCCGGTGGGCGAGAAGGGCAGCGCCGCCAGCAGGCGGGCATGCAGGCTGCCGTCGCCCGTGCCCGCGCGCAGCACGGGCGCGCGCTGGGCCTCGCGGGCGCGGCGGGCCTCCAGCTGCGACAGCTGCTGGGCCAGCAGCTCGTCCGCCTTCAGGCGCTGCCAGGCGGGATGGCTGCGGTCCTCCAGCGCGGCCAGGGCCACGTCGGGCGTGGGGTGGTGCAGGAATTCGAGCGCAGCCCGCAGCGTCCAGGCCTTGTGGGGCAGCAGCTCGGCGGGGATCAGCTCCTCCAGCGGCGCCCGCGCCAGGCCGGCCTGCACGGCGCGGCGCAGCACCGGCTGAGCCAGGCCCGCGGTCGTGGCATAAACGGGCGTCAGCGCCAGCGGCAGCGCCGTGCCGGCCGCCTTGATGACCGGGTGCAGCATGGTCCGGCCCACGAAGCCACCACGCACCTCGCCGCGGGCCCGCACCCGGCTGCCGGGCGCCAACTGCTTCTGCTGCGAAGGGTAGAAATTGAAGAAGCGCAGCTGGCAGGTGTCGCTGCCGTCGTCCAGCGTGGCGATGAGCTGGCGGCGCGGGCGGAAGACGACTTCGCTGTCCACGATCGTGCCCTCGACCTGCGCATGCTCGCCGTCGCGCACATGGGCCAGTTGCACGATGCGGGTCTCGTCCTCGTAGCGCAGGGGCAGGTAGAGCGCGAAGTCGATGTCGCGCACCAGGCCCAGTTTTTTGAGCGCCCGCTGCACCTGGCTTTCGCCGCTGCCGGGCGCGCGAGGGGCGGCGGGCGCGGGGGCAGGCGAAGCGAGGGGGCGCGCGGACATGGGACAATTCTGCCTCCCCGCCCTCCTCCGCCCCGCGCGGAACGCCGCCGCCCCGCGACGGCCTGCACGGAGGGCTTCCGCTTCTTTCTTGGAACGGGCCCGTCCGGCCCTCAAGCATGTCCCGCACCGACTTCACGCTCTCGGATTTCGACTTCGCGCTGCCGCCCGAACTGATCGCGCAGCAACCCGCCCCCGAACGCAGCGCCTCGCGCCTGCTCGACGGCACCGGCCCCGAACCCGCCGACCGCATCTTCCGCGACCTGCCCACGCTGCTGCGCGACGGCGACCTGCTGGTCTTCAACGACACGCAGGTGGTCAAGGCCCGCCTCTTCGGCGAAAAGCCCACCGGCGGCCGGCTGGAGCTGCTGATCGAGCGCGTGCTCGCCGGCCAGGAGGTCGCCGCCCACATGAAGGTCAGCAAGAAGCCAGCCGTCGGCACGGTGCTGCGCATGGACGCCGCGCCCGGCCAGCCGGCCTTCCGCGCCACGCTGCTGGGCCGCTGGCCCGAGGAAGGCGGCCCGCTGTTCCGCTTCGCGCTGGAGAGCGACGACGGCGCCGATCCCTACACGCTGATGGAGCGCCACGGCCACGTGCCCCTGCCGCCCTACATCGAGCGCCAGCAGGCGCAGGAAAGCGCCAGCGACGCCGCCGAGGACGCGCGCCGCTACCAGACCGTCTTCGCCCGCGTGCCCGGCGCCGTGGCCGCGCCCACCGCAGCGCTGCATTTCGACGAGGCCCTGCTCGCGCAGCTCGAGGCCCGCGGCGTGCGCCGCGCCAACGTCACGCTGCATGTGGGCGCGGGCACCTTCCAGCCGGTCAAGACCGAGAACATCGCCGAGCATGTGATGCATGCCGAGCGCTACGACGTGCCGCCGGCCACGCAGCAGGCCATCGCCGACTGCCGCGCCCACGGCGGCCGCGTGGTGGCGGTGGGCACGACCACCGTGCGCACGCTCGAATCCTGGGCCGCCAGCGGGCAGGCGCAGGGCGACACGCAGATCTTCATCACGCCGGGCTTCCGCTTCCGGCATGTGGACCTGCTCATCACCAACTTCCACCTGCCCAAGAGCACGCTGATGATGCTGGTCAGCGCCCTGGCGGGCTACGAGCGGGTGATGGCGCTGTACGCCCACGCCATCCGCGAGCGCTATCGCTTCTTCAGTTACGGGGATGCCATGCTGCTGCAAAGGACTGCGCCATGAACCGGGTCGTCCGCCTCGCCGCGCTGTGCGCGCTGGTCCTGCCCCTGCTCGCCACCGCGCGCGGCTACACGCCCGCCGGCCGCTGCGGCGACTTCGCGCGGCTGGACATTCCCAGCCCGGCCGGCACCTGCGTCGCGCTTCTGGCCGACGAGACCGAAGGCCTGCGCGCGCCGCGCCGCATCCTGGAGGTGGCGCCCGGCCGCTACTGGATCGCCGACATGGGCTCCTGGGAGCCGAAGCGCGGCCGGCTGCTGGAAATGACGCTGCCCGCCGACGGCCCCGCCCCGCGCCGTGCGCGCATCGCCGTGCTGGCCAGCGGCCTGGACCGGCCCTCGGGCCTGGCGCTGGGCCCGGACGGCAAGGTCTACGTCGGCGAGGCCGGCAGCGTCTGGCGCACGGCCGTCGGCGCACCGGGCGCCGCGCCGCAGCGCGAGACGGTGCTCGACCAACTGCCCGACGACGGCACCCATCCGCTCAAGGAGATCGCCTTCGGCCCCGGCGACCGGCTCTACGTCAACGTCGGCTCCAGCAGCGACAACTGCCGCAGCGGCCAAGACGCGCCCGTCCTGCCCTGCCCCGACGGCGAAGGGGCCAAGCCCCGCGCCGCCGTGTACGAGGCGCAACTCGGCGGCCCGCAGCGCACCGTGCAGCGCTTCGCGCCCTTCGCCACCGGCCTGCGCAACAGCATGGCGCTGGCCGTCCTCCCCGCCACGTCCGCGGCCCCCGAAGGCCGCGTGCTGCAGGGCGAGAACAGCATCGACTACCGCGACGCGCAGAGCCCGCCCGAGGAGCTGAACCTGCTGCAGCGCGGCCGCTTCTACGGCTGGCCCTACTGCGTGGGCCCGCGCAAGAACGCCCACGGCTACGAAGGCCGCTACGACTGCAGCAAGAGCGAGGCGCCGCTGGCCCTGTGGCCCGCGCATGCCGCGCCGCTGCAGATGGCGCTCGGCCCTGCCGGCACGCCCTTCGCCGGCCAGTTGCTCGTCGCCTGGCGCGGCCCGCAGGCCAGCGGCCACCGCGTGGTCGGCTTCAGGCTCGATGCCAAGACCGGCCTGCCCGCAGGCCCCGCCATCGACTGGCTCGCCGGCTGGCAGGCCAAGGACGGCGTGCGGCCCATGGGCCGCCCCACCGGCCTCACCGTCGACCGCGCCGGCCGCCTGCTGGTGGTGGAAGACTTCAACCGGACCGTGCTGATGCTGCTGCCCGTGCAGCCCTCCGCCGCCCCTTCTTCTTCGCCTGCCAAACCATGACCGCCCTCCAGTTCGACCTGCTGGCCACCGACCCCGACAGCCATGCGCGCCGGGGCACGCTGACCCTCAACCACGGCGTGGTGCAGACGCCGATCTTCATGCCCGTGGGCACCTACGGCACCGTCAAGGGCGTGATGCCGCGCAGCCTGGAGGAGATGGGCGCGCAGATCATCCTGGGCAACACCTTCCACCTGTGGATGCGCCCCGGCCTGGACGTGATGGGCGCCTTCGGCGGCCTGCATGCCTTCGAGCAGTGGAACAAGCCCATCCTTACCGACTCGGGCGGCTTCCAGGTCTGGAGCCTGGGCGCGATGCGCAAGATCAGCGAGGAAGGCGTCAAGTTCGCCTCGCCGGTCAATGGCGACAAGCTGCTGCTCACGCCCGAGGTGTCGATGCAGATCCAGACGGTGCTGAACAGCGACATCGTCATGCAGTTCGACGAATGCACGCCCTACGAGACGCAGGGCCGCATCACCACCGAGGCCGAAGCGCGCCGCTCCATGGAACTGAGCCTGCGCTGGGCCAAGCGCTGCCAGGCCGAGTTCGCGCGGCTGCAGAACCCCAACGCCCTGTTCGGCATCGTGCAGGGCGGCATGTTCGAGCACCTGCGCGAGGAATCGCTGGCCGCGCTGGTGGAGATGGACTTTCCCGGCTACGCCGTCGGCGGCGTGAGCGTGGGCGAGCCCAAGGAGGAGATGCGCCGCATCACCGCCCACACGCCGCACCGCCTGCCGGCCCACAAGCCGCGCTACCTGATGGGCGTGGGCACGCCGGAAGACCTGGTGGAAGGCGTGGCCCAGGGCGTGGACATGTTCGACTGCGTGATGCCCACCCGCAACGCGCGCAACGGCACCATCTTCACCCGCTACGGCGACCTGAAACTGCGCAACGCCCGCCACCGCAACGACCCGCAGCCGCTGGACCCGAGCTGCACCTGCCACGCCTGCGCCGGCACGGCGGGCGTGAGCTGGGCCGACGGCGGGCGCGGCGGCTTCTCGCGCGCGTACCTGCACCACCTGGACCGTTGCGGCGAGATGCTGGGGCCGATGCTCACCACCATCCACAACCTGCACTACTACCTGAACCTGATGCGGGAGATCCGCGAGGCGCTGGATGCCGGGCGCTTCGGCGAATTCCGGCGGCAGTTCGCGAGCGACCGGGCGCGGGGCGTCTGAGAAGGGCCGCCGCCACAACGGCAAAGCGGCCCGAGGGCCACTGCCAGTCAGTTAATCCGTTCGCCCAAGCTTGTCGAAGGGCTTTGACACGCAGTGCCCTGGCTTCGACAGGCTCAGCCCGAACGGTTCTTGGTGAACTGACTGAGATTGGCCCGCAGGCCGCTTTTCTTTTTCTGGGCGCGACGCGCTCAGCGCATCTCGGGCGGCAGCGTGCCGCCGTTGGCCGCGATGCGGGTCATCACCTGCTTGTGCAGCCAGATGTTCCATTCGGCGGAGCCCGGTTCTGCGCTGCCCGTGTAGATGAACTCGTTGGCCAGTTCCTTGCGGGCGGCCAGGCTGCTGTCGAGGCCGAGCAGCTTGAGCAGGTCCACGATGGAGGTGCGCCAGTTCAGCTGGGCCGCACCTGGCTTCGCATCGAGGATGGGGGCCACCTCACCCAGGGGGATGGACGGCGGTGGCGCGGGCACGGCTGGCGCCGCCGGAGCCGGCGCAGCGGTCGCCGACGGTGCGGCGGGCGCGGGGGCCGGGGCCGGGGCCGGGGCCGGGGCCGGGGCGGGCGCAGCCTGTGCGCCGGGGAAGATCTTGGAAAGGATGCTGCTGAAGATGCTCACGGGCATGACTCCTGGGTCGGATGGGGAGGAACAGTCACCGCTCGGCGGCGGGTGCCCGGTTCTAGCACCCGTGCGGGGTGGCCCTGCGTCAGCGGCGGCCGTGTTCGTGATCTTCTGCCGGCTTCTGCGAAGAAATGTTGCTTAATTCTGTATCTGGACCGGGAGTGGCGGTCGGCCGGGTTTCCGCCGCCTTGCCACAGCCGTGGCAGAAGCGCGCGAAGGCGCTCTTGCGGCTGCCGCAGCCCCCGCAGCGGTCGAACAGGCCGATGCCGCAGTGCGGGCAGAAGTCGATGGCCGCGTTCTTCAGGTCCACCGGCCGCTCGCAGCCCGGGCAGACGCCCTTGGCCAGGCGCGCCAGCGCCACGTCGTAGTCCAGGGCCTGGCGCCGTGCCGGCTCGGGCCGGGCCTCGGCCGCCTGCTGCCGCGCCAGGTAGCGCTGCAGCGCGGCGATGGCCCAACGGCCGGCCAACAGCGTCAGCACCACGCCCACGCCGTAGCGCACATAGCCGCCATAGCTGGGCAGGTAGGGCACCAGCTCCACGAAGAAGGTGAAGAGGGCGAAGAAGACGAAGCCCCAGACGAAGGGCCACCCGTTGCCCTTGCGGTGCCGCACGAAGAGCCAGCCGGCGACGGCCAGCAGCGGCAGCGTGAGGGCGAGGCGGTAGCCGAAGACGCGCAGTTCCTGCCGCCGCTCGGCCGCCTGCAAGCGCTCGGCGGCGGCCGCTTCCAGTTCGTCCAGCTGGCGCTGGCTGCGTGCAGCGGCCTGGCGGGCATCGAGTGCCCGCTGCTCCTGGCGCTCGGCCGCCGCCTGGGCCTGCCGCTGGGCGGCACGCAGTTCGTCGAGGGCGCGCGTGCGTTCGATCAGGGCCGGGTCCTGCTCCGGCCGGGCGGTGGCGCTGCGCGTGGCCAGCCAGTCGCCGAGGCTGGCCTGCGCCGAACGGGTGTTGGCCTGGGCCGTCCGGGCGCGCAGTTGCGCCTGCGCCAGGGCCTCGTCGGCCTCGGTCCGGGCCTGTTGCGCGCGGGCCAGGGCGTCGCGCTGGGCCTGTGCGGCCGACCGGTCGATGAAGTCGTCCAGCCGCAACTGGCGCTCCACCCGCGGCAGGTCGCCCACCACCGTGCCGCCCAGGCCGATCAGGAAGCTGGCGAACACCAGGGACAACAGCCACAGGCCACGACGGAACCAGGCTTCGGACAGGCGCAGGGAGGTCTTCATGGGCGATTTCCTTTCAGGCTCGGCCGTTGGACAGCGCTTGGGGGATCCAGCCGCTCGCCCGCCGCCCGAGATGAATCGCATCGTGCCCGGGCTTCGACCTCACGGCAGTGCCGGGCTGTACCCCGCTCGGAATTTGCAGCTTCAGGTATCGCCAGGCGATACCACCGCGCAGGCGCCCGTTCAGCCGGCCGCCCGCCGCGATGGTCGCGTGCCGGCATGCAGATCGGCCCGCACGAAGGGGCGCTCGTTGCCGGCCATCCAGGCCGCGGTGCGGCCGATCAGTTCGTGCGTGGGCGCGCGCGTGCCGGGCGGGATCACCAGCGCCGGCAGTACCAGCGTGAGCAGCACCGGCAGCAGGCGCAGCCTGGGGTGCGGCTTGCTCCGCTGGCCCCACAGGAAGAAGCCGCTGGCCGACAGCCCGAGCAGGAAGCCCGACACCACCTCCGACACCGAATGCGCGTCCAGGGCCAGACGCGAATAGCCGATGGCCATGCCCAGGGCCCAGCCCGCGAAGGCGGCCGCCACGCGCCAGCGATGCGCGAAGCTGGAGACCGCCAGCCACAGCGCCACCGGCCAGAGGGTGGTCGACAGCGTGGTGTGGCCGCTGAAGCCGGTGAAATCGATGGCCGCGATGCCCAGCCCCCAGCCCATGAAGGCCAGCTTGCCCGCCACCACGGTCGCGCCCGCCGTGCCCACGCACAGCAGCCACAGCCACATCACCGGCCGGGTCCGCCGGGCCCAGCCCAGCCAGGCGGTGATGGCCAGCGCCATCGGCATCATCAGGCTGCTGTCGCCCAGCCAGGTCAGCGCATGCCAGTTCAGAAAAGCGTTCATCAATGAGGAATCAAGACTGCGTCAGCAGGTTGGACACCCGCGCACGCAGCAGTTCAGGCTGCACTGCCGAAGCTGGCAGCGGTTCACCCACGTTCAGGCCCACGCGGCTCCAGAAGCCGCGGCGGAAGGGCCGCACCATGGCCACCGGCTCGCCGCCGCGCAGCTCGATGCGGCTGAAGTACGAGCCCCACAGGTTCGTCAGCGCCATCGGCACCACCGGCACCGCCAGGCCGTCCTCCTGCGCGCGGGCCAGGATCTTCATCACGCCGCCCTTGAAGGGCTGCAGCGTGCCGTCGCGCGTGATGCCGCCTTCGGGAAAGATGCCCAGCAGGTCGCCCTCGCGCAGCACCTGGGCGGCCTCGTCGAAGGCGCGCTCGTAGGCGGCCGGGTCTTCCTTCTGCGGCGCGATCGGGATCGCCTTGGCCAGCCGGAACAGCCAGCCCAGCACCGGCACGCGGAAGATGCGGTGGTCCATCAGGAAGCGGATCGGCCGCGGGCTGGCCGCCATCAGCAGCACGGCGTCGACGAAGCTCACGTGGTTGCACACCAGCACGGCCGGGCCCTGGTCGGGGATCTGCTCGTCGCCCCGCACCTTGAAGCGGTAGACGAAGCGCGACGCCACCCAGGCGATGAAGCGCAGCAGGTACTCGGGCACCAGCAAAAAGATGTAGCCCGCCACCACCGCATTGGCGATGCCGGTGAAGAGGAAGACTTGCGGAATGCTGAAGCCGGCGCCGATCAGCGCCCCGGCGATCACCGCGCTGGCGATCATGAACAGCGCATTGAGGATGTTGTTGGCCGCGATGATCCGCGCGCGGTGCGTGGGCTGACTGCGCAGCTGGATCAGCGCATACATCGGCACGCTGTAGAGGCCGGCGAAGAGCGAGAGCAGCGCCAGGTCGGCCATCACGCGCCAGTGCGCCGGCTGCGCCAGGAAGGCGCCCAGCCCCATCTCGGCCGAAGGCGGCAGCCCGCGCGAGGCGAAGTACAGGTCGATGGCGAACACGCTCATGCCGATGGCACCCAGCGGCACCAGGCCGATCTCCACCTGACGGCGCGACAGCGTCTCGCACAGCAGCGAGCCCGCGCCGATGCCCACCGAGAACACCACCAGCAGCAGCGAGGCGACCTGCGCATCGCCGTGCAGCACCTCCTTGGCGAAGCTCGGGAACTGCGACAGGAAGGTGGCGCCGAAGAACCACATCCACGAAATGCCCAGCAGCGAGCGGAACACCACCGTGTTGCCATGCGCGAGCCTGAGGTTGCGCCAGGTCTCGGTCACCGGGTTCCAGTTGACCGCGAGGCCCGGGTCGGTGGCCGGTGCGGCGGGCACGGCCTGCGCCGTCAGCCGGCCGATGACGGCCACCGCCACGCAGGCTGCCGCCACGGTGCCGTGGCCGATGCCGGGCAGCGCCACCAGCAGGCCGCCGGCCACCTGGCCGAGCAGGATGGCGACGAAGGTGCCCATCTCCACCATGCCGTTGCCGCCCGTCAGCTCGTGCGGATCGAGCGCCTGCGGCAGGTAGGCGAACTTCACCGGGCCGAACAGCGTGGAATGCAGGCCCATCAGGAAGACGCAGCCCAGCAGCACCGGCACGTTGGCGGCCACGAAGCCCCAGCCGGCCAGCGCCATGATGGCGATCTCCAGCGTCTTGACCAGCCGGATGATGCGGGCCTTGTCGTACTTGTCGGTGAGCTGCCCCGCAGTGGCCGAGAACAGCAGGAAGGGCAGGATGAACAGCGCCCCGATCACCAGCCCCGCCAGCGAGGGCGGCAGCCACGCCACCTGCAGCTGGTAGGTCACCATCACCGTGAAGGCGAACTTGAACAGGTTGTCGTTGGCGGCGCCGGCGAACTGCGTCCAGAAGAAGGGCGCGAAGCGGCGCTGGCGCAGCAGGGCGAACTGGTTGGCGTGAGCGGTCATGCGGATGGCACTGCGGAAGGAAGGACCGCCGGCGCGCGGGCATTGTGCCGGAGCAGGCGGGACGGACGGCCGCCACTGTCCATGCTGCCGTGCCCGCCCGGGCGCGGCAAACGATACAAGCCCCGATCTCGCGCCGCGCGGTATCGTCCAACAATACCGCCATGAGCACCACCGTCGATCTGGTCCGGGCCATCAAGGCCGAACTCAAGGCCGCAGGCATGACCTATGCCAACCTGGCCGTGGCCCTGGGCCTGGCCGAATCCAGCGTCAAGCGCATGCTGGCCCGGGGCGACATGCCGCTGGCGCGCGTCGACGCCATCTGCCGCGCCCTGCGCATCGACTTCGCCGACCTGGCGCGGCGCGTGGCCGACAGCCAGCCGCTGCTGCGCGAGCTGACGCAGGAGCAGGAGCAGGCCGTGGTGCGCGACCGCAAGCTGCTGCTGGTGGCCATCAACGTGCTGAGCCAATGGACGCTGGAGCAGATCGTCGGCACCTACCGGATCACCGAGGCCGAATGCATCGGCTACCTGGCGCAGCTGGACCGCATCGGCATCATCGAGCTGCGGCCGCTCAACCGCTACCGGCTCAAGGTGGCCAAGACCTTTCGCTGGCGGCCGCACGGGCCGGTGATGCAGTTCTTCCGTGAGGAAGTGGTGCTCGACTACTACGCCGGCGGCTTCGACGGCCCGGCCGAGGGGCTGCTGCTGGTGCACGGCTCCATCTCGCGGGCGCTGGCGCCGGCCTTCCTGGAGCGGCTGCAACGCGTGGCGCAGGACTTCGCCCAGCAGCACCAGACCGACCAGAAGCTGCCCGCCGGCGAGCTGGAGGGCTACACGCTGCTGCTGGCGATGCGCGAGTGGGAATTCGGCCAGTTCACCCAGCTGCGCCGCTAGAGCGGAACACCCCCCATGCCGCTTCGCGGCACCCCCCTCTCTGGCGCCTTCGGCTTGGAGGGGGGCGCACCCACAGGCCTGGCGAAGCCAGTTCCTGGGGTGCCCAGGCATGGCCTGCTCCGCGTCCATTCGAGTCTTGTGGCCGCGCCAGTTTCAGGCGATGCGGACAGGGTGGGCTTGGTTGAACGCGACCGGCCCCCTAGAATCGCGCCCCGCAGGAGAACGCACCGCCCGCCTGCACAGGCCGGGCGGCGCTACCGAAGGCGCAAACTCCCATAAACGCTCAGGTCGGTCCGGCAACGGGCCCGTACTGCAACATCCATCACGCCGTCTGGAGAGTCGCCACACCATGTGGCGCACCGAAGGAGCAAACCCGCCGCGAGCGCTGCGGGTGAAACTCTCAGGTACCAAGGACAGGGGGAGCGGCAACCTGAACGCGTCATGCGGCGGTTGCCCCCTTGTGCCCCAAGGACGGACCCCGCTGCCGCGTTCATGCGCTGCAACCTGAAAGGGGTTCTTCCATGCGCGTGATCGTCCTCGGCGCCGGCCTGCTCGGCACCACCTCCGCCTACTTCCTCTCCCAGCTCGGCCACGACGTCACCGTCGTCGACCGCCAGGCCACGCCCGGCGCCGAGACCAGCTTCGCCAACGGCGGGCAGATCTCCGTCAGCCATGCCGAGCCCTGGGCCAACCCCGGCGCGCCGCTCAAGCTGCTGAAGTGGCTGGGCCGCGAAGATGCGCCCCTGCTCTTCCGCCTGCGGCCCGACCTGCGGCAATGGCTCTGGGGCTTGTCTTTCCTGCGCGAATGCACGCCCGCGCGCACCCGCCACAACATCGAACAGATCGTGCGCCTGGGCACCTACAGCCGCGACGTGCTGCAGCAGCTGCGCCGCGACACCGGCATCGCCTACGACCAGCGCACGCAGGGCATCCTGCACTTCTACACCTCGCAGAAGGAGTTCGACGCCGCCCTGGCGCCGGCCGAGCAGATGCGCCAGCTGGGCTGCGAGCGGCAGGTGATCGACGCCGACCAGGCCGTGCGCCTGGAGCCCGCCCTCGCCCACATCCGCCCGCAATTGGCCGGCGCCACCTACACCGCCGAGGACGAGTCGGGCGACGCCAACCGCTTCACCCGCGAACTGGCCAGGCGCGCCGAGGCGGCCGGCGTGCGCTTCCTGATGGGCCACACCATCACCGCGCTGCGCGAGGTGGCGGGCGAGATCGACCATGTGGAGGCCACCGACGCCGAAGGCCGCTATCAGCGCCTGCGCGCCGACGCGTACGTGCTGGCGATGGGCTCGTTCAGCCCGCTGCTGGCGGCGCCGCTCGGCATCCGGCTGCCGATCTACCCGGCCAAGGGCTATTCCGTGACCATGCCGGTCAAGGACGCGAGCCGGGCGCACCAGGTCTCGCTGACGGACGACGAATTCAAGCTGGTGTTCTCGCGCCTGACCGGCCCGCAGGGCGACCGGCTGCGCATCGCCGGCACGGCCGAGCTCAACGGCTACGACCGTGACCTGAGCACCGTGCGCTGCGAGGCCATCGTGCGGCGTGTGGAGCAGCTCTTCCCGGGTGCGGGCGACACGGCCCGGGCCCAGTTCTGGAGCGGCCTGCGCCCGGCCACGCCGAGCAACGTGCCGATCATCGGCGCCAGCCGCGTGGGCCGGCTGTTCCTCAATACCGGCCACGGCACGCTGGGCTGGACGCATGCGTGTGGCTCGGGCCAGTCCATCGCGCGCATCGTGAGCGGGCTGGCGCCGGAGGTGGATTTCGCGTTCACCGCCGACACCCGCCATGCGGGTGTGCTCCGGCCGCTCGCCAGCGCCGCCTGATCCGCCAGCCCGGCGTAAGGGCGCAGGGGTGCAGGGGCGCGCTATCGTCGGCCGCATGACCACCGCCCACCACCGCCGCCCCGTCGATCTGGCCAAGGCCTACCGCCTGCTCAACCACGGCCCCACCGTGCTGGTGAGCGCGGCGGCGGGCGGCCGCCGCAACATCATGGCGGCCGCCTGGGCGATGCCGCTGGACTTCGATCCGCCCAAGGTGGCCGTTGTGCTCGACAAGAGCACCTACACCCGCGAGCTGCTGGAGGCCAGCGGCGAATTCGTGCTGCAGGTGCCGGTGCGGGCGCAGCTGGACCTGTGCAATGCGCTGGGCAGCGTCTCGGGCCGCGATACCGACGCGCTGAGCGGCGTCGACAAGTTCGAGGCCTATGGCCTCACCACCTTCGCGGGCAGCGTCACGGGCGCGCCCCTGCTGGAAGGCTGCGCCGCCTGGCTGGAATGCCGGCTGCTGCCCGAGCCGCCGATCCAGCAGCGCTACGACCTGTTCCTGGGCGAGGTGGTGGCGGCCCAGGCCGATGCCCGCGTCTTTTCGGAAGGTCGCTGGCACTTCGACGGGCAGGACGCGCTGCGCACCCTCCACCATGTGGCGGGCGGGCACTTCCTGATCGACGGCGACGCGGCCGACGCGCAGCCGCTGGCACCGCTTCGGCGCTGAACCGGCCCGCCGCGCACTGCGGCGGTGCTTTTTGTACGCAATTTCCGGCGGCGATTGCGTGCAAACAATGAGCGCACGCTGGCACACGCCTTGCGTAGGTCTGCGGCATGGACGCCATCGCCACGCCATCGCCCGCCGCCATCGAGCTCGTCGCGCTGACCAAGCGCTATGCGCAGGGTGCGCCGGCCGTGGACGCCATCGACCTGCGCATCGCCAGCGGCAGCTACTGCTGCCTGCTCGGCCCCTCGGGCTGCGGCAAGAGCACCACGCTGCGCATGATCGCCGGCCACGAATCGGTGACCGGCGGCGACATCCTGCTGGAGAACCGCAACATCACCGACCTGCCCGCCGCCGCGCGTGGCACGGCCATGATGTTCCAGAGCTTCGCCCTCTTCCCACACCTGTCGGCGCTGGACAACGTGGCCTTCAGCCTCAAGATGAAAGGCGTGGCCAGGGCCGAGCGCCAGGCCCGCGCGCAGGACCTGCTGGAGCGCGTCTCGCTCGGCCACCTGGCGGAGCGCAAGCCGGGTGAGCTGTCCGGCGGCCAGCAGCAGCGCGTGGCGCTGGCCCGGGCGCTGATCACCCAGCCACGCGTGCTGCTGCTGGACGAGCCGCTGTCGGCCCTCGACCCCTTCCTGCGCGTGCAGATGCGCGCCGAGCTGCGGCGCTGGCAGAAGGAGCTGGGCCTGACCTTCATCCACGTCACGCATTCGCAGGAAGAGGCGATGGCGCTGGCCGACACCATGGTGGTGATGAACCAGGGCCGCATCGAACAGGTCGGCTCGCCGCATGCGGTCTACAACGCGCCGGCCACGGAGTTCGTGGCGCGCTTCATGGGCGGCCACAACGTGATCCAGACCGGCGCCGGCAAGGTGGCGGTGCGCAACGACCACCTGCAGATCCGGCCCGCCGCCGCCGAGGCGCCCGCCACCGCCGCGCCCGGCCTGGGCGCCACCGTCACCGACGTCGAATACCAGGGCACCTACGTGCTGCTCGGCCTGCAGGCGCAGGACGCGGCCGGTGCCAACGGCGTCTCGGTGATGCTGCCCGAAGCCCGCTTCGCCGAACGGCCCTATGCCTTGGGCGAAGACGTGCACCTGTTCTGGGCGCCGCACCAGGCGCATGCACTGCCGGCCTGAGGCGCACGCCCCAGCCGTCGCCCCGTCCTTTCTTTTTTCCAACCGCGCTCGCGCTTCCTCATCCCCCAAGAAGGAGTCCTCGATGTCCGACACGCTCGATCCCCGCACCCCCGGCCTTTCGCGCCGCAGCCTGCTGCAAGGCGGCGCCGGCATGGCCGGCATCCTGGCCACGGGCGCGGCGCCTTTCGTCCATGCGCAGGAGAAGATGGTGCTGCGCTACCTGGGCACCGCGGTGAACCAGGACAAGGCCATCGCCGAGAAGTTCAAGGCCGACACCGGCATCGAGATCCAGTACGTGGCCGTGACCACCGACGACGTGACCAAGCGCGCCGTCACCGCCCCCAACAGCTTCGACCTGATCGACACCGAGTTCTTCTCGCTCAAGAAGATCGTGCCCACCGGCAACCTGAAGGGCATCGACGTCAAGCGGGTGAAGAACGCCGACAAGATCACCTCGCTCTTCACCAAGGGCGAAGTCGCCGGCAAGGCCGTGGGCGATCAGGGCACGGCGCCCAAGAAGGTGATCTTCCTCGAAGGCGAGAAGAGCAAGGTCTTCGCCAAGGCGCCCACGCAGTGGATGACGCTGATCCCCACCACCTACAACGCCGACACGCTGGGCATCCGCCCCGACCTGATCAAGCGCCCGATCGAGAGCTGGGCCGAGCTGCTCAATCCCGAGTTCAAGGGCAAGGCCGCGATCCTGAACATCCCCTCCATCGGCATCATGGACGCGGCGATGGTGGTAGAGGCCAAGGGCATCCACAAATACAAGGACAAGGGCAACATGAGCAAGGCCGAGATCGACCTGACGATCAAGACCCTGATCGAAGCCAAGAAGGCCGGCCAGTTCCGCGCGCTGTGGAAGGACTTCAACGAGTCGGTCAACCTGATGGCCTCGGGCGAGGTGGTGATCCAGTCGATGTGGAGCCCCGCCGTGACGGCCGTGCGCAGCAAGGGCATCGACTGCGTGTTCCAGCCGCTCAAGGAAGGCTACCGCGCCTGGGCCTCGGGCTTCGGCCTGCCGGCCACGCTGTCGGGCAAGAAACTCGACGCCGCCTACGAGTTCATCAACTGGTTCCTCGACGGCTGGGCCGGTGCGTACCTCAACCGCCAGGGCTACTACAGCGCGGTGCTGGAGACGGCCAAGGCCAAGATGGAGCCCTACGAGTGGGCCTACTGGATGGAAGGCAAGCCGGCCACGCAGGACATCAAGAGCCCGCAGGGCGTGGTGATCGCCAAGGCCGGGAGCGTGCGCGACGGCGGCAGCTACGAGCAGCGCATGGGCGGCATCGCGTGCTGGAACGCGGTGATGGACGAGAACGAGTACATGGTCCGTAAATGGAACGAATTCGTGGCCGCATAAAGGGACCACCCCCGTTGCTTGCTCACTTCGTGTAGCCGCCTCCCCCCTCAAGGGGGCGCACCCAGCGGCCCGGCAAAGCCGGTTCCGCGGGTGCTCCCGCGGCGGCTCGCTGCGCTTGCCGATCTCTACATCCTTGGCTGAAATGAAGCGTCCTGACCTGTGCTGTCCTGCGCCCCTCTCCCCTCGCGGGAGAGGGGTTGGGGAGAGGGGGTGCGCGGGTCATAACGAGCGTGTGCCTTGCAACCGTCGCAGCCCCCTCTCCCCAGCCCTCTCCCACAAGGGGAGAGGGAGCAAGACGCCGTTCGTGTGTCGCCGCACGGTCCCCGCCGCTGCGCAAATTTCACGCGGCGCGGATGGCGCACAGCGCCAGGAAAAAACCCTATGAGTGCTCCCGCATCCAGCGTCCATGCTCCTGCGCCGATGGAAGGCGGGGTCAAGCCGTGGTGGCAGGCGGCGCCGTTCGCGCTGGTGTTCCTGCTGTTCTTCGTGGTGCCGCTGGTGCTGATCGGCATGGTCAGCCTGTGGGACTTCAACGAGTACGAGCTGATCCCCGCGGTCTCGCTGCGCAACTACCTCGCGATCTTCGAGGGCTGCTCGCACCTCACGGACAACGGCGACCTGTGCGTGACGCTGTCGACCTACCTGTCGACCTTCAAGTTCTGCCTGCTGGTGTGGGCGATCACGCTGCTGCTGGGTTTTGCAGTGGCGTACTTCCTCGCCTTCCATGTCCGCACGCCGGGCATGCAGACGCTGCTGTTCGTGCTGTGCACGGTGCCCTTCTGGACCAGCAACGTGATCCGCATGATCTCGTGGGTGCCGCTGCTGGGCCGCAACGGGCTGGTCAACCAGACGCTGATGGGCCTGGGGCTGGTGCACGAGCCGGTGGAGTGGCTGCTGTTCTCCGACTTCTCGGTGGTGCTGGCCTTCGTGCACCTCTACACCATGTTCATGATCGTGCCGATCTTCAACAGCATGATGCGCATCGACCGCAGCCTGCTCGAAGCGGCCGACGACTGCGGCGCCTCGGGCTGGCAGACGCTGTGGAACGTGATCGTGCCGCTGTCGCGCACCGGCATCCTGATCGGCTCCATCTTCGTCATCACCATCGTGATGGGCGACTTCGTCACCATCGGCGTGATGGGCGGCCAGCAGATCGCCTCGGTGGGCAAGATCATCCAGGTGCAGACCAGCTACCTGCAGTTCCCGCTGGCGGCGGCCAACGCGGTGATCCTGCTGGCGGTGGTGCTGATGATCATCTGGGCCTTGACGCGGGTGGTGGACATCCGGAAAGAGCTTTGACCCACCCCCGTGGCGCCTTCGGCGCCTCCCCCTCGAGGGGGCGGCACCAGCGGCCCGGCGGAGCCGGTTCCGCGGTGCCACCCGCGAAGACCGGCGACGACAGCAACGATAGCGACGACAGGAGCGACTTTCATGCAGGCTCGGGTTTCTGAGGCGCGTGCGCCGGGGTTCTGGCCGCTGGCAGCGGTGTTCGTGCTGTTCGTGCTCTTCCTGTACGGGCCGATGTTCACCATCTTCGTGCTGTCCTTCCAGGGGCCGGAGGGCGGGCTCACCTTTCCGATGCGGGGGGTGTCGCTGCACTGGTTCCGGCAGCTGGCGGAGGGGCTGGGCACGGTGGACATCGGGGCGGCCTTCCGGCGCTCGCTGGCGCTGGGCACGGCGGTGATGGCGCTGACGGTGGGGCTGTCGGTGCTGGCGGGGCTGGCCTTCCGCAAGCGGCTGGCGGGCGGCGGCGCGCTGTTCTACGTGAGCATCGCCAGCCTGATCATGCCGTCCATCATCGTGTCGCTGGGCATCGGCCTGCAGTTCCGGCTGATCGACACCGGCCTCAAGTCGGCGCTGGCCGCGCTGGGCGCGGACGGCATGCTCGAAAATTACGGCACTGCGCTCGGCCTGTTCACCTCGGCCCTGGGCGCCCACCTCACCTGGACGCTGCCTTTCGGCCTGCTCATCATGTTCGCCGTGTTCAACCGCTTCAACCCCGCCTACGAGGAGGCCGCCCGCGATCTGGGCGCCACGCCGTGGCAGAGCTTCCGCCATGTGGTGCTGCCGCTGATCGGCCCCTCCATCGTCGGCATCGGCATGTTCGGCTTCACGCTGAGCTGGGACGAGATCGCCCGCACCTCGCAGGCCGTCGGCGACGTCAACACCCTGCCGCTGGAGCTGCAGGGCCTGACCTCCACCGTCACCACGCCGGCCATCTATGCGCTGGGCACGGTCACCACCGTGGTGTCGCTGGGCGTGATGGGCCTCACCGTGGGCCTGGCGCTGCTGCTGCGCCGCCGCCAGACGCCGGGCCGCCGATGACATCGGACGACAGCAGCCCCGCCGCCGCGACCACGGCGCTGACCGAGGCGCAGATGTACGAGCGCATCGTCTCGGCCATCCTCGACCACAAGCTGCCGCCCGGCACCAAGCTGGTGGAAGACAAGCTGGCCAGCGCCTTCGGCGTCTCGCGCACGCGCATCCGTCCGGTGCTGGTGCGCCTGGCCAACGAGCAGGTGGTCACGCTCACGCCCAACCGCGGCGCCACCATCGCCGAGCCCACGCAGGAAGAGGCGCGCGAGGTCTTCGGCGCGCGGCGGCTGATCGAGCCGACGCTGGTCGAGCTGTTCGTGGCCCGCGCCAGCGATGCCGACGTGCAGCGCCTGCGCGCCTCGGCCGAGGCGGAGGAGACGGCCCGCACCAGCGGCGACATGCGTCGCGCGATCCGTCTTGCGGGCGACTTCCACCTGGCCATCGCCGAGCGCTCGGGCAACCAGACGCTGGGCCGCATCCTGCGGGAGCTGATCTCGCGCACCTCGCTGATCCTGATGACCTACAGCTCGGCCCATGCCGACGAGCGGGAAGAGGCCACGGCCTGCGGCTGCCGCGAGCACCGGGCGCTGATCGACGCCATCCGCCTGCGCGATGCACCGGAGGCGGCAAGGCGTATGCACGAGCACCTGACGCGGCTGGAGTCGCAGCTGGCCTTCGATTCGCGGCCGGAGACGGCCGGCGACCTGGCGCGGCTGCTGGGCGTGGTGGGCTGAGACGGCCCGGCGACCCTGCGCAGGACCTGTGCCGGGTTGGTCGAAGGGTCGAAGGGTGGGTGCCCAGGCTTCGACAGGCTCAGCCCGAACGGTGGCGGATCAATTGACGCGCAGTGGAAGGCCCGGCGCGGCCGCATGCCGGCGCAGCCACAGCGCCCGCACCATGACGCCCACCACCGTCAGGTTGGCGGCCAGCGTGACCACGTCCAGCCAGTGCATGTGGCGCACCAGCGCCAGCACCTCAAAGGGCAGGTAGATGGCGCCACTGAGAGCGCCCAGCCACTCGGCCCAGGCCCGCTCGCGGAACAGGCCGTAGGCCTCGGTGAAGCGCACCAGCGCATAGGCCGCCGCCCCGGCCGACAGCAGCGCCAGCCGGCCGTCCTGCAGATGGGCCGCGAAGTCGATGAAGACCTGCGGCTCGTGCGAGGCGGGGTTGAGGTGCAGGTGATGCACCAGGTGCTCGGCCACCGTGCGCAGGTCCTTGTGCAGCAGCAGGAGCAGCCCTGACGCCGCAGCGACGGCGAGCACGCCCTTGAAGGCTTCGATGAGGGCGACCAGCCGGATGGCGCGGGCGGAGCGGGAATGCATCGCGGGATGATCGCACGGCCCCCCGACGCCGCCGGGTCGGCGCGGCCGGCTCTTTCAGGCGTGCGGCCAGCGCACGAAGGCGGGCAGCGCCTCGGCCTCGGCCGAGAAGGCCGCCTGCATCGGAAAGTCCGCGGGCGCCAGCACGCCCGGCAGCAACTGCTGCGTGAAATGCCAGCTGACAGCAATGGCAATGCCGGCATGACCGATGGCCCCGGCGCGGGCGCCGCCGGGCACGGGCGCGCGGCGCATCTCGGCCTCCAGCAACTGCCAGGCGGTGCGCATCTGGCCCGTCACGCGCTCCGACCAGGGCGCATGTTGCCGCTCGGCCGGGCGCAGTTCGCGCTCGTAGACGGCCTGCACCGCCTTCTCGCAGGCCGCCAGGGCCAGGCCGGTCAGGCGCAGGGCCCGCACGCGGTCGGTGGCATCGGTCGGCCACAGGCTGCGGCCCGGGCCGGCGAGTTGCTCCGCGTGCATCAGGATCAGGGTCGAATCCATCAGCGCCTGGCCGTCGTCCAGCACCAGCGTGGGCGCCTTCACCACCGGGTTGTGGCGGCGGAATTCCTCCATCTGCCGGAAGACCGACAGGGGCTTCGATTCGAAGGGCAGCCCCAGCAGCTCCAGGGCGATGGCGGTGCGCCGGACGTAGGGCGAGTCCAGCATGCCGATCAGTTGCATCATTTCAGTTCCACTTCAGCAAGTCAGGCGGGCATCAGTGCCGCCCCTTTCAATCTACCCTGCGGCCACGGCAAGAACCATCGACTTGTTCTGCGCCAATCCGTTAGTTCTTCTTCAACGACCCCCGCCTTCCATGAGCGACCTGCCGCCCCTGCAAGCCCTGCGATGCTTCGAGGCCGTGGCCCGGCTGGGCAGCGTCACCCGCGCGGCCGAGACGCTGCACGTCACCCATTCGGCCGTGAGCCAGCAGCTGCGGCACCTCGAATCGCTGCTGGGCCTGGCGCTGTTCGAGCGCGAGGGCCGCGGCCTGCGGCTGTCCGAGAACGGCCGGCTCTATGCGCTGCAGGTGCGCGCCGCCCTCTCGGACATCGGCGATGCCACCCGCAGCCTGCGGGTGCGCCCGCGCGAGGGCGAGCTGGTGGTGTCGGTGATCCCCTCCTTCGGCCTGCACTGGCTGCTGCCGCGACTGCCGCGCTTTGCCGAGCGCCATCCGCATGAGCGCATCCGCCTGCAGGCCGGCCTGGACGTGCAGGACCTGCGCCAGGGCGCGGCGGACGTCGCCATCCGCATGGGCCATGGCCCCTGGGAAGGCCTGAGCCAGCAGCCGCTGTTCGAGGACGAGCTGCTGATGGTGGCCGCGCCGCATTTCCGCGGCGGCCAGTTGCCGGCCACGCCGGCCGAGGTGCTGGCCTGCCCGCCGGTGCGCTCGGCCGAATCCTGGTCGAGCTGGTGCGAGGCCGTGGGCCTGCCCGAACCGCCGCCGCTCGCCGGCCTGTGGATCAACGATTCCAACCTCACGATCGAGGCCGTGCGCCTGGGCCAGGGCGTGGCACTGGAGCGGCGGAGCATCGTCCACGGCCTGCTGCAGCGCGGCGAGCTGGTGGCGCTGACCGACGTGCGCGTGCCCTATCCCTATCCGTACTGGCTGGTGTGGCCCATCACGGGCGGGCGGCGGGGGCCGCCGACCGCCTTCGGCGACTGGCTCGCCGAGGAAGTGGCGACCTACCGGGCCGAGCTGGCGGGCGCTTGAGGCCGCCGTTCGGCCCCGTCCGAGCGCGTCACTCCGCGGTGAACACCGTCAGCACGCCGGTGTAGCCGTACAGGTGATGGCCGGCGATCTCGCCGCCAGCGAAGAAGCCCGTGAGCGGCACGTCGCCCAGCGCATGCCGCAGGATCTGCAGCTCGGCATTGGGCGCCCCGAAGTGCGGCCCGCCGCGGCCCACGCAGCTGATGTAGACCGCGCCGGCAATGCGCCGCGCCGGGTGCGGCGAGGCATCGGTCTCCGACAGTGCCAGTGCCTGCGCGGTGGCCAGGCTCTGCTCCTGCGGCTCCAGGCTTTCGCGGATCTCGGCGCAGATGCGCATCAGGTCGGCCCGCGCGGCCTGGGCGTTGCGGCGGCAGAAGCTCATGCGCATGCCGGCCTCGGCCCGGTCGGCGATGGCGACGGCGCGGCGTTTGGGGTCCAGCCCGATGATGTGGCGCACCCGCGCCTGCGGGCCCAGGTCGCCGGTGATGCGCACGCCGTCGGTGCCGGCGGCCGACAGGCCCACCAAGGTGGCCCGCACGGTGTCGATGGCCTGCTGCGGGTCGCGTTCCAGCGAGATGTCCAGGTCTTCGAGCAGCACGTCCAGGGCGGGTCGGCCGTCGAGCGTGAGCAGCAGGTTCTCGTCGGCGCCGGTGATCTCCCGCTGGCGCGAGACGGGCTGGCAGCCCTGCGTGACCTGCGTGGCCAGCCCCACCTCGGGCCCGAAGGCCACGCCCGACAGCCCGCCCTCGAACACACCGCGCGTGGCGCCCTGGCCCGCCATGGTGCCGTTGCCGCCCAGCGCGAACTGCAGCGCGCCCGCACGGCCCGAGGCCAGGCCACCGAAGAGCAGGCCGTCGTCGGTGCGGCCGGCGACCTCGGCGATCAGCTCGGGCAGCTCGGGCGTCTCGGGGTCGGCATGCACCAGCGCGCAGCGCGCGCTGAAGCCGGCATTGGGTCCGTCGCCCGGCGCATGGCCCGAAGCCGCCAGCGGTGCCACGCCCGAGAACACGCGGTACTGGTCGGCCGGCACGCCCAGCAGCATCACGCTGATGGCGGGCTCGTCGATGTACTCGGCGGCATTGGCGACGATGCCGGCCGCCACGGCGCCGGCCCAGTCGCTCACCTCGGGCAGCTCGGCCGCCAGCAGGTCGAGGATGTCGGCCGACTCGGCCGTGTAGTGGTCAGTGACGTAGAGCAGGCCCAGCGAGGGCGAGGATTCGTAGTCGGGCAGCGCCATCTGGGCGCGCAGCTGCGCCAGCACCAGGCCGGCGGCCATGCGCCAGTCGGGATGCGTGGCGTGGCCGGTGGGAAAGAGCTTCATCCGGTGCTCCGGTTGCCGCCGGTGCGGCGGGCGCTAGTGGCGGTGGAGGCGGCGGCCGGCTTCTTGCCGGTGCTGGATTTGGAGGCCGCTGGCTTCTTTCGCGCCGCTGTCTTGCGGGACGCGGCCTTCCTGGCCGGCGCCTTGCGGCCGGCCGACTTGGCGGGAGCGGCCGGCGCCTCGGGCATCGCGCCAGCCGCGGCCATCGGCATCTGCATGGCCGAAGCGTCCTTGAGGGCCTGGCTGGCGATCTGCTGGAACTGCTGGGTGAGCGAGCCCCACCATTGCAGCGGGTCGATGACGCCGGGCGCAGCGGCGGCAGGGGCGGCAGGGGCGTCGGCCTCCTCCCCCGCCGGGGCCTCGGCGGAGGGCGCCGGGGCGGGCGCGGGCTCCGGCGCTGCATCGCGCGCCGCGGGTGCCGCCGTGGCCGCCGCTGTGGCCTCGCGCACCGCCTCGGCCGCACGGGTGGTCGAATCGGCGAAGGCCTGGGCCAGGTCCTCCATGCGCACGTTCATGCCGCGCAGGGTCGACAACGTCATGCGCTGCACTTCGAGCGCCTGGATCGTGGCCTTGAGCGCGTGGCCGTTCTGCTCCAGCCAGTACTGCACGGCCTTGAGTTCCTGGATGCGCTTGTCGATCTCCTCCACGCTGAGCGTGGGCGCGACCCAGCTGGACATGCCGCCCAGCCCGGGCATGGCGCTGGCGGCGGAGGCCCCGCCTGCGGCGAGGTTCCGCAGGAAGTCGAAGCCCGGCACGAACTGGGCGAAGCTGAAGGGGGGCGGGCTGGCATCGGACATGGGGCGTCTCCTGTCTGGCATTCGAAGGCGGATCGGGCGCGCATGGCGGCGGCATCGCGGGCTCGCCACCGGGGCGGGCGGCCGGCGTGCCAGCTTACCCGAGCGGGCGACGTGCGCGGCGTCGGCCATCGGCCCACCGTGCGCGGCGCCACCTTCTCGCGACGGCCCGCCTGGCACGGCCGGCGTTCACGAGACGCGCATGCCCCTCGTCGGCGTGCTCCATCAGGCGCCTGCGATCAACCCAGCTGCGCCGGATTGAGCCGCCAGACCACGGTCATCAACACGCCGGCAAAGCCCAGCCACGCCACATAGGGCAGCAGCAGCGCACCGGCCAGCGCCGAGCGGCGCCAGAAGGCGACCAGCGTCGCCAGTACCAGCAGCACCAGCACGACCTGCACCGCCAGCGATGCGGCGCCCAGGTGCCACACGAAGAAGAACCAGCTCCACGACGCATTGACCGCGAGTTGGACGACGAACAGGCCGAGCGCGCCCGGCGCAGCCGCCCAGCCGCCGCGGCGCCAGACCAGCCAGGCCGAGATCGCCATCAGCGTGTAGAGCGCACTCCACACCGGGCCGAAGAGCCAGGCCGGCGGCGCCCAGTCGGGCCGCGTGAGTTCGCCGTAGAACCCGGCCGCGTTGGCCGAGGCCAGCCCGCCGACACCGGCCGCCGCAAAACACAGCAGCAGCCAGCCGACCAGGCCCAGCACCTGGCGGGCGCGGGACGAAGCAGGCGGGTTCATCGAAAGAGAAGTGGCGTTCATGGGCTGGACCTCCGGTGCAATGCTGGCGCGACATCCGCCACCGGCGGGTGGGACGCCGCCCTCTCCTTACGCCAGCGCCGCCGCGCCGGATCAGTCGCCGCCGTCGCCCCCGGCGGGCGGCGCCTCGGCGCGGGGCCGTCCGCCGGGCGGCACGACCTCCTGGTCGATGGCGCCGAAGACGGAGCGGCCGTCCAGGCCCTTCATCTCGATGCGCACGGTGTCGCCGAACTGCATGAAGCCGGTGCGCGGGGCGCCGTCCTGCAGCGTCTCCATGCAGCGCTTCTCGGCGATGCAGGCATAGCCGCGCGGCCAATCGAGTCGGCCCGCCGCGTCTTCCACGCCCGGGCTGCTGACCGTGCCGCTGCCGACGATGCTGCCGGCGCGCACGCGGCGGGTGGCCGCCAGATGCGAGATCAGCTGGCCGAAGTGGAAGTGCATGTCCGGACCCGCCTCGCACAGGCCCACGGTGCGGCCGTTCCAGGCCACCTGCAGCGTGAGGTGCACGCGGCCTTCGCGCCAGGCCTCGCCCAGCTCGTCGGGCGTCACGGCCACGGGGCTGAAGGCGGTGGCGGGCTTGCCCTGCACGAAGCCGAAGCCCTTGGCCAGCTCCGCCGGGATCACGTGGCGCAGCGAGACGTCGTTGACCAGCATGAGCAGACGCACGCCGTCCAGCGCCTGCTCGGGCGAGGCGCCCATGCGCACGTCGCCGGTGACGACCGCCACCTCGGCCTCGAAGTCGATGCCCATGGCTTCGCTGGGCACCACGATGTCGTCGCAGGGGCCCAGCAGGTCGTCGCTGCCGCCCTGGTACATGAGCGGGTCGCTGCGCAGGCTGGCCGGCATCTCGGCGCCGCGGGCGCGGCGCACCAGCTCCACGTGGTTCAGGTAGGCCGAGCCGTCGGCCCACTGGTAGGCGCGCGGCAGCGGCGCCATGCACTGGGCCGGGTCGAAGGGAAAGGCATGCCGCGCGCGGCCGCTGTTGAGCAGGTCGTACAGGTCCTGCAGCTGCGGGCTCATGAAGCCCCAGTCGTCCAGCACCTGCTGCAGGCGGTGGGCGATGCCGGTGGCGTAATGGGCCTGCGTCAGGTCGCGCGAGACCACGACCAGCTGGCCGTCGCGCGAGCCGTCCTTGAGGGTGGCGAGTTTCATGGAGGCGTGAAGGGGATGCGGCACGCGGCCGGAGGTGGGCCGCACGCGCTGACTAAACTCATCGGGATGCCGTTCCCCATCGCCGCGCCGTGTGCCTTCTGCCCACGGGCTGCGCGATCGGCGAGGGCCATCCCCCAGGACGGGGCAGTGTAGCCAGCCGCTGTTCCGCCGAAGCCGCCGATGACGCCGAGCGCCTCCTCCACCGACCTCCCCGCCCCCCGCCGCAGCCCTTGGCGCGCGCTGGCCTTGCTGGCCGTGGCGGTGGTGCTCGCGCACGTGCTGCTGCTGGGCCTGCTGCCGCTGGGCAGCGAGCCGCCGCCCCTGCCGCTGGCCCACAGCTTCAGCACGCGCGAGGTGGTGATCGCGCCGCCGGCCCCGGCAGCGGCCGCCCCTGCGCCTGCACGCGCCGCGCCGCATGCGGCGCCCCGGCACCCCGCTCACCGGCCCGCGCCGGCGGCGGCGCCGCGCCCGGTGGCCGAGCCTGAACCACCAGCGCCCACCCTGCCCGCCGTCGAAGTGGCCACCGCGCCGGAGCCGGCCGCCTCGGCGCCCGCCCCGCAGGCCGCGGCATCCGCGCCCGCCGAGGTGGCGGCTGCCGACACCGACAACGGCGGCGGATCGCAACGTGGCGGACTGCTCGGGCCCGGGGGCGGCGATGGCCCCGGCGGCAGTGGCGACGCCCCCTCGGGCCCGCCGGCCGGCACGCCCACGGCGGGCGCCACCGTGCCGCTGCAGCTGCCGGGCTCGGTGAAGCTCGACTTCGACGCCACGGGCCAGCAGGGCATGCAGCCCATGTCGGGCGTGTTCGGCGAACTCACCTGGCTGCAGGACGGCGACCGCTACAACGCGCGGCTCTCACTCAAGGTGCTGTTCCGCACCATCCGGGCGCAGACCAGCGAGGGCCGCATCGGCCCGCAAGGCATCGCGCCGGAGCGCTTCTCGGACCGCCGCCGCAGCGAAGTCGCCACGCATTTCGTGCGCGACACGGGCGAGATCGTCTTCAGCAGCGCCAACACGCGCGTTCCGCTGCAGCCGGGCGCGCAGGACCGGCTGAGCATCCTGATGCAGCTGACGGCGCTGGTGGGCGGCGACCCGGCGCGCTACACGGCCGGCCGCACGATCAGCCTGCAGGTGGCGGGGCCGCGCGATGCCGATGTGTGGACCTTCCGCGTCGAAGGCGACGAGACCGTCGCCACGCCCTCCGGCGAGCATCCAGCCCGCCGCCTGGTTCGCCTGCCGCGGCGCGAGTACGACCAGAAGATCGAGGTCTGGCTCGCATCCGACCTTGGCTGGCTGCCGGTGCGCATCCGCCAGACCGAGGTCAACGGCGACTTCGCCGACCTGCAGCTGCGCAGCGCCGACAAGGCACAGTGAGATGCGCCGCCGCAACAGCGGCGCCCCAGGGGAGACCCTTTGCGGACGGGCCCGCGATGTGCCGCGTACATTAGGGCGGCGCATTGGCCCACACGAGATCGGCAGCTCTTGAATCTGGCGCATTGATTGCTAAATACATGACCATGTCCCTCATCGACTCTCTGAAGCACCCCGCCATGCACATGCTTTACGACTCCGACAGCTTCGTCGTCGTCCACGTGCAGCCGGAGGAGGGCAGCCGCCCCGCCGGCAGCCATCCGATGCTGTCGCGCGACGGCTTCGAGATCGTGGACAAGCGCTCCGGCAAGGAGGTCTACCTCGACGGCTCCTGGGCCGAGCTGTTCCAGCAGCAGATCGCCGCCTGGCAGGAGAACACCCCTACGCAGGAAGAGGTGGAGGACACGCTCGAAGGCTATGCCGAGCTTGCGCAGAACCCAGTGCTGATGCACTGACAACGCCGGCGATAAGAAGGTATCGGCACGAAGAGGCCCGCATCGCGCGGGCCTTTTGCTTTTCGGGCGTTCCTCTCACTTTTCCTCGATGCTGCGTGCCTCCCGCGTAGAGGGAAACCGACGCCATGATCCTGATCGAAGGGCCGCGGAGCAGGCCAAGCCAGGGCACCCACGGAACTGGCTTTGCCAGGCCGTGGGGTGCGCCCCCCTCCAAGCCGAAGGCGCAAGGGAGGGGGGAGCCGCGAAGCGGCATGGGGGGTGTTTCACTTCACCGCCGCCTGTAGAGGCGCTCGAACAGCGGTCCCGTCAGGAGCAGCACCGCCACCAGCCGGCAGACCTGGAAGGCCGTCACCACCGGCACGCCCAGCTGCAGCACCTTGGCCGTGATCGACATCTCGGCGATGCCGCCCGGCGAGGTGCCCAGCAGCAGCGTGGTCCAGCGCAGGCCGGTGGCCCAGGCCAGGACTTCCGCGAACAGCGCACAGGCGCCGATCATGGCCACGGTGCCCACCGCCACCGAAGCCAGCCAGCGCGGCGCGGTGTGCACGAACTCGCGCGAGAAGCGCACGCCCAGGCTCACGGCGATCACCAGCTGCGCCGAGTTCGACAGCCACTGCGGCACGGCCGAGGGCGTGATCCCGTTCATCGAGATGCCCGCCGTCACCAGCAGCGGACCCAGGAACCAGGGGTTGGCGCGCCCCAGCCGCCGCATCAGCCAGGCCCCTGCGGCGGTGGCCACGGCCATCAGCGCGAAGCCGCCCCAGCGCACTTCGCGCAGCGCGGCGGGCACGCTGTCCAGCCCATGCAGGCCCGCCCATTGCAGGCCGAAGGGAATGCTGACCGTCACGATCACCAGCCGCAGGCTGTGGGCCGCAGCCACCAGGTCGGTGCGCGCACCCGCCCGTTCGGACAGCAGCGTCATCTCGGACGCGCCGCCGATGGCGCCTGCAAAGTAAGTGGTGGCTCTCAATGTGCGCGGCGGCAACTGGGGCATGTGGCGCGCGTGGACCCGGTCCAGGCAGAGCCCGAAGCCGGTGCCCAGCGCCAGCGCCCAGGCGATGGCCAGCACGATGGCCCACCACAGGCTGGCCACCAGCGCCGTCACCTCGGGCGTGAAGTACAGGCCCAGGGCTGCGCCGATGGTCCACTGCCCGCCATTGCGCAGCGGCGCCCAGCTCGCGGTGGGCAAGCCGGCCATCGAGGCGAAGGACACGGCCAGGATGGGCCCGATCATCCAGGGCAGCGGCGTGTGCAGCAGAAGGCACAGGCCCGCGGCCGCCAGGGCCAGCAGCAGCGTGCCCAGCACGCGCAGCACATAGGGAGGGGGACGCCGGACAGCGGCAGCGGAAGACGGCACGGGGGACGACGAACGGAAGAAGACGCGGAAAGAAAGCGAATCGCGCGGACAGGCAGGCCGCCCGCGGCGCGCCTAGTATCCGCGGCATGCTGTCTCCCCTGCCCCTGCTCTGCCGCCGTGCGGCGCTGTCGATGGCGGCCGTGCTGGCCGCGGGCTGCGCCGGCGTGGCGGCAGACGCGCCCGACACCCCGCTCTCCCGCCGCCTGGACGCCCTGCTGCCCGCGCAGGTGCTGATCCTCGGCGAGCAGCACGACGCCGACGCCCACCATGCGCTGGAGCGCGAGACGGTGCAGCAGCTCGCCGCCCGCCAGCGCCTGGCCGCCGTCGCACTGGAGATGGCCGACAGCGGCCGCAGCACCGCCGCGCTGCCGCCGACCGCCACCGAGGCGCAGGCCCGCGCCGCCCTGGGCTGGAGCGAACGCGCCTGGCCCTGGGCTGCCTACGGCCCCGTGGTGATGGCCGCCGTGGGCGCCGGCGTGCCGGTGCTGGGCGCCAACCTGCCCCGCGCCCGCATGAAGGACGCCATGGCCGACGTTTCGCTCGACGCCCAGCTGCCGCCGCCCGCCTGGCAGGCCCAGGTGGCCGCGGTGCGCGAGGGCCACTGCGGCCTGCTGCCGGAATCGCAGATGCAGCCCATGACCCGCATCCAGGTCGCGCGCGACCGCGAGATGGCGCGCACCGTGGCCCAGGCCGCGCAGGCCGCCGGGCCGGGCCGGGTGGTGCTGCTCGTCACCGGCGCCGGGCATGCGGACCCGGCGCTGGGCGTGCCCCAGCACCTGCCCACCGACATGACGGTCCGCAGCGTGCGCATGGCGGCCGGTGGCGCGGGTGCGGATCGCCAGCGCTTCGACGCCCTGTGGGCCACGCCCGCCATGCCGCCCAAGGACTACTGCGCCGAGCTTCGCAAGCCCGCCGCGCCGGCCAAGCCTTGAGAACGGCGCAAAGGGCCGCTCAGCGCCCGCCCTCGCCCACGTAGGGAATGGCGTGCTCCACCGTGTCCCAGATGAAGCGGCCCGAGGGGCTCTGCTGCTCCTCGACGATGTGCGCCACCAGCCCGGCCGCGCGGGAGATGACCGCAAAGCCGCGCATCACGCCCGTGGGCACGCCGATCTCGCCCAGTAGCGCGGCCACCGCGCCGGTGGCGTTGATGGTGATGGGCCGGCCCGCGGCGGCATCGACGGCCGCCGACAACAGCGCCAGCGCCTCGATGTGGCGGCCGGCCAGTTCGGGCTCGGCGCGGCCGAGTTCCAGCAGCTTGTAGGCGCGCGGGTCCACCGGCTTGTGCAGGTGGTGACCGAAGCCGGGCACCGCGCTCTTCTGCGCCTTGTGGTGCTGCGCGATGGCGGCGGCCTCGGCCTGCGGGTCTTCCGCCGCCATGATGCGGTCGAGCAGGCGCGAGCAGTTCTCCATGGTGCCCACGAAGGAGCTGCCCACCGCCAGCAGGCCGGCGCTGACGGCGCCCTGCAGGTTCTCGGGCGCGCTCATGTAGATCAGCCGCGTGGCGATGGCGCTGGGCGTGAGGCCGTGCTCCATCAGCACGATCAGCACCACGTCGGTGATGCGCATGTCCACCGGGCGCGGCGTGCGGCCGAGGATCTGCATCAGCATCACCTCGGTGAAGGTCTTCTGGCCCATCAGGTCCTGCACCAGATCCGCGTCGCGGTAGTGCAGGCTGGTGAGGGTGTGGGTGCACAGGCGGGTGACGGGGGTGGCGTTCTCGTCGGTCATCGGTGTCTCCGTTCGAAGGTCAGGCGGTGGCGGCCAGGGCGGCGTCGCGCACGGCGTTCTTGAGCACCTTGCCCACCGGCGAGCGCGGCAGGCTGGCATGGAAGTGGATGCGCTTGGGCGTCTGCACCGGCCCCAGGCGCTCGCGCACGAAGGCGATCAGCTCGGCCTCGCCCACGTCGGCGCCGGGCCGCAGTTGCACCGCGGCCTGCACCGTCTCGCCCCACTTGTCGTCGGGCAGGCCGAACACGGCACATTCGTGCACGGCGGGGTGCTGACCCAAGGCGTTCTCGACGTCCACCGGATAGACGTTGAAGCCGCCGGTGATGACCATGTCCTTGAGCCGGTCCTTGAGGAAGAGGTAGCCGCGCTCGTCGATCAGCCCGCGGTCGCCGGTGTGCAGCCAGCCGTCCACCAGCGTCTCGTCGGTCTTCTCGGGCAGGCGCCAGTAGCCGGTCATCAGCAGGTCGCCGCGGGCCACCACCTCGCCCACCTCACCGGGCGGCAGCAGGCGACCGTCGGGCGCCATGATGGCCACGTCGCTGAACCAGGTGGTGCGGCCGACGGCGGGCCAGTTGCGCGGGTCGTCGAAGTCCTCGGGCCTCATCACGGTGAGGATCTGCGGCGCCTCGGTCTGGCCGTAGGTGGTGCCCAGCACCGGGCCGAAGAAGTCGCGCACCTGGCGGATCTTCTCGGGCGGCATGGGCGCGCCGCCGTAGATCAGGCGGCGCAGCTGCGGGAAGTCGTCGCGGCTCGCATCCGGCAGCGCCATCAGCATGTAGACCAGCGTGGGCGGCATGAAGCAGACGGTGCCGCCGCGCTCGCGGAAGGCGGTGCGCACGGCTTCGGCGCCGGCGCCCGCCAGCAGCACATGGCAGCCGCCCTGCGCCAGGATGGGCAGCAGGTAGGTCGAGGTGCCGTGGGTGATGGGCGCGGCCACCACGTAGCGCTCGTGCTCGTCGAAGCCCCAGGCATGGATCTGGTTGGCGATGGTGGCCATCCAGGCGCGGTAGGGCTGCATCACGCCCTTGGGCAGGCCGGTGGTGCCGCCGGTGAACTTGATGGCCTGCGTGGCGTCGGCCGGCAGCGTCAGGCGCGGCGGCAGCGCGCCGGCATGGGCCTGTTCCAGCGCCTGCAGCGTGGTGGCGCTGGCGGCTGGCACCGCATCGCCCGTCAGCACGCGGGCACCCGGCGCGCCGTCCAGCAGGTCGGCATGGGCCTCGTCCAGCACCAGGATGGAGGGCTTGGTCGCGTCCACGATGCGCCGGATCTCCGGCCGCGTGCTCTTGGGGTTGAGCGGCACCCACACCTTGCCGCAGGCCAGCACGGCCAGCAGCGCGGCGATGTGGTCCGCGCTGTTGGCGGCGCAGAGGCCGACGCGGCTCTGGGGCGCCGGATCCAGCGCCATCAGGCCGGCGGCCAGGGCGGCGACGCGGGCGGCCAGCGCGTCGTAGCGCACGAGGCCCTCGGGCGCGTCGATGGCGATGCGCGCGGGCCAGCGCTGGGCGGCCCGCCAGAAGAAGTCGATGGGGTACATGGTCAGGAAGGAAAGCGGCCCGCTCGGGCGTGATGCAGGGCGCGGCGGCGGGATGCCCGCGCCGCGCCTGCGCTTACTGGGCGCTGGCGCCCGAGGCCTTGACGACCTCGCGCCAGCGCTGGATCTCGGAGGCGGCGAAGGCGCGTGCCTGCTCGGGGGTGCCGCCGGCGGGCGTGGCCGCCAGGTCCTGCAGCCGCTGGCGCACGTCGGGCGCGGCCAGCACCTTGGCCAGGGCGGCATTGAGCCGGTCGATCACCGGCCGCGGCGTGCCGGCCGGCGCGGCCAGGGCGAACCAGGACTGCACGTCGAAGCCCGCGTAGCCCGACTCGGCCAGCGTGGGCACATCGGGCAGCTGCGGCAGGCGCTGGGCGCTGGTGACCGCGATGGCGCGCAGCTTGCCGGCCTGCACATGCGGCAGCGACGAGGGCGCGTTGTCGAACATCGAGTCCACCTGGCCGCCCATCAGGTCGGTGATGGCCGGCGCGCTGCCCTTGTAGGGCACGTGCAGCATGTTGAGACCCGACTGCATCTTGAACATCTCGCCCGACAGGTGGATGGACGAGCCGGCACCGGACGAGGCGAAGGTGAGGCCCTCCTTCGACGCCTTGGCCTGACGCACGTAGTCGGCCACCGAGCGGATCGGCAGCTTGGGATTGACCACCAGGATGTTGGGGATCTTGGCCATCAGGCCCGCCAGCTCGAAGTCCTTCACCGGGTCGTAACCCAGCCTGGGATAGAGCGAGGCGTTGATGGTGTTGGCGATGGTGTAGACGTAGAGCGTGTAGCCGTCGGGCGCGGCGCGGGCCACGATCTCGGCGCCCAGGTTGCTGTTGGCGCCGGCGCGGTTGTCCACCAGCATGGGCTGGCCCAGCTGCTCGCCCATCTTCACGGCCACCAGGCGCGCCACCACGTCGGTGGCGCCGCCGGCCGCATAGCCCACGACGAGGCGGATCGGCCGGCTGGGCCAGGCCTCCGGCTGCGCGGCGGCGGGCAACGCCGACGCGCCCATCGCCACGGCGAGGGCCACCGCGGCCATGCTGAAGAATCGGCGGCCGGCACGTTGCGGGCGCAGCGCAGGCACGGCCGAGGGACGGAAAGGGAATGCAGGCATGTAGGTGTCTCCGTGATGTTCGAATGCCCAGGCCTGCGGGCGCGGCGCATGGGGCGCGGCACACTGCAGGCTTCTGGATGGGCGGATTCTTGGAGATGACCTCCCGAAACACGAACGAAAACGTCCGGCAGCCGGACGATCCCGCCGAGGCCACGGAAGACCCCGGCAGCCGCACCCTGCGCCGCGGCCTGCAGATCCTGGACGCGGTGATGGCCCGGCCCGAGGGCCTGCGGGTGGTCGACCTGTGCCGCGCCACCGGCCTGGAGCGGGCGCCGGTCTACCGGCTGCTGGCCACGCTGAAGGAAGGCGGCCATGTGGCGCAGCGCGGCCGCTTCCTCTACGTGCCGGGCCCGCGCTGGGGCGCGCTGCAGCCCGCCGTCCGCCAGCCCAACATGGCGGTGCAGCTGCAGCCGGTGCTCGAACGCGTGAGCCGCGCCTGCGGCGATGCGGCCTTCGCCATCGTGCGCGAGGGCGCGGCCTCGCACTGCATCGCGCGGCAGGTGGGCACGCACCCGGTGCAGGTGCTGGTGATCCAGGTGGGCACGCGCCAGCCGCTGGGCGTGGGCGCGGCCGGACTGGCGCTGCTGGCCGCCCTGCCCGATGCGCAGGTGGACGAGGTGATCGCCGCCAACGCCGCGCAGCTGCCGCGCTACGGCGGCATGACGCCCGAGCGCCTGCGCATCCTGGTGCGGGCCACGCGCGAGCGCGGCTGGTCGGTCATCGGTAACCATGCCACGCGCAACGTGCTGGCCGTGGGCATGGCGGTGCGCAACGCGCGCGGCGAGGCGGTGGCCGGCATCAGCGTCGCCTCCACGCTGGAGCGCATGCCGCGCCAGCGGCAGGAACTGATCGCCGGCAACTGCCGGGCTGCGCTGGCCGCCCTGCCGCCGGGCGAGCTCTGAGCCCTGGAGCGCCCGCCGACACCCCGCCGCGCGCGCTGCGACAATCCGCCCCCTCATGAGCGCGTACATCCTGACCCTTTCCTGCCCGGACCGCCGCGGCATCGTGCATGCCGTCTCGGGCTTCCTGATGGAGCGGGGCGGCAACATCGAAGAGGCCGCCCAGTACAACGACCATGGCACGGGCCTGTTCTTCATGCGCGTGCGCTTCGCCTGCGAGGGCGTGCCCGAGGCCGAGCTGCGCAGCCAGCTGGCCTCGCTGGCCGACGGCTTCGGCATGGCCTGGAAGCTGCACGCCGCCCAGCAGCCGATGAAGACCGTGCTGCTGGTCAGCAAGGAAGGCCACTGCCTCAACGACCTGCTGTTCCGCTGGAAGAGCGGCCTGCTGCCGGTGGACATCCGCGCCATCATCAGCAACCACCGCGACTTCTACCAGCTGGCCGCCAGCTACAACGTGCCCTTCCACCACATCCCGGTGACCGCCGCCACCAAGGCCCAGGCCGAGGCGAAGCAGCTGGAGATCATCGAGGCCGAGGGCGCCGACCTGGTGGTGCTGGCGCGCTACATGCAGATCCTCTCGAACGAGATGTGCGGCCGGCTGGCCGGCCGGGCCATCAACATCCACCACAGCTTTTTGCCCAGCTTCAAGGGCGCCAAGCCCTACTACCAGGCCCACGACCGCGGCGTGAAGCTGATCGGCGCCACCGCCCACTACGTGACGGCCGACCTGGACGAAGGCCCCATCATCGAGCAGGACGTGGCCCGCGCCGACCACACCGACACCGTCGAGGACCTCACCGCCCGCGGCCGCGACACCGAAAGCCTGGTGCTGGCCCGCGCCGTCAAGTGGCACAGCGAGCACCGCGTGCTGCTCAATGGCCACCGCACGGTGATCTTCCGCTAGCCCTCCTCATCGCGAGCCCCGCCATGAACGCTCCCGCCACCTCCGCCCAGCAATCGAACTTCCAGCGCGCGGAACGACAGGCCCAGGTGGTGCGGGCCCTGGGTGCCCTGCTGCCGGCGCATGCCCTGCTGTGGCAGGACGAGGACACCACGCCCTACGAATGCGACGGCCTGACGGCCTACCGCCAGCGCCCGCTGGTGGTGGCCCTGCCCGAGACCGAGGCCCAGGTGCAGGCCGTGCTGCGCACCTGCCACGGCCTGGGCGTGCCGGTGGTGGCGCGCGGTGCGGGCACGGGCCTGTCGGGCGGCGCGATGCCGCATGGCGAGGGCGTGACGCTGTCGCTGGCCCGCTTCAACCAGATCCTGAAGGTCGACCCCGTCGCCCGCACCGCCACCGTGCAGTGCGGCGTGCGCAACCTGGCCATCAGCGAGGCCGCCGCGCCCTACGGGCTGTACTACGCGCCCGACCCGTCCAGCCAGATCGCCTGCACCATCGGCGGCAACGTGGCCGAGAACTCGGGCGGCGTGCACTGCCTCAAGTACGGTCTGACGCTGCACAACGTGCTGCGGGTACGCGGCTTCCTGGCCGACGGCGAGCAGGTGGAGTTCGGCGGCGAGGCGCTGGACGCGCCGGGCCTGGACCTGCTCCCGCTGGTCGTCGGCAGCGAGGGCATGCTGGCCGTGACGCTCGAAGTCACCGTCAGGCTGGTGCCCAAGCCGCAGCTGGCGCGCTGCATCATGGCCAGCTTCGACGACGTGCAGAAGGCGGGTGATGCCGTGGCGGCCGTGATCGCCGCCGGCATCATCCCGGCCGGGCTGGAGATGATGGACAAGCCCATGACCGCCGCCGTCGAGGACTTCGTGCATGCCGGCTACGACCTCACGGCCGCGGCCATCCTGCTGTGCGAATCCGACGGCACGCCCGAAGAGGTCGACGAGGAGATCGGCCGCATGAGCGAGGTGCTTCGCGGCTGCGGCGCCACCGCCCTCACCGTGAGCCAGACCGAGGACGAGCGGCTGCGCTTCTGGAGCGGCCGCAAGAACGCCTTCCCCGCCTCGGGACGCATCAGCCCCGACTACATGTGCCTGGACTCGACCATCCCGCGCAAGCGGCTGGCCGACATCCTGCTCGCTATCGCCGAGATGGAGAAGAAGTACAAGCTGCGCTGCTGCAACGTCTTCCATGCCGGCGACGGCAACCTGCATCCGCTGGTGCTGTTCGATGCCAACGATCCCGACGAGCTGCACCGCTGCGAGCTCTTCGGCGCCGACATCCTGGAGACCAGCGTCGCCATGGGCGGCACCGTCTCGGGCGAGCATGGCGTCGGCGTGGAAAAGCTCAGCAGCATGTGCGTGCAGTTCACCGCCGAAGAGAACGCGCAGATGTTCGCAGTGAAGGCCGCCTTCGACCCTGCCGGCCTGCTCAACCCCGGCAAGGTGATCCCGACACTGGCGCGCTGCGCCGAATACGGCAAGCAGGTGGTGCGCGGCGGGCGGCTGCCGCATCCCGAACTGCCCCGCTTCTGAGGCAGGGCGACGCATGCAGGGTTTGCGCGGCCTGGCCTGGCTGCTGGTCTTCCAGTCGCTGGGCGAACTGATCTCCCGCGGCCTTCACCTGCCGCTGCCCGGCCCCGTGCTGGGCCTCTTGATGCTGCTGCCCGCGCTGCGCGTGGCGGCCATCCGCGAGGCGGTGGCGGTGTGCGCGCAATTTTTGCTGTCGCACCTGTCGCTGCTCTTCGTGCCGGTGGGCGTGGGCGTGATGACGCACCTGGGGCTGTTTGCGGACTACGGCCTGCGCATTCTGCTGGTGATCGCGCTGTCCACCTGGATCGGCCTGGGCGTCACGGCGCTGGTGCTGCATGCCGGCCGGCCGAAGGAAGAACGGGAAGAGCGCTGATGCCGAACTTCGTCCAACTCTGGGTCTACCTCTCGGCCACGCCGCTGTTCGGCCTGACGGCCACGCTGGTGGTCTACCTGCTGGCGCAGGCCTTCTACGGCCGCATGCAGGGCGCGCCCTGGGCCAATCCGGTTCTGTGGTCGGTGGTGGTGCTGGCGCTGCTGCTGACGGCGACCGGCGTGCGCTACCCGACCTACTTCTCGGGCGCGCAGTTCATCCACTTCCTGCTGGGCCCGGCCGTCGTGGCGCTGGCCTGGCCGCTGTGGGAGCGGCGCGCCGAGCTGCGTGCCCGCGGTCCGCGGCTGTTGGTGGCCGCCTTGCTCGGCGGTGGGGCGGCGGGCGCGTCGGCGGTGCTGCTGGCCTGGCTGTTCGGCCTGCCGAAGGACGTGGTGCTGTCGATGGCGCCGAAGTCGGTCACGGCGCCGGTGGCGATGGGCATCGCCGAGAAGATCGGCGGTGTACCCGCCCTGTCGGCCGTCTTTGCGGTGCTCACCGGCATGGTGGGCGCGCTGACGGGCAAGTACCTGTTCGACCTGCTGCGCGTGCCGGCAGCGGGCGCGGGCTGGACGGCCCGCGGTTTTGCCCTCGGCACCGCCGCGCACGGCATCGGCGCCGCACGCGCGCTGCAGGTGAATGCCGACGCGGGCGCCTATGCCGGGCTGGCGCTGGGCCTGCAGGTGGTGCTGTCGGCGCTGCTCATGCCGCTGATCTTCCGGCTGATCGGGTAGCGCGGGCTGGCAACGCGCAGCACGGGCACCCAAGCACGGTGCCGGCCTGCGCATGCACGGGAACGGCCGCCGTCGCATCCGCCGTCGCGACCGGCCGGCGCCGCGCCACGGCGAGGGACCTCAGCGACGGTGCGGGTTGCCAGGGCGGTTGTCGTACCGGTTGGGCACGCCATCGCCGTCCCGGTCCCAGCGACCGCGGGCGTATTCCCAGCGGCCACCGCGCTCACGCCATTCCGGCGCGCGGTAGGCATAGCCCGGACGGGCCTTCACCCACTGGCCGGGGGCCCACACATACTGGCCACGGCGGGCTTCCCAATGGCCGGGTGCCCACACGAAGCCGCGGCGCGGCGGAGGCATGCGCTCGGCCCGCGGCGGCGGCGGGGGCTGGCCGATCTGCACGTTGATGACCGGCTGTGCCTGGGCGGAGGCCGGAATGGCAATGGCGCCCAGGGAAAGAAGAGTGGCGGTGCCCAGCGAGAGGGCGACGGCGGTGATGCTTTTTTTCATGGGTTGCTTCCTCATGAAGTGTTGGAGCCTCGATGGTGCGCCGCGGGTGTCAACGGCACGTCAGCGCAAGGCAAATGCTTGTGTGAAGCTGTATCCCGTACCTGAGGCGGCGGGAAGGCCGAGTGCACCCGGCCTCATTCCCTCAGCAGCGGCACGTCGGCCACCTGCGCCATGGCGGCCGTTCCCGCGGCGTTGGGATGCAGGTGATCGCCGCTGTCGTAGCGCGCGGCAAGGCGGCGGGCATCGGCCGGGTCGCGCAACGCGGCGTCGAAATCGACGACGGCCACGTCCTGGCGGCCACGGATCCAGCGGTTGACCGCCTCGCGCCTGGCCTCGTTGGCCTCGCTCCAGTAGCCCGAGCCCTCGAAGGGCAGCAGCGTGCCCAGCAGCACCTTCAGGCCGCGGGCGCGCGCCCGGTCGACCAATTGCTGCAGCCCGGCCGTGAGGGCCTGCGCGTCCGGCGGATGGAATCCCGGCAGCACCTTGCCCTGGAAGGTGCCGAAGCCGATGTCGTTGATGCCGATGAGCACCAGCACATGCGTCGCGCCGCTCTGCCGCAGCACGTCGGCGTCGAAACGCGAGAGGCCACTGGGCCCGGTGACATCCGCCAGCAGCCGGTTGCCGCCGATGCCGGCGTTGATCACGGCCACCGGCGTACGGCCTTCGACACCCTGCAGCCGCACGCCCAGGCGCTGCGGATAGCGGGCGGCCTCGGCGCCGCTCTCGGCGCCCGAGCCTTCGGTGATCGAGTCGCCGAAGGCCACCACCACATTGGCGGGCCGGGGCGGCCTGACGTCCAGGCCGGTGACGAACAGGTTCCACGGCTTGCGGCGGGCGTCCTTCAGCTGGGCAGCGTCGGTCTGGTTGCCGGGGGCCGTCCAGCCGCCGTCGGGCGGCAGCCGATGCACCACGGTGGCGGGCACGGACTCGGCCAGCGAAAAGCTCACCACCACCGGCTGGCCGGCACGCACCGCCAGGGCCGCACCGTCGGTCCACTGCTCCTGCCCGGCCGGCACCTCGAAGGCGGTGCGGCCCCCCATCCGCAGGGGCTGCAGCGTGCCGGGCGACAGATTGCCCCCGCCGGTGCCCAGGGCCACCGTGGCGGCCGCAATGCGCAGCGGCCGCTGGCCGAAACGGTTGGAGAAGCGCACCCGCACCTGATCGCCTTCCAGGGCCACGGTCAGCACCTGACGCACGGTGCCCTGCACCATCCACTTGGGCGCGGCGGGCACGCCGGGCATTTGCGGCAGGGCGTCGAAGTTCTGGGGCGCGGCCGCCCACGCGGCCGTCCAGGCGGGCGCGGCATGGGCGCCCAGCGCCGCCATGACGAGAACGAGGGCGGCGCCAAGGCCGCGCCAGTGGAAGAAGGTCATCGTGCAAGGGGCAGTTCAGGGCCCGGCACGATAGTCGCAGGCGCCATGCCGCGCCTGCCAGGGCTCACCACGTGTCGACGTAGGGCTTGGGCGACGCCTGAACGCCTCCGGCCGAGGCCAGGCCGCGCACCAGCCAGGCGCGGGTGTCGGCCGGGTCGATCACGGCATCGATCTCCAGCGTCTGCGCCATGTTGACGGCCTGGCCGTCGGCGTACTGCCGGTCGACCAGCTGCTTGAACAGGGCATCGCGCTCGGCGCCTTCCGGCACCGCTTCCAGCTCCTTGCGGAAGCCCAGGCGCACCGCGCCTTCCAGCCCCATGGCGCCGAATTCGCCCGTGGGCCAGGCGACGGTGAACACCGGCGCATCGAAGCCGCCCGCCGCCATGGCCTGCGCGCCCAGGCCGTAGCCCTTGCGCAGCACCACGGTGAAGTAGGGCACGCGCAGGTGCGAGGCCACCATGAACATGCGGGACACATGCCGCACCTGGGCCTGGGCCTCGACGTCGGGGCCGACCATGAAGCCGGGCGTGTCGCACAGCGCCACCAGCGGCAGGCCGTGGGCATTGCACAGCTGCATGAAGCGCGCGGCCTTGTCAGCCGCCTCGACGTCGATGGCGCCGCCCAGGTGGCGCGGGTTGTTGGCCAGCACGCCGACGGGGCGCCCCTCGATGCGCGCCAGCGCCGTCACCATGCCGGCGCCGAAGCCGGCGCGCAGTTCCAGCACCGAGCCGGTGTCGACCAGGCCGCGCAGGACGGCGCGCACGTCGTACACGCGCAGCCGGTTCTCGGGCACGGCCTGGCGCAGCAGGCGCGCGTCCGCGGCCTCCCACTTGGCCGTGCGGCCCTGGAAGTACGACAGGTACTGCCGCGCCGCGGCCGTGGCCTCGGCCTCGTCCTCCACCAGGATGTCGATCACGCCGTTGCGCGACTGGACCGGGCTGGGCCCGATCTGCTCCGGCGCAAAGCGGCCCAGGCCGCCGCCTTCGATCATGGCGGGGCCGCTCATGCCGATGTTGCTGTTCTTCGTCGCGATGATCACGTCGCTGCAGCCCAGCAGCGCCGCATTGCCCGCGAAGCAGCGGCCGTGGGCGATGCCCACCACCGGCACCACGCCCGACAGCGCCGCGTACTGGCTGAAGGTGTGGTTGTTGAGGCCGGCGACGATGGGCATGTCCACATCGCCCGGCCGGCCGCCGCCGCCTTCGGCGAACAGCACCACCGGCAGCTTGAGCTGGTGCGCCAGTGCCAGCATGCGGTCCTTCTTGTGGTGGTTGCGCATGCCCTGCGTGCCGGCCAGCACGGTGTAGTCGTAGGCCATGACCACGCAGCGCGAGGCCTCGGCGCCGAACAGCTCGGCATTGACGCTGCCGATGCCCGTCACCATGCCGTCGGCCGGCGTGTTGGCGATCAGGTCCTCCAGGCTGCGGCGCCGCGTCTGCGCGGCGATGGCGAGCTGGCCGTATTCGATGAAGTTGCCCGGGTCGGCATCGAGCGCGCACAGGTCGGCGATGTTCTCGCGCGCCGTGCGGCCGCCCTGCGCATGCCGCTTGGCGACGGCCTGCGGGCGGTTGGCGTCCAGCGTGGGGGCATGGCGGTCGATGACGCGCTGCAGGTCGGGGCGGATGTGAGCGGGGTCGACCGCGGCGCCCTGCTGCTCGCCGGCCTGCTGGGCATCGACGGGCTCCAGCCGCACCAGCGGCTGGCCTTCGGCGAGGTAGTCGCCGGCGGCGGCCAACAGCGCGACCACGCGGCCGGGCTCGCCGGCCTGCAGCAGGTGCTCCATCTTCATGGCCTCCAGCACGCCCAGCTGCGCGCCGGCGGGCACCACGTCGCCGAGGGCCACGTCGAACTGCACCAGACGGGCGGGCATGGGGGCGCGGATGTGGAGGAGGCCGTCGTCCGGCTCGTCCTGGGTCGCGGCGACGGTCTTCTCAGCGGACGGCATGGGCGCAACCGCCGTCGCCATCGCCTCGGCCGCGGTCAGCAGCTCGCCCAGATGCGCCTCGACGAAGCGCGTGTGCACGTCCTGCCGGGCGAACTCCGGCCGCGCGCCGATGGCCCGCAGCAGCGGCAGGTTGGTGGCCATGCCCTCGATGCGGCATTCGGCCAGCGCGCGCAGGCTGCGGCGCTGCACGTCGGCGAAGTCGCTGCTGCGGCTGGCGACGATCAGCTTGGCCAGCAGCGTGTCGTAGTGCGGCGAGGGCGCCAGGCCGGCGTAGCCGTGGCTGTCCACGCGCACGCCGGGGCCCGAGGGCAGGTCGAAACGCGCCAGCCGGCCACCCGAGGGGCGGGCGTTGCCCTGTGCGTCCAGCGTCTCGGCATTGATGCGCCACTGGGTGGCAAAGCCCTGCTGCGCCGCCGTGCGCTGCGGCGCGATGCCCAGCGCCTGCAGCCGCTGGCCGGCCAGCACGGCCAGTTGCAGTTGCACCAGGTCGAGCCCGGTGACGGCCTCGGTCACCGTGTGCTCCACCTGCAGGCGGGGGTTGGCCTCGATGAAGACCCAGGGCAGCGTGGCCGAGGACTCGTCCACCAGAAATTCGAAGGTGCCCAGCCCCAGATAGCCCACGGCCTGCGCCATCCGCAGCGCGGCCTGCGTGAGGGCCGCGCGCAGGGGCTCGGACAAGGTGGGGCTGGGCGCGATCTCCACCAGCTTCTGGAAGCGGCGCTGCAACGTGCATTCGCGCTCGCCCAGGCTGGCGACCGAAGCGCCATCGCCCAGCACCTGGATCTCGATGTGGCGGGCGCGCGGCATCAGCCGCTCCACATACACGCCCTCGACACCGAAGGCCGCGCGGGCCTCGGAGACGCAACGGGCATGGGCCTCGGCCACCTCGTCGGCCCTTAGCACGGCGCGCATGCCACGCCCGCCGCCACCGCCGATGGCCTTGATCATCACGCCCGCGCCGTCTTTCGCCTGCTCGGCGAAGAAGGCCTGGGCTTCCTGCAGCGTCACCGCGCCGGCGCTGCCCGGCATGACCGGCACGTCGCATTGCTGGGCCAGCGCGCGGGCGCGAGCCTTGTCGCCGAACAGGGCCAGTTGCTCCGGCGTCGGCCCGATGAAGACCAGGCCGGCCTTCGCGCAGGCCTGCGCGAAATCGGCCCGCTCGCTCAGGAAGCCATAGCCGGGATGCACCGCATCGCAGCCCTGCGCGCGGGCGATGTCCAGCAGCGCGTCGATGTCGAGGTACGCCGACGGCCCCGTGCCCGCCAGCGGCACGGCCACGTCGGCCAGCTGAGCGTGTAGGGCCTGCGCATCGTCCTGCGCATGCACGGCCACGCTGGCGATGCCCAGGTCCTGCAGGGCGCGCACCAGGCGTACGGCGATCTCGCCGCGGTTGGCGATCAGTACTTTCTTGAACAACACGTGCCGGTCCTCAATCCATGTCTTTGAGCAGGCGGCGCAGCACCTTGCCCGCGCCGGTGGCCGGCAGCGCATCGATGAAGCGCACCTGCCGCGGCACCTTGTAGGGCGCCATGTTGTCGCGCGCCCAGGCGGCGATGGCCTCGGGCGTGGTGTCGGCGCCCGGCTTGCGCACGATGAAGGCCTTGACCACCTCGCCCTTCTCCGCATCGGGCTGGGCGATGACCGCGGCCTGGGCTACGGCCGGATGCTTGATGAGGATGGTCTCGACCTCCTCCGGGAACACGCTGTAGCCCGAGACCTTGATCATCTCCTTGAAGCGGCCGATGAAGCAGAGGTAGCCGTCGGCGTCGAGCTTGCCCATGTCGCCCGTGTGCACCCAGCTATTGCGCAGCGTGGCGGCGGTGGCCTCGGGCTTGTTCCAGTAGCCCTTGAAGGTGCCCTCGCTTGCCAGCACGATCTCGCCCACCTCGCCGGCCGACAGGTCGCGGCCGGTCTCGGGGTCGAGGATGCGGATGGTCACGCCCGGCGCCGGCACGCCCTGCGTGCCCCAGCGCGGCGCGTGGCGCGGCGTGTAGGTGTCGCAGGTGTGGGTCTCCGACAGGCCGTAGGCGGCTTCGTGCGAGGTGCAATTGGGCGCAAAGCCCTGCCATTGCCTGGCCAACGGCTCGGTGAAGGCGATGCCGAAGCTGGTGACCGGGTTGACCTTCAGGCTGGACAGGTCGAAGTCGCGCGCATCGGGCAGCTGCATGCAGGCCACGTTCATGGGCGCGATGCTGTACCACCAGGTGACCTTGTGGCGGTCGATGGCCTGGAGCACCGCATGCGGATCGAAGCGGTGCAGCAGCACCTGCGTGGCGCCCACCAGCACCGGCACGTTCACGGCCATCAGCATGCCGGCGATGTGGTACAGCGGCGCCACCGACAGCAGCACGTCGTCGGGCTGCACGCCGTTGCAGTCGGCGGCGATGCGCGTCTTGAACAGGGCGTTGCCGTAGCTGAGCATCGCGCCCTTGGGCAGGCCCGTGGTGCCGGAGGTGTAGGTCATGAGCGCCACGTCGTCCAGCGACAGCGCGATCGGGGCGGGCTTTGCATCGCCCGCGCTGGCTTCGCGGAAGTCCTCGCAGCCGTCGGGGACGGTGCGCGGCGCCTTCATCGCGGCCTGCAGCTCGGCGGGCAGGTCCAGCACCGGCTCGGTGGGCAGCAGGTCGGCATAGTGCACGACGAAGACATGGGCCAGGTGTGGCGCCTCGGCCTGCACCTGCTGCACCACGGGCAGCAGCGGCGCGGCGGCCACGATGACGCGCGCCTTGAGGTCGCCCACCTGGTAGGCCAGCTCGTGGGCCTTGTTGAGCGGACCGCTGGGGCAGACGATGGCGCCGATCTTCTGGATGCCGTAGTGGGCCACCAGGTACTGCGGGCAGTTGTTGAGGAAGAGCACCACCGGCTCGCCCTTGGCCACGCCCAGCGCCTGCAGCCGGGCGGCGAAGGCGTCGCTCGCGCGGTCGAGCTCGGCATAGCGCATGCGGTAGCCGTACCAGAAGCAGGCGGCATGGTTGCCGCGCTCGCGCGCATGGGTGCGCAGGTACTCGTGCAGGGGCTGGCGGGGGCGTTCTGGCAGTGCTTCGGCCGCAGTGCCGGGGTGGGTATCGAGGCTCATGGGTGTCTCCGTGGCGTCTGCCGATCAGGGTTAGCGATAGCGCATCGAACCCTGTCGGCCCTTGTCTTGCGATGCATGGTGCACGAACAATCCTACCGATGGGTAGAACATCGGAGACACCGCACAAACCCAAAGCCGCAGCGCCGCGCGGGCCGGCCAGCCGCCTGCCCGCGGAAGGGGGGACACGCACGCACGGCAATGGGCGGCAGCGTTCGGCCACGGCAGGCACCGACGTGCAGCGCGAGCGCATCCTGCAGGCCGCCACGCAGCTCTTCGCGGCCCAGGGCTACGCCAACACCACGCTGGCGCAGGTGGCGCAGGCGCTGCAGGTGACCAAGCCCTTCATCTACTACTACTTCCGCGACAAGCAGGAGCTGTTCGAGGTGCTGTCGTGGCGGCCCACGGTGGACTGCTTCACGGCGCTGGACTTCGCCGACGACGACCCGCGCCCGGCGGCGCAGAAGGTGCAGGAAGGCCTGCGGCGGCTGATCCGCGCCACCGTCATGCACTACCCGGCGGCCTTCTTCCCCTACCGCGAGCCGCAGGTCTACCGGCCCGAATACAACGCCGCGATGAAGAAGCTGGCCCACCACTTCTACGACAAGCTCACGCCGCTGCTGGAGCAGGGCCGGCGCGACGGCGACCTCGACTTCAACGAGACACGCATCACCGCGCTGGCGGCCTGCAGCCTGCCGGGCTTTCTGTACAGCTGGTACCAGCCGGGCGGCAGGCTGGGGCCCGAGCAGATCGTGGACGAGCTCACGCAGCTGGCCACGCGCGTGATCGGCCTGCGCACGCGCGCCGCCTGATCCTTCCATGCCAACGACAACGAACGGAGACACACCATGACATTCCGCGCCCGGCTCGCGCCCCTGGCCGCCGCCCTGCTTCTCGCCGCCGCTGGCGGTGCCTCGGCCCAGGACGGCAAGGTCTACAAGCTCGCCTACATCGACCCGCTCTCGGGCCCCTTCGCCAACGTGGGCGAGCTGATGCTGGCCCATGTGCAGTACGCCGTGGACGACATCAATGCCAAGGGCGGCGTGCTCAAGGGCCAGGCCAAGCTGCAGCTGCTGCAGTTCGACAGCAGGCTCTCCGCGCAGGAAAGCCAGAGCGCCCTGCAGGCCGCCATCGACCAGGGCGCGCGCGCCATCGTCACCGGTGGCTCGGGCTCCTCGGTGGTGACGGCGCTGGTGCAGGCCGTCAACCGCTGGAACCAGCGCAACCCGGGCAAGGAGATCCTGGTCCTCAACCACTCCTCCATCGACCCCGAACTCACCGGCAAGGCCTGCAGCTTCTGGCACTTCCAGACCGAGGCCAACACGGCGATGAAGATGAAGGCGCTGGCCAACTTCATCAAGAAGACGCCCGACGTGAAGAAGGTCTACCTGCTCAACCAGGACTATGCCCATGGCAAGCAATGGGCCAGCTACGGCAAGCAGCTCGTGGGGCTGGCCCGGCCCGACGTGCAGTTCGTGGGCGAGGCGCTGCATCCCATTGGCCGGGTGAAGGACTTCGCGCCTTACGTGGCCAACATCAAGGCCTCGGGCGCCGACTCGGTCATCACCGGCAACTGGGGCCAGGACATGACGCTGCTGCTCAAGGCCGCGGGCGATGCCGGCTACAACCTGCGCTACTTCAACCACAGCGCCGGCTCGGTGCCGGGCACGGTGCTGGCCGTGTCGCAGGCCAAGCTGGGGCAGCTCACGTGGGTGGCCGAATGGCACCCCGGCCAGGCCGACAGCCCGCGCGTGGATGCGCTGGCCAAGGCCTACAAGGCCCGGATGGGCAAGGACTTCCTGGCGCCGCGCATCGACATGACACCACGCCTGCTGGCCGCTGCCATCGACAAGGCCGGCAGCACCGAGACGGTGGCCGTGGCCCGCGCACTGGAAGACCTGAGCTTCGACTCGGTGGTCGGCCCGGTGCGCATGCGCGGCGAGGACCACCAGTTGCTGCTGCCGCAGGTGGTCAACACCATCGCGCCGGTGGACGGCAAGACGGTCAAGACCGGCTGGGAAGGCACCAACTACGGCTTCCGCACCGAGGCCGTCTACAGCGGCAACGAACTGGCGCAGGGCACCGACTGCAAGATGGTGCGCCCGGGCGGCTAACCCATCACGCCGACGGTGTCGGCATTGGCTGGCACGCCGTCTTCATCGACCGTATCTAGACTGGTTGGATGCAAGCCCGCTCCGCCCCCGACGCCCGCCCCGCGGCCACCACCGTGGCCCTGATCGGGGCGCCCACCGACGTGGGCGCCAGTGTCCGCGGCTGCGGCATGGGGCCCGACGCGCTGCGCGTGGCGGGCCTGGCCGAATGCGTGGCGCGCCTGGGCTTGACGGTGGTCGACCGCGGCAACCTGGCCGGCCCCGCCACGCCCTGGCGCACGCCCGAGGGCGGGCTGCGTCACCTGAAGGAGGCCGTGGCCTGGAACCGCAGCGTCTACGACGCGGTCGATGCGGCCCTGGGCCTGGGCCAGCTGCCGCTGCTGATGGGCGGCGATCACTGCCTGGCGGTCGGCGCCATCAGCGCGGTCGCGTGGCATGCACGCCGCCGTGGCAAGACGCTGCGGGTGCTGTGGCTCGATGCGCACACCGACGTCAACACCGAGGCCACCTCGCCCAGCGGCAACCTCCATGGCATGCCGGTCGCCTGCCTGCTGGGCCATGGGCCAGCCGCCCTGACGGGCTGGAGCGGCACGCCCGGCGCGCTGCAGGCCGAGGCGCTGCGCTTCATCGGCATCCGCAGCGTCGACGCGGCGGAGCGCGATGCCATCCGCACACTCGGCCTCACGGTCTTCGACATGCGCCACATCGACGAGCACGGCATGCGCACCACCATGACCGAGGCCCTGCACGGCATGGACGAGGACACCCACCTCCACGTGAGCTTCGACATCGACTGCCTGGACCCGGACGTCGCGCCCGGCGTGGGCACCGGCGTGCGCGGCGGGCCCGGCTACCGCGAGATGCAGCTGTGCATGGAGATGATCGCGGACACGGGCCGCCTGGGCTCGCTGGACGTCGTGGAGCTCAACCCCGCGCTGGACGTGCGCAACCGCAGTGCGGAGATCGCGGTGGAACTCATCGAAAGCCTGCTGGGCAAGTCCACCCTGACGCGCGGCTGAGGGTCCGCGTCACGTCTGCTGACAAAGGGCGTTGTTCCTACACGCTTCGTCGACCGCCCGGGCGACAGTGAATGTCGCGGGTAGCCCATAGTCGGTCCACCCCTGCTGCGCCCGCCCTCATCCATGCCCGAATCCGCCGCTCCCCCTGGTTCTGCCCTGCGCGTCCTGGTCGTCGAAGACGATCCCGACGTGCTGCAGACCACGCTGGAGATGCTGAAGCTGCTGGGCCATTGGGCGACCGGGGTGGGCAGCGCCGAGACCGCGCGCGACCGCTACCTCGACGGCGCCTTCGACGTCGTGATGATCGACGTCGGGCTGCCTGCGCTGTCCGGGCTGGAGCTGGCCGAGGCGCTGGGCGTGCGCGATCCGGTACGCATCATCTTCGCCACCGGCCGGCCTTCTCCGCGCGAGCTGCCTGCCAACACGCAATGGCTGCGCAAGCCCTTCGGCATCGACGCGCTGGCCGATGCCCTGGCCACGCCGGCTAGCGGGGGGATGGCGCCGGCTTCACCGAGCCCTCGGTGACGGGCGTGGCCACCGCCGGTTCGGTCCGCGCCAGGTAGCGCTCCAGCAGGGCGTAGAAGCCCTCGTAGAAGCGGTCGTCGGTGAGCGTCTGGCTGGCGACCTTGACCATCGCGTCATCGCTGGAGGTGAAGGGCAGCGACAGCGAGCCGAAGGCCCCCACGCCCACGCTGGCCGAGTTGTTGACCTTCTTCAGGCCGTAGCGGTCCTGCACCGCGGTGGCGAAGGCGATGGCGGCGGGCTGGCCGTTGTCGCCCTGCTCCTGGGCGCAGACCACGCGGAACTCGACCTCCACATGCACCTCGCCCTCGGGCTGGAAGCTCTTGCGCCCCGTCACCTGCTCGGCCGCCGCGGCCGTGATCATGTAACCCTGGCTCAGCAGCGCCCGCCGCGCGGCCTCGCAGGTCTGGGCCACCGTGGCGTCGTAGATGCGGGTGTGGGTGTTGGTCGCCTCGAAGTCCTCGGTCGCCAGGTCCTTGCCGCCGTGGCGCTTCAACGCACTGCCGCAGCCGGCCAGCGCGGCTGCCAGCACCACCATCCCCACGGCGCTCCAGCCGCGCCCCGCTTTTGTTCGCATCGTCGTCATCCCGCAAGTGTCGCCCGGCCGACGGCCAGGGCGTGGCTTGGACGCCCCGGCACGAGGACGGTTCCCGCCCGCGGGCGCGTGGCGTACAGGGGCGCACACGGCTTGGATGGGCGCACACGACGCGGTGGTTCCTCCCTCTCCCCTCGCGGGAGAGGGCGGGGGAGAGGGGGACAGCGCCCGCCATGCGTCAAGGCTGCTCCGATGCATGCGCCCCCTCTCCCCCACCCCTCTCCCGCACAAGGGGAGAGGGGCCAGGACGCCCCCGGACACGACGTTTCAGCGCACCCTGGGAACCGGCTTTGCCGGGCCCAGGGGTGCGCCCCTGGAGGGGGATTGGTTTTCTACACGCAGCGAGAAAACCAAACGGGGTGGGTCATGGATAAAGCCCGCGATCCTGGCGCGCCGCCAGGATGCGCTCGCAGGCCACGGCGAAGGTGGCCGTCCGCAAAGGGATGTGGTGCTCGTCGGCCTTGTGCCAGATGTGCTCCAGCGCGCCGACCATGATCCGGTCCAGCCGCTGGTTGATCTCGTCCTCGGTCCAGAAGAAGCTGGAGAAGTCCTGCACCCATTCGAAGTACGAGACCGTCACGCCACCGGCATTGCAGATGACGTCGGGCACCACCAGCACGCCGCGCTCGGCCAGGATGTCGTCGGCCTGCGGCACCGTGGGGCCGTTGGCGCCTTCGAGCACCAGGCGGGCCGTGATGCGGCGGGCGCGCTCGGCGGTGATCTGGCCTTCCAGGGCGGCCGGGATCAGGATGTCGGTGGGCACGTCCCAGAAGGCCTCGTTGTCCACCTGCTCGCCGGCGCCGAATTCCGCGATGCCGCCGGTGCGGCGCGAATGGGCCATCAGCGCCGGCATGTCGAAGCCGCCTTCATTGACCAGCGTGCCGGTGTGGTCCTGCACGGCCACCACCTTGGCGCCCGCGTCGGCGAAGAGTTCGGCCGCCACCGAGCCCACGTTGCCGAAGCCCTGCACCGCCACGCGCGCACCCTGCAGCGGCAGGCCCAGGCGGCGCGCCGCCTCGCGGCCGGTGACGAACACGCCGCGGCCCGTGGCCTTGACCCGGCCCAGCGAGCCGCCCAGGTGGATCGGCTTGCCGGTGACCACGCCCGTGGCGGTCGAGCCGGTGTTCATCGAGTAGGTGTCCATCATCCAGGCCATGATCTGGCCGTTGGTGTTGACGTCCGGCGCGGGGATGTCGGAATGGGGGCCGATGATGAGGCCGATCTCGCTGGTGTAGCGGCGCGTCATCTTCTCCAGTTCCTTCTGCGACAGCTTCTTGGGGTCGACGCGGATGCCGCCCTTGGCGCCGCCGTAGGGCAGGTTGACGGCCGCGCACTTGACGGTCATCCAGGCCGACAGGGCCATCACTTCCTCCAGTGTCACGTCGGGGTGGAAGCGCACGCCGCCCTTGCCCGGCCCGCGCGAGAGGTTGTGCTGCACGCGGAAGCCCTCGAAGTGGGCGATGGTGCCGTCGTCCATCTCGATCGGCACGTCCACGATCAGCGCCCGCTTGGGACGCTTGAGGGTCTCGGCCCAGCGGCCCAGGTGGCCCAGGTAGGGCACCACGCGGTCGACCTGCGACAGGTAGGTGCCCCAGGGGCTGGTGGAGGACGGGTGGACGTACGAGAGTTCGCTGGACTGCTGCATGGTGAGGAGGCCTCGGTGGTGCGGATGGCCGCGACGATAGGCCGCCCGACCGCGCCGCGCCAGGGGCCATGCCGCCGGCGACGGACCTTATGCGCGAGCGGCAAGGCGGGGGGATCGGGCGATCGGACGCTCGATCAGTCCGGCCGGCTCGCCGCCCGGCCCTGCCTCAGGCGGCCGGCGCGGCGGCGGCCCCGGCGCGCGGCCGGCCGCCGAAGATGGCGGTGCCCACGCGCACCATCGTGCTGCCGGCGGCGATGGCCGATTCGAGGTCGGCGCTCATGCCCATCGAGAGGGTGTCCAGCGGCAGCCCCAGCGCATGGCGCAGCCGGGCCGCCAGATCGGCCACCCGGGCGAAGACGGCCCGCTCGGCGGCGTCGTCGGGCTGCGGCTCGGGAATGGCCATCAGCCCGCGCAGCACCAGCTGCGGCAGCGCCGCCACCTCGCGCGCCAGCGCCAGGGTCTCCTCCGGCGTCACCCCCGACTTGTTGGCGCCGCCGTCGATGTTGACCTGCAGGCAGACCTGCAGCGGTGGCAGCCCCGGCGGCCGCTGCTGCGACAGCCGCTGGGCGATCTTGAGCCGGTCCACGCTGTGCACCCAGTCGAACTGCTCGGCCACCGGCCGCGTCTTGTTGCTCTGCAGCGGACCGATGCAGTGCCATTCCAGCTGGTCACGCAGGTCGGCCAGGGCGGCGATCTTGTCCAGCCCCTCCTGCACATAGTTCTCACCGAAGGCCTGCTGGCCGGCGGCCACGGCATCGCGCACGGCCTCGGGTCCGAAGGTCTTGGAGACGGCCAGCAGCCGCACGCCGGCCGGATCGCGGCCGGCCGCCTCGCAGGCGCGCACGATCCGTGCATGAACCTGCTGGAGCTGCTCACTCGTCGTAGTCATAATTGCTGAAACCGTTTCAAAACGTCACGAAGTCTAGAGAGGTCGCGCGTGGACATCACCCAGTTGCTGGCATTCAGCGTCAAGAACAAGGCCTCGGACCTGCACCTCTCGGCCGGCCTGCCGCCGCTGATCCGCGTGCATGGCGATGTGCGCCGCATCAACCTCGACCCCATGGAGCACAAGGAAGTGCATGCCATGGTGTACGACATCATGAACGACGCGCAGCGCAAGCATTACGAGGAGTTCCTGGAGATCGACTTCTCGTTCGAGATCGAGGGCCTGGCGCGCTTCCGGGTCAATGCCTTCAACCAGCAGCGCGGCTGCGCGGCGGTGTTCCGGACCATCCCGTCGAAGGTGCTGACGCTGGAGCAGCTGAATGCGCCGCGGATTTTCGGCGAGCTCGCGCTCAAGCCACGCGGGCTGGTGCTGGTGACTGGGCCGACCGGCTCGGGCAAGTCGACCACGCTGGCGGCGATGGTCAACCACCTCAACGAGACCGAATACGGCCACATCCTGACGGTGGAAGACCCGATCGAGTTCGTGCACGAGTCCAAGAAGTGCCTGATCAACCAGCGCGAGGTCGGGCCGATGACCCTGAGCTTCGCCAACGCCCTGCGCTCGGCGCTGCGCGAGGACCCGGACGCGATCCTGGTGGGCGAGCTGCGCGACCTGGAGACCATCCGCCTGGCGCTCACGGCGGCCGAGACGGGCCACCTGGTGTTCGGCACGCTGCACACCTCCAGCGCCGCCAAGACCATCGACCGGATCATCGACGTCTTCCCCGGCGAGGAGAAGGAGATGGTGCGGGCGATGCTGTCGGAATCGCTGCAGGCCGTGATCTCTCAGACGCTGTGCAAGACCAAGGACGGCGCCGGCCGCGTGGCGGCGCACGAGATCATGCTGGGCACGCCGGCCATCCGCAACCTGATCCGCGAGGCCAAGGTGGCGCAGATGTACTCGAGCATCCAGACCGGCCAGAGCATGGGCATGCAGACGCTGGACCAGTGCCTGGTCGACCTCGTGCGGCGCGGGGTCATCAGCGCGGCCGAGGCCCGCGGCAAGGCCAAGACGCCCGAGAATTTCCCAGGCTGACCCCGAACGGCGCCCTTCCTCCCTTCCCTGGGGCGCCCCCGCTGCCGTCCCGCCCGTCCCCCATTCCCACCTTTCTGGAGCCACCATGGAACGCGATCAGGCCAGCCAGTTCATCACCGACCTGTTGAAACTCATGGTCAGCCGCGGGGGCAGCGATCTGTTCATCACGGCCGACTTCCCGCCGGCCGTGAAGATCGACGGCAAGGTGGTCAAGATCTCGCAGCAGCCGCTGTCGCCGCAGCACACGCTGGCCCTGACGCGGGCGCTGATGAACGACCGGCAGACCTCGGAGTTCGAGCGCACGCGCGAATGCAATTTCGCCATCTCGCCCGCCGGCTACGGCCGCTTCCGCGTCAATGCCTTCGTGCAGCAGGGCCGCGTGGGCATGGTGCTGCGGACCATCCCGACCACGCCACCCACCATCGACGGGCTGAACCTGCCGCAGGTGCTCAAGGAAGTCACCATGACCAAGCGCGGCTTGGTGATCGTGGTGGGCGCCACCGGCTCCGGCAAGTCGACCACGCTGGCCGGCATGCTGGACTGGCGCAACGAGAACACCCAGGGCCACATCGTCACCGTCGAAGACCCGATCGAGTTCGTGCACGCGCACAAGAACTGCGTGGTCACGCAGCGCGAGATCGGCATCGACACCGACAGCTGGGAGACGGCGCTCAAGAACGCCCTGCGCCAGGCGCCCGACGTGATCCTGATGGGCGAGATCCGCGACCGCACGGCCATGGAGAACGCGATCATCTTCTCCGAGACCGGCCACCTGTGCCTGGCCACGCTGCACGCCAACAACGCCAACCAGGCGCTGGACCGCATCATCAACTTCTTCCCCGACGACCGGCGCGAGCAGCTGCTCATGGACCTGTCGCTCAACCTGCGCTCGATGATCTCCCAGCGGCTGGTGCCCACCGAGGACGGCCGCGGCCGCGTGGCGGCGGTGGAGATCATGCTCAACACCCCGCTGATCGCCGACATGATCTTCAAGGGCCAGGTGGGCGAGATGAAGGAAGTGATGCGCAAGAGCCGCAACCTGGGCATGCAGACCTTCGACCAGGCGCTGTTCGACCTGTTCGAGCAGTACGCCATCTCGTACGAGGACGCCGTGCGCAACGCCGACTCCACCAACGACCTGCGCCTGCAGATCAAGCTGCACAGCCAGCGCGCGCGCAGCCGCGACCTGAGCTCGGGCACCGAGCACCTGTCGGTGGTCTGACGAGGCCGGAGGCACCGCAGGCCGCGCAGCGCCGCTAAGCTCGGGGGATGAGCACACCCTCCCCCTCCTTCCACCCCAAGTCCTACGCCGCCGTCCCGGCCCGCGCCGTCGCCTTCCTCGGCCTCGGCGTGATGGGCTATCCCATGGCAGCCCACCTCGCCGCCGCGGGCCACCGCGTCACCGTCTACAACCGCAACGCCGCCAAGTCGGCCGCCTGGGTGCAGGAATTCGGCGCCGCCCATGCCTCGGCCCCCTCCCCGCGCGAGGCGGCCGCCGGCGCCGACATCGTGTTCTGCTGCGTGGGCAACGACGACGACCTGCGCTCGGTGGTGCTGGGCGAAACGGGCGCCTTCGCCGGCATGAAGCCGGGCGCGGTCTTCGTGGACCACACCACGGCCTCGGCCGAGGTGGCGCGCGAGCTTTCCGCCGCCGCGAGCGGCCAGGGCCTGCATTTCATCGACGCGCCGGTCTCCGGCGGCCAGGCCGGCGCGCAGAACGGCATGCTCACGGTGATGTGCGGCGGCGACGCGGCGGTGTTCGCGCAGGTGGAGCCCGCGATCGGTGCCTTCGCCCGCGCGGTCACGCTGCTGGGCGACAGCGGCGCCGGCCAGCTCGCCAAGATGGTCAACCAGATCTGCATCGCCGGGCTGGTGCAGGGCCTGTCCGAGGCCATCGCCTTCGGCCAGCGTGCCGGCCTGGACATGGAGAAGGTGCTGGAGGTGATTGGCAAGGGCGCCGCCCAGAGCTGGCAGATGGACAACCGCGGCAAGACCATGGTGGCCGGCCGCTTCGATTTCGGCTTTGCCGTGGACTGGATGCGCAAGGACCTGGGCCTGGTGCTCGACGAGGCCAAGCGCAACGGCGCCCGCCTGCCGGTGACGGCGCTGGTGGACCAGTTCTATGCCGACGTGCAGCAGGCCGGCGGCGCCCGGTGGGACACCTCCAGCTTGATCACCCGGTTGAAATAAAGAGCACCCCCCATGCCGCTTCGCGGCTCCCCCCTCTCTGGCGCCTTCGGCTTGGAGGGGGGCGCACCCCGAGGCCTGGCAAAGCCAGTTCCTCGGGTGCACTGGCGTGGCCTGCTCCGCGGCCGTTGGCGCCTGGGAAGCACAGGTGCCGCTGGCGTAGGAGACCGCGTGGCTGAACTTGCCTGAGAACGGCGTAGCGGCCCTGCCGCGCTCTCGGCATCCATAAGGATGCCATCGAGAAGCCGATCAGCGTACCGGTGTCGTGACCACGCCCGGCACTGGTGCGGGTGCGGCCGCTGGGGCAGCGGGCGCTGGCAGCGGCGCCATGGGCGGCAGCGGCACCCGCGCGCCGTCGGTGCCGGGCACGGTCTGCGAGGGGCCGACGCCGCCGGGCAGGGACTGGCCGTCGTCGCCCACGAATTCGAAGACACGCACCACCTTCTCGACGCCGGAGATGCCGCGCGTGATGTCGGTCGCGCGGTCGGCCTCGCGGCGGGTGACCAGGCCCATCAGGTAGACCACGCCGCCCTCGGTCACCACCTTGATCGAGTTGGCGGGCACGTCGGACGCGTCCAGCAGCGAGGCCTTGACCTTGGTGGTCAGGTAGGTGTCGTTGGAGCGGCGGGCGATGTTGAGGGCCGGCCCCACCACCACCTCGTTGACGACCGCGCGCACGTTGGGCGCGGTGCGCACCACCTCGCCGGCGCGCTGCTTGTCGGCCTCGCTGCCCACGGTGCCGGTCAGCAGGGCCGTGCGGTTGAAGCTGATCACCGTGACGTTCATGTCGTCGTTGGCAATCTCGCGGATGCGGGCGGCGGCGCGCAACTCGATGGCCTGGTCGTCGAGCTGCGCGCCGGAGCTGCGGCGGTCCAGCGCCAGGGTGCCGATGCCCGCGGCCGCGGCACCGCCCACCACCAGCGGAACGCAACCCGCCAGGCTGCCGCCCAGTGCGGCAACGGCCAGGCAGGCGCAGGCCAGGCGCTGGCCACGTCGGAAGATCGTCGTCGGGGAGGTGGTCATGCGGAAAGCTCCTGTTCACCAAGTAGTTGGGCATCCACGGCATCGCACAGGCAGTGCAGCAGCACCAAGTGGACTTCGTGGATGCGGGAAAGGCGGTCATGCGGCACGCAGACCTGCACATCGGTTTCTCTCAGGGCCCGGCCCAGCGCACCGCCCGCGCCGCTGCCGACGCCCCCGGTCAGGGCGATGACGCACATGTCGCGCTCGTGCGCCGCCCCCACCGCGGCCAGCACGGCGGCCGACTCGCCGCGCGGGCTGATGGCCAGCAGCACGTCGCCGGCCTCGCCCAGCGCCCGCACCTGCCGGGCCAGGCCGGCCGCATCGGCGCACTGGCGCGTGTCGGCCAGCGGATCGTCGGGGATGCAGGGCAGCGCCAGGGCCGCGAGGGAGGGCCGCTCGCGCTCGAAGCGGCCGACGAACTGGGCCGCGAACTGGGCGGCCAGGAGACCGGAGACGCCGGCGCCGCAGGCCAGCACCTTGCGGCCGCTGGTCACGCCCGCCAGCAGGGCCTGGACGGCCAGCCCGAGCGGCTTGCTGAGCACGGGCCCGGCCTGGTATTTGAGATCGGCGCTGTCGATGAAATGTTGTTGTAGACGTTGTTCAACCATGCTGTCCGGAATCATAGACGTGCGCTTTTCGGGCCAAGGGGCCCAGCCTGCGACCGCCGCGGCCGTGTCAGGTTCCCGCCAGTTGGCAACAAGGCGTCGCGGCCACACCCGCGAGACGTCCACGACCGATGCACCCCATGCCGGAGCGGGCCATTTCGCAAGACGCGCCCCCTGGCCCCTTGCAAAAGCGGGCGGCGGAACGCGAAGCGCGCCGCCTGGCGGTCATTCCACGGTGAACGCGCCCCGCAACCACCGGATCTCGTCCTCCACCAGCACCGCGTCGAAGCGGCAGGGCGGCGGCGAAGGCAGGCGCATGAGGTAGTGCCGGGCCGCGAAGATGATCCGACGCTGCTTGGCGAAGGTGATGCTGGCGCCCGCGCCGCCATGGCTGGCGCGGGAGCGGCTGCGCACCTCGACGAAGACCAGCGTGCCGCCGGGCTCGCGCATGATCAGGTCCACCTCGCCGCCGCCGCGGCCCGGGGTTCGATAATTGCGCGCCACCAGCCCCAGCCCGGCCTTGCGCAGGTGGGCCAGTGCGGCGTCCTCGGCGGCATCGCCCAGGCGCTTGGTGGTCGGGGGCGCCACCGGCCCCCGCTTGAACGGAAGAAGACCCATCTTGAACACCCTCCCCACGGCTGCTTCTTTCGGCGCCGCTGTCCAGGCCGCCCGCGACGCGGCCGGCGGCCAGCATTATCCGCAGGGCACCCTCTACGTCGTGGCCACGCCCATCGGCAACCTGGCCGACCTGTCGCTGCGGGCGCTGCATGTGCTGCAGCTGGTCGATGCCATCGCCTGCGAGGACACGCGCCACACCCACCAGCTGCTGCGCGCCTGCGGCATCGACCGGCCCGGCAGCCAGCTGCTGGCCGTGCACCAGCACAACGAGGCCGAGGCCGCGCAGGCCGTGATCACGCGCCTGGCCGAGGGCCAGCGCATCGCCTACGTCAGCGACGCCGGCACGCCGGGCGTGAGCGACCCCGGCGCCCGGCTGGCCGCCGCCGTGCAGACCGCGGGCCAGCGCGTGCTGCCCCTTCCTGGGCCGTCCAGCGTGACCACGCTGCTGAGCGCCGCCGGCGCGCATGACGACGCCCGCGGCGGCGCCTTCGTCTTCGCGGGCTTCCTGCCGGCCAAGGCCGGCGAGCGCGATGCCGCGGTGCAGGTCCTGGCCGGCGAGACGCGCGCCGTGGTGCTGCTGGAGGCCCCCCACCGCATCGAGGCCCTGGCGCGCGCACTGGCCGTGCTGGGCACGCGGCCGGTGACCGTGGGCCGCGAGCTGACCAAGCAGTTCGAGGAGATCGCCACCGTGCCCGCCCAGGCCCTGGCGGACTGGCTGGCCGCCGGCGCGCAGCGCACGCGCGGCGAGTTCGCGCTGCTGCTGCATCCGCAACCCGCCCAGGTCGACGGCGACGGCATCGGCGCCGAGGCCGAGCGCGTGCTGCGCCTGCTGCTGGCCGAGCTGCCGCTCAAGAGCGCGGCGCGCCTGGCCGCGGACATCACGGGCGCGCCGCGCAACGCCCTCTATGCCCAGGCCCTGGCGTGGCGCAATGCGGATGAATGAGTCCCCCACCGTGACGTCCCTCGCTGCGTCCGATACCGCCGAGACGGCCGCCCGGCTGGCACGCTGGCCGCATCCCGGTACGCCCGTGCTGGCCACGCTGGACGACACCCGGCTCCTGCTGGCCTGGATGCAGGGCGGCGCACTGCAGGCACATGCCCTGCCGCTCGGCCTGCGCACGCTGGGCGACGCGCATTTCCGCCACCAGCCTGCGCGGCCCGTGGAACTCGAAGCCGCCATCGACACCGTCGAGGACGCCCTGATGCGCCCGCACCCGCCCCTGCCGGCCGGCCGCGTGCTGTGGCCGGCCGGTGCCTTCGGGTGTGTGCTGCCGCTCGTCGCGGGTGCCACCCGCGAGGACGTGGAGGCGCTCTTCCAGCAGTTCGCCGCGGTCTCCCTCGGCCGGCCCGGCGCCGGCCTGCCGCAGGATGCGGCCTCCACCGCCGCCATCCTGGTGCTGCGCGAGCTGATGCATCACCTGGATTTCGCCCGGTGGGCGGCGGGCCCCCCAGATTCCTCCCAGATCGGGCCGCACACTGCATCCGCAGCCCGACTTCCTGACTCTTGATTCCCCCCCTCGAGGGCTGCCTTCACCCGCTTCGGCGGGTTTCTTTTTGCCTGAACGGCGGGAGCGGCGCCGCACACTTCGGCCATCCGGTCCTTGATGCAATCGCGTTGCATCTCCATAAAATGCAATTCCGTTGCATTAATAGGCCTCCATCCCGACGGAGGCCGACCGACCTGGAGCTCCCCCACATGTCCGACTCCCTGGCGACCACCCAGCCGCGCCTGCCCGTCACCGTCCTGTCCGGCTTCCTGGGCGCAGGCAAGACCACGCTGCTCAACCACATCCTGCACAACCGCGAGGGCAGGCGCGTGGCCGTCATCGTCAACGACATGTCCGAGGTGAACATCGATGCCCAGCTGGTGCGCCAGGGCGGCGCCAGCCTGGCCCGCACCGAGGAGAAACTGGTCGAGATGAGCAACGGCTGCATCTGCTGCACCCTGCGCGAGGACCTGCTGATCGAGGTCGGACGCCTGGCGCGCGAAGGCCGCTTCGACCAGCTCGTCATCGAGTCCACCGGCATCTCCGAGCCGCTGCCCGTGGCCGAGACCTTCACCTTCGCCGGCGAGGACGGCCGCCGGCTGGACGACGTGGCCCGGCTGGACACGCTGGTCACCGTGGTCGATGCCTGCAACTTCCTGCGCGACTACGGCTCGCGCGACAGCCTGGCCGCACGCGGCGAATCGATGGGCGAGGACGACGCGCGCACCGTGGTCGACCTGCTGGTCGAGCAGGTGGAGTTCTGCGACGTGCTGGTCGTCAACAAGACCGACCTGGTGAGCGCCGGGGAGCGCGAGCGGCTGCTGGCCATCCTGCGCGGCCTCAACCCGCGCGCCCGCATCGTGCCGAGCGAGTTCGGCCGGGTGCCGCTGGCACAGGTGCTGGACACCGGCCTGTTCGACTTCGAGCAGGCGGCGCAGGCGCCCGGCTGGCTGCAGGAACTGCGCGGCACGCATGTGCCCGAGACCGAGGCCTACGGCATCGCCAGCTTCTGCTGGCGCGCGCGCCGGCCGCTGCATCCACGGCGCTTCTTCGACTGGGTGGAAAGCGAATGGCCGGGCGTGGTGCGCTCCAAGGGCTTCTTCTGGCTGGCGAGCCGGCCGACCTTGGCCGGGTCGTGGTCGCAGGCCGGGGCCGTGGCCCGCCACGGTGCGGGCGGCTACTGGTGGGCCGCCGTGCCGCGCGAGCACTGGCCCGAGGACCCCGAGGCCCTGGCCGCCATCGAGCGGCACTGGCTGCCCGAGGTGGGCGACGCCCGGCAGGAACTGGTGCTCATCGGCATGCACATGGACGAAACCACCCTGCGCGCCCGCCTGGACGCCTGCCTGCTCACCGACGCCGAGATGGCCCAGGGCCCCGAAGCCTGGCTGCGCTACGACAACCCCTTCCCCGCCTGGGAGTGAAGAAGCGGCGCCGCTCGCCGCGAAGCGGCATGGGGGTGACTTCTCGTTCTACCTGCAGTCGGCGCAGGTGCCCCGGATGCGCAGCGCGCTCTCGCTGGGCTGCATGCCGCGCCGCTTGAGCGAGCGGTTCAGCCGCTCCAGCACGGCCTGCAGCTGCGCATCCTGCGGCAGGCTCACCAGCCGGTGGCAGGCCTGGCATTCGAAGAGCTGGCTCGAATGCGCGTCGTGCAGCATGAAGCGCGCGACGCCGTCCGAGCCCATCAGCCGGTCGGCCAGGCCGGCCTGCGTCAGCCGGTCCAGCACGCGGTAGACCGTCACGCGGTCGAAGGGCTGCTCGGCGTCCTGCATGCAGACCTGCAGCACCTCGTCATGGGACAGCGCCGAGGCCGTGGCCGACAGCACCCGCAGCACCGCGACCGATGCCCGCGTCACGCGCAGGCCGTGCTCGCGCAGCACGTGTTCCCAGTCGGGCGAACGGGCGTCGGCGGTGGAATGCATGGGCTCGGAATGCAACAGCGGGGCGTGAAGCCCCGCAGTTTAGTCAGCGCCGCCTGGCGGCGCCGAAGGTGCGCTCAGCGCCAGCCGCGCCGGTAGCGGAAGGCCAGGCTGCGGTGCTCGCCGCGCCGCACGTCCACCCACAGCGTCCGGCCGCCGACGATCAGCAGCACGATGCACAGCGCCACCGAACCCACCACGGCCAGGATGAGTCCGTTGCCGTTCAGAAGGCCGGCGAAGAGCAGCGACAGGCTCAGCACCGCCGGCAGCACGGCCCAGCCGAGGATGATGAGTCCTCGCTTGGCACCGAAGCGATAGGCGGCTCTTTCGGGCCAGAAAAAGACGTCGAACATTTGATCCATTTCGCAAGCGTCGAGTGATCGGGCACTCCCCTTTTTGGAGCATCCGTTCCTTGATGGTTGCGGGCTTGCTGCGGTTGGCAACTGCCCATCTCCTTTACGTAGCCCCCACCGGGGATGCTAGGGACATAGGCTGTTCGGACTAGGATTTTTCTTACAGCAAGTGTCAAAAGGTTTACAAATCTTGACGGCGCCGACCCGTGGTAAGGCCACGGGCCGGCTTTGCGCACCAAAGGGGGTCACAACGCCAGCACTTCGTCTTCCCAGAAGTCGAAGGATTGCGTTTGCACCGTCGCCGTGCCTGCTGCGTCGGGCTGCACCGCCGCGGTGCCCAGCACATGCGACTGCGCCAGCGCGGTGCCCAGCGCGCCAGCTGCGTCGCCCGCGTCCAGCTGCGCCACAGCCACCGCGACGCTGCCGCCGGCCAGCGCATCCAGGTAGGCCTGCGTCGCGCTGTCCGCGTCGGCCGGGGCCAGCAACAGCGTCGGCGACAGCGAGACGGCCGCCAGGCTGCTGGCCGAGAAGGCCTGCCGCAGCGGCGTGTCCAGCTGCAACGCGAAGGCGGCATTCAGCGGGCCCGCCTCGGCCGGGTCCATCGGCGAGGTCGTGCGCGTGGGCTGGCCCACCGCCAGCAACTGGCGGTAGCTCTGGCCGCCGGCCAGCAGGTTGAAGGCCGACACACTGCCGTCGCTGTCGCGCACCACCAGGCCGTCGGGCGCGTCCACGTCGATGCGGCTGGCCTGCACCACCAGCGCGGGCAGCGTGGGCTGGCCGCCCTGCATCAGCGGGCCGCGGCCGCGCATGACGAAGTCGCCCGCCACCACGTTGACCGCACCGCCCGCGGCCGCCGCACGCACGGTGCCGCGGCTGCTGCTGACGGCCACCACGCCGGTGCCGGCGTCGACCCGGCCCAGCACCACGTCGCCGCCGGCCGCGAAGGCCGCGCCCGCCCCGTGCAGCACCAGGGCCGTCGCCGCCTCCATGCGGATGGCGCCGGTGGCGTCGACCTGGAACACGCCGGTGATGTCCAGCGCGCCGGCCCCGCGCAGGCTGACGTCGCGGCCGTGCACGTTGAGCTCGCCGGTGGTCAGCAGCGACAGGGTCTCCAGCGCCAGCAGCGCATCGCCCGAGGCCGGCACCTCGCCCGCGGCCGCCGACTGGCCGAGGTCCACGCGGGCGAAGCCCTGCAGCGCCTCCAGCGTCTCGCCGCTGATGAGCAGCCCGCCAGCAGCGCCGGCCGTGCTGCCGGCGCTGTCCACGCGGATGCCGCCGCCCGCCGTGGCGGTGGTCAGCGTCGCGGTGGCATCGCCGGCGCCGTGGACGATGCCGTCGAAGCGCAGGCTGTCGGCGGCGATCAGCAGGTCGCCGCCGGTGCCCACGTCCACGTCGGCCAGCGCCACCGAGGCGGCGCCCACGATGCGCAGCGTGCCGCCGTCGAGCGTCACGGCCTCCTTGAAGGCCACGCTGCCCGTGGCCTCGACCACGAGTTCGCCCGACACGTGCACCGAGCGCTCGAACACCACGTCGGCCGCATCGCTCACGCGCAGCACGTCCAGCGGCGTGCTCTGGCCCACCGGGCCGGTCACGCTCACCGAGCCGCCCGAGGCCGCCAGGATCAGCGAATCGGCCGCACCGCCCTGGCCGTCCACCGCCCGGTGCAGCACGATGCCACCGGCACCACCCACGCCCGACTCCAGGTGCACCTCGCCGGCCACGACCAGCAGGTCGTCGACGTCGATGCCGCCCTGCACCAGGATGCTGGCGTCCTTCGCCGTCGTGCCCGAGCCCGAGCCCTGCACCGCCAGCGAGGCGGCCGAGATGGCGCCCTGCAGCAGCGTCTGCCCGCCGTTGCCCGTGGTCTGCAGCACCAGCGCATCGGCCAGGTGCACCGCCTCGTCGCGGCCGGAGATCTGCACCCGCTGGCCAGCGGCGTCGCTGCCGATCACGATGCGCGAGAAGCCCGGCACCAGGAAGGACAGGTCGTCCACGCCCAGGTAGAGCGCGTCCGGCTGGGTGGTGTGCAGGCCGGCGTCGCCGATGGCGATGGCATGGCCCGCGCTGGCGCCGTGGATTGCCAGCACGCCGCCCGCGCTGGCGATGGTCGCCGACAGGTCCATGCGGTCGGCCGCCAGCGTCACGTTGCCGCCGCCGCCGGCCACGCTGCGCGTCACGCGCAGCTCGCCCGCATCGGACTGCAGCAGGATGCCGGCGCTGGCCGTCAGCGCGGCCGCGTCGATGTCGCCCGAGGCCTGCAGCGTGATCGCGCCGGTGGCGGCCACGATGTCGCCGCCCGCCGCGCCGGCGATGCCGCCGCCGCTGGCCAGGATGCGCACCGCGCCGCCGCCCACGGCGGCGATGGCGCCGTCGCCCGCGGACGACTGCCCGTCGGTGAGCTGCACGTCGCCGTGCGCCGTCAGCACCACGTCGCCGCCCGCGCTGGTGCGCAGGTCGGACTGGGCCAGGCCCAGCACCGTGGTGGCGCCGGCCGCGTCCACGCGCCGCACCGAGACGCCGACCTCGCCCACGGTCAGGCCGTCGGCCTCGTCCAGGTGCAGGCCGCCGGCCCCTGCGCGGGCGCTGAGCGTGCCGACCTGGATGGCGAACACGTCGTCGGCGCGGCCCACGGACTGGGCCTGCAGTGCCAGGCCCGCGGCCTGCACGTGCACGCCGGCATCGCCGTTGTCCAGCACCGCGCCCTGCTCGGACAGCAGGGCCACCTGGCCGGCCGTCTGGATGCGGGCGATGCGCAGGTCGCCCTGCGCCTGCACGCGCACGTCCGCCGCGGCCTGCAGCAGGCTGCCGGCGCCCATGGCGATGCCGCCGGCGCTGGCACGCAAGTCCAGCGTGCCGCTGCCACCGGTGGCCAGGGTGACGCCCGCGCCGGTGCGCAGGTCGCCGCCGGCCAGCAGGCTAACGGCGCCGCCCTCGCTGTGCACGCCTGAGAGCAGGGCCAGTTCGCCCGCCGCCTGCAGCCGCATCACGCCCTGGGCGCTGCGGGCGCCGGCGCTGCCGGCTTCCAGCGTCAGGTCGCCGCTGCCGTTGCCCAGCACGACGGCGCCGCGGCCGGTGGCCTGCAGGCCATCGGCCGTGGCCGCGCCCAGGGCCGTGGCCGTGCCGCCGGCCGCCACGCGCGAGACGGTGACGCCGACCGCGCCGACCGCCAGGGCGTCGCGCTCCTGCACGAACAGGCCACCGTCGCCGGCCGTGGCGGCCAGGCGCTGCACCTGCGTGTCGATGGCGCGCGCCGCGCTGCCGATGGCCTGGCCGGCCGACAGCAGCAGGGCCCGGGCCTGCACCGTGGCCTGCGCCCCGTTGCCGCCGTCGACCAGGCTGCCGCCCGCGATCGCCGCCACGTCGGCGTCGGTCACGATGCGGCCCAGCGTCAGTTGCTGCCCAGCCGCCACGCGGATGTTGGCCTGCGCGCTCAGCACGCTGTCGGCCGACTGCGTCAGGTTGCCGCCGGCGTCCACATCCACCGTGCCGGCGCCGCCCGTGCGGAGGTCCGCCCCGGCGTCAAAGCCGATGGCACTGCCCGCACGCAGGCTGATCGCACCGCTCGTGCTCAGCACGTCGGCCTGCACCGTCACGTTGCCGGCCAGCGCCTGCACCAGCACATTGCCGCTGCCGTGGGCCGACACGCTTGCGCCCGCGCCGTTGGCCGTGCCGTCGCCCAGCACCAGGTCGCCCGTCGTGCTCTGCAGCACCACCGCGCCGTTGCCACCCAGCGTGCGCAGGTCCGACTGCGCCGCATCGGCCACCACCGTCGTGGTGCCGTCGGCACCCACCCGGTTGATGCTCGCCGCCACGTCGCCCACGGTCAGGCCGTCGGCCTCCAGCACGAACAGGCCGCCGTTGCCGGCGCTCGCGCTCAGCGTGGTGACCTTCGTCTCCAGCGCGTTGGTGGCGCTGCCGATGGCCGTGCCGGCCTGCAGGCGCAGGCTGCCCGCTTCGATGTTGACCGTGCCGTCGCCGGCCGCGTCCGCGTCCACGATGGCCGTGCCGGCCACGATGGAGACGGTGCCGCCGGTCGTGATGCGGCCGATGGTGGCCGTGGTGCCCGCGTTCACGCGCACCGTGCCCGTGCCGCTGGTCAGCAGGCTGCCGGCGTTCATCGCCAGGGCACCCGCTGCGTCCACATCGACCGTGCCGGCGCCGCCCGTGCGGAGGTCCGCCCCGGCGTCGAAGCCGATGGCACTGCCCGCACGCAGGCTGATCGCACCGCTCGTGCTCAGCACGTCGGCCTGCACCGTCACGTTGCCGGCCAGCGCCTGCACCAGCACATTGCCGCTGCCGTGGGCCGACACGCTTGCGCCCGCGCCGTTGGCCGTGCCGTCGCCCAGCACCAGGTCGCCCGTCGTGCTCTGCAGCACCACCGCGCCGTTGCCACCCAGCGTGCGCAGGTCCGACTGCGCCGCATCGGCCACCACCGTCGTGGTGCCGTCGGCACCCACCCGGTTGATGCTCGCCGCCACGTCGCCCACGGTCAGGCCGTCGGCTTCCAGCAGGTAGATACCGCCGTTGCCGGCGCTCGCGCTCAGCGTGGTCACCTTGGTCTCCAGCGCGTTGGCCGCGCTGCCGATGGCCGTGCCGGCCTGCAGGCGCAGGCTGCCCGCCTCGATGTTGACCGTGCTGTCGCCGGCAGCGTCCGCGTCCACGATGGCCGTGCCGGCCACGATGGAGACGGTGCCGCCGGTCGTGATGCGGCCGATGGTGGCCGTGGTGCCCGCGTTCACGCGCACCGAGCCCGTGCCGCTGGTCAGCAGGCTGCCGGCGTTCATCGCCAGGGCGCCCGCCGCGTCCACGTCCACCGTGCCGGTACCGCCCGTGCGGAGGTCCGCCCCGGCGTCGAAGCCGATGGCACCGCCCGCACGCACGCTGATCGCGCCGCTCGTGCTCAGCACGTCGGCCTGCACCGTCACGTTGCCCGCCAGCGCCCGCACCAGCACGTTGCCGCTGCCGTGGGCCGACACGCTTGCGCCCGCGCCGTTGGCCGTGCCGTCGCCCAGCACCAGGTCGCCCGTCGTGCTCTGCAGCACCACCGCGCCATTGCCGCCCAGCGTGCGCAGGTCCGACTGCGCCGCATCGGCCACCACCGACGTGGTGCCGTCGGCACCCACGCGGTCGATGCTGGCCGCCACGTCGCCCACCGTCAGGCCGTCGGCCTCCAGCAGGTAGATGCCGCCGTTGCCGGCGCTCGCGCTCAGCGTGGTCACCTTGGTCTCCAGCGCGTTGGCCGCGCTGCCGATGGCCGTGCCCGCCTGCAGGCGCAGGCTGCCCGCCTCGATGTTGACCGTGCTGTCGCCGGCCGCGTCCGCGTCCACGATGGCCGTGCCGGCGACGATGGAGACGGTGCCGCCCGTCGTGATGCGGCCGATGGTGGCCGTGGTGCCCGCATTCACGCGCACCGTGCCCGTGCCGCTGCTCAGCAGGCTGCCGGCGTTCATCGCCAGGGCGCCCGCTGTGTCCACGTCCACCGTGCCGGCTCCGCCCGTGCGGAGGTCCGCCCCGGCGTCGAAGCCGATGGCGCCCGCCGCACGCACGCTGATCGCGCCGCTGCCGCTCAGCACGTCGGCATTGGCCGCGGCGCTGAAGGCGCCGGCGCTCTGCAGCAGCACGTTGCCGCTGCCGTTCGCCGACACGGCCGCGCCGTCGAGCGAGCCGGGCTGGCCGTCGGTCAGCGTCAGCGTGCCGGTGCCGCCGGTGCGCAGCACGATGCTGCCGTTGCCACCGGTGGTGCGCAGGTCCGACTGGGCCGCGTCCACGGTGGCGGCGTCCAGCGTGCCGGCCGCATTCACCTTCTGCACCGCCACCGAGACCGTGGTCACGGTCACGCCGTCGGCCTCGCTCAGGAAGAGGCCGCCGCCGGCCGCCTGGGCACTGAGGTTGACGGTGGCCGTCTCCAGGTGGTTGCCCGCGGCGCCGATGCCGGTGCCGGCCGCGAGGCGCAGGCCGCCCGAGACATTGCCGGTGGTGATGTTGACGCTGCTGTCGCCGTCCGCGTCGGCATCGAGGATGCTGCCCGCGGTGGCGGTGACCGAGACGCCGCCCGTGGCCGAGGTGAGCGCGATCACGCCCACCACCACGTCCTGCGCCGCGAGCAGGCGCACCGTGCCGCCGGCCGTGATGGTGTTGCCGGCCGCCTGGACGATGCTGCCCAGGGCCGATTCCACGTCCACGCCGCCCACCAGGCCGGTGGCGATGCCCACCGCGCCGTTGAAGCGCACGCCCGCCTGGCCCAGCACCGTGACGAAGCCGCCCGTGCTGCCGCTGGTGGTGATGGCCGCGTCGGCGATCACCCGGCCCGCCAGGGCCTCGATGCGCACATGGCCGCCCGCGCCGCTGCCGTTGCCGGCCGCCACGGCCACGCCGTCGGCATTGCCGCCGTCGCCGAGCACGAGGTCGCCGGTGGTGCTGCGCAGCACCACGCCGGTGTTGCCGGTGGTGACGATGTCGGACTGCGCGGCGTCGGCCAAGGCCGAGAGGCTGCCATCCGCCGCCGCGCGCTGCACGCTTGCCGCCACCGCGCCGACGGCCAGGCCGTCGGATTCGAGCAGGAACACGCCCGTGGCCCCGGCACGCGCCGACAGGGTGGCGACCGTGGTCTCCAGCGCGTTGGCGCCAGTGCCGATGCTGCCGCCCGCCTCCAGCCGCAGGCCCGCGGCCTGGATGTTGACGGTGCTGTCGCCCGCGGCGTCGGCGTCGAGGATCGCGCCGCCCGCCGTCACCGACACATTGCCAGCCGTGGCGACGCGCGCCAGGGTGGCCGCGCCGCCCGCCTGCAGGCGGATGTCGCCGCTGCCGGTGACGAAGCTGCTGCCCACCGCCTGCGTCAGCGCGCCGCTGCCGGCCTGCACATCCAGGCTGCCGGCGCCGCTGCTGCGCAGGTCGGCATTGGCCGTGACCGAGGTGCCGGCCCGCACGCTGATCGCGCCGCCCTGCGACACCACCGCCCCGTCGAGGGTGATGGCGCCGGCCAGGGCCTGCAGCAGCACGGGGCCGCTGTCGGCGCCCACGCCGCTGCTGCCGGCCGTGCCGGCGCGCAGCACCAGGTCGCCGGTGGCGCTGGTGAGCACGATGGCGCCGGCGCCGGTGGCGGCCAGGTCCTCCTGCGCCGCGTTCTGGGTGGCCACGGCACTGCCGTCGGCCTGCACGCGCTGCACGTCCACGGTGACGGCGTCCACCGCCAGGCCATCGCTTTCGGCGATGAACAGGCCGCCCGCACCGGCGCTCGCGCTCAGGGTGGCGACGGTGGTCTCCAGCGCGTTGGCGCCGCTGCCGATGGCCGTGCCCGCGCCGAGGCGCAGGGCGCTGGCGCGCACGTCCACGTCGGTGTCGCCGGCTGCGTCGCCATCGACGATGCGGCCCGACGCGGTCAGTGCCACGCGGCCGCTGCCGGCGTCTACCGACTCCAGCGTCAGGTCGCCGCCCAGCGCGCTCAGCAGGACGTTGCCGTCCACCGTCACGATGGTGCCGCTACCCTGCGCCTGCACCAGGTCGCGGCCGGCGGTGGCGCCGACCGTGGCGCCGCTGCCCAGCGTGAGGATGGCGGCGTTCTGGCGCAGGTCCTGCGCGGCGGCCAGCGTGATGTGGCCGGCCGTGGCCGTGAGGGCCGCGTCGATCACCAGGTCGGCCCCGGTGCCGCCGGCCTGCAGCAGCAGGTTGCCGCCGGCGGTGCCGGCCGTCTGCACGGTGAGCGTGCCGGCCGCGGTGCCCAGCACCAGCGCGCCGCCCGCCGTGAAGGCCGCCTGCGCGGCATCGGCGCGCGACGCGGTGCTGCCGCCGTCGAGCCCGACGCGCACCACCGCGATCTCGCCGACCGCGCCCACGGTCAGGGCCGTGGATTCGGCGATGAAGAGGCCGGCGCCGGCCGTGACGCTCAGCACCGCCGCTTCCGTTTCCAGCGCATTGGCGCCGCTGCCGATGGCGCCGCCCGCCGACAGGCGCAGCTGGGAGGCCTGCACGTCGACGGCGCCGGCCGTGGCCTCGCTGGCGTTGTCCAGGATCGCGCCGCCGGCCACCAGGCTCACCGAACCCCAGCCGGACTGGCCGGCCAGGCTGCCGGCCGCACGGTCGGCCGCGGTGCGCGCATCGACCAGGCCGACCGTGAGGTCGCCGGTGCTCGCTTCCACGCGGATGTTGCCGCCGCCGGTGCGCAGCACGCTGCCGTCGGCGGTGACGACGCTGCCCTGTGCCTGCAGGTCCAGCGTGCCGCTGCCGCCGGTGGCAAGCACCACGCCCGCCGACACCGCAAGGCTGCCGCCGGTCGAAAGCACGCTCACGCTGCCGCTGGCCGAGCCCACGCCCGCCGCGAGGGTCACATCGCCCGCGGCCTGCAGCCGCACGGTGCCGCTGGCGGCGCTCACGCCCGCGGTGCCGGCCGTGCCGGCGCCCACGGTCAGGCTGCCCGCCTGCACCTGCAGCACGATGGCACCCGCGCCGGTGGCCGACAGGTCTTCCTGCGCGGTGCCGGCCACGGTGCTGGCCAGGCCGGTGGCGGCGACGCGGCTCGCGTCCACCGTCACCGTGCCCACCACCAGGCCGTCGGCCTCGCTGACGAACAGCCCGCCCGCACCCGCCGCGGCACTGAGCGTGCCCACCGCGGTGTCGAGCGCATTGCTGCCGCTGCCGATGGCCGTGCCGGCCGTCAGGCGCAGCGCCGTGGCGCTCACGTCCAGGTCGCTGCCGCCATCCACGTCCAGGATGCTGCCGGCCGTGGCCGTGATGGCCACGCTGCCGCCGCCGGCGTCGACGAGTTCCAGGCCCACGTCGCGCGCCGCGGTGAAGACCACGTTGCCGCCCGCCGTGCGGGTCTGGCCGCTGCCGGCCGTCTGCAGCAGGTCGCGTCCGGCCACCTGCTCCACGCTGGCGCCGATGCCGCTGCTGGCCACCGTGGCCGCCTGCAGCAGATCGCGCCCGGCGATCAGGCTGGCCGCGCCGCCCGCACCGATGCGGGCATTGAGCGCCAGGTCGGTGCCGGCCTCCAGCCGCAGGGTGCCCGCGGCATCGACGCCGCGGTCGTTGGTCATGCCCTCGTTCACGGTCAGGCTGCCCGCCGCCGTGAGCACCACGCTACCGCCGCTGACCACATCGGAGATGCGGCCGGCGGAGGTGCTGGTGCTCGCGCCGTCCGGGCCGACACGGTTCACCACGATGACGCTCATGTTGTCGACCGTGAGGTCGCTGGCGTCCGCCACGAACACGCCGCCCGTGCCGGTGGCCGCGGCGCCCATCACGGCCGCCTCGATCTCCAGCGCGTTGCTGGCGCTGCCGATGCCGTTGCCCGCGGCGCTGCCCGCCAGCAGGCGCAGGTTGCGCGCATACACGTCCACCGACGGCACGGTCTCGCCGTCGTCGTCGAGGATGGAGGCGCCCGCCTGCACGCTCACCGAGCCCCAGCCGGACTGGCCGGACTGGCCGGCCAGGCTGCCGGCCGTGCGGTCGGCGGCGCTGCGCGCGTCCAGCAGGCCCAGCGTGGCCGAGCCGGTGCCCGCCATCACCTGGATGTTGCCGCCGTCGCTCTGGGCCACGGCGCCCGCGCCCATGGTGAAGCCGGTGCCGGCCAGCACGGCGATGTGGCCGCCGCCCGTGGCCAGGGCGATGCCCGCGGCCTGGGTGATGGCGCCGCCCGCGCTCAGCGTCAGCTCGCCGCTGCCGGAGCCCACGGCCGCGCGGATCTGCAGGCTGCCCGGCGTGGCGCCGGTCCAGGCATTGGCGAGCAGCACGTTGCCGCTGCCGCCGGCCGTCACGGCCGCGTCCACCACCAGGTCGCCGGCGCGGGACAGGCCGTTGGTCACCACGATGGCGCCGCCGTCGCCGCTGCGCAGGCCCACCAGGGTGCTGCCGCTGGCGGACGCGGCGCTGCTGCCGTCGGCGCCGATGCGGTTGACCGCCACGGCCGCCACGCTGCCGATGGTCAGGCCGTTCTCCTCGCCCACGAAGAGCCCGCCGCTGCCCGCGCTGGCGGCCAGGGTGCTCACCGAGGTCTCGATGCGGTTGGCCGCCGTGCCGATGCTGCCGCCCGCCACCAGGCGCACCGCGCCCGCCGTCAGGTTGACCAGCTGCGGCGAGGCGCCGTCGGCATCCGCGTCCAGGATCGAGCCCGAGGCGCCGATGGCGATCAGGCCCGCGGTGCTGCTGCCGGTGCCCACGGTGCCGATCACGGCGTCGCCGCCGGCGGCGTCGATGCGGATGTTGCCGCCCGCGCTCAGCACGCGGGCCGCGGCGTCCAGCGCGATGCCGGCGTCGGCCGCCAGCTCGACGGTGGCGCTGCCGCCCAGGGCCTGCGCCTTGAAGGCGCTGCTGCCCACGATGCCGTCGGCCGACAGCAGCGAGAGGCTGCCGCCGCCGGCGGTGCTCACGTCGGCGCGCAGGTCCAGCGTGGCATCGGTGCCTTCGGCCGCCTCGCCGCTGCGCAGGCGGATGTGGCCGCTGCCGGTCTGGCGCACCGTGCCCTCGACCACCAGCCGTCCGTCGGTGGTCTGGATCACGATGGCGCCGCTGCCGGCGTTGTCGATGGCGGTCATGCCCGAGGCCACCAGGCGCAGTGCCGTGGCCTCCTGCACATACACGCCGCCCGTGGCGCCGTTGGTGGCGCTCAGCTGGGCCACGCGGGTCTGCAGCGCGGCCGAGGCGGCGCCGATGCCGGCCGCGGCGCTCATGCGCAGCGCGGCGGTGTCGCCGTCGATGTTTGGCCCGTCGCCACTGAGGTTGTCGCGGATCGCACCGCCGGTGGCCGTGAGCGTTACCAGCCCGCCCGCCAGGATGCGGCTGAGCGAGAGGTCGCCGCTGTCGGCCGTCAGCGTCACGGCACCGGTGTTGCCGGCATTGACCGAGCCGATGGTCGCGCCGTCGGCCATGGCGATGCCGGCGCTGGCGCGCACGTCCACCAGGCCGCCCGCGGCGGCGATGTCGCCGCCCAGCGAGGCGCTGCCGCCATTGGCGCGCAGCGTCACGCTGCCGCCGGTGGTGGCGATGCGCCCGTCGTGCGTGGCGTCGTCCAGCAGCACGATGCCGCCGCTGGCCGTGAGCGACACGGCGCCGGTGGTGCTGGCGATGGCCTGGTGCACCACCAGGCTGCCGCCATCGGCCGTCAGCGACACGCTGCCGCTGCCGGCCTGCAGCACGCCGGTGCCCGAGGCCGCCACCGTGAGCTGGCCGGCCGTGGTGGCCACGCCGATGTTGCCGCTGGCGCCCGCCTGCGTCTGGGCCACGCCCAGCACCGTGAGGTCGCCACCGGCCGCCGTCTCGCGGATGGTGATGTCGCCCAGCGTGCCGGTGTGCGTGGCGCTGACGCTGTCGAGCTGGGTGGCGCCCAGGTTGATGCCCGAGGCCGCGGTCACCGTCAGGCGGCCGCCGATCAGCGCCTCGCCCGTGGCGCCGTCGGCCGCGGCGTCGAACTGCTGCACGGAGCCCGTGGCCGAGTACAGGACGATGTCCTGCGCGCCGGCCGCGGTGCGCGCCTCCATGGTGTTGCCGATGCGGATGTTGCCGATCGCGTCGAGCTTGACCGTGCCTTCCACCAGCAGCGTCTGGTTGGCGAGGTTGGAGTCCTCCACCGTGATGTTCTGGCCGTAGACCTCCAGGTTGTCGCGCAGCAGCGGCTGGCCCGCCGTGGTCAGCGCCGCGATGCGCACGGTGCCGGTGCCGGTGGCATGGCCGGTGCTGCTGTCGTAGCCGCCGATCACGATGGTGCTGAAGCCGTCGGCCAGCTTGCGCACCTCCTGGTCGTTGATGTTGAGCGTGGCGCTGGTCACGCTGTTGATCGGCGAGCCCACCTCGATGTTGAGGCTGGTGGTGGTGGGCCGCAGCCAGAGCTTGCCGGTGCCCACGATGGACTCGTCGCCGCCCTGGAAGTCGATCTCGTCGCCCTGCAGCACGATGTCGCCACCGCCCTGCACCACCACGCCGCCCTTGAAGATCACCTGGCTCGCGCCCTGGATCACCAGCTTGCCCGAGGTGAGCACCACGTCGCTGTAGAAGGTGACCACGCCGCTGGCGGTGATCTGCAGGTCGCCGTTGACGGTGACCGGGCCGTAGAAGGTGACGTTGTTGGGCAGGTTCACCTCGCCGCCCACCGTCACGCCGCCGATGGTCAGGCCTTCGAGCGCATCGTCGCCGCCCACGGTGCCGCTGATGACGATGTTGTCGGCCGCCTCCAGGCGCAGGTAGTCGGGCGTGGCGTCCTGGTTGCCGTTGAGCATGTGCGAGGGCAGGCTGCCCAGCTGCAGGCTGCCGGTGCCGTCGGTGCCGGCGCGCAGGGTGATCGGCGCGCTGGCGGTGCCGCCGTTGATGCGCACCGAGTCGTTGATGGTGATGTCCGAGTCCGAGGACGCATTGGCCGAGACCGTGGTGGTGTTGCCCGAGCCGCTGATGGTCAGCGAGGCGTCGTGCGTCAGCACCAGCTCCTGGTTGATGTAGACCTCGCCGCCCACGTTGGGGTTGAGGATGACCAGGTCGTCCCTGACCTGGATCGTTCCGCCGGACACGCCCGCGCCGCCCAGGTAGACCTTGAGCGCGGTGTCGGTGCCGCCGATGACGATCTGGCCGAAGCCGTCCTGCAGGTGCCCGAGCGAGTCGTTGCTCAGCTGCATGCCGCCGGCGGTGCTGCCGGCATCGCCCAGCACCACGGTGCCGGTCGGGTCCGAGGGCTTGAAGGTGAGCGTGGCCCCGGCGCTGCGCACGTCGGCGGCGATGCTCACCTGGTCGGAGCGGATGGTGATGTCCTGCCCGCCCGCGTCCACGTCGTTGACGAACTTCTGCTCGCCCTGCAGCGCCGCCACGTCGGTCTGGCCGCCGCGCGAGCCGGCCGCCGCGGCGTCCGAGTGCACAACGATGGAGCCGGTGGCGAAGACCACCACGTCCTGCCGGCTGGTGCTGGAGACGGTGAGCGACTGCGCGTCCACCACGATGGCCTGCGGGCTGAAGGTGAAGTCCTCGTAGCGCTGGCCCACCGAGCCCTTGGCCGTGATGGTGATGCCGCCGCCCGCGGCCGACAGCATGGGGCCGCCGGCGCTGCGCAGCACCGTGCCGTTGGGCACGTGCGAGGCGGCGTTGTAGTCCTCCAGGTTCGCCACGGTGATCAGGCCGGTGGCCTGGTCCATGGTGAACTTGTTGCGCGAGAGCATCCAGTCGATGTCGGCGTCGAAGCCGCTGCCGTCGCGCAGCCAGCCCAGCGCGGCGCTGTCGTTGACCACCGAGCCGGCGAGGGCGCGCACGCCGATGCTGCCGCTGCCGCCGGCCTTGACGGTGGCGCCCAGCGCCACGTCGCCGCCCTCGGCCGTGAGGGCGATGCTGCCGCCCGTGGTGTCGACCGCCTGGCCGATGTGCAGGCTACCGCCCGCATACAGCGCCAGGTCGCCACCGGCGCTGTGCACGCCGGCGCCGCTCGCCAGCACGTCGATGTCGCCATGGCGCGCCAGGATCGAGACGCGGCCCGCGGCCTGCTGGTCCACGCCCACCAGCTGCAGGCCGTCCACCTCCTCGATGAACACGTCGCCGTGGCCGGTGTTGACGAAATCCAGCGCCCGCACCTGCACTTCCAGCGCATTGCCGTCCTCGCCGATGCCGCCGCTGGAGCGGATGTACAGCAGCGCGTCGGCCGCGATGACGTCGGTGCTGCCCTCGGCCACGTCCAGCACGCCGCCAGCCACGATGCGCAGCGCGCCGTCGTGGGTGGTGCGCAGCTTGCCCAGCAGGATGGCGCCGCCCGCATCGAGCGCGATGGCGCCGCTGCCCGCATTGACGGTGGTGTCGCCTTCCATCGAAAGGCTGCCGGTGCCGGCGTCCAGCGTCACCGCGCCCGAGACGCTGGTGATGTCGCCCTGGCCGCTCATGGCCAGGCCGCCCTGGCCGCGCAACGTCACGTCGCCCGAGACGCTGGACAGCGCCTGGTTCAGCGTCAGCACGCCGGCCGTGGTGACCAGCGAGATGCCGGCGCTGCCGGTGGCGGCGATGGCGCCGTCCACCGTCATGGCGCCGCCCGACTGCAGGTGCACCGCGGCATGGCTGGTGCTCAGCGCCTGGGTGACGGTCATGCCGTCCTTCTCGTAGATGGCGATGGCCGAGCCGGCCGTCACCGTCAGCGTGTCGGCCTCGATAGTGCCGACCACCGCGCCATTGACCAGCCGGCCCGCCGACACCGCACCGGCCGCCGTCAGCGTCACCGCGCCAGCCGAGGTCATGCTGTCGATGGCGATGGCGCCGGTGCGCGAGGTGATGCTCACGTCGCCCGCGGTGCCGGTGATGGCGCCGATGCGCACATCGCCGTCGGCCACGATGGTGATGTTGCCGCCGGCCATCTGGATGCCGGTGATCTCCAGCGCGCCGGTCTGGATCACCGTGAGGTTGCCGTCGCCGGTCATGGTGACCTGCAGCGTGCCGACCTCGGTGGTGAGCGTCAGGTCATGGCCGGCCGACACCGTGAGCGCGCCCGCGCTGAGCGTGCCGCCCAGCGTGAGCGAGGCGCCGGCACTGAGCGTGACCGTGCCGCTGCTGCCCACGTCGATGTCGGAGACGACCACCAGGTCGCGGCCCGCGCCGAGCGTGAGGTTGTCGCCGTCGAAGGTGGGCAGGTTGACCACCGTCAGGCTGCCGCTGACCAGCAGGCTGGCGTCGCCGGCACTGCGGTCGGGGACGATCAGCACATAGTCGCCGCTCTTGGCGAGCGCCTGGGTGGCGGCGGCATCGCGCACGCTGCCCTTGAGCTCGAAGGCCGCATTGGCCTGCAGCGCCGTGAGCGTGAGGGTGCTGCCCTGCACGCTGGCTGCGACCACGCCGTCCTGCTCGATGCGCTGCTCCAGCGCGCCCAGCACCGAGGCCCAGTCGGCCGTGACGGCCTGGCCGCCCACGGAGCCGCCCACCTGCACGGTGTAGCTGCGCGCGCCCACCTGCACGGTGTAGTCCACGCCCGCATGCGGCGTGCCGCTGAACGTGAGGCGGCTGGCCTGCGTGGCGTCCTGGCCGGCCGCGGCCAGCACGCTGCCCGCGTCGACCACGCCGCCGGCCACCGCCGTCTGCGACAGGCGCTGCACCGTCACGTCGTCGACGGTGAAGGCCTGGTTGGCCGCGTTGGCCGTCAGCACCAGCTGGCGCGTGGCGGCATCGAAGCCCACGTCCAGCAGCGCATGGCCGCCGTCCACCTCGCCCGCCTCGATGGCGGTGGCCAGGGCGCCCAGCACCGAGGCCCAGCTGGCGGTCACGCCGCCGCTGCCCACGGTGGCGCTGTAAGCGTGGCCGTTGACCTGCACCGTGAAGACGCTGCCCGTGGCCAGCGTGTAGCCGGCCGTCGCCGGATCGGCGAAGACCACATGGCTCTTCTGCTGCACCTGCGTGCCCGCGTCCACGTCGGTGTCGAAGGTGGCAGCAACCGCGCCCGACTGGCCCAGGGCCACCGTGCCGAAGGCGTCGTTGGCCACCTCGGCCGCGAGGCCGACCACGCTGCGCTGCGCCACGCTGGCGCCGAAGCTGGTGGAGGCGGAGGCGATGGCCGAGGTGCTGAGCACCGTCAGCAGGCCGCCGGCGCCCGACTGCGGATCGGCGAAGTCGCTGCTGACCTTGTAGCCGCCCTCCTGGATCAGCGTCAGCAGCTGGGCCGTCACGGCCTGTGCGCTGTCGCCCGCCTGGGCGGTGTAGCTGTAGGCCGTGCCGTCGAGGGTGATGGTGTAGGCCGTGCCGGCCGCGACCGTCAGGCTGCGCAGGTCGAGCACGCGGCCGTCGTAGGCCGTGGCGTCGATGGCCTCGCCGCGCTCGATCTGCGCCGCCAGCGCCGTGCGCAGCGAGGCCCAGTCGGTCACGCTGGCCACCGTGGCGGTGGCGCCGTAGCTGGCATGAGCATCGACCGCCGCCGCCAGGCCCTGCACCACGGCCGCCAGGCCGTCGCCGCTGGCCGCGGTGTAGCTGAAGCTCTGGCCGCCCACGGTGAACACGTAGCGCCAGCCCTGCTGCACCTGCAGGCTGCTCAGGTCGAAGTGACGGCCGGCCTGGGTGGTGTCGTCCTGCAGCAGGCCCGCCTGGCCGGCCTGCACGCTCTGCATCGAGCTGCCGCCGACCTGGGTGGCCGCGAGCGTGGCGCCCGCGCTGAAGGTGATGACCGTGCCCGAGACCTGGGCCGCAATGGTGGCGTCGGCATCGGCCAGCGCCGCCAGCTTGCCGGCGATGCTGGCACGGGTGTCGCCATCGGCGGCGACCACGTCGAAGCGCTTGCCGTCGGCCACCGTGAGCGTGTAGTGCGCGCCCGCGACGATGCCGGACAGGCCCGCCAGGTCGACCGTGACGTCGTTGCCCGAGGCCGTGCCGCTGGCCGTGCCCAGGCTGCTGTCGGCCTGCAGCGCCAGCACGTCGAGGCTGCCGCTGCCGTTGCCCAGGCCGGTGACGTCGATGAAGGCATTGGTGCCCAGGCGCACGAGGTAGTCGTGCCCGTCCAGCGTGAGGCCGTAGAGCTTGCCGGACTGCGGCGCCGCGCCGCTGTCGAACAGCACGTTGGTGTGCTGCGCCTGGTCGAAGCCCGGCGGCACGTCGCCGGCGCCGGTGTCGAGGCTGCCGCCGTCCTTGGCCACGCCGCCGGTGACGGCGTCGAGCGTGGGCAGGGTCAGCGACACGCCGGCCAGGGTGAAGGGCGTGTTGCCCTGCTCGGCGCTGAGCACCAGCCGCAGGTTGTCCGCATCCACCGTGACGGCGATGGCCTCGCCCTGCTCGATGCGCGTCTTGAGCGCGCCGAGCACGTCGGCCGCCGTGTCGCCCTGGGCCGCGGTCACGCTGTAGGCATGGCCGTTGACGGTGACGGCGTAGATCTGCCCCGCCGCCGGCTGGATGCCGAAGGCCAGCGTGCTGACCTGCGCCACCGACACGCCGGCCGGCGTGAGCGTCTGGCCCTGCAGGTTGACGATGGCGCCGCCGGCCTCCAGCAGCGAATGCTCGGTGACGGTGCTCTGCGCGTCGTAGCTGAAGCCGCCGGCGGCGATGGTGCGCACCTCGACGTCGTCGCCATTGCCGTGCTTGCCGGGGTCGGTGAGCTGGGTGATCTGCGCCGCGCCGCGCACCGTCACCTGGTAGCCGTAGAGGTCGGCGGTGCGGTCGTCATAGGCATCGGTCACCACGGTGGTGGTGCCGTCGGCCTGCAGCGTGGCCACCGACAGGGCCTTCCATTCCTTCACGCCGTGCAGGGCGTCGGCGGTGATGTGGCCGGAGGTCTTCTCGGCACCCAGGTCGGTCGCAGCCTCCACCAGGTCGACGTACATGACGCCGGCCGCGCGCAGGTCGATGTCGCTGCCGCCGGCGAAGTTGCGCACCTCGCGCAGGTACAGGTCGCCGCCGGCGGCGATGTCGATCAGGCCGTCGCGGGCGCTGGCCAGTTCCACCACCAGGCCCGTGGCCTCGTTGATGCGGATGGCGCCGTGCACGGTCGAGCGCACCTTGAGCGTGTCGACCAACGTGTTGAGCTGGGCGTCGCCCGCGGTCTGCACTTCCAGCCGGTCGGAGATGAACACCGAGGCGCCATCGCTGGTGACGGCCTGCGCCGTGAGGCTGAGCACGCCGCCAGGGGTGGCCGCGGCCACGATGCCGCTCTGCACGGCCAGGGTGCCGTCCACGATCAGCGTCACGTTGCGGGCCGGATCGAAGCCTTGCAGCCCGCCGACGAAGCCGCTGAGCGTCAGGTCGTCCTGCACGTGGACGAAGATGTCCTGCCGCACCCGCAGGTCGAAGCGCAGCGCGGGCAGCTGGTCCACCTGCAGGTTGATGAAGCCGGTCTCCTGCGTCGGGGCGTGGACCGAGGTGCTGCCGCTGGCGTTGACGTCCACCGACTGCTGCACCGCCGTGGCGCCCTCGGCGCGCACGATCACCTGCTCGATGGCGCCGAGCGCGGCGCTGCCGTCGTAATGCTGCGCCTTGACCGCGGTGGTGCCGCTGAGGTTGACGTTCTGGCCCGCCACCAGCTCCAGGTGGCGGTTGACGCTGAGCGTCACGTCCTTGAGGTTCAGGCTCTCGCCGGTCTGCAGGATCAGTGTGTCGGCGCTGAGCGTGGCGGGCAGCAGCTTGGTGACCGGCTCGCCGCCCGAGGCCTCGGTGCCGAACACGAAGTACTTGCCCGCGCGGTATTCCATCCACTCGGGCGCCTCGAAGAAGCGGTAGAGCTCCACCGTCTGCGCCGCGTCGAAGACCACGCCGCGGCTGTAGGCCAGCGAATCGCCGGCCTTGGGCGTCCTGACGACCACGCTGCCCTGGTGGCTGGTGAGCGACACGGTATCGCCCGCCATGCGGCCGTCCTCGTCCACCAGCAGGCTGCCTTCGCTCTCGATGGCCACGCGCGTGTTGCCGCTGCCGGCGGTCACGCTGCTCAGGGCCTGGACCACGGTGAGGCCGGCGTACTTCTCGCCCACGCCATCGATGTCGTGCAGCGCGATGTCGCCGCCCGCGGTGGTGGCGTCGAGTTCGTTGACGGCGATCTCCAGGCCGGTGATGCCGGTGGCGGCGCGCACCGTCAGGCGCTGCGCGACCACGTCCACCGCCGCGTCGGCGAAGGACTCGGCCACGGCGCCCTGGCGCGAGACCAGCGTCACCTTGCCGGCCGAGCTCAGGCTCTGCTGGGCCTGGCCGTCCACCACCGGCAGGTCGGCCGCGGTGGCGGCGTAGATGCCCGCCGAGACGTGGCGCACCAGCAGGTCCTGCTGCGCGTCCACGGTGATGTCGTTGCCCGCCTGGTTGGTGCGCAGCACCACCTCGACCAGCTCGACCACGCCTTCGCCGGTGAGGGTGAAGCTGCCGTCGGCGATCTGCACGTCCTGCACCGTCAGGCGGCGCGCGCCCTGCGCCACGGTGGCGCTGGCGCTGTCCTGCACCGCCAGGCGCAGGCTGTTGACGTTGGTGGCGATGTCCATCGCGCCGGTGCCCGTCAGCACCAGCTCGTCGGCCACCACGCGGGTCTGGTCGGCCTGCGTGATGGCGCCCTGCGCGCTGACGGTGACGTCGCCGCGCGCGTCGTTGCGCACGTCGCCCAGCACCAGGTCGCCCGCCAGGCCGGCGGCGCTGAAGGTGCTCAGGGCGATGTCGTTGCGGTCGCTCGCGCCCAGCGTGAGCACGCGCTCCGCCGTGAGCTTTCCGGTGTTGCCCACCGTGATGCCGCCGTCGGCGGTCTGGGCATCCAGCTTCAGCGCGCCGGTGTTGACGAGGTCGATGTTGCCCACGCCGGTGAGCGCCAGCTGCGCCTCGGCCACGCGGGTGCCGAGGGTCAGGCCGGTCTCGGCCGAGGCCTCCAGGCGGCGCGCGGCAATGGTGCCCATGGCCACCCAGACCTTGTTCTCGTCGCCGGTGGTGCCCGGCAGTTGCACCAGGTCGCGGCGCTGCTCGATGAAGCCGGCCTGCGCCTGCAGGTGCAGCACGCCCTGCGAAGCGGTGGCGTCCAGCGTCACATGGTCGAGCACGATGTCGCCGCCGAAGCGGCCGGCGGCGAGCGAGATGTCGCCCTGCGTGGCTTTGAGCACCGTCTGGGCGTCGGCCTCGATGCCGCCGTCGCGCGCCGTGCCGGCGGCGGCCGAGCCGGCCTCCAGGTCGATGCTGCCGGCGGTCACGGTGCCGCTGACGAAGAGGTCGCGGCCCGCATCCACCGTCACGCTCGCCAGGCTGTCGCCCGTGGCGGCGCCGGCATGCGTGGCGCCGCCCAGCGTCAGGTCCTGCGCGGCCAGCAGCGTCACGGTGGCGCCGCTGCCGGTGCCCAGCAGGGTGGCGTTGTCCCCCACTTCCAGGGTGGTGCCCGCGGCCAGGCTCAGGCTGTGGGCCTGCAGCGTGGACTGCACGGCGTGGCCCTGCGCATCGGCCACGCCCTGCACCTGCACCAGCGTGCGGGCGCTCACGTCCAGCCGCTCGCTGGCGCTGACCACGCCCGACAGGCGCACCGAGGCGCCGGCGTCGATGACGATGTTCTTCGCGCCCAGCGCGGCGGCATCGCCGAAGTCGCCGTAGCTGCTGCCCACCGTCTCGGTGTGCGCCTCGGAGACGAGCTGCGTGACCTTCTGGATGATCGGCACCGACTTCCAGACGGTCACGTCCTTCAGCGTGGTGACCATCACCTCCTTGGTGGTGGTCTGGTAGACCGGCCGGTAGTCATCGATGTCCTGCGCCACCGTGGCCAGCTGGTACTTGAGCTGCACGCGCTGGTCGTAGACGTTCTCGGTCTTGGCCGTCCACTGGTAGGTGTAGTTCCAGAAGTTCTCGTAGCGGTAGCCCCAGACCTTGATGGCCGTGATCTCGTCGTTATGGCCGCCGAAGTCCGGCTTGCTGCCCGTGAGCTTCTCTTCCCAGCCGCCGTAGTTCTTGTGCTGGAAGACCTGCACCGCATAGGTGGCCGAACTGAACTTGACCGCCTGGATGTCGTCGTTCCAGTCGTCGCCGCCGCGCGAGCCGTTGTAGTTGCCCACGAGGTTGCTGGTGTCGTTCTTGACTTCCAGCGCATAGCCCACGTAGTTGGCCCACCAGTAGAAGACCGGGCCGGCATAGCCTGCCTGGATGCCCGGCGCCACGCCGACCTGCCGCGTGCTGTCGAAGGCCGAGGACTGCAGCACCAGCGAGGCCGTGCCCGAGGCCAGGGTGGCGCGGTAGTCGTCGTTCGCCAGGATCGCGCTGATGCCGAAGGCGGCGTTGTTGACATTGATCTTGGCGCCATCGCTGTCGAACCACGACCACTTCGGCGCGTAGCTGATCGTCGCGTCATGGTCGTCGGCCATGTCCAGGTACTGGCGGGTGCCGGTGCCGTCCATGTAGCTGACCTTCCAGCGGCCGATGTCGTGGTCGAAGTCCAGCGACTGGCTCGACCAGTCGAAATTGCTGGCCGTGCCCGTGAAGTTGGAGCTGACCTGCTTGTAGAAGACCTTGCTGCTGTCGATGTAGCTGCCCACCAGCTCGCCGCTGTGGGTGGCACCGGCCTGCACCCAGCTGCCGCCAGCGTTGCTGCCGTCGGCGCTGGTGTCGCCATCGAGGTAGAGCGCACTGCCCTGGCTGACCACGCGCAGCACGTCCTCCTGCGCGCCCACGGGCATCAGCACGTACTTGTCGCGCCAGCCGGCCACGTTGACATAGAAGACCTGCAGCGTGCCGTCCTTCCAGTCCGGCGTCCAGGCCGACTCGGTGGTGTTGCCGTTGAGCGTCTGGTGCGTGACGGCGTTGTCGTAGCCGAAGTCGTACAGCGGCATGTAGCCGAGCGTGTTGAGCACGGCCCAGCGCTGCGCATCGGTGAGCTGCGAGAAGCTCTTGTAGTCGGAGCTCTTGTAGTCGCCGCTGGGCGCCGCGACCGAGCGGCCGGGGTTCTGCTCGTCGCCGGCGCGCGTCCAGTCGACCACCGGGATGGCCGCCTTGTTGGGCAGCGTGCTCAGCGCCTTCTCCTCGGCCGTGTTGAAGTAGTCCACGCCCTCGATGAAGAACTCGCGGAACTGCTGGTTGGCCGCGGCGGAGGGGTTGTAGTAGCCGGTCTGCGACAGCGTCACGTCCATCGTGTGATAGCTGCTGCCCACCTTGACCAGCTCGGTGCCCACCTGCTCGGTGACCTGCGTCGTCTGCCAGCTCACCTCGGGCACCTGGATGGTGCCGTCGGCCACCTGCTGGTAGCCGGTGACCACGTCCACCGTCTGTTCGGTGGTGGTGTAGCTGGTGACCTGCACGGCCTGAACGGCCGCAAGCTGCTGCGCGGACTTGAGCACCACGTCGCCGCCGGCCTGCACGACCAGCGTGCCTTCGGCATTGACCTTGCCCTGCTCCAGCACCAGGATGTTGCCGCCCGCCAGCTGGGCGCGCGCGATGTCGGACTCCAGCTTCTCGCGGCCCAGGCCCAGGTCCACGCCCGCATTGAGGTGCACGTCATGGCGCGAGCCGAGGAAGCCGCCCAGCGTGAGCGAGGCGCCCGCGTTGACCAGCAGCAGGCCATGGTCGGCGTCCTGGTCGACCTGCACGTTGCCGTTGATGACCACGGTGGGCGCCGCCAGGTGCACCAGCGAGCCGGCCTTGACGATGGGCGCGTCGGTGCCCGCGGCCGAGGCGCTGGACAGCACCAGGCGCGTGCGCGCCTGCATGTAGATGGACGAGTCTTCGCCGAAGGCGAAGACATGGCTGCCGGCCGTCATGTTGATGCTGGCGCCGGTGATGGCCACACTCTCCTGCACCTCGATGTTGCGCATCACGTTGACGTCGCCGGAGGTGGAGGCGATCACCACGTCCTTCACGTGGGCGCGGGTGGGGCTGCTGCCGTCCACGCGCTCGCCGATCACGTGCGAGATGGTGATGCCGTCGGCCGCGCGCACGGTGACGGTGCCGCCCTCGCCGGTGTCGAGCACGCCGCCGGAGATCTGCTTGCCGTCGGCGTCGAGCACCAGGGTGTCGATGAGCACGCCGATGCGCGTGGCGGCATCGGTGCCGCCCTCGACGCGCACCTGGTCGTCCCCGCGCACCAGGGCCGAGACCACCACCTGCGAGCGCGAGCTCAGGGTGATGTCCGCACCCTCGCCATCGGCCACCACGTCGCCGCGCAGGATGAGGTCGCCATCGGCCGAGACCACCACCTGGCCGTCGGCATCGCCCACGCCCAGCCGGCCGGCCGAGGTCACCGCGAGGCCGTTGCCGGCCGTGTCGGTGCCCGCCAGCAGCTGCAGGCTGCCGCTGGCGGACAGGTGCGCCGCGACCACCATGTCCAGCGCCGCACGCAGCTGCATCTGGGCCCCGGCGCCGTCGAGCTGCCGGCCGCCGGCATAGGCATCGCCCGCCAGCTCGATGCGCGCGCCCGCATCCAGGCGCAGCACGCTGGCCGCGGCCAGCGTCACCAGCTGGCCGTCCGCGGCCGAGCGGATGCTGCCGCCGGCGCGCAGTTCGAGCAGCCGGTCGGCCGTGATCACCGCGCCGCCGCTGGCGGCACCGACCGAGCCGATGGCGATGTCCCCCGCCGCCTGCACCAGCACGCTCTGGCCCGCGGCCCCTGCCGTGATGGGCGAGCCGTACAGCGCCACGTTGCCGCCCGCCACCACGCGCAGCGAACCGGCCAGCTGCATGTCGGCATGCAGCTGCACGCCCTGCGCGGCCGCGATGTCGACCTCATAGTCGTAGGTGGCCGGCGTGGCCGCCGTGCTGCGCACGGTGCCGGCCAGGTCCACGTTGCGGCCCGACAGCACGATCTGCCCGCCGGTCTCGATCCAGCCGGCCTCGTGCTGCAGCGTCAGCGTGCCCTGGCTGGAGACGATCTGCACCAGGCCCGTGCCGCCGCTGTCGCGGCCGAGCGCGCTGTTGATGGAGACGTCGTTGACGCCGCTGAAGAGGATGCGGCCGTTGGCGTCCAGCGTGTTGAAGTGGGCCGAGTTGGTGGTGACCAGGCTCAGCTCGCCGGCCCGCACCTGGCTGCCGGCGCTGACGATGATGTCGCGCTGGGCCGTCAGGTCGCCGCGCAGCTCCAGGGTGTTGCGCGCCTCGATGACGATGTCGGCATTGGCGCCGCGCGCCACCAGGTCGCCGCGGATGATGGCGTTGCCGGCCGGGGCCAGGTGCATGCCGCCCGAGAGGGTCTCCAGCAGGCCGGTCTCGGTGAGTTCCACCGTCTGGTTGCCCAGGGCGTTGGTGCCGGCATAGAGGTTGATGGCGCCATAGGCGCGGATCGCGCCGGCGATGGTGATCTCGCCGCCCGGCGCATTGGCACGGCCCAGGTTGACCACCGAGCCGCGGGCGCTGGCGTCCAGCGCCCAGCCGCGGTCGGAATCGGCCGGGGCCGACACGGCCTGCGTGAAGCCGAGCAGGCCGGCGCCGCCGCCGGCATCGGCCAGCGTGAAGGCGTAGTCGCCGGTGATCATCAGGCGCCCGTCGGTCAGGCGCACCGTCAGGCCGTAGCCGGACAGCTCGGGCGTGGCGTCGATGGCCGCCTGCAGGTTCTGCACCAGCGAGGCCAGGCCGCCGTTCCCCGCGGTGGCCGAGGCCGGCACGGTGACGGTGGCGCTGTGCAGATTGCTGCCGTCCTTGACGGTGAGCACCAGGCTCGCGTCGCGGCTCAGGTGGCCGTCGGCGTATTCGGCGAAGCCCGCCGCCGCCAGCTCCTGCGTCCAGGCCGGCGTGAGCACCGACACGTCGCCCGCGGCCGACAGGGTGATCGCGCTGTCCTCGGACCAGGTCTTCAGGTGCACGTTGCCGCCGAGCACCACGCCCTGGTCGGCCCAGGGGTTGGCACTGGTGGGCGTGCCGGCGCCGATGCCGCCGCGCACCTCGATGGACTTGCCGGCCATCAGGTCGCGGCCCAGGCGCACCTGCTGGCCCGCCGTGATGCTGATGGTGGAGTCGCCACCGAAGGTATGGACGGTGCTGCCCAGCGTCATGCCGGCCGGGTCGAAGTGGTCCACCACCTCGCCGCCGGCCACCAGCAGGCCGTCGAGCTGCGCGTCCTGCGAGGCGCTCACCACGATGCGGCCGTCCGCATCGTGCACCGCCACGCGCGCGCTGCCGGGCATGCGCACGCCGATGCCGTCGCCGCTGTAGCCGCCGGCCAGTTCCACGCTCTGGCTGGCGCGGATGGTGGCGCCCACCTCCACGGTCGCGCCCGAGGCGCCCGTGGTCTGGGCGCCCAGGTAGAGCTGGCCTGCCGAGCGCAGCACCACGCGCGAGGCCTCGGCCGACCAGTCGATGGTCTCCGTGCGTTCGCCGCCGGTGCCGGGCGCGCCGCTCTGCTGCAGCGTGCCGCCCGACAGGATGCTGCCGCCGATGGTGATGCCGCCATAGGCGTCCACCGAGACCAGCCCGCCCGAGCCGTCGCTGGTGATGCCCGCCGCATTGAGGCCGGCCCCGCTGCCGATGACCACGCCCCAGCCGTCGTCGTCCGCGCCGGTCAGGCCGGTGGTCTGGATCTGCACCGCACGCGTGGCCTGCAGGGCCGTGTCCACCAGCACCTGTTCGCCGGCCTGCACGCGCACCGTGGAATCCGCCCCGCTCCACTGGATGCCGCTGCTGCCGATGGTGCCGCCGGCCACCAGCGCGCCATGCAGCTCGACGTCGCGGCTGCCGATGACGGTGACGCTGCTGCCTGCCGCCGTGGTGTTGAGCACCGAGGAGGCGTTGACGTAGACGCTGGTGCCGTCGGCATTGGCGCCGTGCAGGTCGGTGCCGTCCAGCGACATGCCGCCCACCAGCGTGATGCTGCCGTTGACGCGAGCCTGGCCTTCCCAGTAGACCCAGCGGTCAGACTGCAGCACCAGGTCCGAGCCCTGGCCCAGCAGGTTGATGTTGCCGCGCACGATCACGTCGTCGGCGGTGGAGACCACGAAGTCCGCATCGTCCTGCAGCGTGGTGACGGTGCCCGTCAGCAGGAAGCCGAAGCCGCGCTGGCCCAGCAGCGGATGCGGCTCCAGCACGCGGATCTCGTCGACCACGCCGTCGTTGTTGGCGTCGTAGGCCTGCACCACGTAGGTGTGGCTGCCGTCGCGCACCACCCAGCGGTCGGTGCCGGCGGCACCGCTGGTGTCGTTGCGGTAGTCCACGCCCTCGGTGAAGCCGGTCATGACCTGCTTGCCCTCGGCGGCCGCGGCGTTGTAGTAGACGGTGCCGGCGTAGGTCTTGAAGCCGCTCTGGTCGACGATGCGGAAGAGCTGGTCGCCCGAGAGCTGGGCGAAGGCCGTGCCGTCCGCGGGACGCGTCACGTCGCTCCAGCGCAGGGTCTCGGCGTGGTAGTCCGCCCCGGCCTCGAAGCTCAGGCGGTACTGCGCATCGGCCGAGGCATTGGCGTTGTAGTAGACGGCGCCGTCCCAGCGGGCATAGCCCAGCTGACGCAGCACCGCGTCCTGCTGCTCCAGGCTCAGGCGGTCGAAGGTGGTGCCGGGTGCCGGCACGGTGAGCGCATGGCCGTCGGCCCCCGTCCACACGATGTCGGCATTGCGGTAGTCGCGGCCTTCGCCCTCGACCAGCAGGCCCACGGTGCGGCCGGTGGCCGCGTTGTGGAACACCTCGCGGTCCACCTGCGCATAGCCCAGGGCGTCGAGCACCACGGCACGCTGCGAGGGGTCGAGGTCCTCGAAGGTCGCGCCGGCGGCCGGGGCGGCGGCGCCGCCCCAGTCGATGGCGTCCAGGTTGTAGTCGGCGGCCTGGCCCTGAGCGAAGCCGTCGACGATGCGCACGGTGCGGTCGGCGTCGGCCTTGATGAAGTGCAGGCCGTCCAGCACCTCGTAGCCCAGCGCACGCGCCACCACCTTCTTCTGCGCGTCGGTGAGCTGGTCGAAGCCCGCGTCGGCGGCGGGCTGGCCCGCGCTGCCCCAGTAGATGCTGGCGTTGCTGTAGTCGGTGGCCGGGCCTTCGCTGAAGGTGGTCAGCACCTTCTTTCCGGGCGCGGCGCTGTAGTTGAAGAAGTTCTTCTCGCCACTGCCGTGCTCCAGGTAGTCGACCACGATCTGGCGCTGCAGGGCGGTGAGCTGGCTCCAGCCGGCGTCCACCGCGGGCAGCGGCGCGATCGGCGTGGCGTCCAGGCCCGTGCCATTCCACAGGTCGCCGGGCATGGCGTAGTAGTCGAAGGTGTAACCCAGGGCCTGGGCCACCACCAGCTTCTGCGCGCCCGAGAGCTGGTCGAAGGCCGTGCCGGCCGCCGGTGCGGGCACGCCGGCGGCGGCCCAGTCGATGTGGCCGTTGTCGTAGTCGTGCGCCACGCCCTGCGTGAAGCCGGTGGCCACGGTGAGGCTGCCGTCCGGCGCGGTGTGGGTGAACACCAGGCCGTCGTAGGTGGCATAGCCCAGCGAGGCGGCCACGGCCTTCTTCTGCGCCAGCGTGAGCTGGTCGAAGCCAGCGTCCGTGGCCGGCGCGCCGGCGCTGCCCCAGTCGATGTCGGCGTTGTGATACGCCACCAGCTCGCCTTCGGTCAGCGCGGTGCGGAAGCTGTGCGTCTGCGCGTTCCAGTAGCCGCCGTGGTCGTAGGTGGTGTAGCCGAGCGACGCCACCAGCGCCGCCTTGGCGTCGTCGGGCAGCTCGGCGAAGGGCGTGTAGTTGGCCAGGGCCGTGGCCGAGGCCAGCGCGGCCAGCGGCGTGTCGGCGCCGCCGAAGAGCTGGCGCAGGTCGACATGGATGCCGCCGCGGTTCAGCGCCTCGATGATGGCGGCGAACTTCTGCGCGTCGCCCAGCGTGGCGAGCGTGCGGCCGGGCAGCGTGTCGAAGTAGTCGGCATGCGGATCGCTGACGGCGCCGGCATCGATGTGCAGCGCGCCGGCGGCGGTGAGCGAGCCCGCGAGCATCAGCTCGCCGGCCGTCTGGATCGAGACGCTGGCGCCCACGCCGGTGAGCTCCGGCGTGAGGCCGTCGGCGCCGAAGCGCGCGCCCGAGAGCACCGCGCTGCCCGAGAGCAGCCCCAGCGCGCCGGTGGCGCTCAGCGCGATGACCGAGCGTGCGCCCTCGGCCGACACCGTCGCGCCTTCGAGCACGCGCAGCGAGGCGCCGGCGGCGATCTGCAGCTGCACGTCGTCGCCATGGGCCTTCACGCCGGCGGCGATCACCACCGAGCCCGAGCCGCCCAGGAACAGGTGGCTGCCCGCCTTCATGGTCTCGATGGCGGCGCCCTTGTCGGCGGTGATGCTGTTGGCCTCGGCGCCGTAGCTCACCAGCGCATCGGCGCCGGTGCTGCCCACGACCTGCACGTCCAGCAGGTCGTCGGCGCGCAGCCAGCCGCTCACGACCAGCTGTTCGGTCAGGCGCAGCACGGTCTCGCGGGCGTGGATGCCCGCGTCGGGCACGCCCATGGGCGCACGCACGTTCTGGCGCTGGATCTCCATCAGCCGCCCGGCGAAGGCCAGGCGCTCGGTGGACTGCACATCGCCCTGAACGGTGATGCGGTCGGCGATGAAGGTGGCGTCGTCGCGCAGCAGGGCCGAGTAGAACTGCGTGCCCACCACGGCGTCCTCGACATCGCCCACGTACATGCGCACGCCGGTGGCGGCATGGCCGAGGGCGATGGACGAGAAGCCGTCGCGCAGCGCGGCCAGGTCGCGCATGCCGAGTTCGAGGAAGCCCGTCTCGTTGCCCAGCGAATAGTCGCCGCCATAGGTGCCCTGGGCTGCGCCGCCCACGCGGTAGCCCTGGCCGGCCGAGAAGGTGCGCAGGCTGAAGCTGCCGGTGCCGCTGACCTGGTCGTCGCCCGAGGCGAAGTCCACGTCGTCGGCCACGAGGGCGATGGCTCCGCCGCCGGTGCCGGTGGAGATCTGGCCGCCGTCCAGCGACAGCAGCGCCTCGTGGCTGCCCAGCTGCAGGTCGATGCGGCCCGTCGGCGTGCTCAGGCCGCCGGCGGCGTAGCCGTCGGTCACCACGCTCAGGCTGTCGGCCTCGCGCACCACGATATCGGCGTAGGCCGCGCCGGCCGTGCCGCGGTTGACCACGTTCAGCTGCGACACCTGCGTGGCGAGCGTGCCGTCGATGCCGGCGGCGCTGATGCTCAGCAGGGCGTCCGGCGCCTTGTAGAGCGCGGTCTGGCGCACGTCGAGGATGCCGGCCGTCTCCAGGTGCAGCGAGGTGTGGCCCCAGCTGGCGCCGTCGGTCATCTTCAGCACCGTGCGGCCGGTGCTGGTGTCGCTGAGCTCCAGGCGCTCCAGGGCGTCGTCGAAGTTGATGACGCGGTCGGCGCCGTCGATGGCCGCCTTCAGGCTGTGGTCGCCCAGCAGCAGCGTGCCGGTGCTGGAGAAGGGCGAGATCACCAGGCGGTCGGTGCCGGTGCCGCTCTTGAGGTTGAGCGTGCCCGCACCGCTCACGTAGATGAGGTCGTCGCCGCTGCCCGCGTCCACGGTGTTGACGCCGGCGCCCACGTAGATGACGTCGTTGCCGCCGCCGCTCGTGATGGTGTTGACACCCTCGCCCATGTCCACGATGTCGGCGGCGTCGCCGCCGGTGAAGCGGTCCTTGCCGGCCCCGCCCTCGAAGCGCAGGCCGCTGACCTCGCCACTGAGGAACTCGTCGTCGCCCGCGCCGCCGCGGATCACGCTGCCCGCGGCACCGCCGAGGATGACGAAGCTGTCGTTGCCCTCGCCGCCGTCGAAGTCCAGCGCCGCAGTGACGTACTTGCCGACGTAGATGGAGTCGTTGCCCTTGCCGCCCACGCCCACGATGCGGTTGACGCCGGTGAAGCTGGCCGTCTCGCCCAGCGAATGCACCACCACCGTGTCGCTGCCGCGCTCCTGCTCGATGGAGTAGGACTCGTTGGTGATGTCGTCGTACACCGTGTCGCCGTAGCGGCCCGACGTATCGCCCATGTTCAGGTAGAGCGTGTCGCCCACCTGGTGGGCGATCTGCGGCGGGTCGGCCCACGACCACTTGAAGCTGCCCGAGACGGTGATGCCCATCACCGTCACCCGCGCGGCCAGGTAGGCGCTGGCGGCGTTGATGTCGATCTCGCCGCGGAAGCCCGCCAGCGTGATGTCGATGGAGAACAGGCCCAGGTCGATCTCGAAGTCCAGCGAGCCCCACACCGCCGCCGCGAAGCGCGGCTGGCTCGACAGCACCAGCGAGGCGCCGGCGTTGAGGTGCAGCGGGCCGAGCCAGATGTCGATCTCGGCCTTGCCGCGGATCTCGAAGTTGCCCTCGGAATCCACGTAGCCGCCGACGTCGATGGTCAGCGCATTGAAGAAGTTCAGGCTGCCGTCGAAGGACAGCTTGAACACGTTGTCGATCACGCTGATGCCGCCCTTGAAGTCGACATCGAAGAGGAAGAGGCTGATGTCGCCCTTCAGCTGCATGTCGAACAGCGTGTTGGCCTTGATCACGTTGCCGTGCAGGTCGGTGTAGTCGCTGTGGCCGGTGTTGATGCGGATGTCCGCATCGGCGCTGATGCCGATGATGTCCACGCCCATGTTGACGTGGGTGTGGATGTTGAGCGCGAAGACGGGCGCGTCGCCGTCCATCAGGAAGGCGGCCGAGCCGCCCACGGCCACGCGGCCGAAGCCGCCCAGCTCCAGCGCCACGTCCAGCGCGGCCTGCACGCCGCGCTTGTCGATCAGCAGGTCGATGGCGCCGGTCATCTCCACCGGGCCGACGGCCACGGCGCCCGAGCCCGAGATGCGCAGCATCTGCGGGTCGAGCCACACGGTGCCCAGCGGCTTGCCGGCGGCGTCCACGGCCAGGGTGCGCACCTCCTGCTTCGCGGCGGTGGTGTTGATCTGCAGCAGGAAGCGGCCGGAGACGGTGAACACGCCGCCGCCGTCGATGATGATGGAGTCGGCACCGCTGCCGCCCACCTCGAAGGCGCCGTAGATGCCGGTGTCGCCGCCATCGACCACGATGCCCAGCGTGCCGGTGACCGACAGCGGCTCCAGCAGCGGCAGGTCCAGCGTGGCGGTGGCGCCCAGCTCGGCGCGCACCGCGCCGTCGATCTCGGCGACGATGACGCTGAAGTCGCCCTTGAGGGTGAGCGCGCCGTCCAGCAGGTCCAGGGTGCCGTGGCCCACCACGGCCGCGTACACGCCCACCCAGTCGGGCTTGCCCGGAGGCGCGGCGCCGATGGTGAAGGTGTCGAAGTCCACCTTGTCGCGGAACTGCTCGGGCACCACGTAGACCACGTCGCGGCCGAAGGTGTTGAGCGACAGGTCCAGGTCGGCATGGATCTGCACCACCGAGCCGATGGCCAGGTCGGCGTCCAGCGCCAGGCGCAGGGCCACGCCCGGATCGCTGCCGCCGCGCACCACCACCAGGCCGGTGCCGTGGCGGTTGAGGTTCAGGCCCTCGGGCCCGATGGCGACGGTGACGTCGGCAAAGGCCACCAGGCCTTCGCTCTCGCTGAAGCGGAAGTCCAGCACGCCGGTCATGCTGACCAGGCCAAAGAGCTTGAGCTCGGCCTCGCCGAAGACGCGCAGCAGCTGCTCGTTGTACATGAGCACCACCGGCTGGTCGGCATTGCCCGTGGGAATGCCATAGCCCTGGTGCGAGGCGCCATTCGAGTCCAGCCAGGTCGACTTGCTGAAGTCGATGGTGGTGAAGCTGAAGGACAGGCTCAGGTCCGGGTCGAAGGACACGGCGCCCGAGGCCGCGTCGCGCACCACATGGCCGAGGCCCACCGAGGCGCGCACGCCGGTGTTGATCTCGATGACCATGTTCTCGGCATCGAGCTCGGCCCCGGGCACGCCTACCAGTTCGATGGCCTCGACGCTGGCGCGGCCCGCGAGGTACACGCCCACGTCCACCGAGTTCAGGCCGATCACCAGTTCCTTGGCCACCACCAGGCCCAGGTCCAGGTTCTTGACGGCCAGGCCCACGGCGCTGTCGTTGGGCGTGTCGCTCTCGTCGATGCGGCCGTCGCCGTTGCTGTCGCGCCAGTAGCCGCCCACGCCGATGAAGCCGTAGGCGTCGTTGATGCCGATGGCCAGGCTGGTCACCTGCGTCTGCTGGCCGTTGTTGAGGGTGACGGTCTCGGAACCCTTCTTGGTCAGCGCCATCGAGGCCGACAGCTGCAGGAAGCCGGCCACGTTGATCTGCGCATAGCCGATGGCGGCCTGGATGATCTCCTGGTCGAAGTCGATGATGACCGCATGGTCGCCGCCGGCCGGCAGCGCATAGCCGCGGGTGGCGAGCTTGCCGTTGCCGTCGAGGTCTTCGCCGGCGTCCAGCACGCCGTTGCCGTTCTTGTCCTCGGGGGACTCCTTGAAGGTGGCGGCCCAGTCGATGGAGGGCGGCCCGAAGAGCTGCAGCAGCGGGTTGAGGTTGCCCGTCGGATCGTTGGTGAGGACGAAGGTGTTGATGTTGACCGACACGTCCTGCGCCTGCACGGCCAGGATGTCCGGGTCCACGCCGACCAGGCCGGCATACCCGACGTCGGCCTTGAGCGTCAGGAAGTACGGGGAGGCGGCCTCCAGCCCCGGAATGCTGGTGAGCAGCGCCGGCTTGGCGATCACCAGGCCGAAGTCCACGTTGCCGATGGCCACGCCGACCGCACCGTCGTTGATGGGGTCGTCGTTGTCGATGCGGTCGTTGTCGTCGGTGGCGCTGTCGTAGCGGTAGGGCCCGCCCACGCCGGCAAAGCCCTGCAGGTTGTAGCCGCCCAGGGTGAGCGTCTCCATGTCCATGGCCAGGTGCGTGCCGGCGTTGCCGGTGGCATCGTTGACCAGCGTCTGCAGCCCGCCCAGGTCGACCTGGGCGCCGACGATGCGCTCGCCCTTGCGGAAGGCCAGCGAGCCGCTGAGGCTCAGGAACTGCGACACCTGGATCTCGGCATAGCCGATGTCCAGCCCCATGAGCTGGGTGCCGCGCTGCTGCATGTAGACCGGCGTGCCGCCGGTGCGCACCTCGAAGCCGGCCGGCCGGCCCGCCTGCGCGTCGGCCGGGAAGCTGTCCACGAAGTCGGCCGTGCCGTGCAGCAGGCCGCCGAACATCTCGCCGCCGCGGTTGAGCTCGATGGTGAGGTCTTCGGCGCGGATCTTGAGCACGTCGCCCATGCCGTAGGTGCGGGCGGTGTCGGCGTGCGCATAGAGCGAGAAGAAGTCCTGCGCCTGGAACACGCTCGGCAGTTGGGCCTTGAACATGGTCAGGCCCACGTCCAGGCCTTCCATGCTGAAGCCGAAGAGGTCGTCGCCGTTGGCGATCTGCAGCTTGCCGTTGCCGTTCGGCACTTCCTCGTAGTCCGGGTTGCCCAGGCCCACGAAGGCGTAGACGTTGCTCGCGCCGAAGCTCAGGCCCTTGAAGCTGACGTTCTGGATGGTGGAGTAGTCGTCCGCCACGCCGCCCAGCGCCTTCAGCGCGCCCAGGATGGACTGCGCCTGGTCGCCCAGCAGCGTCTCGATGAGCGACACCTCGGAGGGCAGGCCGGTGTAGAGGGTGCCGGTGAAGGTCTCGCCGATGTTGAGCTGGAAGTCGCCGCGCAGGTGCACGAAGTCGCCCAGGTCCAGCGACAGGTCGGGCAGCGAGAGCGAGCCGAAGAGCGTCAGCCCCAGGTTCGGATCGAAGCCGATGGACAGGTCGATGTTGCGCACGAAGTCGAGCGCGCCCTTGAGGAAGTCCAGGTCGGGCGAGAACTCGGGCAGCAGGTCGCCCAGGCCCGAGAGCTTGATCGACGGGAACAGATGGCTGGCGTCGGGCAGCTCGAACTCGAAGTGGAAGCCACCATCGATGTTGATCAGGTCGAACAGGCCCAGGTGCGCCTGCATGCCGATGCCCAGCGAGTTGCTGTCGAAGTCCAGCGTGAGGTGCTCGCCCTGCGTGCCGATGGGGATCTGCAGGCCCTTGCCGCCGTCGATGGCGCTGAAGTCCACATAGGCGCCGGGCACGGGCAGCGTGCCGAGGAAGGCGCCGTTGAAGGACAGCAGCAGGTCCGTCGCGTTGAGCGTGAGGAAGGGATCGGTGCCGACGATGCCGGCCATGCCGGCCGTGGCCGACAGGCCGAAGAACTTGCCAGGCAGCGGCACGCCCTGCGCCAGCGTGGGCGTCATCATGGCCAGCGCGAAGTCCAGGTCGTCGATGGCCAGGCCGATGGCGTCGTCGTTGGGCGGGTCCTGCGCGTCGATGACGCCGTCGCCATTGGTGTCGCGGCGGTAGGGGCCGTTGATGCCGGCGAAGGCGTAGATGTCCTTGCCCGCCACCACCAGCGCCTCGGCCGAGGTGGTCAGCGTGGTGCCGGGCAGGTGGAAGGCCACGTTCTCCACGGTGCGCTTCTGGAAGGTGAAGCCCCCCTGCAGCGACAGGATGCCGGCGACCGAGGCCGTGGCATGCGCCACCGTGGCTTCGATGAGCGCATTGCTGAAGTCCAGCACCACGGGCTCGCCGCCGGTGGCGATGGCCAGGCCCTCGCGGGTGCCGCCGTTGGTGAAGTCGGCCACCAGCTCCTGCCGGCTGCTGGCGTTGACCGCCACCTCGATGTCCTGCAGGTTGAACTGGATGAAGTCGCTGCCGAAGCCGACGAAGCCGATCTGCTCGCCATGGCCCTTCAGGCCGACGAACTTGGTGTTGGCGGGCACCAGCGGGTTGAGGGCGTCGAACTGGGTGGTCAGCACCGTCATGCCCAGGTCGAAGTCGTCGATCACCAGGCCGATGGCCTCGTCGTTGACCGGGTCCCGGTTGTCGACCACGCCGTCGCCGTTGCTGTCCTGCCGGTACGGGCCATTGATGCCCACGAAGGCCTGCACGTTGTTCGCGCCGAACTCGATGGCATTGGCCTTGACGGTGGTGGCACCCAGCACGGTCTTGACCGTGAGGTCGGTGGCCGAGCCCATGCGGAAGGCGAAGTCGCCGCGGAAGTAGACGAATTCCGAGACCGACAGCAGCGCGCCCTGCACCTGCGCCTGGATGAAGGCGCCGGCCGCGAAGTCGATGGTCAGCAGCTGGTCGCCCGCGCGCACCTGCAGCGGCCGGCCGGTGGCCTCGGAGAAGTCGATGGAGGCATGCACCTTCGGATCGGCCTTCCAGCCGTCGCTCCAGTTCATCTGCACCTCGATGCGGCCGCTGGAAAGCTCGAACAGGCCTTCGCCGCCGGCGACGGCGAACTCGTCGGCCGAGCCGTCGAGGGCGGTGAACTTGGGCAGCAGCTTGGCCATCGCGCCGGTGGGCGTGAGGATGGCCAGGGCCAGGTCGACGTTGGACAGGGCCAGGCCGAACAGGTCGCTCTGCTCGCGCAGCGGCACGGCGCTGTCGAAGTCGGGGTTGCCGTAGCCGATGAAGACATCGACGTCGCTGAGCCCGATGGTCATCAGCTGGAACTCGACGTTGTCGATGCGGCCGAGGTCCTCGGACACCTGCGCCCCGGCGGCACCCGCGGCCAGCAGCGCGGCCGACAGCGGCAGGTTGCCGGCGGTGGCGCCAGTGTCGACCGAGAAGCGCTCGCGCCGGCCCTGCTCGAAGCTGAAGCCACCCTGGATGTGGATGAAGTTCTCCAGCGTGAGGGTGGCGCGCGCCACGTCCACGCCGATGTAGCTGGTGCTGAACTTCAGCGCCACCGGCGTGCCGCCGGTGCGCACTTCCAGCCCGTCGCTGCCGAAGCTGGAGAGGTAGTCGACGTAGGGGCGGATCGTCGTGCCCGACCAGGCGGTGCCCTGGTTGGCATGCACCTCGGCGCCTTGGGCGCTGAGGGTGAGGAAGTCCAGGCCCACGAAGGCGATCTGGTCGACGCTGGCCTCCAGCGACCACAGGCGGCCGACCTTGTGCTTGGGGTCCGTGAAGATCGCCATGCCCAGGTCGAGGTTGTCCACCACCAGGCCCACGGCGTCGGGGTTGCGGGTGGCGTCGATGACGCCGTCGCCGTCCTCGTCCACGAAGTAGGGGCCGGCGCCCACGAACAGCTTCACGTCGGACAGGCCGATCGTGACCATGTTCATGGCGTAGTTCTCGAGCCGGTCGTAGTGGCCCGGGGTGGCGAGGCTGCCCACGGCCGCGGCGGCCGTCGGGTCGTAGGCGCCGAAGCCGGTGACGATGTCCACCGCCACGCCCTTGCCCTTGCCCAGCGAGAAGCCGCCCTCGATGTAGAAGAAGTCGCCGATGGCGATCAGCGCATGGCCGACCTCCACGCCGAAGTAGGCCTGGCGGAAGTCCAGGTACACGTCGTCGCCGCCGGTGGCCACGCGCATGCCCTGCGCGCCGAAGCTGGAGACGAAGTCGACGGTGGGCGACACCGTGAGGCCGCGCCAGCTGGAGCCCTGGTTGAGCTGCACCTGCAGGTCCTGCACCTGCAGTTGCATGAAGCCCCAGTCCACGTCCAGCGGATTGGCCCAGGACGCCTTCATGGCGTACATGAGCGGGATCACGCCGTTGGCGTCCACCCTCTTGCTGGCGCGGAAGGTCGCGAAGGCCACGTCGATGTGGTCGAGCGTGAAGAACGGGTCGTCCGGGTCGCCGATGGTGATGCGCACGTCGGCGGCGCCGATGGTGATGCTGTCCACCGCCAGGTGCGTGAAGCGGCTGTTGTCGGCCGACAGCAGCCCGGCCGCCTTGAAGCGGGCCAGGTCGGTGCCCAGGGCGCCGAAGCTGTCGGCGGCCGACAGGCCCGTGGCCACGTCCACCTGCGTGGTGGTGCGCTCGAAGGCGAAGCTGCCCTCGACCTGGAAGAAGTCGCCGATGTTCAGCAGCGCATGGGCCAGGCTGACGGCGATGGTGGCGCGGTCGTAGTCCAGCACGATGGGCGTACCGGTGGCCGTGGGCACCTTCAGGCCGCCCTCGAAGCTGCTGGCGAAGTCGACGTAGGGCGCCACGCTGCCCGCGGGCTGGCCGGCCCACGCGCCCCCCTGGTTGACGTCGATGGTCAGGCCCTGGGTCTGGAACTTGAAGATGCCGCCCAGGTCGATGTCGATGCCCTGGCCCCAGCTCACCTTGAGGGCATAGAGGTCGGGGATGACCGAGTCCGGGTCCGCCGCGAGGGTGGAGTCGAACATCACCAGCCCGACGTCGATGTCGTCGAGCTTGACGCCGAAGGCGTCGGGATTCTGCGCCTCGCCGGCATCGCGGATGCCGTTGCCGTTGCTGTCGATGAAGTAGGGGCCCAGGCCCGCGAAGATCTCCAGGTCGGTGCCGCTGAGCAGCAGCGCCGAGACCTCCAGGTCGTCGATGAGGCGGTCGTCGGCCGACAGGCCCTGCACCTTGGCCAGGCCGGCCCGCAGCGCAGGCGACAGGCCGGCGCCGTTGGCGGCCAGGCCGGTGACCACGTCCACGTGCGTGGTGGCCAGCTGCTCCAGGTGGAAGCCGCCGCTGATGTAGATGTAGTCGGAGATGGCGAGCGTGGCGCGGCCGATGTTCACGGCCGTGGTGCTGCCGGCCTGGCCGTCCAGGTCGAAGGCCAGCGATTCGCCGCCGCCCAGGTTCACCGTGAGCGGCTCGGCCATGCGGGCGAAGTCCACCACCGGCTGGCCGGCGCCCGAGGCGCGGTTGATGGCGATGCCCACGTCGGTGGCCGCCAGGGTGATGGCGTCGATGCCGATGAAGGCCGCCTGATCGGCACTGGCCTGCACGGCCGTCCAGCGGCGGGCCGGATCGGCCTGGCTGGTCATCAGGGCGATGGCCAGGTCCACGCCGTCGAGTTCGATGCCCAGCGCGTCGCTGGTGCCGCCGTTGACGCCGGCGAAGGCATGCACGTTGTGGGCGCCGATGGCCAGCAGGTCCACGGCCACGGGCTGGGCGCCCTCGTCCACGTCGGGCGTGGAGGCCAGGTCCTGCAGGCGCACCTCGGCCGTGCGGGTCTCGATGGCGAAGTCGCCCTCGACCTGCACGAAGCCGTACAGGTCCACCACCAGGTGGGCGCTGGCCTGCAGCAGCGCGCCGTCGGCGCCGTCCATGCTCAGCTGCAGGTCGGTGCCGCTGCCGGTGACCACGGCGAGCTGGGTGGCGCCGGCCGCGTAGTCGACCACGGCGCCGCCCGGGGTGCCGGCCTTGTTGATGGCGACGGCCACGTCCGAGGCCGTGAGCGTGAGATCGCCCGTGCCCACCATGCCTGCGCTGCCGGCCGTGGCCTGCAGGCTGGTCCAGGTGCGTGCGGCGCTGCCCTGGGCCGGCGCGGCTTCGGTCATCAGCGCCAGCCCGAAGGTGACCTGGTGCAGCGCCAGGCCGAGGGCATCGGCCTGGCCGCCATGCAGGCCGGCGAAGGCGTCCACGTCGTGGCCGCCGATGGTCAGCACGTCCACCTTCACCTGGCTGGCGGGCGCCTGCTCGGTGCCGTCGGCCAGGGTGACGGTGCGGGTGCTGGTCTGGATCGCGAAGTCGCCTTCGGCCTGGAAGAAGCCGTCGACGTCCAGCTTGAGGTGGCTGCTGACCTGCAGCAGCTCGCCCAGGTTGCCGGCCATGTCGAAGGCCAGGTCGCCATCGCCGGTGGCCACGGCCAGCTCGGTGGCGCCGCTGGCGTAGTCGACCACGGCATCGCCGTTGCGGCCGGCCTGGTTGATCAGCACCCGCGTGTCGGTGGCGTCCAGCTGCAGGTTGCCCATGCCCTGCACCGAGGCGCTGCCGGCGGTGGCCTGCAGCGTGGTCCAGGTGCGGCCGGGCACCGACTGCTGCGTCATCAGCGCCAGGCCGAAGTCCACGTCCTGCAGCTGCAGGCCCGCGTTGCCGGTGCCGGCGAAGGCGTCGACCCCGGCGCCGCCGATGGTCAGCACGTCCACGGCGACCTTCTCGGGCTGGGCCGTGCCCTTGGCGGCCAGCTGCACGTCGGCCGTGCTCTTCTCGACCGCGAAGTCGCCGCTGACGCGGAAGAAGCCGAAGATGTCCAGCGCGATGTGGCCGGCGGCCTGCGTCATCTCGCCCTTGCTGCCCGCCATGTCCAGCGCCAGCGGCGCGTCGGCGCCCACGTCGATCTTCAGGTCGGTGGCGCCATCGGCATAGTCGACCACCGGGTCGCCCTGCACGCCTGCGCGGTTGATGCGCACCATCAGGTCCGTGGCCGAGGCCGTCACGTCGTCGCCCAGGCCGACGAAGGCCACGGAGGCGGCCGAGGCCTGCAGGCTGGTCCAGGTGCGGGCGGGCGTGGTGCTGCCCGCGGCCATCTGCTGGCTCATCAGCGCCAGGCCGAATTCGACGTCCGTCAGCGCCAGGCCCATGGCATTGGCCTTGCCGCCATTGACACCGGCAAAGGCATCGATGCCGCTGCCACCGATGGTCAGCAGGTCGACCTCGACCTTCTCGGCGTCGGTCTGGTCCTTGGTCTTGGCCAGGGTGACTTCGGTGCTGCTCTTCTCGATGGCGAAGTCGCCTTCGACGCGGAAGAAGCCGAAGACGTCGATGGTCAGGTGACCGCTGGCCTGCAGCAGCTCGCCCTTGCTGCCGTCCAGCGTCAATTCGAGGTCGGAGCCCGTGCCCGTACCGACCTTCAGTTCGGTCTTGCCGACGCCGTAGTCGACCACTTGGTCACCGGCCTTGCCGGCCTGGTTCACCGCCACAGCGATGGCGCCGGCCGAGAGTTCCAGGCCGTCCCCGCCCTTGAACTCGGCACTCGTGGCCGTTGCCTGCAAGCTCGTCCACGTCCGCGCGGGCGTGGTACTGCCCGCGGCCATCTGCTGGCTCATCAAAGCCAAGCCGAATTCAACGCCAGTCAGTTCCAGGCCCATGGCGCTGCTGGTGCCGCCATTGACGCCCGCAAAGGCATCCACACCCGTGCCGCCAATCGTGAGCAGATCAACCTCGACCTTTTCGGCGTCAGTCTGGTTCGCGGCCTTCGCCAGGGTGACTTCGGCACTGCTCTTCTCGATGGCGAAGTCGCCCTCGACGCGGAAGAAGCCGAACACGTCGACGGTCAGGTGACCGCTGGCCTGCAGTAGTTCGCCCTTGCTGCCGTCGAGCGTCAGTTCGAGGTCGGAGCCCGTGCCGGTGCCGACCTTGAGTTCCGTCTTGCCGGCGCCGTAGTCGACCACTTGGTCGCCGACCTTGCCGGCCTGGTTCACTGCCACGGCGATGGCGCCCGCGGACAACTCCAGGCCGTCCACACCCTTGAACTCGGCGCTCGTGGCCGCTGCCTGCAGGCTCGTCCACGTCCGTGCGGGCGTGGTACTGCCTGCCGCCATTTGCTGGCTCATCAAAGCCAGGCCGAATTCAACGCCAGTCAGTTCCAGGCCCATGGCGCTGGACGTGCCGCCGTTGATGCCCGCGAAGGCATCCACGCCCGTGCCGCCAATCGTGAGCAGATCGACCTCGACCTTCTCCGCCTCGGTCTGGTCCTTGGCCTTCGCCAACGTGACTTCAGCGCTGCTCTTCTCGATGGCAAAGTCGCCCTCGACGCGGAAGAAGCCGAACACGTCGACGGCCAGGTGGCCGCTGGCCTGCAGCAGTTCGCCCTTGCTGCCGTCCAGCGTCAACTCGAGGTCGGAGCCCGTGCCAGTGCCGACCTTCAGTTCGGTCTTGCCAGTGCCGTAGTCGACCACCTGGTCGCCGGCCTTGCCCGCCTGGTTCACTGCCACGGCAATGGCGCCCGCGGACAGCTCCAGGCCGTCTACGCCCTTGAACTCAGCGCTCGTGGCCGTTGCTTGCAAGCTCGTCCACGTCCGTGCGGGCGTGGTACTGCCCGCCGCCATCTGCTGGCTCATCAGGGCCAGGCCGAACTCGACGCCGGTCAGTTCCAGACCCATGGCGCTGGACGTGCCGCCGTTGATGCCCGCGAAGGCATCCACGCCCGTGCCGCCAATCGTGAGCAGGTCGACATCGACCTTCTCCGCCTCGGTCTGGTCCTTGGCCTTCGCCAGGGTGACCTCAGCGCTGCTCTTCTCGATGGCGAAATCGCCCTCGACGCGGAAGAAGCCGAAGACGTCAACGGTCAGGTGACCGCTGGCCTGCAGCAGTTCGCCCTTGCTGCCGTCCAACGTCAGTTCGAGGTCGCTGCCGGTTCCGGTGCCGACCTTCAGTTCGGTCTTGCCAGTGCCGTAGTCGACCACCTGGTCGCCAGCCTTGCCGGCCTGGTTCACTGCCACGGCAATGGCGCCCGCGGACAACTCCAGGCCGTCCACACCCTTGAACTCGGCGCTCGTGGCCGTTGCCTGCAAGCTCGTCCACGTCCGTGCGGGCGTGGTGCTGCCTGCGGCCATCTGCTGGCTCATCAAAGCCAGGCCGAACTCGACGCCAGTCAGCTCCAGACCCATCGCGCTGCTGGTGCCGCCATTGATGCCGGCAAATGCGTCGACGCCCGTGCCGCCAATCGTGAGCAGGTCGACCTCGACCTTCTCGGCTTCGGTCTGGTCCTTGGCCTTCGCCAGGGTGACCTCAGCGCTGCTTTTCTCGATGGCGAAATCACCCTCCACACGGAAGAAACCGAACACGTCGACGGTCAGGTGCCCGCTGGCCTGCAGCAACTCGCCCTGGTCGCCATCGAGCGCGAGCGCCAGCTCGGTGTTCGGCCCGGTGGCGATGTTCAGCGCGGTGGCGCCGTCGCCGTAGTCCACCACGGCGTCGCCGTCGCGGCTGGCCTGGTTGATGGCGACGCTGAGGCCGGTGGCGGCAAGGGTCAGGCCGTCGGTGCCCACCCATTCGGCCTGGGCCGCGGTGGCCTGGAGGCTGGTCCAGTGGCGCTGGGCGTCCAGCTTGTCGGTGACGAGCGCCAGCGCGAAGTCCACGCCGTCCAGCACCAGCCCGGTCCGGTCGTCGGCATGCCCGCCGTCCAGGCCGGCGAAGGCATGGGCGTCGTGCGCGCCCAGGGTGAGCAGGTCCACGGCCACATCGCTGCCGTCGGCCAGCGTCACATGGCTGCTGCTGCGGTCGATGGCGAAGTCGCCCCCGGCCTGGAAGAAGCCGTACAGGTCCACCTCCAGGTGGCCCTGTACGCGCGTGAGCTCGCCCAGCGCGCCGTCCATGTCCAGCGTCATGGCCTGGCCGCCGGGCCCGGTCGCCGCGTCCACGGACCGGGCCGCGAAGTCGATGACCAGCGTGCCGGCCGGCTCGGCCGGCGTGTGGTGGGTGAAGCCGTCCTGCAGCTGAGACAGCACGGGCTGCTGCACCTCGGCCGTGGCCTGCACCTGCAGCGCCGCGACGTCCTCGCCGGCCAGGCTGCCGCCGAAGCGCACCACCAGGTCCTGCCCGTTCCAGAAGGTGGCCTCGATCAGGGCCCCGTCGATGTGGGCACCGAAGGCCGCGGCCAGCGCCGCATTGATCTCGGCGCGGCTGCTGTCGAAGGCCAGCGGCCCGGTGGTCCAGGTCTGGCCGCCGTGGGTGAAGGACAGCGTGAAGCCGCCGCTGGTGGCCTGGGTGTCGAAGTGCACGCGCTGCGACTCGGCGCCCGCGGCATGGCCCTGCACGAGGTTGAAGGGCGCGGCGCTGGCATGGTCCAGGTCGCCGAAGTGGGTGGTGAAATCGCCGACGTCCTGGTCGGCTCGGTCACCGGTGAAGACCACGTCGTAGCTGGCGAAGCGGCTGCCCGAGGCATTGGCGTTGTAGGTCACCTGCAGGTCGCCGGGCGCGAAGGCGTCCAGGGCGAGCAGCGCGGCCTCGATGGCCGCGGCCTGGGTGGCCGGGTCGTCGCTGTAGGCGATGGGGCCGGTGCGCACGCCGGCGTATTCGATGGTGAAGCTGCCCGAGGGGCGCGTCTCGTCCACGCTCACCTGGCTGCGCAGGGTGGCCACGTCCTGGCCGACGAAGACGCCGCCAAACTGCACCAGCAGCGCGCCGCCGGCCGTGGTGCCGACGCTCACCTCGCCGCCGATGGCGGCGAAGGCGGCGTTGAGGGCGTCCTCCACCGCCTGCGCGTCGGCGTCGAAGGCCAGCGCCGCGGTGGTGTAGGTGCGGCCGCCGTAGGCCAGCGACAGCGTGTAGTGGCCGGTGGCCGTGGTGTCGACGGCGATGCGCTGCACCTCGCCCGAGCCGCCGCCACCCTGGCGGATGTTCAGCGGCACCACGTCGCCCGACAGGGCCTCGGTGACGATCAGGTCGCCGATGTCGGTACCGGCCAGTGCGCCGAGGAAGCGGATGGTGTAGCGGTGGCCCCCCTGGCTCTGGGTGTCGAAGCGGACCTGCACGTCGCCGTCGGCGGCGCCCAGCAGGCCGACCAGCGCATCGTGGATGTAGCGCGCGTTGTTGGTGACGTCGTTGCCCACGAAGGTCAGCGTGCGCGCGCCGGCGACGCCGTCGATCTCGAGGGTGTAGGTGCCCCGGGACGAATAGGGCGTGGTGAAGAGCAGCTGCTTGACCTCGTCGGCGCCGGCCGTGGCCGCCACCACCTGCGCGATGCCGATGCTCACGGGCGGCGCGGGCACGCGCTCGGCCTCGATGACGATCTGCTTGACCTCGCTGGCGCCGGCCGTGGCCTCGGCCGCGGTGTCCACGGTGACCGTGACCGGCGCGGCATGGGCCTGCACCGTCAACGCCTGGGCCTCGGCCCCCGCCAGGGCGCCGACGAGCTCGATGGTGAAGCCTTCGGCCCGCGAACCGCTGACCTTCACGTTGCCCTGGCCGATGCCCGTGAGCCCTTCGAGCGCACCGGTGAGCAGGGCGATGAGGGCGCTGCTGCTTTCGCGGCCGTCCAGCGCGAGCTGCGCCTGGTGGCCGCCGTAGTCCAGGTCCAGCGTGCCGGCGGTGCCGGCGGCCAGCTGCAGGCGCCACTGCGCGTTCTGCGTCTCGGTGCTGGCATCCACCGCCGGGATGGGCATGCCGCGGTTGATCTGCACCTGCAGGTCGGAGCCGGCGATGGTCACGCCGTCGAGCCCCACGAAGTCGGCCAGCTCGGCGCTGGCCTGCAGGCTGGTGAAGTGGCGGGCCGGCGCATCGCGGTCGGTGGCCAGCAGCAGGCCGAAGTCGGCCTGGCCCAGCCGCAGGCCCAGCGCGTCGTCGCTGCCGCCATGCAGGCCGGCAAAGGCGGACAGGCCGGCGCCGCCCAGCGTGAGGGTGTCGGCATGGATGACGCTGCCATCGGACAGGGTCAGGTCCTGGCGCTTGCTCTGCAGCGCGAAGTCGCCTTCCACGGCGAAGAAGTCGAAGACATCGAGCTCGATGTGGGCCGCGGCTTCGAGCAGCTCGCCGGCGCTGCCGGCGAAGTCCAGCGTGCGCGTGCTGTCGGGGCCGGTGGCCACGGGCAGCGGCTGCGCCGCCCAGTCGACCACCACGCCATCGGCATCGGCGCGGTTGATGCGCAGCTCGACCTGGCTGACGGTGGCCACCAGCCCCTCGACGCCGATGAAGGCGGCGCTGCCGGCGCTGGCCTCCAGCGCGCTCCAGTGGCGGGCCGTGCCGCCTGCGGCCTGCAGCTGCTCGGTGGCCAGCACCAGGCCGAAGCCGACGTCGTCGAAGCGCAGGCCGATGGCGTCGCTGCTGCCGCCGGCCAGGCCGGCAAAGCCGCGCGCATGGGCCGCGCCGACGGTGAGCAGGTCGACGCCGACCTGGGTGTGGTCCTCGTCGGCCAGGGTGACGGTGCCGCTGCTGCGGTTGAAGGCGAAGTCGCCTTCGAGCTGCACGAAGCCGAAGAGGTCGAGCGTGAGGTTGCCCGCAGCGCGGGTGACGGCGCCTTCGCTGCCGTCCAGGGACAGGGTGAATCCGGTGTCGGCGCCGGTGTCCACGGCCAGGCCATGGCTGCCCGAGAAGTCGAGCACCACGCCATCGGCGGCGGCGCGGTTGATGGCGACGGACAGGTCCTGCCCGCTGGCGCTGAAGCCGTCGAGCCCGGTGAAGCCGGCCGTGCCCGCAGTGGCCTGCAGCACGCTCCAATGGCGCGCCGGCGTGCCCTGGCCGGCGGCGGTCTTCTCGGTGGCCAGGGCCAGCGCCAGGTCCACGCCCGACAGACCGAAGCCGGTGCCGCCGACGCCGGCGAAGGCCTCCAGGTCCTTGGCGCCCAGCGTCAGCAGGTGCACCTGCACGTCGCCCGACTCGTCGGCGGCGGTGCCGGCCCGGTCGGCGGTGTGCAGCGTGGTGTCGTAGCTTTCCAGCGCGAAGCTGCCGCTGGCCTGGAAGAAGCCGAAGACGTCCAGCCGCAGCGTGCCGGCGGCGCGGGTGATGGCCCCCTCGGCACCGTCCATGTCGAAGGCCAGGCGGCCGGCGCCGGTGTCGAGCGCGAGTGCGGTGGCGCCGGTGGAGAAGTCGACCACCGGGCCGGAGGAGGCGCGGTTGATGGCCAGGCGCAGGTCTTCGCCGGCGGCCGTGAGCCCGTCCACGCCGGTGAGCGCGGCGCCGTCGGCCCGGGCCTGCAGGCTGGTCCAGCTGCGTGCCGGCTGGCCGGCCGCCACCTGCTCGGTGGACAGGGCCAGCGCGAAGTCCACGCCCGACAGCTGCAGCCCCAGCGCCTGGGCGGTGCCGCCGCCGGTGCCGGCGAAGGCCTGCAGGTCGTGCCCGCCCAGGGTGAGCAGATCGGCCCGCACCTGGCTGTGGTCGGCCAGCGTGAGCGTCTGGGTGGACTTGGCCAGGGCGAAGTCGCCTTCGAGCTGCAGGAAGCCGAAGGCGTCCACGCGCAGGTGGCCGCTGGCGCGCAGCAGTTCGCCTTCGCTGCCGTCCATGGCCAGGGCCACGGTGGTGCCGGTGGCCACGGGAACGGCCAGCTGGGTGCGGCCGCTCGCGTAGTCCACCAGGCTGCCGTCGGCGGCGGCGCGGTTGATCTCGATGGACAGCCCGCTGCCCGACAGCGCGAAGCCGTCGATGCCCACCCAGGCGGCCTCGCCCACGCGGGCCTGCAGGCTGCTCCAGTGGCGCGCCTGCGCGCCCGCGCCGGCTTCGCTCAGCAGCGCCAGCGCGAAGTCCACGTCCGACAGGCGCAGGCCGAAGGCGTCGGCCTGGCCGTCGCGCACCCCCGCGAAGGCGGCGATGCCGCGCCCGCCCAGGCTGAGCATGTCCACCTGCACCGGCGTGGCCGATTCGTCCACGTCGGCCGTGGCGGCCACGTCGGCCAGCACCACGGTCTGGCTGCTCTTGCGCAGGGCGAAGTCGCCCTCGGCGCTGAAGAAGCCGAAGGCCTGCAGGTCGAGGTGGCCGCCGACCTGCAGCAGGGTGCCGTCGCGCCCGTCCATGTCCAGCGCCACGGCCTGGGCGCCCTCGCCCACCGTCAGGCCATGGGCCAGGTAGTCCACCACGGCGTCGCCCTGGCGGCCGGCCTGATTGATGGCCAGGCCCAGGTCGCGGCCGGACAGCGCGAGGCCGTCGATGCCGCTCAGGCTGGCCGCGCCCAGCGTGGCCTGGGCGCTGACCCAGGTGCGGCTGGCATCGGCCGAGTCGGCCAGCAGCGCCAGGCCCAGGTCGGCACCGGCCAGGTCGAAGCCCACGCCGCCGATGCCCACATGGCCGGCCGCGTCCTGCAGGCCGATGGCCAGCAGCTGCGCATCGACCACGCTGCCGTCGGCCAGCACCACCGATTCGCTGCGCCGGTCCACCGAGACGGTGCCCTGCGCCTGCAGGAAGCCGAAGAGCGACAGGTCCAGCGTGCCCTGCGCATGCAGCAGTTCACCGGCGGCGCCGTCCATGTCGAGCACGACCTCGCCGCCGTCGGCGCCGGTGGCCACGCGCAGCGGGCTGCGGGCCAGGTCGGCCACGGGGTCGCCCGCGCGGCCGGCGCGGTTGATGGTGATGCCGAACTGGCTGCCGCTGGCCGAGACGCCCGGCACGCCCTGCAGCGAGACGGTCTCGGCCGAGGCCTTGAGGCCGGTCCAGGTGCGGCTCGCATCGCTGCGGGCGCTCATGAGGGCGAGCGCGAATTCCACGCCCGTCATCTGCAGGCCGAAGGCGGTGCCCAGCAGGCCGGCGCTGGCGTCCAGGTGGCTGGCGCCCAGCGTGAGCACGTCGGCCAGCACCGGCGTGTCGGGATCGCCGGCCAGCACGATCTGCGCCGTGCCCTTGTGCAGCGCGAAGTCGCCGGTGGCGCTGAAGAAGCCGGCGACTTCGAGCAGGCCCTGGCTGACGGCCACTTCCTGCACGCCGGCGAGCAGGCCATCGCCGAAGGTGTGGCTGCCGCCCGCGGCGTCGACCACGGTGCCGCTGGCATCGGCGGCGGTGCTGTTCCAGCGCACGCTGGCCACGGCCGCGGCCAGCGTGACGTCCGCGCCCAGGGCGACGTCGATGCCGCCCGTGGCCTCCAGCACGGTGCCGCCACCGCCGGCCAGCACGAGCAGGCCGACGTCGGCGTCGGTCACGCCGGCATCGAAGGCGCCGCTGCGCAGCGCGACCGAGGCCTTGCTGGCCACGATGGCCATGGCGCCGTCGGCCCCGGGCTGGAAGAAGAAGTCGCCATGGATGGCGATGCTGCCGCCCACCACGGCCTGCAGGCCGTAGATGCCCACCGTGGCCGCGCTGTGGCCCGGCAGGTCGGAGAAGGTGTAGGCGAAGTCACCGAAGGCCAGCGCATGGCCGGTGAGCGCCTGCGCCTGCTGGTTGAAGCGCAGCGTGGCCGAGTCGGCGCTGACCGAGGCGAAGTCGCCGCCCTGCAGGAAGGCGCGGCCCGAGGCCTCCAGCGCGATCAGCCCGTCGCCGTCGACCACCAGGCCGAAGGCCCCGTGGTCGATGCCCACCGCCATGCCGCCGGCCTGCAGCCGGGCGCTGATGTCCTGCCCCGCGGCCTGCAGCGTGCCGTCGGCCACCGAGAAGCCCATGTCGCCTTCCAGGCGCAGGTCGCTCGCCACGGTCAGGCTGGCATGGCCGGCGAGGGTGGCGGCGTTGCTGTCCGAGCCGGTGCCGTCGAAGGTGTAGAGCACCTGCTGCTGCGCGTCGGTGATGTGCAGCGGCGTGTTGTGCAGGTCCAGGCTGCCGCTGTTGCCGGCGCCCAGGCCCAGGCTGAACTCCAGCGTGAGCTGGGTCGCGTCCAGCTGCATGGCCACGCCCTGCAGGCTGGCGCCGCTGGCCTGGCCCTGCGCCATCACCCAGCCGCGGTCGCTGCCGTCGGTGGCGGCGATGAAGACGATGCCCACGTCGGCACCGCTGAACGCCAGGCCGGGCGCCTGGCTGTCGGCCGCGTCCAGGCCCAGGTAGCCGCTGCCGCCGGCCAGCGACAGCGTGAAGACGTCGTAGTAGCCCTGATCGGCGCCCTCGCCGAGCAGCAGGTGGGCGGTGTGGCCCAGCTGGAAGTCGCCGGACAGGCTCAGGCCCTGGCCCAGGTCCACCGCGCCGCTGAAGGCCACGCTCTGGTTGTCGGCGAAGTAGGAATGGTTGAGGAACTCGCCGATGCGGTCGGTGGCCGTGGTGCCGCCGGTGGTCTGGGCCAGCGCGTCCACCAGGAAGGCCGCGGCCCCGTCGAGCTGGTGGGCCACCAGCACCAGCGCGCCGCCGCCGCCGTCGCCGGCCCGCTGCTCGATGGTGAAGTACAGGTCGTCGGCGGCCTGGACGAAGCCCGTGCCGTGGGCGAAGCTGCCGCTGAGCTGGCCGTAGGTGAGGAAGGTGAACTCCTGCCCCTCGGTGGGCCGGAAGCCGTCGATCAGGCTCACGCTGAGCTTGCCGTCCAGCGTGGCCAGCTGGCTGACGTTGAGCTGGTCGTAGTGGCCGCTGCCGGTGCCGGCGGCGCTGCCGCCCAGCTGGATGTCCAGCGTGCCGCCGGCCGCCTGGGTGTACGACAGCACGTTCTGCACGCCGGGCGAATGTCCCGGGCTCACGGTGCCGCTGTTGAGCAGCGCCACGTTGAGCGAGCCCGAGCCGTACAGCGTCTCGTTGGCCGCCACCGCGAGCGTGCTGTCGAAGTAGCCCTGGCTGGCGAGGTTGCCGACGTCGAAGACCTGGCTGTCGACGGAGAAGGTGGCGGGCACGGCCGTCAGGCGCGGCTGTTCGACCAGCGCCTGGTAGGCCTCGGGCGAGATCAGCGGCGTGGCCGGCGCCTGGCCGTCCGGGGCATCGAAGTCGTAGGCGCCGTGCAGGGCCTGGCCATGGCCCTGGTCGTCCGGCATGACCACGGGCAACACGCCCAGCACCGGGTCTGCCGACAGCAGCACGCGCGGCTCCAGCGCCTCCAGGCGCCAGGCGTCCCGCACCATGCGCGCCACGGTCTTCTTGAGTGCCTTCTTCATGATCTTCTCCGTCTCTCTCGTTTCCGATCGGGCCCCTCGCGGGCCCGCCTCGTCATCACGCCGCGGCTGGCCGCGGCATGCCCTGTTCCTGCCTCAGCGGCCCGCCTGCAAGCGCCAAACGCCCCCGTGCGCGATCGGCACGGGGGCGTGGCGCCCGCCGGCAGCCGGGTGTCACTGGCCCGCCCGCACCAGCCTCAGCCGGCGGTTGCCCGCCATGTCCGCGATGGCCACGTCGCCATCGACGAAGTCCACGTACCAGGCGCTGCCCGCGCTGGGCACCGCCGGCGAGCTGCTCCAGTAGCTGGCGCCCGCGCTGTTGGGGAAGTACGCCCGGTTGAAGGCGGGGGCCCGGCAGTGGCGCTCGACCAGCGACGCCAACTCGTTGCGGTTGGGCAGGCGCCAGTCGCTGTAGCCCAGCCAGCCCGCGGCATTGGCCGCCGCCACCTGCCCCAGCGCGCCGCTCCAGCTGAAGCTGGCGGCACTGCCCGACTCGCAGCTGCCGCCGCTCTGGCCCTGCGGGCACTGCGCCCACATGAGCTGGGTGCGCCGGTCGGTGACGGTGCCGTCGCCGGGCGCGCTGTAGCGGTCGGACGCCGACTTGGCCGAGTCGGCGGTGCACGGCGCCGCCGACGACAGGGCCGGCGCGCTGCCGCCGCTGACCAGCCGCAACGACACGGCATTGCCGGGCGAATCGGCCTTGTTGCGCGGGCCCACGATGCCCAGCGAGAAGTCCACCACCCAGGCGGTCTGCGTGTCGTCGGGATAGGTGGTGTTGCTCCAGAACACCGAGCGCGCCTGGTTGCCCAGGCCGGCCAGGTCGGAGAACCACTCGGTGGTGGCGGCGACGCCGGTGCTGCGGCCGGCGTTGACCAGGCTGTCGAGCTCGGCGACCTCGGGCAGGCGCCAGTCGCTGGCGCCGCACAGGCGGGCCGTGTTGGCGGCGTCGATCTGCGCCTGCACGTCGGCGAAGGCGGTGGCGGCCGGCTGGCTCACGCCCTGCTGCACCTGCCACATCAGGCCGGTGACCGCATCGCGCACGCAGGCCCAGCCGCTGTCCCCGGAGGCCATGGCCTGGCCGCTGGCCGAGACCTTGGCATAGCTGAAGCCGGCCGGGCCGTCGCTGCCGCCGCCGGTCAGGGCCCGGCTGTCGCGGCCGTATTCGGCATCCTGGCCCGCGAGGCCGCTGGCCGGGCAGGCCACCGCCGCGCCCGCCGCCGTGTAGCACTGGGCGATGCCGGTGTCGTTGAGGCCGCCCGCATCGTCGTTGAGGATGGTGCCGTAGGCCACCGGCGAATTGGAGGCGCCGCCGATGCTCACGCGGAAGCGCTTGTTGGCCTGGAAGGTGCCGTCGTCGCACAGCGGGATGGCGAAGGTCACGCTGGAGGCGCCGGCCGGCACCCGCAGCGAGGTGCCGTTGGCGGCCACGTAGTCGCCGCCGGCGGGGCAGTTGGCCCCGCCGCGCGCATAGCCCGCCACCGGCTTGGCGGCCAGGTTGGGCGCCAGGTCGGCCGTGGTGAAGGTGATGGTCTTGTCCACGTTGGGGCCGGACTCGACCTTGACCGTGAAGATGATGCCGTTGCCGGACTCCAGCGCGACGCTGTCGGCCATGCTGAGCACCAGCGGCGTCTCGGGCACGGGCAGGAAGAAGCCGCCGCCTCCCCCGCCGCCTCCGCCTCCGCAGCCGGCAAGGGCCAGCACGAGCAGCGGCCAGGGGCGCGCGCGGCGCAGGGCGCGCATCGGTTCAAGGAAGGGGGGCATGCAGTTCACCTCGCAGGACAGGGGCCTCGCCGCGAGCGGCGAAGGAGAGTTGGAGCACGAGCTGCTGCTCGTGCAGAAAGAGCTGGCGCCGCTGGCGGCGTGCCTGGCGCGCGGCAGCGGCGCGCTGCAGGCGCAGGCCGGTGCGCAGCAGCACCAGCGCCAGGGGATCGGCCAGGCGCGCCGGCAGGGCCGACTGCAGTCGCGCCACGGCGGCCGTCAGCGGCGTGCCGGCGGGGGCGGACCACAGCCGAAGGCTGCGGCGCGGCGCCGGCAGGCGCTGGCCGCGGGCGTGGAAGAGCGCCTCGGTGCGGGCCGCATCCAGCGCCTCGGGCAGCAGCAGATGCAGCGGCGTCGTGGCCGGCACCGTGCGCACGTCCAGGCCGGCCAGCAGCGGCTCGGGCACCAGCACGACCTCGCCGGGACGCAGCAACCCGTCGTCGGGGCCCGGCGCGGCGGCGCCCAGCACGGCGGGGCTGAGGCCGTGCGCGCGCAGCGCCGGCACCAGCAGGCGGAAGCTCTCCATGCGGCGCAGGCCCACCAGCACGGCAGCGCCCTGCCGCACGGCCTCGGCCGCGGCCTCGGCGGCCTGGCGGGCGCGCACCTCGTCGTCGGTCGCGGCCAGGCCATGCCGCAGGGCGAGCGGCGCGGCGGTGCGCGGCTGGCGCAGCACCACGGCGCCGTAGATGCGCCACAGCTCGGACTCCAGCCCGCGCAGCGACGAGGCGATGCCGCCCAGCAGCCGGTAGCCGCTGAAGAGTTCCTGGTGCGACAGCCGGCCGCGGGTGGCGGGCGGATGCGACAGGGGCAGGCCCTCGCGCGCCTCCAGCGCCTGCAGCAGGCCGGTGTGCAGGCTGCGCTCGGGCACCAGCTGCGCCAGCGGCATCTCGCCGCCCAGCACGATGCGCGCGCCGCCGGCCGGGCCAGGCTGCACGTCGTAGTGGCGGCCGCGCACCAGCCGGTCGCGCACCACCAGCGCCTGCATCAGCAGCTCGTCGCGCCGGCGGGGCGCGCGCCAGAAGGGGGGCAGCCGCGCCTCCACCTCGGCCAGCAACGCCTGGCCCGCGGGGGTGAAGCGCAGCAGCCGGCGGCGGTCGTGGTAGTGCTCACCGGCGCGGAAGCCCTCGGCCAGCCCCTGCGCGCAGGCGATGGCCTCCAGCAGCAGCGGGTTGTGGCCGGGCTCGCTGGCCACGTGCGGATGCACGGCGTCGTCGATGAGCACGCGGTCCGCGTCGTCCACCAGGGCCCAGCAGGGCGTGGCGCGCGGCCACAGCGCGGGATCGCGCAGCCGGTCGGCCAGCAGGCGGCGGGCGGTGACGAGCAGCACCTGTGCGCCGTAGGCCTGCGGCGCCGCGTCGGCGGGGGCCTGGGGCGGCAGCACGGCGCAGGGCACGCCGCTGCGCAGGTACAGCGGCCCGAAGGCGGCGGCATGGCGCGCCGCCAGCAGTTCGTTGCCGCACACCAGGTGGCAGCGGCGGCCGGCCCAGGCGCCCAGCACGGCGGCCAGCGCGATGGCGAGGCTCTTGCCGCTGCAGGGGCCGGCCTCGACCAGCCGGCCCTGCGCCATGGCCAGGGCCGCCTGCAGCTGGGCCGGCGTGGGCCGCTGGCCCAGGCTGCGCGAGGCCAGTTCGGCCGCCGCCGCAGCGGCGGCGCCCCAGGCGGCCACGGTGGTGCCGGTGGCGGCCTCGCCGGCGCGGGCCACGGCGGCGCGCAGCGCGTGACGGGCCTGGCGCGCCCGGGCGGCCAGCGCCTCGTCGTCCAGCAGTTGCAGCGGTGGCTCGGCGGCGCGTGCCGACTGCAGCAGGGCCGCCAGCATCGCCTGCTGGCGCCAAGCCTGCAGACGCCACCAGCCCGGCAGCGTGCTGCGCCCGGCCCAGGGCGAGCGCAGCGCCGGCGCGGCCGGCGTGCTGTCGTGGGAGGCGTCGGCGCCGGGCAGGATCACAGCGCGTACCTCTTCTGCAGCAGTTGCAGGAAACCCTTGTGGAAGCGGTCCCACAGCGGCTGCGCGGGCAGGGCCACCCGCAGCACGCCGGACATGCCGGCATAGGTGGTGGCCGCCGCGCCGGCAGGCAGCGGCGCCCGCAGCTCGAAGAAGGATTCGGCCGCCAGCGTGCCGGTGCTGTCGTCCGGCCGCACGGCCACCTCGCCGCCACCGGGCAGGCCCAGGGCCGGCGAGGCGAGGCGCTCGCGCTGGTACGGGATCACCTCCAGCCGCTGCACGGCGATGCCTTGCCCCGCCTGGCCGGCCAGGCGCAGCTCGCCGGCCACCGGCGGCGCGCCGAACAGGTCGGCCGCGTCGCCCTGCGCCAGCACGGCACTGAAGCGGTAGTGGCCGGCATCGACCACCTCGCCCAGCAGCTGGCCACGCTCGATCCAGGCCTGGCGGCGCTCGTGCAGCTGCGGCGCCACCCATTCGCCGTCCTGCGGGGCGCGCACGGTCAGGCGCTCGCGCAGGGCGCGCAGCTCGTCCAGCTGCTGGCGGGTGGCGTCGATGCGCACCTGCAGCGGCGCGGCGTCGGCGGGCGTGCGCTGCAGCGACTGCAGCTGCAGGGTGCGCAGCTCGTCCAGCTGCAGGGCGGCCAGGTCGATGTTGAGGTCGAGGTCGGGATTGCGCAGCTCGGCCAGTACCTCGCCGCGGCGCACGCTTTGGCCGTGGCGCACACGCAGCTCGGTGAGCACGCCCGGCGATTCGACGAAGAGCAGCGCACGGCGCTGTGCCTCCAGCACGCCGGGCACGCGCACCGCATGGGGCAGCGGCACCCAGGCGGCCAGCACGTAGACCGCCAGCACCAGGCCCGCCACGGTGCCCACGGCCCGCGTGCGGCGCCCGGCCACGGCCGGACCGGCCAGGTAGGCGGCGAACTTGCGCCCCGGCAGCACCAGCAGCGTGACGACGGTGGTGGCCAGCAGCGCCAGGCCGACGCCGAACCACTTGTCCAGCGTGGTCAGCAGGATGGTCGCGCTCAGCAGCAGGCGGTAGGCGAAGCTGGCCCAGCCATAGGCGGTGAACCACAGGCGCTCGGTCGCATCGGTGGCGGGGCCGGCGGCGGCGCGGTTGCCCAGCAGCACGCGGTCGCACCAGGCCATCACCTGCTGCTGGCCCTTCTGGTAGAGGTTGGGCATCTCCACCAGGTCGGTGAGCACGTAGTAGGCGTCGAAGCGCAGCAGCGGATTGCCGTTGAACAGCAGCGCCGAGACCGAGCCGATGAACATGATGTTGAAGGCCAGCCCGTTGAGCGGCCCTTCGGCGGTGTGGGCCCACAGCAGCGTGGCCAGGGCGGCGAAGAACAGCTCGGTGGCCACGCCCGCCAGGCCCACGTAGGCGCGCCGCCAGCGGCTGCCGAAGCCCCAGGTGGCGGTGGCGTCCACATAGGGCAGCGGCGTGAAGATGAGGAACATCACGCCGAAGGTGTGGACCTGCCCGCCGTAGCGCTTGACCACGAAGGCATGCGCCGTCTCGTGCAGCACCTTCAGCAGCGTCATGCCCAGGTAGAGCCAGGGCAGGTTGGACAGCGAGAGCACGCCGTCGGCATGGCGGCCCAGGCGCTCGGAATGCTCCACGGCCGTCCACACGCCGGCCAGCACGGCCAGCAGCCACACCACGCCCGCGGCGCGGCCGGTGCAGGCCATGACGAGCGGACGCAGGCGGTCGAGCAGCCGGTTGGGGTTGAACACCGGCACCCGGACGTACAGGAAGGACAGCAGCTTGCCCTGCAGCTCGCGGTCCTTCTGGCGGCGGCTGCGCTCGTCGATGGCATGGCTGTCGGGCGAGCCGGCCGTCACGAGCATGTTGGACACGTGCAGCTGCGACAGCAGGCGCACCACCTCGTCCTGGCCGGGGGCGGCGGCGCCGTGCACGCGCACGTACTCGCGCCAGACCTCGTCGACGGTGCGACCGGTGTCGAGCGCGCGGGCGAAGTCGTAGGCCTGCGGCGTGACGCGGAAGAAGCGGTGGGCGTAGACGTCCTCCAGCACGAACCACAGCTGGCCGCGGTAGCGCTGGGCCCGCGCCTGCACGGCCGGCTGCAGCGCCACGCGCTGGCCGGCCACGCGGTACCAGGTGTCACTGAAGGCGGCGCCGGGCATGTCGTGTGCGCTCCGCTACCACCACAGCCACAGGCGCAGCTTGTCCACCAGCCGGTGGGTCAGGATCCACGCCACGTTGCGTTCGCCGGCGTCGATGCGCACGGCGCCACTCATGCCGGGCCGCCACCAGTCGGCGGCGGGCTGCTGCATCTCGGCGCGCAGCAGGAACTGGTTGCCGTCCTGGCCTTTGGTCTGGGCCACGGGGATCACGGCCGTCACACGCAGCGGGATGCGACGGTCGGGGTCGCTGACCAGCACCAGCTCGCCGCTGGCCTGCGCGGGCACCAGGGGCATGTCGCCCTCGGGCACCGTGGCCACCACGTACAGGCCTTCGACGCGGGCGATGCGAAAGAGCTTGTCGCCCTTCTTGACCGGGGCGCCGAGCAGGTCCTTGCGTTCGCCCTCGACGATCACGCCGTCGAAGGGCGCGCGCACCTCGGCCTGGGCCAATGCCTCGCGCACGCGGGCCAGGCGCGCCTGGGCCTGGCGCTGGCGGGCGGTGGACACCTCCATCTCGGCCCAGGCGGCGGCGGCGCGGGCCTTGTCGGCCTCGGCGCCGAAGCGGCGCACCTCGGCGTCGGCATCGTTCTCCTGCTGGCGCAGCTCGCGGGTGTCGAGCGTGGCGAGCAGCTGGCCGCTCTGCACGCGCTCGCCGGCGCTGGTCTCGGCGCTGTCGACGCGGCCGTCGTAGCCGGCGGCCAGCACGCGCGTGCTGTCGGTGGCGAGCTGGCCGGTGCCGTGCACGCGGTAGTCCCAGGTGGCGAAGGCGGCGTACAGCACGAACAGGCCGGCCGCCACGGCCACGGCCTTGGGCCAGACATGGCGCGGCCCCAGCCAGGACGCCAGGCGCAGCCGCAGGGCGTCGCGCGCACGCAGGCCCCACCAGCGCTCGCGCTGGCGCAGCTCGGCCAGGCGCGGCAGCACCAGCGCCGCCATGCCGCGCACCCGGGCCAGGCCGGGCTCGTCCACGCCGCGGCCTTCGGGCAGCGCGAAGAGCAGCGCGGCCTCGGGCGGGCCGTTCTCGGGGCCGATGGCCATGGCGCACACCGCGGGCAGGCCCAGGGCCTCGCCCAGGCGCTGCAGCACGGGCGCCTGGTCGGCCTGCAGCACGCCCTCGTGCGTCAGGCTCTCGTCCATGGCGGCCTCGACCAGGGCGATCAGGTCGGTGCCGGCGTCGAAGCGGTCCAGGTGGCTGATGGCGGCCAGCTGCGCACGGCCCTCGTCGACCCAGCCCAGGGCCACGTGCGAGGCGCCGCAGAGGGCAGCCAGGCCGTTGACCAGGGCCAGCCGGGCGGCACTGCCGTGGGCCTCGCGCTGCACCTCGGTGGCCAACGCCAGCAGCGCGGGCAGCGTGGGCGAGGCGGCCGGGACGCCCTCACCCACCGCCGCGCCGACCGGGGCGCCGACGCCCGGCATGTCGGCCACGAGCTGGGCGCGCAGGGCCAGTTCGTTGAGGCTGGCGCGCTCGCGCTGGGGAATCTCGATGAGGGCCAGCACCGGCCGCTCGCCGGCCTGCCGCACGGCCAGGTGGAACAGCGCGACGCCCTCGTGCGTGAGGGGCATCAGCGCGAAGCCCTTGTCGGCCGCGCGCGGCGCCAGGGCCTGCAGGCTGGCCAGCGTGGCGGCATCGATCACGCCCGCCATGGGCAGGGCCGCCTCGGCGGCACCGCCCAGCAGCTGCCAGCCGCTGCCGTCGGCCAGGGCGGGCTCGGCGGCGGCATCGACGCGGCCGGCGATCCACACGCGGCGGGCGCGACACAGGTGGCGCAGGCCCGCGGCGTACTCGTCCCAGAAGCCGGGCTCGCCGCTGGAGCGGCGGCGCAGCGCCTGCAGGGCCTGCACCAGCCCCAGCGCGTCCGGCGCGCCGAGCGTGTGGGGAGGGTCGGCCGCGCCCATCAGCGGCTCCCTTCCTGCAGGTCCACGATGCCCTTGATGCCCGCGGGCACCGCGCCCTTCGGGTTGGCGAAGCCCAGCCGCACCTCGACCAGGCCGCTGGCGGCGTCGATGACGGGCGCGATGTAGCTGACGCGGGCGCGCACCGGCGCCACGCCGGTGGCCGGGTCGAAGCGCACCGGCAGCTCGGCGCCGGCCTTGAGCGGCAGCGCGGCGGCCGGCGGCAGGTTGAGCTTGAGGTAGCAGTTGTCGGCGTCCACCAGCTGGATCAGCGCGTCGCCGGGCTTGGCCCATTCGCCCACGTCGGTGTCCACGCGCGTGACCACCCCGGCCACGGGGGCCGTCAGGCGGCGCAGCTCGCGCTCCTGCTCGGCCGCGGCCAGCTCGACGCGCTCGCGCACCTTCTGCGCCTGCAGCTGGGCGACGCGGCCGCGCGCGGTGACCAGGTCCAGCTCCAGCCGCGCGACCTCGTCGCGGCTGACCGCGCCGCGGGCATTGAGCAGCTTGCGCGTGTCCTCGTACAGCGGCGCGAGGGTGCGCACGCGCTCCTCGGTGGCACGCAGCTCGGAGAGGTCGTCCAGCATCACCCGGCGCCGCTGCACCTCGGTGGCCTGGATGCGCTCGTCGATGTAGAGCAGCGGCGTGCGGGCCTCCACCCGCTGGCCCACGGCCACGGGCACGCGGGCCACGACACCGGGCACGCTCACGCTCAGAAGCAGGTCGTGCCGCGCATGGACGAGGCCGGTGAATTCGCGCGCGTGCAGCGCGGCGCTGGCGGCCAGCAGCAGCAGGCCGAAGGCCGCGGCGCGCACATCGAGGACGGCGGCGCGCCGGCCCCGCAGGCGGTCGGTGCCGGGGCGTCGTTTCATTGCCATGTGACGTCCACGCCGTAGGCGGCGAGCAGCAGCCCTTCGGACTGCTGGAACAGGGTGAGGGCCGTCCACAGCCGGGCGTCGCCTTCGACCAGGCGCAGCTCGCTTTCCAGCGTCTCGGCCTCGCGGCGCAACACGCGGGCGCGCGGCACCAGCTGGTCGCGCAGGCCGGACTCGTCGGCCCGCAGCAGGCGGGCGCGACTGTCGAGGTCGGCGCGCAGCTGCTCGACGTCGCGCCGGGCCAGTTGCAGCGCGTCGGCCCGGCTGCGCCAGTCGTTGGCGAAGCCGATGCGGGCGTTGCGCGCCTCCAGCTCGGCCTGCTCCAGCTTGAGCTGCTGGCCCTGGTACTGGGCCTCGGGCCGCGTGGTGCCGCCCAGCGGCTGCTCGTAGTACAGGCCCACATACCAGTCGGGGTAGCGGTTGTGGGTCACGGGGGTCATGGCCGAGTGGGGATTGCGGCCCAGGCCGTGCGAGCCCCAGTTGGCCTGCAGGTCCAGCTGCGGCTGGGCCTGGTTGCGCGCGAAGTCCAGCCGGTGCTGGTTCTGGCGCACGCGCAGGCTGGCGATCTGGAAGGGCGGCCACTGGTCGAGGCGGCGCTCCCAGGCGCCGGCGGCCGCGGCCTCGTCGCCGGGCACCGGCGGCAGCGCGGGCAGGGCCCAGGCGCCGTCCTCGGGCGGCAGGTCCAGCAGCGTGCGGATGCGGGCCTCGGCCTCGACGATGGCCTGGCTGCTGCGCAGCAGCTCGCTCTCGCGCATCGACAGCAGGGCGCGGGCCTCGTCCTCGACGGTGACGGCCACGCGGCCGGCGGCCGCGCGCTCGCGCGCATCGGCCAGCGCTTCGCGGGCGTTGTCTAGCAGGCGCTGGCGCAGCGGGTGCGAGCGGTACGCACGCTGCAGCTGCCAGTAGGCGGACAGGGCCTCGCTGCCCATCTTGAGCAGCTGCTGGCGGAAGGTCCAGTAGCCCACCTCGCGTTCGAGTTCGGCCACGCGCAGGTCGGCCTCGACGGCATCGGTGCCGCGGCCCTTGAGCAGCGGCTGGCGCACGGTGACCACCAGCTGCGCGGTGGCCTCGCGGTCGCTGCCGTCGTTGTAGAGGGCCTCGATCAGGTTGTTGCGGCGCAGGGAGCGCTGCAGGCTGGTGCTGATCTCCGCGCCGGTGGAGGCGCGCATGCGCAGCCCGGCCTCGGCGGTGTTCACCATCTCGTCCAGCACCGAGGTGCGGGCGGCCAGGGACGAGAGCTGTTCCTCGGCGGTGCGCTGGCGGCGCCGGCTTTCGTGGCGCACCGAGCCGAAGGCCGTCGGCTGGTAGAGCGAGGCCTCGGCCGCCAGCCCGCGGTCGGCGATGCGGGCCTGCAGGCGGGCATAGGCGATCTCGGCATTGCGGTCCACCACCAGCTGGATGAAGCGGCGGGGTGTGAGCGTGCGTGCATCGGCCGCCGACGCGGCGGGCGACTGCGCCGCCGCGCCCGGCAGCGCGAGCGCGCAGGCGCCCGCGGCCAGCATCGCGACCCAGCCTGCGCGCGGCTTCATGCCGCGCCTTGTCGACGCCCGCCTGCGCACGGCCCGCGTCTTCTTACTTGCCGGCGCGCTTGTCGGCCAGCGTGACCAGCCGCTCGATCTGGGCCAGCGAGATCAGCTGCGCATAGATCGCAGGCAGGTAGCGCTTGGCACGGATCTCCAGGAAGCGCTCGTCCGAGAGGTTGTTCAGGCGCTCTTCGTTGATCACGTAGCAGCCGGCGATGTTCTTGATGCCGGCCGACTCGCGCACGCGCATGTTCAGCGGCGTGAGCATGTTGTGCGCGGCCAGGAACTTGGCGAACTCGCGGGTCAGCGCGTCCATCTGCTGCAGCTCGGACAGGTAGCGCTTGACGTTCTCGATGACCTGCGTGGGCTCGCCCTTGTCGTCGAACAGCGGGCTGCCTTCGGTGCTGCTCACCAGTTCGCTGCCCTCGTCGATGCAGATGGTGAACTGGCCTTCCTTGTCGGACGAGGCCAGCGCAAAGGGATAGCGGCGGATGATCGCCGGCACATAGGAGGCGTCCCATTTGCCGTCGGCACCGACGAAGAGGTTGGTGCCGGCATCGAGGCCCAGCAGGGCCACGGGCCGGAACTCGTCCTTCTCCTTGTCTTCGAGGAAGACGATGGGATAGATCGCCGCGGCACGGGCGAACTCGTGCATGGTGACGTAGGCGATGTGGAACTTGGAGGCGAAGGAAAAGCCCGTGATTTCCTTGATGCGCGTTTGCGCATGGCGCTCTTTGTTGACGGGCACGACCTTTTCAAACAACTGACGTTCTCCTTGGACAGATTCAAGCCGGATTGCCATCGGCTTGGCGGCCAGGAGCCCAAGGCACGGCACGCCGGCGCCGGGCATTGCGTGCATGCATGCCCTGCGTCGGTCACCCACCTCCTCAGCCCTTCCAGATCCCCGCTCTCCTGATGGCGGCACGAGTATTGGGCGGCACCTCGTTCACCGCGATGGTGCATCGCGCATCAGGTGTTAACTGGCTGACATATCTCTGACTGGGCGCTGCGGACAGATGTCAGCGACTTGTCATTTCGAGGCCGTTTCCGCTCGGCAGCGACCTGGGGGCTTCCTACATTGACAGCCATGCTGGATGCCCTGCCATTGCTGCGAACAGGCACCGACGAGCGCGTCGCGGGGCGGCGCTGCCTGTTCCCGCCGGTGCCGACGCGGCACGGGAGCGCCCCTGCACGGGCGGACGGCGCGCGCCCGGACGGCGAGCTGTCGGGCTCGCGCGCGGCGCTGGTGACGCTGCCGGACCTGTGGGCCATCCGCGCCGCCTATGGCGAGGACGTGGCGACCGGCGCGAGCCGGGAACTGCTGCGCCGCCTGCGCCAGGCCGTGACGGACCCCCGCCGCGTGGCCGTGCTGGCCGAGGACTGTTTCGTGGCCTGGCCCTGCACCCCGGACGCCCACCAGGAACGCCAACGGCTCGCCGATCTGGTGCGTGCGCTCGGCCGCCCCATGTGGCCCGAGGGCATCGGCTGCGTGGCGGCCGTGGATGCCGAATGGGTGGACCTGGCCGGCAGCGAGGGCGAGGAACTCGATCCCTGGGACGCGGGCCATCTGCGCACCATCGCGGCCCTGCGCGCACCGGCACGGCCCACGGTCGATGCCGACTGGCTGCGCCGCTACCGCTGCGGCATGGACGGCGCGGTGCGCGCCGGCGCTCACACGCAGGCCCCGGCGCAGCGGCCGCCCGTCACGGCCGTCGCGCACGCAGACTGAACACGGACCTTCGGCATCCTTCGAAACCCGGAGCGCGGTCCCGCCACGCTCACTGGACATCCAGGCCGAAGCGATCCAGGAGGCGCAGCATCGCCGACAGCGCCGCACTCTTGTGGCGCCGCTCGGAATAGGCCGCATAGACCCAGAGGTCCGTGGGCATGTGCTCGTCCAGGGCCTGGACCAGTTCCCCATTCGCCAGCAACGACGCCACGGCGGGCTTGGGCGCGACTGCGATGCCCACGCCCCGCAACGCCAGCTGGACCACGGCCACCGGGTCGTTGACCTCGATGACGCCAAGCCGACGGGCGACCGGCGTGTCCGGCCGACGTGCCGGCGCCAGGCTCGCCGCCGCCCAGGCGCTGTACTGCAGCACGTTGTGGTGGGTCAGTTCCTCGAGCGTGGCCGGTTTGCCGAAACGCTCCCAGTAGGCCGGCGCAGCGCACAGCACCAGGTCGAACTTCATCACGCGGCGCGCGATGAGGTGCTGGTCGGCGATGGTGCCGCTGCCGAAGTGCAGGTCCACGCCCTCGCGGATGAGATCGATCGGTTCGTTGGTGAAGCGCAGGGTGAGCCGCACGTCCGGGTAGCTGCGCACATAGGTGGCGATGATGTCGCTGAAGCCGCCGAACATCAGGCCGTAGGGTGCGCTCAGCGTGAGCCCTCCCTTGGGCAGCGATCCGAATTCGCGCAGCTCGTCCATCATTTCCTCTGCGTAGGAAACGAGGTAGGTGCTGCGCTCGAGCAGACGCTGGCCGGCATCGGTCAGGCTGATCGCGCGGGTGGAGCGGTGCAGCAGCCGCACGCCGAGCCGCCGCTCGAGTTCCGCCACGTACTTGCTGGCCGTCGCCTTGGACAGCTGCAGCGAGACGGCCGCCTTCGAGAAGCTGCCACGGCTGGCAACTTCATGGAAGGTCTTGATCAGGTCGAGGCTGTCGACCGACATGCGGCCTCATCAACGGCCGCAGCCGATGCCTGTGCATCCGGTTGAAATCGGCCCGCCGCAGGAACGGGCTCCGGGGCTCGGGAACGCATGAACATCCGCATCGCCGAAGCATAAATGAACTTGGTGGTTCATTTATCTTCGAGGAGCCGCATGTCGGCCCCGGGGCCGGGACCCGGTCCTTCGCATCGGACAGAACAAAGGAAAAACCCGGCTACGTCAGAAACGTAGCCGGGTTTTGTGTTTGGTCCCGCCGCCAGGAATCGAACCTGGATCTCAGCCTTCGGAGGGCCGAATTCTATCCGTTGAAATACGGCGAGAAAGTCGCGCCGAGTTCGGCCGCGAACCCGGCATTATGACCGATCTTCTGCGCTTGGCGTGCTCGGGGCGCCCCGCCGACGGGACGGCGGCGCCGGTCTCGGCCGACTCCTGGTCGCGGGGAAGGCCAAGGCCGGCGAGATAGACCCCGAAGAGCCGACGGCCCGCGGGCACGAGGTCGAAGGCCGCCGGCTCCAGCAGCCAGTCGTCGATCAGGCCCGACATCAGGGCATGCAGGCCGTGCGCCGCGGTGCGGGCCGGCACCGGCAGCCGCAGCCCGCGCATGCGCGCAGCCAGCCGCAGGGCCTTCTCGAAGTCCATGACGCAGGCGTCGCGCGCGCCCAGGTGCCGCTGCTGCACCGAGGCCATCTCGTCCGTGTACTCGACCTTGTGCACCGCGATCTGGAAGACGCGGCGCACCTGCGGGTCGTCGGCGATGAGCGCCAGCGCCTGCGTCATGCCCTGCTCGATGAGGTCCAGCGGATCGACCCCGGCTGGCGCGGCCGCCTGGCGCACGCCCTTTTCCATCGGCAGCGTGACCCGCTCCATCATGGCGTTGAAGAGGTCGGCCTTGTCCTTGAAATGCCAGTAGACGGCGCCGCGGGTGGCCCCCGCTTCCTCGGCGATCTGCTGCAATGACGTGCGCGACACGCCCTGGGCCTGGAACAGCCGCTCGGCCGCATCGAGCAGGCGATGGCGGGTGGCCAGGGCTTCTTCCTTCGTGCGCCGTACCACGGCATCTCCTTGGCAAGAAAACGAAATAAACCGAAACGTGAGGGCCGCGACTATACATTCAAGAATGTATGTAAACTTGCTGCCCCGGCAAGCTTCTGGCGCCCCGATCTGCCTGCACGCATGATCGATCCGCGGCGCGTCCGCTTCCTCCGCTTTTTCAATCCCACTCCAAGAGGATTCGCATGCCTGCATCGCATGTTGTTGCAAGTCGTTCGATGTTTCGTCCCGGTTCGCCCCTGACCCTCGCCGCCACCGCGGTCCTTCTGAGCCTGGCCCTGGTGGCCTGCGGCAAGAAGGACGCCGCGGCACCGGCCGGCGGCCCTCCGGGTGGCGGCATGCCGGCCCCTGAGGTCGGTGTGGTGATCGCCACCCCGGGCGAAGTCGGGCTGGTGACCGAGCTGCCCGGCCGGCTCGAGGCCACGCGCGTGGCCCAGGTGCGCGCCCGTGCCGCCGGCATCCTGCAGAAGCGCCTGTTCGTGGAGGGCAGCGACGTGAAGGCCGGCCAGCCGCTGTTCAGGATCGACGCCTCGCCCTACGAGGCCACGCTGCGCAGCGCCGAGGCGACCCTGGCGCGCGCCGAGGCCAATGCGGCTCAGGCCAAGGCGCTGGCCGACCGCTACAAGCCCCTGGTCGAGGCCAACGCGGTGAGCAAGCAGGACTATGCCAACGCCGTCGCCTCGCAGAAGGCCGCCGAGGCCGACGTGCTGGCCGGCCGCGCCTCCGTGACGACGGCCCGCATCAACCTGGGCTATGCCACCGTCACGGCCCCCATCTCGGGCCGCATCGGCCGCGCGCTGGTGACCGAGGGCGCGCTGGTGGGCCAGGGCGAAGCGACCCAGCTCGCCACCATCCAGCAGATCGATCCGCTCTACGTCAACTTCACGCAGTCGGCGACCGAGGTGATGCGCATGCGCCGCGCCATGGCGCAGGGCAAGCTGCAGCGCGCCAGCGGCCCGGACGCCGCCGACGTGCGCATCGTGCTGGAAGATGGCACCGAGTTCGCCCAGCGCGGTCGCCTGCTCTTCTCCGACCTGACGGTGGATGCGAGCACCGGCCAGATCACCCTGCGCGCCGAGGTGCCCAACCCCAAGGGCGAGCTGCTGCCGGGCATGTACGTGCGCGTGCGCACCGAGCAGGCGCAGGTCGACAAGGCCATCAGCGTGCCCCAGCAGGCCGTCACGCGCACCGACCAGGGCGACACCGTGACCATCGTGGGCCAGGACGGCAAGCTGTCCAAGCGCAACGTGAAGATCACCGCCGGCAGGAACAACCGCTGGATCGTGACCGAGGGCCTCAAGGAAGGCGAGCAGGTGATGGTCGACGGCTTCCAGAAGCTGCAGATGCTGCCGCCCGGCACGCCGGTGAAGGCCGTGCCCTGGCAGCCGCCGACGACCGCCGCCGCAGCCCCGGCCGCTGGCGCATCGGCCCCTGCGGCCGCGGCCGCACCGGCCAAGCAATGACGCCGGCCCGCAACCCCGACTGATCACGAAGAAGGAACGCGAGCACCTCTATGGCCAAGTTCTTCATCGATCGCCCCATCTTTGCGTGGGTGATCGCTCTGTTCATCCTGGTGATGGGCGGCGTGGCGATCACGCAGCTGCCGATCGCCCAGTACCCGCCGGTGGCCCCGCCGGCCATCGTCATCAACGCCGCCTATCCCGGCGCCTCGGCCCAGACGCTGGAAGACAGCGTGCTGTCGGTCATCGAGCGCGAGATGAACGGCTCGCCCGGCCTGATCTACATGGAGTCGGTGGCGCAGGCCGACGGCACCGGTTCGATCACCGTGACCTTCGAGCCCGGCACCAATGCCGACCTGGCGCAGGTGGACGTGCAGAACCGGCTGTCGCGCGCGACGCCGCGCCTGCCCTCGGCCGTGACGCAGCAGGGCGTGCGCGTGGACAAGTCGCGCAACAACTTCCTGCTGTTCACGATGCTGTCGTCGACCAACCCGGCCGTGGACACCACGCAGCTGGGCGACTACGCCGCGCGCAACATCCAGCCCGAACTGCAGCGCGTGCCCGGCATCGGCCAGGTGCAGCTCTTCGGCAGCGAGACGGCGATGCGCGTGTGGATCGACCCGGCCAAGCTGCAGGGCCTGAACCTGAGCGCGGGCGACGTCAACACCGCCATCCGCAACCAGAACGCCCAGGTCGCCTCCGGCACCATCGGCGACCTGCCCAACGTCACCGGCCAGGCCATCGCGGCCACGGTGGTGGTCAAGGGCCAGCTGTCGTCGGTGGAGCAGTTCGGCAACATCGTGCTGCGCGCCAATGCCGACGGCTCGACCGTGCGGCTCAAGGACGTGGCCCGCATCGAGATCGGCGGCCAGAGCTACGCCACCTCGGCGCGCCTGAACGGCAAGCCGGCCGTGGGCCTGGGCGTGCAGCTGTCGCCCTCGGGCAATGCGCTGCAGGCCGCCAAGGCGGTGCGCGCCAAGATGGACGAGCTCAAGCGCTTCTTCCCGCAGGGCGTGAGCTACTCCATCCCCTACGACAGCTCGGCCTTCATCAGCATCTCCATCAGCCAGGTGGTCGAGACCCTGGTCGAGGCCGTGGTGCTGGTGTTCCTGGTGATGTTCCTGTTCCTGCAGAACTGGCGCTACACGCTCATCCCGACGCTGGTGGTGCCGGTGGCCCTGCTGGGCACCTTCGGTACGCTGCTGGCCCTGGGCTTCTCGATCAACGTGCTGACCATGTTCGGCATGGTGCTGGTGATCGGCATCGTGGTGGACGACGCCATCGTGGTGGTGGAGAACGTCGAGCGCATCATGAGCGAGGAAGGCCTGCCGCCCTTGCAGGCCACGCGCAAGGCCATGCAGCAGATCTCCGGCGCCATCATCGGCGTGACGGTGGTGCTGATCTCGGTGTTCGTGCCGCTGGCCTTCTTCGCCGGCTCCACGGGCAACATCTACCGCCAGTTCTCGGCGGTGATGGTGGCCTCGATCGCCTTCTCGGCCTTCATGGCGCTGTCGCTCACGCCGGCGCTGTGCGCCACGCTGCTCAAGCCGGTCGAAGCGGGCCACCACCACGAGAAGCGCGGCTTCTTCGGCTGGTTCAACCGCGGCTTCTCGCGCACGGCCAAGGGCTATGAAGGCTTCGTGTCGCGCCTACTGCGCCGCGCGGCGCGCTACCTGATCATCTACCTGGCCATCATCGGCGGCGTGGTGTTCGTGTACTCGCGCCTGCCCACCTCCTTCCTGCCGCAGGAAGACCAGGGCAACATCCTGGTGAACGTGCAGCTGCCCCCGGGCGCCACGCTGGAGCGCACCGAGGCCGTGATGGAGAAGGTCGAGAACTTCATGCTCAAGCAGCCGCAGGTGCAGAGCATCGTGGGCGTGCTGGGCTTCAGCTTCTCGGGCCAGGGCCAGAACGCGGGCATCGCCTTCGTCACGCTCAAGGACTGGAAGGAGCGCGACGGCGAGGCCAACTCGGCCTCCGCGCTGGCAGGCCGCGCCTTCGGTGCGCTGTCGGGCGTGCGCGATGCCTTCATCTACCCGCTCAACCCGCCACCGATTCCCGAACTGGGCTCGGCCAGCGGCTTCAGCTTCCGGCTGCAGGACCGCTCGGGCCAGGGCCATGACGCACTGGTCAACGCCCGCAACCAGCTGCTGGGCATGGCCATGAAGAGCCCGGTGCTGACCGCGATGCGCCCCGACGGCCTGGAGGATGCGCCCCAGCTGCAGATCGACATCGACCGCGACAAGGCGCAGGCCCTGGGCGTGAACTTCGACGCGATCAACACCGCGCTGTCGACCTCGCTGGGCTCGAGCTACATCAACGACTTCCCGAACCGCGGCCGCCTGCAGCGCGTGGTGGTGCAGGCCGATGCCCCGGCCCGCATGCAGCCCGAAGACCTGCTGCGCCTGAACGCGTCCAACACGCAAGGCCAGCCGGTGCCCTTCGCCTCCTTCGCGACCACGCGCTGGATCAAGGGCGCGCAGCAGACCGTGCGCTACAACGGCTACCCGGCCATGCGCATCAGCGGCGAGGCCGCGCCCGGCTACAGCTCGGGCGCCGCCATGGCCGAGATGGAGAAGCTGGCCGGCCAGCTGCCGCCGGGCTTCGGCTTCGAATGGACGGGCCAGTCGCGCGAAGAAAAGCTCGCCGGCTCGCAGGCCATCATCCTGTATGGCTTCGCCATCCTGGCGGTGTTCCTGTGCCTGGCGGCGCTGTACGAGAGCTGGTCGATTCCGCTGTCGGTGATCCTGGTGGTGCCGCTGGGCGTGCTGGGGGTGCTGCTGGCCACGCTGCTGCGTGGCTACTCGAACGACGTGTACTTCCAGGTGGGCCTGATCACCATCATCGGCCTGTCGGCGAAGAACGCCATCCTGATCATCGAGTTCGCCAAGGACCTGCAGGCGCAGGGCAAGAGCGCCATCGCCGCCGCGCTGGAGGCCGCCCACCTGCGCTTCCGCCCGATCGTGATGACCTCGCTGGCCTTCGGCCTGGGCGTGGTGCCGCTGGTGCTGGCCTCGGGCGCGGGCTCGGCCAGCCAGCGCGCCATCGGCACCGGTGTGCTGGGCGGCATGCTCACGGGCACCGCGCTGGCCGTGTTCTTCGTGCCCATCTTCTTCGTGGTGGTGCGTACGATCTTCAAGGGCAGCAAGCGCCAGCAGGACATGAACAAGCGCCATGCCCAGGAAGCGGGCATTCAGGAAGAATCCGGAGCCGACAACCATGGCTGAGTCCAAGACGATGATGACGCTGCCCTTCGGGCCCCTGGCGCCGCTGGCGCTGGCCGCTGCGCTGCTGATGAGCGGCTGCTCGCTGATCCCCACCTATGAGCGGCCGGCCGCGCCGGTGCCCACCACCTTCCCGGGCGACCCGGCCCAGCCGGGCAGCGCCAAGGCGGCGGTGGACGTGCCCTGGCAGGCCTTCTTCTCCGACCCGCGGCTGGCGGGGCTGATCCAGACGGCCCTCGACAACAACCGCGACCTGCGCGTGGCCGTGCTCAACATCGAGCAGGCCCGCGCCCAGTTCGACGTGCAGCGCGCCGCGCTCTTCCCGACGGTGGGGCTGAGCACGACGGGCTCGCGCTCCGAGCCCAACTCGGCCCGCGCCTACAGCTCGTCCGCGCCCAAGGTGTCGTCGAGCTACTCGGCGGGCCTGGGCGTGACGGCGTGGGAGATCGACTTCTTCGGCCGCATCCAGAGCCTGAGCGCCGCCGCGCAGGCCCGCGCGCTGGCCACCGAGGAGTCGCGCCGCGCCACGCAGATCAGCCTGGTCGCCCAGGTGGCCAACGGCTGGCTCACGCTGGCCGCCGACGAAGAGCTGCTGGCCATCACCCGCCAGACGCTGGCCACGCGCGAGGAGACGCTCAAGCTGACCAAGCTGCGCTTCGACAACGGCGTGGCGTCCGAGCTGGATTACCAGTCGGCCGTCTCGCTGGCCGAGAACGCACGCGCCACCTATGCGCAGCAGATCCGCCTGCGCCGCCAGGACGAGAACGCCCTGGCGCTGCTGCTGGGCGCGCCGGTGCCGGCCAGTGCGCTGGAGGGCCTGGCGGGCGACAACGGCGGGCTGGCCAGCGTGCGCGCCATGCCCGACGTGCCGGCCGGCCTGCCCTCGGACCTGCTGACCGAGCGGCCCGATATCCGGTCGGCCGAGCAGCAGCTGATCGCGGCCAACGCCAACATCGGTGCTGCGCGGGCGGCCTTCTTCCCGCGCATCGCGCTGACCACCTCCATCGGCACGGTGAGCTCCGACTTCTCGGGCCTGTGGAACGGCGACGGCACGCGGGCCTGGAGCTTCGCGCCCAGCCTGACGCTGCCGATCTTCACGGCCGGCGCCAACTCGGCCAACCTGGCCTCGGCGCGCGTCAGCCGCGACATCGCCGTCGCCCAGTACGAGAAGACCATCCAGACCGCCTTCCGCGAGGTGGCCGACGCCCTCGCCGGCCGCGAGACGCTGGGCGAGCAGGCCCGTGCCGCCCGCGCCCAGGCCGAGGCCGAAGGCACGCGCCTGCGCCTGTCGGACCTGCGCTACCGCAACGGCGTGGCCAGTGCGCTGGACCTGCTGGACGCGCAGCGCTCGCAGTTCACGGCCCGCCAGACGGCCGTGCAGACCCAGCTGGCGCTGCTGCAGAACCAGGTCACGCTCTACAAGACGCTGGGCGGCGGCTGGACCAGCAGCACGCAGCAGGCCGGCGCCCAGTAGGCCCGGACGCAGGCGTCGGCGGCGGCCTTCGGGCCGATCGCTGATCTGCATCAGGAGTCCTTCTTTCGGGGGGTGTGCGGGGGTTATCCCGGGTCAGCCGGGGCCTGTCCGCACACCCCCCGTCCCTATAATCGAACGCTGTTTTCCAATAGCCCCCGATACCGAGGACAGCGATGAGCGAGAGCGCGCAAAACCCGGCTCCGGCCACCGAAGAGGCGCATACGGGCCCGATCAAGAATCCCAAGCAGCTGATGCTCGCGGTCCTCTTCGGCTTCGTGGTCCCCATCCTCATCATTGCGGGGCTGGTCTTCTTCGTGGTGTCCGGGCTCAAGCCCTCCGGTGCGGCCACCGGCGACAACATGAACCTCTACGGCGTCAGCCAGGACGCCCGCGACCGCGACGTCGCCGAGCGCATCCGCAAGGTGGGCATGGTCGAGATCCGCGATGCCAACCGCCCGCTCGCCAACGGCGAGACCGTCTTCAAGACCCAATGCGCCGCCTGCCACGGCAGCCCCGGCATTCCGGGCGCTCCCCACTTCGGCGATGCCGCGGCCTGGGGTCCTCGCATCGGCCAGGGCCTGGCCACCCTGACCGAGCATGCGCTCAAGGGCAAGGGCGCCATGCCGCCCCAAGGTGGTGGCGACTTCAGCGATGTGGAGATCAGCCGCGCCGCGGCCTACATGGCCAACTCGGGCGGCGCCAAGTTCGAAGAGCCGGCCGCACCAGCCGCCGCCGCGCCGGCGGGCGATGGAGCGGCCACCTCGGCAGCAGCCCCTGCGGCAGCCGCTGAAATGCCAGCCAAGCAGTAACCAGCGCAGACTGCACGCCTGGGCCTCCGGGCCTCCTCGAAAGCCGGCAATCGCCGGCTTTTCTGTTTTGTGGCGCCGCAGCGGCACTCAGGCACCCCGCGGGTCGCACTAACCGGGCGCCGTGCGGCGCCTTCCCGCCTAACGTGAGGCCAGGTCGCGCGCCGCGGCCGGGCTGCGGACGAAGCCGAAACGCGTCGGCAGCTCGGCCGCCGGCACCTCCTCGGGCGCTGGCCAAGCGCCCTGCTCCAGCGCGTCGGCGGCCAGGCCCATGTCCTGCGAATGGACGATGCCCAGGCCGGCCGGCGCTGCGACATACAGGCGACCCTCCGCATCCAGCAGCACGCGCTGCAACGCGCCAGCCAGTCCGGTGTGCGCCTGGAGCGAGAAGTCGTCCATCACGCGCCACACCAGCGGCGCGGCCTCCAGCTCCACGTAGACCCGCTGCGGTCCGTTCTGGAAGAACCACTGGCCCTGGGCATCCGGCTCGTAGTTGCGCTGGATGAAGTCGATCAGCTTGTCATGCCGCAGTAGCGAGCCCTTGCTCTGCGGAAAGGGACCGGCCGCCTGCGTGGGGTCGTCGCGCATGTACCACTGGCCGCGTGCATCAAGGCCCAGCCAACCAAAGCAATGGGGCACGTTGGGCCATTTGGCCAGTGCCTGTTTGACGATGTCATCCATTGCGGCATTGTCCGCGCCGACGTCCTCATGCCATGTCGCCCATGCCGCCAACCTGGGTGAGCCATGGCCGACACCCATGCCAGGGCTGCCCGGCGGCCGGGCGCACCGGACAGGGCCGGCTTCGTCAACCTACGCGGCTTCAGCGATGGGCCAGCAGCCAGTCCACCACGGCCTGCGGCATCGTCCGTACATGCCCTGGCCAGCCGCCCTGCGGAAAGCCGACATGGCCGCCATGCAGCGGCTGCCAGAGGGTCACGAGCGGATTGGTCACCCGAGCGGGCACCGGCAGGCTCTCGCCGGGAACGAAAGGATCGTTGCGGGCATTGAGTACCAGCGCGGGAATGCGGATGTCGCCCAGCCGCGGCCCCGCGGCGGCGCGGGCGTAGTAGTCCACCGCATCCTTGAAGCCATGCAGTGGCGCGGTGAACAGGTCGTCGAAGTCGCGCAGGCAGCGCGCGGCACGCAACCGGTCCGCGTCGAACAGCCCCGGATGCTGCGCCAGCTTGGCCAGCGCCTTGGGCTTCATGGTCGAGAGGAACATGCGCTCGTACACCAGCCGGTTGAAGCCGCGTCCGATGGCATCGGCCCCGGCGGCCAGGTCCAGCGGTGCGCTCACGCCGGCCACGGCCTGCGCCACGGCCGCCGCGCTGTCGCCAGCCTCCTCGGCCCAGCGCAGCAGGGCGTTGCCGCCCAGCGAGACGCCCACGGCCAGCACGCCGGCGGGGCTGCGTTCGCGCAGGCGGGCCAGCACCCAGCCCACCTCTTCATGGTCGCCCGAGTGGTAGGCGCGCGGCCCGAGGTTGAGCTCGCCGCTGCAGCCGCGGAAATGCGGCACCGCGAAGCCCAGCCCGCGTTCGCGCGCGACCGCGGCCAGTGCCTCGGCATAGTGGCTGCGCGACGAGCCTTCGAGGCCGTGGAAGAGCACGAGCAGCGGCGCCGTGGCCGGATCGGCCGCGTCCTGGAAGTCCACATCGACGAAGTCGCCGTCCGGCGCGTTCCAGCGCTCGCGCCGGTACACCGGCGCGGCGCCCGTGTAGCGGCGGCCGAAGAGAGCCGGCCAGATGGTCTGCGCATTGCCGCCCGGCAGCCAGCGGGGCGCGACGAAGGCCTGCACTGTGCTCGGCGACCTCAGTGCAGCAGGCCCGGCACTTCCACCGCGTCGTCGGGCTCGCGCGAGGTGCCAGGGCTGGCATGGTGCGCCACCAGTCGCCAGCCCATCTCGGTCTTGAGGTACACGTTGGTCGCCAGCACGAAGGCGTGGCGCGGGCCTTCGGCGGTGAGCACCTCGATGCGTTCGAGCACGTTGTGCACGCTGGTGCCCAGGGCTTCGACGCGGCGCACATGCGAAGGCCGCGCATGCACGGCACCGCCATTGGCGAACATCTGCTCGAAGGCGCTGCGGATGGCGGCGACGCCCACCAGGCGCGGCCCGCCTGGGTGGACGCAGAACACGTCCTCCTCGTCGGCCCAGCAGGCCATCAATGCATCGGCGTCGCCGCGCTGCAGCGCGTCGTAGAAGGCGGCTTCCAGGTCGTCGGCGGTGCCGCCCAGGGCGGCGGGGTATCGGGTTTTGCTGGGCATGGCAGCCGCGATTCTGCCGCTGCGCACGCACCACGCCCCGGCATGCGGCGCACCACCTTGCCGCGCACGCGCCCATCGCCGCGAACCGTTTTGGACCATTTGGTCAAAACGTGTATGGGACTTTTCGATCAAGTCCTTGATGTGGAACAGGAAAACGGCATTGGCACAGCGCATGCACACCCGCCGGCAATCCTCATCCCGGAGTCCACGCACATGAAAGTCGGCGTCTTCATCCCCATCGGCAACAACGGCTGGCTGCTGTCGCAGAACGCGCCGCAGTACAAGCCCAGCTTCGAGCTGAACAAGACCATCACCCTCAAGGCCGAGCACTATGGCCTGGACTTCGCGCTGTCCATGATCAAGCTGCGCGGCTTCGGCGGGAAGACGGAGTTCTGGGACCACAACCTGGAGTCCTTCACGCTGATGTCGGGCCTGGCGGCCGTGACGACGAAGATCAAGCTCTTCGCCACCGCCGCCTCGCTGGTCATGCCGCCGGCCATCGTGGCGCGCATGGCCTCGACCATCGACAGCATCTCGAACGGCCGCTTCGGCCTGAACCTGGTGACCGGCTGGCAGCGGCCCGAGTACTCGCAGATGGGCATGTGGCCCGGCGACGAGTTCTTCGCCACCCGGTACGAGTACCTGTCCGAATACATCCAGGTGCTGCGCGACCTGTGGGGCAAGGGCCAGTCGGACTTCAAGGGCACCCACTTCAAGATGGACGACTGCCGCCTGAGCCCGCAGCCGCAGGCGGACATGAAGGTGATCTGCGCCGGCCAGAGCGACGCCGGCATGGCCTTCTCGGCCAAGTACGCCGACTACAACTTCTGCTTCGGCAAGGGCGTGAACACGCCCAAGGCCTTCGCGCCCGCCGCGCAGAAGCTGATCGAGGCCACGGCCAAGACCGGCCGCCACGTGACCACCTACGTGCTCATCATGGTGATCGCCGCCGAGACCGACGAAGCCGCCTTCGCCAAGTGGGAGCACTACAAGGCCGGCGCCGACACCGACGCCATCGCCTGGATGGCCCAGCAGGGCGCGGCCGACACCAAGTCCGGCGGCGACACCAACGTGCGCCAGATGACCGATGCCACCTCGCCCTCGGCGGTGAACATCAACATGGGCACGCTGGTGGGCTCGTATGCCAGCGTGGCCCGCATGCTCGACGAGATGGCCGAGGTCCCCGGCACCGAAGGCGTGCTGCTGACCTTCGACGACTTCGTGCAGGGCGTGGAGGACTTCGGCGAGCGCATCCAGCCGCTGATGAAGAGCCGCGTGGACGTGGACACGCCCGTGCCCTCGCAGGTGGGTGCGCCCGAGGCGCTGGCGGCGTGAACGGAGGTGGAAGCATGAGCAGCACCAAGACCAATGCCACCCTGCGCTCGACCACGCCGGTCGGTCCACCCCAGGCGCCGGGCGCACCGGCACCGACGGTGATTCCTTCGCGCCCCGAGCCCCTGGCGCTCGTGCCCACGCAGACCGCGCTGATCGTGGTCGACATGCAGAACGCCTATGCCTCGCTCGGGGGCTACGTGGACTCGGCCGGCTTCGACATCTCCGGTGCCCAGGGCACCATCGCCGGCATCGTGCGCGCCATCGAGGCGGCGCGGGCGGCGGGGATGCTCATCGTCTTCCTGCAGAACGGCTGGGACGCGAAGTACGTGGAAGCGGGCGGGCCCGGCTCGCCCAACTGGCACAAGTCCAACGCGCTCAAGACCATGCGCGCCAAGCCCGAGCTGCAAGGCCGCTTCCTGGCCAAGGGCGGCTGGGACTACGAACTCATCGAGGCGATGAAGCCGCAGGCCGGCGACATCGTGATCCCCAAGACGCGCTACAGCGGCTTCTTCAACAGCACGCTGGACAGCAGCCTGCGCGCCCGCGGCATCCGCAGCCTGGTGTTCACCGGCATCGCCACCAACGTGTGCGTGGAGTCGTCGCTGCGCGATGCCTTCCACCTGGAGTACTTCTCGCTGATGCTGGAAGACGCCACCCACGAGTTGGGCGGCGCCGCGATCCAGCAGGCCACGGTCTACAACGTCGAGACCTTCTTCGGCTGGGTGTCGACGGTGGACGCGTTCTGCCAGGCCCTCGCACCGGCCACCGCCGCCACGCCCGCCGCCACCGAAGCCGCCACGGCCTGATCCTTCGTTCATCCCACTCTGGAGTCCCTTCATGCCCAAGGAAGCCATCATCCCTCCCGGCACCAGCACCCCCATCGCGCCCTTCGTGCCCGGCACGCTGGCCGACGGGGTCGTCTATGTCTCGGGCACCCTGCCCTTCGACAAGGACAACAACGTGGTGCACGTCGGCGACGCCACCGCGCAGACCCGCCATGTGCTGGAGACCATCAAGGGCGTCATCGAGACCGCTGGCGGCACGATGGACGACGTCACCTTCAACATGATCTTCGTCACCGACTGGGCCAACTACGCCAAGGTCAACGCGGTGTATGCCGAGTACTTCCCGGGCACGAAGCCGGCGCGCTACTGCATCCAGTGCGGCCTGGTGAAGCCCGACGCGCTGGTGGAGATCGCCTCCATCGCCCACGTCGGCAAGAAGGCCTGAGCCGCACCATGGCGCTGTACCACGAGGTGCACGGCGAAGGCCGGCCCGGCGCGCCCAGCGTGCTGCTGTCCTCCGGCCTGGGCGGCTCGGCCGGCTTCTGGAAGCCGCAGATCCCCGCGCTGGTCGAGGCCGGCTGGCGCGTCGTGGCCTACGACCAGCGTGGCACCGGCCGCAGCCCGGCCGACCTGCCCGCGGGCTACAGCATCGCCGACATGGCGCGCGACGTGGCCGAGGTGATGGACGCCACCGGCACCAAGCGCTGCCACCTCGTGGGCCATGCCCTGGGCGGCCTGGTCGGCCTGCAGCTGGCGCTGGATGCGCCCGCGCGCGTGGCCAGCCTGGTGCTGGTCAACGCCTGGTCGCGGCCCAATCCGCACTCGGCCCGCTGCTTCGACGCCCGACTGTCGCTGCTGGGGGCCTGCGGGCCACGCGCCTATGTGGAGGCGCAGCCCATCTTCCTGTACCCCGCCGACTGGGCCGCGGCCCATGCGGCCGAGGTGCAGGCCGAGGTGGACCATGCCTTCGCCCATTTCCCCGGCGAGGCCAACATGCGCGCGCGCATCGGTGCCCTGCGCGCCTTCGACGTCGACGCGCGCCTGCACGAGATCGCCGCGCCCACCCTGGTCGCCTGCGCGCAGGACGACGTGCTGGTGCCATGGACGATGTCCCAGCGCCTGGCCGAAGGCCTGCCCCACGCCCTCCTCGACCGCAGCCCGCACGGCGGGCATGCGCACAGCGTGACCGATCCGGCCGGCTTCAACGCGGCGCTGATCGGCTTCCTGTCGCGTCAGGACTGAACCCTCTTCTCTTCCGGCTTCCGATGATGATGTCCACCGCCCCCGCTCCCACCGCCGCCGCGGCCCTGCAGGCCCTGGCCGCCACGCCGCCCGAACGCGGCGACTACCGCAACGCCATGGCCCGCCTGGGTGCGGCCGTGAACGTCATCACCACCGATGGTCCCGCGGGCCGCGCGGGCTTCACCGCCTCGGCCGTGTGCAGCGTGACCGACGAGCCGCCCACGCTGATCGTCTGCCTGAACCGCAGCGCCTCGGTGTACCCCATCTTCCAGGCCAACGGCGTGCTGTGCGTGAACGTGCTGGGCGCGGGCCAGCAGCAGCTGTCCAACCTGTTCGGTGGCAAGACGCCGATGGACGAGCGCTTCGCCGCCGCCCAGTGGCATGCGAGCCGCAGCGGCGTGCCGGTGCTGGCCGAAGCCGCGGCCACCTTCGAATGCCGCGTGGTGAACCGCACCGCCGTGGGCACCCACGACGTGCTGTTCTGCGAAGTGGATGCGGTGCGCCTGGGCAACGCCGCCCATGGCCTGGTGTACTTCGACCGCCGCTACCACGACCTGCTTCCTCCAGCCGCAGCGCACTGAGCGCAGAGCCCCGAGCCCTTTCGCGGCGCCCAGCGTGCTGCGCGCCCCCCGCAGCACCAGCAGTCTCCGTGGGCACAAGAATCAAGGGGCCGCGGAGCAGGCCATGCCAGTGCACCCGAGGAACTGGCTCTGCCAGGCCTCTGGGTGCGCCCCCCTCCAAGCCGAAGGCGCGAGAGAGGGGCTGAGGGCCGCGGCTCCGAGCCTGCCTGCGCAGGCTTGGACGTGCCCGAAGAGCAGCCACCTCTGGCGGCCGCCTGGAGCCGCGAAGCGGCATGGGGGGTGTTTCACTTCACGCAGATCCCATCCAGCACCAGTCGCTGCACGTTCTCCACCGTCTCCTCGAAGAAGGCCGCGTCCTGCAGCGTGCGACCCGCGATGGCCTGCACCTGCACGGCGAAGTCGGCGTAGTGCTGCGTCAGCGCCCAGAGGCCGAAGATCAGGTGATGCGGCGCCACCGGCCGCAGCCGGCCCGAGCTCACCCATTCGCCGATCACCTCCGACTTGCGCTCCACCAGCGTGCGCAGCTCCAGCGCCAGTTCTTCGCGCAGCAGTGGGGCGCCCTGGATCATCTCCAGGCAGAACAGCCGTGACGCATCGGGCTGGTCGCGCGAGATGATCAGCTTGCGGCGGATGTAGCTGGCGATGGCCTCGCGCGGGTCCTGCTCGGCACTGAAGCCCCGCAGCGGCTCCAGCCATACGTGCAGCAGCTCGCGCAGCACGCTCACGTACAGCTCTTCCTTGTTGGCGAAGTAATAGAGCAGGTTGCTCTTGGAGACCTCGGCGCGGGCGGCCACCTGGTCCACGCTGGTGCCGTGCAGGCCATAGCGCGAGAACAGGCCGAGCGCGGCCGACAGGATCACGCTGCGCTTGTCCTCCGCCTGGCGCGGCCGGCGCGCGGCTCGCTTGCCGGCTGCGGGCGCTGCCTTGGTGCCCACGGGTTCTGCTTTGCGCTTGCGCACCTCGGCCGGCGCCTTCTTCTTCGCCGCGGGTGGTCTGGCCATCGGGCTTCCCTTTCCTTTTGTTGTCGTGGGCGTGCGTCGTGGGGTCGGCAACGGCCCGCCTGCATCGGTCATTGCGAATCGCGTACCAGCCTGCACGCACCAGCAACGGGCTTCGCGCACCGCTCCTCTGTCTTGACCTGCACCAAGACACCGCAGCGCGGCCGAATGGCGTGCATGCGGCGCATCGTACGCAGCCCGGCAGGCGTTTGTCCATTTGGTCCAACTGGCACGGTCGTTGCAAACGGGCTCTGCAGTACCCCTTCCGCGCATCGAGACGCCCCATGACCCTGATGACCGTTCCCATCATCGACCTCGCGCCCTACTTCTCGGGCACCGCCGCGGAGAAGGCCGCGCTGGCCCGCCAGGTGGACGAGGCCTGCCGCAGCATCGGCTTCCTGGTGATCACGCACCACGGCATCGACCCGGCGCTCATCGCCCGCGTCTCGGCCCTGTCGCGCCAGTTCTTCGACCTGCCGCTGGCCGAGAAGCGCAAGGTGGACCGCCCGCGCGACGACGCGGTGCGCGGCTACAGCGCCGTCGGCGAAGAGGGCCTGTCGTACAGCCTCGAAGAGGCCTCGCCGGGCGACCTGAAGGAGTCCTTCTCCATCGGCCCGTCGAACGTGCCGAACGACGAGTACCACCGCGGCCCGGCCGCCGGCCCGCACTTCGAGCCCAACAGCTGGCCGCCCATCGAGGGATTCCGCGAGGCCTACGAGCAGTACTTCGAGGCGATGAGCGACCTGTCGCGCTCGCTCATGCGCCTCTTCGCGCTCGGGCTCGAACTGCCCGAGACCTACTTCGACGACAAGATCGACAAGCACATCAGCATGTTCCGCGTGCTGTCCTACCCGCCCCAGCGCGAGGCGCCACTGCCCGGCCAGCTGCGCGCCGGCGCGCACAGCGACTACGGCAGCCTGACCATCGTGCTGCCCGACGACAAGGGCCTGCAGGTGCAGAACAAGGCCGGCGAATGGGTGGACGTGCCGCTGGTCGAAGGCGGCCTGGTGGTCAACATCGCCGACCTGATGATGCAGTGGACCAACGACCAGTGGGTCTCCACCATGCACCGCGTGGTCAACCCGCCCTTCGAGGTGGCGCAGACCAACCGCCGGCAGTCGCTGGTGTTCTTCCACCAGCCCAACTACGACGCCATGGTCGAGTGCCTGCCGACCTGCCTGGCGCCGGGCGAGAAGGCCAAGTACGCGCCCATCTCCTCCGGCGATCACCTCACTTCGAAGTTCGTCAAGCAAACCACTTTCGGTGGCACCAAGTAATGGCACACCTGTCTTACGTCAACGTCTTCGCCAAGGACGTGGTCGCCTTGAGCGGCTTCTACCAGCGCGTCTTCGGCTTCCCGGAGATCGAGGCCATCCGCTCGCCCATCTTCCGCGGACTGGACACGGGCAAGAGCAGCCTGGGCTTCAATGCGCTGGATGCCTACGAGCTGCTGCACCTGGCCGAGTTTTCGGACACCAAAGGCGTCAAGTTCCTGCTCAACATCGACGTCGACAGCCGCGAGGACGTGGACCGCATGGTGCCCGTCGCGCTGGAGGCCGGTGCCACGCTCATCAAGCCGCCCTACGTCACGTACTACAACTGGTACCAGGCGGTGCTGCTCGATCCCGAAGGCAACGTCTTCCGCATCAACTTCATGATGTGACGCGCCCGCCGCCCGGCCGGCAGGCGCAGGGCGGCACTGTTCGTGCTTTTTCACGCTTCCCGTTTCCTTCCTTCCTCTCCCCTCTTCCTTCCTCCTGGAGGTCTCCATGTTGTCCAAGCGCTTTCCCCGCATGAGCGTGGCCCTGGCCGGCGCTGCCGTGCTGCTGTCGGCGGGCGCCGCCCATGCCCAGGCCGGCTTCAGCCTGAGCGGCAAGCCCGTCATCGCGATGCTGTACTACGGCCCCAAGAACGACGGCGGCTGGACGCAGGCCTTCGACGAGGCCCGCGTGAAGATCGAGGCCGCGCTGGGCCAGAAGATCCAGTTCGTGGAGAACGTGGGCGAGGACGCCTCGGTCATCAAGCCGGCGGCCGAGCGCTTCATCTCGCGCGGCGCCAACATCGTGATCGGCACCGCCTTCGGCCAGTCCGACGCCATGAAGGACCTGGCGGCCAAGTACCCCAAGGTGGCCTTCCTCAACGGCTCGGGCACCACCAACGGGCCGAACCTCGAATCCTTCTACGGCCGCACCTACGAGAGCCAGTACCTGTGCGGCATGGCCGCCGGCGCGGCCAGCAAGACGGGCAAGCTGGGCTTCGTGGCAGCCAACCCCTTCGGCGTGGTGAACTGGACCATCAACGCCTTCGCGCTCGGCGCGCAGAAGATGAACCCCAACGCCACGGTGAACGTGATCTACACCGGCACCTGGAACGACCCGGTCAAGGAGCGCGCCGCCGCCACCGCGCTGATCGACCAGGGCGCCGACGTGATCGGCCAGCACGTGGACTCGCCCACGCCGCAGATCGTGGCGCAGGAGCGCGGCGTGTACGGCACCGGCCACCACCGCGACCTGCGGCAGTTCGCGCCCAAGGCCACGCTGTGCTCGTCGGTGTGGGTGTGGGACCGCTTCCTGGTGCCCGAGCTCAAGAAGATCATCGCGGGCAACTGGAAGCCCGAGCCCTACGGCGCCTTCATCCCGATGAGCGGCGGCGGCACCGACATCGCCGGCTTCGGCCCCGCCGTGCCGGCCGACAAGGTCAAGGTGATCCAGGCCGAGCGCGAGGCCATCCTGAAGGGCAAGCAGGTCTACGCCGGCCCGCTGAAGGACCGCGATGGCAAGGAGCGCGTGGCCGCGGGCGCCGTGCTGTCGGATGCCGACCTCTGGAAGATGGACTGGTTCGTCAAGGGCGTCGTAACGCAAAAGTAGCTCTCCCCCAGGCTCCGCGCGGAAATGACTCTCCCCCAGGCTGCGCGCTTCGCGCTCCGCCAACCCCCTTCCGGGGGCGCCGCCTGCGGCCTGGCGAAGCCAGTTCCGCGGCGGCTGCTTGCGGCACCTTCTCTTTGGACATGGCGATGACGGTTGACGCACTGCGCCTCTCGGGTATCCACAAGTCCTTCGATGGCTTCAAGGCACTGACGGACGCGCACTTCGCTGCGCGCTGGGGCGAGGTGCATGCGCTGCTGGGTGAGAACGGCGCGGGCAAGTCCTCGCTGATGAACATCGCCGCCGGCCTCTATGCGCCCGAGGAAGGGCAACTGCTGGTGGATGACAACCCGGTGCGGCTGGCGGGGCCGCGCGCGGCGGCGGCGCTGCACATCGGCATGGTGCACCAGCACTTCAAGCTGGTGCGGCCGTTCACCGTGGCCGAGAACATCCTGCTGGGCCACCCGCTCGCGCAGGCCGAAGGCAGCCACCGGCGGCGCATGGCGCAGCTGGAGGAACAGATCACGGCACGGGCCGCCGAGCTGGGCTTCGCCATCGACCCGCGGGCCCGCATCGAACGCCTGTCCATCGCCGAGCAGCAGCGGGTGGAGATCCTCAAGGTGCTGCTGGCGGGCGCACGCATCCTGATCCTGGACGAGCCCACGGCCGTGCTCACCGACCAGGAGGCCGAGCGCCTGCTGGCCACGGTGCATGCGCTGTCGCGCCAGGGCGCGGCGGTGGCATTGGTGACGCACAAGATGTCCGACGTGAAGACCTGGGCCGACCGCGTGACGGTGATGCGCGGCGGCCGCACGGTGGCCACGGTGGACCCCAAGGCCACGCCCATCGAAGATCTGGTGCGCCTGACCGTCGGCCAGTCGGTCGCGGCCAGCGAGGCGGCCACGGAGCCCGCGATGGGCGGTGCGCCGCTGCTGACGGTGCGCGGGCTGCGCCTGCACGCCAACGGCCGCCAGGCGCTGGACGGCGTGGACCTGACGCTGCACGCCGGCCAGATCTACGGCCTGGCCGGCGTCGGCGGCAATGGCCAGGGCGAATTGGCAGAGGCGCTGATGGGCATGGCCGAAGGCCTGGAAGGCACCATCGCGCTGGCCGGCGAGGAAGGTCCGGTGCAGGGCCGCCTGCCGCACTTCGCCGCCATCCCGGCCGACCGCTATGGCCTCGCGCTCGCGGGCGGCCTGTCGGTGGTGGAGAACTTCGGCATCGGCCAGGTGCAGACCGGCCGCTACGGCCCCGCCTGGCGACTGGACCGCGCCCGCATGGCCGCCGACACGCGCGAGGCCGTGCAGGCCTTCGACGTGCAGGGCGTGCGCCACCTCAACCAGAAGGCCGCGCTGCTGTCGGGTGGCAATGCGCAGAAGCTGGTGCTGGCGCGCGAGTTCGGCCGCGCGCCGCGCCTGGTGCTGGCCCACAGCCCCAGCCGCGGGCTGGACGTGCGCGCCGGTGCCGAGGTGCATGCCCGCCTGCGCGCCGCGCGCGATGCCGGCGCCGCCGTGCTGCTCATCAGCGAGGACCTGGACGAGGTGCTCGCCCTCGCCGACCGCGTGGGCGTGATGGCCCGCGGACGCATCGTGGCCGAGTTCGATCAACCCGCCGACCGCCAAGAGGTCGGCCAAGCCATGGTCGCGCATGACTGATACCGCGCTCGACGCTGCCGCCCCGGAAGCACGCGCGAAGCACGTGCCCCTCTTCGCGCGCCGCTACACGCTGGAGTTGCGCCAGCAGATGGGCCTGCCCCGCCAGGCGCTGATCCTCGCGCTGGCGGTGGGGGTCGGGCTGGCCATCTCGGCGGCGATCCTGGTGGCCGCGGGCGTCCCGGCCGACGAGCTGCTCAACGAGTTCATCATGCAGACGCTGGTGGACCGGCAGAGCCTGCTGGCCGTGCTCTTCCAGGCCGCGCCCATGATCCTGGTGGGCATCGGCGCCGCCATCGCCTTCCGTGCCCGCTTCTGGAACCTGGGGCTGGAAGGCCAGATGATCTTCGGCGCCATCGGCGCGACGGCGGTGTCGATGTTCGACATCGGCCCGGCGGCCCTGCGGCTGCCCCTGATGGGCGCGGTGGCCATGGCGATGGGCATGCTCTGGGCGCTGGCGCCGGCGCTGCTCAAGCTGCGCCTGGCCGTGAACGAGATCATCGCCTCGCTGATGCTCAACTACGTGGCGGGCAACTTCCTGCTGCACCTGGTCTACGGCGCCTGGAAGGACCCGAAGGATTCCTTTCCCTACTCGCCGCAGTTCCGCGCCTTCGAGCGGCTGCCCGAATGGTTCGGCAACGTCAGCACCGCGGCCATCGGCCTGGCCGTGCTGGCGGCGCTGCTGGCCACCTGGTTCACGGGCCTGAGCCGCGCGGGCCTGTACCTGCGCTTCGTCGATGCCAACCCGCGCGTGGCCCGCGCCCTGGGCGTGCCGGTGGGGCGCATGGTGCTCACGGCGGTGCTGCTGTCGGGCGCGCTGGCGGGGCTGGCGGGCTTCGTCGTGGTGACGGGGCAGGAGGGCCGCCTCACGCAGGCCTTCTACGTGGGTTACGGCTTCTCGGGCATCCTGATCGCCTTCCTGGCGCGCAACAACCCGCTGGCCGCGAGCGTGGTGGCGGTGCTGATCGCCATGCTCTTCGTGGCGGGCCGCAACCTGCAGGTCTTCTACCAGATCCCCTTCGCGATGGTGCAGCTGATCCAGGCCATCCTGGTCATCTGCGTCGCCTCGTCGGACTTCTTCATCCGCCACCGCCTGCGGCGCGTGGCCCGGGGACAGGGAGGCTGACATGAACCTGCTTTCCATCGCCACCAACTGGCTGGGCAATGCGCCCGACTTCGCGGTGCCCTATGCGCTGGCCGCGCTGGGGCTGATCCTCAGCGAGCGCGCGGGCGTGCTCTCGCTGGGTGCCGAGGGCCTGATGCTGGTGGGCGCACTGGCCGGCATCGGCGCCATGCTGGCCTTCCACGACGCGGCCATCGCGCTGCCGCTGGCCATGCTGGCCGCGGCGGTGGTGTCGCTGCTCTTCGCCTTCATGGTGATCGTGCTGCGCATCCAGCAGGTGATCGCCGGGCTGGCGCTGGTCTTCTTCTGCCAGGGCCTGACCAGCCTGCTGGGCACGGTGTTCGACTGGACCAACAAGCCGGTGAGCAGCTTCGGCGCACTGCCGATCCCGCTGCTGTCCGAGCTGCCGCTGGTGGGCCGCCTCTTCAACCAGAACCTGATCGTCTATCTGGTGCCGCTGCTGTTCTGGGCCGTGGTGCACTGGCTCAACCGCAGCACGCCCGGTCTGCGCCTGCGGGCCGTGGGCGAGAACCCGCAGGCGGCCGATGCGGCCGGCATCTCGGTGCCGCTGTGGCGCTTCGGCGCGGTGGTGGCGGGCTCGGCGCTGGTGGGGCTGGCGGGGGCCTACATCTCGGTGGTGGGCACCAAGCTGTGGATCGCGGGCATGACGGGCGGCCGCGGCTGGATCGCGGTGGCGCTGGTGATCTTCGCGCGCTGGTCGCCCTGGCGGGCGCTGGTGGGTGCGCTGCTCTTCGGCTGCATCGAGGCGCTGATCCCGCAGCTGGCCGCCGCCGGCGTGCAGCTGCCGCAGTACTTCGTGCTGATGACGCCCTACGTCGTCACGCTGGGCGTGATGGTGTGGGTGGCCCTGGCGCGCCGCGGCGGCCAAGCCGTGCACGACGAGCCCGGCGCCCTGGGCCAACCCTATCTGCGAGAGGAGCGACGCTGATGCGCGCCTATGTCTACAACCAGCCGCGCGATCTGGACCCGGGCCAGTTCGCCGACTACCTGGACCTGTCGCGCACCGCCGTCGTCTCCATCGACATGCACCGCGGCCACCTGGACGATTCGCCCGACTGTCCCTGCCCGGCCCCGCGGGCGCGCGACGTGGTGGCGCCCATCGATACCTTCCACGACGAAGTGCGTGCGCTGGGCGGGCGCATCGTGCACGTGAAGTCGGTGCTGCGCGAGGGCGGTGCCGACGACATCGGCGGCATCCCGGCCGCCTGGCGGCGCACCTTCCCCCTGCACGTCGGGCCCATCCCCAATGCCGATGCGCATGCCATCGAAGGCTCGCCCTGGACCGAGTGGGTCACGCGCGTCGAGCCGGGCGACCTGAAGGTGGAGAACAAGCGCCGCCTGTCGGCCTTCTATCCCACCGACCTGGACTTCCTGCTGCGCAACCAGCGCATCGACACCGTGGTGCTGGACGGCGGCTTCACCGACTGCTGCGTGCTCAACACCGCCTTCGACGCCAACAACCGCAGTTACCGCGTGATCGTGCTGCGCGACCTGGTGCGCGGCACCGACGAACCGCTGGAGCAGGCGGCGCTGGCCATGGTGTCGCTGCACCTGGGGCTGGTGATGGATTCGACCGAGCTGCTGGCCGTGTGGCGCCAGCACGCCCTCAACCCTTCGAACAAGACCCTGTCATGAAGCACATTCCCATCGTCGACCTGCAGGGCAGCCTCGACGCCACGGCCCCCGCCGCGCAGCAGAGCGCGCGCGAACTGTTCGCGGCCCTGAGCCAGATCGGCTTCGCCTACATCGCCGGCCACAGCGTGGCGCCCGCCACGCGCGAGGCCGCCTTCGCCGCGTCGCGCGACTTTCATGCCTCCACGCTGGCGCAGAAGCAGTCGCTGGCCATCAATGCCTTCCACCGCGGCTACATGGGCATGGCCAGCTCCACCATCGTCACCTCCAGTGTGGCGAAGGTGACGCGGCCCAACATGAGCGAGTCGCTGATGCTGATGCACGAGCTGCCGCCCGACGACCCGGGCCTGCTCGCCGGCCTGCCCATGCAGGGGCCCAACCAGTGGCCCGACTGGCTGCCCAGCTTCAAGCCCGCCATGCTGGCCTATGTGCGCGAGGTGGATGCGCTGGGCCGGCACATCGTGCGCCTCATCGCGCTGGCGCTGGGCCTGCCGGCCACGGCGCTGGACCACCACTTCGACCATCCCACCACCTTCCTGCGCGCCCTGCACTATCCGCCGCAGCCGCCGGCCGAGGACGAGCAGATCGGCTCCGCGCCGCACACCGACTACGGAATCATCACGCTGCTGGCCCAGGACGATTCCGGCGGCCTGCAGGTGCGCCCGCGCGGCGGCGACTGGATCGAGGCGCCGCCCATCCCCGACACCTATGTGCTCAACGTGGGCGACATGCTGGCGCGCTGGACCAACGGGCGCCTGGTCTCCACGCCGCACCGCGTCATCAACCGCTCGGGCGGCGACCGCTATTCGCTGCCCTACTTCCTCGATCCGTCGATGGACACGCTCGTCGAATGCCTGCCCACCTGCACCGACGCGGACCATCCACCGCAGCACCCGCCGGTGCGCTACGGCGACTACCTGCTCGAGCGGCTCAACCGCAACTACGACTACCGCAAGCCCGCCGAGGCGGCCAGCGCGCCCGCGGCCTGATGCCGCGCCCCCTTCTTCCTCACCATTCCGGAGTGCTGCCATGACCTTTCCGCTCAACCGCCGCGACCTGCTGGCCCGTGGCCTCGGCACCGCCGCCGCCCTCGGCCTGCCCGCGCTGCCTTCGCTCGCGGCCGCGCCGCTGGTGATCAACACCTACGGCGGGCGCTGGGAGAAGTTCTGGCGCACCGACCTGATGCCGGCCTTCGAGAAGATCAGCGGCGTCAAGCCCACGCTGGACGTGGGCCTGGGCAAGAATTTCATCGCCAACCTGCGGGCCGCCGGCATCGAGAAGCCGCCCTACAGCGTCCTGATGGTCAACGAGAACATCGCCAGCGTGGTGCGAGCCGAGGGCTACTTCGAGCCCATCCCGCCGGCCAAGGTGCCCAACCTGGCCCACGTGTACCCCAACCTGCGCAACCCCGGCGACAACGGCGTGCGCGGCATCGTCTCGACCATCGGCATCGGCTACCGCAAGGACCTGGTGAAGACGCCGCCCAAGTCCTGGGCCGATCTCTGGAACAACCCCGAGTTCAAGGGCAAGATCGGCCTCTACCAGATCGGCAACACGGCGGCCATGCTGTTCCTGCTGATGACCGCCAAGATCTACGGCGGCTCGCAGGACGCCATCGACCGCGCCTTCGTCGAGATCAAGAAGCTGCTGCCCTTCCAGCAGGCCGACTGGAGCGGCACGCTGTCGACCATGCTCACGCGCGGCGACGTCACCGTGGCCGTGATCGACTTCCCCGAGATCGTGGCACTCAAGAAGAAGGGCGTGCCGGTCGAGATGGTGGTGCCCACCGAAGGCGTGGTGGCCTTCGAGCAGTCCTTCAACATCCTCAAGCACGCGCCCGACAAGGAAGCGGCGTACCAGTACCTCAACTTCATCCTGCGGCCCGAGGTGCAGGAGTCGATGGCCAAGGAGTTCTTCACCTCGCCCACCAACACGCAGGTCAAGCTGGAGCCGGCCCTGGCGGCCGACGTGCCGATCAGCGGCAAGGCCATGTCCTCCATCGTGCAGTTCGACTGGGCCAAGGTGAACCCGCAGTTGCCGGCCATCACCGACCGTTGGAACCGGGAGATCAAGTGAGCGCGGTCCTGTCCGCGCCGCCCGAGGCCGCCATGCCCACGGTCCGCACGGCCGCGCGGCGCACCACGCGGCTGTCCATCGAAGGCCTGCACAAGCGCTATGCGGGCCATGTGGCCATCCATTCGCTGGACCTGGCGACGCGCGAGGGCGAATTCATCTCGGTGCTGGGCCCGAGCGGCTGCGGCAAGACCACCACGCTGCGCTGCGTGGCCGGCTTCGAGCATCCAGAGGCCGGGCGCATCTGCATCGACGGTGAGGACATCACCGGCCTGCCGCCCGAGAAGCGCGACATCGGCATGGTGTTCCAGAACTACGCGCTCTTCCCGCACCTCACGGTGCGGCGCAACCTGGCCTTCGGCCTGGAGATGCGCGGCGTGCCGCGCGCCGAGATCGGGCGCCGCGTCGAGGCGGTGCTGGGCATGGTGCAGCTGGGCGCGCTGGCCGAGCGCTTTCCGCGCCAGCTCTCCGGCGGCCAGCAGCAGCGCGTGGCGCTGGCTCGGGCGCTGGTGATCGAGCCGCGCCTGCTGCTGCTGGACGAGCCGCTGGCCAACCTGGACGCCGTGCTGCGCGAGGACATGCGCGTGTTCATCCGCGACCTGCAGCGCCGCGTGGGCATCACCACGCTCTACGTGACGCACGACCAGGCCGAGGCGATGGTCATGTCCGACCGCGTGGCCGTGATGCTGGGCGGCCAGCTGCAGCAGTTCGACGTGCCCGAGGCCATCTACCTGCGCCCGCGCAGCGTGGAGGTGGCGCGCTTCATCGGCCGCTCCAACCTCATCGAAGGGCGCGTGCGCGCCATCGTGCCCGGGCCCGGTCCGCGGCCGGTGCATGCGGTCGACACCGCGCTGGGCCCGGTCGAGGCCGCCTTCCACGAAGCGCTCGAACCCGGCCAGGCCGTGCAGGTGACGCTGCGGCCCGAGGCGATCCACTTCCGCGCCGACGGGCCTTATGCCGGTCGCGTGGCACGCAGCTACTTCCTGGGCAGCACGGTGGAGCATGTGGTCGAGGCCGCCGGCGGCCAGACGCTGCTGGTGCAGACACCGCCCGGCGGACGCCTGCCCGAAGGCGCGCAATGCGGCCTGGCCTTCGAGCCCGGGCATGCCTGGGTCATTCCGGGATGAACGCCTCCACGCTCGCCGCGCCCACCGCGCTGCCCGCCGCCACCGCGGCGTCCGCGCCGCGCAGTCGCGCCATCTGGCTGATCGCCCCGGCACTGGTGCTGCTGGGCGTCTTCCTGCTGCTGCCCTACCTGAACATCGTGCTGATGAGCCTGCGCCCGCCGGCCGTTGGCGCGCCCTACGGCGCGGGCTTCACGCTGGGCAACTACACGCGCGCACTGACCGACGGCTACCTGCTCGGCGTGCTGGGCGACACGCTGCTGCTGGGCCTGACGGTGACGCCCATCTGCCTGCTGCTGGGCTATCCGGTGGCCTTCCACCTGGCGCGCAGCCGCTCGCGCTGGGCGGGGCTGCTGTATGTGCTGGTGCTCTCGCCGCTGCTGGTGGGCGTGGTGGTGCGCAGCTTCGGCTGGCTGATCCTGCTGTCGGGCAACGGCGTGATCAACCGCGCGCTGATCGACCTGGGCTGGATCGACACCGGCCTGCAGCTGATGAACAACCGCCTGGGCGTGACCATCGCGCTGGTGCATGTGTTCCTGCCCTTCATGATCCTGCCGCTGGTGGGCGTGATCCAGGGCATCGACCCGAGCCTGGAGGCCGCCGCGCGCTCGCTGGGCGCCTCGCGGCTGCGCGCCTTCCTGCGCGTGTCGCTGCCGCTGTCGTGGCCCGGCATCCAGGCTGGCACGGTGCTGGTCTTCGTGCTCACGCTCAGCGCCTATGTCACGCCGGTGATGCTGGGCGGGGCACAGGTCAAGACGGTGTCGGTGCTGGTGGTGCAGAGCCTGATCGACAACTTCCAGTGGCCGGCGGGTGCCGCGCAGGCGCTGGTGCTCACGGCCTGCGGCATGCTCGCCGTGGCCGCCTATGCGCGGCTGACGCGCCGGCTTTCGAGGGGACTGGCATGAACGGATCGATGGTGGCCGACCGCGCGATGGACACGCTGCTGCGCGTGTTCATCGGCGCGGTGTATGCCTTCCTGCTGCTGCCGATCGTGGTGATCGTGCTCATGTCGCTCAACGCGGGCGAGTTCCTCACCTTTCCGCCGCAGGGCCTGTCGCTGCGCTGGTTCGGCGCGCTCTTTGCCAACGAGGGCTTCATGCGGGCCATGGGCACCTCGCTGGCACTGGCGGCGGCGGCCACCGTGGGCGCCACGCTGATCGGCACCGGCGCGGCGCTGTACGTGGTGCGCCATGCCACGCGCACCCGCGAGGCGCTGCGCCTGCTGCTCATGATGCCGCTGATGCTGCCGGAGATCCTCACCGCCATCGCGCTGCTGTTCTTCCTGTACGCGACGGGCATCGGCACGCGCACCGTGTTCGGCCTGGTGGTGGGCCATGTGCTGGTGACCCTGCCCTACGTCTTCACCAACGTGGCCTCGGCGCTCTACAACCAGGACGCCTCGCTGGAGCAGGCGGCGCGCAGCCTGGGCGCCTCGCCCGCACGGGCCTTCGCGCGCGTGACGCTGCCGCTCATCAAGCCGGGGCTGATCACCGGCGCGCTGTTCGCCTTCGTGATCTCCTTCGACCTGTTCAACATGTCGCTGCTGCTCAAGGGCGTGGGCATGACCACGCTGCCGCTGCAGCTCTTCGACTACCTGCGCTGGGACTTCGACCCGACGGCTGCGGCCGTGTCGACGGTGAGCATCGTGTTGACGCTGGCGGCGGTGGTGTGGATCGACCGCAGCGTGGGACTGCGCACGCTGCGCTTCGGCTGAGGCGCTTGTCGGGCAGCTGCGCCTGACTAGGGCGCCTTCCAGGCGTCGGGGGCGGGCCGCGGTGCCTCGCTGCCATCGGGCGCCTCGCCCAGCAGCCAGCGTGCGGCGACGGTGCGCGCGTCCTGCTGCGAGGCGGCCCACACCACCTCCGGCGCGGCCACATGCACGCCGGGCGGCGCGATGCGCAGCGCCTCGTCCAATAGCTCGGCCACCTTGATGGCGCGCACCGGCCGGTCGGTGGCCGGCACCATGAAGCGCAGGCTGGACAGCATCCAGTGCGCCAGGCCGGGGAGCAGGCCGCGCACCAAGTCCGCCGGCTTGCGCGCGGCGCGGAACAGCAGCAGGCGCTCGAAGCCGAGCCCGGCCAGCGCATGCTCGTCCAGGTTGGCCAGGCCACGCTTGAGCGCATCGGGCAGCCGGCCCGCGTCGTGCGGCTGCACCACGGCCAGCGTGTGCGCACCGCAGGCGCGCAGCCAGGTGGCGATGGCCAGCAGCTGTGCAGGGTCGGCCGCCCACAGCGCGCGCTCGCGGCCATGGTGCAGCCGCGGCGGGTCGAAGGCGACGATGCCGATGTCCACCGGCACGCACGGCCATTCGGCGGGCGGGCGGTCGCCCGGCACCACCACCGGCTGGACGCCGCGCAGCCCCTCGCGCAGGGGTTGGCCGGCCAGCACGCCCACGCGGGCGTAGCCGCCCCCGCCGCCCAGGCGATGGACCAGCTCCGCCCCCAGCAGACCGGTGGCGCCGGCGATCAGCAGTGTCTGGAGGGCAGGCGGACGGGCCATCGGCCGACTGGCGGCCTGCAGGGCTTGGAGGGGGTCGAGGGCCATCGGCCTATGCTACTGTCGCCGCTCCACCGGGGTGCGCAACGCGGGCGTCTTTGTTGACGTCCGCCCAGCGGCACCCCCGCTCATGCTCTTCAAGGAGGTTCGATGACCCGTTGGCTTTGCGCCCTGCTTCTTGCCGCGACCACCCTGCTTTCGGGCTGCGGCTACAACGACTTCCAGCGCCTGGACGAGGCCAGCAAGGCCGCCTGGAGCGAGGTGCTCAACCAGTACCAGCGCCGCGCCGACCTGGTGCCCAACATCGTGGCCTCGGTCAAGGGCGAGGCCAACTTCGAGCAGGAGACGCTCACGCGCGTGGTCGAGGCGCGGGCCAAGGCCACCTCGATCCAGGTCACGCCCGAGACGCTGAACAACCCCGAGGCCTTCAACAAGTTCCAGCAGGCGCAGGGCGAGCTCTCCAGCGCCCTGTCGCGGCTGATGGTGGTGGCCGAGCGCTACCCGCAACTGCAGGCCAACCAGGGCTTTCGCGACCTGCGCGTGACGCTCGAAGGCACCGAGAACCGCATCACCGTGGCCCGCAACCGCTACATCCAGACGGTGGAGGACTACAACGTGCTGGCACGCAGCTTTCCCACCAACCTCACGGCCAAGGTCTTCAGCTACGCGCCCAAGCCCAACTTCAGCGTGCAGAACGAGGCGGAGATCTCCAAGCCGCCTGTGGTGGACTTCAACAAGAAATAGGCTCACCCCAACCTTCGCGCACTCTGTGTCGCTAAACCAAACACCTTCGAGGGGGCAACACCCGCGGCCCGGCCCTTCGACGGGCTCAGGGAAGGCCAAGGCCGGTTCCGCGGTGCTTCCCGCATACCGTGCGCCCCTCCGGGGCGCAGCGGTCTGTCGCGTCTTCTTGGCGGCACTGACCGCGCTGTGCCTGAACATGGCGTTCATGGCGGCCGTCTGGGCGCAGGGCCTGCTGCCGGTGCCCGCGCTCACGGCACGCGTGATCGACGAGGCGGGCACGCTCACCGACGCAGAGGTGCAGTCGCTGGACGCCAAGCTCGCAGAGTTCGAGCAGCGCAAGGGCTCGCAGATCGTGGTGCTGATGGTGCCGGCCACGGCGCCCGAGGACATCGCGGCGTTTGCCAACCGCGTGGCCAACACCTGGAAGATCGGCCGCCGCGAGGTGGGCGACGGCGTGCTGGTGATCGTGGCCAAGGACGAGCGCCGCATGCGCATCGAGGTGGCCAAGACGCTGGAAGGCGCCGTGCCCGACCTGGCGGCGGCCCGCATCGTCGACCAGCAGATGAAGCCGGCCTTCCGCACCGGCGACTTCGCTGGCGGCCTGGAGGCTGCCGCCGATGCGCTGATCGCGCGCATCGAGAACGAGGCCCTGCCGCTCCCGATGCCCCAGTCGCACACGGTGCAGAAGCAAGGCCTGCTGGACGTCGACTGGGAGGACCTGGCGGTCTTTGTCTTCTTCGGCGTGGTGCTGGGCGGCCCGATCCTGCGCAGCCTGCTGGGCAACAAGCTGGGGCCGCTGGCCACCGGCGGGCTGGCTGGCGTGGCGGTGTTCATCGTCACCACCAGCCTGGTGGTGGCCGCGCTGGCGACGGTCGCCGCGCTGGTGCTCGCCTTCGTGACGGGCCACCGCGCAGGGCCCGGCCTGGGCGGCGGCGGCGGCTCCAGCGGCGGCTGGTCGGGCGGCTGGTCCGGTGGTGGAGGCGGCGGCGACAGCTGGAGCAGCGGCAGTTCCGGCGGCGGCTTCAGCTCGGGCGGTGGGGGCGATTTCGGTGGCGGCGGCGCCTCGGGAGACTGGTGATGACGACGAACACCTCCCAGACCCCGCGCCCCGGCCTCATGGCCCGCCTTGCGCGCCTGTGGCGCCACCGCTGGCACGACGAGCACGACGTCCGGCGCCTGCTGCCGCCCGAGGCCGTGGAGCGCCTGGGCCGGCGCGTGGCGGCCAGCGAGGCGCGCCACACGGGCCAAGTGCGCATCTGCGTCGAGGCCGGCCTGCCCTGGAGCTACATCCGCCGCAGCGCCAGTGCCCGCGACCGCGCCGTCACGCTGTTCGGCAAGCTGCGGGTGTGGGACACGGCCCAGAACAACGGCGTGCTCATCTACCTGCTGGTGGCCGACCACGCCATCGAGATCCTGGCCGACCGCGGCATCGACGCCCATGTGGACGCCGCCGAATGGGCGGCCATGGCGCAGCGCATGAAGGGCGCCTTCCGCGAGGGCCGCTTCGAGGACGGGCTGACGCAGGCGCTGGAAGAGGTGTCGGCGCTGCTGGTGGCGCACTTTCCCGCCGACGGCGGGGCCGAGGCGCCGCGGCGCATGAATGAGTTGCCGGACCTGCCGGTGCTGCTCTGAGGTCGGCCGTTCGAGAGCCTTGGCAGCGTCCGGGTAGCACCCGCGGTCCTTTCGGGATCGGCGGGATCGGCGGGATCGGCGGGATCGGCGGGATCGGCGGGATCGGCGGGATCGGCGGGATCGGCGGGATCGGCGGGATCGGCGGGCGGGACGGTAACCCGGCAGAGGGCGCCGGCATGCGCGCTCCCGGTTCGCGCGCAGCGTCCAGGCGGAGGGTGCCGGTGTGCGTGCGGAGGTGCCATTCGCGGCGCCGTGCAGTGCCCAAAGCGCGTCGGTGGAGAGCGGGCACCCGTCTGGTGAGGCAAGCCGGTCAGCGCGAGCGTGCACCGGGAGCGCGCATGCCGGCGCCCTCTGCCGGGTTAGCACCCCGATCGCAGGTGCATACGCACAACGACCCACACATCTGACGAAACCCACACAGCCACACAGCCACACAGCCACGCAGCCAGCGGAGCGGCTCGGCGACTCAGCGACTCAGGGCCAGAGTTCCACGCCCAGCCCCGCCAGCCGCTTGCGCATCGCCCGCACGGCCTTGTCCTTGCTCAGCAGCCGCGCCCGGTGCGCCACGGCCAGGTCGATGAAGCCCTGATCGTCCGGGTCGGCGCAGGTGAAGGGCGCCTTGGCCGCAGGCGGCTGCAGCTGCGCATGCCGGTCGAAGCAGGCCAGCACGTCGTCCACCGACAGGCCGTAGAAGGCCCGCCGCGGCGCGATCTGCGGATAGTCCAGCACGCGGGCCAGTTCGACACGCATCGGGGCCGTCGCCAGCCACCGATGCTGGCCGGCCTCCAGCGCCGCACGCAGCGGCTTGGCGGCAGCGTCGTCGAAGACGAAGAGGTCGAGCACGACGTTGGTGTCGATGACCACGGCGGTCACTTCGGGCTGCGCAGCGGCATCCACCTCGGCACCGCCCGCCGCCGACGAGACCGGCCCGCCCAGGTCCGCCGCCATGCGGCTCACCGCCCGCGTCCCTGACACGGCGTCATGCCGCCGGCGCCGTGCGCGCCGAACCCGCCACCATGTCGAAGCGCAGCAGCCGGCATTCGATGGGCCCGTTCCACATCGGCACGCGGCGCGACTCCTTCAGGCGCATGCGCTGCGGCAGCTTCATGTCGGGCGTGAGCACCCAGGCCGTCCAGCCGGCGAAGTTGCGCTTCCAGTGTGTGGCCAGCTGCGGGAAGAAGTCGTCGCCGCCGTCGGTGCCGGATTCGGTCTGCGCCACCTCGCGCCCGCCCGGCCCGCGCCGCCCGGCATTGGAGCCGGCCACGCCGCCGACGGCGATACGCTCGCCATACGGCGGGTTGAGCAGGATCACGCCGCCGCCCTCGACCGGGGGCATGCGCTGCAGCGCGTCACCGCCGCGCAGTTGCAGCCGGTCGGCCACGCCGGCGCGCTCGGCATTGCGCTGCGCGAAGTCGACCATGCGGTGCGACACATCGCTGCCGAAGACCCGCACCGGGCCCGCAGCGCGCGCATCGGCGGCAGCCAGCGCCTCCTCGCGCATCGCGCGCCACAGCTCGGCGCGGTGCAGCAGCAGCGCCTCGAAGCCGAAGCGTCGCGAGGCCCCGGCCGGCACGCCGGCCGCCAGCAGCGCGGCCTCGATGGGAATGGTGCCGCTGCCGCAGCAGGGGTCGTACAGCGGCTGGTCCGAGACGGCACCGGTCTCCGGATCCCACCAGCCGCTGGCGGCCAGCATGGCGGCGGCCAGGGTCTCCTTGAGCGGAGCATCGCCCTTGTCCACGCGCCAGCCACGCTTGAACAGCGGCTCTCCGCTGGTGTCGATGTAGAGCGTCACGTCCTCGGCCGTCAGGTGGGCGAAGACGCGCACGTCGGGAAAGCGCGTCTCCACGCTCGGCCGCACGCCGCCCGCGCGGGCGCGGAAGCGGTCGGCGATGGCGTCCTTGATCTTGAGCGTGGCGAAGTTGAGGCTCTGGAGCGGGCTGCCCTGCGCCGTGAGCTCGACCTTGAAGGTCTGCCGCGGCTGGAACCACATCTCCCAGGCGATGCCCGAGGCGGCTTCGTACAGGTCGGCCTCGTTGCGATAGGGCCGGTGCGCCAGCTGCACCAGCACCCGCTGCGCCAGCCGGCTCTTGAGGTTGAGCGCCTGCACGTCGCGCCAGGCGCCCATCACCCGCACGCCGCCGCGCAGCACCCGCAGGTCGTCGCCGCTGCGGCCGGTGATGGCATGCACCTCGGCGGCCAGGAGGTCTTCCACGCCGGCGGCGCAGGGCAGGAAAAGGATCAGTTCGTTCACGGCTTCATCGTCCGAAAAATTGTGGTGGCCGGCCACCGCGGATGGCCGGCGCGCCGATCGGAAGCCCCGGCCATCGCAGAGGCCGCCGGGCCGCCCGCCCTCAGAGCGCCTTGCGCAGGTTGGCCGGCGCGATGCGCAGCGCCTCGCGGTACTTGGCCACCGTGCGGCGCGCGCATTCGATGCCCTGCTCCTTGAGCATGTCCGAGATCTGGCTGTCCGACAGCGGCTTCTTGACGTTCTCCGAGCCGACGAACTGCTTGATCAGCGCCCGCACCGCGGTGCTGGAGGCATTGCCACCGGTCTCGGTGCCCAGGGCAGAGCCGAAGAAGTACTTCAGCTCCACCGTGCCGAAGGGCGTGGACATGTACTTGGCGGTGGTCACCCGGCTGATCGTGGATTCGTGCAGGCCCAGTTCGTCGGCGATCTCGCGCAGCACCAGCGGGCGCATGGCCAGCTCGCCGTGGATGAAGAAGTTCTTCTGCCGCTCCACGATGGCGTTGGACACGCGCAGGATGGTGTCGAAGCGCTGCTGGATGTTCTTGATGAACCAGCGCGCCTCCTGCAGCCGCTGGGAGAGGGCCTGGCTGCCCTCGCCCTTGTGCGACTTGAGCGCGCCGGCATAGATGTCGTGCACGCGCAGCCGCGGCATCACGTCGGGGTTGAGCTGCACGCGGAACTTGATGTTGCTGCCGCGCCCGCTGCGGGTGACGATGACGTCGGGCACGATCACATGCCGCTCGACGTCGACGAAGCGCCGCCCGGGCTTGGGCTCCAGCCGCGCGATCAGCTGCGAAGCCTGGCGCGCCAGGTCCTCGTTGCTGCGGGTGAGCACGGCCAGGCGCTTGAAGTCGCGCTTGGCCAGCAGGTCCATGGGCTGCTTGCAGATGGCCAGGGCGACCTTGCGGACCTGGTCTTCCTCGTCGCTGTCGTCCTCGGCAGCGCCGGCGCGCAGCTGGATGGCCAGGCATTCGCCCAGGTCGCGCGCACCCACGCCCAGCGGGTCCAGGCTCTGCAGCAGGCCCAGCGCCACCTGGAAGTGGTGGATCAGCTCGTCGAACTCGTCGTTGTCGTCGCCGGCCAGGGCGGAGGCCAGGGCCGGGAGCGAATCCTCCAGGTAGCCGTCGTCGTTGAGCGATTCGATCAGGAAGCGAAGCGCGGCCGAATCCTCGGGCGCCAGGCGCAGCGACAGCGCCTGGCGGTGCAGGTGGGCCTGCAGCGATTCCTGGCTGCGCGCCAGCTCGGTGGCGTCGGCGCGCTCGTCGTCGTCCTGGCTGCTGCTGTTGTTGCGCGCCGGGGCGTCGCCGCCCCATTCGCTGTCGTCGGGCGAGAACTCCACCGTGCCGTCGCCGTCCCAGTCGGGCTCGGCGTCGAAGCTCTCGGTGGCGGGCGCCTCGGCCTCGGCCACGGCGGTGTCGCTGCTGCTGCTCGACGTGCTGCTGGCGCTGGCCGTGGCGGCGTAGTCGGTGCCGTCCTCGCGCTCGTCGCGGGGCACAGGGGCGTCGGCCGCCTCCAGGCCGAACTCCTCGCGCGGCGCCTCTTCGGCCAGCCGCTCCAGGAAGGGGTTGTCGTCGAGCATCTGCTCGACCTCCTGGCTCAGCTCCAGCGTCGAGAGCTGCAGCAGCCGGATCGACTGCTGCAGCTGCGGCGTGAGCGCCAGATGCTGCGAGACGCGCAGCGACAGGCCCTGCTTCATGGGCGGCCTCCCACGGTGTGCGCAGCCACGGGCAGGACGGGAGGGGCGCCGGAAGGACGGAACGCGGAAACAGGCACCCTGGCTACATCCGGAAGTGTTCGCCCAGGTACACGCGGCGCACCTCGGCGTTGTCGACGATCTCGGAGGGCGTGCCCTGCGCCAGCACCTGGCCGTCGCTGATGATGAAGGCGTGGTCGCAGATGCCCAGCGTCTCGCGCACGTTGTGGTCGGTGATCAGCACGCCGATGCCGCGCTCCTTGAGGAAGCTGATGATCCGCTGGATCTCGATCACGGCGATGGGGTCGATGCCGGCGAAGGGCTCGTCCAGCAGGATGAAGCGCGGCTGCGTGGCCAGCGCGCGGGCGATCTCCACCCGGCGCCGCTCGCCGCCCGACAGGGCCAGGGCCGGCGAGTCGCGCAGGTGGTCGACACGCAAATCGGCCAGCAGTTCGGACAGGCGCTGCTCGATGCGGTCGCGCGAGAGCGGCGCCATGCGACCGCGGGCGTCCGGCTCTTCCTGCAGTTCGAGCACGGCGCGCACGTTCTCCTGCACCGTCAGCTTGCGGAAGATCGAGGCCTCCTGCGGCAGGTACGACAGGCCCATGCGCGCGCGGCGGTGGATGGGCATGTGCTCCACGGCCTCGCCGTCGATGCTGATCTGGCCGGCATCGGCCCGCACCAGGCCCACGATCATGTAGAAGGACGTGGTCTTGCCCGCGCCGTTGGGGCCCAGCAGGCCGACGACCTCGCCCTTCTGCACGTCGAGCGAGACGTTCTTGACCACCTTGCGGCTGCCGTAGCTCTTCTGCAGGCCACGCGCCTGCAGCCGGCTGCCGCCGGCCGGCACCGCGACGCTCACCGGCTGCCCCCGTTCTGGCCCGACAGCGAGCCGCTCTGGCGCAGCGGCGCGCCGGTGCGCGGGCCGGGCGCGGGCACCTGCGTGGGCTCGGTGCTGCGCGGCGACAGGATGGCCCGCACGCGGCCGCCCGGCTGCGGGGTGCCGCCCGGCGGCGGCGGGGCGCCATTGACGGTGAAGGTGTCGTTGGTCTGGTTGTAGGTGATCAGCGGGCCGGAGGTCTCGTCGGTGACGGTGGTGCCGGTCAGCCGGCGCATGACGGCGCGACGGATGAACTTGACGGTGTCGGCGCGGCCGTCGTATTCGATGACTTCGCCCTCGCCCTCGATCCACTCGTCGTTGCCGCCATCGCGGCGCTGCTTGAAGTAGCCGCGCTGGCCCGGGTCGGCGGTGACCACGCCGTACTGGTAGCCCTCCGGGTCCTGCCGGACCTCGACGCGGGTGCCGCGGATGAGCAGCGTGCCCTTGGTGACCACCACCCGGCCCGTGAAGATGCTGGTCTGCTTCAGGTCGTCGTAGCGCAGCGAGTCGGCCTCGATGTTCATCGGCTGGTTGCGGTCGGCCTTCTCGGCCTGGGCCGCAGCGGCCAGGCCCAGCGCGGCCACGAGGACCATGGCACGGCCGAGGCGGCGCCAGGGAAGGGAGATCGTGGAGTGCGAGGGATGGGTCATAAAGGCACGGAACTTGCTCTTGATTGTAGGCCCGGCTTTGTCTCAAACCAGCGGCCGCGGTGAATGTCCCGCGCTTGCATTCCGGTAGCGCGCACCGTCGGCAGGGCGCGCGGCACACCCGCAATGAAAAGGCCCGCCGAAGCGGGCCTGGACGCCAAGCGCCGGGGCGTGGCGCCGGCTCAGCCCTTGCGCGATTCGGCTGCCAGGGCCTCCACGATCTGCAGGGCCCGGTCGAGCGAACCGGCCAGGTCGCCGTCCACATAGTAGCGGCCGGCCACGCCGAAGGCAGGCACGCCGGCCACCTGGTAGGCCTCGGTCATCTGGCTGGCGCGCTTGGCCTTGCCGGCGACGCCGAAGGACTTGAAGGTTTCCTCGAACTTCTTGGCGTCCAGGCCGGGCTGCTTGCCGGCCCACTCGATCACGGCGGCGTCGCCGAAGATGCGCTGGCGCTCGACGTGGATGGCCTGGAAGATCTTCATCTGGAACTCGTCGACCTTGCCCATGGCCTCGAGCGTGTAGTAGAGCTTCTGCTTGGTCTCGACGTCGTTGCCCACGAAGGGCACCGGGATGCGGCGGAAGGCCACGTAGGGCTGCAGCTTCTTGATCCAGGGTTCGAGCTTGGGCTCGAAGGCGGCGCAGTGCGGGCAGTTGTACGAGAAGAACTCGGCCACCTCGACCTTGCCGGCCGGCGCATCGACCGGGGCCGGCTTGCCCAGCGTCACGTAGTCCTTGCCGGCCTTGAAGGCGGAGGCGGGGGTCTGGGCATGGGCCGCCAGGGGGGCCAGCGTCACGGCCGCGGCGGCCAGCGAAAAGTCACGACGTTTCAAGCGATTTCTCCAACAGGGATGCAGACACAGAGCACGGCGGGCGGCGGCGAGTTCCGGCGATCTGCCGCGCCCGACGGCAACAGGGCAAGGCGCTCAGCGCTGGACGCGCACCAGGGCGGCGTCGAAGCCGGCGCCGTCCAGTCGTTCCTTCAGCCGGTCGGCGTCGTCCTTCTTGCTGTACGGACCCGCGCGCACCCGGAAGACGGGACGGCCGGCCTGCTCGCGCTCGGTGACGCGCACCTCCACGCCCATCAGCGACAGCTTGGCGCGCTGGGCCTCGGCGTCGTCGCTGGTGCGGAAGGCACCCGCCTGCACGAAGTACACGAAGGGGTCGGACGCCGCATCGCCGCCACTGGCGGGCAGGCCGGCGCGCGCGCGGGCCAGGTCGCCCAGCGGATCGGCCGAAGGCGGCGGATTGGCCGCCTGCGGCGCGCGCGGCATGGCCGGCGTGACGGCCGTCGGCGGCGTGGCGGCCTGGGGCGGGGTGCCAGGCTGGGCGGCGATGGCCGGCACCGGCGGGGCGGTGGTCACGGGCGGATTGCCGCCGGCAGGGGCACCGGGCGTGGCCGGCGGCTTGGGCTGCTGCTTGCCGTACAGGGGCGAATTGGGGTCCCAGTCGCGGTTCTTGCGGGCCTCGGCCTCGTCCTGGTCGGCGGCCCGCGGCTGGGTCTTGGTCATGAACGGGATCGGCACCTTGGTGACGTACACCGCCACGCCGAGCGCCACGCCCAGGCCGAGCACGAGCCCGACGATGAGGCCGATGGCGAAATTGCCCTGTTGTCTGGATCTCATGGATTGCCTTGCTGCTGCAGCGCCACCGGCGCGCCGGGGTGGGATTGTGCGGGCTCTCACATCTTGCGCGGCGCGCTGACGCCGAGCACGGCCAGGCCGTTGGCCAGCACCTGCGCACACGCGGCCACCAGCGCCAGGCGGGCGCGCTTGGTGGGCACGTCGTCCACCAGGATGCGCTCGGCGTCGTAATAGCTGTGGTACGCCGCGGCCAGTTCGCGCAGGTAGAAGGTGACGTCGTGCGGCGCGAAGTCGCGCGCAGCGGCGGCCAGCATCTCGGGGTATTTGGCCAGCAGCAGCATCAGCGGCTGGGCGGCGTCGGTGGCCAGGGGCGCCAGGTCGGTGCCCTTGAGCGCTGCGGCGTCTACGCCTTCCTTGTCCAGCACCGAGCAGATGCGCGCATGGGCGTACTGCACGTAGAAGACCGGGTTGTCGTTGTTCTGGGCCACGGCCAGGTCGACATCGAAGGTGTATTCGGTGTCGGGCTTGCGGCTGAGCAGGAAGAAGCGCACGGCGTCGGTGCTGGTCCATTCGATCAGGTCGCGCAGCGTCACGTAGCTGCCGGCGCGCTTGCTGATCTTGACCTCCTGCCCGCCGCGCACCACGCGCACCATGGTGTGCAGCACGTAGTCGGGGTAGCCCTCGGGAATGCCGACGTTGGCCGCCTGCAGGCCGGCACGCACCCGGGCGATGGTGCCGTGGTGGTCGGTGCCCTGGATGTTGACCACCTTGTGGAAGCCGCGCTCCCACTTGGCGATGTGATAGGCGACGTCGGGCACGAAGTAGGTGTACGTGCCGTCCTTCTTGCGCATGACCCGGTCCTTGTCGTCACCGTAGTCGGTGGAGCGCAGCCACAGGGCGCCGTCCTGCTCGTAGGTCTTGCCGGCGTCGATCAGCTTGTTCACCGTCGCCTCGACCCGGCCGCTGGTGTACAGGCTGGACTCCAGGTAGTACTGGTCGAAGCGCAGCTTGAAGGCCTGCAGGTCCTTGTCCTGCTCGTTGCGCAGGTAGGCGACGGCGAACTGGCGGATGTTCTCGGTGTCGTCGACGTCACCGTTGGCCGTGAACTCGCGGTCGTCGGCGCGGACGGTCTTCCTGGCCAGGAAGTCGTCGGCGATGTCCTGGATGTAGTCGCCGTTGTAGAAGGCCTTGCTGGCCGGGTTCTCGGGGTCGGTGGGCCAGCAGTCGTCGCCCGGCTTGAAGCCCTTGGCGCGCAGCTGCGTGCTCTTGGTCAGCGTCTCGATCTGCACGCCCGCGTCGTTGTAATAGAACTCGCGGTGGACGGCCTGGCCCTGCGTCGCCAGCAGGTTGCAGATGGCGTCGCCCAGCGCGGCCTGGCGGCCGTGGCCCACGTGCAGCGGGCCGGTGGGGTTGGCCGAGACGAATTCGACCAGCACCTTCTCGTCCGGGCGCACCGGCTGGCTGCCGAAGCCGGCGCCAGCATCGAGCACCTCGTGCACCACCTGCTGCTTGGCCGCCGCCTTGAGGCGGATGTTGAGGAAGCCGGGGCCGGCGATCTCGATGGCATCGACCCAGCGGGCGTAGGCGGGCGTGTCGAGCAGCGCATTGCGCAGCTCTTCGCCGAGCTGGCGGGGGTTCTTCTTGAGGGGTTTGGCCAGTTGCATGGCCGCGGTGCAGGCCAGGTCGCCATGGGCGGCGACCTTGGGGGATTCGAAGGCCGCCCGGCTGCCGGCGCCCGGCTCGAATTGATCGAGCACCTGGGCCAGCGCCGCCAGAAGGTCCTGTTTGACGGTAAGCATCGAAGGATTTTAGGCGGGCATGCCAGAACGCCCGGGCGCAAGCGCTTACGATCCATTAAGAAGAATTAACTAAAAAAATGCGCCACGACGCCGCGGAGGCCCTCTACATCGGCCGCCAGCCCATCCTCGGACGGAACCAGCAACTGCACGCCTATGAACTGCTGTTCCGCAGTGGCCATGCCGCGGGTGCCCAGGTGCTCGACGGCGCTCAGGCCACGGCCACGGTGATCGTCAACGCCTTCGCCGAACTGGGCATGGCCCATGCGCTGGACGGCCATCCCGCCTATATCAACGTCGACACCCAATTGCTCTTCAGCGACGTGCTGGAGCTGCTGCCCCGCCAGGCGGTGGTGCTGGAGATCCTGGAGTCGGTGCCCGCCACGCCGGCCGTGCTGCAGCGCTGCCTGCACCTGCGCGAGGCGGGCTTCACGCTGGCGCTGGACGACGTGGTGGACTTCGATGCCCGCACGGCCGCCCTGCTGCCGCTGGCGCGCGTGGTCAAGGTCGACCTGCTGCCCCTCGCCGCGGATGCCGTGGCCCCGCTGGTGCGGCGCCTCCGCGCGGCGTCGCCGGCGGTCCTGCTGCTGGCCGAGAAGGTGGAGCGGCGCGAGCAGTTCGACGCCTGCCTGGCGCTGGGCTTCTCGCTCTTCCAGGGCTACCACTTCGCGCGGCCGACGATCATCGCCGGCCGCCGCCTGGGTCATTCGCAGCACACGCTGATCCGGCTGATGGGCCAGCTGGGCGCCGACGCCGACAGCGGCGCGCTGGAGGAAACGCTCAAGCCCGAGCCCGGCCTGACCATGAACCTGCTGCGCATGGCCAACGCCGCCGGCGCCGGGGCCACGCGCGCGGTCACCTCGCTGCGCGACGTGATCCAGGTGCTGGGCCGCCGCCACCTGCAGCGCTGGGTGCAACTGCTGCTGTTTGCCGCCGATGCCCGGGGTGGCGCGGCCAGCCCCCTGCTGCTGATGGCCGCCACCCGCGGCCGGCTCATGGAATCGGCGGCCCAATTGCTGCGTCCGCGCGATGCGGGCCTGGCAGATGGCGCCTTCATGGTGGGGATGATGTCGCTCATGCCCGCCGTGGTGGGGCTGGCCATGGAAGACATCCTCGGCCCGTTGCGGCTGGCCCCGGCCATCGACCGGGCGCTGCGCGACGGCGCCGGCCTGCTGGGCGAGTTGCTGACCCTGGCGCAGGCCAGCGAAAGCGGCAACCTGCAAGGGCTGGCCCAGGCCCTGCAGGCCCATCCCGACCTCTCGCCGGCCCTGTTCAACCAGGCCCAGGCCGAGGCCCTGGAATGGGCGCATGCCATCGGCCGCGGAACGACATCGGCCGGCGCAGGCGGATCGACCGGCGCGGGCTGACCCGGCGGCATGCCTGGCCGCGCGACTCGCCGCGCTCCGCCTCGCGCCGGCGCGACTGCAAACTTTGGTTTCACCGCTCGTCGTCATCGCAACCTTTGTGAACCGCGTTGCATGAAAGCCTGGCGCCGCCGGGCCGGTGCCCGAGGGGCGCCGCTTGAGCCGGAAGGACAACCACCCATGAAAAAGCTCGCTTCCCTGATCGCCCTGGGCGCCGCCCTGTCGTTCAACGCCTTCGCCCAGACGCCCGCCCCGGCGGCAGCGGCCGCCGAGAAGGCGCCGACCGCGCAGCAGAGCAAGATGAAGACCTGCAACGCCAACGCCGGCGACAAGAAGGGCGACGAGCGCAAGGCCTTCATGAAGCAGTGCCTGTCGGCCAAGCCAGCCAAGGCCGCCACGCAGCAGGACAAGATGAAGAGCTGCAACGCCGACCCCAAGGCCAAGGCCCTCAAGGGCGACGAGCGCAAGGCCTTCATGAAGGAATGCCTGAGCGCCAAGGCGGCCTGAGACAGATCCTCGCGCGCCAAAGACGAAGCCCGGTCGACGCCGGGCTTTTTTGCTGGACGCCTCGCGGCGGCGCGGCGCCGCCCGCCCTGCTACTTGCCGAAGCCGCGCGCCAGGAAGACGGCGAACAGTGGGATCAGCGCGATGAGGTGCGCCTGCACCATCACCAGCCGGCGCGTGCGCCGCACCTCCTCGGCGCCCGGCAGGGCCCCGCCCCGGCGCTGGGCGCGCAGCCAGCGGCGGAAGGTCAGCGTCGGGAAGATCGAGATCAGCCCCACGATCACGAACAGCGTCACCTTCACGTGCAGCAGCGGGTTGGTCCAGTACCAGGCGCTGCCCTTCACGCCCAGGAAGGTGCGCACCAGGCCGGTGGCCAGCACGGCGATGGCGGCGATGCCGTAGATCAGGTCGACCTTGGCCAGCCGCTCCACCGCCTTGGCGTTGAGCCATTCGATGCGGCACAGCGCCGCCTCGCTGGAGATGAACACCACCATCGTCAGGATGGCGAGCAGGTGCAGGTAGGCCAGGATGGCTTCGAGCGTCACGGCGGGCTCCGGAGATGAAAGGCGGTCAGCCGGCCAGGTTGGCGCGCATGGTGTCGATCACCGTGCGGTAGTCGGGCGCGTTGAAGATCGCGCTGCCGGCCACGAAGGTGTCGGCGCCGGCGGCGGCCACGCGGGCGATGTTGTCGGCCTTGATGCCGCCGTCCACCTCCAGCCGGATGTCGCGGCCGCTGGCGTCGATGCGCTGGCGCACCCGCTCGATCTTGCGCAGCGCCGAGTCGATGAAGCTCTGGCCGCCGAAGCCGGGGTTGACGCTCATGATCAGCACCAGGTCGATCTCGTCCAGCGTCCAGTCCAGCACCTCCAGCGAGGCCGCCGGGTTGAACACCAACCCGGGCTTGCAGCCGGCCGCGCGGATGGCCTGGATGCTGCGGTGCACATGCGGCGAGGCGTCGGGGTGGAAGCTGATGTAGTCGGCACCCGCCTTGGCGAAGGCGGCGGCCAGCGCGTCGACCGGCTGGATCATCAGGTGCACGTCGATGGGCACCGGCTGGCCGTCGGGCGTTTTGGCGTGAGGCTTGAGCGCCTCGCACACCATCGGGCCGAAGGTGAGGTTGGGCACATAGTGGTTGTCCATCACGTCGAAATGGATCCAGTCGGCGCCGGCGGCGATCACGTCGCTCACTTCGGCGCCCAGCCGGGCAAAGTCGGCCGAGAGGATGGACGGGGCGATGCGGTGGGTCGTGGGGCGGCTCGTCGTCATGGGCGCGGATTCTCGCCGCAGGCCCGCCCTTGACCCGCGGGCCTTGCCGGAAGACCCGCGTTGTTAACATTCCGCGCCATGCCCCAGCACCCGATGCGCGTCGAGGTCGAGCCTCGCTACCTGCCCGAGCAGTCCTCGCCGGAGACGGGGCTCTACGCCTTCGCCTACACGATCACCGTGACCAACGTGGCGCTGTTCCCGATCCAGCTGATCGCCCGCCACTGGGTGATCGAGGACATCTCCGGCCATGTGCAGGAGGTGCGCGGCCTGGGCGTGGTGGGGCGCCAGCCGCTGCTGTCGCCTGGCCAGTCCTTCCGCTACACCAGCGGCTGCCAGCTCAAGGCGGCCAGCGGTACGATGCGCGGCAGCTATTTCGTGGTGAGCGAGGACGCCGAACGCTTCGACGTGCCCATCGCCGCCTTCGTGCTCGACGCCGGAACGGGTTCCGACCCCGGCCCGCGCATCCTGCACTGAGGATCGCCCGGCGCTGCGGCGCCGATGACCCCGGGACCCGACCGCGCGCTGGCGCCGCGGGCCCAGTCAGAAGGAACGGACGACCAGGACGCCGCTGCGCGGTGCCGATGCCGTCCGGCCCTTCGCAGACCTTTGCCAGCCCGATGAATCTTCTTCCTTCCGACCTGCTGGGCTTCCTGTCCAGCTGGATGCGACCGACAGCCGGCCTGCCCACCGTGTGGTGGGCCCTGCTGATCGCCGCAGCCGCCGCCGCCGGCCATCTCGTGCAACGCTACATGGGCCTGCCCAAGGTGGTGGGCTATTCGCTGGTGGGCACCGTGGTGGGCCTGGCCGGCTTCGAGGGTGCCATCTGGCCGCTGCAGGGCACGGCCCTCTACCTGATGGAGCTGGGCGTGGCCATCGTGCTCTTCGAGGCGGGCGGGCGCCTGCCGCTGGGCTGGTTCCGCCGCAACCCGATGGTGCTGGCGCAGAGCATTGCCGAGTCGGGCCTGACCTTCGCCGCCGTCTGGTGGACGCTGCGCGCCTTCGACGTGCCGCCCTCGGTGATCGCGCCGCTGGCGCTGATCGCCGTAGCGGCCTCGCCGGCGGTGCTGTCGCGGGTGGTGATCGACATCCGCGCCTCCGGCCCCGTCACGGAACGGGCGCTGGCGCTGTCCACGCTCAACACGCTCTATGCGCTGACGCTGGCCTATGTCTTCGCGGGCCGGCTCGAGAACTCGCCGCAGGGCTTCATGGAGAACTTCCACCCGATCCTGACGGTGCTGGGCCTGTCCTTCGTGGTGGGCGCGGTGATGGCGTTGGCCCTGCGCTCGGCATTGCGGGTGATGAGCCCGACCAGCGAGAACACCTCGATCCTGCTGCTGGCGATCATCGGTGCCGGCGCGGCCGTGGCCAGCGCCTGGGGCGGCGCGGCGCCGCTGGCGGCGCTGATCGGTGGCGTGCTGCTCAAGGGGCTGAACCCGCGGCCCTGGGTCTGGCCGCGCCAGTTGGGCACGGCGGCGTCGCTGGTGACCATGCTGATGTTCGTGCTGGTCTCCATCGTCGCGGCGCAGGCGGAATGGAACCTCACCGTGGCCACCGTGGTGCTGGCGCTGATCGGTGCGCGCGCCGTGGCCAAGATCGCCGGCGTGGCGCTGGCCAATCCGGGCAGCGGCACCAGCTGGCGCCAGGCGCTGTGGATCGGCTGCGCGATGGCGCCGCTGTCGTCCATCGCGCTGCTGATCGCGTCGGGCTTCGTCACCGCCTCGCCGCTGCTGGGCCACCTGATCACGCAGGTCGCGTTGCCGGCCATCCTGCTGATGGAGGTGCTGGGCGCGGTGCTGGCCACCGTGGCCCTCTACGGCGCCAAAGAAAGCTCGCGGCCCTGGGCCCCCGAGGCCTTCACCGCCCCCGAGGACACGCAGCGATGAGCGCCCGCCCGGCCGCTTCGACGCCGAAGGAACAGCCATGAGCCCCCTGGACAACCCCCCTTCGCCCTTCTCGCCCCCGACCGCCGAGCCGACGCGCGCCCAGCGCGAAGCCGATGCCCGCGTGGTGCCGCTGGAGCCCTTCCGCAGCTCCAAGGCGCTGTCGCTGGGTGTCGAGCTGGAGCTGCAACTGGTCAACACCCACGACTACGACCTCGCGCCCTATGCCGAGGACATGCTGCGCGGCATGGCCCAGTTCGACCTGCGCGGCAGCGTGGTGCCGGAGATGACCTCGAGCATGATCGAGATCTCCACCGACGTCTGCCATTCCGCCGAGGAGGTGTTGCAGCAGCTGGGGCCGCTGCGCGACGCGCTGGTCAAGGTGGCGGGCAAGCTCAACATCGCGGTCCTGGGCGGCGGCACGCATGCCTTCCAGCAGTGGCACGAGCAGCGCATCTACGACAAGCCGCGCTTCCGCCAGCTGTCGGAGCTGTACGGCTACCTGTCGAAGCAGTTCACCATCTTCGGCCAGCATGTGCACGTGGGCTGCCCCGACGCCGACTCGGCGCTGCTGATGCTGCACCGCATGAGCCGCTACATCCCGCACTTCATCGCGCTGTCGGCCTCCAGCCCCTACGTGCAGGGGCAGGACACGCAGTTCGACTCGGCGCGGCTCAATTCCGTCTTCGCCTTCCCGCTGTCGGGCCGCGCGCCCTTCACGCTGTCGTGGAAGGAGTTCGAAGGCTACTTCGCGCGCATGACCCGCACCGGCGTGGTCAAGAGCATGAAGGACTTCTACTGGGACATCCGGCCCAAGCCCGAGTACGGCACGATCGAGATCCGCGTCTTCGACACGCCGCTCACGGTGGAGCGCGCTGCGGCGCTGGCCGGCTATGTGCAGACGCTGGCCGCGTACTTCCTGCAGGAGCAGCCCTTCGTGCCCAGCGAGGACGACTACCTGGTCTACACCTACAACCGCTTCCAGGCCTGCCGCTTCGGCCTGGACGCGGTGTACGTGGACCCGTCCAACGGCGAGCACATGCCGCTGCGCGAGCACATCCTGCGCACCATGACCATGCTGGAGCCGCATGCCGCCGTGCTCGACGCCACCCGCGCCTTCGGCCGCCTGCGCAGCTCGGTCGAAGCCAGCGAGAACGACGCCCGCTGGCTGCGCGAGCGCCAGGGCCGCGAGCGGCTGCTGGCCGAGGTGGTGCGCCAGGCGGCGGAGCGCTTTCGCACGCCGGTGGGCTGAGCGCCATGGGTGAATTCGATCTGATCCGCCAGTTCTTCCAGCGCCCCGCCGTGCCCGGGGGCGCGGTGGCGCTGGGCGTGGGCGACGACTGCGCGCTGCTGGACCTGGCGCCGGGCATGCAGCTGGCCGTGTCCTCCGACATGCTGGTCGAGGGCCGGCATTTCCTCGCCACCGTCGACGCGGCCTTGCTGGGTCACAAGGCGCTGGCCGTCAACCTGAGCGACCTGGCCGCCTGCGGGGCACGCCCCTTGGCCTTCACCCTGGCGCTGTCGCTGCCCTCGGTGGACGAGGCCTGGCTGGCCGGCCTGGCCCGGGGCCTGTTCGCGCTGGCCGATGCGCACGGCTGCCAGCTGATGGGCGGCGACACCACGCGCGGGCCGCTCAACCTGTGCATCACCGTCTTCGGCGAGGTGCCTCGCGGCGGCGCCCTCTTGCGCAGCGGCGCGCGGGCGGGCGACGACCTCTGGGTCAGCGGCACGCTGGGCGATGCGCGGCTGGCGCTGGAAGTGTTCCGCGGCCGGCTGTCGGTGCCGGAGGCGGTGTTCGCCGCGGCGCGTGCCCGCATGGAGCAGCCCACGCCGCGCGTCGCGCTCGGCCTGGCGCTGCGCGGCATCGCCACCAGCGCCATCGACATCAGCGACGGCCTGGCCGGCGACCTGGGCCATGTACTGCGCGCCAGCGGCGTGGGCGCCATGCTCGACGCCGACGCCGTGGCCGGCACGCTGGCCGCTCGCGGCGCCGTGGCGCTGGACGCGGCCATGCAACGCAGCCTCACGCTGGCCGGCGGGGACGACTACGAACTCGCCTTCACGGCACCGACGGATCGATCGGCCGACGTCGAAGCCGCGGCGCGTGCAGCCGGCGTGCCGGTGACGCGCATCGGCAGCATCGAGACCGAGCCCGGCTTGCGCGTGGTGGATGCGCAAGGCCGGCCGGTGGACCAGCGCTTCGCGTCCTTCGACCACTTCGGCTGAAGAGCCTTCCCTCCCCGGCGCGCCGGACCGGCCGTCGAGGCCGATCGGCCCACAGCGGCAAGGCGGCCACAACGCCCTCTCCCCTCGCGGGAGAGGATTGGGGAGAGGGGGCGAGGGCGCTGGCGAGATGGGCATCCCGGGTGCTACCGGCTCCCCCTCTCCCCCGACCCCTCTCCCGCGAGGGGAGAGGGGAGAAGTCCTCGCGGCCGCGCCTCAGCCCAGTTCCGCCCGCAGCATCTCGATGAAGCTGCGGCTGGCCGCCGACAGCGAGCGCCCGCGGCGCGTCACCACCGAGATGTCGCGCGAGACCCGCGGCGCCGACAGCGGGATCACCGCCAGGTCCGCATCGCCGCGCGCCCGCGCGAAGGCCGAGGGCATCACCGACGGCCCGAGGCCGCTGGCCGTCATCCACAGCGCGGTCGACAGGAAGCTCACCTCCCCCGCCACCTCCAGCGCCACGCCGGCGCGCGCGGCGGTCACGTCCACCGTCTGGCGCACGCCGTAGCCGCCGCGCGAGGTGATGACCGGATGGCCCGCCAGGTCGGTCCAGCGGATGCTGCGGCGGCCGGCCAGCGGATGGTCGCGGCGGCAGACGAAGGCCAGGTGGTCGCGCAGCAGCGGTTCGGTCTCGATGTCGGCGCCGGGCCGCTCGGGCGTGCCCAGGCCGAAGTCCACATGCTCGCCCAGCACGCGCGCCACGAACTGGTCGGGCGCGCAGTCGTCCACCACCACCCGCACGCCGGGGTGCGACTCGCCGAAGCGGCGCACCACCTCCGGCAGCAGAAAGCCGGCCAGCGTGGGCGTGATGGCCACCGCGACGCGCCCACGCTCCAGCGTGGCCAGGTCGCGGAAGCCGCCGGCCAGCGCATCGACATCGCGCAGGATGCGCTCGGCCGTGGGCAGCATGTCGGTGGCGGCGGCGGTGGGTTGCAGCGAGCGCGTGGTGCGGTCGAAGAGGCGTGTGTCGAGGCCGTCCTCCAGCTGCCGCAGCAGCATGCTCACGGCCGACTGGGTGACGAACAGCCGCTGCGCCGCCGTGCCCAGCCGGCGCGACTGGTAGACGGCGACGAAGGCGCGCAGTTGGCGGATGGAGGGCGTGAACGAGCGATTCATCAGGAGACCTGAAATTTTCATTCGAATTTCTCGATTTACGAATGAATGTTGACGCGCTTCAATGCGGCCTCGACAAAAACAGGAGACAGATCGATGACGACAGAACATGCCGCCGGCCTGACGCGGCGCGCGGGCCTGGCCTCGCTGGCGGCGCTGCTGGCCGCGCCGCTGGCCGCCCGCGCCCAGGGCAACTGGCCCGACAAGCCCATCCGCCTCGTCGTCACCTTCCCGCCCGGCGGCAGCAGCGACGCGGTGGTGCGCCTGCTGACGCCGCGCCTCAACGAGAAGCTGGGCCAGCAGGTAGTGGTGGACAACCGGCCCGGCGCAGGCGGCAACGTCGGCCTGACGCTGGTGGCCAAGGCGCCGGCCGACGGCTACACGCTGGGCGTGGGCGCAGCGGGCGCGCTGTCGGCCAACTCCAGCCTGTATGCGCAGATGCCCTTCGACCCGCTCAAGGACCTCAAGCCTGTGGGCATGCTGGCCGCCATTCCCTTCGTGCTGGTGGGCCACCCCTCGGTGCCGGCGCGCAACCTGCGCGACTTGATCGCGCTGGCCCGCACCAAGCCGGGCGGCCTCTCCGTGGGCCATGGCGGCAACGGCACGGCGATGCACATGGCGACGGCCCTGTTCGAGCAGATGGCCGAGGCCAAGGTGGTGGGCGTGCCCTACCGCGGCTCCGGCCCGGCGGCCATCGATGCCATCGCCGGCCAGGTGCCGCTGGCCATGGTCGACCTGCCGGCCGCGCTGCAGCAGATCCGCGCCGGCAAGCTGGTCGCCTTCGGCGTGACCAGCCCGCAGCGCCTGCCCTCGCTGCCCGAGGTGCCCACGCTGGCCGAGGCCGGCCTGCCCGGCTACGACGCCACCGGCTGGTTCGGCGTGGTGGCGCCGGCTGCGACGCCGACGGCCATCGTCACGCAGCTCAACGAGGCCATCAACTTTGCGCTGCGCGATCCGCAGAACCAGGCCGCCATGCGCGCCCAGGGCGTGGAGCCGGCGCCGGACACGCCGCAGGCCTTCGAGCGCTACATCCAGAGCGAGACGCGCAAGTGGGGCCAGGTGATCCGCACGGCGCAAATCAAGCTTGATTGACAGAACCCAGACCATGACTTCTTCCCGATCCTCCGCTCCCTTCGACGCCGACGTGCTCATCGTCGGCGGCGGTCCCGTCGGCCTGACGCTGGCGACCGACCTGGCCCAGCGCGGCCATCGCGTGGCCGTGGCCGAGCTGCGCCGCTATGGCGAGCCGCCCAGCGTCAAGTGCAACCATGTCTCGGCCCGTTCCATGGAACAGCTGCGGCGCCTGGGCGTGGCCGCGCGTCTGCGCGATGCCGGGCTGCCGGCCGACTACCCGAACGACGTGGTGTTCCGCACCCGCGTGACCGGCACCGAACTCACGCGCATCCCCATCCCGGGCCGCAGCACGCGCTACACCGACACCGCCGGCCCCGACGGCTGGTGGCCCACGCCAGAGCCGCCGCACCGCATCAACCAGATCTACCTGGAGCCCATCCTGCTCGACCACGCGGCGGCGCAGCCCGGCGTGCAGCTGTTCAACCGCACGCAGGTGGCCGAGTTCGTGCAGGACGAGGACGGCGTGACCGCCACGCTGCTCGACCTGGACAGCGGCGCCACGCGCCAGCTCCGGGCCCGCTACCTGGTCGGCTGCGACGGCGGCAGCTCCGGCGTGCGCAAGGCCATGGGCGCCAAGCTCGAAGGCACGCCGGTGATCCAGCGCGTGCAGTCCACCTTCATCCGCGCGCCGGGGCTCAAGGCCCTGCTGACGGACAAGGACGCCTGGTGCTGCTATGCCGTCAACCCCGAACGCTGCGGCACCGTCTTCGCCATCGACGGCCAGCAGGACTGGCTGGTGCACAACCATCTGCATCCGCACGAAGTCGACTTCGACGCGGTGGACCGGGACTGGGCGATCCGCGCCATCCTGGGCGTGGGCCCCGACTTCGAGTACGAGGTCATCAGCCGCGAGGACTGGGTGGGCCGCCGCCTGGTGGCCGACCGGCTGCGCGCGGGCCGCGTGTTCATCGCCGGCGATGCGGCGCACCTGTGGGTGCCCTACGCCGGCTACGGCATGAACGCGGGCATCGCCGATGCGGTGAACCTGGCCTGGCTGCTGTCGGCCCGGCTGCACGGCTGGGGGGGCGAGGCCATCCTCGACGCCTACCAGGCCGAGCGCCAGCCGATTACCGAGCAGGTGTCGCACTTCGCCATGGACCATGCGCAGAAGATGATCCGCGCCCGCGGTGCCGTGCCGCCCAACATCGAAGCCCAGGGCCCCGAGGCCGACGCCGAGCGCGCGCGCGTGGGCCGCGAGGCCTACGACCTGAACGTGCAGCAGTTCTGCTGCGCGGGCCTGAACTTCGGCTACTTCTACGCCGGCTCGCCGCTGATCGTGGACGACGGCGCCCAGCCGCCGGCCTACTCGATGGGCGACTTCACGCCCTCGACGGTGCCCGGCTGCCGCACGCCGCACTTCTGGCTGGCGGACGGCCGCTCGCTCTACGACCTGCTGGGCACGGGCTACACGCTGCTGCGGCTGGACCCGGCGGTGGACGTGGCGCCGCTGCAGGCCGCGGCCGACGCGCTGGGCATGCCGCTGACGGTGGTGGACCCGGTGGCCGCCGGCCCGCTGCCCGCCGCCTATGCCCATGCGCTGCTGCTGGTGCGCACCGACCAGCACGTGGCCTGGCGCGGCGACCGGCTACCGGCCGACCCCGGCGCGCTGCTGGCCCAACTGGCCGGCCGCAGCGCGCAGACCGTGGCGGCGGGCTGAGCGGGCCGCCGCCCGGGCCGTCACGCGCAGTCTGCGGATCGAGAGCCCCTCTCCCCTCGCGGGAGAGGGGTGGGGGAGAGGGGGCGCGGCCCTGCCCATGACCTGGCGCCCCACCATCGCCGCAGCCCCCTCTCCCCCGCCCTCTCCCGCAAGGGGAGAGGGCGCCAGTCCTGGGGCGCGGCGACAGGCTGGGCATCCCGCAAGGCCGGGTCTACCATCGGCGGCTCATGTCCGCTGCTCCGTCTTCTCCCCCCGAGTCGCCCGCCTTCTCCACTGCCCCTGCCGGCGCGTTGCCCCTGCCGCCGGTGCGGCCCAGTTGGGCCTTCCTGCGCGCCCATCCGGCGCATGCCATCGCCCTTGGCTTCGGTTCCGGCCTCTCGCGCCTGGCGCCGGGCACGGCCGGCACGCTCTGGGGCTGGGCCGTGTTCGTCGTGCTGTCGCAGCTGCTTTCCCCCTTCGCGCTCGGCGTGGTGACGCTGGCCGCCTGGCCCCTGGGCTGGTGGGCCTGCACGGTGACCGCCCGCGACCTGCGCGTGCCCGACCCCGGCGCCGTGGTCTGGGACGAGATCGCGGCCATCTGGCTCGTGCTGTGGCTGGTGCTGCCGGCGGGGCTGCTGGCCCAGATCGTGGCCTTTGCGCTCTTCCGCCTGTTCGACGCTGCCAAGCCCGGCCCGGTGGGCTGGGCCGACCGGCTCATCCCCCACGACCCCACGGCGCCGCGCTGGGCCCTGTCGGGCCTGGGCATCCTGCTGGACGACCTGGTGGCGGCCTTCTGCACGCTGCTGGTGATCGCCCTGGCGCGCGCGTTCTGGTGATCGCGCCGGTTCCCCGCATTCCGACTTCCAGCCCCCGACCATGATCATCGCCCCCGTCCCGCCCGCCGCCGACGAGGCGCCCGACCTGCCCGCGCTGGTGCGCCAACTGGCCGAGTTGCTGGGCACCAGCGGCCGCATGCTGGCCACCGCCGAGAGCTGCACCGGCGGGCTGATCGCCGGCGCCTGCACCGACCTGGCCGGCTCCAGCACCTGGTTCGAACGTGGCTTCGTCACCTATTCCAACGAGGCCAAGACGCAGATGCTGAGCGTGCCGGCCGACCTCATCGCCGCCCATGGCGCGGTGAGCGAACCCGTCGCGCGGGCCATGGCCGAAGGCGCCCTCGCGCACTCGCTCGCGCAGGCGGCCGTCGCCGTCACCGGCGTGGCCGGCCCGGGCGGCGGCTCGGCCGAGAAGCCGGTGGGCACCGTGTGGTTCGGCTGGTCGCTGGACGGGCAATGCTGGGCCGAGCGGCGCCTCTTCACCGGCGACCGCGCCGCCGTGCGCGCGGCGACGGTGCGGCATGCGCTGCAGACGCTGGTGACGCGGCTGCGGCCGGCGGACTGAACGCTGGCCACAGCCATGTTCGCCATGGCGCGGACCAACAGCGTCCGCCGCCCGCCCAGTGCCAGTCCGTCAAGCCGTTCGCCCTGAGCTTGGCCTGCCCTGCGGTTGTCGAAGGGTCGAAGGGCTTGCGCCAGGCTTCGACAAGCTCAGCCCGAACGGACTTTGATTCACTGTCCGGCATTGCGCCACCTGCCCCACGCCGGTCAGCCCAGCACGCGCTCGCTGGGCGTGGCGAAGTAGAACCACTCGGTGCCCACCCGCGCGAGCGGGTTGGGGAACACGATGTGGCCGTCCGCCGCGGCCCGCACCTCGCTGCCGTCGTGGCGGCGGGCGATGAGCTCGCCCGCCGCCACGGTGTCGAAGGTGGCCCACTCGCGCACGAAGGTGTCGCCCTCGTGCAGCCGGTCGGTCACGTCGCGCAGGCGCAGCAGGCGGGGACGCGCGGGCGGATGCGCAGCCAGGCCCTCGGGCAGCGGCGCCATGCCCAGCAGCGCCAGCGTGCGGCGGATGGCCTGCCAGGCCACTTCGGGCGCCTGCGGGTCGCGGTGCTGGCCGCATTCCAGCGTCACGCCGTAGCCGCCGCAGTTGCGGATGTACTCGTTGGTGCCGCGGCCGTAGTCGATCTCGTCCTCCGACGGCATGGCACCACCCGCACGCCGCGCGATGGCGGCGGCATAGATGTCCAGCCAGCCTTCCACGATGGTGGGCGTGCCGATGTGCAGCGCCAGGCGGCCCTCCTCCTCGGCGCGCGCGAAGGGCTCCAGCGGGCCGGGGTTGTCGCGCGGGCCGATCATGGCGAAGGCCTCGCCGGGGCTCTCGAAGGAATGCAGGTCCAGCAGCACCTCGTGCTGCGCGATCACCGGCGCGAGCAGGTTGGTCAGCCGGTCCTCGTAGTCGCGCGGCTCGGCGCGCGGGCGGAAGGCGCGGTTGAGGTTGCGCTCGCCCTCGCGCCGCAGCAGCCGCCGCGCCATGGGGTTGGCCACCGGCACCAGCGTGAGCCGGCCGCGCGCCAGGCCCAGCGCGCCGCTGTCCAGTTCGGCCTTCAGGCGCTCGATGCCGACGGTGCCGCCCGTCTCGTCGCCGTGCACGCCGCCCATCACCAGCAGCCGGGGGCCGGGTTCGATGGCGGCGTAGGTGTGGATGCGGAGCAGGTCGTCGGCGGGCGGGGTCGGCATCCGGCCGATTATGGAAGGGGCCCGTGAAGCGCCGGGCGAGGCGGGCGCAAGACCTCGCCGCCTGCGGGCGGGGCCTGCCCCGGGCACGCACGCGTACCTGCAGCGCTGGCGTCAGTGCGTCCGGACGCTGGCCGCCACCGGTGCCGCGGCCAGCTGCGAGACACGGTGGGCCAGCCGCGCCCGGCCCCGGGCGCCCAGCTTGTCGGCCGCGTTGTTGAGGTAGTAGCGCACCGTGGTCGGCTGCAGCTGCAGGCTGCGTGCGATCTCCTTGTCGGCACAGCCGCGGAACACCAGCAGCGCCACCTCCGCCTCGCGCGGCGTCAGCGACTGGCGGGCCAGCACGCCCAGCAGCGCCGCGTCGTCCACCACGGCCGCCGGCGGCGCCGCGCGGGCCTTGCGCAGGCGCAGCAGCGCCGCCGTGAACGACGGCTCCAGCATGCGCAGGATGGCCAGTTCGCCCTCCTCGAACTCGGGCTGGCGCTCGCTGCGGAAGGCCAGCATGTCGCCGACGAAGGCATCGCCGTCGCAGGCATAGAGGTTGAGGCCCCGATGCATCTCGTAGGGCCGCAGGAAGTCGTTGTAGAACTCCGTGCGCACCAGCTGCGCCCGCGGCAGGGCATGCGCGAAGCCGCCGCAGCGCAGCGGCTGGAGCACGGGCGTGATCGGATCGCAGAACTGGAAATGCGCCTCGTAGCGCTGCGCGTGGGCCTCGTCCAGGTTGTGGGCGAAGCTGATGGCATAGCGGCGGCTGTCGGCATCGAAGTCGCGCGACACCAGCGACTGCGCCCGGAGCGCCCGCGCCAGCGCGGGGGCCAGCAGGTGCCGCAGCTCGTGCAGGTCGTCCGCGCTCGCGAGCACCCGGTAGCACTCGGACAGTGCCGCCACTTGGTCATTCGAGAGGTACATCGCTGGTGCTGGGCGTGAAAGGGGGCGGGTCGGGCGCCGGCCGATGCCGGTGGCAGCAGATGCAGCAACCGTCGTGCCAGATGCGGCCATCTTCGCCGCTGCGCGTCCCGTCAATCTCGACGGGTGCCTGGAAAGCGGCTGCTGGGTAGCCTTCCGCTGCATCAACTCCTTCGAGCGTACGCGTGCCCGCCCTTCCGCGGCACCCCCGTGCGCCCACCCTTCGCCTATGGAAAACCCGCAACCGCTCCACCGGCTCGGCATCGCCGCGCTGCAGCAGGGCCTCGCGCAGAAGCACTTCAGCGCCACCGAGCTGGCGCAGGCCCTCGCCGCCCGCACGCAGCAGTTCGCCCATCTCAATGGCTATGTGGACTTCGACCCGACGCCCTTCCTCGCCCAGGCCGCGCAGGCCGACGCCGCCCTGGCACGCGGCGACGCGCCGGCGCTCAGGGGCATCCCGCTCGCGCTCAAGGACAACATCGGCACCGCCGACCTGCCCACCGGCGCCGGCACGGGCGCGCTGCACGGCCGCCGCCCGCGCGCCGATGCCGAGGTGGTGCGCCGCCTGCGGGCAGCGGGCGCCGTCGTGGCCGGCAAGGCCGGCATGCACGAACTGGCCTTCGGCATCTCCAGCGACAACGCCGTCACCGGCCGCATCCACAACCCCTGGGCGCCCGATTGCATCCCCGGCGGCAGCAGCGGCGGCAGCGCCGTGGTGGTGAGCGCCGGGCTGGTGCCCGCCGCCCTGGGCACCGACACCGGCGCCTCGGTGCGGCTGCCGGCCGCGCTCTGCGGCATCGCCGGTCTGCGGCCCACGGTGGGGCGCATTCCGGGCGCGGGCATCGCGCCCATCTCGGCCACCCGCGACACCGCCGGGCCCATGGCCCGCAGCGTGCACGACCTGGCCCTGCTCGACACCGTGATGGCGCAGGACACCACGCCGCTGGCCGACGTCCCACTGCGCGGCCTGCGCCTGGGCCTGCCGGCGCAGCGCTTCTGGGATGCCTGCGACGCCTCGGTCACCGCCGTGATGGCCCAGGCCCGGGAGGCGCTGCAGAAGGCCGGCGTGGTGCTGGTCGAGGTGGCCCTGCCCGAGCTGGACGCACTCAACGCCGCCGTCGGCTTTCCGGTGGCGCTCTACGAATTCATGGCCCAGATGCCGGACTACCTCCGAGAAGCCGGCCACGACGTCGACCTGCCCGCGCTGCTCGCCGGCATCGGGAGCCCCGACGTGGCCGGCCTGCTGCAGCCGCTGCTGAAGGAAGGCGTGCCCGAGGCCGCCTACCGCGAGGCCCTGGCGGCCCGCGCACGGCTGCAGGCGATGTACCGCGACGCCTTCGCGCAGGCGCAGGTGGAGGCGCTGGCCTTTCCCACCGCGCCGCTGACCGCGCGACCGCTGCTGGCGGGCGGCGAGGTGGAATTCCTGGGCGCGCCGCAGCCGGCCTTCCTGACCTACATCCGCAACACCGATCCGGGCAGCAATGCCGGCATTCCCGGCCTGAGCCTGCCCGCCGGCGTGGGGCCCGACGGGCTGCCCGTGGGCCTGGCGCTGGACGGCCCGGCCGGCAGCGACCGGCGCCTGCTCGCCATCGGCGCCGCGATCGAGCGCGTGCTGCCCCCGCCCGCCGTGCCGCCGCTCGCCTGAGAAGGCCATCGCGCGCCACCCCGTTCCCTGGCTTCACGAGGAGGATTCCATGAACCGTCGAGACTTCATCCGAAGCGGCGCCGCCACCGGCGCCACCCTGGCCCTGGCGCCCGCCCTGGCCGAGACGCCGCTCAAGGTAGCCGTGCTCATCCCGCAGAGCGGGCCGGCCGGCCTGTTCGGCCCCTCGGCCAAGGCCTGCGCCCAGCTGGCCGCCGAGACGCTCAATGCCCGCGGCGGCATCCTCGGGCGCAAGCTGGAGCTGCTGTTCGGCGATGCCGGACTGCCGCCGGCCGAGGCCGCGCAGACCGCGCTCAAGCTGTGGAAGGGCTCGGGTGCCGCCGCCATCGTGGGCATGCACGACAGCGCCGTGCGCGGCGCGCTGGTCGGCCTGTTCAAGGGACAGGTGCCCTACTTCTACACGCCGATCTACGAGGGCGGCGAATGCGCCCGCGCCACCTACGTCAACGGCGAGACGCCGCAGCAGCAGCTGCAGCCCGTCATTCCCTGGCTGGCCGCCGAGCGCAAGCCGACCAAGTGGTACCTGGTGGGCAACGACTACATCTGGGGCCGCAACACCAACGCCACCGCCAAGACCTACATCGCCCAGACCGGCGCACAGGTGGTGGGCGACGAGTACCTGCCGTTCACCGTGGACAACTTCGACGCCACGCTGGCCCGCATCCGCGACAGCGGGGCCGATGCGGTGCTGGTGTCGCTGGTGGGCGGCGCCTCGGTCAACTTCAACAAGGCCTTCGCCAGCTTCGGCCTGGCCGACAAGGCGCTGCGGCTGGGCACGCTGATCGAGGAGAACACGCTGGCCGGCATCGGCGTGGCCAATGCGCGCAACCTGTATTCCAGCTCGGGCTACTTCGCGCGCATCGACACCCCCGGCGCCAAGGCCTTCGCCCAGGCCTACGCGGCACGCTTCGGCGCGCAGGCACCGGCGCTCAACGGCCTGGCCGAATCCACCTACGAGGGCTTCCTCATGATGGACGCCATCGCCCGCAAGGCCGGCGGCCTCGACCCCGCGAAGATGGACGCCGCCAGCGAAGGCGCCAGCTACAGCGGCCCGCGCGGCGCGGTCACCATGCGCAACCGCCATGTGGAGCAGGACATCTACCTGGCCGATGTGGATGCGCAGGGCTTCCGCGTGGTCAGGACCTTCCCGCGCGTGGCCTCGGGCCAGAGCTGCAAGGTGTGACGGTGGACGGCAGCCTGGTCCTCCACGGACTGAACATCGTCTACGAGCTGGCCACGCTGACGCTCACCACGCTGGGGCTGGCCATCGTCTTCGGCCTGCTGGGCGTGATGAACATGGCGCATGGCGAGTTCGTGATGCTCGGCGCCTACTGCGTGGTCACGGTGCAGGGCTGGGGCTGGCCGCTGCCCGCCGCCTTCCCGCTGGCCGTGGTGGTGTGCGGCGCGCTGGGCTGGGCGGTGGAGCGCTGGCTGATCCGCCCGCTGTATGCCCGCCCCTTCGACACGCTGCTGGCCACCTGGGCGCTGGCCATGCTGATGCGCAAGACGGTGGAGGCGATCTGGGGCAAGGGCTACCAGACGCTGGACACGCCACTGGCGCAGCCGATGATGCTGGGCGCCACCGCCTACCCGGCCTACCGCCTGGGCCTGATCGTGCTGGTGGCCCTGCTGCTGGTCGCCATCGGGCTGTGGTGGCGCCGCAGCACGGCCGGCCTGCGCGTGCGCGCCATGACGGGCAACCCGGTGCTGGCGCAGGCGCTGGGCATCGACACGCGCCGCCTGGCCTCGCGCACCTTCGTGGTGGGCGTGGTGCTGGCGGGGGCGGCGGGCGTGCTGCTGGCGCCGCTGGTGCGCGTGGAGCCCGGCATCGGCGTCGACTACCTGCTCGACGCCTTCTTCGTGCTGGTGGTGGGCGGCCTGGGCTCGCTGGGCGGGCTGCTGGGGGGCGTCGGCACCATCGGCGGCACGCAGGCCGTGGTCAGCAGCATCGCCGGCCAGACCAGCGGCTATGCGGTGGTGCTGGTGTTGTCGATCCTCTTCCTGTGGCTCAAACCCGATGGACTCCTTGCTCGCCGCTGACCCGCCCCGCTCCGCCGTCGCCCGCAGGGGGCCGGCCGCGCTCGGTCGCCTGGGCGGCCTCGCGCCCGCCGCCGTGCTGGCCGCCGGCCTGGTGGCACTGCCGCTGGCCGGCAACGACTTCCTGGCCTACCAGGTGGCGCTGTTCCTGATCTACGGCATCGCCACCCAGGGCGTGGCACTGTGCTGGGGCCGGCTGGGCTTCCTGCCGCTGGGCCATGCGCTGTACTTCGGCCTGGGCGCCTACCTGGCCGGTGGCGCGCTCAAGGCCGGGCTCGCGACGCCGGCGGGCGCGGGGGCGCTGGCCGCGGCGCTGCTGCTGCCGGCGCTGCTGGCCTGGGTCGTGGCACGGCTGCTGTTCGCCCGCAGCCTGCGCAGCGGGCCCTACTTCTCGCTCATCACGCTGGCCATGGCCATGCTGGGCAGCCTGGGGGCACTGCAATGGAGCAGCGTCACCGGCGGCTTCAACGGCCTGGGCGACATCCCCGAGCTGCCGGGCCTGGACCGCTTCGGCCACTTCTACTGGCTGGTGGCGACGGCGGCCGTGCTCTCCACCGGCCTGCTGGGGCGGTGGCTGCGGCGGCCGGTCGGCACGCTGTGGTCGGGCATCGCGCAGAGCGAGGACCGGATGCAGCTCTTCGGCTATGCCACCGACCGCATCAAGGCCAAGGCCTATGCGCTGTCGGCGCTGCTGGCCAGCGCGGCCGGCGCGCTGTTCGCGGCGCACCAGGGCATCGTCACGCCGCAGGCGATGGGCTTCGTGCTGTCCACCGAGTTCGTGATCTGGGCCGCGGTGGGCGGCAAGGCCAGCCCGCTGGGCGCCATGCTCGGCGCGGTGGCGGTGGGCTGGCTGTCGTCGGAGCTGCGCGACGCCTTCGCCTACTGGGAGGTGGCGGTGGGGCTGCTGTTCATCGCCGTGGTGCGCTTCCTCCCCGAAGGACTGGCCGGCCTGGCCGCGCGCTGGACCGATCGCTGGCTGGCCCCCGCGCCCGCGCGCCCGGTGGCCGCCGCGCCGGCCGCCGTCCCGGCGGGCGTGCCGGCGCTGCACTTCGACGCGGTGCGCTGCAGCCAGTCGGGGGTGCGCATCCTCGACGGCCTCTCGCTGTCGCTGCAGGGCCCCGGCATCCGGGCCGTGATCGGGCCCAACGGCGCCGGCAAGACCTCGGCCTTCAACGCCATGACCGGCCGCCTGCCGGTGCGCGGCGGCACGGTGCGCCTGGGCGATGCCGACATCACCGGCCTGAACGCCTGGCGCGTGGCGCGGCACGGCGTGGGCCGCAAGCTGCAGATCCCGTCGGTCTTCCCGGGCCTCAGCGTGGCGCAGAACCTGCAGATCGCCCTGTGGGCCGGTCGCCTCACGCCCCGGGCGGCCCTGGGCGCGGCGCCGCTGGGCTGGCACACGCCGCTGCTGCACCGGCTGCTGGCGCGTTTTCCCGAGCTGCAGGCGCAGCAGGCGCTGCCCGCCGGCCAGCTGTCGCAAGGGCAGCGGCAGGCGCTGGAGCTGGTCATGACGCTGCTGCCCGAGCCCCGGCTGGTGCTGCTGGACGAGCCCTGTGCCGGCCTCTCGCCGGCCGAGACCCACCGCATGATCGACGTCATCCGCGAGGCGGTGCATGAACTCGGCGCGGCGGCACTGCTGATCGAACACGACCTGGCCGCCGTGGCCGCCCTGGGCGGCGACGTGCTGGTGCTGCACCAGGGCAGGCTGCTGGCCCACGGACCCATGGCCGCCATCCAGGCCGACCCGGCGGTGCGCGCCGTCTATGCCGGAGCCCGCAAATGAAGAAGCCGCCCGTCCTTAAGTTCAACGACCTGCAGTGCGGCTACGGCGACACGGTGGTGGTGCGCGGCGTGGCCGGCTGCACCGCGCCCGGCCGGGTGCTGGGCATCCTGGGACGCAACGGCGTCGGCAAGAGCACGCTGCTCAAGGCCCTGGCCGGCTTCCTGCCGGTGGCCGGCGGCACGCTGGCATGGGCCGGGCAGGACCTGCGCGCCCTGCCCCCGCATGCGCGGCTGGCGGCCGGCATCGCCTATGCGCCGCAGGAGAACGTGGTGTTCGGCGAACTGAGCGTGGAGGAGAACCTGTGGCTGCACATCGGCCGCCGCCGCGACGCGCGCTACGACGCCCTCTTCGCACGCTTTCCACGGCTGCGCGAGCGCCTGGCGCAACGGGCCGGGGCGCTGAGCGGCGGCGAGCGCAAGCTGCTGTCCTTCGCGCGCACGATGGCCCTGGCGGCGCCGCTCACGATGCTGGACGAACCCACCGAAGGCGTGCAGCCCGAGAACATCGACCGCATGGCGCAGTGCATCCACGAGGCCACGGCCGAGGGCCGCAGCTTCATCGTGGTCGAGCAGAACCTGAGCTTCCTGGAGGCCATCGCCAGCGACGTGCTGGTGCTGGACCACGGCCGCTGCGTGCTGCAGGGCGAGATGCGTGCCCTGGGCCGCGAGGCGCTGGAGGCGCACCTGGTGGTGTGACGGACGCGCGGCGGCTTCAGTCGCCTGGTGCGGGCGGCGGGGTCGGCCCCGCGCGCGCCGCCAGCGCCCGCCCCAGGTCGCCCACCTGCACCTGCTGGCCCTGGTGCGAGAGGCGCGACTGCAGGTCGGCCCAGACGGTGCCGCCCAACTGCTGCCAGCGGCGGCAGAAGGCGTAGTCCTCGCTCAGGTAGCGGCCGCCGCCGGGCTCGGCCATGACGTCGAAGAAGCGGTGGTGCGGCAGGTGCGCATTGGCATGGTCGCCGGGGTCGGGCGTGTAGCGCAGCTCGGGCATGGCCTCGGCCATGCGCTCGAACACGCCGCGCTCGATCAGCATGAAGCCGGTGGGCGCGTCCAGCACCGGCACGAAGCCGTCGGCATCGGCCGTGACCGGCGTGTCGCCCACGTTGAGCGGATAGCGCGCGTAGCGGGCGTCGAAGTCGGCCTGCCGGCTGCCCGCGGGCAGCGCCTGGGGCAGGCCCTGCTGCGGCCAGGCCGAGGTGCGGTAGGGATAGATGCCGGCCACCACCGGCCGTCCGGCCAGCAGCAGGCGCAGCGCCGCCTCGGGCTCGAAGCCGATGTCGGCATCGATCCAGAACAGGTGCGTCCAGCGCGTGTCGGCCATGAACTCGGCCACCAGCCGGTTGCGGGCGCGGGTGATCAGGCTGTCGCCGTCGAGCAGCCGCGTCTGCATGGCGAAGCCGTGCTGCCAGGCCAGGTTGGCCAGCCCGAGCAGGCTGCGCGCATACAGGCTGCCCACCTGCGCGCCATGGCAGGGCGTGGCGATGAAGGGGCGGATGCGGCTCAGCTCGCTGGGGTCGCGCATGCGGTCGGCTCCTCGTCGGATGGGGGCGTCATTTCAAGGTCGCCAGCAGGGCGCGCAGACGGGCGGGTGCCACGGGCTTGGTCAGCACGGTCGCGCCCGCGGCGCGCAGCCGCTGCAGGGCCTGCGGCCCCGTGGCGCCCGAGATGACCACCGCCAGCGCATCGGGCTGCAGCCGGCGCGCGGCGGCCAGCACGTCCAGGCCGTCCTCGCCCTCGGCCAGTTGCAGGTCGCACAGCACCAGGTCGAAGCGCTCGCCCGGCGCGCCGAGGCAGGCGACGGCGTCGCGCGCGCTGGCCAGGCAGACGGCCTCGCAGCCCCACTGGGCCAGCAGCTCGGCCGTGGCGATGCGGATGTGCGCGTCGTCGTCCACCAGCAGGCAGCGCAGGCCGGCAAGCGACGGTTCTCCGGGCGGCACCGAGGCGGCGGGCACGGGCGCGGCCTGCGGGGCGGCCTGGGCCTGCGGCAGGGCCAGCGAGAAGGTGCTGCCGCAGCCCAGCGCCGAGTTCAGGCCGATGCGGCTGCCCAGCAGCGTGGCCAGTCGGGCGCAGATGGCCAGCCCCAGGCCGAAGCCCTGGCGCCGGTCGCGCTCCACGTTGGCCACCTGGTAGAACTCCTCGAAGATGCGCTGCTGGTGGATGGGCGCGATGCCCACGCCCCGGTCGCGCACCTCGATACGCACCCGGTCGCCCCCGCGCCGCCGCGCCGTGACCAGCACGGTGCCGCCCGGCGGTGAATGGCGGATGGCATTGGCCACCAGGTTGCCGACCACGCGCTGGAGCATGCCGCCGTCGCTGCGCACGGCCAGCCCGCGGGCCCGCCACGCCACGCGCACGCGGGCGGCCGCTGCGTGGGCCGCATGCTGCGCGGCCAGCGCATCGAACAGCGGCGCCAGCGGCAGGTCGACCACCTCGGGCGTGAGCACGCGCGCGTCCAGGCGCGAGATCTCCAGCAGGTCGTCCAGCAGCAGGCTCATGAAGGCCGTGCTCTCCTGCAGCCGCAGCAGGGCGGGCCGCTGGGTCTCGGCCGCGCCGGTGAGCAGGCCGTCGATGAACAGGCCCATGGCATGCAGCGGCTGGCGCAGGTCGTGGCTGGCGGCGGCCAGGAAGCGCGAGCGCGACAGCGCGGCCTGCTCGGCCTCGGTCATGCGCTCCAGGGCCACGGCCGTGGCCTCGCGCACACGCTCGTCGCTGGCCTGCTTGTGGCGCTGCAGCTGCTCGGCCATGCGGTTGACGTCGTCGGCCAGGGTGGCGAACTCGTGCAGGGGCCGGCCGCGCCGCGGCGTGCGCCCGGCGATGGCACAGCGGGCGTCGAACTGGCCGGCCTGCAGGGCCGCGACGGTCTGCGTCACGCGGCGCAGCGGCCGGGCGATGTCGCGCGCCATGTGCCGCACCGCCAGCCAGGCGCCGCCCAGCGCCAGCAGGCCGATGCCGATGCCGGTCAGCAGCGACTGGATGCGGGCGCGGCGCAGCTGCGTGGTGTCGCGCAGAGCGACCACGCTGCCGATGGCCTGGTCGCCGGCCGTGGTGACGCCCGGCGGCGCGAAGGCCATGGTGCGCGAGGCCTCGCGCAGCAGCACGGGTGCGGTGAAGCTGCGCAGGCGGTCCGGGTGGGTGGCATCGGCGCCGGCGGCCACCACATGGATGCCGGCGCCATTGCTGATCTCCACCCGGCTGGCCTGGCCGCCGCGCAGCGCGGCCTGCGCCACGCTCTGCAGCGCGGCCACGTCGCCGGCATAGAGGCTGAGGTCCGACATGGCGGCGACCTGCCGCGCGATGGCCCGCCCCTCGGCCGCGAACACGTCGTCCAGCATCGCCAGCCGGCTGTGGGTGAGCCAGCCGGTGAGCAGCAGCGCCACCACCGCGCAGGGCAGCAGCCCCAGCCGCACCAGGTCGCGCTGCAGGCTGCCGCGCACCACGAGCAGCCGGCCGGATGCCGTGTCAGCCGGCCGCGGATCGCCGCCGGCGAGGGAGCCCACGATCATTTCAACGGTCCACCGCGCCGAACACCCGCGCACCCTCAATGGTCAGAAGGCCGCGGAGCAGGCCACGCCAGAGCACCCGAGGAACTGGCTTCGTCCTGTCCTGAGCTTTGCCGAAGGGCAGGCCTCTGGGTGCGCCCCCCCTCCAAGCCGAAGGCGCCAGAGAGGGGGGGAGCCGCGCAGCGGCATGGGGGGGTGCTCTCATCGCTGCCCGGCCATTCGTTCAGTCAACGCCTGCTCCGTCGGGACCCCCAGCCCGAGGCTGCGGGCCACGTTGGGATTGACCCGGGCCACCGCCGGCGAGGCGCTCTCGACCACGGGCACGGGCGTGACACCGCCCGCCGCAGCCAGCCGCCGGCCCATGGCCTGGGCCTGGCGCGCCAGCAGCGCCGGGGTGGAGACGGCCGCCGCCAGCGCGCCCGATCGCACGATGCCTTCGTTGCTGCCGAACACGGGCACGCCCGCGCTGGCGCCGGCATGCAGTACCGCCAGGGTGGCGGCCTGGCTGCTGCCGATGGCGTCGGGCAGCACCAGCAGGGCCTCGCAGCGCGGCAGCACGGCGCGCAGGGCGCCGGCCAGCGACAGCGCATCGGGCGCCTGCTCCACCTGCAGCGACCATTCGCCGCCGGCCGCGGCGCGCTGCAGTTCGCGCAGCATGGGCTCGGATTCGGCCGTGGCCACCAGGCCCAGGCGGCGGCGCCCGGGCAGCACGGCGTCGATCAGCGCCAGCTGGTCGGCGAAGGAGGGCTCGCGCAGCAGCACGCCGATTCGCCGGCCCGGCATGCGCAAGGCCGGCAAGGGGCGCAGGCCCTCGTAGTCCAGCCGGCTGAGCATGGCCAGCAGCAGCGGCTCGCTGCCGCCGCGGTCCAGCGCCGCACGGGCCGCCGCGGCGCCCACGGCGACGGTCAGGCGCTCGGGCATGGCGGTGGGCCGCAGGCTGCGGGTGCGCACGCCGGCATTGGCGGCGGTGCGCTCGTCTTCGGCCTCGGCCGGCTCCGGCGCCGCGCCCGCCGGCAGGCGCAGCAGTTCGGCCGAAGGCTGGGCCACGCGCAGCTCGCGGGCGAATTCGGCATGGCCGGGCGCGTCGTCGGCCAGCAGCACCGTCCAGCCGGCCGCATGCGCCGGCCCCAGGCTGGCGAGCAGGGCCAGGCCCAGCAGGGCGGACCGCAGGCGCTGGCGGAAGGGGGGGCAGACGGGCATGGAGGGGGCAGGAACGGGCGGCCACCGACTGTACGAAGCCCCCGCCCCGAGGGCGATAAGGCGGAGGGACTAGCGAGGCCGGCTGCCGGCGCCGCAGGCGGCCGGCGCTATATCCGATGGCCTACACCGCTCGCGCAGGCGGGCCGCCCGGCGCGATGCCGCGCGCCACCACCTGGGCCTGGATCGCCTGGCGCAGCAGCCGGGGCGACACCGGCTTGTAGAGCACGGCCACGCCGGCCGAGGCGACTTCGCGCAGGCGCTCGGGCTTGGTCTCGCCGGTGACCAGCAGGCAGGCGGTGTCGTCGCCGATGCCCTTGGGATGCCGGCGCAGCGCCTCCAGCACCGCCAGGCCGTTGTCGCCGGCACGCAGCAGCAGGTCGCTGACCACCACGTCGGGCGGCGCCTCCCAGGCGTCGGCCAGGGCCAGGGCCTCTTCGCGCCCCTGCGCGGCCATCACGGTGGCGCCGCTGGCGCCCAGCACCACCTGCAGGCCTTCGAGGATGCCCGCCTCGTCGTCGATGACCAGGATGCGCAGGCCGTCCAGCCGCACGTCGCCGGACGGCGCCGAGAGGGTGAGCGGCTGGGTGATCGTGGCGGCCGGGCGCACCACGGCATGGGCCGGCGGATGCGCCGCCCGCAGCAGCAGCCGCACGCGCGTGCCGTGGCCGGGCACCGAATGCAACTCGGCCCGGGTGTTGAGCAGCCGCGCCAGCCGCTGCACCGTGGCCAGGCCCAGGCCCATGCCGCGGGTGCCGCGCGACTGCTGCGGATCGACCTGGTAGAACTCCTCGAACACGCGCGACTGGTGCTCGGGCGCGATGCCGATGCCGGTGTCCCACACCTCCACCCGCACCGAGCGGCCGCGCCGCCGCGCCGCCAGCAGCACGCCGCCGCCGGGCGTGTGGCGCAGCGAGTTGGAGACCAGGTTCGACAGCACGCGCGTGAGCATCACCTGGTCGCAGCGCACCCACAGGTCGGTCTTGCGCACCACCAGGCGCAGCTCCTGCTGCTCGGCCACGGGGCGGAAGTTGCGGCTGATCTCGTCGAACACCGCATCCAGCGGAAAGTCGGCCCACTGGGGCTGCAGCACGCCGGCGTCCAGCTGCGACAGGTTCAGCAGCTCCAGGAAGAGCCGGTCCAGCGAATCCACGCACTCGCGGATGTGGGCGATGCGCTGCAGCTTGCCCGCGTCGGTCTCGCCATTGGCCAGGCCGTCGGCGAAGAGCGTGAGCGCATGCAGCGGCTGGCGCAGGTCGTGGCTGGCGGCGGCCAGCAGCCGGGTCTTGGCCTGGCTGGCCACTTCGAGCTGGGCGTTCTTGCGGGCCAGCTCGGCCGTGGCCGTTTCGATGCGGCTCTGCAGCAGCCGGCGGCCCTCGGCCAGGGCATGGGCGGTGGCGTTGAAGCCGTGCTGCAGCCGTCGCACCTCGGCCGCGCCCTCGATGGCGACATGGGCCTCCTCGCCCGCGCCCAGCCGGTCGACGGCGCGCGCCAGGCGGCGGATGGGCGCGCTGATGCGCCGCGCCGCCCAGCCGGCCGCCAGGGCCACGCCCGCCAGGCTGGCGCCCAGGGCCAGCAGCACGTTGAGCCAGACGGCCCGCCGGGCACTGCCGACGGCGTCCAGGCTCATCTCCACCATGACCTGCCCGCCCGAGCCGTGGCCCTCCGAGGCCGGCACCGGCACCACGGCGCGCAGGCCGGCACCGCGCGCGCGGTCCTGCGTCTCGGCATTGGCCAGGATCTCGCCGTCGTCCGACCACACCTGCACCTGCTGCACATGCGGCTGGGCGATGCCCGACTGCGCCAGCCGCAGCAGGGCGCGGCGGTCCAGTTGCGCCAGCGGCGCCTGCGCGGCGGTGGCCAGCTGCAGGCCCACGGTCTGGGCATTCGCCCGCACCAGCTCGGTCATGCCGTCCAGGTACTGGCGCATCAGCACGCCGATGGCCCCCAGCATGGCCAGGGTGGCCGGCAGCACGGCCAGCAGCACCATCTGCTGGCCCAGCGACAGCCGCGCCAGCGAGAAACGCGCCCCGCGCCCCTGCCGCGGCGGCGGTGGCGCGCTGGCGGCGGGGCCGGTGTGCGCCGCCGGCACGGGCCGCGCCGCGGCGGCCCGGGGCGGACCGTCGGCGGCTTCGGCGGCCGTGCGCAGGGGCGGGGAACGGCCCGGCAGGGCGCTCATGTGAGAAACGTCACAGAAAAAACGTCGAATGTTTTCTAATTGTGAATTGTCTGCAGTTGCACCACGACTGCGCATTCGCTCTAACCCGTTCAGTCAGCCATGCCCGCGCCCACCGCCGCCGCCCGTCCCGACTGCCCGCCCCTAAGGCGCCCCCGGCGCCGTTGCCTTGCCGCCGGCGGCGCCCTGAGGCGGGCCGCGGAGGCGCTGGCGGCGCTGTGGATCGGACTGGCCGCCAGCCTGTCGGCCGCGCAGCCGGTGCTGCCCCCGACTGCGCCGGCGCCGGCGGCCGCACCGGTGCGCTTCGGCATCCTGCCGCTGGGCGGCGCCTTCGAGTCGCGCAACGACTGGGAGCCGCTGCTGGCGGACATGGGCCGCGCCATCGGACGGCCGGTGACGGTGCTGTCGGTGACCTCGTACGAAGCGCTGGATCAGGCCATCCAGCGCGGCGAGGTGGACATCGCCTTCCTCTCGGGCCGCATGGCGCTGGACGCCGTGACGCTGCGCCAGATGCGCGTGCTGGCGCAGGTGACGCGCCACGACGGCCTGCCCGGCTACCGCGCGCTGCTGCTGGTGCGCGAGGGCGGGCCCCTGCCCTCGCTGGAGGCGCTGCTGGCCGAGCCCGAGCGCTGGCGCCTGGCGCGCGGCGAGCCGCGCTCGGTGTCGGGCTACATCGTGCCGCAGCTGCAGCTCTTCCTGCCCAACCGCATCGCCATGGAGCGCTTCCGCAGCGAGACCGTGGGCACCCACCAGGCCACCGCCCTGGCCGTGGCCAACGGCGATGCCGACGTGGCCACCAACAACACGGCGGATTTCGAGCGCTTCCGCCTGCAGTTCCCGGCCGAGGCGCGGCGGCTGCGGGTTATCTGGGAATCCGACCTGATCCCGCATGCGCAGATCGTCATGCGCAACAGCTACCCGCCCGCGCTGCGGGGCCAGGTGCAGGCCTTCCTGGTGGCCTACGGCAAGGCGCCCGGCGCGCGCGGCGAGGCGCAGCGGGCGGTGCTCAAGTCCCTGCACGACCTGGCGGGCTTCCTGCCGGCGGACAACAGCTCGCTGGTGCCGGCCGCCCGCCTGGCCTACCAGCTGGCGCGCCAGAACGCCATGACCGCGCAATGGGTGAACGAGGAAGCCCGGCAGGCACGGCTGCAGCGGCTGGACGCGACCTTCGCCGAACAGATGGCCGCCCTGCGCGATGACGGGCGCTGAAGGCCGCCGCCGGCTGCTGGCCGGTGCCCTCGCCCTGGGCGCCGGCGCGGCATGGGCGTCGGCGCTCGCGGCCGGTGCGCGGCCCGGCGGCGAGCGCGCCGGTGCGCCCCCCGCCCTGGTGTTCGGCCTGCTGCCGATGGGCGACGCGGTCGAGAGCCGCCGCCGCTGGGAGCCGCTGCTGCTGGCCATCGCCTCGGCCCTGCGGCGACCGGTGACGGTGTTCAGCGCCTTCCAGTACGACACGCTGGACCGCGCCCTGCAGCACGGCCGCATCGACTTCGCGCTGCTGTCCGGCAAGATGGCGCTGGACGCCGTCACGAGCGGCCCGATGCAGGTGCTGGCCCAGGTGCGCCGTCGGCGCGACCCGCGGCAGGTGGAGCACCGGGCGCTGCTGCTGGGGCGCCTGAACGGCGGTCCGGCCTCGCTGGACGCCGTGCTGCAGAACCCGGAGCGCTGGCACATCGCGCGCGGCGACCGGCGCTCGGTGTCGGGCTTCATCGTGCCGCAGTCGGAGCTCTTCCTGCCGCATGGCATCGACATCGAGACCAGCTTCAAGGCCGAGACGGTGGGCAACCACCAGGACAACGCCCTGGCCGTGGCCAATGGCGATGCCGACGTGGCCACCACCAACAGCACGGATTTCGAGCGCTTCCAGGCCCTGTTTCCCACCGAGGCGGGGCGACTGCAGGTGCTGTGGACGTCGCTGCCCACCCCGCCCGCGCAGATCGTCGTGCGGCGCGACCTGCCGGCCGAGCAGCAGGCCGGGCTGCGCAACCTGCTGCTGGACTACGGCCGCGCGCCCGGCGCGGACGCGGAGCGGGCGGTGCTGCGCTCGCTGCAGGCCGACCTGGGCTACGAACCCGCCGACGACAGCGCGCTGCTGGAGGCCGCGCGCATGCAGCGCGACCTGGCGCTGCGCCATGCCCGCCTGGCGCAATGGGTGAGCGAGGACGCGCGGCAGGGCCGCATCGCGCGGGTGGAGCGGGAGTACCAGGCACAGGTCCGGCGCCTGGGCAACGCTGCCCGCGACTGAGCGGCCCGTTCCCTGCCGCCCGCGCCTGAGCCGGCCTACAGCGGCTGGCCGGGGCGTCCTACCGCGGCGCCGGGCCGCTGCGCCACCATCGGGGCCGAAGAGCGGCGCGACCGCGTCCGCCAAAGCAAGAGACCGCCCCATGAGCAACGCTCCCACCGAAAAGCCCGATCCCGCTGGCGATGGCCAGACCCGCACCAAGCAGAGCCACGGCCACGCGCCGCGCATGCCGCACGAGCGCGACCAGTCCGCCGACAGCCAGGAGGCGCGCGACGGCCAGCCCACCGAGCGCGGCAAGCGCGCCCTGGACGACCTGGAAAGCGGCCGCAAGGACACCGACCGCGGCCAGGCGGCGGACGAGGCGTACCAGAAGCAGAAGTAGGCGGTCGCCCGCCCCTTCCCCGGGCGTCCACTCCCCTCTGCCCTCGCGGGAGAGGGGCCGGGGGAGAGGGGGCGCCAGCCCCTTGACGGCGCCAATCACCCGCCCAACGCTGCAGCCCCCTCTCCCCCACCCTCTCCCGCAAGGGGAGAGGGAGTCAAGCCGATCACCTCAGCCCACGCGGCCCCAGTAGTCGGCCCGGCCGTACTGCGCCTTGAGGAAGTCCAGCCACAGCCGCACGCGCAGCGGCAGATGCCGGCGCTCGGGGAACACGGCATAGATGCCGTTCGGTGGCGCCGCGAATTCGTCGAGCACCGGCGCCAGCAGGCCGGCGTCGATCTCCGCCTCCACCTCCCAGGTGCTGCGCCAGGCGATGCCCAGGCCTGCCAGGCACCAGTCGTGCAGCACCTGGCCGTCGGTGCAGTCCAGCGGGCCTGAGGGCTTCAGGTGCACCACCTCCACGCCCTCGCCATCCTGCCGCGGCACCTGGAAGGCCCAGCCGCGCGTCTGCGACGCATCGCTGCTGAGCGTGAGGCAATCGAAGCGCGCCAGGTCCGACGGATGCCGCGGCACGCCGTTCCGGCGCAGGTAGGCCGGCGTGGCCACGCAGCGGCGGCGGTTGTCGCCCAGGCGCATGCTCACCAGCGAGGAATCGGGCAGGTCGCCCACGCGCACCGCGCAATCGAAATGCTCGCCCGCCAGGTCGATGACCCGGTCGCTGAGGTTGAGCGACACGGTCACCTCAGGATGCAGTTCGCGAAAGCGCGGCACCAGCGGCGCCACATGGCGGCGGCCGAAGCCGGCCGGCGCCGTCACGCGCAGGTGACCGCTGGCCTTGACGCCCCCCGCGCTCACGCTGGCCTCGGCATTGGCCACTTCGGCCAGCAGGCGCTGGCAATCTTCCAGAAAGGCGCTGCCCTCGTGCGTGAGCGTGAGGCGGCGCGTGGTGCGCAAAAGCAGCTTGACGCCGAGGCGCTCCTCCAGCGCATCGAGTCGCCGGCCGATGATGGCGGCGGCCACGCCCTCGGCCTTGGCCGCCGCCGTGAGGCTGCCGCGCGTGGCGACGGCGACGAAGGTCTCCATCTGCTTGAGGCGGTCCATGGCGGGCCTCCGGGCGTTGGGTCTCAGCTCGCGGCCGCGGCGCCTGCGGCCAGCATGGCCTCGATCTGCGCCTCGGCGTAGCCGGCGGCGCGCAGCAGCTCGCGGGTGTGCTCGCCGATGGCGGGCGGCTGCAGGCGCAGCGGCGGACGCACGCCGTCGATCGTCAACGGCAGCAGGGGCACCTGGGCCATGTGGCCGTCGTTCATGCGCACCGGCGCCAGGCCGCCGCTGGCCACCAGGTGCGGGTCCTCGAAGAGTTCGTGCGGCCGGGCGATGGGCGCGAAGGGCAGCGCATGCTGCTCGAACAGCGCGGCCAGCTCGGCGGCGCTGCGGCCGGCCAGGCGCTCGCGCAGGATCGGCATCATCCAGCTGCGGGCGCGCACGCGGTCGTTGTTGGTGGCGAGGCGGGTGTCGGCCAGCAGGTCGTCGAGCCCGCAGGCGCGGCAGAAGACGGGCCACTGCTTGTCGCTCACCACGGCCAGGAAGATCTGCTGCCCGTCCTTCACCGTGAAGACGTCGTAGATGCCCCAGGAGGAGATGCGCGCCGGCATCGGGTCGGCGGCGACGCCGGTGGCGGCGTACTGCAGCATGTGCTGGGCGACCAGGAAGATGTTGTTCTCGAACAGCGCCGACTGCACCTCGCCGCCCTCGCCCGTCTGCTCGCGCCGGCGCAGCGCGGCCATGGCGCCGATGGCGCCGAAGAGGCCGCCCATGATGTCGTTGACGCTGCTGCCCGCGCGCAGCGGATCACCGGGACGGCCGGTCATGTAGGCCAGGCCGCCCATCATCTGCACCGTCTCGTCGAGCGCGGTGCGGTTCTCGTAGGGGCCGGGCAAAAAGCCCTTGTGGCTCACGTAGATGAGGCGCGGGTTGTCGCGGCGCAGCGTCTCGTAGTCCAGGCCCAGTTTTTTCATCGTGCCGGGGCGGAAGTTCTCGCTCACGATGTCGGCCGTGGCGACGAGGCGCCGCGCGGCCTCCAGGCCCTCGGGCGTCTTCAGGTCCAGCGCCACGCTCTTCTTGTTGCGGTTGAAGGCCGGGTAGAAGCCGGCGCCGGCGCCGAGCAGGCGGCGGGTGTCGTCGCCGGCCACCGGCTCGACCTTGATGACCTCGGCCCCCAGGTCGCCCAGCAGCAGGCCGCAGGTCGGGCCCATGACCATGTGGGTGAACTCGACGACCCGGATCCCGGTGTAGGGCAAGGGCTGTGGGGCGGTGTCGCTCATGCGGTCGTTCCTGGTCCAACACGGCGCAGCGCGTCGGCGGCAGCGGAGCGGGCGGCCTTGGCCCGTGGCACGCCATCGCCTGTGTCGATGGGGTGGATGGGCACCTGGCCGGGGTTCATGCGCGCTCCGAAAAACCGCCGATGTTATCGGCGCTCAGCGGCCGGGAGCGGGGCTCGCAGGCCCGCGCCGGGCGTGGGGCCTCCTGCTGCGGCCCGGGGTCAGGTCCGCTCGTGCGTCGTCTTCCATGCCAGCAACGCCAGCGTCACCAGCACGAGGCCGTAGCCCAGCGTGGTGGCATGCAGGCCGAAGGTGCCCACGGCCAGGCCCGCCAGGATCGCTGGCACGCTGAAGGCCAGGTAGCTCAGCACGAAGAAGCTGGACATGAGACCGGCCCGCTCGTGAGGCGTCGCCACCGGCACCAGGCTGCGCACGGCCGCATTGAAGCTGGCGCCGAAGCCCATGCCCGCCACCACCGTGCCCCCGAAGAAGGGCACGGCCTGCTGCGCGTGCACGCCGAACAGGGTGACGGCGAGGCCCACGGCCAGCAATGCGGCGCTGGCGCGCAGCACGCGACGCGCGGGCCGCTGGCGAACCACGTACATCGCGGCGGCCCCCGTCAGCACCAACGTGGCAATGAGCACGCCGCCGGCCAGCGGCGTGGCCCGGCCTGTCACGAGCCGTGCCAGGGTCGGCCCCAGCGACAGGTAGAAGCCGCCCAGCGCCCATCCGGCGGTGTTGAGCGGCATGAGCCGCAGGACCAGCGCGCGGGCAGGCCGCGGCACGTGCGCGCGCGGCACCATCGAGGCCCAGGCCCCCGGCCGCGGCGTCACGGTGTCCGGCAGGCGCAGCGCCAGCAGCGCCTGGAGCACCAGCGCGACGAGGAGCACCTCGTAGACCAGGTGCATGGGCTCGGGCGCGAACTGGACCAGCGCACTGGCGCCCAGCGCGCCCACCGCCATGCCGATCATGGGGGAGAGGCTGTTGAACAGCGCGCCGCGGACCGGGTTCAAGTCGAGCAGCATCGCACTCATCACGCTCGTGGCCATGCCGGTGGCAATGCCCTGCAACACGCGGGCGGCGATCAGCCAGCCCACCGACCCGGCCTGCCAGAAGAGCGCGACGGCCCCGATCTCCAGCACCAGCGCGGCCAGGATCACGGTACGCCGACCCAGGTGGTCCGACAGCGCGCCGAAGACGAGCAGGGCCGCGAGCAGCGCGAATGCGTAGCTGGAGAACACCACGGTGAGCACCAGCGCCGAGAAGCCCCACGCCTCCCGATACAGCGCATACAGCGGCGAGGGCGCGCTCGACGCGGCAAGGAAGGTGATGACCAGTGCCACGACCAGTGCGAAGGCAGCGCGCGACGGAAGGCGGCGAGCGGGGGCCGGGGCCGGGGCCGACGGGGCAAGAGCGGGGGCAGGCATCGAAAAGCTCCTTTAACGCAAAATCTTTGCGTTTGCGGATTGTGCGCGCCACGACTCATTAACGCAAATTCTTTGCGTTAATATCGGCACCATGGCTTCGTCGATCCCTGGCAACCGCACCGCACCCCGCCCCGGCGGCCGCAGCGCGCGCGTGCAGGAGGCGGTGCACCGTGCCACGCGCGAGCTCACCGCGGAACATGGCCGCGAGGCGCTCACCGTTCCGATGGTGGCCGCACGCGCGGGGGTCACGCCATCGACCATCTATCGCCGCTGGGGTGACCTCGCCCAACTGCTGGCCGATGTCTCGGTCGAGCGCATGCGGCCCGAGGGCGAACCGGCCGACACCGGCTCGCTGCGGGGCGACCTGCTGGCCTGGGCCGAGCAGTACAACGAGGAGATGTCCTCGCAGCCCGGCCGCGGCATGCTGCGCGATGTGCTGTCCGCGCAGTCGCCGGAGGCGCCCCCGTCCTGCCGGTGCGCGAGCTTCCTCGCGATGCAAATCGGGGTGCTGCTGGCCCGTGCCCAGGCGCGCGGCGTGGCCACGCCACCCGTCGAGCGCGTGATGGACAGGCTGGTGGCGCCGCTGCTCTTTCGGCTGCTCTTCACGGCCGAGCCTGCCGGCGCCCAAGACATCGAAGGCTGGATCGACGCCAGTCTGGCCGCTCCTTCAGCCTGAAGTCGCGGCGTCCGGGCCAGAGCGGCGTGTGAATCCACCGGTCCAATGCCGCGTACCGGTGCGTCGATTACCTTCATTCCTGTCACGAATCAACGCCTCATCCGGCGATTAATCTGCGGCCCTGTCTCTAATACAGTGGAGTCTGAGCGTTGGCCGCATGCTTGTGCGTTGACGCCGACCGCCCGCCCCCGTGCAACCCTTTCGCGGCCTGGCCGCACCCCGAGAACACGCATGACCGAACGCACCACCGTCCACCGACTGCAAGTCGCCACCGAACTGCACCGCTTCATCGAGTCGCAGGTGCTGCCCGCCGCCGGCCTGCAGCCCGCCGCCTTCTGGCAGGGCTTCGACGCCATCGTGGCCGACCTGGCGCCCAAGAACGCCGCGCTGCTGGCCGAGCGCGACCGTCTCCAGACGGAGATGGACGCCTGGCACAAGGCCCACCCCGGGCCCATCGCCGACATGCCGGCCTACCGCGCCCACCTGGAAAAGATCGGCTACCTGCTGCCGCAGCCCAAGGGCGTCAAGGCCACCACCGCCAACGTCGATGCCGAGCTGGCCCTGCAGGCCGGCCCGCAGCTGGTGGTGCCCATCCTGAACGCGCGCTACGCGCTCAACGCCGCCAACGCGCGCTGGGGCTCGCTGTACGACGCGCTGTACGGCACCGACGCCATCTCCGAAGCCGATGGCGCGGAGAAGGGCAAGGGCTACAACCCGGTGCGCGGCGCCAAGGTCATCGCCTTCGCCCGCGAGGTGCTCGACCAGGCCGCGCCGCTGGTCAACGGCTCGCACAAGGACGCCACCGGCTACAGCGTGAAGGACGGCCAGCTCGTCATCGCCCTGCACAGCAGCAGCACGCACCTGAAGGACCCGTCGGCCTTCGTCGGCTACCAGGGCGATGCCGCCAGCCCCTCGTCGGTGCTGCTCAAGCACAACGGCATCCACCTCGACATCCAGATCGACCGCAGCACGCCCATCGGCAAGACCGACCCGGCCGGCGTGGCCGACGTGGTGCTGGAATCGGCCCTGTCCACCATCCTCGACCTGGAAGACTCGGTGGCCGTGGTCGATGCCGAGGACAAGGTGCTGGCGTACAGCAACTGGCTCGGCATCCAGCAGGGCACGCTGACCGAGGAAGTGGCCAAGGGCGGCAAGAGCTTCACCCGCCGCCTGAACCCGGACCGCGTCTACACCGCGCCCGACGGCCAAGGCCAGGTCACGCTGCACGGCCGCTCGCTCATGTTCGTGCGCAACGTGGGCCACCTGATGACCAACCCGGCCATCCTGTGGGGCTCCTCCGAAAGTCTCCAGGAGATTCCCGAGGGCATCATGGACGCGGTCGTCACCACCGCCATCGCCATGGTCGACCTTCAGGGCAAGGGCCAGAACGGCATCCGCAACTCGCGCACCGGCAGCATCTACATCGTCAAGCCGAAGATGCATGGCCCGGCCGAAGTGGCCTTCGCCAACGAGCTGTTCGGCCGCGTCGAGCAATTGCTGGGCCTGCCGGCCAACACCGTCAAGTTGGGCATCATGGACGAGGAGCGCCGCACCAGCGTGAACCTGCAGGCCTGCATCGCCGCCGCGCCCGCACGCGTGGCCTTCATCAACACCGGCTTCCTGGACCGCACCGGCGACGAGATGCACACCGCCATGCAGGGCGGCCCGATGCTGCGCAAGGGCGACATCAAGGGCACCAAGTGGATCGCCGCCTACGAACGCAACAACGTGCTCACCGGCCTCAACTGCGGCCTGCGCGGCAAGGCCCAGATCGGCAAGGGCATGTGGGCCATGCCCGACCTGATGGCCGACATGCTCAAGCAGAAGATCGGCCACCCCAAGGCCGGTGCCAACACGGCCTGGGTGCCCTCGCCCACCGCCGCCACGCTGCATGCGCTGCACTACCACCAGGTCAGCGTGGCCGATGTGCAGAAGGAGCTGGAGAAGATCGACGCCGAGGCCGAGCGCGACGCCATCCTGAACGACCTGCTGCAGGTGCCGATCACCGCCACGCCCAACTGGACGGACACCGAGAAGCAGCAGGAGCTGGACAACAACGTGCAGGGCATCCTGGGCTACGTGGTGCGCTGGATCGACCAGGGCGTGGGCTGCTCCAAGGTGCCCGACATCCACGACGTGGGCCTGATGGAAGACCGTGCCACGCTGCGCATCAGCAGCCAGCACATCGCCAACTGGCTGCTGCACGGCGTGGTCACGAAGGAGCAGGTCAACGCCACCTTCGAGCGCATGGCCGCGGTGGTGGACCAGCAGAACGCCGGCGACCCGCTCTACAAGCCCATGGCCGGCCACTTCGACACCTCCTTCGCCTACAAGGCGGCGCAGGACCTGGTGTTCAAGGGCGTCGAGCAGCCGAGCGGCTACACCGAGCCGCTGCTGCATGCGTGGCGGTTGAAGGTGAAGGCGGCCGGCTGAGCCTCCTCACGCCAGCAAAGACGGCGCCGCGGGGCGCCGTTTTCTTTGGGGCCGCCCGATCACAGGGCGCCACGATAATGAGGCACAAGCTAAGCCATTGATTTGAAAATACTTTTTCAACAACGGCAGTTCATTATCCGAAGCCAGAAATAATGAACGGGCTGTCTGTCGAAGGGCCGCGCGCGCTCCTGGTCGCTGGCCCCTACGACGCCCACCGGTCGCAAGAGACGCCGCCAAACGCCCTCGCGGGCCTGGGCCGTTCCAGATAATGGGAACGCAGCCATCCCATTGACCCACAACGGCTTTCCTGGTTTTCAACCGTCTTTATCGAGACCCAGAAATAATGAATCGGGCCCCTTGTCAGGCCCGACGTGTTCAGGCTTGGTATAGCTGGCCTGCTGCCGGGAGGCCGCCGGCAACGCCACCAGCACACCCTGGGCTACCCACTGACGCAACTGCCTCGAAGCGCCCAGTGTGTCCAGCCCCGAAATCGCGCGCAGCTTGCTGTTGGTGAGCGGCCCTTCGCGGTCGATCCAGTCGCTGACTTGGACCCACAAGGGCGGACGCTCTTCGTTCAGCAGTGTCACGAGCAAGGTCGGCACCGCACCATCGAGTTGCTCCCGATACAGCGGCTCATAGAGGTTGGCATGCGCCATCTGTGCAAACATCATGGGCACGCCTTCGCCGGCATCGACATTGGGCGGGTTCGGAAACTCGCGCAGGTGGCGCGCCAGCAGGCTGTTGCGGGGAACGGACCCCGTCTTATCGATGGTGGCGGGCGTCAGGTTGCCGGGCAGGCGGCCTGGACTTTCGATTTCGACCCGGTCGTCGAAGATGCGCACGTGGATGTCGCGATTGAGCCGGTAGTCGCGGTGCACCACCGCGTTGGTGATGGCCTCCTTGATCACGCGCTCCGGAAAGCGATAACGCGTCCTGAAGCCCGAGCCCTCCATCGTCAGCCCAACCGCCAAGCGCTCGAGCACAAAAGCCTGGGCCTGTGCAATCTGCTCGACCAGCGGGCCGGTGATGGTCCGAGGTGGCAGCAGAAGATTGGGAACCTCCCCGCGCTGAACGGCCCGGCCACTTGTAGTGGAAGACGCGAATGTCCGCGCGCCGGCCTTCGACGGCCAGCAAAGCGCCCGGCTCATCGGCGAAAAGCAGGACCGCTGCCAGCAAGGGCGTCGGGTCACCCTCTGCGTTCGGCAAGGCGAGCCCAAGCCGGGGCAGCCGCGATGCAGGATCCATCTCGGTCAGCCCTCGCGTCACACAGTAGCTGCGCCAGGCCCGAGTGTTCAACAGCGACAGTGCAACCGGCATGGGCAGGGTTTCCGCGCTTTTCACGCCACGCTGGTAGAACAGGTCTGCGATCTCGGGGGCGCTCAACTCGCGATTGCTGGCGTCCATCCGCGTCCATGTGCCGTCGCCCACCACGCTGTGGACCTGATCGCTTTTTTCCACGCGCAGGATCACGATATGCCCCGGTTGCCCGTTGTGCAGCGTGCAGGGCAGGCGCATCCACTGCAGGCGGGTGATCGGGGGGGTGAAGCGGTTCAGCAACTCGCGGCGAAAGTCGTCGAAACCCTCTGGGTTCTCTTCGATGCCGAACAGCCGGCTCTGCACCTTGCTGCCTCCCTTGGCTGCCTTGGCATCGCCCACACCGATGACCAGCAGGCCACCCTCGCTGTTCGCGAATGCGCACACGGCTTCGTACATCCGGTTCTGCTTGCCGCTGATCCGCTTGAAGTCGAGGCTGCGGCTTTCGGGCGCGGCGAGCAAGGCCTGTATGCGTTCTTCAGCTTGGGCGGGGGAGACTTCGATCATGGGCAGCGGTCGATTCTGCCCGTGCCCGGGTAGACGTGAAGCTGCGCGGACGCCGGAATGTCCGCGTCATCACGTCCTCCACGGGACGCTGCCTTTTCGCGCGCCGTCCTGGGCCCGGCTCCTACGCGGCGGTGGGCACGCACCCACCCAGCAAGAGGCTGGCGCGCCTAGCTTGAAGGCTGTTCCGAAGCCAAGGCCGGCATGTTGCCGGGCGACTTGGGAACCGGCATCGGCACCCGGTGACGACCATCCCATCCAAGGAGACCCCTCATGCAAGACACACGCATTTCGTTCCGCCCCCTTCGTCCGATGCTGATCGCCGCCGCCCTGTGCGGCGCCAGCCTGGCCTTCGCCCAGACGTCCTCGTCGGGCAACATGGGCAGCAGCGGCAGCTCGTGGGGCGGCAGCACGATGCAGCAGTCCGGCAGCAGCGCCGGCGGCAGTTCCACCACGGGGCGCACGAGCAACCGCGACGATGACCGGCGCAAGGGCAGCAGCAGCGGTGCCTCGGGCGCGCACGCCGGCACCACCGGCGGAGCGGGCAACAGCAGCGGCGACCTGGGCAACCGCGGGGGCAAGGGTCCCTCGGGCACGGGCACTGGCGGCCCCGGCGGCCGAGGCAGTGGTTCGGGCTCGGGCGGCGCGGGGACCGGCTCCAGCACGGGCGGCATGGGATCGGGCAGCACGGGCTCTGGAAGCTCCGGTACCTCGGGCTCGGGAAGCATGGGCTCCGGCTCGGGTACCGGCGGAACCTCGGGCGGCACCAGCCGCTGAGGAAGCGGGCGGGGGCGCAATGCCCCCCGGCTCAACTGCGGAAGCGCCGGCGCGTGAGGCCCAGTGCCAGCCAGAAGGCCGCGATGCCATACACGGCCAGCACGCCCAGGTGCAGCAGCGGCTGCGTCGGCCATTGGTCCATGAACAGTGGCCGCACCAGCGCCACCACATTGGCCAGCGGCAGCCAGGCCGCCACCGCGCGCACCACCTCCGGCAGTTGTTCCAACGGGAAGAACACGCCCGAGAGGAACATCATGGGCGTCATGAACAGCGTGAAGTAGTAGGTAAAGAAGTCGTAGCCCTTGGCCAGCGCATTGAAGATCAGCGCGATGGACGAGAACACGATGCCCGCTCCCGCCAGGATCACCCAGGCCACCAGCAGCTTGGGGCTGTGGCTGATGCCCAGGCCCAGCATCACCAGCAGGATGGCCGTGACCGTGAAGACCGACTTGAACCCCGCCCACAGCATCTCGGCGAAGACCACATCGTCCAGCCCCACCGGTGCATTCATGATGCCGTCCCAGGTCTTCTGCACATGCATGCGCGAGAAGGCCGAATACAGCGCCTCGAAGCTGGCCGCATTCATCGCGCTCATGCAGATGGAGCCACTGGCCAGGAACAGGATGTAGGGCACCGCCGTGCCGCCCACCTTCACCTGCCCCACCAGCGCACCCATGCCGTAGCCGAAGGCCACCAGCCAGATCAGTGGCTCGGCGATGTTGCCGATCAGGCTGGGCACGGCCAGCTTGCGCCACACCAGCAGATTGCGCAGGAAGACCGGCCACCAGCGGCGCGTGACGGCTGGCGGGGACCACACCGAAGGCATGTTCGTGTTCTCGGTCATGGGATCAGCCGCCTTCCCGGATCTGTCGACCCGTGAGCTTGAGGAACAGGTCCTCCAGGTTCGCCGGCCGGTGGAAGGTGCGCAGGCCCTCGTGCGCGCCCAGCGCGTCCAGCAGCGGCCGCGCATCGCGGGTGTAGAAGAACACGGTCTCGCCGCTCAGCTCGGTGCGCTGCGCCAGTGCACGCAACGCGGGCGACTCGGCCAGCGCCTGGGCGGAGCCGGCGCTGCCCTGCCCGTAGACCTCGACCACATGCGGCTCCAGGTGCTCGGCGATCAGCTCGCGCGGACGACCCTCAGCGATCTTGCGGCCATGGTCCACCACCAGCAGGCGGTGGCACAGGCGCTCGGCCTCGTCCATGAAATGGGTGGTCAGCAGGATCGACTTGCCCTGCTGCAGAAGGGTCTGCAGCCGCTCCCACATCAGGTGGCGGGCCTGCGGGTCGAGGCCGGTGGTGGGCTCGTCCAGGATCAGCAGCCGGGGGTCGTTGACCAGCGCCCGGGCCAGCGACAGCCGCCGGCGCATGCCGCCCGACAGCTCGCCGGGCTTGGCATCGGCCTTGTGCGACAGGGCCGCGAAGTCCAGCAGCGTCGGCACGCGCGGCGCGAAGTCACGCCGCGAGAAGCCGAAGTAGCGCGCGTACACCACCAGGTTCTCGGCGCAGCTGAAGTCCGGGTCCAGCGAGTCGTACTGCGCCACCACGCCCAGTTGCGCCTTGATGGCGCGGGCGTCGCGCGGCATGTGCAGGCCGCCCAGCGCCTCGATCTCGCCGGCATCGGGCGCGGTGAGGCCCAGGCACATGCGGATGGTGGTGGTCTTGCCGGCGCCGTTGGGCCCGATCACGCCCAGGCATTCGCCGGGCGCGATCTCGAAGCTCAGGTCGTCGACGACGGTGGCCTCGCCATAGCGCTTGCGCAGGTGGCGGACCTGCAGCAGCGGCGCGGCCGAGGCAGCGGTGGAAGGGGGCAGATCGACAGGCACGCGGCATTGTGGCAAAGGCCCATGGCGCCGCCGCCCACACGGCGCCTTGGCCGACATGCCCGCAGGCCGAGCCCGAAGGCGGACAATCCGCAGCCCTTCCTCGGCGCTCTTCCGGCCTTTCGCATCGTGTCCTCCTCCCCCACCTACGCCGACCTGGGCCTGCGCCCCGAACTCCTGCAGGCCACGGCCGAACAGGGCTATGCCATCCCCACGCCCATCCAGGCCCTGGCCATTCCGGTGGTGCTGCAGGGCCGCGACCTGCGCGCCATGGCCCACACCGGCTCGGGCAAGACGGCCGCCTTCGTGCTGCCGCTGCTGCAGCGCTGGCACGAGGCACCGCGCCACCGCTCGCGCCGCGCCCTGCACACGCTGGTGCTGGTGCCCACGCGCGAGCTGGCGGCCCAAGTGGCCGACACCGTGGCCCAGCTGGCCGCGCCCCTGCCCGAGCGGCCGAAGGTGGTGCGCGCCATCGGCGGCGTCTCGATCAACCCACAGCTGATGGCCCTGCGCGGCGGTGCCGACCAGGTGATCGGCACGCCGGGCCGCGTGCTCGACCTGGCGCGGCACAACGCGCTGCGCCTTTCGGACTGCGCCGTGCTGGTGCTGGACGAGGCCGACCGGCTGCTGGACCTGGGCTTCGCCGACGAGCTGCAGGCCATCCTCGACGAGCTGCCGGCGCAGCGGCAGAACCTGCTCTTCTCCGCCACCTTCGCCCCGCGCACCGTGCAACTGGCAGATGCGCTGCTGCGCGATCCTGTCGCCGTGACGGCGCCCGCGCCCGTGGCCGAGCTGCCGCAGATCGCGCAGCGCGCCATCGCGGTGGACGAGAGCCGGCGCACCGCGCTGCTGCGCCACCTGATCGCCACCGAGGGCTGGCCGCAGGTGCTGGTGTTCGTGGCCACCAAGCATGCCTGCGAGACCGTGGCGGACAAGCTGCGCAAGGGCGGCCTCGCGGCCGAGCCGCTGCACGGCATGCTGGGCCAGGGCAAGCGCACGCAGGTGCTGGCCGACTTCAAGGCCGGGCGGCTGCAGGTGCTGGTGGCCACCGACCTGGCGGCGCGCGGCATCGACATCGCGCAACTGCCGGCGGTGGTCAACCACGACCTGGCCCGCTCGCCCACCGACCATGTGCACCGCATCGGCCGCACGGGCCGCGCGGGCGCGAGCGGCGTGGCCCTGAGCTTCGTGCCCGCCGCAGCCGAGGCGCACTTCCGCCTGATCGAGAAGCGCCAGGGCCTGCGCGTGCCGCGCGAGCAGATCGCGGGCTTCGAGCCGCAGGAAGCCGCGCCGGCCGATGCGCCGGCGGCCGGTGGCGGCATCAAGGGCAAGCGGCCGAACAAGAAGGACAAGCTGCGCGCCGCGGCAGCCAAGGCGGCCGGCGGCTCTCCCGCGGCCGCAGCGGCGGCCACCGCTGCGCCCTCGGCGCCCTCTGCGTCCGAGGACACGCAGCCATGACGCTGGACTACCTGCTCTTCGACCACAGCGACGGCGGCGACGACAGCAGCCTGTTCGAGGCCCTGGCCACCGTCGGCCCCGAGCGCGAGGCCGCGGTGCGCGCCGAGATCGAGGCGGTGATGGCCTGGGCCGCACGCCGCTTCCGCGGCCGGCGCGGCCCCGTGGAGGAAGGCGGCGACTGGGACGCCGACCTGGAAGAGCGGCAGGAAGGGCCGGCGCTGCGCAGCTTCCACCTGTCGATCACGAGCAGCGCCGCCTTTGCGGAAGCCTTTCTGGCGGCGTTCGGCGACGCGGTGAGCTGAGGGGCCCGGCGGTGACGCCGCCGGTCAGTGCTTCAGAGCCGAAGGCCCTCGAACGTCTTCTTCATCCAGGCGACGAAGGCCCGGGTGCGCGCCGGCAGGTGGCGCGCATGCGGATAGATCACGCTCACCGGCCGCGGTGCGGACTCGAAGTCTTCCAACACCCTCTGCAGGCGCCCGTCCCGCACATGGCCCAGCACCTGGTAGGAGAAGAAGCGGCCGAATCCCATGCCTGCGGCGCAGGCCTCCACGGCCGGTGCGATGTGGTTGAAGGCCAGCCGCACGTCCAGCGGCACCTGCAGCGGCGTGCGCCGGCCCGGTTGGTCGAAGGACCAGTGGGGCGCACCGTCGAGCTGGCCGCGCACGGCCGGCGCGCCCGCCAGATCGCGCGGCTGCTGCGGCAGCCCGCGCTCGCGCAGCAGCGCGGGGCTGGCCACCACCACGCGACGGATGGTGCCGAGTTGCTGCGCCACCAGTGACGAGTCCTCCAGCGGGCTGATGCGGATGCCCACGTCGATGCCTTCTTCCACCAGGTTCACCGGCCGGTCGTGCAGCAGCACGCGGCAGCGCACCTGAGGATGCGCGCGCATGAAGCCCATGATGGCCGGCGCGACGTACATGTGGCCGAACAACACCGGCGCCGTGACCGTGAGCTGCCCGGCCGGCGTGCCCGCCTCCTGGCTCAGCAGGCGGTCCGCGGCATCGGCAGCCGCCAGCACCTCGCGCGCACTGTCGAGGTAGTGGCGGCCATCCTCGGTGAGGGCAATGCGCCGCGTGCTGCGCTGGAAGAGGCGCACACCCAGGTGCGCCTCCAGCGCCGCCAGCGTGCGCACCACCGCGGGCAGCGAGCTGCCCAGTACTTCCGCGGCACGCGTCAGGCTGCCCTGCTCCGCGATGCGCACGAACACCTGCATGGCCTTGAGTCGATCCATGTGGCGATTACACCGGAAATCGGAGCAGTGTCATCCAGGCTTTCGCATTGATCCGGCGAACGCATCAAAAAACAATGGCCGCATGCCTGATCACACACCCCACGCCGCCCCCGCCCTGGTTCTTCACGATGCGCCGCTCTCGGGCCATGCGCACCGCGTGCGCCTGTTCCTGTCGCTGCTGGGCCTGCCCTGGCGCAGCAAGGTGGTGGACCTGCGCGCCGGCGAGCAGCGACGCCCCGCCTTCCTGGCGCTCAACCGCTTCGGGCAGGTGCCGGTGCTGCAGGACGGCGACGTGGTGCTGGCCGACTCCAACGCGATCCTCGTGTACCTGAACGCCCGCTATGCGCCGCAGCCGGCCCGATGGCTGCCTACCGACCCGGTCGGCGCCGCGCAGGTGCAGCGCTGGCTGTCGCTGGCCGCGGGCCCGCTGGCCTCCGGTCCGGCCGCTGCCCGCATCGACATGCTGATGGGCCGCCCCCGGGACGAAGCCACCATCGCCCGGGCCCATGCGCTGCTCCAGACCATGGACGGGCACCTGGCCACGCAGGACTTCCTGGCGGCCCCGCATCCGACGCTGGCCGACATCGCCCACTACGCCTATGTCGCCCATGCGCCGGAAGGCCATGTCGCGCTGGACGGCTACCCGCACCTGCAGGCCTGGCTGGCCCGCATCGAAGCCCTGCCCGGCTTCCTGCCCATGCCGCGTTCGGCCATCGGCCTGCGCGCCTGAGAAGGACCGGCCATGACCTTCCACGCCGGCGAGATCGCCCTGCAGCGCCAGGAGGGCGTGGACGCCCAACTGGGCGCCATGGGACCGCGGGTCATCCGCGACCACCTGCCGCAGCAGCACCGCGACTTCTTCGCGCAACTGCCCTTCGTGGTGGTGGGCAGCCTGGACGAGCGGCAGCGCCCCTGGGCCAGCCTGCTGACCGGTGCGCCGGGTTTCATGCATTCGCCCGATGCGCGCCGCCTGCGCATCGACGCCCTGCCCGAGGCCGGGGACCCGCTGGCGGCGGCGCTGCGGCCGGATGTGCCGCTGGGCCTGCTCGGCATCGAGCCGCACACGCGGCGGCGCAACCGCCTCAACGGCCGGGTGACGGCACGCGATGCGCGGGGCTTCGACCTCGCCGTCGGGCAGAGCTTCGGCAACTGCCCGCGCTACATCCAGGCCCGGGAGGCCTTCTCAGGGACTGCGGCCTTGAGGCCGTCCGCGCCCGAGGCCTTGACTGAACTGGACGATGCCGCCCGCATGCTGATCGCGGCCGCCGACACGCTGTTCATCGCCAGCGCCCATCCGCATGCCGCCGGCTCGGCCGAGGCGGCCGAGGGCGTGGACGTGTCGCACCGCGGGGGCCGGCCGGGCTTCGTGCAGATCGGCGCGGACGGCAGCCTGGCCGTGCCGGACTTCGACGGCAACCGCTTCTTCAACACCCTGGGCAATCTGCTGCTGCATCCCTGGGCGGGATTGCTGTTCGTGGACTTCGAGCGGGGCGACCTGCTGCAGCTGTCGGCGCGGGCGCAGGTGCTGACGGGCACGCCCGAAGCGCTGGGCTTCGCGGGCGTCAACCGCGTGCTGCGCCTGCAGGTGGAGGGCGGCTGGCGTCGGCGCGGCGCGCTGCCGCTGCGCTGGAGCACCGCTCAGCCTTCCCCGTACCTGGAAGGCACGGGCCACTGGCGTTCGCCGCCGGCCTGAACCGACCGACTACTGGAACGCCACCTCCGCAAAGCTGCGCAGCTTGCGGCTGTGCAGCCGCGTGGTGCCTTCGGCGCGCAGGATGTCGATGGCCTTCATGCCGATGCGCAGGTGCTGCTCCACCCGCTCGCGGTAGAAGTGGTTGGCCATGCCGGGCAGCTTGATCTCGCCGTGCAGTGGCTTGTCGCTCACGCACAGCAGCGTGCCGTAGGGCACGCGGAAGCGGAAGCCGTTGGCGGCGATGGTGGCGCTTTCCATGTCCAGCGCGACGGCGCGGCTCTGGCTGAAGCGGCGCTGCGGCTCGTTGCCCGGCAGCAGCTCCCAGTTGCGGTTGTCGGTGGTGGCCACGGTGCCGGTGCGCATGATGGCCTTGAGCTCGGCGCCGCTGCAGCCGGTGACCTCGGCCACGGCCTGCTCCAGCGCCAGCTGGATCTCGGACAGCGCGGGAATGGGCACCCACAGCGGCAGCTCCTCGTCCAGCACATGGTCCTCGCGCACATAGGCATGGGCCAGCACGTAGTCGCCCAGCTGCTGCGTGTTGCGCAGGCCGGCGCAGTGGCCCAGCATCATCCAGGCATGCGGGCGCAGCACGGCGATGTGGTCGGTGATGTTCTTGGCGTTGGCCGGACCGACGCCGATGTTGACCATGGTGATGCCGCTGCGGTCGGCGCGCACCAGGTGGTAGGCCGGCATCTGCGGCAGCCGCCCGGGCGGCGTGCCCTGCAGGGCGCCGATGCGCTCGGCGAGGTCGCCCGACTGCTCGGCCGTGAGGCCGCGGCGGCGGGTGACCACGTTGCCCGGCTCGACGAAGGCGATGTATTCGCCCGCCTCGTCCTCCATGGCCTCGTGGCCCAGGCGCACGAACTCGTCGATGTAGAACTGGTAGTTGGTGAAGAGCACGAAGTTCTGGAACCACTCCGGCGCCGTGCCCGTGTAGTGGCGCAGGCGCTGCAGCGAGTAGTCCACCCGCGCGGCGGTGAAGAGCGACAGCGGCTCGGCCTCGCCGGGGCGCGTCATGTGCGTGCCGTTGGCGATGCCGTCGTCCATCGCGCCCAGGTCGGGCAGGTCGAACACGTCGCGCATCAGGGCGCGGCGCTCGGCGCTCAGGTTGCCCTCGATGTGCTCGTTCTCGGCAAAGGAGAAGTGGATCGGGATCGGCTCGCTGCCGGTGCCGATCTCCAGTTCGATCTGGTGGTTGGCGAGGATCAGCCGGAACTGCTCGCGGTAGTAGCGGGCGAACAGGTCGGGCCGGCTCAGCGTGGTCTCGTAGCGGCCGGGGCCGGCCACGAAGCCGTAGCTCAGACCCGAGGTGGCGGGCGTGGCGTAGCGGGTGTTGGTGTGGGTGTGCACCCGCACGAAGGGGTAGCAGGCCCGCACGCGACCGGGCAGCGTCTCGCCGGCCACGAAGCGCTGCATCGACTCGCGCAGGTGCGCCAGGCCCTCCTGGTAGATGCGCTGCACCTGGGCCAGCGCCGCGTCGGGGTCGGTGAAGCGGGTGGGGGCGATGAATGGCGGCATGTAGGGCATGCGGGCATTTTGCAATGCACATGCCAGCGCTTCATGACGCGACGGCCGCCCCTCAGCCGACCGTGGGCTCGCGCATCGTCACGAACTCCTCTGACGCCGTCGGATGGATGCCGATGGTGCGGTCGAAGTCGGCCTTGGTGGCGCCCGCGCGCATGGCCACCGCGAAGCCCTGCACGATCTCGCCGGCATCGGCGCCCACCATGTGCAGGCCCACCACGCGGTCGCTCTTCGACTCCACCACCAGCTTCATGAAGCAGCGCTCGCCACGACCCGAGAGCGTGTGGCGCAGCGGCTTGAACTCGCTGTTGAAGATGCGCACCTCGCCGAACCGGCTGCGCGCCTCCATCTCGGTGTAGCCGCAGGTGCCCACGCTGGGATGGGTGAAGACGGCGGTCGGGATGTACTCGTAGTCCATGGTGCGGCGGCCTTCGCCGAACAGCCGGTCCACCACCACCATGGCCTCGGCCAGCGCCACCGGCGTGAGCTGGACGCGCGTGGAGACGTCGCCGATGGCCAGCACCGAGGGCACGCTGCTGCGGTACTCGGCATCGACCACCACGGCGCCGCGCTCGTCGAGCTTCACGCCCGCCTCTTCCAGGCCCAGGCCGGCGGTGAGCGGCCGGCGGCCGGTGGCCACCAGCACCGCATCGGCCGCCACGCGCTGGCCGCGGGCCAGCGTGGCGACGACCTCGCCGCCCTCGCCCTGGGTGAAGGAGGCCGCCTCCTGGTTCAGGCGCAGGTCGATGCCGGCACGGCCCATTTCGCGGGCCAGGAACTCGCGCACGTCATGGTCGAAGCCGTTGAGGATGTGGGCGCCGCGGTGCAGCAGCGTCACCTCCGCGCCCAGGCCGCGGAAGATGGAGGCGAACTCGCAGCCGATGTAGCCTGCGCCGATCACCAGCAGCCGGCGCGGAAAGGCCGGCAGGTCGAACATGGCGTCGGAGACATTCACCAGTTCCTTGCCCGGCACGTTGGGCCGGAAGGGCGCGCCGCCGGTGGCGATGAGCACGTGACGGGCGGTGTGCCGCCTGCCGTCCACCTGCACGGTATGGCCGTCCACCAGCTGGGCCCAGCCGCGCAGCAGCGTGACCCGGGCGCCGTCGAGCAGGCCTGCATAGACGCCGTTGAGGCGGTGGATCTCCTTGGCGCGCGCGGCCTTGAGCCGGTCCCAGTCGAAGCGCGGCGCGGCGTCGATGTGCCAGCCGTAACCCGGCGCCTCCTCGAAGGCCTCGGCATAGCCGGCGGCATAGCTGTAGAGCTTCTTGGGAATGCAGCCCACATTGACGCAGGTGCCGCCCAGTTCGGCGCATTCCGCGAGCGCCACCTTGGCGCCGCGCTGGCCGGCCATGCGGGCCGCGCGCACGCCGGCGCTGCCGCCGCCGATGACGAAGAGGTCGAAGTCGTAGCTGGGGGTGGACGGGGCCATGCGGCGCGTCTCCGTGGTGGGGGGAGGCGCCACTGTAGCCAAGGCGGGGGGTTCAGGCGGCCCGATGGCGCGCTGCGTTCATCGAAAGGCTGCGCCAGGCGTCGACAGGCTCAGCCCGAACGGTTCTTTGTCAACCGGCTGGCATTTCTGCACAGGCCCGGCCTACTGTTGCAGCGGCCCGCCGTACCAGATGGTCGGCGTGTCCTGCCGGCTCGTTGGCTGCTGCGGCGCGGCCGGCGGGGCGTTGCCCCAGGGCGCGTAGCGGCTGTCCTCGTACACGATCACCGGCGGCCGGTGCGGATGCCACTGAGGCCGCGAGGGCGCCACGGGTGGAGGCGGCTGCTGGGTGTTGAAGTCCGCCCCCTGCTGGATCGCCCGCATCGAGGGCGTGTTGGCATAGCGCTGCTGCTGTGCGCGCTCGAAGGGGCCCGGCTTGCGGGTGTCGGCGCTCTGGGCCGCAGCCAAGGTGGCGGCCCCGGCCATCAGGACGGCCAGCAGCGCATGCGGAAGCGAACGGCAGGGGCGGAGGGTCATGGTGGGCTTTCAACGCGCGGCGGCACCGGGCCGTTGGCCGGAAAGGACCGTGGGCGCGCGGCCCGCGGGCTTCGGGGAACAATAGCAGCCGATCTTTTTGCGGACCGCCGACCATGACCCAAGCCCCTGCCCCCCACGATGACAACCAGCCCCGCCCCGCCGAGGGCTATGCCGGCGACGTGACGCCCGAGCTGGCCGCGCGCTGGCTGGCCAGCGGCGAGGCCGTGATGGTGGACGTGCGCACCGACGCCGAGCGCGAATGGGTGGGCTTCGTCCCCGGCGCCGTGGCCGTGGCATGGAAGCAGTGGCCCGGCATGGCGATGAACGCCGGCTTCGACGATGCGCTGCGCGCGGCCGTGCCCCCGGGCGGCAAGGTGGTGCTGCTGTGCCGCAGCGGCGTGCGCTCGGTGGCGGCGGCCAGGCGCGCGACCGAGCTGGGCATCGAGGCCTACAACATCCTCGAAGGCTTCGAGGGCGATGCAGATGCCGACGCCCACCGCGGCAACAAGGGCGGCTGGCGCCTGCGCGGCCTGCCCTGGAAACAGAACTAGGCCCACCCCCAGGCTGCGCGCTTCGCGCTCCGCCGCCCCCCTGCGAGGGGGCACATCCTGCGGCCCGGCGAAGCCGGTTCCGCGGATGTTCTCGCGTGGCCTGCTCCGCGGCCATCTGACGATGGGCCTTGGGGGCGCGACGCGCGGGCACGGCGCATGCTCGGGATACAGTGCCGGCCGCTTTTGTCCGCAACTCGACATCCGCCATGAACGCCCCTACCCGCGACATCTACACCGAACCCCGCGACGTCGACCTCCACACCCTGGCCAACCTGGGCCCGCTCGGGCCCATGGCCGGCGTGTGGGAAGGCACCCGCGGCCTGGACGTCAAGCCCAAGGCCGAAGGGCCGAAGAAGCAGGCCTTCGTCGAACGCATCAGCCTGCAGCCCATCGACCCGGTGACCAACGGCCCGCAGCTGCTCTACGGCCTGCGCTACCACACGCACATCACCAAGCCCGACCAGGTCAAGACCTACCACGAGCAGGTGGGCTACTGGCTGTGGGAGCCGGCCACCGGCTGCGTGATGCACACCCTGACCATCCCGCGTGGCCAGGTGGCGATGGCGGCCGGCACCGTCGCGGCCGATGCGCGCAGCTTCGAGCTGGTCGCCACGCAGGGGCTGGAGACCTGGGGCATCTGCTCCGCGCCCTTCCTGCAGGAGGCCTTCCGCACCACCGAATTCCGCATCAAGGTGACGATCAACGACGACGGCACCTGGGGCTACGAGGAGGACACGGTGCTGCAGATCGCGGGCCAGGCCGAGCCCTTCCACCACACCGATCGCAACCTGCTGCGCCGGGTGGAGGCGCCCACGCCCAATCCGCTGGTGCGCTGAGGCACCGCGGCCGGCTCAGGAGAACGCGACGAAGCGCTCGCGCACGTAGCGGCCCTGCTCCAGCACGTCCACGATGGCGGCGGCCAGGTCGGCGGCGGTGATGCCGGCCAGCTGGCCGTCCTTCATCGGCACGGCGTCGCCGCCGAACTGGTAGCGGCCCGTGCGCTCGCCCGGCGCCAGCATGGGCGCGGGCGAGACGAAGGTCCAGTCCAACGCGGCCTCTTCCTTCTGCAGCCGCGTGAGTTCGTCGCGCGCGGCCTTCGCGCCGGGCACCACATTGGCGGGCACGTGGTTCTGGAATTCGGGCGTGTCCACCAGTTGCACGCCGGGCGCCACGAACAGGCTGCCCGCGCCGCCGACGGCGACCAGGCGCTTCACGCCGGCCTGCTTTGTACCGTCGGCGATGGCCTTGCTGCCGGCCAGGAACTGGTTGTACAGGTCCGGGTGCTCCCAGCCCGGGTTGAAGGCGCTGACCACGGCCTCGGTGCCGGCCACGGCCTTCGCAACCTGCGCCGCGTCCAGAACATCGGCCTGGACGACCGTGAGACCCGCGCGGGCCACCAGCTTGGACGGCGTGCGCGCCAGGGCACGCACCTGGTGGCCGCGGGCGAGCAGTTCTTCGAGCAGGGCGGCACCGACGAAGCCGGTGGCGCCGATCAGGGCGACGTTCATGGTTCTTTCCTTTCGTGGCGCGCAGGCCGCACCGTGTGGATGACGATGACCCTTAGCTTATGAACTTCACGATCCGGCCAGAAGTCCGAGAATCCAGACAACTTCATTTAGCCCAGCTTCACAATGGACGACCTCAAGCGCTTGGCACTTTTTGCCGAGGTGGTGCGCAGCGGCTCCTTCAGCGCCGCCGCACGCCGGCTGGGCGTGAGCACCTCAGCGGTCAGCCAGCAGCTGCGCGCGCTGGAACAGGCCCATGGCGTGACGCTGCTGCATCGCACCACCCGCAAGCTGGCGCTCACCGAGGCCGGCGCCCGCTTCGCCACTCACTGCCAGCGCATGGTCGAGGCGGCCGAACTGGCCCGCGCCCAGCTGGCGCTGGCGCGCGAGGCACCGGAGGGCGAGTTGCGGGTCTCGGCGCCCGTCGGCTTCGCTCGGCACCTGGCGCCCGCGTTGGCGCCACTGCTGGCCGCCCATGCCGCGCTGCAGTTGCGGCTGCAGGTGGACGACGCCCTGATCGACCTGGTGGACGCGCGCATCGACCTGGCCCTGCGCGCCGGCCGGTTGCCCGACTCGGGCTGGGCCGCGCGGCGGCTGTGCGACTTCCAGAGCCTGATCTGCGCCGCGCCCGCCTACATCGCCAGCGCCGGCATGCCACGCTCGCCGGAGGACCTGGCCGCGCACCAATGGGTGGGCGCGCCGCGCGACGGCCGCACGCTGGTGCTGTCGCTGGCAGGCCCGGGCGGCGCGCAGTCCGAACAGACCGTGCCCGTGCGCGTGACCAGCAACAACCAGCTCAGCCTGCACCAGATGGCCGCCAGCGGCCTGGGGCTCACGCTGGCCGTGCGGGCCGACGTGGAAGAGGACCTTCAGACCGGCCGGCTGGTGCCCGTGCTGCCGCAGTGGCAGCCGCCCGCCCTGCCCGTCTGGGCCGTGACGCCGCAGCGCGATGGCCAGCCGGCCAAGGTGCGGCACGCCATCGAGGCCATCGCCGCCCATCTGCGCGGCCTGCCGGGCGTGCGCGATGCCGGCGCCCCGGCCCCAGCGTCGACCCCGCTCAGCGCGGCATGACGAGGTCGTCCAGCTCGCGGTAGTCGGGCAGCGTGGTGTCGATGGCGCGGCCGGCGCGGATCACCGCGCGGTCGAAGGGCGCGCGGGCCAGCAGCTCGGAATAGCTGCGCGCGCGCAGCACCGTCAGGTCGGCCGGGTTGCCCACGCGCAGCAGGCCGAAGCCGTCCAGGCCCATGATCTGCGCCGGCGTGGCGCTGGCGGCGCGGATCCAGTCTGCGAAGGGATGGTCCAGGTGCAGGATCTTCACCGCCTGGGTGTAGGTGTCCAGCATGTCGTGGTCGCCGTAGGCGTAGAAGGGGTCGCGGCAGTTGTCGCCCGCCACGGCCACCGGCACGCCGGCGGCCTTGAGTTCGTGCATCACCGTCACGCCCCGCCAGCGCGGCGTGCGCCTGGCCTCCGGGCTGCGGTCCTGCAGGTACATGTTGACGGTGGGCAGGCTGACGATGGCGATGCCGGCCTCGCGGCAGGCGGCGATGGTCTCGGCGATGAACGCGTCGGTCTGCAGCGCCAGCGCGGTGCAGTGCCCGCACAGGATGCGGCCCTTGAAGCCCTGCGCCAGTGCCACCCTCGCGATGCGGATCAGCGAGCGGGCGCGCGGGTCGGTGGATTCGTCCACGTGCAGGTCCACGTCCAGCCCACGTTCGGTGGCCAGCGTCAGAAGGCGCGCGATGCCCTCGTCGATCTCGGGCGGCGTGGCCTCGGCCGGGTGGCGCTGCGACTTGGTCACGCAGCCCAGGTTGCCGCCACTCTCGGCCACCACATTGGCCAGGTGCACGCCCTCCTCGCCCAGGAAGATGTCCACCGGCGCGATGGACGACACCTGCAGCGCGATGCGCCCCGCCCAGCGCTCGCGCATCTCGCGGAACACCGGGAAGGAGATGTCGGCCTGCGGCGCCAGCGAGTCGAGGTGCGTGCGGATGGCCGACACGCCCTTGGCGTACGCCGTGCGCAGGGCAAAGTCCATGCGGCGGCGCACGTCCTCGGCATGCCAGTTCTTCGTGCGGTCTTCCATCGTCGCGCGCGAGGCGCCCGCGCCGTCGCCGGTGGGGTTGGCCTTGCGCGGCCAGATGTGGCCCTTGTCCAGGTGCGTGTGCAGGTCGACGAAGCAGGGCAGCGCCAGCGAGTCGTCCAGGTGTGGCCCGCGCTCGGGCGCCAGGCTGCCGGCGGGGGCGATGGCGGCGATGCGGCCGGCCTCGATGGCCAGGTCCATCGCGACCAGGTCGCCGTCGCCCGCGGGCGCAAGGCGGTCGGCCGCCGGGTCGTCGATCAGGCAACGCGGAGCGCGCACCTGGCGCAGGGCATAGGTGCCGCCCTCGGGCGGCTGGAAGAAGGCGTGGGTCATGTCGATCGAGTCTCCGTTGCTGTCAGCATGGCCGCAAGGATCGAAGGGCCGCGGAGCAGGCCATGCCAGTGCACCCGCGGAACTGGCTATGCCAGGCCGCGGGGTGCGCCCCCTCCAAGCCGAAGGCGCAAGAGAGGGGGAGCCGCGAAGCGGCATGGGGGTGTTTCACGCCCGCTTTCCGCTCACGAACTGCATCGTGTAGGCGGACTTCACGTCCAGCCCCGGCGCCAGCGCACCCGCGGCGACCATCGCATCGTAGAAGCGTTGCCAGCGCGCCGCACTCATCGCGCCGATGCCCCCGGCGGCCTGCGCCTCGGGCGTCTCGACGATGCCGTACTGGCGCATGGCGCCGATGGCATAGGCGATCACGTCGTCGCCCATCTGCGGGTTGTGCTTCTTGATCAGGGCATTGCCCGGCGCGGGGTCGCCATTCAGGTAGCTCTTCCAGCCCTTGGCGGTGGCGTCGACGAAACGCTGCACCAGCTCCGGCTGCTCCTTGACCATCTTCGGCGTGGCCATGGCCACGCTGGCGTAGTTGTCAAAACCCTGGTCGGCCAGCAGGTGCACCACGGGCTCCACGCCCGACTTGCGGGCGTTGAAGGGCTCGCTGGTCAGGTAGCCCTGCACCGTCGACTGCTTGTCGACCAGCCAGGGCGCCAGGCTGAAGGCATAGGGCTTGAGCTGGTCGTCGGTCAGGCCGTACTTGGCCTTGAGCCACAGCCAGTAGGTCTGGCGGCCGGTGGTGGCCACGAACAGCGGCTTGCCCTTGAGGCTGGCCAGCGTGTCGCTGCCGGTGCCCGGGTGCGACATCAGCACCCGCGGGTCCTTCTGGAAGTAGGCGGCGATGGCCACGGCAGGCAGCTTGTCCTTGGCATAGGCGAAGGCGCGGAAGCCGTCGGCCTCCGCGAAGTCGGAGCTGCCGGCCATGAAGAGCTGCACCGTGTTGACCTGCGGGCCGCCGGGGCGGATCTCCACCTCCAGGCCATGCTCCTTGTAGATGCCGGTGGCGGCCGCCTGGTACATGCCGCCATGCTCGGCCTGGGCCAGCCAGCCGGTCTGGAAGCTCACCTTGGTCAGGCCCTGCGCATTGGCGCGCGGCAGGAAGGCAGGCATGCCGGAGACGAGCGCCGCGCCGCCGAGGGCGGCCAGGGTCTTGCGGCGGGTGAGGGTGTGGGGCGTGGTCATGGAAAAGGTTCTCGGACGTGGATGGTGGATGGCGAGCGACTGCGTCTGGATGGATGGGCGATCAACACAACCGTTCGGGCTGAGCCTGTCGAAGCCCTGCACCCCCAACCGTTCGGGCTGAGCTTGTCGAAGCCCTGCGCGGCGCTTCGACAAGCTCAGCGTGAACGGTTGGGGGTCACGCATGTCGCGCTCAGGGGGGACACGCATCTTGCGTTCACGCATTGGCGGGCTCGGCGGCATCTGCCCCGCGGAAACGCCAGCCTGCGCTCGGCAAATCACCCCCCTTGCTCTCGCGGGCCGCCGCTTCGTCGAAGCGCAGCTTGCCGGGGTTCATCAGCCCGTGCGGGTCCATGGCCTGCTTGAAGGCGCGGTCCTCGGCGTCGACGGACTTCATGCCGCCTTCCTTGACCAGGAAGGTGTGGTTGTTGGCCACCATGGCGCCGTCCTCGGCCATGCCGCGCATGACCTCGGCCAGGTGCGCGTCGCCTTCGTAGCGGAAGAAAGGCGAGCCCTGGAAGCTCAGCTTGCCGTCGAAGCGCTTGGCCTCGAAGTGCATGCCCAGCAGATGGCCGAAGCGGCGGTGGCTGCGGCGGATGGCGCCCACCAGGTCCGGGTCCAGGTACAGGCCCACGTTGCTGACCACCTCGGGATGGTCGCGATTCACATGCAGGCGGGTGTGGCCCCAGGCCAGCTCGTAGATGGGCACGCGGTATGGGCCCTGGCCCTCGGCCGCCACGCTCGCAAGCTGGCCGCCGAACTCGGCCACCAGCGCCTCGAAGGCTTCCATGAAGGGCTCGGCCACCATGGCGAGCACCATGCCGTCGTTGTCCGCGCCGCTCAGGTCCTTGAGCATGCGCATCATGCGCCAGATGGGCCCGCCCAGCACGCTGACCAGCTTCTTGACGATGCCGTCGGAGGTGGAGAGCGCATGCGCGAACTCCACCGCCGTCATGAACTCGGGGAAGACGACCACCGCCTCGCGCCAGGCCCAGGCGGGCGCCAGCGGCATCTCGATGGCGGTGATGATGCCGTTGCTGCCATAGGCATGGTGCACGCGGTTGACCGCATCGCCGCGCAGCTGCACGGTGCGCGGCGCTTCTTCCACGCTCACCACCTCGAGGCCCAGGATGTTGCCGCGGTCGCGCAGGATGCCCCAGGCACAGCTGCCGACGCCGGCGTGGCCGCCACCGACAAAGCCGCCCAGCGTGGCCACCCGTTTGGTGGAGGGATGGATGCGCAGCTCCCAGCCGCCGGGCCGCGTGGCCTCGTCGATGGCGGCCATGCGGGCGCCAGGCTCGGCCCGCACGCGGGCGCCATCGACGGCCAGCACGCGGTCGAGCGCGGTCATGTCGACCATGGCACCGCCCGCCAGCGGAATGCCCTGGCCGAAGTTGCAGGTGCCCGCGCCGCGCATCACCAGCGGCATGCGGGTGCGCGCCGCGGCCGAGGCCACGCGCAGCACGTCTGCACGGTCGCGCGGCTGCACCAGCACGTCGGCGACGTGGCGCAGCGCGTCGTCCTTCATCACAGGGCTGAAGTTGGCCGTCATGTCGCGGCTCTTGCGCCGGACGATGTCGGGATCGGAAATGGCGGGCACATCGCCCAGCGCGGCCAGGAAGGCGGCGGTGTCATGCATGCGTGGCTTCTCCACAAACAGTCGGTTGAGGTTGTGGCGCCGTCGCTGCGGGGCGGTTCAATTTGCCGGGTGCCATCTGCGTGCGCATGCACGGATCTGGCGCACGGACCCTGGGCTGGACACGTCGTCAGGTCAAATCGAGCAAAGAGCGTGCCATTGCGTGCATCTGCACGCAAAGCGCTTCCGGGCGCCGCTGGCGCGGCTACATTGGCGAGGCCGCGATCAGAGGCAAGGCTCCATGGAACTCGAAGACCACATCTTCTTTCTCTGCACCCAGGTGGTGTACCGGCGCGACCGTGCCCTGCAGGACGTGCTGCGACCCTTCGGACTGCTGACCACCGAATGGCGCACGCTCGGCACGCTGCACAGCCGCGGGCCCATGGCCATGCAGGATCTGGCGCAATGGACGGCCTATGAGCGGACGCGGCTCACGCGCATGCTGCATGGCCTGGAGGAGCGCGGCCTGGTGACCCGCGGCGGTGTCGAGCACGACGGGCGGGCGGTGGTGGTGGCCATTTCGGCCAAAGGGCGCCGGCTCTACGCCCGGGCCGAGAAGGCGGTGAGCGCGCTGACGGACGACATCCTGTCGGTCTGCCCACCGGCGGAGGTGGACCGGATGCGCGCGGCGCTACAGGCCATGCGCGAACGGCTGATCGAGATGCGGTATTGAAGGGGGCGCCCCTTGCGCCTGCGTCAAAGCCCGCATGGTCAGGGGGCTCGACGCCACACTCCGGGCCGCGCCCACAAGGCTTGAAGCCCCTCTCCCCTCGCGGGAGAGGGGTTGGGGAGAGGGGGCGCCCCTCTCTACGCAGCGCCTGCCAAGGCTTCGCCGCACCCCCTCTCCCCCGCCCTCTCCCGCAAGGGGAGAGGGAGCCATCCGCGATCTGCACGAACCTGCGCTGCGCCCTTGCCGCCCGTCGACCTGTCCGACACGGGTTGCGGTCCCCGGCCGATGGGGCGGTGACCGCAACCTCCTAGGGTGAACCCTTCGTACTTCCCACCCACACACGAAAGGAACATCCATGACCGACACCCTCAAGGACCTCAAGGTCGCCATCCTCGTCGCCGACGGTTTCGAACAGGTCGAGATGACCGAGCCCCGCAAGGCGTTGGACCAGGCCGGCGCGAAGACGCAGATCGTCTCGCCCATGAAGGGCCAGGTGCAGGGCTGGAACCACCACGACAAGGCCGACAAGTTCCCCGTCGATGTGGCGCTCGATGGCGCCAAGGTCGAGGACTTCGACGCGCTTCTGCTGCCCGGCGGCGTGGTCAACCCCGACGCCCTGCGCCTGGAGCCCAAGGCCATCGCCCTCGTGAAGGCATTTGCCGATGCAGGCAAGCCCATCGCCGCCATCTGCCACGGGCCGTGGACGCTGATCGACGCCGGTGCTGTCAAGGGCAAGCAGATGACGTCGTGGCCTTCGCTGAAGAACGACCTGTCCAGCGCCGGTGCGCGCTGGGTGGACCAGGAGGCGGTGGTCGACGGCCAGTTGCTGACCAGCCGCAACCCCAAGGACATCCCGGCCTTCAACCGCGAAATGGTGAAGCTGTTTGCAGGGGCCGTGGCTCACGCCTGACGCTCCGCAGAACCGCCCGGGTTCTGCTGGCAAGGGCCGCCTGACGAAACGCAGGCGGCCTTTGCGCATTCACTCGTAGCTGCGCGCGTCCTCGATGACCTTGCCATCGTTGGGCAGGCTGCCTGGTGGCTGAACGAGCACGTCGCCCCGTAGCTTGGTCACATCGCGGATGGCGGCGGCGAGCCGCTCCTGCAGACCCTCGGGCGGCTGGCTGCATTCCACCTTGAGCGTCATGCGGTCATCGCCCGTCGCGCCCTCCACCACGAGCCGTGCACGCGCGATTTCCGGAAAACGCCGCGCGATGTCGGCCACCTGGCCCGGGTGCACGAACATGCCGCGGATCTTGGTGGTCTGGTCGGCCCGGCCCATCCAGCCCTTGATGCGCTGGTTGGTACGCCCCGTCGGGCATGGGCCCGCCATCACCGCCGACAGGTCGCCGGTGCCGAAGCGCACCAGCGGGTAGTCGGCATTGAAGGTGGTCACCACCACCTCGCCGACCTCGCCGTCGGGCACCGGGTCGCCCGTGCCAGGGCGCACGATCTCGACCAGCACGCCTTCGTCCACCACCAGCCCTTCGCGGGCGGCGGTCTCGTAGGCGATCAGGCCCAGGTCGGCCGTGGCGTAGCACTGCAGGCCCTGCACGCCGAGGCCGGCCAGGTGCGCGCGCAGGCTGGGCGGAAAGGCCTCGCCCGAGACCAGCGCCTTGGTCAGCGACGGCAGGCGGATGCCTTTCTCGGCCGCCTTCTCCAGCAGGATCTTGAGAAAGCTGGGCGTGCCCGCATAGCCGTCGGGCCGCAGGTCGGCCATGGCCTCCAGCTGCTGCTCGGTCTGGCCCGTGCCGCCGGGGAACACGCTGCAGCCCAAGGCATGCGCGCCGCTTTCCATCATGGCCCCGGCCGGGGTCATGTGGTAGCTGAAGCTGTTGTGCACCAGCTCGCCGGTCCGGAAGCCAGCCGCGAAGAGCGCCCGGCCCACCCGCCAGTGGTCGCCGTGCGCGCCCTGCGGTTCGTAGATGGGGCCGGGACTGGCAAAGACGCGCGGCATGGCGGGGCCGCGCGTCACGGCGGAAAAGCCGCCGAAGGCGTCTTCGGCCCGCTGCGCCTGCTGCAGCGCCAGCAGTTCGCTCTTGCGCGTCACGGGCAGCCGGGCCAGTGCCGCGCGGCCGTCGACCGCCGCGGCATCCACCGCCTGCAGGATGCGGCCAAAGGCCGGCGCCTTCTGCTGCGCATGGCGGATCTGCGCGGGCAGTGCGGCCATCAGGGCGGCTTCGCGCGCTTCGGGCGCACGGGTTTCGAGGTCGTCGTAGAAGTCGGTCATGGCGGGCGCAGCAGCAAGGTCGGTGGGGCGTCGGGTCCTCAAGCCAGCCAGCGCTTGCGGCGCTTGTAGCTCTTGACGTCGCGGAAGCTCTTGCGGTCGGCGCCGCCCATGCCGAGGTAGAACTCCTTCACGTCCTCGTTCTCGCGCAGGCTGTCGGCAGGCCCGTCCATCACGATGCGGCCGCTTTCCATGATGTAGCCATAGTTGGCGAAGCGCAGCGCCATGCGCGTGTTCTGCTCGGCCAGCAGGAAGGTCACGCGCTCCTTCTCGTTGAGGTCCTTCACGATGGCGAAGACCTCCTCGACGATCTGCGGGGCGAGGCCCATGGAGGGCTCGTCCAGCAGCACCATGCTGGGGTTGGCCATCAGCGCGCGGCCGATGGCGCACATCTGCTGCTCGCCGCCCGAGGTGTAGGCCGCCTGGCTGCTGCGCCGAGTCTTGAGCCGGGGGAAGTAGGCATAGACCTTCTCCAGCGTCTCGGCCACCGCGGCCTTGCCGTCGGTGCGGGTGTAGGCGCCGGTCATCAGGTTGTCCTCGATGCTCAGGTGCGCAAAGCAGTGGCGCCCTTCCATCACCTGCACCAGCCCGCGCTTGACCAGCGCCGCCGGCGACAGCGCCTCGATGCGCTCGCCGCGCAGCGTGATGCTGCCCTTGGTGACCGCGCCGCGCTCGCCGGCCAGCAGGTTGGAGACGGCCCGCAGCGTGGTCGTCTTGCCCGCGCCGTTGCCGCCCAGCAGCGCCACGATCCCGCCCTCGGGCACCTGCAGCGAGACGCCCTTGAGCACCAGGATGACATGGTTGTAGATGACCTCGATGCCGTTGACGTCGAGAAGGATGTTGCGTGGTGTGTCGCTCATGGTCGGTACGGGACGGGCGGGTCGGACGCTTGCAGCGCCAGGCGGGAGACACCGCGGGACCGGCTTGGCCGGCCCGCAGGTGCAGCCCCCTGGAGGGGGAGCGCCGAAGGCGCCAGGGGGTGGGTCAGCTCTGGCAGTCCGCGGCGTCGCGTCGCGTGAGCTTCTTCTCGGCCGCGTACTTGTCCGCCGTCGTCTTGACCAGGGGCTTGAGGATGGCCTCGTCCGCCTGGTACCAGTCGGACATGCCGCCCCACTTGGCGCCGTCCCAGGTATGCACGCGCGCCCAGCTGGAGCCCATGTGGTCCTGGCAGCTGGTGCTGACCGGTCGCATCACGCCCGAGAAGCCCAGTGCGTCCAGCTTCTTCTGGTCGAGCGCCAGGTTCTCCAGGCCCCAGCGCACCTGTTCGCCCGTCATGACCTTGCCCTTGCCGAAGCGCTCCTGCGCGCGCTTGACGGCCTCGACGGTCAGCATCTGGATGATCACGCCGCGGGTGTAGAGCACCGAGCCCACCTCCTCGCGCGGACCCGTGCCCTGGCCCTTGTCGTGCACGTTCTTGAGGATGTCCTGGATCACCTTGGGCTCGGTGCCCGAGGTGTTGAGCGCCAGCGCGTTGTAGCCCTTGGCGTTGGCGCCGACGTCGCGCACGTCCGGCTCGGCGCCGGCCCACCACACGCCGTACATCTTCTCGCGCGGATAGCCGGTGGCCACGGCCTCCTTGAGGGCGGTGGAGTTCATCACGCCCCAGCCCCACAGCAGCACATAGTCGGGCCGCTGCTGGCGCACCTGCAGCCAGGCCGACTTCTGCTCCACGCCCGGTGCCGTCACCGGGATCAGCGACAGGTCGAAGCCATGCAGCTTGGCGCGCTCCTGCAGCAGCGGGATCGGCTCCTTGCCGAAGGGCGAGTCGTGGTAGACCAGCGCGATCTTCTTGCCCTTGAGCTTGTCGAGCCCGCCTTCCTTTTTGCCCAGGTGCTGGATCAGGATGTCGGCCGCCGTCCAGTAGCTGCCCATGAGCGGGAAGTTCCACTTGAAGACATTGCCGTCCTGGGACGCGCCCAGGCCATAGCCCAGTGTGATGAGCGGGATCTTGTCCTGCGGCACCTTGTCCGTCAGCGCGAAGGTGATGCCGGTGGCCTGCGGATCGAACACGGCCACGCCGGGGCGGCCCTTGAGGCGCTCGTAGCATTCCACGCCCTTGTCGGTGGCATAGCCCGTCTCGCACTCTTCGTAGGCGATCTTCACGCCGTTGATGCCGCCCTGGGCATTGACCAGCTTGATGTAGTCCTGCTTGCCGTTGGCCCACGGCGTGCCGTTGGGCGCATAGGGCCCCGTGCGGTAGACCAGCAGCGGAAAGAACTGCTCCTTGGCCTGCGCCAGGGCCTGGCCGGCCGTGCCGGCCAGGGCAGCGAAGGCCGCTGCGGCCAGGACGAGGGATTTCAGCTTCATGGTTGTCTCCTTCTGGTGGTGAACTCGGATCAGGACATCTCGCGGGGCTACAAGGATTGCGTGCGGAGCACAGATGGCCGCGGAGCAGGCCATGTCAGCGACCTCCGCGGAACCGGCTTTGCCGGGCCGCTGGAGGTGCCCCCTGAAGGGGGTTGGCGGAGCGCGCGCAGCGCGCGAAGACTGGGGGTGAGCATGTTCAATGCGGGAAGGGCCAAAGGCGCAGCTTTTCCTTGAATGTGGACCAGAGGCGTGCGAGCCCATGCGGCTCCACGATCAGGAAGAACACGATCAGCGCGCCGAAGATCATGAATTCGAGGTGCGAGGCCAGCGCCGTCGACATCGACACGCCGAACCAGCCCGGCAGCTGGTTCAGGAAGATGGGCAGCAGCACGATGAAGGCCGCGCCGAAGAAGCTGCCCATGATCGAGCCCAGGCCGCCGATGATCACCATGAACAGCAGCTGGAAGGAGCGGTCGATGCTGAAGGCCGCCGGCTCCCACGCACCCAGGTGCACGAAGCCCCACAGCGCCCCGGCCACGCCCACGATGAAGCTGCTGACCGCGAAAGCCGTGAGCTTGGCGTACACAGGCCGGATGCCGATCACCGCGGCGGCCACGTCCATGTCGCGCATCGCCATCCATTCGCGGCCGATGCTGCTGCGCGTGAGGTTCTTGGCCAGCAGCGCAAACACGCTGACGAAGGCCAGGCACAGCAGGTACTTCTGCGCCGGCGTCTCCACCGGCAGGCCGAACACGTTGAGCCCCGCCACGCTCACCGAGCCCGAAGCCGAGTTGTTGGTGAACCACTGGATGCGCAGGAAGGCCCAGTCGGTGAAGAACTGCGCCGCCAGCGTCGCCACCGCCAGGTACAGCCCCTTGATGCGCAGGCTGGGAATGCCGAAGAGCACGCCCACGCCGGTGGCGCACAGCCCGCCCAGCAGCAGCGAGGCGATCAACGGCATGCCCTCGATGCGCACATGGAAGTTGTAGGCCGCGTACGCACCCACCGCCATGAAGGCGCCGGTGCCCAGCGAGATCTGCCCGCAGTAGCCCACCAGGATGTTCAGCCCCAGCGCCGCCAGCGAGAGGATGAGGAAGGGCGTGAGGATGGCGCGCAGCCAGTATTCGGAGGCCAGCGCCGGCACCGCGGCGAAGGCCACCACCAGCAGCGCAAGGATGGCGACGCGATCCTGCAGGATCGGAAAGATCTGCTGGTCGGCCCGGTAGCTGGACTTGAACTGTCCGTTCTCTCTGTAAATCACACACACCCCCAGTCTTCGCGGACTTCGTTCCGCTCCGCCAACCCCCTTGCAGGGGGCAATGCCAGTGGCCCGGCAAAGCCGGTTCCACGGCATTCCTGGCAAAGACGATGTCGCATGAACCGCATGGCTACACCCGATCAATAATTTTTTCGCCGAACAGGCCCTGGGGCCGCACGAGCAGGAAGACCAGGGCGAGCACATACGCGAACCAGATCTCGATGCCCCCGCCCAGCATCGGCCCGAGGTAGATCTCCGACAGCTTCTCGCCCACGCCGATCAGCAGGCCGCCGATGATGGCGCCGGGCACCGAGGTGAGGCCACCCAGGATCACCACCGGCAGCGCCTTGAGCGCCACCAGCGACAGCGAGAACTGCACGCCCAGCTTGGAGCCCCAGATGATCCCGGCCACCAGGGCCGCGAAGCCGGCCACCGACCACACGATCACCCAGATGCGGTTGAGCGGGATGCCGATGGACTGCGCCGCCTGGTGGTCGTCGGCCACCGCACGCAGTGCGCGGCCGGTGGAGGTCTTCTGGAAGAACAGGCTCAGCGCCAGCACCAGGGCCGCCGCCACCAGCGCGGCGACGAGGTCTTCCTTGCTGACCAGCAGGCCGCCCTCGAAAGTGCCTTCGAACAGCATCATCGGGTCCTTGGGCATGCCGACATCGATCTTGTAGATGTCGTTGCCGAACAGCGTCTGGCCCAGGCCATCGAGGAAGTAGGTGATGCCCAGCGTGGCCATGAGCAGCGTGATGTGCTCCTGATTCACCAGCTTGGACAGCGCCAGCCGCTCGATCAGCCAGGCCACGATCACCATCACGCCCATGGCCGCGACGAAGGCCAGCAGGTTGGCCAGCAGCAGGCTTTCGAAGCCCAGCAGCTTGGGAAACCATTCCGCAAAGCGCGCCATGGCCAGCGCCGCGAACAGCACCATGGCGCCCTGCGCGAAGTTGAAGACGCCGCTGGCCTTGTAGATGAGCACAAAGCCCAGCGCGATCAGCGAATACAGCATGCCCACCATGAGGCCGCCGAAAAGGGTTTCGAGGAAAAAGCCCATGTCAGTGCTCCGCACCCAGGTAGGCCCGGATGACTTCCGGGTTGTTGCGCACCTCGTCGGGCGTGCCGTCGCCGATCTTCTTGCCGTAGTCCAGCACCACGACGCGGTCGGAGATGTCCATCACCACGCCCATGTCGTGCTCGATCAGCACGATGGTGGTGCCGAACTCGTCGTTCACGTCCAGGATGAAGCGGCTCATGTCCTGCTTCTCCTCGACGTTCATGCCGGCCATGGGCTCGTCCAGCAGCAGCACCTGCGGCTCCATGGCCAGGGCGCGGCCCAGGTCCACGCGCTTCTGCAGGCCGTAGGGCAGGCGGCCCACCGGTGTCTTGCGCCAGGCCTGGATCTCCAGGAAGTCGATGATGCGTTCGACGAACTCCCGGTGGCGGATCTCCTCGCGCTCGGCCGGGCCGAGGCGGAAGGCCTGCGCCAGCAGGCCGCACTTCATCTTGAGGTTGCGCCCCGTCATGATGTTGTCCAGCACGCTCATGCCCTTGAACAGGGCCAGGTTCTGGAAGGTGCGGGCCACGCCCATCTCGGCCACCTGACGCGAGTTCATGTGGCGGAAGGTCTGGCCGCGGAAGGTGATCTGCCCTTCCTGCGGCTGGTAGACGCCGTTGATGCAGTTGAGCATCGAGCTCTTGCCCGCGCCGTTGGGCCCGATGATCGAGCGCACCTCGTGCTCGCGCACGTCGAAGCTGATGTCGGTGAGCGCCTTGACGCCGCCGAAGCGCAAGGTGATGTTCTGCACATCGAGGATCACATCCCCGATGCGGCGCCCCGTGACGGGCGCGCTGGCGGCCATGGCCAGCTCCTGGGCGGTGGTGGCGTTCATAGATTACCTTCGGCTTCGCCTGCGGTGCGAGCGCCCTTCGGGGCGGCCGGGCGGGCGCTCATGCAGCAGCCTTCACGGGTGGGAAGCAGCGCGCTTCCACGATCTTGAGCGTGGCGCTCACGCTGCCGGTGCGGCCGTCCTCGAACTTGACCTGCGTCTCGATGAACTGCTCGGTCTTGCCGGCGTAGAGCGCCTCGACCAGCACGGCGTACTTGTCGGCGATGAAGCCGCGGCGGACCTTGCGGGTGCGCGTGAGCTCGTCGTCGTCCGGGTCCAGCTCCTTGTGCAGCACCAGGAAGCGGGCGATCTGCGTGTCGCCCATGCCCTCCTCCGCCGCCAGGTCGGCGTTGACCTGCTCGATGCATTCGCGCACCAGCTGCAGCACCTCGGGTTTGCCGGCCAGGTCCACATAACCGCCGTAGGGCAGCGCACGGCGCTCGGCCCAGTTGCCCACGGCCTCGTAGTCGATGTTGATGAAGGCGCAGACCTCGTCGCGCGCATGGCCGAAGCACACGGCCTCCTTGATCTGCGGGAAGAACTTGAGCTTGTTCTCGATGTAGTTCGGCGCAAACATCGCGCCGCCCGCGAGGCGTCCGACGTCCTTGGCGCGGTCGATGATGCGCAGGTGGCCCTCGTGGTCGATCACGCCGGCATCGCCGGTGTGGAAGTAGCCCTCGGCATCGAGCACCTCGGCCGTGGCATCGGGGCGCTTGTAGTACTCCTTGAGCACGGAGACGCCACGCACCAGCACCTCGCCGCTGTCGGCGATCTTCAGCTCCATGCCCGGCGCGGCCGTGCCGACGCTGGTGAGCTTGACGTCGCCATCGCGCTGCAGGCACACATAGGCGCAGGTCTCGGTCTGGCCGTAGAACTGCTTGAGGTTGACGCCGATGGAACGGTAGAAGCGGAACAGGTCGGGCCCGATGGCCGCGCCCGCGGTGTAGGCCACGCGGATGCGGCTCATGCCCAGCACGTTGCGCAGCGGGCCGTAGACCATCAGGTTGCCCAGGCCGTACATCAGCCGGTCGGCAAAGCCCACCGGCCGCCCGGCCAGGATGTCGGCGCCCACGCGGCGCGCCAGGGCCATGAACTTGCCGTACATCCAGCGCTTGGGCGCGGCCGCATCCTCCATGCGGATCGACACCGCCGTGAGCAGGCCCTCGAAGGTGCGCGGCGGGCCGAAGTAATAGCTGGGCCCGATCTCGCGCATGTCGTTCATCACCGTGGCGGCGGACTCGGGACAGTTGAGCGTGAAGCCGCCCACCAGCCACTGCGCCACCGAGAAGAGGTGGTCGCCCACCCAGGCCATGGGCAGGTAGCTCATGATGTCGTCGCCCGGGCCCAGGCGGTCGGTCTCGACGCCGCCGCGGCCCGCGGACATGAAGCTGGCGTGCGTCTGGCACACGCCCTTGGGCCGGCCAGTGGTGCCCGAGGTGTAGAGGATCACGGCCACGTCGTCAGGCTGGCCGGCCGCCACGGCGCGGTCGAAGAAGCCGGGCGTGGCGGCATCGAAGGCCCGGCCCAGCGCGCGCAGCTGCTCGTAGCTCATCAGACCGGGCTGGTCGTAGTGGCGCAGGCCGCGGGGGTCGTCGTAGACGATGGTGCGCAGGCCGGCGCTGCCCGGCTGAGCCGCCTGTTGCAACTCGCGGCATTCGAGCAGCTTGTCGACCTGCTCCTGGTCTTCGGCGAAGACGAACTCGATGCCGGCATCGTCCAGCATGAACACCATCTCGGCCGCGGCCGCGTCCTGGTAGAGCGGCACCGGCACGCCCCCCACGCTCTGGGCCGCCACCACCGCGAAGTACAGGTGCGGCCGGTTGGCGCCCACGATAGCCAGGTTGGCGCCGGCCGAGAAGCCCAGGCTGGCCAGGCCGCAGGCCAGCTCGCGCACTTCGGTCGCCGCCTGCGACCAGTTCCAGGTCTGCCAGATGCCCAGGTCCTTCTCGCGCACGGCGGGTGCGTCCGGGCGCTGGCGTGCATGGGCCATCAGCAGGCGGGGGAAGGTGTTGGCTTGAGGTTCCACGCCGCGCAATTTAGGCGGCACTTTGACGCCATGGTGTCGTTGTGACGACAATCCTAGGGACTCCACTCTCGGGACTTTCCCCATGGGCGAACGAAGCCAACGCAGCGCCAAGGCCACTGTGCGTGGGATCCGCGACCGGGTGCGGCCCGCGACGGAGGCCGAGCTGCAGGCCATTCCATGGCTCGACGCGCTGGCCCCCGCCGAGCGGCGCCGCGCCGAGGCCGCGCTGGTGGTGGGCGAGGCCGAGGTCGGCGATCAGGTCTGCCGCGTGGGCCGCGCGCCCACCTACTGGTTCGGCGTGATCGAGGGCCTGCTCAAGATGAGCAACGACCGCGCGGACGGCAGCCAGGTCACCTACAGCGGGCTGTCGCCAGGGGGCTGGTTCGGCGAGGGCACGGCCATCAAGCGCGAGCCCTACCGCTACAACGTGAGCGCGCTGCGCCGCAGCGTGGTGGCCGGCCTGCCGCTGGACAGCTTCCACTGGCTGCTCGACCACTCGATCGGCTTCAACCGCTTCGTCATGAACCAGCTCAACGAGCGGCTGGGCCAGTTCATCGCGGCGGTGGAGATCGACCGCCTGAACAACACCGACGCCCGCGTGGCGCGCAACCTGGCGGCGCTGTTCAACCCGGTGCTCTTCCCGCGCGTCGGCGAGATGCTGCGCATCACGCAGCAGGAACTCGCCTATCTCGTGGGTTTGTCACGCCAGCGGGTCAACGAGTCGCTGATGGCGCTCTCGTCACAAGGTGTCATACACGTAGAGTACGGTGGACTGCGGGTGCTCGACCTACCCGCACTGCGGCAGGGAGGACGCGCCCCACAGGGACGGCGCGCGGCGCGCCGCCAGAACACCGAACCATGACACCTCAGCAACCCGGCAAGCTTCTCATCCTCAGCGTCAGCGCAGGCAACGGCCATGTCCGTGCCGCGCAGGCCCTCGCGGCCACGGCGCAACTGCACTGGCCCGGCTGGCAATGCGTGCACATCGACGCGATGGCGCATGTGGCCGCGGGCTTCCGCAAGGTCTACACCGACTGGTACATCAAGCTCGTCAACCGCGCGCCCGACGTGTGGTCGTACCTGCACGGCAAGGCCGACGCGACGCCGCACAGCGCCGCCTCGCAGCGACTGCGCCGCGGCATCGAGCGGCTGAGCGCACGCGAGCTGCTGCGCCAGATCGCCCGCGAGCGCCCCGACGCCATCGTCTGCACCCACTTCCTGCCGGCGGAGCTCCTGGCCCGCGAGCGCCAGCGCGCGCGCCTCGCGGCCTCGCTGTGGCTGCAGGTGACCGACTACGACCTGCACAACATGTGGATCGTGCCGGGCATGGCCGGTTATTTCGCCGCCAATGAAGAGGTGGCCTTCCGCATGCGCGCCCGCGGCCTGCCGGCGGCGCGCATCCATGTCACGGGCATCCCGGTGATGCCGGCCTTCGACGTCGCCACCGCCGAGCGCGAGGCGGCCGTGCGCAGCCTGGGGCTGGACACGGCGCGCGGCGTGGTGCTGATGGTGTCGGGCGGCGCGGGCGTGGGCGACCTGCCCAGCATGGCGCGCCGCGTGCTGGCGCTGCCCGGGCAGGACTTCCAGCTCATCGCCGTGGCCGGCCGCAATGCCGAGGCCCATGCGCAGCTGCAGGCGCTGGCCGCGCAGCATGGCGGCCGCCTGCTGCCGATCGGCTTCACGACCGAGATGGACCGGCTGATGACCGCCGCCGACCTGGTGGTGACCAAGCCCGGCGGGCTCACAGTCTCCGAATGCATGGCGCTGGGCCGGCCGATGCTGCTGACCTCGCCCATCCCGGGGCAGGAGGAGCACAACGCCATCCACCTGCTGGAGGAAGGCGCCGCCTGGCTCACCGACGACGCCATCGGGCTGGACTACAAGATCGCCCGCCTGATGGCCGACACGCCCCGGTTGCGGGCCATGGCCGAGCGCAGCCGCGCGCTGGGCAGGCCGGGCGCCGCGCGCGCCGTGTTGACGCAGGTGATCGAAGGAGCCGGCCGATGAGCGCCATCCGACCGCCGCGCGGCACGCACACCGAAGGCCGCGCCCCTACGGCACCGCTGACCTGGACCATCGCCACGTCCCTGGCCGAAGGGCACGCCAGCAGCCTGCGTCGCGTGCTCGGCTACTACGCCTGGGCGCTGCTGATGGGCTTCTTCTTCGCCAATGCCGAGATCCAGATCGAAGGCGGCGCGGGCTGGGCCACCTCGCTGCCCACCTGGCGCATCGAACACCACTGGCTGCTCGACATCTTCTGGGGCGGCCGCGCCATGACGGGCTACCACGCCTGGGTGTTCAGCTTCATGCTGCTGGTCTTCTTCATGCCGCTGGCCTTCAACGGCCGCTGGCGCTGGAGCGACTTCGTGCTCTCGGTCGGCGGCCTGGCCACCTTCTGGGTCAGCGAGGACTGCCTGTGGTTCGTGGTCAACCCGGCCTATGGCTGGGCGCGGCTCGACCCGGTGCATGCGCACTGGCATCCGCACTGGCTGCTGGGGCTGCCGGTGGACTACTGGTGGGGCGCGGCGCTGGCGGTGGGCATGGGCCTGCTCCACCTGCGGCTGGCCCGGCGCGGACGCTGAGACGCCGAGCCCGGCCCGTCCCGGGCCAGGCTTGGTGCGTCCGGCTCGCGGGGCGCTCAGGCGCGTGCGGCCACTTCGGCCTGCAGATCCTTCTTGGACAGCTTGCCCACGGCCGTCTTGGGCAGCTCGTCACGGGCTTCCATGGCCTGCAGCATTTCGTGCTTGCCGAGGTAGTCGGCCAGGAAGGCCTTCATGGCTTCGAGCGTGGGCCGCGGCGCGCCCGGCTTGAACTTGATGAAGGCCTTGGGCGACTGGCCGCGGTAGGCATCGGGGATGCCGATCACGATCACCTCCTCGACGGACGGATGCCGGTAGATCGCCTCCTCGATGTTGCGCGGATAGACGTTGAAGCCACCGCAGATCAGCATGTCCTTGGTGCGGTCCACGATGTAGACGAAGCCGTCGGGCGTCATGTAGCCGATGTCGCCCGTGCGCAGATAGCCGTCGGGCGTGAAGGCCTCGGCGGTGGCGTCCGGCCGGTTCCAGTAGCCCGCCATCACGTTGGGACCGCGGATGCACAACTCGCCATGCTCGCCCTCGGGCAGGTCGTGCTGATCCTGCAGGTCGATCACCTTGACGTCCACCCCGGGCACGGGAATGCCGCACGAGCCCGGCCGGTAATGGCTGAAGCCGGGCGAGGCGGTGGCCATGGTGCAGGTCTCGGTCATGCCCCAGCCCTCCTGCAGGCGGCACTGGGCCATGCGCACGAAGGCCTGGTAGACCTCGGCCGCGATCGGCGCGCCGCCCGAGTTGCAGAACTTGAGCGAGGACAGGTCCAGCCGGCCGATGTCGGGATGGCCGACGAAGGCCACGTACATGGTCGGCACGCCGAGGAAGACCGTGGTCTTGCGCTCGACGAACTCGCGCAGCGTCGCCTCCAGGTCGAAGCGCTGGTGCAGCGACAGCTCGGCGCCGATGGAGAGTCCGAACAGCAGGTTGACCACCAGCGCGTAGATGTGGAACAGCGGCAGCACGGCCAGAAAGCGCTCCTCGCCCTCCGCCAGCGTGCCGGAGCCCACGAGCGTGTGCCACACCTGCGAAACCGCGGCGCTCAGGTTGGCGTGGCTGAGCATGGCGCCCTTGGGCTGCCCGGTGGTGCCGCCGGTGTACTGCAGCACGGCAATGGCCTGCGCGATGTCCGCCGGCACATGCGGCTCGGCCAGGGGCTCGGCGGCCAGCAAGGCCGCGAAGGCGACACGCGGGCCGGGTTGCAGCGGCGCCAGCGCGGCGGCGTGCGCAAAGTCGTCTGCGTGCGCCACGACCAGCGTCTGCAGCAGCCCGTCGTGGACGATGGGCGCCATCTTCTGCAGCAGCTCCGGCGCGTCGAAGGTGATCATCAGCCGGGTGCGGCTGTCCTCCACCTTGTGCCGCAGTGTCTGGCCGGCGTCGAGCGGCGAGTAGTTCACCACCGTGCCGCCGGCCTGCAGCACCGCGAAGAAGGCCACGATGTACTGCGGCACGTTGGGCAGGTACAGGCCGACGTGGACGCCGGGCCGCACGCCCAGCTCGCGCAGGCCGCCGGCCACGCGCCGCACATGCTGCGCCAGTGCTGCGTAGTCGAGCACCGTGTCGCCCTGGCGCACGGCGACGCGGTGCGGCCACCGGCGCTCGGCGTCGCCCAGCAGCGCCGTGAGCGCCGTCAGATGCAGGGGCGCGCTCCAGCTCGCGCCTTTGGGATAGCTACCCAGCCAGGGGCGGGACGTCATGGCGTCAGAGCCCCGCCGGCCGCTTCATGTCGCACTGATTGGGCACGGCCAGCGCGCTGACCGGCGTGAGCGATTCCGCGACGAAGCCCTGGTGGGTGCCGTCGAAGCCCTTCTTCACCGCCTTGCCGTCGACGGGATGATTGGCATAGACGTACTGCGGCGCCATGAACTGATGGTCTTCCTTGCGCACGCTGACGTCGCCGAGGATGGACTTGTACGAGATGCCTTCGAGCGCCGACGCGATCTGCTTCGGATCGGTGGAGCGGGCCTTGCGCACGCCCTGGGCCAGCAGTTCGGTGGCGGTGGACAGGCGCACGAGATAGAAGGCCTCCTTGTACTTGGCCTCGAACGCGCTTTCGAGCTTGGCGGCCGTGGGGTTGTCGGCGCCGGGGAACCACTCGCCGATCATGTTGAGCCGCACCGTCGGTGCCGCGTCCAGCGCGATCATGGTCGACTTGTTGGCGCTGCTGTGCGTCAGGATGCGCAGCTTGTAGCCCGAGTCGCCGGCCGCGCGGATCATCAGCGCCATGTCGTTGCCCCAGTTGCCCGACACCACGGTGTCGGCGCCTGCGGCACGCATCTTGGCGATGTAGGGGGCGAAGTCCTTCACCGTGCCCGTGGGGAAGAAGTCCTCGCCCACGATCTGGATGTCGGGCCGTGCCTCGGCCAGCAGGGTCTTGCCGAAGGCCGTCCACTGCCGGCCGAAGCTGTAGTCGGGATTGAGGAAGTAGACCTTCTTGATCTCCGGCGTCTTCTTGACGAAGTCGGCATACGCCTTCATCCGCATCGTCACCTGCGCCTCGGTCATGAAGTGCCAGAAGGAGCAGTTCTTGCCGACCAGATCAGGATCGATGCCGCCGAAGTTGAACACCAGCACCGACTTGTCGGGATTGCGCTCGTTGTTGCGGTTGGCGGCCGTGATGACGGCCGAGACGGTGGCCGAGCCGCCGCCGATGAACACGGCCTTGACCCCCGCCCCCACGGCGGCCTGCAAGGCGGCCTGGCTTTCCTGCGTGGACAGCTTGTTGTCGAAGGCCAGCACCTCCAGCTTGACGCCATCGATGCCACCGGCGGCGTTGATGGTGTCGGCCGCGAACCGCAGATGGTTCTCGAAGATCTTGCCGACGTCGGCCATCGGGCCGCTCAGCGGGTCGATGAGCGCGATCTTGAGGGTCTGCTGCTGCGCGTGGGCGCCGAGGGCGCAGGCGAGCGCAAAGCCCGCTGCCGTGGTCTTGAACATGCACTTGTCTCCTGGGGATTTCAGTCCGGCAGGACCGGACCGCATGCAGTGTCGGAGCAGGCTGCGCCGCGTCTCAGTCAATTGAGCGACTGCCTGGCCGCACGCAGGTCGCCTGGGCGACTGGGCTGAGCCGCTGCTGACCGCGCACCCCGGGCGGCGCAGGCCCGCCCGCATAATCCGCCGCCATGCCACTGCCGCCCCCCGGGGCCGATGCCGACGCCGCCCCGCCGGGCGCGCCCGCCCGGCCCGAATCCCTCGCCGACCTCTTCTTCTCCTTCACCATCCTCGCGCTGCAGGGCTTCGGCGGCGTGCTGGCCGTGGTGCAGCGGGAGCTGGTGGAGCGCAAGCGCTGGCTCACCAAGGAGCAGTTCATCGAGGACTGGGCCGTGGCCCAGGTGCTGCCCGGGCCCAATGTCATCAACCTGGCGCTGATGCTGGGCGACCGCCATTTCGGCCTGCGCGGCGCCATCGCCGGCCTGGCCGGCATGCTGGTGCTGCCGCTCGCTGTCATCCTGGTGCTGGCCGTGCTGCATGCCCACTATGCCAACGACCCGCGCGTGGCCGGTGCGCTGCGCGGCATGAGCACCGTGGCCGGCGGCGTGATCGCCGCCACTGGCGTCAAGCTGATCCCGTCGCTGCGCGCGCATCCGCTGGGCTTCGCGGCCGGCGTGGGCATCGCGGCGCTGGTGTTCGTGCTGATCGCGCTGGCCCGCGTGCCGCTGGGCGGCGTGCTGCTGCTGGTGGGCGGCGGCGCCTGCGTGTGGACCTTCACGCGGCTGCGGCCCTGAGGCGGCGCGGCCATGAGCATCACCCTGCACTGGCACGACTGGCTGAGCCTGCTCGGCCAATACATGCTGCTGTCGCTGATGGCGGTGAGCGGCGCCATCACCACCCTGCCCGACATGCAGCGCTACCTGGTGGCGCAGAAGGGCTGGCTGGACCCGGTGCAGTTCAACGCCTCGGTCGCCATCGCCCAGGCCGCGCCGGGGCCCAACATTCTGTTCGTGGCCCTGATGGGCTGGAACGTGGGCCTGAACGCCGGCGGCGGCATCGGGGCCGGCCTTCATGCCTGGCTGCTCGGCCTGCTGGGCGTAGCCACCACCATGACGGGCATCCTGCTGCCCAGCAGCGTGCTGACGCTGCTGGCCACGCGCTGGGCGCACCGCAACCGCACCCATCGCGGCGTGCGGGCCTTCAAGCAGGGCCTGGCGCCGGTGGCGGTCGGCCTGCTGGTGGCCACCGGCTGGGTGCTGGCGCGCAGCAACGAGGTCGAGGGCCATGCGCACTGGCCGGTCTGGCTGCTGGCCGGCGTGGCCGGGCTGATCGTGTGGCGCACACGGGTGCACCTGCTGTGGCTGCTGGGCGCCGGCGCCGTGCTGGGGGTGCTGGGCGTCTTGTGAGCGGCGGTGTCCTGCTCCCTCTCCCCTTGCGGGAGAGGGCTGGGGAGAGGGGGCCGCGGCACGGGCGCGAGGGCGGATGGGTGCGGCGGGCTCCCCCCTCTCCCCCAGCCCCTCTCCCGCAAGGGGAGAGGGGAGATCGCCCCGGCCTGGGCTGAGGGGACAATGGCGCCCGACCGCCCGACCGCCCGACCGCCCGACCGCCCGACCGCCCGACCGCCCGACGCCCAGCCGCGGTCCCTCTCCGCCCGCCCTACCCTGTTGCCCGCACGATGACCGACACGCCCGACCCGATCCGACTCAACAAGCGCATGGCCGACCTGGGGCTGTGCTCCCGGCGCGAGGCCGATGCCTGGATCGAGCGCGGCTGGGTCAAGGTCAATGGCCAGGTGGCGGCCATGGGCGTCAAGGTGGGGCCGGCCGACCGCATCGAGGTCGACAAGCGCGCCCAGGGCCAGCAGGAGCAGCGCGTCACCATCCTGCTGCACAAGCCCGTGGGCTACGTCAGCGGCCAGGCCGAGGACGGCCACCAGCCCGCCGTGACGCTGGTGCAGCCGCGCAACCACTGGCGCGGCGACGGCAGCCGCCAGCGCTTTGCGCCCGACCAGCTGCGCGGCCTGGCGCCCGCCGGCCGGCTCGACATCGACTCCGTCGGCCTGCTGGTGCTGACGCAGGACGGCCGCGTCGCCCGCCAACTGATCGGCGAGGACTCGGACATCGAGAAGGAATACCTCGTGCGCGTGAGCTGGCCCATGGGCGGCCAGGAACGCACGACGGACGTGCAGTCCGTCTTTCCGCGCGAGCAGATCGCGCGCCTGCGCCACGGCCTGTCGCTCGACGGCCAGCCGCTCAAGCCCGCGCGCGTGGACTGGCAGAACCCCGAGCAGTTGCGCTTCGTGCTCAAGGAAGGCAAGAAGCGCCAGATCCGCCGCATGTGCGAGGCTGTCGGCCTGCGCGTGGTGGGCCTCAAGCGCATCCGCATCGGCAACGTGGTGCTGGGGCAGCTGCCGCAGGGGCAGTGGCGCTACCTGGGGGCGGACGAGCGGTTCTGAGCGGCCGCCAGACCACGGCCTGCAGCCATTGCCGCGCGCACCGCACCCGTCGTGCGTGCAGCTTTGGCGGTTAGCGCAACCGCCGCACGTTGTCGTCGATGCGGCGCTGGATCAGCGCCAGGGTGTCCGGCGCAATCAGGCCCGGGAACCATTGCCGCGCCGACTGCGCGAAGCCGCTGGCCACGGCAGCGATGCGCGCGATCGTTTCGCTGGCCTGCGTGCGCGACAGCTCTGCCTCCTGCTCGCCGAGTCGCAGCAATGCCGCGCGGCCGATGTCCAGCGCCTCGCCCATCACGTCCATCTGGTGGTAGCCACCGGGGCCTTCGCAGAAGGTCACGTCGAAGGCCGGTGCCAGTTGCCAGTGCCCACGCGCCGAGAGGCGGTAGGCGAAGTTCTTCGGATGGTCGTCCCGGTTGTGGAAGGCGACATTGAAGACCACGCGCTCGTAGGCGCGCGTGCGCTCGCGGACATCGTTGGTGCACAGCAGCGTGGCGCGCAGAAAGGTTGCGGCATCGAGCGCACCGGGCGTACGGAAGTCGGCACCGGTGAAGGCAGCCAGGCTCTGGATGGGCACGCGCAGGCCCGCCTCGCGGTCGAAGCGCCGGCTGCCGAATGCGGCCTGCCCGCCGGGCAGCGCGAAGTGCTCGGTGGCCGGCGCGTCGATGCCGCAGTGACGCAGCGCCTGGGCATAGGCCGCCTCGATGGCGCAGACCTCGGCCGGCTCGTGCTGCGCCGGAAACTTGACGAGCCACGGATCCAACCCCGGCGCGTCGGCCGTGCTGAAGGTGCCCGTGGCGGGCTCGCGGTACAGCAGCACCTTGGGCCGCGCGCCCTGCGGCGAGCCACCCACCTGCAGCAGGCGCTGGAGGAAGGCGCCGCCTTCGCCACGCTGCACCTCCTGCACCTCCGCCGCGAGCTGGCCCAGCAGCACCTGGCCCGGCAGGGTCTCGGCGTCTGCCGCGGGCGGCTCGAAGGAGAGCGCGCCCATGGCGCTGCGGCCGACGTACGCCAGCCGCTCCAGCGGGCCGATGCGGGCCGGGTTGAGGCCGCGCCGCTTGAACAGCCGGTCCATCAGCAGCAGGCCCCAGCCGTCGGGCAATGCGTCGTACACCGGGCCGGGCAGCCCCAACTGGTGCGCCGGAAAGCCATGGCGCAATCGCGGCCCCTTGAGCGGCAGCGTGTGGGCCGACAGCTCCAGCCCGCGACGCAGGGCCTCGTCGCTGTACTCGAAGGCGATCAGCGGCCGGCCCGTGATGGCGGTGGAGGACACCAGCGAGCCCCAGTGCCAGCGCTCGCCCCAGCCTTCGTACCAGACGTCGATGCGCTCAGGCATCGCCGGCCTTCCGTCGCACGCGCTGGCGTTTGGCGCTGCCCTCGTAGCGCGCGATGTCGTGCAGGCTCTCCAGCCGCGGCTGGAACAACGCCGCGAGTTCCTCGCGCCGGCCCAGGACGATGGCGACGCGCACCACGTTCTCGAAGGCGGTGCTGCGACCGGCCTCCAGGTTGGAGACGGTATTGACCGCCACGCCGGCGCGTGCCGCCACCTCGGCCTGGGTCATGCCCTGCGCCAGCCGTTCGGTGCGCAGCCGGGCGCACAGGGTGCGGGCGATCTCGGCGGGAGGGCTGAGCGTCAATTCCATTATGTTGGGTTTTAAACGTTGATTTTTCGTCTAAGACCCATTCTGCAGGATTTATTTCTCGAACACCTGTCCGCGAGGTCGAGCACGGACGGCATACAGATCAGCCTGCCTTAAGTCGCCCCGCCCAGCATCCGCGCGCACAACGACGACCGCGGAGACACCCCATGCGCGCCCTGCTGGTGGAAGACGACGAGATGATCGCGGCCAGCCTGCGCCAGGGCCTGGCGCGCGAGGGCTGGTCGCTGGACTGGGCGGCCGACGGGCTCAGCGGCGAGCGCGCGCTGGCCGATGGCGCCTATGCCTGCGTGCTGCTCGACCTGGGCCTGCCCGGGCAGGAGGGCACCACCCTGCTGCGCCGCGCCCGCGCCCGCGGCGACCGCACGCCGGTGGTGGTGCTCACCGCCCGCGACGGCCTGGACGACCGCGTGGCCGGCCTGGACCTGGGCGCCGACGACTACCTGCCCAAGCCCTTCGCGCTGCGCGAGCTGCTGGCCCGCATGCGCGCCGTGGTGCGGCGACAGGGCGGCGCGGCCCAGCCGTGCATCGGGACGCCGCAGCTGCAGCTGGACCTGGCCACGCGCGAGCTGCATCTGCCAGATGGCCGGCGCGAGCCGCTGAGCGCGCGCGAGTTCGCGCTGATGCACGCCCTGCTGGAGCGCCCCGGCGCCGTGCTCGCGCGCGCCCAGCTGGAGCAGCGCCTCTACGGCTGGGACGACGAGGTGAGCAGCAACGCGCTGGACGTGCTCATCTACGGCCTGCGCCGCCGACTGGGCGCCGACGCCATCCGCAACGTGCGCGGCCTGGGCTGGCGCGTGAGCACCCAGGCGCCCGGGACGCCGGGCGCTCCCGCCAACGGCCTGGCCCACGCGGCGCCGCCGACCTCCGGCCATGGCCGCGACTGAGACCGCGCCGCCGATGCGCCCAGCGCCCTCGCTGGGCCGTCGCCTGGTCGGCTGGCTGGTGCTGCTCCACGTGGTGGCGGGCCTGCTGGCCACCTGGGGCGCCTATGCGGTCTATGGCCGCATCATCGAAGGCCTGCGGGACGAGCAGATGCGCTCGATGGCCGAGTCCTATGCCGGCCGCCGGCATGTGCGCGAGCTGCCCACGGTCGACGCCGACGCCATCGCGCGGCGCGGCGCCCTGGTGGTGCAGCTGTGGACGTCCGACGGCCAGCGGCAGGAGGCCGCCTCCGCCGAGCTGGCCGTGCCCTTGCAGGCCACGCCCGGCTTTGCCGAGCTGCGCACGGGCCCGCGGCCCGAGCAGCGCTGGCGTGTCTACACCGCGCCGGCCGACGGCGCCGACCGGCTGCGCGTGCAGGTGCTGCAAAGCCGCGCCTTCCGCCAGCAGCGCTCGCTCACCCGGGCGCTGGCCGAGGGCCTGCCGATCCTGGCGCTGCTGCCGGCCGCGCTGCTGCTGCAGTGGCTGGTGGTGTGGCGCGCCTCGCGCTCGCTGAGGGCGGTGGCGCGCGAGGTGGCCGCGCAGGACGAGCGCAGCCCGCGCGGCATGCCACCCGAGCGCGTGCCGGCCGAGATCCGGCCGCTGGTGCAGGCCTTCAATGCCGTGCTGGGCCGGCTGCGCGCCGCGCTGCAGGCGCAGCAGCGCTTCGTGGCCGATGCGGCGCACGAGCTGCGCACGCCCTTCACCGCCATCGGCCTGCAGCTGGACAACCTGCGGCCCCATATTCCCGACGGCCCGGCCCGGCAGGGCTTTGCGCAACTGGAGGCCGGCGTCTCGCGTGCGCAGCGGCTGCAGGCCCAGCTGCTGCGCCTGTCGCGGCAGGAGGCGGCCGAGCCGCTGCAGCCCGAGACCGTGCCCCTGGTGCCGCTGCTGCGCGACGCCGTGGCCCAGTTCACCGAGATGGCCGAGCAGCGCCACGTGGACCTGGGCTTTCTCGCCGCGCCCGAGCTGCAGGCGCTGCAGCGGCAGGGCTCGCCGGTGGAGCTGCGCAGCCTGTTCGACAACCTGCTCGACAACGCCGTGCGCCACAGCCTGCCGGGTGGCTGCGTCGACTTGGTGCTGCATGCGCTGCCCACGGGCGCCGCCGTGGTCGACGTGGTGGACGAAGGCCCCGGCATCGCCGAGGACGTGCTCCCCCGCGTGTTCGACCGCTTCTACCGCGCACCCGGCGCGGCGGCCGGCGGCAGCGGGCTGGGCCTGGCCATCGCCGCCAGCGTGGCGCGCCGGCACGGCCTGCGCATCGAGCTGCAGAACCGCCGCAGCACCGAGCGCCGCAGCGGCCTGCGCGCCCGCGTGCACCTGGGCGACATGCCGTCGCCGTCTCATTCCCAACTCAGAAACGCCACCTAGAGTGGCCCCAGGCGGGTCCGCCGGCCAGCATGGCGCAGCCGGCGCGCGACCCACCCTGTTGTTGTGAACGAGGAGATCGACATGCGCGCACCTGCAACCTTCCGCCTGGCCGCCGGCCTGGCACTGGGCACTGTTCTGGCCACCGGCACCGTGGGCGCCTGGGCCCAATCCGCCTGGAACGGCGGCGGCAGCGAGGCCATCGGCCAGTCCACCGGCATGGCCCCGCTCAGCTCGACGATGTCGCGCGACGAGGTCAACACCGGCGCCATGGCCGCCGCCCATCCCGTGGGCACCGAGGCCGTCGGCCAATCGACCGTGATGCCCGCCCTGCTGCAACCGGGCGACGGCAGCCGCGCCCAGGCCGATGCCATTGCCGCCGCGCACCCAGCCGGCACCGAGGCCATCGGCCAGTCGACCTCGCTGCCGCTCAACTGAGCGCCGCTGCGCGCGCCGCCGGTGCCCTGGCGCCGGTCGGAACGCCTGCCCCGTCCGGCCGATTCGCGCCGCGACAGGGGGGTTGATAATCCGCCCACCGCCCCCAAGCTTTGGGGGCGTTTCCGTTTTTGGGCGGCATTTCAACCACTTAGCAGCACCACATGAGCAAGAACACCCATTCCTTCCAGGCCGAAGTGGCCCAGCTCCTGCACCTGGTCACCCACTCGCTCTACTCCAACAAGGAGATCTTCCTTCGCGAGCTGATCTCCAACGCCTCCGACGCCTGCGACAAGCTGCGCTTCGAGGCCCTGGACAACGCGGCCCTGTATGAAGACGCGCCCAACCTCGAAGTGCGCGTCGCCTTCGACAAGAAGGCCCGCACCCTGACCATCACCGACAACGGCATCGGCCTGTCGCAGCAGGAGGCCATCGACCACCTGGGCACCATCGCCAAGAGCGGCACGCGCGAGTTCATGAGCCGCCTGTCGGGCGACCAGAAGGCCGACGCCCAGCTCATCGGCCAGTTTGGCGTGGGCTTCTATTCGGGCTTCATCGTGGCCGACCGCATCGTGGTCGAGTCGCGCCGCGCCGGCCTGCCCGCCGACCAGGGCGTGCGCTGGAGCAGCACCGGCACCGGCGACTTCGAGGTCGAGACCATCACCCGCGACAAGCGCGGCACCAGCGTGATCCTGCACCTGCGCGAGGACGCCGACGAGTTCCTCAACGGCTGGAAGCTCAAGCAGGTCATCAGCAAGTACTCGGACCACATCTCCCTGCCCATCCTGATGGAGAAGGAAGAGTGGAAGGAAGGCGAGGACGACAAGGGCGGCGAGATGGTCGCCACCGGCGAGTGGGAGCCCGTCAACAAGGCCAGCGCCCTGTGGACCCGCACCAAGAAGGACGTCACCGAAGAGCAGTACGTCGAGTTCTACAAGAGCATCAGCCACGACTACGAAGCGCCGCTGGCCTGGAGCCACAACCGCGTGGAAGGCAGCACCGAGTACACGCAGCTGCTGTACATCCCGGCCAAGGCGCCGATGGACCTGTGGAGCCGCGACAACAAGGGCGGCCTCAAGCTGTACGTGAAGCGCGTGTTCATCATGGACGAGGCCGAGGCGCTGCTGCCCTCGTACCTGCGCTTCGTGAAGGGCGTGATCGACTCCGCCGACCTGCCGCTGAACGTCAGCCGCGAGCTGCTGCAGGAAAGCCGCGACGTGAAGGCCATCCGCGAAGGCAGCACGAAGCGCGTGCTGTCGATGCTGGAAGACCTGGCCAAGAAGGCCGCCGCTTCTGCTGCGCCTGCCGCCGAATCGCAAGCCGCCGACGGCGTGACCGACGTGGTCGACAAGAAGGAAGGCGAACCGGCCGACGCTGATGCCGCCAAGGCCAGCGAGGACGCTGGCAAGTACGCCAAGTTCTATGCCGAGTTCGGCTCGGTGCTCAAGGAAGGCCTGGGCGAGGACTTTGCCAACCGCGACCGCATCGCCAAGCTGCTGCGTTTTGCCTCGACCACCAGCGATGCCGCCACCGTCTCGCTGGCCGACTACAAGGCGCGCATGAAGGACGGCCAGGAAGCCATCTACTACATCACCGCCGACACCCTGGCCGCCGCCAAGAACAGCCCGCAGCTCGAAGTCTTCAAGAAGAAGGGCATCGAGGTGCTGCTGATGACCGACCGCGTGGACGAGTGGGCGCTGTCGTACCTGACCGAGTTCGACGGCACGCCGCTGCAGAGCGTGGCCAAGGGCGCGGTGGACCTGGGCAAGCTGCAGGACGAGACCGAGAAGAAGGCCGCCGAAGAGGCCGCCGAAGCCTTCAAGCCCGTGCTGGAAAAGCTGAAGGCCTCGCTCAAGGACAAGGCCGAGGATGTGCGCGTGACCACCCGCCTGGTCGACTCGCCCGCCTGCCTGGTCGTGCAGGAACACGGCATGAGCACGCAACTGGCCCGCATGCTCAAGCAGGCCGGCCAGAAGGCCCCCGAGGTCAAGCCCGTGCTGGAAGTGAACGCCGAGCACCCGCTGGTCAAGAAGCTGGAGCGCGACGAGGCGCACTTCGATGATCTGGCGAACATCCTGTTCGACCAGGCGCTGCTGGCCGAGGGGGGGTTGCCGGAGGATCCGGCGGCTTATGTGCGAAGGGTGAATGCGTTGTTGGTTTGAGGCTGTCTCGTATTGCTTCATAAAAAGAGCGCCTGAGGCGCTCTTTTTATTCTTCGAACAATTAAAGCCACGTCAATTTTCAACGTCCACTAACCGCGCCGGCCTCGCTTAAAAGCGAGAATTTCAGCAACTCGCACGGAAGCGATGGATTCAACTGCCGACGATGGAGCCGTTCGGCTGGTCCTTAAAGTTGCCAGCTCAACGACTTGCGCCGGGTTAGAAAAATAAGTGTGATCGAGACCACAAAGCTGGACTACATCGTTCGCGGACAAGCCCAAAAACGGGGAAACTCGGTCTAAAGGCACAATACCTTCCCGTACTAGCAAGTCCACGGTCCTCTTTAACAACCGAGGCTTCTCCGGTGCCCAGCCATCGTCGCCCGGCTCCGCCTTTACACCCCAACGAGCTGAGCGGCGCTTGAACAGCGTAAGTTTTTCATCGTCGTCGAGAAGCCCCAGGAAGTGCAGCCGCATTAGCATTGCACCAACTGATACGCCCCAGCGCTGCTTCAGAATCAAAAGATTATCGAGATTAATCGGTATACGGACGTCGCTCGCAAACGTTTGGGCAGGAAGCAAGAGTGCACCGGCAAATTGGTGTGCTTGCCGCTCCATGAGTTTGTAGCGCACTTTGTCTTCGGGTTTCTGCTCCATCCGCTTGTGCAGGATAAGATGCCCGATCTCATGTGCCAAATCAAATCGGCTGCGAAATCCATTCGCCTTATCGGCAGCGAGATGAATAAGTGGCCGTCCTTCTAGCTCCGCGCTCCAGCTAGATAAGCCCTCCACTACGGCAACTTCCGTTTCTTCACGAAATACGATGATCCCAGCGCCCTCTGCGGCAAGCATGAGATCCTGAATCGGTGCACGTCCGAGTTGCCATAGTTCACGACACTCTTCCGCAGCAGCCTCGATATCTGATTTGCGAATCTGCTCCGGCTCGGTGAAGCTACGCTCTGGCAAATTCAATTCAGGGTAGTCCACATGCTCGGACAGAAGCGCCGCCACCTCCTGTCCCCATTCTGTCCGCGCGCGCAACTTCGCGAGACCAGCCTTAAGTGCTGCCGAATTTTTCCTATAGAGTGGACTGGTAATTGATTTTAAGATTGGCCGCGTCAACCACTCCGGGTGCAGGTTAAGAACACTAGCGAGCCGCTCGAACGTCTCAGCCTCGGGCGATTGATCGCCTTTGCACCACTTTGTGACTGTGGACGCGCTTACGCCTACCAGACTTGCCAATTGCCCTTTGGTCAAATTTCTGGCAGAAAGAGCCTGCTCCAATCTCGCAGGCTGGAGATCACGGATTCCCGCTGTCATCTTCGGTTCCCGTTTTCTTCTTTCGTGTAGTCGTTTTGAGTTTTGGCATTGCCTTATCAGCTTGACCGCTGGGCAAGCCACGGTCGTACACTTTCAAAAATTCCTTCATGGTTTTCAAATACAACCATGAATCCAAAGTAGGCGATGGCAAAGCGACCATGCAGTGCGTCAGTTGCGCCAAGCCGTTTTCATCTTGACCATCCATCACTCCCAAGACAAACAAAGTTGCCGCAGCGATATCTTGGGGCTCGGCGAACAAGTCAGCTTGGACGTATTTACGTTGAATTTGTTCGTTCAGTTCCGCCAACGACGCGCGGGTAGAGCTACGTCGCAAATTAGTCCATTTATGGCCAGGAACGTTCAACCGACTAATATTGAAGATGCCGAGGCGTCCAACAACCAAGCCCGTGCTGCGGAGGGGAGCAGGCTTTGCTCCATGAGCTTCGAGGGCCTCATGGAAAGTCTCGTTGTTGTAGAAGTGCTTGATTGACCCGACGGCCGAGCGCTTGTGCCCTCGAGCAAACTCACCCGCGCGCAGACGGGCCTTTCTGTCCCCGTCGAAGTAGGCGTCCTCAAACGCCATGAACGCATCTCGCGGTACATGTCGTGCGATGAGTTTTTCCAGAGCTTTCTGACTCTTGGTGTGATGCAGGCCCATACGCCGAATCGCTTCCATCTGATTGCGTCAGACCCGAATCTACCATCAAAAAGTTTCGTGTCGAGCACATCTAAAGACCTTTTCTGTCGGTCAGTCGTGTAACGACCGCTGGCCGGCCTAATGAAGCAGGGAAACTGCCTATGCGGCCCGTCACCCAGCCTTCCCTGGCCTCCACGGAATCATCCCCAGCATGTGGTCCGCTACGCCCCCATCCACCGTCAGCGCCTGCCAAGTCACATAGGCGGCACCGGGGCTGGTGATCAAGGCGCCCACATCTTCGGCGGTGCCGATGCAGCCCAGGGCACCAAGGCGCGGCGGGCCTGGTGGGTGGCGTCGTCCCTGTAGACGGCCTCGGTCAGCGGGGTGCGGATCATGCCGGGGCAGACGGCGTCGACGCGGATGCCGTCGGCCGCCAATTCCTGCGCCAGCTGGCGGCAAAGGAAGCTCCATATCCCAACATTGGCGCCTGATGTCAGCTATAACTGACGAAATTGGGGTTCAATCCTATGATGCCAGTTATGACTGACAAAATCAGACTACCTGACGAACTTGGACGCCAGCTGCGCACACACCGCGAAGCGCTCGGCATGAACAAGTCCGAACTTGCCGAAAAGGCGGGCAAGGTTCGCGAAGTCATCTACCGGCTCGAAGCGGGCGAAGACTCCACGGTGTCCTCCCTTCTGGCCGTGTTGGGCGCACTCGGTCTGGCACTGCGGCTGGAACGGTCCGGGCTGCCCTCTGCCGGGGAAGTCGCAGCGCGATTCCAGGACGACGACGATGCTCCCTGAAAAGATTCGCCTGCTGGACGTCTCCATCGGAGAAGCTGTCCACGCAGGACATTTGCTGCGGACGTCGACGTACGAGTTTCGCTACCTGTCGCCGGAGCCGGAGCAGCCAACCGTGGCCCTGCTGATGCCGCCCAGCGAGCGCCTCACCTGGCAGGACGGCGACCTGTTTCCGCCCATGGATCAGAACCTTCCCGAAGGCGACTTGTTCATGAGGATCCGCGCGCTGTTTCCCAAGCAGCCCATGACGCCCATGCACATGCTGGCGCTGGTCGGGCGCAACGGAATTGGGCGGCTCGGGTACAGCCTGCCGGATCAGGCTCAGCCCGCTTTGCCACGCACGCTGAGCAAGCAAGAACTGCTGCGCACCCAGTACACGCCAGAGGTGTTCAGCGAGCTGGTGGCAGCCTACCTGAGCACGGGCGCGGGCATTGCAGGCATGCAGCCCAAGATCATGGTGCCGGACCGGCCGACCGTGCCCATCCCATCGCTCATCGTCAAGGCGGCGAGTCCTGCCTACCCCGGATTGGCAGCCAATGAATATCTTTGCCTGACCGCTGCGCGGCGCGCCGGCATCGATGTGCCGTCGTTTGCTTTGTCCGACGACGGGCAGATGCTGGTCCTGGACCGCTTCGACCTGGTCGTCCACGCGGAGGGCCCCGTGGAGCGGCTCGGCTTCGAGGACATTGCGGCGCTGGCGGGGCTGCGCGTGCGCGACGTTCTGTCGGACCGCAAGTACCAGGGCAGCTACCAGCGGGTCGCCGAGTTGCTGCGCCAGGTCCAGCTTCACAGCAGCAACCTGCATCGCTTCTTCGAGCAGGTGGCTTTTTCCATCATGGTCCGCAACGGCGACGCGCACCTCAAGAACTTCGGGTTGCTCTATCGCTCCCGCGAAGAGATGTGGCTGGCGCCCATGTTCGATGTCGTCACGACCTCCATCTACAAGTACGCCCGCTCGCCGGGTGGACCGGAGTTGGAGGACCGCACCCTTGCGCTGAAGCTGTTTGCGGGCAAGCACCAGACCAAGGCGTATCCGACGACCGATGAGTTGGTGGACTTTGGCCGCCGGGTATGCGGTGTTGCGCAGCCCGCCGAAGTGTTGGTCCGGATCGCAGAGGCCATGCGCGCGACGCTGGAAGAGGCCAAGGGCGACACGCGCGTGACGGCGGCGCTGCACAAGCAACTGGCGCAGGCTTGGGAAGAAGGACTCGCGTGCGCCCGATAAACGCGGCGCGCCTTCGCCGGTGCCGTCGCGCTGGACGGGCCTCAGCGCGCGCTGCTAGGAGTCGGCGCAGCCACTCGGTGCCCTCCCGCCCTTACCGCACCGAATTCGACAGCATCACTCCAGTTTTTTCCGGAAATATTTAACGCCCAAACTCTCTGGCGTTTTTGGTATGCCCTTTCTGATGAAAAGCAATGCAGAGAATAGGCCCCAGCATGCCTATCAACTGCAAATTCAAACTGGACAAACGTGAACTGTCTTCACTGCGATGCGAAGGCGTCGGCGAGTTCGCCGCGTTTTCGGGCAGGGACGGAATTTCAAAAAACAATCCGGACTACTCCGACCGGGCAGGCGTGGGTCCCCTCCCAGTAGGAAGGTATTACATCGTTGACAGAGGCAGCGGGGGGTTCTTCTCCAGGCTCTACACATCCGCCGTCGACTGGGTCAACGACAACGACCATTCCATGTGGTTCGCCTTGTACCGGGACGATGGAAAGGTCGACGACGAAACTTTTGTGAATGGTGTCCGCAGGGGAAATTTCAGACTACACCCGCATGGCCGTCTGAATATCAGCGAGGGGTGCATCACACTTTCCGACAAAGCTGCGTTCATCCGGCTGCGCAAGAGCCTGCTTGCGACCGTCCGCATGCCGATATCCGGCGGAACGGGTTTCGCGTACGGCGTTGTCGAGGTGACCGAATGAAGATCTTGGCCCGCGCAGCCGTGCGTGCGTTATTGGCCGCTCTGCTTTTCATTTGCGCATGGCCAGCGGGCGTCCTCGCCAGCGCATGGTTGATTTATCGATCAGACAGCACCTTTTACGGTTGGCTGCGAATCGTGGAATGGCTGGACATTTTCGGACTGATGCACTATATCGGCGTGGAAGAGATGGAATTCACGGTGATCAATTCACTGGTCATTCTCTGGCTTCCTGTTTCGGTGTACCTCGCCTTCCGGTTTTACGGCTGGCTTGAAAAATTTCGCTAAACCCAAAGGAAAAATCAATGGCCTCGGATATCTTCCTGAAAATAGACGGCATCACCGGTGAATCGCAGGACTCCAAGCATCTCGGAGAAATAGACATCACGTCGTGGAGCTGGGCGGTTCATCAAGAGGGACGAATGATGAGCGGCTCGGGTGGCGGGGCGCCAAAAGCGACGGCCCATGACATGGAGCTGATCCACAACATTGATCGAGCGTCCCCTGGGCTGATGACGGCCTGCTTTGCCGGCCGGCGGTTCGCCCAAGCCGTCTTGACGCTCAGAAAGGCAGGGGGCCTTCCACTCGACTTCATGAAAATCACGCTTTCCGACGTACTCATCACCAAGGTGAGCCCATGCGGCGGCGGTGGCGGTCATTTCGAACAAATCCACCTGTCCTTTGCCAAGATCAGGCAGGAATCCCTGATGCAGAATGCATCCGGAGGCAGCGCAGGGAGCGTCGTCGGCAGCTTCGATATCAAGAACAACGCGGTGGCGTGACGCGATGGCCATGGCATTCGCAGCCCCTGCTCAGCCGCCGTACTACGCCCCCTTCCCCGGCCTCCCCGGAATCATCCCCAGCATGTGCTCCGCCACGCCCCCATCCACCGTCAGTGCCTGCCCGGTCACATAGGCGGCGCCGGGGCTGGTGAGGAAGGCCACCACCTCGCCCACGTCGTTGGCGGTGCCGATGCGGCCCAGGGGCACCAGGGCGCGGCGGGCCTGGTGGGTGGCGTCGTCCTGGTAGACGGCCTCGGTCAGCGGGGTGCGGATCATGCCGGGGCAGACGGCGTTGACGCGGATGCCGTCGGCCGCCCATTCCTGCGCCAGCTGGCGGCACAGCATGACGAGCGCGGCCTTGGCCGGTGAGTACGCGCCGTAGCCCGGGTGCGGCATCAGCCCCGACATGGAGGCGATGGCGGTGATGCTGCCGCGGGTGCGCGCCAGCTGCGGCCGGGCGGCCTGGGCCAGCAGCCAGGCGCTGCGGGTGTTGAGGTGGAAGGTCTGGTCCCACTGCTCGACCGTGAGGTCGGCCAGCCGGCCCGGGCCGGAGGCACCGGCGTTGCACACCAGGGCGCCCAGGTTGCCGGCCGCTTCCTGCGCCTGCGCCACGACGGCGCGGCAGGCTTCGGGTTGGGTCAGGTCGCCGGTGACGCCGCCGGCGGTGACGCCCTCGGCGCGCAGCGCATCCAGCAATCGCTCCAGCTTGTCGCCGGGCTGGCTGGCCGCCGCGCTGATGTGCAGGGCGCTGCCGGCGCGCCGGGCCTGGCGGGCCAGGGCCAGGCAGATGCCGCGGCCGATGCCGCCGGCCGCACCGGTGACCAGCACATGGGTGGGCCAGGTGGGCGCCGCATGGTCGGGCGCGTGGTCGTCGGCAGGGGTCGGCGCGGGCATGGGCCGCTCGCTCACATCTTGCAGGCGGGCGACGGTGCCGGAATGATCGACGGCGGGAAGACGTGCTCGATCACCGGCACGATGGCGCCATCCACCGTCTTGGCGCGGGCCACGTAGTTGGGCAGCAGCAGCTGGTTGTCCGCGGCGCGCATGGTCACGCTGCCGTAGACGGTGTCCAGTTGGGCACCGCGCAGCGCCTTGGCCACGTCGGCGGGCTTGACGCTGCCGGCCTTCTTCACGCCGTCGAACATCACCTGCATGCCGTTGTACGCCTGGCCTTCGTTGTCGGTGGGCACGCGGTTGAACTTGGCCTTCCACGCGGCCACGAAGGCCTTGTTGCGCGGGTTGTCGATGGTGGCGGTGTAGGCGGTGTTGCCGGGCGTGCCTTCCAGCGCCTTGCCGGTGGCGTTGATCATGAAGTTCTGAATCAGCGCATGGCCGATGAGCTTGGTCTTGGGGATGAGCCCGAACTCCTCGGCCTGCTTGACGAAGGCGATGGCGTCGCGGCCGGTCTCGGCCACCCACACGGCCTCGACGCCGCTGTTCTTGAGCTGGGCGATGTAGGGCGAGAAGTCCTTGGTGCCCAGCGGCACGTACAGCGACAGCGGCACCTTCTTGCCGTTGGCCTCGACGGCCTTCTTGAACGATTCGCCCGAGTCGCGGCCCCACACGTAGTCGGCGGCCAGCACGGCGAAGGTGCTTTCCTTCAGGTCCTTGGCCCACTCGTTGATCATGGCGATGTCCATCGCGTCCGAGTGATTGGTGCGGAAGCTGCGCGGCTTGCAGGTGTCGCCGGTGAGCTTGTCGGACTTGCTGGCGACGACGAAGTAGGCGGCGTCCCAGCGGTCCAGGTTCTGCGCAATGGCCAGCGAGATGGACGAGGGAATCGAGCCGATCAGCAGGTTGTTGCCATCGCGCGCCAGCTTCTCGGCCACGCGACGGCCGGCGTCGGGCGTGCCCTCGTCGTCGGCCTCGGCCACCTCGACCTTGCGGCCATCGACGCCGCCCTTCGCATTGGCCTCGTCGGCCGCGAACTTGACGGCGCGCATCACCTCTTCGCCCTGCTGCGCGAACACGCCTGACTTGGAGGACACCAGGCCGACCTTGACCGGCTCCTTGCCCTGGGCCCAGGCGGCCAGAGGCAGGGCGGCGCCGGTGGCGACCAGGGCGGCGGCCACGGCGGTGGCGGCACGGCGCGAGATGGATTGCTGTCTGTTGTGCATGGTTTTGTCTCCTCGGGTGGATGAAGATGTGCGCCGGAAGACGGTCCGGCGGCCGTGTCTGCTTGCTTGCTTGCGCGATGCGGGGTCGGCCTGCGCGCTGGTGCTGCGCGCGGCGTCGTGGGCGTTCGGCCGGTGGCGTGCGGTGGGCTGCGCCTGGCGCTCAGACCATCACGTGCGCTTCCAGGTCCTGCAGGCTTTCGCGGCTGTCGTGCACCGCGCCCTGCGCGATGACGGCGCCCTTGGCCATGGCGTAGTAGCGCTCGGCCACGCGCACCACCAGGCTCATGTTCTGCTCGATGAGCAGCAGCGCCGTGCCCTGCGCCGCCACCTGGTTGAAGATGACCGCGAGCTGGTCGACGATGACCGGCGCCAGCCCTTCGGTGGGCTCGTCCAGCAGGATGAGCGAGGGGTTGGCCATGAGCGCGCGACCCACGGCCAGCATCTGCTGCTGCCCGCCCGAGAGCGCCGTACCCGGCGTGTGGGCGCGCTCCTGCAGGATGGGAAAGAGTTCGTAGATGCGCGGCACCGTCCAGTGGCCAGGGCGGCCGGTGGCGGCGCCCAGCAGCAGGTTCTCTTCGACGCTGAGGTTGGCCACGATGCGCCGGCCCTGCGGCACCACCACCACGCCGTTCTGCGCCGCCTGGTAGGGGCGCGGGCGCAGCAGGATCTGGCTGCCCACGCGCACCTGGCCGCCGCGCAGGCTGGCCAGGCCAAGGATGGTGTTGACCACCGTGGTCTTGCCCACGCCGTTGCGGCCCACCAGGGCCACGCGCTCGCCCGCGCGCACCTGCAGCGACAGGCCGTGCAGGATGTGGGCCGCGCCATAGAAGGCGTCGACGCGGTCGAGTTCGAGCAGGACGCCGTCGTGCATGGCGTTGCGTTGTTTGGCTTGGCTCATGCGGCGCTCCCCAGGTAGGCCTCGCGCACACGCGGATTGGCGCGCACCTCGGCGGGCTCGCCGCTGGCGATCACGCGGCCGAGTTCGAAGACGGTGACGGCGTCGGAGATGCCGAACACCACGTCCATGTCGTGCTCCACCAGCAGCACCGACACGTTCCAGCGCGAGGTCAGCGCCTTGAGGTGGCGCGCCAGGTCGTGCGATTCCTGCACCGACAGGCCGGCCATCGGCTCGTCGAGCAGCAGCACGGTGGGCCGGCCGACCAGGGCCAGCGCCAGGTCCAGACGGCGCTGCTCGCCGTAGCCCAGGTCTTCGGCCACGTCGTCGGCGCGGTGGGCCAGGTTGAGCTCTTCGAGCACGGCCTGCGCATCGGCCTCGCTGTCCTTGGGGTTCATGCAGTGCGAGGCCAGCGCCACCTGCCGGCGCACGCGCATCTGGCCGAAGACGCTGGTGCGCTGGAAGCTGCGCGAGAGCCCGCGCTGGCGCCGCTGCACGGGGCCGAGGGCGCTCACGTCCTCCCCGCGCAGAAAGACCTGCCCGCGGGTGAGCCGGCGGCGGCCGGTGATGGCGTCGATGACGGTGGACTTGCCGGCGCCGTTGGGGCCGATCAAGCCGCGGATCTGGCCGCGTTCCAGCGTCAGTTCCACGCCGTCCACCGCCTTCACGCCGCCGTAGTGGATGGCCACGTCGCGGGCCTGCAGCACGTAGTCGCTCATGCCTGATGTCTCCTGGTTGCGATGCGGCTCAGCGGGCCGAGGTGGCGGGGCGCGCCACGGGCGTGGCGGGGGCGGCCGTGTGGCCGGCACCCGCAGCGGCGGGCGATGCCGCATCGCGTCGCCTGGGGCCCCACAGCTTCTGCAGCGCACCGGCGATGCCGGTGGGCGAGAACACGATGACGGTGATCAGCGCCACGCCGAAGATGGCCATCCAGTGCGTGGCCCAGTCGCCCAGCACGTCCTTGAACAGGAAGTACACGATGGCGCCCAGCGGCGGGCCCCACAGCGACTTGTAGCCACCGACCACCACCATCATCAGCGCCACGCCGGAGACGCTCCAGTGCAGCGCCTCGGGCGAGACGAAGCCGGTGTTGAGCGCCGACAGCAGCCCGGCAACGGCCACCACGCCGGCCGACAGCGCATAGATGGCGGCGCGCGGCAGCAGCGTGCGCAGGCCGATGAAGCGGGCGCGCTCCTCGTTGTCGCGCACCGCCTCGGTCACGCTGCCGAAGCGCCCGCGCAGCAGCAGCGCCAGGGCCAGCAGCGTGAGCACCAGCACCGTCCAGCACACCATGAAGAGCACGGCCGGCTGCAGCAGCTGCGACTGCGGCACGCCGAAGAGCGTGGCGGGCCAGTTGATGTTCATGCCGTCGGCGCCGCCCGTGAGCCCGCGCGAGCGCGAGGCGGTGAGGAAGAACATCTGCCCGATGGCCAGCGTCATCATGCTGAAGGCCACGCCGGGCACGCGCACGATCACCAGGCCCACCAGCAGCGCGAAGAGCATGAGCGCCGCCAGCGTGGCCACGATGGCCAGCTCGGCGGGCATCCAGCCCAGCTCCATCACGATGCCCACGGTGTAGCCCGAGAGCCCGAAGAACACCGCATGGCCGAAGCTGACCATGCCGTTCTGCCGCAGCAGCAGGCCCACGCCCGAGGCGAAGACGCCATAGATCACCGCCTGCGTGAGCAGCGACAGCAGCGTGCCCGAGCCCACGCCCAGCGCCACCGCGCCCCCCACCGCCAGCGCCACGGCGCCGGCCAGGCCGATACGAACATTGCTTGTCATGAATGCGCTCCTCTGGTTCCCTGATCTCTTGTGCGCGGCGCTCACGTGCGGCTGCCTGCGAAGCCCGCGGGGCGCCAGATCAGCACCGCGACCATGATCACGAAGGGCAGGATGGCCGAGAGGTCGGGCAGGTACACCGCGCCCAGCGACTGCACCATGCCCAGCACCATGGCGGCGACGAAGGCACCCGCCAGCGAGCCCAGGCCGCCCACGACCACCACCACGAAGGAATCGATGATCACGTCGCTGCTCATCGACGGTGACAGCGACAGGAAGGGCGCCGCCACCACGCCGGCCAGGCCCGCGAGTGCGGTACCCAGGCCCACCACGCCGGCCGACAGCGCATCGGTGTTGACGCCCTGCATGGCGGTGGTGGTGGGGTCGGTGCTGGCGGCCCGCACGAACACGCCCGCCTTCGAGAAGCGCAGCCAGGCCGTGAGCCCCAGCGCCACCAGCGCGCCGACGCCGATCACCGCCACGCGGTAGGCCGGCAGCGGCGTGCCGAAGAAGTCGATGGAGGTGGCCAGCACGGCCGGCGCCTCCACCGACAGGTTGCTCTTGCCCCAGGTGGTCTGCACGAAGTCCTCGATCACCAGCAGCAGGCCGAAGGTGACCAGCACCACGGTGAGCGGATCGCGGTCCTGCAGCAGACGAAAGCCGTAGCGGTCGAGCAGCACGCCCAGCAGCGCCATGATGGCCGGGGCCGCCACCAGCGCAGCCCAGAAGTTGTAGCGCAGCGCCACCGAGTAGCCGATGTACGCGCCCAGCATGTACAGCGAGCCATGCGCAAAGTTCACCACCCGGCGCAAGCCGTAGATGAGCGCCAGGCCCGAGCACATGATGATGAGCAGGGCGCCGTAGACCAGCCCGTTGAAGAGGTTGATGGTCAGCATGAAGGTCGTCTCCGTGTCGTGTGTGCGGTCGGGGATGCGGGGGAGGTCAGAAGGTGTGAATGAATCCGGCGTGGCCGAGCGGGCTGCGAAAACGCGGCCAATCAAGGCGCAAAGCGCAGCCATAGCTCGGGCTATGGCGAGCATTTGCAACGCGGAGTGGGCGTGTTTTGGCAGGACGAGCGGACATGGCGGGTTCGTTCACACCTTCTCCCGCGGCGCCAGGGCATGGGCCGGTGCGCCCAGCACGCTCCAGCCGCCATCGGCGCTGAGCGTGGCGCCGGTCACGTAGCTGGCCGCGGGCGAGGCCAGGAAGGCGATGGCCTCGGCGATCTCCTCGGGCTCGGCCATGCGGCCCAGCGGCGTGCGCTCGGCCACGGCGCGGGCATCCACGTCGCCCCGCTCGGCCAGGGCCGCGACCAGCGCGGTGCGCACATAGCCGGGCGCCACCGCGTTCACGCGGATGCCCTCGCGGGCCCACTCGCAGGCCAATGCGCGCGTCATGCCCAGCACGCCGGCCTTCGCGGCGCTGTAGGCGTTGCGGCCCGGGATGCCACCGAAGCTGGCGATGGAGCCGAGGTTGACGATGGCGCCGCGGTTGCCGCGCGCATCGCGCGGCTGCTCGCGCATGAAGCCGAGCACCGCCTGCGTCATGAGGAAGCTGCCGCGCAGGTGCACGGCCAGCACGCGGTCGAAGCCTTCGGCCGTCTGCGCCAGCGTGGGCGCGGCCTGCTCGCCGATGCCGGCGTTGTTGACCAGGGCGTCGATGCGGCCCAGCGCCGCCTGCGCGGCGGCCACCGTGACCTGGACGGAACCGGCATCGCTCACGTCGCCACCGAGGCCCAGGTGCTGCGGGCCCAGCTCGGCCGCGCGGGCCTGCGCGGCATCGGCCCGCAGGTCCATCAGCGCCACGCGCCAGCCGCGCGCGGCCAGGCATTGCGCCGTGGCCCAGCCGATGCCGTCCGCGGCGCCGGTGATCAGCGCCGTGGTGGCTGTTGAATGGGGTTGGCCGGGGGTCGGCATGTCTGTCTCCTGTCGTCGTTGCTCTGGTGGCAAGGCTGCGGGCGTGGCCCGCGCCAACCGGACTTTCGAGGCCGCCGGTCATGGCTGGTGTGGGGGTGGATTCTTCGATCCCTGTCCCGGGGGTGCGTCGACATTTCCGGCCATTCGCCGGACTTTTCGTGCATGAGGGGCTGGGGTTTGCCCGGCCCTTCTCACGCCCTTGGATGCGTTGCGCGGCTAGGCAGTGACCACTTCGCGCAGGCGCAGGCCCGCATGCCGCGCCGCGAGGTGCGCGAAGACGAGGCCGGGGCCGAGCGTGATGCCGGGCGCCGTGTAGACGCCGCCCATGATCGAGTGCATGTCGTTGCCCACCGCATAGAGGCCCGCGATGGGCTGGCCCTGCGCATCGAGCACGCGCGCATTGGCGTCGGTGGCAAAGCCCTGGGCCGCCCCGATGTCGCCGGGGTAGAGGCGCACGGCGTAGAAGGGCCCGTCTTCCAGCGGACCCAGGCAGGGGTTGGGGCCGGGCCAGGCCGGGTCGCCCAGGTTGCGCTGGTAGGCGGTCTCGCCGCGGTGAAAGTCGCTGTCCACGCCGCTGCGCGCCAGGGTGTTGAAGCGCTCGACCGTGGCCTGCAGACGCTGCGCATCGATGCCCAGCGCCTGGGCCAGCCCGGCCAGCGTGTCGGCCTGCGTGAGGTAGCCATCGGCCAGGAAGGGCGCGAGGCCCTTGCCACCCGGGCGCACCATGCCCAGGCCGTACTTGCGCAAGGCCGCGGCATCGCAGACGAGGAAGGCCGGGATGGACGGCTGCCCGTTCGCGCCTGGCTGCTGCATGGCCAGGCCGAAGAGGTGGTACGAGGTGCTTTCGTTGACGAAGCGCTCGCCCGCCGCATTGACGGCCAGCACGCCGGGCTTGGCGCGGTCCATGACGAAATGCGGGAACAGGGCCGTGCTGCCGTCGGCGCGCGTGCGGCGGGACACCGGCGCCCAGAAGGCCGGGCTCATGGCGTTGCCGGCATAGCGCGCGCCCACGGCCTCGGCCAGCGCATGCGCCTCGCCGGTGTGGCCGGGCGCGCCGGGGCACCAGCCGATGTCGGCCCCCGGCAGCAGGGCCTGGCGCCGCTCGGCGTGGCGGTTGAAGCCACCGCTGGCCAGCACCACGCCCGCGCGTGCCCCGACGCTGCGGCGCTGGCCGCGCTGGGCCAGCACCACGCCGTCGATGCCGGCGTCGCCGCGCTGCAGGCGCATCAGCTCGGTCTCCATCGCGAGGGTGACGTTGGGCAGGCGCGAGAGCGAATACAGCAGCCGCCCTACGAGCGCATTGCCCATCACCAGCCGCGTGCCGCGCGCATGGCGCAGCCGGTCGCGGCCATGGCGCGCCAGGATGCGCACCGAATGCCACAGCGAGGCGAAGGACTTCGTCATGCCCAGCAGGTGGTTGATGTCGGTGCGGTCGACCATCATGCCGCCCAGCACCGTGAACTCGGGGATGGGCGGGCGCAGCAGCGCGAACCATTCGCCCAGCAGCCGGCCGTCGAAGGGCAGCGGCTCCAGCGCGCGGCCAGCCACCGTCGAGCCTTCGAGGTCCGAGATGTAGTCAGGGTGCCTGGCGTAGGCGCGGAGCTTGACCTCGGTGCGCGCGGCCAGTTGGGCGACGGCCTCGGCGCCATGGTCCAGGAAGGCCTGGCGCAGGGCGGCGGGCGTGCGATCGCCGATGGCGTTGTCGAGGTAGCGCGCGGCCTCGGCCAGCGTGTCGGCCGGGTTGACCACGGCGCCTTCGCGCGTGCCGGGCACCCAGCAGGTGCCGGCCGACCATGCGGTGGTGCCGCCCACGTGGGCGGTGCGCTCCACCAGCAGCACCTGCTGCCCGTCGAGGGCCGCGAACAGGGCAGCCGCCATGCCGGCGCCGCCTGCGCCGATGACAACGAGGTCGAAGGCTGCGCCCTCGGGCAGTTCGGCCAGCGTCTGCAGGCGCTTCACGGCCGGGGCTCCGCCAGGAAGTCGACCATGAGGTCGCGCACGCGGGCGAACATGTCGGCGCCGGTGGAGGTGCCCAGCCCGCGCGCACGGGCCGCGGCGATCAGCGGCGGCACGGCCGGCTGCGTGATGACGCAGCCCACGAAGGCATCGGGCGCGAGGCGCTGCACGTCGACGGGCAGCGGGTCGTCCGCACCCATGCCGGCGGGCGAGGCATTGACCACCAGCTGGTAGCCGGCCGGGTCGGCGGAGCCGGCGCCGACGGGGCAGCGGCCGAGCCCGGCCAGGCGCGCCACCAGCGCGTCGCGGCGGGCGAGGTCGCCGTCGTGGATGTCCAGCGCGGCGACGCCCGCCATCACCAGCGCATGCGCGATGGCCGAGCCGGCCCCGCCCGCGCCCACCAGCAGCGCGCGGCGGCCTTCGGGTGCGCCGCCGCGATCGCGCAGCGCGGCCACGAAGCCCAGGCCGTCGAACATGTCGCCATGCCAGCGGCCGTCGGCATTGCGGCGCATCGTGTTGGCCGCGCCCAGGAAGGCGGCCCGCTCCGACAGCGTGGCGCACAAGGCGGCGCAGGCGAACTTGTGGGGCACGGTGACGATGACGCCGTCCACGTTCTTCGCCCGCGAGACACCCGCCAGCCAGGTGGCGAGATCGGCCGGCGCCACATGGGCGGGCATGACCATGGCGTCCATGCCGCGCGCGGCAAAGGCCTGGGTGACGCCCGCGGGCGATTTCACCTGCGCAATGGGATCTCCCACGATGAAGTGGACGCGCGTGGCGCCGCTGAGCTGGGGCTCGGACATTGGCTGTCTCCTGGATGTGCATGCGCGGCCGGCAACCCATGCGGCGGCGTTGGCGGCGATCCTAACGAAGACTGGAACGATGTTCAACTATTGAATTTCGTTTCAATCCCGCCTACAGTCGCGGCCAAGGAGACATCCGCCCCATGCCCCAGAAGGCTCCCATCGCACTCGTCGGCGCCGGCGTCATCGGCCGCACGCACATCGACCGCCTGCAGCACAGCAGCCGGGCATGGCTGTGCGCCATTGCCGATCCGACCGAGGCCGGACGCGCGCTGGCCGAGGCGGCGGGCGTGCCCTGCTTCGCCAGCCATGCCGAGCTGCTGGCCGCCGAGCGGCCCGCGGGCGCCATCGTGGCCACGCCCAATGCCACGCATGTGCCGGTGGCGCTGGACTTTCTGGACAGGGGCGTGCCGGTGCTGGTCGAAAAGCCCGTGGCCGGCACGGTGGACGACGCCCGGCGGCTGGCCGAGGCGCAGGCCGCCCGCGGCGTGCCGGTGCTGGTGGGCCATCACCGCCGGCACAACCCCATCCTGCAGCGCGCCCGCCAACTGCTGGACGAAGGCCGGCTGGGCCGCGTGGTGGCCGCGCAGGCCATGGCCACCTTCCTCAAGCCCGACGCGTATTTCGAGGCCGCTTGGCGCCGCCAGCCGGGCGGCGGGCCGGTGCTGATCAACCTGATCCACGACATCGACATGCTGTGCTTCCTGCTCGGCGAGGTGAGGGCCGTGCAGGCCTTCGCCAGCAGCGCCACCCGCGGCTTCGACGTGGAGGACACGGCCGTGGCCAGCCTGCAGTTCGCCAGCGGCGCGGTGGGCACGGTGATGGTGTCGGACACGGCCACCGCGCCCTGGTGCTGGGACTTCTGCGCGGGCGAGCAGCCGCAGTACCCGCGCCAGCCGGTCAACTCGCACTTCATCGCCGGCACGCACGGCTCGCTCTCGCTGCCCGACCTGTCGCTGTGGCATTACGCCGGCGAGCGCAGCTGGCATGCCGAGATGACCCGCACCCAGACCGCCGTGCATGCGGCCGACCCCTACACCCGCCAGCTCGACCACTTCGTCGACCTGATCGAAGGCCGCGCCACGGTACCGCTGTGCAGTGCCGCCGACGGCCTGCGCACCCTGGCCGCCACGCTGGCCATCCATGACGCCGCCGTGCGCGGTGCCACCGTCGCGCTGGGCTGATCCGGCGCCGCGCCTCCATCCTGTACGCTGCCCGCCTCATTCCAAGACCACGAGAAGGACATCTCCGATGAGCGGCGTACTCGATCGAACCCTGGGCATCCTCGAACTGCTCTCGCGCCATGGCGAAGGGCTGGAGCTGGCCGCCATTGCCGACACGCTGAACATGCCGCGCAGCGCCGCCCACCGGCTGCTGGCCGACCTGACGCGCACCGGCTACGTGCGCCAGACGCGCGAGCTGGGCTCGTACATGCTGACCACCAAGCTGTCGTCGCTGGGCCTCTCTTTCCTCAGCCACAGCGGCATCGTCGACTTCTCGCAGCCGCTGCTGGACCGGCTGGCGCAGTTGTCGGGCGAGCTGGCGCGACTGTCGGTGATCGACGGCGAGCGCCTGACCTGGGTGGCCCGCGCCCAGGGCGCCCGCCAGGGCCTGCGCTACGACCCCGACATGGGCAGCGATGCGCGGCTGTCCTGCTCGTCCTCCGGCCTGGCCTGGATGGCGGCGCTGAGCGACGACGAGGCCATCGCCCTGGCCACCCGGCAGGGCCTGGGCCAGCCGGAGGACTACGGCCCCAACGCGCCGCGCACAGTGCAGGAAATGATGGCCATGGTGCAGGCCACGCGCGAGCGTGGCTACGCCCTCACCATCGACACCTACACGCCGGGCCTGAGCGCGCTCGGCGCCGTCGTGCAGCCCGCCGGCCGCCCGCCCATCGGCGCCATCACCATCGCCGGGCCCACCGTGCGCTTCACCGAGGAGCGCATGCGCGCCCTCGCGCCCGAACTGCTGGAGACGGCCGCGCAGATGGCCGCCGCCAGTGGCACCTCGCCTTTCTTCCAGAAGACGGCACCAGGCGGACCGCCAGGCCGCCTGCCGATCTACGCCGCTTGAAATGAAACACCCCCCATGCCGCTTCGCGGCTCCGGGCGGCCGCCAGAGGCGGCTGCTCTTCGGGCACGTCCAAGCCTGCACTGGCAGGCTTGGAGCCGCGGCCCTCAGCCCCTCTCTGGCGCCTTCGGCTTGGAGGGGGGCGCACCCGGTGGCCTGGCAAAGCCAGTTCCACGGGTGCCCTGGCATGGCCTGCTCCGCGGCCGTTCGCTGAGATGTCCTCGCAACGCTTGGAATCCTCTGCGGCGCCTGGCCTGACCTGCGACCTGCTGGTCATCGGCTCGGGGGCGGGCGGCTTGGCCACCGCGGTCACGGCGGCGCAGTTGGGGCTGAAGGTGGTGGTGGTGGAGAAGGAGCCGCAGTTCGGCGGCACCACGGCCTGGAGCGGCGGCTGGATGTGGGTGCCGCGCAATCCGCTGGCCCGCGCGGCGGGCATCGACGAGCCGCTGGACGAAGCGCTGGCCTACCTGCGCCACGAACTGGGCGCGCAGTTCGACGAGGCCCGCGCCCGCACCTACCTGACGCAGGCGCCGCGCATGGTGGAGTTCTTCCGCCGCCGCACCGCGCTGCAGTTCATCGACGGCAATGCGATCCCCGACTTCCATGGCCGCAGCCCGCATGCCGGCACGGGGGGCCGCTCGGTCTGCGCCGCGCCCTTCGACGGCCGGCGACTGGGTGCGCGGCTGCAGGACCTGAAGCCGCCGCTGCCCGAGACCACGCTGTGGGGCATGGGCATCGCGTCGGGCCGGGAGCTGCGGCACTTCCTGGACGCGACGAGCTCGCCCGCGTCCTTCCTGTATGTGGCGCGGCGCGTGCTGGCCCATGCGCGCGACCGGCTGCTGCATGGCCGTGGGCGGCGCCTGGTCAACGGCAATGCGCTGGTCGCGGCGCTGGCCGCCTCGGCGCTGGAGGCCGGCGTGCAGATCCTCACCGCCCATCCCGCGCGCCGGCTGCTGGACAAGGACGGCCGTGTGGCCGGGGCCGAGGTGATCTCGCCCCAGGGCCCTCTCACCATCGAGGCCGCACGCGGCGTGGTGCTGGCCTGCGGTGGATTCCCGCACGACGCGGCCCGCAAGGCACGGCTGCTGCCGCATGCCGGCCCCGACGGCCTCGGCCATCACTCCGCCGCCAGCCCGGGCAACACGGGCGATGGACTGCGGCTGGGCGAAGCCGCGGGCGGCCGCATGGCCACCGGGCTGGTGCAGGCCGCGGCGCTGGCGCCCGTCTCGCTGGTGCCGCGCGCCGACGGCAGCACCGGCCATTTCCCGCACCTGATCGAACGTGCCAAGCCCGGCCTGATCGCCGTGCGGGCCGACGGCCGGCGCTTCGTCAACGAGGCCGACTCGTACCACGACTTCATGCAGGGCCTGCTGGCCGCCACGCCCCCCGGTGAGCCGGTGCAGGCCTGGCTGGTGTGCGACCGCGACTTCTTCCGCCGCTTCGGCCTGGGCGCGGCCAAGCCCTGGCCGATGCCCACGCGAGCCTGGCGCCAGAGCGGCTACCTGCGCCAAGGCCGCACGCTGGCCGAGCTGGCGGCTGCCTGCGGCATCGACGCCGCAGGCCTGGCCGCCACCGTTGCCCGCTACAACGCCATGGCCGCCGCCGGCCGCGACCTGGACTTCGGCAAGGGCGAGACACCCTACAACCGCATCCAGGGCGAGGCCCGCCCCGGCCAGCCCAATGCCTGCATGGCCCCGCTGCAGCGCGGCCCCTTCCATGCCGTGCGGGTGGTGGCCGGCAGCCTGGGCACCTTTGCCGGCCTGCGCGTGGACACGCAGGCCCGCGTGCTCGACGCACAGGGCCAGCCCGTGCCCGGCCTCTATGCCGCCGGCAACGACATGGCCAGCCTGATGGGCGGCCACTACCCCAGCGGCGGCATCACGCTGGGCCCGGCCATGACCTTCGGCTTCATCGCCGGCCACCACGCGGCCGGCGTGCCGCTGGAGCCGCCCGCCCCCACGCCCGCGCCTGCGCCCACCGCGCAGCCCCAACCCCGAACCGAGGAAGCCATCGCATGCACTACTACGAACTCGCCACGCTGACCCTGCCCATGGGCACGGCCGGTGCCGCCGCCACCGCCGTCCAGGCCTTCGCCACCGCACCCGAGGCGCAGGGCGAGTTGCTGGGCTGCTGGTTCACCGACATCGGCGTGCTCAACCAGATGCTGGTGCTGCGCGGCTTCGACAGCCTGGACGCGCTGCAGGCCGAGCGCGCCCGCACGCAGGCCAGCGCCAGCCCCTTCGGCTGCGGCGAGATCTACCAGCGGCTGGAGCAGCACAGCTACCGCGGCTTCGACTGGATGAAACCCGCCCGGCCGAGCGCCGAGTCGGGCATCCAGGGCCCGGTCTACGAGATCCGCACCTACGGCATCAAGCCCGGCGGCACGCAGCCCACCCTCGACCTGTGGCAGGAATACCTGCCGCCGCGCGAGAAGCTCTCGCCCTGCGTGGTGGCCATGGTGGCGCTGGACGGTGCCGCGCGCTTCACCAACATCTGGGCCTACCCGACGCTGGACGCGCGCAGCCGCGCCCGCGCGGACGCGGTGGCCCAGGGCATCTGGCCGCCCAAGGGCGGGCCGGCCCACCTGACGACCGAGATGGTCTCGACCATCGCGATGCCCACGGCCGTCTCGCCGATGAAGTGAGGGCCGCCGTGACCCGTGCACTGTCCCTCGCCTACCTGAGCAGCCACCGCTGCACGCCCGCCGAGGCGGTGCGCCTGGCGGCGCAGGCCGGCTACGGCTTCGTCGGCCTGCGCCTTTGGCCCAACGCCCCGGGCGCGCCGCAGCAGCACCTGATCGGCCAGCCGGCCGCCCTGCGCGAGACGCAGGCGGCCCTGCGCGATACGGGCGTCGGCGTGTTCGACCTGGAGATCATCCGCATCGACGCCGACTTCGACCCGCACCGCTGGGACGCGCTCTACGACATCGGCGCCGCACTGGGCGCCCGCGCCGTCCTGGTGGCCGGCGACGACGGCGACGAGGCCCGGCTGGCCCAGAACTACGCGCGCCTGTGCGAGGTGATGCAGCCCTTCGGCATGACCGCCGACCTCGAGTTCATGCCCTGGACCGGCGTGCCCGATGCCGCCGCCGCGCTGCGCGTGGTGCGCAACGCCGGATCGCCGGGCAACGCGGGCATCCTGGTCGATGCGCTGCACTTCGGCCGCAGCACCAGCACGCTGGCGGACATCCGCGCCCTTCCGCGCGAGCTGCTGCACTACGCCCAGATCTGCGACGCCGAGGCCGGCACGCACTTCGGCACCGACGAGATGATCCACACCGCGCGCTGCGCCCGGTTGCTGCCAGGCGAAGGCAGCATCGACCTGCCCGGCCTGTTCGCCGCCCTGCCGGCCGACCTGCCCGTGAGCGTGGAGGTAACGAACCATGCGCGCGAGGCGCAGGAGCCGCCGGCCGAATGGGCGGCGCATTGCCTGCGGGCTTCGCTGCCTTTCTTGAATTGAACGCAGCGCCGCGCGATTCGCCATGCTGATCCCGACAACCCGCATCTCGCGCCTCCCCTTCTTCTTCGGCGCCCGCTGGTTCAGCAGTGCCTAGCCCCGGGGCGGGCCTGGCCCCCTCTCCCCCTGGGAGAGGGTGGGGGTGAGGGCTGCGGCCTTCATCCACCCCACAGCCCATCCGCCACCCAGGCCCCTCACCCTACCTCTCCCCAGAGGGGAGAGGCGCAAACCCGACACATGGCCGATGGCCTCCTTCAGCGGCCATGGCCCTTCCTTTGCCCATTCATTCATCGCGAGACACCATGGACTTCGCCCTCAACGACGAACAGAAGATGATGATCGACACCGTCCGTCGATTCATCGCCGAGGAACTGCATCCGCTGGAGCAGACCCTCGAAGACCACGGCGCCCTGCCCCGCGCGCAGGCGCAGGCCATTCACGACAAGGCCCGCTCGCTGGGCCTGTATGCCCTCAACATGCCGGCCGAGCTGGGCGGCGGCGGGCTCTCCAACCTGGACCGCGTGCTCTGCGAGGAGCGGTTCGGCCACACCAGCGACCAGCTGATCCGCCGCGCCTTCGGCAATGTCTACGAGCCGCTGCTGCATTGCCGCGGCGACCAGGTCGAGCGCTGGCTCAGGCCCTCGGTGGAAGGCACGCGCACCTGCGCCATCGCCATCACCGAGCCCGGCGCGGGCTCCGACGCCGCGGGCATCAAGACCCATGCGAAGAAGACCGACACCGGCTGGATGCTCAACGGCGGCAAGCACTTCATCAGCGATGGCGAATGGAGCGACTTCTTCCTCGTGTCGGCCCGCACGGGTGAGAAGGAGATCAGCATGTTCATGGTCGACAAGGGCCTGCCCGGCTTCACCGTCGGCAAGGACCAGCAGATGATGGGCCTGCGTGGCACGCCGCATGTGGAGCTGTTCTTCGACAACGTGGCACTGGAAGACGCCGCCCTGCTGGGCGAGCGTGGCCAGGGCTTCAAGCTGGCGATGGGCGCCCTCAACGTGGTGCGCCTGGCCCAGGTGGGCGCGCGCGCGGTGGGCAAGGCCAGCCATGTGTGCGAGCTGATGCTGCAGTACGCCGGCGAGCGCCGGCAGTTCGACACCCGCATCGGCGACTTCCAGATGGTGCAGCAGATGCTGGCCGACAGCGTCATCGAGATCAATGCCGCGCGGTGGATGGTCTACCAGGCCGCCTGGATGCTGGACCAGGGCTTCGATGCGCGCGAGCAGATCGCCATGGTCAAGGTGCATGCGGCCGAGACGCTGGGCCGCGTGGTGGACCGCGCGGTGCAGGTCTTCGGCGGCATGGGCTTCTGCAAGGAGCTGCCCATCGAGCGCTATTACCGCGATGCGCGCATCTACCGCATCTTCGACGGCACCAGCGAAATCCATCGCGGCGTGATCGCCAAGTCGGCCTTGCGCAAGGGCGCGGCCCTGTTCGACATCCACCGTTGAGGCGCGCCATGGCAGACGGCAAGTTCATGACGGCCGCCGAGGCGGTGGCCCTGATCCGCGATGGCGACACGGTGGGCCTGATGGGTGGCGGCGGCGGGCTGATGGAGGCCACGCACCTGTTCGAGGCCGTGCAGGCGCGCTTCCTGGCCACGCAGGCGCCGCGCAACCTGACGGTGGTGCACGCGCTGGGCATCGGCGACAAGAAGACCAAGGGCATGAATTGCTTCGCCCACGAAGGACTGGTGCGGCGCGTGATCGGCGGCCATTGGGTGTGGTCGCCGGCCATGCAGCAGCTGGCGCTGGAGAACCGCATCGAGGCCTACATCCTGCCCGGCGGCGTGAGCAGCCAGCTGATGCGCGAGATCGGCGCCGGCCGCCCGGGCCTGATCAGCCACGTGGGCCTGGGCACGGTGTGCGACCCGCGCCACGGCGGTGGCCGCATGAACGAGGCAGCCCAGGACGATCTGGCCGAGGTGCTGACCCTCGATGGCCGCGAGTGGCTGCGCTACAAGCCCTTCCCCATCCATGTGGCGCTGGTGCGCGCCAGCGCGGCCGACGAGGACGGCAACATCAGCTTCGAGCACGAGGCCGCCAACCTGGATGCGCCCTCGCTGGCGCTGGCCGCGCGCAACAGCGGCGGCCGCGTGATCGTGCAGGTGGCCGAGCGGCTGCCGCGCGGCGCCCTCAAGGCGCGCGAGGTGCGCATTCCCTCGGCCTGGGTGGACGCGATCGTGGTCGACCCGGCGCAGCGCACCAGCTACGACATTCCCTTCGACCCCGCCTTCAGTGGCGAGCTGACCGGCGCCGCCCGCGCCGAGAGCGAGGCCGCCGACCATGCCCGCGAACTGGCCGCCGCGCAGGAGGCCTTCGGCGAGCGCCAGGCCGTGGCCCGCCGCGCCGCGGTGGAGCTGTTCAACACCGGCAAGGCGCGGCCCGTCATCAACTACGGCGTGGGCGTGCCCGACGCCGTGGCCAAGCTGATCGCGGCGCGCAACGAGCAGCACCGCATCTACCAGACCATCGAGCACGGCACCTATGGCGGCACGCTGATGGACGGCGTGCTCTTCGGCTATGCGCGCAATGCCACGGCCATGCTGGATGCGGCCACGCAGTTCGACTTCTACGGCGGCGGCGGGCTGGACGTGGCCTTCCTCGGCTTCGGCGAGTTCGACGAGGAAGGCAGCGTGAACGTCTCGCGCCTGGGCGGCGTGACCGTGGGGCCGGGCGGCTTCATCGACATTGCGCAGAACGCGCGCAAGGTGGTGTTCTGCGGCACGCTGGCGGCCAAGGGCGTGAAGCTGGCCACCGGCGACGGCCGCCTGCGCGTGCTGCAGCAGGGCACGGTGAAGAAGCTGGTCAAGCGCGTGGACCAGATCACCTTCAGCGGCCCGCAGGGCCGGGTGCGCGGCCAGCAGGTGCTGTACCTGACCGAGCGCGCGAGCTTCCGCCTGACGGCCGAAGGCGTGGAGCTGTTCGAGATCGCACCCGGCGTGGACCTGCAGCGCGATGTGCTGGACCAGATGGACTTCATGCCCCGGCTCGCGGGGGAGATCGGGGTGATGGATGCGGCGTATTTCACGGTCGCCCTTGCTGCGCATTGAAGATGCGGCGCCCCATCACCCACCATGCGCACGGGAGGCGGAAAATATTCTCTTGAAGGAATAAATCTCAGAGGGAATAATGCCGAAGCAATGGGACGTCGAGTACACCGACGAGCTGGGCATCTGGTGGGCAACGCTGGACGAAGCGGAGCAGGAGTCCATCGACGCCTCGGTCCGGCTGCTGGAAGCAAGAGGGCCGAATCTCGGCTTTCCTCACAGTTCCGGCATCCAGGGCTCCCGGCATCCGCACATGCGCGAACTCCGGATCCAGCATGAGGGCCGGCCCTACCGGATCCTCTACGCCTTCGATCCGCGGCGCTGCGCCATCCTGCTGCTGGGCGGGGACAAGACTGGCGACGACCGCTGGTATGCGGTGCAGGTGCCGCTGGCTGACCGTCTGTACGACATCCACCTCGAGACCTTGAGAAAGGAAGGGCAGACCCATGGCTAGAAAATTCGGCGAACTGCGGGCCGGGATGTCGCCCGCATCCCAGGCACGCGCCGCCGCGCGAGCCGAAGCACTGCTCGTGGAGATGCAGCTCCAGGAACTGCGCAAGTCCCGCAATGTGACCCAGGTCGAACTCGCACAGGCCATGAATGTGGAGCAGGCGGCGGTGTCGAAACTGGAGCGCCGCGAGGACATGTACGTCAGCACCTTGCGTGCCTACGTCCAGGCCCTGGGGGGTGAGCTGAAGCTGGTGGCGTCCTTTCCCGACGGGGATATCCAGGTGCACCCGTTCGAAGAGGCCTCGTGACGCTGCCGCGTCAGCGCGCAGTGTCGACGGGGGCGGCGGCCCACCCCGCCATCGCCACCGCCCGGATCAGCCGCGTCTCCTGCGCCGTGATCAGGTGGCCCGACGCCGCCAGGTAGCGGGCGAAGTCCGGGTGCGCGTCCCGCGCGGCGCTGCGGCGTTCGTAGTCGGCCAGGCTTTCGTAGGCCCACAGGTGCACGAACTGGTTCTGCGGGCCGACCAGGCTGGTCCAGAAGCCCAGGGGATGGCCCAGCGTCTGCATCAGCACCGGCATGGCCAGTTCATTGAAGACCTGCAGGAACTCCGGCATCTTGCGCAACGCGATGGTGTAGATGCGGTGGTCCACCAGTGGTCTGCCAGGCGGCGCCACGATTGCTAGCGGGCCGGGCGCGGCGCCCGCTGCCGCCTTTCGCGCGGCACGCACGCCCTTCGGCGCGGTCGGTCGGGCACTCATGCCGCCACCTCTTCTTGCGCTTGCACGCGCACTGCTGGTACCCCATGCGGCGCATCGGCCTGGTCGGCGATGTGGTGGGCCGTGAGGTACGCGAAGACCATGTTGGGCCCGTGCGTGATGCCGGCCCCTGGGTAGGCGCCGCCCATCATGCTGGCCCGGTCGTTGCCGGCTGCGTACAGGCCGGGAATCGGCTGGCCGTCGCGGCGCAGCACCTCGCCCGCCACGCTGGTCTGCAGGCCATCGAAGGTGCCCAGGTCGCCCATCACGACGCGCACGGCATAGAAGGGGCCCTGGGCCACGGGCGCGACGCAGGGGTTGGGGCGGTGCTCCGGGTCTGCCAGGTAGCGGTTGAAGGCGGTGCTGCCGCGGCCGAAGGCCGGGTCCTCGCCGCGTTCGGCCGGTGGGTTGTAGGCGCGCACCGTGGCCTCCAGGCCCTGCGGGTCGATGCCGGCCTGGGTGGCCAGTTCGGCCAGCGTGCGGCCCTGCAGCAGGTAGCCGCTGCGCAGGTGCGGGCCGATGGGCATGGGCGCGGGCTTGACGTAGCCCAGGCCGTACCTGGCCAGGCAGGCCTTGTCGCAGACCAGCCACATGACGGTTTCCTTCTGGCCTTCGCAGGCACGGGTGAGTGCCGCGCCCACGTCGTGGTACGACTCCGATTCATTGCAGAAGCGCTGGCCGTTCTTCAGCACGGCGATCACGCCGGGCTTGTAGCGGTCGAGCAGATGCGGGAAGACGCCGAAGCGGCCACCGCCCAGCGGCACGCGCGAGACGGGCATCCACGCCGCGCTGTCGGCATAGCGGATGTCGGCCACGCCGCCGGCGGCCTCGGCCAGGTTGACGCCATCGCCCGTGTTGCTCTCGGGCGTGGGCGACAGGTGCTCGCCGCCACGGCGCACATGCGGATAGGCCTGGGCGATGCGCCTGGCGTCATGCGGAAAGCCGCCGCAGGCCAGCACCACGCCATGACGGGCGCGCAGCTCGCGCAGGCCGCCCTCGCCTTCCACGCGCACGCCGGCGATGCGGCCGCCTTCTTCGAGCAGGCCGCGCACGGGCGTATTGGTGAGGATGGGAATGCCCAGGTCCAGCGCCGAGCGCGCCAGCCGTGCGGCCAGCGCATTGCCGCTGGTGACCTGCACGCCGCGGCGGTACAGCGCCAGCTCCTTGAGGTGCGTGGCCAGGCGTCGTGCGACGTACAGCGCAGAGGTCAGCGACTTGGTGGCACGGAAGAAGTGCTTCAGGTCCGCGTTGGAAGAGTTGAACATCATGCCGATGAAGGTGATGGTCTCCAGCGGCGGCTTGAGCCGCGCCATGTCTTCGCCCAGGCCGCGGATGTCGTAGGGCGCGGCAAGGATCGAGCGCCCTACCTGCGCGCCGCCCGCGGCGTCGCAGTGGTAGTCGGGGTACAGCGTGGGCACGAACTGCATCTGCGTCTCGCGCTGCAGGAAGTCGACCATGGCCGGCCCGTGCTCGATGAAGGCCTGGGCGGTGGCTTCGTCGTAGAAGCGGCCGCTCTCCTGCATCAGGTAGGTGCGCACGGCCTCGCGCGTGTCGGCGGGGTTCTGCTGCCGGCCATGCGGACCCAGCGGGATCCACAACACGCCGCCCGACAGCGCCGTGGTGCCGCCGAACACCGGCTCCTTCTCCAGCACGGCCACGGTCAGGCCGCGCTTCTTGGCGGTGATGGCGCAGGTCAGCCCGGCAGCGCCGGAGCCGACGACCAGCAGGTCGAAATCCTTGTTCATGGAAGGTCTCCTCATTGCTTGTTGAAACCAGGGCGAGGGACCATGTCCATCAGCATGTTGGCCATGCCGCCATCGACCAGGATCTCCGCACCGTTGACGTAAGCCGAGCGCGGGCTGGCCAGGAAGAGCGCCACATCGGCGATGTCCTCGGGCTCGCCGATGCGGCGGCTGGCCGTCATGGCGGCGCGCCGGGCCTCGAAGCCGGGCTCCTCGTAGAACCTGGCAGACAGGGCCGTGCGAATCATCCCGGGCAGCACCGCATTGCTGCGCACCCCTTGCGGACCCCACTCCACGGCCAGTTGGCGCGACATCAGCAGCACGCCCGCCTTGCTGGCGCTGTAGGCGCCGCTGCCGCTCTGCGGAAAGCGGCCCGAGATCGACGCCACGTTCACGATGCTGCCGCGGCCGGCCGTGCGCATGTCCGCGCCGAAGGCCCGTGCGCACAGCAGGTAGCCGCCCAGGTTGATGCCCAGCACCTCGTTCCACTGCGCCAGGCCCACGTCGGCCAGGCCGCCCGCGCGCAGCAGGCCGGCGTTGTTGACGAGCACCTGGCAGGGGCCGAGTGCCTCGCGCACCTGCGCGGCCGCGGCCCCGACGGCCGCCTCGTCGGCGATGTCGCAGGCGATGGCCAGGGCCTGCGCATCGAAGTCCTGCTGCAGCCGGCGCGCCATGGCGGCGCAGCCCTCGGCGTCGCGGTCCAGCAGGGCCACGCGCGCGCCGGCCTGGGCGAGGGCACGGGCGATGGCGGCACCGATGCCGCTGGCCGCGCCGCTGACCACGCAGACCTGCTGCGCGAGCCCCAGCCAGTGGGCGGATGTGCCGCCACCGCCCGCTGCAGCAGGCGAGGCGGTGGACGGATGGGCCGTGGAAAGGGCCGTCATGGCGATGTCTCCTGTTGTCGTGATGCCAGGGGAATTCTGGGCGCCGCCCCCCGCCCTCGTTTTGACGATTCCAGCCAAGACCCGGACAATTCCGGCGCATGGCGCGCGCGATTCCCAACTACTCGCTCTACGGCGACCAGGCCAGTCCCGGCTGGCTCGCGAGCTTCGACTTCGAATGGATCCCGCAACGCTCGAAGCCCTACAACTGGGACATCCAGCCGCATACGCACGATGCCTTCCTCCAGCTGCTGGTGCTGCAGCAGGGCCGCGTGCGGGTGCTGGTGGACCACGAGCGGCTGGAGGCCGAGGCGCCCTGCCTGGTCCTCGTTCCCGCACAAACCGTGCACAGCTTCCGCTTCTCCGACGACACCGACGGCCCGGTGGTGACGGCGGCGCAGCGGCCGCTGGAGTCGCTGGCCGACCTGGTGATGCCGGCCCTGCGCGAGACGCTGCGCACGCCGCAGCTGATGCCGCTGACGGCCGACGAGCTGGCGCGGCTGATGCCGCTCTTCCACGCCATCGAGGCCGAGCACCGGCTGGCCGACACGGGCCACACCGCGGCCGGCATGTCGCTGCTCACGGCCCTGCTGGTGCAGGTGGCGCGGCTGCACCGGCTGAAGAAGGAGCACCTGGCGCGGCCGCGCTCGCGCCGCGCCGAGCAGATCGAGACCTTCCGCCGCCTGGTCGACGCGCGCTACCGCGAGCACCTGCCGGTGCCGGCCTATGCCGAGCTGCTGGGCATCACCGCCGGGCAGCTCACGCGGCTGTGCCGCGAGGTGCTGGGCCTGTCGAGCCTGGACGTGATCAATGCGCGCCTGCTGCACGAGGCGCAGCGCGAGCTGATCTACACCCCCAACAGCATCAAGCAGATCGCCGTGAGCCTGGGCTTTGGCGACGAGGCCTACTTCGGCCGCTTCTTCCGAAAGCACAAGGGCATGACGCCGCGCGAGTACCGGGCCAACGCGCTGGCCGAATGGTCCGGCGAGGCGCCGGGCTGAGCTCGCTCTTGCAGGGCATCGCAGGCAGCGGCGCACACGGGTGGGCGCAGGCCGGCATACTCGCGCGCTGCCCTTCTTCGCTCTTCGCACTGCGCCTTCCATGACCGCCATCAACGACCTCGGCCAGCAACTGGCCTCCGCCTTCACCGACGCCCGCCGCATCACGCCCACCGGCTGGCTCCCCTCCACCGCCGCCGAGGTCTATGCCGTGCAGGATGCCCTGATCGCGCACCTGGGCGGCGGCATCGGCGGCTGGAAGGTCGGCGCGCCCAACGCAGAGGCGGCGCCCAACTACGCGCCGCTGCCCGCGTCCGTCATCCTTGCCTCCGGCGCTGTACTGCCGGCCGCGCGTTTCGCGGCCCGCTGGGTCGAGCTGGAGGCCGCCCTGCGCGTGGGCAGGCTGCTGGAGGTGCGGCAGGACATGCCCACGCCCAGCGAACTCGCCAGCTTCTTCGACGCCGCGGTGCCCACGATCGAATGCGTGGAAAGCCGCCTGGCCGCCGGCCGCGAGGCGCCCGCGCCGCTGCGGCTGGCGGACCTGCAGAGCCACGGCGCGCTGGTCGTCGGCGATGCGGCCCCGCTCGCCCCATCGGCCCTGGATCTGCGCACCCTGCAGGCCACGCTTACGTTCGGCGATGCCGAGGCGGCGCGCACCACGGGCGGCAATCCGGCGCAGGACGTGTGGCGGCTGGTGGGCTGCCTCGCCCGGCATTGCACCGAGCGTGGCGTGCCGCTGTCGCCCGGGCAGATCGTCACCACGGGCTCGTGCACGGGGCTGCTGGCCGCGCCCGTGGACACCGACGTGGTCGGTGCCATCGCGGGGCTGGGCGAGGTGCGGCTGCGCTATTCGGCCTGAGGCGCGCCGAGCGTCGGCGCCAGGACGGGCGCAGCCCCGGGCGCCACCGTCACGACCTGGCCATGAACCGGCCAGCCACGCGGCCCGTTCGGTGCGGCGAGAAGGATCAGTCCGCCACGCGCGGCTTGACCTTCCCCGCCGCCTCCTTGGCCCGCGCGCGGGCCGTGTCCACATCCTCCGCATGGGCCAGCGCCACGCCCATGCGGCGCTTGGCGAAGCTCTCGGGCTTGCCGAAGAGGCGCAGGTCGGTGCCGGGCACCGCCAAGGCCTCGGCCACGCCGTCGAAGACGATGCCGGTGGCATCCACGCCGCCGTAGATGACGGCGCTGGCGCCCGGGCTCTTGAGCGTGGTGTCCACCGGCAGGCCCAGGATGGCGCGGGCGTGCAGCTCGAATTCGCTCTGCCATTGCGTGGCGAGCGTGACCAGGCCGGTGTCGTGCGGGCGGGGGCTCACCTCGCTGAACCACACCTCCTCGCCCTTGACGAAGAGTTCCACGCCGAACAGGCCCTGGCCGCCCAGGTCGGCCGTCACGCGCTCGGCGATGTCCTGCGCCTTGCGCAGTGCCTCGGGGTGCATGGGGTGGGGCTGCCAGCTTTCCACATAGTCACCGCTGACCTGCAGGTGGCCGATGGGCGCGCAGAACTGCGTCTGCACCTGGCCGTCGGCGCCCAGGGCGCGCACCGTGAGCAGCGTGATCTCGTAGTCGAAGTCGATGAAGCCTTCGACGATGACGCGGCCCTTGCTCACGCGGCCGCCGGCCATGGCGTAGTCCCAGGCCTTCTGCACGTCGGCGGGGCCGTCGATCTTGCTCTGGCCCTTGCCGGAGCTGCTCATCACCGGCTTGACGATGCAGGGGTAGCCGATGCCCTTGCCGTCCTTCCCATCGATGGCGGCCTGCAGCTCGGCCAGCGAGTCGCAGAATTGGTAGGGGCTGGTGGGCAGGCCCAGCGTCTCGGCGGCCAGGCGGCGGATGCCTTCGCGGTCCATGGTCAGGCGAGCGGCGCGGGCGGTGGGGATCACGCGCACCAGGCCGGCTTCTTCCAGTTCTTCGAGCTTGGCGGTGGCGATGGCCTCGATCTCGGGCACCACCAGATGCGGCCGCTCGGCCGACAGCAGCGCTTCGAGCTGGTCGGGGTCGCTCATGGTGATGGTGCGGGCGCGGTGGGCCACCTGCTGGCCGGGGGCGTTCTCGTAGCGGTCGACGGCGATGGTCTCCACGCCCAGGCGCTGCAGCGCGATCAGCACTTCCTTGCCGAGCTCGCCGGAGCCCAGGAGCATCACACGGGTGGCGGAGGGGGACAGGGGGGTGCCGAGGCGGGTCATGAGCGTGCTTTCGGGGGGCGGGAACGGAGAAGGCCGCAATGGTAGCCAGCGACCGTGTCCGCGGGCCAGGCAGCCACTTGGCACAAGCCGCCGGGGCGCCCGGCTCCTAGAGTGGCGCGATGCCCGCCGCGCACCGCCGTGCGCGCGCCCGAAGGCCGACAGGAGACACCCGCGCCATGCAATACACGCACGAGCACCAGGAGATCCGCAAGACCCTGCGCCGCTACATCGACGAGGCCATCAACCCGCAGGTCGATGCGTGGGAAGAAGCCGAGATCGCCCCGCTGCACGAGATCTTCAAGGGCCTGGGCGCGCTGGGCCTGCTGGGCCTGAACAAGCCCGAGGAATACGGCGGCGGCGGCCTGGACTACAGCTACGCCATGGCCATGGCAGAAGAGCTGGGCCATGTGCGCTGTGGCGGCATTCCCATGGCCATCGGCGTGCAGACGGACATGTGCACGCCGGCCCTGGCGCGCTTCGGCAGCGAGGAACTCAAGCGCGAGTTCCTGGCCCCGGCCATCGCGGGCGAGCAGGTGGGCTGCATCGGCGTGAGCGAGCCCGGCGCCGGCAGCGACGTGGCAGCCATCCGCAGCACCGCACGCAAGGACGGCGACGACTACGTCATCTCCGGCCAGAAGATGTGGATCACCAACAGCCTGCAGGCCGACTGGATGTGCATGCTGGTCAACACCAGCGACGGCCCCGTGCACCGCAACAAGTCGCTGGTGATGGTGCCGATGGACCGGCCCGGCATCGAGAAGGCGCGCAAGATCCGCAAGATCGGCATGCACAGCAGCGACACGGGCCTGATCTACTTCGACGAAGTGCGGGTGCCGCAACGCTTTCGCATCGGCGAGGAAGGCCAGGGCTTCATCTACCAGATGCAGCAGTTCCAGGAGGAGCGGCTGTGGGGCGCGGCCAGCTCGCTGCTGCCCATGGAGGAGTGCATCGCCGAGACGGTGCAGTGGGCGCAGGAGCGTCGCATGTTCGGCGCCACGCTGGCCGACCAGCAGTGGGTGCAGTTCAAGCTGGCCGAGTTGCAGACCGAGGTGGAGGCCCTGCGCGCCCTCACCTACCGCGCCTGCGACCTGCATGTGCAGGGTGAGGACGTGCTCACCCTGGCCTCGATGGCCAAGCTCAAGGCCGGCCGCCTGACCCGGCAGGTGGCCGACACCTGCCTGCAGTTCTGGGGCGGCATGGGCTTCACGCTGGAGAACCGCGTCTCGCGCCTGTACCGCGACGGGCGGCTGGCGTCGATCGGCGGCGGTGCGGACGAGGTGATGCTGGGGATCCTGGCGAAGACGCTGGGGATCGCGAAGCGGGCGGCGCGCTGAACGCGGCAGGAAGCTGAGCGCTAAAGACGCGCCGCCGCCTCCGCCGTTCGCGCTGAGTTCGTCGAAGCGCCGCGCCCGGCTTCGACAGGCTCAGCCCGAACGGTGGTGGGTCGAACGGTGGTGGGCCGAGCGGTCGGCGGTCCGAACGCACAATGGCCGGATGCCTTTCTCCATTCGCCCGGCTCTCGCAGTGCTGCTGACCGCCAGCATGGCGGCGGGCTGCAAGGCACCGCCGCCCGATCCCACCGAGGCCGCGCTCGCGCTGCAGAACGCAGGCCCGGACGACGTGTTCCAGGGCGTGCTGGACGGCCAGCCCATCCACCTCGTGATCCACGACTGCGCGGTCTACCGCATCGTGTCGATGCAGGGCACGCAGGTGCAATGGGAGCAGGTGCTGGCACCGAAGCCCTACTACCCCGGCAACCTCCTCACCAGCTGCCAGCGCCATTCGCTGACGTCCGATGCGCAGGGCGTGACGGCCGAACTGGGCCGCATGGCCTTCGGCGCAGGCGGCTGCTGCGCCACAGGCGGCACCTACCGCTCGAAGGACGGCCTGACCTGGACAAAGACCCGATGAAGCCCGAAGACCTCGAACGCCTGGCCACGCTGCCCATGCCCTTCGGCAAGCACAAGGGCACGCTCATCGCCGACCTGCCCGGCAATTACCTGGCGTGGTTCGCACGCGAAGGCTTCCCCAAGGGCGAGATCGGCCGGCTGCTCGCGCTGATGCTGGAGATCGACCACAACGGCCTGCGGCCGCTGCTGGCGCCGCTCAAGCGGGCGCCCGGCCGGCGCCCGCCAGGCGGTTGACCCGCGCCAGATCAACCGGCTGGGCGGGCCTCCAGCCGCACACCCAGCGCCCTGACCACACGCAACACGGTGTCGAAGCGGGGCTTGGCGCCGGGCGCGAGCGCCTTGTAGAGCGATTCGCGGCCCAGGCCGGCATCCCGTGCGATCTGCGCCATGCCCCGGGCGCGTGCGATATGGCCGAGCGCGGCCACCAGCTCGTCGGCATCGCCGTCCGCCATCACCTGCGACAGGTACTCGGCAATCGCCTCGTCGCTGTCGAGCATCTCGGACATGTCGAAGGCATGAAGGGTGTCGGGCATCTCAATACTCCTTGGCCATGGCCTGTGCGCGCTGGATGTCGCGTTGCTGCGAAGACTTGTCGCCGCCCGCAAGCACGATGACGATCTGCTACCCGCGGCGCGTGTAATACACGCGATAGCCGGGCCCGACGTCGACGCGCATCTCGGTCACGCCCTCGCCGACGGACTTGCTGTCGCCCGCGTTGCCCGCGGCCAAGCGCTCCAGCCGGCGCGCAAGGGCAATGCGGGCGCGTAGGTCGGTCAAGCCGCCGAGCCAACGTTGGAAGGTGGTGGTGAGCTGGACGTCCAGCATCGCCGAATTGTATCCACTCGAATACAAACCACCAAGAGAACCTGGCAGCCCTCACACCTCGTCCGGCACCGTCTTCAACTCGTCCAGCCACACCCGCGATTCCGAATCGCTGGGCGCGCGCCAGTCGCCGCGGGGCGAGAGCGAGCCGCCGGAGCCCACCTTGGGTGCGTTGGGCACGCAGCTGCGCTTGAACTGGCTGATCTGGAAGAAGCGGAACAGGAAGGTGCCCAGGTGCTTCTTGATCTCGGCCAGGGTGTACTGGTTGCGCTCGCCATGCAGGGTGTCTGGCCACGGCCCCTTCTCGCGGTCGTGCCAAGCGCACCAGGCCAGGTAGGCCACCTTGGACGGCCGCATGCCGTGGCGCACCGTGTGGTACAGGTGGAAGTCCTGCAGCTCGTAGGGGCCGACCACGCTCTCGGTGCTCTGCGCGGGCTCGGCGCCCTGGCTTTCGGCATCGGCCGGCACCAGCTCGGGGCTGATCTCGGTGGAGAGGATGGCCTGCAGCACCTGGCTGCCTTCGTCACCCAGCAGGCCCTTGCCCGCCACCCAGTTGACCAGGTGCTTGATCAGCGTCTTGGGCACGCTGGCATTCACGTTGTAGTGCGACATGTGGTCGCCCACGCCATAGGTGCACCAGCCCAGCGCCAGCTCGCTCAGATCGCCCGTGCCGGCCACGATGCCGCCATGGTGGTTGGCCAGGCGGAACAGGTGGCTGGTGCGCTCGCCGGCCTGCACGTTCTCGAAGGTGACGTCGTACACCGGCTCGCTGCGGCCGAAGGGATGGCCCAGGTCGGCCAGCATCTGCCGGCAGCTGGGGCGGATGTCGATCTCCTGCGCGGTGCAGCCCACCACGCGCATCAGCGCATGGGCCTGCTGCAGGGTGCGCGTGCTGGTCGCAAAGCCGGGCATGGTGTAGGCCAGGATGTCGGTGCGCGGACGGCCCAGCCGGTCCATGGCCTGCGCCACCACCAGCAGCGCATGGGTCGAATCGAGCCCCCCCGAGATGCCGATCACCACCTTGCCGATGCGCGAGGCCTCCAGGCGCTGCACCAGCGACTGCACCTGGATGTTGAAGACCTCGTAGCAGCGCTCGTCCAGCGAGCGCGCGTCGGCCGGCACGTAGGGAAAGCGCTCCACCGTGCGCATCAGGCCGCCGGGCACCTGCGCGGGCGGGGCCAGGTCGAACTCCACCGTGCGCCAGGTGGCCAGCTCAGCCTTGTGGCGGCGCGCGGTCTCGCCGAAGCTGGTCAGGCGCATGCGCTCGTGGGCCAGGCGCTCCAGGTCCACGTCGGCCATGAGCAGGTGCGACTGGTTGGCGAAGCGCTCGCTCTCCGCCACCAGATCGCCGCATTCGTAGATGAGCGACTGGCCGTCCCAGGCCAGGTCGGTGGTCGATTCGCCGATGCCGGCCGAGGCATAGAGATAGGCCGCGACGCAGCGCGCCGACTGCTGGCCCACCAGCGCGTGCCGGTAGGCCGACTTGCCGACGATGATGTTGGAGGCCGAGAGGTTGACCAGCACCGTCGCGCCCGCCAGCGCCGCGAAGCTCGACGGCGGGATGGGCGTCCACAGGTCCTCGCAGATCTCCACATGCAGCGCGAGCAGCGGCAGCTCGCGGGCGCGCACGACGATGTCGGTGCCGAAGGGCACGCGGTGGCCGAAGAGCTGCACATGGTCCGTGATGGCGCTGCCGGACGCATTGAACTGCCGGGCCTCGTAGAACTCGCCGTAGTTGGGCAGGTAGGTCTTGGGCAGCACGGCCAGCACCCGGCCGCGTGCGACCACCACCGCGCAGTTGAACAGGCGGTGCTCCACCCGCAGCGGCAGGCCGACCACGGCCACGGCATTCAGGTCGCGCGAGGCCTCGACCACCTGGGCCAGCGCCGCTTCGCAGCCATCGAGCAGCGCGGACTGGTGGAACAGGTCGTCGCAGGTGTAGGCCGACAGGCCCAGCTCCGGAAAGGCCACCACCGCCGCGCCCTGGGCCTCGGCCTCGCGGTAGAGGCGGATGGTCTCGGCGGCGTTGGAGAGCGGATCGGCCACGCGGTTGCGCGGCATGGCCACGGCCACGCGGGCGAAGCCGTGGCGGTAGGGGTTGAGGAAGGGCAGGTCGTGCTTCATGGTCGGGACGGCAGGGCGGGCGGTCGGCATGCGCGGCGGGGCGCACAGCCATGCGGTGGGCGGCGCAGGGGCCACTTCGCCAAGCACTCTACGACAACGGCTGCGGCCGGGCGTGGCGGCGATCGCGCCGCCCTTGTCGGACAAAGGCGGGAGCGCGGCAATGCGGTCATCCACGATTCCTCCCAAGTGGCCGCCCATGATCCGCGCCAAGCCACTCTGGCGACCTGCGCTCCCGGCGCCGGCGCCCCGACCCGATCCATGCGCTTTCTGTTCCGCGGCCGACCGCTGCACGCCGCCCTCGGCGCCTTCGCCCTCTTCGCCGGCAGCCATGCCGCGTGGGGTGCCGAGCCCTTCACCATCCGCGACCTGCGGGTGGAAGGCCTGCAGCGGGTGGAACCCGGCACCATCTTCCATGCCCTGCCCCTGCATGTGGGCGACACCTACACCGACGACCTTGGCTCGGCGGCCATCCGGGCGCTGTACGAGCTGGGCATGTTCAAGGACGTGCGGCTCGACATCTCCGGCAACGTGCTGGTGGTGATCGTGGAAGAGCGCCCGACCATCGCGGGCGTGGACTTCGAGGGTGCCAAGGAATTCGACAAGCAGGCCATGACCAAGGCGCTGCGCGAGGTGGGCCTCGCCGAGGGCCGGCCCTACGACAAGGCCCTGGCCGACCGCGCCGAGCAGGAGCTCAAGCGCCAGTACATCGGCAAGGGCTACTACAGCGCCAGCGTACAGACCACCGCCACGCCGCTGGAGAACAACCGCGTCAACATCAGCTTCACGGTGACCGAGGGCGAATCCGCCCGCATCACCGAGGTGCGGGTGGTGGGCGCCAAGGCCTTCAGCGAGAAGACGCTGCTGGGCCTGTTCGACCTGGACGCGGGCAACTGGATGAGCTGGTACACCAAGTCCAACCAGTATTCGCGCGCCAAGCTCGACGCCGACCTGGAGACGCTGCGCCAGTACTACCTGACGCGCGGCTACATGGACTTCCGCATCGACTCCACGCAGGTGGGGCTGTCGGCGGACCGCCAGTCGGTGACGGTGACGGTCAACATCACCGAGGGCGAGCGCTTCGTGGTGGCCGGCGTCCGGCTGGAGGGCGACTACCTGGGCCGCGAGGACGACTTCAAGTCGCTGGTGACGGTGCGGCCGGGCGACTACTACAACGGCGACGACGTCACCGCGACCACGCGCGCCTTCACCGAGCATTACGCGCGCTTCGGCTTCGCCTTCGCCAAGGTAGAGGCCGTGCCGGACGCCGACCGGACCACCGGCCGCGTGACGATGGTGTTCAAGGGCCTGCCGCGCCAGCGCGTGTTCGTGCGCCGCATCCTGGTGGGCGGCAACGCGCGCACCCGCGACGAGGTGATCCGGCGCGAGATGCGGCAGTACGAATCGGCCTGGTACGAAGGCGACAAGATCAAGCTGTCGCGCGACCGGCTCGACCGACTGGGCTACTTCAGCGACGTGGACATCCAGACGCAGGAGGTGCCCGGCTCGCCCGACACGGTGGACCTGATGGTGGACGTGAAGGAAAAGCCCACCGGCTCGCTGAACCTGGGCGCGGGCTACTCCAGCACCGACAAGGTGACGCTGACCTTCGGCATCACGCAGGAGAACGTCTTCGGCTCGGGCAACTACCTGGGGCTGAACGCGAGCATCGGCTCGTACAGCACCTCGGTGTCGGTCTCGGCCATCGACCCCTACTTCACCGCCGACGGCATCTCGCGCATCATCAGCGTCTACCAGAACACCACGCGCCCGTCGTACGCCGCGGACGGCAACTACAAGCTCACCACGCAGGGCGTGTCGCTGAAGTTCGGTGTGCCCTTCGACGAACTCAACCGGGTGTACTTCGGCCTGGGCCTGGAGCGCTACTCCTTCAAGCCGGGCACCAACGGTGCCTATACGCTGGTCGACGGCAGCTACGTCTACACGGCGACGCCGCAGGCCTACCTGGACTACTTCGAATGCTCGGGCACCGCGCCCAGCGTGGTGTGCGCGCGCGACGCCATCACCGGCGTGCCGCTGACCATCGGCTGGTCGCGCGACACGCGCGACAGCGCCCTGGTGCCCACGCGCGGCACCCTGCAGAACGCCAACGCCGAATGGGGCCTGGCCTCGGGCGCCCGCTACCTCAAGACCAGCTACCAGTACCAGCGCTACTTCCCCATCAGCAAGCAGTACACCTTCGCCCTCAACGGCGAGCTGGGCTGGGCGCGCGCGCTGGGCGGCGACACCTACCCGGTGTTCAAGAACTTCTATGCCGGCGGCCTGGGCTCGGTGCGCGGCTTCGAGAGCAACTCGCTCGGCCCGCGCGACAGCGTGACGGCCGGCGCGCTGGGCGGCCTGCGCAAGGCCATCGTCAATGCGGAGCTGAGCACGCCCTTCCCGGGTGCGGGCAACGACCGCACGCTGCGGCTGTTCGGCTTCTTCGACGCGGGCAACGTGTTCGCCGACCGCACCTCGTCGCTGACGGATGCGCAGTGGAAGGCGCAGCAGAAGCTGCGCGCGTCGGTCGGCCTGGGCGTGAGCTGGCTCTCGCCGCTGGGGCCGCTGAGCCTGGCCTATGCGGTGCCCGTGCTCTACCAGAAGGAAGACACCGCCGCCGGCATCACGGCCGATCGCACCCAGCGCTTCCAGTTCCAGATCGGCACATCGTTCTGAAAGGAGCCCTCCCATGACCCGTTCACGAATCCATTCCTTGCGGCGCTGGACCGGGGGCGCCGCGCTTGCGGCCCTGCTGGTCGCCGGTGTCCCCGCGCAGGCGCAGGCACTGCCGCCCCAGGCGCAGGTGACCGCCTGCGTGGCCCTGGCCGACGGCGGCTACAGCGTGAGCTACCGCCTGGGCGGCCACGACTACAGCACCTGGATGGCCCAGCCGCCGACCGGCGTGCCGGTGACGTCGGCGCCTGCCGCCATGGCCAGCACCGTCCCGGCCACAGTGCCGGTGGAGCCGGGCGTGGTGGTGAGCGGTGCCCCGGTGCTGGTCGCCGCGCCGGCGCCGGTGGTGGTGGCCAGCGGCTATGCGGTCGACCCCTGGTGGGTGGGCCTGACCGCCCTGAGCGTCGGGCTGGTGCTCGGCGGCGGCTGGCACGGCCCCCATCCCGGCCCGCGCGGCTCCTTCTTCATGCACGGCCCCGGCCGCTGAAGGCCGAACCCTTCGCCGGCCCCGCCGACGAAAGAGAAGGGGCCGCACGAGTGCGGCCCCTTCTGCTTCTGCCTGATGGGCTGGCCGCCGGAGCGTGGGCGTCCGGCCCGGCCCGCCGGGCTTACTCGATGCGCGCGCCGGAGGCCTGGACGATGCCCTTCCACTTGGCGACGTCGTCCTTGACCAGCGTGGCGAACTCGGTGGTGGACATGGCCTGGTACTCGGCACCCTGCTCGTGGATGGCCGCCTGCACGTCGGGGCGGGCCAGCAGCTTGTTGACCTCGGCATTGACCTTGTCGACCACCGGCTTGGGCGTGCCGGCCGGCGCGAAGATGCCGTACCAGGTGCTGACGTCGAAGTCCTTGCCGTAGCCGAGTTCGGCCACGGTCGGGATGTCGGGCAGGGAGGTGCTGCGCTTGGCCGAGGTCACGGCCAGCGGGCGCAGCTTGCCGGCCTTGATCTGCGCGATGGCCGAAGGCAGCGACGAGACCAGCAGGTCCACGTTGCCGGCCAGCACGTCCATCATGGCGGCGTTGCTGCCCTTGTAGGGCACGTGGCGGATCTGGATCTTGGCGGCGGTCTTGAAGATCTCGCCGGCCAGGTGGATGGTGGTGCCGTTGCCCGGCGAGCCGAAGGTGACGGCATCGGGCTGGGCGCGCGCGGCCTCGACCACGTCCTTGAGCGTCTTGAAGCGCGATTCGCTGCGCACCACGATCACCACCGGCGTGTAGGCCACATGGGCCACGGCCGTCAGGTCCTTGACCGGGTCGTAGCTCAGGTTCTTGTAGAGCCAGGGCGCGACGACCATGTTGTCCTTCTGCCCCATCACCAGGTCGTAGCCCGTGGGCTGGGCCCGCGCCGCCTCGGCGATGCCGATGGTGCCGCCCGCGCCGCCGCGGTTGTCGGGCACCACGGTCCACTTGCTGACCTCGGTGAGCTTGTTGGCGACGAGGCGCGACAGGATGTCGGTGCCGCCGCCGGGCGGGAAGGGCACGATCAGCCGAATCGGCTTGGCCGGCCAGTCGGACTGGGCGAAGGCCGGGGCGCCGGCCAGCGCAAGGCCGGCGGCGGCAAGGGAGGAAGCGACGAAGTCGCGGCGGGTGGCAGTCATCTCAGTCTGTCTCCAGTCAGGAAAAAAGCGCCGACCTGACGGCTCGGCGCACGAAAAAACGCTATTACTTTCATAGCGACAAAATCAATTTCAGCAACGCTTCGTCTCCCATTTGATTCCCATCGATGTGGAGACTGCTTACGCGCTTATCCCTACACACCAAGTCAGCCAATGGTCAGCCTCGGGCGACGACCCTCGCCCCCGTTTCAACACAAGGTCTCGAGGAGAAGCAACGAAATGGCCATCAAAAGCCAGGCTGACTTTTTTTCCGGTGTGATGTTCATGGCCGTGGGCGCAACGTTCGCGGTCGGCTCCACCAACTACACCATCGGTGACGGGGCCCGCATGGGCCCGGGTTATTTTCCGCTCATGCTGGGGGTGCTGCTCGCGCTCATCGGTGCGGTGATCTCGCTGCAGGCCATGGTGGTCGAAACCGCCGATGGGGGCAGGATCGGCCGCTGGGCCTGGAAGCCATTGGCTTTCGTGCTCGGCGCCAACCTCGCCTTCGGCGTGCTGCTGGGCGGCCTGCCCAGCATCGGGCTGCCGGCGATGGGGCTGATCATCGCCATCTTCGCGCTCACCATCATCGCCAGCATGGCGGGCAACCAGTTCAATCTGCGCGACTCGCTGATCCTGGCGGTGGTGCTGGCCGTGGGCAGCTACCTGGCCTTCATCGTGGCCCTCAAGCTGCAGATCCAGGTGTGGCCCACCTTCATTTCGGGCTGATCGGGAAAGAACGACAACCATGGACTTCAACCTGATCTCCAACCTGGCCACGGGCTTCGGCGTCGCCGTCACCTGGACCAACCTGCTCTATTGCCTGATCGGCTGCATCCTGGGCACGCTGATCGGCGTGCTGCCGGGCATCGGCCCGGTCGCGACCATCGCCATGCTGCTGCCGGCCACCTATGCGCTGCCACCGGTGTCGGCGCTGATCATGCTGGCGGGCATCTACTACGGCGCGCAGTACGGCGGCTCGACGACGGCCATCCTGGTGAACCTGCCGGGCGAATCGTCGTCGGTGGTCACCTGTATCGACGGCTACCAGATGGCGCGGCAGGGCCGGGCGGGCCCCGCGCTGGCGGCCGCCGGCCTGGGCTCGTTCTTCGCCGGTTGCGTGGGCACGGTCATCCTGGCCGCCTTTGCGCCGCCGCTGACCGAACTGGCCTTCAAGTTCGGCCCGGCCGAGTACTTCAGCCTGATGGTGCTGGGCCTGATCGGTGCCGTGGTGCTGGCCTCCGGCTCGCTGCTCAAGGCCATCGCCATGGTGGTGCTGGGCCTGCTGCTGGGCCTGGTGGGCACGGACGTGAACTCCGGCGTGGCGCGCTTCAGCTTCGACATTCCCGAGCTGACGGACGGCATCGGCTTCATCGTGGTGTCGATGGGTGTGTTCGGCTACGGCGAAATCATCGGCAACCTGTCGCAGGGCGAAGAGGAGCGCGAGGTCTTCACCAGCAAGGTGACCGGCCTGTGGCCCACCGGCGACGACTTCAAGCGCATGGCCCCGGCCGTGCTGCGCGGCACGACGCTGGGCTCGGCCCTGGGCATCCTGCCGGGCGGCGGTGCGCTGCTGGCTTCGTTCGCCTCCTATGCGCTGGAGAAGAAGCTGAAGATGTCGCCCGGTGAAGTGGCCTTCGGCCGCGGCAACATCCGCGGCGTGGCCGGTCCCGAGTCGGCCAACAACGCCGGTGCGCAAACGTCGTTCATCCCGCTGCTGACGCTGGGCATTCCGCCCAACCCGGTGATGGCGCTGATGGTGGGTGCCATGACCATCCACAACATCCAGCCCGGCCCGCAGGTGATGACCAGCAACCCCGAGCTGTTCTGGGGCCTGATCGCCTCGATGTGGCTGGGCAACCTGATGCTGATCATCCTGAACCTGCCGCTGATCGGCATGTGGATCAAGCTGCTGAAGGTGCCGTACCGCCTGCTGTTCCCGGCCATCGTGCTGTTCTGTGCCATCGGCGTGTACTCGACCAACAACAACACCTTCGACGTGTGGATGGTGGCGATCTTCGGCTTCGTGGGCTATGTGTTCATCAAGCTGCGGGTGGAACCGGCGCCGCTGCTGCTGGGCTTCATCCTGGGGCCGATGATGGAAGAGAACCTGCGCCGTGCGCTGCTGCTGTCGCGCGGCAGCTGGAGCGTGCTGGTCACGCGCCCGATCTCGGCCGGCCTGCTGGTCGCCGCCCTGGCGCTGCTGACCATCGTGCTGCTGCCGGCCGTGAAGTCCAAGCGCGAAGAGGCCTTCGTCGAGGAGTGAGGCGCTGCTTCTTCTGAGCGGACATGGGTCACCATGTCTGCTTCCTTCCGGGGCCCTTGATGGGCCCCTTTTCGTTTTTTTGCGCCGGGGGGGCTTAACTGAGTGGCTCTCGTGATGGTGGCGCGACCTGGCCTGTGTTCTGGTTGGGGCACTTGGGCACTTGGGCACTTGGGCACTTGGGGCGATGGTCCGGCCCTGGCGCCGGTGAGGGCGTGGCGGCGCTTCAAGTGGGGCGGTCGGCTTCGCCGACGCCCCTGCGGTGCTCGGTCGGACGGGCCGCGGCATAACTCGCGACGTTCACTGCGTTCACTCTGCTCGGACAAATGCCGCGAGTCAGTTCACGAAGCGGGCCTGTCCTTCGGCAGGCCCGCAGCCCGTCCGCCCTGCGCTCCTCGGCGCCCCACAGGCGCGCCGCCACGCCCTCACCGGCACCAGGGCCTGCGTTGCGGGTGATCAGCCGGCATGACTGCTGCGCATAGCCCCTCTCCCCTCGCGGGAGAGGGGTTGGGGAGAGGAGGGTCACACCACCACTGCGCTTCTTGCGGGCCACCGTCCCCCTCTCCCCCGCCCTCTCCCGCGAGGGGAGAGGGAGCAAGAGGCGCCGCGCGATCGACGCGGAGAGCACTGGCCTCCGTCGATCACCCACGCCAGTCTCCACGCGCCGGTGACGGGCTCAGGGTGCGTGGGCGATTTCGGGGTCGGCGAGGAGCGCAGGATGGACGGGCTGCAGGCCTGCCGAAGGACAGGCCTGCTTCGTGATCTGACTCGCGGCGTTTGTCTGAGCGCAGCGCGAAGCGCGTAGCGAGTTATGCCGCGGCCCGTCTGTCCGAGCACCGCAGCGGAGTCGGCCCGCAGGGCCGACCGACCCCGTATGAGCCCGCGCGCCCTGGGCCCGGCGCCGGCGCGCACCCCGGCCCGAATCCCGAGACCACCCCCGCGCAAACCTCACTCCGCCACGTAGTCCGACACCACCTTCCACTTGCCATCCACGATCTGCGACAGCCGCGAGGCGTTGTTGCCCAGCCGCTTGGTCGCCGTGAACGTCATCTTGGGCGAACCGAACATGTCCGGCTCGAAGGTGCTCGCGTCCATGATCTTGATGAACGAGTCGGTCGTCAGGTTGGCGCCCGCCTTCTGCGCCACCTGCGCGAAGTCGTCCACGATCATGTAGCCGTAGACCGAGAACACCGTCGGGTCCTCGTTGAACTTGGTCTTGTACTTGTTGGCCCAGAAACGGATCTTGTCGTTCTGCTCGTCGGTGTACGGGTTCTGCACCGTCATGGTGGCGTACATGCCGTCCATCGCCTTGCCGCCCAGCTTGTGGATCAGGTCGGTGTAGGCCGCGCTGGAACCCAGGAAGACCGGGTTGAAGCCGGTCTTGCGCGACTCGGCGATGGTGCCGATGGTCTCGCGGATGATGGTGCCGAGCACCACCACCTCGCAGCCCGCCGCCTTCATCTTCGCCACCTGGCTGCTGAAGTCGGTCGCGCCGCGCTTGAAGCTGGTCTTCTCGGCCAGCTCCATGCCCGCAGCCTTCAGGCCGGCCTCGGCACCGCGGTTCACCTCCAGGCCGAACTCGTCGTCCTGGTAGATGGTGCAGACCTTCTTGGCGTTCTTCTCCTTCACCATCTTCGGCAGCGCCATGCGGATCTGGTCGTAGTACGTCGCGGCGAAGGAATACTTGAGCCGGTTGAGCGGCTCGTACATCTCGCGCGCCGCCGTGATCGGGAAGAAGTTGATGATGTTCTTGTCGAACTGCACCGGCATGGCCGCCATGTTCTGGGCGGTGCCGATGTGGCCGGCCATGATGAAGATCTTGTCCTGGTTGACCAGCTTCTGCGCCGCCAACACGGCCTTCTTGGGGTCGTAGCCCGAGTCCTCGACGTAGAGCTTGAGCTTGCGGCCGTTGATGCCGCCCTGCTCGTTGATCTCCTCCACACGCAGCTGCATGCCGTTGCGGGACTGCTTGCCGAAGCCGGCCAGCGGGCCGGACAGGTCCTGGATGGTGCCGATGCGGATCTCGTCCTTGCTCACGCCCTGCTGCTGGGCATGGGCCAGCGGGAGGCCGAGCGCGAGAAGGGCGACCGAGGTCGCGGCGGGGCGGATGGTCTTCATGGCTGTCTCCTGGGGGGTCGGGGTATCGGGGGCTTGCGGACTGCAGAGCGGGGCTTCGACAGGCTCAGCCCGAACGGCTCAGGGCCCATCGGTGCCTGCGCCATGCGTGCGTCCTCTTACGCTGCATACATCGCATCGATCTGCGCGGCGTACTTGGCCTGCACCAGCTTGCGCTTGAGCTTCATGGTGGGCGTCAACTCTTCGTCCTCAGCGCTGAGCTGGGTGTCGAGCAGGAAGAACTTCTTGATCTGCTCGACGCGCGCGAACTTGGCGTTGACGCGGTCGATCTCGCCCTGGATCAGGTCCTGCACCTCGCGGGCGCGCGTCAGGCTGGCGTAGTTGCTGAAGGGCACGTCGTGGTCCTGCGCGTATTTCTCGACGTTCTCCTGGTCGATCATGATGATCACCGTGAGGTAGGGCCTGGCATCGCCGATCACCACCGCGTCGGTGATGTACGGGCTGAACTTGAGCTCGTTCTCCAGCTCGCTGGGCGTGATGTTCTTGCCGCCCGCGGTGATGATGATGTCCTTCATGCGGTCGGTGATGCGGAAAAACCCGTCCGCGTCCACCGTGCCCACATCGCCCGTATGCAACCACCCATCGGGATCGATGGTCTCGGCCGTCTTCTCCGGCTGGTTGAGGTAGCCCATGAAGACGTTGGGCCCGCGCACGCGGATCTCGCCGGTGCCTTCGTCGATGCGCACCTCGTTGTACGACGTGGCCGGGCCGATGGAGCCGGGCTTGATGCGGTCGGCCGGCATGCCGGTGGAGGCGCCACCGGTCTCGGTCATGCCCCAGACCTCCAGCATGGGCACGCCCAGCGCCAGGTACCAGCGCACCAGGTCGGGCGAGATGGGCGCCGCGCCCGTCACCAGGAAGCGCGCGCGGTGGATGCCGATGAGCTTGCGCACGTTGTCCAGCGCCAGCACGCGCGCCAGGCGGAACTGCAGCTTCAGCGCGCCATCGACCGGCTGGCCGGCCAGCACGCGGTCGGCGATGCGCTCGCCCACGCCGATGGCCCAGGCATAGGCGGCGCGCTGCAGCGGCGTCGCTTCCTTGAGCGCGATCATCACGCCGGAATAGAACTTCTCCCACACCCGCGGCACGGCCAGGAAGACCGTGGGCGCGATCTCGCGCACGTTCTCGGGCACCGTCTCGGGGTTCTCGACGAAGTTGAGCACCGAGCCGGTGTACATGGCGAAGTACTCGCCGCCCATTCGCTCGGCCACGTGGCACAGCGGCAGGAAGCACATGCGCTCGTCGCGCTCGTCCTGCGCGATCAGCGTGTTGTAGCCGCGCATGGCGTACACCAGGCCGCCATGGCTGTGCATGGCGCCCTTGGGTTTGCCCGTGGTGCCCGAGGTGTAGATCAGGATGGCCAGGTCGGCGGGCCTGAGCTGTCCGACGCGCTCGTCGATGGCCTGTGGATGCAGCCGCAGGTGCTCGCGGCCCAGGGCGCGCAGGTCCTGCAGCGACATCACGTCGGGGTCGTGGAAGTCGCGCAGCCCCTTCATGTCGAAGACCACCACCTTGCGCAGCCGCGGCAGTTGCGCACGCACGGCCAGCGCCTTGTCTAGCTGCTCGTCGTCCTCGACGAAGAGGACCGTGGTCGACGAGTCCTCGCACAGGTAGTGCACCTGGCTGGCCGCGTCAGTGGGATAGATGCCGTTGGAGACGCCCGCGCAGCTGAGCACCGCCAGGTCGGCCAGCACCCATTCGATCACCGTGTTGGACAGGATCGACGCGCAGTCGCCGGGCGCGAAGTCCAGCGCCATGAGGCCATGGGCGATCTCGGCCACGGCCTCGGCCGTCTGCTGCCAGGTCCAGGCGCGCCAGATGCCCAGCTCCTTCTGGCGCATCCACACGCGCTCGCCGCGCAGGCGGGCAGCGTTCCAGAACACGGCGGGCAGCGTCTCGCCGGGCACCACGATGTCGGTGCGCGGCGCCATGTGGGCCGTGTCCCAGAGCCCGGCGGGCACGCGGGCGGGGCCGGTGGCGGGCACGGCAGAAGCGGCAGCCGGCGCGGAGGCATCGAGCCCGGCGCGAAGGAAGGCCGTCGCGGTGCGGGCGAGGTGGAAGGGCGTGGTGCGCATGGTGCGGGCCTCTCGTCGTCAACGCCAGGTCTTCTTTTTCTTCCAGCGCCGCTCGCCGCGGGCGCCGGTCTCCTGCATGCCGAGGTAGAACTCCTTGATGTCCTCCTTCTCGCGCAGGCGCTCGCAGCTGTCCTCCATGACGATGCGGCCGTTCTCGAGCACGTAGCCGTAGTCGGCCGCGTTGAGCGCCATGTTGGCGTTCTGCTCCACCACCAGCAGCGTGGTACCGCGCTCGCGGTTGATGCGCACCACGATCTCGAAGATCTCCTTGGTGAGCTTGGGCGACAGGCCCAGCGAGGGCTCGTCCAGCAGGATCAGCTCGGGCGCGGCCATGAGCGCGCGCGAGATGGCCAGCATCTGCTGCTGGCCGCCGGAGAGCAAGCCCGCGTCCTGCGCCGCGCGCTCGCGCAGGATGGGGAAGTAGCCGAACACCGTCTCCAGGTCCCGCGCCACGCCGTCGCGATCGCGGCGGGTGTAGGCGCCCATCAGCAGGTTGTCGCGCACCGACAGCAACGGGAACACCTCGCGCCCCTCGGGCACGTGCGACAGGCCCTGCTGCACGATGAAGGCGGGGTCGCGCGCGGTGATGTCGCGGCCCTTGAAGTGCACCGTGCCCTTGCGCGGATCGATGATGCCGGAGATGGTCTTGAGGATGGTGGTCTTGCCCGCGCCATTGCTGCCCAGCACGGTGGCGATCTCGCCGCGCCGCACCTTGAGGCTGACGCCGCGGATGGCCTTGATGGGGCCGTAGGCGCTCTCGACGTTGAGCAGCTGCAGCACGTCCTCGGCCGGAACGGCGTCCATGCCCTGCGGCATGGCGGCGTGCACCGGCAGCGTGGTCGAGGCGATGGCGATGCCGGTGCTCATGGGCGTGCTCCTTCGTGACCCGCGGCGGAACATCCACCCGATGCGGCGGTGCGCCTCATGCCGCCACCTTCGGCCGCCGCAGGCTGCTCACGTCCTCGGCAGTGCCCAGGTAGGCCTCGATGACCCGCGCATCGGCCTGCACCTCGCGGGCGCTGCCCAGGGCCAGCACCTCGCCCTGGGCCATGGCGAGCACGCGGTCCGACACCTTGGAGACCAGCGTCATGTCGTGTTCCACCATCAGTACGGAGATGCCCAGCTCGTGCTGGATGTCCTGGATCCAGAAGGCCATGTCCGCGGTCTCCTCCACGTTCAGGCCGGACGAGGGCTCGTCCAGCAGCAGCAGCTGGGGCTCGGTGCACAGCGCGCGCGCCAGCTCGACCACCTTGCGCACGCCATAGGGCAGGCCGGCCACCAGCGAATCGCGGTGGTGCTGCAGGTCCAGCAGGTCGATCACCTGCTCAGCCTTCTCGCGCGCGGCCACCTCGGCGGCGCGGGTGGCGGGCGTGAAGAAGAGCTCCGACCAGAAGCCCGTGCGGCGGTGCACATGCCGGCCGATCAGCAGGTTGTGCAGCACCGTCGCATGCTCGAAGAGCTCGATGTTCTGGAAGGTGCGCGCGATGCCCAGCGCCGCGATGGCGTGCGGCGGCTGGTCGGTCAGCGTCAGCGGCGCCGCGCCGCCGTTCCAGGTGATGCGGCCGGTGGTGGGCTGGTAGATGCGGCTGATGAGGTTGAACACCGTCGTCTTGCCCGCACCGTTGGGGCCGATCAGCGTGAACACCTCGCCGCGCCGCACGTCGAAGCTCACCTGGTTGACCGCCAGCACGCCGCCGAAGCGCACGCTGAGGTCCTGGGCGGAAAGCAGCACGTCGCTCATTTCAACCTGTCGGACTTGGTGAAGGACTTCTGCCGCTTGAACATGCCGCGGCGGTAGAAGGGAAAGAGCTGCAGCCAAGCGCGCACCTTGAGCCAGCGACCGTACAGGCCCATGGGCTCGAAGAGCACGAAGGCGATCAGCACCAGGCCGTACACCAGCCCCTGCAGGCCGGGCGCCTGGCCGATGGCCTCGGGCAGCCAGTCCTTGCTCAGCGCAATGAGCTGCGGCATCGAGATCAGGAAGATGGCACCCAGGAACACGCCGTGCACCGAGCCCAGCCCGCCGATCACCACCAGCAGCAGCAGGTCGATGGACTGCAGGATGCTGAACTGGTCGGGCGAGAGGAAGCTGATCTTGTGCGCATAGAGCGCGCCACCCAGCCCCGCGAGTGCCGCCGACAGCGCAAAGGCCAGCGTCTTGTAGCGCGCCAGGTGGATGCCCATGCTCTGCGCCGAGATCTCCGAATCGCGGATGGCCACGAAGGCGCGTCCGGTGGGCGCGCGCAGCAGGTTGAGCACGCCCAGCGTGCACAGCACGGCCGTGGCGAGGCAGACGAAGTAGAAGGCCTCGCCGCCGCCGAAGTCCAGCCCGAAGAGCCGGGGCGACTTCACGTGCAGGCCGGCGTTGCCACCGGTGAGGCCTTCCCATCGCGCGAACACCTCCTCCACGATGAAGCCGAAGGCCAGCGTGGCGATGCCCAGGTAGATGCCCTTGACCCGCAGCGCCGGCATGGCCACCACCACGCCCACCGCCGCGGACAGCAGCGCGGCCGCCACCATGGCCAGCGGAAAGGGCACGCCCAGGTTGACCAACACGCCCTGCGTGTAGGCCCCCGTGCCCAGGAAGGCCGCATGGCCGATGGAGAACTGGCCGGTGAAGCCCGCCAGCAGCATCAGCCCCAGGCCCACCACCGAGTAGATGAGCACGAAGTTGAGCTGCGCCAGCCAGTACTCGTCCAGCAGCCAGGGCGCGGCCAGCAGCACCACGCCCAGCAGCGCATACCAGAAGCGGTGCCCGCCGTGCTTGGCCAGCGCGATGTCCTGCGCGTAGGAGGTCTTGAAGATGAAACGCATGGCTCAGACCTTCTTGCGCAGCTTCTCGCCGAACAACCCGTTGGGCTTCACCATCAACATGGCCAGCACCACGATGTACGGCGCCGTGTCCTTGAAGCCGTCGGGCAGGTAGAAGCCCGCCATCGACTCCACCACGCCGATGACCAGCCCGCCCACGATGGCCCCGGGCAGGCTGCCGAAGCCGCCCACCACCGCAGCCGGAAAGGCCTTGAGCCCGATGAAGCCCATGTTGGCATGCACGAAGGTGATGGGCGCGAGCAGGATGCCCGCCACCGTGGCCACCGCCGCCGCCAGGCCCCACACCAGTCCGTTGAGCCGCTTGACCGGGATGCCCATGTAGTACGCCGCCAACTGGTTCTGCGAGCTGGCCTGCATCGCGATGCCCAGCTTGCTGTAGCGGAACATGGCAAAGAGCAGGCCGCACAGCACGGCCGTGGCCGCGATCACCACCGCCTGCTCCACGTTCACCACCAGGCCGCCCAGGTTCCAGACCTGGTCCTTGTAGGGCACGGGCAGCGTGTGGGTCTCGGTGCCGATGCCGGGCACCATGGTGATCAGCCCGCGCGCCACGTAGCCGATGCCGATGGTCAGCATGACGATGGAGAACTGCGGCTGGCCCAGGATGGGCCGGATCACCACCAGCTCCAGCAGCGCGCCGAAGGCCACCAGCGCCGCCACCGCCAGCACCGCCGCCAGCCAGAAGGGCAGGCCCAGCAGCGTCATGGCCGCAAAGGCCGCGAAGGCGCCCAGCATCATCAGGTCGCCCTGGGCGAAGCTGACGGTCTCGGTGGCCTTGTAGATGAGCACGAAGCCCAGGGCGATCAGCCCGTAGATGCAGCCCTGGGCGATGCCCGAGAGCAGGAGTTGCAGCACCTGCATGTGCGCGCGGCGTCCGTCGTCGCGGGGATGAGGCGGGAGCGGCGCGCGCTCAGGCCGCCGCGGGCCCGTGCGCGTCCATCACGGCCAGGCGGCGCGAGCCCGCGACGATGTCGCTGGGCGTGAGGCCGTACACCTGCCGGATCGAATGGCTGAAGTGGGTGGAATCGGGATAGCCGGCTTCCAGCGCGATGTCGGTGAGGCTCGTGCCCTGGTGCACATAGCGCAGCAGGCTGCGCGCCCGCTTCCAGGCGCGGAACACGCGAAAGGGCACGCCCACCTGGTCACGGAACAGGTGCAGGAAGCGCGAGAAGGACAGCCCCACCGACTCGGCACAGGCCTCGGCGGCCAGCGACTCGGCCGGGTTGGCGCAGATGCGGGCGATGACCTGCGCGATGCGTGCGTCCAGCCGCCGAGGCACCAGCGCCTGGCCAAAGAAGAGCTGGTCGAAATCGGCGGGCGCCGCGGCCTGGCCCTGGCAGGCGGCCAGCAACTGCGCATGGGCCACACGCACGCGGCGGACCATGGCCTCGTCATGCACCGCACCGCTGTGCTGCAGCAACGCCGGCAGGGCATCGGCCTCGACCGACTCCGCCTCGACCACCACGTTGAAGACCTGGGGCTCGGGGCTTTCGACGCGATGGGGCATGTGCGGCGGCACCACCAGCAGCTCGCCCGACTGCCAGGGGCCGCCATCGATGCTCACACGATTGGGCAGGCCGCGCGGCGACACATACACCGCATGACCGCCCAGGCTGCGCGAGCGCGTCGCGCCCAGCAGCCCCGCGTAAAAGACGCGCTGCGACGTCAGCCACATCACGCGCTCGCCTGCGGCGCGCGCTGCCCTGCTGGTGTGCATTCCCGTGTCTCCTCCTGGCAGAAGGTGCGGCCCCGTGGCGCCGGGGCCAGGGTGCGAAGCGGCTCCCGCCAAGGCCGCACCCGGCAGCCCGTTCGACGGGAAGCGCGCGCCATCGTAGTGGCGTGCCTGGGCGCTTGGAAGCGGGCGGCTCGAGGGACTTACCCTAGGGCGCATGGACATGTCTCCAACAGGTGTGAAGCCGGGGCTCTGCAGGCCCGGTCGTGGCTGCGAGGGTAGGCAGCGGCCCGCCCCCGGCGCTTGCGGCAACTGGCTGCCGGCCGCCCCCGGGCATCGGGACTGACCCGGGGAGCGGACGCTTGTCCCTCGCGTGACTGCGGGCAGCCCGGGCCCATGGTTCGGCTTCCGCGAGGTCGACACGGCCAGTAGCCAGGTGCGCGACGTCTTCCGCATGCAGCGCGACCCGGCGCTGGAGTACCCCTTCGCGGTGGGCGTCTCGGCCAGCCGCTTCGCGCTGGCCTCGTGGTTCACCGGCACGGTGCAGGTCGTGGACCGCGCCAACCGCCGGACGTTGCACACCCTGCACGGCCTCAAGGCCCCCTACGACGCAATCCCCATGGACGACGGCAGCGTGGTCTACACCGAGCTGGGCGCCGGCACGGTGACGCGCGCCAGCGGCCCCGACTTCGCGCAGCGCACGGTGCTGGCCAGCGGGCTGCAGGGCCCGCTGCAGCTGGCGCGCGATGCGGCCGGCCAGCTGTACGTGAGCGAAGCGGCCGGCCGCGTGCTGCGGCTGGTGCCCGGGGGCGCGCCAGCCACGGTGGCCTCGGGCCTGGCCATGCCCGAGGGCCTGGCCTTCACGCCCTGGGGCAGCCTGGTGGTGGCAGAGACGGCGGCGCGGCGCCTCACCGAGATCGACGTGGCGAGCGGCAACCGGCGCACCGTCGCCGACGACCTGCCCATCGGCATGGCGGGCAGCCCGGGCATGCCGCCCCCCTACGTGCCCACCGGCGTGGCCGTGGGCGAGGACGGCAGCATCTACTACTCGGCCGACCGCGACAACGGCATCTACCGCATCCGGCCGGCGCGCTGACCGCGCCCTGGTGCGGCCCCGTCGGGCCGCACAGTGCGTGGCCCTGCGCCTGCGCAACAGCCCGGCCGCCCCTGGGCCGTTAGCATTGCCCGTTGATCCTTCCGCCTCTTTTTCCTTTCTTCTTTTCCAATCTCGAGGAGCGAATCAATGGACATCCAGACCGTGGGCATCATCGGTGCCGGCACCATGGGCAACGGCATCGCACAGGCCTGTGCCGTGTCGGGCGTCAAGGTGGTGATGGTGGACATCAGCCAGGCCGCCGTGGACAAGGGCCTGGCCACCGTCTCGGGCAGCCTCGACCGGCTGATCAAGAAGGAAAAGCTCACCGAAGCGCAGAAGACCGCCGCGCTCGCGCTGATCCAGGGCTCCACCAACTATGACGACCTCAAGACTGCCCAGTTGGTCATCGAGGCCGCCACCGAGAACCACGAACTCAAGCGCAAGATCCTCAAGCAGGTCGATGCGCTGCTGGCACCCGAGGTGATCATCGCGTCCAACACCTCGTCCATCTCGATCACGCAGCTGGCGGCCGACACCTCGCGCGCCGACCGCTTCATCGGCATGCACTTCTTCAACCCGGTGCCGATGATGGCGCTGGTGGAGCTGATCCGCGGCTACCTGACCAGCGACGCCACGCACGACGCCGTGAAGGCGCTGGCCCTCAAGCTGGGCAAGCAGCCCATCACCGTGAAGAACGCGCCGGGCTTCGTGGTCAACCGCATCCTGGTGCCGATGATCAACGAGGCCTTCTTCGTGCTGGCCGAGGGCCTGGCCACGCCGGAGGACATCGACGCCGGCATGAAGCTGGGCTGCAACCACCCGATCGGCCCGCTGGCCCTGGCCGACATGATCGGCCTGGATGTGTGCCTGGCCGTGATGGAGGTCTACCTGGAGGAATTCGGCGACTCCAAGTACCGGCCCTGCCCGCTGCTCAAGGAGATGGTCGCGGCCGGCCAGTTGGGCCGCAAGACGGGACGCGGCGTCTACAGCTACTAGACAGGCCGGCGCACGGCGGCGCCGCTGGCCCGCCGCCCCGTTACCCTTGCACAACGGCCACCCTGCCCGCGCAGCACGGCCGGACGTCCCGCTGACGCGGGACATCCCCTCTTCCGAAGGACCCCTCATGCCCAACCTGCCGATCCGCCCAACCGTCCTGGTCCTGTCGCTGGCCTGCGCTGCCGCTTCCGTGCTCGCCGCGGAGCCTGCAGCAGAACCGCTGGCCGCCACCCAAGCACCAGCCGACGTGGCCGCGCCCCAGGTGCGCACGGCCACGGGTGCCGCCATCGCCGACCTCAACCTGGACCTGGCGCAGGGCACCGGTCGCTCTTACGCGGTGCAGTCGCAGCGCGTCTTCGGCACGGCGGTGGACATCGGCGTGCCCTCGGCCACCGCCGCGGCGGGCCCCGCCTTCCCGCGGCCGAACGCGCGCTCGAGCGCCACCTTCGAGCCCGCCACCACCACGGGCGGCCTCGGCCTGGCGAACGTGGCCTGGCTGGGCCTGCAGCGCCTCGGCAGCCGCGCGGACTGAGCATTCTTTCGGGCGGCTGCGCGCCGCGCCCTGGCTCAGCCCTGAAGCGACACCTTGCCGCGACCCGACTTGAGGGTCGACCGCAAGGCCTTGGACGCGAGCCGGCGCTGCTTCGCCCCGAAGGTCGGCGCAGTCGCCCGTCTCGGCCGGCGCACGGTGGCGGCCGAGGCGACGATCTCCTCCAGCCGGCTCACGGCCTCCGCCTTGTTCTGGTCCTGGCTGCGCGAGGACTGCGCCTTGATGACGATGACGCCGTCCTTGGTGATGCGCTGATCCTGGCGCTGCAGCAGCCGCTCCTTGACCGCGTCGGGCAGCGAGGAGCGGCGGATGTCGAAGCGCAGATGGACGGCGCTCGACACCTTGTGGACGTTCTGCCCGCCCGGCCCTTGCGCGCGGACGGCGCTGAACTCGATGTCGCGGGGGTCGATGGTGAGGGGCATGGCGGACGGGCAGTCTAGGGGATGCGCTTCCCCAATGTGCGGGCCGTGGCCATCCGCGGATCCGGGCGATCCGGGTCGTGGTGGCGGCCGTCGTCTGCGCGACGGCCATCCGCGCGCCGATGCCCTATGTTCCGCGGCTGGAGACAACACCCAGGACACACGGCCCCATGGACATCCAGACCCCCGCCCCACCGCCCGAAGGCTGCATCAGCTGCGAAGTCGTCGACACGCACATCCTGCTGATCGGCATCAACCGCCCGGCCAAGCGCAACGGCTGGACGCCGCGCATGTTCCGCGAGCTGGCCGAGGCCTACACGCGGCTGGACGACGAGCCCGATCTGCGCGTGGGCGTGCTGCATGCCTTCGGCGACCACTTCACCGCCGGGCTGGACCTGCCGCAGGTGGTGGAGCACCTGCGCCGCGGCGAAAAGCTCGCGCCCATGGGCCTGGTCGAGCCGCACGACTTCGGCCTGCCCGGCTACCGCCGCCGCACCAAGCCCATGGTCGCGGCCGTCAAGGGCATCTGCTACACGGTGGGCATCGAGCTGATGCTGGGGGCCGACATCACGGTGGCGGCCGACGACTGCCGCTTCTCACAGATGGAAGTACAGCGCTGCATCCTGCCCACCGGCGGCGCCACGCTGCGCATGCCCGAGCGCGCCGGCGTGGGCAATGCGCTGCTGCACCTGCTCACCGCCGACGAGTTCGATGCCGCCGAGGCCTACCGCTGCAACTTCGTGCAGAAGGTGGTGCCGGCGGCCGAGGTGCTGGACGTCGCCCTGGGCATCGCCCGCCGCATCGCCGCGCAGGCACCGCAGGCGGTGGTCGCCACGCGCCTGAACGTGCTCAAGGCCATCGAGCTGGGCCAGGCTGCTGCCGTGGCCGACTTCGGCCCGGTGCAGCAACGCCTGCAGACGACGGAGGACGCCGCCGAGGGCGTGCGCGCGTTCGTCGAACGGCGGCCGGCGCGCTTCACCGGTCGCTGAGGGCGCGGCACGGACAGGGACGGCGGCCCTGTCCGCGGCATGGTCTTGTGCACGATTGATTTGCGCGCAATTTAATTGCGCGCACAATCCAAGCCATGCCCAAGACGCCCACCACCGCCGAACTGCTCAGCCTGGACAACCAGCTGTGCTTCGCGCTGTATTCGGCGTCGCTGTCCATGACGCGGCTGTACAAGCCGCTGCTCGACGAGTTGGCGTTGACCTACCCGCAGTACCTGGTGATGCTGGCACTGTGGGAGGCCGATGGCGTCACCGTGTCGGACCTCGGCACACGGCTGTCACTGGACTCCGGCACGCTCACCCCTCTGCTCAAGCGCCTCGAAGCGACCGGGTATCTCACCCGCATGCGCGACGTGGCCGACGAGCGGCGCGTGCTGATCCGCCTGACGGCCGAGGGCCGGACGCTGCGGGCCCGGGCCGTGCAGGTGCCGCAGTGCCTGCTGGCCGCCAGTCAGTGTTCGCTGGAGGAGCTCTCGCAGCTCACCCGGCAATTGCAGGCGCTGCGCGACCGCGTGTCCGCCGCCTGATCGTTCCTTGCCTCCCTTGTTTTCCCCACCCAACCCAGGAGAAAGACCATGACCCACAAGCTCGAAAAAGTGCTCTACACCGCCCAGGCCCACACCACCGGTGGCCGCGACGGTGCCAGCAAGACCAGCGACGGCGCCCTGGACGTGACGCTGAGCTCCCCCGGCTCCGGCAAGCCCGGCACCAACCCCGAGCAGCTGTTCGCGGCTGGCTACTCCGCCTGCTTCATCGGCGCCATGAAGGCCGTCGGCCCCAAGGTCGGCGTGAAGGTGCCCGATGACGTGAGCATCGACGCCAGCGTCTCCCTGGGCCCGATCAAGGGTGGCGCCGCCTACGGCATCGCCGCCAAGCTGGCGATCACCCTGCCGGGCCTGGACGACGAGCAGAAGAAGAAGCTGGTCGACGCCGCCCACGAGGTGTGCCCCTACTCCAACGCCACCCGCGGCAACGTCGAGGTCGAGCTGTCGATCGCCTGATCGCCGCGCTCGCCTTGCGATGAAAGACGCCACCTTCGGGTGGCGTTTTTTTTGGCGCTGCCGGACTGGCGCCTCAGGGCGCTGGCGGTGCCGGTGCCGCCATCAGCGCCAGCAGCCGCTGCGCATGCACATGCGGCGGACCGCGGCGCCAGATGGCGTGGGCTTCGGACTGGCCCGAGGCATCGGCCAGCGGGCGAAAGACCACGCCGCGCAGCCCGGCGCGCTGCATGGCGGCCGGCACCAGCCCCACGCCCAGGCCTTCGGCCACCAGCGCCAGCACGGCCAGCCAGTGGCGCACTTCGTGGCGCACCTGGGGCACGAAGCCGGCCGCCACGCATAGGTCGAGGATCCGCTCGTGGTAGTCGGGCGAGGCCTCGCGCGAGAAGAGCACCAGCGTCTGCTCGCGCAGGGCCGGCAGCGCCACCTCGCGCCGACGCGCCAGCGCGTGACCGCTGGGCAGGCAGCACACGAAGGGCTCGCGCACCAGCAGGCGCTGCGCCAGCTCGTCCGGGATGCGGCTGGTGTGGATGAAGCCCAGGTCCAGCTGGTCGTGTTGCAGACGCGCCGTCTGCTCGGCCGAGTTGAGTTCGGTCAGGCTGAGCTTCACGCGCGGATGCGCCGCCTGGAAGCGCCGCAGCGCCTGGGGCAGCCCGCGGTAGAGCATGGCGCCGACGAAGCCCACCCGCAGCCGGCCGGCGGAGCCCTCGGCCACGTCGCGCACCTCCTGCGCGGCCTCGGCAGCCTGGGCCAGCAGCCGGGCAGCCGAGGCCTGCAGCGCGAGGCCCGCCGGCGTGAGGCGCACGGCCTTGCTGGTGCGCTCGAACAGGCGCGCGCCCAGGCGTGCCTCCAGCTGGCGGATGGCCACCGACAGCGGCGGCTGCGAGATGGCCAGCCGCTGCGCGGCGCGGCCGAAGTGCAGCTCCTCGGCCAGCACGGCGAAGTAGCGCAACTGCCGCAGATCCATCGATAGCTCCTTCGAATGGAACATGTGTCAAACGATATTAGACCTGCATGGATCGGCTTCCAACAATGCGCGCAAGGCCCGCCCACCGTTCGCGTGACGCCGGCCACCGAACCAGGAGACACGCGCCATGCCCGACACCCGCCCGCCCGCGGCGACCGCCGCCATTCCCGACCGCCACGGCCAGAACCTCTACACCACCGACGCCGAACTGCAGCGCCTGCTGGCGCTGTACCTGCCCGCGCCGCTGCTCGCCCACCTGCAGCCGCACCTGCAGCGGCTGGGCGCCCTGGCCGGCGGCCCGCTGGACACGCTGGCCGGCACCGCCGACCAGAACCCGCCGACGCTCAGCCTGCGCAGCCGCACCGGCCAGGACGAACAGCGCATCGTCAAGCACCCGGCCTACGTGGAGATGGAGCGCCTGGCGCTGGCCGAATTCGGCCTGGGCGCCATGTCGCACCGTGAGGAGACGCTGGGCTGGCGCGGCAAGATGCCGCCTGCGGTCAAGTACGCGCTGACCTTCCTCTTCGTGCAGGCCGAGTTCGGGCTGTGCTGCCCGGTCTCGATGACCGACTCGCTCACCCGCACGCTGCGCAAGTTCGGCAGCCCCGAGCTGGTGGCGCGCTTCCTGCCGCGACTCACCTCGCTGGACTTCGACGAACTGGCCCAGGGCGCCATGTTCATGACCGAACAGGCCGCAGGCTCCGACATCGCCGCCACCGAGACGCGCGCCTGGCAGGACGAGGCCGGCCAGTGGCGGCTGTCGGGCGACAAGTGGTTCTGCTCCAACCCCGACGCCGACTTCGCCATGGTGCTGGCCCGCGCGGATGGCGCGCCGGCCGGCATGAAGGGCGTCTCGCTCTTCCTGCTGCCGCGGCGCCTGCCAAATGGCGCGCTCAACCACTACCGCATCGTGCGGCTCAAGAACAAGCTGGGCACGCGCTCCATGGCCAGTGGCGAGATCCGGCTCGACGGCGCCGTCGCGCACCTGGTGGGCGAGGCCGGCCGCGGCTTCGTGCAGATGGCCGACATGGTCAACAACTCGCGCCTGTCCAACGGCGTGCGCGCCGCCGGCCTGATGCGCCGCGCGGTGGCCGAGGCCGAGTTCATCGCCCGCGAGCGCCGCGCCTTCGGCCGCACGCTGGCGCAGATGCCGCTGATGCAGCGCCAGCTCGACAAGCTGCGCGTGCCGGCCGAGCAGGCCCGCACGATGGTCTTCCAGACCGCGCGCACGCTGGAGCGCTCCGACGGCGGCGATGCGCAGGCCTATGCGCTGCTGCGCATCCTCACACCGCTCATCAAGTTCCGCGCCTGCCGCGACGCGCGCAAGGTCACCGGCGACGCCATGGAGGTGCGTGGCGGCTGCGGCTACATCGAGGAATGGAGCGATCCGCGTCTGGTGCGCGACGCGCACCTGGGCTCGATCTGGGAAGGCACCAGCAACATCGTGGCGCTGGACGTGCTGCGCGCCATCCGCCGCGAGGGCTCGCTGCCGGTGCTGCGCGCCCATGTGGATGGCCTGCTGGCCGAGGCCGGGCACGCGCTGGCCCCCGCCTTCGTGCAGGCGCTGCGCGAGGCCATGGACCGCGCCTGCGCCTTGGCCGAGACGGCCACGCAGGACGGCGGCGACGTGCTGGCGCGGCAGGCGGCCTCGGCCCTCTACCACTGCACCAGCGCCACCGCCATGGCGTGGGAAGCGGTGCGCACCGGTTCGGCCGACCGGCTGCGCTGGGCGCAGCTGGCGCTGCTGCACCGCGTGCTGCCGCGCGACCCGCTGGCACCGGATGCGCTGCCCGCGGGCTGGCAGACGATGCCGGCCGCGGCGCCCGCGCCCGCCGTGCAGACGCCCGCCTGACGCGGGCTTGCACCCGCCGGTCGGCGCCCGATCGCGCATCACGCCTCTTGCGCCGTTGAGGCCGATGGGCGCACGCAGCCCCGACCGCTTTTCCGCCCCCGCCCCCCGATACCGACAACGAAACGGAGACACCCATGACCCCAGCCCTTCTTCGCCGCCGCCAGTTCGCCCTGGCCGCCACCGCCGCCGCGCTGATGCCCGTGGCCTTCGCGCAGGCGCCCTTCCCGTCCAAGCCCGTCATGCTCGTCGTGCCGTTCCCGCCCGGCGGCCCGACCGACGCCATGGCCCGCACGCTGGCCGCCGAGATGAGCACCCGCCTGGGCCAGCCCATGGTGGTCGAGAACCGCGCCGGCGCCGGCGGCAACATCGGTGCCGAGTACGTGGCGCGGGCCGAGGCCGATGGCCACACGCTGATGTTCGGCACCTCGGGCCCGCTGGCCATCAACGTGAGCCTGTACCGCAGGATCGGCTACGACCCCACCAAGAGCTTCGCGCCCGTCATCCAGGTGGGGCACCTGCCCAACATCCTGGTGGTCAACCCCGCGCTGCCGGCCAAGGACGTGAAGGAGCTGGTCGCCTATGCCAAGGCCAACCCCAACAAGCTGAGCTATGCCTCGTCGGGCAACGGCGCCTCGTCGCACCTGGCGGGCGTGCTGTTCAACAGCATGGCGGGCACCGAGATCCTGCACGTGCCCTACAAGGGTACCGGACCGGCCCTCAACGACCTGCTGGGCGGGCAGGTGAGCATGACCTTCACCGACATCCTCACCGCCCTGCCCTACATCAAGGCCGGCAAGCTGCGCGCCCTGGGCGTGGCCACGGCCACACGCTCGCGCGCGCTGCCCGAGGTGCCGACCATCGCCGAGCAGGGCTACAAGGGCTACGACGTCAGCGTGTTCTTCGGCATCGTGGCGCCGGCCGGCACGCCTGCCGACCGCATCGCGCTGCTCAACCGGCAGTTCGCGGAGGTGCTGGCCTCGCCCAAGGTCAAGCAGTCCTTCGACGCGCAGGGCCTGGAGCCCGCGCCCGACACCTCGCCGCAGCAGCTGGCCCGCTTCATCGCCGCGGAGACGGCCAAGTGGAAGGGCGTGGTCGCGCAGTCCGGCGCGCAACTCGACTGAGGCAAGAGCTCTTTTCCATGCAGCTGCATTCCCAACCCGGCGCGCTGGCCGGCATCCGCGTGCTCGACCTGTCGCGCATCCTCGGCGGGCCCTACTGCGGGCAGATCCTGGGCGACCACGGCGCCGACGTGCTCAAGGTGGAGCCGCCCGGCGGCGACGACACCCGCACCTGGGGCCCGCCGTTTCGCGACGGCGTGGCCTCGTACTACCACGGGCTCAACCGCAACAAGCGCATCCAGCACCTGGACCTGACGACGGCCGAGGACCGGGAGCGGCTCCTGGCCCTGATCGCCGAGGCGGACGTGCTGATCGAGAACTTCAAGACCGGCACCATGGAACGCTGGGGCATCGGCCAGGCCGAACTGTGTCAGCGCTTTCCGCGCCTGGTGTGGTGCCGCGTCACCGGCTTCGGCAGCGACGGCCCGCTGGGCGCGCTGCCCGGCTACGACGCCGCGGTGCAGGCCATGACCGGCATCATGAGCATCAACGGCGAGGCCGACGGCGGCCCGCTGCGCGTGGGCCTGCCGGTGGTGGACATGGTGACCGGCATGAATGCCGCGCTGGGCGTGCTGATGGCCCTGCAGGAGCGCGAGCGCAGCGGCCGCGGCCAGCTGGTGGAGGCGGCGCTGTACGACAGCGGCCTCGCGCTGCTGCACCCGCATGCGGCCAACTGGTTCATGGACGGCCGCGCGCCCAAGCGCACCGGCAATGCGCATCCCAACATCTACCCCTACGACGCGCTGCGCACGGGCACCGACCCGGTGTTCGTGGCCGTGGGCAACGACCGGCAGTTCGCGGCCTTCTGCCGTGTGATCGGCGTGCCCGGGTTGTCGGAGCTGCCCGACTACGCCACCGCCGGCGCCCGCTCCGCCCACCGCGATGCGCTCAAGACGGTGCTGGAGGCGCAGATGGCCACCCTGGACGGCCGCGCGCTGGTGGAGGACCTGATGGCCGCGGGTGTGCCCGCAGCGCCGGTGCTGGACGTGGAAGCGGCCCTGCGGCATCCGCACACGGCGCACCGCGGCATGGTGGTGGAGATGGAGGGCGGCTGGCGCGGGCTGGGCTCGCCGATCAAGCTGGACCGCACGCCGGCCAGCTACCGGCATGTGCCGCTGACGCCGGGCGACCGGTTCGCGCCGCGGGACTGAAACGGGGCGCGCCGACGGCGCGCGTGAAGCACGGGCGTCACCCAGGCGACGGCGTCCAGGCTTGTCCCGTCGCAGGCCGGTCGCGCAGCCGCTAAGGTGCGCACTCCCCCGCCGGAGACCCGACGCATGCCCACCACCGACTTCCTCGTCCATCCCACCGACCTCGGCCAGACGCGCCTGCGCGAGCGCGAGGACAGCCCGCTCGAACCCGGTCAGGTGCGCCTGGGCATCGACCGTTTCGCGCTCACGGCCAACAACGTCACCTATGCCGCCTTCGGCGACGCCATGGGCTACTGGCGCTTCTTTCCCACCGGCGAGGACGACGCGCGCTTCGTGCCGGTGTGGGGCTTCGCGCGGGTGCTGCAGTCCACCCACGCGGGCGTGGCGGTGGGCGAGCGGGTGTACGGCTTCTTCCCCACGTCGTCCAAGGTGGTGCTGACGCCCGGGCGGCTCTCGCAAGAGCGCTTCACCGACATGGCGGCCCACCGGGCCGAGCTGCCGGCGGTCTACAACCAGTACTTCCGCTGCGCCAGCGATCCGCTCTACACCGCCGACACGGAGGACATCCAGGCGCTGCTGCGGCCGCTGTTCATCACCTCGTGGCTGATCGACGACTTCCTGGGCGACAACGCCTTCTTCGGCGCCGCCGAGGGCGGGCGGGCCACGGTGCTGCTGTCCAGCGCATCGAGCAAGACGGCCTACGGCACCGCCTTCCAGCTGGCGCAGCGGCCCGACGTGCGCGTGGTCGGCCTCACCTCCGACCGCAACCGTGCCTTCTGCGAAGGCCTGGGCTGCTACGACGAGGTACTGGCCTATGGCGAGCTGGACCGCATCGCCGCCGACGCGCCCTGCGTCTACGTGGACTTCGCCGGCAACGGCGAGCTGCGCCGTGCCATCCACGAGCGCTTCGGCCAGCTGCGCTACAGCATGGTGATCGGCAACACGCATGTGGACCAGCGCGCACCCGAGGGCACGGCCAAGACGCTGCCCGGACCGCGCGCCACCTTCTTCTTCGCGCCGACACAGATCAAGAAGCGCACTGGCGAGTGGGGTGCCGAGGCCTTCGGCCAGAAGCTGGCGGAGGGCTGGCAGGCCTTCACCGGCCGCGCCACGCAGGCCGATGCGCCCTGGCTGCAGGTGCAGCAGCACCGGGGCGGCGCGGCGCTGCAGGCGCTGTGGCCCACGGTGATGCACGGGCGGGGCGATCCGCGCGCGGCGCACGTCGTGTCGCTCGCCCCCTGAACCGCGGCGCAAGACACCACCGGCGTGCCGCGGCGGCACGAGGCCGACAATGCCTCGATGCCTGACACCCCGGCCCTCGGCCACCCTTACGAATCCCTCACGCCGGACGCGGTGCTCGACGCGCTGGCCAGCGTCGGCCTGTACGGCGACGGCCGGCTGCTGACGCTCAACTCCTACGAGAACCGCGTCTACCAGGTGGGCCTGGAAGACCGCTCGAACGTGGTCGTCAAGTTCTACCGGCCCGGCCGCTGGAGCGACGCGCAGATCCAGGAGGAGCACGACTTCGCCACCGAGCTGGCCGCGGACGACATCCCCGTCGTCGCGCCGCTGGCGCTGGAAGGCCGCACGCTGCACCACCATGGCGGCTTCGCCTTCGCGGTGAGCCCCTCGCGCGGCGGGCGCGCACCCGAGCTGGACGACTTCGAGGTGCTGGAGTGGGTGGGCCGCTTCCTCGCGCGCATCCACGCCGTGGGCCGCAAGAAGCCCTTTGTCGAGCGGCCCGCGCTGGACCTGGCGAGCTTCGGCACCACCTCGCGCGACTGGCTGCTGGCGCACGACATGGTTCCGCTGGACGTGCAGAAAGAATGGGAAGCCGCCTGCAACGAGGCGCTCGCAATGATCGGCACCACGGCCCTGGACACGAGCCGACCCGCTGGCGACCTGCGCTGGCTTCGGGTGCACGGCGACTGCCATCCCGGCAACATCCTCTGGACGCCCACCGACCGGCCCGGCGGCGGCCCGCACTTCGTCGACCTGGACGACGCCCGCACCGGCCTGGCCGTGCAGGACCTGTGGATGCTGCTCTCGGGCGACCGCGCGCAGCGCACCGCGCAGCTGTCGGGCCTGCTCGACGGCTACGAGCAGATGCGCGAGTTCGACCGCCGCGAGCTGGCGCTGATCGAGCCGCTGCGCACCCTGCGCCTGCTGCACTACAGCGCCTGGCTCGCCCGCCGCTGGCAGGACCCGATCTTCCCGATCAACTTCCCCTGGTTCGGCAGCAGCGACTACTGGAAGGGCCAGATCCAGATGCTGCAGGAACAGTGCGAGGCGATGGCCGAGGAGCCTCTCCATGCCTGAAGCCGCGGCCGCCCCCATCGACGCCGGTCTGTGCCCCTTCTGCGGCCAGCCCAATGCCTGCGGCGCCGAAGCGGCGCGCTGCAGCGGCGAGCCGTGCACCGACTGCTGGTGCATGACGGTGGCCATCCCGCCTGCGCTGCGGGTCCAGGTGCCGGCCGAAGCGCAGGGACTGGCCTGCATCTGCCAGCGCTGCGTCGCCAAGGCCAGCCCATCCGACGCGACAGGCGCCTGAGGCCGCGCCTTTACCGCGGGCTTACAGCGGCAGGCACTTGAGCTGCACGCCGGGCGCCTGCAGGCGCTCCGCGTACAGCCCTTCGCGCGCGGGCGACAGCAGCGCGTGCAGGCCTTCCATCAGCGGCACGGTGTCGCCGGCCTTGGCCTGGCGGTAGCAACGGCCCAGGTTCTCCAGGCTGGCCTTGAGCGACTGGCCCTGCGCGGCATCGCTGCGCGCCAGCGCGTCGGCCTGGGCGTTGAGCCAGTCCTCCTGCGCCTTGAGGCTCTGGTCGGGCAGCTTGGCGGCCTCTTCCTTGGGGATCATGGTGGCGTACAGGCGCTGCAGGCTCTGCTCGCCGCCCTGGGCCATGCGCAGGCTGGCGTCGTAGTGCACCTCGAAGCTGCCCTGGCGCCAGATCACGCGGCGCACCTTGTAGTCGAGCTGGCCCTCTGCCCCGCCCAGGGTCTGGATCAGTTCGCGGGCCTTGGTGTTGTCCGGGTCCTCGCCAAAGTTCTGACGCAGGGCCTGCGCGATGGCGGCGTCGTCGGGATAGCGGATGTCGCCACCGGCCGCATTGCGCTCGCATCCCTGGAGCAGGGCCGCGCCGGCCAGCACGGCAGCCAGCGCCACCGGCAGGCGCCGGGGCATCGTTCTTCTCAAAAACATGGTCTGAAGGTCAATGGAACACGGCCGCAGTGTGCGGGCCGGATCGACCGGCGCACGCCAGAGAAGGCCGACGGACGGTTACGGCCATGCCGGGTTTGTGAACGCCTGTTTCCAAATTGTGTCCAGCCTGACCGCGAATTCGTTTCAGCGGCACGACTTCGGGTTTGACAACCCCCTTCAGCTTCCGTTAAGGCTCGCCACCCCTTCGCTGGCCCCGAAAACTGACCACTTTGGTGCACAACCTGACCCGGAGGGAGCTGAGGACGACGCCTCCCATGCGTCTTGGCCTACGGAGTCCAGACCGCGAAATTCTTCACACTCCGGCGCGGGATTTGGAAGCAAACGCAAAAAAATGTGAGCAACACAGCGACTTACATCTATGTCAAAGCGACATCCGGGACGCCGATAGATTGCGGTCCGTGGTCCCGAGCGGACCGCGCTTCAACCCATCTCTCATCGCATCCAACAGGAGTCCCTTTCATGAAGAAATTCGTTGCAGCCGGTGCCGTCGCCCTCATGGCCGGCTTGTGCGCCCCCGCTTTTGCGCAGAGCGGCGCCGTCACCATCCCGGGCGTGGGCAAGGCCAGCGGATCCACCGGTTCCGAGATCACCAACAGCCGCATCACCGTCAGCGGCAACAAGGCCCGCGACGTGCTGGCTGGCGGCGGCGAGGCCGGCGTGATGAAGGTCGGCGCCAACGTCAGCATGACCGGCATGGCCAACGTCAACTCCGTGAACATCACCGGCTCGAAGGTGCGCAACAGCGAGATCACCGTGAGCGGCAACGAGGCCGACACCATCAAGGCCATCGGCGGCACCGCCAACGTCAACTCCGTCAACATCAACTGAGCGGACGCCCCCGCTCGGTGCGCCGGGACGGCCACCGGGCGGGAGGGCTGATCCGCCCGCCGTCCCGGACACCGGATGGAGACCGTGCCCGTGCCCCAGGCCCCACGAAAGAAGAACACCGCCCTCGTCCATGCCCTCGCCCTCGTGTGCGGCGGCTTGGCCGGCCTGGCGACGACCGGCGTGCAGGCGCAGGAAAGCGTGCTGCACGGGCTGGGCTGGATCACCGAGCGCCCCGGCTCCACGCTGGAGAGCGGCAGCAGCGCCCGCAACACGGGCAACCGCGCCACCGGCGAGGTGATGGCCGGTGGCGGCAAGGCCACGGTGGGCGCCGGCATCGCCGGCTCGGCCGAGCTCATCGCCACCTCGCAGGCCAACATGATCGGCCTGTCCGCACTCGACACGCGCAACACGCAGGTGTCGGTGCTGCAGAACCAGGTCAGCGGCTTCGTGCGGGCCATCGGCGGCGCGGCTTCGGCCAACAGCGTGCTGCTGTCGGGCGGCCAGGGCCGCCGGCCGCTGGCCGACAGCCGCATCCAGATCCAGAACAACCAGGCGAGCCGCATCGAGGCCCACGGCGCCAAGGCGTCGGTGGCGCTCGGCGCGGGCTCGCTGCAACTGCCCGGGCGCGCCACGGCCAACGGCCTGCTGGCCGACGAGAGCGACCTGCGCCGCCTACGCGCCGACGTCACGGGCAACCGTGCCGAAGGCGTGGCCTCGCTCGGCGGCGCGGCCATTGCCAACGGCAGCACCCTGGCCCGCACGCCGGTGGACGACCTGCAGATCACCCAGACCGACAACCGCGCCCGCGATGTGCGCGCCGGTGGCGGCAGCGCCAGCGTGGGCTGGGGCGCCATCGCCTCGGCGCAACTCAGCGGCGTGGCCGCGGCCAATGCGCTGACGGCCGCCAACAGCCGGCTCGAAGGCGCACGGCTGCTGCAGCAGGGCAACCAGGCCGAATCGATCACGGCCACGGGCGGCAGCGCCCTGGCCAACAGCCTGAACCTGGCCGACTACCAGGGCGCCGCGCTGCGCCAGTACAGCGCGCAGATCGCCAACAACCGCGCCACCCGCGTCGATGCCGATGGCGGCAGCGGCTCGGTGCTGGGCGGCGCGCTGGCCGATGTGCAGATGGCTGCCGTGGCGCTGGCCAACAGCATCTCGGTGCAGGGCGGCAGCGTCGAGGGCAGCACCCGGCACACGGTCAGCGGCAACGTGGCAGACGGCGTGCGCGCCAACGGCGGCGCGGCCGTGGCCAACAGCGTGTGGCTGAGCAAGGCCACCACGCGCGCCACCAGCGTGGTCATCCAGGACAACAAGGCCGACAACGTCGCCACCACCGGCTTCCAGGGCAGCGCCGCGGGCGGCCTGATCGCCTCGGGCGAGCAGAACGCGATGGCGCTGGTCAACAGCCTGGGCGTGCTGGGTTCCGAGGTGGACGCGGGCCGCGTCGACATCCTCGGCAACCAGGCCTCGGGCCTCTCGTCGCGCGGCGGCAAGCTGGTGGCCAACGCGGTGAGCGTGGAAAAGGGCGACGGCGGCGCATCGCGCCTGTCGGCCCGCACCACGGTGCAGGACAACAGTGCCCGCCAGGTTTCCACCGGCGCCGCCTCGGGCGCGGTCGCGGGCGGCCTGGCCTCGACCGACCAGAACGCACGCGCGGCCGTCAATGCGGTGGTGCTGCACCAGAACGCGCGCGCCGACGGCGGCTCCACCCTGCAGGTGACGGGCAACCGCGCGTCCAACGTGAGGGCGCCGGGCGGCACGGCGCTGGTCAATGCCCTGGGCGTCTACCGCGACTCGCAGCTCTCGGGCAGCCCGGTGACGCTGGCCGACAACCAGGCCAGCGACGTGACGGCAGGCGGCGGCTCGGGCCAGGCCATGGGCGCCGGCTCGGCGAAGAACGGCATCCTGGTCGCCAACGGCCTGTACCTCGAAGGCGAGGGCGGCGCGCGGCTGGCGTCGTCGCCACTCACGGTGCGCGGCAACACGGCGCGCCAGCTGCAGGCCGATGGCGGCCGGGTGAATGCCAACGCGCTGGCCGTCAACGGCCAGGGCGATGTCCAGGCCAGCCCGGTCACGCTGACCGGCAACCAGGCCAGCGACGTGCGCAGCAGCGGCAAGGAAGGCACGCTCTTCGGCAAGGCCGTCAGCGGCGGCGTGGGCCAGGCCTATGCCAACGCGGTGCAGGTGCTGGGCCAGTTGCGGGGCAGCAGCCTGGCGCTGGCCGACAACATGGCCGGCCAGGTGCGCGGTGACCAGGCCCTGGCGCTGGCCAACAGCGTGCTGCTGGACGAGAACGCGACGCTGGAAGGCAGCAGCGTCAGCCTGCGCGGCAACCAGGCGCAGGGCGTGCAGGCCCAGGGCGGCCATGTGGCGGCGGCCAACAGCCTGGTCAACGAAGGCCGCATCAGCGGTGCGCAGATCGGCATCGACGGCAACCGCGCCACCGTGCAGGCCGATGGCGGGGACGCCATCGCCAACACGGTGCGCAACCGCGGCAGCATGGCCGGCAGCCGCGTGACCATCAGCGGCAACCAGGGCCAGGTGGCGCGCAAGGGCACGGCCAACAGCGTGGACAACGGCGGCACGCTGGCCGGCGGGCAGATCACCATCCTGGGCAACCAGGGCAGCGCGCAGGACGGCGGCACGGTCAATTCCTTCGTCAACAGCGGCCGTGCGACGGGCAATGTGCACATCGCCGGCAACACGGGCAGCGCGCGCGGCAACGGTAGCCTGGCCAACAGCGTGCGCAACACCGGCAACCTGGCGGCCAACATCACCATCCTCGGCAACCAGGGCACGGCCAGCGGCGGCGGCGTGGTCAACAGCGTGGTCAACCGCGGCAACCTGAGCGGCGCGGTGGCCATCGTGGGCAACCGCGGCACGGCGTCCAACGGCGGCACGGTCAACTCCCTGGTCAACACCGGCACCATGGCCGGCAAGGTGACCATCGCGGGCAACCAGGGCTCGGCCGGCATGGGCGGCACGGCCAACTCGGTCATCAACCGCGGCGTCATCACCGGCAGCGTGACCATCGTGGGCAACAACGCCCGCGCCGGCATGGGCACCACCACCGCCAGCGTGCGCAATGTGGGCGTGCTGGCCGGCTCGGCGGGCGTGGCTGGCGGCGCCCCCTGGGCGGCCAGCGTCGGCAAGACGATCACCCTGCCCTCCACCGGCGTGGTCAACCGCAGCGTGACCGTGGGCCCGGCGGTGACGGTGCTCAACATGTGATTCAACCCACTCTGGAGACCTTCTTCATCATGCACGCACGCACACCACGGTGGCCCCTTGTCGCCGCCGCCGCCGCCGCCCTGCTGCTGGCCGGCGGGGCGCAGGCCCAGCTCGTCAACTACAGCGAGCAACTGGGCAACTACAAGGACAACAAGGACGCGGGCGTGAAGCTGATCGACGGCGTCACGCCCGGCGTCACGGCCCGCGCCCGCGTGGCCAAGGCGCTGGAGCAGAACAAGGTGGTGGACCAGCAGGCGCTGGTGCAGCCCGACGGCACGCTCAAGCTGCCGGCCAACCAGACCAACCTGGTGGTCCGCACCGACTACAGCAACGTCCAGCAGGGGGCCGACGGCCAGCTGCGCATCGCGAGCCCGACGATCCAGGGCAACGTGAGCGGCAACGTGACGCTGTTCGTCGACGGCAAGGGGGTGGAGAACATCACCGTGCTCAATAACGGCCGCTGACGCACGGCCCGGCCCGCGCGGGCCGCACCACCGCGTACCGATAACAACAAAGCCCTTGCCGACCATGACCTTCGCACTCGCCCGCGGCGCCCGGATCAGCGCCCGCCTTGCCACCCTCGCTGCCGCCGCTGCCCTGGTGGCCGGCTGCGCCACCACGGAGAACGCCCTCAAGGACGCCGACCAGCTGCTCGCCGAGCGCGAGGCCGCCAAGTCCCTGCCCACCGCCAACCTGAGCCAGTACGCCGCCGCGCTCACCCGCTTCGGCACCATGCTCGACGTCTACAAGGACGGCGACCCGGTCGTCTACATGCAGACGCGCAACATCCTTGATGCGACCAACCTCTCCAACCCGCTGGTGGGTTCGGAGATCCCGGGCGACATCACCGAGATGGTCCGCACGGCCGTCAACCGCATCGGCGCACGCATCGTCTACGTGCCCTACCACCCCGACTACCTGATTTCGCAGGCCCAGCTGGGCGCGCGCTTCGGCGTGACGATGCCCGACTTCCTGATCACCGGCGCGCTGACCGAGTTCGACCGCGCGCTGTCGGGCGCGGGCCGCTCCAACTCGGCCAGCGTGGACTTCGGCAAGGGCAAGGGCGAGACCAACCTTGGTGCCGACTTCAAGCGCACCGCCATCCTCTCGGCCCTGGCGCTGGACCTGAACCTGGTGAGCTTCAGCACCCAGCAGATGGTGCCGCGCGTGCAGGCCTCGAACGTGATCAAGGTGCTGAACTTCAGCTCGGAGGACAACGCCAGTCTGGGCTTCTACGGCGATGCCTTCGGCTTCAAGCTGGAGGGCAAGTACCTCCAAGGGCGGCATTCGGCCATCCGCACGCTGGTGGACCTGAGCGTGCTGGAGCTGATGGGCAAGGCCACCAACACGCCCTACTGGCGCTGCATTCCCGGCGGCACGCCCGACCCGGTGGTGGTGGACAACATGCGCAAGTCCTTCGAGGCGCTGACGCCGCAGGTCAAGGTCGGACTGATCCAGGTGACGCTGCGCAAGTACGGCGAGAACGTGGCCATCAACCAGCAGCTGGACGCGCCCACGCAGGAGGCACTGCGCCGCGTGTATTCGAGCCGCTATCCGCAGCTGGGCGACACGGTGGACGTACTGAGCTGGCAGGGCTTCGAGCCGCTGTTCTTCGGCGTGCCCATGCCGTGGGACGGCCAGCTGGCCGCGCCCGCCACGGCGGTGCCCGCGGCCGGCACGGTGCCGCCGGCGGCCGCCGCACCCGCGAGGACCGGCGCATGAGGCTGCCGCAGCCTTTCCTTGCGAGCCGGCGGGCGGCCTGCCCGGCGCTGGCGACGCGCGCGGCCACAGGGGCCGCCTCGCTGGTGCTGGTGGCGATGGCCGCCGCCGTGGGCACCCCGGCCGCGCGGGCGCAGACGGTGATCGGCAACCCCGGCGCCGCCGTCAGCAGCGGCGCGGCCGGCGCCATCGTCAGCGGCTCGGCGGCGGCCACGCCGGTCACGCCCGCGGGCGCCAACACGGCGCCCTCCGCCGCGGCCGAGGCGGGCGCGCGCTTCGTCGAATCGTGCCAGCAGGCCATCGAGCGCGGCATGGTCAATCCCGGCTGCCAGGGGCCGCTGTACGGCAGCGAGATCGCCCGCCTGAAGGAAGACGCGCTGCGCACGCAGAACCCCGCCCTGCTCACGCTGCTGGGCGATGCGTACCAGAGCAACCGCAGCGGCATCTCCGACATCGGCCAGGCCTACCGCTGGTACCTGCTGGGCGCGGTGCGCGGCGACCCGCGTGCCATGCAGCGCCTGTCGGACCTGTACCGCAACGGCCAGGGCGTGCCCAAGGACAACATCAAGGCCCTGGGCTATGCCCGGCTGGCGCAGCGCCTGGCGCTGCCCGGCAGCCAGAACGCCAAGGGCGCGGCCGAGACCATCAACAGCCTGGGCCAGGAGATGGCGGCCGAGGAGACCGCCCTGGCCGACCGCTTCGCCAGCGAGCTGGAAGCGCAGATGCGGCAGCCCCCCGGCGCCGCGGCATCGGGAACGCCGGGCATGCCGGGCACGGCCTCGCCGCCCCCGGCCGCGGCCCTGGGGCCGGCCGGGCCCAAGCTCTCCGGCCCGCCCGGACTGGGCGCGCTGCGGGCGGCCGAGGCCGCTGCGCCCGCGGCGTCGCCCGCGCCTGCACCCGCCCCGGCCCGCTCGCCGCTCGGCGGCTTTCCGGGGCAGGAGGCGCTGCCGGCCACGCCCGCGCCCGCGCGCTGACCGCTGGACATCGACCGCCCCTGCGCATCCCGTGACGAGGCCTTCGCCATGACCCAGAACCCTTCCACCCCTTTCGCCGCCCCGGCCCGCAGCCCCTGGAGGGCGCTGCGCCTCGCAGCCGCGCTCGCCGCTGGCCTCGCGGCCGGCGCCGGCTGGGCCGCCGGCGTGTCCGACCGCAGCAACGGCACCACCACCATGATCGAGCGCCCCGGCCCCGGCACCAACCGCATCGAAGTCACCGGCAACAGCACCCGCAACGTGCAGGTGCGCTGCGCCGACGGCACGGCCGCCCCGGCCGGCGCCAACATCAACAGCGTCGACATCGACAGCCGCGCCCTGCAGGGCCGCACCGTCGTCGTCACCGGCCGCAACACGCGCGACGTGAAGGTCGGCGTCGGCTGCGCCGCCGGCGGCGCCGGTGGGGCGGCCAACGTCAACAGCGTCAACATCCGATGAAGTCCACGCACGCCTTTCCCCTCGCCGCCCTCGCGCTGTCGGCGGGCCTGCTGGCCGCCTGCTCCGACCGCGACAGCACACCGGCAGCCTCCACCCCCACGTCGGCACCGGCCGCGGCGCCGATGGCCAGCCCGGCGCCCGCAGTGCCACCGGCGGTGGCGCCCACCGAGGGCAGCGCTTCCGCGCCCGCGCCCGCTCCGGCGCCCGCCGCCGCCACGCCCACCAGCGCACGCCAGTTGCCGCTGACCGTGCAGGGCGTGGCCAGCGCCGGCCTCACCGTGCGCGTGAAGGGCGTGGAACTGGGGCCCGATGCGACCGTGCTGGACGTCAGCGCCTCCTTCGCCAGCCCGCTCACCAACTGGACGCAGATGGCGTCCGGCGACACCTACCTGCAGGACGAGGCCGGCAACAAGCTCATGCTCAAGCGGCCCGAGGACAACCGCTACCTCAAGATCAAGACCGGCGACACCATGGAAGGCCGGCTGGTCTTCCTGGGCGCGGTGCCGGCCGATGCGCGGCAGGTCAAGCTCGTCATCAACGAAGGCAGTCCGCAGGACGACACCAACAGCCCGGGCCTGGAGATGGTGCTGCCGCTCAAGGCCGGCGGATGAGGCGCACGGCGGCCATGGCCGGCGCGGCCGGGCTGTTCGCCGCCTGCGCCGCCCTGGCGCAGGCGCCCGCCGCGGCACCGGGCTACCAGGTGCGGCGCAGCGAGCAGCCCCTGGCCGGCCAGCCCACGCGCTGGCAGCCGGCCATGGGCGCCCCCCTGAGCGACTGGCGGCCGGCCGGCAGCACCGGCAGCTGGCAGGCGGCGCCGGCCCGGTCCACCTTCGGCAAGGCGGCGGCGCCCGACAGCGCGCTGCGCCTGGCAGAGGTGCCGCCCGCGCGCCTGGCCCGCACCCGCGCCCTGCTGACCGAACTGAACGCCCGGCCGACGCCGCAGAAGGCCATCGTGGTCGACCTGCCGGCGGACGTGCTCTTCGATTTCGACAAGGCCGATCTGCGGCCGGACGCCGAGCCCGCACTGGCTCGCGCGGCCGAACTGCTGCAGGGCTATCCCGAGGCCCCGGTGCGGGTGCGCGGCCACACGGATGCGCGCGGCAGCGATGCCTACAACGAGGCGCTGTCGCTGCGCCGCGCCCAGCGCGTGGCCGAGCGGCTGGCCGCTGCGACCGGGGTGCGGACGCTGCAGACCGAAGGCCTGGGCCGGCGCGAACCGGTGGCGCCCAACACCACGCCCGACGGCCGTGACGATCCCGAGGGTCGCCAGAAGAACCGGCGCGTCGAGATCGTCATCGGCCCGCGCACGGCAGGCGGATGAGCGAAGGACAAGGAAGGCCCATGGCGTTGATCGACTGCCCCGACTGCGGACGACGCGTGTCGCCACGCGCGCCCAGTTGCCCGAACTGCGGCGCGCCGATCGCGGCGGTCGGCCGCCCGGCCGACCCGCGTCTGGTGACGCCCGGCCTGCTCGGCCGCCTGGCGGCCGTCCTCGGCGCCTGGCTGGTGTTCCCGTGGGTGGCGCGGCTGCTGGCCTTCCTGGCGGGCATCGCCATGCTCGTCGTGATGTTCACGACCGCCCGCTGAATGGGCCCGGGTTGAGCCCCTCTCCCCTCGCGGGAGAGGGGTTGGGGAGAGGGGGGGTGCGCACTGCAACGTGCCTTGCACCGTGCACGCGCTGCTGCCCCTCTCCCCCGCCCTCTCCCGCGAGGGGAGAGGGAGCAAGGCTGCGCGGCGATCCTCTCCGGCGCAACCCACGTCCGGCGCAGCCGACGTCCACCGGAAGCGCGCGGCGATGCCTACGCCGCCAGCGGCTGCTGCAGGGTCTGGCCGGGCATCTGCTCCGGCTGGTTCGCCGCGGGTGGCAGCGCGCCGCCGTCCGGCGTGGGCGCCTGATCGGGCTGGGCGACATCGGTCGCGACCGAGGCTGGATCGGCCGGCGGATCCTGCACCGGCACCGGGTCGCCGGCCGGCGGGGGCTCCTGCACCGGCGCCGGCTCGCCGCCCTCGGCGCGCACCGGGGCCGGCTGCCCGCGCTGCGCGGTCACCAGCTGGTGGATGAACTGCAGCTTGCCCACCGCCGCATGCGGCAGCACGAAGGGATAGAAGTCGGGCTGGCCCATGCTGCGCGACAGCTCGTTCAGCACGTTGGTGAGGCGCACCCAGCCGTTGAGGAAGTCCAGGAAGCGGTCGGCATCCTCGTGGTCAGGCTGCCACAGGTCCTCGCGGGTGAAGAGGTCGCTGGTCAGTTCGACGTTCACGGCGTTGACGCCGAAGCTCAGCGCCGTGTCCACCGTGTCGGCCATGTGCAGGTAGTGCGCCCAGGTCTCGGCCCAGTCTTCCCAGGGATGGGTGCTGGCGTAGCTGGTGACGTAGCGCAGCGCCCAGTCGGCCGGCGGGCCGTTCTCGTAGTGGCGCTGCAGGGCCTGGCCGTAGTCCTGCGTCTCGTCGCCGAACAGGGCACGGAAGCCCTCCAGCCAGGGCGTGGGCGCGACCAGCACGTCCCAGTAGTAGTGGCCGATCTCGTGGCGGAAGTGGCCCACCAGCGTGCGATAGGGCTCGCGCATCTCGGCGCGCGTCTTCTCGCGCTGGGCGTCGTCGCCCTCCTCGATGTTGAGGGTGATCACGCCGTCCTGATGCCCGGTGAGCACCCGCGGCGCGCCCGGCAGGTTGGACAGGAAGTCGAAGGCCAGGCCATGGTCCGGATCGGCCAGGCGGGTGCTGATCGGCAGGCCCAGCGCCAGCAGTTGCGACAGCACGCGGCGCTTGGCCGCTTCCATCTTCTGCCACAGCTCGGGGTTCTCGGGCACCGACAGGTCGGGAATGGTGCGCGTGGCGCTGCAGGCCAGGCACAGGCCCGGCGCCAGGCCATGGGTATGGGCCAGGCCCGGTTCGGCTTCCTGATCGTCCGGCACCAGCCAGTTGCAGCCGGCGGCGGTGCTGAAGTTGGTGCAGCGGCGGTAGCGCGGCCCGTCCGGCTCGCCGAAGACGGTGAAGAGTTCGGGGTCGTCGGTGGGCACGAGTGGCAGCACGCCCACGCGCGAGGTCACATAGCCCAGCGGCGTGCCGCAGGCCAGGCATTGGCTGTTGCGCAGGTAGACCGGCCGGCCGCACTGGCAGACGTAGGCGCGGCTGACGGCCGGTGCGGCCAGTTCGTCGGCCAGCGAGCCGCCACTGTGCACCTGGGCGGAAGAACTGTCGGATTCAGGCATGGGCACTCCCCGTGTTGTGCGTCGATTCTGGAATCGGGATGCGCACGCCATGCGGCAGGTGCCTGACGGCACCCGCGCCCACCGCTCCACCCCGGACGGCCGGCATTGTTCGGCCGCCCCTTCGGTCCGGTCGGCGGGCGAAGCCCCGTATGCTTGTAGGACCGGACGGCCCCACCCGCTCCGGCGCGGGGCCCGACCCCCGACGGCCCCTGCCCCATGACCGCCCACACGCCCCAGCCCCCCGCCTCCGCCCCCGTCCATTCGCCGCTGCGCCAGCGCTACGGGCCGCGCTACCGCTGGCTGCTGCTGCTGTCGGTGATGGTGGGGACGATGGCGTCCATCATGTCCTCCACGGTGGTCAACGTGGCCATTCCCGACCTCAGCCGCCATTTCGGCCTCGGGCAGGAGCGGGCGCAGTGGGTCAGCTCCGGCTTCATGGTGGCGATGACGGCCTCGATGCTCACCACGCCCTGGCTGCTGGCGCGCTTCGGCTACCGGCGCACCTATGTCGGCACCATGGTGCTGCTGCTGGCCGGCGGGCTGATGGGTGGGCTGGCCGACCTGTTCCCGCTGGTGCTGGCCGCGCGTGTGATGGAAGGCCTGGCGGCCGGCGTGGTGCAGCCCATCCCGGCCATCATCATCCTGCGCGCCTTCGAGCCGCACGAGCAGGGCCGCGCCAGCGGCTTCTTCGGCATGGGCGTGGTGCTGGCGCCCGCCATCGGGCCCAGCATCGGCGGCGTGCTGGTGGACCTGGCGGGCTGGCGCTCGATCTTCTTCATGGTGGTGCCCTTCTGCCTGGCGGCCTTCTGGCTGGCCTGGAAGTTCGTGCCGCCGACCGCGCCCGGCGGCGCCCAGGCCGGCCGCAGCCATGCGCTGGACTGGCGCGGCCTCCTGATCGGCACCGCGGGCACGCTGTGCCTGCTCAACGGGCTGGTGGAGCTGCGCGGCGATGCGCCCGGCCAGGCCGCGCTGCTGCTGGTGCTGGCCGCCGCCGCGCTGGCCACCTTCGTGTGGTGGGAGCGGCGCCTGGCCGCGCGCGGCGACGAGCCGCTGATGGACATGCGCCTATTCACCCACCGGCAGTTCGCCATGGGCACGGTGGTGGCCTTCATCTATGGCACGGCGCTGTTCGGCTCCACCTACCTGCTGCCGGTGTTCATGCAGGTGGCGCTGCACCTGTCGGCCTCGCACGTGGGCACCATCATGCTGCCGGCCGGCATCGTGCTGGCCTTCACCATCGCCGGCGTGGGCCGGCTGGCCGACCGGCACCCGACCTGGCTGCTGGTGAGCACCGGCCTCCTGCTGCTGGCCGCCAGCTTCGCGCTGATGCCCACGCTGTCGCTGGCGGGGCCGCTGTGGCTGCTGACGCTGTATGCGGTGATCGGGCGCATCGGGCTGGGCTTCATCCTGCCCTCGCTCAACATCGGCTCGATGCGGCCACTGCCCAAGTCCATGATCCCGCAGGGCGCCAGCGCCATCAGCTTTCTGCGGCAGCTGGGCGGCTCGGCCGGCGTGAGCCTGTGCGCCGTGGTGCTCGAATGGCGGCTTTCGGCACACGGCGATTCGCTGGCGCAGCTGCAGAGCAGCCCGGCGCGGCTGGCGGCCTTCGACGAGGTCTTCCTGATCCTGGCGGCGCTGTGCGGGCTGGCGCTGCTGGCGGCGCTGCAGCTGCGGGAGCGGCACCATCGCGGCTCGCTCTGACTGCGGTGTGCGCGACAGCCGCGGCGCTGCGGCTCGGGTCTAATCGGGGCCGATTTTTTCAACCCGGGCCCCAGCCGCCCGACAACAAAGACGGAGATCCCGCAGATGCTCAACCATGTGATGGTCGGTAGCCAGGACATCGAACGCGCCAAGCGCTTCTACGACGCCGTGCTCGGCGTGCTGGGCGCGCCCGAAGGCGTACGCAACACCGGCCCCGGCGGCCACCAGCGCGTGTTCTGGCGCCACGAGGGCAACACCTTCGGCATCACCGAGCCGATCAACGGCGAGGCACCCAGCGTCGCCAACGGCGCGACCATCGGCTTCAAGTGCGGCTCGGCCGAGCAACTGCAGCAGTTCCACGACGTGGCCGTGGCCCATGGCGGCACCGCCATCGAGGACGCGCCGGGCCCCCGTGGCGACGGCAGCATGCACCTGGCCTACGTGCGCGACCCGGACGGCCACAAGCTCTGCGGGCTGTACCGCCCCGGCCGCAAGGCCTGAGTCCCCTTTCCCACGAACGCCCCGCCGCCGCCATGTGCCAGCTCCTCGGAATGAACTGCAACGTGCCCACCGACGTGCAGTTCAGCTTCACCGGCTTCGCCCAGCGCGGCGGCCGCACCGACCACCATGCGGACGGCTGGGGCATCGCCTTCTTCGAGGACCGCGGGCTGCGCCACTTCGTGGACCACCTGCCGGCCTGCGACTCGCCGGTGGCGGAGCTGATCCGCCGCTATCCCATCAAGAGCCGCAATGTCATCGCCCACATCCGCAAGGCGACGCAGGGCGCGGTCAACCTGCAGAACTGCCACCCCTTCGTGCGCGAGCTGTGGGGCCGCTACTGGGTCTTTGCCCACAACGGCGACCTGAAGGACTTCCGCCCGCGGCTGCACGGCAACTTCCACCCCGTGGGCGGCACCGACAGCGAGCATGCCTTCTGCTGGCTGATGCAGGAGCTGGCCAAGTCGCATGCCGACGTGCCCAGCGTGGACGAGCTGACGCTCACGCTGCGCGAGCTGGCCCCGCGCATCGCCAGGCACGGCACCTTCAACTTCCTGCTCTCCAACGGGCAGGCGCTGTGGGCCCATGCCTCCACGAATCTCTGGTCCATCGAGCGCCAGCACCCGTTCACGCTGGCGCAGCTGGCGGACGAGGACCTGTCGATGGACTTCGCCCAGCACACCACGCCCGACGACCGGGTGGCGGTGGTGGTGACGGCGCCGCTGACCACGAACGAGACCTGGGTGCCCTTCGCGCCCGGTGAGCTGCGGGTGTTCGAAGGCGGCAGAAGAAGGGGCTGACGCCGCAAGGCGCCTTCCGGCGGCCGCCAGAGGCGCCGCCTCTTCCGCTGCGCGACCTGCGCGCGCACCCGTCCCCCGGTCTTCAGCCCCTCTCCCCTCGCGGGAGAGGGGTTGGGGAGAGGGGGGAGTGCGCACTGCAACGGCCTTGCACCGTGCACGCGCTGCCGCCCCCTCTCCCCAGCCCTCTCCCGCGAGGGGAGGAGGGAGCCAAACCCTGGATCGCACCCGTTCCGCGCCATACGGATTTCACGGCGCGGATGGCCCCGCAGCCTTGGCGGGCTTGTGGATGCTGGGGTGCATTCACGATGCGTTAACTAATAATAACAATTCGCATTCGCTCCGAAACCTCCATCCATGACCCGACTCTTCAAGCCAGGGCCGCTGGCCCTGGCCACGGGCCTCGCCCTGCAGGCGCTGGCCGCCTCGGCGCAGACCCCTCCCGCCGCATCCGCCGCGCCCGCTGCATCTGCAGCCGCCGGCACGCTGTCCACCATCACCGTCGAGGCCAGCGCCGACGCCTCGGCCGAGGGCCTGGCCAAACCCTATGCCGGGGGCCAGGTCGCCCGCGGCGGGCGGGTCGGCCTGCTGGGCACCGTGGACCTGATGGCCACGCCCTTCGCCACCACGGCCTACACGCAGGAGCTGATCCAGAACCAGCAGGCCCGCAGCGTGGCCGACGTGCTGCAGAACGATCCCTCGGTGCGGGTGGCGCGCGGCTTCGGCAATTTCCAGGAGTCGTACTTCATGCGCGGCTTCATCGTGAATTCGGACGACATCGCCTACAACGGCCTGTACGGCCTGCTGCCGCGCCAGTACATCGCCTCGGAGCTGTTCGAGCGGGTGGAGGTGCTGCGTGGCGCCAGCGCCTTCCTCAACGGCGCCACGCCCTCGGGCGGCGGCATCGGCGGCAACATCAACCTGCTGCCCAAGCGCGCCGGCAACGAGCCGCTGACGCAACTGACGGTGGGCGGCGCCAGCGGCTCGCAGGGCTATGCCGCGGCGGACATCGCACGGCGCTTCGGCCCGGACCAGAGCCTGGGCGTGCGCGTGAACGCCGCCCACCGCGACGGCGGCACCGGCGTCGATGGCGAGTCGGTCAAGCTGAGCGCACTGTCGGTGGGCCTGGACTGGCGCGGCCGCGATGCGCGCGTGTCGGCCGACATCGGCCACCAGGAGCATCGGCTCGACGCCGCCCGGCCCAACGTGACGCTGGGCAGCGCCGTCACCGTGGTGCCGCGCGCGCCCGACGGCCGCAGCAACTACGCCCAGCCCTGGACCTATTCGATGGAGCGCGACACCTTCGGCTCCCTGCGCGGCGAGTACGACATCACGCCCGACATCACCGCCTGGGCCGCCGCCGGCGCTCGCCAGAGCGCCGAGAGCAACGCGCTGGCCAACCCGACCGTCAACAACGCCTTCACCGGCGCCAGCACGGCCACGCGCTTCGACAACACCCGCGAGGACGACGTGAAGACCGCCGAGCTGGGCCTGCGCGGCAAGCTGCGCACGGGCAGCGTGGGCCATGAATGGGTGCTGGGCTATTCCTGGTACGACCTGCAGAAGAAGAACGCCTATGCGATGGGCCTGGCGGCGGGCTCCTCGGTGGTCAGCAGCATCTACACGCCGGTGACCCGCTTTGCGCCGGGCCTGAGCTACCTGGGCAACGACCTCACCAGCCCCGCGCTCAACGGCACCACCACGCTCAGGAGCTGGGCGCTGGGCGACACGCTGTCCTTCCTGGACGACCGCCTGCGCGTGACGCTGGGCGCGCGCTACCAGACCATCGAGTCGACCAGCATCGCCTACACCGTCGCCAGCGCAGGCCGCCTGGTCTCGGCGGGTGGCGCGGTCACTGGCTACGACCAGAGCCGCACCAGCCCGGTGGCGGGCGTGGTGTTCCGGCTGCAGGACAACCTGTCGATCTATGCCAACTACATCGAGGGCCTGGCGCAGGGGGACACGGCGCCCACCCAGTCCGGCGGACAGCTGGTGCTCAACGGTGGCCAGCAACTGGCGCCCTATGTCTCCAAGCAGAAGGAAGTGGGCCTGAAGTACGACGGTGGCCGCATCGGCGCCACCGTGGCCGTGTTCAGCACCGAGAAACCGCGCGCCTACCTGGCCAACGGCTACTACGGCGTGCAGGGCGAGGACCGCCACCAGGGCGTGGAGCTGAACACCTTCGGCGAGATCACCCGCGGCCTGCGCGTGCTGGGCGGCGTGACCTGGCTGGACGCCGAGCAGAAGGACACCGGCAGCGCCACCACCGACGGCAAGCGCGTGATCGGCGTGGCGCGCACCCAGGGCAGCCTGGGCCTGGAATGGGACGTGCCCGGCGTGCCGGGGCTGGCCCTCACCGGCCGCGTGGTGCGCAACGGCAGCAGCTATGCCGACGCCGCCAACACCCTGCGCGTGCCCGGCTGGACGCGCCTGGACGTCGGCGCACGCTACCTCACCGAAGTGGCCGGCAGGCCCGTCACCTTCCGCGCCCGCATCGACAACGCCACCGACCGCAACTACTGGGCCTCGGTGGGCGGCTATCCGGGCTACGGCTACCTGGTGCAGGGCACGCCACGCACCTTCAACGTGAGCGCGACGGTCGACTTCTGAGCAGCGCGCGGGTTCAGGGCCCGATCCAGGTCGCTGGCCAGGCTGAAGAGCGCGCCATGTCCCGCAGCACGTCCACCACCAGCGCATCGACCGCGGCGCAGGCCACCGTCTGTGGCCGCGCGGTGCCCAGCACGCGCACCACGCGGCGGCGCATGGCAGGGCTGTCGATGGCGATGGTGCGCAGGCGGCCCGCCGCCACCTCCTCGGCCACGGCGCCGGCCGCCAGGATGGTGCTGCCGATGCCCTCCTCCACCGCCCGCTTCACGCTGCCCAGCGACTCGATCTCGGCCACCACGTCCAGCTGCACGCCCGCGGGCGCGCAGGCCTCGTCGATCAGCCGGCGCAGGCCATGCTCGCGGCCCGGCAGCACCAGCGGCCAGCGCGCCAACGAGGCCAGGCCGATGCGCCGGGGCACCCGGCCCGGCGCCGCGCCGGTCACCAGCACCAGGCGGTCGTCCAGCAGGGGCTGCTTGGCCAGGCCGGGCTCCGGGGCATCGCCGTAGAGCAGCGCCAGGTCCAGCCGGCCCGACAGCAGCCATTCGCGCACGAAGCCGCTGTAGCCCTCCACCAGCTTGAGCCGCACCTGCGGCAGCCGCTCGCGGCAGGCGCGCAGGAGGGGCAGCGTGGCCACCAGCGCGACGGTGGTGGGCAACCCGATGGCCACCTCGCCCTGCGGCGCGTCGAGCGCCTCGCGCACGGCCAGGCGCGCCCGCTCGGCATCGGCCAGCACCACCTTGGCATGTTCCAGGAACACGCTGCCCGCCGGCGTGAGCGCCATGCCGCGGCTGGAGCGCACGAAGAGCGGCGCCGCCAGCTCGGCCTCCAGGGCCGCAATCTGCTGGCCCAGCGCAGGCTGCGCCAGGTGCACCTGGGCCGAGGCCTTGAGCAGGCTGCCCGCCTCGCTCACGGCAACGAACAGGCGCAGTTGGCGAAGCTCCATGGCGGGAAATCCTGGGGTTCGGGGAGGAAGAGGCCGGCCTGGATGGCCACCGCCGGCACGATGTGGATGCGCAGGTGGCCTGCATGCGCCCATGCCCCGCACGGCGCGGCCCATCGCTAGCCGGATGGCATCTAGCCGATAGCCGGAATCAGTATTTCACAGCTAGCCCCCGGCTGACCAGAATCTGGCGTTTCGCCAGCGCCTCGACGCCGGCCCGTAAAGGAGACACCGGCATGCCCCAGCCCCTCGACATCGACCACCTTCGCCAATGGATCGGCCGCACCGAGCAGTTGCACGACCAGGTCACGGCCGCGCCGCTGCGCGCGCTCACCGCCACGCTGGACCGCGACGACGCGCCCCAGGCGCCCGGTGCGCCGATCCCGCCGCTGTGGCACTGGCTGTACTTCCTGCCCGCGGCGCCACAGTCCGAGCTGGGCCCCGACGGCCATCCGCAGCGGGGGGGTTTCCTGCCCCCGGTGCCGCTGCCGCGGCGCATGTGGGCGGGCAGCCAGCTCAGCTTCCACCGGCCGCTGCGCGTGGGGCAGGCCCTCGTGCGCAGCTCGCACATCGCCGACGTGCGCCTGAAGGAGGGCCGCACCGGGCCGCTGGTGTTCGTCAACGTCGACCACCGCGTCGAGGCCGATGGCGAACTCGCCATCGAGGAGCGCCACGACATCGTCTACCGCGACATGCCGGCACCGGGCGAAGTCCCGCCGCCTCCCGTGGCGGCCACGGCCGAGGCCGCCTGGGTGCGCCGCATCGCGCCGGACGACGTGCTGCTGTTCCGCTACTCGGCCCTGACCTTCAACGGCCACCGCATCCACTACGACCGGCGCTACGTCACCGCGGTGGAGGGCTATCCTGGCCTGGTGGTGCATGGCCCGCTGATCGCCACGCTGCTGCTGGACCTGCTGCGCCGCCACCGGCCCGAGGCCCCGGTGCGGCAGTTCAGCTTCCGTGCGATGAAGCCCACCTTCGACATCGCCAGCTTCGAGGTCTGCGGTGCGCCGCAGGCGGACGGCACGGTGCACCTGTGGGCCCGCGACGCCGAGGGCCACCTGACGATGGACGCCCGCGCCACTCTGGGCTGACGCGAGGCGCGGGCGATCGCGCCGCCCGCCGGCCCTCGCACCCCCGACAGGCGCAAGCCGGGCTCAGCCCAGCAGCCAGTCCACGCGCGGCTGCTGTTCGATGCGCCACAGGCGCTCGACCGCCGCAGCCGCGGCATCCGCCGGCAGGGCCGGGCTGCCATAGGCGGCCAGACGCAGGGCCTTGGCCGTGATCTCCGCGCGCGACAGGGTGTTGCCCGGATCGCCCTTGGGCTCGTCGACGCGGCCCTGCAGCACGCGGCCGTCGGTGGTGTGCAGCGTCACCTTGCCGATCCAGCGGCGCGGGTAGGCGGCGTCCACCTCGGCATCCAGCACCATCGTCACGCGCTCGCGCAGGGCCACCGTCGCGGGGGCCAGGAACTCGGCGTCGAACTCGCCCAGGCCCGCATGGCCGAAGCGCGCCACCAGCGCCAGCACCGTGCCCATGGAGAACTTGCTCTGGTGCACCGTGACGGGCGACACCACCGGCCCCAGCACGTCCAGCGCGCCCTGGTGCACATGGCAGCTGACCTGCGCGATGTCGCTGGCCTGCAGGCCGTGCGCCTGCATCAGCTGCAGCAGCGCATCGGCCGCGGGATGCGAGTGGCGGCAGGAGGCATGCCACTTGAACGAGGTCTCGGCCGTGGCCCAGCGCGTGCCCAGGCCGTCGACCAGCCGCGACGGGTCGGCATCGGTGGACATGCCGGCGGCCAGGCCGCGCGCGCCGGTGAAGATGTCCGCGGCGCCGGTGAAGCCGTCCTGCGCCAGGCTGGCCGCCATCAACCCCGCGGCGGCGGCGTGGGCCGTGTGCAGCTGCTTGCTGTCGGCGCCCGTGGCCAGGAACTCCCACAGCCCCGCCGACTGCGTGCCGGCCGAGCCGAAGGCATGCTGCATCTGCAGTGGCGTGAGCCGCAGCAGCCGCCCCACCGCCGCGGCGGCGGCCAGCGTGCCGGCCGTGGCCGTGGTGTGGAACACGCGGTAGTGGCTGCGGCCCAGGAACTCGCCCACGCGGATGCCCACCTCGTAGCCCGCCACGCAGGCCGCCAGCAAATCGCTGCCGCGGGCGCCCTGCTGCTGCGCCACGGCCAGTGCGGGCGCGAACACGACCGCAGCCGGATGGAACACCGAGCCGTTGTGCACGTCGTCCTGCTCGGCCACGTGCGAGGCCGCCGCATTGGCCAGCGAGGCCGCCAGCGGCGCGCTGCCCCTTGCGTGGCCGATGACTTCGCAGGGCCCGGTCTCCGGCCCCTGTGCCAGCGCGAAGCCGGCGATGCTGCGCACCGGCCGCGCGCCCTGGCCGGCCAGCACCGAACCGAACCAGTCCACCAGCAGGTCCTCGGTGCGGCGGCGCACCGGCACGGGCACGTCCTGCCAGTCGAGCGTGGCGGCGAAGACGGCCAGCGGGTGGGCGGCGGCAGAGGTGTCTTTCTTCATGGCGGGCAATGTGGGAAGGGGAAACGGCTCAGCAATCACGATCAAATGGCCGCGGAGCAGGCCATGCCAGTGCACCCGCGGAACCGGCTTCGCCGGGCCGGGGGGTGCGCCCCTTGAGGGGGATTGGACTTCCACACGCAGTGAGGAAGTCCAAACGGGGTGGTCTCAAAATGACCGCGGCAGGCCAAGAACATGCTCGGCCACGTACGAGAAGATCAGGTTGGTGGAGATGGGCGCCACCTGGTAGAGCCGCGTCTCGCGGAACTTGCGCTCCACGTCGTATTCGCAGGCGAAGCCGAAGCCGCCGTGGAACTGCAGGCAGGCGTTGGCCGCCTCCCAGCTGGCCTTGGCGGCCAGGTACTTGGCCATGTTGGCCTGCGCGCCCATGGGCTGGTGCGCGTCGAACAGCTCGCAGGCCTTCCAGCGCATCAGGTTGGCGGCCTCGACCTCGATCAAGGCATCGGCAATGGGGAACTGCACGCCCTGGTTCTGGCCGATGGGCCGGCCGAAGACCTGGCGCTCGCGCACGTAGTGCGTCACGCGGTCGATGAACCAGTAGCCGTCGCCGATGCATTCGGCCGCGATCAGCGTGCGCTCGGCGTTCAGCCCGTCGAGGATGTACTTGAAGCCCTGGCCTTCCTGGCCGATCAGGTTCTCCTCGGGGATCTCCAGGTTCTCGAAGAACAGCTCGTTGGTCTCGTGGTTGACCATGTTGGCGATGGGTCGCACGGTCAGGCCACGCTGCTGCGCCTCCTTGAGGTCGACCATGAAGATCGACATGCCCTCGGACTTCTTCGTCACCTCGGCCAGCGGCGTGGTGCGCGCGAGCAGGATCATCCAGTCGGAATGCTGCACACGGCTGATCCACACCTTCTGGCCGTTGACGACGTAGCGGCCGTCCTTCCTGACGGCCGTGGTCTTGATCTTGGTGGTGTCGGTGCCGGTGGTGGGCTCGGTCACGCCCATGGACTGCAAGCGCCATTCGCCGCTGGCGATGCGCGGCAGGAAGCGCTGCTTCTGCGCCTCGGAGCCGTGGCGCAGCAGCGTGCCCATGTTGTACATCTGGCCGTGGCAGGCGCCGGCGTTGCCGCCGCAGCGGTTGATCTCCTCCATCACCACGCTGGCCTCGGTGAGGCCCAGGCCCGAGCCGCCGTATTCCTGCGGGATCAGCGCCGCCAGCCAGCCGGCGCGGGTGAGCGCATCGACGAAGGCCTCGGGGTACGCGCGCTGCGCGTCCACCTCGCGGAAGTAGGCGTCGGGGAAGCCGGCGCACAGCGCGCGCACCGCATCGCGGATGTCGTGGTGGTTGTCGGACAGCGTCTTGTCGATCATGGCGTGGCGGCGGCCGGGGCCGCGAAGAGGCTCTGCTTCATGGCCGCGATGGTCGGCGGCCCCGGGCACCGCGGCAAGCCGGCTTTGTGGAAGCGGGGCTTTCGCAGCGGCGAAGGCGGCCCTTCCACGCACGCGAAGGCGTGCCCTTCCATGCAGCCGAAGCCCGGCCTTCGCAATGGCGAATGGTGCCGCGCCCCCGATGCGGCGAAGCTCGCGCCATCAGAACCGACAAGGACGAGACATGGCCGGACAGAAGATGATGCAGGACAAGGTGGTGGTGGTGACGGGCGCCGGTGGCGGCATCGGCCGCGACATGGCCCTGGCGCTGGCGGCGGAGGGTGCGCGCGTGGTGGTCAACGACATCGGCACCTCCACCACCGGCGAAGGCACCGACGCCGGTCCGGCCCAGCGCGTGGTCGACGAGATCCGCGCCGCGGGCGGCCAGGCCGCGGCCAGCACCGACAGCGTGTCCGAGGCGGCGAGCGCCGGCCGCATCGTGCAGTGCGCGCTGGACCACTTCGGCCGCATCGACGGCGTGGTCAACAACGCCGGCATCCTGCGCGACCGCTTCTTCCACAAGATGAGCGTGGACGAATGGGACGCGGTGATCCGCGTGCACCTGTACGGCAGCTTCCACATGAGCCGCGCCGCGGCCAACCACTTCAAGGAGCAGCAGAGCGGCGCCTTCGTGCACATGACCTCCACGTCCGGCCTCATCGGCAACTTCGGCCAGGCCAACTACAGCGCGGCCAAGCTGGGGCTGGTGGCGCTGTCCAAGAGCATTGCGCTGGACATGCAGAAGTTCAACGTGCGCTCCAACTGCATCTCGCCCTTCGCGTGGAGCCGCATGATCGGCTCCATTCCCACCGACACGCCGGAGCAGCAGGCCCGCGTCGAGAAGCTGCGCCAGATGACGCCCGGCAAGATCGCGCCGCTGGCCGTCTACCTGCTGTCGGACGCGGCGGCCGAGGTCAATGCGCAGGTCTTCGCGGTGCGCAACAACGAGATCTTCGTCATGAGCCAGCCGCGGCCGCTGCGCTCGGTGCACCGCAGCGAGGGCTGGTCGGCGCAGTTCATCGCCGAGCACGGCATGCCCGCGCTGAAGGCCGCCTTCGTGCCGATGGACCGCTCGGCCGACGTGTTCAGCTGGGACCCGGTCTGACGCGCCCGCCATGTCCGACGACAGCCCCATCCTCGCCGACGTGCAGGACGGCGTGGGCCTCCTCACGCTCAACCGCCCCGCGACGCGCAACGCCCTGAGCCAGGCCATGCGCCCGGCGCTGGCCGCGGCCATCGCCCGCATGCGCGACGACGCGCAGGTGCACACCGTGATCCTGCAGGGCGCGGGCGGCGCCTTCTGCTCCGGTGGCGACATCGGCCAGATGCTGGACCCGGCCCAGGCCGGCCTGCCCTGGCGCGAGCGCATGCGCCAGCTGCACCAGTGGTTCCCGGCGCTGGAGAACCTCGAGAAGCCGGTCATCGCCGCGGTGGACGGCCCGGCCTTCGGTGCCGGCCTGAGCCTGGCGCTGGCGGCCGACTTCGTGCTGGCCACGCGCCGCGCGAGCTTCTGCGCCGTGTTCGGCCGCATCGGCCTGGTGCCGGACCTGGGCGCCATGCACCTGCTGCCGCGCATCGTGGGCCGGCAGAAGGCCAAGGAGCTGGTCTTCACCGCCCGCAGCTTCGGTGCCGAGGAGGCGCAGTCGCTGGGCATCGTCTACCAGGTGGTGGAGGACGCCGAGGCGCTGCAGGCTGCCGCCCTGGGCCTGGCCCGGCGCTTCGGCCAAGCCTCCACCGCCGCCATCGGCATGGCCAAGACCATCATGAACCGCGCCTTCGAGCAGGACGCCGCCGCCCTGGCCGAGATGGAGGCCTATGCCCAGACGATGTGCCGCGGCTCGGCCTACCACCAGGACGCGGTGCAGCGCTTCCGCGACAAGCAGCCGCTGCGCTTCGACTGGAACCGCGACGCATGACGACCCCGCAGGCAGCGCTCGCGCAGCGGCTGCAGGCGCTGGTGCGCCCTGGCGACACGCTCTGGTGGGGCCAGGCCACCGCCGAGCCGCTGACGCTCACCCGCGCGCTGGTGGCGCATCGCCATGCGCTGGCGGCCGGCGGGCGGCTGCGGGTGTTCGTGGGCATCGCGGCGTCGGACACGCTGCAGCCGGCGCAGGCCGACGTGCTGGACTTCTTCGGCTATTCGGCCGGCGGCGCCCACCGCGCGCTGGCCCGGGCCGGCGTGCTGGACATCCTGCCCTGCCATTACTCGCAGCTGCCGGCGCTGCTCGCCGACGGCCGGCTGGCCGCGGACGTGGTGCTGCTGCAGCTGCCGCCGCCCGATGCCCAGGGCCGCTTCAGCCTGGGCCTGGCCTGCGAGTACCTGCCCGCCGCCATCGCCCGCGCCCGCGTGCTGATCGGCGAGGTGAACCCCGCGGTGCCCTGGACGGCCGGCGGCCCGCTGCTGCAGCGGGAGGACTTCGACCTGCTGGTGGAGGCCACCGAGCCCCCGCCGGACCTGCAGCGCAGCGCACCCGGCGCGGCCGAGCAGGCCATCGCCACGCACATCGCCGGCCTGGTGGAAGACGGTGCCACGCTGCAGCTGGGCGTGGGCAACCTGCCCGAGGCGGTGCTGGCCGCGCTGCACGGCCACCGCGACCTGGGCCTGCACAGCGGCGTGGCCGGCGACGGCGTGGCCGCGCTGGCCGAGGCCGGCGTGCTCACGCATGCCCGCAAGACGCGCGACACCGGCACGGGCATCGCCGGCATCCTCATGGGCACGGCCGCGCTGCGGCGCTGGGCCCACCGCAACCCGGCCCTGCAGCTGCGCGACACCGGCTACACGCACGATGCGCAGGTGCTGGCCGACAGCCATCGCCTCGCGGCCATCAACAGCGCCATCGAGGTCGACCTCACGGGCCAGGTCAATGCCGAAGTCGCCGGCGGCGTGTACGTGGGCGCGGTGGGCGGCGCGGCCGACTTCCTGCGCGGCGCCGCACGCAGCCGCGGCGGGCTGCCCATCGTGGCGCTGCCTGCCACGCACCAGGGCCGAAGCCGCATCGTGGCCCGCCTGTCCGGCCCCGTGAGCACGGCCCGCAGCGATGCCGGCCTCGTCGTCACCGAGCACGGCGTGGCCGACCTGCGCGGCCAGCCGCTGTCGCGCCGCGTGCAGCGCCTGATCGACATCGCCGCGCCCGCGCATCGCGCCGCGCTGGCCGACGAGGCGCACGCGCTGCTGCGCCAGTGCGGCGCGGCCCTCGCCCTTCCCTGACCCCCTTTTTCCCTTCATTGCCCCAGGAGCCTCCATGCGCCGAGCCGCCATCGTCACCCCCCTGCGTACGCCCGTCGGCGCCTTCGGCGGCAGCCTGCGGCCCGTGCCCGTCGAAGAACTGGCCGCCACCGTGGTGCGCGCCGTCGTCGAACGCAGCGGCGTCGACCCGGCCCGCATCGACGACGTGGTGTTCGCCCAGTCCTATGCCAACAGCGAGGTGCCCTGCGTGGGCCGCTGGGCCGCGCTGCAGGCCGGCCTCCCGGTGGAGGTGCCCGGCATGCAGCTGGACCGGCGCTGCGGCGGCGGGCTGCAGGCCGTGGTAACGGCCGCCATGATGGTGCAGAGCGGCGCGGCCGACGTGGTGCTGGCGGGCGGCGTGGAGAGCATGAGCAACATCGAGTACTACAGCACCGACATGCGCTGGGGGGCGCGGGCGGGCAACGTGCGCTTCTACGACCGGCTCGAACGCGGGCGCGAGCGCTCGCAGCCGGAGCAGCGCTTCGGCCGCATCTCCGGAATGATCGAGACGGCCGAGAACCTGGCGCGCGACTACGGCATCGCCCGCGAGGCCGCCGATGCCTTCGCCGCGCGCAGCCATGCCCGCGCCGCCGCCGCATGGGAAGCCGGCCGCTTCGACGCCGAGGTGGTGCCGGTGACGGTGCCGCAGCGCAAGGGCGAGCCCCTGCGCTTCGCGCGCGACGAAGGCATCCGCCCCGACACCACCGCGCAGAGCCTGGCGCGGCTGCGGCCGCTGATGGCCGAGGGCAGCGTCACGGCCGGCAACGCCAGCCAGCAGAACGACGCGGCCGCGGCCTGCCTGGTGGTGGCCGAGGACAGGCTGGCCGAGCTGGGCCTCACGCCCATGGGCACGCTCGTGGGCTGGGCCGCGGCCGGCTGCGAGCCCTCGCACATGGGCATCGGGCCGGTGCCCGCCACCCGGAAGCTGCTCCAGCGCCTGGGCCTCACGCTGGACCAGATGGACCTGGTCGAGCTCAACGAGGCCTTCGCCTGCCAGGTGCTGGCGGTGCTGCAGGGCTGGGACTGGCAGGACCGGGACGCCATCGACCACAAGCTCAACGTCAACGGCTCGGGCATCTCGCTGGGTCACCCGATTGGCGCGACGGGCGTGCGCATCCTGGCCACGCTGATGCACGAGCTGCAGCGCCGCCAGGGCCGCTATGCGCTGGAGACCATGTGCATCGGCGGCGGCCAGGGCATCGCGGCCGTGTTCGAACGCGCCTGAGCGCGGGCCCGCCGCGGGCCACCCCATTCATTCGAAGACAAGGAGACAACCCATGGCCACCCCCCGTTCGCTCGACGCCCGGCGCCCGCTGTTGCAGGCCGCGCTGGCCTTCGCCACCGCCTTCGCGCTGCCACCGGCCCTGGCGCAGGACAACCAGACGGTGCGCCTCGTCGTCGGCTATGCGGCCGGCGGCCCGGTGGACCAGGGCGCGCGCCTGGTGGCCGCGGCCCTCGCGCGCGAGCTGGGTGCGCCGGTGGTGGTGGAGAACAAGCCCGGCGCCAATGCCACCCTGGCCGGCGGCGAGGTGGTGCGCGCCCGGCCCGATGGCCTGACGCTCTTCTTCGCCGCCAGCCCCACCATCACCATCAGCCCCAACGTGATGGCGCGCATGCCCTTCGATCCGGCCCGCGACCTGACGCCCGTGGCGCCGGTGCTGAGCTACTACAACGTGCTGGTGGCCAACAACGACGAGCCCTTCAGGACCACGCGCGACCTGGTGGCCCATGCCAAGGCGCACCCGGGCAAGCTGAGCTACGGCTCGGCGGGGGTGGGCGGCTCCAACCACCTGGGCGTGCTGCTGTTCGCCAAGCGCAGCGGCATCGCGCTCAATCACATTCCCTACAAGGGCAATGCGCCGGCCATGACCGACCTGATCGGCGGCCAGATCGACATGATGATGGACATCATCAGCACCGCCAGCACCTACATCGCGGCGGGCAAGGTGCGCCCCATCGCCGTGACCTCGCCGCAGCGCAATGCCACGCTGCCGGACGTGCCCACGCTGGCCGAATCGGGCATCGCCGGGCTGGAGGGCTTCGACGTGGGCGGCTGGTACGGCATCTACGGACCGAAGGACCTGCCCGCGGCCAAGGTGGAAAGCCTCAACCGCGCCATCACCGCCACGCTGGCGCAGCCGGCCCTGGCCAGGCGCCTGAAGGAACTGGGCTACGACGAATGGACCGGCTCGCCGCAGAAGCTGGCCGAGCGCGCCGCGCAGGAACGGACCCTGTGGTCCACCGTCACCCAGGGCATCGTGGTCGACTGACATGGCCACACGCCTTCACCATGCCCTGGACCGCTGGCTGGCCAAAGCGCCGCAGCGGCCCTTCATCCACCTGCCCGACGGCCGCAGCCTGAGCTTCGCCGAGCTGGGCGCGCTGACCGATGTGGCCGAGGCCGAGCTGCGCGCGCTGGGCGTGCGGCCCGGCGACCGCGTGATGGTGGTGGCCGAGAACTGCCCCGAGCATGCGGCGCTGATCCTGGCCTGCAGCCGCGTCGGCGCCTGGTCCTGCGGCGTCAACGCCCGCATGGCGCCGGCCGAGGTGGAGGGCTTCGACGCCACCGCCGATGCCCGCGTCGTGTACTTCACGGGCCAGGCCAGCGACAGCGCCGCCGCCCATGCCACGCGGATGGGCGCCGTGCCGTCGGCCGTGCCCGGCCTGCATCGCAGCGCCGTGCGCCCCACCGCCCGGCCGGAGCCCGACCCCATGCCCGGCGAGCGCGGCGCGGTGGCCGCGCTCATCTTCACCTCGGGCACCACCGGCCGGCCCAAGGCCGTGATGCTCACCCACGACGCGCTGCTGCACTTCGCGCGGGTGTCGGGCGCCTCGCGCCGGCTGGGGCCCGAGGACCGCAGCTATGCCTTCGTGCCGATGACCCACATCTTCGGGCTGGGCACGGTGCTGATCAGTTCGCTGCTGGCCGGCGCGCAGCTGGTGATGCGGCCGCAGTTCGAGCCGCAGGACCTGCTGCAGGCGCTGGCGCACGAGGGCGTCTCGCAGCTGCAGGGGCCGCCCGCGCTGTTCTCGCGCCTGCTGGCCCACCTGGAGCACGCGGGCATCGCCCGGCCCGAGGCGCCGCACCTGCGCTACCTCTACACCGGCGCCGGGCCGCTGGACTTGGCGCTCAAGCGGCGCGTGGAAGCGGCCTTCGGCCAGGTGCTGCACCACGGCTATGGCCTGTCCGAGTACGCGGGCTCGGTGCACATCACCCGGCTGGGCGAGCAGCGCGACGACACCAGCGCCGGCCACCGCGTGGCCGAGGCCGAGCTGCAGGTGGTGGATGCGGCGACGGGCCGGCCGCTGCCGACGGGCGAGCGTGGCGAGCTGTGGATCCGCGGCCGCGGCCTGATGCCCGGCTACTTTCGCGACGCCGAGGCCACCGCGGCCGCGATGCGGCCGGGCGGCTGGTATGCCAGCGGCGACCTGGGCGAGCTGGCGGCGGACGGCGCGCTCTTCGTGGTCGGCCGGCTGAAGGAAATGATCATCCGCTCGGGCTTCAACGTGTACCCGGCGGAGGTGGAACTGGCGCTGAACACGCATCCCGCCGTGCAGCGCTCGGCCGTGGTCGGCTGCGCGGAGGACGACGGCAACGAGGCCATCGTGGCCTATGTGGAGCTGCGCCGCGGCGCGGCGCTCGACGCCGCCGCGCTGCAGGCCCACCTGCGCCCGCTGCTGGCGCCCTACAAGCGCCCGGCGCGCATCGTGGCGCTGGACGAGCTGCCCACCAACACCAACGGCAAGGTCCTGCGGCGCGTGCTGCGCGAATGGGCCGAGGCGCCGACGCCCTGAACAGGAAGGAGACATCGCCATGCCCATCGCCCCCGCCGATTCCACCCGCCGCCGCCTGCTGGCCGGTGGCCTGCTCGCCGGCGCCGCCTGGCCGTTCGGCGCCCTGGCCGCCGAGCCCTGGCCCAGCCGCCCCGTGCGCTTCATCGTGCCCTTCCCGCCCGGCGGGCCGGTGGACACCACGGCCCGCATCGCCAGCCAGCGGCTGTCGGAGATCTGGAAGACGCCCACCCTCATCGACAACCGCGCCGGTGCCGGCGGCACCGTGGGCGCCGCGGTCGCGGCCAAGGAGGCGCCCGACGGCTACAGCCTGTTCGTGGGCGCCATCCACCACGCGGTCAACCCGTCGCTCATGGGCAGGCTGCCCTACGACATCGAGAAGGAATTCGCGCCGGTGAGCTTCGCGGCGGTGTTCCCGGTGTTCGTGGTGGCGAATGCCGCGGTGCCCGCCAACACCATCGCCGAGCTGATCGCGCTGGCGAAGAAGCCGGGCAGCCAGCTGAGCTTCGGCTCCTCCGGCAACGGCGGCGGCACGCACCTGGCGGGCGAGCTGTTCAACATGGAGGCCGGCACGAAGCTGCTGCACGTGCCCTACAAGGGCAGCGCGCCGGCCATGAACGACCTGCTCGGCGGGCAGGTGCAGCTGATGTTCAGCGACGCACCGACGGCGCTGCCGCACATCCGCTCCGGCCGCATCAAGGTGCTGGCCGTGGCCAGTCCGCAGCGCTCGGCCATGCTGCCGGCGGTGCCGACGGTGGCCGAGTCCGGGCTGCCGGGCTACGAGGCCTATTCCTGGGCGGCGCTGTTCGCGCCGGCGCGCACGCCGCAGCCGGTGCTGGACCGCATCAACGCCGACTTCAACACCGCCTTCAACGACCCGGCCGTGCGCCAGCGGCTGCTGGAGGCCGGTGCCGAGGCCGACCCCGGCACGCAGGCGGCCCTGCGCCAGCGGCTGCACAGCGAGATGGCCAAGTGGGCCAAGGTCATCAAGACGGCCGGCATCACGGTGTCCTGACGCCATGTCCAGCACCCCCCTTTCCACCATGCACGTCGGCGCCGGCGCCCACTACCAGGCCGAGCTGGATGCCGGCCGCTTCTGCCTGCAGCACTGCCCGCAGTGCGGCCGCCATGTCTTCACGCCGCGCGAACTCTGCCCCCACTGCGGCGCGGCGCCGCTGCGCTGGGTGCGGGCGCGCGGCACCGGCGAGGTCCATTCGGCCAGCACGGTCCACCGCAAGGCGGAGGACGGCGGGCCGTACAACGTGTCGCTGATCGACCTCGACGAAGGCGTGCGCATGATGAGCCGCGTGGAAGGCATCGCGCCCGAGGCCGTGCGCATCGGCCAGCGGGTGAAGGCCCGCGTGGTGCAGCGCGAGGGCCGCGGGCTGGTGCTCTTCCATCCCGAGGAAGGCGGTGGCGCATGACGACGGCCGGACAACTCCCCCGCTCGGCGCTGGATGCCGCCGCCGCCAACCGCGGCCTGCGCGGCCGCGTCGCCATCGCCGGTGCCGCCACCTACGGCTGCGGCGAGTCGCCGGGCATGGACGACATGACGCTGCTGGTGCGCGCCGCCCATGCCGCGGTGGCCGACGCGGGCCTGACGATGCAGGACATCGACGGCCTGGCCACCTGCAGCGTGTCGGCCAGCATGTGGGCCATGCCGGTGATCGAGCACCTGGGCATCAACCCCAGCTACATCGACGGCACCATGCTGGGCGGCAGCAGCTTCATCGCCCACCTGCTGCCGGCCCTCCGCGCGCTGGAGGCCGGGCAGTGCCGGGCGGTGCTGGTGTGCTACGGCAGCGCGCAGCGCTCGGCCAGCTTCGGCCGGCGGGAGATGCAGGCCGCCCGGCGCTTCCTCGATCCGCAGCCCTTCGAGTTTCCCTATGAGCCGGTGCTGCCCGTGACCGCCTATGCGCTGGCCGCGGCGCGCCACATGCACGAGTTCGGCACCACGCGCACCCAGCTGGCCGAGGTGGCCGTGGCCGCCCGCGCCTGGGCCCAGCGCAACCCCGAAGCCTTCCGACGCGATCCGCTCACGGTGGACGACGTGCTGGCGGCCCGCCCCGTCGCCAGCCCGCTGGGCGTGCTCGACTGCTGCCTGGTGACCGACGGTGCCGGCGCGCTGGTGCTGGTGCGCGCCGACCGCGCGCGCGACCTGCCGCAGCCGCCGGTGTATGTGCTGGGCACGGCCACGGCGGTGTGGCACCGGCAGATCTCGTGCATGCCGGTGCTCACCACCACCGCCGCCGCGCAATCGGGCGCGCAGGCCTTCGCCATGGCGGGCCTGGGCCCGGCCGACATGGACATGGCCCAGCTCTACGACGCCTTCACCATCAACACCCTGCTGTTCCTGGAGGACCTGGGCTTCTGCGCCAAGGGCGAGGGCGGCCCCTTCGTGGAAGGCGGCGCCATCGCCCCGGGCGGGCGGCTGGCCGTCAACACCAACGGCGGCGGGCTGTCCTGCGTGCACCCGGGCATGTACGGCATCTTCGCCCTGGTCGAGGCCGTGCGGCAGCTGCGCGGCCAGGCCGGCCAGCGCCAGTTGGCGACGCACCGCACGGCCGTGGTCCACGGCAACGGCGGCACGCTCTCCAGCCAATCCACCGCCGTGCTGGGCACGGCCGACGCCCTGTAAGGAAGACCCATGATCCGCGATCCCCAGACCTTGGAGGCGCTGCTGGACAGCGTCCAACGCTTCGTGCGCGAGCGCCTCGTGCCCGCCGAAGACACCGTGGAGCGCACGGACAACGTGCCCGCCGACATCGTGCAGGACATGCGCGCGCTGGGCCTGTTCGGCCTGTCGATCCCCGAGCAGCACGGCGGGCTGGGCCTGACCATGGAAGAGGAGGCGCGGGTGCTGTTCGCGCTGTGCCAGACCTCGCCGGCCTTCCGCTCGGTGATCGGCACCAACGTGGGCATCGGCTCGCAGGGCATCCTGATCGACGGCACGCCCGAGCAGCAGCGCGACTGGCTGCCGCGGCTGGCCAGCGGCGAGCTGATCGCCTCCTTCGCGCTGACCGAGCCCGAGGCCGGCTCGGACGCCGCCTCGCTGCGCACCACCGCCATCCGCGACGGCGACCACTACGTGGTCAACGGCAGCAAGCGCTACATCACCAACGCGCCGCATGCGGGCATGTTCACGCTCATGGCCCGCACCGATCCGCAGGACAAGGGCGCGGGCGGCATCTCGGCCTTCATCGTCGACGCGCGCACGCCGGGCATCCGATTCGGCAAGCCCGACCGCAAGATGGGCCAGCGCGGCGCCCACACCTGTGACGTGCTCTTCGACGACGTGCGGGTGCCGGCCGCCAACCTGATCGGCGGCCGCGAGGGCCAGGGCTTCCGCACCGCCATGAAGGTGCTGGAGAAGGGCCGCATCCACATCGCGGCGGTGGCGGTGGGCCTGGCGCGGCGCATCCTGCGCGATGCGCTGGCCTATGCCATGGACCGCCGGCAGTTCGGCCAGCCGGTGGCCGACTTCCAGCTGGTGCAGGCCCTGCTGGCCGACAGCCAGGCCGAGCTGTTCGCCGCCGAGTCGATGACGCTGGAGGCCGCGCGTCGCCGCGACGACGGCCTGCCGGTGGCCATCGAGGCGTCGAGCGCCAAGATGTTCGCCACCGAGGCCTGCGGCCGCATCGCCGACCGCGCGGTGCAGATCCTGGGCGGTGCGGGCTACATGGCCGAGTACGGCATCGAGCGCTTCTACCGCGACGTGCGGCTGCTGCGCCTGTACGAGGGCACCACGCAGATCCAGCAGATCATCATCGCGCGGGCCATGGCGCGGGACGGGCGCGTGGCCTGAAGGAAGACCGCGACGCCGGCTGCCTCAGTCGGGGTCGAGCCGGCCCTGCGCGTCGGCCACCAGCAGCGCCACCAGCTCCTGCGCGAAGGCCGGCAGCGTCTCGCGCCGGCGCATGCAGATCTGCATCTCGCGCACCGACCACGCGTCCGACAGCGGCACGATGCCGATGGCCATGGCCTGCGCATGGCGGCTGGCGGCCGATTCGGGCAGCACGCCCACGCCCACGCCGGAGGCGATCATGCGGCAGGCGGTCTCGAAGTTACCCACCTGGATGCGCTGCTTGATGGGCTTGTGAAGCTGGTCGCTGGCCTGCCGCAGGAAGGCGTGGATGGCACTGGATTCGTGCAGGCCCACGTGGTCGAAGGCCAGCGTGTCGGCGAAGTCGATCTGCGCCTCGGCCTGCAGCGCATGGCCCTGCGGCACCACCAGCACCAGCCGGTCGCGGCGGTAGGGCAGCGTCTCCAGGTCCTCGGTGCGCACCAGGCCGGCCACGATGCCGATGTCGGTCTGGCCGTCCATCACCGCACGCACGATGTCGTGCGACAGGCGCTCGCGCAGGTCGATGTTGACGTCGGGGTTGCGCCGCAGGAAGTGCCGCAGCACCGGCGGCAGGAATTCGCTGAGCGAGGTGGTGTTGGCGAACACCCGCACATGGCCCTTGATGCCGCGCACGTATTCCTGCATGTCGCCGCGCAGGTGCTCGATCTGGCCCAGCACGGCGCGGGCATGCGTCACCAGCGCCTGGCCGGGCGGCGTGAGCGTCACGCCCTGGTTGGTGCGGAAGAGCAGCTTGGTGCCGATGCTCTCCTCCAGGTTCTTGATGCGGGTGCTGGCCGCGGGCAGCGAGATGAAGGACAGCTCCGCGCCGCGCGTCATGCTGTTGGCGTCGGCGATGTGCACCATCAGGCGCAGGTCCACCAGGTCGAAGTGCATGGCCATGGGCGGGCATTCTAGGAAGGGCGTTGGACGCGCCGGCCCCGCCCGCCTCGGTGGAAGCCCGCCTTCCACAAATGAGAAGCGGCCCGGCCGCCGCCGCCCGTAGCATGGGCCGGCGGCCTGCCCTGCGCCGTGGAGACAAGCCTGCGATGACCCTTGCCCCGACGCCTGCCCCCGAAGCGCCTGCCGGCGCGCTGTCGCACCTGCGGGTGCTGGACCTCTCGCGCGTGCTGGCCGGCCCCTGGTGCACGCAGAACCTGGCCGACCTGGGCGCCGACGTCATCAAGATCGAGAAGCCCGGCGAAGGCGACGACACCCGCCGCTGGGGACCGCCCTTCTTCGCCGACGCGACCGGCCAGCCCACCGACCAGGCCTGCTACTTCGCCGCCTGCAACCGCAACAAGCGCTCGGTCACGGTGGACATGGCCACCGCCGAGGGCCAGCAGCTGATCCGCGCGCTGGCGGCGCAGAGCGACGTGGTGGTGGAGAACTTCAAGACCGGCGGCTTGGCGCGCTACGGGCTCGACTACGCCAGCCTGTCGGCGCTGAACCCGCGGCTCGTCTACTGCTCGGTCACCGGCTTCGGCCACACCGGCCCCTATGCGCCGCGCGCCGGCTACGACCTGCTGGTGCAGGCCATGAGCGGCCTGATGAGCGTGACCGGCCGCCCGGACGACGCGCCCGGCGGCGGGCCGCTGCGGGTGGGCGTGGCGGTGATCGACCTGTTCACCGGCATGTACGCCACCACCGCCATCCTGGGCGCGCTGGAGGCGCGCCACCGCACCGGCCGCGGCCAGCACATCGACATGGCGCTGATGGACGTGGCCATGGCCGTGCTGGCCAACCAGGGTGCGGGCTACCTCAACAGCGGCCAGGTGCCGGGCCGCCTGGGCAACAGCCATCCCAGCGTGGTGCCCTACCAGGACTTCCCGACCGCCGACGGGCGCATGCTGCTGGCCATCGGCAACGACGGGCAGTTCGCCCGCTTCTGCACCGCCGCCGGCACCGGCTGGGCGCAGGAGCCGCGCTTTGCTACCAACGCGGCGCGGGTGGTGCACCGTGCGGCGCTGGTCCCGCGGATGGAAGCCGTGACGCGCCAGCGCCCCACGGCCGACTGGATCGCGCTGCTGGAGGACAAGGCCGTGCCCTGCGGGGCGATCAACGACATCGGCCAGGCCTTCGCCGACCCGCAGGCCCGGGCCCGCGGCCTCGCGGTGACGCAGCGTCGCTATGCCGAGGGGGAACGCCCGGACGGCGAGGCGGTGGACCGCGTGGTCACGGCCGCCAGCCCGCTGCGGTTGTCGGACACGCCGCCGACGCTGCGCCATGCGCCGCCGGCCCTGGGCCAGCACACCGACGCCGTGCTGGCCGAGCGCCTGGGCCTGGGCGCCGGGGACATCGCCAGGCTGCGCGCCCGCGGCGTGGTCTGAGCGCCTGGAAGAAGGCCGTTCAGCCCCACGCCCGTCAGTTCACCAAAGTCCTTTCGGGCTGAGCTTGTCGAAGCCTGGCGCAAGCCCTTCGACCCTTCGACAAGCGCAGGACAGGCCAGGCTCGGGGCCAGCGGGTCCACCGGCTGGCTGGGGCCGTTCAGCCTGCGGTGACCTGCGCCTCCAGCGCGTCGACGAACAGCGCCGGCACGTCGCAGCCGGTCTGGTCGTGGATCTCCTGGAAGCAGGTGGGGCTGGTGACGTTGATCTCGGTGAGCGAGCCGCCGATCACGTCCAGGCCGATCAGCAGCAGGCCGCGCGCGAAGAGCTTCGGGCCGATGGCCTCGGCGATGCGGCGGTCGTCGGCCGACAGCGGCTGGGCCACGCCCTTGCCGCCGGCCGCCAGGTTGCCGCGCACTTCCGTGCCCTGCGGGATGCGCGCCAGGCAGTAAGGCACCGGCTGGCCGGCGATCACCAGCACGCGCTTGTCGCCCTGGCTGATCTCGGGCACGAAGCGCTGGACCATGATCGTCTCGGCGCCGCCCTTGTTGAGCGTCTCGATGATGGAGCCGAGGTTCAGCGCGTCCTGCTTGACGCGGAAGATGCCCATGCCGCCCATGCCGTCCAGCGGCTTGAGGATGATGTCGCCGTGCTCCGCATGGAAGGCGCGCACCGCCGCGTCGCTGCGCGTGACCAGCGTGGGCGTGGTGAATTCCGGGAACTCCATGATCGCCAGCTTTTCCGGGTGGTCGCGCAGCGCCCGGGGCTTGTTGACCACGCGCGCGCCCTCGCGCTCGGCCTGCTCCAGCAGGTGGGTGGCGTAGATGTACTCGGCGTCGAAGGGCGGGTCCTTGCGCATGAGCACGGCGTCGAAGTCCTTCAGGGCCGCGCGCTCGCGCACGTCCACCGTGTACCAGTCCTTGGCATCGCCGGTCAGGGTGATGCGCAGCACCTCGGCCTCGACCGCGCCGCCGGAGCGCCAGCCCAGGTCCTGCGGCAGGCAGGCGGCGATGCGGTGGCCGCGGCGCTGGGCCTCGCGCATCATCGAGAAGGTGGTGTCCTTGTAGGTCTTGAACAGGTCGAGCGGATCGGCGACGAAGAGGAAGTTCATGATGGCTTGTGCGTGTTGTCGTGGCCGCCCTGGCGGGCGTCCAGCCTGATCTTGCAGGCAGGCGCGATGTCCTTGCCGGCGGGGGCCTTTGGCCGGCCGGCCCGCTGCACCAGCAGCGCGGCCGCGCCGGCCACCACGCCCCAGAAGGCCGAGCCGATGCCGAAGAGAGTCACGCCCGAAAGCGTGACCAGGAAGGTGATGAGCGCCGCCTCGCGGTGCGCCTCGTCGCGCAGGGCCGTGGCCAGCCCGCCGCCGATGGTGGACAGCAGCGCCAGCCCGGCGATGGCCGCCACCAGTTCCTTGGGAAAGGCGGTGAGCAGGCCCGCCACCGCCGCGCCGAAGCAGCCGATCAGCACGTAGATGAGGCCGCAGCACACGGCGGCGGTGTAGCGCTTGTGCGGGTCTTCATGCGCCTCGCGGCCCATGCAGATGGCGGCGGTGATGGCGCTCAGGTTGAGCGCATAGCCGCCGAAGGGCGCCAGCAGCAGCGTGGCCACACCGGTGAGCGTGATGAGCTTGCTGATGGGCATGTCGTAGCCGGCGGCGCGGATGGCGGCCACCCCCGGGAGGTTCTGCGAGGCCATGGTCACGACGAAGAGCGGCAGCGCCAGGCTGACGGCCGCCTGCCAGCCGAACTGCGGCATCGTGAAGACCGGCATGGCCAGCGTGAAATGCACCGTGCTCCACGCCAGTTGGCCGCGTACGGCCGCATAGGCGATGGCCACCGCCAGCGTCAGCGGCACGGCGTAGCGCGGCAGCCAGCGCTTGCCCGCCAGGTAGGTCGCCAGCATCAGCAGCACCAGCGGCAGCGCCGTCTGCGCCGCCGTGAAGGCCGACAGGCCGAAGCGCGCCAGCACGCCCGCCAGCAGGGCCGAGGCGATGGCCATGGGGATGCGGTTCATCACCCGCTCGAACCAGCCGGTGGCACCGGCCAGCGTGATGAGCGCGGCGCAGACGATGAAGGCGCCCACCGCCTCGCCCATCGAATAGCCCGCGCCGGCGGTGGCCAGCACGGCCGCGCCGGGCGTGCTCCAGGCCACCATCACTGGCTTGCGCAGCCACAGCGACGGGATGGCGGTGGCCAGGCCCATGCCGAGGCCCAGCGCCCACATCCAGGAGGCGATCTGGGCGGAATCGGCGCCGAAGGCCTGCGCGGCCTGGAACACGATGGCCACCGAACTGGTGAAGCCCACCAGCACGGCGACGAAGCCGGCGGTGAAGGCGGGCAGGTTGACATCCCGGAAGAAACGCATAGCCGGCGATTGTGCCGGGCGGGCGTCAGGGGCGCGGCGGGCGGCCCCCTCTCCCCCAACCCCTCTCCCGCGAGGGGAGAGGGGCGGACACGGGCACGTCCATGGGTCCCGCCACGCGGCATGGCCTGACTCCCTCTCCCCGCGGGAGAGGATGGGGAAAGGGGCGGACACGGGCACGCCCATGGGTTCCGCCACGCGGCACGGCTTGGCTCCCTCTCCCCGCGGGAGAGGATGGGGAAAGGGGTGGACACGGGCACGCCCATGGGTTCCGCCACGCTGCACGGCCCGGCACCCTCTCCCCTCGCGGGAGAGGGTGGGGGAGCGGGGGCAAAGGCGCCCACGACTCGACCCGGACCGCATGCGGCCCGACACTGCCTCATCCCGCCGGGCACGTGGCTTGCACGCGCCCACCCCTTTTCGTCCAAGCACCGAGCCCCCCATGACGACCACCGCCCCGCCCACCACCCCCGCCGAGATCGTGGACGAGTTCCTGCGACTCGTGATGATTCCCGACCCCGCCTCGGCCTCGCGCTACACCGCGCCGGACATCCGCATCCGCTTCACCGGCAACCGTCCGATGACGGCACCGGGCGACACCTCGGCCTTCAACGCCCAGCGCTACGCCTGGGTCAAGAAGAAGATCGAGCGCACCGAGCCGGTGGCCGGCGGCACCGAGGACGAGACCGTGGTCTACAGCCTGGGCACGCTCTACGGCGCCTGGCCCGACGGCACGGCCTTCGAGGGCAACCGCTACGTGGACCGCTACGTGGTGCGCCGCGGCCTGATCGTGCAGATGGACGTGTGGAACGACAGCGCCGAATGGCTGCTGGTGCGCGCCGGCCTGGCCACGCTGTGAGCCGACTGCCGATGACCGCACCGCACGACCCCGCCCGCACCCGCTGGCCCGAGCGCCTGCCCGGGCATGACCGCTTCGACTACCGGCCCATCACCCGCCGCCACGACTACGTCTGGCCCAATGGCGCGCGGCTGGCGGTGTACCTGGGCTTCAACATCGAGCACTTCGCCTTCGGCGACGGCCTGGGCGCCTGCATCGGCCCGGCCTCGCCGCATCCCGACGTGCTCAACCACGGCTGGCGCGAATACGGCAACCGCGTGGGGGCCTGGCGCTGCCTGGAGCTCTTCGACCAGCTGGGCCTGCCCACGGGCACGCTGATCAACACCGCCCTGTACGACCACTGCCCCGAACTCGTGCAGGCCTTCGCGGCCCGCGGCGACGAGCTGATCGGCCACGGCCACAGCAATGCCGAGCGCCAGGGCCAGCTGTCGGAGGACGAGGAACGCGCCCTGCTGCAGCGCTGCCGCGACCGCATCGCACGCGAGAGCGGCCAGGCGCCGGCCGGCTGGCTGTCGCCGTGGATCTCGGAGAGCCACCTCACGCCCGACCTGCTGGCCCAGACGGGCTACGGCTACACCCTCAACTGGTGCCACGACGACCAGCCCCTGCGCATGCGCACCCGCGGCGGCGGGCGGCTGTGGGCCGTGCCCTATCCGCAGGAGCTCAACGACATTCCCATGATCGTGGCGCGCCAGATGGACTCGCGGGCCTTCTGCGACATGGTGGTGGACAACTTCGAGGAGATGCTCACCCAGTCGCAGGCGCAGCCGCTGGTGATGGGCCTGGCGCTGCATCCGTACATCGTGGGCCAGCCCTACCGGCTGCGGCACCTGCGCGAGGTGCTGGGCCACCTGGCCCGTGCGCGCGACGAAGGCCGCGTGTGGTTCACCACGCCCGGCGCCATCGCGCGGCACATGGAGGCTGTGGCCGCGGATGCGCCGGCGGGGGCCTTCGACTGAAGGCCGGCCGGCGCGCCCGGGCGTTCAGACGACCGAGGCGGCGCCCGCTTCGGTCGGCCGGCTGGCCCGCGGATCGTCCGGCGCGGCGGTGACGATGCTCTTGAGCGGCGGATCGGCCGGGCGCAGCTTGGCGATGTCCGGCCGCGGCCGCGCCAGCACGGGCGTGGCGGCAAAGGCCTGCTCCATGGCCAGCGAAGCCGACAGCAGCGGCAGGTCGCCGCGGAAGGTGCCGGTCACCTGCAGGCCGAAGGGCATGCCGCGCTCGTCGCGGCCGCAGGGCAGGCTGATGGAGGGATGCGTGGTGAGCGTGACCACATAGGTCAGCGCCAGCCAGCGGTAGTAGTTCTCCTGCGGGCGGCCATCCACCTCGGCGGCATGCGGCAGCGTCCACGGGAAGGGCGAGACCGGCGTGGTGGGCGACAGCACCAGGTCGTAGCCCTCGAACACCTTCTGGAAGCGGTTGATGATGCGCGTCTGCTCGGTCTGGGCCCAGGCGCTGTCGAGCAGGCTCATGCGCACGCCCATCTCGTAGTTGGCGCGCGGGTTGGGGCCCAGGCTTTCGGGATTGCGCTCGTAGGTCTCGCGCATGCCCGCCACGAAGGCCTCGGCGCGCAGCACGTCGAAGCAGCGGTGCACCTCGCCCAGGTCGAAGCGGACCTCGTCGCAGGCGGCGAACAGGTGGCGCATGGCGGCCATCTTCTCGCGGAAGGCGCGGCGCACCACGGGGTCGACGTCGCAGCAGCCGAAGTCCTCGGTCCAGGCCACACGCAGGCGCGACAGGTCGGCCGTGCGCGGCGCCAGGAAGGCCATGGCGTCCAGCGGATGGCTGAGCGGATCGCCCGCATGCGGTCCGGCGGTGGCGGCCAGCTGCAGGCAGGCGTCGGCCACGCTGCGGCCCATGGGCCCGACCACCGAGATGGGCGACCAGCCCATCGGCTTGCGCACGCTGGGCACCACGCCGGGCGAGGGCCGCAGGCCCACCACGCCGCATTTGGCGGCCGGGATGCGCAGCGAGCCGCCGGTATCGGAGCCGGTGCACACCGGCAGCATGTCCAGCGCCAGCGCCGCGGCCGAGCCGCCGGAGGAACCGCCGGCGTTGAGGTTGGGGTCGAAGGGATTGCCCGTGGCGCCCCACACGGGGTTGCGGCTGTTGGCACCCGCGCCCATCTCGGGCACGTTGGTCTTGCCGGCCACGATGGCGCCGGCCGCGCGCAGGCGGCGCACCAGCTCGATGTCCTGCGCGGGCACATGGTTGCGCAGGCTGGGCGTGCCCGAGGTGGAGAGCAGGCCGGCGGTGGGCTCCAGGTCCTTCACGCCCAGCGGCAGGCCGTGCAGCAGCCCCAGCGGCTCGCCGCGCATCACGGCCTGCTCGGCGGCGCGGGCCTCGCCCCGCGCCCGCTCGAAGCAGGTGGCGGTGACGGCATTGACGAAGGGATTGACCTGCTCGATGCGCGCGATGCACGCCTCCAGCAGTTCGACGGGCGAGAGCTGGCGGGCGCCGATCAGGCGGCGCTGCTCGACGGCGGAGAGTTCGACGAGTCCGGCCATCAATCTGCCTTGATGTTGGCGCGCAGGGCGACGGCGCGCATCAGCGGGAGTTCGTTCTCGATCTGCTTCGCGGACGCGGCCTGGCCGGCGAAAGCGGGCTCGGCGCCCTGGGCCGCGAGCGCGGCCTTGGCATCGGGCGAGGCGACGATCTGTTCGATGGCCTTCTCCAGCCGCTCGCGCACCGGCGCGGGCGTGCCCTTGGGCGCGACCAGCATGATCCAGGTGTCGACGTTGATGTCCGGGTAGCCTGCCTCGGCGAAGGTGGGCACGTTCGGCAGCTGCGACGAGCGCTTGGCCGTGGTCACGGCGATGGCCTTGACCTTGCCGCCCTTGAGCTGCGGAATGGCCGCCGTGACCGTGTCCACCGAGAAGGGCACCTGGCCGCCGATCAGGTCGGTCATGGCCGGGGCGCTGCCCTTGTAGGGCACATGCAGCATCTTCGCGCCGACGGCGCCCAGGATGATCTCGCCCGCGAAGTGCGAGGTGGTGCCCGCGCCGAAGGAGGCGTACGAGTACTTCTCGGGCGAGGCCTTGGCGGCGGCGACGAACTCCTTCACCGTGTTGATGGGCACGTCCTTGTTGGCCAGCAGCACCAGCGGGATGCGCGCCACGATGGCGATGGGGTCGTAGCTCTTGACCGGGTCGTAGGGCAGGTTGCTGCGGATGGCCGGGTTGGCCGTGAAGGTGGAGGGCGAGCCCAGCAGCAGCGTGTAGCCGTCCGCCGGCGCCTTGGCCACGTAGCCAGCGGCGATGGCCGTGCCGGCGCCCGGGCGGTTGTCCACCACCACCGGCTGGCCCAGGGCGGTCGAGATCCGCTGGCCCATCAGCCGGCCGATGACGTCGGCGCTGCCGCCGGGTGGGAAGGGGATCACCAGCGTGATCGGACGGTTGGGATAGTCCGGCTGCGCCATGGCGGGAAGCGCGCCGGCGGTGGCGGCCAGCGCGAGCAGGCCGCACACGGCGGCACGGCGGGACACCGAGTCAGGACGGAAAGCGGGTATGGACGCGAAGGTCATGGCGCAGGCCTTTCGGAAGACGATGGCCGCATGCTAGAAACGCACCTCCCGTGCAGCAAGCACAAGGCTCTTAAAGCTTCATTGCCGATTCGGCAATGTTCCGGCACCGCAATCCAATGGCCTCTCTCCCGCCCGCGTCCACCCCCGCCGCCAAGCCTGCGCGGCGCGATCCCAACCAGCGCGTGCTGCAGGAGGTGGCCCTGCGCTACTTCCTGGAGGTGGCACGCGCCGGCTCCGTCACCGAGGCCGCGGCCCGGCTGGAGGTGGCGCCCTCGGCCGTCAGCCGGCAGATCGGCCGGCTGGAGCGCGAGCTGGACACCCTGCTCTTCGAGCGCCGCGCCCGCGGCATGACGCTCAATTCCGCCGGCGAGCTGCTGGCCGCCCATGCCCGCCGCGCCTGGCTGGACATCGAGCGCGTGACCGACGACATCCTGGCCCTGCGCGGCCTGCGCCAGGGCGAGGTGCGCATCGTGGCCACCGAGGGCTTCGCCTACGAATTCCTGCCCGCGGTGGTGGCGGACTTCCAGGCACGCTGCCCGGGCATCCGCTTCCAGCTGGACATGGCGGTGCAGCGCGAGGTGGCGCGCCGGGTGCGCGAAGGGCTGGTGGACCTGGGCGTGACGGTGAGCCTCAGTTCGGAGAGCGGCCTGCAGGTGGCCTTCCGCCATCCCTCGCCGGTGATGGCGGTGGTGGCGCCCGCCCATCCGCTGGCGGATCGCCGGCAGGTGTCGCTCACCCAGCTGCTGGCCTGGCCGCTGGCGCTGCCGGCCGGCACCTCCACGCTGCGGCAGTTGCTGGACATCAGCAGCAGCCGGCAGGGCCTGGTCCTGCAGCCGGTGATCACCAGCGACCACCTCTATCCGCTGATCCAGTACGTCAGCCACACCCAGGCCGTCACCTTCTGCGGCGAACTGGCGCTGCGCCAGCAGCTGCACAACCGCACCGTGCTGGCCATCCCCCTGCGCGACCGCGAGATGAACGAGCGCCACTTCGAGGTGCAGACCATGGCCGGCCGCCACCTGCCAGATGCGGCCCGGGCCTTCATCGACCACCTGCGCAAGGCATTGGAGTGACGCCTTCCACGGCACCTGCAGCCTGGAGCCCCTCTCCCGCAAGGGGAGAGGGCGCAAGGCAGCGGCCACCGGGTGCCCCGCTCCCCATGCGCTGCCTTGCATTTGCGGCAACGTGACCTTGCGAACTGCACATTGGTCGGCAACGCAGCCGGCGGAATAATCGCCTTCGGCGCTCAATGGCGCCCCTTCCCCACCCTCAGGGCCGGCGCCCGGCGCCGGCATCGTTCATGACCCAGACCTCCGCCCTGCCCTTCTCCAAGGTCCGCACCGTCGGCCCGCTCGTCTTTCTTTCCGGCGAACTGGGCATCGCCGCCGACGGCTCGGTGCCGGCCGGCATCGAGGCGCAGACCCGCCTGTGCCTGGAGCGCATCGCCGCCACGCTGGCCGGCCAGGGCCTGGCCCTGTCGGACGTGGTGAGCGTGACGGCCTACCTGGTCGATGCAGCCGACTTCGCGGCCTTCAACGGCGTCTATGCCGCGGCCTTCGCCGAGCCGCGGCCGGTGCGCACCACCGTGCGCACGGACCTGATGCTGCCGGGCGCGCTGGTGGAACTGACCGTCATCGCCCAGCAGAAGGCCTGAGGCGCATGGGCCGCGAGATCCTCGTCCTGGGCGCCGGCATGGTCGGCACCTGCACCGCCCTGCATCTGGCGATGCGCGGCCATTCGGTCGCCCTGGTCGACCGCGGCCTGCCGGGGCGCGAGACCTCGTACGGCAACGCCGGCATCATCCAGCGCGAAGCCGTGTCGCCCTACGCCTTTCCGCGCAGCCTGGCCAAGCTGGCCGGCGTGGCGCTCAAGCGGGGGGCCGACGTCAACTGGCATCTTGGCGCACTGCCGGCGGTGGCGGGCGGGCTGTCGCGCTACTGGCGCAACTCGGCGCCCGAGCGCTATGCGCCCATCGCCGCGGCCTATGCGCGCCTGATCGAACATTCGACGAGCGAGCATGCCCCGCTGATCGCGGCCGCCGGCGCCGACGACCTGGTGCAGCGCGACGGCTACCTGCACGTGTTCCGCGACGCCGCCAGCTTTGCGCAGGCGCGCCGCGATGCCGAGGCCACCGCGGCCCGGCACGGCCTGCAGGTGCGTGCCCTCGACGGCGCGGCCCTGGCCGCCGAAGAACCCGCCCTGACGCAGGGCCTGCCCGGCGCGCTGCATTGGCAGGACCCGTGGTGCGTGAGCGACCCGGGCGAACTGGTGGCCCGCTACGCCGCGCATTTCCAGCAGCTCGGCGGTGTGCTGGTTCAAGGCGACGCCGCCACGCTGACGGCGACCGCCCAGGGCTGGCGCGTGCAGACCACGCGCGGTCCGGTGGAAGCGCAGGACGCCGTGGTCGCCCTGGGGCCGTGGGCCGACCGGCTGCTCAAGCCCCTGGGCTACCGGCTGCCGCTCTTCGTCAAGCGCGGCTACCACCGGCACTACACCGGCGGCCCCACGCTGCGCCGGCCGGTGTACGACCTGGACCGCGGCCTCGTGATCGCGCCGATGCGGCGCGGCGCCCGCATCACCACCGGTGCGGAATTCGCCCGCCAGGATGCCGCGCCCACGCCGTGGCAGCTCACGCGGGCCGAGACCTATGCCCGCGAACTGCTCGACCTGCCGCATCCGGTGGAAGGCGAACCCTGGCTGGGGGCGCGGCCTTGCACCGCAGACATGCTGCCGGTGATCGACGCCGCGCCGCGGCACCGCGGCCTGTGGTTCAACTTCGGCCATGCGCACCAGGGCTTCACGCTGGGCCCGGCCACCGGCCGGCTGCTGGCAGAGCTCATGGACGGCGGGCCGACGATGGTGGATGCGGCACCCTACTCGGCGCAGCGCTTCGGCTGAACCTCGGGCGGTCTGCGCGCGGGAAGCCGCCCGCTCAGCCGCGCATCAGCGCTTCGATCTCGTCGCCATCCACCGGCACGCCGCGCGTGATCAGCTCGCAGCCGGTGGCGGTGACGATGGCGTCGTCCTCGATGCGGATGCCGATGTCGTGGAACTGCGCGGGCACGTCGTCGCCGGCGCGCACGTAGATGCCGGGTTCGATGGTCAGCACCATGCTGGGCTGGAGGATGCGGCTGGGGCGGTTCTTGATCACCTCGCCCGAAAGCGGGTCGCGCCGCTCGCTGATCTCGCCCACCTGCGTCGGCTCCACGTAGCTGCCGCAGTCGTGCACGTCCATGCCCAGCCAGTGGCCGGTGCGGTGCATGTAGTAGCGGAAGTAGGCGCGCTGCTCGATCACGTCGTCCACGCTGCCCACCTTGTTGGCGTCGAGCAGGCCCAGGTCGAGCATGCCCTGCGACAGCACGCGCACCGTGGCCTCGTGCGGGTCGTTGAAGCGGTTGCCGGCCTTGGTGGCGGCCACGGCCGCTTCCTGGCTGGCCAGCACCAGGTCGTAGAGCGCGCGCTGCGGGCCGGTGAACCTGCCGTCGGCCGGGAAGGTGCGGGTGATGTCGCTGGCGTAGCTGTCGAGCTCGCAGCCGGCATCGATCAGCACCAGCTCGCCGGCACGCACCGGCGCCACGTCGGCGCGGTAGTGCAGCACGCAGGCATTGGCGCCGGCCGCCACGATGGAGCCGTAGGCCGGGAACTGCGAGCCGCCCAGGCGGAATTCATGCAGCAGCTCGGCGTCGAGGTGGTACTCGCGCACGTCCCGGCCCTCGCGCAGCATGCGGGCGCTCAGCTGCATGGCGCGGATGTGGGCGCGGGCGCTGATGTCAGCGGCGCGGCGCATCACGTCCTGCTCGTGCGCGTCCTTGATGAGGCGCATCTCGTCCAGCGGGCCGCACAGGTCGCGCTGCTGCTCGGGGCACAGGGCGCCGAAGCGCACGCGGGCGCGCACCTTCTGCAGCCAGCCGTCGACGCGCCCTTCCAGGCCGGGATGGGTGGCGAAGGGGTACCAGACGGTGGCGCGGTTCTCGAGCAGCTTCGGCAGGCGGCTGTCGAGTTCGGCCACCGAGAAGGCTTCATCGACGCCCAGGCGCTCGGGCGCGGCCTCGGGGCCGAGGCGGTAGCCGTCCCAGATCTCGCGCTCCAGGTCCTTGGGCTGGCAGAACAGCGTGCTGCGGCCCGCGGCGTCGACCACCAGCCAGGCGTTGGGCTCGGTGAAGCCGGTCAGGTAATGGAAGTAGCTGTCGTGCCGGTAGGGGAAGTCGCTGTCGCGGTTGCGCTGGCGCTCGGGCGCGGTGGGGATGAGGGCGATGCCATCGGCACCGAGCTGGGCGGCAAGGCGGGCCCGGCGCCCGGCGTAGAGGGAGGGACTGGCGTTCATGGCGACGTGTTGAGTTGGGCGAGGCGCTCGGGGGTGCCGACGTCGGTCCAGCGGCCGGTGTGCAGCTGGGCACTGACGCGGCCATTGTCCATGGCGCGCCGAAGCAGCGGTGCCAGCGCGGCCTTCACGCCCGCCGGGTTGCCGGGCGGGATGTCGCAGTACGGCGGCGCGAAGAGTTCGCGCCGGTACAGGCCGATGGTGGAGAAGGTGTAGCGCGGCGCCGCGTCGTTGGCCGGCAGGTTCAGTGCGGCGCCGTCCTGGCCGATGCCGAAATCGCCACGCGGGTTGTGCGGCGGATTGGGCACCAGCCACAGATGGGCCAGCCGGCCGCTGTCGGCGAAGGACTGGACCTGGGCCTGCGTGAAATGGAAGTCGGGCGCGTGGACGTCGCCGGCCAGGCACCAGAAGAGATCGGCGTCCAGCAGCGGCAGGGCGCGGGCAATGCCGCCGGCGGTCTCCAGCGCCGCGCTGAAGTCACGGCCTTCGTGCGAATAGGCGATCTGCGAGCCCAGGCCCCCGCCCCATTGCGGCGCGGTGCCGAAGCGCTGTTCGATCTGCTCGCCCAGCCAGGCCGTGTTGACCACCAGCCGGGTGAAACCGCCGCGCGCCAGCGCCTCCATGGGCCATTGCATCAGCGGCTTGCCCCGGACATCGAGCAGCGGCTTGGGCTGCCGGTCCGTCAGCGGGCGCATGCGCTCGCCGCGGCCCGCGGCGAGGACCATGGCCGGCGTCACCGTCACACGAGGTGGCGGGACACGCTGCCTCGGTGCAGGACGTTGCGTTCGACGTGCCGCGGCGAGAACAGGACGATCAGCGCCTCCTGCAAGGCCTTCGCGGCGTCGGAATGGTCGCCGCCGAAGTTGCAGACGTACACGTCGAGGGTCACGCTGCCTTGCTCGGGCCAGGTGTGGATGCACACATGGGATTCCGCCAGCAGCAGCGCCGCCGTGACGCCGCCGCGCCCGGCAGGGGTGGAGGGAAAGTGATGAGCCAGCTGCCCCACCGCCTTCAATTTGGCGACGGCAACGGCGCGCGTCAGACACTCGAGGAGGATGGTGCCGTCCGTCAGCCAGAAGTCATCGCACTGGCAATCGTGAAGGTCGGCAGTAAGGTGCAGGCCGTGCATGCGTGGACTCTAGCAGTCCCGTGCGGGGCACGGGGAGGGTGTACGACTGATTTATTCGCAAATTGGACACGATTGTGTCCTGCCTTGTACCAAGGCTGACAGCGCTTGACCTGCGTGAAGCATCCCGGCGAGGGGCGCGGGCGCCCCTCGCTAAAATCCCAGGTTCTCCCCTCCTACACCTCCCCGAAAGCCTTTTCTCATGGCCAACCAAGCCCTGATGGCCAACGCGATCCGCGCGTTGGCGATGGACGCCGTCCAGCAAGCCAACTCCGGGCATCCCGGCGCCCCGATGGGCATGGCCGACATGGCGGCGGCCCTCTGGGGCGAGCACCTCAAGCACAACCCGGCCAACCCGCACTGGGCCGACCGCGACCGCTTCGTGCTCTCCAACGGCCATGCTTCGATGCTGATCTACGCCCTGCTGCACCTGACGGGCTACGACCTCCCCATCGAGGAACTGAAGAACTTCCGCCAGCTGCACAGCCGCACCGCCGGCCACCCGGAAGTGGGCATCACCCCCGGCGTGGAGACCACCACCGGCCCGCTGGGCCAGGGCATCACCAACGCGGTGGGCTTCGCGCTGGCCGAGAAGCTGCTGGCCGCCGAATTCAACCGCGACGGACATGCCATCGTCGACCACCACACCTATGTCTTCCTGGGCGACGGCTGCCTGATGGAAGGCATCAGCCACGAGGCCGTGGCCCTGGCCGGCGCCTGGAAGCTGGGCAAGCTGATCGCCCTGTACGACGACAACGGCATCAGCATCGACGGCAAGGTCGCGCCCTGGTTCATCGATGACACGCCCAAGCGCTTCGAGGCCTGCGGCTGGAACGTGATCGGCCCGGTGGACGGCCATGACGCCGCCGCCGTCTCCGCGGCCATCGCCCAGGCCAAGACCGGCGAAGGCAGCAAGCCCTCGCTGGTCGTCTGCAAGACGCAGATCGGCAAGGGCAGCCCCAACCGCGCCGGCACCGCCAAGGCCCACGGCGAGCCGCTGGGCGCCGACGAGATCGGCCTGACCCGCTCGGCCCTGGGCTGGGAACACGCCCCCTTCGAGCTGCCCGAGGCCGTCTACCAGGACTGGGACGCCAAGGCCAAGGGCTTGGCCGTCGAAGCCGCCTGGAACGAGAAGTTCGCCGCCTACGCGCAGGCCTTCCCCGACCTGGCCGCTGCCTTCGAGCGCCGCATGAAGGGCGAGTTGCCCGCCGCCTTCGACCAGGTGGTGGTCGACGCCGTGCTGGCCGCCCACACCAAGGGCGAGACCGTGGCCAGCCGCAAGGCCAGCCAGCTGGCGCTGGAGACGCTGACGGTGCAACTGCCCGAACTGCTGGGCGGCAGCGCCGACCTGACCGGCTCCAACCTGACCAAGACCGCCGCCACGCCCGACCTGCGCTTCGCCGCCGACGGCGCCGTGGTGCGCACCGAGGACGGCCGCATCGGCCGCCACATCAACTACGGCGTGCGCGAATTCGGCATGGCCGCCATCATGAACGGCGTGGCGCTGCATGGCGGCTTCATTCCCTACGGCGGCACCTTCCTGACCTTCAGCGACTACAGCCGCAACGCCATCCGCATGGCGGCGCTGATGAAGCAGCGCGTGATCCACGTCTTCACGCACGACTCCATCGGCCTGGGCGAGGACGGCCCGACGCACCAGTCGATCGAGCATGCGGCCAGCCTGCGCCTGATCCCCAACCTGGACGTCTGGCGTCCCGGCGACACCACCGAGACCGTGGTGGCCTGGGCCTGCGCCCTGCGCAACAAGACGCAGCCCACCGCGCTGCTGCTGTCGCGCCAGAACCTGAACTACGCCCCCAAGGACGAACTGGCCGACATCAGCCGCGGCGCCTACGTGCTGGCCGAGCCCTCGCGCGTGGGCCTCAAGAAGAAGGCCAAGGCGGTGATCATCGCCACCGGCTCCGAGGTGCAGCTGGCGCTCAAGGCGCAGGAGCTGCTGGCCGCCCGCAAGATTGCGGTTCGCGTGGTCTCCATGCCCAGCACCACCACCTTCGACCGCCAGGACGTCAAGTACAAGAAGTCCGTCCTGCCCAAGGGCCTGCCGCGCATCGCCGTGGAGATGGGCAGCACCGGCGGCTGGTGGAAATACGGCGTCGACGCCGTCGTGGGCATCGACACCTACGGCGAATCGGCGCCCGCCGGCGTGCTGTTCAAGCACTTCGGCTTCACGCCCGAGAACGTGGCGGCGACGGTCGAGGCCGTCCTCGCCGACTGAGTTGGTTTTTCCATAACTTCCTGGAGCATTCGCATGACCATCAAACTGGGTATCAACGGCTTCGGCCGCATCGGCCGCAACGTGCTGCGCGCCGCGGTTCAGAACTTCCCCGACATCGAAGTCGTGGGCATCAACGACCTGCTGGAGCCCGACTACCTGGCCTACATGCTCCAGTACGACTCGGTGCACGGCCGCTTCAAGGGCGACATCGCCGTCGAGGGCAACACGCTGATCGTCAACGGCAAGAAGATCCGCCTGACGCAGGAGCGCGACCCGGCCGCCCTCAAGTGGGACGAAGTCGGCGCCACCGTGGTGCTGGAGTCCACCGGCCTCTTCCTGACCAAGGAAACCGCGGGCAAGCACCTGGCCGCCGGTGCCAAGAAGGTGATCATGTCGGCCCCCTCGAAGGACGACACGCCCATGTTCGTGTACGGCGTCAACAGCAGCGGCTACGCCGGCCAGGACATCGTCTCCAACGCCTCGTGCACGACCAACTGCCTGGCCCCGCTGGCCAAGGTGCTGCACGACAAGTGGGGCATCAAGCGCGGCCTGATGACCACCGTGCATGCCGCCACCGCCACGCAGAAGACCGTCGACGGCCCGTCCAACAAGGACTGGCGCGGCGGCCGCGGCATCCTGGAAAACATCATCCCCAGCTCCACCGGCGCCGCCAAGGCCGTGGGCGTGGTGCTGCCCGAACTCAAGGGCAAGCTCACGGGCATGAGCTTCCGCGTGCCCACCTCCGACGTGTCGGTGGTCGACCTGACCGTCGAGCTGTCGAAGGAAGCCAGCTACAAGGAGATCTGCGCCGAGATGAAGGCCCAGAGCGAAGGCGCGCTGAAGGGCGTGCTGGGCTACACCGAGGACAAGGTGGTGGCCACCGACTTCCGCGGCGATGCCCGCACCTCCATCTTCGACGCCGAAGCCGGCATCGCGCTGGACGGCACCTTCGTCAAGCTGGTGAGCTGGTACGACAACGAATGGGGCTACTCCAACAAGTGCCTGGAGATGACCCGCGTCGTCGCCAAGTAAGCAGCGCCGCACGGGCTGCCCCGGCGGCCCCTGGACTGCGATGAAGAGCGCGCCCCCGTGGCGCGCTTTTCTTTTGGCGCTCCGGCGTCATGCCCGCGGGCCCGCACCCGCAATCCGACGCGCCACGTCGATGGTCCCGCGGTCGTGCAGCCACGGGCCGATCACCTGCACACCCAGCGGCAGCCCGCCCGCCCCCGCCATCACCGGCACGGCCGTGGCGGGCAGGCTGGCCAGCGAGGCGAGGCTGGCCCAGGCGGACTGGGCCTCGTAAGGGGTGTCCTCGCCGTCGATGCGCAGGGTGCGCCGCCCCCAGTCCGGATCGTCCTGGTGCGCGAAGGCGGCGCAGCCGAAGGCCGGCATCACGATGGCATCGACCCGCTCCAGCAGCGCAAAGCACTGCGCCCGCAGCCGGCCGCGGTCGGCCACCAGGCGAATCCATTCGTGCGCGTTCAGGTCGCACTCGGCGCCGGGCTCGAAGGCGCCGAGCACCGTCATCACCCACTGCTGGTAGGCCCGGTGCAGCACCGCCAGGTCGGGCAGGGCGCCGGGCGGCAGATCCGCCGCGCTCATGATCCGGGCGCCCTGCGCCTGCAGCCGCCGCGCCGCCTCGGCCACCGCGCCGCGCACCTCGGCATCGGCCGGGGCGAGCGGATGGGCGTCCAGCACCAGCACCTGCCAGCGCGCCGGGTCGGGCTGCCGCGGCGGCGGCAGTTGCAGCTGCCAGGCCTGGGCCATGGGCATCTCCGGGCCGGCGAGCACGTCCAGCGCCAGGAGCAGGTCGTCGGCCGTGCGCGCAATGGGGCCGATGACCGTGGGCAGGTCGGGCGGCGGGCCCAGCGTGTCGGGTGTGCCGGGAAAGGCCTGGCCGCGCATCGGCAGGATGCCGGGGCTGGGCTTGTGCGCCCACACGCCGCAGAAATGCGCGGGCACGCGCAGCGAGCCCATCAGGTCCGAACCCAGTTCCAGCGCCACCAGGCCCGCGGCCAGCGCGGCCGCGCCGCCGCCGGAGGAGCCGCCCGGCGTGCGCGAGGCGTCCAGCGGATGCACCGTGCGGCCGTGGATCGGGTTGGCCGTCTGCCAGTCGGCCAGGGCCGCGGGCACATTGGTCTTGCCGAGGATGACGGCGCCCGCGGCCTTGAGCCGCTGCACCGCCGCCGCATCGGTCGCCGGGCGGAAGTCGCGGAAGGGCGGCAGGCCCCAGCTGGTGGGCAGGCCGGCGATGTTGAAGGACTCCTTCACCGTCATCGGCACGCCCAGCAGCGCCGGCCGCTCGCCCTTCGCGCGCCGCGCGTCGGCGGCCCGGGCCTGGTCGCGGGCGCGGTCGAAGTCGCGCAGCACCACGGCGTTGAGGGCGCCGTCCTTCGCCTCGATGGCGGCGATGGCGGCGTCGCACAGTTCGAGCGCCGTGGCCTCGCCCGCGGCGACGGCACGCGCGCAGGCGGTGGCGCCCTGGTGGATCAGTGGGGCGAAGTCGGTCGGCTGGGGCATGGCAGGCGAGGACGGCGGCCGAGGCGTGGCGCCGGATGCTGGGTGACGAGGAACCGGCGATTCTGGCGCGATGCACCCGGGCGCGGGCTGTCGGGCGCACCGGCATTCGTCCGGCGCCGGTGCAGGGACGCGCCTCCTAGACTGGTGCGATCCGTCCTCGCCCCGCTGCCCCCGTGACCGCCCCCTCGCCCGCTGCTGCCTTCATCGACTTCCTCGCCCCCGCCCACGAGGTAGCGCCATCTCTGATCGGCGTCGAGGTGCTGGTCGACGGCGTCGGCGGCCGCATCGTGGAGACCGAGGCCTACGACCGCGAGGACCCGGCCTCGCACAGCCACCGCGGGCCCACGCCGCGCAATGCGGCCATGTTCGGGCCGCCGGGCCGGGCCTATGTCTATCGCTCCTATGGCATCCACTGGTGCCTGAACTTCGTCTGCGGCCCCGAGGGCCATGGCGCGGGCGTGCTGATCCGCGCGCTGGCGCCCACCGAGGGCCTGGCCCGCATGCGCGAGCGCCGCGGCGTGCAGGACGTGCGCCTGCTGGCCGCCGGCCCCGGCCGCGTGGCCCAGGCGCTGGGGGTGGACGCCAGCTTCAACCATCTGCGGCTGGATGCCCCGCCCTTCGAACTCCGTCCGCGGCCCGCTGGCGAGAACATCCAGGTGCAGACCGGGCCGCGCATCGGCATCACCCGCGCGGCGGACGTGCCCTGGCGCTTTGGCGAGGCGGCCTCGCCTTTCCTGAGCCGGCCCTTTCCCAGGCGGTGACGTCCTTCGCGGAAAGGCCCCAACCCGCCGGGTGATGTCCGACGGTCAACCCGTGCGCCGTGTGTCGCCGGGGGCTTTCGAGTCGCTGGCCCGGGCTTCGGCAAGCTCAGCCTGGACGGCCTTGGGTCGACTGACCGGCTCCCAGCCGGCGGGCGGCTTTTTGCGCGGCCGTGCGGCTCTGGCCGGCGCTCAGCCCCGGCGCGCCGGCCAGAGCCCCACGGCCAGCGTGGCCCCGGCGCTGGCCATCGCCAGCAGCACCACGCCGAACCAGCCCGCATGGGCCAGCACCTGGCTGCCCAGCGCGGCGCCGGCGGCCATGCCGATGAACATGCCGGTGAACAGCAGCGCATTGAGCCGGCTGCGGGCGCCGGGGTCCAGGCTGTAGACCAGCGTCTGGTGCGCCACCAGCGTGGCCTGCACGCCGAAGTCGAAGCCGATGGCGGCCACCACCAGCAGGCCGATCTGCGCGGCGGGCGGCAGCAGGTCCTGCACCAGCAGCAGCGCGAAGGAGAGCAGCGCCAGCCCGGCCCCCAGTTGCGTCACCCGGTTGGGACCGCGGCGGTCGGCCAGGCGACCCGCCAGCGGCGCGGCCAGCGCACCGGCGGCGCCGGCCAGGCCGAAGGCGCCGGCCGCGGCGCTGCCCATCTGGAAGCGCTCGTGCAGCATCACTGCCAGCGTGGACCAGAAGGCGCTGAAGCCGATCGACAGCAGGCCCTGCGCCAGCGTCGCGCGGCGCAGCGGCCCGTAGCGCTTCCACAGCTGGACCAGCGAAGCCATGAGCTGGCCATAGCTCAGCTGGGTCGTCGGCACGAAGCGCGGCAGCCCGCGCCACAGGGCGAGGCCGATCAGCGCGATGGAGCCGGCCGCGGCCAGGAAGACGGCGCGCCAGCCCCATTGCTGACCCACCAGCCCGCTGGCCACGCGCGACAGCAGGATGCCCAGCAGCAGCCCGGTCATCACGGTGCCGACGGTGCGACCGCGGTGCGCCTCGGGTGCCAGCGCGGCGGCGGCAGGCACGATGTCCTGCGCCAGCGTGGCCGTGAGGCCGATGGCCAGGCTGGCCACCAGCAGCGCGCCCAGGCCGGGCGCCAGCGCGCTGGCCAGCAGCGCCAGCATCAGCAGCACCACCTTGACCAGGATGATGCGGCGACGGTCGTAGCGGTCGCCCAGCGGGATCAGCAGCAGGATGCCGGCGGCATAGCCGAGCTGGGTGAGGGTGGGCACGAGGCCGGTCTGGGCCGGGCTGGCGCCCAGGTCCGCACCCAGGATGCCGAGCAGCGGTTGCGCGTAGTAGAGGGCGGCGGCGCCCAGGCCGGCGCCCGCGGCCAGCATCAGCACCAGCGGCCGCGACAGGTCGGGCTGGGCAGGCTCGGCGGCGGAACCGGCGGCAAGAGGAAGGGATGACATGGGGAACTCCTTGGCAGTCTGCGGCGGCGCCCTTTGTTTCCGAGGCGCCGCCGAATGGGGAGCATTCTTTCAACGAATGACAAAAAGCTGTAGACGGCTGGATTGCAGATCAGCTATACGTCCGACGCATGAAAGAAGCGCCGCTCGCCATCGACCGCCTGGACCTGCTGCAGACCTTCGTGCGCATCGTGGACGCCGGCAGCCTCTCTGCCGCCGCCCAGCAGATGGGCAGCACCCAGCCCACCGTCAGCCGCCGCCTGCAGGCGCTGGAGCGCAGCCTGGGCCTGCGGCTGCTGCACCGCTCCACCCATGCGATGGCGCTGACCGAGGACGGGGAGCGCTGCCTGGCCCAGGCGCGCGAACTGCTGGAGCGCTGGGACAGCTTCGAGGCCGACGTGCGCGGCGCCCGCAACACGCCGCGCGGCCACCTGCGCGTGCTGGTGCCGCATGCCTTCGGCCAGGACCAGCTGATGGCGCCGCTGCTGGGCTTCCTGCAGGCCCATCCCGAGGTCAGCGTCGAATGGCTGCTGCACGACCGGCAGCCGGACTTCATCGCCGAGAGCATCGACTGCGCGATCCGCGTGGGCGCCGTGAGCGATCCGTCGGTGGTCGCCCAGCGCCTGACCGAGATCCAGCGCATCGTGGTGGCACCGCCCGGCCTCTGGGGCCACGGCCCGCCGCCCGAGGCGCCGCAGCAGCTGGCCGCCCTGCCCTGGCTGGCGCTGCAGACCTTCTACCGCGACGAGGTCACGCTCACGCACGAGGCCGACGGCAGGCGCGAAACCTTCGCCATCCGCCCCCGCCTCGCCACCGACAGCCTCTACGCCACCCGCCGCGCCGTGCTCGGCGGGGCCGGTATCGCGCTGGTGTCGGCCTGGGCCGTGGCGCCGGACCTGGCCGAGGGCCGGCTGGTGCGCCTGGCGCCGCAGTGGGTGGGCGATCCGCTGCCCATCTACCTGATGCATCCCTACGCGCGCCAGTACCCGCCGCGGTTGCGCGCCTTCACCGCGTGGATGCGCGAGCACATGCCGTCGCCCGACCACTTCTGACCGCACGCACCCCGCCGCCCGGCGCCGCCCAGCGCCGCCCAGCGCCGCCGCGTCGCACGGTCCGCGAGGCGGCTCCTTACCATCGGCCCCGCCATGTTCCGCCTGCCCCGCACCGCCACCGCGCCCTTCTGCCCTTCCGAAGTCAAGGGCAGCGTCACCGTCGACCCCAGCCAGCCCTTCCACAGGAAGCTGCTGAAGTTCGCCGGCCCCGGCCTGCTGGTGTCGGTGGGCTACATGGACCCGGGCAACTGGGCCACCGACATCGAGGCCGGCTCGCGCTTCGGCTACGGCCTGCTCTTCGTGGTGCTGCTGGCCAGCCTGGCGGCGATGCTGCTGCAGACCCTGTGCGTGCGCCTGGGCCTGGCAGGCGGGCTGGACCTGGCCCGCGCCTGCCGCCAGCGCTACGGCCCGCGCACCAACCGCTTCCTGTGGCTGGGCGCCGAGCTGGCCATCGTGGCCTGCGACCTGGCCGAGGTGCTGGGCAGCGCGCTGGCGCTGCACCTGCTGCTGGGCGTTTCCATTCCCGTGGGCATCGCCATCACGGCCTTCGACACGCTGCTGGTGCTGGGCCTGCAGGGCGCGGGCTTCCGCCGCGTCGAGGCCATCGTGCTCGGCCTGGTGCTGACCATCGCCGGCTGTTTCGCGGTCGAACTGGCGATGGCCCAGCCCAACTGGTTCGGCGTGGCGATGGGCTTCGTGCCCAGCCTGGAGCGGCTGCAGCAGCCGGGCGCGCTGTACCTGGCCATCGGCATCGTGGGCGCGACGGTGATGCCGCACAACCTGTACCTGCATTCCTCCATCGTGCAGACCCGGCTGGTGGCGCGCACGCCCGCGGCCACGCGCGAGGCGGTGCGCCTGGGCACGATGGACGCCGTGCTTTCGCTCACGCTGGCGCTGTTCGTCAACGCTGCCATCCTGATCCTGGCAGCCAGCGCCTTCCACGGCGGCGGGCGCGCGCCGGTCACCGAGATCGAGGACGCCTACCGGCTCATCGAGCCGGTGGTGGGCGGCCTGGCGGCCACGCTCTTCGGCATCGCGCTGCTGGCCTCGGGCCAGAGCTCGACCTTCACCGGAACCATCGCCGGCCAGATCATCATGGAAGGCTTCCTGGACCTGAAGATCCCCTGCTGGCAGCGGCGGCTGATCACCCGGGCGCTGGCCATCGTGCCGGCCTTCGTGGGCGTGTGGTGGTTCGGCGATGGCGGCGTGGGCAAGATGCTGGTGCTGAGCCAGGTGGTGCTGAGCTTCCAGCTGCCCTTCGCCATCTGGCCGCTGGTGCGCTTCACCAGCGACAAACGGCTGATGGGCGAGTTCGCCAGCGGGCCGTGGATGAAGGGCGCGGCCTGGGGGCTGTTCGCGGTGATCGGCGCGGCCAATGTGTGGCTGGTCTGGACGGTGGCGACGGGGCAGGGCTGAGCCGACGGCAATGGCCGCCGTCGCCCCGCGGTGCGACGCGGCTCGGGGCCGGCGCCGAGGCGAGGCGAGGCGGCCCCGCAATCCTCCGCGCCAGCCGAGGCCTTCCGGGACAGCGGCAGGACCATCGGGCTACCCTCGGGCGCATGTTCATCGTCACCCTCACCTACATCCGCCCCGTCGAAGAGATCGACGCCCACATGGAGGCCCACGTCGCCTGGCTGCGCCGCCATTACGACAGCAGCCTGTTCGTCGCCTCCGGCCGGCAGGTGCCGCGTGTGGGCGGCGTGATCCTGGCCCGCTCGGGCGACCGCGCCGCCCTGGAGGCGGCCCTGGCCGAAGACCCCTTCGCGCAGCACAAGCTGGCCCGCATCGACATCGTCGAGTTCACGCCCAGCATGACCGCGCCCGGCGCCGAGGCGCTCAAGTCGATATGAGCGAGCGCCCGGCCGCGCCGCCGGCCACCGTGGCGCCGTTCAAGCGCGCCCTGCTGCTGCTCGTGGCCGCCGCGGTGCTGGCCGGCTGCTGGCTGGTGCCGCTGGAGCCCCTGGCCCGCGAGCAGCTGCGCGCCGGCCTGCAGCGCTCGCTCACCGCCTTCGCGGCGGCGCGGGCGCTGGGCGCCGTCCTGTCGGTGGCGCAGGGCACGCAGCTGGACGTCAAGCCCGCCGGCGTCGGCCTGAGCCTGGCCCCGGGCCAGGCGCTCAAGCCGCTCAACGAGCTGGCGGACCGCTTCGCTGCGGTGATGCTGGCCGCCAGCGTGGCCTTCGGCATCCAGCTGCTGATGCTGGGCATCGGCGGGCATGTGGCAGTGTCGGCCGCGCTGACGGCGGTGCTGCTGGCCTGGCTGGTGCTGCGCTGGCGGGCGGACTCGGCCGCCGCCAGCGCGGAAAGGGCGGCCGTCGGCGCCGATGCCCCGCGCGCGAGAAAGGACGCCGCGGCGGCACGCGCCCTGCGCTGGCTGTCGCCGGTCTTCGCCGGCCTGCTGCTGGTGCGCTTCGCGGTGCCGGCCGTGGGCCTGGCCAACGAGGGCGTCTACCGCGCCGTGATGGCGGGCGAATACCAGTCGGCCCTGGCCGTGATCGAGGCCTCGCCCGAGCAGGTGGTGGGTCGCACGCAACCGGCCGCACCGGCCGAAGAAGGGCTGCTGGAGCGCCTCAAGCGCTGGTCCGAACGCGCCACCGACCTGCGCGCCGGCTACGAGGCCATCCTGCAGGCCGCCGGCGAATGGACCCGCACCATGGTCCGGCTGATCGCCCTGTTCGTCGTGCAGACCGTGCTGCTGCCGCTGGGCTTCCTGTGGCTGATGTGGCGGCTGTCGCGCGCCATTGCCGGCACCGCCGCCCGCCGCTGAGCCGGCAGTCTCTCCCTCTCCCCTCGCGGGAGAGGGCTGGGGAGAGGGGGCCGCCGCGGAGGCACAGCCCGCATCTCGACCGCGGCAGACCGACTCGCGCAGCGCCCTGCATGCGGCAGGACGCCCCCCTCAGCCCTCCGCGTCTACTGCCGCTTCCCGCCGCCCGTCCGGATAGCGCGCGAAGCGCTCCGGCGCCGCGCCATGCACCGGCGCCGCGTCCGGCCAGGGCCAGCCACCGAACTGCGTGCGGCGGTAGTCCTGCATGGCCTGCATGATCTCGGCCTGCGAGTTCATGACGAAGGGGCCGTGCTGCGCCACGGGCTCGGCGATGGGCCGGCCCTGCAGCAGCAGGAATTCGCAGACCTCGTCACCGGCCAGCAGCGCCACCTCGGCATCGGCCCGCAACTCGATGGCCGCCGGCCCCCGCACCGCCTGCCCGCCCACGGTGGCCGACGCGCCCTTGAAGAAGTACAGCACCCGGTGGGTGCCCTGGCCCCGCGCGGCCGGCAGCGTCCAGGGCGCGCCGGCCTCCAGGCGCACGGTCCAGATGGCCACGTCGGCATCGGCCTGTGCCGCCCAGGAATCCGGCGGCGGCGCCAGGGGCGCGTCGGCCCCGTCCAGGCGGCCGGCCACCACGGTCACGTCCACGCCCTCGGCGCGCCAGTGCGGCACCTGGCCCGACCAGAACATGGTGAAGTGCGGATCGACCATCTTGCGCGCCGCCGGCAGGTTCAGCCAGATCTGGAACAGCTCCAGCGGGTTGTCCGCGTCCTCGCGCAGCAGCGGGAACATCTCCGAATGCACGATGCCGCGGCCGGCCGTCACCCACTGCACGTCGCCGCCGCCGAAGCGGGCCGCGGCGCCCAGCGAGTCCGAATGGTCGATCAGCCCGCGGCGCACCAGCGTCACGGTCTCGAAGCCGCGGTGCGGATGGGCCGGGAAGCCGGGCACGGATTCGCCGTGGTACATGCTCCAGCCGTCCTTGCGGCTGAAGTCGGCACCGATCTCGCGGCCGGCCAGCGAGGCGGCCGGCGCCATGCGGCCGTCGCCGCGCGGATAGCCGTCGTCGTGGTACGCACAGAAGAGGAAGGGGTCCACCGTCGGCCAGGGAAAGCCCAGCGGGTGCACGCCCAGGACGGCAGAGGAGGGGTGGGTGCTCATGGAGAGAGTCTTTCGTTCGTTCGCAAGAAGGCTGGCGGTCAGCCCGAACGCCGAAGATGCGGCGCATATCGCCATTGTGGAAGCCCCCGCCCGCGCGACAGCCCGGACCATGGGTGCAACAGTGGATTCACCGGCAGCCCCGGGCGGGCGGCGCTACCATCCGCCGTCGTCACACACGCGGCATGGCCTTCCCCCCGGCCCCCGCAGGAGCGTTGAATGAGTCAAGACAAGCAGGACCCGACGGCGCAGGCGGTCGAAGCGCTGGAGCGCACCATCGACCAGGCCAAGGCGGTGGCCGCCGAGATCCGCCAGGCGGCCGACAACCTGGCTGTCGTGAACACCGTGCTCGAAGAGGCGCTGCCCGACCATGTGCAGGTCGGCGACGTGGCCCAGGCGCTGGACCAGTCGGGCCAGGTCGAGGAGCAGATCAGCCGCTCCGCCGAGGTGCTGGACGCCCTCGAAGCCGCGCAATCCGAAGTCGAAAAGAAGGCGCGCCCGCGCTGACCCTCCCCGTTCCGTAGGCCGCGTCCCACAGGAAGGGAGGCCCAGGGCGCCCACGCCCGCGCCGCCCCGGCCCTTAAGCTCCCCTGTTCCAGTCCGCGCCACACCATGGCCGCCCCCCGCATCTTTATCGTCGAAGACAACCCCACCATCCGGGACAGCCTCATCCCCACGCTCGAAGACCTGACCGACGCCGAGATCGTCGGGCTGGCCGAGGGGGAGGACGAGGCGGTGCGGTGGATGCAGTCGCATTCCGACGGCTGGGACCTTGCCATCGTCGACCTCTTCCTGCGCCAGGGGTCGGGGCTGGGTGTGCTGCGCCGCGTGCGCAACGGCGGGGCACGGCAGCGCATGGTGGTGCTGACCAACTACGCCACGGCCGACATGCGCCGCCGCTGCAGCGACGCCGGGGCCGACCGCGTCTTCGACAAGTCCAACGACCTGGACGCCTTCTTCGACTATTGCAACGCGCAGGGGCCGGTGCGCTGAGCGCCGGCCGGCCACGCAGGCCGGGCACTGAGGCACACGGGCGGCGCGGCCGGTGCTGGACAAGCGGGCACGCATCCCGCTACACCTCGGGGATGTCTTCCTCGCCGGCCCCTTCCTCTTCTTCCCTCTCCACACTGCCGACCGAGCTCTGGCAACTGGGCGCCGCCCAGACGGCCGCCCTGGTCGCCAGTCGTCGCATCTCCGCCACCGAGGCCACGCAGGCGGCCCTGGCGCGGCTGGAGGCGGTCAACCCCGCCCTGAACGCCGTGGTCGACCACCGGCCCGACGAGGCGCTGCGCCGCGCCGCCGACATCGACGCCGCGCTGGCCCGCGGCGAGGCGGTGGGGCCGCTGGCCGGCGTGCCGGTCACCCTCAAGGTCAACGTCGACCAGGCCGGCTTCGCCACCACCAACGGCGTGCGCCTGCAGAAGGACCTCGTCGCCGAACACAACAGCCCGCTGGTGGACAGCCTGCTGGCCGCCGGCGCGGTGCTCATCGGCCGTACCAACACGCCCGCCTTCAGCTACCGCTGGTTCACCAGCAACCAGTTGCACGGCGTGACGCGCAATCCGCGCAACCCGGCGCTGACGCCCGGCGGCTCTTCCGGCGGTGCGGCCGCAGCGGTGGCCGCGGGCATCGGTGCCATCGGCCATGGCACGGACATCGCCGGCTCGATCCGCTACCCGGCCTATGCCTGCGGCGTGCATGGCCTGCGGCCCAGCTTCGGCCGGGTGGCGGCGTGGAATGCCTCCAGTCCCGAGCGCACCATCGGCGGCCAGCTGACGGCCGTCTCCGGCCCCATCGCGCGGCATGTGCACGACCTGCGCCTCGCGCTGGCCGCCATGGCCCGGCCGGATGCGCGCGATCCCTGGTCGGTGGCGGCGCCGCTGGTCGGGCCCGCCGTGCCGCGCCGGGCCGCGCTGTGCGTGCGCCCGGACGGCCTGGCCACCACCGCCCCCGTCGAGGCAGCGCTGCGCGACGCGGCCGCCCGCCTGCGCGACGCCGGCTGGCTGGTGGACGAGGTGGGGGCGCTGCCGCCGCTGAAGGCCGCTGCCGACGACCAGACGCTGCTGTGGGTGGGCGATGGCTACGAGGCCCAGTTGCGCACGGCCGAGCGCGAGGGCGACCCGGCGGCGCTGGTCGTGCTGCGCGGGCAGGCCGAGGTGGCGGCGCGCATGGACAGCGCGGCGCTGTCGGCCATCCTGGTGCGGCGCGCGACGCTCACGCGGCAGTGGCAGCGCTTTTTGCACGAGCACTATCCGCTGGTGCTGCTGCCGGTGTCGGCCGAGCTGCCCTTCCCGGTCGACCTGGACCTGCAGGGCCCCGAAGGCTATGCCCGCGTGTGGGCAGCGCAGATGACGCAGATCGCGCTGCCCTTCATGGGCCTGCCGGGCCTGACGGTGAGCACCGGCATGGCCGAGGGTGAGCACGGTCCGGCGCCCGTGGGCGTGCAACTGGTGGCGGCCCGCTTCCGCGAGGACCTGTGCCTGGAAGCCGCCGAGGCCATCGAGACCCGCGGCACGCCGCCCTCTCCCGTGACGCCGCGCGGCTGAGACCGCCTTGGGGCGCCGGGCACGTCCCGTCGCGTCTACGGCAGCCCCGGGCCGCGCCGGGGCAAGGCACCAGGGCCTTCAGTGGTGATGGCCACCATCGCCATGCACATGGCGATGGGCGATCTCCTCGCCGGTGGCGGCACGCACGGCCACCACGTTCAGCTGGATGCGCAGGCTGCGGCCGGCCAGGGGATGGTTGCCGTCCAGCAGCACCTGCGGCCCCTTGATCTTGACCACGTTGAACACATGCGGCTCGCCGTTGTCGAGCTGGCCGCGCAGCTGGCCGCCGACCTTCACGCCCGGCGGGAATTCGCTCTTGGGGATGGTGCGCAGCAGGCTCTCGTCGCGCGCGCCGAAGGCCTGCTCGGGCGACAGGTTCAGCGTGGCCTGGTGGCCGGCCGTCTGGCCGTCCAGGGCCGTCTCGATGGCGGGCAGGATGTTGTCGTAGCCGCCGTGCAGGTACACGACCGGCTCCTTGGGGCTGTCGAGCAGCTGGCCGCTCTGGGCGTCCGCGATGCGCAGGCGCAGGGTGACGACGGTGTCTTGGGTGATCTGCATGAAGGAAAAAGGCTGGAGGGCCGCGGACGGCCTGTTCGTAAGAGGTGGGCCGGCCTTGCGCTGCAAGCAGGCGCGCCGCCGGCCTGGGGGCGCCGGGGCCCGCCACAGGGCTGCCGATTGTGCGTGAAGGCCGGCGCGCGCACCGCCGCCGTGCCCAGGGCCCGTGGCGTCGTCATTGGCCTACCCGCGGTGGCGCCGACGGCGCATCGGCGCACCCCGGCGCGCGCCCGACCATCGTCCTCCCGTCCCCACCCATCGCCTTTCCGTTCCCGCATCCAGGAGCGCCCATGCACGACCCGGATTCCGCCCCCGCCGAGCCGCCCGCGTCCCACGGCCGGCCCGACCTGCAGCCGCTGGAGGCCATGCGCGACGCGCTCCAGGCCCAGGTGCACCAGCTGGAGCGCCAGCTCGCCCGGCTGAGCCACGACCTGCGCAACCCGCTGGGCGCCATCCGGCTGGGCACCGAGCTACTGCGCCGCGGGGCGCTCGATCCGCAGCAGCGGCAGGTGCTGGACCACATCGACAGCGCCGGCGAGCGCGCCCAGCAGCTGATCGACCAGCGCATCGCCGAGGCCCAGACCGCCGCCAGCGCCGACGAGCCGCACCGCCCCGTGGCCCTGCATGCGCTGGTGGCCCAGTGCGTGGAGACGCTGGCGCAGGCCTTCCCCGGCCATGCGCTGGAGCACGACCGGCTGGGCGAAGGCCATTGCCAGGCCGACCCGGACCGCCTGGCCCAGCTGGTGGGCCGCATGGTGGCCGAAGCCGCCGCCGTCGCGACCCCGGGCAGCGGGCTCATCGTCGCCTCCATCGTGGAGCCCGAGCGCTTCCGCATCGCGGTGCATGCGCCCACGCCGGCGGAAGGCGAGGCACCCGACGGAGGCGGCGAGGACCGCCTGCGCGACGCCGTGCGCAGCCAGAGCGGCCGGCTGGAGGTGATGCGCCAGGCGGCACCGCCCGGGCGCACCCTGGTCGCGAGCTTCGCGCGCGCCGCGGCGGCCCTTTGACCCTTTTCTTTCTTCCCCCTTTGCAGGAGCCCCTCATGCCCGACGACCACACCCTCATCGCCCCCGCCGGCAACGACCCTGACCGTATCGACCTGCAGTCCGAGGGCGCGGTGGCCGAATGGGCACGCCGCATGGACATCGACGAGGCGCGGCTGCGCGCCGCGGTGGCCGCCGTCGGCGACCGCGCCACCGACGTCGCCCGCCACCTTGCGGACGGCGACGGCACGGCCCAGCAGGAGCGGCCACCGGCCTGACCCCGCCGCGCATCGCACTTGGCCTACCCGCAAAGCGCGCCTTGACGCATGGCCGCAGCAGCGCGGGGACCGCACACTGGCGGCATCCGTGCGCCGTCGTACGCGTCTCCAGAAAGCCGCCGCCATGACCTTCAAGCAACTCTTCTCGCTGTGCAAGAAAGCCGTCGTCGCCTGGAGCGACGACTTCGCCCCCAGCATGGGGGCCGCGATCAGCTACTACACCCTCTTCTCGCTCGCGCCGCTGCTGGTGATCGTGATCGCCATTGCCGGCGCGCTGTTCGGCCGCGAGGCGGTGCAGGGCGAGATCGTGGGCCAGCTCTCCGGCCTCATCGGCCGCGAGGCGGCCATCGCGGTGCAGGGCCTGATCCGCAGCGCCAGCGAGCCCGGCAAAGGGCTGGTGGCGGGGCTGATCGGCGTGGGCGTGCTCATCGTCGGTGCCACCACCGTGTTCGCTGAACTGCAGAGCGCGCTGGACCGCATCTGGCATGTGCCGCCCTCGGCCAAGCCCAAGGGCGTGTGGTCGGTGCTGCGGGCGCGGGTGCTCTCCTTCGGGCTGATCCTGGGGCTGGCCTTCCTGTTGATGGTGTCGCTGCTGGTGTCGGCCTTCCTGGCCGCCATGGGCAGCTGGGTGGGCGCGCTGCTGCCGGGCTGGGAGCTGATGCTGCAGCTGCTCAACATCGCCATCTCCTTCGCGATCATGACGCTGCTGTTCGCCATGATCTACAAGTTCATGCCCACCACGCGCATCGCCTGGCGCGACGTGTGGGTGGGTGCCGCCGTCACGTCGATGCTCTTCCAGGTGGGCAAGACGGCCATCGCGCTGTACCTGGGCCGCAGCAGCATGACCGAGTCCTTCGCGGCCGCCGGCTCGCTGGTGGTGCTGCTGGTGTGGGTGTACTACGCGGCGCAGATCTTCCTGCTGGGTGCGGAGTTCACCAAGGTCTATGCGCTGGAGCACGGCTCGGTGGCCGATGCGCGGCTGGCCGCCAGCGCGGCCCAGCCGCCCGCCGTGCCCACCCAGACCACGACCGGCCAGCCCGACGCGGGCGACGCGCCGCTGCCGCCCGCGGCCGTGGCGCTGACGCAGACCGGCGAGGTGCAGGCCGAGGTGGACCGGCGGCTGCAGGGCGCCACGCGCGACCTGGCGCGACAGCTGCTGCTGCTCGGTGGCGCCACCGTGCTGAGCGTGGCCGCCTCGCAGTGGCAGAAGCGCCTGCGCAAGAAGGACAAGCTGCGGCGCAAGGCATTCGGCCGGCGCAGTGGCCCGCGCGGCACCACCGCCTGAAGAAGCTACGGGCAGTGCGCTGAAAACGACTGACGACCGGCTGAGTAAACGAGTAAAACCCTTCTTTACACGCCGGCGGTCCGCCGGGCGGATGCGCGCAGGCGTTGATCGGGGACATCGCCCGACCGGGCACTTCGAACATCCGCCCATGAAGACAAGCTCCCGCCCCTCTTCCTCCCCCTTCCGGCTGTGTGCGCTGGCCGTGCTGCCGGCCGCGCTGCTGGCCGGGTGCGTGGTGGCCCCCGAGCCGGTGCACGTGGTGCCGCGGCCTGTGGTGGTCACGCCGCCCGTGTATGCACCGCCGCCCACCGTGGTCTATGTGGCGCCCACCTATGCGATGCCGGCTCCGGGCTATGTGTGGCACTACCACCCGCGCCACGGCTGGGGCTGGTACCACCCCGTCTACGGCTGGCACCGCGGCTGGCACTGAGCGGCGCGGCGCCTGATGCGCAGGGCCGGGCGTTGCCGCCGCGCCTGCGGCGGGCTACACCTGCTCGACCGTCACGCGCATCTCCTCGATCGCGATCTCGCCGTAGTTGGAGATGAAGGCCACGTCCGCTGCGTCGCGGCCGTAGCCCACCACCAGGCGGCCGCCGCGCGGCTCGGCCTGGGTGGCGTCGAAGGTGTACCAGCGGCCGCCGATGAAGGCCTCGAACCAGGCGTGCATGTCCATCGGGTCGAGCTTGTGCAGATAGCCGACCACCTGCCGCGCGGGGATCTGCAGCGCCCGCGTGAGCGCGATGCCCACGTGCGAGAAGTCCCGGCACACGCCCTTGCCGAGGTTCAGCGTGCCCAGCGCGTCGGTGCTGGCGTCGCTCACGCCGTATTCGTAGGTGATGTGCTCGTGGATCCAACGCCGGATGGCCTCCACCTGCGCATAGCCGGCCGGGAGGTCGCCGACGATCTCGCGCGCGCGGCCGGCCAGCCGGTCCGACGGGCAGTAGCGACTGGGCAGCAGGTACATCAGCGCCGCGTCGGGCAACTGGTCCACGGGCGTGACCGGCGCGGCGGGCTCGACGGCGAGGGCGTCCTCGGTCTCCATCTCCACCTGCACCTCGATCTCCATGCCCCCGGCCGGCACCACGAAGCGCTGGCCGAGGTTGCCGTACGGGTCCACGTACTCCACCGTGGGCACCCAGGGCCGCAGGTGGTAGTGCTCGCTGACCACCCATTGGGCCAAGCCACTGCGCGGGCGCAGCATGGCGACGACGGGGCAGGGCTGCTGGCAGTCCAGCTTGAGGAAATTGGTGGCTTTGAGGCGCATGAAAGGGCTCGGCTCGGTCGACGGGGACAATGACACACAGGCCTGCCACCATCGGCAGGCGGCGGCATTCTGGGCACCGACGCCCGCGCGGCCTGTCGGCTGGAGGCCCGAGCCGCTGGACGCCAACGCCGCGGCACGCGCACTCCTACCAAGCACCCATGGAAACCGAATTCAAGTTCCACATCCCCGCCGAGCGGCTGGCCGCGGTCGAGGCCGACCTGCGCCAGGGCGCCGTGCAACGCACCCGCATGCAGGCCCGCTACTTCGACACGCCCGGTGGCGCCCTGGCCGCCGCGGGCATGGCGCTGCGCCTGCGCAAGGAAGGCCGCCGCTGGGTGCAGACGGTCAAGGCCGCGGGGCACGGCCTGCTGCAGCGGCTGGAGCACAACGCCGACCTGGGCGCCGCCCGCGCCACCGACCTGCTGCGGCCCGACCTTCTGCGCCATCAGGGCACGCCCGTGGGCGAGCGCCTGGTGCAGGTGCTGCAGGCCGCAGGCGAGGACCTGGTCGAGACCTACGCCACCGACATCTGGCGCCTGGCGCGCGACATCCGCCACGAGGGTGCCCGGGTCGAGCTGGCGCTGGACGTGGGCAAGATCGTCGCGCAGGCGCCCGCCGGGGGCCCGATGCGCGTGGCCCCCGTGTGCGAGCTGGAACTGGAACTGGTGCAGGGCCCGCTCGCGGGCCTGGTCGCCCTGTCCCGGGATTGGGCGCAGCGCCATGGCCTGTGGCTGGGCACCGTCTCCAAGGCCGAGCGAGGCGAGCGGCTGATGAAGGGCATCGCCCATGTGCCCGCGGTCAAGGCCGAGACGCCCCGCTTCGAGGAAGCCAGCCCACCCGATGGCGCGGCGCTGCAGCGCCTCGTGATCGCCGCCTGCCTCGCCCAGGTCCTGCCCAATGCCAGCGAGATCGCTGAGGGCAGCGAAGACGAAGAGCAGATCCACCAGTTGCGCATCGGCCTGCGCCGCCTGCGCACCGCGCTGCGCGAGCTGGCGCCGCTGGCCGGCGGGCTGGACCCGGCCTGGGAGGCGCCACTGCAGCGCGCGTTCCACGCCCTGGGCGCGCAGCGCGACCGGACGCAGGTGGTGGCCGAATCGCGCCGATGGATGGAAGGCAGCGATGCACCGGCGGTGCTTGTGCCCGAAGCGGGCGATGCGCCCACGCCCGCGGACGCGGTGCGCGAGCCGGCCTTCCAGGGCGTGCTGGTGGCCCTGGCAGGCCGCGCGGCCGAAGACCCGGCCGAGGGCGTCGGGACGCTCGACGCCGACGCCACGCTCGCCCACCTGCGCCACCGCCTGCGCCGGCTGCACCGGCAGTCGCTGCGCGACGCGGAGCGCTTCGACCAGCTGGACGATGACCAGCGCCATCGCACCCGCAAGCGGCTCAAGCGGCTGCGCTACCTGGCCGAGTTCGTCGCGCCCTTGCTGGACGCCGGCCGCACGACCCGCTACCTCGACCAGTTGCGCCCCGCGCAGGACGCGCTGGGCCTGTTCAACGACCAGGTGACGGCCCGCCGCCTCTACGAAGAGGCGGCCGAGCAGGACGCGCATGCCTGGTTCGCCATCGGCTGGCTGGCGGCGCAGCAGCCCCGCACGGCGAAGAAGGCCGGCAAGGCCTTGCGCCGGCTCGCGGATGCGCCGAAGTTCTGGAAGGGCCGCCGCAAGGACTGAGAGGCCACGGCGCCCGGGTGTCTCGGCCCCTCTCCCCTCGCGGGAGAGGGGTTGGGGAGAGAGGGGAGCCGCCCCAGGGTGCTGCCCCGGCAGGCCCCGCCCTCACCCCTCCCGCGGCGGCTGCGGCAGCACGCGGTAGGCCAGTGCCCCGGCCGCCAGCATCAGCGAGATCGCGCCGAAGACGGCCTGGAAGGGCTCGATGCCCCGCGACTGCGCCGCCGTGGCGATGGCCCCGGTCACCCACTGCATCAGCGCCACGCCCAGGAACATCGCCATGGTGAACAGCGCCATGGCCCGGCCCGTGACGGCCATCGGGTAGGCGCCCTTCACGTCCGGGTACTGCAGCACCATGTAGCCCGAGAGCAGGCCGATGGCCAGGGCCAGCGCGATGTCCGCACCGGCATGCGTGTCGAAGGCCAGCACCGCGAAGAGCCCGGCGCAGACCACGGTGAAGCCGACCAACCAGCGCCGGCGCCGTGCCGCCCCCGGATCGATGCGGCCGAAGAGCGGCGGCCCGCCGATGGCGATCACCGTCATCAACAGCGCCACGTTCCCGCTGGCCATCAGCGAGAAGCCATGGCGTTGCATCAGCATCGGCCCCAGCCACAGGCCGCGCAGCGCCACGAAGGAGGCATAGGTGACCAGCGCGAGTGCCAGGATGCCCCAGGTGTGCGGCAGCAGCAGCAGGCCGGCGAAGGTGCGCACGGCGCTGCCCAACGCTTCGCGCGGCGCGTCCGCGGCCGGGGCCGGCTCATGCACGACCGCCGCGATGGCGGCCCAGGCCAGCAGCGAGGCTGCTGCCAGCACCCAGAAGCCCATGCGCCAGGAGCTGGCCTCGATCAGCCAGGCCAGCGGGGTGCCCGTGACCAGCATGCCGCAGCTGCCCAGGCCGAGGATGGCGCCCGACACCGCCGCGAAGCGCTCCGGCGCGAAGTGCCGCGCGATGAAGACGGTGCACACGAGGAAGGCCGGTGCGCAGCCGATGCCGATCAGCACCTGCCCCACCACCAGCACGCCGAAGCTGGGCGCCAGCGCCGACAGCACCGCCCCGCCGATGGCCAGCGGAAAGGCCACCAGCACGGTGCGCCGCACGCCCTGCAGGTCGATGCCGATGCCCATCAGGAGCTGCAGCGCGCCGAAGGCGAAATGGAAGGCACCGGCGAACAGGCCCAGGGCCTGCGGGCTGAGGTGGAAGTCGGCCGCCAGCGGCGCGGCCATGATGGCGGCCACGGTGCGGAAGGCCTGGCTGAGCGCGAAGCCGGTGCTCAGCACCAGCAGCATGGTCCAGGGGCTGGGGGTCGAGGCGCGGGTGGCGGGCGTGGGACGGGGCGCCGGGTCGGCGGCGCTGGCGGAAGGCGGCGGGGTCATGGGCGGCGCGTGCGCCCATCGGGTGTGGACGCGTTCTGGGTGGTGTCTCCAGCGTCGGAGCCTACCGTGAAAGCCGCCGGGGCGTGTGGCGCCTGCGAGGCAGGGGTCGGGGCGCCGATCCGTTCGCCGTGGCTGTGTCGAGGGGCCGGCCCGTGCATGTCCCGGCTTCGGCGCGCTGAGCCAGGACGGTGCGTGGGCGGCTCAGTCCGGACGGTCGGGGCTGCTCGTCCAGCCCCAGCCCAGCAGTTCGGCCAGCCGCTGCACCGTCCAGCCGGCCTCGTCGGCCGCCAGGCCGGAATCGGCACTGCGCAGGCCGTCCAGGCAGCGCTGCAGCACCTCCTGGTCGCTCACCGTGCCGCTCTGCGACAGGCCCAGGGCCTGCCCGGTCAGCAGTTGGGCCAGGTCCTCGCACAGCTCGTAGCGCTGGCGCACCACGGCCAGCGGCTCGCGCAGGCGCTGGCGGGCGTCGGCGTACAGCGCGAGGAAGGAAGGAGGGATCTCGGTCTGCTGGTCTTCGCCGTCCATGGGCACAAACAAGAAAGGGCCTCCTGCGAGACCCTGGGTGGTGAAAAGAAGGACAGGGCCCCTGTGCGGGACCCTGGACCATGAAGCGCGAGCGCCCCGAAGACCTTGCGCCGTCCGAAGGACGGCTTCATCGAAGGCCCGTCGCCGTGGTCGCCGGGCCGGCCAGCCCTGCGGCACTGCGCAGGCGCCGCCTCGGTCAGCGGCGGGAGCCTTCGGGCGGCGGGCCGCGGCGCTCGAGGTGGCGGAAGGTGATGCGGCCCTTGCTCAGGTCGTAGGGCGACATCTCCAGCGACACCTTGTCGCCCAGGATGATACGGATGTGGTTCTTGCGCACCTTGCCGCCGCTGTACGCGATGACCTCGTGGCCGTTTTCCAGCGTCACGCGGTAGCGCGAGTCGGGCAGCACTTCGGTGACCGCCCCTTGCATTTCAATCAGCTCTTCCTTCGCCATGTCGTGTGTCCTCTCGGAGGCAGGACGCCGGTACCCGAACCGGCTGCCGTTGCCGGCGCCCGAGCCTGTGTACGTGGAGAAGGCGGGCGCGAAACTGTCAGGGGTGCGTGGCGACCCACAAACGGATCGCCACGATCTCAACGCTTGAATGTCGCCACGCGCGGACAGCCCGCGCGGTGCAAAACCGCGGGATTGTAGCGGCGCAGTCGGTGGCCTGGCGCCCTTCCCAGGCCAGACGCGCCCTTGGCCGACACGCCCGGGCGTGGCCTGCGCGCACCATGCAGGCATGTCCCGCGCCTCCCGGTTGCCGCTGTCCAGCGGCGCCCCGCCCGTCTCCGCCCGCCTCAAGATCGGCCTGTCGGCCTGCTTCTCGCATGCCGATCCCAAGCGGTCGCTGTTCACCAACAAGACGCTGCAGTATGTGGAGCAGTCCATCTGCCATTGGCTGATGTCGGCCGGCGCGATGGTGGTGATGGTGCCCTGCCCCACCGGCGACACGGCGCGCGGCGACACCAGCCTGGCCCACTATGCCGAGTGGCTGGACGGGGTGGTGATGCATGGCGGCGCCGACGTGTGGCCCGGCAGCTACGGCGAGGAGCCCTTGAAGGAAGCCTGGATCGGCGACCGCATCCGCGACCTGTACGACCTGGCGCTGGTGGAGGCCTTCGAGCAGGCGGGCAAGCCGATCTTCGGGGTCTGCCGCGGGCTGCAGCTGATCAACGTGGCCTTCGGCGGCTCGCTCTACCAGGACATCGAGGAACAGCACGGCCATCCGCAGACGCTGCGCCACCGCGACCCGGTGGCCTACGACCAGAACTTCCACGGCATCGAGATCGTGCCCGGCACGCGGCTGGCGCAGATGTACCCGGGAGTGGGACAGGCGCGGGTCAACAGCATCCACCACCAGGGCATCCGGAACCTGGCACCGGGCTTCGAGGTGGAGGCCTGGAGCCTGCCGGACCATGTGCCCGAGGCGATCCGGCGCCGGCCGGACCAGGGCAGTCACAGCTACATCGCCGCGACGCAGTGGCACCCGGAGTTCCACAAGTACGGCAGCACCGAGACGATCAACGACACGCCGATCCTTCACGACTTCCTGTGGGCCTGCGCCACCGCGCGGGTGCAGCCGCACCGGCCGCTGCGCCAGATGCCGGGCCGCATCCGCGACCGCGCTTCGCGGCTGCTGCGGCAGGCGTTGTTGCGGCGGGACTGAGGGGCGGGATTCAGGTGGCGGGAGGCCGCGCTTCCCACGGTCATGGCTCGGTGGTGGCTCGATAGCTCGGGATGGCGGTGCTGACGGTTTTCCCGGGTTCGGGGTTCGGGGTTCGGGGTTCGGGGTTCGGTTCGGGGTCGGTGGCGCGAAGGGCGCGGGCACTAACCCGGCAGAGGACGCCGGCATGCGCGCTCCCGGTGCACGCTCGCGCTGACCGACTTGCCTCACCACACGGGTGCCCGCTTTCCACCGACGCGCATTCTGCACTGCACGGCGCCGCGAATGGCACCTCCGCGCGCACACCGTCATCCTCCGCCTAGACGATGCTGGCGAACCCTCCCCTTTTCGGGCCTCGGGACCTTGGGACCTTGGGACCTTGGGGCCTTGGGGCCTTGGGGGCCGTGGGCCGCAGGGCCGTGGAGTCCTGGGGGGTGGTAATTCGAGGCCAGTCGACCCAGACCGTTCGGGCTGAGCCTGTCGAAGCCTCGCGCGTCCGGGTTGTGATGATGCGGGCCAGGACGATTGGGCCATTGCGCCGCGCGCCGCTCTGCCCTTCGACAGGCTCAGGGCGAACGGATTGGTGGCCGGCGGGCACTCTCGGCCGTTCAGGCACAGCGTCCAGGCGGAGGATGCCGGTGTGCGTGCGGAGGTGCCATTCGCGGCGCCGTGCAGTGCAGAAGGCGCGTCGGTGGAAAGCGAGCACCCGTGTGGTGAGGCAAGTCGGTCAGCGCGAGCGTGCACCGGGAGCGCGCATGCCGGCGTCGTCTGCCGGGTTAGTACCCACCATCTCGCGCCCTCCAGAACCTCGCGAACCGCACTACAGTGCCCCCGGCTACCCAGCAACCCTGCCGTACCGAGGCACCAGCGCACCACGGCGCCAGGGATAGAAACTCCCCGGCCTCGGCTCCAGCTCCAGCTCCAGCTCCAGCTCCAGCTCCAGGCTCAGCTCAGCCAAGCCAAGCCAAGCCAAGCCTCAGCTCAGATCAGCCCCAGCCCCAGCCCCAGCCCCAGCCCCAGCCCCAGCCTCAGCCTTCCAGGTTCTTCCCCACGATCCCGGCCAGGTCGAACATCGACACCTGGTCGCGACCGAACAGCGGACGCAGCTTGTCGTCGGCGTTGATGGCGCGCTTGTCCTTGGCGTCCTGCAGGCCGTTGGCCTTGATGTAGTCCCACAGCTTCTTGATGACCTCGGGCCGGGCCACCGGCTCCGGGCCGATCACCGCCGCGAGCGCCGCGCTGGGCTGGCGGCCCGCGGCGGCGCTGGTCTTGCGCGGCGCCTTGGGGGCCGCCGCTTTCTTGGCCGCCGGGGCCTTGGCGGCGGTCTTCGTCGCACTCTTTGCAGCCGCCTTCTTGGCAGCGGGCGCGCGGGCCGGCGCGGCCGAGGCCGTCTTGCGCGGCGGGAACTTGGAAGTGCGCGGCTCGAATTCGAAGGTCACCTTGCCCTCTTCCGCATTCCAGGCCAGGAAGGCCTTGAAGGAGCGGCGCGTTCGCATGCTGACGAACTTGTCCAGCAGGTCGGTCTTGCCGGTGGCCAGCAGCTTGCGCATCTGCTCCTCTTCCACCGGCTGCTGCAGGATCACCTTGCCGGTCTTGAAGTCGCAGCTGGGCGTGGGATGGTCGGCCGTGGGCACCGAGCGTTCGCACACATAGTTGGCACCCAGTTCGTGCACGCCCGCGCCGCACTTGGGGCAGGGGCCCAGCGAGGGCGCGGCGCCGAAGTCGATGATCTCGCCGGTCTCGGCCGGGTCCTTGCCGTCGTCGCCGAAGTCGAACTCCAGCTTCCAGTTGTTGTCCTCGTCGCTGTGCTTGAGCACGATCTCGGCCACGAAAGGCCAGCCCGCCTTGGAGCGGAAGCCCTCCAGCGGGCCGATGTGCTTGTCGCGCACCAGCTGCTCGGCCTCGGCCAGCTCGAAGGTGCGGCCAGCCGGCGACTTGGTGAAGGAGAAGCCGCAGGCGTCCTGCCCGCTGCCCGACTTGCCGGTGCAGGCGAAGCGCCGGTAGTTCTCGCGCACGATGCCGCCGCAGTTGGGGCACGGCGCCGACAGCGTGGCGTAGTCGCCGGGCACGGTGTCGCGGTCGTATTCCTTGGCCTTGCGCACGATGTGCTCGGTCATGCGGGCGATCTCGCGCATGAACTCGTCACGGCTCAGGTGGCCCTGCTCCATCTGCGCGAGCTTGTATTCCCATTCGCCCGTGAGCTCGGGCTTGGAGAGTTCCTCCACGCCCAGGCCGCGCAGCAGCGTCGTCAGCTGGAAGGCCTTGGCGGTGGGGATCAGCTCGCGGCCCTCGCGCAGCATGTACTTCTCGTTCAGCAGGCCTTCGATGATGGCGGCGCGGGTGGCCGGCGTGCCCAGGCCCTTCTCCTGCATGGCCTCGCGCAGCTCGTCGTCGTCCACGAGCTTGCCGGCGCCTTCCATGGCGCCCAGCAGTGTGGCTTCGCTGTAGCGCGCAGGCGGGCGGGTCTTGAGGGCCTTGACCTCGGCGCTCTCGGTGTTCACCTGTTCGCCGGGCTTGACGGGCACCAGCGTCTTGCCGTCCTTCTCGTCCTCGTCGGTGGCGGCTTCCTTGCCGTAGATGGCGAGCCAGCCCGGCTTGACCAGCACCTTGCCGTCGGAGCGGAAGCTGTGCTTTTTGCCCCCGGCCTCCACCGTGCTGACGCGGGTCGTGACCTGGAATTCGGCGCTGGGGAAGAACACCGACAGAAAGCGTCGCACCACGAAGTCATACAGCTTCTGCTCGGCCTCCGACAGCCCGCTGGGCGCCTGCAGCGTGGGGATGATGGCGAAGTGGTCCGACACCTTGGCGTTGTCGAACACGCGCTTGGTGGGCTTGACGTAGTTCTGGTCGATGGCCTGCTGCGCGAAAGGCGCCAAGTGGCGCATGCCGCTGTGGGCCAGCATGCCCATCGTGTCCTTGACCACCGGCAGGTAGTCCTCGGGCAGGGCGCGCGAGTCCGTCCGCGGATAGGTCAGGGCCTTGTGGCGCTCGTACAGCGACTGGGCCAGCGCCAGCGTCGTCTTGGCCGAAAAGCCGAAGCGGCTGTTGGCCTCGCGCTGCAGCGAAGTGAGGTCGAACAGCAGCGGGCTGGCCTGGGTGGTGGGCTTGCTCTCTTCGGTGACGGTGGCGGGACGGCCGCGCACCGCCTCGGCAATGGCGCGGGCCTCGGCGGCCGTCCACAGGCGGTCGGCGCGCTGCTCGGGGTCGGGCTCGCCATTGGGCAGCAGCGGGGCGTTGGCCTTCTTCCAGGCCGGATCGAAATACTTGCCCGGGTACTGGCCGGCCTGCGCCTGGAAGACGGCATGGATCTCCCAGTAGTCGCGGCTGACGAACTTGCGGATCTGCTCCTCGCGCTCGACCACGATGGACAGCGTGGGCGTCTGCACCCGGCCGACGGTGGTCAAAAAGAAGCCGCCGTCGCGCGAGTTGAAGGCCGTCATGGCCCGCGTGCCGTTGATGCCCACCAGCCAGTCGGCCTCGGAGCGCGAGCGGGCGGCGTCGGCCAGGCCCTGCATCTCGCGCTCGGAGCGCAGGCGGTCGAAGCCGTCGCGGATGGCCTGCGGCGTCATCGACTGCAGCCAGAGACGGCGGATCGGCTTGCCCAGCGGCTTGGCGCCGCCGGCGTACTGCTCGATCAGGCGGAAGATCAGCTCGCCCTCGCGGCCCGCGTCGCAGGCATTGACCAGCTGCGTCACGTCCTTGCGGCGCGCCAGCCGCACCACGGCGTTCAGGCGGCCCTTGGTCTTGTCCACGGGCTTGAGGTCGAAGTGCGGCGGGATCACCGGCAGGTGGGCGAAGCTCCACTTGCCGCGCTTGACGTCGTACTGCTCGGGGGCCTGGATCTCCACCAGGTGGCCCACGGCGCTGGTCACCACGTAGTTGTCGTTCTCGAAATGCTCGTCGTGCTTGTCGAACTTGCCGGACACGGGCGTGAGTGCGCGCACGATGTCCTGCGCCACCGACGGCTTTTCCGCAATCACCAAGGTCTTCGTCATCTGGAAATCTCTCATGGGCAAGAGCCGCCAGGGGCCCGGACGGACCGGCACCTTCGGGGACAAAACACCGGCGCCCACGACGGGCGGCGGCGGCCGGCGACGCGCCGGACGGCTCTCTATACTCTGCGCCTCTCGCGCACGTGCGCATGCGCGCACATGTGCACATCTCAAGCTATCAGAACTCGGCGATGCCCTCCAAATCCCCTTCTTCGCCCGCACCCTCTTCCGGCCGCCGCATCCAGACCCGGCGCTCCGGCGTGCATGGCAAGGGGGTGTTCGCGACGCAGGACATCGCGGCCGGCGAGCTGGTGATCGAGTACACCGGCGAGGTCATCAGCTGGAAGGAGGCGCTGCGGCGCCATCCGCACGACCCGGCCCAGCCCAACCACACCTTCTACTTCCACATCGATGACAAGCATGTGATCGACGGGAAGGTGCACGGCAACTCGGCCAAGTGGATCAACCACTCCTGCGGGCCCAACTGCGAGACCGAGGTCGAGGACGGCCGCGTGTTCATCCGCGCCCTGCGCGACATCGCCGCGGGCGAGGAACTCAATTACGACTACGGCCTGGTGATCGACTCGCCGTACACGCCCGAGCTGCTGGCCGACTTCCCCTGCTGGTGCGGCTCGCCCGACTGCCGCGGCACGCTGCTGGCGCCGCCGGAGGACGCCGAGGCCGTGCCCGGCAAGGGCGCCAAGAAGAAGGACAGGAAGGCGAAGAAGGCCAAGTCCGGCAAGAAGGCCGTCAAGGCCGAGAAGTCCGCAAAGACGGCGAAGTCGGGCAAGAAGGCCGCCAAGAAGGCGGATGCCGGCGGCAAGGCCCGCAAGAAGAAGGCGAAGGACAAGGCCTGATGGCCGCCACGGCATCGATCTGGCCCGTCGACGCGCTGCAGCAGGCCCTGGCCGCGCAGCTGCCCGGCCTGCGGGTCGAGGCGGTGGACGAGATCGACTCCACCAACACCGAGCTCATGCGCCGCGCCCGCGCCGGCGACACACGCCCCGTGCTGCTGGTGGCCGAGCGCCAGACGGCCGGCCGCGGGCGCCTGGGCCGGCAGTGGGAAAGCGGTGAGCCGCAGGCCCCGGCTGCCTCGCTCACCTTCTCGCTGTCCCTGCCGCTGTCGCCGCGCAGCTGGTCGGGCCTGTCGCTGGCCGTGGGCGTGAGCGCTGCCGAGTCGCTCGATCCGCTGGGCAACGCCGGCGTGCAGATCAAGTGGCCCAATGACCTGTGGGTGCAGGACCGCAAGCTGGCCGGCATCCTGATCGAGACGGCCTCCACCGGCCACGCTGCGGCGGGTCCGCGGCAGGTGGTGATCGGCATCGGCATCAACATCGGCCCCCGGCCCGCCGATGCCATGCGCACGCCGCCCGCCTGGGTGCGCCAGTGGGCGTCGCAGGCCGAGCCGGCCAGCGTGCTGCTGGCCGTGGCACCGGCACTGCTCGCCGAGGTGCTGCGCTTCGCCGACGAGGGGTTTGCGCCCGTGGCGCCGCGCTTTGCGGCGCGCGACGCCCTGCTGGGCCGCGACGTGCACCTGAGTGACGGCACCGCCGGCCATTGCGAAGGCGTGGCGCCGGGCGGCGAGCTGCGCATCGCCACCGCCGCCGGCCTGCGGCTGGTGGACAGCGCCGAGGTCAGCGTGCGGCCCGTGGGCCAGGCCTTCTGAGCGGCCCATGGTGCTGCGCCTGTTCGTCCTCGTCCTGGTGCTGGCCAACGCTGGCTACTTCCTGTGGGCCCGCGGCGACCTGGCCGGCTTCGGCTGGGTCCCCGCCAGCCTGCGCGAGCGCGAACCCCAGCGCCTCAACACCCAGATCCGGCCCGAGCTGCTGCAGGTGCGCCCCGCACCGGCCGACGCGCCGGCGGCCCCCGCACCCGAACCCGCCAGCTCTTCGCCGGCCCGCTGAGCGGCCGCGTCTCAGCCTTCCGGAGGCTCCGTGTCGAAGCGCACGGTGAAGCGCGTCCCCGGCGGGTGCTGGCCCGGATGCGCCTCCTGCAGCAGCACCTGCGCCCGGTGCTGGCCGGCGATCTCGCGCACGATGGGCAGGCCCAGGCCCGAGCCGTCGGCCTCGTTGCCCAGCACGCGGTAGAAGGGCTCGAACACCAGTTCGCGCTCGGCCTCGGGGATGCCGGGGCCGTTGTCCTCCACCTGCAGCAGCAGCACATGGCCGAACGGGTCGGCCAGCACGCGCGCCGTGATCACGCCAGGGCGAGCCGGCGTGGAGCTCGTGTAGTTGATGGCGTTGTCCAGCAGGTTGCGGATCAGCTCGCGCAGCAGGGTGGGGTTGCCCGACAGCATCACGCCGGCCGCGCCCGGCTGCGCGCCGTCGTAGCCCAGGTCCAATGACTTGTCCATGGCGCGCGGCAGCAGCTCGCGCACGGCGTCGATGGTCAGGCGCGCCAGGTCGCAGGGCTGGCGCGCCAGCACGCCCGCGCCGCCCTCAGCCCGTGCCAGGGCCAGCAACTGATTCACCGTGTGGGTGGCGCGCATGCTGGCGCGGCCGATCTGCTTGAGCGACTGCTTGAGTTCGTCGGCATTGGCGCCCTCGCGCTGGGCCAGGTCGGCCTGCATGCGCAGGCCAGCCAGCGGCGTCTTGAGCTGATGGGCCGCGTCGGCCAGGAAGCGCTTCTGTGTGCCGATGGAGTCGTGCAGCTTGGTCAGCAGCTCGTTGAGCGAGGACACCAGCGGCGCCACCTCCAGCGGGATCGAGGTGGCGTCGATGGGCCGCAGGTCGTCGGGCTCGCGCTCGCGGATGCGGTCTTCCACCACCGACAGCGGCTTGATGCCGCGGGCCAGCGCGATCCACAGCAGCATGACGCCCAGCGGCACCAGCGCGAACTGGGGCAACAGCACGCCGGTGATGATCTCGCGCGCATGCGCGGCCTGGCGGGCGCGGGTCTCGGCCAGTTGCACCAGCAACAGGCCGGCACCGTCCGCCCCCTCGGGCTCGGTGATGGTCTCGGGCAGGTCCGACGAACCTTCGGTGGCCAGCGCGACGCGGCCGGTGAGTGCCAGGCCGGCCGTGCCCGGACGCACCCACAGGTGGGCGATGCGCACCTCGCGGCCCTGCATCTGGCCGTCGTCGATGTAGACCACGCCGGGGACGGGGGTCTGGGCCAGATGCGGCCCGGGCAGGCCCCCGGTGCCGGCCAGCCGCCGGCCCTGGGCATCCAGCACCTGGAACCAGACACGGTCGTCCTCGCTGCCGCGCAGCACCTCGGTGACCAGCGGCGGCACGTCGGGTGCGCGGCCCTGGGCGGCGGCGCGTGCGGCTTCGGCAGCGATCAGCCGCACGCCGTGGGCAAGCGCCCGGTCGTAGGGCGCGTTGGCGATGCCCTGCGCCACCAGCCAGGTCAGGCCGATGCTCAGCAGGATGAGCACGATGGCCGGCGCCAGCAGCGAATCGAGGATCTCGCCGAAGAGGGAGTTCTGGGCGCGCTGGAAGAGCTTCATGCCGGGGTGTCGAAGGATGGCGTTCCCGCCGGTCGGGCCAAAGGCGACACGGCGGCCGACGGCGTGCGACGCAGGCGGCGGGCGCCTGTCGGTGCAGCCCGCATCAGCCGTCGATCTTTTCCAGGCAGTAGCCCAGGCCCCGCACGGTGGCGATGCGGATCGGGCCCTTCTCGATCTTCTTGCGCAGGCGGTGCACGTAGACCTCGATGGCATTGAAGCTCACCTCTTCGCCCCATTCGCACAGGTGCTCCACCAGCTGGTCCTTGCTGACCAGGCGGCCGGCGCGCTGCAGCAGCACCTCCAGCAGGCCGAGTTCGCGCGCGGACAGCTCGACCATCTTGCCGTCGATGGTGGCCACGCGGCCGGCCTGGTCGTAGACCAGCGGCCCGTGCCTGATGGCGTTGCTGGTGGCGCCCATGCCGCGGCGCGTGAGGGCGCGCACCCGCGCCTCCAGCTCCTGCAGCGAGAAGGGCTTGGCCATGTAGTCGTCGGCGCCGTGGTCCAGGCCCTTGACGCGCTCCTCCACCGAGTCGGCGGCGGTGAGCACCAGCACCGGCACCTGCGAGCCACGCGCCCGCAGGCGCTTGAGCACCTCCAGCCCGTGCAGCTTGGGCAGGCCCAGGTCGAGGATGAGCAGGTCGAACTCGTTGTTGGTCATGAGCGCCGCATCGGCCTGCGGGCCGGTGGCCACATGGTCGACGGCCGCGCCCGAGGTGCGCAGGCTGCGCAGCAGGGCATCGGCAAGCACCTGGTCGTCTTCGGCGATGAGGATGCGCATGGGGGCTCTCTGGAGGGTGGCGGATTCTAGGAGCCGCAATAGGCTTCGAGCCCCAGGGCAACCACGGTCGCGACCTCCTCGCCCACGCTGGCGCGGAACTCGGCCTCGGCCCGCGCGACGCAGCGGCGGAAGGCCTCCAGCCAGGCCAGGCCGTCGGCGGTGAAGACGATTCGCCGGGCCCGCGCGTCCAGCGGATCGGCCTCGCGCCGCACCAGGCCCCAGGCCTCGCACTGGTCCACCAGCGCGCCCATGGCCTGCTTGGTCATGCCGGCCGACTCGGCCAGCTCACCCAGCCGCGAGCCGCCGCGTGCCAGGTGGCGGGTGATGTGGATGTGCGCCGCCGTCACCTGCTGGCGCGCCGCCAGGTTGGACAGCGCCAGCGGCACGTCCACGTCATGCGCCATCAACTCGTAGACGCGGGCGTCGAAGCGCCGCATGGCATGGCCCAGCAGGCGGCCCAGGTGGGTCTGGCGCCAGTCGTCGTCCTTGGGCTCTGGAAGGTCCATGGCCGATAGTAAGCCAAACTGACGAAAAAATGGCTTGGCAGGAAGATACTCGCCCCTACACTACTGTTCAAGCATCCAGCCTGTAGATCAAGACAGGCACCCATCCACACCTCAAGGAGTCACTCATGGACGCACCCGTCAAGGCCGCCAACAGCGAAAAGGCCAAGGCCCTGCAGGCCGCACTGGCCCAGATCGAAAAGCAGTTCGGCAAGGGCACCATCATGCGCCTGGGCGAGGGCGAGAAGATCGAGGACATCCAGGTCGTCTCCACCGGCTCGTTGGGCCTGGACATCGCGCTGGGCGTCGGCGGCCTGCCCCGCGGCCGCGTGATCGAGATCTACGGCCCGGAATCGTCCGGCAAGACCACGCTCACGCTGCAGGTCATCGCCGAGATGCAGAAGCAGGGCGGCCAGTGCGCCTTCGTGGATGCGGAGCATGCGCTGGACATCCAATATGCCCAGAAGCTGGGCGTGACCGTGTCGGACCTGCTGATCAGCCAGCCCGACACCGGCGAGCAGGCGCTCGAAATCGTCGACAGCCTGGTGCGCTCGGGCGCCGTGGACCTGATCGTGGTCGACTCGGTGGCCGCACTCACGCCCAAGGCCGAAATCGAGGGCGAGATGGGCGACAGCCTCCCCGGCCTGCAGGCCCGCCTGATGAGCCAGGCGCTGCGCAAGCTGACCGCCACGATCAAGAAGACCAACTGCATGGTCATCTTCATCAACCAGATCCGCATGAAGATCGGCGTGATGTTCGGCAGCCCCGAGACCACCACCGGCGGCAACGCGCTGAAGTTCTACGCCTCGGTGCGCCTGGACATCCGCCGCACCGGCACCATCAAGAAGGGCGACGAGGCCATCGGCAACGAGACCAAGGTCAAGGTGGTCAAGAACAAGGTGAGCCCGCCCTTCAAGACGGCCGAGTTCGACATCCTCTTCGGCGAGGGCATCAGCCGCGAAGGCGAGATCATCGACATGGGCGTCACGGCGCGCATCGTCGAGAAGTCGGGCGCCTGGTATGCCTACAACGGCGAGAAGATCGGCCAGGGACGCGACAACGCCCGCGAGTTCCTGCGCGAGAACCCGGCCCTGGCCGTGGAGATCGAGAACAAGGTGCGCGACAGCCTGGGCATCAGCCTGCTGCCCACCGACGGCGTGGTGGACGCGCCCGACGCGGAGTAATCCGGCATGTGGAGGGCGTCCGGGCGCCCCCGCGCCCCGGACGGGCGCGCCCCGCAGGACGACACGCCGCCCGACCGCACCACGGGCCTGCGCCAGGCCCGCGGCCCGCGTGCACCGGCCACGGACGGCGCGGAGGCTGCGCCCGCGCGCCGGCGGCCAACGCTGTCGCTCAAGGGCCGCGCCCTGCAGCTGCTCAGCCGCCGTGAGCATTCACGGCTGGAGCTGGAGCGCAAGCTGGCCGCGCACGAGGCCGAGCCGGGCGAGCTGGCCCGGGTGCTCGACGAACTGCAGGCGCGCGGCTTCATCGACGAGCAGCGGGTGATCGATTCGCTGCTGCACCAGCGCGGCGGGCGGCTGGGCAGCAGTCGCCTGCGCCAGGAACTCGCCGCCAAGGGGGTGGACGCCGAGGCCGCCGCCCACGCGCTGGCCGGGCTGAAGGAATCGGAGCCCGAACGCGCCCGCGCCCTGTGGCTGCGGCGCTTCGGCGAACCCCCGGCCGACGCCCGCGAGCGGGGCCGGCAGATGCGCTTCCTGATGGCGCGGGGCTTCTCGGCAGAGGTGGCGGCACGCGCCATGCGCGCACCGCCCGACGAAGACGAGGCCGACGGGCGCTGAAGCCCCGGCCCGCCGGCCACCTCGGCGCCGCGCATCAGGACGCGGACGCGCCGCCAGACCGGCGCGCCCCGCCGCCCGCTCGGCGGGCAACCCGCCTCACTGCAGCTTGTAGAGCCCGATCAGCTTGCTCACACCCACCTGCCGCGCGTTGCGCGCATAGAACTGCAGGCTGTTGATGGTGGTGCCCTGCGCATATTGCGTGGAGTCGCCCGCATCGCAGTGCTTGTCGCCGACCGACTGGGACGAGCAGCCGATCACCACCGTGCGCTGGGTGCTGCGCACCGTGGCGCTGTCGTTGAAGCGGTTGCCCTGCTGGCCGGCGACGGTGCTGCCGAAGGGCGCGAAGCCGTAGACGGTGATCGAGGTCGGCGCCAGCGCGCCGGCAGGCACGATCCAGCCATCGGTGCCGCCGGTGGCACTGAGGTCCACCACGTTGCGCTCGTTCTGCGAGGGCGCGCCGAACAGGACGTAGCCGGTCGCGGCCGTTTCGGCGATCAGCTCCGCGCGGCTGCTGTCAGGCAGCGAGGGCATCGGCAGCTGGCGCAACTCGCCGATGGTCAGGGCGCGCGACAGGGTGCGGTAGCTCTGCTCCACCGACGGCTTGCTGGTGTCGGCATGGAAGAAGGTCATCGTCCAGCGGCCCTGGTTGCCATAGGCGCGGATGTCATCCTCGCTGGCCTGCGGATTGACAAAGTACAGGCTGGATTCGCGGTCGGCAGGATTGCCGGTCGTCGTGCTGGAGGCGTACTCGCCGCGCACGCGCAGCACCGAGGTGCCGGTCGGCGTGCCGTCGCCCCGCTGGATGACCAGGAAGGACAGCCCCGCCTGCGGCACATAGGTGAGCGTCTTGCCGCTGGGCGTGAGCACCTCGACCCGGCTGAAGACCGGATTGCCGCTGCCGTCGGTGCGGTTGTTGATGTTGATGTCGTAGCCCGTGCCGTAGGAGCTGTAGGCCGGCGAATTGAGCAGGTCGCGGTGCTGCGCGTAGGGCGTGACGCTGGCCGCGTAGTCGTAGCCGTTGCCCACCAGCTTGAGCGCGCCATCCACCTGTCGGACCGCCAGCGTGTCGAAATCGCTGTTGCCCTGGCGGTCTTCCCAGCGGTAGCTCAGCACCAGATCGCCATTGCCCCGCACGAACGCCACGTTGCCCCGGCCGAAGGTCATGCCGGTGGCGCCGCTGCGGAACAGGCTGGCCCAGGCGCCGTTGTTGTTCGCGTTGCGGCCCACGCGCTGGCCGCTCTGGTAATAGGTGGCCGGGTCGTCGCTCAGGAAGAGCTGCCGACAGGCCGGCGCCACCACGTCGGCCGCCCCGCCCACGGCCGTCCCGCTGTCGCTGGAGGCGGTGCCCACGCGCTGGGTCAGCGGCAGGGCATAGCAGGCCGTGATGCGCTGCATCAGCGCGGCCACCACGTCGGGCGGCGGCAGCTGCGCCACCTGCACGTTGGCGGGCAGCGCAGGAATCTCTGTGTCGCTGCTGCGGAAGCTGATCGCCACCGGCACGCCATCGGCCGTCTTGACCGTGATCTCGATGTTCGCCGCCGTGCCGTCGGCACGGCTGCTGACGCTGAGCGCGTCCAGCAGCTTGTCCTGACCGGTGCCATCGGCCACCAGCGTGTCGGTCAGCGGATTGGCGGCGCTCACGCCCAGCGCGGCCAGCACGGGCTGCAGCGCCGCATTGAGCTGGGCGACCTGGCGGGCCAGGGCCTCGGCCGTGATCGGCGCGGGACTGGCCGTCAGGCTGTCCGGGTTGCCGTCGGGTGCCAGGCGCGAGACCACGACCGTGGTCAGCGGCGTGACGTTGGCCGTGCCTTCGACTTTCACCGCCGCGCTGTAGAGCACCTCGTCGTCGCGCGAGACGCGCACCAGCAGCGGCGCCTGCGTGCCCGCCGGCAGCACGCAGCTGTAGCCGCCCTGGGCCTGGGTCTCGGTCGAGCAGACCACCTGGCCGCCCGCATCGGTCACCCGGACGACGGCACCCGCGAAGGGAGCGCCGGTGGCCGCGACGCCCGTGAGGACGGTGGCGGCCGGGGCGGGCGCAGGGGCCGGGGCCGGCGCAGCGCCATCGCCCGAACTGGTGGGCAGCAGCGCGAAGCCACCGCCACCTCCGCCGCCGCCCCCGCAGGCGGACAGCGCGCAGACCAGGACGGTCGAGGCCAGCCACACGGGCCGGCGGACAAAGGAAGGGAATTCGGACGGGGTCACACCCATGGATCGGCTCCTCATTGAATGAACGATTGGTGATGCCGCGCGGCCGCGGACACGGCGCGCCGGCGGGCTCGGCCTTTGTAGGGATTCGATCCGCCGAGGGCATCGCCAGAATTGGTGACGCGGGCGGGCCCTCCCATGAACGAGGGAGCCGGCGTCCACACATCGGCAAACAACGACACACAACGAGGGGAAAGCGCAACGACCGCAGAAGTGCACCCGCACGCTGGCAGCCTGGGCGGCGTGCTCCAGCGCCGCAGCCGCTGGTCCGAAGCTTGCTGCAGGAATACGAAAACGATCAAAAGTTTTCTTCGGATGCACCAAGCGTGTAAATTCGCTTTCAAATCCGCCCCATTTCCGTGCTCACCCGTTCTGCCCCCGCCTCGTCAGCGCCCCATGGCACCCATTCCGTCGCCCAGCGCATCGCGCAGGCGCGGCCGCAGCTGTCGCGTCTGCATCGGCAGGTGGCGGATGTGGTGCTGGCGCAGCCGCTGCAGGTGGCCACGCTCTCCATCGACGAGCTGGCGGCGCGCGCGGGCGTGTCGGTGGCCACCGCCAACCGCTTCGCGCGGGCGCTGGGTTTCGACGGCTACCCGGCCTTCCGGGCCGAGCTGGTGCGCGGCTTCGAGGCGCTGCTGGCGCCGGTCGAACAGTTGCGCAGCCAGGTCGAATCCGGCCCGGCCAGCGCGGCGGACGCCTTCGCCCGCGCGCTGGAGGAATGCCGCCAGAACATCGAGGGCACCCGCCAGGCACTGACGCCCCAGGCCTGCGAGGCCGCCGTGGCGCTGCTGCGCGAGGCACGCACCATCTACATCGCCGGCTATGGCGCCAGCGCGTGGCTGGGTGGGCTGCTCCAGCACGGGCTGGAAACCCATTGCGGCGACGTGCGCCTGCTGGCCAGCGCCGCGGGCGCCACCCACGCCGCCCGCGCACTGGCCCGCAGCACGCCGCAGGACCTGGTGGTGGCCATCAGCTTCCCCCGTTACCTGGCCGACACCGTGGCCCTGGCCGAACAGGCCCGCGCCCGCGGCACGCCGGTGCTCGCCATCACCGACCATGCCGCGTCGCCGCTGGCACCGCTGGCCGATGTGGCCCTTTTCGCCCAGGCCCGCAGCCGCTTCCGCGCCAACTGCGAGAGCAGCGTGCTGGCGCTGATCGAGGCCCTGATCATTGCCCTGTCGCTGCAAAGCCGCGAGGCGCTGCAGGCCGCACGCGGCACCGCCGAGGCCATCGCGCCGTGGATCTGGAACACGCGCACCGGCCGCCGCGGCGTCGACCCCAAGGACCTTTCCGCATGACCCTTCCCGCCCTCGCGCTGCACGGCGGCGCCGGCACCATCACGGCCGCCAGCCTGAGTGCCCAGGACGCCCTCGGCTACCACCAGGCGCTGCACGACATCGCCGCCGCCGCCCAGGCACTGCTGCTTGACGGCGGCAGCGCGCTCGACGCCGTCTGCCTGGCCGTGCAGATGCTGGAGGACTGCCCGCTGTTCAACGCCGGCCACGGCGCCGTGTTCACCCATGCCGCCACGCACGAGCTGGACGCCGCCGTGATGGACGGCCGCGACCTGCGCGCCGGCGCCATCGCCGGCGTGAGCCGGCTGCGCAACCCGGTGCACACGGCGCGCGCCGTGATGGAGGACGGCACCCACGTCCTGCTGGCCGGCGCCGGGGCCGAGGCCTTCGCGCAGGAGCGCGGGCTGGCCTTCGTCGACCCCGGCTACTTCTCCACCCCCATGCGGCGCGCGCAGCTGGAGCGCGTGCGCGCCGCCGGCCGGGTGGTGCTGGACCACGACGGCGCCTCTGCCGTGGCCGAGGCCTCCGAAAAGCCGCGCACGCCGCTGGACGAGGACCGCAAGATGGGCACCGTCGGCGCCGTCGCCGTCGACCGGCACGGCCACCTGGCCGCCGCCACCTCCACCGGCGGCATGACCAACAAGCGCGTCGGCCGCATCGGCGATTCGCCGCTGATCGGCGCCGGCACCTATGCCGACGACCGCTACGCAGCGATCTCCTGCACCGGCAGTGGCGAGATGTTCATCCGCGCCGCCGCCGCCTACGACGTCTGCGCGCGCATGCGCTATGCCGGTCAGTCGCTGGCCGAGGCGGCCGACGCGGTGGTCCACCAGAGCCTGCCCGCGCTGGGCGGCACCGGCGGGCTGATCGCGGTGGACCGTCATGGAAACCTCGCCCTGCCCTTCAACACCGAGGGCATGTACCGTGCCCATGTGCGCGGCGCCGACGCGCCCGTCACCGCCATCCATCGCTGAATCCCCCATGAGCACTGCCATTGCCGAGGCGCCCGCCGCCACCCGCGCGGGCGTCGCCCTTCCCGAAGGCCGCGTGCTGCAGGTCGACGACCTGAGCGTGCGCTTCGCCACGCGCGAGCGCACCGTCGACGCGGTCAAGCACCTGGGCTTCCATGTGGACCGGGGCGAGACGCTGGCCATCGTGGGCGAGTCGGGCTCGGGCAAGTCTGTCACCTCGCTGGCGCTGATGCGCCTGGTCGACTACGGCGGCGGCCGCATCCTGAACGGCCGCATGGCCCTGCGCCGGCGCAGCGGCGAGGTGCTGGACCTGGCCCAGGCCTCGCAGGCCACGATGCGCGGCATCCGCGGCGCGGACGTGGCCATGATCTTCCAGGAGCCGATGACCTCGCTCAACCCCGTCTTCACCGCCGGGGACCAGATCGCCGAGGCCATCGCCATCCACCAGGGCAAGAGCCAGACGGCCGCACGCGCCGAGGCGCTGCGCATGCTGGAGCTGGTGCGCATTCCCGAGGCGCGCGAGGTGCTGCGCCGCTATCCGCACCAGCTGTCGGGCGGCATGCGCCAGCGCGTGATGATCGCCATGGCGCTGTCGTGCAAGCCGCAGCTGCTGATCGCGGACGAACCGACCACCGCGCTGGACGTGACCATCCAGGCGCAGATCCTGGCGCTCATCGCCGAGCTGCAGCGCGAGATGCAGATGGGCGTGGTCTTCATCACGCACGACATGGGCGTGGTGGCCGAGGTGGCCGACCGCGTGCTGGTGATGTACCGCGGCGACAAGGTCGAGGAAGGCCCGGCGGCACAGCTCTTCGCCGCGCCCGCCCATCCCTACACCCGCGCCCTGCTCTCGGCCGTGCCGCGGCTGGGCGCCATGCGCGGCACCGACCGACCCGCGCCCTTCGAACTGCTGCGCGTGGACGCGGCGGACGAGGCCGTCTCGCCCCGGCCCGAGCACGACACGGTGCGCCACGATGCCGAGCCCATCCTGCAGGTGCGCGACCTGGTCACGCGCTTTCCGCTGCGCGGCGGCTGGCTGCAGCGCGTGACGCGCGAGGTGCATGCGGTGGAGAAAGTGAGCTTCGACCTGCGCGCCGGCGAGACGCTGGCGCTGGTGGGCGAATCGGGCTGCGGCAAGAGCACCACCGGCCGCTCGCTGCTGCGCCTGGTCGAGAGCCAGCGCGGCAGCATCCGCTTCGACGGCCGCGACGTGCTGGCACTCGGCACGGCCGAGGTGCAGGCCCTGAGGCGCGACATCCAGTTCATCTTCCAGGACCCGTACGCCTCGCTCGACCCGCGGCTGACGGTGGGCTTCTCGATCATGGAGCCGCTGCTGGTGCACGGCCTGGCCACCAAGGCCGAGGCCCAGTCGCGGGTGGAGGCGCTGCTCACCCGCGTGGGCCTGGCGCCCGAGCATGCCCAGCGCTATCCGCACGAGTTCTCCGGCGGCCAGCGCCAGCGCATCGCCATTGCGCGCGCCCTGGCACTGCAGCCCAAGGTGGTGGTGGCGGACGAGGCAGTGTCGGCGCTGGACGTGTCGATCCAGGCGCAGATCGTCAACCTGATGCTGGAACTGCAGCGCGAGATGGGCATGGCCTATCTCTTCATCTCCCATGACATGGCGGTGGTGGAGCGCATCGCCCACCGCGTGGCCGTGATGTACCTGGGCCGCATCGTGGAGATCGGCCCGCGCCGCGCGGTCTTCGAGAACCCGCAGCATCCCTACACCCGCAAGCTGATGAGCGCGGTGCCGGTGGCCGACCCGTCGCGCCGGCACCAGCCGCGCGCGCTGCTGCAGGGCGAGATTCCGAGCCCCATCTTCCCGGCCGGCCATGAGCCGGAGGTGCCGCCGCTGGTGCAGGTCGGCCCCGATCATTTCGTGGCGCCGCCGCAGGGCTGACGCCCGGTGCGCCTTTCCCTTTTCCGTCCCCCTCGTCTTCTGAAGGAGCTTCGCATGCAACAACAGCGTCCCCACCGCATCGCCGCCGCCCTGGCCCTGGCCGGCCTGGCGGGCTTCGCCGCCTCGGCCCACGCCGCCAAGGACATCGTCGTGGCCGTGCAGTCCAACTTCACCACCACCGACCCCTACGACGCCAACGACACGCTGTCGCAGGCCGTGGCCAAGTCCTTCTACCAGGGCCTGTTCGGCTTCGACAAGGACATGAAGATGCAGCCGGTGCTGGCCGAGGGCTACACGGTGAGCAAGGACGGGCTGGTCTACACCGTCAAGCTCAAGACCGGCATCAAGTTCCACGACGGCACCGACTTCAATGCCGAGGCCGTGAAGGCCAACTTCGACCGCGTGACCAACCCGGACAACCGGCTCAAGCGCTACAACCTGTACAAGAACATCGCCAAGACCGAGGCGGTGGACCCGACCACGGTGCGCTTCACCTTGAAGGAGGCCTTTTCGCCCTTCATCAACTCGCTGGCCCATCCGTCGGCGGTGATCATCTCGCCGGCCGCGCTGGCCAAGTACGGCAGCAAGGGCATCGCGCAGAACCCCGTGGGCACCGGCCCGTTCAAGTTCGTCGAGTGGAAGTCCACCGACTACCTCAAGGTGACCAAGTTCGACGGCTACTGGCGCAAGGGCTATCCCAAGATCGACTCGATCACCTGGCGCCCGGTGGTGGACAACAACACCCGCGCCGCGATGATGCAGACCAACGAGGCGCACTTCGCCTTCCCGATGCCGCCCGAGGCGGCCGCGACGCTGCAGGCCAAGCCCAGCCTGGAGGTGACGAGCGCGCCCTCGATCATCCAGCGCTACATCTCGATGAACACACAGCAGAAGCCCTTCGACAACCCGAAGGTGCGCGAGGCGATCAACTACGCGATCAACAAGGAAGCCCTGGCCAAGGTGGCCTTCTCGGGCTACGCGATCCCGGCCGAGGGCGTGTTGCCCAAGGGCGTGCAGTACAACACCAAGCTCGGCCCCTGGCCCTATGACCCGAAGAAGGCGCGCGAGCTGCTGAAGGAGGCGGGCTATCCCAACGGCTTCGAGAGCACGCTGTGGAGCGCCTACAACTACAGCACGGCGCAGAAGGTGATCCAGTTCGTGCAGCAGCAGCTGGCGCAGGTCGGCATCAAGGTGCAGGTGCAGGCGCTGGAAGCCGGCCAGCGCGTGGAGCGCGTGGAGAGCGCACAGGACCCGGCCACGGCGCCAGTGCGCATGTATTACGTGGGCTGGTCCTCGTCGACGGGTGAGGCCGACTGGGCGCTGCGCCCGCTGCTGGCGTCGGAGTCCTTCCCGCCCAAGCTGTTCAACACGGCCTACTACAAGAACGAGCAGGTCGATGCGGACATCCAGAAGGCGCTGGTGACCACCGACAACGCCGAGAAGGCCAAGATCTACGCCGATGCGCAGCAGCGCATCTGGAAGGACGCGCCCTGGGCCTTCCTGGTGACCGAGCAGCTGCTGTCGGTGCGTGCGCGCAACCTGGCCGGCTTCTATGTGATTCCGGACGGCAGCTTCAACTTCGACGAGGTAGAACTCAAGTAAGCCCACCCCCGTTGCTTGCTCACTTCGTGTAGCCACCTCCCCCCTCAAGGGGGCGCACCCGGCGGCCCGGCAAAGCCGGTTCCGCGGGTGCACTGGCGTGGCCTGCTCCGCGGCCCTTTGATCTTTGTGCGTATTCGCTCGGGGCGACCAGCCCCAAGCGCTGCCGAAGGATGGCGCCGCGGCCTGCTTCGCGGCCGTCGCCATCGAGCACCCGCCTGAGTTTGCGTTGCGCTTCCCGCCCGAGCCACCTGTTTCCCCATGCTCCACTACGTCGTCCGCCGCCTCTTCGGCCTTGCTCCCACGCTGCTGATCGTGGCCGTGCTGGTCTTCCTGTTCGTGCACCTGCTGCCCGGCGATCCGGCGCGGCTGGCCGCGGGCGTGGATGCCAGCCCCGAAACGGTGGAGCTGGTGCGCCAGGACCTGGGCCTGGACAAGCCCATGCCCCAGCAGTTCGTGGCCTTCTTCAACCGCCTGCTGCATGGCGACCTGGGCACCTCGCTGCGCACCAAGCGGCCGGTGTCGCAAGAGATCGGCGACCGCTTCATGCCCACCTTCTGGCTGACGGTCACGAGCATGGTCTGGGCCACGCTCTTCGGCATGGCCATCGGCATCGCCTCGGCCGTGTGGCGCAACCAGTGGCCCGACCGGCTGGGCATGGCGCTGGCGGTGTCGGGCATCTCCTTTCCGGCCTTCGCGCTGGGCATGTTGCTGATGCAGCTCTTCTCGGTGCAGTTGGGCTGGCTGCCCACGGTCGGCGCCGACTCGTGGCGTCATTACATCCTGCCCTCGCTGACGCTGGGCGCCGCCGTGGCCGCCGTCATGGCCCGCTTCACGCGCGCTTCCTTCATCGAGGTGATCGGCGAGGACTTCGTGCGCACCGCGCGTGCCAAGGGCGTGCCGGAGTCGTGGATCCTCTTCAAGCACTGCCTGCGCAATGCGCTGATCCCGGTCGTCACCATGATGGGCCTGCAGTTCGGCTTCCTGCTGGGCGGCTCCATCGTGGTGGAGGCCGTCTTCAACTGGCCCGGCCTGGGCCGGCTGCTGGTGGACGCGGTGGACATGCGCGACTACCCGGTGATCCAGGCGCTGGTGCTGCTGTTCTCGCTGGAGTTCATCCTCATCAACCTGGTGGTGGACGTGCTCTACGGCCTCATCAACCCGGCCATCCGCTTCGGCAAATGACGCACCCGGCCGACCGCACGCAGGTATCCCCTCCCACCATGTCTTCCCCTTCCTCCCTTCCCGCTTCCGACACCGCGGCCGCCGCGGCGGCGGCCGGCGGCGCGCCGCTGGCGGTGCGCTCGCCCTGGTCCGAGTTCTGGCGCAAGTTCAAGCGCCAGCCCATGGCACTGGCGGCCCTGGCCTTCATCGTGCTGCTGGTGGTGGTGGCGGTGCTCGCGCCGTGGATCTCGCCCTACGACGCCGAGAACTTCTTCGACTACGACCGGCTCAACACCCCGCCGTCGGCCGCCCACTGGTTCGGCGTCGATCCGCTGGGCCGCGACATCTTCAGCCGCATCCTGATGGGTGCGCGCATCTCGCTGGCCACGGGCTTCGTTTCGGTCGTCCTGGGCGCGGTGGTCGGCACGGCGCTCGGCCTCATCGCCGGCTTCTATGGCGGCTGGTGGGACCGGCTCATCATGCGCATGTGCGACGTGCTGTTCGCCTTTCCGGGCATCCTGCTGGCCATCGCGGTGGTGGCCATCCTGGGCAGCAGCATGACCAACGTGGTGGTGGCGGTGTCGGTGTTCAGCGTGCCGGCCTTCGCGCGGCTGGTGCGCGGCAACACGCTGGCGCTGAAGAACCTGACCTACATCGAGGCCACGCGCAGCATCGGCGCAGGGGACCTCACCATCCTGCTGCGCCACATCCTGCCCGGCACGCTGTCGGCCATCGTCGTGTACTTCACCATGCGCATGGGCACCTCGATCATCACGGCGGCCAGCCTCTCCTTCCTGGGCATGGGCGCTCAGCCGCCCACGCCCGAGTGGGGCGCAATGCTCAACGAGGCGCGGGCCGACATGGTCAACGCACCGCACGTGGCGTTGTTCCCTTCGCTGGCCATCTTCTTCACGGTGCTGGCCTTCAACATGCTGGGCGACGGCCTGCGCGACGCGCTGGACCCGAAGATCGACCGGCTGTGAGCCCCCGTCCGGTCGCGAACGAAGGCGCTTGCGTCGGCGCCACCGGCCAGCCGGCGCGCGGCCCGGCCCTGCCGCACATCGGCGCCCTGCCAACTGGTGCGCGCAATGCCATCACCGACGTGGCCGGCGTCACCGTCGGCCATGCCACGCTGGACGATCCAGCGCAGGAGGTGCACACCGGCGTCACGGTCGTGCGCCCGCACGCCGGCAACCCCTACCTGCAGCGGGTGCCGGCCGGGGTGGCGGTGCTCAATGGCTTCGGCAAGAGCCTGGGGCTGATGCAGGTGGAGGAACTGGGCGTACTGGAATCGCCCATCGCCCTGACCAACACCTACGCCGTGCCGGCGGTGGCCGAGGCGCAGATGCGCCAGTGCGTCGCGGCCCATCCCGAATGCGGCCGGGGCTGGCCCTCGCTGAATCCGCTGGTGCTGGAGTGCAACGACGGCTTCCTGAGCGACATGCAGCGCTTCGCGGTGGCCGAGGCTGATTACCTCGCCGCCTGGCAGGCCGCCGATGCCGACTTCGCGCAGGGCGCGGTGGGCGCGGGGCGCGGCATGTCGTGTTACGGGCTCAAGGGCGGCATCGGCAGCGCATCGCGGCGCATCGCCGACGAGACGGGCGCGCTGCGCTGGACGGTCGGCGCGCTGGTGCTGAGCAACCAGGGACGGCCGGAGCAGTTGCAGGTGGCCGGCCGGCCGGTCGGCGCGTGGCTGCAGCAGTCCGGCGCGCTGGCGCCGGCGACAGGCCCGGAGCGCGGCTCCATCCTGATGCTGTTGGCCACCGACGCGCCACTGGACGCGCGGCAACTGCGGCGCCTGGCCCTGCGCGCCGGCGCCGGCCTGGCGCGCACCGGCTCGGTCTTCGGCCATGGCAGCGGCGACATCGCGCTGGCCTTCTCGACCGCCTACACGCTGCCGCAACTTGCGGCCGAACCCATGCCGGCCGTCGCGCTGCTGCACGATGCGCGGCTCGACCCTTTCTTCCAGGCGGCGGCGGACAGCGTGGAGCAGGCCATCCTGTCCTCGCTGTGGCATGCGTCGACGCTGCACGGCCGCGCGGGCCATGTGCGGCGCGGCCTGGGCGAGCTGCTGGCCGGCTGGCCGGCCGATGCGTTCACCCGCTCGCTGCTGCCGGTCTCGGCATGAGGCACGCATCCGCCCTTTCCTCGTGCCGACACCGCATCGGACGATGGCCGACTCCTTGCGCGAAGCGCCCGAACCCATGACCCACACCATCCTCATCTCCGTCGACATCGAAGGCGTCGCGGGCGTCTTCCATCCCGAGCAGACGCGCCCTGGCAACGGCGAGTACGAGCGCGCCCGGCTCTGGATGACCGACGAGGCCAATGCCGCCATCGCCGGCGCCTTCGACGGGGGGGCCGGGGCCGTGGTGGTGAACGACTCTCACGGCAGCTTCCGCAACATGCCGGCGGCCAGGCTGGACCCGCGCGCCCGCATCGTGCAGGGCAAGCCGCGCTACCTGAGCATGGTCGCCGGCGTGGAGCGACCCGGCACCACGGGCGTGTGCATGGTGGGCTACCACGCCCGCGCGCATGCGCCCGGCATCCTGGCCCACACCATCAACAGCGGCGCCTTCGCCGGCATCCGCGTCAACGGCGAATGGCAGAGCGAGGCCACGCTCTACGGCGCGCTGGCGGGCGACTACGGCGTGCCGGTGCTGATGGCCAGCGGCGACGACGCCTTCATCGCCGAGACCGCGCCGCGGCTGCCGGGCACGGTCTTCGTGCAGACCAAGGAGGCGACGGGCATGAACAGCGGCGTTTCGCTCTCGCCTGAGGCCGCCTGCGCGGCCATCCGCGAAGGCGTGGCGCGCGCCGTGGCACAGGCCGCCAATGCCCGGCCCGCGCCGCTGCGCGTGCCCGGGCCGCTGAACGTGGAGCTGCACACCCAGACGCCAGCCCATGCCGACCTGTTCTGCCAGTGGCCCAGCTTCGAGCGCGTGGACGGCACCGTGCTGCGCTTCGACGCCCCGACCATGGAGGCGGCGGTGCGCATGCTCAACTGCTGTTCGGCGATGGCGATGATGCTGCGCTGAGGGGCTCAGACCCCCAGCATCAGCCGCATGTTCTGCACCGCCGCGCCGCTCGCGCCCTTGCCCAGGTTGTCCAGGCGGGCGATGACGACGGCATGCCGGTGGTCTTCGTTGGGAAAGACGCGGATCTCGAGGTCGTTGGTGTCGTTCAGGGCCTGCGGCTCCAGCTTGCCGTCTTCCGTCGGCGGCAGCACCTTCACGTACTGCTCGGGCGTGTTGCTCTTCGCGTAGTGGGCGGCCAGCGCGTCGTGCAGGTCGGCCGCCGTGGGCTTGCCGGGCAGCGCGTCCAGGTGCAGCGGCAGGTTGACCAGCATGCCCTGGCGGAAGTTGCCCACCGAGGGAATGAACACCGGCCGTGCCGTGAGGCCGGTGCAGGCCATGATCTCGGGGATGTGCTTGTGCTTGAGGCCCAGCGCGTAGGTCTCGAAGGCCGGCGCGGTGCCCGCCTCGTAGGCCTCGATCATGGTGCGGCCGCCGCCCGAATAGCCGCTGACCGAGGGCAGCGCGATGGGATGGTCCTTGGGCAGCAGGCCGGCATCGACCAGCGGGCGCACGATGGCGATGGCGCCGGTGGCATAGCAGCCGGGGTTGGCCACGCGCTCGGCGGCCTTCACGGCGGCGGCGTGGCCTTCGGCCAGTTCGGGGAAACCGTAGACCCAGCCCGGCGCCACGCGGTGCGCGGTGGAGGCGTCGATGATGCGGGGCTTGCGGCCGCCCAGGCCGTCGATCAGCGCCACGGATTCGCGCGCCGCGTCGTCGTGCAGGCAGAGGATGACGAGGTCGACACCGGCCATCAGGTCACGCTTGGCGGCGGCGTCCTTGCGCAGTTCGGGAGCGATGCTGACGAGCTCGATGCCGGGCATGCCGGTGAGCCGTTCGCGGATCTGGAGGCCGGTGGTGCCGGCCTCGCCGTCGATGAAAACCTGGGTCATGGCGGGATCCTCGATGGGGTGTTCTCCCCATGGACAGTGGGAAGACTACGTGATCGCCACAACGGCGCGAGGCCGCCATGACGCGGCGCACCATGATACATTCGCGGGCTGCTCCGCCGCTCCCGGCCGGCCGGCTGGCGTGGCCTGCGGACAACAGCACCTCCCATCCTCCGTTCCGAGAGACTCTTTCCATGAAGATTCACGAGTACCAAGGCAAGGAACTCCTTGCCAAGTTCGGCGTGCCTGTGCCGCGCGGCATTCCGGCGTTCACCGTGCAAGAAGCGGTCGAAGCCGCACAGAAGCTGGGCGGCCCCGTGTGGGTGGTGAAGGCCCAGATCCACGCCGGCGGGCGCGGCAAGGGCGGCGGCGTGAAGGTCGCCAAGTCGATCGAGGACGTGAAGGCCCGCGCCACCGACATCCTGGGCATGCAGCTGGTCACGCACCAGACCGGCCCCGAAGGCCAGAAGGTCCGCCGCCTCTACATCGAAGACGGCGCCGACATCCAGAAGGAGTACTACCTCTCCGCCGTGACCGACCGCGGCACGCAGAAGGTGGCCTTCATCGCCTCCAGCGAAGGCGGCATGGACATCGAGGAAGTGGCGCACAGCACGCCCGAGAAGATCGTCAAGGTCTTCGTCGACCCGCTCACCGGCATGACCGACGAGCTCGCCAAGGAACTGGCCAAGGGCATCCAGCTCCCCGCCGACTCCGAAGCCCAGTTCATCGACGTCTGCAAGAAGCTCTACACCTGCTACATGGAGACGGACGCCTCGCTGGTCGAGATCAACCCGCTCAACCGTGACAGCAAGGGCAACATCATCGCCCTGGACGCCAAGTTCAACTTCGACGCCAACGCGCTGTTCCGCCATCCCGAGATCGTCGCCCTGCGCGACCTCGACGAGGAAGATCCCGCGGAAATCGAAGCCTCCAAGTTCGACCTGGCCTACATCAGCCTGGACGGCAACATCGGCTGCCTGGTCAACGGTGCCGGTCTGGCCATGGCCACCATGGACACCATCAAGCTGTTCGGCGGCGAACCGGCCAACTTCCTGGACGTGGGCGGCGGCGCCACTCCCGAGAAGGTCACCGAGGCCTTCAAGATCATGCTGAAGAACAAGAACGTGAAGGCCATCCTGGTCAACATCTTCGGCGGCATCATGAAGTGCGACACCATCGCCACCGGCGTGATCACCGCCTGCAAGGCCGTGAACCTGTCCGTGCCGCTGGTCGTGCGCATGAAGGGCACGAACGAAGAGCTGGGCAAGAAGATGCTGGCCGAATCCGGCCTGCCGATCATCAGCGCAGACACCATGGCAGAAGCGGCCCAGAAGGTCGTGGCGGCCGTCAAGTAAGGAATCACCAGCCATGTCGATCTACATCAACAAGGACACCAAGGTCATCACCCAGGGCATCACGGGCAAGACCGGTCAGTTCCACACCGAGAAGTGCCAGGAATACGCGAACGGCAAGAATGCCTTCGTGGCCGGCGTGAACCCGAAGAAGGCCGGCGAGTCGATCTTCAACATCCCGATCTACGCCTCGGTCAAGGAAGCCGCCCAGCAGACGGGCGCGACCGTGTCGGTGATCTACGTGCCGCCGGCGGGCGCCGCCGCCGCCATCTGGGAAGCCGTCGAGGCCGACCTGGACCTGGCGATCTGCATCACGGAAGGCATCCCCGTCCGCGACATGCTCGAAGTGCGCAACAAGATGAAGGCCAAGGAAGCCAAGGGCGGCAAGAAGACGCTGCTGCTGGGCCCCAACTGCCCCGGCCTGATCACGCCCGACGAGATCAAGATCGGCATCATGCCCGGCCACATCCACAAGAAGGGCCGCATCGGCGTGGTCTCGCGTTCCGGCACGCTGACCTATGAAGCCGTGGCGCAGCTGTCCGAGCTGGGCATCGGCCAGTCGTCGGCCGTGGGCATCGGCGGCGACCCGATCAACGGCCTGAAGCACATCGACGTGATGAAGGCCTTCAACGACGATCCGGACACCGACGCCGTCATCATGATCGGCGAGATCGGCGGCCCGGACGAGGCCGAAGCGGCCCAATGGTGCAAGGCCAACATGAAGAAGCCGGTGGTCGGCTTCATCGCCGGCGTCACCGCCCCTCCCGGCAAGCGCATGGGCCATGCCGGCGCGCTGATCTCGGGCGGCGCCGACACGGCCGATGCCAAGCTCGCCATCATGGAAGAGTGCGGTTTCAAGGTCACGCGCAACCCGTCGGAGATGGGCCGCATCCTGAAGTCGCTGATCTGAACGGGTGACGGAGCGCCCAGCCGGTCGATCGATCCGGCGGGCGCCCGCATCCCAGGCGAAGCCGAAGGCGTCGAATGAACGCCGTGCTTTCAGCCACTCCATAAAAAAAAGCCGGAGGGCGCCCGTGGTTGTCGGAGACCGCAGGCGCCCTTCATCAATTCACTACACCGTGGAGGTAGCAAGCCGTGGAGATTCTTTCCAACCCTGATCTGTGGATCGGTCTGCTCAAGATCATCTGGATCAACATCATTCTTTCGGGCGACAACGCCGTGGTGATCGCCCTGGCGGCGCGCGCCCTGCCGCCCGACCAGCAGAAGAAGGCCGTCATGCTCGGCTCGGCCGCGGCCGTCGTGCTGCGCATCGTGCTGACCATCGTGGCGGTCAAGCTGCTGTCCCTGCCCTACCTGCAGATCATCGGCGGCCTGCTGCTGCTGTGGATCGGCGTGCAGCTGCTGGGCGGCGAGGACGAAGGCGAGGAAGGCGGCGGCAAGCAGCATTCGACCCTGGCCAGCGCCGTGCGCACCATCCTGATCGCCGACCTCGTGATGAGCCTGGACAACGTGATCGCCGTGGCCGCGGCCGCCAACGGCAGCATGGTGCTGCTGGTGCTGGGCCTGGCCATCAGCATCCCCTTGGTGATCTTCGGCAGTTCGCTCATGATCAAGCTCATGAACCGCTTCCCGATCATCATCCTGCTCGGCGCCGCCCTGATCGGCTGGGTCGGCGGCGAGACGATGGCGAGCGACGTGTCGCTGCACGACGCCATGGCCGCCAACCCCTCGCTGCACTATGTGGCTGCCGCCATCGGTGCCGTGCTGGTCGTGGCCATCGGCAAGCTGCTGGCCAGCCGCGGCCGGCAGCAGGCGGCTCAGCACTGAACGCCATGGGGCGCCCGGCCGTGATCATCCAGGACCCCGCCGGGCCGCCGTGGGAGTTCGCCGCGCAGACCGACACCGGTCGGCTGCGGCGCAACAACGAGGATTCCATCGCCTTCGACCCGCGCCTGGGTCTGGCGGTGCTGGCCGACGGCATGGGCGGCTATGCCGGCGGCGAGGTGGCCAGCGAGATGGCCGTGGCCTTGCTGCAGGCCTCCATGGGCCGGTGGCTGGCCCAGGCCGGCCACGCGCCCGGCAGCCGGGCGGTCATGAAGGCCCTGCACCAGGGCATCGCCCAGGCCAACCGTGCCGTCTTCAACGCCAGCACCGTCAACCCGGCCCTGCGCGGCATGGGCACCACGCTGGTGAGCGCCGTGTTCGGGCCGTGCGGCGCGGTGGTCGGCCACATCGGCGACTCGCGCTGCTACCGGCTGCGTGGCGGTCGCCTGACCGCGCTCACGCGCGACCATTCCTTCCTGCAGGCCCAGATCGACGCCGGCCTCATGACGGCCCAGGAGGCCCTCGCATCGCCGCATCGCAACCTGGTGACGCGCGCACTGGGCATTGGCGCCGAAGTGGAGGTGGACCTGCTGCACGAGCCCGCGCAGCGCGGCGACCTGTACCTGCTGTGCTCGGACGGCCTGACCGACATGGTCACCGACGAGCAGCTCGTCTCGCTGCTGACCCCCGACATCCCGCTGGCCGACAAGGTCGCACTGCTGATCACGGTGGCCAACGACAACGGCGGCAAGGACAACGTGTCGGTCATCCTGGCACGCTTCGGCGGCCATTGACCGCCCGTGTCATCCGAAAGGTTGCGGGCCTGCCCGCTCGCGGTTACAAATTGATGTCCTGCGCCTGCGCGCCCGTCCGGTCTGAGGAGTGTCGGCCATGCCGAAATTGGTAGTTGCCATCGATGGCGTCGTGCTGAAGGAAGTGCCCCTGCTCAAGGAACGCACCACGCTCGGCCGGCGCCCCTACAACGACATCGTCATCGACAACCTCGCCATCAGCGGCGAGCACGCGGTGCTGCACAAGATCGGCAGCAGCGTGTACCTCGAGGACCTGGACAGCACCAACGGCACCTACGTCAACTCGCGGGCCATCCGCAAGCAGGTGCTGGAGCACAACGACCTGATCGAGGTCGGCAAGTACAAGATCCGCTACCTGCAGACGGCGGAGATCGACGAAGGCGCGCACCTGCGCATGACCGCCACCGCACCGCTGCACGACTCGCGGCCCATGCCGTTGACCGAGGGCGAGACGGTGCCGGCGGCGCTGGAAGGCGGCAGCGGTGCGCAGGCCTGCATCCGCATCCTCAGCGGATCGGCGGCGGGCCACGAGATCGTGCTGCGCAAGGTGGTGACTACCATCGGCAAGCCCGGCGTGGCGGTGGCGGCCGTCACCCGTCGCCTGCAGGGCTATGTGGTGGCGCCGGTGGACGGCAGCGCCACGCTCAATGGCGAGACGCTCCAGCCGCGCGCGGCGGCCCTGCAGGACGGCGACATCCTGGAGCTGGGCGGCACCCGCATGCAGTTCGTGCTGGGCTGAGGGCCCGGACGTCAGGGCACCGAGCCACGGCATGGGACCAGGAAGGCTGTTGCGCGGCCTTCGGGGCCATGGCTGGCGCATCGCGATCACCCTGCTGCCCCTTCTTGCCGGGCTGGCCCACACGGCAGGGTTGCTGCATCTGCCTGGCGTGGATCGGCTCGATGCCCAGTTGCAGGACGCCCGGCTGCGCTGGCACGCCCCGCGTGGCATCGACCCCCGCATCGTCATCGTCGACATCGACGAGCCCAGCCTGAAGGCCTTCGGCCAGTGGCCCTGGAGCCGCGAGCGGCTGGCCCGCCTGACGCAGGAACTGACGCAACGCCAGCAGGTGCGCGTTCTGGCCTTCGACATGGTGTTCGCGGAAGCGGATCGCACCAGCGGACCGGCGCTGGTGCAGGCATTGGGCAGCGGCCGCTGGCCGGCCGAGCCGGGCTTCGACGCCGAACTCGCCCGCCGCGCGTCGGCCCTCGACCCCGACGGCGATTTCGCGCGGGCGCTGGCCGCGTCGCCCGGCCGCGTGGTGCTGGGCGTCCATTTCGACGGCGAGGCCGGCGCCCCGGACAACCCGTCCGCCGTGTCCCACGTGCAACCGCCAGCGCCGCTTCTGCCCGCCGACGCACTGGGGCCGGATGCCGCCCGGGTTCCGGCCTGGCCCACGCTGGTCGCGAGCCTGCCCGGCCGGACGACGGGCGCCCGGCCAGGCTTCATCAACGTCGTCTTCCAGCCCGGCCAGGACGGGGTGGTGCGCACCGTCCCGCTGCTGGCCCGGCTGGACACCGCGCCCGGCGGCTATTACGAGTCGCTCGCCCTGGCCACCTTCCGGGCCGCCACCGGCAGCGCGCCACCGGTGCTGCGGCTCGCCACGGCGCCGGGTGCGTCCCCTCGGCTCGTCACCCTGGGGCTGCAAACGGCCAGCGGCCGCCTGGATGTGCCGGTGGGTACCGACGGCGGCCTCGTCGTCCCCTACCGCCGCCCCGGCGAGGACGCCGGGCCACGGTTTCGCTATGTCTCGGCCCGCGACGTGCTGGAAGGCCGCCTGCCGCCCGCGGCCTTGCGGGACCGCATCGTCCTGATCGGCGCCAGCGCGGCCGGCCTGCAGGACCTGCGCGCCACACCCATCGCCGCGGCCCTGCCGGGGGTGGAAGTGCATGCCCATGTGCTCTCCGGCCTGCTCGACGGGCGCCTGCCGCATGTGCCCGACTACGCACCGGGCTATGCCTGGGCCAGCCTGGTCGTGATCGGCCTGCTGCTGGTGCTGGGTGTGACCCGGCGTTCGGCCGCCGCCGGCTTCGCCATCGGGCTGGGGGCCTGCGGCGGGCTGCTGCTGCTCAATGACCTGCTCTATCGCCACGGCGGCCTGGTGCTGCCCCAGGCCGCCGCGCTGCTGGCCGGCGCCACGGGACTGCTGCTGAGCATGAGCTGGGGCTACTTCGTGGAAAGCCGCAAGCGCCGGGGACTGATGCGCCTGTTCGGCGCCTATGTCCCGCCGCAGCTGGTGGACGACATGGCCCGCGAGCCGCACCGCTACAGCATGCGCGCCGAAAGCCGGGTGCTCACCATCATGTTCTGCGACATGCGGGGCTTCACCCACCTGGCCGAGCACATGGCGCCCACGACCTTGCAGGCCCTGCTGCACGAGGTCTTCACCCGCTTCACCGAGATCGTCAACCGGCACGGCGGCACCGTCGACAAATACATGGGCGACTGCCTCATGGCCTTCTGGGGCGCACCGGTCGCGCAGGCCGACCATGCCGCGCGGGCGGTGCATGCCGCGCAGGACATCGTCGCCGCGCTGCCCGCGCTCAATGCACAGCACCAGGCGGCTGGTCTGCCCACGGTGGCCATCGGCATCGGCCTCAACACCGGCCCGGTGGTGGTCGGCAACATGGGCTCGGCGCTGCGCCGCAGCTACACCGTGATCGGCGATGCCGTGAACCTCGCCGCGCGGCTGGAAGGCCTGTGCACGCCCCATGGCGTGCCCATCGTCGTCGGCGAGAACACCCGCGCGCTGATGCCGGAAACGCCCTGGCGCGAGCTGGGGGAGGTGCAGGTGCGCGGGCGCCAGCGGGGCGTGCGCATCTACACGCCCGAAGGGCCGGCGTCGGCCAGGCCGACTGCCGCCGCTCCGGTGCACCGGGGGCACCCTGGGGGCCCTCGCCCACCGGCGCCGGCCAGAACTGCAAATTAGTGACAACCGATCCTGTGCGGCCCCGACGAACAGGCATACTCGCGCCCCGGCGCGGCGTGACGGAAGTCCTTTGCGCCGCAGCAACCGACGCCTTAGCCTGCACTGTCCGCGGGCGAGCCGGCCTGCCGCGGTGCCCGCCCGGCTCCATCGCCTCCTTTATTCTGAGCTCTTCATGAACAGCCTGCAGGTGCGTGTTCTGGGCTGCTCCGGCGCCATCGCCCGGGGCGCACGGACCACCTCCTTCCTGATCGACGACGACCTCCTGGTCGATGCCGGCACCGGCGTCGGCGACCTGTCCCTGGAAGAGATGGCGCAGATCGACGACGTGGTGCTGACCCACTCGCACCTGGACCACATCGCGGCCCTTCCCCTGATGGTGGACGCGGTTGCCAGCCTGCGCCGCCGGCCGCTGCGGGTGCACGGGCTGCGCGCCACGTTGCAGGTGCTGCGGGCGCATGTCTTCAACAACCTGGTCTGGCCGGACTTCACCGCCCTGCCCAGCAGCGACGCGCCGCTGGTCCACTTCGTCGAATTCGATGTCGGCCAGAGCCTGATGCTCGGCCGGCGCGCGCCCAAGGTGGTGGAGGTGCTGCCCGCCGTGCACACCGTGCCCGCCTGCGGCTTCGCCGTGCGGCGCGCGGACGGCCATTCGCACTGGGTCTACAGCGGCGACACCGAACGCAACAAGCCCTTCTGGCGCCGGATCAACCAGATGGACGTGGGCGCCCTCGTGATCGAGACCGCCTTCAGCACGCGCGAGCGCCAGCTTGCCGAACGCAGCCTGCACCTGTCGCCCCCCACCTTGGTGGAAGAGCTGGCACAGATGTCCCCCATGGCCCGCTACCCCGTCTACGTGACGCACACCAAGCCCGCCGCGGCCACCGAGATCATGGCCGAGGTCAACGCCCTGGTCGGGCAGTTGCGGCTGTGGGACCGGATCGAACTGCGTTGGCTGGAGGCGGGGCAGACGATCGAGGTGCACGGCGCGGGGCATCCGCGCGGCTGAGGCCCGCAGGACGGCCTGGGCGGGGGCGTGCGGGGCGACCAAAGCTGTCACCGCGGGTGACTCTGACGTTTTTGTCACTCGGAAACAGTTGTTTACAAACAAGAAGTGTCAGACCGTGTGGCCTAAGTGTGAACTTTTGGGCACATTCGACGCCGGCAGCCGCATGGCACGCGGTCTGCAAAGAGAAGGCACGACCGGGGCAGTACCCGGACCGCTTTCAACCTGGAGTCTGACCATGAACCGTCGCACCATCGCCCGCACCGCCCAGAAGGGCTTCACCCTTATCGAACTGATGATCGTCGTGGCGATCATCGGCATCCTGGCCGCCGTCGCGCTGCCCGCCTACCAGGACTACACCGTGCGTGCACGGGTGTCGGAAGCGCTGGTGATGGCCTCGGCTGCGAAGACGGGCGTTTCCGAAAATGCCGCCAACGGCGCAACGACGCTGGATCTGGGCGTCACGACCATCAGTTCGGCAACCAGCAACGTCTCCACGCTGACGGTCTCGGGCTCGAGCGGTGTTATTTCCATCGTTACGACCTCGCGCGCTGGCGGTGTGACGCTGACGCTCACCCCCTCCTCTGGAACTGCAGCCCTGTCTGCAGGCACCCTTCCCACCACGCCCATCACGTGGAAGTGCGCCGTCTCGACCAACACCAACAACAAGTACGTTCCGTCAGAGTGCCGCATCTGACGATTTCAGTCAGCAACAAAGGCCGTTTCGACGGCCTTTTTTATTTTTCACAATGCGCCCTGTATCAAGAAAAATCTACGCTGGAACGATGGGGTTCCTGCTTTTCCTGACGGTAATCTGGACATTGATTGCTGGCAAGGATCTGAATTTCGACTTCAGGAACTACCACCTTTATTCCGCCTATGCATTCCTGCACGACCGGCTGGCGACGGATTATTTTCCCGCCGCGGTGAGCGGCTATCTCAACCCTCTCGCCGAAGTCCCGATCTATGCCATGATCATGGGAGGATGGGATGACCGCCTCATCGCGCTCGTCCTGGCGCTGTCTCATTTTCCGGTTTTTTTGTTTGTCTGGAAGATTGCGGAACTGATCACGGTAGACAGCAAGATCAATCAGGCTCACGCCTGCGTCGCCGCCACTGTCCTGGCATTTCTTTCTCCGATCCAGCTGACGACCCTCAGCAACTCCTTTGCAGATCCGACCGCCGGCCTCTTCACAATCGCCGGAATTTATCTTCTGCTCCGATCGACCACGCAGACCAGACACCGCGTCGTCCTGCTTGCGGGCGTCATGTTCGGTGTCGGTGCAGGATTGAAGCTCACCAATCTGGTGCTGATTCCCGGGGCCTTCATCGCCTTGCTTTTTTTGCCGGGACCTCGCGGCTCCAAACTGAAGCTTTCGCTCGTTCTTGCCGCCGGTTGCGCGCTGGGTTTTCTGATCACGAATGGATGGTGGGCCGCAAAGCTCTACGCCTACTTCGGGAATCCCATTTTTCCGCTGTACAACAGTCTTTTCAAATCTCCGGATTTCATCGACAGCAATTTCTCCGACCGCCGCATGCTGATCTATGGCGCTTGGACGTGGCTGGTGCTGCCATTTTCAATGCTGCGCAGCGGCACGATGATCTATTCGGAGAATTCAGCACCTGATCTCAGGCTCTTTCTCCTGGTGCTGAGCTTCGCTGGCGCCATGGCGGTCTTCTTGTTCCGGAAGATCAGGGCACGAGCGCCGGTCCAGGGAAGTCGTGTCGAACCGCCTCCGGTGGCGCGCAAGATCTTCCTGGTCTATTTCGCCGTGTCGTACCTCCTGTGGGGCACCTTGAGTGGAATAGGTCGGTATGCCTATGTGCTTTGGGTTCTCGTCGGGCCCCTGCTCGTGGGCGTCATGGCGGCGCACTGGCCCCAGGCACTGACGAGAGTCTCCCTGGGGGTGGCCGTGGTCATCCAGGTCGTTGTGCTATTTTTGAACGGCAATCTGTATTGGTCCGCCCATTACTGGAGCGGGAAATGGCTCGACCTGGAAATACCTGAATCCCTGAAGAACGAGCCAGCCACCTATCTTCTCCACGGCGTGCAAAGCAACTCGTTCATTGCGCCCTACCTTCATCCGGACTCCCGCTTTTCAAACTTCACCGGGCAGTACGTCCAGCCCCTCGGGGCCGGCATGAGCGAGAAGATGCGCACATTCCTGAGCGATACCCAACATCCGGTGCGGCTGGTGTTCGAGGCCAACTACGCACCGGGCGTCAATGCACTGACATTGGATTCCAATTCGGACAAGGAAATCAACAGCTTTCTTTCGGGATACGGGTTCCGACTCAAGAATCTGGAATGCAAGATGATCTTGCTGAAAGGCAGCCCGCTGGAAAAGACGTTGTCTGGCGTCGGCTGGGTCCCTCCGACATTGCAGAAGAGGGACGAAAACATATCTGCCGTGATGTGGGTATGTGACCTCGAGCGACTGCCTGCCCCCGAGTTGGAGAAAGCACTTCAGGAATATCGGACGATCGACAAGGTGTTCGACAGCATCGAAGACGCCTGCGGGCGGGCGCTGGATCCTCATCGCATACAGACCGTTCGCTCATCGACCGGATGGTTCAGGAATTATTTCAACACGGTCACGGTATTGATGGTGAAGAATGACGAGATCCTGGTCCATCCCAACCTGTCGATGCTGACGTTTCCCTTGGGAAAACTCAGCGAATGGTCAGGCAAAAAGGTGGAATGCCCCGACATCCTGAAGCATGTACGGGAAGCGGATTTCAAGTTGACACCCGCCGAGCCAGAGAATTGATCACCGTGCTGTGAGGAGCAACCACCGTTGGGATTGAAAGGGATCGGGCGACCACTCTTCCTCGCGTCGTCATTGACTCTGTGCCTGGTCTCAGGGTACGGATTCGGCCCATCCACTTCGGCCGTGCAGCAGCTGGCAACATGGCTGTTGATCGGGGTTCATCTTTTTCTTCAGCAACCCCGCGCCATTCCGAAGCGGGTTTGGGCATGGCTGGCCACCGTCGGCCTGCTGCTCATTGCCGTCTCCGGGCGCGAAGGGCCGGTCTTGTTGCCGCCCACGCTGGCCGTGGCCTTCGCCGGTGCTGCCGCCCTCCTCGGTGCAAATTCGACCCGTTCGGTCGAGCGGACCGGCGTCCACGAACCGCGAAAGTGGCTCGCCTTCGGACTGATCCTCGCAGCCTGCCTGAACGCCGCCGCAGGCCTCCTCCAGTACCACGGCCTCGCCACCCCGCTGCGCCCGTGGGTCGCCGTCCCCATCGAACCCATCGGCATGGCCTACGGCAACCTGCGCCAGCGCAACCAGTTCGCCACGCTGCTGAGCATGGGGCTCGTGGCCCTGCTCTGGGCGCATGGCCGGGCGGGCCCCCGCGGACGGCACGTGCTGATGGCGGCTGGCGCCTTGCTCGTCGCGGGCCTGGCCGCTTCCACGTCCCGCACCGGATTGCTGCAGTTGGGCGTCATCGCCGCCGTGGGCGGGTGGATGGCATGGCACGAACGCGGGCCGGTCGAACCCGGCGCCGTGGCGCAAGGAGCCGCCCGGCAGCCATTGCTGCCGCACCCGGGGTGGTTCCTGGGCGCCCTGGCGCTCTACGCCCTGCTGTCCTGGGCGCTGCCCTGGTCGGCCGTCATGGTCGCGTCGTTCTTGGCAGGCGGCGGGAGCGCCGGGGCCGACGTCCAGGGCATGCTCACCCGGCTGCGCGAAGGCGCGCCGCCCGGCCACAGCCGCTGGCTGCTGTGGCACAACGTGCTGTGGCTGATCGCCCAGCGGCCCTGGACGGGCTGGGGCTGGGGCCAGCTCAGCCTCGCGCACTACCTGGCCGAATACCCGGGCCCGCGCTTCGTCGAGATCCTGGACAACGCCCACAACCTGCCGCTGCATCTGGCGGTGGAGCTCGGCATTCCGGCCGCGGTGCTGATCTGCGGCGGCTTCCTGTGGATGGTGGCGGCGGCCCGGCCCTGGCAGGAGCGCGATCCCGCCCGGCTGATGGCCTGGGGCGTGCTGGCCATGATCGTGCTGCACAGCCTGGTCGAATATCCGCTGTGGTACGGGCCCTTCCAGCTCGTGTTCGGGCTGTGCCTGGGAATGCTCTGGCCCGGCCGCAGGCGCGCCTGTGACGTGCCGCACGACGCCGGCACCGCGTCGATCGCCGTCCTGCAGCGCCAGGCAGCCCGCGCGCGGTGGGCCGCCCGCCTGACGGCGGCGGCCCTGCTCGCCGTCGTCGCCTACGCGGGCTGGAGCTACGTGCGCGTCAGCCAGCCCTTCCTTCCGGCGGCAGAGCGGCTCGCCGGCTGGCGTGACGATCCACTCGCGCCGCTGGATCCGGACGGCCGGGACTGGCTCTTCGCCCGGCAGGCGCGCTTTGCGGAACTGGCGCTGACGCCCCTGACACCCCAGACGGCCGCGCGCGTGCATGCACTCGCCCGGGCCACGCTGGCCTTCTCGCCGGAGCCGCGCGTGGTGGTCAAGCTGATCGACAGCGCGCGCCTGCTGGGGCTGGAGCAGGAGGCGCAGTTCCACCTGGAGCGCCTGCGCGTGGTCTACCCCGAGGCCTACGCGCGTTGGCTGGCCGGAAAGCCGCCCACCTAACCGGGCGCGGTGCGGTATGGCGCGGCGCGGCAGCCCGGCGTGCTGCCAGGGCCAGGCGGCCGGTCAGCTCGGCCGGCCGTCGCCCCTCCGGCGACCACCTCCACCCGAGTCCCCGCCCGGGCAGCGCCCACCGCGGCCAAGGGACAATCGCCGGATGACCAAACATCGGATCGTCGTCGGGCTGTCGGGCGGCGTGGACTCGGCCGTGACGGCGCACCTGCTCAAGCAGCAGGGCCACGAGGTCGTCGGCATCTTCATGAAGAACTGGGACGACGACGACGACAGCGAATACTGCTCGTCGAACGTGGATTTCGTGGACGCCGCCAGCGTGGCCGACGTGCTGGGCATCGAGATCGAGCACGTCAACTTCGCCGCCGACTACAAGGACCGCGTCTTCGCCGAGTTCCTGCGCGAATACCAGGCCGGCCGCACGCCCAACCCCGACGTGCTGTGCAACGCCGAGATCAAGTTCAAGGCCTTCCTCGACCACGCGATGCGCCTGGGCGCCGAGAAGATCGCGACCGGCCACTATGCCCGCGTACGCGCCGTCGATGCCGCCACGGGCCAACCCTTCGCCCCCGCCGAGCCGGTGTCGGACTCGGCCCGCTACGAGCTGCTCAAGGGCCTGGACCCGGCCAAGGACCAGAGCTACTTCCTGCACCGCCTGAACCAGGCCCAGCTGTCGAAGGCGCTGTTCCCCGTGGGCGAGCTGCACAAGACGCAGGTGCGCCAGATCGCCACCGACATCGGCCTGCCCGTGGCGGCCAAGAAGGACTCGACCGGCATCTGCTTCATCGGCGAGCGCCCCTTCCGCGAGTTCCTCAACCGCTACATCAGCAAGGCGCCGGGGCCGATCAAGGACGAACGCGGCCGCAAGCTGGGCGAGCACCACGGGCTGTCCTTCTACACGCTGGGCCAGCGCCAGGGCCTGGGCATCGGCGGCATCAAGGAGAAAGGCGCGCAGCGTGGCGGCGGCGAGCACGCGCCCTGGTTCGTCGCCCGCAAGGACGTGGCGGCCAACACGCTGTGGGTGGTGCAGGGCCACGACCATCCCTGGCTGCAGTCGCGCGCGCTGCTGGCGGCCGATGCGAGCTGGGTGGCCGGCACGCCGCCCGCAGGCGGAACCTACGGCAGCAAGACGCGCTACCGCCAGGCCGATTCACCCGCGCTGCTGCAGGCCCTGCCCGAGGCCCGCTTCCAGCTGGTGTTTCCGCAGCCGCAATGGGCGGTCACGCCCGGCCAGTCGGCCGTGCTGTACGACGGCGAGGTCTGCCTGGGCGGTGGCGTGATCGACGCGGCAGAGGGCGCACGCTGATGCCGCGCATCCATTGCGCCACGCCCCTGGCCAGCGGCCAGTCGCTGGGCCTGCCGCCCGGCGCCGCCCGCCACGTGCAGGTGCTGCGGCTGCAACCCGGCGACGGCATCACCCTGTTCGACGGCCGCGGCGGCGAGTTCGAGGCCACGGTCGAGCGCATGGGTCGCAGCGATGTCGACGTGCGCGTGGGCACGCACCACGCCGTCGAGCGCGAGGCCCCGCTGGCGGTGCACCTGGCGGTGAGCATGCCCGCCAACGACCGCATGGACTGGCTGGTCGAGAAGGCCACCGAACTCGGCGTCGCCAGCATCCAGCCGCTGCAGACGGCCCACGGCGTGCTGCGCCTGGCTGGCGAGCGGGCACAGAAGAAGCAGGACCACTGGCAGGCCGTGGCCGTGGCCGCCTGCGAGCAGTGCGGCCGCAACCGGGTACCGGCGGTGCATCCGGTGCGCGACCTGGGCACCTGGCTGGACGGCCTGGGCGCGGACGCGCCCACCGCCCGCCATGTGCTCGGCTTCGGCGACGAGGCGCAGCCGCTGGGCCGCACGGCGCTGGCGGGGGGAAGTGCGCTGTTCCTCAGTGGCCCCGAGGGCGGCCTCAACCCGCAGGAGGAGGCCCGGGCCCGCGCCAGTGGCTTCGTGTTGACCACCCTGGGCCCACGCATCCTGCGTGCCGAGACGGCGCCGCTGGCGGCGCTGGTGCACCTGCTGGCCGTGGCTGGCTGAGCCGGCTTCACCGGCCGCCCGGCGGCAGGATGCCCTGCGACTCCTCGGCCACCTGGGCATCCAGCCAGGCGCCGAAGGCCTGCACGGTCGCGTCTCCCGCCCGGTGCGGCGCCACGAACAGGCTGTAGCCGCGCGGTCCGTCTCCCTCGAAGGGATGGGCCAGGCACAGCTCGGCGCTGGCCAGCTCGCGCGCCACGCCGTAGCGCGGCATCAGGCCGATGCCCAGGTCGGCGCGCACCGCCTCCAGCACCATCGAGAACAGATCGAAGCGGTGGCCCACCATCGCATTCGCCGGAGGCCGGGCGATGCCGGCCTGCGCGAACCAGGCCTGCCAGGCGCCCAGGCGCGAGCTGAGCTGCAGCAGCGGCACGTCGCGGAAGTCGCCCTGCGCCACCGCGGCACGCCAGCGCGACCCTGATGCGCACACCACGACCACCCGCTCGGCGCGCAGCGGCCGCACGGCCGCGCCGGGCCAACTGGCGTCGTCGTACTGCAGGGCGACGTCGAAATGGGGCTCGTCCATGTAGACGTGCGTGGGAAAGACCTGCAGATGCACGCTGCAGGCCGGCTGCTCGGCCAGGAAGCCCGGCAGCCGCGGCAGCAGCCAGCGCTCGGCCAGCATCGGCACGGCGCCCACCAGCAGCCGCTCGCCGTCGGGGCGCTGGGCCATGGCCTCGAGGGTGTGGTTCTCCAGCCGCAGCAGGTCGCCGGCCACCTGCGCGTGATAGCGCCGGCCCGCCTCGGTGAGCAGCGTGCCCCGTGCGCCGCGCTGCACCAGGCGCACGCCCAGTTGCAACTCCAGCAGGCGCAACTGCTGGCTGACGGCGCTGTGCGTCAGGCACAGTTCCTCGGCGGCCTTGCCCACGCCGTGACAGCGGGCGACGGCGTCGAACACGAGCAGGGCGCGGGTACTGGGAAGGTGCCGGGGCATGTAAGAAAAACTGACGGTGCGGCGGATTAAATCAGAGCGGGGCGCGGATACAGCCGCCAGAATTTCCGCCGACCCGCGGCACCCCGTCAGCCTGATGACAGGTGCCGCATCCCCCCCGCCCCGATTGCCCTCCAACCGACGCCCATGACGCGCCCCTCTTCGATCCGGCCCTCCATGCCACGCCTGCGCCCGCTCGCCTCGCTGCTCGCCCTGTCCCTTGCCTTTGCCGGCGCCTCGGCGGCCTCGGCCCAGTCCTTCACCGCCATCGCGCCCACGCCCGCCCAGGTGCGGCCGGCGGTGGACCAGGCCTACACGCAACTGCTGTCGGCCCCGCAGATCCAGGCGCTGATGGAGGCGGTCAAGGCCGACCACGCGCGTTCCATCGACGACCTAAAGATGCTCACCGAGATCGAGGCGCCGCCCTTCAAGGAGCGCCCGCGCGCCGAGGCCTTCCTCGCGCGCATGAAGGCCCTGGGCCTGGCGGACGCCCGCATCGACAGCGAAGGCAACGTGGTCGGCCGGCGCAAGGGTACGGGCCAGGGGCCCACGCTGCTGATCTCGGCGCACCTGGACACCGTCTTCCCGGCCGGCACCGACGTCAAGGTCAAGGAGCGCGACGGCCGCCTGTACGCGCCGGGCATCTCCGACGACACGCGTGGCCTGGCGGTGCTGCTGTCCTGGCTCAAGGTGCTCAACGAGCAGAAGATCCAGACCGTCGGCGACCTGCTCTTCGTGGGCAACGTGGGCGAGGAGGAACTGGGCAACCTGCGCGGCATGAAGCACCTCTTTGCCGAGCACCGCGACATCGACGGCATGGTCGGCCTGGAGCCGGCACCGGACGGCACCGTCCTGATCCTGGGCACGGCCAGCCACCGCTACGAGGTGAACTTCAAGGGCCCGGGCGGCCACAGCTACGCCGCCTTCGGCCAGGTGCCCAGCGCCATCCACGGCATGGGCCGCGCCATCGCCAAGATCGCCGAGGTGCGCACGCCCACCTTCCCCAAGACCACCTTCACCGTGGGCACGGTGGCGGGCGGCACCTCGGTCAACACCATCGCGCCGGATGCACGCATGGCGGTGGACATCCGCTCGGACCAGATGGACTCCCTGCTCGCCACCGAGAAGAAGATCCTCGCCGCCATCGACGAGGCCGTGGCCGAGGAGAACAAGCGCTGGAACGTCGAGACGCTCACCGTGCAGACCAAGCTGATCGGCGACCGGCCGGGCGGCCGCACGCCGTCGGATTCGGTGATCGTGGAGGCGGCCACGCGCGCCAACGCCTCCTTCGGCCACAAGACGCTGCTGACGGGCGCCAGCACCGACGCCAACGTGCCGATGGCGCTGGGCATTCCGGCCATCATCGTGGGCGGCGGCGGCAAGACGGGCGGCTTCCATGCGCTGAGCGAATGGATCGACCTGACGGACGGCTGGAAGGGCGCCCAGAACTCCCTGGCCACGGTGCTCGGCCTGGTGGGCGTGCAGGGCGTGACGCAGCCGCTGCTGGAAAAGCGGCCGCCGCGCGCGCCGTGATTGCGTCAAATCCAGTGTCCAAAAGGTGAATTACGCACGGCTTCGCTGAAAAAGCGGCGCCGTTTCGCGAAGAAGACGAGGCCGCCCTGAACAATGGCGGCCTCGTTTTCATTTCGCAGGGAAGAAGCCATGGGCTTGCTCGATTCCGTCCTCGGCCAGGTGCTCAACAGCGGGGCACCGGCCCCGCACTCGCCGGGCAGCGATCCGGTCGCCATCTTCGGCAGCCTGCTGCAGGAAAGCGGCGGGGTCGGTGGCCTGGTGCAGAAGCTGCAGCAGGCCGGCCTGGGTGACGCCGTGGGCTCATGGATCGGCACCGGGCAGAACCAGCCCGTGTCGCCCGACCAGGTGCACGGCGCGCTGGGCCAGGACGTGATCGGCGCCGTGGCGCAGAAGCTGGGCCTGAATGTGCAGACGCTGCTGCCGCTGCTCGCGACGCTGCTGCCGGTGCTGATCGATCGCCTGACGCCGCAGGGCCGCCTGCCGGACCAGGAGCCGTCGCTGTCGGCTGGCGCGGGCGGGCTGGGCGATCTGCTGGGGGCGCTGGGCCCGCTGCTCGGCCGGCGCTGAGCGACGGTCCGGCCGGCCCGATCAGCCGGCCAGCCCACACGCCGCATGGGCTGAAGGCCGGGTCGCGACGATCCGCTTCAGGCCGCCTGTTCGGCCACGTGCTTGGCCGGCATCGCGGCCATCACCTGCGCGACGGCGGCCGTCAGCCGCTTGGCATAGGGCACGTGCAGGAACTCGTTGGGCCCGTGGGCATTGCTCTTCGGGCCCAGCACGCCGCAGACCATCATCTGCGCCTTCGGAAAGCCGGCGCTCAGCATGTTCATCAGCGGAATCGTGCCGCCCTGGCCGATGTAGCCGCAGGGCGCGCCGAAATGGGCCTGGCTGGCAGCGTCCAGCGCCTGCTGGAACCACGGCACCATGGCCGGCGCGTTCCAGCCGGTGGCGCCGCCGCCCGACTCGAAGGTCACCTTGGCCTGGTAGGGCGCGTTGTCCTCCAGCAGCGCCTTCAGCTCCTGCACCACCTGCGCCGCCTCCACCAGCGGCGGCAGGCGCAGCGAGAGCTTGAAGGCCGTGTAGGGCCGCAGCACGTTGCCGGCGTCCTTCAAGGCCGGGAAGCCCTCGGCGCCCGTCACCGACAGCGTCGGCCGCCAGGTGCGGTTGAGCAGCGCCTCGACCGGATCGGTGGTGGTCGGCAGCGCGAAGGCATTGGCGCCGCCGCAGTCGTAGTGGGCCCAGGGGAAGCGCTTGTAGACCTCGTCGCCCAGGATGGCGGCCGTGGCCTTGGCCTGCGCCAGGCGTTCGGCGGGCACCTCGCAGTGGAAGCTGGCGGGCAGCAGGCGGCCGGTCTTGCTGTCCTCCAGCCGGTCCAGCACCTGCCGCATGATGCGGAAGCTCGACGGCACCAGGCCCGAGGCGTCGCCCGAATGGATGCCCTCGGTGAGGATCTCCACCTTGAGCGTGCCGCCGGCCAGGCCGCGCAGCGAGGTGGTGAGCCAGAGCTGGTCGTAGTTGCCGGCGCCCGAGTCCAGGCAGACCACCAGCGCCACCTCGCCCAGGCGGCTGCGCAGCGCGTCCACGTAGGGCAGCAGGTCGTAGGAGCCGGATTCCTCGCAGGTCTCGATCAGGCCGACGATGCGCGGATGGGCCACGCCCTGCGCCTTCAGCGCCTGGATGGCCGCCACGCTGGCGTAGATGGCGTAGCCGTCGTCCGCGCCGCCGCGGCCGTAGAGCAGGCCGTCTTCGTACTTGGGCGTCCAGGGGCCGAGGTCGCGGCGCCAGCCGGTGAATTCGGGCTGCTTGTCCAGGTGGCCGTACATCAGCACGGTTTCGTTCATCGCCGTGCCGCTGGCGGGCAGCTCGAAGAACAGCACCGGGGTGCGGCCTTCCAGGCGCACGATCTCCAGCGTGAGGCCCTCGACCTTCTGCGCCTCGACCCAGGTGGCGGCATTGCGCAGCACCGTCTCCAGGTAGCCGTTGGCGGACCAGTCCGGATCGAAGCCCGGCGACTTCGCCGGAATGGCGATGTAGTCAGTGAGCTGGCGGACGATGTCGCCGTCCCAGCGGGCGGTGACGTCGGCCAGGGCGCGCTCGGTGTCGAGCAGGCCGGCGGGGAATTCTTTGTGCAGAGGGGCGTTCATCGGCGGTTCTCCGTGGGGCGCGTGGCCGGGGCAATCGATCCATTTTGCGCCGGGATGGGCCCCGGCGTAGAGTGCGCCAACCGCATCCCCCCAGCACGCCCATGCCCAAGAAAGCTGCCCCTGCCGCCGCCGACCTGCCCGCCCCGCCGCAGACGCCCGTGCGCGTGGGCATCGGCGGCTGGACCTTCGAGCCCTGGCGCGGCAGCTTCTACCCGCCCGGCCTGCCGCATGCGCAGGAGCTGGCCCACGCCAGCCGGCGCCTCACGGCCATCGAGGTCAACGGCACCTTCTACAGCACCTTCAAGCCCGACACCTTCCGCAAGTGGCGCGAGGCCACGCCCGAAGGCTTCGTCTTCTCGCTGAAGGCGCACCGCCTGACGACGCACCGGCGCGAGCTGGCCAAGGCCGGCGATGCGGTGCAGCGCTTCATCGGCAGCGGCCTGGCCGAGCTGGGCGACCGGCTGGGGCCCGTCGTCTGGCAGTTCATGCCCACGCATGCCTTCGACTCCGTGGACTTCGGCGCCTTCCTGGAACTGCTGCCGCCCAAGGTCGATGGCCTGCCGCTGCAGCATGTGATGGAGGTGCGACATCCCAGCTTCATCGATCCGGCCTACCTGGCCCTGGCCGCGCGGCACGGCGTGGCGACCGTCTTCACCGACAGCCCGAAATTCCCATCCTTCGACGCGCCGCAGGGGCCCATCGTCTATGCGCGGCTGATGGATGCGCAGCCGCGCTTCGCCAACGGCTATGCACCCCGCGCGCTCGATGCACTGGCGACCCAGGCGCGCGACTGGGTTGCCGAGCGGCCCACCTATGTCTTCTTCATCAACGGCCACAAGGAAAAAGCCCCCGCCGCGGCGGAGGCTCTTCTGAAGCGGCTGGCCGACGCGCCTTGAACGGCGCGCCGCGCAACGCGGCGATGGCGATGGCGATGGCGATGCTCAGGCCGCCAGGGCGGGCTTGGCGTCGCTCGCGGTGCTCGTGCCCACGCTGATCTCGCCGGAGAGCTGGCCGCCCTCCTCGATCACGATCTTGCCGTAGCGGATCTTGCCCGACACCTTGCCGGTGGCATGGATCACCAGCTTCTGGCGCACGGTCAGGTTGCCGTCGAACACGCCGCGGATCTCGGCGATGTCGATCTCGGCCGAGCCCTTGAAGGCGCCCTGCTCGGCGATCTGGATGACGCGCGAATCCATGGTCGCCTCGACCGTGCCCTCGACCACCAGCGTGTCGCAGTCGGTGATCTCGACGCCCTTGAGCTTGATGTTGGGACCGACGGTCAGCTTGCTGCCCGTTTCCTGCACCGGAGCCTGTGCGGCGGCTGGCGTTGCGGCAGATGCCGAGGCCAGCGCCGGCCCACCCACAGGATGGCCCGACAGCGTGCCGGCGCCCATCAGCGGGGCGGGACGCGAGGTCAGGCTTTCGTTGGGGTCACGGTCACGTTTGCCGAAGAAGGGGGATTGCGAAGCCAAAGGGTGATCTCCTTGCGAAAGCGCCAATGGTAGGCAAGTGATTCTGAATGTTGACACTTCTTTGCGAAAGATCGGTAACAACCCGCGGCAGGGCCGATGTCGCCGGCCTCGCCGCCTTGCCGTCAGAATTCGCCGCGTCCGGCCCCCACCCGCACTTCCTTCCTGCATGACCCCGCACAACGACCTCGCCCATCACGACGACGACATCCCAGGCATGTTCGATGACCGGGCGGCCGACGCCCGCTTCGGCAAACCCGCCTCCGGCTGGCGCCGCACGCTCTTCACGGTCATATTCGAATCGGAGACGCGGGCCGGCCGCAGCTTCGACCTGCTGCTGATCGCGGCCATCCTGACGAGCGTCGGCGTGGTCATGCTCGAGAGCATGGCCGGGATGCGGGCCCGCCATGGCGCCTTGCTGCACGGGCTCGAATGGGTGTTCACCGCGCTCTTCACCCTGGAGTACCTGGCCCGCCTGGTGTGCGTACAGCGCCCGCTGCGCTATGCCCTCAGCTTCTATGGCGTGATCGACCTGCTGGCCCTGCTGCCGACCTACCTGGTGGCCCTGGAGCCATCGCTGGGCGCGCTGATCGACGTGCGCGTGCTGCGGCTGCTGCGGGTGTTCCGCATCTTCAAGCTGTCGCGCTATGCGCACGAGTACCGCACGCTCGCCCTCGCGCTGGCGGCCAGCGCGCGCAAGATCACGGTCTTCCTGGGCTTCGTGATGCTGCTGGTGCTGGTATCGGGCACGCTCATGTACGTGGTGGAAGGGCCGCCGCACGGCTTCACCAGCATTCCCACCGCCATGTACTGGGCGGTCTCGACGATGACGACGGTGGGTTTCGGCGATCTGGTGCCCCGCACCGACATGGGCCGGCTCATCGCGTCGGCCATGATGCTGACCGGCTGGGGCGTGCTGGCGGTGCCCACCGGCATCGTCACGGCCGAGATGGGCGCGCAGCGGCGGCTGCAGACGCTGCGCGACCGCGCCGCCGCCGATGCGCATTGCACCGCCTGCGGCGCGGACGGCCATGCGGACGACGCGCACTACTGCCGGCGGTGCGGCACGCCTCTGCCACGCGCCGGCGCGGCACTCAATCCCGCTCGAACTTGAAGACGGCCGTCGCGGCGCGCAGGTTGGGCAACCAGCGCACCTCGCGGCCGTGCTGCACGCCGAACGCATCCAGCACGCGCAGGCGGTTCTTGCGCGCCAGGGCGTCGAAGTCGCGGAAGGTACCCACGCGGATGTTGGGCGTGTCGTACCACTGGTAGGGCAGCCTCCGCGTCACCGGCATGCGACCCTGCAGGATGCTCAGCCGGTTGGGCCAGTGCGCGAAGTTGGGAAAGGCGACGATGCCGATGCGGCCCACGCGTGCCGTCTCGCGCAGCATGATCTCGGCATTGCGCAGGTGCTGCAGCGTGTCGATCTGCAGCACCACGTCGAAGCTGGCGTCCTCGAACATCGACAGGCCCTCGTCGAGGTTCAGCTGGATCACGTCGACGCCGCGCCGCACGCATTGCAGCACGTTGCCGTCGGCAATCTCCACGCCGTAGCCGGTGCAGCCGCGCTCGCGCTGCAGGCGCTCGAGCAGCGCGCCGTCGCCGCAGCCCAGGTCGAGCACGCGTGCGCCCTCGGGCACGAGGCGGACGATGCGGTCGTTGATGTCGTGGGTCGTGCGCAAGGGCGTTCCTTCGGCGTCGCCTGCGGCGCGAGGGCCTTTGGGAGCAGCCGGGCGGGTGGTCATTGCAGCTCCTTCGCGATGCCGTCGAACCAGGCGCGCACGACGCCCAGATAGCGGGTGTCGTCCAGCAGAAATGCGTCGTGGCCGTGCGGCGCGTCGATCTCGGCGTAGCTGACGCTGCGGCGGTTGTCGAGCAGCGCCTTGACGATCTCGCGGCTGCGCGCCGGCGAGAAGCGCCAGTCGGTGGTGAAGCTCACGAGCAGGAACTTGGCCATGGCCCGCTCGAAGGCCGCGCGCAGGCTGCCGCCGTAGGCCGCGGCAGGGTCGAAGTAGTCGAGCGCACGCGTGATCAGCAGGTAGGTGTTGGCGTCGAAGTACTCGCTGAACTTGTCGCCCTGGTGGCGCAGGTAGCTCTCGATCTGGAACTCCACGTCGTGCGTGGTGTAGCGCACCTGCATGCCCTCGCGCAGCTGGCGGCCGAACTTGGCGTTCATCACGTCGTCGCTGAGGTAGGTGATGTGGCCGATCATGCGAGCGATGGTGAGCCCGCGCTTGGGCACCACGCCGTGGTCGTAGAAGTGGCCGCCGTGGAAGTCGGGATCGGTCACGATGGCACGGCGCGCCACCTCGTTGAAGGCGATGTTCTCGGCGTTGAGGTTGGGCGCGCTGGCGATCACCGCGGCGTGGCGCACGCGCTCGGGGTACTGCAGCGTCCACGACAGCGCCTGCATGCCGCCCAGGCTGCCGCCCATCACGGCGGCGAGGGTGTCGATGCCCAGTGCATCGAGCAGGCGGGCCTGGGCGTCCACCCAGTCCTCCACGGTCACCACCGGAAAGTCCGCGCCCCACGGCCGCCCCGTCGCCGGATTGGTGTGCATCGGCCCGGTCGAGCCGAAGCAGGAGCCCAGGTTGTTGATGCCGATGACGAAGAAGCGGTCGGTGTCCACCGACTTGCCGGGGCCGATCATGTTGTCCCACCAACCCTGCGACTTCGGCTGGCCGGCGTACTGGCCGGCCACGTGGTGCGAGGCATTGAGCGCATGGCAGACCAGCACGGCATTGCTGCGGTCGGCATTGAGCGTGCCGTAGGTCTCGTAGGCCAACGCGTAGTCGCCGATGGCGCTGCCGCTGCGCAGCGGCAGCGGCGTCGCGAAGGACATGGACTGGGGTGTGACGTCGAAGGACATGGGAGCAAAAAGAAAACCCGGCCTCGCCAAAAACGAGCCGGGTTGCGGGCATCCGTCTTTAGCTGCATTTATCAAGCGCCCGCAAGCTGGAGCAAATCGGCGCTGTGGAAAGTATAGGCCGGGCGGCGCCGTCGCCGCCCGGCGAGGGTCATGCCTCAGGCGCCCCAGCCGATCAGCGCGGCCACGCCCAGCACCAGGAAGATCACGGCCGAAATGCTGTGCACGAGCTTGATCGGCACCTTGCGCACGATGCGCTCGCCCAGCCACACCACCGGGGCGTTGGCCAGCATCATGCCCAGCGTGGTGCCGATCACCACCCACAGGTAGTCGTGCGTGAAGCGGGCCGCGAGCATGACGGTGGCGATCTGCGTCTTGTCGCCCATCTCCGCCAGGAAGAAGGCCACCAGCGTGGTGCCGAAGACGCCGAACTTGGAGACGCTGCGGGGCGCCTCGTCCTCGTCGAGCTTGTCGGGAATCAGCATCCAGACGGCCATCGCGATGAAGGACAGGCCCAGTATCCAGCGCAGGACCGTGGGCCCGAGGAAGCTGGTCACCCAGGCGCCGACGGCACCCGCCAGTGCATGGTTGACGACCGTGGCCGCAAAGATGCCGAGCACGATGGGCCAGGGCTTGCGGAAACGTGCCGCGAGGACGAGCGAAAGGAGTTGGGTCTTGTCACCCATTTCAGCCAGCGCGACGATGCCGGTGGCTACCAGAAAGGCTTCCATAGAGATGTGGGGTTCCTCGGCCGAAGGACGCAATCGACCACGCAGCGCCTTCGGCCTTGTTCCCGAAGCTGCGTGGTCAATGGTCTCGCCAGGTCTTCACTGCATGCACCATGTTCCGCGTGGGGCGCGGTACAAGTCTGTTGACGCATGCCCTTCTCGCACTCGGAAGGCGGCTACTCCCCAAAGACGGGGCGGATTCTAGCGACTCTTGCCGCGCTGCAGCATGACGTTATTGGTGTGGGTGCAGGACGCCTGCCGCGGTTGGCGTCAAAAAAAGGAGGCGCAACCGTGCCCGATTAACTCGATGATCTCTTCCGATTACTGAGGAAACCTGTGTTTTCACCGGGCCATCGATGTCAGTGTGCGCAAGCTTCTCAGGCTCACGGAGGTTGTTGCAATTCAAGGGAAATTCCTGTCCCCCTCCCAAATAAATCACCCATAATGGGTGGACCTTCGGCCCGGAAAGCCGCAGGCCATTGGGTGATCGGTCAGTTTCGTCAGCCCCGCAGGCCAACATGCTGCGGGTCTTGCGCCCGGGACTCCATCGCTGCTTTTCTTTGTGTTTTACAGGAGTCCCATTCATGGGCAACAAACTCTACGTCGGCAACCTGCCCTATTCGGTGCGCGACGGTGATCTCGAACAGGCTTTCGGCCAGTTCGGCGCAGTGACCAGCGCCAAGGTCATGATGGAGCGCGAAACCGGCCGTTCCAAAGGCTTTGGTTTCGTGGAAATGGGCAGCGACGCCGAGGCGCAGGCTGCCATTCAGGGCATGAACGGCCAGCCGCTGGGCGGCCGCAGTGTCGTGGTCAACGAGGCGCGCCCCATGGAGCCGCGTCCGCCCCGTAGCGGTGGCGGCGGCTACGGTGGTGGCGGCGGTGGTTACGGCGGCGGCGGCGGTGGCGGCGGCTACGGTGGTGGTGGCGGTGGTTACGGCGGCGGTGGTGGCCGCAGCGGTGGCGGCGGCTACGGCGGCCGCGGCGGCGGCGGTGGCGGCGGCAACGACGGCAGCTTCCGCAGCCCCTACGGCACCGGCCCGCGCGGCGGTGGCGGTGGCGGCGGTGGTCGCGGCGGCTACGGCGGCGGTGGCGGCGGCAACAACTACTGATCGCACACGTTGCCGTTCCGCTTTGCGGAACGACTCAACGAAAGGCTCCCTCGGGAGCCTTTTTCATGCGCGCCTGTTTGTGACGGGGCTGCCGCAGCCCTCCGCACGCCCGTCCGTCCAGCAGACAGGCTGCGAGGCGGCGGCACTCAGCGAGGCGTGTCGGCTTCGTCCCGGCGGCGCTTTCGGCCGCGGCCTTGCACCGCCCGGTCGTAGATGGCGTCGGGCAGCACCCTCATCAGTTTGGCGACGATCCCCATCTGCCAGGGAATGACGCGGTAGCTGAACCCGGCCTCGATGGTGCGGAAGGCTCGGTCGGCAAAGACCTCCGCGGAGATGAGGAAGGGCATGCCATAGCGATTACCCCGGGTGAGCGGCGTGTCCACATAGCCCGGACAGACCGTCACCACCCGGACACCGCTGCCGCGCAACTCGGTGCGCACGCTTTCGCAATACGCCACGACCGCCGCCTTGCTGGCGCAGTAGGCGCCATGCCCCGGCAGCCCCCGAATCGCGGCCACGCTGCCGATGCCCACCAGCCGCCCGCTCCCACGGCGCACCATCGCGGCGATGAAGGGATGGAAGGTGGCGGCCAGACCCACATTGTTGAGCGCGAAGGTCTCGGCCATCACGTCCAGATCGGCACGCTCGGCCGTGTCCATGCCGACGCTGATGCCCGCATTGGCAATGACCACCTCGGGCAAGCCTTGGGCAGCCAGGCAGGCCTCGCCCGCGGCGACGATGCTGTCCACCGCAGCCACATCGGCGCCGTAGATGCCGCAGCGATCCGGCCCCAGGCCCTGGGACGCCGCCCACTCCTGCATCTGCGCCGTGCGCCGCGCCACGAGCGCCAGCCGCCAGCCCGCCTGGGCATAGCGGGCCGCCAGCGCCTGCCCGATACCGCTGGACGCGCCGGTGATGAAGACCAGGGGGGCAAGGGCAGGGGCGGACATGGGCGATTCCCGCAGATACGGCTAGCGCCTGCCCGCCGGTGCCGGCGGCATGATCTGGCCGCGGACGCGTCCCCGCAGATTGGCGATGCCGCTCATGTGGTCGTAGTCCATCGCATCGGCCTTGAACGTATCGCTGCCCCGGATCAGCGTGACCGGCAGATGGGAGCGCACCCGGTCCTCGTTGGTGAACACATGCAGGAAGTCACCCCGGAATTCCAGCCGGGGCGCCGGCTTGCCATCGGGAAGCTTGCCTTCGTCGCGGATCACCACGGCATTGCCGAAGAGCTGGATCTCGCTGGCATCGCCATTGGAAAGACCGCGGTTGGCCGTGGCACGGGTGACCAGCCCCTGGGGCGACACCGAACGCACACGCACGTCGTCGACCTCCATCGTGTCGGTGTCGGGGTAGTGACGGCCTTCCCGGCCGCTGATCTCGCTGTGCAGCGAGCCGTCGGGCAGGAAGCTGCGCACGGTGAAGTTGCGCATGAAGAAGTCCGGGTCGTGCGAGACCGGGGCCGCGGCGTGCGGCTTGATCAGTTCCGGCGCGTTGCGCACCAGCCAGTAGGTGCCGAGCGCCAGCAGGCCCGTCAGGATGATCGGCAGGTAGAGGCTCAGACGGTCGAACGCCAGCCCGAAGACGGAGACGACGCGCCTCATGCGTCGGGCACCCCGATGGCGGCGTCCAGCAGGCCGGCATAGCGCCCGCAGGCGCACAGCAGCAGGTCGCAGAACTCGCGGGCCGCGCCCTCGCCGCCCCGCAGGCGGGTGACATGGCGCACGATGGCCGCCACCTCCGGATGCGCATTGGCCGGCGCGGCCGCGAAGGCCACCCGACGCAGCACGGGCAGGTCGGGCCAGTCGTCGCCGATGGCCGCCGCCTGCGCCCAGTCGAGGCCCAGGGCGGCCAGGATCTCGGAGGACGCGGCGATTTTGTCCATCACCCCGTAGCGCGCATGCCGCACGCCGAGTGCCTGCAGCCGGGCACGCAGCGGCGCCGAGTCGCGGCCGGTGACCACCACGGGCTCGATGCCGGCCTTGCGCAGCATCTGCAGCCCGTAGCCGTCGAGCACGCTGAAGCGCTTGAGCGTCTCGCCGGCGTCGGTGAAGTAGATGCCGCCATCGGTCAGCACGCCGTCGACATCGAAGAAGGCGACGCGCACATCCTGCGCAGCCAGCAGCAGTTCGGGGTCGAAGGTGAGCACGGGTCGGGCGCCCTGCGGTTGCGGCGCCATCAGATGACCTTCGCCCGCATCAGGTCGGTGGTGTTGAGCGCGCCGGCCAGCCGGCCTTCGGCATCGACGACGAACAGGCGGGTGATGCCATGCTGCTCCATGAGTTCGGCCGCCTCGACGGCCAGGGCGTCCTGGCGGATGGTGCGCGGGCCGCGGTGCATGACGTCGGCGGCACGGATGCCGCGCAGGTCGGCGCCCGCCTCGATCAGCCGGCGCAGGTCGCCGTCGGTGAAGATGCCTTCGGCACGGCCCTGGGCATCCATCACCGCCGCGGCGCCGAAGCCCTGCACGCTCATGGCGCGCATGAGCTCGGCGATGCCTGCCTGGGGCGAGACCTGCGGCACCGCACTGCCCTGGCGCATGACGTCGGCCACATGGGTGAGCAGCTTTCGCCCCAGCGCACCGCCCGGATGCGAACGGGCGAAGTCTTCGGCACCGAAGCCGCGCGCATCGAGCAGCGCGACGGCCAGCGCGTCGCCCAGCGCCATCTGCGCGGTGGTGCTGGCGGTCGGCGCCAGGTTCAGCGGGCAGGCTTCCTTCTCGACGCCGCTGTCCAGCACCAGGTCGGCATGCCGGGCCAGCGACGAGGTCGCGCCGCCGGTCATGGCGATCAGAGGCACGCCCTGGCGCTTGAGCACGGGCAGGATCGCGTCGAGTTCATTGCTTTCGCCGCTGTTGGAGATGGCCAGCACCACGTCCGCGGCCGTGACCATGCCCAGATCGCCATGGCTGGCCTCGGCGGGGTGCACGAACATGGCAGGTGTGCCGGTGGAGGCCAAGGTCGCAGCGATCTTGCGGCCCACATGGCCGCTCTTGCCCATGCCCATGACCACCACCCGGCCCTGCAGGGCCAGGATGCGCCGGACCGCCTCGACGAAGCTCTGGCCGACGCGTGCCTTGAGGCCCAGCACGGCGGCGGCCTCGATGTCGAAAGTGGCGCGTGCGCGGGCCAGCAACGCGTCGGGGTCCGGGGCCGGAAAGCTCATCGGGCGATTTTATCGGCGCGCCTTGCCCCCGCCCCGGTGCAGTGCATGGCCCTTGCTAGCATCCAGCGGATGAACACCTTCGAGCTGACGCTGCTCTACCTGCTGGCCGCCGTGCTGGGCGTGGTGGGCTGCCGCTCGCTCAAGCTGCCACCCATGCTCGGCTATCTGGTGGCCGGCGTGCTGATCGGGCCGCACGCCTTCGCGCTGGCGCAGGACTCGGACGGCGTGCGCCACCTGGGCGAGTTCGGCGTGGTGTTCCTGATGTTCGTGATCGGGCTGGAGTTCAGCCTGCCCAAGCTGCGCGCCATGCGCCAGCACGTGTTCGGCCTGGGACTGCTGCAGGTGGCGCTGACCATGCTGCTGGCCACGGCGGGTGCCCTGGCCCTGGCCCGCCTGCTGCCCGACCCTTGGCGCATGAGCTGGCAGACGGCGCTCGCCCTGTCCGGCGCCCTCGCGATGAGCAGCACCGCCATCGTCGTCAAGCTGATGGCCGAGCGACTGGAGCTGGAAAGCGAACACGGCCGCCGCGTGATGGGCGTGCTGCTGTTCCAGGATCTGGCCGTGGTGCCCCTGCTGGTGCTGATCCCCGCCCTGGGTGCGCCGCCCGAGGCGCTGCTGCGCGGCCTGGGCCTGGCCCTGCTCAAGGCCACCGCCCTGATCGGCCTGCTGCTGTACGGCGGTCCGCGCGTGATGCGCTGGTGGCTCACGCTGGTGGCGCGCCGCCGCAGCGAGGAACTGTTCATGCTCAACCTGCTGCTGGTGACGCTGGGCCTGGCCTGGCTGACCGAGATGGCCGGACTGTCGCTGGCGCTGGGCGCCTTCATCGCCGGCATGCTGGTGTCGGAGACCGAATACAAGCACCAGGTGGAAAGCGACATCCGGGCCTTCCACGACCTGCTGCTGGGCCTGTTCTTCATCACCATCGGCATGTCGCTGGACTGGCACGTCGTGGTCGAGCGCTGGGCGCTGGTGCTCGTCCTGCTGGTCGTGCCGCTGGGCTTCAAGCTGCTGCTGGTGACCGTGCTGGCGCGGCTGCTGGGGGCGACGGCCGGGGTCTCGCTGCGCACGGGGCTGTACCTGGCGCAGGCGGGCGAGTTCGGCTTCGTGCTGCTGTCGCTGGCCAACGGGCGCGGGCTGCTGCCGGCCTGGCTGGGCGACCCGGTGCTCGCCTCGATGATCGTCTCGATGCTGGCCACGCCCTTCATCGTGATGTACAGCGAGGCCATCGTGCGCAAGCTGGTGGCCAGCGACTGGATGCAGCAGTCGCTGCAGGTGACCAGCCTGGCGCGCAAGATGATCGACACGGCGGAGCACGTGATCATCTGCGGCTACGGCCGCTGCGGCCAGAACCTGGCCCGCATGCTGGAGCGCGAAGGCATTCCCTACATGGCACTGGACCTGGATCCCGACCGCGTGCGCCAGGCTGCCGCGGCCGGCGACTCGGTCGTCTTCGGCGACGCGGCGCGCCCGCAGGCGCTGATGGCGGCCGGCCTGTCGCGCGCCAGCGCCGTGGCCATCACCTACCTCGACGTGCCGGGTGCCCTCAAGGTGCTGGCGGCGGTGCGCGCCCATGCACCGACGGTGCCCGTGGTGGTGCGCACGCAGGACGACCACGAACTGGAGAAGCTGCAGCGCGCCGGCGCCACGGCCGTCGTCCCGGAGACGGTTGAAGGCTCCCTGATGCTGGCCAGTCACGCCCTGGCGCTGGTCGGCGTACCAATGCGGCGTGTGATCCGCCTCGCGCAGGAAGCGCGTGACGCCCGCTACCACCTGTTGCGCGGCTACTTCCGCGGAGCGGACGACGATGCCTCGCTGGAAGACCTGGAGCAGGAGCGGCTGGACAGCTTCACGCTGCAGACCGGCAGCCGCTGGGTCGGACAGGCGCTGGCACGCCTGGGCCTGGCCGATGCGGGCGTGCGCGTGGTGGGCCTGCGGCGCAGCCACGGCCGCACCATGGAGCCGGAGGAAGACACGGTGCTGGAGCCCGGCGACACGCTGGTGCTCTCGGGCCTGCCCGGGCCGCTCGCCACGGCCACCGAACGGCTCCAACGCGGCTGAAGTTTTCGTCGCAGCCCGCGGCCGGGAACGCCAGGGCGGCCGGCGCGCTGGAGGCCGGCTATTTGCCGATGCAGAAGCGCGAGAAGATCACGCCCAGCAGGTCGTCCGACCCAAACTCGCCGGTGATCTCGTTGAGGGCGTTCTGGGCCAGACGAAGCTCCTCGGCCAGCAGGTCCAGCGCCGGCATCGGCGCCTCGAGGTGGCCCGCCGCCAGCTCCAGATGGCCGGCGACGCGGTGCAGCGCCTGCACATGGCGGGCGCGCGCCAGGTAGACGCCCTCGGGCACCGCCTGCCAACCGGCCAGCGCCAGCAGCTTCTGGCGCAGGGCTTCGATGCCCTCGCCGGCCTTGGCCGAGAGGCGCAAGGCCTCCTCCGGCAGCACCGGCATCGACGCAGGCTCGACGGCGTCGGACTTGTTCCAGACCTCCAGCAGCGGCACGCGCGGCGGCAGGCGGCCGGCCAGGCCCGCGCGGATCTCGGCGTCGGCCGCCTGGTAGTCCGGCTGGCCGGCGCGCGTCAGGTCATGGAGGAAGAGCACCGCATCTGCGTCCTCGATCTGGCCCCACGCACGGGCGATGCCGATGCGCTCCACCTCGTCGCCCGAGTCGCGCAGGCCCGCCGTGTCCACCACATGCAGCGGCACGCCCTGGATCTGGATGGTCTGCGAGACGATGTCGCGCGTGGTGCCCGCCACCGGGCTCACGATGGCCAGTTCGGCGCCCGCCAGCGCGTTGAGCAGCGAACTCTTGCCGGCATTGGGCTGGCCCGCGATCACCACCTTGATGCCCTCGCGCAGCAGTGCCCCCTGGCGCGCGCGCTGCTGCACCTCCGCAAGTTGCGCCTGAAGGCGCGCGAGCTGACCCGCGGCATCGGCCTGCTGCAGGAAGTCGATGTCCTCCTCGGGAAAGTCCAGCGTCGCCTCGACCAGCATGCGCAGGTGGATCAGCGCGTCGCGCAACGTGTGGATCTCGCGCGAGAAGGCGCCGCCCAGCGAGCGGCCGGCGCTGCGGGCCGCAGCCTCGGTGCTGGCGTCGATCAGGTCAGCGATGGCCTCGGCCTGGGCCAGGTCGATCTTGCCGTTCTGGAAGGCGCGCTGGCTGAATTCGCCCGGTTGCGCCACGCGCAGGCCCGGCAGGCGCGCACGGCCCGTGGCGGCATCGACCTCCTCGCCGGCCGCCAGACAGCGCGCCAGCAGCAGTTGCAGCAGCACCTGGCCACCGTGGGCCTGGAGTTCGAGCACGTCCTCGCCCGTGAAGGAGTTCGGACCGGGAAAGAACAGCGCCAGGCCCTGGTCCAGCGCGCTGCCATCGGCATCCAGGAAGGGCAGGTACGTCGCCTCGCGCGGCTTGAGGTCGCGGCCGCACAGGCCACGCACCAGCGACCCGAGGCCCGTCCCTGACACACGCACGATGCCCACGGCGCCGCGGCCGGGGGCGGTGGCGATGGCGGCGATGGGATCGTTCAGGCGGGCGAGCATGGCGGCGATTCTTTCAGCATTGGCCAGGGTCGGGCGGGGCAAGGGGCGATGGCGGAGCCGCCCCAAACGAACAGGCCGCCCGGAGGCGGCCTGTGGCAAAGAGCGCGAGTGCGCCGGTTACTTGGTGACGCCCAGGCGCTTGTTGATCACGTACTGCTGCGTGATCGACAGGATGTTGTTCGTGATCCAGTACAGCACCAGCCCGGCCGGGAAGAAGAAGAACATCACGCTGAAGGCCAGCGGCATGATCCACATCAGCTTGGCCTGCATCGGGTCCGGCGGCGTGGGGTTGAGCCAGGTCTGCAGCAGCGTGGTGCCGGTCATGACCAGCGGCAGGATGAACCAGGGGTCCGGTGCGGACAGGTCGCGGATCCACAGGATCCAGGGCGCGTGGCGCATCTCCACCGACGACAGCAGCACCCAGTACAGCGCGATGAACACCGGGATCTGGATCACGATGGGGAAGCAGCCGCCCAGCGGGTTGACCTTCTCCTCGCGGTAGATCCGCATCATCTCCTGCTGCATCTCCTGCGGCTTGTCCTTGAGGCGCTCGCGCATCTCCATGATGCGCGGGTTGATGGCCTTCATCTTGGCCATGCTGCCGTAGGCCTTGGCGTTCAGCCAGAAGAAGGCGGCCTTGAGCAGCACCACCAGCGCCACGATCGACCAGCCCCAGTTGCCCAGCAGCTTGTGCAGCTGGTCGAGCAGCCAGTACAGCGGCTTGGAGATGATGGCGAAGATGCCGTAGTCCTTCACCAGGTCCAGGCCGGGGGCGAGGGCTTCGAGCTTCTTCTCTTCCTCGGGGCCGGCGAAGAGCACGGTGTCCACGGTCTGCGTGGCGCCCGGCGCGACGGTCGGCAGGTTGGCCACCATGGCCACGGCGTACAGGTTGGGGCCGAGCGCGTCGGGGCCCTGCACGCGGAACTCGCGCTTGAGGCCGGCGCTGTGCGTAGGCTCCACCAGCCAGGCCGAGGCGAAGTAGTGCTGCACCATCGCCACCCAGCCGGTCTCGGAGGCAGGCGGCACCTCGGCCTTGCCCTTGGCGATGTCGGCGAAGGCGATCTTGTGGAACTTCTTCTCTTCGGTGTACGCGGCGGGGCCGGTGAAGGTGCTGGTGCCCAGCATGCTGCCGTGCGTTTCGACGCCGTGGCGCAGCAGTTGCAGGTACAGCTGCGGATCGCGCGGCTGGTCGCCCACGTTAACCACCTGATGGCGCACATGGATGGCGTAGTCGCCGCGCTTGAAGACATAGGTCTTGACGTACTTGAGGCCGCCGGCGGGCTGCGACTCGAAGCTCACCTCCAGCGTGTCCTGGCCGTCAGCCAGCCGGTAGGGGCCGGGCTTGGCCGCCATCAGGCTCAGGTGGTTGGGGAACATGGCGCCGCCGCCGGCCGGATTCAGCAGGCCGGTCTGGGCCAGGTAGCGGTTGGCCGGGCCGTCGTCCATGAGCACGACCGGCTCTTCAACGACCGGGAGGGCCGGCATGTTCAGCAGGCGGCGCACCATCGGCATCAGGCCGCCGTGCGAGGTTTCCTGCATGTACTGCAGCAGCTCCAGGTGGGCCAGCGTGCCGCCCTGCGGGTCGATGGCCGCCTTGAACACGTCGGTCTCGATCTGCACGCGCTCGGCCGGCACGGAGGTGGACGAGGCCGTCGGCGCCGTTGCGGCACTGCCGCCGCCCGCTGCGGGCACCCCGGCGGCGGAGGCCGTCGGCGCCGAGGCGCCGGGAGCGGGCGTTGGCGCCTGGGCGGTGACGGCCGGCTTGGTCGAGGGCAGGAAGGTCGGCGCGCGGCCGTTGTGGACCTGCCACTGGTCCCACAGCATCACCAGCGAGAAACCGAAGATCACCCAGAGGATGGTGCGGCGAATGTCGTTCATGAAGAGGACTTCTTGTCGAGAGAGGTGAACAGCCCGGCCCCGGCCGCAGGCGGCACGGGGTCGTGCCCGCCCGCGCACCAGGGATGGCAGCGGGCCAGGCGCCTCAGCGTGAGGTAGCTGCCCTGCGCCGCGCCGTGCGTCTGCAGCGCCTCGATGGCGTAGACGGAGCAGGTGGGCGAAAAGCGGCAGGCGCCACCCAGCCACGGGCTGAGCAGCAGACGGTAGGCGCGGACGATGGCAATCAGAAGACGCTGCATCGGCGACGGTCGGATTTCAGGCAGCCGTGCGGCGCGCGCGGGCGAACAGCTGCTCCAGCTCCGCGCGCACGGCGCGGCGCAGGGCTTCGGAGGTGGCGCTGACGAACTGGCGACGGTCGAAGGCCGTGCGCAGGCGCACCACGTACGCGGCGGGCGGCTGGCCTTCGAGACAGAGACCGACGGTGTAGATCTGGCGGCGGATGGCGTTGCGCGTGACGGCGCGACGGGCCCAGCGCTTGGGCACCATGGCGCCCAGCCACACGCCCGTCGGACGGAACAGCACCGCGGCAGGCGCTTCCCCATCGGCGACGAACTCGACCGGCAATGGCAACGCACGCCGATGCAAGGCGAAATGCGGCGTGCGTGCAATGGTCGCCCCCGCCATACCCGCCTGGAACTGGTCTCGGTTGCGCAGGCGCAGCAAAGCCGCCGGCACCTGCGCGTGCGCAGCCGGCGAGGGCTCGGAAGGGGGCTGCCCCGAAGCGCGAGGAACGAGGCTCACGCGCTGTGGACAAGCAGTTGGCAACAGCCGGCGGCGGCGGCAAAGACCCGCGACGCCAGTCGGCCAAAACCCACCCCGGCCCGTGCCGGCGGAATCCGCGGCATCGCCAGAGGCGGGCCTGCCCACCACGTCACCGTTCAGACGGCCAGACGCTTGCGGCCCTTGGCGCGGCGGGCGTTGATGACGGCGCGACCGCCACGGGTCTTCATGCGGACCAGGAAGCCGTGGGTACGGGCGCGGCGGATCTTGGACGGTTGGTAAGTGCGTTTCATGACGAGGGTTCCTGCAAGAGTGCTGATCGACAGGCCCGTCTGGTGATGTGGAGTCGGACCCTGGATTGCAGCGCGAAGGCACGCGCCTTCGAATTTGCTGCAATCAGGTCCGCGGCCGGGCCCCGGCTGCCCTTGCACCACGCGCGCCGAGGCCGCCCGGTGCAAAAGGGAACCCGAAATTATCGCAGACATCCGAACGCGCAGCAATGCATGCGCTTATCAACCAGCAATGCCGCCGCCCGTCAAGGGGTGTGGATAAGTTTTTGACAAGTTAGAATCGCGCGTGCTTTCCGTTCGCAACTATCCACAACAGACATACGCGCCGATGAACCCCCAGCGGCCCTTCGGTCAGCGCAGCCGCCATGTCGAGTGAAGGGGTCGGTGCCAGCCTCTGGCAGGCCTGTGTCGACCAGCTCGCGCAAGAGCTGTCCGAGCAGCAATTCAATACCTGGATCAAGCCGCTGACCGCGCAGGTGACCGACGACCTGACGCGGATGACGATCTTCGTCGCCAACCGCTTCAAGCTGGACTGGATCCGCGCCCAGTACGCCGCCCGCATCGCAGACATGGCCGAGCGGTTGTCGGGCCAGCCGGTGGCCGTCGAACTGGCCCTGGCGCCGCGCGAGATCCCGGTTCGCCAGCCTGTCACGGTGCAGGCCGTGCCCTCGTCCATCTCCGAGCCCGAACCGCTGCGCCCCGGCGACGGCCCGATGGGCATGTCCGGCATGGGCGGTGCAGCGCCCGACGAACCAGCCGGGGCCTTCAAGAACCGCCTGAACCCGCAGCTCACCTTCGACAGCCTGGTCGAAGGCTCGGCCAACCGCATGGCGCGCGCCGCGGCGATGCACGTGGCCGGCACGCCGGGCCACCTGTACAACCCGCTGTTCATCTATGGCGGCGTCGGCCTGGGCAAGACCCACCTGATGCATGCCGTGGGCAACAAGCTGCTGGCCGACAAGCCCGACGCCAAGATCCTCTACCTGCACGCCGAGCAGTTCGTGTCGGACGTGGTCAAGGCCTACCAGCGCAAGACCTTCGACGAGTTCAAGGAGCGCTACCACTCGCTCGACCTGCTGCTGATCGACGACGTGCAGTTCTTCGCCAACAAGGACCGCACGCAGGAAGAGTTCTTCAACGCCTTCGAGGCCCTGCTGGCGAAGAAGTCGCACATCGTGATGACGAGCGACACCTATCCCAAGGGCCTGACCGACATCCACGAGCGCCTGGTGTCGCGCTTCGACTCGGGCCTGACGGTCGCCATCGAGCCGCCCGAACTCGAGATGCGCGTCGCCATCCTGATCAACAAGGCTGCCGCCGAGAGCGCCGAGATGCCCGAAGAAGTGGCCTTCTTCGTCGCCAAGAACGTGCGCTCCAACGTGCGCGAGCTCGAAGGCGCGCTGCGCAAGATCCTGGCCTATTCGCGCTTCAACCAGAAGGAAGTCTCCATCCAGCTCGCGCGCGAGGCGCTGCGCGACCTGCTGTCGATCCAGAACCGGCAGATCAGCGTGGAGAACATCCAGAAGACCGTCGCCGACTACTACAAGATCAAGGTCGCCGACATGTACAGCAAGAAGCGCCCGGCCAGCATCGCGCGGCCGCGCCAGATCGCGATGTACCTGGCCAAGGAGCTGACGCAGAAGAGCCTGCCCGAGATCGGCGAGCTGTTCGGCGGCCGCGACCACACCACGGTGCTGCACGCGGTGCGCAAGATTTCCGGCGAGCGCCAGCAGCTCACCGAGCTGAACCAGCAGCTGCACGTGCTGGAGCAGACGCTCAAGGGATGAGCATCCCCACCCCAAAAAGGGGCGCAGACAATGCGCCGGCATCCGGGCCCCTGCCCGGGAAGATCGAGGACGAAGAGTAGAGGACGTACATGATTGTTCTGAAGGCACCCCAAGACCAGGTTCTGGCAGCCCTGCAGTCGGTGGCAGGCATCGTCGAGCGTCGCCACACGCTGCCCATCCTGGCCAACGTGCTGATCCGCAAGGCCGGCGGCCAATTGCAGCTGACCACCAGCGACCTGGAGATCCAGATCCGCACCACCGCCGAGCTCGGCGGCGACGATGGCGCCTTCACCACCACCGTGGGCGCACGCAAGCTGATCGACATCCTGCGCACCATGCCGGCCGACCAGACCGTGAGCCTGGAGTCGAGCCAGAACAAGCTGGTGCTCAAGGGCGGCAAGAGCCGCTTCACGCTGCAGACCCTGCCCGCCGAGGACTTTCCGCTGGTGCAGGAAGCCGCCAGCTTCGGCCCGGCCTTCAGCGTGCCGCAGCGCACCCTGAAGGCGCTGCTGTCGCAGGTCTCGTTTGCGATGGCGGTGCACGACATCCGCTACTACCTCAACGGCATCCTGTTCGTGGCCGAGGGCAAGCAGCTCTCGCTGGTGGCCACCGACGGCCACCGCCTGGCGTTCTCCAGCGCCACGCTGGACGTCGAGGTGCCGCGCCAGGAAGTGATCCTGCCGCGCAAGACCGTGCTGGAGCTGCAGCGCCTGCTGTCCGACGCCGATGGCGACACGCCGCCCATGATCGAGCTGCAGTTCGCCAACAACCAGGCCAAGTTCAACTTCGGCACCATGGAGTTCGTCACCAAGCTGGTCGAGGGCAAGTTCCCCGACTACAACCGCGTGATCCCCAAGAACCACAAGAACAGCGTGACGCTGGGCCGCGCGCCGCTCTTGGCCAGCCTGCAGCGCACCGCCATCCTGACCAGCGACAAGTTCAAGGGCGTGCGGCTGAACATCGAGCCGGGCCTGCTGCGCATCGCGTCCAACAATGCCGAGCAGGAAGAGGCGGTGGACGAGCTGGACATCGACTACGGCGGCGACAGCATCGAGATCGGCTTCAACGTCACCTACCTGATCGATGCGCTGGCCAACATGGGCCAGGACATGGTTCGCGTGGACCTGCAGGACGGCAACAGCTCGGCGCTGCTGACCATCCCCGAGGACGCGAACTTCAAGTACGTGGTCATGCCAATGCGAATCTGAGGTCGCGACGCGCCCTCAGATTCGCTTCGCGTGCATGTGGCGCACCCCCTGCCCCCGCCAAGCGGGGGTTCCAGCCAGATGACAGTCACAGCCGCTTCGCGGCTTCAAGTTAAAGATGAGCGACAACAAGCAGCCCGACGCGCCTGAAACGCCCAAGACCGAGCCCGTGTACGAAGCCGAGATCGACAAGGCGATCCCGATCGAGGTGACGCCCGACACCGGCTATGGCGAAGGCGCGATCCAGATCCTCGAAGGCCTGGAGGCCGTGCGCAAGCGGCCGGGCATGTACATCGGCGACACGTCCGACGGCACCGGCCTGCACCACCTCGTCTTCGAGGTGGTCGACAACTCCATCGACGAGGCCCTGGCCGGCCACTGCGACGACATCGTCGTCACCATCCACACCGACAACTCGATCTCCGTCACCGACAACGGCCGGGGCATCCCGACCGGCGTGAAGATGGACGACAAGCACGAGCCCAAGCGCTCGGCCGCCGAGATCGCGCTGACCGAACTGCACGCGGGCGGCAAGTTCAACCAGAACTCGTACAAGGTGTCGGGCGGCCTGCACGGCGTGGGCGTCTCGTGCGTGAACGCGCTCAGCAAGATGCTGCGCCTGACGGTGCGCCGCGACGGCAAGGTGCATGTGCTCGAATTCAGCCAGGGCTTCGTGCAGAACCGCATCCTGGAAACGGTGAACGGGGTCGAAATCTCGCCCATGCGCGTGACTGGCGAGACCGACAAGCGCGGCACCGAGGTCCACTTCCTGCCCGACACCGAAATCTTCAAGGAAAACCACGACTTCCACTACGAGATCCTGGCCAAGCGGCTGCGCGAGCTCTCCTTCCTGAACAACGGCGTGCGCATCCGCCTGAAGGACGAGCGCAGCGGCAAGGAGGACGACTTCTCGGGCGCCGGCGGCGTCAAGGGCTTCGTGGAATTCATCAACGGCACGAAGAAGGTGCTGCACCCCAACGCCTTCTACGCCACCGGCGAGCGGCCGGCGGACAGCTACGGCGGCATCCCCGGCACCAGCATCACCGTCGAGGTGGCGATGCAGTGGAACGACGCCTACAACGAGCAGGTGCTGTGCTTCACCAACAACATCCCGCAGCGTGACGGCGGTACCCACCTGACCGGCCTGCGCGCCGCCATGACACGGGTGGTGGGCAAGTACATCGACCAGAACGACCTTGCCAAGAAGGCCAAGGTCGAGGTCAGCGGCGACGACATGCGCGAAGGCCTGTGCTGCGTGCTGAGCGTGAAGGTGCCCGAGCCCAAGTTCAGCAGCCAGACCAAGGACAAGCTGGTCTCCAGCGAGGTGCGCGCGCCGGTCGAGGACATCGTGGCCCGCGCCCTGACCGAGTACCTGGAAGAGCGCCCGCAGGACGCCAAGATCATCTGCGGCAAGATCGTCGAGGCCGCCAAGGCCCGTGAGGCTGCCCGCAAGGCCCGCGAAATGACCCGCCGCAAAGGCGTGCTCGACGGCATGGGCCTGCCCGGCAAGCTGGCCGACTGCCAGGAGAAAGACCCCGCCCTGTGCGAGATCTACCTGGTGGAGGGCGACTCCGCCGGCGGCAGTGCCAAGCAGGGCCGCGACCGGAAGTTCCAGGCCATCCTGCCGCTGCGCGGCAAGATCCTGAACGTGGAGAAGGCGCGCTACGAGAAGCTGCTGACCAGCAACGAGATCGTCACCATGATCACCGCGCTGGGCACCGGCATCGGCAATGCCGGCGCCACCGGCGGCAATGGGGCCGACGACTTCAACGTCGCCAAGCTGCGCTACCACCGCATCATCATCATGACCGACGCGGACGTGGACGGCGCCCACATCCGCACGCTGCTGCTGACCTTCTTCTACCGCCAGATGCCCGAGCTGGTGGAGCGCGGCCACATCTACATCGCGCAGCCGCCGCTGTACAAGGTCAAGGTCGGCAAGGAAGAGCAGTACCTCAAGGACGGCCCGGCGCTGGAGGCCTTCCTGCTGCGCGTGGCGCTGAAGGACGCCGCCGTGCACACCGGCGGCGCCAACCCCACCGTGCTCAGCGGCGAGACGCTGGACGCGCTGGCGCGCAAGCACCAGCTGGCCGAATCGGTCATCGACCGCCTGGGCGTCTTCATGGACGCGGAGGCGCTGCGCGCCATCGCCGACGGCGTGCGCCTGGACCTGGACACGCCCGCCGCCGCCGAGGCCAGCGCCGTCGCGCTGCAGGCGCGCCTGCGCGAGATCAGCAGCAACGGTATCCCGGCCGAAGTGGCGAGCGAGTTCGACGTGCGCACCGACAAGCCGCTGCTGCGCATCAGCCGCCGGCACCACGGCAACATCAAGAGCAGCGTGCTCACGCAGGAATTCGTGCACGGCGCCGACTACGCGGCCCTGGCCGAAGCCGCCGACACCTTCCGCGGCCTGCTGGGCGAAGGCGCCACGGCCCGCCGCGGCGAGGGCGACAAGGCCAAGGAAGAACGCGTGAGCGACTTCCGCACCGCCATGCAGTGGCTGCTGTCCGAAGCCGAACGCGTCACCGCCCGCCAGCGCTACAAGGGCCTGGGCGAGATGAACCCCGAGCAGCTCTGGGAAACGACCATGGACCCGGCCGTGCGCCGCCTTCTGCGCGTGCAGATCGACGATGCCATCGAGGCCGACCGCGTGTTCACCATGCTGATGGGCGACGAGGTGGAGCCGCGGCGGGAGTTCATCGAGACGAATGCATTGCGGGCCGCGAACATCGACGTGTAAGGCGACAGACGCTCCCAAGGCCGCCCGCAAGGGTGGGGTCGTCAGCGGCACGTCCCTGTTACAAACGTCCGGCTGCTCGTACCGCGACAGCCGGTCAAGGCCGCCGCGTCTATCACACGCGAATCCGGAAAATTCAAAAAAGTCCAGCTTAATCAGGTACTTGCTATCACATGGCAACCAAGCTCTGGGTCAAGGAGGCGCTTCAGATCCTGGCGGAAAGCCTGTCGCCTATCCCCCATGAGCTGAACGAACTGGACTGGAAAGCCCGCCTTTCCGACCACAAGGACAGGCTCGCCGAGCACCTCATGGCCTTGGCGAATCACCCCGATGGCGGCTACCTCGTCTTCGGAATCGACAACGACGGTCGCGCTGTCGGCGTCGAGCCTGCAGACGTCAACGGAATCGTCACCCAACTGAGCAACCTCGGCCGGGATGCCATCGAGCCGCCCTTGGCGCTGGACCATGCTGTCACGCCAAATGCCGAAGGCATTCCTCTTCTGCTGGTGCGCATCCCCGAATTGGCCGTCAAGCCGGCCCACCGGCGCGGCAAGTCGATTGAAGAAAGCTGGATCCGTGCGGGCGGCAGCACACGCAAGGCGTCGCGGCAGGAAATCGGTGCGCTGCTGATGAACAGCAGCAATCCACGCTGGGAAGATCTGCGCGCGTCTTCGCTGCTCAGCGTGGCCGAGGTGCAGCAGCAGCTCGACCTCGAAAGCATCGCGCAGTTGCTGCAGCGCCCGCTGCCTGATGGCCCTGAAGATCTGGGCCCATGGCTGGTCCAGGAAGGCATCGCCATCGCGGACGCTCGCGGCTACTACATCAGCAACTTCGGCGCCATTGCCGCAGCCCGCAAGCTGGACGACTTTCCGGCCCTAGCGCGCAAACGCAGCATGAAGCAGCCATTCTTCAGGAATATCAAAGGCTCAAGGGCACCCGGGCCGAACGCAGCTTCGAGGAGATCGCCATCGAAAAATGCGGCTTCTACCTGAAGGACTTCGCTCGCTACGACTACCTGCTCAAGCTGCCGGAAAAGGAAGACATTTCCAAAGCCATCCGCCGGGCGTTGGCCAGCATTGAAAACGCAAAGCCGGAGCTTCTGGGGGTGCTGCCAGACGAGGAGTACGACCGCTTCGTCCGAAGCCCGAAGAACAGGCACATCCCCAAAGACCTGCTGAAGCTGTTCTCCGACAACCAGCGCCGCATCGCGTTGCTTGAGTCCATGGCCGAAGAGATCTACCGCGAATGGTTTGTGCGGATGCGGTTTCCCGGGGCAAAGTCGGCTGTCTTTGACAAGGGCGTGCCGACCGACTGGACGCATGAGCCCATCCTCGACGCCTTCAAGTTCTACGGCGGCGCCACGCCCGCCAAGGACAACCCGCGCTTCTGGGTGGATGGCGAGGTGCATTGGTATACGCCCACTGACATCACTGGCGCCAGCAGCCCGTACTTGGAGGAGTCGGCCGACAAGTGCACCGATGAGGGCCTGCAGAACTGCTCCGCCAACCTCTTCCCGGCCTATTCGATCATGATGACGAGCCGCGCCACGATTGGCGCCATCGGCATCAACTGCGCACCGGCCTGCACGAATCAAGGGTTCATCACCTGCATTCCGAACCAGCGCTATCCGCTGATCTATCTGTACCACTGGCTCAAGCTTGCAAAGCCACACTTCGAGATGCTTTCCGGTGGCGCAACTTTCGCAGAGTTAACCAAAGGGACGTTCAAGCGGATTCGCATCCTGACGCCGCCGGAGAAGCTGGTCGCTGCCTACGAGCAGCAAGCCCGGCCGATGTTTGACCAGGTGGAATCGCTGACCAAGATGAACCGAACGTTGCGCGCCACTCGCGACGCGCTGCTCCCCCGCCTGATCTCCGGCAAACTCCGCGTCGACGCGTTAGACATCCAGTTCCCGCCCAGCATGCAGCCGCCCACAGAGGCCGCGCAGCGGGGTGAGGCGAAAGCCAGTTAGCAGGCCTTCTTCTCCACAACCAGCAACATCAGGAAGGTGCCGTGGCCGCCGCGAAGAATTTCATCAGCGAAGACGACATCGAGCAGGCCCTGCTGCAGCGGCTTCAGCACCTGTGCGGCTTCGATGTGCTGAACTGCTTCACGGTCCAGCACGAGGACCTGGCCGATGGCTCCGGCCGCACGGACAAGCGCGAGGTCATCCTGGCCGACCGGCTGCGCGCGGCGCTGGAGCGGCTGAACCCGCAGGCCCCGGCCCATGCGGTGGACCAGGCCCTGGCCCAACTGGTGCAGCCGCGCGCAGCGATGAGCCTGGTCGCGGCCAATCGGGAGATGGATGGCCTGATCCGCGACGGCGTGCCCGTGACCTACAAGCCCGAGACCGGGCCGCAGGCGGGGCAGACCGTGACCGAGCGGCTGAAGGTCATCGACTTCGACGCGCACCAACCGGGCGCCGGACGCAACCACTACCTGGCCGTGAGCCAGCTCTGGGTGCGCGGTGAGCATGGCTACCGCCGGCCCGACGTGCTGCTTTACGTGAACGGCCTGCCGCTGGTGTTCATCGAGCTGAAGAACAGCAACGTGAAGCTGCGCGCGGCCTTTGACGACAACCTGACCACCTACAAGGCCGAGATCCCGCAGCTCTTCACCGCCAATGCGCTGTGCCTGCTGAGCAATGGCATCGAGACCCGGCTGGGCAGCATCACCGCGCAGTGGGAGCACTTCTTCACCTGGCTGCGGGTGGATGACGAGAAGGAGAAGCTGGACCGTCCGGCCATTGCCGCCCAGGGCCTGAGCGTGGAGCGGGTGGTGCTGGGCCTGCTGACGCCTGAGCGGCTGTTGGACTATGTGGAGAACTTCTGCGTGTTCTACCGCGAGACGCAGAAGGTCATCGCGCAGAACCACCAGTTCATCGGCGTAAACAACGCCTTCGAGCAGTTCAGGCACCGGCGCGAGCTGGGCGGCAGGCTGGGCGTGTTCTGGCACACCCAGGGCTCGGGCAAGAGCTTCTCGATGGTGTTCTACACGCGCAAGATCTTCCGCAAGCTCACCGGCAACTTCACCTTCGTGGTGGTGACCGACCGGGACGACCTGGACGGGCAGATCTACCGCAATTTTCTGCACACCGGCGTGGTGGGGCCCAAGGACGATGTGCGGCCCAGGGGCAGCGCGCAACTGCGCGAGATGCTGGGCAAGAACAAGCGCGTGGTGTTCACGCTGATCCAGAAGTTCCGCTTCGAGAAGGGCAAGGACTACCCGCTGCTGTCCGACCGCGACGACATCGTCGTCATCGTGGACGAGGCCCACCGCACGCAGTACGCGGGCCTGGCGGAGAACATGCGCGCCGGCCTACTGCCACAGTCAGGGCGTGCCGCTGCACGAGGCGTTGGACCGGGGCGACGTGTTCACCAAGCTGGGCCAGTTCAACGGCTTTGCCGACACGCTGCTGGCCAGCGACGAGCAGCGCAAGTCCTTCAACGTTTACGAAAACACCATTTCGTCGATGTACGAGGCTTGCAAGCCCGAGGTGCTGGACCGCAAGCTGGGCCGCGTGGTGTCGGCCTTCCAGTACCTGCGCGGCGTGATGGACAGCATCGTGGAGCAGGCCGACATCGGCAGCGCGGTACAGCGCATCGAGGCGCTGCTAGACGCCAGCGTGGTGGTGGACAACGCCGAGTCCTTCTCAGCCAGGGAGTTCGAGGCGCAGTACAAGATCGTGCAGCGGGGCAAGGCCTGGGACCTGAGCAAGGTCAACGTCGAGAAGCTGAGAGAGGAATTCAAGCAGGCGCCGTTCAAGAACATCCAGATCGCCGACCTGCAGGCCTTCCTGCAGCGCAAGCTGGCCGAGATGCTGGGGCAGAACAGCACCCGGGTGGACTTCCTCCAAAGGCTGCAGCAGGTGATCGACGCCTACAACTCGGGCGCCACGTCCACCGAGAACTACTACGACGAGCTGACCGCCTACGCCCAGGAGTTGAAGGAAGAGGCCGAACGGCACATTCGCGAGGGCCTTAGCGAAGACGAACTGGAACTGTTTGACCTGCTCAAGAAGGATTCACTCACCGAGGAAGAAACCACCCGGGTCAAGCTGGCGGCCAAACACCTGTTGAAGCGTCTCATTGAAGAGCATCCCAAGGTGTTGATTCAAGACTGGCACAAGAGCAGCCAGACCCAAGGGCAGGTGCGCGCGGAGATCGAGCGGGTACTCGACCAGGATCTGCCCCCCAGCTACGAGCGGGCGATCTTCAAACAGAAATGCGACAACGTCTACGAGTTGATCGTCAACCATGCCCTTGCGGGAAAGAAGTGGGCTGCCTGAGCCGTGCGGTGACACCGAGATGGGCGGCACCCGCGTCGATTCGCGCTCACCGGATGCCGGCACTTTAAGCATCCCCTAAGCCTCCAGCCCCAAAGTCCTTCCCAAGCCCCGGCCGCCACGGCGTCCGCTCCGCCGCCGGGGATGCGAATCCAGCGGACGGAAAGCCAAGGAAGGACATTGCCATGACCACCCTCACCTCCTCCATCGCTCGCCGTACGGCCCGCCCCCTTGCCGTCGCACTGCTGCTCGGCATGGGCGCGCTCATGGGCGTGGCGCACGCCGACACCCTGCCCCCTGTGCGCACGGCGCCGACCGGCGTCGAGTACATCAGCGGCGGCGTGGGCAGCGACGAGGCCCATGCCATGCAACAGGCGGCGACCCGCTGGCCCGCGAGCTTCGAGTTCGCCGTCAAGGACGGCGCCAAGGCCGACTTCGCGGCCAACGTGCATGTGACGGTGCAGGACGCCCGCACCGGCGCCACGGTGCTGCACAACGTGAAGGCGGACGGCCCCTTCATGGCCGCCAAGCTGGCTCCCGGCGTCTACCGCGTGACGGCCTCGCTGGACGGCAAGGCGCTGCAGCGGCAGATCGACGTCGGCGCCAAGGGCCCGGCGCATGCCGTCTTCATGTGGCCCGCCGGCACGGACATGGCTGGTTGAGCAAGACCCCCAGGCTGCGCGCTTCGCGCTCCGCCTCCCCCCTGTAGGGGGCACATCCTGCGGCCCGGCGAAGCCGGTTCCGCGGATGTTGCTGGCGTGGCCTGCTCCGCGGCCCTTCGAGTCGCGATGCCCTGCCGGCTTGCTTGCCTGTACGCGCTGGGCATCCCAAGAAAACGAACCTGTCACACCTCCGCCCATCATGAACACCCCCACACTCGACCGCTCTCTCGCCCGCCCCATCTCCAACCCGATGGTCGCCGTGGGCAACCTCATGGCCGCAAGCCTGCTGGCCGTGGTCGCTGGCGCGGCCCATGCCTCGACCACCTACAACCCGCCCATCGAGATGACCAAGACCGGCATCGAATACATGAGTGGCGGCACCACGCCGGACGAGGCGAAGCTGATGAAGGTCGTGGAGCCGCGCTGGCCCGCCAGCTTCGAGTTCGATGCCAAGGGCCAGGGGCCCGTCCCTGTCGGCGCACCCGTCAAGGTGACGGTCCGCGACGCCGGCAGCGGCGCGGTGGTGCTCAATGACGTGACCGCAGGCGGGCCGTACATGGTGGCGCGGCTGGACCCGGGCCGCTACCAGGTGACGGCCACGCGCGACGGCCAGAGCGTCTCGCGCGACATCGAGGTGGGCCGCTACACCACGGCCCATGCGGTGTTCGACTGGAACGGCGGGACGGGCGTGGCCAGCAGCCGCTGACGGGGCACTGAGCCAGGTTGCTGCGGGTGAGCACAGCCGCGGCCCAGGACTCCCCGGCACGGCCCGTGCGTGCCTTGCGGCAGCTTGGCCACAATGGCCCGTTGTCCGACGCAGCCCGCCGTCGCAAGCAAAAGGAGTCTTTCCATGAGCATGGGCACCCCCATGGCCCGTTATGCCGCCGCCCGCCGGGTCGGCGATTTCGTCTTCATGAGCGGCGTGGTCGCCGTCGATCCGGCCACGCGCCGTGCGGTTTCGCGCTACGAGGACCTGCCCGAAGCGGCGCAGGCCGAGCTGCGCGGCCTGGGCTATGCCACCGGCCAGATGTCGGTGGACGTGTTCGAGGCGCCCGTGGTGGCGCAGAGCTGGTTCGTGCTGGCCCGCATCCGCGACCTGGCGGCCGAGCATGGCGGCACCATGGAAGACGTGGTCAAGCTGGTGCAGTACTTCCGCCGCCTGCCCGACTACGCGCTCTTCAACCGGGTGCGCGGGCTGTTCTATCCGGGCGAGCCGCCCGTCTCCACCGTGGTCGAGGTCAACCGCTTCCTGCCCGGCGACGAGGTGCTGATCGAGGTCGAGGCAACGATGTACCTGCCGCGCGCCTGAACCGCCGCGTCAGCCCCGCTGCACGATGTAGCGGTGGACCACAGGCATCGTCTCGCCCCGATGGAAGGCCAGCCGGCGCTCGCGCAGCGCCAGGTCGGCCGCCGTGGCGCGGTGGAAGCGCCGCAGATGCTCCGTCCACGACTCGTCCACCACCTGCTCCACGTAGCGCTCTGGCGCCGACAGGTCGTGCAGCAGTTCCCACGCGATGGCGCCCTGGCTGAGGCGGGCGCGGCGCGTCTCCTGCATCACGGCATGGAAGGCGGTGGCGCGGGCGGGGTCGATCAGGTACTCGACCGTGATGACCACGCGGCCGTCCTCGCCCGCGCTGGCGGGCGGCGGGTTGAAGGCCCAGTCGGTGCCGGCAGGGCTCATGTCGTCCTCGCCGGGGCCGTCCGGCACCCAGCGCAGCACGGCCAGCATCACCAGGGTGCCGCTCACGGCGGCCACCAGCATGCTGGCGCGCAGCGTGCTCAGTTCCGCGATCTGACCCCACACGGCAGCGCCCAGCGCGCCGGCGCCCATGATGGCCATCTGGTAGGTGGACATGCCGCGTGCCCGCACCCAGTCGGGCAGCGCCAGCTGGGCCGACACCGACAGCGAATTGGCCACCGTGATCCAGGCCGCGCCGCAGAAGAACACGGCAAAGGCGGCCAGCCACAGCGCAGGCGACAGCGCCAGCACGGCCGTGCCCACCGACAGCAGCATCGATCCGTAGAGCACGCGGTGGTCGCGGTCGAACATCTCCCGCAGCCGGGGCAGCAGCAGCACCGCGATGATCGAGCCCGCCCCCATCGAGGCCAACAGCAGCGTGAAGGTGCCGGCCCCGCCCTTCGGCCCCTCGTGGAAGCCGCGCGCCAGCAGCGGCAGCAGCGCCAGCACGGCCGTCGAATGGAAGAAGGAGACGGCCACGCGCGCGAGCACCGCCCGCATGCGCTGCGACTGCCGCACGAACTGCACGCCCACGCGCATCGCACTCACCAGCCGCTCGCGGCCCAGCGGGTCGACCTTGTGCTCGCGCCGCCAGCGCAGGATGACGAAGCCCGAGGCGATGCTCAGCACCGCATTGAGCACGAAGACCCACACGCTTCCCGCGCTGGCGATCAGCACGCCGGCCACCAGCGGCCCGACGATGCGCGAGGCATTCATCGCGATGCCGTTGAGGCCCATCGCGGCCGGCAGCAGCGGCCGCGTGACCAGCTCGGGCACGATGGCCGAGAAGACCGGCCAGCGCAATGCCAGCCCGACGCCGTTGGCGAAGGTCAGGGCCAGCAGCAGCGGCGCGTTCATCTTGTCCAGCCCGATGGCCACGCAAAGCACGGTGGCCGAGCCCGCCAGCCAGAACTGCGTGGCGACCAGCCACCGGCGCCGGTCCAGGATGTCGGCCAGCGCGCCACTGGGCAATCCGAGCAGGAAGACGGGCAGCGTGGAGGCCGTCTGCACCAGCGCCACCCACATGGGCGAGGTGGTGAGCGTGGTCATCAGCCAGGCGGCCGCCACGTCGTTCATCCACATGCAGGTGTTGGCGATGAACCAGGTGCCCCACAGCAGCCGGAAGACCGGCAGCCGCAGCGGCTCCAGCGCGGCGAAGCGCGCGGCGCGTCGGGGTGGCGGGGCGGGGCTGGTCTCGTCGGGGTCGATGGGCGGCATGCGTGCCTGATTGTGGGGCAGCGGGCTTGGCCCTAAGCTCGAACGCTTCGTTCGCCCCCTGGTGCACCCATGAATACGACGGCTTCCACCTCCTCCGGCCCGGCGCTCTGGCGCGGCATGGACCGCCCCACCCTCGACGCCGCCTACGACAGCTCGGCCGCGGTGCCGGACTTCAAGGCCATCACCGGCCGGTGGCCCGAGCGCAGCGCGCCCTGGCGCGCCCGCCCCGACACGCGGCTGGACGTGCCCTATGCCGAGCCGCCGCGCTGCCGCATCGACCTGTTCGGCCCGGCCGACGCCTCGCCGCTGGTGGTCTTCCTGCACGGCGGCTACTGGCAGATGCGCGGACGGGAGCAGTTCTCCTTCCTGGCCGAAGGTCCATTGGCGCATGGTCTGGGCTTTGCTGCCGTGGGCTACACGCTCGGGCCGGACGCGGGCATGGACCGCATCGTCGACGAGTGCCGGCAGGCGCTGGCCTTCCTGCGGCGCGAGACCGCCCGGCCGATCGTGTTGTCGGGCTGGTCCGCGGGCGGCCACCTGACGGCCTGCCTGCAGAACGAGGCGGGCGTGATCGGCAGCCTGGCGATCAGCGGGCTGTACGAGCTGGAGCCGATCCGCCTGGGCCGGCTGAACGACAAGCTGGGCATGGATGCCGCGACCGCCCGGCGCCACTCGCCGCTGCACCACCTGCCCGCCAACTCGCCGCCGATGGTGGTCGCCTGGGGCGAGGCCGAGCAGCCGGAGCTGCGCCAGCAGTCGCTGGACTACGCCGCCGCCCGCGAGGCCGCAGGCCTGCCCACGCGCCGGCTGCCGCTGGCCGGCCTGCACCACTTCGACGAACTCGACACCTATGCCGACCCGAACGGCGCGATGACGCTGGCGCTGGTCGAGCTGGCGCGCGGCTGAATGACGGCGCGCCGGTGCATCACGTGACGCGAGCCGGCGATGCACCCTCCCCCTTTTTTCAACTCTCAGGAGACTCTTCCGTGATCCTCGAAACCGCAGACATCCGCATCCAGCCCGGCCGCCAGGCCGACTTCGACGCCGCCATCGTGCGCGGCCTGCAGACCGTCATCGCCAAGGCGAAGGGCTTTCGCGGCTGGCGCGTCGTCAAGGGCATCGAATCGCCCGAGCGCTACCTGCTGCAGATCGAGTGGGAGACGCTGGAGAACCACACGGTGGATTTCCGCGAGTCGCCCGCCTTCGCCGAATGGCGCGCCATCGTCGGACCCTTCTTCGCGCAGCCGCCGGTGGTGGAGCACTTCGCGCTCGTCGGCGCGGGCTGAGCGACCGCTTCCGTCAGCGCGCGGCGGGCGGGTTGAACGCCCTTCGCAGGCCGATGCGCCCCGCTGACGCCGGGCCCTTTGGCCACTCACCCGCCCAGGTGAGCCAGGGGCAGCGCCGAATTCGCCTTCACCTCGCCCAGCGAGAAGCTGGTGTGCAGGTCCTTCACATTGGGCAGCGTCATCAGGCTGTTGAGGGCGAAGCGCGAGAAGGCGTCCAGGTCCTGCGCCACCACCTGCAGCTCGAACATGCCGTTGCCGCTGATGTAGTGGCAGGCCACCACCTCCGGCAGGCGGCGGATGGCCTCTTCCAGCACGCGGGTGGCGTCGCTGGTGGCGCGGTCGGTGTCCACCCGCACGAAGGCCAGGACGCCCAGGCCGATCTTCCGGCGGTCGAGTTCGGCGTGATAGCCCTTGATGTAACCCGCCGCCTCCAGGGCCCGCACGCGGCGCCAGCAGGGGGCGGCCGACAGACCGACGCGCTGGGCCAGCTCGGCGTTGGTGAGCCGGGCGTCGTCCTGCAGCTCGCGCAGGATGGCGAGGTCATATTTGTCAATGCTTTCCAAAGCGGCACCCTTTGCGCAAGATCCTTTCCCGATCATCCATTTTCAGCGCATGGAACGCAAACACCTATCCAGAAGCCGGGCATACACTTTGCGCACATGATGCTCCGGGGGACGTCCATCCGGAGCCAGACCCACCCGCCACGGCCCACAAGGCCCCAGCCGACGGAGAGAGACAACGATGAACGCTCCCTTGCCCGAACACATCCGCAAGGCCCTCGAGACGGTCACGCTCGACGACAAATACAGCCTGGACTACGGCCGCGCCTTCATGAGCGGCGTGCAGGCACTGGTCAAGCTGCCCATGCTGCAGCGCCTGCGCGACGCGCAGCAGGGCCACAACACCGCCGGCTTCATCAGCGGCTACCGCGGCTCCCCGCTCGGCGGCTACGACCAGGCGCTGTGGAAGGCCAGCAAGTACCTCAAGGCGCAGAACATCGTCTTCCAGCCCGGCGTGAATGAAGAGCTGGCGGCCACCGCGCTGTGGGGCACGCAGATGCTGGGCTTCTCGCCCAGGGAGCAGCAGAAGTTCGACGGTGTCTTCGGCATCTGGTACGGCAAGGGGCCGGGCGTGGACCGTTGCTCCGACGTGTTCAAGCACGCCAACATGGCCGGCACCGCGCCGCTGGGCGGCGTGATCGCCATCGCCGGCGACGACCACATCTCCAAGAGCAGCACCGCCGCGCACCAGAGCGACCACATCTTCAAGGCCTGCGGCACGCCGGTGTTCTTCCCGGCGAACGTGCAGGAGATCCTGGACTTGGGCCTGCATGCCTTCGCCATGAGCCGCTTCGCCGGCATCTGGTCGGGCATGAAGACGATCCAGGAGATCGTCGAATCCAGCGCCACCGCCATGATCGACCCGGACCGGGTCGAGATCGTGCTGCCCACCGACTTCGACATGCCGCCCGGCGGCCTGCACATCCGCTGGCCCGACGCGCCGCTGGAGCAGGAGGCGCGGCTGATGCACTACAAGTGGTACGCCGCGCTGGCCTACATCCGCGCCAACCGGCTCAACCACAACGTCATCGAAGGGCCCAACGATCGCTACGGCCTCATGGCCAGCGGCAAGGCCTACAACGACACCCGCCAGGCGCTGGCCGACCTGGGCCTGGACGACGCGGCCTGCCGCCAGTTGGGCATCCGCCTGCACAAGGTGGGCGTGGTCTGGCCGCTGGAGGCGCAGCTCACGCGCGACTTCGCCACCGGCCTGCAGGAGATCCTGGTGGTCGAGGAAAAGCGCCAGGTCATCGAATACCAGCTCAAGGAAGAGCTCTACAACTGGCGCCCCGACGTGCGGCCCAACGTGCTGGGCAAGTTCGATGAACTGGAAGGCGACTTCTCCGGCGGTGAGTGGGCCATGCCCAACCCGACGGCCAACACGCTGCTGCGCGCCAATGCCGACCTCAACCCGTCGCTGATCGCGCGCGCGCTGGTCAAGCGGCTGAAGAAGACCGGCATCCTGGCCTCGGGCGGCGCCGACATGGTGGCCCGCGTGGAGGCGCAGATGGCGCTGCTGGAGGCCAAGGAGCGCTCGATGCAGGTGCTCAATGCCGGCGGCGTGCAGGGGGCGGACCGCGTGCCATGGTTCTGCTCCGGCTGCCCGCACAACACCAGCACGGTGGTGCCCGAAGGCTCGCGCGCCATGGCCGGCATCGGCTGCCACTACATGGCCAACTGGATGGACCGGTCCACCTACGGCTTCACGCAGATGGGTGGCGAGGGCGTGCCGTGGGTGGGCCAGGCGCCCTTCACGCATGAGAAGCACCTGTTCGCCAACCTGGGCGACGGCACCTACTTCCACAGCGGGCTGCTGGCCATCCGCCAGAGCATCGCGGCGGGCGTCAACATCACCTACAAGATCCTTTACAACGACGCCGTGGCCATGACCGGCGGCCAGCAGGTGGGCGAGCGGCCCGAGGGCCATTCGGTGCTGCAGATCGCCGAGAGCCTGCATGCCGAAGGCGCGACGAAGGTCGTGATCGTCACCGACGAGCCGGCCAAGTACCAGGGCGTGGCCATTCCCGGCAGCTATACGGGCGAGCCGGTCAGGGTGCGCCACCGCGACGAGCTGGACGCGGTGCAGCGCGAGTTCCGCGAGATCGCCGGCACCACGGCCATCATCTACGACCAGACCTGTGCCACCGAGAAGCGCCGCCGCCGCAAGCGCGGCACGATGGTCGATCCGGCCAAGCGCGTGGTCATCAACGACCTCGTCTGCGAAGGCTGCGGCGACTGCAGCGTGCAGAGCAACTGCCTGTCGGTGGAGCCGCTGGAGACCGAGTTCGGCCGCAAGCGCACCATCAACCAGAGCAGCTGCAACAAGGACATGAGCTGCCTGAAGGGCTTCTGCCCCAGCTTCGTCACCGTCGAGGGCGGCCAGCTCAAGAAGAAGGCCAAGGGCAAGGCCGGCGCGCCGGCCGAGCTGGGGGCACTGCCCGAGCCCGCGCTGCCGGCGCTGGCCGCCGGCCAGGTGTGGGGCATCGTGGTCGCCGGCGTGGGCGGCACGGGCGTCATCACCATCGGCCAGCTGCTGGGCGTGGCGGCGCACATCGAGGGCAAGGGCATCGTCACGCAGGACGCCGCCGGCCTGGCCCAGAAGGGCGGCGCCACCTGGAGCCACGTGCTGATCGGCGCAAGGCAGGACGACATCCGTACCACCCGCGTCGGCACCGCCGCCGCCGATCTGGTGCTGGCCTGCGACCCCATCGTCACCGTCAACGGCGAGACGCTGGCGCGCATGCGCGAGGGGCGCACGCACGTGGCCCTCAACACCCACAGCGCGCCCACTGCCAGCTTCGTCAAGAACGCCCAGTGGCAGAACCCGCAGGACGCCTGCGCCGTGCAGATCGGCAAGGCCGTGGGCGAGGCCGGCATGGGCGCCTTCGACGCCGACGCGGCCGCCACGCAGCTGATGGGCGACACGCTCTTCGTCAATCCGATGATGCTGGGCTATGCGTGGCAGAAGGGCTGGATCCCGCTGGCGCACGAATCGCTGATGCGCGCCATCGAGCTCAACAACGTGGCGATCGAGGCCAACAAGGCCGCCTTCGAATGGGGCCGCCAGGCCGCACACCGGCCGGCCGAGATGGCCCAGCGCCTGAACCCGGGCCAGGTGATCGAGTTCAAGAAGCGCGAGACGCTGGCCTCGCTGGTGGCGCGGCGCGTGGACTTCCTGACCGACTACCAGAACGCCGCCTATGCGGAGGACTACCGCGCCTTCGTCGAACGCGTGCGCGCGGCCGAGGCGCCGCTGGGCAAGACCGCGCTGGCCGAGACGGTGGCGCGCCAGCTCTTCAAGCTGATGGCCTACAAGGACGAGTACGAGGTGGCGCGCCTGCACACGCAGACGGGCTTCCGCGAGCGCATCGACCAGATGTTCGAGGGCGACTACACCGTGCACTACCACCTGGCGCCGCCGGCCATCGCCAAGCGCAATGCCAAGGGCGAGCTGGTCAAGCAGCGCTTCGGTCCCTGGATGCACCGCGCCTTCGGCGTGCTGGCGCGCCTCAAGGGCCTGCGCGGTACCGCCCTCGACCCCTTCGGCCGCACCGAGGAGCGACGCACCGAGCGCGCGCTGATCGGCGAATACCGCGCGGCCATCGAGGAAGTGCTGCAGGGCCTGGACGCCGAGCGCCATGCGCTGGCGCTGGAGATCGCCGCCCTGCCCGACGGCATCCGCGGCTACGGCCACGTGAAGGAGCGCAACCTCGCCGCCGTGCGCACGCGGTGGCAGGCGCTGATGGCACGCTCGCGCGGCGTCGAGCCGGCGGCCCGCGCGGCGGCCTGAGCCCGACCCGCTCGCAGCGCCGCCTCCTGGCCCAGCGCCAGTCGCTTAGCCAAAGGCTGTTCGGGCTCAGCTTGGCCTCTCGAGCCTGCGGGCGGACCGGCGTGCGAATATCCCGCACCGCCTGCCGGCTTGACGCCGGCCCGTCAAGACCCCCCGCATACAATCCGCCGGTTGTGCGAAGCCCTCCCCTCGTGGGCCTCTTCGCGCACCGGCGGCCCCGCTTCCAGCGATCCGGCCGCCCCGGAACCGCGGGCACCGCCTGCGGTCAGACCCCATCCGCTCTCCTGGAGACCTCCCTTGTTCATTTCCTCCGCTTTCGCCCAGACCGCCCCTGCCGCCGGTGGCGGCGACATGATGTCTTCCCTCACCAGCATGCTGCCGCTGGTGCTGATGTTCGTGGTGCTGTACTTCGTCATGATCCGCCCGCAGATGAAGCGCCAGAAGGAAACGCGCGCCATGCTCGACGCGCTGGCCAAGGGCGACGACGTGGCCACCGCCGGTGGCGTGGTCGGCCGCATCAGCGCCATGGGCGACCAGTTCCTGACGCTGGAAATCTCCAACGGCGTCGAGATCAAAGTGCAGCGCAGCGCCGTGGTCCAGGTGCTCCCCAAGGGCAGCTACAAGTAATTAGGCGCAGAGGCTGCCCCCCGGGCAGCCTCTCTTTTTGAGCGCATCCGCGTCTCGATTCCTTAGGTATCCAGCGATGAACCGCTATCCGGTCTGGAAGTACGCGATCATGGTGATCGTGCTGCTGGTGGGGCTGATCTACACCCTGCCCAATCTCTTCGGCGAAGCGCCGGCCGTGCAGGTCTCGCCCGCCAAGTCCACCGTCAAGGTGGATGCCTCGACGCAGCAGCGCGTGGAGGCGGCGCTCAAGGCCGCCAACCTCACGCCCGACATGCTGACGCTGGATGCCAACTCCATCCGCGCCCGCTTCGGCAGCACCGACGAGCAGCTCAAGGCGCGCGACGTGCTGCAGCATGCGCTGGTGCCCGACGCCAACGACGCACCCTACGTGGTGGCGCTGAACCTGGTGTCGCGCTCGCCGACCTGGCTGTCGGCACTGCATGCCTTCCCGATGTACCTCGGCCTGGACCTGCGAGGCGGCGTGCACTTCATGCTGCAGGTGGACATGCAAGGCGCCCTGGACAAGCGCGCCGAGACCTTCGCCAGCGACCTGCGCACGGCCCTGCGCGACAAGAACATCCGCGGCGCCGCCGTCACGCGCAATGGCCAGGCCATCGAGGTGCGCCTGCGCGACGCCGCCGCCCAGCAGGCCACGCAGAACCTGATCCAGGACCAGTTCACCGACCTCGCGGCCGCCGCCAGCCAGGACGGCAACGACTACAAGCTGGCCGTGACCATCAAGCCCGAGGCGGCCCGCCGCCTGGAAGACAGCGCGCTCAAGCAGAACATCACCACGCTGCACAACCGGATCAACGAACTGGGCGTGGCCGAGCCGGTGATCCAGCAGCAGGGCCTGGACCGCATCATCGTGCAGCTGCCCGGCGTGCAGGACACGGCCAAGGCCAAGGAAATCCTGGGCCGCACCGCGACGCTGGAACTGCGCCTGGTGGACGAAAGCGCCGAAGGCCGCGCCGCCGAACTGGGCACCGGCCCGGTGCCCTTCGGCTCGGAGCGCTTCGTGGATCGCGAAGGCCGTCCGGTGATCGTCAAGAAGCAGGTCATCATCAGCGGCGAGAACCTCACCGACGCGCAGCCGGGCTTCGACTCGCAGACGCAGCAGCCCAAGGTCGACCTGACCGTGGACGCCAAGGGCGGCCGCATCATGCGCGACGTCAGCCGCGAGAACTACCGCAAGCGCCTGGCCATCCTGCTGTTCGAGAAGGGCAAGGGCGAAGTGCTGACGGCGCCGTCGATCAACGGCGAGCTGGGCACCCGCTTCCAGATCTCCGGCTCGATGAACGTGGTCGAGGCCAACGACCTGGCCCTGCTGCTGCGCGCCGGCTCGCTGGCCGCGCCGATGGAGATCATCGAAGAGCGCACCATCGGCCCGAGCCTGGGTGCCGACAACATCGCCATGGGCTTCAAGAGCGTGGCCTACGGCTTCCTGGCGATCATGGTGTTCATGTGCGTGTACTACGCGCTGTTCGGCGTGTTCTCGTCCATCGCGCTGGGCGTGAACCTGCTGCTGCTGGTGGCCATCCTGTCGATGCTGCAGGCCACGCTCACGCTGCCGGGCATCGCGGCCATGGCGCTGGCCATCGGCGTGGCCATCGACTCCAACGTGCTGATCAACGAGCGCGTGCGCGAGGAGCTTCGCAACGGCGCCTCGCCGCAGGCCGCCATCCACGCGGGCTACGACCGCGCATGGGGCACCATCCTCGACTCCAACGTCACCACGCTGATCGCGGGCCTGGCGCTGCTGGCCTTCGGCTCGGGCCCGGTGCGCGGCTTCGCGGTGGTGCACTGCATCGGCATCGTCACCTCGATGTTCTCGGCCGTGTTCTTCTCGCGCGGCCTGGTCAACCTCTGGTACGGCCGCAAGAAGAAGCTCAAGAGCGTGTCCATCGGCACCGTCTGGCGCCCGGGCCAGGCCGAAGAGACCTCCCTGGCCAAGGCCAAGTAAGCCGCGGAACGGAGCACAACGACCATGGAATTCTTCCGCATCCACCGCACCATCCCGTTCATGCGCTATGCGAAGGTGCTGAACGCGATCTCGATCATCACCTTCATCGCCGCCGTCTTCTTCCTGTTCCACCGCGGGCTGCACCTGTCGGTGGAGTTCACCGGCGGCACGGTGATGGAGGTGAACTACCCGCAGGCGGCCGAGCTCGACAAGGTGCGCAGCGCCGTCAGCGGCCTGGGCTACCAGGACGTGCAGGTGCAGAACTTCGGCAGCTCGCGCGACGTGATGATCCGCCTGCCCGCCCAGAAAGGCGTGAGCTCGCAGGAGCAGAGCAACCGCGTGATGACCGCGCTCAAGACGGTCGACCCGGCGGTGCAGTTGCGCCGCAACGAGTTCGTCGGCCCGCAGGTGGGCGACGAACTCACCACCAACGGCCTCAAGGCGCTGGGCATGGTGGTGGTGGGCATCATGATCTACCTGGCCTTGCGCTTCGAATGGAAGTTCGCCCTCTCCACGGTGCTGGCCAACCTGCACGACGTGGTGATCATCCTGGGCTTCTTCGCCTTCTTCCAGTGGGAGTTCTCGCTGGCGGTGCTGGCGGCGGTGCTGGCGGTGCTGGGCTATTCGGTGAACGAGTCGGTCGTGATCTTCGACCGGATCCGCGAGAACTTCCGGCGCTATCGCAAGATGGACACGGTCGAGATCATCGACAGCGCCATCACGGGCACCATCAGCCGCACGATCATCACCCACGGTTCCACCCAGCTGGTGGTGCTGTCGATGTTCTTCTTCGGCGGCCCGACGCTGCACTACTTCGCGCTGGCGCTGACCATCGGCATCTGCTTCGGCATCTATTCCTCCTGCTTCGTGGCGGCTTCCATCGCCATGTGGCTGGGCGTGAAGCGCGAGGACCTGATCAAGGGCGGCCCGGCCAAGCGCGACGAGGATCCGAACGATCCCAACGCCGGCGCCACGGTGTAAGCGCGCACCGGCACCCACGTCCAACCCGGCCCCGGCCGGGTTTTTTCTTTTCCGGACAGGAGATGACGCAGTCGGTGCCGCGCGTATCTGTGCAGCCTGTCGCCTTCTCGACGCTTTTCTGACCCGGGCTTCGGGACTTGGGCGGACCCCGCATACGGTGCAGTGGCAGCCTCCGTTACATTCGAACCAGTTGGAATTAACAACAATTCACTATCTTTCGTTCCGCCTGTCTTGTCCGCTGCGTGAACGCCCTGCCCGCTGCCGGCGCTGATGCGCCCTCCCTGTCGCCATGAGCCCTTCGCTCCCCCGCGAATCTGCCCTGCTGCTCGCGCGCGAGTCGCGCGAGCGCTTCGTGCACGCCATGGAGGCGGCGGTGCTGCGCACCACCCAGGCCGTGCGCGACCGGCTGCTGGCCTTGGCCGGCGAGGTGGGCACGGCGCGCAAGATGCAGGAGAACCGCGATCACCTGCTGGCCTGGGAGGCCGACCACGCGCGCTGGCTGGAGGCGGTGCGCCAGCGCTGGTCGCAGGCCCTGTCGCAGGCTCCGGCCGCGGGCACCTCGACCAGCGGATCGCTGCGGCTGGAGCTGGTGGGCGACGAGGTCGTGGAGAACAGCATCCTGGTCTCGCGGCTGGCGATGGCGCTCCAGGACCGCTCGCCCTTCGAACTGAATGAACTGAAGCTGCGCATCCAGCATCTGGAGGGCAGCAGCGGCGCCGACTGGGCATCCGGCGACGTGCTGCGGCCGGAGACGCTGGCCTCCATCCTGGTCGAGGAATGGACATCGACCGGACTGCCGCGCGCCCTGTGGTCGCAGGTGCAGGACATCCTCGCGGGCCACCTCGGCGATGCCGCCAGCAAGGGCTACGAGGCCCTGAATGCCTTCCTGATCGCGCGCGGGGTGATGCCGGAGATCGAACTGCGCAGCCTGGTGCGGCGCGGCGCGGACAGTGGCGCCAGTCCCCTGGGCCCGGCGAGCGGGAGCGCACCGTCCGGCCGCCAGGGGGCCGCGGGCCCCTGGGATCGCACCCGGGCCATGCCCGACGCCGCCCCCTTCGCCGCGAGCCCCGGCGCCATGGCTTCCGCGCGACAGCAGGCCAGCGCCGTGCTCGGGCGGCTGCGGCGCATCATCGGCGGCGTGGTGGCCGGGGGGGGCGAAGGCGGCCCGACCTCCCTCGGGGGTGGGGGCGCGAGCGGCATTCCCACCGCCCCCGGCGGGCACAGCGGCCGCGGGGGCGCCCCCGGCCCGGCCTACGCCTACGGCGCGGGCCCCACGGGCCCCACGGACGGCCCGATGCCCATGGGCGCCGAGCGGCGCAGCTGGGCCACCAACACCGGCGCCCAGGCCTTCACCGCCGCCATCGCCGACGTGGAAGCCGCCTATCCCTTCAACGTGGGCGTGTACGTGGATGTGGCCGAGCCCGGCCTCATGCAGCGTGCCGCCAGCGACCTTCGGCGCCAGAGCGGCGAGCTCAAGCGGCGTGCGCCCACGTCGGCCGACAAGGCGACGGTGGAAGTGGTCGCGCTGATGTTCCAGTCCATCCTGGCCGAAGAGCGCATTCCCTTCTCCGTGCGCGTGTGGTTCGCCCGGCTGCAGATGCCCGTGCTGCGGGTGGCGGTGGCCGATGCGGAGTTCTTCGCCTCCCTGCAGCATCCGGCGCGCATGCTGATCGACCGCATGGGCTCGGTCGTAATGGGCTTCGACGCCGCCGCCATCTCCGGCAGCGCGCTGGAGAGCGAGATCCGCCGCGTGGTGCAGGTGATCGAGCAATACCCGGAAACCGGCCAGCGCGTGTTCAAGCTGGTCTACGACGAGTTCGTGGCCTTCCTCTCCAAGTACCTGACCCAGAACGACGCCACCCAGAAGGTGATGAGCGTCGCGCAGCAGGTGGAGCAGAAAGAGACGTTGGCCATCCAGTACACCATCGAGCTTCGCAAGATGCTCAACGACATGCCGGTGCGCGAGGAGATCCGCGAGTTCCTGTTCAAGGTGTGGGCGGAGGTGCTGGCCATCGGCGCGCTCAAGTACGGCGCACAGGACGAGCAGACGGCGCAGTTGCGCCGGGTGGCGTCCGAGCTGGTCTGGGCCGCGAGCGCCAAGCCCAGCCGCAGCGAGCGCGCCCGCATGATCCAGGCCCTGCCCTCGCTGCTGCAGCGCCTGCGCCAGGGCATGGACCTGATGGGCCTGACCGGGCAGCCGCAGGAGGACCACATCCGGACGCTGGGCCGCACGCTCTCGGACGCCTTCACGGCCAAGACCGAGAGCATTCCCGCCGCGCAGATCGAGAACCTGGCGGGCCGGCTGGCCAATCTGGAGGCGGTGATCGCGGACCAGAGCGCCGAGCCGCTGGCCCTCGACTCGACCCACCTGGAGCTGTTGCTGGGCATCGACGTGTCGTCGATGGAAGTGCTGGCCAACAACGGCGCCGAGGCGCCGCCGGAGGCGCTGGAATGGGCCAACGCGCTGCAGGTGGGCGCCTGGTTCCTCCTCGACCACAACGGACGGCCCAGCCAGGTGCAGTTCGTGTGGCGCAGCAAGCACCGCCAGCTGCACTTGTTCGGCTCGCCCGATGGCCGGCAGTTCCTGATCCAGGCCCAGCGCCTTGCCGCCTACCTGCACGGCGGCCTGCTCGTACCGGCGGAAGAGGAGACGCTGACCGTCCGCGCCACCCGCGAGGCCCTGGCCAAGATCGACGCCAATCCGGAGCGGCTGCTGAGCTAGAACATCAGATCACCCCCCATGCCGCTTCGCGGCTCCCCCCTCTCTGGCGCCTTCGGCTTGGAGGGGGGCGCACCCAGCGGCCTGGCGAAGCCAGTTCCGCGGGTGCTCTGGCGTGGCCTGCTCCGCGGCCGCTCGATCCTTATCAGCTCGAGCTTTCATGCCGAAGTCGGCATCGCGGGTCTTCGAACGCGGCCTGCCGCATGCTTGCCCGATAGGCGCGGAAGAATCGCCAACGAACCGCGGCCAGCCCGCCGCCAACCGGGCGTGTTCAGCCCAGTTCGATGCGCTGGAACAGGCCGCCGGGCAGTCGACCGACGCGGCCGTCCAGTTCCAGCTCCAGAAGCCGGGCCTGCAGCACTGGCGTGGGCAGGCCGGTGCGGGCGCAGAGCGTGTCCAGGGTGGCGGGCGCATGGCCGAGGTGCTTCAGCAGCACGTCGCCGTCCGCCGGCCCGGGCGTGGCCGCATCTTCGACCTCGCGCTCGCCTTCGTTCTCGAAGAGCGAGGCAGTGCCTGGGGCGGATGCCGCAGCGGGCCGGCGCAGTTCCTCCAGCACATCTGCGGCGGTTTCCACCAGCTTGGCGCCCTGGCGGATCAAGGCATGGCAGCCCCGCGACTGCGGCGAGTGGATGGAGCCGGGGATGGCGAACACCTCCTTGCCCTGCTCGACCGCGCAGCGCGCCGTGATCAGCGAGCCGGAGGCCAGCGCCGCCTCCACCACGAGCGTGCCCTGCGACAGCCCGGAGATCAGCCGGTTGCGGCGGGGGAAGTTGGCCGTGAGCGGCGGCGTGCCCAGCGGCTGTTCGCTCAGGATCACGCCCCGGGCCGCGATGCGGTGGGCCAGCGACCGGTGGCGCGCCGGGTAGACGCGGTCCAACCCCGTGCCCACCACCGCGATGGTGCTCAGCCGGCCATCCGCCGCCGTGGCCGCCTCCAGTGCGCCCTCGTGCGCCGCCCCGTCCACGCCCAGCGCCAGGCCCGAGACGATGGGCAGGCCGGCCTCGGCCAGCGCGCGGGCGAAGAGGCGTGCATCGACGGCGCCCTGCGGTGTGGGATTGCGGCTGCCCACGATGGCCAGGCCGTCGCCGGGCAACGGCGCATCCACCAGCCCGGCCGGGCCGAGCAGGTAGAGGATCAGCGGCGGATCAGCAATCTCCAGCAGCCCCGGCGGATAGGCCGCATCGCCCAGGGCGACGATGCGGTGCACGGCGCCCTCGGGGCCCGTCGCATCCAGCCATTCACGGGTGCGGTCGAGCATGGCCGCGAAGCCTTCCTGCTCGTCGAGCAACGCCCGGGCCTGGGCCGGGCTGCACAGCGCCTCCAGGGCGGCGGCCGGTTGCGCGAACACCGCGTCCGGCCATCCGAAGGCCGTGAGCAGCCTTCTTGCGGTACCGGCCCCTACACCGGGGGCCAGGGCCAGCCGCAGCCAGCCCGCCAGATCCTCCCTCTCCACCCCACGCTCTTGTTGCTCAGGGATTGGCGAGGCGGTCGCCCGCGCGGGGCGTGTCGGTGATCTCGAGCACCAGGGCGTACGAGACGCGCTCGAAGGGACGGAACACCATCAGCAGGCCGATGCGTTCGTCGGGCAGCTTGAGCGTCTCCTTGTCGCCGCCGGTGCGGTCGACGATGGTCTGGCCGTTCTTGAGGATGGCCAGCACGTTGCCGCTCTCGATGCCGTCGCGCAGCCCCTTGTTGATGGCCACCACCTGGTTCTGGCCGGCGTACTGCACGCCATTGCCGTAGATCGAGATGATGCGGCCGCCTTCCACCGGCTGGGCCGGCGCGCGAGGCACGTAGCTGATCAGCTGCTCGGGCGGCTCGGGCAACAGGCGGTCGCCGGCCCGCATCTCCTCGCGGGCGGCGATCACGTCGACCGAGGCCGGCACCGCGACGCCCGGCGCCGAGTCGGTGGCCGGCGTCTGCGACTCGCCGCGCACGAGGCGCACGCGGCCCACGTACTGCGCCTCGTAGCCGAGGATCTCGCCCGTGCCCGGATCCTTGAGCGGCGTGGCGTTGCGGAAGACGCGGTACTGCGGCAGCGGCCCTGCCGGCTCGACCAGCGGCGCCCCGGGTTGGCCGCGGACATAGGCGCGGTCGCCGCGCGACAGCAGCACGCGCTCGTCGTTGCCGGCCACGATGCGCGGGGCGGCGGCCAGCGTGCCCTCTTCGACCACCAGCGGCTCGGTCAGGAAGGCGTCGATGCGGCTGGGATCGAGGGTGGGCAGTGCGAGGTTGGACGCCGAGTCGTAGCGCGTGCGCGGCGACAGCTTGACCGTGTCGCCGCTGCCGCCCAGGCCGCGACGCAGACTCAAGCGGGCGCGGCCACCGGTCTTGTCGAGGTAGAGCACCTGGCCGGGATAGATGCGGTGCGGGTTGGCGATCTCGCCGAGGTTCATGCCCCACAGCTCGGGCCACCGCCAGGGCTTGAGCAGGTACATCTTCGAGATGGCCCAGAGCGTGTCGCCACGCTTGACGGTGTATTCGTCGGGCGCGTTGGGCGCCAGTTCGGACAGGGGCACGCCTTGCTGGGCCGTCTGCTGCGCGACGGCCCGCTGAGCCGGCGTCACCGGATAGTTCTGCGCGTGGGCGGCGAAATGACCGAGCAGGGCCGCAGCGGCAAGGGGGATGGCAGGCAGTCGAAGGTGGTACATGGTCGGCGCGCCATCCTGCCACGGCGCGGGCGGGAGTAGCGAATACTCACAATTTGCAACGATTTTGCGCGCAAGCCCTGCCGGCAGCAACGGCATCCGGCCGCAGCGGCGTCGGGCGGGGGTCGAAATGGCGAAAATAGCCACAACTTTCCGTGAGAGACATGGCCCTGCGAACCATCCTGAGCTATCCCGACCCGCGCCTGCACACCGTGGCCAAGCCCGTGCAGGCCGTCGACGCGCGCATCCGCACCCTGGTGGCCGACATGCTCGAGACCATGTACGAAGCCAGCGGCATCGGCCTGGCCGCCACGCAGATCGACGTGCACGAGCGCCTGGTGGTGATCGACGTGTCCGAGGAGCGCGACGAGCCGCTGGTGCTGATCAATCCCGAGATCGTCTGGGCCAGCGACGAGAAGGTCATGAACGAAGAAGGCTGCCTGTCGGTGCCCGGCATCTACGACGGCGTGGAGCGTTCCACCGCCGTGCGCGTGCAGGCGCTCGATGCCGAAGGCAACCCGCGCACCATCGAGGCCGAGGGCCTGCTGGCGATCTGCATCCAGCACGAGCTGGACCACCTGCTGGGCAAGGTGTTCGTCGAATACCTGTCTCCGCTCAAGCGCAACCGCATCAAGACCAAGCTGCTGAAGGCGCAACGCGACGTGCAGCGCGAAGGCGGACGGCGCAGCGCATGAACACCGGCCGTCGCCTCGCCCTCGGGTGCGCACTGGCCGCCGCCGCCTGGCTGGCGGGCTGCGCCAGCGAGCCGCAATGGGTACCGCCGGGCGCCCCGCGCGCCGAGGTGCTGCAACGGCTCGGCGCGCCCACGGCCACCTATCCGCTGCCCGCGGGCGAACGCCTGCAGTACTCCCGCCAGCCCGCCGGATTCGAGGTCAACAACGTCGACCTGGACGCCAGTGGCCACGTCGTGGCCGTGACGCAGGCGCTCGACGAGGGGCGTTTCGGCCAGATCCTCATCGACCAGTGGCGGGTGCCCGACGTGTTGCGCGCCTTCGGCCGGCCGGAGGAGATCTCGCGCGTCGGGTCCTTCCAGGGCGACGTCTGGCAGTGGCGCTACCGCCAGCTGAATACGCCGCGCCTGCTGTACATCTACATCGACCCCCAGGGCGTGGTGCGCCGCTATCACACCGGCGACGACCTGCGCTTCGTGCCGCCCAACCGTCCTTGAAAGCAGTTCCCCACCGATGAGGATCGTCTTCGCGGGCACGCCCGAATTCGCCCGCGTGGCGCTCGAAGCCCTGGATGCCGCCGGCATCGAGATCGCCCTGGTCCTGACACAGCCCGACCGCCCCGCCGGCCGCGGCATGAAGCTGCAGGCCTCGCCGGTCAAGGCGCATGCCCTGACCCGGGGATGGCCGGTGGCCCAGCCCCGCAGCCTGCGCCTGGATGGCAGGTACCCCGAGGACGCGGCCTTGGCCCGTGAAGCGCTGGTCGCCGCGCGCGCCGATGCGATGGTGGTCGCCGCCTACGGCCTGATCCTGCCCCAGTGGGTCCTGGACCTGATGGCCGGCCCGGGCGAAGGGGCGCCAGCCGGCACCCGGGCCCTGGGCTGCCTCAACATCCACGCCAGCCTGCTGCCCCGCTGGCGCGGCGCGGCGCCCATCCACCGGGCCATCGAGGCGGGCGACGCCGAAACGGGCGTGACCATCATGCAGATGGACGCCGGCCTGGACACGGGCGACATGCTGCTGGCCGAATCCCTGGCCATCGGCGCCGAAGAAAGCACCGGCCAGTTGCACGACCGCCTGGCTTCGATGGGCGGGCGGCTGATCGTGCAGGCGCTGCGCCAAGCTGAGACCGGGCCGCTGCCGCGCACGCCCCAGCCGGCCGACGGTGTGACCTACGCCCACAAGATCGAAAAGGCCGAGGCCCGCATCGACTGGACGCAGGACGCCGCCACCCTGGCCCGCCGGGTGCGCGCCTTCGATCCCTTCCCGGGGGCCGTGGCCGAGCTGGACGGCCAGCCGCTGAAGATCTGGGCGGCGCAGGCACGACCCGCGGCTGGCGACACCGGCCCGGCGCTGGGCACCGTGCTGCGCGCCGATGCCGAGGGTGTCGTCATCGCGGCCGGCGGCGGCAGCCTGCTGGTGGCCACGCAATTGCAGCGGGCTGGCGGCAAGCGCCTGGCGGCGGCCGACTTCCTGCGCGGGGCGCCCCTGGCCGCCGGCACGGTGCTGGCCTGATGTTCTGGTCGTCCGCCCTCCGCCGGCGGCCGGCTTTCCGCGAGGGCGCCCGGCTGATGACGCCGGTGGCGCTGGGGATCGGCGCCTGGGGGCTGATGACGGGCGTGGCCATGGTGAAGGCCGGCCTGTCGCCGCTGGAGGCCGTGCTGATGACGCTGCTGGTCTACGCCGGCAGCGCCCAGTTGGCCGCCGTGCCGCTGCTGGTGGCGGGCGCGCCGGCCTGGGTGATCCTGGCCACCGCCTTCTGCGTGAACCTGCGCTTCGTCGTCTTCAGCCTGCATCTGCGCCACTACCTGATGCACATGCCGCGCTGGCGTCGCCTGGTGCACGGCTATCTCACGGGCGACCTGAGCTATGCCGTCTTCACCCGCCGTTATCCACAGCCGCCCGTCACCCAGGACGAGCGCGACGACCAGGAGGCGTACCTCGTGGGCGGCTACACCGTCAACTGGAGCTGCTGGATCCTGCTGAGCCTCGCCGGCGTCGCGCTTGCCGAACTGATTCCCCAGCGCTGGGGCCTGGGCTTCGCCGGCGTGCTGGCGCTGGTGGGCATCCTGGCCTCGATGGTCACCACCCGGCTGCAGGTGCTGGCGCTGCTCATCGCCAGCGCCACCGCGGTGGCGGCCTACGCCCTGCCCCTGCGGCTGAACATCGTGGTGTCCATCGGCCTGGCGGTGCTGGCCTGCTTCTGGCTCGAACAGCAGTTCGGCCGCCTGGCCCGCGGCCGCACCGGAGAAGCGGGCTGATGCAGACCGATCCGTGGACCATCGCCATCATCCTGGGCCTGGCCGTGGTGACCGTGGTCACGCGCTGCTTCTTCTTCATCAGCGAGCGCAACCTGCCATTGCCGGCCTGGGTGCACCGCGCCCTGCGCTACGCGCCGGTGGCCGCGCTGGCCGCCGTGGTGGCGCCCGAGGTGGTAATGAGCGGCGGGCACCTGATCCCCACCTGGCAGGACGCGCGTCCGTTCGCCGCCGCCGTCGGCGCGGCGCTGTATTTCTGGCGGCGCAGCACCCTCATCACCATGGCCGGCGGCATGGCCGTGTACCTGCCGCTGCACCTGGGTTTGGGCTGGTAGCGGCAAGGCCGCTCCCTACAATGGCCTGTTGCCCGTCCCGCACGCGGACGGCGCCCCGTCAACTTCCTCCCAAGCCGCAACCATGAACGTCATCCGCTTCTCCGATCTGTGTGCACAAGGCAAGGCCCAGGGCCGCCGGGTCTTCATCCGCGCCGACCTGAACGTTCCGCAGGACGACGACGGCCACATCACCGAAGACACGCGCATCCGCGCCTCGGTGCCCTGCATCCAGATGGCGCTGGACGCCGGCGCGGCGGTGATGGTCACCTCGCACCTGGGCCGCCCGACCGAGGGCGCCTTCAAGCCCGAGGACTCGCTGGCCCCCGTCGCCACGCGCCTGGGTGAACTGCTGGGCCGCGAGGTGCGCCTGGTGGCCGACTGGACCGACGGCGTGCAGGTCGCGCCCGGCGAGGTCGTGCTGCTGGAGAACTGCCGCCTGAACAAGGGCGAGAAGAAGAACGACGAAGCGCTGGCCCGCAAGATGGCCGCCCTGACCGACATCTACGTCAACGACGCCTTCGGCACCGCCCACCGCGCCGAGGCCACCACCTACGGCATCGCCCAGTTCGCGCCCGTGGCCTGCGCCGGCCCGCTGCTGGCGGCCGAGATCGACGCCATCTCCAAGGCCCTGGCCGCGCCGAAGCGGCCGCTGGTGGCCATCGTGGCCGGCTCCAAGGTGAGCACCAAGCTGACCATCCTCAAGAGCCTGTCGGCCAACGTGGACCAGCTGATCGTCGGTGGCGGCATCGCCAACACCTTCATGCTGGCCGCCGGCCTGCCCATCGGCAAGTCGCTGGCCGAGGCCGATCTGGTCGACGAGGCCAAGGCCGTGATCGAGGCCATGCGCGCCCGCGGCGCCGCCGTGCCGATTCCTGTCGACGTGGTGACGGCCAAGAGCTTCTCGGCCGATGCGCCCGCCACCGTCAAGCCCGCCACCGAGGTGGCCGAGGACGACCTGATCCTGGACATCGGCCCGCAGACCGCCGAGCAGCTCGCCGCCCAGTTGCGCGAGGCCGGCACCATCGTCTGGAACGGCCCGGTCGGCGTGTTCGAGTTCGACGCCTTCGCCAAGGGCACCGAAGCCATCGCCCGCGCCATTGCGGCGAGCAGCGCCTTCTCCATCGCCGGCGGCGGCGACACGCTGGCGGCCATCGCCAAGTACGGCATCGAGAAGGACGTGGGCTACATCTCCACGGGCGGCGGCGCCTTCCTGGAAGTGCTGGAAGGCAAAAAGCTGCCGGCCTTCGAGATCCTGGAAAAGCGCGCAGCGGGCTGAGCGCCCGGAGGCGGCGCGGCGGCGCCTGGGTGCCGCCACCGCCTCACCTGCCAGCCAAGCCGTCCGCCCAACAAAAAACCCGGTCCGCATTGCTGCGGCACCGGGTTTTTTGTTTTGTCGCCGCACGCGGCGGCAGGCCGCTGCGGGGGCTCAGGTCGTCACGTCAGGCCGGACGGACGGCGGCTTCGGCCGCCTGCGGCGGCACCAGCGAGCGCAGCTCGCTCGTGGCGCGGCCCTTGAAGTCGGTCCAGCACTGGCGCGTGAAGTCGTACAGCTTGCAGGCGCGGGCGGTGTCGAAGTACCACTTCCACGAGAAGCGCTGGATGATGATGCGGCCGGGCAGCATCTGCTCGAGCACCTTCTGCGTTTCCTTGAGCTTGTACAGCGGGATGCTCATGTCCACGTGGTGGGCGGTGTGCTCCATGATGTGGTGCATCAGCGCGCCGATCCGGAACGGGAAGGTCAGGTGGACGGTGGTCGACACGAAGGGCTGGGCGCGCTGCCAGGCCGATTTCTCGTTGTGCCACTGCACCTTGACGTGGGTGTGGTGGCCGTAGATGACGAAGCCCATCATGTTGAACCAGAACACCATCGGCACCACGAAGCCCAGCAGCACCAGCAGCCAGGCCGACTGGCCGGTGGCGAAGGCGGCGCCGACCAGGGCGGCGATCCACAGCAGCGCGAAGCCGCTGACCAGCAGGCAGTCGCGGGTGAAGACCGGACGGTAGGTGTTGCCCATGATCTTCTTGCTGGGGAACATCATCTTGGCCCACCAGATCTCGACGGCGTAGTACAGGCCGGGACCCCAGCCGCTGCGGTAGATGCGCTCGGCCACGCGGCGCATCGGCGACATGGCGCGGTATTCGTCCTGCGTCATGGGGGCCCAGACGAAGTCCACGCCCTTGAGGTTGGTGAAGCCGTGGTGCACCACGTTGTGGCCCATGTCCCAGAGGCTGTAGGCCGTGAGCGAGGGCAGGAAGGCGATGCGGCCCAGCCACTTGTTGAGGCGGCGGTTCTCGGTCAGGCTCTGGTGGCAGCCGTCGTGCCCAATGATGAACAGGCGGCCGATGACGAAGCCGGCGGCCAGGGCGGCCAGCAGCTTGAGCCAGACGGCATCGACCAGCACCACCGCGGCCATCAGGCCGAAGAAGAGGATGTAATCGAGCGTGATGAGCGCGAAGGCACGCCAGGTGCTGCGCTGCGCCAGGGGCGTCAGCCAGCTGCGGATGATCTTGCGGTGCGGCAGCGGCGCGCTGGGCTCAAGCGGCTCGGGCAGCGAGAGTTCGGGTCTGTAAGCCATTGAAAAATAGGCGGTTTTTGAATCTGGACAACCGTCGACGATAACCGATGCGGCTTTCCCGAGGATGACGGCCGTCAAATCGGCCCCGCATGCCATGCCGATAAGCGCTATTCCTTGACGGCATGGGCGCAGCGCCGGGCACCTCCGGGGCTTTGGGTGAGAATTCTTCGCCGTCCGGGCTTTTCGGACGGCGCGACCTGGAGACTCCCGCACATGGCCCCCCGCATTCCCCGCCACGCCACCAAGATCGTCGCCACGCTCGGCCCGGCGTCCAGCACGCCGGCATTGATCGAGCAGATGATCATCCACAAGGTGAGCGTGGTGCGCCTGAACTTCAGCCATGGCCAGGCCCAGGACCACATCGACCGCGCCGCCATGGTGCGCGAGGCCGCGCGCCGCGCCGGCCGTGAGGTGGCCATCATGGCCGACCTGCAGGGCCCCAAGATCCGCGTGGGCAAGTTCGCCGAGGGCAAGGTCTGGCTGGAGCCCGGCGCGCCCTTCGTGCTGGACGCCGCCCGCCTGGAGCCCGGCGACGTGCAGGCCGTGGGCCTGGACTACAAGGACCTGCCGCGCGACGTGAAGGCCGGCGACCGGCTGCTGCTCAACGACGGCCTGATCGTGCTGCGGGTCGACGGCGTGCGCGGCGATGCGGTGCACACCACCGTGCTGGTGGGCGGCGAGCTCTCCAACAACAAGGGCATCAACAAGGAAGGCGGCGGCCTCACGGCCCCGGCGCTCACGGCCAAGGACATGGAGGACATCAAGACCGCCATGAGCTTCCAGGCCGACTACGTGGCGGTGAGCTTTCCCAAGAACGCCACCGACATGGAGATGGCCCGCCAGCTGTGCAACGTGGCCGGCGCCGAATGGGGCCACAAGCCGGGGCTGATCGCCAAGATCGAGCGCGCCGAAGCCATTCCGCGGCTGGAGGAGATCCTGCGTGCCAGCGACGGCATCATGGTCGCCCGCGGCGACCTGGCGGTCGAGGTGGGCAACGCGGCCGTGCCGGCGCTGCAGAAGAAGATGATCCGCATGGCGCGCGAGATGGACCGTGTGGTCATCACCGCCACGCAGATGATGGAATCGATGATCGCCAACCCCGTGCCCACCCGCGCCGAGGTGAGCGACGTGGCCAACGCCGTGCTGGACGGCACCGACGCCGTCATGCTCTCGGCCGAGACGGCCTCGGGCCGCTACCCGCTGGAGACGGTCAAGGAGATGAGCCGCATCTGCGAGGCGGCCGAACAGGCCGAGGACACCTCGCGCGACCTGGACTTCAGCGGCCAGCACTACACCCGCATCGACCAGTCCATCGCCATGGGCGCGCTGTTCACGGCGCACCACCTGGGCGCCAAGGCCATCGTGGCGCTGACCGAATCGGGTTCCACGGCGCTGTGGATGAGCCGCCATGCAGCCCACATCCCGGTCTATGCCCTGACCGCGCGGCTGACGACGCAGCGACGCATGGCGCTCTACCGCAACGTGCGCCCGCTGCTGACGGAGACGCAGAACGACCGCGATGCCGCCCTGCACCAGGCGGAGGAACACCTCAAGAAGCGCGGCATCGTCCAGAGCGGCGACGTGTACGCCATCACCTGCGGCGAGCCGATGGGCGCGCCGGGTGGCACGAACATGCTGCGGATCTGCACGGCGTCCTGAACGCCGGCCAGCCGCGCCGCCCCGCCGGCCGCGTAGGACAGCGGCGCGCGCCGGAAACCAAAGCGGCGGCGCCTGCGTATGGGAAGGCATGCCTTCCCACCTTCCCCTGCTGCGCACCGTCGCGGCCGCGCTCGCCGTCGTGGCCGGCGCGCTCACCCTGGGCGCTTGCTCCCCCATCAAGCTGGTCGACCGGCTCACGCCCACCGACACCTACACCGTCCAGAACGACATCGCCTACGGCAGCGAGCCGCGCCAGCGGCTGGACGTGTACCAGCCGCTGGCGCGCACGGCGCCCGCAGTCGGCCACCGGCCGCTGGTGGTGTTCTTCTACGGCGGCACCTGGACCACGGGCGAACGGGCCCAGTACCGCTTCGTCGGCGAGGCGCTGGCCTCGCGCGGCGCCATCGTGGCCGTGGCCGACTACCGGCTTTCGCACGAGGTGCGCTATCCGGCCTTCGTGCAGGACAGCGCACGGGCCGTGAAATGGGGGCTGGACAACGCCGCCCGCCTGGGTGCGGACCCGGCCCAGGTCTATGTCATGGGACACAGCTCGGGCGCCTACAACGCCGGCATGGTGGCGCTCGACCCGCGCTGGCTCCAGGCGCTCGGGGCGAGTCCGCAGCAACTGGCCGGATGGATCGGCCTGGCCGGACCCTACGACTTCCTGCCCATCGGCGACCCGGACGTCAAGCGCGCCTTCGACTGGCCACGGACGATGCCCGAGTCGCAGCCGATCAACCATGTCTCGGCCGCCGCGCCGCGCACGCTGCTCATGGCGGCCAGCCGGGACAACCTGGTCGACCCGCAGCGCAACACCGCGCAGATGGCCCGCAAGCTGGAGGCGGCGGGCGTGCCGGTGGAGGTGCACACCTTCGACAACCTCAGCCACATCACGCTGATGGGCGCCGTCGCCACCCGCGTGCAGTGGATCGGCGGACCGGTGATGCCGCTGCTTCTGCGCTTCCTCGGACTGGCGCCGTCGGACCCGTCCCACAGGTCCCCTCAGTAGAATCGTTGGAATTTTTTCGCACTTTTCCACGATTAATTTAAGGACATCACCATGGCACTTGTCTCGATGCGCGAGTTGCTGGACCACGCCGCCGCCAACGGTTACGGCATTCCGGCCTTCAACGTCAACAACCTGGAGCAAGTGCAGGCCGTGATGGCCGCGGCCGACGAAGTCGGCGCCCCGGTGATCCTGCAGGCCAGCGCCGGCGCCCGCAAATATGCCGGCGAGCACTTCATCAAGCACCTGATCCAGGCGGCGACCGAGGCCTATCCGCACATTCCGCTGGTGATGCACCAGGACCACGGCACCAGCCCCAAGATCTGCGCCGGCGCCATCGACCTGGGCTTCGGCTCGGTGATGATGGACGGCTCGCTGCGTGAGGACGGCAAGACCCCGGCCGACTTCGCCTACAACGTGGAAGTGACCCGCAAGGTCGTCGAGATGGCCCACAAGGTCGGCGTGACCGTCGAGGGCGAACTGGGCTGCCTGGGCAACCTGGAAACCGGCGACGCCGGCGAGGAAGACGGCATCGGCGCCGAAGGCAAGCTGGACCACAGCCAGATGCTGACCGACCCCGAAGAGGCCGCCCAGTTCGTCAAGGCCACCCAGCTGGACGCCCTGGCCATCGCCATCGGCACCAGCCACGGCGCCTACAAGTTCAGCCGCCCGCCCACGGGCGACATCCTGGCGATCAGCCGCGTGAAGGAAATCCACGCCCGCATCCCCAACACCCACCTGGTGATGCACGGCTCGTCGTCGGTGCCGCAGGAGCTGCGCGCCATCATCAACCAGTACGGCGGCCAGATGAAGGAAACCTACGGCGTGCCCGTGGCCGAGATCCAGGAAGCCATCAAGTACGGCGTGCGCAAGATCAACATCGACACCGACATCCGCATGGCGATGACGGGTGCCGTGCGCAAGTTCATGGCCGAGAACCCCGAGAAGTTCGACATGCGCGAGTGGATGAAGCCCGCCCGCGAAGCCGCCAAGGCCGTGTGCAAGCAGCGCTACCTGGAATTCGGCTGCGAAGGCCAGGCCGGCAAGATCAAGGGCGCGGGCCTGCAGGTGATGGCCGCCAAGTACGCCCAGGGCGAGCTGGCGCAGGTCGTCCAGTAATCCATCGGACGGGCGCCCGGCGCCCTCCGGACCGGCCACCGCCCGCGCGGTGGCTTTTTTTCGCGCGCAACGCACATACAGGCAGTGACACCGGCCTGTCACCACCCGCGGATAATCGCGCGCTGCTTTCCTCCTTCACCCTGCCGCCCGGCACCTCCATGGCCACGACCGTCCATACCTCCTCCATCCAGAGCCTGCCCCTGCTTGCACGCGGCAAGGTGCGCGACAACTACGCCGTCGGCGAGGACCGCATCCTCATGATCGCCAGCGATCGGCTGTCGGCCTTCGACGTCATCATGGGCGAGCCGATCCCGGGCAAGGGCGAGATCCTGACGAAGATGGCCCTGTGGTGGTTCGACCGCCTGGGCGGCATCTGCCCCAATCACCTGACCGGCGAGGCGCCCGAGAGCGTGGTGCGCCCGGAAGAGGTGGCGCAGGTCACGGGCCGCTCGATGCTGGTCAAGCGACTCAAGCCCATCCCCGTCGAGGCCGTGGTGCGCGGCTACCTGGCCGGCAGCGGCTGGAAGGAATACCAGGAAAACCGGGAGGTCTGCGGCGTGCCGCTGCCCGAGGGACTCGTCAATTCGGCCAAGCTGCCGCGCGCCATCTTCACGCCCGCCGCCAAGGCCGCCGTGGGCGAGCACGACGAGAACATCAGCTACGAGCGCGTGGTCGAAATGATCGGCCCGCAGTTGGCCCAGCAGATCCGCGAGACCAGCATCACGCTGTACGAGACGGCGGCCGAGATCGCGCTGCAGCGCGGCATGATCATCGCCGACACCAAGTTCGAGTTCGGCCTCGACGAAACCGGCCAGCTGGTGCTGATGGACGAGGTGCTCACGCCCGACAGCTCGCGCTACTGGCCGGTGGAAGGCTACGAGGCCGCGCTGGCTGCCGGCACCAACCCCCCGAGCTACGACAAGCAGTTCGTGCGCGACTGGCTGGAGGCCGTTCGGATCAACGGCAAGCCCTGGGACAAGACGCCGCCCGCACCGCGCCTGCCCAACGACGTGACCGAACGCACCGCGGCGAAGTACCGCGAGGCGCTGGAACGCCTGACCGGCTGAGCAGCCGGCGGCGAGGCGACAGGCGCAGCCCTCAGCGCTGCAGCATCGCCACCGTGCGCCCGCTGCCGTCGAGCAGCACGAGGCGCGCCGGCGCCTGCAGGCGGTAGCTCGCCGTGGACTGCAGGGCCTGGAAGAACTGAATCTCGCGCTGCCCGCGCTCGGGTGCGGCGCAGGCCATGCGGGTGGCCGCCAGTTGGCCGATGCGCAGTTGGCTGGCCGTGCGGCTGTAGGTGCCCGAAAAGCGGTTGCAGCCGCCGCTGCCGACGGCCCGGCCGTCGCTGCCGAACTGCACCGAGGGCGTGCCCTGCGGATCGCCACCGCCCTCCACCATCTCGCCCTGCAGCTGGACCAGGCGCCACGTCGGCCCCTCGATGGGCTCGTCCAGGCTGACGCCGCTGCCGCAGGCCGCGAGCGACAGGACGGCAGGCAGTGCGAAGGCCAGAAGGAGTCGGTGTCGGCGAGCGATGGCGGGCATGGAGGATGCGTCCTTTCGGCAGGAAGTGGGGCCGCGGCATCGTACCCGGGGGCACCGTGTCGCCGCGTCGGCGCAGGCCGGCAAGCGCGAGGCCCGGCCATGTTGCGGAGCGGGCCGGAACAGCCCCTCAGGCCGGCAGCGCCGCCGGCGCGCCCGAATGCCAGAGCACGGCAAAGAAGTGGCACACGCTGCCACCCAGCACGAACAGGTGCCACACGAAGTGGGCGTAGCGCAGCTTCGAGTCGAAGAGGAACACGACGGCCCCCGCCGTGTACGAGAGGCCGCCGGCCACCAGCCAGGCCAGGCCAGCGCCCGACATGCGCTCGACCAGCGGCACCGCCGCCACGATGGCCACCCAGCCCATCGTCACGTACAGGCCGGTGGACCACAGCGGATGCTTGAGCCGGTCGAAGAGCTTGGCCGCCACGCCCACCGCGGCCGCGGCCCACACGATGGCGAACAGCGTCCAGCCCCAGGTGCCGCGTAACACCCCCAGCACGAAGGGCATGTAGCTGCCGGCGATGAAGAGGTAGATGGAGGCATGGTCCAACCGGTTGAACCACAGCTTGGCCCGGCCCGCCGGCAGCGCGTGGTACAGCGTGGAGACCAGGTACAGCACGATGGCCGTGCCGGCGAACAGGCTGGCCCCCACCACCTCGGCGGTGCGGCCGCGTGCCGCGGCATGCTGCACCAGGATCGGCAGCGAGGCCATGGCCAGCAGGGCCCCCAGGCCATGGCTCAGGGCATTGGCGATCTCCTCGCCGAGGGTCTGGTCACGCAGTTCGCTGAGAAGGGACATGAGGCGGTTCAAGCAAGGGCCAGGCCGCACCCGGCGCATCAGCTGCGTCGCGCGGCGCGGTAAAGGCCTTCGACCCTGGGCACGTTCTGCTCCAGCACGCGGATGCGGTCCGGCCCGGTCGGATGGGTGGACAGGAAGCTCAGGCCGCCCTGGCTCTTGGAGACCTGGGCCATCTTGGTCCAGAGGCTGACGGCGGCCTGGGGTTGGAAGCCGCCGCGGGCGGCGAGTTCCAGGCCCACCAGGTCCGCCTCGGTCTCGTCGTCGCGGCTGAACTTGAGGGAGATCAACTGGGTGCCAGCGCGCGCGCCCATGTCGCCCAGCTGGCCCAGGCCCAGCAGCTGGGCGCCGAGTTGCAACGCCATGCCGGTGCCGGCCGTCTTGGCCATGCGCTCGCGCGCATGCTCGCGCAGGGCATGGGCCATCTCGTGGCCCATCACCATGGCCGTCTCGTCGTCGCTGAGCTTGAGCTGGTCGAGGATGCCGGTGAAAAAGGCGATCTTGCCGCCCGGCATGCAGAAGGCGTTGACCTGTTTGCTGCCGATCAGGTTGACCTCCCACTTCCAGCCGGCGGCCCGGTCGTTCCATTGCCGCGTGTAGGGGATGAGGCGCTGTGCGATGCCGCGCAGACGCACCAGCTGCGGATGCTCGGGGCCGGCCAGCGCGCGCTGGCTGCGGGCCTTGGCGATCAGATCGCCGTACTGCTGCACGGCCGCGCCCTCGATCTGATCGGCCGGCACCAGGTTGCGCGCGGCCGACAGCGGCCCCACATCGACCTGGGCCGCCACCGGCAGCGCTGCGCCGGCGGCTGCAGCGGCGCCCGCCAGCAGGAAGGCCCGGCGGGGTTGCCAGCGGGGCTGCGCCGGGCCCTCGTCGTCGGCAGGGGTGGCGGCGGCGGAACGCAGGTCGCAGAGCAGGCACATGGTGGGCGGAATAATAAGGTTGCAACCTTCCTCCTCCATGTCCAATCCCCCAGCCGCCACTCCCGAATTGCCCAAGCAACCCTGGCGCGAAACCCTGCGCGTGTACCTGGAGCCGGCCTCGCTGCGCATGTTCGCCCTCGGCTTCGCGGCCGGCCTGCCGCTACTGCTGGTGCTGGGCACGCTGAGCTTTCGCCTGCGCGAGGCCGGCGTCGACCGCGCCACCATCGGCTACCTGAGCTGGGTGGGCCTGGCCTACGGCTTCAAGTGGGTGTGGGCGCCGCTGGTCGACCGGCTGCCGCTGCCGCCGCTCACCACGGTGCTGGGCCGGCGCCGCGGCTGGCTGCTGCTGTCGCAGGCCATGGTCATCGCAGGCCTGGTGGGCATGGCGCTGAACGATCCGCGCGCGGGGCTGGAGCCGCTGGTGCTGTGCGCCGTGGTGGTGGCCTTCGGCTCGGCCACGCAGGACATCGCGCTGGACGCCTTCCGCATCGAGTCGGCCGAGGCGCGCAAGCAGGCCGCCCTGGCCGCGGCCTACCAGACGGGCTACCGCCTGGCCATGATCTGGGCCGGTGCCGGCGTGCTGTGGGTGGCGGCCTGGGCCGAGGGCAGCGCCACCGGCGCCTACCAGAACGGCGGCTGGCGCACGGCCTACCTGGTGATGGCCGGGTCCATGGTGGTGGGCGTGCTGACGGTGCTGCTGTCGGCCGAGCCCGTGCGCGTGCCGCTGCCGCCCGCCCGCTCGGCCGGAGACTGGCTGCGCAACACCCTGGTGGAGCCCTTTGCCGACTTCCTGCGCCGCTACCGCTGGCAGGCGGCGCTGATCCTGTCGCTGATCGCCATCTACCGCATCAGCGATGTGGTGATGGGCATCATGGCCAACCCCTTCTACGTGGACATGGGCTTCACCAAGGACGAGGTGGCCACGGTGAGCAAGGTCTACGGCGTCATCATGACCCTGGTCGGCGCCTTCGTGGGCGGCGTGCTGGCCATGCGCCTGGGCGTGATGCGGGTGCTGATGCTGGGCGCGGTGCTCAGCGCCGCCAGCAACCTGCTGTTCGCCTGGATGACCACCCGCGGCCATGACGTGACGGCGCTGGTGGCGGTGGTGTCGGCCGACAACCTGGCCGGCGGCATCGCGTCGGCGGCCTTCATCGCCTACCTCTCCAGCCTGACCAACGTGAGCTACTCGGCCACGCAGTACGCGCTGTTCAGCTCGCTCATGCTGCTGCTGCCCAAGTTCGTGGCCGGCTTCTCGGGCGCCTTCGTCGAGGCCTACGGCTACGCCACCTTCTTCACCGGCACGGCGCTGCTGGGCCTGCCGGTGCTGGTGCTGGTGGCGCTGGCCATGCGCGCCGCCCGCGTGCGGACGTAGGTGCCGGCCTGCAGGACGGCGGGCCCGGCGGCTGTTACGCTCCCGCCTCGTTCCTGAAACCTGCCCGCCGCACCGTGCCGCAGAAGATCCCGCCCCTCGTCATCACGGCCTACACGGCCACCACCGCCCTGGGCACCGGCCTGGAGGCGCTGCGCAGCGCACTGGCCGCCTCGCGCAGCGGCCTGCGCCCCAACGACTTCGGCGAGCCGGCCGAGCAGCGCCTGCCCACCTGGATCGGCCGCGTGCCCGGCGTCGAGGACGTGGTGCTGCCGCCCGAGCTCGCGCCCTGGGATTGCCGCAACAACCGCCTGGCCTGGATGGGCCTGAGCGCCGACGGTTTCCTGGCCGCCGCGCTGGCCGCGCGCGAGCGCCACGGCGCCGACCGCGTGGCCGTGATCATCGGCACCTCCACCTCCAGCATCGGCGAGACCGAGCAGGCCTACACCCGGTTGGACGCCGACGGCCGCTTTCCCGAAGCCATGCGCAACGCGCAGGTCCACACGCCGCATGCACCCGGCCTGTTCGTGCAGCGCGCGCTGGGGCTGACGGGGCCGTGCGAGACGATCTCCACCGCCTGCTCCTCCAGCGCCAAGGTCTTCGCCTCGGCCGAGCGGTTGATCCGCCTGGGCCTGGCCGACGCAGCTGTGGTGGGCGGCGCCGATTCGCTGTGCGGCAGCGTGCTGTTCGGCTTCAACTCGCTGGAGCTGGTGTCGCCCGAGCCCTGCCGGCCCTTCGACGCCGAGCGCCGCGGCATCAGCCTGGGCGAGGCCGCCGGCTTTGCGCTGCTGGAGCGCAGCGGCACCGGCCCGCGCCTGCTGGGCCATGGCGAGGCCAGCGACGCACACCACATGTCCACGCCGCATCCCGAAGGCGCCGGCGCCGAGCGGGCGCTGAACGACGCGCTGGCGCGCGCCGGCCTGGCCACCGACGACATCGACTACATCAACCTGCACGGCACGGCCAGCAGCAAGAACGACGAGGTGGAGGCCGCCCTGGTGGCGCGGCGCTTCCCGGCCCGCACCCATGCCAGCAGCACCAAGGGCTTCACCGGCCACACGCTGGGGGCGGCCGGCGTCGTCGAAGCCGCCGTCAGCCTGCTGGCACTGGAGACGGGGCTGATGCCCGGCAACATCAACGCGCGGACGTTCGACGCCGTCTGTGGCCCGCAGCTGCGCCGCGAGCCGGCCCAGGGGGAGGTGCGGCACGTGCTGTCCAACTCCTTCGGCTTCGGCGGCAACAACTGCGCGCTGATCTTCGGAAGGGCCGTGCAATGAGCCGGCTGCCCACGCTCTACGTCGAAGGCCCGGCCTTCTGGCATCCGCTGCTGCCTGGCTGGGAGGCGGCCCGCGCCGCCTTCCGCGGCGAAGCGGGCCTGGCCGAAGCCCCGGCCCGCCGCCCGGCGCCGCAGATCCTGGCGCCGGCCGAGCGCCGCCGCGCACCCGACACGGTGGCGCTGGCGCTGGAAGTGGCCAGCGCGGCCGTGGCCGGCTCGGGCCGGGTTGCCGTCGACCTGCCCTGCGTCTTCACCTCGGCCCAGGGCGACCTGGCCATCAGCGACTACATGTGCGCCACGCTCGCGCAGGCGCCCACGCAGCTGTCGCCCATCAAGTTCCACAACTCGGTGCACAACGCCGCAGTGGGGTACTGGACCATCGGCACCGGCTGCCAGCAGGCCAGCAATGCGATCAGCGCCTCGTCGCACAGCTTTGCCGCCGGCCTGCTCGAAGCCGCCACCCAGTGCGCCGCCGACCATCAGGCCGTGCTGCTGGTGGGCTTCGACGCGGAGGCCGCCGGCCCGCTGGCGCAGGTGCACGACACGCACGGCCTGCTGGCCGGCGCCGTGGTGCTGGCCCCCGAGGCCAGCGAGCGCACCGTCGCCACGCTGTCCATCGCACTGCACAGTGGCGCAGCCATCCCCACGGCCCTGCAGTCCGAGGCTGCGATTGCGCTGCCGGCCAACGCCATGGCCGATGCGCTGCCCTTTTTCGAAGCCCTGGCCCGCGGGCCCGACTCGAGCGGCCAGCCGCTGGTCCTCGCGCTGTCCGACACGCTCGCGCTGCACCTCACGCTAGGCTGAGCGCCCCTTTTCCAGGAGAGTCCATGCACCCCACGCCTGCCACCCACGACGTCATCATCATGGGGGGCGGCCTGGCAGGACTCACGCTGGCGCTGCAGCTCAAACGGCGCTTCGGCGACATCGATGTGCTGGTGCTCGAGCGCCGCAGCCACCCGGTGCCGCATGCGACGCACAAGGTGGGCGAATCGTCGGTGGAGATCGGCGCCCACTACTTCGACACCGTGCTGGGCCTCAAGCAGCACCTGGACGAGGCGCAGCTGCGCAAGTTCGGCTTCCGCTTCTTCTTCTCCGAAGGCCGGCGCGACCTGGACGCCGTGACCGAGGTCGGCGCCAGCCGCCCGCTGGCCATTCCCAGCTACCAGATCGACCGGGGCATCTTCGAGAACCACCTGGCCGAGGTGGCCGCCGCCCAGGGCGTGCGCTTCGTCGACAACGCCCTGGTCCGCCGCATGGCGCTGGACCCGTCCCCGCAGGGCCTGCACCGCATCGAATGGACCGAGTCCGGCGAGCCCCATGCCGCGCAATGCCGCTGGATGGTCGATGCCTGCGGCCGCGCCGGCCTGCTCAAGCGCCAGTTGGGCCTGGTGCAGCCCAACGACCACCAGGCGCATGCCGTGTGGTTCCGCATCGGCAACCGTCTCACGCTGGACGACTGGGGCCAGGACCCGGCCTGGCGCGCCCGCTGCACGCCGGCTGCGCGCTGGCTGTCGACCAACCACCTGGTGGGCGCGGGCTACTGGGTGTGGCTGATCCCGCTGGCCTCGGGCTCGCATTCGGTGGGCATCGTGGCCGACCCGGCCTTCCACCCGCTGGAGCGCATGGACAGCTTCGACAAGGCCATGGACTGGCTGGCCGAGCACCAGCCCGTGCTCTTCGACGTGCTCGACGGCCAGCGCGACAAGCTGCAGGACTTCGCCTTCATGCGCAAGTTCTCCTATGGCTGCAAGCAGGTCTTCAGCGGCGAGCGCTGGGCGCTGACGGGCGAGGCGGGGCTGTTCCTCGATCCGTTCTACTCGCCCGGCAGCGACTTCATCGCGATGAGCAACACCTTCATCTGCGACCTCATCGCGCACGACCGCGCAGGCCGCTCGGTGCAGGCACGCGCCCAGCTGTACGACCACATCTACCACTCCTTCTACGACAGCACGCTGGCGCTCTACCAGGGCCAGTATGGCCTGTTCGGCGACCCGGAGGTGCTGCCAGTCAAGGTGGTCTGGGACTACACCTACTACTGGGGCGTGCTGTCCCAGCTGTTCTTCCACGAACGCCTGACCGACGTGGCCACGCTGGGCAACCTGCGCGAGGAGCTGCAGCACTGCCAGCAGCTGAACATCGCGATGCAGGGCTTCCTGCGCGCCTGGTCGTCGGTGAGCGAGCGCCGCAATCCGGCGCGCATGCTCGACCAGGCGGCGCTGCCGTGGTTTGCCGAACTCAATGCCAGCCTGCGCGAGTCGCCGCTGCCCGACGCGGCGGCCTTCCAGGCCCGGCTGCGCCAGTGCGTGGCACAGCTGCGCACGCTGGCCCACCAGATCCACCGGCAGGCGCTGGACCAGCACCCCGGGCTGGACGATGGCGCGCTGGCGGCGCTGCTGGACCAACCCAGGCCGCGCACGCCCATCGACCGCGACGCTGCGCCGATGCTGTTCGAACAATTGACCGCGCCCGCCGCAATGGCCTGAGGCCAGGATCGGGGGCCGGAGGGCGCGCCATGACAGCGCCGGAGGCGGCTGCCTGCTGCGGCCCGGGCATGGTCACCACCCCGCCCGGTTTACCCAACTTTACGAAGACTTCAACCGCCCTTGCCGGCGGGCGGCGAGCATTCTCTTCACCATGACGACCCCACAGCTGCTCATGATCGAAGACGACCAGCGCCTGGCGCAGATGGTCGTCGAATACCTGGCCCAGTCCGGCTTTGCCGTCAGCCACGCCGGCGACGGCGCGCGCGGCATGGCGGCGCTGGAGCAGCAATTGCCCGACCTCGTCATCCTCGACCTGATGCTGCCGGACGCCGATGGCCTGGACCTGTGCCGCCGCATCCGCGCCCTGCCCGGCGCGGCCGGCAAGGTGCCGGTGCTGATGCTCACGGCCAAGGGCGACCCCATGGACCGCATCATCGGCCTGGAACTCGGCGCCGACGACTACCTGCCCAAGCCCTTCGAGCCGCGCGAGCTGCTGGCGCGCATCCGCGCCGTGCTGCGCCGCCGCGGTGAAGGTGGCCTGGCCGCGGGGCCGGAGCCCGTGCGCGGCATGCGCTTCGGCTCGCTGGAGATCGACCGCGACGCGCGCACCGTCACCGTGGCCGGCCAGGCGGCGGAGCTCACCTCCTACCAGTTCGACCTGCTCGTCGCGATGGCAGAGCGTGCCGGCCGGGTGCTCACGCGCGACCAGATCATGGAAGCCGTGCGCGGCCGCGAGCTGGAGGCCTTCGACCGCTCCATCGACGTGCACATGGGCCGCATCCGCGCCGCCATCGAGGCCGACGCGAAGAACCCCAAGCGCATCCTGACCGTGCGCGGCGTGGGCTACGTCTTTGCGAAACAACAGGACTAGCCGGGATTCCATGGTCGGCCTGTTCACCCGCCATCTCTACGTGCGCATCTGGCTGGCCGTGCTGGCCGGCGTGGCCGTGGTCGTGATGGCGGCGGGCTGGGCCTGGAAGGTGGCGGACGACCAGCGCAGCGCCCCGCTGCCGCGCGACGTGACGCTGCGCGACACGCAGAACAACGCCTTCGCCAATGGCAAGTCGGTGCGAACCAGCCGGCCGGGCGAGCCGCTGGAGTTCGCCATCTCGCTGGACAACGGGCAGCAGTTCACCATGGAACTGGGCCCGCGCATCGACCGCCGGCCCACGCCGCCGCCCTGGCTCCATCCGCACACCGGCATCTTCTGGCTGCTGGGCATGGTCGGCCTGGCCACCGGCCTGGGGCTGTACCCCATCGTGCGCCGGCTGACGCTGCGCCTCGAAGGCCTGCAGCGCAGCGTGCAGCGCTTCGGCGAGGGCGACCTGTCGGTGCGCGTCGACGACCGTGGCGAGGACGAGGTGGCCGACCTGGCCCGCCGCTTCAACGATGCCGCCACCCGCGTGGAGAAACTGGTGCGCTCGCACAAGTCGCTGCTGGCCAATGCCTCGCACGAGCTGCGCTCGCCGCTGGCGCGCATCCGCATGGGACTGGAGCTGATGGGCCCCCAGGCCAACAGCGCGGCCCGCGCCGAGATCTCGCGCAACATCGCCGAACTCGACCAGCTGATCGACGAGATCCTGCTGGCCAGCCGCCTCGACGCCCGCGAAGCCGACGTGGGCACCATCGAGACGGTGGACCTGATGGGCCTGGCCGCCGAGGAATGCGCCCGCGTCGATGCCGACCTGGGCCTGGCCGAGGGCACGGCGCTGGACGCAGTGACGGTGCATGGGGTGTCGCGCCTGCTGCGCCGCGCCCTGCGCAACCTGCTGGAGAACGCGCGCCGCCATGGCGGCGCCGGTCTGGTCGCGGTGGAGCTGGCGGCCGAGCCGGGCTGGGCGCTGCTGCATGTGGACGACCAGGGCCCCGGCGTGCCCGAGGCGCTGCGCGAGCGCATCTTCGAGCCCTTCTACCGTCTGCCCGGTGCCAGCGAGCGCGACGGCGGCGTGGGCCTGGGGCTGGCGCTGGTCAAGTCCATCGCCGAACGGCATGGCGGCGGGGTGCGCTGCACGCGCAGCCCGGCGGGCGGCGCCCGCTTCACCATCCGGCTGCCACGGCCCGCCTGACAGGCGCCCGACGGGCCGCCCGCAGGGTCTGCACGATCCTGCCACGGTCGCTTCCTAGAATCGGCAGCCTTTCTCCGGCCACCCGCCGCCTTGTGCTGCACAACAGCCCGCGCGTGCCGACGCCGCGACCAACCGACCCATCCGATGCGCCTTCCCCTTCTTCCCCGCGCCGCCGCCTGCCTGTGGGGCGCGGTGGTGTTCATGCCGGTGGGCCTGAACTACATGGCCTTCCTGCTGCTGCTGGCAACGATGCTGGTGGCAGGCGACTGGCGCGAACGCATGCAGCGCCTGGCCAGCCATCCGCTGCGCTGGCCGCTCGCGGCGCTGGTGCTGTGGCAGCTGGTCGTGCTGGTCATCGGGCCGCACTACGCCGAGACCGGCGTCAACCTGTGGCACGGCATCCGCATCCCGCTGACCATCCTGCTGGCCATGATGCTCACCCGCGAGGAAGCGGTGTGGGCCATGCGCGGCTTCCTGGGCATCGCCTTCTTCAACATCGCCTACACGGCGGTGTTCTATTTCATCCTGATGAAGTTCGGCGTGATGCCGCCGATGGGCGTGCTCAAGCCGATGATCATGCTGGTGGGCAACAAGTCGATCAACGATGCGCTGCTCTACACGGTGCTGGGCGCCGCGTCGGCCGCCTGGGCGCTGCAGCGGCTGGTGGAGCACCGGCCCTACCGGGCGGTGGCCGGCTTCGCGCTGACGGCCGTGACGGTGTTCCTCGTCACCTGGAACCTGCCTTCGCGCACTTCGCTGCTGGCCATGCTGATCGTGCTGCCGCTGCTGTGCGTGCATCAGTGGCGCAGCCACTGGCGCGGCATGGCCGCGGCGCTGGCCGTGCTGGTCGTGGTACTGGGCTTCGCGCTGCGCGAGGCGCCGCCGTCGGTCGAACAGAAACTGGCCCAGGGCGTGTCGGAAATCGAGGCCGCGCGCGCGGGCGCCGTCTCCGAGGGCAGCTGGGTGGTGCGCTACCACATGTACACGGTCACCGGCCGCATGATCGCCGACCGGCCACTGGCCGGATGGGGCATCGGCGCCTGGAACCAGATCTGGCGCGAGCGCGGCCCGGCCCTGCTGGCCAACTACAACATGCCCCACAACGACTTCCTGTGGATGGGCTCGCAGACCGGCCTGCCCGGCGTGGCCGCACTGCTGGCCGTGATGCTGTGCGCCGTGTGGCAGGCCTGGAAGCGCCCGGACCTGTCTGGCCGCGTGGCCTTCGCCGCCACGCTCATCATGCTGCTGGCCAGCTGCGTCAACTCGGCCCTGCGAGACGCGCAGATCGGGCTGTCGCTGCTGTGGGTGGGAATGCTGTTCCTGCGGCTCTCACGCGAGCCGGTGGGTGCCTGGCTGGAGGTGCTGCCACGGCGCTGGCGAGGCGCCGCGGTCTAGCACCGCCACCAGAAACGACAAGGCCGCCGGGGATGACCCGGCGGCCTTGTTTCGTTCTGGCGTAGGGCCCGCGAATCGAGGGCCCCGGGTGGCGCAGGCCTCAGTGGCCGCCGGCCACCACCTCGCCCGCCTTCAGGCGGTACAGCGTGCCGCAATACGGGCACTTGGCCTCGCCCGTGCGGGCGACGTCCAGGTACACCTTGGGATGGGTGTTCCACAGCTTCATGTCGGCCTTGGGGCTGGGACAGAAGACGCCGCCCTGGTGGTTCAGGTCCTTGGCGGCGAGTTCGACGACGGCGGAAGTGGGCATGGCGATCAGACCTTGGTGAGCCAGTGGGCGTACTTGGGATTGCGGCCGTTGACGATGTCGAAGAAGGCGTTCTGCACCTTCTCGGTCACGGGGCCGCGGCTGCCGATGCCGATCTCCACCCGGTCCAGTTCGCGGATGGGCGTGACCTCGGCGGCGGTGCCGGTGAAGAAGGCCTCGTCGGCGATGTAGACCTCGTCGCGGGTGATGCGCTTCTGCACCACCTCGATGCCCAGGTCCTTGGCGATGTGCAGGATGGTGTTGCGCGTGATGCCGTTGAGCGCGCCGGCCGACAGGTCGGGCGTGTAGATCACGCCGCCCTTGACCACGAAGATGTTCTCGCCCGCGCCTTCGGAGACGAAGCCGGCCGCGTCCAGCAACAGAGCCTCGTCGTAGCCGTCTTCCGTGGCCTCCATGTTGGCCAGGATGGAGTTGCTGTAGTTGGAGACCGCCTTGGCCTGCGTCATCGTGATGTTGACGTGGTGGCGGGTGTAGCTGCTGGTCTTGACGCGGATGCCGCGCTTGAGGCCTTCTTCGCCCAGGTAGGCGCCCCAGGCCCAGGCCGCGACCATCGCATGGATGGTGTTGCCCTTGGGGCTCACGCCCAGCTTCTCGGAGCCGATCCAGACCAGGGGGCGCAGGTAGCAGCTCTCGAGCTGGTTGGCCCGCACCACTTCCTTCTGCGCCTCGTTGAGCTGCCCCTTGCTGAACGGGATGTTCATGCGCAGGATCTTGGCGCTGTTGTAGAGGCGCTCGGTGTGCTCTTCGAGGCGGAAGATGGCGGTGCCGTCGACAGTGTTGTAGGCCCGCACCCCTTCGAAGGCGCCGCAGCCGTAGTGCAGCGTGTGGGTCAGCACATGGATCTTCGCGTCGCGCCAGTCGACGAGTTCACCGTCCATCCAGATCTTGCCGTCACGGTCGGCCAGCGAGGGGATCGCGCTCATGTCTTGCTTGTCCTTGCAGGGAGAAATGCGGGGAGCCGGCGATTTTAAGGCGCCGGCCTGCCCGGGCTTTTACTCGGGCTTACAGGCCGCGCGTGCGGCCCCGGCCACGCGGCGCACGCACAATCGCCCGCTTCGCGTTTTTCCCGCCGACCTGCCGTGCCCCGCTTCAAGAACGTCATCAGCTTCCGCATCGAGCCCGCCTGGGCGCCCGACTTCGACGCCGCCCAGCAGCAGCTGGAAAAGGAGCGCTTCGTGCCCTGCGGCGCGACGCAGGAATCGTCCGCCGGCTGGGTCGAGCCGCGCGGCCAGGCCGAGGGCCCGCTGCTGGAGTCCGTCGGCGGCCAGTGGCTGCTGGAGTACATGGTCGAGAGCAAGACGCTGCCCGCCTCGGTGGTGCGCCGCAAGCTGGACGAGCGCTGCGCGCAGATCGAGCAGCAGACCGGCCGCCAGCCCGGCAAGAAGGAGAAGAAGCAGCTCAAGGAAGACATCACCCAGGAGCTGCTGCCCATGGCCTTCACCCGCCATGCGCGCATCGCCGTGTGGATCGATCCGAGCGCAAGGCGACTGACGCTGGACACCTCCAACCAGGCCCGTGCCGATGGCGTGGTGACGGCCCTCGTCAAGGCGTTGGACGGCTTCGGCGTGTCGGCCTTCCACACGCAGGTGGAGCCCGGCAGCGCCATGGCCGGCTGGCTGGCCACGCAGGAGCCGCCGGCGGGCTTCTCCATCGACCGCGACTGCGAGCTCAAGGCCACGGACGATTCCAAGGCCGTGGTGCGCTATGCCAAGCATCCCCTGGACATCGAGGAGGTGCGCGAGCACATCGCCCAGGGCAAGCGGCCGACCCGCCTGGCGCTCACCTGGGAGGACCGCGTCTCCTTCGAGCTGACCGAGGGCATGCAGCTGCGCAAGCTGCAGTTCCTGGAAGGCGTGTTCGACGGCGCCGGCAGCGATGCGCAGGCCAAGGACGAAGGCTTCGACACCGATGCCGCCATCGTGACCGGCGAGCTGGGTCAGTTGCTGCCCGCGCTGCTGGAGGCGCTGGGCGGCGAGATGGAGCCGGGCATGGCGGCGGCAGCCGCGCCAGCGCCCGTGGCAGCGCCGCGGGCCGAATCTCAATTGGTGGCAGAGACAACGCCCGGATCGACGCCCGCAACCGACGACGACGGCCCGCCCTTCTGAAGATGAAGCCCCTCTCCCCCTTGCGGGAGAGGGGTTGGGGAGAGGGGGGGCTTGCGCGCCAACAGCCCTGCGCCTTGCGAGCGCCGGCCCCCTCTCCCCCGCCCTCTCCCGCGAGGGGAGAGGGAGCAGAAAACGGGCGCCCTTGTGGAACGAGAAAGGTCGCTCAGCGACCGTCCGGCGCCACCCCGGTCGCCATGCCGCCGGGCTCGGCAGCCGCGGGCACGGCCGCCGCTTCCTCTTCCACCTGCACCGGCCGCGTCAGCTTCCATTCCCGCAGCTTGCCTTCGTGGAAGGTCGCGTCCACGTAGGAGTCGCTGTTGTCGGTCCAGCGGAAGACTTCGGGCTGCACGCCTTCGGGCGTCTGCGCGGCGCCGATCGCCCGGGTCATGGCGATCACGTGCAGCAGCGTCATGCGCGGCTTGAGCTTGGCATTGAGCATCACCGCACTGTCCACATAGCCCATCGGCCGGTTGCCGGCGCGGCGCAGCACCGTCATCGTGCGCGTGAAGTGCAGCAGCAGGAACATCATGATGCCACCGGCCACGCCGACGACGCCTGCCAAGCCATAGCTGCGCCAGCCGATCACCAACAGGGCCAGTCCCGCGACCGGGACGAGGATTTTCGAGAGAGTCATGGCGGCGGATTGTCCCTGCTCCCGCCGCCGGGCCGCATTGCGGACATCCGCAGCCCGCAACTCCGGGTCAACCCGGATCAGCGGACCATCTCGCGCATGCGCCGGCGCAGGGCGCGCTCGCGCTTCTGCTCTTCCTCCCAGTCGTGGCGGATCGCCAGGGTCACCGAGATCGCCATCAGCACCAGCACCACCGCGAACGGCAGCGCGAAGACGATGGTGGCCGTCTGCACCGCACTCAGCCCGCCGGCCAACAACAGGCTCAGCGCGATGGCCGCCACCAGCACGCCCCAGATGATCTTGACGCGGTTGGGCGGGTTGGGATTGCCCTGCGTGCTCATGGTGCCCAGCACCAGCGTCGCCGAATCGCCCGAGGTGACGAAGAAGACGAACACCAGGAGGGTGGCCACCACGGACAGGATGGCGCCGCCGGGCATGGCGTCGAACATCACGAACATCGCGCTCGACACGTTCGAGGCCACGGCCTCGGCCAGCGGCACGCCGCGGAAGATCTCGAAGTTGAGCGCCGTTCCGCCGAAGACCGCGAACCACGCGAAGCCCACCAGGCTGGGCGCCAGCACCGTGCCGACCAGGAACTGACGCACCGTCCGCCCGCGCGACACCCGCGCGATGAACAGGCCCACGAAGGGCGACCACGCCAGCCACCAGGCCCAGTAGAAGATGGTCCAGTCGCCGATCCACGAGCTTTGGCGGAAGGGCGTCATGCGCAGGCTCATGCGCACGAAGTCGCTGAGGTAGGAGCCGAGCGTGGCCGTGAAGGTGTCGATGATGGCGACGGTCGGTCCGAGGCACAGCACCACCAGGGCCAGCAGGCCGGCCACGATCAGGTTGCCCATCGACAGCCACTTGACGCCGCGCTCCACCCCGCTCACGGCCGAGGTGAGGAACAGCACCGTGGTCACCACGATGATGGCCGACTCCGTCCAGCGGCTGTCGGGCAGGCCGAAGGCCTGCTGCAGCCCGGCGCCGATCTGCGTGGCGCCCATGCCCAGCGAGGCGGCGACACCGAAGGCCGTGGCCACCACGGCCAGGACGTTGACCGCAGGCGACAGCCGCTTGGCCCAGTTCCAGGGCAACGCCTCGGTCGCGGAGCTCACCAGGGGCAGTGCCTTGCGCCGGAAGGTGAAGAAGCTGATCGCCAGGCCCACGATGCCGTAGATGGCCCAGGGATGGAAGCCCCAGTGGAAGAAGGAATAGCGCATGGCCGCACCTGCGGCGTCCGCCGTGTTGGGCGCGATGCCCGGCGGCGGCGTGACGTAGTGCGACACCGGTTCGGCCACGCCCCAGAACACGAGGCCGATGCCCATGCCGGCCGCGAACAGCATCGAGAACCAGGCGCCCACCGCGAACTCGGGCTCGTCGTCCTCGTCGCCGAGCTTGAGGTCGCCATAGCGGCTCACGGCCAGGAAGAAGGCCAGCAGCACCAGGCCCAACACCACCCACAGGTAGAACCAGCCGAAGGTGCGGGTGATGTCCGAAAGCAGCGTGCCGAAGACGCTGTCCAGTGTGCGGGGCGAGATCAGGCCCCAGAGCACCACGGCCCCGATGATGGCCGCGGAAATGATGAGTTGCATGGCGCACTCCTCCTCGATCGGTGCGCCTGCTCGCTCCAGCGCCTCCGAGGGGAGACGCCGTCGAGGCGGTCGCCATGCATGGAGCACGACGGCCAGGGCGCTGATGGATGAAACATCCGCGGGTCAAGGCGCCGCATCACGCGATGCGGCTTCCTGTCCACGGACGAGGGGTGGGCGGCAGCAGGGCCACCCCGAGGCCCAGACTACCGGCGCGGATGGCCGGATAGGGCGAAACGAAGGCGCGGATTGTAGGCGGCGGGCATCCGGTGTGTCTGTAGGCGCAGGCCGGGGGCACGCAGGCGAGACGCGGTTTGTCGCGTTTCGCGGGGCTGCTCCGGCGCCGGCCGGCACCCTCACGCCGAGGGGCTCAGTCCAGCTGACGTACCACCGCCATCGCCTCGTCGACCCGGTCGATGGCATGGATCGTCAGCCCTTCGATGGGCTTCTTCGGCGCATTGGCCTTGGGCACCAGCGCCACCGAGAAGCCCAGCTTGGCGGCCTCACGCAGGCGCTCCTGCCCACGCGGCGCCGGCCGCACCTCGCCGGCCAGGCCGACTTCGCCGAAGGCGACGAAGCCCTTGGGCAGCGCCTTGCCCCGCAGGCTGGAACTGATGGCCAGCATCACCGCCAGGTCGGCCGCCGGCTCGGTGATGCGCACGCCACCCACGGCGTTGACGAACACGTCCTGGTCCATGCTGGCCACACCCGCATGGCGGTGCAGCACCGCCAGCAGCATGGCCAGGCGGTCGCGCTCCAGGCCCACCGACAGGCGGCGCGGGCTGGGGCCGCCGTCGTCCACCAGGGCCTGGATCTCCACCAGCATCGGCCGCGTGCCCTCCAGCGTCACCAGCACCACGCTGCCGGGCACCGGCTGCGCATGCTGGCTCAGGAAGATGGCGCTGGGGTTGGCCACGCCGCGCAGGCCGCGCTCGGTCATGGCGAAGACACCGATCTCGTTGACGGCGCCGAAGCGGTTCTTGATGGCGCGCACCAGGCGGAAGCTGGAATGCGTGTCGCCCTCGAAGTACAGCACCGTGTCCACCATGTGCTCCAGCACGCGCGGGCCGGCCAGGGCGCCTTCCTTGGTCACATGGCCCACCAGCACCACCGCCGTGCCGCTGGCCTTGGCGAAGCGCGTGAGATGCGCGGCGCATTCGCGCACCTGCGCCACCGAGCCCGGCGCCGAGGTGAGCTGGTCCGAATACACGGTCTGGATCGAGTCGATGATGGCGATGGCAGGCCGGTGTGCATCGAGCGTGGCCAGGATCTTCTCGAGCTGGATCTCGGCCATCAGCTGCACCTGCGAGCGCTCCAGCCCCAGGCGGTGCGCGCGCAGCGCCACCTGGGCGCCGCTTTCCTCGCCGGTCACGTACAGCGCGATCTGGCCGGCCTTCTGCAGCGCATCGGCCGCCTGCAGCAGCAGGGTCGACTTGCCGATGCCCGGATCGCCGCCGATCAGCGTCACGCCGCCCGGCACGATGCCGCCGCCGAGCACGCGGTCCAGCTCTTCCAGACCCGTGGCCGTGCGGGCCACGTCGGTGGCCTCGATCTCGGCCAGCACCGCCAGCTCGGAGGCGCCGCCCAGCGCGGCGAAGGTGTTGCCGAAGCGGTTCTGCGCCGCGCCGGGCGCCGCGGCCGGCGCCTGCTCGACCAGCGAGTTCCAGGCGCCGCAGGAGGGGCATTTGCCGAGCCACTTGGGGCTGGTGCCTCCGCATTCGCTGCACACGTACTGGGTCTTGTCCTTGGCCATCGGTCGAGTGTAGGGACCCCCATCGCGCGGCCCCCGGGGCTCGCGTAAACCAGAGGGTCCGATGGCGGGACGCGCTGGAACAATGTCGGCCATCCACCGGGCGCGTCGCGCCCGTTTTTTTCCTCTCGTTCCGGAGACATCCCATGCAGATCACCCGCCGCCACCTGCTGCAGACCACGGGCGCCTCGGCGCTGCTCGCCGGCATCGGCCAGCAGGCCTTCGCCCAGGCCGCGCTGGAAAACGCCACCATCGTCACCGGCTTCGCGGCCGGCGGCACCTCCGACACCATCTGCCGCCGCGTGGCGCAGAAGCTGCAGCCCGACTACGCCAAGGCCGTGGTGGTGGACAACCGCACCGGCGCCGGCGGACAGATCGCCATCAACTACATCAAGGCCCGCCCGGCCGACGGCACGACGATGCTGCAGACGCCCACGTCGATGCTGACCATCTATCCGCACATCTACAAGAAGCTGTCGTACGACCCGCAGACCGACCTCACCCCCGTGAGCCTGGGCTGCGTGTTCGACTTCGGCTTCGCCGTGGGCCCGGCCGTGCCGGCCAGCGTCAAGACCGTGGCCGACTTCCTGGCCTGGGCCAAGGCCAACCCGACGGGCGCCAACTTCGGCTCGCCCGCCGCCGGCTCCACGCCGCACTTCGTGGGCGTGCTGATCGGCAAGAGCGCCGGTGTCGAGCTCAAGCACGCGGCCTACCGGGGCACGCAGCCGGCGATGCTGGACCTGCTGGGCGGCAACATCTCGGCCGTGTCGGGCCCCATCGGCGACATCACGCAGCACCTGTCCACGGGCAAGGTCCGCATCCTGTCGGTCTCGGGCACCAAGCGCAGCCGCTTCGCACCCGACGTGCCCACGCTGATGGAGCAGGGCATCAACATGGCGCACAGCGAGTGGTTCGCCTTCTTCCTGCCGCCCAAGGCCAACCCGGAACTGGTGGCCCGCCTGAATGCCGGCATGAAGAACGCCCTGGCGCAGAAGGACGTGATCGACGGCCTGGGCACCTTCGGCCTCGAAGCCATGTCCTCCACCCCCACCGAACTGGCCGAGCTGATCAAGAAGGACACGGCCAAGTGGGGCCCCATCGTCAAGGAAGTCGGCTTCACGGCCGAGGCCTGATGAAGCCGCAGCGGGACGGATCGCCATGACCTCGCCGGCCTCGTCGCTGATCCATCCCAACCTGCATCCCGACGAGCGGGCCGCCCGCGTGGAGCTGGCGGCCTGCTACCGCGTCTTCGCCATGCTGGGCTGGACGGAGATGATCTACAACCACATCACCGTCCGGCTGCCCGACAGCGTCACGGGTGGCGAGAAGCAGTTCCTGATCAACCCCTTCGGCCTGCACTACAGCGAGGTGACGGCCAGCAACCTGGTCAAGATCGACCTGGCGGGCCGGGTGCTCGACGGCTCGGCGCATCCGGTCAATCCGGCGGGCTTCACGGTGCATGCGGCCATCCACGACGGGCTGCCGGGCGCCCACTGCGTGATGCACACCCACACCACCGCCGGCATGGCGGTGGCCTGCGTGCAGGGCGGGCTGTCGCTGTCCAACTTCTACGCCGCGCAGTTGCATGGCCGGGTGGCGTACCACGACTTCGAGGGCGTGACGGTGCATGCCGACGAGGGCCCGCGCCTGCTGGCCAGCATCGGCGACAAGCAGGCCGTCATCCTGCGCAACCACGGCCTGCTGGTCTGGGGCCAGACCCTGCCGCAGGCCTTCGTCACGCTGTGGACGCTGCAGCGCGCCTGCGAGGTGCAGCTGGCGACGATGAGCATGGGCACGCCGATCCCCGTGGCCGAGGCCATCGCCGAGCAATGCAAGCGCGACGCGCTGCAGTTCCACCCCAGGCAGGGCGCCGGCCAGGACGTCTTCGACGCCCTGGTGCGGCAGGTGGACCGGCTGGACCCCGGCTACCGCGCCTGAGCGTCCACCACCCGGCCGCGACCCGCGGTCGGCGGCTCACGGGCACGAAGCCGCACGGGCGACTAGCATCGTCGCCCATCGCGGCTTCGCGACTTTCGGACCCATCCCATGAAGATCTGCATCTACGGTGCCGGCGCCATCGGCGGCTGGCTGGGCGTGGCCCTGGCCCAGGCGGGCGAGCGGCTGAACGTGGTGGCGCGCGGCGCCACGCTCGAAGCATTGCAAGCGGGCGGCCTGCAGCTGGTGCGCCAGGGCGGCGTGGCCACGCGCGTGCCGGTGAAGGCGGTGGCGGACCCCGCTGAACTGGGTCCGCAGGACGTGGTGATCGTCGCCGTCAAGGCGCCCGCCCTCGCCGCCGTGGCCGAGCGCATCGGCCCGCTGCTGGGGCCGGACACCGTGGTGCTCACGGCCATGAACGGCGTGCCCTGGTGGTTCCTCGACGGCGGCTTCGGCGGCCCGCTCGCGGGGCGGCGGCTGTCGGCCGTCGATCCGGATGGGCGCATCGCTGCGGCCATTCCGGGCCATCACGTGATCGGCGGCGTGGTGCATGCCAGTTGTTCGCTCGACGGGCCCGGCGTGGTGCGCCACCACTTCGGCAACGGCCTGATCGTCGGCGAGCCTTCAGGCGAGCCGACGGAGCGGGTGCAGCGCCTGGCCGACCTGCTGCAGCGCGGCGGCATCGACGCCCGCGTGTCGCCGCAGATCCAGAAGGACGTCTGGTACAAGCTCTGGGGCAACATGACGGTGAACCCCATCAGCGCGCTGACGGGCGCGACCACCGACCGCATCCTGGCCGACGACCTGCTGCGTGGCTTCATCTCGGCCGTCATGCTGGAGGCCCGCACCGTGGGCGAGCGCATCGGCGTGCCCATCGCCGAGATGCCGGAGGACCGCCACGCGGTCACGCGCAAGCTGGGGGCCTTCAAGACTTCGATGCTGCAGGACGTGGGGGCCGGCCGGCCGGTGGAGCTGGATGCGCTGGTCAGCGCCGTGCGCGAACTGGCCGAGGGCGTCGGGCTGGCCACGCCCTTCACCGATGCGCTGCTGGGCCTGGCCCGGGTGCAGGCGCGGGGGCTGGGGCTGTACTGAGTCCGAGGTTGCGGGGCCGTCTAACGCCGGCCCGCGATGATCCGCAGCGCCTCGGGCAGCGTGTGCGCCTGGGGCACGAAACGGTCGACGGCGGCGCCCAGCAGCACGGCGCACAGCAGGGCACCCAGCAGCGGCTTCCAGGTCAGGCGCACGGCGGCCATCAACCAGCCTTCACGGGCCAGGCGCCGGGTGGCGCGAACCGCCGCATAGGAGAAGGCCACCTCGACCGCGACGGCCAGCAGCGCCTCCGAGCCGAAGTACAGCCACAGCAGCGAGCCGGCCCCCAGCAGCAGCGCCACACCGATCAGGAAGACGGCCACGACGGGCACCACGACGATGGCGCCCTCGTCCGCAGCGCCTGCGGCCTCGAGCGCCCCCGACGCCAAGTCGCCCAGCGCGTTGCCGTCGGCCGCGGCCGGGGACGCGAAATCGCCCTGCGCTCCCGCGCCCGCGAAGTCACCGCCGCCGCCCGCGCGGGGCATCGATGGGCCTGCGCCACCGTGGCCGGCCGGCAGGTCGGGTCCCGGGAGGTCGAACGCATCGCCCCAGTCTTCGCCTTCGCGCCGCTCGCCCAGCAGCCGACGCGCCCACAGGCGCAGCAGACCCAGGTAGGCCAGGTAGCCCACGCCCAGGGTGAGCAGGTAGCGCAGGGCCAGCGAATCGAGCTCGGCCCCATGCCGCAGCAGGGCCGAACAGGCCCACATCGTGAGCAGCACCAGGCTGCCGATCAGCCAGCCGTGCATGCGCAGGCTGTGGCGCCGGTGCAGCGCCTGCTCTAGCGCCGATTCCTCCAGGCGCACGGAGCGCCAGGTCGAGCGGACCTTCATTCCAGCGCTTCGACCACGACCGGCACGCGCGGCGCCACGGCGCACATCAGCTCGTAACCCACGGTGCCGCTGGCGCGGGCCACCTCGTCGATGGGCAGCAAGGCGCCGTGCTGCGCGCTGCGTCCCCACAGCACCACCTCGCTGCCGAAGCCGGCCTGGGGCACGGGCGTGAGGTCGACGGTGACCATGTCCATGCTCACGCGGCCCACCACCCGGGTGCGCACGCCATCGACCAATACCGGCGTGCCGGTGGGCGCATGGCGCGGATAGCCGTCGGCATAGCCCACGGCGGCGATGCCGATGCGCATGGGCTGCTCGGCCACGAAGCTGGAGCCATAGCCGACGGTGTCGCCCGGCTGCAGCGACTGCACGCCGATGAGCCGCGTGGCCAGCGTCATGCCGGGCTGCAGTTGCCAGTGGGCGGCGTCATGTTCGGGAAAGTCGGGCGCGCTGCCGTAGAGCACGATGCCCGGCCGCACCCAGTCGGCCCGCGTGCGCACCGCATGGCGCAGCACCGCGGCGCTGTTGGCGATGCACCGCTCGCCGGGCAGGTCGGCGGTGGCGTCGTCGAAGGCGGCCATGGCCGCGTCGATGCCGCGCGGGCCGTCGGCATCGCTGAAATGCATCATCAGCGAGACCTCGTCCACCTGCGGCAGGGCCGTGAGGCGCGTCCATGCAGCGCGCATGCGGCCCGGCGCGAAGCCCAGGCGGTTCATGCCCGAGTTCATCTTGAGGAAGACGCGGTGCGGCGCCTGCGTCTTGTGCGCGGCCAGCCAGTCGATCTGCTCGTCGCAGTGCACCGTGTGCCACAGGCCCAGGCGCGAGCACAACTCCAGGTCGCGCGCATCGAACACGCCTTCGAGCAGCAGGATGGGCCCGCGCCAGCCCAGAGCGCGCACGCGCTCGGCCTCGGCCAGGTCCAGCAGCGCGAAGCCATCGGCCGCCCGGAAGGCGTCGAACACCCGCTCGATGCCGTGACCGTAGGCATTGGCCTTGACCACCGCCCACACGCTGGCCGGGGCCGCCCCGCGGCGGGCGCGCTCGAGGTTGTGGCGCAGCGCGCCGGGGTGGATGGTGCAGAGGATCGGGCGGGGCATGGGCGGCCAGGATTCGAAGCGGGATGACGCCCATGTCGGACGCGGACGGGCCGCCTGCGGCAGGGTTATGGGTCATTTTGGCATTGCACCTGCGTGCTATAACCACGGGCCCCCGACCCCGGGGATTTTTTGTATACAGCTTCGAGCCTGCACATGGCCAGCCAGCCCCATCGATGAAGCGCGGCTTCTACACCATCATGTCGGCCCAGTTCTTCTCGTCGCTGGCCGACCAAGCGCTCTTCGTGGCTGCCGTCGAACTGCTGCGGACCGCGGGCGCACCGGAGTGGCAACGGGCGGCACTGGTGCCGATCTTCGCCATCTTCTATGTGGCCCTGGCGCCGCTGGTCGGCGCCTTCGCCGACGCGCTGCCCAAAGGCAAGGTCATGTTCATCAGCAATGCCATCAAGGTGGTGGGCTGCCTGATGATGCTGTTCGGCAGCCACCCCCTGGCCGCCTATGCGGTGGTGGGCCTGGGCGCGGCGGCCTACTCGCCCGCCAAGTACGGCATCCTGACCGAACTGCTGCCCGCCTCGCAGCTCGTCAAGGCCAACGGCTGGATCGAGGGGCTGACCATCGCCTCGATCATCCTGGGCATCGTGCTCGGCGGCCTGCTGGTGGGCGAGCCTGTCTCCAGCCGGCTGCTGGCGCTGGACGTGCCGCTGATCGACACCGGCATCAACACCCCGCCGGAAGCCGCCATCAGCGTGCTGATCGCGGTTTATGCGCTGGCCGCCTGGTTCAACACCCGCATCCCGCACACCGGCGTGGCCATGCGTCCGCTGCGCGCCGATCCGCACCGCAGCTTCGTGGGCAACCTCGTGGCGCTGCTGCCCGACTTCTGGCAGTGCAATGCACGGCTATGGCGCGACAAGCTCGGCCAGATTTCGCTGGCCACCACCACGCTCTTCTGGGGTGCGGGCGGCAACCTCAAGTACATCGTGCTGGCCTGGGCCTCGCTGGCGCTGGGCTACAGCACGCCGCAGGCCTCGGCGCTGACCGGCGTGGTGGCCATCGGCACCGCGGTGGGCGCCGTGGTGGCCTCGATGCGCATGCGGCTGGACATGGCGACGCAGGTGATTCCGCTGGGCATCGGCATGGGCCTGCTGGTGATCGCGATGAACTTCATCTCGAACGTGTGGGTGGCCGTGCCCTTCCTGATCCTGCTGGGCGGCCTGGGCGGCTTCCTGGTGGTGCCGATGAATGCACTGCTGCAGCACCGCGGCCACAACCTGATGGGCGCGGGCCGTTCGATCGCCGTGCAGAACTTCAACGAGCAGGCCTGCATCCTGCTGCTGGGGGCCTTCTACAGCGCCTGCACGGGCCTCGGGCTGTCGGCCTTCGGCGCGATCACCGCCTTCGGCATCGTGGTCGCCGGCTTCATGGAACTCATCCGCCGCTGGCACCAGCGCAACCTGAAGGTGCATGGCGAAGAGGTGCAGCGCCTCCTTGAAATCGCGCGCAGCGATAAGCATCACTGACCTTCCGGAGATCGACATGACGACGCTTCACGACTTCGAGGTTCGCCGGCTGGATGGCTCGCCGGTCTCGCTGGGCGAGTTCCGCGGGCAGGTGGTGCTGGTGGTCAACACGGCCAGCCAATGCGGCTTCACGCCGCAGCTGGGCGGGCTGGAAGCATTGCATGCCCGCTTCCAGGACCGCGGCTTCGCGGTGCTGGGCTTTCCCTGCAACCAGTTCGGTGGGCAGGAGCCCGGCTCGGCCGAGGAGATCGGCAGCTTCTGCCAGCGCAACTACGGCGTGAGCTTTCCGATGATGGAGAAGATCGACGTCAACGGCGCCAATGCCGCGCCGCTGTACCGGTGGCTCACGAGCGAGAAGCCGGGGCTGCTGGGCACGCAGGCCATCAAGTGGAACTTCACCAAGTTCCTGGTGGGCCGCGACGGGCAGGTGATCCGCCGCTACGCGCCGCTGGACAAGCCGGAGTCCATCGCGGCGGACATCGAGGCGGCGCTGGGCGCGGGCTGAGCGGGCAGGCAGGCCTGCGCGCCGTTCTGCCCTTCGACAAGCTCAGGGCGAACGGGTAGAACCCGTTCAACACCCTCGGACAAAAAGTCCGCCGCATCGCGCGAAGCCCACTCCTAGAATCGCGCGCTCGCCCATGCGCTCCTTCGCACACACCCTCCATCGCCTCGCCCGCGGCCTGCTCGGTCGCGCGGTGCTGCTGTGGTTCGCGCTGTCGATGGGCGCGGCCATCGCCTCGCCGCTGGTGCATCCGCAGGCCATGGAACTGGTCTGCTCGGCGATGGGCGCCGTCAAGGTGGTGGTGAAGACCGACGACGGCGTCCAGGAGATGGGCGCCACGCACATGGACTGCCCGCTGTGCGTCTCCATGGGCGCACCGCCGCCCGTGGCACCCCTGCTGCAGCTGCCCCAGGCCCAGCCCCTGGGCGCGGCCCTGCAGCCCATCGAGGCCGCCCGCCTGGCGGCGGCCACCGCCGCGCCCCTGCCGGCGCGCGGCCCCCCGGCACTGCGCTGAGCTGTCCCCTTCCCGTTCGCCCGCGGTGTTGACCGGCGGCGCGACGGCCCCGGCCCTGCGGGCCGGCCGTCTGCGTCCGACCGCCGAACACCCGGCGTGGACCCGAACCACAGATCGCCGCGCAGGCCCGGGCCGGACCGACTCCGGCCATCGGCTGCGCGGATGCCAGGCCTCTCCATGAATCCTTCATTGCACCCGCGCGCCACCGAGCGCGCCCGCTTGTCGCGGCTCGCCCTGCGCGCCGGCCTTTCGCTGCCGCTGGCCCTGCCTTTGGGCACGCTGGCGCAGCAGGCCGGCACCACTGCCACCGACACGCCCGAGCGCGTCAAGTCGCTCGGCGTGGTCACCGTCACCGGCGGCCAGCCCACCTCGCTGCCCACGCAGATCCCCACCACCATCGAAGGCGTCACGCGCGAGGAGATCGCCACGCGCATCAATGCCACCGACAGCGAGGACGCGCTCAAGTACCTGCCCAGCCTGCTGGTGCGCAAGCGCTACATCGGCGACTACAACCACGCGATCCTCTCGACCCGCGCCTCGGGCACCGGCAACAGCGCGCGCTCGGCGGTGTATGCGGACGGCATCCTGCTGTCCAACTACCTGGGCAACGGCATCGCCAACGGCACCAACTTCGCACCGCGCTGGGGACTGGTCTCGCCCGAGGAGATCGAGCGGGTGGACGTGATGTACGGGCCTTTCTCGGCGGCCTACCCGGGCAATTCGGCCGGCGCGGTGGTCGACTACGTGACGCGCATGCCGACGAAGCTCGAAGCGCATGTGAGCGCCGGCTATTCGTCGCAGCCCAACCAGCTCTACAACACCAGCAAGACCTTCAACGGCTGGCAGACCAGTGCCTCCCTGGGCAGCCGCGCTGGCGACTGGTCGTGGTGGATCCACCTCAACCGCACCCGCAGCGAAGGCCAGCCGCTGACCTTCACCACGGCCACCGTCGCCTCGGGCACGCCCGGCCGTGCCGGCACGCCCGTCACGGGCTGGGTGGGCGGACTCAACACCACCAACACACCCTGGTACATCCTGGGCACGGGCACGGCCTACCAGACGGTGCAGGACCAGGCCAAGCTCAAGCTGGCCTACGACATCACGCCGACGCTGCGCGCCAGCTACACGCTGGGCTGGTGGCAGAACAGTTCGGAAGGCCGCCCGGCCAGCTACCTGACGGGGCCCAACGGCCTGCCGGTGTACAGCGGCACGGTCAACATCCAGGGCCGCAGCTACACGCTCGCGCCCATGGCCTTCCCGCTGACCAACGACGACCAGACGCACCTGATGCACGGCCTGTCGCTCAAGAGCCGTACCGAAGGCGTGTTCGACTGGGAGCTCGCGGCCAGCCTGTACGACTACCGCAAGGACCAGCAGCGTGCGCCCACCGTCGCACTGCCGCTCGCCGCCTACGGCGGGGCAGGCACGCTGCAGGACCAGGACGGCACCGGCTGGAACACCCTGGCCGCCAAGGGCACCTGGCGTCCCCAGGGCCTGCAGGGCGCGCACATCGTGGACTTCGGCATCGGCCGCGATGCCTACAAGCTTGCCATCGCCAAGAACAACGTCGTCGGCAGCTGGATCGATGGCCCCATCAACCCGCTCTCGCTGGTCAGCAACGTGGGCGGCCGCACGCAGACCGTGAGCGCCTGGGCGCAGGACGCCTGGCGCTTCGCGCCGCGCTGGAAGGCCGTGCTCGGCCTGCGCTGGGAGGACTGGCAGGCCGAGGACGGCCTGAGCGCCAGCGCCACCACCACCCTGCGCTATGCGCGCCGCAGCGAATCGCACCTTTCGCCCAAGGCCGCCCTCGCCTTCCAGGCCACCGAGGACACGGTGATCAAGGCCTCGGTCGGCCGCGCGGTGCGCTTTCCGACGGTGGGCGAGCTGTACGGCGCCACCAGTGGCACGCTGTCCTTCGTCAACGACCCGACGCTCAAGCCCGAGAAGTCCTGGACCGGCGAACTCAGCGCCGAGAAGGACCTCGGCAACGGCCTGCTGCGCGCCACGCTCTTCCACGAGACCACGCGCGATGCGCTCTTCAGCCAGCTGGTGCCCGGCACCACCACCTCGCGCGTGCAGAACGTGGACAAGGTGCGCACCACCGGCGTGGAGCTGGCCTACACCGGCACCGATGTCTTCATGCGCGGCCTGGACCTGGGCGGCAGCCTGACCTTCGCCGACTCGCGCACCGTGGCCAATGCGGCCAATCCGGCGAGCGTGGGCAAGTGGCAGCCGCGCGTGCCGCGCTGGCGCTCCACGGTGTACGCCACCTACCGGCCCACCGACCGATGGTCCTTCACCGTGGCGGCGCGCTACAGCGGGCGCCAGTACTCCAACCTGGACAACAGCGACGTCAACGCCGATGCCTACTTCGGCGCCAGCAGGTACTTCACCGTGGACACGCGCGTGCGCTGGCAGATCGACCGCCACTTCTCGGCGGCCCTCGGCATCGACAACCTCAACAACGCCCAGTACTGGAACTTCCACCCCTACCCGCAGCGCACCTACACCGCGTCGCTGCAGTGGGACCTGTGATCCACCCCATCCTCCGGAGACCCGAACCATGAGCCGCTTCAACCGCCCTCTTCTCGCCCTCGCCCTGCTGGCCGGCACCGGCAGTGCCATCGCGCATGTGACGCTGCCCCCCGGCGGCGCCACCGTCGGCACCGACTACGAGGCCGCCTTCCGCGTCGGCCATGCCTGCAAGGACGCCACGCTCACCAACGCCCTCACCGTGCGCCTGCCGCAGGGCTTCGCGCTGAAGGACGTGCCTGCGCGCCCCGGCTGGAGCATCGAGCAGACGCGCAGCGGCAACGAGGCCGTGGTGCGCTGGACCGCCACCAGCGCGGCCACCGCCGTGCCTGCCGACCAGAAGACCGAGTTCGTGCTGCGCGGCCACCTGCCCGACAAGCCGGGCCCGCTGTACTTCAAGGTGCTGCAGGGCTGCGACGTGGGCAGCAGCGACTGGGCCCAGCTGCCCACGGGCGCAGCCGACGAGAAGCTGCCCCTGCCTGCCGCGAAGCTGGACGTGCTGCCGCGCGGCGTAGCCGCCGTGGACGTGCGTGATGGTTGGGCCCGCATGGCCGTGGCCGGCCAGAGCGGCACCGGCGCCTTCATGAAGCTGCAGGCGCCTTCGGGCGCGCGCCTGGTGGGCGCCAGCACGCCGGTCGCCGGCATCGCCGAGGTGCACGAGATGTCCATGCAGGGCGACCACATGCAGATGCGCGCCGTCGACGAACTGGCGCTGCCCGCGCGCCAGACGGTCGAGCTGCGCCCCGGTGGCCTGCATGTGATGCTGATGGACCTGAAGCAGCCGCTGCCCGTCGGCAGCACGCTGCCGCTGACGCTGCGCTTCAAGGACGCGCAGGGCAACGAATCCACGCGCGAGGTGCAGCTGCCGGTGCGTGCCGCGCCCGCCGCTGCGGCGGGCAGCGGTGGCCATCAGCACTGATGGCGCCTTTCTTCTCCCCTCTCCCCTTGCGGGAGAGGGGCCGGGGGAGAGGGGGTGATCCCAACGGGAAGTTGGGCAAGGCGAGCGCCGTCGCCCCCTCTCCCCGACCCTCTCCCGCAAGGGGAGAGGGAGCAAATACCGGTCGTGCGCCGTCCTTCGACGACGTCGACGCAAGCCCCAATGCAAAGAGGCCCCGAAGGGCCTCTCGTTTTTTGCACGGGCACCGCGAAGGTGCCCAAGCGTCATCAGGCCTTCTTGGCCTTCTTGGCAGCGGGCTTCTTGGCAGCCGGCTTGGCGGCGGCGGCCTTCTCGGCCTTGTCGGCCTTGCGCTTGGCGGCCTTGGGGTCCACGGCGGCCTTGAAGGCGGCGCCCGGCACGAACTTCGGCACCTTCTGGGCGGCGATCTTGATCTTCTCGCCGGCTTGCGGGTTGAAACCGGTGCGGGCGGCGCGGGCCACCTGCTTGAAGGTGCCGAAGCCCACCAGGGTCACGCTGTCGCCCTTCTTGACGGCGGTGACGATGCTGCTGGTGATGGTCTCCAGGATGCGGCCGGCTTCGGCCTTGGAGACGTCATGGGCGGAGGCGATCTTTTCGATGAATTCGAGACGGTTCAAGATTGGGTTCCTAGAGTTGCTTCGATCTGCGCCGGGGCCGGCGCGCGGTGCGCGCCCCCGAGCGAGGCGCGAAGTGTAGTGGAGCCGCATGACCCCCGTGCAGCGGGCTGCACAGGCACATCGCGCCGAAACCCCACTCGTCAGCGGATCGACGCGCTGCGTGCCGAGGACGCACGTCGCGGCATCCCCGGCCCGCCCGGCGCGGCCGGCCGCCGAGCCCACTCAGAAGCGGAAGTCGGCCGTCTTCGGTCCGCCGCCCAGGCTCAGCTCGCGCCGCTGGGTACGGCCTTCGAAGGTGGCTTCCACCACATAGGCACCGGCGGGCAGGTCCACCAGGCAGACCGGGCCATCGGCGCGCAGCGAGAGGCCCGCGCCGCCCTGCGCGCCCCGGATCTCCACCGCCACCGACGCGAGGTAGGCCCCATCGGCCCGCGCGAAGAGCAGCGACAGCGGATGCGACTTCATCGCCGAGCGCATGGCGGTGGATTCGTCCGAGCCGATGCCGCCGCACACGTAGCGGCCCTGGCCGGCCTCGGTCCACGGTGGCATCTGGGCATGGGCCAGGCCCGCGGTGCAGGCCGCGGCGAGCGCGGCAGACATCAGGAATTGACGTGAAGGCATGGAAGGTCTCCTCGAAAAAACGGAAGAGATGCTGGCCTCGAAAGGCGCCGACCCGCTGTCGGACCGCAGCGCCCGCCTGCGTGCGGCGGCGCCGGAAGACGCTCGGGACGCTCAGGCCCGCGGCTGCAGCGCCTCGTCCAGCCACTCCACCCAATGCCGCACCGGCAGCTCGGTGCCGGCCTGCAGATGGGTGATGCAGCCGATGTTGGCCGAGGCCACGGCCTCGGGCTGGAGCCTCTGCAGATGGCCCAGCTTGCGTTCGCGCAGTTGCGTCGACAGTTCGGGCTGCAGCACCGAGTAGGTGCCGGCCGAGCCGCAGCAGAGGTGGCTTTCGGTCTGCGTCACGCGCACGTCGAAGCCCAGCGCGCGCAGGCCCGATTCGACGCCCCCACGCAGCTTCTGGCCGTGCTGCAGCGTGCAGGGCGGGTGATAGGCGATCACGCCCTGCGGCGCCTTCACGCGCTCGCGCAGCAGCGGCACCAGGGCCGGCAGCAGCTCGCCCAGGTCGCGGGTGAGGCGCGAGACCTCGTGGGCCTTGTCGGCATAGGCGCTGTCGTGCGCCAGCGCATGGCCGTAGTCCTTCAGCGCGGCGCCGCAGCCCGAGGCATTGCTGACGATGGCCTCCACGCCGCCGCCCTGCAGCAGCGGCCACCAGGCGTCGATGTTGGCGCGCATCTGGTCCAGCGCACCAGCCTGGTCGTTGAGGTGGAAGCGGATGGCGCCGCAGCAGCCCCCCGCCTGGGGCACCACGGCCTCGATGCCGGCCGCGTCGAGTACGCGGGCCGTGGCGGCATCGATGGACGGCGCCATGGCCGGCTGCACGCAACCCATGGGCAGCAGCACCTTGCGCGCATGGCTGTGGCGCGGCCAGGCGCCCGCGGCGCGCGGCGTGGGCACCTTGGCCTTGAGGCTGGGCGGCAGCAGGCCGCGCACGGCCTGGCCGAGCTTCATGGCGGGTGCGAACAGCGGCGAGTTCAGGCCTTCCTTGAGCAGCCAGCGCGTGGCGCGTTCGCCGGCCGGCCGCGGCACCTGCTCGTCCACGATCTTGCGGCCGATGTCCACCAGGTGGCCATACTGCACGCCGCTGGGGCAGGTGCTTTCGCAGTTGCGGCAGGTCAGGCAGCGGTCCAGGTGCTGCTGGGTGGCACGCGTGGGCGTGCGGCCTTCGAGCACCTGCTTGATGAGGTAGATGCGCCCGCGCGGCCCGTCCAGTTCGTCGCCCAGCAGCTGGTAGGTGGGACAGGTGGCGGTGCAGAAGCCGCAGTGCACGCACTTGCGCAGGATGGCCTCGGCCTCGCGGCCTTCGGGCGTGCCCTGGTACTGGGGGGAGAGTTCGGTCTGCATCGTGTCTCGTCGTGGGGGTCTGTCGTGGGGCGGGGCAACGCGTCGCTCAGGAGGGGGGCCGCTGCGGCGGCTGCGTCCCGGTGGCGGCGGCGCCCCGTCTGCGCAGCCGCAGCCGGCCCAGCCAGCCGAAGGTCCACGCCCGCAGGGCCTGGTTGTGGCGCAGGTCGTCCAGGTAGGGCGGCAGCGACAGCCACAGCAGCAGCGCGGCCAGCGGCAGCACGCAGATGAAGCCCAGGTACTTGAAGCCGGTGGCCCCGGCCAGCCCGCCCGTCACGAAGGCCAGGATCAGGCCGCCGAAGATGCGCACCCGCTCTAGGTTGGGCCGCACCCGCGTGGCATCGGTGCGCCGGCGGTTCCAGTACAGCGCCTTGCCCAGCTCGATGCCCAGGTCGGTGAAGTTGCCGGTCATGTGCGTGGTGCGGATCTTTCCGCCGGAGATCTTCGACGCCAGCGCGTTCTGCAGCCCCATGATGAAGGACAGCAGCAGCACCGTCAGCGGCACGGCGAAGGGCGTGTGCCAGCCCAGCGTGAGCGCCCCCATGAGGCCGAAGGGCAGCATGAGCGCGGCCTCCAGCAGCAGCGGCAGCGCGTAGACATGGGCCAGCCGGTAATGGCGGCCCCAGTTGATCTGGATGGCCGCGGTCGCCGCCCCGGCCAGGAAGGCCAGGATGGCGCCCAGCGCGCCCAGCAGCAGCGTCATGTCGCCCATCACCAGCGAATCGGCCACCTGCGAGGTGAAGCCGGTCATGTGCGAGGTGTAGCGATGCAGCACCAGGAAGCCGCCCGCATTGATGGCGCCGGCGTTGAAGGCCAGCAGCAGGCCCAGCGCCCGGTTGGTCGACGGGGCGCGGTGGCGGCCGGTCAGGTGGCGCAGGCGGCGCATGGAGAGGGGAGGACGCTCAGAGCCCGGCCACCAGCCGGCCCGGGTTGAAGATGCCGGCGGGATCGAAGGCGGCCTTGAGCGCGCGATGGATGTCCATCAGCGCGGGCGACAGCGGCGCGGGCTCGGCCCGCCGGCCCGCCGCGGGGCGGAAGGCCGCCGCCCAGCCACCGGCGGCGCGCACCGACTCGGCCAGATCCGCGGCACCGCCGGGGGGCACGGCGTACCAGCGCTGTGCGCCATGCCATTCGATCAGCGGCGCGGACAGGCCGGCGGCCGCCAGCACGGGCGCCGTCTGCGGGACGCTGGCGCGCCAGAGGTCCAGGCCCTGCGCCGCGGCATCGGTGAAGAAGGCATGGTGCTGGTCGCGCAGGCTGCGCCAGAGGGCCTCGGCCCCCTCGGGCGGCAACACCTCGCCGCCGAGCTGGCGGCCGGCGGCCTGCACGGCGGCGACCGCGCCGCGCAGCCGCAGGTGCAGCCGGCCGACGGCGCCGCCCCCCGGTCCGGCCTGCCACATGCTGGCATTGAGCGGCAGCGGTTGCCCGCCCCAGGCATTGAGCAGGCGCAGGGCTTCGGCCTGGCTGCAGTCGAAGACGCGGGTGGCCTCGGCCGGGGCCATGGGCAGCACCTTGAGGCTCAGTTCGGTGATGACGCCCAGCGTGCCCCAGGCGCCGGCCAGCACGCGCGAGACGTCGTAGCCCGCCACGTTCTTCATCACCTGGCCGCCGAAGGTCAGCAGTTCGCCGCGGCCGTTGATCAGGCTGGCACCGAGCACGTAGTCGCGCACGGAGCCCACGCTGGCGCGGGCGGGGCCCGCCAGGCCGGCGGCCACCATGCCGCCCACGGTGCCGCCCGCGCCGAAGTGCGGCGGCTCGAAGGGCAGGCACTGGCCATGGGCCTGCAGCAGTGCCTCCAGCTCGGCCAGGGGCGTGCCGGCCTGCACCGTCACCACCAGCTCGCTGGGCTCGTAGCTGGTGATGCCCGCCAGCGTGTCGAGCGTCAGCAGCTCGCCATCGAGCGGCCCACCGTGGAAATCCTTGGTGCCCGCGCCACGCAGGCGCAAGGGACGCTTCTGGGCCGCCGCGGCGCGCACGCGTTCGGCGATCTGGGACTGGGCGGGGGTCATCCGCGGGATGGTACGTCAGGGTCTCTCTTGGACGTCTTGATTCGCACCAGCTCAGGCCCTTCAGTCTTCGAAGAAAGCGACGGGCCGGCCGGGTGCGTCCATGCGCCGCCAGAGCACCTGCCCGGCCATCGGCTGCCGTGCCAGCTCGTCGGCCGGCCGGCCCTTGCGCGCCGTGGTGACGAAGAGCGTGCACAGGTCGTCGCCGCCGAAGCAGGGCATGGTGGGACAGCGTGCGGGCACGGGCAGCACGTCGGTGGTGCGGCCCTGGGCGTCCAGCGCCTGCAATTGGCCGCCCTCGAACATGGCCACCCAGTAGCGGCCGTCCGCATCCATCGTCGCGCCGTCGGGGCGGCCGTCGTAGGGCTGGCCCGATTCGGGCGTCCAGCCAGCGGGCTTGGGGTCGAACTGGCGCAGCAGGCGTTCGCCCGCCAGTCCGTTCGGCTCGGCCACCCAGTCGTACTGCCGCACGGCATGGGCGTGGGTGTCGGCCCAGTACACCCGCGCCAGCTCGGGCACCAGCACCAGGCCGTTGGCAGTGATGGCCTCGCCGGCCATGCGCTGCACGCGGGGCGCGCCACCGCCGCGGGCATCGATGCAGTAGAGCGCGGCGATCGGCCGGTCCTTGGGCTCCTGCAGCGTGCCGGCCCACAGGCGCCCCTGCGGATCGCACTTGCCATCGTTGAAGCGCATGGTGGCCGTGTCGTGGTCGAAGGCGGCGATGCACTGCAGCGCGCCGCCCCATTCGCGGGCGCGGTAGATGCCGTCGCGCAGCGCGATCACCAGGCCGCCACGGCGTGCCGGCGCCATGCAGCCCGGCTCCTGCGGCAAGGACCAGCGCTCGACCACGGCCTCGCCTCTGGCGATGTCGCCGCGCGTGCGCAGCGCCTGGCGCCCCGGGATGTCCAGCCAGTACAGGGCGCGCTCGCCGGGATGCCAGAAGGGCGACTCGCCCAGGGCGCAGTCGCTGCCCGGCAGGGCGGTCCAACCCTGCGGATCGTTGGGGGGGATGAGGTCAGGCATGCCCGGGATTATTGAAGGACGGGGCGCGGGGCACTGCAGGCGCCGGCCCAAAAAAAATGGCCCGCTCGTGCCGAAGCACTTGCGGGCCGAACATCCAAAGGAGACTCTCGCTAAAACATTCTTTCGTCCGTCACGCCGCCCTCGGGGGGCGCCGTGACGGTGGCAGTCGATCAGCGGTTGTAGGCCGTCTCGCCGTGGGCGGTGATGTCGAGGCCTTCGCGCTCTTCCTCTTCGCTCACACGCAGGCCCACCGTCAGGTCGGCGATCTTGTAGGCGATGAAGGAGACCACGGCCGACCACACGATGGTCAGCAGCACGCCCTTGAGCTGGATCCAGACCTGGGCGCCGATGCCGTTGGAGCCGACGGTGGCCGTGACCCAGTCGGTCACCAGGCCGGGGCCGCCCAGTGCCTGGGTGTTGAACACACCGGTCAGCAGGGCACCCACGATGCCGCCGACGCCGTGCACGCCGAACACGTCCAGCGAGTCGTCGGCGCCGAGCAGGCGCTTGAGGCCCGACACGCCCCACAGGCAGGCGAAGCCGGCGATGAAGCCCATGACGATGGCGCCCATCAGGCCGACGTTACCGGCGGCCGGGGTGATGGCCACCAGGCCGGCGACGGCGCCGGAGGCGGCGCCCAGCATCGAGGCCTTGCCCTTGTGCAGCGCTTCACCCAGCGACCAGGCCAGCACGGCGGCGGCGGTGGCGGAGAAGGTGTTGATGAAGGCGAGCACGGCGCTGTTGCCGGCTTCCAGGGCCGAACCGGCGTTGAAGCCGAACCAGCCCACCCACAGCAGCGAGGCACCGACCATGGTCAGCGTCAGCGAGTGCGGCGTGAACGCTTCCTTGCCGAAGCCGATGCGCTTGCCGATCACGTAGGCACCCACCAGACCGGCGACGGCGGCGTTGATGTGCACCACGGTGCCGCCTGCGAAGTCGAGCGCGCCCCATTGCCAGATCAGGCCGGCCTTGGCGTTGGTGGCGTCCACCACGTCGGCGGCGGTGTAGGCGTCCGGACCCATCCAGAACCAGACCATGTGGGCCAGCGGGGTGTAGCTGAAGGTGAACCAGATCACCATGAACACCAGCACGCCGGAGAACTTGGCACGCTCGGCGAAGGCACCCACGATCAGGCAGCAGGTGATGCCGGCGAAGGTGGCCTGGAAGGCGGCGAACAGCAGCTCGGGGATGTAGACGCCCTTGCTGAAGGTCGCGCCGGGCGCGAAGGCGCCGGTGGCCGGGTCGAAGATGCCCTTCATGAACAGCCGGTCGAAGCCGCCGATGAAGGCATTGCCTTCGGTGAAGGCCAGGCTGTAGCCATAGATGCACCACAGCACGACGATCAGCGAGAAGGTGACGAACACCTGCATCAGCACGCTGAGCATGTTCTTGCTGCGCACCAGGCCGCCGTAGAACAGGGCCAGGCCGGGGACGGTCATCAGGATCACGAGCAGCGTGGACACCAGCATCCAGGCCACGTCGCCCTTGTCGATCTTGGGAGCGGGCGCGGCAGCGGCGGCGGCATCGGCCGGTGCTGCAGCGGGTGCAGCGGCGGCGGGCGCGGCCGGGGCGGCGGCTGCAGGCGCGGCGGCGGCGGGCGCGGACGCCGCCGGGGCCTCGGTGCTGGCGGCTGGCGCCTGCGCGAAGCTGGACACGCCAGCCGTGAGGACGCTCAGGCCGAGCGCCAGGGATACAAGGAACTTCTTCATCTTGGTCTTTCTTGTGCCTTCTTCTGCTGCGTCGGTTCAGAGCGCCTCGCGGCCGGTCTCACCCGTGCGGATGCGGACGACCTGCTCCAGGTTGAACACGAAGATCTTGCCGTCGCCGATCTTGCCGGTGCGCGCAGCGCTTTCCACGGCCTCGATGACGCGGTCGACCAGCTCGTCGGCGACCGCCGCCTCGATCTTGACCTTGGGCAGGAAGTCGACGACGTATTCGGCACCGCGGTAGAGCTCGGTGTGGCCCTTCTGGCGGCCGAAGCCCTTCACCTCGGTCACGGTGATGCCCTGCACGCCGATGGCGGAAAGGGCCTCGCGCACCTCGTCGAGCTTGAAGGGTTTGATGATGGCTGTGATCAGCTTCACGATTTCTCTCCTCTGGGATGAACCGGGCGCGGCAGCCGCCGCGCCCACCTGTCGGCTGGCTGGCGCGACCTCAGAAGGTCTTGGTCAGCGTGGCGATGAAGCGTGCCTTGTTGGGCGACTCGCTGTAGGTGAAGGTGCCCAGGCCGATGGCGCTGTAGTCGTAGACGGCGGTGGTGGCCTGGTAGGCGTCCTTCTTGTTGGCACCGACGATGGCGCCGGTCAGGCTCAGGCCGCCGCCGAAGTCGTAGGTGGCACCCACGTTGTAGTCGACGTAGCTCTTGTAGGGCGTGTTGCGGCGGATGTCGCTGGACAGGTGCGTGTAGCCCACGGCGGCCTTGAGCGTCAGGTTGGGCAGCACGGCCTTGCTGTACGACACGTTCAGATAGCCGGTGCCGCGGCCCTTCCAGCCCGTGGTGCGGTTGCTGGCGAAGCCGAAGTAGTCCTTGGAAACGGTGCTGGAGTACTTGACCGTGAACGAGCCGATGGCGTCGTCGCTCCAGGTGGCGGCGCCGTACAGCTCGGTGGTGTTGCCGTTGCGGTTGCCCGGGTAGATGTAGGTCAGGGCACCGAAGTCGAGGTCGAAGGGGCCGGCCTTGAACTTGTAGCCGCCGTAGATGTCGCTCTCGATGGAGTTGCCGGAGAGCCAGTTGACGCTGGAGTTCCAGTTGCCGACGTAGAAGCCGCTCTCGTGGGCGTAGTCGAAGCCGCCCTGGATGGCCGGCTTGAGGGCCTTGGTCTTGTAGTAGCCGTTGTTGCCGATGGCGTCCTGGTCCTGGCCGCGGAACTTGTAGTTGGTGGTCAGCGAGATGTTCGCAGTGATGGGCGAGGCCTCGGGGGCGGCGGCGGGTGCCGTCTGGGCGCTGGCCGCACCGGCGGCAGCAGCCAGGCAGAGGGCAATCGTTGCCATCTTGATCGTGGCCGGACGGATCTTCATCGGGTAACTCCTCGCAAGTGGTGTTCGTTGGAGTTCCCCTCAAAGCAGGGAGCGTGCCAAAAGCCGGTGGCGTCCTACAACGGCGTCCCGCCGGTCCGTCGGCCGCACAATGGTTCCGGCTTGGAGAACGCGTTGCGCCGCCTGCTTGTTCAATAGCCGAAACAAGCCGGGTCGAGCGCACCAATACAGGGAGTTGAACAACAATGAGCCTTTCTTTGGTGCAAACACGCGCCTTGGTGGCGCTCGAATCCGCGCCAGTCACCGTCGAGGTGCATCTGGCCAACGGGCTGCCCAGTTTCACGCTGGTCGGACTGGCCGATGTGGAGGTGAAGGAAGCGCGAGAGCGCGTGCGCTCCGCCATCCAGAACTCGGGCCTGGCCTTCCCGCACGACCGCCGCATCACCGTCAACCTGGCGCCGGCCGACCTGCCCAAGGATTCCGGCCGCTTCGACCTGCCGATCGCCCTGGGCATCCTGGCGGCGAGCGGGCAGATCGACGGTGCGCGGCTGGCGGGGCACGAGTTCGCTGGCGAGCTGTCGCTGTCGGGTGACCTGCGCCCGGTGCGTGGCGCCCTGGCCACCGCCCTGGCGGCCGAGGGGCCTGCGCCACGCCCCGTGCTGGTGCTGCCGCTGGCCAGCGCGCGCGAGGCCGCGCTGGTGCCCGGTGCCACCGTCTACGGCGCAGCGCACCTGCTCGATGTGGTGCGTCCCTTCCTGCCGCCCGACACCCTGGCCCAGGTGGAGGACGGCCCCGGCTGGGTGCGGATGGCGCCGCCCGACCTGGCCGGCGGCGCGACGGACGGGCCGGACCTGGCCGATGTGAAGGGCCAGGCCGCCGCCCGCCGCGCCCTGGAGATTGCCGCCGCGGGCGGCCACAGCCTGCTGATGGTCGGTCCGCCCGGCGCCGGCAAGTCGATGCTGGCGCAGCGGCTGGCCGGACTGCTGCCGCCCATGGATGTGCAGGAGGCGCTGGAAAGCGCCGCCATCGCCAGCCTGGCCGGGCGCTTCGACCCGCAGCGCTTCATGCAGCGGGTGGTGGCCAGCCCGCATCACACGGCCAGCGCGGTGGCGCTGGTGGGGGGTGGCTCGCCGCCGAGGCCGGGCGAGATCTCGCTGGCGCACCATGGCGTGCTCTTCCTGGACGAACTGCCCGAATTTCCTCGCGCGGCCCTGGAAGCACTGCGCGAGCCGCTGGAGAGCGGCACCATCTCCATCGTGCGGGCCGCGCGGCGGGCGCAGTTTCCGGCGCGCTTCCAGTTGGTGGCCGCGATGAACCCCTGCCCCTGCGGCCACCTGGGCTCGCGCCTGCATGCCTGCCGCTGCTCGCCCGACCAGGTGGCGCGCTACCAGGCGCGCATCAGTGGCCCGCTGCTGGACCGCATCGACCTGCATGTGGACGTGCAGGCCATCGACCCGCGGGAGCTGCTGGGCGCCCCCGCCGGCGAGTCGAGCGCCGCCGTGCGCGAACGCGTGGCCGCGGCGCGCGCCATCGCGCTGCAGCGCCAGGGCAGTGCCAACCAGGCCCTGGCCGGCCAGGCGCTCGACGCCCACGCGCGGGCCGATGCCGCCGCCCTCGCCTTCCTGCAGAAGGCGGCCACGCGCCTGGGCTGGAGCGCACGGGCCACGCACCGCGCCTTGCGGGTGGCCCGCACCATCGCCGACCTGGCCGGTGCCGATACCGTCGGCGCCCTGCATGTGGGCGAGGCGATGCAGTACCGGCGCACGCTGAGCGCCGCGCCCTGATCCGGCCGGCGTCAGCGCCCGGCCGGCGCGCCGTGCCCCGGCGCCGCCCGCACCCGCGCCACCTGCGCGGGCAGATCGGCCCAGGCCGGCGCCTGCGGCGCGAAGCGGGCGCGCATGTAGCCCGCCAGCTCGGCAACCTGCGCATCGTCCAGCGCGTCGCGGAAGGCGGGCATGAAGCCGATGTCCCGCGTGGGCGGCGTGCGCACGCCGTCGAGGATGGTGCGGATCAGGTTGTCGGGCCGCGTACTGGTGAGCTGGCTGTTGAGGGCCAGCGGCACGTTCGCGCCCAGCAGCGTGGGGCCGTCGCCGTCGTGGTGGCAGGCGGCGCAGGCGGACTCGAACATCCGCTGCGGCGCGCCCAGCAACGCGCCCTGCCCGGCGGCGGCGCGCTGCACCGCCTGCGTGGCGATGGCCTGCGCATCGGCCGCGGGCGCCGGGTTGAAGCTGGCCAGATAAGTGGCCATGGCGCGCACGTCGCCGTCGGGCAGCTGCTGCAGGCCGTGCACCACCTCGGCCATCGGCCCGCCCGCGATGCCGTGGCGCGGCGAGTGGCCGTGACGCAGGTAGGCGTAGAGGCTCTCCGCGTCCCAGGGCACCGCGTTGGTGGAGCGGGCGGTGAGGGCCGGCGCCTCCCAGCCGTCGATCAGCGCGCCGGACAGGAAGTCAGCGCCGGCTTTCTCCGCACCCAAGGCGTTGCGCGGGCTGTGGCAGGCGGCGCAGTGGCCCAGGCCGTTCACCAGGTAGGCGCCGCGGTTCCATTCGGCGCTCTGGCCGGCCACGGGCTGGTAGGGCGTGGCGTCGTGGAACAGGCCGTTCCAGCCGGCCATGAGCGGGCGCAGGTTGAAGGGAAAGCGCAGGTCGTTGGCCGGCATGAGGGCCAGCCCCCCGTCCTCGCGCGCGCCGGCCTTCACCGGCGGAAGGGACATGAAGTAGGCGTAGAGCGCCTGCAGGTCGTCGTCGCTGGTCTTGGCGAAGGCGGTGTACGGGAAGGCCGGGTACAGGTGGCGGCCGTCGCGCGAGATGCCCTCGCGCATCGCGCGCTGGAAGGCAGTGAAGGACCAGCGGCCCAGGCCGGTCTCGGCATCGGGCGTGAGGTTGGTCGTGTGGATCGTGCCGAAGGGCGTGTGCATGGCCCGGCCGCCCGCGTTGGGCAGGCCGCCCTCGGCCGTGTGGCAGACGGCGCAGTCGCCGGCGGCGGCCAGCTGGCGGCCGCGCTCGATGGTCTGCGCGCTGTAGGCCGGCGCGCTGAAGTTGACGGGCGCGATGGCCGGGCGCCAGCCGAGCAGGCCGGCCACGGTGCCGATGCCGCCGACGAGCAGGCCGGCGATGAGGGCGGGCCAGCCCTTGCGCTTAGGGGCTGGGGTATTGCTCCTTCCCCCTGTGGGGGAAGGCTGGGATGGGGGCTGCGGCGCTCGATCAGGCGACGGCGTCCGGGTCTGGCCCCCACCCCCGCCCTCCCCCACCGGGGGAGGGAGTGAAGACAGCGCGGCCAGCACCTTCTCGGGCGTGAAGGGCGGCTCGCGCAGGCGCACACCCGTCGCATCGAAGATGGCATTGGCGATGGCGGCCGTGCCCGGCACCGAAGCCGACTCGCCCGCGCCCAGCGGCGATTCGCCGGGGCGCGGCATCTGCAGCACCTCGATGACCGGCACTTCGCGGAAATGCAGGATCGGGTAGCTGCCCCATTCGCGGGTGGCGACCACGCCGGCCGGCGGCATGCCGGGCAGCGGCGTCTTCACGGGAAGCTGCGAAGCCGCGCTCCCGGCCGGCGGCGCGGCGGGCGCGAAGCGCACCTCCTCCTTCAGCGCGCGGCTGGTGGTCTGGATGACGTTGCCGTGCACCTGGTGCTCGACCCCGGCCGGATTGACCGTCAGGCCTGCATCGTGGCCGACGACCACGCGGCGCACATGCACTTCGCCGGTCCGGCGGTTGACCTCCACATCGGCGACCCAGGCGGCCCAGGCGGCGCCGAAGCCGGGCCACTTGCTGTGGATGTAGCGGGCGTACGCAAAGCCCTGTCCAAAAAGGATGTCGCCGCCGGGTCCGACCCGAGACTGCGGCGGCCGCGAGGGATGGTCCCCATGCGCATCCTCCTGCGGCCCGGTGCGCCAGCGCCAGCCGGCCTTCCGGGCCGTGGCCTCGATCAGCTCGCGCGCCCGCTCGTCGGGCAGGTGGCGCAGGCGGAACTGCACCGGGTCCACGCCCGCGGCGGTGGCCAGTTCGTCGATGAAGCTCTCGTGCGCAAAGGAGTTGGGCAGGGCCGAGACGCCGCGCAGCCACGAGGCTCGCACGATGGGCGCCATGTCGCGCACCTGCACCCGCAGGTGGTCGTAGGCGTAGGGCGGCCGCGCGGTGCGGTCGCCCATCTCGTAGGCCTGGGCCAGGGGCTCCACGGTGCGGGTGAGCAGCAGGGCCAGCGTGGGCGCGCCGTTGCTCGGGTAGCTGGTTTGGAAGTCGTAGGCCGCGATGCCGCCTTCGGGCGACAGTGCGCCGGCCACCTCCATCAGTTGGGCAGTGCCCTTGGGCTCCCACAGGTGCTCCTGCTCGCGGCTGAGCTGCACGCGCACCGGCGCATCGACCGCGCGGGCCAGCAACGCGGCATCGGCCGCGACGTCGTCGGCGCCGTTGCGGCCGTAGCAGCCGGCGGCCTCCAGGCGGACCACGTCGACTTCGACGTCCTGCAGGGCCAGCAGGCGGGCCAGGTCGGCGCGCAGCACATGCGGGTTCTGCGTGCCGGCCCAGCAGCGCAGGCGGACGGCGGGTCCGCCTTCGCGGCCTGCGCCCTTCTGGCCACCGCCACTGCCATTGCCCGTGCCATGCCCGCTGCCATCACCGTCGCGGTCGTCGTCTGGCTCCCACTGCGCCACCGCGCAGGACGGCCCGATGGACGCATGCAGCTGGTACGGCCACAGGTAGGTGCGTCGAAGCGTGCCATCACCCTGCAGCGCAGCCTCGACGTCCCCCTCGTCCACCAGCGTGCGCGTCGTCGCGGGGTTGGCGCGGATGGCCTCGGCCACCTTGCCCGCGCCGGCGAGGTCGGGCATGCCGGGCCAGGCCTTCCAGCGGACGCGCAGCTCGCGCATCGCCTGCTCGGCGTGCTCCTCGCGCTCGGCCACCACGCCGACGAAGTCGCGGATGACGACCACGGCGCGGATGCCGGGGATGTGGGCGATGGATGACTCGTCCACCGACTCCAGCGTGTTGCCGATGAAGTCGCCATGGTCCGCGCCGGCATAGGGCGGGCGAATCACGCGGCCGTGCAGCATGCCGGGCAGGCGCATGTCGTGCACGAAGGCCAGTTCGCCGGCCAGCTTGGCGGGGATGTCGATGCGCGGCTGCGGGGTGCCGACCAGGCGGTAGTCCTCGGGGCGCTTGAGCAGCGTGGCCGTGTCCAGCCGCAGCACCGTGCGCTGGCCGGCCAGCAGATCGGCCAGAGCCAGAGCCGCGCCCTCGGCCACGATGCGTCCGCCATCGATGGTCAGTTCGCTCGCCGGCCGGCCGAGCCGCTCGGCGGCACGCGCCAGCAGCCAGTGCCGTGCCTGCGCCGCTGCCAGCCGCAGCGGCTGGGCGTGGATCTGGATGGACGCACTGGCAATGGTGGCGCCCTGGTTGGGCACCTGCGCCGTGTGGCCCAGCGCCATGGCGACGCAGGCCATGGGCACGTCCAGTTCCTCGGCCACGATCTGGGCCAGGGCGGTCTGGATGCCGGTGCCCAGGTCCACGTGGCCGTTGAGGGCGGTGACGCTGCCGTCGTCCCAGACGGCCAGCAGGACTTCGTCGCCCTCCGCCGGATTGCCGGGCACGGCGGCGGGCTGGCCCTTGGCGGGCGGCGGCGGAACCGGCGTGTCGCGCACGACGACCAGCACGCCCTCGGCGCCCAGGAAGTCGGCGCGCGTGCGGGGCTGGGCGGCGCGGCGCGGGTCGGCGGTCAACGCGGCGCCTCCGGCACAGCCGCGGCGCCGAGCCGGGCCGCGGCCAGGCTCACCGCACGCAGGATCTCCACATGCGTGCCGCAGCGGCACAGGTTGCCCGACAGCTCGCTGCGGATACGGGCCTCGTCGGCCTGCGGCTCACGTGCCAGCAATGCCGCGGCCTGCATCACCATGCCGTTGAGGCAGTAGCCGCACTGGGCGGCCTGCGCGTCTTCGAACGCCTGCTGCACGGGATGGAAGTGGCCACGGCGGCCCAGCCCTTCCAGCGTGGTGATGGCGCGCCCCGCCACGCCATGGGCCGGGATCACGCAGGCCCGCGCCGCGGTACCGTCCACATGCACCGTGCAGGCGCCGCACTGGCCCAGGCCGCAGCCGTACTTGGGGCCGTTGAGCCCCAGGTCGTTGCGCAGCAGGTGCAGCAGCGAGGCCTGGCGCGGTACCTCGCCCGCGAAGGGCTGGCCGTTGACGGTGAGCTGGAGCGCGGGCAAGGCAGGTCGCTCGAACCTTCTCAGGCGACGTCGGCCGACTGGATGCGCTTGACGCCCTTGGCCTGCATCTGCTGCCAGGCCTTGGCGAGCGAACCGTTGAGGTCGATGGCGCGGGTGGCGTCCTCGATCACGTAGACATTGAAGCCGGCGGCGCGCGCATCCAGCGCCGTCCAGGCCACGCAGAAATCGGTGGCCAGGCCGGTGACGTACACCGTCTTGATGCCGCGCGCTTTGAGGTAGCCGGCCAGGCCGGTGACGGTCTTGCGGTCGGCCTCCTGGAAGGCGGAGTAGCTGTCCACGCCCTTGTTGTAGCCCTTGCGGATGATGAGCTGCGCGGTGGGCAGCTTCAGGTCCTTGTGCAGGGCCGCGTCGTCGGTGCCCTGCACGCAGTGGTCGGGCCACAGCACCTGGTTGCCGTAGTTCAGCTTGACGCTGTCGAAGGGCTTGGTGCCGTTGTGGGCGCTGGCGAAGGAGGTGTGGCCCGGCGTGTGCCAGTCCTGCGTGACGATGATGTTCTGGAACTTGGGTGCCAGCGCATTGATGACCGGCACCACGTCGGCCCCGCCCTTGACGGGCAGCGTGCCGCCGTCGACGAAGCAGTTCTGCACGTCCACCACGATCAGCGCGGCCTGGGCGCTGGGGCTGATCTTCTTCGCGTCGGCCGCCAGCAGCGGCGGCGCGATGGCGGCCGCGCCGAGGGCGGCGGCGGCCTGCAGGAAGTGGCGGCGTTGGGGTGCGTTGCGCAGCATGGTCATCGTCATCATCAGTCCCTCCGAGGACAGGTTGGAAATCAGACGCTCAGGTAGGCCCGTCGAACCTCGTCGTTGGCGGCCAGCTCGTCCATGGTGGCCTGGTAGCGGATCTGGCCTTTCTCCAGCACGTAGGCGCGGTCCGAGACGAGTTCGGCGAAGTGCATGTTCTGCTCCGACAGCAGGATGGACACGCCCTGGGCCTTGAGCTCCAGGATCATCTGCGCCATCTGCTCCACGATGACCGGTGCGACGCCTTCGGAGGGTTCGTCGAGCAGCACGAGGTAGGGGTTGCCCATGAGCGTGCGGGCGACGGTGAGCATCTGCTGCTCGCCGCCGCTCATGCGGCCGCCGGGGCGGTCGGGCATCTCGCCGAGGTTGGGGAAGAGCTTGAACAGCTTCTCGGGCGTCCACAGCGGCGCGGCACCGCCATCGGCCCATTGGCGGCCGGCCTGGCGGCCGACTTCGAGGTTCTCCATGACCGTGAGGTCGGTGAAGACGCGCCGGTCTTCGGGCACGAAGCCCAGGCCCAGACGGGCGGCATGGTGCGGCTCGGTCTTCGAGATGTCGTGACCCAGGAAGCGGATGCTGCCGCGGCGCTTGGCGAGCATGCCCATGAGGGCCTTGAGCGTGGTCGACTTGCCGGCGCCGTTGCGGCCCATGAGGGCGACGACTTCGCCGCGGCGCACTTCCAGGTCCACGTCGTAGAGGATCTGGGCGGCGCCGTACCAGGCGCAGAGGGACTTGGCTTCGAGCAGGACGGGCGGGGTGCTCACTGGTGGGGCCTTGTTGTGGGTGTCGTTGCGAACGTTGGAAGCGTCCGGTTCTGAATGACTTTCGCAGTGGTGCGCGTGCTCGCAGCTTCACTGGCGGTGGGGGCGGCGCGGTGGGGCCGGGCTGCCAGGGGCTCAGACGGTGGCGGTCGATGCTGCGCATCGACTCCGCTGCGATGCTCGGTCAGGGGGCGCGTCGCATAACTCGCTGCGCTGCCTGCGGCAGCTCCGCTCAGACAAATGCGACGAGTCAGATCACGAAGCGCGCGTGTCTTCGCACGCGCGCCGCCCCCTGCCCTGCGCTTCTCGCCACCACCGAAATCGCCCCTGGCAGCCCAGCCCCGCCGCGCGGATACGTCGCGCTCGATGGGACGCACAAATGCCCGCGGCTCTGGCGAGGCAACGGGGCGAACTGAGGTCGGGACCGGGGCGCTGGTGGCGGCAGAGGCGGAAGCGCCAGCGTCACCGCCGTAACTGACCACGGCGTGTCCCGCCCTGGTCGGGGCCTGGCCTGGGGCGGCTGCGTGTGCGTCGCCGAGAAGCGCAGGTTGGCCGGGCTGCGGGCCTGCCGGAGGACAGGCCCGCTTCGTGAACTGACTCGCGGCGTTTGTTTGAGCGGAGCTGCCGCAGGCAGCGCAGCGAGTTATGCCGCGGCCCGGCCGACCGAGCATCGCAGGGGAGTCGGCCCGCAGGGCCGACCGACGAACTCGCAGCCGCCCCAGGCCAGGCCCCGGCCAGGGCGCGCCCCGAACAGAACCAGCACCAATAACCAACATCAAGCAGCCTTCTTCTCAAAGGTCTTGCCAGACCCGAAGTACACCTCCTGCACCTTCGGATGGTCCCGGATCTCCAGCGGCTTGCCCTCGGCGATCAGGCGCCCGCGCGCCAGCACGATCATGCGGTCGGCGTACGCGAACACCACGTCCATGCTGTGCTCGGTGAACAGCACCGCCATGCCGCGGTCGATCACCAGCTGCTTGGTCAGCGCCATCAGCGAATTGCGCTCCTTGGGCGCCATGCCGGCCGTGGGCTCGTCCATCAGCAGCAGCTTGGGGTCGTTGGCCATCGCGATGGCCAACTCCACCCGCTTGACGTCGCCATAGGCCAGCACGCTGCAGGGCCGGTCGGCCTGTGACTTCATGCCCACCTGGTCGAGCAGCGCCAGCGCCTCGTCGCGCTTGTGGTCGGACGCCCGCCGCCACATGGCAAACAGCTTGGCGTCGTGCGACAGCAGCGCCATCTGCACGTTCTCGACCACCGTCAGCGACGAAAAAGTTTCGGCGATCTGGAAGGTGCGGCCCACGCCCAGGCGCCAGATCTCGCGCGGCTTCTTGCCGACCAGCTCGGTGCCGCCCAGCGTGATGGAGCCTTGGTCGGCCTTGAGCTGACCGTTGACCATGTTGAAGGTGGTGGACTTGCCGGCACCGTTGGGGCCGATCAACGCCAGCAGCTCGCCCTTGGCCAGCGTGAAGCTGATGCCGTCGACGGCCTTCACACCGCCGAAGGACTTGCCCAGGTTCTGGACATGCAGCAGGGACATCAGAGCACCTCCAGGCCGATGAAGAACATGAAGAAGCAGGACGACAGGCGGCTCATCGCGCACCCTCCCCGGCCGCAGCCGCGGCCTGCATCGGCGCCTTGGCGGCCTCGTCGGCGGCCACGTCGTCGCGCCGGCCACGCCACTTGTCGGCCAGTTGCTTGATCGAGCCCGCGATGCCTTGCGGGAACAGCAGCACCAGGATCAGGATGATGGCGCCCAGCATGGCGCGCCAGTAGTCGGTGTTGCGCGCCACCATGTCGTGCAGCCAGGTGAAGGTGAAGGCGCCCACCACCGGGCCGGCCAGTGTCTGGATGCCGCCCAGCAGCACCATCACCAGGCCGTCGACCGAGCGGCCCACCGCCAGGGTCTCGGGCGAGATGCTGCCCTTGGAGTACGCGAACAGCCCGCCCGCCAGGCCCGCCACCGCGCCGGCCACCACGAAGGCCGCCCATTGCATGCGCTTGACGTCGATGCCGATGGCGTCGGCGCGCAGCACCGAGTCGCGGCCCGCGCGCAGCGCATAGCCGAAGGGCGAGAACAGCACGCGGCGCAGCCACCACAGGCCACCGCCCACCAGCACCAGCGTGAGCCAGTAGTAGGCGCGCTTGTCATTGAGCCATTCCGACGGCCACACACCCGTGAGGCCGTTGCTGCCGCCGGTGAAGCTGTCCCACTGGTAGACGATGGCCCAGGTGATCTGTGCGAAGGCCAGCGTGAGCATGGCCAGGTACACGCCCGACAGCCGCACGGCAAACCAGCCGTAGACCAGCGCGCCCAGGCCCGCAACCACCGGTGCCAGCACCAGCGTGAGTTCCATCGGCAGGCCGGCGGCGCGCGCCAGCAGCGCAGCGCCGTACGCACCCAGGCCGAAGTAGGCGGCGTGGCCGAAGGAATGCATGCCCGCCGGGCCCATGATGAAGTGCAGGCTCGCCGCGAACAGCGCCGCGATCAGCAGGTCGATCATCAGCACCGTGGTGTAGGGCGAGCTGGCCGTGAGCACCGGCATGGCGGCCAGCACCAGGGCCAGCACGCCGACGGCGGCCACGTAGGAGCCGCCCGCGCGGCGCAGCGGCTCTTCCTGCATACCCACGTAGCGGCTGGGCGCCTGCGGCCGGCCCATCAGGCCCCAGGGGCGCCACACCAGCACCGCGGCCATGACCAGGAAGTCGACCACCAGCGTGAGCTTGGAAAAGGAAATGGCGATGCCCGCGATCTCGACCACGCCCAGCCAGATGCACAGGGCCTTGATCTCCGCGATCAGCAATGCGGCCACGTAGGCGCCGGGCAGCGAGCCCATGCCGCCCACCACCACCACCACGAAGGCCGCGCCGATGGTGTTGAGGTCCATCTCCAGCGTGGCCGGCTCGCGCGGCAGCTGCAGCGCACCGCCCAGGCCGGCCAGCAGCGCGCCCAGCGCGAACACGGCTGTGAACAGCCAGGCCTGGTTGACGCCCAGGGCGCTGACCATCTCGCGGTCCTGCGTGGCCGCGCGCACCAGCGTGCCGAAGCGCGTGCGGGTGAGCAGCAGCCACACCAGGCCCAGCACCACCGGGCCGACGACGATCAGGAACAGGTCGTAGGCCGGGAACTGCCGGCCCAGGATCTCGACCGAGCCGCGCAGGCCCGGCGCACGCGGACCCAGCAGCTCGTCGGGGCCCCACAGCCACAGCACCGCGTCTTTGATGACCAGCACCAGCGCGAAGGTGGCCAGCAGCTGGAAGAGCTCGGGCGCCTTGTAGATGCGCCGCAGCAGCACGACCTCGATCAGCCCGCCGAGCACGCCGACCGCGATGGCCGCCAGCGGCAGCGCCACCCAGAAGCCGGCGCCGCCCAGCTTGTCGGCCAGGGTGTAGGCGACGTAGATGCCCACCATGAAGAAGGAGCCATGCGCGAAGTTGACGATGCGCGTCACACCGAAGATCAGCGACAGACCCGCCGCGACCAGGAACAGCGAAGACGCAGACGCCAGCCCGTTGAGGAGCTGGACGATCAGGCCGGAAAAACTCATGGCAAGGCTCTCTTCAGGGGGCAGCAGTCGTCAGTCCGCGCTGCGGGACTTCTTCACGTCAGCCGCGGGCGGCTGGAAGCGGGCATCGGCGCCGTCGTAGTAGACGTAGTCCACCATCACGCCCTTGCCGCCGTCGTTCTTGGTCTTGCCCACGAAGGCGCCCATGGTCGACTGGTGATCTTCGGCGCGGTAGCTGATCTTGCCGAAGGGGCTGTCCACCTGCAGGCCCTTGAAGGCGGCGACCAGCTTGTCGGCGTCGGTGCTGCCGGCCTTGGCGATGCCGGCGGCGGCCGACTTGATCATGCTGTAGCCCACCACCGAGCCCAGGCGCGGGTAGTCCTTGAACTTGGCCTGGTAGGCATCGAGGAAGGCCTTGTGCTCGGGCGTCTTGATGCCGTAGTACGGGTAGCCGGTCACGATCCAGCCATCGGGCGCCTCGTCCTTGAGCGGGTCGAGGTACTCGGGCTCGCCGGTCAGCACGCTGACCACGGTGCGGTCCTTGAACAGGCCGCGGGTGTTGCCCTCGCGCACGAACTTCGACAGGTCGGCGCCGAACAGCACGTTGAAGATGGCGTCGGGCTTGGCATCGGCCAGGGCCTGCACCACGCTGCCCGCGTCGACCTTGCCCAGCGGCGTGGCCTGTTCGGTGACGAACTCCACGTCGGGCTGCGCGGCCTTCAGCAGGTTCTTGAAGGCGGCCACGGCCGACTGGCCGTATTCGTAGTTGGGGTAGACCAGCGCCCAGCGCTTCTTCTTCTGCTTGACGGCCTCGGGCACCAGCATGGCGGCCTGCATGTAGGTGCCGGGGCGCAGGCGGAAGGTGTACTGGTTGCCGCCCTGCCAGGTCATCTTGTCGGTCAGCGGCTCGCCGGCCAGGTAGAAGAATTTTTTCTGCTTGGCGAAGTCGGCCAGCGCCAGGCCGGTGTTGGACAGGAAGGCGCCGGCCAGCACGTCCACCTTCTCGCGCGAGACCAGTTCCTCGGCCATGCGGACGGCGTCGCCCGGGTTGGCGTTGTCGTCGCGGGTGATCAGCTCGATCTTCTTGCCGTTGACGCCGCCCTTGGCGTTGATTTCGTCCACCGCCAGTTCCATGCCCTTCTTGTAGGGCTCCAGGAAGGCCGGCTGGGCCTTGTAGCTGTTGACCTCGCCGATCTTGATGACGTTCTGGGCGTGGGCCGGCATCAGCGTGCCGGCAGCCAGGGCCAGCGCAGCGGCGGCGCCAAAGTTGAGGCGGAAGGGTTGCATGGGGAACTCCTCGTCGGATGGGATGGAAAACCGGGGAAATGAAGCAGGCGAAGAATAGCCGCGCCGCGTTCAGCGAAGACCGTCCACGCCCTTGATCTCGGACACCTGCAGGCCGCCGATGCGCGGCAGCGGACGGCCGCTGTCGGTCACGGCCACGGCCACCACGATCTCGCCCGCACGCGGGGCATCGCTCACGCGGGCCTCGACGGCATCGAAATGGCTGCGCACGAAGGCGGCGTCCTTGTGGCCCAGCGGCACGTCGATGGCGGTGCCCAGCGTGCCCTGCTTCTTCGCCGAAGGCACCAGCGCGGCGCCCTTTTCGACCGCCACGCGCAGTGGCGCGCCCAGCTTGGGATGGAGAATGGCCGCGGCATGCTCCAGCTCGCCGGCCTCGCCCACGATGGCGGCCTTGCCGTAGCTCTGTGCCTGGCCGGGCTCGATGCCCAGCGCCTTCACGGCCTTCTGGCCGAGCAGGCCGCCGAGTTCCTCGCCGATGGCGATGAGCTCGTCCAGGTTCTCGCTGTAGCGACCGGCGTAAGGGTTGGCGATGACGGCGATGGCGACGGCACGGCGCGTGGGCGGGTCGATGGTCTGGCCCATCTCCTTGCGGGTTTCGTCGACTTGCACGATGAGCTTGCGGATGTCTGCGGGCATGGGTTCTCCTCGTTCTGTGGCGCGCCTCAGCGCAGGCCGTTCCATTGGCTGATGTCCTCGGCCTTGAGGCCGCCGACGCGGGCATGCACGCGGTAGCCGGTGGTCATGGCGAGGATGAAGACGATCTCGTCGGCCGCGGGCGCGCCGGGCACGCGCACCTCGATGGCGTCGAACTGGCCGCGCACATAGCTGGCGTTGATGTTGGTGAGCGGCACGTCCAGCGCGGCGCCGGGCGGGCCCACCTTCTTGGTCGAGGGCACGATGGACAGCGCATTGCCGGGCTGGCCGCTCTTGGCCTCGCCCTTGCCGGCGGTATAGGCGGCGCGGTCGCCCTTCCAGCCCAGCAGCTCGCGCATGGCGTAGCCGCCCGGCACATGCCACAGCGCACCATGCTCCAGCTCGCCTGCCGCACCGACGATGGCGCCCTTGCCGTAGGTGGCGATGGCCTCGCGCGGCACGTCCATGGCGGCCAGCAGGCGCTGGGCCATGTCCACGCCCACCGGGTCCAGCAGCGCCATCATGGGCAGGATGTCCGACTCGTAGCGGCCGGCGAACGGGTTGGCGAGCACGGCCGCGATGGCGCCGCGCACCAGCGGCTGCTCGGCGCGGGGGCCGAACTCGTGGTGAATCTGCTCGACCTGGGTGAAGACGCGGCGGATGTCGATCATCGTGGTGAAGGGGTGTGCAATTCGTTAAGCAAATACTGAACCAACGGCCGGCGCCAGCACGGCCTCGTCGCGTGCCGACAGCACTCTCCATTGCCCTTGGCACACGATCACGGCGGCGTGGATGAGGCCGCGCGACTGCAGTTCCGTCGCGCGTCGCAGCCCCGATTCGACCGCATCGCGCACCACGGTGGTGGGCAGCGGCGGCACCTGCACGGTGACGGGCAGCGCACCGAGGTCGCTGTCGTCCTTGCATTCGTTGGCGGGGCGACGCTCGATGGCGGGGTGGTCCGCATCGACCGCGTTGGCGACGATGGACGCCGCCGCATCGGCCTGCGCGGCCGTGGCCGCGAGGATGGTCACGCTGTCCGCGATGCCGAGCGAGAAACTGCGGCCCCGCCAGCCGCTGGTGGCGATGCCGCGCACCGGGTCGGCCGCCGCGACGCTGAACTGGCCGTCGGTGCGCAGGCGCTGCGCGTCTTGCGGCGCGAAGCGGGCCAGGTCGGCATAGAGGCCGACGCGCGCCTCGGTGCCGGGCGCGAGATGCAGCGCGATGTCGCCCCCATTGTTGATCCAGGCGCGGGCAATGCCGGGCCGCTGGTAGAAGGCGATCAACTCCTGCGCCACCGCGCCCGCCACGGCCGCCATCGGCGTGATGAAGGCGGGCAGGAAGGGCAGGCAGGCGGCCTGCATGCGCTTGGCTACGGGTCCATGCAGGCTCGCATGCTCGGACACCGGGCGACGCAGCGCGGGCAGCTCGGCGACCAGCTCGTCCAGCAGGCCTTCGAAGCGCATCCATGCCGACTCGTGCGCCTCGGCCACGGCACGCGGCTCGCCCTCGGCCTGGACCACGAGGTCGATGGGACCGTGGTGCCAGTGCCAGCGCTCGGCATCGAGGGCGTGACGTTGGGCGGGCATGCGTCGCGGCAAGAAGAGGCCGGTCAGCCCAGCATGGGCTTGTGGCCCAGCGGCCAGGGGTTGTCGCTGGACTGGCCGACGAAGCGGCGGGCGAGCGGCGCACCGTCGTCCTGCCAGGCGCCGCGGCGCAGCGCCTGCTCCAGCGACATCACATGCTCCATGTGGCCGCCCAGGTCTGCGTAGTCCTGCAGCCGCATGCTGAATTCGATGGGCGCGATGATGGCCGGCGTGGGCACGGTGCCGAAGCTGTTGTCGGGCATGCGCATCACGTCGGCCATGACGGTGATGCCGCCGCCCGGCCACACATAGGCCGGCGCACCACCGCAGGTCACGTTGACCAGCGCGCGCTTGATCGCCCGCGTGAGCAGGATCGGGTTCTCGGTCACGCCCGCGCGCAGGCTGCCGCCTGCACCGCCGAGGAAGAGCACCGTGGTGAGCGAAGGCTCGCAGTTCTCGCCGATGCGCTCGACCACCTTGCGCACGGCCTCGGGCATGGGCTGCGGCACGGGGCGCAGCTCGTCGTCCAGCACGTACCACTCGGCCTGTTCGCCGGTGGTGGAGGTCATCAGCAGCTTGAGGCCCGGCCTGGCCACGCCGGGCTCCCAGCCTTCGATGATGGCCAGCGGGTCGGCGATGTCGGTGCCGCCCCAGCCGCTGCCCGGATTGGCCACCTGGAAGTAGCGTCCGGGCGTGGACTTGCGCCCGCGCATCTGGATGCCCGAGGGCGGCATGGCCAGGCAGCGGCCGGCCTGGTGCTCGGTGAGCACGCCGGTGATGTGGTCGTCGACCACCACCACCTCGTCGGCCAGCCCCAGCAGCTGCTTGGCGAAGATGCCCACCGTGGCCGAGCCGCAGCCCACGCGCATGCGCTGCTCTTCCACGCCGTTGACGATGGGCGCGCGGCCGGCCTGGATCACCAGGCTGGCGCCGCCGTCGATGGTGCATTCGGCCGCCTGCTTGTTGCACAGCCGCTGCATCATCTCCAGCGTCATGCGGCCTTCCTTCTTGCTGCCGCCGGTGAGGTGGTGCACGCCGCCCAGCGACAGCATCTGCGAGCCGTACTCGGCCGTGGTCACATGGCCCACCACCTCGCCCTTGTAGCGGACGTTGGCCTGCTCGCTGCCGAGGAAGCGGTCGGTGTCGATCTTCACCTTCACGCTGCAGTAGCTGAAGATGCCTTCGGTGACCACGGTGACCATGTCCACGCCCTGGGCCTTGGAGGCCACGATGAAGGGCGCGGGCTTGTAGTCGGGGTAGGTGGTGGAACTGCCGATGCCGGTGACGAAGACCTGGTCGGCCAGCAGCAGGTCGCCGTTCCAGTCGTCCTGCGGTGCATCGGCCGCGGCGGCTTCGACCGTGTCGGCCGCCGGACGGGCGAAGGGCACCAGGGCCGGCTCGGGCGAGTCCAGCTCGCGCCGCAGCATGACCACCGGGTCGGTGCGCACCAGCACGCCGTCGCGGTTGGCGTAGCGGTCGCAGGCGCCGGTGCGGCCGTCGGAGATCTGGCACAGCACCGGGCAGGCATTGCATTCGACCTTGCTCGTGCTCATGCGCTCGTTGCGCGCGGGCGCGCGGCCCAGGCCGTCGGGCGTAGTGGGCAGGGCCGGCACGTCGATGCCGGGCAGGCCGTCGGTCTTGGTGTGTTCTGTCATCGTGGGCTTTCGTGCAACGCGGCCTGTGTGTGCAACAAGCATGCCGGAAATCGGCTTGGCGGCGATGCACCGTTTGTGTAGCATCCGCTCCATATTCATGTTGTGATCGCTACATGAAACGAATCTAGCGGCCCGGCGCGATGCTTGCATGGGTGTTTTCCAGAGTGCACGACTCCCCTTCCTGGTGCGTCGTGAACGAAAATGGGCAGCACCAGCCAGTGGCGCCGCAAGCCTGATGCGCATGCCCTCGTGCCACCCGCCAGCTTCCCTTTCATTTGGTTATTAGCTTATGAGTGCCTTCGCCGAAGAACGCGTCCTGACCGTCCACCACTGGACCGACCGCCTGTTCAGCTTCACCACCACGCGCGACGCTGCCCTGCGCTTCTCCAACGGGCACTTCACGATGATCGGGCTCAAGGTCGACGGCAAGCCGCTGCTGCGCGCCTACAGCATCGTGAGCGCGAACTACGAGGAGCACCTCGAGTTCCTGAGCATCAAGGTGCCCGACGGCCCGCTCACCTCGCGGCTGCAGCACATCAAGGTCGGCGACACCATCGTGGTGGGCCGCAAGCCCACGGGCACGCTGCTGATCGACTACACCCTGCCCGGCAAGCGCCTGTACCTGTTCGGCACCGGCACCGGCGTGGCGCCCTTCCTGAGCGTGATCCGCGACCCCGAGACCTATGAGAAGTTCGAGAAGGTGATCCTGGTGCACGGCGTGCGCGAGGTGGCCGAGCTGGCCTACCACGACACCATCACGCAGGACCTGCCGCACCACGAGTTCCTGGGCGAGATGGTGAGCGAGCAGCTCCTGTACTACCCCACCGTCACGCGCGAGCCCTTCCGCAACCAGGGCCGCATCACCGACCTGATCACCAGCAACAAGCTCACCGACGACCTGGGCCTGCCGCCGCTCAACCCCGCGGAAGACCGCGTGATGCTGTGCGGCAGCCCCATGCTGCTGGCCGACATGAAGCTGATCCTGGAGCAGCGCGCCTTCCACGAAGGCAATACCACGACCCCCGGCGACTACGTGGTCGAGCGCGCCTTCGTCGAAAAATGACCGCCCCCCGGCTTTTCACGCGCTGCGCGCGTGTAACGCCACCCCCCGAGGGGGAGGCGCGGCCGGCTTGGGGCGGCCCGGCGCTCGGCCGCATCTTTTCGAGGACCTGATACCTTGGCCACGCGCAAGACGCCCGCCAAGCCGCAGCGCAAGACCGGCGTGCGCGAGGCGCAGGCGCAGGCCTCGCGCGAGGCCATCCTGCGTGCGGCCACCAAGGTGTTCGCCAAATACGGCTACGAGGGCGGCAGCGTGGAGAAGATCTCGCGCGCGGCCAAGTCGTACGACCGGATGATCTATTACTACTTCGGCAGCAAGGAAGGCCTGTTCGTGGCCGTGCTGGAGGGCATCTACCAGCGCATGGACGAGGCCGAGGCCGCCATGGCGCTGGACATGGCCCGCCCGGTCGAGGCGCTGACCGAAGTGATCCGCTTCGTGCTGGGCTACTACCGGCGCAACCCCGACTTCGTCACCCTGCTCAACACCGAGAACCTGCACAAGGGGCGGCACATCGCCAAGTCGGTGCGGGCCCGCGAATACTCGTCGCGGGCGGTGGCGGTGATCGCCTCGATCCTGGAGAGCGGTACGGCCCAGGGCCTGTTCCGCCCCGACCTGGCCGCGCGCGACGTGTACCTGCTGATCGCGGCGACAGGCTATTTCTACATGTCCAACCGCTACACGCTCGCCAGCTTCCTGGGCGAGCAGCTCGATGCGCCCGAGGCCGCCCAGCACTGGGAGGCCTTCGTGACCGAGACGGTGCTGCGCACCGTGCGGCAGGACGACAGCACGGAATCTCTCCCACCCCACGAGGAAACCCAAAAATGGCAGAAGTCGCCGCCGCCGGCAAGTCGGGCAAGGTCGTCATCCAGAACATAGGGCTGCTGCTCTCGGGCGACATCGACCAGCCCATCCTGCAGGCCGACACCATCGTGGTCCAGGACGGCCTGATCGCCGCCGTGGGCCGCTACAAGGACTGCGATGTCGAAGGCGCCACCACCGTCATCGACGCGCGCCAGACCTGCGTCGCGCCGGGCCTGATCGACAGCCACGTGCACCCGGTGGCCGGCGACTGGACGCCGCGCCAGAGCCAGCTCAACTGGATCGAGTCCAGCATGAACGGCGGCGTCACGACCATGATCTCCGCCGGCGAGGTGCACTACCCCGGCCGGCCCAAGGACATCGTGGGCCTCAAGGCCCTGGCCATCACCGCGCAGCGCGCCTTCGACGCCTTCCGCCCCGGCGGCGTGAAGGTGCTGGCCGGCGCGCCGGTCATCGAGAAGGGCATGGTCGAGAGCGACTTCAAGGAACTCGCCGAGGCCGGCGTCAGCCTGCTGGGCGAGGTGGGCCTGGGCAGCGTCAAGGCCGGCTACGAGGCCAAGGAGATGGTGGCCTGGGCCCGCAAGTACGGCATCCAGAGCACCATCCACACGGGCGGCCCGTCGATCCCGGGCTCGGGCCTGATCGACAAGGACGTGGTGCTGGAGGCCGACGCCGACATCATCGGCCACATCAACGGCGGCCACACCTCGCTGCCCGAGGCGCATGTGTGCGAGCTGTGCGAGAAGAGCACGCGCGGCATCGAGATCGTGCACAACGGCAACGAGCGCGTGGCCATCGCCGCGGCCAAGGCAGCGCTGGAACTCAAGTGCCCGCACCGCGTGATCCTGGGCACCGACGGCCCCGCCGGCTCGGGCGTGCAGCCGCTGGGCATCCTGCGCATGATCGCCATGCTTTCGTCGCTGGCCAACATCCCGGCCGAGCTGGTGTTCTGCTTCGCCACCGGCAACACGGCCCGCATGCGCAAGCTCAACTGCGGCCTGATCGACAAGGGCTATGCGGCCGACTTCGTCTTCCTGGATCGCGCCCAGCACACGGCCGGCCGCACGCTGCTCGAAAGCGTGCAGCTGGGCGATCTGCCGGGTGTGGGCATGGTGATGATCGATGGCATCGTGCGCTGCGGCCGCAGCCGCAACACGCCGCCGGCCACGGAAGTGCCCGTGGTGGTGTCCGGCGCGCATTGAGCCAACGCGCCCGCCTGGCTCAGCGTCGGAAGACCAGGTAGCGCGCCGACAGGTAGTTGACGCCCATGCCGGCGATGCTGCCGGCGGCCACGCCGAGCAGCGGTGCCGCCGGGCCCTGCAGCGCATGCAGCACGGCCACGTAGGCCGCATAGTTGACGAGGGCGCCGCCCAGCATGGCGGCGAGGTAGCGCAGGTATTCGTGCCACAGCGGCAGGCGCCGCGCGCCATCGGCAAAGGTGAAGCGCCGGTTGATCAGCCAGGTGGCGGTGGCCGCACCCCAGAAGGACAGCACCCGCCCCGCATACCAGCCCACATGCGGCGCCAGCAGGTACAGCAGGCCGGCATCGACGGCGAAGCCGATGACGCCCGCGATGCCGAAGCTCAGCAGGCGGCGCAGCAGCGGGCCGGAGATCACCGCAGCACTTTCGCCGGAGCGGCCGGGCGGACGCTCACTGCACGCTCACCGGCGTTGCCAGCCGCGCCGCGCCGGGAATGGCGAGGTAGGCGATGCGCTTGACCTCGCGGCGCCCCAGCGTGACGGTGCGCAGCACGGCGCCGCAGCTGGCCGACAGCATGGCGGCGAGCATCAGGCCGGTGGCCAGCACCGCGGTGGGCAGGCGCGGCACCAGCCCGGTGTGCAGGTAGGTCAGCAGCAGCGGGAAGGCCAGACCCAGCGAGGCCAGCGCCAATACCGCCGTCACGATCATGAAGAACAGCAGCGGCCGCTCGCTCACGAACAACTTGGTGATGGTGACCAGGATGCGCCAGCCGTCACGGTAGGTCGACAGCTTGCTTTCCGAGCCCTCGGGACGCGCGAGATAGCGCACCGGCAGCTCGTCCCAGGGCATGCGCAGTTCCAGCGCGTGCACCGTGAGCTCGGTCTCGGTCTCGAAGCCCTGCGACAGCGCCGGGAAGGACTTCACATACCGGCGCGAAAAGACACGCAGGCCCGACAGCATGTCGCTGAACTCGCCGCCGAAGAGCTTGACCACGGCCCCCGTCAGCATGCGGTTGCCGAGGCGATGGCCGCGGCGGTAGGTCTGCGCGTCCTGTTGATCGTCCTGCCGGGCACCCACCACCATGTCGAGGTTGCCCTGCACCAGCATGTCGATCATCTCGGGCAGCCGGGCCAGGTCGTAGGTGGCGTCGCCGTCGACCATGATGTAGATGTCGGCCTCGACGTCGGCGAACATGCGCCGCACCACGTTGCCCTTGCCGCGCAGGCGCACGGTGGTCACCCGCGCCCCATGGGCCCGGGCCACGGCGGCGGTGTCGTCGCTGGACGCGTTGTCGAACACATGCACCTGGGCCTGCGGCAGATGGGTGCGGAAGCCCTCGATCACCTGGGCGATGGCCAGGGCTTCGTTGTAGCAGGGGATGACGGCGGCAATGCGCATGCGGGCAGATCGGTGGTGGTGACGAGGCGGCGGAAGAGCGGCCGAGGAATCAGGACGGGTCCGGGACGATCCGGTACGCCTTCACGCCATCGCGCTCGACCAGCAGCTTGAAGTGGTGCTCGAAGCCGGGCTTGCCATCGACATAGGGCCCGAGCGCCGTCTGGACGACGATGGTACCGAAGCCGTGCTGCACCAACTTGCGCGCCATCTCGGGAGCGGGCAGCAGCAGGAAGTCGACGTAGCGGTAGGGGCCGAACACATCACCCCAGACCGGGTTGGGCGCGAAGTAGATCGCGTCGCTCAGGCCCACCTGATAGAGGCGGCCGGGCTGCGGATGCGCACGCAGCCAGCTCAGCACCACGTAACCCGGCACGTTGCGGGCCAGGAAGGCCTCGCGCGTCTCGGGCGTGGGCGCGATCTGGCGGACGTGGTTCCACAGCCGCACCCCGCCGGCAATGACGAGCACGGACAGAAGCGCGACGCCCAGCCCGGCCACCGACCGGGCGCGCGCCCGGTCGCCGACGCGCCGCTGCAGCGCGGCAGCGGCCCAGCGCCACAGCTGGCACCAGCCGATGGCGCCCAGCCAGGCCAGGATCGGGAACGAGGCCGCCATGTAGCGCGGATAGCGCGAGGTGGCCAGCCACACCAGCACCGACCAGGCGCCGAACAGCGCCGCGGCGCGCACCGCGGGCCGCGTCTTCCAGACCGCCGCGAAGGGCACCAGCAGCGCCGGCCACAGCATGACGTTGGGCAGCGCGGCATGGGCACGCACGTCGTCGACCTGGCGCTGATAGTCGTCCAGGTTCCAGTTCGTGAAGCCGAACACCTTGGCGCCGATGGGATTGAAGGGGTCGCCGGTCTGCAGCCAGTTGCGGCCGAACCAGTAGATGCACGGCAGCAGAAAGCAGCCCAGCGCCAGCAGCCAGGGCCCCGGCCGGCGCTCGCGCCAGGCCACGCACACGGCCACCAGCGGCAGGAAGGTGAGCGCCTGGTACTTGCTGCCTGCCGCCACGCCCAGGTAGAAGGCGGCCAGGCCCAGCCAGCGCGCCGGCCGCCGCGGCTGCGCCGGCGTGACCGGCGTGCTCCACCACAGCCAGAGCACGGTGAAGGCCGCCACCACGAACAGCGCCACGCCCATGTCGATGAGGGCGTTGAAGAACTCGCCCATCATCAGCCATACCGCCGCCGCAATCGCGGCGCAGATGCGGTCGGTGTGCGTCACGGCCAGGCGCCACACCAGCGCAGCCGCCAGCCAGCCGCCCAGCGCGTGCAGCAGATGCGGGAACACGTCCCCCGCGAGCGGCAGGGCCGCCGCATAGAGCAGGTCGTAGTTGTAGGGGAACCAGGGATAGCGCAGCCAGTCGTGGATGCCCAGCGCGCCGCTCTCGGCCACCTGCCGCGCATAGGGCAGGTGGTACATCATCTCGTCGAAGGCATGCGGCGGTGCCATCGGCTCGAAGAGGCTGATGATGAAGGCGCCGATGGCGACCAGCGTCGCCACGCGCTCGGCGCGGCCCAGCGGCGGGCCTGACGGCAGGGCGCGCAGCAGCCGCCACTGCGCGGGCAGGCGCCAGAGCGCCAGCGCCAGCCCGATGGCCAGCAGCGCCAGCGTGCCGGGCGGCTTCAGCAGGCCCGCGATGCCCAGCGCCTGCAGCGCCAGGATGGCCAGGCCCAGGCCGGTGGCGGCGGACAGCGCCATGCGCAGCCAGGGGTCCTCGCGACCGGGTGTGTCGCCGGCGCTTGCCCACATGCGCCGCATCAGCGCGTCGCCCGCGCCCCAGAGCGCCAACAGCACCACGGCCACGCCGGCCAGGTGCACGGCCGTGAAGCTCAGCTTCTGCAGAATGGCAGCCTCCAGTGGGGATCAAGAAGTTCAGGCGAGCGGCACCGCTCGGCGGACCTCGCCAGAGCACCCGCTGAACTGGCTTCGCCAGGCCGCAGGGTGTGCCCCCCCTCCAAGCCGAAGGCGCCAGAGAGGGGGGGAGCCGCGAAGCGGCTTGGGGGGGAGTTCATAAGTTCGGCGCCAGCAGCCGCTCCAGGTCCGCCTCGGCCAGCTTGCGGCGCGCCGCCTGGTCCTGCAGCTGGTCGTGCCCGATCTTGCCGACGTTGAAGTAGGTGCTGTCGGGATGGCTCAGGTAGAAGCCCGAGACGCTGGCCGCTGGCGTCATCGCCAGCGAATCGGTCAGGCCCATGCCGATCTCGGCGCATTGCAGCAGCTCGAACATCGGGCCCTTGACGCTGTGGTCGGGGCAGGCCGGATAGCCCGGCGCCGGGCGGATGCCGCGGTACTGCTCCTTGATCATCTCCTCATTGCTCAGCTGCTCGTCGGCCGCGTAGCCCCACAGGTCCAGGCGCACGCGGTGATGCAGCGCCTCGGCAAAGGCCTCGGCCAGGCGGTCGGCCAGGGCCTTGAACATGATGGCGGAGTAGTCGTCCAGGTCGTCGAGGAAGTACTTCTCGCGCTTCTCGGCGCCGATGCCCGCCGTGACGGCGAAGGCGCCCACGTAGTCGGCCACGCCCGATTCGCGCGGCGCCACGAAGTCGGCCAGGCAGCGGCTGGGCCGCATCACGCCGTCCACCGCCTGCTTCTCGGTCTGCTGGCGCAGGCCGTACCAGGTGAGCAGCGGCGTCTGGCGCGACTCGTCGGCATACAGCACGATGTCGTCGTCGCGCTCGGTGTTGGCCGGCCAGAAGCCCACCACCGCATTGGCCGTGAGCCAGCGGCCTTCGATCAGCCGCTGCAGCATGCGCTTGCCGTCGCTGAAGACGCGCTGGGCCTCGGTGCCGACGATCTCGTCCTTGAGGATCTGCGGGAAGGGCCCGGCCAGGTCCCAGGTCTGGAAGAAGGGGCCCCAGTCGATGTACTTCGCCAGGTCCGCCAGGTCGTAGTTGCGGAACATGCGGCGGCCGATGAACTTGGGCTTGGGCGGCTGGTAGCCCGTCCAGTCGATGGGCGTCTTGTTGGCGCGCGCCTTGGGCAAGGGCCACAGCGGCACCTGCTTCTTGTTGGCATGCTGCTGGCGCACCTTGTCGTAGTCGGCGTTGAGCTCGGCGATGTAGTTCGCCGCCTGCTCCGACAGCAGGCTCTGCGCCACGCTCACGCTGCGCGAGGCATCGGGCACGTAGACCACCGGGCCTTCGTAATGCGGGGCGATCTTGACGGCCGTGTGCACCCGGCTGGTGGTGGCGCCACCGATGAGCAGCGGGATCTTCCTCATGCGGAAGTGCTCGTCCTTCTGCATCTCGCCGGCCACGTACTGCATCTCTTCGAGGCTGGGCGTGATCAGGCCCGACAGGCCCACGATGTCCGCGCCCTCGACCTTGGCGCGGGCCAGGATCTCGTGGCACGGGACCATCACGCCCATGTTCACCACCTCGAAGTTGTTGCACTGGAGCACGACGGTGACGATGTTCTTGCCGATGTCGTGCACGTCGCCCTTGACGGTGGCGATGACGATCTTGCCCTTGCTGCGCACATCGCGGCCCGCCGCCTCGTCGCGCTTCTTCTCTTCCTCGATGTAGGGAATGAGGTGGGCCACGGCCTGCTTCATCACCCGCGCGCTCTTGACCACCTGCGGCAGGAACATCTTGCCAGCACCGAACAGGTCGCCCACGATGTTCATACCATCCATCAGCGGACCTTCGATGACGTGCAGCGGGCGGCCGCCCGGCTGGGCCACGATGGCCTGGTAGGCCTCTTCGGTGTCCTCGACGATGAAGTCGGTGATGCCGTGGACCAGCGCGTGGGCCAGGCGCTCGTCCACGGACTTCGGCTGTTCGGGCGTGCCGCGCCATTCGAGCTTCTTGCTTTCGTCCTTGGCGCCGCTGCGGGCGGTCTCGGCGATCTCCACCAGGCGCTCGCCGGCATCGGGGCGGCGGTTGAGCACCACGTCTTCCACGCGCTCGCGCAGCTGGGGTTCCAGGTCGTCGTACACGCCCACCATGCCGGCGTTGACGATGCCCATGTCCATGCCCGCCTGGATGGCGTGGTACAGGAAGACGGTGTGGATCGCCTCGCGCACCGGGTCGTTGCCGCGGAAGCTGAAGCTCACGTTCGACACGCCGCCCGACACCTTGGCGCCCGGCAGGTTGGCCTTGATCCAGCGCGTGGCCTCGATGAAGTCGACGGCGTAGTTGTTGTGCTCCTCGATGCCCGTGGCCACCGCGAAGATGTTCGGGTCGAAGATGATGTCCTCGGGCGGAAAGCCCACTTCGTCCACCAGCACGCGGTAGGCCCGTTCGCAGATCTCGATCTTGCGGGCATAGGTGTCGGCCTGGCCCTGCTCGTCGAAGGCCATCACCACGGCAGCGGCGCCGTAGCGGCGGATCAGCCGCGCCTCGTGCTTGAACTTGTCCACGCCCTCCTTCATGGAGATGGAGTTGACGATGCCCTTGCCCTGGATGCAGCGCAGCCCGGCCTCGATCACCTCCCACTTGGAGCTGTCCACCATGATCGGCACGCGCGCGATGTCGGGCTCGCTCGCGATCAGGTTCAGGAAGCGCACCATGGCCGCCTTGCTATCGAGCATGGCCTCGTCCATGTTGATGTCGATCACCTGGGCACCGTTCTCGACCTGCTGGCGGGCCACGGCCAACGCTTCCTCGAACTGGCCGTTGAGGATCATGCGGGCGAAGGCCTTGGAACCCGTGACGTTGGTGCGCTCGCCGATGTTGACGAACAGCGTGCCCGCGTCGATGACGACCGGCTCCAGGCCGGACAGCAGCATGGGGGGAACGGAAGGGGCGGAGGAATTCATGGACGGCACACCTGGGGGCGGGAATCAGGTGAGCGTCGTTGCAGCCGGCGCCTGGCGGCCGGCGTCCGGTCCCGCCAAGCCTCACGGTCCGGGCCGCTCGGGCGCCACCGCAGGTGGTGTGCCGGGGCCCGCCGTTGCAACGCTCCTTGCGCGGGGAGCGCGGATTTTATAGGGCGCGACCCGGGATAACCCCGAAAGACCGGCGCGCGCCCCCGGCCTCCATCAGCGCAGCGCGGCGGCCCTCAGGTGGCGCTGGCCGGCCGTGCCGCCGCCGAGGCAGGCAGCCCGAACACCGCGTCGAACACCCAGTTGAAGACGAAGGTGTAGACCAGGAAGAACACCACCAGCGCCAGATCCATCACCAGCGCCTCCCACAGGCTGATCTCCAGCCACCAGGCGATGGTGGGCACCAGCAGCATCACCAGCCCGCCCTCGAAGCCGATGGCATGCGCCACCCGGCGGCCCAGGCTGCGGCCGCGCTTGGCCTGGCGCGCCTCCCAACGCTCGAACAGGGTGTTGAACAGCAGGTTCCAGGCGATCGCGATGGCCGATGCCATCACCGCCACCACGCCGGAATGGCCCACGCCCTGCCCCGACATCCAGGCCAGCCCCAGGCTGGCCACCACGATGGCGATGCCTTCGTAGAGGCTGATGTAGACGACGCGGCGCTTGATGCCCTGCATGGCTTTCTTCTTTCTGTCTGCTCGAAACACGTTGGATGACGGTGTCACTTTATTTCTCCTGCACTGACACATAAAGTCAGCTTCTTTCAGATTCACTGAAAGATCGGCATGCTCAACAGCGACGATGTCGCCCTTTTCCTCGCGGTGCTCGACCACGGTTCCTTCTCGGCGGCCGCCCGCGCCCTGCGGCGCGTGCCCTCGGCGGTGAGCATGGGCATCGCCCAGCTCGAGGCCGAGCTGGACCTGCAACTCTTCGACCGCAGCGGCCGTGAGCCCCGCCCCACCGCCGCCGCCCGCTCACTGGAGCCGCAGGCCCGTCTGCTCGCCGCCCAGCTCAAGGCGCTGGAGGTGCAGGCGCTGGCCCTGACGCAGGGGCTGGAGGAGCGGCTGACGCTCGCCATCGCGCCCGAACTGCTGAGCGGCCCCTGGAGCCAGCCGCTGGCCGCATTGGCGCAGTCGCATCCCTCGCTGGAGGTGGAAGTGCTGGCGGCCCCGCAGGCCGATGCGCTGGCCCTGCTGCACAGCGGCCGGGCGCAGCTCGCGCTGGTCTTCGAGCGGCCCAGCCTCGATGGCCGCGAGGGCTTCCAGGAGGTGGCGACCGAGACGCTGGTCGCCGTGATGGCGCCGGACCATCCGGTGCTGGTCGCCGCCGGCGGCCGGCTGCGCGAGCAGCACCTGATCGACACCCGCCAGATCGTGGTGGCCGGCCGCGACCCGGCGCAGCGAGATCCGCGCACCGTGTTCGCCCGTCACACCTGGCGCACCGACAACGCGCTGGCGGCGCTGAGCCTGCTGACGGCCGGCCTGGGCTGGGGCTGGTTGCCCAGGCCCTCCGTGCAGCCGCATGTGGCGGCGGGCGCACTGGTGGAGATCCCGTTCGAGAACCTCAGCAACCGGCTGGACCTGTGGGTGGACGTGGTCTGGTCCAAGGAGCGCCCGCTGGGGCTGGGCGCGCGGCAGGTGATCGAGGCGCTGCGGCGCAAGCGGCCGGACGAGGAGGAACGCAACGGAAGCTGAAGGCGCTCATCGTCCCACCGTCCTGGCCCTTCGGACTCCGAATGCGAAGCCACGCCTTGCGCTTGCTACGGCCGCGCGCTGACGATCAAGCGGCGTCGGAGCAGGCCGTGCCAGGGCACCCGAGGAACTGGCTTTGCCAGGCCTCTGGGGGGTGTCAGCGCGCGATGTACGAGCCCGACTTCCCGCCGTGCTTCTCGAGCACCTGCACACCGTCGATCACCATGCCGCGGTCGGCCGCCTTGCACATGTCGTAGATGGTCAGCAGCGCCACCTGCACGGCGGTGAGCGCTTCCATCTCCACACCCGTCGGCCCCACGGTTTCGACCGTCGCGCGGCAGCGCACGGCGGGCTCGGCGCCTGGCTCGGTGGCGAACTCGACCGCCACGCGGGTGATGGCCAGCGGATGGCACAGCGGGATCAGGTCGCTGGTCTTCTTGGCCGCCTGGATGCCGGCGATGCGCGCCACGCCCAGCACGTCGCCCTTCTTGGCCGTGCCCGACTCGACCAGCGCCAGCGTGGCCGCCTGCATGCGGATGCGCCCTTGTGCGATCGCGATGCGGTGCGTGGCGGGCTTGGCCGCCACGTCCACCATGTGGGCCTGGCCCTGAGCGTCGAAATGGGTGAGGGGTGAGGACATGAGGCTGAACGATCCGGCGGGAGGCGCATCATACGGGCCGGAAAAAGCCACCGATGCCGCGTCCGATGCCGTCTTCTGCCACCCTCCGCGACATGCCTGCCCCGCCGTCCGCCGCTGCGCGCGGTACCTCTTCGCTGCCTGGGCAGCGACGACCGCGGCGGGGTGCGCGCGTCGCGCTGGCCGTGGCCCTGGCGGCCGCCCAGCTCGCTGCGGTGCCCCTCCATGCCCAGACCCTGACGCCTGCCCGCCCGCTGCCCGGCCTGGGCGATGGCGCCGAAATGAGCACCGGCACCGAGCGCGAACTGGGCGACCGCATCGCCCGCGAGCTCTACCGCGACCCGGACTTCGTGGACGACCCGGTGCTTGCCGACTACGTCCAGGGCATCTGGCAGCCGCTGCTGGCCGCGGCCCGCCAGCGCGGCGAGCTCACGCCGGAACTGGACGAACGCTTCGCCTGGGTGCTGCTGATCGGCCGCGACCGCAGCATCAATGCCTTCGCGCTACCAGGCGGCTACCTGGGCGTGAACACCGGGCTCATCGCCATCGTCGGCAGCCGCGACGAGCTCGCCTCGGTGCTGGCCCACGAACTCACCCACGTCACGCAGCGGCACATCTCCCGCATGCTCACGCAGCAGAGCCGGCAGATGCCGCTGATGCTGGCGGCCATGCTGCTGGGCGGCCTGGCGATGAGCAAGAGCGGCCGCAGCGGGGGCGACCTGGGCTCGGCCATGATGGTCGGCGGCCAGGCCATGGCCATGCAGAAGCAGCTGGACTTCTCGCGCGACATGGAGCGCGAGGCCGACCGCATCGGCTTCGGCGTGATGAGCCAGGCCGGCTTCGCGCCGCAGGGCGCCGCCGTCATGTTCGAGAAGCTGCAGTACGCCTCGCGGCTGAACGACAACGGCAGCTATCCCTACCTGCGCAGCCACCCGCTGACCAGCGAGCGCATCACCGAAATGCAGGCGCGCGTGCAGTTCCGCGAAGGGGCGCCCCCGCCGACCGTGGCCCTGACCCCCGAGCACGCCATGATCGCGGCCCGTGCCCGCGTACTGGGCCGCCCGGGCGTAGACCTGCTGCGCCAGTGGGTGCAGGCCGCGCAGGGCAGCACGGCACCGGCCAGTGCGGCCACGGCCGGCACCCTCTATGCAGGCGCCATGGCCGCCAGGGAACTGCGCGATCTGCCCGCTGCGCGCAGCCTGGCGCAGAAGCTGCGCACGCAGGTCGGCACGGCCGGCGAACCGGCCCGGCTGGCGCGGCTGCTGGCGGCCGAGATCGAGATGGGCGCCGGCAATGCGCCCGCGGCCGTCGCGTTGCTCGACGTGCGCGCCAAGACGCGGGGCGAGATGCTGATGGCCGGCCAGGCCGCGCTGCTGACCCGCACCCATGCCGCGGAGGCGGCGCCGGTGCTGCGCGACTGGGTGGCCACGCATCCGCGCGACGCGACCGTGTGGCGGCTGCTGGGCGGGCTGTACGACGTGGAAGGCGACACCCTGCGCGCCATCCGCGCCGAGGCCGAGGCGCAGGTCGCCCAGCTGGACTACGTGGCCGCGCGCGACCGCTTCCGGGCCGCCCAGGACTACGTGCGCGAGACCACCGCCAAGGGTGGCCGCGTCGACCACATCGAGGCCTCGATCGTGGACGTGCGTGCGCGCGAGATCGAACGCCTCGCGCGCGAGCAGATGGAAGAGAAGCCGATGTAGCCGGCCGAGCCGCCCAACAGGCGGGGTGGCACATCAGCGGTGCCGCGGCCTCAGCGGCGGCTGGCGCCGATGGCGGCCTCGATGATCACGCCGAAGATCGAGTACAGCAGCGAGCCGAACAGCGCCGCCCAGAAGCCGTCGACATGGAAGCCCGGCAGCAGTCCAGAAGCCATCCAGAAGATGAGCGCATTGACGACGAAGAGGAACAGCCCGAGCGTGATCAGCGTGACCGGCAGGGTCAGGATCACCAGCACGGGCCGCACGAAGACGTTGAGCAGTGCGAGCACGGCCGCGGCGATCATCGCGCTGCCGAATCCCGAGATCTGCACCCCGCCGTAGAGGTAGGTGACCATCAGCAGCGCCAAGGCGCTGAGCACCCATTTGAGGATCAATCGCATGGCGCCAGCATAGCCGGTGGACCTGACGACGGGCCGCATGCCGGCCCGGCCGGCACGCCGCTCAGTCGGCCAGGCCGGGCGCCAGCAGCAGGAAGGCAGCGAGCCCTGCCAAGCCACCCGGCAGCGCACGTGCGCCCGGAACGAGCGGACGGCGAGGCGCCGAATCCGCTGCCGCCGGCACCAGGGGCTCCATGGCCGAGCCGATGCGGGGACGGCGCGCATCCACCACGCGGGCGGCGCCGTGCTCCAGATGCAGCCGCTGGGTCAGCTCGACCAGCGGCCCCTTGGCCAGCACAGCGGTCGTCTGCGCACCCTCGCGGGCCAGCAGCGGCGCCAGCGCCTCCTGCACGCGGGCAAACCACTTGGCGCGCCAGTTCTCGCGCGCGCTGTGGCTCACCCACTTGCTGATGCGGTGGGTCATGCGCGGTGCGCAGGCCACCACGATCCAGTGCCGGCCCCGCGCGGCCGGCGCCAGCTGGTCCAGGTGTTCCACGGCATAGGCCGCGTCGTCCACGTACAGGATGATCTTGTCCATCGAGGGGCTCCTTGGGCCGGGAAAGTGGGGATGACAGAAGGAGGCCGGCCCACCGAAAAGGTTCAGCCGGCCTCGGGCGCGATCAGTGCACGGCCACCTGCTTGCTGCGGCGGGCCAGCACGGCCTTGCCGATGGCCAGCACCAGCAGCGCACCGGCAATCTGGGCACCGTACCTGATCACGTCGGTCTGCGGCAGCTTGAACATCCACTGCCAGCGGTCGGGGTTGGCCAGCACGGGGTCGGTGACCAGCATGCCACCAGCGATCCAGCCCAGCAGCATGCCGCCCAGCGTGATGATCAGCGGATAGCGCTCCATCAGCTTGATGACCAGCTGGCTGCCCCAGACGATGATCGGAATCGAGATCACGAGGCCCAGCACCACCAGCAGCAGCGAGTGCTCGCCCGCGTTCTGGGCGGCGCCGGCGATCGCGATGACGTTGTCCACGCTCATCACCAGGTCGGCCACGATGATGGTCTTGATGGCGGCGAACAGGCGGTCGCTGCTCGCGACTTCGCCGTGGCCCTCTTCATCGGGCGCCAGCAGCTTGATGCCGATCCACACCAGCAGCAGTGCGCCGACCAGCTTCAGGAAGGGCAGGTTCAGCAGCGTCATCGCAAAGGCGATGAGCACCACCCGCAGGATGATGGCACCGGCGGTGCCCCAGATGATGCCCTTGGTGCGCTGCGCGGGCGGCAGCTTGCGGCAGGCCAGCGCGATCACGACCGCGTTGTCGCCGCCCAGCAGGATGTCGATGATGATGATCTGCCCGAGTGCGACCCAGAACTCGGGAGAAGTCAGAAAGTCCATAGATTCCTCAATACCTGTGACCGATGAGCAGGCGGCTGGCGCCTGCCGGGGAGGGCAGCCCGCTGCGGGCTGATCGAGGAAGGTGCACCGAGGGGTGCACCATGGAACCGAAGGACGGCCTTGATCAGCCCGAAGCGGGCTCATCAAAGGTCTTGCTCGGAACGGCTCCTTTGCGGATACCGGACCCGGAACTGCCGGAAGCTTGCGCTTCGTACTGACGACAGGACCGACAGCGCCGGCGTGGGGCCGGGCCGGGAGCTACTCCCCTTCGAACGGCGCGATTGGAACACAGCGCCCTTGCGAGGCGCAAGGCGGGAACCATGGCGATAAGATCGCCCGCCCTCATTTCGATCGAGACGGCATTCCGGCCGTCGCGGTCGCCACGTTTCCTCCTGCATGGCCGGCATCCACATCACCGACATCGAGGCCGCCATCAACCACTGGCGGCGACTGAAGCCCTCGCCCGACGGCATCAGCCTGGCACCCGAGGTGCGCGCGCTGGCCGAGGTCTATGCGCTGATGGTCTTCCACCGCGAAGACGAGGCCGACGAGTTCGGCTTTCCGCCGAAGGCCTGGGCGGCGTGGACGGCCTGGTATGAGACCACCCCCGACACGCCGTGCATCGCCATCTGCTCGACCAGCCAGGGCGATGACGAATGCAAGGGTTGCGGACGCAGCTTCGACGAGGTGCAGCACTGGCCGGCCATGAGCCCGGCCGAGAAGCGGCAGACCTGGCGCCGCATCACCATGCAGGACACGGCGTGGCGCTTCAACCGCTATGCCGAACGTGCGCGCGAGGCGGATGCGCCTGCCGCAGACGAGCCGCCGCCCTCGGACCCTGCCGCGCCAGCGGGCGGCGATCCGACGCCCTGAGCGGATCCCCGCACGCCCATGCGCCGCCTGGCCCAGGCCCCCAATCTGGCATTGGCCACCCTGTGGGCCGATGCCCTCCGGGCACAGGGGCTGTCGGTGAGCGTGCAGCGCGAGTACTTGGGCGCCGCCGCAGGCCAGCTGCCGCCGGACCAGTGCCTGCCGGAGCTGTGGATCGAGCACGACGACGACCACAGCCGCGCCCTGCGCCTGCTGGGCGCGCTGCAGCGGCCACCGCAGCGCCAGTGGCACTGCCGTTGCGGCGAGTTCGTGGAGGGCGGGTTCGAGCAGTGCTGGAACTGCGGCGCGCCGATGCCGGGGCTCTGAGTGCGCTGCGGCTCTCAGAACCGAAGGCGCTGGAGCCGCGCGGGGACCTACTTCAGCCTTTGCGGCTCGATGTCGACGGAGCGCTCACCATCGCCCAGCATCAGCACGCCTTCCTGCACCGTCGCCTGCAATTGCATGCTGCGCTGGGCCAGCCCGGCCAGTTGCTGGGACGCCGCGGTCGGAATGCGCCACACCTGCAGGTTCTGCGGCCGGGTCAGCTTGGTCTCGATGCCGCGCCACCAGACCTCGGCGGAGCTGGCGAAGGCATACACAACCACCTGGTCGGCCTTGCCGCAGGCCTTGGTCACCGGCTTGTCCTCGGGCTGACCCACTTCGATCCACAGCCGCGTGCGGCCGGTGAAGTCGCGCAGCCAGACATCGGGCTCGTCCGGGTCGGACAGGCCGGCACCGAAAGCCAGCTGGCCGTCGCCGCCGCACATCGCCTGCAGCTGGTGCGCCTGCAGGGCCAGGGCCGCCAGGCGGATCATCATGCGCTCGTCGGTCTCGCTCGGGTGGCGGGCCAGGGTCAGCGCATGGTCGGCGTAGTAGCCGTGGTCGATGTCGGCCACGGCCAGGTTGGCCTTGAAGATGGTGGACTTGAGCGCCATCAGGCCTGGCCGCCGCCCACGCGTCGGGCCAGTTCGGCCGCCTTGCCCGTGTAGCTGCCGGGCGTCATGGTGAGCAGGCGCTCCTTCTCGGCCTCGGGGATCTCGAGCGAGCGGATCAGCCCGTGCAGCGCCTCGGCCGTCACCGCCTGGCCGCGGGTCACTTCCTTGAGCTTCTCGTAGGCACCGGCCACGCCGTAGCGGCGCATCACGGTCTGGATGGGCTCGGCCAGCACTTCCCAGCTGCTGTCCAGGTCCTCGGCCAGGGCGGCCTCGTTGAGCTCCAGCTTGCCCAGGCCGGTGGCCAGGCTGGCGTAGGCGAGCACGGCATAGCCGAAGGCCACGCCGACGTTGCGCAGCACGGTCGAATCGGTCAGGTCGCGCTGCCAGCGGCTGATGGGCAGCTTCTCCGACAGGTGGCGCAGCAGGGCGTTGGCCAGGCCCAGGTTGCCTTCGGCGTTCTCGAAGTCGATCGGGTTGACCTTGTGCGGCATGGTCGACGAGCCGATCTCGCCCGCCTTGAGCCGCTGCTTGAAATAGCCCAGGCTGATGTAGCCCCAGACGTCGCGCGAGAAGTCGACCAGGATGGTGTTGGCCCGCGCCAGCGCATCGAACAGCTCGGCCATGTAGTCGTGCGGCTCGATCTGGATGCTGAAGGGCTGGAAGACAAGGCCCAGGCCCTGCGGCGCCGGGGTCTCGACGACCTTGCGGCTGAAGGCCTCCCAGTCGAAGTCGGGCCAGGCGGCCAGGTGGGCGTTGTAGTTGCCCACGGCGCCGTTCATCTTGCCCATGAGCTTGACCGCGGCGATCTGCTCGCGCGCCTTGGCCAGGCGCACGGCGACGTTGGCGATCTCCTTGCCCACGGTGGTCGGGCTGGCAGTCTGGCCGTGGGTGCGGCTGAGCATGGGCACGGCGGCGAAGTCGCCGGCCATCTTGCGCAGCGTGGCGAGGATGCCGTCCAGCGCCGGCAGCACCACCTGGTCGCGCGCGGCCTGGATCTGCAGCGCATGGCTGGTGTTGTTGATGTCCTCGCTGGTGCAGGCGAAGTGCACGAACTCGGCGGCGGACTCCAGCTCGGGCCGGGCCTCGAACTTGGACTTGATCCAGTACTCCACGGCCTTGACGTCGTGGTTGGTGGTCTTCTCGATCTCCTTGATCGCCAGCGCGTCGGCTTCGGAGAAATGCGAGACCAGGCCCATCAGGTACTTGCGGGCGCCCGGCGTCAGCGGCTTGAACTCGGCGAAACCGGCATCGGACAGGGCGATGAACCAGGCCACCTCGACCTGGACGCGGCGGTGCATGTAGCCCTGCTCGCTCATCAGCGGACGCAGCGGCGCGAGCTTGCCGGCATAGCGGCCATCGAGGGGCGAAAGGGCGGAAACGGGCGCGAAACTCATCCCGGGATTGTAGGTGGCGCCTTGGCGGCAGGCGCCTGGGGCGGCCCGGCGGCGCTCCCTCTAGAATCCGCCGCGCCCCCGCCTCCCCTGGCCCACTTTCGAGGATCCTGCCTGCATGAAACTCATCGGATCGACGTCCAGCCCCTACGTGCGTAAGGTGCGCGTCGTCATGGCCGAGAAGCGCCTGGACTACGAGTTCGTGCAGGAAGACGTGTGGGCCGACGACACCAGCATCGCCACCTCCAACCCCCTGGGCAAGGTGCCCTGCCTGGTGATGGACGGCGGCGACGCCATGTTCGACTCGCGCGTGATCGTCGAGTACCTCGACACCCTGTCGCCGGTGGGCAAGCTCATCCCCGGCTCCGGCCGGGAGCGCGCCGAGGTGAAGACCTGGGAAGCCCTGGCCGACGGCGTGATGGACGCCGGCGTGCTCTGGCGCATGGAAGCCGTCTGGCCCAAGCGCGCCGACAGCGAGCGCAGCCAGGCCTGGATGGACCGCCAGCGCGGCAAGGTCGAGGCCGGCATCGCCGCCATGGCCAAGGGCCTGGGCGACAAGCCTTTCTGCAGCGGCATCCACCTGAGCCTCTCGGACATCGCGGTCGTTTGCGCCCTGGACTGGATCGGCTTCCGCTTTCCCGAGCTGGACTGGCGCACCGAACATCCTTTGCTGGCCCGCCTGTGCGACAAGCTCCACCAGCGACCGAGCATCAAGGACACCGCCCCCCGCTGAGCGCCGCGCGCCGGCGATACACCACCGGCAAATAAAAAGGCGCGATGGAGAAATCGCGCCTTGAGGGGCAGCATCGCGGCGCGACAAGGCGCCGGTGCCAATTGTTAAAAAGATGCTGCGAGATATCCCGACACGAAGGAGGGAGGGAGGGAGGAGGAGAAGAGTCGCCTCGGGATGCTTCGACCGGCTCTGAATCCGGAAGACCTCGCAGCATCGAAAACCGTTGAGCGCATGGTCCGCGCTCACCCTTTCTCGGAGCGTAGGCGGACTTCCATGGTTCCCGTGGGAGTCTGTAAATTTCCGTAAGCCCGTCTTCGCAGCACGGCGGAAGACCCCGCGGCGGCTCGGACAACGGCACCAATGCGCCCGGGTGACCGGGACAATGCAAGGCTCACCCACAGACCTTCGGACATGCTTTACCCCGATCTCTTCAAGCAGCTCGAATCGGTTCGCTGGGACATGGCGACCGACATCCCCTGGCAGGACTTCGACGGCGCGCGCCTTTCGGACGAACAGGCGCAGACCATCAAGATGAATGCCATCACCGAATGGGCCGCGCTGCCGGCGACCGAGATGTTCCTTCGGGACAACCGGCACGACAGCGACTTCAGCGCCTTCATGTCCATCTGGTTCTTCGAGGAGCAGAAGCATTCGCTGGTGCTGATGGAGTACCTGCGGCGCTTCCGCCCCGACTGCGTGCCCAGCGAGGAAGAACTCCACCAGGTGCGCTTCGACTTCGACCCCGCGCCGCCGCTGGAGACGCTGATGCTGCACTTCTGCGGCGAGATCCGGCTGAACCACTGGTACCGCCGCGCGGCCGAGTGGCACAGCGAGCCGGTCATCAAGCACATCTACACCACGCTCTCGCAGGACGAGGCGCGCCACGGCGGCGCCTACCTGCGCTACATGCGCCGTGCGCTCGAGAAGTGCGGCGACGAGGCCCGCGCGGCCTTCGCCAAGGTCGGCGTGCTGATGGCCAGCGCCCGCCGTACTGCCCAGGCGCTGCACCCCACCAACCTGCACGTCAACAAGACCCTTTTCCCGCGCGACACGGTGCAAAGCCGCATGCCCGACCCGGACTGGCTGGAGCACTGGCTCGACCAGCAGATCCGCTTCGACGCCACGTGGGAAGGCAAGGTGGGCGAGCGGATCCTGCACAACCTGGGACTGCTGTTCAACCGCAGCTTCAAGACGGTGCAGGACCTGAATCGCTACCGCAAGGAGCTGACGAGCCGGCTCGGCTCGCCGGCCGGCGCCGCCCCGCAGGGCACCTGAGCCTCGCTCGGCCGCTGCGCCCGGATCGGCCCGAGGCGGAAGCCGCCGGGCCAGGCCTTCAGCGGCGTTCCACCGCGAAGGGCGACAGGCCCAGCGCACCGCGCAGGGGCCCGACCGCCGCCTGCGCGGCGTCGCGCGTGGCATAGGGGCCGACCTGCACCTTGTGCGCCCCCGCTTCTTCCACGATGCGCAGGCGGCCCGCCAGTTCGGGCTGGGAGGCGGCCACGCGCGCCAGCAGCGTCTGCGCCCCATCGCGTTCGCGGAAGGCACCGAGTTGCATCCATACGCCTGCAGCGATGGCTGACGAGGCGGACGCTGCCGCGCCTGCGGCGGACGGTGGCGATGCGCCAGCGGAGGCCGCCGAGCCAGGCAGCGTTGCGGCCGGTGCAGCCGGCGAGGCAGGCGCAGCCGCCGCGGGCGCCGGCACAGGCGCTGGCGTCATCGGCGCCAGGGGCGCGACTTCCATGTTGCGGAAACGCGGCGGCGGCTCGGCGGGCAGTGCCGCCGCGGGCGGAATGGCGGTGGCCGGCTCGGGCGCCGCTGACGCAGGCGCCGCATCGCTGGCCACGGACGTGGACGCCTGCGCCAGCCGCCAGACCGGCACGGGTGCGGACGCCGAAGGCGACGCCGCTGCACCCGACGGCACGGCCGCGACCGGCTGCACCCAGGCGGCCGGCACGGGCACGGCCTCGGCCCGAGCCGGCGAGGCAGGCGATGCCGCCAGTTGCGTGTCCGACGGCCGGCGCCAGGCGCCGGTGCGGATCGCCTCGTTGGTCAGCCGCTCGACCTCCACCGGCGCCACGCCGCGCAGCAGGTCCAGCCGCAGCGCCGCCGTGTAGCTCAGGTCGATGATGCGGTCGTCGCGGAAGGGGCCGCGGTCGTTCACCCGCACGATCACCTCGCGCCCATTGGCCGGGTTGCGCACCCGCGCGTAACTGGGCAACGGCATGGTGCGATGGGCGGCCGTCATGGCATACATGTCGTAGGGCTCGCCGGTGGCGGTGGAGCGCGCATGGAAGCCCTGGCCGTACCACGAGGCCAGACCGCGCTCGACCAGCGGCCGGTCATCGGTGAGCGGCGTGTAGCTGCGGCCAGCGACGGTGTAGGGCCGGCTGGTCCCGCCCTCGGCGCGGATGGGCTCGACACGGGGCTCGGCATCGGGCGTCTGCGCCAGGCCCGCGGGTGGATTGCGGGGCGGGCCGTCGCGCGGCGCACTGGCGCATCCGGCCAGCACGGCGGCGGCGCAGGCCGCCGCCCAGGTCGCCCAGCGCAAGGGCATGCCGACGGGCGCGTGGCCGCGCATGCCCGCCTCAGCCAAAGACCGCCTCCCACAGCGCCAGCATGGCGGCGCGCTCGCGGGCCGCCAGCTCGGGCGGCACCTGCGTGGGCGCCTCGTCCAGGCGCGCGCGATGCTGCAGGCGGCGGAGCTCGCGGTAGGCATCGCCGGCGGCATGGCCCACGCCCGCCGGCAGCAGGCCGGCGGCCTCGGCACGCTGAAGCAGCGCGATGTTGCCCACGTTGTCCAGCAACGCCGGCACCTCGCCGGAATGGGCCAGCACCAGGTACTGCACGGCGAACTCGGCATCCACCATGCCGCCCGCGCTGTGCTTGACGTCGAAACGGCCGGCGCGCACCGGATGGGCCGCGCGCACCTTCTCGCGCATGGCCACGATCTCCTGGCGCAGCGCGGCGCGGTCACGCGGGGCGGCGATGACGGCGTGGCGCACCTCGTTGAAGCGCGCGCCGAGTTCGGCGCTGCCCAGCACATAGCGGGCGCGTGTCATGGCCTGGTGTTCCCAGGTCCAGGCGGTGTTGCTGCCGCGGCCGAGCTGGTATTTCTCGTAGGCGTCGAAGGTGATGGTCAGCAGGCCCGAGTTGCCGTTGGGCCGCAGCGCTGTGTCGATCTCGAACAGGTCGCCTTCGCGCGTCTTGATGGTCAGCCAGTTGATGAGCTTGCGCACGTAGGCGGCGTAGACCTCAGGCGCCCGCTCGTCCTCGTCGTCGTAGACGAACACGATGTCCAGGTCGCTGCCGTAGCCCAGCTCCTTGCCGCCGAGCTTGCCGTAGCCGATGACGGCGAAGCGCGGCAGCTCGCGATGGCGGTTGCGCACATGCGGCCAGCACCAGCGCGCGGTGATGGCCAGCACGGTGTCGGCCAGGGCGCTCAGGTCGTCGGCCACCTGCTCGACCGTCAGCCGGCCTTCGAGGTCGCGCGCCAGGATGCGAAAGACCTCGGCATGGTGGGCGCGGCGCAGCAGGTTCATCAGCGCCTCCTCGTCGGCCTCGCCGGTGCGCGAGAGCGAGCGGTGGCGCGCATCCAGTTCGCCCTCGAATTCCAGGGCCGAGAAGCGAGCGGCCAGCATGTCGGGGCTGGCGAGTTCGTCGATCACGCCGGGGTGCTGCAGCAGGTAGCGCGCCGGCCACTTGGCCGCGCCCAGCAGGCGCAGCAGGCGCTCGTGCACGCCGGGGCGCTCGACCAGCAGCGCCAGGTAGCTTTCGCGGCGCAGCAGCGGCTCGATCCAGTCGGCCCAGCGCAGGGCGGCGTCGACCGGATGGGCACAACGGTCGCCCGCGGTCGAGGCCTCGGCCTCCTCCAGCCAGCGGCCGGTGCGGATCACCAGTTGCCGCAGCCGCGCGCGGGCCTCGTCGCGCAGGGCGGCGATGCGCGGGTTGTCTGCCCAATGGCGCACGCGCTCGGCGAAGGGCGCGGGGAGGCTGGCCAGCAGTTCGCCCAGGTCCTGTGGCGCCGCACGCTGGCCGGCGCCGCCGCGCTGGCAGCTGCCGCCGCTGCAGCGCTTTTCGCCGCCGAGCAGGGTGTCGAATTCCTGCGCGACGAACTCGCGGTAGGTGTCCAGCTTTTCGAGGAAGGCGCAGCAGTCCGGAAAGTCCAGCGTGGCGGAGATCCAGCGCAGGTCGTCGTCCGCCACGGGCAGCATGTGGGTCTGCTGGTCGTCCAGGTACTGGATGCGGTGCTCCACCTGACGCAGGAAGCGGTAGGCGCGGTCCAGCTCGTCGGCGGTGGCCTGGGGCATGAGGCCGGCGCGCGCCAGGCGCTGCAGGGCGTCCAGCGTGGGCCGGGTGCGCAGCTCGGGAAATTGCCCGCCGCGCACCACCTGCAGCAGCTGGACGATGAATTCGATCTCGCGGATGCCGCCGCGCGAGAGCTTGACGTCGTTGGCCCGCTCGGGCCGGCCGGCGCTGCGGCGCATGGCCTGCTCGCGGATCTGGCGGTGCAGCGAACGCAGCGCGTCGAACACGCTGTAGTCCAGGTAGCGGCGGAAGACGAAGGGCAGCACCACGCCGCGCAGGGCCTGGGCGCTGCCCGATTCGATGGCGGCCGTCGGCGCCACCACGCGGCTCTTGAGCCAGGCGAAGCGCTCCCATTCGCGGCCCTGGACCTGGAAGTACTCCTCCAGCGCATCGAGCGAGACCACGCTGGGCCCCGAGTTGCCGTTGGGCCGCAGCGCCAGGTCGACGCGGAAGACGAAGCCGTGCTCGGTGGTGTCGCCCACCAGCTGGTAGATGCGCTTGACCGCGCGGCCGAAGTAATCCTGGTTGGCGATGCTGCCGCGGCCCTGGGCGTCGCCGGCGGTGTCGCCGTCCTGGTCGTACAGGTAGATGAGGTCGATGTCGCTGGAGACGTTGAGCTCGCGCGCGCCCAGCTTGCCCATGCCCACGATCCACAGCTGGGCCCGCTGGCCGTCGGCGGTGCGCGGCGCGCCGTGCACCATGTCGAGTTCGGCGCAGGCCTCGCGGCAGGCGGTGTCGAGCGCGAACTCGGCCAGCTCGGTGACGGCCTGCAGCACTTCCTCAAGGGGCGCGCGCTCATCGCAGTCGCGGGCGATCAGGCGCTCCATGACCAGCTGGCGCACGATGCGCAGCGCATCGCCCGTGGGCCGGCCGGCCGCGCGCAATGCGGCGAACGCGCTCTCCATATGGAGGCGGCGGGGCGCCCCGGGGGGCAGCAGCGCCAGTTCGTCGGCGTAGCGCCGGCGCAGCCGCTGCACGAAACGAGAGCCCGATGAAAGCCCTCGCGAGGGCGGCATGGCGGCCGACGAGACAGCCGACTGCGCATGCTCCGAAATCGGACGGTTTGAGGGGCCTTCTCCGCCGGCCGGCTCGGAACCGGGCCAGGGGCGGCCGGTCATAATTTCCGACACAGCGCGATCCTTCATGAATGTCACGACGCCATCTCCTCCACGTCTGCTCAGGATCGCAGCTGCCGCAGCACGCTGGCTGCTGGCCCTGGTGGTGGCCGGCTGGTTGCTCGTCGGCCTGTGCGTCGTCGTCCTACACGCGTGGATTGTGCCGCGGATCGGCGAGTGGCGCGGCGCGCTGGAGGCGCAAGCCAGCCGTCTCGCAGGGGTACCCGTTCGCATCGGCTCGCTGGAGGCGTACTCCAGGAGCCTGTTTCCGACCATCGAGCTGCACGACGTCGTGCTGGAAGACCCTGGCCGCGGCGAGGCGTTGCGGCTGGCGCGCGTGGTGGCCAGCGTGTCGCCGCGCTCGCTGTGGCACCGCGGCTTCGAGCAGCTCTACATCGAGCGGCCCGAGCTCGACGTGCGGCGCGATGCCGACGGCCGGCTGCGCATCGCCGGCGTGGTGCTCAATCCCGACGACCGCAAGGACGACAGCCCGGGCGCCGACTGGCTCTTCTCGCAGCGCGAAGTGGTGGTCGAGCATGGCACGGTGCGCTGGACCGATGAGACACGCGATGCGCCCACGCTCACGTTGGCAGACGTGCGCTTCGTGGTGCGCAATGGCGTGCGCAGCCACGCGATGCGGCTGGACGCCACGCCGCCCGAAGGCTGGGGGCGGCGCTTCTCCATCAACGGCCGCTTCCGCCAGCCGCTGCTGAGCCTGCGCAGCGGCGACTGGCGCGACTGGAGCGGCCAGCTCTATGCCGACTTGCCCGCCATCGACGTCACCCGGCTGGGCCAGTACGTCAAGCTCGACGCCCGCATCCGCGAGGGCGAAGGCGCCGTGCGGGCCTGGATCGACGTCGAATCCGGCCGGGCCGTGGGCGGCGCGGCCGACCTGGCCCTGTCGCGCATCGACGCCGTGCTCGGGGCCCAGCTCGAGCCGCTGCAACTGCGCGACCTGACCGGGCGCCTGGCGGTACGCGCCACCGACCAGCTGTTCGAGTTCTCGACCCAGAACCTGCAGTTCGCCACCGGCGACGGACAGCGCTGGCCCGGCGGCAACTTCTGGCTGCGCACGCACCCGGCCAACGGCCGCACACCCGAGAGCGGCGCCCTGCGGGCGGACCAGCTCGACCTGGGCGCGATGGCCCTCATTGCCGACCGGCTACCCATCGGCACCCAGGTGCGGCGCCTGCTCGCGGTGCGGGCGCCGCGCGGCCTGCTCGAACACATCGAGGGCAGCTGGCAGGGCCCGGCCGATTCGCCCACGCGCTACCAGGCCAAGCTGCGTGTGAAAGGCCTGGCGGTGGCCGCGGACGGTCGCAACGCCACGCCCGATGGCCACCACCTGGGTTCGCCTGGCGTGCGTGGCCTGGACGCCGAGGTCGACCTGAACCAGGCCGGCGGCACCGCCCGGGTGGCGATCCGCAACGGCGCGGTCGACGTGCCGGGCGTGTTCGAGGAACCGTCGGTGCCGGTCGACCGGCTCGACACCACCGTGCACTGGACCCGCAAGGACGAGGACATCGACGTGCGGCTGCCCGACCTGCGCCTGGCCAATGCCGACGCGGAAGGCAGCGCGCAGATCCGCTGGCACACCGGGCAGCCCGCGCCCGCCGGGCAGGGCCGCTTTCCGGGCGTGCTCGATCTCACGGCCCAGCTCACCCGCGCCGACGGCACCCGCGTGCACCGCTACCTGCCACTGGGCATCCCGGCCGAGACGCGCCATTACGTGCGCGACGCCGTGGTCAAGGGCCGCGCCAGCGACGTGCAGTTCCGCATCCGCGGCGACCTGCACCATGTGCCTTCGGCGGCGCCGCAGGACGCCTTCCGCATCACGGCCCAGGTGCAGGACGTGCACTTCAACTACGTGCCGCAGGTGCCCGCGGGCCATGCAACCTGGCCGGTCGTCACCGGCCTGTCGGGCGAACTGGTGTTCGACCGGCAGACGATGCAGGTGCTGAACGCCCGGGGCCGCATGGCGGGGGCGCCCTCCATCGAGCTGGTCAAGGGCGAGGCCCGCATTCCCGACCTCGCCCATGCGCCCCGGCTGCTGCTGCAGTTGCAGGCCCGCGGCCCGGTGGCCGACCTGCTGCGCCAGGGCGCCCCGCTCACCGGCGACGCCCGCAGCTTCATCGGGGGCATCCAGGCCAGCGGCAACGCCGACTACCGCTTCGACATGGACATGCCGCTCACGCAGATGGCGCAGACGCAAGTCAAGGCCAGCGTCGCCCTGCCGGGCAACGACGTGCGGCTGGTGCCGAATTCGCCACCCTTCACGCAGGTCAAGGGCACCCTCCAGTTCACCGACAGCGGCTTCTCGCTGGCCGGCGTGCAGGCCCAGCTGGCCGGCGGCCCCATCCGCATCGAAGGCCAGGGCGGCTACGGCGGCAGCGCCAAGCCGCTTGCGCTCAAGGCCCAGGGCCAGTTCACGGCCGAAGGCCTGCGCACGGTGGAAGGCCAGCCCGAACTCAACGGTCTGGCCGGCCGGCTGCAGGGCGGCAGCAGCTACACGGCCAGCCTGCAGCTGCAGAACGGCGTCCCCGACTTCCAGTTCGAAAGCAGCCTGCAGGGCCTGGGCATGGACCTGCCGGCGCCCCTGGGCAAGTCTGCCGAAGCGACGCGCCCGCTTCGCCTCGGCCTGCGCCAGGCCGAGGAAGTGCGCCGCGGCCGCACCGAGACCATCGACGTGCGCCTGGGCGACGTGGCCTCGGCCGAGTACGTGCGCGAGCTCGACGCGCCCCAGCCCACCGTGGTGCGCGGCGCGCTGCGTGTCGGCACGGCCGTGGCAGGCTCGAAGACGCTGCCCGCCAGCGGCGTGCTGGCGCAGATCCACCTGGACGACATCGACGTGGACGCCTGGCGCGCCCTGGCGACGCAGAAGGCGCCGGCCGCCCCGGCCACGCCCGCGCCGCCGGGCACCGCCCAGGCCGTGGCCGCTTCGCCCTGGCTGCCGAACCGCGTCGCGCTGCAGGCCGGCCGCCTGCAGGTGGCCGGCCGCACGCTGCACGACCTGAGCGTGGACGGCACCATCGACGGCAATCTCTACAAGGCCAAGGTGCAGGCCCGCGAGCTGAGCGGCACCGTCGAATACCGCAACCAGGCGCCCGCCCAGGTGAAGGCGCGGCTGGCCTATCTGCGCATCGCGCCGGGCGAGTCGCGCGAGCAGGTCGAATCGCTGCTCGACACCGCACCGCCCGAGGACCTGCCGGCGCTGGACGTGGTGGTGGACGACCTGGAACTGCTGGGCCGCCACCTGGGCCGGGCCGAGGTCGTGGCCGCCACGCAGGCGGCCGAGAGCGGCCGGCGTGAATGGCGTCTCGACAAGCTGGCTTTCACGCTGCCCGAGGCGCGCCTGGACGCCAAGGGCCGCTGGGCACCGCCCACCTCCACGGGCGCCAAGCGCCACATGACGCTGGACTTCACGCTCGACATGCAGGATGCCGGCGCGCTGCTCGGCCGCTTCGGCATGCCGGGCGTGCTGGCCTCCGGCAAGGGCCGGCTGGGCGGCGACGTCCATTGGCAGGGCTCGCCCTTCGACCTGGACCTGGCCTCGTTGGGCGGCAACCTGCACCTGGACGTCACCAGCGGCCAGTTCCTCAAGGCCGAGCCCGGCATCGCCAAGCTGCTGGGCGTGATCAACCTGCAGGCGCTGCCGCGCCGGCTGACGCTGGACTTCCGCGACCTGTTCAGCGCCGGCTTCGCCTTCGACCAGATCCGCGGCGACGCGCGCATCGCCAACGGCATCGCCAGCACCAACAACCTGCAGATGAAGGGCGTGAACGCCGCCGTCTTCATGGACGGCTCGGCCGACATCGCGCACGAGACGCAGCAGCTGCGCGTGGTGGTGATCCCCGAGATCAACGCCGGCACGGCCGCGCTGGTGGCCACGGCCATCAACCCGGCGGTGGGCCTGGGCACCTTCCTGGCGCAGATGGTGCTGAGCCGCCCGCTGGTGGCCGCCACCACGCAGGAGTTCCTGATCGACGGCACCTGGACCGATCCGCGCGTGGTCAAGGTGCCGCGCGCCGCAGCACAACCCGGCCCCGGCACCGCCACCGACAACGAAGCCAAACCATGAAGATCGCCGCCATCCAGATGGTCTCGGGCCCCGTGCGCGAGGACAACCTCGCGCGGGCCCGCGCCCTGCTCGCCCAGGCCGCCGAGGCCGGCGCCGAACTGGCCGCGCTGCCCGAATATTTCTGCCTCATGGGCCACCGCGACACCGACAAGCTGCCGCTGCGCGAAGCACCGGGCCGGGGGCCCGTGCAGGACTTCCTGGCGGCCTGCGCCCGCGAGTTCGGCCTGTGGATCGTGGGCGGCACGCTGCCCCTGCAGGCGGCGGACGAGGCCCATGTGTTCAACACCTCGCTCGCCTATGCGCCCACGGGCGAATGCGTGGCGCGCTACGACAAGATCCATCTCTTCTGCTTCGACAACGGCCGCGAGCGCTACGACGAGTCGCGCGTGATCGCACCCGGCGGCACGCCGACGCTGTTCGAGCTGCCCTCGCGCGACGGCCACCGCTGGAAGGTGGGCCTCTCGGTCTGCTACGACCTGCGCTTTCCGGAGCTGTACCGCCAGCTGTCGGCCAAGGGCGCCGAGCTGCTGCTGGTGCCCGCCGCCTTCACCCACACCACCGGCCAGGCCCACTGGGAGCTGCTGCTGCGCGCCCGCGCGGTCGAGAACCTCGCCTTCGTCGCCGCGCCGGCCCAGGGCGGCCGGCACGAGAACGGCCGGCGCACCTGGGGCCAGACGCTGGTGGCCGAACCCTGGGGCCAGTTGCTGGCCGAACGCCGCGAGGACGGCGAAGGCGTGGTGATCGCCGAGCTGGACATCGCGCGCCTGGCCGCCTGCCGCGAACAGCTGCCGGCGCTGGGCCACCGCGTGCTGTGAGCCGGGCCCTTCGTCGATGAGCGCCAGCCTGCCCGCCGCCGAGCTGCCGATCGAGGCCGCCGCATTGCCGCCTCCCGGCTGGCGGCGCCTGCGCTCGATGTGGCGCCGCTGGTTCCTGTGGGTGCTGATGGCGCTGCTGGTGATGGGCCTGCTCATCACAGTGGTCTGGCTGGCGGGGCGCCACGAGATCGAGCAGGTGCAGCAGCGGCTGGAGCGCGACACCGCCGACGCCACCTCGGAGCTGCGCTCGGCGCTCGCGCGCAACCTGCAGAGCCTGCAGGCCACCGATGCCGACCCGCAGCGCTTTTCCGCCGAGGCGGCGCAACTGCTGCGCGGCCACCGGGAGTGGCTGCGCATCGAGCGGCGCGACGCCTCGCTGGTGCTGCAGACGGCCGAGGACACGCCCTACCGGCCGCATCCGCTGGACCTGCAGCAGCGCCCGTCCAGCCTGCCGGAACTGGTGCAGGCCTGCACTGCGGCCGAGCGCCAGCGCGGCGGCGCCTATGCGCCCTCGCACTACCTGCCGCTGCCCGGCGGCGGCGGCATCGAGGTGCTGGAGGTCTGCCTGCCCTCCCGCCACGGCGGCTACCTGATCGCCCTCTATTCGCTGCGCGGCGTGCTCTCGGAGTTGCTGGATGCGAGCATGACGCGCGGCCAGGAGGTCTCGCTGCTGGAGCTGGATGGCACGCGCCTGGCCAGCATCGGCACCGCCCGGCGCGCCGGCAACCGCGTGTTCACGGCGCAGCAGGCGCTGGAACTGCCCGGCCTCACGCTGATGCTGCGCGTGGACGGCTGGCGCAGCGCGCCGGATCTCTTCCCCAACCTGCTCACCGGCCTGGTCACGGCCATGTCCATCGCGCTGGTGTCGGTGCTGGTGCTGCTGGCGCGCGACACGCGCCGGCGGCTGCGCGTGGAACACGACCTCTCGAACACCCTCGCCTTTCGCAAGGCGATGGAGGACTCGGTGCTCACCGGACTGCGCGCGCGGGATCTGGACGGCCGCGTCACCTACGTCAATGCCGCCTTCTGCGACATGGTGGGCTTCACGGCCGAGGAGCTGCTGGGCCGCGCCGACGAGATGCCCTACTGGCCGCCGGAACTGTCGGCCGAATACCGCAACCGCCAGCACATGCGCCAGGCCAGCGGCGGCACGGCGCGCGAGGGCTACGAGTCGGTCTTCCGCCGCAAGGACGGCAGCCGCTTCCCGGTGCTGATCTTCGAGACGCCGCTGATCGACGACCGGCGGGTGCAGACCGGCTGGATGAGCGCCATCGTCGACCTGAGCGAGCAGCGCCGCATCGAGGAAATGTCGCGCGCCAGCCAGGAGCGGCTGCAGGCCACCGCGCGCCTGGCCACAGTGGGCGAGATGGCCTCGCTGCTGAGCCACGAGCTCAACCAGCCCCTGGCCGCCATCGCCAGCTATGCGACCGGCTCCATCAACCTGCTCGAAAGCCCGCCGCTGCCCGGCCAGGAGGCGGAGGACCGCCATCAACTGGCGCTGGCCATGCGCCGCATCGCCGAGCAGGCCGAGCGCGCCGGCCGCGTGATCCGCAGCGTGCACGACTTCGTGCGCCGCCGCGAGCGTGCGCGCGAGTTGGTGACGCCACTGCAGCTCTTCGAGGCCGTGATGCCGCTGGTGCAGCTGCAGGCCCGCAAGCTGGACGTGCGCGTCGAACTGCAGGTGCCCGCGAACCTGCCGCCGGTGCTGTGCGACCGCTCGCTGGTCGAGCAGGTGCTGCTCAACCTGGCCCGCAACGGCATGCAGGCCATGGACCGGCCCGAGCTGCGCCGCCGCGTGCTCACCCTGAGTGCAGAACCCGCGGCCGGCAGCGCCGGCGACACGCGCCGCTGGATCGCCTTCAGCGTGGCCGACGAGGGCTGCGGCATCGACGCGGAGGTGCAGGAGCGCCTGTTCACCCCCTTCTTCACCACCCGCCGAGACGGCATGGGCCTCGGCCTGAGCCTGTGCCGCACGGTGGTCGAGCAGCACGGCGGCGCCCTCGGGCACGCGCCCAACCGCCCGCGCGGCACCGTCTTCCGCTTCACGCTGCCGACGGGCCGCGGCGACGCGGCGCCCCTTTCCTTCTGACCCCATGCAACCCCTCATCGACGCCCTCATCTTCATCGTCGACGACGACGCGAGCGTGCGCGAGGCCTTGGCCTGGCTGCTGCGCTCGCGCCGCCTGGCCAGCGAGCATTTCGCCAGTGCCGACGCCTTCACCGCCCGGCTGGAGGAAAGCACCGCCTTCCGCAACCAGCCCCGCTGCCTGCTGCTGGATGTGCGCATGCCCGGCACCAGCGGCCTGGCGCTGTTCGACCGGCTGGCCGGCGCCGGCCAGCTGGACGAGATGCCCGTGATCTTTCTCACCGGCCATGCCGACGTGCCCACGGCGGTCGATGCCGTCAAGCGCGGCGCCTTCGATTTCTGCGAGAAGCCCTTCTCGGACAACGCCCTGGTGGACCGCGTGGAGGAGGCGCTGCGCCTGTCGCAGGCCGCCATCGACGTGCGGCAGGCGCGCCAGCGCATCCAGCAACGGCTGGAGGAGCTGACCGAGCGCGAGCGCGAGGTATTGCGCCGTGTGGTGCGCGGCCTGCCCAACAAGCTGATCGCCGACGAACTGTCGATCAGCGTGCGCACGGTGGAAGTGCACCGTGCGCGAGTGTTCGACAAGATGGAAGTGAAGTCGGCCGTCGAGCTGGCCAACCTGCTGCGCGGCGCGGACGCCTGAGTGCGCCGCGCCCGGCCGGACGCGACAACGCCGTGGTCAGTCCCGAGGGACCGGTCCACGGCGTTTCGTCATCTGCCGCCGCCCCCCGGTGGAGCAGGCGGTGCTGCGGATCAACCGCGGTTGGGCGCGCGCTCGCCGACGTAGATCTCGACGCGGCGGTTCTGCGCGCGGCCGGCGTCGGTGGCGTTGCTGGCCACGGGCTCGCGCGAGCCGCGGCCATCGATCTGGATGGCCCGGGCGGGCACGCCGCGCGAGGTCAGGTAGTCGCGGGTGGCGGCGGCGCGCTGCACCGACAGCGGGTCGTTGATGGCGTCGGTGCCCGTGTTGTCGGTGTGTCCGATGATGCGCACTTCGGCATTCGGGTTGTTGCGCAGGCCGGTGGCGAACTGGTCCAGCACGCCCGCCAGTGTCGGGCGGATGTTGGCGCGGCCGGTGTCGAAGCCGGCATCGCTCGGGATCGCCAGCTTCAGCTCGTTGTTGGCGGTCTGGGACACGGCGATGCCGGTGCCCTGCGTGGCCTGCTCCATCTGGCGCTTCTGGTTCTCCATGCGCTGCGACCACAGGTAGCCGCCCAGGGCGCCCACGCCGGCACCGATGGCCGCGCCGGTGGCGGCACTGCGGCTGTTGCCGGTGGCCGCGCCGATGGCCGCGCCGCCCAGCGCGCCGATGCCGGCGCCCATGCCGGTGTTGCGCTGGGTGTCGCTCATGCCGGCACAGCCAGTGAGGAAGACGGCCAGGGCGGCGGAGCTGAGGACGAGCTTGCCCGAGAGTTTCTGCATGGTTGTTTCTCCTTGGATGGCACCCGCCTCACCATGGCCGGGACGTCCGTCCACCCGGCGGGTTGGCGCCATTATGGGAGGCGCCCAGGGCGGCGGCGAGCCAGGGAGGATGGCCTGTCAGCGCCCCTGAAAACCTGACATACGCCTTTATCCATCATTATTGACCGCTATCAAAAGTGAATCGCTTGCCCCTTGGCACCGCCGAGGTCGCATGCCCTTCCCACAGGCCGCTGGCCGACTGTCCGACAGGGTTCAGGGCTTCTTGTCGGGGTCCTCGTCCGGCGGCAGTTCACCCCCGCGGCGACCGTGGAACATGGTCCACCACACAATCAGCACCAGCACCGCCAATGCGGCGAATGCCTCCAGCAAAATCAAGTACATGCGTCCCAATGCTCCACAAGTTTCACGGCTGTTCCTCCTGCAGGGCCGCCTTGCCACCGCGCCTGGACCGGCGCCCGTGCAGGACGGCACATCCCTGCGCCGGCAGGGCGCGGGGCGCTGGCGCGGCTTGGCGGCCCTGGCCGCGGCGGCCATCGTAGCGGTGCTGGCCGGCTGCGCCTCGGCGCCGGTGCCCCCGGCCCGCACGGTGGCGCCCACCGCGCCGCCGCCCCAGCCGCCGCTGGCGCCGCTCACCGGGCCCCTCACCCATCCCAAGAGCCGCTGGGTGCCGGTGGACTGGTCCGAACTGCCCGGCGTGCAGGACGATGCGATGCACGAGGCCTGGATCGTGCTCATGGCCAACTGCCAGCGTCCCAACGCCGTGATCTCGCCGCTGTGCCAGGAACTGCGCCGGCTGTCGATCGGCACGCCCGAGGAGCAGCGCGCCTTCCTGATGGAGCGGCTGCAGCCCTACCGCGTGGAGGCGGCCGATGGCCAGTCGCAGGGCATGCTCACCAGCTACTACGAGCCCGTCTTCGAGGCGAGCCGCACGCCCTCCTCCGCCTATGCCGTGCCGCTCTACCAGACCCCGGCCGGCTGGGCGCCGCGCCGGCCCTGGTACACCCGCCAGCAGATCGACACCCTGCCCGAGGCCCAGGCCGCACTGCGCGGGCGCGAGATCGCCTGGCTGTCCGACCCGGTCGATGCACTGATGCTGCACATCCAGGGCTCGGGCCGGCTGCAGATCACCGAGCCCGACGGCAGCCGCCGCACGGTGCGCCTGGCCTTCGCCGGCACCAACGAGCAGCCCTACCGCAGCGTGCAGCAGTGGCTGGCCAGCCAGGGCGTCTCGCCCATCGGCCGCTGGCCAGAGGATGTGAAGGACTGGGCGCGCCAGAACCCCCAGCGCGTGCAGCAGATGCTGTGGAGCAATCCGCGCTACGTGTTCTTCCGCGAGGAGCCGCTGACCGAGCTGGATGCCGCCTTCGGCCCGCGCGGCGCCCAGGGCGTGCCGCTGACGGCGGGGCGTTCCATCGCGGTGGACCGCGAGTCCATCCCCTATGGCACGCCCGTGTGGCTGGCCACCAGCGGGCCGGTGGCGCAGATGTCGCGGCTGGTGGTGGCGCAGGACACGGGCAGCGCCATCCTGGGTGCCGTGCGCGCCGACTTCTTCGCCGGCACCGGCGCCGAGGCCGGCCGCTTCGCGGCGCGCATGAAGCAGCCGCTGCGGCTGTGGGCGCTGTGGCCGCGCGGGGTGGACCCCTCGGGCGCCGGATTCTGAGCGACCCCGGCCGGCCTGGCGCGTATCGCAAAAAACTGCCACCAGGCTGACCATTTCACGCCGCTGTCATCGAGCGGCGCCATCGTCACGGCTTTCGGCCGGCGCCCGACCTCCATTGCGGTGCCGGCCTTGTTCTCCCCCGTTTGAGAGTCCGACGATGACGACCCACGACAGCACCCTTTCCGTCCCCACGCGCCGCAAGGCGCTGAAGCTCTTCGGCACCGCGCCGCTGCTGCCGCTGGGCGGCGCCGCCCTGCTGACCGCCTGCGGCGGCGGCAGCGACGGCAACTTCAACTTCGCGGGCGTGACGCCCAGCCCGGCGCCCGCCCCTGCGCCCGTTCCGGCACCCGCCGCGCAGTACGTGTCCACCGAGTTCAGCAGCATGCCCGCGCCATCGCTCGTGAAGCCGGCCGAGATGGCCACCACGACGACCAGCTCGGTCATGAAGGTCGCGTTCAACAACGGCAGCAGCGTCAGCTACAACCTGGCCTACCAGCCCTACTTCATCAGCGGGCAGATGGTGCCGGACGGCAAGGGCGGCACCGTCCTGGCCGGCGGCTACTACGACATCAACAACAAGCCGATCATCGACAGCTCGGTGGCCGGCAAGGAGCGCCAGTTCTTCTCGGACTGCGCCGATGGCAGCTCGCTGCTGACGGTGCCGGGCGCCAAGGTGAGCGGCGTCAAGGGCAATGCGGTGTTCGCCGTGGTGCAGTTCGAGTACACCAGCCTGGCGCAGGATCGCAAGACCGACATGTACGGCAAGCTGCCCTCGCCCATCGCCGTGCTCACGCTCGACCAGGATCCGAAGACGGGCAAGCTGTCGCTGGTCAAGTACCACAACGTCGACACCTCGGCCGCGCATGGCCTGTGGATCACCTGCGGCGCCAGCCTGTCGCCCTGGGGCACGCACCTGTCGAGCGAGGAGTACGAGCCGGACGCCTTCACCATCGCCTCCAATACGATGTTCCAGGCCTACAGCAAGAACGTGTTCGGCGATGCCACCAAGGCCAACCCGTACCACTACGGCCATCTGCCCGAGATCACCGTCAACGCCGACGGCACCGGCAGCTGCAAGAAGCACTACTGCCTGGGCCGCATCTCGCACGAGCTGATCCACGTCATGCCCGACGAGCGCACCGCGCTGATGGGCGACGACGCCACCAACGGCGGCCTGTTCATGTTCGTGGCCGACAAGGCCCGCGACCTGTCGGCCGGCACGCTGTACGTGGCGCGCTACGACGAGGTGCTGACGGACACCAGCACCGCCAGGCTCACGTGGATCAACCTCGGCCATGCCACGAGCGCGGAGATCGAGGCGCTGGCCAACGCCCTGGTGCCCACGGACATCATGGACGTGCAGACCGCCGATCCGGCCGACACGACGTACACCCGGATCATGTACAGCGGCAAGGCCAACTGGATCAAGGTCAAGACCAACAAGGACAAGGCCGCGGCCTTCCTGGAAACCCACCGCTATGCCGCCCTCAAGGGCGGCAGCATGGCCTTCACCAAGATGGAAGGCACGACGGTGAACGTCAAGGACAAGGTGGCCTACTCGGCGCTTGCCAATGTGCAGAGCTCGATGGTCAACGGCAACAGCGCCTGGATGAGCAGCGCCAACGTGACCTTCCCCAAGGTGCTGAACTGCGGCGTGGTGCTGGAGCACAAGCTGGCCGGCGGCGCCAAGGACTCCTCCGGCGCGGCCATCGACAGCGAATGGGTGGCGGTGAGCTCGCGCGTGCTGCTCACGGGCGAGGACCTGAGCACCCCCGACAGCCTGGGCAACACGACCAACCCGGACAAGATCTCCAGCGCGGACAACCTGAAGTTCTCCGAGAAGATGCGCACGCTCTTCATCGGCGAGGACAGCGGCCACCACGTCAACAACTTCCTGTGGGCGTACAACGTGGACACGAAGAAGCTGTCGCGCATCCTGTCGACGCCGGCCGGCGCCGAATCCACCGGCCTGCATGCGGTGGACGAGATCAATGGCTGGACCTACATCATGAGCAACTTCCAGCACCCCGGCGACTGGGGAAGCATCCACAACGTCGTCAAGGGCACGCTGGAGCCGCTGATCCGCTCGAACTACGGCGACGGTTGCGCCGTCGGCTACCTCACTGCAGACCCCGTCCAGTACCGCTTGGCCAAGGGCTGAGCGCGCAAGGCGGCGCGGCGCGATGCGGCCCGGCCGCCTCGAAGGCGCGTTCGTCAGGACCTGACGGGCGCGTCCTTCCTCAGGTGACCTTGGAGATGACCCGCGCCACGCGGGCCACACCGCCGGTGCCGCTGGCGGCGCGTGCCACCAGGGCACCGCCGGCCGCGGCCTTGACCAGCCGGCCGATCAGCGAGCGGCTCCGTCCCGAGGACAGCAGCAGGGCCACCCCCAGGCCCAGCACCACCAGGTGCTCGCCCGGCAGGTCGGGGCGTCGGGCATCGAAGGCCTTCATTGCGTCGAGCCAGGATTGCTGGCCGTCGGTGCGGGCGGGCTCGACGGGCGATTCGGGCGTCTGGGGGAAACCGGGCTGGGTCATGGCAGGCATCGGAAATAGGCAGAGAAGCGACGCTTGTAGACGGCCGGGCGTCGCCCGCCTGTAGGTGCACGCCCGCTGCCGATGCCCCATGCTGGCGCATTCCGGCGCCAAAGCCCGCCCGTGCCGGCGCCCGCTGTCAAGGGGAGCAGTCCCCAGACTGCGCCCGATTCTTGCTGAGCACAATGGCCCGGCCGCCGTTGCGGCCCGCGAGGCCGGGTCGATCCGGGCCGCGCACCGTCCACCGTTGTTGAAGAAGTCCATGTCCTTCCGGCTCTCCCGTCTTCTTTCCGCCGCCGTCACCGCCGGCGCCTGCGTCCTGTCTGCGGGCCCTGCCTCCGCCGCGCCGCTGCCGGACATCCTCATGGCGCCGCAGGGCACCGAATACATGTGCGGTGGCGTGGGTCGCGAACAGCAGGCCTTCATGGAGATGGTCGCGCCGCGCTGGGGCGCCACCCTCGAGTTCGCGGTCTCGCGCGGCCAGCGCGGCCAGTTCGACGAGCCCGTGAAGGTGCGCGTGGTCAACAAGTACAACGGCGAACAGGTGCTCGATGCGGTCGCCCATGGTCCGTACATGCTGGCGCGGCTGGCCCCCGGCACCTACGACGTGCAGGCCACGCTCGGGCCGTTGACGCTCACGCAGACGCTCAACGTGGCGCTGGGTGCACCGGGGCGGACGCTGTTCCTGTGGCCTTCCAACTTCGACATCGCCGCCGCCACGCATCCGCCGCAGGCCCTGGCCCAAGGTCCGCAGGCCGACCACTGAGCGCGGGGCGTCCGCGGGGGGCCGCCCGCCGGTTCGCTCACACGCCGGCGGTAATTTCTTACCTTTAGCGCTTTTTATTACCCGCTTCTGCAAGGACAGCGGGTTTCCCCACGTGCGCAGTTTGCTGCGGCGCAGCAAAATGGCGCCCGCCTGCCATGCCTCTCGCTCCCATCGCCTTTCTGACCACGCTGCTGCACGTCTTCCTGGCCGTGCGGCTGCTGCCTGCCCTGGCGCAGGCAACCGGCGCCTGGCCGGTCTTCGCGCTGCTGCTGCTGCTGTCGGCCGTGACCATGCCGCTGCCCTTCCTTCGCCGACTGCCCCTGCCCGACGCGCTGCGCGCCCCGGTGCGCTGGGTCGGCCTGCTGGCCATGGGCTGGTTCTCCTCGGTGTTCGTGCTCGCCGTGGTGCGCGACATCGGGCTGCTCTCGGCCTGGGCCGTCACGCGGCTCGCCGATTTGTCCATGGACCGCGCCTCGTGGGAACAGGGCAGCGCCCTGGCCGTCATGGCACTGGCCACGGCCGATTCGCTGGTGGGCTTGTTCTTTGCCCGGCGCACGCCGCCGGTGCGCCGCGTGGAGGTGCCCATCGCGGGGCTGCCTGCGCGCCTAGCCGGCTTCACCATCGCCCAGTTGAGCGACCTGCATGTGGGCCCGACCATCCGCGCCGCCTACATCGCCCGGATCGTGGAAGAGGTCAACCGGCTCGGCGCCGACATGGTGGCCATCACCGGCGACCTGGTCGACGGCTCGGTGGCCGAGCTGCGCGCGCATGTGGCACCGCTCGCACGGCTGCGGGCGCGCCACGGCACCTTCGTGGTGACCGGCAACCACGAGTACTACGCCGGCGCCCATGCCTGGATCGACGAACTGCGCCGCCTGGGCCTGAAGGTGCTGCTGAACGAGCATGTCGTGCTGCAGACGCGCAGCGTGCACGGCGCGCAGACCGACGAGGAGATCCTCGACAGCGCGCTGCTGGTGGCCGGCGTGACCGACTACACCGCCGGCCACTTCGACGCCGCGCATGAAAGCGACCCCCAGGAGGCGCTGCGCGATGCGCCTCCGATGGTGGCGACACGCATCCTGCTCGCCCACCAGCCCCGCAGCGCGCCTGCGGCGGCCGAGGCCGGGTTCCAGCTGCAGCTGTCGGGCCACACGCATGGCGGCCAGTTCTTTCCCTGGAACCTGTTCGTGCCGCTGCAACAGCCCTTCACGGCGGGCCTGCACCGGCTGCAGGACATGTGGGTCTACGTGAGCCGGGGCACCGGCTACTGGGGGCCGCCCAAGCGCCTGGGTGCCCCCTCGGAGATCACGCTCGTCACGCTGCGGCGCGCGGAAGACTGAGGGCCGGGTCCTCGCCGCGCAGGTAGCGCCCGGCAAGGGCGAGGTCGTCCAGCCAGGCACGCCAGGCCGTATCCCGCTCGGCCGGGTCGCCGCGCAGCAGCGCCGAAGGATGCAGCGTGACGAGCACCGGCAGATCGTCCGGTCCGGTGAGCCACTGCCCGCGCTCGCTCATCACCGGCACGGCCCGCCCCACCAGCGCACGGGCGGCGGTGGCGCCCAGGGCTACGAAGGCCTGGGGACGCACCAGGGCGATCTCCCGCTCCAGCCACTGCTGGCAGGCCAGCACTTCGCGCTGACCCGGGCTCTTGTGGATGCGGCGCGTGCCGCGCAGCTCGAACTTGAAATGCTTCACCGCATTGGTGAGGAAGAGCGCCTCGCGCGGCCAGCCCAGCTCCTCCAGTGCACGGTCCAGCAGGCGGCCGGCCGGACCGACGAAGGGATGACCCGCCAGGTCCTCCTGGTCGCCAGGCTGTTCGCCCACCAGCATCAGCGGCGGATGCAGCGCGCCCTCGCCGAACACGACCTGCGTGGCATGCTCGCCGAGCGGACAGTCGCGGCAGCGATCGGCAGCCTTGGCGAGGGAGGTGAGCGTCAGCGCGGGGTCCTGGGCCGTGTCCACTGGCGGCAGCGGGGCACGGGCGGGAATGCGACGGCGCGGCTCGGCCGGCACGGTCTGCACCATCCGGCCCGTGCGCTCGGCCGCCTGCGTCGCCATGGGCGCGATCAGCTGCGCCTCGGGCAGGTTCGCCCAGTACTTGCGCGGCATCTCCCGCGCCATCATCGACAGCTTGAGCCGGGCGGGATTGAAGATGTGGGCGTAGTAGGTGAGCCACAGCGCCTCGCCTTCGTCCGGTCCCGGGGCCTGTTCCCGCGACGCGCCGGGGCCGAACTCCAGTTCGCCGGGCAGGGCCTCGTCACCCGCCAGGGGCGGCGTGTCCTTGGGCGCCGGCGTCCAGCGGACGGAGCACTCGGGCGTCAGGATGGCCCAGTGCATCTGCGTGAAGCGCCGCACGAAGAAGGGCGCCACGGCTTCGACGATGTGGTGCTCCGGCTCGAACCACGCCACCGAGAGCGGCGGCTCGCCTTCGGGCTGGCCGACGGGCCGAAAGCGCACGAAGGCCTTCATCTTGTGCATGTCGCGCCGCACGGACTGGAGCATCTGCCGCGCGCGCAGGCGATCGGGGTCCAGCGGGTCCTGCCGCAGGCCACGCTCGTGCACCAACCGCCACAGCAGGCGGTAGAGCAGCGCGAAGCGTTGCGGGTCCTGGTGCAGCACCACCTTTTCGCACAGCGTGATGAAGGCGGGTGGCACCACCAGCCTCCCGGGCCGCGACGCACTGAGCGGCCGCTGCGACGCCACAGGGGCGACGGGCGCAGGCGCGGCCTCGGCCTGCCACAGCTCCGGCGCGGGGTGGCCCGGCGTCTGCCACACCACCTCGTCGGGCGGGACCAAGGACGCCAGCAGCGTGCGTGCCTCACGACGGAAGCCCGGCCAATCGATCTCGCTTTCCAGGGTGATGACACGGGGACTCATGGGCATGCAAGGTAGGGAGGCAGAAGCGCCCGTTCTGTAGGCAGGTGACCCGCGGCGCACGGGTCGGATTCATGCACCCGGGTCAGCGGGGGACTGCAGCGCGTGCGCAGGCCAGCGCACTGGGTCCTGGCGTGGCGCCCGCCGCCCTGACGCGCCACGCCGAACGCTCAGAACAGGCTGGCCTGGACGGGCGCCGCGGGCGCGGTGAGCGAGGCGCGCAGCGTGGGCGACTCCAGCGCCCGCGCGGGACGATGGCCATCGAGCTGCACGAAGGGCATCACGCGCGCCACGGGCACGCGCAGGCGGCGCAGGTCCTCGGCCCGCAGGCGCCGGTGGCGCCGCGCCGCCACCAGCTGCTGCACGGCCCGCACACCGAGGCCGGGCACGCGCAGCAGCAGCTCGCGCGGGGCGGTGTTGAGGTCGATGGGAAAGCGCTCGCGGTGCGCGAGCGCCCAGGCCAGCTTGGGGTCGACGTCCAGCGCCAGCATGCCCTGCTGCGAGGCCGGCACGATCTCGTGGTGCTCGAAGCCATAGAAGCGCATGAGCCAGTCGGCCTGGTAGAGGCGGTGCTCGCGCATCAGCGGCGGCGCGGCGGGCGGGAGGCGGCTGGCCGCATCGGGGATGGGGCTGAAGGCCGAGTAGTACACGCGCCGCAGCCGGTAGGCGCCGTAGAGGTTGGCGCTGGTGTCGAGGATGGCGACGTCGGTGGCCGCATCGGCGCCAACGATCATCTGCGTGCTCTGGCCGGCGGGCGCAAAGCGCGGCGCCTTGCCGCGGCGCGGGCCGGTGACGGGCAGGGAGACGGCCTTGGCCGCGGCCACCGCGTCGTCGCCGGCCTGGCCCTTGGCCTCGCCGATGTGCACCGCCATGCGGGCCATCGAGCGGCGGATGGCCGTGGCGTCCTTTTCCGGCGCGAGGGCCTCGAGGCCGGCGGGCGTGGGCAGCTCGACGTTGATGCTCAGCCGGTCGGCGAAGCGCCCGGCGCGGGCCAGCAGCACCGGATCGGCATCGGGGATGGTCTTGAGGTGGATGTAGCCGCGGAAGTCATGCACCTCGCGCAGGATGCGCGCCACCTCGACCAGCTGCTCCATGGTGTAGTCGGGGCTGCGGATGATGCCGCTGGACAGGAACAGGCCCTCGATGCAGTTGCGGGCGTAGAAGTCGAGCGTGAGGAGCACCACCTCGTCCACCGAGAAGCGGGCCCGCGGCACGTTGCTGCTCACGCGGTTGATGCAGTACAGGCAGTCGTACTGGCAGAAATTGGTGAGCAGGATCTTCAGCAGCGAGATGCAGCGGCCATCGGGCGCATAGCTGTGGCAGATGCCCATGCCCTCGGTCGAGCCCATGCCGCGCCCGCCCCGCGAGTCGCGCTTGTCCGTGCCGGAGGAGGCACAGGAGGCGTCGTACTTGGCCGCGTCGGCGAGGATGGCGAGTTTGCGCTGGAGGTCCACTGGATGAATATACAGCCCTGCGCCGCCGCGCGCTAAGGCCCCGCGCGGGGTCAGGTCTTGCGCCTGTGGCGCGCCCGCCATTCGGTGGCGCCGTAGAGCACCACGGCCACCACGAGCGGCAGCAGGTAGTACACCGCCCGATAGGCGAGCAGCGCCCCCAGCAAGGGGGCCTGCGGCACCTGGTGCGACAGCAGCGCGACGAAGACCGCCTCCAGCACGCCCAGCCCCGCGGGCACATGGGTGATGACGCCGGCCACGGCTGCGACCAGCAGCACGGCCAGCACCTGCGGATAGTCCACACGCCCTTGCAGCAACAACCAAACGATCGCGCCCATCAATGACCAGTTGGCCGCGGACAGCAGCAACTGGAGCGCACCCATGCGCAGCGAGGGCACTTCCAGCGCATGGCCGCGCACCGTCATCGAGCGCCCGCCCGCGAAGGCGCACAGCAGCAGGTAGCCGAGGGCCACGGCCACCAGCACGACGCCGAGCACGCGCAGCCCGCCGCTGTCGATGCGCCACTCCGGCGGCAGGGCCAGCGGCGACAGCGCGAAGGCGGCGCCCGCCACCAGCAGGTAGCCGATCCAGTTGGTGAGCATCGAGAAGCCCAGCACGCGCGTGATGTCCGAGGCGCGCAGCCCGAGCCGCGAATAGAGCCGGTAGCGGAAGGCCACGCCGCCCACCAGCGAGCCGAAGTTCAGGTTGAAGGCATAGCTGATGAAAGCCACGCCCATGACCGTGGGCGCGCGCAGGCCATGGCCGGTGAGGTGACGGCCGAGCAGGTCGAAGGTGGTGTAGAGCGCAAAGCTGAGCGCCGCCAGGGCCGCCGCGGCGGCCACCAGGGCGAGCGGCAGGGCTTGCAATGCGTCCAGCACCTCGTCCCATTCGATGGTGCGGGCCTGCCGCACGATCAGCCATCCGACTCCGAGCAGGAAGGCCCACAGCGCGCCGCGCTTGAGCCAGGGCCACCAGCGTCGCTCGGACGCCGCCGGCCGGACTGGCGCGCGGGCAGAGGCGGCCGTCGGCATGGCCGTCAGACGGCGTCGGCCGGCTGCGCGCCCAGGGGCGCGGCCGCAGCCGGCGGCACCGCCGGCTTGAGCTGGGGCGCATGGCGCGGCAGCCAGCTGGTGAGCGAGGGATACCAGCGCAGGAAGTGGAAGACGAAGAAGCTGCGCACCAGGCGCCAGCCGCTCCACTCCTCGGCCAGGTCTTCGGGCGCGATCTGCTTGCAGCTGTGGCGCATCAGGTGCTCCAGCCGCTCCGACAGCACGCGGTTGAAGCCCTCGCCGCGCAGCACCACGTTGGCCTCGAGGTTGAGCGAGAGCGACAGCGGATCGAGGTTGCTCGACCCCACGGTGCTCCAGTCGTCGTCCACCAGCGCCACCTTGCCGTGCAGCGGGCGCTCGCAGTATTCGTAGATGCGCACGCCGGCATGCAGCAGGTGGTGGTAGAGCATGCTCGCCGCCTTCTTCACGATGGGCATGTCGGGCTCGCCCTGCAGGATCAGCCGCACATCCACGCCCCGCCGCGCCGCCTGCCGCAAGGCCTTGATGAAGCGGTAGCCCGGAAAGAAATAGGCATTGGCGATCACCACGCGCCGACGCGCCTTGCGGATCGCCTCCAGATAGTGGCGCTCGATGTCCGTCGTGTGGTGGCGGTTGTCGCGCGTGACCAGCAGGGCCTGCATGCCCTGCGCCGCCTGCGGCCCGCGCAGCCGCGTGGCCGTGGGCGGTGCGTCATGGTGGGCGGGCGACTGCTGCAGCGCCTGCACCCGCTTCATGCGCCGCCGGTACCAGCGCGGCTTGCGTGCCCCCAGCGCGATCTCGCGCAGCACGAAGCGGTGCAGCTCGCCCACGATGGGGCCGCGCAGTTCGACCGAATAGTCCTGCTTGGCCTCGGGGCCGAAGTCGGCCAGGTGGTCGGCGGAGTAGTTGATGCCGCCGATGAAGGCGCGCCAGCCATCGACCACGACGATCTTGCGATGCATGCGGCGGAACACATTGAGCCGCTTGCCGAAGAAGCGCTCGCCGGGGTCGAACACGCGCACCTTCACGCCGGCCGCGGCCAGCTCGCCCAGAAAGCGCGCCGACAGGTCGGGCGAGCCGAAGCCGTCGATCATCAGGTCGATGCTCACGCCGCGGCGGCCGGCCTCGCACAGCGCCTCATGCAGCGCGAGGCCGACCTTGTCCTCGAAGAGGATGAAGGTCTCGATCACCACCTCGCGCTCGGCGCGGCGGATGGCCTCGAAGACGCGGGGGAAGAAGGCCTCGCCGTTTTCCAGCAGTTCGACGTCGTTGCCGGGGTGCCATGCGGGCGCGGTCATGAGGGCAGTCGCTCCATGGTCAGGGATCAGAAATGGATTTCGGCCACCAGCGGCGCGTGGTCCGACAGGTGGGACCAGGGCGTGCGCGGCAGCACCACCGGCGAGGAGACGCCGGCATTGCGCACGTAGATGCGGTCCAGCGGCAGCAGCGGAAAGCGGGCCGGGAAGGTGCGGGCGGGCTTGCCCGTGGCGGTCATGAAGACCTCCTTCAGGCCGGCCCCGTCTTCCAGCACGGCATTGGCGCGGCTGCGCCAGTCGTTGAAGTCACCCGCCACGACCAGGGGCGCATCGGCGGGCACCTCGTCGCGGACGATGTGGCACAGCAGCTCCAGCTGCTGCTGCCGGTGCGCCTCGGCTAGGCCCAGGTGGGCACAGATGGCATGCAAGTCGCCCGCCCAGCCGGGCATGCGGACCACGCAATGCAGAAGGCCGCGCTTCTCCGGCCCCGCCACCGACACGTCATGGTTGCGATGCTGGACGATCGGGAACTTGGACAGCAGCGCATTGCCATGGTGGCCGCGCGGATAGACCGCATTGCGGCCATAGGCGAACTGCGGCCACATGGTGTCCGCGAGGAATTCGTAGTGCGGTGCCTCGGGCCAGTTGTCGACGCGGCGGGCATGCCGCTCGTGCGTGCCCAGCACCTCCTGCAGGAAGACCACGTCGGCCCCGACCGTGCGCACGGCCTCGCGCAGTTCCGGCAGGATGAAGCGCCGGTTGAAGGTAGTGAAGCCCTTGTGCGTGTTCACCGTCATCACCTTCAGGCGACGCGCGGGCGCCGGCGCCGAGGCCGGCTCGGGCGGGGGCATGGACAGATCGGATCGGGGCAGTGAGGACACGGGCCGTGTTGTAGGCCAGGGGCCGGAAACGCCCTGTAGGAGCGCGTCCGGTTCCCCACGCCCATTTTTTCGCCAGCCGCTTTCGCTTCGGCAGCGGCCCGTGCGGATGCGGCTCCTACAGGGGCGCGCAGCCGACGCCCACACGGGTGGGGCGACAGGCCCCGCTACGGTGACTGCACGTCGTCGGGATGGCGACGTCATCCCGCAACTTCATCCAATCGAAGGAGAGACCCATGACCCGCACCACTCGCACCCTGTCTGCACTTGCCGCCGCCGGCCTGATGGCCCTTGGCACCAGCGCCTTCGCCCAGACCTCCGTGCCCGCGACGCAAGGCCAGGCCAGCACCATGACGCCGGCCGGCGTGCCCAACCCCACGCAGCGCCCCGACGGCACCATGCCCGCCCAACGCGACAACGTCCGCGCCGAGGCCCGTGCCAACAACCGCATGCCCGACAACACCAAGACGCCCAGCGGCCAGCCGACGACCGTAATGAATGGCCAGCCCAATCCGACGCCTCCGGTGAACCAGAACACCCGCGCCGAAGTCCGTGCCGACACCAAGGCCGACATGCAGCGCCGGCCCTATGGCAACACGGGCGAACGTCCCGACGTGCCCACCAACCCCAAGAACATGACCGGCACGCCGAAGTGACCGGCACCGGCGCCGCAAACCGCGGCGTCGCACGAAAAAAACCCCGGTCGATGGGCCGGGGTTTTTTCATGGGCAGCCGCTCAGCGTGTCAGCCGCGGGGAGCGTCTCCAGGGCGCGGACCGTGGCCGTGCGGATGCTCGCCCCGTGCATGCATGCGCGGCAGCGTCTCGGCATCGAAGGTCTGGCGCTGCTGCGGCGACAGCTGCGCATAGAAGCCGCGGGTCGCATCGGCCACCTTGGCAAAGCGGGCCTGGCGTTCGGCCTGGCGGGCCTGCATGCGGTCCAGCCGCTCGGGGGTGCTGAGCTTGGCCAGATCTTCACGCGCCCCCGGGGGACGCGCTGGCGGCGTGAAGGCGCTGGCATAGGCGTCCCAGGCGGGCTGCTGGGCCGGCGTCAGCTGCAGCTTGGCCTTGAGGGCCTCCATGCGCTTGGCATGGTGCTCCTTCATGCGCTCCATGCGCTGCTGCGGGTCCATGGCCTTGCCATGGCGCTGGCCGTGCATGCCGGCCGGCGGCGGGGCGCCCTCTGCCGGGGCCGACGACGCGGGCTGCGCGGAGGCGGCGAAGGCGGCACAGGCCAGCAGGCCGGCCGCGAAGAGGGAATGACGACGGGATTTCATGGTGCTTCCTTTCCGAAGACCGCCACCGGATCGGCAGCGTGGAGACGACTGTGCGCCCCGCAGGTCAAGACGGCGTTCGTCCTCGGTAAGCGACAGGTGTGTCGAGGTAAAGAAGCGTGAAGCCTGCCGCGTGATCGGGCAGGAATCGAGGAGCCGCGACGCCGCGCCCCTCGCGCGGGCGTTGCAGCTGCTTACTTGGGCCGCGGCCTCTTCAGGCGTGCATCGGGCGGGGAAAGGCGGCCGGCGCGCAGCATGCCCACGGCCGTCGCCACCGCGCGGGCGGCATTGCGGGCCTCTTCCTGCATGGCCTCGTCGGCGTCCAGTGTCTGGTGGCTGGTCGCGTACGGCTCGTAGTAGCCGATGTAGCGGTCGAGTCTGGCCTGGGTGCCCGCGTCGATGAGGCCCATCCAGTCGAGCCAGTCGCAGAGGTTGCGGCGCAGGCTTTCGATGCCCGCCACGTCGCCATGCACCACCACGCCATAGGCCCGACCTTCCAGGTGCTTGGGATAGTCCCAGCCCTGGAGCTCCAGCGCCTTCGCTTGCGCGGCCTTCTTGCCGTGGGTGGACGTGGGATCGGGATTGCCGCCGTCGGCGCAGACCAGCCGGTCGATCATCGCCTTGAGCGGCGTGGGCGCCTGGTACCAGTGGGTGGGCGTGAAGATCATCACGCCGTGTGCCGCCACCCAGCGCTCGTAGATCTCGTTCATCCAGTCGCCCGTCTGCCGCAGCGAATGGTTGGGATAGCAGCTGCAGGGCCAGTGGCACAGCGGCATGGCGGTCGAGGCGCAGCCCTTGCACGGATGGATGTGCCGACCGTAGTCGGAGGTGACGCGACTCAGGTCCAGCACGTCGCACTGCAGGCCCTGGCCCTCGAGCACCGCGCGCGCTAGCTGCAGCAGGCGCCAGCTCTTGGACATCTCGCCCGGGCAGCTGCCGTCGTTGCGCGGCGAGCCGTTGATCAGCAGCACGCGCGAGCGCGTCTCGGGCCGGCTCCATGCGGCCTGCGCCGCGTCGATGCGCGCACGCGCCTCGATCCAGTCGACGGACAGCGCATAGCCCGGATCGGCATACCCCGGCCCCGCCTCCCGCGTCACCGGCGCCTTGCGCCCGTCTTCGTACGCCTCCCAGGCCACCTGTTCGATGCGGCCGATCGCCGCGGCCTCCGCGCGGAAGGCCGGGTCGTGGAAGACCTGCATGAACTGCACGTGGAAGGCCTCTCGCGAGAGGGTGGGCGGCGCCTGGCCGGTGCCGGGGGGCGTGGGGATCGTTCATGCGCTGCAGCGTAGGAGTTGTTCCGGGGCCGGTGCCGGCGCGCGCACCGCCTTGCGCGGTAAGCCCGCGCCGACAGCCTGGAGAACTGCAAACACGCGTCCGCCCTCCTCCACCTCTGTTGACGCTGCGTCTGCACGAGCCCACGACGCCTTGCGCCATCCGGCCCCCGCTGCTGCGGAATCAGCAGGACGGCGGTCCGCGGCCCGCAAGATCATGGGCCGCCGGCGGTCCTGCTGCGGCAACCCTGCCCCGCTCGCATGTCGCTCGCGTCCTCCCTGCCCCGCTCCCGTCGCTTCCGGGTCGACGTGGGCACCCTCATCGCGGCCCTGGTGCTCGCGCAATCGCTCGTGCTCATCGCGCTCGTGGGCTGGGGCGCGCAACGGCTGGTCTCCTCTTTCGGCGAGGGGGCGCAGCGGGCCAATCACCAGCGGGTCCAGGAGAAAGTCGAGGCCTTCCTGGAGCGGGCCGCCACGGCGGTGGACGCGATGGTGCAGGCGCCCCACCTCGCGCCTGCCGGCAGCAGCGCCGACGACACCGCCGAGCTGCTGTGGGTGCTGCTGCAGCAGGCGCCCGAGCTCGACAGCCTGTACGTGGCCGATGCGCGCGCGCGCATGCTGATGGTGCAGCGCTACCCCGACCTCGCCGTGCGGCGCATCGTGCGCGCGCACGACGCCACCACCGAAACCTGGGACTACAAGGTGCGCCCCGACCTGCGGCTGATGCCGGCGCAGCGCTTTGCCACCACGCGCAGGCGCACCCTGACCAGCAGCTACGACCCGCTCGCGGGTCCCTGGTATCGGCAGGCCACGCTGGCGGGACGGCCGGTGTGGACCGCGCCCTACGAGTTCCAGGTGGCGCACGAGCTGGGCGTGACCTACGCGCGGCCCGATCTGCGCACGCGCGACAACGACGCCCCGGACCAGGTGGCGGCGGGGGACGTGACCCTGGGCCGGCTGTCGGACTTCGTGCGCCAGTTCGCCCGCGCCGGCGAGGGCGACAGCGCGCTGCTCAGCGCCGACCTGCGCGTGCTGGCGCGCAGCGACCGGCCCGGCCGCATCACCCGGCTGGAGTCGCCCGCCGACGGCGTGCTCGCGGCCCTGCGCGAGCCGCTGGCCCGCGCAGGGGCCGCGAGCTTCACGATCACCTACCGCGGCGAGCGCTACCTCGTGCAGAGTTCGGTGATCGTGGCCACCGGCTGGCGGCTGGTCAGCTGGGTGCCCGAGGAGCGCGTGCTGGGCGGCGTGCACCGGGCGGTCGGCGGCGCGATGGCCACCGCGCTGGGCTTCCTGGGCGTGGTGCTGCTGCTGTCGCTGCGCCTGGCCCGCCGCGTGACGGCGCCGGTGGAGCGCCTGGCCGATTTCGCGCGCCGGATCGGGCGGCTGGAGCTGGACGGCCCGGCCCCCGCGCAGAGCCGCGTGCTGGAGATCCAGCACCTGGCGCAGGCCCTGGACGACTCCGCCCGCGGGCTGCGCGCCTTCCGGCAGTTCGTGCCGGTGCAGCTGGTGCGGCAGCTCATGGCCGAAGGGCTGCCCCTGGGCGCCAGCGGCCGGCCGCGGCGCGTGACGATCATGTTCACCGACATCGCCGGCTTCACCGGGCTGGCCGAAGGCACCCCCGCGCCCGTGCTGGTGGCGCAGCTCACGGACTACTTCAACCTGACGGCGGCGGTGATCGCGCGCCATGGCGGCACCATCGACAAGTACATCGGCGACGGGATGATGGTGCTGTGGGGTGCCCCCACCGCGCTGCCCGACGCGGAGCTGCGCGCCTGCCGCGCCGCCCTCGACCTGCAGGCCGAGGTGGACGCCCTCAACGACCGCGCACGGGAAGCAGGCCGCGCGCCGCTGCCCACGCGCATCGGCATCCACACCGGGCCGGTGATCGCGGGCGTGCTGGGCTCCAACGACCGGCTGGCCTACACGGCCATCGGCGATGCCGTCAACGTGGCGAGCCGGGTGGAAGAGCTCAACACCGCGCTGGGCACGCGGATCCTCATCTCCGAGGCCACCTGGCAAGGCGTGGCCGAGCGCCTGCCCGTGCGGCGCATCGCCACCGAAACCCTGCTGCGCGGCCGGCAGGCGCCCCTGACGGTGTACGAACTGCTCGAGGACCGGGCCGCCGCGGGTTGAGGCCGGTCAAGCCGATGCGGCAGGGCGCTGGCCACAATGGCCAGCCCGACTTCCGCCGCGAGACCCATGCGCTCCACCGATCCGCTCGACATCGCCATCGTGGGCGCCGGCCCCACCGGACTCGCCCTGGGCATCGCCCTCGCCCGCGAGGGCTACGGCGTGGACGTGCTCGACCATCAGGACGCCGACGCCCTCGCCGCGCCCGCCGACGACGGCCGCGAGATCGCCCTGACCCACGCCAGCGTCGGGCTGCTGCGCGAGCTGGGCATCTGGCCCCACCTGCCGGCCGCGGCGATCGGCCGCATCCGCGAAGCCCGGGTGACGGACGGCGGCCCCGCCTCGCCCGCCCTGCGCTTCCACACGGCGGGAACGGGCTGCGAGGCGCTGGGCGCCATCGTGGCCAACCATGCGATCCGACGGGCTTGCTTCGCGGCGGCCACATCGCAGGAGCGCCTGCGGCTGCATCCCGACCAGCGCGTGCAGCAGGTGCACATCGACGCGGACCATGCCCACATCGCCCGCGAAGGCGGCACGCCGCTGCGCGCACGGCTGCTGGTGGCGGCCGACAGCCGCTTCTCGGGCCTGCGGCGCCAGCTCGGCGTGGGCGCTGCCTTGCAGGACTTCGGCCGCACCATGGTGGTCTGCCGCGTGGCCCACGAGGCCGCGGACCATGGCGAGGTGGCGCACGAATGCTTCGGCCCGGAGCGCACGCTGGCCATGCTGCCCCTGCCGGGCCGCTTCAGCTCTGCCGTGCTGACGGTGCCGGGCGCGCAGGCCTCCAGGCTGTGCAGCCTGCCGCCCGACGCGTTCGCGCAGGAAATCCAGCGCCAGTTCGGCGACGGGCTGGGCCCGCTGCGCCTGGCGGGCGAACGCCACGCCTATCCGCTGGTGGCGACCTATGCCGAACGCTTTGCGGGCCACCGCTTCGCGCTGGCGGGCGATGCCGCCGTGGGCATGCACCCGGTCACCGCCCATGGCTTCAACCTGGGGCTGCAAGGCGTGCGCAGCCTGTGCGCCGCCCTCTCGCAGCGGCCCCTGTCCGACGACCCGGGCCAGGCGGACCGGCTGCAACGGTACGAGCGGGTGCATCGCCGCGAAACGGCGCCGATCTACCACGGCACCAATGCGGTCGCGCGCCTCTATGCCGGACAGACCGGCCCGCACCGGTTGCTGCGCAGCCTGGTGCTCGAAGCCGCATGTCGGCTGCCGCCGGTGCGCTCAGCGATCACGCGGCAGCTGATCGGAGCCGGTCCCGCACGCTTCTGAGCGGCTGAAGAGAGGAGATGTCGAGGGCTTCGCGCCTTCGACGGCCGCGGGGAATCGCTGCGGGCACGCGTGCCGCGCAAGACGCGCAGCCCCTCATGCGGGCGGCGCGCACGCCAGCGCTGTCCCCCTCAAGCGGGCGTCGCCACCGCCTCTTCGGCCGCGGGCGAACAGGCCGCGGAGCCACAGCCCTTCATCGGCTCCGTCGGCAGCGCGTGCGGCCGGCCGACCTCGCCGGTCTCCATGTCGAAGCCTACGCTGCGCAGGTGCAGCGCCAGGCCCGCATCCATGGTCTGGGCGTGGTGCACAAACCAGGCACCCAGCTGGCGCGCCAGCTCGCGCACCAGGGCGAGATCGCCGCGCTGCCCGGCCGCCAGGCCATCGCGCATGGCGTGCAGCACCACCTTGTGCTGCACGCTGTGGCAGTTGGCGACGGAAAAGCCCGTGGCCTGCATCCATTGGTCCTCGCGCGAGAAGTGGGCATCGGTGTGGTCGATCAGCCCGCTCCAGCACGCCAGCAGTTGCTCGTCCGGCGCCTGCTCGACGTCGGCCAGCAGCAGCACGAATTCCTCGTGGGTGCGGTCCATCACGGGGGCGTCCAGCACCAGGGCTTCGGACCATTGCAGGGTGGCCATCGTCGTCTCTCCACGCAGTCGGTTGGGGGAGATCGCAGAGTAGGCCGGCATGGCAACCGCCGCCTTGACGGGGCGCAAGGCAAGGGGCGGTGATCCCCGCCACGCGTCACCTCGCCGCCGGGCCGGCCGCACGGACGGACGGACGTTCAGTGCTTGGCCGCGGCGTTGCGCTTGCGCGTGGCCGCCGCCTTCTTCGCCGAGGCGGAGCGCTCGGCCGCCGAGCGCGAGGCCGATGCCTGGCCCCCGGCATGGCCGCCCTTGCGCGAGGGTGCATGGTTCGCGGCATGGCCGCGGCCCGAGCCGCTCTTCTCGCCGCCCCCGGACTCCTTGTTCACGGTGGCCCAGGCGCGGCGCTCGGCCTCTTTCTCGGGCACGCCACGCGATTCGTAGCCTTCCTCGATGTGCTCGGCCTGCCGCTTCTGCTTGCCGGTGTAGGCGGACTTGTCGCCACGGGGCATGGTGATCTCCTGTGTTGCAAGAAAGCACATGCTCGCCCCGTGGCCGTCTGCGCCTGTAGGCCGAGGCGAAACGGCCCTGTGCGCGGGTGGCGGGGTACGGCGGCCGCGGCGCCGCCCGCCGGGCGCCGACCTATCATCGGCCGATGCTCGCGAACCTCACGCCCTTCCTCCTCCACTGGGCCATCACCGCCTTCTCGCTCTGGGTGGCCAGCCACATCTTCCGCGGGCTGCAGTTCGACGGAACGGGCTCGCTGGTGGTGTCGGCATTGCTGCTGGGCCTGGCCAATGCCATCGTCAAGCCGCTGCTGATCTTCCTGACGCTGCCGCTCACGCTGCTGACCTTCGGCCTGTTCCTGCTGGTCATCAACGCGCTGATGATCCTGCTGGTAGCGGCGCTGGTGAAGGGCTTCCGGGTGTCGGGTTTCTGGACCGCCCTGTTCGCCAGCATCTTCATCTCGCTGCTGAGCATGCTGATCGGCACGCTGGTGGACGGCGGCGACCCGGCCACCCGCATCCAGCTGCCGCAAGGCACGGGCAACTGGCTCTAGAGCCCGCGGCGCCTGCCGCGGGGCACGGGCGTCACACACGTCACGACCGCCCGCTTTCCGTTCACCAATCCGCAAGCCTGTTAAAGAAGCGACGCGTGTGCGCGCCGCTTTTGACGGTGTTGGGCCGCCGAGTGCGGCTTTCACGACATCAGGCCATGGCGATCACCGTGCAGCTGCCCAGAATCGACAGAACGATTCACAGGGAGCCGGCAAGGAGACGTCATGAGACGCGCCATTTCGATCTGCGTGGTCGCCGCGATGCTCGCCGCATGCGCGGCCCATCCACAGCCAGACAGCACCCCCGTCAGTGCCACCCCGGGCCATCCGCTGCCGCATCCGCGCGTGGAGATCTTCTACAACGCCGAGCCCGAACTGGTGGTGCGCGACTCGGGGGCCATTCCCGCCGTGGGCCTGATCGGGTTGCTGGGCCCCGTGGGTGCGCTGGCGGCGATGGGCGTCGATGCCCTCAGCCGCGGCAATGCGACCCAGCAGGCCGGCGAGCGTAGCCAGCGCTTCACGCAGGCCGTGCGCGGCGAGGGCAGCGACCTCGCGCTCAACCACGAGTACGCGCAGCGCCTGGCCGAGGCGCTGCGTTCGACCGGCCGCGAGGTCAAGCTCACGCCCGCGGCACGCGCCCTGGGCACGGCCGGGGAACTGCACCTGGAGGGGCTGACGCCCACGCCGGGCCATGACGTGCTGCTGCTGCGCATCTCCACCGCCTACTGGGCGCCCGACCTGGGTTCGAGCTTCCGGCCCTATGCCCGGGTGGAGTACGCGCTGCGCGACGACCAGCTGGCGCCCCTGGCCTGGGATTCGGTGTCGTTCCGCTCGGCCGAGCCCCGCTACTACGCCTACGACACGCTGCTGAAGGAGAACCGGACCGCCTACGACGGCCTGCGCCAAGCGCTGTTCGCAACCCTTCCCGGCGTGATGCGAAAGAACTTCCCCAGCCTCCCGACGCCCGCGCTCCGCACCGCAGGAACGCCCTGACCGGCCCCTCGCGCCTCACCCCGATTCTTTCCCATCCCCATGATCGACTCGCCCCCCTCACCCACTCTCGAACGCACGGGCCCCTTCGTCCCTGACGGCTGGCGCAGCCTGGTGGAGCCGCTGTGCGAACTCAAGGAGGCCCTGGACCATGCCGTGCGCTGGCCCGAGCGCATGGCCCGGCACGGCCGTGCCGCACAGGTCCTGTCCACGCACGGGCTGACGCTGCAACAGGCCGCCGCGCTCAGGACCTCCCACCTGCCGGACCGCTTTGCCCGGCATCTGCTGGGCGACTGGTTCGCCGCCACCGGCGAGCCCGTCGGCACCTGGGAGCGCAGCAGCCTGCCCCCCTGGTGCACGCTCGGCTGGGTGCGCAAGGACGCCTACCGCCTCACGCCCGAGCGGCCACAGGCGCGGTTGCGCGCCCTCGTGGACGAACTCCATGCGGACCCCGAAGCCATGGACGCCACGGCCTATGGCCTGGCCGGCATCCCCCTCTTCTGGGCCGGTGAGGGCAAGAACCGCTGCCAGCTCTACCGCCTGGCCGGCCGCGCCCGGGTGGGCAGGCTCAGCCTGTACCCGGCGCCCGACCTGTCCGCCTGGCGCCTGGCGCCGGTGATGGGCGCCCGGCAGGTGGTGGCGCTCATCGCGCCCGACGGGCGGGTGCAGCTGCTGCCATTCGGCCGGGCCTCCAGGCCGCTGCTGCTCGCGCTGGGCGTGACGTGGCGGCCCCGGCCCGTGCTGCGGCCTTGGATCGAGTCGCTGCAGCGCGGCCAGCCCATGCCGCATGTCCAGGCCGAGTACCGGCTGCGCGCATCGATCCTCGCGCCGGCGGCCTAAAGAAGGTGTGAACGAAGCCGACATGTCCGCTCGGCCACGCCGGATTCATGCACACCTTCTGAGAAGAGCACCCGACTCAGGACGTGCGCGAGGGCGCCTCTTCCACCGGCGCCGGGCTGAACAGGTAAGGCAACAGGCCCGCCAGCAGCAGCGCGGCCGCGCAGCCGAAGATGGCGGCGAAGGCGCCATCCACCGGCCAGCCGCGGCGCTGGCCCGCCTCGGCGATCAGGCCGAAGGCCCAGGAGGCGCCGGCGGAGCCCAGGAAGACGCAGGTGTTCAGAACGCCCAGGCCCCGTCCGCGCAGCGCCGCGGGCACCAGCGCGCGGCCGTGGCTCATCACCAGCGGATGCAGCATGCCGGCCGTGACCACGAAGGTCAGCAGGGTCAGGTCCAGCGCCAGACCAACCGCGGGCCAGGCCGTGAGCGCCAGGGCCGCCGAGAACGAGAAGGCCGTCCAGCCCGCCACGGTGGCACGCAGCGAACTGCGACGCACCACCAGCGGAATGGTCAGCGCGCCCAGGATGCCGCCCGCGCTCACCACCATCAGCGCCAGCCCGCGCGCATCGGCCCCCAGCCCGAAGACCTGCGCGAAGTAGGGCCCGCCCCAGGCGTTGCGGAAGCTGGTGCCTGCCGCCATGGCGATGCACATCGGGATGAGCGTCCACAACGCCCTGCGGCGCAGCAGGCCGGCGCTGGCCAGCACCATCGCGGCCGGGCTTTCCTGCCGGGCCAGGGCATGGCCCTGGTCGCGCACATGCCGCCACACGCCGATGCAGGCCAGCAGCATCGCGACACCACCGAGCGCGATGGCCGGCCGCCAGCCGATGCGATGCGCCGCCCAGCCCAGGGGCGCCGTGGCCACCAGCGAGCCCACCATGCCCACGGCATTGGCCCGGCTGATGAAGGCGGCGAAGCGCGCGGGCGGCAGCTGCTCCGCTGCGTAGTGCATCAGCCCCATGAAGACCGGTGCGCAGGCCAGCCCCAGGCCCGCCTGCGCCACCATGGCGACGGCGCCGTTGGGCGCCGCGACCAGCAGGGCCGCCGACACCACGCCGATGGCCAGCAGCCAGCGGCTGGGACGGCCCACGCCCCAGCGGTCGAAGGCCACGCCCACCGGCACCTGCGCGACGGCGAAGGCCAGGAAGAAGCTGGAGGACAGCGCGCCGAAGCCCGCGGGCGACAGCGCGAGGTCGTGCTGCAGCTCGGGCGCGATGACCGCGAGGCAGCTGCGGAAGAACTGGCTGAGGGAGAAGGCGAAGGTCAGCGCGACGAGGCCGCGCGAGGTGGCTGACGGGGACGGCATTTCGGCGCCGATTGTCCCGTGCCCCCGCCGCCGCATCGACCACCGGCGCGACAGGCCCGGCGTGGTGCCGTCATCGGGCCGCCGCCTTCGCCCGCCGCTCGGCCAGCGCCACGTACCAGGCCAGGCAGCCCGGATTGGCCATGGCCTCCTTGTTGACCACCTTGTCGATGGGCTGGCCCAGCAGCAGCTTCTTGATGGGCAGCTCCTGCTTCTTGCCGGAGAGCGTGCGCGGGATCTCGGCCACCTCGAAGATGTCGTCGGGCAGGAAGCGGGGCGACAGGCTGGCGCGGATGGCGTCGTTGAGCTTGCGGCGCATCGCGTCGTCCAGCGCCACGCCGGGACGCAGCACCACGAAGAGCGGCATGTAGCTGTCGCGGCCCAGGTACTCCAGGTCGACCACCATGGAGTCGAGCACCTCGGGCAGCGACTCCACCGCGTTGTAGATCTCGCTGGTGCCCATGCGCAAGCCCTGGCGGTTGATGGTGGCGTCGCTGCGGCCGTAGATGACGCAGCCGCCGTCGGTGCCCACCTTGAGCCAGTCGCCATGCCGCCAGACGCCGGGATAGGTGTCGAAATAGCTCGACAGGTAGCGCGCGTTGCCGGGGTCGTTCCAGAAGTACAGCGGCATGGAGGGAATGGGCTCGGTGCAGACCAGCTCGCCCACCTCGCCGATGACGGCCTGGCCGTTCTCGTTCCAGGCATGGACGGCGGCGCCCATGAAGCGGCACTGCATCTGGCCCGGCACCTCGGGCAGCTCGCGGTTGCCGCCGACGAAGGCGCCGCAGAAGTCGGTGCCTCCGGAGATGTTGCACCACCAGGCCTCGCTGTCGGCGCCGCCCTTGAGGGCGCCCGGCTTGGGCACGAGGCCCGCGGCGCGCTTCGCTTCCTGCATCTGCGCACTGCCCCAGCGCTGCACTTCCTCCGCCAGCGGCGAGCCGGTGCTGCCCAGGATGCGCACGCGCGAGAGGTCGCCGCAATCCACCGCGCGCACGCCGGCCTTCATGCAGTTGGTGAAGTAGGCCGCGCCGGCACCGAAGAAGGTCACGCCGTGGCGCGCCACGAAGCGCCACAGCACCGACCAGTCGGGCTGCTCCTTGCTGTGCGCCGGATGGCCGTCGTAGAGGACGCAGGTGGTGCCCGACACCAGGCCCGACAGCTGCGCGTTCCACATCACCCAGCCGGTGGAACTGAACCAGTGGAAGCGCTCGCCGAAGCTGTTGGCCGCATAGCTGCTGCCCAGGTCGTAATGGATCTGCGACAGCGCCATCGACAGCAGGATGCCGCCCTGGCCGTGCACGATGGGCTTGGGCAGGCCGGTGGTGCCGCTGGAGTAGACGATCCACACCGGATGGTCGAAGGGCAGCCATTCGGGCGCGAAGGCGGCGACCTCGGCATCGTCCCGGCCACTGGCGGTGGCCCAGTCGATGTCGTGCGGCAGCGCCTCGGACGCATGGGGCGTGCGCAGCAGCAGCAGGCGCTCGGCGGTGGGCAGCTGCGCGCGCAGTTCGCGCACCACGGCACTGCGGTCCAGCGCCTTCTGACCGTAGTGCACGCCGTCGATGGCGATCAGCACCTTGGGTTCGATCTGACGGAAGCGGTCGGCCACGGCGGCCGTGCCCATGTCGGGCGCGCACACGCTCCACACCGCACCGATGCTGGAGCAGGCCAGGAAGGCCACCATGGTCTCGGGAATGTTGGGCAGGTAGGCCGCCACCCGGTCGCCGCGCTGCACGCCCAGGGCCCTGAGCGACAGCGCCACCGAGGCGATCTGCCGACGCAGCTCGGGCCAGGACATCTCGCGCACCTCGCCGGCCTCGTCCTCGCTCACGATGGCCGGCATGCCCGCTGCATGCGCGGGCTCGACGTGGCGCAGCACCTGCCACGCGTAGTTGACCTGCGCGCCCGGGAACCACACGGCCCCCGGCATGCGTCGGTCCGCCAGCACCGCGCGGTGCGGCGTGGGCGATTGGATGCCCGCGTAATCCCAGATGGCCTGCCAGAAGCCATGCAGGTCGGTCACCGACCATTGCCACAGCGCGTCGTAGCTGTCGAACACCAGGCCGCGGTGGTCGCGCAGCCAGTTCTGGAAGAGGCGGATCTGGGGAACGTAGGCGGGAGCGGTCATGCAGGCAGCGTAGTGCGGCGGTGCAGCACGCTCAATGCGGATTGGCCCCAGCGGCGTCGTCTGCGCGACTGGCACTGTCCCGCCACGAAGCACGGGCAGGGAGCAGCGGCTCATGGTTTGTACGTGTGTGCAAGACTGTTGTACGGCCGTTCAATAGGCGCATGAGTGCCCGGCCGACCTCTGCTCCTCCCGCGCGCCGCGCGGCCCGTGGCGCAGCCGCCGAGCCCCGTCCGGACCGCCGCCACGCCATCCTGCTGGCGGCCGAAAAGCTCTTTGCCCGCCACGGCTACCACGCCGTGAGCATCCGCCAGATCGCCGACGAAGCCGGCGTGCCGCTGGCCCTGGTGGGCTACTACTTCGGCCCCAAGAACGCCCTCTTCGAGGCCATCTTCGAGCACTGGAACCAGACCATCGAGCGCCGGCTGGCCGCGCTGGCCGAGGTGCCCATCGACCCGGCGGACACGCGTACGCTGCCCCGCATCATCGATGCCTTCACCACGCCGGTGCTGGCCCTGCGCGCCAGCAGCGAAGGCGAGTACTACGCGCGGCTGGTGGCCCGCGAGCTCTCGCACGTCACCGAAGAGGCCGACCGTGTGCTGCGCCACTACTTCGACCCGCTGGCCAACGCCTTCATCGACGCCCTGCAGCGCGCCCTGCCGCATGCCACGCGGGCGCAGGTGGCCTGGGGCTACCAGTTCGCCCTCGGCGCACTGCTGCACCACCTGACGGACACGCGGGTGGAGCGCCTGTCCGGCGGCGAGGCCCAGCCCAACGAGGCGGCCGGCAGCGCACTGCTGGTGGCCTTCATCGCCGGCGGGCTGCGCGCCGCCATGCCCCGCCCCCGCGCCGCCCGCAAGACCGCTACGCCTTCCAAGAAGACAAACCCACGGAGACAAGCCTGATGAAAAGACGCACCGCACTCTCGGCGCTCGGCGCCGCCACCCTGGCCGCCGCCGCGCTGCCCGCCCGCGCACAGGGCACCACCAGGATCGTGTTCGGCTTCACGGCCGTGACCGATTTCGCTTCGGTCTTCGTGGCCAAGGAAGAGGGCTACTTCGGCAAGCGCTCGCTGGACGTGGAGCCCAAGTTCATCCCGCTCAACTCGACCATCCCGGCCGCGCTGCAGTCCGACTCGCTCACCATCGGCGGGCCCACGCCCTCGGTCTTCCTGCAGGCGGTCGACGGCGGCCTCGATCTGGTGCTGGTGGCCGGCGGCGGCCTCACGGCCAAGAGCATCACCGGCTTCGGCCTGGTGGCGCGCGCCGGCTCGGGCATCAAGAGCGCGCAGGACTGCGTGGGCAAGAAGGTCGGCGTGCCGGGCCTGGGCGCCTTCCTGCACGTGACCTTCCGCGCCTGGCTCAAGGACCAGCGCGTGGACTACCGCAAGGTCAACTTCGTCGAAGCCGCCTTTCCGCAGCATGCGGACCTGCTGCGCGGCGGCTCGGTGGACGCGGTGGTGTCGGCCGACCCGTTCATGAGCCGCATCACCGAATCGGGCGCGGGCTATGTGGCGAGCTACTACTCCACCTTCCTGCCCGAGGGCAACCAGACCATCGTGCATGCCGCGCGCCGCGACTGGGCCGAGAAGAACCCGCAGGCGGTGCGCGCCTTCCGCGAGTCGCTGGTGGAGGCCGCCGCCTTCATGGGCCAGGCCAAGAACGACGCCCGCGTGCGCGCTACCATCGGCAAGTACATCAAGCTGCCGCCGGAGGTGCTGGCCAAGGTGCAGATCTCGCCGCCCGGCCCTGTCGTCACCGACAAGCAACTGGCCTACTGGGTGGGGCTGATGAAGGACCAGGACATGCTCAAGGGCTCGCCCGACGTGGCGCGGCTGATCGCCCGCTGAGGCGGGGCGCACGTCATGGGAGCCCCCGACTTCATGGCCGCCCGGATGGCTGCCGAGGCGACGCAGGCGACGTCCTCCAACGCCACGCCGACGGCTGCTGCACCACTGCTGCGCTTCGACGAGGTGAGCATCCGCCTGGGCGGCCGCGAGATCCTGTCGCCCACCAGCTTCGAGGTGCGGCGCGGCGAGTTCGTCTGCATCGTCGGCGCCAGCGGCTGTGGCAAGACCACGCTGCTGCGCACCGCCAGCGCGCTGGTCACGCCCACCGCGGGCCGCGTGCTGCGTCATGGCGTGCCCATCACGCAGCCCGCGCGCGAGATCGCCTTCGTGTTCCAGGACTACGGCCGCGCCCTGCTGCCCTGGCGCACGGTGGAAGGCAATGTGCGCCTGGCGCTGGAGGCCGCGCACGTGCCCAACGCCGAGCATGCCGCCCGGGCCGCCGAGGTGCTGGCCAAGGTCGGCCTGGCGGCGCATGCGAACAAGTTCCCACTGCAGCTGTCGGGCGGCATGCAGCAGCGCGTGCAGATCGCCCGCTGCCTGGCCCAGCGCCCCGAGCTGATGCTGATGGACGAGCCCTTCGGCGCGCTGGACGCGATGACGCGCCAGGGCCTGCAGGACGAGCTGGCGCGCCTGGTGCGCGACGACGGCCTGACGGTGATCTTCGTCACCCACGACCTGGAAGAGGCCATCTACCTGGGCGACCGCGTGGTGGCCCTGCAGGCCAACCCCGGCCCGGGCCGGCCCAGCCTGGCCCGCATGATCGACGTGCCCATTCCGCGGCCCCGCGACCAGCTGACGACGCGCGAGCATCCCGAGTTCGTCCGCCTGCGCCGCGAGCTCTTCACCTTCATCGAGGAAGGCCATGGCTGAGCCGGTTGCGCACCCCACGGCCCTCGGCGCTGCGACCGTTCGCGCCGAGCCTGTCCAGGCGCCACGCACAACCCAGTCCGTTCGCGCTGAGCCTGTCGAAGCGCCGGCCCCCACGCCAACGCCAGCCGCCGAGCCACACCCCCTCGCCCGCCTGCGCCCCTGGGTCATCCCCGCCCTGCTGCTGATCGCCTTCGAGCTCTACGCCCGCCGCGCCTCGGCCCTGGGCAGCGACTCGCTGGCCCCCGTCAGCGCCGCCCTCAAGGCCTGGTGGGGCGCAGCCATGGACGGCTCGCTCTGGCAGGCCACCGCCTTCACCCTCGGCACCGCTGCACTCGGCCTGGGGGTGGGCAGCCTGCTCGCCCTGGCCGGCGGCATCGCGCTGGGCCTCTCGGCACGCGCCGCCCGCATGGGCTTCATGACCACCGAGCTGCTGCGCACCGTGCCCTCGGTGGCGCTGATCCCGCTGGCCATGCTGATGTTCGGCTTCGGCGTGCGCATGGAGATGGCGGTGGTCGCCTTCGCCACCTTCTGGCCGCTGATGCTGCTGGTACAGGCCGCCGTGCGGCAGGTGGAGCCGCGGCTGCTGGAGGTGAGCCGCGTGCTCGGTCTCTCGGCGCGCGAGCGGGCCTTCAAGATCGTGCTGCCGGCCATCGCGCCGCGGCTCTTCGTCGCGCTGCGCCTGGGCGTGGCCGTGGCACTGGTGGTGGCCGTGACGGTGGAGATCGCGGCCAATCCCAACGGCATGGGCTACGCCATGATGATCGCGCAGCAGAGTTTCGACCCCGCGCTGATGCTGGCCTGGCTGGGCTGGATCGGCGTGGTGGGCTATGCGATCAACGCCGGCATGCTGCGGCTGCAGCAACGCGTCGGCCGTCGCATGGGGGCCGCATGAACGAGCGCCTGAAGATGAGCAGCTGGCTGGGCTCGGCCCTGGTGCTCTGCGCACTGATCGCGCTGTGGTGGGTGGCCAGCAACCTGGGCTGGGTCAGCCGCGTCTTCCTGCCCACGCCGCAGGCGACGTGGGACGCACTGGCCGAGGGCTTCAACCTGCGCGGCAACGGCCATGGCGAGCTGGCGGGCTGGACGCTCGACACCGTCGGCCGCATGCTGCAGGGCTGGCTGCTCGCCTCGCTCGCAGGTGTGGCGCTGGGCGTGTTCATCGGCGCCTCGGCCGCGGCCCGGGCCTGGCTGCAGCCCATGCTGGAGTTCATCCGGCCGCTGCCGGCCTCTGCCGTGCTGCCGGTGGCCATCGCCATCTTCGGGCTGAGCCCGCGCATGGTGCTGGTGGTGGTGGCCTTCGGCGCCATGTGGCCGGTGCTGCTGGCCACGGTGCATGGGCTGGCCACCGTCGATGCGCGGCTGGCCGAGGTGACGCGCTGCCTGCAGCTGTCCCGCACCGCCTTCATCCTCAAGATCGGCCTGCCCCATGCCATGCCCGACATCCTGGCCGGCATGCGCCTGGCCCTCACCGTCGCGCTGATCGTGGCCGTGGTGGGCGAGATGATCGCCTCGCAGGGCGGCCTGGGCCAGGCCATCCTGCTCGCGGCGCGCGCCTTCCGCGCCAGCGAGCTGTTCGCCGGCATCGTATTGCTGGGGCTGATCGGCTTCGTCAGCAATGGGCTGCTGGCCTTCGCAGAACACAAGCTGCTGCGCTGGCAAAGATGACCACCCCCAGGCTCCGCGCACTTCGTTGCGCTCCGCCACCCCCTTCCAGGGGGCGCCGCCCACGGCCTGGCCAAGCCAGTTCCGTGGCGGCCGCAGGCATGGCCTGCTCCGCGGCCTCTTGAATCACTTGTTCCTCAAAGGAGACCCCCGATGCCCCGCAAATTCGTCGACCTGTCCATCTACCTCGAGAACGACGTGGTGAGCGACCCGCCGCCCTTCGCGCCCAAGATCCAGTACTTCACGCACGAGAACACGGTCGAGCAGATCGTGCCCTTCTTCCCCGGCCTGCAGAAGGCCGACCTGCCCGATGGCGAGGGCTGGGCGGTGGAGCAGGTGCAGCTGTCGACCCACAACGGCACGCACCTGGACGCGCCCTACCACTTCCACTCCACCATGGACAAGGCGCTGGGCGAGAAGAAGCCCGCCATCACCATCGATGCCGTGCCGCTGGAATGGTGCTTCCAGCCCGGCGTGAAGCTGGACTTCCGCCACTTCGCCGACGGCTATGTGGTCACGGCCGCCGATGTGGAGGCCGAGCTGGCCCGCATCGGCCACGTGCTCAAGCCGCTGGAGATCGTGGTGGTCAACACCCGCGCCGGCGAGCGCTACGGCCAGAACGACTATGTCTCCAGCGGCTGCGGCATGGGCTACGAGGCCACCATGTACCTGCTGGAGCGCGGCGTGCGCCTGACCGGCACCGACGGCTGGAGCTGGGACGCGCCCTTCGTCCACACCGCGCAGAAGTACGGCGAGACCAAGGACGCCGGCCTGATCTGGGAAGGCCACAAGGCCGGCCGCGACATCGGCTACTGCCACATCGAGAAGCTGCACAACCTGGAGGCGCTGCCGCCGGACGGCTTCATCATCAGCTGCTTCCCGCACAAGATCCGCGGCGCGTCCGCCGGCTGGACGCGCGCGGTGGCGATCTTCGACGACGCCCTGATGGCCTCGGCCTGAGGAGCGGCCGCGATGACGCTCGACCGCACCCACGACGCCCATGCGCGCAGCTGGCTGGCCAGCGCCAACGCAGCCGGCGGCGACTTCCCGATCCAGAACCTGCCCTTCGGCGTGTTCCGTCGCGCGGGCAGCACCGAGGCCTTCCGCGGTGGCGTGGCCATCGGCGACCAGGTGATCGACCTGCAGGCCGCCGCCGCCAGCGGCGCCTTCACGGGCTTGGCGGCGCAGGCCGTGCAGGCCGCGTCGCAACCCACGCTCAATGCACTGATGGCGATGGGCCCCGAGGCCTGGCATGCGCTGCGCCTTGCGCTCTTCGATGCACTGATCGACGGCGCCAGGGGCCCGGCCGCCGACGCGCTGCGCGCCGCGCTCGTGCCCCAGGCCCAGGCCGAGATGGGCCTGCCCAGCCGCATCGGCGATTACACCGACTTCTACACCTCGGTGCACCACGCGCTGAACGTGGGCCGGGTGCTGAAGCCCGACGATCCGCTCACGCCCAACTTCCGCTGGCTGCCCATCGCGTACCACGGCCGCGCCTCCAGCGTGGTGCCCAGCGGCACGGCCTTTCACCGGCCCATGGGCCAGGCCATGGCGCCCGGCGCCAGCGCGCCGCAGTACGGCCCCTGCCGCCGGCTGGACTATGAGCTGGAGATGGGCTTCTACGTGGGCCCGGGCAATGCCCAGGGCCGGCCCATCGGCATCGGCGAGGCCGAGTCGCACATCTTCGGCATGTGCCTGCTCAACGACTGGTCGGCGCGCGACCACCAGTTCTGGGAGATGGCGCCGCTCGGCCCTTTCCTGGGCAAGAACTTCTGCACCAGCGTCTCGCCCTGGATCGTGACCATGGAGGCGCTGGCCCCGTACCGCGTGCCGTTCGCGCGTTCCGCCGACGAGCCGCAACCGCTCGCCTACCTGGACAGCCCCGCCAACCGCGAGGCCGGCGGCGTGGATGTGCAGCTGGACGTGCGCCTGCAGAGCCCGCGCCACCGCGCGGCGGGCCATGCCGGCGACCGGCTGTCGGTCACCAGCTTTCGCCACCAGTACTGGACGCTGGCGCAGATGGTGGCCCAGCACACGGTGGGCGGCTGCAACCTGCAGCCAGGCGACCTGCTGGGCACCGGCACCATCTCCGGCCCCACGCCGGGCGAGGCGGGCGCCATCGTCGAGCTGTCGCGCGGCGGCACCCAGCCCATCGACCTGCCGGCCACCGGCGAGACGCGCACCTTCCTGGAGGACGGCGACACGGTGATCCTGCGCGGCTGGTGCGAGCGCGAAGGCCATGCGCGCATCGGCTTCGGCGAATGCCGGGGCGAGGTACTGCCAGCGGTGGGATAGCGGGCCCGTTCAGGGCAGCCGGAACAGGCTCGTGACCATCGCGTCCAGCACCTGGGCCTCGTGCTGGTTGAACAGCTGCCAGCGCCAGCGCAGGATGCCCAGGTGCGCCTTGGTGTCGGAGCGGCGCGCCTCGATCACCTCGGCCCGCAGGCGCAGCTGGTCGCCAGGGCGCACCGGCTTCGACCAGCGGATCTGGTCGATGCCCGGCGAGGCGAAGGACTCGGAATCGTGCAGCGCCGCCTGCACCACCAGCCGCATGGCGATGGCGCAGGTGTGCCAGCCGCTGGCGATCAGTCCGCCGAACACGCCCTGGGCCGCCGCGTCGGGATCGGTGTGGAACCACTGCGGATCCCACTGGCGAGCGAAGCCGAGCACCTCGTCCTCGGTAACGGCATGCGTGCCAGCCTCGATGATCTGGCCGGCGCGGAACTCGGCGAACTTCATCCGGCGCGCGACCGCCTCAGCGGGACGCTTCCTCCAGCGGCGGCATGGTCTGCGCATGCAGACGGGCGGCCCAATAGGTCGCGCCGTCGGGGCCATAGCGCTCTTCGTGCGGCTGATCGGGCGCCAGCACGAAGCGGTCGCCGCGATGCAGCACCCGGGTCTCGCCACCGACCGTGAGGGTCAGCTCGCCCTGCACCATCAATGCCTCCACCGCGAAGGGATGGCCGTGGCTGGCGACCTGCGTGTCCGGCTCCCACATGCGCTCGGCCACCTCGTCGAAGCCGCGCTTGCGCGCCTGCGCCTCGTAGGCGGCAAAGCTGGGCAGCGCATCGGGGGCGATGGGGACGGGAAAGGTAACGCTGGCGGGGACGCTGGTCATGGGAACTCCTGGGGCGGTGGGTCGTCGGTGACGAAGTGTCTCCTGATCGTGCCCTGTTGCCCATCCACGCCCTTCTATGCGCGCCATAGGTGGCCGGATCGGCATTTGAAGCAGCCCGGCGCGTTGGCTGCCTCGCCAGTGCGCTTCAAGGAAGGCGGGTACGCCAGCGGTCCAAAGCGCTGGGCGGCAACGAAATTTCGCCACCGCCGCCGAATGTCTGATACCCCAATTTGTCGGATTTCCAATAGATGCGCGGTAAGGTGGGGTAGTCAAACATGCGCTCGGCCAGCAACATCTTCCCCTCTTTGTCATACAGGCGGAGCATCACGACGTCCCGCTTCAAGATGCACCATCGCGCGACATAGGGCAGTGAATCGGGCGACGGGCGCTCGTCCTCCCATTGGCATTCGTGAACCCACCGAGCTCGCATACGTGCGTCGAGAACGTAGTCAATTGTCTGGATCAGCAGAATGCCGAGGAACAGCCAGGAGGCGGCACTCGCCAGCCTTCCTACCTTTGATTGGCGCAGCCTTCTGCTCAGCCCTAAGTTCAAGGAAGATGCGTCCGCCAGCGGTCCAAAGCGCTGGGCGGCAGAGCGATAGCGCCCCAGTCGGCGAGTGTTCGATAGCCGACCTCTTTCGCCGTCCAGTAGATGATCGGCCAGTCGGGGGAATCGAACATGCGCTCGGCCAGCAATGTCTTTCCCTCTTTGTCGTACAGCCGGAACATGATCACCTCCCGCTTCACGGTGCACCAACGCACCATATAGGGAATAGTGTCTTGATAAGGGCGGTCCTCTTCCCAGCGGCACTCCGGCAGCATCCGGGCACGCATGCGAGCATCCAGGACATAGTCGATGCCATTGAACAAGATCACGCAGAGCCCGACCCAGAGCGCGAGCTTCATTCGCCTTGTCAGAACCATGCGCTTCATAAGCTGATCCTCAAAGGGCGGGGCAGCCTGACGCTGAGCGGCTTCGTGTAGATCAAGAAATCTCCACCGCGCCCATGTTTTTGGCGCCAGGCTCGGTAGTCCGCATTGGTGACGGGATAGAGCACTGCATCCTTGGCATGAGGATTGCCCTGAACGACGGGATACTTCAACCAGCCGCCTGCGACCTGATGAGCCGGGACCACGGCAACATGCTCGCTGTTCCAATGGCCAAGGTATTGCTCGTCCGAAAATTCGTAAGGGTCCCGGACATAGACAAAGACCTCATGGAGCACCGCTGAAGCCGGATAAAGCTGGAACGACGCGAACTTGACAGCGGCATACAGGTTGAACGAGCCAAGTGCGCCCGTCAGATCATCCGGTACGCCGTCTGCGACAAGACTCCGATCAAGGAAGCTGGCGATGCGTTGGCCCCAAGTCGCATTCACCGAAGCAAACTGAAACTGGAATTTCTTGTGGTAGTCGAGGAAATCTGCAGCTTCATTCCAAGCGATCAGGAAGCCGCGATTGACGTACGGGCGCAACTTTGCGCGGAGCGTTGTGAGGGCCTTGGGCTGATAAACCGATAGCTCCACCAACTCCGTCAACATTCGTTTGGCGCGCGGAAAAGAGAGCACCCAGTCCATTGTGATGGTCGTCTCGTCCACCATGGCTTTCGCATAGCGGGTGCCATGCTGGTCCAGCTCGTCGCGCAAATCATCGGGCGTCCGCGAGTAGTTCTCATACCCCGCAAACCACCGCTCCTGCAACTTCGCCGCCATTGGCATGGCCAGCTTGCGCATGGCCTTGGGCACGTCCTGGATGTCGAAGGGTGGGACCGGCTTGGGCGCCGGTGCCGCGGGCGGTGGCGGCGCCGGGCGTGGAGGCGGCGGCGGGCTGCGCAGCCAGGCCTTGAAGGTGCCCACAGCCTCGGCGACGGCAATGGCGGATTCGAGCATCGCCACCGCCGGGTCCTTCTTGGCCGGCCTGCGTGGAGGTGGAGCAGGGGGTGCCGCCGGCCTCGCAGAGGTCTGCGCGCTGGGCGGCGGATGGAGAAGCTTGGGCGGCGCACGATCCAGGCGCAGGCACACGTCGTCCGACGTGCACACGTTGCCATCCTCGGGCTTCCAGGTTCTCCAGAAGTTGTTGGACTTGAGAAAGGTGACGCGCGCGTCACCGGCTCGGGCTTGGCCCATTCTTCGCTCCCTGTGTTCGATGCCGGCGGCATCGTAGGAAGCGGAAAGGCGGCAAGCGGCCCACAAGGAGCCGCCTCCGACAGAAAACGCGGGCGACCGTGACGCAGTTGCGCGTCAGTACGTCTCCAGGTGCAGCCGCCCTTCCTGCTTGAGCCGCGCGGCGATCTGTTCCCAGTCCAGGCCGGCCTCGTGGGCCACATCGCGCAGGGCCAGCACCACGCCTTCTTCCATGCTCTTGAGACCGCAGACGTAGAAATGGGCGGCCTCGTCGCGCAGCAGCAGCGCCAGGTCGGCAGCGCGGTCGCGCATCAGGTCCTGCACATACTTCTTCGGCTGGCCGGGCGTGCGGGAGAAAGCCAGGTTGATGTCGATGAAGTCCTTGGGCAGGCTGGTCAGCGGGCCGAAGTACGGCAGCTCCTGCTGGGTGCGGGCGCCGAAGAACAGCATCAGCTTGCCCCCCTCGAACTTGCCGCTCTTGCGCAGACGCCGCCGCCATTCGGTCATGGCCCGCATGGGCGCGCTGCCGGTGCCGGTGCAGATCATCACGATGTGCGACTTCGGATGGTTCGGCATCAGGAAGCTGCTGCCGAAGGGGCCGACCACCTGCACGGTGTCGCCCACCTTGAGGTCGCACAGGTAGTTGGAGCAGAGGCCCCACACGGCCTGGCCCTGGTGGTCCTGCGTGACGCGCTTCACCGTCAGCGACAGGTTGTTGTAGCCCGGTCGCTCGCCGTTGCGGGCGCTGGCCACCGAGTACTGGCGCGGCTGGTGCGCACGGCCCAGCGCATCGGTGCCCGGCGGCACGATGCCGATGGACTGGCCTTCCAGCACCGGGAAGGGCATGGCGCCGAAGTCCAGCACGATGTGGTGCGTCTCGCTGTCGAAGCCGGCCTCGGTGCAGTTGAAGTTGCCCGTCACCGTGGCGGTGATGGGGCTCCTGGGCGCATGCAGATTGGTGTACGGATGCGCGGCCGACCAGGGCGGGCGCGTGGCGCCGTAGCTGGCCGAGTGGAAGGGCGCGGTGCCGGGCTCGGCCACGGCGTCCGCGTTCGCCGGTGCAGCCGCGGGCGCGGCCTCGGCGGCATCGGCGGGCACGCCTTCGGCCGCCAGCTGCTCGGGCGTGAGTTCCGCCGGCAGCTCATCCCACAGCAGCTGTTCCTCGATCGGATAGGCCTTGGCCGCCGGCACGGTGCGCCAGTTGTCGATGGAGCCCGTCGGGCAGGGCGAGATGCAGGCCATGCAGCCGTTGCACACATCGGCCTTGACCACGTAGTTGCGGTCGTCGTGCGTGATCGCCCCGATGGGGCAGGTGGCCTCGCAGGTGTTGCAGCGGATGCAGATCTCGGGGTCGATCAGGTGCTGCTTGATGACCGCCACAGCTTCAGCCGTTTCCATCGCTTTTTCTTTCCTTCTCGGTCCGCCTGCGTCGCCACGACCTGGTGGCCTCTCGCGCAGGAAGGGCGGGCGTCACCGCCCGCTTTGACTGACTATGCGTGCCTCAGCCCATCGCTCCGATCTCCGGTTGGTATTCCCAGACCGTTCGGGATGAGCTTGTCGAAGCCTTGCGCGGCGTTTCGACAAGCTCAACGCGAACGGATCGTGGGTGTCCGAAACGGATCGTGGGTGTCCGAAACGGATCGTGGGTGTCCGAAGCAGAGACAACAGCAGACGCCTTATGCGAAACGCACGTACTCGAAATCCACCGGCTGGCGGTTGATGCCCATGACCGGCGGCGCGATCCAGTTGGCGAACTTGCCGGGCTCGACCACGCGGCCCATGAGCGACGCCACGAAGGCGCGGTCCTCGTCGGTGGGCAGCCAGTCCTTCTTCTTCGCTTCCCATTCGGTCTCGCTCACCACGCGGCCGTCCGGCGACATGCGGATGCCGGCCAGGGCGCCGATGGCGCGGTTGAAGGCCTTGTGCGGCACGGTGAGGCGGAAGGGGATGCCCGCCTTCTCGATCACCTTGTTCCAGCGGTTCACGCCGGCCACCGAGTCCTTGATGAAGTCGTCGCGCAGCACTTCGTTGAGGGCGTTGAGCATCGGCACTTCCTTCTCCAGCAGCTGGCCGTCCTTGACCTCCAGGACCTTGTAGGTCTGGTTCTTGAGGACGTGGTCGTCGGTGCGCTTGCCCTCTTCATAGCGGCCCTTGAGGCCCGAGCTGTAGAAGGTGGCGGCGTTGCTGGACTGATCGGCGCCGAACAGGTCGATGGTCACCGAGTAGTGGAAGTTCAGGTAGCGCTGGATGGTCTCCAGGTCGATGGCGCCGGCCTCGCGCACCTTCTTCGGGTCGTCGGTCTTGAGCTCGTTCATCACCTGGCAGGTGCGCTGGATGACGCGGCTCACGCCCGACTCGCCCACGAACATGTGGTGGGCCTCTTCGGTCAGCATGAACTTGGTGGTGCGCGCCAGCGGATCGAAGGCGGACTCGGCCAGGGCCGACAGCTGGAACTTGCCGTCGCGGTCGGTGAAGTAGGTGAACATGAAGAAGGCCAGCCAGTCCGGCGTCTTCTCGTTGAATGCACCCAGGATGCGGGGGTTGTTCTCGTCGCCGCTCTGGCGCTCCAGCAGCGCCTCGGCCTCTTCGCGGCCATCGCGGCCGAAGTGCTTGTGCAGCAGGTAGACCATGGCCCACAGGTGGCGGCCCTCTTCCACGTTGACTTGGAAGAGGTTGCGCAGGTCGTACTGGCTGGGCGCCGTGAGGCCCAGGTGGCGCTGCTGTTCGACCGAGGCCGGCTCGGTGTCGCCCTGCGTGACGATGATGCGGCGCAGGTTGGCGCGGTGCTCGCCGGGCACGTCCTGCCAGGCCTTCTCGCCCTTGTGGTCGCCGAAGTGGATCTCGCGGCTGGCGTCGCCCGGGTTCAGGAAGATGCCCCAGCGGTAGTCGCGCATCTTCACGTGGCCGAACTGGGCCCAGCCGTTGGGGTCCACGCTCACGGCCGTGCGCAGGTAGACGTCGAAGTTGGTCGAGCCCTCGGGGCCCACGTCGTCCCACCAGTTGATGAAGTTGGGCTGCCAGCCTTCGAGCGCGCGCTGCAGCGTGCGGTCCTCGGCCAGGTTGACGTTGTTGGGGATCTTCTCGCTGTAGTTGATGCTGCTCATGTCTCGACCTCGTTGAGAGAAAGAAGGAAGTGGGAACGCCGTCTTCGCGGGAGATGCCGCGGAACCGGCTGTGTCCTGTCCTGAGCCCGTCGAAGGGCGGGCCGCAGGCGTCGGCCCCTGCAAGGGGGTGGGCGGCGCGGACGCAGTCCGCGGAGCCCGGGGGTTAGACCCTTTTCATGTCGAAGCCGGCCTTCTGGCCGGTGCCGTAGACCTTCAATGCACCCGCCTCGCCGACGGCGTTCGGGCGCTGGAAGATCCAGTTCTGCCAGGCCGACAGCCGCCCGAAGATGCGCGTCAGCATGTTCTCCTGGCTGGCGAAGCGCAGGTTGGCCTCCAGGCCGGTCAGGGCGTCGGGCGACATGGCGGCGCGCTCTTCCAGCGCGATGCGCAGTTCGTCTTCCCAGTCGATGTCGTCGGGCGCGGCGGTGACCAGGCCCAGCGTCATCGCCTCGTCGGCATCGAGCGGGCGGCCAGCGGCGGCGCGGGCGGCCTCCATCGGGCCGGCCTCTTCGTAGAAGCGGCGCTGCAGGCGGCTCTGGTCGTTGACCAGGGGCAGCAGGCCGAAGTTGAGTTCGTCCAGCACCAGCTTGGGCGCCTTCTCGGGCGCATCGGGCAGGGCCAGCATGTAGCTGCGGTCGGCGGCGAAGGCCAGCTCGGCGAACAGGCCGGCGAAGCAGGAGCCTTCGTCCACCACGGCGAACAGCGTGCGCGAGGACACGTCCAGCCGCGCGAAGGTACGGCGCAGTGCGCCCAGGGTCTCGCGCGCCAGCCAGTGGTCCTGGTGCGCCAGCAGCTGGCGGTCGGCGGCCAGCACGGCCTCGGCGTCGCCGCGGGTCTTGAGCAGCCAGGTGCCGATCTCCGGCTCGTTGGTGCGCAGGTGCAGGATGGCGTCGTCCAGCTCGCGGGCCAGGGCCAGCGGCCACCAGCCGGCGCCGGCCGCCTCGATGGCCGCGATGTCGGCGGGCAGCGCGGACTGCGGGGCCTTGAGCGTCAGCGTGGCGGCGCGCTTGGCGCGGTCCACCGACACCTCGACGTGCGAATAGCGCATGCCGTCGACCGACTCCTCGCGTTCCAGGCGGGGCAGCGCGATGCCGCGGACGCCCGCGGGGCGGCGGCTGCCTTCGGCCAGCTTCATCGCCCGCTCCTGGACGGCCGCAGCGAACTGGGCCGGCTTGGCCACGGCATCGACCAGGCGCCATTCCACGGCCCGCTGGCCGCGCACGCCTTCGACGCTGGTGCAGAAGATGTCGGCCAGGTCGTGGCGCACATGGCGCTTGTCGGTCACGCGGGTCAGGCCGCCGGTGCCGGGCAGCACGCCCAGCAGCGGCACCTCGGGCAGGCTGACGGCGGAGGAGCGGTCGTCCACCAGCATGATCTCGTCGCAGGCCAGGGCCAGCTCGTAGCCGCCGCCGGCGCAGGCGCCGTTGACGGCGGCCAGGAACTTGAGGCCGGAGTGCTTGGACGAGTCCTCGATGCCGTTGCGCGTCTCGTTGGTGAACTTGCAGAAGTTCACCTTCCAGGCATGGCTGGAGAGGCCCAACATGAAGATGTTGGCGCCCGAGCAGAAGATGCGATCGCGCGCGCTGGTGACGATGACCGTGCGCACCTCGGGGTGCTCGAAGCGGATGCGGTTGAGCGCGTCGTGCAGCTCGATGTCCACGCCCAGGTCGTAGCTGTTGAGCTTGAGCTTGTAGCCCGGGCGCAGGCCGCCGTCCTCGGCGATGTCCAGCGTCAGCCGGGCGATGGCGCCGTCGGTGCTGAGCTTCCAGTGCTTGTACTGGCCGGGTTCCGTGCGGTAGTCCACCGGCGCCTGGGCCGCCGTGGTGCTGCTTGCTGCTGCGCTCGCGCTCATGGGTGTCTCCTGGGTGGGTCAACTGGAAGCAATTTGCATGTTGCTTCGTCGATGACATGCATCATCATGCATGTTTGTGCATGCGTCAAGCTGGGGCATGGAAGGCGGGCGGGGTTTTTGGGCTGGGGGAATCCCCAAGAAAAGGAGGAGTGGCGTTCCGCCCAGCAGCGGGCCGGCTCATCCGTTCGGCCCGCACTCATCCTTTGCACGAGGCCCACCGGGGTGCCAAGCAACACGTCGTGCCTCCACACGAATCCGAGCCCGCCGCGGCACCGCGCTGATTTCGCGGGCCCGCGCGAGTGCAAGCCGTTGTCATTGATGCGGTTTTTCGGCCGTCCATGGACGGTGCCACGGCGCCGGATTGCGAGTAGTCGCGAGCCGATGCGCTGCCGAGAATTTCGCGAATGAACACGACCCGCACCTCCCGGTTCCCCGGCCTTCACGCCGCCTTCGCCCTGCTGCGGCCGGCCGTTCGCGCCGGCTGGATCTGGATCGTGGCCTGTGCCGGCCTGCTCGCACCCCTGGCCGCGCTGGCGCAGGACGCGGCGACCTCTCCCCGGCTCTTCGGGGCCGAGGCCGCCGCCGTGGCGCGCGTCCTCGACCGCGCGGACCCGGCGGCCTTCAACATCCACAGCGTGCTGGTCATGCGCGAGGGGCAGCACCTGGCGGAGCGCTACTACGCCGGCAAGGACCAGACGATCTACAGCCTGTGGCGCTCGCACCGCGGGTTCGGCGCCGAGGACCTGCACGACATGCGCTCGCTCAGCAAGAGCGTGCTCGCGCTGGTCTACGGCATCCTGCTGGCGCGCGGCGAGGTGCCGGACCTGGACACGCCGGTGGCCTCGCTCTATCCACAGTGCGCCGACCAGCAGAGCGCATCGTCCACGCCGCTGCGCGTGCGCCACCTGCTGACCATGACCACGGGCCTGGACTGGGACGAGCCCTCGCCCGTGCGCCGCCCCACGCGCGACGACCAGTCCGCCCTGCTGTGGACCGGCTCGGTGGCCGAGCACGTGCTCTGCCAGGCGCGCGTGGCCGAGCCGGGCACGCGCTTCGTCTACAGCGGCGGCGCCACCGCCGTGCTCGCCGACATCATGGCGCGCAGCACCGGCCGGACGCTGGAGGACCTGGTGGGCCGCGAGCTGTTCGATCCCCTGGGCATCAGCGGCTGGACCTGGACACACGACCTGCGCGGGCGGGCCCTGGCCTTCGCCGGGTTGCGTCTTCGTCCGCAGGACCTGCTCAAGCTCGGCACGCTGGTGCTCGACCAGGGGCGCTGGCAGGGCCGGCAGGTGGTGCCGGCGGCCTGGGTCGAGGCGGCCACCAGTGCGCAGGTGATGGCGAGTGCGGATTACGGCTACGGCTTCCAGTGGTGGACCCGCACATGGCGCATCGGCGACACGCCGGTGCGCGTGGTCCAGGCCATCGGCAACGGCGGGCAACGGCTCTATGTGGTGCCGGCCCTGCGGCTGGTCGTGGCGATGACGGCCGGAAACTACGGCGAGCCCGGCATCCTGGCCGAGGAAGACGCGCTGTTCTGCGCCATGGCGGCCGCGCTGCGGCCCGACTCCGCCGGCACTGCGGCCAGCAGGTAGGCATTCACCAGCCGCACGGCCTCGTCCTCCACGGCCTGCATGGGCAGCGGCGGGCCCTCGCGCGCATCGGTGAGGGCGCGGGCCACGCCGAGCACCGCGCGGGCGATGACGAAGAGCTGGATCGGCGCGAGTGCACGGGCGGCCTGCGGGCCCTGCGGATGCGACGCGACGGCTGCGGTCAGCTGCGCGACGTGCTGCGCATCGTCGCCCGCGAGGCCCGCCCCCATGTACACGCCCAGCAGCACCCGCCGCACCGGCGCATCGTGCGCATGGCGCGCCAGCAGCACCCGCACCAGCCGGCGGATGGGGTCGGCTTCGGCGTCATGGGCGTCATCCGCCGCAGCCAGCGCCGCCAGGAAGGCCTCGCGGTCCTCGGCCAGCAGCCGGCGCGCAAGGGCGAGCAGGATGGACTGCTTGTTGGGAAAGTAGCCGTACAGGCTGCCGACGCTGACGCCCGCGCGTTCGGCGATGCGGTTGGTGTTGAAGCCCGCCAGCCCGTGGGCCCGAAGGATCTGCTGCGCGGCCTCCAGGATGACCGCCACCGTGTCGTGCGCGCGCTGCTGTCGGGGCGAACGCCGGACGGCGGGCCGGGGTGGCTTCCTGGGCGGCACCGTCGGTCCCGGTCCGCTCAGGCGCCGGCCGGCTCTGCCATCACCCTCTGCACCGCGGCCCGCAGCGCCTCGAAGGCCTGCGGCAGCGTGGTGCCGCCGGTGTCGACCGTGAGGTCGGCCTTGGAATAGAAGGCCGCACGGCCGTCGAGGATGCGCTTGAGGTCGTCCATCGCCTCGCGGCTGGCGGCCATGGGGCGCATGTCGCCTTGCGCGATGACGCGGCCCATGTGCTCCTCGGGCCGCGCCTGCAGCCACACGGTGGTGCAGTGGGCCAGCAGCTCGTTGAAGGTGGCCGGGTCCGACACGATGCCGCCCGGCGTGGCGATGACGACCTCGCCGTAGATCTGCACCGTCTCTTCCAGCGCGCGGCGCTCGTAGCGGCGGTACGCGTTGGTGCCGTACAGGTCGTGGATCTCACGCACGCTGCAGCCGGCGAATTTCTCGATCTCGCGGCTGAGCTCGATGAAGGGCAGGCCCAGGTCCTCGGCCAGCATCTGGCCCAGCGTGGACTTGCCCGCGCCGCGCAGGCCCACCAGCGCGAAGCGGCGCTTGCGGGCGGGGTCGATGCCTGCCGTGCCCAGCAGTTCGCCCAGGGCGATGCGGGCGCGGCGCAAGTCGGCTTCGCTGCGGTTCTCGAGCAGTTCGCGGATCAGCAGCCATTCGGGCGAGCTGGTGGTCGCGTCGCCCAGCAGCTCGGCCATGGAGCACTGCAGCGCGCCGGCCACCTGCTGCAGCACCAGGATCGACACGTTGCCCATGCCGTATTCGAGGTTGGCCAGATGGCGCTCCGACACGTCGGCCGCCTGCGCCACCGCCTTGCGCGTGAGGCCGCGGCGCGCGCGCAGGCTGCGGGCGCGCTCGCCCACGGCCGCCAGCAGCGGATGACGGTTCTCGCCGCCCGCCGCGGTGTTGGCCGCCTCCGGCGGGTGCGCGCCCGCCTCCGCCACGCGGGGGAGCAGCGCGCTCTCGGGTTCGCTCATTGCATCGTCCTTCACAACGCCATTGTCGCGAGGCGCCACCGGCCCTCGCGTCGGCCGATTCATCGCCGGCCCTTCCGTCTTCACCGCACCTAGGGATAACACCCAACATGCACTATGTTGCTTGACATGCGTCAGGTGCGCTTCTATGGTTCGTCCGCAAGCAAGATACTGCACATGAACGGCGCCGGCAAGCACTGGCGTCAACCCGCAGAGAGACAAACAAGCACCCGACAGCGAGATCCACGATGTCCAAGCAAGCCTTCCATGCCCAGGTGGCCGCACTGACGGCCGAGATCGCCGGCCGGCCGCTCGACGCCGCGCTGGACGCCTGGCTCAATGCCGAGCACGGCGCCGGCAGCGCCACCTATGCCCAGCTGAAGGCCAGCTGCGAAGCGGGCGTGGCCGAGGGCTGGCTGTGCGAGCGCGAGGGCGGCGGCATCCGCTACGGCCGCGTGTTCAAGGCCGACGACGCCCTGCACCGCTTTTCTGTCGACGTGGTGGACATGCAGGACATTGCCGGTCCGCACCATGTGCACCCCAACGGCGAGATCGACCTGATCATGCCGCTGGCCGACAGCCGCGCCACCTTCGACGGCCGGCCCGCCGGCTGGTGCGTCTACCCGCCGGGCAGCGCCCACCGGCCCACCGTGAGCGACGGCCGCGCGCTGGTGCTCTACCTGCTGCCCGAAGGGCGCATCGAATTCACCAAGACTGCCTGAGCGATGACCACCGAACTTCTCCAGAACCACGTCGCCGGCCGCTGGCAGGCGGGCACCGGCGCCGGCACGCCGCTGGTCGACCCGGTGCTCGGCACCGAGCTCGTGCGCGTCGATGCCACCGGCCTGGACCTGCCCGCCACCTTCGCCTTCGCGCGCCAGACCGGCGGCGCGGCGCTGCGGGCGCTGAGCTACCGCGAGCGTGCCGGCCTGCTGGCTGCCATCGTGAAGATCCTCCAGGCCAACCGCGATGCGTACTACGAGATCGCCACCGCCAATTCGGGCACGGTGAAGAACGACTCGGCGGTGGACATCGACGGCGGCATCTTCACGCTCGGCCAATACGCCAAGTGGGGCGAGTCGCTGGGCGACGCCCATGCCCTGAAGGACGGCGAGCCGGCGCGGCTGGGCCGCGAACCGGTCTTCCAGTCGCAGCATGTGCAGGTGCCGGTGCAGGGAGTCGCCCTGTTCATCAATGCCTTCAACTTCCCGGCCTGGGGCCTGTGGGAGAAGGCGGCGCCGGCCCTGCTCTCGGGCGTGCCGGTGATCGTCAAGCCCGCCACGGCCACCGCCTGGCTCACGCAGCGCATGGTGCGCGACGTGATCGAGGCCGGCGTTCTGCCGCCGGGCGCGCTGTCCGTGGTCTGCGGCAGCTCGGCCGGGCTGATGGATGCGCTGACGCCCTTCGACCTCGTCTCCTTCACCGGCTCGGCCGACACCGCGGCGCTGATCCGCGGCCATGCGGCCGTGGCCCGCCATTCGGTGCGCGCCAACATCGAGGCCGACAGCCTCAACAGCGCCCTGCTGCTGCCCGGCGCCACGCCCGGCGATGCGGTGTTCGAGCTGCTGGTGAAGGAGGTGGTGCGAGAGATGACGGTCAAGTCCGGCCAGAAATGCACCGCCATCCGCCGCGTGCTGGTGCCCGAGGCGCTGTATTCACCGGTGGCCGAGGCCGTGTCCGCCCGGCTGGCGAAAGTGAGCGTGGGCAATCCGCGCAACGAATCGGTGCGCATGGGTTCGCTGGTCAGCCGCGAGCAGCTGGCTTCCGTCCAGCAGGGCCTGCAGCAATTGGAGGCCGCGGCCGAGGTGCTGCACGACGGCCGCCGCGCCGCGCTGGTGGATTGCGACCCGGCCGTCGCCGCCTGCATCGGCCCGGTGCTGCTGGGCAGCCGCGATGCGGATGGCGCGGACGTGGTGCACGACGTGGAGGTGTTCGGCCCCGTGGCCACGCTGCTGCCCTACCGCGACCTGCCGCATGCGCTGGCCCTGGCCGAACGCGGGTTGGGCTCGCTGGTGGCCTCGGTCTATGGCAGCGACCCGGCCGAGATCGGCCGCGCCGCCCTCGCCCTGGCCGCCAGCCACGGCCGCGTGCATGCGGTGACGCCCGAGGTGGCGCAGACCCACACCGGCCACGGCAACGTGATGCCCATGTCGCTGCACGGCGGCCCGGGCCGCGCCGGTGGCGGCGCCGAACTGGGCGGCCTGAGGGCGCTGGACTTCTACCACCGGCGTGCGGCGGTGCAGGCCAGCCCTGCGGTGCTGGACGCGCTCGGCGTTTGAAGTGATATGAGCCCCACCACTCGAAACGATCAAGCCCCTCTCCCGCGAGGGGAGAGGACGCCTGACAAGAAGAACCACTGGGAGTGATTAGGAGACAACGATGAGCCTGCCCGCCCGCTTCAATTTCGCCGAACACCTGTTCGCCCTCAACCGCGGCCGCGCCGCCAAGGCCGCCTACATCGACGACCGCGGCGTGCTCGGTTATGGCGAGCTGGAGGACCGCGCCCGCCGCCTGGCGGCAGCCCTCAGCGCCGCCGGTGTGCGGCGCGAGGAACGCGTGCTGCTGCTGATGCACGACACGCAGGACTGGCCCGTGTGCTTCCTGGGCAGCCTCTACGCGGGCGTGGTGCCGGTGGCCGTCAACACCCTGCTCACGGCGGACGACTATGCCTACATGCTGGAGCACAGCCGCGCCCAGGCTGCGCTGGTGGGCGGCGCGCTGCTGCCGGTGCTGCAGAGCGCGATGGAAAAAGGCACGCACGAGCTGCAGTCGGTGATCGTGGCCCAGCCCACCGCCGCCTTGCCGCGCGGCATGCAGGCACTGGAAGACGCCATTGCCGCCGCCGAGCCACGGCCCGCCCCCGCGCCCACCACGCCCGACGACCCGGGCTTCTGGCTCTATTCCTCGGGCTCCACCGGCAAGCCCAAGGGCACGGTCCACACCCACGGCAACCTGTGGTGGACGGCCGAGCTCTACGGCAAGGCGGTGCTGCAGCTGACCGAGCAGGACGTGTGCTTCTCGGCCGCCAAGCTCTACTTTGCCTACGGGCTCGGCAATGCGCTGACCTTCCCGCTGTCGGTGGGTGCCAGCGTGGTGCTGATGGCCGAACGGCCCACGCCCGAGGCCACCTTCAAGCGCTGGACGCAGCCCGAGCACCGGCCGACGGTCTTCTTCGGCGCGCCGACGGGCTATGCGGGCATGCTGGCCTCGCCCGCTTTGCCTGCCCGCGATCAGGTCGCACTGCGCATGGGCTCGTCCGCCGGCGAGGCGCTGCCGGCCGACATCGCCCAGCGCTTCAAGGCGCACTTCGACTGCGACATCATCGACGGCATCGGCTCCACCGAGATGCTGCATGTCTTCCTGTCCAACCGGCCGGGCGATGTGCGCTACGGCACGACGGGCCGCCCGGTCGAGGGCTACGAGGTGGAGCTGCGCGGCGAGGACGGCCGCCCCGTGCCCGACGGCGAGGTGGGCGACCTCTACATCCGCGGCCCGAGCAGCGCGCTGATGTACTGGGGCAACCGCGAGAAGACGCGCGACACCTTCCTGGGCGGCTGGACCAAGTCCGGCGACAAGTACGTGCGCGATGCCGAGGGCTACTACACCTACGCCGGCCGCAGCGACGACATGCTCAAGGTCAGCGGCATCTATGTCTCGCCCTTCGAGGTCGAGGCCACGCTGGTGCAGCATCCCGCCGTGCTGGAGGCCGCCGTCATCGGGGTGGCCGATGCGGAAGGCCTGACCAAGACCAAGGCCTATGTGGTGCTCAAGCCCGGCCAGCCGGCCACCGACGCCGAACTCAAGGCATTCGTGAAGGACCGGCTCGCGCCCTACAAGTACCCGCGGCTGATCGAGTTCATCGACGAGCTGCCCAAGACCGCGACGGGCAAGATCCAGCGCTTCCGGCTGCGCGAGCGGGAGCAGCAGGCGTGAGCGGCAGCGACTTCGCCGAGATCGACTGGTGCGGCCGCGCGGTCCGCATCGAGCACCGCTTCATCGTCCCGCCCGGCGCCGAGGCCGCGCCCCTGGTCGTCTTCCTGCACGAAGGCCTGGGTTCGGTGGCGATGTGGAAGGACTTCCCCGACCGCCTGTGCCAGGCGATCGGCGTACGCGGCCTGGTCTACTCGCGGCCCGGCTATGGACGCTCCACGCCGCGGCCCGCCGACGCGCCGCTGGAGGTTGACTTCATGCACCGCCAGGCCGAGGAGGTGCTGCCCGCCTTCCTCACGGCCCTGGGCATCGACACACCGGTGTGGCTCTTCGGGCACAGCGACGGCGGCTCCATCGCCCTGCTCTTCGCCGCCCGCCATCCGCAGGCCGTGGCCGGCCTGGTGCTGCTGGCGCCGCACCTCTTCGTGGAGGACGTGACGGTGCACAACATCGAACTCGCCCGCCAGGCCTACGACCATGCGGACCTGCGCGCGCGCCTAGCCCGCTACCACGACGATGTGGACTCGGCCTTCCGCGGCTGGAACGACATCTGGCTCGCGCCCGCCTTCCGCGCCTGGAACATCGAGGCCGAACTCGACGGTATCCGCTGCCCCGTGCTCGCCATCCAGGGCCTGGACGACGAATACGGCACGCTGGCGCAGATCGAGGGCATCGCGGCGCGCGTGCCCGGCACCCAGCTGCTGCCCATTCCGGGCTGCGGCCACTCGCCCCATAGGGATCAACCCGAGCAGGTGATCGAGGCCACAGGCCGCATGCTCGCGCCTTCCTTGCGCGGGGCACCCGCTGCCGCGCCCAGGTAAACACCGAAGCCGCCCACATTACTTTAGTTGTAAAGTAATTTCACGACAATCCAGGAGACAGACGCATGCCCATCCGCTTCACCCGCAACACCCTCGCCGCCTTCGCCCTGGCCGGTCTGGCCGCCGCCGCGTCGGCCCAAGGCACCGGCAAGCTCAAGGTCGGCCTGATGCTGCCCTTCAGCGGCACCTACAGCGCGCTGGGCGTGGCCATCGAGAACGGCTTCAAGCTCTACGTGGACGAGCAGGGCGGCAAGCTCGGCGGCCGCGAGATCGAGTACTTCAAGGTGGACGACGAGTCCGACCCGGCCAAGGCCACCGACAACGTCAACAAGCTGATCAAGCGCGACAACGTCGACGTCATCATCGGCACCGTGCACTCCGGCGTGGCCATGGCCATGGCCAAGGCGGCCAAGGAAAGCGGCACGATCCTGATCGTGCCCAACGCCGGCGCCGATGCGGTCACGGGCCCCATGTGCGCGCCCAACATCTTCCGCAGCAGCTTCAGCAACTGGCAGCCGGCCTACGCCATGGGCGTGGTCGCGGCCAAGGAAGGCAAGAAGACCGCCATCACCCTGACCTGGAAGTACGCGGCCGGCGACGAGTCGGTGGCCGGCTTCAAGGAAGGCTTCGAGAAGGGCGGCGGCAAGGTGGTCAAGCAGCTGACGCTGCCCTTCCCCAACGTGGAGTTCCAGGCCTTGCTGACCGAGATCGCCGCAGCCAAGCCCGACGCGGTGTATTCCTTCATGGCCGGCGGCGGCGCCGTCAAGCTGGTGAAGGACTATGCGGCCGCCGGCCTGAACAAGACCATTCCGCTGTACGGCCCCGGCTTCCTGACCGACGGCACGCTGGACGCGCAGGGCGATGCCGCCGCCGGCATGCTGACCACGCTGCACTATGCCGACGGCCTGAACACACCCAAGGACAACGCCTTCCGCACCGCCTACGCCAAGACCTTCAAGCTGCAGCCCGACGTGTACGCCGTGCAGGGCTACGACGCGGCGCAGATGCTGGGCGTGGGCCTGGCCGCCACCAAGGGCGACGCCAGCAAGAAGGCCGAGTTCGCCGCCGCCGTGGAGAAGGCCAAGATCGACAGCCCGCGCGGCGCCTTCACCGTGGGCAAGTCGCACAACCCGGTGCAGGACATCTATCTGCGCAAGGTGGAGGGCAAGGAGAACAAGATGGTGAATGTGGCCATCAAGGGTCTTGCAGACCCTGGGCGTGGATGCCGGATGTAAGCGATCCTGCCTGCTCGGTAGGACCGTTCTTCTTCTGCCAGCCTGAGATCACTCCCATCGCTCGGGCTGAGCCGCGTCCACTGTTGGGGCTGAGCCGCATCTAAGGTTTGGGCTGAGCCACCACAACCGTTCAGGCTGAGCCTGTCGAAGCCCGGCACCGCGCCGTGCACGGCCTTCGACAAGCTCAGGCCGAACGGAATGAAGGCTCAGGCCGAACGGGATGGACGCTCAACCGGGCCGGCCCCTCTTCAATTCGAATCTCGGAACCTCACTCGTGGAACTCGGCACCTTCCTCGTCCAATGCCTGAACTCGGTGCAGTACGGGCTGCTGCTGTTCCTGCTCGCCTCCGGGCTGACGCTGATCTTCGGGATCATGGGCGTCATCAACCTGGCGCATGGCAGCTTCTACATGATCGGCGCGTACATGGCCTTCTCGCTGGCGCCGGTGTTCGGCGACAGCTTCCTGCTGATGCTGGTGGCCGGCGTGGTGCTGGCGGCGGCGCTGGGCTATGCGCTGGAATGGGCCTTCTTCAGCTACCTCTACCAGCGCGACCACCTGCAGCAGGTGCTGATGACCTACGGCCTGATCCTGGTGTTCGAGGAACTGCGCTCCATCCTGGTCGGCAACGACGTGCACGGCGTGCCGCTGCCGGGCTGGCTGGCCGGCAGCTTCGCGCTGGGCGACGTGATGAGCTACCCCTGGTACCGCGTCTTCGCGTCGCTCGCCTGCATCGTGCTGGCCGTGGCCATGTACGCGGTGGTCAACCGCACCCGGCTGGGCATGATGATCCGCGCCGGCGCGAGCAACCGCGACATGGTGCGCGGCCTGGGCATCGACATCCGCAAGCTCTACCGCATCGTCTTCGCGGCCGGCGTGGCGCTGGCCGCCCTGGCCGGCATGATCGCGGCGCCCATGTCCTCGGTCTATCCCAACATGGGCGCCAGCGTGCTCATCATCTGCTTCGTGGTGGTGGTGATCGGCGGCATCGGCTCCATCACCGGTGCGCTCGTGGCCTCGCTGCTGGTGGGCTTCGTCGACACCTTCGGCAAGGTCTTCTTCGCCGAGCTGAGCGGCATCGGCATCTACCTTCTCATGGCCATCATCCTCATCTGGCGCCCCGAAGGCCTGATGGGCAAGCGCGCATGAACACCACCACCTCTTCCGCGATGACCCCGCCCGTGTCCTCCCCCACCCCAAACCGCACTGGCGGCCTGCCCCGCGGCGCGCTGCTGCCGCTGGGCGTGGCCGTGCTGCTGGCCGTCGCCGGGCCGCTGCTGGGCGGCTACGCGGCCGACCTGGTGGTGAAGGTGATGATCCTCGCCATCTTCGCGCTGAGCCTCGAACTGCTGGTGGGCATGACCGGGCTGGTGAGCCTGGGCCATGCGGCCTTCTACGGCATCGGCGCGTACATCACCGTGCTGGCCTCGGGCAAGGACGGCGGCAATCTGCTGGTGCTGCTGGTGCTCGCCATGGGCGGCGCCGCGCTCTATGCGCTGGTGGTGGGCGCGTTGAGCCTGCGCACGCGCGGCGTCTACTTCATCATGGTCACGCTGGCCTTCGCGCAGATGGCCTTCTTCGTCTTCCACGACACGCCGGTGGGCGGCGGCAGCGACGGCATCTACCTCTACATCCGCCCGGCCATTGGCGTGCTGGACATGGAGAACCGCCTGGTGCTGTTCTACGTGGTTCTGGCCGCACTGGCGGGCACCTACGGCCTGCTGGCGCTGATCCGCCGCTCGCGCTTCGGCGCGGCACTCGCGGGCATCCGCGTGAGCGAGCAGCGCATGCGCGCGGTGGGCTTTCCCACCTACGCCTACAAGCTGGCGGCCTTCGTCATCGCGGGCGCGCTGGCCGGTCTGGCGGGCTTTCTGGTGGCGGCACGCGACGGCGTGGTCAACCCCGAGCTGATGGCCTGGCACAACTCGGGCGAGGTGCTGCTGATGATCATCCTGGGCGGCCTGGGCCACCTGCGCGGCGCGGTGCTCGGCGCCGTGGCCTTCACGCTGCTCAAGGAAGTGCTCTCCACCCACGGCCTGGTGGGTCCGTTGGCCGACCACTGGCAGCTGAGCCTGGGTATCGTCATCATCGTCTTCGTGGCGCTGCTGCCCAAGGGCCTGATCGGCCTGCGCGAGCGGCTGTCGCCGATGGGCGCTGCCGCCAAGGGAGGTGCGCGATGACCGCCGTCGCATCGACCGCGGCCCTGCTCGGTGTGCAGGGCCTCACCCGCCGCTTCGGCGGCCTGGTGGCCGTGAGCGAGGTGTCGCTCGACCTGCACGTGGGCGAGGTGCATGCGGTGATCGGCACAAACGGTGCCGGCAAGTCCACGCTGATCAACATGCTCTCGGGCGAGATCGAGGCCTCGGCCGGGCGCATCACCCTCGATGGCCGCGACATCACCGCCCTGCCCCAGCCGCGCCGCGCGTTGGGCGGCGTGGGCCGCAGCTACCAGCGCACCACCATCTTCGGCGAGTTCACCGTGCTGGAGAACTGCCGCCTGGCCGCGCAGGCCACGACGCCGCGCGCCTGGGCCTTCTGGGAATCCTCGGCCCGTTGCCAGGCCAGCAACGCCGCCGCGCACGAGGCGCTGGAGGCCGCGGGCCTGGCCACGGAGGCGCACCGCATCGCCGGCACGCTGAGCCACGGTGCCAAGCGCCAGCTCGAGGTGGCGATGTGCCTGGCCACGCGCCCGCGCGTGCTGCTGCTGGACGAGCCGCTGGCCGGCATGGGCGCCGAGGAGACCGACCGGATGCTGTCACTGCTGCAGCGGCTCAAGACGCGCCACGCCATCCTGCTGGTGGAGCACGACATGGACGCCGTCTTCCGCGTGGCCGACCGCATCACGGTGATGGTCAACGGCGCCGTCATCGCCACCGGCACGCCCGAGGCCATCCGCACCAATCCCGATGTGCGCGCCGCCTATCTTGGCGACGAGCATTGAAGAGAAGCCGCTTCCCATGCTCTCCATCCGCGACCTCAACACCTACTACGGCGACAGCCACATCCTGCGCGGCGTCGATGCGCAGGTGCCCGCCGCCTGCGCCGTGGGCCTGCTCGGCCGCAACGGCATGGGCAAGACCACCCTGATCCGCAGCCTGATGGGCTATGTGCGCCCCGCCTCCGGCCAGGTGCTGGCCGACGGCCGCGACGTGACCGGCTGGGCGCCCGAGAAGATGGCGCGGCTGGGCATCGGCTACGTGCCCGAAGGCCGCGGCATCTTCCCCAACCTGTCGGTGCGCGAGAACCTGGTGATGGCCGCGCGGCCCGGCATCGACGGCAGCCGCGCCTGGACCTTCGAGCGGGTGATGGCCACCTTTCCCCGCCTGTCGGAGCGGCTGTCGCACGGCGGCCAGCAGTTGTCGGGCGGCGAGCAGCAGATGCTCTCCATCGGCCGCGCGCTGATGACCAACCCGCGCCTCATGATCCTGGACGAGGCCACCGAGGGCCTGGCGCCGCTGATCGTGGCCGAGATCTGGCGCGTGATCGCCGAGATCCGCGCCAGCGGCATCGCCACGCTGATCGTGGACCGCGACTGGCACAAGGTGCTGCACCACACCGACCAGGCCGTGGTGATGGAAAAGGGCCGCATCGTGCTGGCCGGCGCCTCGGCCGAGCTGCTGGCCCAGCCGGACGCGCTGGCGCAGCGGCTGGGCGTGTAGCGCGCCGCCCGTCCCCGCTCAGGCGCCAGGCACCCGGGCACGCAGCCCGGCGAGGTCGACCACGGTGATGCCGCCGTATTCCAGCTCGACCAGCCCGTCGGCCGCCAGCCGCTTGAGCGCCGCGTTGCAGCGCTGGCGCGACACGCCCGACAGGTGGGCGATCTCCTCCTGCGTGACCTGCAGGTGCGGATCGCTGCCCGGATGCAGCCACGGATGGAACAGCCCCACCAGCGCACGCGCCACGTTGCTGTCGGTGTCCAGCAGGTGGTGGGCGGCGAAGTTGCCCAGGAACCAGTGCATGCGCTCGTTGATCTGCCGCAGCAGGTAGTCGGCAAAGCCGGGCTCGTGGCTGCGCAGCCAGTCGAAGACCTCGGCCGGCATCAGCGCCACGCGGCTGTCGCGCAGCGCGATCACGTCCGCCGTGCGGGCCGCGCCGCGCAGCACCGTGCCCTCGCCGAACCAGCTGCCCACCGACAGCCCGCCCAGCGTGACGGAGCGGCCATCGGCACTGCCCACCGACCACTTCAGCAGGCCTTCGATGGCGCCGTACCAGTGCAGGGGCGCATCGCCCATGCGGCACAGCGCCGCGCCTGCAGGCACCTCGGCCTCGCGCATCCGCTCGCGCACATGCGCGCGCGTCGCCTCGGGCAATGCCGGGTACCAGGCGCTGTGGGCCAGCAGGTCGTCGAGGCTTCTGCGCAGGGGCGCGGGATGGTGGCGGATGGTGGTCTCCTGGAAATCGATGGCGCCCGCCGTGGCACGACGCGAGGCCGGTACTAACCCCGAGCGCAAATGTCATCGCAACGACTGAGTGCGCGGGGCCCCAAAAAAATAATAGCCGCGCCTACCACGAATACATCAGGAGACACGATGAGCAAGCGCAAGGTCATCGTCACCATCGCCCCCACAGGCGGCATGGCCCACAAGTCGCAGAACCCGCATCTGCCCACGCAACCCGACGAGATCGCCGCCGACGTGCTGCGCTGCTGGAACGCCGGTGCCAGCGTGGTCGCGATCCATGCGCGGCGCCCCGACGACGGCGCTACCTGCAACCCGGCCATCTACCGCGACATCAACCGGCGCATCCGCGACGCAGGCTGCGACATCGTGCTGAACAACTCCACCGGCGGCGGCGTGCATGGCGACATGATCCGCCCGCTGCCCGGCGACCGCTGGGAGATCGCCTGGGAGGAGCGCATCAAGGGCATGGACGCCGGCGCCGAGATGTGCACGCTGGACGCCACCACGCTCAACCTGAGCTTCGGCGGCCGGGAGATCCTGATGGACACGCCACTGTCCAAAGGGCGCGAACTGGCCGCGGGCATGAAGGCGCGCGGCATCAAGCCCGAGTGGGAGGTCTTCGCGCACACGCACATCCTGCAGGACGTGACCACGCTGATCGAGGAAGGCCACGACGACGCGCCGCACTTCATCAACCTGGTGATGAACGTGCACCGCAACTTCCAGAACGCGATGCCCTTCTCGCCGCGCTACCTGCAGCAGATGGTGGACGTGCTGCCGCGCAACAGCCTCTTCTGCGTCAGCGGCATCGGCCCCTCGCAGCTGGAGGCCAACGTGGCCGCGTTGCTGCTGGGCGGCCATGCCCGGGTGGGCCTGGAAGACAACCTCTACTACCGCCAGGGCGAGCTGGCCACCAACGTGCAGCTCACCGAGCGCATCGTGCGGCTGATCCGCGAACTGGACATGGAGCCGGCCACGCCCGACGAGGCGCGCCAGCTCATGGGCCTGCCGCGCACCGGCACGCCCCGGCCCGCGTTCGCGCCGGCCGCGCTGGCCGACGCCGCTGCCTGATTCCGAGACCCCACAACGAGGAGACACCCGATGACCTTGACCCCCGCCCTGCTGGCCGCGGCGGCCGCGCTCGCCTGCGCGACCGGCGCCTCGGCCCAGATCTCGGACGACACCGTCCGCATCGGCTTCATCAGCGACATGTCCGGCGTGTACCGCGACTACGACGGCCCGGCCGGGGCCGAGGCCATCCGCATGGCGATCGCCGACATGGGCGGCAGCATCGCGGGCAAGAAGATCGAGCTGCTCACGGCCGACCACCAGAACAAGTCCGACATCGCCGCCGCCAAGGCCCGCGAATGGTTCGACGTGGACAAGGTGGACATGCTCATCGGCGGCGTGAACTCCGGTGCCGCCATCGCCATGGCCGGCGTGGCCCGCGACAAGAAGAAGCCCTACTTCGTCGTCGGCTCCGGCGCCTCGGGCCTGACCAACGAGCACTGCTCGCCCTTCACCGTCATGTATGCCTACGACACCGTGGCCATGGCCCGCGGCACCGCCAGCGCCGTGGTCAAGGGGGGCGGCAAGCGCTGGTTCTTCGTCACGGCCGACTATGCCTTCGGCAACGCGCTGCAGGCCGATGCGAGCAAGGTGGTGGAGGCCGGTGGCGGCACCGTGGCCGGCGCGGTCAAGCATCCGCTGGGCGCGAGCGACTTCTCCTCGTACATGCTGCAGGCCACCAGCGCCAAGCCCGACGTGCTGGCCCTGGCCAACGCGGGTGGCGACACGGTCAACGCCATCAAGTCCGCGGCCGAGTTCGGCCTGGCGCAGAAGATGAAGCTGGCCGGCATGATCATCACCATCCAGGACGTGCACGCGCTGGGCCTGAAGACCGCGCAGGGCATGTTCCTGACCGACAGCTGGTACTGGAACCAGAGCCCCGAATCGCGGGCCTGGGCGCGGCGCTTCTTCGACCGGCACAAGCGCATGCCCACCTCCTTCCATGCCGGCGACTATTCCGCCGCGCTGCAGTACTTCAAGGCCGTGCAGGCGGCCGGCAGCGACGACGGCGAGAAGGTGATGGCGCAGCTGAAGAAGACGAAGTTCGACGACATGTTCGTGCAGGGCGGCTGGCTGCGCGACGACGGGCTGATGGTGCACGACATGCACCTGATGCAGGTGAAGACGCCCGCGGAATCGAAGGAGCCCTGGGACTACTACAAGGTGGTCGAGGCCATCCGCGGCGAGGCCGCCTGGACCACGCGCGCCGAAAGCCGCTGCGCACGCTGGAAGGCCTCATGAGCAGGCCACCGGACGTGCGCCGTGTCGGCATCGTCGGCACCGGCGTGATCGGCGCCAGCTGGGCCGCCTTCTTCCTGGCGCGCGGGCTGGACGTGTCGGCCACCGACCCCGCGGCCGGTGCCGAGGATCGGCTGCGCGCGGCGGTCGACCGTCACTGGCCGACGCTGCAGCGCATGGGCCTGGCCGAGGGCGCGTCACCCACCCGGCTGCGCTTCGACGCCTCGCTGGAGCGGGCGCTGGAGGGCTGCGACTTCGTGCAGGAGAGCGGCCCCGAGCGCGCCGACTTCAAGGCCGAGCTCTATGCCCGCATGGACGCCGCCACGCCGCCGCAGGTGCTGCTGGCCAGCAGCAGCTCGGGCCTGCCGGTCAGCGGCATGCAGGTGCGCTGCGATGCGCCCCAGCGTGTGGTGCTGGGCCATCCCTTCAACCCGCCGCACCTGATCCCGCTGGTGGAGGTGGGCGGCGGCGAGGCGACGGCGCCCGAGGCCATCGAACGGGCCATGGCCTTCTATGCGGCGCTGGGAAAGCGGCCCATCCACGTGCGGCGCGAGGTGCTGGGCCACATCGCCAACCGGCTGCAGGCGGCGCTGTGGCGCGAGGCCTTCCACCTCGTCGACCAGGGCGTGGCCAGCGTGGCCGACATCGACGTCGCCATCGCGCATGGCCCGGGCCTGCGCTGGGCGGTGATGGGCCCCTTCATGAACCTGCACCTGTCGGGCGGCGAAGGCGGCATGGCGCATCTGCTGGAACACCTGGGCGGACCCATCGAAAGCTGGTGGCGCGACCTGGGCCAGCCCGCCATGACGCCCGCGCTGAAGGCCCGCGTGGTGCAGGGCGTGGCCGAGGCCCGCGGCGACCGCCGCGAAGCGGCGATGGCCCGCAGCCGCGACGACCTGCTGATCGACCTGATGCGCGCCAAGGCCGGGGACGGCACCCTGCCGTGACCGCACGTCCTGCCCGCTTTCGAGAGACGCCCATGTCCCCCATCGACTTCCTCGCCGACCCGGAGCAGGTCGCGCCACCGCGCGCCGTGCGCATCGACTTCGACGACGGCAGCTTCTCGCTGCGCTCGCCCGTCGCCCTGCAGCCCTATGCCCGCTGCGTGGGCGAATGGCTGGAGCACTGGGCCGGACGCACGCCCGACGCGCTGGCGCTGGCCGAGCGCACGCCCGATGGCACCGGCTGGCGGCGCCTGGGCTATGCACAGCTGCGTGCGCAGGTCGGCCGCATAGCGCAGGCGCTGCTCGACCTGCGGCTGCCCGAGGGCGCGCCGGTGGTGATCCTGTCGGACAACAGCATCGACCATGCGGTGATGATGCTGGCGGCCATGCACATCGGGCGGCCGAGCTGCTCGCTCTCCAGCGCCTATTCGCGCCTGACGCAGGACCACACGCGCCTGGCCGGCATGCTGCGGCTGCTGGGACCCGGGCTGATCTATGCGGCCGATGCGCAGGTCTACGGCCCCGCCATCGCCGCCTGCGACCTCGACGTGCCCTGCGTGTTCAGCGCCCATGCCGGTGCGTGGCCCGGCGGCCTGGCCTTCGACACCCTGTGCGCCACGCCCGAGACACCCGCGGTGCGCGACGCCTTCGCGGCCATCGGCCCCGAGACGCATGCCAAGTACCTGATGACCTCGGGCTCCACCGGCCATCCCAAGGCGGTGATCAACACCCACCGCATGCTGTGCGCCAACCAGCAGATGATGGCCCAGACCTGGCCCTTCCTGACGCAGGAGCCGCCGGTGCTGGTGGACTGGCTGCCCTGGAGCCACACCTTCGGCGGCAACCACAACCTCCACATGGTGCTGGCCCACGGCGGCGCGCTCTACATCGACGAAGGGCGGCCCGCCCCGGGCCTGGTCGAGAAGACGGCGCGCAACCTGCGCGAGGTGCGGCCCACGCTGTGGTTCAACGTGCCGCGCGGCTTCGACATGCTGCTGCCGCTGATGGAGGCCGACGCGGCGCTGGCGGCGGACATCCTCTCGCGGCTGCGGCTGGCCTTCTACGCGGCGGCGGCGCTGTCGCCGTCCACCTGGCAGCGGCTGCAGGCGCTGGCCGAGCGCGTGCGGCCGGGCCGGCCGCTGTGGCTCACCACCTCCTGGGGCTGCACCGAGACCTCGCCGGCCATCACCTCGGCGCACTGGGCGCTCGACGGCGCCGGCTGCATCGGCAACCCGCTGCCCGGCATGGAGGTGCGCTTCGTGCCCAACGGCGGCAAGCTGGAGATGCGCATCCGCGGCGTGACGGTGACGCCCGGCTACCGGCACCAGCCGCGCGAGACGGCCGCCGCCTTCGACGCCGAGGGCTACTACCGCATCGGCGATGCGGGCTACCTGGTGGATGCGGCGCGGCCCGAGCGCGGCATCGTCTTCGATGGCCGCGTGGCCGAGGACTTCAAGCTCGGCAGCGGCACCTGGGTGTCGGTGGGCCCGCTGCGCATCGAGCTGGTGTCGCAGCTCGCGCCCTGGGTGCAGGACCTGGTGCTCACCGGCCACGACCGCGAGGCCGTGGGCCTGCTGGTCTTTCCCAGCCCGCAGGGCGCCGCCGAGCCGGCCAGGCTGCGCGAGGCCTTGCAGGCCGCCCTGCGCCAGCGCCTGGCCGCGGGCCTGGGCTCCGCGCGCTGCCCGACGCGGGCGCTGGTGCTGTCCACCCCACCCAGCGCCGACCATGGCGAGATCACCGACAAGGCCTATGTCAACCAGCGTGCCGTGCTGGCAAGGCGCGCCGACGCCGTGGCACGCCTGCATGCGGCCGTGGCGGATGCCGAGGTGGTCGTCGCCGGCTGACTGTCGACGGGGGAACCCGCCCGTGCGCTGCACGCGCGGCCAGCCTCTGGCATGCTGGCCCGCTTCGTTCAGCCCCACGGCCGCTGCGGCCGCCTCCATCCATGACGACCACGCCTGACCTTTCCGCCTTCCCCATCACCCGCAAGTGGCCGGCCGCGCACCCGGACCGGCTGCAGCTCTATTCGCTGCCCACGCCCAACGGCGTGAAGGCGTCGATCATGCTGGAGGAATGCGGCCTGCCCTACGAGGTGCACCGCGTGGACTTCGGCGCCAACGACCAGACCTCGCCCGAGTTCCTGTCGCTCAACCCGAACAACAAGATCCCGGCGATCCTCGACCCGAACGGGCCTGACGGCCAGCCGCTGGCGCTGTTCGAGTCGGGTGCCATCCTGGTGTACCTGGCCGACAAGACCGGCCAGTTCATGCCCAAGGACGCGGCGGGCCGCTACCACGCGCTGCAGTGGCTGATGTTCCAGATGGGCGGCATCGGGCCCATGTTTGGCCAGTTGGGCTTCTTCCACAAGTTCGCCGGCAAGGACTACGAGGACAAGCGGCCGCGCGACCGCTACGTCGCCGAATCCAAGCGGCTGCTGGGCGTGCTGGACAAGCACCTGGCGGGCAAGGACTGGGTCCTGGGCAGCGACTATTCGATCGCCGACATCGCGATCTTCCCGTGGGTGCGCAACCTGGTCGGCTTCTACGAGGCGCGCGAACTGGTGGGCTTCGGCGACTTCGCGCAGGTGCAGCGCGTGCTGGACGCCTTCGTCGCGCGTCCGGCGGTGGCGCGCGGGCTGAACATTCCGCCCGCGCCCGCCAAGTGACGAGGCTCAGCGCCAGTGCAGCCGGCGCCGCACCACGGGCCGGCTGATGGCCGCGATGGCCAGGCCGGCGATGGCGGCCGAGGCGATCAGCGCGAAGGACTTGGAAATGACCAGGCCCTTCACCGGCCGACGTGCGCCTTCGTCGCGCTTGCGCGGCGGCGGGCTGACCGTCACCGACACCGGGTCGCTGGCGGGAAAGGATTGCTCGATGCCCTCGTCGAGCGTGGCCTCGTCGGGCTCGCGCTTCTCGGGCGGTGCCACCTTCTCGGCCGCCTGCGGATTGTCGGCAGTGGGAAAGCGGAAGGCGTCGGGCGGGGTGTTCTTGTCGTCCTGGCTCATGGGGGCTCCTCGTTCCATGGGGTGTAGAGAACCCGCGGTGCGGGCTGGCGGGCCAGCCTAGCGCGCCCGGGCGCGTGGACTGTGGGACCAGACCGCGAATCGGGTAGGAACAGCGTCGCGTCTGCGGGCGCGATGACGGGCAAATGGCCACCGCCCGCAGGCGACTGCACCGCCCCGGTGCGCTGGCTATAGTTCCGCGGCTCGTTCATCCACACCGACAACGCGACGGAGACACCCATGCGCATCTGGCAGAAACCCATCTCGATCGAGGAACTCACCCGCAGCCATGTGGGCACCGTGGGCGGCCACATCGGCCTGGAGTTCGTGGAGATCGGCGACGACTACATCGTCGGCCGCGTGCCGGTGGACGCCCGCACCATCCAGCCCTACGGCATCCTGCATGGCGGCGTGTCGGTGGTGCTGGCCGAGACGCTGGGCTCCTGCGGCGCCCACTATTCGGTGCCCGAAGGCGAACGCACGGTCGGGCTGGACGTCAACGCCAACCACCTGCGCGCGGCCTCCAAGGGCTGGGTCACCGGCACCGCGCGGCCGGTCCATCGCGGCCGCAGCACCCATGTGTGGCAGATCGAGTTGCGCAACGACGCGGGCGAGCTGACCTGCGTCTCGCGCCTGACCATGGCGGTGCTGCAGCCGCGCTGAGCGGCCCGGGCCGACCTTCACGACAACGAACAACAAACACTCCGAGGAGAAACCCATGAGCCTTTTCCAGTGGCGCGAAGTCGCCATGACGGGCAACACCGTCGTCGCGCCCGATGAGCGCCTGTCCTGGCCGCAGACCGGCGCCATGGGCGTGCAGCACGTGATCGCCATGTTCGGCGCCACGGTGCTGGCGCCCATCCTGATGGGCTTCAACCCCAACGTGGCCATCCTGATGAGCGGCCTGGGCACGCTGATGTTCTACCTGCTCACGGGCGGGCGCGTGCCCAGCTACCTGGGCTCGAGCTTCGCCTTCATCGGCGTGGTGATTGCGGCCACCGGCTATGGCGGCCAGGGCCCCAATGCCAACCTGCCCGTCGCCCTGGGCGGCATCATCGTCTGCGGGCTGGTGTACTTCGGCATCGGCCTGCTGGTGCAGGCCATCGGCACGGGCTGGATCGAGCGCTTCATGCCGCCGGTGGTCACCGGCGCGGTGGTGGCCGTGATCGGCCTCAACCTGGCGAGCGTGCCGATCAAGAACATGGCGGCCGGCAACTTCGACAGCTGGATGCAGGCCATGACCTTCCTGTGCGTCGGGCTGGTGGCGGTGTTCGCGCGCGGCATGCTGCAGCGCCTGCTGATCCTGGCCGGGCTGCTCCTGGCCAGCGTGGTCTATGCCGTGCTGGCCAACGGGCTGGGCCTGGGCAAGCCGCTGGACCTGTCGGGCGTGGCCGCCGCGGCCTGGCTGGGCATGCCGGCCTTCACCGCGCCGCGCTTCGAGGCCAACGCCATGCTGTTGATCGCGCCCGTGGCCATCATCCTGGTGGCCGAGAACCTGGGCCACCTCAAGGCCGTCACGGCCATGACCGGCCGCAACCTCGACCCGCTGATCGGCCGCGCCTTCATGGGCGATGGCCTGGCCACCATGGTGAGCGGCGCGGCCGGCGGCACGGGCGTGACCACCTATGCCGAGAACATCGGCGTGATGGCCGCCACGCGCATCTATTCCACGGCCGTGTTCGTGGTGGCCGCCGTCATCGCGCTGGTGCTGGGCTTCAGCCCCAAGTTCGGCGCGCTGATCCAGGCCATTCCGCTGCCGGTGATGGGCGGTGTGTCCATCGTGGTGTTCGGCCTGATCGCCGTGGCCGGCGCCAAGATCTGGGTCGACAACCGGGTCGACTTTGCGGACAACCGCAACCTGATCGTCGCCGCCATCACGCTGATCGTGGGTACGGGCGACTTCACGCTCAAGTTCGGCCAGTTCGCGCTGGGCGGCATCGGCACCGCGACCTTCGGCGCCCTGCTGCTGTGGGCCATGCTGGGCCGCAGCGCAAACGCCCGGTCACATTGAGGCCCCCTGCGCAGCGCCGCCAGGCGGTGCTGCGCCGTTAGACTTCGAAGGTTTCGCCGTTCTGGCGAAACCTTTTTTCATTCACCGTCTTTTTCTCTCCACCGTCCCTCGATGGCCGATGCTTCCGCCGCACGCGCACGCGCGGTTTTCGAATTCAAGAGTGCCACGCTGCCCCTGGTGGCGGTGATCCTCAAGACCGCCGACCTGTCCGTGCTGACGGCCGCGCTCGACGCGCAACTGGCCGACTCGCCCGATTTCTTCGAGCAGGAGCCGGTGGTGATCGACCTCTCCCAGCTGCCCGAGGACGAGGCCGCCCGCAGCATCGACTTCAGGAAGCTGCGCACCATCCTCGCGCGGCACCAGACGCAGCCGGTGGCCGTGCGCGGCGCCGATGCGCGCCATGCCCAGGCCGCGCGCGCCGCGGGCCTGGCCATCGCCGCCCTGCCCGGCCCGGCCCCCGCCCGCCCGCCCGAGCCGCCCAGCCCCGCGCCGCAGATCGTGCGCGAAGTGCCGGTGCCGCAAGGCGGCACGCTGCTGATCGACCGGCCGCTGCGCTCGGGCCAGCAGGTCTACGCCCGCGGCGGCGACGTGATCGTCACCGGGCTGGTGAGCTTCGGCGCCGAGGTCATCGCCGACGGCAATGTGCATGTGTACGCGCCGCTGCGCGGCAAGGCCATCGCCGGGGCGCGCGGCGACACCGGCGCGCGCATCTTCACCACCTGCCTCGAAGCGCAGCTGGTGGCCGTGGCGGGCGTCTACCGCACCGCCGAGGTGGCCCTGCCCGCGGACGTGGCCGGCAAGCCGGCGCAGATCCGCCTGCAGGACGACAAGCTTCTGCTGGAAGCCATCACCGGCTGATGGCTCCCCGCAAAAAACCCCCCATTCCCCAGCGCAACAAGCGGCGCGAACCAGTCAAAAAAGGATTCAGGCAAATGACCAAGATCGTGGTGGTGACCTCGGGCAAGGGCGGCGTCGGCAAGACGACCTCCAGCGCGAGCTTCGCATCGGGCCTGGCCCTCGCGGGCAAGAAGACGGCCGTGATCGACTTCGACGTGGGCCTGCGCAACCTGGACCTGATCATGGGTTGCGAGCGCCGCGTGGTGTACGACTTCGTCAACGTGATCCAGGGCGAGGCCAACCTGACGCAGGCCCTGATCAAGGACAAGCTGTGCGACAACCTGTTCGTGCTGGCCGCCTCGCAGACGCGCGACAAGGAAGCGCTGACGCAGGACGGCGTGGGCCGCGTGCTCGAAGAGCTCAAGACGATGGACTTCGACTACATCGTCTGCGACTCGCCCGCCGGCATCGAGACCGGCGCGCTGATGGCCATGCACTTCGCCGACGAGGCGCTGGTGGTGACCAACCCCGAGGTGTCCTCGGTGCGCGACTCCGACCGCATCCTGGGCATGCTCAGCTCCAAGACCAAGCGGGCCAAGGACGGTGCCGACCCGATCAAGGAGCACCTGCTCATCACCCGCTACAACCCAACGCGCGTGGCCGACGGCCAGATGCTGTCGCTGGAGGACATCCAGGACATCCTGCGCATTCCGCTGATCGGCGTGATCCCGGAGTCGGAATCGGTGCTGCAGGCCTCCAACCAGGGCATCCCGGCGGTGCACGACAAGGAGAGCGATGTGGCCCAGGCCTACCTGGACGTGGTGGCGCGCTTCCTCGGCGAAGACCGTCCCATGCGTTTCACCGAAGCGGCCAAGCCCGGCTTCTTCAAGCGAATCTTCGGGAGGTAAGGCGCATGTCCTTCCTCTCCTTCCTGCTGGGCGAGAAGAAGAAGTCCGCGGCCGTCGCCAAGGAACGGCTGCAGATCATCCTGGCCCACGAGCGCGGCATCAACGCGCGCCGGCCCGACTACCTGCCGCAGTTGCAGCGCGAACTGCTGGAGGTGATCTCCAAGTACGTGTCGATCAAGGCCGAGGACATCAAGGTGCACCTGGAGAAGCAGGACGCGCTGGAAGTGCTCGAGGTCAAGATCGAGCTGCCGGACCTGCCGACCGCCGGCTCCACGCCCGCCGCCCGCTGACGCCCGGGCTTTGCGCCCGCGGCGGCTGCGGTTATCGTGGCCGCTCCACCGTATTCACCGAATGGAGAGACGCCCGATGGCCACCCGCAAGACCTCCTCGTCCACATCCGCCGGCGACGCCGGCCCGCTGCCCGATCCCATGGCCGCGCTGGCCGGCATGCAGGAGGCGGCCTCCAAGTCGCTGCAGGAGATGGCCCAGCGCATGCAGGGCATGGACGTGACCGGCACGGCCGCCCTGCTGCTGGAGAACGGCCGCAAGGACATGGAGGCGATGGTCAAAGCCAGCGCGATGGCGCGCGAGGGCCTGCAGACCGTGGTGCAGCGCCAGACCGAGATGCTCAAGCAGTCCATCGAGCAGTGGCGCGACACGCTGCAGGCGATGCCCGGCCAGGACATGAAGGCCCAGCTCGGCAAGATCGACAGCATGGGCCGCGCCGGCTTCCAGCAGGCGCTGGAAGACATCCGCGAACTGGCCGACCTGACCGCCAAGTCCCAGGCCGAAGCCTTCGAGATCGTGCGCCAGCGCGTCAACGAGAACGTGGAACAGGCCCGCCAGCTGCTGGCCCAGGGCATGGACGCGCACAAGAAGCGCTGAGCCCGCCCCCGGCCACCCAACGAAAAGAGCCTCCCGCGGGAGGCTCTTTCAATTGGCAGGTACCGATCGCAGGATCATTCGCTCGCCGGCAACCTCGACCCCAAGACTGCACAAGCGGCCGCGGAGCAGGCCATGCCAGTGCACCCGCGGAACCGGCTTTGCCGGGCCGGTGGGTGCGCCCCCGGTAGGGGGCTGGCGAAGCGGCACTACGTGCCGCGCAGCCTGGGGGCGAGTCAGGTACTCGGCTTGTCGCTGAGCGCCTTGAGGTTGTCCTTCAGCTCCTTGCTCATCGGCAGCCCGATGGCCTGGTTCTTCGGCGGGATCGGGCCCATGAACCACTTGGCGTACATCTTCTCGAACTCGCCCGACTTCATGAGGCCGGTGAAGACGCCGTCCACCAGCGCCTTGAACTTCGGATCGTCCTTGCGCAGCATGCAGGCATAGGGCTCCACCTGCAGCGCCTCGCCCACCACCTCCAGGCTGGCCGGGTCCTTGGCGTTGGCCTTCAGGCCGAAGAGCAGGATGTCGTCCATCGGGAAGGCCGCGGCGCGGTCGCTCTCGACCAGCAGCAGCGCATCGGCATGGTCCTTGGTGCCGATGATGTCCAGGTCCAGCTTCTTCTCTTCGTTGTACTTGCGCACGACCAGCATGTTGGTGGTGCCGGTGGTGATGGCCACCTTCTTGCCCTTGAGGTCGGCCCAGTCCTTGATGTTGGAACTCTTCTTCACCAGCGCGCGGGTGCCGGTGTAGAAGTGGTTGATGGCGAAGGCCACGTCCTTGCCGCGGGCGGTGTTGTTGGTGGTGGAGCCGCACTCCAGGTCGATGGTGCCGTTGGTCAGCAGTGGGATGCGGTTCTGCGAGGTGACGGGCATCAGCGCCACTTCCAGATTGGGCTTGTTGAGCTGCTTCTTGACCTCGGCCACCACGGCATTGCTCAGTTCCACCGCGAAGCCGATGGGCTTGCCGGGCGCTTCCAGGTAGCTGAAGGGCACCGAGGACTCGCGATAGGCCAGGGTGATCTTGTTGTCCTTGTCGATCTTGGCCAGCGTGTCCTGGCCCTGGGCCTGGGCGGCCTGCAGGCCGGCGATGCCCAGCAGGGCGGCGGTCATGAGGAGGGAAAGCTTCATGGAAACCTTTCTGTCGAAGATGCGTGTGAAGGAAGCGAGCACGACGGAAGAAGACGGACTCGTCAGGGACCCAAGCAAGGCGCCGGCCAGTGTGGCCGCAGGACCGGGCCGCCGCTCATGGTTTTTTCGCGGCCGGCCATGCCCAAAGCTTATGGATGCGCGCCGCGCCCCATGAGCTCGCGGCATGGCCCTGGATGGCTTTGGCATTGGCGGCGCGCAAGCACGCTCCGTAGAGTGCGGGTTCACCCTGACGGGCCAGCCCGCCGCCCTCTTCCGCGTCCCCTCTCCTCCGTCCGCACACCACCATGCACATCTGCATCCTCGGCGCCGGCATCGTCGGCCTGGCCACCGCGTGGGAACTCCAGGCCCAGGGCCACACCGTGACGGTGGTGGACCGCGCGGCGCCCGGAAGCGGCACCAGCAGCGGCAATGGCGCGCAGCTGAGCTACTCCTATGTGGCGCCGCTGGCCGATGCCTCCATCTGGGGCCAGTTGCCGCACCTGATGTTCTCCGCCGATTCGCCGCTGAAGCTGCGTCCCCAGCTGGACCCGCAGCAGTGGCGCTGGGGACTGGGCTTCATGGCCGCCTGCAACGACCGCAGCGCGGCACGCACGACGCAGGCCCTGCTGCAGCTGGCCGCGGCGAGCCGCGAGGGCTTCGAGGCCATGCGCGCGCAGCTTCAGCCCGACTGCGACTTTGCCGAGGCCGGCAAGCTGGTGCTCTACGGCAGTGCCGCGGGCGTGCAGGCGGCACGCCGGCAGGTGGCGCTGCAGCAATCGCTGGGCGGCGCGGCGCAGCGCGTGGTGACGCCGGACGAGGCGGTCGCGCTGGAGCCTGCCCTCGCCGGCTATCGCGGCCGCTTCGCCGGCGCGGTCTACACGGCGAGCGAGTGCGTGGCCGATTGCCTGAAGGTGTGCCAGGCGCTCGCTGCGGCCCTGCAGGCGCGCGGGGTGCAGTTCATCACGGCCGAGGTGCAGGGCTTCGAAGCCTCGCGTGGCCGTGCAAGGGCGGTGCGCACGCGCGAGCAAGGCGCCATCGCCGCCGATGCCTTCGTGGTCGCCGTCGGCGCCGCCGCGGCGCGCTTCGGCCGCATGCTGGGTGCCTACCTGCCGGTCTACCCGCTCAAGGGCTACAGCATCACGCTGCCGGTGCACGACACACCCGGTGCCGCGCCGGTGGTGAGCGTGACGGACACGACGCGCAAGACGGTGTTCGCGCGCATCGGCCAGCGGCTGCGCGTGGCCGGCATGGCGGAGCTGGTGGGCGAGGACCTGCGCATTCCGCCCGCGCGCATCGCCACGCTGCAGGCGGCCACGCAGGCGGTGTTTCCACAGGCCGCGGTGCAGGGCGCCGACCCGCAGCCCTGGGCGGGCCTGCGGCCGGCCACGCCCAGCGGACTGCCGCTGGTGGGCCATGCCGGGCGCGCGCCGGCCAACGTGCTGTTCAACGTCGGACATGGCGCGCTGGGCTTCACGCTGGCCTTCGGCACGGCGCGCCAGGTGGCGCACCTGCTGGCGGCCGACACCGCCCTGGTATCGGCCTGAAGGAACCACGGGAACGGTGCCGGCATGCCCGTCCGCGGGCACGACGCAGGCCTGCGCACGCCCCTGGGCCGCGTCAGAAGCGGTAGGTGGCCGACAGGTAGGTCACCACGGGGTTGAGCTTGAGCCGCGCCTCGCTGGTGAGCAGCGGCAGGCCGGTCGCCGTGGTGGTGGTGAGCGTCGCCTTGGTCTTGAGTGGGATGTACGAGACCGACAGCGAGATGCCCCAATGGCGGTCGAACTGCCAGGCGGCGCCCACGTTGAACACCGGCGCGAAGGAGCTGTCGAGCTTGGCCGAGGTGACAGTGCTCAGCGGTGGCCGTCCGGCCAGGCCGCCGACGGCGCCCTGCAGGCCCGGCGTGAGGCTCACGTCGCTGTACCAGACATAGGTGCCGCCTGCGCCGACGAAGGGCCGGAAGGCGTCGTTGCCGTTGCCGAAGTAGTACTTGCCCAGGATCGTGGGACTCCACTGCCGCGCCTCGCCCAGCTGGCCCACGCGCGCCAGCGTGCCTTCGCCATTGAGCTTGAACTTGGGCGGCACGCCGAGCACGCCTTCCACGGCCCAGTTCGGATCGATGAAGTAGACGGCGCTCAGTCCCAGGGTGTCGGCACTGCTGACACCGGCGCCGGAGCCCGGCACCACGCTGGGAATGGGCGAGGTCACCGTCAGCGGCTTGCTGGAGTCGCGCGGCGAGAAATGGAGCCAGCCGGCGCCCATGACCCAGTCGCCCGCCTGCTGGGCGAGCGCCGGGGTGGCGGCCAGGCCGCCCAGGGCGGCGAGGGTCAGAGTCTGGAGGAGTCGTTGTTGTCTCTGCATGGAAGAGTCCTTTGGATGAGGGATGCGTGCCGTCCACGGGCCGACTCCGGGGTGGAGACGCCGATGCGAACGACCGTTCGCTTTTTATCCCAATTCCGGGGTGGACGCCGTCAGGACTTGTCTTACACACGCGAGCAGCGTGCGCATGGGCACCGACTCGCCCGCCTGCTCGGCCCGCAGCACGCGCACCGGCACCGGCAACGCCGGCACCAGCGCCAGGCGGTCGACCTTGGCCGGGTCGGCCGACAGCGCCGTGCAGCCGTCCACCAGGGCCGCGCCCAGGCCGTGGTGGGCCATGGCCAGCGCCGCGTGGTAGGTCTGCACCGTGACCACCGCCTGCAGGCCGACGCCGGCCTCGCGGCAGGCCTGGGCCACGCCCAGCCCGAGCGGATCGCGGCCATCCAGCGCGATCACGGGCACGTCGGCCAGGTCGGGCAGCGACAGGCGCCCTGCCTTCACCAACGCCGCCGGCAGCAGGCCGCGCGGCGCCACGCAGACCATGCGGCTGTCGGCCACCGGCTCGTTCACCAGGCCCGCATGCGGCAACGCACTGAAGGCGAAGCCGATGTCCGCCTCGCGCAGCAGCAGGGCCGAGACGATCTGCGGCGTGTGCAGGGCCTCCACGCGGATCGCCACCGCCGGATGCCGGGCGCGGAAGGCGACCAGCGCCCGCGGCAGCACCTCGTGCGTCAGCGCCATCACCGCCAGGATGCGCAGCTCGCCCGCCACCTCGCCGCCATGGCGCAGCTGGCTGGCCAGGCGCTGCACCTCGTCGAGCTGCGCGAACAGCCGCTCGATGCGCGGATAGAGCGCCTGCGCCTCGGCCGTGGGAATGAGCCGTCCCTTGGCCCGCCGGAACAACGCGAAGCCCAGCTGCAGCTCGGCGTGCTGCAGCGTGCGGCTGACCGCCGGCTGCGTGACGTTGATGAGCCGCGCCGCCGCGCTCACGCTGCCGGTGAGCATCACGGCATTGAAGACCTCGATGTGGCGCAGGCGCATGCGGCGCTGTCAGTCGCCGGAGGCCGATGCGTCCTGCGCCGCGCGTGCCATGCGCTCGCTCTTCCAGTAGACATCGTCGCCGCCATCCACGCGGTTGAGCACGCGGGCCAGCACGAAGAGCAGGTCCGAGAGCCGGTTGAGGTAGCGCCGCGGCGCGTCGTTGACCACCTCCACGGCACCCAGCGCGACGATGGCCCGCTCGGCCCGGCGGGCCACGGTGCGGCACACATGGGCCTGCGACGCGGCACGCGTGCCGGCCGGCAGGATGAATTCGGCCAGGCGCGGCAGCGTGGCGTTGTGCGTCTCCAGCGCCTGGTCCAGCTGCAGCAGCGCCTCGTCCTTGAGCAGCGTGTAGCCGGGCATCGCCAGCTCGCCGCCGAGGTTGAAGAGCTGGTGCTGCACATCGACCAGCAGCTCGCGCACGTCGGCGGGCAGCGGCTCGCAGAGCAACAGGCCGATGTGCGAATTGAGCTCGTCCACGTCGCCCATGGCATGCACGCGCAGATGACCCTTGGAGACGCGGGAGTTGTCACCCAGGCCGGTGCTGCCGTCGTCGCCGGTGCGGGTGGCGATCTGGGTGAGGCGGTTGCCCATGCGGAATCCTTCCTTGACTGCGGTTCCTAGAATGGTAGACCGCGCCGGCATATGCCCGGCCGCCTGAAGGAGACACCCCATGAACGCCCCCGCCGACCTCGCCCGCCTGCATCCCGCCGTGGCGCCGCGCCCGGTGCCCGAGTCGCTGCTGGCCGCGCTGCGCGAGCGCTTCGGCGCGCAATGTTCGACGGCAATGGCCGTGCGCGAGCAGCATGGGCGCGACGAGTCGCCCTTCGACGTGCCGCCGCCCGCGGCCGTCGTCTTTGCCGAGAGCACGCGCGACGTGGCCGATGCGGTGAAGCTCGCGTCGGACGCCGATGTGCCCGTGATCCCCTTCGGCGTGGGCTCTTCGCTGGAAGGCCACCTGCTGGCCGTGCAGGGCGGCATCAGCATCGACCTGTCGCGCATGAACCAGGTGCTGGCGGTGAATGCCGAAGACCTCACGGTGACCGTGCAGCCGGGCGTGACCCGCCGGCAACTCAATGAGGAGTTGCGTTCCAGCGGCCTGTTCTTTCCCATCGACCCGGGCGCGGATGCGTCCATCGGCGGCATGACGGCCACGCGCGCCAGCGGCACGAATGCCGTGCGCTACGGCACCATGCGCGAGAACGTGCTGGCGCTGGAGGTGGTGACGGCCAGCGGCGAGACGATCCGCACCGGCACGCGCGCGCGCAAGTCCTCGGCCGGCTACGACCTCACGCGGCTGATCGTGGGCAGCGAAGGCACGCTGGGCATCGCCACCGAGATCACGCTGCGCATCTATCCGCTGCCCGAGGCGGTGTCGGCCGCCATCTGCTCCTTCCCGAGCATCGAGGCGGCGGTGCACACCACCATCCAGGTCATCCAGCTGGGCGTGCCGATCGCGCGGGTGGAGCTGATCGACGTGAACTCGGTGCGCATGGTCAACGCGCATTCCAAGCTGAGCCTGCGCGAGCAGCCGATGCTGCTGATGGAGTTCCACGGCTCGCCCGCCGGCGTGCAGGAGCAGGCCGAGACGGTGCAGGCCATCGCCAGCGAGATGGGTGGCAACGACTTCGAATGGGCCACGACGCCGGAGGAGCGCACCCGGCTGTGGACGGCGCGGCACAACGCCTACTTCGCGGCCGTGCAGTCGCGCCCCGGCTGCCGCGCCGTGACCACCGACACCTGCGTGCCGATCTCGCGCCTGGCCGACTGCCTGCTGGCCTCGGTGGACGAGGTGGACGCCAGCGGCATCCCCTACTTCCTGGTGGGCCACGTGGGCGACGGCAACTTCCACTTCGGCTACCTGATCGACCCGCACGACCCCGACGAGCGCCTGCGCGCCGAGCAGCTGAGCCACAACCTGGTGTCGCGCGCCATCGCCATGGGCGGCACCTGCACCGGCGAGCATGGCATCGGGCTGCACAAGATGGGCTTCCTGATCGACGAGGCCGGCGAAGGCGCGGTGGCCATGATGCGCACGCTGAAGAAGGCGCTGGACCCGAAGAACATCCTCAACCCGGGGAAGATCTTCAGCCTGTGAAGGCGGCGCTGCGGCGCGCGCCGGCTTCGACGGGCTCAGCCCGAACGGGTGGAGAAAAAGGCCGGGTCCGCCCAATGGCTGGACCGCCCAATGAACGGGTGGAGGAAAGGCCAGTGTCCGCCCAATGCCCTTCAGTTCGCCAAGAACCGTTCGGGCTGAGCCTGTCGAAGCCAGGGCACGCGCGTATCAATGCCCTTCGACCCTGCGGCAAGCTCAGGACAGGCCAAGCTCAGGGCGAACGGGTTGATTGACTGGCATTACAGCGTGCCGGTCGCGCCCTACTTCTTCGGCCGCGGCGCCGAGGTCTGCGACGGCGCGACGCCGCCGTCCACGCCCAGCCGGCCACCGCCGCCCAGGCCCTGGCCGCGCACCGTCTGCGCCTGGTAGTTGCGCAGCGATGCCACCATCTGGTTGTAGGCGTCCATGAAGGCGGCGCTGATGACCTTGCCCTGCGCCGTGTTGGCGTAGCCCCCCACCGCACCGCCCGCCCGGCCGCCGAAGAGCGAGCCCATGGCGCCGAAATCCGTCTTGGAGGCACTGCCCTCGGCGGCTGCGATCTGCACGCCCGAGCGGTTGTCGATCAAGGTCAGCAGGGTGCTGGCTTCCTTGGTCTGCATGCTGCCGCCCACGGCCGCCAGCGCGCGGCCCCGGTTGCCGCCGATCAGACCGCCCAGCGTGCCACCGATGCCCCCCGCGTCGTTGTTGTTGAAGACGACCTCCGGCGACAGGCCGTAGTCCGAGGCCACCATCTGGCCGCGGCCGAAGTTGCTGCCCTGGCGCATCTCGCCCGACTGCATCAGCGCGCGCTCGCGGCTCATGGCGTTCATGCCGGCGGCGCCCCGCTCCACCACCACGAAGCAGTTGGACTGCTGGATCATCAGCCGCAGCAGGGTGGCCGTGGGCGGCAGCTTGTACTGGTTGGTCAGCACCGTGTACCAGCCCGCCGACTGGTTCTCGATGAGGGAGACGGTGCCCAGCGGCGACTCGCAGCGCTCCAGCTGGCCGCTGGCGTTGACGCTGGTGCCACCCGCGGCGCCGCCGGTGGCCACGGTCTTGGCGGACTGGCTGCCCATCTGCAGGTCGGTGGTCTGGCAACCGGCCAGGGCCAGCAGGCCGGTCAATGCCAGGGCAAGGCGGGGAAGAATGGGCGTCGTCGAATTCATGGTCGGCCTCTCGCGGGTTGGAGACATGCCGTCGTGCCTGGGCAGACGGTGCGGCCGCAGCTTATCGGTGCGCCTGTGCCCCCCGCATCCGACGAAAGTGGAAGGCGGCGGCATAGAACTGCCGCGGCCCTCTTGCGGGTCGCCTATCCCGCCGTGGAACCACGCAGCCGTTCGATCAGGCCATTCAGTGCATCCAGCGAGCCGAAGTGGATCGCGAGTTCGCCGCTCATCTGGGTCTGGCCGCCGCGCTTGCTCTGCTTCTTGATGCGCACCTCGACGGCGGCGGTGAGCAGGTCGGCCAGTTCCTCCTCCACGCGCTGCAGGTCGCGCGGCTTCTCGGGCGCGGTGCGCTGGGCCTGGGGCTGCAGGCTGAACTCGGCCGAGAGCTTCTTGACCAGGCCCTCGGTCTCGCGCACCGACAGCTTGCGGGCGACGATCTGGTTGGCGGCCGTGATCTGCGCGGCGCGGTCCAGCGCCAGCAGCGCGCGCGCATGGCCCATGTCCAGGTCGCCGGCCATCAGCAGGCCCTGCACCGGGTCGGCCAGGTTGAGCAGGCGCAGCAGGTTGCTGGCGGCGCTGCGCGAGCGGCCCACGGCCTGGGCGGCCTGTTCGTGCGTGAGGCCGAACTCGCTCACCAGCCGCTGCAGGCCCTGGGCCTCTTCCAGCGGGTTGAGATCCTCGCGCTGGATGTTCTCGATCAGCGACATGGCCGCGGCGGCCTCGTTGGGCACGTCGCGCACCAGCACGGGCACGCTGTCCAGGCCCGCGATCTTCGCGGCGCGGAAGCGGCGCTCGCCGGCGATGATTTCGTATTCGGCGTTCTTGGCGGCCGCCTGCTCGGCATCGAGCCGGCGCACCAGGATCGGCTGCATGATGCCCTGGGCCTTGATGCTCTCGGCCAACTCGTACAACGCGCCCTCGTCCATGCGGGTGCGGGGCTGGTAGACGCCCGCCACCATCTGGTTCAGGGCCAGGGTGCTGGGATTGCCGTCGCGGCGCGGCGTGGTGGACCCTGCCTCGGCCGAGGCCGCGTCGTCGGTGGTGCGGCCCGCAGCGGGGCCCAGCAGGGCTTCGAGGCCACGTCCGAGGCCCTTGGGTTTCTTGGTTGCCATCAGCAGGAGGAAGAAGTGGGTTGCGGGGGCCGGATGAGCGCATCCAGCAGGGCGCGGCCTTCCGGCCAGTCGCCCAGGCCCGAGTCGGCGTTGAGATGGCCGCGAGCGCCGGCATCCACGAAGCGGGCGCCCCAGTGGCGCGCCAGTTCGCGGGCCTTGTCGGCGTCGCAATAAGGGTCGTCGGTGGCGCCCACCAGCACGGCCGGGAACGGCAAGGCCTGACGCACGATGGGCGCCCAGCCGGGGATCTGGTGGCGCAGCGATTCGCGCTCGACATCACCGGGCGCCACCAGCAGCGCGCCACGCACGCGGGCCGTGTGGCGCGAATGGGCGGCCCAGGCCGCGGTCAGGATGCAGCCCAGGCTGTGGGCGGCCAGCACCACCGGCCCGGGCGCAGCGAGGATCTCCTCCTCCAGCCGCGCGCACCAGTCGCCGCGCAGCGGGCGCATCCAGTCGTGCTGCTCGACGCGGTGGTCGCCATGCAGCGCCTCCCAGCGCGTCTGCCAGTGGCCGGGTCCGCTGTTCTGCCAACCTGGCAGCAGGAACACGGTGACCGGCTCAGTAGGATCTGGGTTCATTGCTATGAAAAGCGTAGCGATCAGGCGACCGGCGGAGGCACGTCGCCCGCCTCGTCCGGGGCCGCATCCGCCTGCTCCTCGCCCGCCACGGCATGCAGCACCGGCACCGTCTGGGGTGCGGGTGGCGTGGGCGCGGCCGTGGCGCTGGCCGGCGGCATCTTGCGCACCAGTTCCTCGGCGAAGGCCACATAGGCCTGGCTGCCCCGCGCGCCCGCGTCGAAGACCACGCCGGGCAGGCCATAGCTCGGCGCCTCGGCCAGCCGCACGTTGCGGGGAATGACGGTGTCGAACACCTTGTCGCCGAAGTGCGCCTTGAGCTGGTCGCTCACCTGCTGCTGGAGGGTGATGCGCGGATCGAACATCACCCGCAGCAGGCCGATGATCTGCAGGTTCTTGTTGAGGTTGGCGTGCACCTGCTTGATGGTGTTGACCAGATCGGTCAGGCCTTCGAGCGCGAAGTATTCGCACTGCATGGGCACGATCACGCCATGGGCGGCGCACAGGCCGTTGAGCGTCAACAGGCTGAGCGAGGGCGGACAGTCGATGAGCACGAAGTCGTACTCGGCGCCCACCGCGGCCAACGCGGTGCGCAGGCGCTTCTCGCGGCGGTCCAGGGCCACCATCTCCACCTCGGCGCCCGCCAGCTCGCGGTTGGCGGGCAGCACGTCGTAGCCGCAGGCCTCCACCGACACCCGGGCTTCGGCCACCGAGGCCGATTCGAGCAGCACGTCGTAGACGGTGTACTCGGCGCTGCGCTTGTCGATGCCCGAACCCATGGTCGCGTTGCCCTGCGGATCCAGGTCGATCATCAGCACACGCTGGCCGACCTTCGCCAGGCCGGCGGCGAGGTTGACGGTGGTGGTGGTCTTGCCCACCCCACCCTTTTGGTTGGCGATGCAGAAGATGCGGGCCATGTCGCGTGGATTCCTGAGGTCGGCGTCGGGGATGGGGGCGCTTACTGGCTGAGGGCCAGCTTGAGACCGAAGGCCACCAGCACGCCGCCTGCTGTCTTTTCGAGCAGGCTGGATAGGCGGCGGTTGGCGCGCAGCCTGTCGGCCAGATGGCGGGTGAGCAGCACGGCCACCAGTCCGTAGCCGAAGGTGAGGGCCGCGATGGTCAACGACATCGCAGCGAAGGTCAGCATGCCCCGGTGGTGGGCCGGATCGATGAAGAGGGGGAAGAAGGCCATGTAGAACACGATGGCCTTCGGATTGAGCAGGGTGATCGCCAGCGACTGCCGCAGGTAATGGCCGGGACGGATGTCGATCACCGCCTTGTCCCCGGGACGTGCCCGCAGCATCCGCAGACCCATCCACGCCAGGTAGCCGGCGCCCAGCCACTGGACCGCGTGAAAGGCTGTGGGATAGGCCGCCAGCAACGCAGCCACGCCCGCAACGGCGGACCACATCAGCACCTGGTCACCCAGGATCACGCCCAGCGTGGCCGCCAGACCCCCACGCACGCCGCCCTTGGCCGTGGAACTCACCAAGGCCAGGTTTCCCGGGCCGGGAATGGCCAGGAACACAAGGATGGCGGCGACAAAGGCGCCGTAGTCGGAGATGCCGAACATGGGAGTGAGCTACGGGAGGGAGCGGCGAGTCTACGCGAGCAAGGCGACGGAGCTGCCGTTTGGCAGCCGCCTGCAGGCGAGTCAGCTTTGTTTTTTGCGCATCCAGACGATGCAGCGCTCGGCATCCAGACCGGGGACGACGAGTTGTTCCACGTGAAACACATCCACGGAGGCCTGAAGCCGCTCGATCTCCTCGTCCGGCCGCTTTCCCTTCATCGCCATCCACACGCCCTCCGAAGCCAGAAGCTGGGCAGAGCCATCCACGAAATCCACAAGCGACGCAAAGGCCCGCGAAGTGATCACGTCGTAGCGACCTTCCAGTGTCTCCACGCGCGCGTGGAGACCGCGAAGTCGGGGCAGTTGCAAGGCGCCGGCCATCTGCTGCACAAAGGCCATCTTCTTGGCGACGGCATCCAGGCAATGCACTTCCAGGTCGGGACGGCAGATGGCGATCACGACCCCAGGCAGGCCGGCACCCGAGCCTACGTCCAGCAGGCGCCCTGCCGCCGGTTGCTGTCGCCCCAGGGCTGGAACCGCGGCAAGGCTGTCCAGCAGGTGATGCGTGATGACCAGCGCCGGATCGCGGAGCGCCGTGAGGTTGTAGACCTTGTTCCACTTGAGGATGGCGCTGCCGTAGTCCAGCAGCTGACCGATCTGCGCATCGGCCAGGTCCAGTCCCAGCGCCCGGGCGCCCTCCTCCAGTTGTTCGCGTTGCGCTTGGCTCACGGCACTCATGCGGGCACCGTCTCCGTGTCCTTCTGCTGGAAGGCTTTGTAGCCACCCTTGCGCAGATGAATCATCAACAAGGAAATCGCCGCAGGCGTGATGCCGGAGATGCGGGACGCCTGCCCCAGGGTTTCCGGCCGATGCTTGCTCAGCTTTTGCCGCGCTTCGATGCTGAGCGCCTGGACCTGCATGTAGTCGAGGTCGTCCGGCAGGCGAAGGCTCTCGAAGTGCGCCGCGCGCTGCACTTCCTCGTGCTGCTTTTCGATGTAGCCCGCGTACTTGGCCGCGATCTCCACCTGCTCCACTTCGTCCGGCGCCAGCGGCTGCGCGGGCCGGTACTTGCCGCCGTCCAGCGACAACAGGCTGTCGTAGCGGATGTTCGGCCGGCGCAGCAGATCGCCCAGGTTGTATTCGTGCTCGATGGCCTTGCCCAGCACCCGCTCGGACTCGCTGGCCGGCAGGTTGCGGGGATTCACCCAGGTCGACTTGAGCCGCTCTGTTTCACGTGAAACAGCGTCGCGCTTCCGGCAGAAAGCGTCCCATTGCGCATCGCCCACCAACCCCAGCTGACGGCCCGCTTCGGTCAGGCGCATGTCCGCGTTGTCCTCGCGCAGCTGGAGCCGGAACTCGGCCCGGCTGGTGAACATGCGGTACGGCTCGGTCACGCCCTTGGTGATCAGGTCGTCCACCAGCACGCCCAGGTAGGCTTCGTCCCGCCGGGGCACCCAGGCGTCCTTCTCCTGGCACAGCAGCGCCGCGTTCAGGCCGGCGAACAGGCCCTGCGCCGCGGCCTCCTCGTAGCCCGTGGTGCCGTTGATCTGCCCGGCAAAGAACAGTCCCTGGATCGCGCGCGTCTCGAAGCTGCTCTTCAGACCGCGCGGGTCGAAGTAGTCGTACTCGATGGCGTAGCCCGGCCGCAGGATGTGTGCGCTCTGCAGGCCCGGCATGCTGCGCACCATGGCCAGCTGGATGTCGAAGGGCAGGCTGGTAGAGATGCCGTTGGGGTAGTACTCGTGCGTCGTCAGGCCTTCGGGCTCCAGGAAGATCTGGTGGCTGTCCTTGTCCGCGAAGCGATTGATCTTGTCTTCGACGCTGGGACAGTAGCGGGGGCCCACACCGTCGATGCGGCCGGTGAACATGGGCGAACGGTCGAAGCCCGAGCGGATGATGTCGTGCGTCTGCGCATTGGTGTGCGTGATCCAGCACGGCATCTGCTGCGGATGCATGTCGGCCCGGCCCATGAAGCTGAACACCGGCATCGCGGGATTGCCGCCGCCGGGCATGCCGTCGCCCGGCTGCTCCGTGCACTGGGAAAAGTCGATGGTGCGGCCATCGATGCGCGGCGGCGTGCCGGTCTTCAGGCGTCCCTGCGGCAGCTTGAGCTCCTTGAGCCGCGCCGACAGGCTGACCGCAGGCGGGTCCCCTGCCCGGCCGGCCTGGTAGTTGTCCAGTCCGACGTGGATGCGGCCATCCAGAAAGGTGCCCGCCGTCAGAACCACCGCCCGCGCGCGGAAGGCAATGCCCACCTGTGTGACGGCGCCCACCACCCGGTCGCCCTCCAGCAGCAGATCGTCAACAGCCTGCTGGAACAGCGTGAGGTTGGGCTGGTTCTCCAGCCGATGCCGGATCGCCGCCTTGTACAGGATGCGATCCGCCTGCGCCCGGGTGGCGCGCACGGCCGGTCCCTTGCTGGAATTGAGGATACGGAACTGGATGCCTGCCTCGTCCGTGGCGATGGCCATGGCGCCGCCCAGGGCGTCCACTTCCTTGACCAGATGGCCCTTGCCGATGCCGCCGATGGACGGATTGCAGCTCATCTGGCCCAGGGTCTCGATGTTGTGCGTGAGCAGCAGCGTGCGGCAGCCCATGCGGGCTGCGGCCAGCGCCGCCTCGGTGCCGGCATGGCCGCCACCGACGACGATCACGTCGAAGGAATCGGGATGGATGTACATGAGGAATGTCTCGAAAAGATGGGGTCGGAGGTGGCTCAGGCCTCGATCAACTCGGTGCGCAAGCCGACGGCCGCGGCCGCGGCCGCCTGGCGCCGGTCGGCCGTCACGAACAGGTCGACGCCGGCCGCCTGTGCCGTGCCGATGGGCAGTGCATCGAAGGCATGGAGCCGGGTCGCTTCCATGGCCGCCATGGCCAGCGCCTCGACGCGCCGGTCCATGGCCATGCACTCCAGCTCGGCAAAGTCTTCGTGGATGACCGCCATGATGCGGCGGTAGTCCTCGTCGGCCAGCACGCCTTCGTGGCGCTGCCGGTTGAGGGCGCTGGCGATCTCGGCCTTGCAATGGGCCGCCACCACCACGGCGGAGGCCTGGGCGCTCAGCGCGAGCAGTTGCTCCCGGCCGGGTTCGGCGATGTAGCGCTTGGCCAGCGCCGAGGCATCGAACAGCACGCGCATGCGTCAGGCGCCCCGCTCGCGCTCGTCGATGATGAGCTGGGCGCCCGTGCGGCCGTCGGGGCGCACCAGCTGCAGCGGTTCGATGGGCTGCTTCCAGCGCGGGACGCGGGCCACCGGCTCGGCCGCCTCGCCCACCGGCACCAGGTCGGCCACCGGCCGGCCGTGCCGCAGGATGCGCACACGCTCGCCACGCTCGACGAGATCGAGCATGGCCGACGCGTTGGCGCGAAACTCACTCAGGGGAAGGGTGTGCATGAATGTACAAAATTGGCGTTTTGTACATTCTAGGAAAAGGCGCAATCCCTTCACCGGCCGAAGGGTGCGCGGACAGGTCGCCAAAAGCAAAAGAGCGCAGGGATCGCCTGCGCTCTCTTATCGGTGAAGGGGACCTTCGCCCCTTCAGATCCGCCAAATCAGGCCGTAGCCAATTCGCGGACCGGCTGGGCGGCCGTGATCGCCGCACGCTTGCGCCGGCTCACAGGCAGTTGCCAATTGCGCTGGGTGACGTCGATCACATGACGTACCCGCTCCTTGGGCGACACCAGCGCGCCGATCCGGCGCGTCCCTGCAATGGAACGGAGGATGTCCAGCGTGTCCACGGTGTTCAATCCAGCACCTTCTTGGCAGCGCCCACGCCCAGTGCGGCGAGCACCACGAACACCACGGCCATCAGCAGGAACAGGCCGAACAGCAGCTTGGCAATGCCAGCGGCGCCCGCAGCAACGCCGCCGAAACCCAGGGCACCGGCCACCAGGGCGATCAGGGCAAAGATCAGTGCGTACTTGAGCATGGTTGACTCCTTTGTCGTCTCGTTGTGCGGCGAGCATTCGACTGAGCCTGCCGCGGTGCCTGAAGCGTAGTTGCGGCCTGTGCACCAAGCTGGACAGTGCCGCCCGCATGACCCCGTAGGACAAGCTCGCGCGCCGATCCAAGTACATTCGCGCTGCCGTGCAGGCCGCCACCGGACTGCACGCCACCCTCTCGCTTCCAGACCTTTTCCAACAGAAGGAGCCCTCCGCATGAAGCTGTATTACTCCCCCGGCGCCTGCTCGCTCTCCCCGCACATCGCCCTGCGCGAAGCCGGCCTGGCCTTCGAGCCGGTGCTCGCCAGCACCAAGTCGCACAAGCTGCAGGACGGTACCGACTACTACGGCATCAACCCGCTGGGCTACGTGCCGCTGCTGGAGCTGGACGACGGCACCCGTCTGCGCGAAGGCCCCGCCATCGTGCAGTACATCGCCGACCAGGTGCCCGCCAAGAATCTGGCGCCTGCCAACGGCACGCTGCAGCGCTACCGCCTGCAGGAATGGCTGACCTTCATCGGCACCGAGATCCACAAGGGCTTCAGCCCGCTGTTCAACCCGGCCGTGCCCGAGGAGGCCAAGAAGGTCTTCGCCGACAAGCTCAAGACCCGCTTCCAGTGGCTGGACAGCCAGCTGGAAGGCAAGGACTACCTGATGGGCGAGCACTTCAGCGTCGCCGACGGCTACCTCTTCACCACCGTCAACTGGGCCAAGCCGATGAACATCGACCTGAGCGCCTACAAGCACCTGCTGGCCTGGCATGCGCGCGTGGGCGCGCGTCCGGCGGTGCAGGAAGCGCTCAAGGCCGAGGGCCTGGCCAAGTAAGCCCCGGCGCGTACCGACGAAAGGGCGGGCGAGGCGCGAAGGCGCAGCGCCCGCCCTTTTCCGTGGCGGAGCCGGCAGGCGCGCCTACACCGAAAACCACAACCCTGCCCTGGCGCCGGCACTGCCGGTGGCCTACGCTGCCGCCTTCGCTTCCTCACCCTCCAACTCCACAACATCCAACGAGCCATGAGTTCTTCCCTCTTCGACCCCGCACAGGCCGGCGACCTCCAGCTCGCCAATCGCATCGTGATGGCGCCGCTGACGCGCAACCGTTCGCCCAACGCCATCCCGAAGCCGATCACGGCCACCTATTACGCGCAGCGCGCCACCGCCGGCCTGCTGATCACCGAGGCCACGGCTATCAGCCACCAGGGCCAGGGCTATGCCGACGTGCCGGGTCTGTACGGCACCGAGCAGCTCGATGGATGGAAGCGTGTCACGCAGGCCGTCCATGAGGCTGGCGGCAAGATCGTCACCCAGCTGTGGCACGTGGGCCGTGTCTCGCACGACAGCCTGCAACCCGACGGCCAGCCGCCGGTCGCGCCCTCGGCCATCGCCGCCAAGACCAAGACCTACCTGATCGACGCGCAGGGCAACGGCAGCTTCGCGCCCACCTCCACGCCCCGCGCGCTGGACCTGGAAGAGCTGCCCGGCATCGTCCACACCTTCGCCGCGGCTGCCCGCAACGCCGTGGAGACCTGCGGCTTCGACGGCGTGGAGATCCATGCCGCCAATGGCTACCTGCTCGACCAGTTCCTCAAGGACGGCGCCAATCAGCGCACCGACGACTACGGCGGCAGCATCGAGAACCGCGCGCGCCTGCTGCTGGAATGCACCCGTGCCGTGGTCGACGCGGTGGGCGGCGGCAAGGTGGGCATCCGCCTGTCGCCGGTCACGCCGGCCAACGACATCGTCGACAGCGATCCGCAGCCACTGTTCGACCACGTGGTGCGCCAGCTGGGCCCGCTGGGCCTGGCCTATGTGCATGTGATCGAAGGCGCCACCGGTGGCCCGCGCGAAGTGGAAGGTCGCCCCTTCGACTACGAGGCGTTGAAGAAGGCCTACCGCGAGGCCGGCGGCAAGGGCGCCTGGATGGTCAACAACGGCTATACCCGCGAGCTGGCCGAAGAAGCGGTGAAGAAGGGCGCCGACCTGGTCGCCTTCGGCCGCCCCTACATCGCCAACCCGGACCTGGTGCGCCGCCTGAAGGAGAACGCCCCGCTCAACACGCCGGACACCAAGACCTTCTACGGCGGCGGCGAGAAGGGCTACACCGACTATCCGACGCTGAGCTGAGCGCTTGCGGAGGCGGGGGCCGGGCAGGCGCCGATGCCTCCGCCCCAGCCGTTCGGGCTGAGCCTGTCGAAGCCTTGCGTGGCGCTTCGACGCGCTCAGAGTGAGCGGCTTCTTTTCAGCAGCAGCGCATTGGCCATCACGCTGACGCTCGAAGCCGCCATGGCCGCACCGGCCACCACCGGGCTGAGCAGCCCGAAGGCCGCAAACGGGATGCCGACCACGTTGTAGGCGAAGGCCCAGAACAGGTTCTGCCGGATCTTGGCCACCGTGCGGGCCGACAGGTCGAAGGCCTGTTCCACGAGGGCCAGGTCGCCGCGCATCAGGGTGATGCCCGCGGCTTCCATGGCCACATCGGTGCCGTTGGCCATGGCCAGGCCCACATCGGCCGCGGCCAGCGCAGGCGCGTCGTTGGCGCCGTCGCCCACCATGGCGACCACGCGTGCACCGCCTTCCTTCAAGGCCGCCACGGCGGCCGCCTTGTCGGCCGGCAGCACCTGTGCCCGCACGTCCTCGGCCGCGATGCCCACGCGCCGGGCAAGGGCCTGCGCGGCACGTGCGTTGTCGCCGGAGATCATCACCACCCGCAGTCCCCGGGCACGCAGGGCCGCCACCGCCTCTGCCGCCCCCGGCTTGGGCTCATCGGTGAAGCCGAGCAATGCCTCGACCGCCTTCGCCCGCTCACCCTCCGCATCGAGGCGCACCAGTGCGGACACCGAGGAACCTGTGGACAAGAGCGCCTCGACCTTCTCCGCGGGCAGCACAGCACCCAACTCTTCGCACCAGCGCAGGCTGGCGAGCGCCCAGGGCGCGCCGTCGACCACGGCGCGGATTCCGCGGCCCGGCACGGCGCGAACCTCACGCGCCTCGTCGGGCGAGAGGCCTCGCGACTTCGCGGCCTCCATCACCGCCCGCGCCAAGGGGTGTTCGCTGCCCTGCTGCAGCGTGGCGGCGATGCGCAGCACCTGCCGTTCGTCCAAGGTCCCCACGGTGTCGAGCCGGCTGAGTTGCGGCTGTCCGCGCGTGAGCGTGCCCGTCTTGTCGAAAGCCACCGTGTCCACCCGGTGTGCGCGTTCCAGCGCCGTCGCGTCCTTGATCAGGATGCCGTGGCGTGCGGCGACGCCGGTGCCGGCCATCACCGCGACCGGCGTCGCCAGGCCCAGCGCGCAGGGGCAGGCGATCACCAGCACGGCCACGGCGTGGATCAGCGCCGTTTCAAGCGGCGCACCACCCAGGAACAGCCAGCCCAGCAGCGTCAGCAGCGCCAGGCCCAGCACGACCGGCACGAACACGGCGGCCACCCGGTCCACCAGCCGCTGGATGGGCGCCTTGGCCGCCTGCGCGTCCTCCACCAGCCGGATGATGCGGGCGAGCACGCTTTCCGTGCCGACGGCCAGCACCTCCACCACCAGCCGGCCGGCGCCATTGACCGAGCCGCCCGTCAGCCGGCTGCCGGCCGACTTGGCGACGGGCAGCGGTTCGCCGGTGAGCATGGATTCGTCCACTTCCGACTCGCCTTCCAGCACGCGGGAATCGGCTGGGATGCGTTCGCCGGGCCGCACGGCCAGCCGGTCGCCCACCATCACCTCGGCCAGCGGCACATCGCTTTCCTCGGTGCGGCGACCACGCGACTGCAGCAGGTGCGCCGTCTCGGGCCGCAGCTGCTGCAGCGCCCGGATCGCCGACGTGGCCTGCCGTTTGGCACGCGCCTCCAGCCATTTGCCCAGCAGCACCAGCGCGATCACCACCGACGAGGCCTCGAAATAGAGATGGGGTTGGCCGCCGTGCGCGCCATGCAGGCTGGCGCGCCACCAGAGCCACAGTGACAGTCCGAAGGCAGCGCTGGTGCCCAGGGCGACCAGCAGGTCCATGTTGCCGGTTCCCGCCCGGGCCGCATGCCAGCCTGCGCGGTAGAAGCGCGCGCCCAGCACGAACTGCACGGGCGCCGCCAGCAGCAGTTGCAGCCAGGCCGGCAGCATCCAGTCCAGCCCGAAAGGCATCCCCAGCATGGGCAGCACCAGGGGAAAGGACAGCAGCAGCGCCGCGGCCACCGGGCCGAATCCTGCCCACGGCCCCGCCTCCGCTTCTGCCTGCGTCGCCTCGGCATTGCGCGGTTCGTAGCCAGCCTGCCGCACGGCGCGCCGCAACCGGACCGCGGCATCGGCACCGTCGTCCCCCGACCAGCGGACGCGGGCCGATTCCGTCGCCAGGTTCACGCTGGCCTCCTGCACACCCGGCACCTGGCGCAGGGCCTTTTCCACACGGGACACACAGGAGGCACAGGTCATGCCGCCGATGCCAAGGTCCAGCGTCTGCGCGGCCCCCGGGACGGGCGCGGTGTCGATCGAAGTTGCATTCATGGACGCAAGGCTACGGCTTGACACGGTGGCAAGGTCAAGACGTCTTGGCCACGTCGACGGACATCGGAAACGCGCAGCACGGCGCCCACAGGGTTTTGTTGCCTTGACCTTCACATCGTGTCAAGGTCCACACTCCAGGGTGTTCCCTTTTTTTTAGGCCCTCTCACAGGTTTTTTTTATGACTTCTCCTCTCCACGTCTTCCAGGTCAGCGGAATGAGCTGCCAACACTGCGTCCGTGCCGTCACCCAGGCGGTCCAGGATGTCGATCCCGATGCCGAGGTGCGCATCGATCTGCCTGCTGGTCGCGTCGAGGTACAGAGCGCCGAAGCCCCCTCCGCACTGCAGGACGCCATCCGCGAAGCGGGCTACGCCGTCCAGGGCTGACGCCTTTTTCCTCACGGAACCTGGTCCAGCCGTGGCCCCCCGTTCCTCTTCCTCGTCCACCGCGACGGCCCCACCGCTCACCATCGGCCAGGCCGCCGCCCGCTCCGGCGTGTCGGCCCGCATGGTGCGCCATTACGAGACGCTGGGCCTGCTGCCCGCCGTCTCGCGCACCGACGCCGGTTATCGCCTCTACGGCGATGCCGACGTCCACTCCCTGCGTTTCATCAAGCGGGCCCGCGACCTGGGCTTTTCCATCGACGAGATCCAGCAGCTCGTCGGCCTCTGGCATGACCGCAGCCGCTCGAGCGCGGCGGTGAAACGCATCGCCCGCACCCACCTGGACGACCTGGACCGGCGCATTGCCGAACTCCAGGCCATGCGCGGCACGCTCGCGCACCTGGTCCATGGCTGCCGGGGCGACCATCGGCCCGATTGCCCCATCCTCGAAGACCTCGCAGGAAGCGGCCTGCCGCGCTGAACACGCGTCGGATCGCCCAGGCCCGGTGATCCGGCCGGGCGGATGTGCCCATCGCGGCCCTCCCTCACGCCACACGAACGCTTGCGCGAAGCCGCGGAAGGCCTGCGTTTGTGGAAAAGCGGCCGCCTTACCCCCGGACGGCGCCCAGGACGCCGTGTTGTCCGCTTCTCCCCAGCTGGACTGGATAACTTTGTGGGCAACTCGCGCGTTGTCTTGTAAAGGCACTGCAAGTCCTTGATATCAATGAACTTTCAACAATCTGCACAAATAATCAGCAGTGCATATTTAAGGCGTCCAAAGCCCAATCCCACATTTGCACCCCCCTTGTCAAAGGACAACTGTGGGGATGAATCCGGCACAACTGCCCGGTTATCCACACCCGAGGGCGGACGGCCGGCATTTGTCCCCATCGGTGCGACATCCACGAAGCAACCCTGCCCACATGGATGGAGGACCGCCAAATGCCTGTCCGGCCGGGGGATTCATGGGTTTTCCACAGGCGCAGGGCTTCCTTATCTATTACGACTATTCAGATATTGAATATGAAGGAAGGAATACCAGGACAACGGGCGCCCGCAAAAAAAGTGGGGGTGTCGTGGCACGCCGACCATGGCGCCCCGCAACCGGTCCGGCGCGGAACGACCGAAGCGCCCTCCGGCTGCGGGACGCCGAAAACGCCGTCTGTCCCCATATTCGTTGGACAACTTTGTGGGCAACTGTCGGACTGCCTTGTAAAGCCAACGCAACTTATTGATTTTCAAAGACTATCTTTGGGCTGCTCATTTTTTTGGCAGTGCATAGTTTGGGCCGGCATTGGCGCCCGGCAGCCAGAAAGCGGACCTCCTGTCAAAGAACAACTCTGGGGACGGCTGTGGAACAAACCCCCTCTTATCCACAGACGGGGCGCTTCGGCCGAGGTTGTTCGCCCGCGCACGACAGCACGGACGCAGGGTTGCCCACATCCGCCGCTCGGCGCCAAATCCTTGGCCGGACGGGGAAAACCAGGGTTATCCACAGGCCGGGTGCATCCTTATCTATGAGGACTAATGTTGAAATAAAAGAAAAGAACAAAGTCAGGACAACGCCTGCGCCGAACGTCAAAGCGCAATTCACGGTCTTTCCGAAATCGCTGGGTGCCCTGCGTCCGCACCGCTACGATCCGCCCCCATGCCGAATCCACCCCCTGCCGTTGCCACGGCCCCGACCGCGCCATCGGTCGGGGGACGGCCGCGCATCCTGGTGGCGGAGGACGAGCCGGGCATCGCCGACACGGTGCAGTACGTGCTGCGCAGCGACGGCTTTGCGCCGGTGTGGTGTGCCACCGGTGGCGCCGCCCTGGCGGAATTCGCCGCCGAGCCGCCGGCGCTCGCCATCCTGGACATCGGCCTGCCCGACATGAACGGCTTCGACCTCTTCCGGCGATTGCAGGCCCTGCCGGGCGCGGCGGACGTGCCCATCGTCTTCCTCACGGCCCGCACCGACGAGATCGACCGCGTGGTGGGGCTGGAGTTGGGCGCTGACGACTACATCGCCAAGCCCTTCTCACCGCGGGAACTGGTGGCGCGGGTGCGGGGCATCCTGCGGCGCAGCCAGCGGGCGGGTCCGGTGCCTGCGATGCCGGTGACGACACCGGCCACGGCGCCCCAAGCGCCCACCCTGCCCTTCGTGGTCGACGACGAACGCCTGCAGATCCGTTACTACGGCCGCGTGCTCGAGCTGTCGCGCTACGAATTCGGCCTGCTGCGCCTGCTGGTGCAGCGCCCGGGCCGCGTGTTCAGCCGCGAAGAACTGCTCGACCGCGTCTGGGGCGGCGACAGCGAAAGCCTGGACCGCACCGTCGACGCCCACGTCAAGACCGTGCGCGCCAAGCTGCGGGCCGTGGCGCCCGAGGTCGAGGCCATCCGCACCCACCGCGGCACCGGCTACGCGCTGCACGAAGACCTGCCGCCTTCCACGCCCCTCGTCCCATGAGGCGTTCGCCGAGCCGGCGCACCCGCATCTTCCTGGCCGTGCTGCTGATCTACGTGGCCGGCATCACCTGGCTGCTGTGGCGGGTGGTGGGCGACATCGACCCGCGCTACCGCGAATCGGCCGAGGAGGCGCAGGTGGAGATCGCCCAGCTCATGGCCACGCTCATCGAGCAGGACGTGATCGCCGGGGCCATCGACACCCGGCGGCTGGAGCCGCTGTTCCGCGCCCTCTATGCGCGGGAGTTCTCGGCCCAGATCTACAACCTGCACAAGCAGAAGGTGGAATTGCGGGTCTACGTCACCGACCGCAGCGGCCGCGTGATCTACGACTCCACCGGCCGTGCCGTGGGCGCCGACTATTCGCGCTGGATCGACGTCAGCCGCACGCTGGCCGGCGGCTATGGCGCCCGCGCCACGCGCGACATGGAGGCCGACCCGCTCAGCTCGGTGCTCTATGTGGGGGCGCCCATCCGCTGGGCAGGCGAGATCGTCGGCATGGTGGGCGTGGGCAAGCCGGTGCAGAGCTTCGGCCAGTTCGTGCAGGACGCCCGCCAGCGCGTGATCTGGGTCGGTGCCGGCTCGGCGGCGGCATTGCTGGTGCTGGCGCTGATCGTCTCGGTGTGGCTGGTGCGCCCCTTCGGCCTCACGGCCGACTACATCCGCTGGCTGCGCACGCAGCGCGGCTTCCATCCTTTGCGCATGCTGCGTCGCGCCGCCGCCATGGGCCGCGCGGCGGTGCAGGAGATGGGCGATGCCTTCACCGGCCGCAACTACGTGGCCGACTACGTCCAGACCTTCACCCACGAGATCAAGAGCCCGCTGTCGGCCATCCGCGGCGCCGCCGAGCTGCTGCAGGAGGCCGGCATGCCGCCCGAGGAGCGCGAGCGCTTCCTGGCCAACATCGGCCGCGAGAGCGAGCGCATCCAGCAGCTGGTGGACCGCATGATGGAACTCACGGCCCTGGAGACGCGCCGCGTGCTCGACCAGGTGCAGCCCGTGGCCCTGGGCGCCCTGCTGCGCGAGGCCGCCCAGGGCGTGGCGCCGGCCGCCGCGCGCCGTGGCGTGGTGATCGACGTGCAGGGCCTGCGCGAGGACCTGGGCGAGGTGCATGCCGACGGCGATCCGCTGCTGCTGCGACAGGCCGTGGGCAACCTGCTGGACAACGCCATCGACTTCTCGCCCGAGGGCGGCACCGTGCGGCTGAGCCTGCGGCTGCAGGGCCGGCGCGGCGTGATCGCGGTGCGCGACCAGGGGCCGGGCATCCCGGCCTATGCGCAGGCGCAGGTCTTCCAGAAGTTCTATTCGCTCGCGCGCCCGCACAGCCAGAAGAAGAGCACCGGCCTCGGCCTCGCCTTCGTGCGCGAGATCGCGGCGCTGCACGGCGGCAGCATCGCGCTCGGCAATGCGGAAGGCGGTGGCGCGCAGGCCACGCTGACCTTGCCGCTGATCAGTGGGCCGCTGCGATGAGGCGACCCGGACGATGCCCGCCAACCCGCACCTTCCCCGCCTGCCGACGATCCACGCTGCCATGACCCCCGACGACCCCCAAGACCTGTGCGCCCACCTGCAACAGCTGGAGGTGGAACTGCACCATCCCGGCGTGCCCTGCGACGCGGGGCGGCTGGAGGCCTTGCTCCATGTCGACTTCCATGAGGTGGGCCGTTCCGGCCTGCCCTACGACCGCGCCACCGTCCTGCGCTACCTGTCGCAGGTGCTGACGCCGCCGGCGGTGCATTCCAGCGACTTCCGGCTCGAACGGCTGGCGCCGGACCTGGCGTTGCAGACGTTGCGGGTCTCGCTGTGGAAGCGCGAGGGTCCGGCCTGGCAGCTGCGCTACCACCAGGGAACGCCCGCGGCGTCCGCTGACTGAGGGAGGGGCGCCCGATTCGGGCCTGCGTCGGCCCGGCATTTGCATGGTCGGCGTCATCCAGGCCCGCGGGCCGCGTTCTCCCCCCTTTCCCATGCGTGCATCCTCTCCCTCCTCGCGGCCGACCATCGTGGCCGGCATTCCCAAGCTGCCGGCACGCAGTGCCGCCATCGTCGTGCCCCTGCTGCTGTCGCTGCTGATGAGCGGCGTCGTCTCGGCCATCAGCACGCTGCGCGGGGGGGGCTGGACGCCCGATTTCCTGCATCTCTGGCTGGGCGCCTGGATGCTGTCCTGGGCGGTGGCCTTTCCGCTGGTCGTGGTGCTGCTGCCCACGGTGCGCCGCCTGACCGGGCTGGTGGTCGACCTGCGCTGACGACGCAGCCGCGTCCCATGAAAAAACCCGGCCGAGGCCGGGTTGTCGAGACAGGTGGCGCGCGGCGCCTCAGCGGAACATGTTCAGGATCCGGTTGCGCTCGTCCGGCTGCGCAGGCGCTGCAGGTTGCCCAGGCTGAGCAGGCTGGCCCGGCACGGCCGGGATGACCGGCTGGTTGCCCCACGACGGCGCAGGGCCGCTCGTCGGGGCGCCGCTGTTGACCTCCACCGGCGTGATCGGCGTCAGGGCGGCTTCCACCCCGAGCGACTGCACGCCCTGCCCATTGGCGTACTCGTCGTACATCCATTCGCCGCTGGCGTTGGTCACGCCCGGCGGCACGTCCAGCTTGGCCACCGGCACGCCCTTGAGCGCGCCCTGCATGTAGCGCGTCCAGGCCGGCAGGGCCAGGCTGCCGCCGGTCTCGCCGCGCACGCCCAGCTGGCGCGGCGTGTCGTAGCCGATCCAGGCCACGCCCACGCGGGTCGGCTGGAAGCCCGCGAACCAGGCGTCGTGCGAATCGTTGGTGGTGCCGGTCTTGCCATAGAGGTCGTCGCGGCGCAGCGTCGTGTAGGCGCGGCGGCCGGTGCCGTTCTTGACCACGCTGTTCAGCAGCGTGTCGATCACGAAGGCATTGCGCGCGGGGATCACCCGGCCGGCCTCGTCCGCGGGCTTGGGCGGGGTGTCCTCCAGCACCTGGTCGCGCGCGTCGGTGATGCGGGCGATCAGGCGCGGCTCCACCTTCAGGCCACCGTTGGCGAACACCGAGTACGCCGCGGCCATCTGCAGCGGCGTCACCGAGCCGGCGCCCAGGCCCATCGTCAGGTACGCGGGATGCTTGTCGGCCGCGAAACCGAAATGCGTGATCCATTCCTGCGCATAGGCCGGCGTGATGGCGTCCAGCACGCGGATGGTCACCACGTTCTTCGACTGCTCCAGCGCCTGGCGCAGCGTGATCGGACCGGCATAGGTGTTGTCGTAGTTCTTGGGCTCCCACGGGGCACCGCCAGTGGCGGCGGCGTCGAAGGACAGCGGCGCGTCGTTGACGATGGTGGCGGGCGTGAAGCCCTTCTCCAGCGCGGCCGAGTAGATGAAGGGCTTGAAGCTGGAGCCCGGCTGCCGCCAGGCCTGCGTGGCATGGTTGAACTTGTTCTTGTTGAAGTCGAAGCCGCCCACCAGCGCCTTGACGGCGCCGTCGCGCGGGTCCATCGCGACGAAGGCACCTTCGACTTCGGGCAGCTGGGTCACTTCCCAGCCGTTCTGCGGGCCGGTGCGGGCGATGCGCACGATGCTGCCGCGGCGGATGCGCAGCGGCTCGGCCGCCTTCTCCACCAGGCCGCGCTGCACGGCCTGCAGGCCACGGCCGGTGATCTCCACCGAATCGCCGTTGGCGCGCACCGCCACCACCTTGCGCGGGCCCGCCTCCAGCACCACGGCCGCCATCATGCCGCCGCTGTCGGGCTTGTCCGAGAGCGCATCGTCCACTGCGTTGTCCACATCGGCACTGTCGGTGGGCAGTTCGACGAAGCCTTCGGGGCCGCGGTAGGGCTGGCGCTGCTCGTAGTCGACGATGGCCTCGTGCAGGCCCTCGTAGGCCGAGCCCTGGTCGTTGCGCGTGATGGTCGTGTAGACCTTGAAGCCCTTGGTGTAGGTGTCGTCGCCGTACTTGGCCACCATCTGCTGGCGCACCATCTCGGCCACGTAGTCGGCATGCAGCTGCGACGGATCGCCGGCATCGCGCAGCTTGAGCGGCTCCTGGCGGGCCTTGGCGGCGTCGGCCTCGCTCAGGTAGCCGGTCTCGACCATGCGGTTGATCACGTACTGCTGGCGCGCCACCGCACGGCGCGGGTTGGCGATGGGGTTGTTGCTGCTGGGCGCCTTGGGCAGGCCGGCCAGCATGGCGGCTTCGGCCACCGTGATGTCCTGCAAGGGCTTGCCGAAGTAGGTCTGGGCCGCGGCCGCGAAGCCGTAGGCGCGGTTGCCCAGGTAGATCTGGTTCAGGTAGATCTCGAGGATCTGGTCCTTGGTCAGCTCGTCCTCCAGCCGCCAGGCGAGCAGCGCTTCCTTCAGCTTGCGGCTGAAGGTGCGCTCCGAGCTGAGGAACATGTTGCGCGCCACCTGCTGCGTGATGGTTGACGCGCCCTGCCGCACGCCGCCGTGCAGCGCATTGGAGACCACCGCCCGCGCCAGGCCGATGGTGTCGAGTCCGCCGTGCTGATAGAAGCGCGCGTCCTCGGTGGCCAGCACCGCGTCCTTGAGCACCTTGGGGATCTTGTCGATGGGCACCAGCTGGCGGCGCTCTTCGCCGAACTCGCCGATCAGGTCGCCATCGGCGGTGAACACGCGCAGCGGCAGTTTGGGCTGGTAGTTCTGCAGCGTGCTCACGTCGGGCAGCTGGCGCGACATCAGGGCCGCGGCAATGCCGACGATGGCGGCGCCGCACACCACCGCGGTGGCACTGCCGATGGCAGTCCACTTGGCGGCCCGGCGCAGGCGGGGATCGGACAGACGGTCTTTGAAGGACATGGGAAAGAAACAGGAAGAGGTCGCCGGCGGGAGGGAACGCGAGCATGCCCGCCCGCCGGAAGGCCGCCGTAACAAGGCGTTGCCTGCACACCGGCAGGCGCGCAAGCCTCGCGCCGCCACGGCAGCCACGCTGTCGGACGGCGGCAGCATTCTCGGTGCGGCGGGTGCCACGCCGTCGGCAGGGCCATCGTCGCCGCGGATCTTGAAAGGAGGCTGAAGGGCGCTGCACACGGACTTCACACAGGCTTCACACGGCCCGGGAGGCTTCATCGGCCCTTCCTTCTGGCTTCGGACACCGCAGGGACAGTCCTTCCCATCGCACACACCGAGGAAGGAACCGACCATGAATCCGAACTTGTCCTTGCGCCGCCGGCGCAGTCCCGAAGCCCGCGGCTGCGGCCTGTGGGCGTTCACGGCGCTGATGGCGCTGGCCGCCTTTGCGTTGCTGGTGTGCCGGCCTGTTCTTGCACAGGAAGCTGGCAACGATGCCACCGCGAGTCCCTATCTGGTGGTGCAAAGCGACACCCCCGGCACCGACCGCCTGCCCCTCAAGCGCACCGACGTCGACGTGCGCATCGCCGGGGTCATCGCCGACGTGCGGGTGACGCAGACCTACCGCAACGAAGGCGAACGCACGCTGGAGGCGCGCTATGTCTTTCCCGGCTCCACGCGCGCCGCCGTGGGCGGCATGAACGTGCGCATCGCCGACCGGCTGATCACGGCGCAGATCCGCGAGAAGCAGCAGGCGCGGCTGGAGTACCAGGAAGCGAAGCAGGCCGGCCAGACGGCCGCGCTGCTCGAGGCCGAGCGGCCCAACGTCTTCCAGATGAACGTGGCCAACATCCGGCCCGGCGACGAGGTGCGGGTGGAGCTGCGCTACAGCGAGCTGCTGTTGCCGCAGTCGGGCCGCTACCAGTTCGTCTACCCCACCGTGGTGGGCCCGCGCTACGTGGGCGCCGGCGGTGGCGGGGGACAGTGGAGCGCCCAGCCCACGCTGCCCGCCGGAACGGCCAGTGCCGCGGCCTTCTCGCTCAAGCTGAGCCTCGATGCGCCGCTGCCGCTGGCGGACATCCGATCGTCCAGCCATGCGCTGGCCATCCAGCCCGGGCGCGACGACCGGCATGCTGCCCTCACCTTGCGCGAGGATGGCCGGCCGCTGGCCAACCGCGACTTCGTGCTCGACTTCGCCCTCGCCGGTGAGCGAATCCAGTCGGGCCTGATGCTCTATCCGGGCAGCGGGCCGGATGCGGAGAACTTCTTCCTCGCGATGGTCGAGCCGCCGCGCGCCGTGGCTGCAGAGCGCATCGTGCCGCGCGACTACCTCTTCGTGGTGGACATCTCCGGCTCCATGCACGGCTTTCCGCTGGACACGGCGCGTGCCATGCTGACGCGGCTGATCGGCGGCCTGCGGCCCAGCGACACCTTCAACGTGATGCTGTTCGCCGGCAGCAACCGCATGCTGTCGCCCAGGCCGGTGCCGGCGACACGGCCCAACATCGAGCGGGCGCTGAAGACGCTCACCGACATCCAGGGCGGCGGCAGCACCGAGCTGATTCCGGCCTTGCGTCAGGCCTATGCCCAGCCCAAGGCCGAGGGCGTCTCGCGCAGCATCGTGGTGGTGACCGACGGCTATGTCACGGTCGAGCGCGAGGCCTTCGCGCTGGTGCGCGAGCACCTGGACCAGGCCAACCTGTTCGCCTTCGGCATCGGCTCCTCGGTCAACCGGCACCTGATCGAGGGTCTGGCTCGGGCGGGCCGTGGCGAGCCCTTCGTCATCACCGACGAACGGCAGGCGCCCGAGCAGGCGGCACGCTTCCGTCGCATGGTGGAGTCGCCCGTGCTCACCGGCCTGAAGGCGCGCTTCGAGGGCCTGGAGGTGTACGACGTGGAACCGGCCCGGCTGCCCGACGTGCTGGGCGAGCGGCCCGTGGTGCTCTTCGGCAAGTGGCGCGGCACGCCGCGGGGCCAGCTGGTGGTCGAAGGCCGCAGCGCCGAAGGTCCGTGGCGCCAGGTGCTGCCGGTGGACGCGGACAGCCTCGCCCCGCAGGCCCTGGCCCTGCGCGCCCTGTGGGCCCGCGACCGCATCGCGGCGCTGGACGACCAGGAGGGCCTGGAAGGCAGCGGCCAGCAGCGCGAGGCCATCACCGCGCTGGGACTCAAGTACAGCCTGCTCACCGCCTACACCAGCTTCATCGCCGTCGACCAGGTGATGCGCGGCACGGGCGATGGAGGCACGACGGTCGACCAGCCGCTGCCGCTGCCCGAGGGCGTGAGCGAGCTCGCCCTGGGCATGCCCGTGCCGGCCACGCCCGAACCCGAGACGCTGGGTGCCGTGGCCGTGGCGCTGGGCATGCTCGCCATGCTGCGCCGCCGGCTGCGTCGGCACGATGCGCGGCGCATGACCGCCTGATCGAGGGAGCAACGCCAATGAACCTCGTCGATTGGGCGGGCCGCCATCCCCGCAGCCTGGAGGTGGCGATCCGCCTCGACCGCCTGCCGCCCGTGCTGTGGCTGCTGGCCACCGCCCTGGTGCTCTGGCCCACCTGGGGCTGGATGGGCGCCCGCATGCTGGACCGTTCGGACGATCCGCTGGGCCTGCTGGCGCTCGCTGCGCTGGGCCTGTTCGCCTGGCAGGGCCGGCGGTCGCTGCGTGCCTCGCCGCGGCTGGGGCTGCTGTCCGTGGCGGCGCTTGGCGTGCTGGCCTCTTCGCTGCTGCGGGCCGGCGGTGCGCTGCCGCCGCTGGCCACCGGCCTGCTGGCCGTGCTGGCCCTGGCTTGCGCGCTGCTCGCCTTCCTGCCCCATGGGCAGCCGGCCCTGCCGGTGCTGGGCCTGGCGGTGCTCGCCCTGCCCCTGCTGTCCTCGCTGCAGTTCTATGCCGGCTATCCGCTGCGGCTGGTCACGGCCGAGGCGGCGCGCTGGCTGCTGGCGCCGTTCTTCGTCGTCGAGCGTGCCGGCAGCAGCCTGTGGGTCGACGGCCGGCTGGTGATCGTCGACGCACCCTGCTCCGGCGTGCAGATGGTGTGGATGGGCTACTTCACCGCCTGCGTGGTGGCGCTGTTCATGACGCGGATGGACGACCGTGCCTTCCTGCGCCGGCTTCCCGTCGTGGGCTTGGTGGTGCTGGGCGGCAATGTGCTGCGCAATGCACTGCTGGTGGGCCTGGAAGGCGCCGGCCATGCGCCAGGGCCGCTGCTGCACCAGGCGCTGGGGCTGGCGCTGCTCGCCGTGGTGTGCGGTGCCATCGGGCGGCGCATGCTGCACGCGGCACCGCAGGGCCTGGCCCTCGGAAAGGATCGCCATGCGCTGGCCTGATGTCTTCGCGCCTTCGCCCTGGCGCAACCACTTCGCGCACCGGGTGCTGCACAAGCTGGCGTTCACGCTCGTGCTGGTGGTGAGCCTGGTGGCCAGCTTCTGGTCGCAGATGCGGGACGGTGGCGTGCCGTCTTCGTCCCATGCCGCCTCGCCCGAATGGCCCGCCACCTGGGACGGCGTGCCGTTGAGGCCGCAGGCGCTCGGCGAGGTGGAGGCCCGCTTCGCCCGCCACTTTCCCGGTCACATCGCCCGCTTCACCGACGGCCGGCAGGTGCTGGTGATGCGGCAGGTCGAGCGTCCCACGCGCCTGCTGCACCCAGCCGAGGACTGCTGGCGCGCGCTGGGCTACCGCATCCTCCAGGCCCGGCTCGAACACGATGCGCGCGACCGGCTGTGGCGCTGCTTCCACGCCGAGCGCGCGGGGAGCAGCACCCAGCGCGTGTGCGAGCGCATCGAGGATGCCGCGGGCCGCGCTTTCACCGACACTTCCGCCTGGTACTGGGCCAGCTGGCGCGCGAGCGCCGCCGGTCCCTGGACGGCGGTGACCGTGGTCTCGCCGCCATGAACGACACGACAGACAACGGGACGCGATGTGAACAAGGGGCTGCGTTTGCTGCTGTGGGGCCTGCTGGCCCTGCTGCTGACGGCAGCGGTGGCGGCCGTGGCGGTGGTGCGCATCGCGCTCGCACCGGCCAAGGACGAATGGGCGGTGGACTGGCGCGTCGGTCCCTTCACGGTGCCGGTGGGCGTGCCGACGGTGCTGCGGCTGGCCACCTCGTCCTGGATCGCGCCGCGCCTGGACGGCCGCCGGTTGCAGACGACCCAGGGTCCCATCGACCTGCACTGGGACGCCCCGCGTACGCAACTCGCCCTGCGCTGCGCGCCCTGTCGCCTCGGGCTCGCGGCGATGGGCTCGCAGCCGCTTCAGCTGACCGAGCTGCGCCTGACCGCACGGCGCGACGTGGATGTGCTGCGCGGCGAGCTCGACGCGGTGCCGGCCAGCGCGAGTACCGAAAGCCTGCATGGCCGCTGGCAGGGCCGGCTCACACAGCGTGACCTGCACATCGACGCCAGCTTCGACGAGGCGCCCATCGCCCGCTGGTATGCCGTGCTGGCCACGGGCCTGCCCGAGCTGGAGCGCGCCCGCATCGGCGGCACGGCGTCGGGCCGCCTGCAGGTGCAGCTGCCCTCGGGCACGCTGGGGCTGCAGCCGCGCATCAGCGGCTTCACCGTGGAGGGCCTGGGCACCGAGGCGCTCCTGAATGCGCGCAGCCAGTGCGGACCGTCCGCCCAGCTCAAGGCCGACAGCTGGCTCGCCCGGGCTGTCATCGCGGCGGAGGACCAGCGTTTCTTCCAGCATCCCGGCTTCGACCTGATCGAGCTGCAGGCCGCCTTCGACCGCAACCAGCACAAGGGTGCGGTCGAACGCGGCGGCAGCACGCTCACCCAGCAACTGGCGAAGGTACTGGTCACAGGCAGCGAGCGCAGCCTGCAGCGCAAGCTGCGCGAGCTGCTCTACGCGGTGGACATGGAGCAGCAGCTGGGCAAGGCGCGCATCCTGCAGCTGTACCTGGACCATGCGCCCTGGGGCCGGGTCTGCGGCGCCGAGGCGGCGGCGCGCTTCTACTTCGGCCGCCCGGCGGCGCGGCTGGAGCCGGCCCAGGCGGTCTGGCTGGCGGCCATGCTGCACGCGCCCAGCGCCGCCGCCGAGCGCTGGCAGCGGGAAGGCGGCCTGGACCCGCAGCGCGTGCAGTGGGTGGCCGAGGGCATCCGCGGCATCGGCCGCGGCCAGCGCGAGGCCCTGCTGCGCAGCGTGGCGCAGGTGCGCTACCCCTGGCCGGGCAGCCAGCCGCCCTCCCCGCCCGCGCGCTGAACGCCACGGTTGGGGGCCGCCCCCCTCTGGCAGGCCGCGGCGACGTAGGAACAATCCCACAGGCTGCCTGGCCTCATTGTTTCCTGATCGTGAACAGCACGTTCGGCAAAGACCAGGGTTTTCCCTAGCTCATCGGTCCACAATTCATCTCACGGGCCAGCGATTGAACGCAGACCCGAAGCCGGTGGGGCAGGTGCCCCGCCCGCTCTGTTCAACGCTCTGCTTAGGAGAAAAATCATGACCAAGACCTCGAAGATCATCGCCCTCGCCGCCCTGTCGTTCGCCGCCGTTGCCGGCGCCAGCGCCGAGGAATACCAAGGCGTCATCGCCCCCGTGTCGGCCTTCAGCCGCGCTGAAGTGAACGCCCAGGCTGTGCAAGCCGCTCGCGCCGAGCAGAACCTGGAATACGTCGGCCAGCAGGTCGCCGTGGCCCCGGCCGCTCCCCGCAGCCGTGCCGCCGTGCAGGCCGAAGCCGTCGCCGCTGCCCACAGCCCGACCTGGAACCTGGACTCCAAGGCCTTCGTGAACAGCACGATCCCGGCCCAGTACACCCAGGGCAGCCTGTCGGTCTACCGCAAGGCCGGCCTGTAATCAGGCCGCCACGCCACGCGGCGCGATTCCTGAGGGATCGGCAGCGCGTGGCGATCCCCCGGCAGAACGGGATGGAGGCGGACCGGGCCTGACACCGGGTTCGTCTTCGTCCCCTCAGGCGGGCACCGCCTGTGAAAGAGGTCCGGGATGGGGCCAGGGAGGCGCCTGACTGCAGCCGGCACGTGAAAGCGTGCCGGCTTTTTCGTTGTGGGCAAGGCCTCGGTGAGCAGCCGGCAGGGCCGGCGGCAGGAGGCGGAAGGAAGCGGCAGGCGCGGGGCGCACGACAATGCCGACCGACCCCTTTCCTCCCTCCTTCTCACGGCACCCCTCATGAAAGTCCTGTTCCTCGGCTACGGCAACATGGGCCGCGCCCTCGGCGAGGCTTGGCGCGACAGCGGTCGCGTCCAGACCCTGCTGGCCATCGATCCCGCGCCCCTGCCTGAAGGCGCTGCACCGGTACCCGGCCGGTATGCCAGCGTGCAGTCGCTGCAATCCTCAGGCGATGCGGCGGGCGGTGTCGACCTGGTGGTCGTGGCCGTCAAGCCGGCCATGGCGGCCGACGCCCTGCGCGCCCTGCCGGCCGACTGGCTGGCCCAGGCCGTGGTGGTGAGCGTGGCCGCCGGTGTCACCGTCGCCACGCTCGAAGCCGCCCTGCCCCTGGGCACGCCGGTCATCCGCGTGATGCCCAACACACCGGCCATGCTGCGTGCCGGCTGCACCGGCCTTTATGCCGCGCCGGGCGTGGACGAGGCCCGGCGCGAACAGGTCGGCGCCCTGTTCGCCACCGTGGGCAGTGCGCACTGGGTGGACCAGGAATCGCAGATCGACCTGGTCACCGCCATCAGCGGCAGCGGCCCGGCCTACTACCACCTGTTCAGCGAGGCGCTGGCCCAGGCCGGTGTGGCGCTGGGCCTGGCGCCCGAGCTGGCCCGTGCCCTGGCCGCCGACACGGCCTGGGGTGCCGCCGTGCTGCAGCACCAGCCGGATGCCGACTTCGCGGCCCTGCGCCGCGCCGTCACCTCGCCCAACGGCACCACGGCGGCGGCCATTGCCGTGTTCGAAGAGGGCGAGGCCCTGCGCGCGCTGGTGAAGAAGGCGGCCGAGGCGGCGCACCGGCGCGCCGTGGAACTCTCGGCGGGCGGCTGAGCGCGGGTCTGCGCTGCGGCTCGCGACGCCGGCGCCTGCTTCCTCAGTGGCCTGCGGCCGGCCCGCAGGCCGCAGGCCGAACGCAAGCGCTGGACGTTCAGGCCGCGCGCCGCGCCAGGAAGTCCAGCACCGCCGCGTTGAACGCCCGCGGCTGTTCGAAATAGGCCGAGTGCCCCGCATCGGCCACCACCACCAGTTCGCTGCCGGCCACCCGTTCGTGGAATTCGCGGGCCACGGCCACCGGGACGATCGGGTCCTGGTCGCCCACGACGAACAGCGTCGGGCAGTCCAGCGCATCCAGCGCCGTCAGCGGAATCAGCCGCCCCGGCGCCATCAGCCCCTGCAGCGCCGCGCCCCAGTCGGCGGCGGGAATCGAATGGGCGCTGGGATTGAAGTGGTTGATCTGCGCGTAGAGCGCGGCCTTTTCCGGCTCATGCTCAAGGAACCAGCGCCCCAGCGAACGCTGCTCGATGCTCACCGCCTTCTGCGAGAGCTGGCGCGTGGCCAGGATGTCCAGCAGCACGGGATGGTCCACGGCCATCGACGTGTCGCAGGCCGCGAAGGCCGCCACCCGCCCGGGATGCGTCAGCGCGAGCTTCAGCCCGATCATGCCGCCCAGCGACTGACCGACTATTCGCACCTGGTCGATGCCCTCCCGGTCGAGGATGGCGATCACGTCGTCCACGAACAGCGCCAGATCGAACTCGGTCAGCGGTGCGGCGGAGCGCCCGAAGCAGCGGATGTCCATCGTCAGGCAGCTGTACCGGCCGGCGAAGGCCGGCAGCTGCTGCCACCAGGTGGCGGCGTTGGAGCCGGCGCCGTGGCAGAACAGCACGGCCGGGCCATCGCCCTGGCGTTCGTAGTAGATGGCGCGGCCGTGGGAAGTGACGAAAGGCATGGTGGTCGGACGGGAAGGAAGAGGAAGGACCTCAGTTGGCCTTGAGGTGGAGGCTGCGCACCAGCTGGCCCCAGCGCTCGGTGTCGCTGCGCACCAGCTGCGTGTATTGCTCGGGCGTGGTGGACAGCACCGTCATGCCCTCGAACTCGAGCTGCCTGCGCGTGGCCGGATCGGCCAGGGCGGCCATGAGCGCCTCATGCAGCCGCCGCACGACGGGCGCGGGCGTGCCCCTGGGGGCCGACAGGCCGATCCAGGCGCTGACCGTGAGCTGTGGATAGCCCAACTCGGCAAAGGTGGGCACCTGCGGCGCCAACGGGCTGCGCTGCGCGCTGGAGACCGCCAGCACCTTGAGCTTGCCTGCCTGCACCGGGGCCAGCGCGCTGTTGGAGGGGATGACGATCAGCGGCACCACGCCGGCCAGCACGTCCTGCAACGCGGGTGCGCCGCCCTTGTAGGGCACATGCGTCAGCTTCACGCCGGTGGCCCGCTGCAGCTGTTCCATCACCAGGTGGCCGGTGCTGCCCGCGCCCGAGCTGGCGTAGTCGAACTTGCCGGGCGCGCGCCTGGCCTGCTGGACGAAGTCGGCGAAGTCCTTGAAGCCGGCGTCGGGCCGCGCCACCAGCCATTGGGCGCCCTCGCCGATGCTGCCGATGTGCTCGAAGTCCCGCACGATGTCGAAGCCAATGCCGTCGTACATGGACTGGGCGATGGCGTTGAGCGAGCCGGTGGCCACCAGCGTGTAGCCGTCGGGTGGCGCCGAAGCCGCCATCTGCGTGCCGACGATGTTGCCGGCGCTGGCCTTGTTGTCGATCACCACCGGCTGCTTCAGGGTCTGGCCCATGTGCTGGGCCAGCGGCCGGATGGTGCGGTCGTAGGGGCCGCCGGCTGGGGCCGGCACGATGATGCGGATGGGACGGCTGGGCCAGTCGGCGCTGCCCTGGGCGTGCGCCGTGGTGGCCGTGGCGAGCAGGGCGCCCAGGGCGGCGAGCGCGCGCCGGCGGTCGGGGGAATGCATGGTCGTGTCTCCTGGAATGGCGCGTGGACGCGCTCGTGTCTGCGGATCGAGCCCGCATCTTCATCGCCGCAGCGATCAGTGACCAATTAAATCGGGCGCCCAGTCATTAGACTTTGCGATGGCATGACGACCCCGCCCCTGGCCACCACCCTGCTCAACCGCCTGCTCGCCCGCGGCAAGTTCCGCCATGTGCAGGTGCTGCTGCAACTGGCGGAGCTGGGCAGCGTGCAGCGCACGGCCGATGCCATCGGCATGACCCAGTCCGCCGTCACCCAGACGCTGGCCTACCTGGAGCGCCTGCTGGACGTGCGCCTGTTCGAGCGCCATGCGCGCGGCGTGCGGCCCACGCCGGCCTGCAACGACCTGCTGCCGGTGGCCCGCCAGCTGATGCTGGGCATGGCCGACGTGGCGGGCGCAGTGGACGCGCGGCGGCGCCAGGGCCTGGGCTTCGTGCGGGTGCTCGCGTCGGTGTCCGCCATCCATGGCGTGCTGGTGGATGCCCTGCCCGCCTTCGCCGAGGCGCAGCCGGCCATCCGGGTGCAGCTGGCCGAAGCCGAGGGCGAGGACCAGCTGCTGGCCATCGCCCGCGCCGAGGTCGACCTGGTGGTCTGCCGTCGGCCGGGCGCCATGCCGCAGGGCTGGGAATTCCATGCGCTGCGTGAAGACCGTTTTGCCGTGGTCTGCCGCGCGGACCATCCGCTGCTGGCCGATGCCGCCGTCCCTGGCGGCTCACCCGCGGCGAGTCTGCCGGCCGACCAAGCCTGGGCGGCGCTCGCGGCCCATCCTTGGCTCCTGCTGCCGGCCGGCGTCGCCGCACGCGGGCATTTCGATGCGCTGTGCGAGCGCTTCGGCCGCACGCCGCCGATCTACCCGGTCAGCACCCGCTCGCTGCCGCTCATGGGCTGGCTGCTGCGCCACCAGCCGCTGCTGGCGCTGCTGCCGCTGAACCTGGCGCGGCCCTGGCTGGCGACCGGCGAGCTGCGCGAGCTGGCACTGCCTGACATGACCGCCATCGAGCCCATCGGCCTCCTGCAGCCGCAGTCGGGCATGGGCGAGGCGGCCCTGGCGCTCAGCGACTTCCTGCGTGGGCGCATCGGGGCTGGTGACTGAACGGCCGACCGGCCTGCGGGGCCGGCGCGGGATCACGGGGCACAAATGGCCGGGCAAACGGCGGCCGACCGCCGCGGTGCTGACGGCTCAGGTCGCCGCCTGCCCCACCAGCCACTGCCGGAACAGGGCCAGCGCCGGCCGCGCATCCTCCAGCGCTGGCTCCACCAGATAGTGGCTGCGCTCGCCGCGCAGCGGGCGCGGACAGGCGATGGCCAGTTCGCCGCGGGCCAGCTCGGCCTCGATCAGCAGCGGCGGCAGTAATGCGATGCCCAGCCCGTGCGCCGCCGCCACCGCCAGCATCGAGAAGAGCTCGTAGCGCGGCCCGGCGCCGCCGCGCGGATTGTCCACGCCCTGCGCCTCGAACCACTGCCGCCAGCCGTCGGGCCGGGTGCTCTGCTGCAGGAGCGGCAGGCGCGCCACCTGCGCGGGCGTGAGGGCGCTGCGGCCGTCCATCAGCGCGGGGCAGCACACGGGCACCACCTCCTCGTGCCGCAGCAGCGTGTGGCGGGTGCCGGCCCAGGTCGCGGCCTGCTGCGGCGTGCCGGTGTAGAGCGCGGCGTCGAAGGGCGTGTCGTTGAAGAGGAAGGGCCGCGTCTGCGTCTCGATGTGGACGGTGATGTCCGGATGCGCCTTCGCCAGCAGCGGCAGCCGCGGGATCAGCCAGCGCGTGGCCAGCGTGGGCACCGCCGCCAGCTGCAGCGCGCCGCCGGCGCCCTGGCGGGCCATGGCGTCCAGCGTGTCGCGCTCCATGGCGTCGAGCTGGCGGCGGATCTGCCGCGCATAGTCGGCGCCCGCCGCCGTCAGCTGCACGCCGTGGCGGGTGCGACGGAACAGCGCCAGTCCCATGAAGGCCTCCAGCGCGCCGATCTGGCGCGAGACGGCGCTTTGCGTCAGGGCCAGCTCTTCGGCCGCGCGGGTATAGCTCTCGTGCCGGGCCGCGGCCTCGAAGCAGGCCAGCGCCTGGGTGGAGGGGATCTTGCGTCGCATGGTCCAGTTCCGCGGTGAAGGTATGCCGTCGCTACATAGTTGATGGCCGCCTGTCGCCTTGGACCATCCGCGGCGCATTGTCGCCAGATATGCCGGTCACGCATGTCTGGGTGCCGATTTCTCGTTTGCGCCGCTTTGCATGCCGGGCGTACGATGCCGCGCATCCCCCGCAACCTGCAGCCGCTCACGCGCACGGAGACCGCACACCATGGCCACCAAAGCCGCCTTCCACTGGGACGATCCCTTCCTCCTCGACCAGCAACTGACCGACGACGAACGCGCCGTGCGCGAGGCGGCCAATGCCTACTGTCAGGACAAGCTGGCGCCGCGCGTGCTCGAGATGTTCCGCGGCGAGAAGACCGACCTGTCCATCTTCCGCGAGATGGGCGAGCTGGGCCTGCTGGGCCCGACCATCCCCGAGCAGTACGGCGGCCCCGGCCTCAACTACGTCTGCTACGGCCTGATCGCCCGCGAGGTCGAGCGCGTCGACTCCGGCTACCGCTCCATGGCCAGCGTGCAGTCCTCGCTGGTGATGGTGCCCATCTACGAATTCGGCACCGAGGCGCAGAAGCAGAAGTACCTGCCCAAGCTGGCCAGCGGCGAATTCATCGGCTGCTTCGGCCTGACCGAGCCCGACCACGGCTCCGACCCCGGCAGCATGGCCACCCGCGCCTACAAGACCGACGGTGGCTACCGCCTCAAGGGCAACAAGATGTGGATCACCAACTCGCCGGTGGCCGACGTCTTCGTCGTCTGGGCCAAGGAGGTGAGCGAAGGCGGTGCCGTCGGCCCGATCCGCGGCTTCGTGCTCGAGAAGGGCATGAAGGGCCTGTCGGCCCCGGCCATCCACGGCAAGGTGGGCCTGCGTGCCTCCATCACCGGCGAGATCGTCATGGACGACGTCTTCGTGCCCGAAGAGAACGCCTTCCCCGAAGTGCAGGGCCTCAAGGGCCCCTTCACCTGCCTGAACAGCGCCCGCTACGGCATCAGCTGGGGCGCCATCGGCGCCGCGGAAGACTGCTTCCACCGCGCCCGCCAGTACGTGCTGGACCGCAAGCAGTTCGGCCGCCCGCTCGCCGCCAACCAGCTGATCCAGAAGAAGCTGGCCGACATGCAGACCGAGATCACGCTGGGCCTGCAGGGCAGCCTGCGCCTGGGCCGCATGAAGGACGAGGGCATCGCCGCGGTCGAGATCACCTCGATCATGAAGCGCAACAACTGCGGCAAGTCGCTGGACATCGCCCGCCTGGCGCGCGACATGATGGGCGGCAACGGCATCAGCGACGAGTTCGGCGTGGCCCGCCACCTGGTGAACCTGGAGGTGGTCAACACCTATGAGGGCACGCACGACGTGCATGCGCTCATCCTGGGCCGAGCCATCACCGGCATCGCCGCTTTCAGCTGATCGCGACAACCCCCAGGCTGCGCGCTTCGCGCTCCGCCACCCCCCTTCTGCTGCGCGAAGGGGGCGCACCCGGCGGCCCGGCAAAGCCGGTTCCGCGGGTGCCCGCGAACGGGCATCGCTGCGCTTGCCTTGGCAAACACCTTCCTTGCACCCTTCGCTGCCCATGACCGATTCCTCTCGAACAGCCGCGCTCGACGGCATCAAGGTCCTCGACCTGTCCCGCGTGCTCGCGGGCCCCTGGTGCACCCAGATCCTCGCGGACCTGGGGGCGGACGTGGTCAAGATCGAGCGGCCCGGCGTGGGCGACGACACCCGCAGCTGGGGCCCGCCCTTCCTCAAGGACGCCGAGGGCCAGGACACCACGCAGTCCACCTACTTCGCCGCCTGCAACCGCAACAAGCGCAGCATGACGGTGGACATGGCCTCGGCCGAGGGCCAGCAGATCCTGCGCCGCATGGCGGCCGAGGCCGACGTGGTGGTCGAGAACTTCAAGACCGGCGGCCTGGCCCAGTACGGGCTGGACTACGCCAGCCTGCGCGCCCTCAACCCACGGCTGGTGTACTGCAGCGTCACCGGCTTCGGCCACGACGGCCCCTATGCCGAGCGCGCCGGCTACGACCTGATGATCCAGGCCATGAGCGGCATGATGAGCATCACCGGCCGGCCCGATGCCGAGCCCGGCGGTGGCCCGCTGCGGGTGGGCGTGGCGCTGATCGACCTGTTCACCGGCTGCTATGCCTCCACCGCCATCCTGGCCGCGCTGCGCGCGCGCGAGGCCAGCGGCGAGGGCCAGCACATCGACATGGCGCTGCTGGACGTGTCCATGGCCATCCTGGCCAACCAGGCCACCGCCTTCCTCAACACCGGCAAGCCGCCGCAGCGCCAGGGCAACACGCACCCCAGCCTCGCGCCGTACCAGGACATCGCCACGCGGGATGGATCGATGCTGCTGGCCATCGGCAACAACGGCCAGTTCGCCCGCTTCTGCGAGGCGGCCGGCCATGCCGAATGGGCGGCCGACGAACGCTTTGCCAGCAACACGCTGCGCGTGAAGCACCGCGCCGAGCTGATCGCGCTGATGGAAGCCGTGACCCGCACCCGCACCACCGCCGAGTGGGTGACGCTGCTCGAAGACAAGGCCGTGCCCTGCGGCCCCATCAACGACATCGGCCAGGCATTCGGCGACGCGCAGGTCCAGGCGCGCGGCTTGGCCGTCACACTGCCGCGCGATGCGGGCGACGGCATCGAAGCCATCACCGGCGTGGCCAGCCCGCTGCGCCTGACCGCCACACCGCCCGTGCTGCGCCGTGCGCCGCCGGCGCTGGGGCAGCACACGGACGAAGTGCTGGCGGAGCTGGGTTTCTCTGCGGACGAGATTGCTCGGCTGAAGGCCGAATCCGTCGTTTAGTCCTGATGCCTCAGCGCGGGCGGGCATGGCAACAAGGCCGTCCCTAGAATTGCGCGATGGACATGCAATCGGTCAGCCTGAGCCTCCACGATGAGTCGGAAGGCTACGAGATCTCGCCCGCGCGGGTGCCGATGGCCGTCCTGCGCAACTTCACCAAGGACGTCGACGACTTCCTGAAGGGCGAGTCGGGTGAGATCGACACTGCTTCACTGGCGGTCTCCGTTGTCCACGGTTCGATTGGCATCCGCACGGAGCCTATTGCGCATGCCGGGCTGTTCGCAGATCTGCGCAGGCTCAGCACGTCAGCGCTGCTGGATGGCATCGATGTGCGCCGCCGCAAGGTCGTCGAGCGCTGGCAGAAGATGGCGCGCTCGCACCGCAAAGTGTGGATCACCATTTCTACCCCGGCCCTCGCACAGCCTTTGGTGGTGTCGGCGGCCACCGATTTCCGGGCCGATGATGCCGATCAGTGGGTGCGCGTGGAGCGCTATCTGCAAGGCGAGGTTGTGGAGATGGGAGGAACACGGACCGTCAATGCCCATATCCGCCTGCCCGATGGCCGCACGCTGATCGCGGAATCCAGCCGCGAGGTCTTCCGCAGCGATAAGGTCAACCGTCTCTACAAGGTGGCCATGGCGCGCATCGCGGCGGAGTACAACGTCGTCACCCGCGAATACCGTGACGTGCGCTTGCTGGCCTTCGAAGAGCATCACAACGCCCTGGACGAAGCGTCGCTTGCACGCTTGACCGAACGGGGGGCGAAAGCCTGGAAGGACGTCCCCTCGGCATCGAGCTGGGTCGACGGCATGAGGGGGAACAAGGCTTGATCTCCATTCTTCTGGATACGAGCTTCCTCATTACGTTGGCCGACCCCGCCAGGGCGCATCATCAGACGGCCCTGCTCTACTTTCGCGAAGCGCTCCAGAGGGCGTGTCCGTTGTACCTGTCGTCGATCGTGGCGTCGGAGTTCCAGGTCAAGCAGGCCGTGACGGATCTGCCGCTGCGCAATCTGCAGGTGTTGCCGTTCAACATCGACCATGCGATGACCGCCGGCCAGCTTATGCGGTCGCTGCAGCGGGATCGCGAAGATGATCGTGCGGCAGTGAAGGACGACATCAAGCTGATCGGCCAGATGGTCTGCGAGTCGATCACGCATCTGCTGACGGAGGACCGCAACCTCGCTGCCAAGCATCTGGCACGTCTGCACGAGCAGGGATTGACGACGGCCAAGGCTGTTCTGTTGGCAGACGGCTTCGAGACCGATTGGTTCGATGGCGGGCAGCGTCGGCTGCTCGGGGATTGAGGCCAAGTAGGCCGCGGCGGCTTCAGCCCGCCGACCTGGGCGCCTCGCGCCGCACCAGGTACAGACCGCTGGCGATGATGATGGCGCCGCCGGCCAGCGTCCAGGCATCGGGCGTGGCGCGCCAGATCAGCCAGTCCAGCAGCAGGCCCCAGGCCAGCGCGCTGTATTCGAAGGGGGCGACGGCGGCGGCCTGGCCGTGGCGGAAGGCTTCCGAGATGGCCAGCTGGGCCAGGAAGCCCGCCACCGACAGTGCCGCGATGGCCGGAAGATGCTCGGCGGCGACGGGCGTCCACACGGGCAGCGCCAGCGCGCCGCCGCCCACCGCCAGGCTCACCGTGGTCCAGAACACCAGGGCGCTGCTGGGCTCGGTGCGGCTGGCCAGCCGGCCGAGCACGTTGCTCAGCGCATAGCAGACGGCCGCGCCCAGCACCGCCAGCGCGCCGGTCGTGAGGAAGGCCTCGCCGTCCGGCCGCAACGCCACCACCACGCCGCCGAAACCCACCACGATGGCCACCCAGTGGCGTGGCTGCATTCGCTCGCCCAGCAAGGGCACCGCGAGCAGGCAGATGAGCAGCGGCGCGACGAAGCTCAATGTGTAGGCCTCGCCCAGCCCCAACGTGCGAAGGCCGGAGGTGAACAGCACCAGCATCAGCACGCTGAGCACGCCGCGCATCAGGTGCAGCTGCCAGCGCATGCCGCGGTGGAACACCTGCCCGGCCTCGCGCCGCCACAGGATGTACAGCGCGATCATCGGCAGCGAGCTCCAGCCCCGCAGCGCCACCACCTGTGCCGGCGCAAAGTGGCCGCCCAGCACCTTGAGCATGGCGTCCACCACGCCGAAGGCCGCACAGGCGGCCAGCATGGCGACGATGCCGCGCAGGCTGCCCGACAGGCGCGCGCCGCCGACGGCCCCGCTCACCGGCCGAGCCCGCCGCACTCGGCGCGGTGCGTGTGCGGATGCGCCCTCATCCGGCGCGGCCCAGCAGCGCGACGACGAAGACCAGCACGCCCAGCACCAGGTTGAAGGCCACGCGCAGGCGGATGCGGTTGAGCGCCGCACCGGCCTCGGGCCACTGGTGGGCGGCCACTGCGCGGCGCAACGCCGGGAAGGCGCTGGCGCGGATGGTGAGGTAGATGAGCGTCATCACCGCCGCCAGCCCGGCCATCGCATGCACCCGCCAGTGCGCGTTGGCGAAGCCGCCCATCTGCCCCAGCATGGCGAAGCCGCTGAGCCACAGCGTGGCGATGGCGATGTCCACGCCGATCAGGAAGCGCCGCAACACGGCCGCCATCAGCGGCAGCCGTTGCGGGGGCGCCAGCAGCGCGGCCGCCGCGGGCCGTACGGCGAGGTGCAGCGTGGCCATGCCGCCCACCCAGAAGGTGCCGGCGAGGACATGCAGGAGGACAAGCAGGGCATAGAGGAAGGCGGGGCTCATGGTCGGGTCCTGTGGGGGAATGGGTGTGGGCCCTCATGGGCACGTGGCGGCCGATCATCCCATTGCCGCGCGTCGGGCGCTGCGCCGCGGCGGCGGCTCCAACGCCAGCAGTTCGGCGGGCAGGGCGTCGTTCCACACGTCGCGGAAGTAGGCACGGTCGCTGGGCACGAGTTGCGGCAGCACGGTGCGCAGCCGCGTCAGGGCCGTGGCCGCGGTGCGCAGGTCACGATCGTGGGCGGCGAACCAGGCCTGCTCGAACAGCAGGCCGGCCAGCTGCAGGCCGGGGTAACGGCGCTGGCCCGCATCGTGGTCGGCCAGATGCTGCGCGGCTACGCCCGCCCAGCCACCGCGTGTGGCGGGGCCGTCCAGGCCGGGGATGAGGCGGTCGGCGCTCTCCTCGGCCAGGGCCCGCGGCGTGAGCGGCCGCAGAGCGGCGAACTCGGCCAGCGGCAGCCCGGGGCGCGGCTGGCAGTCGCCGCGGGCGATGCGCATCAGGTAGATGGCATTCCATGCCGAACGGCCCTGCCCGTCGGCCAGGCTGCACAGCCATTCGCTGAAGGCGATCCATTGCACCGCATGCCGGCGTGCATCCACGCCGCGGGCCTGCCCCGCCGCCTGCACGCCCAGGCCCACGCGGTCGAACAGCCACACGGCCATGCCCATGTTGGCGGCCACGTGCTGGGCCGCGTCGAAGGCATGCGATTCGAAGGCCGCGGCCAGGGCGCGGCCGAAATGCGCCATGGCCTCGTCGGCCTGCTGCGTCGCGGCGGCGGCGTCCGTGGCGGCCATGCCCAGCGCGCGCGAGCGGCAGGCCAGCGCCCACAGGTTGCTCCATTCGAAGCGTACCTGCGGATGGTGGCGCAGCAGCGGCGCCTGCTGCGCATCGCGCGTCATGGCCGCCAGCTGGGCCTGCGCCTGCGGCAGGTCGCGCGCGGTGTAGCTGCACCAGGCGCCGACGATGGCGGCCATCGCGCCCAGGTAGTCGTGGCTCGCGACCTGGCGGGCCAGGCGCTGGCGCTGCAGTGCGGCCAGGCGCTTGCGGGCCTGGGCGTCGTCGCCCAGGCGGCGCCAGAGCAGCGCCTCGTTGAGCGTGACCAGCGCGCGCTGGTAATCGTCCTGCGCCAGGTCGGCGGCCTGCCGCATGGCGGCCAGCGCGCTGGCGGGCGCCTTGGCATCGCGTCGGCCCTGGATCGGGACGGCCCAGCGGCCCTGCCGCATGGCCTGCTGCGCGGCGGCGAGCTGGTGCCAGAAGCGGGCGTCCTGCAGTTGCACCGCGCTGGCCTGTGCTTCTGCAGCGGCGCTGGTACGCGCCCGCCGCGGCGATGCGGAAAGACCCAGGAAGGCCGCCACATCAGCGGGCCTGGCTGGCTGCCCGTCGACCCGCAGCCGCAGACGCCGGGCCTCCGCAGCGGGCAGCCAGAAGGGCCCCTGGCTGCGGCCTTCGGCGTTGAGGAAGCGCGGGTCGCGCGCCGCGTCGGTGCCCCAACCCACGCGCAGGCCCCAGGCCTTGAAATCGCGGAAGGCGCGGCTCACCACCATCCGCAGGGTGCGCGCGGAAGACACCTGCCCGCGCAGGGCATCGAGCGCCACCACCTCGCCCTGGCGCTGTGCGTGGTGCAGCCGCACCAGCAGCCACAGCGACTGATAGGCCGCGGGCCGGCCATCGACCGACTGGGGCGAGCTGAGTTCGATGTCGATGGACGGCAGGGGCATGCGGAAGACGGCGATGTGACAGGTGTGACAGCAGTGCAGGCGGGAGGCCTTCCCGTACTTGGTGGCGGCAGCGGGCCTTCCTACGATGCGGGCTCGTCGCGACGCCCTTGCCCTTGCCCGCCTGCTCCGCATTGTGGGCGGCATTCCCCCTTGCATCACTTGTCCACAGGATTCCCATGACGCTTCGCCACCCGGCTGCTTCTCTCCCACTTGCTCAACGCCGCCGCCTGCTGTCCGCCCTCGCCGCCGCGTCGCTGGTGCTGGCCACCACCGGCTGTGCCACGGCCGCCGCGCGCGCCGACCGGGAGGCGCAGGCCGCCTTGCAGGCGCTGGACGACCGCTTCGATGGCCGGCTCGGCGTGTTTGCGCTCGACACCGGCTCGGGCGCCACGCTGGGCCATCGCAGCGGCGAACGCTTTCCCATGTGCAGCAGCTTCAAGGCGGTGCTGGCGGCGTCGATGCTGGCGCGCAGCAGCCGGCAGCCCGGCTGGCTGGCCCACCGCGTGCGCTATGCCAAGGCCGATCTGGTCAGCTATTCGCCCGTCACCGAGCGCCATGTGGGCGAGGGCATGACGGTGGCCGAACTCTGCGCCGCCACCGTGCAGTACAGCGACAACGGCGCCGCCAACCTGCTGATGGCGCAGAGCGGCGGGCCGCAGGCGCTCACGGCCTTCGCGCGCAGCCAGGGTGACAGCGTCTTCCGACTCGACCGCATCGAGCCCGCACTCAACAGCGCCATTCCGGGCGATGAGCGCGACACCACCACGCCCGAGGCCATGGCCCGGCTGCTGCAGCGGCTGGTGCTCGGCGATGGCCTGCCGCCGCAAGAGCGGCAGCAGCTGGCCGACTGGCTGCGTGGCAACACCACGGGTGCGCGGCGCATTCGCGCGGGCGTGCCCGCGGCCTGGACCGTGGGCGACAAGACGGGCACCGGCGCCCATGGCTCGGCCAGCGACATCGGCATCGTGTGGCGCCCCGGGGTGGCGCCGCTGGCGCTGGCCATCTACACGACGCGGCCGGCGGCCGATGCGCCGGCCGACGAGGCGGTGATCGCCGAGGCGGCGCGCATCGTGGCCGCCTGGGCCGGCGCTGGGCCGCGGGTCTGAGCCTGGCTTCCCGGGGGCGCAGCGCGGGCGGTCGTTGCGAAACGCCGCCCGGCCTGTCGCGGGTGCAACAGCGCAGGAGAGGCGACGCCCCCAACATCCGCGACTGCCCGTCCACGCCTGGCGTGGCGCCGTCTTGACCGGAGACCCGTATGTCCATGTCCCTGCCGCCCGAACGCGCCGTCATCGACCCGACGCGCGACAGCTTCAAGCAGTTGTTCGAACGCGTGCCCGCCGGTGCGCCGGTGCTCATGCTCAACCTGCTGGCCTTTCGCGCGCAGGCCGCCGATGAACCGGGCGCCCCGGTGCGTTCGGGCCGCGCTGCCTATGCGACCTACAGCGAGGCCGTGGCGCCGCTGCTGGCGCGTGTCGGTGGCCAGGTGCGCTGGGTGGCCGATGCGCGGCATGCGCTGGTGGCACCGCCCGGCGAGGAATGGGACGAGGTGCTGCTGGTGGAGTACCCCACGCGCGATGCCTTCGCCGCCATGATCCAGTCGCCCGAGTACCGGGCCATCGTGCACCACCGCACGGCGGCGCTGCGCGATGCGCGGCTCATCGCCACCACGCAGCGACCCTGAGGCGCGACTCAGCCCGCCCGGCGGCCGCGCAGGTGCCCGGCCAGCTCGCAGCGGCCCACGCCCAGGTCGTTGAGTTCGTGCTGGCCCATGGCCATCAGCAACGCGCCCTCTTCCCGCAGGCGGCGCGCCCGGATGCGGCGCATGCGACGTCCGGCTGCCGCATCGCGCAGGCGCTGAAGCAGCCCGCCGCGTGCCGGAACCGCCGTGGCCTCGACCATCGCATCGCGCGGCACGGCACCCGGCGCAATGGCGCGGCGGGGAACGGCGGCGCTCGGGCAGGCGGTGGCGGGTTGCAGCACGAGGGTGTTCATGATCGGCTCCTGGCGTGTGTTTCTGGCACGAAGTGGTGAAGGAGCCGCGATGATGCGCTGCGGCGCAGCATCGGAGAAGTTGAGAGTTCTGAGGGCTGCGATCAGAATGCCTGATGCGCCAACTGAACCTCGACCAGGTGCGCACCCTGGTCGCCATCGCCGACCTGGGCAGCTTCTCGGCCGCCGCCCAGGCCCTGCACCTGGCCCAGCCCACCGTCAGCCTGCATGTGAGCGAGCTGGAGTCGCGGCTGGGTGTGCCGCTGCTGCTGCGCTCGCCGCGCCATGTGCAGCCCACGCCGGCCGGCGCCGAGCTGGTCGAGCGTGGCCGTCGCCTGTTGCGCGATGCCGACGAAGCCATGGATGCGGCCCGCCGTCGGCATGCCGGCCTGGAGGGGCGGGTGCGCATCGGCGTCTCCACCACCAGCGTGGTGGTGGACCTGCTGCCGCCGGTCTTCGAGGCGCTGGCCGCGCGCTATCCGGGCATTGAGCTGTCGCCCGTGTTTGTGGGCTCGGCCGACTCGGCCACCGGGCTGGTCGGTGGATCAGTGGACCTCGCGGTCGTCGCCCTGCCCCAGCCGGCCCTGCCCGGCGTGCGCTTCACGCCCTGGTTGCGTCACGAGATGCGGGCGCTGGTGCCGGCGGCCTGGCCGGCCTTGCCCAAGCGCGCCACGCCGGCCTGGCTGGCGCAGCGGCCGCTCATCATGAACGAGCCCGGCACGCGCATGCAGACGCTCACGCTCGAATGGTTCGGCCGCGCCGGCTTGTCGCCGCGGGCCCGCATCGAGCACAACTACGACGTGGCCATGCGCGGCCTGGTCGAGGCCGGCTACGGCGCCGCGCTGCTGCCGCTGCGGGCCAGCCATGAGGAGGCCGCCGGCTCGCGCGTTCGGGTACTGCCGCTCAGCCCGCGGCTGGTGCGTCAGCTGGTGATCGGCCACCGCACGCAGGAGCCCGCGGGCGGGCCGGTGCGGCGGGTGGTGGACATGCTGATGGAGATGGCGGGCCAGGTGGGCTGAGCGACTGCCGTGCAAAGGCCGCCGCCCATCTTGCTGCGCATCTCAGGCGATCACCGGCCTCAGGCCGCGGCAGTTGCTGCGCGGGCGGCGTACGCCCGGAACTCGGCGTTTCGCTGATCCAACGCTTCCTGGGTAGGCGGCACCATGATCGGCGCGCCATGGTGGGCGAAGGCCTGGCACTGCTGCACATAGGGGCGAAGCTGAGCATGGTAAGCCGGCGAAGCGGCCGTCATGTCTCCTCCATGGGCGGTCCAGGTGGTGGCCAGAAGTTCGGCAGACACCATCGCCAGCGTGGTGCCCATCCCCGAGAGAAGCGCCGCGCAATGCCCGGCATCGCCGATCACGGCGACATTGCCTTGCGTCCAGCTCGGCATATGCGTCTGGCTGACCGAGTCGAAGTAGAAGCCTTGCGCCGAGGGGTCTGCGAACGCGGCGCGCAGGGCCGGCACCTGCCACGCATCGACGGCGGCCGTGAATCGTGCGATCAGATGCCGCTGCGCGTCGAGGTCGCGCCAGTCGTAATCGATCGGCGCACTGGCGGCCACCATCATGGCCTGCGGGCCGTCGCCCGCGTCACGCACCGCGATCATGAGACCCGGCACGTTGAGCATGGCACGCTCCCAGTCCCGATCAGGCGGCAGGTCCACCAAGGCAACGTAGTGGCCGAAGTGGCGGACGTAGTCCTTCTCCGGGCCGAAGGCGAGCCGCCGTACGTTGGAGTGAAGGCCGTCGGCGCCGACCACCAGGTCGTAGCGGCCGTGGCTGCCATCGCTGAATGCGACATCCACCCCATGCGGGCCATCCGCCAGCGACGCGATGGAGACCTTGAAGCGGAACTCCACGTCCTCGGGCACTGTATCGAGCAGGATGCGGTTGAGGCGGTCGCGCGTGATCTCGACATCCTCGTCGGTCTCGTTGGCGAACCAGCGCAGATCGAGCGTCGCCACCTGTTGCCCTGTGCCGTCGAGCACCCGGCCCGGCTCGACGACGCTCACCTTCTGCGCCTGGATGGCGGCCAGGATGCCCATGCGCTGCGCCGTGCCCAACGCCTTTCCACGCACGTCGATGGGTGCGCCTCCAGGGCGCAGGCCCCCGGCGCGTTCGACCACGAGGACCCGATGGCCCAGTTGCGCGAACCAATATGCGGCCGACAGTCCGGCCATGCTGGCACCTGAAACGAGAACGTCCATGGTGGGGCTCCTCGGGGGCTAGAGCTTGAAGGACCTGGCCATGCTGACCACCGCCTGCTTGTCGAAGGCGTTGATGTCGTCGATCAGCTCGTTGGTGAACAGGCGGTTCGGGTCGCCGAGTTCCTCGGCAAGGCGCGGGTTCCTGCTGCTCTCGGCTGCCAGGTCGACGTTGGCTTTCCACTCCGCCAGCGATGAGGCGCCCATGCGCTGGTCGGGGTCATCGGGGCGCCGCATCCAGCTGTTCTTGCGGTCCTTCAGGATGAAGTTCAGCTCCTTGCGTGCCTCGTCCAGGCTGCGGCTCTTGGGCTTGCTCTCGGGATACACCGCCCAGTGCAGGTCGATGGCGGCATCGAGATTGGCATTGGAGAAGATCGTCGACTTCGCGATGCCCTGGAACAGTGCCACCAGGGATTTGCGGTCCTCCTTGAGCAGCTTGCGGGGCACGCACAGCCAGCCCGAGCCCAGCTGTGCGAATTTCGGCGTCAGTGGCACGTAGCGCAGCGGGGTGCCGACGAGTTCGATGCGGGCGGTCGCGGTGTCGAAGGCCACCATCGCATCCACGCGGTCTGCGTCGATCGCTGCGCCAGCCGGCGCGCCATCGCCGATGGCGATGTATTCGCATTTGTCGTCCTTCAGGCCCAGCTCGGCCAGCATGGCCTTGAGGACGACCACGCCACTGTCGCCCTGGCTGCGCACACCGATGCGCTTGCCGGCCAGGTCGGCCACCGACTTGATGGGGCTCGATGGCTTGACCACCACCGTGTTGGCATTGCCCGGCAGCCACTTGTAGACGCTCACCAAGTCCAGCGACGGGTCCTTGGTCATGGCCGGCAGCAGGATGCCGGGGACCGCGGGTCCGAACTCCACATGCCCGGCGCGCAGGCTCTGCAGTGCCTGCGTCATGCTCGACATGTTGACGTATTCGGGATCGACGCCATTGGGCTTGTAGAAGTTCAGCCGCGGATGCTGTCCCGCAGTGACGAAGCATTGCTGCGGGTCGTTGACGGCGGCCGTGTTGGCCAGCCTCATCACCCGCACGTTCTGTGCGATGGCCGGCAGGCCCCCGCCAAGGCCCAGGGCAGCCAGGCCCAGGCCGAAATCACGACGATTCAACATGACGCGTTCCTTCATGAAATGGCAAGCGGTTGGGCGCAACGGTCAGACGCTGACCGTGCGCTGCGAGGTATCGGCGGGCATCCAGTGCAGCACGCGGCGCTGCACGCGGCGCAACACGTCGGTCATCACGATGCCGATCACCGACAGCACCACGCAGACCGCGAAGCTGCCGCCCGTGTCGGCCTGGGCCTCCATCTGCAGGATCAGCACGCCCAGCCCTGCCTGCGCGCCGACGAACTCGCCCACCACGGCCCCCACCACGCTGAAGGCCGCGGCCATGTTGAGGCCGGCGAAGATATAGGGCAGTGCGCTCGGGAACTTGGCCTTGCGGAAGATCTGCCAACGCGTGGCCGACAGGGAGCGCAGCAGGTCGATGCGGTCCGCATCCACGGCCTTGAAGCCGGCGATGCTGGTCACCAGCACCGGAAAGAAGGTGAGCAGGCAGATGATCATCACCTTGGAGCCGATGCCGAAGCCCAGCCACACCACGATGATCGGTGCGATGGCCACCTTGGGCACGCTCTGCAGCGCTGCGACGTAGGGCTCCAGCAGCGCCTCGAGCTTCGGCATCTGCGATACCACGATGCCGATCGCCAGGCCGACACCGCTGCCGATGAGGAAGCCCAGCAGGATCTCGGCCACGGTCACACCGCCGTGATACCAGAAGCCGTCCTTCGCCATCGGGCTGGTGGCCAGCCCCCGCCAGAGGGCGACAGCGATGTCGCTGACCGGCGGCACCAGGTGCACGGGCACCTTGAACAGACGGACTGCGCCTTCCCATGCGCCCAACAGGGCAACGAGCAGGAGCATCGACTGCACGCGCGTCGAGGCGAGCAGGCGGGTGCGCCGCACGCGCGGCGCCGGGCGTAGCGGCATCTTGGGGGTGGCGGACGCGGGGGGCGTCCCTGCGTCGTCCTGGGTCAGCATGGCGGTGCTCATGGCGGGTCCTCGGTCAGTCGAAGGAGGCAGCGTGGGAGAAGCGTTCGCGGATGGAGGCGGACGCGGCGGCGAAATCGGGATGCGACATCACGTCCATTGCACGGGGGCGTGGCAGGTCGATCGTCAGCACGCGCTCCAGCGTGCCGGGGCGCGGCGACATCACGAAGACGCGATCCCCGAGGAACACCGCCTCGGGAATGGAGTGCGTGATGAGGACGACCGTCTTGCCGCTCTCCATCCAGATGCGCTGCAGCTCCAGGTTCATGCGCTCGCGCGTCATGGCGTCCAGGGCGCCGAAGGGCTCGTCCATCAGCAGGATCTTGGGATCGTGCAGCAGCGCCCGCGCGATCGAGGCGCGCTGCTGCATGCCGCCGCTGAGCTGGCGTGGCAGCTTGTGCTCGAAGCCCTCGAGCCGCACCATGGCCAGCAGCTGCATCGCACGGTCGCGCGCCTGCTTGAACGGAATGCCCAGCACCTCGGCCGGCAGCATGACGTTCTCCAGGATGGTGCGCCACGGCAGCAGGATCGAACTCTGGAACACCACGCCGACGTCGCGTCGCGTGCCGTGGATGGGTTGTCCGTCGAGGGTGACCCGCCCGATGTCGTAGTCGAGCAGGCCGGCCAGGATGCGAAGCAGCGTGCTCTTGCCGCAGCCACTGGGCCCCACGATCGTGACGAAGCTGCCCTGCTCGATGCTGCAGTCGACATCCTTCAGCGCCAGCACGCCATCGCTGCCGTCGCCGAAATGCTTGGAAAGGCCCTCGATGCGGATGTAGTCGGGGCGTCCGCGGGCCCGTTCGGGGTTCGTGCTCATGCCTTGGCTCCTTCAGGGTGGAGGAAACGAACGATGTGCTGGGCCAGCACCTGCGGCGCCTGCAGTGCCGTGACATGGCCCACGCCGGGCAGCAACACGGTGTCCGCGTTCCGGATGCGCCCAGCCATGGACAGGGTGACGCCGGGCGGCACCACGCGGTCGAGTTCGCCGGCGAGCACCAGCGTCGGCGCGACGATGTCGGCCACCCCTCGCTCCAGCGTGGTGCGCACGGTGGCGCCGCGCCGTGCCGAGCGGACCGATGCCGGCAGCGCGCCGGCGAACAGGCGGCGCAGCTCCGGGCGCGTGCGCAGGAAGTCCTCGGGAAAGAACCAGGTGGCCAGTTCCTCCGCCGTGGAAGGCAGACCGGCGCGCAGCGCGGCCAGCCGGGGCGCATCGGGACACAACTCCTCGTAGGGGCGCGGCAGCGGCCAGGTGCTGCCGAGCACGAGGTGGTCGACCGCGCGCGGATGCAGCAGCGCGAGCGCCTGTGCCACACGCCCACCGAAGGACGAGCCGAACACATGGGCGCGCCGGAAGCCCAGTGCCTGCAGGAGCTGCTGCGCATCGCCGGCCAGGTCGGCCAGGGTGGCAGGACGCTCTGGCGCCTCGGTCTCGCCGCAGTCGCGCTGGTCGTACGCGATCACGGTGAAATGCGGCGCGAGCAGTGGCACCAGCGCGCTGAACATCTGCCTCGATGCCTCGGCGCCGTGCATGAGCAGCAGCGCGTCGCCTTTGCCCTCGACATCGCAAGCGATGCGCGTCTCGCCGGCCTGGACGAAGCGGGTCATGCCGTCGCTCCCTCTTCCTGGTCCATCCAGAAGGTCATCTCGATGCGCAGGCCGCGTGGATCGTGCAGGAAAAGCTGGTGGATCGCCCAGCCAGGGATCGGCGCCTCGGTGAAGTCGACGCCTGACGCGCGAAGGTGCGCGCGCATCTCCGCCAGGCCACGCGCGCGAAACGAGATGTGGTCCACATGGCCGGTGGCCGGCAGGGCGGGGGCGTCGGCGCTCTCCAGATGAGCGTAGAGATGGACGATGGGCTGCCCATCGGCGTAGAGCCACGCGCCGGGCGCCGGGATGTCGGGCCGCGCGCCCACAACCAGCCGCATGACGCGGGTGTAGAAGTCCGTCAGCGGCGGCAGCTCGTCAGGCGTGCAGCGGATCGTGAAGTGGTGCAGAGAGTGAACAGGCATGCGGGAGCTCCTGGGTCTGCGGCGCGCTCAGGCGCTGAGGGCGGCGTGCGCCGACTGGTCGGTGGGTTCGAAGTGATAGCTCAGTGCCGGTGCGATGGGGACCCACCGGGCCGCTGCCAACGCCAACAGCCGGAATTTCAAGACCTGCACCGGGTGCCATCGCGCGGCGGTGCCGAAGACGTTGAACGTCGCGTAGCAGAGCGGCCCCTGCATGAGAGGCACGTTGACCACGCTGCGCAGGCCGAAAGCCCGCATCTGCTCGAAGTCGTCAAAGTGTTTGGCCAGCTCAGCTTCGCCCTCACCGATGAAGGGGCGGCCCTCGACGAACAGGCGATGTGTCCAGCGCGTGAGCGTCTTGCGCTTGGTGCCATTCACCGGAAAAGTGCCCGACGCGGAGGAGTAGAAGCGCCGCAGCAGCACCTGGCCGGGTGCGTCGTCCGCGCATGTCACGTTCTGCTGGATGCTGAAGATGCCGCCGCCCGCGATCCGGTCGCGGCAGGCGTCGATCAGCGCCAGCGCCTGCGGCGCGTCGGTCGTAGCCGCCAGCATGTCGAGAAATTCGGCCGTGACGGCGGAAGGGGCGGTCGTTTCTTGCGCTTGCATGCAAAAAGTCTAGGACCGCGAATTCACCAAAATGAAATAAATTCTGATGAACCGATAACCGTCAAGTTATGGCCATGCCGAGTGCAAGAGACCCCGCCACCGAGCTGCATCACGCCCTGCTGTCGCGCCTGAAGCTTCGGCAACTGGCACTGCTGCAAACCATCGACCGTCACAGGTCCCTCGGCCGTGTCGCCGCCGAAATGCAGCTGAGTCAGCCGGCGATCACCAAGGCCCTGCACGAGATCGAGGACATCTTCGGCAGTGCGCTGTTCGTGCGCAGCGCCCGCGGGATGACGCCGACGCCCGTCGGCGACGCCGTGCTGCACTACGCACGCCGGTGGCTGGCAGAACTCGAAGCCACGACGCGTGTGCTGACCTCGATCGGAGCGGGCCGCAGTGGCCGCCTGCGGCTGGGCCTGACGCAGCAGGTGCCCCAGCAGCTGATGTCTGCCGCGCTGACGCACCTGCTCGACCGCTCGCCGCGCATCTCGGTGGTGGTGCGCGAAGGCACCACCGATGAACTGGTGGCGAACGTTCTGGCGCGCGAGATCGACTGCGCCATCGGACGCTCGTATGACGGCGATGCCGGCGGGCTCGTCCAGCAGGCCATCTACGCGCAGGAGCCCTGCCTGATCGTTGGCGCACGCAACGTGAAGCGGCTCTCGCGCGGGCCCCTCGATTGGGCGAAGCTCGCGCAGCTCGACTGGATCCTCCCGCCCCCCAACACGCCCATGCGCCGCACCTACAACGCGGTGTTCGTCGGAGCCGGCGTGCAGCCGCCCTTGCCCATCCTGGAGACGACCTCGCTTCGCAGTATCGAGACGGTGTTGCGCCAGGAGCCCAACGCCGTCACGATCTTCGCGCGCGATGTGATGGAGGAAATGGCAAGAGCCAGCGGGTGGGCGGCGCTGCCCTACCGCCTGAACTGGAGCCTGCCACCAGTGAGCTTCTTCACGCTCGAGGACCTCGACGGCCATCCTGCTGTCCAGGCGCTGCGTGAAGTCGTGGTCGCCACCGCCCGGCGCATGAAGCAGCAGCCTGCCTGATGGTCAGCTGTACGGCCGCTAGGCGGCCGTACCCCGCGCTGCCGTCCTCAGGCGCCCGGTGCCGGCCCGGTGTAGCGTGCACGCGGCCGGATCAGCGTGCCCGTGGCCTGCTGCTCCAGCGCGTGGGCGATCCAGCCCACGGCACGCGCCAGGGCGAACAGCACCAGTGGGGCATGCGTCGGCAACCGGTGCGCGGTGGTGAGGGCGGCGAGCGCGAAGTCCACGTTGGCCTTCTCGCCCATCAGACGCTCGCCCGCCTCCCGCAGCTCGGCATAGGGCGCAGGCAGGTCGATGTGGGCAAGCAGCGCCTGGCACCGCACATCGCCTTGCGGATAGAGCGGATGGCCGAAGGCCGGCAGCCGCCGGCCCAGCGACAGCCATTCGTGCATCGCCGCGTCCACGCCCTCGCGCTTGGCCGCGCGGACGAGGCCCAGCGTGGCGCGGGCGGCGCCACCATGCAAAGGACCGCTCAGCGCCGCCAAGCCAGTCAGCACGCTGGCGGCCAGCGAGGCGCCGGTGGAGGCCGTGACCCGCGCCGCGAAGGTGGAGGCATTGAGTTCGTGGTCCGCCAGCAGCACCAGCGCGCGCCGGATCAGGTCGGCCGCCTTCGGCCGGCGCCAGGCGGCGGCCAAGCGCTCGTGCACGCGCTCGCCGCGCGACGGGCCGGCCAGTGCATCGGCCAGCAGGCCCATGAGCCCTGCTGCTTCATGGAGCAGTGCGGGGCGGCCCCGGCCGCGTGCTGGCGGATCGGCCGCGGCACGCGCCGCCAGCGCCGTCATCGCGGTCGCGAGTGGGGCGGCGGACGAAGCCGGTGCGCCTGGTGATGCCGGCGAGGCAAAGGGATGCGCCGGCCCGTCCCACAGTAGCGCGGACACCTGCTCCAGCGTGCCCTCTTCTGCCAGCGCACAGGCATCCTGCCCGCGGTAGTAGAGCCGCCCGGCCACCTCCGTCGAGAGGCCCGAGGCCAGCACCGGTTCGCCCCACTGGATGGCCTCCCCTGCCAGCACCGCGTCGCTGCGCCGGCCCTGCCGGCGCGCGGCCAGGCGCTGCACGTCGTCGCGGTGGTAGAGGCTGCGCCGCGGGTCGGCCGTGTCGGCCCGCGTGCGGATGCGACCGCGGCTCACGTTGGCATAGAGCGTCTGCGGACGCACTTTCAGCAAGGCCAGGGCATCGGCGGCAGGCAGCCACAGCGGGAGCTTCTCGGCAGCGGTCATGTTGATGAAATGAATCAAGATTGACGTCAACATTGTGCGGTTTCCACAATGCCTCGCATCCCCAACGACACACGAAAGGCTGCGACATGACGGACGACGACAACGGGCTCGAGGGCGTGGTGGCGGCCCACACGGTGCTGTCCGAGGTGGACGGCGCTGCGGGCCGGCTGGTGCTGCGCGGCCATGCGCTGGACGACATCGCTGGCCGCTGGCGCTACGAAGAGGTTCTGGCGCTGCTCTGGCAGGACTTCTTCGCGCAGCTGCCTGCGGCGCCGGAGCTGGCCCTTGCGCTGGGCCATGCGCGCACCGACGTCGCGGCCCTGCTGCGCGCGGACGATCGCGCCACGCTGTCGGCCCTGACGCCGCTGGAAGCCATGCGCGCCCTGCTCGCCCGCGTGCCCGATGGCGACGACCTGTCCACGGCCCTGCGCCTGGTGGCGGCGCCCGTCGTCTTCACGGCGGCGGTGCTGCGCTGGAAGGTGGGCGAGCCGGCCCTTGTGCCCGAGCCCGAGGCTTCCCATGCGGCCGACTTCCTGCGCATGGTGTCTGGCCGGCCGGCCACGTCGGCCCAGGCGGCGGCGCTCGACGCCTACCTGGTCACGGTGGCCGACCACGGCCTCAACGCCTCCACCTTCGCGGCGCGTGTGGTCGCGTCCACGGGCGCGGGCCTGGCCTCGGCCGTGCTCGCGGGCCTGAGCGCGCTCAAGGGCCCGCTGCATGGCGGCGCGCCGGGGCCGGTGCTGGACATGCTCGACGCCATCGGCCATGCCGATGCGGCCGCGGGCTGGCTGGAGGCCGCGCTGGACCGTGGCGAGCGGCTGATGGGCTTCGGCCACCGCATCTACCGCGTGCGCGACCCGCGGGCCGACGCGTTGAAGAAGGCCCTGCGTGGCCTCGCCCAGGCCGGCGGCGTGGAGGCCGGCCGCGTCGCGCTGGCCGAGGCCGTGGAGCGCGCCGCCCTCGCCTCGCTGCAGGCCCGCAAGCCGGGCCGCGTGCTGGAGACCAATGTGGAGTTCTACACCGCCCTGTTGCTCGAAGCCGTGGGCCTGCCGCGCGAGGCCTTCACCGCCGTCTTCGCGGCCGGGCGGGTCGGTGGCTGGGTGGCGCATGCGCGCGAGCAGGTGCAGCGCGGGCGGCTGATCCGGCCGCAGTCGGTGTACGTCGGGCCAGCACCCACGGTCGTCGCCCGGGCGGCCGAGCCGGCCGCGGTCTGACGGCGACGGCGCGAGGCCGCGCGGCGTGCCATGGGGCCCGGCGTCTTTGGCATCGCCGAAGCCAACGCCCCTTAGACTCCGCGCCCCGTGTCGACCCCCGCGCATCCGGCGCTCGGTGGCATGGGCGGCAGAAAGCGAACCATGGCCCCATCCGACCCGTACGATCCCGAGCTCGTCCCCACCCACACCACGGTCGCCGCGCGCTCTGTGGCGGCGTGGGTGCAGCGGCACTACGGGCTGGCCGTCGAGCACTGTGCGCTGATCCGCCGCGGGCTCAACGACAACTACGCCCTGCGCGTGGCGGGCGGCGCCCGGCATGTGGCGCGGCTCTACACCCTCCGCCCACGGGGCCCGTTCAACGTCGAGTTCGAGACCGCACTGCTCGCGCACCTGCAAGGCCGCGGGGTGGGCGTGGCTGCTTCCGTCGACACGGCGGCGGGCAGCTCGCATGTGCGACTGCAATGTCCCGAAGGCGAGCGCGCGCTGGCACTCTTCCACCACGTCGAAGGCGCGGTGCCGGACGCCCTGGACGAGTTCGCCGCGACCGGCGAGGCGCTGGCCCGCCTGCATGCCGCGGCGCGCGACTACGCCGGGCCGCCCAGCCTCTACCCACTCGATGGCCACGGCATGGCCGGCCGGACGCTGGCCTGGCTGCGGGCCTACCCGGGCCTCGACGCCGGCGTGCTCGCCAGCTACGAATCGCTGATCGGCGCCCTGCTGGAGGAGCTGGCCGCGGCCGAGCCCACGCTGACCCGGGTGCTGTGCCATGGCGACACCCATGGCTTCAACAACCATGTGGCGGCCGACGACGCGGGCGGCAAGCGCGCGGTCTTCTTCGACTTCGACGATGCCGGCCCGGGCTTCCTGGCCTACGACCTGGGCGTGATGCCCTGGTCCTATCTGTTCCGCAAGGGCCTGCGCGAAATCGACGACACGCTGCGCGAGCGCTGGGCGCACTACCTGCCCGGCTACCGCGCTGCCGGCGGCGTGGTCACCGAGGCGGACCTGGCGGCCCTGCCGCTGTTCATCCAGCTGCGCCATCTCTGGAACCTGGGCGAGGCCGTCGGCCGCCTGCACCATTGGGGAACCAGCGCGGCGCCCGAGGACTGGCTGCGCAAGCAGGTCGAGGTGATGGCGGCCTGGAAGACGCTGGATCTGGGCCCGGCGTCTGCCGACAGCGGGGTGGGCCCGCCCGTGTGACGATGCCCGTCATGCGCCCGACCGACGCCACCGTCCGCCTCGCCATTGCCGACCTGCTGTCGCAACGCGCGGCCGAGGCGACGGTGTGTCCGTCGGAAGTGGCCCGTGCCCTGTCGGCCGAGGACTGGCGGCCACTGATGCCGCAGGTGCGTGCCGTGGCCCTCGACATGGCCCGGCAGGGCCGGCTGGAGATCCGCCAGCGTGGCCAGGCGCTGTCGCCGGACGCCGAACTGCGTGGCCCGATCCGGCTGGGCCGCGCGGCATCGACCACCTCCGCCGAAACCGACACGGCAGGACATCCCAGCACGCCCGACGGCCGCTACTTCGTCGTGCGCGGCCGGCTGTGGCGCAAGGCCAATCCAGGCCTGCCGCAAGAGGAACGCGACGCCCTGGTGCGGCAACTGATGGACGCCCGCCGCGCCCTGCGCGGCCGCCGCTCCGAAGCCGAACGCCGGGCCGCGCGCGAGCAGGTGGACCAGACCAAGCGCGCCCTGGGTGAGCGCGGGCCCGTGTGGTGGACCGACGGCGCGCCCGACTTCAACCGCCGCATGGCCCGCAACACGCCCTACCGCGACTGGTTCGCCGCGTTGCCGGAAGGTTGAGCCGGACGCAGCCCCAGCCACAGCAGCGCCGCGGCGATCAGCGCCAGCGGCAGCAGCGAGCCCAGGTTCAGCAGCGTCCACCCGCGCGTGGTGACCAGCGCACCCGACGCGAAGGAGGTGCCCGCCAGCACGGCGAACTGCAGGAAGTTCATCGCCCCCTGCGCCCGGTTGCGCTCCTGCGGCGTGTGCGACTGCAGCGAGAGCGTGGTGCTGCCGGTGAACAGGAAGTTCCACCCCACGCCCAGCAGGAAGAGCGCGATGGTGAAGTGGTGCAACTCCACGCCCGACAGCGCGATGGCCACGCACAGCATGTTCAGCACCACGCCCGTGCCCATGATCGGCAGCGTGCCGAAGCGCTGGATCAGGTGGCCGGTGAAGAAGCCGGGCGCGAACATGCCGATCACATGCCACTCCAGCACGAAGGCCGCGTCCGAGAAGGGCAGGCCGCACTGCTGCATGGCCAGCGGCGTGGCCGCCATCAGCAGGTTCATCACGCCATAGGCCAGCGCGCCGCCCATCGCCGCAACCAGGAAGGTGGGCTGGCGCAGCAACTGCGCCACGCTGCGGCCGGCCGAGGCCGACGAAGCGGCCAGCGGCGGCGGAAAGCGCATCAGGGCCAGCAGGCCCATGGCCAGCAGCGCGACGACGGCCAGCGCCAGGTAGGCGCCGACGAAGGGCGCGGCCGTCAGGTCGCGCGTGCGGGCAGCCAGGTTGGGCCCGACGATGGCGCCGATCAGACCGCCCGCCATCACGTACGACACCGCCTTGCTGCGCATGGCCGGCGCGCACAGCTCGGCCGAGGCGAAGCGGTAGAGCTGGCCATTGGCCGAGTAGTAGCCGGCCAGCAGCGTGGCGGTGCACAGCAGCCAGAACTGCCGCGTCCAGGCCGCGAAGGCACACAGCAGGGCCGAGCCCAGCGCCACCGCCAATCCCAGCGCAAAGCCGGCCTTGCGCCCGAAGCGCCCCTGCACCCAGGCCACCGGCGCGGTGAACAGCGCGCCGCCCACCACATAGCCCATCACCGGCAGCGTCGCCATCCAGCCGTAGGGCGCCAGCGCCAGCCCCACCAGGCCGTTGATGGCGATGAAGGTCACGTTGTTGGTGAGGAACAGCCCCTGCAGGGCCGTCAGCAGCCAGAGGTTGCGGTTCATCGTGCCGCCGGTTCTGCTTCGAGCAGCTTCACCAGGCTGTGCAGCAGGCGGTTCAGCGGCACCGGCACGCCCAGCGCATCGCCGCGGCGCACCACGTAGCCGTTGATGTGGTCGATCTCGGTGGGCTTGCCGCGCATCAGGTCCTGCGCGGTGGAGGAGAACTGCGCCGGCATGGTGGCCGCGATGGCGTCCACCGCCGCATACGGATCGCCCGGCACTTGAACGCCATCGGCGCGGGCCACCGCCAGGCATTCGTCGGCGATGGCACGCAGCGTCGGCAGCATGCCCGGCGCCGGGTAGAGCACGCCGTAGGGCTGGCGTGCGATGGCCGACAGCGCGTTGTAGGCGGCGTTGAGGATCAGCTTGGCCCACAGCGCGCCGATGGCCTGCGCCGACACCTCGGTGGGCACGCCGGCGGCCTCCAGCAGGGCCGCGACATCGGCGCTGCGCGCCGATGGGCCGATCACCAGCTCGCCCCGGCCGTGGTGGCGCAGGTGGCCGGGGCCTTCCATCTCGGTGGCGACATAGACCACGGCCGGCACCACCGTCTGCTGCGGCAGCACGGCCTGCAGGCGCTCGGCGTTGTCCACGCCGTTCTGCAGGCTCAAAACCAGCGCACCGGGCGGCAGATGCGCGCGCATCTGTTCGCCCGCGGCCTCGGTGTCGGGCGACTTGACGCAGAACAGCACCAGGTCGGCGCCAGCGACGGCCTCGGGCCCGGTCGCGGCTTGCAGCGGCACCTGCTCGTCGAAGCGCGTGGTCTGCATGCGCAGGCCCCTGGCGCGCACCGCCTCCACATGAGCCTGGCGGCCGATCAGCACCACCGAATGGCCCGCGCGGGCCAGCATGCCCCCGTAGTAGCAGCCGACCGCGCCGGCGCCCATGACTGCGACCTTCATCCTTCGCTCCTTCGCATCCTCAGAAAACGGACAGCCCGGTGCGGGCCACGAACAGTTCGAGGGCCTTCATGCCCAGGTGCGAGTTGCCCGTGGCATCGAGCGCGGGCGACCATACGCACAGCGTCAGCCGGTCGGGCACCACGGCCACGATGCCGCCGCCCACGCCACTCTTGCAGGGCAGGCCGATGCGGAAGGCGAACTCGCCCGCCGCGTCGTAGGTGCCGCAGGTGAGCATCAGCGCATTGATGCGACGCGCCTGCCGCTCGGTCACCACCTGCTCGTCGGCATTGGCAGGATGGGCGCCGTCGCGGGCCAGGTAGCTGGCGGCGCGGGCCAACTGGCGGCAACTCAGGGCCAGCGCGCACTGGTGGAAGTACAGGTCCAGCACCTCGGCCACCGGATGGTCCAGCTTGCCGAAGCTCTTCATGAAATGGGCCAGGGCCAGGTTGCGGTGGCCAGTGGCCGCCTCGGAGGCGGCGACCTCCTCGTCGAAGACGACCGGCTCGCCCGCCAGGTGGCTCAGGAAGCCGCGCAGCGTGCCCCGCGCATCGGCGCCGTACAGCTCGACGATGCGGTCAGCCACGGCGATGGCGCCGGCATTGATGAAAGGGTTGCGCGGCTTGCCCTGCTCGCTCTCCAGCTGCACCAGCGAGTTGAAGGGATTGCCCGAGGGCTCCCGGCCGATGCGCGCCCACAGCTCGGCCTCGGGCATGTGCCGCATGGCCAGCGTGAGCGAGAAGAGCTTGGAGATGCTCTGAATCGAGAAGGGCACATCGCCATCGCCTGCCACGGCCTCGTGGCCGTCGCAGGTGCGCAGCGCGATGCCGAAGCGGCGGGCGTCCACGCGGGCCAGAGCGGGGATGTAGCTGGCGACCTTGCCCTCGCGCCCGGCCTCGGGCTGCAGGGTGTGGACGATGTCGTCGAGGACGGCCTGGAAGTCGACGGAGGTGGTCATCAATATGAAGCTGGGGGTTGTGGTGGCGCGGTCGTCAGCTCCTGCAAATCGAAGAAATTTTCTTCAATTTGCACGGCCGGGCTCAGCCCCGTCGGTTGAGCAGCACCAGCCCCACCGACACGCCCGCCAGTGCGGCCACCAGCTGCGCCGTCAGCGGCTCGCGCAGCAGCAGCACACCGAACAGCAGCGCGAACAGCGGCGTGAGGAAGGTGAAGGGCGAGATGCGGGTGGCCGGGTAGTGCCGCAGCAGCCACATCCAGGCCAGGTAGCTGGCGAAGGCGCCGATGAAGGTCTGGGCCGCGATGGAGGTCCAGGCATAGGCCGAATAGCCCAGGCCCCAGGTCTCGCCGCGCACCAGCGAGGCCACAGGCACCACCACGGCGGTGACGGCCAGTTGGTAGAACAGCGTCTTCTCGGCACTGGCCGTGGCCAGCCGGCTGCTGCGGATCACCAGCGTGGTCAGGCCCCACAGCAGGCCGGCCAGCAGGGCCAGCGCGTCGCCCCGCAACTGCCCGGGCTGGGCATGGCCCAGGCTTTCGCTGAAGGCCACCACCACGGCCGCGAAGGCCAGGGCCAGGCCGATCCACTGCACGCCCCGCAGCCGTTCGGCCGGCACCAGCCGCGGCAGCAGCAGGGCCACGAAGAAGGGCGAGGTGTAGAGGAAGACGGTGAGCCGCGAGGCGGTGGTCAGCTGCAGGCCCAGATAGATGCAGATGAACTCGCCGGAAAACAGCAGCCCTGCCAGCAGCCCGGCCGCCAGCGTCCCGTCGCGCCGGAACAGCGCCACGCCGCGCACCGCGCACCACAGCAGCAGCAGCACGGTGGCCCCCACCATGCGCAGCGTGGCCTGCCACATGGGCGGTACTTCGGCCACGGTGGTCTTGATGAGGATCTGCTGCAGGCCCCAGAACGCACAGCAGGCGACGAGGATCAGGAGGGCACGGGTGTCGAGGTGGTCTTTGCGATCGGTCATGCAGCGGGCGGTGTTGTCTCGGCGGTCTTCTGGGGTCAGCCGCCGATCCTAGCCCGCGGGGCTAAATGCTGCTGGGCGCGTGCAGGGCCTGCGCGCGGTGCGCGTCCGACGTGGCATGCACCCGCTGGATGGGCGCGCGCGCCACGTCGCGCCGGGCGATGGCGGCCACCTCGCGCATCAGCGCCCGGGCGTCCCAGTCCACCGGCCAGCCCTGCCACAGCCGCAGCGCGCCCTGCACGAAGACGGCGTCGATCTGGTCGCGGTTGGCAAAGCGCACCAGCTCCCAGCCCAGGTCCCAGCTGGGCACGAACTCGGGCACGTCCACGTCCAGCAGCAGGAAGTCGGCCGCATGGCCGGCCTCGATGCGGCCGGTGATGTGGCCCAGGCCCGCGGCGCGCGCGCCTTCGTGCGCGGCATGGTCCAGCCAGGTCCAGCCACCGCCGCAGGAGGAGTCGCCCTTGGCGATGCCCTGCGTCAGGCGCTGCGCCATCTCTGCCGCGTCCATCAGCCGCAGCGCATCGGCGCGGGTGCCGTCCGTGCCCAGGCCGAAGGGCACGCCCAGCATCTGCAGGAGGCCGGCGTCGAGCACGGCATTGCCCTTCCAGGCGCTGGCCACGGGGTTGTAGGCCACGGCGGCGCCGCTGTCCCGCAACAGGCCCAGCTCGCGCGGCGTGAGCAGCGTGGCGTGGGCGAGCAGCCCGCTCTCGTTGAGGGCGCCCACGGCATGCAGCAGTTCCAGCGGACGCAGGCCGCGCGCCACCAGCGAGCGCTCGACGGCGGCCAGGTGCTCGTTCACATGGGTCTGGAAGCGCGCGCCGGCCTCGCGGGTGAGCGCCGCGACGTCGTGCAGCATGCGGTCGGTGGCGGCCTCGGGGATGGAGATGGCCAATGACGGATGCACCAGCGGGTCGTGCTCGTGCGCCGCCAGGAAGCCCGCCGCGCGGTCGAGGATGCGGCGCGCGCCAGCCTCGCCCTCGGTGTTGTCGGCGTCGTTGCAGATCAGGCCCAGCACGCAGCGGATGCCCACCTCGCGCGCAGCCCGCGCCACGCCGCCCAGGCCCTCTTCGGAACGCGTGCCGGCATCGACCACGGTGGTGAAGCCGCCGCGCAGCGACTCCAGCGCGGCCAGCTTGGTCGACAGGTAGGCGGCGTGCTCGTCCAGCACGCCTTCCATCGGCACCCAGATGCGGCGGAAGATCTCCGAGGGCTCGCCGAAGGCCAGCGACTTGCCGAAGGCCTGCGTGAGGTGGGTGTGGGTGTCGATGAGGCCCGGCATCAGCAGATGGCCGGGCATGTCCTGCACCGGCAGGCCGGGATGCGCGGCGCGCACCTCGTCGACGGGGCCAACCTGCGTGAAGCGGCCGTGTTGCACGGCCACGGCCAGGCCCTGCTTCATGCCGTCCGGCTGCAGCAGCTGGCCGGGGGCGATCAGGAGGGGCGCGTCGCCGGCGGCTTGGAGGGATTCGGGAGAGAGCATGGAACGGCAAGGCCTGCGACGGCCGCTTTCACTTCAGGATCAACACGGCAAACCAGCCGCCGGTGGCGAGCAGCAGCACGGCCACGGCCCGCTGCAGTTGTGCGACCGGCAGGCGCCGCGCCGCGCGCTGGCCGGCCAGGCTGCCGATCATCAGCAGCAGGCCGCACATCAACGCCAGGCGCCAGTCGAGCCGGCCGGCCAGCGCATGCACGGTGCTGGCCGAGATGGCCACGGGCAGTTGCACCGCTTGCGCCGCCGCCACCGCGAAGACCAGCGGCTGGCGCAGCAGCATCAAAAGCGGCAGCAGCAGCACCGGGCCGCCGGTACCGGTCAATGCGGAGCCGAGGCCCACGACGGCGCCCAGAGCGGTCAGCGGCGCGGCACCGAGCATGGGCGCCGACGCCGCACTGGCCCCGGCCGAAGGCCGCAGCCCGCGCCAGCCTGCCAGCAGCACCAGTGCCGTCACGCCGGCGAGCAGCACCTGCACCGGCAGCCAGCGCACCACCAGCGCGCCGACCACGGCCCCGCCCAGCGCACCCGCCAGCAAGGGCAAGCAACGCCGTGCCAGTTCGGGCCGCTGCCGCAGCGGCCCCAGTGCCACCAGCGCCGGCAGAAAGAAGGCCAGCGACGAGGCCGCGATGGCCTGCGGCGCCACGATGCCGCCCAGCGTGGTCAGCAGCGGCACCACCAGCACGCCACCGATGCCCGTTGCGCCGATCAACGCGCCGGCCACCAGCAGCAGCGGCGCGACGATCCAGGCGTGGGCGATCAGCGGCATGCGGTGCTTCTGTTCATTCAGCCTTGATGCCGGCCTTGGTGACCACGTCCTGAATGGTCTGGCGCTCCTTCTTCAGGTAGTCGCCGAAGGCCGGGCCGGTGGTCACGACGGGGCGCACGGCGATCTCGCCCAGGCGGCGCACCACCTCGGGGTCCTTCATCGTGGTCTGGATGGCCTCGGCCAGCTTCGCGGCGACCGGCGCCGGCACGTTGGCGGGCGCCAGGATGCCCAGCCATGAGTCGAGCTCGAAGCCCTTGAGCGCCGGCGTCTCGGCCAGGGCCGGCACCTGCGGCGCGATGGGCGCGCGGGCGGCGGAGGTGACGCCCAGGCCCTTGACCTTGCCGTCCTTGATGAAGGGCAGCGCCAGCGACAGCGGCAGCACCGCCAGGTCCAGCTGGCCGCCGGCCACGTCGGTCAGCACCTGCGGGCCCGACTTGTAGGGCACATGCACGATGTCGATGCCGGCGCGCTGCTTGATGAGCTCGGCCGTCACGTGCAGCGAAGTGCCCACGCCGTCGGTGCCGAAGTTCAGCTGCGCCGGATGAGCCTTGGCATAGGCGATCAGCTCGGCCGTGTTCTGTGCCGGCAGCTGCGGCTTGCCCACCAGCACGAAGGGCGAGAAGCCGACGGTGGCGATGGGCGCGAAGTCCTTGAAGGTGTCGTAGCGCACGGCCGAGGGCGCCACCAGCGGCGCCACGTTGAGCGGGCTGGCCACGGCGAACAGCAGGGTATAGCCGTCGGCCGGCGCGCGGGCGGCCTTCTGCGTGCCGATGGTGCCGGCGGCGCCGGCCACGTTGTCGATCACCACGGGCTGGCCGAGCACCTCGCCCAGCTTGGCGTTGATGAGGCGGGCCGTCGCATCGACGCCGCCGCCGGCCGCGAACGGTACGATCAGCGTGACCGGTTTGGCCGGCCAGGCCTGGGCCTGTGCGGCGCCGGGCAATGCGGCCAGGGCCATGCCCGCCGCCAGGGCGGCAGCCAGGGTGCGGCGGGTGAAGCTCAGGGAATGGGCGGTGCGGGCAGGACGGGCCATGGTCGTTCCTCGTTCGGTGGCGTTGAAGGATGGAAGAGCACCTTGACGGTGCGAGAATCTACTCGTTATGACAAGTTATAACAAGCGATGCAAGCGGCATGCCAGCCATGCGGAAGGGCCGCGCCTTGGCTGAGATTCCCCAGTCGCTGCACGCCCGCCTGCGCGATGAGTTGCGTGCCTCCATCCTCGACGCCCGACTGAAACCGGGCGACAAGCTGCCCTCCGAATCCGAGCTGCAGGCGGCCCATGGCGTCAGCCGCATCACCGTGCGCCAGGCGCTCGGCGCGCTGCAGGCCGAGGGCCTGATCGTCAAGCTGCACGGAAAGGGTGCATTCGTCTCGCACCCGAAAGCGGCGCAGAGCCTCAATCGCCTGCAGGGCCTGAACGAGGCGCTGGCCGCCGAGGCGCGCGCGGTCAGCAACAAGCGCCTGGCCTGGCGCGAGGTGCGGGCGCCGGCCGCCGTGGCGCAGAAGCTGGGCCTGCCGGGCAACACCACCGTCTACCACCTGCAGACCGTGCGCTACCTGGCGCGCGAGCCGCTGTCGGTCAACAACTCCTGGCTGCTGGCCACGCTGGGCGAGCGCCTGTCGCGGGTGGACTTCTCCCAGCGCGACCTGATCGACGTGTTCGAGCACGAGGGCGGCGTCGCCGTCGGGCGCGCCGACCTGGAGATCGGCGCTGGCACCGCCCGCGCGGCGGATGCCCGCCTGCTCAAGCTCGAAACCGGCGCGCCCGTGCTGGAGGTGGAACGCGTCGTGCATGACCAGACCGGCACGCCGGTGCATGTGGAAAGCGCCGTCTACCGCGCCGACACCTTCCGCTACCGGCTGAGCCTGCAACGCTAGACGGGCCCGCCAACCTGCCTGCGTGGCCCCCCGCGTCACGATTGCCTGCCGACCTTCCTCAACGCCTTTGCCCGTCGCCATGACCGCTGCCTCCACCATCCCCGTCATCGACATCGCCGCCCTCGCCTCGCCCGACGCCGACGCGCGCCGCCGCGTGGCGGCCGAGGTGGGCGCCGCCTGCCGCGACATCGGCTTCTTCGCCATCACCGGCCACGGCGTGCCGGCCGAAGTGATCGACGGCGCCTTCGCCGCCAGCCGCGCGTTCTTTGCCCAGCCGGTGGCCGACAAGGCCGCGCTGGCCTATGCCACGCTCAGTCACAACCGTGGCTACGTGGGCATGGGCGTGGAGGCGCTGGACGAGAAGCGCGGCGCCGACCAGAAGGAGGCCTTCAACCTCATCTGGACCGACGAGGCCACGCGCCCGCCCAATGCCTGGCCCGCCCTGCCCGGCTGGCGCGCGCCGGTGCAGGCCTACTTCGATGCGGTCTTCGCCGCCGCCACGCGGCTGCATGCGGCCTTCGCGCTGGACCTGGGCCTGCCCGAGGACTTCTTCGCCGACAAGATCGACCAGCCCCTGGCCACGCTGCGCCTGCTGCACTATCCCGCCGGCGCGGCGGCCGACGCCGGCGTGGGGGCCGGGGCCCACACCGACTACGGCAACGTCACCCTGCTGGCCACCGACGGTGTCTCGGGCCTGCAGGTGCAGGGCCGTGCCCGCGACGAATGGATCGACGTGCCGCCGCTGCCCGGCGCCTTCGTCTGCAACATCGGCGACTGCCTGATGCGCTGGACCAACGACGTCTACCTGTCGACGCCCCACCGGGTCGTACGGCCGGCGGCCGAGCGCTACTCGATCGCCTTCTTCCTCGACCCCAACCCCGATGCGCTGGTCAGCGCCATCCCCAGCTGCGTGCCGCCGGGCGAGACGCCGCGGCATGCGCCCGTCACGACGCAGGCCTACCTGCAGGCCCGTTTCGCGGCCACCTACGGTGCTGCCGCGACCGTGCCGGCGGCTTGACAGGCGCATGCGTCGGCTGCCGCCGGGCCGCAGCGGCGCGGCCTGGCTCCAGCCCCTCCCGCGGGGGCTGACGCTGCCGAGCGCAGCGGCGCGGGCCGCGGCCGGCCACCGCGGCCGGCCGGCACGCGGCATGATGCGGCACCTTCTTCGACACGGTCCCCTGTCATGACGCCTGCGCTCCACGCCCTGTTCGACGCCCAGCACGCCGCGAGCCGCGCCCAGCCGGAGGCGGCGCTCCCGCTGCGCCGCGATCGCCTGCTACGGATGCGCGGCCTGCTCCAGCAGCATGGCGCGGCGCTCGCCCAGGCGGTGCAGGCCGACTTCGGCGTGCGTTCCGCTCCACTGACCGAGATCGCCGACATGCTGCTGCTGCGCGAGGGCGTGGCCGACGCGCTGCGGCACCTGCGCGCCTGGTCCCGCCCGCGGCGGGTGCGCACGCCGCTCACGCTGCAGCCGGCACGCGCCTGGATCCAGCGCCAGCCGCTGGGCGTGGTGGGCGTGCTCTCGCCCTGGAACTATCCCCTGCTGCTTTCGCTGGGCCCGGCCGCCTCGGCGCTGGCAGCGGGCAACCGGGTGATGCTCAAGCCCAGCGAGCGCACGCCGCGCACCTCGGCGCTCACGGCCGAGCTGGTGGCGCGCCACTTCGAGGCCGACGAGTTCTGCGTCATCAACGGCGACGCCGCGCTGGCGGCGGAATTCGCCGGACTGCCCTTCGACCATCTCTTCTTCACCGGCTCCACCGCCGTGGGCCGCCACGTGGCCGCGGCGGCGGCGGCCAACCTCACGCCCACCACGCTGGAGCTGGGTGGCAAGTCGCCCTGCGTCATCGACCCGTCCTGCCGCATCGACGAGGCGGCGGCACGCATCGCCCACGGCAAGCTGCTCAACGCGGGGCAGACCTGCATCGCGCCCGACTACCTGCTCGCGCCGGCAGCGATGCACACGGCGCTGGCGGACGCGCTCGAGCGGGCCGTGCAGCGCATGTTCCCGGCCGTGGGCGGCAATCCCGACTACACGGCGCTGATCGATGCCCGCCATGCCGAGCGGCTGGAACGCCTGGTGGCCGAGGCCGTTGCGCGCGGCGCCCGCGTGCGGGTGCTGGGCACCGACGGCGTCGACGCGCGGCAGATGGCGCTGCGCCTGGTGCTGGGCGTCACGCCCGACATGGCTCTGATGCAGGAAGAGATCTTCGGGCCGGTGCTGCCCCTGCTGGCCTGCGAGGACGCCCCGCAGGCGGTGCGCTTCATCAACGACCGTCCGCGGCCCCTGGCGCTGTACTGGTTCGGCGAGGACCGCGCGGCGCGCGATGTGTTGTTGCAGCAGACCACCAGCGGCGGCGTGACCGTCAATGACACGCTGGTGCACATTGCCCATCCCCGTCTTCCCTTCGGCGGCGTGGGCGACAGCGGCTGGGGTGCCTCGCATGGCGAGGCCGGCTTCCTGCGCTTCACGCACGAGAAGGCGGTGCTGGCGCAGTCGCGCTGGTCGCTGGGCGGTCTGCTGCATCCGCCCTACGGGCCGCGCACCGAGCGGCTGCTGGCCGCGATGCGCCGGCGCGGCTGACGCCGGCCCGGACGCCAGCCAGGACGCCGGCCGGCGTTTCACTGCAGCTTTTGGAGCCCCGGGGGCCGTTCAGGCTGAGCCTGTCGAAGCCCGCTCCAAAGGCGCCTTCGCCCGACCCTCGACGCCCTGGGGATGCGCTTCACCAATCGGCGCGCGCATCCGTGAAGCGCATCCCTAGAGCGGATGTTCGGTATAGAAGCGCCCGCCGTGGAACAGCAGCGGCGCCACACCGGCCCGGTGGGCGCAGCGCTCCACCTCGCCCACGAAGATGACGTGGTCGCCCTCTTCATAACGGCTGCGGTTGAAGCATTCGAAGCTGGCCACGCAGCCCTCCAGCACGGGCGCGCCGGCCACGCCCGGTGCCCAGTCCACGCCCTCCCAGCGGTCCACCCCGCGTGCGGCGAAGCGCTCGGCCAGCGCCTTCTGGCTGGCGGCCAGGATGTTGACCGCGTAGTGCGAGCCCGCGCTGAGGTCGGGCATCGAACCCGCGCTGCGCGCCAGGCTCCACAGCACCAGCGGCGGCGTCAGCGACACCGAGTTGAAGGAGTTGGCCGTGAAGCCCACCAGCCGTCCATCCGCGGCCCGCGCCGTGATGATGGTCACGCCGGTGGCGAACATGCCCAGGGCGGCGCGGAACTCGGCGGCGGAAAAGTCGGGCGCTTGGGCCTGGAGGGGTGCGGTCACGGAAGAGGGCCTGGTGGCGGGAGGCGGTCGGCCGGCATTGTCCCGCAGGCCGCTTGCCGGGGGCGGTGACAGGGTCGGGCAGGCCCGGCGCCTCACCCGAAGAACCAGTAGCAGACGGCGACCGCGGCGCCGACACCGGCCAACTCGGCCAGCAACGCGCAGCCCACCGCGTGCCGCGCCCGCTGGATGCCCACCGCCCCGAAGTACACCGCCAGCACGTAGAAGGTCGTCTCGGTGCTGCCCTGGATGGTGGCGGCCACCAGGGCGGGGAAGCTGTCCACGCCGTGGGTCTTCATGGTCTCGATCAGCAGCGCCCGCGCCGCACTGCCCGAGAAGGGCTTGACCAGCGCGGTCGGCAGCGCATCGACGAAGCGCGTGTCCCAGCCCGTCTGCGCCACGCACCAGCGGATGCCGTCCAGCAGCAGGTCCAGCGCGCCCGAGGCCCGCAGCAGGCCGATGGCGCAGAGCATGGCCACCAGGTAGGGCAGCAGGCCCTTGGCCACGTCGAAGCCTTCATTGGCGCCCTCGACGAAGCGGTCGTACACCGCCACCCGCCTGAGCGCACCGACCACGAGGAAGGCGATGACGACGCCGAACAGCACCAGGTTGCCCGTCAGCGACGAGAGCTGCGCCAGCGCCTGCGCCGACAGCGTGGCCAGCAGCGCCATGAAGCCCGCCAGCAGCGCCGCGCCGGGCAGCAGGTAGGCCAGCACCACCGGGTCCCACAGCTTCAGGCGCTGCACCAGCGCCACCGACAACAGCCCCACCAGCGTCGACGCGCTGGTCGCCAGCAGGATGGGCAGGAAGACCAGCGTCGGATCGGCCGCGCCCTGCTGCGCGCGGTACATGAAGATGGTCACCGGCAGCAGCGTGAGCGAGGACGCGTTGAGCACCAGGAACAGGATCTGCGCGTTGCTGGCCGTGTCGGGCCGTGGGTTGAGCGTCTGCAGCTCGCGCATGGCCTTCAGGCCGATGGGCGTGGCCGCGTTGTCCAGGCCCAGCGCATTGGCGGCGAAGTTCATGGTGATGAGGCCCAGCGCCGGATGGCCCGCCGGCACCTCGGGCATCAGCCGCCGGAACAGCGGTCCCAGCGCCCGCGCCAGCAGCGCCACCAGGCCGGCCGCCTCGGCGATGCGCAGAAAGCCCAGCCACAGCGTGAGCGTGCCGAAGAGCAGCAGCATGATCTCCACCGACAGCCTGGCCATGGCGAACAGCGCCTCGACCATGGCGGCGAAGACCGTCGCGTCGCCACCCACCAGCCAGCGCGAAAAGCCCGCCACGGCGGCGACGAGGAAGAAGGACAGCCACAGGCCGTTGAGCATGGGTGGGAGGCGCGCCGGGGGCGGAGGATAGGCAGGAGCGGGGCATCATAGGAGGCGCCTTGGCCTCTGGGCCTCTGGGCCTATGACGCAGCGGCCCTCGGCGCTGCGCCAGGCTCAGGCCGGGTCGCTGGCCGGCGGCGCCTCGCCGAAGCGCCCGTGCCGCCCCGCCCCCGCCGCAAAGCGCGCAGCGCCCGCCTCACCTTCGGCAAAGAACACCGGCACGCCGTTCGCGCCCTCCTGCCGCAGTGCCTCGTCCAGCGGCAGGTCCCACTGCGCATAGGCGGAGCGGCGGTCGGCCCGCATGCATTGCTGGGGAAAGGCCGCCAGCTCGCGCGCCCAGGCCTGGGCGGCGGTGAGGGCGCTGCCGCGCGGCACGACGCGGTTGACCAGGCCCATGGCCAGCGCCTCGTCGGCAGGCACGGGCCGGCCGCTGAGGATCAGGTCCATCGCCCGGCCCATGCCGATCAGGCGCGGCAGCCGCACGGTGCCGCCGTCGATCAGCGGCACGCCCCAGCGGCGGCAGAAGACGCCCATCACGGCGTCGTCGGCGGCCACGCGCAGGTCGGCCAGCAGGGCCAGCTCCAGCCCGCCGGCCACGGCATAGCCCTCGATGGCGGCGATCAGCGGCTTGGCCAGCGCCATGCGCGTCGGGCCCATGGGGCCGGGGCCCTCCCCGCGGGCATCCAGCGCATTGCGCGCTTCGGGGTCGGTGGCGGCCGCCAGGTCGGCGCCGGCGCAGAAGTGGCCGCCCGCGCCGGTGAGCACCGCCACGCGCAGCGCGTCGTCGGCCTCGAAGCGTTCGAAGGCATGTCGCAGCGCTTCGGCGGTGGCGCCGTCGACCGCGTTGCGCTTGTGCGGGCGGTCGAGGGTGATGGTGCAGACGGGGCCGTCGGCGGCGTAGTGCACGCTGGCTGGCGGCGGGGATGACGAGCGATCGGTCATGGGCAGGACTCCTGTTCGAAAAGGACCGCGGCCGGCGCCGTGCTGATGGTGGCACCCGGCAAGAAGACTTGTTCCGTTCGCCCTGAGCCCGTCGAAGGGCAGAGCGGCGCGCCTGCCATGCGTTCGCATTCCCATGAGCGCGTCCTCGGCGACGCCCTACCGCACCACCCCCGCCTGCCGCGCCAGCGCCACGGCCTGCGTGCGGCTGCGGGCGCCGAGCTTGAGGTTGATGTTGCGCAGGTGCGTGCGCACGGTGCTGTCCGAGACGAACAGTTTCTCGGCCATGGCCGCGTTGGAGTAGCCGGCGGCCAGCAGCTCCAGCACGCGGATCTCCTTGCGGGTCAGCGGCTCGGCCAGCGGTGCGGGCGGGGCGTCGCCGGCGGCGGACTCGTCCTCGTGCACCTCGCCGAAGGCGGCGGCCAGGCGCGCCACATGGTCGGCATAGATGGGCCCGGCCTCGTCCAGCCGGGCACGGTCGGCCTGCAGGGCGCGCAGCAGCGGCGCCAAGGCAGGTCCCTCGTCCAGCAGCAGCCGCACGAAACCTTCGCGCGCCGTCTCGGCCAGCACGACGGCCAGCACCGCCTGCGCCTCCGCCGCGGCACCTGCGCGCGCCTGGGCCAGCGCCAGCAGCACGCGCAGCTTGAGCGCCCGGTGCCGCCGGGCCAGCGTGTCGGCCTCGGCGATGGCGGGGGCCAGCGCCTGCCGCACGGCCTCGGCGTCGCCGAAGCGCAGCTGCCAGCGCCAGCGGCCGATGGCGATGTCGTCCACCGGGTGGGCCGGCAGGTTGAGGCGGCGCACGCGGTCCCACACGGCGGCATCGTCGGCGCGCTCCAGCATGTCGGCAGCGGCATCGCGGTTGCCCTGCAGCATCAGCAGGCGCGCATGCTCCAGCTTGGCGCTGGCCACCACGCGCGGCAGCTGGCGGTCGTGGCCCAGGTATTCCAGCTCGGTCAGCAGCTGGAAGGCGCTGTCCACGTCGCCCTGCAGGAAGGCGATGCGCGCGCGCATGCGGTAGGCCGCGATCACGTGGTCGGGCAGCCCGACGTCGCGGGCCAGCGGCAGGTACACGCTCAGCAGGTGCTCGGCGCCGGCCAGGTCGTCGCCTTCGTACAGCACGCCGGCATGCAGCACGCCGGCCCAGGCATTGCCCTGCGTGGGGTTGTACGAGGCGCTGCGCGGCGTGGCGGACAGGGCCACGCGAAAGCGCGCGGCGGCCTGGCGCAGCCGGCCCTCGGCCAGGTCGAGCACGCCTTCCATGGCCTCGGTGTACATGCGGTTGAAGATGCTGCCGGCCTGGCTGCGGCGCGCGGCGTCGAGCAGGCGATGGGCCTCGTGCTGCTCGCCCATCACCGAAACGATGTAGGCCATGGCATTGGCCAGCGCGCTGTCGGCGAAGGCGCGGCAGGTGGGCAGCCGCCGCAGGTTGGCATGGCCGACGGGGTAGGCGTCCTCGGGATGGTCCATCATGGCCAGCAGCAGCGGCTGCAGGCCGTTGACGTGGGCGCGCACGGCGGCGTCCTCGCTGGTCTCGCAGCCGCTGGCCTGCAGCCGCTGCAGCGCCTGCCAGGGTCCGCGGGTGAAGCATTCGGCCCAGGTGGCCACCATCTGCAGCAGCGGCTGGCCGGCCAGCTGCTCGGGCGGCAGCGCGGCGAACCAGCGGTCGAGCAGGCGCATGCGGCCTTCCTCCAGAAAGCGCTCGGCATGGCGCGCGAGCAGGGCCAGCGCATGCGGATGGTCCCCGCCATCGATGGCATGGTCGATGGCGGGCACCGGCCGGCCCTGGGCCTCGTACCAGCCCGAGGCCGCCAGGTGCAGCCGTGCCACGTCGCCGGGCCGCTCGCGCGCCAGCTGGCCGCGCAGGAAGTCGGCGAACAGGCTGTGGTAGCGGTAGCTGCGGGCATCGCTGGCCAGCGGCGCCAGGAAGAGATGGCCGGCCTCCAGCTGCGCCAGCAGCGCCGCGCAGTCGGCCCGCGGCGCCACGGCGGCGCAGACCTGCGCGTCGAGCACGCGCAGCACGCTGGTGCGCAGCAGGAAGTCGCGCACCTCCTCGCTCTGCTGGGCGAGCACGTCCTCGGCCAGGTAATCGGCCACGGCGCGGTCGGAGCCCGAGAAGCGCTCGACGAAGTCGCTGCCCGCGGCGCCATGCCGTTGCAGTGCCAGCGAGGCCAGCCACAGCGCGCCGGCCCAGCCCTCGGTCTTGGCCAGCAGGCGCTCCAGCGTGTCGCGCGGCAGGGCTTCGCCACGCAGGCGGAAGAACTCCTCCGCCTCGGCGGCCGAAAAGCGCAGCAGGGCGGCATCGATCTCCAGCAACTGGCCGCGGGCCCGCAGCCGGCCCAGGCCCAGGTCGGGCAAGCTGCGCGAGCCGATCACCAACTGGCCCTGGCGCGGCAGGCCGTCGAGCAGCTGCCGCACCAGCCCGATGACGGCAGGCGACTGCAGCACCTCGAAGTCGTCGAGAAAGAGCGCGAAGGGCAGTGCGTCATGACCCAGGGCCGCGATCGGGTCACCCAGGCCGCTGCCCGGGGCGGGCTCGATGCCCAGCGCCTGCACCGCCGCGCCCAGGCCCTGCAGGAAACGCGGCACGTCGTTGTCTGCGCTATCCAGGGTGAGCCAGGCGGTGGCGATGCCCTCGGCCTCGAAGCGGTCCCGCATCTGGCGCATCGCCGTGGTCTTGCCGAAACCGGCCGGCGCGCGCACCAGCAGCAGCCGCGCGCGGGCCGCCTCGTGCACCTGCCGCGCGATGGCTTGCCGCAGCACCTGCGCCGCGGGTGGCGCGGGCGGGCTGAGCTTGGCGGGCTGGACGGGCACGGAAGGCGACGGGGCGGACATGGGACGAGGCGGCGCGCGTGGCGCGGAGTGACAAGGGGCCGCGCGGTGGCGGCCGGCCACTTTCGTCGGTTTGGACGATGGCCGCAAGAAGGGGCGATTCCTAGACTGCCCCCGGCTTTCAGGCCCGAGACACCCAGGAGACAACACCGTGTTCGAAGGAAACAGCATCCGCCTGCAACCCCTGGCCGACGGGCTGGTGGAGCTCGTCTTCGACCGCCGCGGCGAGGCCATCAACAAGTTCGACGCCCGTACCGTCGCCGAGCTGCGCGAGGCGGTGGCCGTGCTCGCGGCCGACACCGGGCTGCAGGGCGTGCTGATCACCAGCCCCAAGGACGTGTTCATCGTCGGCGCCGACATCACCGAATTCGGCGCCACCTTCCAGCAGAGCGCCGAGGCCATCACGGCCGGCGTGCGCCGCAGCAACGATGTCTTCGTCGCGCTGGAAGACCTGCCCGTGCCCACCGTGGCCGCCATCAACGGCTATGCGCTGGGCGGCGGGCTGGAGCTGGCGCTGGCCGCCACGCTGCGGGTCATGTCCACCGCCGCCCAGGTGGGCGTGCCCGAGGTCAAGCTCGGCCTCTTTCCCGGCTTCGGCGGCACGGTGCGGCTGGCCCGCGTGGCGGGGCTGGCGACGGCCATGCGCTGGGTCGCCACCGGCACGCCGGCCGATGCGCGCACCGCCCAGGCCGCGGGCGTGGTCGATGCCGTGGCCGAGCCCGAGGCGCTGCGCGACGCGGCCCTCGCCTTGTTGCGCCGCTGTGTCGCCGGCGAGGTGGACTGGCGCGCCCAGGTCGCGCGCAAGCACGCGGCGTTGCCCGGCGATGCCGAGGCCTTCGCGGCCACGGCGCAGCAGGTGTTGGCCGAGCTGGCTCCGCGCCTCGGCCGCCACCAGCCCGCCGCGCCCATGGCCCTGGCCATGATGGCCGAGGGCGCCTCGCAGCCGCGCGACGAGGCCCTGCGGCTGGAGGCCGAGGCCTTCGGCCGCGTCGCACGCACGCAGGCGGCGGCCTCGCTGGTGCGTACCTTCCTCAACGAACAGGCCGTGCGCAAGGCGGCGAAGAAGCAGGCCGCCGGTGCAAAGGCGCCGCCCCGGGCCGCCGTGCTCGGCGCCGGCATCATGGGTGGCGGCATCGCCTTCAGCAGCGCGCTGGCCGGCATTCCCGTGCGCATGAAGGACATCCGCGCCGACCAGCTCGATCTGGGCATGACCGAGGCCGCCAAACAGCTCGGCCGCCGCGTGCAGACCGGCCGCCTCGCGCAGGCCAAGGCCGACGCGGTGCTGGCCGCCATCACGCCGCAGCTGGACGATGCGGGCCTGGACGCGGCGGACCTGGTGGTCGAGGCCATCGTCGAGCGTCTGGAGGTCAAGCAGCAGGTGCTGGCCGCGCTGGAGCCGCAGCTGCGGCCCGATGCGCTGATCGCCACCAACACCTCCAGCCTGCGCCTGGCCGACATCGCCAAGCCGCTGGCCCGGCCGCAGAACCTGGTCGGCCTGCATTTCTTCAACCCCGTGCCGGCCATGCCGCTGGTCGAGGTCGTGCGCGGGCCGCAGACCAGCGACACCGCCGTGGCCGCCGCGGTGGCCTATGCCCTGGCCATGAAGAAGACGCCCATCGTGGTGGCCGACGGCCCGGGCTTCCTGGTCAACCGCGTGCTCACCGCCTACTTCAATGCCTTCAACGAACTGGTGGCCGAGGGCGTGGATTTCACCGCCATCGACCGCGCCATGGAGGCCTTCGGCTGGCCCATGGGCCCGGCCTGGCTCAACGACGTGGTGGGCATGGACACGGGCGCCCATGTGGGCGACGTGATCACCGCCGGCCATCCCGGGCGCATGCGCGCCATCGACGCCAACCCGGTGCACCGCATGGTGCGCGCCGGCCGCCTCGGCCAGAAGAGCGGCGCCGGCTTCTACCGCTACGAACGCGACGCCGCCGGCAAGCCCCGCCGCAGCGCCGACCCCGCCGCCCAGGCCCTGCTGGCCGACCTGTCGCCCGGCGGCTTCACGCCCATGGCCGACGAAGCCATCGTGGAGCGGCTGATGCTGCCTTTGCTGGCCGAGGCCATCGCCGCGCTGGAGGAAGGCAGCGTCGCCAGCGCCGCCGAGCTGGACATGGCCCTGCTGCTGGGCGTGGGCTTTCCGGCCTGGCTGGGCGGGCCGCTGCAGTACGCCGACTGGCTGGGTGCGGCCGAGTTGCTGCGACGGCTGGAGGCCCATGCCGCGCACGGCCCCGCCTATGCGCCGCCCGAACTGCTGCGGCAGATGGCGGCGCAGCAGCGGCGCTTCCACCCGCTCTGAACACACGCCTTCGCCTGCCGCCACTGCAGGCGCCCTTCACCACGACACAGGAGAGTCCCCTCATGCAACTCGATGCCACCATCGCCGCCGTCGTCACCGGCGGTGCTTCCGGCCTGGGGGCCGCCACCGCGCGGCGGCTGGCCTCGCACGGCGTCAAGGTCGCGCTGTTCGACCTCAACGAAGCGGCCGGCGAGGCCCTGGCCCGCGAGATCGGCGGCCTGTTCTGCGCCGTCGACGTGACCAACGAGGCCTCGGTCGATGCCGGCTTCGCCAAGGCCCGTGCCGCGCACGGGCAGGAGCGCGTGCTGGTCAACTGCGCCGGCACCGGCAACGCCGTCAAGACCGCCAGCCGCGACAAGGCCACGGGCGAGATCAAGCACTTTCCGCTGGCCAACTTCGACCGGATCATCCAGATCAACCTGGTGGGCACCTTCCGCTGCATCGCCAAGTCGGCGGCGGGCATGCTGGCGCTGGAACCCCTGGTGGATGAGCACGGTTCGGGCGAGCGCGGCGCCATCGTCAACACCGCCTCGGTGGCAGCGGTGGACGGCCAGATGGGTCAGGCGAGCTATTCGGCCAGCAAGGCCGGCGTCGCGGGCATGACCCTGCCCATCGCCCGCGACCTGATGGGCGAGGGCATCCGCGTCAACACCATCCTGCCCGGCATCTTCGACACGCCGCTGCTGCAGGGCGCGCCCGACAACGTCAAGGCGGCGCTGGCGGCCTCGGTGCCCTTTCCCAAGCGGCTGGGCAACCCGGCCGAGTACGCGCACCTGGCGGAGACGATGATCACCAACGGCTACTTCAACGGGGAGTGCGTGCGGCTGGATGGAGCGATACGGATGGCGCCGCGGTAGCCGGCGCTTCAGTGCTCAGGATGGCGCAAAGGGGTTGAACACCTCCACGGCCAGCGCCTTGAAGTCCGCCACGTTGCGGGTGGCCACGGTCAGGCCATGGACCTGGGCGGTGGCGGCGATCATGGCATCTTCGTAGAGCGTGTCGGACTTCCGGTGCATCAGCCGCGCCCAGGCCCGGAAGGCCGCGGCGTCCATGGGCAGGACGTTGTAGGCGCTGGCGATCTGCGCCAGCCATGCCTCGATCTCCTGGGCCTTGGCTGCGTCCTGTTCCTTCGTCAGCTCGATGCCGGCCTGGATCTCGCCGAGCGTCACCGCCGAAAGATGCAGCTGCGCATCGTCCAGGGACTTCAGCCAGGCGACCACCCCGCCGTGCGGGCGCAGGCGGCGCAGTTCGGAGACGACGTTGGTGTCGAGCAGGTAGCCCTGCGTCACCGCTGCGGCTCCACCTTGCGCCTGCGCGCCTGGCCGCGCGCGGGCACCAGCAGATCGGTGCGGCCGACGTCCGACAGCAGCAACTGCTTGAGCGACGGACGTGCCGCCGACTGCAGCCGGCGCCATTCCTGCACCGGCACCAGCACGGCCGCCTCAGCGCCGCGGCGGGTCACCATCTGCGGGCCTTGCTCGAGGCAGGCGTCGAGGAATTCGCTGAACCGCGCCTTGGCGTCCTGAACGGGCCATGTGTGCATCGAAAAGCTCCCTGTTGAACTGGTCAGACAACTAGTCTGTCAGCGGAGCGGCGCACTGTCAAACGACCGACCTCGCGGCCCGTTTCTCGGCGGGACTTTCGCCCATCGGCGGGCGGCCGGCCCGGAGTCCGGATCGATCCCCTTCAAATCGTTGGAATCCAAACGATTCGCCTATCATCCACCCCATGGACGACGACTCCCCCGCCCTGCCCCGCCAGCGCTTCGGCATGCGCTTCGTCGTGCTCGCCCGCCGCTGGCGCCGGGCGCTGGACGCGCAACTCGCCGCCCTGGGCCTGACCGATGCGGGCTGGCCGCCGCTGATGTACCTGGCCGAGGCAGGCGGGGGGCTCACGCAGCGGGAGCTGGCCGAGCGCATCGGCATCGACGGCTCCAGCCTGGTGCGGCTGCTGGACCAGCATGCCCGCGCCGGCTGGATCGAGCGCCGCGACGATCCGCAGGACCGCCGCACCTGGCGGCTTTTCCTGACCCGCGACGGGCGCGCGGTGGTGCGGCGCATCCAGACGGTGCTGGACCGGGTGGAAGGCCGCATGCTCGCCGGGCTGGACGACGCGCAGCTGCAGGCGCTGCTCGATGGCTTCGACCGCATCGGCGAAGGCATCGCGGCCATGGAGTCCGGGGCATGACGGCCCGCCCGGGCGTTCCGGCCGCCGGCGCTCCTTCCTTCGACCGCCTCGCGCGCCGCCTCGGTTTCGAGCCCGCTCGCCTCGCCTTCACCCTGCGCACCGCGGCGGGCTCGGGCGTGGCGCTGCTGCTGGCAGGCCTGCTGGGCCTGGACCATCCCCAATGGGCGGCCATGACCGTGTGGATCGCGGCGCAGCCGCTGCGCGGCCACCTGATCGAGAAGAGCCTGTTCCGCCTGCTGGGCACGGCCGCCGGTGCCGCCTATGGCGTGGCGCTGGTGGCCCTGGGCCAGGGCTCGCCGGCGGTGCTGGTGCCCGGGCTGGCGCTGTGGGCCGGGCTGTGCGCCGGCGCGGGGCAGCTGCTGCGCGGCTTCGCGAGCTATGGCACGCTGCTGGCCGGCTACTCGGCGGCGATGGTGGCGTTGCTCGATGCCAGCCATCCCACGCACATCGCCGCCTTCGGGCTGGACCGGCTGCTGACCATCGGCCTGGGTGTGGTGGTGGCACTGGCCGTGAGCCTGCGCTTCGCGGCCCGGCCGCCGGCCGATGCGCTGCACCTGCGCACGCGCACGCTCTGCCTGGAGCGGCTGCGCGAACTGGCCGCCTGGGCGCGCACCGGGGCGCTGCCGGCGCACACGGCGCGCGACACCCAGCTGGCGGAACTGGCACGGCTGGAGGAAGGGCTGGAGCTGCAGGTGGCCGGCCGCCTCGATTCCCGCCGCGAGGTGCGCGCGCTGCGCCAGGCGCTGACCGCCCAGGTCGGCCTGCTGCTGTGGTGGCCGGGGGCGCAGGCGCCCGCACGCGCCGATGGCGCCGCGCTGGCCGATGCCCTGCAGGCCACCCTCGATGCCGCCGCCGCCGGCCGGTCGGTGGGCCCTTCGCTCCTTCAGGCCGCCACGGTCGCCGAAGCGCAGGACGCCGAACTGGCTGCGGTGCTGCGTCGCCTTGGCGCGGCGGCTGGCAGCATCGAAAGCCCTGCCGGTGGCGCAGGCGCGCGGGAGCCCAGCGCCGCGCCATCCGGCGCACAGCCGCCGGCCGCCTTCGAGCCGACCGTCGTGCTGCACCGCGACTGGATCGCCGCCCGCGAGACCTTCCTGCGCTCCGTGCTCACGCTCGGCCTCATCGGTGCGCTGTGGCTGGCGACCGGCTGGGCCGCGGCGCCGCTGCTCATGCTCGGCGTGGCGGTGATGACCACGCTCTTTTCCACCGCCGACGACCCGGCGCGGATCATGCGCTCGGTCTTCTGCGGCCAATTGCTCGGTGCCGCCGCGGCGCTGGCGGTGCAGGCCCTGCTCTGGCCGTGGGTGGACGGCGCGCTCGGGCGATTGCTGATGTGCCTGCCGCTGGTGCTGGCCGGCGCCTTCGTGCTGGCGCATCCGCGCACGGCGCGCTTCGGCTTCGACTTCAACCTCGTTGGCCTGCTGCTCCTGCAGCCCATGCATGCCCGGGCGTTCTCCTGGCCGACGGGGCTGGCCGAGGCGGCCGCCGTGGTGGCCGGGCCGCTGGTGGCGCTGGCGGCCTTCCGCCTCGTCTTTCCGCCGGGCGGGCGGCGTCGCTATGCGCAACTGTCGGCGCTGATGCAGGCGGAGGTCGCGGCCATGGCCGCGCAGCCGCAGGCCTGGCGACGGGCCGAGGTGTGGCGGGCCCGGTTGCAGCACCGCGTGCTGCGCCTGGTCCGCTGCGCCGATGCGGCCGGCCTGGCGCCGGAGCACGGCGCACGCCAAGGCCTGGCCGTGCTGGCCACCGGACAGGCGGTGCTCGCGCTCGGGCAGCTGCTGGCGCAGGACACGCTGCCGCCTGCCGACCGTCGCCGTGCGCAGGCCTGGCTGCGTCGGCTGGCCCGGCCCATGCGCAGTCCGGCCCAGGCCCACCGCCGGGGCCGCCTGCTGGCGCGCGATGCGTTGCGGCTCGGCCCCCCGCCCGCCCGGCATGCGCCGGCCTCGGCGCTGCAGCACGCCGCCCGGGTGCTGGCGCGGGCCGTCTGAGGGGGCCGCCGCGGTCCGCGGCCCTCGAAATTCGTCGCTTCGGACGAGCGACGCCGCCGCCTTCGCCGCCCAGAATCCACGCGGACTTCCGACGAACCGCATTGGAGACTGGAGACCCCATGGCAGAAGCATTCATCGTCGCCGCCACCCGCACCGCCGGCGGCAAGCGCGGCGGCCGACTCTCGGGCTGGCACCCGGTGGACCTCGCAGCACAGGTGATCGACGAACTGGTGCGCCGCGCCGATGCCGACCCCGCCCTGGTCGAGGACGTGATCATGGGCTGCGTCAGCCAGGTGGGCCAGCAGGCCACCAACGTGGCGCGCAATGCGGTGCTGGCCTCGTCGCTGCCCGAGTCGGTGCCCGGCACCTCGGTCGACCGGCAGTGCGGCTCCTCGCAGCAGGCGCTGCATTTCGCGGCCCAGGCCGTGATGAGCGGCAGCATGGACGTGGTGATCGCCGCGGGCGTGGAGAGCATGTCCCGCGTGCCGATGTTCACGCCCAACGCCCTGCCGCTGAAGGCGGGCCTGGGCGGCTACATGAGCCCGGCCATGCAGAAGCGCTACCCCGGCGTGGAGTTCAGCCAGTTCATGGGCGCCGAGATGATGGCCAAGAAGTACGGCCTCTCGAAGGAGCAGCTCGACGTCTACGCGCTGCAGAGCCACCAGCGTGCCGTCGCGGCCACCAACGAGGGCCGCTTCGCTAAAGAGATCCTGGCAGTCGAAGCCCGCAGCGCCGAAGGCGGCGCCGAGGGCGAGGGCCAGCCGCACACGGTCGACGAAGGCATCCGCTTCAACGCCACGCTGGAGGGCATCGCCGGCGTCAAGCTGATCCAGGAGGGCGGCCGCTGCACGGCGGCCACCGCCAGCCAGATCTGCGACGGCGCCACGGGCGTGATGGTCGTCAACGAGCGCGGCCTCAAGGCGCTGGGCGTCAAGCCGCTCGCCCGCATCCACCACATGACCATGATCGGCCACGACCCGGTGATCATGCTCGAGGCGCCCATCCCCGCCACGCAGCGCGCGCTGCAGAAGGCGGGCATGAAGATCGACGACATCGACCTGTTCGAGGTCAACGAGGCCTTCGCGCCCGTGCCCCTGGCCTGGCTGCAGGTGACGGGCGCCGACCCGGCGCGCCTCAACGTCAACGGCGGCGCCATCGCCCTGGGCCATCCGCTGGGCGCCTCGGGCACCAAGCTGATGACCACGCTCATCCATGCCCTGCACGACCGCGGCGGCCGCTACGGTCTGCAGACCATGTGCGAAGGCGGCGGCATGGCCAACGTGACCATCGTCGAGCGGCTCTGAGAAGGTGTGAACGAACCCGCCATGTCCGCTCGTTCTGCCAAAACACGCCCACTCTGCGTTGCAAATGCTCGCCATAGCCCGAGCTATGGCTGCGCTTTGCGCCTGGATTGGCCGCGTTTTCGCAGCCCGCTCGGCCACGCCGGATTCATTCACACCTTCTGAGCCGCGGCCGGGCCATCTCCACGGGAGATGCACGCTCGGTGACCCTGGATCGTTCAGGCTGAGCCTGTCGAAGCCCGGGCGCGGAGTGGCGCGCGCCGGCCCTTCCATCACAACACCAGGGCAGGACTTCCATGACCCAGGACTTCGGAGACAGACACGCCGCCGCCGCCGAACCCCTGCTGCGCATCGAGGGGCTGTCGGTGCGCTTCGGCGGCATCGTGGCGCTGGACGGCGTGGGCTTCGACGTGGCCGCCGGCCAGGTCTGCGGCCTGATCGGGCCCAATGGCGCGGGCAAGAGCACGCTGTTCAATTGCCTTTCGCGGCTGTATGGCTGGCAGGCCGGGCGCATCGAATTCGCCGGTCGCTCGCTGGCCACGCTGCCGCGCCACCGCATGGCGGCGCTGGGCATCGGCCGCACCTTCCAGAACCTGGCGCTCTTCGCCAGCATGACGGTGCGCGAGAACGTGCGCGTGGGCACGCACACGCACCAGCATGCGGGCTTCCTGCGCGACGCGCTGCGCCTGCCCGGCGTGCGGCAACTGGAGGCCGAAGCCGAGGCGCGCACCGAGGAGTTCATCACCCTGCTCGACCTGGGCGCCGTGGCCGACCGCCGCGTCGGCGACCTGCCCTTCGGCACCCAGAAGCGGGTGGAGCTGGCCCGCGCCCTGGCCGCGCGTCCCCGGCTGCTGCTGCTGGACGAGCCGGCCTGCGGCCTCAACCACGAGGAGCTGGAAGGCCTGGGCGACCTGATCCTCGCGCTACGTGCGCGGCTGGGCCTGACGGTGCTGCTGGTGGAGCACCACATGGGCCTGGTCATGCGGGTGAGCGACAAGGTGGTCGCCCTCAACTTCGGCCGCAAGATCGCCGAGGGCACGCCCGAGGCGGTGCGCCGCCATCCCGAGGTGATCCGTGCCTACCTGGGCGACGACGGCGGTGCTGCCGAGACGGAGGTGCGCCATGCCCGCGCTGCTTGAACTGCGCGGCGTGCATGCCGCCTACGGCCCCACCGCCGTGCTGCACAGCATCGACCTGGACGTGCCCGAAGGCCGCGTCACCGCGCTGCTGGGCGCCAACGGCGCGGGCAAGACCACGCTGCTGCGCGCCGTCTGCCGGCACATGGTCGCGGTGCGCGGCGAGGTGCGGCTGGCCGGCGAGCGCATCGACGGCCGCAGCACCGAGCAGATCGCCCGCCTGGGCGTGGGCCATGTGCCCGACGGCCGCGGCACCTTCGCGCACCTCACGGCCGAGGAGAACCTGCGCCTGGGCGCCCAGGCCCGGCCGCGGCATCCGGGCCGCGCGGCCATGGCCGAGGCGCTGGAACGCATCTATGCCTACTTCCCGCGGCTGAAGGAGCGGCGTGCGCAGCAGGCCGGCACCCTCTCCGGCGGCGAGCAGCAGATGCTGGCCATCGGCCGCGCCCTGATGGGCGAGCCGCGCCTGCTGCTGCTGGACGAGCCCTCCTTCGGCCTGGCGCCGCTGGTGGTGCGCGACATCTTCGCCATCATGCGGCGCATCAACCAGGAGCAGCGCATGGCCATCCTGCTGGTCGAGCAGAACGCGCGCCTGGCGCTGGAACTGGCCGACACCGCCTACCTGCTGGAGACGGGCCGCATCGTGCTGCACGGCGCCAGCGAGGACGTGGGCCGCAACGACGCGGTGCGCCGCGCCTACCTGGGAGGTTGAGTACACCATGGACGCATTTCTGCACCAGCTCTTCGCCGGCCTGGCCACCGGCGGCATCTACGCCACCGTCGCGCTGGCGCTGGTGATGATCTACCAGGCCACGCACCACATCAATTTCGCCCAGGGCGAGATGGCGATGTTCTCCACCTTCATCGCCTGGTCGCTGATGCAGGCGGGGCTGCCCTACTGGGCGGCCTTCTTCGCCACGGTGGCGCTGTCCTTCGTGGTGGGCGCGGCGGTGGAGTTCGCCATCATCCGGCCGATGCACAAGGCCACCGACCTGGCGCAGGTGGTGGTCTTCATCGGGCTGCTGGTGGTCTTCCACAGCCTGGCGGGCTGGCTCTTCGGCTACACGATCAAGGAATTTCCCAGCCCCTTCCCCAAGGATGCCTGGTACGCCAGTGCCCTGATGTCCGCGCACGAGGTGGGCGCCATCGCCGTCGCGCTGGCCCTGGTGGCGCTGCTCTTCGCCTTCTTCCGCCTCACGCCGCTGGGCCTGGCCATGCGGGCTGCGGCGCAGAACCCGGCCTCGTCGCGGCTGGTGGGCATCTCGGTGGGCCGCATGCTGATGTTGGGCTGGGGCCTGGCCGGCGCCATCGGCGCGGTGGCCGGGATGATGGTGGCGCCGGTGGTCTTCCTCGATCCGCACATGATGACCGGCGTGCTGCTCTATGCCTTTGCCGGCGCGCTGCTGGGCGGCATCGACAACCCGGTGGGCGCGGTGGTCGGCGGCTTCCTGGTGGGCGTGCTGGAGAACCTGATGGGCAGCTATGTGGTGGGCACCGAGCTCAAGCTCTCGGTGGCGCTGGTGCTGATCGTGGGCGTGCTCATCGTGCGCCCGGCCGGCCTGATGGGGCGGCGCATCGTGAAGAGGGTCTGAACGTCATGTCCACCGTGCTCACTTCCGAGGCCGTGCCGCTGAAGGCGGCGCCCGCGAGGCGGCGGCTCTCGCCCTCGTCCGTCTTCGCGCTGGCGTTGATCGTGGCCGGCGTGGCCCTGGCCTTCATCGCGCAGGGCTACCAGCTCTTCCAGGCCACCATGGTGCTGGCCTATGCGGTGGCGCTGGTGGGGCTGAACATCCTCACCGGCTACAACGGCCAGATCTCGCTGGGCCATGGCGCCTTCTTCGCCATCGGCGCCTATGCGGCCGGCATCCTCATGGACCGCGCGGGCGTGCCCTACTGGCTGGCGGTGCCGGCCGCGGGCGTCGTGAGCCTGGGGGTGGGCTACCTCTTCGGGCGACCGGCGCTCAAGCTCGAAGGCCTGTACCTGGCGCTGGCCACCTTCGCGCTGGGCGTGGCCATGCCGCAGCTGCTCAAGTACAAGCATCTGGAGGCGTGGACCGGCGGCGTGGGCGGCATCGTGCTGACCAAGCCCGAGGCGCCCTGGGGCCTGCCGCTGGATGCCGACCAGTGGTTCTACCTCTATGCGCTGGCCGTGGCGGTGCTGCTGTTCTGGGGCGCGCGCAACCTGATCGACAGCGGCAGCGGCTTGGCGCTGCGGGCCATCCGCGACCACGGCATGGCGGCCGAGGCCATGGGGGTGAACAACGCGCATGCCAAGTCCATGGCCTTCGCCGTCTCCGCCGGCTACACCGGCGTGGGCGGCGCGCTGGCGGCCATCGCGGTGCAGTTCGTGGCGCCGGATTCCTTCACCTTCTTCCTGTCGATCTCGCTGCTGGTGGGCATCGTGGTGGGCGGCGTGGGCACGTTGTGGGGGGCGCTGTTCGGCGCGCTGTTCATCCTCTTCGTGCCGGGGCTGGCCGAGCAGGTGTCCAAGTCCGCGCCCTGGGCCGTGTATGGCGTGGTGCTGATCCTCTGCATGTTCGTGATGCCCGGCGGGGTGATGGGGCTGCTGCACCGGCTGCGGGCCCGGCTCGCCCGCGGTGGCTGAATCTTCTACGCCTCGACCTTCAACGCCCAAGGAAACTGCATGACCGCCGACACCGACACCGTGCTCCGCCTGCACCGCCACGACGAGGTGGCCGTGCTCACGCTGTGCAACACCGCGCGCCTGAACCCGCTGGGCATCGGCCTGCAGCAGCAGCTGCGTGCGCGGCTGGCCGAGCTGGCGGCCGATGCCGGCGTGCGCGCCGTGGTGCTCACCGGCGAGGGCAAGGGCTTCTGCGTGGGGGCCGACCTGCAGTCCATGGGCGGCGTGCCGGCCGGCGACGGGCGCACGCTGGGCGCGCACACGGCGGACACCATGCATGCGCTGTCCAACCGGCTGATCCTCGACCTGCAGGCCCTGCCCATGCCGCTGGTCTGCGCCGTCAACGGCGCGGCGGCGGGCGCCGGTGCGGGCCTTGCGCTCGCGGGCGACTTCACGCTCATGGCCCGCGCGGCCTACTTCTTCCTGCCCTTCCTGCCCCGGCTGGGCATCGTGCCCGACCTGGGCACCACCTGGTTCATCGAACGCCGGCTGGGCCGTGCACGGGCCATGGGCCTGGCCCTGCTGGGCGAGCGCCTGTCGGCCCAGCAGGCGCTGGACTGGGGCCTGGTGTGGGGCTGCGTGGACGATGCCGCCCTGCAGGACGAGGCCCTCACCCTGGCCCACCGCCTGGCCCGCCTGCCCGCGCATGCCGCGATGGAGGCGCGCCGCGCACTGGACGCCGCCGCCACCGGCAGCCTGGCCGACCAGCTGCACTACGAGGCCGAGCGCCAGCGCGAACTGATCGACGGCGCAGCCTTCGCGGAGGGCGTGCGCGCCTTCGTGCAGAAGCGCGAGCCCGCGTTTCCGCCGCGCAGCGCAGGCTGATTCCCCATGCGCCCGCCCAATCGTCGGAACCGACGATGGGCACCGGCAGAGGCGATTCCTACCATCGCCTCGCGACCCCGCACCAAGGCCCACACCACACAGAACGGGCCGACGACAACCAGGAGACAACCATGCGCCTTTCCATCGCACGCGGCCTGGGGGCCGCGCTTGCCACCTTCTCGCTGCTGGCCCTGGCGCCTGCCGCGCAGGCCCAGAAGAAGTACGACACCGGGGCCAGCGACACCGAGATCAAGGTCGGCAACTTCGTGCCCTACTCCGGCCCGGCCTCGGCCTACGGCACCATCGGCAAGACCCATGCGGCCTACTTCGCCAAGCTCAACGCCGAAGGTGGCATCAACGGCCGCAAGATCACCTACCTGTCGGCCGACGATGCCTACAACCCCGCCCAGAGCGTGGAGCAGACCCGCAAGCTGGTCGAGCGCGACGGCGTGCTGCTGATGTTCGGCGCGCTGGGCACCTCGCACAACCAGGCCGTGCAGCGCTACATGAACCAGCGCAAGGTGCCGCAGCTGTTCGTCTCCACCGGCGCCACGCGCTGGGGCGACCCCAAGAACTTCCCGTGGACCATGGGCTGGCAGCCCACCTACCAACTCGAAGGTGCGATCTTCGCGCGCCACATCATGGCCACCCGGCCCAATGCCAAGGTCGGCATCCTGATGCAGAACGACGACTTCGGGAAGGACTACCTCAAGGGCGTGATGGACGGCTTCGGCGACAAGGCCAAGCAGTTCATCGTCAGCCAGCAGACCTACGAGGTGACCGACCCGACGGTGGACAGCCAGATGGTCGCGCTCAAGGGCTCGGGCGCCGACACCTTCATCAACATCACCACGCCCAAGTTCGCCGCCCAGTCCATCCGCAAGGCGGCCGACATCGGCTGGAAGCCGGCCCACTACCTGGTGAGCGTGTCGCTGTCGATCAGCTCGGTCATCAAGCCGGCCGGTGCCGACAACGCGCAGGGCATCATCACCGCCACCTACCTGCGCGAGCCCTCCGACCCGAGCAACCAGGGCACGCGCGAACTGGCCGACTACCTGGCCTTCATGAAGCAGTACCACCCGGCGGGCGACCCGAACGATTCGCTCAACGTCATCGGCTATTCGCAGGCCCAGACGCTGGCCGAGGTGCTGCGCCGCTGCGGCGACGACCTGACCCGCGCCAACGTCATGAAGCAGGCCGCCAGCCTGAAGATGGCGCTGCCCATGCTCTACCCCGGCATCACGCTCAGCACCGGCGCCGACGACTTCTTCCCCATCAAGAAGATGCAGCCCGTGCGCTTCGACGGCACGCGCTACGTGCCTTTCGGCGAGCTGCTCGGCAGCTGAGCCACCACCGCATCGCCACCGCATCCAGGAGACACCGCCATGTCCGAACCCCTCTTCGGCCTGATGCAGGACCGCCCACTGCTGATCTCGTCGCTCATCGAGCATGCGGCGCGCTTCCATCCGCGCACCGAGATCGTCTCGCGCCTGCCCGAGGGCGGCACGCACCGCACCGACTGGCTGGGCGTGCGCAACGCCGCCTGCCGCATCGCCAACGCGCTGCAGTCGCTGGGCATCCAGCGCGGCGATCGCGTGGCCACGCTGGCCTGGAACAGCTGGCGCCACCTGGCGCTGTACTTCGGCGTCTCGGGCACGGGCGCCGTGCTGCACACCGTCAACCCGCGGCTCTTTCCGGAGCAGATCGAGTACATCGCCAACCATGCCGAAGACCGCGTGCTGTTCTTCGACGTCACCTTCGCGCCGCTGGTGCAGAAGCTGGCGCCGAAGCTCAAGACCGTGAAGACCTACGTCTGCATGACCTCGCGCGAGCACATGCCCGCGCTGGACCTGCCCGACCTGCGCTGCTGGGACGAGCTGCTCGCCGCCCAGAGCGAGCACTACGACTGGCCCGACTTCGACGAGCGCACCGCGTCCTCGCTCTGCTACACCTCGGGCACCACCGGCAACCCCAAGGGCGTGCTCTATTCGCACCGCTCGACGATGCTGCACACGCTGATGGAGCTGGCGCCCGACACCTTCGGCATCAGCTCGCGCGAGACGGTGATGCTGATCGTGCCCATGTTCCATGCCAACGGCTGGGGCACGCCCTATGCGGCGGCCATGGTGGGCACGCGGCTGGTGTTCCCGGGGCCGCACATGGACGGCGAGAGCGTCTACACGCTGATGAAGGACGAGCGGGTCACCTTCTCGCAGGGCGTGCCCACGGTGTGGCTGATGCTCTTCCAGTACCTGGACGCGCATCCCGAGATCGATCCGCGCCAGCTCGGCGTCAAGATGATCGGCATCGGCGGCGCCGCCGTGCCGCGCGCCATGCTGGAGCGCTTCGAGAAGCAGTTCGGCGCGCAGGTGGTGCAGGGCTGGGGCATGACCGAGACCAGCCCCATCGGCGTCATCAGCAAGCTGCTGCCCAAGCACGACAGCATGGCCGAGGACGAGCTGGTCAAGGTCAAGCTCAAGCAGGGCCGCGGCGTGTGGGGCGTGGACCTCAAGCTGGTCGACGACATGGGCGAGGTGCAGCCCTGGGACGGCCAGTCGCGCGGCCACCTGCGCGTGCGCGGTCCGTGGATCGCCTCGGGTTATTTCAAAGGAGAGGGCGGCTCGCCGATGGACGACGAGGGCTACTTCAACACCGGCGACGTCGCCACCATCGACACCGACGGCTACCTGCAGCTGGTCGACCGGGCCAAGGACGTGATCAAGTCCGGCGGCGAGTGGATCTCGTCCATCGACGTCGAGAACGCGGCCATGGGCCATCCGGGCGTGGCCGAGGCGGCCATCATCGGCGTGGCCCATCCCAAGTGGCAGGAGCGTCCGTTGCTGCTGGTGGTGCCGCGCGCGGGCCACCAGCCCACCAAGGAATCGGTGCTCGACTTCCTGTCCACCCGCATCGCCAAGTGGTGGCTGCCCGACGACGTGGTGGTGGTGCCCGAGCTGCCCCACACGGCCACGGGCAAGCTGCTCAAGACGCGGCTGCGCGAGCAGTACCGCGACTACCGGCTGCCCACGGCATGAGCGGTGCCGCCGCCCCTCCTCACGAAGCCATGCGCCGGCAGGCCTGGCGCCCGACGCGCGAGGCCTATGGGTGGCACACGGTCCTGGCGCCGCGCCATGCCGACCTGGACCTGCTGCGGCACCTGAACAATGCCGCGGTGATCGGGCTGCACATCGAGGCCCGGATGCGCTGGCTCGACGCCGTGCTGCCCCAGGCGGCGCCGGATGGCCTGCGCCTGCGCCCTGCCGGGCTCTGGACGGACTTTCTGGCCGAAGGCGCCTATCCCGCGGCGCTGGAGGCCGGCGTGGCGCTGCTGTGCGTGGATGCCGAGGCGGCCCACATCGCCACCGCCCTCTTCCAGCAGGGCCGCTGCATCGGCCTGCAGCACACCGAGCTGGCGGCCTGGCAGGACGGCGAGCGCGTGCCCCTGCCCGCGGCGCTCGTGCAGCAGCTGCGCCTGCACGAGCAGCCGCGCACCTTGCCTGCGGAGGCGCATGCGGCCTTCGGTGCGCCGGCCACCCAGGCCATCGAGGAACTGCTGGCCACCCGGTATGCCGACGTCGATGCCGAAGGACTGCTGTCCGACGTGGCGCTGGCCCGCTACCTGGAGCATGGCCGCTCCCGCTGGTGGCTCGATGGCGGCACCGACCCCAGCCGGCTGCCGCTCACGGGTGGCGTCGACGTGATGGTGGCCCACATCGCCCTGCGCGTGCACCGCGCCACGCCCGTGCCGGTCACCTGGGGCCTGCGCACCGGCGTGCAGGCGCTGGGCCGCAGTTCGGTGGTGCTGCGCTGCCGGCTGTTCGACGGCGCGCTGCTGCAGGCCGACAGCGAGGCCGTGCTGGTTGCCATCGACCCCGTCACGCACCGGCCGGCGACGCTGCCCGATGCGGTGCGCGAACGCTGGGCCGCGCTGCTGCCGGCGGCCTGAAGCAGCGGCGCGGCACTTTCGTCCGTTCCGACGATTCCGGGTGCGGCGCCGGCTGCGCCATCATCGGGGCAGGGACCGGCGACAAGGCCGGCCCGCGCCATGCACACACAAGGAGACAACGCGATGGCAGGTCCGCTCCACGGCGTCCGGGTGGTCGAGTTCGCCGGCCTGGGCCCCGGCCCCTTCTGCGCCATGCTGCTGGCCGACCTGGGCGCGGAGGTGCTGCGCATCGTCCGCCCCGGCGTCGCGCCCGATCCGCAGGACATCACCACCCGCAGCCGCCGCCAGGTGGCCATCGACCTGCGCGGCCCCGACGGCCAGGCGGCGGCGCTGGCCCTCATCGACAAGGCCGACCTGCTGGTGGAGGGCTTCCGCCCCGGCGTGATGGAACGCCTGGGCCTGGGCCCCGACGACTGCCTGGCCCGCAACCCGCGCCTGGTCTATGGCCGCATGACGGGCTGGGGCCAGCACGGGCCGCTGGCCAAGGCGGCTGGCCACGACATCAACTACATCGCCATCAGCGGCGCGCTGCATGCCATCGGCCGCGCGGGCGAGGCGCCGGTGCCGCCGCTCAACTACGTGGGCGATTTCGGCGGCGGCGGCATGCTGCTGGCCGTGGGCCTGCTGGCCGCGCTGCACGAGGCCGGCCGCAGCGGCCGCGGCCAGGTCATCGACGCCGCCATGACCGACGGCACCGCCCTGCTCTCGGCCTTCATGTACGGCTTCAAGGCCAAGGGCCAGTGGAGCAACCAGCGTGGCGAGAACATGCTGGACGGCGGCGCCCACTTCTACGACACCTATGCCTGCGCCGACGGCAAGTACGTGGCCATCGGTGCCATCGAGCCGCAGTTCTATGCCGAGCTGCGCGAGCGCTGCGGCATCCACGATCCGCTCTTCGACGGCCAGATGGACCCGGCCCGCTGGCCCCTGCTCAAGCTGCGGCTGGCGGATGTGTTCCGCACCCGCACCCGCGACGAATGGTGCGCGCTGCTCGAAGGCACCGACGCCTGCTTCGCCCCGGTGCTGGACTGGGACGAGGCGCCGCAGCATGCCCACAACCGCGCCCGCGGCACCTTCACCGAGGTCGATGGCGTGGTGCAGCCCGCGCCGGCACCGCGCTTCTCGCGCAGCACGCCCACCGAGCCCGCCGCACCGCAGGCCGCCAGCCTGGACGAGGTGCTGGCCGCCTGGGGCGCCAGGGTGTGAAGGGCGAGAGCAGACCGCGATGACGATGTCCCTCACCCAATCCATCCACAAGGGCCGGCGCGAGAAGGCGGGCGAGACCGCGGCGATCTGCGGCGACGAGCGCCGCAGCTGGGCCGAGCTGGCGGGCCGCATCGAGCGCCTGGCCGGCGCGCTGGCGGCGCTGGGCGTGGTGCCGGGCGACCGCGTGGGCATGATGGCCCTCAATTCGGTGCGCTACCTGGAGTACTTCTACGGCTGCTGGTGGGCCGGCGCCGTGGTCAACCCGGTCAACATCCGCTGGAATCCGCACGAGGTCGCCTATTCGCTGGACGACTGCGACACCCGCGTGCTGATCGTGGACGATGCCTTCGCCCCGCTGGTGCCGCAGCTGCGCCAGCTGTCGCGCAGCCTGCGCACGGTGATCTTCTGCGGCCGCGGCACGCCGCCCGCGGGCGCGCTGGACTACGAGGCCCTGCTGGCCGAGGCCGCGCCGCGCGACGACCTGCGCCGCGGCGGCGGCGACCTGGCCGCCGTCATGTACACCGGCGGCACCACCGGCCGGCCCAAGGGCGTGATGCTGGGCCACGACAACCTGTACATCAATGCCCTGTCGAACGCGAGCGGGGTGCCGCGCGTGGGGGTCAAGGTGGGGCTGGTGGTCTCGCCCATGTTCCATGTGGCGGGCTGCGGCCTGTCGCTGCTGATGGCGCAGCGGCTGGTGCCGCAGGTCATCGTGCCGGCCTTCGACGAGGTGGCCATCATGGCGGCGGTGCAGGCGCACCGGGCCAACGAGATCTTCCTCGTGCCCACCATGATCAAGCGGCTGATCGAGCATCCGCGCTTCGCCGACTTCGACCTCTCCAGCCTCAAGCTGATGCTCTACGGTGCCGCACCCATCGACGCGACGCTGCTGGCGCAGGCCATGGCCGCCCTGCCCGGCGCCGACTTCGCCCAGGCCTACGGCATGACCGAACTGGCGCCCACCGTCGTCACCCTCGGCCCCGAGGAGCACCGCCCCGGCCCGCAGCGCGAGCGCCTGCTGCGCGCCGCCGGCCGGCCGGTGCCCATCGCCGAGGTGCGCATCGTCGACGGCGAAGGCCGCGAGCTGCCGCCCGGCGAGGTCGGCGAGATCACCGCCCGCGGCCCCATGGTCATGCAGGGCTACTGGAACAAGCCGGCCGAGACGGCCGCGGCGCTGCGGGACGGCTGGATGCACACCGGCGACATGGGCCGGCTCGATGCCGACGGCTACCTCTTCGTGGTCGACCGGCTCAAGGACATGATCGTCAGCGGCGGCGAGAACGTGTATTCGGCCGAGGTGGAAAACGCCATCGCCCAGCTGCCGCAGGTGTCGATGTGCGCCGTCATCGGCGTGCCCGACGAGCGCTGGGGCGAGCGGGTGCATGCGGTGCTGGTGCTGCGCGAGGGCCAGTCGCTGGACGAAGCCGAGGTCATCGCCCACTGCCGCGCGCACATCGCCGGCTACAAGTGCCCGCGCTCGGTGGAGTTCCGCGCCGCGCTGCCGCTGTCGGCCGCGGGCAAGCTGCAGAAGTTCGAGCTGCGTGCCCCCTTCTGGGCCGGCCGCAGCCGCAACGTGAACTGAAGTGAAGCGACCTGTCGACGCCGCGCTGCCAGAGCCCCTCTCCCCTCGCGGGAGAGGGAGCAACGCCCACGCCGGCGACCCGATCCATCCGACGGCGCGGTTTCATGCCATGCGGGTGGCGCGTCGCGCCACGGAGAACTGACTTATCGCGCGGCCGGTGCGATCGGCTGCGTTCCGAAGGAGACAACACATGCCCCTGAACCTGACCCGCTCCTGGAGCAACGAAGAGCTGGAGGCGCTGCGCGACACCGCCGTGCGTTTCATCGAATCCGAGATGCAGCCGCAGGACGAGGCCGCCCGACATCGCGGCCACGTCGGCCATGCGCTCTGGCGCCGCGCCGGCGAGCTGGGCCTGCTGTGCACCGACATCCCCGAAGAGTACGGCGGCGGTGGCGGCGACTTCCGGCACGAGGCGGTGATCTATGAAGAGATGGCGCGCCGCGGCCTTTCCGGCATGAGCAACTCGGTGCACTCCATCGTGGCGCACTACTTCCTCAACCATGGCACCGAGTCGCAGAAGCGCCAGTACCTGCCGCGCATGGCCCGCGGCGAGCTGATCGGTGCCATCGCCATGACCGAGCCCGGCGCCGGCTCGGACCTGCAGGGCATCCGTACCCGTGCCGAGCGGCAGGGCGACCACTACGTGCTCAATGGCAGCAAGACCTTCATCACCAACGGCTTCCTGGCCGGCGTGATCCTGGTCGTCTGCAAGACCGACCCCACGCAGGGCGCGCGCGGCACCTCGATCCTGATCGTGGAGACCGATGCGGCGCCCACGGGCGACGACGCGCCGGGCATGCAGCGCGAGGGCTTCCGCGTGGGCCGCGTGCTCGACAAGATGGGCATGAAGGCGCAGGACACCTCCGAGCTCTTCTTCGACAACGTGGTGGTGCCGGCCGACGGCCTGCTCGGCGGCCAGGAGGGCCAGGGCTTCTATCAGCTGATGGGCGACCTGCCCTACGAGCGGCTGATCATCGGCGTCAGTGCCGTCGCCTGCATGGAGGGCGCCTATGCCGCCACGCTGGACTACGTGCGCGAGCGCAAGGCCTTCGGCAAGCCCATTGCCGAGATGCAGAACACCAAGTTCAAGCTGGCCGAGGTGGCCACGCAGATCATGGTGGGCCGTGCCTTCATGGACCGCTGCGTCGAACGCATCGTGGCCGGCGAGCTGGACACCGCCACCGCCTCCATGGCCAAGCTCTGGGGCTCGGAGGCGCAGGGCCGCGTGCTCGACGAGCTGGTGCAGCTGCATGGCGGCTACGGCTTCATGAACGAATACCTGGTCACGCGCATGTATGCCGACGCGCGGGTGCAGCGCATCTATGGCGGCACCAGCGAGATCATGAAGGAAGTCATCTCGCGGGCGCTGTGACCATGGCCGCCGCCGACGATGTGCTGCAGGTGCGCGAGGAAGCCGGCGTCGCCTGGCTCACGCTCAACCGCCCCGAGCGCCTGAACGCGCTGGACGACACGCTGGTGCTGGCGCTGCGCCAGTACTTCCAGGGCCTGACGCTGCAGTCTGCCGCCCGCGTGGTGGTGCTGCGCGGCGCGGGCCGGGCCTTCTGCGCCGGGCTGGATCTGCAGGCGCTGGACCTCGACCGCCTGCCCGATGCCGCCACCATGCTGCAGCGCCAGCGCGGCATCCGCGACATCATGGTCGCCATGCGGCGCTGCCCGCAGCCCATCGTGAGTCTGGTGCAGGGCGCGGCCAGCGGCGGCGGCTTCGCGCTGGCGCTGGCCTCGGACATCCGCCTGGCCACGCCCGATGCCCGCATGAACGCCGCCTTCATCCGCATCGGCCTGTCGGCCTGCGACGTGGGCGTGAGCTACTTCCTGCCGCGCATGGTCGGCAGCTCGGTGGCCGCCGAATACATGCTGACCGGCCGCTTCATCGACGCGGGGCGCGCCCAGCAACTGGGCCTGGTCAGCCGCGTGGGACCGATGGACGAGATCGAGGCCGAGGCGCGCAGCCTGTGCGCCGACATGCTGCGCGCCACGCCGCTGGGCCTGGCCCTCACCAAGGACGCGCTGGGCCATGCGGTGGATGCCACCAGCCTGGAGGCGGCCATGGCCCTCGAAGACCGCAACCAGGTGCTGTGCACCCAGACGCCCGACTTCCAGGAGGGCGTGCGCGCCTTCCTCGAGCGGCGCGAACCGCGCTACGGCGCTCCTTTGCCTTCAAACCCATGACCCTCGACGACCTCATGTACAAGCCCGGCCTGCTGGCCGGCGAACGCATCCTCGTGACCGGCGGCGGCACCGGCCTGGGCCGCGTCATGGCCGAGGCCTTCATGATGCTGGGCGCCGAGGTCTACCTCTGCGGCCGCCGCGGCCCGGTGGTGGAAGAGACCGCACGCGAGCTGATGGCGGCCCACGGCGGCAAGGCGGCGGGGCATGCCTGCGACGTGCGACAGCCCGAGGCCATCGAGGCCATGCTCGACGCCATCTGGGCCGACGGCGGTCCGCTCACCGGCCTGGTCAACAACGCGGCCGGCAACTTCGTCAGCCGCACCGAGGACCTGTCGATGCGCGCCTTCGACGCCGTGGCCAACATCGTGATGCGGGGCAGCTTCAACATGACGCTGGAATGCGGCCGGCGCTGGCTGGCGGCGGGGCAGCGCGGCAGCGTGTTGTCGATCCTCACCACCTGGGTGTGGAACGGCTCGGCCTTCACCGTGCCCTCGGCCATGGCCAAGTCGGGCGTGCATGCGATGACGCAGTCGCTGGCGGTGGAATGGGGCAACCGCGGCATCCGCTGCAACGCCATCGCGCCGGGGCTCTTTCCCACCGAGGGCATGAGTGCGCGCCTGAATCCGCAAGGCGGCGAGCACAAGCCCGAGGGCAACCCCATGCAGCGCGCCGGCCGCATGCCCGAACTGGCCAACCTGGCGGTCTTCCTGATGAGCCGGCACGCCGAGTACCTCACGGGACAGACGATTGCCATCGATGGCGGGCAATATCAGGCCACCGGCGGCAACTTCGCCAGCCTGGCCGCCTGGGGCGACCAGGACTGGGCGAAGGCGCGCGAGTCCATCGCCTCCCGCAACGCCGCGGATCGCGCGCAGCGGACGGCGTAAAGCCCGCCGCAGCAATGCCTGACCGCCACCCGTTCGCCCTGCGCTGCCTGTACTGAGCCTGTCGAAGGGCTTGTGCCCAGGCTTCGACAAGCTCAGCCCGAACGGTCCCTGGCCAACTGACTCGCAGTGGCTCGCCGACGGGCCTTCTACAGGAGACTTTTTTCGATGACTTCCCCCAACCGCGTGCGGATCGACATGGACGGCGGCGTGGCCGAGGTGACCCTCGCCCGCCCCGACAAGATGAACGCGCTCGACCCGGCCATGTTCGACGCCCTGCTCGATGCCCTGGCGCGCCTGCAGATCGAGCCCGGCCTGCGCGCCGTGGTGCTGCACGGCGAAGGCCGTGCCTTCTGCGCCGGGCTGGACATGGGCAGCATGGCCGGCATGGCGGGCGGCGAACCCGCCGGCGGCTTCACCGACCTGCTGCCGCGCACCCACGGCATCGCCAATCGCTTCCAGCAGGTCTGCTGGGGCTGGCAGGAACTGCCGGTGCCGGTCATCGCCGCGGTGCACGGCGTGGCCTACGGCGGCGGTTTGCAGCTGGCGGCGGGCGCGGACATGCGCCTGGTGGCGGCCGATGCGCGCCTGTCGGTGCTGGAGATCAAGTGGGGCCTGGTGCCCGACATGGCGGGCTGCGCGTTGCTGGCGCCCCTGGTGCGCGGCGACCGGCTGCGCGAGCTGGTCTACACCGGCCGCGTGGTGGGCGGCGCCGAGGCCGCCGAGCTGGGCCTGGCGACGCGGGTCAGCGCCGATCCGCTGACTGAAGCGCGTGCATTGGCGCGTCAGATCGCCACCAGCAGCCCCAGCGCCATCCGCGCGGCCAAGCGGCTGATGCGCCTGACGGCCCACGCCACGCCGGAGGAACTGCTGCTGGCCGAAGCCCGCGAGCAGCAGGCGCTCATCGGCAGCCCGCAGCAGGTGGAAGCCGTCCGTGCGGGAATGGAAAAGCGCCCGGCGAGGTTCGAGGACTGATCTCCTTCGCGCTTCGCCGCTCGGAGCGCTCCCGGCCGATCCGCAGGGTGGCGTCCCGCCGCTCAGCGGCCCGACTTGTTTCGCACGCCGCTGACGCCGGCGTCGATGGTGCCGAACACCTCCACCCCGCTGCCGCCGGTGGAGGCCGTGCTGCCACCGCTGGCGGTGCCGCCGCCGCTCGCGCAGCCGGTGACCAGGACCGCAAGGCCCAGCATCAGGGCCAGGGTGAAGGTAGCGGGGCGGGCGCCTGGGGCGAATCGTGGGGTCATCGAATGCTTCCTTGGATGAGGGTGGCCGGCAGCAGGTGGCGGCCGCTTCATGGTCGACTCCGCGGCTGCGCAGGCAGTTCCACGCAGCCCAGCGGCAGGAAGCCGGCCTGCTCGCCCTTCTCCTCGTAGCCCCGCGGGTTGGCGACGACGCGGCAGCCCGACTTCACATAGTCGAAGGCGCAGTGCAGATGGCCGTGCAGCCAGACGTCGGCCAGGGGCAGCAGTTCGTCCAGCGCATTGCAGAAGCCGGCAGTGCCCGGCGCCAGGCCGTAGCGCGGATCGGCGCTGGCCAGCGAGGGCGCGAAGTGAGTGATGGCTACCGTCACACCGTCGAAGGGCTGGGCCAGCGCCTTCCGCAGCCACTCCTGGCAAGCCAGGGCCTGCGCACGCAGCTCGGCCGCCATGAAGGGCTGGCCGCCGCGCGTGGTGGCGGCCTTGGCCAGGTAGAAATCGGCGGAGCGCATGGCCTTGCCGCGCTTGCGGACACGGGCGACCGTGTCGTCCTGTGGCGTGGCCAGGGCATCGAAGTCGGCCCAGAGCGTGGTGCCGACGAAGCGCACGCCGGCGTGCACATGCGTCTCACGCTCCAGCCAGACGATGCCGAGCGCCTCGCAGTGTTCGCGCAGACGGGCATGGGTCTCGTCGAAATCGAGGCCGTCGTACTCGTGGTTGCCGGGCACGTAGATCACCGGCACCGGCCAGCCCCGCTTCGGGGAAAAGCGGCCGAGGCCGAAATCCCGGTCGGTCAGCTGCGAGCCGCGCTGGTAGGAACCCACGTCCCCGGCCAGTACCAGCAGCTCGGCACTGGGCGCGGGATGGGCGACGAATTCGGGATAGGTCTCGAGGTGCAGGTCCGACAGCAGCTGGATCTTCATGCGCACCAGTGTAGAAATTCACTGCCCATGTCGCGGTCGCGCCGGCACCATGCGTGGAATGCATGGAGATGAGGTTGTGAAAACTAGGGAAAACCCTATTCTTCTACCCATCGTCACACACGCGGCGTGGAGCCGCGAAAACATCATGTCTCCCCTGCTCACCTTCTGGTCCCGTTGGATGCAACCGACCACCGCGCCCGTGCCCGCCAGCCCCGCCGCCGATCTCTTCGAGTCGGCCGACGCCATGGCCGGGCTGGATCCCCACCAGGCGCAGGAACTGCGCGAAGCCGCCTCCGCCTGGTTGCGCGTCGTCCGCTGAGCCATCGCCCGGCGTACGCCGGATGAGCGCCAGCCGGATCGGCGACTGGCCACGGCTGCACGCCGCTCAGGCCCGCGGCAGCACGTATTCCGCCAGGGTGCGGGCAAAGGCGTCGCCCGCGGCCCGCACGATCAGGTCGCGTAGCCACGTGTGGCCCGGCGCTGCCTGCATGCGCCGATGCCACAGCGCATCCACATGCACCAGCGGCAGAGTCAGCGGCAGCTCGCGCACCACCAGCCCGTCGCTCACGCCGGTGCTGCTCACGAAATGGCGCGGCAGGACTGTCAGCAGGTCCGAATCGGCCACCACCTTGCCGGCCGTGAAGAACTGGTTCACCGTCAGCACGATGCGCCGGCGACGGCCGATGGCCTCCAGCGCCTCGTCGACGAAGCCCCAGGGCCGGCCGGAGAAGCTCACCAGCAGGTGACGCGCGGCGCAGAAGGCGTCCAGCGTCAGCTCCTGCGCGGCCAGAGGATGGCCGCTGCGCATCACGCACACATAGCGGCCCACATACAGCCGGTGCGATTCGAAGGGCACCGCCTCGCCGGCCTGCGTGCGGGCGGTCAGGTCGGCCATCACGGCCGGAAAGTGGCCAATGGCCAGGTCCGCCGATTCCTTGTCGAGCAGCCCGCGCGGATCGCGCGTGTTCAAGGGCACCACCCGCAGCGACACGCCGGGCGCCTCCGCCTCCAGCAGCCGCACGGCGCCGGGGATCAGCTCGGTGGCCGTGGCATCGGCCATGGCCAGCACGAAGCTGTCGTCCGCCTGCGCCGGCTCGAAGGCCGTGGGCGCGATGGCGTGCTGGATGTGGCGCAAGGCGTCGCGCACCACCGGCCACAGGGCCAGGGCCCGCGGCGTGGGCTCGACGCCGCTGCCGGCGCGGTGCACCAGCTCGTCGCCGAGCGTCTCGCGCAGGCGTCGCAGCGCATTGCTGACCGCCGGCTGGGTCAGCGAGAGGTTGCGGGCGGCGCGGGTGAGGCTGCGCTCCGCCATCACCTCGTCGAAGACGCGCAGCAGGTTCAGGTCGAGTGTGCGAAAGTTGATGTTCATCATTCCAATGAATGAAGAGCATCACCACTATAAAGTGGAAGAACACTGGGGCAAACCCTAATATTCAGTCCATCGGCACTGTTGCCCACCGTTTTCTTCCCTAGGAGGGGATTGCCATGACCACCTTCGTCCACGTCGACCAACCCGTCTCCCACCCCGGCGTGCGCCGCGCCGAGGAAACCGCAGCCTACATCCGCGATGCCGGCCGCAGCTTCAAGGCCCGCGGCGGCGCGCTCATGATGGTCGTCGCCGCCCTGCTGGCCGCTGCGCTGGTGGTGGCCGAGCGCTTCGTCGCCGAAATCACCGACGGCAGCCTGCTGGCTGCCTGGATGGTGCTGTGGGCCCTGGTGTTCGGCGGCCTGTCGCTGTACGCCGCCGGTGCAGCGCAGAACCTGGCCATCGGCCTGGTCGAGCGCTGGAACAGCCTGCAGCGTGCCCAGGCCGCTGCCCGCGCCGACGAGCGTTTCCTGGCAGCCGCACACCGCGACACCCGCATCATGAACGACCTGCAGGCGGCCATCAGCCGCGCCGAGTCGGTCTCGGCGATCGACAGCGCCGTGCCGGCCCAGACCAAGATGCGCGTGCATCAGGCCACCGCCAACCACCTGGCCCGCTACTACTGAGCGCAGCCTGGCCCGCCCGCCAAAGGTGGCGAGCACCCATGAAAAAACCGCCCTCGGGCGGTTTTTTTGCGTCTGCTGCCGCGGGGGCTGATGCGCTGGGTGCAGGACAGCGGGCGCAGCCAAGCATCTCGGGCATCCGAATCGAAAGGTCGCGGAGCAGGCCATGCCAGGGCATCCGCGGAACTGGCTTTGCCGGACGGCGGGCGCCCAACTCCAAGCCGAAGCCGCGAGAGAGCCCGCACACGCCACCAAAGATCAAACGGCCGCGGAGCAGGCCATGCCAGTGCACCCGCGGAGCTGGCTTTGCCAGGCCGCTGGGTGCGCCCCCCTCCAAGCCGAAGGCGCAAGGGAGGGGGGAGCCGCGAAGCGGCATGGGGGGTGCTTTATTTCAAGCCGCCAGGCGCTGCTCGATGGCCGCCTTGGTCTGCGGCAGCTCTTCCGGCAGGTGATGGGCCAGTTGCTCGAACAGCTCGCTGTGCAGCTTCAGCTCGGCCTGCCAGGCGGCCTTGTCGATGCTGGTGACCTTGTCGAACTGCTCGCGGCTGAAGTCCAGGCCGGTCCAGTTCAGGTCCTCGTAGCGCGGGCTGACGCCGAAGACATGCTCGTCGCCCTGGCCCTGGCCTTCGATGCGGTCGATCATCCACTTGAGCACGCGCATGTTCTCGCCGTAGCCGGGCCAGACGAACTTGCCGTCGTCGCCCTTGCGGAACCAGTTGGTGGTGTAGATGTGCGGCAGCTTGGCGCCCGAGGCCTGCAGCTTGCGGCCCAGGTCCAGCCAGTGCTGGAAGTAGTCGCTCATGTTGTAGCCCATGAAGGGCAGCATGGCGAAGGGGTCGCGGCGCACCACGCCCTGCTGGCCGGCCGCGGCGGCGGTGGTCTCGCTGCCCATGGTGGCGGCCATGTAGACGCCTTCGGTCCAGTTGCGGGCTTCGGTCACCAGCGGCACCGTGGTGGAACGGCGGCCGCCGAAGATGAAGGCGTCGATCTTCACGCCCTTGGGGTCGTCCCAGGCCTCGTCCAGCGCGGGGTTGTTGGTGGCGGCCACGGTGAAGCGGGCGTTCGGGTGGGCGGCCTTGGCGCCGGTCTCGCGGGCGATCTGGGGCGTCCAGTCCTTGCCCTGCCAGTCGATCAGGTGTGCGGGCATGGCCTTGCCGGGGGCGTCGGCCTCCATGCCTTCCCACCACACGTCGCCGTCGTCGGTCAGCGCGACGTTCGTGAAGATCACGTTCTTGTCGAGGCTGGCCATGCAGTTGGGGTTGGTCTTGAAGTTGGTGCCCGGTGCCACGCCGAAGTAGCCCGCTTCGGGGTTGATGGCGCGCAGGCTGCCGTCGGCCTGGGGCTTGATCCAGGCGATGTCGTCGCCGATGGTCGTGACCTTCCAGCCCTCGAAGCCGGCCGGCGGTACGAGCATCGAGAAGTTGGTCTTGCCGCAGGCGCTGGGGAAGGCGGCGGCCACGTGGTACTTCTTGCCCTCGGGGCTGGTCACGCCCAGGATGAGCATGTGCTCGGCCAGCCAGCCTTCGTCGCGGCCCATGTTGGAGGCGATGCGCAGCGCGAAGCACTTCTTGCCCAGCAACGCGTTGCCGCCGTAGCCCGAGCCGTACGACCAGATCTCGCGCGTGGCCGGGTAGTGGACGATGTACTTGGTCTTGTTGCAGGGCCAGGCCACGTCCTTCTGGCCGGCCTGCAGCGGCGCGCCCACGGTGTGGACGCAGGGCACGAACTCGCCCTCGGCGCCCAGCACGTCGTACACGTCGCGGCCCATGCGGGTCATGATCTTCATGTTCACGGCGACGTACGGGCTGTCGGACAGCTCGATGCCGATGTGGGCGATGGGCGAGCCCAGCGGGCCCATGCTGAAGGGCACCACGTACAGGGTGCGGCCCTTCATGCAGCCGTCGAACAGGGGCTGCAGCGTGGCGCGCATCTCGGCCGGGGCCATCCAGTTGTTGGTGGGGCCGGCGTCTTCCTTCTTCTCGCTGCAGATGAAGGTGCGGTCCTCGACGCGTGCGACGTCGCTCGGATCGGAGCAGGCGAGGAAGGAGTCGGGGCGCTTGGCCGGGTTCAGGCGCTTGAAGGTGCCGGCCTCGACGAGCTGGTTGCACAGGGCGTCGTACTCTTCCTGGCTGCCGTCGCACCAGTGGATGCGCTCGGGCTTGCACAGGGCCGCCATCTCGGCCACCCAGGCGACGAGCTTGGGATTCTTGACGTAGTCGGGGGCCTGCAGATTGCTGGGACTCATGGTGAACTCCTGAAAAGAAAACTGTCTTTTCGAACGACGCTCGTCGCGGGGCGCGCGGCGTGAACGTCGTTGGAGAAAACGTCTTCGGTCAGGGATTCCGCGGTCGCGGTCGGCGCAGGCGGCGGGTAGCGCGCGGCGAGAAGCCCGCGCGTCCGTCGGAAGGCATGGAGGAATCCGGCATGGCGCTCAGGCCGGATTCATGCACGCCCTCGGCACTCAGGCCAGGTACACCGCGATCGAAGCCAGCAGCAGCATCAGGATGCCGCCAGCAATGGGCAGCACGATCGGCATCAGCGGAACGATGCCTTCCACCGCGTCTTTCTCGATGATGGCATCGTGGCCGGGCTCGACGGGCGTGGGAGTGGACATGGGCGAGCGTCTCTTTTCTAAGCGGACAAGGAGAAAGATGTTAACAAGCACCCCTTCTCCCAGGAAAGCGAGTGGGACTCGGGGTTTCTCCTGCCGAGGCGCTCCAGCAGTGGGTTTGCGCTATCCCGCGACTAGCGCATTTCCTCGGCCTCGAAGCCGGCGTTGCGCAGCGCCGCGATGACCGAGGCCAGGTGCTCGCGGCCGCGGGTCTGCAGCACCAGCTCGATGTCCACGTTCTGCGCCGCCAGCAGCGTGAAGGCGCGCTGGTGGTGCACCTCGTCGATGTTGGCGCCGGCCTCGGCCACGGTGGCGGTGATGCGGGCCAGCATGCCGGGCACGTCGCGCGCGCTCACCGTCAGGCGCGCCAGGCGGCCGGCGCGCACCATGCCGCGCTCGATGATCGCGGCCAGCAGCAGCGGATCGATGTTGCCGCCCGAGAGCACCAGCCCCACCTTGCGCCCGCGGAAGCGCTCCGGATGCCGCAGCAGCGCCGCCAGACCGGCGGCACCTGCGCCTTCCACCAGCGTCTTCTCGATCTCCAGCAGCATCAGCACCGACTGCTCGATGTCGCCTTCGTCCACCAGCACCAGGTCGTCCACCATCGACGCGATGATCTCGCGGGTGCGCTCGCCGGGCGTGCCCACGGCGATGCCTTCGGCGATGGTGCTGGTGCCGGCGATGTGCTGCGTGCCCTTGACGGCGTTGACCATGGCCGGGAAGCGCGCCGTCTGCACGCCCACGATCTGCAGCCCGGGCCGGCGCGCCCGGCCCACCACCGTCATGCCGGCCAGCAGGCCGCCGCCGCCGACCGAGACGACCAGCGTGTCCAGTTCGGGCACGTCCTCCAGCATCTCCAGCGCCACCGTGCCCTGGCCCGCGATGATGGCGTCGTCGTCGTAGGGATGCACGAAGGCCAGGCCGTCGCGCTCGGCCAGCTCGTAGGCATGGGCGCGTGCCGCCTCCAGCGAATCGCCGAACAGCACCACGTTCGCGCCGAAGCCGCGGGTGCGCTCGATCTTCACGCCCGGCGTGAAGCGCGGCATGACGATGGTCGCGGGAATGCCCAGCCGCTGCGCGTGGTAGGCCACGCCCTGCGCATGGTTGCCGGCCGACATGGCGATCACGCCCTTGGGCGGCACGTCGGCGGCGGCCAGCTGCGCCATGATGTTGCAGGCACCGCGCTCCTTGAAGGAGGCGGTGAACTGCAGGTTCTCGAACTTGAGGAAGACCTGCGCACCGACGATGTCCGACAGGGTGCGCGATTCCACACAGGGCGTGCGTAGCACCTGACCCTGGAGGCGCCGGGCGGCCGCTTCGATGTCTTGGAGGGAGACCATGGCCGGCATTGTGGCGCGGCCCTGCAGGCAGGCGTCCGCCGCACGCGCGCCTGCCGCCGAGGGCGCCCCCGCAGCGGGGCCGGCGCCCATGCGCAGCCGACCCGGGCTTTCGCGGCCCCGCACTTCCGCATTGCATCGGACTGCGCTATGGTCGCCGCTCCATCTCCGAGGAAACCCTGCCATGGCCCGCCGCTCAGGACTCGACGCCAGCACCGCCCAGCGCGGTGCCGCCTTGCCCTCGCCCGGCCTGCGCGAGGCGCCGGTGCTGGAGCTGATGTGCTCGCACTTCGTCCTCACGCTGGCCGCGCAGCAGGGCCCGCGCTTCAACGTGCGGCGCGACCTCAACGGCCTGCTCTCGCTCACCGGCCGCCACCTGGTGTGGCCTGCGTCGGTATTGCAGCGGCTGCGGGCCTTCCTGGCGCGGCGCTGCGAGGGCAACGAGGTCTGGAAGGACGTGCAGACGCTGGACAACCGCGCCCTGCTCGAACGCCACGGCCACTGGCGCGGCCCTTACGAAGAAGGCACGCTTTTCTTCCACCTCGACGAATACGCCAAGGACCAGCCCAAGGACCTGCTGGCCGTGCTGGCATTGACCCGCGACTGGCTCGCACAGACGCTGCGCAAGCAGTCCACGCTGGTCGAGAAGAACATCGACGCCCTGGCCGGGCTGCTGCAGCTGAACAAGGCCGAGCGCGCACTGCTGCTCTACGGCACGCTGGCGCGCTACCAGCGCGACCTGCGCTCGCTGCTGGTGGAGTTCAAGGTCAGCAACGCGCCCGAGGCCTATGCCGCCCTGGCCGAAGTGGCCGGCGTGAGCCCCAGCGAGGTGGGCGAGGCGCTGCGCGCCGGCTCGCGGCTGGAGCGCATCGGCCTGGTCGAGAACCTCATCTCCGAGCACAACATCACCGACCTGGCCGACCTGATGAAGGTCAGCGAGAAGCTGCCGCCGGTGCTCATGCGCGAGTACCGCGACCAGAGCGAGCTGATGGCCGTGTTCACGCGGCCTTCCACCAAGAGCGAACTGGCGCTGGACGACTTCGAATTCGTCGGCGACGAGGCCCGAATGCTGATCACGCTGCTGCGCGCCGCCGTCGCGCGCAAGGAGCCGGGCGTGAACGTGCTGCTCTACGGCCCACCCGGCACCGGCAAGACCGAGCTGGCCAAGGTGGTGGCGCAGGCCGCGGGGCTGGAGCTGTTCGAGGTCGAGTACGCCGACCGCGACGGCAACTCGCTCTCGGGCCGCGACCGCTACCGCTCGCTGCAGATCGCGCAGGTCTTCCTCAAGGGCAGCGCGCAGTCGGCGCTGCTGTTCGACGAGGTGGAGGACGTGTTCCCGCCCATCAGCACCGAGGCGGCGCAGTTCATGGCCCGCGCCGAGCAGATCGCCGCGCCGGCCGCCAGCGGCAGCGTCAATGGCAAGGCCTGGGTCAACCAGATCCTGGAGACCAACCCGGTGCCCACGCTGTGGGTCACCAACCGCATCGAGCAGATCGACCCGGCCTTCCGCCGGCGCTTCGCCTACCACCTGGAGCTGAAGTCGCCGCCGCCCGGCGCGCGCGAGCAGATCGTGCGCAAGGCCCTGGCCGGTGTCGAGGTGTCCGAGGCCTTTGCCGGCCGGCTGGCCGAGCGGCGCGGCCTCACGCCGGCGCAGATCCGCACCGCGGTGCGTTTCGCCGGCCTGGCGGCGGAGGGCGGCGCCGATGCCCAAGCGCTGATCGAGCGCCAACTGCGTAATGCCGACCAGGCCCTGGGCCGCAGCCCCGGCACGCCTGCCGAGCGGCTGGCCGTGACGACCTGGGACCTGGGCATGCTCAACGTCGACACGCGCTTCGAGATCCCGCGCATCGTTGAGGCGCTCAAGGCCCGCGGCCACGGCACGCTGTGCTTCTACGGCGCGCCCGGCACCGGCAAGACGGCGCTGGCCGAGCACATCGCCCGTGCGCTGGGCCGGCCGCTGATGATCAAGCAGGCCAGCGACCTGATGAGCAAGTACGTCGGCGAGACCGAGCAGCAGATGGCCGCCATGTTCCGCGAGGCCGAGGCCGAGAAGGCGGTGCTGCTGCTGGACGAGGCCGACTCCTTCCTGCAGGACCGGCGCGGCGCCCAGCGCACCTACGAGGTCACCGAGGTCAACGAGATGCTGCAGGGCATGGAGCGCTACCAGGGCGTCTTCGTCTGCACCACCAACCTGCTCGACCGCATCGACCAGGCGGCGCTGCGGCGCTTCACCTTCAAGATCCGCTTCAAGCCGCTCACGGCCGAGCAGCGCGAGCGCATGTTCGTCAACGAGGCGCTGGCCGGCCAGGCCGAGGCGCTCACGCCCGAGGCCGCGGCGCGGCTGGCGCGGCTCGACCAGCTGTGCCCCGGCGACTTCGCCGCCGTGAAGCGGCAGGTGGAGATCCTCGCCGCCGCCTTCACGCCCGAGGAATTCCTGGAGCAGTTGGAAGCCGAGCACCGCCTCAAGCCCGAGGTGCGCGAAGCGCGGGGCATGGGCTTCGTCCACTGAGAAGGGGCGGGCAAGCCCGCCACGCCCGCTCGGCCCCGCCGGATTCATTCCCACCTCCTGGGCGCGCGAACTGTCGCGCGGGGGCGCTAGCATCGACGCCGGCATGCGCGCCGGGGGGCCGCGTGCCCATCACACCGAGGACGATCCATGATGCGACGAGGGATGGGGGCGCTGCTGGCCGGCGCGATCGTGACCGTGTTGAGTGCCTGTGGCGGCGGCGGAGGTGGAGGCGGTGGCGGCGCGCTGCCGCTGGCTCTGCCCGCCAGCAGTCCGGCGGCCCCGGCGTCCACGCCCGCCGTCCAGGCCGGCGATCCGGACATCGTGGACGTGGCCTCCGTGGCGGGCCGGTGCGCCAAGCCCCGCAGCGGCAGCGCCGACATGGCCGGGACCCTGCTCGACGAGAAGCGCTGGGTGCGCTCCTGGATCGACGACACCTACCTCTGGTACGACGAGGTGCCCACCCTCCCGGCGGCGAACTACGCGACGCCCATCGACTACTTCGCGGTGCTCAAGACCTCGGCGCTCACCGCCAGCGGCAAGCCCAAGGACCGCTTCCATTTCACCTACGACACCGCCGCCTACCAGGGCCTGGCAAACAACGGCCAGGAGGTCGGCTACGGCATCCACTTCGCCTACCTCTCCAGCGTGCCGCCGCGGGACGTGCGCGTGGCCTACGTGGAGCCCAACTCGCCCGCCGCCGCGGACGGGGTGACGCGCGGCATGCGCCTGCGCACCGTCGACGGCATCGACGTGACCAACGGCAGCAACGTGGATGGCCTCAATGCCGGGCTGGCGCCCCAGAAGGCAGGCGACGTGCACCAGCTGGGCCTGCGCACCCTGGCCGGCAGTGACGTCACGCTCAGCCTCACGGCCGCCGACATCGCCAGCAGCGCCGTGATGAACGTGAAGACCATCGCCACGGCCAGCGGCAACGTGGGTTATCTGCAGTTCAACCAGCACAGCGTGGCGGCCGAGGCGCAGCTGATGGACGCCATCGCCGGCCTGCGCGACGCCGCCGTGGCCGACCTGGTGCTGGACATGCGCTACAACGGCGGCGGTCTGCTGGGCATCGCCTCGGAGCTGGCCAGCATGATCGCGCCGGCCGGCAGCACGACGGGGCAGACCTTCGAGCGGCTGGTCTATAACCGCAAGAACCCCTTCGGCACGTCCGACGCCGCCAGCCGGGTGCCCTTCTATGCGACGGCGCAGTACGGCCCGCGTTCGGGCAGCCCGCTGCCGCGGCTGAACCTGCCGCGCGTGCTGGTGCTGGCCGGTGGCGATACCTGCTCGGCCAGCGAGTCCGTGGTCAACGGCCTGCGCGGCATCGGCGTGAACGTGGCGCTGGTGGGCGGCGCCACCTGCGGCAAGCCCTACGGCTTCTATCCGCAGGACAACTGCGGCACCACCTACTTCGCCATCCAGTTCCAGGGCGTCAACGCCAAGGGCCAGGGCGACTATGCGGACGGCTTCGCGCCCACCTGCAGCGTGGCGGACGACTTCAGCCATGCGCTGGGCGATCCGGCGGAAGGAAGACTGGCGGCGGCCCTTGCCTTGCGCCAGGACGGCCGCTGCCCGGTGCCGGCCACGGCGCTGGTGGCCAGCTCGCGTTCGGCGGCCGCGGGCAGTGGCACCGGCCCTTCGCCCGACCAGGCGGTGCTGGGGCCGCGCGCCCCTTGGCTGGAGAACCGGATCGTGCTGCCGGCGGATCGCGGGTTCTAGACGAACACACGCCGGTTGCACGTAGCGGCCAGGATCGAATGGCCGCGGCTCCGAGCCTGCCTGCGCAGGCTTGGACGTGCCCGAAGAGCAGCCGTCTCTGGCGGCCGCCCGGAGCATGGAAGCGGCTTGGGGGGTTCCTTCTATCTCACGCCCGCGATGACCCGCACCACTTCCTCGCCGTAAGCCTCCAGCTTCTTCGCGCCGAGGCCGCTGACGCCTTCCAGGTCTTCCAGCGAGCCGGGCGCGCGCTCGGCGATGGCGGCGAGGGTCGCGTCGTGGAAGATGACGTAGGCCGGCAGGTTGTGGGCCTTGGCCACCTCGGCGCGCCAGGCCTTGAGGGCCGCGAAGCGGGCCTGTCCCGCGGTGTCGAGCGCCGCTGCCGCCGCCGGTGCCGCGGCGCTGGCGCCGCCGCCCGTGCGCTCGCGCCGGCTGCGGCGCTGGGCCGGTTGCGACACTGATTCGCGCAGCCGCACCGGCACCTCGCCGCGCAGCACCGCGCGCGAGCCGTCGGTCAGGCGCAGGGTGTTGAACTTCTCCGCGTCCACCTCCACCGCGCCGATGGCGATCAGCTGGCGCAGCACGCCGCGCAGCTGCGTCTCGCTGTACTCGGCGCCGATGCCGAAGGTGCTGATTCGTTCATGGAAGAACTGCTTGACCTTGTCGGTGGTCTTGCCGCGCAGGATGTCCATGATGTGGCCGGCGCCGAAGCCGATGCCGCTTTGCTGCTGCACGCGGTAGATGGTGGACAGCAGCTTGCGCGCGGCGTCCGTGCCGTCCCACACCGCGGGCGGCGACAGGCAGTTGTCGCAGCTGCCGCAGTGCATGAGCGGTACGCGCTCCTCGCCCTCCGGCGCATCGGGCGGCATGCCGTAGGTCTCGTCGAAGTAGGCCAGCAGTCGCACGCGGCGGCAGTCGGTGGCCTCGGCCAGGGCCAGCAGTGCGTCGAGCTTGCCGCGCATCACCTGCTTGAATTCCTCGGCCGCCGGGCTCTCGTCGATCATGCGGCGCTGGTTGACCACGTCCTGCAGGCCGTAGGCCATCCAGGCATCGGCAGGCAGGCCGTCGCGGCCGCCGCGGCCGGTCTCCTGGTAGTAGCCCTCGATGTTCTTGGGCAGGTCCAGGTGGGCGACGAAGCGCACGTCGGGCTTGTCGATGCCCATGCCGAAGGCGATGGTGGCCACCATGACGATGCCTTCCTCGCGCAGGAAGCGGTCCTGGTGGCGCTGGCGCACGGCGGCGTCCAGGCCTGCGTGGTAGGGCAGCGCGTTGACGCCGGCGTCGGCCAGCATCTGCGCCACCTCTTCCACGCGCTTGCGCGACTGGCAGTAGACGACGCCGGCCTCGCCCTCGTGCTCGCGCTCGATGAAGCGCAGCAGCTGCGTGCTGGCGTCCTTCTTCTCGACGATGGCGTAGCGGATGTTGGGCCGGTCGAAGCTGCTGACGAACTGGCGCGCGTCCTGCAGCTGCAGCCGCTCGACGATGTCGGCGCGCGTGAGCGCATCGGCGGTGGCGGTGAGCGCGATGCGCGGCACGGCCGGGTAGCGCTCGTGCAGCACGGCCAGCGCCCGGTATTCAGGGCGGAAGTCGTGGCCCCACTGGCTCACGCAGTGGGCCTCGTCGATGGCGAACAGGGCCAGCTTGCCGCGCGCGGCCAGGCCGTCCAGCAGCTCCAGGAAGCGCGGCGTGTTGACGCGCTCGGGCGCGGCGTAGAGCAGCGTGAGTTCGGCGCGGGCGGTGCGGCGCTCGACATCCAGTGCCTCCTGCCAGTCCAGCGTGGAATTGAGGAAGGCGGCGCTCACGCCGGCCTCGTGCAGGGCGCCGACCTGGTCGTGCATCAGCGCGATGAGCGGCGAGACCACGATGCTCACACCATGGCCGGCGCGTGCGCGGGCGATGGCCGGGATCTGGTAGCACAGCGACTTGCCGCCGCCGGTGGGCATGAGCACCAGCGCGTCGCCGCCGGCCGTGACCTGGTCGACGATGGCCGCCTGCGGGCCGCGGAAGGCCTCGTAGCCGAAGACCTCGCGCAGGATGGCCAGGGGCGCGGTGCTGCCGGAGTCGATGGAATGGGTGGAAGACACGGTCGGTGCGGGCGGTGGCGGGGGGCAGGCGGGCGGGTGGATGGCAGCGACGCGCCGGCGTGGGGCGCGTGCGGCGCGCCTCCCGCGCGCCAGGGCGTCATTGTCTCAGGCCGACGCGGGAGGGCCGGGGGCGGCGTCAAGCCGGTGGAGGCTGGCACGCCTTCTGCAATCGGATGGGCACTTGCGTCCGCCACTGCCTGTATAGACAGCATTTTGGTGCATGGCCGAGGCCGATGCACCGAAGCGGGACCTTCCCCCTTCGCGTGTCTTCTTCCCAATGAAACAGCGCTGCGGGTTGTCCTGTATATACAGGTATGGCGGCCAGGCTCAGACTGCGCCCCGCTCCCCGGCTGGCGAGGTCGCCCGCACCGATGTCCGTTGTTCCGCCATTCACACCACAGGAGGGCCCCATGGCCAAGACCGTCTTCAAGATCGCATCGCTGGTGGCTGCCGCCACCGCCCTCGCCTGCGCCGCGGGCACCGCCGCCGCGCAGGAGACGAAGATCGCGCTCGGCATGTCCGGCTGGACGGGCTTCGCCCCGCTCACGCTGGCCGACAAGGCCGGCATCTTCAAGAAGAACGGCCTGGACGTGGAGATCAAGATGATCCCGCAGAAGGACCGCCACCTGGCCCTGGCCTCGGGCGCCATCCAGTGCGCCGCCACCACGGTGGAGACGCACGTGGCCTGGAACGCCAACGGCGTGCCCATCGTGCAGATCTTCCAGATGGACAAGTCCTACGGCGCCGACGGCATCGCCGTGCGCAATGACGTCAAGTCCTTCGCCGACCTCAAGGGCAAGACCATCGGCGTCGATGCGCCCGGCACCGCGCCCTATTTCGGCCTGGCCTGGATGCTCAGCAAGAACGGCATGACGCTCAAGGACGTGAAGACCGTGACGCTGGCGCCGCAGGCTGCCGCCCAGGCCTTCGTGGCGGGCCAGAACGACGCCGCCATGACCTACGAGCCGTACCTGTCGACGGTGCGCAACGCGCCGCAGTCCGGCAAGATCCTCGCGACCACGCTCGACTACCCGATGGTGATGGACACCGTGGGCTGCGCGCCCACCTGGCTCAAGGCCAACGCCAAGGCGGCGCAGGCGCTCACCGCGTCGTACTTCGAGGCGCTGGAGATGATCAAGGCCGAGCCCGCCAAGGCCAACGAGATCATGGGCTCCGCGGTCAAGCAGACCGGCGAAGCGTTTGCCAATTCGTCCAAGTACCTGCGCTGGCAGGACAAGGCCGCCAACCAGAAGTTCTTCTCCGGCGAGCTGGAGCAGTTCATGAAGGAGTCGGTGCCGATCCTGCTGGAGGCCGGCGTGATCCGCAAGGCGCCCGAGGACCTCAAGGCCACCTACGACGCGTCGTACATCAAGTAAATGCCCTTGCGTGAGTCCGCGTCCGTGCCCCGCCGTTCCGTCATGACCCCGCTCGAGCCCGTCGGCCCGCGCACGCGCTGGCTGCTGGGCGTGGCCTTCTTCGTGCTCTTCGTGGCGGTGTGGGCCTTCTTCACGCTGGGCGGCTATGTGTCGCCCACCTTCCTGGCCAGCCCGGTCACGATGGTGAAGGAGGCCGTGCTGCTGTTCACCGAGTACGGCTTCATCGGCGACATCGGCATGACGGTGTGGCGGGTGTTCGGCGGCTTCCTGCTGGCGGCCGTCATCGCGGTGCCGCTGGGCATCCTGATGGGCGCCTACAAGCCGGTGGAAGCCTTCCTGGAGCCCTTCGTCTCCTTCTGCCGCTACCTGCCGGCCTCGGCCTTCATTCCGCTCTTGATCCTGTGGGCCGGCATCGGCGAAGCGCAGAAGCTGCTGGTGATCTTCATCGGCTCGGTGTTCCAGATCATCCTGATGGTGGCGGTGACGGTGGGCAGCGCCCGCAAGGACCTGGTCGAGGCCGCGTACACCCTGGGCGCCGACGGCGGCGGCATCGTGCGGCGGGTGCTGATCCCGGGCGCGGCGCCGGGCATCGCCGAGACGCTGCGCCTGGTGCTGGGCTGGGCCTGGACCTACGTGATCGTGGCCGAGCTCATCGGCTCGTCCTCGGGCATCGGCCACATGATCACCGACAGCCAGGCGCTGCTGAACACCGGGCAGATCATCTTCGGCATCATCGTCATCGGCCTGATCGGGCTGGTGTCGGACTTCCTGTTCAAGGCCGTCAACCGGCGGCTGTTCGCCTGGGCTTCGCTATGAGCGGCAACGTGCAAGAAGCCGGCGTGCAGCTGGCCATCCGCGGCGTCTCGCGCACCTTCACCGGGGCGCGGGGGCAGTCCACGCAGGCGCTGTTGCCGGTGGACTTCGACGTGCGCGAGAACGACTTCGTCACCATCCTCGGGCCCTCGGGCTGCGGCAAGTCGACGCTGCTGCGCATCGTGGCGGGGCTGGACTTTCCGACCAGCGGCCAGGTGCTGCTGGACGGCCGGCCGGTGACCGGGCCGGGCGCGGACCGGGGCATGGTGTTCCAGAGCTACACGCTCTTTCCGTGGCTGGACATCGAGCAGAACATCCGCTTCGGCCTGCGCGAGCGCGGCCTGCCCGAGGCCGAGCAGAAGGAGCGCGCGGCCTACTTCATCGCCAAGGTCGGGCTGCGGGGCTTCGAGCGGCACTATCCCAAGCAGCTCTCGGGCGGCATGCAGCAGCGCACGGCCATCGCGCGCGCGCTGGCCAACGACCCCAAGATGCTGCTGATGGACGAGCCCTTCGGCGCGCTGGACAACCAGACGCGGGTGCTGATGCAGGAGCTGCTGCTGGGCATCTGGGAGGCCGAGCGCAAGACGGTGCTGTTCGTCACGCACGACATCGACGAGGCGATCTTCATGGCCAACCGGGTGGCGGTGTTCAGCGCCCGGCCGGGCCGCATCAAGACCGAGATCGCGGTGGACCTGCCGCATCCGCGCCACTACACGCTCAAGACGACGCCGGAATTCATGGAGCTGAAGGCACGGTTGACGGAAGAGATCCGGGCGGAGTCGATGGCGGCGGCGGAGCACTGAGCGATGGTTGTGCGGCGCAGTCAGGGTGATGTCGGGGGCGGCGCGCGTGGCCGGGGCCGGCTGCCGCGGGCTCATGGCGGGGTGGTCGGCCGCGCCGACTCCGCTGCGATGCTCGGCCGGGGCTCGCGTCGCAGAACTCGCTACGCGCTGGCGCGCTCCGCTCAAACAACTGCGACGAGTCAGTTCACGAAGCACGCCTGTCCTTCGGCAGGCGTGCCTCGCCCCGGCCTGCGCTTCTCGCCACCCCGCAAATCGCCCGCGCCAGCCGGCCCCGGCCCCGCGCGCTGGGGACGTTGCGTCGGTATCGGGGAAGGGGAACCGCGTGCCCGGTTTTCTGACCGGGCTTCAGCTTCGGCTTCGGCTTCGGCTTCGGCTTCGGCTTCGGCTTCGGCTTCGGCTTCGGCCTGGCCTCGGGCTTTCACTCCTCTCCCCTCTGGGGAGAGGTTGGGTGAGGGGCCGCCCAGCGCCTCGTTGAGGTCGGACCCTCAGCAGCGCCGCAGGCCCTCACCCCAGCCCTCTCCCAGAGGGAGAGGGAGCAACAGCCAGCTTCGGCTGGATCGGCGTGCACGACCGCACGGCCCATTCCAGAGTGGTCGGCAGCCCGTGGGCGGTGGTGCGCCTGTGGCGCGCCGAGGAGCGCAGCGGAGCCGGCCGCAGGCCTGCCGAAGGACAGGCCTGCTTCGTGATCTGACTCGCGGCATTTGTCCGAGCAGAGTGAACGCAGTGAACGTCGCGAGTTATGCCGCGGGCCGGTTTCGCGAGCACCGCAGGGGAGTCGGCGCGCAGCGCCGACCGCGCCACCGAAGCACCGCCGCCCACGGGCTGCCGGCCGCTCTGGCGCACCGTCCTGACCATCGCTGCGGCAACGGCAACGGCATCGGCATCGGCATCGGCATCGGCATCGGCATCGGCATCGCTGAAGGCACAGGCACAGGCATGAACATCAAGCGCCAAGCCGTGCACACGCTGATCGACGCTGTCAGCGCCAGCCGCGGCCAGACCCGCAAGCCGCATCACGACGGAGGCCGCGCATGACGACGACCGCCGCCAAGGCACCGCGCGACCGACGCCCCGTCAGCGCCCCACCGAGCAACCCGTCCTTGGCCCTCTACGAGCAGGTCAAGGAACACATCGTCCGCCGCATCCAGAGTGGCGAATGGCCCGCCGGCCACCGCCTGCCGTCGGAACACGAGCTGGTCGCGCAGTTCGGCATCTCGCGCATGACCGCCAACCGCGCCCTGCGCGAGCTGGTGGACGAAGGCCGCGTCAAGCGCGTGGCCGGCGTGGGCAGCTTCGTCGCCGAGACCAAGCCGCAGTCCACCCTGCTGCAGATCGCCAACATCGCCAGCGAGATCCGCGGCCGCGGCCACGACTATGGCTTCGAGCTGCTGGCGGCCGAGCGCATCGCCGCGCCCGCCGACATCGCCGCCTGGCTCGACGTGCGCCTGGGCGAATCGCTCTTCCACTGCCTCTGCCTGCACCTGGAGAACGGCACCCCCGTGCAGCTGGAGGACCGCTGGGTGAGCCCGCGCATGGTGCCGGCCTTCCTGGACCAGGACTTCTCGCTCATGCCGCCCAGCGAATACCTGGTGCGCCACGTGCCCTTCGACCAGATCGAGCACCTGGTCGATGCCGTGCTGCCCACGCCCGAGCAGGCCGCGCGCCTGGCCATGGACGTGGGCGAGCCCTGCCTGCTGCTCACCCGCCGCACCTGGTCCCGCGGCACGCCCATCACGCTGGTGCGCTGCCTGCACCCGGCCTCGCGCTACCGGCTGGGCAGCCGCTTCCGCGCCGACGGCAATCCCGGCTGGGGCTGAACGCCCCTTGCCCAACCGCTTCGCCTTCGCACGCCACAACCTGTATAGACAACCCGCCATGACCCCCCTGCTGACCCTCCATCCCGGCCAGGTCGACCTGGCCAGCCTGCGCCGCATCCACCAGGGCGGCCTGACGCTCGCGCTGGATGACAGCGTGCGCGCGGGCATGCAGGCCGCGCAGGCCGCCGTGCAGCGCATCGTGGACCACGACGACGTGGTCTACGGCATCAACACCGGCTTCGGCAAGCTGGCCAGCACCAGGATCGGCCACGAGCACCTGGCCGAGCTGCAGCGCAACCTGGTGCTGTCGCACAGCGTGGGCACGGGCGAGCCGCTGGTGGCCGAGGTGGTGCGGCTGGTGATCGCCACCAAGGCGGTGAGCCTGGCGCGCGGGCATTCGGGCGTGCGGCCGGCGCTGGTCGATGCGCTGCTGGCGATGTTCAATGCCGGCGTCACGCCGCTGATCCCGGCCAAGGGCTCGGTGGGCGCCTCGGGGGACCTGGCGCCGCTGGCGCACCTGGCCTGCGTGCTCATCGGCGAAGGCCAGGCGCGCCTGGCGGACGGCCGCGTCGTCGGCGGCGCCGAAGCCATGCGCAGCATCGGCATCGAGCCCTTCGTGCTCGGCCCCAAGGAAGGCCTGGCGCTGCTCAACGGCACGCAGGTCTCGACGGCGCTGGCGCTCGCCGGCCTCTTCGGCGCGGAGAACGTGTTCGCCTCGGCCCTGATGTCGGGCGCGTTGTCGCTGGAGGCCATCCAGGGTTCCATCAAGCCCTTCGACGCCCGCATCCATGCCGCGCGCGGCCAGCCGGGGCAGATCGCCGTGGCGGCCGCCGTGCGCACGCTGCTCGAAGGCAGCGCCATCATCCCCAGCCATGCCGACTGCGGTCGCGTGCAGGACCCGTATTCCATCCGCTGCATCCCGCAGGTGATGGGCGCCTGCCTGGACAACCTGACGCATGCCGCCCGCGTGCTGGTGACCGAGGCCAATGCCGCCTCGGACAACCCGCTGCTCTTCTGCGACACCGGCGAGGTCATCTCCGGCGGCAACTTCCACGCCGAGCCGGTGGCCTTCGCGGCCGACATCCTCGCGCTGGCCGTCGCCGAGGTGGGCGCCATCGCCGAGCGCCGCATCGCGCTGCTGCTGGACACGGGCCTGTCGGGCCTGCCGCCCTTCCTGGTGCGCGACGGTGGGCTCAACTCCGGCTTCATGATCGCGCAGGTCACGGCCGCGGCCCTGGCCTCGGAGAACAAGTCGCTCGCCCATCCCGCCAGTGTGGACAGCCTGCCCACCTCGGCCAACCAGGAGGACCATGTGTCCATGGCGACCTTCGCGGCGCGCCGGCTGGGCGAGATGGTCAACAACACCGCGGTCGTCATCGGCATCGAGGCCATGGCCGCCGCGCAGGGCATCGAACTGAAACGCAACGACACCACGCCGCGCAGCTCGGTCGCCGTCGAAGCCGAGATCGCCCGCATCCGCCGCCAGGTCGCCTTCGTCGAGCGCGACCGCTACCTGGCGCCGGACATCGAAGCCATGCGCCAGTGGGCACTGGCCGCCGAACTGCCCTCCCCGCTGCTGGCGCTGCTGCCCAGCCACCTCGCCTGAACCGACCGACCGACACCCCGACCTTTCAAGGAGCACCGCCATGAACGCCCCCGAGAACTTCATCGCCCGCACCGCCACCGCTCTCGCCGATCCGCGCGTGGACCCCAGCCGCGTGGTGCGCGCCCCGCGCGGCACCGAGCTGTCGTGCAGGAACTGGCTGATCGAGGCCCCCTTCCGCATGCTGCAGAACAACCTCGACCCCGAGGTGGCCGAGAACCCGCAGGCCCTGGTGGTCTATGGCGGCATCGGCCGCGCGGCGCGCAACTGGGAATGCTTCGACGCCATCCTCGATTCGCTGAAGAAGCTGGGCGAGGACGAGACGCTGCTGGTGCAGTCCGGCAAGCCGGTGGGCGTGTTCAAGACCCATGCGGACGCGCCACGGGTGCTCATCGCCAACTCCAACCTCGTGCCCAAGTGGGGCAATTGGGAGCACTTCCACGAGCTGGACCGCAAGGGCCTCTTCATGTACGGCCAGATGACCGCTGGCAGCTGGATCTACATCGGCAGCCAGGGCATCGTGCAGGGCACCTTCGAGACCTTCGTCGAAGCCGGCCGCCAGCATTACGGCAACGATCTGTCGGGGAAATGGATCCTGACGGCAGGCCTCGGCGGCATGGGCGGCGCGCAGCCGTTGGCGGCCACGCTGGCGGGCGCGTGTTCGCTGACCGTCGAGTGCCAGCAGAGCAGCATCGACTTCCGCCTGCGCACGCGCTACGTGGACAAGCAGGCCCGGGACATCGACGACGCCCTGGCTCTCATCGCCCACCACACGGCGAAGAAGGAGGCCGTCTCCATCGCCCTGCTCGGCAACGCGGCCGAGGTGCTGCCCGAGCTGGTGCGCCGCGCCAAGGCCGGCGGCCCCAGGCCCGACCTGGTCACCGACCAGACCTCGGCCCACGACCTGATCAACGGCTACCTGCCGGTGGGCTGGAGCGTGCCGCAGTGGCGTGCCGCCTCGGCGGACCCGGCCCAGCACGCGCAGCTCAAGCAGGCCGCCGCCGAAGGCTGCGCCGTGCACGTGCAGGCCATGCTGGACTTCCAGGCCATGGGCATCCCGACGGTGGACTACGGCAACAACATCCGGCAGGTGGCTTTCGACCAGGGTGTGAAGAACGCCTTCGACTTCCCCGGTTTCGTGCCCGCCTACATCCGGCCGCTGTTCTGCGAGGGCAAGGGCCCCTTCCGCTGGGTGGCGCTGTCGGGCGACCCGGAGGACATCTACAAGACCGACGCCAAGATCAAGGAGCTGTTTCCGGAGAACAAACACACCCACCGCTGGCTGGACATGGCGCGCGAGCGCATCGCTTTCCAGGGCCTGCCCGCGCGCATCTGCTGGCTGGGCCTGGGCGAGCGGCACATCGCCGGCCTGGCCTTCAACGAGATGGTGAAGAAGGGCGAGCTCAAGGCGCCCATCGTCATCGGCCGCGACCACCTGGACACCGGCTCGGTGGCCAGCCCCAACCGGGAGACCGAGGGCATGAAGGACGGCACCGATGCCGTGAGCGACTGGCCGCTGCTCAATGCCCTGCTCAACACCGCCGGCGGCGCCACCTGGGTCAGCCTGCACCACGGCGGCGGCGTGGGCATGGGCTATTCGCAGCATGCCGGCATGGTGATCGTGTGCGACGGCACCGAGGCCGCCGAGCGCCGCCTGGCGCGCGTGCTGGTCAACGACTGCGCCTCGGGCGTCATGCGCCATGCGGACGCCGGCTACGAGCTGGCCGTGGCCACCGCGAAGAAGTTCGGCCTCAACCTGCCGATGGTGCGCTGAGCGACTGGCGCGCTCCGGCGCGCGGGAAGAAAGACGGCGCCACAAAAACCGCCGCCCAGTCCCACCGCGTGGGACCGGGTGGTGCACTTCGCGATGGCTTTTTTTGATACTGGACGCATGGCCTCGCCTGCGCCCCCCGTTGCTGCTGCTGCTGCCGTCCCTGCCGCCGACCGCGTGCTGCAGGTGCTGGCCGTGCTGGCGCGGCAGGGCCGGCCGCTCACGGCGGCCGAACTGATCGCCCACACGGGGCTCACGCGCAGCACCCTCTATCGCCAGCTGGCGCGCCTGCGCCGCTGGGGCTTCGTGATCGAGCGTGAGGGCAGCTATGCCCCGGGGCCGCTCAGCCTGCAGATGGCGCTGGGCTTCGACCTGGCCTCAGAGCTCATGCGCCAGGCCCGGCCCACCATGGAAGAGCTGGCCCGCCAGTCCCACGAGAGCGTCGGCCTGATCGTCGCGGTGAACGACCAGGCCATCTGCCTGGACATGGTCGAGAGCCACCAGTCGCTGCGCTGCTCCTTCGAGAAGGGCCGCAGCGTGCCGCTGCGCGCGGGCGCCTCGGCCAAGTGCCTGCTGGCCCACCTGCCGCCGGCCGCGCGGGCCGCAGTGCTCGATGCGCAGTACGGCGCCGGCACCGCCGAGCGTGCCGCCGCCGAGGCCGAGCTGCACGCCATCGGCCAGGCCGGCCATGCGCTGAGCGCCGGCGAGGTGGACGACGGCGTCTGGGGCTGCAGCGTGCCGCTGATGGGCGCCTCGCACCAGGCGGCCGGCGTGCTCACGCTGATGGCCCCGATCCTGCGTGCGCAGCACCAGGAGGCCGCGCTCGTGCAGATGACCGTGGTGGCCGCGGCCCGCATCTCGCGCCGGCTGCTGCTGCATTGAGCAGGACCCCACCGCCAGCGAGCCCGCTTCCCCTCTTTCTTGCGCCTTCCGTTCTTCTCCCTTCCAACGTTCCCGGAGTGCTTCCATGATGTCCCGCCCCCTGCCCCGTCGCCTGCTGCTCGCCCTCGTCGGCACCCTTGCCCTGGCCGGCACCGCCGCCCATGCCGCCGAGCCGCTGCGCGTGGCCACCGACGCCACCTTCCCGCCCATGGAGTACATCGAGAACGGCAAGCGCACCGGCTTCGACACCGAGATGGTCGAGGCCATCGGCAAGCAGCTGGGCCGGCCCGTGGAATGGATCGACATCGACTTCAAGGGCCTGATTCCGGCGCTGGTCTCGCGCCGCGCCGACATGGCCGTCTCGGCCATCTACATCACCGACGAGCGCCGCAAGGTGGTCGACTTCACCGTGCCCTACTACGCCGGCGGCCTGGTGGTGATGACCAAGGCGGACAACAGCACCGTCAAGTCGCCCGCCGACCTGGCCGGCCGCAAGGTGAGCGTGCAGGTGGGCACCAAGTCGGTGAGCTTCCTCAAGGAGAAGTACCCGCAGGCCCAGCTGCTGGAGGTCGAGAAGAACCAGGAGATGTTCAACCTGGTGGAAGTGGGCCGCAGCGACGCCGCCGTCACCGGCAAGCCCGCCGCCTACCAGTATGTGCGCACCCGCCCCGGCCTCAAGGTGCTGCCCGAGCAACTGACCACCGAGGAATACGGCATGGCCATCCGCAAGGACACGCCCGAGCTCACCAAGGCGGTCAACGACGCCCTGGCCCGCATGAAGGCCGACGGCAGCTACGCCGCGATCGTCCAGAAATGGTTCCCCGCGTCGAAGTGACGCGCGGCTGACCACAGGACGCGACGATGGATCTGGATTTCTCGCCGGTCTGGGCCGGCTGGCCCGACCTGCTGCGTGGCACGCTGGTGACGGTGGAGATCACCGCCTGCGCGCTGCTGCTGGGCTGCGTGCTGGGCCTGGCGGTGGGCATCGGCCGGCTGCGGCCGCAGCGCCGCTGGCTCTACAGCGTGTGCACCGCCTACGTGGCGGTGATCCGCGGCACGCCGCTGCTCGTGCAGCTGTTCATCCTGTTCTTCGGGCTGCCGCACTTCGGGCTGCTGCTGCCGGCCTTCCTGTGCGGCGTGCTGGGACTGGGCGTGTACAGCGGCGCCTATGTGTCGGAGATCGTGCGCGGCGCCATCCAGTCCATCGACCGCGGCCAGACCATGGCCGCCCAGTCGCTGGGCATGACGCCGGTCCAGGCGATGCGCCACATCATCCTGCCGCAGGCGGTGGTGCGCATGATCCCGCCGCTGGGCAACGAGTTCATCGCGCTGATCAAGAACTCGGCCCTGGTCTCGCTGCTGACCATCCACGACGTCATGCACGAGGGCCAGAAGATCATCAGCGTGTCCTACCGCTCGCTGGAGGTGTACCTGGCCATCGCCGCCGTGTACTTCGCCCTCACCGGCACGGTGACGCTGGTGCTGCGCCATTTCGAGCGCCGGCTGCGTCAGGGCGGGGTGCATTGAGATGAAACACCCCCCATGCCGCTGCGCGGCTCAAGGCGGCCGCCAGAGGCGGCTGCTCTTCGGGCACGTCCAAGCCTGCGCAGGCAGGCTCGGAGCCGCGGCCCTCAGCCCCTCTCTGGCGCCTTCGGCTTGGAGGGGGGGCGCACCCCACGGCCTGGCAAAGCCAGTTCCGTGGGTGCCCTGGCATGGCCTGCTCCGCGGCCGTTCGATCGTTGTCACCGCGCCAGATTCATGCGATGAGAGTGGCGCACAGCGTCGTGGAAAGCTGATCTGACAGGCCCGCACGCGGATACATCACCAATCTCCATGACGACTTTGCACACCTTCACCCTCGACCAGCTCCCCGCCATGCCGTGGAAGAACGGCGGCGGCAGCACGCGCGAGATCGCCTGCTGGCCGCCCGGCGCCGGGCTGGAGGACTTCGGCTGGCGCTGCTCGGTGGCCACCGTCGACGCCGACGGCCCCTTCTCCACCTTCGCCGGCATCGACCGCCGCATCCTGCTGCTGGCCGGCAACGGCCTGCACCTCGCCGGCGAGGGCCTCGACCACCGGCTGGACGTGCCGCTGCAGCCCTTCGCCTTTCCCGGCGAGGCGGCCATCGCCTGCACCCGGCTGGGCGGCACCTCCACCGACTTCAACCTGATGACGCGGCGCGGCCGCTGGCAGGCCACGCTGACGGTGCACGCGGGCGCCGTGCGCCTGGCCGGCGCGCCGCACGGGCTGCTGCTGGCCGTTTCGGGCACCTGGCGCACCGGCGCGGCGGCGCCCCTCGCGGCCGGCCAGGGCCTGTGGTGGGCCGATGCCGCGGGCCCCGCGGAGGCGGTGCCCGATGCGGAGGGCGGCGAGCCGCGGCTGATCGCCATCCGCCTGCTGCCCGTCTGATCGCCCGGGCCTCTCCTTTCCCCGCCCGCATGCCAGCATCGAGCCCCTCTCGCCGGAGCGCCCGCATGACCCTCGCCCTGCCCTTCCATCAACGCCCCAGCGCCGACGGCCTGTGGACCGGCCTGCGCGGCAGCGACGGCCAGCCGCTGGCGCTGACCGTGGCCGACGGCCGCATCGCCTGGCTGGGCGCGCCCGATGCGCTGCCGCCCGGCGCGGATGCCCTGCCCCGCCATGAGGGCGGCGGCGCGCTCATCACGCCCGGCCTCATCGACTGCCACACGCACCTGGTCTACGGCGGCCAGCGGGCCAACGAATTCGCCATGCGCCTGGCCGGCGCCAGCTACGAAGAGGTGGCGCGCGCGGGCGGCGGCATCGTCTCCACGGTGCGGGCCACGCGCGAGGCCAGCGAAGACGCGCTGTTCGATGCCGCCAGCGCCCGCCTCGCGCCGCTGCTGGCCGAGGGCGTGTGCGCCATCGAGATCAAGTCCGGCTACGGCCTGGCGCTCGAGCACGAGCGCAAGCAGCTGCGCGTGGCGCGCCGCCTGGCCGCGGCCCATGGCGTCACCGTGCGCACCACCTTCCTCGGCGCCCACGCGCTGCCGCCCGAATACGCGGGCCGCAGCAGCGACTACATCGACCTCGTCTGTCGCGAGATGCTGCCCGCCCTGCATGCCGAAGGCCTGGTGGATGCGGTGGACGTGTTCTGCGAGCGCATCGCCTTCTCGCTGGAAGAGACCGAGCGCGTGTTCCAGGCCGCGCAGGCGCTGGGCCTGCCGGTCAAGCTGCATGCCGAGCAGCTCAGCGACATGGGCGGCGCGGCGCTGGCGGCGCGCTACGGCGCGCTCTCCTGCGACCACATCGAGCACCTGTCGCCCGCCGGCATCGCCGCCATGGCCGAGGCCGGCACCGTGGCCGTGCTGCTGCCCGGCGCCTACTACACGCTGCGCGACACGCAGCTGCCGCCCATCGCCGGCCTGCGCGCGGCCGGCGTGCCGATGGCCGTCTCCACCGACCACAACCCGGGCACTTCGCCCTGCCTGAGCCTGCTCCTAATGATGAACATGGCCTGCACGCTGTTCCGCCTGACGGTGCCCGAGGCGCTGGCCGGCGTCACCACCCATGCCGCCCGCGCCCTGGGCCTTTCGGCCACGCATGGCGAACTGGCCGTGGGCCGCGCCGCCGACTTCGTGCTGTGGAACGTGCACGAGGTTGCGGAGCTGGCCTACTGGTTCGGCCAGCGGCCGGTGCGCTGTGTCGTGCGACAAGGCCGTGTGGCGGAGGGCGCGCTGTGAGCGCCGGGAGCCTTTTCGCCGACCACGCCCTGCTGCCCGGCGGCTGGGCGCGCGACGTGCGCCTGGACTGGGACGCCACCGGCCGCCTCACCGCCGTGCAGCCCGGCGCCACGCCCGAGCCCGGCATGCCGCGTGCCGAAGGCCCGCTGCTGCCCGGCATGCCCAACCTGCATTCGCACGCCTTCCAGCGCGGAATGGCCGGCCTGACCGAGTACCGCGCCGAGGCGCAGGACAGCTTCTGGAGCTGGCGCAGCCTCATGTACCGCTTCGCGCTGCGGCTGCGCCCCGCGCAGCTGGAGGCCATCGCCTTCGGCCTCTACGTCGACATGCTGGAGGCCGGCTACACGGCGGTGTGCGAGTTCCACTACGTGCACCACGACACCGACGGCCACCCCTACGCCGACGATGCCGAGCTGGCCCGCGCCCTGCTGCGCGCCGCCCAGCGTGCCGGCATCGGCCTGACGCTGCTGCCGGTGCTCTACCAGACCAGCGGCTTCGGCGGCGCCGCGCCGGCCGAGGGCCAGCGCCGCTTCATCCGCAGCACCGCGTCGATGCTGCGCTTGCTCGAAACCCTGCGTCCGGCCTGCGAGGCCCAGGGCGCGCGCCTGGGCCTGGCGCCGCATTCGCTGCGCGCCGTGCCGCCCGAGGCGCTGCGCGACGCGCTGGCCGGTCTGGCTGCGCAGGACGCGACGGCGCCCATCCACATCCACATCGCCGAGCAGACCAAGGAGGTGGACGACTGCCTCGCCTGGAGTGGCCAGCGCCCGGTCGCCTGGCTGCTGGACCATGCCCCGGTCGATGCCCGCTGGTGCCTGGTGCATGCCACGCACATGGACGCCGACGAATACCGCCGCGCCGCCGCCACCGGTGCCGTGGCGGGCCTGTGCCCCACCACCGAAGCCAACCTGGGCGATGGTCTGTTCGACCTGCCGCGGTGGACCGCTGGTGACGGCGACGGAGAAGCGGACCCCGCTGCCCGACACGGTGCGTCCTCGGCGGCCTCCGGCGCGGGCAGGCGGCGCGGCGGCGGCGCCTGGGGCATCGGCTCCGACAGCCATGCCTGCGTCGATGCGGCCGAGGAACTGTTGATGCTGGAATACGGCCAGCGCCTGGTGCGTCGCCAGCGCAACGTGGCCGCCACCGCGGCGCAGCCCGAGGTGGCCACCGCCCTATGGCTGTCGGCCGTGGGCGGCGGCGCGCAGGCGTCGGGCCGCGCGCTCGGCGGACTGGCCGTGGGCCAGCAGGCGGACATGCTCGTGCTCGATGCGGCCCATCCGGTGCTGGCCGGGCTGGAGGCGCCGCAGATGCTCTCGGCCCATGTCTTCGCCGCCGGCCGCCAGCGCCCGCTCGCGCACGCCTACGTGGCCGGCCGCAAGACGGTCGATGCCGGCCACCATCCGCTGCGCGCCGAGGCCCAGCGGGCGTTCGTCCAGGCCCGGCGCGAACTGCTGGCCGGTGGGGCATGATCGACCCTTGCCAGAGCCCCTCTCCCCTCGCGGGAGAGGGGTTGGGGAGAGGGGGCCGACGCACCGCAACGTGCGCTGGCCGTGGATGCGCCGCCGCCCCCTCTCCCCCGGCCCTCTCCCGCGAGGGGAGAGGGAGCAAGACCCTGCGGCGCGCGGGATGCACGCGGCCCGATGCCCGCGGCCCGATGCGCATCCGTCCCTTGCGCCTGGCCCGCAAGTCCGCCCTCGCTTGCCGCCCCTTGCATGAACGCAGACCCCTGAAAGCCCCGCCATGACCGCCTTCACCACCACCGAACCCCCCTTCCGCTTCCGCCAGGGCACGCGGCCGCTGCTGATCTCCATGCCGCACGTCGGCACGCATGTGCCACCCGCGCTGGCCGCGCGCCTGACCGACGAGGCCCGCCAGGTGCCTGACACCGACTGGCACCTGGAGCGGCTCTACGACTTTGCTGACGAACTGGGCGCCTCGGTGCTGGTGGCCACGCATTCGCGCTACGTCATCGACCTCAACCGCCCGCCGGACGGCGCCAGCCTGTATCCCGGCCAGAGCGTCACGGGCCTGTGCCCCGTCGACACCTTCGACGACACGCCGCTCTATGCCGACCCGGCCGACCTGCCCACCGAGGCCGAGATCGCCGCCCGCCGCGAGGCGATCTGGGTGCCCTACCACGCCCGGCTGGCCGAGGAACTCGAACGCATCCGCGCCGCCCACGGCATCGCCATGCTGTGGGACGCGCATTCCATCCGTTCCGTGCTGCCGCGCTTCTTCGAGGGCACCCTGCCCGACCTCAACCTGGGCACCGCCAAGGGCGCGGCCTGCGACCCGCAACTGGCCGAACAGCTGCTGGCCATCGCCCGTGCCGACGCGGGCCACACCAGCGTGCTCAACCGTCGTTTCACGGGTGGCTACATCACCCGCCACCACGGCCAGCCGGCACGGGGCGTGCATGCGGTGCAGCTCGAAATGACCCAGAGCAGCTACATGCAGGAACAGCTTCCCTTCGACTACCTTCCCGACGTGGCCGCGCGCGTGCAGCCCACCGTGCGCCGCATGCTGGAGGCCGTGCTGGCCTTCGCCGACGGGCAGCAGCCGTGAGCGCGGGCACCGCCGCAGCACCGGCCTTCCTGGCCGCCCTAGCCGAGGCCCTCGGTGCCGACGCCGTCACGCCCGGCGAGGCCGTGCCCGAACGCCACCTCGCCGACTGGAGCGGCCTGCCGCCCGTGCGCCCGCTGGCCCTGCTGCGCCCGCGCAGCACCGAGGCCGTGTCGGCCGCGCTGCGGCTGTGCACCGAGTACCGCGTGCCGGTGGTGCCCCAGGGCGGCCTCTCCGGCCTGGCGGGCGCCGCCATGCCCATCGAAGGCGCAGTCGCGCTGTCGCTGGAGCGCATGAACGCCGTGGAGTCGGTCGATGCCGCCACCCGCACCCTCACCGCCCAGGCCGGCGCCACCGTCCAGGCCGTGCAGGAGGCCGCCGCCGGGGCCGGCCTGCGTTTCGGCGTGGACTTCGGCGCCCGCGGCTCGGCCCAGGTGGGCGGCGCGCTGGCCACCAACGCGGGCGGCAACGGCGTGCTGCAGTTCGGCATGATGCGCGAGCAGCTGCTGGGCCTGGAGGCCGTGCTGCCCGACGGCCGCGTGCTGCCCATGCTGCGACCCATGCAGAAGAACAACACCGGCTACGACCTCAAGCAGTTCTTCGTCGGCGCGGAAGGCACGCTGGGCGTGATCACCCGCGCCCTCTTCCGCCTGCATCCGGCGCCCCGCGCCCGCGCCACGCTGCTGGCCGCCCTGCCCGACTACGACGCCGCCCTCGCGCTGCTCGGCCGGCTGCAGTCCCGCTTCGCCGGCGGCGTCGCCGCCTTCGAGCTGATGTGGCGCGACTTCGTGGCCGCCTCCCTGGCCTGGCAGCACCTGCGCGAGCCCTTCGACACCGCCCATCCGCTGCTGGCCCTGGTCGACCTGGACGGCAGCAGCGAGGCCGCGCTGCAGGCCGAGGTGGAAGAAGCCCTGGCCGACGCCATGGAGGCCGGCCTGGTGGTCGATGCGGTGCTGGCCCAGTCGCAAGCCCAGGCCGCCGCGCTGTGGAAGATCCGCGAGGCCACGGCCGAGCTGCCGGCCAACATGCATCCGCCGGTCAACTTCGACGTCAGCCTGCCCATGGCGCAGATCGGCCGCTTCGTGCAGGAGTGCCGCGCCGCGCTGGAAGCCCGCTGGCCCGGCCACCTCAGCGTGTTCTTCGGCCACATCGGCGACAGCAACCTGCACGTGTCCGTCGATGGCGTCAGCATCGGCCGCGATGCCGAGGCCGCCGAGCAGCTGGTCTACGGCATGGTCGGCCGCTTCGCCGGCAGCGTCTCGGCCGAGCACGGCATCGGCCTGCACAAGAAGCCCTACCTGGGCGCCAGCCGCACCCCCGAGGAGCTGGCCGCCATGCGCGCCATCAAGGCCGCGCTGGATCCGCTGGGGTTGATGAATCCGGGGAAGGTGTTCGGCTGACGTCCGATGGGCCGGCCGGGTCAGCCGGCGGCTTCGGCATTCAGCCGCCGGACGGCTGCCACGAAGGCGCGCAGGCTGGGCGAGCGATTGCGCTGCGCCTCCAGATGGGCGGCCATCGCGCGGGCGCCGCCGATCTTCTGGAATGCCGGGATCAGGCGCTTGACCTCGACCGAAGGCTTCTGCCAGCTGTCCGGCGCATCGAAGCGCTTGCGGTTGGCGGGCGAATCGATCCGCGGCGTATCGAAGGCCGCCGCCAGCGCGGCGAGGTCGCCGAGATACCAGCTCTCCAGTTCCTGGCAGACCAGCCGGATGAGGCTGTCTGGACGTCCCGCGTCCTCGCACAGTCGGCGCAGCCGTGCCTTCAGGTCGATGCAGTCCGCGTTGTCGTTGTCTCGGACGATGACGAAGCGGTCCCCGGGGTAGCGCCATGCCGCGAGCTTGCGCGCAATGCTGCGGTCCAGATCCGACTTCCCCTCGTGCGGCACACACAAGAAATGCTCACCACTCACCCAGCCGGGGAACAGCCGAGGCAGCCAGCCTTCCAGCAATACCCGCATCGAGGGCTCCTCCAGCAGGAACACCAGCCGGCCCGCCATCAGCGCACGTCCCGGTTGAGGCCTTCGAAAAGTCCCTGCTTCCACAGGTAGCCGGGCAAGTCCCCGGCTTCGAACAGCGCGCGCAGGTTTTCCGAATCCCCAGCCCGCGATACATGGCTGAAGCCGTCCTGTTTGCGCAGGCAGTAGATCTCGTCCAGCGACAAGGCATTGAGGAAATCGGGCGAGTGGGTGGAGATGAAGACCTGGCCGCCCCGCTCCGCATAGCTGCGGAATTCCTCCGCAAGCTCGGGCAGCAGCTCGGGATAGAGCTGGTTCTCGGGCTCTTCCACGGCCAGCATCGGATAGGGCTTGGGGTCGTTCAGAAGCACGAGGTACGCGAACATCTTGATCGTGCCGTCGGACACGTGCCGCGCGATGAACGGGTCCTTGAAGCTGCCGTCCTGAAAGCGCAGGACGAGACGTCCGTCTTCGGTCTGCCGCGGCTCCACCACCGAGATGCCCGGCACTCTGCGGCGCATCGCCTCCAGCACATGGGCAAAGCGGTCGGGGTGGTGCTCGTACAGGTAGTTGGCCACCAGAGGCAGGTTGTCGCCCCGTGTAGAGAGGTGCTCGGCAAAGCCCTCCTCCTGGCTTGGCCGCGCTTCGGACACGTGGAAATCCGAGATGTGCCAGTTCTCGATCATCAGCCGGAAGGCGCTGGCGGCCTTGAAGCGCTCGAACTGACCCAGGCCCTTGATGGCGAGGATGTCCGGGGAATCCAGTTCCTGTTCCTCCCGGGTGAGGTCCTCGTCCGCCTTGGAGAAATCCTCTTCGTTGGTGATGGCGTAGCCGCGACCGGAAGAAAAATCCAGGAAGCGGAACGGTGCGCCGTAGGCGCCCCGCTTGTAGCGCAGGACCTCGCGCTCCACGAAGGGCCGGCCCTCCGCGCCGGGCGCCATGCGCAGCAGGTAGGTCACCAGGCGCTCCTTGCCGGTGATCTCCATGCGGAACTGCAGGGTGATCTCGATGGCCTCGTGCGCAAAGCCGCGGCTCGCGACTTCGCGGTAGCCGCCGCGCTTGGCGATGGCCTTGCCGACGTTCATCGACAGCGCGTCCTTGAGGAAGGAGAGCACATCGAACAGTGTGGATTTGCCTGTTCCGTTGGCGCCCACCAGCACGCAAAGACGGGGAATGTGGGTCAGCTTGGCGTCCCGGAACAGCCGGTAGTTCTTGATGGCGATGGATTCGATCTGCATGGCGCGTCCTGAACGCCCCGGCACGGCGTGGCCGGAGCAGTCGCGCATCGTGCCATATGCGCATGTTCAGGGGATCGCCGCACGCCTGTCGGGCTGCTCGGGCTCCCGCCGGATGGAAGGAGCGTTGCCCGACCTCAACCTCAGCGCCGCACCGGCCAATCCAGTCGCAGCGCGGTGCCCTCCCCCGGCGCCGAAACCACGGTGAGCGTCGCCCCGATGGCGGCGGCGCGGCTGCGCATGCTGGCCAGGCCCTGGCCGCCCGCGGGCGGACCGTCCGCCACGAAGCCGCGGCCGTCGTCGGCCAGCACGATCTCCATGCGCTCGGGCGGGCCGGCATGCCAGTGCGCTTCGAGGCGGATGCGCCGCGCCTGCGCATGGCGCAGCACGTTGGTGAAACCCTCCAGCAGGATGCGCTGGATCTGCATGGCCGTCTGCGGCGTGACGTCGGCGCGCGGGGGCAGGGGGTCCACCTCCCACTCCAGCGTCAGGCCGGCCGCCTCCAGGCGCGGCTGCAGCCGGTAGCGCAGCGTGGCGAGCACCACGGTGAGGTCGCCCTCCAGCGGCTGCAGCGAATCGACCGCCACGCGCAGCTCGTCCAGCGCCAGCTTGACCTGCGCTTCCATCAACGCCGGGTCGGCGCCCGGGCGGCCCACCAGGTTGAGCAGGCCCACCAGCTGCGAGCCCACGCCGTCGTGGATCTCGCGCATCAGGCGCTGGCGCTCCAGCAGCACCGCCTGCTGCTCGCGCTCGGCCTGCAGCGCGTGCATGGCGGCGGTGAGCTGGCGCTCGCGCTCGGCCACCCGCGCGTCGAGCGAGCGGGCCAGGTCGCGGTATTCGCGCACCGAGCGGCTGTAGCGCTCGACCACCATGCCGGCCAGGATCAGCACGAAGCCGAACATGGCGTGCGGGGTGAGGGCCTCCCAGGTCATGGCGGGGATGCGCACCCGCAGCAGGTCGTGCACGCCCGCCGCCAGGGTCAGCACACCAGCGATCAGCAGGGCCATCGAGGTGCGGCGGCGCTGGACCACCGCATCGCGCCAGAGGGCCGGCAGGCAGGCGGCGCCGGCGATACACAGCAGCACGAGCGCACATGTCCAAAGCGGATAGAAGTGCAGCACGAAGGACATCAGCACCAGCAGGGGCGAAAGCCACAGGACGATGCCCTGGAGGCGCAGCAGCCGCGCAGGAGGAGCGCCGAGCGCCAGGAGGACAAAGCGGATGATCAGCGCCAGGTGCAGCGCATAGCTCATGCCCATCACCACGCCCCACCAGGGCCATGGAAGCGGTTGCGGCATGCCCGTCTGGTCCAGGGTGCGGATCGTGCCCGAGAGGGCCGCCAAGCTGAAGCAGCCATACAGCGGAACCCGCTGGTGCCACCACAGGCCGGCGGAGAGGCCGCCCATGAGCAGCAGGCCGACGGTGTAGATCAGCGCGGCGCCGTTGCGCCAGAGCCGGCGCTGCTCGTAGCGCGGCTTGAGCACGCGCAGCGGGCCATACAGGATGCGCGACAGGCCGCCCATGCGCTGTCGCTGGAACTGCAGCTCGATGCGCAATCCGGCTGGCGGCCGTGCGCCGCCATGCGCCGGCAGCGCGATCAGATGCGGCAGGCGGCCCGTGTCGAAGTCCGGGTCGTGCGGTGCGTCCCATCCGTCGACGGGCTGGCCATCCACGAACAGTTGGACTTGGTTGCCGACCGCCTCGATCAGCAGGGCCTGGCTCTCGCGTTCGCCATCCGGCATCGGCGGCAGGGTCAGCGTCAAGGTGGCGGAACCTGCCGCGCTGGGCGCGTGGCTTCCCCATCGCCAGGGCAGGAGGACCCGCTGCGCCACGACCGGCCGGTCGTCCGCGCGCAGCACGGCGTGGGCCTCGTCCAGCAGGTAGACGCCCTGGGCGTCCGGCAAGGGCGCCGCGGCCGTGGCGGGCCGCCACACAAGCAGGAGCAGGAGCACGCCCACCACGCCGCCGAGCAGGCGAAGACGCAGTCCCATGGCGGGGCTGTCAGGGCAGCAGGCCAAGGTTGCGGGCCTCGTAGACGGCCTCGGACTTGTTGTGCACGTCCAGCTTGCCGTAGATGTTGCGCACATGGGTCTGCACCGTGCTGACCGACACGCCGATGCGGGCGGCGCTCTCGGCATAGGTGAAGCCGCGGGAGATGAGGTCCAGCACCTCGAATTCGCGCGGCGACAGCCGCTCGGCCGCGGGCGCCGCACCGACCTGCGCCGGGCTGGCCGGCGCGGCGCCGCGCCCATCCGGGACGGCCGTGCCGCCCGCCTGTTGCCAGCGCCGCAGCAGCTGCCGCGCAATGATGGGCGACATGGGCGAGCCGCCCGCACGCAGCGAGCGGATGTGCAGGCCCAGGTCGTGCTCGGTGCCGTCCTTGAGCAGGTAGCCGCTGGCGCCCGCCTCGAAGGCCTGCACCATGTTGGCCTCGTCGCCGAAGATGGTGATGACCATCACCGCGCAGTCGGGCTGCAGCCGGCGCGCGGCGCGGATCACCTCCAGACCCGAGCGGTCGGGCAGGCCCAGGTCCACCAGCAGCACGTCCAGCGGCTGCCGGGGCAGCCAGTCGAGGATCTGCTGCGCGGTGGCGGCCTCGAACACCAGCGCCAGGCCGGCGTCGCCCGCCACCGCATGGGCGATGCGCTGGCGCATGCCGGCGTCGTCCTCGACCAGGGCGACGCGGGCCGGCCTGCCGGAAGTGCTCGTCGCTGGGGTGCTCATTGCCGGTCGTCGCGTGGGAGGGTGTGGGGCCGGGCCAGGCCGCCCGAAGGGCAGACGTCCCCCGCGACGAGGTGCGGCACCAGGGGGGCGGGCCAGGCGTCGGCGATGCGCGTCCACACCGGCGGGCGGGGGAACTGCGTGGCCTCGGCGCACGAGGTGAAGGCGATCTTCAGGGGGGTGGGCATGGGGACTCCGCGGGGGGATGGGGCCGCGGCGAGTGTCGATTCTGGAGCGCCGGCCGCCGTCACATGAATGGGGGACTGGCGCGCCGTTCGGCCACGCGAGCAACCGGCGCGGCGGCGGCCTGCGCGAGGGCGGCGGTTCGCCGCGGGGCGCCTGCGGCTTCTCAGCCGCCCGGCGGCGCCATCAGCCCGCTGGCGCGCAGCACGCGCCGGCCGATCGCGGCCTCCAGCACCCGCTGCCCACGCCCGGCCGGCGCCACCAGCGTGAACCAGCGCCGCGCACGGGTGATGCCGGTGTAGACCAGCTCGCGCGTGAGCACCGGGCTGGCGGTGGGCGGCAGCAGCAGGGCGGTGTGCTCGAACTCCGAGCCCTGCGACTTGTGCACCGTCATGGCGAAGACGGTCTCCACGGCCTGCAGGCGCGCGGGCAGGGTCCAGCGCACGCCGCCCGAGCCGTCGGCCGCGGCGAAGGCCACGCGCAGCGCGGTGCCGGCCTCGGGCACCGGCCGGCCGGTGGCATCGTCGAAGCGCGCGGGCAGCTGCAGCGTCAGGCCCACGTCGCCGTTCATCAGGCCCAGGGCCGAATCGTTGCGGGTGACCAGCACCGGCCGGCCGGCGTACCAGCCCTGGGTGGCGGCGATCCAGCCTTCGGCATGCAGCAGTTCGGCGATGGCGGCATTGAGGCCCGCCACGCCCCACGGACCTTCGCGCAGCGCGCACAGCAGCTGGAAGCGGCCACTGGCCTGCAGCAGGGCCGCGGCCCAGGCGTCCCATTCCGCGCGGGGCGCGTCGGAGTCGGGGCGCGCCTCGTGGATGCGGCGCAGCCAGTGGGCCGGACCGACAGGCTGCCGGCCGTCGGACTGCACGCCCGCCGCCGAGGTTTGGTCGATGCCGTCGTCGGCCAGCAGCAGGTCGCGCAGGGCGGCGTCCTGCGCCAGATGGCCCGGCGCAGCGCTGAGGCGGCAACGGCGCAGGTCGGCGGGGCCGTCGTCGAACAGCGCCAGCGCCTCGGCCGCCCGGCCCGCATTGACGGCCGTCGCCAGCCGGCCGATGCCGCTGCCGGCATGGAAGCGCCGGCTCACGCGCAGCATGGCGATGGCCTGGTCCAGCGGCTGGCCGCGCGGGTCGTGCAGATCGGCGGGCGGTGTCTGGCCGGTGGCGGCCTGCAGCCAGGCGAGGGTGTCCGGGGCGTAGTGGCCGGCCTCGGCGCGGCTGCACAGCTCGCCCAGCACCGCGCCGGCCTCGACGGAGGCGAGCTGGTCCTTGTCGCCCAGCAGCACCAGCCGGGCCTGCGGGGGCAGGGCGTCGAGCAGGGCGGCCATCATCTCCAGGTCGACCATGGAGGCCTCGTCGACCACCAGCACGTCCAGCGGCAGGGGATGGCCCGCGTTGTGACGCAGGTGGCGGGTGTCGGGGCGGCTGCCCAGCAGGCGGTGCAGGGTGCGGGCCTCGGCCGGCACGTGGCTGCGCAGGTCGGCGCCGCCGGGCAGCTGGTGCCAGGGCAGCGCGTCCAGGGCGCCGCGGATGGACTCGGTGAGCCGCGCAGCGGCCTTGCCGGTGGGCGCGGCCAGCTGGATGCGCAGCGGCCGGCTCGGGGCGCCCGGCCGGCCGCCGGTGCCGGCGGCCGCATCGAAAGCAGCATCGGCTCCGGCATCCAGCATTCCCGTTGCGCCAGCTCGGGACGCGTCGCCGCCATGCATCGCCATCGACTGCAGCAGCGCCAGCAGCCGCACCACGGTGGTCGTCTTGCCGGTGCCCGGCCCTCCGGTGATGACGGCGAAGCGCTGGCGCAGGGCGAGGGCGCAGGCCATCTTCTGCCAATCGGGCGTGCCGTCGCCGTTGCCGAAGAGCCGGTCGAGCACCGGGCGGATGCGGTCGGCCGGCGCGACGGGCGCGGGTGCCAGGCGGTCCTCGACGCGGGCGCGCACCTGCTGCTCGTACTGCCAGTAGCGCCGCAGGTACAGGCGCGGACCCTGCAGCACCAGCGGCGTGGCGCCTTCGGCCGGGTCGCCGCGGCCGCACAGGCGGCTGGCGGCCAGGGCCTCGCGCCAGGCGGCCAGGCGCAGCGGCTGCAGCCAGCGCTGCGGGCCCTCGCCCATCGCGGCGGCGCTGGCGGTGTCGGGCGGCAGCGAAAGGCTGTGGCGCCCATCGGCCAGCGTGGCCTGCAGGTCCAGGCAGACATGGCCTCGGCCGAGCTGGTGGCTGGCCAGGGCGGCGGCCAGCAGCAGCTCGGCGCCGGCTTCGGGATCGCGCTGCAGGCAGAAGAGGGCGAAGCTGCGGTCCAGCTCGCGCAGCCAGCCCTGCTGCACCCAGCGGTCCAGGTCGGCCAGCAGGGCGTCGCGCCGCTGGTCGGCGGCGGCTTCGGCGGGCGCGGCGTCGAAGAGGTCGGCGGTGGGGGGCACGGGCGCGGTCTGCGCGGCGTCGGTGCGGCGGGTCATTCGGCGTCGCCTTCCTCGGGGCCGCGCAGCAGGGCGTCGAGTTGCTCGACCAGTTCGCGCGGCGGCCGCACGGCCCATAGGCCGTGGCCGGGCGCATCGGCCCCGCGCAGGTAGACGGTGAGGGCGCCGCCCAGGTGCGTGTCTGGGTCGTAGCCGGGCAGGCGGCTGCGCAGCAGGCGGTGCAGGGCCAGGGCGTAGAGGGCGGCCTGCACGTCGTAACGGTGCGCCAGCAGCGAGGCCTGGATCGCCGCATCGCCGTAGGCCGCGTCGTCCGGGCCCAGCCAGTTGGACTTGTAGTCGGCCACCCACCAGCGGCCGTCGTGCTCGAAGACCAGGTCCATGAAGCCCTTGAGCATGCCGGCGAGTTGCGTGGGCGGCAGCTCGGGACGGTTCATTCTGGGCAGGATGTGCGCCCTCACCAGCGCGTCGATGCTGCGGGCGTCGGCGCGGTGCACCGGCATCCAGAACTCCATCTCGGACTTCGGCTGCGCCAGGCCAGCCAGCGTGGCGGGGGCGGCATCGGGCAGCGGCCAGGGCGTGCGCAGCCAGCGCGGCAGCCAGTCGCACAGCGGCTCGATCCAGGCCTCCCAGCCGCGCACGGTGCAGCGGCGGGCGACCAGGTCGCGCAGGGCCTCGGGGCTTTCGAGCACGCGGGCGAAGCCCTGCCGCGCGCACCAGTCGAGCAGGCCGTGCAGGAAGCTGCCCGCCTCGGCGCCCTGCGGGAAGGCATGCCAGCTGCCGCCGCGCGGGGCGGTGGCGGGGCGCTCCTCCGGCGCGACGTCGGCGGGCGCGATGGCTTCTTCCAACGCCTGGTCCTGGCGGGCGTCCTCGGGCTCGGCGGCGGGCGCCGGGGCGTCCTGCGTCAGCGCGCCGCCGCTGCCGCCCAGTTGCTGCACGAGGGCGGAATAGCTGGCGATCCACCATGGCGCATGGCCGTGGCGCAGCGGCGTGCGGGCGATGCCGGGCGGCGGCGGCGCGGGCGGGTGCCAGACGCGGGTGTCGGGGGAGGGCGCGGGTTCGACGACGAGGGTGGGCGGGCTGGATGGGTCAGACGCGCCCGCCAGCGCTTGCAGCGCCGCCCGGTAGCCCGCCAGGCTGTCGATGGCCGCCCCCGCTCCCAGCATTTGGCCGAGCGCGCCGCGGTCCAGCGCTACCTTCTTGCCGCTGCCTGCGGACAGGGGCGCCACGCCCAGCCACAGCGCATGCCGGGCGCGGGTGAGGGCCACGTAGAGCAGCCGCATGTCCTCGGCCAGCCGCTCCTCGTCGGCCAGGGCGGCGGCTTCCTCGTGCCTGCCGTCCAGCTCGATCACGCGGGCATCGGCTTCGGCATCGTGGAAGCCGATGGACCGGCTGGCCGAGGCCTTCTCCTCGCGCCAGGCGGCGATGAAGGGCAGCAGCACCAGCGGGTATTCCAGGCCCTTGGACTTGTGGATGGTCACGACCTTGAGCAGGGCGGCGTCGCTCTCCAGCCGCAGGATCTCTTCCTCGCCGCCGGGCTCGGCCAGGCGCTGGGCGAGGGCGCGGATCAGCGCATGCGGGCCGTCCAGGTCGACGGCGCGGCGCTGCAGCCATTCGGCCAGGTGCAGCACGTTGGTGAGCCGGCGTTCGCCGCCGAGGGTCATGGGGCCCGATGCGTCGGCCGGCGCCGCCAGCCAGCGCGCGGGCAGGTCGTAGGCATGCAGCAGCGCATGCACCATCGGCAGCACACCATGGCGCAGCCAGCAGGCGTTGAAGGACTGCCAGCGCAGGGCGGTCTCTTCCCAGGCCAGTTCGTCCTCTTCCAATCGGGCCAGTCCGGCCAGCGGCAGGCCCAGGCTGCGGCTGGCCAGGGCGGTGCGCAGCAGCCGGTCGTCGCCCGGCTCGGCGGCGGCGCGCAGCCAGCGCAGCATGTCCTGCGCCTCGGGCGTGGCGAAGACCGATTCGCGGTCCGACAGGTAGACGCTGCGCAGCCCGCGGGCGGCCAGTGCGGCGCGGATGGCGGCGGCCTCGGTGCCGCTGCGCACCAGCACGGCGATGTCGGCCGGCCGCAGCGGCTGCCAGCGGCCATCGGCCTGACGGAAGCCGCTGCGGCCCTCGCCGGTGTCGGCCAGCCAGCGCACGGCGGCGCTGGCGAAGACTTCGGCCATCTGCGCGCGGTAGTCGGCGGTGCCGACGCTGTCGCGGCCCGCGTCGGGCTCGGGCTCCTGCGACCAGAGGGTGAGGGCGGCCGCGGGTGCGCCTTCGAGCCACAGCGTCTCGTTCCGGCCGCGGGCGCGCACCGGCACGAAGGGCACCGGGTCGCCGTCCGCCTGCGCGAAGCGGAAGGCGCCGCGCGGATGGCGGCTGGCCTGTGCGAAGACGCGGTTGACGGCCTGCACCACGGCGGAGGTGGAGCGGAAGTTGGTGTCCAGCGCGTAGATGGCGCCACCGGCCGCATCGGCCTGCGCGGCCGTGTCGCGCCGGGCGCGCAGGTAGGTGCGGATGTCGGCGCCGCGGAAGGCGTAGATGGCCTGCTTGGGGTCGCCGATGAGGATCAGGCCGCCATCCCCCGCCTCGCCATAGATGCGCCGGAAGATGCGGTACTGCACCGGGTCCGTGTCCTGGAACTCGTCGATCAGCGGCAGCGGAAAGCGGGTGCGGATGCGCGCCGCCAGCGCCTCACCGCCCGCGCCGGCCAGGGCGCGGTCCAGCTGCAGCAGCAGGTCGTCGAAGCCCAGCTCGGCGCGGCGCAGCTTCTCGGCCGCCAGGGCTTCGCGCAGGGCGCGGGCAGCATGCACGGCCAGGTGCGCACGCAGGCCCGCGGGCTGGGCCGCGATCTGCGCCTGCTGCCAGGCGTCGATGGCGTCCAGCGCGGGGTGGTCGGGCAGGGCCTGGCCCTTCTTGAGCTTGGCGCCTGCGCGGCCGAAGCGGGCGATGTTGTCGGGCGCCTCGGCGCCGGCGCTCCAGTCGGCCAGGGCCTGCAGCCAGCCGTCGAAGGTGGCGTCCTCGTCCTTGCCGCGGTAGCTGTTGCCGTTGAGGTGCGGGCGGGCGGCGTGCCACAGGCGTTCCAGCGTGGCGCGGTCGGCGCGCCAGGCGGCGCGGGCCTGCTCCTGCAGGGCGTCGGCCTCGGCCATGCTGCGGCCCAGCTGGCGCAGGGCGTCCAGCGCATCGGCCTCGCCGTCGAAGGCGCTGCCCTGCAGCCGCAGCTGCGCATCGCCCTGGGCGAGCAGCGGGCGCACGGCCTGCCACAGGGCCTCGGGGTTGGCGAAGCAGCCCAGCAGCGCGCGCGAGGCGGCGGCGTCCAGCGGGTAGTAGTGGCGCCGCCAGTGGTCGTGCAGCACCTGCTGCTGCAGCGCCTGCAGGTCGGTCTGCAGGGTCTGGGCGAACAGGCTGCCGCTGCCCATGGCGTGCTCGCGCAGCATGCGCCAGGCCCAGCCGTGGATGGTGGCGATGGCCGATTCGTCCATCCACTGCGCAGCCACGCGCAGGCGGTGGGCGCAGCCGGGGCGGGCCTCGGGCGCGTAGTCGGCGAGCAGGGCGGCCAGCGCATCGCCGGCCGGTGCCTCGGCCTCGCCGGCGAAGACGCGAGCGGCCTCGTCCAGCCGGGCGCGGATGCGCTCGCGCAGCTCCTGCGTGGCGGCCTCGGTGAAGGTCACGACCAGGATCTCGGGCGGCGTGAGCGGTCGGGCGAAGGCGCTGCCGTGCCCGCCATGGCCCAGCACCAGGCGCAGGTAGAGCAGGGCGATGGTGTAGGTCTTGCCGGTGCCGGCGCTGGCCTCGATGAGGCGCAGGCCGTGCAGGGGGAAGCGCAGCGGGTCCAGGGGCTGGACGGGGGGAAGGGTGGCGCTCATGAAGCCGCCCCTGCCTGTTGAAGCGCTGAAGACCGTATGGGCCGAGCCACCCACCGTTCGGGCTGAGCTTGTCGAAGCCCTGGGTCGATCAGGGCGTGCGCGCCGCTCTGCCCTTCGACAGGCTCAGGGCGAACGGGTTTGGCGTGGCTGCCGGTCATGCTCACGACTCTCACGACTCGGCCTCGTTCGTGGCGCCGCGGCGGGCGGCGGGCACCTGGCGCCATAGTGGGCCGTAGAGCGCCTGGGCCCAGTCGAACAGACCGCGGCCGTCGTCGGTGCGGGCGCTGTCCAGGGCGGCGAAGTCGGGATAGGCACGGGCCAGGGCCGGACGTTCGCCTTCGCCCTGGCGCTGCATGCCGCCGTCGTAGGCCATCCGTGCGGCAGGCCCCGCCATGTCCTCGGCCAGCGCGGCGAAGCCGGTGCGGCAGGCCAGCGGCAACGGTTGGCGCAGGCCGGCGAGCCAGGCGTCGACGAGCTGAGCCAGCGCTTCGTCGGCATCGGCCCGGGTCAGGGCTGGCAGCACCAGGGTGCCCGATTCACTGACCAGCACGGTGCGCGTGGGGCCGGCCGCCCAGTTGAGCGCCAGGTGCGCCGGCCAGTGGCGCACCACGTGGTGCCACGACAGCTCCTTGCCCTTGTGCAGCCGGCCCTGGGCCAGCACGAGACGCGCGGGCTCGGCGGTGGCGGAACCGGAGGCCGAGCCTTCACCCGCACCTGCACCTGCACCTGCACCTGCACCTGCACCTGCACCTGCACCTGCACCTGCACCTGCACCTGCACCACTGCCAGCCGCCAGCCGCCGCGGCGGCAGGGCGTCCTCGATCGCCACGCCGCTGGCTGCATGCCGCCAGTGCAGCAGCACGGGCTCGGCCTCCACCTCGGGCCAGGCCTCGCAGGCCTTGAGGTAATGGTCGAAGGTGCGAGCCACGCGCTGGCGCAGGCCCTGGCCGGCCAGGGTGCCGAAGGCCTGCAGCGGCAGGCGGCCTTCGCTGGCGAGCCGGTCGATCTGCTGCGTGAGCGTCGAACCCAGCGCCGCGCGTGCGGCGGCCGGGCCGGGCTGTTCGTCGCACCAGGGCTGTAGCGCCTGGCGCAGCTGCTGCTCCAGCGCCCAGTTCTCCAGGCCGCCCAGGGCGAAGAGCTCGTCGTCCAGCGCGTCCTCGCTGCCGTCGGCGCCGGGGCCGAAGCGCACATGCAGGCGCTGGGCGAAGAAGGCCTCGATGGGCTGGGCCAGGAAGTCCTCCAGCGGGCGCAGGGCGATGGGCTCCTCGGGCTGCCATGCGGGCAGGGCCCCATCGTCGCGGTCGGGCGCTTGCGCGGACTGCGCCGCCTGCCACTCGCGGCCATAGGTGTAGAGGCCGTCCACGGCCGGCGCGCGCGGCGCATCGGGCGCGAAGTAGCGCGGACTGAAGGGCTGCAGCGGATGTTCGGTGGTCAGCGCGGCCAGCAGCGCCTCACGGTCGTCCTCGTGGCCCTGCAGGCGCCAGCCGGCGGCCAGGTGGTCGCGCAGTTGGCCGACCAGCACGCTGGGCGCGCGGGCGCTGTGGTCGCGCACGTCGCGGCCCACCCAGCTCAGGTAGAGCTGCTCGCGCGCGGACAGCAGCGCCTCCAGCAGCAGGTAGCGGTCGTCGTCGCGGCGCGAGCGGTCGCCGGGGCGCCAGTCGTCCCGCATCAGGTCGAAGTCGGCGCGCATCACCGGGCGCGGGAAGTCGCCGTCGTTCATGCCCAGCAGGCAGACCACGCGGAAGGGAATGGCGCGCATCGGCATCAGCGTGCAGAAGCTGACGCCGCCCGACAGGAAGCGCTGCGCCAGCCCGCCACCGCCCAGCTGGCCGAGCCAGGTCTCGCGCACCACCGACAGCGGCAGCTTCTCGTCGAAGCCGGCCGCGGCGCAGTCGTCCAGCCAGCGGTCCAGGCCCTGCAGCAACTCCTGCACGCGCACCTGCTCGCGCGGCGTGGCGGGCGCGAAGAAGCGCTGCAGCAGGGCGCGCAGGCGCTCGGCCCAGGCGGTGGGCGTGGCGTCCTGGGCCAGCGTGTCCAGCGTGACTTCCATGGCACGCAGCAGCGCGGCCAGCGGGCCGAGGGCGGCGGCGTCCAGCCCGCCCACCTCGTCGAAGGGCGCGATGCCGTCGAAGGCCTCGCCGTCGCCGGCGGCATAGCCCAGCAGCATGCGCGCGAGGCCGAAGCGCCAGCTGTTGGCCTCGCCCGCAGCGCCCAGGCCCTGCTGCGCGCGCTGGTCGGCATCCAGGCCCCAGCGCACGCCGGCGCCTTCGATCCAGCGTTTGAGCACGGGCAGGGCGTCTTCCGTCAGGCCGAAGCGCTCGCGCACGGCCTGCACTTCGAGCAGGTCCAGCACGTCGCTGGCGGCGAAGCGGCTGTCGGGCAGGGCCAGCAGCGCCTCGAGGGCCACCAGCAGCGGCTCGCGCCCACGCTGGCCCTGGTCGGCGACGGTGAAGGGAATGTGCCGCGGGTCGCTGCGCGTCAGGCGGCCGAAGACGGCTTCGATGTGCGGGGCATAGGCATCCACGTCGGGCAGCATCACGATCACGTCGCGCGGCTGCAGGCTGGGATCGGCGTCGAAGCGGGCCAGCAGCTGGTCGTGCAGCACCTCCACCTCGCGCTGCGGCGAATGCGCGGCGTGGAAGCGCAGCGAGGTGTCGCGTGCCGGGTCGACGGCGGGCCAGCGGGCGCGGGTCTCAGCCAGCGGGCGCAGCTCCAGGATGTCGTCCTGCAACTGGCGCAGCAGGCTGTGGCCGGGCGGCGCGTCGTCGCTGAAGAGGTCGATGCGGCCGCTGCCGATGCCGGCCCAGGCGCCGCGGTAGCGGTCGGGTTCGTCGAAGCCGTCGATCAGGTGCAGGTAGTCGCGGCCCTGCTTGCCCCAGGCGGCCAGCAGCGGATGGGCATGCTGGTGCAGCGCGGCCTCGTCCAGCACGGCGGGCATGCCGGGGCGGCGCGCCTGGCGGCGGTAGGCGCCGCGCAGCAGGTCCTGGTCGGCCACGATGTCGGTCCAGTGGTGGCGGCAGGGGTTGTGCACGAAGAGCATCACCTGCGCATGCCGCGCCAGGGCGGCCAGGGCCTGCAGCGTCTGCGCGGGCAGGGCGGAGATGCCGAAGACGATCACCCGCCGCGGCAGGCCCACGGGCGGCGGGCCCTCGTGCGCGGCCAGGGCGTCGATGAAGCGCTGGTGCACGCCGGCGCGGCTGCCGGCCAGGCCCTGCGCGGCGTCGGCCTGTTCCCCGGCGCCCAGGTCGTCGAGCAGGGCGCGCCACAGGCGGGCCTGCCACTGCTGGTCCTCGGGCAGGGGGCGGGTGCCGCCGCGCAGCGTCTGCAGCTGGTCGTGGCCGGCGGCCCAGTCCTGCAGCCAGTCGGCGCGGTAGACCTGGTACTGGTCGAACAGGTCGGCCAGCCGCAGTGCCAGCTGGTGGCACTTGCGGGATTCGGGATCGTGGGCGAGGAAGCGCGCCAGCGGTGCGAAACGCGGGTCCGCCTCGGCCGCGCGGGCGGTGAGCGCGGGCAGCAGGCGCATCAGCCGCCAGGCGAGCGGCGCCTCGTCGAGCGGCGAGCGCTCGGGCACCGTGTCCGCGCCCAGCACCGCGCGGTAGGCCCGCCACAGGAATTGCGCCGGCAGCTGCACGTCGAAGGCCGCCGTGATGCCCAGCCCGCCGCGCGCCGGATCGGCCGCCAGCGCCAGCTTGAGCCACTGGGCGATGCCGTTGCTCTGCACCAGCACCACCTCGTCCTCCAGCGGCGCCAGCGGATGCCGCGCCAGCCAGGCCACGAGCAGCTGCCGCAGGTCCTCCGGCCGGTTGCCGTGCAGGACCATGAGGCCGGGCTGCAGGGGGGGCGGGGCGAAGGAATCGGTCATGGCGGGGCAGCGGTCGGCCATGTTAGCGGCCGGGGCAGGCACGGGTTTTTACAATCGCGCCCCCATGAATCTGCCCACCTACACCCGCGCCCAGCAGCTGCCGGCCATCCTGGCCCAGCGCATTGCCATCCTCGACGGGGCCATGGGCACCATGATCCAGCGCTTCAAGCTCAGCGAAGCGCAGTACCGCGGCGAGGGCTACACCGGCCCCGGGGCCGTGGGCGATCGCTTCAAGGACTTCCACAAGGACGTGAAGGGCAACAACGAGCTGCTGTCCCTCACCCGCCCCGACGTGATCCGCGACATCCACGAGGGCTATCTCGCGGCCGGGGCGGACCTGATCGAGACCAACACCTTCGGCGCCACCACCATCGCGCAGGAGGACTACGACATGGCCGCGCTGGCGCGCGAGATGAACCTGGCCAGTGCCCGGCTGGCGCGCGAGGCCTGCGACAAGTTCAGCACGCCCGACAAGCCGCGCTTCGTGGCCGGCGCCCTGGGCCCGACGCCGCGCACCGCCAGCATCAGCCCCGACGTGAACGACCCCGGCGCGCGCAACATCGATTTCGAGACGCTGCGCGCCGCCTACTACGAGCAGACGGCCGCGCTGGTGGAAGGCGGCTCGGACGTGCTGCTGGTCGAGACCATCTTCGACACGCTCAACGCCAAGGCCGCGCTCTTCGCCATCGACGAATACTTCGAGGCCAGCGGCGAATGCCTGCCGATCATCATCAGCGGCACCGTCACCGACGCCTCGGGCCGCATCCTGAGCGGCCAGACGGTCACCGCCTTCTGGCACAGCGTGCGCCATGCGCGCCCGCTGGCCGTCGGCCTGAACTGCGCCCTGGGCGCTGCGCTGATGCGGCCCTACGTGCAGGAGCTCAACCGCGTGGCGACCGACACCTTCATCAGCTGCTACCCGAACGCCGGCCTGCCCAACCCGATGAGCGAGACCGGCTTCGACGAGACGCCCGACGTCACCTCGCGCCTGGTGCACGAGTTCGCGGCCGAAGGCCTGGTCAACATCGTCGGCGGCTGCTGCGGCACCACCCCCGACCACATCGCCGCCATCGGCGCTGCCGTGGGCCCCGTCGCTCCGCGCGGCGTGCAGGGCGCGCGCTTTTATCGCTGAAGTGAAACACCCCCCATGCCGCTTCGCGGCTCCCCCCTCTCTGGCGCCTTCGGCTTGGAGGGGGGCGCACCCCACGGCCTGGCAAAGCCAGTTCCGTGGGTGCCCTGGCATGGCCTGCTCCGCGGCCGTTCGATCACTCTTGCTGCGCCGGTTTTATGGGGCGTGGGCGGCGCGCAGCGCCGTGGAAAACTGAAATCAACCGCCTGCGGAGCAGGCCACGCGGGAGCACCCGCGGAACCGGCTTTGCCGGGCCGCTGGGTGCGCCCCCTTGAGGGGGAGGCGCCGCAGGCGCCACGGGGGTGGGCCTATTTCAACCAGCCTCTTTTGCGGAAATACAGCATCGGTCCAACCGCACTGGCCACCATCAGCGCCAGCACGTACGGATAGCCCAGCCCCCACTCCAGCTCCGGCATGTACTTGAAGTTCATGCCGTAGATGCTGGCGATCAGCGTCGGCGGCAGCAGGGCGACGCTGGCCACCGAGAAGATCTTGATGATCTTGTTCTGGTTGATGTTGATGAAGCCGACCGTGGCGTCCATCAGGAAGTTGATCTTGTCGAACAGGAAGGCGGTGTGGCTGTCCAGCGATTCGATGTCGCGCAGGATCTGCCGCGCCTCCTCGAACTGGTCGGCATTGAGCATGCGGCTGCGCATCATGAAGCTCACCGCGCGGCGGGTGTCCATCACGTTGCGGCGGATGCGGCCGTTCAGGTCTTCCTGGCGGGCGATCAGGCCCAGCACCTCGCCGGCGATCTCGTCGCTCACGTTGCCCTTGAGCACCAGGTTGCCGGCGGCTTCCAGCTCGTCGTAGATGCCTTCCAGCGTGTCGGCCGAGTATTCGGCGTCGGCGTCGAAGAGCTTGAGCAGCACTTCCTTGGCGTCCTCGATCAGCCCCGGTGCCCGGCGCGCGCGCATGCGCAGCAGGCGGAACACCGGCACGTCCTCATCATGGATCGAGAACAGCACGCCGCGGCTCTTCAGTTCGGCGTTGTGCTGGTTGAGGATGAAGGCCACGCGCACGCTGCGGGGCTCGTCGGCGTCGGCGATCAAGAAGTCGCTGCGCACATGAAGGTCGCCGTTGTCCTCTTCGTAGAAGCGGGCCGATTCCTCGATGTCCTCGTCGGTCACGTCCTCGGGAATCGACAGGCCGTAGTACTGCTTGACCCAGCGCTTCTCGTCCGGGCTGGGCGACTCCAAGTCGACCCAGATCGGCTGGAAGCGGGACAGCTCCTCCAGCGACTCGATTTCCTCCTGGACGAGGCGGCCGTTGGCGAGCGTGAAGATGTTGAGCATGGCGTGCTCCCCTGAAAGCGAAGGCGTTGCGGGACGAAGGGCGGGCAGGAAGGGGGTGGTTGGCGCTTTCAGCCCGCCACCCGCGCACCAGCCGGCACGCGCGACGCGAAGGTCAGAAGGGAGCTGAAAGCTGCCGAGACGGGGAGGTGTCCAAGGTCGGTACTCCGGTAAAGCAGCGGGCGCGATTATGCACCGCAGCAGGGCATCCACCGGGCCGATCTGGATGGACATCCAGTACATTTGTGGCGTCATGTCCACCCTTGTGAACGAAGCATCCACGGCCGCCGCCGACACCGGGGCCGGGCGCCTGGAAGCGGCCCTCGCCGGGCTCAACGACGACCAGCGCGCGGCTGTATTGCACGGCGTCGGCGAGCGCGCGGCACCGGGCGGGCCACTGCTGGTCATCGCGGGGGCGGGCGCCGGCAAGACCAGCACGCTGGCCCACCGCGTCGCCCACCTGCTGGCAGCGGGCGCCGACCCTCAGCGCATCCTGCTGCTGACCTTCTCGCGCCGCGCCGCGCAGGAGCTGACCCGCCGCGCCGGCCTGGTCGCCGCCCGCGTGCTCGGCCTCGCCGAAGGCAGCCTGCCGGCGCTGCCCTGGGCCGGCACCTTCCACGGCGTCGGCGCACGGCTGCTGCGCGACCACGCGGCCCAGCTCGGGCTGGACCCGGACTTCACCGTCCACGACCGCGGCGATGCCGAGGACCTGATGGGCTGGGTGCGCCATGCGCGCGGCCTGTCGCAGACGGCAAGGCGCTTTCCGCTCAAGGGCACCTGCCTCGGCATCTACTCGCGGGTGGTCAACACGCGGCTGCCGCTGGCCGAGGTGCTGCGTCAGTCCTTTCCCTGGTGCGCCGAATGGCAGGAACAGCTGCCCGCGCTGTTCGCCGACTACGTCGACGCCAAGGCCCAGCAGAACGCGCTGGACTTCGACGACCTGCTGCTCGCCTGGGCCACGATGATGGAAGAGCCAGCCCTTGCCGCACAGGTGAGTGCCCGCTTCGACCATGTGCTGGTCGACGAATACCAGGACACCAACCGCCTGCAGGACGAGATCCTGCGCCGCCTCAAGCCCGACGGCCGCGGCGTCACGGCGGTGGGCGACGACGCCCAGGCCATCTACGGCTTCCGCGGCGCGACCGTGCGCAACATCCTGGACTTTCCGGCGGCCTTCGATCCGCCAGCGCGCGTGCTCATGCTGGAGCGCAACTACCGCAGCACGCCGCCCATCCTCGACGCCGCCAATGCCGTCATGGACCATGCGCAGGAGCGCCATGCCAAGCGCCTGTGGACCGATCGTCCCAGCGCTGGCCGGCCGCAACTGGTGCTGGTGCCCGACGAGGCCCACCAGGCCACCTGGGTGGCCGACCGCGTGCTGGCCCACCGCGAGGGCGGCTTGGCGCTCAAGCGGCAGGCGGTGCTGTTCCGCACGGCCAGCCACAGCGCGGCGCTGGAGCTGGAACTGGTGCGCCGCAACATCCCCTTCGTGAAGTTCGGCGGCCTCAAATTCCTGGAGGCGGCGCACGTCAAGGACCTGCTCGCGCTGATGCGCTTCGTCCACAACCCGCGCAGCCGGCTGGCGGGCTTTCGTACCGTGCAGCTCATTCCCGGCGTCGGCCCTGCCACCGCCGGCCGGCTGATGGACGCCATGCAGGCCGCCGCCGACCCGGCCGCCGCGCTGGCCGCCTTCGTGCCGCCGCCCATGGTGCGCGAGGCCTGGCAGGACTTCGCCCGCGCCTGGCAGGCGCTCAAGGCCGGCGGCGAGGGCTGGCCGCAGGAGCTCGCCATCGCCATCGACTGGTACGCGCCGCACCTGGAGCGGCTGTACGAGGCCGCGCCCCTGCGCCTGGGCGACCTGCAGCAGCTGGCCGAACTGGCGCGCGGCTATGCCTCGCGCCAGCGCTTCCTGACCGAGCTGACCCTCGATCCGCCCGACGCCACCAGCGACCGGCCCGGCCCGCCGCTGCTCGACGAGGACTGCCTCATCCTCTCGACCATCCATTCCGCCAAGGGCCAGGAATGGAATTCGGTGCATGTGCTGAACGTGGTCGACGGCTGCATGCCCGCCGACGTGGCGCAGGGCGCGCACGAGCTGGAGGAAGAGCGCCGCCTGCTCTACGTCGCCATGACACGCGCCCGCGAGCACCTGCACCTGCTGGTGCCGCAGCGCTTCCATGTCACGCAGCAGTCGCGCTTCGGCGACCGGCATCTGTATGCCGGCCGCACCCGCTTCATCCCCGATGCGGACCTGCGCCATTTCGACCGCGTGACCTGGCCGCCACCGCCGCCCGTCGTGCCCCATGCCCCTGTCCCGCCCGAGGTCTTGGACCTGCGCCAGCGTCTGCGTGCAGCCTGGCGCCCGGGCTCTTGAATGTGGGCCCCTGCGCTATCGAAGATGCAGCGGCGCGAACATCTCCTGACGGCGCTCAAACATTCCTCCATTGCAATTCGATGACGCCGCGCGCATAGTGAATTCAACGCACCGACACGCCTTCTTCCCACCCCTGCACATCGTCCCCGCCGACATCCCGCATTGCCTCGCGCATCCGCTTGAGTTCCGCCGGCCGGCGCCTTCCTTTCGAAGAACCGGCCATTTCCCCAACCGTCAATTCCAGGAGGTCATTCATGAATTTGACGATCAGCGGCCATCACCTCGACGTCACGCCTTCGCTGCGCAGCTACGTCACCACCAAGCTCGACCGCATCACGCGGCACTTCGACCGCGTGGTGGACGTCAAGGTGATCCTTACCGTGGAGAAGCAGAAGGAAAAGGAACGCCGGCAACGCGCCGAATGCAGCATCCACGTGAAGGGCAACGACATGTTCGCCGAGTCCAGCCATGCCGACCTGTATGCGGCGGTGGACGAACTCATGGACAAGCTCGACCGCCAGGTCGTCCGTCACAAGGACCGCCTTCAGGACCATGGTCATCCCTCGCCCAAGCGCCTGATGTGAAGTCCCGCAGGCGACACCGCCTGCCATGCCGCCGAGCCCCTGCTCGGGGCAAATCCTCTTGAAAAGCCGCCTCCGGGCGGCTTTTCCATGTCTGGTACAAGGGTTAGCCCGGGTGCATAATCGCGCCCCGATTCGCCCCCCACCATGAACCGACTCGCATCCATCCTGCCGTCCGCTCAAGTGCTCGTGAGCGTGGACGCCACCAGCAAGAAGCGTGCTTTCGAGGAAGCGGGCCTGCTGTTCGAGAACCTGCACGGCCTCGGCCGCGCGCTCATCACCGACAGCCTGTTCGCCCGCGAGCGACTCGGTTCCACCGGCCTGGGCCACGGCGTTGCCATCCCGCACGGGCGCATCAAGGGCCTGAAGTCGCCGATGGCGGCGGTCTTCCAGCTGGCCCATCCCATCGGTTTCGACGCGCCCGACGAGCAGCCCGTGGCGCTGCTCATCTTCCTGCTGGTGCCGGAGACGGCCACGCAGAAGCACCTGGAGATCCTGTCCGAGATCGCCGAGATGCTGAGCGACGCGCCCCTGCGCGAGAAGATCAAGAGCAGCGCCGACGCCGGCGAGCTGCATGCCCTGATCGCGGGCTGGCGCTCGGCCCAGGTGGTCTGAGGGGCGCACGCCCCGGGGTTCGCGCCCTTTCCTGCTTTCTCATGACGTCGCGCGGGTGCCCCGACGGGGGCTCGCCTCTGTGGACAATGGCCGCATGAAGCCCACCGTCATCAGTGCCGATGCGATGTTCGAGGATTTCCGCGGCTCCCTGCGCTGGGAGTGGCTGGCGGGCCTCGGCGCCTCGGAGCGGCAGTTCGACCCCGAGGTCATCAGCAATGCCCGCTCGGCCGCCGACCTGGTCGGCTACCTGAACTACATCCATCCCTACCGCGTGCAGATCATGGGCGCCCGGGAGGTCGCGTACCTCACGCGCGGATCGCCCGAGGACTGCGCCCGGCGCGTGGCCCGCATCGTCACGCTGGAGCCGCCCATGCTGGTGCTGGCCGATGGCCAGGCCGCGCCGGACGAGCTGCTGTCCATCTGCGAGCGGGCGCAACTGCCGCTCTTCGCCACCCGCGAATCCTCGGCCTTCGTGATCGACGTGCTGCGGGCCTACCTGTCCAAGCACTTTGCCGAGCGCACTTCGATGCACGGCGTGTTCATGGACATCCTGGGCATGGGCGTGATGATCACCGGCGAATCGGGCCTGGGCAAAAGCGAACTGGGCCTGGAGCTGATCTCGCGCGGCAACGGCCTGGTGGCCGACGACGCGGTGGACCTGTTCCGCATCAACCAGGCCACCATCGAGGGCCGCTGCCCTGACCTGCTGCAGAACCTGCTGGAGGTGCGCGGCATCGGCCTGCTGGACATCAAGGCCATCTTCGGCGAGACGGCCGTGCGCCGGAAGATGCGGCTCAAGCTCATCGTTCACCTCGTGCGGCGCGACTCCTTCGAGCGCGACTACGAGCGCATGCCCGCCGAGCCGCTCACGCAGGACGTGCTGGGCGTGCCGATCCGCAAGGTGGTCATCCAGGTGGTGGCCGGCCGCAACATCGCCGTGCTGGTCGAAGCTGCCGTGCGCAATTCCATCCTGCAGCTGCGCGGCATCGACACCTATGCCGACTTCGTCGCCCGCCACCACAAGGCCATGGAGAGCGGCGGCGCGTGAGCTGCAGTCCCCCGAATGAACAAAGCCCCGGAAGGGGCTTCGTTCATTGATGAGCCGTTGTTCAGCGGCACGCTGGCCGTCTTTAGAGGGCATCGGCTGGCTCCTGCTTCCCCTGATCAAAAGGCCGCGGAGCAGGCCATGTCAGGGTACCCGAGGAACCGGCTTTGCCAGGCCTCTGGGTGCGCCCCCCTCCAAGCCGAAGGCGCAAGAGAGGGGCTGAGGGCCGCGGCTCCAAGCCTGCCAGTGCAGGCTTGGACGTGCCCGAAGAGCAGCCGCCTCTGGCGGCCGCCCGGAGCCGCGAAGCGGCATGGGGGGTGCTACCGATTCCTGCAGTCGTTGCACACGCCGTAGAGCGACATGGCGTGATCCTGCAGTTCCCAGCCCTTGTCCTTGGCGATCATCTGCTGGCGGCGCTCGATCTCGGCGTCGTAGAACTCCTCGACCTTGCCGCAGACGGTGCACACCAGGTGGTCGTGGTGCGTGCCCTCGTTGAGTTCGTAGACCGCCTTGCCGCTCTCGAAGTGGCTGCGCTCCAGGATGCCGGCCTGCTCGAACTGGGTCAGCACACGGTACACGGTGGCCAGGCCGATGTCGGAGCGCTCGTTCAGCAGCACGCGGAACACGTCTTCGGCCGTCATGTGGCGCTGGCCGCCGGTCTGGAAGATCTCCAGGATCTTCAGGCGGGGAAGGGTGGCTTTGAGGCCGGTGCTCTTGAGTTCTTCGATGTTGCCCATGGTGGATTCCGGCATTGGCGAGGCGGGTGGCATGCCCGCGCTGCCTGTGGGTCGGAGCCGCCCTGGCAGAGGCCGGCCGCTACAATGCCCGGATCATATCGCCACGCTTTTTCCCCATGCCTGGACAACTTCTCCGCCCGAGCGGCTTTCGTCTGGCGGCCGTCCTGCTGGTCGGCGTCGGCATCGCCGGCTGCAGCAGCACCGGTGATCGTGTGCGCGGCGCCCTCAACGCGATCACGCCGTACAAGGTCGAGGTGGTGCAGGGCAACTTCGTCTCCAAGGAGCAGGTGGACGCCCTCAAGACCGGCATGTCGCGCCAGCAGGTGCGCGAGATCCTGGGCACGCCACTGCTCACCGACGTCTTCCATGCCAACCGCTGGGACTACGTCTTCACCATCCGCCGCCAGGGCGTCGAGCCGCAGCAACGCCGCCTGACGGTGTTCTTCGACGGCGACACGCTGGCCCGCTTCGAGGGCGACACCATGCCTTCCGAAGAGGAGTTCGTCGCCACGCTGGACACCCGCAAGCGCAGCGGCAAGGTGCCCGAGCTGCAGGCCTCGGAAGACGAACTCAAGAAATTCAAACCGGCCGTGTCCGCGTCGCCCACGCAGGACCTGCCGCGCAGCACCCAGCCGCTGCCGCCGAGCTACCCCCCGCTCGAAACCCGCTGAGCCTTCTCCCAAGGCCGCCGGTCGCCGCCGTCGCAACGCGGCCGGCCCGGCGGCCTTCGTTGTTCTTGCCCTCCCGCACCGAAAGCGAACGCGCATGACCGCCGCTCCCGTCGCCTCCTCTCCGTCTTCCGCCTCGCACCGCATCGCCGTCGCGGGCGCCTCCGGCCGCATGGGCCACATGCTGATCGAGGCGGTGCGCGCCGCGGACGACTGCCAGCTGGCCGGCGCCCTCGACCGCGAAGGCAGCCCCACGCTGGGCGGCGATGCGGGCGCCTTCCTGGGCTTTGCCTCCGGCGTGGCCGTGACGGCCGACCTGCGGGCTGGCCTCGCCGGTGCGCAGGTGCTGATCGACTTCACCCGCCCCGAAGGCACGATGGCCCATCTGGCCGTCTGCCGCGAACTGGGTGTGCAGGCCGTGATCGGCACCACCGGCTTCAGCGATGCGCAGAAGGCCGAGATCGCCGAGATCGCCAAGGACATCGCCATCGTCATGGCGCCCAACATGAGCGTCGGCGTCAACGTCACCTTCAAGCTGCTGGAGATGGCGGCCAAGGCGCTTTCCACCGGCTACGACATCGAGGTCATCGAGGCGCACCACCGCCACAAGGTGGACGCGCCGTCGGGCACCGCGCTCAAGATGGGCGAGGTGATCGCCGACGCGCTGGGCCGCGACCTGAAGGAATGCGCCGTCTACGGCCGCGAAGGCGTGACCGGCGAGCGCGACCCCTCCACCATCGGCTTCGCCACCATCCGCGGCGGCGACATCGTGGGCGACCACACGGTGCTGTTCGCCGGCACGGGCGAGCGCATCGAGATCTCGCACAAGTCGAGCAGCCGCGCCGGCTATGCCCAGGGCAGCCTGCGCGCGGTGCGCTTCCTGGCCGGCAAGAAGAACGGCCTGTTCGACATGTTCGACGTGCTCGGCCTGCGCTGAGCACGCCATTCCCTTCACCGCGACCGCGCGAGCAGACGATGGGCGCCCTTTCGCTGCTGGACCAGGCCGACGCCGTCGGCCGCGGCGTCGCCTTGTTTCTGCTGCTGATGTCGGTGGCCAGCTGGGTCACGCTGCTGTGGAAAGCGTGGGCGCTTCGCGGCGGAGCCGGCCGGCTGGCCCGTGCGGTGGCGCTCTTCTGGCAGGCGCCGAACGTGGGCGAGGGCGTGGCCCGACTGGCAGGACTCGACCCGCGCCGCCATGTGCTGCCGCTGGCGCAGGCGGTGCAGTCGCTGCCCGCGCGCACCGTACCCGACACGTTGCAGGCCCTGGGCCAGCCGCAGGCGCCGCTCACCCGCGCGTTGCGCGATGCGCTGCAGGCCGTGCTGCGGCAGCTGCAGGCGGGGCAGATCCTGCTGGCCACCATCGGTGCCACGGCGCCCTTCGTGGGCCTGCTGGGCACCGTGTGGGGCATCCATGGCGCGCTGGTCAGCATCGCGGGCCAGGCGGGCGGCTTCACCATCGACAAGGTGGCCGGCCCGGTGGGCGAGGCGCTGATCATGACCGCCTTCGGCCTGGCCGTGGCCCTGCCGGCCGTGGCGGCCTACAACGTCTTCGGCCGCATCATCGGCCACATGGAGGCCGAACTCGAAGGCTTCGCGCACGACCTGCTGGCCGTGTTCGCCCCTGATCCGGCCACGGCACCGCTGCCGCCCGCTCGGCCGATGCCGGTCACAGCCTGATCGTTGGGCGGCCGCTTCCGACAGCCCGGCGCGCTCTTATCACCCTCACCAGGACGACCATCCGCCATGGCCTTCGGCCGCAGCACCGACCGCCTGAACCCGCGCACCGGCCCCGCCGCGCGGCCGATGGCCGACATCAACGTCACGCCGCTGGTGGACGTGATGCTGGTGCTGCTGGTGATCTTCATCGTGACGGCGCCGCTGATGGCCAGTTCGATCCGTCTCGACCTGCCTACCGCCGGGGCCGCTGCGCCCGTGGAGCAGCCCCGCGCCATCAGCGTGGCACTGGATGCGCAGGGCCGCCTGTTCGTCGACGACCAGCCCGTGGCCGACACGCAGGCCCTGGCGCAGCGCCTGCGCACCGCCGCCGCGGGTGTGCCGGACATCGAACTGCAACTGCGTGCCGACCGCAGCCGGCCCTATGGCGAGATCGTCACGCTAATGGACGCCGCGCGTGAGGCTGGCATCCAGCGCATCGGCTTCGTGGCCGAACCGGCGGCCGGACCGACGCCCGCCACCGCGCCCCGCTGAACGCGGGCCCGACCCGCGGCCTCAGCCCGCCTTGCCCAGCACCACCGGCTTGGTGCGCCAGATGTCGTGCGCGTATTCGGCGATGGTGCGGTCCGACGAGAACACGCCCATGCCCGCCACGTTCAGGATGGCCTTGCGTGCCCAGGCATCGGCGTCGCGGTAAAGCGCGTCCACCTCGGCCTGCTTGGCCACGTAGGCCGCGTAGTCGGCCAGCAGCAGGTAGTGGTCGCCCCAGTTCACCAGCGTGTCGAACAGGCCCTGGTAGCGGCCCGGCTCGCCGGGCGAGAAGGCGCCCGACTGGATCGCGTCCAGCGTGCGCTTGAGCTCGGCATCGCCTTCGTAGAACTCGCGCGGCCGGTAGCCCTTGGCGCGGATCTCGGCCACCTGCGGCGTGGTGTTGCCGAAGATGAAGATGTTGTCGTCGCCGACGTTCTCCTTCATCTCCACGTTGGCGCCGTCCAGCGTGCCGATGGTCAGCGCGCCGTTGATGGCGAACTTCATGTTGCCGGTGCCGGAGGCCTCGGTGCCGGCGGTGGAGATCTGCTCCGACAGGTCGGCCGCCGGCATGATGATCTCGGCCAGGCTCACCGAGTAGTTGGGCAGGAAGACCACCTTCAGCAGCTTGCCCACGCGCTCGTCGGCGTTGACCACCGCGGCCACGTCGTTGATGAGCCGGATCACCTGCTTGGCCGTGAAGTAGGCCGAGGCCGCCTTGCCCGCGAAGATGACGACGCGCGGCACGTGGTGGCCATGCGGATCGTCCAGGATGCGGTGGTAGCGTGTGATGACGTGCAGCACGTTCAGCAGCTGGCGCTTGTACTCGTGGATGCGCTTGACCTGCACGTCGAACATGGCGTCGGTGTCCACCACCACGCCCATGTGCTGCTCGATCCAGTTGGCCAGGCGCAGCTTGTTCTCGCGCTTGGCATGGCGGAAGGCGCGCACGAAGGTGGGCTGCTCGGCCATGGGCTTGAGCGCCTCCAGCTGCGACAGGTCGCGCCGCCAGCCGCGGCCGATCCGCTTGTCCAGCAGCGCGGCCAGCGGCGGGTTGGCCTGCGCCAGCCAGCGCCGCGGCGTGACGCCGTTGGTCTTGTTGTTGAAGCGATCGGGGAAGAGCCGCGCGAAGTCCGCGAAGATCGACTGCTTCATCAGCTCGGAATGCAGCGCCGACACGCCGTTGACCGAATGGCTGGCCAGCACCGCCAGGTAGGCCATGCGCACGCGGCGCTCGCCCGATTCGTCCACCAGCGAGAGGCGGCGCATCAGGTCGGTGTCCTGGCCGACCTCGGCGGCCACCTCGCCCAGGAAGCGCGCGTTGATGTCGAAGATGATCTGCAGGTGGCGCGGCAGCACGCGGCCGAGCATCTCCACCGGCCAGGTCTCCAGCGCCTCGTGCATCAGCGTGTGGTTGGTGTAGCTGAAGACCTTCTGCGTCTGGGCCCAGGCTTCGTCCCAGCCGACGTTGTACTCGTCCACCAGCAGGCGCATCAGCTCGGGCACGGCCAGCACGGGGTGCGTGTCGTTCAGGTGGATGCTGACCTTCTCGTGCAGCTGGTCGAAGCCGGTGTGCGTGCGCAGGTAGCGGCGCACCAGATCCTGCACGCTGGCGCTGCAGAAGAAGTATTCCTGGTGCAGGCGCAGCTCCTTGCCCGAGAGCGTGGAGTCGTCGGGGTAGAGCACGCGCGACACGTTCTCGGAGTGGTTCTTGGTCTCCACCGCCTCGAAGTAGTTGCCGCGGTTGAAGGCCGAGAGGTCGATCTCTTCGGTCGCGCGGGCGGACCACAGACGCAGCGTGTTGGTGGCCTGGGTGCCGTAGCCCGGGATGATGGTGTCGTAGGCGATGGCCAGCACGTCGTGCGTGCCGACCCATTTGGCGGCGCCGTAGGCCTGGCGGCCTTCCACATGGCCGCCGAAGCGCACCCGGTACTTGACCTCGGGCCGCTGGAACTCCCACGGGTTGCCGCGCGTGAGCCAGTAGTCGGGCGTCTCCACCTGCTGGCCGTCGATGATGCGCTGGCGGAACATGCCGTATTCGTAGCGGATGCCGTAGCCCATGCCCGGCACGCCCAGCGTGGCCATCGAATCCAGGAAGCAGGCCGCCAGCCGGCCCAGGCCGCCGTTGCCCAGGGCCGCATCGGGCTCGCGCTCGGCCAGGGCGCTGACGTCGATGTCGAAGTCGGCCAGGGCGGCTTTGACGGTGTCGTACAGGTCGACTGCCAGCAGCGCATTGGTGAAGGTGCGGCCGATGAGGAATTCCATCGACAGGTAGTACACGCGCTTGACGTCCTGCGCATAGCTGGCGCGGGTGGTGGCCATCCAGCGCTCGACCAGCTGGTCGCGCACGGCCAGGGCGGTGGCGGCGAGCCAGTCGTCCTGGCTGGCGGCCACCGGGTCCTTGCCGACGGCGTACATGAGCTTGGTCGCCACGGAGCGCTTGAAGGCGGCAACGTCACGATCGGGATGGTCGTATTCGAAGTCGGCTGGAGTCATGGCGTTCTTGAAAGCTTTCGTGGATGGGAAGGGGCCCGGCGCCGAAGGTTCCCCAGCATTTAATGGGCCAGGGCCTCCCGGTAGACCGTGAGATAGTGCTCGGCGGCGGTGCCCCAGTCGGCCGGCCGGCGCATGGCGGTGGCCCGCACGCGGCGCCAGTCGGCGGGTCGCTCGTACAGGGCGAAGGCCCGGCGCAGGGCGCGGGCGTAGTCCTCGCCCTCGAAGCGCTCGAACACGAAGCCGGTGGCCGTGCCCTCGGCCATGTTCTCCAGCGCGCAGTCCACCACCGTGTCGGCCAGGCCGCCCACGCGGTGCACCAGCGGCAGGGCGCCGTAGCGCAGGCCGTACATCTGCGTCAGGCCGCAGGGCTCGAAGCGCGAGGGCACCAGCACCACGTCGGCGCCGCCGAAGAGGCGGTGGGCCAACGGCTCGTCGTAGCCGATGCGCGCGGCGATGCGCTTGGGCTGCGCGGCCGCGCGCTCGCGGAAGGCCTGTTCCATCCAGGCGTCGCCGCTGCCCAGCACGGCCAGCTGGCCGCCGCGTTCGAGCAGGGCGTCGATGCCGCCCAGCACCAGATGCAGGCCCTTCTGCTCGGTCAGCCGGCTGACGACGATGAACAGCGGTGCGCGCTCGTCCACCGCCAGGCCCAGCTCATGCTGCAGCGCCGCCTTGCAGCGGGCCTTGCCCGCCATGCGCCGGCCCTCGGGCATGGAAAAGCGCTGCGCCAGGTGGCTGTCGGTGGCGGGGTTCCACACCGTCTCGTCCACGGCGTTGAGGATGCCGTGCAGCGCACCGCTGCGCGCGCGCAGCAGGCCGTCGAGGCCGAAGCCCTGCTCGGGCGTCTGGATCTCCTGGGCATAGGTGGGGCTGACGGTGGTGATGCGGTCGGCGTAGAACAGGCCCGCCTTCATGAAGGAGACGTCGCCGTGGTATTCCAGCCCCTCGACCTGGAAGGCCTCGGGCGGCAGGCCCAGCTCGGCGAAGGCCCAGCCGCCGAACTGGCCCTGGTAGGCCAGGTTGTGGATGGTGAAGACGCTGCGCACGTCCGCGCCCTGGCCGCGCTGGCGCGCGAAAGCCAGGTAGGCCGGCGCCAGGCCGGCGTGCCAGTCGTGCGCATGCAGCAGCTCGGGGCGCCACAGCGGGTCCAGCCCCTGGGCCAGCAGCGCGGCGGCCCAGCCCAGCATGGCGAAGCGGCGGTGGTTGTCGCCGTAGGGCTGCTTGCCGGGGCCTTCGTAGGGATTGCCCGGGCGGTCGTACAGGGCGGGCGAATCGATCAGGTAGGTGGGCAGCAGCCGCCCCGCACCGCCATCGATGTAGCCGAAGCGCAGCAGGGCGGGCTCGCCCCAGGGCGCATGGAAGGACGCCACCGGCCGTGCATCGGCCACGCCGGCCGCGATGGCCGGAAAGGCGGGCAGCAGCACCCGGGCGTCGGCGCCCGCGGCCGCCAGGGCCAGGGGCAGGGCGCCGGTCACGTCGGCGAGGCCGCCGGTCTTGAGCAGCGGGAAGAGCTCCGCGCTCACTTGCAGGATGCGCATCAGGCCGAGCCGCCCTTGCCGTAGCTGGCGAGGTTCTCCACGGGCTGCTGCAGGCCCAGGCGGCGCAGCATCTCGCGCGTGATCAGCACCACGCCACCGGCCGTGCGCTCGAAGCGCTCGGCGTCGGCCACCGGGTCCTCGCCCACGATCAGCCCGTCGGGCAGCACGCAGGCGCGGTCGATCACCACCTTGCGCAGCTTGCAGCCGCGGCCGATGGTCACGTCGGGCAGGATCACCGCCTCCTCGATGTCGCAGAAGGAGTGCACGCGCACGCCCGAGAACAGCACCGAATTGCGCACGCCGGAGCCCGAGACGATGCAGCCACCCGAGACGATGATGTTCACCGCCTGCCCCGGGTTGCCGTCGCGGTCGGGCACGAACTTGGCCGGCGGCAGTTGGCGCTGGTAGGTCCAGATCGGCCAGTCGTCGTCGTAGATGTCCAGCTCGGGCGTGATGGAGGCCAGGTCGAGGTTGGCGGACCAGAAGGCGTCGATGGTGCCCACGTCGCGCCAGTAGGGCACGGCGTCCTGCACGCGGCTGACGCAGGACATGCCGAAGGGATGCGCCAGCGCCCGGCCTTCGGCCACGGCGCGCGGGATGATGTCCTTGCCGAAGTCGTGCTCCGAAGCGGGGTTGTCGGCATCCTCCTCCAGCAGCCGGTAGAGGTATTCGGCATCGAAGATGTAGATGCCCATGCTGGCCAGCGCCACGTCGGGCTTGCCGGGCATCGGGGGCGGGTCGGCGGGCTTCTCGATGAAGGCGGTGACGCGGCGGGCCTCGTCCACGGCCATCACGCCGAAGGCGGTGGCCTCCTCGCGCGGCACCTCGATGCAGCCGACGGTGCAGCCGCCGCCGTTGGCCACGTGGTCGCGCAGCATGAGGGAGTAGTCCATCTTGTAGATGTGGTCGCCGGCCAGCACCACCACGTAGTCGTGCCGGTGCGAGCGCGAGCGGATGATGTCGGCGTTCTGGTAGACGGCGTCGGCCGTGCCGCGGTACCAGTGGTCTTCGCTCACCCGCTGCTGGGCGGGCAGCACCTCGACCATCTCGCCGAACTCGGCGCGCAGGAAGTTCCAGCCGCTCTGCAGGTGGCGCATGAGCGAATGCGACTTGTACTGGGTGACCACCGCCACGCGGCGGATGCCGGAATTGATGCAGTTGGACAGGGCGAAATCGATGATGCGGAACTTGCCGCCGAAGAAGACGGCCGGCTTGGCGCGGCGGTCGGTCAGCTGCTTGAGCCGCGAGCCCCGGCCGCCGGCCAGGACCAGGGCGATGCTTCGGCGCACCAGCTGATGGGTTTCGAGGGAATGGTCCATCCCGTGAGTCTCCTGTGGGGTCGGTGTCGGTCTTGTGGAAGGCAAAGTCGGCAGTCGTCAGGCGGGCCCTGCCAGCCAGAGCGTGCCGGGCGGCAGCGTCTCGTGGACCGACAGGCGCCGCGGCGCGGTGGGTGTCTCGTCGTTCGTGGCCAGGTGCAGGTGCCAGTCGCCGGGAGGTAGCACGAACGGTGCCGGGGCCTCCTCGGCGTTGACCAGCAGCAGCCAGTCGCCGTCGCCGGCCTCGCCCTCGAAGCGCACGGCCATGGCGTGGGCCTGGCCCCGTTCCCAGTCGGCCGGCTCCATGGCGCGGCCCTCGGGCGACAGCCAGCGCAGGCGGGGCTCGCCCGCGGCCGGCTCGGCCGACCACCAGCGGGCGCGTCGCAGCGGCGCGGCCCGGCGGCGCAGGGCCGTGAGGCGTGCCGTGAAGTCCACCAGCGCGGCGTCGGCGCGGGTCCAGTCGATCCAGGTGGTCTCGTTGTCCTGGCAGTAGGCGTTGTTGTTGCCGCCCTGGCTGTGGCCCAGCTCGTCGCCCGCCAGCAGCATGGGCGTGCCCTGGGCGCACATCAGCGCGGCCAGCAGGGTGCGCGCCAGGCGCTGGCGGCGGGCCAGCACGGCCGCGTCGTCGGTGTCGCCTTCCACGCCCTGGTTGTGGCTGAGGTTGTGGGCGTGGCCGTCGCGGCCCTGCTCGCCGTTGGCCAGGTTGTGGCGCTCGTTGTAGCTGAGCAGGTCGCGCAGGTTGAAGCCGTCGTGCGCGGTGATGAAGTTGACGCTGGCCGTGGGCGCCCGGCCGTCGTGGTGGAACTCGCCGCTGGAGCCGGCGAGCCGGTGCGCGAACTCGCCCCGGCCCACGGCGCGGTGCAGCCAGAAGGCGCGGTGCGTGTCGCGGAAGCGGTCGTTCCACTCCAGCCAGCCGGGCGGGAAGGCTCCCAGCTGGTAGCCGCCGGGGCCGATGTCCCAGGGCTCGGCGATCAGCAGGGCCTGCGACAGCACCGGGTCCTGCAGGCAGGCGGCGAGGAAGGGGGCACGGGCGTCGAAGCCGCCATCCGCGCCGCGGCCCAGCATCGGGCCCAGGTCGAAGCGGAAGCCGTCCACGCCCAGTTCGGTGACCCAGTGGCGCAGGGCGTCCATGGCCAGCTGCACCACGCGCGGCTCGGAGAAGTCCAGGCAGTTGCCGCAGCCGCTCCAGTTCTCGTAGAAGGCGGGGTCGTCGGCACGCAGGCGGTAGTAGAGGGCGTTGTCGATGCCGCGCAGCGAGAGCGTCGGGCCCAGCTCGTCGGTCTCGGCGCTGTGGTTGAACACCACGTCGATCACCAGCTCCATGCCGCGCGCATGCACCGCCTCGGCGAGGGCGCGGAACTCGGCCACGGGACTGCCGCCTTCGCTGGCATAGCGCGCCTCGGGCGCGAACCAGCCGATGGGGCTGTAGCCCCAGTAGTTGGCCAGGCCCAGCTTCTGCAGGCGCTCTTCGTCGGCGCGGTGCTGCACGGGCATCAGGCTCAGCGTGGTCACGCCCAGGCGATGCAGATGGTCGAGCACCGCGGGTTGGGCCAGGCCGGCATAGCGGCCGCGGTGCTCCGGCGGCACGGCCGGGTGCAGCATCGTGTGGCCCTTGGGATGCAGCTCGTAGAGCACCCGTTCGCCCGCAGCGATGCGCGGCCGCGGCATGGCCAGGGGCGGCAGCGGGGCGGTCACGCGGGCCTTGAGGGCGATGGCGGCGTTGTCGCGCGTGTCGCGCACCCCGGGCTGGCCCGGGACATGGCCCAGGAAGAGGTCTTCGCCGCGGTACTGGCCGACCACCTCGCGGGCGTAGGGGTCGAGCAGCAGCTTGGCCGGGTTGAAGCGATGGCCTTCGTGCGGCGCCCAGGGGCCATGCACGCGCCAGCCGTAGACCAGCCCGGCGCGCGCCGCCGGCAGCAGGCCATGCCAGATGCCGTCGGTGCAGTGCGTGAGCGCCAGGCGCTGCTGCTCCTGCCGGCCCGTGGCGTCGAAGAGGCACAGCTCCACCGCCTCGGCCCGCGGCGCGACCAGGGCGAAGTTGACGCCGCCGCCGGGCAGGAGCGTGGCGCCGAGGGGAAAGGGACGGCCGTCAGCCAGCATGTGGCCGGTCAGTGCTCGCGGGTAGGGCTCAGTGCGGGGCCGCTCAGGCGCACGACCTTCTGGTTGCGCACCACGACCACGGCGGTTCCGGTCCGCGCAGCGGTCTCGCGCGCCGCTGCGGCAGCCCGCCGCAAGGCTGCCAGCGAGGCGGGCAGGTCCCGGTCCTTGGCTTGGGAAATGGGTCTGGCGCTCATGGTGCTTCTCCCCAGTCGATCAGCGTGGGCTCGTCGCCCGAGTTGTCATACAGCGCCCAGGCATCGACCGCCTGACGATAGCGCCGATCAAAATTGTCACGGCCGGCCTGAAGGATGGCCGCGGCTTCAGGGGCGAAGGGCGACAGCCCCGCTGCGATCAGGTCCGCGTTGATGAAACGCAGCACTTGCGCTTCCTGTGGCAGGAAGGCGCGGGCGAAAGTGGTTTTTCCCGCTCCGTTCGGGCCGGCAATGATGACGATCTTGGGCTCAGCCATGGGCCACCCACCACGTCACCGCCAGCGGCGGCACGGTGATCGCCAGGTGCTGGGCCTGGCCGTGCATCGGCTCGGGCACCGTGTTGGCCATGCCGTTGACCACGCCGCTGCCGCCGAACAGCTCGCTGTCGGTGTTGAGCACCTCGCGCCAGGCACCGGCCCGGGGCACGCCCACGCGGTAGTCGTGGCGCACGACGGGCGTGAAGTTGGCCACCGCCAGCAGCAGGGCGCCGTCGGGTGCGCGGCGCACGAAGGCGAAAACGGACTGCGCCTCGTCGTCGTGCACCATCCATTCGAAGCCCTGGGGTTCGCAGTCCTGCTCGAACAGGGCCGGAAAGTGGCGGTACAGGCGGTTGAGTTCGCGCACCAGGCGCTGCACGCCCTGGTGCGGCGCGTGGTCGAGCAGCTGCCAGTCGAGGCTGCGGTCGTGGCTCCATTCGCGCGTCTGGGCGAACTCGCCGCCCATGAACAGCAGCTTCTTGCCCGGATAGGCCCATTGCCAGCCGTACAGCAGCCGCAGCCCGGCAAAGCGCTGCCAGTCGTCGCCGCCGGCCATCTTGTCGATGAGCGGGCCCTTGCCGTGCACCACCTCGTCGTGCGAGAGCGGCAGCACGAAGTTCTCGCTGTGGGCGTACATCAGGCCGAAGGTGATCTGCCGGTGCTGGTGGCGGCGGTGCAGCGGATCGGTGTGAACGTAGGCCAGGGTGTCGTTCATCCAGCCCATGTTCCATTTGTAGTGGAAGCCCAGGCCGCCGGCTTCGGGCGGCTGGGTGACGCGCGGGAAGCTGGTCGATTCCTCGGCGAAGGTGACGGCGCCGGGTCGCTCGGTGCCCACCACCTGGTTCATGCGGCGCAGGAAGGCGATGGCTTCCAGGTTCTCGCGGCCGCCGTGTTCGTTGGGCAGCCACTCGCCGTGCGGGCGGCTGTAGTCGCGGTAGAGCATGGAGGCCACGGCGTCCACCCGCAGGCCGTCGATGCCGAAGCGCTCCAGCCAGTACAGGGCATTGCCGACCAGGTAGTTGCAGACCTCGGTGCGCTTCCAGTTGAAGATGAGCGTGTTCCAGTCGCGGTGGAAGCCCTCGCGCCGGTCTTCGTACTCGTACAGGGCGGTGCCGTCGAAGCGCGCCAGGCCATGCGCGTCGGTGGGAAAGTGCGCCGGCACCCAGTCCAGGATCACGCCCAGCCCGGCGGCATGGGCGGCCTGCACGAAATGGCGGAAGTCCTCCGGCGTGCCGAAGCGCGAGGTCGGCGCATACAGCCCGATCGGCTGGTAGCCCCAGGAGCCGTCGAAGGGGTGCTCGCTGATCGGCAGCAGCTCCAGGTGGGTGAAGCCAAGCCCGGCGGCATAGGGCACCAGCGTCTCGGCCAGCTCGCGGTAGCTGAGCCATTCGTGGCCGTTCTTGCGGCGCCAGGAGCCCAGGTGCACCTCGTAGATGCTGATGGGCGCGTCGCGCCGGTTGGCGGCGGCGCGCTCGGGCGGCAGCGGCAGGGGCGGCGGCAATTCGCGCACCACGCTGGCGGTCCCGGGCCGCAGGCGGGCGCCGAAGGCGTAGGGGTCGGCCTTGCGCAGCAGCGCCCCGTCCGCGGCCAGGATCTCGAATTCGTAGGCATCGCCGGGCTGCACATGCGGCGCGAAGATCTCCCACACGCCGCATTCGGGCCGACGCCGCATCAGGTGGCGGCGGCCGTCCCAGGTGTTGAAGTCGCCCACCACCGACACGCGGTGCGCATGCGGCGCCCAGACGGCAAAGGCCACGCCGTGCACGCCGGCCTGCACGCGCGGATGCGCGCCCAGCACCTCGAAGGGCCGCAGGTGCGTGCCTTCGGCCAGCAGCCACACGTCCAGGTCGGACAGCACGGGTCCGAAGCGGTAGGGGTCGTGCAGGCGGGAGGCATGGCCGTCGTCCCACTGCACCTGCAGCAGGTAGCCCAGCTCGGCCGGGGCGGCGGGCACCAGGGCGGCGAAGACATCCGAGTCGCCCTGGCGCTGCAGCACCGCCAGCGGATCGCCCGAGGCCGCATGCAGCACCGCGACCTGGCGTGCCCCCGGCAGCAGGGCCGCGATGCGCAGCCCGCCGGCCACGCGGTGCGGGCCGAGCACGGCGAAGGGGTCGCCATGCTCGGTCCGCATGAGGGACTGGATTTCGCCGTCGGAAAGCATTCGGAAAAGGGGGATGGCGAAGAGGACGCCGCAGGGGTTCCAAATGTAGCGAATACCCTGGGCCGTCCGGCGGGACTGGAGGCCAGGCCGGTCCCGGTGGTCGCCCGCGCCGCAAGCGAGAAACGGGCCACCCCGTGCGGCCTGCGCCGAGCCCTGATAATCGCCGGTCCCCGGCCCGCCCTGCGCCGGGTGCCTGTGCCAAGCCCATGAATCCCACCTACCAACCGAGTGAAGTCGAGTCCGCCGCCCAGGCCGACTGGACCGCCGCCGATGTCTACCGCGTGACCGAAGTCGCGGGCAAGAAGAAGTACTACGCCTGCTCCATGCTGCCGTATCCCAGCGGCAAGCTGCACATGGGCCATGTGCGCAACTACACCATCAACGACATGCTGGCGCGCTACCTGCGCATGAGCGGCTACAACGTGCTCATGCCCATGGGCTGGGACGCCTTCGGCCTGCCGGCCGAGAACGCGGCGCTCAAGAACGGCGTGCCGCCGGCCAAGTGGACGTACGAGAACATCGCGTACATGAAGGGCCAGCTGCAGGCCATGGGCCTGGCCATCGACTGGAGCCGCGAGGTCGCCACCTGCGACCCCAGCTACTACAAGTGGAACCAGTGGCTGTTCCTCAAGATGCTCGAGAAGGGCATCGCCTACCGCAAGACCCAGGTCGTCAACTGGGACCCGGTGGACCAGACCGTGCTGGCCAACGAGCAGGTGATCGACGGCCGCGGCTGGCGCACCGGCGCCCCGGTCGAGAAGCGCGAGATCCCCGGCTATTACCTCAAGATCACCGACTACGCCGAAGAGTTGCTCGACCATGTGCAGCACAAGCTGCCCGGCTGGCCCGAGCGCGTGCGGCTGATGCAGGAGAACTGGATCGGCAAGAGCAGCGGCGTGCGCTTCGCCTTCACGCACGGCATCCGCGGCGCGGACGGCGCGCCGATCCAGGACGGGCGCATGTACGTCTTCACGACGCGCGCCGACACCATCATGGGCGTGACCTTCTGCGCCGTGGCGCCGGAGCATCCGCTGGCCGCCCACGCAGCGGCGTCGAACCCGGAGGTCGCCGCCTTCATCGCCGAATGCAAGGCCGGCGGCGTGACCGAGGCCGAGCTGGCCACGCAGGAGAAGAAGGGCGTGCCCACGGGCCTCACCGTCACGCACCCGATCACCGACGAGCAGGTGCCCGTCTGGGTCGGCAACTACGTGCTCATGAGCTACGGCGACGGCGCCGTCATGGGCGTGCCGGCGCACGACGAGCGCGACTTCGCCTTCGCCAACAAGTACGGCATCCCGATCGTGCAGGTGGTGCTGGTGGACGACGAGCCGCACTTCGACTTCCACCACTGGCAGGACTGGTACGCCGACAAGGAACGCGGCGTCACCATCAACTCCGACAACTTCAGCGGCATGCGCCATCACGAGGCCGTGGACGCCGTGGCGCAGGTGCTGGAAGAAAAGGGCCTGGGCGCCAAGAAGACCACCTGGCGCCTGCGCGACTGGGGCATCAGCCGCCAGCGCTACTGGGGCACGCCGATCCCGATCATCCACTGCCCCGACTGCGGCCCGGTGCCGGTGCCCGAGCAGGACCTGCCCGTGGTGCTGCCCACCGACTGCGTGCCCGACGGCAGCGGCAATCCGCTGAACAAGCGCGAGGACTTCCTGGCCTGTACCTGCCCCACCTGCGGCAAGCCGGCCCGCCGCGAGACGGACACGATGGACACCTTCGTGGACAGCTCGTGGTACTTCATGCGCTACTGCGACCCGGCCAACGATCAGGCCATGGTGGCCGACGGCGCGCGCTACTGGATGCGTGGCCAGGGCGATGCCGCCGGCGGCAGCGGCATGGACCAGTACATCGGTGGCATCGAGCACGCCATCCTGCACCTGCTGTACGCGCGCTTCTGGACCAAGGTGATGCGCGATCTGGGCCTGGTGACGATCGACGAGCCCTTCACCCGCCTGCTCACGCAGGGCATGGTGCTCAACCACATCTACTACAAGCGCAATGCCAAGGGCGGCAAGGACTACTTCCCGCCCGCCGAGGTCACGCCCACCCTGGACGCCCAGGGCCGCATCACCGGCGGCACCACGGCCGACGGCACGGTGGTCGAGTACGGCGGCGTCGGCAAGATGGGCAAGAGCGAGCGCAACGGCGTCGATCCGCAGGAGCTGATCGAGAAGTACGGCGCCGACACCGCGCGCCTGTACACCATGTTCACCGCCCCGCCCGAGGCCACGCTGGAGTGGAACGACGCGGCGGTGGAAGGCAGCTTCCGCTTCCTGCGCCGCGTGTGGAACTTCGGCCAGGCGCTGGCCGCGATGCCCGCCGCCGATGGCGCCGCGCCCGGCAAGGCCGCCAAGGCCCTGCGCCGCGAGGTGCACACCGTGCTGCGCCAGGTCGACTACGACTACCAGCGCATGCAGTACAACACCGTCGTCTCCGGCGCGATGAAGCTGCTCAATGCGCTCGAAGGCTTCAAGGCCGAGGGCGAGGAAGGCGGCGTGGCTGCGCTGCGCGAGGGCTTCGGCATCCTGCTGCGCGTGCTCTACCCGGTCACGCCGCACCTGACGCACCAGCTGTGGAAGCAGCTGGGCTATGCCGAGGCGCAGGGCGTGCTGCTCGACGCCCCCTGGCCCGTGGTGGACGAAGGCGCGCTGGCGCAGGACGAGGTCGAACTCATGCTGCAGATCAACGGCAAGCTGCGCGGCGCCGTGGTGGTGCCGGCCAGTGCCGACAAGGCCGAGATCGAGGCCCTGGCCGTGGCCAGCGAGGCCTTCACCAAGCATGCGAACGGCCAGGCCGTGAAGCGCGTGATCGTGGTGCCGGGCCGCCTGGTCAACGTGGTGGTGGCATGACGACGGGCGCGCGCCTTGCCGGGCGGCCGTCGGACACGGCGCAGCGCGTCTCGCGCCGTGGCCTGCTGGCGGGCGCGGCCATGCTGCCCGTGGCCGCGCTGCTGGGCGGCTGCGGCTTCCGGCTGCGCGGGGCCGCGCAGTTTCCCTTCCGCTCCATCGCCGTGACCGGCGTGCCGGGCGTGGCCGCCGAGCTGCGCCGCGCGCTGCGCGGCCAGGGCGACCTGAAGGTGCTGGCCAACACCGACCCGGTGGCCGAGGCCGAGGCCATCTGTGAGCTCAGCGACGAATCCCGCAACAGCGCCATCCTGTCGACCAATTCCACGGGCCAGGCCCGCGACCTGTCGATCACGCTGCAGATCAGCTACCGGCTGCGCACCAAGGACGGCCGCGAGCTGATCCCCAAGACCTCGATCACGCTGTCGCGCGACATCAGCTACAACGAGAACACCGTGCTGGCCAAGGAAGCGGAACAGAACTTCCTGTACCGCGACATGATGCAGGACATGGCCCAGCAGCTGGTGCGCCGCCTGGCGGCGGCCAAGCCACCCGCCGCGTCCTGAGTCCGTCGTCCCGATGCAACTGGCCGCCGCCCAGCTCGACGCGCACCTGGCCAAGGGCCTGCGCACCCTCTACACCGTGCACGGCGACGAGCCGCTGCTGGTGCAGGAGGCGGCCGATGCCATCCGCGCCGCCGGCCGCGCGGCCGGCTACACCGAGCGCAGCAGCTTCACCGTGGCCGGCGCCCACTTCGACTGGAGCAGCGTGCTGGCCGCGGGCGGCTCGCTCAGCCTCTTCGCCGACCGGCAGCTGATCGAGATCCGCATCCCGTCGGGCAAGCCCGGCAAGGACGGCAGCACCGCCCTGCAGCAGATCGCCGAGGGCGCATCGGCCAGCGACGGCACGCTCACGCTGGTCTTCCTGCCGCGGCTGGACAAGATGACCAGGAGCGGCGCCTGGTTCGGCGCCCTGGAGTCGCATGGCGTCACGCTGCAGGTCGACCCGGTGGAGCGCGGCGCGCTGCCGCAGTGGATCGCCCAGCGCCTGGCGCGTCAGGGCCAGCGCGTGAAGGCCGGCGAGGAAGGCCAGCGCACGCTGCAGTTCTTCGCCGACCGGGTGGAGGGCAACCTGCTCGCCGCCCACCAGGAGATCCAGAAGCTGGCGCTGCTGCACCCGCCCGGCGAGCTGGGCTGGGAACAGGTCGAGGCCGCCGTCAACAACGTGGCCCGCTACGACGTGTTCAAGCTGTCCGACGCGGTGCTCTCGGGCAATGCGACGCGCGTCGCCCGCATGCTCGGTGGCCTGCAGGCCGAGGGCGAGGCGGCGGTGCTGGTGCATTACACGCTGGCCGAGGACATCCGCGCCCTCAAGCGCGTGCGCGACGCCATGGACGCGGGCCGCCCCCTGCCCATGGCCCTGCGCGAGAACCGCATCTGGGGCCCGCGCGAGCGCGCCTTCGAACGCGTGCTGCCGCGCCTCACGCCGCGCGCGCTGGCCCGCCTGCTGCGCGCCGCGCATGTCACCGACGGCATCGTCAAGGGCCTCAAGCAGCCCGACTGGCCCGCCGATCCCTGGCAGGCGCTGCAGCGGCTGGGGCTGATGACGGCGAAGCTGTGCGCGTGAGCGCCGCAGAAGACGCCCCCATCGCCATCGTCGGCGCCATGCACGAGGAGCTGGCGGCCCTGCTTGCCGCCATGCCCGACGAACAGGCCGAGACGGTCGCCGGCCGCCAGTTCTGGCGTGGCCACCTGGAGGGCCGGCCGGTGGTCGTGGTGCTCTCGCGCATCGGCAAGGTCGCCGCCGCCACCACGGCCGCCGTGCTGCTGGCGCGCTACGGCGTGCGGGCCGTGCTCTTCACCGGCGTGGCCGGCGGCCTGGGCGACGGCGTGGCGGTGGGCGACGTGGTGGTGGCGCGCGAGCTGCTGCAGCACGACATGGACGCCTCGCCGCTCTTTCCGCGCCACGAGGTGCCACTGACCGGCATCGCCCGCTTTCCCGCCAACGCCGCGCTGGCCGACGCCCTGGCCGCCGCAGCGCAGGAGGTGTTGGCCGCGCTGCCCACGCACCTGCCGGCCGAGGTGCAGGCCGAGTTCGCGCTGACGCAGGCGCGGCTGCACCGCGGCCTGATCGTGAGCGGCGACCGCTTCGTCGCCACAGCGGCCGAAAGTGCCGCGTTGCGCGCCGCGCTGCCCGACGCGCTGGCCGTGGAAATGGAAGGCGCCGCCGTGGCCCAGGTCTGCCACGACTGGGGCGTGCCCTTCGCGGCCGTGCGCACCATCTCCGACCGGGCCGACGACGCGGCCCACGCGGACTTCGGCCGCTTCGTCGCACGCGTCGCCAGCCCCTTCAGCGCGGCCATCGTGCGGCGGGCGCTCGCCAGGCTCTGACCGCGCCGGACGGACGCGGCTCAGCGGCCGTCCTACACCGAGGAAAGACGCGTTCCGCTTGGCCACGGCCTCGCGACCGATAGGCTGCATTCGAGTGGACGGCTTGCATGTCCCGGCCCTGCTGGCACCGCGGGGGTCGGGCGGCTTCCGTCCGCTCCTTCTTTCCGCACCTCCGCGCTCGTCTTCCCTTTCCGTCGAAGGAACCGGCACCATGCCCCGCTTCTCGCCCTCCACTCCCTCGCCCCGTCCGCTGCGCCGCGCCGGCGTGCCCCTGGCCCTGGCGGCCGGCTCCGTGTTGCTGCCCCTGTCCGCCCTGGCCCAGCAGCAGACGGCGACGATGGCCACCGATCCGGCCCTGCGCCCGACGGTCTCGCCCGCGCTGGACCGCATCAGCCTGTCGGTTGGTGCCTTCTATGCCGAGCCCAAGGTCAGCGCGACCGTGGGCAATTCCTTCGCTTCCTTCAATACCGGCGACGTGACCGCCGACCGCAAGGCGCTGCCGCGCATCGCCGGCGAGATCCTGCTGGGCGACAACCACGGCATCTCCTTCGAGGCCTTCCGCTACAGCCAGAACTACGCCAACGCCGGCACCGCGGGCTACACCAGTGGCCCCTTCGGCGTCACCGGCACGGCCGGCCCGAACCTGAACTTCGACCTGGACGTGGCCCGCCTGGGCTACCGCTACTGGTTCGGCTCGGGCAACACGGTGTTCGGCATCGGCGCCGGCATCGGCTACTACAAGGTCAAGCTGGAGACCAACGCCTTCGCGGCCGCCAGCGCCAACCTGCCGGGCCTGGGCTTCTACGGCAGCAATGGCAACTACAGCCGCCAGGACAGCGACGACGCCGTGGCGCCGATGCTGGAAGTGGGTGTGCGCCATGCCATCTCGCCCGACCTGCGCCTGTTCTTCGATGCCTCGGGCATCCGCAAGGGCGGCAGCAGCGGTGTGCACGGCAGCATCTACAACGCGCAGCTGGGTGCGGAATGGTTCCCGTGGCGCAACGTGGGCGTGTCGCTGGCCTATGCCGTCACCGACGTGGACCTGAAGCGCGACGACCCCGGCCTGCAGGGGCTGCGCATCAAGTTCCAGGGCCCGGTCGCGGCGGTCAAGGCCCGCTTCTGATCGGGCGCGGCGGCGGCTCCACAAGGCGCCGCCGCCTTTCGCGGTCTGCCTCAGGCGGGCCGGCGCAGTTCGCGCGCGGCCTCGGCCGCGATCTCGTACGAGCGCAGCCGTGCGGCATGGTCGTAGATGCCGCTGGCGACGATCACTTCCTGCACGCCGGTGCGGTCCATGAAGTCCTGCAGGCCTGCGCGCACCGTCTCCTTCGTGCCGATGGCGGCGCAGGAGAGCACGCTGTCGAGCAGCATGTTCTCGGACGGGCCGATGCGCTCGCGGTAGCCCGCCACGGGCGGCGGCAGCCGTCCCGGCCGGCCGCTGCGCAGATTGACGAAGGACTGCTGCCACGAGCTGGCCAGCAGATGCGCCTGGGCTTCGTCGTCGGCCGCGAAGATGTTGAAGCCGGCCATCGCATAGGGCTTGGCCAGTTGGGCCGAGGGCTTGAAGGTCTCGCGGTAGATGCGCAATGCGGGCATCAGCTGCTGCGGCGCGAAGTGCGAGGCGAAGGCATAGGGCAGGCCCAGGTGCGCCGCCAGTTGCGCGCCGAAGGTGCTGCTGCCCAGGATCCACACGGGCACCTGCAGACCGCGGCCTGGCACCGCCAGCACGGGCTGGCGCGGCTCGGGGCTCATGAAATCCATCAGCTCCAGCACGTCCTGCGGAAACTGGTCGGCATCGCTGGCAAGGTCGCGCCGCAGCGCGCGCGAGGTGCGCTGGTCCGAGCCCGGTGCGCGGCCCAGGCCCAGGTCGATGCGGCCGGGGTACAGCGACTCCAGCGTGCCGAACTGCTCGGCGATGACCAGCGGTGAATGGTTGGGCAGCATCACGCCGCCGGCACCGATGCGGATCGACCGGGTGCCGGCGCCGATGTAGGCCAGCAGGGTCGAGGTGGCCGCGCTGGCGATGCCCGGCATGCCGTGGTGCTCGGCCAGCCAGTAGCGGCGAAAGCCCAGCGCCTCGCCATGCTGGGCGAGCGAGAGCGAGTGGCGGAAGGACTGTCCCGCATCGCCGTCGTCGCGGATCGGGGACAGGTCGAGGATGGACAGGGGCAACGGCTGCGAATCGGACATGGCGCCGATCATGAACCGATCGGATTGATCCTGCCGGCGTGGGCCCTTGCGCGTCGGAGGCCGGCCCACCGGCCCCGCCGTGGGGGCTTGGCACGGCTTCTTACAATCTGCCGTTTTTCGCCATAGCAAGCTGTGCGTCCCTGTGGGGAAAGCGCTGCCAGCCAGCCCTTTCATTCCTGCCCCAGGAGCATCTGCATGCCTGCTTGCCGCCGGTCGCGCTCGGCCGTCCCTTCTTCTTCCTGCTTCTCCCCGCGTCTCCCGCTGCGCCCGCTGGCCCTGGCCGTGTTCGCGCTGGGTGCGTTGCCGGCCTGGTCGCAGACGACCGCGGAGACCGCGGAACCGGCCGCCGAAGCCGCCGAGGCACCTGCGGCGCGGCGTTCGGCGCAGAAGTCGCTGGACGCGGTCACGGTGCAGGGCGCACGTGAAAGCGCCACCACCCGCCTGCCGCTGACGGCGCGCGAGACGCCGCAGTCCGTCACCAGCGTCACGCGCGAGCAGATCGAGCGCCAGTCGCTCACCAGCATCGACGCCGTGCTGCGCAACGTGAACGGCGTGGCCGTGAGCTTCTATGACACGCAGCGGCCGCTGTACTTTGCGCGCGGCTTCCAGATCACCGACTTCCAGATCGACGGCCTGCCCAGCTACAGCAGCACCACCAACCAGGAGTTCGACACCGCGCTGTACGAGCGCATCGACGTCGTGCGCGGTGCCAACGGCATCCTGACCGGCGTGGGCACGCCTTCGGCCACGGTGAGCCTGACGCGCAAGCGGCCGCAACGGCAGTTCGCCGGCTCGGTGTCGCTGTCGGCCGGCTCGTGGGACTTCAAGCGCGCCGAGCTGGACCTGAACGTGCCGCTCAACGCCGACGGCAGCGTGCGCAGCCGCTTCGTCATCGCGCCGCAGAAGAAGGATTCCTTCCGCGATCGCTACTCGGAAGACAAGAACGCCATGCTGGCCGTGGTCGAGGCCGACCTGGGCAGCAGCACGGTTGCCTCCATCGGCTACCAGCGGCAGAAGAACGACCCCAAGGCGCCCATCTGGGGGACGATCCCCCGCTTTGCCACGGACGGCGGCAAGATCGACCTGCCGGTCTCCACCAGCTTCTCGCCATCGTGGACGCGCTGGAGCCGCGAGTCCGAGACGCTGTATGCCAACCTGGAGCACCAGTTCAACGACGACTGGAGCCTGCGCGCGAGCATCGCCCGCACCGAGGGCGAAACCTTCAGCCTGCGCACCTATGGTTACGGACGCACCACCTTGTCGGCGCCCTTCATCAACCGCCTGACCGGCGCTGGCATCACGCTGTACGGCGCCGTGGGCGGCGGCACCGAGACGCAGAACGCCATCGACACCTACCTGTCGGGCAAGCTGCACATCGGCGGCCGCACGCACGATGTGGTGCTGGGCATTGCCGACTACCACACGGTGACACGCACCGATGGCTACACCTCGCTGTCGAGCTGGCGCTACGACATTCCCAACATCTATGCCTGGAATGGCTATGCGCCGCAGCCCTACTACCGCAAGACGGGCGCCTGGAACGAGCAGACCACCGACCAGACCGGCCTGTATGCCTCGGGCCGCTGGCGGCTGACCGATGCGCTGTCGCTGATGACCGGCGTGCGCCTGACGAACTGGGAGCGGGCGACGAGCAGCTTCAACACCGCGGGCCAGTACGTCAGCACCACCGGCGTGCAGAAGGTGGAGCGCAAGAGCACGCCCTTCGTGGGCCTGATGTACGACGTGACGCCTGATGCGTCCATCTACGCGAGCTACGGCCGCATCTTCAATCCGCAGAACTACCGCGACGCCAACAACAACCCGCTGGCGCCGGTGACGGGCAGCAATGCCGAGCTCGGCATCAAGGGCAACCTGCTGGACGGGCGCCTGACGGGCAGCTTCGCCCTCTACGAGACCAAGCAGGACAACTTCGGCGTGCGCGACACGAGCGTGCCGGCCGGAACGCTGCCCGATGGCGGCTCGGCCTACCGCGCGGTCGACGGCACGCGCTCGTACGGCTTCGAGGCCGAGCTGGCCGGCTTCGTGACGCCGCGCTGGCGCGTGAGTGCGGGCCTGACGCGCACGAAGGTGGAGCGCAACGCGAGCGACCTGATCTACGCCAACTTCCCGGAATATCTGCTGCAGTTGTCGACGGATTACCAGCTGAGCGGGGCGCTGGCGCCACTGTCGGTGGGCGGTGGGCTGCAGTGGCAGACCAAGATCGAGGGCTTCAACATCCCGCACCCGATCCTGGGCACGGTGACGGTGACCGATCCGCCGGTGGCGGTGCTGAACCTGCGGGCGACGTGGAAGTTCAACGAGCGGCTGAGCGCGACGCTGAACATCAACAACGCGACGAACAAGAAGTACTGGGCCAACCTGGACTACGCCAACTATGCAGATCCGCGCAACATCATGCTGACCTTGCGGGCGAAGTTCTGAGGGCTTGTTGGGGCCGAGTTGTTGAGCCCTGAGCCCTGAGCCCTGAGCCCTTGAACTCCGGGCTCAGGGGCTCTCTCTGTTCTGTGCCTTGTGCCTTGTGCCTTGTGCCTTGTGCCTTGTGCCTTGTGCCTTGTGCCTGCGCGCTGCGCAAGTGCAAGTGCCCGGTGGTCCGCCCCTGGTGCCGGTGAGGGCGTGGCGGCGCTTCAGTGGGGCGGTCGGCGCTGCGCGCCGACTTCCCTGCGGTGCTCGGGCAGACGGGCCGCGGCATAACTCGCTACGCGCTTCGCGCTGCGCTCAGACAAACGCCGCGAGTCAGTTCACGAAGCGGGCCTGTCCTTCGGCAGGCCCGCAGCCCGTCCGCCCTGCGCTCCTCGGCGCCCCACAGGCGCGCCGCCACGCCCTCACCGGCACCAGGGCCT
>NZ_JACBFY010000003.1 GCF_021401245.1 Pseudacidovorax sp. NFM-22
CCTTTTTGTCCGCGTCATTTACATCCATCACGTTTGTGTGCTCCACGAGTAACAACGGTCGCCCTGAGAAAGTTGGTAGCTATTAGGATTTAAAGGAACCTTTTTGTCCAAGGCAGGTTCCGGCGGGCGGCGCACGCGGGGCCCGTGCTGCGATGGACGGGGGGCGGGAGGGGGTCAGCCGGCCTGCTGGTGGGGTGACGGCGGACGGCCTGTACGGGGGGCCGGGGGCGCCGCTGGTGCGGCACCTGCAGCGGCTGGAGCAGGAGCTGCGGGCCGTGCTGGAGACGGTGCAGGCCTGCCGCCAGATTTTTGATGCGCCGCGGGAGGCCGAGCCGGCTGAGCGAGCCGTGCCTGCAGCCTCCAGTGCGTCGACTGCGGCCTGTGGTCGGGTCACGTCCTTCGCGGCGTCTGCGTCTCTTCCGGCCGCACCCTTTTCGTCGTCGGCCCTTTCTTCCCCGACTCTTTTCTCCCCGCTGTCGTCCCTGCTGGCCTCGCCGGCGGCTGCGAACGACCGGGGCGCGTGCGCTTCGAGCGCATCCGACTTCCTCTCTTCGGCGAGCGCCGCCTCCGGCAGCGGTGGTGCTGGCGGCGTGCTGCCGCGCATCGACGGGGCGCTGGGCGAGACGGGGTGGTCGCTGCTGCGCGACGGATGGGTGCTGGTGGCGCCGGATGGATTCCGGCTGAGGCTGAACCTGTGCGAGCGGGCGATCCTGAGCGCGATGGTGTGCGCGCCGCAGCACGCGCTGTCACTGGGTGGGCTGATCGAGCTGCTGACGCAGACGCGGGCGAACTTCGGGCAGAAGCCGCTGGCCACCAGCAGCATGCGCATGATCCTGATGCGGCTGATGAAGAAGCTCGAGCGCTCGGGCGCGCCGTGTCCGATCCTGTCGGTGCATGGCTGGGGCTACCGGCTGAGGGTGGGTGACGAGCCGGCGGGCGGGCGTGGGCAGATGGTGCAGGTGGGCCGGACGGCTGCTACTGCTACTGCTGCTGCCCGCGTTGCTGGCATGCCCATGTCGGCAGCCCGCACGCCGTCCATGCTGGGCTCCATTGCACTGACGCCGGCCTCGTCCTTTGGCGAGCCGATGACCCCGTCCACCCCATCTTCCATCGCGCCGTCCTTTGCGGACGCCTTTGCTGTCCCTGCCAGCGCCGCGGCTGCTGCAGGTGCTGCCGCTGCCTCGCGTACGCCGGCGCAGCCGACCTCCCCGATGCCTGTTCCTGCTGCCCGACACGGCGCGTCGTCCGTGCGTGCGGGCGTTGCGCAGCGGGCCTCCGGAGCGCTTGGCGGGTGACGCGCCGATGCGTACCTGTGCCTGTGCGCCGCGTGCGGCGGCCGCCCCTGTGATTTTGAGCGGCGCCCCTGCGAGGGCGCCGGCGTGTTCGACCCTGTCCTGTAGCAGCCCTGAAGACCTGAAAGAGGTGAAGACCATGAAACACCGCCTGATGAATCCCTTGATGAACGTGCGCCTGATCGCGCCGGCCTTGCTGAGCGTGGTGCTGGCCGTGCCACCACTGGCGGCTGGGGATGTCCTGCGTGGGCATCGCCCAGGACCAAGCCATCAGGTCGGCGGCGCTTGGCGCCTGGCCGCCGGCCAGCGGATGGCCGGCACGCACGGCAGGGCCGACCACGTCGTCCACCAGCGGCACGGTGCGCAGGTCGGACTCGGGCGGCAGCAGCCCCAGCAGCAGGTCGATGCGGCCTTCGCGCAGCTCGCGCCGCATGCCGATGTTGGTGCCCAGCAGCACCTCGAACTGGATGCCGCTCTGCGAAAGCAACTGTGCGCAGATCTGCGGCAGCACATGCGCCGCCGTGCTCAGGCCGCTGCCGATGCGCACATGGCCCGTCGCGCCTGTCGAGAAGTCGCGCAGCTCCTGCTGAACCTGGCTGGCATGCTGGAGCAGCGGCCGGGCGCGCTCCAGCAGCAACAGGCCCGAGGGCGTCAGTGCCACGCCCTGGGCATCGCGCTCGATCAGCCGCTCGCCCACCGCCGACTCGAGGCGGCGGATGCATTTGGTGATGGCCGGTTGGCTGCGGCCGAGCACTTCGGCGGCGCGGCTGACGTTGCCCAAAGTCGCCACCGTTTCGAAGAACTTGAGGTCGCGCAGGTTGTAGTCCATGAATAAAGGATATGACGCCCGCACCATTAGCGATTGGACCGGTCGCCGATGACGCAGGACGATGCCGCTCTTTTCAGCAGCGAGGGCATCTCATGCAGGTTCAGGATGGCAAGGTCCAGGTCGCTTCGATGCGCGGCCGGTGTTCGGAGGCGGAATGGCAGGCCCGGGTCGATCTGGCCGCCTGCTACCGCCTGATCGACCTTTACGGCATGGCCGACATGATGGCCAACCACATCTCCATGCGCGTGCCGGGCGAGGAGGCCTTCCTCATCAACCCCTACGGCATGATGTACGAGGAGATCACGGCCTCCTGCCTGATCAAGGTGGACCACGCCGGCACCATCCTGGCCACGCCCGACTTCGGCGCGCTGGGCTACGGCATCAACAAGGCCGGCTACGTGATCCACAGCGCCGTGCACGAGGCGCGGCCCGAGGTCGCCTGCGTGATCCACACGCACAGCTGGGCCTCGATGGCGGTCTCCGCGCTCGACTGCGGCCTGCTGCCCATCACACAGACCGCCATGCGCTTCCTCAAGGTCGGCTACCACGAGTACCAGGGCGTGGTGCTCGACACCAAGGAGCAGGCCTCGCTGATCGAGGACCTGGGCCAGGGCGAGGCCCTGATCCTGCGCAACCACGGTGTGCTGACGGTGGGCCGCACGGTGGGCGAGGCCTTCAACTGGATGCACCGGCTCGAACTCGCCTGCCGCGCCCAGCTGGGTGCGATGGCCTGCGGCGTGCCGCTGCGGCCCGTGCCTGCGCCGGTGCTGGAAGAGACCTGGAACCAGTACCAGCCTGGCACCCGCCGGCCCTACGGCCTGATGGAGTGGCCCGCCCTGCGACGCAAGCTCGACCGGCTGGACCCGAGCTACGCGCTCTGACGATCCGGAAGAACAACCACGACATTGGAGACATCGCGATGAATCCCCTCACTCTTTCGCAGCTGGGCCGCCGCCTGCTGGCCGGCGCTGCAGCGCTGACCCTGTCCGCCGGCGCGCTGGCGCAGGCCTACCCCACCAAACCCGTGAAGGTGATCGTGGCCTTCACGGCTGGCGGCACCACGGACATCCTGGCCCGCGCAACGGCGCAGAAGCTCACTGAGAAGCTGGGCCAGCCCTTCGTCATCGACAACAAGCCGGGGGCGGGCGGCAACATCGGCACCGAGATGGCGGTGCGTGCCGCGCCGGACGGCTACACGCTGATCGTCAACTCGGTCGGGCCGATGACGGTCAACCAGACCCTCTACAAGAACCTGCCCTACGACCCGCTCAAGGACCTCGTGCCGGTGGTGCAGATCGCCGACGTGCCCAATGTGCTGGTCGTGCATCCCAGCGTGCCGGCCCAGGACCTGGCGCAGTTCATCGCCTATGCCAAGGCCAACCCGGGCAAGCTCTCCTATGGCTCGACCGGCGTGGGCACGTCCTCGCACCTGTCGAGCTTCATGCTGAGCCAGCGCGGCGGTGTGGAGACCGTGCACGTGCCCTACAAGGGTGCCAATGCGCTCACCGACCTCCTGGCGGGGCGGCTGCAGTTCATGTTCGCCACCGCGCCCACGGTGATCCAGCACATCCGCGCGGGCAAGCTGCGGGCGCTGGCCGTCTCCGGCGACCAGCCCTCGCGCTCGCTGCCCGGCGTGCCGACGGTGGCCGAGAAGGGCTTCCCGGGCTTCTCGGCCAGTTCCTGGTTCGGCTTCTTCGCCCCGAAGGGCACGCCGGACTCCGTCATCCGGCTGATCAACAAGACCGTGAACGACGCGCTGCCTTCGCTGGAGGAACAGCTGGTGCGCGAAGGGGCCGAGCCCGCGGGCGGCACGCCGGAGCGATTCGGCGCCTTCGCGCAGCGCGAGCACGAGAAGTGGAAGGCCATCGTGCGCGACTCCGGCGCTACCGCGGAGTGAGCGTGCGTCTCGGGCGGCTCCCTCCGGGCCGCGCTAAGCCCTTCCACGACAAGACAGAAGACATCCGCATGAGCCTTCTCGCACGCCTCGCCCGGGGCCTCCTGGTGAGCGTCCTCGGTGGCGCCTTCCTCGCCGCCCACGCCGAATACCCCGACCGGCCCCTGCGCCTCGTGGTGCCGTTCACGCCGGGCGGCAACATCGACGCCACCGCGCGGATCGTGGCCCAGGGCCTGTCCGAGCAACTGGGGCAACCTGTGGTGGTCGACCACCGGGCCGGTGCCGGCGGGGTGCTGGGATCGGAGCTGGTGGCCCGCGGCCCGGCCGATGGCTACACCCTGCTGCTGGGTTCGTCCGGTGCGCTGGCCACGTCCAAGGCCCTGAATCCGGAGATCAAGCTCGATCCGGCCAAGGACCTGGTGGCCGCTTCGCCCATCGCGCGTGCGCCGCTGCTGCTGGTGCTCGATCCGTCGCTGCCCGTGAAGACCGTCGCGGACTTCATGGCGCATGCCAAGGCCCATCCCGGCAAGGTGACGGTGGCCTCGTCGGGCAGCGGCACGGCGGCCCATCTCACCGCGGAGCTCTTCCAGATCCAGGCGGGCGTCAAGCTGCTGCATGTGCCCTACAAGGGCAGCGCGCCAGCCATCGCCGACCTGCTGGGGGGGCAGGTCGATTCGAGCTTCGACCAGTTGGCCTCGACGCTGCAGCAGATCCGCGCCGGCAAGCTGCGCGCGATCGGTGTGACCACGGCCCGACGGTCGTCCATCGTGCCGGACATTCCGACGCTGGCCGAATCCGGCCTGCCCGGCTTCGAGGCCAGCACCACCGCCGGGCTGATGGTTCCCGCGGGCACGCCAGCGCCGGTGATCGCCCGATTGCAGGCCGCCATGGCGAAGCTGCTGCAGGCGCCGGAGATCCGCCAGAAATTCGAGGCCCTGGGCTCCGACGTCGTGACGGGCAGCGGGGCCGATTTCGACGCGCTGCTGCGCTCGGAGATCGACAAATGGTCGCGCGTGGTCAAGGAAGCCGGAGTGCAGGTCCGATGACGACACCCTTGCCGCAATCGGCGACGCTCCGCGCGCCGCCCTTGTGCCTGGCGCCGATGCCGGCCCTGCGCGCGCCGTGGAATCGTCTGCCGCCGGGCGCCACCGACTGCCATTGCCATGTCTTCGAGGACCCGGTCCGCCATCCGTGGGGCGCCGAGCGCTCGTACACACCGCGCCTCGCGGACCGTCATGCCTACGCCGCCCTGTGCCGCAGCCTGGGCCTGGAGCGCACGGTGCAGGTCAGTGCCAGCGTCTACGGCGCAGACAACCGGCTCACGCTCGACCTCATCGCCGAGCTGGGCCAGGACCGGGCCCGCGGTGTGGCCGGCATTGCCGCGTCGACCACGCAGGCCGAACTGCATGCGCTGCATGACGGCGGCATGCGCGGGGTGCGCGTGTCGACGCTGGTGAAAGGCTATGGGGGCAGCGAGGCGATGGCAGGCATCGCCGCGCGCATCCAGCCGCTGGGCTGGCACCTTCAGCTGCATTTCGAACACGCGGCGGAGATCGCTGCGCTGGAAGCATCGTTGCTGCGCCTGCCCGTGCCGCTGGTGTTCGATCACCTGGGCTGCGTGCGCGGCAGCGAGGGCGTGGATCACGCCGGCTTCCAGGCGATGCTGCGCATCCTGCAGCGGCGCGACGACTGCTGGGTCAAGGTCTCCAGCTGGTATCGCCGGTCGGATGCGGTGCCCGGATGCGAGGACATGCGCCCGCTGGTCCAGGCCCTGGTCGATACCCGTCCGGATCGGCTCGTCTTCGGCACCAACTGGCCGCACCCGGCGCTGTTCGCGCCGGCGCAGGTGCCGGTCGATGCGGACCTGGTGGACCAGTTCTGCGACTGGGTGCCGGACGCGCAGGTGCGCCGGGCGATCCTGGTCGACAACCCGGCGTGGCTCTACGGCTTCGCGTGATCGCCCGTCTCAGGCGCTCCACACCACCTGGGTGGCCCTCGCGCATTCGTTCATCACGGTCAGGGCGCGCACGACGTTGTCCGTACCCATGACGAAGGGGTTGCGGGCGGCGCCGCCCTGCTGGCGGGCCTGCAGTTTGTTCACCGCCTCGTCGAAGATGTCGTGGTTGGAGATGAACACGTCCACGCCCTGGGCCTTCACCAGGCTGCGCACACGTTCCGTCTGGTCGATGTAGGCCTGCAGGCGCTGCATGCGGTCGGGGCTCTTCTGGAAGTTGAAGGCGGTGCCGCCCCACAGCAGCGCGCGGTGGCGGCGCGTGCCTTCGCGCACGTCGAACAGCAGCGAGACGGTGCCCATGGTGTGGCCCGGGGTGAGCAGCACGTCGACTTTGGTGTCGCCCCAGGTCAGCGTCTCGCCTTCCTTGAGCACCAGGTCGCGCTTGGGCGGGCGGCCCCAGTCGGGCCGGTCGAACTCGAGCTTGGTCTCGGTCATCGTCCAGTCCGCCTCGCTCATGGCGGCCCGTGCGCCCGAAAGGGACTTCAGATGGGCGAAGCCGCCGTAGTGGTCGCCGTGGCCGTGCGTGATCAGCACGGCGCGGATCGTCGCCGGGTCCTGGCCCAGCTTGCGCAGGCCCGCGGCCACCAGCGTCCGTGCTTCGTCGTCGTTGTCCATGGCGTCGATCACGACCAGGCCTTCCGACGTGGTGATGCCCCAGGCGCTCACCCACTTGTTGCCGACGAAGCCCAGGTTGTCGAAGGCCCAGCCCGGCGCGGGTGCGGGCATCGCCATCAGCGCGTCGGGCGACACCGGCGGTGCGCTCGGCGTGGGCGCGATGCCGTCGCCCAGGCGCATGTAGGCGAGCAGGTCGGTGCCCGCGGCGCGGCGAGCCGCGTCCAGGTGGGCCTGGGCCGCGGCCGGCAGCGGACCCTTGGTCTGAGCACCGGCCAGGGGCAGCGCGCAGCAGAGGCAGCCGGCGGCCAGCAGGCGACGCCGGCTCAGCGCCGCACCCTCGGGCAGGGACGGCGTATCGGCGGCGGAGCGCAGGAAGTTGAACAACGACGATGCCATGGGCGATCTCCTCAGGGTTGCACGTAGGCGGTCTTGACGGTGGTGTAGAACTCGGCGGCGTAGCGGCCTTGTTCACGCGGGCCGTGGCTCGACGCCTTGCGGCCGCCGAAGGGCACGTGCGGGTCCACGCCAGCCGTCGGTGCGTTGACCATCACCATGCCGGCCTGCAGCTGGCGCTTGAAGCGTGCCGCCTGCTTCAGCGAGGTCGTGCACACGCCCGAGGACAGGCCGAAGGCCGTGTCGTTGGCGACCGCCAGGGCTTCATCGGCATCGCGCACGCGGATGACCGTGGCCACCGGGCCGAAGATCTCCTCGCGGTTGATGCGCATGGCGTTGGTGGTCTCGGTGAACAGGGCCGGCTGCAGATAGAAGCCCGGCTTGCCGTCGACCTGGGGCAGGGCGTCGCCGCCGGCCACCAGACGTCCGCCTTCCTCGCGGCCGATGCGGATGTAGTCCAGGTCCTGTTCCAGCTGCTTGGCATCGACGACGGGGCCGATCACGGTACCGGGTGCGCGCGCATCGCCCACGGCCAGGCCACGCATGCGTTCGACCATGGCGGCCACGAAGCGGTCGTGGATGCCTTCGGTGACGACGAGGCGGGAGGATGCGGTGCAGCGCTGGCCCGTCGAATAGAAGGCGCCATTGATGGCGCAGGACACGGCGACCTCCAGGTCGGCATCGTCGAGCACGACCATCGGGTTCTTTCCGCCCATTTCGAGCTGGAACTTGGCCATCGCGCCGGGGCGCGACACGCAGGCCTGCGCCACCTTGCGGCCGGTGGCTTCCGAGCCGGTGAAGGTGACCGCCGAGACGCGCGGGTCTTCGAGCAGGGTGTCGCCGATCTCGCGGCCCCGGCCCATCACGAGGTTGAAGGTGCCGGCCGGCAGGCCGCAGCGGCTGAGGATCTCGGCCAGCGCCCAGGCACTGCCCGGCACCAGGTCCGCCGGCTTGAACACCACGGCATTGCCGTAGGCCAGCGCCGGTGCGATCTTCCAGGCCGGGATGGCGATCGGGAAATTCCACGGCGTGATGATGCTCACCACGCCCACCGGCTCGCGCGTGATCTCCACGCTCATGCCCTGGCGGGTGGAGGGCAACAGCTCGCCGCCGACGCGCAGGGCCTCGCCCGCGAAGAACTTGAAGATCTGCGCGGCGCGCACCACTTCGCCCACCGCGTCGGGCAGGGCCTTGCCTTCCTCGCGCGCGAGCAGTTCGGCCAGCTCGGCCTTGCGGGACTGGATCTCGCTGCCGGCCTGGTCGAGCGCATCCGCGCGTTGCTGCGGCGACAGTGCGGCGCACGCAGGCTGGGCCGCCTGCGCTGCAGCGATGGCGGCCTCGGCGTCGGCGCGGCTGGCGCGGGCGTACAGGCCGACCACGTCACGCGTGTCCGACGGGTTGATATTGGGCGCGGCGTCCTGGCCTTCGGTCCATTCGCCGCCGATGTAGTTGCCGTGGGTCTTGGTGGTCATGCGGGTGAAGGTGTGGATTCGGGGTAGAGGCCGTGCACGCGGCCGAAAAGCCGGGCCATGCCCAGCAGCGCGCCGATGGCGGGGGTGGCGACCCCCAGCCGCTGCCCGATCTCATGGGTGGCGCCCACGATGGCGTCGAGTTCCAGCGGCCGGCCGGCCTGGGCGTCCTGCAGCATGGAAGTACGGAAGGCGCCCAGCTTGGCCGTCACCGCGTGGCGGGCCTCGGGGGCTTCGTCGATGGAGCAGCCGATCTGCCGGCCGATGAGGGCGGCTTCCTGCATGGCGGCCGAGCAGAAGTCGCGCACCAGCGGGTCGGCCAGGATGCGGTCCACCGTGGCGCCGGTGATGGCGCTCACCGGGTTCATCGTGAGGTTGCCCCACAACTTGTACCAGATGGCCGTGCGCACATCGTCGCTGCGGGTGGCGTCGAAGCCCGCGCGTGCGAGCAGCGACACCACCGCGTCGGCACGCTCACTGGGCCGCCCGTCGGGCTCACCCACGATCAGGCCGCGGCCCATGTGGTGCTGCACCACGCCGGGCGTCGGCGTGGAGGCGCTGGCATGCACCACGGCGCCCAGCACGCGCTCATAGCCGATGGCCGCGGCGATGCGGCCTTCGGGGTCGACGCTGCGCAGGCCCGTCTCGACGAAGCCGTTGATGCGCTGGCAGAACCACCAGGGCACGCCATTCATCGCGGGCAGCACGAGGGTGTTCGGGCCGAGCAGCGGCCCCAGCGTCGGCGCCAGGCTGGCCAGCGCCGGCCCCTTGACCGCGATGACGACCAGGTCCTGCGGGCCCAGCTCGGCCGGCCGGTCGGAGGCGCGGGTGGGCACCTGCAGCCGCTCGCCGTCGGCCTCCTGCAGTTGCCAGCCGTCACGCCGCAGCGATTCAAGGGTGGAGCCACGCGCCAGGGCGCAGACCTCGGCCTGGCCGGCTGCCGCCAGCCGGGTGCCGATCAAACCGCCGATGGCGCCCGCCCCGACGATGCAGACCTTGCCGATCATTCGCCCTTGGCCGTGCGAAGGTTGGCCTTGAAGTGTTCCGGCACGCGTTCGTCGAAGCCCAGCGCCACGCGGCGCACTTCGGGGCTGTCGGTGGGCGCATGGCCCACGCCCAGCGCGGCGGCGCGCGGCGCGTCGATGGCCACCACCGTGCCTTCCACGCGGCCGATGCCGGTGATCTCGCAGGCCACGACGTTGCCCGGGTTGACGCTGCGCGAATGGCAGGGCGTGCCCATCAGGATCACGTCGCCGGGCATCAGGGTGATGTGGCGGGCGATGTCGGCAATCACGTAGTGCGGGCCCCAGATGGTCTCTTCGCCGATGTGCGCTTCCTGCACCACCAGGCCGTCCACCGTGGTGCGCAGCGTCTGCGCGAACAGGTCGACGCCGCGCACGATGCCGGGGCCGATGGGCAGCAGCGTGTCCGCGCCCTTCACGCGCAGCATGCTGCCCTGGTCGGTGTCGCGGAAGTCCTGCAGGCCCATGTCCAGCGCGGGGCAGAAGCCTTCGATGTAGTCCCAGGCTTCGTCGGGCGTCACGTTGCGGCAGGTGCGTCCGATGACGACGGCGTATTCGCCCTCGTAGTTGAGGTACTTGCAGTCCGCCGGCTTGAGGATCTGGCCCTTGTGGCCGTTGAGCGAGGTCGGCGGCTTGGTGAAGTAGGTGGGCGTCTCGGTCGGCTTGGGCTTGTTGCGCGTCTCCATGCTGCGCGAGCTGTAGGAGATGTGCACCGCGATGATCTTGCTCGGGTTGACCGGCGGCAGGTAGGTCTGCGCCTCGGCGTCCAGCATGCGGCCATCGTCCAGGCGCAGGCGGCCGGCGTCGGCGCCTTCTTCCACCATCGTGCCCCAGAAGGCGCTGCCACCGATGAGGACGCGGCGTCGCTCGACGCGGGGGCCCTGCATCACGGTGGGCAGGCTCTGGAGTGGGAATTCGAAGTTCATGGCGATTCTTGTGTGGGGGCTCAGGCGGGGAACCAGATGTGGATGTTCCCGGTGCCCCGGGCGTTCTCGTAGGCGGACAGGGCCTCGCCCTTGGCGCGGCAGTCGGCGCCGCCCATGGCGCCCAGCATCTGCAGGTAGTGCGCGCCGAAGGCCTCCCAGGGCTTGCGGCGGTATTCACCGTCCCAGCGCTCCAGGATCAGGTCGTGGCGGCCTTCAGCCATCAACGCGATGGCCCCCTTGTCGCTCTCGATGTTCTCGGGCGAGGAGACGTTGCTCTCGTGGAAGATGCGCGGATGGTTCGGTTTCCAGTCGATGCCGTTGAACTTGTGGCTGAGCGCGCCCGAGGCCAGCAGCACCACGCGCAGGCCGCTGGCGCGGATGCCCTCGCCGATGTCCTCGCCGGACTGGACGAACTGCTCCCAGCGGCAGTTCTGGCACGAGCTCACGGTCACCACCGGCGTGTCGTCCAGTTCCAGCCGCAAATGCTTGACCAGGTTGACCGTGGCGTAATGCCGACCCAGATCGGGGTGGTCGATGACGCGCACATAGCCCTGGCGTGCACGCGAGGCGGTCTCCAGCGCCCGGGCCAGCCGCGGATGGCCGCGGTAGGCGAAGGGCACGCCGTGCAGGTACCACGGCATCTCGTCGGAGATGTAGGTGCCGCTGTAGCGCGCGCCGCCGTCCACCAGGTGGTAGCCGGTGGTGAACCAGTGGCTGTCGAAGATCATGACCACGTCCGGCTTCGCGGCCGCGATGCGCTCGCGCAGCCGGGCATAGCCGGCGATCAGGTCCGAGTCTTCACCGGCGCCCTGCAGGCGACGGAATTCCTCGCACTGCATGAGGCCGGGGTGATGCGACACGATGGCCGATCCAACGATCTGTCCCATGGAAATGTCTCCTGATGGCGTTCAGCGGTGGCTGAAGCTCGCCTTGAACGGCTTTTTGGGAACCACGACGTCCTTGATGTCGCAGAAGAATTCGAAGCTCCAGTCGCCGCCTTCGCGGCCCACGCCGGAGCGCTTGATGCCGCCGAAGGGCGCGGCCAGGTCACGGATGCCGAAGCTGTTGACCCAGATGAAGCCGGTGCGCACCTGCTTGGCGATCTCGGTGGCGTGCCCGGTCTCGCCGTAGCAGACGCCGCCCAGGCCGTAGTCGGTGCCGTTGGCCAGCGCGATGGCCTCTTCGTCGCTGGCGAAGGTCTGCAGCGTGAGCACGGGGCCGAAGACCTCGTTCTGCACGATCTCGCTGTCCTGCGCCACCTGGGTGACCATGGTCGGCTTGAAGTACTGGGCACCGAAGCCGTGACGCTCGCCACCCCACAGCAGCTCGGCACCGGCCGCGACGGCGCGTTGCACGAAGCCTTCGACGCGCTCCACCTGGCGCGGATGGATGATGGGGCCCACCTCGGTGGCCTCGTCGCGCGGGTCACCCACGTTGAGCTTCTCGACGTGGCTGCGCATGGTGGCGATGAAGCGCTCGGCCACCTTCTCGTGCACCAGGAAGCGCGTGCCCGCCAGGCAGACCTGGCCGGCGTTGCGGTACATCAGCGCGCCAGTGGCGGCGGCGCCGTCGAGGTCGGCATCTTCCAGCACGATGAAGGGGCTCTTGCCGCCCAGCTCCAGGCTGCAGGGCACCAGGTTGGCACCGGCGGCCTGGGCGATGGACTTCGCCGTGGGCACGCTGCCGGTGAAGGAGACGCGCGCGATGCGCGCATCGCCGACCAGCCGTGCGCCGGTGCTGGCACCGGTGCCCTGCACCACGTTGAAGACGCCCGGCGGCAGGCCGGCCGCGTCGGCGCAGTCGGCCAGCAGCGAGCAGGTCAGCGGTGCCCACTCTGGCGGCTTCAGCACGCAGGTGTTGCCCGCGGCCAGGGCCGGGCCCAGCTTCCAGGTGGACAGCATCAGCGGTGCGTTCCACGGCGTGATGATCACCACCACGCCGGCCGGGTCGTGGCGCACGATGTGGTGGGCCTGCTCGGTGTCGATGGGGCGGTTCTGCAGCTCCAGCGCATGCTGGGCGAACCAGCGGATGTTGAGCATGGCGCGTGGCACCACGCCGTGGCGCATGCGCGAGAGCAGCACGCCGGCGTCGGTGCTCTCCAGCCGGCAGAAGTCGTCGGCGCGCTTGCCGATCTCCTCGGCGAAGCGCTCCAGGTAGGGCAGTCGCTCGGCGGCGCTCATGGCGCTCCACGCCGGGAAAGCGCGCTGCGCGGCCTGGATGGCGGCCTCGGTGTGGTCCTCCAGGCCTTCGGCGATGCGGCCCAACGGCTTCTGGTCGATGGGGCTGAAGAGCTCGAAGGTGGTGGCCGAGGGCACGCGACGGCCGTCGATGTAGTGGTCGGGCGAGACCTTGACGCCCGCCACGTCCAGCAGGGAAGTGGTCATTCGGAATGCTCCTGGTTGGGTGGCAGCAACTTGCCGGGATTCATGAGGCCGTGCGGGTCGAGCGCGGCCTTGACGGCCTGCATCAGGCGCAGTTCGACTGGCGACTTGTGGCGCGCGGATTCGTCCCGGCGCAGCACGCCCAGGCCGTGTTCGGCCGAGATCGAGCCGCCATGGGCCACGACCGCGTCGTGCACGCACTGGTTGATGGGCTTTTCGAGCGCCTCGAAGGCGGCGCGGTGCTCCGCGCCCAGCCGGTCGGCGGCGGGCGAGAGGTTGTAGTGCAGGTTGCCGTCGCCCAGGTGGCCGAACACGACCAGCCGCTCGCCCGGCCACTGCCGCTCGATCTGCGCGCCCATGGTGGCGATGAAGTCGGCGATGCGGGAAATGGGCAGCGCGATGTCGTGCTTGATGGTGCGGCCTTCGGCGCCCTGCGATTCGGAGATGTCCTCGCGCAGTGCCCACAGGGCCTGGAACTGGGCCAGCGTGGCCGAGAGGGCGGCGTCGGTGGCCAGCTCCTGCTCCAGCGCGGCTTCCAGCAGGCCTTCGATGGCGGCGCTGGCATGGGCTTCGTCCACGTTGTCGCTGACTTCCAGCAGCACATACCAGGGCGAGCGCTCGGCCAGCGGCAGGCGCGCGCTGTCCACATGCTTTTCCACCAGCGCGATGCAGGTGTCGCTCATCAGTTCGAAGGCCGTGAGGCCGGCGCCCAGGCGCGACTGGGCCAGCTGCAACAGCTGCAGTGCGGCGGCCGGGTCGGGCACGGCGACGAAGGCAGCCACCTGCGCCGCGGGCAGCGGGTGCAGCTTGAGCACCGCGGCGGTGATGACGCCCAGCGTGCCTTCGCTCCCGATGAACAGATCACGCAGGTCGTAGCCGGTGTTGTCCTTGCGCAGGCCGCGCAGGCCGTCCCACAGCTCGCCCTGTGCCGTGACGGCCTCGAGGCCCAGGCACAGCTCGCGCGCATTGCCGTAGCGCAGCACCTGCACGCCGCCGGCATTGCTGGCCAGGTTGCCGCCGATGGTGCAGGTGCCTTCGGCGGCCAGGCTCAGCGGGAACAGCCGGCCGGCTTCGCGCGCGGCGTCCTGCACCTGCTGCAGCGTCACGCCGGCTTCCACCGTCAGCGTGTTGTTGATGGTGTCGATGGCGCGCACCTTGTTCAGGCGCGTGAGCGACAGCACCAGCGTGCGGCCCGACGTATCGGGCGTGGCGCCGCCCGACAGGCCGGTGTTGCCCCCCTGCGGCACCACGGCGATGCGGTGCTGGGCGCACCAGCGCACGACTGCGGCCACATCGGCGGCGCTGTCGGGCTGGGCCACGGCGACGGCCTGGCCGGTCCACTTGCGGCGCCAGTCGGTCAGGAAGGGCGCCTTGTCCGCCTCGTCCACCAGCAGGCGGCCGGCGAAGGCTTGGCGCAGTTCGTCCAGTGCGGCCTGCATGCTCAGTAGCCCGAGGTGCTGCCGGCGGCGGGCGCCGGGGCTTCCTTGAAGCGGCGGGCCAGGGCGCGGCTGGCCTGGGCCAGCAGGGTCGCGTCCACGCCCACGGCGATGAAGCGTGCGCCCTTGCCTATCCAGTGGCGGGCGGCCGTCTCGTCGGTGGCCAGGATGCCCGGCGCCTTGCCGGCGGCCTGGATGCGCGCGAATGCATGCTCGATGGCTGCGCGCACGTCCGGATGGCCGGGCTGGCCCAGCAGGCCCATCGAGGCCGACAGGTCCGCAGGGCCGATGAACACGCCATCGACGCCTTCCACGGCCGCGATCTCGTCGATGCGCGACAGGGCGGAGGCCGTTTCGACCTGCACCAGCAGGCACATGCGGTCGTTGGCGGTCTGCAGGTACTGCGCATCGGCGCCCCAGCGCGAGGAGCGCGCCAGGCCGCTGCCCACGCCGCGGATGCCCTGCGGCGGATAGCGCATGGCCTGCACCAGGCCGCGGGCCTGTTCGGCATCTTCCACCATCGGCACCAGCAGTGTGGTGGCGCCGATCTCCAGCACCTGCTTGACCAGCGCCGCGTCGCTGTGCGGAATGCGGACCACGGGATGGGCGGGGTAGGGCGCCACGGCCTGCAGCGTGCCCAGCATGGAGCGCAGGTCGTTGGGGCCGTGCTCGCCGTCGACCAGCAGCCAGTCGAAGCCGGCGGTGGCGCACAGCTCCGCGGTGTAGGGCTCGGCCAGGCCGAGCCAGAGGCCGATCTGGGCGCCGGGTACGGCCAGCGCGGCCTTGAAGGTGTTCACGGTGGAGGTCATCAGACGAACTTCAGGGAGATGGAGCCGAGCGGGCCGTAGTCCGCGTGGAAGGTGTCGCCGGCGGCGCAGTGCGCCGGCCGCGTGAAGGAGCCGCCCAGCACGATCTGGCCGGCTTCCAGCCCCTCGCCGTGGGGCGCGAGCTTGTTGGCGAGCCAGGCCACGCCGTTGCCCGGGTGGTTGAGCACCGCGGCGCCGAGGCCCGATTCCTCGATCACGCCGTTCTTGAAGAGCAGCGCACCGGCCCAGCGCCAGTCCACCTGGTCCGGGCGCATCGGTCGGCCGCCCATCACGATGCCGGCGCTGGCGGCGTTGTCGGCGATGGTGTCCAGCACCTTGCGCGGCGCCTTGGTCACGCGGTCGAACTGCTCGATGCGGGCATCGATCAGTTCCAGGGCGGGGATCACGTAGTCGGTGGCATTGAGCACGTCGAACAGCGTGACGTTGGGCCCGCGCAGCGGCTTCGCGAGGATGAAGGCGAATTCGGCTTCGAGCCGCGGCACCAGGAAGCGGGCGGCTTCCACCTCGGTGCCGTTGTCGATCACCATGCTCTGCAACAGCACGCCGTAGTCGGGCTCGGTGATCTGCGAGGCGATCTGCATGGCCCGCGAGGTCAGGCCGATCTTGCGGCCGACGATGGTGTCGCCACCGGCCAGCTTGAGCGCCGTCCATTCGCGCTGGATGGCGTAGCTGTCGGCGATGGTCATGCCGGACAGGCGCTTGCTGAAGTGCTCGACGGGCTGGCGGCTGCGCTCGGCCTCGATGAGCTCTTGGGCGAGCGCGCGGTTGCGCTCCTGGGAATCCTGGAAATCGGTCATGGGTGTGTCTCCTGGGCTGCCCTGTCATGAAGGGCAGGAGGCCGTTTTGATGAAGGTGAAGTCTCGGCAAGGCGGTCGTCCGCCACAAGCAATGGATTTGGAACAGTGATCAAGCAGCGCTTGATAATCGACCGATGGCCCTGACGCGCTACACCCTTCGCCAGCTCGAGGCTTTCGTCGCCGTGGCGGAGCAGCGCAGCTTCACCGGCGCGGCGCAGCGCATGGGGCTGACGGCGCAGGCCGTGAGCCAGCTGATCGCCGAGCTGGAGGCGATCGTCGATTTCCGCCTCTTCGAGCGCACCACGCGGCGCGTGGCGCTGTCCAGCGCGGGCCAGCACTTCCTGGGGCCCGCCGAGACGGTTCTGCGGCATGTGCAGGCCGCGGAGATCGCGGCCTCCGATGTGCGCAATCAGGCGGCCGGCATCGTGCGGGTCGGTGCGCCGCAGGTGCTGGCCGGCGCGGCCATCCCGGCGGCCATCGGCGCCTTCCAGGCCCTGCGGCCTCGTGTGGTTGTGCGGGTGAAGGACCTGCCGGTCGACCAGCTGGTGGATGCGGTGACGGCCGGCGACGTCGACCTGGCGGTCGGGCCGGATCGGCCCACCGGCGAAGGTGTGCAAGGTACCGCCGTCTTCGACAGCCGCTGGGTGCTGTGGTGCGCCCCGGACCATCCGCTGGCACGCCGCAGGCAGTTGCGCTGGACCGACCTGCACGGCCATGCCCTGGTGGCGGCAGGCCGCGACCATGAGCGCAGCGTCTCGCAGATGCATGTCAATGCCCCGGCGGATGCGCGGGTGGAGCCGGTCGACGTGGTGGACAACGTCTCCACCGCCCTGGGCATTGCCGCCCAGGGGCTGGCGGCGACGCTTGCGCCGGCCTACGTGGGCGTGGTCGCGCGGCCGCTCGGCCTGGTGATGCGCCGCGTGGTCGAGCCCGAGACGGTGCGCACGGTCTGCCTCTACCGCTCGACGGTGCGCACCCTGCCGCCAGCGGCCGAGGCCTTCGCCGACCACCTGCTGCAGTGGTTGCCCGGCTGGCAGAAGAAGGACGATTGAACGCTTTTCAGCCACGCGCGGCGGCCAGCAGGCGGATCTCCGCCAGCAGGTCGGCCAGGGCGGCCTGCAGCGTCTCCAGCGTCGTGGCGTCGCTCAGTTGGCCGTCCTGGAAGCGCGACGCGATCAGCGGAATGGCCACGTGGGGCCGCGACAGCGGTCGGGCCAGGGTGGCGGCCAGGGCGTCGCGGATCTGCGCCTGGGCCCGCACCCCGCCCAGGGCGCCGGGCGATGCCGTGATCACCAGCGCGGGCTTGCCCTTGAGCGGCGAGGCGAAGGCGGGCCGCGAGGCCCAGTCGATGGCGTTCTTCAGCACGCCGGGCATGCCGTAGTTGTATTCCGGCGAGCAGATCACCAGTCCATCGGCCTGGGCAATGGCATCCTTCAGCTCCGCGACGGCCGCGGGCGGCTGGGGGCCGTCCAGGTCGCCGTCGTAGGGCGGTATCTCCTCCAGCGTGAAGAGACGCTGCTGGGCGTCTGCCGGCAGCAGCGTGGCCATGTGGCGCAGCACCGCGGTGCTGTGAGAGGCGCGGCGCAGACTGCCGGAGATGGCCAGCAGGCGAACCGCCGCTGCAGGCCTGATGTCGGAAGAAACATTCATCGATCGATTCATTGAACTATGCACGGAAGAAAAGTTTATGCATAAAATCGCGTCCATGCAAAAAACGGATGCCGTCTTGCGCGAACCCACGCTGGTGGACCAGGCCTTTGCCCGGCTGCGGCAGGACGTGCTCAGCGGCACCTATGCCGGCGGCGTCAAGCTGAAGGTGGACGAGCTGCAGAACGCCTATGGCTTCTCCAGCAGTCCGCTGCGCGAAGCCCTCAGCCGGCTGGCGCAGGAAGGCCTCATCCGCGCCGACGAGCGCCGGGGCTTTCGCGTCGCGCCCCTGTCGGCCGAGGACATGGGCGACATCACCCGCATGCGCCTGATGCTCGACGTGCCGGCCCTGCGCGACTCCATCCAGCACGGCGACGACCGCTGGGAAAGCGAGGTGGTGGCGGCCTTCCATCGGCTGGAGCTGGTCGAAGCCCGCCTGCCCGACGGCCCGGTGATCCTGGACGACCACTGGTCCGACCTGCACCGTGCCTTCCACCTCTCCTTGCTGGCCGCCTGTCCGTCGGAGCGGCAACGGCGCTGGGGCGAAAGCCTGTTCGACCAGGCCGAGCGCTACCGGCGCTTCAGCGGGCGCTTCCGCAAGGTGGCCAAGCGCAAGACCAACGAGCACCGCCGGATCATGGACGCCGCCCTGCGGCGCGATGCCGACACCGCCTGCGCCCTGCTCGAAGAGCACATGCGCAGCACGCAGCGCAACGTCGAGAACATCCTGAAAGACTTGCCGCCGCCCTGAACACACACGGCTGGCGACCCATTCGAGACAACAACGGAGACAAGAAACCCCATGCTCAAAGTCCTGCGGCCCACGCCTTCCCACTTCGGCATCTTCGTGACCGACCTGGAGAAGATGGTGGCGTTCTATACCGAGACCTTCGACCTCACGATCACCGATCGCGGCGTGGGCAGCACCTTCAAGAACGAGCTGGTGTTCACCAGCGCCAGCGAGGACCAGCACCACCAGCTGGTGCTGGCCTCGGGCCGACCCGCCGATGCGAGCTTCAGCACGGTGATGCAGATCTCCTTCGTCGTGCCCAGCATCCAGCATCTGCGCGAGGTGACGCAGCGCGCCCGGGAGCGCGGCGCCACCGAGGTGCGCGGCCTCAACCACGGCAACGCGCTGTCGATGTACATGCGCGACCCCGAAGGCAACACCGTGGAGGTGTATGTGGACATGCCCTTCTACGTGGCCCAGCCGCACGGCGACCCGCTCGACCTCGACAAGGACGACGAGACGCTGATGCGCGAGACCGAGGCCATCTGCCGCGCCGATCCCACCTTCATGCCGCTGGACCAGTGGCAGGCCCGGTTCCAGGCCAAGGCCCCTGCGGCGTCGGCATCGGCTGCCCGCGCGTGATCCACACGGTGCCGGCTTCGGCGCCGCATCTTTCTTCCCTCCCTCTTTCCCACTCGAATGGAGCACCCATGAAACTGCTGTCCTTCCTCCACCAAGGCCGTGAAACCTGGGGCGCCGTCGTCGGCGACGGCGTCGTCGACCTCGGCCAGGCCCGCCCGCATCAGCCCACGCTGCTCGACTACATCGCCTCGGGCGACTACCTGCAGGCCTCCCAGCATGTCGAAGGCCTGCCGGTGGTGGCCAAGCTGGCCGACATCACCTACCTGCCGGTGATCACGCGGCCCGAGAAGATCGTCTGCGCCGTGCGCAACTACATGGACCACCACCAGGAAGTGCTGGCCGCCGGCATGCAGCGCGAGCTGTCGGAGATGCCGCCGATCTTCCTGCGCGTGTGGCGCTCGCAGACGGCGCACAACGCGCCCATCGTGAATCCCAAGGTGTCGGATTCGCTGGACTGGGAAGGCGAACTGGCCGTCATCATCGGCAAGGGCGGCCGCGACATTCCCAAGGACAAGGCCTACGAGCACGTCGCCGGCTACTCCTGCTACAACGACGGCAGCGTGCGCGAGTGGCAGTTCCATGCCAAGCAGATCGCCTCGGGCAAGAACTTCGAATCCACCGGCGGCTTCGGCCCGTGGATGGTGACGGCCGACGAGATCGCCCCCGGCCGCGAGCTCAAGCTGGTGACCCGCCTGAACGGCCAAGTGGTGCAGTCCAGCCACACCGGCCACATGATCTTCGACATCCCCACGCTGATCAATTACGCCTCGACCATCTTCACCCTGAGCCCCGGCGACGTGATCGCCACCGGCACGCCGGCCGGCGTGGGCTGGAGCAAGAAGCCCTCGCAGTTCATGAAGGCGGGCGACGTGTGCGAGGTGGAGATCGAAGGCATCGGCACCCTGCGCAACCCCATCGTCCAGCAGGCCTGAAGCCCCGGCATCGACGGCGCGCACCGCGCCGGTCGATGTCCTTGAGTGCGGCGCATCCCGCCCGGGGTGCGTGACACATCGCCTACCGGCAAACCCGGTGGCGTGAGCGACAAGAATTTCAACGGAGACAACCATCATGCGGCGTAGAGATGCTCTCGCTGCAGGCCTCGGCTTTGCCTGCAGTTTCCCCTTCACGGCCCTGGCGCAGGGCTATCCCGACAAGCCCATCCGCGTGCTGCAGGGCTTTGCGGCCGGCGGCAATGCCGACACCATCGCCCGCGTGGTCGGCACCGAGATGGGCAAGACCCTGGGCCAGCCCTTCGTGGTCGAGGCGCAGACCGGCGCCGGCGGCACCATCGCCTCCGGCACGGTGGCGCGGGCCAAGCCCGATGGCTACACGCTGCTGCTGGCCACTGGCGGCCATGCGGTGGCGGGGGCGCTCTACAACAAGCTCAGCTACCAGACGGTGGCGGACTTCGAGTGCATCTCCACCATCACCTTCTTCCCCTTCCTGCTCGTGGTGAAGGCGGACTCGCCCTACACGTCGCTGGCCGACCTGCTCAAGGCCGCCCGCGCGCCGGGCGGCCAGGTGTCGTACGGCACGGCGGGCATCGGCTCCACGCACCACCTGGCCGGCGAGCTGCTGGTGAAGATGTCCGGCGCACGCATGCTGCATGTGCCCTACCGCGGCGACGCGGCCTCGGTCACGGCGCTGCTGTCGGGCGAGGTGCCCTTCATCATCGCGCCGCCCACGGCCGTGATGGGCAACATCAAGGCTGGCAAGATGCGCGCCATTGCCACCACCGGCGCGCGCCGCTGGGGCCAGATGCCCGAACTGCCCACGGTGGCCGAGCAGGGCGTCGCCGGCTACGAGGTCACGTCCTGGGCCGGCCTGATGGCGCCGGCGGGCACGCCGCGGGCCATCGTCGACCAGCTCAACGCCGCGGTGCAGAAGGCGCTGCAGCAACCGCAGGTGCGCACCCGCCTCGAAGACATCGGCGGCGAAGCGCGTGGCGGCACGCCCGAAGAGATGACGGCCATGGTCCAGAGCGAACTCAAGAAATGGACCGTGGTGGTCAACGAGGCCCAGATTCCCAAACAATGAACGAGCGAGGTGCTCCCATGTCCCTGATCCAGATCCGCAAGCGCAGCCTGACTGTCGAGACCATCTACCACGAGGGCGGCCCGGTGGCCGACCGGCCGCTCAAGCTGGCCGCTGCCTGCGCCGTCATCCGCAACCCCTACGCCGGGCGCTACGAGCCCGACCTGATGCCCTTCATGGCCGAGCTGCGCTCGCTGGGCACCTCGCTCGCGACGGAGCTGGTGGAGACGCTGGGCCGCGACCAGGTGGAGGTCTACAGCAAGGCCGCCATCGTGGGCGTGAACGGCGAGATGGAGCACGGTGCCGTCTGGCACGAAGCCGGCGGCTGGGCCATGCGCGCCGTGCTGGGCGAGCCCAAGGCCATCGTGCCGGCGGCCAAGGCCGTGGCCGCCACGGGCTACCGCCTGATGGTGCCGCTGCACTACATCCATGCCGCCTATGTGCGCAGCCACTTCAACAGCATGGAAGTCGGCATCCAGGACGCGCCGCGGCCGGACGAGATCCTCTTTGCCCTGGTCATGGGCACCGGTGGCCGGGTGCATGCCCGGCTCGGTGGCCTGACCAAGGAACAGGTCTCGGTCCACGACGGCCAGCGTTGAGCGCAGCCCGAGCCGCAGGAGCAAGACCCACGATGGCGACGACGATGAAGGCGATCCAGCTGCGGGTGCCCGGTGGCCCCGAGGTGCTGGAACAGGTGGAACTGCCCGTGCCCGCCTGCGGGCCGGGCCAAGTGCTGGTGCGCGCGCGCGCCATCGGCGCGGGCGGGCCGGACGTGCTCATCCGCAAGGGCATCTACAAGTGGATGCCGCCCATGCCGGCCATTCCCGGCAACGAGATGGCCGGGGTGATCGAGGCGGTGGGCGAGGGCGTGCCGGCCGAACGCATCGGCCAGCGCGTGTTCGTCAGCGCCCGCGAGCTGCCGCAGCGCGGTGGCTGCTATGCCGAGTACATCGCCGTGCCGGCCGATGCGCCCTTCGTGCTGCCCGATGCGATCTCGGACACCGAGGCCGTGAGCCTGGGCAATGTCCAGCTCGCGCAGGCCATGCTGCTGGGCACGCAGGGCGGCTTGCCCGTGCGGTCGATCCTCGTGCCCGGCGCCGCCGGCGGCGTGGCCACGGCGCTGACGCAACTGGCGGCCCACCATGGCATGACGGTGATCGGCACCGCCTCCACACCCGCCAAGCAGGCCCATGCACTGGCCCACGGCGTGACCACGCTGGTGGACGGCGATCCGGCGGGCCTGCCCGAGCGGGTGATGGCCGCCACCGGCGGGCGCGGCGTGGACCTGGCCTTCGACCACGTGGGCGACCGGCTGCTCATCGCCTGCATCCGCGCGCTGGCGCCCATGGGCACGGCCATCTCGTACAACATCGCCGGCGGCCCGCCGGCCGAGGACGTGTTCCAGACCCTGCGCTCGCTGCTCAGCCGAAGCCTGGCGGTGCGCACCTTCTCCATCCACACCTTCGACGCCGACCGCACGCAGCGGCGCGCACTGATGGAGGCCGCCATCGGCCTGATGCGCGACGGAGCCGTCAAGGCTTCGCCGGTAACGACCTATCCGCTTTCACAGGCGCGCGAGGTGCATGCGTTGCTCGACGTGGGGGCGGTGCAGGGCAAGCTCGTGCTCGTGCCCTGAGCGCCGTGCGGCTGCGCCCCCCGGCGGGCCGCACTTCCTGCGGCGCAGATCTTGCTCGCAGGCGTCAGCTTCTGGGGGCGCAGTGGGGCGCCTGCGCACCGCCGCGAAGGCGTCGAGGGGAAGCAGACACATGGATCGAATCGTGGCCGCGCAGGTGTTCGTGGCCATTCATGAGCGAGGCAGCATGGCGGCCGCGGCGGACGCCCTGGGCATGTCCCGGCCGATGGTCAGCCGGTACCTGGCCGAGATGGAGACCTGGGCTGGTGCGCGGCTCCTGCACCGCACCACCCGCAGCGTGGGGCTGACCGCCGCCGGCGCCGAGACACTCACGCGATGCGAGCAACTGCTGGCCGCGGCGCAGGCGGTGCCCGCGGTCGCCGATGCCGACCTGGACGAGCCCCATGGCCTGTTGCGGGTGGCCTGCTCCCAGTCGATGGGGCAGTGCCTGCTGATGCCGGCGCTGGCCGACTACATGGCCCGCTATCCGCGAACCAGCGTCGAACTCCAGGTGAGCAACGACAGCGTGGACCTGGTGCGCGAGCGCATCGATCTGGCCATCCGCATCACAGACCGGCTGCCCGCGCAACTGATCGCACGCCGTCTCGGCGCCTGCGAGTCGGTGCTCGTCGCCTCGCCGGCCTACCTGCGTCGGCATGGCCATCCCCAGAGCGTGGAATCCCTCGCCGGCCACAACTGCCTGATCTACACCCACTTCGGCTCGGACCAGTGGAACTTCACCCAGGGCGGCAGGGCGGCGGGTGTGCGCGTGGCCGGCAAGCTGCGCGCCAACGATCCGTGCGTGCTGCTGCAGGCCGCCCTGGAAGGCGCCGGCATCGCCCTGCAGCCGCTGCATGCCGCCAGCCCCTGGCTGGCCATGGGGCGGCTGGTCGTACTGCTTCCCCATAGCCCGCCGCGCGCGCTGGGCATCCACGCGGTCTATGCCTCGCGTCGCACGATGAGCGCGTCGCTCAGGACCTTGCTGGATCACCTGACCCGCTGGTTCGCGCCGCCCGATGTGCGGCAGGGACGGCAGAGCGCCGCGTCCCTGCACCCGGAACTGGCGGCTGACAGCGTCTGAGCGAGCGACCCGCAACGCGACGCTCGCGGGCCGATGCTGCGCCTTTCGCGGGCCGGCGGCGGATGTCGCGGTCCGCAGCCCGGGGTGGCGGCGCCTCGTCGGCGGGCGTTCGCTCCAGCCCTGCTCACAACGCGGCGGGGTCGCGCTTCGGCGCGGGCGGCGTGGCCGGAATCAGCACCTGGCTGTCGAGCACGTACCGACCCCAGTCCTTCTTGAGGGCATCCACGAGGTCCGGCCGCTCGGTGGCGCGGTCCTTGGTCTCGCCCCGGTCCTCGAGCGTGTTGAAGAGCTTCCAGGGCAGGTCGGCGTAGGTGCGCGCCGGCATGCCCGGCACGGCGGTGCGGCTGAGCTTCCAGCCGTCAGGGCCGTTCACGTAGCCCTGTCCCAGGTACTCGAAGGCGACGGACTCGGTGGGCGGCCGCACGGTGGGCACGGCCGAGGCCGACTGCAACGCGGTGCGCAACGAGACGCCTGTGACCGGCACGATCGCCTTGCCCGCGTATTGCTGCGTAGGCACGGCGATGCCGGCCATGTCCAGGAAGGTGGGCAGCAGGTCCTTCACCACGCCCGTGGGGACGGCGACGTGGTTCGCAGGCGGCAAGGGTGTGGCCGAAAATCGATGGGCGTGCGCAATGGCCGCCGCACAGATGCGGCTGCTCGAATGAATGGGTCACGGTGCTTGCTTGTCTCGTCGTCTGCCCACAGTGGGTCGCGGGCACTCTAGGGGCCGGCATATCGCTTGTTCTAATCAATCAATCACAGGGATCACCCGCAATGCGGCGCACACGGATGGTGGAGACGAGCTTTGGAGAGAACGGCTGACCTCTTTTTGTTTCGCCTGGCCAAGCTGGCCTCGGTGAGTGGCCAGCCGCTGGTGCGGCTGTGCGAGGGCAAGTACGGCATCACCCGGCGCGAGTGGCGCCTGATCGTCGTCCTCAGCCAGGAGGGGCCCTTGCTGTCCACGACGTTGGCTCGTCGCGCCAGCGTCGAGCCCGCCCGCACCTCGCGCACCGTGACGCAACTCGTCGCACGGGGACTGGCCGAACGGATTCCGCGCTCGAACGACCGGCGCTGCATCGAGATCCATCTGACGCAGCGGGCGCGGGACATCTACGCGGATCTCTATCCGGTGGTGCGGGATCTTGAAAGCGCGCTGCTCGCAGGCTTTTCGGCCGAAGACCGCGCCGAACTGGGGCGCCTGATGTCCATGCTGGAGTCGACAGCGGGCACGCTGGTATCGCAGGAGGACCTGCCGAAGGCGGACCGCCGCAAGTTGCATCGGAGGTAGGCGAGGGCGCGCAAACCCTAGGAATAGTTCATTTTTGCAACCATCTTGTCGTGACCTAGATTCGCCGGGCGCCCCCCAAGAGTCCAGGAGACAAGATCATGAAGAACCCCCCCGGCCGATACCTCGGCCTCGTTGCCGCGGCCTGTTGCACGGTCGTCGGCCTCGCTGCATGCGGCGGAGGAAGCGGTGGCAATGGTGCCAACCTTGCCGCATTGGCCGCACTGGGCGGCCAGACCACCGGCACCGGGACCCAGACCCCGCCCGCCAACCCTTCCAATCCCTCGAATCCGCCGGTGGCGGCCGGCGTCACGCTGCTCGACAAGCTGAGTTCGACGAGCGCGCCCGGCGGCATGACCGACACGGTGTACCGCGTCCGGGTGGTCAACGGCGGGACCGCGCTGCAGAGCGCCATTGCGACGGCCACCTCGACCAGTGGCGAAGTCACGGTGCTGGACGGCATCGTGCGGGTCGGTGCCCTGGGCGCCAACGCCAGCGCCGATCCGCAGGACACCATCACCTTGCGCCATGCCGCCAACGTGGTGCCCAACACCCGCCTGGCCTGGGCGGTGCGCGAGCATGCGGCGCCCGGTGCCGCGTCCTGCGCAGCGCTGGTGGACGCCGCGGCGAACCGCGACCTCTTCCCGCCCAACGTCAAGGTCACGACGGCGGAACTGGTCGCGGCCACGGCGCAGCTGCCGGAGCACTGCAACCTGCTCGGCACGATGAACGAGCGCCAGGGCGCGAACAGCTCACCGGGCAAGACGCAGACCTATGCCATCAAGTGGCAGGTGCGCATCCCCACGCAGTGGAACGGACGCTTCTACATGCCGGGCGGCGGCGGACTGGACGGCAGCATTCCCAGCACCACGGGCCAGCTGGCCAATGGCTACGCCATCGCGGCCAACGACTCCGGCCACGACAACAACACCAACTCCGACGACCTGGCGGCCTCGGCCGGTGCCTTCGGGACGGACTTCGACGCGCGCGTGGACTTCGCCTACCGCGCCATCCAGCTCACCACGCAGCTGGCCAAGGGCTTCATCGTGACCTACCAGGACAAGGACCCGCAGTACTCCTACTTCGAAGGCTGCTCCATGGGCGGCCGCGAGGCGCTGATGGTCACGCAGCGTCTGCCGGAGCAGTTCGACGGCGTGGTGGCGGGCGACCCGGCGCTGAAGTTCGCATCGGTGAGCGCCAAGTCCGTGTACATCGCACAACTCTTCGGCAACCTCGCGAAGAAGCAGGGCGAGTTCTCGGCCAACGGGGTGCCGCTGGCCAGCAACACCTACACCAACCAGGACCTGCAGCTGGTCTCCAAGGCGGTGCTCGACGCCTGCGACGCGCTCGACGGCCTGACCGACGGCATGATCAACCAGCCCCTGCTCTGCACGACGCCGCGCGTCAAGCCCAAGCTGGATGCCTTGCGCTGCACCGGCGCCAAGACGGCCAGTTGCCTGACGGGCGACCAGATCGACACCATGGTCGCCTACTACGACGGGCCGAGCACGCCCTCGGGCAACCGCCCGTACTACGGCTGGATGTGGGACGCAGGCATCGCCGGCTGCACCAGCGCCGCCGACTGCAACGTGCCCGGCGCGACCAACATCGCCACGGGCTGGCGCACGTGGAACCTGGGCACGTACCAGACCAATCGCGCCACGGCCGTCAACACCGCCAGCGCGTACACCGCGGCCCGGGGCGGCGCGGCATCCACCGTCGTGGTGCCGACGCCGCCGGTCATGCCCTCGCCGGTGGCCAACGAGGCGCTGACCAACTACGTCATGAACCTCGACCTGGACCTGTACGTGAGCAGCCTGTCCCGGACCACGCCGGAATTTCCGGTGTCCGGCTACGACCTGTACGAGACGTCCTCGACCGATCTGTCGAAGTTCAAGGCCAAGGGCGGCAAGTTGCTGATCTACCAGCCGCAGACCGGTGGCCCGTTCTCGCCGCTGGCCATGGTGGACTACTACCAGAAGCTCAATGCGGCCAACGGCGGCAGCGCCTTCAACTACGCGCAGACCCAGACCTTCGCCCGCCTGTTCATGGCGCCCGGCATGCAACACTGCAGCGGCGGCCCGTCGACCAACGTCAGTCCCTTCCAGTCGGTGGTGGATTGGGTCGAGGCCGGCAAGGCGCCTGACCGCGTGGTCGGCACCGCTGCCGCCAGCACGCCCTGGCCCGGTCGCACGCGCCCGCTGTGCCCCTTCCCGAAGACGGCCGTGTACACGGGCCAGGGCAGCATCGAAAACGCCGAAAACTTTGCCTGTCAGTAAGGACAGGTGTGGAGACTCTGATGAATCGACGAACGAAGACGCGGGCACTTGCAGCCCTGATGGCAGGGCTGTGCATGACAGGGGGCGCTGCGATGGCGCAGACCTGGCCCACCAAGCCCGTGACGATCATGGTCGGCGTGCCCGCAGGGGGCGCGCTCGACCCCTTCGCCCGGGCCCTGGCCGATCAGCTCAACAAGACCACCGGCGGCACTTTCATCGTGGACAACCGGCCCGGCGCCAACGGCAACCTCAGTGCCGAGATGGCCCTGAAGGCCACCGACGGCAACACGCTGTGGATCGGCACGCAGTCCATGATGACGATCAACCCGGCGGCCTTTGCGCAGCTGCGGTGGAAGCCGTCCGATTTCGTGCCGGTGCTCAAGGCCGTCGAGGCACCGCTGGTGCTGGTGACCAACCCGTCGGTCAAGGTGAAGAACTTCGCAGAGCTGGAGGCCTGGGTCAAGGACCCGGCCAACAAGGCAGCCTATGCCTCGTTCAGCCCAGGCACGCCCTCGCATTTCCTGGGCTACCAGCTCAACGAGAAGCTGAAGGCCAAGATGGTCCACATCCCGTACAAGGGCTCGGCGCCGCAGATCACCGACATCCTGGGCGGGCAGGTGCCGTTCGGCTTCACGCAGCTGGCGGCCGCGACGCCGCAGATCAAGGAAGGCAAGCTCACGGCCATCGCCGTGACCGGGCCGAAGCGCTCGCGCTACCTGCCCGACGTGCCCACGCTGGCCGAGGTCGGCCAGGGTGATCTGACGACGACGATCTGGTTCGGCGTCTTCGTGCCGCGCAGCACCGATCCGAAACTGGTGGAACAGATCCGCAGCGCGGTGCTGAAGGCGCACAAGGAGCCGGCCTACCGCGCCCGCCTCGAGATGCTGAACTTCGATGTGCCCGATGTCTCGATTCCGGAGTTCGAGGGCGAGATCGCGCGGGACACGGCCCGGTGGGCGGCGCTGGTCAAGGCCACGGGCTTCAAGGCCACCGACTGAGGATTACCTCGTTCGCCTGACAACGACCCGTGTGCCGTGGCACCCACCCGTTCGCCCTGAGCTTGTCGAAGGGCTTGGTGATCTAGGGCAGGGCTTCGACAGGCTCAGCCCGAACGGTGGGCGGGCCGACCCATCGGCATGGGGCCGACCCATCGGCATGGGTTCGGACCGCCGCCTGTTCAACCCCACTTCATCTCTCCCTTGGCCACCTTGGCGCCGATCTGCAGTGCGGTCGACAGCCCGGCATCGGGATAGCGGCGGGTCATGGCCGCGATCAGAGCGTCGGCGTTTGGTGCACGGGCCAGTTCCTGCTCGAAGGCCAGCAGGTAGTCGCGCGTGTAGTTCACCGCGGAGACATCCAGCGCACCGTTGGCCGACAGGTGGCCCGGCACGACCACGGCCGGCCGGCGGGCGGCGAGGGCTTCGAGGTTCTTCACCCATGCGGCGCGCAAGGCCGGCATGGGCGTATCGGCGGTCCACACATGCAGGCCTGAGAAGACGAGCACCCCGCCGAAGGCGGCGTTGAGCGACGGCACCCACAGATAGCGGCGTGCGCCGAGGTCCGTCGCCTTCACGATCTCGACCGTCTGGCCTTCCAGGCTGAGCGACGGGCCGTCGAAAGCCTCCGGGAAGACGATGTCCGCCAGCTTCTGCGGGCCGTTCTCCTTGAGCATGGGCGCCCAGGTGTCGATCTTCTTCTGCGCGCTGGCACGGATGGCGGCCAGGGTGTCGGAGGCGGCGATCACGCGGGCTTCGGGGAAGGCCGCCTTGATCGGGCCCAGGCTGAAGTAGTAGTCGGGATCGCTCTGGCTGATGTAGAGGGTCGTCAGCCGCTTGCCGGAGGCCTTGATCGCCTCGGCCACGGCGCGGCCGTCGGGCAGCGAGAAGCCGCCGTCGATCAGGATGGCGTCGCGGCTGCCGGAGAGCAACACCGGCGCGCGGAAGAAACCGGCTTCGCCCGTGGGGAAGTGCTTCCATTGCAGCGGCGCCGGGGCGGGCGAGGTGGCGGCGCAGCCCGCCAGCGCGGCGGCGGCGCCGGCGGCTGCGGCGGTCTGGATGAAGTGTCTGCGGGTGGTCATGAAGGGTCCTTGTATGGGGGCAGCGGGTGGGGTTCAGCGGCTGGACGTCAGTTGGGCCACGAAGCCCTGAGGGTCGGAAAACGCCGTGCCCGAATGAAGCACCTGGCGCTGGCCGTCGCGCTCCAGGACGAAGGTCGGCACGCCGCCGGCGCCGGCCTGCCGCAACAGGGCCTGTGCCTGGCTCACGCGTTGCTGGTTGGCCGTGAGGAGCGCGATATCGGGCTGTTGCAGCCGCGCGGCCGCGTCATCGAGGCCGAGGGACTGGAGCACGCCGACCAGCGTCTCGGTGCTGGTGATGTCGCGGCCTTCCACGTAGCGCGCCTGCTGGATGGCCTTGAGCGCGTCGGCTTCGCGCTGCGGCGCCGTGAGCGCCACGGCGGTGAGTGCCAGCGTGGCCGGGCCGCTGTCGAAGCGCTGCTGGCGGTCGGCGAGCACCTGGTCGCGGTAGCGCGCGGAAAAGGGCTGGCCCGTCAGCCGCTCGATGCGTTGGTCGTTGCTCCAGGCATAGGTGGCGAAGTGGTCGTCCATGGGGCGCGCGCCCGCTTCGGAGAACAGGCCGCTGGGCTGCAGGCGCACCGTGATTCCGGGCGCGGCGGCCAGGGCTGCGAGTGCCGGGCCGGCGCCGTAGCACCAGCCGCAGAGCGGGTCGAAGATGTAGTGCAGGGTGGGCGTCATGGTGGGGCTCCGGAAGAAGAAGGGTGATCGTAGGCAGCCAGAATGTCGGGATAAATCCAGCACAGGCAGATGATGCGTATGGCAAAAGCAAACAATCCGACCGAGGCCGAGAGCGGGCACCTGGGCAACCTCAAGCGGCTGGCCTATTTCGCCGCCGTGGTCGAGACCGGCAGCTTCACCGCGGCGGCCGAGCGGCTGGGCATCACCAAGGCGGTGGTGAGCCAGCAGGTGGCGCGGCTGGAGCGGGAGTTCCATACCGCGCTGCTCACCCGCACCACGCGGCGGGTGGTGGCCACGGCCGCGGGCCAGGCCTTCTACGAGCGCTGTGCGCCGATCCTGGCGCAGGCGCACGATGCCTTCGACGAGTTGAATGAGGCGGCGGCCATGCCTTCCGGCACGCTGCGGCTCACCGCGCCGCTCGACTACGGCATCGCCGCCGTGGTGCCCGCGATCACCGCGTTCACCACGCGCTATCCGCGCTGCAAGGTGGACGCCAAGCTGAGCGACCAGTGGCTCGATGTGATGGCCGGCGACGTGGAGCTGGCCATCCGCGTCGGCTGGCTGACGGCGCCGAGCGTGCAGGCCCGGCAGATTGGCACCTTCCGCCAGTTGCTGGTGGCGGCGCCGTGGTGGCTGCCCCGCCTGGTTGGACTGGTGCATCCCGAGGACCTCGGCGCGTTGCCCTTCGTGGCCAATGCGGCGCTGCGTGAGCCCGGGCGCTGGACCTTCTCGCGCGGGGACGCGCAGCCGCGCAGCGTGACCGTGGAATCCGTGATCTCGCTGGACGCCACGCTGGCCGTGCGCGAGGCGGTGCGCCAGGGTGCCGGCCTGTCGGTGCTGCCCGACTATGTGGTGGCCGACGACCTGGCCGCCGGCCATCTGGTGCCGGTGCTGCCGGAATGGACGCTGCCCTCCGGCGGCATCCATGCGGTGTTTCCGGCCACGCGCTTCCGGCCCGCCAAGGTGCGGGCCTTCGTGGAGGTGCTGCAGGAAAGAATCGCCGCCGCTGCCGGGTCGGGTGCGGGGCACCACGCCTAGCGCGGACGCTGGGGGCGACGCCGTCAGGCCTTCGGCGCCCAGGCGCCACCGGCGCGCTGGCGGATGGCGCGCAGTGAGTCTTCGGCATCGGCCATCACCTGCGCCGGGTCCACGCCGATCAGCCGGCCGCCGCGCTTGAGGAAGCGGCCGCCGACGATGACGGTGTCCACGTTGGCCGGCGCGGCCGAGCGGACCACGGCGCTGCGTGGCTCGCCCAGCGGGCTCATGTTGAGGTCGGTGGTGCGCACGAGCACGATGTCGGCCTGCTTGCCCGGCGACAGCGAGCCGATGCGGTCCTGCAGGCTCAGCGCCCGGGCGCCGTTGATGGTCGCCATCTGCAGGCACTGGTCGAAGTCCACGCGCGGCAGCTTTTTCGACGGCGTCTGCGTCCAGGGGATGCCCAGGCTCCACGTCGTGTTCATGGCGTCGAAGGGCGAGACGGTGCCCAGCGAGGTGGCGTCGATGGAGAAGCACACGTTGATCTTCGCGGCCAGCATCTGCAGCAGCTGCTCGCGGTAGTCGCCGTCGCCGGCCAGGCGCAGCTCGGACTGCGGCGACACCGACAGCGACAGGCCCAGCGAGGCCATGGCGGCCCGGTCCTCGGGCGTGGCGGCCATGCCGTGCACCAGCAGCGTCTGCTGGTCGATGAAGCCCAGGCGCACCAGCTCGGCCACGTTGACGCGGAAGCGCCGCGACTGGCCGATGTGCATCACCTTGGGCAGGCCAAGCTCGCGGGCGACCGCCAGTTCCTGCCGGAAGACCTCGCGGGTCGAGCCCTGGTCGCCGCGCAGGGCCACACCCAGGTCCACGCGGTCGCCGAAGGGCGAGCCGGTGCCGAACCACTGCGCCTTGACCCGGCGCAGGTCGGCCAGTGGCATGGTCTGCTCCGCGGGCATGGGGTCGATGTAGCCGTAGGAATAGCGGGCGCGGATGCCCGTCTCGGCCAGTGCCTGCAGTTCCGCGTCCACATGCGCCGGCGTGCGGGTGTTGTGGGCGAAGTTGTTCACGGTGGTGAAGCCGGCGTTGATGGCCTCGACGATGGCCAGCCGGTTGGCGCGGTAGTAGTCGAGCGGTTGGTGGTACTCGATCAGCCCCGCCTTCAGGCCGAAGTACTCGACACCGGGGCGCAGCATGTTCTTGAGCAGCGAGTTCCACATGTGCCAGTGGGTCTCGACGAAGCCCGGCATGACGATCATGCCGCGGGCATCGACCACCTGCGCATCGCCCACGGCGAGGCGGGTGCCGATGGCGGCGATGCGGCCCCCCTGCACCAGCACGTCGGCACCGGCGATGTCGCCAATGGCCGGGTCCATGCTGATCACATGGCCGCCACGCAGCACGTAGCTGTTGCCGGCCGGCGCCACGCCGCCGCCCGTGGCGGCGCAGCCGGCCAGCAGCGCGCCAGCCCCGGCTGCACCCAGCAGCAGGCGGCGGCGTGTGAGGCCGGGAGCAGGGGAGCAGCAGGAGCAGGAATAGGGCAGGTGCATGGCGTAAGAAGGAAGGGAGAAGAATCGACCGTGGAGCGCGGCCGGGCGGCCGCGCCTTCGAGCCGGTGAAGATACGGCCCGGGCCCGGCGCCGTATATGCCGCGCTGCTCAACAATCCATTGCACGGATCGAATCAACCGACAAACGGACACGCATGGCGCAAGAACTCCTGGACATCCTGGCGGAACTGCGTGCGGGCCGCTGGAACGCGGCGCACGACCGGGTGCAGCGCCACGACTCGCTGCTCGCCGCCTGGCTGCACGGCATCGTGCACCTGCAGGAAGGCGATCTGGAGGACGCCGAGAACTGGTACGACCGCGGCGGCCGCCGCTTCCGCAGCCGAGGCTCGCTGGAGGAGGAGATGGACGCATTCGAGCGCGCGGCACGGCGGGCGGCAGCGGAGCCACCGGCCTGAATGTGGGGAAGGCGCCAGCCCGCCGGCGTCCTGGCGGCGCCTGCACCGATGCGCGTGGCAGTGGCCGCTGGCCACCGGCCCCGCAGGGATCTCAGCGCGACGGGCGCAGTGCCTCGGCCAGCTGGTCGAGCACATCCACGTACAGCGTGGCCACCTTGCGGACCATGAGCATGAGCTGCGTGGCGGGCAGCGGCTGGCGCGTGCGCACGATGCGCAGCCGGCCTGCCGCGATCTCGGCCCCGGCCGCCTGCGCAGGCACCACGGCCAGGCCCAGACCCGCCACGGCGAACTGCACGTTGGCTTCCAGCGAGTTCGATTCGATGGTCGGCACAGGCGCGGCCTCACCGCCCGCCTTGAACATCTGATCGACCGAGGTGCGCAGGTGCGTGCCCGTGTGGGGCAGGATCCACGGCAGGGCGCCCAGCGCCTCCCAGTCGTACGGGCTGCGCCCCGGCAGCCGAAGCCCGCGGGCAGCGACGACCACCATCTGCACCTCGCCGCAGGGCTGAAGGGAGAGCATGCCCAGGTCCAGCCCCACCACGGCCTGCGGCGCGTAGAGCGCGAGCACGGCATCGATGTCGCCGCGCAGCAGCAGCTCGATCAGGGCATGGAGGCGGCCCTCATGCACCTGGACCAGCGGCCCCGGCGGTGGGGCCGCGGCACGCAGCCGCGCAAGCACATCCGGCGCCACATGGGCGGCGATGAAGGGCGGCATGCCCAGACGCAGCAGCGGCGTCTGTGCGGGCGAGGTGTCGGCCATGTCGCGCCGCAATGAATCCAGCTCGCCCAGCAGCAGGCGCGCATGGCGGGCCATCTTCAGGCCCGCCGCGGTCGGCGTCATGCCGGCCGACGAGCGATCGAAGAGCTGGATGCCGAGCGCCGACTCCAGCTCGCGCAGTGACTTGCTGAGCGCAGCCCGGGTCACATGCAGCTGCTGCGCGGCCACGCCCAGATTGCCCGACTGCACGAGCGCCACGACGAGTTCGAGTTGATGGAAGCGAAGGCGCCGTGCCAGCGAGATCGGCAAGGTCATCGGAGGATGTTAACCAGCGGTTGATGGCGGGGCCGATTTGTCGATGGCAAGCGGGAGATGGGCTGCCTACGATCCCGGCACCAAGAAAAGAACACGGAGACATCGTGCATGCCTGACCCCACCGCTGCTGCGCCGCATCGGCGCGCCTTCCTCGCCGGCGGCCTCGCGCTGGCCGCCTGCTCGCCCCGCTGGGCCTTCGCGCAGGGCTTCCCCATTGCGGGGCGCCCGATCCGCATCGTCATTCCAGCGCCACCGGGCGGGCCGGCCGACATCCTGGGTCGCGCACTCGGCGCCCACCTGAGTGCGCAACTGGACAACGTGCCCGTCATCGTGGAGAGCAAGCCGGGCGGCGCGAGCGTGCCCGCCGCACTGGCCGTGGCGCGTGCGCCGGCGGACGGCCACACGCTCTTCCTGGGCCTGAACACGACGCACACACAGGTGCCGCACATGTTCTCCAAGCCGCCCTACGACCCGTTCAAGGACTTCACGCCCATCACGCAGATCTACCGCAACGGCGGCGCGCTGGTGGCCCATCCTTCGGTGCCGGCAAACGACCTCAAGTCGCTGATCCAGCTCAGCCGCGACGCGGCCCAGCCGGTGCCGGCCGGCTCGCCGGGGCCAGGCACCAACGGTCACCTCTACATCGAGATGCTCAACCAGCAATACGGCGCGCGGCTGAACCATGTGCCCTACAAGGGCTCGGCCGATGCCATGCGCGATCTGCTGGGCGGCTTCATCCAGGTGCAGTTCGATTCGCCGACGACCTCGCTGCCGCACCTGCGCAGCGGCCGGCTCAAGGTGCTGGCGGTGACCGGGCCGACGCGCATCCGCGAACTGCCGGACGTGCAGACGGGCCGCGAGCAGGGCTTTCCGGCGCTCGACGTCGCCGGCTGGATGGGCTTCTTCGGGCCGGCAGGCCTGCCGCCCGATGTGCTCGCCAGGCTCAATGCGGCGCTGGTCGCCGCGATCCGCGCGCCGGAGATCAAGGCCCAGTTCGAGCCGCTGGGCCTGGAGCTGACCGGCACCAGCGTCGAGGAATTCCGCCGCATCGTCAGCGACGACTACCAGGCCTGGGGCCGCATCATCCGCCAGACGGGCGTGCGGCTGGATTGACTTTCGAACCGACCCTATGACGCATTCCGTGAACCAAGACCTCGAAGCCCTGCAACGCCGCATCGACCTGCTGGAGCGGCGCATCGCCCGCGCCGAAGACACCGAAGCCATCGAGCGCCTCACCCGCATGTACGGCTACTACCTCGACAAGGCGCTGTGGTCCGAGATCATCGACCTGTTCACCGAGGACTGCAGCGTGGAGATCTCGGCGCTGGGCGTGTACGTGGGACGCGACCGTGCTGCGCAGCTGTTCCGCGACATCCTGGGCAAGGGCCCCGCCATGAGCGACGAGAACGGACTGGTGTGGGGGCGCCTGTACAACCACCTGATCGTGCAGGGCATCGTGCACCTGGACGAGGACGGGCTGGGTGCCAGCGGCCGCTGGCGCTGCTTCATGCAGATCGCCGAGTTCGGCGCCAAGGCGACCTGGGGCGAAGGTCCCTACGAAATCCGCTATCGCAAGGAAGGCGGCGTGTGGAAGCTGCACCGGCTGCACTTCTACCGCACCTACCACACGCCCTTCGACGAAGGCTGGGCGAAGGCGCGCTCGCCGCAGGGCGACCTGCGCCTGCGGCACCAGCCCGACCTGCCGCCCTCGGTGGACTACGAGCCCTATCCGGCCGCCTTCGTGCCGCGCTTCCATTACGCGAACCCGGTGTCGGGCAGCCGGGCCTACACGCGGGACGACATCGAGGCCGTGTGAACGACGCAGCGCGGCGTCTCGACCGCCCTTCGGGCGCGCGTGCCTCGACAGGTCAGACCCTCTGCCAGCGTGGCGCCGGCGCCATGGCGGCGCCTACAGCAGGTCTTCGCTGACGAAGGGGAAGAGCAGGCGCAACTGCAGGCGCGTTCCCAGGCCGACGTCCGGCTCCTCGTCATGGACCCTCTCGACGCCGTTGGTCGTGCCCACCCATTGCAGCCGATCGCCCGGTTCGGCCAGGCGAAGGTGGTAGCTGCCCAGGTTGCGCGCGCCGTCGATGAGGTCGCTGAGGTTCCTGGCCAGGGCGGTGGAGTCGACGAACAGGCCCAACTCCGTGTTCAAGCGCGAGGATCGCAGGTCCATGTTCATGGAGCCGACGAAGCTCTTGCGACCGTCGATGACCAGCAGCTTTGCGTGGGACCGGCCCACCGCGTTGCGCAGCAGCGCGGCGGTCATGCCGCCGGGCGTGCCGGGCGCGGCCGGGCGGGCGGCCCGGTCGTCGATGCCGGTCGTGCGCATGGCGAGTTGCTTGAGTCCGGTGGCGTCGACCTCGTCGATCTCCACGCCGAGCTTGAGCATCGGCACCCGGTACCTGGCGTAGGCCGCACTCGCGAGCGGTTCGTCGTTGGAGGACAGCGAATTCGTGAGCAGGGAGATGCGCCGCCCCGATTGCCGCAGTTCGGACAGCAGGGTCAGCCCGCGGTCGCCCGGAATGAAATAGGGCGTGCACAGCGCGATGTCGGAGCGGGCCGCCCGCATGGCCTCGATCACATGGGCCGTGACCGTGCTCGGGTCGTCGCCGCGCTGCGCGCGCCCGGTGGCCTTGGCCGGGTCATCGGCCACGACCTCCACCTCGCCGTGGAGCATCTTGAGCGGCCCGGGCTGCGCAAGGTCGGCGGAAAGCGGCAGGTAGCCCATGAGGTCGGGCACCGTCGGGGGCAGGTCTGGATAGGACGTCTCGGTCCCGGCGACCAGGCTCTCGAACGACGCCTGCAGCGCCTGCGCCGAGTCCGGGCTGCGCTCGATCTCATGCAGCGGGTAGACCTGCGGGCTGTTCCAGTAGGTGTCGAAGATGGCCTGCATCTTCGGCACGGCCGCGCCGGCGACGAGCAGGTCGAAGTCGAGGAAGTTGCCTTCCTTGTCGTGGAAGAAGTATTCGTTGGCGATGTTCCGTCCACCCGCCACGGCGAAGGCGCCGTCGGCAATGAACATCTTGTTGTGCATCCGATGGTTCAGCCGGCTGAAGTCGAACAGCGACAGGGCCCAGCGCGCCACCGTCGACGACCGCCCCGCGGGAAAGGGGTTGAACAGCCGCACCTGCACATGGGGATAGGCGGCCAGGGCCAGCAGCATCGTGTCGCTGGTGGCCGTGTACATGTCGTCCACCAGCACCCGGACCCGCACGCCGCGCAGCGCTGCGTCCTTCACGGCGCGCAACAGCGTGCGCCCGGTCTCGTCGTTCTGGAGCAGGTAGTACTGCAGGTCCAGCGAGCTTTGCGCGTTGCGCGCCAGGGCCAGCCGTGCATCCATCGAATACGCGCTCAGCGGCAATGGCCGGAAGGCCGAGGCTTGTCCTGGCACCACGCTCTGGTCGGCCCTGCGGCCCAGGGCAGTGGCACTGCTGGCGGCGATCGCGGTGTCGACACCGCGATCCTGCGACGGAGGCGGCAGTGATGCGCAGCCGACGAGCAGCGAGATCCATGCCGTCATGAACAATGATCGCCAGGACATGTTGAGCCTTGGAATTGGACTTTGACAATTCCGGCGCAGCGTACTGCAACGTCGTCGACGCGTGTCGCCCAGCGCGTCGTCGCTAGGGATGGCCTGCCCGGAGGGGCTCGAACCCCCGACCTGCTGCTTAGAAGGCAGCTGCTCTATCCAGTTGAGCTACGGGCAGTGAAGAAGGGCAGCGCGTCCACCGCGAATCACCTGCGGGAGGCGGGGGCGGCCGGCTGAGGCGAAGCCGCGCATTCTAGTGGCAGGGCGCGCCGCGCTCGAGGGCTGGCGCCCGATCCACCTCGCCTTGCTGGCGAGCGTTCATGCGATGCGCACGACGATCACCACCACCAGACAGACGGCAAGCACGGCCAGGATCGTCTTGCCGATGCGGTCTGCCCTCCGCCGAGCCGCGTACTGCTTGTGGTCCATGACGCAAATGTCCTCTCGCGATGTGACAGGGGTCTGACGCAGGATGGAGCGCAACGGGCCTCGGGCCCTCCGCCCGGTCGCCTGGCTCCGCGCCGAAGCGATCTTCGTGCCAGCCCGGGTCGCCGTGGTGCGGCAAGAGGCCGGCGTTTGCCCTCCTGCAAACCGCCCGGATTCTAAGGACACAATTTGTCACGATGTCGAAGTTCTTCGTAAGCGCGGGGTCTGGGACCGGCCAGACCGTGGCGGGCTCGCCACGCGGCGCAGGGCATCGGCAAAGGCGGTAAGGATGGCCGGACGCGGCAGGCCGTCCCGCCGCAGGAAGAGCCCGAAGGAAGGCAGCGGCACGCGGGGCGTGACGTCCACGTGGCGCACGCCGCCGCGCGCCAGTTCGTCGGTGGCGTGTTCGCGCCGCACGGCGCACAGCAAGGCCGGATCCGCGCGCAGCAGCGCCCCGATGGTCACGGAGGACATGACCTCGATCACCGGCGCAGGCGGCACGGCGGCGTCGTTGAGAAAGGCCGTCATGAACGCCTGCCGCACCAGCGTGTCGCGCGGCGGCACCATCCATGGCGCATCGCGCAGATCGGCCCAGCGCAACGGCCCCTTGCCGGCGCGCGGCGCCGGGCCGGCCGTGAGCACGCACAGCTCGTCCTCCAGCATCAGCACCGGCTCCAGCCGGGGCGTGACGTCGCTGGCCAGCAGCTCTGGCGTGACCGCGCCGAACACGCAGTCCAGTTCGCCCGCCAGGAGGCGCTGGATCAGTTCGTGCACCCGCCCTTCGCGAATCTGCACGACGGCGCCGGGCAGCCGTTGGCGCAAGTCGGCCACCGCGGCGGGCACGGCGGCGGTCACCGACGGCGCACCCAGGCGCAGCAGGGCGACCGCGCCGCTTTTCAGTGCCGCCACCTCCTCGGTGGCGCGCTCCAGTTCATGGAGCACGGCCCGCGCGCGGTAGGCGGCGCTCGCGCCCAGCGCATTGGGCTGCATGCCCTGGTGGCTTCGCTCGAAGAGGCGGGCGTCGAAGCAGGCTTCGATCTCGCCCAGCATCTTGCTCAGTGCCGGCTGGCTCAGGTGCAGGCGGGCGGCCGCCCCGCGCATGGTGGCGGTCTCGCTCAGCGCGACCAGCAGTTCGAGGTGGCGCAGGCGCAGCTTGCGCACGAGGTGGTCGGTCCGGCTGTCCATGGGGGTGGCTGGCGATAGCGCCTGGTGATCACGACCTCACGATTATTGAATTTTCAAGAATGGCCGCCGCCGGTAACTTCGCGCTCCATGAGCTTCCAAGAGACAGAGACAGTCCGCGCCGCCGCGCCACTCGAGGGCGTGCGCGTGATCGACATGGGCCAGTACATCGCCGGTCCCGGCGCCGCCATGGTGCTGGCCGAGCTGGGCGCCCAGGTCATCAAGATCGAGCCGCTGGCCGGCGACCAGGCGCGCCACATCGGGCGCTACGGCGAATCGATGCTGCGCGCCTACAGCCGCGGCAAGCAGTCCATCGCGCTGGACCTCAAGCGCGACGAGGGCCGCGCCGTGGCCTGGCGGCTGATCGGCGCCAGCGACGTGCTGGTGCAGAACCTGCGCCCGGGCGCCGTGGAGGCGCTGGGCTTTGGCCCCGATGCGGTGCGCGCACGCCATCCGCGTCTGGTGTACCTGTCGATCTCCGGCTTCGGCATGCAGGGCCCGTCGCGCGGACGGCCCGGCTACGACATCGCGGCCCAGGCGGAGAGCGGGCTGATGTCCGTCACCGGCGAACCCGACCGCCTGCCGCAGAAGGTGGGCGTGCCCATCGTCGATGCGGCGGCGGCGCACCTGGGCGCGCAGGCCGTGCTGGCCGCGCTCTACGGGCGGGAGCGCAGCGGGCAGGGCGCCACGGTGCGCACCTCGCTGCTGGAAGTGGCGCTGCACCTGCAGGCCACCACCTGGAGCGACTACCTGGGCGGCGCGCCCGAGCCCACGCGCATCGGCGACGGCCAGCCCCACAACGCGCCGGCCGCCGAGGTGGTGCCCACGCGCGACGGCCACATCGTGCTCTCGGCCTATGCCGACGAGCACTGGGCGCGCTTCTGCCGCGTGGTGGGCCGCGAGGCCCTCGTCGACGACCCGCGCTTCTGCAGCAATGCGCAACGCGTGCGCCACCGCGATGAACTGCGCACGGTGCTGCGCGAGTGCCTGTCCGCCTTCAGCAGCGAGGAATGCGTGGCCCTGCTCAGTCGCAACCAGATCGTGGTGGGCGCCGTACGCAGCTACAGCCAGGTGCTGCAGAGCGCCGACGTGCAGGCCAGCGGCATGCTGGTCGAGGCGGTGGCCGCCGATGGCAGCCGCTACACCACGCTGGCCTTGCCCTACACGCTGGACGCCGCCCCGCGCGCCGCCCCGCCCGCGGCGCCGGCCGTGGGCGCCGACACCGATGCCGTGCTGGCCGACCTCGGCTTCTCGCCCGAGCAGATCGACGCCCTGCGCCGCGACGGCGTCGTCGGCGGATGCCGCAAGAACAACGAGACGGAGACGACCCGATGAGCCCTGACACCCACCTTGTCCGTCCGGACGCCGCGCAGCAGGCGGTGATCCAGACCCTGCCGCTGTTCGAGATGATGCGCATGCGTGCCGCGACCACCGCCCGGCGTCATCCGCAGCTCGGCTTCGCGGCGCCCGAGCGCGACTCGCACTGGCGCTGGGTCAACCAGTTCACCCACACCCACCGCCGCCTCGGCCCGCAGGACAAGGAGGTGGTCAGCCCCAACAACGACACCGTCTACAGCAATGCCTGGCTGGACCTGTCCGATGGACCGGTGCTGATCGAGTCACCCGACATGGGCGAGCGCTACTGGACGCTGGGCCTGCTCGATGCCTGGACCAATCCCTTCGCCTACGTGGGCCGCCGCACCACCGGCAACCGGCCGCAGCGCACACTGGTGCACGGCCCGGGCTGGCAGGGCAGGGTGCCGCCGGAGGTGACGCAGGTCATCGCCGCCCCGGGCCACGACGTCTGGCTCATCGGGCGCATCCTGGTGGAGGACGACGGGCCGGACGCGCAGCAGGTGCGGCGTTTGCAGGCCGCCCTGCGCATGCAGCGGCTGGACGGCAGCGACGCCGCGATGCGCGTCGACACGGGCATCGACGGCCGCGACACCCGCGCGCCCGACGTCGCCACCTACCGGCGCGTGGTGGATGCCGCGCTGGCCGGCAACCCGCCGCCGGAGGGCGAGGCGCTGGCATGGCCGCTGGCGCCCGAGGCCCTGGCCGTCGCGCTGCCGGCGGTGTACGAGCACCTGCGCATCGCCGGCCAGCCGCACGACCTCGGCGGCGGCTGGGCCATTCCGGTGCTGGTGCGCACGCACTGGGGCGACGACCTGCTCACCCGCGCTCGCATCGCGCGCAACTTCATCGGCGCGCTGGGCATGGACGAGGCGATGTACCCCACCGCCGAGGTGGGCGCCGACGGCGCCGTGCTCGACGGCGCCCAGCGCTACGAACTGCGCTTCGCCCCCGGCCGCGGGCCGCAGGTGGGCGCCTTCTGGTCGCTCACGATGTACCGCCGCAGCGACTGCCTGTTCGTGGCCAATCCCATCGACCGCTATTCCATCGGCGACCGCACGCCGGGCCTGGTGCACGACCCCGACGGCAGCCTGGCGATCCGCCTGCAGGCCGAGGACCCGGGGCCGGGGTTCAATTGGCTGCCGGCGCCGGCCGGCGAGCCCTTCTACGTGGTGCTGCGCCTCTACCAGCCCCAGGAGGCGCACCTGGCGCTGCGCTTCGACTACCCGCCGATCCGGCGGCTCTGAGCGACCCGACGACAAAGCAAGAACGGAGACAAAGACATGCGCAAGACCCTTCCCCGCCGCCACTTCCTGGCCACCGCCGCTGCCGGCCTGGCGCTGCCCTGGCAGCTCGACGCCGCCGCGGCCGACGCCTGGCCGGCCCGGGCCATCCGGCTCGTCGCGCCCTACGGGGCGGGCGGCTCCAACGACATCCTCACGCGGGTGCTGGGCGACTTCCTCGGCCGCCGCCTCGGCCAGAGCGTGGTGGTGGAGAACAAGGCGGGCGCCGGCACGCGCATCGCCAACGACTACGTGGCCAAGGCCGCGCCCGACGGCTACACGCTGCTGCATGCCGCCGCGCCCATCGCCATCGGCGAGGCGCTCTACAAGGACCTGCCCTACGACGTGCACAAGAGCTTCGCCGCCATCGGCAGCACGGCCATCGCGCCGCTCTTCCTGGTGGTGAATGCGCAGGCGCCGTACAAGACGTTGGCGGAGTTCGTGCAGTACGCCAAGGCCAACCCCAAGGGCGCAACCTTCGGTTCGCCCGGCGCGGGTTCGGCGCCGCACCTGACGGCCGAACTGCTGCTGCGTGCGGCCGGCGCCAAGGGCATCGTGGTGCAGTACCGCGGCGATGCGCCGGCCTACACCGAGCTGCTGGCGGGGCGCATCGATGCGACGCTCACCGCCATTTCCACGGCGGTGCCGCACATCCAGGCCGGCAAGCTGCGTGTGCTGGGCGTGGCCAACGAGACGCGCACGCCGCTCTACCCCGACGCGCCCACGCTGCGCGAGCAGGGCCTGGCGCAGGTGGTGGGCTATGGCTGGTACGGCCTGCTGGCACCGGCCGGCACGCCGGCGCCGGTGGTTGAGCGGCTCAATGCCGAGATCAATGCCGCCATCGCCGACGCCGAGGTGCGGCGCAAGGCCGAGGCCGCGGGGCTGGAACTGCGCGGCGGCACGGCCGAGGCCTTCAGCGCCTTCATCGGCACCGAGACGCGCAAGTGGGCGCAGATCATCAAGGCCGCCAACATCACGGCCGAATCATGAATGGCGTCATCCATGGGGCCGGGCCGCTGGCCCGCGTGCTGCGCCTGGCGAGCGTCGTGGCCACCATCGGCCTGGCCGCCTGTGCCGGAACGGGCGCGGGCTCCGGCGCCAACGCCCTGCGGCGCGACACCACCTTCGGCCCGGTCGTCGGGCGCGATGACGCCACGCAGAACGGCACCTGGCGCTGGACGGGCGTGCCCTATGCGCAGCCGCCCATCGGTCCGCTGCGCTGGCGCGCGCCGCAGGCGCCGCAGCCGTGGACCGCGGTGCGCGACGCCACCCACTTCGCCCCGGCCTGCGTCCAGACGCAGCGGCTGTACGGGCCCGGTCTGAACAACCGCTACGACGAGACCGTGGGCACTGCCCTCGGCCGTACCGTGGGGTCGGAGGACTGCCTCTACCTCAACATCTGGACGCCGGCCTCCCGCCCGGTAGCGCCGCGGCCGGTGATCGTCTTCGTCCATGGCGGCAGCAACATCAGCGGCTACACCGCCGACCCGGTCTACGACGGCGCCGCGCTGGCGCGCTCGCAGGACGCCGTGGTCGTCAGCGTCAACTACCGGCTGGGCATCTTCGGCTTCCTGGATGCGGCGCCGCTCAAGACCGGCCAGCGCGAGGAGGACTCGGGCAACTTCGCGCTGCTGGACATCGTGCAGGCGCTGGGCTTCGTGGCTGGCAACATCGCGGCCTTCGGCGGCGATCCGGAACGGGTGACGCTGATGGGCCAGTCCGCGGGCGCCGTCAACGTCGATGCGCTGATGGTCTCGCCGATGCTGGTGGCGCGTGCGCGGCCGCTGTTCCACCGTGTGGCGGCGCTGAGCGGCGGGCTGTCCACCGCGGCGACGCTGCCGCGGGGCGCCATCGCTGGGGTGCTTCCGAGGTCCGTCTGGGCCACGCGCGGAGAAGCCTTGCTGGCCGAAAGCCTGATGGCAGGCGGTCATGCGGCGAACGAAGCGCAGGCCCGTCAGCTTGCACGCGACGCCGCGCCGGCGCAGCTGGCCGCCTGGCTGCGCGCCATGCCGGCCGACACGCTGCTCGATCTGGTTCGCACCCGCCTGGCCGCCCGCGGCATGGCGGCCTCCAACCCCATTCCCGATGGCTGGGTGCTGCCACCGGACCCGATCGCCGCGGTGCGCGCCGGCCGCTATGTGAAGGTGCCCGTGCTGGCCGGCCACGCGCGGGACGAGACCAAGCTCTTTCCCCAGCTCTTCGCGCTGCGGCCCGACCTGGGCGGCACCAGCGGCCGGCTGCTGGACGATGCCGCCGTCTTCGCCCTGGCCCATCGCTACGACCCGGAGGCGCCACCGCAGACCCGCATCGAGCAATGGATTCCGCCCGCCTACCTGCCCACGGACGCGCCGCGCACCGGCTTCGATGCCCGGGCGGCCGAGCTCGACCGCCTGTGGTTCACCGCCATTCGCGACGACCTGATGAATGCGCTGCAGAGCCAGCAGCGCGAGCTGTGGGCCTACGAGTTCGAATGGGACGGGCTGCCCGCGCCCTTCGACCGGATCTTCGGCGCCGCCCATGCCTTCGACCTGCCCTTCGTCTTCGGCAACTTCGGCCCCTCGCTGTTCGCCAACATCTCGTTCAGCCGGGCCAATGCGCCGGGGCGGCTCGCGTTGTCGCAGGCCATGATGGCGAGCCTGGGCGCCTTCGCGCGCAGCGGGGATCCCAACGTGCCAGCGCTGGACAAGGCGTGGCCGCAGTGGCCAGGACGGCTGGTCTTCGACGCCACGGCCACGGACAAAGCCATCGGCGTGCGGTGAGGGCGGGCGGCGCCGGCAGCGCCGCGCCCGGTACTCAGTCCCGCGGCCTATAGATCTGGAAGCCCAGGCCTGTCGAGCGCACCGTGGTCTCGCCCTCGTTCAGCGCCACCGTGCCGATGCAGCCGTTGTCGGCCGCCTCGCGGCTGAACTCGGCGATGGTGCGCAGCCGCGCGGCCGGGGCGCCAGCCGCGCTGATCGCCGCTTCGAGTTCGGCCGCACCGCGCGATGCGATGACGCCGGCCAGTGCCGTCTTGAGCGCAGCGGGATCCAGCGCCCGCACGAAGCTCACCGGCCCGGCCGCGTCCAGCGGCTGCGCGAAGACCGCCGGATCGCTGGCCAGATGCCCCAGCCCCAGCACCTGCAGCACGGCCAGCAGCTGGCGCGGCGTGTTCGCGCCGATGGCCAGCCATCCGTCCTCGGCCTGGAAGAAGTCGGCCGCCGGGCTGCCCGAGTAGCCCTGGTTGCCCACGCGCGGCGGCACGCTGCCGGTGGTGAGGGCATCGCAGGCCAGCGGGTACATGAGTTGCAGCGCCGCGCCGGCCATGGAGACATCGACCAGCGCACCGCGGCCACTGCGCTCGCGCTCGCACAAGGCACTGAGGATGGCCAGGGCCGCCAGCAGACCGGTGGCCGAGTCGACGACGGGAAAGCCGGTCTTGACGGGCGGATCGCCCTCGGCGCCGGCCATCCAGGCCATGCCGCTCGCGGCCTGGATCACATGGTCGTAGGCGGGCCGTTTGCGCCATTCCTCCGCACCCCGGCCATAGCCGGAGATGGTGCAGTACAGCAGGCCCGGATGCTGCGCCTGCAGGGCCGCGTAGCCCAGGCCGAAGCCTTCGAGCACGCCGGGCCGCAGGTTGTCGACCACCACGTCGCTGGCCAGGGCCAGCGCCTCGGCCTGGCGCCGGCCGTCCTCGCTGCGCAGGTCCAGCCGGATGTGCTGCTTGCCGGCGTTGAGGGCCAGGAACTTGTCGCCGCCCTGGCCGGCCCGGCGCATCACGTCGCCGTCCAGGCTCTCGACCTTGGTGACCTGCGCGCCCAGCCGCGCCAGCAGGAAGGTGGCGAAGGGCCCGGCGATGACATGCGAGAAGTCCAGGATGCGCACGCTGGCGAGCGGGGCGAAGTCGGTCACGGGCGCGAGCGGAGCGGTGGCGGGTATGGCGGCGGTGCTCATGAAAGGCTGATGCGGTTGCGGGTGATGAGCGTGCGGTAGCGCCCGGTCTCCTGCTCGATGAAGCGGCTGAATTCCGCAGGCGACTCGGACACGCTGGGCACCGTGCCGTCGCGCGCATAGGCGGCGCGCAGGCCCGGGTCCTGCATGGCCGTGCGCACGGCGCCGAACAGGCGCTGCACCAGAGGATCCGGAAGGCCGGGCGGTCCCCAGATGCCGGACCACGACACCAGGTTCAGGTCCTGGCGCCGCAGGGCCTCGTTGAGTGTGGGCACCTCCGGCAGGGTCGGGTCGCGTTCGCCGGCCGTGACGGCCAGGGCGCGCAGCTTGCCGTCGCGCACCGGGGGCAGGGCGGTGGAGATGACGGGGAAGGCGAACTGCGCATCGCCGCGGATCAGCGCCAACCCGATCTCCACCGAGCCGCGGTAGGGCACATGGGTGGCCTGCACGTCGGCCGCCGAGAGGAAGGCGGCCGCGAACAGATGGGCCGCGCTGCCGATGCCGCCCGAGGCGTAGTTCAGCCGGCCAGGCGCACGCCGTGCGGCCTCCAGCAGGTCTTCGACGCTGCGCAGCGGCGAATCGGCGCCCACCACCAGCAGGCAGCCGCTGGTGCCGGTGCAGCAGATGTGGCTGAAGGCCTGCGGGTCGAACTTGACCGACGGCTGCAGCAGCTTCTGCGTGACGTGGGTGGAGCTGCCCAGCAGCAGGGTGTAGCCGTCGGGCGGCTGCTGGTTCACGTACTCCGCCGCCAGGATGCCACCTGCACCCACCTTGTTCTCCAGCACCATGGCCTGGCCGAGCTGCCTGCCCAGCACGGGGCCGAGCAGTCGGGCCTGGATGTCCGGGCCGCCACCCGCGGCGTAGGGGACGATCAGCCGCACGGGCCGTTCGGGGTAGCGTGTCGCGGCCTCGGGCGCGGCCGCCAGGGCGCCGCGGCCGGCGGCCAGGCCCAGGGCGCCGAGCAGCAGCCCGCGCCGACGCAAGGGGGTCTTGTTCATGGCCGGTTGTCTCCGTCGTTCGAATGCACGGATTCTGGAAGCGCGGGCCATGTCCCACAATTATTGGTTTCGAAAGAAGCCATCACTGATCGATATGGCCAAGACCGACCTCCAGCCGGAGCCGACCTCCACCGCCCGCGACGACGAGCGCCGCGCCCGGCGCATGGACCGCCTGCGCGTGCGGCACCTGCGACTGCTGCACTGGGTGGCCGAGACCGGCTCGCTGAGCGCCGCGGCCGAGCGCCTGCAGGTGAGCCAGCCGGGCGCCACCAAGATGCTGCAGGAGATCGAGGCCGCGCTGGGCGTGGGCCTGATCGAACGCAGCGCCCGCGGCGCGCGGCTGAGCCCGGCCGGCCGCGTGGCGCTGGACCGGCTGCGCGTGGCGCTCGGCGCGCTCGATGCCGCGGCAGGCGCCGATGCGGCCCTGGCGACGCCGGTGCTGCGCATGGGCATCCTGCCGCTGGTCGCCGTGGCCGTGCTGCCCGCCGTCACTGCCGCCATCGACACCGCCGGACAACTGCCCCGGCTGGTGCTGCGCGAGGCCAACGTGGACCAGCTCATGCGTCTGCTGCGCGATGGGGAGGTGGACTGCGTGATCGGCCGCCTCGAAGCCGGCGAGCACGCCATGGGCGACCTGCAGATCGAGCAGCTCTGGGAAGAGCGCATGGCCATCGCGGCCGCGCCCGACCATCCGCTGGTCGGCCGCCGGCGGCACACCCTGGCGGCGCTGCAGGCCGAGCGCTGGATCCTGCCGCCGCCGGCCACCAACACGCGGCGCAACGTCGAGCGCTGGTTCCTGGAGAGCGGCCTGCAGCCACCGGCGGCGGCGGTGGAGTCGACCTCCTTCCACACCAGCCTGGCGCTGGCGGGCGCCGGCCGGCTGCTGGCCGTGGCGCCGCAGACGGCCGTCGAGCACTACCAGGCACGCGGCGTGGTGAAGGCGCTGCTGCTGCAACGGCCGCTGGCGTCGGGCCCCATGTTCTTCATCACGCGCGCCGAGCTGGCGTCACTGCCGCAGGTCGTCCAATGGCGCGCCGCGTTGGTCGGCCATGTCCGGCAGGCGGCGGGGCCGGCTTAGGCGAGGATGCCCGCTCCCGTCTTCACCTTCTCCGGGACAGCACCGTTTGGACTCCCTCACCCAGATCGTTCTCGGCGCCTCGGTCGCCGCCGTGGCCGTGCCGGCCCGCGACCGGCGCGTGGCCCTGGTCGCCGGTGCCGTGCTCGGCACGCTGCCCGACCTCGACGGCCTGCCGCTGGCCTGGATGGGCGTCGATGCCGTGACCAACGTCACCTGGCATCGCGGCCCCTCGCATTCGCTGCCGGTGCTGCTGGTGACGGGCTGGCTGATCTGGCTGCTTGCGCGGCGCTGGAGCGCGCGCGTTCGGGCAGCGCCACGCGGCTGGCTTGTCGCCATCTGGCTGGCGCTGATCACGCATCCGCTGCTGGACGCCTTCACCGTCTATGGCACGCAACTGTGGTGGCCCGCGCCCACGCCGCCTGTCATGGGCGGCAGCATGTTCATCATCGATCCGCTCTACACCTTGCCGCTGCTGGTCGCCGTGATCGTGGCGGCGGTGGCCGGTCCGCGGCCACGCGGGCAGCGCTGGCTGTCGGGCGCATTGATGCTCAGCAGCCTTTACCTGGGCTGGAGCCTGGTCGCCCAGCAGTGGGTGGACCGCGTCGCGGCACGCTCGCTGGCCGCGCAGGGCCTGCAGGACGCGCCTCGCCTCGTGGTGGCGTCGCCCTTCAACACGCTGCTGTGGCGGGTGGTAGTCATGACGCCGGATGGCTTCATGGAGGGCGAGCGGTCGCTCGTGGCCGACAGCGGTCCCATGCGCTTCACGCACCACGCCAGCGACGTGCAGGCGCTGCAAGCCTTGTCGGAGGACGCCGCCGTGGCGCGGCTTCGCTGGTTCACCCATGGCTTCCTGAAGGCCGCGCGCGACGGTGACGCGCTCATCGTGTCGGACCTGCGCATGGGGGCCGAGCCCGACTACAGCTTCAACTACCGCGTGGCGCGCTGGCAGGAGAGCGCCTGGCAGCCGGCGCCCCCGGCGTTGCGGGGCGGTGTCCGCGATCCGCGCGGAATGCTGGTCCGCACCTGGCAGCGCATTTGGCACACCGAGCCATGAGGGTGGACGGCCTTGATGCCGCCCACCGACGAGTCGAAGGCGCATTGCCGCAACGAGGCTGTCCGTCCGTCCCCCTCCGAGAATGCCCACCGTGTACCTGCTCAAGACCTTCGGACTCTTCGTGCTCACGGCCCTGGCCGAGATCGTGGGCTGCTATCTGCCCTGGCTGTGGTTGCGGCAGGGCCGCTCGGCCTGGCTGCTGCTGCCGGCCGCGGCCAGCCTGACGCTCTTCGCCTGGTTGCTGACCCTGCATCCCACCGGAAGTGGCCGCGTGTATGCAGCCTATGGCGGCGTGTATGTGGGCGTGGCGATCCTGTGGCTCTGGCGGGTGGACGGCGTCGCGCCCACCGCCTATGACTTGGCCGGCGTCGCGCTGTGCCTGGCGGGCATGGCGGTGATCATGTTCGGCCCGCGCGCCTGAGCGCTTCGGCCGCCACGCTCGGCGGCACGGCGATGGGCATGTCCAGCAGCATCTGGGCCATGCCCTTGCCCAGCGGGTCCATGCGCATGGACGAGGGACCGCCGCCGTCGAGGGCATCGTGGATCAGCAGGTTCATCGCATCCGTGCCGGGCAGGTGGTAGCGCGTGACGTGCCCGGCGGGCAGGTGCCTAAACCAGGCCTCCACCACCGCCGGCTGCAGCGCCTGCCACAGCAGCGGCAGCCACTGCGGCCGGCGCGCCACCACGCCGATGTTCGACAGGTTGCCCTTGTCGCCGCTGCGTGCCCAGGCCAGGTCGATCAGGCGCACCGTCTCGGTGGCGGGCTCGTCGCCGGCCCAGGCAGGGGGGGCGGGCAGGGCCGGCAGGGGTGAGGGCGCCGCGCCCGCGGGAATGTCCACCGCATGCCGCACGCCTTCCAGCACGAAGCCCGGCTGCACCGCGGTCTTCTCGAGCAGGAAGGCGAAGGGCTTGACCAGCGGCGACACCGCCGGCCGGCCGCCGCCGGGGCTGGTGGTGCCCGGCGACCATGACGTGCCGGAAGGCGCGATCTCGCGCGCGAACATGGCCAGCGCCGCCTTCTGCGGATGGTTGGCGACCACGCGCATCATCACCTCGCGTACCTGGCGGGTGCGCGACTGCGGGCCGTAGAGCGTCTCCGCGCCGATGACCTCGATGTAGGTGGCGGTGAAGGGTGGCAGGCCCTGGGCCTGCAGGATCTCGCCGGTGCGCTCGAGGATGGCCTCGGCCGTGCGCCGCGCCTTCTTCTCGGCGTCGATGCCGATGATCACCATGCTGCCCGCGCAGCGGAAGCCGTCGAGCTGCGTGGCCGACACCTTGTAATGGGGCGTCGGCGCGCGGCCTTTGGCCGGGCTCACGTGCACGCGGTTCTCGCCCTGCTGGGTGACGCGCACTTCGCGGAAGTCGCAGCTCACCTCGGGCAGCAGGTAGGCGCCCGGGTCGCCGATCTCGTAGAGCAGCTGTTCCACCACGCCCGCGCGGATCACCTTGCCGCCGGTGCCCTCCGGCTTGGTGACGACGAAGCTGCCGTCGGCGTGGCATTCCACGATGGGGTAGCCGATGTGCGCCCAGTCCGGGATGTCCTCCCAGTCGGTGTGCAGGCCGCCGGTCGCCTGGCAGCCGCATTCGATGATGTGGCCGGCCAGGCTGCCCGACGCGAGCAGGTCGTGCTGAGTGGCCGTCCAGCCGAACTCGTGCATCAGCGGACCCAGCGTGACCGCGCTGTCGACGCAGCGGCCGGTGATGACCACCTCGGCGCCGGCCGCGAGCGCGGCGGCGATGGGCGCGGCGCCCAGGTAGGCGTTGGCGCTCAGCACCTTGTCGGGCAGGGCCTCGCCGGTGAACATGTCGCGCACGCCCTCGGCGCGCAGGCCGGGCATCAGGCCGCTCACGTCGTCGCCCTCGATCACGGCGATGCGCAGTGCGATGCCCTGCGCATCGGCCACGGCCTTCAGCGCCGCGGCGCAGCCGTGCGGGTTGATGCCGCCCGCATTGCTCACCACCTTGATGCCCTGGCGCTTGACCTCGGCCAGCACGGGCTTCATGGCGATGTCGACGAAGTCGGTGGCGTAGCCCAGTTCGGGGTTCTTGGCCCGGGCCGCGGCCAGGATGGCCATGGTCGTCTCGGCCAGGTAGTCGAAGACCAGGTAGTCGAGCCGGCCGCCCTTCACGAGCTGCGGCGCGGCCACCATGCTGTCGCCCCAGAAGCCCGAGGCGCCGCCGATGCGGACCGTGCGGGGGGCGTTGTTCGGCGTGTCTGTCATGCGCGTTTCCTTGGATAGAACCAGCTTAGCGAGAGGGGTCGCACCGGGCTTGCGCCAACTCGCTGATGTCGAGGTGGCCAGGTCTGCGCCCTAGGGCCTGTTAACGCTATGCAAGGGGTCGCGAAGCTCATCCCAGCCCGCCCATCAAGGCGCGCGACGCCGTGCGTGTGTCCACACGCACAAGGAGCGCAACGCCGAGGGGCGGGCTGGGATGAGCTTCCCTTCGGGTTGCTTCGCCAAGGGGCCGTCTGCGGCGTTGCCCGCGCTTGCAAGGCCTCGGCCTTGCTGCGCGCAGGCGCCTTGCATCCAGCCCCTTGGCGAAGCAACGCGACCCCTTGAATAGCGTTAACAGGCCCTAGGCCGAGGCGTCCTCGCGCAGCGCCGCCTTGTGGATCTTGCCGGCCGGCGTGAGGGGCAGCGCGTCGCGCACCACCACCTGGCGCGGCATCTTGTAGTCGGCGATGCGCCCCTCGCAGTGCGCCAGCACCTCTTCGGCCGTGAGCGCGCTGCCAGGCCGGGCCACGACGAAGTAGCGTCCCACCTCGCCGAGCACCGGGTCGGGCACACCCACGCCGGCCACCATCAGCACGGCCGGGTGGGTGGCGATGAGGGCTTCCACCTCCGCCGGGTAGACGTTGAAGCCGCCCTGGATGTACATGTCCTTCATGCGGCCGCGCAGCGTGATGAAGCCGCGTGCATCCACCTCGCCCAGGTCGCCGGTGCGCAGCCAGCCGTCCTCGAAGCCGCCCTGGCCGGCCGCCGCACCGATGTAGCCGCGCACCACGCCGCCACCGCGGAATTGCAGCTCGCCGATCTCGCCGGCGGGCACGGTGCCGCCGTCGGGCGCGCACACACGCACCTCGACACCTTCGAGCGGCATGCCGATGCTGCGCATCAGGTCCTCGTCCGTGCCGTGCCAGGGCGTCATCACCAGCGCGCCCGAGGCTTCGGAGAGGCCGTAGAGGTTCATCACGGTGGCGCTTGGCATGCGCTGGCGCAGCTGGGACAGCAGCGTGGCATCGGCATTGGAACCGCCGGTGATGATCAGCCGTACCGAGCTCAGGTCGACCTCGGCAGGGTCCGGATGCGTGAGCAGCAGCGTCATCATGGTCGGCACGCCCACGAGGATGGCGGGCGGATGCCGCCGGATCATGTCCAGCACGGTCTTGGCCTTGAACACCGGCACCAGCTCGCAGCTGCCGCCTGCCAGCATCTGGGCCAGGATGCCGCAGGTGATGCCACCGACGTGGTTGAAGGGGTTGGCCAGCTGCATCAGCTCGCCCGGCTGCACGCGGGTGTGGCGGGCCTGCGCGGCCGCCGAGGCAAGCAGGCTGCGGTGGGTGAGCGCACAGCCCTTGGGCTTGCCGGTGGTGCCCGAGGTGTAGATCACCATCGCCAGGTCGTCGGGCTGCACGGCCGCCGTGGCGGCCTGGAGCGCACCTTCGTCGATGCGGGCGCCGGCCATCGTCGCGAAGGCCTCGCCATCGATGGCGAGCACGCGGCGCAGCGCGGGCAGGGTGGGCGCCATCGCATCGATGGCGGCCTGGAAGTCGAAGCCGTCGATGCAGCGCGTGGTGAACACAGCCCGGGCCTCGCTGTCGGCGAGCATGAAGCCGATCTCCGCCTCGCGGTAGCGCGGGCTCAGTGCCACCACGGCGACGCCGATTCGCGTCGCCGCGAAGAAGAGCTGCAGCCATTCGATCTGGTTGAAGCACAGCACGGCGATGCGGTCGCCGCGCACCAGGCCCATGTGCAGCAGCGCGCTGGCGAGGCGGCGGCTTGCGGCGTCCAGGTCGGCAAAGGCGAAGCGGCGCTCGCCGTCGATGTAGGCGGTCACGTGGTGATGGCGCAGGGCTGCGTGGTGCAGTGCGGCCGGCAGCAGCAGGCCGGGCGGGACGAGGGTATCGGCGGGGGGCAGATCGGCCATGGGCAGCGAAGAAGAGTGCGGCAACGCGGAACCCGTCAGCCTAGGCAGCGAAGGCCTGGCTGGCTTGCGTGAACTCGCTGCCGGCAGCCAGTTCGCACAAGACTGGGATCTCCGCTGCCGGTAGCCTTGCAGCAGCATCAGGAGACCGCGATGGACCTGCTCGAAGCGCCGCCGCTTCCCTTTCATTTCACGCCCGAGCACGAGCAGTTCCGCGCCAGCCTGCGCGACTTCATCGCTCGGGAGATCACGCCCCATGTGCACGAGTGGGACGAGGCCGAGACCTTTCCGCGCTCGCTCTATGCCCGCATGGCCGAGCTTGGCGTGCAGGGCCTGGGCTACCCCGAAGCCTATGGCGGCACACCCACTGACCTGTTCTACCAGCTGGTCGTGGCCGAGGAGTTCGCGCGCTGCGGCAGCGGCGGCGTGCAGGCCTCGCTCCTGTCGCACAGCATCGCGCTGCCGCCGGTGCTCAAGGCCGGCAGCGAGGCGCTGCGCCAGCGGGTGATTCCGCCGGTGCTGGCGGGGCAGAAGATCGCGGCCCTGGCCATCACCGAGCCATCTGGTGGCTCCGACGTGGCCAGTCTGCGCACGACGGCCGTGCGCGACGGCGACCACTACATCGTGAGTGGCGAGAAGACCTTTATTACCTCCGGCGTGCGCGCCGACTTCATCACCACGGCCGTGCGCACCGACCTGACGGCCAAGGGCGCGGGCGGCATCTCGCTGCTGGTGATCGACGGGGACACGCCGGGCCTGACGCGCACACCGCTCAAGAAGATGGGCTGGTGGAGCTCCGACACCGCGCACCTGCGCTTCGACCAGTGCCGGGTGCCGGTGACGCATCTCGTCGGCGAAGAGAACCACGGCTTCAAGCTGGTGATGAACAACTTCAACAGCGAGCGCCTGCTGATGGCCGCGCTGGCCTGCGGTTATGCCGAGGTCTGTCTGAACGAGGCGCTCGACTGGACGCGCCAGCGCAGCGTGGGCGGCAGCCTGCTGTCCGACCGGCAAGTGGTGCGTCACAAGCTGATGGACATGGTCATGCGCATCGACGCGACCCGCGCGCTGCTGCATGACCTGGCCTACCGCATCGAACACCAGCTGGCGCAGCCGGCGCAGCTGGTGGCGCGCGTGTGCCTGGCCAAGGTGCAGGCCACGCAGACCATGCAGTTCTGTGCCGACCAGGCCGTGCAGCTGCTGGGCGGCATGGGCTTCATGCGCGGCACGAAGAGCGAGCGCATCTACCGCGAGGTCAAGGTCATGATGATCGGCGGCGGTGCCGAGGAAGTGATGAAGGACCTGGCTGCGCGGCAGTTGGGCATCTGAATGCGACGAACAAGACGACGACCACGATGAACGACACCATCGACGACCTGCGCGCCGAGTACGCCGAACTGGCCGGGCTTGCGCGCGGCCTGAGCACCGAACAGTGGCGCCTGCGCAGCGGGTTCTACGGCTGGACGCCCTGGGACGAGATCGCGCACCTGCTGTACTTCGACGAGACCGCGCTGCTGGCCGCGACCGACGCCGAGGCCTTCGCGCGCGACACCGCGGCCCTCACGGCACAGCTGACGGCCGGCCGCGAGATCAGCGCCATCGCGCGCGAGAAATACGGCCACCTCGATGGCGCGGCCTTGCTGGCCCATTGGGAGCCCGTGTCCGCGCAACTGACCGACGCACTGGCCGCGCTCGACCCCAAGGCGCGGCTGCCCTGGTACGGCCCCAGCATGAGCGCGCGCTCCTTCGCCACCGCGCGGCTGATGGAGACCTGGGCCCATGGCCAGGACGTGTGGGACGTGGTGAGGCGTCGTCGCCCGGTCGGTCCGCGGCTTCGCCACATCGCGCACATCGGCGTGACCACCTTCGGCTGGAGCTTCGTCAACCGCGGCCTGCCGGTGCCGGCGGTGGTGCCATACGTGGAACTGCAGCCACCACCCGGCGGCGCAGAAGGCGAGGGCGCCTGGACCTGGGGTGACCCGGCGTCGCCCGAATGGGTGCGCGGCACGGCCGAGGACTTCTGCCTGGTGGTGACGCAACGCCGCAACCTGGCCGACACGGCGCTGCGCCACAGCGACGGCGCCGCACGCGAATGGCTGCAGATCGCCCAGTGCTTTGCCGGCGAACCGGCGAGCGCGCCGCCGCCGGGTGTGCGCCGGGTGGACTACCTCGACCCTGTCGCTTGAACGGCCTGCCGATCACGCTGGAGCTGCAGCCGCGCATCGACGCGGCGCTGGCGGCCTTGCGGGCGGGGCAGGGCGCGCAGGCGCTGTCGGACCATGCCTTCTCCAACCTGCATCTGTTCCGCGAGGCCCATGCGTACCGCTTCCTGCCCGGCGAATGGCCGGGCGTGGCGGGCCGCACCTACGACGGTGCCACGCACTTCATGCCGCTCTTCGACATCGGCACTGCGCCGTGGCCGGTGCTGGATGCCTTCATCGAGATGCATGGCTGTCTCTATCCGGTGGCCGAGCGTCAGCTCCAGACCTTGCCGGCCGGTCGCTTTGTATGGAGTGCCAACGACGACGACGCGGACTACCTCTATGCGGCCCAGTCCTTCCGCGACTATGCAGGGCCGGCCCTGGCCAAGAAGCGCAACCTGGTGCGCCAGTTCCTGGCCCATCACGTCCCCGAGGCCGTGCCTTTCGGCCCATCGTTGGAGGCCGCGGCGCGCGAGGTACTGGCGGGCTGGATGACCCAGAAGGGCAAGGGCGCGGGCGAGGCCGACGAGCACGCGTGCCTGGAGGCTCTCACGCACGCCGGTCGCTTCGGGTTCGAGGGCTTCGTGTACTTCGTGCAATCGAAGCCGGTGGCTTTCGTGCTTGCACAGGCGCTGGAGCCGGGTGTTTTCGCCATCCGTTTCGCCAAGGGGCTGGACAGCCATGTGGGCATCTACCCGTTCATGTTCCAGCACTTCTGTCGATCGTTCGCGCGTCCGGTGCTTTGGTTGAACTTCGAGCAGGACATGGGCAATCCGGGGTTCCGGCGGAGCAAGCGGTCGTATGCGCCGCAGGCCTTGCTGGCGAAGTGGCGGGTGGCACGTTCGCTTTGACCCTGGCCCCTCGCCGACGGTGGGGGTTTGCGGTGGTCCAACGTTCGTGGGGATGGTCCGGCGCTGGTGCAGGTGAGGGCTCAGTCGTTGACGATGGTCCGGCCCTGGAGCCGGTGAGGGCGTGGCGGCGCTTCAAGTGGGGCGGTCGGCGCTGCGCGCCGACTTCCCTGCGGTGCTCGGACGGACGGGCCGCGGCAGAACTCGCTACGCGCTTCGCGCTGCGCTCAAACAACTGCCGCGAGTCAGTTCACGAAGCGGGCCTGTCCTTCGGCAGGCCCGCAGCCCGTCCGCCCTGCGCTCCTCGGCGCCCCACAGGCGCGCCGCCACGCCCTCACCGGCACCAGGGCCTGCGGGATGGTTGATCGGCCGGCATGAGCGCTGCGCCAACGCTCGAGACCTTTGCTTCGTCGGCGCGTTCAATCCAGCACGGGCCTCCCCCCAGTGCACCACCACCGTGTCCCGCGCGTCGGGGCCGGGGCCTGGGGGCCGCGGGCGATTTCTGAAAAAGTATGAGCCCGCGGCCCCCAGGCCCCGGCCCCGACGCGCGCACCCCGGACCGAAGTGCACCCTGCACCCCGGACCGAAGTGCACCGTGCGCCCCCGACCGAAGTGCCCGACGCACGCCAGACAGCCACTTCGCGCAAGACCCGCAACGCCCCGCTGCCTAAGCTGACCCCCATCCCACCCGGCGGGCGTCCGCAGCACCGCAGACGCCCGCACCAGAAGCAGCCCATGGCCATCATCGAGTCGACCATCTCCCCCGGCAGCGATGCCTTCGAAGCCAACCGCGCCGGCATGCTCGCGCTGATCGAGCGCGTGCGCACCTACCAGCAACGCAGCATCACCACCTCTGCCAAGTCCAGAGAGCGCTTTGAAAAGCGCGGCCAGTTGCTCCCACGCGAGCGCCTGGCCCTGCTGCTCGACCCCGGCACGCCCTTCCTCGAGATCGGTGCCCTCGCCGGCCTGGGCCTCGACAACCCCGACCTCGACCGCAGCGTCCCCGGTGGCGGCGTCATCGGCGGCATCGGCTGGGTCAGCGGCGTGCGGGTCATGGTCAATGCGTCCGACTCCGGCATCGACGCTGGCGCCCTGCAGCCCATGGGCATCCCCAAGCAGCTTCGCATGCAGGAGCTGGCGCTGGAGAACAAGCTGCCCTACATGCAGCTCGTGGAGTCGGCCGGCGCCAACCTCATGACCTACAAGGTCGAGGAATTCGTCACCGGCGGCAGCCTGTTCCGCAACATCGCGCGCATCTCCGCCGCCGGCCTGCCGGTGGTCACCGTCACGCATGGATCGTCCACCGCGGGCGGGGCCTACCAGACGGGCCTGTCGGACTACATCATCATGGTGCGCGGCCGCTCTCGGGCCTTCCTGGCCGGGCCGCCGCTGCTCAAGGCCGCCACCGGCGAGATCGCGACCGAGGAGGAACTGGGCGGCGCCCTCATGCACACCAGCATCTCGGGCCTCGGCGACTACCTGGCCGAGGACGACCGCGACGCCATCCGCCTGGCCCGCGAGATCCTGGCCAACATCGACTGGCAGCGCAGCATGCCGGCCGAGCCCCCGCGTCCCTTCAAGCCGCCACGCCACGACGCGGAGGAACTGCTGGGCATCATGCCCATGGACCACAAGCGGCCCGTGGACATGAAGCAGGTCATCGCCCGCATCGCCGACGACTCCGACTTCCTCGAATTCGGCGCCGGCTACGGCAGCGCCACCGTCGTCGGCCACATCAAGATCGAAGGCATGCCGCTGGGCATCGTCACCAACAACGGGCCCATCGACCCGGCCGGCGCGGCCAAGGCCACGCACTTCATCCAGGCCTGCTGCCAGTCGCGCACGCCCATCCTCTACCTCAACAACACGACCGGCTTCATGGTGGGCCGCGCCTACGAAGAGGCCGGCATCATCAAGCACGGCTCCAAGATGATCCAGGCCGTGACCAATGCGACGGTGCCGCAGATCACGATCTACTGCGGTGCCTCCTTCGGGGCCGGCAACTACGGCATGTGCGGCCGCGGCTTCCAGCCGCGCTTCTGCTTCAGCTGGCCCAACGCCAAGACGGCCGTGATGGGCGGCGAGCAGGCGGCGCAGACCATGGTCAACGTGACCGAGGCCGCCATGAAGCGCAAGGGCGGCGAGGTGGATCACGCGAAGCTGGCCGAGCTGGAGCGCCGCATCGTCGAGCGCTTCGACAGCCAGATGAGCGTGTTCACCACCAGCGCGCACCTGCTGGACGACGGCGTGATCGACCCGCGCGACACCCGCGCCGTGCTGGCCAACGTGCTGGCCATCTGCCGCGATGCCGAACTGCGCCAGCCGCAAGCCATGCAGTTCTCCGTGGCCCGGCCATGACCTCCCGCGACCGATCGAACACCCACGCCATGACCGCCGACACCCCCGCGCGCACGCCCTTCCGCAAGATCCTGATCGCCAACCGCGGCGAGATCGCGCTGCGCATCATCCGCACCGCCCGCGCCCTGGGCTACCGCACCGTGGCCGTCCATTCCACCGCCGATGCCGGCGCGCGCCATGTGCGCGAGGCCGACCAGGCGGTATGCATCGGCGAGCCGCTGCCCGCGCAGAGCTACCTGCGCATTCCGGCGCTCATCGAGGCCGCCCGCCGCAGCGGGGCGGATGCGGTGCACCCGGGCTACGGCTTCCTGGCCGAGAACGAGGACTTCGCCCAGGCCTGCCACGACGCCGGGCTGGTCTTCATCGGCCCCTCGGCCGAGGCGATCCGGGCCATGGGCAACAAGGCCGGCGCCAAGGTGCTGATGCAGGGCGCAGGCGTGCCGTGCATTCCGGGCTACCAGGGCGAGGACCAGAGCGAGGCGCGCCTGGCCGACGAGGCGGGGCGCATCGGCTTCCCGGTCATGATCAAGGCCACGGCCGGCGGCGGCGGCCGGGGCATGCGGCTGGTGAACAGCGCGGCCGAGTTTCCCGAGCTGCTGCGCAGCGCCCGCTCCGAGGCGCAGAGCGCCTTCGGCGACCCCGAGGTGATCCTGGAGCGCGCCATCGTGCGGCCGCGGCACATCGAGATCCAGGTCTTCGCCGACCGTCACGGCCACGCCATCCACCTGGGCGAGCGCGACTGCTCGGTGCAGCGCCGTCACCAGAAGCTGATCGAGGAGGCGCCATCGCCCGCCGTCGACGCCGACCTGCGGGCACGGATGGGCGCCACCGCGGTGGCCGCCGTCAAGGCCATCCGCTATGAAGGTGCGGGCACGCTCGAGTTCCTGCTCGACGCCGAGGGCCGCTACTACTTCATGGAGATGAACACGCGGCTGCAGGTGGAGCATCCGGTCACCGAGGCCATCACGGGCCTGGACCTGGTGGCGCTGCAGTTGTGTGTGGCCGCGGGTGAGCCGCTCGCCATCGCGCAGGAGGATGTGCGTTTCAGCGGCCATGCCATCGAGGTGCGCCTGTGCGCGGAGGACGCCGACCAGGGCTTCATGCCCCAGAGCGGCACCATGGCCCTGTGGCAGATGCCGCCCCAGCTGCGGGTGGAGCATGCGCTGCAGTCCGGCGCCGACATCCCGCCGTACTACGACTCCATGATCGCCAAGCTGATCGCCCTCGGCGACAGCCGCGAGGATGCGCGCCGCCTGCTGATGGCCGGCCTGGAGGACGCGGTGGCGCTGGGCGTGACCACCAACCAGGCCTTCCTGCACCGCTGCCTGGGCCACGAGGTCTTCGCTGCCGGTGGCGCGACCACCGCCTTCATCGCCGAGCACCAGGCCGCGCTGCTGGCGCCCGACGCGGCCCTGCGCGCGCGGGCCGCGGCCATCGCCGCCGTGCTGTTGTACGAGACCACCGCCGCACCGCCGGCGGCCGGCCAGCGGCGGCTGGCGCCCAGCCTGCCCATCGGCATGCGCCTGCAGGTGGGCGGGGAGGCCGTGGCCGCCAGTGTGGTGCTGACCGAGGGGCGTCACTTCGCGGTCGGCATCGGCGAGGCCACCTACCGCATTGCGCTGGACGGGCTGGCGCAGCACCGCGCCCGCTTCACCTGCGACGGCCTGCAGGAGAGCGCCGCCTTCCACCGCGATGGCGCGACGCTGCTGCTGCACTACGCCGGCCTGCCCATGCGCATCGAGGACCGCACGCGCGCCGCGGCGGCGCGCCAGGGCGAGGCGGGCGGAGACGGCAAGGTGCGCGCCTCCATGAACGGCCGTGTCGTGGCGGTGCTGGCCGCCATCGGCGACACGGTGCAGGCCGGCCAGCCGGTGCTCACGCTGGAGGCCATGAAGATGGAACACGTGCATGCCGCGCCCGTGGCGGGCCGGCTGGTCGCGCTGCATGTGAAGACCGGCGACCAGGTGGCGGCAAGCCGCGTGGTCGCCGAGATCGAGGCGGTGGCGCCGGCCGAGCCCGCGTGAAGGCACGCGCGCCTCCCTTTCCATTCCTTCCAGCGAGACGTCCATGACAGAGAACGCAGCGCCCGCCGCGGCGCCCGCCGTGCTGTGCGAGAAGCGGGGCCATGCCCTGTGGGTCATCCTCAACCGGCCCGACAAGCGCAACGCCATCAACAATGAGGTCGTCGCGGGCATCCGCGAGGGCTGGCGGCGCGCCCATGCCGACCCCGAGGTGCGCGTGATCGTGCTCACCGGGGCCGGCGACAAGGCCTTCTGCGCCGGGGGCGACCTGCAGCCGGGGGCCGGCTTCGCCTTCGACCTCTCGCGGCCCAACATCGACTATGCCGACCTGCTGCGCGAGGTGCAGAACGCCACGCTGCCGAGCATCGCGCGCATCAACGGCACCTGCATGGCCGGCGGCATCGGGCTGCTGTGCATGACCGACATGGCCGTCGCGGCGGAGGCCGTGCAGTTCGGCCTGCCCGAGGTCAAGATCGGCCTCTTTCCCATGCAGGTGCTGAGCCTGCTGCAGGACCTGGTGCCGCGCCGCGTGCTGCGCGAGTGGTGCCTGAGCGGCGAGCCCTTCGGCGCGGCCGAGGCCCACGCGGCCGGCCTGCTCAACCATGTGGTGCCCGCGGCCGAACTGGACGCGAAGACCCAGTGGCTGGTCGACCGCCTGGCCGACAAGTCGCCCACGGCGCTGCGCCGCGGCAAGTACGCCATGCGGGCCATGGCCGCCATGTCCTTCGACGAAGGCATCGCCTACACCGAGAGCCAGATCGCGCTGCTCGCCATGACCGAGGACGCGCGCGAGGGCCTGGCCGCCTTCAACGAGAAGCGCCGGCCGGTGTGGACGGGCCGCTGAGCCCGCGCCCCCGACCGCGGCCCCGGGTCGATACCGACCCGGACAGCGTGTAGACGCAAGAGGCCGAAGAACCCCTTTGCTAGCCTTTCTTCGCTGCCCGCCACGGGCGCGAAGGCCCCTGAAGACACCCATGATCGAGCCCGTCGTTTCCCTTGCACGCCATGGCGACATGGCCGTGCTGACCATCGCCAATCCGCCCGTCAATGCCCTCTCCACGGCGGTGGTGGCGGGCCTGGCCGAGGCCGTGCAGGCCTTCGAGGCCGACCGCAGTTTTGCCGGCCTGCTGGTGCACTGCACGGGCCGCACCTTCGTGGCGGGCGGCGACATCGGCAGCTTCGACGATCCGGCCTTCTCGGCCGCGCCCTACAACCGCACCCTGGCCCGCATCGAGGCCCAGGACCGTCCGGTGGTGGCCGCGCTGCACGGCACCGTGCTGGGCGGCGGGCTGGAGCTGGCGCTGGCCTGCCACGCCCGTGTCGCGGTGCCCGGCACGCAGTTCGGGCTGCCGGAGGTCAAGCTGGGCGTGCTGCCCGGTTCGCTGGGCACGCAGCGCCTGCCGCGCGCGGTGGGCGTCCGGCTGGCGCTGGACATGATCTCGACCGGACGCAGCCTGGACGCCGAGGCCGCGCGCGACGCCGGCATCGTCGACGCCGTGCGTGCGGGCGATCCGCTGGCCGTGGGGCTGGCCTACCTGGGCGAGCTGCAGGCCCGTGGCGAGGGCGTGCGGCGCCTGAGCGCGCAGCCCGTGCCCGACGAGGGCCTGCCGGCCGACTTCTTCGCGCAGGCACTGAAGGCCGCCGCGCAGCGCAAGCCTTGCCATCCCGCCGCACGCAGCATCGTGCTGGCGGTGCAGGCGGCGGCCACGCAGCCCTTTGCCGATGGCGAGGCGACCGAGGCGCGGCTGTTCGAGCAGCTGCGCGTGTCGCCCGAATCGCAGGCGCTGCGCCACCTGTTCTTCGCCGAGCGCCAGGCGGCGCGCATTCCGGGCCTGCCGCGCGAGACCGCGTTGCGGGCGGTGCGGCGCGTCGGCATCCTGGGCGCGGGCACCATGGGCGGCGGCATCGCGATGAACTTCGCCAACGTCGGGGTGCCCGTCACACTGGTCGAGGCCTCGGCCGAGGCCCTGGCGCGGGGCCTGGGCATCATCCGCCGCAACTACGAGGCCAGCGCCGCCAAGGGCCGCATGACGTCCGCGCAGGTGGACGAGCGCATGGCGCTGCTGCACGGCACGCTCGACGACACCGCGCTCGCCGACTGCGACCTGGTCATCGAAGCCGTGTTCGAGGACATGGCCCTCAAACGGCAGGTCTGCGCGAGGCTGGGGGCCGTGTGCCGGCCGGGCGCCATCATCGCCACCAACACCTCCACGCTGGACGTGGACGCACTGGCCGAGGCCACCGGCCGGCCGGCCGATGTCGTCGGCCTGCACTTCTTCAGCCCCGCCAACGTGATGCGCCTGCTGGAGGTGGTGCGCGGCGCCCGCACCGCGCCGGACGTGCTGGCCACGGCCATGCAGCTGGCACGCACCATCCGCAAGGTGGCGGTCGTCTCGGGCGTGTGCTACGGCTTCATCGGCAACCGCATGGCCGAGGTCTACATGCGCGAGGCGGAGTTCCTGTTGATGGAAGGCGCAAGCCCCTCGCAGGTCGACGGCGCGGTGGAGGCGCTCGGCATGGCGATGGGCCCATGCCGCATGCTCGACATGGCCGGCATCGACGTGGGGGCCCGCACCGTCATCGAGTACGGCAAGGCCGGTGGGTTGCCGCCGGACGACAGCTACCGCGCCATGGTGCGCCGGCTCTACGAACTGGGCCGCTTCGGCCAGAAGACCGGCGCAGGCTACTACCGTTACGAAGGCCGCACCCCGGTGGACGACCCCGAGGTCGCCCGCATCGCGGCCGAACTGGCCGCGGCCCATGGCATCGCGCGCCGCACGGACATCGGCGCGCAGGAGATCGTGGAGCGGCTGCTGTATCCGCTGATCAACGAGGGCGTGCGGATCCTGGAGGAGGGCATCGCCTACCGGCCGGGCGACATCGACATCGTGTGGACGGCGGGCTACGGCTTCCCCGACCACCTGGGCGGGCCGATGTGGTGGGCCGACGCGCTCGGCCTGGCGACGGTGGCCGACCGCCTGACCTTCTACGGCCGCACCCGCGGCGACCGCTTCGGCTACTGGCGCGTGGCGCCGCTGCTGTCGGAGCTCGTTCGCAGCGGCCGGCGCCTGTCCGACCGGCTGCCCGGCTGAGCGCCGCCCGACCGCCTCACGCATCCCCCACATCGGAGACACGCCATGGAAGACCTCACCCTCATCGACGGGCTGCGCCGTCAACTGGCCGATCAGCCGGACGCCATCGCCTACCGGCAGGGCGAGCGGCAGCTCAGCTACCGCGACGTCGAGGCCTTCACCAACCGCCTGGCCCACGCCCTGGCCGGCGCGGGCGTGGGGCGCGGCACGCGCGTGGCGGTGCTGACCAAGCAGCATGTCGAATGCATCCTGGTGACGCTGGCCGCCTGCAAGCTGGGGGCCGTGTGCATGCCGGTCAACTGGCGGCTGGCGGCCAAGGAGGTGGAGTACATCGTCAACAACGGCGAAGCGCCCTTCCTGATGGCCGATGCCGAGTTCCTGCCCCTGCTGGAGAAGGCCGAGCTGCCGGGCGTGCGCATCCGCGTGTGCACGGCCGAGGGCACGGCCTTGCCCTCGCTCGCCCAGTGGTGCGCCGGCCAGTCCGACCGCTTCGAGCCGGTGGCCGCAGACACGCATGACGCGGCGCTGCAGCTCTATTCCTCGGGCACCACGGGCCTGCCCAAGGGCATCGTGCTCACGCATGCGGGGTTGCTCTCCACCTCGCGGGCGGTGTCGCGCGAATGGAAGTTCGACCACCGGCATGTGCTGGGCAACCCACTGCCGGTCTTCCATGTGGCGGGCATGACGATGCTGCTGCTGACGCTCTACACGGGCGGCCAGACCTCGTCGTACCCGGAGTTCGATCCGCGCGCCTACCTGCGTGCCATCGGCGAGCATGGCATCACCCACACCTTCCTGGTGCCGGCCATGATCCTGTTCATGCTGCAGGTCCCCGAGGCGAAGACCTTCGACTTCAGCCGGCTGCAGCTCATCGCCTATGGGGGCTCGCCGGTGAGCGAGTCGGTGCTGCACCAGGCCTTCGAGGTGTTCGGCTGCGACTTCCTGCAGGTCTATGGCCTGACGGAGGTCTCCGGCCCGGCGACCTTCCTCTTTCCCGAGGACCACCGCGCCGGCGACGCCGAACTGCTGCGTTCGGCGGGCCGGCCCATCGGGGGCGGGCGCATCCGCATCGTCGATCCCATCGATCTCAAGGACCTGCCCGACGGGCAGGTGGGTGAGATCTGGATCGAGTCCGACCGCAACCTCAAGGAGTACTGGCGCAACCCCGAGGCCACGGCCGCCGCCTACCCGGAAGGCCGCAATGCCAACGGCGGCTGGTTCCGCTCGGGCGACGCGGGCTATGTGAAGGACGGCTACCTCTACATCAACGACCGCATCAAGGACATGATCGTCTCGGGCGGCGAGAACATCTATCCGGCCGAGGTGGAGAACGTGCTGATGCGCCACCCGGCCGTGGCCGACGGCGCCGTCATCGGCGTGCCCGATCCCACCTGGGGCGAATCGGTCAAGGCCTGCGTGGTGCTGCGCCCGGGTGCCACGGCCGACGCGCGGACCATCATCGACTTCATGCGCGAGAACCTCGCGCACTACAAGTGCCCGAAGACCGTCGACATCGTCGAGGCGCTGCCGCGCAACCCCAGCGGCAAGGTGCTCAAGCGCGTGCTGCGCGAGCCCTACTGGAAAGGCCAGACGCGCGCCGTGGGCTAGGTCCGTGTTCCCCCGGGCGCACGAAGAGGCGCCCGTTCCCATCCACAACGGAGACAAGCATGCTGAAGAAACTCGCCATGGCCGCCACCGCGGCTGCGGCCTGCTGGCTCGCGCCACAGGCTTGCGCGCAGGACAAGCCGATCAAGATCGCGCTCATTGCCAGCAAGACGGGGCCGTCCGAGGCCTATGCCCGAGACACCGAGCGCGGGCTGCGCCTGGGCCTCGAATACCTCACCCAGGGCTCGATGACGCTGCTCGGCCGCAAGATCGAGCTGATCGTCAAGGACGACCAGATGAAGCCCGAGCTGTCCAAGGCCATGCTCACCGAGGCGCTGGCGGACGACAAGGCCGACATCGCCATCGGCACCTCCTGGTCGGGCGGTGCGCTCTCGATGGCGCCGGTGGCCGAGGACTACGGCAAGCTGCTGATGGTCGAGCCGGCCATCGCCGACTCGCTCACGGGCTCGGCCTGGAACAAGTACCTTTTCCGCGCCAGCCGCAATTCCTTCCAGGACGCGCTGGCCAGTGCCGCGGCGCTCAAGGACGGCGACAACGTCGCCTTCCTGGCGCCCGACTATGTCTATGGCAAGGACGGCGTGAAGGCGGCCAAGGAGGCGCTGGCCGCCACCAAGAAGAAGGCGACCGTGGTGCACGAGGAGTACATCCCGCTGTCCACCACCGACTTCACCGCGCCCATGCAGCGCATCTTCGACCGCATGAAGGACGTGCAGGGCAAGAAGTACCTGGTGGTGATCTGGGGAGCGCCCAACCCGATCCGCAAGATCTCGGAGCTCAACCCGGGGCGCTACGGCATCGAGTTCCTGTCCATCGGCGGCGCCAACCTCGAGAACGCCAAGCCGTGGCGCGGCCTGGACATCACCGGCGGCACCTTCTACTACTACGACTTTCCCAAGAACCCGATGAACGACTGGCTGGTGGCGGAGCATCGCAAGCGCTACCAGACGCCGCCGGACCTGTTCACCGCGGGCGGCTTCGTCACGGCGGCGGCCATCGTGGCCGGGGTGAAGAAGGCCAACTCGGTCGACACGCCCAAGCTCATCGCCGCCATGGAAGGCATGGAGTTCGACACCCCCAAGGGCAAGATGACCTTCCGGAAGGAAGACCATCAGGCGCTGCAGTCGCAGTACCAGTTCCGCATGAAGAAGGCGCCCGCGAACGAGTGGGACCTGTTCGAGCTGGTGCGCGAGATCCCGGCGTCCGAGATGCCGCTGCCGATCACCGTCAAGCGCTGAGCGCATGCACGACGCAACGGCGCAGGCGCCGCGGCCTGCGGGTGCGGCGCCGGTCCTCGAAAGCCGGGGACTGGGCATCCGCTTCGGTGGCCATGCCGCCGTGGACGACGTGAGCGCGGCCTTCCATGCGGGAACGCTGACCGCCATCGTCGGGCCCAACGGGGCCGGCAAGACGACCTACTTCAACCTGCTGTCGGGCCAGTTGCCGGCCACGGCGGGCCGCGTGCTGCTGCATGGGGACGATGTCACGCGGCTCGACGCCGCGCGGCGCACGGCCCGCGGCATCGGCCGCGCCTTCCAGCTCACCCACCTGTTTCCGCGGCTGAGCGTGCTCGAGAACGTGCGGCTGGCGGTGCAGAGCCGCCACCGCGCCGGCTTCAACATGCTGGCCGTGTGGCGCAGCCGGGCCGACCTGGTGGAGCAGGCCCGCCAGCATGTGCAGCAGGTGGGCCTGGCCGCGCGCCTGGACGAGCAGGCGGCGCGGCTGTCGCACGGCGACAAGCGCAAGCTGGAGGTCGCCATCCTGATGGCGCTGGAGCCGCAGGTCGTCATGCTCGACGAGCCCACGGCCGGCATGAGCGTGGACGAGGTGCCGGTGATCCTGGACCTGATCGCCCGCCTGAAGGCGCAGGGCAACCGCACCATCCTCCTGGTGGAGCACAAGATGGACGTGATCCGTTCGCTGGCCGACCGCATCGTCGTGCTGCACAACGGCCGCCTGGTGGCCGACGGCATGCCCGCCGAGGTGATGGCCTCGGCCGTCGTGCAGGAGGCCTACCTGGGCGTGCGCCGTCAACGCGCGGCACGCAGGGAGTTTGCCCATGCATGAGGCCACCCCTGCAAAGGCGGGCGATGAGCCGCTGCTGTCGCTCACCGGCGTGCACACCCACATCGGCGAATACCACATCCTGCAGGGCGTGGACCTGCAGGTTCCGCGCGCCGGCCTGACCGTGCTGCTGGGGCGCAACGGCGCCGGCAAGAGCACCACGCTGCGCACGATCATGGGCCTGTGGCACGCCAGCCGCGGCACGCTGCGCTTCGACGGCGAGGACATCACCGCCGCCCGCACGCCGGACATCGCACGCCGCGGCATCGCCTTCGTGCCCGAGGACATGGGCGTGTTCGCCGGGCTCACGGTGCAGGAGAACCTGCGCCTGGCGGCCATCGGCGGGCGCTTCGACGAGGCGCGGCTGGACTGGATCTTCGGCCTGTTCCCGGCGCTCAAGCGCTTCTGGCTGCGGCCGGGCGGCACGCTGTCGGGCGGCCAGAAGCAGATGGTGGCCATTGCCCGCGCCATCATCGAGCCGCGCAAGCTGCTGCTGATCGACGAGCCCACCAAGGGTTTGGCGCCGGCCATCGTCGACAACCTGGCCGATGCCTTCGAGGCGCTGAAGGCCCGGGGCACCACCATCCTGCTGGTGGAGCAGAACTTCCATTTCGTGCGGGCGCTGGGCGACCATGTCGCGGTGATGGACGACGGCCGCATCGTGCACACCGGCACCATGGCCGCGCTGGACGCGGACGAGTCGCTGCAGGCCCGGCTGCTCGGCCTGCAAGCCGGCGCCGTCCATTGAGGAGACCGACGAATGTCCGCCACCGACTCCACCCTGGCCGGCCCGCCGCAGGCTGCTGCCATGCCCGCCACGCCCGCGGCGCTGGAGGCACTGCCGGGCCGGCGCCGCGATCTGGTGCCCGTCCTGGCCATCCTGGCCTTCATCGCCGTCGCGCTGCCGGTGACGGGCAGCCTGCCCACCTGGGTCACGCTGACCGTGGCGGCCCTGGCCATGGGCATGATGCTGTTCATCATGGCCAGCGGGCTCACGCTGGTCTTCGGCCTCATGGACGTGATGAACCTGGGTCATGCGGCCTTCGTGGCCGTCGGCGCCTACACGGCGACGCTGATGGTCGGGCCCTTGCAGGCCCTGCTGCAGTCGGCCTCGATATGGGCCGGCATGGCGGCCATCCTGGCCGTCGTCGCGGTCGCCATGGCCGTGACGGCCTTGCTGGGCTGGGTGTACGAGCGGCTGTTCGTGAAGCCGGTCTATGGCGACCATCTCAAGCAGATCCTCATCACCATCGGCGCCATGATCGTCATGGAGCAGCTGGTGCTGGTGGTGTTCGGCGCCAACCAGATGCTGCTGCCGCTGCCCGAGGCCCTGCGCGGCTCGATCCTGCTGGGCGACGACGTGGCCATCGAGCGCTACCGGCTGGTGGCCGTCGGCGTGGGGCTGGCCGTCTTCGTGGGGCTGACGCTGGTGCTCGGACGCACGCGCATCGGCCTGCTGATCCGGGCGGGCGTGGAGAACCGTGCCATGGTCGAGGCCCTGGGTTACCGGGTGCGCACCGTCTTCGTCGGCGTGTTCGTGGCCGGCTCGGCGCTGGCGGGCCTGGGCGGCGTGATGTGGGGCTTCTACCGCGAGCAGTTCACCGTCGCCATCGGCGCCGAGGTGCTGGTGCAGATGCTCATCATCGTCATCATCGGCGGGCTGGGCTCGGTGGCCGGCTGCTTCGCCGGTGCCATGCTGGTGGCGCTGACCACCAACTACGTGAGCTTTCTGCTGCCCGACCTGGCGCTGGTGTCCAACATCCTCGTGATGATGGCCGTGCTGCTCTGGCGGCCGCAGGGGCTGTACCCGGTCCACAAGCCGTAGGAAGGCGCGCGCGATGCTCACACGACTTCTTTCAGGCGACCTGCCGCGCAGCCGGGCGCTGACCGTGCTGCTGCTCCTGGTGCTCTTCTACCTGGCCACGGCGCCCTTCCTCTTCTCGGGTGCCCGGCCGTTGAACGTGGCGGCCACCATCTGCGTGTTCATCGTGCTGGTGGCGTCCTTCGACCTGCTGCTGGGCTACTGCGGCGTGGTGTCCTTCGCGCATGCCATGTTCTATGGCATCGGCGCTTATGGCGTGGCCATTGCCATGCACACGCTGGGGCCCACGTGGACGGCCATGGGCGTCGGGGCGCTGGCGGCGATCGGGCTGTCGGTGCTGCTGTCCTTCCTGATCGCGCTGATCTCGCTGCGGGTCAAGGCCATCTTCTACACCATGATGACGCTGGCCTTCGGGGCCGCCTTCGGTGCCCTGGTGATGCGCCTGAGCGGCATCACCGGCGGCGACGATGGCCGCACCTTCCGCTTGCCGCAGGCCCTGACGCCGGCCTTCCGCCTGGTCGAGGACGAGGTGCTGGGCACGGCCATCAACGGCCGCCTGCTGACCTACTACCTGGTCTTCGGCGTGTCGCTGCTGCTCTTCCTGCTCATGCTGCGGGTGGTCAACTCGCGCTTCGGCCGGGTGCTGGAAGCCATCCGCGAGAACGAGTTCCGGGCCGAGGCCATCGGCTATCGCACGCTGCACTACCGCATCGCGGTCAATTGCCTGGCCGCCGCGCTGGCCGCCTGCGCCGGCATCCTGATGGCGCTGTGGCTGCGCTACGTGGGGCCACAGACCACGGTGGGCTTCAACGTGATGCTCAACATCCTGCTGATGGCCGTCATCGGCGGCCTGGGCACCATCTACGGTGCGGTCATCGGCGTGACGCTGTACATCGTGGCCGAGAACTACCTGCAGAGCCTGATGGCGGGGCTGAGCGGCTCCCTGGCCGCCGCGCCGCTGCTGGCCAAGCTGTTCCACCCGGACCGCTGGATGCTCTGGTTCGGGCTGGTCTTCGTGCTGTCGGTGTACTTCTTCCCCAGCGGTGTCGTGGGCCGGCTGCGCATGGCGGTGGGCCGGCGCTGAGGGCGCATCCCGGGCGCTGCGTCGAGGCGCTCAGTCCAGTCCGGGCGCCCGCATGCGGGGCAGGGTGCGCTCGCCGGACTTCTGCAGATGGCGGCGCATGCGCCTTTCCGCCTTGTCGGCATCGCCCTGCAGGATGGCCTCGGTGATGCCGCGGTATTCGGCCACCATGGCGCGCACGTCGGCGGGCGTGAGCAGGTGGTGGAACTGGGCGCGGAAGAGATGGGCCCGGGCCTGCGGCAGCACGCGGTCGAGTTCGGGGCTGGCCGCGATGTCGAACAGGACCTTGTAGTAGTGGGCGCGTGCGTCGAGCACGTGGTCCAGCGCCTCGGGCGTCTCGGCCCGCACCAGCTTGTGGGCGGCCGCCTCGAAGCGCCTGGCGTTGTCGCCCAGGCGGATGCGTTGGGCCGCCAGCCGCGCGGCCAGGCCCGAAAGCACCTCCAGCACGCCCAGCAGGCTGGCCGCGTCTTCGTGCGTGAGCGAGCGGATGACGGCGCCCCGGTGCGGTGTGAGCTCGACCACGCCGCTGGCGGCCAGGACGCGCAGCGCTTCGCGCACCGTGCTGCGGCCCACGCCCAGGTCGCGCATCAGGTCGGTCTCGACCAGGCGCTGGCCCACCACGAAGCGGCGATTGAGGATGCCCTTGCCGATGGCGTCGGCCACGCGGTCGGGCGTGCTGCGCGGATGGGCTGGGGTCATGGGGGCGGGTGTCTTGCGCTCGGCGGGGCGGCGTGCGGCGGCGGGCTTGTTGTCGTTCATGGGTGGGGATGTCGGCCTGCGCCATTGTCGGGCGATGAGGCCCGATCGGGACTCCGTGCCGGCACGCAGCGAGAGGCCTCCAGCAGGTGGACGCAAGACGGAAAGACCCTCCCGTCCTACGCTGCGGACCCGCGCCGATCGGCGTGGCGGCGCACTTCGATGCGCGTCGCCCGCGCGACGGCGGCCGGTGCAAGTACCTAATATCGTCAGACGAAATCCTCCTACCATTTGGCCGAATCACCATGTGGGCCACGGTTGCCCGCTGCCTGCCCCATCTCTCGAAAGGCCTTTCGTGTTTGCGTTCTCTCCCCAAGTCCAGGATCTGCAGCAGCGCCTGCTCGCCTTCATGGACGAGCACATCCATCCCAACGAGGACCGCTACTACAAGGAGGCCGAGGCGCTGGGCCCGTGGAAGGTCGCGCCGGTCCTGGAGGAACTCAAGCCGAAGGCGCGCGAGGCGGGGCTGTGGAACCTGTTCCTGCCGGACTCCGGGCATGGCGCCGGCCTGAGCAACTTCGACTACGCGCCGCTGTGCGAGATCATGGGCCGCTCGCACCTGGCGCCGGAGGTGTTCAACTGCTCGGCGCCCGACACCGGCAACATGGAGGTGCTGGCCCGCTACGGCACGCCCGAGCAGCAGGCGCGCTGGCTCACGCCGCTGCTGGCCGGCGAAATCCGCTCCTGCTTCGCCATGACGGAGCCTGCGGTCGCTTCCAGCGACGCGACCAACATCGCGTCGAGCATCGTGCGCGACGGCGACCACTACGTCATCAACGGCCACAAGTGGTACACGACCAATGCCACCGATCCGCGCTGCCGCATCTGCATCTTCATGGGCAAGTCCGACCCGGACAACGCCGACCGCCACCGGCAGCAGTCCATGATCCTCGTGCCCATGGACACGCCCGGCGTGAAGGTGGTGCGGCCCATCGCGGTGTTCGGCTTCTACGGCGTGCCCGACCGTGCGTCGGAGGTGATCTTCGAGAACGTGCGGGTGCCGGCAGCCAACATGCTGCTGGGCGAGGGCCGCGGCTTCGAGATCGCGCAGGGGCGGCTGGGGCCCGGCCGCATCCACCACTGCATGCGGCTGGTGGGCCTGGCCGAGCGCATGCTCGAGCGCATGTGCCGGCGCAGCCTCTCGCGCGTGGCCTTCGGCAAGCCCATTGCGCAGCAGGGCGTGACGCTGGAGCGCATCGCCCAGGCCCGCATCCTGATCGAGCAGGCGCGGCTGCTCACGCTCAACGCGGCGCACCGCATGGACACGCTGGGCAACAAGGGGGCCAAGGCGGACATCGCCATGATCAAGGTGGCGGCACCGCAGATGGCCTGCCAGGTGATCGACTGGGTGATCCAGGCCCATGGCGGTGGCGGTACCAACAACGACCTCGGCATCGCCTCGGCCTATGCCACGGCGCGGCTGCTGCGCCTGGCCGACGGGCCCGACGAGGTGCATTGCGCCCAGATCGGCAAGCTCGAACTGGCCAAGTACCGATAGGCGCCGCGCCGCGGCCCTGCCTACAGACCGCCAAGGAGATATCGATGCACAGTGCGACCGATCCCGCGCGGGGACCAGCGGACCCGGCGGCCGTGGCCGGGCCGGCCGAGCCGCTGATGTGGCTCAACGCCGACCGGGTGCTGTACGTGGGCCTGCTGGGCGCGCCCTCGGTGCGCACCTTCGGCGCCTACTCGCTGTACCTGTCGCTCGCCCGTCCGCATCGCATCTGCGTGGAGGGCGGCCGCTGGGAGGAGACCTTGCTGTCGGTGGTGCCGCCCTACGTCCCGCACCGCATCGTCTCGGTGGACCGGATGATATGCAATGTGCTCGTCGAGGCCGACACGGTGCGGGCGGCCGATCTGTGCGGCGTGCTTCGTGCCGGGCGGGGGGCCATCCACGACCCGCAGGCCGTGCAGTCGCTGCGCGAGGCGCTGCTGCGCTTCCGGCTCGGCAGTACACGGCAGTACGCCAGCACCGCCGACTTCGACCGTGCCTTCTTCGGTGCGGCCCTGCCTGCGCGGCCCCTGGACCGCCGCATCGCCCAGGTGCTGGCACGCATCAAGGACGACCCCAACCGCCATTTCCCGGCCGAGGACTGCGCGGCCAGCTGCCATCTGTCGGTGTCGCGCTTCCTGCATCTGTTCCGCGCCGAGGTGGACGCGCCGTTCCGCAGCTTCCGCACCTGGCAGCGCGCACGCAGCCTGCTCTATTTCGTCACCCGGAACTCGAACCTGGCCGCCATCGCGCTGGATGTCGGCTATCCGGATTCGACCCATTTCAGCCACTCGATCCGGCAGATCTACGGACTCACGCCCAAGTCGATCTTTGCCGGCTGTAGACGGCTGGCGCTCTACGGCAGCGGTGCCGCCGCCCTGCCGCGTTTCGCCTTCCATTGACGCTGCCTCTTCGCTGGCAGCCTTCCTTCCATGCAGATCGATCTCGATTTCACCGGCCGCCATGTCGTGGTGTTCGGCGGCACCACCGGCATCAACCTGGGCATCGCCGATGCCTTCGCGCGCCAGGGCGCCCGTCTCACCGTGGCAAGCCGCAAGCCGGAGAACGTCGATGCGGCGGTCGTCGCGCTGCGCCAGCACGGCGGCGAGGTCCAGGGTGTCAGCGCCGACGTGCGCGACTTCGACGCCGTAGGCACAGCCTTCGCGCGGTCGGCCGAGGCCTTCGGTCCCATCGACGTGCTGGTCTCCGGCGCAGCCGGCAACTTCCTGTGCGCGGCGAAGGACATGTCGGCCAACGGCTTCAAGGTGGTGGTGGACATCGACCTGCTCGGCACCTTCCATGTGCTGCGCCAGGCGCATGCGCACCTGCGCCGGCCGGGCGCCTCGGTGATCAACATCACGGCGCCGCAGTCCTTCGTGCCCATGCGCTACCAGGCCCATGCCAGCGCCGCCAAGGCGGGTGTAGATCAGCTCACGCGGGCACTTGCGCTCGAATGGGGTGGGGAGGGCATCCGGCTCAACGGCATCTCGCCCGGGCCCATCGATGGCACCGAAGGCTTTCGCAAGCTGATGGCGCCGACGCCGGAGGACCGCGAGTTCGCGCGCAGGCAGGTGCCGCTGCAACGCTTCGGCGGGCTGGACGACATCGCCAACCTGGCCTTGTTCCTGGGCTCGCCCTATGCGGGCTACATCTCGGGCGCCGTGATCCCGTGCGACGGTGGGGGTGCGCTGGAGAGCGTCAAGCCGGCACTCGAGGCGGCGGGGGCGGCGCTCTGAGCTTGGGCTGCCGCGGGCCCGGTGCCCCGCCGTTAGCGCGCCGAGCGGCGGCGGGGCGCCCGCCCGCGCTGCCTGCATGGCGGGGCCACCCTGGCTAAAGTCGGCGGGGTCGGGGCGAGCGCGCCCCCTGCCAAGGAGTCGTCGATGAAGGTTCAAGGTGAGTGCTATTGCGGGGCCATCGCCTATGAGGCCGAGGTGGGGCCCGGCACGATCACGGTCTGCCACTGCGCGGATTGCCAGATGCAATCAGGTTCTGCCTTTCGCGCCAACATGCCGGCGCCCGCGGCGGGCTTCCGGCTGCTGCGCGGGACGCCCCGCACCTACGTCAAGACTGCGGCCAGCGGCAACCGGCGCCTGCTCGCTTTCTGCGAGGTGTGCGGCAGCTCGCTGTATGCCTGTGCCACCGAGGATCCCCAGGTCTATTCATTGCGCATCGGCACGATCAAGCAGCGCCACGCGCTGGGTGTGCCGCAGCGCGAGATCTGGACGCAGCGGCGACTGGACTGGGTCGGCCTGCCGGACGGCGTGGCCTCCTTCGAAGGGCAGCCCTGAGGCATCGCGCCGCGCGCAGGGCCGGATTCCAGGGCAAGGGGCCCATATGGGCGGCTCGAACGGCTTTCATCGGTGCATCGAGCCAGTGTCGATGTGCATCAGAATGTTGCCGACATGCGAGTTTCAGCAAAAAGTTTGCAGCGGGGCCCTGGAGGCATCGTCCGGCGTCGGATTCGGCACGATACGGCTTCTCCGTCCGACGCCCGCAGCTCGGCGCGATGCTGAAGATTTTTCCGCACCCCTCTGCGTCCGCCGCGCCTTCCGGGGGGCAGCGCCGTGTCTATTGGCTCGTGAGGATGAACCGGCGCAACCGCAGCATCTTTTATGTGCTGCTGTTCCTCACCGTCGCCTCGCACCTGTGGGTGGTGGGTTCGAGCTTCACGGCGTGGCTGCTGCTGGCGCTTCAATTCCTGCTGTATCCCCAGCTTGCGTATGGGGTGGCGCTGCGGTCGGCAGATCAGCGCAAGGCCGAGCATCGCAACCAGTTGCTGGATGGCTTCTGGGCGGGTTGCTGGATGGCCGGCCTGGGCTTCCCGTTGTGGATTTCCTTCGCCATGTTTGCAGGCGCCTGCCTTCACATGGTGGTCTTCTATGGGCTGCGCGGGCTGCCGATGGTGATCGGCGCCATGGGGCTCGGCGCCGGCCTGGTGATCGCCAGCGGGAACTGGGGCGGCGTGCATTTCGAGACCGACCTGCGCACCATCCTGTTGGCGATGCTGTCGCTCACGCTGTTCTTCGTGACCTATGCGCTCGACGGCTATCGCCGGGCGATGCACCAGCACCGCAGCGAAATGAAGCTCCGCGCGCAGGTCGAGGAGATCAGGACGCTGCAGGCCAGGCTCTATGAACAGACGATGTCCGATCCGCTCACGGGCCTGCTCAACCGCCGACATCTGGAAAAGGCATTGCCGTCCGCCATCGAGTCGGCCCAGATCGAGGGGCGCGAACTGGCCCTGCTGATGGTGGACATCGACCACTTCAAGAACATCAACGACCAGCATGGCCACGACGTGGGCGACGAGGTGCTCAAGTCGCTGGCATCGATCATGAAGGCCGCCGCGCGCAGCGACGAATTGGTCTACCGGTACGGCGGCGAGGAATTCGTCATCGTGCTGCCCGATTGCCCCGCCGATCTGGCCGCCCGGCGCGCCGAGCAACTGCGGCGTCGATTCATGGAGTGCCCCGTCGGTTTTGGGGAGGCGTCGATCAGGGCTACGCTGTCCTGCGGAATTTCCTTGTACCCGGAACATGGTGCCGTTGGGCGCGAACTGCTTCGTTCGGCGGACGCGGCGCTCTATCGGGCCAAGGCCAACGGCCGCAACCGCAGCGAGCTATTTGCCTCGACCCCGGGCCAATTCGATCGGCAACCGCTCGACGAGGCGGCGGGCGCTGCCGGGGATCGTCCTGCATGAAGTCGTCGGCACCCCCAGCAGGCAAGCAGTTCATGTTCGAGGCGGTCCTCGAGGACTGGGCGGAAGGCATGGACTACTGCGCTGTTGCTGTGCCGGCCGAGATCACCGAGGCGCTGGGTACCAAAGGGCCGGTGCTGGTCATGGCGCGTCTCAATGACTCCGAGCCTTTTCAGGTGAGTCTGTTTCCCGTGGGTGGAGGGCGGCACTACATCCGGATCAAGGCCCGGATCCGCAAGCAGACATCCACCCGCACGGGTGACCGCGTTCGCCTGAGGATCACTGTCCTGGACCGCAGCAGGGTGGAGATTCCGGACGATCTGCGGGCTGCATTGGCGGCGGAAGGCGCCCAGGCGGCCTTCGATGCCCTGCCGCCGGGCAAGCGGAACTTCATCGTCCGCCGCATTGACGAGGCCGCAAAGGCAGAGACGCGTGCCAGGAGAGTTCAGGAGGGCGTGCTGGCCGCACACGAGAGAAACGACCAGGAAGGTTCCCGCTGACCTGCCAAATGGCTGAGCCTGGCTGTTCATCTTCGATTCGGCTACGTATCAAAATGTTCGCAGTCGAAGTGGATGCTCCAGGAGAAGCAGGTGGCGAGACGCAAGAGCACGGGTGCTGCGGAAGACTTGATGGAGGTGGTGGCCTTGCTGCCCTGGTGGGCGGGCGTGGGGCTCGCTGTGGTGAGCTTCGCGTTGTTGCATGGGTGGGCCTCTGAGCCACTGCCACAAGGCACCACGACGAAGGACGTCGCCAATGTCGTGACGGCGGGGTTCCTTCACGCGGCAGCCTATGTCGGTCAGTGGGTGGTCCCATTGATTTGTCTTGCCGGTGCTGCGGCTTCCGCCATCAAGCGTCGGCAGCGGAGCAACTTGCTCAAGACGGTGCAGGAGGCCAGGAGTGCCAGCGCGCTGGACGACATGACCTGGAAGCAGTTCGAGCTGCTGGTGGGCGAAGGCTTCAGGCAGCAGGGCTACAGCGTGGAAGAGACCGGAGGCGGGGGCGCAGACGGTGGGATTGACCTGGTGCTGCGCAAAGGCCGGGAAACATTCCTCGTCCAGTGCAAGCAGTGGAGGGCCACACGGGTCGGCGTCGCCGTGGCTCGCGAGGTCTATGGCGTCATGGCAGCCAAAGGCGCAGACGGCGCGTTCATCGTGACCTCCGGCCGCTTCACCGATGACGCCGTCGCCTTCGTCGAAGGTCGGAACATCAAACTCGTGACCGGAGAGGAACTGCGGCGTTTGATCCGGGCAGGCAGACGTTCAGCAGTCCCCGAGGCGTCATCCATGCCATCCAGGGCAGCGACGACGCCTGCGTGCCCGGCCTGCGGCAGCGCCATGGTCAAGCGGGTGGCCCGGCGAGGAAGCGCCGCCGGCCAGCCGTTCTGGGGCTGCTCGACCTACCCCGCCTGCAGAGGCACGAAAGTCCTTTGAGACGCCAACTCAGCGCGGGTCCCGGGGGGGCGCAAAAAAGAAAAACCCGTTGACGAATCAACGGGTTTGGAAGTGTTGGTGGAGAGGAGGAGGATCGAACTCCCGACCTCCGCATTGCGAACGCGGCGCTCTCCCAGCTGAGCTACCCCCCCAACGCAATCGCGCGATTATATGCGCAGCGTTGCGGCTCACATCAAGAGGTGCTCGCCCGCGTTGTCGCCGCCGAGGATCACGTAGTTGACCTTGCGGATGTCCATCAGCTGCTTGCCGCCCGCGTAGCTCACGGCGCTCTGCAGGTCTTCCTGCATTTCGCGCAGGGTGCCTTCCCAGGTGCCGCGCACCGGCTCGAGGATGCGCTTGCCTTCGACGTGCTTGTACTCGCCCTTGTTGAAGTCCGAGGCCGAGCCGAAGTACTCCTTGTAGCGCTTGCCATCCACCTCGACGGTCTCGCCCGGGCTTTCTTCCAGGCCGGCCAGCAGCGAGCCGATCATCACCATGGTGGCGCCGAAGCGGATGCTCTTGGCGATGTCGCCGTGCTCACGGATGCCGCCATCGGCAATGATGGGCTTGGTGGCCACGCGGGCGCACCACTTGAGCGCCGACAGCTGCCAGCCGCCCGTGCCGAAGCCGGTCTTGAGCTTGGTGATGCAGACCTTGCCGGGGCCGATGCCCACCTTGGTGGCGTCGGCGCCCCAGTTTTCCAGGTCGATCACGGCCTCGGGCGTGCCGACGTTCCCGGCGATCACGAAGGTCTGCGGCAGCTTCTGCTTGAGGTAGCCGATCATGCGCTGCACGCTGTCGGCATGGCCGTGGGCGATGTCGATGGTCACGTAGTCGGGCACCAGGCCTTCGGCGGCCATGGCGTCCACGGTGCGGTAGTCCGCGTCCTTGACGCCCAGCGAGATCGAGGCGAACGCACCCTGCGACTTCATCCGGCGCGTGAAGGCCAGGTTGTCGAGGTCGAAGCGGTGCATCACGTAGAAGTAGCCGTTCTGTGCGAGCCACAGGCAGCGTGCCTCGTCGATGACCGTCTTCATGTTGGCAGGCACCACCGGCAGCTTGAATCGGCGGCTGCCGAGTTGCACGGTGGTGTCGCATTCCGCGCGGCTCTCCACGCGGCATTTGCGCGGCAAGAGCAGAACGTTGTCGTAATCGAAGATCTGCATGGCAGTCCAGGCTCCGGGAATCGTGGTTGAACGAAAAGGATGAGCGCTTGGCCTGGCCGGTCCTCCTGTGCCGCCGTTGCAGGAAAAGCAGGGCACAAAAAAACCGGGCGCAAGAAACTTGGGCCCGGTGATTGAGTGTAGGCGCGCCCCGCGAAGGGCGGCCTATGGGTTTGCGTATAGCCTCTATAGACGCAAGGTTGTGAGGCTTTCGCCGAGGCGGGAGCTCAGAAGCGGTAGCCGATGCCCACGCCCACGAGCCACGGGTCGATCTTGACCTTGGAGACGGTCTGCCAGCCCAGACGGACGTCGGAGTCGATCTTCACCTTCTTCACGTCGAAGTTCAGGAACCACTGCGGCGCGATCTTGATGTCCACGCCGGCACCCAGCGCCAGGCCGACGCTGCTCTTGTCGAGCGACAGGTTGCCCACGGTCGGCACGGCCAGATTCACCGAGCTGATGCGGGTGTAGTTGAGGCCCACGCCCGCGTAGGGGCGGAAGGTGCCCTCGGGCAGGAAGTGGTACTGCAGCATCAGCGTGGGCGGCAGGTGCTTGAAGCTGCCGATGTCCACCGGGCCGCCCAGTGCGCTCTGCTGGACGGTCACGCGCTGCTTCTGCGGCACGGTGAGCACCAGCTCGGCGGCGATGTTGGGCGTGAAGAAGTAAGTCACGTCCAGCTCGGGGATGGTCTTGTCGTTGACGTGGATGGCGTCGGCCGGCACGAGCAGCGAGGGGATGGCGCTGGACTTGTTGGCCGGGTCGAGCCGCACGGCGCGTGCACGCACGAGCCAGTTGCCCTCGGGCGTCGAGGTGCTCTGGGCAAAGGCGCCGCCGCTCAGCAGCGCGGCAAGGAGGAGGGTGGTGCCCCGGAGGGCGAACAGTCTGGACATACGCTGTGCTCTGGTTGTGAATGCCAGGTCAGTGTCTGCAAGGGACCCGGGGCCGGTGTTGACGCGGCGCAAGTCCGCGGGGCCGCGCGAAGGCCGCTGCCGGTTGCTTGATCCATGTCATGCGGATGCTGTGGTGCGCTTCGCACAATGCCCCTGCGGCTCGCGCTGGCGCGGCCGCATCCGACTTCAACCGCATCCCGAAAGACTCTCAATGTCGTCTCGTTTCATCGTTGCCGCAGCCCTGCTGGCCGCTGTCTCCACGCCCCTCTACGCCGCCGATTGCAGCGTGCAGATCGAAGGCAACGACGCCATGCAGTTCAACAAGACCGCCATCGAAGTGCCCAAGGCCTGCAAGAGCTTCACCGTTCAGCTCAAGCACGCCGGCAAGATGCCCAAGGCCGCGATGGGCCACAACTGGGTGCTGGCCAAGACCGCCGACGTGCAGGCCGTGGCCAACGACGGCATCGCCGCCGGTCTGGACAAGCAGTACATCAAGCCCGGCGACACCCGCGTGATCGCCCACACCAAGGTGGTGGGCGGTGGCGAGAGCGACTCGGTGGCCGTGGACGTGAGCAAGCTCAAGGCGGGTGAGAGCTACACCTTCTTCTGCTCCTTCCCGGGCCATTCCGGCATGATGAAGGGCAGCTTCGCGCTGGCCAAGTAAGCAGCCCTGCGCGGGGCCGGCGCAGGCCCGCTTCCTACAATCGGGGGATGTCCTTTCCTGGCCCCCACGCCGAGCCGACGGCGGCCGACTCCCCCCTTCTTGCCAACCTCAACGACGAGCAGCGCGCGGCCGTCACGCTGCCCGAGGGGCATTCGCTCATCCTGGCCGGTGCCGGTTCCGGCAAGACCCGCGTGCTCACCACGCGCATCGCCTGGCTGATCTCCACCGGCCAGGTCTCGCCCGGTGGCGTGCTGGCGGTCACCTTCACCAACAAGGCCGCCAAGGAAATGATGACGCGCCTGACGGCGCTGCTGCCCGTCAACGTGCGCGGCATGTGGATCGGCACCTTCCACGGCCTGTGCAACCGCTTCCTGCGCGCGCACTGGAAGCTGGCCAACCTGCCGCAGAGCTTCCAGATCCTGGACACGCAGGACCAGCTCTCGGCCATCAAGCGGCTGATGAAGCAGTTCAACGTCGACGACGAGCGCTTCCCGGCCAAGCAGACCCAATATTTCATCGCCGGAGCCAAGGAAGACGGCCTGCGCCCCGGCGACATGCAGGCCCGCGCCGAGGACGACCGCAAGAAGATCGAGCTCTACGCGCTGTACGAAGAGCAGTGCCAGCGCGAAGGCGTGGTCGACTTTGGCGAGCTGATGCTGCGCAGCTACGAGCTGCTGCGCGACAACGATGCCGTACGCGAGCACTACCAGCGCCGATTCCGCCACATCCTGATCGACGAGTTCCAGGACACCAACCGCCTTCAGTACGCCTGGATCAAGATGCTGGCCGGCCACACCGATGCGTTGGGCCATTTCACGTCGGGCGGCAACAGCGTGCTGGCGGTGGGCGACGACGACCAGAGCATCTATGCCTTCCGCGGTGCGCGAGTGGGCAACATGAGCGACTTCGTGCGCGAGTTCGACGTGCAGCACCAGATCAAGCTGGAGCGCAACTACCGCAGCTTCAGCAACATCCTGGACTCGGCCAACGCCCTCATCAGCCACAACAAGAAGCGGCTGGGCAAGAACCTGCGCACCGACCAGGGGCCCGGCGAGCCCGTGCGCGTCTACGAGTCGCCCAGCGACTTCGCCGAAGCCCAGTGGATGGTCGAGGAGATGCGCCAGCTGGTGCGCGACGACGTCGAACGCAAGGAGATCGCCGTGCTCTACCGCAGCAATGCGCAGAGCCGGGTGATCGAGACGGCGCTGTTCAACGCCGGCATGCCCTACCGCGTGTATGGCGGCCTGCGCTTCTTCGAGCGGGCCGAGATCAAGCATGTGCTGGCCTACCTGCGCCTGCTGGAGAACGCGGACGACGACACCAGCTTTCTGCGCGTCGTGAACTTTCCGCCCCGCGGCATCGGCGCGCGCAGCATCGAGCAATTGCAGGACGCGGCGCGCAGCCGTGGCGTGTCGCTGACCAAGGGCGTGGAAGGCCTGCCGGGCAAGGCCGGCGCCAACCTGGGCGCCTTCGTCGCCAAGATCGACGTCATGCGCGAGCAGACGCAGGGCCTGTCGCTCAAGGAGATCGTCGAGCTGGTGCTGGACGCGAGCGGCCTGGTCGAGCACTACAAGGCCGACCGCGAGGGCGAGGACCGGCTGGAGAACCTGGAGGAACTGGTCAACGCCGCCGAGGCCTTCGTCACGCAGGAAGGCTTTGGCCGCGACGCCGTGGCGCTGCCGGTGGACGAGCTGCGCCAGAGCGCCGTCAGCCAGGGCCTGGACCCGAACCTGCCCGTGCTGGACGACCCGCTGGCGCCTGATGCCGACACCGGCGAGACGCTGAGCCCGCTGGCCGCCTTCCTCACGCACGCCGCGCTGGAGTCCGGCGACAACCAGGCCCAGGCCGGCCAGGACGCCGTGCAGTTGATGACGGTGCACGCGGCCAAGGGCCTGGAGTTCGACTGCGTGTTCATCACCGGCATGGAAGAGGGCCTTTTTCCGCACGAGAACTCGCTGAGTGACTTCGAGGGCCTGGAAGAGGAGCGTCGCCTGATGTACGTGGCCATCACGCGCGCGCGACGCCGCCTGTACCTGAGCCATTCGCAGACCCGGCTGCTGCACGGCCAGACCCGCTACAACCTGCGCAGCCGCTTCTTCGACGAGCTGCCGGAAGAGGCACTCAAGTGGCTCACGCCCAAGCAGTCCGGCTTCGGGCAGTTCGGCGGCAGCGGCGCGGGCGGTGGCTCGCGCGGCGGCAGCGGTGGCTTCGGCGGCTTCTCGTCGTCCGGCTACAGCGGTGGCTACGCCAGCGGAAGCCCGGCGCCGGCCCCGGTGCCGCAACGCGCGGCGCCGTCGCATGGCCTGCGCACCGGCATGCAGGTCTTCCACAACAAGTTCGGCGAAGGCACGGTGACTGCGCTGGAAGGCAGCGGCGACGACGCCCGCGCCCAGGTCAAGTTCAACCGCCACGGCATCAAGTGGCTGGCCCTGAGCGTGGCCAAGCTCACGCCGGTCGAGTGATGAAGTGCAGGGCGCGCCGCGCCTTCACTCCACGCTGAAGCTGTCCCGGAAGGTGAACCAGGCGGAGGCCAGGAAGGCGGCCGAGAGCAGGAAGGAGCCGCCCACCATCACGGCCATGCCCAGCGCCCCGGCCCCGCTCACGGCGATCAGCAGCGAGGCGACCACGCTCATCAGCAGGCTCAGCGCCAGCACCACGCCAGCCCAGGCCAGACCGTAGAGCGTCATGGCGCCCATGTTGCGCCAGCAGGCCACCAGGCTGAAGAAGATGCTCTTGACCGGCGCCACGCCATGCCAGTGCACCAGCGCTGGCGCATGCCAGAAGGCCAGCGCCACCGGGACATAGAACAGCAGCCGGGCCAGCACGGCGATCTGGAAGCCGGTGCTCTGCACCACCTCGGCCTGCGGCGCGCCGTCGTTGCCGAAGGCGCCGTCGAAGGGGTCGCCGAAGATCAGCGTGGCCAGCCCGCCAGCGGCCAGGGCGCCCAGCGCATACAGCACCCCCAGCACCACCAGCGGCCGGGCCTGTACGCGCACGGCCTGCAGCGCCTGCAGGAAGATGCCGGCCGAGGCCGCCCGCCCCGCGGCGGGGTCGGCACGGCCGTGGACGGTGCGCTCGCTGGCCACCATCAGGGCCAGCGTGGTGGCCGGGCCCAGGGCCACGGCCAGGGGCCCGCCGATGAGCGGCACCACCGAGAGCATCGCGATCGCCGACATGAACAGCATGAACAGCGAGAAGAAGGCCATCGGCTGGCGGCGGAAGGCGCGCAGGCCCTCGCGCATCCACTGGACGCCGGTGCGGGGCGAGACGATTTGGAGTTTCATGAGCAGGAGAAGGGGGCGGCCGGAGCCGGCGCAAGGGGCGCTCAGGCGCCCAGCGTTTCGGCGACGGGTTCGGCCTGCAGGGCCGGCACCTGCGGCGCGCGCACCCGCTCGCGCAGCACACGCTCGAAATGCGTCGGATCGTGCGGCTTGAGCATGCTGGCCTCGCGTGGGAGGTGGAAGTCCCACAGGCGCGAGATCCAGAAGCGCAGGGCGCCGGCACGCAGCATGGCGGGCAGCAGCTCGCGCTCGGCGGCGCCCAGCGGCCGGCGGGCCTGGTAGGCATCGAGCAGGGCGCGGCTGCGTGCCGGGTCGGCACGGCCGGTGGGCAGGTCGATGGCCCAGTCGTTCAGGCACACGGCCAGATCGAAGAGCCAGGTGTCGGTGCCGGCGAAGTAGAAGTCGAACACGCCGGTGACCACGGGCAGCGTGCCACCCTTGCCGTCGTGGGCGAACATGGCGTTGTCGCGGAACAGGTCGGCATGCACGGGGCCGCGGGGCAGGGCCGCGTAGGCCGAGGACTCGGCCACATGGTTCTGGTAGGCCAGTTCGCTGCGCAGCAGGGCGGCCTGGGCGTCATCCACATGCGGCAGCACCACCGGAACGGTCTCGTTCCACCAGGGCAGGCCCCGCAGGTTGGGCTGCACCTGTCCATAGTCGCGGCCCGCCAGGTGCAGCTGGGCCAGCAGGTCGCCGAGCGCGCTGCAATGGTCGGCCGTCGGGGCCAGCTCGCTGCGGCCCTGCAGCTTGCGCACCACGGCCGCGGGCTTGCCGGCGATGGTGTGCAGCAGCGGGCAGGCTCTGTCTGGAGATTCGGCGTCGAAGAGCGGACCGCCTTCGGCGCCCCGCGCCGCCGGCTCGGGCACCGGCATGCCGCGCTCGGCCAGGTGCTTCATCAGCCCCAGGTAGTACGGAAGTTGTGCCGGCGTCAGGCGTTCGAAGAGCGTCAGCACGTACTCGCCCCGCTCGGTGGTGGCGAAGTAGTTCGTGTTCTCGATGCCGCCCTCGATGCCGCGCAGTGCGGTGAGTTCGCCCAGCCCCAGGCGGCGCATCAGTTCGGCCGCGTCGTCGGCCTGGACTTCAGTGAAGACCGCCACGGGCGGTTCAGAACTTGAGGACGTTCCAGACGCGCTGACCGCCGCTGGAACTGTTGCCGTCGGTCGCGCCGGTGCGCTGGCGCGTGCCGTCCGTCGGCTGGATGTCGTAGGAGGGGAGTGCCGAATCCTTGGGCTGGACGGTGATGCTCTGCGTCACGCCGCCGTAGCGCACCTCGTCGACCTTGGCGCCGCGGTCTTCCACCGTGATGTGCTCGATCTTCTGGTTGCGGCGGCCGTCCAGGGGCTGCGACTCCGCCGCCGGGGCTGCCGAGGCCGACTGGGGCGGCGGGGTCTGGGCATGGCCGAGGGCCGGAAGGAGCGACAGTCCCGCAGCCAGCAGGGCTGCGCGCACGGACGGGGAGGAATGGGCAGGCATGGTCGGGCGATTGTAGGTGCGCACCCCTTGTTCCCGCGGCCTTGCCCCCTGTCGTCGAAGGCTGCCGCAGCCCGTAGGCGCCGACGCACAGCCGCATTCCGGCGGCAGGGGAGAATGGCCCGATGACCGAGAAGAAAACGCTGCTGCTGGTCGATGGCTCCAGCTACCTGTACCGCGCCTTCCATGCCATGCCCGACCTGCGTGCGGTGCCCGGCGACCCCAACAGCCCCGCGACGGGCGCCATCCGGGGCATGATCAACATGATGCAGGCCCTGCGGCGTGAGGTGCGCGCCGACTACGCTGCGTGCGTGTTCGACGCTCCGGGCAAGACCTTCCGCGACGACTGGTACCCCGAGTACAAGGCCCACCGCGCGCCCATGCCCGACGACCTGCGCACGCAGATCCCGCCGATCCACCAGGTGGTGCGGCTGCTGGGCTGGCCGGTGCTGTGCGTGCCCGACGTGGAGGCCGACGACGTGATCGGCACGCTGGCGCGCACCGCTGCGGGCCAGGGCATCGAGGTGATCGTGAGCAGCGGCGACAAGGACCTGTCGCAGCTGGTCGACGAGCACGTCACCATCATCGACACCATGAGCGGCAAGCGCCGCGACGTGGCGGGCGTGACGGCCGAGTTCGGCGTGCCGCCTTCGCTGATGGTGGACTACCAGACGCTCGTGGGCGACGCGGTCGACAACGTGCCGGGCGTGGACAAGGTGGGCCCCAAGACTGCCGCCAAGTGGCTCACGCAGTACGGCTCGCTCGACGCACTGATCGCCCACGCGGCCGAGATCAAGGGCCAAGCCGGCGAGAACCTGCGCCGCGCGCTCGACTGGCTGCCGCAGGGCCGACGGCTGGTCACCATCCGCACCGACTGCGACCTGGCCGGCCATGTAGAGGGACTGCCGGCGCTGGAGGGCATCGCCATCCAGCCGCTGCAGACCGACGCGCTGAAGGACTTCTACGAGCAGTACGGCTTCAAGAGCCTGGCCAAGAGCCTGGAGGCCCACGCCGCCGCGCCCGAGCTGCTGGGCCATGGCGCCGCGCAGCCGGGCGAGGGCGGCACCGGCTTGCTCGACGGCACCCTGGCCGCGGCGGCCGAGCGGGCGAGCAACCTGGTCTACGACACGGTGCTCGACTGGCCGGCCTTCGATGCCTGGATGGCCAAGCTGCAGGCCGCAAAGCTGGTCGCCATCGACACCGAGACCAGCTCGCTCGACGAGATGAAGGCCGAGATCGTCGGCATCAGCTTCAGCGTGACGCCCGGCGAAGCCGCCTACGTGCCCCTCGCCCACGACTACCCGGACGCGCCCGAGCAGCTGCCGCGCGACGAGGTGCTGGCGCGCATGAAGCCCTGGCTGGAGGACGCCAGCCGCCACAAGCTGGGCCAGCACATCAAGTACGACCGCCATGTGTTCGCCAACCACGGCATCGAGGTGCAGGGCTATGTGCACGACACCATGCTGCAGAGCTATGTGCTCGAAGTGCACAAGCCCCACGGCCTGGCCAGCCTGGCCGAACGCCACACGGGCCGCAGCGGCATCGACTACGAAGACCTGTGCGGCAAGGGCGCGCACCAGATTCCCTTCAGCCAGGTGGCCATCGACAAGGCGGCCGAGTATTCGTGCGAGGACAGCGACCAGACGCTGGACGTGCACCGCGTGCTGTGGCCGCAGCTGCAGGCCGACGAGCGGCTGAAGTTCGTCTATGAGCTGGAGATCGCCAGCAGCGAGACGCTCTACCGCATCGAGCGCAACGGCGTGCTGATCGACGCTGGCGCGCTGTCCGCGCAGAGCCATGAGCTGGGCCAGCGCATCGTGGCGCTGGAGCAGCAGGCCTACGAGATTGCCGGCCAGCCCTTCAACCTGGGCAGCCCCAAGCAGATCGGCGACATCTTCTTCAACAAGCTGGGCCTGCCGGTGGTCAAGAAGACGCCGAGCGGCGCGCCCAGCACCGACGAGGAGGTGCTGGAGAAGCTGGCCGAGGACTATCCCCTGCCGGCCAAGATCCTGGAGCACCGCGGCCTCTCGAAGCTCAAGAGCACCTACACCGACAAGCTGGCGCAGATGGCGCTGCCGCGCACGGGGCGCGTGCACACGCACTATGCGCAGGCGGTGGCCGTGACCGGCCGGCTGTCGAGCAACGACCCCAACCTGCAGAACATTCCGGTGCGCACGACCGAGGGCCGGCGCATCCGCGAGGCCTTCATCGCACCCGAGGGCCGGGTGATCGCTAGCGCCGACTACTCGCAGATCGAGCTGCGCATCATGGCCCACATCAGCGGCGACGAGGCGCTGCTGCGCGCCTTCAACGAAGGCATCGACGTGCACCGTGCGACGGCGGCCGAGGTCTTCGGCAGCACGCCCGAGCAGGTCAGCAGCGAGCAGCGCCGCTATGCCAAGGTGATCAACTTCGGGCTCATCTACGGCATGAGCAGCTTCGGCCTGGCGCGCAACCTGGGCATCGACAACACGGCGGCCAAAAGCTACATCGACCGCTACTTCGCGCGCTATCCGGGCGTGAAGAACTACATGGACGAGACCCGTGCCAGCGCCAAGGAGAAGGGTTACGTCGAGACCGTGTTCGGCCGGCGCCTGTACTTGCCCGAGATCCGCTCGCCCAACGGCCCGCGGCGCGGCGCGGCCGAGCGCGCGGCCATCAACGCGCCCATGCAGGGGACGGCGGCCGACCTCATCAAGCTGAGCATGAATGCGGTGCAGAAGGCACTGGACGCCCAGGGCCTGGGCACGAAGATGATCATGCAGGTGCACGATGAACTGGTGTTCGAGGTGCCCGAGGCCGAAGTCGACTGGGTGCGGGCCGAGGTGCCGCGCATCATGGCGGGCGTGGCCGAGCTCAAGGTGCCATTGCTCGCCGAGATCGGCTTCGGCCCCAACTGGGAAAAGGCGCACTGATCTCCGCGCCACCGTGTCCCTGAGGTGCACGAGCCCCTCTCCCCTCGCGGGAGAGGGGTTGGGCAGAGAGGGAGCGCGCGCATCGCACCAGCCCTTCGCCTGGCGACCGCGGCAGCCCCTCTCCCCGGCCCTCTCCCGCGAGGGGAGAGGGCGCTCCCGGGTGCGGCTGATGCTCGGCGTCTTTTGCCCCAACGCGGCTTCTCTTGCCCTTCACCGCCGTCTCACGACGCGCGTGCGTCGCCGTCGAGCGACTCATCCAGAAACCAGGAATCCATGCCAATGACGCTCCAACCCCTCCGCCCCCTCATCCTCGCCCTGGTGCTCGCGGCCGCCGCCGTGCCCGCCTTCGCCCAGCGGGACGCGCGCATCGAGACGCTGGCCCAGCAGCAGAAGCAGCCGCTGCTCGACACGCTCTCGCAGCTGGTCGCCATCGAATCCGGCAGCCGCGACCTCGACGGCCTGGACCGCATGGCGGCGCTGGTGGCCGGGCGTCTGCGGGCGCTGGGCGGGCAGGTGTCGGTGATCGAGCCGGGCAGCGCCGAGTCGCCCGAGGTCTACCGCATGGGCGACACGCCCGAGCACATCGGCAAGATGGTGCGCGCCACCTTCGAGGGCACGGGCAAGGCGCGCATCCTGCTCATCGCGCACATGGACACGGTCTACACCATCGGCATGGGCGCGCGGCAGCCATTCCGCATCGACGGCGACAAGGCCTACGGCCTGGGCATCGCCGACGACAAGCAGGGCATCGCCGTGATCCTGCACACCCTCGCCATGCTCAAGGCGCTGGACTTCAAGGACTACGGCCGCATCACCGTGCTCATCAACGGCGACGAGGAGATCAGCTCGCCCGGATCCCGCGCGCTGATCAGCAAGCTGGGCGCCGAGCACGACGTGGTGATGTCGCACGAGGGTGCCTATGCCAACGACGACAAGCTGTCGCTGGCCACCGCCGGCATCGGCGCCGTCACGCTCAAGGTGCAGGGCAAGGCCTCGCATGCGGGCTCGGCGCCCGAGCGCGGGGTCAATGCCTTCTACGAGATGGCCCACCAGGTGCTGCAGATGCGTGACCTGTCGGACCCGTCCACCGGCCTCAAGATGAACTGGACGGTGGGGCAGGCCGGCAACAACCGCAACGTGATCCCGGCGTCGGCCCAGGCCATGGCCGACGTGCGCGTGATCAAGGTGGCCGACTACGACCGGCTGGAGCGCGCCATCCAGGAGCGGGTGAAGACGCAGCTGATCCCCGAGGCCAAGGTCGAGGCCGTGTTCGAGCGCCGCCGCCCGCCGCTGGAGGCCAATGCCGCCGCGCTGGCGCTGGCGAAGCATGCACAGGGCATCTACGGCGAACTCGGCCGCACGCTGGGCGCCGACGACAAGGTGGCCGGCGGTGGCACCGACGCGGCCTTCGCGGGCCTGTCGGGCAAGGCGGCCGTGGTCGAGCGCTTCGGCCTGCAGGGCTACGGCGCGCATTCCGCCGATGCCGAATACGTGCTGATCGACTCCATCGCGCCGCGGCTGTATCTGACGACGCGGCTGATCATGGACGTGTCGGCCGGCAAGGTGCCGGCGCGCTGAGCCGCCTGTGGCGGGCGTGTCGACTGATCCGCCCGGCGCTTCCCGTCGTACTGCGGAGTTGGGCTTGCAGAGCCCTGCGCGGCCGGCCCTGCACCCTGCAGGGCTTTGCGAGCGCAGCGCCGCGCGCTCCCTAGACTCCGACACCCCCTACAGCCAAGGAAGACACCGCATGCTGAAAGACGACATCCAGCGCGACTTCGATTCCCTGCGGCCTGGCCGCGCCGAAGCCGAAGGCGCCAGCCGCCGCACCGCCCTGAAGGCGGCGCTTGGCGTGGGCTATGCCGCCGCCACGCTGCCCATCGCTGCGCAGACCGCCATCCGCACGCCAGCCGATGGACTGCGTGCTGGACCGGTCAAGTTCACCGTGGCCGGCTTCGACGTGCCGGCCTATGCGGCGGCGCCGGAAGGCCGCGCGGGCCTGCCGGTGGTGTTGGTGGTGCAGGAGATCTTCGGCGTGCACGAGTACATCGCCGACACCTGCCGCCGTTTTGCCAAGCTGGGCTACCTGGCCATCGCGCCGGAGCTGTATGCGCGCCAGGGCGACCCGCGCGGCTACACCGACATCCCCAAGCTGATGGCCGAGGTGGTCTCCAAGGTGCCCGATGCGCAGGTCATGGCCGACCTGGACGGCGCGCTGGCCTGGGCCGGCGCCAACGGGGGGGACACCAGCCGGGCCGGCATCACCGGCTTCTGCTGGGGTGGGCGGATCACCTGGCTCTATGCGGCCACCGGCCGGGTCAAGGCCGGCGTCGCCTGGTACGGGCGTCTGGTGGGACAGGCCTCGCCGCTCACGCCGCGTCACCCGGTCGAGATCGCGGCCGAGCTCAAGGCGCCGGTGCTGGGCCTCTATGGCGGCAAGGACCAGGGCATCCCGCTGGATACGGTCGAGCAGATGAAGACCGCGCTGGCCGCCGGCTCGCCGGCGGCCCAGGCCTCGCAGTTCGTTGTCTATCCGGAGGCGGGCCATGCCTTCCATGCGGACTACCGGCCCAGCTACGTGCAAGGTGCCGCCGAGGACGGCTGGAAGCGCGCCACGGCCTGGTTCAAGGCCAACGGCGTGGCCTGAGTGCCACGCGGGGCCGGGCCGCCGACAATGGCGCCCGCCCGCTGTCCTGACCCTCCCGCACGGGCCGCCTTCGGGCGGCTTTTTTTCGTCATCCCTCCCGTTCGTCCGCCCCCCGATGAAGCTGCTCCAGATCCTGCTCGCCACCCTCGTCACCGGCATCGGCAGCGTCTGGATCGCCGGCATGCTGCTGCGCCTGGGCGTGCGCGGACGGCCGCAGGACGCAGGCCATGGGCCGCAGCATCTGCTGAGCCTGGCCGCGGGCGCCTTGCTGGCGACGGCCTTCATGCACCTGCTGCCGGAGGCCTTCGAGAGCGGGCTGGAACCCTCGGTGCTGTTCGCCGTGCTGCTGGGCGGGCTGGTGCTCTTCTTCCTGCTCGACAAGGCCGAGCTGTGGCACCACGGGCATGAACACCACCACGGGCCCGTCGCGGACGCCCATGCGCACGCCGCGGCACATGGGCACGACCATCCGGGGCATGGGCCTCTTCATGCCCATGCCGTCGACAGCGCGGGCCACGACCACGCACATGCGCATGCACCGCGGGTCGGCGGCTGGGCCGTGCTGGCCGGCGACAGCGTGCACTGCTTCGGCGACGGCGTGCTCATCGCCTCCGCCTTCATGGCCGACACGCGGCTCGGCCTGCTGGCTGCGCTGTCGGTGCTGGCCCATGAGGTGCCGCACCATGTGGGTGACCTGGTGGTGATGCGACAGACCTCGCCGGATGCGCGCGCCGCGCTGATCAAGGTGTCCCTGGCGGGCACGGTGACCGCGCTGGGCGGCGTCCTGGGCTGGTGGCTGGTCGAGCGCTTGCACGGCTGGCTGCCGTACTTCCTGGTGCTGGCGTCCAGCAGCTTCGCCTACGTGGCGCTGGCCGATCTCATCCCCCAACTGCAGCGCAGGCTGGCCGCACGCCAGACGGTGCTGCAGGTGTTGTGGCTGCTGGCGGGCATCGTGCTGGTGACGGGGATCAGCCGCCTGTCCCATGGCGATGAGCATGGGCATGGGCACGATGAGGGAGTGGCGCCGCCCGTGAGCACTGCGCCCCCGCACACGCACTGAGGCGGTTTCCTGCGAGCCCAGACCGCCTGCGCCCGCGCCATGCTGGCCCTCAGGTGCGGCAGGCGCCGTGGTCAGGACGGCGGCTGTTCGCCCGGGCGCGGCGGCCGGCCCGGCCCAGGCGGCCCGTCCCGCCGTTCGCCGCCGTGCCCCGGCTGGGCCTCGCGGGCGCGCTGCTGCGCCTGCTGCTGTTGCTGACGCATCTGCTCCTGCATCCGCTGCTGCGCCTCCCGCTGCTGTTGCCCGGCGCGCTCCTGCATCTGTTGCTGCTGCTGGCGCATCTGCTCCTGCGCCTGCTGCTGTTGGCGCCGGGCCTGCTCCTGCGCCTGTTGCTGCTGCTGGCGGACCTGCTCCTGGGCCTGCTGTTGCTGGCGGCGTGCCTGCTCCTGGGCTTGCTGCTGCTGTTGCCGCGCTTGCTCCTGGCGCTGCTCCTGTTGCCGGCGCATCTGGTCCTGGGCCTGCTGCTGCACCTGCTCCTGCTGTCGACGTGCCTGCTCCTGCATCTGTCGCTGCTGGTCGCGCATCTGCCCTTGCTGGCGGCCGCGTTCCGCCTGCGCCTGCCGCTGGTCCTGCTGGGCGCGAGCCTGCCGCTGCTGTTCTTCGGCGGCCTGTTGCTGGCGACGGGCCTGGTCCTGCTGCTGACGCTGCTGCATTTCCTGCTGGCGGCGTGCCATGTCCGCCTGCTGCCGTTGCGCCTCCTGCTGTTGGCGCTGCTGTTCGAGCTGGGCCTGGCGCATGCGGTCCTGCTGTTCGCGGCTTTGTGCCTGGGCCGCCTGCTGCCGCATCTGCATGTCCCGCTGCTGGTCGGCGAGCTGACGCTGCTGCTGGGCCTGCTGCCGCTGCATGTCGGCCACGCGGCGTTGCTCGTCGGCCTGACGTTGCGCCATCTCACGCATCTGCTGGTCGCGCTGCATCTGCTGCTGCATCAGTTGCGTCTGCCGCTGCTGCTCCTGGCTCTGGCGTGCGGCCTGCTCGGCCAACTCCCGCTGTTGCTGTTGCTGGACAGCCAGCATGCGTGGATCCGGACCGCCGGGGGGCGGGCCGCCCCACGGCCGAGGCGGGGGGCCATAGCCCGGTGCGGGCTGAGGCATGTAGATGTTGTTGTTGTAGACCACGGCCGGCCGTTGCCAGTTGGGCGGCGGCCGGTCGCGTCCCCAGCCGCCAGGCGGCGGGGGCGGCGGCGGGCTGCCCCAGCGCAGGTCCCAGTTGCGCCAGCCCCAGTCGTGCCGCTGCAGCGCCGAGCTGACGATGACACCGGCGCCGAAGGCCAGCGCGCCCACGACCACGGGCTGCACCGGCACGGGTTCGGCCACCTGCAGGGGCGGCGTGTAGCTGTAGCCGCTGTAATAGGGCACAGGCGCGCCGTACACGACCTGCGGGTCGTAGCGCGGCACATAGACCACGTCGGGCTGGGCGGGCTCGATGGTGATGTAGGTCGGCGGCGGCTCCACCACCACCGGGGTGGACTGCACCACCACCCCCGGCTGCACCGTGACGGGTTGCGCCGGTGGCGCGCTGCTCTGCACCACCTTCAGCTGCGAACTGCTCTTGAGTTCTCCGGCGCTGCGGGCGCGCTGGCGCATGACCTGAATGGCGTTCATCACGTCCGTCGGGTCGTTGTAGTAGGCCTGACCCAGGGCCGTGGTCCACGCGACGTTGCCGGCCATCTGGTCCAGCACGCGCCGGAATGCGGTCAGCCCCTTCACGCTCGGATCCCAGGGCTGCTGGTTGGCGGCATCGGCCAGCGGGCCTGCCTTGAGTTGCTGGTTCTGCATCAGCCACTGGTGGGCGGCGGTCACCTGGTCGGGATAGGTGGAGGCGGCCAGTACCTGGGCCACCAGCTTGTCCGGGTACAGCGCGATGGGCGCCACCAGCCGATACAGCGCATTGGCCGAAGGTGGCGTGTAGGCCGCAGGAACCGGCGCGGCGGCTGGGGCGGCCTGGGCTGCGGGGGCAGGGGCCGGAGCGGGTGCCTGGGCTTCGGGCGACGGCGACGTCTGGTTGCAGGCGCCGAGCGCCAGGGCCAGCGTCAGGGCCGCCCAGAGCGGGCGGGGGGTGGCGGCCGCGCGCGATGGCTGCGGCGCGGCGGCAAGGAATGACAAAGCGGGCATGGTTGGAAGTCCCCATCGGTCGGAAGGACGAGAAGTCCTGCCGGTTCCTGGTCAACGGCGCCGCATCTGTCGCGGTGCACCCGCGGCGCCTCGGCTGTGTGACCAGTGGTGTCGATGAGTTTCCGGTGCTGGCAGGCAGTCGCTGCCAGCGTCGCCCGCGCAAACCTGTAGGTCGCGGCGGCCATACGACCTGCGGGAAGCTGACCTGCGGGCCCTACTTGCCGCTCTCGGTGTACTTGGTGACGGCTTCGGCCGTCATGCTGTAGCCGCTGGCGCCCATCATCGAGTCGTTGCGCTCGGTGCGCAGCGGGCCGCTGACCCACACGGCGTCCATGGCGCGAAACTTGACCGGCGTGCGCGGCCGCACGTGCAGGATCTGGTTGGCCGGCGGCGGCGGCGTGTGGATGCAGGCGCCGAAGTAGGGAACCAGCAGAAACTCGCTCACCAGCCCCTTGCTTTCCTCCAGCGGCACCACGAAGCCCGGCAGCCGCACCTGCACGCCGTTGAGGGCGGCGTTGGTGGGGGCGTTGTTGAGCACGTCCTGCATCTTCTGCAGCAGCTCGGCGGCGCGGGGGTCGTTGTCCTCGAGCTTGCCGAGGTCGATGTCCTTGAAGTCCTTGGAGGGGTCCCAGCCCGGTGGCACCAGCTCGACCCAGGTGATCTGCTTGGCGCCCGCGGCGGGCTTGGCAGGGCTGCTGCTCTTGCCGCCCAGCGGATTGGTGGCCGTGGTGGCCTCGGGCGCCGGGCCGGCGGCCTGGGCCGAGGCCATCACGAAGGCGGCCGCAAGGCCGGCGAGCAGGGAGCGCGAAGAAGCGGTCATGTCATCAGATCCTGGGAGAGAGCCCGTCGGCCAGCGACAGGCGATAGGCCCGCCAGCCCGGCAGCAGGCTGGCCAGCCAGCCGGCGGCCAGCAGGGCGCCGAGCAAGGTCCATTCGTTCAGTGTAGGAGCCGAGATCGTCAGCGCGAGCCCGTAGGTCGATTGCAGCCACGGCCCCAGCAGGGCCAGTGCGACGGCCGCGGCGATGGCGCCGAGCAACACGCCCAGCGCGGTGACCAGCGCCCCTTCCAGCGCCAGCAGCGCCAGCACGTGCCGTGCCCCCGCGCCCACGGCGCGCAGCACGGCCAGCTCGCGGCGGCGCTCGTTCAGGCCGGCCAGCACCACCGACACCAGCCCCGCCAGGCTGACGATGCCCACCAGGCCCGACAGCACCAGCAACGCCTTCTCGCCCACGCCCACCACCTGCCACAGCTCGTCCAGCGCCACGCCGGGCAGGATGGCCATCAGCGGCTCCTCGGTGTAGCCGGCCACCCATCGCTGCACGGCGAAGACGGCGGCGCGGCTCTTGAGGCCCACCAGAGCGGCCGTCACGTTCTTGGGGCTGAGGTCGAACTTGCGCACCTGCTCGGCCGGGATCTTGATGCCCGGCATGGGCACGCCGGCCACCCAGTCGAGGTGGATGGCCTGCATCGCCTCCAGGCCGATGTGCACCGTGCGGTCCACCGGCGTGCCGGTGCGCGCCAGGATGCCGACCACGGTGAAGGGCTTGTCGGCATGCTCGGGCGAGAGTTCGCCGCTGCCATGCGACAGCGTGATCTTCTGGCCCAGGCGGTAGCCCAACTGCCCGGCCACGTCGGCGCCCAGCACCGCGTCGAAGAGCTGCTCGAAGGGTTTGCCCTCGCGCATGGCGAGCGGCTGGCGGTCGCCGTAGTGGAAGCGGCTGAAGTACTCGGGCGTGGTGGCCAGCACCGGAAAGCCGTGGTGCGAATCGCCCAGCGAGATCGGCACCACCCAGGCCACGCCGCGGTGGGCCTGCAGGTCCTGCACGCTCTTCCAGCCCATGTTGTTGGTGGCGGCGCCGATGCGGAACACCGAGTACAGCAGCAGCTGCGTGCTGCCGGTGCGGGCGCCGACGATCAGGTCGGTGCCCGAGACGGCCGACGAGAAGTTGTCGCGCAGCTCGGTGCGGATACGCTCCACGCCCAGCAGCAGCAGCGTCGACAGCGCGATGGAGAACACCGTGAGCGCCAGCGTGAAGCGCCGGTTCCAGGCGCTGCGGGCGGCGATGGCGAGCAGCGTCTTCATGCGGCGGAAGCGGCAACGGCCGTTGCGGCCTTGTTGAGCGAGGGCAGGTGCAGTTGGCGCGCGAAGCGCTGCGCGATGCGCGGGTCGTGGCTCACCAGCACCAGCGCGCTGCCGGCCTCCTGGCAGGCGGCCATGAGCGTGTCGAGGAAGGCCTCGCGGCGCTCCTCGTCCAGTGCGGAGGTCGGTTCGTCGGCGATCACCAGCTCGGGCCGGCCGACCAGCGCGCGCGCCGCGGCCACGCGCTGCTGCTGGCCCACCGACAGCTGCAGGGCGCTGCGGTTCCAGAGCGTGGCGTCCAGGCCCATGCGGGCCAGCAGCGCCTCGGCCTGCGCGCGCGATCCCTCGGCCCGGCGGCGCGGCGAGAAGCGCAGCGGCAGCAGCACGTTGTCCATCACGCTCAGGTACGGCAGCAGGTTGAACTGCTGGAAGATGTAGCCCACGTGGTCCACGCGCCGGCGGTCGCGGGCGCTGCCGCCCAGGCGCGACCAGTCCTGGCCAAGCAGCTGCACCTCGCCGGTATCGGCCAGCAGCACGCCCGCCAGCAGCGACAGGAGCGTGCTCTTGCCGCAGCCACTGGGGCCGTACAGGAAGACGGGCTCGTCGGCCGCCACAGCCAGGTGGTCGATGTCGATGCAGGGCGCGGCCGCGCCAGGCCAGCCGAAGCGCAGGCCCCGGGCTTCGAGGACGGGAGCGGCGCTCACTTGTCCCAGGTCAGCCGCGTGGCGGGACGGCGCAGCACGCGCTTGAACTGGCCCTGCGGCGCGACGATCTCGGATTCGATCTGCCGCAGGTTCTTGAAGGCGTCGAAGAGTTGCACCTCGACGTAGCGGGCGCGCGCGGCGTCGACGCAGTTGAAGGCGAAGCTGGCGTCCAGGTCGGCATGGTCGACGTCCTCCGCGGGTTTCGCAGCGGGTTTGGCGGCGGCCTTGGCATCGCCAGCCTTGGCGCTGGCCGCTGGCTTGGTCTCGGTCGGCTTGTCGCCGCTGAGCACCGGCGAATCGAGCTGGACCGGACCGAGCTTGCAGCCGGCTGCCGGATCGATCACGAAGAGCTGGTCGGCGGCGCGCAGGCGCTTCGTCATGCTGGCCACGGCCTCGCGCTCGGCATCGGTGCGCGGCGCGCGCTCGAAGCCGAGCAGGCTGTCCAGCGGGGCTTCCATCTCGATGGTGACGGCGGTGCCTTCGATGGCGATGTCCAACTCCAGCTTGCCGTGTACATGGGCATGCTGGGCGCGGGGGGCGGGCTTCTGCTGCGCCAGGGCGGGTGCCGCGGCGGTCGCAAGGCCCAGGGCGAGCAGGGCGGTGAGGCGTCGAACGGTCATGCGGATCATGCGGATCACGGGTTGGGGCCTTGCCGGGTGGGCAGGCCGGGGGTGTTGCTCCATTCGCTCCAGCTGCCGGCATACAGCGCGGGCTCGGGCAGGCCGGCGATGCGAGCGGCCAGCACATTGGGCACGGCGCTGACGCCGCTGCCGCAGTGGTGGATCGCGCCCGTGGCTGCACGTTCGCCCAGCAGCGCCTCGAACTCGGCGCGCAGCTGTGCGGCGGGCTTGAAGCGGCCTTCCGGTCCGATGTTGTCCACGAAGGGCCGGTTCAGCGCGCCGGGGATGTGACCGGCGATCGGGTCCAGCGGTTCCACCTCGCCGCGGTAGCGCGGGGCGGCACGGGCATCGACGATGGGGGTGGCGCCGCTGTCCATGGCGGCGCGGACCGCGGCGGTGTCGACCAGCTTCACGCGCGGCTCGCCCAGCACGAAGTTGCTCTGGAAGTGCGCCGGCTCCTCGCCGCTGGCAACCGGGAGGCCCGCGGCCTGCCAGGCCTGCAGGCCGCCGTCGAGCACCGCCGTCGCGGCATGGCCGGCCCACTGCAGCATCCACCACAGGCGGCCGCAATAGTTGGCGCCGTTGCGGTCGTAGACCACGGCCTGCATGTCGTTGGCAAAGCCGATGCTGCCGAGCCAGGCGGCAAAGCGTTCGCGGCTGGGCAGCGGATGGCGGCCGCCGGAGGCCGGCCGGTCGGCCTCGTGCGCGACCATCACGCGGCCGTCGTGGCCGGGGGCACCGTGGCGCGCACTGAGGTGCTGGTCCAGGTCGGCATGCAGCGCGCCGGGGATGTGGGACTGCAGCCAGGCCTCATGGCCGGCCTGCGGCTTCATCAGGTCGAAGCTGCAGTCGAAGATCATGAGCCGCGCATGGCTGTCCTGCAGCGCGCGCAGCTGGTCGACGGAAATGAGGGTGTCGTGCATCGGCAAGGCTCCGAAGGCGAAGCCGCCATTGTGGCGCCGGAGCCTGCCCGGCGCCTGAGTGGTCAGTGCTCTTCGGCCGGCGCCTTGGGCACCGCGCGCTGGCGCAGCACGGTGGCCGCGATGCCGCTGCCGATGATCAGCGCGATGCCGCCCCAGCCCGCCGCGTCGATGCGGTCGCCGAAGAGCAGCACGCTGTAGACGGCCGCGAACACGATGCCCGAGTACTGGAGGTTGGCCACCACCAGCGTGGCCGCCTGCGTCTTCGCGCTGGCATAGGCGCGGGTGAGGCACAACTGCCCCAGGGCGGCGAGCACGCCCACCGGCAGCAGCCAGATGGCATGCGACCACGACCAGGCCGACCAGCCGGTGAACAGCGTCCACAGCAGCCCGGCCACCGTGGAGCCGACGGCGAAGTAGAAGACCGTGCGCGTCTCCGGCTCGCCGATGCGCGACAGCGCGATCACCTGCATGTACGCAAAGGCCGCGGACATGCCCGACAGCAGCCCGATCAGGCCCGCGAAGGCGTCGGTGCCGTGCACCGAGGGTTTGAGCAGCAGCACCACCCCCGCGAAGCCGGCCAGCACCGTGAGTGCCAGCGGGCCCTGCATGGGCGGCAGCGGCACCCGTCCGCCACGGCCCGGCACGGGCGCCCAGGCCAGCAGCGCACCGCCCACCAGGAAGGCCGCAACCCAGATGCTGCTCATGTAGTTGAGCGTCATGGCCGTGGCCAGCGGCAGTTTGGCGATGGCATACCACCAGGCACCCAGCGAGGCCGTGCCGATCACGCTGCGCCAGGCATGCATGCCCGGGTAGCGCGTGGCCAGCGACACCTTCTGGCGCCGCGCCAGTACGGCGATGAAGATCATGCCGATCACCCCGCGCCAGAACACCAGCTCGCCGCTGGTGAACCAAGCCGAGGCGATCTTCACGCACACGCCCATGGTCGCGAAGAACAGGGCCGAAGCGACCATCCAGAGGCTTTGCATGCGCGGGTGGGTTCTCCTGTCTGGCGTCGATCGGTTGGGCCTGGGGCGGCTCAGCCGCGGGCGTTGCCCAGGCAGGCACGCGCCGCGGCGCTGGCCGTCATCTGCGTGCGGTACCACTCGTGGAAGTGCTGCATGCCGTCTTCCATAGGGCTCTGGTAGGGGCCGACCTCGTTGTCGCCGCGCTGGAAGAGGGCGAGGCGCCCGGCGTCCATGCGCTCGCCGATCTCGTCGTCCTCGATGCAGGTCTCCATGTAGGCGGCCTGCTGCGCCTCGACGAACTCGCGCTCGAAGTGGGCGATTTCCTCGGGGTAGTAGAACTCGACCACGTTCATGGTCTTGTGCGGCCCCATGGGATGCAGCGTCGACACGGTCAGCACATGCGGGTACCACTCCACCATGATGTGGGGGTAGTAGGTCAGCCAGATGGCGCCGAACTCGGGCGGGCGGCCACTGCGGTAGCGCAGCAGCTCGTCATGCCAGCGCTCGTACACCGGGCTGCCGGCCCGGCCGAGGCGGTTGGCCACGCCCACGGTCTGCACCGAGTACTGCGGCTTGAACTCCCAGCGCAGGTCGTCGCAGGTCACGAAGTTGCCCAGGCCTGGATGGAAAGGACCGACGTGGTAGTCCTCCAGGTAGACCTCGATGAAGGTCTTCCAGTTGTAGTTGCACTCGTGCATCTCGACGCGGTCGAGCACGTAGCCGTCGAAGTTCAGGTGGGCGCGCGGGCCCATGCCGGCCAGGTCGGCCTCGATGTCGCGGCCGTTGTCCTCGAACAGCAGGCCGTTCCATTCGCGCAGGCCATAGGTGTGCAGGTTGAGGCACGGGTCCTGGGCGAAATGCGGTGCGCCCAGCAGCGTGCCGGTGGGCGAGGGGCCGGCGGCGTTGTAGGTCCAGCGGTGCAGCGGGCAGACGATGTGGCCTCCGCTCTGGCGCGGCAGCTCGCCCTTGCCGCGCAGGATCACGGCCTGGCGGTGGCGGCAGACGTTGGAGATGAGCTCGACGCCACGCGGCGTGTGCACCAGCGCGCGGCCTTCGCCTTCCTGCGGCAGCGTGTGGTAGCTGCCGGCCTCGGGCACCCACAGCTTGTGGCCCACATAGCGTGGGCCCTGCTTGAAGAGTGTTTCCATTTCGCTCGCATAGAGCGCCTCGTCGAAGTAGCTGGAGACCGGAAGTTGGCTCGAAGCCTGCTGCAGTCGAAGACTTAAATCAGACATGGGTGACCTGACCAAGCTCCCCACAGGGAGGTAACGCGAAGTGGAAACCCCTGTTTTCTCTGACCCGGAAGGGGTGGCCTCCTGGAGGAATGGGCAGAAAAAATGAAGCCGGCTGGCGCCGGCGCAGGGAATGAGCCGGAATTGTACCCCGGTTTTATCCCGTGCCATGACCGTGGGCGACGAAGGCGCCGGTCCCGCCGATGGCCGACAGGCGCCTCGGACGGCGCCTCCTAGAATCGCGCGTTTCACCTTCCGACAACCTTCCGAATGCCCAAGGCCGCCCCCGCAGCCGCGCCTGCGCCCGACACCGCCGATCTGCCCGCCAGCTACGAGGCAGGTCTGCAGGAACTGGAGCAACTGGTGGCCGCGCTCGAATCGGGCCAGCTTCCTCTCGACCAACTGCTCGCCGGCTACCAGCGCGGCGCCCGCCTGCTGGCCTTCTGCCGCGAGCGCCTGCAGGCCGTCGAGGAGCAGATCAAGGTGCTGGACGCCGGCAACCTCAAGCCATGGACGGGCGCCTGATGGCCACGGCTGCCTGGACGCCGGCCGAACTCTCGGCCTGGATGCGCCCGCAGTTGGCGCGTGTGGAAGCTGCGCTCGAGCAATGGGTGGGCGCCGGTGCGCCGGCTTCGCTGGCTGAGCCCATGCGCTATGCGGTGCTCGATGGCGGCAAGCGCCTGCGCCCGCTGCTGGTGCTGGCCGCCGCGCGGGCGGCTGGATCGGGCAGCGCGCCCGCCTGGCTGGACGACGCGGCCCTGCGCGCCGCCTGTGGCGTCGAGCTGATCCATGCCTATTCCCTCGTGCACGACGACATGCCCTGCATGGACAACGACGTGCTGCGCCGGGGCAAGCCGACGGTGCACGTGCGCTTCGGCGAAGCGGGCGCGCTGCTGGCGGGAGACGCGCTGCAGGCCCAGGCCTTCGAACTGATCGCGCCGCCGGACGGCACCGCCGTGGCGCTGCCTGCGCAGGTGCAGGCCCGCCTCGTCGCGTTGCTGGCGCGTGGCGCCGGTGCCTGCGGCATGGCCGGCGGCCAGGCCATCGACCTGGCCAGTGTCGGCCGGCGGCTGGACGAGGCGCAGTTGCGCGAGATGCACCGCCTCAAGACCGGTGCCCTGCTGCAGGCCAGCGTCGAGATGGGCGCCGCCTGCGCTGGCGAACTGCCCGCCGTCGCCACCGACGGCCTGCGCGCCTTCGGCGCGGCCATCGGCCTGGCCTTCCAGGTGGTGGACGACGTGCTCGACGTCACCGCCGATTCCGCCACCCTGGGCAAGACGGCCGGCAAGGATGCCGCCGCCGACAAGCCCACCTACGTCGCCTTGCTGGGCCTGGACGGCGCCCGCGCCGAAGCCGACCGCCTGCTGGCCCAGGCGCTGGCCGCGCTCGATGCCAGCGGCCTGGCCGACACCGCCGCCCTGGCCGCCCTGGCCCGAATGGTCGTTGCGCGCGACCGGTAGCCTTTTTCGAACATCGCCCCATGGCACCTCTTCTCCCCACGATCCACGATCCCGCCGACCTGCGTCGCCTGCCGCGCGAGCAGCTGCGCCAGCTGGCCGACGAGGTGCGGGCCTGCGTGCTCGACAACGTGTCGCGCACCGGCGGCCATCTCAGCTCCAACCTCGGCACGGTGGAGCTCACGGTGGCGCTGCACTATGTCTTCGACACGCCCGAGGACCGCATCGTGTGGGACGTGGGTCACCAGACCTATCCGCACAAGATCCTTACCGGCCGGCGCGAGCGCATGCCCACGCTGCGCCAACAGGGCGGCATCTCCGGCTTTCCGCAGCGCACCGAAAGCGCCTACGACACCTTCGGCACGGCCCATTCCTCGACCAGCATCTCCGCCGCCCTGGGCATGGCCCTGGCCGCGCACCAGAAGGGCGAGACGCGCCATGCCATCGCCGTGATCGGCGACGGCGCGATGACCGCCGGCATGGCCTTCGAGGCGCTGAACAACGCGGGCGTGTACGACGACGCGCGGCTGCTGGTGATCCTCAACGACAACGACATGTCGATCAGTCCGCCGGTGGGTGCGCTCAACCGCTACCTGGCGCAGCTGATGAGCGGGCAGTTCTACGCGGCGGCCAAGGAGGTCGGCAAGAGCGTGCTCAAGGCGGCGCCACCGCTGTTCCAGCTCGCCAAGCGGCTGGAGGAGCAGGCCAAGGGCATGGTGGTGCCGGCCACGCTGTTCGAGAAGTTCGGCTTCAACTACATCGGGCCCATCGACGGCCACGACCTCGACTCGCTGATCCCCACGCTGGAGAACCTCAAGCAGCTCAAGGGTCCGCAGTTCCTGCATGTGGTCACGCGCAAGGGCCAGGGCTACAAGCTGGCCGAGGCCGATCCTGTGGCCTATCACGGGCCCGGCAAGTTCGACCCGTCCATCGGCCTGGTCAAGCCCGCTGCCGCGCCGAAGAAGACCTTCACCCAGGTCTTCGGCCAGTGGCTGTGCGACATGGCGGCCAAGGACGGCCGGCTGGTGGGCATCACGCCCGCCATGCGCGAGGGCTCGGGCCTGGTGGAGTTCGAGCAGAAGTTCCCCGATCGGTACTACGACGTGGGCATCGCCGAGCAGCACGCCGTGACCTTCGCGGCCGGCCTGGCCTGCGAGGGCCTGAAGCCGGTGGTCGCCATCTACTCGACCTTCCTGCAGCGCGCCTACGACCAGCTGATCCACGACGTGGCGATCCAGAACCTGCCGGTGGTCTTTGCGCTGGACCGCGCGGGCCTGGTGGGGGCGGATGGCGCCACGCACGCGGGGGCGTACGACATCCCTTTCCTGCGCTGCGTGCCCAACATGGCCGTGGCCTGCCCGGCCGACGAGGCCGAATGCCGGCAGTTGCTGTCCACAGCTTTTGCGCAGAACCATCCGGTGGCGGTGCGCTATCCGCGCGGCGCGGGCGTGGGCACCGTGCCTGCGTTGTCGCTCGATGCCCTCCCTTATGGCAAGGGAGAGGTGCGGCGCCAGGGCCATCGCATCGCCATCCTCGCTTTCGGCACGCTGCTGTACCCGGCGCTGGAGGCCGGCCAGGCGCTGGACGCCACGGTGGTCAACATGCGCTGGGCCAAGCCCCTGGACGAGGCGTTGCTGCGCGAGGTGGCCGAGGGCCACGAGGCGCTGGTGACGATCGAAGAGGGGGCCATCATGGGCGGTGCGGGCAGCGCCGTGCTCGAGGCCTTGCAGGCCGCGGGCATCCAGCGTCCGGTGCTGCAACTGGGCCTGCCCGACCGCTTCATCGAGCATGGCGACCCGGGCCGCCTGTTGGCCGGGCTGGGGCTGGATGCCGCGGGCATCCGCAGTGCCGTCGAGGCGCGCTTCGGCACGGCCTGACCCGCGCGCTGCGTGGGCGCGTTCCGGGCACCGCAAGGGGAAACCCCACGGGGCCGCCGGGTGCATCTTTTTAGAATCGGTCCTCTTCAGAGTCGACAACGCGGCCACGGGCCGCGTTCGTATTTCAGCTGTTCAACGGAGTCAAGCTCATGGATCGTCGTTCCATCATCAAAAATGCCGGCCTCGCTGGTGTCCTGGCCGCCGGTGTGGCGCCAGCGGTGCACGCGCAGGCCGCAGTGCGCTGGCGCCTCGCATCGAGCTTCCCTCGTTCGCTCGACACCATCTTCGGCAGCGCCGAAATGCTGTCCAAGACGATCAAGGCCATGTCGGGTGGCAAGTTCGAGATCACCGTGCACCCCGCCGGTGAACTGATGCCGGCCTTCGGCGTCGTCGATGCGCTGCAAGGCGACACCATCGAGATGGCCCAGTCCGCCGCCTATTACTTCACCGGCAAGGACCCGGTCTTCGCCTTCAGCTGCGCCGTGCCCTTCGGCCTGACCGCGCGCCAGAACACCGCGTGGAAGGACTACGGCGGTGGCCGCAAGCTGCTCGACGACTTCTTCGCCAAGTACAACTTCCGCACCGCCAGCGCCGGCAACACCGGCACGCAGATGGGCGGCTGGTACCGCAAGGAAATCAAGACCGTCGAGGACCTCAAGGGTCTGAAGATGCGCATGGGCGGCGGCGTGTTCGGCGAGGCGATGCAGAAGCTCGGCGTGGTGCCGCAGAACATGCCGGCTGGCGACGTCTACCAGGCCCTCGAGAAGGGCACGCTGGATGCGGCCGAATTCGTCGGCCCCTACGACGATGCCAAGCTGGGCTTCAACAAGGTCGCGCCCTACTACTACTACCCCGGCTGGTGGGAAGGCGGCGCCGACCTGGAGTTCTTCATCAACGTGAAGAAATTCAATGCGCTGTCCGACGAGAACAAGGCGATCCTGAACGCCGCGATGGCCGTGGCCGCCACCGACATGACCGCCAAGTACGACGCCTACAACCCCATCGCGCTGAAGAAGCTGGTGGCCGAGAAGACCCAGCTGAAGGCCTTCCCCAAGGCCGTGATGGATGCGGGCTTCAAGTCGTCGATGGAAGTCTTCGCCGACCACGAAGCCAAGTCGCCCGAGTTCAAGGCCATTCATCAGAGCATGCGCGCCTTCCAGCGCGACCAGATCCTGTGGAACCGCTTCTCGGAGTACCCGTTCAACCAGTACATGAACGGCGTCAAGATCTGACGACGGTGCGGGCGCCGGGCCTGCCGGATGGCGGGCTCGACGACGCGATGCACACACAAGAAAGCCGCGCAGTGCGCGGCTTTTTTGCGTCTGTCGTCATGGCCCGCGGTGATGACCGCGAGCCCCGCGCCGACGTCGCTCGAGGCGCGGCGTCCGGCGCAGGCGCCCGCACTGGACGTGGGCGGGCAGGCGGCGGCTAGTTGGAAGGCTGCGCCCGCTTGAGCGCCTCTTCCATCGCCTTGACCGGATCGTCCGGGGTGGACGCCGGCGCGTCCGCGTCGGGTGCGGGGGGTGCCGCCTCCGGGGAAGCCGGTGCCGCGGGCGCCGGATCACCGCCGGGCGCGGGCGTGCCGCCGTAGGGCTCTTCGCCGCTGCCGTAGCCGGCATCCGGCGAGGCCCCGCCGCCTTCGGGCTGCAGGCTCTCGCGCATCTGGTCGCCGATGCTCTTCAGGTCGTAGCTCTGCACCTTGTCCAGGCTGCCCGTGACCAGGTTGGGGAACGAGATCATCACGCCGACCATCACCAGCTGGATCAGCACGAAGGGAATGGCGCCCTTGTAGATCTGCATGGTCGTGACGGGCTGCATCACCGTGCGGGTCACGCGGTCCACGTACGGCTTGTCCGGCGCCACCGAGCGCAGGAAGAACAGCGCGAAGCCGAAGGGCGGGTGCATGAAGGAGGTCTGCATGTTCATCGCCAGCAGCACGCCGAACCAGATCAGGTCGATGCCCAGCTTGTCGGCCACGGGCGCCAGCAGCGGCACCACGATGAACGACAGCTCGAAGTAGTCGAGGAAGAAGGCCAGGAAGAAGATCAGCAGGTTCACAGCGACCAGGAAGCCCACCTGGCCACCGGGCAGGCTGGCCAGCAGGTGCTCGACCCAGATCGGTCCGTCCGCCGCCTGGAAGACCAGGCTGAAGATGGTGGCGCCGATCAGGATGAACATGACGAAGCTGCCGAGCTTGGTGGTGGCGGTCAGCGCCTGCTTGAGCAGCGTCATGTCCAGCCGCCCGCGCGCCCAGCCCATGATGAGCGCGCCGATGGCGCCCATCGCCCCGCCTTCGGTCGGCGTGGCAATGCCCAGGAAGATCGTGCCGAGCACCAGGAAGATCAGCAGCAGCGGCGGGATGAGCACGAAGGTCACGCGCTCGGCCAGCCTGGACAGCAGCCCCAGCCGCAGGTACTTGTTGAGCAGGGCGATCACCAGCGCGACGAAGGTGCCGCCGCACATCGCCACGACCACCTTTTCGTCCGTGGCGACCGAGGTCACCGTCTGGCCGCTCCACCAGCTGTGCACATCGGTCAGGTGGCGTGCGACCAGCATCGACACGATGAAGGAGATGACCATGAGCACCAGCAGCGAGCGATAGCCGCCGCTGCCGTCGGGCTCGCGGTAGATGCGGGCCTCGGCGGGCAGCGCCGGCACGCTGGCGGGCCGGAAGATGGCCAGGAAGGCCACGTACAGCACATAGCAGCCCACCAGCATGAAGGCCGGGACGAAGGCGCCCTTGTACATGTCGCCCACGCTCTTGCCGAGCTGGTCGGCCATGATGATCAGCACCAGCGAGGGCGGAAGGATCTGGGCCAGCGTGCCCGATGCCGCGATCACCCCGCTGCTGAAGCGGCGGTCATAGCCGTAGCGCAGCATGATGGGCAGCGAGATCAGGCCCATGGAGATGACCGAGGCGGCCACCACGCCGGTGGTGGCGGCCAGCAGCGCGCCGACGAAGACCACGGCCAGCGCCAGGCCCCCGCGCATGGGGCCGAACACCTGACCGACGGTGTCGAGCAGGTCCTCCGCCATGCCGCTGCGCTCCAGGATGAGCCCCATCAGCGTGAAGAAGGGCACCGCGAGCAGCGTGTCGTTGGCCATGATGCCGATCAGGCGCTGCGGCAGCCAGGCCATCACCGAGGACTGGAACACACCCAGTTCGATGCCGATGATGCCGAAGGTCAGCCCGCAGGCGCCAAGGCTGAAGGCCACCGGGAATCCCAGCAGCAGGAAGCAGATGAGCCCCGCGAACATGATCGGGGCGAAGTTGGCGGTGATGAACTCCACGTCGGTTACTCCCGTCCGGTTCAGCGGGTCTGCGGCGCCGTGGCAGCCGCTGTGTTGCCTTGGGCGTCGGCTTCGGCGCGCTGGCGCAGCACCTCGGCCAGTTCTTCCTCGGCGGTCTTCTCGCCGGGCTTGACGGTCGGGTCAGGGCCATCGCCGGTGAGGAAGGCGATGCGCTTGATCAGCTCGGACCAGCCCTGCAGCAGCAGCAGGGTGAAGCCGATCGGCAGCGCCAGCCACACCGGCCAGCGGATCAGTCCGCCGGGGTTGCCCGACATTTCGCCCGAGGCGAACTTCTGCATCGTCATGGGCACCGTGTAGTACAGCACCAGCAGGCACACCGGCGTGAGGAAGAGCGCGAAGCCGACGATGTCGATCCAGATCTGCGCCTTCTTGGGCAGGCGGCTGTTGAGCACATCGATGCGCACATGCTCGCGGTTGAGCAGCGTGAAGCCCGCAGCCACCAGGAAGGACCAGGCGAAGAGGTACCACTGCACCTCGAGGAAGGCATTGGAACTGGTGTTGAAGATGTAGCGCACCAGCGCGTTGAGCGCACTGATGGCGGTCGACGCCATGATCAGCCAGATCACCACCTTGCCCACTTGTGCATTGAGCCAGTCGATGGTGCGCGAGAGCCTCAGCAAGCCTTGCATGTCTACTCCATTTTTGAATTGGGCCTCTCAGATACGAACACACCCGGCACGCTGGCGTTGTGGGCCGCGAGCCGGGTGCGAAAGGCGGGCGGATTCTAAGGGGCCGCGTCGCGTCGACCATGAGGCGAACCCCCAGCCAGCGCGGGCCTTCAGCAGCGCCCGTCAGCGCGTTCTGGACCGCGGGCTGCGCGGTCTTCGCAGGGTCGGTTTCGGTCGTGCCGCGCGGTGCGGATGCGCAAGGACTCAGCGCTCGGTCGGGCCGCGTCCCACCATCGCTCGGATGCGCTCGATGAGTTCCTCGATGGCGAAGGGCTTGGCGATCATGTCCATGCCGGGCGCGAGGAACTCCGACCGGATCGCGGCACGCGCCGCATAGCCGGTCATGAACAGCACCTGCAGGCCCGGCCGCTGCTGGCGGGCGATCTCCGCCACCTGCCGCCCGTTGAGGCCCGGCAGGCCGACATCGCTCACCAGCAGGTCGATGCGGCGGTTCGACTGCAGGATGGGCAGCGCCGATGGGCCGTCGGCGGCCTCCAGCGTCTGGTAGCCCAGATCGACCAGCACCTCGCGAACCAGCAGGCGCACGCCCGGGTCGTCCTCCACCAGCAGCACGACCTCGCCCTCGGTCGCCAGCGGCCTGCCTGCATCGCGGCTCGCCTCCGGCTGCTCGCCGGGCGGCTCGTTGGAGCAGGGCAGGTACAGGTCCACGCGGGTGCCCTGGTCGGGCACGCTGTCGATGCGCACATGGCCGCCCGACTGCTGGGCGAAGCCATAGACCATCGACAGCCCGAGCCCGGTGCCCTGGCCGATGGGCTTGGTGGTGAAGAAGGGGTCGAAGGCCTTGGCCAGCACGTCGCGCGGCATGCCGCTGCCAGTGTCGGCCACAGTGATGCGGACATAGTGGCCAGGGCGCAGCGGCTCCACTTCGCCGTCCTTCACCGTCAGGTGCGTGGTGGCGATGCGCAGCAGGCCGCCCGAGGGCATGGCGTCGCGTGCGTTGATGGCCAGGTTGAGGATGGCGCTCTCCAGCTGGCTTTCGTCGCCGACGGCGGTGCAGGCCTGCGTGTCCAGCGCCACGTCCAGGCGCACATGCTCGCCCAGCGTGCGGCGCAGCATCTCCTCCATGGAGCGCACCAGATGGTTGACGTCCAGCGGCTTCGGATCGAGCGACTGGCGGCGCGAGAAGGCCAGCAGCCGCTGCACCAGCGAGGCGGCGCGGTGAGCCGATTGCGTGGCGCTGTCCATGAAGCGCTCCAGCCCGTCGGTCTGGCCCTTGGCCACGCGCCGCCGCATCACCTCGATGGCGCCGGTGATGCCCTGGAGCATGTTGTTGAAGTCGTGCGCGATGCCGCCGGTGAGCTGGCCGATGGCCTCCATCTTCTGGCTGTGGCGCAGCCTTGCCTCGGACTCGCGCAGCGCCGTCACGTCGCGGCCGACCGCATGCAGATAGGGCGCGTCGGGCACGGCCGTCCACGACAGCGTGCGGTAGCTGCCGTCGCGGTGGCGCATCCGGCCTTCGTAGCGCAGCGTGGGGATGCCCTGCGCCAGCCGCTCGAACTCGCGCTCGGCAGCGGCCAGGTCCTCGGGATGCGAATAGTCCAGCAGCTGGCCACCCAGCAGTTCCTCCTCGCGCCAGCCGAGGATGGCGTACCAGGCCGGGTTGACGTGCAGGATGCGACCGCCCAGGTCTGCGATCACCATCACGTCGGTGGACAGCTGCCACAGCCGGTCGCGGTCGCGCGTGCGTTCCTCCACCCGCTGCGCCAGGGTGGAGTTCATGGCCTCCAGTTGCGCCTGCGCGGCCTTCTGGTCCTCGATGTCGGTGGTGGTCCCGATCCAGCGCACGCTGCCGTCGCCGCCCTGCACGGGCTGCGCGCGCACCAGTTGCCAGCGCCAGCGGCCGTCGTAGCGGCGCAGGCGAAGCTCGGTACTGTAGGACGTCAGACCGGTGCAGGCACGGGCCCAGGCGGCACGCATCGAGGCGTGGTCCTCGGGGTGCAGGGTCGCCAGCCATCGGTGGCCAAGAAGCTCGTCCGGGCGGGCGCCGGTGTAGTCGAGCACCTGCTGGTTGACCCAGTCCAGCGCGCCGTCGGGCCCCGCCGTCCACACCTGGTTGGGCACGGCCTGGGCGAGGGCGCGAAAGCGCGCCTCGCTTTCGCGCAGGGTGGCCTGGGCCAGGTGGCGCACGGTCACGTCCTGCACCACGCCGCGCATGAGCAAGGGCGTGCCGGTGCTGTCGCGCACGATCTCGGCGCGGCGCCAGATCCAGCGCAGCCGGCCGTCGTCGGCGCGGCGGATGCGGTACTCGACATCGAGCGGGGCGCTGCCGTCGCTGCGGCTGCGGGTGTCGGACATGCCCTCCGCCTCGCCGGGCACCTTCAGGCTCTCCAGCACCGAGGAGGGCACGGGCGCGGCATGGGCGGGCAGCCCGAAGGCGCGGTAGAAGCCGGGCGATGCAGTGACGGTGTCGCCCGGGATGTCGAGCACGAACACGCCCACGCCGCCGGCCGCCTGGGCCAGCCGCCATTGCTCTTCCATCTCGCGCAGGTGGGCCTCGCTGGCGGCCAGGCGGCGCGTGGCGTTCACGCGGGCGGTGGTCTCCTTGACGATGCACAGCACCCCGCAGATGCGGCCGTCATGCTCGCGCACGGGCGAGTAGGAGATGTCGAAGAACACGTCTTCCATCTGCCCGTGGCGGTTGATGCGGAAGGGCCGGTCCTGGGCGGCCACCGTCTCGCCGAAGTGCAGCACGCGGTCCAGCAGCGGCTGCAGGTCGTCCCAGAGTTCGCTCCAGTGCTCCCGCGCGGGCCGGCCGAAGGCGGCGGGATGCTTGTTGCCGATGGTGGGCGCGTAGGTGTCGTTGTAGAAGGCGACGTAGTCCTGGCCCCAGAAGAGCACGATCTCCGCCTGCGACGGCATCATCATGTCGATGAGCATGCGCAGCGTCGGCGGCCATTGCTCGGGCGGCCCCAAGGGGCAGCGGTCATGGTTCAGCGCGCGCGCAAGGGCGGCGCATTCGCCTCGGACGAAGGGCCAGTGGGTGGGGACGGATGCGGCACGCATAGGTCGCGGAAGTGCGGCCGGATTATGGTGGCGCCGCCGGTGTGCCGATGTCAGCGGATCACGCGTCGTGGGCCGTCCCGGCCTGGCGGCTGCGCATGCGGTCGATCCACTGGGTCAGGCTGAAGTGGGCGCCTGTGCCGGCGTCCCGGGCGATGCGGATGCGGCCGATCGACAACGTGCGCAGGTCCTCGCGCTCCGTGCCGCGCGCGATGATGACCTGGCGGTACAGGTCCAGTCGTTCGACCGTGATCACCCGGTCCGAGGCCTGGCCATAGATGTCCGTGTACTGAATGCGCAGCGTCGGATGCGGGTTGTCGTACAGCGCGGTGTTCGCCACCGGCTGGGCCGCCGCGGGCGACGGCACGGGGGCACGGGCAACGGGCCCGGTGCTGCGGCCTTGCAGCGGCATGGCGAGGGTGCCCGAGCGCGAGCGGGCCGTGTCGATGCGGTGGTGGCGCTGCCGCCAGGCGCGCGATCCATCCCACAGGCGCCAGGCCAGGGCTGCCAGCCCCATGACCACGGCCGATGCCAGCATCCAGTGTTCCCAGCGGCCGAAGCTCAGCGGTTGCATGGCGTCCTCCCTATGCGGATGGCACCGCCACCCCGCGCCAGGGGCTGCAGGCGCAGCGCCCCCGGAATGGGGCGGGCCGGATGCCTCGGACGATTCTAGGAAGGCGCAGGCCTTTCCGGCCAGCGGGTGCGCTCAGCGCTGCGGCATGTCCTTGGACGAATAGCCCAGGCTGACGGTGGCGTCCTCGGGAATGGGCGGCATGGTGGCGTTCCAGTCCTCCCACTGCTGGCGCATGGCGGCCAGGCGGGCGGGCTCGCGCGGCGCCAGGTTGGCCCGCTCTCGCTCGTCGGCCGGGATGTCGAACAGGTAGTCGTGGCCATCCACGCGCAGGTACTTCCAGCGGCCGTCGCGCAGGGCGCGCTGGCCGCGGTGGTTCATGCGCCAGTGCAGCGGGCGCGCGAAGGTGGCGGCCGGGTCGCGCAGCACGGGCATGAGCGAGACGCCATCCAGCGGGTACTCGGGGTCTGCGGCGACGCCGGCGGCGTCGAGCATGGTGGCCGACCAGTCCATGGTCATGCACAGCTGCTCGCTGCGGCCGCCGGGGGCGATGGCGGCCGGCCAGTGGGCGATCCACGGCACGCGGATGCCGCCTTCGGTCAGGTCCATCTTGCCGCCGACCAGCGGCCAGTTGTCCGAGAAGCGCTCGCCGCCGTTGTCGCTGGTGAAGACGAGCAGCGTGTTGTCCAGCTGGCCGGTGCGGCGCAGGGCCTCCACGATCCAGCCGATGCCTTCGTCCATGTGATGGATCATGCGGCGGTAGACGTGGATGTTGCCGCCGGCCAGATCGAACAGGTTGTCCTTGACGGCGGGGGCGCGGCCGGCGTCCTCGCGCGTCTCCCAGGGCCAGTGTGGCGCGGTGTAGTGCAGGCTCAGGAAGAAGGGCGCCTCGCCGGTGGCCATGCGCTCGACGTAGTCCACGGCGCGGTGGGAGAACAGGTCGGTGAGGTAGCCCTCGTCGTGCTTCTCTTCCTCGCCGAAGAACAGGTCGTGCGTGCCGCGGCTGTCGCAGTGGGTGAAGTAGTCCACCCCGCCCGACAGCGGCCCGAAGAACTCCTCGTAGCCCGAGCGCAGCGGCCCGAAGGCGGGCGGATAGCCCAGGTGCCACTTGCCGATCAGGGCGGTGCGGTAGCCGGCGTCCTTGAGCAGCGAGGGCAGGGTGGGGTGCGAGGGCGGCATGCCCAGCGTGCTGCTGCCGCGGCTCTTGCTGTTGATCGGCTCCTCGGCCGCGCCGCGCAACCGGTACTGGTAGCGGCCGGTGATCATGCCGAAGCGGGTGGGCGAGCACACGGGCGAGTTGGCGTAGCCCTGGGTCAGCAGCAGGCCGTCCGCAGCCAGCTGGTCCAGCACGGGCGAGACCTTGCCGAAGGGTGCGTCGCGCCCGCCGTAGCAGCCGAGGTCGGCGTAGCCCAGGTCGTCGGCGACGATGAAGATGATGTTGGGGCGGCCGGCCCCGGCGGTGGTGGTGGCGTTCATGGCTGGTAGCCCGAGGTCTTGACGACAGGTGCCCACTGGGCGCGGAAGGCCTTGAGCATCGCCTCGGTCTCGGCGCGGGTGCTGACCACCGGCTGCATCCTGGCGTCGGTGAACTTGCGCTGGGTGTCGGGTTCCTGCATCACGTCGTGGATCTCGCGTGCCAGTCGGTCGGCCTTGTCGCGCGGCATGGAGGCCGGGGCGAAGAAGGCGTTCCAGCCCAGGGCCGTGATGTCCAGGCCGGCTTCCTTGAAGGTGGGCACGTCGGGCGCGAAGGCCGAGCGCTTGGCGCTCGAGACCGCCAGGATGCGCACCTTGCCCGATTCATGCTGCGGCAGCAGCACGTCGAAGGTGTCGACGGCGATGGGGATCTGGCCGCCGATCAGGTCGGTCATCACCGTGGAAGAGCCGCGGTAGCCCACCACCTCGGTCTTGACCTGGGCCTTCTGGCCCAGCATGAGCGCGAAGAAGTGCGGCAGGCTGCCGGTGGCCGGCACGCCCACGTTGGCCTTCTCGGGGTTGGCCTTCATCCAGGCCAGCAGGTGCGACAGCTGCTTGACCGGCACCGCGCTGCCCACCACCAGGCCGAACTCGTAGTTGTTGACGTTGGACAGCGGCTGGAAGTCGCGTTCCGGGTCGTAGCCGTTGTCCTTGAAGACCAGCGGCGCCACCACCATGACGGCCGGGTTGGCCACCATGATCACGTTCTGGCCGGCGGGCGTGTTCCTGACCTGCTGGGCGGCCAGGCGGCCACCCGCGCCCGCCTTGTTGTCCACCACCACGGGCACGCCCAGCTTGGCGGTGAGGCGGTCGGCCACGATGCGGGCGACGCGATCGGTGGCGCCGCCGGGGGCGTAGCCGACGACGATGCGCAGGGGGCCGTCGAGTGCCGGCTGCGCGGAGGCTGTGCCTGCCAGGGCGGCAAGGGCCAGGGCCGCGGCGAAGCGGTGGAATGTTCTGCGTGGACTCATGGGTGACTACCGGATCGCTCGAAATGAAGTTCGCGCGACTGTAGGGCCGCCACAATCGATGGATCAGATCCATCATCCCTCGGATTTACCCCATGACCCGCCGTCCCGACGCGGCCTCCGCCCGTCCTGCCTCCCTCGATCCGCTGCTGCTGTATCGCATGTCGCGCGTGATCGCAGTGGCGGGCAGCATGGTGCTGCGGCTGTGCGAGGGGCGCTTCGGCATCACCCGGCGCGAATGGCGCTTGATCGCCACGCTGGCGGGCAAGGGGCCCATGGGCTCGTCAGAGCTGGCGCAGCAGACGCAGCTGGACCGGGTGCGCACCTCGCGCGCGCTCGGTTCGCTGGTCGACAAGGGGCTGGTGCTGCGGCAACAGGCCAGTGGGGACCGGCGGCATGTGGCCGTCGCGCTCAGCGAGCGGGGGCAGCTCATCTACGACGACCTCTATCCGCTGGTGACGGATCTCAATCAGCATCTGCTGCAGGCGCTGGGGGACGGGCAGCAGCCCTTCCTCGACGGGCTGGACCGCCTGGAGGCCCGGGCACTTGAACTGGCCTCGCAGGCCGAGCTCCCCAAGGCCCCGCGCGGCCGCCGAAGCGGCTGACAGACGCGCGCCACGGCGCGCCTGCGCACAGGGCGCGCGCAGGGTCAGACCGGCCCCGGCTGCGCCAGAGGCCGAGCGCCGAGGTCCTCGCCCATGCGTTCGCGCGGCGCGCCGCCCACCTCGCCTTCGATCCGCATGCGCGGCAGGAACTGCGGGTACTCGCGCTGCATGAAGTCGATCACGCCTTCGCGCACCCGGCAGCGCAGGTCCCAGGCCAGGCCCGAACTGGCGGCGGTGCACAGGATGCGCAGCTGCATCGTGCGCTCGGTGGCGTCGGTCACCACCAGGTTGAAGAAGCGGCCGTCCCACTCGGGCGCGGCCTTGACCACGCGTTCCACCTCGGCGCGCAGCGGCGCCAGCGGCATCCCATAGTCCACGAACAGGAAGACCGAGCCCAGCAGCTGCGAGCTGTTGCGCGTCCAGTTCTGGAAGGGCTTCTCCATGAAGTAGTTCAGCGGAATGATCAGCCGGCGGTCGTCCCAGATGCGCAGCACCACGTAGGTGCCGGTGATCTCTTCCACCCGCCCCCATTCGCCCTCGACGATCAGCACGTCGTCGATGCGGATCGGCTGGGTCAGTGCGATCTGGATACCTGCGATCAGGTTGCTGAACACTGGCTTGGCGGCCAGACCGCCGACGATACCGATCACGCCCGCCGAGGCCAGCAGGCTGGCGCCGACCTGGCGCGCGCCCGGAAAGGTCATCAGCGCCATGGCCGCACCGATGATCACCGCCACCACCATCGCCGTGCGCGAGAGCACGCGCGCCTGGGTCAGGATGCGCCGCGCCGCCATGTTGTCGGCCACATCCACCGGATGGCGGGCAATGATGCCGTCCGCCAGGCCGCCGATGAGGCGGACGATCAGCCAGGTGACCGCCACGATCAGCAGCAGGCCGTTCAGGTGGCGGATGTTGCCGATGAATTCCAGGTCATCCGGCGCGGCCTGCCAGACGGTCTGCAGCGCCATCAGGGGCAGCACGGCGCTGGCGGGCGCACGGGCCGCCTGCACCATGGTATGGACCACCGGCAGCGGCCGCGTCACGCGCAGCAGCACGGCGCGCCCCACGCGGTAGATCGCGAGGGCGATGGCCACCGCCACGACGGCGGCGATCAGGGTGTGGGTCCAGGGCAGGGCGAGGATGGCTTGAAGGTTCATTCGGCATCTCCATGCGGCAGCGCAGGCGGTGGGCCGGCGGCGAGCCGGCGACCGCAGTCAGGCGCTGCGGGGTTGCTGAGAAGGGCCTGCCGGCAGCATGGCGGGGTCGCGCAGGATCTGCGCCACATCCGTCCTGATCTGCATGGCAATGCCCGCGGCGAGGTCGAGCCGGCGCAACAGCCAGGGGCTGATGTCCTGATCGAAGGGGTCCGGCAGGGGCACCGGCCCGGAGGACAGCGAGGCCGCGGGGGCGGCATCCGGCGCATCCGCCGGTTCCGCTCGCTCGGGCGCTCCGGCGGGACGAGGCCCGATCGCCTCGTCGATGCGCCGCGCGGCGCGCTCCAGAGGGCCTTGCACCTGCGACGGTGTCAGCCGGTCGTGCCGCAGCACGAGCATCGACTTCACCGACGACAGCTGCGCCAGCAGCTGGTAGCTGTGAGCCTGCAGACGCTCCAGCGGTTCCAGCGGCGGCTGAACGGCGCGCGGTTCCGACAGCGAACGCTGCGTCGCCTGTACCAGCGCCGAGAGGGCATCGAAGGCCTCCCGCCGCGCCAGCCGCCATTCCAGCTCCGGTGCCGTCTCCAGGGCATGCAGTTGGCCGAGCGACAGGGACAGCCGCGCATGCCGGGCCTGCGCTGCCACCGTCCGCCGCACCAGGGCCGGAATCTGCGTGCGCTCCCAGGATGGCAGCACATAGCAGAAGGCCCACGCCAGCGCGGCGCCGATCAGCGTGTCGGCAATACGCTCCCCCAGCGCAAAGGTGGGCGCGGCGCCCGCATAGAGCTGGTGCGCCTGCACCAGCCCGAGCACGGTGGCCGCCACCGCCGTCAGGGTGTACTTGCGCACCGCGAAGCCGTGGGCGAAGGCCTGGGCTGCCGTCATGGCCAGCAGCAGCTCGACCGGGCCGGGGTGCGTGGCCAGCAGGGCCACGGCGAACAGGCTGCCCACCAGCGTGCCGGCCACGCGCTGATTGCGCCGCTCCAGCGTCTGCGCCAGGCTGCCGCGCAGCACCACCACGATGGTCAGCAGGATCCAGTAGTCGTGTGAGCCCCAGGGCATGAGCACGGCAATGACATAGCCGGTGGCCAGCGCCAGCGCCGCGCGGATGGCATGGCGCAGCGGCGGCGCGTCCCAGCGCCAGAGCGCGAGGAAGGGCCGGATCGACCATTCGGTGGGACTGACGAAGACCTGCCAATGCGCGCGGACGACGGCCAGGTCGGGCGCCTCGTCGCCCCGCGCCAGGCGGGCGAGGCGCACCGTCTCATCGTTCAGATGGGCCAGGCGGTTGGCCAGACCGCGGGCCAGTTGACCGGGCGAGGGGCCGCCAAAGGCCGCGGTCTCGTCGGCGTCCGCAGGGATGGCGGCCAGCGCCTGCCGGCGGTCGGCGATGACCGCGGGCCGGCGCATCTGCAGCAGGGCATCGGCCAAGGCCTCGACGTCGTCGGCCATGGCCTCCAGCGCCTGGCGCATGGCCGCCAGCTGGGCGCCGTGGCGTGGATGGCTGCGCAGCGTCTCCAGGTCGAGTTCGCTGGCCAGCAGGTGGTCGCGCATCTCCAGCACCGTCATCAGCATGCCGGCCAGGCGCTGGCGGTAGGGCGTGCGCGGGGATTCGAAGACCAGGTCGCGCGTGGACTGCAGCTGGTCGGCCAGCGCCGCCTGCGCGCGAAGCATGGCGCCGAGCGCTGGCGCGTCGACCTCGCGCACGTCGCTCGATTCGTCCCGGGCGCGGAACTGCCGCGCCTGCGCACGCATCAGCCCGGCCATCGACAGCAGCAGGTCGGCCATGTACTGCGTGCGGTAGCGGGCGTTGAGCACCAGGTTCATCAGCGTGGCGTAGACCACGTACAGCGCCGAGCCCAGCGCCATGTGCCCCGTGCGGGCCAGTGCCTCGCCCAGGCCGGAAGGGGGCCGTGTCGCCATCGAGAACACCATCGCCAGCATCAGCGCGATGGCGATCGGGATGCCCCGCTTGCCCCAGGCCATGGCCAGGAAGGCGAGGAAGGAGGCGGGCACCAGCAGCAGACCCAGCCGGCCCGGCATGGTGTGCAGCATCTGCACCGCGAAGAAGAGCGGCAGGCTGAGCAGCGCCGCCGGCAGCAGCTGGCGCAGCTTGCCGCGGCGCGGCGCCGCGCGGTCGGGCGGGCTGGCGACGATGACGCCGGTGGCGGCCGAGGCCGCCGCGGCCGCACCCAGCCAGAGATGCACGCCGCCCGAGATCAACAGCAGGCCGAGGGCCACCGACAGCCCGTTCGTGACGTCGTGGCTGAGGGCGGTGCGCAGGCTGCTGCGCACCTGGGGACGGCCGGCCGTACTCAGGCTCACGCGCCCGGATTGCCTTCGTTGGTCTCGGGGGCGCGCTTGACGCGCGTCAGCTTGCGGGGCGCGGCGGGGGCGGGCGCCGGTGCCTCGGCGCCACCTTCGGCCTCGGCCTCTTCGGTGCCCAGGCCCACGGTGGAGCGGGCGTAGATGTCGGCCGAGTCGTCGGCGCCGGCGGCGCGGCGGCTGGGGTCGACCGAGCGGATGCGCTCGGTGGCGGCCAGCTTGTCGTCCACGCCGGCGAACTTGGAGTACTTGCTCAGGATCGGCACCAGCTGGCCGTAGATGCGCGGCGTGCCGGCCAGCAGCTCGCGCTGGTCCAGGAACTCGCCTTCGCCGGTGAAGTTGCTGATCAGGCCGCCCGCCTCGGTCACCAGCAGCGAGCCGGCGGCGGCGTCCCAGATGTTGAGGCCCGTCTCGAAGAAGGCCTCGGTGTAGCCGGCGGCCACATAGGCGAGGTCCAGCGCGGCGGCGCCGGGGCGGCGCAGGCCGGCAGCGCGGGGCATCAGGTCGGCCATGATGGCCAGGTACTGCTTGAAGTTGTCGCCCGTGCGGAAGGGGAAGCCGGTGGAGATCAGGCTTTCGGGCAGGCGGATGCGCTTGGACACGCGGATGCGCCGCTCGTTGAGGTAGGCGCCGCGGCCGCGCGAGGCGGTGAACAGGTCGTTGCGCGTCGGGTCGTAGACCACGGCCTGCTCGATCTTGCCGCGCACCGACAGCGCGATGGACACGCAGTAGACGGGGAAGCCGTGGATGAAGTTGGTGGTGCCGTCCAGCGGATCGATGATCCAGACGTATTCGGAGTCGCGGGCGCCGTGCTCGCTGCCCGACTCCTCGGCCAGGATGCCGTGGCCGGGATAGGCCGTCAGCAGCGTCTCGATGATGATGGCTTCGGCGGCATGGTCCACCTCGGTCACGAAGTCGTTCACCTGCTTCTGCGAGACGCGCACCGCTTCGACGTCGAGCGCGGCGCGGTTGATGATGGCGCCAGCGGCGCGGGCGGCCTTGATGGCCACGTTGAGCATGGGATGCAGGTTGGACGACATGAGTTGTGCGAGGAACGGGGTGCGGGCCCGGCCCGCCAGAGACGCGTCCGGCGATGCGGACGGAAAAGAAGGCGCGCATTTTAGCGGGCAGCGCGTTCGTCGTTCTACAATGAGAACAATTCTCAAAAAGTCTGCCTAGAACGTCTTTGATCGTCAGCCAGACCGGTCGCACCGCCTGACGCGGTGCGCCTTCCGGGTCCAGCCAGCGATGCAAGGGTGCCGGCCTCCGTGCGGCCTCCCTCGCGTGCCTTGCCTGGAGCCTTGTCCATGTTTCCGACCTGCCGGGCCGCCGAGGCGGCCCTTGTCCCGTGGCGCGATGTCGCGCCTTCCACCTCTTGTCGGCGCGCGGCCGGCCCTTCTGCGCGGCCGCCGGTCCGGTCGATCCACGGGGCGCTCGCATCCCGGGCGCAGCCGGAGTTCGCGCGGTGAGCGGCGCGACGCCCCTGGCGCAGCAGTGGCTGGCCCGTGCCTGGCAGGCCGGCCCGGTGGTCTCGCGCATCGCCGCGGCCGTGGGTGGCGGCTATGCACTGGGCGCACTCACCAGCGTGGCCGCGCTCGCGCTGCCGGCGAGCCGTCCGCAGGCTGTGCTGGGCGGCGCGCTGGCCAGCTTTGCGGTGTTCGCGGCGGCGGTGATCTGGGTGTTCGCCGCGCGCAGCGCCACGCGGGCCTGGGTCGGGCTGCTGATCGCTGCGCTGCCGCTGCTGCTGGCCAGCGCGCGGGTGTGGCGTTCGGGAGTGGGCGGATGAAGAAGCACAGCCCGCCCGCGCGCGGCCTGCGCCAGCGCATGTCCGACCTGCACATCTGGGCCGGCCTGCTGGTCGGCTGGCTGCTCTACGCCATGTTCCTCACGGGCACGGTGAGCTACTTCAAGGAGGAGATCTCGCAGTGGATGCGGCCCGAGGTGCCGCACCGCGCCGACCGTCCCGACCCCGCCACCGTGGCCGAGCGCGTGACGGCCGGCCTGCAGGCACGCGCGCCGGACAGCACGCAGTGGAGCTTCGCGCTGCCCGACGACCGCAATCCCCTGGCCGACGCCTTCTGGCGCAAGCCGGCTGCGCAGGGGCGCCGCGCCTTCGAAAGCGCCAGCTTCGATCCGCACACCGGCCAGGTGGTGGCGGCGCGCGACACGCGCGGCGGCGAGTTCTTCTACCGCTTCCACTTCCAGTTCCACTACATGCCCGTGCTGTGGGGGCGCTGGCTGGCCGGCATCTGCGCCATGTTCATGTTGGTGGCCATCGTCAGCGGCGTGATCACGCACAAGAAGATCTTCACGGACTTCTTCACCTTCCGGTGGGGCAAGGGGCAGCGCTCCTGGCTCGATGCGCACAACGTGCTGTCGGTGCTCGGGCTGCCCTTCCATCTCATGATCACGTACACCGGCCTGGTGACGCTGATGCTGCTGTACATGCCCTTCGGCGAGCAGGCGGCCTTCAAGACGCCGGCCGAGCGCCGGCTGCTCACGGCGCAGACCAGCGCCTTCGTGCAGCCCCAGGCGCCCAGCGGCCAGGCGGCGGCACTGGCGCCCATCGGCGGCATGGTGCGCCAGGCGCAGGCGCGCTGGGGCGCCGACGGGCTGGGACGCGTGACCATTGCCAACCCGGGCGACGCGGTGGCGCGGGTGGTGGTCACCCGCGGCGACGAAGGCCGGGTCTCGGTCAGCCCGCAGTACATGCTCTTCGACGGCACCAGCGGCCGGCTGCTGGAGGTCCGGGATGGCGTGGGCCCGGCCGCGGAGACCCGCGGCGTGATGTACGCCCTGCACCTGGGCCGCTTCAGCGACGGCGTCACGCGCTGGCTCTATTTCCTCGTCAGCCTGGCGGGCACGGCCATGGTGGGCACCGGCCTGGTGATGTGGACCGTCAAGCGCCGCGCCAAGCTGCCCGACCCGGCGCGTCCGCACTTCGGCTTCTGGCTGGTGGAGCGGCTGAACATCGCCGCCATCGCGGGCCTGTCCATCGCCATGGCGGGCATGCTGTGGGCCAACCGGCTGTTGCCCGTCGGGCTGACGGAGCGCGCCGAATGGGAGGTTGACCTGTTCTTCATCGTCTGGGGCGCGACCCTGGCCTGGGCGCTGCTGCGGCCGGCGCGCCGGGCCTGGATCGAACTGCTGTGGACCGCCACCGCCGTGCTCGCGCTGCTGCCGGTGCTGAGCTGGCTGACCACCGGTCGCCACCTGCTGGCCAGCCTCCAGGCGGGGGACGGCGTGTTCGCGGGCATGGACCTGACGCTGTGGGCGCTGGCCGCGCTGCATGCCGTGCTGGCCCTGCGCACGATGCGGCACCAGGCCCGTCTGCCCCGCTCGCGGGCCTTGGCCAAGGTGCCCGTCGCGCGGACGCCGGGCGATGGCCTGGCTGCGGAAGGGGGCCGCTGATGCACGCCCTCGTCACCGCGCTGCTGCTCGCCGGCTTCGCCCTGCTGGCCGCCGCGATGGAGCGGCACCAGGACGACCTCTTCGGGCGGCCGCTGCCGGCCCGCGTCACTGCGCTGCTGCGACTGGGGGGCAGCATGGCGCTGCTGCTGGGCCTGGCCGCCGCCGTGCAGGCCTGGGGCTGGGCCGTGGGGCTGGTGGCCGGATGCGGCCACCTGAGCGTCGCGGCCGGGGCGGTGGTGCTGGCGCTGGTGGCCTGGAACCGGCGCCCCGGCCGCTGAAGGCGGCGGCGGCACCGTGGCCGCCGCCGCCTTTCCTCACTCCGCGATCCGGCTGCTGCTGTACTGCGGGTCGGCCTGGATCTCCGCCTCGGTGAACGGCACCTTGAGCCACTGCTTGGCGCTGTAGCGCCGGGTGTAGTCGCCGTTGTGCGGCGAGGCCGGATCGTCCGATTGCGAGAAGGTCAGGAAGGTGTGGGCCTGCACCCCTGCGGCATCGAACTGCACCACCTGCATGTAGCTGTTGCCGTTGGGGTCCCCGTCCATGCTGTAGCCGCCTTGCTCGATGCGCTGCTCGGAACAGGCGATGGTGAAGTAGCCGACATTGCCGCACCCGCCATAGAGCGGGATGCGCACGCCGCCGCGGGTGGCGAACAGCGTCTCTCCGCGGGGCGCATTGAGCGCGAAGCCGCTGGCCTGGATCGCCAGCGTGGCGGCGCCCATGGCCTGGCGCAGGCTCGCTGCGGCGCCGGGCTGAAGGTCGCGCGGTGTGTTCAGCGGATCGGCCGCGTCGAAGGGCACGGCCCACAGCGCGGCGGCGCCCAGCTTTTCGGCGCGGCGCCAGAACTCGTCCCACACATGGGCGCCGCGGGCGTCGGCGTTGCCGGTGGAGTCCCAGTCGCGCAGTTGGTCGCAGGCGGCGGCGATGTCCACCGTGCGTGGCGGTGAAAAGCTCTGCCCGGTCGCGGCGTCCGCGCTCACCGTGACGGTGGTGGGCGCGGTGCAGGCCAGCGCCAGGGCCTGGCTCTTGACCAGTTCTGCGCTGAGTACGCGGCTACCAAGCACCATGCGCTGCACGATGTCGGGCGTCGCGCGGTTGCCGGCATAGCCGTCGGTGCCGGCCAGGCGGGCGCGGGCCATCAGGTGGCCCATGCGGGTGCGCAGCGACTGCGCCTCGGTGCCCGCCGGGCCGATGATGGACGGGTAGCCCGTGAGCGGCGCGTCCGGGTTGGCCAGCCAGTAGCTGTCGTTCATGTTGGCGACGTAGTCATCGCGCAGCAAGCCGGGCATGCGGGCCGCCGGCAGGGCGCCGGGCTGTGCGGCGGTGGGGTCGACCGTCCAGTTGCACGCCGAGCGTGAGCCGTCCAGCACGGGCACGCGGGGCAGGGCCGCCGCCAGTGCCGTGCTGAACGGCGTGGCGCAGGCCGACAACTGCGCAGGCGGCACATTGGGCATGGCGCCGATGTCGCCGTACCAGGCCTGGCTGCTGCCGCGGCCTACCGCCACGGTGTTCACCCAGGGGATGGACGATTCCTCCTTCTGGATGGCGATCAGCTCGTCCAGCGACCTGGCCGTGTTCCAGCGCATCCAGGTGCGGAAGAGCCGGTAGTTGTCGGCATTGATGTCGCGGATCGCGAAGGCGCTGGTGGCCGACCAGCCCAGTGCCGGGTTGAGCGTGCCCAGGTTGACCATGGGCCCGTACTCGCTGCGGTAGAGCGTGCGGGTGACGGGGGCGCCATCCTTCACGGCGACGGTGATGCGCTGCGCGGTCATCTTCACCTTCTGGCCGTCGCGCATGTAGGCCGTGGGGTCGTCCGAGGCGAGCGTCAGCTGGAAGAAGCCGAAGCGGCGCGCCGTCGACACCGTGTGGCTCCAGGCCACCCCGTTGTTGAAGCCGATGAGGATCACCGGGATGCCCAGGAAGGAGCTGCCGCTCACGTCCAGCTCGCCTGGGATGGTCAGCTGCGCCTGGTAGAAGCGGTCGGGCCCGCGCCAGTACCAGTGGGGATTGCCGAACAGCACCGGCCCGCCGCCCGTGGCGGCGCCGCCGAAGCCGTACATGTTGCTGCCCACGCCGGTCTCGCCCCCCACCTCGAGTGTGGGCGGCGCGATGTTCTGCGGGCGCAGCACGGCGTACTGCCGAGCGGGCATGCGCAGCGTGCGGCGGGTGGTCGTGATGGGCGCCGGCGGCTGGGCGTTGGCGATGGCCGCGAGGAAGTTGCTGTAGCCGGCGGCAAAGTTGGCCTGGTACATCCGACGCCAGAGATCGGCGGTCGTGACCGTGGAGACCCAGGGCTGATCGCGGCAGGCCGCGTGGCGCCCCGGACTGCCGCCCGACTTCAGCTCCCGGACGTAGCGGTTGTAGCCGGCGGTGAAGCCTTCCACCATCTGCAGCAGCTTGGCCGGCTGGGCCGCCATCACGGCCTGGATGCGGGCGTCGTCCATCACCTGCCGGTGGAAGAAATCGGAGTCGATGTTCTTCGGGCGGCCGATGGTGCCGCTGGTGCTCACCTGCGCATCCGCGCCCAGCCAGCGCGAGCGCTCGCCGCGGTAGGTCAGAAAGGCATCGGCCATGGTGCACAGCGCGTCCTGCGCCTGGGCATAGCCGTAGCCATAGCCCACGCCACCCCAGTCGGCCGCCTTGATGTGCGGCACGCCCAGCGCGGTACGGCGGATCTCGGCCTGGTAGGCAGCGGCAGGCGCCGGGGCCGGCGAGGGAGCCGGGGCCGGGGCGGGCGCGGGAACGAAGTGGCTGCTGCCGCCGCTGCCGCCACAGGCGGCCAGCGAGGCGAGGGCGAGCAGGGTCAGGGGCCGCAGATGGCGGCCGAAGGAAGGGGTCACGGTGGTCTCCTGTTTCTTGCTGTCGGCGTCTTGGGGCGCCGGGAGGCAGCGTAGGGCTTCCCGCGGGCCGTGGCTTGTACGTAGCCGCTATCCGTCGCATGGGCGATGGCGGTGCGCCGCCAGGCCGGCGCGCGCTCGGCCCGGGCCCCTCACCAGCGGGCTCAGGCCGGCCAGGCGCGCGTCGCCGCGTCGTCCACCGACAGCTGCACGCGGCGCGGGTCGGACAGGAAGGAAGGGGCCAGCCCGAAGCAGGACTGGAAGGTGCGGCTCATGTGGGCCGAGTCCGAGAAGCCGCCCGCCAGCGCCACCTGGGTGAGCGGCGCACCCTCGCGCATCTGCTGGATGGCCCGGCGGATCTTGGCCCACAGGGCATAGCGCGTCACGGACAGGCCGGCCTGTTCGCGGAAGAGGTGCGTGAGCCGGTCGGCCGACAGGCCCGCGATCTCGGCCAGCGTGGTCAGTGGGCTCGCCTGCGGATCGCGGCGGATGGCCGCGGCCACACGGCGCACGCGCGGATCGAGCGCGGGCGTGTATCCGGGTGGGGGCGGGGCCGTGCCGGCGATGCGCCGCAGCGCACCGTCGCACAGGGCCTGGAGCTCGGCGGCGTCGAGCTGGCCGTGCAGTGCCCCCTCGCAGGCCTGCGCCAGCGGCGCGAGGATCTGCGGCGCCAGCACGCGAATGGCGCGGCTGCCGAGCCGGTCTGCCAGCAGGCGATGGTGGTGGGCGGCGGGGTCGATGTTGAGAGACAGCAGGCCCCAGCGGCTCGCGTCCAGCCGGCGGGCCACCAACGGCGGCACCCAGGCGGCGCTGGCCTGCACCCGTTCGCCAGCGCCGGACACCAGCGTGAAAGTCCGGCCGGGCGGCGCAAGCAGCACCGTGCCGCTCGCGCGGGCCGTGAGGCCGGAGGCGATGGCGTGCGTGGCGTACAGGAAGCGGTCTTCCCAGAGGTGCAGGTGCGCGTCGGACACGGTGGAGGAGCGAGCGAAGCCCGCCCGGAGTGTGCAGTCGCGCCCCTTGCTGGTGCGTCGGCAGAAACCCCGGGGGGGCGCCGCGCGTGGAGGCTCAGTCGCCGAAGCCGCTTGCCAGCGGCACATCCAGCACCGCATCGCTGCGGGCTTCGGCCACGCAGGGCAGGATCCAGCCTTCCGCGCGCTCCTCGCGAGTCACCCCCGGCCATTCGATCGTGTGCACCACCGCGCCTTCGCGCACCTGGCACAGGCAGGTGCGGCAGGTGCCGTTGCGGCAGGAGCTCGGCAGCACCACGCCCGCGTCCTCGGCCGCGCGCAGCAGGCTCCGGCCGGCTTGCGCGGTGAAGCGCAGGCCCGAGGGCTGGACGAGGACGCTGTAGGACATGGCAGCAAGCAGGGGAGGGGCGCAGTGTAGGGGCGGGGGCGACCTGCGCCGGGCGGCGACAATGGCGGCCCGATTTTTTAGAAGTTCTGAATGTCTCCGTACGAAGTCTGCCCCGCCGAAACCCGTGACGCCCGTGCCATCGCCGAGATTCACGCTGCCGCCGCCCGGGCCGCCTACCAGGGGCTGGTGCCCGACGACCAGCTCGACGCGCTGGTCGCGCCCGGCACCCGCGAAGCCAAGTGGCGCCAGGCCATCGAATTCGCCGAGCCGCAGGTGCTGGTGGCCGTGCAGGGCGACCAGGTGGTCGGCTTCGTCGGCTTCGACCGCTCGCGCGACCCCAAGACGCCGCCCACCACCGGCGAGATCTGGGCCCTGTACGTGCATCCCGACCACTGGGGCAAGGGCGTGGCCCTGCAACTGTGGGATGCCGCCACCGAAGGCCTGGAGGACGAGGGCTGCACCACCGTCTCCGCCTGGGTGCCGCTGCGCAACGAGCGCGCCCTCAACTTCTTCGAGCATCAGGTCGGCTTCAAGCGCGACATGAAGACCGCCAAGACCACGGCGCTGAACAGCACGGTGCGCATCGAGGAAGTGCGGCTGAAGCGCACGCTGGGTTGACGTCTGCGCTGACGCAGGACCGGCCCGCCGCCCCTTAGGCTCCTGCGCGCAGCGAGCTTGCGCTGTGCCCCTGACCGAGAACTCCCCGCATGGCCTCCAGTCTCCTCCTGCTGCTCGACGACATCGCCACCGTGCTCGACGACGTGTCGGTGCTCACCAAGGTGGCGGCCAAGAAGACCGCCGGCGTGCTCGGCGACGACCTGGCGCTCAATGCCCAGCAGGTGACGGGCGTGAAGGCCAACCGCGAGCTGCCGGTGGTCTGGGGTGTGGCCAAGGGCTCGCTGCTCAACAAGGCCATCCTGGTGCCGGCGGCGCTGGCCATCGCGTCGTGGCTGCCCTGGCTGATCACGCCTTTGCTGATGGTGGGCGGCGCCTTCCTGTGCTTCGAAGGGGTCGAAAAGCTGGCCCACAAGTTCCTGCACAAGGGCGAGGATGCCGAGGCGCGGCGGGCGCACGTGCAGGCCATGGTCGAAGGCGGCGCCGATCCAGCGCAGATGGAGAAGGACAAGATCAAGGGCGCCATCCGCACCGACTTCATCCTCTCGGCCGAGATCATCGTGATCACGCTTGGCGCGGTGGAGGGGCAGCCCTTCCTGACGCAGTTGACGGTACTTGCCGTCATCGCCGTGGTCATGACGGTGGGCGTTTACGGCCTGGTGGCCGGTATCGTCAAGCTGGACGACCTGGGCCTGTGGCTCACCCGCCGTTCCGGCGCACTGGCGCGCGCCGTGGGCCGCGGCCTGGTGGGCATGGCGCCCTGGTTGATGAAGGCGCTGTCGGTGCTGGGCACGGCCGCGATGTTCCTGGTGGGCGGCGGCATCCTGGTGCATGGCGTGCCGGCGGTGGCCCATGCGGTCGAGGGTTGGGCCCACCAGTTCGGCGGATTGCCGGGCACGCTGCTGGGGCTGGTGGCCAATGCGGCCATCGGCATCGTGGCGGGGGCGGTCGTGCTGGCGGTGGTCGAGGTCGCCAAGCGGCTCAAGCCGGGCGCATGAGTGCGCCCGCCGGCGGCGGGTGCAGGCTCGGCGCTCAGCGGCGCCGGCGCCACAGCGCCACGCCCATCAGCGCCACGCCGAGGATCACCGCGAACCAGCCGACGGTCTGGGCGCCGCCGATCATCTCGCGCCAGCCCGGTGACTTGAGCCACATGGGCGCCAGCAGCACCACCACGCCGATGAAGGCGCACATGGCACCGCGCATCAGCATCTGGTCATCGTTCTTCTTGGCCATGGAATGGGGTCTCGGAAGGGGAAGAAGCTGCCGTGCAGACGAAAAAAAGCGCGGACGTGCCGCGCTTTCGCCGTCTGGCAGGCCGATCAACCCTGGTGGGCGCGCTTGCCCGGGTTCTTCTTGCTGCGGGTGGCGGTGCCGCGTTCCAGGCTGCGCTTCTGCCCGCCGCCGCTGCGCATGACGATGGCGCCCGGCAGGGGCTTGGTGGCCTTGCGGTCGGCTTCGGTGACGATCTTGTTGCCCATGGTGAGTACTCCTTGCTGGACGAGGTGACGAAAATGCGAAACCCCGTATTGTGGCGCCTCGCGCCAGGCTTCTGGGCGCGCGACCCTGCAGGGGCTGCCGGATTGCGCTCCAATCGCGCGGCGGCGCCTGTGCCGCCACGCACTTTCCGCATGACTTTTCCTCGTCTCTCCCACCCCGCTTCGGTTGCTTCCTGCCTGGTCGCTGCGCTGTTGGCCGGCGCGATGGCCGGCATGGCGCCGGCCGCCCGGGCGCAGGCCGATGTGCGCGACTTTCCGGCCGCGGCGCTGCGGCTGCTGCAAGCCGAGCAGGCCGCCATCGACCGCGCCGTGGCCGAGCGCGACCGCGACCAGTTCGAGGTCTCCATGGGCCGCACCCTGGCCTTCACCGAGGCCTGGGATTTCAAGAGCCATGCCAACCCGGCCCTGGCGCCCTACGCCGCCTGCACCGAGGCCATTGCCGACCTGCACGTCGTGGGCCTGTGCCGCATGCTGCCCGCCGCAGAAGGCTGCCAGCCCTCGCCCGCGCCACAGCTGGCCGACAACATCAACCGCTGCCGACAACAGGCCACGCCATGAACACCACTGCTTCCCGCCCGCCCATCGAGATCGAGACCGGGCCCGATCCCCGCGCCACCGTGCTGCTGATGCATGGCCTGGGCGCCGATGGCAACGACTTCGTGCCCATCGTGCGCGAGATGAAGGAGGCATTGGCGCCCATCGGCCCGGTGCGCTTCGTCTTCCCCAACGCGCCGGTCCAGCCCGTGACCATCAATGGTGGCTATGCCATGCCGGCGTGGTACGACATCCTGGGCCCCGGCCGGCCCGAAGACGAGGCCGGCCTGCGCCGGTCCATGGCCACGCTCGAGGGCCTGCTGGCCCGTGAGCGCGAGCGCGGGATTCCCAGCGAGCGCACGGTGATCGCCGGCTTCTCGCAAGGTTGCGCGATGGCGCTGCTCACCGGCCTGCGCCATGCATCGCCGCTGGCCGGCATCGTGGGCCTGTCGGGCTACCTGCCGCTGGCGGATCGCACGGCGGACGAGCGCCATCCGGCCAACCAGGCGACGCCCATCTTCCTGGCCCATGGCACGCGCGACAACGTCGTGGTGCTGCCGCGGGCCGAGCATGCGCGCGACACGCTGGTGGATCTGGGCCATGCCGTCGAATGGCATGCCTATCCCATGGAGCACAGCGTGTGCATGGAAGAAATCGGCGACATCGCCGCCTTCCTGCAGCGCGTTCTTGCCTGAATCAACGCAACTGCCGCACGAGGACGAGGGGCCCTGAAAAGGGCGAGAGGACCCTCGGCGGCAGGACTCGGCGGCCGGTGTTACCGTCCGCCCCGATCCCCAGATTTGAGACGATGCACATGAACAGACTTCAACAACGTCTGGGCGGCCTGGCGCCGACCCGGCTCCAGGGCATCCGTCGCGGCATCGAGAAGGAAAGCCTGCGCGCGCAGCCGGATGGCAAGCTCGCGCTCACGCCGCATCCGGCTGCGCTGGGCAGCGCGCTCACGCATCCGCACATCACCACCGACTTCAGCGAATCGCAGCTGGAGCTGATCACCGGCGTGCATGCCGATGTCGACGCCTGCCTGGCCGAGCTGACCGAGGTGCACCAGTTCACCTACCGCGTGCTGCGCGAGGCCTGCGGCGACGAGACGATGTGGGTCTCCAGCATGCCCTGCGGCCTGCCCTCGGACGAGACCATTCCCCTGGGCCGCTACGGCACCTCCAACGTGGGCCGCGCCAAGAGCGTCTACCGCATGGGCCTGGGCCACCGCTACGGCCGGCGCATGCAGACCATCTCGGGCATCCACTACAACTGGTCCCTGCCCGAGGTGTCGAGTGAGGACTACTTCGCGCTGATCCGCAACTTCCGCCGCCAGGCCTTCCTGCTGCTGGTGCTGTTCGGCGCCTCGCCGGCGGTGTGTGCGAGCTTCGTCGAAGGGCGACCGCATGCGCTCGAGCCCATCGGCGACTACACCATGCACAAGCCCCATGCGACCTCGCTGCGCATGGGGCGCCTGGGCTACCAGAGCGAGGCGCAGGCCTCGCTCTTCGTGAGCTACAACGGGCTCGATGGCTACGGCGCCTCGCTGGCCGATGCGCTGACGCGGCCCTATGCGCCCTACGAGGCCATCGGCGTGCGCAACCTGGGCGGCGAGTACAACCAGCTCGCCACCACGCTGCTGCAGATCGAGAACGAGTTCTACGGCACCATCCGGCCCAAGCGCGTCATCTTCCCAGGCGAGCGTCCGCTGCATGCCTTGCGTGAGCGCGGCGTCGAATACGTGGAGGTGCGCCTGATGGACCTCGACCCCTTCGAGCCGGTGGGCATTAGCGCGCAGACCATGCGCTTCCTCGACGTCTTCCTGCTGCAGTGCCTGCTGCGCGAAAGCCCGCCCGACAGCCGCGAAGAGATCGTCGAGATGAAGCACAACCAGCACCTGGTGGCCGAGTCCGGCCGCCAGCCCGGCCTGACGCTGCGCCGCGGCGGGCAGGAGGTGCTGCTGGCCGACTGGGGCCGCGAGATCCTGGCCGAATGCCGGCCCATCGCCGAGGCCATGGACGCGGCCCTGGGCAGCGGCGATGCGCATGCCCGCGCCGTCGAAGCGGCGGTGCAGTCGCTGGCCCAGCCCGACACACTGCCTTCCGCCCGTGTCCTGCAGGCCATGGCGGCCTCGCATTCGGATTCCTTCACCGGCTTCGTGATCGAGCGCTCGCGCCAGTCGCAGCTCGCCTTGCTGGACATGCCCTGGACGCCCGAGCAGCAGGCGCGCTACGAAGCCATGAGCGCTGACTCGGTCCAGGCCCAGCGGCAGATCGAGGCCGCCGACACGATGCCCTTCGAGGAATACCGCCAGCAGTACACCTCGCCAGGCCGGCTGGGGCTGCGGCCGGTCAAGGGCGACGTGCTGCTCGCCATCTGAGCGGTCCGGCGCCGCGCGCGCCCCGTTCTTTCCGTCACGAATCCGTCACACCTCTGAGCGCCAATCGGGGCCGCCTGCCGCACGGTGCGCAGGCCATAACGACGGATGAAGATGAGCAAGAGCACACGACATGCAATGAGGGGATGGGCGGCGGTGGCGGGCACGAGCCTGCTGCTGGCGGCCTGTGGTGGCGGTGGCAGCAGCGGCGGTGCCTGGGTGCCGGGCGCCGGCACCTCGACCGGCAGCGGCAACACCGGCAGCAGCAGCAACACCGGTTCCGGCACCTCGACGCCCACCGTCACGACCGGCTTCTTCCTCGATGCCGCCGTCGAAGGCCTGGACTACCAGGCCGGCAGCGCCACCGTCGCGCAGACCGATGCGCAGGGCCGCTTCCAGTGCAAGCCGGGCGAGACCGTGCGCTTCCGCGCCGGCGCGCTCGAACTGGGCAGCGCCGCCTGCGGCAGCGTGGTCACCCCGCTCACCCTGGCCGGCCTGGCCAATGGCGCCGTCGGCGTGCAGGCCGACGCCGTGGTCAACCGGCTGCTGGCGCTGCAGTCGCTCGATGACGACGGCGATCCGTCCAACGGCATCCGCCTGACCTCGGAGCTCAAGGCCCGCCTGAAGGCCGGCGCGCTCGACTTCTCGGCCGCCGCCGCCGACTTCAACACCGCGCTGCAGACGCTGCTGGCCGGCCTGCCGGCGCCCTGGGCGGCCCGCACCGTGGATGACAGCCGGCGCCTGCTGGCGCGAGAGCATTTCGAGAACACGCTCGCCGCCGCCGTGGGTACGCCCGTGGCCTTCCCGTACACGCAGAGCAATGCCCTGGGCACGCTGGGCGTGACCGTGACGCGCTACCAGCTGATGGCCGACGGCAAGTACTACGTGCCTTATGAGGGCACGCAGGCGGCCGTCCGGGCCGACTTTCCGATGGGCTTCCTGCCCGCCTATGGCTCCGGCCTCGCCTTCAAGGGCCAGGCCGACGATGGCGCGCTGGAGTTCTATGCCGTGACCGACCGCGGCCCCAACGGCGACGGTCCCACGGTCCCGGTGCCCGGCGACACCAGCGGTGCGACCAGCGTCAGCAAGGTCTTCCCGGCGCCTTCCTTCACGCCCAGCTTCGGCCTGATCCGCGTGGGCAAGGGCGGCGCCGTGCTGGCCTCGAGCACGCCGCTGCGCGTGGATGCGCAGACCAAGGTCACGGGCCTGCCGCCCAAGGCGGGCAGCGTGGGCTCCACCGGCGAGATCCCGCTGACCGACACCTATGTCTTCGATGCGACCAAGTCGGGCTTCGATGCCAACGGCCTCGACCCCGAATCGATGGTCTACGACAAGGCCCGCAACGTGCTGTGGACCAGCGACGAATACGGCCCCTTCGTGGCCCGCGTCAACATCGCCACCGGCGTGATCGAAAAGAAGTACGCACCGGGCAACGGCCTGCCGGCCATCTTCGCCAAGCGGCGGCTGAACCGCGGCATGGAAGGCCTGACGCTGGATGTGGCCACTGGCCGGCTGCATGGCTTCCTGCAGAGCCCTATCGATCCCAAGGACGCCAACGGCAAGTCGCTCAAGGCCAAGCCGCCGGGCGGCAGCAATACCGACGTGCGCCACATCGCGAAGTTCGCGCGCTGGGTGGAATTCGATCCGGCGACGGAGACCTCGAAGTCCTACGCCTATCCCATCGATGGCTCGGCCTACGACAAGGACCGCACCGGCAACGCCAAGCTGGGCGACGTGGTCAGCCTGGGCAACGGGCGCTTCATCGTCATCGAGCAGGGCGCGCGCAAGAGCGACGGCAAGGTGATGAACAAGCTGATGCTGGTGGTGCTGCCGGCCGGGGCGACCGACATCGCCGCCCTGGACGAGAACCTGGAGATCAGCAGCATCACCCAGGCCCCCTCCAACGGCGTGAGCTACGCGGGCGTGGTGCCGATGCAGAAGACCGAGCTGCTGGACCTGAATGCGCTCGGCTGGCTGGCCGAGAAGGCCGAAGGCCTGGCGCTGGTGGACGACCACACGCTGGCCCTGGTCAACGACGACGACTTCGGCCTGTCCACGGTGCTGCTGGACGCCAACGGCAACAAGGTCGACGGCAGCGTCGAGGACTGCACCTTCGACGCGAGCGGCCACATCGTCAGCGGCTGCCCGAGCGGCGTGGTCAAGGCCCGCATCACGCGCGGCAGCGACCTGGAGCGGCCCACGCGCGTCTGGCTCATCAAGCTGGACCGCGCGCTGTCGGCGCTGCGCCTGCCGAGCTGATCCGGCAGGGAGCGCCGGGGGTTCACTCCCTCTCCCCTTGCGGGAGAGGGCGGGGGAGAGGGGGGTGCGGTGGCAAGGTGCGAGCCTGCCGTGGCGTGTGCACCCCCTCTCCCCAACCCCTCTCCCGCGAGGGGAGAGGGGCTTAAAGCGGCACATGACGGACCGCTTGCCGCCAGGACATGTCGCAGGACCCGTACGGTCCTTCTGGCCTTCAGCCTGCCCGGGTCGGCCACCCCTGCAGATGCCGCTCGGCCAGCTGCGTCAGCGCGGCCATCCAGTCCGCGTCCTCGTTCAGGCAGGGGATGTAGTGGAAGGCCTCCCCGCCCGATTCGAGGAAGGCCTCGCGGGCCTCCATGGCGATCTCTTCCAGCGTCTCCAGGCAGTCGGCCGGAAAGCCCGGGCACATCACGTCCACGCGCTTCAGGCCCTGCTTGGCCAGCTCGCGCAAGGTGGGCTCGGTATAGGGCTGCAGCCATGCGGCGGCGCCGAAGCGCGACTGGAAGGTGGCGCGCCAGGCGTCGGCGGGCAGGCCCAGCCGTGCAGCCAGCAACTCGGCCGTGCGCAGGCATTGCTGCTCGTAAGGGTCGCCCAGCTTGATGTTGCGCGCCGGGATGCCGTGGAAGCTCATGACCAGCATGGCACCGCGTCCGTGGGCCTGCCAGTGGCGCTCCACGCTGCGGGCCAGGGCGTCGATGTAGGCCGGGTCGTCGTGGTAGTCGGCCACGAAGCGCAGCTCGGGCACGCGCCGGGCCCGGCCGCACCAGGCGTTGACGGCGTCGACCATGCTGGCCGTGGTGGTGCCCGAGTACTGGGGATAGGCCTGCAGCACCAGCACGCGGTGGATGCCGGCGTCCGCCAGTTGCTGCAGCCGCGTCTCGACCGAAGGTTCGCCATAGCGCATCGCGTGCAGCACCTGCACCTGCCCGTGTCCCGCCTGCGCGAGGCCTTCGCCGAGCAGCCGTGACTGCGCCTCGGTGTGCACCGCCAGCGGCGAGCCCTGCGGCGTCCAGACGGTGGCGTACTTGGCCGCGGACTTGGCGGGCCGCACGCGCAGGATGATGCCGTGCAGGATCGGCAGCCAGGCGGCGCGCGGAATCTCGACCACGCGCGGATCGCCCAGGAACTGGGCCAGGTAGGGTCGCACGGCGGCGGCGGTGGGGGCGGCCGGCGAGCCCAGGTTGCACCAGAGGACGGCCGCGCCAGCGGAAGGGGACGAAGACGGCATGCGGTATTCTGGTGCATGCCCGAGACATTCACGGCCGGCCTGGACTTGCCGCGCATCGCCGCCATCACCCTGGACCTGGATGACACCCTGTGGCCCGTGTGGCCGACCATCGAGCGCGCCGAAGGCGTGCTGCATCAATGGCTGCAGCAGCATGCGCCACGCACGGCCGAACTGGTGGCCTCGCCAGCCGAACTGCGCGCCCTGCGCATCGCCACCGAGAAAGAGCGCTCCGACCTCGCGCACGACCTGGCCGCCCTGCGGCGCGAATCGATCCGCCTGGCCCTGCGCCGCGCCGGCGAGGACCCGGCCCTGGCCGAGCCCGCCTTCGAGGTCTTCTATGCCGAGCGCCAGCGCGTGGTGCTGTACGAGGACGCGGCCCCGGCGCTCGACTGGCTGGCCGCACGCTATCCGCTGGTGGCGGTCTCCAACGGCAATGCGGACCTGGCGCTCACCGGCGTGGACCGCTGGTTCCGCGGCGGCTTCAGCGCATACCGCTTCGGCACCGCCAAGCCGCATGCGGCTATCTTCCATGCCGCGGCCGCGTCGGTGGACGTGTCGCCGGAGCAGGTGCTGCATGTGGGCGACGATGCGGCGCTGGACGTGACCGGCGCCCTGAACGCCGGCATGCAGGCCGCATGGCTGGTGCGCGACGAGCGTCCGTGGGCTGAAGGCGCCCGTCCGCAATTGATCGTGCCCGACCTGCGCGCGCTGTGCGTGGCGCTCGGCGCCTCGGCCGACCTGCGCTGAGCCGCGGGCGGCACCCCGGGGAATCCCTCGGATTTTTCGGGAACCTTTGCGCCGGGCAGGCGCACCCACTGGCGGCCGCGCTGGGACGCGGCCGCTTTTTTTCCCTTTTCCACTCCTCTTTCGACAAAGGACCGATTCCGATGATGTTCACCCGCTCCCTGCGCCGCTCGACCCCGTCTCTCGTGCTGATGCTGCTGCTGATGCTGGCCACCGTGTCGACGGCCTGGGCCCGGGAAATGGTCAGCGCCGCGCGCGACGGGACCATGCTGCGTGCCGGCCCCGGCACGAAGCACGAGGCGCGCTGGAGCGTGGACCGCGGCTATCCGCTCGAAGTGCTGCGCCGCCAGGGCGGCTGGCTGCAGGTGCGCGACTTCGAGGGCGACCGCAGCTGGGTGGCCCGTTCGGTCACCAACCGGCAGCGGCACGTGGTGTCGACCGCCGCCCGGCTCAACATCCGCGCCAGCGCCAGCCTCAAGGCGCGCATCCTGGCCGTGGCCGAGTACGGCGAGGTGCTGCGCGTGATGGGCAGCCGTGGCGACTGGCTCAAGGTGCGCAGCAGCCACGGCCGCGTGGGCTGGGTGTCGAAGAAGCTGACCTGGGGCTACTGAAGCGCTGCCGCGGCAGCAGCCAGCCCGCTGCGCACCGCGCCTTCGAGCGTGGCGGGGTAGGGGCCTTCGATGTGGTCGCCGCAGGCCAGCAGGCCCGGCGCCAAGGCCATCGCGGGCCGGACCAGGCCCGGTCGGCAGGCGAAGGTGGCGCGCTTCTCCACCACCGTGAGCACGGGGTCGAGCTCCTGCCAACCGAGTTGCGCGGCCGCCTGGGTCAGGACCTGCGCGGTGAGCGCCTCCCGCCCGGCACTGCAGGCGCTGCAGACGAAGGCGGCCAGGCCCGGCTGGCCGCGCAGGCGCTGCAGGTCGAAGACGAACTGGGCCGGCCGATCGGCGTCGGCATGCAGGGCGCGCAGCGGCGGCCCGTCCGCGAGCCCGGGTGCATGGCGCACATAGACCGTGCCGGTGGGCACATGGTCCATCGCCCGTGCCGTGGCTGCCCAGTCGGGCGCGAGGTGCGCGGCCAGCCGGGCGCCTTCCCAGGCGGAGGTCGCCAGCACGACGCGATCGAAGGCTTGGCCGTCGATGCGCCATCCCTCGCCATCGCGCACGAGCTCATCCACGCGGCTGCCCAGGCGGATCGTTGCGTCGCGCGCGCCCAGCCAGGCGGCCGCGGCGTCGGGCAGCAGGGCGCCCAGGTCGACGCGCGGCAACAGCAGGTCGGCGCCGCCGGGCTCGCCGAAGAGGGCGTCGCGCAGCACGCGCAGGAAGACCGCGCCGCTGGCTTCCTGCATGGGCGTGTTGAGCGCGGACACGCACAGCGGCTCGATCAGCAGCTGTTGCACGGCCGGCGCAAGGTCCCGGCACAGGTCGGCGACGGTGGCGGCGGGATCGCAGGCGAAGCCGGCCCGGCGCCAGCGCCCGGCGGTGCGCAGCAGCGACAGCTTGTCGCGCCAGGTCCATCCGCGCGCTGTGGCGATGGCGACGGCCAGGTCCAGCGGTGGCGGCAGGCCCGCGGGCACGCGCAGCCCGCGACCGTCGGCATGGCGCAGGTCGAGCGGCTGGCGCTGCAGCACGGCCTCGGGCGCGATGCCCAGCTCGTGCATCAGGCCCAGCGTGGCGGTGTAGGCGCCGATCAGGATGTGCTGGCCGTTGTCCAGCACCAGACCGTCGGCTTCGACGCGGCGCGCGCGGCCGCCGGGCTGGCGGGCGCTTTCGAAGACGGTGACGCGGGCGCCGGCCCGCGTGGCGGCCACGGCGCAGGCCAGGCCGGCCCAGCCGGCGCCGATGACGGCGAGCTTCATGCGGGCCCGCGCAGCGGCACAGGCACACCAGCGCCTGGCGCCAGGCCGTGCGGTGAGCGCAGGGCGGCCTTCACAGCCGGCCCAGCGCCTGCACCTTCCACGCCAGCCACAGCTTGCGCAGCGGCGTCAGGCCGATGCGCTGGTCCAGCACCTTGAAATCCTCCGACTCGATCTCGCGCAGCAGCGTGCGGTAGATGCTGGCCATCATCAGCCCGGGCTTCTGGCTGCGGCGGTCGGCGGCCGGCAGCAACGCCAGGGCCTCGTCGTAGGCGGCATGCGCGCGTTGGGCCTGGAAGCGCATCAGCGCCACGAAGCGCTCGGAATGCACGCGGCCCAGCACCTCGTGCGCCTTGACGTCGAACTGCTGCAGCTCGTTGACCGGCAGGTAGATGCGGCCGCGCCGCGCGTCCTCGCCCACGTCGCGGATGATGTTGGTCAGCTGCAGCGCCAGCCCCAGCTTGTGGGCGTAGGCGGTGGTGGCGGGGTCGGACTGGCCGAAGATGCGCGCCGCCACCTCGCCCACCACGCCGGCCACCAGGTGGCAGTAGCGCGCCAGGCCGGGGAAGTCGAGATAGCGCGTCTGCTGCAGGTCCATCTCGCAGCCTTCGATCACCTGCTGCAGCTGCACCGCCTCGATGCCGAAGGCGGCGGCATGCGGCATCAGCGCCTTCATGGCGGGATGGCGCGGCTCGCCGGCGAAGGCCTGGGCCACCTCTGTGCGCCACCAGGCCAGCTTGGTGGCGGCCACGCCAGGGTCGGTCACCTCGTCGACCACATCATCCACCTCGCGGCAGAAGGCATAGAAGGCGGTGATGGCCGCGCGGCGCTCCGGTGGCAGGAAGAGGAAGGCGTAATAGAAGCTGCTGCCCGAGGCGGCGGCCTTGTCCTGGACGTATTGCTCGGGGGTGCTCATTGGGCGCAGGCGGCTCGGAGGGGGCGGGTCATTGGGCCGGCGATTGTCGGGGATCGCCATGACGATGCCGCCGGCTGTGCGGCGCGGCGGATCGGCCGCCTCGGCGGCCGTTGCGCGTGGCGCGCCTGCCGGGGCTCAGGCCCGCATGCGCAGCGCGCGCCACAGCAGCCTCGGTGCATCCGCCTTGCCGACCGTGGGCCGCCGGCGGAAGCTGTCGAAGCCCTGGGCCTCGATCTTGTCGAGGATGGCCAGTCCGCCCTGCACCACCAGCCGCAGCTCCCAGCCGATGCGCCCGGGCAGGCGGTGGACCAGCGGCGCGCCTTCGTGCATCAGCGCGCGCGTCCAGCGCACCTCGTCGGCGACCAGCGCCAGGGCCGGGGGCGGCGGCTCGGCACCGTCCAGCGGCGCGAAGCGGGCGAAGTCGGTGCGCTGCAGCCCATGCGCGGCGCAGTCCGCGAGCGGCAGGTACAGGCGGCCGCGCGGCAGGTCCACGCCCAGGTCCTGCCAGAAGTTGACGAGCTGCAGGGCGCTGCAGATGGCGTCGTTCTGCCGCAGGGCCTGGGCGTCGTGCACGCCGTACAGGTGCAGCAGCAGCCGGCCCACCGGGTCGGCGGAGCGGCGGCAGTAGTCCAGCAACTCGTCGCGGTCGGCATAGGCGCGGCCGTCGCGGGTGAAGGCGATGTCCTGGGCGAAGGCGTCGAGCAGGTCGGCCAGCAGCCGATGGGGCAGGGCGAAGCGGCGCACTTCGTGGGCCAGCGGCCCGAAGACCTGGGGCCAGCGTGCCGAGGGGGTCGCAGTCGCGAAGACGGCGTCCAGGTCCGCGTGATAGGCGCTCAGCTCGGCGAGCCGCTGCGTCGGCGTGGCATCGCCCTCGTCCGCGATGTCGTCGGCGGTGCGGGCGAAGTGGTAGATGGCGGCAATGGGCGGCCGCAGCCGCGGCGGACACAGCCATGAGGCGACGGGGAAGTTCTCGTAATGGTCGGGCGCCGCGGCCTGGGCAGGCATCGGCGAGGCGGGGGCGGGAGGCATCCGGGCATTGTGCGCGGCACCTGTGGCTTTCCTGACCGCGCGCCGACTTCCCACCTCGGTCCGACCCGGCGCAGCGCTATGCTGCCCCCCAGCCCGACTTCCCTCACGCCCCATGGCTTCCGCTCCCGCCGTTCCCGTGCCCCAGGGCGCCTCCGCTTCCGCCCATCCCGCCGGCCCGGCGCTCATGGTGGCGGCGCTCGGCGTGGTGTTCGGCGACATCGGCACCTCCCCCCTCTATGCCTTCAAGGAGACGCTGAACTCGGAGCACGGCGTGGCCTTCACCACGGGGGCCGTGCTGGGCCTTCTGTCGCTGATCTTCTGGGGCCTGATGGTGGTGGTGACGCTCAAGTACGTGGTCTTCGTGCTGCGGGCGGACCACGACGGCGAAGGCGGCATCCTGGCGCTGCAGGCCCTGGCCCGCCATGCGGCCGGCTCGCCCGACCGGCGGGGGCGCACGCATCCCGCCATGGTGACGGCCACCATCGGCCTGGGCTTGCTGGGCGCCGCCATGTTCTATGGCGACAGTCTGATCACGCCGGCCATCTCGGTGCTGTCCGCGGTGGAGGGCCTGGAAGTGCAGGCGCCCGCGCTGCAGCGCTGGGTGATCCCGCTCACGCTGGTGATCCTGGTGCTGCTGTTCATGGTGCAGCGGCGCGGCACCGGGGCGGTGGGCAAGGTGTTCGGGCCGGTGATGCTGCTGTGGTTCGGCACACTCGGCGTCAGCGGGGCGATGCAGGTGATCGAGCAGCCCGCCGTGCTGGAGGCGCTGGACCCGCGCCATGCGGTGCGCTTCCTGGTCGAGCACCGGTCCCAGTCGCTGGCCGTGCTGGGGGCGGTGTTCCTGGCCTTCACCGGCGGCGAGGCGCTGTATGCCGACATGGGCCACTTCGGCGCGCGGCCGATCCGGCTTGCCTGGCTGCTGATCGCGCTGCCGGCCCTGGTGCTCAACTACTTCGGCCAGGGCGCGCTGGTGCTGGCCGATCCCCAGGCGGTGGACAACCCCTTCTTCCGGCTCTTCCCGTCCTGGGCGCTGCTGCCGGTCGTGGGCCTGGCCGCCATGGCCACCGTGATCGCCTCGCAGGCGGTGATCTCCGGCGCTTTCTCGCTGACGGCGCAGGCGATGCGGCTGGGTTACCTGCCGCGCATGCGCGTCGTGCAGACCTCCGGCGAATCCATCGGGCAGGTCTACGTGCCGGTGATCAACTGGTTGCTGATGGTGGGCGTGCTGTTGCTGGTGCTGGGCTTCCGCAGTTCGAGCGCGCTGTCGGCCGCCTACGGCATCGCGGTGTCGATCACCATGGTCACCACCACGCTGCTGGCCGGGCTGGTGGCCTGGCGGCTGTGGCACTGGAACCGCGTGGCGGTGCTGCTGGGCGTGATCGTCTTCGTGGGCGTGGACCTGGCCTTCGTCGTGGCCAACACGCTCAAGGTGGCCGACGGCGGCTGGCTGACGCTGGCCGTGGCGGTGGTGGCGATGGTGCTGTTCAGCACCTGGGCCAAGGGCGTGCGGCTGACGCGCGCCGAACTGGTGGCCGAACTGATTCCGCTGCCGGATTTCGTCGACTCGCTGGTGCTGGAGATGCCCTTCCGCGCGCGCGGCACGGCCGTCTTCCTCACCGCCGATGCGCTGTCGGTGCCCCATGCCCTGCTGCACAACCTGCACCACAACCAGGTGTTGCACGAGCAGGTCTTCGTGATGCAGATGCTGGCTTGCGAGACGCCGCGCGTGCCGGCGCGCGAGCGCATCGAGGCCCAGAACCTGGGCCACGGCATCTGGGCGGTGAAGGTGCGCTACGGCTTCATGGAGCCGCCGAACGTTCCGGAGTTCGTGCGCATGCTGGCCTACCAGAAGGGGCTGGCGGTGGAGTCGATGGCCACCTCGTATTTCATCTCCCGCGCCTCGCTGGGCCGGCGGCGGCTGCCGGCGTTCAGCGGCATGCGGCAGGCGCTGTTCAGCTGGCTGCAGCGCAACGCCGGCCGCGCCTCGGACTATTTCCATCTGCCGGAGAACCGGCTGGTGGAAATGGGTCAGCGTCTCTAGCGCCTTTCCTTTCCCCTCCGCTCGACTGGCGGCCGCCCGCGCGGCCTGCTGCCCGCTGCGCGTTGCGTCTGGGCGATTGACAGCCCGAAGGCCCTTCCCCGAAGATTGCTGACTCGTCGGTCATTAATTGTGGCCGGTGCCTCAACCCCTTGTTCCGCCGCCCGCTCACGGCCGGCGCCAGGCCATGCCTCATACGACTACCAACCGGGCTCCGCGGGGCCTCGTGCCGGGATTCCTCGCGCTCGGCGCCTTTGCGGCCCTCCTTTCGGGCTGCTCGCGCCAGCCGGCCCAGGAGGAACCCGTGCGCGCCGTCAAGCTGATGACGGTGGCGGTCACCCCCTTTGCGAGCGAGCCCGAATTCGCCGGCGAGGTGCGTGCGCAGGTCGAATCGCGCCTGGGCTTCCGCGTCGGCGGCAAGGTGCTGCGGCGGCAGGCCGAGCTGGGCCAGCGGGTGAAGGCGGGCCAGGTGCTGGCGGAGCTGGATCCGCGCGACCTGCGCCTCTCGGTCGAGGCGGCCCAGGCCCAGGCCAGCGCGGCGCGCACGCAGCGCGACCTGGCCGAGGCCGACCTGGCCCGCTACCGCGAACTGCGGGCCAGGAACTTCATCAGCGCCGCCGAGATGGAACGGCGCGAGGCCAGCTTCAAGTCCGCCCAGGCGCAGTTCGACCAGTCGCGGGCGCAACTGAGCGCGCAGGGCAACCAGGCTGGCTATGCCGTGCTGACGGCCGATGCGCCGGGCGTCGTGACCTCGGTCGATGCCGAGCCGGGCCAGGTGGTGGCGGCCGGCACGCCGGTGGTGCGCGTGGCGCTGGACGGCCCGCGCGATATCGTCTTCGCCGTGCCGGAGGACCGTGCGCCGCAGGTGCGCATCGGTTCCGCCGTGGCGGTGCGCGGCTGGTCGGCCGGCACCGAGGCGCTCGAAGGCCGCGTGCGCGAGGTGGCCGCCAGCGCCGACCCCGTCACCCGCACCTACACCGTGAAGGTGGCGGTCGACGCCGCGCAGGCACCGGCGCTGGGCGCCACCGTCTATGCCAAGCCACGCGCGCTGTCGCTGGCCGGCACGCCGGTCATCAAGCTGCCGACCGGCGCGTTGCGCCAGGACGGGCAGGGCTCGGCCGTGTGGGTGCTGGATCCGGCCAGCATGACGGTGAAGTCGCAGGCGGTGGAGATCGCCACGGCTGACGGCAACGAGGCGGTGATCGCCAAGGGCCTGGCGCCCGGCATGCAGGTGGTCACAGCCGGGGTGCACGTGCTCGCGCCGGGGCAGAAGGTGACGGTCTACCGGGACCGCTATGCGGCACAGGACCCCGGCGCCGCCAGCGCGCCTGCGGCAGCCGCGGCCCCGGCCGCTTCACCGGCCCCGGCCGCCAGCGGGGCCCGCTGATGTCCGCCGCGCCGTTCGAGAAGCCTTCAGGCTTCAACCTCTCCGCCTGGGCGCTCGACCATGCGCCGCTCACGCGCTACCTGATGGTGGTGCTGATGGTGCTGGGCTTCGCGGCCTACTTCCAGCTGGGGCAGGACGAGGACCCGCCCTTCACCTTCCGCGCCATGGTGGTGCGCACCTACTGGCCCGGCGCCACCGCGCAGCAGGTGGCCGAGCAGGTCACCGACAAGATCGAGCGCACGCTGCAGGAGGTGCCCTATGCCGACAAGATCCGCAGCTACTCCAAGCCCGGCGAGTCGCAGGTCGTCTTCGAGCTGAAGGACGCGGCCCGCCCATCGGAGGTGCCGCAGGTCTGGTACACGGTGCGCAAGAAGATCGGCGACATGCGCTACACGCTGCCCGGCAACATCCAGGGGCCGTTCTTCAACGACGACTTCGGCGACGTGTACGGCGTGATCTACGCGCTGCGGGGCCAGGGCTTCAGCCCGGCCGAGCTCAAGACCGTGGCCGACGACCTGCGCCTGCGCCTGCTGCGCGTGAAGGACGTGGCCAAGGTCGAGCAGTTCGGCGTGCAGGACGAGAAGGTCTTCGTCGAGGTCTCGCAGAAGCGGCTGGCCCAGATGGGTCTGGACCTCAATGCCGTGCTGCAGCAGCTCGGCGCCCAGAACGCGGTGGAGAGCGCCGGCACCATCCGATCGCCGCAGGACGTGCTGCAGGTGCGCGTCGGCGGCCAGTTCACCGACCTCGACCAGCTGCGCGCCATGCCCATCCGCGGCAGCTCGGGCAACCAGCTGCGCCTGGGCGACATCGCGCGGGTCGAGCGCGGCTATGTCGATCCGCCCAGCGTCAAGGTGCACTACCAGGGCGATCCGGTGATCGGGCTGGGCATCTCGATGATGAAGGGCGGCGACATCATCGCGCTGGGCAAGGCGCTGCAGGAGACGGTCGCCCAGGTCAACACCCAGCTGCCCGCCGGCATGCGGCTCGACCAGGTGCAGGACCAGCCGGCGACGGTGGCCACCTCGGTCAACGAGTTCGTCAAGGTGCTGATCGAGGCGGTGGTCATCGTGCTGGGCGTGAGCTTCATCGCGCTGGGACTGCACAAGGGCGGACGCTTCGGCTGGCACATCGACTGGCGGCCCGGGCTGGTGGTGGGCATCACCATTCCGCTGGTGCTGTCGGTCACCTTCCTGGCCATGAATTACTTCGGCATCGGGCTGCACAAGATCTCGCTGGGCTCGCTGATCATCGCCCTGGGCCTTCTGGTGGACGACGCCATCATCGCGGTCGAGATGATGGTGCGGAAGATGGAGGAGGGCTACGACAAGCGCCGCGCCGCCACCTTCGCCTACGACGTGACGGCCATGCCCATGCTCACAGGCACGCTGATCACGGCGGCGGGCTTCCTGCCCATCGGCATCGCCAAGTCGACGACGGGCGAATACACCTTCGCCATCTTCGCGGTGACGGTCATCGCGCTGCTGCTGTCGTGGATCGTGTCGGTGTACTTCGTGCCCTACCTCGGCACGCTGCTGCTCAAGGTCAAGCCGCACGACCCTGATGCCCCGCCGCACGAGCTGTTCGATACCCCGTTCTACAACCGCTTCCGCGGCGCGGTGGACTGGTGCGTGACCCATCGCTGGATCACCATCGTCGTCACCCTGGCCGTGTTGGCGCTGGGCATCCTGGGCATGACGCGGGTGCAGCAGCAGTTCTTTCCGGATTCGAACCGGCCGGAGATCATGGTCGACACCTGGTTTCCCGAGGGCACGAGCTTCGAGGCCAACGAGGCCGTCACGAAGCGCCTGGAGCGGCGCCTGATGGCGCAGGACGGCGTGCAGAGCGTGGCCACGTGGATCGGCTCGGGCGCGCCGCGCTTCTACCTGCCGCTGGACCAGACCTTTCCGCAGAGCAACGTTTCGCAGTTCATCGTGCTGACCAAGGACTTGAAGGCCCGCGACGCCGTGCGCCGCCAGCTGCCGACGTTGCTGGCGCAGGAGTTTCCGGAGGTGCGGGGCCGCGTCAAGCTGCTGGCCAGCGGGCCTCCGGTGCCGTATCCGGTGCAGTTCCGGGTGGTGGGCGACGATCCGGCCACGCTGCGGCGCCTGGCCGACGAGGTCAAGGCCGAGGTCCGCAGCAATCCGTCGATGGTGGGCGTCAACGACAACTGGAACGAGTCGATCAAGTCCATCCGCATGGACGTCGACCAGGCCAAGGCGCGCGCGCTGGGCGTGACCAGCCAGTCCATCGCCCAGGCCTCGCGCGGCATCTACACCGGCAATCCCATCGGCCAGTACCGCGAGCAGGACAAGCTGATCGACATCGTGCTGCGCCAGGCCCGCGAGGAGCGCGATGCGATCTCGGACCTAACGGATGCGTACGTGACGACTGCCGCTGGCCGCTCGATCCCGCTGCTGCAGATCGCCCAGCCGCATTTCGCCTGGGAGCCGGGCGTGATCTGGCGCTGGAACCGCGCCTATGCCGTCACCGTGCAGGGTGACGTGGTGGATGGCATGCAGGGCGCGACCGTGTCGCAGCAGCTGATGCCCAGGCTGCGCGCGCTAGAGGCGAAGTGGAAGGAGCGTGGCGAGCCGCCGGTGCGCATCGAGGCGGCCGGTGCGGTGGAGGAGAGCAGCAAGGGCTCTGCCTCGATCATGGCCGGCATCCCGATCATGCTGTTCGCCGTCTTCACGCTGCTGATGCTGCAACTGCACAGCTTCAGCCGGGCGCTGCTGGTCTTCCTGACCGGCCCGATGGGCATCGCCGGCGTGGCCGCGGCGCTGCTGCTGCTGGACCGGCCTTTCGGCTTCGTCGCCATGCTGGGCGTCATCGCACTGATGGGGATGATCCAGCGCAACTCGGTGATCCTGATCGACCAGATCGAGCTGGACCGCGCGGCCGGCGTGCCGGCGCGGCGGGCCATCGTCGAATCGGCGGTGCGGCGGTTGCGACCGATCGTGCTGACGGCGGCGGCAGCCGTGCTGGCGATGATCCCGCTGTCCCGCAGTGTGTTCTGGGGACCGATGGCGGTCGCCATCATGGGTGGGCTAATCGTGGCCACGGCGCTGACGCTGCTGGCGCTGCCGGCCATGTATGCGGCCTGGTTCCGCATCGGCCACGACGACGCCTTGGCGCCGTCGGAACCGGACACACCGGCCGCTCCTGCGGCTGCGCATTAGGGACTTGGGCAAGGCAGAAAGCGCATTCGAACCCGATTAGAATGCGCGATTGACCAATTTCAGGCAGGCGGTGCGTGGCGGGTGATCCCCGCGGCCGTCGGAGCACCCAAGGCGGTGCTCCATGCCTCTAGTTTGTTGTCAGGGCGGCCCTGCCTTCGCGGCGCGGCCGCCTTGTTCATCATCCACCATCGGCTGAAAAGTCCGGAGCTGCGCGGGTGGCGAAATTGGTAGACGCACCAGGTTTAGGTCCTGACGCCAGCAATGGTGTGGGGGTTCGAGTCCCCCCCCGCGCACCAGCATCCTTCATTTGGAAGAGATTCACACCATGACCGTGAACGTTGAAACCCTCGAGAAGCTCGAGCGCAAGATCACCCTGACGCTCCCCGTGGAGACGATCCAGGCGGAAGTCGATTCGCGGCTCAAGCGGCTGGCCCGCACCGTCAAGATGGACGGCTTCCGTCCGGGCAAGGTGCCCATGAGCGTCGTGGCCCAGCGCTACGGCTACTCGGTGCAGTACGAGGTGATGAACGACAAGGTCGGCCAGGCCTTCTCGCAGGCCGCCAACGAGGCCAAGCTGCGCGTCGCCGGCCAGCCCACCATCACCGAGAAGGAAGGCGCCCCTGAAGGCCAGGTGGCCTTCGACGCCGTCTTCGAGGTCTACCCCGAAGTCAAGATCGGCGACCTGGCCGAAGCCGAGGTCGAGCGCGTCTCGACCGAAGTGACCGACGAGGCCATCGACCGCACCGTCGACATCCTGCGCAAGCAGCGCCGCACCTTCGGCCTGCGCTCGCAGGACAGCGCCGCGGCCGACGGCGACCGCGTGACGGTCGACTTCGAAGGCAAGATCGACGGCGAGCCCTTCCAGGGCGGCAAGGCCGAGGACTTCCAGTTCATCGTCGGCGAAGGCCAGATGCTCAAGGAGTTCGAGGACGCCGTGCGCGGCATGAAGGTCGGCGACAGCCGCACCTTCCCGCTGGCCTTCCCTGCCGACTACCACGGCAAGGACGTGGCGGGCAAGCAGGCCGACTTCATGGTCACCGTCAAGAAGATCGAGGCCGCCAACCTGCCCGAGATCGACGAGGCTTTCACCAAGTCCCTGGGCATCGGCGAAGGCACGGTCGAGGCGCTGCGTGACGACATCCGCAAGAACCTCGAGCGCGAAGTCAAGTTCCGCCTGCTGGCGCGCAACAAGACGGCCGTGATGGACGCGCTGCTGGCCAAGTCCGAGCTGGACCTGCCCAAGTCGGTGGTCCAGTCCGAGATCGACCGCATGGTCGAAGGTGCCCGCGCCGAGCTCAAGCAGCGCGGCATCAAGGATGCCGACAAGGCCCCGATCCCCGCCGACGTGTTCCGTCCGCAGGCCGAGCGCCGCGTGCGCCTGGGCCTGGTGGTGGCTGAGCTGGTGCGTGCCAACAGCCTCGAAGCCAAGCCCGAGCAGATCAAGGCCCACATCGAAGAGCTGGCCTCCAGCTACGAGAAGCCGGCCGACGTGGTGCGCTGGTACTACGGCGACAACCGCCGCCTGGCCGAGGTCGAGGCCGTGGTCATCGAGAACAACGTGACCGAGTTCGTCCTGGGCAAGGCCAAGGTCAGCGACAAGGCCGTCGGCTTCGACGAGCTGATGCAGCAGCAAGGTTGATTGCCTTCTGATCGTTCCTTCGTGGGGCTTGTGCCGTGCGGCACAGGCCCCATTTGCTTTCCAGCACCGGCTTCGCGGGCGGCAATGTCCGTCGCCTGAAACCCGGCATGCGGCGCAGTACAGTTGCGCCATCTTTTGCGGAGAAACCCAATGAGTGCACAGGAAACCCAAGCCCTCGGCCTGATCCCGATGGTCATCGAGCAGTCGGGCCGTGGCGAGCGGTCCTTCGACATCTACTCGCGCCTGCTCAAGGAGCGCGTCGTGTTCCTGGTGGGCGAGGTCAACGACCAGACCGCCAATCTGGTGGTCGCGCAGCTGCTGTTCCTGGAAAGCGAGAACCCCGACAAGGACATCTCGCTGTACATCAACTCGCCGGGTGGCAGCGTGACGGCCGGCATGTCGATCTTCGACACCATGCAGTTCATCAAGCCTGACGTGTCGACCATGTGCCTGGGCTTCGCGGCCAGCATGGGTGCCTTCCTGCTGGCGGCGGGTGCGCCGGGCAAGCGTTATTCGCTGCCCAACTCCAAGGTCATGATCCACCAGGTGCTGGGCGGTGCCCGCGGCCAGGCCACGGACATCGAGATCCAGGCACGGGACATCCTGCGTACCAAGGACCAGATGAACCGCATCCTGGCCGAGCGCACGGGTCAGCCGCTGGAGAAGATCAAGAACGACACCGAGCGTGACTACTACATGACCGCCGACGAAGCCAAGGACTACGGCATCGTCGACCAGGTCATCTCGCGGCGCGGCTGATGCGGGCGCACCGGCGTCAATGCCGGTGTCCGTCCTAGGAAAAACGGCGTTTTTCCCTGCGGAAAACGCCGTTTTTCCTTTCGCTATCATTGGTTCATTACTGTTTTGGGCATCCGTTCATGGCCGAGAAAAAAGGCTCTTCCAGCGAGAAAACGCTTTATTGCTCCTTCTGCGGCAAGAGCCAGCACGAGGTCAAGAAGCTGATCGCCGGCCCTTCCGTTTTCATCTGCGACGAGTGCATCGACCTGTGCAATGAAATCATCCGCGATGAACTGCCCGCGGGCGGCGATGCGCGCGAGCAGGGCCGCGGCGATCTGCCGACGCCGACCGAGATCAAGGGCAACCTCGACAACTACGTGATCGGCCAGGAGGCTGCCAAGCGCATGCTCGCGGTGGCGGTCTACAACCACTACAAGCGCCTCAAGCACAAGGAACGGGCCAAGGGCGAGGACGTCGAGCTGTCCAAGAGCAACATCCTGCTCATCGGTCCGACCGGCTCGGGCAAGACGCTGCTGGCCCAGACGCTGGCCCGCCAGCTCGACGTGCCTTTCGTCATGGCGGACGCCACCACGCTGACCGAGGCGGGCTACGTGGGCGAGGACGTCGAGAACATCATCCAGAAGCTGCTGCAGAGCTGCAATTACGACGTCGAACGTGCCCAGCGTGGCATCGTCTACATCGATGAGATCGACAAGATCTCGCGTAAGTCCGACAACCCGAGCATCACCCGCGACGTGTCGGGCGAGGGCGTCCAGCAGGCGCTGCTCAAGCTGATCGAAGGCACCATGGCCAGCGTGCCGCCGCAGGGCGGGCGCAAGCATCCCAACCAGGACTTCCTGCAGATCGACACGACCAACATCCTGTTCATCTGCGGCGGCGCCTTCGCCGGCCTGGAGAAGGTGATCGAAGCGCGTACCGAGGCGTCGGGCATCGGCTTCGGCGCCTTGGTGCGCAGCAAGCAGCAGCGCAGCCTGACCGAGGTGTTCGGCGAGGTGGAGCCCGAGGACCTGATCAAGTTCGGCCTCATTCCGGAGCTGGTCGGCCGTCTGCCGGTGGTGGCTTCGCTGGCCGAGCTGAGCGAGGACGCGCTGGTGCAGATCCTGACCGAGCCGCGCAACGCCGTCGTCAAGCAGTTCGCCAAGCTGCTGCAGATGGAAGGCGTGGAGCTGGAGGTGCGTCCGGCCGCGCTGCGCGCCGTGGCCCGCAAGGCGCTGGCACGCAAGACCGGTGCGCGCGGCCTGCGCTCCATCCTTGAAGGTGCCCTGATCGACACCATGTTCGATCTTCCCACGGCGTCCAACGTGGAAAAGGTGGTGGTCGACGAGTCGACCATCGAAGAAAACAAGGCGCCGCTTCTCGTCTATCGCGAGGCGGCCAAGAAGGCCTGAAGAGGAACACCATGTCCGGTCACATTCCCCTGCCGTCCGATCCCATCGATCTGCCGCTGCTTCCGCTGCGCGATGTGGTGGTGTTCCCTCACATGGTCATTCCGCTGTTCGTGGGTCGGCCCAAGAGCATCAAGGCGCTCGAGCTTGCCATGGAGGCCGAGCGCCGCATCATGCTGGTCGCGCAGAAGGCCGCCGCCAAGGACGAGCCCTCGGTCGACGACATGTTCGAAGTGGGTTGCGTCTCGACCATCCTGCAGATGCTGAAGCTGCCCGATGGCACCGTGAAGGTGCTGGTCGAAGGCCAGCAGCGCGCCCGCGTGGCCCGCATCGAAGACAGCCAGACGCATTTCTCGGCCAATGTGGTGCCGCTCGAGGCCGCCGGTGCCGCGGGCACCGAGGTCGAGGCGCTGCGCCGCGCGGTGATGCAGCAGTTCGACCAGTACGTCAAGCTGAACAAGAAAATCCCGCCCGAGATCCTCACGTCCATCGCCAGCATCGACGATGCCGGCCGCCTGGCCGACACCATTGCGGCCCACCTGCCGCTCAAGCTGGACAACAAGCAGGCCGTGCTCGACCTGTCCAACGTGCAACAGCGTCTTGAAAGCCTGTTCTCGCAGCTGGAGCGCGAGGTCGACATCCTGAACGTCGACAAGAAGATCCGCAGCCGCGTGAAGCGGCAGATGGAAAAGAACCAGCGCGACTTCTACCTGAACGAGCAGGTCAAGGCCATCCAGAAGGAACTGGGCGAGGGCGAGGACGGCGCGGACATCGAGGAGATCGAAAAGAAGATCATCGCCGCCAAGATGCCCAAGGACGCCCGCAAGAAGGCGGACGCCGAGCTCAAGAAGCTCAAGCTCATGTCGCCCATGTCGGCCGAGGCGACGGTGGTGCGCAACTACATCGATGTGCTGGTCGGCCTGCCCTGGAGCAAGAAGACCAAGATCAAGCACGATCTGGCGAACGCCGAGACGGTGCTCAATGAGGACCACTATGGCCTCGAGAAGGTCAAGGACCGAATCCTCGAGTACCTCGCGGTTCAGCAGCGCGTTGACAAGGTCAAGGCGCCGATCCTGTGCCTCGTGGGCCCGCCCGGTGTGGGCAAGACCTCGCTGGGGCAGTCCATCGCGAAAGCGACGGGCCGCAAGTACGTCCGCATGGCGCTGGGCGGCATGCGCGACGAGGCCGAGATCCGCGGCCATCGCCGCACCTACATCGGCGCGCTGCCGGGCAAGGTGCTGCAGAGCCTGAACAAGGTGGGCACGCGCAATCCGCTGTTCCTGCTGGACGAGATCGACAAGCTGGGCACGGATTTCCGTGGCGACCCGTCGTCGGCCCTGCTCGAGGTGCTCGATCCGGAGCAGAACCACACCTTCGGCGACCACTACGTCGAGGTCGATTTCGACCTGTCGGACGTGATGTTCGTCGCGACGTCGAACTCCATGAACATCCCGCCGGCGCTGCTGGACCGGATGGAAGTCATCCGCCTGTCGGGCTACACCGAGGACGAGAAGACCAGCATCGCACTGAAGTACCTGCTGCCCAAACAGATGGGCAACAACGGCGTGAAGGACGACGAACTGCTGGTGACGGAAGACGCGGTGCGCGACATCGTGCGCTACTACACCCGCGAGGCCGGTGTGCGTTCGCTGGAGCGTGAGCTCTCCAAGATCTGCCGCAAGGTGGTCAAGGGCCTGCTGCTGAAGAAGCTCACGCCCAAGGTCACGGTCGACAGCGAGAACCTCCATGACTTCCTGGGTGTGCGCAAGTACAACTTCGGCCGCGCCGAGCAGCAGAACCAGGTGGGCCAGGTGGTCGGCTTGGCGTGGACCGAGGTGGGCGGCGACCTGCTGACCATCGAAGTTGCCACCGTGCCCGGCAAGGGCGTCATCACCCGGACCGGTTCGTTGGGCGACGTGATGAAGGAGTCGGTCGAGGCTGCCCGCACGGTGGTGCGCAGCCGCGCCCGCCGCCTGGGGATCAAGGACGAGCTGTTCGAGAAGAAGGACATCCACATCCACGTGCCCGACGGCGCGACGCCCAAGGACGGCCCGAGCGCCGGTATCGCGATGACGACGGCGCTGGTCTCGGCGCTCACGGGCATCCCGGTGCGCAGCGACGTGGCGATGACCGGCGAGATCACTTTGCGCGGGGAAGTGACGGCCATTGGCGGCCTGAAGGAAAAGCTGCTGGCGGCCCTGCGTGGCGGCATCAAGACCGTGCTGATCCCCGAGGAGAACGCCAAGGACCTGCAGGACATTCCCGAGAACGTGAAGAACGGCCTCGAGATCGTGCCGGTCAAGTGGATCGACAAGGTGCTCGAGGTGGCGCTCGAAAAGCAGCCCACGCCGCTGTCGGACGAGGAGGTCGCCGCGTCCGCTGCCGCCATGGCCGAGCTGTCCAAGCAGCGCGCGGGGGAGCCCCGCACCGAGGGTTCGATCAAGCACTGAAGAATTTCGGGCCAACGCTTGCGTTGGCCCGAAAAAGAGCCCTATAATCTAAGGCTCGGTTCTGCGGGAATAGCTCAGTTGGTAGAGCGCAACCTTGCCAAGGTTGAGGTCGACGGTTCGAGACCGTTTTCCCGCTCCAGTTTTAAGGAGGAAGCCGCAAGGCTTCTTCCAGCGTCCGATCAAGACGCGGGAATAGCTCAGTTGGTAGAGCGCAACCTTGCCAAGGTTGAGGTCGACGGTTCGAGACCGTTTTCCCGCTCCAAGTTTTGATCTACAGACTTCCACTGACGTCTGTAAGTCATTGAAATTAGGGGCTTCGGCCCCTTTTTTCATTCCAGCCAAAGCCACGGAAATCCACCGACAGCCAGCGTTTTTGAGGCCAAAATTGAGGCCAGAGAATGCGGGTGGTGCCGGTTCCGGGTTGTTGCTGGGGTTGGATCGGGATGACCAGCAGCATTGAGCCTAAGTCTCACGACTTAGGAGTTTGATGATGGCACTCTCTGATCTGACCGTGCGGCAAGCCAAGGCCGCCAAGAAAACCTACAGCATCCCCGATACCGATGGCCTCGGCCTGGTGGTCGCCCCCACCGGCGGCAAATCGTGGCACCTGCGCTACTACTGGCTCGGCAAGCAAAAACGCATATCCCTGGGCAACTATCCCGAGATCGGCCTGCGCGAAGCCCGCACCTTGCGCGACGAAGCCAGGGCGCTCCTGGCCCAAGGCATCAACCCCCACACCGACCGCAAGCAGAAACGGCATGCGGTCAAGCTGGCCTCGGACTACACATTCAAGGCAGTCTTCGATGCTTGGGTCGAGCACCGCGCCAAGGAACTCAAGGAAGGCCGGAACAGCACACTGTCGCAGATCAAGCGGATCTTCGAGAAAGACGTGCTGCCCAGCCTCAAGCAGATGTCGATCTATGACATTCGCAGGCCGCAACTCCTGGGCGTCCTGGCGCGGATCGAGAAGCGCGAGGCCTTCACCACTGCCGAAAAGGTCCGGACCTGGCTGGGGCAGCTATTCCGCTATGCGCTCGTCATCGTCGAGGGCATGGAGGCCAATCCGGCCACGGACCTGGACGTAGTGGCCGAGCCCAAGCCCGCGGTGACCCATAACCCCTACCTGCACCTGCCCGAGCTTCCCGAGTTCCTCCAGAAGCTCAGGCTCTACAACCCGCGCGGCTGGCAAACCCAGCTCGGTATCCGCCTGCTGTTCTTGACCGGCGTGCGCACCGGCGAACTGCGGCTGGCGACCCCGGATCAGTTCGACCTCGACCGTGGGCTTTGGATCATCCCCCCGCAGATCGTCAAGCAGCTTCAGGACGAGATGCGCAAAGCGGGGAAGCGGCCGCAGGACGTACCGCCCTACATCGTGCCGCTGTCCCTTCAGGCCATCGAGATCGTGCGCTACCTCCTGGGGGTGATGCGGCCCGCCCAGCGCCACCTGCTGACGCACCGCAGCGAACTCAAGAAGCGCATCAGCGAGAACACGCTCAACGCCGCCTTGAAGCGGATGGGCTACGAGGACAAACTGACCGGCCACGGTATTCGTGGAACCATCTCGACGGCACTCAACGAGATCGGCTATCCCAAGATTTGGGTGGACGCGCAGCTTTCGCATTCCGACCCAAACAAGGTGAGTTCGGCCTACAACCACGCCAAGTACGTGGAACCGCGCCGCCGGATGATGCAGGACTGGGCCGACCGCCTCGACTTGCTCGAACAGGGCCAAGTCGAAGCGGCCAGCGCGCACCTCACTATCCACATCGAGGGCGTACCGGCCATGGCGGAGGAGGACAAGCCCGACGCCATCGTTGCAGCTTCCTCTGCGCCTCCCGTTCCGCCGGTGGTGGCCACCCCCATCGTCGTGACGCCGAACGAAGGGGGCATCACCTTCCAACGGTTGTCGCAGGTGCCGCCATCCCCGACTCATGCGCCAGAACCCGAGGTGTCGGCCATCCAGCGCGAGCGCGAGGAAATGCTGGCCATCTACGAATCGCCGAGCAGTCTGCCGGTGCCCCTGTTCGGCAAGTTGGCTGGAAAGTCCAAGGACCAGATCAACCGCGAGTTGAAGGCGGGCAAGCTGCTCTCCATCAGCCTGGGCAACCGGGGGCAGCGAGTTCCCGATTGGCAACTGGTGCCGCTCAAACACAAGCTGGCCCAGGTGCTCATGCGCCAGTACCCCCAGGCGGATTCATGGGAGCTTTACCGCATGCTGACCCAGCCACATCCCGACCTGGGTGACCGCGCGGCCATCGACATCGTGACGCCAAGCAATCTGGGCATGGTGGTACAGATCATCGCAGGCAGCGAGCCACATGCGAATGCTCCCGAGGTCGTACCGCCGCGGCCTATCTCCGAAGAGGTGCGCCAGAGTGTTCGCCGGCTGATGGAGAGCGCTGTCGCCTTGGACGGCGCATAGGGTTACAGCCCTCGCGGGGGCCTTACGGCCCCCGCGCTACATCTGCACCGCCTGCATGAGTTCGCTCAGCACGCTGTGCGGGAGCGAAGGACACGGCGCCGGTATGCGCCGTCGAGAAATCGAGCAGACGATCATGCATGTCCAGCAGATCGCCGGACGCCTGGCGTCTGCACATCAGGGAACGCTCAGCGCGGGCGCGCTATCGGGTATTCGATTGGACTGCACTATCCTTGGCTACCTGCATCGCTCTGCGCTCGAACCGCTCAGAAACCGCGTTAGTTCGTCCTTTGAGGCGCTGCAGATGAGTCACGACCTCGTAGGGCCCCTCGGCCAGCGGCCGGGCGGTGATCCCCCATGCATCAGCGCGCTCGATGCGCGATTGCGCGGTGATCCCGACACCATAGCCAGCGCCGACCCATAGCGCCAACATGTCGAACGAGGTCACATGCTGGACGCTCTGCCGGCTTAAAGACGGGAGGGATGACAGCCGCTGATCCAGTAGTGAGCAGCTTTCTGCCGGCCAGCGAAACACGGGGTAGTCCAAAAGTTCGGCGATCGTAAGCTTTGTCTGGGCGAGCAAGGGGGACCACAATGGCATGGCAACAGCGATGTTCTCGATCCACAAGGGTTGGCTTTTCAGAGACGGAGCGCTTACGGCCCGAAGCGACATTCCTGCGTCGTAACGACCTTCATCAATGCCCGTCACCAGGTCGTCACTTGATGTCTCAAAGAACGCGATAGTGATTTCCGGCTCTTCCGCGCGTTGCAGGGCGAGAAGCGAGGAGAAGCATGAGGATGGCACCCCAGGTGCTATCGCAAGCCTGAGATGGGGAAACTGGCTGGTGGCATCATGCATGCGAGCCCCCAAAAAGTGTTCTGGCCGAGTAGGTGAACTTGCATCGTGGTCAAGAGTGAAGTTTAACGCCGTTATCTTTAACGTGGTTAATTTTGGCAGATTGTTTGACGCTTCTGCTAATGCAGAAATCAACCATTCAGCCAGGCCGTCCTTCTGGCACAACAACGTATGAATCCGCAGCGGCGACAGCTTTCGGACAGGCCGTGCGCGCTGCGCGCGTCGCACAAGGAGTCGCGCAAGACGAGTTCGCATCTCGGGCAGGCATTTCGCGCTCGCACATGGGCAAGATCGAGCGTGGAGAGCACGTGCCCACGCTGCCCCTCATACTGAAAATTTCAGTAGCACTTGGGATAAGCGCGGCTGAATTGATGGCGGCCACCGAGCGCAATCTTCGTGCCGAAACCGATCTTTGAGGGTGTCTGCCAGCGGGGCCTTCAGCCGCTCGCAGAGTCACGTAGGCGAACGATGAACCGCTCCAGCGAAGCCGACAAATCACTGCTGTCGGCCCGCAGCAAGTAAGTCGTGATGACGGCTGAATCGATGGCCAGGGGACGGATCACCACGTCCGGGCGTTGGCAAACCGGAATCTTGCTCGCCGCGAGAAAGCCGATACCGTAACCAGCACCGACCAAGGTGAGCATCATGTCCAGCGAGGACACCTCCTCGACGACGTTCAACTTGTGCTCAAGCACCTGCAGCAGTCGTGTCAGTTCCCGGCAGTAGCCCTCGCACGCATGGGGATCGCACAAGACCAGTGGATGGATCCCGACTTCTTGGAGCGGGACCTTTTTGTGGGCGAGCAGTGCGTGCCGTGCCGGCACGGCAATGACCAATGGATCTCGCCAGATGGGCTCAGCCCGTATGTCGTCGCCGACGTCGGCCGTATGCGCGAATCCGATCATGAAATCCCCGGACCGCAGGCCGCGCAACTGCTCGGCCAGCGGAACCTCGGACAGCCGTATCTCGATCTCCGGCTCCTCCGCGCGGCACCGGGCCAGAAATGCCGACAGGCGAGCATCGATTGCCCCGTCGGAAATCGCGATGCGCAGACTGCCTCGCAAACCTGCTGCCACGGCCTGGGCGTTTTCGCGTGCCTGTTCGAGCACGGTGAACAATCTGCGGATATCTTGAAGAAAGACAACACCCGCCGACGTCAGCACGGTTCCACGGCGGTTCCGGTCGAACAGCACGACCCCTAGCTCGTCCTCCAGTTCTTTGATGGCACGGGACAAGGGGGGCTGTTCGATGTGCAGGCGCTCGGCGGCGCGCGTGAAATGCAACTCTTCAGCCAGGGCCATGAAATAGCGCAGATGTCGTAATTCCATGGTCTCAGCCCCCCCATGCCGAACCGGCAGTCGCGTGCTACGCCCGTATGTAGATCCATCCCGCTTGCTGCATGCGCGCCATCTCGATAACAGCAGGCCCGTCCAGTACTTCGAGCGGCTCTCTGTTGTCCCTGCCGATCCGCGAAAGTGTGTTCGGGCATACCCAGGTGAGCGCGTCGAGGTCGGAAGGTGCCGTGTCCAGGGCGGCGGCGACGGCTTGCGCGTTCGCAACGATGCGCACATCGGCATCGGGCGCCGCGCGCTTGAGATTGGTTGCATTGCTTCGCGCACGCTCAAAGGCTTCTGCCGTCGGTGCGTGGAGGATCACTTTCAATGTGGGGCGCTGGGTGTCTTGGGTCATGGTCGGTCGGTGGTGCAGTCAGAAGGGTTGTTCACGGGCGCATCTGCTGGGATGCGGATTTCAAGGCGCTTTGCAGCATCTCCTCGATGGAGGGGTGGTAGTACGGCATGGCCAGCAGATCGTTGACGGTCTGCTTCGCCTGGATCGCCCAAGCGATCAGGTGCGCCAGGTGCTCGCCTTGCGTCAGGAGCATGCTGGCACCGAGCAAGGCGCCTGAGCCGGGGTCGGCATAGATGTGCAGCAGGTTTTCCGGAGCACCAAGAATCTTGGAGCGCCCGTTGCCGCTGCCTTCCGCGGTGCCGACGACCGCGCCTTCCTGCACCGCCGCCTCGTAGGTCATGCCGACTGCGCACGCATCCGGGTCGGTGAACAGGATCGTGATCGGCACGCGCCGGGATGCGCCCGGCCAACTTTCGCCGCGCAAGCTCGCCAGTGCGGCTTGCGCTGCCATCTGACCCTCGTCCGCGGCCTCGTGCATCAGAGGGCGATCCGGCTGCACATCGCCTGCGAAGAAAATCGGCACCTGGGACGGCCCGCAGGCCTGCATGGTCGCGGGGTCGATGCTCGGTCGGCCAGCCTGATCCAAGGAGATGCCGGCCGCGGCGAGATCGAGCGCCTCGGTATTGGGTTGTCGTCCCGTCACGACGAGAAGCCGATCCACGAGCGCGTCGCGCTCGCCGGCGCGCATGCGCACCTGGTCGCCTTCAAGGCTGACTTCGACGGCGGCGCCCAACCACATCGGCAACTCGGTCTCGAACCTGGCGATCGCCCGCTCCAGGACATCGGGGTCCTGGATGCCGCCGATGGCGTCTTTCTGGTCTGCCGCGACCACCTGCACATCCAAGCGAGACAGGGCCAGGCCGAGTTCCAGCCCGATGGCGCCCAGTCCCAGGATTCCCATCCGTGCGGGCAGGACGCCCAGGTCGAACAGGGTATCGGTGGTCAGGATGCGGGAGGCAACGCCGTCGAGCGCTTTGGGGACCACCGGGCGAGAGCCCGTCGCCACGATGAAGGCGCTGGCCTCGATCCGTTGTTCACCTGCCTGCAAGATGCCCGGCGCGACGAAGCGCGCTTCGGCCATGATCAGGCTCTCGCCAGCCGCCTTGCGCGTGCGCTCCGCGGCGGCGCCGGCCAGCGCATCCCTGGTCTGGCGGGCGTGGGACCATAAGGCCTGCGGCCCTTGGGTCGATGGCGTGGCGCTCGCTGCCAGTGCCTTGGCGACCTTCCAGTGCATGCCGGCATGCAGGGCCGCCTTCGAGGGCATGCATCCGACGCGCGCGCAGGTCGTCCCCAATGGCCCCCGATCGATCAGAACCACCTGTTTGCCTGTCGCTTTCAGCGCATGGAATGCGGTGCTGCCAGCGGTTCCCGCGCCAATGATGGCGACATCTACTTTCCTTGTCTGCATTGAATTTTCCCGTCCACAATCAATTAATCGAACATCGGACCTCTAGCCAACATTGCGCATGAGCATGAGGGCCGCCACGGCCACGCAGGTGATCGAAAACACCCGCTGGAGCATCTTTGAGGGAATCCTGCGTGCCAGAACACGGCCGAGCGACATGCCCACGAGCGCCGTGAGAACGAATGTCCAGGCGGGCGCGGTGAGCGTCATGCCATGACTCCACGCGATGAACACGGTTACAGCGGACAGCAGCGCGATCACCATGAGCGAGGTCGCGACGATGCTGTGCATGCGCAGCTCGCTGAAATGCGCCAGAGCCGGGACGATGATGAATCCGCCGCCCACCCCCAACATGCCCGTGGCCAAACCGGAGACGATGCCGATGCTCCCCAGCGTGGTCGCTGTTCGCACGTTCCAGACGAAGCGGCCGGTGTCCTTGGAGATCTTGCAGACCCGGGCTGGCTCGTCAGCCAGATCGTCCTGCGTCTGGCTGCCGCGAGATGACATGAACATCCGGTAGGCCACCACGAGCATGATGGCGACGAAGATCAGGTTCAGCCATCGAGGCGAAAGCCAGTGGGCAAACTGCACGCCCAGCGGAGCCGTCACGGCGCCGGCAGCCGCCAACATCATCGCTGCCTTGTACCGAACTACCCCCTGGCGCAAGCCCTGCAAAGCGCCCAGGGTCGCCGCTGCTCCCACGGCGAGCAGCGCCACGGGCGCGGCCTGACGGATGTCCATGCCCAGGCCGAACACCAGCGCCGGCACCGCGAAGATGCCGCCGCCGGCGCCAGTCAATCCCAGCACGGCTCCGATGATGAGGCCCAGCACTCCACCCGTCAGCGAGAGCATAGTGAATGATCCTTTGTGCAATTTCCGTTGAGCAGCCTGAGATGCGGGCTGAGAGAAGCGGCCATCAGGTTCGGCGCCTGGGCGGCTGGTTCAGCGCGGCCCCAGCACTTCACCCAATTGCGCCCCTCGCGGCATGCCGTTGTACTTCTTGAGGATCCCATTGGGGCCGCGTACAACGATGCCGGGCGTCCCCCGGAAGCCGGTGCTCGCCATGAGTGCCAGGTTGTCATCGAGGATCTTGCGCACATCGGCAGGCACGCTCTTGGCTGGCGTAATCCCGCCCTGGCCAAACTGCCGCTCGTTCGTCAACAACGCCGCACTCCGGTCAGGCGCGCCAAGAATGGCCGCGGCTTTGGCCGGGCTGTCATCCTTGATGATGCCTACCAGAATGTGCCGCAACTGGACCTTGCCGGAATCCACCCAGGGGCGTGCAGCTTCCCAGAAGGCGTTGCAATAGGGGCAGTTGGCATCGCTGAAGGTGTAGATGACGCGCGGCGCATCTGCCTTGCCGTCCAGCACCCAGGTGGACGACTGCAGCTGCGACCATTCCTTGTCGCTGACCGGCTTGGCGGCCAGCTTTTCCAGGTCCGCTTCGTCCATTGGCTCGCCCTTGGCGTTCAGGCGAGTTCCCACGATGGCATTGCCATCGCTCGTGATGTACACGGCAATGGGCCGGTCACCCGCGACGGCAGCGAAGGCGCGCAGACCGCCGCCGACCTTGAATTCCTGCGTGACGGTCAGGCCCTGACCTTCCAGCGCCTTGAGGACGGCCGGCTTGTCAGCCGTCTCTGCCTTGCTGCAGCCGGTGACCACCATGAAGCTGGCGGCCAGCAGGAACGAAATGTGCGAGCGTTGTGCAAACATGGTTACTCCTTGTCTGTCTTGATCTGTTGGGCTGGCGCGAATCGGCGCGACACCGTGTGTTTGAGGCTGGCCATCGTGAGTTCGCCCAGATGGGTATCCACCAGGCGTCCTTGCTCATCGAAGAACAAGGTGGTGGGCAGGCCTCGCGATGCGACGGCCTGCATGGTCTGGGAAGCGGGGTCGAGCAGCACATCCTTGAGATGCAGGCGTTCGCTCTCAAGAAAGGCGCGGGCTTGCTGGGCGCTCTCTCCCTGGTTGACCATGACAAAAGCGATATCGGGATACTGCGCTTGTGCCTGCTCGAACACCGGCATCTCGCGACGGCATGGTGGACACCACGACGCCCAGAGGTTGAGCACGACGGGCCGCCCAGCATAGGAATTCAGGACGACTGGCTGTTCATCGAGCGTTGCGAGCGTCAACGCTGGCAACGGCGGTGCCGAGCGCTGCAGCAGAGCCAGTACGCCCCCGGTAGCAAACCAGGCTGCGAGTCCGACCGCAACTCCCGCCAATACAGGCCGGCGCAATGCCCGAACCGCACGGGTGCGCCACCAGATGAGCGCCAGCGCTGCCAGGACACCGACCCACCACGAAAAGCCTTGGTCGCCAATGGAAATCATGGACATCGGCGACTGCGCGTACTCTTCCCACCATTGCGCGATGTAGCCGAGGCGAGCCGCCACAAACCCCACAAAAGCGGCGTCCAGCAACATTCCGCCGGCCGCCTTGTACGGAGAGTCGGGCAACCGCTTGGCAACCATGCGCGCCACCGCCCAGGCCAGCAGGACGGCCAGGAAGACGGCAACGACTTGGACGGAGAACGGACCTACGCTGATCATCAGGAACCTGCCTTGTCCAAGCGCACCAGGAAGGCGCGGGCATCGATCTCACCGACGACGCGCAGGTCCCGGCGTTCCGTACCGTCCGGGCCAACCAGAATGAGCGTGGGCGGCCCCATGACACCCCAATGCTTGAGCAAGGCCTGATCGGTCGCATCATTGCGCGTCACATCTGGTCGCACGACCTGCATCCGGGCCAGGCGGGACGCGACGGCGGGGTCGCCGAATACGTTGCGTTCGATCACATGGCAACTGACGCACCAGTCGGCGTAGAAGTCGATCAGGGTCCATTGGCCGCGCGAAGCGGCCTGTGCCAAATGCGCATCCACGTCCTCGACCGATTTCGCCTGCAGGTAAGCGACGCCGCCCGCCGCCGGTGCTGGCGAAGTCGAACCACCGCGCAGGTGGGCCAGCGGCTGCAATGCCGATTCGCCGCCAGAGGCCGCGCCGACCAGCATCAGGATGGACCACAAGCCGGCGAAGACGGCGCCGGACCGCAGCGACCATGCCAGCCGATGCTTCGCTGCCACGGCCTGGCCCCACGCGATCAGGCCAATCGCCACCGACAAGACCCATGCGCCCCACAGAACCAGGCTGACCGTGCCGGGCAGGAAGCGCGTCAGCATCATCACGGCCATGCCCACCATGACGTAGCCGAATGCCACGCGCACGCGGTCCATCCACGCGCCAGGCCGTGGCAGGACCCGGGCACCGAACACGGCGATGGCCAGCAGGGGCAGTCCCATGCCCAAACCCAGCGCGAACAAGGCCATGCCACCGTAGACCGCGCTGCCGGTCTGCCCGATGTACAGCAATGCGCCTGCCAATGGAGCGGTCATGCAAGGCCCGACCAGAAGCGCCGAGAGGAAGCCCAGCGCCGCCGCGCCGGAGATGCTCCCGCCCGAGCGATCTCTACCGGCGGATTCGACCCGATTGATCAGCGCCGAGGGCATCTGCAGCTCGAACAGGCCGAACAGTGAACTCGCCAGGACCAGGAACAAGGCTGCAAACGCTCCGAGCAGCCAAGGCGATTGCAGTGTGGCTTGCAGGTTGGCCCCGGCCAAGCCAGCGGCCACGCCCACCGCGGCGTAGGTGCCCGCCATCGCCAGGACATAGGACAGAGAGAGGAAGAAAGCCCGCCGCGGCTTGGCCTGGCTGCCGACGACCATGGTGGAGACGATGGGGATCATCGGGAGCGAGCATGGTGTGAAAGCGAGCAGCAAGCCGAAGCCAAAAAACAGCAGTGTTCCCCACACGGGGCCCAATGCTGCTAGGCGCTGCGCTGCCGCTTGATCCTCTGCCACCTCGGTAGCTCCGCCCAAGCTGACTGTGTTGGTGGAGGTCAAAGCCGAACTCCGCTGTACGGAGTCATTGCCGGTCGGGGATGTGCCGGCCACCACTGCCGGCAATGCCACATTCATGGTCTGCGGCGGATAGCAGATACCTGCCTCCGCGCACCCTTGCCAATGCAGTGTCAGCGGGCCGGGGGCGGTGGCGGGAAAGCGCAGATTGAGGGCATCGCCCGTATAGATTTCCGTATCGCCAAAGAATTCGTCGTGTTTGGCTGTTCCTGCCGGAAGCGTCAGGCTGACTTCATGGCCCTGCGCATCGACCAATTTGATGGCATGGCGATAAACGTAATAACCATCGGCGACATGCCCGGTGGCCGAGAACGAATCGCCCTGCTGCTGCGCAGGGTCCAGCTTAAAGACCTCTGTAACGTCCAGAAATTGACGTTCGCTACTATCCCTGGAGGAAAACAGACCATCCGCCCACGCACTGCCTACCGCACAACAACACAGTAGAAAGATCGCTACTACGCGCCGATAAATAGCCAAATCTGAGTCCTCCAAGCAAAGCTGCCTAGATCATGCGCCGACCCGATTAAGCGAAACTAAAGGCTAGCCGTATAGACTCAGAGCACAGAGATGCTATTACGGTTGTGTATGTGGCTCTGCTGATTGACTATGGCCAAGCTGTGCCTGCTCCGTTCGAGCCCGTTCAATACCAGCCGCTACCACGTTTGCCGCCTCGGAATCAGACGGCATCATCTCCAGCAGTTTCTGCCAGTGCATGATGGCGGTTTGATAGTCCCAGCTTCTTGTGCTCGGCTAAGCCAACCTCGTTTAACGCTTCTAGCGCGTGTTCCGTAGATACTGACTCACCTGCTATTGCGGCGGCGGCGAGCAGGTTCTCCAAGGCATTGATATCTTCTTTAAGCCCAATACCATGGCCGCTATAAATCACGTCCCGTTGGTATTCGCTTCGCCGGCTATGCAGGAGGCCTCCATTCCACAAAATTCTGCCGACATCTGGTGTTGCGAGGCCGGCCAGCATCCTCAACAGCGTGGTCTTCCCGCTGCCGTTCTCGCCCTGCACCGATAGGCAATCGCCCGGCGCAATCCGGAAAGTCAAATATGCAAACAAGCGGCGCCCCCCGCGGACGCCACCCAGATCAAGAGCTTCAAGCATGGGCCGGTTAATAATTCATGCACGTGGGTTTCGCCACGAAGTGCGCCCTCAAGGGGCAATCTTCGACATCATGCCTTCTCCCGATTAACTGAAAATTAGCAGGAACTTACCTCCCACCTTACTGTCGTTTCTGGCCTAACATAAGCGTGTCACACGAGCAAAATCAGGTTGGTAGACCCCATGCGAATACTGTTGGTAGAAGACGACGAACTCATCGGACGGGGGATCGCGGCCGGTTTGCAAAAGCACGGCATCGCGGTGCATCACGTCGGAACGGCAGCAGAGGCCGAGGCCACGCACTCGGAAGATACCTTTAATGCCCTAGTGCTTGATCTCGGTCTGCCTGACCGGGACGGCATGGAATTGCTGGCCAGCATGCGAGCTGTCGAACCTCAGCTACCAGTCCTGATCCTCACCGCACGGGACGCCATCGAGCACAGGCTCAAAGGGCTGCATGAAGGTGCCGACGACTACATGGTCAAGCCGTTCGATCTGCGGGAACTGGCAGCTCGGTTACACGCGCTGGTCAGACGCACGCAAGGCCGTGCGGCCCAGGTGATCTCGGCTGGCCCCCTGCGATTGGAGCCGGAGAGCGGAATGGCCTGGTTCCAAGGCGAGCCCGTGACCTTGTCGCGTCGCGAAGTGGATCTGCTGGCCCATCTCGCCAACGCCGATGGCCGGTGGGTGGCACCCGACATGCTAAACGAGCGCTTGTACGGGCTCGGGGATGAGATCGGCAGCAATGCACTCAACGTGCATATCCACAACATTCGCCGCAAGCTCGGCGCCGACGCGATCGAGACAGTTCGCGGGCTCGGCTATCGGCTAGGCTGGAGGATCGCGTCATGAGCCTGCGCCTACGCGCCGTTCTGATCGCCGGTATTTCGTTGCTGGTTCTGTGGGGCGCTGCCGCAGGCTGGATGATGCGCGGCGTCCATTCTAATCTCGATCGAACCCTCGACGGCCGCCTTGCCATGTCCGCACGCATGGTGTCGGGGCTGCTTGAGCGCGCGGCGCTGGCTCCGAACTCGGCGGCCGCCGACTTCACCGAGGCCGTGCGCGTCAGCGGCAAGGAAGGGATCGCGTGCGAAATCCGATCCTTGCAGGGGGAGATTTTGGCACGCACGACCACTGGGCCTCATTCGGAATTCGAGTCACTCCCGGCGGGCTTCAGCACACGAGACGTTCTAGGACACCAGTGGAGAGTCTACGTTCTGCGCGCCAATGGCTACCAGATCACTACGGCAGATCGCGTGGACCAACGGGACATGCTGATCAACGAATTGTTAAGCGTGGCTGGCGTGCCATTTCTGATTGCCTTTCTTGGCGGTTTGGCGGCACTTTGGATCGGCATCGGCCGGGGGCTGTCCCCGCTGAAAGCTCTTTCACAACAGTTGCGCGACAAACACGCGGACGATACCTCCCCGATTGCCGTCAACCATTCGCCTTCTGAACTCCGTCCGGTCCTGGATGCGATGAATGGGCTTCTCAGGCGCCTGGCACGAGCGCTCTCCAGCCAACGGGCATTTACCGATGCCGCGGCGCACGAACTGCGCACTCCGTTGACCGTAATCGACACGCACTTGCAGGTAGCCCAGATCAGCGAGGGCGACGAAGTGGCGTCCTCGCTTTCCAGTGCGGAGGAAGGGGTAAAACGCCTGCGGCGCACGCTGGACCAGATGATGATCCTCGCGCGTGCTGAGGCACCCGCCGACGAGGCAGATGGCTGCACTTCGGTTGCAACGTCCGTCCGTAGCGTGCTGGACCAGTGGCGGGTTGACGAAGGCGAACGTTTGTCGCTGAACATCAACGGTGAGGACATTGGAACTCCCGTGCCGAAGTCGATGTTGGAAACGGCGATTCGCAATCTGGTTGATAACGCAATGCGGTACTCGCCCAAAGACGCGAAGATCGATGTCGATGTGTTCTTGGACCATCGCGCGCAGCGGTGCCTAGTTACTGTATCGGACCGTGGCCCTGGACTCACTACCGAACAGGCATCCCAAATTGGGCAGCGCTTCTGGCGTGGCGACCAAGGCCGGAAAAGCAAGGATGGCTCCGGCTTGGGCATCTCGATTGTGCGGGCGATCGCGGAGCGGTTTGGCGGCACCCTCGAATTAAAGCCCAGGGAAGGTGGCGGCTTGGTCGCGGAGATTTCCCTGCCTGCTTCAAAGTGCTGAGGGAAATAGCTCTTTTCTCAATAGCTGAATCGCCCCGGGTTTCGCGGAGGCCATTTGGTTAAAGTAAACCGGCCTCTTCGGCGGTTCTGTCGAGTTGGCTGTAGTAGTTTGCCTCAGCCTCGGCGGGCGGGATATAGCCGATCGATGAGTGCAGGCGTTTATGGTTGAACCAGGCGACCCATTCCAAGGTGGCCAGCTCGACGGATTCCCTGCTTTTCCAGGGCGCACGACGGTGGATCAGTTCGGCTTTGTACAGGCCGTTGATCGTCTCGGCCAAGGCATTGTCGTAGCTGTCGCCCCGGCTACCGACCGAGGGCTCGATGCCGGCCTCGGCCAGCCGTTCGCTATAGCGGATGCTCACGTATTGCGATCCCCTATCGGAGTGATGGGTCAGAGAACCGTCATTGCCGGGCTGACGAGCATACAGGGCCTGCTCCAGCGCATCGAGTACGAAGTCCGTCGTCATGGACTTGCTCACGCGCCAGCCGACGATGCGCCGGGCGTAGACGTCGATGACGAAGGCCACGTACAGCCAGCCCTGCCATGTCGAGAGTGGAGTAAGAGACCGGGCGTAGTCGAGCTATCTCCCGGCCTCTCCTCCCCGAACCGGACTTGCACCTCTCAGCGCATCCGGCTCTCCGTTCAAGCGTTGCTCATAGCAAAGGCGACATCGGGATAGCGTGACTCGATGGTACTGCGTGCCTCATCGCGCAGGATGTACGGATTCTCCGACGGGTTACGCCACCTGAATTGCCCCTTCCGGCTGGTAACAAGACGCCGAAGCGCCACCGCCCCGTACCAACCCCGACTATTCTGGCCATGAAGCAGCCATGTCTTGGCCTGTCCCGGTTCTGGCGCCCGCACATGATCGCGCATCAGCGACCTGAACCCGCGCCGATACCTGCGCGCGAGCCAATATCCGAACTTCCAGAACACGGTCCGGTCAAGTTTTCTGAACATGGTGGCCGTGTAGTCAGTGTATTGATAGAAGGCGGCCCAGCCGGCAATCTGCCGATTCAGGCTCTCCATCAGGTCCATCCGGTTCATGCCGTAATTGCCCGACAGTTGTTTGACTAACCGCTCGGCGAAGCCCCGATACTTCTCCCACGGAATCGTCGTCACCGGCCGCATGCGGCCGCGTGGTCCGCGCTTACGAATGATCCGGTGACCGAGGAAGACGAAGCCGTCGTTCACGTGCGTGATATGGGTCTTCTCCATATTCAGTGTGAGCTTCAGTTCGCCTTCAAGGAATTGCCTGCACGCCTCGCGTACTGCCTCGGCATGCGCTCGCGTTCCCTTGACCACGATCACAAAGTCATCCGCGTACCGACAGTAAGAAACCGCTGGCTTCCACTGCCGGTTTTCTCGTACAGTAATGGGACGCTGCTTGAGAATGGCGAAGTTCCACGCCCACCGATCCTTCCGCACCTTCTTGCTCAGGTAGTTCTTCTCCATCCACGCGTCGAATTCGTGCAGCATGATGTTGGATAGGAGCGGTGAGATGACACCGCCCTGGGGAACCCCCTCGCTTGCAGCGCGAAACAGATCGCGATCAACGCAGCCCGCCTTGATGAACTTCCAGAGCAGGGCAAGGAAGCGCTGATCGGCAATGCGCTTGCGGATTCCCTTCAGAAGCAGACGATGATGAACGGTGTCGAAGTAGCTGGCGAGGTCGCCCTCGATAACCCAGCGTCCGGCAACACTGTGTTCGTCACCATCCTGCAACTGAAGCTTCACCGTGCGAATCGCGTGATGTACGCTTCGGGCCGGTCTGAAGCCATATGAAGCCGGATGGAAATCACTCTCCCATATCGGCTCCATCGCCATCAGCATGGCCCTTTGCACAATTCGATCCCGTAGACAAGGGATGCCGAGCGGTCTGAGCTTGCCGTTCGCCTTCGGTATGTACACGCGCCGCGCAGGCAGCGGACTATACGAGCCCGCCAACAGTTCGTCGCGTATCGTCGCCAGTTCATGCTGGAGATTCGCTTCCATCATGCGCTTGTCAACACCGTCCACTCCCGGTGTGCGGGCTCCGCTGGATGCCAGCGTAATGCGAGCCGCTTCGCTCAGCCAATCCCTGTCAGCAATCAGTCTCAGGAGACGATCGAACTTGCGCTCTTTGTTCTCCGTCGACCATGCCGCCAGTTTGCTTTGCATTTCACTGATTATCAAAGGTCTTCACCTCACTGTGGTCAGTTAATCAACCAAGCAAACCACTTCAACTGCCTCCCTTCGCCATGTGACCGGCTTTCCCGGTCTCGGACTACTACGGAGGCTCCGCCAGCTCGCACATCATCGGGGGCACACTCCCTTAACATCTGTGCAAGCCTTCCCCGGCAATGTCCCAGGCGTAGTTGAAGGTTGAAGGCGGCGGTTCGCCAGTGGAATCCGAGAGAATCGGGTTTCCAGGACCAACCTCCCGAACAGGGAACCAAGGAGAACCGCCACATGAAGCCTGGCAAGAAGAAGGCCCCGAAGGCCAGCGCGCCGTTGAACATCGTCGCCAAGCAGAACGAAGACCGGCTGCGGGCCTGTTTCGCCGAGAACAGTCAGCTCCTGCTGCCAATACTCGATCTGATCCAGAACACCCGCGCGAGCATTGACGAGCTGATGTACGACGCTGGCCGCGGCCTGGTCGAGCAGTTGCTGGTGATCTCGGCGACGGAAGTCGCCGGCGAGAAGCACCCTGGCCGCAAAGGCGGCGAAGTCCGTTGGCACGGCTCGCAACGCGGCCAGATCGTGATGGACGAGCGCAAATTGAACGTCGAGCGGCCACGCCTGCGGCGGCGAGGCGGCGGCGAAGTGCCGATCCCCGCCTACGAGCAGTTGAACCAGAATCCGCGGCTCGCCGAGCGCGTGCACGACATCATGGTCACGGGCGTGTCCACGCGCAAATATGCCAAGGTGCTGCCCGAGATGGCCGGCACGGTGGGCATCTCCAAGAGCAGCGTCTCGCGCGAGTTCATCCAGGCCAGCCAGAGGGCGCTCACCGAGCTGATGGGCCGGCGCTTCGACGATCACGACTTCCTGGCGATCTACCTGGACGGCATCATCGTCGGCACGCGGCACGTTATCGCGGCCATCGGCGTGGACAGCGCCGGCAAGAAACATCTGATGGGGCTCGTGAGCGGTTCGAGCGAGAACGCCCAGGTCGTCAAGGATCTGTTGCGCGGGTTGATCGATCGCGGCTTGTCCACGGAGCTGGAATATCTGTTCGTGATCGACGGTTCCAAGGCGCTGCGTTCGGCGATCGACGAACTCTTCGGCGAGCGTGCCCACGTGCAGCGCTGTCGAACGCACAAGCTGCGCAATGTCCTCGATCGCCTGCCCAAAGAATGCATCTCGCAAACCGCAGCGATCATGAAAGCGGCCTACAAGCTGCCGGCCAAGGACGGCATGGCCAAGCTCGAGACGCACGCAGCGTGGCTCAAGGCCGAGCACCCGGATGCCTCGGCGGCGCTGCTCGAAGGGCTGGAGGAAACGTTCACGGTCAACGAGCTGGGCCTGACGCCGGCGCTCATGCGCGGGCTGTCGACGACCAACCTCATCGAGAACCCCAACGGCGCGGTACGTCGCGTCGCGGGGCGTGTGAAGCGCTATCGCGATGCCGACATGGCGGTGCGCTGGGCAGCAGCGGGGTTCCTGGAAGCCGAAAAGCACTTCCGGAAAATCCTCGGCGTGAGCGAGCTCTGGGTGCTCGCCGCCGCCCTGAAGCGTTCGCCCTCGAAATCCAACATTGACCATGATCGCAAGGTCGCATAATCTATGCCGCACCCGCCGTCCCAACCTTCAACTGTCTGTGGGACATTGCCCCTTCCCCAGTTCACATGCTGGACTCAACGCATGGGCGAGGCTGCCTGTCGCAGTCTTTATCCTTGCTTGCCGCAAGTCGTCGCGAACACCACGGTCTAGCTGCGCGCTCCCCGTGGACCCTTGCTGATCAGCTTACCTGTCCGGTCAGCAATCGTGCCGCCGGGCCATACGTGTGACCGGCAACAGTTCGCGTCCTGCCCGTAAAGCGGTGTGGGCAGGGGTGACATTTCAACCCTCAGATGCGGTTTAACAGGTTCGTGTTCCTCAACCGTCCCATGCTCAGCCTGGAGGCTCATCTTGGCGTAACCGCTTCGCCGCAAGCCCCGTTTCCCACGGACTACGTCACCTTGCCAGTGTCGGCAAGTCACCGCCGCTTCGGCTCACTTCCTCTCGCAGCAGAGGAAGGGCATGCCCCGGTACTACAACGTCAACTCCTCCGGGTACTGCATTCCAAACATGCTCAAGCAGTTTCACCCCCATACGGGCGGGCCACGCTGGCTGGGCGTACCGTAGGTGAAGTCCGAGACCCAGAGCTGGTTCGGCCGATCCGCCCGGAACTGCCGGTTGACGCGATCCAGCGGCTGGGTGGCCGCATCGTCGGGAACTGTGGTGCGCAACCGCTTGCCGCGCCGCACGCCTTGCAGGCCCTGGGCGCGCATCAAGCGCTCGACCGTGCAACGGGCAACCGCCACGCCTTCGCGGTTCAGTTGCCGCCAGACCTTGTCAGCGCCGTACACGCGATGGTTCTCCTGCCAGACCCGATGGACATGCGGCTTCAGATGTTCGTCACGCCGAGCGCGGTCGCTGCGCCGCGATGGATCGCGCAGCCGCGCGGCGTGGCGCCGATAGGCCGACGAGGCAACCTGCAACACCTTGCAGATCGGCTCGACCCCGTAGACCTCCCGGTGCCGGTCGATGTAGGTGTTTACGACTTCAGCTTGCGGTCGAGCTCCGCCTGCGCGAAAAAAGCGCTGGCCGTACGCAGAATGTCGTTGGCACGGCGAAGTTCGCGCACCTCTCGTTCTAAGGCCTTGATCCGCTCGCGCTCGCTGGTGGTCACGCCATGGCGCTGCCCGCTGTCGACTTCATGCCGCTTGACCCAGGTCAGCAGCGTCTGCGCCGAGCAGCCGATCTTGGGCGCAATGGACTCGACCGCCACCCATAGCGACGGGTACTCGCTGCGGGACTCCTGCACCAGGCGCACCGCGCGCTCGCGCACTTCCGGGGAAAACTTGTTCGCGTTGTTCTTGCTCATGGCTCGCATTCTCTCAAGAGTTGGAGCCTCCGCGATACCCGGGGCGATTCAAGCTGCCAATTGGCTGAACTTCAGATAGTGGGCATGGATCGCTTACGCATATAGGCCAGCGGACTTAATTTCATATCCGAACGGAATGCGTATATGAATGCAGAGGTGGAGTTGTAGCCGAGTTCCATTGCCGTCCTCGTCACGTCCATCCCGTTTTCCAGAAACTCGATGGCGCGAAACAACCTGAGCTGGCGGCGCCACGAACGCATGGTAACCCCCATGTCTGCCAGGAATTTCCGAGCGAGCGTGCGGCCCAACATGCCGAATTCCACGCCCCATTCTTTGGGACCGCGCGGGTCTGCAGGGTCGTTGTACAGCGCCTCGCACAATTCGGATAAGGTCGCGCTCTGCGGCCACGAAAGCGCCGACGAGACCGGACGAGCGCGCAACAGTTGATCGAGTATCAACTGATAAATTCGCCCGAAATAACCGTCGCTGTCAGTCGCGGCATCGAGAGCTGAAGCCTCTAGGATCAGCGCCTTCAGAAAGGGGGACATACCAAATACGGTTGCGCTTCGCTCGCAAAGTGGGCCTCCGGGCGCGTCAGCAAGCCAGAGGCTGCGGAATTCGGCTCCAAGGAAAGAGCCGACACGATGCACCGTTCCGGGAGACAGCCAGGCGGCATGCTCCGGCGAAATCACAAACGAACGGCCGTCGGCGACGACGGTCAGCACGCCGGAGATGGCGTAGACGACTTGATTCCACTCATGAGTGTGCTCGGCGAAGTAATGTCGGGCAGGAATAGACTGCACCCGCTTGGTCATGGGCTGGGGTGGTACGGCATCCGGAGAGCGCGCGATTATTTCCCACTTCGTTTTTTTCGCCATTTGTCTCTTATTCTACATTGATTGACTTTTCATCGAAAGACTGCATCGCCGCCTTTCTATCTAATAGTGCGTATTTGCCAGCGCCGCGTCAGTGGCTACTGCTGTTCGCGAGCTAACTGGCGCGAGATTCAGAGAGACCTAAACAGCCCGTGTCACACGTTCGAGATACAGCTACCGACTCCGTTCCCATATCTGCCAAACCTTATTCGCACACCGATGTCAGGCGTGTCATCGCAGGCGTCATGTTGTGCATCCTGCTGGCCGCACTTGACCAGACTGTGGTGATCCCGGCGGTCCCCGCCATCGCCGGCGACTTGGGTGGATACGAGCAGCTCTCCTGGATCGTCGCCGCCTACCTGATCGCATCGACCATCAGTACACCGATTTACGGGAAGCTGTCGGACACCTATGGACGTCGGCGCCTGCTGACGACTTGCATCGCTCTCTTCATTGCGACCTCGGCACTGTGCGCACTGGCGCAGTCCATCGACCAACTCATATGGTTCCGCGCACTGCAGGGCTTGGGAGGAGGCGGACTGATGGCGTTGGCGCAGGCCGCCATCGCCGATGTGGCGCCGCCGCGCGAACGTGGCCGCTATCAGGGCTACCTGTCCGCCGTATGGGCGCTGGCTTCCATCAGCGGGCCGCTGGTGGGCGGTCTCGTCGCCGAGCAGTGGTCCTGGCGTTGGATCTTCTGGATCAACCTGCCGCTGGGCGCCGTGGCTATGTGGGTCTGCAACAACGGACTCAAACACATCAGCGTGGTAACCCTCCCTGGCAAGCCCCGCATCGACCTACTGGGAATGCTGTTGCTCGCCGGCGCGATCTCGTCCTTGCTGCTCGGGCTGAGCTGGGGTGGCAACGAATACGCATGGACCTCCTACCAGATTCTGGGCATGGTGGTGATGGGCTGCGTCCTGATCGGCCTGCTGCGCTGGCAGGAACGGCGGGCCAGCGACCCGGTGCTTCCCCCCTCGGCCTTTGCCAGCCCCAGCTACGTCTCCAGCGTCATCGTCTCCACACTGGCGGCCGTCGTGCTTTTTGTCTGCCTGTTCTCCATTCCGCTGTATTTCCAACTGGTCCGCGGCGCAACAGCCGCGACCTCGGGCCTGTATGTGGCGCCTTTCATGCTGGCCAACGTCTGCGGGAATGTCCTCGGCGGCATGTACGCGCGCCGCTACGGTGCGATACGTGGGGCGTTGCGGATGGGTTCTGCAGCCAGTTGTGTCGGACTGGTTCTTATGGCTGCGCTGCCGCTCGATGCACCCGTATGGATGCGGGTTGCCGCCATGGTCATCACGGCGCCGGGTATAGGCATATGCCTGCTGGGAACCATCATGAGTGCCCAGAACGCTGTAGCCACGAAAGACATCGGTGCTGCCACTGGCGGATTGCTCGTGCTTCGCTCGGTGGGCGGTGCTGGCGGATCGACACTGGCGGGGGCCATCATCGCCTCCGGGCTTGGTATCGCTCATGGCACGCTGGAGCACGGACGTTCGGCGTTGCAAGGTCTGTCTGAAACTTCCCAACTCGCGACCAACTTCGAGCTGGTGTATGGCATCGCCGCCCTGGTGTGCGCCATCGTGTTCATCGTTGCCCTGCGCATGCCCGATACGCCATTGCGTAGGGCGCCCCATTGCGTCGTGTCCAGTTCAACATGGGGACCGTTCAAGGCATCGGCCCAGACAAACTTGCCCCGGTTCAAACGTCGGGCGGCCAGCCAGACGCCAATGCCGTCATGGACCAGCACCTTCATACGATTAGCGCGCCATAGGTTGGCAAAGCAGTACGCATGATGCGGCCGCGCCGCACCGAATACCGCCACCACACGCGCCAATGCTGTGCCCGCGCCTGCGCGCATATCCAGCGGTTCGGTGGCTAGCCAGATGGCTTCGACGTGAATCATCGCAGCCACTCGCGAAGGAGATCGACGCACTGTCCCGCGGCGCTCACCGGCCAGGAAACGTTCACCGTGCTGGGGCCACGCTTCAGTTCCAGATGGATGGACTCATTGCTGCCCGCTTGCGGCGGTGGACTGAAGGGGATAGGGATAAATGGAGTAGCTGCCTGCGGTGACGACACCGTCAGTGCCGTCTGCGGGTGTGCCGACAGATTCCCATCACTCAGGGAATGGTGCCCATAGCGTTCATGTTCTGTGACCCATCGATGCAAGACATTAGGGAAACGCTGATTAATGAAGCTCGGCGGTCATCGCTAACGTAGCCGAGAACGTTATAGAAGGCAGCTCACGGAACGGACCCACGACGATGAAGAGGCAGATCGGCTTCGCGGAAGCGGAAATTGCAGGCAAGAAGCGCGTGACGAGGCGCCAACGCTTCCTGACGGAGATGGAGAAGATTGTGCCGTGGCAGCGCTTGCTGTCGGCAATCGAACCGCATTACCCGAAGGGCACGCGAGGCCGTCCGCCGATTGGCTTGGAGCGAATGCTGCGGATCTACTTCCTGCAACAGTGGTACGGCTTGTCGGACGAAGGTCTGGAAGACGCGCTGTATGACAGCATCGCGCTGCGCGCCTTCGCCGGCATCGATCTGGCGGTCGATAACGTGCCGGATGCGACTACGCTGTTGAAGTTCCGGCGCCTGCTGCTCGAGCATGACCTGACGCGAAAGCTGTTCGACGAGATCGGCATCACGCTGTGCGAGCGTGGACTGATGATGAAGGAAGGCACGCTGGTTGATGCGACGATTATTGAGGCACCGCCGTCGACCAAAAACGCCGGGAAGAGCCGTGACCCGGAGATGCATCAAACGAAGAAGGGCAACGAGTGGCACTTTGGGATGAAAGCCCACATTGGCGTGGACGCCGATTCGGGCCTGATTCACAGTGTGGTTGGCACGGCGGCCAATGTGTCGGATGTGTCGCAGGCGCATGCCCTGCTGCACGGACATGAAGAGCAGGCGTTCGCCGACGCGGGCTACATTGGCGTAGACAAGCGCGAGGAAATGAAGGGCACGACGGTGAAGTGGCACGTCGCGGCCAAGCGCGGAAAGATCAAGGCGATGTCGGAAGGCCCGCTGAAGGACCTGGTGATGGCGGCCGAGCGGACCAAGGCGCAGATCCGCGCCCGGGTCGAGCATCCGTTCCATATCGTCAAGAACCTGTTTCACCATCGCAAGACCCGATACAAGGGCTTGGCCAAGAACACGGCGCAACTGTTCAGCCTGTTCGCTCTGGCGAATCTGGTGATTGCGCGAAACCTGTTGCGATCGGTTCATGGGAGCAGTCCGTCATGTGTGTGAAAAATGCGAGCAGGCAGACTCGTTTGCGAACCAAATTCACCGAAATGAGCGCCGATTCGATTCGTTATCCAGAAAATTCGACGCCCCTTCATCTGCAAGCGGACCAGGCAGCTCATTAATCAGCGTTTCCCTTGAGGGCATTGCCTTCAAAGACGGCGAACCGGTGCAAGACGATCGGCCGGTTCAGCAGAAACTCGCCGCCTGAAATCGACCGTCACGATGCTGCCCATACACCATGCATGGACGCCCCCGGCTTGCCAAGCTCTCATTTGTAACGGAGCGAAGGTATTGATGGCAGCCATGCATCCGGACTTCGCTGTCCGGCGCACGGCCGGCGGTCCCTGATGGAATGCGCTGGTCGGGCTCTCATCACTCTTGCGTACTCTTACACACATTGGTGTACCCAGAGTTTCCCAGCCTCGGCCTGGCGCAGGAACCCGATGATCTGCTCTTCGGTAAATCGGCTCGTCTTCATGTTCATCATTCTCCACGTTGATGGACTCCACTTCGTACAGCCTGGTACGGCCAGCGGGGGGGGGGGCAGGTCAGCACTGCATCGCAGCTACATCCCGTTCGGCGGCACGTTCCTGACGTTCTCCGACTACTCGCGCAATGCGCTGCAGCAGCGCGAGTTGGCACAGGAACGGCCACGGTTTGGCTTGCCCCGCCTGCGCGTGTTGCTGCGCCGGGAGGGGCTGGTCCAGAACCACAAACGGGTTAAGCGACGGTACCGCCCAGAAGGCCTGTCGCAACGCCTGAAACCGCGAAAGAGGCGTCCGAGACATTGGCGTGTAGTCATGCCCACGCCCAATGGGGCCGACGAAAGCTGGGCCTGTTGTGCGGCCCCCCTTGACGTCCATTTACTCAAACAATAAAATGAAAATTAAATCATTAAAATGAAATTACGACAAGGAGACCCAAAATGGTCAGGCACGTAAGACTTGGAGCGGGTTCCGGGTTCTGGGGGGACGCTCAGGATCCGGCTCAAGAGTTGTTGGAACGGGGAAATCTGGATTACCTGTGCTTCGACTATCTGGCTGAACTGACCATGGCGCTGCTGCAGCGGCAGAAGCTCAAGCGGCCGGATGTCGGCTACGTGCCGGATGCCGTCCAGACCATGATCAACCTGCTGCCGCGCGCCACCGCCGTGGGAACGAAGCTGATCTCCAATGGCGGTGGGGTGAATCCGCGCGCCGCCGCCCATCGCATTGCCGAAGGCGCGCGCCAGGCAGGACTTGCCGGCACCCGCATCGCCCTGATTGAAGGCGACGACATGCTGGACAAGCTCGACGACCTGATGGGGCAGGGGGCTCCGCTACGCAATATGGATACGGGCGACGCGAATTTCGCGGCCATCCGTGACCGCGTCGTCTGTGCCAATGTCTACACCGATAGTTCGGGCATCATTGAAGGCCTAGAGGGCGAGGCGGACGTGGTTATCGCCGGACGGGTTTCGGACAACGCGCTTTACGTGGGGCCGCTGGCCCACGAATTCGGCTGGCGGCGCGACGCCGCGCACATAGATCGTTATGCGGCGGCCGTGACACTGGGCCACATTGTCGAGTGCGCGGCCGGCTGCTCGGGCGGGATGTCCTCACGGTTCGGGGAGATGCCGCACATGGGGCGAGCAGGATTTCCCATTCTTGAAGTGGGCGCGGACGCCGAGGCCGTCGTCACGAAGCTGTCCGGCACTGGCGGCCGTGTTGATGAATGGACGATCAAGGAGCATCTGGTCTACGAGGTGGGCGATCCGCGCCGCTATCTTATGCCCGACGCCGTGGCCGATTTCACTTCCCTGAAACTGATCGATGAGGGAGAGGACCGCGTACGCGTCAGCGGCGTGCGCGGTGAAGCAGCGCCCGACCTGTGGAAGTTGGTGGTCGGTTACCAAGACGGGTGGATCGGCGAGACCATGGCGTTTTTCCCCTGGCCATACGCCTATGACCGCGCCGTAAAGGCGCGCGAAACCATGCTCGAACGTTTCGAACGCATGGGACTGGCCGCCGAACAGATTCACTTCGATTTTGTTGGACTCAACACCTTGCACGGTCCCGCAGCTACCTTCCCGGGGCGCGAACAGGCCAACGAGCTGCCCGAAGTCGGGCTGCGTTGCGCGGTGCGTACACGCACGGCCGAAGAGGCCGACAAGGTGCGCCGCGCGGGCACGAACCTTTGGATCATGGGTCCGGGCGGCACGTCCTTCGGCACCCCAATGAAACCGCGCCCCGTCATCTCCCTGTGGCCGACGCTGATCCCGCGGGCCGCCGTCGAACAGAAAACCGAAATCCTGAAGGCCTAAGGAGGGCTCTGATGACGCTTCAAGTGAAAGACATTGCCTATGTCCGGTCCGGAGACAAGGGGGACGTGTGCAGCGTGGGGCTGGTAGCCCGCGGGCCACTGGAGTACGCGCAGTTGCTAGCTAGCGTGACGCCGGCCGACGTCAAGGGTCTATACGGTGATTGGGTCTTGGGCGAGGTGGAATGCTACCCGATGGACAACATCGGCGCCATGATGGTGATCATGCGTCATGCGCTGGGAGGGGGGGCGACGCGCACCCTGCGGTTGGACCAGACAGGAAAGTCACTGGGGCATGCGCTGTTGCGCCTGCCGGTGCGAGATCCGAGCTGAATCCCTGCAACCCAAGACGATATTGAACATATGGCTATTCTCTCTTCCCGCCTCGGATCGGGCAGCCCGGAGTTTGTCGCGAATGCGGCGGCGTATGACGAATTGCGTGCACCGCTGCTCGCTGCAAGAGAGCGTGCGGTTGCCGGTGGCGGCGAACGCGCGCGGCAAGTGCATCTGGCGCGCGGCAAGCTGCTGCCGCGCGAACGCGTCAATATTTTGCTGGATCCCGGCACGCCTTTCCTGGAGATCGGCCAGTTGGCGGCCGACGGCGCGTACGAGGGGCAGTCGCCAGGGGCCGGCATCATTACCGGCGTCGGCATCGTCGCCGGACGAGCCTGCATGATCATGGCCAACGATGCTACGGTCAAGGGAGGAACCTACTACCCGCTGACCATCAAGAAGCAGCTGCGCGCCCAGGCCATTGCCCGCGAGAATGGCCTGCCTTGCGTCTATATGGTGGATTCCGGTGGCGCCTATCTGCCTTTGCAGGGCGACCTATTTCCGGACGAGCAGCACTTCGGCAAGATTTTCCGCAATATTGCCGAGATGTCGGCCGTTGGCCTGAAACAAGTCGCAGCAGTGCTGGGAGCCTGCACCGCGGGTGGGGCGTATATCCCGGCGATGTGCGATGAAACTGTGATCGTCGACAATGCGGGCATGATCTACCTGGGCGGACCGCAGCTGGTGCAGGCCGCCACCGGCGAAGTGGTCGACGCCCAGGACCTGGGGGGGGCGGACACGCACACACGCCTGTCCGGAGTAGCCGACCATTTCGCGAATGATGAGTTGCACGCGCTCGAGTTGGTGCGTGGCATCCTAGGACGTTGCGGGGCCCCTGCTCTTGCGCCGCCGCCCGGCCCGTGCCGGCCGCCCCGCTTCGATGTGGCGGAATTGCCCGGGCTCATTCCCGCCAATCCCAAGCAGGCGATACCTATGCGGGACGTGCTGGCGCGATTGATGGACGGTAGCGAGCTGGTGCAGTACCGCGAGCGCTATGGCTCCAGCCTTATCTGCGGCACGGGCTCGATCGGCGGCTACCCCGTGGGCGTGCTCGCCAATGATGGCGTGCTCTTCGGGCAGAGCGCCCAAAAAGCGGCCAACTTCATCGAGTTATGTTGTCAGGTGGACATCCCGCTGGTGTTCCTGCACAACATTAGCGGCTTCATGGTGGGAGTTCAGTACGAGCAGGGCGGCATTGCGAAGGACGGCGCCAAGATGATCAACGCCGTGTCCACCGCCCGGGTGCCGAAATTCAGTGTCATCGTCGGCGGAAGCTACGGAGCGGGCGCGTACGCTATGTGCGGTCGTGCCTTTGGGCCACGGCTCATGGCTATGTGGCCCAACGCCAGGACCTCCGTGATGGGCGGGGAACAGGCCGCCACCGTCCTGGCGCTGGTGCGCGCTGATCAACTTGCCCGCCAAGGCAAGGATTTCAGCGCCGAGGAGGCCGAGGCATTCAAAGCGCCCATTCGCGATACTTATGGCGCGGAAAGCACCGCCCTGAACGCGGCTTCGCACCTGTGGGTGGATAGCGTGATCGAGCCCGCCGATACCCGCGACTGGCTGACGTTGGGCCTGGCGCTAGCTGCTGGTGGGCCGAAAGAACCCACGCGCTTCGGCGTGTTCAGGATGTAGCCTATGTTCAAGAGAATCCTTATCGCGAACCGGGGAGAGATCGCCCGCCGCATCGCGCGCACCTGCCAACGGCTGGGCATCGAATATGTTGCGGTGTACTCTATGGCCGATGCTGGCGCGGCACATCTGTGCGGCGCCGCCCGGACCGTTTGTCTGGGTGCGGGAGCGGCAGCGGACAGTTATCTGAACGCCGCGAAGCTACTCCAGGCTGCGCAGGAAACCTGCTGCGAGGCCGTGCACCCGGGCTACGGTTTTCTGTCGGAGAACAGCGAGTTCGCGGCAAGCGTGGAGGCCGCGGGTATGGCGTTCATCGGCCCCTCTCCCGCGACGATCGCGGAGCTGGGCGACAAGGCGCGGGCCAAGGCGCTAATGCGCGCGGCTGGGGTGCCGGTCGTGCCTGGCACCGACGAGGCCAGCGACAACCCAGCCACCATAGAGGGGCTGGCGCGCGCCATTGAATTGCCGATCCTGCTCAAACCCTCCGCCGGCGGCGGGGGTAAGGGCATGCAGATCATTACCCAATACGAGGAGCTGCCTCGGCTCATCGAGTCGGCCATCCGCCTGGCCCGCAGCAGCTTCGGCGACGGCCGGATGATCGTGGAGCGGTACATCGAGGAGCCCCGCCACATCGAAGTGCAGGTGTTTGGCGACGGTCGCGGGAGCGCGGTGCATCTGTTTGAGCGCGAATGCTCGCTGCAGCGCCGCCACCAGAAGGTCATGGAGGAGGCGCCCGCACCCCGCCTGCCGGAGCGTGCCCGTCAACGGCTGCTGGAGGCGGCGGTACAGGGCGCGCGCAGCCTGAAATATCGCAACGCCGGAACCTTCGAGTTCATCTTGGACCGGGATTTCAACAGCTATTTCCTGGAGGTGAACACGCGCCTGCAGGTGGAGCATCCTGTCACCGAGGCTGTCACCGGGCTGGATCTCGTTGAGTGGCAGTTGCGCGTGGCGGCGGGCCAGGCCCTGCCGCTGCCCCAGTCAGAAATCTCCTGCCGCGGCCACGCTATTGAAGCCAGAATCTATGCTGAGGACCCGGCCCAGGACTTTCGTCCTTCGCCGGGCACTGTGGTACGCGCGCGCTGGCCTTCGAACTTGCGCGTAGATGCCGCGCTGGACCAATCGGGCGAAGTTCCGACTTTCTACGACCCGATGGTGGCCAAGATCATCGCGAGCGCTGCGGATCGTCCGGCCGCACTTGCCGCCTTGAAGGCGGGCCTGGGCCAGACCGCGTTGCTGGGCGTGACCAGCAATCTGGGCTACCTGCTGCGGCTGCTGGACGATCCATGTGTATTGGCCGGACAGGTCCACACCCGTTACCTGGACGAACACAAATCGCTGCAAACACCATGCAGCCGCCTTGCCGCCGCTGCGGTGTGCGCCACGCTGTCCTTGCCGTTGGAGGGCGTGCCCGCCTCGCCCTGGCAGGCCGGCACGCCCTGCGGTGCGATGGACCGGAAGTTTCTAGATCCCGGCGCGCCTTTGGGACGCTTGCGTTTCCTGCTGGACGCCGAGCCGGCATGGACGGCGCTTTATGACGTGGAAGGCGGAAATGTCCGCGCGGGCGACGGTCAGCAAAGCTGGAACGTGTCGCGCGAAGCGTCCGGCCTGGGGGGGCGGGTGGACGGCTGGCGCTGGGACGCCTGCCGCGCCGCCGAAGGCTGGCATCTGCTGGTGGCGGGCGACCATTATTCGGTGCGACCGGTCCTAAGCGAGGGCGACGCCGGTGCTCAGGACGGCGGCGGGGCGACGGCGCCGATGTCTGGTGTCATCGCGGCCGTGGCGGTCCAACAGGGAGACCGCGTGCGCCCGGGCGACGTTCTGGCCGTCATCGAGGCCATGAAGATGGAGTACTCGATCGTTGCCGATGTCGAGGGGACAGTAGCGACTCTCCGCTACGGAGTCGGCGACAGCGTGCGCGAGGGCGAGCTCATTGCCGACATCGTTCAGGCCGACGCTACGGCGGACGATGAAGCCAGGCAAATCGATCAATCGAAGTTTCAGGCTGGCAACAGCCGCTAGTACTGAGATCATCATGCAGAAACCGCTAAGCCATATCCGTGTGCTGGACCTCTCCCGCATACTGGCCGGCCCCTGGGCCACGCAGAACCTGGCCGATCTGGGTGCTGAAGTCATCAAGGTGGAGAAGCCGGGAGTCGGAGACGACACCCGGCAGATGGGGCCGCCTTTTCTCAAAGATCGGCAGACCGGCAAGAACGGCGACGCCGCCTATTTCATGAGCTGCAACCGCGGAAAAAAGTCCCTTGCCATCGACTTCTCGAATCCCCGCGGCCAGGAGATCTTGCGTGAACTTGCGAGCCGCGCCGATGTCTTCGTCGAGAACTACAAGGTCGAAGCATTGAAACGCTACGGCCTGGACTACGCCTCGCTACGCGAGATTAACCCTCAGCTAGTCTATTGTTCCGTGACGGGTTTTGGGCAGACGGGCCCCTACAAGGACCGCGCCGGTTACGACTACCTGATACAGGGCATGGGTGGCTTGATGAGCGTGACGGGCGAACGTGACGACTTGCCCGGAGGCGGCCCGCAGCGGGCTGGTGTCGCGGTGGCCGATCTTTTGGCTGGCATGTACGCCACTACTGCCATTCTTGCCGCCTTGCAGCATCGTGATCGCGGCCATGGCGGCCAGCACATCGACATCAGCCTGCTGGACTGCATGGTGGGTTCGCTGGTGAACCAGTCTATGAACTATCTGGTCAGCGGGCGCGTCCCCCAGCGCATGGGAAGTGGCCACCCCAATATCGCGCCCTATGCGGTCTATCCGGCGGCCGATGGGCATCTGGTGCTCGCGGTCGGCAACGACGCTCAGTTCCGCCGACTGTGCCAGGCGGTCGGGCAGCCTGAGGTCGGCACCGATCCGCGCTTCGCCACTATCGCCGACCGCGTGCACAACCGGGCCGAACTGGATGCCTGGCTGGTTCCCGTCACACGTTCGCGCCGGCTGGCCGATTGGACGGCGCTGCTGGAACGGGCGCAGGTCCCTGGAGGACCCATCAATGGCATGGACCAGGTCTTTGCCGACGAGCACGTAGTGGCGCGTGGCATGCGCGCGGAGCTGGAGCATCCGCTTTACGGGCCGGTTCCGACCGTGCGCAATCCCATCCGATTTTCAGAAACCCCACTGGACCCCGCCGGCGCACCGCCCGCGCTCGGCCAACATAACGAAGAGGTACTGCAATCGCTGGGGATTGCAGCGGAGCAGTTGGCGCAGTTGCGTGCCGCCGGCGTGCTCTGACCGAACATCAAGATAAGCAGACAACCAGGAGAAGACAGTATGCGCAGATCGATCAACATGGACGAGAACGGGCTGGAGGTGCTGGGCCTAGGCTTTTACTGGGACGACGTGGAGCCCGGCTACCGCTTTCGTACCTTGGGCCGGACGATTACCGAGACGGACATCACTCTTTTCATCGGGACGGTGGGCATGGTGGAGGAAATGTTCACCAACCTCGAGTACGTCGCCTCGCAATCCATCATCGGTTCGCGTCCGGCTCCCGGCTCGCTCGTCTTCTGCATGGCCGAAGGGCTACTGATGCAGAGCACGATGCAGCGCACCGGCATGGCGTTTATGGAGGCGGATATCAAGGTCCACCGGCCCACTAATGCGGGCGACACGATCCATGTCGAGTGCGAAGTGATCGAAGCTCGGGCGACCAGCAAGCCGCAACGCGGCTTGGTGCGAACCTCCAATCAGGTGATCAACCAGCGTGGGGAAGTGGTGCTTACCTATAACCCCCTGCGCATGGTCAAGACCCGTCCATAGTGCGGAATCTTACGATATTTTTACTCGAGGGACGCGCAGACGGCCCCGATTCACTCAAGGAGACATCAATGAAATTTTCCCTGCTTTCGGCGTTGCTTGCGTTAACAGTGTGCGCCCAGGACGCGGTGGCAGCTCCTGCCTCCGCCTTTCCCGAGAAACCTATTACGGTCGTGGTTCCGTTTGCCGCGGGCAGTCCCACCGACGCGGTGGCCCGTGTGCTGTCCGACTCGCTGTCCAAGCGACTGGGGCAGCCGCTGATCGTGCAGAATCGTCCAGGCGCCACCGGTATGATCGGCAGCGAGTATGTGGCCCGCTCACAGCCGGACGGCTATACCTTGCTGTTCGGTACCAACACCACCCAGGTGGCGAACAAATACTTTTTCAAAAATGTCTCCTATGATGGCCTGAAGGATTTTGCGCCGGTCGCCATCGTCGGCGGGGTGCCGCACGCGCTCGTCGTCAACCCCTCCGTGCCGGTGAACTCGGTGGCTGAACTCATTGACTACGCCAAGGCCAACCCGGGGAAGCTCTCGTTTCCCTATGCCAACAGCACCACGCGCATCACCGGGAGCACCTTCCGCGTGATGACGCATACCGATATCTCGGAGATCCCTTACAAGGCCTATGGCCAAGCCGTGTCCGAGCTGCTGGGCGGTCAGACGCAAATGATGTTCATCGATTTCTCCACCGGTCTGGCCTATATGACCTCGGGCAAGCTCAAGCCGCTGGCTATCACGCCGGCCCGGTCGGAGAAGCTTCCTGGGGTACCCGCCATGAAGGAAGTGTTGCCGGGGTTCGAGATCGGAAACTGGAACGGCTTGTTCGCGCCCAAAGGAACGCCGCCCGAGATCATCGACAAGCTCAACCGGGAAATTACCGGCGCGCTCGAGCAACCGGAGGTCAGAAAGCTGATCGATGGCACTGGCTATGAGCTGCTGCCGCCCATGGCACCCAAGGCTTTCGGCAAATACATCGCCGAGGAGAGCGCGCACTACGGCAAGCTGACCCAGGCCGCAGGCATCAAGCCTGAATGAGTTGCGGGCCGCGCGCCGTCTGCGTGCGGCATGTACTTCCTGATTTTCATTGACTTGTGAGTCCGCCCTGCATCATGAATAAAACCGACGCTCCTATTCTGTACTCCGTGCAAGACGGCATCGCCACGATCTGCATAGACCGCCCCGCTCAACGCAACGCGTTGTCCATCGCTATCTGCGAGCGCCTGCTGGATCTATGGGAGGAGGTCGAACGCGACGAAGCCGTGCGCGTGGTGATTCTGACTTCCGCCGACTGCGGCGTGTTCTCAGCCGGCATGGACCTGAAGGAGGCCGCGCAGGTGCGCGCGGAATCCGGCAAGGACATGCTGCAGATGTTGCGGGATCCGTTCCACCAGCGCATGCGCCGGGTTCCCAAACCTATCATCGCCGCCATGACAGGCCATTTCACGGCCGGCGGCATGGTGCTGGCTGCCAACAGCGATATCCGCGTCGGGTTGCGGGGAACCCTGGGCGGCATTTCCGAGGCGAAGGTGGGACGAGGATCGCCCTGGGGAGTACCCATGTTGTGGATGCTGCCGCAGCCCTTCATGATGGAGCTCATGCTCACCGGCGAGATGCACCCCATTGAGCGCTTTTATCAGTTGGGTTTCGTGAACTATGTCGAGGCCACAGCCGACGCGGTGCGCGAGCGCGCCCAGGCGATTGCGCGTACCATCGCCGACAACGCGCCGCTTACTGTCTGGGCCGCCAAGAAGAGCATCAGGGCAGCCATGGACCTGGGCTGCGAGCGCGGCCTGGAGGCGGCCTGCCAATATCATGAGCGAGTCTACTCCAGTGCCGACGCGATTGAGGGGCCTCAGGCCTTTGTCGAGAAGCGGGCGCCGCGCTGGATTGGGGCGTAGCCATGGCTGCGGCTTTTGTCCGGCGCGACGACGATGATGGCGTCGTCACGCTCACCCTCAGCCATCCCGGCACGCTGAATCGCTTCTCTGACGGTTCGCAGTTCCTGGAGCTGGCCAGCCATGTGCGCCGGGCCAACGCAGATCCGGCGGCCCGCGTCCTGGTCATCACCGGAGTGGGCAAGGCTTTCTGCGCGGGCGGAGACCTGCGCCAGATGGCGGAACGGAAAGGATTTTCGGCTGGGGATGTTGCCGAGGTGCAGGCGCGTTACCGCGAGACCGTGCACCAATTGCCGGCGGCGCTGGCCGAGGCCGATATCCCGACCATCGCCGCGGTGAACGGCCCAGCTTATGGGGTGGGCTGCGATCTGGCGTGCTTCTGCGATATCCGGATCGCCGCGCAGAGCGCGTGCTTCTCGGTGAGCTTCGCCCGTCTGGGCATTGTGGCCGGCGATGGCGGAGCCTGGATGATGCCTCGGCTCGTCGGCCGCTCCAAGGCTATGGAGCTGGCGTTCACGGCCGAGCCCATCGATGCACGGGAGGCGTGGCGCATCGGCCTGGTGTCGGAGGTGACGCCGGACGATGCGCTGGCCAAGCGCACCGCCGATCTGGCGGGGCGCATTGCGCGGCATCCCGTCGCGGCGCTGCGCATGCACAAGCGCTTGCTGCGGGACGCTGAACAGCACTCGCTGGCGACCCATCTGGACGTGGTGGCTGCGTTTCAAGCGATCGCGCATGCCTCGGACGAACACCTGCGGGCGGTGCGCGACGTGGTCGGCACCCTGAGGCAGTCTCGTTAATCCTCGTCGTCGGTGGCGAGCGCGATGCGCTCAGCTATGGCAAGCAGCGCCGGCGCGACTTGGCCGCGCAGCACGGCCTCCGTGACTTGGACGCTGACGGCCATGGCGGCCAGGGCGAACTTCGAACCCGCCTTTAGCGGGGTGGCGATGGAGGCGGTGTGCGTGGCTACGGGCGCGGCCACGTAGCACCAACCCGTTTTCCCCAGTTCCTGGAACGCGGCGTAGACGTCGTCGAGCTGGCGGGATGCGCCGGATGGCGCGTCGGCCTCGATTTTGCGGAGCAATTCATCGCGCTGCTCCTGCGGCTGTCCCCAAAGATAGGCGCGGCCGGAGGCCGAGACCACCATAGGGAAACGGGCGCCCGTGGTCAGGCCCAGCTGCACCCTGCCCGCAGGAACGCAGTGCTCGACCACCAGCATATGCAGCCGGTCGCGCGTGCTCAGCGTGACATGGACACCGAAGCGCTGAGACAGCTCGCGCATGAGCGGCCTGGCGACTTGGCCAGCCGCCAGGCCTTTCTTGGCGGCCCGGCCCAGCGCCAGACAGGCGATATGAGGTTCGTAGCTGTCGCCCGTGGCCTGCAAAAAATGCTGGGACTGCAGCGACTGGATGAGCTTTTCGGTGGTCGGGCGGGACAGACCGAGCTTGCGGCCGATGTCCGCCATTGTGAGTTTGCGGTGGCGCAGATCGAACAGGCGCAGCACCTCCAAGCCCCGGCGCAGCGAATCGACCTGCGCGAAGTCGCGTGGCGCGCCCGGTGTCAATTGGCGAGTCCGTACCATAATTATTCCACCTGCATGTTGCCGAGTTCGGCTTCGAGCCTGGCTTTGAGGGCGAGCAGATCCGGGATCACCTCCTGCTTCAGCCGCGGCAACTCCAGGGAGTTCGAAGGCGCGGCGCAGCCTAGCGCATAGGTGTGCGGCCCTTCTGGGGTGTCCACGACCAAGGCGGCGCCATTGGTGCCGGCCTCCAGGGTGCCGGCCGCGATGCAATAGCCTTCGCTCGCCATTTGCGAGACCGCCGCCGGCACTTCGCGGCTCAGGAGCTCCCAGGCTTGCGGGTCAGTCGCACGAAGTTTCTCCAGGAACGCCGTGCGTTCCGCATCGCCCATCGCCCCGACCAAGGCCCGGCCCAGGGCCGAGCGGTCGATGCGCAGACGCGAACCGGGACGCACCCGCAAAGTGAAGATCATGTCCCGGCTATGCGTGACCTCGTTGCACACCATGCAGCTTGCGTCCGGAGAGGCGAGCACGACGGAGACTTGGTGCTGGTCGGCGAATTGCTGCATCAGGGGCCGCGCGAGCACGACAAAGTCGCGGTGCGATGCCGCGATGAACCCGAGGGCGAGCACGGCCGTGCCCAGGCGATAGGCGGCCCGTTGGGCCGAGTATTGCAGGTACTCCGCCTCCAGCAGATTGGCGGTAAGACGCGATACGGTTGGCTTTGGCAGACCGGTAAGCGCCGCGATCTCGGAGTTGCTCAACCAGTCGTTGTTCGGCTCGAACGCCGAGAGAATGGTCAGCCCGCGCGACAGCACCCGCACTTCGCGAATGCCTGGCTTTTCGGAGGACGAATCAACGGATGTGTTCATCGAGTCACCAAAATGAAATTAAACTCGATTCTACAGGTAAGCCCGCCTCAAGATGGGGCTCAGGCGACCTGGTTGTTACTCCTGAAAGTGCACGGCCTACCTTTGAGCCACCAGCAGTATTGCTCGGGCCCGGCCAGATAGTCGGCGTCGGCCTGCAACAGATGCGCCCTGCTACGTGGTGCTACAGGGCAAGCGCCAGTGTTCGAACACCACCTTGACAAAGCCCCACGATGTGGGCCGGTCTGCTTTTCCGTCCGGGGTGCCACGCGTCGGGTAGCAGGGGCGTATTGCTGCGCCGCCGCCTAAGAACCGGACGCGCGGGTCACTCGCATCCGGCTCAAGCCATTCTTCAGCACCATGGGGTGGCACCGAACAGCTTGACGGAACGCTTGGCGGCTCGACGACGGGCCAAATGCGCGGACCATTCCGAGACGAACGAATGGCTTGTCTGACATTAGGACGCTTTGGCGGACGCTCACATGTGTTGATCGTACCCATCCATCCCTGTTTCCTCTCCGCCTTGATGCAGGCAGATTCCGCCTCGCCTCACGGTTTAGGGTACCGGTAAACCCGCTCGATGAGGGGTGCTGATGTGAGTTGGGTAGCTTGGAGGCTAGGAAAACTCGCCGCCAGATACGCCTCCCCCCGCTCCAGCACGAAGTAGCGGAACGCCTCCGCCACCGGTGACAGCAGTTTGGACAGTGTGTGCACCACGTTCCAGGCGCGCACCACGGGCGCGCCCTCCACGTCCAGCACGGTCATCAGCTTGTTGCTCAGCTCCAGGCCGATGGTGTGCAACGACAGGAAGCTCAGGCCCATACCCGCCATCACGGCTTGCTTGATGGTTTCGTTGCTGGCCATTTCCATGATCACACGCAGCTCCACGTGCTCCTCGGCCAGGAATTTCTCCAGCGCCGCGCGCGTGCCCGAGCCCTGCTCGCGCACGATGAAGTCGTATTCCCGCAGCAGCGCCGCGGGCACGTGCCCCGCGTGCGCGAGTGGGTGGTCCACCGGCGCCACGAACACGTGCGGGTGCGCCGCGAAGGGCTCGGCGCGCGTGGCCAGTTCCTTGGGCGCGCGGCCCATGATGGCGATGTCCACCTCATTGGCGTGCAGCATCTTCACCAGCTGTTCGCGGTTGCTCACGGTCAGGCGTATGTCGATGTGGCCGTGCTCGCGCCAGAACTCGGCCAGCAGGTGCGGCAAAAAGTACTTGGCCGTGCTCACCATGCCGATCACCAGCGTGCCGGTCTCTAGCTTCTGCAGCCGCGCGGCCGCGTCTTCCGCGTCCTTCAGCGTGGCCAACACCTTCCTCGCATAGACCAGCATGTACTCGCCCACGGTAGTCAGCGCCACCTTGCGCCCGTGGCGCTCGAAGAGCGGCATGCCCACGTGCCTTTCCAGTTCTTTGACCTGCATGGTCACCGCCGGCGGGGTGAGGTGCAGCACTTGCGCCGCGCGCGCAAAGCTGAGGTGGCGCGCCACTTCGCTGAAGACACGCAGTTGCCGGAAGGTGGCGTTTTTCATTAAGTTATTCTTTAATTTATTTTAAAGAAATCGTGAATTTACTTTATTTATACGGAAATATAAAGTCATCTCCACCCCTAGTTCACTGCTTTCTGGAGCCCCACGATGAGCGACGCCCCCTCTGATTCGACACAAATCACCGACGCCAAAAAACGCTACAGCGCTGGCGTGCTCAAGTACCGGCAGATGGGCTACTGGATGCCCGACTACGTGCCCAAGGACACGGACACGCTGTGCCTGTTCCGCATCACGCCGCAGGATGGCGTGGACCCTGAGGAGGCCGCCGCCGCCGTGGCCGGTGAATCGAGCACCGCCACCTGGACGGTGGTGTGGACCGACCGCCTGACCGCCTGCGACAGCTACCGCGCCAAGGCCTACAAGGTCGAGCCCGTCCCCAACCGGGCAGGCGAGTACTTTGCCTGGGTAGCGTACGACCTGATCCTGTTCGAGGAAGGCTCCATCGCCAACATGACGGCGAGCCTGATCGGCAACGTGTTCAGCTTCAAGCCGCTGAAGGCCGCGAGGCTGGAAGACCTCCGCATCCCCGTGGCCTACGTGAAGACCTTCAAGGGCCCGCCCACTGGCCTAGTGGTCGAGCGCGAGCGCCTGGACAAGTTCGGCCGCCCGCTGCTGGGCGCCACCACCAAGCCCAAGCTGGGCCTGTCGGGCCGCAACTACGGCCGCGTGGTGTACGAAGGCCTCAAGGGCGGGTTGGACTTCATGAAGGACGACGAGAACATCAACTCGCAACCCTTTATGCACTGGCGCGATCGCTTCCTGTTTGTGATGGACGCGGTCAACAAGGCCAGCGCCGAGACCGGAGAGGTCAAGGGCAGCTACCTGAACGTGACTGCCGCAACCATGGAAGACATGTACGAGCGCGCCGAGTTTGCCAAGGAGCTGGGTTCGGTGATCGTGATGGTGGACTTGGTGATCGGCTACACGGCCATCCAGAGCATGGCGAACTGGTGCCGCAAGAACGACATGATCATGCACATGCACCGCGCGGGCCACGGTACCTACACGCGGCAGAAGAACCACGGCGTGAGCTTCCGGGTGATCGCCAAGTGGCTGCGCCTGGCGGGCTGCGACCACCTGCACACCGGCACCGCCGTCGGCAAGCTCGAAGGCGACCCGCTCACCGTGCAAGGTTACTACAACGTCTGCCGCGACAGCTATACCAAGACCGATCTGCCGCGCGGCCTGTACTTCGACCAGGACTGGGCCGACCTCAAGAAGGTCATGCCTGTGGCCTCGGGCGGCATCCACGCCGGTCAGATGCACCAGCTTATCGAGCTCTTCGGCGACGACGTGGTGCTGCAGTTCGGCGGCGGCACCATCGGCCACCCCATGGGCATCCAGGCCGGCGCGGTGGCCAACCGCGTGGCGCTGGAAGCCATGGTGAAGGCGCGCAATGAAGGGCACGACCTGCTGCAGGAGGGCCCTTCCATCCTCAAGCAGGCCGCGCAGCACTGCAGCCCGCTCAAGGCCGCGCTCGATACCTGGGGCGAGATCAGCTTCAACTACCAGAGCACCGATTCCAGCGACTACGTCGCGACGCCGGCCATGGCCTGAACCCATTCACTTCGAGGACCGCACACCATGATGACCAACCCCACCGGCCGCATCACGCAAGGCCAGTTCAGCTTCCTGCCCGACCTGACGGACCAGGAGATCACCGCGCAGATCGAGTACGGCCTGCGCAAAGGCTACGCCTGGAGCGTGGAGTACACCGACGACCCGCACCCGCGCAACACCTACTGGTCGATGTACGGCAACCCGATGTTCGACCTGCACGACGCGGCCGGCGTGCTGCAGGAGTTGCAGGCCTGCCGCAAGGCTTTTCCGCGCCACTACATCCGCATGATGGCCTTCGACTCGACGCGCAATGTAGAGACCATCGCCATGAGCTTCATCGTCAACCGCCCGGCCCACGAGCCCGGCTTCATGCTGGAGCGCCAGGAGGTCAACGGCCGCAGCCTGCGCTACACCACGCGCGGCTACGGCGCCGACCGTCCCGAGGGCGAGCGCTACCGCGACACGGCCGCGTGAGCACCAGGGAGCACGCCGCCATGTCGTACCTCATTCCCGGTAGCACGCCGCCGCCGTCCGCCGATGCCGCCGTGACCACGGCGGCGACGCTGGTGGCCGCACCGCCCGCCCTGCCGCGCTCCGTCGGTGCGGTGCTGGCCGACACGCAGGTCGAGGCCGTGCTGCAGGAGCTGGACGACGAGCTCGTGGGTCTGGCCCCCATCAAGGCGCGCGTGCGCGACATCGCCGCGCTGCTGGTCATCGACAGGCTGCGCACCGGGCTGGGACTGCCTTCGCAGCCGCCCAGTCTGCACATGTGTTTCTCGGGCAACCCTGGCACCGGCAAGACCACGGTGGCGCTGCGCATGGCGCAGATCCTTCACCGCCTGGGCTATGTGCGCAAGGGCCACCTGGTGGCCGTCACGCGCGACGACCTCGTGGGCCAGTACATCGGCCACACCGCGCCCAAGACGCGCGAGGTGCTCAAGCGGGCCATGGGCGGCGTGCTGTTCATCGACGAGGCCTACTACCTCTACCGGCCCGAGAACGAGCGCGACTACGGCCAGGAAGCGATCGAGATCCTGCTGCAGGTGATGGAGAATCACCGCGACGACCTGGTGGTGATCCTCGCGGGCTACGCCGACCGCATGAACACCTTCTTCCAGTCCAACCCCGGCATGCGCTCGCGCATCGCCCACCACCTGGAATTCTCGGACTACTCGGTCGACGAGCTGATGCAGATCTCGCGGCAGATGCTGGCCGAGCAGAACTACCGCTTCAGCCCCGAGGCAGACGAGGCCTTCGAGCGTTACCTCGGCCTGCGCCTGCAACAGCCGCACTTCGCGAATGCGCGCAGCGTGCGCAACGCGCTGGACCGCGCGCGACTGCGCCAGGCCAGCCGCCTGTTCGCGCAGCCGCAGCGCGAGCTCACGGCCGAAGAACTCACCACGCTGCAGGCGCCCGATATCTTGGCCAGCCGTCTGTTCAGCGACGCGGAAGGGGCCGCGCATGCTTGAAGCCCTCATCTTCGACGTGGACGGCACGCTGGCCGACACCGAGGCCGCGCATCGCGCCGCCTTCAATGACGCCTTCGCCGAAGTACGCCTGGGCTGGCACTGGGACGACGCCATCTATATCCGCCTCCTGCAGGTCTCGGGCGGCAAGGAGCGCATCGCCCACTACTGGCGCATGGTCGAGCCTGACGTGGCTGGTGGCAAGGCGGCGCAGGCCGCCATCGAGCAGGTGCACGCCATCAAGACGCGCATCTATGAAAGCCGTGTGAGCGGCGGCCAGCTCGCGCTGCGCCCGGGCGTGCTGCGCCTTCTACGCGAGGCGCAGGCCAGCGGCCTGCGCCTCGCGATCGCCACCACCACCACGCCGGCCAACATCGAGGCCCTGCTGCGCACCCCGCTGGGGCCCGACTGGAAACGCCACTTCGCCGCCATCGGCGACGCGTCCACCGCGCCGCGCAAGAAGCCCGACCCGCTGGTGTACCAGCAAGTGCTGACCACGCTGGGGCTGCCGGCCAGCGCCTGCCTGGCCTTCGAGGACTCTGCCAACGGCCTGCGCGCCGCCACCGCCGCCGGGCTGCAGACCGTGGTCACGCCCACCGTGCACACGGCCGACCACCGCTTCGACGACGCCTTGCTCGTGCTGCCGCACCTGGGCGACGTGGACCAGCTGCTGCCCTGCGGCGTGGCCGCCATGGAGCAGCGCTGGGTTACGGTGGAGGCGCTGCGGCGCTGGCACGCCGGTACCACGCTGTTCGAGTCCGATTGAACGTTCTCATTTTTCACTCCTCACAGAGTCGCCTCACCATGTCCCGCTCGCCCAAGTTCACCCCTTCGCCCACCGTGCGCCTGGCGCCCTCCATCCTCTCGGCGGATTTCGCGCGCCTGGGGGAAGAGGTGCGCGCCATCGAGGCGGCGGGCGCCGATTCCGTGCACGTCGACGTGATGGACAACCACTACGTGCCCAACCTCACCATCGGCCCGCAGGTCTGCGAGGCCCTCCGCCCGCACGTGCAGATCCCCATCGACGTGCACCTCATGGTGGAGCCGGTGGACGCGCTGGTGCCCCTGTTCGCCAAGGCCGGCGCCAACTGCATCACCTTCCATCCCGAGGCCTCGCGTCACGTGGACCGCACGCTGCAGCTGATCCGCGCGCACGGCTGCAAGGCCGGCATCGCGCTCAACCCCGCCTCGCCGCTCGCCTGGATGGAGCACGTGATGGACAAGCTCGACCTGGTGCTGCTCATGAGCGTGAACCCCGGCTTTGGCGGCCAGGCCTTCATTCCCCACACCCTGCACAAGCTGCGCGAGGCGCGCCGCCGCATCGAGGCCCACGCCGCAGCCGGCGGCCAACCGATCTCGCTGGAGGTGGACGGGGGCGTGAAGCTGGACAACATCGGCGAGATCGTCCAGGCCGGTGCCGATATCTGCGTGGCCGGCAGCGCCATCTTCGGCGCCGCCGACGCATCGGGCGGTTACCACGGCGTCATGAGCGCAATGCGCCACGCCGCCGTCACCCCGGACTTCCATTCCAGCAACGCTTCGCGGAGAACCACGCCATGCCACTGACCGGCCGCAAGACCCTCACCCAGTACCTGATCGAAGAACGCCGCCGTTTCCCCGAAGCCAGCGGCGACTTCAACGCCCTCATCCTCGACGTGGCCATGGCCTGCAAGGCCATCGCGCGCGCCGTGGCCTTCGGTGCGTTGGGCGACGTGCTCGGCAACCACGCGGCCGAGGCCGGTGGCGCGCCCGTCAACGTGCAGGGCGAAACGCAGAAGAAGCTCGACGTGCTGAGCAACGACTACTTCCTGCGCATCACCGAGTGGGGCGGCCACCTGGCTGGCATGGCCTCCGAGGAAATGGAAGCGCCGTACCAGATCCCCGCGCCGCACGCGCGCGGCAAGTACCTGCTGGTGTTCGACCCGCTCGACGGCTCCAGCAACATCGATGTCAACGTGTCCGTGGGCAGCATCTTCTCGGTGCTGCGCGCGCCCGAAGCCGAAGGGCGCGAAGTCACCGAAGCCGACTTCCTGCAAGCCGGCACGCAGCAGGTGGCGGCGGGTTACGCGCTCTACGGCCCCACCACCATGCTGGTGCTGACCGTGGGCAACGGCGTGGCCGGCTTCACGCTGGACCCGAACCTCGGCGAGTTCATGCTCACCCACGCCGAGCTCACCGTGCCGGCCGACACGCAGGAGTTCGCCATCAACGCCTCCAACAGCCGCTTCTGGGAAGCGCCGGTGAAGCGCTACGTGGACGAATGCTTGGCCGGCAAGACCGGCCCGCGCACCAAGGACTTCAACATGCGCTGGATCGCCAGCATGGTGGCCGAGGCGCACCGCATCCTCATGCGCGGCGGGGTCTTCCTCTACCCCCGCGACAGCAAGGACCCGGCCAAGCCCGGCCGCCTGCGCCTGCTGTATGAGGCCAACCCCATCGGTTTCATCATGGAGCAGGCCGGCGGCCGCGCCAGCACCGGGCGAGTTCCCATCCTCGGCGTGCAGCCCGAGGGCCTGCACCAGCGCATCGGCCTAGTGTTCGGCTCGAAGAACGAGGTCGAGCGCATCGAGCGCTACCACGCCGAGCCCACCGCGCGCAAGGAACTGGACAACCCTCTGTTCCACGAGCGCAGCCTGTTCCGCGTCTGAGCGCCAGCCGCGCCCGCACCGATTCTTCAACTCCACGGGACATTACCATGTCTGAGCGCCACCCTATCATCGCCATCACCGGCTCGTCGGGCGCGGGAACCACCTCGGTCACCCGAACCTTCGAGAACATCTTTCGCCGCGAAGGCATCACCGCCGCCATCATCGAAGGCGACAGCTACCATCGCTACGACCGTCAGGAAATGAAGCTGCGCCAGGCCGAGGCCGAGCGCGCGGGCAATCGCCACTTTAGTCACTTCGGCCCCGAGAACAACTTGTTCCCCGAGCTGGAGGCGCTGTTCACCAGCTACGGCCGCAGCGGTACCGGCCTGTCGCGTAAGTACCTGCACGACGCCGAGGAAGCCGCGCCCTATCAGCAGGAGCCCGGCACCTTCACCCCCTGGGAAGAACTGCCCGCCAACACCGACCTGCTGTTCTACGAAGGCCTGCACGGTGCGGTGGTCACGCCCGACGTGAACATCGCCCAGCACCCCGACCTGCTGATCGGTGTGGTGCCCGTGATCAACCTCGAATGGATCCAGAAGCTCTGGCGCGACAAGTCCAAGCGCGGCTACTCTACCGAGGCCGTCACCGATACCATCCTGCGCCGTATGCCCGACTACGTGAACTACATCTGCCCGCAGTTCACGCACACGCACGTCAACTTTCAGCGCGTGCCCTGCGTGGACACGTCCAATCCCTTCATCGCGCGCGAGATCCCCGCGCCCGATGAGAGCTTCGTCGTGATCCGCTTCGCCAAGCCCAAGGGCATCGACTTCCAGTATCTGCTGAGCATGATCCACGACTCCTTCATGTCGCGCGCCAACACCATCGTCGTGCCCGGCGGCAAGATGGAGCTCGCGATGCAACTCATCTTCACGCCCTTTATCTGGCGCATGATGGAGCGCAAACAAAGGGTGATGGCATGAGCACGCGCCAGCAACCGAACCTCGACCTCGCGCGCCGCATGGCGAATGCGATCCGCATGCTCGCGGTGGACGCGGTGGAAGCCGCGCAGTCCGGCCACCCGGGCGCGCCCATGGGCATGGCCGACATCGCCGAGGTGCTGTGGAACCGCCACCTGCGCCACAACCCCGCCAACCCGGCCTGGGCTGACCGCGACCGCTTCGTGCTCTCTAACGGCCACGGCTCCATGCTGCTCTACGCGCTGCTGCACCTCACGGGCTACGAACTGTCGATGGACGACCTGCGCCAGTTCCGCCGCCTGCACAGCAAGACCGCCGGCCACCCCGAGGTGGGCGTGACGCCCGGCGTGGAAACCACCACCGGCCCGCTCGGCCAGGGCCTGGCCAACGCTGTGGGCATGGCCCTGGCCGAGAAACTGCTCGCCATAGAGTTCAACCGGCCAGGTCACAACATCGTGGACCACCATACCTACGTCTTCTTGGGCGACGGCTGCCTGATGGAAGGCATCAGCCACGAAGCCTGCTCGCTCGCCGGTACGCTGCGCCTCTCGAAATTGGTCGCGCTCTACGACGACAACGGCATCTCCATCGACGGCCACGTGCAGGGTTGGTTTACCGACGACACGCCGCGCCGCTTTGCCGCCTACGGCTGGGACGTGGTCACCGTCGACGGCCACGACCCCGGCGCGATCGATGCGGCGCTGCGGCGTGCGTGCAGCGCCACTGCGCAGGCCGAGGGCAAGCCCACGCTGATCTGCTGCAAGACCGTGATCGGCAAGGGCGCACCCAACAAGCAGGGCAGCCCCGGCGTGCACGGCGCAGCGCTCGGTGCGGTCGAGGTGCAGGCCACGCGCGAGGCCCTCGGCTGGACCAGCGCGCCGTTCGAGATCCCGGCCGACATCGCCGCAGCCTGGAACGCCACCGAACGAGGCCACGCGCTCGAGGCCGCCTGGCAGGCGCGCTTCGAGGCCTACCGCGAGGCCTTTCCGACCGAAGCCGTCGAGTACGATCGCCGCATGCGTGGCGCACTGCCCAAGGGTTTCGCCGAGGGCCTGCCCGCGCTAGTCGCGGCCCTGGGCCGGCGCACCGACGCCGTGGCCACGCGCAAGGCCAGCCAGCTCGCGCTGGACGCCATGGCACCCCAACTGCCCGAGATCTTCGGTGGCAGCGCCGACCTCACCAGCTCCAACCTCACCAACTTCAAGGGCTGCGTCACAGCCGGGCCGAACAAAGCCGGGCGCTTCAGCGGTGGCAAACACCTGAGCTACGGCGTGCGCGAGTTCGGCATGGCCGCGATCATGAACGGCCTGGCGCTGCACGGCGGCTTCATTCCCTACGGCGGCACCTTCCTCGCGTTCAGCGACTACAGCCGCAACGCCGTGCGCATGGCCGCGCTGATGAAGCTGCAGGTGGTGCATGTCTTCACACACGATTCCATCGGCCTGGGCGAGGACGGCCCGACGCACCAGCCGGTGGAGCAGGTGCCCAGCCTGCGCCTCATCCCGGGACTGGACGTGTGGCGCCCCGCCGACGCGCTGGAGACCGCGGCGGCCTGGGCTCACGCGTTGCAGCGGCGAGATGGCCCCACAGCGCTCGCGCTCTCCCGGCAGAACCTGCCGCAGCTCGGTGATGCCTCGCGCGCGCCGGCCATCCTGCGTGGCGGCTACGTGCTCTCGGACATGGACGGCGCGCAGGCCGTGATCGTCGCCACCGGTTCCGAAACCTCGCTGGCCCTGCAGGCGCAGACCGCGCTCGCGGCCGAAGGCATCGCCACCCGCGTCGTCTCCATGCCCTGCACCAACCTCTTCGACCGGCAGGACGCCGCCTGGCAAGACGCGGTGCTACCGCCGGAGCTGCCCGCCGTGGCGGTCGAAGCCGCGCACCCCGACTTCTGGCGCAAGTACGTGGGCCGCAGCGGCCGCGTGGTCGGCATGAGCACGTTCGGCGAATCGGCCCCCGCGAAAGACTTGTACGCGCACTTCGGTATCACCGCCGCGCGCGTGGCCGACGAGGTGCGCGCGCTGCTGCAGCCTCGGCGGCGAACCTACAGCATGACAGAGGGGACCACCGCATGAGGGCCATCGACCTCGCCATGTTCGACCTCGACGGCACGCTGGTCGCCACGGCCGGCGAGATCGGCGACGCCGTCAACGACACGCTGGTGCGCTTCGAATTGCCTGCCGTGTCGCAGGTGCAGGTGGAGCGGTGGATTGGCCACGGCACGCGCGAGCTGCTGATCCAGGCCCTGGCCTCGGCTGGCAAGACCGGCGTGGACGTGGTGCGCGCCAGCAGCGCCCTGCCGCTGATCGCCGCCGAGTTCGATCGCCACTACCAGCGCCGCTGCGGCACAAGTAGCCAGCTGTATCCACAGGTGCGCGAAACCCTCACGGCCCTGCGCGAGCAAGGCGTGAAGCTCGCGGTGGTGACCAACAAGGAAAGCCGCTACACCGCCACCGTGCTTGATGCGCACCAGCTCGCGCCCCTCTTCGACCGCGTCGTCAATGGCGACACCTTATCCACCAAGAAGCCCGATCCGGCAGGCATCCAGAGCTGCCTGTCGCTGTTCCAGGTCGCGCCCGAGCGCGCGCTGTTCGTCGGTGATTCGTCCATCGACGTGGCCACCGCGCGCAACGCTGGCGTGCGCGTCTGGGCCTTGCCCTATGGCTACAACATGGGCGAGCCCATCACCGCCTGCGCGCCCGATCGCGTGATTTCCGACCTCTCCTCTTTGCTCAACCCATGACCCAGAAGACTCCTCTCCGCCTCGGCATCAACGGCTTCGGCCGCATCGGCCGCAACGTGCTGCGCAGCGCCATCCAGAACTTCCAGGACATCGAAGTGGTGGCGATCAACGACCTGCTCGAGCCCGAGTACCTGGCCTACATGCTGCAGTACGACAGCGTGCACGGCCGCTTCAAGGGCGACGTCAAGGTCGAGGGCAACACCCTGATCGTCAACGGCAAGAAGATCCGCCTCACGCAAGAGCGCGGCCCCGCCAACCTCAAGTGGAACGACGTCGGCGCCGAGGTGGTGATCGAATCCACCGGCCTGTTCCTGGACAAGGCCACGGCGCAGAAGCACCTGGATGCGGGCGCGAAGAAAGTCATCCTCTCAGCCCCCTCCAAGGACGACACCCCGATGTTCGTCTTCGGCGTGAACGACAAGACGTACAAGGGCGAGGCCATCATCTCCAACGCCTCGTGCACCACCAACTGCCTGGCGCCGATCGCCAAGGTGCTCAACGACAAGTGGGGCATCAAGCGCGGTCTGATGACCACGGTGCACGCGGCCACGGCCACGCAGAAGACGGTGGACGGCCCGAGCAACAAGGACTGGCGCGGTGGCCGGGGCATTCTGGAGAACATCATCCCCAGCAGCACGGGCGCGGCCAAGGCCGTGGGCGTGGTGATCCCCGAGCTCAACAAGAAGCTCACGGGCATGAGCTTCCGGGTGCCAAACTCCGATGTGTCGGTGGTGGACCTGACGGTGGAGCTGAACAAGGACGCGACGTACGAAGATATCTGCGCGGAGATGAAAGCGCAGAGCGAAGGCGCCTTGAAGGGCGTGCTGGGCTACACGACGGACAAGGTGGTGGCGACCGATTTCCGGGGCGACACGCGCACCTCGATCTTCGACGCGGACGCCGGCATCGCGCTGGACAAGACCTTCATCAAGGTCGTGAGCTGGTACGACAACGAATGGGGCTACTCCAACAAGTGCCTCGAAATGGCACGCGTGGTCGGGGCGGCGCGATGAGCGCGCTGCGCTTCAGCGACGTGTGCGCGAGCGGTTTCGCGCGCGGCAAGCGCGTCTTCATCCGCGCCGACCTCAACGTGCCGCGGGACGACGCGGGCCGCATCACCGAAGACACGCGCATCCGCGCGAGCTTGCCGGCCATCCAGATGGCGCTGGACGCGGGCGCGGCGGTGATGGTCACCAGCCACCTGGGCCGCCCCACCGAAGGCGCCTTCAAGCCCGAGGACTCGCTGGCCCCCGTGGCCGCCCGCCTGGGCGAGCTGCTGGACCGCCCGGTGCGTCTGGTGGCCAACTGGATCGACGGCGACTTCTCCGTCGCCCCCGGCGAAGTCGTGCTGCTGGAGAACTGCCGCCTCAATGTGGGCGAGAAGAAGAACAGCCCGGAACTGGCGAAGAAGCTGGGCGCCCTGTGCGACATCTTCGTGCACGACGCCTTCGGCACCGCCCACCGCGCCGAAGGCACGACCTACGGCATCGCCGAGACCGCGCCCATCGCCTCGGCTGGCCCGCTGCTGGCCGCCGAGATGGATGCGATTGCCAAGGCCCTGGCCGCGCCCAAGCGGCCCCTGGTGGCCATCGTGGCCGGCAGCAAGGTCAGCACCAAGCTGACCATCCTCAAGAGCCTGGCGAACAACGTGGACAACCTGATCGTGGGTGGTGGCATCGCCAACACCTTCATGCTGGCCGCGGGCCTGAAGATCGGCAAGAGCCTGGCCGAGGCCGACCTGGTGAACGAGGCCAAGGCGGTGATCGAGGCCATGAAGGCGCGCGGCGCCGAGGTGCCGATCCCCACCGACGTGGTCACGGCCAAGGCCTTCGCGGCGGACGCTCCGGCCACGGTGAAGCAGGCCACGGAGGTGGCAGACGACGACCTGATCCTGGACATCGGGCCGCAGACGGCGGCGAAGCTGGCGGCGCAGCTGATGCAGGCCGGCACCATCGTGTGGAACGGCCCGGTGGGCGTGTTCGAGTTCGCGGCCTTCGAGGGCGGCACCAAGACGATTGCGGACGCGATTGCGAAGAGCAGCGCGTTCAGCATCGCCGGTGGTGGAGACACGCTGGCGGCCATCGCCAAGTACGGCATCGAGAAGGACGTGGGCTACATCTCCACCGGCGGTGGCGCCTTCCTCGAGGTGCTCGAGGGCAAGACCCTGCCAGCCTTCGAGATCCTCGAACGCCGCACAACATGAACCTCCACGCTCCGCCGCTGCGCGGGTCGCTGCCTCCCGAGGGGGCTGAGCCGGCCTTGGGGCGGCCCGGCGGCCGGCTCGCTGATTCCATTTTCATTTCAACCAGGAGTTTTTCATGGCGCTCGTTTCCCTTCGCCAGGTGCTGGACCACGCGGCCGAACACGGCTACGGCGTGCCCGCCTTCAACGTCAACAACCTCGAACAGATCCTGGCCATCATGGAGGCCGCGCAGGAGACCGACAGCCCGGTGATCCTGCAGGCCTCGGCCGGCGCGCGCAAGTACGCGGGTGAGGCCTACCTGCGCCACATGGTGCTGGCGGCGGTGGAAGCCCACCCGGACCTGCCCGTGGTGCTGCACCAGGACCACGGCGCCACGCCGGCCGTGTGCATGCAGTCCATCCGCTCGGGCTTCACCAGCGTGATGATGGACGGCTCGCTGCGCGAAGACGGCAAGACGCCCGCCACCTACGACTACAACCTCGCGGTGACGCGCCGCGTCTGCGAGCTCGCGCACGCCGTCGGTGTGTCGGTGGAAGGTGAACTCGGCTGCCTCGGTTCGCTGGAGACCGGCGAGGCCGGCGAAGAAGACGGCGTGGGCGCGGCCGGCAAGCTCACGCACGACATGATGCTCACCGACCCCGGGCAGGCCGAGGACTTCGTGCGCCGAACCGGCGTGGACGCCTTGGCCATCGCCATCGGCACCAGCCACGGCGCCTACAAGTTCACGCGCCAGCCCACCGGCGACATCCTGGCCATCGACCGCATCGCCGCCATCCACGCCCGTGTGCCCAACACCCACCTGGTGATGCACGGCAGCTCCAGCGTGCCGCAGGAGTGGCTGGCCATCATCCGCGAGCACGGCGGCGACATCAAGGAAACCTACGGCGTGCCGGTGGAAGAGATCCGGCGCGGCATCCAGAACGGCGTGCGCAAGGTCAACATCGACACCGACATCCGCTTGGCCATGACCGGCGCCATGCGCCAGACCTTCGCGAAAGAGCGCAGCGAGTTCGACCCGCGCAAGGCGCTGCTGGCGGCCAAGAAGGCGGCGCGCGGCGTGTGCCGCGAGCGCTTCGAAGCCTTCGGCAGCGCGGGCCAGGCTGGGAAGATAAAGCCCGTGCCGCTGGACACCATGGCCGCCGCATACGCCTAGGCCTGTCGCCCTATGACGGGGGAACGGGTAGCGGCGCTACACTGAAGCGCACCATGCGCCGCTTCACCATCACTATCGACGACGAACTCGACGACGCGTTCGAGGCGCACGTGTGCGCGCCTACGCCAACCGCTCGGAGTCGGAGCGCGATCTGATGCGCCAGGAGATGAACCGGCAGCAGGTGCAGCCGCTGCTGCTCGACACCTGCGTGGTCGTGCTGTCCTGCATGTACGTGCCGCAGGAGCGCCGCCTCGCAGTGCACCTGATCGAATAGCAGCAACAGCACGCGCATCTAGCCGACAACTGCACCGCGGCGAAGGCCAACGATGCGCTGCGGCTGGAGGTACAACTGCTGCGCGGCCGGGTGTCGGACGTGAGTTCGTACGCCTGGTCGGTCATCAGCATGGCGGATGTGCAACATGGGGGGGCGTGCAGTTCCGTGTGGTGAAAGACGCGATGCGCGACAGCGGCTTCCTGCCGGCGTCGGCGCGGCCACCGGATTGATGCGGCTCAGGCCAGCGGCAGTTCCAGTACGAACTCCGCGCCACCACCTTCGGCGTTGCGCGCGCTCAGCCGGCCGCCGTGCTGTTCGACGATGCCGTAGCTGATCGACAGGCCCAGGCCGGTGCCCTTGCCCACCGGCTTGGTGGTGAAGAAGGGGTCGAAGATGCGCAGCAGATGCTCGGGCGGAATGCCCGGGCCGTTGTCGCGCAACACCACGCGCACCATGCCGTCGGCGTGGCCCACCGTTACCCAGATGTGTGGCGCCTCGTTCTGACCCACGGCGTCGAAGCCGTTCTGCAGCAGGTTCATCATCACCTGCTGTAGCTGGCCGGCGCTACCCATCACCGTGAGGGGGGGGACCCGTTTCCCATTGCACATCCACCGGCGCGGAGCGGCCCTTCTGCACCCAGTGGATCGCGCGCTCGATCACCTCCGGCAGGTTGACAGGCTTGCGCTCTTCGGAATCCATGGCCGAGAAGCGCTTGAGGCCGTGCACGATGTCGGCCGTGCGCTGCGCGCCTTCGAGCGTGCCCTCGATCAGCGAGGGCAAGTCGGCCAGCAGGTGCTCGATGCGCAGCTTGCGGCGCATCTCGGCCAGCACGGCCTTGGGTTCGTGCGCGTGTATCGCGGCCAGGTAGGTCCGCAGGCGGTCGCTATACTTGCTGAGCGCGTGCACGTTGCCCAGCACGAAGCTGATCGGGTTGTTGAGCTCGTGTGCCACGCCGGCCACCAGCTGGCCCAGCGAGGCCAGCTTTTCCGAGTGCAGAAGCTGCTGCTGCGTGCGCTTGAGCGCTTCGTGGGCGGCGCGCATCTCGTGGTACGCGCGCTTGAGTTCAGCCGTGGGCCGGCCCACCCACACTGTGCCCACGCGTCGGCCCCGCTCGCCGATGCGCGGCGTGCAGTTGGCATCCACCGACACGGCCTGTCCCGCGCGGTCCAGCAGGTTGAGTTCGAAGCCCTCGCCGGCGCGCGGCGCGTCGGCCTTCTCCATGGCGGCGCGCGCCAGCTCCTGGCTCTGCGCATCTGCCAGCAGGGCATACAGCGGCGTGCCGCGCAGTTGCTCCTCGGGCCGGCCAGCCAACTCGCACAGCGCGGCGTTGGCCTGTTCGATCACGCCGTTCGCGTCGCAGACCACCAGCACGTCCGACATCGAAGTGAGCACGCTGAAGATGAACTGCTGCGACGACTCCAGCTCGGCGTTCTTCTTCTCGAGTTCGACCTCGTCGTCGATCAGGCGCGTGTACACCTCGTCCATCTTTTGGATCACGTCCACCCAGGTGGACTCGTCCACCCCCTCCATCGGCAGGTTGGGCCAGGGACTCTTCGCGCGCGTTTTTTTGTTGGTCATCTAGTGCACCGTGCAGACCATGCAGGGATCGAAAGAGCGCACGATGTGCTGCACAGCCACCGGTGTTTTCTCGCCCTCGCGCACAGGCGCATCCACCAGCGCCTGCTCAAGCGCGCCGGGTATGCCGGTGGCGTCGCGCGGAGAAAAATTCCAGCTCGTGGGCGCGACGATCTGGTAGTTGGCGATGCGCCCGCGCCGCACCACCACCCAGTGGCCCAGGCTACCGCGCGCGGCCTCCGACAGGCCCATGCCGCTGCCCTCGTCGGGCAAGTCCGAGGGCACGCAGAACGGCTCGGTGGGGCGCAGCGCGCGCAGCCAGTCTTCCATCATCGGCACCACGCGCGCGAGCTCGAGCGCGCGCGCTAGCACTCGGGTGTAGACGTTGCCGCCATGCCGCGCCACCGCGTCGCGCACCAGTGGGTGGCCGGCCGCGAGCTGGCGCGCGATCGCGCCGGTCTCCACCACCTCACCCGCCAAGCGCGGCGCCTTGTTCCAGGTGTAGCCGCGCGCCTTGCCGGGGTCGGGCTTCGTCTGGCCTACCAGCGGGTGCAGCGGGCCGGCGCTGTCAGCCAGCCAGGTGTGCGTGGCGTCCTCGGTGATGGCGGCAGCGTCCACGGCGTCCAACCGCGCGGCGTCGGCACGCCACACGCCGCCGGGCAGCGCGAAACCGCCCCCGGGCTGGGCGTAGGCGCCGTAACTCAGGTAACGCCCTGGGCCCGGGCCCAGGGTCTGCAGTTGCAGGTCGCGCACCAGCGTGAGGAAGAAGCGCAGGTCGCCGCCCAGCGGGTCCTGCGCGTGCCAGTCCCACAGCGCGTCTTCGCGGGCGATGGCGGTGACGGCTTCCAGCGGCGCCGCGAACAGATTGCGCTCCAGGAAGGCGCGGAACTCGCGCACGCGCGAGAGCAGGCGCACGCGCTCGGCCGCGTCAATGGGGCGCGTGGAGCCGCCCGGCTCGATGGACTGCGTGTGCGGCCACTTGCCGCCCAGCGTGCCCAGCAGCGTGAGCCAGCGCTGCCGCGCCGCTGTGGCCGCGCGCACCTGCCCGCCGTGGTTCGGCGCGAAGCGGCGCACCGCCTCGGCGTGCCAGGCGCGGGCCGCATACACCGGGCGTGTGAAGTCCGGCATGAAGAACAAGTAGAAATGCGTGAGGTGGTCGGCTAGGTTCTCGGTTGCCAGGATCACGTTGCTCGCGTGCTGGCCGTTGGCCGGCATGGCGATGCCGCCGAGCGCGGCCAGCGCGCGCGCCGAGGCCACCGACTGCGACACTGAGCAGATGCCGCAGATGCGCGGCACGTAGATCAGCGCGTCGTGCGGCGCCTTGCCCTGCAGGATCTGCTCGAAGCCGCGGTACATGGTGGCGTTGACCTGAGCCGAGGCCACGCGGTCGCCCAGCACGTCGAGCTGGACTTCGAGATCGCCCTCGACGCGGTTGAAAGGGCCGACGAGCAGGCGCGTCATTTCAGTCTTGTCTTGCGAATGGCTGGCGTCACCACCAGGTGGTCGGCCACGGCGTTGTGTTTCACGCGCTTGGGCGTGGCGCTCTTGGAGAGCGAGGCCAGCGCGACGAACCAGGCCTTGGGCATGTCGGTGGGCAGGCCGATCGGGATGCCGGCGAGCTTGGGCGTCTGGTGGAAGGGGTGGCCCGGCTCCTGGAAGCCGGGCTCGGTACAGGCGATGCAGGCGTAACCGCCGCGTGTGCACGAGCCCTCGCCGTTCCACAGCCGCGTGTTGCAGTCGGCGTGCACCTGCGTGCCCTTGCAGCCCATGTGCTCCATCATGCAGCCCAGGTCCGACGGCTTCTCCGCGCTGGCCTTGAACTCGTAGTACTCGTTACGTGTGCAGCCGTGGTGCACCAGCTGGTCGGCGTAGAAGCGCGGGCGGTTCAGCGGGTCGAGGTCGCTGGCGGTGAAGCCGTCGGCGGCCAGCGCCATCAGCGTATCGATCACCCAGCTCGGGTGGGTGGGGCAGCCCGCAATGTTGATCACCGGCAGGCCGCTGGACGAGCGGAAGGCTGCACCCAGCAGGCCGCCGGCTTCGTCGTCCTCGTACTGCAGGCCGCAAGCGTCGGTGGGGTTGTCGCCACCGGCCGTGATGCCGCCCCAGGCCGCACAGCTGCCCACGGCCACCACGTGTTTCGCGCACGCGCTCAGGCGTTTGACCCACTCGATCATGGGCAGCTGCGTGCCGGCCAGCATGTGGAAGCGCCCGGTGCCGTGGGGCCCGCGCAGCAGCGAGCCTTCGACACACAGCGCATCCAGCCGCGTGCGGCCGTCGAGCACGGCGTCCAGCAGCTCCAGCAGCTCATCGCCGGTTTCCATCGAGAGCGAGGGGTGCCACAGCAGGTTCACGCCCGCGTCGCGCAGGTGGCCCTGGAAGTCGGTCGTGTCGGCGCACAGCAGCGACATGCTGCAGCCGCCGCACCCGCCACTCTGGAGCCAAAGGACGTTCAGAGCCATGTCACTTCTCCAATCCCAGGCGCAGCATCTTGCCGCGCAGGCCCACGCGGGAGAGGCCCAGTTCCTGCGCCACGCGGGTCTTGTTCCAGCGGTGCCGCTGCAGCGTCTCGCGCAGCACCATGGCCTCGATCACGTCCAGCCGCTCGGCCAGAGTGCCGCTGGTGGGCAGGGCTGCCTGCAGGTCGTCACCGCCCTGCCCGTGGCCCTGCAGCACGCGCGCCGAGAAGGCGGCAGCTTCGAGCGCGCTACCGTCCTGCAGCGCGAGAGCGCGCGCGATCTCGTTGCGCAGTTCGCGGATGTTGCCGGGCCAGGGGTAGGCCAGCAGGCAGGCCAGCGTCGCGTCGGGCAGGGTGGCGCCGGGGTGGCCGAGTTCGTGCGCTACGTCCTGCAGCAGCTGGCGCGCGATGGGTGCGATGTCGGCCGCGCGCTCGCGCAGCGGCGGCACGGTGATGCTCACGCCCGCCAGGCGGTAGTACAGGTCTTCGCGGAACAGGCCTTCGCGCACGCGCTGCTCCAGGTCGCGGTGGGTGGCGGCGATCACGCGTACGTCCACCGGTACCGGGCGCGCGCCACCGACGGGCCGCACCTCGCCTTCCTGCAGCACGCGCAGCAGCCGCACCTGGAAGGCGGGCGAGGTTTCGCCGATCTCGTCAAGGAACACGGTGCCGCTGTGCGCGCGCTGGAACAGGCCGGGGTGGTCTTCGTAGGCGCCGGTGAAGGCGCCGCGCTTGTGGCCGAACAGCTCGGACTCAATCAGCGTGTCAGGAATGGCCGCGCAGTTCTCCACCACGAAAGGTCCGGCCAGGCGCGGCGAGGCGTAGTGGATCGCGCGCGCCAGCAGCTCCTTGCCGGTGCCTGTTTCGCCGAGCACCAGCACCGGGATGTCGTAACGCGCTACGCGCTGCGCCATGGCGCAGACCGCGTCCAGCGGGCTGCCGGGGGCGCGCACGATGCGATCGAAGTCGAAGCTGGCGCGCGCCCGGTCGATCTGGGTGGCGGTGCGCTGGCGCAGCACGCCGGTGCTGGTGCGCAGTTCCAGGTCGAGTCGGCTGGTCTGGCGCTGCAGGGCCTGCGCCTCGACCGCGTTGCGCACCGAGTCCAGCAGGTGATCGGGTGCCCAGGGCTTAACGATGTACTGGTAGATGCCGGCCTCATTGATGCCGGCGATGATGTCTTCGCTGTCGGTGTAGCCCGAGATCATGATGCGCACCGCGTTGGGCCAGCGCTCGCGCACTTCTTTGAGGAAGCTCACGCCGGTCATGCCGGGCATGCGCTGGTCGCACAGGATCACGCTCACCGGATGGCGCTGCAGCAGGCCGCGAGCCTCGTCGGCGCTGCTGGCGGTGAGAACGGTGAAGTCCTCTTCCAGCGTGCGGCGTATCGCGTCCTGCGAGCGCACCTCGTCGTCCACCACCAGCACGGTGGGCAGGTCGTTGTTGGGGAAAGGCGCGTTCATCGGTGCACGGCAAGATGGCACCGCGTCCAGGAGTGCAGCCATTTGTGCAAGAAATGGTAGCGCGCCACGTGGTAGCTGGGGTCGAAGCCGTAGAAATTGCGATGCATGCGCACGAGTTCTGTTCGCGGTGGTGGGTCAGCGGGGGACGGTGTTTGTCGCGCTCGCGGGTGGCCTGTTTGGCCGACAGCCTCTGCGGGAAATTGTAGCATGCGCTGGTCGCACAGGATCACGCTCATCAGCTGGCGCTGCAGCAGGCCGCGCGCCTCGTCGGCGCCGCTGGCGGTGAGTACGGTGAAGTCCTCTTCCAGCGTGCGGCGCATCGCGTCCTGCGAGCGCACCTCGTCATCGACCACCAGCACGGTGGGCACGCGCAGGCGGGCGTTCATCGCGCAGCAACCTCGCGGTGCACGGCCAGATGACGCGGCGTCCAGGCATGCGGCAGCTTGTGCACGAAGTGGTGGCGCGCGACGTGGTAGCTGGGGTCGAAACCGTAGAAATTGCGGTGCATGCGGGACAGTTCTTCCTTGCGGTAATCGGCGAGCGGTCGTTCGGCTTCGTGGGCCGCGCGCTCGATCTGCTTGCGCATGACGCGATCGCGCAGATTGTACGACGCGGCCAGCAGCCGGGCTTCCTGCACCGCCGCATCGAGGGCATCGCCGGCCGGCACGTCGAGGCAGCGGTCGACGAAGCCGATGCGCAATGCCTCGGGTGCGGACAGCGGCAGCCGGCTCTGCATCAGCGCACGCGCGCCGTCGGCGCCAAGCCGGCGCGGCGCCAGATAGGTCCAGTACTCGGAGCCGTACAGATTGCCCATGTTCTTGTAGTGCGGGTTCAGCATGACGCCGCGCTGCGCCCACACCTCGTCCGCCGCCAGCGCGAGGAAGGCGCCGCCGGCACCGGCGTTGCCGCGCAGCAGCGACACAGTGAGGCTGTCGGTGGTGGTGATGATTTCCAGCACGACGTCGTTCATCGCGTTGATGTTGCGCCACGATTCGTCAGCCGCACTGCCGCCGTCGCGATGCGCCGCCGCCTCGATGCAGTTGAGATCGATGCCATTGCTGAAGAAACCGTCGCCACCGGCAATCAGCAGCAGCTGCGTGTCGCGCCGCTTCACCTCGACCAGCGCGTCGCGCAGGCGCTGGCATTGCGCGGTGGACATCGCGCCATTGTAGAAGTCGAAACTCAGCACGCCGACGCGGGCGCCCTGCTCGCCGTGCTCGGTGTAGCGCAGCTCGCCCCACTCATCAGCCGCCCGCGTGAGCGGCGCGGCGCGCTCGGGCAGCGCCGCCGCCTCCGCCGCAAAGGCCTGCGTCGCCGGCAGCTTGATCGGCGACGCGGCATCGCCGAGCGCGACCGACACGCGCCCTATCCAGACACCGCCATCGACGGTCCGGCGCAGCAGCGCGCCGTCGCGCTGCGCCAGCACATCGCCCGGCGCGCCACCGAAACCGGCCAGCGCCTCCAGCGTCGCCGGGTGCGCGTCGAACAGCCGGCAGGGCTGGCCGAACAGTGCATCGACCACGCCGGGCTGGCCGTCGGACGCGCGTATCTTCGCCAGCACCGTTGTGCTGTCGTCGCGCGACCAGTCGATGGCGCGACGCGACTGCGGCAGCACACCGCGCCAACCGTCGGCGGCGGGCGCACTTTTCTGCGGCGCGTCGCCGGCAGTGAAGCGGGCGAGCGCCTGCAGCGTCGCCGCGACGGCCGCCTCGGTCACCTCGCGCCGGTAGATCGCGCCCTTCGACGCCGCACGCAGCGGGAAGGTGGCGGCCCCCCATACCGGGCCGGCGTCGAAATCGCCATCCGCCTGCAGCACGGTGACGCCCCATTCGCGCTGCCCATCGACGATGGCCCAGTCGAGCGCGGCTGGACCGCGGTCGCCCGGCGGCCCCGGATGCACGACGAAACAGGGCAGGGCGCGCCACACCGACTCCGGGATGCGCCGCTTCTGGAAGGGCGCCAGGACGAAGTCAGGCCGGAACAGCGCCACGGCCTCTTCGGTGACTTGGTCGTTGATGTCCAGCTCCACGCTCACCCGGTGGCCGCGCGCGCGCAACTCGGCGAACAGCCGTTGCGTGAGGCTGTTGAAGCTGTGGCACAGCAGCAGGATGCGCAGACCGGGGACCGGGGTGGTGCTCATGGCGGTGGCCGAAGCCCTTGCAGTGCGTTCGCGGCGAGCTTGCGGCCCAGGTAAGTGGCCAGGCGCGCCTGGATGTCGTCCAGCGCCGCGTTGAACGCGGCCACCGTGCGTGCGTCGCGCAAAGGCCGCACCACGCTGGCGGTGTCGGGGCTGAAGTAGGGCGTCAGCCGTGTATGCGCTTGACGGCAGAACGCCGCGAGCATGTCCAGAGAGACGGGTTGTTCGGACGGAACCGGCACGAGCTCGATCAGGCCCAGCGTGAGCAGGGCCTCCAAATGGTCTCGCAGCTGGGGCACGCCGCGCGCGGCCAGCATGGCGAGGCTGTCGCTGCCATTGACCATGATCAACACCGAGCGCATGGCTGCCGGGACGCGGTCCGAGCGCTGCTTGATCTCGGCACGGCCTCGGGCGGTTTTTCTAAAAATGGGCGACGACATCAGAGGCCTCTGTCTGAGCGAAATGCCTTCTTGCAGAGACACCGAGGGTCCGGCTCCGCCGGCCCCAGGTGTCGCCCCCTCGGGGGAGGCACCGAAGGCGACGCAGGGGGGTCAACATATCCGTGGCAGCTGTTCGCCGCTGAGCCAGTCCACCACGCGCCGGCCACCGAAGCGCGTGGCCATCTGCACGAAGTGGTGCGGGTCGGTGGTGACCTCGCCGATGCGCGCGGCCTCGGCGCCCAGCGGGTGCGCGCGCATGGCGGCGAGCACGGCCTCGGCCGCCTCGGGCGCACACACCGCGACCAGTTTGCCTTCGTTGGCCACGTACAGCGGGTCCAGCCCCAGCAGTTCGCAGGCCGCATCGACTTGGGGCTTGACCGGAATCGCTGCCTCGTCGAGCAGCATGCCGACAGCAGACTGGCGGGCGATTTCGTTCAGCGTGGTGGCCAGCCCGCCGCGGGTCGGGTCACGCAGCGTGCGGATCGCCGGACAGGCGACGAGCATGTCGGCGACCAGGCCGTTCAGCGCCGCGGTGTCCGACACGATGGTCGTTTCGAACTCCAGCGATTCGCGCTGCGACAGCACCGCCACGCCGTGATCGCCCACGGTGCCCGACAGCAGGATGACGTCGCCCGGCCGCGCGTTCGCGCCCGACACGTCGATACCGTGCGGTACGACGCCGACACCGGTGGTGCTGATGAACACGCCGTCCCCCTTGCCCTGCTCCACCACCTTGGTGTCGCCGGTGACCACCGCGACGCCGGCTTCGCGCGCCGCCGCCGCCATCGACTGCACGATGCGCTTCAGGTCGGCCAGCGGAAAGCCCTCTTCTAGGATGAAACTGGCGGACAAGTAGAGCGGCGTCGCACCCATCATCGCCACGTCGTTCACCGTGCCGTGCACGCTGAGCGCACCGATGTCGCCGCCGGGGAAGAACAGCGGCGAAATGACGTGCGCGTCGGTCGCCATCACCAGGCGGCTGCCCTGCGGAATGGCGACCGACGCGCCGTCGTTGCCCTGGCGCAGGAAGGGATTGTCGAAGGCGGCGAGGAAGATTTCCTCGATCAGTTGCGCGGCGGCGCGACCGCCGGCGCCGTGGCCCATGTCGATGCGGCCGTTGCGGATGTCCAGCGGCCGGACATAGCCGGCGCGCACGGTGCCGCCCTTGCTGTCGTCTCTCGCGTTCATGCTGTCACCACCGGAATGTCCTTGAATCGGCCGTACGCGTAATGCGCCGCGCACGCCCCCTCGCTCGACACCATGCAGGAGCCGACCGGGTTTTCCGGCGTGCACACGGTGCCGAAAATCTTGCAGTCGGTCGGCTTCTTGACGCCGCGCAGAATCGCGCCGCACTCGCAGGCCTTGTTGTCGGCCACCGGCCGGTAGCCGACATCGAAGCGGCGCTCGGCGTCGAACTCGGCGAAGGCCGGCCGTATCTTCAGCGCGCTGTACGGCACTTCGCCCAGGCCGCGCCATTCGAAGCTTGGCCGCAGCTCGAACACCTCCGACACCTTCTGCTGCGCGGCGAGGTTGCCGTCACGGTCGACCGCGCGGGTGAATTCGTTCTCGACGTGAGCGCGGCCCTCATTCACCTGACGCACCAGCATCAGGATGGCCTGCATCACGTCCAGCGGCTCGAAGCCGGCGATCACGACCGGCTTGCGGTATTCCTCGGCGAAATGCTCGTAGGGCGCGGCGCCGATGACGATGCTCACGTGCGCCGGACCGATGAAGCCATCGATCGGCACCGTGCCGTACTGACGTACTTCCGGTGATTCCAGGATGTGGGTGATGGCCGACGGGGTTAGCACGTGGCAGCACAGCACGCTGAAATTCTTCAGCCCCTCGCGCTGCGCGCGCAGGATGGCGAGCGCGGTCGGCGGCGTCGTCGTTTCGAAGCCGATGGCGAAGAACACCACCTGACGCTCCGGGTTGTCGCGGGCGACGGTCAGCGCGTCGGCCGCCGAATACACCATGCGGACGTCGCCGCCACGCGCCTTCGCTTTGGTCAGCGACAGGCTGTCGGAGGCCGGCACGCGCATCGTGTCGCCATAGGTGCAGACGATCACGTCGTGTTCAAGCGCCAGCTTGATCGCCATGTCGACGCGGCCGATCGGCAGTACGCAAACCGGACAGCCCGGGCCGTGGATCATGCGCACATTGGCCGGCAGCAGTTCGCTCACGCCGTAGCGCGAAATGGCGTGCGTGTGGCCACCGCAGAACTCCATGAAGCTGTAGGTGCGTGCCGGGTCGGCCTCGGCCGCGATGCGCGCTCCGATCTGTTTGGCGATGTCGCCGTCGCGGAATTCGTCGATGTATTTCATGGAAGCACGTCCGCCCCCACATTCATGGCCGCCATCTCGGCGAACAGCGCCAACGTGCGCTCCGCCTCTTCGGGGTCGATGGTGCCGATGGCGTGGCCCACGTGCACGATCACGTAGTCGCCGACCTTCACGTCGGCCACCAGAGCAATGGAGATCTCCTTGCGGATGCCGCCGAGGTCGACCACGGCCTGGTCGTCGGGCCGCAGCTCCACCAGCCGCGCGGGGATGGCTAGGCACATGGTTTGGTTTCCTTTTCGTGGGGGATGTTTTCAGAGGCCATGGTCTCGATCTGTCGCGCGGCCACCCAGGCCTGGCCGAGCGCCAGGCCCGCGTCGCCACAACCCTTCGTGCGGGGCAGGTGCACGCGCAGGCCGGCGCCTTGCAGGCTCTCGGTCACGCGTTCGCGCAATACACGGTTGAAGAAGCAGCCGCCGCCCAGGCACACATAGTCCGTGCCGTGGTCGCGCGCGGCCTGCGTGGCCCAGTGCGCAAGCGCATCGGCCAGCGCAAGGTGAAAACCCGCCGCCGCCGCGTCCACGCGATCGGGGTCCACACTGAGCAGCGCGGCGAACAGGCCGCGCACATCAAGCCGGTGCTGCCCATCGGCCAAGGTGTCGGTGAGCACCTCGGCCTGGGTGGCGGGCAAGGGCTCTTGCGCCGGCTGTTGCGCCAGCCATCGGCTGGCGGCCGCTTCGAGCGCGATGGCGGCCTCGGCCTCTTCGGTTTGGCGCACGCTCAGGCCCAGCGCGGCGGCGGCGGCGTCGAACCAGCGCCCGGCGCTGCTGGTGGGTGGGCAGTTCAGGCCGCGTTCCAGCATCTGCTGCACGCCGCGCGCCGTGGCCTCGCCCACCACCGGCGCAAAGCGCGGCACGGTTTGAGCGCCCCGGTCCAGCGCGTGTAGGGCGCTGGCGGCCATCCGCCAGGGTTCTCGCGCGGCGCGGTCGCCACCGGGCAGGGCCAGCGGGTGCAGGTGGCCCAGGCGCCGGAACCGCGCGCCGTCCACGAGCAACAGTTCGCCGCCCCAGGCCGCGCCGTCATCGCCCAGGCCCACGCCATCGAGCGCGAGGCCGATCACCGGGCCGTCAAGGCCGTGCTCGGCGACCACTGCAGCGATGTGCGCGTGGTGGTGCTGCACGCCGATGGCGGGCACGCCCAGCGTTTCGGCGATGTCCATGGCCAGGCGGCTGCTGAAGAAATCGGGATGCAGGTCGTGCGCCACCGCCCGCACCGGCCCATGTTGCTGCAACAGCGCGCGGGCCGAGGCTTCGAGCGCGGCGCAGGCGGCCGGGTCGCTCAGGTCGCCATGCACCGCCGACCAGTGAGCCCGGCCCTGTGCATCAAGCAGGCACGCGGCGTTTTTCAGCCAGGCACCGCAGGCCAGCACGTTGGGCGGGAGGGGGGCCATGTCGGTTTCAGTGCGCGGTGGCGCTGCCCAGGGCTTCCCGTGCTTGCGCGAGCTCGGCTTCGAGTTGGCGCACGCGCTCGCGCAAGGCGGCCTCGGCGTTGGGTTCGCCGTGCGGGTGGTAGTGATCGTGGCCGATGCGGTGGTCCAGCCAGTGCAGCCAGGCGTCCATGCCCTCGCCAGTGGTGGCCGAGAGCTGGATCACCTCGATGCCCGGGTTCACCCGCCGCGCAAGCTCGATGCAGCGCGCCACGTCGAAGCGCACGTGCGGCAGCAGGTCGATCTTGTTGAGCACCATCAGCGAGGCGGCGGCGAACATGTCGGGGTACTTCAGTGGCTTGTCTTCGCCCTCGGTCACCGAGAGGATGGCCACCTTCGCGGCCTCGCCCAGGTCCCACACGGCGGGGCACACCAGGTTGCCCACGTTCTCGATGAAGAGTAGGCTGTGCGTGCCGTGGTCACCTTGATGATGGTGGTCGTGCCCATGGTCGTGATCGTGGCCATCGTGCGAGTGCAGCCGCGCAAAAGCCTCGGCCACCATGGGCGCGTCGAGGTGGCAGCCCTTGCCGGTGTTGACCTGGATCGCGGGCGCGCCCGTGGCGCGGATGCGGTCGGCGTCAAAGCTGGTCTGCTGGTCGCCCTCGATCACCGCCACGTGCAGGCCGGGCGCGTGCGCCTTGAGCGCTTCGATGGTGGCGCACAGCAGCGTGGTCTTGCCCGAGCCCGGGCTGGAGACCAGGTTGAGCGCGGTCACGCCGTGGGCCTGGAAGTGCGCGCGGTTGTGCGCGGCCACGCGGTTGTTGGCGCCGAGGATGTCGGTCTCCAGCTTGATGGCGCGCGCCTGGCTCATGCCGGGCACCGAAACGCGCGCCGCACCGGCACCGAAGTGCAGGTCGCCGCTGGCGGAGTTCACCTGCACGGCCTCGGGCGTGGCGGGGTGGTCACTGCATCCACATACGACACACATGGTCGGCCTCCTGTTCTCGTGGGGTTTCAATCATCGGCCACTTGCATGTCCAGCACGCGCAATTCAGCGCCGCCGGTCGGTTGCAAATGGAAGCAGCCGCAGGCCGGGCAGGCGTCGCCGCGCTGCGCCAGGGCCACGGTCTGCGAGCAGCCCAGGCACCAGGCCTGGCCCAGGGGTTCCTCGATCTGGATCGCCGCGCCGTCCAGCAGCGTGCCCGGGGCGAGCGCCTCCAGCGCGAAGCGCAGCGCGCGCACGTCCACGCCCGCGAGCTGGCCAGCCTCGAGCCGCAGCGCAAGCAGGCGCTGAAAGCCTTCGCGCGCGGCCGTGTCTTCCACCAGCTGGAGCACGCCACCGGCCAGGCTGGCTTCATGCATGGCTGGCCTCCTGCAGCGCCGGGCGCGCGGGGGAGCCCAGGCGTTCGATGGTGAAGGGCACACAGGGGTCGAACGCGGCTACCAGCAGGTTTACGCGCCGGGTGATCTCCCACTCGGGCATTTCGGGGTCAAGCAGCGCCAGGCGCTGCGCCACCTCGCCTTGCGGGTGGAAGTTCCACTCGGTGGGTGCCACCACGCGGCAGGCCAGCACGCGCTGCGTCCCTGGGTCGACCTCGACCTGGTGCACCAGCAGGCCGCGCGCCATCTCCATCCAGGCCAGGCCGCGCCGGGGGCCGGGGGCCACGGCGCCCCAGTCCAGGCAGGCGTCATCGCTGTCGAGCGCGAGGCGCGCCAACTCGACGATGCGCGTGCCCAGCAGCGCCCAGGGCGTGAGCGGCACGCCGTCGGCCACGGCACCGAGGCGGCTCCAGGGGCCGGTGTGGGCGCAGGCGCCGTGCCACAGCGGGCGCAGCGCGAACGCGGGCTTGTGCGCGAGCGTGGCGCCCAGCGTGCAAAGGCTGGGCGGGTGGCCGTGCGGGCGCAGCGCGGTGTCGGTCGTGAGTGGGGCGAAGGCGTCGGCGCTGTGGGCGCGGCGCAGCAGCAGGGGCAACCACTGCCCGTGGCGCTGGCCCCAGGTGTCGAGCCATTCGGTGCCGCCGGCCTGCCAGGCCGCGAGCCAGTCGGCGGCGGGCCTGTGCAGCAGCGCGTGTTGCAGCCAGTCGCGCAGCGCGGGCCAGGGGTCGGTGTCGTTCTGCGCGGGCCAGGGGCAACTGCGCAGCGCGGTGGCGGCCTGCGCCGCCACGGGCGCATCACCCGGCGCGAGCAGGCGCGGCCAGTCCAGGCCGATGCGGCGGATGTGCTCCGCCGCCGTCTCGCGGCGCAGGCGCTCGGCCACGGCATCGGGCGGCGGCTGCAGGCCAGGTGCGGCCGCACCGATGGCGAGCTGGCTGCACAGGCGGTGAGCGTGGCTGCACAGGTTGAACAAGCTGGCCATGAGCCCGGGCAGCCGCGCCGCCGGCACGCCGTGGCCCATGCGCGCGGCCCAGTCCTGGCGCGTGCTCTGCAGGTTGTGCGGCGGCGGCGCGCCCGGCGTGAAGCGCAGCGCACCCGCCAGCTGGGGCAGGCTTGCGAGGGAGACGGGGTTCGTCACGCACGGCCTCCTAGAAAGAAGGCGCGGCGGGAGGGCACTGGTGGCGGGGTCCCTTGCGGCGCGGGCCGGGTGAGCGCCAGGCCCTGGCGCGCGGTCTCGCGCGCCAGGGCCTGCGTGGCGAACTCGCCCATGGGTGAGAACAGCGCGCAGGTCTCGTGGTAGCCGATGGCCGGGTCGTGCGCGCCGATGAAGTCGAAACGCTCGCTGCCGAAATCGCGCACAAAGCTGCGGCCCACCCGACCGTGGTGCGGCAGGGCCAACGCGGGCAGGCGCACCAGGCTCATGAACCAGGGCGTGATGAGCACGCCTTCGGCCACCGGATCATCGCCCTCGGTGGTGCTCCATTCAAAACCAATGGCCTCCACGCGCAGCGCGGCGTTGAGCAGCGGAATGCCCTGCATGCGCTCGGCTTGCACGCGCTCGAAGTAAGCGACCAGGGCCTGCACGCGGGGTTCCAGAAGAGGCTTCATGGCAGCAGAAGGAACTGATCGGGCTCGCAATCGCAATTCGGGCAGCGCCAGTGCGAGGGCAGGTCGGCGAAGGGCGTGCCGGCGGGGATCTGCCACTGCGGGTCCCCCACGGCGGGGTCGTAGACCCACCAGCAGATCTTGCATTCCAGGCGCGAGTCTGGCCGCAGCACCTCGCGTTTGCCGAGGTAGGAACCTTCGAAACCCTCGAAGTGTTCACTGCTCATGTCGCCTCCAGCCAGGCAGCCAGGCCATCACTTCGCGCAGGCGCTCGTGCGAATCGCTCAGGTCTTCGGGCGCGGCCATCGCCACCTCGGGCATGTCCACCACCTCCACCGTGTTGAGGATCACCTTGTCCATGGAGTTGTAGTACACCACGCGCCAGCAGTTCGGCAAGCGCGTGTTGGAGATGCGGCAGTTGCCATACCCGCGCGAGAGCATGAGCACGCGGCCGGTGCCGAGCTGGTGGTCCAGGAAGCCGATGTCTTCGGGCGTGACGGGCAGCAGCGTGAGGTTGACCACGTGCGAGACTTGGCCAGGCTGCCAGCGCACCACCTGGTCGCGGATCTCGTCCACCAGCAGCGGCGCGTTCTGCACGTTAGGCGGCAGCGGGCCGTTCCACACAGGCCAGGTGGCCCACACGTCATCGGCGGCGGTGGCGGCGAACAGCGAAGGCACCGGGCCGACCTCGATCGAGTCGTCCACCAGCACGGCGTCGCGGCCTTCTTCATGACGCCAAGTCATGAGGCGCCACACACCGGCGAACACCGACTCCTGCACGCGCACCTCGAGGTTGTCCGCGCCCAGCTGCACGATCGCACTGGACTCGCCCTCGCCCAGCACCTGGTTGAGGACGCGGAAATCGCGCGGCGCCAGCGCGCCCAGCGGCACCATGCCCGGGGCACCACCCTCGGCACCGCACTCGAGCAGGGCCAGCACCTGCTGCAGCGCGTGGCGCGCCTGGTCCAGGCCCACCAGATCTTCGGGCTCGGGCAGCACCGGCGGGCGATAGGTGCTCATGTCCTTGGGCAAGGGCAGGTAGTCGAGCGACTCGTCTCCGGGTTGCGTGCCCGGACCCAGGGCCACGAGCGGAATGGGGAAGTTTTTCATCGGGTGAGTCCTTGAGGGGTTCAGTGGCAGCCACCGGTTGCGCCGGAAGAAGCAACCGTCTTGCTCACGACCGGAATGCCGACGGTGGGGGGGCGCGAAGGCGGCATGCGCAGCGCGGCGTCCACGCCTTGCAGGTACGCGTCCCAGTCCTGCATGCCGGCGATGGCGGTGACGTATTGGCCGCCGCGGAAGAACAACAGCGAAGGCCAGCGCTGCGAGCCGTAGCGGCGCGCCACCGCGTCCTCGCTCTCGCGCGGCACGGCGGCCACCGCGAAGCGGCCAGGGAACACCTTCATCAGCTCGGGCAGCACGGCGGCCACGTCCTGGCCCTCTGGAAAACGCACAGCGTCGCCGGCCAGCAGCAGCACGCGGTCGCCGGGCTGCGCGGCCCAGTCGGCCACGCTGGTTTCGTCCACGAGCGCGGCGCCGAAGTCGCGCACCAGGCGCATCACCAGCGGCGCGGCGGGGTCGGTACTGGGCGGGGTGACGGCCAGCGGACGCAAGGGTGTGTCGGTGGTGGTCATGAAATGTCTCCTGAAGCATTCAACCGTGGGCGAGCTGGCGCAATTGCTCGGCACTCATGCGCGAGGGCAGCTCGAAGCCTGCCTCGCCGTCGGCGCCCTGGCCCTGCATGGCGTCCAGCACGAGATCGAGCGCAGCGTTGACCTCGCTGGCGCGCTCGGCGTCGATGCGCTCGCGCGCGTCGCCCAGAAACACCAGCAGCCAGTCGCCGGGCGCCACTTCGCCCACCAGCGCGGTGGTGACGCGGCGGCGCTCGCCGCGCCCTTCGCACAGCGCATGGCCGGGCTCGACGGCGGTGACCTGCATGGGCATGCCGATGCACATGTCAGGCGCCCTGCCGAAAGAAGCGCTCATCGCCCTGGCGGCAGGCCGCGTCGGGCGCAGGGCGCTGGGTCTCGTAGGCGGCGAGCGCGAGCTCGTCCATGGTCACCGTCTCGCGACCGCTCAGGGGTTCGCGGCGCGGTGTAGGTTGGCCGCCCCAGCGCGCGATCTCGGCCACGGCCAGCGCCAGGGCCTCGTCCATCGCGGCCTTCACTACCGGGCGCAGGCTGCCGCCGTAGTCCTCGAGCTCCTGCGGCTGACAGCCGATCAGCAGCACTTGCGCTGGGTACTGGCCGGTGAGCTGCGCGAGCGAGAGCACTTCCTGGAAACCGGTCTGGTGCAGGCTCATCTTTTTCGCGCCAAGAAAACGCGGCACCTCGTCGTCGCGCACCAGCTTCAGCGTGCCGGGGGCCAGGCCGTAGTCGATCGCGTCGAAGATCAGCAGGCGGTCGGCCTCCTGCACGTGCTGGATCAAATAGAGGCCCTGCGTGCCCCCATCCACCAACGACACGTGCGGCGCGAACTGATGGCGCTGCTGGAGGGCTTCGACGCAGCGCACGCCGAAGCCCTCGTCGGCCCACAGCAGGTTGCCGATGCCGAGCACGCAGATGGAGGAAGGTGGGGGGTCACCGCTGGGGTGACAGGCGGTTTTGGGCGAAGTGGGACACATGCGGGAACTCCAGGCAATTAGTGGGGAAAGGAGGCGGCCGCGCGCAAGCGCTTCCAGGCGTGGGAGCTGTCCCAGGCGGCTTGCTGCGCGAGCCAGAAGCCCGCGTCCACGTGGAACACGCGCGCGCAGCGGATCGCGGTGTCGGGCGACATCGCGCGCTGGCCGTGCACCAGCTCGTGCAGCCGGCAGCGCGAGAGGCCCAACAACCGCGCGGCCTCGCTCTGGTTGAGCGAGAGCGGCTGTAGGCAGGTGCGCGCCAGCAACCGCCCCGGATGCGTGGGTACGCGCAGCGGCACGCCCACCGGCGGCAGGGCCGGGGCGAGCTTGAGGGCGGTTGCGCGGCGCATGCTCACTCTTTGAACGTGCGGTGGCCAGAAATCATCGTGGACACGATGCTTTGGCGGCCCATGATGTCTTCGCGGATCGCGGCGTATACGTGCAGAGTGATGAAGATTACCATCGCCCACATGCCCATGCGGTGCCAGGTGTGCACGTCCTGGCTCTGGCCGAACAGCGGGATCACCCAGCCGAACAGACGCTCCTGCCACGAGCCCATCTGAGAGCCCTCGCCGTACAGCGCGAAGCCGGTGATGATCATGAACAGCGAGATCATCAGGTATCCCGCGAACATGGCGAAGCGCGCCAGCGGGTTGTGGCCCACGTAGCGGCCTGGCCGATCCGACAGGAAGGCGTACCAGCGCAGCATGATCAGCACCTCGCGCCAGTAGGCCTTCTGGAACACCGGCACCCAGAATAGCTCGCGCGAGTGGTGGTTGCCCACCAGCGCCCAGTAGGCGCGGCCCAGCAGGCCGACCGCCATGATGTAACCGGCCGCGAAGTGCGCGAAGCGGATGTAGCCCATTAGGTAGTGGGCGCTGGCCTCGCCGGGCATCGTCGGCAGTGGCCTGCCAATGAAATAGCCGGTGAGGCACAGCACGAGGATGGCCCCCACGTTGATCCAGTGCCAGACGCGCACCGGCGCCTCGTACACGTAGACCGACTTGGTGACTTGGCCGTGCTGCACGGCGCTGTCGTCGACGCCGGTGACGTCGGCCAGGCGATGCTGCGCCAGTTCTTGCGTGGACAGGGTGGACATGCTTTGCTCCTTTGCGGTGCGCTCGGGCACGGGTTCAGGCGGCCAGCTGGCCGAACAGATAGACCCCGGCCACCCCGAGCGCGGCGCCCAGGCCGCCCAGGGCGATGCCGCAGCGCCCGGCCAGCCAGCGCCGTATGGCCAGGCCGATGCAGACGCCGCCGACGTGCAGCACGGCGGTGGTGAGCAGGAAGCCGACGGCGTAGCCCGCGAAGCCCGATTCGGGCGTTTCGGAGCCGTGGGCCAGGCCGTGCAGCGAGGCTGCCGCGACGATCAGGCCCAGGCCGATGTCCGGGGGCATGGAGCGGCGCGCCACCAAGAGCATGGCGCCGAACAGCATGACTGAGAGGGAGACGCCGTGCTCCAGGTAGGGCACGGTCACGCCGAGCATGCCCAGCGTGGCGCTGAAGACCAGAGCGAACATGAAGGTGGCCGGCCCCTGCCAGGCCTTGTGGGACGGCAGGACCGAGACGGACCAGATGCCCACGGCCACCATGGCCAGCAGGTGGTCAGGACCGAAGGGGTGGACCAGGCCTTCCATCAGGCTGCTGGTGCCATGGCCGGGGTGTGCGTGGGCGGCGGTGGCCAGGCCACCCAGCAGGGCCAGGGCGGCGAAGCGGCGGGCGCGACGTTGTATCGTGTGGTTCATCGGGGGATTCTCGTTTTTTCTCGTTTGTGGAGTGGATCAGCGCACGGCCACGCGCGCCATCTCGCGGCCTTCCTCGCTCATCACGTGGGTCGAGCAGGCTAGGCAGGGGTCGAAGCTGTGCAGCGTGCGCAGGATCTCCAGCGGTTGCTCGGGGTTGACCATGGGCGTGTTCATCAGCGAGGCCTCGAAGGCGCCGATCTGGCCCTTGTGGTCGCGTGGCGAGCCGTTCCAGGTGGTGGGCACCACGCACTGGTAGTTCTCGATCTTGCCGTCCTTGATGCGGATCCAATGGCCCAGCATGCCGCGCGGCGCGGCTACCGTGCCCACGCCCTTGGCCTCCTTCGGCCAGGTCCTTGGGTCCCACTTCTCGATGTTGGCCGTGCTGGTGTCGCCGGCCTTGATGTTGCCGACGAGCTGCTTAAAATCGTCCATCATCAGTTCGGCGGCGTACTGGCTCTCCAGCGCGCGCGCAAGCGTTCGGCCAATGGTGGTGGGCAGCAGCTGCTTGGCGCTGTACTTCGTCTCGGGCATGCCCAGCGCTTTCGGAATCGTGCTGTTGATCGCCGCCGCGGCCGCGTCCACCTGCTGCTTCACGCGCTGGCAGAACTTGTTGCCCTGCGTGGCGTGCGCATAACCCAGGATGTAGCGCGAGAGCGGGCCCACCTCCACAGCGTGGCCACGCCAGCGCGGCGATTTGATCCACGAGTACTTGGCCAACTCGTCGAGGTTCTCGATCTTGGTGCGCGTGCCCTTGAAGTTCGGGCCCTCGGGCGTGTAATTGGCCTCGGTCACGCCGTCCCAGGGGTGCAGGCCTTTGTTCTCGTCGTCGTACTTATACCAGCTGTGCGTCACGAACTCCTGCACCTGCTCGGGATCTCGTGGATCGATCTCCAGGATCTTGTTCCAGTCTCCATCCAGGATCACGCCACCGGGCAGCTGATTCGTGCTGTGGTCGTATGGCACTTTCTCGTAGGAGCCATAGTCGGCCACGTTGGTGGCCGACAGGCCACCGCCATAGAGCCACCCGGCCTCTTTGTAGATGGTGCCGATGGCAAGCACGTCCGGCACGTATACGTTGTTGTTGAAGTCAATCATTTCCTGGATGCGGGCCTGAACGAAGTTCAGGCGCTCCATGTTGATCGGCGCACCGGCCGCACCGTCGCCGTCGATGTTGATCGCGCAGGGCACACCGCCTACCAGGTAATTGGGGTGAGGGTTCTTGCCACCAAAGATGGTGTGCACCTTGACCCACTCCTTTTGCAGGTCGAGCGCTTCCAGATAGTGGGTGACAGCCATCAGGTTCGCCTCAGGCGGCAGCACATAGGCTTTGGAGCCCCAGTAGCCATTGGCAAACGGTCCCAACTGACCGCTTTCAACAAAACGCTTCAGGCGGATCTGCACGTCGCGGAAGTAGCCTGGCGAAGACAACGGGTGCGAGGGCGAGACCATCTGCTGCAGCTCGCTGGTCTTCTTGGAGTCGGCGTTCAGCGCCGAGACCACGTCCACCCAGTCGAGCGCGTGCAGGTGGTAGAAGTGCACCGCGTGGTCGTGCACCTGCAGCGTCTTGGCCATCATCTCGCGGATCAAATGGGCATTGAGCGGAATGCGGATGCCCAGCGCATCCTCCACCGCGCGCACCGAAGCGAGCGCGTGGCAACCCGTGCAGACGCCACAGATGCGCTCCACGAAGGCCCAGGCGTCGCGCGGGTCGCGGCCTTTGAGGATCACCTCCAGGCCACGCCACATGGTGCCGGTGGAGACGGCATTGCGGATCACGTTGTTGCTGTCGAGGTTGACCTCGCAGCGCATGTGGCCCTCGATGCGCGTCACCGGGTCGACGACGATGCGCCGGCCGGTGTTGTCCATGCGAAAGCCTTGAGTTTCGTAAGCACCCATGTTCTTGTTCCTCGGTCGTGTCAGTGGTTGGCGGGTGTCTTCTCGCCAGCATTGGGGTTGCGCGCGTTGTCGCGGGCGCGCTTGGCCACCGAGATGGCGGCGTGCGCCGCCACGGCCGCCCCCACCACGCCGGCGGCGGTACCACCGATCTGGTCGGCATTGGCCTCGATGCCGAAGGCGTGGATGTCGGTCAGGCGGTCGTAGAACGAGCCCTTGTCCCAGAAGCCGTCTTCGGAGCACCCAATGCAACCATGGCCAGCCTTGATCGGGAAGCTCGTTCCCTCGTTCCACTGCACGGTGGAGCAGGCATTGTAGGTGGTCGGACCTTTGCAGCCGACCTTGTAGAGGCAGTAGCCTTTGCGCGCAGACTCGTCGTCCCAGGCTTCGACAAACTGTCCGGCGTCGAAGTGCGGCCGGCGGTAACACTTGTCGTGGATGCGCTGGCTGTAGAACATCTTGGGGCGGCCCTGGCGGTCCAGCTCGGGCACGCGGTCGAAGGTGAGCATGTAGGTAATCACGCCCGTCATCACTTCGGGGATGGGCGGGCAGCCCGGCACCTTGATGATGGGTTTGTCGGTGATCACCTTGTGGATCGGCGTGGCCTGCGTCGGGTTCGGCTTGGCCGCCTGCACACATCCCCACGACGCGCACGAGCCCCAGGCGATGATGGCCTTGGCGTCTTTCGCCACATGCTTGAGCTTTTCGACGAAGGGTTTGCCCGATTGGATGCAAAACATGCCATCTTCGTTCAACGGTGGGTTGCCTTCCACGGCGAGGATGTATTGGCCTTTGTATTTCGTCATGATCTCTTCAAGGATCGCCTCGGCCTGGTGGCCGGCGGCGGCCATGAGGGTGTCGTCGTAGTCCAGCGAGATCATGGACAGCACCACGTCTTTGGCCAGCGGGTGCGCGCTGCGGATGAAGCTCTCGGTGCAGCAGGTGCACTCCAGACCGTGCAACCACAGCACTGGCGTGCGGGGCTTGTTCTCCATGGCGTGCGCGATCTGCGACACGAAAGACGGCGCCAGGCCCAGCGAGGTGGCCGTGAGCGAGCAGTATTTGAGAAAGCTGCGGCGCGAAATGCCTTTGCGGCGCATGACCTCGTAGAAGGTTTCCATGACGGGTTGTCTCCGGTGTCTTGTTGTGGGCGAGGGATAACACGCTGATTTGCTAGCCGCGTCTCAGTCCGCTCAATGGCTGATCATAGCAAGTTGTGTGCCAGACCGGCCCATAACCGGGAATACCCTAGGGGATGTGTTTAAGTGGTTGTTTTCAAAGGGAGGAAATGCGTGCCGTGATTGATCTGGAGCAAAGCCAATCGTTGAAATGAAAGAGATTCTTTCGATTAATCAATCAATATGAAATGTAATGTTCCGCATGGTCGACGGCACAACTTCACGCCACGTACCTCCTACACTGGCCGCCGCGGATTTTCCGCGGATAAAACAATTGGAGCGGTTTTTGAAAAAACGTTGATCGTTGCCGCCGTTGTCATCAATCTCGTTGGCCTGCACCCCTGCGCCACCGTCACAGTATGGGCGACGCCAATCAGGACGCAGTAGCCAAGACGTTTGCCGCGCCAAAGGACAAGCGGCTGTGTAGATCTATCGCAATGAGTCGATGGACGCGGCGGTGAAGATGGATGTCGAACTCGACGGTAAACCGCAGGGGCAGACCGCTATAACGACGCTCCTCTGCAAGGAAGTCGCGTCTGGCAAGTGCGTTGTTGTCTTTCACTGAAAACTGACCCAAAGGGGGGGCGTCCGCCCCCACCCACTTTAAAGCAATGCAAGTCCTGCCGGATGGGCTTCATTGGCCCTAAACACTAAGATTCCGACACTCCCGGCGCAGCAGCCAGTTGTCGATATCTTCGTTCTCGGCGTCCGTCTTACTTCGCGGAACATGCCCATCTCCATGTCGTACAGGAGGTGGCAGTGGTACGCCCAGCGCCCGAGAGCATCAGCCGTAACCCGATAACTGCGTTTGGAGCCCGACGTACCGATAGCAGGCTTGGCTGACCTTAAACGCTTCGCAGGCTAGCCGGATCGATACGCCGAGATCTTGCACGGCACATCGGGCCATCTCACGGCGGCGACATGGCCTCACCACTTTTTCGAGCGCCTCCGTCACGATCTCAGCCTTGAGCCTCACCTCGACGTACATCTAGTGCCGCCGCGCGGTCTTGGCCCCCTCCTTCTTCGCACCATCGGCGACACGTCCATGCCTCCGTACTGGGAACGCGACTTGTAGAAGGTTGCCGAGCTGATGCCCAACTTGCAACACAGTTCAGGCTGCGCAAGGCCAGTTTCCACGCGATTGGTAACTTCGATGATCTGGCTGTCTGTGGATCTTGACTTCTTCATGCTGGAGAACTCCTCAATGAGAAAATTCTACTACTGGCTGCAACGCTATTGCGGGGGGTACCGCCGCGGGATTTTTTATGACTTTACATACGATCTGGGAGCGATGCCTACATGGAGCTGCGACACCTTAAGTGCTTTCTGGCCTTAGCCGAGGAGTTACATTTCACCCGCGCCGCTGAACGACTACATATCGAGCAACCCCCGCTTTCACGGGCCATCAAGGAGCTTGAAGACGAGATGGGCGTGATCCTCTTCGACCGAGATCGGCGTGGAACACAGTTGACGCCTGCCGGCTCGGCTTTCTTGCTCGACGTGCGCAGGCTGTTCACCGTTTTGGAGCAGGCTTCGGAAAACGCCAAGGCTGTCGCAGCCGGTCTGAAAGGGTGCCTGCGCATCGCCATATCTGATGGTTCGGTCGATCGGCGACTGTCTTCGTTCCTCGCCCGTTGCCGTGAAGAAGAACCCGAGATTGAAATACGACTCTCCGAGGTTCCCCTGGCTGAACAGTTGCGTGGCCTACGATCCGGTAATTTCACGATAGGGTTCGCGCACACGGCCGATGTGGGAGAAGGCATTGTCACCGAACCAATCTGGCAAGACCCGTTGATGATTGCGGTGCCTGCCCGCCACGAGTTGCTTGCCCACAAGGCGATTCCGCTTCACAAGCTTGGAGATCATCCCCTGATCTTTTGCGACCCTCAAGTGTGCGAAGGGTACTGCCGTGAACTGACTCGCCTTCTGCGACCACTGGAGCGAGAGCCGAACATTGTCGAGCACGCATCCTCTCTGGACATGATGCTCACCTTGGTAGGCGCCGGCTATGGCATAGGCTTCACCACGGCCGCGAGAATTGCCACCAGTCAGCGTTCAGATGTCGTCGCCCGACCTTTGGCAGTGGATTCGGCCATCATCACAACCTACTTGCTGCGCCTAAGCGACGACGATTTGTCGCCGCCGCTAGAGCGGTTTATCGCCCGGCTACGCTCGCAAACGGAAGTATGAGGTGCTCTCTCAGCGCCTGCATCTTGCTTGGCTGATGCGCCAACACTGAATCCCCCAGTATCCTAGACACTGGCGAGTCTCTCAAAGTACTGCTTCTCGTAGTCTACCGGCGAAAGCCAGCTATTGTAACCGTAGCGATGCTTCGGGATGTAAAACATCTGGATATAGTCGAACACGTTCTGCCGGGCACTGCAGTTGTAGATCTTCCGCCTGATCCGGGCCCGAAAGAGGCTGCGGCCACAGTGCCGAACACCAGGAAATCGTTGAGTGCCTGCACCTTGGCACGTTCGGGCGCAGCGTAGCAGTCGGTCACCAGGGCCGTCGCGCCGATAAAGCCGAAATTCCAGCCCACGCCCAGCAGGATCAGCGAGCCCCAGAAGTGCAGAAGTTCGAGCCCGGCCAAGGCCAACAGGCCCGAGGCCCCAATCAAAACCAGTCCGCACGCCGTGATGGCGATCTTGCCGAAACGCGCGATCTGGCGGCCGGTGAAGAAACTCGGCGCGAACATGGCCAGCACGTGCCACTGGATGCCCAGCGCCGCCTCGCCCACGGTGTGGCGGCAACCCACCATCGCCATCGGCGCGGCGGTCATGATGAAGGCCATCAGGCCGCAGGACACGATGCCCGCCGGGACGGCCACGACGAAACCTGGACTGCGCGCGATCACCGCCAGCGGGCGCGCTGGGCCTGCGACGGCGGCCGGCTGGGGTGGCGGCATGCGCAGCATTAGCAACAGCGGCAAGGCCAGCAGCGCCAGGCCTGCCTGCCCCAGGAAGCTGCCAGCGAACGGCGCCATGGGCCAGGCGTCGCGCGTCCAGATGACGACCTGCGGGCCAATAACCGCGGCGATCAGGCCGCCGATCATGATGCGCGAGATGACGGTGGGGCGCTGCGGCGGCGGCACCGCATCGCTGGCCGCGAAGCGGTAGCTCTGCACGCTCGCACCGTAGAAGCCGGCCATCGCCGTGCCCTAGCAAAAGGTCTCGAAGCTGCCCCATAGCGCGTCCAAGGCAGCGATTAGCCCGGAAATCGAACCCAGCAGCGCCCCCAACGCGTAGGCCGCACGCCGGCCCAGACGAAGCATCAGCAGGGCCGCAGGAATGGTCGAAAGCGCCAACCCCAGGTTGTAGAGGTTGACCGGCAGTGTGGCCAGCGAAAGGGTACTGGCCAGCATCTGGCCCACGATGCCGCCCGGCGAAATGATGATGGGTGGCGCGGCGTCGCCCAGAGATTGGGCGGCCATTAGCAGTCCCACCTTGCGGCGAGCATCTGTCGCAATTGGCGGTGGCAGCAAAGCAGGTGGAGTCATGAAGGAATCAGGAATGTGCTGTCAGGCGAACCCACACCTCAGCATGAGAACACCGGCCGGAAGACCTGCTGCACTTCCTACCTCGGAGGAAGTGCCTTGACCTATTTATTAGTTTATACTACATTAGATAAACATTAAATACAGGCTACCATGACGGTTGACAAGAAGGATCAGTCGTTTCTACAGGACGGCGCGACCAAGGCCACGGGCATGCTGCGGGCAGTCGGCAATGAGCATCGTCTGCTCGTTCTCTGCCTGCTGATCGAGCATGGCGAGATGACCGTCGGCGCCCTGCACGAAAACGTGGCGCTGAGCCAGTCCGCCTTGTCCCAACACCTGGCCAAGATGCGCGAGGAAGGTCTCGTGACCTACCGGCGCGAGTCGCAGACCCTACACTACCGTATCGACAACCCCGACGTGGCCAAGCTCATCGCCACGCTCAAGGCCATCTTCTGTCCCTGATCCACCCTCGGAGGCCATTGCCATGTCCCTGAAATCCATCTCGCCCCAAGCTGCCAGCGAACTCATGAACCAGGGTGCCGTTCTGGTGGACATCCGTGCGGCGGACGAACATGCCCGTGAGCGCATCGCGCAGGCACGCCATGTGCCGATGGACCGCTTGCGAAGCGGCGGCCTGCCGCTCGACGGCGCTTCGGCAATCATCTTCCACTGCCGCTCGGGCAACCGGACGCGGGTGAACGCCCCGACGCTGGGGGCATGCACGGCCTGCGAGGCCTACGTGCTTGAAGGCGGGCTGGACGCCTGGAAGAAGGCCGGCCTGCCCGTCGTGGCGGACGCCTCTCAACCCCTGGAGCTGCAACGGCAGGTGCAGATCGCGGCGGGGTCTTTGATCGTGCTGGGTACAGTGCTGGGCGCCACGGTCTCGCCTTGGTTCCATGTACTTTCGGGCTTGGTGGGCGCTGGGCTGGTCTTCGCCGGTGTCTCGGGGTTCTGCGGGCTTGCGCGCCTGCTGATGCACATGCCCTGGAACCGCCGCGCGCTGGCTGGCTGAGCCTACGGGTGGAGCAGAGATTTCTCCACTCGGCCGTCGGCCGGTAAGAACATGCAACGGCAAGATCTTTTAATTTTGAGTTAATCCCGCGCGAACACCATCTGAAATTAGAGAACGACCGACAAAACATCCGACCAAAAGGAGCTTGGATGAAATCAAGCGGGTCATGCTTCAGCGAGGCAAAGGCACCGTGAAAATCGAGCCCTTCTTTGATAAGGACAGCAGCACCTTCAGCTACATCGTGCTGGACACAAAAAGCGGTCATTGCGCCATCATCGACAGTGTGCTCGGTTACGACCCCAAGTCCGGCTGCACCTCGCGCGCCGGTGCGGATCACATCGCTGAGCGCGTGCGAGAACTAGGGGCGAGCGTCCAGTGGATTCTGGAGACGCATGTGCACGCCGATCACCTGAGTGCGGCGCCGTATCTTCAGTCGCTCCTGGGTGGACGAATCTGCATCGGGGCGAACATCCGCGCCGTACAGCAGGCGTTCGGCCAGCTCTTCAACGCAGAGCCGGAGTTTGCACGTGACGGCCGGCAGTTCGATCGTCTGTTCGAGGACGGCGAGACCTTCATGCTCGGTACGCTGCGGGTGCAGGCCATGCACACCCCCGGCCATACTCCCGCCTGCATGACCTATGTAGTCGAGAACAACGCGACACCTAACGCGCCTGCCGCGGCCTTCGTGGGTGACACGCTGTTCATGCCCGACTATGGTACGGAGCGCTGCGACTTTCCTGGTGGCGACGCGCGCACGCTGTTCCGCTCGATCGGCCGCGTGCTGTCGCTGCCGCCGGACACCGTGCTCTACATGTGCCACGACTACCGTCCCGGCGGGCGCGAGCTTCAATGGAAGACCACGGTGGCCGAGGAACGTGCGCACAACATCCATGTGCGCGACGGCATCACCGAGGAGGACTTCGCGGCCACGCGCGAGCAGCGCGATGCCACGCTCGCCATGCCCGTGCTGCTGCTTCCTTCGGTACAGGTGAACATGCGGGCCGGCCAACTGCCCCCCGCAGAATCCAACGGCATCCACTACCTCAAGATTCCCATCGATGCGCTGTGAGGGCGCCGAGCGACTGCGGGGACAATTTCCGGCAAGGAGAAATGGTATGGACGCCTCCCACCGGTGAGCGGTGATGGCCTTGAAAGAAGTTAAGAAGGGCGAACCCTCACAGGCCGACAGCACCAAAGTGCTCAAATGGGAAATACAGGGTTTTCCAAGCCACCGGAGGATCCGTCATGAAGCTTACGCCAGTGAGTATAGACATTGCAAAAAGCGTTTTCCAAGTGCATCACGTGGATGAAGGGACAGGAGAAATCGTGAATAAGCCGATTAAGCGAGCGAAGTTCCTTGAGTACTTCGTGAATCGAATGCCTTGCCAGATTGGCATGGAAGCGTGCGGTGGAGCTCATCACTGGGCGAGGCAGCTTACCAAGATGAGGCATCAGGTGAAGTTGATGCCAGCGGAATATGTGAAGGCGTTCAATATCCGGAGCAAGAATGACGCGACTGACGCGCGAGCGATCTGGCTGGCGGTGCAACAACCTAGCAAAGCAGTCGCAGTGAAGACAGAAATGCAGCAAGCGATGCTGGCGTTGCATCGAGTACGTGAGCAATTGGTGAAGTTTCGCACGATGCAAGTCAATTCATTGCGAGGATTGTTGACGGAATATGGTGAGGTCATGGGCAGAGGACGAGCGGCGCTTGATAAGGCCATACCCGAGATTCTTGGACGGATCTCTGAGCGATTGCCTGCAGTATTGGCCGACACCCTTCGCGAGCAATGGAACGGGCTTGCAATGTTAGACAAGCAAATTGCTGATATCGAACGCAGGATGCGCGAATGGGCCAAGGAAGATAAAGCGGTGAAGGCAATCAAGGAGATTCCTGGTGTTGGGTTGCTGACCGCAACGGCAGCGGTGGCAATGATGGGCGAGGCGAAGGCCTTCAGGTCTGGGCGTGAGTTTGCGGCGTGGGCTGGGCTTGTGCCACGGCAGACGGGTTCGGGTGGCAATCCGTTCCTATATCGCCAGAACACTTGAAACCCCTTCGCAAACGGGAGGCGTCCATATAAATGAAATGATCCCCGTGTCCCAAGTCCTTTTAATGACATGCGCGATGGTGTGCGTCAGTCCGGGCAAATCAATGATTGCCGACCTGCTGCGTGCCTGGCTCAGTGAGCGACAGATAGGGGTTATTCGGCGGTACTTCCGCGAAAATCTCATTGGCCTGATCCAGCAGGTAGCCATGCAGGCGCCGCGTCTTACGCGGCCCTGAAACCTTGCATGTCCAGACGTTCAGCCCGTTCGGCTGCTTACGATGCACCTGAAGCTTCTCAAAGCACTTCTGCACCCACCGCCACTCGGGCAAATCCGCCTGTTTCGCCAGTACCGCGACCTGCGGGTGCTCCTGAGCATACCGCTGAAAAATCCCCGGGCTGACCAGGTATGCGGTATCTGCGACGGTATGCACGAGTGCCCTCGCGTCGTTGATGACCAGCTTGTGTGTCTGGAGGCGATTGCGCAGCCAGGCAATGAAGTGCTCTCCCGAGAGGGGCGGTGCGTGTTCGGCGGATAGCGCGGCCATATTCTCGGCGTCTGCCGGCGGATCGAATGTATCCTGCTTGGCTGCCCGGGCCGGGCTGGCGGGCTCGTTCAGCGCGTCGGCGCCGGGAGCGCCATTCACGCTCTCCAATAGGCTCAACATCGCGTCTACACCGTCGGCAGGCTGGGTCGCTGGGTCTTGAGGCTGGGGTGTTGCCGAATGGTCTTTATCCCCCGCAGGTGACAACGAGTCGGTCACTGGCGTGGTTGGCGGTGGCTCTGCTACAGGCGCATCGCCACTTTGTGGCATCACAGCCCCGGCGAATGGGTAAGGCCGCTCGTGGGCCTCCCAGATCGACGCCGGCGCCAGGCGCAGCAGCGTGAAGGCGTGCGACCAGCCGCTGTCACTGGTGACGGTGGCCCGCCAGATCGCCTTGCCGTCAGGCGTGGACAGCGCGATATCGTGGTCTTGGAGCACATCGAAGACGGCGGTGTTGCTACTGGGGATACCATCGATCCCTTGCGACAAGAGGTGCGCGCGCAGCTTGTCCGAGACCGTCTTGCTGACCAGCCAGAGCGCATCGTCCGTCAGCCAGCCGTCTGCGGGGCCCGCTTGGTTGAGCTTCAGTTCTTCGCGCAGCAGGTAGCGCAAGCCGGCCAGTAGTTTGCGCTGCAGCGCATGCTTTGGCACGGCCATGGCTTTGCTCGGGTCGCCACCAAGCGATTCAGACACTGATGCCTGATCGGCCTTGGTGACCAGCTCACCCAGCACTCCGGCGTGCTCGTACTGGCCGGCCAGCACGTACAGCAAAGGCCACCACAGATCCGGGTACTGGCTGAGCCAGTCCAGGATGTTGCGGTCAAGCACCCGAATATAGAGCAGCCCCGTGGCCGCACCGTGCAGCCGGTATTCACGGTCCTCGCGGTAGCGGAAGCGGTATGGCTGTTGCAGCGAACCATGCCAAGGGTGCCAGACACTGCCGTCAGCGTACTCGACGTGCAGGTCGACGGCGATCTTGCCAATGTCGTGGAGCAGCGCCGCATAGGCGGTTGCCGCTGTCCAGGCTTCCGACTGGGCTGCTTGGTCTTCCGGGGTTGCACCAGCCGGCAATAGATGGGACTGCCGCAGTTTCAGGCTGTAGGCGACGATCTCCAGGCCGTGGTCCAGCATGCCGCCCGGGTAAGCGTGGTGGTGGCTTTCGGAAGCGGGAAACTGCTGGACCAGCTCGGCGTAGCGTTCCAGCGGCGTGCGGTACAGGGTGGCGAACTGCTTGCGCGAGAGTGAGGTGCGCTGCCAGATATGTTCCAGCAGCTTCTGCCGGCGCGGGGTGGCCAGCAGCGATGCGGCCGACTCGGGCCGCATCAACCCTTTCGGGAGGTCGGATGCGGGTGGTGGCGTTGGAGCGGTAGCGACCGCGGGCCGTTTTCGCTGGAACAGGGAAAGCATGTGGGTGTCCTGATGACGGGCCGATCGGGAGGCCTTTTGGCCTTTTCGAGGTAGGGCCTTTCCCCTTGCACCCCGTTCCCTTGCCATTTCGGCCCTCTGGCCTTTCACCGTTTCTGTATAGCGGGGCACGGGATGCGATTCCAGCGTCAATGGGGAACTCGGTGGAATGGATTGGACGGCGAGCCGGTGCTGGTCGCGCTCTATGCTGAGTGGACGCCGCTTCCGCCGGGCAGGTTCTCGAAAGGCGACAAAGTTGACAAAAGCGACAATAGAGACTAGAGTGAATCCTGTCTCAAACCTGCCTGGGAGATCACCATGCCCAATGCCATTGAATTCATTGCCGATCGCCTGCCGCGCGTCACGGTGGAGGATGTGCGCCGCTTCGCGGATACCGTCGAAATCCGGGATGCGCCGGCTTTCGCGGCCGAGTTGCAGGCTTTCATTCACGAGCGCGTGGAGGCGGTGAAGCTGCCCGCCAACTTGGACGGAGAGACGGTGGGGCAGGCCCTGGCACGCAAGGCGGCCGCGCTGCGCACCGAAACGCGCTGGGCACCGACTGAAACCGACGTCCAGCGAGGCCGCGCCGTGTTGCTGGAAGCCTTCAACCAGCCGCATAACCTGCCGATCCCCGAGTACGCCAAGCTGGCGGACAAGTCGCGCCAGCAGATCTACAAGGACATCCTCGCCCGTCGGCTGTTGGCGCTGAACGTGGGGCCGCGCGGTCAGAAGCTGCCCGACTGGCAGCTCGACCCGGTAAAGCAGCAGTTGACCCAAACCGTGCTTCAGGAGGTCGAGGGCATCGACCCCTGGACGATCTACCGCGCGCTGTCCGAACCGCTCGAAGGCTTGGGCGGCCGCTCGCCGGTGGATGCGGTGACGCACAGCACGATCGATGACGTGGCCGATGCCGTGTTCAACGTACTGGGCGTTCAGGTGCATTGAAGCGAGATCGCCATGAGCCACGAGCTGCCTTCGTTCCTGATCGATGCCGGTGAACTGCTCCAGCATGTGAGCCGCGTCGTCTATCGGGGCAGCCCGCTGTACTATGGCCGCAGCAGCACCAATCGCTACGATGACCCGGCGCGGGCCTACGGCGTGCTCTACCTGGGGCGCGACCTGCCCACGGCGCTGATGGAGTCGGTGTTTCATAAGCACCAGTGGCTTGCGGACACGAAGCGCTCGATCGCGCTGAAAGAAGTCCAGGCCCGGATGGTGCGCGCAGTAGGCGTGATGGACGATGTGCTCTTGGCCGACCTCACGGCGCCGGGCGTCATGGCGGGCTACTTCGGCCTGAACCTGGAGCAGTTGGCCAGCCGCGACTACACGCACACGCAGCAAGTGTCCGCCCAGGTGCATGCAATTCTCGGAGACGACGGCCAAGCGCTGTTCGACGGGGTGCTCTATCCGTCGCGCAACAACTATCCCGCCAAGAGCATCGCCCTGTTCGAGCGTGCGGCAGCAAAGGTAGGCGTTGTCGATGACATCGACCTGGTGGACCATGTGGACTGGCCGCACTTCGTTGCCACGTATCGCGTCGACGTGGAGCCTGACCCCGGCCCGGTGGAACCGGATGACGAAGCGTCATGAAGCACTTTGAAGCCCGCAGCAGAATGAAATGGACCAAATTGGAATAGGCATCCCTCAGTAGCAGGAGACGACCATGAGCACCACGACCCGCATCAGCACTGCGGAACGCCTCGGCCGCGCCCTTGGCCGCGGGTGGCGCGCCTATGCGCGCAGCGAACGTCGGGCGTCGAACTGGTTGGTGTCCAAGGGTGTGCCGTTGGCTGCCGCCGCCGCGCTGCTGTGGGCCGGCAAACTGGCTGTCCTGGGGCTGCTGCTCTACGTTGCTTTCTGGCTGGCGTTGCTGCTGGTCGCGCTGGTGTTTGTGGCCCGGGGGCACGATACCGTCGAATGGGAGCCGCCCGAACCAGAGTGGCGGCACGGGCACGCCGGTTTTGGCCTCTATACCCACGATGAGTATCGGATAGATTCACATGATCCATCTGATGAGACCTAGCGAAGAAGCAAGGCACTACTTCCTCTTGCTGGGTGTCGATGCCCACTTCATAGCGCCGCCAAAGGCCATGTCGGCGGCTTTGCCGCCGGCCGCTTTGGCGCCTGCCGTACCAGCAGCAAGCCCTTGCAACATGCCCCCCACGGCGTAGCCCGCCCATCCCAAGGCGGTTACCCAGAACAAGGGCAGCACGATGAACATCGTCGCCATGACGAAATTCAACAGCATGTCTCCGAAGGCATTGTTGAGGCCCATGACCGGATCGAAATTCGTATGCGGCCGGTTCCATCCCCAGCCCCATCCGTAGAGCGCGTCCAGAATGGTGCTGTCGATCCAGCGCGCGAGTTGGAACCAGAAATCCACGAAGAACAGCGCAAACTGCACCACGCTGACCGTCACGAGTGTTTTCAGGTTGTAGGTGCTAACCATGAGCACCACCGGAATGCAGACAACCAGCGCCATCTTCAAGAGCGCCAGCACCATCGGAAGAGCCTGGCGCATTGCATCCATGGAGGGGAAGTAGCCCAGCGAGCCTACCGCCAGTCCTACGTCGGCCGCCGCCCGGGTGATGATGTTTGGGTCGGTCATTTCGATCTGGCCACCGTAGTCCGTATAGACGCTGCCTTGGTTCAGCTTCTGCTGTCGCGGTGACGCGATCGCGCGGATCACCGAATCGTCCACCTCGGCACGGCTCAGGAAGCCAGCCCAGCCCGCCAGGCGATTGAGCAGGCTCGGGTCCACCTGACCCAGCAAGCGTGCCCGCAGTCCATTGCTGCCATCGGCCCACCATTGCCTGCAGGTCGGATAGCCGCCGCCGCTGGCCACCTGCGCAAGCCCTGCGTCGCGCGTGCTGTCATAGGGCCAGTCCTCGCGCGGGGTGCTGGAACGGTATGTGTCGTAGTAGCCGTTCGTGTCCGTGAAGAAGCGTGAGCCGATCCAGGTTACGTCGTGCAGCTGCTGCTCATCGAGTTGAGGCCGCTGCATGAACAATTTCGCCCGCGCAGCCCCATAGCAATCCCGCGAGAAATCCGCTACTTCCTGAGCCAACACTGGGTCGTCAATGCGAGTCGCGTCGATCTCCATGCGCATCTGCCGCAGGTCCGTGCCGCACGGGATCGCTGCCACTGAAGCGCCCGTGACGGCGCGCGAGAGCGCGTGCATGAACGCCCACCACACCGGCACCTTCGCCGACTGGTTGTTGATGGTGCTGAAAGATTGCGACCAGCCGGTATTCGAGGGCTGCGGCACACTGACCTGGCATTGCGCCGAGCGCGAGCTGTCGTACTGGATGGTGTTGAGGTCCACGTCGATGAACGGGATGCCCGCGAACATCACCACCACGATGGCGACGAAGACCCGGTTCTCGATGCGGGCGGCGCTCAGCACGCCTTTATTGCCCTCGTCGGCGCCTTCTGCACGGGCCTTCAACCACTCCTGCACGATGATCGCCACGAAAGGCAGCGCGAAGACGCCGCTGGATACCAGCACGGCCCAGATGCCGTTGTTGACGATCCAGGACACCAGCGTAAGGTAATACTCCAGGTAGTCGGTCGTGAACAGAGTCATGGCCCGAATCTCCTCTCAGCCCTGCATCAACAGGCTGGCTTCCAGCGCCACGATGGCGACGACGCCTGCGATCTCGGTGCGCACCAGGCGGTGCCGCGCCTGGGCGTCGTCCTCACGTACCAGCAGCCGGCGGCGCATCCAGATCCACCCGTACACCGTCGCCCCGTATAGACACAGCCGCCACACGAATAAGTAACCCGCAGCGGCGGCGAGCCACCGCTCCCAGCCGGCAACGCTGCCGACCAGGTAGATGCCGGCGATGTTGGCCGCGACCGCGGCGGCAACGATCAGCACCGTCCACAGCAGCGCCTTCGCCGCGCGCCGGCTGAACAGCCAGCGCAAGGGGCGCCAAGTCATGCGCGCCGCGCTCATGGCCTGGCTCCTGGATTGCCCTTCTGCAACTGGTCGAGGCGGTCGGGTACCGGATCACCCTCGTAGATGCCGCGCGAGCCTGCCGCGCGCGTACCGTGCCGCTGGATGATGGCCATCGGTGAGTTGTTTGCCAGCTCGCGCCGAAGCTCCAGCTCCGTCTTCAGGTTGCGGATCTCCCGGTCGAGCGTGTCGCTCTCGTGGTTCACGGCCTTGACCGCGAGTTCGTTGGCTGCGACGTTGGGCTCCTTCTTGCCCGTGAGCAGCGTGCGCTGGAGCAGCAGCGCTTTTTCCAGCACCGACGACAGCGCCACCTCCGACGCGAGGCGCCGCGCCAGAAGGTCCTGGTCCGGCTCGTCGCGCAGCGCCTCGATCACGCCACGCGTGATTGGCAGCGACGTGCTGCCAGCCTCGCGCAGGTTCTCAAAGGTGGTAGTGCGCGTGCCGGAAACCAGCTCCTGAAGGACCTCCAGCTTCGCCTCGTACTCTTCCTGGATCAGCGGCGTCAGCCCGACGCCGGGCACCGTCTCGGTCTTGGTGCAGGAGTCGCAGGTGCGCTGCACCTGCTCTCCGAGGACCCGCGTGGCCCATTCGGTCGCCTGCTGCGGCGACGTCCAGGTCTGGCAGGACAGGCTCGCACAACTGGCGGACGCGATGGAGGATGTGTCCGTCACGCCACGACCGTTGACCAGGTTGTAGCCCGCGCGGGTGACGTCGCCGACCACCCGGATGGCGGACTGGCCTGCGCCACCAGCATTGCTGCCACCCACCCAGGGCACGCCGTCGTTGCCGCGGCGCGTCTCGGCCTGCTCGACGGCCGACACGGCATCGTTGCTGCCAACCGCGTCACGCAAGGCCATGCCTTCGGCCATCTGGCTCCAGCCAAGCTGGCCACCCGCTGTCTCGGCCATCTTCTCCGCCATGGCGCGGCACGTCAGCTTGGAGCGGTCGAAGTCCAGCCGCGCCTGCAGCACGCCGTTGGTCAGCAGGTTGTACAGGCCCGGATCGGCGCGCTGAATGATCAGCGCCGGCAGGGACGCTACCGCGCTGGTGGCGCTCTGGATTACGTTGCTCATGATCTGCTGAAAGCCGTTCGTGATGCCGTTGAGCTGATTGCGCAGCGTGGTCTGGATGCTCATGTCGCCGCAGATCAGGTTGCTGTTCCACCCCACACCGACCCCGATGGAGCGCATGCCGGCCGCGCGGCCCATGGACACCGCGCTGCCGCCGCCGATCGAGTACATGACGTCATCGCCAATGACGGGGCCGCTGTTCTGGTATCCGACCTGTGCCCACGCCAGGCCGCAGACCAGGGCGAGCGTGCCGGCCAGTGCCGTCGGGCGCAGCAGGCGGCACGCCTTGGTGGACAGGTTCTTCGGTTCAGGACGCTTCATCGTGGCACCTCAGAGGAAATCGACGCTGCCGAGGAACACCTGGCCCCGGCGTTCGCAGCACGCATACGGACGCCACAGCGCCCACGCGTAGTCGCCTTGCTGGGCTTGGGTCAGCGTGCCGCTGTGGGGGAACACCACGCAGGTGTTCGACAGGCGCGGCGTCAGTTCCTGCCACTTGCCGGTCGAGGCATCACCTTCCATCAGCGCGCCGGCCGGCCAGTAGCCATCACGCGCGTTGGCGAGCAGCGGCTGGTACACGTGCAACTGCCCGCGCCGCGTGACGACGTCACCGGCGCGCTGAGCCACGACCGCCCCGGATTTGTGGTCGTCGGTCTGGTGCAGGAAGCCGCCGCGCGGATAGACATTGCCCCAGAGGTTCATCGTGGTGCGCGCACCGACCTCGCGCCGGCCCGGGATCAGCGCCTCCGGGTAGGCCATCTCGGGCACGTTGTAGCGCCAGGCCAGCGTGTCCAAGGTGCTGAGCAGATACGGCATGAAGGCCGTTCCCGCGCCTTGGCAAAAATAGCCCGAGGACGAGGCGAACTGGTTGAACACCTCGCCGCCGGGATGGCCGATGACATCGGCGTTCTTGAATTTGGCGAGGTTGTTTTCGTGGTCTTCGTTGGTGGTGCCGTCGCCGCCTGCCTGGGCCGAGGCGTTCGGCATGCTCATCGCTCGCACTTCGACCCAGGGGTTCTCTCCGGTGTTGCTGTAGCTGGAGACGACCGCATCGGGGACGTAGTGCCGGACCTTGGTGGACGTGCGCACCGAGCAGCCGCCATAGGTGCAATACAGCCAGTAGCAGATGCCCACCACCCGGTACTCCAGGCAGTCCGGCGACATGACGGAGGACACGATGGTGACGGTGTTCAGGGCGTAGCTGCCCGTGGCGCTGACCAGCAGCAGCGAGGCCACGGCGACGCGCAGGCGGCGCAGCAGGTCGAATGGGCGATAGGTCACGGTTGCCTCCTCCGGTGCTGCTCGATGCAGGACACGGCCCGGGCCACGTCAGGCTCGCCATAGACCACATAGCGTTGGTCCACCACGACGGCCGGGATGGTCGTGACACCCAAACTCCATGCGTCGGTGATGCCCTGGTAGGCGGTGCCAATGCGGCGCTGAAGGTCGGTGCCGCCTTGGTTCAGGCGTTGCCGGACGATGGCTGCTGCGCGCTCGGGGTCGGCTGGCAGATCTGCGGAAAGCTCTGCTTCGAGCCCGGATGCCCGGTCCAGCTCGATCAGCCGCTCGCCGCCCATGGTCTTGACCGGGTGGCGGCTGTCGGTGACGACCACCACGTCGGCGGCGAACGCGGCCGGGCTGAATGCCGCGAACGACGCCGGCAGCACGATGGCCAGGCCAAGGGTTCGCCAGCCTGGTGCGAACCGGGTAAAAGCTCCTGGCATGTCTTGCACCCCGGAAGTTGATCAGGGCCATAGTCAAACGCCGAACCCCATGCGGCCCCAACAAACAATGCGCATCGCGGCCACCCCGCATACCTGCTTGTGTCGCCGCGCAGAAAAATGCGGAGGCCGAAGCCTCCGCGCTGATCAACGAAGCAGTACAACCCTTACAGCAGGCCGGACTCCGCAAAGGAGAACGGGGCACCCTGGCCGACGATGATGTGGTCCAGTACCCGCACATCGATGAGCGCCAGCGCGGCCTGCAGTTGCTGGGTCAGCATGCGATCCGCGCTCGACGGCTCGGAAATGCCCGAGGGGTGCTGGTGCGCGAAGACCACCGCGGCCGCATTCAACTGCAGAACACGCTGCACAACGACACGCGGATAGACCGAAGTCGCGTTGATCGTGCCCCTGAACAGCGGCTCGTAGGCCAGTACCTGGTGCATGCTGTCCAGGAACACAGCGACGAATATTTCGTTGGGCTCGGCCACCAGCTTCACGCGCAGGTAGTCGCGCACGGCCGTGGGGTCGAGGAGTTTCGGACCCGCTTTGAAAACCCGCTTCTCCAGCAGCGCAATGGCTTGCTGGATGATCCAGTCCTCGTGCTGGGCAGCGATGGCGGAAAGCGACTCCAGGCAGGAGTCATTGACGACGAAAGACATGGCGAACCTCCAAATGGTGAGATCGGAGGGCGCGCGCCCGGGGAGGGCAAGCCCTCCTGGGGAACGAACAAGGTGCATCCATCACCGCGGTGGCGGTGATCGTTCGCGGCCAGGATGCGAGGCGAACGGGTTGCGGTCAGCGCAGCGGACTGCGCCGTAGCCTTGAAGACCGGGGCTACCTGGGCATGTCGCCGACGACGTCGGCAGGCATTTCCGATGTGGGTATGGCGGCGGGATCGCCGGCCGCGAGCATGTCCATGGCCGACAGCAAGGCATCGCCCTCGATCGGGCCCTGCAGCAGGATCGCCTTGCCGGTTTCGCGATCGTGCAGCCGCAGCGATGGCGTGGCGATCACGCCGCTGTTCGTGGCTTCCGCCGTCTGGGCGCGGATCGGTGCATCGGGCCGCTCGCTCGCCAGACACTGCTCGATCGCTGGAGTGAGGTCGGGGTAGCGCAGCCCTTCAGGCAAGCCCTGGCCGTCGCTCCGCGTGTGGGCATAGACCCATTCGACGGCCTGCCAAAAGGCGGCATGGCTGCCGGCTTCGCCCGCGCATTCCGCCAGGCGCGCTTCGGCGGACGCGGCTGGCTCATGCGCGGCCAACGGCAGGTGGTGCCATTGCAAGGTCACGTCCGCATTGCCGGCCACCCAACGCTTGAGCACTGGAAAATAGGACCGGCAGAACGGGCATTCGAGGTCCGCGTAGAGCGTCAGCGTGAAACGCCCTTCCGGATTGCCCATCTGCCACGGAGGCCCAGCCACCTGCGTGTCGCTGACTGGCGCCGAAGTCTGAGGTGTGGACCCGCCTGGCGAACGTGACACGAGCCAGATCAGCAGCAGCGCAACCAGCACCGCGGCCAATGCCCAGGGCCAGCGGAACTGCCAGCGCCGACGACGGAACGCCTGGACCTGCATCGGAATGGATGGGCGTTTCTGTTCCATGGCGTTCTCCGGTGTACGGCAGATTCAGGGCAGGTCCAGGGCCGGCGACTCGATGCCGCGTGCCCGGTCGATCTTCTCGGCCACCTTGAAGGCGGCATCCAACTCGCTGACGCCGTGCTGCTGCATGAGCTGGTAGCGCTCGGCCTTCTCTTCGGGTTCGGTCTGCGCGAGCGCGAGATACAGGCTCGGCGGCACGGCGCGGAAGAGCACCTCCATGCTCTTGGAGAGGATGACGCCCTCGGTGAACTTGCCCGCTTCCTTGCGTGCCGAGAGCATCAGCGCTTTCTGCGCTTGGCTCAGTTCGCGGAACCGCGCGATCTTCTCCACTTCATCGGGGGGCATCGACAGGCAGATCCACCACTCGATCATGTTGAGCATCGGCTCCGCGGCGCGCGGTAGGTCGTCAATATTTTGTGTAGCTAGCCAGTACCAGGCCCCCAGCTTGCGCCACATTTTTGTAATTTTCACGGTATACGGCGCGAGCAGCGGGTTCTTGGTGATCACGTGGCCTTCGTCGGTCACGTTGATGATCGGGCGGCCGAGATACTGGTCACGCTCCGCGATGTTGTTCACCGTGCTGATGAGGCTGATGTACGCGATCGAGAGCTGCGCGTTGTAGCCCTCGCGGGCGTAGGTCGCCAGATCGACCAGCGTGATGTCGGCCTCGGGCCACGGCGTGCCGTCGCGGTCGAACATCTCGCCGTCCGTGCCTTGGCAGAACATGTCCATCGCGTCCGCCATCTCCAGCAGCCGCACGCGCCGCATCTCGGGCAACGTCGGGTCCTGGCCGCGGGTGCGCAGCGCATTGCGCACATCGCGCGTGAGCACAGTGCGCTTCTCTGCCACGCAATGTTCGGCCGCGTCGAGGATGCACTGGCGGATCAGCGAGCGGTCGGCCCGCGTCATCCGCGCTTCTTCCTTGTCTTCGCCGCCCGTGATCATCAGCCGTGCCGTGATCTCCAGCTCGCCCAGCACGTCGCGCTGCTCGTCCGCCTCCATGGCCGAGGCATCCGGTGGCAGGTCTTCGTCCAGTGCATCGGCATCGAGCGTCTGCACGTCGCTGGGCGTTTCGATCAGCCGGCGTGCGTCGGCGAACGGCGCCAGGCTGATGCCCGAGCCGGGTGCCAGCTTGACCCGGTTCACGGTCAGCCCCAGGCGCCTGGCGAAGTCGCTGAACAAGCCGAAGCTGTTGCCGGCTTCCACGATGAAGAGGCGCGGCCGATAGATCGCGGTGACCTGGTTCAGCAGGTTGTTGAGCGTGGCGCTCTTGCCCGAGCCCGTGGGACCGAACAGGAACAGATGGGCATTCATCTGCCGATCCAACCTGTTCAAGGGGTCAAACGTAATCGGGCCGCCTCCGCGATTGAACATCGTGATGCCGGGGTGCCCCGTGCCCTGGGCGCGGCCCCACACCGGCGACAGGTTCGCCGCGTGCTGGGCGAACATCAGTTGCGTGTACCACCGGCGCCGGTCCTTGCCGGGGTTGTAGCAGCACGGCAGCCAGCGCAGGTAGCTGTTGAGCGGCGCCACCTCGTCGTCCTCGCGCACCGGCTGCAGGCCGGCGTTGAGCATCACGTTCGCGAGGTCCAGGCCGCGCCGATCCAGTTCCGCCTCGTCGCGCCCGCGTAGGTAGAACGCCAGAGTGCCCCGGTAGAGCTTGTGCGCGCTGCCGATCAGGGAGCGGGCTTCATGCACGTCCTTGAGCGTCTGCTCCGACGCCAGCGTCTCGCCCACAGCTTTCTTCGCCAGATGGTTGAGGTCCGATTCGAGGACGTCCTGCGGCGTGGCCACCATGGTGAGACACATCAAGGTGTCCTCGGGCATCTGATCGAATAGCGTGTTGATCGCGTCTCCCTTGCGGGTCTCGCCGGTCAGGTGCCCGGTGCCGGGCGGCATGCGCAGCCGGTCGGTGATCAGCACGCGGTGCGGCATGCCGTCGAAGTACCAGGCCCCTTGCGCCACGTCCGAGCGCGGCTGCCCAAAGAACAGCCGCTGGCTGAAATCCCGCCCGCTCGCCAACTCGATCTCGCCGGCCTCGCTTTCCTCGGTACTGTCCGGATAGCGCGCCAACGCGTAGAAGCGCTCCCGGTCCTCCACCCCAGGGCCGAGCAGCGTGGGGCGCGGGTTGAACCATCGCAGCAGCCAGTCGTGAACGTCCGCTGCAACCATGCGCCGGGCCTGGATGCCGGCGTTCGCCAGGCCGCCGCATAGGCGGTCGCAGACGATGCCCAGCATCTGCTCGGGTGTCTGGCCGCGGCGGTTTGCCTGTCCCTGTCCGCTCGCGCGGCGGTACACCACCATGCACACACGCCGCGTCTGCCCGCGCCAGCGCAGCCGCGTAACCACCGTGTCCTCGAACAGGCCGCCGGGCTTGGCCACAGCGCGCAGGTGGTGGCCGAAGAAGCGCAAGTAGAACTCGGTGAACGCCGAGCCGCGCGCACGTGGCTGCACGTAATCGCGCAAGGTCTGCATGTACTGGTCGAAGCTCGGTTCGTCCTGGGCATAGAGCTGGAGCACCCACGGGTTCTCGTCCAGTTCATCGAAACTGTCCTGAAGCGCGTTTTCCAGGGCGTCGCGGGCATGCGCGAGCCAGCCGGGTTCCCGGCCTTCGGTGCCCAGCGGCACCAGTTCGTAGAACGCCGCCACCGATTGGCCATCCTCCAGGAGCATCGATTTCGACCCGGGCAAGAACTCCACCCAGGGCAGCAGTTCCACGAAGGACGGCGCAACGTCGTACAGCGCCTGCTCGTCGGCCACGGTCGCTGGCTTGCGGCCGTGGACTGCCGAACCGGGTTCGGGGATGCCGGCCTGGCGCAAGGCCTCGACGTGGCGCTGCCAGCTGTCCGGCTGCTCATCGCTAGCCGGGCTACTGGAGCCGGCGCCGGCCAGCTTCGGCCATGGGAGTTTCCACCGCATCAGTAGTCCTCCACGCGCTCGCCCGGCATCGCGTACTGGATGCGCTGGTAGAGCGGGAAGACGGTCGTGTAGCCGGGCACCGGCACGGGATCGGTGCCGGCCAGATGCGGGTACACGTACATCACGAGATCGGGATTGGGCAGGCGCTGGAACTGGCGGTGGACCTCATTGCGCGCGGTGCGCGTGTAGCGCATCTGCTCGACAGGTGCGGCCTGCACGTCGGCGTCGGTCAGGGGCCGACGCAGGCTCTGGCGCGCATCGAGCAGCTGGCGGCCGGCGTTCCGTCCGGCTGCGCCACCGCCGTCGCCGGCCTCCTGCTGCCAGATGTCCATCATCGTGCGGTCACCGTGGGTCAGCAGCTTTTCCTTGCTGGTGGCGCAGCCGCCGAGCACCGCGACGGCGAGGGCCAGCACCAGGCCCTTAATCGAGTTCGAGAGCATGGCTTTCTCCTGCGCGGTGATCGACCTTGCGGCCTTCGGGATCGAAGTCGATGGCGAGCGGTTTTTCGAGGTGGACGGCGACCTTGGCGCCGGGCTGCACATAGACGGCGGCGAACGCCTGGCCGTAGAGCTTGTTGACCCAGGCCGACATGTCCCGGACACCGCCCGCGAGAATCTGGCCGACCGCTTCCTGGCCGGTGATGCCCACGGTGCCGATGGAGCCGTCCGAGCCGACATAGGACATGCGGCCGCTGTCGCTCTCGATGAGCGAGGCCACGCCGGCACCGGCCGCGGTGATCAGGGCCTGCGAGCCGAGGTACTGCTGGGCGTTGCTGCGCCGCTCGCCGCTGACGCAGGGGATGCCGTGCGGGTCGCTGATCCAGCCCAAGCCGTCGCGTTGCTGGTTGTTCTGCTGGTTGCCCTCGCGGTCTTCGGGGATCGTGCGGATCGTGCCGTCGTTGAAGACGAACGTGATGCTGCGCACCTGGCCGCGCACGCACGAAAGCGTCCAGTCGCCCGATGCGGTGCCGCTGAACACGGCGCCGGCCACGTCGGGAATGTCGATGCCATTGGCGGTCAGGTTGTCCGGCCCGACCAGGACTTTGAACGGATAGGGATCGTTGACCGTGCCGTCGATCGGCACGCGGCCGATCAGCGCGGTCATGGCGACCGAACCCATGAGCGTGGAGTTGGTCGGCACGGTATAGACCGGCTTGGCACTCTTGACCCCAGAGGCGCGGGCGCCCGCGTTGGCCACGGTTTCCGCGGTGGTTTCGAGCGTGCTCTGCGCCGGGCCGAAGCTCGTGGGGAAGCTCATTCCGCCGCTCGCGCCACGACCGCCGTTGCGCCCCTCGGCGGGCTTTGCGTCGTCCGGCTCGACCCACCGCACGCCGCCCTCCATGCCGGCCTCGTCGCCGCCCTGCAGCCCCAGGCCCACGGGCAGGTCCGCATGGCCGCCGCCGCGCCCGCCGATGCTGTCCAGGCGCCGCTGCAGGTCGGCGAGCAGCCCTTCGGTCTGCTGGCGCGCGCTGGCCGCCTGCTCCTGGTCGCGGCGCAGGTTGGACCGCTCGGATTCGAGCGCCGAGTTGATGCGCTGGTCGATGGAGTTCTCGCGCTGGCGCAGTCGCTGGTTCTCTTCACGCTGCGACTTGTTGTCCGAGAGCGCGGTCTGAAGCTCGGTGCGCAACTGCTTCACTTGGGCAACGAGCGTCGCCACGGTGTCGCGCGGGGTGTCGCCTTCGATGCCCAGCGCCTTCATTTCCTCGGGCGTGAGCTGGGCGCCGTTGTCCGCCGCGGGTGGCGCCGTGCTGCCTCCACCCGAGAACAGCCGGATACCGACGAACAGCACCAGGATGGCGACAGGGATCATCAGCCACTTGAGCAGGCCGTTACTGCGCATGGCGGGCCTCCTTGGCGTTCTCGTCGCCGTCCGGCTGCGGCAGATGCACGGCAGGGTCGAAGCGGTGAATCGCCGGCAGCAGCGACTGCGCGAGGCCGCGGCCGCCCGTGACCAGGTAGAGGACGGTCGTGTCCTCGGGCGTGCCGCGCGGGCCCAGCGCCTCGTGCTGGAAGGTGGCGGTGAGGAAATCGCCTTGCAGCACGCGCGGGTCGAGCGCGACCCAGTCGGCGCCGGTGTTGGTAAGGCGCACGGCAGTCACCCATTGGTCTTCCAGGCGCCACGACGCGAGCGCGACCGCGCGCACCGGCAGCGTTGGCATCAGTGTGTCCAGGTCGAGGTCGCGGGGCAGGTTGACCCGCATGACGCCCGGAAGCGGCTCGACGGTGCGCAGCGGTGCGTAGAGGTTCTGCGCGGCGAAGCGCGTCAGCACGACAGGGACCGGAGTTTCGCGCCGCGCGGTCCGCGCACCTGCCTGGCCCTGGGCGCGTGCCGGGGCCTCGGCACTGTCGGCCTGCTCGCCATAGCGTCCCGGTGCGCTGTCACCCTCGACGATGCGCACCGGCTCCAGCTCGGCTTCCCCGTCCTTGGGCGGTTCGGCTGCGATGTCCAGCAGGATCAGCGCGCCCGTGTCGGCGTCCTGCAGTTGCAACCGCGTGGGCTCGATCGGCTCGCTGGCGCGCAGGTACACCGCGCCACCCGCACTCTGCACGCGCAGGCGTTCGCCCACGCCCGCGGGCACGCCCACGCGCACGTTCCGGTCGATGAACACGATGCGTTCCTGACCGACCTTCAGCGGCACTGCCAGTGGCATGCGTTCCCAACGCAGGATCTCCACCGCCTGGGCGACGGGTGCCGCGGCCACGGCCAGTAGCCCCAGCAGCGCGAGTACAGGATGCTTCATGGGGTGTTTCCTCCTTGAGGCGCTTGCGGAGACAGGCCACTCGACGCCGGGCGCGCCGGCTCCGGTGCACTGATGCGCTGGGGCGCGCCTTCGTAGCAGTCCAGCGCCAGGCCGAACGGGTTGCGGGCGGGATCGACGTCCACCCGCGTGACCTTGATCGGATAACGCACCAGGGCGCGCTTGACCTGCTCGGCGCCGTAGTACTCGTCCGCCGTGATGTCCAGCGTCACCACCCAGTCGCGATCGGACACGGTGCGCACGCGCGCCGTGGGGTCGTCGCCATAGCCGCGGCCGGGAATCTCGTAGATGCCGCGCACGCGCTGGCGTAGCTCGCCGGTGGAGCGGCGGTAGTCGTAGTCCGCGCGAAGGAAGGCCTGGCAGGACGGGGTGAGGTACGGCGAGAGCGTGTGGAGGTTGCGCGAGTAGTCTTCTTCGCCATTGGTCGGCCAGCGGTTCAGCGTCTGGAACACGTAGAACGTGAACGCATAGACCGATTCGGGCGGCACTTCCCACCACTTGCGGGTACTGCCAGAGCGCAGGTCGGGCGGGACGTGGATGGTCAGGTCGCGCGGCGCGCTCCACCAGCCGCCGCCCATGACCAGGGCGACAATGACCAGCGCGCCCGCGCCCAGGCGCAAGGTCTTGATGTGCGCCTGCAGGTGGGCGATCTCGTTCTTGAAGCGACTCATCGCATGCTCCTGCGGGTGGACCAGAAGCCCGAGCGCGAGATCAGCACGTGGCCGCCCACCCAGCCGGCCATCAGCGGATGGCCCGTTGCGATGCGCCACTGCAACTGCCGATAAAGCCAGGTGTCGGGGCGCCCACGCTTGAGGCGGCGCAGGATGCCGCCGCCGATGAACACGCCCAAGGCCACGCCCAGGACAACGAACGTCGGTGCGATGGCGATCGTGCGGAACACCCACGAAAGCGGCGCGCCGACCAGCAGGCCGGCGGCGCCGGACAGGCCGCAGCAGATCCACAGCTCGTCGGCGGTGAGGCCGCGCACGACAACGGGATGGCGGTTGAGCCGGTGCGGAAGGAACGTGACCGTCCCGTCCGCACGGACGTGCTGCTGCTCGGACATACCGGCCTCGCCTTACAGGATGCCCGTGGCTTCGGTGAGCAGCCAGATGCCGATCACGAGCAACACGGCGCCGATGGCGACCGTGAGGCCGAATTGGCCCCACGTCTTGCGGCCGGTGTGGATCTCCGCGTAGGTTCCGTAGGCGTGGTAGCAGACGCCGATGAACATCGACGCCACCACCAGCAGGGCCACGAGCATGATGATGTCGTAGCCGTAGTTGCGGATCGTCTCCATGATGCCGTTGCCGGTGCCGCGCGTCGGGTTCTCCAACTGCGGCAGGCCTTGCGCGAACGACAGCGCGGGCAGCGCGGCGGCGCCCAGGGCCATGGCGGCGCGCTGGGCGAGACGGGAAGTGAGGATGCGGTTGTGCATGGTCGGGCCTTTCAGGTCAGGACAGAAGGAAGAAACTCAGGACGAGGTACATCGCGACGAAGCGGATGCAGACGCCGAGGAACTGGCGCTGGTTGAGGCGGCTCTCGGACCACCCCACGTAGGCCGTTCGGATGGCCCAGACGCCCCACACGAGCAGGACCGCGAACACGACGCCGACCAGGACGGTCGCCATTGCGGAAGGCGCGATGCCGCTGTTGGCTTGAAATGCCGAGACCTGGGCGCCGTTCATTGCTTGCCCCCCGCAGTCGTCGCCGGCAGCGGCTCGGCCGCCCGCTCGGTGCGGTAGTCGCCGGCCAGTTCGGAGGGGTCGCGCGGCTGAGCGCGCGATGGCGTCAGGTGAAACTGGATGCCGGCGCGAACGCGCGCCAGGTCAGCCAGCAGCCGCGGGTAGTCGAAGTGGTAGCGCTCGCCCGGCTGGATGGGGGCATGCGCGGCGCTGTCCGCGACGGTGCGCTCCAGCGCGTCGAGCTGGCGCAGTGCGGCGACCAGCTCCTGGCGCTGTGCCGGAGACTCGGCCAAGGCCATCTGGGACTGACCCAGCAGGAGGGCCGTCACGAGAAAAGTGGGCACGCCGCGATGCGCGGCGCGCAGCCAGATCGAAGCCACCATCGCGCCATTCCTGTGTGATCAGCAATGGGGTGATCGTGGAGATCAGGGCTGTTTTAGGCCGCAAACAATAGGAACTGGCGGACGACCGGATTGGGCATACCGCGAGCGAACCTACAAAAGCCCGGGTGGAGTTTCGATTATTGCGTTTTTCGAGTGTTTCGAATATGATCGGCTCTGCAACCGTTTTCGCTTAGGAGCTACCCATGACCACCGCCACTGCCCAATCCAAGATGACCCTTCCCGCCGCGGGAGAGGTTAAGGCAGCCGTCCAGGGTCAACGTGCCTTGGCGGCTTACCTCGCAACCCAGTTCGAGACGCAGCACATCCAGATCTTTGATGACCACAAACAGGCTCATCAGGTGGAACTGCCTACCTCGGCTTTACGCCTGCTGGTCGACATCCTGGCCGAGTTGGCCGATGGCAATGCAGTAAAGGTGGTGCCCGTCCATGCAGAGCTGACGACCCAAGAGGCGGCGGACTTGCTCAACGTGTCCCGTCCCCATTTCGTCAAGCTGCTAGAAGATGGGGTGTTGGCATTTCATCGCACCGGCAAGCACCGCAGGGTGAGGTTCGCCGATCTGATGCAGTACAAGGAAGCGCGCGAGCGCGCCAGTGAGCAGGCGATGGCCGAACTCGCTCAGCAGTCGCAAGAGTTGGGAATGGGATACGAATGAGGCATTCCCCATTCACCGCCGTCTACGACGCGTGCGTTCTATATCCCGCGCCACTGCGGGATTTCCTGATGTGGCTCGGCCTGTCTGGCCGCTTCCGGGCGCGGTGGAGCCAAGCCATTCATGAGGAGTGGAAACGCAATCTGTTGATCAACCGCCCCGATCTCACCCGGGTTCAGGTCGACAGGACGTCGGATCTCATGGACAGGGCCATTCCGGACGGCTTGGTGGAGGGCTACGAAGCGCTCGTGGCAGGCCTGACATTACCCGATCCGAACGATCGGCACGTCCTGGCTGCGGCGATTCGCTGCGGTGCGAGCGTGATTGTGACGTTCAACGAACGTGATTTCCCGAACGATCTGCTGGCTCCGTACGGCATCGAATCGCAGCACCCCGATGAGTTTGTGGACAACCTGCTGGATCTGGATGCGGCCGCCGTAGTGTCGGCTGCGCAGCGCCAGCGTGCCCAACTCAAGCATCCGCCGATCGATGTGGACCGCTATCTCGAAATCCTGCTGCGCCAAGGCCTTGTGCAAACGACCAAGGTGCTGGCGACCTATCGCACCATTCTCTGACCCGCCGAGAGCCACGGATGACCAAGAATCCTTCATCAGACGCCACTTTGCCGAAAGGCATCCATCGAAGCTGGAAGCTGCCGGATAAGTCGCTGGGTGACTTGTGGGATTCGATCGTGATGGACGAAGCCATCAAAAAACAGTTGCTGTCACAAGCGATCGTCAACTTCACGGTGCGCCCCAAGGTGGAGCGCACGGTACTCCCCCTGCACGGCGTGATCTTGTTGGTCGGCCCGCCGGGGACTGGGAAGACCTCCTTGGCACGGGGCTTGGCGCATCGTGTGGCCGAATCTTTTTCTTCTGCGAAGTTTCGATTGCTGGAAGTGGAGCCTCACACGCTGACGAGCTCTGCAATGGGAAAGACTCAACGCGCCGTGGCAGACCTGTTCTCGCAATCGATCGCAGAATCCGCAGCGGCGGGCCCGACGATCGTCCTTCTGGACGAGGTCGAAACGCTTGCGGCTGATCGAGCGAAGCTCAGCCTGGAAGCCAACCCGGTTGATGTGCACCGGGCCACCGACGCGGTGTTGGTGCAGTTGGACATGTTGGCCGAACGCAACCCGCATCTGCTGTTCGTGGCCACCAGCAACTTCCCACAGGCCGTCGACAGTGCCTTCCTATCTCGTTGCGACATGGTGATGGAGGTGCCACTGCCCGGCAAGGATGCCTGCAAGCAGATCCTAGTGGACTGCCTGAATGGCCTGGCAAAGACATTTCCGGGGATTGGCAAGCTTTCCTCGGCTCACCAGTTCGACGCGTGCGCTGGCGAGTGCGTCGGATTGGATGGTCGGGCCATTCGCAAGGTCGTAGCCAACGCCCTCGCGGCCGACCCGCAAGTGGCTATCGATCCGAACAAGCTTTCCGTAGAGCACTTGCGCAGTGCGATACGACAGGCAAAGCAAATGCGCCTTCAAGGAGGGAAGCAAAAATGACCACCGTTGTCAGCCGGACGTTTCGCAGCTCGCCGCACCGCGATGCGTTGCAGACATGGGATGCCATTGTCGAACTGCTCACTCAGGGCAAGGACGGCACGGCTCGCTCTGAACTCAGGGCCGTGACGGGCGTGGCCGCCAGCTTGATCGCCGACCAGGCACCCAAGAGCGCGCCCATCGTTGCGACATGCGATGGACCACGGACCAGGATCTACTGCCTCTTCGACGAAGACGCGATCTATGGTGATGATGCCAACGAAGAAGTCTTGGGGTTCGAGCCGTTGAAGGGAGACTGGGGAGTCTCGCTGCCGTGTCCGAAGGAGCAGCTCGGCTGGGTGCAAAGCGCGCTCAAAAAGCACAGTTCTCGCATCATTGCACGGGACTTGAGCCAAGGAATTGCCACGCAGGCGCAGGCCGATGCTGGGCAAGCGCTGTCGCTCGACCTCGGAGGTTTCCTCAAGTCATGAGCACCGTCGCCACCTACTCGTACACGCACTCGGTTACCTATGTGACCGACAACATCCTCAAGAGCTTGAAAGACATCATCCTGCTCAGTGGGCTGGACCCTGAGCACTTTGCGGATCGCTGGGAGAGCAATACCCGAGCCATCAAGACGTGGCTCGGGACCGGTGATCTGCGCAAGGTGATTCTGGAGATCTACAACCCGGCAACCGACAAGCTCGTGACCCGATGGGATATCGACATCGTGTATGGGTGGTCCGATGGCGACGGCAGCTTCTGGACAGATACCGAGCAGTTGAAGTACGCGATCAAGAAAGCTGGGCTGCTGCCATCGCAGGCCAAGTACAAGTTAATGCTCGATACAAAGCCAGGGCGACCTGATGTGGAGGGATGGAGCAAAGGAAGTTATCGCTCGACGGATGGAATGGTCAAGCAGAGCCTAGGCTCGACTGTCGAACACAGCGGCCTGGCGGGTCAGGCCGGATATTGGAGGCAACGCTGATGCTGTCGATCGATGAAGCTTTTCGCAAGTTCAAGTCGCGTCTGGAACTCAACGAACGCGAACAGAAGAATGCCTCGCAACGCCAGAACGAAGTGCGGGACTACCTGCAGACCAAGTTCGGCATTGCGCGCAGCTTCCTGACCGGTTCCTATGCTCGATACACGAAGACGAAGCCGCTCAAGGATATCGACATCTTCTTCGTGCTGAAGGACTCGGAGAAGCATTACCACGGCAAGGCCGCATCGGTAGTGCTGGATGATTTCCACTCTGCATTGGTGGAGAAATACGGTTCGGCGGCCGTGCGCAAACAGGCGCGCTCGATCAACGTGGATTTCGGTGTTCACATCGACGCGGAGGACAACACGGACTACCGGGTGGTCAGCGTGGATGCGGTGCCCGCATTCGATACCGGCGACCAGTATGAGATCCCCGATACGGCGTCCGGAAAGTGGATCAAGACGGACCCGGAGATCCATAAGGACAAGGCGACCGCAGCGCACCAAGCCTATGGCAATGAGTGGAAAGGTCTCGTGCGCATGGTGAAGTACTGGAACAACAATCCCAAGCACGGCGATCTGAAGCCGGTGAAGCCCTCGTTCCTGATCGAGGTAATGGCCCTTGAGTGTCTTTACGGCGGCTGGGGAGGATCGTTCGATCGCGAGATCCAGTCGTTCTTTGCCACGCTTGCCGATCGAGTTCATGACGAGTGGCCGGATCCCGCCGGACTTGGCCCGGCGATCAGCAACGATATGGATGCCGCGCGCAAGCAGCGCGCGCAGCAGCTGCTGTTCCAGGCGAGCCAAGACGCAAGCATCGCCATCGACCACGCGCGTCGTGGTCGCAATATCGAAGCGCTTCGCGCCTGGCGCGCACTGTTTGGCCCCAAGTTCCCACTGTCCTGATTCCATCGGCTTCCATACACGTCCCATCGAGGTACAGCATGTCCCAGTGGTCGCTTTCCCAGCTCCTGTCGTCCCTGCATGAGGACATCCAGCAGCGCTTGTCCGTAGTACGCAAGACCTTCGGTCACCCGGGTACGAAGGGGGATGCGAGCGAGAACGTCTGGATCGACATGCTGGATACCTATCTGCCCAAACGGTACCAGGCGGCCAAGGCGCATGTGGTGGACAGCCTGGGGAACTTCAGCCAGCAGATCGATGTGGTGGTGTTTGATCGGCAATATTCGCCTTTTATCTTCACCTACGAGAACGAGACGATCATTCCAGCCGAAAGCGTGTACGCCGTTTTCGAGGCCAAGCAGACGGCTGACGCGGGGCTTGTGGCCTATGCCCAGGAGAAGGTCGCCAGTGTGCGCAGGCTGCACCGCACGAGCCTGCCGATCCCGCACGCTGGCGGGACCTACCCAGCGAAGCCGTTGATTCCGATTCTGGGTGGCTTGCTCACCTTCGAGAGCGAATGGAGTCCTGCATTGGGTCCATCCATGGACAAGGCGCTGAACGCAAACCTCACCGAGGGGCGTCTGGACATCGGATGCGTTGCCGCCCACGGGCACTTTTTCTATGACCAAGCCAGCGGCGCGTACAGCTACACCAACGAAAACAAGCCGGCGACCGCGTTTCTTTTCAAGCTGATCGCGCAGCTTCAGTTCAGTGGAACGGTCCCCATGATCGATGTGGAGGCTTACGGTCAGTGGTTGACCAAGTGAGGGGGCGCTGTGGCAAGCATACGTTCGGAGTACCACCGGTTCCTGGCGCACTTGGCGCAGCGGCACGTGCACGACGACGTGCGCCGGCTGGCGCACCTGGTGCTCGATCACCTGCAGCCACTGGCCGAGGTCGGTGCTGCACGCCGGGGGCGCTCCACGCGCTTGGCGCCGCTGGCCATCGCGCATCTGGCGCAGATGCCTGTCGCCTACGACGGGGACGCGCGCGGCCCCGAAAACGGGCCGGCGCTCGGGCGACTGCACCAGCTCGAAGTCGGGCCGTTTCGAGGATTCATGCGGCAGGAGACGTTCGACCTCAGCCATGACATCACCTTGGTCTACGGTGCCAACGGCACCGGCAAGAGCAGCTTCTGCGAAGCCTTGGAAGTGGCGATGCTCGGTTCGATCAGCGAAGCGCAGGCCAAGCGGGTCGACCAGCGGACGTACTGCAACAACGCTCGCCTGCGCCGCCACGTCGCGCCAGTCCTGTCGTCTACGGCGGCGGGCGAAGCGCAGGCCGTCCAGCCCGACGAAGCTGAGTATCGCTTCTGCTTCATCGAGAAGAACCGCCTCGACGATTTCGCCCGAATCGCCGCGCGGACCCCGAGCGATCAGCGCCAGCTCATCGCCACCCTGTTCGGCGTGGACCAGTTCAGCGAGTTCGTGCGCGGCTTCAACCCCTCGCTCGATCAGGACCTGATGCTTGCCGGCGTGCAGGCGGCGCAGCTGGCGCAGCGTCGCCTGCGGTTGGCGAACTCCGAACAGACCATCGCCGCCTACCCGCAGAAGATCGCAGCGGTCGAGGGCCTGGAACAAGCTTTGGCGCAGCGCATGTCACCTGGCGCGACCTATCAAGCCTGCGTGGACTGGCTGCTGGGTACGCCGCAGCAGCAAGGACGGCTACCGTATGTCCAGGCTCAGCTGGACGCCAACCCGCCTGCCATTCACGAGGTGACCCAGGCCCGCCTGCAAGCGTTGCTGGCAGAGGCCTACCGCGTCCAGGGACTGTGGCAAGCGTCTTCCGCGCAACTCGCGGCCCGCGCGGGCGAGGTGTCGTACGCGAAGCTCTACGAGGCCGTGCAAGCGTTGGCGGACGGGGCGACCGCGTGTCCGGCATGTGGAACCGGACTGGCCGCTGTGGCACAGGACCCGTTCGCCAGGGCGCGAATGGGCCTGGAGCAGCTCGCGCAACTGGCCGTCCTGCAGCAGCAAGAGGCCGGGCATCGGACGCAGTTGAGCGAGGCGGTCCGAGCGCTGTGGGACGAAATGCGCCGCGTGGTGGCGGCGGCTGGGGTCGCTTGTCCTGCCGAATCGCAGGCCGCGGGCCTGCCACTGCTGCCTCCCACGTCGGCGGGCAATTGGCTCGGCGGCTGGGTGAATGGGGACCAGCGCGCCTGGCAAGCCCTCTTACGGATCGCACAGATCATCGAAGGCTTCGACGCGCAGGCGCGCGACGTGCATGCCCAGCGCGGCGCGATGGCCCAGGAGCGGGACCGCCTGCAACAGCATCAGCTGGAGATCGAACGGCTGCGGACCATGCGCACGACTGCGGATCAGGAGCTGGCGGCCGCCCGCCAAACCGTGGCCCAATTCGACGACGCGAACCGCGGCCTGATCCAGGCGGCCACGGACGAAATGCCGGTGGTGGTGCACCATCAGCGGGTCAAGGCCGCCTACGACGGCTTCCTACCCGAGATTCAGGCATACCTGACCGCTCTGCCGGGGGTTCTGCTACAGGGGCTGGGAGACCAAGCCCGCCATCTCTACAACGCATTCAACCGGGCCGATCCGCCCGGCGATCTGCTGCACGCGCTGTGGTTGCCCGTGGCCGAGAACGGCAAGATCGAGGTGGAGTTCGCCGGCGAGCCGGGCGTGCGCTACGACGCGTTGATCGTCTTCAGCGAAGGGCACATCAAATGCTTGGGTCTGGCGATTCTGCTTGCCAAGAACCTCGCGCAGGGCTGCCCCGTGGTCATCTTCGATGACGTCGTCAATGCGATAGACGACGACCATCGCGATGGCATCTGGCGTACCTTCTTCGAGGACGGTTTGCTCCACGGCAAGCAGGTTATCCTCACCTCGCACGCAGAGGAGTTCCTGCACCGCATCCAGCAGGAGTTGGGCGTGCGCCGCGCCGCGGCCATCAAGCGCTACAAGTTTCTCCCGCATCAGGGAGAGCACGAACTGCGGGTCGACAGCGACCCGCCAGCGAAGAACTATGTTCTTCTGGCCCAGCAGGCGTTGGCGGCTGACGAGAAACGCGAGGCACTGCGCCAGGCCCGGCCGGCGCTGGAGAGTCTGACGGACCGCCTGTGGACGTGGCTGGGTCGGCGGGCGGACGGCCGGATCGACATCAAGCTGAGCGGGCCCCGCGCGCCTTGGGAGCTGAACAATAAATGCACCAAGTTGCGGTCGGCCGTCGAGCGTATCGCGGCGCAACATGCGGGTGCGCCGGATGCCGTAGGGGCGTTGGTCAGGCTGCTCAATGTCAGCGGTACGAGTATTGAATGGGGTTACCTCAATAGCGGTGTGCACGACGCTCAGCGCGATCATGAGTTCGATCGGGCGACGGTAAGAACGGTCGTCGAGGCGGTTACGGCGTTGGATGCTGCTCTTGATACCCTGCAGAACCGATGAACGGCACACGGCTTTGCAGAGCAGTGCCGCCCGTGTCACCTCATAAGTACTTCTTGAAGCTGCCTGCGGTCAGGCTGACTGCCATCCCCAGCAACGCCGCGCTGGGCAGCAGGATGACCAGAGGATGCACCGCTATGGGCAGTGCGAGATAGGTGACCCAAGGCAGCACGGCCAACGGCATCAGGCTGGCCTTCGCGCGGTGGTAGATGAAGCCGGATTCGCGGCCCGCGCCGAACCGGCGCACATCCCGTCGCACCAGGCCGTCGATCAGGCCGACGAATGCTGCAGTGAGGATCAGCGGCAGCGTGAGTACCAGGACCAGCAGGCGCACCAGGAAGGTGAGCGTCGTGAAGGCCGCAGCGATCAGGTAGCTTTCGGCCCAGACATAGACTTGGCTGATGTAGTAGCGGAAGTTGCGGCTCTGCCCGTGGCTGGCCGCGCGGGCGCGCTCGGCGGTCTGGCTCATGCGCTCCAGCAACCCCGAGCGCACGAACACCCACTCGTACCCGGTATCCACCAGCTCGTGCGCCGTGCGCCCGGGCTCCTGCACCACCACGCTGCGCGTGAAGTGGTTGGACAGGTGCCCGAGTTCGTACTGCAGCATCTGCTGGGAGTGGCGCCAGCCCTGGTCCTTCCAGAACAGGTGCATGCCGACGCACTCCACCACGATCGAGAACAGCAGCGAGCCGATGAGCACCCCGAGCAGCCGGAACGGCAAGGTGATGGTGCCGACGATCAGCCCCTGGCGCTGGTTCTGCTCCCGCTGCGCGGTCGAGGCGGCATCCTTCATGGTGCGGCCTCGCCGGTGCTGTCGTCGGCGCCGGTGGCCACCGCGTCAGGCTCGGCTGGAGCGGCGTCATCCAGCAGGTCGTCGGGCAAGGCTGCATGCGGCAAGGCTGCGGAACTGGTGAACTCCCACCACTGCGTGGCCTCGCTGTAGCTCTGGCGCATATACCCGGCCAGTTGCTGCAAGTCCGTCGGCATCACTTCATCGGGGTCTGGCGCCGGAAGCGGCATGCGCACCTTCCAAAGCTGGCCGCCCTGCAGCAGCGCGAAGCATTGGCCCTTGGGCAGACCGACGACGTGTGACGGCTCGATCATCGGCACGCTGGCCATGCTGATGCGGTCCTGGGTGTTCGACGTGAAGTCCGTCGCGCCGCGGATGTCTGAGCTGTCCGTCGCGCCCGAGACGATGGTGGTCGTATAGACCTCGACCTTCGGCAACTGCCTCGTCAGCAGTTCCGCGGTGGCCGTCTCGCGCACGCGCAACATGAATAAATTGTTGAAATTCCCGATCACTTGGCCGGCCTTCGCGCGGTTGCCGATGCGGGCCTCGATGTCCGAAAGCGTTTGCGTGTAGGCGGTGACTTGCAGGCCCGCGCCACCGCCCTTGTTGATGAGCGGAATGAACTCGTCACCCATCAATTCATTGAACTCGTCCGCATGCACGTTGATCGGCACGCGCGCACCAGCCGATGCGCCCGGCAGGCCATCGTCGATTCCGTGCTTGTAGATGTGCCCAGCCACCGAGACGAGATCGCTGAACATCGAGTTGCCGACCGCTGCGGCGACCTCCGCATCGGACAGCGCGTCCAAGCCGACATAGACGACGGCGCGCTTCCTGATCACCTGCATCCAGTCGAAGATCGGGCGCGGGTCGGCCAGGTCGGAGTAGTTCGGCGCCAGGAGCTGGGCGATCTTGCCGCTCGTGAGCTTTTCCAGCAGCGGCAGCAGCGATGCAACGATCTTGTCGAAGTAGGTCTTGTCGTAGCGCACCGCCGAGCGCAGGCCATCGAGCACAGGGTCGTAGTTGCGCGCCTGGGAGAGGTATTGCTCCAGCGCCACCACACGCTTCTCGCGCCCGATCATGTTCCTTGGGATGTTCTTCTCGTTGAGCTTGGCCTCGATCTGGACGATCACCTCCCAGGCCTTGGGCTCCGTCTTGGCAAAGTAGTGCTGGGCGTACTCAATGAACAGCGCGTCGATGTTGATGACGTGGCGCTGGATCAGCATGTAGTCCGGGCGCTGCCCCAGTTCCACCAGGGCGCGGGCGATGATGTTCACGAAGCGCCATGCGAACTCGCGGAACGCCGCGCTGTTGCCTTCGCCGGAGAGCTGCCCCGCGATGCGTGTCGCCACTTCCGAGATCCGACCGAAGCGGCCCACGGCGTTGTAGCGGGCGCTGATTTCCGGCCAGCCCAAGTGGAAGATGTAGAACTCGCCTTCGCGGCCAGCGCGCTGGGCTTCGACGTACATCCGTTTCAAGAGATCGGCATCCCCCTTGGGGTCGATGACGATGACGACCTCATGCTCGCCGGCAGCATTCCTGCGACGGATGTCCTGCGTGACGAACAACTCGGCCAGGCGCGTCTTGCCCACCCGCGTGGTGCCCAGCACCAGCGAGTGCCCGACGCGCTCGCCCAGCGGCAGGCTGACGTCCACTTCGTCGGGCTCGATGCCGTGCAGCCTTGGCAGGCCGCCGACAGGCGGCAACGGGCGCACGGGGTTGAAAGGCGCGTCCCAGCCGGTGAGCTTCGGCAGGCGCGAGAGCGGCAATGGCGCGAACTCCAGCCGTTCCTCCAGGCGCCTGGTCAGCCGGTAGGCCGGCGTCGGCTCGACGTAGCGGCGGAACTCGGGCCGGTACGTCTGCATCAGCCGATGCGTGTGCTTCTGCTCCCAGAGAAAGCCGCGCCCCACGAATAGGCGCTGCTGGCTGACCGGCACGTCCTTGCTGGTCATCACGTAACGCGGCAGACGGCGGATGTTGCGCCGGTAGCGCAGGATGATGCGGGCATCGCGGTAGCGGATCGCGCCGTAGGCGCCGAACGCCAAGGCGCTGCCGATGCCCATGGCCGGGCTCAGCGCGAGCGACCATGGGGCCACCAGGCACAGAAACGCGGCGCCTGCACACGCCGCGACGGTGTATAGCTCCACCGCTGGGCGTAGCAGAACCTCGACCGGCTGTTTGCCCGACATGGCTTCATTGCTCGATGCCGGTGGCCGTGATCAGCGCCGGGTAGTGCCGCAGGCCCAGGCGATCGGCCAGGTCGTCGCCGGCCACGGGCGCGAGCGGCACGCCCGGCACCAGGGCGCGCAGCCGCGCCAGGCCCTGCGCGGTCTCGACGTTGACGACCAGGCCGACCGCGCCACGTTCGCGCAAAGCGGCGGCGCGGCGCTGCAACCAGGCCCGGGAAGCCTCGTCGTCGCCGATGACCACGAACGGCCGCAGGCCGGGCGCTTCGATCACCCGTCGCGCGACGGTGCCGGGCGTGAGCTTGGCGCTGCGCACCGGCAGCATCGCGGCTTCGTCCGCCCGTGTGGCAGGAACCTGGGGCGTCGGGATGGACGGCCGCGCCGGTGCGTTGGCGCGCGGCTGGAGATTCAGGGCTTCGTAGTACGGCAATGCCGACGTGCCGCCACGGTCCTCGACAACGATCAGTGGCTCGCCGGCACGCGAGGCCAGCGGCAGGCCTGACAGCAGCATGAGTAGGCCCGTGAACGCGAGATGGGCGGGATGGGGTTTCGTCATGGGGAGGTCTCCTGGCGCGCCGCGAGGACCGCGGCGGCTGGTCGCGTGCCCTGCACGCGGGCAAGGTGGCGCGACACGCTGCGCCGATAGCGGGCGGCGGGCTCGCCGCCTGCGGGGCGGTGGTAGCGGCCGATCGCCAGCAGCCAGTCCTCGCCGGGGGTGTGCTGCTCCTTCAGGATCTCGGCGGCAACGGCCAGGTTGCGATACGGATCCAGCAGGTCGCACGCGCCGGTAAAGCGGTGCTTGTGGTAGCCGAGGTTGATCTGGCCCAGGCCCGCATCAATGCGCGTGTGCGGCGTGGCGCGCATCGCCTGCTGCAGGCCAGCGCAGGCGTCGGCGCGCGTGGCGAAGCGGCGCGACTGGCCGGCGACGTTGAGGGACCACGGCCACGGCACCAGGCGCCCGTTGCGCCGGATGCCGCTCTCCTGCAAGGCCACGGCGTAGAGCACGGTCGAGGGGATGCCTGCGCGCTGGGCGGCAAGCTGGTAAGCCGGTGGCGGAACCTCCTGGGCCAGGGCGGCAACGGCATACAGGCCGGCAGTGAGCACCAGTGCGCGCAGGGGCATGGCTACGGCTGGCGCTGCCATTGGCCGTTCACTTCGCGCACGGCGGCGGGCAGATCGCCGGGCAGGCCCAGTGACAGCCAGCGGCCGCCGTCGTGGTTGAGCGTGATGCTGCCGGCGCGCACGCGCGCCGGGTCGATCTGCGCGCGCTTGGCCCAGTCGCGGATGCGCGCGTCATCCTGGCGGCTGCCCACCATGTACAGGTCGAACTCCGCGCCCGAGGATTGCAGGCGCTGCACGAGCTGTCCGCAGGCTGCGCAGCCGTCCTTGACGAACACCGCCATGCGGCCGCTGCCGCGCAAGGGACTGCTGGATGGGCCGGCGCCCGGCTTGTCGTCGGGCAGGTTCACGCGCTGCATCCCCGGATTCAGGCGCTGCCAGGCCTCGTCGTAGGCGCGCTGGTAGGCGAGCAGCTTCTCGACGCGGCGCGCTTCCACCTGCACCTGCAGTTCCGCATAGCGGCGCCGTTCTTCGTCCGTGCGAGCTTCGATGCCCAGGGCGGACAGCGGGTCCAGGTTGGGCGAGTAGATACCCAGCGGCCCATCCATCAGCTCGCGGTAGCGTGCCCATTCTTGTGGCTGCAAGCCCCATTCGGTTGCCACCCGGTCGTCCAGCACGCGGGCGGCCAGCGGGCGCTCCTGGCTCTGTGCGTTGCGCGCCGAGGTCGTTGCGGGCTGCTGCGCCCAGGCGGGCCATTGCGACGACGCCACCAGGACCGCGAAAAGGAGGATCGACGGCTTCATGGGGTGCTCCGGTCAGGGAATCGCCACGCGGCGGGTCTGGTTGCCGGCCTGGAACACTGCGGTGTTGCCCTCGATCGCCTGCAGGCGCCACGGGCCGACCGCATCCCCGGGCAGCAGCACCTGAAGTTGGGCGGGCGTGAAGTCCCCGATGCTCGGCGCGACGGACACGCTGCGCTGGCCGGCGCGCAGTTCGGCGCCGACGACGCGGAATGGCAGCGGCGGCAGCTCGGTCTTGGAGGCGGCGGACGTGCGCGATGCGCGCCGCTGGGCGGGTGCGGTGGCACGCGCGGCGGCTTGGCGCGCCTTGATCTGCTCGACCTCCGCGCGCAGCGCCTGGAGGTCGTCGGCCGCTGCGTAGCCACTGAGAGATTTCTCGACCTGGGCCGCGCGTGCTTCCAGAATCTGGCGGGTGTCTTTGAGGTCAGCGTCCGTCGCGACGGCCGGGCGCTGCTGGATGGCCTCGATCGTCTCGGCCAAGCCAGTTGCCTGCGCTTCCAGGCGTTGCAGGCGGGAATCCAGCCGCTCCTGGTCGGCCTGGTCGCTGAGGGCCTGGTAGCCCAGGGCCGCCAAGACGCTGAGGAAGATCAACCAGAGCCACATCAGGCTCTGCACCACCACGGCGGCGGTCGATCGCTGGGCAGGTTGCGGGGCGTTCATGGCTGGCCTCCCGAAACCATGGGTGCCAGCGGGAACGTCTGCACCGCCTCGGTGGCGGGTGGCTCGGATGGGGACTCGGCGACCGCGCGATCGCCGGGCCGCTCGAAGCAGATTTGCCGTGCGCGGTCATCCGCGTGCAGTTCCCAGGCCGGGCCAGCCAGCGTGAGCAGCGCATCGCGCAAGGTCATGGGGCCGAGGTGCAGGTGTACCGCCGGCAACGGCAGCGCGTACAGCTCGATCACGGCATGCGCGGTCTGGCACAGGCCATAGCCGCTGCGTTTGAGCACGTGCCGAAGCCCATCCCCGACCGTGGCGCGGGCATCCTCGGGCATGGACACGTCGATGGTCTGCAACAACAGGTCGCGCTGCGCCGCCATGGGTGCCAGTTCGACCAGTGTGTAGCGGGCGTAGCGCACGACCGGGATGTACTCGGAAGCCTCGGGTTCAGGCGCGGCCAAGACTTCCGCGATGGTGTCGGGCGCGACCGGCGCAGTCGTCGTCGCGCAGCCACCGGCCAGCACCGACCACAGCAGGCCGAGAAATCCCGCCAGAAGGCGGCGTTCGGGATAGTGAAACCACGGTGGAGAGGGGCACATAGCTCGGCGTCCTGAAACATCCAGCCCTCACCATCGCCGCTCAGGCCGCGAGCGGCAGCAAACAATGCGAACCAGGCAGCGTCCGATTTACCGGGAGCGGCAAAAAAAACGGCCCCGAAGGGCCGTAAGTGGAACGTGTCATGCGGCGACAAGCTGCCGGGCCAGTGCGACCTCGACGGAATCACCGTCCTGGTTCAGGACATCGAGCCCGGATTCGGGCACGTCGCCCGAGGTGGACTGCGAGACCATGATCTTCTTGGCCATCAGCTCCAGGCAGGTCATCTGCGAGGAACCGGCGTAGCCGAGGTAGATCACACGCACGGGCTGCTTCTGCCCGATGCGCCAGGAGCGGCGTGCCGCCTGCTGGAGCGAGTACACGTTGTAGCCCGACTGCATGAACACGATCGTCGGGAACTCCAACAGGTCCAGCCCCGTCTTGACCAACTCGGGGTTGGTGATGAGCACGTCGATGCCACGGTCCAGTTGCTCGGCGATCCAGTCTTCGCGGCGGCTGGCATCCACGCTCGCGCGCAGCACCGCCACCTTGAAGCCTTCCTGCTCCAGCAACACCTTCAGGCGCGACGTGGTGTCGCGCGTGCCGGTATAGACCGTGTAGGCCAGGACCTTGCGGCCCTGCGCCTTCTCCTCTTTGCAGATGTCGATCAGCTCACGCTCCTTGGGGCTGATCTCGAACTCGTTGAACTGAGCCGGGACAAACGCCAAGGTGTTGCGCGTGCGCGGATGCACCACGGTCTCCGACCGGAAGCAGCAATCCGGCCAGGCCAGCAGCACGTTGAGGACCACACCCAGCAAGGTCGTATCGCGTCGCGCCAGAGCCTGTTTCAGCTCCGCGGTCAGCCGACCCGCCAGATCGCGGTAGGCCGCGGCTTGCGCCGTGTCCATCGCGACTTCACGGAACTCCTCGTCATACGGCGGCAGGACGTTGCCACCGATGTCCTTGAGCTTGAGAAAGATCGTGAACGGCAGGATGCAGCGCAGCACGCCCTTGGGGCCAAACCCCGGGGCCTTGACCGTGCGCACCGATACCTTGGTGCCCTTGGCCGTCTTGTGCGCCGTGCCGGTGCTCTCGGAGTAGATGTCCTTCAACACCCCGTGATCGCGCATGAACGCCATCGCAGCCGAGGTCATGCTGCCGCTCGTGGTCGGGCGGTAGCCGTCTTCGATCATCCGCCCCGGAAGGGCTCGGAACAGCAGGTGGAACAGGTCGTCCCCGTAGCCGCCCATCAACGTGCCGGTCAGCAGCAAGGTCTTGCGAGCCTTCGCCGCCAGCACGCCCATGGCCTGGCCCTGGGCACTGCCCCCGTTCTTGTACTCATGTGCCTCATCGGCGATGAGCAGGTCGAACGTGCCTTGCGGCAGGTAGCGTTTGATGAACTCGGACGGCTGATAGCCGCCCTCGCCAAAGCCGAACTCCATGTTGGCCATCGCACGTTCCATGCGCGTGGCCTGACGGTCGGAAAACACCAGCTCGCCGTTGCCATCCATGAGGTTGATGAACTCATGGATGTTGTCGCCGAGCATCGACGCCAGGAACCCGTCACCGAACTTTTGCATCAGCTTCTGCGCGGTGACCTCTCCGATGGTCGGTATGCGCTTTAAGGCTTTGAGCACGGCCGAGGACTGGTCGCTGCCGGACAGACTGCGCGGGCGGATCAGTGTCCACAGGGGCGCGGCGCAGTGGCCGCACTTCCTGCGGCACTCCTCGGCTTGGAGCGCGATCGGGTTGACCGGCTCGCCGTCGAGGTCGGTGATGACCGTGCCGCAGTCCGGGCAGGCCGCCACGTCGCCGTGGCGGGTGCGCCGCGTGGTGAAGACAGGCTTCCAGTGAAAGCCCATCCGCATCCTGACGCGCCCCAGGACGAAGAACTCCTGGCCCGTGGGCTGCACGCCCAACTGCTCGCGCAGCTTGATGAGCTTGACGAGCGTATCCGGCCCGTTGAGTACCCACACCTTGGCACCGGCCACCGTCTCCTGGATCTCGCGCCGCCACTTGTAAACCAGGTGGGGCGGCGACAGCACCAGAGTGCGGCGATAGCCTTCGGCGTTGAGCACGGCGGCCGTGGCAATGCCGACGGTCGTCTTGCCGCAGCCCATCTCGCCATTGACGATCGCAGCACGTTCGCCACGGTCGATCAGCAGCTCGGCGGCGGCGTGGACGACTTCGGCCTGGGCTGGGAACAGCTTGCGCTTGAGGCTGGCGACCACCAGTTGCCGGTGCGCCTGCGGTTGGCCGGTATAGACCGGCGGATTAGCGCTGTTGAGGGCGTCGAGTAGTTCGTCGCCGAACTCGCCGACAAAATCCTGAAGGCTCAGGGTCAGAGGGGAAGATTCCGCGTCGAGCAGTTCGCCCTGTACGGGCGCGGATTCAGCGGCAGTGGTTTCGAGATCGAGGGACATGGTGATGCTCCAAAGAAAAATGGGGCATGCACCACCCCCAGCGGGGCAATGGCATGCCCCGTGGTGGGAAGAGAATCGACGCGTGGCTGAGGGTGGTTGAAGGTGCTGGCCTGGGCGGCCCGCAGGTGAACCGTGCTCAGTCTTCGGACGGAAGCACGATGACGGTTGCGCAGCGCTGCGAATCGGTGACGATGCGAATGGCGAGCCCCGGATGGATCACGTAGTGCGATTCCAGCGACGCGCCCGATTGAAGCGCGCTGCTGTTCGTCTGCCATTGCTGGATGTTGACGTCGCCCCAGTCGCCACGGGTGTGGCGCCTGAAGTACGGGATCGGGTCCAGGCGACCCGCGCGGACCAGGCGGTCTACACCTCTGCTGAAGATGAGCGCCCCGATGGGGAACGCCAGCCGCTGGCAGTAGGTTTCGATGCGATGCGATGCCATGGGCTCCTCCTTGATGAGTCATTGAGCCACGACACCCCTGCCGGAGTGAAGTGGCTCCGTCAGGTGGATGAGGATGACGATGTGGGGCCTCAGATCAGGTCCCGCTCTTCGGGAAGCTGGACCACCGTGGTCTGGTGGTCCTCGCTGGTCTTGACGATCAGCGCCAGGTCCGGCGTGATCCTGAACTGCGAGATCATTAGGTTGTCCTGTTGGATCGCCACGTCGTTGGCTTGGCGTGTGGCCTCATCGATCTCGCCCCAGTCCCCGCGCACATGGCGCTGGACATAGGCCAAGGGGTCGATCAGGCCTCGCCGGGCCAGCCAATGCACCTTCTCGCTCAACTTCAACGTACTCGGTGCGAACAACGGTTGCTTGTGCGGCGCAGGCCGCTTGAACGGATTGGGGATCATGGTGTTTCTCCTTCGAGTTGGTACAGCAGGACGGCAGCGCGTCCGGTGGATCAGCGAATGGTCAACACCTCGCCCCGTGTCGCGGAGCCAGGTGTCATGTCCCACGCGCGGATGACGGGAACGAACTTGTCGGTGAGGATGCGGGTCTCGGCGATGGAGCCGTCTTCGCGTTCGGTGAACTCCCGCTGGAGCGTCTTGTCCTTGTGGGTGTCACCTTTGACGACGAGCACGCGCCCGGTCTTGGAGCGCACAACCCCCGAGATCGCACCCGCGGCCAGAGCCAGGGCGAGATGCCAGCGGGACAAGGCCCGCGCCGGTGGACGCAGCGATTGCTGCGCAGCCCCCAGGTGCGTGTCCTGCGATGGCCACAAGCCTTGCAGCCTGCCAACCTCATCGGCGAACTGCTCGGGCTCCATCGTCACGCGGAAGAAATGCTCTGGCTCGGCCGGGCTGGCGGGGACGATGTACGGCAGGAACGGCCACTCGCTCGGCAGTTCCTCGGCTTCGACTTCGCCTTGCCCTACCTGCAACAGCAGATTGCGCACGGCCTTGACGCCATCGGGCACCTGCTCGCGCTGGCGCACCCGGCGTCCGAAGATCACCACCTGCTTGAACTGCGTCTCCACCGCTCGGTAGATGCGCAGGTCCGTGTAGTGGCGCGTCAGCCAGCCGACCAACTCCGCGTCGAGCACGTAGCCGGGGACGATGAAAACCAGCACGCCGCCGTATTGCAGCAGCGAGAGCGTGCGCTGGTAGAACAGCTTTTCAAGGCGGGCACGGCCCTGGCCCTGATAGCCGATGTTGCCGTTGACGTCCTTGGACAGGTCCCCATACGGCGGGTTGAGCCAGAGCAGCCCGAAGGACTGCTTGGAGACCATCGTGTCCATCAGGTCCGCGTGCAGGCAGTGATCGACCAGGCCGCGGGCATGGCGCGCCCGCTCCGCGTCGAACTCGACGGCGAACGCCTTTGCCTGCTCGCGCCCGAGGGCATGGGCGGCTTCGGCGATCGCCACGCCTTCGCCGGCGCAGGGATCGAGGATGCACATCGGCCCGTCGCTGGGCATCAGTGCGTTGAGCGCTCTTTCGAGCGTGGGTTCGTCGGTCGGGAAATATCCGTTCTTGACGAAATTGCGGGCGAGCCGCGGGAACATGAGGGCCATGGAAGTCTCCTGGTTGGCGGGGATGAAACACGGAAGTACGCCAAGGCGTGCCTCCGAGGGTGGGTCAAGCCGCTACCGCTTCCGGCGTCCAAATCTTGGCCGGATACGGATAGGCGGTGAGCGCGTCGCTGCGGATCAGGGAGCCGAGCGCCAGGGTCAGCGCCGGCACGTCGATGGCGAGCCGATGGCCTTCCAGCGGCCCGAGGGCGAACGGAAGGCGGGCCAGCATCTCGCGGGTTTGCAGCAGTTCCAGCACGGTCTCGCGCCAGTGATCGAGCAGCGGCAACGGGCAGGTGTCCCGCACCAGCATCCACAGGCGGTCAAGCCTGTGGGCGCTGTCGCGTGGCAGCAGTGCCAATGCGCTGGCGTTGGCCTTGTCGGGCTTGACGCAGCGCCGGTCGAACAGCCACACGTTGGACAGCGAGCCGAACAGCGTCCGCCGGTACGCGCGCGTGATGCGCTTTTCCAGGCGATCGACGTTGCCGATGAATACCGGGACGCTGCCGCCCTGGTCGGTGATGACGTGGAACTGGTCCAGTCCCTGCTCGTCGCGCCCGAGGGTCAGGCGAGCGAGGAACTGCTGGACGGCGGTGTCCCGCGCCCAGATGGACAGGAAGATCAGGTTGCCCTGGTCATCGCCGACGCAGGCGTCGGCCATCACGTCCGGGCATTCGTCGATGCGGTACAGCGTGGAAGAAGTGTTTGCGGGCATGGTGGTGTCCTCGGATGAACGGGAACAGCACCGCCCGCTGGGGCAAGTACTGCCCCAGGGGGTGGAAGAAAACCGCTCAGTCCGGCTCGAACTGCCGGGTGTGCGGGTTGAAGTGAAGCGGCTCGTCCGCCGAAGTGATCGGCGTGAAGCCTTCCAGGTAGATGTTGTTGAGGTACTGGTCGCGGTAGGTCAGTGCCTGCCGTGCCTGGTCCTCGGTGAGGCCGTTGTCGATGAAGTACGCCAGCATTTCCTCGTCGGAGGACACTTCGTCGTTGGACAAACTCCCTTCAACGAGTGCCAGCAACGAGGGCGGAAGCGTTGCCAGGATCGGGTCCATGTCGGTTCCTCCTGGCTCAGGCCATCGACGCCGCGGCGGATGCCGCGGATGCCGTGGGTGTGCGCCGCCGGGCGTGGTAGGCGCGAACGCCTGCACGCCAGTCGGCGGACTGCTCCGGTGCGAGGTCCAGATAGGACAGCGGGCACGTGTAGTAGTACGGGTGCATGGACTCGTCCAAGGACTTGTAGCCCCACTGGCCGCCGCTTCGTTCAAGCAGATCGCAGCGGATGTAGCGCAGGGACTGGCCCGGTGCGAGATCACGATGCACGCCTTCGACCTTGGCGGTCACTTCGGCGACGGACCACAGCACGTTGCCGCGCAGGGTGTGAGCGATGACCTTGACGCTGGCGCGCTCGGTCTCTTGCGGTGCGATCAGTTCCGCGATCAGTTCGGACCGCGATTGGTTTGAGAAATACCAGCCCATGAGAGGCCTCCTCGAAAAGTTGAGCTGAAGGCCTCCCCGTGGGGAAGAACCCCCAGCGGGTGATGGAATGCCGCATCTGCGGCGAAGGAACCTATGCGTCGCCCTCAATCCCAGTCGTCATCGTCTCGATCACAACCGGCCGGGCAGTAGCCGAACTCGATCCCGTGCGAGCAATAGCCATGCTCCGCATTCCAGTCCTGGGTTTCCTGCCGTTCGGCAGGTGTTGCGTAGTCCCATTCCTGGGCCGCGATTTCGAGAGCCTGAGCACGTTGCTCATCCGGCAAACGATTGGCCTGTGCGTCGATCGCCGAACTGAAGAGCGTCACGTAGTGGTCGTAGGACAAGCCGCAACCGCGCTGGGCGTGTGCGGCGGCCGCTTTGCAAAGGTCCCGCCACGCGGGTTCATCCAGCGTTGAACGCGGGGTATCGCAAGCGATGGTGGACATGATGGAGACCTCCAGAAAATGGCCAGGGCCTCCCCCGCATGGGAAAGGAACCCCGGCGGGTGGATGAAGAACACCGCGCATGCGGCGTCTGCGATCACGCAGGTTTTGGTTCGGCCTGGCGGCTCCACTCCTGCGTCTTGAAGTCCAGCGCGTAGCCCAGCTCGCCCAGGCGGGCGATCTGCGCGCGCAGGGTGCGGCGGTCGATGGTCGAATCCAGTTTCACGGACTCGCCCAGCGGCCACAGCAGGCCGAAGAGCGCGGCGTCACCGTCTTCGGTGCTGCCGGGGGCAGCGGCCGTAGCAGGCGGTGGCGCATCCACGCCGAAGGGCGTGGTATCGACCAGCGGGTCCGCGGACGCCTGCACGGGTGCGGGCTTGGCGGGCCTGGACGCTTTGGTGGGCTTGGCCGGCGTTGCCGCAGGCTGCGCCCCTTGCTCTTCATCGAGCGGATCGACGTCCTGGGTGGCGAAGCTGCGGGCTTCGTCGCGGCTGAGTTTGTCGATGCCGTTGAGCGTCATGCCGTCGAGGCTGGCACGGATCTCGAACCGCATGCCGCCGCCGACCGGATAGGACTTCGGGAAGATGTACCTGATGATGAATTCCCCGTCGTACTTGCCTTCGGGGTACTGCTCCAGCTCCGGGTCTTTGACCTCGAAAGTACCGAGGTGCGTCGCGAGGCGGCCAACCGTGAACGGGCCGTTCTTGCCGCGGATGGTACGCAGCGTGAGCTGGCCGGGGACGACGATGGGCGCAACAGATTTCTCGGAAGCCGATGGGGTTGCCATGATGGTTCTCCTGATGATGAATGACGGGCCGCCGACGGCACCCGGTGGATGAGAGGAAATGGCCTCGCCCGAGGTGGGCGAGGTCCGCGTGGCATCACGCCTTGAGCTGGCGCATGCCTTCGGCCAGCAGCCACAACGCCCGGTTCAGGCGCAGGTTCTGGTCGATGCCTTGCACCGGACGGGTGCGCTGATTGCGGCCGTTGGCCGTGCGTCCGTTCAGGCCCCCTTTGACTAGGTTCTCCTGGACGCGGTTGAAGACGGCCCACAGGTCGTTCTTGCGGTCGTCCCATCGCCGAGGGGCCAGCAGTTGGCTCTCGGTGACAGGCGTGGACTTGGCCGGATCGTCGTACTTGAGTGCGAGCGCAGAGTTCGCAAAGACCTCCGCTTCGCCCTCATCGAGGGTGATGGTGCGCATCGCATCGCGCGCGTTATGCACGCGCTCGAAACCTTCGAGGACTCCGTAGGCACCTTCGATCACCTGGCTGGCCACGTCGCCCTTGTGGGGAACGCGGATGTCTGCGGTGGTGTCACCGCAAACCAGGCCGTTGTGGCAGACGAACCGGAACATGCCGGCGAGCATCTGATAGCTGCTCGTGCCGTCATGGCTGTTGAGCAGGATGATCTCGTTCGCCTCGTCGCCGTTGATCTGGCTTGCATGGCGAAGTCGGATGAGGTGCTTCGTGTACTCGCGCCGGTCTTCGTTGCGCACGCGCGTCTGACACACCATGAAGGGCTCGAAGCCCTCCTGGCGCAGCTTGGTCAGCACGGTCGAGGTCGGTATGTAGGCATACCGATCGGACCGGCTCCCATGTGGAGCGTCGGCGAAGATCGACGGAACGACGGCACGAATGCGGTCGTCCGAGAGTGGGCGATCAGAGCGCAGGATCGGGGATTGCGGAGCAAAGCGGGATACCAGAGACATGGCTGATCTCCTTTGAGAAATTCGACAACCGCGTGGCCGTGAGACCACGCGGAACTCGGGGGATGAAATGCGCAAGCACGCGTCCTGGGGACGCGGCGTACGTGGGGAGGAAAAGCGACAAGGCCCCGTGAGAGGCCGTGCCGGATCAGAACGAAGCAGCCAATGCCGGCTCCTGCTCCTGGACTTGCGCCTCGGGCTCGCGCTCGGCGGGCTCGGTGGCCGTGTCGATGGCATCGTCGGCTTCGGACGCGGATGCGTCTTCGGCCGGCGGCGCCTCGGCTTGCGCCTGGCTCGTCGGATAGACCTGGGTGCCGTCGATCTTGATGAGACCGATGTGGACCAGCGTCGATTCCAGGCTGGCGGCCGGTTCCCCGGCGTGCTCACCCTTGGTGCGGATGTACGGATCGATCTTCATGTCGTTCAGACGGAAGGCGATCAGCACCTTGCGGTCACCCTCGACGGCCTGAACGCACCGGCGAACCAGGTGCTCGGCTTCCGGGGTGGCGACGATGGTGTCGAAGTACCGATACTCCGGTTCATCGACAGGCCCGGCCAGTGCCGCGACGGTGCAAGAGAGGAACGAGTCGCCAGCTTTTGGGGTGACGTCCTTCACACGATTGAGATAGCCGATGCCGCGGGTGATCAACTCGTGCTGCTCGATCGAAGCCAGTTCGGCCCGGTCGATCAGTTCGGCCTTGAGCAGTCGCGCCTTGAGGGACGCGGCGGCCTGACCCTTCTGCTCACCCTTGTCGCGGATGTACACATCGCCCCACAGGTCACCGAGGCGAAAGCGCACCAGCGGGCGCTGCTTGGGATCGTCAACGCCGATGTAGCGCTGAACGAGCTTCTTGGCCTCGGCACCCGAGACCTTGACGTCGAAGTAGCGGTAGCTGGGGTCCCGGGCGGGGCCGACCAGCGCGGCGATGGTGCATGCCAGGAAAGGCTGCGCACGGCGGCCGCCCCGGACGGGCACTTCACGGACACGCTGGATGTAGCCGATGCCCGAGGTGTGGAGGTCGAAATACGATTTCTCGTTGGACGTGGTGTTCATGGTGAATCTCCATTGGGATGAAGCGGAGACACACCGGCCCACGCATGCGGGGAAGGTGCGTGACCCCGCGGTGGGTTGATAAGGCGAAAGCATCCGCCACCAGAGGCTGGTGGCCGCTCGCGGAAGGATGCGGTGCGAGCTGGCTCGGTCACGCAGTGGGAACTGCGCCGCAACCTCGAAGACCGATGGTTGCCTGGCATGTCGCTGACGACGTCAGCAGGCATGGGGCCAGCATGGCGGGGCCTCGCGCGCGCGGCAGCAATCAATCGGCACCCGGGCGCTTCCCTTTGTCCGCGCCACCCGGCGCCTGTCACAGGCACTTGGCGCCGCGCAGGTGCTCGGGGGTATCGGCGCGCGGACGGCCGGGACGGCTCCAGGCGCCGCCACCGCGCGCGCCGATCAGCCGCCAGCCGGCGGCGCGCAGGCTGGCGCCACCTTCGTCGGGCATGGTGTAGGTGAGCAGGCGTATGTAGCCCAGCGCCCTTGCCGCCTGCCAGGCCGCGCCGTAGAGCTTGCTGCAGGCGCTGGGTGTGCCGTCGGTGCACAGCCGCGTGACTTCCAGCGTCCAGGTGCCGCGCGACCGGGCGGCCGACAATGGCCACGCCGTGGATCAGGTCGCTGTCGCTCAGCGTGACGGCCAGGGCGAACTTCGCGCCCTGGACCGGGCGGTGGTGGCGATGGTGCGACAGAACGAATGCATTGGCCGTGCGCAGCGACACCGGTAGGAGGTGCAGCCTCGGCGAGGTCGATGGCGTGTTCATGCGGTTGTCTCCGGTGGCATGCCGGCGTTGTGGCCGGCGGGGCGTGCCTCGGCGGCTGGAGACAAACGCGCACGCGCGGCGATGGCGGCGGTGCGAACAAAAGAAGGCCCCCGATGCGGGGGCTGCGAGGCGGTTGCCGCGTCAGGCGGGAGGCACCACTGCTAAGGACAGGTGCGTGGCGGTGGCGGAAAGCACGAGATCGTCCGCCGAGTGCTGGAGGCGCGTGAACAGGCCGTCCTTCGGGTCGAAATACTCCGCGAAGTCATCGCCGCCCAGCTCGCGGCCGGCGAGGTGCCACCAGTCATCGAACGGGTCGGTGTCCGGGTTGCATCCGACGGCGTAGGCGAGCAGTGCCTGGCGCCCATCCGGGCGACGCTCCCCACGCTCGGCGAGGAAGTACACGCCCTGATCCTTGACCAGGACAATGCGGCACTGATTGGGGACGTCTCAGAAAACGGAAAAAATCGTACGCTAAGCCGGTTGCAGCGGTCGTAGCGGCCTGAACTTGCCCGCGCCGATCTTGGCGCTGCTGCGCCAGAGGTAATCGCCGGTCAGGTTGATGTGCTCCCAGCCCAGCGGCGACAGGTACTGCAACAGGGCGTCATCGACAGTCTGGCCGTGACCGCGTAAGGCGTTTGAGGCCCGTTCCAGATAGACCGTGTTCCACAACACTATGGCCGCCGTCACCAGGTTGAGGCCGCTGGCCCGGTAGCGCTGCTGCTCGAAACTGCGGTCGCGGATTTCGCCCAGCCGGTTGAAGAACACGGCGCGGGCTAGCGCGTTGCGGGCTTCGCCCTTGTTCAGTCCGGCATGCACGCGGCGGCGCAGCTCGACGCTTTGCAGCCAGTCCAGGATGAACAGCGTTCGCTCGATGCGGCCCAGCTCGCGCAGCGCCACGGCCAGGCCGTTCTGGCGCGGGTAGCTGCCGAGTTTCCTGAGCATCAGCGAGGCCGTCACCGTGCCCTGCTTGATCGAGGTGGCCAGCCGCACCTTGGCGTTGATCGCCTTGCCGGACGCCTGGAACTGCTGCTGATGCTTGTGCTTGGCAGCGTTGAACAGCTTGCCCAGGATGCGGTCGTGCAGGTCGATGATTTCGTCGGTGACGGTGGCCATGCCCTCGATGGCGAGCGCACCAGGGTCGCGTAGCGGCGCTGTGCCTCGAACTTGGCCAGATCGGCGGGCGTCATCTGGCCGCCTTCGCGGGCGATCTTGAGCAGGCGGTTCTGGTGCACCGACCGCTCGATGCCGGAAGGCAGGTCGAGCGCCTGCCAGGCTTTGAGGCGCTCGATGTGTTCGAGTATGTGGCGCGAGTTCGGCTTGACGGGCGACTGGCGCAGCCAGGCCAGCCAGGTCGTCTTGCCGTTGTCGTGGCGCTTGAGCAGATCGTCGAGGCGGTGCCGGTGGGTGGCCGACAGGGGATCGGACAAGGCCGCGTAGATGCGGCGGTTGGCGCGGCTGTAGGCGTTCATCGAACACCTCCCTTTTCCTCATCCGGCGCAACAGGACAGTTGCTTCACGTCCTTGTTGAAGGTCTGCGCCGCGAGCTTCAGTCCCTCGACCATGGTCAGGTAGGGGAACAACTGGTCGGCCAGCTCCTGCACGGTCATCCGGTGGCGGATCGCCAGCGCGGCCGTCTGGATCAGTTCGCCCGCTTCCGGCGCGACCGCCTGTACGCCGATCAGCCGCCCTGAGCCAGCTTCCGCCACCAGCTTGATGAAGCCGCGCGTGTCGAAGTTGGCGAGCGCCCTCGGCACGTTGTCGAGCGTCAGCAGCCGGCTGTCGGTCTCGATGCCGTCGTGGTGCGCTTCCGCCTCGCTGTAGCCCACGGTCGCCACCTGCGGATCGGTGAACACCACCGCCGGCATCGCCGTCAGGTCCAGCGCCGCGTCGCCGCCGGTCATGTTGATCGCGGCGCGCGTGCCGGCCGCCGCCGCCACATAGACGAACTGCGGCTGGTCGGTGCAGTCGCCGGCAGCAAAGATGTGCGGTGCGCTCGTGCGCATGGCGCGGTCGATGACGATGGCTCCCTGCGCATTGACTTCGACGCCTGCCGCTTCAAGGTTCAGGCTGCGCGTGTTCGGCGCGCGACCGGTGGCGACCAGCAGCTTGTCGGCGCGCACTTCCCCCTGCCCGGTGGTGAGCACGAATTCCCCGCCCGCATAGGCAACGTGGCTCGCCTGGGTGTGGTCCAGCACCTCGATGCCCTCGGCGCGGAAGGCGTCTGTTACGGCTTCCCCGATGGCCGGGTCTTCTCGGAAGAACAGCGTGCTGCGCGCCAGGATCGTGACCTGGCTGCCCAGCCGGGCGAAGGCTTGCGCCAACTCGACCGCCACCACGGAGGAACCAATCACGGCCAGCCGCTCGGGGAGCGAGCTGCTTTCCAGCGCCTCGGTGGAGGTCCAGTGGGGTGTGTCCGCAAGGCCCGGGATTGGCGGAAGCGCCGGGCTCGCGCCGGTGGCAATCAGGCAGCGGTCGAAGTTCACCTCGTGCGTGCCGCCGTCAGCGGTCGCCACGGTCAGCGTGCGCGTGTCCCTGAACCGGGCCTCGCCGCGCAGCACGGTGATGGCCGGAGTGCTTGCCAGGATGCCTTCGTACTTGGCATGGCGCAGCTCCTCGACGCGGCCTTGTTGCTGGGCCAGCAGCCGCTCGCGCAGTACAGCGGGCGCTGCGGCCGGCAGGCCAGCATCGAACGGGCTTTCGCGGCGCAGGTGGACGATGTGCGCGGCGCGGATCATGATCTTGGACGGCACGCAGCCGACATTGACGCAGGTGCCGCCGATGGTGCCGCGCTCGATCAGCGTGACGCGGGCGCCTTGCTCCACGGCCTTCAAGGCAGCCGCCATCGCCGCGCCGCCGCTGCCTATCACAGCCACGTGCAGCGCTTGTTCACCGCCAACATGCTTCGTTTCGCCACCGAGCCAGCCCAGCGCCTTGTCTAGCAGGCCGGCAGGCTTGTTCGGCGTGTCGGTAAGCCGTGCGCGATAGCCGAGCGTGGCCACTGCGGCAACCAGCGGGGCCACGCTCACGCCTGCATCCGCCTCGATTTCGGCCTGCCGCTGCGGATAGGACACCGAGGCCGCGCGCACGCCGGGCACGTTCGTCAAAGCCTGCTGGACGTGCTCGGCGCACGACGTGCAGGTCATGCCTTCGATGTGGAGGGTGATCGCCTCGGCCATGATTACGCCCTCACTGCTTGACGCTGGACGGGTAACCCGCGTTTGCGGTGGCCTTGGTCAAGGCGTCGGCATTGGTCTTGGCCTCGTCGAAGGTGACGACGGCCTCCCGCTTCTCGAAGCTGACTTCGGCCTTCTCGACGCCGGCGACCTTGGACAGAGCCGTCTTGACCGTGATCGGGCACGCGGCGCAGGTCATGCCGGGCACCGACAGGGTGACGGTCTTGGTGGCAGCCCAGGCGGGCGCGCTTAGAGCGGCGGCCAGGGCGATGAGGGTGGTGAGGGTGGTGAGTTTCTTCATGGTGATCTCCTTTCAGTAGAACAGCGGCAGGACGTAGGGAAACGCGAGGGCAACCAGAACCAGGGCGGCCACGATCCAGAAGATCACCTTGTAGGCAGTCCGCACTTGGGGCACGGCGCAAACGTCGCCGGGCTTGCAGGCATGGGCTGGTCGGAAGATGCTGCGCCAGGCGAAGAACAGCGCGATGAGCGCTGCGCCGATGAAGATCGGCCGATACGGCTCCAGCACGGTCAGGTTGCCGATCCACGCGCCAGAGAAGCCGAGCGCGACCAGGACAAGGGGGCCGAGGCAGCAGGCCGAGGCGAGGACGGCCGCGACGCCGCCGGTCGCCAGTGCGCCGCAGCCGTTCTTGGGTTCCGACATAAGGTTCTCCTTCCGGGACTTCGCTTGATGCTGTAACGTTACTTCCGTAGTCAACTACGGAGTCAAGCGCCATGGAGAACGCTCAAGAGAATCTGACCATCGGGGCCTTCGCCAAGGCAGCCCGGGTCAACGTGGAGACGATCCGCTTCTATCAGCTCAAGGGCTTGCTACCCCAGCCGGAGCGGCCCTACGGTCGCATCCGCCGCTACGGGCAGGCGGACGTGGCGCGGGTGAAGTTCGTGAAGTCAGCCCAGCGCCTGGGATTCAGCCTGGATGAAGTCGGCCAGCTCCTGAAACTGGAGGACGGCACCCATTGCAGCGAGGCGGCCGAACTGGCTGCTCACCGGCTGGCCGATGTGCGCGCACGCATGGCGGACCTCACGCGGATGGAAGAGGCCCTGTCGACGCTAGTGAGAGAGTGCAACGCGCACCATGGCAATGTTTCCTGCCCGTTGATCGCAGCTTTGCATTGCTGCTAAAGGGCCCACTTCGGCTCTTAGCGTACGATTTTTTTCCGTTTTCTGAGACGACCCCTGATTGGCGATGGCTTCGGTCAGCACGGGGCGCAGGTCAGCGCCTTTGAATCGCAGTGACATGGATGAAATCTCCTGTGTGGAAGAATGAGAAAGGCCTCCATCCGATGGGATGAAGGGCCTGTAGTGCACGCGGCCGGAACGGCTGGAACGCCGTGGCGGATGCCTCGGGTCAGCCGCAGGACCGCCCGGTTTCGCTGCGGGGCGTCATGCCGGGACGGCCTGGCGCTTGCGGGCCGCTTTCGCGTCGAGGATGCTCACGTCGATCTGGCGCCAGCGCCCGTCGTCGATGAGCCTCTCCAGCACTTCGCCGAGCATGTCGAAATACACCTCGTCGTGCCGATCGACCAGTTCGACCGATTCACCGTTCTGACGGTGCAGTTCCACCACGTAGGTGTCTCCGCCGCGGTCGTAGAGGATCGTCACCCGGCCCTCGAACTTCGCGGTCGAGACCGTGAAGCTGATCGCCGGCGGGGTCTCGATGATCTTGGAGGGCGTGGGATCGACCCAGGTGAAGTCGCGGGCACCGGCATCCACCAGCATGTGGGTGATGCGCCGGAAGCGATCGGGGGCCGGCATCTCCTCCAACTGCTCGATGAGCTGGCCCAACTCCATGCACTGCGGCGTGGGAATGGGCAGCTTGGCCGGCGCCGAGCCGAGGATGTGCCTCGTGATGGTGTACGGCGTGCCGTCCGAAGTCTCCTCGGTGATGACCTCCGGCGTGTCCGCGCGCAGTCCGTCGAAGCGACGACGGGCATAGGGTTGGACATGCACCTTGGCGCCTTCGGCAGGAACCGTGGTCACCAGGCTGGGATCGAGCACCGCGAACTCGGAAGGCTTGAGCTTGACGACGATGGCATCGTCGGTCGCGGCGACCACCTTGCCGTCGAAGGGTTGGGGGTCGATGGCGAAGCCCAGCGTTGAGGACAGCGGCTGATCATCGAACACGCGGTACTTGAACGACCGCACGTTGCGGGGCACATGGCCTGCGACCAGCGAAGGCATCATGGATTTGATGAGGGAACGATCCATGGGGAAACTCCTTGAGGAAAAACAAGGGATTCCCCGCCCGCAAGGGAGAGGTCCCTTGTGGGTGGCGTGGATGGACGCGGTAGGTCCGTAGGAAGAAACGACCAGCACGGTTTCCCGCGCTTGCAGCCTCGAAGGTCTCGACTGCCTGGGCATGTGCCGGCAACGCCGACGAACATGGGGCAAGCATGGCCCTGGGGCGGTCTGCCTGCCCGCAGGAAACGGCACCGCACCACAACCGTTTTCCTGTGCTGCGGGCAAGAAAAAGCCCCTCGAAAGGGGCTGGAGGAATCAGGCTTGGTACACGAAGTAGTGCTCGCGCTGACGCGGAAAGAACACGTGTTTCCACGTGTCGCCGCTTGTGTTGCCACCGTCGAAGACGACCATTTCGTAGTCGTCCACGTCGGTGTCCACCAGGTCGGCGCTGGCGATATGGCGCATGTGCAGCGTGCCGCTCATGCGCTCGAATACCAGGATCTGGCCGATGGCATCTTCCTGGCTCATGGCGTTGACGCAGGCTCCGAGTTGGTGCTCGAAGTCGGATGCGGGTGTGATGAGGTCGGGGAACATGGGATCGCTCCTGTGAAAGTGCGCCGGCCCGGCTCTCTGGCGGGAGACCGGGCCGGCATGCGGTGAGGACAAGGAAGGCCGGGGATGTGTGTGGCAGCTATTCGCCGGCCAGCGATAGGCCCGGCAACACGGGTGCGTCGGCATCGAGGATGAGGATGCGCACGTCGGCCTGGCCGGCCAGTTCAAGGATCTGTGCCAGCTCGTCCGGCATGCCCTTGCTGCGGTGCTCCTGCCGAAGCTGCTCGGCGGCGATCCCCTCGACGTCCTGCAGGTGCTGGTCCGTCCAGGGCGTGGAGATCAGCTTGACGCCGATCGCCGGGCTGTAGGGAATCCGGAACGCGATGAACAAAAAGGCCTCCGGCGTCGCGAGGTCAGCCAGGTTGGCCAGGTACTGGCCGGTTTCGCGGCTGATGTGCGCGCTGCTGATTTCCCAGCACCGGCTGTAGTAGCCGGTCTCGAAGCTCAACCGCTGCACGACTTCCCGTGCGGCCTCGGCCGAATAGGTGTCGCCAATGTGGACGGGGCGGCCGTCGAAGTCGTCGCCGTGGATCGCGTACACCACGGCACCCACCATGCCTTCGCCGCTGCCCCCTTCAGCCGCGTCGCATTCGGCGATCAGTGCGGCGCCGACAGGTTCGGTGCCAGTCCTGACCACCGCGAAGTCGCTGGTGATGATGCAAGGAGAAGAAACCAGCGCCGCGTCGCAGAGGTGCTGCTGGCTCGGGTGGATGTTTCGCCAAACATGCGGGCTTCCGTCCTCGTAGCTGATGGACAGCGTGCGGACGATTTTCAGATTCCAGTAGCCGCGTAGAAAGGGATTGGGATTCTGGGACATGGGATTTCTCCAACAGAATAATGATGGAGCAAATCCCCGCCACCGGGAATTGACCCCGGTGGGTGGAAAGAAAGGAAACAGCGTCAGGTGACGCTGATCGTTGGCGTTTGGGCCAATCGCTCGGCGACGCGCCGGCGCAAATTCATGCGGAATGGCTCGTCGCTGACGCCCGCCAGCAGATTGATGGTCTCCAGCGCGATCAGGGCCGAAGCCTCTTCGATGTCGGCGGCCACAATGGTCTTGCGCAATTGGTCGCCGAGCTGGAGGGCCTGGGAGGAGGAGCTGATGAAGCGGACCTCGCGGCTCAGGTAGCAGCCGTTGCCGCCGAACTCGAACAGCCGCGGCTTGCTGCAGTACCAGCAGCCCTCGAACTGGATGGCGGTCAGGTGGTGCCCGTCATCGAACCGGGTGGCGATCAGAAACAATGCGTCGAGATCGGCGGTGTCCTCGAACGAATGACGGTCGATCAAGTTCCCCAGCTCTTCGTCCTCATCGGCACGGAAGTGCACGGCGAGCAGTTCGAGCAGCGGCGGGATCGACAGCCCTTCGTCGTCCGGCATCGGAATACCGAGTTGCGTGGCCAGGTCTTCCAGGCCATCGAGCACGTCCGGCCATTGCGGATTGGTGGTCTCGGCGATCTGGGCGATGTAGGCCTGCCCGTTGCCGGGGTGGCTCTCGTCCAGCGCGAAGGCGCCGAACAGCGCCTGGATGACGGGCGTCACACGGTCGAGCACGAGAACGCCGGTGGCTTCGTAGTAGTTGTTGGCCATGAAGGCTCCTTTCGATGAATGAACGGAGCCAGCCCTTGCGGACGATGGCATCCGCAGGGGAAACCGCCTGATGCCGGATGGCGCTGGGCGGGGAGAAAACGCGAGGGACATGGCCTCGAACGAGGCGCATGTCCCTCATGGGGTCCCGTGAACGCAGTGATGAAGGTGTGCCAGGGACCGGCTCACCAACCGCTGTAGTTCAGCAGCAGGTCGGCGATCACCTGGCGACGTTGCAGATCGAGACCATCGAAGTCCGACAGTCCTTGGAAGTGGCAGCGCTTGAGCATGGCACCGCCCTCGCGCGCGTTGTAGAAGCTGAACATGGCGGACAGGAACATGCGTTCCCCGCTGCTCAGGACGCCGAGTGCGTCGTTGGCACGCAGCATGTCGGGACGCAGATCCCACTTGCTCTTTGCCTGGTTCAGGCCTTCGCGCGTGCCGTCGCCAAACCATTGCGGGCCTGCGATCTCGACGCCGCGCTTCCAGACCTCGAAGAAGGCTTGGGGCGCGGCGGCGAAATGCTGCTCTTCCCGCATGATCTGATCGACGACTTCCTGGGGCAAAAGCTGGTTCATGACGTGGTTCCTCCAGTTGGATCAGGGTGTGGCGAGCTGGGACCAGCCGCCTCTTTCGAGGGCACGTTGAGCCGCGGCATAGCTGCGGAAGTACTGGCAGGATTCCCGCGAAACGGGACCTTCTGTATCGCGCGTGCCGATGTAGTGGCCGGCGGCGCTATGCAGGATTTCGAGCGGCAGGAACTTGCCGCAATGGATCAAGGCCAACTGGCCGAAAGAGGCTTGCTGGGACATGGACGGGCTCCTTGGAAAAAGCGGGGCCTCGTCCCTCACGGGATGGCAGCTCCCGCACGCGGTTGAGAAAAAAGCATCGGCGTCACGGGTGACGCGCGTCCGCAGACTCGATGCGATGGCGGACTGGCGGGTAGCGCGGAAAGAATCCGCGGCAGCCTGGAAACTCTGGCTGCTGGCATGGTGCTGACGAATCAGCGACACATGCGGGCAGCTTCATGCGCGAGGCGAGCCGCGTCAGCCGGAAATCGGCATTTGCAACAGCCCCGATTGGCGAACGCGGAAAAAAGAAAGCCCCGCAATAAGTGCGGGGCTGTCAGGAGGATGAGGCGAAACTGGGTCAGCGAGGCCTGTCGCCCAGTACATGCTGCTTCCACAGGGCGAATGCCTCGTCCGGTCCCAGCTCTGCGAGGATGACGATGGGCTGGCCCCGACGGGCACGCAGCGATGCGAAATACGCTGGCCGGTCGGCGATGGCGTTGAGCTTGATGCCCTTTAGGAACAGCAACTGGCGGGGGCGAACTTTGGTGGTAACGCAGGCATGATTGCGCTTGTTTGGGGCAAAAGGGCCAGCGAAGCGGGCGGACACGGCCAGAAAACCGCGACGAACTACTTGTACTTGCCAGGCGAGGCGAACGGGTGACATCAGCATATCGCTATGCGGTAAAGAAGACCGTCCTAAAGCTTGCAGGATCCCGGCATAGCTTCATCATCACCTCTCCGTGACGGCTCATTGGAACGAAAAAGGCCAGCATCGCCGTGATGGACTTTCATAATTGCCAGGTCAACTGGCTTGCGTGCTGTTTATTCACAGCAAGGCATTGCGACGTCGTTGCAGCAATCGCCGCCATCGCAACAGGGCGTTGCAGCAAAAGCGGCGGTGGGCGCTAGCATGAGGGCCAAGCCGCGGCCGCTCATGCTGGGGGCCGTTCTCTTCAGATTGGTGTCCTGCACCGTGTGCATTGCGAATTTCCGGATCGTCCCAATGTCACTGGGACTCCTTTGTGGCGGCCGGGTTCTCCACGCTCATGAACGACTGGGCCACCAGCGCGATCGCCCCGCCCACGATGGCCATGTCAGCGATGTTGAAGGCGGGCCAGTGCCAGCCGTGCAGGTGAAAGTCGATGTAGTCGATAACGTGCCCGCGCGTGGCGCGGTCGAACGCGTTGCCCAATGCGCCGCCCAGAATGAGGCTGTACGAAAGGCCTTCCGTTTTGCGCAGCGGCCGGGAGAGCAGCCATGCGAGCCATGCCGATATTGCGAACGCGATCGCCAGAAAAAACCACCGCTGCCAGCCGCCCGCGCCAGCAAGGAAGCTGAACGCCGCGCCGGGATTGAGAGCGTGAACTAGGTTGAAGAATGACGCCACCTCGTGCGACCAACCCAAGGGAGTTGTCGCGTCAATGTAGCTCTTAGCTGCCTGATCGCCGGCGAATATAACGATCGCGAGTGAGTACCACTGCGTCTTGCGAAGAGATGGTTCATCCATTGTTCATGCCGCCTTGAACTTCAGGAGGCGCAGCCCATTGACGACAACCAAAAGACTTGCCCCCATGTCAGCGAACACAGCCATCCACATGGTGGCATGCCCTGTGAACGTCAACGCAAGGAACACCGCCTTGATGCCAAGGGCCAGAACGATGTTCTGCGTGAGGATCGCCGCAGTGCTACGCGACAGCCGGATGAAGGCGGGGATCTTGCGCAGGTCGTCGTCCATCAGGGCGACGTCGGCTGTTTCGATCGCGGTGTCGGTGCCGGCCGCGCCCATGGCGAAGCCGATGTCGGCACGGGCGAGCGCGGGCGAATCGTTGATGCCGTCGCCCACCATGCCCACCTGGCCCTCGCCGCCGACCAGGCTTTCGATGGTCTTGAGCTTGTCTTCGGGCAGTTGGTCACCACGGGCTTCAGAGATTCCGACCTGGGCAGCGATGGCCGCGGCCGTGTGCTGGTTGTCCCCCGTCAGCATCAGCGTGCGCACACCCAGCGCCTGCAGGTCGGCCACCGCCTCACGGCTGGTTTCCTTCACGGTGTCGGCCACTGCAAAAATGCCGAGCACGGTCGCATCGTCCATCAGCAGGATCGCTGTCTTGCCTTGGCGCTCCAGGGTCTCCAGCCGAGCCTGGAGCGTCGCTTCGCTCAGGCCCAGCTCCTGGGCGAGCCTGTGGTTGCCCATGTGCAACATGCGCCCGGCGACGCGGCCGCGCACGCCGCGGCCAGGCAGCGCCGCGAAGTCGTCGACCTCGTGCAGCGCGATGCCGTCACGGTTCGCCTTGCGGGCGATGGCCTGAGACACAGGATGGTCCGAGCGTGCCGCGAGGCTTGCGGCCCAGGCGGCAACTTCCTGCGCCTCGCCGATCAGCGGCACGAAGTCGGTCTGCTCGGGCTTGCCATGTGTGAGTGTGCCGGTCTTGTCCAGGGCCAACGCCTTGAGCTTGCGCCCGCCCTCCAGGTAGACGCCACCCTTGATCAGGATGCCGCGTCGGGCGGCAGCGGCCAAGCCGCTGACGATGGTGACCGGCGTGGAGATGACCAGAGCGCAGGGGCAGGCGATCACCAGCAGTACCAGGGCCTTGTAGACCCAGTCAAACCATGCGCCGCCGAAGGCGAGCGGCGGCACGACGGCAACCAGCACGGACACCGCGAACACCGCCGGCGTGTAGACGCGGGCGAACTGGTCGACGAAGCGCTGCGTGGGCGCACGGCTGCCCTGCGCGGACTCCACGGCATGGATGATGCGCGCGAGCGTCGAGTCGCTGGCGCCTGCGGTCACCTTGTATTCGAAAGAGCCGGTCTCATTGATGGTTCCGGCGAAGACCTGGTCACCTTCGGCCTTCTCGACGGGCAGGCTCTCGCCGGTGATGGGCGCCTGGTTGATGGCCGATCGACCCGAGGTGATCAGGCCGTCCAGTGCGATGCGCTCGCCAGGACGCACGCGGACCACCGCGCCCTTTGCGACCTCCTTGGCCGGCAGCTCTGTCCATGAGCCATCGGCCTGCCGCACGGTCGCGGTCTCGGGCGCCAAGTCCATCAGCCCCCGAATGGCGTTGCGGGCGCGGTCCAGCGACTTCGCCTCGATCACTTCCGCCAACGCGAACAGGAACATGACCATGGCGGCCTCCGGCCAGTGGCCGATCGCCATGCCGCCGGTGACCGCGATGGCCATCAGGGCGTTCATGTTCAGGTTGAGGTTCTTCAGCGCGATCCAGCCCTTCTTGTAGGTGCTGAGGCCGCCGGTGAAGATCGAAACCAGTGCCAGCACGATCACGGCCCAATGATTGCCGTCGTTGACCCAGTACACGCCTTCGGCGGCCACCGCCGCAACGCCCGAAACCGCCATCGGCCACCAATTGGTCTTGTGCGCGGCCACCGGGGCATCGCGCGGCTCATCAGTCCTCTGGACCTCGGCTTCCATGCCCAGCGATTCGATGGCTTCGACTGCCGGCTTGATCGCGTCGGGTGTGTGCCGAACCGTGAGCGTGCGCTGCATCAGGTTGAAATCCATTCCCTGCACGCCCGGCATGCCTTGCAGCTTGCCGCGGATCAGACTTTCCTCGGTCGGACAGTCCATCTTCGCGATGCGAAGTACCGTGGTGGCTGTCTGCATGTCCTGCCGCGCAGCCTGCATTCCAATGGAAGCAAGCGCCTTCTCGATCGGCGCTGAGGTCGCCAGCGTGTGCTGGACTCCCAGCACACGCTGCATCAGATTGAAGTCGAGCGCGGTCACACCCGGCAGCTTGCCCAGCCGGTCGCGGATCAGCGCTTCTTCCGTCGGGCAATCCATGTTCTCGATCCGGTACGTCACCCGCTCGCCGATCGGCGGCGCGGAAACGGCAGCGGTTGGTTGCTGCTGCAGGGCCGAGGATGGGATCACAGCCGCGGCTTCGATCGGCCCCGTGTGGCCGAAGGTCTGCTCCTTGGCGCGCATGCCGATCGAGGCCAGGACCTGCTCCATCTGCGCGCGTGCCTGAGCGAGGTGTTTCACCGACAGGGTGCGCTCAGCGAGGTCGAAGTCGAGGTCCTGAATTCCCTCGACTGCCCCGAGGTGCGAGCGGATGAGTTTCTCCTCGCTCGGGCAGTCCATGTTCTCGATGCGGTAGGTGGTCGACACGGCGGCGTCTCGGACAGCCTGAGCCTTCATGCCCACCGAATTCAGCGCTTGCTCCAAGGCATCGGCCGAGACTTCGCGGTGCGAAATGGTCAACAAACGCTGCGGAAGATCGAACAGGAGCCGCTCGACACCGGGCATGCCCTCCAGCGTTCGCCGCACCAGTGCTTCCTCATTGCGGCAATCCATGTTGCTCACGTGGAAAACGGTGGTTTCAGTGCTGGCCTGCTCACTGGCGCACGCCGTCTGTTGGCCATTGCCGCCGGAGCAGGCGCATGGGCTGGAAGGTTCTTTGTTCATAGATCGCTCTTCATTGACAAGGTTTTCCCCGGATGCCATCATTAGAAAACCTCTAGTAGATATAGAGTCAAGTTTTTTATAGGAAGCAACCATGATGCGGATCGGTGAACTGGGCAAGAAGGCAGATTGCTTGGTGCAGACCGTGCGCTTTTACGAGTCAGAAGGCTTGCTGCCCGAGCCTGCACGTAGCGAGGGCAACTTCAGGCTCTATGACGAAGTCCATTTGCAGCGCTTGCTGTTCATCCGCCGCTGCCGGGCGAAGGACATGACGCTGGATGAGATCCGTCAACTGCTGAACTTACGGGATCGGCCAGAGTTGGGCTGCGGCGAGGTGAACGCGCTGGTCGACGCTCATATCGCGCAAGTGCGGACCAAGATGAAGGAATTGCGCGCCTTGGAGCGCGAGTTAATGGATCTGCGACGCTCCTGCGATAGCGCCCGAACCTCGCGCGAGTGCGGCATTCTCAACAGCTTGGCCGAGCCCGCCTGAAGCTCGAGCGTGTCATCGGTGCTGGAAGTGATCGGGTCCAGTTCTGAGAGCCACGTGCCGCGCTCCATCATGCGAAAGCGCGCGATTCTGACGTTTTGAGACGGCGTGCGACCGAGGGCGTGGCCCACAGGAGCCAGCGCGAGCCGGACGACCTGCGCGCCGCAATCTCCGCCACCTTACGGGTTCTCCAGGCCAGACCGAGCATCGCGGCGTGGCTGCGCAGGTGCAGGTGCAGGCCAAGGTAGCAGTGCGCCACGACGCGGCCCGACTCATGGGCACGCCACGCAACTCGCGATCGCTTCGCAAGAAGCCGCAAGGCCCGACTCGCGCAAGAATGCGACGTGGGCAAGATCGTATAGCCAGCAGCGCAAGCGTTTGCCGCTGCTGGCCGGCTCCGGAAGGGATAGACAAGCTGCGGGCCGTAGTCCATTGGAAAGTCCATCTTTCTTGAGTGTCACTCTTTGGCGCCCAGCGTGTGCTTTTGCGACCGGAAAGCGCTGAACAAGTGGCCCCCGGGCATCCAGAAATCGCCGTAGTTGACTTGGGCGTCTTCGTGCTCACGCTTGTGATGCCAGCGATGGGCTTCAGCCACCCCGATCAACAATCCCAACGGCCCGACCCGGTATCCCAGATTGGAGTGCTGGAAGGCCAGATGCACGACCAAGAAGCCGAGCCATGCGCCGACGGCCAACCACAGCTTGGAACGCCGCTACTGGCTCAACGGGGAGTGGAAAGGCCGCCCGCCCTCTAGCAAGGCGGCACAAGCGAGCGCGACGATCACTGTGAGTAGCTCCGTCGGAAAAGACGGCCGGCCGGTCGCGAGCTCGCCGAAGAGCACAACCGCAGTGGCGCCACGGATCAGTGGATAGCAGCCATACCGGATGACAGTCGCAATGAAGGGGGCGCATTGGTGCTCATCTGTTCTGTCCTAAAGCTCTGACTGGATTGGAAAACCTTCTAGCTACGGTAGAGTCAAGGGCGTCCGGGAAGACCCTGTGGCAAGTTCGTTGCATCTGCGCCTTGACTCTCCAGCCGCTACAGGCTTCAGCATCCATCGATTTGGAAGGAACAATGCATGGCTGAAAACCACAGAAATCACGAAAACGACGAGTTGGGCCGCCTAGATGCGAGCGATGCGAAGGACCGAAAGATTCTTCTGACTGTGTTGCTGATCAACCTGACGCAGTCCGCCGCCGGCATTGCCCTTGGCATCTGGGCTGGCTCTACGGCGCTGATGGGCGCCGGGTTGGACAACCTCGCCGATGCGTCGGTCTATGCGGTTAGCCTGTATGCCGTCGGTCGTGCGGCAACGGTCAAGGTGGGCGCGGCCCGCTTGTCGGGTTTCTTGCTAATCGGCCTGGCCGCGCTGCTGCTGTTGGAAGTCCTACGCCGCTTCGCTGGAGGGGAAGAGCCTGTCGGCCCAGCCATGATGGCCATGGCCGCGCTGAACGCGGCTTTGAACCTAGTGTGCCTCAGACTACTGCGCCGCCATCGCGGGGAAGATGTGAACTTCAAGGCGTCAGCGATCTTTACCAGCAACGACTCCATCGTCAATGGTGCGATTGTGCTGTCCGGGGTGCTGGTGATGGGGTTCGGGTCGAACATCCCGGATCTGGTGCTGGGCGTCATCGTGGCCGCAATCGCAGCGAATGGGGGGCGGGAAATCCTGCGCGAAGCATCGGAAACAGCTCGCCGTAAGGCGGGCACATAAGGCATGTTTTCGCCCAGTTCATCCCGAGGTTTACCTCTGCAAAAGAGGTAGTCCAGCCTTTGGGCTACGGCCTCGGCTGCAGCCGAGCGTACCATTGGCGATGGCCGCGCGATAGGCGGGCATGCCGTTCTCGACCTCCGTCTGCCGTACAGCAGCGGTGCGCAAGGTTGAGGGTGCATGTCGTCTCTCCTGTTCGTGTGGCCCAGGCCAATGGCCGGGCCGGGACGTTGATGGGCAGGAGAATGGCGCCGAAGGCCCAACGGCCTTCGGCTCGGGAGAAAAGAGGAACCACCCGTGGGCTGATTGGCAGGCCCGGTCGTCGCTAGAACCGTCTGCTCATCAAGCAATCACACCCGGCCCATGTCGTGGCTGGGGCCGGCATCGTCTGGCGCACATCCGCGCACAAAGGGAGCCCGTTTTTGCACCGGCGGGCACCGGCACCGATTACCGCTGACCACGAAGGGTCTCCCGGTGGCTCGTGCAGCCTGGCAAGCCACCGGGAGACCCTTCGCAGAGGGCGGAAGAAACGCAGATCAACAGAACGCGCGTGGTGCGGCTCGCAGAGAAGCTACCTTCAGGTCCCGCGGCCGGGGACGGCTGGGCGGGACGCGCACACGGATCAAGAAGGCGTTGCGCGCTGGGCGTCCCGCAGGGCATGCGGCGGAGTGCGGGACAGGGGCCACGCCGCCGAAGGCGGGCACGGCTCACGGGGAACGGGGGCGGTCAGGAGCCTTTGCGGCCGCTACGGCGCGGGCGCGAGGCGCCGCGCTTGGAGCTGCCGGATTCGACTGGCAGCGTGCCTTTGCAGTCCGGGTAGCGGCTGCACGACCAGAACGGGCCGCTCTTGCCGCTGCGCTGGCGCGTGGGTGCGCCGCACTGCGGGCATGCCGGCCCTTGGGGAACCTTGATGGACAGGGAGGCGCTGCCGTACTGCGCAATCAACTGCGAAATCCACGCGGCCTGCTTGCCGATGAACACGTCCAGGGTGAGCTGTCCGGCCTCGATCATGTCGAGCGCCTGTTCCCAGACGGCGGTGGTGCCAGGGTCGGCAATCGCCGCAGGCACGGCATCGATCAAAGTGAAAGCCGCATCCGAGGCGCGGATGGCGCGCCCCTTCTTCACGAGGTAGCCGCGAGCGATCAGGCCGCCGATGATGTTGGCCCGCGTCGCTTCGGTGCCGATGCCAACCGTATCCTTGAGCTTCTGCTTCAGGCGGGGATCGGACACCAGCTTGGCGACGCCTTTCATGGACTTGACCAACTCGCCTTGCGTGTACGGTTTGGGCGGCAGCGTCTTGAGTGCCTTGAGATCGACGTCGGCCACCTGGCATGCCAGGCCCTCATACAGTTTCGGCAGCGCGGGCAGCACCTGGGCGCGGACCGCAGTATCGCCCTCGCCATCACCGTCTTCGGCCTGCGGCTCGGCGAGCACCTGGCGCCAACCCGGGATGACAACCTGCTTGCCCGTGGCCGCCAGGTTCTGCCCCCCGCACGAAAACTTGGCCACAGTGCGGTCGAACTCGTGGTGAGGGAGGAACTGCGCCAGGTAATGCGACCGGATGAGCCTGTACACGGCCAGTTCCTTCTCGCTCATGGCGGAGAGCTTCGCCGGTTCGAGCGTCGGGATGATGCCGTGGTGCGCCGTGACCTTGCCATCGTTCCAGGCGCGCGAGCGCTGCGAGCGGTCGAGCTGGCCCATGATCGAGCGCAGCGAGGGATCGGTCTTGAGCAGGCTGTCGAGAACGGTGGGCACTTCGGCAAACATGCTCTCGGGCAGGTAGCCGGAGTCCGAGCGGGGGTACGTCGTGGCCTTGTGCGTCTCGTACAGGGCTTGGGCAATCTCCAAGGTTTCCTGCACGTCCAGCCCAAGCTGCTTGGAACACACTTCCTGCAAGGTGCCCAGGTCGAACGGCAGCGGCGGGCCTTCGCGGACACGCTCAGTCTCCACCGACACGACGTGGGCACTGCCCGCAGCGCGGATCTGCTGCATGGTCTGCTGTGCGACCGGCTGCCGCAGGCAGCGGCCTGCGTCGTCGGTGCACGCATCGGGTGGAACCCATTGCGCGGCGAAAGTCGAACCGCCTGCGAACAGGGACACGGCGATGGCCCAGTATGGTACGGACACGAAGCGCGCGATCTCGCGGTCGCGGTCCACAACGAGCTTGAGCGTCGGGGTCTGTACGCGGCCGACCGACAGCACGCCGTCGTAACCCGCCTGTCGCCCCAGCACCGTGAACAGCCGGCTCAGGTTCATGCCCACGAGCCAATCCGCACGGGAGCGCGCCAGCGCCGAGTGGTACATCGAAAGCGTCTCGGCCGAAGGCCGCAGCTTGCCCAGTGCCGCCCGAATGGACGCATCGTTGAGCGCCGACAGCCACAGGCGTTCGATGGGGCCGCGGTAGCCGCAAAGCTCCACGATCTCGCGGGCGATCAATTCGCCCTCGCGGTCGGCATCGGTGGCGATAACCAGGTGAGTCGCCTTCGCCAAGAGCGCCTTGACGACCTTGAATTGCGTGGCGGTCTTCGGTTTGACCTCGACCCGCCAGTGCTGGGGAATGATGGGCAACTGCTCAACGGACCATCGTTTGAGCTGCTCGTCGTAGGCCTCGGGCGGCGCCGCCTCCACGAGATGGCCGATGCACCAGGTGACCGTGACGCCGGAACCGTTGAGGCAGCCTTCACCGCGCTGCGTGGCGCCGAGAATCCGGCCAATGTCTTTGCCCTGGGAGGGCTTCTCGCACAAGAACAGCCGCATATCCGTCCATCCCGATTCCTGTTGTTCATGGAGTTGCTGGGATCGAGGATGCCGAGCGCAGCCCCTGGCAGCAGCAAACAAGCCGCATGCGGCAGCGACCGCTTTCACGCCGATGAAATGGCGAGTGCGGGGAAGGTGCGTGGCCGGAAGTGTGCGGGCCGAGAGCCGCGATTTCCGGGAGCGCGCGTGGAACTCGGTGGACGTTGGTGGAGCTATCCCCTGGGGATAATTCGCAGCGCATGGAGGGCGGCGAAGCACTGCGGCAGCCGCCCTCCATGCCCGATCACTTCCTGCGCTTGGTCTCTTTCGGCGCCGTCGATTCCTGGGTGGCCTGGGGCTTCGGCTCTGCCTCCTGTGGCTTCGGGCTGAGGGCCACAGACTCGATGCGGTACGGCAGGATGCCGACACTGCGCGCGTTGACCTGCCAAGTCTCACGCGGCTGATCTTCGTTGTCCGTCCAGGGGTCGCGCTCCATGCGGCCGACGACCAGCACCCGCATGCCCTTCTGGTAGAGCTGCTGCCAGCGGTCGGCGTCGTGGTGCCAGAGTTCCACCGGCGCCCAGAAGCCGCCGCGGTCCTCGAACTCGCCGCCCTTGGTGGGGACGGGGTTGTCGAAGTACACGTTCAGCCGGAGCAACCGGCGAGGATCGTCGTTGCCATTGGGGAATTCGCGGTACTCGGGAGGCGATCCGATGTTGCCCTCGCCGATGAATTGTGTGCTCATGTTGGAATCTCCGTGGTGGTTGAAATACCCGTGCCTCGTTGGGCTCGGGCGCGTGCTCGGATGGCAGGCGCAATCACCGATCGCGCACTGCGGCAGGAACGGACGCGAGCCGGCGCAGGTAGGTGTTGTCCGCCTGCGCGGCCTTGCTGGCGCATTCCTGTGCTTGCCTGCCCAGGGTGTGCAGCAGGCTGATCTGCATGTTCAGCATGACGCGCTGCAGTTCGATCTCGTGCAGGTCGTGCAGCAGGTTGACCGGCGTGCTGGGGCTCGCCATCAGCTCCTGCCACAACGCCACGCCCATGGCCGATCGATCGTGCTTGCGCCAGCGAAGAAAGGTCGTGCCTGCGCCAGTGGTCTGCTGGGCCAGCTCGACGGGAAGCAGGTGGAAGGGATGCCCGCACGCCTGTGGCAGCACCTGTCGCTGCGCCAGGGCAATCAACTCGTCGCGCATGGCGAAGCACTGGCTGGCCCAGGCCTCGAAGTCCCCTTTACCTTTAAAAGGCTTTAAAAGGCCTTTTAGAGAGGCCGCGTGTTCCAGCCGCATGAAGGCTGGCTGTTCCAGACGACGGAAGTAGCGCGGTTCGCGGTTCGGGTCGCTCATGCCGGTTCGTCCTCGCCGGCGGCTGTGGACTTGGCCTCGGCCGAATCGGCGGCAGCGCCTTCGTCGGTGGGAGATGCGGCTGCGGCAGCGCTATCACCACGCTGTTGCAGACCACGGCGCACGACGGGCGGCGCAAACTTCGAGCGGCGCATGCCTTCGAGCACGTCCTGCGGCAGTTCGCCGAACTTCTCCAATGCTGCCCGAGCTGCGGCGTTCTTGGCCGCGAAGTCGTCGCGGGTGCAGCCCGAGTAGCGGTATTGCTGGGCCAGGCTGAACAGGCTGCGCAGCGCGTGGGCACCTTCGTTGAGCCAGCGCTCCAACGTCGAGCGATCGATCAGCGCGGTGTGGTGGGCGAGGATCAGCTTGCGGGCGATGTCGTCGTAGTCGGCCAGCAGATAGACGGCGGCAAAGCCGAGCTGCGCGTTCACGAACAAGGGGAGCTTCACCGGCTGCACGTTGAGGTTCTCACCCAGGCTCAACGCCGCAGGCACGCCGGCCAGTGCCTGGTCAACCTGCTCGCGCAGCGATTGCAACGTGGTCCTGGTCTGGTCGAGCTTTTCCTCGATGCGCAACATCCACCAGTCGCTGTACGGGTCGTCCTGCTCCGAGCCGCGCTTCATCTTGTTCATCACGGCGATGTAGCCGTTCAGGCCGACGATGCCGGGTCGCCCCTCGGCGGCGGCGCGGCCATGCCAGATGCGCGAGGCGTGGTGGGTGTGCAGCGTCAGCGACATCGCGCTGCGCAGGGAGCCGAGGTTGAGTTGCAATGGTTCGTTGCTGGTTGCCATGGTGATCGCTCGCTGGTGGACAGGGAGCCGCCAGCATCCGCATGCAGCGGAAGGCAGTCAGTCAACAAACCGAAATGAGCCGACCCCCGGTTCTGTGCGCGCTGGCGGCGCAGCGCGCAACGGTCCCCTGGGGACCGCTCCGCAGATGGGCACTCACATCGGCGTTCCCGTCCTCGGTTGTTGACGGTATGCGTGCTGCACCGCACGTCGCGCTGCCGTTCGACACGATCCTTCGCCGCGCAGCCGTCCCCAGGGGACCGTTCCGTTGAGCGCCATGGAGGTCTGCTTCATGGTCTTGCATGCGCTCTACTCAGGTTTTGCGCAGCATGTCGCGCCGTCGCCCGGCGCTTCACCGCACAGCCGTCCCCAGGGGACCGTTTCTGCCGACCGCCATGGAGATCTACTTCACGGCTTTGACAAGCCCTGTGCTCAGGATTTGCGCAGCAGATCGCGCAGGCGCTCGATGTGCTGCCGGGCCACCTCGGGCGGCACGACGTTGCGCGGCGGCTCGGTTGGTGGCGCTCGCGCCGCCGATGGTGTTGGCGGTGCCGGGCCGGTCTGCTTGGCCCAGGCATTGAACTCGCCGCGCATGGCGCGCTGGATGATGCCGAACAGATAACCGGCGGGGTTGCGGATGCCATGCTTGCCGCACCGTGCGGCCCATTCGTCCAGCACGGCCTGCCGCAGGGCAGCGTCCACCTGCTGCAACGCCATCTTGGCTCCGGCCTGCTGTTCCGCCTTCAGTTCCGCGAAGCGCTTGGGCCATTGCAGGTCGCCCAGCGCACGCGCCTGCGCGGTAGTACGTACTTCATCAATACGACTACTACGTACTGTACGGTCCTGCTTCGAATTCCGAAGAGCGCCGTCTGGCGCGGGTTTCGGCCCTGCTTCGGATTCCGAAGATGGGCGATCGCCATTCCGAAGAAGGCTCGCGGGCCCTTCTTCGGAATCGTGGACCGCATCCTCCTGTGGATAACTTTCGGAGGCGGTGATGCCCTGGTCGGCCAGGCGCTCGGCGAGCACTTGCAGCCGCGACGGCAAGGTGCGTCCGGACAGCATCGGGTCGTCCGCGATCTCCTGGAGGGTGTTGAGTCCCACCACCTGGACGGCCTTGGCCGAATGCCCCAGCGACTGGCTGACCAGGGCCAGGTAGTCGGCGTCGAGTTGCATCGCCTCGAACGGCGTCAGCGGTTCGTCGTGCAGGACGTAGAGGTTGCCGAGGATGCGACCGGTCTTGGGGTCGCGCCGTCGTCGCACGAGGCTCAGCCAGCGCGTCAGGCGCAGCAGCGTCAGCGCCCGCGCCACGGTCTCATGGGAGGCCTGGCCTGCGCAGGGCATCGACGCCAGCCAGGGGCGCAACTGCTCATAGGTGGGAAATGCCGTGACGCCATCGTCGTTGAGCATCAATCGGAACACCTGCCAGGCGTTGCGCTCCAGCGGTGTCAGGCGGCGGTCGAGGAACAGCCGCCGCGGCACGCTCTCGTGCCGATTGCCACTGAACAGGAAGGCGTCGCCGGACGTAGGAGGCGTGGGCGTTGGAGCAGGCAGGGACGCGGGAGCGCCAGAGCTGGACTTGGGCGCGAGGTCCTTCAGCGCAGCGTCGAACAGGTCGGCGAGTGCGATGGGGCCAGGGCGCTGGGCTCGTGGGGCGGTGTCGTCCACGGCCATGGCCTAGCCCAATCCCTGATCGACCCAGTTCCTGATCGCGGCCCAGACCACCGAGAGCGGCAGCGACATGCCCTCGGCCAGGTCCATGGCCGCATCGAGAATCGAGGTCTCGTCCTCCAGATCGACGTTCCTGCTGCTGGTCACGGCTTTCCATTGCCGCCACAGTTCGGTGTCCTGGGTCTCGTCCAGGACGGGGTGGCGCCCCTTGCGCTTGGGCAGGCCGAGGATCTCCCGCCGCAGGGCGACTTCCTGATGGGTCAGGCCATAGAAGCGGCTGACCATCTCCGTGCTGGCCCCCAGCCGCAGCATGCGATCGACCGTGGCGATTTCCTTCTCCACGTCCTGTGCCTGGTTGAGCAGGCGCTGCAGCACTTCGCGGTTGACCGTGACCGAGCACCACGAGACGCTGGCGTTGGCCAGCACGCTGATCAGCGCGGGGTGCTTGAGCGCATCCAGCTCGGCCTCGCCGAAGCCCATGGCCTTGCAGCGGCGCAGTTGGCCGTTGCGAAGGTCATACAGCGCCTGGGCAATCACGGCCTGGTTGAGCGGATGCGATGTGGACATGCGGCCTCCCTCGCTCACGTCCCGGGCGCCGTGGTGCCGGCTTCCAGGTCCAGCAGACGCCGGGCGAGGCGCAGCAGCCGAAAGAGCTTGACCAACGCCGTGTCGCTCAAGCGCCTTGCGCCGCTGCCATGGCCTTGGCTCTGGCCGTGCAACAGGGTCGGCAGGTCGGCGGCGAGCTGCGCGCCGTCCAGGCCCGCTTCGGCGACGGGCTGACCCGTCAGGGAAGTGAGCAGCGTCAGCACCGCGCGGCCGAGCGGCGACGGGGCTTGGCCGCGGGCGCGGCACGCAAACCCGATGCCATCGGCGCGATCCTCGATGCACTCGTCCAGGCCTGCCTCCCCGGCGATCTCGCGCGCGAACTGCGCGATGTGGATGCGCAGCCGATCGGGCGTGTCCAGGCCGGCGTCGATGTACCAGACGTCGGAGATCGGATAGAGTCCGCCGGCTTGCACCGGGATGGACTGCAGCACGCTCGCCGAGAAGTCGGGCGGCAGCGCATCGCCCAACTGGTCGGCGACCATGCGCTGGATCGATTGGAGCCGTTCTGTCGTCGGTGCTGGCGAGACGATGTGCTCGCGAAGCAGATCGCCCGGTGCGGCCGGCTGGCTTCCCGTGGCCGCTTCGCCAACCGCCGTGTCGTCGTGGCGCAAGGTGGGCTCGGACGCCGGAGGGCTGGCGGGTGGAGGACCGGCCGCCGCTGCAGGCGTGGCGATGGACGATGCTGCGCCCGGCGGAGTCGGCGTGCCGGCGGTGGGCGAAGGCAACGCCGGCTGCGCCGCAGGTGGCGTCGGGTCACTGACCAGCGCCCGGTGGCGGCTTTCCGATTCGGTCAGGTCCAGCGCCAGCACGTCGTAGCCGATGCCCAGCAGCTCGGACATCTGGCCGATCAGCTCGTCTTGCACGCGCTGCGGCGCGAACTCGTCGCCCTGCGTGTCGAACTGCGCCAGCACCTCCTGAAAGAAACTGTCGAAGTCCAGCGGCAGCGAACGGTCCTTGGCGTAGTGCTCCCAGGTGCGTTTGCAGGCCGTGCGCATGACCGACAGCCGCTCGACCTGGTGGCGCCCCAGGCCGCCATAGAGCACAGTGGGAATGGCGGGCAGCAGGTAGCGCACCGCGTCGGCCATGCGGGTGATGTGCGACCGCTGGACGGGGAAGCCATCGGCCGCCAGGCGGCGGGCCAGTTCCGACTGGCTCAGGGCGGCGCCGCTCTCCTGCTCGTAGAACTCCCGTGCTTTCTCGACGCCGAGCGCGCGCTCGATGAACGTGAGGCCGCCGCGCAGTTCGTTCTCGGCAAGATGCCCGGTCAGCGCGACGATTTCACCGCGCTCCGGCCATGGTCGGAACAGGCACGATATGCGGAAGAAGCGTTCTTCCTTGGTCTCCGACCAGAGTTCGCGCAGGATCGCCAGTCGCGTGTTGCCGCCGTTGCGGATGATGTAGTGGTCCTCGCCGGGCCTGCGCGTGATGGCCGGCGCCGCGTCCAGGCCGCGCTCGCGGATGGATGCCTTGATTTCCTCGTAAGCCGGGTTGCGCTTCATGCGCGGGTCATGGTCGTAGGGCCGCAACTGGTCCAGCGTCACGACCATGGGCGTGTCCGCGATCGGGTCGCTCAAGGCCGTAGCCGCTGGGCCGCTGCGCTCGAAGCCGGCCGCGAGCAGCTTGCCTGCCATGTCCTGCGAGGTCATGTCAGCCATGGCCGCACCCCTCGCAGTCCCCACGACCGCCGGCCGGCGCCATGCGGGCCTCTCGCTCGGCGCGGCGGATCTGCGCACGGGCGTTCAATTCGGCCCGGTGGTCACTCGCTGTCGAACTCGTGTAGATCGCCGCGCAGCCGGCCTTGGTGAACTTGAGGTGCCCGCCCGGCGTGCGCTTGACGTGCCAGCCCTCACCGACCGCGAACTCGATCAGGGCGCGCAGCCGCTTGTGGCCGCGGGCCAGCTCATGTGCGTTCGCCATGGGGCCTCCCAGGATCAAGAGGTCGCTGCGGGCGGCCGGATACTTGAGCCAGTCGGTCCTGCCATTGCGGGAACAACTCGCTGGCGAGCGCGCGCATCGTGTCGAGCGCGGCAGGGGCGACTCTGCCGGGCGGCTGGCGGTGCTCGACCCGATGCACCGGCAGGCCGCGCGTTGCGGCACGTGGATACGCTTCTATGGCCGGCACGTCGGTGGCGAGCACGCGGATGCCGGCGCTGTCCTGGAACAGGTCGCGCAAGGCCTGCTGGATCAGCCGTGCGTTGGCGGACACCGGGTGGACGCGGTTGATGAGCAAGTGCAGCGGCGGCGGTTCGATGCCCAGGTGCCGGTACGGCGCAATGTCTTCGAGCAACTGCATGGTGCCGCGCCGCAGCTCGCGTGCCGCGAGGATCTCCGGCGTGACGGGCGACAGCGCGAGATCGGAGGCGAGCACCGCCATCTCCAGCAGCACGGAACGCGCGCCCTGGGTGTCGATCAGCACCAGGTCGTAGAGGGGAGCAAGTGCTGGCAGCAGATGCCGCAACCGCAGGCGGCCATCCGGCGCATGCAGCAACAACGTGTTCAGCTCGCCCCGGTGGTCGTCGGACAGCACCAGGTCCAGGCCCGCGATGATCGTGCGGGACACGAGCTGGCCAAGGTCGCGCTCGTTGAAGGCCAACAGCTCATAGATGCCGCCCGGCGCGCGCTGGGTCAGTTCGTAGTAGGAGGACAAGGTGGGCTGCACGTCGAGATCGAGCAGCAGCACGCGCAGGCCCGCGTCCGCGGCGAGCCCGCCCAGGTTGGCGGCCGTCGTGGTCTTGCCGACGCCGCCCTTCGTTGAAATGATGGACACGACCTGCATGGCGCTCTCCGGCTGGGAATGGGAAGTCCGCGGGAGAGCGGGTCAGGTCCGGTGGTTGAGGCGCTCGGCGATCCACTGGTCGATTTCGATCGAATCCCAGCCGACAGCGCGCACGCCCAGGCGCAGCGCCTGAGGGAACTGGCGCTTCTTCATCAGGTTGTAGATGTGGGCGCGTTTGAAGCCGGACTTCGCTTCGACTTCATCGAGCCGCAGGATGCGGCGCTCGTTCGGCGGGAGTACAGGGGTCTGCGACATGGCGGTCACTCCTGAACGCTCGGTGGCGTTTGTTGGCGTGACCTCTATTCAATAGACCTGGCTGCGGAAAGACATTGCAAATGCAATCTCCGCGATTGCACATACAAGCTGGATAACCTCATGCGCTTGCGCTACGAACGTACCTCTTAGCGTTGGCGAACTTTCCGTTTAAGGTGCGCTCAGTGATGCCCATGGTGCCGCCGTAGTGGGCGACCAATGCAGAGACAAGGGCCTCCTGCGTTTTGAAGCTGGAATAGGGCACGCCTGAAGGCGACTGGCTCAGCATCAGCGTCAACATCCCTCCAATGATGTTGAGATAGGTCGTTTCCGCCCGTTCGCTGATCTCGCATTGCTTGGATGCCAACAGCACCGAGGATTGCTTGAGTAGCGTGTCGTGCTGCTCCTGCAGTTCTCGCATCTCACGTCGGGCTTGTTCAAGCGCGGCCTGAAGGGCCAGCCGCTCCACGAGGATCGCCTGTCCTGTTTCCATGGTGATGAAAGGATGCGCCATGCGTTCGCCACGGCTGAACAGAAATCCTGGCCGGTGCTCGGGATAGTGGGTGCGCATCCAGCGTTTTAGATCGACATGGCGAACAGTCAGATCCAGAGAATTGAGCAGGTTCGGATCATTGAGCGTGATCCCGTTCTTGCCGTAGGGCAGCTCTCCGTTGAGGATGCCGTCATAGATACGTTCCGAGTGCAGCCGGCACTCATTCCATCGAGGGCAGTTCAGCGACCGAGGCAGGACACGCGGTGACGCGATCGTGGCCAGGATCATCGGGAGATACCGCAGCAACCCAGCCCATCGGATGGCCGCCTCGATGGGACGATAGAACACCTTTGATGTTGAAATGTCCTTGTGCATGTCTTCGTCTCCTTTCGGGTGCGCTACATCACCGGCTCCTTTCTTGCCCAAGGGCTGTTGTGTCGTTATGGCCTGCGACGGACGCTTGAGGCGATGCCCTAAGCGAAGGCGGAGGAGGCCATTGGCGTCCGCCGCAGGTGGCCTTGTCTTGCTTGATATGCAAGAATCGATCAGTTGCCGGCCCATCGAGCGATGAGGACGCAAGCTCGATATTGGCGCTCACGGTACCAGCGTCATAGGTGGCGCAAAGCCCATCAAGACCGATTTGGTATGGTCTGATATCCAGACGGTTCAAGACCAGCGAGTTGAAGCGTTCGACGCCCCTACGTCCAGTTGGGGACTGGAAATCAGCGGTTAGTGATGCATCGCTCCACATGCTGATATATCGACAAAGTATCTGCCGCAGTACCAGTGACCCTGCCAGGTTGCCCCAGCACATAGGAGACGGAGATGGCTGAACATTCCCATGAACATCAACATCACACATCCGGTCAGATGGGTAAGCACGGCCGACCATACGCCAAGTTCTGGGTGAACATGGTGTTGGGCCTCGTCGTCATGTACTTCGTAATGTTCAGCATGATCGACGGCGCCAGGGACTTCAGAAACAATCTCAACATGCTCTACATGGCGGTCACTATGTGGGCGCCAATGGGCATCTTCATGCTAGCGACAATGCCCGGCATGTTTCCAAACCGGCGGCTCAATCTCGTGCTGTACGGCTTGTTTGCCGTTCTCACACTCGGTTCTTTTGCCGCTACCCGTGCTCAAACCGGAATCGGCGATCGACAGTTCATCGCGTCTATGGTCCCGCACCATTCGGGAGCGATCCTCATGTGCCGCGAGGCGCAGCTCTCAGATCCGGAACTCGTCAACCTATGCCAAGCGATTTCCGATGGCCAGCGCGCGGAGATCGAGCAGATGAACCGGATTGCTGCACGCCTTCGTTGAGGCTGGCTGCCACTACACTGGCGCCGCGTTGCGCTCCGGCGAAGTTAGCCGCAGCGATGTAAAGATGAGTACTTGCGGTGTTCCGATGCCGGCGGTTGTGTCCTACAGCCGTCCAGGTGCCAGGTAGTCCACGCGACACCACCCCGCGCTGCCTGCGGAGCGAGCGCAAGTCATGATCGTCGCAAGTTGGAGTTCGATAGCGAACCCGCTCAGCAGCTGGACGCATCAGGCGTAACGACGGGTGGATGGATCATCCTTGGACGCTGGTGGAAGTGGTTGGATGAACTTTGTTGCCGAGGGCGAAAAACAAGGCTATAATTGAGTTCTTCGCTGATCACCACAGTGGAGAAAGTGATTGGGAAACAGAGACTTAGCGCTCTAGTGCATGACTCGTCTCCCGCTCCAGTTTTGGAGGAAGCCGCAAGGCCTCTTCCAGCGCCCGATCAAGACGCGGGAATAGCTCAGTTGGTAGAGCGCAACCTTGCCAAGGTTGAGGTCGACGGTTCGAGACCGTTTTCCCGCTCCAGTCTCAGGTCCAAGACCGCCTTGTCTGCCCCTCACGGGAGTTCAGCAAGGCGGTTTTGTTTTGTGCCTGCCCCTTTCCCATCCTTGGTGCCAGTGACGGCGTTTCGGCGTGCTGCCGGCGCCAGATCGTGGTGGCGTCGCGCCCCCGTGAGACGGCGCCGGACCCGCGCTTCATCCGGCGCTTCGGGCCGCTACCAGTCCTCCTTGACCGCCAGCACCATGTCCTGCGAGGCGGCGGCACGCGCGGAGAACCAGGCGGTGAGTGTTCCTGCCCCGATCACCGCCAGGCAGAGCGCGGCCAGCCGTCCAGGTGGCAGCAGCATGTCCATCGTCCAGTGGAAGCTCTGGGGATTGACCACCTTCACCAGCACGGCAGCCACGGCGATGCCCAGTCCCAGTCCTGCCAGCGCGCCAATGCTGGTCCAGGCGGCGCCTTCGCCCGCAACGAGGCGGCGAACCTGGCTTGGCGTGAAGCCGAGGTGCGCCAGCAGGCCGAATTCCTTGCGCCGCGCGAGCACCTGCGCGCTGAAGCTGGCCGCGATGCCGAACAGGCTGATGGCAATGGCCACGCCCTGCAGCCAGTAGGTCACCGCAAAGCTGCGGTCGAAGATCCGCAGCGACACCGCGCGCAGCTGCGCGGTCGATGCGATGTCCAGCGCGTCAGCCGCCCCGAGCCGGACGCGCGCGAGCCCGTCCAGCGCCTGACGGATGCGCGCTTCGTCCGCATCGGCGGCCTGCCAGAGCGACAGCTCGCTGGCCGCGCCATCGCCGGTCAGGGCCTGGTAGTCGTCCCGGTTGATCGCAATGGCGCCGAACTGTCGTGCGTAGTCCCGCCACACGCCGGCCACGAAGAAGCGGCCCGCCGGAAGTCCGAATGCCGCATCGAGCGATACCAGCGTACCGCCCACGCGCCCGCCATGCAGCGACAGCATGGGCTCGCTGACGTAAATGGGGATGCGGCCGGGCGGTGCCGGCAGCGTCGACCCCGTCAGCGGCAGGCTGTCGCCGGGCGCTTGCGGGTCGATGGGGCGGGCGAGCAGGCTCACGGCGGGTGCCGCCGGATCCAGTTGCAGCAGTCGGATGCGTTGCGGCGCGACCCGCACCACCCCGGGGATCGCCTGCGCGGCCGCCACGAAGTCGGCGTCAAACGGCGCCAGTTCGCCCGTTGCCGCGCCGGCCGCGCGGACATAGAGGTCGGCCGGCAGCACGACGTCCAGCCAGCGCGTGACCGATTCGCGGAAGCTCGCGACCATGACGGTGAGCGCCACCGACAGCGCCAGGCTGGCCACGACCCCGCTCAGGGCGATGGCGGCGGTGCCGCGCATGCGCCGGGCGCGCTCGATCGCCATCAGCGGCAGCAGTCGGCCCGCAAGGCGTGGCGCCAGCCACCCGTAAAGAGCCTGGATCAGCCACGGCAGGGCGGCGATGCCGCCGACCAGCAGCAAGGCCACCGAGGCATAGGCGGCCAGCGGCATGCCCAGGATCGGTGGGACCAAGGCGAGTGCGCCGCCGGCGCCCATCAGGGCGAGGGCCGGCCACAGGCGCCCGCCCCGGCCCGAGGCGTCACCCAGGCCCTTGAGCGTCTGCGCCTCGGGCAGCCGTTGCGCGGCGCGCGCCGGCCACCAGCCGCCGGCCAATGCGGCCAGCGTGCCCAGCACGCCGTAGGCGAGCGTGGCCGCCGGGTCGACGCGCAGGGGCGGTGTCACGTCGCGGAAGTAGCCCCCGCCCAGGTCGCCGCCGAGCAGCCGGAGGGCGGCCCAGGCCAGCGCCAGGCCGAGTGCCAGACCCGCGGCGCTGCCGACAGCCCCCAGGGCCAGCGACTCGGCCAGCACCAGGCGCAGCCGCTGTCGCGCGGTCAGCCCCAGCACGCCGAGCAGGGCGAACTGCTGCGCCCGCTTGGCCACCGACAAGGCCAGCACCGAAAAGACCAGGAAGGCGCCCGTGAACAGCGCCACGAGCGCCAACACCGTCAGGTTCACGCGGTAAGCCCTGGAGAGGTTGCCGATGCGCTGGGCCTCGTCGGCCGGCTCGGCAAGCCGCAGGGCGGGCGTCCAGGCGGGCAGGGCGCGGATGGCCTGGGCGAGCGCCTCGCGGTCGGTGCCGGGCGCCAGGCGCAGGTCGATGCGGCTCAGGCGCCCCTGCCGGCCCAGGAGGGCCTGTGCGGCACCGATGTCCATCACGGCCAGCGGCGGGCCGGCGGCCGCAACGGTGCCGGCAATGTCGAGCTGTCGGGCTGCGCCATCCGGCATGCGGAGTTCGAGCTGTTCGGCGCCGCTGCCGAGCGATTGCCGCGCCGCCGCGTTGACGAAGGCGCGTTCCGGCAGCAGCATGGCCAGCCGATCGTCACCCCGGCCCGGAAAGGGCATGGGCATCAGCGAAGGCGAAATGGCGGGCAGCACCAGCGCGTCCAAGCCAAGCAGGCGCAGGTTGGCCAGCCTGCCTTCGCGGGTGCGCAACAGCACCTGCGCCTCCAGCACCGGACTGAGCAGCGCCACCTGCCTCAGACCAGCCAACTGCCCGAAAAGGGCTTCGTCCAGGTCGCCCTGCACCGCACGCACCTCCAGATCCGGCTGGCCGTTGACGGTGCGCGTCGCCCGCTGGAATTCGTCCAGCGCCGAGTTGTTGATCAGATGCACCGAGAACGCCAGCGCCACGCCCAGCATGACGGCCAGCACGGCCGCCAGATGGCGCCACGGATGGTGGCGGACCTCCTGCCAGGAGAAGGTGTTGAGCAGCGAACACATCGGGCGATTGTGGGGGCCGTGCGGGTGTCAAAGACGGTGAAGCGTTTCACAATGGGGTCATGGTTGCTGGCGTGAACGTTGAATCGATCGAAAGGGCCACCCTGGCCGCGGTGCCCCCCGATGCTCTGGAGGAATTGCCGGGCTGGCTGCTGGCCCTGGACCGCGGCACGGTGGGCCGGGCGCGCAGCGCGGTGCCCCTGCACCACGGCGCGCAGGATCCGTCGGTCCTTCCCCGCATCGAAGCGGCCTACGAGGCCTATGGCCTGCCGGCCGTGCTGCGCCTGCCCATCGAGACCCCGGGCTTCGAGACGCTCACCGAAGCCTTGCGCCAGCGCGGCTACGTGCCGTCCAGGCCCACCCAGGTGATGTGTGCCGACCCGGCCATCGTGGCGGCCAACGGCCGGCCGGAGGCCGTCGAGCTATCCCCGACGCCGGGCGACGACTGGGCCCGCGTCTACCTGGGCGAGGGCTTCGATCCGGTCGATGGCCAGAGCCGGGTTCGTCTGCTGCGCCGGGCCCGGGATGCGGTCTACGTCAGCCTGCGCTTGGCGCAGGATCTCCCGGGTGGCGAGGCGGGCGATGTGGCGGCGGTCGGCAGCGGCTGCTTTGCCGAAGGCTGGATGGGCGTGCACGGCATGCGCACCCGGCCGCGCTTTCGCGGCCACGGCTTCGCGCGTCAGCTGATGGCGGCAATGGGTGCGGAGGCGGTGCAGCGTGGCGTGACCCGCACCTTCCTCCAGGTCGAGGCAGAGAACTACCTGGCGCGATCGCTCTATGCCCGGGTGGGCTTCTCGCCGGCCTGGCTCTACGTCTACTGGCAGCGGCCTGGCGCGGACGCGTTGCTCAAGTAGGTGCCAGCGCAGCCGCTTCGGCGGCGTTCAGCAGAAGCCGTCGGTGCGCAGGTGCAGCCGGCGGTCGGCCCGCGCGGCGGCAGCGTCTGAATGGGTGACCAGGACCAGGCTGGCCCCGTGGGCCCGCGATTCGGACAGCAGCAGGTCCATCACTCTCGCGGCCGTTGCCGGGTCCAGGTTGCCGGTGGGTTCGTCCGCCAGCAGCAGGCCGGGGCGATGGACCAGCGCCCGGGCAATGGCCACGCGTTGCAACTGGCCGCCCGACAGCGCCTGCGGCAGCCGCTGACCCAGGCCCTGGAGGCCGACCGCCTCGAGCATCTGCGCGACGCGCTGCGCCATCTCCTGCTTGCGGCCGAGCAGCATCAGGGGCAGCCCCACGTTCTGGGCGACATCGAGGTGGGGCAGCACATGGAAGGCCTGGAAGACGAAGCCGACATGCGCGCGCCGCCACAGCGCGCGCTGCTCGGCGTCCACGGTGCCGAGGTCCCGCGGGCCATGCAGCACGCGCCCCTCGTCCCAGTGGTCGAGGCCGGCCATGCAGTTCAGCAGCGTCGACTTGCCGACGCCCGACTCGCCCACGATGGCCACGAACTCGCCCGGCGCGACCGTCAGGTCCAGGTGGCGGAACACCGGTCGTGCGTCCGCGCCCTTGCCATAGAACTTGCCGAGTCCCTCGATGCGCAGGGGCACGGCGCGCGAGGCCGTCTCCGTCGCGCGCCCGTCGGGCGCCGCTTCTGGATGGGGCCGGCGGTTCATGCCCCGTCCTTCGCAAGCGCCTGCCGGACCCGCGCCACGACCTGATCGGCCGCGGTCGTCGCGTCACAGGCGATCACCTCGCGACGGCGCATGCTGCGCAGCCAGGTGATCTGGCGTTTCGCCAACTGGCGGGTTGCGGCCACGCCCCGCTCGCGCAACTCGGCCAGTTCGGCGCGCGTGGGGGGACGGCCTTGGGTGGCATCGAGCATCTCCCACGCCTGCCGATAGCCGACGCAGCGGATCGAGGGCAACGCCGGGTCCAAGTCGCCGCGCTGCCGCAGGCGCCGGACCTCGTCGAGGAAGCCGCCGGCCAGCATGGCGTCGAAGCGCTGCGCGATGCGCGCGTGAAGCCAGGCCCTGTCCTCGGTCTCCAGCGAGAGGAGAAGGGCCTCGCCGCTCGCCAGCGGATCAGGGGCCGGATGCTCGCCCTCGCGGCGATGGAAGGCGGAGAGGGGCCGGCCGCTGCTCATCCAGACCTCCAGCGCCCGCTGGATGCGCTGGCTGTCGGCGGGCGCCAGGCGGGCGGCAGTGTCCGGGTCGACGTCTGCCAGACGGGCATGCATGGCCGGCCAGCCGTGCTCGGCGGCCTCGGCGTCGATGCGGCGGCGCAGTTCCGGGTCGGCGGCCGGCATCGCGTCCAGCCCGTCGAACAGCGCCTTGAAGTACAGCATCGTTCCTCCGACCAGCAAGGGGAGGGCGCCGCGCTGGCGGATCTGGCCGATCAGCCGCTGTGCGTCTGCCACGAAGGCGGCCGCGCTGTAGCGCTCGGCCGGGTCGAGGATGTCGATCAGGTGGTGCGGCACGGCCGCGCGCTCGTCTGGCGTGGGCTTGGCGGTGCCGATGTCCATGCCACGGTAGACCAGGGCCGAGTCGACGCTGACCACTTCCACCGGCGTCGGCAGCGCAGCCGCCACGGCCAGCGCGGCGGCAGTCTTGCCGCTGGCGGTCGGGCCTGCCAGGGCGATGTAGCGCAGGTGCGCGGTCATGTGCAGGGGCCGCTCGGCACGGGCGCCGGGCGCGGTGAACGTCTGGCGCGCGGGGCAAGGTCAGGCAAGGGGGGAGAGCAGGAAGCCGGGAAGCACGCAGGCATCCTGCCGAGGGTAGCAAATCGCCCGGCGCCCGCCGCAGCGAGGGCGCCCAGGCCGCGCTCAGGTGCCCAGCGGCTGGGGTGGCTTCACCGCCTGCGGCACGGCGGTGCCACCCGCCGGGCGGCTGAGGCCTGCCGCCGGCTCGCCTGTGGCGAGAGCGGGGGTGCCCAGGCCGCGTTCCTTCATCTGGAACAACTGGGCCAGCGCGGCGCGGTACTGCGCCTCGCCGACGGAGTTGGTGCTGTGGTGGGAGCCACCTTCCACCAGCACGAACATCTTCTGGCCCGTGGCCGCCTCGTAGAGCTTGCGGCCCAGGGTGGGATTGATCAGGGTGTCGTTCGAGCCGTGCACCACCAGCAACGGCGAGCCGATGGACTTGACCTTCGCGAGGGACTCGAAGCGCTGGGTGATGAAGGGCTTGAAGGGCAGCCAGCCCCATTTGAAGCTGCTCACCACATCCGAGATCGAGGTGAAGGTGCCTTCGACGATGGTGCCGGACTCGTCCCGCACATCGGCGGCCAGGTCGATGCCGATGGCGCCCCCCAGCGAATGGCCGAAGATGTAGCGGCGCTGCTTGGGGTACTTGGCGGCCAGCCATTTCCAGGCGGCGCGCGCGTCTTCGCGGGCGGATTCCTCGGAGGGCAGCGTCTTGGTGCTCTTGCCGAAGCCACGGTAGTCGATGGCCAGCACCGAGAAGCCGAGCTCGTGCATGCGGCGGATGCGCGGCGCCGAGCCGGAAACGTTGTAGCGCGCGCCGTGCAGGTACAGCATCACGGGCGTGTCGCGCGACATCGGCGCATCGCCCAGCCACAAGCCATGGAGCCGCACGTCATCGCCATCGGGCGTGCGGTAGTCGATCCACACGTCGTCCATGCCCACCGTCATCTCCGCGGTGTTGCCCCAGCTCAGGTCGCTGGGCTGGAAGATCCATTCGCGTTGTTGGGCGTCGAGCGTGGAGCATCCTGCACCGACCAGGACGGTGAAAGACAGGGCCGACGCGATGAGGGACCAACGTTTCATTGGGCAAACAGAGACCGGATGGCGGGTCGAAGTTCACAGGGATTTGCAACTGCGGCCCCTGAGCACCGTGTGGGTGACGGCCCGTTACAGGCCTTGCACACCCTTGCCCACATGCAACGGGCGTGCCCGCCTTTCCGACGACCGTGTAAACCCCAGTGCCACCGCCACGTAGGACGTTGCCTACGCGAGCTCCCCGTTGCGGCGCGTTCCCGCCCTGCCGTCTCAGCGCCCGCGCAGGAACAGTCCGTCCAGATCGCGCACGCTCAGCTGCCGCCATGTGGGGCGCCCGTGGTTGCACTGGTCGGAGCGCTCGGTGGCTTCCATCTGGCGCAGCAGTCCGTTCATTTCGTCCAGCGTGAGACGCCGGTTGGCCCGGACGGCGCCGTGGCAGGCCATGGTGGCGAGCAGTTCATGCTGGGCGCGTTGGATGACGGTGGTGGCTTCGTGCTGGGCCAGCTCGGCCAGCACGCTGCGGGCCAGCGCCACCGGATCGCCGTCGGCCAGGGGCGCCGGCACAGCGCGCACCGCGAGGGTGCGGGGCGAGAAGGGCGAGACCTCCAGTCCCAGGGCGCCGAGCACCTCCGAGCAGGTCTCGACCGTGGCCACCTCTTCCGGCGTGGCCGCGAAGGTGGCGGGAATCAGCAGCGGCTGGCTGGCGATCGCATGGCCGTCGAGCTGGGTCTTCAGGCGCTCGTAGACGATCCGCTCGTGTGCGGCGTGCATGTCGACGATGACCAGGCCCTGGGTGTTCTCGGCCAGGATGTAGATGCCCTGCAGTTGTGCGAGCGCACGGCCCAGCGGCCAGTCGCTGGCAGCCGTGGCAGCGACCTCCGGCGGGGTGGAGGAGGGCCGCAGGGCGCCAGCCGCCGCGCCGCCGGCCGCCCAGGGGGGCTGGAGTGGGGCGTCGCCCAGGCCGGCCGTGAGGGCAGGGGATGCCTCGTCCCCCGGCCCCGGGTCTGCCGCTGCCGACGGTGCCGCAGGCGCGGTGGGCCACATGGCCGCCCAATCGCCGGCGCCCCGCTCGGCCGCGAACGGAATGCCGGTCTGCCGCCATGCCGGCGCCGCAGCGGGCGCGTCGTAGCCTCGCAGCAGCGGGGCGGGCCGGCCGGTGCCGCTGTCGTCCGTGCTCGCCGCGCCGGCGGCGCGCGGGGCCGCCAGGGCGTTCTCGATGGCGTGGCGCACGGCGCTGTGCACTTCGCGGCCATCGCGAAAGCGCACCTCGATCTTGGTGGGGTGCACGTTGACGTCCACGCGCGTCGGATCGATCTGCAGGTGCAGCACGAACACCGGCTGGCGCTGGCCATGCAGCACGTCCTCGTAGGCGGCACGCACCGCGTGCAGCAGCACCTTGTCGCGCACGAAGCGGCCGTTGACGTAGAAGAACTGCTGGTCGCCCCGGCTGCGGGCCGCATCCGGCACGCCGGCATGGCCACGAACGTGCAGGGCGCCCTCGCCATGGTCGACCTGCACGCTCTGGCCGATGAAATCCTCGCCGAAGACGTCCGACAGGCGCTGGGCGGGCGTGTCGGCGATGCGCCACTGCTCGACCAGCCGGCCTTCGTGCCAGATCGCGAAGCCCACGGCCGGACGCGCCAGCGCATGGCGGCGCACCGCCTCGATGCAGTGCGCCAGTTCGGTGGCATCGGTCTTGAGGAACTTGCGGCGCGCCGGCGTGGCGAAGAACAGCTCGCGCACTTCCACCGTCGTACCCTGGCTGCGGGCCGCTGGACGCAGCTCGCCCGTGCGGGCATCCAGTTGCCAGGCGCTGTCCGCCCCACCGTGGCGCGACAGCAGGCTCAGCTCGGCGATGGAGGCGATCGAAGCCAGCGCTTCGCCGCGAAAGCCCATGGTGCCGACCGATTCGAGTTCGGCCAGGCTGGCGATCTTGCTGGTCGCATGGCGGCGCAGCGCCAGCGGCAACTCGTCGCGCGGGATGCCGCCGCCATCGTCCTCGACGGCGATCAGCCGGACACCGCCGGCGGCCAGGCGCACCGTGATCTGGCTCGCCCCGGCGTCCAAGGCGTTGTCCACCAGTTCGCGCACGACCGAGGCGGGCCGCTCCACCACCTCGCCGGCGGCAATCTGGCTGATGAGTTCGTCCGGCAGGTCCCGGATGGGCCGTCGGCTGGCGGAGGAGGAGGAAAGGAGGGCGCTCACGGCGGGATTTTAAGAATCCGTCAACGGGCGGCCCGGATAATGCCGCGCCATGGACATCGTCGCCTTCCTGATTGACTTCATCCTCCACGTGGACAAGCACCTGGAGGCCTTCGTCGCCGCCTATGGCACCTGGGTCTATGTGCTGCTCTTCCTCATCGTCTTCGTGGAGACGGGCGTGGTGGTCATGCCCTTCCTGCCGGGCGATTCGCTGCTGTTCATCGTCGGTGCGCTCTGCGGCGCGGGGCTGATGAACCTCGGGATCGCCATCCCGGTGCTCCTGGCCGCGGCCGTCCTGGGCGACCAGTGCAATTTCGCCATCGGCCGCCACATCGGGCCCCGTGTCTTCCAGTGGGAGAACACGCGCTTCTTCAACCGGAAGGCCTTCGATCAGGCGCATGCCTTCTACGAGCGCTATGGCGGCATCACCATCGTGCTGGCGCGCTTCATGCCCTTCATCCGGACCTTCGCGCCATTCGTGGCGGGCGTCGCCGCCATGAGCCGCTCCAAGTTCACGGCCTTCAACGTCGGCGGGGCCGTGCTGTGGGTGGTGGGCATCTGCGCGGCGGGCTACTTCTTCGGCAACCTGACCTTCGTCCGCGAGCATCTGGACAAGATCATCTGGGCGCTGATCCTGGTGCCGGGCCTCATCGCCATCTTCGGCGCCTGGCGCGGCTCGAGGGCCTCGAACGCGCCGGCCGCAACGGCGCGCTGAGGCCGCTCAGCGCAAAAACGCTCGGGGCCGCGTTTGCGGCCCCGGGCGTTGATGGCTGGCGTTCCGCTCAATAGCGGCGGCTGCCGTCCGGGTAGTAGTACTGGTTGTTGTAGTTCTGCTGGTCGCGCTGGCGGCCAATTTCGTTACCGACCAGGCCGCCGATGGCGGCACCGCCCACGGTCGCTGCCGTGTTGCCGCCAATTGCATTGCCCACGACAGCACCGCCCAGTGCGCCGACGCCGGCACCCATCTGCTGGTTGGGGCCGGCGGCGCAGCCGGCCATGAGGGCCGCCGCGCCAATGGCGGCGGCAGAAATCCAAGTGCGAGTCTTCAACATGGTGTCCACCTTTCTGGAATGTGATGGACACATGGTGGGCTCGTCGGTCTCTTCGCGCCTGTAGGAGCGGTCCGCCGGCCGCTGTGCGTCGCGGCGGTCCCGCCCTGAGAGACGCCGCGCGCGCGGCGCGAAGGCCGCGGCATTACAGCGCGCGGCTGCGCGCCAGCGGCGGGTTCTGGCCGAAATAGCGGTGGATGCCCTTCAACAGCGCGTCCGCCATCTCCTCCTGATAGGCCACGCTGCGCAACTTGGCTTCTTCTTCCGGATTGCTGATGAAGGCCGTCTCCACCAGCACGCTCGGGATGTCGGGCGCCTTGAGCACGGCGAAGCCGGCCTGCTCGACGTCGCCCTTGTGCAGCCGGGCGCCGATGCGGCGGAATTCGCCCAGCATGGCGCCGCCGAGCTTCAGGCTGTCCTTGATCTGCGCGGTGGTGCTCATGTCGAACAGCGCGCGCTGCACCTGAATCTCGTGCTCGCCGATGCTGATGCCGCCGACCTGGTCGGACTGGTTCTCCTTGTTGGCCATCCAGCGTGCGGCACTGCTGGAGGCACCGTTCTGGCTGAGCGCGAACACGCTGGCGCCGCGCGCCGCCGGCGTGGTGAAGGCGTCGGCATGGATGCTGATGAACAGGTCGGCCTGCACGCGCCGCGCTTTTTGCACCCGAACGTTCAGCGGTACGAAGAAGTCGTCGTCGCGGGTCATGAAGGCGCGCATCGGGTTGCCGCCCAGGGTGCTGCCATTGATGCGGTCACGCAGGCGCCGGGCCACCTGCAGCACGATGTCCTTCTCGCGCGTGCCGTTGGGGCCGATGGCGCCAGGGTCTTCGCCGCCGTGCCCGGGGTCGAGCGCCACGATGATGATGCGGTCGGTGCGGGTGGCGGTGGCCACGTTGGGCTCGGGCCGCTGTGGCCGCGCAGGCGCCGGGCGCGGCGCCTCGGCCAGGACCGGGGGCGCCGCCGGCGCCACGGGCGTGGGCGGCGCAGGCGGCGGCGGACGGACGGCCTTCTGCGCGATCAGGTCCCCCAACGGATCGGTGGCCGGGACGGGCCGTGCCGGGACGGGGGGCGGCGCCTGGACCACCGGCGGCGCCACCGCCACGGCAGGGGGCGCAGGCGGCAGCGGGGCGGCAGGCGATGCGCCGGTGCGGGTGTCGCGCAGGCGCTCGGCGATCAGCGATTCGAGCGGGTCGAGCGCTTCCTGGGGGTACAGGTCGAGCACCAGCCGGTGCTTGTAGGCCGCCACGGGCGCCAGCGAGAACACCTGCGGCCGCACGGTCTGCTTGAGGTCGAACACGATGCGCACCATGGTGGGCGTGTTCTGGCCCACCCGCAGCCCGGCGATGTAGGGATCGTCGGCCTTGACCTTGCCGACCAGGTCGCGCAGGGCCGGGTTGAGCGTGATGCCCTCGATGTCCACCGCCAGGCGGGGCGGGTCGCCCACCACGAGCTGCTGCGACTGCAGCCGCGCATCGGACTCGATGGTGATGCGCGTGTAGTCGGCGGCCGGCCACACACGCACGGCCACGATGGAGGCGCCGTGCGCGATCTCGGCCGCGCCCATCAGCAGCACCAGGCTGCCGGCCTGCTGCAGCCAGCGCCGGCGCTCGGGCTGCACGGGGAGCAGGGCGTGGGTCATGGGCGCAGCCTCGGCGGCAGCGCCGGCGGGAGGGTGGGATGGCGTGCGGCGACGGCTCATGGCGCAACAGCCGCCAGCAGGGCCTGGCCGTTGGGGGTGAAGGCGCGCAACTGCACGCGGCGCATGTCGTCGGCGTCTGGGGTCATGGCTTCGATGTGGATGGCGAGGTCCTCGGTGGGCAGGTAGCCGGCCGCCTGGCCGGGCCACTCGGCCAGCTTGAGTCCGGGGCCGGCAAAAAGGTCCCGGAACCCGGCGTCTTCCCATTCGCGTGGGTCGCTGAAGCGGTAGAAGTCGAAGTGGTAGACCGGCCGGCCGTCCTGCGTCGTGTGCGGCTCCACCACGGCATACGTGGGGCTCTTGATGCGGCCCTGGACGCCGAGCGCGCGCAGCAGGTGGCGCACGAAGGTGGTCTTGCCGGCACCCAGGTCGCCGTGCAGCGCGATGAAGGCGTGGCCCAGCTCGGGCCGGGCCTGCATGGCCTGCGCCAGCGACTGGGCGAAGCGGGCAGTGTCCTCCTCGCCCTGCCAGAGCAGCGTGCGGGAGGCGATTTCTACAATCGGACGGTGACTGCGGTCGATGCTCAACTCGTGGCTCGGATTCGTGCGTGGGCCGGGGAGCTCGGATTCTCCCAAATCGGCATCGCGGGCATCGACCTGTCCGACGCAGAGCCCGGCCTGGCGGAATGGCTGGCCCAGGGCTTCCATGGCGAGATGGGGTATATGGCGGCGCACGGCATGCGTCGCGCCCGGCCGGCCGAGCTGGTGCCGGGCACCCTGAGCGTGATCACCGCCCGCATGGACTACCTGCCGCGCGAGACGCCGGAAGACTGGCAGGCCGTCGAATGGGCACGGCTGGATCGGCCCGGCGAGGGCATCGTGTCGCTCTATGCCCGGGGGCGGGACTACCACAAGGTGCTGCGGGCCCGGCTGCAGAAGCTGGCCGACCGGCTGGCCGCCCAGATCGGGCCTTTCGGCCACCGCGTGTTCACCGATTCCGCGCCCGTGCTGGAGGCTGAGCTGGCCAGTCGCAGCGGCCAAGGCTGGCGCGGCAAGCACACGCTGGTGCTGAGCCGCGAGGCGGGCTCCATGTTCTTCCTGGGCGAGATCTACGTCGACCTCGCCCTGCCGTCGACCGAGCCGGTGGCGGCGCACTGCGGCCGCTGCACGGCATGCATCGACGCCTGCCCGACGGGCGCCATCCTCGGGCCGCAGCGGCTGGATGCGCGGCGCTGCATCTCCTATCTGACCATCGAGCACGCGGGAGTCATCCCGGAGGCGCTGCGCCCGGCGATGGCCAACCGCATCTATGGCTGCGACGACTGCCAGCTCGCCTGCCCCTGGAACAAGTTCGCGCAGCGCAGTGCGCTGCCGGACTTCGATCCGCGCGAGGGCCTGACGGGCGGCACGCTGGCGCAGCTTTTCGCATGGACCGAGGACGAATTCCTGCGCCGCACCGAAGGCAGCCCCATCCGCCGCATCGGCCATGAGCGCTGGGTGCGCAACATCGCCGTCGCGCTGGGCAATGCATTGCGCCAGGGCGATGCATCGGCGGCCACTGCGCTGACGGCGCGGCGCGACACCGCCACGCCTCTGCTGCGCGAGCACATCGACTGGGCGCTGGCGCAGGCGCCCACCGCCGAGTCCGCCTGAGGCGGGCGCTCAGCGCGGCAGGCTGAGCGCGAAGGGCAGGCTGACGATCCCCAGCAGGGTCGAGAGCGTCACCAGCGCCGCGACGTACGCGCCGTTGTAGCCCATGCGCGCCGCCAGCACGTAGGCGCTTGATGCGGTGGGCACGGCCGAGAAGGCCATCAGCACCGCCGCCTGGGCCCCGTGCAGGCCCAGCAGGCGGCACAGGCACCAGGCCACCAGCGGCAGCACCAGGTGCCGGATCGACAGCACCGCGACGCCCAGCGCCTTGCCGCGGTTGAGGGCACCGAACTGCATGCCCGCGCCCGCCGCCAGCAGGCCCAGCGCCAGCGAGGCGGCGCCCAGCCGGCCCAGCGTCGGCTGCATCCATTCGGGCACCTGCAGGCCCAGCAGGTTGATCACCAGCCCGCTGGCCGTCGCGATGATGAGCGGATTGCGTGCCAGCTGCCGCAGGAAGCCGCTGTTGGCATGCCGCGCCATGGGCCACACCGCCGCCACGTTCATCAGCGGCACGCACACGCCGATCAGCACCGCGATCACCAGCAGCCCCTCGGCGCCGGCCAGGCGCTCGGCCACGGCCAGGCAGATGAAGGAGTTGAAGCGGAAGGCCACCTGGGCGCTGGCCGCGTGCTCGCGCCGGTCGATGTGCCGCCCCAGCCAGGGCAGGTAGGGCAGCGCATAGGCGAGCGCGATGCCGGCCAGCCCCACACCCAGCCCGGCGGCCAGCAGGTGCGTGGCGGAGCCGAAGTCGATGGGGCTCTTGACGATGGAATGGAAGAGCAGGACCGGGAAGAGAAAGTAGTACACCAGGCTCTCGACCTGGTCCCAGACCCGGCGGTCCAGCGCGGTGTAGCGGCACAGCAGCCAACCGCAGGCGATGAGGGAGAAGTCCGGAAACAGCAGCTGCGCGTAATTCACCCGGGGAGCATAAACGGGCCGCTTATAGGTATTCCCTCAAGGTCGTGCGTCAGGGCTGCCGCTAGGATGCCCCGCACGCGGGAAGCGAATCCGCCCATTTCAACAAACGAAGCTGGAGTCAATCTGATGCAACGCCGCCACTGGAACGCCATCGCCGCCGCTGCCCTGCTGGGTGCGCTGGCTGCCCCTGCCGCCTGGGCGCAGGGCTATCCCGACAAGCCGATCGAACTGCAGGTGCCCTTCGCTCCCGGCGGCACCACCGACATCGTGGGCCGCGTCATCGCCGATCCGCTCGGCAAGATCCTGGGCCAGCCGGTGGTGGTCACCAACAAGGCCGGCGGCGGCGGCGTGGTCGGCGCGTCCGAGACGGCCCGGGCCGCACCCGATGGCTACAAGCTGGGCGTGGCCACCGTGTCGAGCACGGCGGCCAATCCGGCGATCAACCCCAAGACGCCGTACGACCCGATCAACGACTTCACGCCCATCATCAACATCGCCGCCACGCCCAACGTGATTGCGGTGCATCCGAGCTTTCCGGCCAAGGACTACGCCAGCTTCGTCGCCGAGCTCAAGAAGAACCCGGGCAAGTATTCATACAGCTCGTCGGGCACCGGCGGCATCGGCCACCTGCTGATGGAGCTCTACAAGAGCATGACCGGCACCTTCGTCACGCACATCCCCTATCGCGGCGCCGGCCCGGCCCTGAACGACACCGTCGGCGGCCAGGTGCCGATGATCTTCGACAACCTGCCCTCGGCGCTGCCCTTCATCAAGGCCGGCAAGCTGGTGCCCATCGTGGTGGCGGCGCCCCAGCGCCTGAAGGACCTGCCCAACGTGCCCACCTTCAAGGAGGTGGGCCTGGAGCCGGTCAACCGCATGGCCTACTACGGCATCCTGGGCCCCAAGGGCCTGCCGAAGGACGTGGTGGACAAGATCAACGCCGGCACCCGCAAGGCGCTGGAAGACCCGGCCGTTCGCAAGCGCATCGAGGACACCGGCTCGATCATCGTGGCCAACACGCCCGAGCAGTTCGCCGCGCAGATCAAGGCCGAGTTCGCCGTCTACAAGGACGTGGTGAAGAAGCAGAATCTCAAGCTCGACTGAGCGTTCTGTCCACCGCTGCGCGCCGTTGCCCGGCGCTGCGTTTTCGGAGCCGCCCTCGGGCGGCTTCCTGTTTTTCCGCATGTCCATGACCCCTCCGGCCTCCACCGCCGCCACGCCATCGCCTGCCGACATCGACGACTTCATCGACGCGCTGTGGCTGGAGGAGGGCCTGTCGCGCAACACGCTGGCCGCCTACCGGCGCGACCTCTCGCTGCTGGCGCAATGGCTGGCGCCCCGCGGCGTGGCCCTGCCGGCGGCGCGCGAGAGCGATCTGCAGGCCTATATGGGCGAGCGCCTCGCGCAGCGCGGCAAGGCCACCTCGGCCAACCGCCGGCTGACGGTGTTCAAGCGCTACTTCCGCTGGGCGCTGCGCGAGCACCGCATCGTGGCCGACCCGACCCTGCGCCTGCTGCCCGCGCGCCAGCCCGCGCGCGTGCCCAAGACGCTCAGCGAGGCGCAGGTGGAGGCGCTGCTGGGGGTACCCGACGTCGCCACGCCGCTGGGCCTGCGGGACCGCGCAATGCTGGAGCTGATGTACGCCAGCGGCCTGCGCGTGAGCGAACTGGTGGGCCTGCGCCTGGTCGACCTCGGCTTGCAGGAAGGCGTCCTGCGGGTGATGGGCAAAGGCAGCAAGGAGCGCCTCGTGCCCTTCGGGCAGGAGGCCGAGCGCTGGATCGGCCGCTATCTGGCCGAGTCCCGGCCGGCCATCCTGGGCGGCCAGCAAAGTGGCGACCTGTTCGTCACCGCGCGCGGCGCTGGCATGACGCGGGCCATGTTCTGGGTGATCGTCAAGAAGCATGCTGAGGCGGCGGGCGTGCGTGTGCCGCTGTCGCCGCACACGCTGCGCCATGCCTTCGCCACGCACCTGCTGAACCATGGTGCCGATCTGCGCGCGGTGCAGTTGCTGCTCGGGCATGCCGATATCTCCACCACCACCATCTACACCCATGTGGCGCGGGAACGCTTGCGCCAGCTGCATGCGCGGCACCATCCGCGGGGCTGAGGCACGGCGGCCGACCGCCTGCGGCCGCGGACGCCGAGGGGCGCTGGCATGATCCGGCCATGATCTTTACGACCGATTCCTCCCTGCGCCGGCGCCTGTGCCGTGGCGCTGTTCTCGCGGCCTTTGGCGCGGCCCTCGCGGCCACGGGCCTGCCGGCCCTGGCCCAGGACCTGCCCAAGACCGTGCGCCTGATCGTGGCCTATCCGCCCGGCGGCGTGGCCGACGTGGTGGCCCGCACCCTGGCCGAGCGGCTGGCGGCGCAGACCGGCAGCACCTTCGTCGTCGACAACAAGGCGGGCGCCAGCGGCACCATCGCCATGGAGGCCATCGCCAAGGCCGCGCCGGACGGCGCCACGCTCGGCTTCTCGGCCATCAGCCCGCTGGTGCTCAGCCCGCACCTGGGCAAGCTGCCCTACGACCCGCTGCGCGACCTGCTGCCGGTGGCCAGCGTCATGTATTCGCCGGTGGTGTTGCTGGCCACCTCGGCCGAGGGCAGCGCGGACATGCGCGCCGTGCTGGCGAAGGCGAAGGCGCAGCCCGGCGCAGTGCGGTGGGCGACCTCGGGGCCGGCATCGCTGGGACACATCATGCTGGAACAACTGCGCGCGACGGCCAAGGTCGACATCACCCATGTGCCCTACAAGGGGGGTGGCCAGCAGATGACGGATGCGCTGTCCGGCCAGTTCGAGGTGCTGTCCACGAATGCGGGCCCGGCGGTGGCCATCCAGGTCAAGGCCGGCAAGCTGCGGCCCCTGGCTGTGGGCGCCCCGGCGCGGCTGGAGAGCCTGCCCAATGTGCCGACCCTGGCCGAGCTGGGCTTCAAGGACGCCAACCTCTCTTCGCAGTTCGGCGTCTTCGCCCCGGCCGGGTTGCCACAGCCCTTGCAGGCCCGTTTCAACACGGAGATCAACACCGCGCTGCAATCGCCGCAGATGCGTTCGCGCCTGACCACCACCGACAACGTGCCGACCGGCGGAAGCCCCGCGGCCTTCGCCAAGGAGATCGCGGCCGAATACGAGAACAACGGCCGGATCATCCGCGCCGCGGGCATCAAGGCCGATTGAGCAGGGCGCGAGGGGCGGGTTGGTGCGGGCGGTCCAGGGCGGGCGTGCGAATGCGAGGCCCGCGCTGCAGGCGTCTATGTCGCGTCCGCAGCCAGCCCTTCCAGTTCGTCCGGCGTGAAGCCGGCCCGCGACCGGGCGTCCATGTTGAACGGCGGCTTGAGCCGGGGCGCCTGATGCTCGCGGTACAGGCGCCGGTAGTGCGCCAGCGGTTCCAGCCCCTCCCGCTCGCACAGCCAGCGGTACCAGCGGTTGCCCACCGCCACATGGCCGATCTCGTCGCGCAGGATGATGTCGAGGATGGCGATGGCCGCCCGCGCGTCGGGCGTGCCCACACGGGCGAGCTTGGCCTGGATGAGCGGCGTGGCGTCCAGCCCGCGCGCTTCCAGGGTGCGGGGCACCAGCGCCATGCGGGCGACCACGTCGTCTGCCGTCTTCTCGCACATGGTCCACAGCCCGTCGTGGCCGGGGAAGTCGCCGTATTGCCAGCCCATGGACTCCAGGTGGCCGTGGATCAGCGTGAAGTGCAGCGCCTCCTCGTCCGCAACCCGCAGCCAGTCGCGGTAGTAGTCGGCCGGCATGCCGTCGAAGCGCCACAGCGCATCGAGCGCGAGGTTGATGGCATTGAACTCGATGTGGCAGATGGCATGCACCAGCGCCGCGCGGCCTTCCTCGGTGAAGGGCGAGCGGGTGGGCACGTCCTTGGCGCCCACGCGGACCGGCCGGGCAGGGCGGCCCGGCACGCCCGCACCGTCGTCCGGCATGCGGATCCTGTCGGTCCAGCAGGCGTCGACGGGCGGCGCTTGGGCGCAATCGGCCGCCAGCGCGCGGGTGGCCGCCACCTTCTGGGCGGGATCGGAAAGGACAAGCGCCTGCAGCGCGCGCAGCCGGGGGTGCATCCCTACAATTCTATTTTTCGCCCGCGGCCTGCCCGCACACGCACCCACGACACCAGGAGACGACAAGCATGGCCCTCTACGAACTCGATGGCACCGCCCCCCAACTCGCCGAAGGCGCATGGGTGGCCGACAGCGCCGAGGTGATGGGCAATGTGAGCCTGGCCGAGAACGCCAGCGTCTGGTTCGGCGCCGTGGTTCGGGGCGACACCGAGCACATCGCCATCGGCCGCAACAGCAATGTGCAGGATCTGTCGGTGCTCCATGCCGACGTCGGCTGCCCCCTCACCATCGGCGAGAACGTCACCGTCGGCCACCAGGTCATGCTGCATGGCTGCACCATCGGCGACGGCTCGCTGATCGGCATCCAGGCGGTGGTCTTGAACAACGCCCGCATCGGCCGCAACTCCATCGTCGGAGCCGGCAGCGTGGTGACCGAAGGCAAGGAGTTCCCGGACAACTCGCTGATCATCGGCTCGCCGGCCAAGGTGGTGCGCACCCTGGACGATGCCGCCGCCGCCAAGCTGCGCCAGAGCGCGCAGCACTATGTGGAAAACGCCCATCGCTTCGCGAAGGGCCTCAAAAAGATCGGCTGACCCCTTCGGCGCTGTGCGCCGGCCCGTCGGCCGAGGAAAGCAACCTTGAGCGAACTACACACCTTCCTCTTCGACGGCCTGCCGGTGCGCGGCATGATCGTGCGCCTGGACGGCGCCTGGCAGGAGATCCTTGCCCGCCGCGCCGCCAACACCCAGACGGGCGCCTATGCACCGCCCGTGGCCGAACTGCTGGGCGAGATGACCGCCGCAGCCACGCTGATGCAGGCCAACATCAAGTTCAAGGGCTCCTTGATCCTCCAGATCTTCGGCGACGGGCCGGTCAAGGTGGCCGTGGCCGAAGCCCAGCCCGACCTGAGCCTGCGCGCCACGGCCAGCGTGGTGGGCGAGGTGCCGGCCACCGCCGGCCTGGCCGACCTGGTGAACGTGGGCAACAAGGGCCGCTGCGCCATCACCCTCGACCCCAAGGAACGCCTGCCGGGCCAGCAGCCCTACCAGGGCGTGGTGCCCCTGTTCGGCGACCACGGCGAACGCCTGGGCAAGCTGTCGGACGTGCTGCAGCACTACATGCTGCAGAGCGAGCAGCTCGACACCACGCTGGTGCTGGCGGCCGACGAGCAGGTGGCCGCGGGCCTGCTGATCCAGCGCCTGCCGCTGGCCGGCGAGGCCAATCTGGCCGGCAGTGCCACCGCGCGGGACGAGGACGAGATCGGCCGCAACGAGGACTACAACCGCATTTCGACGCTGGCCAGCAGCCTCACGCGGGCCGAACTGCTGTCGCTCGACATCGAGACCATCCTGCGGCGCCTGTTCTGGGAGGAGCGGCTGCTGCGCTTCGCGCCGCGCGACGGCATGCTTGGCCCGCGCTTTGCATGCACCTGCAGCCGCGACCGCGTTGCCAGCATGATCCGCAGCCTGGGACGCGAGGAGGCCGACGACATCCTGGCCGAGCAGGGCCGCATCGAGGTGGGCTGCGACTTCTGCGGTCAGCAATACCGCTTCGATGCTGTCGACACGGCCCAGATCTTTGCAGGGCCACCGGGGCAGGTGCCGGGCAGCTCAATCGTTCAGTAATCGTTCAGCTTTGTCCTTTTTGCTTAGCTGCGGCTTCCGCGGAGTGTCGTCCGCGCCACAGAGGCGGGTCCATTGGGGGGATGGGAGCAGATTCCTTGTGTCACAACCCTTGACGCTTTTGTAAGCCGGTTCCACGATGGGGTGTCGGCCGCTCGCGGTCGGCTTCAATTAACTATCTCGAGGACGATATGAACACCAAGAACCTCTTTGCGGCAACTGCAGCTCTGGCCGTCGCGCTTCTGGCCGCCAGCCCCGCGATGGCTGACGATCCGACCAAGGAACCGCCGACGCCTGCCGCCAAGAAGACCACCAAGGCCGAGCGTGCCGCCGCACGCGAGAAGCGCAAGGCCGACATGACCGCTGCCGAGAAGAGCGGCACCGCGCCCACCGGCGGTGAAGCCACGGCTCCCGAGAAGCAGACCAAGGCCATCTCGGGCACGCACGAGTCGCGCAAGGCCGAGCGCGCGAAGAAGCGCAAGGAAATGGCCGCCGCCAACAAGGCTGGCGCCATCCCGGCTCCGACCGAAGCCGGCGAACCCAAGAAGTAATCGGCCTTCGCTGAGTGGCACAGGCGCATGCCGGCCGCGTGGCGCGCCACGCTCATGCTGGCGCGTCGCAGGTTCCGTGGGTGGGGTGGCTGGTCCGGTGCCTGGCGCTCGGACTCGTCGCGTTTCTGACGGCCTGTGCCAGTCTGCCCGAACCGTCCGTTGCCGCGGCACCGTCCTTCGCGGCGACGGACGTCGCACCCACCCCCCTGGCCCATATCGCTGCGGCCAGTCTCGCGGCAGATGCAGCGTCGCGCGGTCGTTCCGGCTTCCTGCTCATGCCCGAAGGGCCCACGGCCCTGAATGCCCGGATTGCACTGATCCGGGCTGCGCGCAAGACCCTCGATGCGCAGTACTACATCCTCCAGGACGACGCGACAGGCCTGCTTTTCCTGAGTGAGCTGCTCGACGCATCACGCCGCGGCGTGCGTGTGCGCCTGCTGGTCGACGACCTGTACACCCCCGGCAAGGACCAGCTCTTCGCCGCCCTGGCCTCCCAACCGAATTTCGAACTGCGCCTGTTCAATCCGCTGGCCGTGCGCAGCGGTCCCTTGGCGTGGCGCGTGGCCCTGTCCCTGGGCGATCTGCGGCGCGTCAATCGCCGCATGCACAACAAGCTGCTCGTGGCCGACAACAGCGTGGCCATCACGGGCGGTCGCAACATCGCTGACGAATACTTCATGCGCAGCGACCAGGCCAACTTCGTCGACATGGACCTGCTCGCCGCCGGGCCGGTGGTGCCGGCGCTGTCGAGCAGCTTCGACGACTTCTGGAACAGCCGCCAGGTGCGGCCCATCGGCAGCCTGATGGCATTGCCGCCCGACGACGACCGCACCCGCCGCGTGCTGGCCGAACGTTGCGAGGACCGGCGCGACCTGCTGCCCGAGGCGGCCACCGATGTGCTCGGTCACCCGCCCGTGAGCGTGCAACTGGCCGCGGGCCGGCTGCTCCTGACCGAAGGCGACGGCCGCGTGGTGTCGGACGTGCCCGAGAAGATCACCTACGACGACCCCGAAGCCAGCTTTGCCGACAGCGTGAGCCAGCGAACCATCGCCATGCTCTATGGCGCGCGGCGGGAGGTGCTGATGGTGTCGCCGTACTTCGTCCCGGGGCAGGCCGGCCTGGCGCTGTTGCGGGAGCAGGCTGCCAGGGGCGTTCAGGTGCTGGTCTTCACCAATTCCCTGGACGCCACGGACGAGACCCTGGTGTATTCCGGCTATGCCCGCTACCGGCTCGCCATGCTCAAGGCCGGCGTGAAGATCTACGAACTCGGCTCGCGGCTGGTGCCCAAGGAACGCCGCTTCGGCGAATTCCGGCATTCCAGCGCGCGGCTGCACGCCAAGATCATGCTGGTGGACCGCGAGCGCGTCTTCATCGGCTCGATGAACCTCGATGGACGCTCTGCCCGCCTCAATACCGAGGTGGGCGTCATCATCGAGAGCCCGGCCTTGATCGAGCAGTTCGGCGCGCTGATGCCGGTGCGCGAACTGGGCGCCTACGAACTGCGCCTTCGCAAAGACGTCGACGACGTGCAGTGGATCGAGCACCACACGGATGGCAGCGAGGCCGTGCTCGACGAAGAGCCCGGTGCCAACGTCATCGACCGCGTGCGCGACTGGCTCCTGCTGAAATTGCTGCCCGAAGACGTACTGTGAGGGCGCGGGCCGAGGCCGTGCTCAGCGTTCGAATGCGCTGTAGCGGATGTCCGGGGCGCTGGTGTTGTGCCGCGAGGGCTCGCTGCGGCCGAAGCGCACCTCCCCCACCCCCGAGGCGCGCCTGAAGTCCGGCAGCGGCTGCGTGTGCGCCACCGCACCGACGTCGCCGCTGCCGTGCCAGCGGACCTCGCTCATGTCGGCGTTGTCTGCCGCCACATACATCGACCGCAGCACCGAGAAGGGCTGCAGGCCGCGGACCGGCCGCGAGAAGCGAACGTCCAGCGCCGTGCGCTCGCGGCTGACCTCGGCAAGGCGGATGCGTGCAGCGCCTCCACCGGCGAATCGCAGGTCGAAGCGGATGTCGGGCTGTGTGCGAATGCGGATGTCCCGGATGTTGACCACCGGCCGGCCCTCCTGGCGCACCGGACCCAGCAGCATCGAGGAGCCGTAGACGCCGTCGCCGAAGCGGGCCAGCGGCAGCGGCTTGATGCGCCAGTAGCCGTCCGAGGGGTACATGACCAGCGCTTCCTTCATCTGGCCGTCGATCCGGCGGTAGACCTGGATCATGTGGAAGCCGCGGTCGCGCTTGCCGTCCACTTCGACGGGCACCTGCTGCGGCCGCCAGAACACCGGCAGTGTCATGCCCACGATGCGCCACTCGGCGTCCTCGTGCAAGGTGACGGTGCGCGGCTCGAAACGGTGCTTGGGGTCGGTCGGATGGTCGCCGCCGTCGAAGTTGCAGCCGGAGAAATCGGGGGCGGTGGTGTCCTGCGCGATGCGTTCGATGTAGCCGGGCTGCAGCGCCTCGACGGTGAAACGCTTGACGCTGCCACGCAGCAGCAGCGAGACGTTGTCTTCCTCGGCGCATCGCGTCGGCTTCGTCTGGTTCTCGACCGTCACGGTGGCGGCCGCGGCCTGGGCGGCGGGCGGCATTCCTGCCGCGAGTGCGATCAGTGCGGCACAGGCGGCGAGCGCGCGGCGGATGGGGGAGGGGGCGGATGTCCGGAGGTGCATGAGTGGGTCAGCCCGCGGCCGGTGTCTGCCGGGCAGCGATCAGGTCGGTGAAGAGGCGGTGCTCGCAGTCAGGGTCGGAACAGCGCTCGCAGTTCCACGCCGGCGCGCGCAGGTGGCGCGGGGTGGCCGGCGCCTCTTCCCGCGCATCCAGGCCCGCCTGCAGCGCCGACCAGGCGCGGGAGAGGTGCTGGGTGGCGTCGCGGCCGTGGATGACGGCGCAGGGCAGGCCTATTGCCGCGAAACCTGCCCGCAAGCGACCAGCGAGAACCTGCTCGTCGTGGCCTGCCGTGTCCTGTGGGGGCAGCAGCAGGGTGAAGGCATGGCCGCGCTCGGCGGCGACCAGCGAGGGGGGCCAGCTTTCGACCGGGACGCCCCTTTGGGCGAGCAGGGCGATGGGACTGCCGGCCACCATGACGAGTGCGTCATGGCGCGCTTGATCGATCTGCGCGCGCCAGGCCTGGGCCCGTGCAAGCGCATCGGTGGGAGCCGACTGTCGTTCGAGTGCGTTGGTCGGTGCCATGCCGGCCAGCGCGATGGCCTTGATGCCGCGCTGCATGAAGCGGCTGGCCAGCGCGTCGACCAGTGGCTCCCGGACTGCCGCCGACGCACCCCAGACGGCGATCACGCTGCCGGTGCCGAGGCGCGGTGTCATGGGAGCGGCAGCGCGCGCATTCTTGACGCGCCGTCCTAGCGCGCGATCTGCACCAGGATCTCGTTGGGTTTGACCATGCCCAGCTCCTGCCGCGCCCGCTCCTCGGCCATCTCGATGCCTTCCTTGAGGTCGTTGACCTCGGACTCGAGCCGCTCGTTGGTGTGCTGGGCGCGGAGGTTGGCGGTCTTCTGGTCTTCCAGGTTCTTGCGCAGCTTGGCCACGTCGGGCAGGCTGCCGCGGCCTGTCCACAGCTGGAGCTGCAGCAGGCCGAGCAGGCACAGCAGGATGGCCGGGATGACGAGGCGCGTGCGCATCGCCGTTCAGCCGATCCGCACCGGCACCGTGGCCCGCACCACGCCCGAACTGGAAGACCGGCGCATCAACGCAGGTTGTAGAACGCGGCGCGGCCGGGGTAGCTCGCGACGTCGCCCAGGTCTTCCTCGATGCGCAGCAACTGGTTGTACTTGGCCATGCGGTCCGAGCGCGACAGCGAGCCGGTCTTGATCTGGCCGGCGTTCAGGCCGACGGCGATGTCGGCGATGGTGCTGTCTTCGGTTTCGCCGGAGCGGTGCGAGATCACGGCCGTGTAGCCGGCGCGCTTGGCCATCTCGATGGCGGCGAAGGTCTCGGTCAGCGTGCCGATCTGGTTGATCTTGATCAGGATCGAGTTGGCGATGTTCTGGTCGATGCCCTGCTTCAGGATCTTGGTGTTGGTCACGAACAGGTCGTCGCCCACCAGCTGCACCTTCTTGCCCAGGCGCTCGGTCAGCAGCTTCCAGCCGGCCCAGTCGCCTTCGTGCATGCCGTCCTCGATCGAGATGATCGGGTACTTGTCGCACCAGGTGGCCAGCATGTCGGTCCAGCTCGCGGCTTCCAGCTGCAGGCCACCTTCGCCTTCGAGGACGTACTTGCCGTCCTTGTAGAACTCGCTGGCGGCGCAGTCCAGGCCCAGGGCGATCTGCTCGCCGGCGGTGTAGCCGGCCTTGTCGATGGCTTCCAGGATCAGCTGGATCGCGGCCTCGTGGTTCTCGACGCTGGGGGCGAAGCCGCCTTCGTCGCCCACGGCCGTGGGCATTCCGCGGCTGTCGATGATCTTCTTGAGGGCGTGGAACACCTCGGCACCGTAGCGCAGCGCTTCGCGGAAGCTGGGCGCGCCCACCGGGATGATCATGAATTCCTGCAGGTCCAGGCTGTTGTTGGCATGCGCGCCGCCGTTGATGACGTTCATCATCGGCACCGGCAGGCTCATGCCGCCCATGCCGCCGAAGTAGCGGTACAGCGGCAGGCCGGACTCTTCGGCCGCAGCTCGGGCCACGGCCATCGACACGGCCAGCATGGCGTTGGCGCCCAGGCGGCTCTTGTTCTCGGTGCCGTCCAGGTCGATCAGGGTCTTGTCCAGGAAGGCCTGTTCCGAGGCGTCCAGGCCCAGCACGGCTTCGCTGATCTCGGTGTTGACGTGCTCCACGGCCTTGAGCACGCCCTTGCCCAGGTAGCGGCCCTTGTCGCCGTCGCGCAGCTCGATGGCTTCGCGGCTGCCGGTGCTGGCGCCCGAGGGCACGGCCGCACGGCCCATGGTGCCGCTTTCCAGCAGCACGTCGCATTCCACGGTGGGATTGCCGCGGCTGTCGAGGATCTCGCGGCCGACGATGTCAACGATGGCACTCATTCAGGGTTCTCCGGTTTTTTGAAATCGGTTCAGGCGGGCGCGCCGCGCTCAGACGCCTTCGACGGCGATCATGTTCATGATCGCGGCGCCGGCACGGGCCTCGCGGGCCTTCTTGTATTCGGGGGTTTCGTAGAAGGCCTTGGCCTGCTCGAACGTGGCGAACTTGAGCAGCACCACGCGCGTGGGCTGCCAGGTGCCTTCGAGTGGCTCGACCTGCCCGCCACGCACGCAGACCTCGGCACCATGCGCCTGCATGGCAGCGGAGGACCACTTCTTGTATTCCTCGTATTGCGTCGGGTTGGTGACTTCGACGTGGGCGATGACGTAGCCGCTGGGCATGTTGCAGGTGTCCTTCAGTTCGAATCGGGGAATTGGCGCGACAGCAGCAGGCCGGCGAAGCGCAGCAGCCCGTCCAGCTCGTGCCGGATGACAGCGACCACGATGGCCACGTCCAGGCTCTGGTATTCGTGGACTGCGATATTACGAAAGCCGACCATGCGGCCGAGCACAGCCGCCAGGTCGGCGTCGATCACGCCCTCTTGCTGCAGTGTTGCAAACACCTCGCGCGCACTGCCCGGCAACGCCCAGCCCTGGGGACGGGCGCTCTTCTGCGCCAGGGCGTCAGCAAGGGCCGTCATGGACGCGCTTCTCCTGCGCGAAGCAGTCGATGGGCCAGTTGCTTCACCATCGGCTGCCGCCATGCCTGCATGTGCTGGTACTCGCTGAGCGCGAATGCGCAGTAGCCCGTCAGCGCCACCGGGTCCAGGCTGAAAAGCTGGCGGCCAGTGGCCAGCACCTGGTGCTGCATCACGGTGGACAGTCGTCGGAAGTCCAGCAGGTCCACGTCGAGGCCGAACTGTGCTGCCATTTGCTCCGAGGCTTCCCACCGAATCTCGGGCGACAAGGGGGCCGGCAGATCCACTGCGATGTCCAGATCGCTGTGGGGGCCGAAGCGGCCAGAGGCCGCACTGCCGAACAGCCAGGCAGCCCGCGCCTGCGGCAGCGCATTGCGCAGCGCGGCGACGATCCGGTCCTGGCTGGGCGGCAGGGTCATGCGTTGAAGCTGTCTTCCAGAAAGCCGTTCTTCTTGGTGATGCGGTCGAGTTCGACCAGCGTCTCGAGCAGCGCCTTCATGTGCTTGAGCGGCACGGCGTTGGGGCCGTCGGACAGCGCGTTCTTGGGGTCGGGGTGCGTCTCCATGAACAGGCCCGCCACGCCCACGGCCACCGCCGCGCGCGAAAGCACCGGCACGAACTCGCGCTGGCCGCCCGAGCTGGTGCCCTGGCCGCCCGGCAGCTGCACCGAGTGCGTGGCGTCGAACACCACCGGTGCGCCGGTCTCGCGCATGATCGCCAGGCTGCGCATGTCGCTGACCAGGTTGTTGTAGCCGAAGCTCGCGCCGCGCTCGCAGGCTAGGAAGTTGTCGTCCGGCAGGCCCTTCTCGCGGGCGGCCGCGCGCGCCTTGTCGATCACGTTCTTCATGTCGTGCGGCGCGAGGAACTGGCCCTTCTTGATGTTCACCGGCTTGCCCGACTGGGCGGCGGCGCGGATGAAATCGGTCTGGCGGCACAGGAAGGCGGGCGTCTGCAGCACATCGACCACCTGGGCGGCCTCGGCGATGTCCTCTTCGGAGTGCACGTCGGTCAGCACCGGCACGCCCAGTTCCTGCTTGAGCTTGGCCAGGATGGCCAGGCCCTTCTCGCGGCCCGGGCCACGGAAGCTGGTGCCCGAGGAGCGGTTGGCCTTGTCGAAGCTGCTCTTGAAGATGAAGGGAATGCCCAGCGCACTGGTGATTTCCTTCAGCTGGCCGGCCGTGTCCATCTGCAGTTGCTCGGACTCGACCACGCAAGGCCCGGCGATCAGGAAGAAGGGCTGCTGGAGCCCGACGTCGAAGCCACAGAGTTTCATGCTTGCTCCTTGGCGCCGGCCGCTCAGGCCACGACCTTCAGCGCGCTCTTGTCCGAGCCCTGGTGCGCCAGTGCCGCACGCACGAAGGCGTTGAACAGCGGATGGCCGTCCCACGGCGTGGACTTGAACTCGGGGTGGAACTGCACGCCCATGTACCAGGGGTGCACGTCCTGCGGCAGCTCGACGATCTCGGTCAGCTGCTCGCGCTGCGTCAGGGCCGAGATGACCAGACCGGACTGGCGGAGCTGGTCGAGGTAGTTGACGTTGGCCTCGTAGCGATGGCGGTGGCGCTCGGTCACCACGTCGCCGTAGATGCTGTGGGCCAGCGTGCCAGGCATGACGTCGGAACTCTGCGCGCCCAGGCGCATGGTGCCGCCCAGGTCGGACTTGGCCGTGCGCGTCTTGATGGTGCCGTCGGCGTCCTTCCATTCGGTGATCAGCGCGATCACCGGGACGCTGGCGTTGGGGTCGAACTCGGTGCTGTTGGCGCCCTTGAGGCCTGCCACATTGCGCGCGTATTCGATGGTGGCGACCTGCATGCCCAGACAGATGCCCAGGTAGGGGATCTTGTTCTCGCGGGCGAAGCGGGCTGCGCAGATCTTGCCTTCCACGCCACGCTGGCCGAAGCCGCCCGGCACCAGGATGGCGTCGTACTTGTCCAGGCGTGCCACGTTGTCGGGCTGGATCGTCTCGGAGTCGAGGTACTCGATCTTCACGCGGGCATGGTTCTTCATGCCGGCGTGGCGCAGCGCCTCGTTGAGCGACTTGTAGCTGTCCGACAGGTCGACGTACTTGCCGACCATGGCGATGGTCACTTCCTTCTGCGGATGCTCGACCTCGTAGACCAGGTCGTCCCAGCGCTGCAGCTTGGCCGGCGGCGTGTTCAGGCGCAGCTTGTCGCAGATGAGGCCGTCCAGGCCCTGCTCGTGCAGCATGCGCGGCACCTTGTAGATGGTGTCCACGTCCCACATGCTGATCACGCCCCATTCGGGCACGTTGGAGAACAGCGAGATCTTGGCGCGTTCCTCGTCGGGAATCGGCCGGTCGGCGCGGCACAGCAGGGCGTCGGCCTGGATGCCGATCTCGCGCAGCTTCTGCGCCGTGTGCTGCGTGGGCTTGGTCTTGAGCTCGCCAGCCGCCGCGATGTAGGGCAGGTAGCTCAGGTGCACGAAGGCGCTGTTGTTGGGGCCGGCCTTCAGGCTCATCTGGCGCACGGCCTCCAGGAAGGGCAGGGACTCGATGTCGCCCACCGTGCCGCCGATCTCGACGATGGCGATCTGCACCTCGTGCGGCGTGCCGATGCCGGCGCCGCGCTTGATGTATTCCTGGATCTCGTTGGTGACGTGCGGGATCACCTGCACCGTCTTGCCCAGGTAGTCACCGCGGCGCTCCTTCTCCAGCACCGACTTGTAGATCTGGCCGGTGGTGAAGTTGTTGGACTTGCGCATGCGCGTCGTGATGAAGCGCTCGTAGTGGCCCAGGTCCAGGTCGGTCTCGGCGCCGTCGTCGGTCACGAAGACTTCGCCATGCTGGAAGGGGGACATGGTGCCCGGATCCACGTTGATGTAGGGATCGAGCTTGATGAGGGTGACCGTGAGGCCGCGGGATTCGAGGAGGGCGGCGAGGGAGGCGGAAGCGATACCCTTGCCGAGGGACGACACCACACCGCCGGTGACGAAGACGAATTTGGTCATTGCCGGACGCGGGCGCCATGGCCCGCGGATGGGAAATTGAGATTGTACCGGCCGGCCGATGTCCTCTTTTCAGTTCGGTCACATCGCGTGACGCAGGGCGGGGTCCGGGCGGCGCTCCCTCTACACTGCCCGGATGCAACAAGACCTGGCAGGCAAGCACATCCTCCTGGGCCTCACCGGCGGTGTGGCCTGCTACAAGTCGGCCGAGCTGTGCCGGCTGTTCGTCAAGGCCGGCGCGACCGTGCAGGTGGTGATGACCGAAGCCGCCACGCAGTTCATCACGCCGGTGACCATGCAGGCACTCTCCGGCCAGCCCGTGTACCTGTCGCAATGGGACGCGCGGCAGGCCAACAACATGCCGCACATCAACCTGGGCCGCGAGGCGGATGCGATCGTGCTGGCGCCGGCCAGCGCCGACTTCATCGCCCGGCTCGTGCAGGGGCGCTCCGACGAGCTGCTCAGCCTGCTCTGCCTGGCCCGTCCGCTGCAGCGCGTGCCGCTGCTCGTGGCGCCCGCCATGAACCGCGAGATGTGGGCCCACCCGGCAACCCAGCGCAATCTGCGCCAACTTGCAGACGATGGCGCCCGGGTGCTGGGCGTGGGCCAGGGCTGGCAGGCCTGCGGCGAGACCGGCGACGGCCGCATGCTGGAGCCGGCCGAACTGTTCGAAGAGGTCGTGGCCCACTTCCAGCCCAAGGTGCTGCAGGGCGAGCATGTGGTGGTCACCGCCGGCCCCACCTTCGAGGCCATGGACCCGATCCGCGGCATCACCAACCATTCCTCCGGCAAGATGGGCTTCGCCGTCGCCCGCGCCGCGCGCGAGGCCGGCGCCCGCGTCACGCTGGTGGCTGGCCCGGTGCACCTGCCCACGCCGCGTGGCGTGCAGCGCGTGGACGTGGCTTCGGCCCAGCAGATGCTGCAGGCCGTGCAGGCGGCCGTGGCCGATGCCTCGGTGTTCGTCGCCACTGCGGCAGTGGCCGACTGGCGGCCGGCCGATCCGCAGATGCACAAGATCAAGAAGGACGGCAGCGGCCAGACGCCGGTGCTGCGCTTCGTCGAGAACCCCGACATCCTGCACACCGTCGCGCAGGGCGAGCGGGCGCGCGGGCGGCAACTGTTCTGCGTCGGCTTCGCGGCCGAGAGCGAAAACCTGCTCGAACATGCCAAGGCCAAGCGCCTGCGCAAGGGCATTCCGCTGCTGGTGGGCAACATCGGACCGCTGACCTTCGGCCAGGACGACAACAGCCTGCTGCTGGTCGACGAGCAGGGCGCACGGGAGCTGCCGCGGGCCTCCAAGCTTGCGCTCGCCCGCGAGCTCGCCTCCGAAATCGCCGTCCGGCTGCGGCCCTGGCGCGGCTGAGGCTTCCCATCCTTCTGCCGATGAACGAGACCGACTGGAACACGCCCCGCAATGGCGATTTCGTGCGCTATGTCGAGCAGCTGACGGCCGAGTCGCTACAGCGCGTCCACGCGCGGGCGGATCGACCTTCGGCAGCCGCAGCATCAATGCCGTCCGGCGCTGCGTCGCCGGGTGCGACTTCTTCGCCTGGCCCGCGCAGCGCGCCGGGCGACCTGTCTGCGCCGCCAGGCGTGGCGGGCTGGGCCGCGGTGGGAATCGTGGGCCTTCTCGTGCTGTGGGCCATTGGCGCGCCTGTCGGCGTCCTCGTGCTGCTGGCCGCCCTCGGTGCCGCGGTGTTCAAACGCTTTGTCCAGCGCGGCGCTGCAGTGCCGGCCGCACGCCAGTTGCTGGCCGGCCTTCGTCAAGGCCCGCAGAACGGCAAACCCCGACCTCCCGCCGGCGGCACCGCCGCACGGCCCAACCCTCGAAGACAGTCCTCCCCATGAAGATCGACGTGCGCGTGCTCGACGCGCGAATGGCCCAGCAACTGCCCACCTATGCCACGCCCGGAAGCGCCGGCCTGGACCTGCGTGCCTGCCTGGCAGAGCCCCTGACCCTGGCGCCCGGCGCCTGCGAGCTGATCGGCACGGGGCTGGCGATCCACCTGGCCGATCCTGGCTTTGCGGCCCTGATCCTTCCCCGCTCGGGCCTCGGCCACAAGCACGGCATCGTGCTGGGCAACCTCGTGGGCCTGATCGACAGCGACTACCAGGGCGAGCTCAAGGTCAGTGCCTGGAACCGCAGCCAGACGCCATTCGTCGTCGAGCCCATGGAGCGCCTGGCCCAACTGGTGATCGTGCCGGTGGTGCAGGCCCAGTTCCGCGTCGTCGAGACCTTCGATGCCGATACCCAGCGGGGTGCCGGAGGTTACGGCTCCACCGGAAAGCTGTAAGCATCTCCCAGAAGTTGTTTCGGCTGTGAGCAAGGGTGCCTTCCAGAACCTTTGCCGCGCGTCCGCCTCCAATCCCCGAGGTGGGCGGTCGCGCGCGACGCCGCATGGTGCGGCGGCGCAGCCGATCAGCCGAGGGCAGGCCCGCCTGTCGAGGATCCATACCATGATTCACAACAAGATTCGCTCCCTGGCCGTTCCGGCCGTTGCCCTGAGCGCCGCCGCGCTGCTCGCCGGCTGCGTGACGCCGGTGCCGGTGTACCAGACCCGCTATCCCTATCAGCCCGCCGCGGCGCCGGTGTACCCGGCGGCCCCTGCCTACAACCAGGCCGTGTATGTCGAAACCGGCATCGTCGCCAACATCGAGGTGTTGCGCAGTGAGACGCCGCCCGTGGCGCCTTCGGGTGGCGGCGCCGTGGTGGGCGGCCTGGTGGGCGGCGTGCTGGGCAACCAGATCGGCCATGGCTCCGGCCGCGCGGCGGCCACCATGCTGGGCGTGGTGGGTGGCGCGCTGGCCGGCAACGCGGTCGAGGCACGCAATGGCGCCGGCCGCGTCTACGAAAGCTATCGCGTCTCGGTGCAGATGAGCAATGGCAGCTACCGCAGCTTCGATGTGCCCAGCCCTGGCGACCTGCGCATCGGCGACCGGGTGCGCATCGACGGCGGCCAGATCTCGCGCTACTGATCGCACCTGAATGCACAAAGGCCGGCCCCTCGGGCGCCGGCCTTTGTGCTTCATGGCACGCGTCGTCGCGACGCGGCCAATAAGGCGCTCAGTGCAGCGAGTCGCTGCCCGGCGCCATCGGCGCGAAGCGGAAGAAGCCGGTGCCGGCGGTACCGCGGCCGATCTCTTCCTCCGTCGCTTCGCGCACCGCATTGACGGTCAGGTCCAGCCGCAGGGCGATGCCGGCCAGCGGATGGTTGCCGTCCAGCACTAGGTGCTCGGGGTAGATCTCGGCCACGGTGTAGAGCACGTTCTTCGGCATGTCCGGATTGACGCCGGAGGGCAGGGCGGCGCCGTCGAAGCTCATGCCTTCTTCCACTTCCTTCGGGAACAGCGCACGCGGCTCAAGGAAGAGCAGGTGTTCGTCGAAGTCGCCGAAGGCCTGTTCGGGCTCCAGGTGGAGTTGCACGCGGGCGCCAGGGCCATGGCCTTGCAGGGCCGTCTCGATCGCATCGAAGAGGTCGTCGCCGCCCACCAGGAATTCGACGGGCTCGGTGAGCACGTCCAGGGTTTCGCCAAGGGTGTCCTTGAGGGTCCAGGTCAGGGCGACCACGCATTGGGGGGTGATTTCCATATGAGAATTCTCCCACCATGCCCCTGACACAACGATTGCCCCTGCTCGGAGGACTGAGCGCCGACACCTTCATGCGCCGCCACTGGCAGAAGAAACCCCTGCTGGTGCGCCAGGCGCTGCCGATGACCGCCCCGCCGATGTCGCGCGCCCGCCTGTTCGACCTCGCTGGCGAGGAGGGCGTGGAATCCCGCCTGGTCACCCATGACACCCGCCAGGGCTGGCGCCTGCGCCACGGCCCCTTCGCCCGGCGCAGCCTGCCGCCGCTGGGCCGCCCCGAATGGACGCTGCTGGTACAAGGCGTCGACCTGCACGACGACGACATCCACGCGCTGCTGCAACCCTTCCGCTTCCTGCCCGAGGCCCGGCTGGACGACGTGATGATCAGCTATGCCAGCGATGGCGGCGGCGTCGGACCGCACTTCGACAGCTACGACGTCTTCCTGCTGCAGGTGAGCGGGCGCCGCCGCTGGTCCTGGGGCCGACAGAAGGACCTGACGCTGCGCCCCGGCCCCCCGCTGAAGATCCTGGACCATTTCGAGCCCGAGGACACCCAGGTGCTCGAACCGGGCGACATGCTCTACCTGCCGCCGCGCTATGCCCATGACGGCGTCGCCGTGGGTGGCGACTGCATGACCTGCTCCGTAGGCCTACGCGCGCCCGCGCAGACCGAACTGGCCTCCGACCTGCTCATGCGGCTGGGCGACATCGTTTCCGACGACGAGGCGCCGGGCCGGCGCTATGCCGACCCCGGCCAGCCGGCCTCCCAGTCGCCGGCCGCCATCCCCGAGGCGCTGCAGGCCTTTGCCCGCGACGCCGTGCAGAAGGCGCTGGCCCAGTCCACGCGCATCGACTGCGCGCTGGGCGAGTCCCTGACCGAGCCCAAGCCCAACGTCTGGTTCGATCCCGGCGAATGGCCGGAGCGCGTCGAGGCCGTGCGGCTCGACCGGCGCACCCGCATGCTCTACGACGCGCGCCATGTCTTCATCAACGGCGAAAGCCTGCTGGCCGGCGGCCGCGATGCGGTGCTGATGCGCCGGTTGGCCGATCGCCGCGAACTGGGTTCGCGCGAGCTGGCCAAGGCCAGCGCCGAGGCCCTGGCCCTGCTGGGCGACTGGTGCGAAGCCGGGTGGGTGCATGCCCGATGAGCTGAGGCTCAGCGCGGGCCCCTTCGACGGGCCCACGGCCTTCGCCGACCGGCTGCGCGAGGCCTTCGCCGCGGCGGCGGAAGAGGCCTGGCCGGCGCTGTGGTGCGCCGATGCCCAGTTCGCCGACTGGCCGCTCGGCGAGGCCGCGGTCATCCAGGCGCTCCAGGCCTGGGCCGGCAGCGCCCGCCGCCTGCGCCTGGTGATGCGCGACGACCGGCTGCTGCGGGAGCGCCATCCGCGCTTCGTCGCCTGGCGCCAGCGCTGGGACCACATCGTCCAGTGCCGGATCTGCGCCGACCGCGATGCCGCCGACCTGCCCAGCGGGCTGTGGACGCCGGGCTGGACGGTCGAGCGGCACGATCCCGTGCTCAGCCGCGGCAGCAGCAGCGGTGCGCAGGCGGCCGTGGAGTCGCTGCGGCATCGCATGGACGATGCCTTCGCGCGGGGGCGCCCTGGTTTCCCGGCCTCCATCCTGGGCCTCTGAACCGCTTACGGCGACGGGTGACGGCCGCCAGAGCCGTCGGTTCAGGCGCGCGTAGGCCGGGCGACGTGCGCGTCAGCGACACAGTCTGTTCACATTAAATGCGACATAAGTTGTAAATTGTTGATAAATGTAGACACGCTTCGGCCCGGCTGATCGAAAGTGACGATCATCCGGGTGACTCCCTGACGTCCTTCCGTTTCGCCTGTCCTTCCGATGAAAGTCGCTGCCTTCGACGAGGTTTCGCTCGGCCTGATCGGATTGAGCCTGCTGGCCGCGCTCGTCGCGCTGCTGCTGATGATGCGAGAGCGCTGGAAGTCGGCGGGCATCCGGCGCGAACTGCAGGCGGTTTCGCTGCAGAAGCATGAGCTGGAGTGGGGCGACGCCCTGACGGGCCTGCGCAACCGCAAGGGGCTCGATGCTTCGCTCGACGATCTGGCGGATGTCGGCTCTCACGGGGTCGTCGTGGTGCTGCTGGACCACTTCCGGCGCATGCGGCAGGCCTTTGGCCAGGAATTCGGCGACTTCATCGTCAAGCTCGCCGCCCAGCGCCTGTCGGGCTGCCTGCCGCCGGGCGCGACGGCCGCGCATCTTGAAGGGGGCGAGTTCGCGCTGGCGATCCCCGGCAACCGGGCCGACCTGCTCGAAGTGGCCGAGCTGGCGTTCGAGCAACTGGCGTTGCCGGTGCAGTCCGCCAAGGGCCAGGTGATCCTGGTGGCCTCGCTGGGGGTGGCCATGGCGGGCGCTCCGGAGGATCGCGGCCGGCTCATCGAATTCGCCTCCCTGGCCGCCGAACGTGCGGGCGCCGGGCTCAATGGCGAGGGCAAGGTCTGCGTCTACGACCCCGCCTTCGCCGAAGAGGCGCGAGCGCAGGCCTTCTTCGTGAACGACCTGCGCGCGGCGGTGGAGAACAAGGAGCTGCGCCTGCTGTTCCAGCCCAAGGTCGATGCCCAGTCGCTGCAGATCACCGCGGCCGAGGCGCTCCTGCGCTGGCAGCATCCGGTGCGCGGCAACGTGGCGCCGGCCGTGTTCGTGCCCATGGCGGAGTCCGCCGGCCTGATGGGCATGCTGGGCCGGTGGGTGATCGAGGAATCCTGCCGTGTGGCCGCCTCCTGGCGGGCGATGGGGCTGCGCATGCGCGTGGCCGTCAACATCTCCGCACTGCAGATGCAGGAGGAAGACCTGGTCGACCACATCGCCCAGTGCCTGGAGCGCCACGGCCTGCAGCCCAACCGCTTCACCTGCGAGATCACCGAGTCGGTGGCCATGCAGCACACCGACACCGCCACGGCCACCTTCGAGCGCATGCGCTCGCTGGGCCTGCATGTCTCCATCGACGACTTCGGCACGGGCTATTCCAGCCTCGCCGCCCTGCGGCGCCTGCCCGCCTCGGAGTTGAAGGTGGATCGCGCCTTCGTGGCCGACCTCGAGCACAGCGAGGACGCGCGCTCCATCGCCGCGTCCATCGTCAGCCTGGGCAAGGCGCTGAACCTGAAGGTGGTGGCCGAGGGCGTGGAGACGCAGGGCCAGTGCGAGCTGCTGATGCTGATGGGCTGCGACGAGCTTCAGGGCTTCCTGTTCTCGAAGCCGATCTCGGCTGAGGAAATGACCGGCATGATCAACAGCGGCAGCGCCGACGGGCCCGAATCCCTGCCGTTCAGCGAGTCGCTGTTCATGAGTACCCGGCTCTCTGGCCTGTGAAGCGGTACCCGCGGGCCGGAGGCGCCCGGTGGCGGTCCTGAAGACTCAGGCGTCGAGCCAGGGCGAGCCCTCGGCGGCGTCGGCCGCCAGCATCTCGTGGGCGGCGGCGCCGAGCGCCTCGGCCATGGCCTGGCGTACCAGGTCCGGCCGGTTGTTCTGCTCCGACAGATGGGCCGCCACCACATGGCGCAGGCCGCCGTGGTTCACGGCCCGGGCGATCTCGGCCGCCGCGGTGTTGGACAGGTGCCCGTAGTTGCCCCCGACGCGGCGCTTGAGGAAGGGCGGATAGCGCGACTGCGACAGCAGCGCCACGTCGTGGTTGAACTCCAGCAGCAGGGCGTCCACGCCGGCCAGCCGGGCCATGACGTGGGCGCTGGCATGGCCCAGGTCCGTCAGAACGGCGAGAGTGCGCGCCCCGTCGGTGCAGCGCAGCTGGAGGGGCTCGCGGGCATCGTGGGGCACGGTGAAGGGCTGGACCTGCAATTCGCCCACCTCGATGGCCTCGCCATCGCGGGCCAGGTGCAGGCGCCCCGCATAGTCGGGGGCGCCCGTCGCCAGCCAGGTGCCTTCGCTCATCCAGACATCGATGCCTTCGCGCTGCGACAGCGCATGGGCGCAGCCGATGTGGTCGCCATGCTCGTGCGTGACGAAGACGGCATCGATGTCGCGCGCCTGCAGGCCTTCGCGCGCCAGCCGCTGGTCGAGCTGGCGCAGGTTGAAGCCGCAGTCGATCAGCAGGCGCGAGGTGCGCGACTCGCTGCGCACCTCCACCAGCGTGCCGTTGCCGCTGCTGCCGCTGCCGAGGCTGCGAAAGCGCAGCGCCACGCCTTACTTCAGGTCGTCGGCCAGCACGCGCACGATGCGCTGGGCGTTGTCCGACTTCTCCGGCGCACCGGCCTCGTTCAGCACCGTCACCGTGCTCTTGTCGCCTTCCGACTGCACGCGGATGCGGTACTTCATCGGCGCCTCGGTCTTGCTGTCGCGGCTGAAGAGCTTGCCGAAGATGCCGGGTTCCTTGCGGTCGGGGTTGGGCGTCACGTAGCGCACGTAGTAGACGCCGGCCGAGCGGTCGCGGTCTTCCACGGTGAAGCCCGTGCGGTCCAGCGAGAGGCCGACCCGGCGCCAGGCGCGGTCGAAGCCGTCGGCCACCTGCAGCACCGGCTGCCCGTTGACGTTGCCGATGGTGGCCGCGCGGGCCTGGGGCGCAGCGGCCACGGAAGCGGCCGCGGCGCGCGACTGCTCCTGGGTCACGCCGAGCTTGACCATCAGCCGGCGCAGGAACTCGGTCTCGAGTTCGGGGTCCACGGCGCGCGGCTGCCAGATGGTCTGGTCCTGCCGCTGGTTGGTGTAGACCTCCTGCATGCCGCGGTGACTGATGTAGATCTCCGTGCCCTTCGAGGTGCGTTCCATGCGGGTGCGGAAGCGGTCCAGCTCGCCCGTGGAGTAGACGGAGTCGATCACCTTGCCCAGCATGGAGCGGATCGGATCCTGCGGCAGCTTGGCCCGGTTCTCGGCCCAGTCGGTTTCCATGATGCCGAGGTTGCGCTGTTCGCTGGTCAGCAGGAAGCCGTTCTCCATCCAGAAGTCGCGCACCGTGTCCCACAGCTGCTCGGGCGGGCGGTCGACCACGATCCAGCGCTCGTTGCCGGCGCGCTCCATGCGCACGTCGCCGATCTTGTCGACGGCCGTGGGAATGCCCGGGGCGTTGGCACGGCCGGCCTCATAGGCGTTGGCCGAGACGACGCCGCCCGGGATGGCGTAACGGTTGTCGCGCGAGAGCTGGGTCAGGTCGGGTGGCACCTCCAGCGTGGGGGCCTTGCCGGCGCTCTTGTAGTCGATCTTGTCGGACTCCAGGACGGAGCACGCGGCCAGACTGGTGGCCAGGGCCAGCACGGCGAATCGCAAAGGGGTGTTCAAGTCGTCTTCCTTCGGCGAAGAGAGGGGGGTAATCAGGCGGCCCGTCGAGGCGACGGCAGCCGCATGGGACAGATGGAGTGCCCGGGCGGCAAAAGGTTGCCGAATCTTGAGCTTTGTGTCAGCCGGACACCAGGCCGCATTGGCGCAGGGCGTCTTCGACCGCGGCGTGCTGGGAACCGGCCAGAGGCGTCAGCGGCAGGCGCAGTCCGGCACCGATGCGGCCCATGCGCTGCAGCGCCCACTTGACGGGAATCGGGTTGGGCTCGACGAAGAGCGCCCGGTGCAGCGGCAGCAGCGACAGCTGGATCTCCATGGCCCGGCGCGCATCGCCGGCGATGGCAGCCACGCACAACTCGTGCATCTGGCGTGGCGCGACGTTGGCGGTAACGCTCACGTTGCCATGGCCGCCGCAGAGCATCAGCGCCACGGCGGTCGGATCGTCGCCGGAATAGATGGAGAAGCCCTTGGGCGCCTCGCGGATCAGCCACTGCGCACGTTCGATGTTGCCGGTGGCTTCCTTGATGCCGACGATGCCGGGCACCTGGGCCAGGCGAAGCACCGTGTCGTGGGCCATATCGGCCACCGTGCGGCCGGGCACGTTGTACAGCACCATCGGCAGGTCGCCGACGGACTCGGCGATGGCGCGGAAGTGCTGGTACTGGCCTTCCTGCGTGGGCTTGTTGTAGTAGGGCACCACCTGCAGCTGCGAATCGGCGCCCACGCCCTTGGCGTAGCGGGCCAGTTCGATGGCTTCGCGGGTGGAATTGGCGCCACAGCCCGCCATCACCGGCACGCGGCCGGCGGCCTGCTCGACGGTGACGCGGATGATCTCGCAGTGCTCTTCGACGTCCACCGTGGGCGATTCGCCCGTGGTGCCGACCACGCCCAGGCAGTCGGTGCCCTCGGCGATGTGCCAGTCGATGAGCTTGCGAAGCGCGTCGTAGTCGACGCTACCGTCTTCATGCATCGGCGTGACGAGCGCGACGATGCTGCCAGTCAGTTGCTCCAAGGGACTCTCTTTGTCGGTGAACGCGGAACCGCGGATTCTAGCCAGCGACCTGGGAGGGACCGAGGCGATGTCGCGCAAGGGTTTCTTCGGGCCGGGGCCGGACGGCGGCAATGCGCTGCACGAAGCGCTCGGGCGAGGGCAGGAAGCCGTCTTCGTAGGCCACCACCCGCAGGCCGGCGCTGGCGGCGATCAGCTCGCCCGGCGCGAGCAAAAAGTCGGGCCGCGAGGGGCGCCCGACGGTTTCGTTGCCGGCCGCGAAGGTCTCGTACAGCAGCACGCCGCCGGGCGCCACGGCCGCCACGATGCGGGGCAGCAGGGGGCGCCAGAGGTAGTTCGTGACGACCACGGCGTCGAACTGGCGCCCCTCGAAGGGCCAGGGGCCGTCCTCGATGTCGGCCTGCACGATCTCGGCGCCGGCCTGTGCCAGGGGCGCCAGGGCGGCGATGGCCACCGGATCGCGGTCCACGCCCGTCAGCGCATGGCCCAGGCCCTGCAGCCAGAAGAGGTGCCGGCCCGCCCCGCAGGCCACATCGAGCACCCGTCCGCCCGCGGGAATGAGATGGGCCCAGCGCTGCACCCAGGGCGAGGGCGGCGCCAGGGGCTGCGGCGGCTGCGGGCCTGTCGTGCTCATCCGAAGCAGGTCCAGATCTGGTTGCCCAGCATCACCAGGAAGTCCGGCTGCGCATACAGCAGGAAGACGCCCGTGAGCGCCACGGCAGCGATGCCCCAGGCCCCCATGCGGCGGCCGAGCGCGGCGGGGTCGCGGCGCTGCTTCATGCCGGCTGCAGCCCGCGCCGCTCGATGGCGCGCTCGTTGACGGGCAGATTCACCAGCGCCGCGAAGATGCCCAGCGCGATGGCGATGTACCAGACGATGTCGTAGCTGCCCGTGCGGTCGTAGAGGTAGCCGCCCAGCCAGACGCCGAGGAAGGAGCCCACCTGGTGGCTGAGGAAGACGAAGCCGCCCAGCATCGACAGATGCGCCACGCCGAAGATCTGGGCAATGATGGCGTTGGTGGCTGGCACCGTGGACAGCCACAGCGCACCGATCACGGCCGAGAACACATAGACCGAGGTCGGCGTCAGCGGCGCCAGCAGGAAGAGGCTGATGGCCACCGCCCGTCCCAGGTAGATGGCGGCCAGGATCTTGCGCTTGGCGAAGCGCTGCCCCAGCATGCCCGCGCTGTAGGTGCCGATCACGTTGAACAGCCCGATCAGCGCCAGCGCGTAGCTCGCCACCTGGGGCGCCAGGCCGTGGTCCTTGAGGTAGCTGGGCATGTGCACGCCGATGAACACCACCTGGAAGCCGCAGACGAAGTAACCCGCCATCAGCAGCACGAAGCTGGGGTAGCGGAAGGCCTCGGCCACGGCCTGGGCGATGGTCTGCTCGCGCCGGCCCGCGCCGGTCGTGTGGGCCGGCTCGCGCAGCAGGAAGGCCAGCGGCACGATCAACAGTGCCAGGGCGGCCAGCGCCAGCAGGGCGTTCTTCCAGCCCAGTTGCAGGATCAGTTGGCCCTCGACCGGCACCATGAAGAACTGGCCGAAGGAGCCGGCCGCCGCCGTCACGCCCATGGCCCAGGAGCGCCGTTCCGCCGGCAACTGGCGGCCGATGACGCCGTAGATGACGGCGTAGGTGGTGCCCGCCTGCGCCATGCCGATCAGCACGCCCGCCGTCAGCGCGAACACCAGGGGTGTGGGCGAAAGCGCCATGCCGGCCAGGCCGGCGGCATAGAGCACCGCCCCCATCAGCAGCACGCGGAAGGCGCCGAGCTTGTCGGCCAGCATGCCGGCGAACACCCCGGCCACGCCCCAGGCCAGGTTCTGGATGGCGATGGCCAGCGAGAAGGTCTGGCGCGTCCAGCCCTGCTCCTGCGTGATGGGCTGCAGCCACAGGCCGAAGCCGTGGCGGATGCCCATGGACAGGGTCACGACCATCGCGCCGCAGATCAGCACCTGGCGCGTGGAGAGGTTGGAGGCAGGGGAGGACATGGAAGCGGGCGTCTCTTGCTGAGTGTTGTGATCTATTGCGGCCCGCGAGGGGCGCGGCGCATTGTCGGCGGTCTGTCCGCACCTTGCTGTCGCTAGCATCGCGGCGGCTCGACGATCAGGGAGAAGAACATGGCACAGCCATCCAGCACGCCGCGCATGACGGAGGCGGACTATTTGGCCTGGGAATCGACCCAGGCACGACGGCACGAGTACGTGGAAGGCCGCGTCTACGCGGTGCACGACGAGGCCGAACCGGCCCCCGCCGACGCCGCGGACCCGCGCGCGGCGGTGGCGCTGAACCTCGCGGCGGCGCTGCGCGCGCATCTGCGCGGCACCGCATGCCGTGTCCATCGGGGGGAGCTGCGGCTGTACCTGCCCGGTGCGGCGGCCTATCTGTACCCCGACCTGGTGGTCAGCTGCCCGGGCGCGGCCCGCGAAAGGCGGGTGCCGGCCGCCGAGCCGGTGTTCATCGCCGACGTGCTCTCCCCCGGGACCGGCAGCCTGTACCCCGGGGTGCGCTTCACGCATTACCGCGGACTGCCCTCGCTGCGCGAATACCTGCTGATCGACGCCCATCGCCGTGGCATCGACCTCTACCGCAAGGGCGCCGACGGCCTGTGGGCCTTGCAGCAATGGGCGCCGGGCGAGGCGGTGCCGCTCGCCAGCCTCGACCTGCGCCTGCCCGCCGCCGCGCTGTTCGCCGGCCTGCCCTGAGGCGGCTTCCCGCAGGGGCTGGATGGGCATCCAGTCCAGGCCATGGGTCGTGACTACAATCCGCCGCCATGGCAACCCCCAGCAAGACGCCTTCCGGCTACTCGGAAGGTTCCATCCGCGTCCTCAAGGGCCTGGAGCCCGTCAAGCAGCGGCCGGGCATGTACACCCGCACCGACAACCCGCTGCACATCATCCAGGAAGTGATCGACAACGCCGCCGACGAGGCGTTGGCCGGTTTCGGCAAGAAGATCAAGCTCACGCTGCACACCGACGGCTCGGTCAGCGTCGAGGACGACGGCCGCGGCATTCCCTTCGGCCTGCATCCCGAGGAAAAGGCCCCGGTCATCGAGCTGGTCTACACCCGGCTGCACGCCGGCGGCAAGTTCGACAAGGGCCAGGGCGGCGCCTACAGCTTCTCGGGCGGCCTGCACGGCGTGGGCGTGTCGGTGACCAACGCGCTGTCCACGCGGCTGGAAGTCGTCTCGCACCGCGAGGGCCAGGTGGCCCGCCTCGTCTTCGGCGCCGGCGACGTGATCGAGCCGCTGCAGCTACGCGCACAGGGCAGCGGCGACCGCAGGCAGGGCACCACCGTCCGCGCCTGGCCCGACGCCAAATACTTCGAATCGGCCGCCTTCCCCATGGGCGAGCTCACGCACCTGCTGCGCAGCAAGGCGGTGCTGATGCCCGGCGTGGCCGTCAGCCTGACGGTCGAGAAGAGCGGCGAGACGCAGCAGTGGCTCTACAAGGGCGGCCTGCGCGACTACCTCATGCAGACGCTCACCGCCGATCCGGTGATCCCGCTCTTCGAGGGCGCCGGCCATGCCGACAGGAACACCGAGACCTTCGCCGAAGGCGAGGGCGCTGAATGGTGCGTCGCCTTCACCGAAGAAGGCCAGCCGGTGCGCGAGAGCTATGTCAACCTGATTCCCACCAGCGCCGGCGGCACGCACGAGAGCGGCCTGCGCGACGGCCTGTTCAATGCCGTCAAGAGCTTCATCGAGCTGCATTCGCTGCTGCCCAAGGGCGTCAAGTTGCTGCCGGAGGACGTCTTCGCCCGCGCCAGCTACGTGCTGTCGGCCAAGGTGCTCGATCCGCAGTTCCAGGGCCAGATCAAGGAGCGGCTCAATTCGCGCGACGCGGTGCGGCTGGTCTCCAGCTTCGTGCGGCCGGCGCTGGAGCTGTGGCTCAACCAGCACGTCGACTACGGCAAGAAGCTGGCCGAACTCGCCATCAAGGCGGCGCAGACCCGCCAGCGCGCCGGCCAGAAGGTCGAGAAGCGCAAGGGCTCCGGCGTGGCCGTGCTGCCCGGCAAGCTCACCGACTGCGAAAGCCGCGACATCGGCCACAACGAACTCTTCCTGGTCGAGGGCGACTCCGCCGGCGGCAGCGCCAAGATGGGCCGCGACAAGGAATGCCAGGCCATCCTGCCCCTGCGCGGCAAGGTGCTCAACACCTGGGAAGTGGAGCGCGACCGCCTGTTCGCCAACACCGAGATCCACGACATGTCCGTGGCCATCGGCGTCGATCCGCACGGCCCCAACGACACGCCCGACCTGTCGGGCCTGCGCTACGGCAAGGTCTGCATCCTGTCCGATGCCGACGTGGACGGCTCGCACATCCAGGTGCTGCTGCTCACGCTCTTCTTCCGTCACTTCCCCAAGCTGATCGATGCCGGCCATGTGTACGTGGCGCGGCCGCCGCTGTTCCGCGTCGATGCGCCCGCCCGCGGCAAGAAGCCGGCCGCCAAGTTCTACGCGCTGGACGAGGCCGAGCTCACCGCCATCCTCGACAAGCTGCGCAAGGACGGCGTGGCCGAGGGCAAGTGGAGCATCAGCCGCTTCAAGGGCCTGGGCGAGATGAGCGCCGAGCAGCTGTGGGAGACCACGCTCAACCCCGACACCCGTCGCCTGCTGCAGGTGCGCCTGGGTCGGCTGGACTTCAGCCACACGCAGGGCGAGATCACCAAGCTCATGGGCAAGGGTGAGGCCGCCGCCCGCCGCGAGCTGATGGAACTGCGCGCGGACGACGTAGAGATCGACGTATGAGGGCCATGGCCGTCGCCAAGGGGCTTTCTTCGCTCCTCTCCCCGCTGGGGAGAGGTGGGGTGAGGGGCCGCGGGCGTTCGATGGACCGGGGCGTTGGCTTGGGCGGTGAGGCTGTTCAAGTTCTTGGGGGCGATGGGGCGCGCCGGTGGGTGCTGGCCCCCACCCCAACCCTCCCCCAGGGGGGGAGGGGGCGGATGCGGGCGCTCGGCCTTGCAGTGGGTGCGCTCTTCGTCGCCGCCTCCGCCCATGCCGCCCTCTACGGCTACACCGACGAGCGCGGCGTGGCCCACTTCTCGGCCGAGAAGCTCGATGCCCGCTACCAGCTGGTGCTGCGTGACGACACGGCCGGCAGGTTCGGTGCCGACGACGCGGTGCCGGCCGAGGCGGCGCAGGCGCTGCAGCAACTGCTGACCCGCCGCACCGGCGCCGCCGCGAGCGGCACCGTCTACGGCTACCTCGATCCCCAGGGCCAGCCGCATTTCGCCGACACCCGGGCCGATGAGCGCTACGAGCTGATCGTGCGCGACGGCGAGGTCCTCAACAGCCGCTGGAATCCCATCGACCGCCGCCGTCCGCTGCCCCCCGTGGCCATGCCCAATGGCGAGCCGCCGCGCAAGGGCCTGCTGGCGCTGGTCGAAAAGCCGCCGCTCTCGCCCGCCGCGCAGACGGCGCTGCGCGAGGCCGCCCGCAAGCACGGGCTGGACGAATCGCTGCTGCACGCGCTGATGGCCGCCGAATCCGGCTTCGACATCGACGCCGTCTCGCCCAAGGGCGCCGTCGGCCTGATGCAGCTGATGCCCGCCACCGCCGAGCGCTATGGCGTGCGTGCCGACGCCAAGCAGACGGTGGCCCACAAGCTGACCGACCCGCGCATCAACATCGCCGCCGGCAGCCGCTACTTCAGCGACCTGCTCAAGATGTTCGACGGCAGCATGGAACTCGCCCTGGCCGCCTACAACGCGGGCGAGGGTGCCGTGCAGCGCGCAGGCCGCCGCATTCCCGACTACCGCGAGACGCAGAACTACGTGAAGACGGTGATGCAGCTTTATGCGCACCTCAAGCCCTCGGCCTCCTCGCGCGTGCTCACGGCCAGCGTGAACCGCGCCGGCAAGCCCGCCACGCGCGTGCGCATGGAAATTGCGCCGCCCTCTGCCGAGCGCGACGCCGGCGCCGAGTAGTGCGCCATGACCGATGCCGGCCTGCCGCTCGGCAGGATGCTTCGCGCACCGAGGCCGCAGGCCCGGTGGCCGCGGAGGCGATGGCCCCCTTCACGCTGATCCCGCCCTTCTGCGCCGCCCACCCGTAGCAGAACGCAAACCACCCCAACGACCGACGGCTGCCTGATGCAGCCGCCCGCCAGAACCCGACTTTCCGCAAGACGATGGACGACGACACCCAAGCCCCCCAGGCCCTGGCCGAGCCCGAGGACCCGAACAGCCTGACCCTGGCCGACTACGCTCAGACCGCCTACCTCGAATACGCCCTGAGCGTGGTCAAGGGCCGCGCGCTGCCCGACGTGTGCGACGGCCAGAAGCCGGTGCAGCGGCGCATCCTGTACTCGATGTCGCGCATGGGGCTGGGCTTCGGCGGTGCCAACGGCACCGTCGGCGCCAAGCCGGTGAAGAGCGCGCGCGTGGTCGGCGACGTGCTCGGCCGCTTCCACCCGCACGGCGACCAGGCGGCGTATGACGCGCTCGTGCGCATGGCGCAGGACTTCGCCCAGCGCTATCCGCTGATCGACGGCCAGGGCAACTTCGGCAGCCGCGACGGCGACGGCGCGGCGGCCATGCGCTACACCGAGGCCCGGCTGGCGCGCATCACCTCGCTGCTGCTCGACGAGATCGACGAGGGCACGGTGGACTTCGTGCCCAACTACGACGGCTCCACCGACGAGCCGCGTCAGCTGCCGGCGCGCCTGCCCTTCGTGCTGCTCAATGGCGCCAGCGGCATCGCTGTGGGTCTGGCCACCGAGATCCCCAGCCACAACCTGCGCGAGGTGGCTGACGCCTGCGTGGCCATGATCAAGGCCAATGGCCAACTGAGCGACGAGGAACTGTTCGCCCTCATCCCCGGCCCCGACTACCCGGGCGGCGCGCAGATCATCAGCAGCCCCGCCGACATCGCCGACGCCTACCGCACCGGCCGTGGCTCGCTCAAGGTGCGCGCCCGCTGGAAGATCGAGGAACTGGCCCGCGGCCAGTGGCAGGTGGTGGTCACCGAGCTGCCGCCGGGCGTGAGCAACCAGAAGGTGCTCGAAGAGATCGAGGAGCTGACCAACCCCAAGGTCAAGGCCGGCAAGAAGGCGCTGACCACCGAGCAGCAGCAGGTCAAGGCCGCGCTGCTGGCCGTGCTGGACGCCGTGCGCGACGAGTCCAGCAAGGACGCGCCGGTGCGCCTGGTGTTCGAGCCCAAGACCTCGCGCATTCCGCAGGAGGAGTTCATCGCCACGCTTCTGGCGCAGACCTCGCTGGAGACCTCGTCGTCCATCAACCTCACGCAGGTGGGCCTGGACGGCAAGCCGACGCAGAAGTCGCTGCGCCAGATGCTGGAAGAGTGGATCGCCTTCCGCGCTCGCACGGTCGAGCGGCGTTCGCGCTACCGGCTCGACAAGGTGCTGGACCGCATCCACATCCTCGAAGGCCGGCAGCTGGTGCTGCTCAACATCGACGAGGTGATCGCCATCATCCGTGCGGCGGAAGACCCGAAGGCCGCGCTGATCGCCCGCTTCAAGCTCAGCGACCGGCAGGCCGAGGACATCCTCGAAATCCGGCTGCGCCAGCTGGCCCGGCTCGAAGCCATCAAGATCGAGCAGGAGCTGGCCAAGCTGCGCGACGAGCAGAAGAAGCTCGAAGAGATCCTGGGCAGCCCGGCCGCGCTGCGCCGCCTGCTGGTGAAGGAGATCGAGCACGACGCCAAGACCTTCGAGGACCCGCGCCGCACGCTGATCCAGGCCGACAAGCGCGCCGTGGCCGAGGTCAAGGTGCTGGACGAGCCGGTGACGGTGATCGTGTCGCAGAAGGGCTGGGTGCGCACGCAGAAGGGCTGGAACCCGGAAAAGGGGGACTACGCCTTCAAGGCCGGCGACAGCCTGTACGGCGCCTTCGAATGCCGCACGGTCGACACGTTGCTGGTCTTCGGCACCGCCAAGGGCGGCTCGGTGCGCGTCTACACCGTGCCGGTGGCCAGCCTGCCCGGCGGGCGCGGCGATGGGCAGCCCGTCACCACCATGATCGAGCTGGAGGCCGGCACGCAGGTGGCGCACTTCTTCGCCGGGCCGCCGACGGCGCAGCTGCTGCTGTCGAGCACCGGCGGCTTCGGCTTCATCGCCGCCATCGAGCACATGATGTCCCGCCACCGCAGCGGCAAGGCCTTCATGGACGTGGCCGAGGGCGACCAGCTGTGCCGCCCCAGCGTGGTGGGCGGCGCGGCCGGCACCGAGCCCTTGCCCGCCGCCACGCACGTGTGCTGCGTCGCGAGCGACCGGCAGATCCTGACCTTCGACATCGCCGAACTCAAGCTGCTGCCCAAGGGCGGCCGCGGCCTGACGCTGATGGACCTGGCGCCCAAGGCGCGCCTGGCGGGTGCGGCGGCCTACACCCGCAGCATCCGCATCGAAGGCGACTTCCGCGGCAAGCGGCGCGACGAGCAACTGGACATCCGAACGCTCAACAACGCCGGCGGCACGCGCGGCCGCAAGGGCAAGCCGGGTTCGTTCACCTTCACGCCCGACTGGGTCCAAAGGGTTCTGTGATGGGTGGTATCGACTTCAGCACCCTCGGCCTGGTGCTCGGCGCCGTGGCCGGCCTCGTGAGCTTCTGGCTCGGCCGCAAGCTCAGCGCGCGGCGGCGCGAGCGCAAGCGGGAGAAGGAAGAAGCCGCGCGCCGAGCGACGGAGACACGTCAGCAACGTCGGGCACGGGAACGGCGGGCAGGACCTCGCTGAGGCTGCGCGCCATCGCCAGCAGCGTGTCGCCGAAGCCGCCGCGCGCACGCGCCTGCGGGCGGGCGCTGGTCCACACGCGGGGCAGGGCGCTCCAGGCAATGCGGGCGCCGGTGCGCGCCAGTGCGTCCACCAGCGCCACGTCCTCGCTGCAGTGCAGCGGGGCAAAGCCGCCGGCGCGCCGGTAGGCCTCGGCACTCACGCCCAGGTTGGCGCCATGGATGTGGCGGTGACCGTCGGCATCGCGGTAGTGGTGGTCGAAGTGGGCCTGCAGCCGGTCGGCCAGGGGGCCGTGCGCCGACCAGTCGTCCACGGCCACGCTGCCGCACACGGCGTCGGCCCGCAGCGCCAGTTGCGCGGCCAGCCAGCGCGTATCGACGCGCGTGTCCGCATCGGTGAAAGCCAGCCAGCGCGCGCCCGCGGCCAGAAGCCAGTCGGCGCCGGCCGCCCTGGCCGTGCCGACGTTGCGTGCCTCGATGGGCAGCGTCCAGGCGCCCGCATCGCGGGCGAGCCGCGCCGTGTCGTCGGCACAGGCGTCCAGCACCACCACCACGCGCACCGCCTCGCCCTGCAGGTCCGGATGGGCGGCTGCGACGCGCACGGCGGCCAGCGTGGCGGCGATGTGGGCCTCCTCGTCGTGGGCTGGAATGGCCACACCGATCAACGCACGCCCTCCTGCTGCGCCACGGAGCGGCGCTCGCGCTGCCACACGTGCAGCAGGAAGTCGTCCTCCTCGTGGCGGACGACGCGGTACAGGCCCAGACCTTCCAGCACGCGGTGCACTTCGGCGGTGGCGGTGCGGCGGCCCTCGAAGTCCGGCCGCCAGTCGCAGGCCACCAGCACGCCGTCGGGCGCCAGCGTGGCGGTGCAGCAGTGCGCCACGCGGGCCACGTCGATACGGGGCAGGAAGTAGCTCACTTCGCTGAGCACGATGAGGTCGAAGCGCTCGGCCGTCGGCCAGTCCTGCGGCAGCGTGCGCTGTTCGACCCGCACATGGGCCTGGCCGGAGAGGCGCTTGGCGGCCGTGGCCACCGCACGGGGATGGAAGTCGCTGCACAACAGCGCGTCGCAACGCGTGGCGAGCGCGGCGCTCAGCTCGGCGGCGCCGCAGCCGGGCTCGTAGGCGCGCCGGAAGCGCGGGCGGGGCAGGGCGGCCAGCAGCACGTCGCGCTTGCGGCGCTCGTACCAGCGGGTGCGCAGGCCGTAGGGGTCGTCCTGCTGCGCATAGATGTCGTCGAAATAGCGCTGCCCGCTCTCGGCGTGATCGGCGGTGGGATGGGCATGGAAGGAGGACATCACAAGCGGCTTTCCGGACTCTCAGGGCAGGAAGAACACCTCGAAGGGACGATTGGCACGCGCCACGGTCGTGGCCCGCAGCACGGGCCCGGCCCCGGTGCTCGGGTCCGGCGCCAGCTGGCTCGCGAAGGCGCGCATGGCCGCCTGCTTGCGGCGCGCGATGGCGGCCGGCAGGGGCAGGCGCTGCGCGCGCGCCCAGGGCATGCGCGCGTCGCCGGGGCGGGCCCAGTGCCAGGCCCACACGGGTGCCTGCAGGCAGCGGGCGCCCACGGCGCGGGCCGCCTGCGCGGTGGCACGGCCAGTGGCTTCGTGGTCGGGATGGCCGTCGAACTGCCAGGTGGTGATGACCACGTCGCGCGGACGCAGCACCGCCTGCAACTGGCGGGTGAGCTCCGCCTCCTGCGCGGCGAGCCCGCCGTCGGGCAGGCCCAGGCGCACCAGCGCCTGCGGATGCGCGCCCAGCGCCGCCAGCGCGGCCAGCGTCTCGCGCGGACGCTCCGCGGCCAGGCGCTCGGCGGGCCACAGGCGCGAGGCCGGGTGACTGGCTGCGCCATCGGTGACGGCCACCAGCGCGATGGAGCGGCCGATCTGCGTCGCCAGCGCCAGCAGGCCGCCCGCGGCCAGCACTTCGTCGTCGGGATGCGGTGCCACCACCACGGCCCGGGCATCGGCCGGCACCAGGTCGCTGAACTGCGCGAAGGGCACGGCCGCCAAGCGGCTGCAACGGGCCCACTGCCATTCGGGCGTACCTTCACCCGGGCCGATGTGGCGGGTGGCAGGCGCTTCGGCCACGGCGGCGCCGTTCACAGCGCGCACCAGCCGCCGAAGGCGGCGGGCGTCCCGTCGTCGGCCAGAAGGGCCAGCGTGCCCAGCCCCGCTTCGTCGCGCTCGGCATGGCTCTGGCGCATGAACACGGGCAGGTCGGCCATCAGGCGCGCCAGACGGGCGTCGGTGCACAGCGGGCCCGCGCCCAGCGCGCGGCCTGCGTGCTGCATCACCGTGCTCGCCGCATGCTCGACGGCAAGCCGTGCGCGCAGGGCGGTGGCCTGGGCGTCGTCGGTGGGATGGGTGTCGATCCACGAAGCGCTTTCGCGCAGCAGCGCCGCGCAGGCGCACAGCAGCGCTTCGGCCGCGCCCAGATGCGCCTGCTGGTGGGCATTAGGCCGGCCCTGGCGCAGGTGCTTGCGCATGCGCGCCGCCACGGCGGCCGCGGCACCCCACCAGCAGGCGGCGATGCCCGCGCCGCCATGCCAGAAGCCGGGTCGGTTCACGTAGTCGCCCGGCGCGCCCACGGGCGTGGCGAGCACGCCGTCGAAATCCACCTGGGCCGTGTCCGTCGGGCCCATGCCCACGGCGTGCCAGTGCTGGCTGCCGATGGTCACGCCCGGTGCGTGCATCTCCACGGCCGCAAGCCCGGGCTGGCCATCGTCGTACCAGCCACTCACCAGCGCATGGGTGAGCTGCCGGGCGCCCGAGCACCAGGCCTTGGGCCCGTGCAGCCGCAACTGGCCGCCCGGCGCCTGTTCGAAGCGCAGCCGGGCGCTGGGTGGTTCGGCGCACCAGGTGCCCCACAGGCTGCCTTCGGGGCGGGACGGACCGCGCAGCTCGTCCAGGATGGCGAGCGCGTCGGTGTGGCCTTCGTACAGCTTGGCGAGATTGAGGTCGTGGCCTGCCACTGCCGCCAGCCATTGCCAGCGCAGCAGCGTGCTGCCATGGCCGGGCAGGGGCAGCGCGTCCAGCCCTTGGCCGACCAGATGGTCCAGCGTCAATGCGGCCGTGCCCGAGTCTTCCACCAGCCGGCCGAGTACCCGCTCGGGCGGTTCGGCCAGGGGCGACGAGGAAAAGAAGGCATCGGTCATCGCGCTGGACACTAAGTTCTGGCACGCGCTGGCCGGGTCGGTCCGCGCGGGCGGCGCTGGTCGGTGCGGGCGCGCTGGCGGTGTAGGCGCGGGTGCGGTCGCGCTGCCCGCTTCAGTGCGCGACGGGGTGCGGGCGGGCGACCCCGCACAATGGCGGGCTGCGACTTTTTCTCGTCGCCCTGCATCCCACTGGAGATCCTCCGCATGAACCCCCTTCGCCTCGGCATGATCGGCATCGGCCTGATGGGCCACGGCATTGCCACCAACCTGGTGAAGCACGGCCACCAGCTCACCGTGCTGGAGCACCCGGGCAACCAGCCCCTCGACGCCCTGCTGGCCGCAGGCGCCCGCACGGCGGCCACGCCCGCCGCGCTGGTGGCCGACGCCGATTACGTCATCCTCTGCGTGACCGGCTCGCCGCAGGTCGAGGCCGTGCTCGTGGGCGATGGCGGCCTGCTCAAGGCCATCAAGCCCGGCACGGTCATCATCGACTGCTCCACATCCATCCCCGATTCGACGCTGCGCATGGCCAAGGCCGTGCAGCAGGCCGGCGGCCGCTTCCTGGACGCGCCCATGACCCGCACGCCCAAGGAAGCCGCCGAAGGCCGGCTCAACCTGCTGGTCGGCGGCGATGCGGCGCTGTTCGACGAATGCCGCCCGCTGCTGGCCTGCTTTGCCGAGAACATCACGCACGCCGGCGGCGTCGGTGCCGGCCACGGCATGAAGCTGCTGCACAACTACGTCTCGCTGGGCTCGGTCGCGCTCATTGCCGAAGCCGCCGCCTGCGCGCGGCGTGCAGGCGTGTCGGCCGACGTCTTCGTCGACGTGCTCGCCAAGGGCGGCGGCGGCGGCGTGGCGCTGGAGCGGCTCAAGCCCTTCATCCTGAACAGCGACACCAGCGGCCTGCGCTTTGCCATGTCCAACGCGCAGAAGGACCTGGGCTACTACACGCAGATGGCCCACGGCTTCGACGCTGCGCAGCGCATTGCCGAGGCCGTCTATGGCACCTATGCCGGCGCCGTGGAGCAGGGCGGCGTGCAGCGCCTCGTGCCCGAACTGGTCGCGTTGCTGGCGGAGTCTGGCGGCAAGGCACGCTGAGCTGTCGGCAGCATCGGAAACGGCCAGAAAACGCTATATACTGCGAGGCTCTTCGGAACTGCAGCAGGCGCTCGCCGCCTCACCTGTACCGAAGGTCTCCCAGCGGCGCGATAGCAAAGCGGTTATGCCCCGGATTGCAAATCCGGTCAGTCCGGTTCGACTCCGGATCGCGCCTCCACCCCACACCCTCGTCGACGCTCCTGCTATCGTCCGCCCACGCCGCCCGGATGGTGAAATTGGTAGACACAGCGGACTTAAAATCCGTCGCCGTTGAAAGACGGCATACCGGTTCGACCCCGGTTCCGGGCACCACCTTCACACAGAACAGGGAGCTGCTCATGCCTCGCTACAACGCTCCATTCGAAATCCATGTGCACGGCGATGTGCCGCTGCGAGCGGATGTCACCTACGCCCAGATCCAGGAAGCGCTGAAGCCCCTGTGGACGTACGCCGGCGCCAAGTCCCTGGCCGACGGCGCCACCAGTGCCTACGAAGAAGAGCCCGGCATCCGCTTCGACGCCAAGGACCGCATGCTCCAGGTCTGCTGGACCATCACCGGCGACGAAGACTTCCGCCAGGCCCTCGACGAGATGTGCATGGCCCTGAACGAACTGACCGAGCAGGGCGCCGCCATCGAGGTGAGCTTCTACGACACCGAATTCGACGAAGAGGAAGACGGCGACCCCGAGGCCGACTCCCGCGACGACTTCGTCATGCTCTTCGTGGGCCCCAACCCCGCCGCCATCATGCAGGTGCAGCGCGACCTGCTGGTGGAAGACGTGGTGCACCTCATGGAGCGCCACTTCGACGGCGCCGAACTCGGCGGCGTGGTGGCCGAGATCGACAAGCTCTTCAGCGACCGCTTCGACGCGCTGGTCAATTCGCTCGAAATCGGCCGTCCTCCGCGAGGGGGTGGCAGTAGTGGTGGCCCTGGTGCCGGTGGCCATGGCGGTGGGCGCCGTCCGCGGCATCTGCATTGATTGGAGGGCGCTGGCCCTGGCGTTTTGAGGGGCGGTGGTGACGCTGTCGCTCCCTCTCCCCAGCCCTCTCCCGCAAGGGGAGAGGGAGCAAGTCACTCGATGCCCGCTTTGGCGGGCATTGTTTTTTCTGGCAAGCCTCGCCGTTCAATCCAGCCCCCCCCGCCTGAGCCCCTCTCCCCTCGCGGGAGAAGGGTTGGGGAGAGGGGGCCGCCCACCCCACCGCTACGCTTCCACCTGAGCCCCTCTCCCCTCGCGGGAGAGGGGTTGGGGAGAGGGGCCCGCTCACCCCACCGCTGCACCTCGTTTCAAGGCGCGCGCAGCGAATGCGGAATCGGATAGCGCCCATCCTTCGCCTTGAGCGTCACCGCCGTGTAGCGCGGCGGCGCTGCGTGCTCGGCGCACTGGCCGTTCTCGTCGAGCGCCATCTGCCGCACCACCAGGCTGCGCCGCACCAACAGCTCGGCCCAGGCGCCCGCAGGCCGCGCAGGCGGTGGCTGGGCGGTGAGCTGCGTGCGCACCTCCTCGAAGCGGCCCTGGCAGCTCAAGTCCCACTCGCCGCTGTCCCGCTGCATCACCAGCTCGTCCAGCACCGGGCGGATCGTCTTGCCCTGCACCACGAAAAGCCGCAGCGTCTCGACGCTGTACGGCCGGGCCGGATCGTCGCCCCGGTACAGCACGCGCAGGCCAAAGGCGCGCTCGCCGCTCGCCAGCACATAGCGGCCCATGTCGAGCCGCAATTCCTGAATGCGAAGGTGTGCGTCCTCCACCAGCAACTCCGGCAGAAAAAGCCGCGCCGCCACCGTGTCGCGCTCCGTATTGCCGTTGTCCGGCCTCTGCACTAATAGCAGCTCGACGTCAAGCGTGCGCGCCCCCTTGTCGCTCACACCGTTTTGAAGTGGCAACGCAACTATCGTCTTGCTGACAAATGTGGAGAAACTCTTGCAGGCCGTTAACGAATGATCGATTACACGTAGGGGATGCAGCTTCGCTTGCATCCGCTCTGCCAAACCTGTGTCACACGCCGCTGTTGCCATAGCGGGCGCACACAGGGATGTCACCACCAGAAACAACGTCAAAAACCTTTGCACCATCTCGTATCATCGCCGCGCCAGAGTGGCGCATCGGCGCACCAAGCCGGCTTCAGCTGCTGACTGCGGTCGAGCCCATCAGCCAACGTCGAACCGCCCGATGCAAATTTTCACAGTCTCCACTGCTGAGCAGCGCCAAGCCGCCGGGTCCGTCCGTGCGGGCCAGTCCGGCCGCATCCAGCAGACGAACAGTGTGACGAGCGACAGGTTCCCCGGTTTCCACAAAACGAACATCACTTCCCGCCAGCCCGGCCATCAGGCCCTGGGCGAAGGGGTAGTGCGTGCAACCGAGGACGACGACGTCGGCTTGACCTGCATCAATTCCGAGCGGTCCGGCCTCGGCGATGTAGCGGGTGCACAGGGCGCGGATGGCGGCCTGGTCGTCCTGCTCGATGGCATCGGCCAGCCCGTCGCAGGGCACCGGGCGCACCTCGTGACCCGGGCCGGCCACACGCTCGACCAGGGCGCCGAACTTGGCGCTGGCCAGCGTGCCGCGCGTCGCCAGCACCGCCACCCGGCCCGTGCGCGAGACAGCCAGCGCCGGCTTGAGGGCGGGCTCCACCCCCACGATCGGCAGGCCGGGCCAGGCCGCGCGCAGCAGGTGGATGGCCGCCGCAGTGGCCGTGTTGCAGGCCACCACCAGCGCCTTGACGCCATGCTCGCGCACCAGCTGCCCGGCCACCTGCAGCGTGCGCTCGGCCACGAAGGCATCGCCCCGCTCGCCGTAGGGCGCGTACGCCGTGTCGGCGTAGTAGACGAAGCGCTCGTGCGGCAGCCGCGCCTGCAGGGCGGCCAGCACGCTCAGGCCGCCCACGCCGCTGTCGAAAACGCCCACCGGCGCGCAGCGGCTCATGGCTCAGGCCGAGGCCACCTCGATGCCCTTGAACTCGCCCGTGGCGATGCGCTTGCTCCACTCGGCCGGGCCGGTGATGTGCGCGCTGGTGCCGCCGGCGTCCACGGCCACGGTCACGGGCATGTCGACCACGTCGAACTCGTAGATGGCTTCCATGCCCAGGTCTTCGAAGCCCACCACCTTGGCCTGCTTGATCGCCTTGCTCACCAGGTAGGCGGCGCCGCCCACGGCCATCAGGTACGCGCTCTTGTGTTTCTGGATGGCCTCGATGGCCACCGGGCCGCGCTCGGCCTTGCCGATCATGGCGATCAGGCCCGTTTGCGCCAGCATCATCTCGGTGAAGCCGTCCATGCGGGTCGCCGTGGTGGGGCCCGCGGGGCCCACGGCCTCGTCGCCCACCGGATCGACCGGGCCCACGTAGTAGATGACGCGGTTGGTGAAGTCCACCGGCAGCTTCTCGCCCTTGGCCAGCATGCCCTGGATGCGCTTGTGCGCGGCATCGCGGCCCGTCAGCATCTTGCCGTTGAGCAGCAGCGTGTCGCCCGGCTTCCAGCTGGCGACGACCTCGGGCGTGAGGGTGTTCAGGTCGACCCGCTTGCTCTTGTTGTAGTCGGGCGCCCAATCGATCTTGGGCCACAGGTCGAGCGAGGGCGGATCGATGTACGCCGGGCCCGAGCCGTCGAGCACGAAGTGCGCATGCCGCGTGGCCGCACAGTTGGGAATCATCGCCACCGGCTTGCTGGCCGCGTGCGTGGGGTACATCTTGATCTTGACGTCCAGCACCGTCGCCAGGCCGCCCAGGCCCTGCGCGCCGATGCCCAGGGCGTTGACCTTCTCGTACAGCTCCAGGCGCAGCGCTTCGACCTGCGTGAGCGCCTCGCCGCGGGCCGACTTGGCCTGCAGCTCGTGCATGTCGAGGCTGTCCATAAGGCTCTCTTTGGCCATGAGCACCGCCTTTTCGGCCGTGCCGCCGATGCCGATGCCCAGCATGCCGGGCGGGCACCAGCCGGCGCCCATGGTGGGCACCGTCTTGAGCACCCAGTCGACCACGCTGTCGCCCGGGTTGAGCATGACCATCTTGCTCTTGTTCTCGCTGCCGCCGCCCTTGGCCGCCACCGTCACGTCGACGGTGTTGCCCGGAACGATCTCCGTGAAGATCACGGCCGGCGTGTTGTCTTTGGTGTTCTTTCGGGCGAATTGCGGATCGGCCACCACCGAGGCGCGCAGCATGTTGTCGGGGTGGTTGTAGCCGCGGCGCACGCCTTCGTTGATGGCGTCGTCGAGGCTGCCCGTGAAGCCTTCCCAGCGCACGTCCATGCCCACCTTAAGAAAAACGTTCACGATGCCCGTGTCCTGGCAAATGGGACGGTGGCCGGTGGCGCTCATCTTGCTATTGGTGAGTATCTGGGCCATCGCGTCCTTGGCCGCCGGGCTCTGTTCGCGCTCATAGGCCTTGGCCAGATGGGCAATGTAGTCGGCCGGGTGGTAGTAACTGATGTACTGGAGGGCGGCAGAGATGGACTCGATGAGATGCTCTTGTTTGATCATGATCGTAGGGAATACACAGTTCAACAGCGGTTTTCAAATCGAAGATTTGTATTCAGATAATAGCATGGCATCTATACCATCAAACTCATCAAGGGTGAGAGTCAATGGAAAAAATTGAAGATTTCAAAACAAACTACGAAGGGCATTCCTTTGAAGAGCGGAGCAGTTGGCGTTCTAAATTTCGGATGAAAAAAGTCGTAAAGCGCGGGTTCGATATTGGATTTTCGAGCGCATTTTTTTTGCTCTTTGGATGGGTGTATATAATTCTGTGGCTCTGTGTCGTGGTGAGCGTCGGACGACCGGCCATATACAAACACACGAGAGTCGGGAAAAACGGAAGGAAATTCAGCTGTCTTAAATTTCGATCGATGGTGATCAACTCTGCGGAAGTGCTAGAGAATCATCTCAAGAATAATGCCGAAGCTCGATTGGAGTGGGAGCGCGATTTCAAATTGAAGAACGATCCGCGAATCACTAAATTGGGCAAAATTCTCAGAAAAACTAGTTTAGATGAATTGCCGCAATTTTGGAATGTCTTCAAAGGTGACATGAGCATTGTTGGACCGCGGCCAGTTATTGAGCAAGAACTCCAGCGATATTATGGCAAGTGTACGCAATATTATTTGCAAGTTCGACCTGGAATTACGGGGCCTTGGCAAGTTGGCGGGCGAAATGATCTGGATTATGGCGAGCGAGTAAGGCTGGATACAGAATATGCGAAGCATTGGTCATTAATGGGCGACATAATCATCATAATGAAAACTGTGGCCGCTGTTTTCGCGCGACGCGGTTCCTACTAAAGCATTTCGGCGACCAGCAACATGTTGCGAAAAATCGGTAGAAATGCCTTATGGATGATTTTAGAACAAGCCCTTAAAGTAGTAACGCTATTTTTTGTTACCGCCTATGTCGCCCGATCGGTTGGTCCAGATGGATTTGGACAGATAAGCTACGCACTAGCTATAGCCGCGATAGCTTCTGCAATTTGCAAAATCGGATTTGATTCGACTTTGGTCAGAGAAGTCGCTCAATTTCCTGAAAAATCGGACCATCTTCTTGGAACCGCAATAACGATCTCGTTCATTACGAGCCTCATCATATGCGGTACTTTAATTCTAATCTTTAGTGGCAGTGATGTTGAATCAAGAGCCGTCCAGATAATAATTTTCGGCGTATTATTCCAGTGCCTAAGTCCGATCGAATATTATTTCCAAGCGCAAAATAAATTCGCCTTAAGCTCACTCGCTAGAATTTTATCTAACATATTAGCTGCGCTGTCGAAATTAACTGTAGTCTACCTCAAGCTTGACGTCCTTTGGTTAGCTTGTGCGTATGCGCTCGACTTCGTTTTGTCCGCAGTATTCTTTTATCTATTTTTCAAAACGGAGAAATTGCAGCTAAAAATCTATAAGGAGCTATCTCAGGTACGAGAAATGCTTAAAGGATCGGTCTCACTAACTGTTGCTGCTCTGGCCAGTATCCTTTATATGCGGATAGACCAGTTTATGATAAAAAAAATGTTGGGAGCGTATGAGCTAGGTCTCTATTCAGCAGCCGCTCGTTTGTATGAGGGATGGATGCTTGTCCCCTATATTCTAAGTGTTGCAGCGTTGCCCTTGCTCGCAAAAGCGCACAAAACGAGCAGGAAGAGTTTCAACGCCATACTCCAAAAAATAGCGTCTTCTCTGATTTGGCTCGGCGTGGTAGTAGCGCTACTTTGTCTTTTATTCGGAAATAAGATAATTGAATTATTCTTTGGAGTGCAGTACAAGGATGCGGGCATCGTTTTCGTAATATTAATGATGTCCGCACCGTTGACAGCACTTGGCTCAATTTCCGTGCGATTTTTCATGATAAAGAAAAAAGAAAGAGCACTCATTTGGCGCACTGGTGTTGCGCTTGTCATAAATTTTTGTCTCAACTATCTTCTCATACCCAAATATGGAATAGCCGGCTCTGCGTTTTCGACATTGGTCTCATTGTTCGTGGCAAATTATGCTCTAATTTACCTAAATAAAGACTTTTTGATTTTCCGTGTTCTAGTAAATAGAGCCATTTTCCCTTTAAAAAGATAGATTATGAAGATACTTTATGTTAATGACCTTCGCATGTTCCCGAACTGGGGATGCCGCGCAACGGGCGTCGCGCTTTCTGAATTATTAGAGGAGCAGCACGAAATTATTGACCGTATCGGCGTGGAAACGGGAAATAATAGCGGGTGGAACGCTTACGCATTTCCCGCCATCCACAAAAAGGGAATCTTACCAAAAATAGTATTTAACACGGCTTGGGGCCTGCGCGCCAAACTGCCGAAGGCGGCGAAAGCCCTCCGGTTGCTGGATAAGATGTTTGGCGGCTGGGATGATTTTATTGATAGCACGCCGAGCAAGTCAGTAATTCGGTTCGAGCAACTACGAACAACTATTCCGCGTTTCGAGGAAATTGCTCAGAACATTCGCGCGTGTGACGCTATCGTTATTAACGGTGAGGGCACTCTGATATTTAGAGAACCTCTAGATCGTGATGCCGCATACTTGTGCTTCATCATGGAGTATGCGAGGCAGCTAAAGAAGCCGTATTATCTGCTAAACGCAATGTTGTCTGAGTCCCCCATTACGCCGATGAACAAGGCGGCGGCGGAGGTCGTAGGTGATTTACTTGAGAACGCGGCTGCGGTATCGCTCAGAGATCATGAGTCCCTAGTAACGGCTCGGACGCTCGCTCCTGGAGTGAAGGCATATCTATATCCCGATGCTCTTTTCACATGGAAGGAAAAGATAGGCGACGCGCGGTTGATGTTTCGAAAAAACCCAAAGCTTTCGCTTGGCTTTGGAAACGATGACCTACTCGAGGTATTCGATTTTTCAAGCCCCTACATCTGTGTCGCCGGAACTTCGCTAATCACGGATAAAGAAAAAACAACCTCGTCTTTTGTTAATTTGGTCGCAGCGCTGAAGCAATTGGGGATGCCGGTCCTTATTGTTCAGACTTGTATCGGCGATCTATTCTTGGACGACGTCGCGCGCCTTACCAACACCCCGATAATTAAATATTCAGTGCCGGTGCTCGCTGGTGCCGCGATTGTGAGTGGCTCTGAAGTGTTCGTTACTGGCAGATTCCATCCATCCATTATGGCGTCTTGCGGCGGAACGCCCTGTATTTTTTTGGGATCTAATTCCCATAAAAACAAGACACTGCAGGAAGTGATGGAGTACGACAAGGTTACCCATTATTCAGTTACTCCCTCAGGCGAGGAGATTGCAGCAATAGTCCGGGACGTTCAATATTATTTGGAGCGCGGCGCGGATTCCCGCCGGAAAATACTTAATACGATCGAGCGCCTGAGCGCGCAAGCAAAAAAAGTTGTTGATTTGGTGCAATAAGGACCTATATGTCTGTTAAAAAGTTTCTTGTGGTGGGCGCTGGATTTTCTGGGGCAGTTACGGCGCGGCAGCTTGCTGATGCCGGCTTCAGCGTGACGGTGATTGATAAAAGACCACATATTGCGGGCAATGCCTATGATCATTTGGACGAGCACGGAGTTTTGGTGCATAAATATGGTCCGCATATTTTTCATACAAACTCAAAGAGAGTATTTCAGTGGCTCTCTCAGTTTACCGATTGGCGATTTTACGAGCATCGTGTCCTCGCACAGGTGAATCAAAAGCTATATCCAATTCCAATTAACCGCACCACGATCAACGAATTGTACGGACTCCAGCTATCAGAGGCTGAAGTGGAGAGTTATCTAAAGGACGTCAGCATCAAGGTCGAAAAAATCTCCACGAGTGAAGACGTCGTCCTTAGCTCCGTAGGCACTGATTTGTGCGAAAAATTCTTCAGAGGATATACAAGAAAACAATGGGGTCTCGATCTCAGTCAGCTGAGCGCCGGTGTCGCAGCCCGCATACCCACTCGCTCCAACTCCGATGACCGTTACTTTTCTGATGAGTTTCAGTTTATGCCTGCGGCTGGCTACAGCACCATGTTTGCGCGGATGCTGGAAAGTTCAAACATTAAAGTTGAATTGGGCAAAGAGTTTAATAAGTCAGACGAACAGCTATTTGATGGCGTGGTATACACCGGTCCAATAGATCAGTATTTTGACTATTGCTATGGTAAATTGCCCTACCGATCCTTGAGTTTCAAGCACCAACATCATCCCGAGGATGATCGCGTTCAGCAAGTAGGAACAATTAACTTCCCGAATGATTACGACTACACGCGGATCACAGAGTTTAAACATCTGACTGGTCAGAAAATTAACGGGACGTCAGTTGTATATGAATTTCCAACCGACGAAGGTGACCCTTATTATCCTATTCCTCGGCCAGAAAATAATTCGCTTTATGACAAATACAGAGATCTTGCCGAAAGCTGCAAGAGTACTTATTTTGTTGGGCGACTAGCCCAATACAAATACTATAATATGGACCAGGTTGTTGGAGCAGCCTTGGAATTGTCGTCAAAGATATTGGCTGCAAACAGATAAGGAGTGAAGGACCTCGTGTCCTTCCTATTGAAATAAATGATTTTCATAATTTTCGCCGCAATCGTAGTTGTTGCGTTAATTGGGAGACTGCCACCTTCTGGTGGCATGGTCGCTTCGATTGAGGTTTCAAGAATTGGCCTTGTGGCGGCTGTATTAATTGCGCTCACGGGTGAGCCTTATCAGGCCACTTTTGTCGCGGGCTCTGCTCTGGCGTTTGTGCTAGGTTTTTTTATTTCTACACGACGGTTTAAGAAATTCAATAGCGAATCATTAGTTTTCCCAATTCCTCTTACTATTTATCGTCCGATAGTTGGAATTGCCCTTGTTATCAGTGTTGGGTGTATGGTCCATTATTCGATAATCGGATTGCCGGCATTTTCGGAAGATGTCAATGCATCGCGCTTTTCCTCGGCCGATTCCGGGCTACTTGGAATTCCCAGTCGCGTGGCGACGTATGGGCCGAGCATGCTGGCAACAATTGGATTTATTATTTTAATCTGGAACAAATCTATATCGCAGCCAAAAAAGCTAGTAAGACTGGCGTGGATCTTGGTTTTAATTGCGGCGGTAACGACGTTTCTAAGAGGGCACAAAGCATCTTTGCTTGGACTGCTATTCATTTTCCTGGTTATTTCGCGATTCTTGCCGCGGCGGTCTTTAAAGAAATCAATTGTAAACGTCGCTTTAATCGGAGTGGCACTCATCTTTTTGGCGGGCGTTCAAGCGGTATTTACAAAAGGCAGCGGCACCGCTAGCGAATCTATTTATGACTATTTATATGATCGCATCGCGTTGTCGGGCCCCGACGCTCTGCAAATGGCCGTGAAGTCGGAATTTAATCATCTACAATTTTCCAGCTCTTCCGCTTTCATCGGAGAGATTCTTTATCCTTTCAATCGGCTTTTGGGAATTGATGATAAGTTGTACGTGCTAGAGCTCTCTCATGTGCTTTACGGTGTGCCTGCCGATGACTTTTCCGTGCCTGTCACTCCTTCAGTTATAGCCCCTGTAGTTCATGATTTTGGATTGGTTTGGGCACCGCTGGTCTTGCTAGCAATCGGCCTGGGTTTGGGGAGAATAACGGTAAAGATCAGGAAATCTTTTTCCTCCGTGTTTATATGGTTATCTCTGGAAATTCTGTTGTATCAAGGTATAGGCCGCGGCGCGCCGTTCTATATTTTACTTAATGGTCTAGTGCTATTAATCCCGGTATGGCTAATGTTAAAAATACGCGTTGTTCCGAAAAGAAATTTTGTTCTTAAAAGAGGTGTTGTATGACAAATAAGATCTGCGCAGTGGTCGTTACCTTTAACCGTAGGGAATTGCTACTAGAGTGTATAGAGGCCTTGCTTACTCAATCTTATCCGGTCAGTTCCGTTCTTGTTATCGACAACGCCTCTACCGACGGTACATACGAACAGATGCGCAGCCAATACGGCGCCCATGATGTAGTTACCTATCGCCGTCTTCCGTCAAACACAGGCGGCGCTGGGGGATTCAACGAGGGGATAAAACTAGCCAGTGAAGGAGATTTCGATTTTCTTTGGGTAATGGATGACGACGCTGCTCCGGACGCAACGTGCTTGGAAACACTGGTCTCGACCATTAACGGGGAAGCGAATACGGTCGCTGTGGCGCCTCGCGTCGTTGGTTTAGATGGCCATATTCAGTTGCTTCATAGGGGCCGTGTGGGCGGCAGGCTGGTACCTGAGATACAGCAGGCTATTCCAAAGAGTGCATACGACTCCGGCGAAATTAAGGAAATTGATACCGCCTCGTTTGTCGGGTTGCTTTTTAGGGCGACCTGCGTTAAAGACGTTGGTCTGCCTGAAGCAAAGATGTTTATATATAACGATGATGTCGAATATTGCCTTCGGCTAAAAGAGCTGGGTAAACTCTTGTTAGTTCCCGCTGCAATCATTCGGCATAAAGACAAACCTCGAGTTGAGTACAAGTCGATCATAGGAAAAAGAAGAATTCTTCTTGTGCCTATGGCTCGATATGGGTTTATCTACCTGAATAGAAGAAATTTAGTTTGGACAATAAAAAAACATCTTGGTTTGACGCCATTGGTATTGATCAAACTGTTTTTCGGATTTTTCCTTGAATCTCTAAAAATTTCTCTTTTCATGGACAGAAAAAGAGATAGGCTTCGATGCCTCTGGATGGCGTTCGCAGATGGACTCAGCAACAAGCTAGGGCCGGTTCCTGAAAAAATTGCGGTGTTAATAAAATAACATGATTAAAGATGTTTTAGTGATTGTCGTTACTCATAATAGTGCGAGGCACATTGATTGGTGCGTATCGGGTCTGAGTGGCGCCGAAAATGTCGAAATTAGAATTATTGACTCGGGTTCTACTGATGTAAGCTATTTAGCAAAATACGAGCGAGGAAGCAATCATTCAGTTTTTTACGCGACCAATCTCGGTTTTGTTGGGGGAAACGCACAAGCTCTTTTTTCTTTAGATAAATTTAGGTATGTGCTTTTTCTAAACCCTGATGCACGAATCGATGCAGAGGAATTAGGGCGCTTGCTGCGCTTTGCTGACGCTAATCCAAATTTCGGTGTTTACACAGTCCCGTTAATAAAATTCGATATAGCAAAAATGCGGGCCGAAGAAAAATACGACTCGCTGGGGATTTTTTGCTCTCGACTAGGGCGTTGGTACGATCGAAGGGTCATGAAGCGTTCTGATGCCGGCAAAACTTTTTATCACATCGATGCAGCATGCGGTGCGCTGACGTTAGTGTCTCAGGAGGCGTTGTTAAGATGTTTAGACAGTCAAGGAAAGGTCGGGTTTGAGAGTACGTTCCATATGTATAAGGAAGACATTGAATATTCTCTGCGAGCTAAAAGCTTTGGTTATCAGCCTGTGATATTTTTGTGCTCCTATGCGTTTCATTGCAGGGGTTGGACTAATCGTGGTGGGGTAGCTGATTGGGCAAAGCGGGAGTCGGCAAAAAATGACGTTTTCATTGCTAAAAAGTACCGGAAACGAAATTTGCCTTTTGCTCTACTAAAGAAGGCGCTTGTTTCAACTGGAATTTTTTAGTAGGTAAGGGAAAATCTATGCAAAAGGTTGCTTGCGTGATTCCAACCTATAACGCAAGGAGTTGCATCTCTCTTCTTCTCGCCTCGTTAGAAATTCAGGACGCAAAGTTCGACATAATTGTCGTCGATTCTTCGTCGACAGATGGAACATATGAAACTCTTACATCAACAAAGATAATAAGATATTTAGATAAAATAGAGTCATCCGACTTTAATCACGGCGGTACCCGCCAAAGAATGGTAGAAAAATACCCAGATTACGATGTTTATATTTATCTAACTCAAGATGCTATTCTAAGCGAGGTAGATTCAATACGAAGAATAAGTAGCTATTTTTTGGACCCTGATATTGGTGCCGTATGTGCTCGACAGCTTCCACATAGCGACGCATCAAAAATTGCAATCCATGCGCGTCAGTTCAATTATCCGCCGAATGTGGTTGTAAAGGATCGTGCGGCTATTCCTGCCATGGGTATTAAGGCCGCATTCATGTCGAATTCATTTTCGGCGTATCGAAAATCCGCCCTCGAGAGCGTTGGAGGCTTCCCTTCTAATGTAATCCTAGGCGAAGACATGTACGTTGCAGCAAAAATGATTTTGCAAGGATGGAAGATCGTTTACGCAGGTGATGTACGTTGCTTTCATTCTCACAATTACACAGTTCTTGAGGAATTTAAGAGGTACTTCGATACGGGCGTATTTCATGCACAAGAGCCGTGGATTTTAAGCAGCTTTGGGGGACCTCGTGGTGAAGGGTTCCGCTTCGTTAGATCTGAATTAAAATTTTTTGGAATATTTCGCGTTTATCTGTGGCCAAATTTGGTATTTCGGAATTTCGCAAAGATATTGGCTTACAAGCTCGGGCGAAGCGAGAAAAGACTACCTTTAGGAATAAAGCGCCGCGTTAGTATGCATCGAAGGTTTTGGAAGTAATGCCCTTCCTGTTGCCTTTCTAAATTTTCCCCCAAATGGCATCCTTGGATCGATTTGATGGCTGTATTTGTTGATGCAAACATTCCTGTGACTGCTGAGAGTATCGAGGCGGCGATATCCAAGTCAGCCGCTTCGGCTTACCGTTCTCGATCTGTCCTTGATGGAAAGGCCCAGACGGTCATAGTCGTTCTGCCCAGTGGGAAATACGATATTAACCGACCGGTCAGTGCAAACGGTTTGGACATTATCTGGAAAATGGATCCCGGCACGGCCATCGGCGGGTTGGATAGATTGCCGGGAACTCTATATTTCGATGCCAAGCGGATTGTCTCTGACACTTTTGGAACTGAAGATTCGGCAACAGGGTTTTCGGTTATTGCTAATCCAGCAGAAAAATCTCAGCAGGCGCGTGTTCTAGGATTAACTGAAGCAAAAAAACTTGCGAAATATGGGTCCCGAGATTCCGTCGCTTTTTACGCTGAAAACACGTTGAAGTCTCCAACAGTCGATGCGTCAAAATACGAGGTCAAATATTCGAAAGATGGTGCACAGTTTACTCAAGAGATAGATACTCGTAATCTTAAGGCTGGAATGATTGTTGATACAGCCCATAATCCAAAATGGAGTGGGTTTCTGGTCAGCTGGTCTCCCCACTCAATTGTAGTTTCAGGGTGGTATAGGGCGGGAGGTGATGAAGTTTCTAGTGTTCCCACTAATGATAAAGGGCTCTATATTAATCCTGTTACTAAAATTTGGGCAGCTAATCTAAATGTTTTTTTGAACGATTCTTCTGTTCCGAATTCGGCGGGCGTTAGGGAGGCAACTGCGCTAGAGATTGGTGTAATGGATGATTCGCGCATCCAAGTTCCTACTATGGCGGTGGGCGTTGACGCAATACCTCTTGGAAGAAACGGAGGGAAAATTGCGTTTTGGGGTAGAGGTCCAAATGCTAGAAGTGTTACTGGTTGGGATACGACATTTTTGTCGTGGCGACACCAAACCGCCGGATTTAAAGCGCAATTTGGAATGGATGGCTCAACGAACTTTCATTCCGTGGGCGTTGGTGAGGTTGAATCCGGCCGTGCGGAAAATGTGGGGTTTTTTGACTATAAATCGAAAACTAGCGTGCTGCTTGAACCTAAGCTAGGGGGTGATGCAATTGTGGTACGTGGGCCTGGCGAAACGGTTAAAAAATTTCAATTGGATGCTAAAGGACAGATGGTGTTTACGCTAAATAAAGAAGATACACCTATTTCTGTTCGCTCCGCCGATAATAAACGGGTGCTTTGGGCGGTGGATGCAAAGGGTCGTATGACGCCAATCAATTATAAAATAAGCCTCAATAATGAAAAAAAATATACTGTTACTGAGTCAGACGGGAAAATCGTTTGTTTGACTAAATGTGCTTTTGGTATTATTCAGCTTCCCGATTCTCGTGATAATGCCGGTCGTGAGATTGAGATAATAAATCGAAGTGAGGGTCCGGTGAAAATTGTGGCGTTAAATGGCGGGCTTGTGGACGGGAAAAGCGCTGCGTCTGTGGATTCGATGCGCAGCGCCCGCGCCTTGTCCATTGGGGATATGTGGGTATTGCCTTGAAAACTAAGATTCCATCTCTGAGTCACAGAGCTGGATGTTTAGTTTTATTAATAGCTGTGTGATTCCTTCTCGGACGAATTAGTCGGCCCTGAACAATCCCGTTCTTAGCCGCATGCCGGTCGGTTGTCGAGCGAATGGGCGATCAGCGCGGCGATGACCTTCTGCACGGCGAACCCCAGCCGGGCGCAATAAAGCCGCAGCGCGGCCAAGATCAGGCGCAGGTTGTGCCCGGCGCCGCACATCACCGCGTGCAGCGCATCGCCCAGCGCGCCCTTGAGCGGGTTGCGAGCGAGGCGCCCGTCCATCTTCATGTGCCCGATGGCCGGCTCGATGGCGCTTCTTCGCTTGATCATGGCCTCGAGGGTTTTGGTCAGGCCCCGCCTCTGGCCCGAGCGCAGGATGCGCACGCCCTCAATCTGCACACCCTGATAGCCCTTGTCCACAATCGCGGTCGCCGGCGGCCTGTCGGACCGGTGAGGATGCCCACCTGCTCCAGCGTCTCGGCCAGCGTGTGACCGTCATACGGATTGCCCGGCATGGAGCGCATGCCCACCACCAAGCCCTCTTTCAACGTGGTGGCGATGCTCACCTTCACGCCGAACTCGTAAGGGGTTCGGCTTTGCCCTTGCTGATGCACTCCACTTCGGGGGCGTGCAGGGCGTACAGCTTGTTCTTGTCCTTCGTGCGCAGGGTCAGGATGCGGCCGGTGCGCTGCAGCAGATCCTGAACCCGGGCTCTGGCTGCCTCGGGCAACTCGTGCAGTTGGCGCTGCACCTCGCGATGCACGCGGCCCACGGGGGTGCGCAGCGTGCGCACGGCCCTCTTCATGCGTTTGAACTGCTTGGCGTGCGCGTAGCGCCCAATCTGCGCGGCCAGGCGCGGCGCCACACGGTTGTAGTTCTGGCGCAGCCGCAGCCCGTTGTCCTCGGCCGCCTTGACCAGGTGCTGGCGGCTCCTGTCGAGCAGCCGGCTGTCGGTCGGATGGGCAATGGCCTTGGGCATCACCGTGGTGTCCACGATGACCTGCTGCACGCTGGCTTTCTGAATCACGCCGCCACGCCGGGCGGCATCGATGCTGGCGGCCAGCAGCGCTTCCACGCCTTCTTCTCCGACACGCTGGCGCCAGCGTGTGAGGCGGGACGGATCGATGGGCGCCTCGGTCTGCAGGTAGGTCTCGCCACAGAAGAACTGCCAGTACGGGTTCTCGACCCAGGTGTTGACCACGGCTTCGTCAGAAGCATCGAAGGTGTGCTGCAGGTACAGCAGCCCGGCGATCAGGCGCGATGGCAAGGCAGGGCGGCCGCGCCCGGAGGTGAAAGAGACCGCGAACGTGCGCTCGATCTCGGCCCAGTCGATCAGTGCCGCCAGCTTGACCAGCGGGTGCTTCATGTTGATCTGCTCGTCCAGCCTTGGACGGAACATCCCGGCCGTTTGCGGCTGCGAAGGCTTCGGGCCCATCGGACTCCTCGGAGGAATTTGCAAGAAACAGCATCTGCTGATGCCTATACCTTGCAAATCCCGCGCCCACCCGGCCGACAAACTTCGCGCCAGATCAACGGCTTACGGGTTGTTCAGGGCGGACGAATTAGTGTGCACTGAGCCACGCAGAAGCCGGTGCTCGAGCTTAAAGTTCTTCCGCCGGCTGGCCCTGGATTTGGTGGGTATGAGTCCAGGCGAGATCAGCGCGGCGATCATCGCCTGCATGGACAGCCCGATCCGGTCGCAATAAAGCCGCAGCGCGGCCAGGATGCTGAGTGCCTGCTGCACTGGCCGCCGGGGATAGGGAAACTAACTTCGCTTTTGATGATGTGTCCGCGAACCGCTGCCAAAGCTAGCGCTTATCGGAAAATGTCGGCATGCGCGAGGCTTGAAGCCGCCGCATCCTTGGCAGACACTTTCGCTTCCCCCCCAAAGTCCGGCCATTCGATCCCGATGTCCGGATCGCTCCACAGGATGCTGCGCTCATGCGCCGGCGCGTAGTAGTCGCTGGCCTTGTACAGGAAGTCCGCGCTGTCGCTGGTCACCACGAAGCCGTGCGCAAAGCCGGCCGGGATCCACAGCTGCCGGTGGTTGCTCTCGCTCAGCTCCACGCCCACCCACTGCCCGAAGGTCGGTGAGCTCTTGCGGATGTCCACCGCCACGTCGAACACCGCGCCGCGCGTCACCCGCACCAGCTTGCCCTGCGCCTGCTGCAGCTGGTAGTGCAGGCCCCGCAGCACGCCCCGGGTCGAGCGCGAATGGTTGTCCTGCACGAATTCGATGTGCCGGCCCACCGCCTCGTCGAACACGCGCTGGTTGAAGCTTTCCATGAAGAAGCCGCGCTCGTCGCCGAACACCTTCGGCTCCAGGATCAGCACGCCTTCCAGCTTGGTCTGCGTGACGTTCATCCCCGGTACTCCTCGCGCAGCAGGCGCAGCAGGTACTGGCCGTAGCCGTTCTTCTTGAGCGGCGCGGCCAGCTTCTCGACCTGGGCGGCGTCGATGAAGCCGGCGCGCCAGGCGATCTCTTCAGGGCAGGCGATCTTCAGGCCCTGGCGCTGCTCCAGCGTGGCGATGAACTGGCCGGCCTCCAGCAGGCTTTCGTGCGTGCCGGTGTCCAGCCATGCATAGCCGCGCTTCATGATCTGCACGTTCAGGCTGCCCTGCTCCAGGTAGGCCTGGTTGACGGCCGTGATCTCCAGCTCGCCGCGCGCGCTGGGCTTGACGGCCTTGGCGATGTCCACGACCTGCTGGTCGTAGAAGTACAGGCCGGTGACGGCGTAGCTGCTCTTGGGCTGGGCGGGCTTCTCTTCGATGCTCACCGCGCGGCCGGCCTGGTCGAACTCGACGACGCCGTAGCGCTCGGGGTCGTGCACGTGGTACGCGAAGACGGTGGCGCCGCTGGGCTGCGCGTCGGCGGCGCCCAGCAGCTGCTGCAGGTCGTGGCCGTAGAAGATGTTGTCGCCCAGCACCAGCGCGCTGGGGGCGCCGGCCAGGAACTGCTCGCCGATGATGAAGGCCTGGGCCAGCCCGTCCGGGCTGGGCTGCACGGCGTACTGCAGGTTCATGCCCCACTGGCTGCCGTCGCCCAGCAGTTGCTGGAAGCGCGGCGTGTCCTGCGGCGTGCTGATGATGAGCACATCGCGCATGCCGCCGAGCATCAGCGTGCTCAGCGGGTAGTACACCATCGGCTTGTCGTAGACGGGCAGCAGCTGCTTGCTGATGGCCAGCGTGGCCGGGTGCAGGCGCGTGCCGGAGCCTCCGGCGAGGATGATGCCTTTTCTGCTTTGAGTCATCGTCAATCTCTTTAAAGGGTTTCGGCCAGCATCCGGGCCACGCCCGTCTGCCAGTGCGGCAGTTCGATGCCGAAGGTGCTGCGGATGCGCGAGGTGTCCAGGCGCGAGTTGTGCGGCCGCCTAGCCGGCGTGGGGAAGGCACTGGTGGGCACGGCTTCCACCGCGTCGGGCGTGGTCTTGAGTTCGACGCCCCGGCGCAGCGCCTCCTCGACGACGAAGCGGGCATAGCCGTTCCAGGTCGTCGTGCCGCCGGCCACCAGGTGGTACAGGCCCGCCTTGGCCGGATCGCGCAGCGTCTCGCGGATGGCCAGCGCCGTCACGTCGGCCAACAGCTCGGCGCCAGTGGGCGCGCCCCACTGGTCGTCGATGACAGTCAGGCGCTCGCGCTCCCTGGCCAGGCGCAGCATGGTCTTGGCGAAGTTGCCGCCGCGCGCTGCATAGACCCAGCTGGTGCGAAAGATCAGGTGCCGCTCGCAGCGGGCGGCCACCAGTTGCTCGCCTTCGAGCTTGGTGGCGCCGTAGACCGACAGCGGGCCGGTGGCGTCGTCCTCGCGCCAGGGCGTCTCGCCACTGCCGTCGAAGACGTAGTCGGTGGAGTAATGGACCATCAGCGCGCCCAGCTTCTGCGCGGCCTGGGCCACGACGCCGGGGGCGGTGGCGTTGAGGGCGCGGGCGAAGTCGGGTTCGCTCTCGGCCTTGTCCACGGCCGTGTGGGCCGCGGCATTGACGATGACGTCGGGCCGCACGGCCTCGACCGTGGCGGCCAGCGCCTCGGGCCGGCTGAAGTCGCCGTGCAGCTCGGTGCTGTCGAAGTCCAGCGCGACCAGCTCACCCAGCGGCGCCAGGCTGCGCTGCAGCTCCCAGCCGACCTGGCCGCCCTTGCCGAAGAGCAGGACCTTCATGCCGCCGCCTTCGGCTGCTCTCCGTACTGCTTGGCCACCCAGTCACGGTAGCCGCCGCTTTGCACGTTGCGCACCCACTCCTGGTTGGCCAGGTACCACTCGACCGTCTTGCGGATGCCGGTGTCGAAGGTCTCGGCCGGCTTCCACCCCAGTTCGCGCTCGAGCTTGCGTGCGTCGATGGCGTAGCGGCGGTCGTGGCCGGGGCGGTCGGTGACGTAGGTGATCTGCTCGGCGTAGGCCTTGCCGTCGGCGCGGGGCTGCAGCTCGTCCAGCAGCGCGCACACGGTCTTGACGATCTCGATGTTGGGCTTCTCGTTCCAGCCGCCCACGTTGTAGGTCTCGCCCAGCTGGCCGGCTTCCAGCACGCGGCGGATGGCGCTGCAGTGGTCCTTCACGTAGAGCCAGTCGCGCACCTGCATGCCGTCGCCGTAGACCGGCAGGGGCTTGCCGGCCAGGGCGTTGACGATCATGAGCGGGATCAGCTTCTCGGGGAAGTGGAAGGGCCCGTAGTTGTTGGAGCAGTTGGTGGTCAGCACCGGCAGGCCGTAGGTGTGGTGCCAGGCGCGCACCAGGTGGTCGCTGGCGGCCTTGCTGGCCGAGTAGGGGCTGTTGGGCTCGTACTTGTTCTCTTCGGTGAAGGCCGGGTCGGTGGGCGAGAGGGTGCCGTAGACCTCGTCGGTGGAGACGTGCAGGAAGCGGAAGGCCGCCTTGCGCTCGGCCGGCAGCTGGCTCCAGTAGCCGCGCACCGATTCGAGCAGGCGGAAGGTGCCCAGCACGTTGGTCTGGATGAAGTCCTCGGGGCCGTGGATGGAGCGGTCCACATGCGACTCGGCGGCGAAGTTGACGACGGCGCGGGGCTGGTGCTCGGCCAGCAGGCGGTCGATGAGAGTGCTGTCGCCGATGTCGCCCTGCACGAAGACGTGGCGCTTGTCGCCATCGAGCGAGGCCAGCGTCTGGAGGTTGCCTGCGTAGGTCAGCTTGTCGAGGTTGACGACCGGCTCGTCGGCACCAGCCAGCCAGTCGAGCACGAAGTTGGCGCCGATGAAGCCGGCGCCGCCTGTCACAAGGATCATGGAAGTAAGAGGAAGGGTTGAAGATGCGGGCCAGCACCCTGCGCCGATGCACCGACTGCCGGAATGTTGAACATTATGAGGCAGGGTTTGCACTTACTCAAACTTACATGTGTTTGTTGTTTTATGAGGACGGTGGGCTGAAGCCTGTGACTTCGTCTTTTGGCACCGTATCTCTTTTACTTGTTTTATAAGCTTCGCTGTTTGTTCTAACGTCAAAACGCATGCGTTCTAAAAGCACTGCGCATAGGGGTTGAGCATTATTCTTCTAGGACTACAAGCGAATGGCCCGTGAAGGCCGGCAGTGGCAGACGCCGTTAGGGGACCGCCAAAAACCTGCAGGAATTTTTTTCGCACACTTGTTGGCAGCTGCTGTATTCCTCGGGAAAGAAGATCACGAGAGCTTTGCTCGGCTTGGTTCTTCTTATATATTCTAGATATTCTCCCTGCCTGATTCCTGCTCCTGTCCTCACCTCCAGGTATTCTCCAGTTATTTTTCCGTTGATGACTTCGACCCTCTTGATTTCATAGTTGCCTAGTTCTTCCTCCTGATCCGGAATCATCTTGGATTGCCAGACTGCGGGGATATAGCTCCCTTCCTTGTACTGGACGTTTGCGAAAAGTTCTTGCCCGGTCTTCGCGTCCCGGTAGATGTGGAGCTTTAGCGCATATTGCTTTTCTCCCGCATTTCTAACTTGGTAGGAGTAGCAGCGCCTCTCCTCCAGCACTTCTGCGTGGGTTGTGCTCAGCACGAGCAACGAAATCGCCAATAGAGTGGAGTGTTTGATGAACATTGGTTCCGATCATGTGGAGTACAGAAGCCGTCGACGCGCCGTGTAGTTTCTGCGTGGATAGAGCTTGATCCGGCGCGCCTGGAGCGGATTGAAAAATCTGCGACTACTTTGAATATCTCAGAAACGACCGGCCCTTGAAATCAGGGCATTCTTCGTATTTTCCTTCAGTATCGAAATAGTAGTCCTCGCTGATTTCAGAAGCCGTTCGAAGATCAATCATGACACCGTTTCCGGATTCGATATTGAGGCGTTGCCCATCCTTCAAAAACCCAGCGCCGAAAATACCGCTGCTTACTCCAAAGGTTCTGACAATCTTATTTTTCTCAAGATCCACCAATGTCGCCTCGCTGTCCTGGGGATGATTGGTATTGAATTTATTCGGCTTTCCCCAAACCAGCGCTTTGGTTTTGTCGCACTTGATCTGGTAGCCATCGATTGTGTGCGTGTAGTTGAATCTGCGGATTTTCTGTAATAACAGAGAAGCAGATATTTGGTTTAGCGCTTCCGGCTTTTCCGCGTGTGCGCTCGGATTGAGGGCAGCGACAACGGCGTACAGAAACAGCAATATTTTAGAAATTCCGATATTCGCTGAACCCATCTTAATTATTCGACTCGTTATCTACGCCAAGCACATACTTGAAAGTCGGGTCCAGTCCAGCAGCCCGCGTCGGATTTGGAACGGATTGCATCTCCCCATGTATTCTGTATACCGTCAGTGGTCATGCCACTCACCTTGGCTCTATTTCTGTTTACGACGAAGACGGTGATGGTTGACATGTCCTCAAATATTGGCGGATGGTTCTCCGGATGTGGCGCCCATAAGGTGAAGGTTCCACCGCCCTCACGGTGAATTTCGCAATCTCCCTGATAAAGTGCGCGCTCTGGAGCCGTTAGTTCGATTCTGCATGCCACTGTTTTTTCATCAGAAAAACAGAAGAAGGGCAGGCAATATAGGAGAAAGAAGAGGAGTGTCTTTGCTTTATTAATCATTCCGCTATTTTTTCCTGAAATTTCGGATCGAGTGGCCTGAAGAACCGTGCTTATTTATGGGCGGCAATCAGTTATCTACACTGAGCGAGTGGATAATGGACAGAAAATCATGAATTTTCTGATGCGGAGTTAAAAACTCATCTAGAAATTAGTGAGGCACACTAGTTTTTGCAAAGATAGTCCGACAAAAAGCTGATTTTGGGAGGAAGAATCTTTGGGTTCGATTGACAATCTTCCTCATCGTTTCTTTGGATAGAAAAAGAATAATCTGGCTTCCTTTTCGAGCTTGTAAGGCGCTCATAGACACGCACATCCTCTGAGCAGCAACCACTTGATCCCCTGAAAACATATAGGTTTTTTATAAATAAAACTGATGTGTACGATCCGGAGAAGACCTTGACATATTGGTTATTCATCATTTTGTAGATGTCATGCACACATGATTGTCCGCACTGCCCGGTTGTCTCAATTTCCGGAAATCCGTCGTCATCAATGTCTACAAGGCGCATGTCGGCAAATGGCGCTTCTTCCGTATTCTGCGTCACCTTGAAAATTTCCTGGCCCTTCCTGTTGAAAGCTCGTCCTATGATCAAGGCGGGCTTTCTGGTAACTTGAAGTCGAATTTGGTTCCGGTATTTTTCGGGCTCCGCTGCTGTGGCGTCAGCGATTCCGCAAAGAAAAACAAGGATCAGACTTGCATATTTCATGGTAAGCAACAGACGGCTTTGTAGACCTAGCAGTGAGGCAAAGGGCCTATATTTCGTTTGGCGTGGAGCGAGACATATGCATCAGGGGGCGAGCCGAAGGGATGAGCTGAATTTCTTGTTAATTTTTACCTCTTGCATTCAGCTAGGAGTGAGGCTACTGACTTGTATTTCATGATTTCTATGTGCTGTTTTATTTCCATTGCTGCACCGGTCGAATCAAATCGCGTGTCAGAAGACAAATCAGATTTAAGGCGGTCAATAGCATCAATTATTTTTCTTACTTCGGCTATGCACGCAGGATTTTTTATTTGCGCCTGCAATTTCGATGTTTCACTCGCTATTAGGTCCTCTGCACCCTGATAGCATTGAATATATGCCATTCCACAACCTACATTGCAGTTTTTATTCGTTTTTTCAATCTCGCTTCGACATTGATTAAAGAAATTCTTTGATATGTTTTCTACGCTTATTTCTTTTGCGTTGATTGTGGAGGAAAATATAAGAACGGAAATAATTATGTGTTTTTTCATGGCCGCTGAAACACGCTATCGACAATGATGGGCGTGCAGAAATTCCTCTGCTGATGGCTCGATGAATTGGAGGTGGGATATCCCTATGGCGCTGCCAAAAGCTTACATGAATTGTTTTTGTATACCTGTTGGCATTTATTGTACTCAGTAGGAAAAAATCACGGGAGACTTACTTTTTTTAGTTCTGCTTATATATTCTAGATATTTTCCTTGGCGATTACCGGCCCCCGTCCTTGCCTCTAAATATTCTCTCCAGTTATTTTCCCGTTGATGATTTCGACCCTCTTGATTTCATAGTTGCCTAGTTCTTCCTCCTGATCCGGAATCACCTTGGATTGCCAGACCGCAGGTATATAGCTCCCTCCCTTGTACTGGACGTTTGCGAAAAGTTCTTGCCCAGTCTTCGCGTCCCGGTAGATGTGGAGCTTTAGCGCATATTGCTTTTCTCCCGCGTTTCTAATTTGGTACGAGCAGCAGCGCTTCTCCTCCAGCACTTCTGCGTAGGTTGTACTCAGTACGAGTAACGAAATCGCCAATAGAGTGGAGTGTTTGATGAGCATTGGTTCCGATCATGTGGAGTACAGAAGCCGTTGCAGGCGTCTCTCTTTTGGATCATGCCTGAGCAGGTTTCAGTTGGCTGATACATGATTGCTTTAGTATTTCCGAAACGTCTGCCAACCTGCTTTGCGACATTCCTCGTGGGAGAAATTATCTAGATTTTCTTCACTTGGAACATATTGAATCTTTCCATTATCCAGATTAATTATTACAGCTGAATCGGATACTAGTAGAGCATAATTTCTATTTTTCATGAATTGGACATCCATAACTCCTTGCCCTAAAATCTTCCTCTTGGCGGCTAGTGGACTTTTGCTGTCGACAATCGTCACGAATCCAATTTGCGGAGCGTTATAATTTAGTTCATCAGGAACGCCCCAAGCCACCAGCTTCGATTTATTACAATTCACCTCGTAGCCCCAAATCGTTCCTCTTGCATCTATGGAAATGCTGGTTCCGGCGGTGTCAGTCTCTATTTTTATTCTGTTGCCAGAAATTTTCGCGCCAATTATCTCTGCGCTTGCAGCGGAAATGTAGATGGCGATTAAGACGGATGCTGCTCGCTTAAATTTTTTCGCTAAGGTATTCATACGTGGATTTCGTATAGTTCCATCTATCTGGGTTCGGGGGTACTTCGTGAGGGTTGATCAATGCAGTGACTTTATTTGAGGCCAATTCATTAACACCTTGATCGCTCGCCATTCCTATTTTTTGCATCGCAAAATAAAATCCGGCGCTGTCTAAGGCTAGATATGGATCATTTCCAATAACCTCCGGATTGTTTATGATCGGTCCTGGTTTTCCTTTATTAAACCATTGAGGGTTAAAACTACTTTTTTGCAGCCATCCATGGAAAATCCAGAATTGCGCATAATTGTACCTTCCCGTTAATTGCTTCATACCGCGGCCACGAAATTTAAGACCGTCTCCCGGATCTGTATTTCCTAGGCTCTTTCGTCCCTCGTATCGGAGGAGATATTGAACTTGCGCGTGGTTTTGCGGAGTTTCAGTTAAAGGCCCACTTAATTCGTCTTGAATTGTCAGATGATTTTTTCGAATGGCCGCCGAAACCGCTATCGAAGTTTCTCTGGTTGCCATCAAAAAATAACTTTCTCTTGCCATCTGACCAAAAAAATGTGAAGCGCGGAGCCGATTACTGAGGCCGTATTTTCGAAGAGTTATTCCAAGGGGTATTTGATATAATTTGGAATAGTATTCGGCCGTTTTTCCGACCTCTAAGAAGATCTTCTTTGGATAAATCGAACTAATTTCTGATTTGTCCAGCCACATGCATTGATGAAGATGTTGGATGAAGCGCTTCGGATGCAAATGCCAATAGGCCTCCTTGTACTCCTGCGGCAGGTCATCGCAACCCAGCGCTTCGCAGTGCGCCGCGAACTCCTCCCAGCCGTGGCCTTCGGACATCCGGAATTCCTCATCCGTCTTCAGCCATTCATAGCGCTGGGTGATCGTGGCCTTGTCCCATTCGGTCGGAAATCGGCAGATCGCGTATTCGAGCTTGGCGCGGACTTCCGGCACGTTCAGCCGTTTGGCCAGCGCGTCCCGGTCTTTGAGGGTTTCGGGTTGCGCGGGGTCGCGGATCAGGCGCTTGAGTTCGACGGAGTCGCAGCGCTGGTCCAGCGGGCTGGTGTCGTCGTCAAAGCATTGCCAGCCCCGGAATGCCGGAAAGTCCGCATCGCTGAACTTGTAGGTGCCCGGCGCATTGAGGTCGGCCCACACGTGGCCGCTGTCGGTGGGAATGGGCCGCCAGTGAGCGGCATCGGCGGGCAGGGGGTCGGGCCCCAGGTTGCGGCCAAAGCGCAGCAGCTCGTACCAGCCGCTCGGGCTGCTGCGTGCCTGGTCGGCGGCGCTCAGGTCGTTGTGTCGGCGGTTGGCCTCCTTGTACATGTCGTACTCGAAGTCCTTTTCCACATACGGCTGCCCGATGCGCTGGCCCACCTGCAAGCCGCCGGCCCCGGCGGTGGCGCGGTAGCTGGTGAGCGTGGCATCGCCGCCCTGTGACGCTGAGCCCGAGGCACCGTAGCGGATTTCGACCCACTGCGCCTCGTGCAGCGTGTCGGGCTCGAAGTAGTCCGTCGCGGCACTGGCGCCGCCCGTCGGCTTTGCGCGCAGCTGCGACTTCGGCGGGCTGGTGCGCACGGGCGTGCCGCCGGGCAGGTAGACATAGATGCTGCCGAACACGGCGTCGGTTCTGCCGTTGTCCTTGGGTGGGGCGCCGGGGTCCGTCCAGCGCATCGGTCGGGCGGAGCCCAGCAGTTGCTGCAGGTCGCGGGCGTCCAGGCAGATCTCGAAGTGCAGCCGTCCTTCCTGGCCGAACAGGCGTCCGGCGGTGCCGATGGCGTCCTTGCGCCAGATGGGTTTGCCCGGCTGCACGGCGGCCTCGATGCGGGCCAGGTGCATGTACACGCTGTAGAAGGTGATCTGCGTCGGGGTGTCGCCGGTGGCGCCGATGTCGGTGGTGTGGCGCACGATCACGAGCCCGGTGTCGGTCCAGGCGGCGCGCTCGCCGTAGGGGTTGTAGTTGAGCGGGTGCTTCGGATCGTCGCTGTGGGGTGCGCTGTCGCGCCGGTAGATCACGGTGCCGTCGGCAATCGCCCGCACGGGCAGCCGATGCTTCTGGGCGTCGCACGGCGCGTCCAGGTGCATGCCGTTGTGCCAGGTGAGCTTGCTCACCAGCGGAAAGGAGCCCTGGGGTGCGCCTTTGGTGCCGTGGGAGGCATCGATGCATTCGGGCATGGCTGCATCGAGGAAGGCCGCTTCGTTGGCTTGCGGTGGCGGCAAAAAGGGCGGGCTGATGAGCATGGTGGGCGGCGACTGGAATGGCGGCTAAGCAGGGACGGAAGGCGCGACGAAAGTGCGAAAAGAAGGCGCGTGGAGCGCGGCGCTGCGGTGTGATCGCCGCCGCGTCAGCTGGAGGGGCCGAAGCGGCGTCCCTGCCGCCGCTCGGGTGGGTAGTCGCCCTGCGCAAAGTCCTGGCTCTGCACGGGTCGGCTCATCGGCCCCACCTGCGCATGCAGCGCCGCATGCTCCTGCCAGGTGCCGGCGGTGCCGTGGCGGATGCCCTGGGCGCTCCACTCGGTGTAGCTGCCGCCGCCGATGACCACGACTTTCTTGCGCGCCTGGATGCGGATGCGTCCTTCGACGCTGGTGATGCGCACGTCCTTGTGCGCCAGCAGCACCAGCTCGCCCTGGTGGGCCTGCACCTGGATGGGCCCGCGGCTGGCGATCCACTGCAGGCCGCCCTTGCGCACGAAGGTGCGCACGCCCTGGGCCGCTGCGGCCAGCCAGCGCTGCGCGGTGCTGATCGACAGGTGCTGGCCGGTGGTCACGGCGGTGTGCGTGCCGCTGTGCAGCTGGACGCTCTCGGGCGCGCTGGCCACGATGCCCGCCGGGCTGGCCAGCACCAGGTGCGGGGCTTCGAGTGGATCGGGGCGCTTGCGCTCGCCGGTGTCGCCGGCGATCTGGTCGTTCTGCGTGCGCAGGGCCTTCTGGACATCGTCCTGGTCCTCGCCGGCCTGCTGGGCGCCGTGCACCTGTGCGGCCTCGGCCAGCGCATCGTGCTGCTCATGCGCGGCGCGCAGGCGCTGCACCGTCTCGTCCATGTCGCGCATCGCGCCCAGCGCTTCGGGCCGCCCCTCGGTGGAGATCAGCATCCCGTCCTGCGCCCGAAGCACGCCGTGCCCATCGGTGCGCAGTTCGAAGCCGTCGCCGCGCGCATCCTTGCGGCCCTGGTGGTCCTCGACGCGCGTGATCGCGCCCAGGCTCAGGCTGGAGTGCTGGTGATCGCTCTTCAGCTGCGCCTGGATCTGCCCGGCCGTGTCGTCCATCACCAGGTGGTTGCTGCGCCCGGCTGCGCTGTTGCCGCCGCCGTCGGTCAGCTCCCGGCTGCGAAAGCCGCTGAGCGCCGATTCCTGCGGCAACTGCCAGGGCGGCAGGTTCAGCTGGTTGTGCACCCGGCCTGTGCAGAGGGGCAGGTCCGGATCGCCGCCCAGGAAGTCCACGATCACCTCCTGCCCGATGCGCGGGAGGTGCACGCCGCCCAGCTGGTTGCCCGCCCATGGGCTGGAGACACGCACCCAGCAGCTGCTGTGCGGGTTCTCCTGGCCTTGCCGGTCCCAGGGGAACTGCACCTTGATGCGGCCGAGTTCGTCAGTCCACAGCTCCTGGCCCTCGGGGCCGACCACGCGTGCGGTCTGCGGGCCGTGGGTGTGGGGCTTGGTGCGGGTGAGCGCCGGGCGCAGCGGCTCGGTGATGGGGTGGGCCAGCAGGTCCACCTGCACCTGCCAGCGTTGCTGCGCCTGGGGCCGGGCTAACGTCGCCCCCGCAGCCAGCGCCGCTTGGCTGTCCTGCCCGACGTCCTCAATGAGGAATTCAGTTTCCAGGATCAGGTATTCCGCATTGGCTGCCTCGCGCGGATGGCCCTGCAGCGTGAAGCTGAAGCCCGGCACCATGCCGCGCAGGTTGCCGCTGGCCCGTGCGCGGGCCCCGGCAGTGCGCAGCTGCTGCATGCGAAGCCGCGCAATCAGGTCGCCCTCGGCCCACGGGTCATTCGGGCCTGCGGTGCCGGCGCGCGGCTGGGCGTAGTGGGTGCCACCCAGGCTCGCGTGCCAGCTGTAGACCTCCGCCTCCGCAAAGCCGGTCGGGCGTGGATCGCTGCGGCTGACCGACACGTCGGCCCGGGGCCGGGTGTAGTCGTACTCGCGGCTGCTGTAGCGCCCGCTGGTGAGCCTGCTGGCGGGCATGAAGGCATGCAGGTACTCGGCATCGAGCTTCCAGCCGGGCGGGTGGTAGTCGACGGTGCGGTAGGCCTCGCTGGGGTTGGGGAGGAAGGCGCCCAGATGGTCCGAGAGCACCAGCCGGTGGGCGCCGGCGTCATGCTCGAAGTGGTAGCTGATGCCCCACTCCTGGCACAGCCGCTCGAAGAAGGCGAAGTCGCTTTCGTTGAACTGGGTCTGGTAGTCGCGCAGGGGGAAGGACTCGGCCAGGCGCTTGTCGACCGGGAAGGGATAGTTCGACAGCAGGGCGTCCAGGATGTCGACGACGGTGGCGTTCTGGAAGATGCGGCAATCCGCGTTCAGCGTGGCCAGATGCAGCCAGGGGCGCAGGACGAGGCGGTAGCGCAGGCGGCGGCCGTGCTCGCCCAGCAACTCTGCTTCGGTGATGAGGGCGTTGATCTGGCGGACGCCGGCGCCGATCCGATCGGAGGCGGCGCCGGTACCACCCGGCATGAAGGTGCCGGCGCCGTCGAGTTCGATCTCGCAGTGGATCTCGCGGCCGATCAGTGCGTCCAGATCGATGTCGGCGCAGGCATCGGCCAGGGCCCCGGGGGCCAGCGCATCGGGGGTCTGCAGGATCAGCTCATAGGTGAAGAGGGCATTGACGCCCTCGTGGCCCGACAGCCGCACGGGCTGCAGCAAGGGCGTGCCGGCAAAGTCCGGCAGTGCGGGCGAATGCACCCGCAGCGTGTGTGACAGCGTAGCCATGGAACCCTCTCCCTTTGCGCCGCGCTTTCGTTTGCTTTGTTATGGGCGCGAAGGCGGCGCGGGGAGGGTAAATGCGGGTCTTGGCGGTCCGCCGCACTCGGCGCGGAAGGCGGCAACTTTTGCCGTGATCCGTGGAATAGTTCCCCGGCTCAAACCTCCGCATCTGCGGATGGTCGGTCCTCACGCCGCTGGCAGAAAAAAGTTGTCCATTTGGAAAAAATGCGGCGCTGCCCGAGGCCTCCGGGCAATGTGCACGCTCCTTGCATCGCATGCCGAATCGCGCACAGGAGTCGGCATGAGTCACGCATCAGAACAGGTCCCCGTTCCCCAACCCGATCTGGCCGCACGGCTGGATGCGATTCACGCATTCCTGCGTTTGACTTCTTTTTTCGTATCCCGCGTGACGCTGGGCAATGCCATCGAGGGTTATGCGCGCGTGCACAAGCTCACGCCGCTCCAGGCGGCGAGCGAGGTGGAGGAGCGGCTCTCTGAATCCAGCCTGGCGCCCGCCCAACTCGTGGGCTATGCAGGGCAGGAGTGAGGACGGGGCGGTGCGCGAAGCCCCGTCGCGGTGCGGCTAACGGTGCCTGCGGCGCGCGCGCCAGGCCAGCGTGGCGTAGTCCTTGAACAGCAGGTCGCGGTACAGCATGTACAGGCCGCGCAGCAGGAACACCACGCAGAGCAATGCGGCGGACACGGTGACGACGATGTAGGCGCCGCTGCCGGCGCTGGCCGGTGCCGCCACAAAGATGGCAAAAAATACGACCAGAAAAAGCAGGATGGAATAAAGCAAAAGAACCAGCCCGCGCCATTTACCCAGCCGGCGGGCCGCATATTCGGGACTGAAAATGAACTTAAGCATTCGTCTTGCGCACCGGACCGGCAAAGCAATCGCAGGTCACGCCCATTTGGGCTTCTTGTAATTGGTAGCGCTCGATTCCTTGCTGGCTTGCTGCTGCTGTTGCTGCTGATAAATCTTGCGCAGCGATTCCTGCGTTTCTCCAAAAAGGGTGTCGTATTCGTCGGATTCCTCCAATTGAATCGAATCGCCGCTTCGGCGCAATTGGCCGCGCTGCTCCAGGTCGTTGATGACCTTGTTGACGACGCCGCGCGACAGGCCGGTGTACGACGCGATGAGCGCCTGGGAGATGCGCTTGCTGAAGGCCCGGGTGCCCTGCGGTGCGAGTTGCGTCAATTCATGCAAGACCCGTGCCACCATCTTCTCGGCCGACAAGGTGCTGCGGCGGCGCAGCTGGCGCCGGAGCATGTTGGCGCGTTCGAGGCTGATGTCCACCAAAGCCATCGAGATCGAGGGGTACTGCGTACAAAGTCCGCGTACGATGTCCATGGGTAGCACGTAAACGGCCGAGGGCAGGGCGGCCACCAGGGTGAGTTCGGAGATGTTGGGGCGGTCGGCCTGTGCAAGGGGGCCGCTCAGGTAGATGTCGTTGACGCGCAGGAAGTTGGTGGTGATCAGTTCCGCGCGTTGAGTGGCGTCGGTGGGCAGGCCCACCCGCAGCAGCCCCGAGGCAACGCAGTACATCGAAAACGCAGGCTGGCCCGTAAGTAGAACTACGTCATTTTTGCGGTAGTGCCGGAGTTCCACGAACCGCATCAGCTGCTGGCGCACCCCTTGGGGCACTTCGGAAAGCAAAGGATGAATCAACATGCGCGTACAAACCGGCCGCAGCCGAAATAATGAGTAGCGCCCAATGTGACGATTCGCTGCATGCGTTGCAAGGAGGCTGAAAGTAGTAACGCATGCTAGAAGCTGGGATGTGGGCTTGTGCGCACGAAATCATCGGAATTGAAGACTTGCTGACACTTTAGGCTTAATAAAAGTGAAGGAAATGAGAAAAAATCTCTATCTCCGCAAGATTTCTACTGAATTCAGCAACGATTAGCGGTGTGGTTGTAAAGGGGTCCCGCCGGCCCCAAGACACAACGCCCATGGCCCTGTGAAGGGGCCATGGGCGTTGTGCTTTGCGGGGTGGGGGCAGGCCGTTGGATGGCTTGCCAAGGGCGGCCGCGGCGGCCGGGATGAGCTCAGGTGCCGCCGACGGGCACCCAGCCCTCGGGCCCATGCGTGAAGGCCTGGCGCAGCTGCAGGCTGCCCGCGCCCTGCACCACGCGCGCCACCATCGGAAACACGCGCTGTGCATCGGCATCGGCGGCCCAGGGCGCGGGCTGCACGTGGTAGGTGTAGGTGACGACCACGGAGCCGCTATCGGCCGCGGGGTGCCCGGGCTCGGGCGCCCAGCCGACGACGCGGTCGAGCGTGAGGTGGGCGGCACAGAAGTCGGCCGGCGCCGCGGCGCCGGTGGCGGTCTTGCGGGCGATGAAGTACTTCTGGCCTTCGGACGTCAGGGTGTAGCGCGTGGCGGCGGTGGCGGGCGCCTCGGCCGTGGCGGGCAGGGCGATGTCTTCGGCCTGCACCAGGCCCAGGTGCTGCAGCACGGGCATCTGCACGGCGTCGCGCGCATGGGCCCGGGCGTCGGCCTGGGTCACGTCGATGGGCCAGTGGGTCTTGCCCAGGCACAGGTCGCCGTGGCGGGCCAGGTACAGCTCGGTGGCGGCATGCAGGGCGCCGGGGTCCACGGTGGCTTCGTGCTGGCAGCCGGCCAGCAGGGCGGCGGCGCAGAGCAGCGCAGTGGCAGCGGGCACGGCCAGGCGGGTGCGCGGGGCGACGGGGCCAGGGGCGGGAAGGGGCAGGGTGGTCGGGGTCATGGGGCGCGTCATTGGGCGCAGTCTTCGGGCTTGAGTGGTTGGGCGGCCGTGGTGTCGGCGTCGTCCAGGGTGTGCAGGAAGCAGATCAGGTCATGGATGTCCTGCTCGGACATGGGCGGCTTGGCGCCGGGCTTGCGGCCGTCCATGGGCATCTGCGGGTCGATGTTGGGCAGGTAGGCGCTGGGCAGGTCGTCGAACTTCCGGACGGTGCCGCCGGTGTACTGGGTGGTGATGAGGCCGTAGGTCGGAAAGGCCGGGTCGTTCTTGGCCTTGGGCTGGCCGCCCACGATGGGGTACCACAGCTCGGGGTTGGTGTCGCGCGTGTTGTAGAAGCGGATGACCTGCTCCAGCGTGTGCATCACCCCGTTGTGGAAGAAGGCACTGCGCGTGGCCACGTTGCGCAGCGTGGGGGCCTTGAACATGCCGCAGAAGCTGTTGGCCGCCCCGGGGCTGGCGGGCTGGTGGTCGGTGCGCAGGGGTCCGCACACGCCCATGTCGTAGTACGTGGGGTCGGCATTGGCGGCGATGGCGGCATTGCGCGGCACGCCGATGGCCTCGTACGAGAAGTCGGTGAACAGGGCCGAGCTGCCGTTGAGCCCCGCGCCCTGGTAGTGGCACGAGGCGCAGTTGCCGGTGGCGGGGTCGGTGAAGACCTTCAGGCCCCGCACTTCCGCGGGCGAGAGGTTGCCGCCCAGCTTGTTGCTGGCGTAGCGGTCGAACTTGCTGGTGTAGGGGTGAAAGCTGGTGTCTTCCAGCTGGTAGGCCTGCAGGGCCTGCACGGCGCTGGCGAAGGCGGTGTCGGGGTTGTCGAACACATGCGCGCCGAAGGCCTGGGTGATGAGCGGTGCATAGCTGGCGGCCTGCAGCTTGCGCACCACGTCGGCCGGGCTGGCGTTGGCCATTTCGGCGGCGTTGAGCAGGGGCACGCGGGCCTGGTCGGCCAGGGTGTCGGCGCGGCCGTCCCAGGTGAAGCCGCCGCCGGGGCCGGGGGCGCTGATGCCGTCGGGGTTGTCCAGCAGGTCGGCGTAGGCGGGGGTGAATTCCTTGTAGCGCAGCGAGGGCACGGCGCGGGTGCCAGGCTGGTCCAGCTTGGGGCCGCCCAGCTGCACGGCCAGGTCGTTGGCGGGGGCGTAGGCATGGGCCGGGTCGTGGCATGAGGCGCAGCTCATCTGGCCCGAGCCCGACAGGGCCTTGTCGAAGAACATCTTCTGGCCCACCTGGGCGGCCAGGCTGAGCGGGCCGGAGGCCGGCGCGGGGGCAGCCGCAGGCGCCGCCACCGCAGGGGCGGGCGCTGCCGCGCCGCCGCCGGCGCCCAGCCCCAGCGGCAGGGCGCTGCCGCCCCCGCCGCTGCCGCCGCCGCAGCTGGCCAGGCCCACCGCCACGGCTGCCGCCGCCGCCACCGCCAGGAGCGTGGCGCCGGCCGCCGGAGCGATGGTCCGCCTCATGGCTTGACGGCCCAGACGTTGGTCTGGTTGGCGTCGGGGCCGGTCTGCGCGGCCAGGGTTGCGTCGGCGGACTGCTTCTGCGTGTAGCCGGCGGGCGCCACGAAGGCGTGGTTGATGGGCCGCACGCTGTCGAAGTGCGTGTCGGCGCTGCCGGCGTACTCGGGCAGGTTCAGGATGTTGGCGGCGATGAAGGCCTCGGTGTACTTGGAGCGGTTCATGTACGAGGCATCGTTGCCCGGGTCGGCCAGGCCGAACATGTCCTGCAGCGTGCGCACGAAGGCGAAGTGGCTGTAGGCGTCACTGTCGACCACGCCCTTGGGTGCGTTGGGCTGGTTGGTCAGGATGCCGAAGATGCTCTCGCCGTGGCCGCGGTTGCCCATCTGGTAGTTGTTGATGGTGGTGTCCTGCGACCAGCTGCCGTCCGCGTTCTGCTGCAGCGGGTTGGGCATGTTGGTGGTCTGCTTGACCTTCAGCGGGTTCCAGCCGCAGCACGAGTTGAAGCCGGCGGTGGCATTGCCCTCGTCGAACATCAGCACGATGGCGACGCGCTTGTTGGGGTTCTGCCAGAGCGGCGAGGCCTGGATCTTCTTGACGACGTAGTCCACGTAGTTGTCGCCGCGCGTGATGATGGGTGACACGGCGCTGGTGGCCACGTTGTTGGCCACGCTGCTGCAGTCGCTGGCCGATGCGGTGGTGCCGCCGCCGTTGGTGCCCTTGACCGTGATGCCGTGCATGTCGTCGCACTGGTCGGGCATCAAAAAGTTGAGGTTGCCCACGTTGCCGCTGGCCAGGTCGGTGCCCAGCTGGTCGATGTCGTAGCCGGTGGGTGTGGCGTAGGCGCTGGCCTTGCCGAGTGCCGCATCCCACTGGCCGCCGCCCATGGTGCGGTTGCTGTACTTCCACTCGGGCGCGCTGCGCACGTTCTGGTAAGCCATGCCGGGGTGGTGCTTGGTCTTGTACAGGCCGGCGGGCATGGGCAACGTGAGCGTCGAGTCGCCGATGGTGCTGGTGTTGGGGCCCAGGGTGCCGGGCGGGTAGACATGGTCCTGCGCGGTGACGGCGGCGTCGGCCACGCTGTCGGTGCGGAAGTCCTGGCCCGGGTTCATCGACTCGCTGTAGGTGCGCCAGGTCATGCCGGCGGCGGTGATGGCGTTGAACAGGTTGGGCCGGCCCACGATGTTGTGGCTGACGGCGGCGGTCTGCGTGCAGGTGGTCTTGAAGGGCGAGCTGGCCAGGCCGGGCTGGGTGTTGTCGGGCACGGGCAGGTCCTGCACGGCGGTGGGGCCGGTGGCGTCGCAGTTCCACTGGCTGTCGTCGGTGATGCCGAAGTCGTCGGCGCCGCCCAGGGCGGTGTAGTTGGGCTCGCTGGGATTGCCGGTGGCGTAGTAGCTCACCAGCTGGTTGCCGGCCTGCAGGTAGGCGTTGATCTTGGGCGCGTAGGGCGAGTTGACGATCGACGAGGTCGCCTTGTTCTCCAGCATCACGATGAAGATGTTGTCGTAGCGCGGGATGCCCTCGACGTTGAAGGCGGCCTGCTGGGCCTGCGCAAAGGTGATGGGCTTGCGCGTGTCGGCCGTGTTGGCGGTCAGGGCGGTGACGCCGTTCTTGCCCGTCAGGCGCGGGTCGCCGCCGGGCACGGCCAGCGCGTCGGGGTACAGGTCGCCGCGGTCGAGCTTGGCGGTGGCGTAGACATAGCGGTTGTTCAGCGCATTGGCCTCGGCCAGCAGGGCGGCCTGGGCCTTGCCGCTGGCCTGGTTGAAGTCGCCCAGCACGGCGGTCTCGGCCACGCCCAGGCGGCTGGCGACGTTCTTGCGCTCGGTGGCATAGCTGCTGCCGTTGGCGTCGATCAGGCGGGCCACCTCGGCCGACAGCGGGCTGATGACGACCTGCGCGGCCTGCTGGTCGCTGACCTGGCCGGCGCTGATGCGCAGCGCCTCGCGGGTGGCCACGGCCTGGCCGGTGGCGGTGTTCTTGGCGCTGGTGCCAATGTCGGCCAGCAGGGCCGAGCCAGCGGGCACCGACAGGCTGAACTTGCCGCTGGCGTCGGTGGTGGTGGCGGTCTCGCCGTCGTCGCAGCGGCCGTTGTTGTTGCTGTCCACGCAGACCTTGGCGCCCGCGAAGTAGCCGGCCGAGAAGACCGGGTCGGTGGCGCTGCCGGACTTGAAGGCCGTGGCCGCGACCACGCCGTTCACGGCCACGGTGTTGGCCGTGCTGCCGGTCTGGCCGCCGTTGTTGCTGTTGCTGCCGCTGCTGGTCGATGCCGGCAGGAAGGCGATGCCGTCGTTGCCACCGCCGCCGCAGGCGGTCAGGGCCGCAGCGGCCAGCACGGTGAGGGCCGGGAGAAGAAGACGTGAAGTCGAAGGGGCGGTGGGTTTCAAGATGACCTCTTGATCGTGGGCTGGAAATGCAAACCCGCTGAATGTTGGTCAATGGCGGTGTCACGCCCGTGAAGGAAAGCTGAAACGATGCTGACTTCTGGCGCGTGCAGTGGCGGCATTTCGTGGCCGCGCGCGAATCCTTGTTTTTGCTTAAACCAAGCTGACCAAGGCTGGGAAATATTCAGGTGGACTTGTCACTTGAATGTAAAGACGCGTCCCGATCATTTCGCCTTTTTCCGGCGCGCTGCATTGCGCCGTTCCATCGAGGGTTCGAAATGAGTGAATACCAAAATACGCGCATTCCCGCGACGTTGAATATCGACGAGCTCGCGCGCGTCAACGAGATCCAGCGCCGGCGCCTGCTCCAGCTGATGCTGGCGGGCTCGGCCGTGGGCGTGTCGGGGGTGCTGGCGGGCTGTGGTGGCGATGGCAGCACGCTGTTGCCGGCGTCTTCTTCCTTGGGCGGTGGCAGTGCCGCAGCACCTGCGCCGGCCGCCGCACCGGCGCCCGCTGCCGCGCCGCAGACGCAACCCACGCAGGATGTGCCGACGTCGTCGTTTTCGGTGATGGTGCTGCCCGACACGCAGTTCTATTCGCGCTATGCGTCGCAAAAAATGGGCATGCTCTACCAGAAGCTCTATGCCGATATCGATCCGCGCTACAACAATCCCTTCAAGGCGCAGACGCAATGGATCGCCAGCAATGCGCAGCAATTGAAGACCGCCTTCACCATGCATCTGGGTGACGTGGTGGACCAATCCTGGTATTACTCGTCAGAAAAATCCGCGCCCTGGAGCGCCTCCACCGACCTGGTGGGCAATGGGCAGATTGCGGCCAATACGGTTCAAAAGGAATGGGAATTGGCCAGCCAGGCCATGCAGGTGCTGGAGCAGGCCAAATGCCCCTATTCCATCTGCGCCGGCAACCATGACGTGGGCGCCATCGGCTCCGACATGCAATGGGGCCCCGACTGGGGCGTGGGCGTGACCGGCTTCGACAACACCGACGGCTACCAGGACGGCGGCAGCCACCGCGTGAAGCTGTTCGAGCCCTACCTGCAGGTGTTTCCCACCGCGCGGGCTCAGCAGCAGTCCACCTTCGGCGGGCGGCATTCCTCCGGCTTTCACGAGTACCACGTGTTCCAGGCCGAGGGAAACCGCTTTTTGGTGCTCTCGATGTCGTGGCGCGCGTCCGACGACGCCATCGCCTGGGCCAATCAGGTGATCCAGAAGAACCCGACGCTGCCGGTCATCCTGATCAACCACCAGCTGATGGGCATCGGCCAGGACGGCGTGACCGCCGTCGACACGGCGTATTCCAACTACATGTGGGACAGGCTCATCAAGAACAACGACCAGATCTTCATGGCCGTGAACGGCCATTACCACGGCTCTTGCACCGTGACGAAGAAGAACGCCTTCGGCCATGACGTGTTCCTGATGGTGGTGGACTACCAGATGGCCTACATGGGCGGCAACGGCCTGATGCGCATGTACGAGTTCGACCTGACCCACAAGAAGATCGTGGCCAGCTCCTTCTCGCCGTGGGTGCCGGTCAAGCCGCAGGCCGAGCTGAACAACTTCGACTCGGCTTGGCTCACGGAGGCCAACCAGGGCTTCACCCTCGACATCGACTTCGCGGCGCGCTTCGGCGGCTTCAACCCCGGCTTTGTCGTGCCGGCCGGCACGCGCACCAAGGCCATCACGCAGCAGGCCAAGGAGACGATCCTCACCAACTTCAAGAGCCCCACCGTGGCCGCGAGCCGGCCGGCGTCGGGCCCCGACGACTATCCCAAGGTGGCCAACACGCTGGCGCACTGGCGCTTCTACAGCAGCACCGCGGCCGAGGGCGACAAGTTTCCGTACCAGAACGGCCAGCAGATCGCCGACGTGTCCCCCGCGGGCGCCAACCCCATCTCGGTCAACACCTGGATGGGCAAGGACGGCGACCTGGTCTGGTCCAAAAGCCACCACCCGCTGTCGGCCGCGCCGGGCAGCCTGCGCTTTCTGAATGCCACCGGCAGCCGGGCCTCGTACTTCACCACCGACAAGACCTCGAAGCTCAACACCGAGCAGTTCCTGAGCGGCTACACGGTCGAGGCCTTCGTCTACATCGACCCGGCCTTCGACGCCAACGTCAACGGCTGGATGGGCATCCTGTACCGGCTGGGCGCGCGTTCGCACCTGCAGGGCTTCGGCAGCGGCGAGGGCGACACCCCCATGATGTTCGCGCTGTCGAACCTGATGGAGTTCCAGTGGGAGATCGTGCCCACCGACCAGGCGACCAACCTGACCTGCTGGTCGGGCAGCATCTCGGCGGGCCAGTGGCTGCACGTGGCCATCGTCAACGACCCGGCGGATGGCTACGCGACCACGATGTACGTGGAAGGTGCGCCGGTGCTGCGCAACAACAGCAACATGCACGGCATCCAGTACGTGGCCGCCCAGCAGCAGATGGCCATCGGCTGCGGCCAGTGGGCCGACGGCATGTCCACCGGCTTCCTCGGCAGCCTGGGCGAGATCCGCATCGTCGGCGCGCCCCTGCCACCGAGCCAGTGGCTGACGGCGCGGGCGAGCTGAGGCCCTGCTCCCTCTCCCCTTGCGGGAGAGGGTTGGGGAGAGGGGGCGGCCCCCGCAACTGCCCTCTCCCCCTCAGGCGGGCCTCAGCACGCGCGAGCGGAGGCTGTTCATGTAAAGAAAAGCCCGCCTGACTTTCGCCGAGGCGGGCTTTGGGAACTGGGGCAGTGCCGTGGGGCGACGCTCAGTGCCCGCCGTTCTTCTTCCCATGCCCTCCCGTCGTGCTCATCAGCTTGTCGGTATAGGCAATCGCCATCGCCGAGAACAGGAAGGCGACGTGGATCACCGTCTGGGCGATCAGCACCTTCTCGGTGTAGTTGTCGGCGTTGATGAAGGTCTTGAGCAGGTGGATCGAGCTGATGCCGATGATCGACATCGCCAGCTTGACCTTGAGCACCGAGGCATTGACGTGGCTCAGCCACTCGGGCTGGTCGCGGTGGCCTTCGAGGTTCATGCGGCTCACGAAGGTCTCGTAGCCGCCCACGATCACCATGATCAGCAGGTTGCTGATCATCACCACGTCGATCAGTGCCAGCACCACCAGCATGATCACCGTCTCGTTCAGGGTGGTGATGGGCGCGGTGGTCTTGTAGCCGATGCTGTTGATCAGGGCCTGCAGCGCGTTCTGGTTGCCGAAGGCGGCCTCCACCAGGTGCAGCAGCTCGACCAGGAAATGCACCACGTACACCGCCTGCGCCACGATCAGGCCCAGGTACAGGGGCAGCTGCAGCCAGCGGCTGGCGAAGATCAGGTTGGGCAGGGGGCGCAGGGGAGAGGTGCGCTTGACGGGCGCGGGCGGAGTCGGGTCGTTCAGGTCGGCCATGGAGATCGGACGGAGAGGAAAAGGAAAGGGGTAAGGGGTGCGGGTGCAAGCCCCGGGACGGCGCTAGTGCGAGCCGGGGCGCAGACAGCGAATCTGCACGTTCAATGTGTCAGCCAGCGCAAGCCAGGGCCGGTCCGCCGTGAGCACGGGCGCCTGCAGTCGGGCGGCCACGGCCAGGCACAGGCGGTCTCCGAGGCTGAGGCCGTGCGCGCGGGTCAGGCTGCGCCAGTGACCGGCGCGCGTGCCATCTTCGGCGGTGACGTCCACCACCTGATAGCCCAGGTCGGCCACCACGGCATCGATGACCTCCGGCGGCATCTGGCGGTCGAGCAGCTTGGCCACGACTTCGCACTGGTTGGCGGCGGTCACCAGGCAGGGGCGGTCGTGCAGGGCCTCTTCCACTTCGAGATGGCCGGGCTCTTCCTGCAGAAAGGCCAGGATCGCCGAGGCGTCCAGCACGATGGGCGATGGCGTGCTCATTCGGTGTCGGCGGCGCGACGGCGGTCGGCCGCGAGTTCTTCGGACAGCGACGGGGAATCCTTGGCCACGGTTTGCTGAAAGCGTTGCTGGGCGCGATGCAGCTGGGCGCGGCGGGTAGTGGCGACCAGTTCGCCATCGCGCACCTGCCAGATCAACTGGTCGCCGTCGTGCAGGCCCAGCTGCTCGCGCAAGGCGGCAGGAATGACGGCTCTGCCATGGTGGATGTTGGAGGTGGCTTGCATGGCAAATGGGGCAATCTGCGGCGGGGTCTGGCATTTTCACTGGATTGCTCCGACTTTGCCATACACCATGGGTTGGTGGGGCGCATGGCAGGTTGATTAGCATGCTCGGGCTCGTCCGGCCGCCGGACCCCTGCGTCAGAGCCTCGTAAGACGCCCGCGGGACAGTACACCGCGTTCCCCTTTTCGCCATCAAGATCGGGCCCATCCAGCCCTCCAGGAGACAAGACCATGAGCAGCAGCTCGGCTTCCACCATCCAGTCCGTGCTCGTCGAAAACCGCGTCTTCGAGCCCAGCGCCCAGGCGCAGAAGGGCGCCCGCGTGGCGGGCATGGCGGCCTACCAAGCGCTGTGCGACGAGGCCAATCGCGACTTCGACGGCTTCTGGGCCCGCCAGGCCCGCGAGCACCTGAACTGGACCAAGCCCTTCAGCCGCACGCTCGATGAGTCCAATGCACCCTTCTACAAGTGGTTCGACGACGGCGAGCTCAACGCCAGCGCCAACTGCCTGGACCGCCACATCGGCACCCCGGTCGAGAACAAGACGGCCATCGTCTTCGAGGCCGACGACGGCACGGTCACCGAGGTCACGTACAAGGAACTGCTCTCGCGCGTGAGCCGCTTCGCCAACGCGCTCAAGGCGCAGGGCATCGGCAAGGGCGACCGCGTGATCGTCTACATGCCCATGGGCGTGGAAGGCGTGGTCGCCATGCAGGCCTGCGCGCGCATCGGCGCGACGCACAGCGTGGTCTTCGGCGGCTTCTCGGCCAAGGCGCTCAACGAGCGGATCATCGACGCGGGTGCCGTGGCGGTGATCACGGCCAACTACCAGCTGCGCGGCGGCAAGGAGCTGCCGCTCAAGGCCATCGTGGACGACGGCATCGCCCTGGGCGGCTGTACCACGCTCAAGACGGTGCTGGTGTACGAGCGCACGCCCTCGGCCTGGAACAAGGTCGAAGGCCGCGACAAGACCTTCGACGAGGCGCTGCAAGGGCAGGGCGACGACTGCCCGCCGGTGGCGGTGGGCGCGGAGCATCCGCTGTTCATCCTCTACACCTCGGGCTCCACCGGCAAGCCCAAGGGCGTGCAGCACGCCACCGGCGGCTACCTGCTGTGGGCCAAGATGACGATGGAGTGGACCTTCGACATCCGGCCCGAAGACGTCTTCTGGTGCACCGCCGACATCGGCTGGATCACCGGCCACACCTACGTGGCCTACGGCCCGCTGGCGGCGGGCGCGACGCAGGTGGTGTTCGAGGGCATTCCCACGTACCCGAACGCCGGCCGCTTCTGGCAGATGATCGAGAAGCACAAGGTCAGCATCTTCTACACGGCGCCCACGGCGATCCGCTCGCTGATCAAGGCGGCCGAGTCGGACGAGAAGGTGCATCCCAAGAACTGGGATCTGTCGTCGCTGCGCATCCTGGGTTCGGTGGGCGAGCCGATCAATCCCGAGGCCTGGATGTGGTACCACCGGAACATCGGCCACGAGCGCTGCCCCATCGTCGACACCTTCTGGCAGACCGAGACGGGCGGCCACGTGATCACGCCGCTGCCGGGCGCCACGCCGCTGGTGCCGGGCTCCTGCACGCTGCCGCTGCCGGGCATCATGGCCGCCATCGTGGACGAGACGGGCAAGGACCTGCCCAATGGCGCCGGCGGCATGCTGGTCATCAAGCGGCCCTGGCCCTCGATGATCCGCACCATCTGGAACGACCCCGAGCGCTTCAAGAAGAGCTACTTCCCCGAGGAGATGGGCGGCACCATCTACCTGGCCGGCGACGGCGCGGTGCGCAGCGAAGACCGCGGCTACTTCCGCATCACCGGCCGCATCGACGACGTGCTGAACGTGTCGGGCCACCGCCTGGGCACCATGGAGATCGAATCGGCCCTGGTCGCCAAGACCGACCTGGTGGCCGAGGCCGCCGTGGTGGGGCGTCCCGACGACGTGACGGGCGAGGCGGTGTGCGCCTTCGTCGTGCTCAAGCGCGGCAGGCCCACGGGCGAAGAGGCCAAGCAGATCGCCAACGAGCTGCGCAACTGGGTGGCCAAGGAGATCGGGCCCATCGCCAAGCCCAAGGACATCCGCTTCGGCGACAACCTGCCCAAGACGCGCAGCGGCAAGATCATGCGCCGCCTGCTGCGCAGCATCGCCAAGGGCGAGGCGATCACCCAGGACACGTCGACGCTGGAGAACCCGGCGATCCTGGAGCAGCTGGCGCAGACCAACTGAGCGCGGCCGGCGGGGGGCGGCCGCTGCGCCGCCCGCCGCTGCAACACAGCGACTGCAAAGATTTGTCACCGTGCTTACAACCAAAGTGCGGGTAGATGCGTATTGCGCGTCAGTTGGTCAGGAGCTGTTTAAGATCGGGTGCCACCGCATTACCTTTCGGTAGCGATTTTTCACAAAGCCCCGACCCATGATCCTCGTCACCGGCGGCGCCGGCTTCATCGGCTCCCACACCTGCGTCGCGCTGGCGGCGGCGAACCGTCCCTTCGTCGTCCTCGACAACTTCGACAACAGCCGGCCCGATGTGCTGACGCGCGTGGGCCAGATCATCGGCCGCGAGGTGCCCTTCGTGGAGGGCGACGTGCGCGACGAGGCGCTGGTGCGGCGGGTGCTGGCGGAGCACGGCATCACGGCCGTCATCCACTTCGCGGCATTGAAGGCGGTGGGCGAGTCCATGGCGCAGCCGCTGCGCTACTACGACAACAACGTCGCAGGCACCGTGACGCTGCTGCGGGCCATGCAGGCCTCGGGCGTGCGGCAGATGGTGTTCTCGTCCTCTGCCACCGTGTACGGCGACCCGGACACCGTGCCCGTGCGCGAGGACTTTCCCTTCCGTCCCGCCAACGTCTATGGCCACACCAAGGCCATGATGGAGCAGATGCTGGCCGACCTGTGCGCGGCCGAGCCCGACTGGCGGGTGGCGCGCCTGCGCTACTTCAACCCGGTGGGCGCGCACGAGAGCGGCCTCATTGGCGAAGACCCGCAGGGCATTCCCAACAACCTGATGCCCTATGTGGCCCAGGTGGCCGTGGGCCAGCGCGCCGAGCTGAGCGTGTTCGGCAACGACTACCCCACGCCCGACGGCACCGGCGTGCGCGACTACATCCATGTGATGGACCTGGCCGAAGGCCATGTCGCCGCGCTCGACCACCTGGACCGCCAGGCCGGCCTGCTGACTGTGAACCTGGGCACCGGCCGCCCGGCCTCGGTGCTCGATCTGGTCAAGGCCTTCGAGCGGGCCTGCGGCAAGCCGATTCCGTACAAGGTGGCGCCGCGCCGCGCGGGCGACGTGGCCGAATACTGGGCCGACCCGGCGCTGGCAAGCCAATTGCTGGGCTGGCAGACCCGCCGCGACCTCGACACCATGTGCGCCGATGTCTGGCGCTGGCAAAGCGGCCGCGCGGCTGCCGCCTGATCCTTTCTCGCTATCTACGCCTCTGCCGCCGTGATGCCCGTCATCCTCTCCGGTGGCTCCGGCACGCGGCTGTGGCCTCTGTCGAGGGCTGGCTGCCCCAAGCAGTTCCTGGGTCTCACCGAAGAGCAGACGCTGTTCCAGCTCACCGCGGCGCGCCTGGCGGGCCTGAACGGCAACGCGCCGGTGCGGCCGCTGGTGGTGTGCAACGACGGCCACCGCTTCATCGTGGCCGAGCAGCTCCGCGAGAAGGGTCTGAGCGCCCATGCGATCGTGCTGGAGCCCGTGGCGCGCAACACGGCGCCGGCCATTGCGGCGGCGGCCGTGACCGCGATGGCCGACGGCCAGGACCCGGTGCTGCTGGTGTTGGCCGCCGACCATGCCATTCCCGACACCGCCGCCTTCCACGAGACCGTGCGCGCCGGCCTGTCCGCTGCCGAGGCGGGCAAGCTGGTCACCTTCGGCATCGTGCCGACGGCACCCGAGACGGGCTACGGCTACATCAGCGTCGCCAACCGCATCGACGCCGCGGCGCCGGTGGCGCCCATGGCCGTGCAGGCCTTCGTCGAGAAGCCCGACCTGCAGACCGCCCAGGGCTACCTGGAGGGTGGCCGGCACCTGTGGAACAGCGGCATGTTCCTGTTCAAGGCCTCGGCCTACCTGCAGGAGCTGGAGCGCTTCGCGCCCGCCATCGCCCGCGCTGCGCGCGAGGCCGTCGAGAAGGGCAAGAAGGACCTGGATTTCGTGCGCCTGGACGCCGAGGCCTTCGCCACCTCGCCCGAGGACTCCATCGACTACGCCGTGATGGAGAAGACCGACAAGGCCGTGGTCGTGCCGCTGCGCGCCGGCTGGAGCGACGTGGGCGCCTGGAACGCCGTGTGGGAAGTCAGCGCCAAGGACGCGCAGGGCAACGCCTTCCGCGGCGATGTGGTGGCGCACGAGGTGCGCAACAGCCACGTGCATGCCGAGCACCGCCTGGTGTCGGTGCTGGGCATCCAGGACGTGGTGGTCGTCGAGACGGCCGACGCCGTGCTGGTGGCCAGCAAATCCAGGGTGCAGGACGTCAAGAAGATCGTCGAGAAGCTCAAGGCCGACGGCCGCTCCGAGGCCTCGGCGCACCGCAAGGTCTACCGGCCCTGGGGCGCCTACGACTCCATCGACCATGGCGACCGCTACCAGGTCAAGTGCATCACGGTGAAGCCCGGCGAGAAGCTGTCGGTGCAGATGCACCACCACCGCGCCGAGCACTGGATCGTGGTGTCGGGCACGGCCAAGGTGCAGATCGGCGACAAGGAGATCCTGCTCTCCGAAAACCAGTCCACCTACATCCCGCTGGGCGTGATCCACGCGCTGGAGAACCCCGGCAAGATCCCGCTGGAGCTGATCGAGGTGCAGTCGGGCGCCTACCTGGGCGAGGACGACATCGTCCGCTTCTCCGACCGCTACGGCCGCGTGGGCTGAGCGTCGCGCCTTCGCCGACCGCGGCCACCTGTTGCGCGGCCGACCCACAGCGGGCGGCGCCCGTGGCCGACACGGCCGCGCGGCCTGGCCGATGTACAACCCGGGGCTTTCCACATCGAAAAAGAGAGGAAGCCCCATGGGTGTGCGCTCCATCGTCCTGTTCGTCATCGCCATCGTCATCGCGGCCCTTGCCGCGCTGAACTGGGGCACGCTGTCGGCGCCCACCGCCATGTCGCTGGGTGTCACCACGGTCACGGCACCGCTGGGTCTGGTCATGCTGGGCCTGACCGTGCTGCTGGCCGCCTTCTTCCTGGCCTATGTGCTGTGGCTGCAGGGCACGGTGCTGCTCGACGCCCGCCGTCACACCAAGGAACTGCAGGCCCAGCGCGAGCTGGCCGACAAGGCCGAGGCCAGCCGCTTCACCGAGCTGCGCACCTTCCTCGAAACACAGGAAAACGCCCACATGGCCCGCAATGGCGAGCGCCATGCGGCCCTGCTGGCCCGCATCGAACAGCTCGAAACCGCCCTGCGCCAACGTGCGGAGCAGGCGGACAACACGCTGGCCGCGCACATCGGCCAGCTGGAAGACCGGCTGGATCGACGGGCCGCTGCCGCGACCGCGTCGACGCCCGTGGCCGTGACGCCGCTCAGCGCCGCGCCGGCGCCCGTGGCCTTCGACCCGCGTCCCTGAGGGCGCACATTCGGCCGCCGACCGCGGCCACCGCCTCGGAGACAGGGGCGGACCGGAGGGGCCGGTACAGTGCTCGTTTCGCATTTCCGACGAGACAGCCCCGAAAGGACGCCCGCAATGACCACCCCCTCCCTCGACTTCAACGGCCGTGTGGCCATCGTGACCGGCGCCGGCGGCGGCCTGGGCCGGCAGCATGCGCTGGCCCTGGCGCGTCGCGGCGCCAAGGTGCTGATCAACGACCTGGGCGGCGCGGTGGACGGGCAGGGCGGCTCGCCCACGGCGGCGGAGCGCGTGGCGCAGGAGATCCGCGACATGGGCGGCGAGGCGCTGGCCAATGGCGCTTCGGTGACCGACTTCGCCGCCGTGCAGGCGATGGTGCAGCAGGCGGTGGACGCCTGGGGCCGTGTCGACGTGCTGGTCAACAACGCCGGCATCCTGCGGGACAAGAGCTTCAGCAAGATGGAGCTCGACGACTTCCGCCTGGTGGTGGACGTGCACCTGATGGGCGCCGTGCACTGCACCAAGGCCGTGTGGCCGATCATGAATGCGCAGAAGTACGGCCGCATCGTCATGACCAGCTCCTCCTCGGGCCTGTACGGCAACTTCGGCCAGAGCAACTACGGCGCCGCCAAGATGGCGCTGGTCGGCCTGATGCAGACGCTGAGCCTGGAAGGCGCCAAGAACAACATCCACGTCAACTGCCTGGCGCCCACGGCCGCCACGCGCATGACCGAGGGCCTGATGCCGCAGGAAGTGCTGGACGCCCTCAAGCCCGAGGCCGTGGTGCCGGCCATGCTGGTGCTGGCGCACGAATCGGCGCCCACGCGCACGGTGCTGTGCGCCGGCGCCGGCACCTTCGAGGCCGCGCACATCACGCTGACGCAGGGCGTGCACCTGGGCCTGGGCGACACGGTGCCCGAGCAGCTCGCCGCGCGCCTGGCCGAGGTGACTGACCGCAACGGCGAGCAGGTGCCCCAGAGCGGCTCGGCCCAGGGCACCAACGAAGTCAGCCAGGCGATGGCGGCACAGCGCTGAGGCCGGCGGACGTTCCGCACCGTTCGCGCGGAGTTCAGTTGAAGCGCTGCGCCCCGGCTTCGACAGGCTCAGCCCGAACGGGTGGGGTGGGTGGCTTGACCGTTTCACATACCCACATACCCACATACCCACATACCGTTCGCGCTGAGCTTGTCGAAGCGCTGCGCCTCGGCTTCGACAGGCTCAGCCCGAACGGATGGGGTGGGCGGCTCGACCGTTCCACAGACCGTTCGCGTGGAGCTTGGTCGGAGCGCTGGGCCCCGGCTTCGACAGGCTCAGCCCGAACGGTTGGGATGGGTGGCTCGACCTTCCCACATACCGTTCGCGCTGAGCTTGTCGAAGCGCCTCCCTAATCCCCTAACGAACCGCGCGCGCAGGGGCGCATCACCCCCCTGGCGTCTGCACCGTGGCCGGCGCCGCGCCGCCCGGCATCGTCGCCGCCGGCTGCACGGCCTGCGGCAGATGCCGCTCGAGCCAGCCCGTGCGCCAGCCCCACACCACCAGCGCGCCGGCGACCACCAGCACGCCCAGCCCCACCAGCCAGCCGCTGCTGCGGTCGGCATAAGGGTCCTGCAGCACACGCTTGGCGCCCGGCGGCAGTTTGGCCATCCGCGACAACGATCCGCCCAGCCGTACGCTCACCTTCATCCGCCCGTTGATGGCCCAGCCGCTCGCATCCAGGATCGGGCCCAGGCTGCGCTGGCGCAGCTTGATCCAGGCGATCAGCATGCTCGGCCCCGAGATGGCCACCACCACGCCGACCAGCGCAATGGGAATCCACGGCCCCAGGTCGACGAACTTGGTGAACATGGCCACGAGCACCGCGCTGATGCTGCCCATGGCCACGCCCAGCGCGGCCACGGTGCCCACGTCGATGCGGCCGGGCAGCTTGGGCAGGGCGGCCGGCTGCCCGGCGGTGGCCGGCGGCACGGCCTTGTCGGCCGTGGCCACGGTGGTCGCCACGCTGCTCAGGCTGGCCTGGGCCGTGGCCTCGCTGGCGGCGGCGCGCTTGGCCACCTGCTCCTCGACCAGTCGGATGAACTTCTTGTAGGGCGCCACGAAGGCCTGCGCCACGCTGGTCGGGTTGTCGATCAGCTGGGTGATGGTGGCGTCCCAGTCCTTGCCCTCGCGGTCGTAGAACACGCCGTTGCGGCCGACGAACAGGAAGTCGGTGTCGCCCGCGGTGAAGGCGGCCACGATGGTCTGCTTGTCCTTGCCGCGGGTGCATTCGCAGTAGGCCAGGCAGGTCTTGGCCAAACCGGCCAGCATGGCGTGCTTCTTGGCGTCGGCGACCCGCACCACCAGGTCGCAGCTGCGGCCGTCCAGGTACAGGCGCCCGGCCTGGAAGATGGCGCCCCGCCGGGCGTAGAAGTCCTCGAACGAGACGAAGTTGCGCAGCAGCCGGTACAGGTCGCGCTTGAAGCGCAGCAGCCGTTCCAGGTCGACGAGGCGCTGGTTGTGGGCCTCTTCCGCCTCGTCCTGGGTGAGCAGGGCCAGCACGGCGGCTTCGGCTGCGAGCCAGGTTTCGAGTTTGTCGGGCGGTGTATCGGCCGCGCTGCCCAGCCGGGTCGGCGGGCGGCTGGCCAGCCAGCGGCGGCAGGGCGCCAGCCGCTCGCGCAGCAACGCCCACTGCCCCTCGTCGATGGCTTCGAGTGCCTCGCCCAGCAGCGGTGCGACGGCGCGCTCGCGCAGCTGGGTCAGCGCGCCGGCCCAGGCCGGATTGACGCGGCCCGCCATCGGCAGCGTACGGCCGGGCGCCACCGGTGCCAGCGGCAGGGCGGCCAGCGCGGGCGAGTGTGTGTCGATGGCGCTGCCCGCCAGCGCGTCGTAGGCCGCCGAGGCCGGGTTGAGGGCCGGGACGGCCTGCGGATCGAAGGCCGCCACGCTGCAGCGGGCGAAGAAGTCGTCCACCTTGGCTTCGACGGCATCGAGTGCCGCCGCGGCCGCCAGCGTGGCCTCGCCCAGCGGCATGGTGGCGTCGTCGCTCACGGCCTTGGCCTGCCAGTCCGCCAGCGCGTGCGCCTGCTGGAAGAAGGCCTCGGCCTGGGCCCGCTGGATGCCCATGGCGCCGCTGCGATCCGCGACGCCGCCCTGGGTCTGGATGATCCGCTCGATGACGGCGCGGACGCCGTCGTCCTCCGCGGTCGCAGGGGTGATGACGCCGTCGCCGTTGAACCGCAGGGATGCGAGCAGTTCGCTGCGTCCCGTCACATCCTCCAGCGTGAGCGCGGCGGCTTCTTCCTTGCCGACGATGCGCAGGATGCGCCGGGCCTCGGCATGCAGCGCGCTGCGGTCGGCAATGTCGTCGGGGGAGAGGGTGTCGCCGCCCGTGATGAGCAACTGCGCGTCGCGCAATTCGCCGCAGGCCCATTCGCAGGCGGCGATCAGCTCGGGCGGACGGATGCGCCCGTCGTTGTTGGTGTCGATGAGGGCGAGGGTGCGGCTGTCGAATTCCAGGCCCTGCACCGGGCAGGCCAGGGCGACCCACAGCTTGCGGTCCAGCTGGCCGATGTAGGCGATGTCCTCGCCCCGGCGGATCAGCACCTGGTCGACGCCGCCGGTGCGGGCGAATTCCCAGACGTGGCGCCCGGGGGGGGCCACGTCCGGCGTATCAGCGCTCAATCGCCCAGGCCGGCGTCGATGCCGGCCGTGCGGATGGTGGTGCGGTCGCGGTGGTCGGTGCGCTTGCCGATGGCGGTGTCCAGCGCGCGCTTGAGCTTGTCGAGGGCGCAGCGGAAGGCCTCGTCCTGGGTGGGCGCGTCCTGCGAGGTGGCGATCGGCGCATGGCCTGCGAGCCGGGCTTCCATGGTGCAGCGCTTGTCGGCCTGACCGCCGCGGGCGGCGTTCTCGTCGCTCAGGTGCACCTCGACGCGGGTGACTTCCTCGGCAAAGCGGTGCAGTTGCTGACGCAGTTCGGCGTCGGCCCAGCGCTCCAGCGACTCCTTGTTCTCGATGCCGTTGCCGGTGTTGACCTGGATCTGCATGAAATGGGCTCCTTTGTCGGTGAGGGCCGGTCGGCAGGGATGCTGTGCCGGCCATGGGGACGAGCTTGCACTGTGCCCCAGCCCGCGGCGGGCCGGCGTAGGCCAAGGCCAATGCGTGCTTGCAGGCGAGGCCGGCGGCGAGCGGCGACAATCCGGCCCCTTCGCCGCCGTGGTGCGCTGCCGCGCCATGCCCCACGGCCCCGCCCCTGCGGCGGGCCGACGCGCCCTTCCCGCGCGCTTTCCTTCCCCTGTCTCCTCGCCCGACTGCTGCCATGACGATCCAATGGTTTCCCGGCCACATGCATGCCACCCGAAAGGCCATCACCGAGCGGATGAAGACCACCGACGTCGTGATCGAGCTGCTGGACGCGCGCCTGCCCGGCTCCAGCGCCAACCCGGCGCTGGCGGCCATCACGGCCAAGAAGCCGCGGCTGAAGATCCTGAACAAGCAGGACCTGGCCGACCCGGCCCGCACCGCCGAATGGCTGGCCCACTACCAGGCGCAGGAGGCCACCGGTGCCATCGCGCTGGACGCCAGCCAGACGCCGCCGGCCCAGCGCGCGGCCATCATCGAGGCCTGCCACCGCCTGTCACCCAACCGCGGCGGGCTGGCCAAGCCGATGCGGGTGCTGATCTGCGGCGTGCCCAACGTGGGCAAGTCCACGCTGATCAACACCCTGAGCCTGAAGCGTCAGGCCAAGGCCGCCGACGAGGCCGGCGTGACCAAGCAGGAGCAGCGCATCCTGCTGGCCGACGACTTCTACCTGTACGACACGCCGGGCATGCTGTGGCCCAAGATCATCGTGCCCGAGAGCGGCACCCGCCTGGCCGCCACCGGCGCCGTGGGCCGCAATGCGTACGACGACGAATCGGTGGCGCTGGACGTGCTGGCCTACCTCAAGGCCCAGTACACCGAGCCGCTGCGCGCCCGCTACAAGCTGCCGGCCGACAACGCCCAACTGGCGCTGTGCACCCAGCCCGACGAGGACATCCTGGGCGCCATCGGCCGCAAGCGCGGCGCGCTGCTGGGCGGCGGCCGCATCGACACCCAGAAGGCCGCCGAGGCGGTGCTCACCGACCTGCGCAGCGGCGTGATCGGCCGCATCACGCTGGAGACGGTCAACCAGTTCCTGGGCTGGCTGGCGGCGGGGCGCAAGGCCGAGGCCGAGCTCAAGCGCCAGCGCGCCGCGGCCCTGCGCGCCCGGGGGCGCGGGCGCGATGCGGATGCCATCGAGCAGGACGAGAACTGGGGCGGTCCTTCCGAAGAAGAGGGCTGAACGCCTGTCCCTCCGCCGCGGCCCCGCCGTTCGACACCGGCGGCGCCCCGCCTTTCCTTGCCAGATACGCCATGTCCCGACACCCCCATCCCTTCCGCGCCGAATGGGCGCCCAGCATTCCGCGCGAGCTCATGGCCGGTGCCGTCGCCACCTTCGCGCTGATTCCGGAAGTCATCGCCTTCTCCTTCGTGGCCGGCGTGGACCCGGCCGTGGGCCTGTTCGCCTCCTTCGTCATCAGCATCGTGATCGCCTTCGCGGGCGGGCGGCCGGCCATGGTGTCGGCGGCCGCCGGCTCGGTGGCGCTGGTGGCGGCGCCGCTGGTGCATTCGCACGGCGTGCAGTACCTGTTCGCGGCCGGCGTGCTGGCGGGGCTGGTGCAGATGCTCTTCGGCTGGCTGCGGCTGGGCACGCTGATGCGCTACGTGTCGGGCTCGGTGCGCACTGGCTTCGTCAATGCGCTGGCGATCCTGATCTTCTCGGCGCAGATGCCGCACCTGGTGGGCGCCAACCTGGCGACCTGGGCCACGGTGGGCGCCGGGCTGCTCATCATCTACGGCCTGCCGCGCCTGACCACCGTCGTGCCGTCGCCGCTGGTGAGCATCGTGGTGCTCACGCTGGCGGCCCAATGGCTGAACCTGCCGCTCAAGACCGTGGCCGACCTGGGCCTGCTGCCCGAGGGCCTGCCCAGCTTCGGCGTGCCGCAGGTGCCGCTGTCGTGGCAGACGCTGCAGCTGATTGCGCTGCCGGCCCTGGCCATCGCCATGGTGGGCCTGCTGGAGTCGCTGATGACCGCCAGCGTGGTGGACGAACTGACCGACACGCCCAGCGCCAAGAACCGCGAGGCCACCGGCCTGGGCCTGGCCAACGTCGCGGCCAGTTTCTTCGGCGGCATCGCCGGCTGCGGGATGATCGGCCAGACCGTCAGCAACGTGCGCTACGGCGGGCGCGGCCGGCTGTCCACGCTGTTCGCGGGCGCCTTCCTGCTGGTGCTGATGGTGCTGCTCAAGCCCTGGGTGTCCAAGGTGCCGGTGGCGGCGCTGGTGGCCGTGATGGTCATGGTGTCGGCCTCCACCTTCGACTGGGGCTCGGCGCGGGCGCTGTGGCGGCATCCCAAGCTGTCCAGCGTGGTCATGCTGGCGACGGTGGTGGTCACGGTGCTCACCGACAACCTGGCCGCGGGCGTGGCGGTGGGCGTGCTGCTGAGCGGCGTGTTCTTCACCTTCAAGGTGGCGCGGCTGATCGCGGTCGAGCCGGCGGAGGAGGGCGGGGCGCTGGTCTACCGTGTGTCGGGCCAGGTCTTCTTCGCCTCGGCCGACATGCTGGTGGAAGCCTTCGACATCCGCGACATCGAGGGCCGGCCGGTGCGCATCGACCTCGCCGACGCGCATTTCTGGGACATCACGGCCGTCAACGCGCTGGACAAGGTCTGCCAGCGCCTGCGCAAGCATGGCAGCGCCGTGGAGGTGGTGGGCATGAACGCGCAGACCCGTGCGCTGGTCTCGCGGCTGGACCTGGCCATCGAGTGAGCGGCCGCGGGCCCTGCGGCGCCGAGCAGGCTTTGGCCTGCTCGCCCACAATGCCCCGATGACCGCCCCACATCCCACCTTCGAGGTCCTGCCGCGCGACCTTTCCGCCTATCGGCAGGGCAACACCGGCATCGACTATGTGCACCGCTTCGACTCGGGCCAGCCCGGGCCGCACGTGCTGGTCAATGCCCTGACCCACGGCAACGAGATCTGCGGCATGGTGGCGGCCACGCACCTGCTCGACAGCGGCGTTCGGCCGGTGAAGGGCGTGCTGACCATCAGCTTCTCCAACGTCGCGGCCTACGAGAGCTTCGACATCGAGCGGCCCTTCGACAGCCGCCAGCTGGTGCACAACATGAACCGCATCTGGTCGGCCGAGATGCTCGACGGCAGCGAGGACAGCCCCGAGCTGCGCCGCGCCCGCGAGCTGCGCGCCGTGGTGGACGCGGCCGACCATGTGCTGGACATCCACTCCACCAGCCAGGACGTGCAGCCCTTCTGGGTCTATCCGGCCTATGCGCGCAATGCGGCCGTGGCCGTGGCGCTGGGCCTGCCGCCGGTGCACCTGGTGATGCCGCAGGGCCTGGGCTCGGGCACGCCGCTGATCCAGTACGGCCGGCATGGCGTGGACGGCGACGGTCCGCAGACGGCGTTGGTGGTGGAGTGCGGCCAGCATTTCGCGCAATCCGCGGCGGACCTGGCCACGAAGGTGGCGCACGACTTCATCGCCCACTTCGGCCTGATCGCGCCGCGCGAGGACCGCCAGCCGCCGGCGTCGCAACGCCGCTTCGAGCTGCTGCAGACGCACATGGTGCACACCAAGGAATTCCGCTTCGAGCGGCCGCTGGTCGGCTTCGAGACCTTCGCCAAGGACGAGCTGATCGCCACCGACGGCGAGCGGCGCATCGTCTCGCCCTGCGACGGCTGCACCGTCTTCATGCCCACGCGCGACGCCATCGTGGGGCGCGAGGCGGTGTACCTCACGCGGCCGCTGGGCTGAGCGGCAGGGCCGGACGGGGTGCTGCGGCGGACCGTTCTTCCCGCCGAATTCCCCCCAAACCGTTCGGGCTGAGCTTGTCGAAGCCGGGCGCCGCGCTTCGACCGCTCAGCGAGAACGGTGCAGGGGCCGGCGCTTCGACAGGCTCAGCGCGAACGGTGCAGGGGCCGGCGCTTCGACAGGCTCAGCGCGAACGGGGAGGAGTCGGCTTCGGCAGGTTCAGCCCAAACGAGAAGGGGCCTGCGCCGCCCGGTTACTTGAGCGTCAGCACCCAGGCCGCCAGCTTCTTCGCATCGGCCTCGCTGACCTGCGTGTTGGCCGGCATGGGCACCGGCCCCCAGGCGCCCGCGCCACCCTTGCGGATCTTGTTGGCCAGCATGTCCGCGGCGCCTTTCTGGTCCTTGTAGCGGGCGGCCACGTCCTTGAAGGCGGGGCCGATCACCTTGCGGTCCACCGTGTGGCAGGCCATGCAGGCCTTGCTGGTGGCCAGGGCCAGGTCGGCATGGGCGGCAGGCAGCAGGCCGGCCAGCGCCGCGGTGGCGATCAGCCCGGCGCGCAGCGCAGACGCGGAAGCTGCCATTCGCCCGGCGGCGGCGTTACAGTCGTTTGCAATGTGGCTCGTGCGTCGCGCGGCGGGCTGTTGGAACGAGGAGCGGAACATGTGGCTGTTGGTCGTGGGGTTGGTGGCAATCGGGTTGAAGTACTTCGCGGTCGGCTTCTTCGCCGGGCTCGCGTGGTGGATCGTACTGTTGCCCTTTCCGGCCGCGGTGCTGTGGTGGGCTTTTGCCGATTGGTCTGGCTACACCGCGCGCCGGGCCATGGAACGCGACGACGCGCGCAAGCAGGCACGGATCGACCGCCAGCGCGATGTGCTGGGTCTCACGACGCGCGCACGTAGCGCCGCGCGCCGCAAGCCCTGATACGAAGCCCCTCTGCCCTTGCGGGAGAGGGGTGGGGGGAGAGGGGGCTGCAGCGCTCGCGCAACCCATCAGCCCGCCGCCGCGCTCCCCCTCGCCCCAACCCTCTCCCGCAAGGGGAGAGGAAGCCGGGCACTGGCTGGCGGCACTCAGAACCGGTCGAGCACCGCGCCCAGGCTCGCGCTCGACGCATTGAAGGCGAACTTGGCCTGCACGCCGCGGGTGTAGCGCGGCGCCGGCGCCTTCCAGGCGGCGCGGCGGCGGACGATCTCGTCTTCGGGCACGTTCAGCTCCAGGCGCAGCGTGGTGGCGTCGATGGTGATGGAGTCGCCCTCGTGCACCAGCGCGATGGTGCCGCCGGCCGCGGCCTCGGGCGCCACGTGGCCCACCACCATGCCCCAGGTGCCGCCGGAGAAGCGGCCGTCGGTGATCAGGCCCACGCTCTCGCCCAGGCCGGCGCCGATCAGCGCGCCCGTGGGCGCCAGCATCTCGGGCATGCCGGGGCCGCCCTTGGGGCCCAGGTAGCGCAGCACCATCACGTCGCCCGCCTTGATCTTGCCGGCCAGGATGGCCTGCAGCGCCGACTGCTCGTCCTCGAACACGCGGGCCGGGCCGGTGATGGCAGGGTTCTTCAGGCCGGTGATCTTGGCCACGGCGCCCTCGGGGCTCAGGTTGCCCTTGAGGATGGCCAGGTGGCCCTGGGCGTACAGCGGCTGGTCGATGGGGCGGATCACCTCGGGGTTGGGCGGCACGTCGGGCACGTCCTTGAGCGTCTCGGCGATGGTCTTGCCGGTGATGGTGATGCAGTCGCCATGCAGCAGGCCGGCGTTGAGCAGCAGCTTCATCACCTGCGGGATGCCGCCCGCGCGGTGCAGGTCGACCGCCAGCCAGCGGCCGCTGGGCTTGAGGTCGCAGATGACCGGCACGCGCTGGCGGATGCGCTCGAAGTCGTCGATGGTCCATTCGACGCCGGCCGCATGTGCGATGGCCAGGAAGTGCAGCACGGCGTTGGTCGAGCCGCCCGTGGCCATGATGACCGACACGGCGTTCTCGATGGCCTTGCGGGTGACGATGTCGCGCGGCTTGAGGTCGCGCTTGATGGCCTCGATCAGCACCTTGGCCGATTCCTTGGCCGAGTTCTGCGTCTCGTCGTGCGGGTTGGCCATGGTCGACGAGTAGGGCAGGCTCATGCCCAGCGCCTCGAAGGACGAACTCATGGTGTTGGCCGTGTACATGCCGCCGCAGGAGCCGGTGCCGGGGATGGCGCGGCGCTCGATCTGCAGCAGGTCCTCGTCGCTCAGGTTGCCGGCGGCGTTCTGGCCCACGGCCTCGAAGACGCTGACGATGTTCAGGTCCTGGCCCTTGTAGTGGCCCGGCAGGATGGTGCCGCCGTAGACGTAGATGGCGGGCACGTTGGCGCGCAGCATGCCCATCATGCCGCCGGGCATGTTCTTGTCGCAGCCACCGACCACCAGCACGCCGTCCATCCACTGGCCCTGCACGCAGGTCTCGATGCAGTCGCTGATGACCTCGCGGCTGACCAGCGAGTACTTCATGCCTTCGGTGCCCATGGCCATGCCGTCGGAGATGGTGGGCGTGCCGAAGATCTGGGCGTTGCCGCCGGCTTCCTCGATCCCGGCCACCGCCGCATCGGCCAGCTTCTGCAGGCCGGCATTGCAGGGCGTGATGGTGCTGTGGCCGTTGGCCACGCCGACCATGGGCTTGGCGAAGTCGTCCGCCTCGTAGCCGATGGCGTAGTACATCGAGCGGTTGGGCGCGCGGCTCTTGCCTTCGGTGATGTTGGCGCTGCGGCGGTTGATCTTGATCGGTTGGGTGGCCATGGGGCGTGTCTCCGCGGTTCGTGGGTGGCGGCGATTCTCGACCGGGCGTCTGATTGCCTCCAATCCTATTTGGCGGGCGGATTGATATGCTGGCCGAATGAAGGAAGAGGCCCCGATCGAGTTGCGCGCCTGGCGGCAGTTCCTGGCCGTGGCCGAGGAACTGCACTTCGGCCGCGCGGCGCAGCGGCTGCACATGACGCAGCCGCCCGTCACCCAGGCCATCGCCCAGCTGGAGCGCACGCTGGGCGTGCAGCTCTTCGACCGCACGCGCCGGCGCGTGGCCCTTACGGCCGCGGGCGAGGCGCTGGTGCCCGAGGTGCGGGCCCTGCTGGCCCAGGCGCGGTCCTTGCCCGCCCGGGCGCGCGCGGCCGATTCGGGCGAGGCCGGCCGGGTGCGCCTGGCCTTCGTCTCCACCATCGGCTTCGACCGGCTGCCGGGCTGGGTGCGCGACTTCCGCGAGCACAGCCCGCAGGTGGCGCTGGAACTGGTCGAGGCCACCGGCGACGTGCAGCTGGAATCCCTGGCCCGTGGGGACATCGATGCCGGCCTGCTGCTGCATCCGCCCGGCGCCGCGCCGGCCGGCCTGGCCCGGCTGGCGGTGGCGCAGGAGCCGCTGGTGCTGGCGCTGCCGGCCGCGCATGCGCTGGCGCAACAGGTGCGCCCGGCCCTGGCCGAGGTGATGGACGAGCCGCTGGTGCTGTACCCACGCCGCATCCTGCCCGGCGTGCACGATGCGGTGATGCAGCTCTATGCCGCCCACGGCCGGCGCCCGCGCGTGGCGCAGGAGGCGATCCAGATGCAGACCATCGTCAACCTGGTGTCGGGCGGCCTCGGCGTGGCCTGGGTGCCGGCCAGCGTGACGGCCTTCAGCCGCGCCGGCGTGGTCTACCGGCGGGCGGAGGAACTGAAGGAGCGGGGAGGGAAGAAGGTGACGCTGCCGTCCTGCGAAACCAGCCTGGTGTGGCTGGCGGAGCGGCAGCCGCCGGCCCTGGCGCGCTTCGTCCGCTTTCTGCGGACGCGGGCCGAGGCTGGCGAGGCGGGCTGATCAGCCCGCCGAGGTGGCGGAGTCGCCTTCGCCCATCTGCGACTGCAGATAGTTGGGCAGGCCGATCTTGGCGATCAGGCCCAGCTGCTTTTCGAGCCAGTAGGCATGGTCTTCCTCGGTGTCGTGCAGTTGCGAGACCAGGATGTCGCGGCTGACGTAGTCGCCCACGCTCTCGCACAGGGCGGCACCCTTGCGCAGGGCGTCGCGCACCTCGTACTCGGTGTCGAGGTCCTTGCGCAGCATCTCCTCGACGGTCAGGCCGGGGGTGAAGGCCTTGGGGCTCATGTCGGGCCGGCCGCCGAGCATCAGGATGCGGCGCATCAGCGCGTCGGCATGCTCGGTCTCTTCCTGCATCTCGTGGTTGATGCGCTCGTAAAGCCGGCCGAACCCCTGGTCTTCGTAGTTGCGGGAGTGGATGAAGTACTGGTCGCGGGCGGCGAGCTCGCCGCGCAGCAGGTCCTTCAGGTAGTCGATGACTTGGGGGTTGCCCTGCATGGTGTGATTCTTCGAAGACAAAAACGCCGCGAGTATCCGTCCGGCCCCCGCTTTGGCGAAACGCCCGCGGCCAATGCCCCCCACGCCGCGTTCTGCATGCGGATGCGGCAGCCGATCAGACGCATTCGCAACGGCGCGTCACTGCCTCGCCATGGGGCGGCGGGCACAATGCGCGCCATGCTGATGTACCCCCATATCGACCCGGTCGCCCTGCAGATCGGCCCGCTTGCCGTGCACTGGTACGGCCTGACCTACCTCGCGGCATTCGGCCTGTTCTTCTTCCTGGGTACGCGCCGGCTGCGGCACGAGCCCTTCGCCTCGATGACCGGCAGCGCGGCCTGGACGCGCAAGGACGTGGAGGACATCCTCTTCTTCGGCGTGCTGGGCGTGATCGTCGGTGGCCGGCTGGGCTACTGCCTGTTCTACAAGCCGGGCTATTACCTGTCGAACCCGCTGGAGATCTTCATGGTCTGGCGCGGCGGCATGAGCTTCCATGGCGGGCTGATCGGCGTGATCACCGCCATGGCCTGGTTCGCGCGGGCGCGCGGACGGCGCTTCTGGCAGTTGATGGACTTCGTGGCGCCCTGCGTGCCGACGGGCCTGGCGGCGGGCCGCGTGGGCAACTTCATCAACGGCGAGCTGTGGGGCCGCTTCTCATCGCCGGATCTGCCATGGGGCATGGTGTTTCCGCAGAGCGGCTCGATGCTGCCGCGGCACCCGTCGCAGGTCTACCAGTTCCTGCTCGAAGGGCTGCTGCTGTTCGTGATCCTGTGGCTGTATGCGCGCAAGCCGCGGCTGGAGCGCCGGGTGTCGGCCGTCTTCCTGATGGGCTATGGCGTGATGCGCTTCGTGGCCGAGTACTTCCGCGAGCCGGACGACTTCCTGGGCCTGCTGGCGCTGAACATGAGCATGGGCCAGTGGCTGTGCGTGCCCATGATCCTGGCCGGCATCGTGCTGTACGCCACGGCGCCCAAGCAGCCGCGCGTGACCCACGCCTGAGCCGGTTCAGGCCGCGCGAAGCAGCGCCGGCCGGGTCGACCACAGCAGCCAGGCGGCCCCGGCCAGCATGGGCAGCATCGCGGCATTGATCGCCGTCCAGCCGATGCCCGACTGCAGCGCGCCCGAGGCGAAGGACATCGCCGCCGCCGTGCCGCCGTTGGCGAATTCCATCAGCGACTGGGCGCCGGCCCGCTCGGCAGGCGCATGCGCCTCGGTCAACAGCGTGGTGCCGGCCACGATCATCAGGCTCCAGCCGATGCCCAGCAGCAGCGAGCTGGCCGCGAACTGCACCAGGGCCACGCCCGACAGGGCCAGCGCCGCACTGGCCACCAGCACGGCGATGCCCACGGCGGCCACCCGGCGGCTGCCATGCCGGTCCACCAGGGCGCCGGCGAAGAACGCGGGCAGGAACATGCCCAGCACATGCCACTGGATCACCCGCGCCGACGATTCGACGGCGAAGCCGCAGTCCGCCATGGCCAGCGGCGTGGCGTTCATCACCAGGATCATCAGCCCATGGCCGACGCCGGTCATGACGATGGCGGCGCGCAGCGCGGGGCGGGCCAGCAGCATGCGCCAGCGGGTGGCGGGCGCCTGCCCGGTCGCGGGGACGGCAGCTGCGCCTTCGGGCAAGCGGGTCAGCAGCAGGGCGGCGACGGCGGCCAGGCCGGCGATGGCCAGGTAGGCGCCGGCAAAGGGCGTGATCAGCCACTGGCGCGCCGCTAGCGCCAGCGAAGGCGCGAACAGGGCGGCGCACACGCCCCCGGCCAGCACGCAGGCGGCGGCCCGGCCGCGCCATTGGGCCTCGACGGCCTCCAGCGCCACATAGCGGTAATAGGCCGACGAAGCCTGGTACACGCCCACGCCGGCGATGCCCAGGCCGAAGAGCGCGAAGCTATCCGCCACGATGGCGAGGCAGGCCGTGAGGCCACCCGCCACGCCGACCAGCGCCCCAGCCACCAGCACCCGCCGCCGGCCATGGCGCTGCATGGCCGCCGCCAGCGGTCGCACGGCGACCAGGTTGCCGGCCACCAGCAGCGCGAGCGGCAGCGTCGCCAGCCAGGGCAGCGGCGCCAGCCGGGCGCCGACCAGCGCGGTCAGGGCGATGCCGATGATGGAGCAGGACCAGTAGAGCGCCTGGCCGACGAAGAGCAGGCGCAGGCTGGCGTGGGTGCGGAGCAGGGTGAGCATGGCGAGTGGTGGCTGCGATGGTGGGTTCGGTCGGTTGGGACGGTTGGTGGGGACGTCGTGAGCGCGCGCGGCCCCCACCCAGCCTCCCCCAGAGGGGGAGGGGCCATAGCCGACAAGGCCGAGAGACGGGTCAGGCGCTGGATTGCGCCGAATCCGCGACGCCGCTGCCGAAGCGCTCCGCCCAGGCCTGCGGCCCCACGCCGTAGTGTTTGTGGAAGCTGCGCCGCAGGTTCTCCGGATGGCCGAAGCCGCACAACCGGGCCACCGTGGCGACCGAGGCCTGGCCCTGGGCCATCAGGGCGCTGGCCGTCTCCACCCGCAGCCGCTCGATGTAGCGGGCGGGCGAGGTGCCCAGCTCCTTCTGGAAGGCGCGGGTGAGCGTGCGCGGCGGCAGGCAGGCCTGGGCCGCGAGCCGCTCCAGCGACAGGTCGCCGCCGAGCTGGCCCGGCAGCCAGTCGAGCAGCGCGGCCAGCCGGGGCGTGCGGCGCGGCTCGGGCGCGAGCAGGGCGCTGAACTGCGCCTGCCCGCCCGGCCGACGCAGGAACATCACCAGTTGCCGCGCCACGGCCAATGCCATCGGCCGGCCCAGGTCGGCCTCGACCAGGGCCAGCGCAAGGTCGATGCCCGCCGTGACGCCGGCCGAGGTGAAGACATGGCCGTCCTGCGCGCTGCCGGGGTCGAAGGTGTGCAGGCAGTCGGGCTCCACCTGCACGGCGGGATGTCGCTCGCGCAGCTGGTCCAGCCGCGACCAGTGCGAAGTGGCGCGGCGGCCGTCGAGCAGGCCCGCCTCGGCCAGCAGCAGCGCACCTGAGCAGACCGAGCCCAGGCGCCGAACCTCGGGCTCGGCGCGGCTCAGCCAGTCCAGCAGCGCCGCGTTACCGCGCTGGGCAATCACGCCGTCGCCGCCGGGCACGAGCAGGGTGTCGATGTCGCCGGCCGTCACGGTGGGCCAGGCGGCGTCGGGCACGAGGCGCATGCCGGCGGACGTGGCGACGGGCGCAAGCGTCTCGGCGAGCAATTGCAGCCGGTACGGCGCCGCCCTGCGGTGGCCGTGCTGCGCCACGTCGTTCGCGGTGGCGAAGACCTGCATCGGGCCGGTGACGTCCAGGCTCATGCAGTCGGCGTAGAGCAGGCAGGCGATGGTGCGGGGCGGGGCGGCGGTGGGCATGGTGGGGAGTGTGGGTCCCAGGGCGCGTGGCCGCAAGGACAATCAGTCCACGGATCTGGCCACTTTCTGGCGTGTCCGCGCGGGCAGCCACGGAGGCCGCCAAGGTGCTGGGGCGGACCTCGTCGTGAGCCCCTCTCCCCTCGCGGGAGAGGGGTTGGGGAGAGGGGGCGCGTACCCCAAAACGCTCGCCCTTGCGACGGCCGTCGACCCCTCTCCCCAGCCCTCTCCCGCAAGGGGAGAGGGAGCCGAGCCGCGGGGTTCGGACGGCGGGCGGTACTAGATCTGGCCGTCTGCCGAACCGCCTTCCGGCCACGCCAGCGACAGCGCACTTCGGAACACCCGTGCCTCCCCCGTCACCGGATCGTCGAAGGCGATGCCGCGCGCCAGCAGCCGCAGCGGGTTCTGCCAGTCGTCCGCCCCTTCCGGCCGCAGCACCGGATAGATGCCGTCGCCCACGATCGGCACGCCCAGCGCCTCGCAATGCGCGCGCAGCTGGTGCTTGCGGCCGGTGTGCGGCGCCAAGTCGAGCAGGGCGACGTCGCCGCGCACCTCGCGCACGGCGATGGCGGTCTCGGCGTTGGGCTCGCCGGCCACCGTCTCGCTGCGCATGAAGACGTCGGCCAGCCGGCTGCGGTAGACCGCCGGCAGCGGCGCCGGGGGCGGCCAGTGAACGATGGCCTCGTACTGCTTGCGCACCGCCCGTTCGGCGAACAGCCGCTGATAGGCGCCCCGCGTGGCCGGCTGCACGCTGAAGACCACCAGCCCGGCGGTCTCGCGGTCGATGCGGTGGATGGGCACCAGCGTGTCCAGGCCCAGGCGCTGCTTCAGGCGCACCAGCAGCGTCTCGCGCACATGGCGGCCGCTGGGCATCACGGGCAGGAAGTGCGGCTTGTCGGCCACCACCAGTTGCTCGTCCTGGAAGAGCACCGTCTCCTGGAAGGGGACGGGCGCCTCGTCTGCCCATTCGCGGTAGTACCAGACGCGCAGGTCCTTGCGGAAGGGTGTCTGCGCGGCGAGCCGGCTGCCGTCGCCGGCCACCACGCGGCCGGCGGCCATGCGGGCCTGCCAGTCGGCACGCGGCACCATCGGAAAGCGCTCGGTCAGGAAGTCCAGCACCGTCGCCCAGTCGCCGGGCGGCAGCGCCACGCAGCTCGGGCCCAGGCCACCGTCCACGGGCAGCGGGCGGGGCTGGGCGGCTCGGCGGGCGCTGCCGGATTTGCGGGCGGGACGGTCGGACATGGGCGGCGATTGTCGTGATGGGTCGGGGCGCGCCCGGCGAGGCGGCGCCACACGGCTGAAGCGCCTTCGCCGGGCCCGTGCCCGGAGATATCGAGGCGCTTGCAGCCCACGCAGCCACGGCGTGTGGTGCACGGTCGCCCTTCGCGCGCGGGCTGACCGCCCTCAACGCGGGGGCGGCGCCGCCTGCAGCACCTTGGCCGCCAGGTCCTCGTAGTTCTCGCCCAGGTGGTGGCCGCCCGGCATGGGCAGGATCTTCGCCTGGGCCGCGTCCAGCTGCGGGCAGAGCGAGTCGGCCTTTTCCTCGGTGCCGTAGACGCACAGCGCCAGGCCCGCGGGCAGGCGCTTGGCCTCGGGCGCGATCGGCTGGTCGCCGCTCTTGCCGATCCAGTGGCTGACGTGGAATTCGAAGGCGGCCTTCTCGCCGGGGCCCAGCAGGCCCAGCAGCTTGACGCTGGCGCGGGTGCGCTCGGGCAGGCGGTTGTAGGCGAAGGGCAGCACGTCGGCGCCCTGCGAATAGCCCAGCAGCAGCACCTCGCTGCGGCCCCAGCGGGCTGCGTAGTAGCGGATCAGCCGGTCCACATCCGCCGCCACGCCCTCCGGCGTGCGGCGGGTCCAGAAGTAGCGCAGCGAATCCAGGCCGGCGACGGGAATGCCGTCCTTGGCCAGGGCCGCGGCCAGGCGCTTGTCGATGCTGGCCCAGCCGCCGTCGCCCGACACCAGCACGGCGAAGCGCTTGCCGGGGCCCTGCACCGGCACTTCGGTCACGGGCAGGTCGGCCAGCTGGCTGGGCGGCAGGGCGAGGCCGGCGCGCTGGGCGGCCATCTGCGCGAAGGCGGCGCCGAAGCCCGGCGGCGGCGCGTCGGCCGAGCCGGCCGCGGCAGGCGCGATCCAGCGGGCGTTGGGCACCTGGGCGGTGAAGGCGGCCGGTGCCTGCGGGCCCGCAGCGCAGGCTGCGTCATGCGGGTCGGCGCCCATGGCCGTCCAGGCGCCGGCCAGGCGCTTGGCGGGTTGCAGGTCGAAGGCGGGCTCCAGCGGCCGCAGCGTCTGCGCAGGCCGGCCGGGCTGCGCGGACTCGCCAGCGACCGGGCGGCTGCGGAAGTTCTCGTCGCCGCACATCGGCAGCGGCAGGGCCACGCGCGGGCAGAAGTCCAGCGAGAGCGCGCCGGTGTAGGTGTCGGCAGGCGACTGTGCGAGCAGGCCGTAGGCCAGCGCACCGGCCTGGCCGGTGCCGACCAGGATCGGCTCGATGTAGGTGGGCAGCTTCTCGCCGGCCTGCACGAAGCGGGCGAAGTTCTCCAGCGCGCCGGGGCCGTGCACGCACTGCTGGCTGACCGCCGCGAGGCTGCGGTAGAAGCCCAGGCCGGGCACGGCGATCACCATGGCGCCCTGGGCGGTCATGGCCTGTACCAGGCGCAGGTCGCGCGGCGTGGGCGCGTCGCTGCCGGTCAGCAGCACCACGAACTGCTGCACGGCACCGTCGGGGCGGTACAGCGGCACGTCCTTGAAGATCTCGCGCGTGATGCGCTTGGCGGGCTGGGGCAGGGCTGTCGCGCCGGCCACGGGGGCGGCCGGTTGGGCGATGGCTGCGCAGGCCAGCCACAGGCCCGAGGCCCCGGCCACCAGGGCGCGGCGCGAAAAGGAGGTCGGCAATGTCATGCGAAGGAAGTCGAAAGCGGGCCGCGCGGCATCACTTGCCGATCACGCCCTTAGTGCCGCCGCCGATCAGCGCGGCCAGGTCCAGCAGCACCCACAGCGGTGCCACGCCGCCGGGTGCGGCCAGGTAGCGCGGCTCCCAGACGGGCTCGAACTTGTCCTTGAAGCTGCGCAGCCCGCGGAAGTTGTAGAAGCGCTCGCCATGCTCGTAGAGCAGACGGCCCAGCCGCTGCCAGCGCGGCGCATGGCGGCGCTCGGCCATGCCGGCCATGGGCGCCATGCCCAGGGCAAAGCGCTGGAAGCCGCGGTCCTTCAGGTGCAGCAGCACCTTGGCGAAAAGGAAATCCATGGTGCCGGGCGGCGCATCGGGCAGGTGGCGCATCAGGTCGACGGCGGCCTCTTCGGCGGGCGCGGTGACCAGCAGGTTGGCGAAGGCCAGGATGCGGCCCTCGCGCCGGGCCACGGCCACGGGCAGGCGGCGCAGGTAGGCCTCGTCGAAGCGGCCGACCGAGAAGCCCTTCTCGCGCGTCTTCTGGCGCGAAAGCCAGGCGTCCGACACGGCGCGCAGCTCGGGCAGGGCGGCCTCCAGCGCCTCGCCCTCGATCACCTCGAACACCAGGCCCTCGCGCTCGCCGCGGTTCATGCCCGAGCGCAGGTTGGCCCGCTTGGCGCCCTTGAGGTCGAACTGCGGTAGCTCGATGTGGGCATGCTCGCCCAGCTTGAAGGCCTGCAGGCCGCAGTCCAGGTACAGCGGCAGGCTGGCCGGTCGAACCTGGTAGAAGGCCGGCCGGCCACCATGGGTGCGGGCCATCTCGACGAAGCGCCAAGCCAGCTCGGCCCATTCGGCCTTGTCGCCCGCGGGGCCGTACAGCGCGATCCAGGAGCGGTTCTGCTTGCCGTACATGAGGAAGCTGCGACCCGAGGGCGAGAACAGCAGGTGCTTGTCGCCGGTGAGCGCGAAGCAGGCGTCGGCGCGCGGGTTGGCCGCCACGATGGCGGCGGCCCGGTCCAGGTCCTCGGTGGTGGGCGCCGCCGCCTGGCCCACGGGCGGGCGCAGCAGCTGCCACAGGCCATAGGCCATGCCGGCCAGCGCCACGCCCAGCAGCGCGCGCAGCGAGCGCGGCGCCTGCGCGTCCAGCTCGAATTGCCACCACAGGCGGTGGGTGTAGGCCACTTCCTGGTAGGCGAAGAACAGCAGCCACAGCGAGCCCGCCAGCACCGCGCCCAGGCCGATCAGCCAGCCGGGCTCCAGCCGCATCGACAGCAGCGAGGAGCGGCGGTCGAACTGCTTGCGCGAGACGACCAGCAGCACTGCCAGCGTGGCCAGCAGGCCGGCCTCGTGCAGCGCGATGCCCTTGGGCAGGGCCAGCACGGCCGAGACCACGGCCAGCACCAGCGCCGCCCACCAGGCGGCATCGAGCCGGTGAAACAGTCCCCGCGCCACCAGCAGCAGGCCCAGCCCGGCCACGCTGCCCAGGAAGTGCGAGGCCTCCACCAGCGGCAGCGGCACATTGAGCGTGGCCAGCATCTCGCGCGCGTCCTCGGTGAAGGGCGTCACGCCCGAGGCGATGAGCCACAGGCCCGCCACCAGCGTCAGGGCGGCCAGCAGACGCGGGCTCAGCCGCGTGGCCGCCCGCGCGATGGGCGTGCCCACGCCGCTCTTGAGTTCCCAGCCCAGCACCAGGGCCGTGGCCGCTACCAGCGGCACGATGTAGTAGATGCCGCGGTAGAGCACCAGCGCGGCCAGCATGGACTCGGCCGGAACGTCGTTGCGGGTGGCCATCAGCATCACCGCCTCGAACACGCCCACGCCGCCGGGCACGTGGCTGATGATGCCGGCCACGATGGCGATGGCATAGAAGGCGGTGAAGGCCGGCAGGTCGATGCGCTCGCCCGGCAGCAGGAACCACAGCGCCGCCGCCGAGGCCGTCAGCTCGAAGGCCGAGATGACCAGCTGCCGCACCGCCAGGCCCGCCGGCGGTAGCCGCAGTCGCCAGCGGCCGGCGATCTGCAGATTGCGCTGGCGCCGGCACAGCGCCAGGAACACGCCCACGCCCACCAGCAGCAGGCCCGAGCCCAACTGGAGCAGTTCCGGCGGCAGGCCGACCAGCCCCGCCACGTCGGGCGCGCCCCACAGCAGTGCCACCGCACCGAAGGCGGTGATGCCCAGGCCGAAGGCCGCGGCATTGAAGACCACCACCTGCGCCACCTGGTGCGCCTTGAGCCCGGCCGCTGTGTACAGCCGGGTGCGTACCGCGCCGCCGGTCAGCGGGCCGAGGCCGATGGTGTTGGACAGCGCATAGGCCGTGAAGGAGGTCAGCAGCACCGTGCCTCGGTTCACGCGGGCATGGGCATAGGCGAGTGCGGAGAAGTCGTAGCCCGAGAGGATCAGGTAGCTGGCGGCGGTGGCCATCAGCGCCAGCACGATGTCCATCTCGTGCGTGCCGGCGATGGCCCGCATCACGTCGTCGTAGCGCACCTCGCCGGCCAGGCCGTGCAGAGCGGCGGCGAGCAGCAGGCACAGCAGGAGCGCGGCGGCGGCGATCAGCCAGGGTTTGAGGCGCTGCCAGCCGAGGGCGACGGCTTCTGTAGGAACAGGGCGCGTCCCCGTCGAGGCGGAGTCGGGGGAGGGGTGGGAAAGCTCGGTCACGGTGTACAAAGAGGGGGCATGCCGGCATGCGCCGACGGCCTCAAGCCACAACGCAGGCCCCGGCCCTCGCGTTGGCCCGGTCCCGAAATTTTGTTGATTCCATGAGCAAAACTCCCCCCGACTGGTTGTCCAAGGGCGTCTCGCTGCTGCGCCCGGGCGCGTCGGCCGACGCCGCGGGCGCCCCCAAATCGGCCCCCGCCGCCACCGGCGATGCGCGCCCGCCCCGCACCCTGGCCGAACGCATGGCCGCCACCCTGCGCCGCCATGGCGAGGCACTGCCGCCCCGCGCGCTGCGCCGCATGCTCGAAGACCTGCAGGGCGTCACCGACAGCCGCACCAGCGAGGTCGAGGCCGGCCGCCGCGCCCATGCCGTGATGACCGCCTACCAGGCGCTGACGGCCGAGGAGCGCCGTGACGTCTGGCTGCTGATGGCCGAATGCTTCGCCCCGGATGGCGCCAAGCTGCGCACCGCGCGCGAGCAATACGAAGCCGCCGAGCCCGGCTCGCCCGAGCAGGCCCAGGCCGAGGCCAAGCTGCGCCGCGCCTCGGCGTCGCCCCGGGCTCGTCTGCTGCAGCGCTTCGCCATTCCCGAGGAAGGGCTGCGCTTCCTGGTCGGGCTGCGGGCCGAGCTGCTGCCCGTGGTGCGCAAGGACCGTCGCCTGGCCGCGCTGGACGCCGAGCTGGAGCAGCTGTTCTCGACCTGGTTCGACGTCGCCTTCCTCGACCTCAAGCGCATCAGCTGGGATTCGCCCGCCTCGCTGATCGAGAAGCTGATCGAGTACGAGGCGGTGCACGACATCAAGAGCTGGTCCGACGTCAAGAACCGGCTGGACGACACCGACCGCCGCTGCTACGGCTTCTTCCATCCGAGGCTGCCCGGCGTGCCGCTGATCTTCGTGGAGGTGGCGCTGACCGACGCCATCAGCGAAGCCATCGCGCCGCTGCTCGACGAGGCCGCCACCGCAGCGCCCGCGCACAAGGCCTCCACGGCGATCTTCTATTCGATCAGCAACACGCAGACCGGCCTGCGTGGCGTGAGCTTCGGCGATTCGCTGATCAAGCGCGTGGTGGAGACGCTGCGCGAGGAATTCCCCAAGCTCAAGAACTTCGCCACGCTTTCGCCCATCCCGGGCCTGCGCCAATGGCTGGGCGGCCAGGCCGGGGCCCTGCTGCCGCGGCTGCCCGACAAGCAGGCCCAGGCGCTGGGCCGGCACCTGGGCAGCCTGCCACCCACGGCCGACCGGCTGCTGGCGGCGCTGGACGATGCGCCTTCGCTGGGCGAGCGCTCGCCGCTGCGGCAGGCGCTGCTGCACCTCGCGGCCGAGTACCTGGGTCGGGTCGGCCAGGATGGCAAGCCCGCCGACCCGGTGGCACGCTTCCACCTCGGCAACGGCGCGCGGGTCGAGCGGCTCAACTGGGCCGCCGACCTGTCGCCCAAGGGCATCAAGCAGTCTTGGGGCCTGATGGTCAACTACCTGTACGACCTCAAGCGCCTGGACAAGCACCGCGCCCTGCTGGCCGACGGCAAGGTGCCGGTGTCGGGCGACATCGAGGGGCTACTCCTTTGAGCGCCTGCTGAATCCCCGGGCCGATTCCATCCCACAAGCGCCGCCGGCCCCGGCGCATCCAAAGACGAGAGACGGAGACAAGCCATGACCCCCCCACCGATCCATCGGCGCAGTCTGCTGCGCCTGGCCGCGGCCGGCGCCGCTGCCGCCTGCGCCGGCGTGCGCGCCCAGAGCACCTGGCCCAGCCGGCCCGTGACGCTGGTCGTGCCCTTTCCGGCCGGCGGCGGCACCGACGCCTTCGCGCGGCCGCTGGCCGCGCAGTTCACCAAGGCGACCGGCCACACGCTGGTGATCGACAACCGCGGCGGCGCGGGCGGCACCGTTGGCGCCAGCATCGCGGCCAAGGGCGCACCGGACGGCCACACGCTGTTCATGGGGGCCGTGCACCATGCCATCGCGCCGGCCATCTACCCCAGGCTCGACTACGACATCGAGCGCGACTTCGTGCCGCTGATGCTGCTGGCCAACGTGCCGCAGGTGGTGGTGGTCAACCCGCGGCGCGTCACCCAGCCGGGCATCAAGGAATTCATCGCCTACGCCAAGCAGAACCCCGGCAAGCTCAACTACGCCTCGGCCGGCGCGGGAACCTCGCACCACCTGGCGGGCGAGCTGTTCAAGCTGCAGACCGGCACCTTCATCACGCACATTCCCTACCGCGGCGCGGGCCCCATGCTGCAGGACCTGATCGCCGGCAACGTGGACTGCGGCTTCGACGGGCTGGGCTCGTCGGCCCAGCACATCAAGGCCGGCCGCATCAAGGCGCTGATGGTCTCGGGCGCGCAGCGCAAGGCGGCCTTCCCCGACGTGCCCAGCGCCAGCGAATCGGGCCTGCCCGACTACACCGTTACCACCTGGTACGGCCTGTGGGCGCCCAAGGGCACGCCGCCCGAGCTGGCGGCGCGCATCACCGAGGACATGCGCCGCACGCTGGCCGCCGACGAGCTCAAGACCATCTGGGCCAACAACGGCTCGGAGATCCCCAACCTCACCGGCCCGGCCTACGGCCAGTTCGTCTCGGCCGAGGTCAAGCGCTGGGCGGCGGTGGTCAAGGCCTCGGGGGCCAAACTCGAATAGATTCGCCCTCCATGAGCGACAAGAACGATGCGATCGACCTGGCGCGCGACGGCGCCATCGCCACCCTGACGCTGCGCAACACTGGCCGGCTCAACGCCATGACCCGCGGCATGTGGCACGCCCTGCGGGCCGCCGCCGAGGGCCTGGCAGCCGACGCCAGCCTGCGCTGCGTGGTCGTGCGGGGGGAGGGCGGCGCCTTCTGCGCCGGCGGCGACATCTCCGAATACCCGGCCTTCCGCTACGACGTGGCCAGCCTGCGGCACTTCCACGAGGAAGAGGTCTGGGGCGCCCTGGCGGCGCTGCTGGCCTGCCCGGTGCCGCTGGTGGCGCAGATCGAGGGCGCCTGCATGGGTGCGGGGCTGGAGATCGCCAGCTGCTGCGACATCCGCCTGGCCGGCGCCTCGGCCCGTTTCGGTGCGCCCATCGCCAAGCTGGGCTTTCCCATGGCGCCGCGCGAGGCCGCGCTGGTGCGCAGCCAGATCGGCGATGCGCTGGCGCGCGACATGCTGCTGGCCGCCGGCCTGCACCCGGCGCCACGGCTGCTGGCGGCCGGCTTTCTGCTCGACGTGCTGCCCGATGCCGAGGTGCCCGACGCCGCCTGGCGCCATGCGCAGCGCATCGCTGCCCTGGCGCCGCAGGCCGCCCGGCTGCACAAGGCCACCTTCCGCGCCCTGGCTGCGGGCGAGATGCAGCAACTCCTGTCCGGCGCCTACGACTATGCGGATTCGGCCGAGCACCGCGAGGGCATCGATGCCTTTCTCGCCAAAAGGCCGCCCCGCTTCGGCTGAATCCGTGAATACTCGGCGCCTGCCCAAGAACCCCTCCCCATCCAACTGCCCTTTCGTCTTCCGCCCTTCATGAGCTCCACGCCCAACGCCAACCTCTTTGCCGCGCTGCGCGCCGCCTTCCCGCACGACCTGGACGAGATCGCCGTCGAAACCGATGACGGCCTGGCCTATTCCTGGCGCGACCTGGAGCGGGCCAGCGCCATGATCGCCAACCTGCTGGGCAGCCTGGGCCTGAAGCCGGGGGCGCGGGTGGCGGTGCAGGTCGAGAAGTCGGTCGAGGCCATGCTGCTGTACCTGGCCACGCTGCGCGCGGGCTATGTGTTCCTGCCGCTCAACACCGCCTACCAGCGCGCCGAGATGGAGTACTTCATCGGCAACGCCGAGCCCGAGGTGGTGGTGTGCACCAGCGCCAACCTCGACTGGGTGGAGCCCATCGCCAAGGCGGCCGGCACGCGCTGGGTGTTCACGCTGGACGACAACCGCACCGGCACGCTGCTGGGCCATGCGGCCACCTGCAGCGCCGAGCACGAGATCGTGACCAAGGCCGACGACGACCTGGCGGCCATCCTCTACACCAGCGGCACCACCGGCCGGAGCAAGGGCGCGATGCTGTCGCACCGCAACCTGCGCAGCAATGCCGAGGTGCTCAAGACCTACTGGGGCTGGACGCACGGCGACGTGCTGCTGCACGCGCTGCCCATCTTCCATGTGCACGGTCTGTTCGTGGCCATCCACGGCGCGCTGCTCAACGGCAGCAAGATGCTCTGGTTCGGCAAGTTCGACCCCAAGCGCGTCATCGCCAAGCTGCCCGAGGCGACGGTTTTCATGGGCGTGCCCACGCTCTATGTGCGGATGCTGGCCGAACCCACGCTGAGCCTGGCGGCCTGCGACAACATGCGCCTCTTCATCAGCGGCTCGGCGCCGCTGCTCATCGAAACCTTCAACGACTGGCAGACGCGCACCGGACACACCATCCTGGAGCGCTACGGCATGAGCGAGACCATCATGCTGACCTCCAACCCCTACACCTCGGTGCAGGGCGCGCGGCGCGGCGGCACGGTGGGCTTTCCGCTGCCGGGCGTCAAGCTGCGGGTGCGGGCCTACGAAGACGGCAAGCCGCCGCGCGACTGCGAGCGCGACGAGATCGGCAACATCGAGGTGGCCGGCCCCAACGTCTTCGCCGGCTACTGGCGCATGCCCGAGAAGACCAAGGAGGAGTTCACGCCCGACGGCTTCTTCAAGACCGGCGACGTGGGCAAGGTCGACACCCTCGGCTACGTGACCATCGTGGGCCGCAGCAAGGACCTGATCATCAGCGGCGGCTACAACGTCTACCCGGCCGAGATCGAGGGCTACATCAACGAGATGCCCGGCGTGGCCGAGAGCGCGGTGGTGGGTGTGCCGCATCCCGACTTCGGCGAGGTGGGCGTGGCGGTGGTGGTGGGCAAGCCGGGCGCATCGCCCGATGCCGACGCCATCGTGGCCGAGCTCAAGGCCAAGCTGGCCAACTTCAAGATTCCCAAGCGCTGTTTCGTGGTCGACGAGTTGCCGCGCAACCAGATGGGCAAGGTGCAGAAGGCCTTGCTGCGCGAGCAGCACAAGGCCCTGTTCACCTGATTCGGCAAGCGGCCCGCCCAGCATGAAACCGGCGCAGCCCGATTGATCGAAGGGCCGCGGAGCAGGCCATGCGAGAGCACCCGAGGAACTGGCTTTGCCAGGCCTCCGGGTGCGCCCCCCTCCAAGCCGAAGGCGCCAGAGAGGGGGGAGCCGCGAAGCGGCATGGGGGGTGGCGCAGGTTCACTGCACCAGCAGCACCGGCAGGTCGCTTTCGGCGATGACCTTGGTGGCCACCGAACCCATCAGTGCGCGGCCCAGCGCACCCTGACCGCGGGTGCCCATCACGATCAGGCCCGCACCGCTCTCCTTGGCGGCGCGCACGATCTCCTCGGCGGCCTGCCCGTGGCGGGTCTGCACCGAGGCGTTGGCGATGCCCAGGCCCTGCAGCTGCTGCTTCACCGGGTCGATCACCTTGGCGCCTTCTTCGTTGTAGTACTCGGCCAGGGTCTCCTTCGCGATGTGGCGGCTGGCATGCGGCGGGACGGCCGGGCACACATGCACCAGCACCAGCTCATGGCCATCGACGAACATGCTTCGCTGGGCGGCGATGTAGTCCAGTGCCTTGCGGGTGAACTCACTGCCATCCACGGCGACGACGATCTTCATTGCTCTTGCTCCTTTTCTAGGGTGAGGACATGCGCCGCGAGGGCGCAGCCCAGTGTGGCGGCAGCGGCCCGCGCTCAGCGCAATACCAGCACGGGCAATGTGGAATGGGTGAGCACGTGCTGCGTCTCGCTGCCCAGCAGCAGCCGCTTGATGCCCTTGCGGCCGTGCGAGGCCATCACGATCAGATCGGCCTTGTGCTTGCGCGCGGCGCTGATGATCGACTCGGCCACCAGGTCCGACTTGACCACCGCGGCCCGGGCCTTCACGCCCTTGGCCTGCACCTGGGCCACCGCCTTGTCGACCAGCTCGCGGGCCTGCTCGGACCATTGCTTCTCGATGCGCGCGACGTCCTGCGTCTCGAACACCACGGCGCCTTCCAGGTAGCTCACCGGGTAGCGCGGCACCACGTTCAGCACCACGATCTCGGCGCCGCAGGTCTGGGCGAGCGCGGTGGCGTGCTGGACGGCTTTCTTCGACAGGCTGGAGCTGTCGGTGGGGACGAGGATGCGCTGGTACATGGTCTGAGGCTCCGTGTTGATGTGGCGCCAGCATAGGCAGCCCGGCACAGCCGAAACTTGACCGAGGTCAAGGCCTGCGAGGGTGCGTGCGCGCAGCATCGACCCATGCAAGCTGCCCTTCCTCTAGGCTCCGCCAGCGCACCGACGGAAGCCGACGTCCAGGCCCGCACGGCCCTCGACGACCCGGCCGAATGGCCGGCCTTCGGCCATGAACTGCGCGCGGGCGGTGACTGGGAGTCGCAGGTCTGCGTGGAAGGCATCCACTGCGCGGCCTGCGCCTTCACCATCGAGGACGCGCTGCTGCGCCTGCCTGGCGTGCGCAAGGTGACGGTCAATGCCGCGAGCCGCCGCGCGCGCATCGTGTGGTCGCCCACGCAGGTGCAGCCCTCGCGCTGGTTCGCGGCCGTGGCCGAGGCCGGCTACCGCTTCGCGCCCGCCGCCGATGCCTCGCTGCGCATCGAACGGCAGAAGGACGCAAGGCGCGCGCTCTTCCGCTGGCTGGTCGCGGGCCTGTGCATGATGCAGGTGATGATGTATGCGCTGCCGGCCTACGTGGCCGGCCCGGGCGAGATGACGCCCGACATCGAGCGCCTGCTGCGCTGGGCCTCGTGGGTGCTCACGCTGCCCGTCATGGCCTTCGCATGCGGACCCTTCTTCGGCAGCGCCTGGCGCGATCTGCGCCATGGCCGCATCGGCATGGACGTGCCGGTGGCGCTGGGCATGGCCATCGCCTTCGTGGTGAGCACGGCGGGCACCTTCGACCCCGAAGGGCCGTTGGGCCACGAGGTGTATTTCGACTCCCTCACCATGTTCGTGTTCTTCCTGCTCACCGGCCGCTGGCTGGAGTCGCGGCTGCGCGACCGCACGGCGGGTGCGCTCGATGCGCTGGCCGGCCGGCTGCCGGAGACGGCCGAGCGGCGGCAGATCCACGGCGGCTTCGAGCGCGTGCCGCTGCGCCGCGTGCAGGTGGGCGACGTGCTGCGCGTGCGGCCGGGCGAGGCCTTTCCCGCGGACGGCGTCGTGGTCGACGGCGACACACTGGCCGACGAGGCGCTGCTCACCGGCGAGTCGCGCCCCGTCGCCAAGCCCTATGGCGAGACGGTGCACGCCGGCAGCCACAACCTGTCGGCGCCAGTGCTGGTGCTCGTGCGTCAGGTGGGCAGCGGCACGCGCTTTGCGCAGATCGTGGCGCTCATGGAGAGCGCGGCCATGCAGCGCCCGCGGTTGGCCGCGATGGCCGACCGCATCGCGCGGCCCTTCCTGCTGGCGGTGGTGCTTGCGGCGGGCGGCGCGGCGCTGTGGTGGTGGCCGGTGGACCCGGGGCATGCGCTGATGGTCGCGGTCTCGGTGCTGATCGTGACCTGTCCCTGCGCGCTCTCGCTGGCCACGCCCGCGGCCATGCTGGCCAGCGCAGGCGCCCTCGCACGGCGAGGCGTGCTGGTGGCCCACATGCAGGCGCTGGAATCGCTGGCCACGGCGCAGACGGTGGTCTTCGACAAGACCGGCACGCTCACGCGCGGCACGCCGCGGCTGGACCGGGTCTACAGCCGCCGCGGCACGCTGCCCGGCGACGCGCTCGAACTCGCGGTGGCGCTGGCCGAAGGCTCGCTGCACCCGGCCGCACGGGCGCTGCGCCAGGCCTGGGACGCGCAGCATCGCGTGCCGCCCGCGTGGCGTGCCGAGGCGGTGCAGGAACAGCATGGCCAGGGCGTGCAGGGCCTCCTGTGGCCGCAGCAGGGCGATGCGCCCGCGCGCCATGTGCGGCTGGGCAGTGCGGCCTTCTGCGAGGCCCGTGCGCTGCAGACCGACGCCATGCAGGTCCACCTCAGTGACGACGAGGGCTGGGTGGCCAGCTTCGCGCTGGCCGAAGACCTGCGGCCCGAAGCGCCGGAGGCGATCGCGCGACTCAAGGCCCTGGGCCTGGTGCCACGCCTGCTTTCCGGCGACCGCGAGGCGGCGGCGCAGCGGCTGGCGGCCAGCGCCGGCATCGACACGGCACGCGGCGGCTGCAGCCCCGAGGACAAGCTGCACGAGGTGCGCCGCCTGCAGGCGCAGGGCAGGGCAGTGGCCATGGTGGGTGATGGCCTGAACGACGGGCCGGTGATCGCACAGGCCGATGCCTCGTTCGCCTTCGGCGACGCCGTGCCGCTGACGCAGGCGCGGGCCGACTTCGTGGTACTGGCCGGTTCGCTGCAGGCGGTGCCCGACACCGTCGCGCAGGCGCGGCGCACGCTGCGCATCGTGCGACAGAACCTGGCCTGGTCCGCGGCCTACAACGCGCTGTGCGTGCCCCTGGCGCTGGCAGGCTGGCTGCCGGCCTGGCTGGCGGGCCTGGGCATGGCGCTCAGCTCGCTGGTGGTGGTGCTCAACAGTGCACGCCTGTCTCGCATGGATTCCGCCGAAAGACAACAGGCAGTGGCCTCGGCGGAGCACGTGCCTGCGGATGCCACGCTGGTGCCGCAAGGCTGAAGGGGAGCGGCCATGGACATCCTCTTCGTGCTCGTGCCGCTGTCGGTGCTGCTGGTGCTGCTGATCATCGCGGGCCTGTGGTGGGCCGTGGAGCGCGGCCAGTTCGATGACGTGGAACAGGAAGGCGCGCGCATTCTGCAAAGCGATTGATCTCCGTCAATCGACCGGCGGGAACCGAGTCGGACACTGCCTACAAGTTCCTCAACCTGGTTCCCAAGATGCAGTCCTCCCACTCACCTGCGGCGCTCTACAACGACACGGTCGTGCGCCAGTTCTCGCTGATGGCCGTGGTCTGGGGCGTGGTCGGCATGCTCGTCGGCGTAATCATCGCCGCCCAGCTGACCTGGCCCGATCTCAACCTCGGCATCCCCTGGCTGAGCTACGGGCGCCTGCGTCCGCTGCACACCAACGCCGTCATCTTCGCCTTCGGCGGCTGTGCGCTCTTTGCCACCAGCTACCACGTGGTGCAGCGCACCTGCCAGACGCGCCTGTTCGCGCCGGGCCTCGCGGCCTTCACCTTCTGGGGCTGGCAGGCCGTCATCGTGGCCGCGGCCGTCAGCCTGCCGCTGGGCTACACCACCGGCAAGGAATACGCCGAGCTCGAATGGCCCATCGACATCCTGATCACGCTGGTGTGGGTGTCGTATGCCATCGTGTTCTTCGGCACGGTGGGCACGCGCAAGGTCAAGCACATCTACGTGGCCAACTGGTTCTACGGTGCCTTCATCATCGCCGTGGCCCTGCTGCATGTGGTCAACAGCGCCGAGGTGCCGGCGGGCTGGATGAAGAGCTACTCGGCCTATGCCGGCGTGCAGGACGCCATGGTGCAGTGGTGGTACGGCCATAACGCGGTGGGCTTCTTCCTCACCGCCGGCTTCCTGGGGATGATGTATTACTACATCCCCAAGCAGGCCGAGCGCCCGGTCTACAGCTACCGCCTGTCGATCGTGCACTTCTGGGCGCTGATCTTCACCTACATGTGGGCGGGTCCGCACCACCTGCACTACACCGCGCTGCCGGACTGGACGCAGTCGCTGGGCATGCTGTTCTCGCTCATCCTGCTGGCGCCCAGCTGGGGCGGCATGATCAACGGCGTGATGACCCTGTCGGGTGCCTGGCACAAGCTGCGCACCGACCCGATCCTGCGCTTCCTGATCGTGGCCCTGTCCTTCTACGGCATGTCCACCTTCGAGGGCCCGATGATGTCCATCAAGACCGTCAACGCCCTCAGCCACTACACCGACTGGACCATCGGCCACGTGCACTCCGGCGCGCTCGGCTGGGTGGGCCTGATCTCGATGGGCTCGCTGTACTACCTGATCCCGCGCATGTGGGGCCGCACCACGATGCACAGCATCAAGGCCATCGAGCTGCACTTCTGGATGGCCACCATCGGCATCGTGCTCTACATCGCCGCCATGTGGATCGCCGGCGTGATGCAGGGCCTGATGTGGCGCGCCATCAACCCCGACGGCACGCTCACCTACACCTTCGCCGAAGGCGTGAAGGCCACCTTCCCCTTCTACGTGGTGCGCCTGCTGGGCGGCCTGCTGTACCTGGGCGGCATGCTGGTCATGGCCTGGAACGTGTGGATGACCGTGATCTCGGGCCGTGCGGTGCGCGCCACCATCCCGGCCCCGCAAGCGGCCCATGCCTGAACGAACGGAGCACAAGAACATGAGCCAGACGACGCCCTCCACGTCCACCGGCTTCTCGCATGAGAAGGTCGAGACCAACAACTTTTTGATGATCGTGCTGATCCTGCTGGTCGTCGCCGTCGGCGGCCTGGTGGAGATCGTGCCGCTGTTCTTCCAGAAGTCCACCACCGAGCCCATCGCCGGCCTCAAGCCCTACACGGCGCTGCAGCTGGCCGGCCGCGACATCTACCTGCGCGAGGGTTGCTACAACTGCCACTCGCAGATGATCCGCCCCTTCCGCGCCGAGACGCTGCGCTATGGCCACTACTCGGTGGCCGGCGAGTTCGTGTACGACCACCCCTTCCAGTGGGGCAGCAAGCGCACCGGGCCCGACCTGCAGCGCGTGGGCGGCAAGTACAGCGACGAGTGGCACCGCATCCACCTGAACAACCCGCGCGACGTGGTGCCCGAATCCAACATGCCGGCCTACACCTGGCTGGAGAAGAACACCGTCGACGCCGCGGCCCTGCCGGCCCACATGCGGGCCCTGCGCAAGGTGGGCGTGCCCTACACCGACGAGGACATCGCCGGCGCGCAGGCCGCCGTCGAGGGCAAGACCGAGATGGAAGCCACCATCGCCTACCTGCAGTCGCTGGGTCGGGCCCTGAAGTAAGCGAACGAGGAGTACCCACATCATGGACCTGACCACCCTGCGTTCCATCGCCACCGTCGTGTGCTTCGTGCTCTTCCTGGGCATCGTGGCCTGGGCATACGCGCGGCGCAACCGTGCCGGCTTCGAGGAGGCAGCACGGCTGCCCTTCGAGCAGGACTGAGCGCCCCGCGCCAACGCATCGAACGAGAGAGATCACGATGAGCGACTTCATCAACAACTTCTGGTCGAACTACGTCATCGCCGCCACGGTGCTGAGCATCCTGGGCTGCGCCATCCTGCTGTGGATGACGGCGCGCAAGCGCGTCGTCGGCGACAAGGACAACACCACGGGCCACGTCTGGGACGAGGACCTGCGCGAGGCCAACAACCCGCTGCCGCTGTGGTGGGTGGGCCTGTTCATCATCACCATCGTGTTCGCGGTGGGCTACCTGGCCTTCTTCCCGGGCCTGGGCAGCGTGCAGGGCAAGCTGGGCTGGAGCTCGGCCGGTGAGTACAAGGCCGAGGTCGAGAAGGCCAATGCCGAGCTGGCCCCGGTCTATGCGCGCTTTGCCAGCGCACCGGTGGAGCAGGTGGCGGCCGACCCGGCTGCGCACGCCATCGGCGAGCGGCTCTTCATGAACAACTGCGCCCAGTGCCACGGCTCCGACGCGCGCGGCAGCAAGGGCTTTCCCAACCTCACGGACAACGACTGGCTGCATGGCGGCACGCCCGAGAAGATCATCGAGACCATCACCGGTGGGCGGGTCGGCGTGATGCCGCCCATGGCCGCGGCCGTGGGCAGCGCGGACGACGTGAAGAACGTGGCCAACTACGTGCTCAGCCTGTCGGGCAGCCCGCACGACTCGGTGCGCGCCGGCCTGGGCAAGGCCAAGTTCGCGGTCTGTGCCGCCTGCCACGGTGCAGACGGTGGTGGCAACCAGGCGTTGGGTGCGCCGCGGCTCAACGACAACATCTGGCTGCACGGCTACGGCGAGGCCGCCATCATCGCCATGGTCAACAACGGCAAGCAGAACGTGATGCCGGCGCAGAACGAGCGGCTGACCGAGGCGCAGATCCGCGTGCTCGCGAGCTACGTCTGGGGCCTGTCCCACAACGCCACCACCGCGTCGGCCAAGCCTTGAGTGGCTTCATGACCCTCCGAGCCTGATCCCCACGAACGAAGGCGCCCGCGGGCGCCCCAACGCCATGTCCGCATCCTCCAACGCGCCCACGCCCAACCCTCGGCGCGTCATCCCCATCGCCGCGGAGCCGCCGGCCGAAGAGCCCGTGTCGCTGTATGCCGCCAGCAAGAAGATCTACCCGCGTGCGGTGCAGGGCATGTTCGCGCGCTGGCGCTGGGCCATGGTGTTCGCCACGCAGCTCGTGTTCTACGGCCTGCCGTGGCTCAGCTGGGGCGAGCGGCAGGCGGTGCTCTTCGACCTGGCATCGCGGCGCTTCTACCTGTTCGGGCTGGTGCTCTATCCGCAGGACCTGATCTACCTGTCGGGGCTGCTGGTCATCTCGGCGCTGTCGCTTTTCCTCTTCACCGCAGTGGCGGGGCGGCTGTGGTGCGGCTATGCCTGCCCGCAGACGGTGTACTCCGAGATCTTCATGTGGGTGGAGCAGAAGATCGAAGGCAGCCGAACGGCGCGCATGCGGCTGGACGGCGAGTCGCTCTCGATGGAGAAGCTGGTCAAGAAGGCCTACAAGCACATCGTGTGGATCGCCATCGCCATGTGGACCGGCTTCACCTTCGTGGGCTACTTCACGCCGGTGCGCGAGCTGGGGCTGGCCTTCCTGCAGACGCAGATGGGCTCGTGGGAAGTGTTCTGGGTCTTCTTCTATGCCTTCGCCACCTATGGCAACGCGGGATTCATGCGCGAGCAGGTGTGCAAGTACATGTGCCCCTATGCGCGCTTCCAGAGCGCCATGTTCGACCGCGACACCCTGATCGTCACCTATGACCCGGGCCGAGGCGAGCCGCGCGCGCCGCGGGGCCGCAGCGTGGACTACAAGGCCCGCGGCCTGGGCGAGTGCATCGACTGCGACCTGTGCGTGCAGGTCTGCCCCACGGGCATCGACATCCGCAAGGGGCTGCAGTACGAATGCATCGGCTGCGGTCAGTGCGTGGATGCCTGCAACACCGTGATGGAGAAGATGAACTACCCGAAGGGTCTCATCCGCTACGACACGGTCAACGGCATGGCCGGCCACTGGAGCCGCGCGCAGCTGTGGCGCCGGGTGCTGCGGCCGCGTGTGCTCATCTACGCCTCGGTGCTCATGCTGCTGGTGGTGGGCATGCTGGTGAGCCTGGTGGCCCGCACACCCCTGAAGGTGGACGTGGTGCGCGACCGCGCCTCGCTGGCCCGCATCGCCGAAGGTGGCCGGCTGGAGAACGTCTACCGCCTGCAGATCATGAACGCCACCGAGCGGCCGCAGAAGTACCGCCTGGCCGCGCAGGGGCTGGAGGGCATCGCCGTCTCGCCCGACACGCCGGTGGAAGTCGGTCCGGCCGAGGCCCGCTGGGTGGCCGTGCGGCTGAGCATTCCCTATGGCAGTGCCGCCCCCGGTTCGCACAGCGTGCGCATTGAGGTGGGCGAGGAGGGCGGCGGCGCCCATGTGGCCGAGAAGGCCGCGTTCCTGGTACCACGCTGATGGCCCGGCCCATCGACTTCGCATCCATCACGACGAGGACCCCATGACGAACCCGACGACGCTTGCTTCCGCCCCCCTGGTCGAGCCCTCCAGCGGTCCCTGGTGGCGCCATCCGCTGATGTGGATGGTGGTGGGCGGTCCCGCGGTGGTGGTGGTGGCCGGTTTTGCCACGCTGTGGCTGGCGGTGAACCGCCCCGATCCGGTGATCGAGGCCGACTACTACCGCCGCGGCATCGAGATCAACCGCACGCTGGAGGCCCAGCGCGCGCTGACGCCGGCGCAGCAGGCCCGCAACCACGTCACCACGCCCACCCGGAACCTGCCTCCCGCGCAGCCTTGACATGGCGCGTCGCTCACCGGCACGGCCTTCCGCGGCCAAACATGCCCCGCTGCGGCGGGGTCGTCGGCGCCCCGCAAACCAGAAGACGGAGACCTCCCGCATGCTGCGCCAGCCTCACTGCCTGATGGCCATCGCCTGGCCGGCCTTTCTGGCGGCCTGCCTGATGGAGTTCCTGGTCTTCGGCTTCGTCGATCCGGCGGAACTGCGCTGGTTCGGCCATGTACTGGAGATGCCGCGGCAGGCCATCTATGCGCTGGGCTTCTTCGGCTTCTGGGTCGTGACCATGGTGTGCAGCGCGACGACGGCGCTGCTGATGCGCACGCCGGCCCAGGTCAATGCGCAGCCGGGGCCAGGCGGCCCGGCCTGAATACCTCGACAACGAAAAAAGGGACGCGGCAAGCGTCCCTTCGGTCTGTCGATGCTGCGGCCGGCTCGAGCGAGCCGGCCACCGTCCGCGCCTCAGGCGCAGACCGTCGGATTCACCATTCGCCGCAGCGCCTCCGCATCGAGGATGCGCACATGCCGCTGGTTCACCTCCACGATGCCGTCGTCGACGAACTTGGAGAGGGTGCGGCTCACCGTTTCGAGCTTGAGGCCGAGGTAGCTGCCGATCTCCTCGCGGGTCATGCGCAGCACCAGCTCGGAGGCCGAGAAGCCGCGCGCATGCAGGCGCTGCACCAGGTTCAGCAGGAAGGCGGCCAGGCGCTCCTCGGCGCGCATGCTGCCCAGCAGCAGCATCACGCCGTGCTCGCGCACGATCTCGCGGCTCATGATCTGGTGCACATGGCGCTGCAGCGCCGACACCTCGCGCGAGAGCTCCTCGATGCGGTCGAAGGGCATCACGCAGACCTCGGAATCCTCCAGCGCCACGGCGTCGCAGGTATGGCGGTCGTTGACGATGCCGTCCAGGCCGATGATCTCGCCGGCCATCTGGAAGCCGGTGACCTGGTCGCGGCCGTCCTCGGAGGTGATGCGGGTCTTGAACACGCCGGTGCGGATGGCGTAGAGCGAGACGAACTGCTCGCCGTTGTGGAACAGCAATTCCTTGCGGCGGACCTTGCGGCGCGTGGCCACGAGCGAATCCAGGCGCTGCAGTTCCTCCGGCGAGAGGCCTACGGGCATGCACAGCTCGCGCAGGTTGCAGTTGGAGCAGGCGACTTTGATGGATTCTGGGGTCATGATGTGTCCGACTCTGTAGGCTGGGAGGACGGCCCGACGCTTCACTCGCGGGGTCTGTGGCGTCCTAGGGCTCCCTTGTCGGTCATTCTCCGACAGCGATCAACTTTCTGTTTGACGTGGATCAAGCGCCGATCATGACTTCGAACGCACATTAGAGGCAACAACCCTGGCGCTGCTGTGCCCTCTTGCTGCGATGAGTTCCCTGCCCATCCCGTCCTCCTGCGCGGCCGAGCCCGCGGTGCTGTCGACGTCGCTGCTGCGGCGTTTCGACGTGCCGGGCCCGCGCTACACCTCCTATCCCACCGCCGACCGCTTCGTGGAGGCCTTCGGCCCTGCGGAGTATGCGCAGGCCCTGATCCAGCGCCGCGAGGCGGCGGGCGCGCGGGCACTGCCGCTGTCGCTGTACGTGCACATCCCGTTCTGCGAGTCGCTGTGCTACTACTGCGCCTGCAACAAGATCATCACGCGTCATCACGAGCGCGCGGCGGAATACCTGCAGGACCTGCTCGGCGAGCTGCGGTTGCAGGTGGCCGAACTGGGCCGGGGTGAGCCGGTGAGCCAGTTGCACCTGGGGGGCGGCACGCCCACCTTCTTCAGCGACGAGGAGCTCTCGACCCTGATGACGGCGCTGCGCGAGTCCTTCGACTTCCTGCCCGGCGCCGAATGCTCCATCGAGGTCGACCCGCGCACGGTCGATGAGGCCCGCCTCGCGCACCTGGCGGCGCTGGGCTTCAACCGCCTCAGCTTCGGCATCCAGGACTTCGATGCGCAGGTGCAGAAGGCGGTGCACCGCATCCAGCCCGCGGCCGAGGTCTTCGCGCTGATGGCGGCGGCACGGCGGCTGGGATTCGCCTCGATCAATGCCGACCTGATCTACGGTCTGCCGCGGCAGAACAGCACGTCCTTCGAGCGCACGCTGGCGCAGGTGGTGGAGCTGCGGCCCGACCGCATCGCCCTGTACGCCTACGCCCATCTGCCCGAGCGCTTCAAGCCGCAGCGTCGCATCCTGTCGCAGGAGTTGCCCGACGGCCCCACCAAGATCGACATGCTCTCGCGCGCCATCGGCGTGTTTGGCGAGGCGGGCTACGTCTACATCGGCATGGACCATTTCGCGGTGCCGGAGGACGCCCTGGCCGTGGCCAAGCGCCAGGGCCGGCTGCACCGCAACTTCCAGGGCTACAGCACCCAGCCCGACTGCGACATCATCGGCCTGGGCGTCTCGGCCATCGGCCGCGTCGGCGCCAGCTACAGCCAGAACGCCAAGACGCTGGAGGACTACCGCGACCGGCTGCAGCAGGGCCAACTGCCCGTGGTGCGCGGCCTGGCCCTGGGCCGCGACGACGTGGTGCGCCGCGCGGTCATCATGGCCATCATGTGCCAGGGCCGCATCGACTTCGAGGCCATGGGCGCCGCCAATCTGGTGGACTTCCGCCAGTACTTCGCGGCCGAGCTGCAGGCGTTGCAGCCCCTGGCGGAGCAGGGGCTCGTGCGCCTGGATGCGCGCGAACTCGAGGTCACGCCGGCCGGCTGGTACGTGGTGCGCGCCATCGCCATGGTGTTCGACCGCTACCTGCAGGCCGACCGGGCGCGCACGCGCTTCTCGCGCATCATCTGAAGGAACCGGCATGACCGGCGGCCTGGCGCTCTCTGCCCTGCTGATGGGACTGGCCGGTGCGCCGCACTGCGTGGCGATGTGCGGCGCAGCCTGCGGCGGGCTGCTGCAGCAGTCCTCGTCCGCGCCGCCGGAGGGTGGCGCGATGGCCCTCACCCGGCCGGTGCGGCTGGTGCGGGCCGGCGCGGTCACGGCCTGGGCGGGCCCGGCGGCTTTCCACCTGGGCCGCATCGGTGGCTATTCCACGGCCGGCGCCGTGGTGGCGACGGCCTTTGGCGCTCTTGTTTCGCTCGGAAGCCATGCCGAGGCGCTGCGGCCCCTGTGGGGGCTGATGCATGGCTTCATCCTGGCCTGGGGGCTGATGCTGGCGGTGGCGGGCCGGCAGCCTTTGTGGGCAGCGCGGCTGGGCCACACCGCCGCGCGGCGGCTGCGGCCGTGGTCAGCCACGGCCCCCCGGCTGCTGGTGCTGGGAGCGGCCTGGGCGCTGATGCCCTGCGGCTTGCTCTATTCGGCGCTCATGCTGGCTGCGCTGGCGGCGGGGCCGGTCGAGGGCGCGGGGGTGATGGCGCTGTTTGCCGCAGCCTCGGCGCCAGCACTGTGGGTCGCGCCCTGGCTGTGGTCGCAGATGCGTGGGCGACTCGACGGCCTGCGACGCGAGCTGGGCACCCGGATCGCCGGCGTGCTGCTCGCCGCCGTCGCAGGCCAGGCCTTGTGGATGGACATGCAGGCGCAGATCGCCCGCTGGTGCGCGTGAGCGGCGGGCGCCTGCCGGTCAGGCGCTCAGCCCCTTCCACAGCATGTAGGCCGCCAGCACATAAAGCACGCTGGCGAAGACGCGCTTGAGCTTCTTCACGGGCAGCGCATGGGCGGCGCGCGCGCCCAGGGGGGCCATCAGCACGCTGCACACGGCAATGACCACCAGCGCCGGCAGCCAGATGTAGCCGAAGGCGCCCTGCGGCAGTCCCTGCACCGACCAGCCGCTGGCGATGTAGCCCACCACGTTGGCCACGGCAATGGGAAAGCCCAGCGCCGCGCTCGTCGCCACCGCCGCATGGATCGCCACGTTGCACCAGGTCATGAAAGGCACGCTGATGAAGCCGCCGCCCGCGCCCACCAGGCCCGAGATGAAGCCGATCAGCCCGCCCGCCGCCAGCTGGCCGCCCGTGCCGGGCATCTGCCGGCTGGGGGCCGGCTTCTTGTCCAGGAACATCTGCGTGGCCGAGAAGCCGACGAAGACCGCAAAGAAGATGGCCAGCACCGAGCCCTTGAGCAGCGCGAACACACCGAGGCTGCCCACCAGGCTGCCGATGACGATGCCGGGCGCCAGGTGCCGCACGATGTCCCATCGCACCGCACCGCGCTTGTGGTGCGCGCGCACGCTGCTGATGGAGGTGAACATGATGGTCGCCATCGAGGTGGCGATGGCCATCTTGACCGCCAGGTCGGCCGAGGCGCCGCGCGTGCTCATGATGTAGGTGAGGAAGGGCACCATCAGCATGCCGCCGCCGATGCCCAGCAGGCCGGCCAGGAAGCCGGCGCCCAGCCCGAGCAGGCCGAGTTCGACGATCAGCAGGGGTTCGATGCTCATGGAGTCTCCGGGTGTCGTGATGGGTGCGGTGCAGGGCCCGCGTGTGCGTCGGGGAAGGGCACACATGACAACGGCCCCATGGAGGGGCCGTTGAAGGAAGAGGTGTCTGCGAATGCGACCGGACCGTCATCCTGAACGCAGGGTTCAGGTGGGCGAGGGCAGCAAGGCATTGGGTTCATCTGACGCGAGATGATCACGCTTGCCAGGCGATGTACCAAGCCCGGGCTCCATAGAGCATTGGTTCAAGGAAATATAAAGCCCGGCGGCACCGCAGACGAGGCCATTCTATGCGTCGGTTGCGACCGGTCTGCAGTGTCCCATGCGCCGTGTTGGCCTTGTTGTGCGGGGCTTGCAAGGCAGCCCGAGACGTGCGTAAACGCCGCCGCGCTACAGCAGCAATCCGTCGCCGGCCAGGGCCTGGTCGAGGCGGCGGAGGAGCTGGGCTGCGCGCTCGGGATCGCCTTCGTCCATCGCGGCCGGAGCGGGTGTAGGCGCAGGCGCCGATTCGTGCTGGATCAGGTCGTACGCCAGGTTGAGGGCGGCCAGCACCGCGATGCGTTCGCGCGCCTTCACCTTGCCCGCGTCGCGGATGCTGCACATGGCCGCGTCCACCCGCGCCACGGCTTCGCGCAGGGCGTGCTCGCCATCGTCGGGGCTGGCCAGCAGGTAGCTCTGGCCCATGATCCGGACTTCGATCTGATTCATGGCGTGGCGGGCGTGGAAGTGGAGGCGTCGGCATCGGCGCCCGGCTCGGCGGGCAGCCGTTCCAGCATGGCGTCGATGCGGGTGCGGGCCGTCGTCAGCCTGGCCCGCAGCGCGTCGCGCTCGCGGGTGAGTGCATCGACCTGCTGCACAAGCAGCGCATTGGTGCGCCGCATTTCCTCGTGGCGGACGAGCAGCCGTTCCACGCGCTCGGCGATCTGATCGATGGGGCTCGGTGCAGACATGGGCGGCGATTGTAGGGGCCGGCCTGTCGGCGTCTGCCTACAATGCGCGCCGTTGTTGGTGCTCGCGGCGCGGTTCGCGCGTCGCAGTTCAACGGGAAGCAGGAGCCCGCGCGCATGCCAGCGCGCACGGCCGGCACTGGGACCGAACCCTTCCGCCCCTCGGCAGGAAGCAGGATCGGACCCGGCGCCGGCCACCGGCAGGCCTGCGCTGCCCCCGCAACGGTGAAGCAGCCGGCGCATGTCTCGCACATGCGCCACGTCGTCCAAGCAAGCCACTGGAGATCGTCGACACGCGATCCCTGGGAAGGCGGCCGGCGCGTGCTGCCAGCCCGGATACCGGCCAACACAGGCGGCGGCCACGCGCCCTCCACAGGAGCGCGGCTGCCATGACGTCCCATCGCCGGCGGGGAGGCCGGCCAGGGACATGCTTCACGGAGCTTCGGCTTCCACACCATGATCACCCGCGTTGGTTCTTCCGCGCGCGCCTTGTCGCGCACCTGTCCCCTGTCGCCGCTGGCTGCGGCCGTCGCCCTTCTGGCACCTTTGGGCGCACTGGCCCAGACCTCCACCCTCCAGGAAACCGTGGTCACCGCCACCCGTGTCGAGCAGCCGCTGTCCGAGCTGGTCTCCGATGTGTCGGTGATCGACCGCCAGGCCATCGAGAACAGCGGCGCCACCGGCGTGGCCGACCTGCTGGCGCGCCTGCCCGGCGTGCAGATCTCGCGCAACGGCGGCATCGGCAACACCACCAGCGTGTTCCTGCGTGGCGCCGAGACGCGCTTCACCGCCGTCTACCTCGATGGCGTGCGCATCGACTCCCAATCCACCGGCGGCGCCGCCTGGGAGTCGCTGCCGCTCGGACAGATCGACCGCATCGAAGTGCTGCGCGGCCCGGCCGCGGCCGTCTATGGCTCGGACGCCATCGGCGGTGTGGTGCAGCTGTTCACCCGCCGTGGGGAAGACGGCTTCTCGCCCAGCGTGAGCGTGGGCGCGGGCAGCCGCGGCCTGCGCGATGCGCAGGTGGGCCTGTCGGGCAAGTCCGGCGCCTTCGACTACTCGCTGGGCGCCGGCTACACGACCACGCGCGGCTTCGACGTGCGCACGCCCAACATCAACCACAACCCCGACGCCGACCTCTACCGCGCGACCTCGGGCAATGTGCGGCTGGGCTGGCAGATCAATGCGCAGCACCGCATCGAGGCCACCGTGCTGGAGAGCGAGACCACGTCGGGCTACGACGCCACCTCCGGCACCGGCTACCGCCTGGCCACGGCCACCGACGACCGCAACCTCTACCACCTGCGCACGGCGGGCCTGAGCTGGACGGCCCAGTGGACCGAGCACTGGAAGACGCTGCTGCAGGTGACCGACAGCAACAGCCGCTACGAGACCACCTCGGCCCGCATCGCGGCGGGCTATGCCGGCTACCCGAGCACCACCTACATCACCGACACCCAGCTGCGCGGCTACCTGCTGCAGGCCGAAGGCAAGTACGGCCCGCACCGCTTCACGGCCGCGCTCGAACGCCGCGAGGACGAACTGCTCAACCCCTCGCTCACCGACTGGCGCAAGACCCTGAACCGCGACCGCGCGCAGGACGCCGTGGCCCTGGGCTACGGCTTCCACCAGGGTGCGCACACGGTTCAGCTGAACGTGCGCCACGACGACGACAGCGAGTTCGGCGGCAAGACCACTGGCAGCGCGTCCTATGGCTACGAGTTCGTGCGCAACTGGCGCGTCACGGCGGCGGCCGGCACGGCCTTCCGTGCGCCCACGCTGTACCAGCGCTTCAGCGAATACGGCGACGCCAGCCTCAAGCCCGAGACCGGCCGCAATGCCGAGGTGGGCCTGCGCTACGGGGATGGCCGCACCAACGCCAGCCTGGTGGTCTACGAGAACCGCGTGCGCAACCTGATCGTGTTCAGCAGCACCAGCACGAGCTGCGCCTCGCTCTTCGGCTGCTACGCCAGCGTGGGGCGGGCGGTGTACCAGGGGGCCACGCTGGCCGCCGACCACCGTTTCGGCGACCACTTCACCCTGCGCGGCTCCATCGACGTGCAGGACCCGAAGGATTCCGAGACCGGCCGCCAGCTGCCCCGCCGTGCCAAGCGCTATGCCACCTTCGGCGGCGACTGGACGCAGGGCATCTGGACCGTGGGGGCCGAGGTGCAACTGGCCTCGCGCCGCTTCGACGACACGGCCAACAAGATCGTGCTGGCCGGCTACGGACTGCTCAACCTGTATGGCAGCGTGCAGCTGCGCCCCGACCTGCGCCTGGTCGCGCGGCTGGACAACGCCACCGACAAGAACTACGTGCTGGCCAACAACTACGCGACGGCCGGCCGCACGGCCTACGTGGGCCTGAAGTGGACGCCGCGCTGACCGACGGCGCCCGCGGGCCCGCCACCTGCGCCGCGGTGCTGGTGGCGGCCCCGGCCTCGGGCCAGGGCAAGACCACCGTGGCCTCGGCTCTGGCGCGGCTCCACGCGCGGCAGGGCCGGCGCGTGCGGGCCTTCAAGTGCGGGCCCGACTTCCTCGATCCGCAATGGCTGGCCATGGCCACCGGCGCACCCGTGCATTCGCTGGACCTGTGGATCACGGGCGAGGCCGATGCCCGCGCCCGGCTGCATGCGGCCGCCTGCGAGGCGGACCTCATCGTGGTGGAGGGCGTGATGGGCCTGTTCGATGGCGAACCCAGCGCGGCCGACCTGGCCCAGCGCCTGGGCCTGCCGGTGCTGGCGGTGATCGACGCCGGCGCCATGGCCGGCACCTTCGGTGCGCTGGCGCATGGGCTGCAGAGCTACCGCTCGGGCCTGCCCTGGGCCGGCGTGCTGGCCAACCGGGTGGCCGGCGAGCGGCACGGCGAGATGCTGCGTCACTCGCTGCGCGAGCCGGCGCACTGGCTGGGCGGGCTGCCACGCAGCGCCGACTTCGGCCTGCCCGAGCGGCACCTGGGCCTGGTGGCCAGCGCCGAGCTGGACGACGGCCTGGCCCGGCTGGATGCCGCGGCGGACGCACTGGCCGCCACGCCGATGGGGCAGGGCGGACTCGCGGCCTTGCCGCAGGTCGACTTCGCGGCGCCGCCTGCAGCCGCGCCCGTGCCGGCGCTGCTGGCGGGCCGCACCATCGCCGTCGCCCGCGATGCAGCCTTCTGCTTCCTGTACGCCGCCAACCTCGACCTGCTGGCGCAGCTCGGCGCGCGGCTGGTCTTCTTCTCGCCGCTGGCGGGCGATGCCCTGCCGGATTGCGACGCGCTGTGGCTGCCGGGCGGCTATCCCGAGCTGCATGCCGAGCGCCTGGCCGCGCGCACCGACCTGCGCCAAGCCCTGCACGCGCATGTGGCGCAGGGCCGCGCGGTCTGGGCCGAATGCGGCGGCATGATGAGCCTGTTCGACGAACTGGTGGACAAGGAAGGCCGCAGCCATCGCCTGTGGGGCCTGCTGCCCGGCCACACCGTGATGCAGCCGCGCCTGGCGGGCCTGGGCTCGCAATGGCTGGCCATCGACGGCGGGCTGCTGCGCGGCCACACCTTCCATTACTCCCGCTGCGAGACGGCGCTGGCGCCCCTGGCGCGCAGCGCGCGGCCCGGTGCCGAGCCCAAGGCCGATGCCGGCGAGGCGCTGTATGCGCAGGGGCCGGTGCGGGCCAGCTACTTCCACGCCTGGTTTCCCTCCGACCCCGTGGCTGCGGCGCGCCTCTTCGACGGGCGGCCCCTGCTGCGAACATCGGCCTCCTGATGACCGACAACGCCCACGAACTCATCCTCGGCGGCCAGAAGAGCGGCAAGTCGCGCCGCGCCGAATCGGCGGCCGGCGACTGGTTGGCCGGCGCACCGGGCCGCCGCGCGGTGCTCATCGCCACCGCCCAGGCCTGGGACGCCGAGATGACGCAGCGCATCGCCCGCCATCGCCTGGACCGCGCCGAGCGCGTGCCCGGCCTGGAGACCGTGGAAGAGCCGCTGCGCCTGCCCGAGCTGATCGGCGCGCTGAGCCGCCCGGACACGCTGCTGGTGGTCGACTGCCTCACGCTGTGGCTGACCAACCTGCTGATGCCGCCCGAGCTGGACCCGCAGCGCGCCGCGCTGCCCGACTGGCGCACCGAAGCCCTGCTGCTGGTGGAGGCGCTTTCGCAGGCGCCCGGGCCCGTGGTGCTGGTCGGCAACGAGATCGGCCTGGGCGTGATCCCGCTGGGCGAAGAAACCCGCGCGTTCGTCGACGCGCTGGGCCAGCTCAACCAGCATGTGGCCGCCGCCTGCCGCCGCGTCACCCTGATGGTGGCCGGCTTGCCCCTGACCGTGAAGGACAACGGATGACGACCTGGTCCCTCCTGCGCACCGGCCGCGCCCTGCGCGCGGCCTTTGCCGCGTTGCTGCTCGCCGCCGCCGTGCCCGCCCTGCTGGCCGCCCCGGTGGAGGTGGTGGACGAACGCGGCGCCACCGTGCGTCTCACCCAGCCGCCGCAGCGCATCGTGACGCTGCTGCCCTCGCTCACCGAGACGGTCTGCGTGCTTGGCGCCTGCGAGCGCCTGGTGGGCGTGGACCGCTATTCCAACTGGCCGGCGCCGGTGCGCAACCTGCCGCAGGTCGGCGGCGGCATCGATCCCAACGTCGAGGCGGTCGTGGCGCTGAAGCCCGATCTCGTGCTGCTGGCCAAGTCCTCGCGCGTGGTCGACCGGCTGGAGGCCCTGGGCCTGAAGGTCGCGGTGCTGGAGCCCAAGACCCAGGCCGACGTCGAGCGCGTGATGGCCAAGGTCGGCACGCTGCTGGGCCAGCCAGGGGCGCCCGCGCTGTGGCAGCGCCTGCAGGGCGAGCTGGACGCCGCCGCGCAGTCAGTGCCGCCCGCGCGCCGCGGCCAGCGCGTGTACTTCGAGGTCAACAACGGCCCCTATGCGGCGGGCGAGAGTTCCTTCATGGGCGAGACGCTGAGCCGCCTGGGCGCACGCAACATCGTGCCGGCGGCGATGGGGCCCTTTCCCAAGCTCAATCCCGAGTTCGTGGTGCGGGCCGATCCGGACCTGATCATGGTCGGCGTGCGCAGCGCCACTGGCATGGAACAGCGCCCCGGCTGGGCCGGCATCCGCGCCGTGCGCGACGGACGCATCTGCCGCTTCAGCGCCGCGCAGGCCGACGTGCTGGTGCGCCCCGGCCCGCGCATGGGCGAGGCCGCCCGCCTGATGGCCGACTGCCTGGCCGGCCGGCCGTTGGCCGAGTGATGGCGGCGCACTTGCAGCAGGGTCGCCACGCCCGGGTGCTGACGGGGGCCTTGCTGCTGGCGGCCCTGCTGCTGGGCGCGCTGGGCGCGGCCGTGGGCAGCACCGGCGTCGAGCGCCTGTGGCAACTCGCCGACGATCCCATCGCCTGGCAGATCGTGCGCGACATCCGGCTGCCGCGCACCGTCGGTGCCTGGCTGGCGGGCGCGCTGCTGGGCTTGGCGGGCGCTGTGGCGCAGGGGCTGTTCCGCAACCCGCTGGCCGATCCCTGGCTGCTGGGCAGCGCCTCCGGTGCCGGCCTGGGCGTGGCGCTGGCGCTCGGCGCCATCGGTGGATCGCCCGCTGCGGCGGCCTGGGGCGTGCGGCTCGGCCTCACCGGGGCCGCCTTCGCGGGCGCCGTGGCGGCGGTGCTGCTCACGCTGACCCTGGCCCGCGGCGCCCAGCACACGCTGCGCCTGCTGCTGGCCGGCGTGATCGTGGGCATGGTGCTGGGCGCCATCAAGGACCTGTTCACGCTGTCCTCGGCCGACATCCTGCAGGCGCTCGTCGTCTTCATGCTGGGCAACACGGCGCTGGTGGGCTGGAGTGCCTGCGCCATCATGGCCCTGGCCCTGGCGGGCTGCCTGCTGGCGGCGCGGCTGCTGGCGCCGGTGCTCGACGGCCTCGCCCTGGGCGAGGCCACCGCCGCCAGCCTGGGCCTGCCGCTGCCGGCCATGCGCGCGGCGCTGGTGGCGGTGCTGTCGCTGGCCACCGGCGCGGCCGTGGCGCAGACGGGGCTGATCGCCTTCGTCGGCCTGGCGGCGCCACACCTGGTGCGCTCCATCATCAAGACCACGCATGCGGGGCTGCTGATGCTGTCGGCCTTCATGGGCGGCCTGCTGCTGATGGCGGCCGACCTGCTGGCGCGCTGGCTGATCGCGCCGCAGGAGCTGCCGGTGGGCGTGCTCACCGCCGTGCTCGGTGGCGGTTATCTGCTCTTCCTGATGCACCGGCGCTCGCGCGGAGGGGTGCGATGACGGCCACATTGCAGGCGTCGCCCGCCAGGGCCGGCGGTGCGCCCGTGCTGGAAGTGCACCACCTGGACGCCACGCTGGGCGGCGCGCCCGTGCTGCACGGCGTGACGCTGCGCCTGCAGGCCGGCCGCTGGACCAGCATCGTCGGCCCCAATGGCGCGGGCAAGTCCACGCTGCTCAAGGCCATGGCCGGACTGCTCGCACCCTCGGGCGGCGAGGTTCTGCTCGATGGCGAGGGGCTGTCGGCCTGGCCGCACCGGGCGCGCGCCCGCCGCCTGGCCTGGCTGGCGCAGGGCGGTGCGGCCGATCCGGCCGCCGACGACCTCACGGCCTACGACGTCGCCATGCTCGGCCGGCTGCCGCATCAACGCTGGCTGGCGGCGCCCTCCGGTGCCGACCATGCCGCGGTCGAGCAGGCCCTGCGCCAGACGCAGGCCTGGGACTGGCGGGGACGGCCGCTGTCGCAGCTCTCGGGCGGCGAGCGCCAGCGCGTGCTGCTGGCCCGCGCGCTGGCCGTCGAGGCGGGCGTGCTGCTGATGGACGAGCCGCTCGCCAACCTCGACCCGCCGCACCAGGCCGACTGCCTGGCCTTGGCCCGAACGCTGGCCGATGCCGGCCGCACCGTGGTCACCGTGCTGCACGAACTGCATGCCGCCCTGGCCGCCGACGACCTGGCCGTGATGGCCGGTGGCCGGCTTATCCATCATGGCCCTTGCCACGACGGCGCGACCCATGCGGCGGTCGAGGCCGTGTTCGACCACCGCATCCGCATCCACCGCGTCGACGACCAGTGGGTGGCGCTGCACCGCTGAACCTTCACCCGAGACCCATCATGCAGACCGAAACCCCGCCCCAGACCAAGCCCTACGAGAAGCCTGAAGGCGAGCGTCGCGGGCTGCTGATCGTCAACACCGGCGACGGCAAGGGCAAGAGCACCGCCGCCTTCGGCCTGGCCATCCGCGCCCACGGCCGCGGCAAGCCGGTGCGCATCTTCCAGTTCATGAAGGTGCCGAGTGCGCGCTTCGGCGAGCACCGCGTGTTCGAGCAACTGGGCCTGCCCATCGAAGGCCTGGGCGACGGCTTCAGCTGGAAGAGCCAGGACCTGGAGCGATCCGCCCAGCTGGCGCGCGACGGCTGGGCGCGGGCGGCCGCGGCCATCACATCGGGCGAGCACTTCCTGGTGGTGCTGGACGAGATCACCTATCCGCTCATCTACGGCTGGCTGCCGCTGGAGCCGGTGATGGAGGTGCTGACGCAGCGGCCGTCGTCGGTGAGCGTGGTGCTCACCGGCCGCCGCTGCCCGCAGGAACTGATCGACATCGCCGACACCGTGACCGAGATGCGCAAGGTCAAGCATGCCTTCGATGCGGGCATCCCGGCGCAGCGCGGCATCGAGGATTAGTCCCCCGTGACGGACGGCCCGGTCGTGCTCGCCGCCGCGCTCTGGCTGGCGCTCGCCATCGACCGCTGGCTGGGCGAGCCGCCGGCGCGCGTGCATCCGGTGGTGGGCATGGGCCGCTGGCTGGGCTGGACCGGACGCCATGTGGCGCCGCTGCCGGGCGATGCGCGGCGTGCCGGGCCCTTCGTGCGCGGCGCGCTGGCGTGGCTCGTGGGCGCCTTCGTGGCGACGGTGCTGGGCTGGGCCCTGCAAGGGGCCGCCGGGGCCTTGCCGGCGCTGCTGGCGGCGGTGGCGCTCGCGCTGTGCCTCAAGCCGCTGCTGGCCTGGCGCATGCTGCGTGACGAGGTGGCGGCGGTGGAGCAGGCGCTTGCATGCTCGCTGCCCGAAGGCCGGGAGCGCCTCGCCCGCCTGGTGAGCCGCGACGTACAGCAGCTGGAAGCCGGCGAGGTGCGCGAGAGCGCCATCGAGTCGCTGGCCGAGAACCTCAACGACTCGGTGGTGGCGCCGCTGTTCTGGTTCGCCATCGCCGGCCTGCCGGGCGCCGCGCTCTATCGCTTCGCCAACACGGCCGACGCCATGTGGGGCTACCGCGGCGAGCGCAGCGGGCGGGACTGGACCTGGGCCGGCAAATGGGCGGCGCGGGCGGACGACGCCCTGTCCTGGCTGCCGGCCCGGCTCACGGCCCTGCTGCTGATGCTGGCCGCCGGGCGCTGGCCCGCCGGGCTGCGGCGGGAAGCGGCGCGCACGCCATCGCCCAACGGCGGCTGGCCCATGGGCGCCATGGCGCTGCTGCTGGGCGTGCATCTGCGCAAGCCCGGCGTCTACGCGCTCCACGCGGGCGGCCGCGAGCCGCAGGCACAGGACACGCAGCGGGCACTCGTCCTGGCGGGCCGTACCGTGCCGATGGCGGCCGCGCTGGCCACGCTGGCGCTCGTCTGGCTGGCGCAGTTGCGATGAGGCCCATGGTCCACGGTGGGCCGGACGCGCAGGGCGTGCCGGTGCACGACTTCTCCAGCAACGCCAACGCCTGCGGACCCTGCGAGGCAGTGATGCAGGCGCTGCGGCAGGCCGATCCCACGCGCTACCCGGACCCGGCGGCCACGGCACTGCGCGGCCGGCTGGCCGCGTGGCATGGGGTCTCTCCCGAACGGGTGCTGGTGGCCGCCAGCGCGAGCGAGTTCATCGTGCGCATCACGGCGGCCGTGGCCGTGCGCCGTCGGGGCGAAGGGCCGGTACAGGTGCCCGCGGCCGCCTATGGCGACTACCGGCGGGCGGCCGAAGCCCATGGACTGTCGGTACGGGTCGTCGGCGAGCCGCTGGCGCTCGGTGGCGCTCGGCCGCCGGTCCTGGCGTGGGCCTGCGAGCCGTCCTCCCCGCGCGGCGACGCCGTGGCGGATCTGCCCGCCCGGCTCGACGCCCTGCCACCGGACACGGCGTTGGTCCTGGACTGTGCCTACGCCCCCCTGCGGCTGGAGGGCGCCTCGGCGTTGACCGCGGCGCAGCGCGACCGGTGCTGGCAGCTGTGGACGCCCAACAAGGCCCTGGGCCTGACGGGCGTGCGTGGCGCCTATGCCATCGCACCCGCCGCAGCACCCGGCCGGCTGGTCGAGGACCTGCATGCCCTGGCACCGTCATGGCCCCTGGGCGCCCATGCCGAGGCCATGCTCCGGGCCTGGACCGAGCCGGCCGTCCAGGACTGGCTTTCGACCCAATGCCTGCCGCGCCTTCGGGAATGGAAGCAGCGCCAGATCTCGCACTGCGAAGCGATGGGCTGGCAGGTGGCGCCCGGCGTCGCCAACTTCTTCTGTGCCAGGCCGGGCGCGCCGTCCCTCGACGGCGCGTTGCGGCACCTGCGCACGCAGGGCATCAAGCTGCGCGACTGTGGCAGCTTCGGCATGCCGGGCTGGGTGCGACTGGGTGTGCTGCCCCCGGTCAGCCAGGACGCGCTGGCTCGTGCATGGAGTCCGTTCGCATAGACGGAGGGCGCGCCCCGTGATCGCCCGATGGCCTGCGAACGCGCACTGCCGCTTCGGTCACGACGATGGCGCGATGGCCGACAGCCCGGCCCGGCCCGCGGCAGGCACGCTTGGCGCATCGCTCACAGATTCGGAGAACACCATGCGTCAAACCTTTTTCGGTATCGCCACCGCCCTGTCGCTGATCGCCTTTGCCGGCGTCAGCCATGCCCAGCTCGGCAAGGCCGCATCGGAGGCGTCGGACGCCGCCGAGCACAAGATCGACCAGAAGCGCGCCGAGAGCGACGCCAAGAAGAGCGGCCCGGTGGGCAAGGCGGTCAACAACGTCAAGTCCGAGTACCACAAGAACCGCTCCAAGAACTCGGCCGAGAAGGCCAAGGACGCGCTCAAGGGCAAGGACTGAGTCCATCCACAGGGTCCGCGCGCGGCGATCCGCGGCGGCATCTGGCCAACCAAGCAAAAGGGCTGCAGCGATGCAGCCCTTTTGCTTGTGACCGGTGGCCTCGCCTATTCGCCGTCGGCGTCCTTGCGCCCCCGGCCGCCGCCGGTCAGCCGCCCGGTGAGGTCGAGCGCCCGCGTCACCGCCGCCCCCATGCCCATGAGCCGCATCGCCGTGTCGGGCGAGAGGCGCTGGACGTCGTCGAACCAGCGCACCAGCCGGTCGATCAGGTCGTGCATCTCGCGCATGCGCTCTTGCGCGTGGCGCTCCTCCTCGGTGGCCGGCTCCTGCAGCAGGGCGTTGCGCAGCATCGAGAGCGTGGGTTCGATCTCGCGGCGGCGGCGTTCCTCGGCCAGCACGCGGAAGATGTCCCACACCTCGCCGGGCGTCTCGAAGTATTCGCGCCGGTCGCCCGCCAGATGGCGCAGCTGCACCAGCCGCCAGGCCTGGAGTTCCTTGAGCCCCATGCTCACGTTGGAGCGCGAGAAGGACAGCGTCTCGCTGATCTCCTCGGCATTCAGGGGCCGCTGCGACAGGAAGAGCAGGGCATAGATCTGCCCCACGGTGCGGTTGATGCCCCAGCGGCTGCCCATCTCGCCGAAGTGGTCGACGAACTGGCGGTGGAGTTCGGGCAGGGCAGGGCGCGGGTCGGCAGGACGGCTGTTGGGCATCCACCGATTGTGCGTGCTGGGATTTCAGAAAAAGCCGAAATCCCAGGAATGCCTTGAATCCGGTGGGGCGATGGCGCTCAGCCCGCCTGACTGATCTGCATCGTCGGCCGGATATCGGTGTAGTTCTTCACGTCGCCGTTGATTTCCTTCGCGTGAGGTCCGAAGGCGGCCTGGAAGGCTTCGACCGATGCGCAGTCGATGTGGCACATGGCCTCGAAGGCCGGCTTGGAGCCGGGCGCCGGCCCCGACAGGCCGCGGTCGATGCGGTAGCCCAGGCAGGCCGAACCCATGCGGGCCTGGATCATGGGCATGTGCTTGTCGCGGTAGTAGTCGTGGTCGAAGCGGGCGCCTTCGGTGAAGGGATAGAGGACGCTGACACGGATCATGGCGGAGTCTCCAGAGTGGGTTTCGAAAGGGTGGACGGTAACGGCAGTCAGCCGCGGCGGGTGGCGATCAGCGGCTGCACGTCGGGGGCCTTCAGGCGGGGCCGGTCGGCCTCGGCCCGGGCCAGCGGCGCGACCTCTTCCATCGTGGCCAAGCAGCGGCGGGTGAGGTCCTGGTAGGTGAGGGTACCTTCGCGCTTCCACGCGATCTCCTGCTCGGTCAGCGGTCGCTTGACCCGCGCGGGCACGCCCGCCACCAGGCTGGCATCGGGGATCTGCATGCCGGCGGGCACGAAGGCGCAGGCGGCCACGATGGTGCGCTCGCCGACCACGGCCTCGTCCATCACCACGGCGTTCATGCCCACCAGCGCGTCGCGCCCGACGACGCAGCTGTGCAGCACGGCGCCGTGGCCGATGTGGCCGTTCTCGCGCACCACGGTGTCGCGCTCGGGAAAGCCGTGGATCACGCAGGTGTCCTGCACGTTCGAGCCGGCCTCCAGCACCACGCGGCCGAAGTCGCCGCGCAGGCAGGCCGCGGGCCCGACATAGCAGCCCGGGCCGACGTGGACGTCGCCGATCAGCACGGCGGTGGGATGCACATAGGCGCTCGGGTCCACGACAGGGACCACGCCTTCGATGGCATAGCAGGGCATGGCGGAAAGTCTCCTTCGGGCGCCGCACCGGGTTGCACGGCACAGGCGCGGGTTTTCTCGGGGTGTGCTGACTTGCATCAAGCCGCGTGCGGATTTTAAGATCAGCCGACCGGTCGGTCGAAAGTAATCCGTCGACCTGACCCCCGAACAATCCCGGAGACGCCCCATGTCCGACGCCCTGGTGATCGAGAGCACCGCCGATGCCGTGCGCACCCTGACGCTCAACCGTCCCGCCGCGCTCAACAGCTTCACGCAGGCCATGCACGGCGCGCTCATGGATGCGCTGGAGCGCGCCGCGGCGGATGCGGGCGTGCGCGCGCTGGTGCTCACCGGCGCTGGCCGTGGCTTCTGCGCGGGCCAGGATCTGGCCGATCCCGCCGTGGCCCCCGAGCCCGGCGGCGCGTCCAAAGACCTGGGCGAGGTCATCGACCGCTTCTACCGTCCGCTGGTGCTGCGCCTGCGCAGCATGCCGGTGCCGGTGGTGGCCGCCGTCAACGGCGTGGCGGCGGGCGCAGGCGCCAACCTCGCGCTGTGCGCCGACATCGTCCTGGCGGCGCGCTCGGCCAGCTTCATCCAGGCCTTCGCCAGGATCGGGCTGGTGCCCGACACCGGGGGCACCTGGCTGCTGCCGAGGCTGGTGGGCCGTGCCCGCGCGCTGGGCCTGGGCCTGCTGGGCGACAAGCTGCCGGCCGAGGAGGCCGAGCGCATCGGCCTGATCTGGCGCTGCGTGGACGACGCCGCCCTGGCCGACGAGGCGCAACAGCTGGCCCGCCGGCTGGCCGCCATGCCGGTGAAGGCCCTGGTCGCCACGCGCACGGCCTTCGATGCCGCGCAGGCGCTGGACCTGGACGCGGCCCTGGCCGAGGAGGGCCGCCTGCAGGGCGAACTCGGCCGCGCCCACGACTACCAGGAAGGCGTGGCCGCCTTCGGCGCCCGCCGTGCCCCGCAGTTCACCGACCGCTGAAGCCGCCATGGCCGCATCCCCCACGCCCCAGCAGATCGCCGACGCCGTGCGCGACGGCATGGCCGCCAACGACCGGGCCCTGCATGCGCTGGGCATCGCCATCACCGCCATGTCGCCCGGCGCGGCCACGGCCGCCATGACCGTGCGCGAGGACATGCTCAACGGCCATGACATCTGCCATGGCGGCCTGATCGCCACGCTGGCCGACACCGCCTTCGCCTACGCCTGCAATGCCTACGACGAACTCACCGTGGCCTCGGGCTTCGGCGTGGACTTCGTGGCACCGGCCCGTCTGGGCGACCGTCTGGAGGCGCGGTGCACCGAGGTCTGGAAGACCGGGCGCACCGGCGTGTACGACGTGGTCGTGGCCAACCAGCGCGGCGAGCGCGTGGCGGTGTTCCGCGGCCGCTCCTACACCGCCCGCGGCCGGCCCGCGGTGCCGCGCTGACCGATTTGCCCGCAAGGAGACGACCCATGCCCGTCAAGCAGCCGGCCCCCGGCGACCTGGAACCCATCGAGACCGCCAGCCGCGACGAGATCGCCGCGCTGCAGTTGCAGCGCCTGCGCGCCACGCTGGAGAACGCCTACGAGAACGTGCCGCACTACCGCCGCGCCTTCAACGAGCGGGGCGTGCATCCGTCGGACCTGCGGCAGTTGTCGGACCTGGCGAAGTTCCCCTTCACCGTCAAGAGCGACCTGCGCGACAACTATCCCTTCGGCATGCTGGCCGTGCCGCGCGAGCGGCTGGCGCGCATCCATGCCTCGTCGGGCACCACGGGCAAGCCCACGGTGGTGGGCTACACCGCCGGCGACATCGACCGCTGGGCCGACCTGGTGGCGCGCTCCATCCGCGCCGCGGGCGGCCGGGCGGGCGACCTGATCCATGTGGCCTACGGCTACGGCCTGTTCACCGGCGGCCTGGGGGCGCACTACGGGGCCGAGCGGCTGGGCTGCACCGCCATTCCCATGTCCGGCGGGCAGACCGAGAAGCAGGTGCAGATGATCCGCGACCTGCAGCCCTCGATCATCATGGTCACGCCCAGCTACATGCAGGTGATCGTCGAGGAGTTCGCGCGCCAGGGCCTGGACGCGCGCGACTGCTCGCTCAAGGTCGGCATCTTCGGCGCCGAGCCCTGGACCGAGGCCATGCGCCGCGAGATCGAGGGCCGTGCCGGCATCGACGCGGTGGACATCTACGGCCTGTCCGAGGTCATGGGCCCGGGCGTGGCCAGCGAGTGCATCGAGTCGAAGGACGGCCCGGTGATCTGGGAGGACCATTTCTATCCCGAGATCATCGACCCCGAGACCGGCGAGGTGCTGCCCGACGGCGAGGAGGGCGAGCTGGTCTTCACCACGCTCACCAAGGAGGCCCTGCCCATCGTGCGCTATCGCACGCGCGACCTCACGCGCCTGCTGCCGCCCACCTCGCGCGCCTTCCGGCGCATGGGCAAGATCGTCGGCCGCAGCGACGACATGCTGATCATCCGTGGCGTCAACGTCTTTCCCACGCAGGTGGAGGAGATCGTGCTGCAGCATCCGCAGCTCTCCGGCCAGTACCAGCTGGTGGTGCGCCGGGATGGCCACCTGGACACGGTAGAGGTGCGCTGCGAGCTGCAGCCCGAGGCCGCGGCCGCCGCGAGTGCGGCGGAGGTGGCCGGCTGGGTGCAGCACCGCATCAAGACGCTGATCGGCATCAGCACCACCGTCGCCGTGCTGCCGCCCGACGGCATCGAGCGCACGCTCACCGGCAAGGCGCGCCGCGTCTTCGACGAACGCGCCAAGGCGCGCTGACCCGCCGTCGCCCCGCCCCCACGTCACCCACAGGAAGGACCGCCCCATGTACACCCAGGCCATGGACACCGCCGGCAAGGACGCCGACGCCCGCAAGCCCGTGCGCTCGGCCCAGGAGGCCCTGCTGGAGGCCCGCTTCGATGCCCGCATCGACGACGGCGCCTTCATCGAGGCCAAGGACTGGATGCCCGAGCACTACCGCAGGACGCTGGTGCGCCAGATCAGCCAGCATGCGCATTCGGAGATCGTCGGCATGCTGCCCGAGGGCAACTGGATCACCCGCGCACCCACGCTCAAGCGCAAGGCCATCCTGCTGGCCAAGGTGCAGGACGAGGGCGGCCACGGCCTGTACCTGTACGCGGCGGCCGAGACGCTGGGCACCTCGCGCGACCAGATGCTGGAGGCCCTGCACAGCGGCAAGGCCAAGTACAGCTCGATCTTCAACTACCCCACGCTCACCTGGGCCGACGTCGGCGCCATCGGCTGGCTGGTGGACGGCGCGGCCATCATGAACCAGGTGCCCATCTGCCGCTGCTCCTATGCGCCCTACGCGCGCGCCATGGTGCGCATCTGCCGGGAGGAAAGCTTCCACCAGCGCCAGGGCTTCGAAAGCCTGCTGACCATGATGCAGCAGGGCACCGAGGCGCAGAAGGCCATGGTGCAGGACGCCGTCGATCGCTGGTGGTGGCCCTCGGTCATGATGTTCGGCCCGCCCGACGACCAGAGCCCCAACACGGCGCAGTCCATGCGCTGGGGCATCAAGCGCGTGTCCAACGACGAGCTGCGGCAGAAGTTCGTCGACGCCGCCGTCGAGCAGGCCCGCGTGCTGGGCGTGACCCTGCCCGACCCCGCGCTGAAGTGGAACGAGGAGCGGCAGCACCATGACTTCGGTGCCATCGACTGGGACGAGTTCTGGCGTGTCATCGCCGGCGACGGCCCCTGCAACCGCGAGCGCCTGGCCGCCCGCGTGAAGGCCTGGGAAGAGGGCGCCTGGGTGCGCGAGGCCGCGCTGGCCCACGCGCGCAAGCACGAAGAACGATTCAAGGAGGCCGCATGAGCGAGCACACCCCCGCCGCGACGGGCGACCGCCTCGCGGGCGAAGCCCAGGGCAGGCCCGTGGACAAGGCGGCCGACGGGCAACCGCGCCGCGCCGAATGGCCGCTGTGGGAGGTTTTCGTGCGCACCAGGGCCGGCCTGGACCACAAGCACTGCGGCAGCCTGCATGCCGCCGATGCGCGCATGGCCATCCAGCTGGCGCGCGACGTGTACACGCGCCGGCAGGAGGGCACCAGCGTGTGGGTGGTCCGGGCCGACCAGATCGTGGCCAGCGACCCGGGCGACAAGGACATGTACTTCGACCCGATGGAGGACAAGGTCTACCGCCATCCCACCTTCTACACGCTGCCCGGCGCGGTGGACCACATGTGAGCACCGACGGGAGACCCCGCATGCAAGCCTCGATCGAGATCGCCCACGATGCCCCGCTGCAGTACCTGCTGCGCATCGGCGACACCGCCCTCGTCCTCGGCCAGCGGCTGGGCGAATGGGCCGGCCACGCGCCGGTGCTGGAAGAAGACATCGCCCTGGCCAACATGGCGCTGGACCTGATCGGCCAGGCCCGCGCGGTGCTGAGCCACGCCGGTGCCGTCGAGGGCCGCGGCCATGACGAAGACCAGCTCGCCTTCCTGCGCGAGGAGCGCGACTACCGCAACGTGACGCTGGTGGAACTGCCCAACGGCCCGGGCCGGCCCGGCGACTTCGCGCTCACCGTGTTGCGCAACACCATGGCCGCCACCTTCTTCCACCTGCTGTGGATGCGGCTGCAGGACTCCACCGACACCGAGCTGGCGGCCATCGCCGGCAAGGCCGTGAAGGAGGCCCGCTACCACCAGCAGCATGCCGCCGACTGGGTGGTGCGGCTGGGCGACGGCACGGCGGAATCGCGCCGGCGCATCGTGGCCGCGCTGGAGCGGCTGTGGCCCTATGCCGCCGAGCTGTTCGCCGACGACGCGGTGGACGAGGCGGCCGCCGCCAGCGGGCTGGGTCCGCGCTGGAGTGCGCTGCGCGCCGACTGGGAGGCCGCGATGGCCGAGGTGCTGGCCGAGGCCTCGCTGCCCATGCCCGCGCGCACGGCCTTCCTCAGCACGGGCAAGCGCGGCGTGCACAGCGAGCACATGGGCTACATCCTGGCCGAGATGCAGCAGCTGCAGCGCGCCTATCCCGGAGGCGTGTGGTGAGCGCGATGGCGGCCGTGCCCGCGCCGGCATCTGCGTCGCAACAGGCCGCGCGCATCGCGCGGGCCTGGGCGGTGCTGGCCGAGGTGCCGGACCCCGAGGTGCCGGCGCTGTCGGTGTGCGACCTGGGCCTGGTGCGTGAGCTGCAGGCCGACGCCACCGGCCTGACCGTGGTGCTGACGCCGACCTATTCCGGCTGCCCTGCCACCGAGGTGATCGCGCAGAGCGTGCGCGACGCGATCGAGGGCGCCGGCCTGGGCCCGGTTCAGACCGTGCTGCGCCGCGCGCCGGCCTGGACCACGGACTGGATCAGCGAGGACGGCCGCCGCAAGCTGCGCGAGTACGGCATCGCGCCCCCGGGCCCGGTGGCGGCGGGGCAGGGCGTGCCGGTGCGCCTGGTGGGCCGCCGTGGCGCCGGACCCGTGGTGGCCTGCCCGCGCTGTGGCAGCACCGAGACCGAGCGGCTGTCCGCCTTTGGCGCCACCGCCTGCAAGGCGCTCTACCGCTGCATCGCCTGCCGCGAACCCTTCGAGCATTTCAAGCCCCTATGACGCCCCTGTTCCATTCCCTGCGTGTGCGGGCCGTGGAGCCCGACACCGCCGAGGCGGTGATCGTCAGCTTCGACGTGCCGCCCGAGTTGCGCCAGACCTTCGGCTTCACCCAGGGCCAGTACCTCACGCTGCGCAGGCAGATCGACGGGCAGGATCTGCGCCGCTCGTATTCGATCTGCGCCGGCGTGGACGACGGCGTGCTGCGCGTGGGCGTGCGCAAGGTGCGCGGCGGCGTGTTCTCCAACTGGATCAACGCGCAGTTGCGGCCCGGCGACGAGATCGCCGTCATGGCGCCGCAGGGCCGCTTCTTCGTGCCGCTGGCGCCCGACGAGCGCCGGCACCACCTGGGCATCGCCGGCGGCAGCGGCATCACGCCCGTCCTGTCGATCATGAAGACCGTGCTGGCGCGCGAGCCCGGCAGCCGCTTCACACTCATCTACGGCAACCGGCAGTTGCGTTCCACCATGTTCAAGGAAGAGCTGGAGGACCTCAAGAACCGCCACCTGAGCCGGCTGGTGCTGCACCACGTGTTCTCGGACGAGCACACCGACGCGCCCATCAACAGCGGCGTGCTCGACCGCGAGAAGGTGGGCGACTTCCTGCGCACGCTGGTGCCGGCCTGGTCCATCGACCATGCCTACATCTGCGGGCCCTACCAGATGAACGACGAGGCCGAGGCGGCATTGCGCGCGGCCGGCGTGCCAGAGTCGGCGATCCATGTGGAGCGCTTCGGCATCGCCCAGCCGGCCGCGGCCCCGTCGGCGGCCGGTGCGGTGATGCACGAGGCGCAGCCCGGCGATGCGGAGCAGGCGAGGGTGGTCATCGTGCGCGACGGGCTCTCGCGCGAGATCGAGTTCCGCCGCGACCAGCCCAGCATCCTCGACTGCGCCGCGGCGGCGGGCGTGGAGGTGCCGTATTCGTGCACCTCGGGCGTGTGCGGCACCTGCCGCGCCAAGGTGCTCGAAGGCGCGGTGCGCATGGGGCGCAATTTCGCCCTCGACAAGGCGGAGGTGCAGGCCGGCTTCGTGCTCACCTGCCAGGCCCATCCCACCACGGACCGGGTGGTACTCTCGTTCGACGAACGTTGACGGGGAACGGCAGGGATGGCACGAGGACGCGCAGCAGGCTATGACGAACAACGCGAGACCATCCTGGCGCAGGCCGGGCTGCTGTTCGCGCGGCGGGGCTATCCCGCCACCTCGATGAACCAGGTGGCCGAGGCCTGCGGCCTGTCCAAGCCCACGCTCTACCACTACTACAAGGACAAGTACACGCTGCTGGTGAGCATCGCCGAGGCCCATGTGAGCCGGCTCGATGCCATCGTCTCGGAGGTGTGGGCCGGCGAGATGCCGCCCGAGGCCCGCATGCGCGAGCTGATCCTGCGGCTGGTGCGCGAGTACGCCACCGCGCAGAGCGCCCACCGCGTGCTCACCGAGGACGTGCGCTTCCTGGAGCCCGAAGACCGCCAGCGCGTGCTCGACCGGGAGCGCGCCGTGGTGCGCGGCTTCGCCCGGGCCGTGGCGGCCCTGCGGCCCGACCTGCAGGACACGCTGATGGGCATGCCGCTGACCATGCTGCTGTTCGGGATGATCAACTGGATGTTCACCTGGATGAAGCCCGACGGCCCGCTGGACTACGAGGACATGGCGCCCGTGGTGGCCGACCTGTTCCTGGGCGGGCTGCCGGCGGTGCGCCTGCCCGCCGCAGCGCGTCGGCCGGCGGACCTTTCCACATCCACGTCCGATGCCGGCACCCATCCGGCGCCGACCGGCTGACCGGCGGCACCTTTCGCACGCCGCGGGGCCACGCAGTGCGGCGTTTTCTGCCAGACCGAGAAAGTACAGAAGGAGACAAGCCATGAAGTTCAAGATCCAGGCGCTCGCCGCCGCCGCGCTGGCCTGCGCGGCCAGCCTGTCGTGGGCCGACCTGACGGTGGGCGTCACGCTCTCGACCACGGGCCCCGCGGCCTCGCTGGGCATTCCGCAGAAGAACACCATCGCCCTCATGCCCAAGACGATCGGCGGGCAGAAGGTCAACTACGTGGTGCTCGACGATGCCAGCGACACCACCACGGCGGTCAACAACACCCGCAAGCTGATCGCCGACAACAAGGCCGACGTGATCGTCGGCTCCAGCGTCACGCCCAACTCGCTGGCGATGATCGACGTGGCCGCCGAGGCGCGCGTGCCGATGATCAGCCTGGCGGCGTCGGCCCGGATCATCTCGCCCATGGACGACAAGAAGAAGTGGGTCTTCAAGACCCCGCAGAACGACGACATGATGGCGCAGGCCATCGTCGAGCACATGGCGGCCCGGGGCGTGAAGTCGGTCGGCTTCATCGGCTTCTCGGACGCCTATGGCGAGGGCTGGTACGAGGTCTTCTCCAAGGCCGCCGCGGCCAAGGGCATCAAGCTGGCGGCCAACGAGCGCTATGCGCGCACCGACACCTCGGTGACGGGCCAGGCGCTCAAGCTCATGTCCGCCAATCCGGAGGCCGTGCTGATCGCCGGCTCGGGCACGCCGGCCGCGCTGCCGCAGAAGACGCTGGCCGAGCGCGGCTACAAGGGCAAGGTCTACCAGACGCATGGCGTGGCCAATGCCGACTTCCTGCGCGTGGGCGGCAAGGACGTGGAAGGCACCATCCTGCCCGCCGGTCCCATGCTGGTGGCCGAGCAGCTGCCCGACAGCAACCCGGTCAAGAAGTCGGCCATGGCCTATGTGGCCGCCTACGAGGCGGCCCACGGCAAGGGCAGCACCGCGGCCTTCGGCGGCCATGCCTGGGATGCCGGCCTGATGCTGCAGGCCGCCGTGCCCGAGGCGCTCAGGAAGGCGCAGCCGGGCACGCCCGAGTTCCGTGCCGCGCTGCGCGACGCGCTGGAGCAGATCAAGGAAGTGGCCGGCGCGCATGGCGTCTTCAGCATGACCCCCACCGACCACCTCGGCCTCGACAACCGCGCCCGGGTGATGGTGACCATCCAGAACGGCACCTGGAAGTACCTGCCCTGAACGGCATGGATCTCCAGATCGCCCTGCTGCTGGGCCAGGACGGGATCGTCAACGGCGCCATCTATGCGCTGATGGCGCTCGCGCTGGTGCTGGTGTTCTCGGTCACGCGCGTGATCTTCATTCCGCAGGGCGAGCTGGTGGCCTTCGGCGCGCTGTCGATGGCGGCGCTCGGCACCGGCAAGGTGCCGGGCACCCTGTGGCTGCTGCTGGTGCTGGCCGTGGCGGTGCTGCTGCTGGAGCTCTGGCGCGCCCGGCGCGGGGCGGTCGTGGAATGGAAGGCGACGCTGGCCTGGACGGTGGTGCTGCCGCTGCTGGCCTGCGCCGTGGTGCTGCTGTGGCGGCCGGCCTCGCTGTGGGGGCAGTCGCTGGCGACGCTGCTGGTGGTGGCGCCCCTGGGCCCGCTGCTCTACCGCCTGGCCTACCGTCCGCTGGCGCGGGCGAGCGTGCTGATTCTGCTGATCGTGTCGGTGGCGCTGCATGGCGTGCTGGTGGGGCTGGGGCTGCTGTTCTTCGGCGCCGAGGGCTCGCGCACGCCGGCCTTCTCGGAGGCGCGCTTCGACTGGGGTGGCGTGACGGTGGCCGGGCAGTCGCTCGTGGTGGTCGGGGTGGCCGTGCTGCTGGTGGTGCTGATGTTCGTGTTCTTCGAACGCTCCATCGTGGGCAAGGCGCTGCGCGCCGTGGCCATGAACCGCGTGGGCGCGCGGCTCATGGGCATTCCGGCCGATCTGTCGGGCGACCTGAGCTTTGCGCTGGCGGCGCTGATCGGCGCGGTGGGCGGCCTGCTGGTGGCGCCGCTGACCACCGTCTATTACGACACCGGCTTCCTGATCGGCCTCAAGGGCTTCGTGGCCGCCATCGTCGGCGGGCTCGCGAGCTATCCGGTGGCGCTGGCGGGGGCGCTGATCGTGGGCCAGCTGGAGGCCTTCTCCTCCTTCTGGGCCAGCGCCTTCAAGGAGGTGCTGGTGTTCACGCTGATCATTCCGGTGCTGTGGTGGCGTTCGCTGCGCAGCCGCCATGTGGAGGACGAGGAATGACCCGCCGGCACCTCACGCTGCTGTTCGTGGTGGCGCTGGCCGTGGCCTGGCCGCTGCTGCCCGAGTTCACCGCCACGGTGTTCAGCTACATCGGGCTCTATGCCCTGGTGGCGGCCGGGCTGGTCATGCTCACCGGCGTGGGCGGCATGACCTCCTTCGGGCAGGCCGCCTTCGTGGCCATCGGCGCCTATGCCACGGCCTGGGTCTGCACGTCACCCACGGCGGCCGCCGCGCTCTCGGCGCTGCCGCCGCCGCTGTGGCCCTGGGTGGGGCTGGCGCTCGGGCTGGCGCTCACCTTCGTGCTGGCCTGGGCGCTGGGCGGCATCACCGTCAAGCTCTCGGGCCACTACCTGCCGCTGTGCACCATCGCCTGGGGGCTGGGGCTGTACTACCTGTTCGGCAACCTGCAGGCGCTGGGCGGGCAGACGGGCATCACCGGCCTGCCGGCGCTCGGCATCTTCGGCGTCTCGCTGGCCTCGCCGCGCGTGCTGGGGCCGGTGATCTGGACGGTGCTGCTGCTGGCCCTGTGGGCGCTGCACAACCTGCTCGACTCGCGGGAGGGGCGCGCCATCCGCGCGCTCAAGTCGGGCCGGCTGATGGCGGAATCGATGGGCGTGGACACGGCGCGGCAGCGTGCCCGGGTCTTCGTGCTGGCGGCGCTGGTGGCGGCGCTCTCGGGCTGGCTCTATGCGCACATGCAGCGCTTCGTCAATCCGACGCCCTTCGGCCTGAACGTGGGCATCGAATACCTGTTCATGGCCGTGGTCGGCGGTGCCGGCCACCTGTGGGGCGCCGTGCTGGGCGCCATGCTCATTACGCTGCTCAAGGAGCAACTGCAGGACTGGCTGCCCCGGCTGCTGGGCGCCAGCGGCAACTTCGAGCAGATCGTGTTCGGCCTGCTGATGGTGCTGGTGCTGCAGCGCTTCGCCGAGGGCCTGTGGCCCACGCTGGCGCGGTGGGGCGGACGCTGGCTCCGGCCCGAACGCGGAGGGCGCGCCGCGGCGCCGGCTTGCGCATTGCCGGCGCGGGCCATGCAGCCGGCGGGCGCGCTGCTGCTGGAGGCGCGTGCCGTCACCAAGCGCTTCGGCGGCCTGGTGGCCAACAGCGCCGTCGACCTGACGCTGCGGGCCGGCGAGGTGCATGCGCTGATCGGCCCCAATGGCGCGGGCAAGAGCACCTTCTTCAACATGGTGTCGGGCGTGGACGACCCGAGCGAGGGCGAGGTGCGCCTGCTGGACGCACCCATGCAGGGCCGGCCCTCGCGCGAGTTCGCGGCCCGGGGGCTGGGCCGCACCTTCCAGCATGTGCGCCTGCTCGGCGAGCGCAGCGTGCTCGAGAACGTGGCGCTGGGTGCCCACCTGCGCGGCCGGCGGGGCTGGTGGGCCGCGATGCTGAGGCTGGACCGCGCCGAGGAGGCGGCCCTGCTGGCCGAGGCGCGCCGGCAGATCGAGCGCTGCGGCCTGGGCGACTTCGCCGACCGGCCGGCGGCCTCGCTGGCGCTGGGCCAGCAGCGGGTGGTCGAGATCGCACGCGCCCTGGCCGGCAACCCGGTGGCGCTGCTGCTGGACGAGCCCGCCGCCGGCCTGCGCCACCTGGAGAAGCAGGCCCTGGCCGGCCTGCTGGCGCAGCTGCGCGGCGAAGGCCTGGGCATCCTGGTGGTGGAACATGACATGGAGTTCGTGATGAACCTGGCCGACCGCGTGACGGTGCTGGAGTTCGGCACCGTGATCGCCGAGGGAACGCCGGACGCGGTGCAGCGCAATCCGCGCGTGCTGGATGCCTACCTGGGCGGCGCGGAACCGGCCGCGCCACCGACCTCGGCCACCGCGGCCGCCGCGGTGCTGGAGCCGGCCGCATGAGCGCCCGTCCGGCTGCCGCCGGCGACGCCGCCGCGGTCGAGGCGCGGCCCGGTGCCGCCCGGCCCGTGCTGGCGCTGGAGGACTTCCACGTCGCCTATGGTGCCGTCGAGGCCGTGCACGGCGTGGCCCTGCACATCGACGAGGGCGAGATCGTCACCGTCATCGGCCCCAACGGGGCGGGCAAGACCACGCTGCTGGCGGCGGCCATGGGGCTGCTGCCCTCGCGCGGCCGGCTGCGGCTGGCCGGCGAGGTGATCGCCCGGCCCAGCGTCGAGGCCATGGTGGCGCGCGGCGTGGCGCTGGTGCCCGAGCGGCGCGAGCTCTTCGGTGAGATGTCGGTCGAGGACAACCTGCTGCTCGGCGGCTTCTACCGCTGGCGCACCGGCAGGCGCGACCAGCGCGCCCGCATGGCCGAGGTGTTCGCCATCTTTCCGCGGCTGCAGGAGCGGCGCACCCAATGGGCCAGCACGCTCTCGGGCGGCGAGCGGCAGATGCTCGCCATCGGCCGCGCCTTGATGGCGCGCCCCCGGCTGCTGATGCTGGACGAGCCCTCCCTGGGCCTGGCGCCGCTGATCGTGCGCGAGGTGCTGCAGGTGGTGGGGGCGTTGCGGACGCAGGGCGTGTCGGTGCTGCTGGTGGAACAGAACGCGCGCGCCGCCCTGCAGGTGGCCCACCGCGGTTACGTGCTGGAGACCGGCCGCGTCGCACTGCAAGGCCCGGCCGACGCGCTGCTGCACGACCGCCGAATCATCGACACCTACCTGGGCCTGGGGCAGCGCGGCGCGTGAACGGGCCGGCCCTGGGGCTCGTGCCCGTGGTCGCCGACGACGCGCCGGCAGGGGGCTACTTCCAGGGCGTCGGAGCCGGCACGTCGCAGACGGGCTCGACGTCCACGCTCCTGAAGTCGGCCGGCGAGACGATCTCCAGGTACTCCATGTCGGGCGAGTAGTCGAACAGGTAGTGGCGGATGCCCGGGCGCTGGTGCACCACGTCGCCGGCCTCCACCAGCGTCTCCTTGTCTTCGTACATGAAGCGGGCCCAGCCCTTGACCATGATGACGATCTGGAAGTCCGCCTCGTGCCGGTGCCAGCCGGTGCCCGTCTCGGGCGCCATGTTGGCCTTGACCAGGTGCGCGATCACCTTGCCATGGGTGGCCTCGGCGATGCCGAGGTCCCGGTAGAGGAAAAAGTCCCGCAGCCCGCCCGACTGGTAGTCGGTGTCGCCGGGCTTGACGTGCGAGAACTCCGTGGTGGTCCGATCCAACATGGGGCGCGCTCCTTCCTGGGTGGGTGCTGCGCTGCAACATGCATAAAGCGTTCCCGCAGCAGGACGCCCCGGTATCGACACGCACCGATAATCGCGCGCCTATGAGCGGCAACACCTTCGGCACCCTGTTCGCGGTGACCAACTTCGGCGAATCCCACGGCCCCGCGATCGGCTGCGTCATCGACGGCTGCCCGCCCGGCATGGCCCTTTCGGAGGCGGACATCCAGCCCGACCTGGACCGCCGGCGCCCCGGCACCAGCCGGCACGTCACGCAGCGCAACGAGCCCGATGCGGTGCAGATCCTCTCCGGCGTGTACGAAGGCAAGACCACCGGCACGCCCATCGCGCTGCTGATCCAGAACACCGACCAGCGCAGCAAGGACTACGGCGAGATCGCCCGCCAGTTCCGCCCGGGCCATGCCGACTTCAGCTACTTCAAAAAGTACGGCATCCGTGACCCACGCGGCGGCGGCCGTTCGTCGGCCCGCCTCACGGCGCCGATGGTGGCGGCCGGCGCCGTGGCCAAGAAGTGGCTGCGCGAGCAGTACGGCACCGAGTTCCGCGGCTGCATGACCCAGATCGGCGAGCAGGTGATCGGCTTCGAGAGCTGGGACCACGTGCCCAACAACCCCTTCTTCGCGCCCGTGGCCGACGTGTCGGCCCTGGAGGCCTACATGGACGCGCTGCGCAAGGCGCAGGACTCCTGCGGCGCCCGCCTGCGCGTGGTCGCCACCGGCATGCCGGCCGGCCTGGGCCAGCCGCTGTTCGACAAGCTCGATGCCGACATCGCCTACGCCATGATGGGCATCAACGCCGTCAAGGGCGTGGAGATCGGCGCCGGCTTCGCCAGCGTGACGCAGCGCGGCAGCATGCACGGCGACGCCATGCGGCCCGACGGCTTCGACAGCAACAACGCGGGCGGCGTGCTGGGCGGCATCAGCACCGGGCAGGACCTGGAGGTGGCCATCGCCATCAAGCCGACCAGCTCGATCACCACGCCCCGTACTTCCGTGGACGTGGACGGCCGGCCGGTCGAGGTGGTGACCAAGGGCCGCCACGATCCGTGCGTGGGCATCCGCGCCACGCCCATTGCCGAGGCCATGCTGGCGCTGGTGGTGATGGAGCACGCCTTGCGCCAGCGCGCCCAGTGCGGCGAGCCGGGCGCGGCCTTCCCTGTGGTGCGCGGCGACAAGGCCCAGGCCGACCGACCGGAGGGCCTGCAGGCCTCCTTCCTGTAGTGGCCGACCCGGCCACTACGCCCTCTGCCGCCGCCAGCCGGCGTCCGCTGCTCGCCTTCGCGGGGCTGTCGGCCAGCTATTTCGCCCACATCGGTTTCTTCAACCCCTACCTGCCCCTGTGGCTGCAGAGCCTGGGGCTGCCGATCTTCACCATCAGCCTGCTGACCTCGGTGCAGTCCTTCACCCGGGTGTTCGCGCCCTATGCCTGGGGCACGCTGTCGGACCGCACGGGCGAGCGCGTGAAGCTGCTGCGCATCAGCGCGGCGGTGGCGCTGGCAGGCTCCCTGGGCTTGTGGTGGAACGGCGGGCACTGGTGGATCGCGCTGGTGCTGCTGGTCATGTTCACCCACACCAGCTCGATGATGTCGCTCACCGAGGCGGCGCTGGCGCACCTGGTGGCGGGCGACTGGGGGCGCTACGGCCGCATCCGGCTGTGCGGCTCGGCGGGTTTCCTGGTGACCGTGTTCCTGGCCGGGGCCTGGTTCGACCGCTTCGGCATGGGGCACTTCCCGGGTTGGGCGCTGGTGACGCTGGGGCTGGTGCTCTTCGCCACGCTCAGGCTGCCCGATCACCGCGAGCCCGTGGCTGCCCGCGGCGGGGTGCACGAGCCGGTCGGGCCGGTGCTGCAGCGGCCGGTGGTGCGCTGGTTCTTCGCCTCGCTGTTCTTCCATGTCACGGCGCACTTCGCCATCTACGGCTTCTTCTCGCTCTACCTCGATTCGATCGGCTATGACAAGGCGGCCATCGGCGCACTCTGGGCGCTGTCGGTGGCGGCCGAGGTGGCCTGGTTCGGGCTGCAGGGCCGGATGGTGCGACGGCTGCGCATGCCGCAGTGGCTGCTGTTGTGCGGCGTGGCCGCCGTGCTGCGCATGGGCCTGACCGCCGGGCTGGGCCAGTGGGTCTGGGCGCTGGTGCTGGGGCAGATGCTGCATGCCCTGAGCTTCGCGGCGCACCACACCACCTGTATCGCGATGGTGACGGAGCACTTCCCGGGCCGTCTGCGCGGACGCGGCCAGGCGCTGTTCACCGTGATCGGCTATGGCCTGGGCGGTGTGCTGGGCATGCTGGCCGGCGGGGCGGTGGCGCAGCAGATGGGTTATGTGGTCATGTTCTGGGCCGCGACGGCGCTGGCCGTGATCGGCACCTTGTGTGCCTGGCGTGCGGTCGCGATGGAGCGCCGGGCATGAGCGGCGCGCTGCCCGTCCAGCCGCGCCGGGGCATCGCCTTCGCCATGCTGCTGCCGCTGCTGCTGGCCGCGCAACCGGTGGCCACCGACAGCTACCTGCCCGCGCTGCCCGAGATCGCGCGCGACCTGGGCTCGGCCAGCAGCAGCCTGACGGTCTTCATCCTGGCCTTCGGCGTGGCGCAGCTGCTGTGCGGCCCGCTGGCCGACCGCTTCGGCCGGCGGCCGGTGCTGCTGGCGGGCCTGGGCGCCTACGCCGTCGCGGCCCTGGGCTGCGCGCTGGCGGGCAGCGTGCTGCTGCTGGCGGCCGGCCGGGCGGTGCAGGGCTTCGCCATGGCCGCCATCCTGGTGTGCTCGCGGGCGGCGGTGCGCGACCTGTACCCCGCCCACCAGGGGCCGCAGGTGATGGCCCGCGGGCTGACGGGCCTCGGCGTGGTGGCGCTGATGTCGCCGCTGCTGGGCGCCTGGGGCGTGCAGGCCCTGGGCTGGCGCTGGGTGCTGGTGGGCATGGCGATCTATGCGCTGGTGCTGCTCGGGCTGTGCTGGCATTCCTTCGCCGAGACGCACCGGCCGATGCTGGCCGGCGCCCTGGATGCACCCGACGCTTCCGCGCCCCGCGGCAGCGCGCGCGAGGTGTGGCGCAACCGGCCTTTCCGCGCGTGGGCTTCGCTGGCGGCCTGCACCTATGGCGGGCTGTTCTGCTTCCTGCTGCTGTCGCCCATGGTCTACATCGGCTACCTCGGCATGTCACCGGTCATGTACGGCTGGGTGCCGGCGGGCGGCTCCGTCGTCTACATCAGCAGCACGCTGCTGTGCCGGCGGCTGCTGGCCCGGGTCGGGCCGGTGCGCACGGTGCAGATCGGCTCGGTGCTCAGCCTGACGGGCGCCAGCATCCAGGCGCTGGGCTGCCTGCTGCTGCCGCATTCGCCCCTGCCGCTGCTGGCCGGGCATGCGGTCTATGTGATGGGCCATGGCATCCATCAGCCCTGCGGCCAGGCCGGCGCGGTGGGCGACCTGCCGCACCTGGCGGGACGGGCCGTCTCGTGGTCGGGCTTCCTGATGATGCTGGTGGCCTTCTGCGCCGGGCAGACGGCGGCGCTCTTCGTGGATGCGCGCTACTCGGCCGGCGCCTGGCCGATGGTGCTGCCGCTGCTGCTGGCGGGGGTGGCGCTGGTGGGCATCGCTTACGGCTGGCTGCCGCGACTCCAACGCGCCCGGCGGGGCTGAGCCCTGTGCCGGACCGCCTCTGCGGGTGCCAGGACCCAAAAGCCTCGACGATGCAGGTGTCGCCGGCCGAACGCAGAATGCGCGGATGAACACCCTGCGTATCGATTTCGTCTCCGATGTGTCCTGCCCCTGGTGTGCCGTCGGCCTAGCCTCGCTCCAGACCGCCATGGAACGCGTGGCGCCCGACGTCCAGGTCGACCTGCACTTCCAGCCCTTCGAGCTCAACCCGGACATGGTGCCCGAGGGCGAGGACTCTATCGAACACCTGAAGCGCAAGTACGGCATCGACGAGTCACAGGTGCGCGCCAACGGCGAGGTGCTGCGCCAGCGCGGCGAGGCGGTGGGCTTTCCCTTCAACCTCGACATGCGCAAGCGGGTGTGGAACACCTTCGATGCCCATCGCCTGCTGCACTGGGCCGAGCTGGAAGGCTCGGACAAGCAGCTGGCCTTGAAGAAGGCGCTGTTCAAGGCCTATTTCCTCGATGGCCTGAGCCCGGCCGATCATGAGCTGCTGGTGCGGCTGGCGGCCGAGGCGGGCCTCGACGCCGAGCGTGCCCGGGCCATCCTGGCCAGCGACGAATTCACCGACGAGGTGCGCGCGACCGAACGCATGTTCACCCAGGCGGGCATCCATTCGGTGCCGGCCATCATCCTCAACCGGCAGCACCTGATCTCCGGCGGTCAGCCGCCCGAGGTGTTCGAGCGGGCGCTCAGGCAGATTGCGGGCGCGCAGCCTTCTTCCGTGATGGAGGCTTGACCCGCGCCTCCCACCGGGCCACGCCGACGGCCACCCCATAGAGGACGCCGAAGACCACGCCCAGCATCAGCGCATCGCCCCACCAGGGCCGGACGTGGAAGTCGCCACCCCAGACGACCAGCACCACGAAGACCGCGACCAAGTGGGCGCAGAACACGGAGAGCGATGCACTGCCCAGTGTCTCCAGCACGCGCGGCCGGGGCAGGTGCTTCAGCCAAGTGGGCCCGAAGCGCAGCACCACGATGCCGATGGCCACGAGGTTCAGCAGGCGCAGCGGCGCCAGGCGCCACTTGTCGAACCACTCGTTGAGCGCATCGTGGCTGCCGAAGGGCGCCTGGCCGGTGGGTCCCAGGTGGCGCCACAGCATCACCACGATGACCGTGACCACGGCCGCGCGCACGACGCCGGCCGGGAACTCCAGCCTCGGCGGCACCGCATCGTGCCGGCTGCAGCCCAGCCACAGGCCCGCGAACCACAGGAACTGCCAGGCCAGCGAATCGAAGGAGCCCGTCTCGTCGATGGGCACTGGAATGCCGAGCAGTGCCTGCGCTGCGCGGTACAGAAGGTTGGTGAAGCCGAACTGCGCCAGCAGCCAAAGGCCGGCGCTCACCATCAGCGGCCGCTTCCAGCCATGGCGCATGCCGTAGGCCATGACCCAGGGGCTGGCGAGCATGAACAGGATGTACATGGGCAGGATGTCGAGCAGGGCGGGCTCGTGCACCAGCGCCAGCGCCCAGACGAAGGCCTGGTGCGGATAGGCGATGAAGTAGCGCACCCTTTCGTGCACCGCCGGCTGGTCGGCCCGCAGGCCCAGCCCGGCGATCACGAAGAAGAGGAACAGCAGCAGCGCCGCCTGGCACAGATAGACCGTCACCGCGCGCCGCCAGAACGCCTGCCGCATGGCCGCCACGCCCTTCTGGTGGCCGATGCCGCCATACACCAGGCCGCAGACGAAGGCCGACAGCAGCACGAAGCCCTCGGCCGCCGAGACGAAGCCGAAGGGCTGGCCGAGCGGGTCGGTGAGCCGCGACGGCAGGTGCGTGACGGTCATCAGCACGAGCATCAGCCCGCGCAGCGCGTCGATTTCCCAGAGGCGGCGCATGGGTGGATCCGGTTGAAAGGCGGCGAGCATCGCAAGGCCCGGGTCGGGCCACGGTGCGCCAGGGCCCCCGGCCGGTGTAGGACATGGGGCGCGCGCCACCGCTCGCCGCGCCGGGCCCGCCTGTGTGTGAGGAGTGCCGGCCAGTCAGGTTCGCCTGTTCCCAGATCTTTACATTTGTTGCGGTGGCCGCGCGTCAACGCCAGCGGCATCGCGCGGGTTGATCCGGCATCGTGCAGGCCACCTCGTCAGGAGATCCCATGCAGCGCTTTCCCCGTCTTCGTGCCTGTGGCGCGGCGCTGTGTGCGGCCGTGCTGCTGTGGGGCTGCGCGTCGCCCGGCCGCTCCTTTTCGGTGCCGTCGGCGCCGGTCGCCCAGCTGGCCTGGATCGATCGCCTGAGCTGGGGCGTCAGCAGCGACACCGTGGCCCAGGTCGACCGCGTGGGGCTGGCCCGCTGGATCGATGACCAGCTGCGCCCGGATATCGCGGGCGCGCCGCTGCCGCCCGCGGCCCAGCAGAAGATCGACGCCATGAGCATCAGCGCCGAGCCGGGCGGTGCCCTGGCGCTGAGGCTGGATGCCCAGCGCCGCGCCGCCGACGCGCTGCCGGAGGAGGGCGAGCGCCTCGCTGCGCGCCAGGCGTGGCAGCAGGCCCTGGGCCAGGCGGGCCGCGAGACGCAGCAGCGCTTCCTGCTGCGCGCCCTCTACAGCCCCGACCAGCTGCGCGAGGTGATGAGCTGGTTCTGGGCCAACCACTTCTATGTCAGCGTGCAGAAGACGCGGGCGCTGCTCGCCGACTACGAGGACCGCGCCATCCGGCCGCATGCGCTGGGCCGGTTCCGCGACCTGCTCGGCGCGGTCGAGCTGCACCCGGCCATGCTGGTGTACCTGGACAACCCGCAGAACGCCGCCGGCCGCATCAACGAGAACCTGGCGCGCGAGATGATGGAGCTGCACACGCTGGGCGTGGAGGGCGGCTACACCCAGGGCGATGTGCAGGAGATGGCGCGCGTGCTCACCGGCCTGGGCACCAACCTGCAGCCGCTGGATGCGCCGCCGCCCCGCCTGCCGCCCGCGCTGGCCGGGCAGTGGGTGCGCCGCGGCGTCTTCGAGTTCAACCCGGCCCGCCACGACCGCAACCCCAAGACGCTGCTGGGCGCGCCCCTGCATGCCAGCGGCCTGGCGGAGGTCGACGAGGCTCTGGACCGGCTGGCCCGCGCGCCGGCCACGGCCCGGCACATCTCGCGCAAGCTGGCCACCTACTTCGTCGCGGACGATCCGCCGCCCGCCCTGGTCGAGCGCATGACCCGCACCTTCGAGCGCACCGATGGCGACATCGCCGCCGTCGTGCGCACCATGCTGGGCTCGCCCGAATTCACGGCCTCGCTGGGCCGCAAGTTCCGCGATCCGCTGCAGTACGCCATCGGCAGCGTGCGGCTGGCCTACGGTGATCGGGTGGCCAGCGACATCGGGCCGCTGATGGGTTGGGTCAACCGCCTGGGCGAGGCGCCCCATGCGCACGACACGCCCGACGGCTATCCCCTGCGGCAGCAGGAGTGGGCCAGCGCCGGCCAGATGAATGCGCGCTTCGACGTCGCCCGTTCGCTGGGCAGCAACGGCGCGGTGCTGTTCCGCGCCGAGCCACGCGCGCCGCTGGAGAAGCCGCCCTATCCCGCGATGGCCCAGGCCGAGGCCGTGCGCCGCATCGAACCCACGCTGGGCGCCGCGACCCGGCAGGCGCTGGCGAAGGCGGCGTCCGCGCAGGACTGGAACACCTACCTGCTCGCGTCGCCGGAACGGATGTACCGATGAACCACAGCCCCGCACTGCACGCCGTGCCGCGTCGGGCCGCCGCCGGGGCCCCCTGCGGGGCGGGATCGTCGCGGCGTACGCCCGCCTGAAGAAGGAGTCCTTCGATGCCCATCTCCGCACCCCCGTCGCCGTCCCGCCGCCGCCTGTTGCAGGCGGGGGCCGCGCTCTCCCTGGCGGCACCCGTCGGCCGCCTGCTCGCCGCACCCGCCGCCGAAGGCACGCGCCTGCTGGTGGTGTTCCTGCGCGGGGCCTACGACTGCTGCAACTTCCTGGTGCCCACGGGCAGCGACTTCTACTACCAGAGCCGGCCGTCCATCGCCGTGCCCCGCCCGGGGCAGGCGGGCGGGGCCTTGGCGCTCGACGCCGACTGGGGCTTGCATCCGGCGCTGGCGGGCAGCGTGCTGCCGCTGTTCCAGCGCGGGCAGGCCGCCTTCATCCCCTTTGCCGGCACCGACGACCTGACGCGCAGCCATTTCGAGACGCAGGACGGCATCGAGCTGGGCCAGGCGCTGACGGGGCGGCGCGACTACGGCTCGGGCTTCCTCAACCGGCTGGCGCAGGTGCTGGGCGGCGGGCCGCCGCAGGAGGTCACGCCCATCGCCTTCACCGACCAGTTGCCGCTCTCGCTGCGCGGCACGGTGCGCGTGGGCAACATCGGCATGGGCAACCCGGGCGGGCAGGGCCTGGGTGCACGGCAGGTCGAGGACATCGCCGGCATGTATGCGAAAAGCCCGCTGCAGAGTGCGGTCTCCGAGGGCTTCGCGCTGCAGGGAGAGTGGCGCCGCAGCATCCAGGCCGAGATGGACCAGGCCAGCCGCAATGCCATCAGCGCCAAGGGTTTCGAACTGGTCGCGCGCCGCATGGCGCGTCTGATGCGCGAGCGCTTCGACCTGGGCTTCGTGGACGTGGGCGGCTGGGACACGCACGTCAACCAGGGCGGCAGCACGGGCTACCTGGCCAACCGGCTGGAGGAACTAGGCCGGGGCGTGAACGGCTTTGCCGAGGAGCTTGGCGAGGACGCCTGGCGCGAGACGGTGGTGGTGGTCATCAGCGAATTCGGCCGGACCTTCCGTGAGAACGGCAACAAGGGCACGGACCATGGCCACGGCACGGTCTACTGGGTGCTGGGCGGCGGGCTGGCGGCTTCGGCGGGCGGGCACGTCGTCGGCACGCAGCAGGCGCTGACGGCGCAGACGCTGTTCCAGAACCGCGATTGGCCGGTGCTCAACGAATACCGCGCGGTGCTCGGCGGGCTGTTCCAGCGCATGTACGGGCTGTCGCCCCAGCAGGTGGCGCGCGTCTTTCCGGGCGTGGCGGCGCGCGACTTGAAGCTGGTCTGAGGCACCTTGCGCACAATCGGCGGTTCCGCATCCCCAGGACACCGACGCATGCGCCTCGACCTCGCCGCCCTGCTGGGCACCGCGCTTCCCATCATCCAGGCCCCCATGGCGGGCGTGCAGGGCAGTGCCCTGGCCATCGCGGTGTCGCAGGCCGGCGGGCTGGGCTCGCTGCCCTGCGCCATGCTGGCGCCCGATGCCATCGCGCGCGAGGTGGCCGCCATCCGCGCCGCCACCGACCGGCCCTTCAACCTCAACTTCTTCTGCCACGCGCCGCCGGAGCCGGATGCCGCGCACGAGGCGCGCTGGCGCGAGCGGCTGGCCCCGTACTACGCGGAGTACGGCATCGACCCGGCCGGCATCGGTGCGGGTGCCGGCCGCCAGCCCTTCAGTGCCGCACTGTGCGACCTGGTGGAGCCGCTGCGTCCGCCGGTGATGAGCTTCCATTTCGGCCTGCCGTCGCCGGAGTTGCTGGCCCGCGCCAAGGGCTGGGGCGCCCGCGTGCTGGCCAGCGCCACGACCGTGGAGGAAGGCCTGTGGCTGCAGGCCCAGGGCGCCGATGCCGTGATCGCGCAGGGGCTGGAGGCCGGCGGCCACCGCGGCCACTTCCTGTCGGACGACCTGAGCCGGCAGAGCGGCCTGTTCGCGCTGCTGCCGCAGCTGGTGGCCGCGCTGGAGGTGCCGGTGATCGCCGCCGGCGGCATCGCCGATGCGGCCGGCGTGTCGGCGGCCATGGCGCTGGGTGCCGCCGGTGTTCAGGTGGGCACGGCCTACCTGCTGTGCCCGGAGGCCACGACCAGTGCCTTGCACCGGGCGGCGCTGCAGTCCGAGTCGGCGCGGCACACGGCGCTCACGCGGCTGTTCACCGGCCGGCCGGCCCGCGGCATCGTCAACCGGGTCATGCGCGAACTGGGCCCGATGAGTCCGGATGCGCCTGCCTTCCCGCTGGCCACGGCGGCCATCGCACCTCTGCGCGCAAAGGCCGAAGCGGCAGGCCGGGGCGACTTCACGCCCCTGTGGTCCGGGCAGAACGCCGCGGGCTGCCGTCCGGTGTCGGCCGGCGAGCTCACGCACACCCTCGCCGAAGGCCTGGGCGTCCGCTGATCGCGGGAACCTCGTGCTCCGGCGCGATTCGGACCGCCAGCGCGCCATCAGCGACCTGCCCTGTCACAACGGCTTACCGCGCCGTGGCCGGCCCGGGCAGGGCGCCGCCCACAATGGGCCTGTCGCCGAAGTCCAGGAGAGACCCGCATGTCCGAGCCCGATTTCCGTCCCCGTGCCGACCGTCCTGTCGGCCTGATCATCGCCCTCGTGATCGCGCTGGCCGCCGCCGGCTGGTTCGGCTGGCAGTGGTGGCAGCAACGGCAGATGCCTCCGCCGCCCGCGGCGCCCGTGGCCAGTGCGCCCACCCCGCCCGATGCGCCGCCACCGCTGGCCGCCACGCCGCCTGCGCCCACGACGCCGCAGAACCAGGTGGCGGCCATCGCCGAGCCCGACAAGAACCTGCCGCCGCTGGGCGAGTCCGATGCCCGCATGCGGTCGGCGCTGGTCGACTTGCTGGGCAGCAAGGCCGTGGGCCAGTTCCTGCAGATGGACGACTTCGTCCGCCGTGGCGTCGCCACCATCGACAACCTCCCGCGCGAACATGCGCCGGTGCAGCGCTGGCCGGTGCGACCCACCGACGGCCGCTTCCAGCTCCAGGGGCAGGGCGAGCTGCGCACCGTCGCCCCCGACAACGCCGCGCGCTACACGCCCTTCGTGCTGCTGGCCGAAAGCCTGGACGCGGCCCGGGTGGCGGGTGTGTATGCGCGGCTCTATCCGCTCTTCCAGCAGGCGTACGAGGAACTGGGCTATCCCGGCCGCTACTTCAACGACAGGTTGGTCGCGGTGATCGACCATCTGCTGGCCGCGCCCGAGCCCGCTGGGCCGTTGCAGATCCGCGTGGTGGAGGTCAAGGGCGACACGCCCGGCGACCGGCCCTGGGTGCGCTACGAATACGCCGACGAGCGCCTGCAATCGCTGTCGGCGGGCCAGAAGCTCATGGTGCGGGTGGGGCTGGTCAACGAGCGGCGGCTGAAGGCCAAGCTGCGCGAACTGCGGACGCAGGTGGCGACGGCGGTGCCGGCGTCGGCCGGCGCGAAGAGGCCCTGAGGATGCAGCGCCTCGGTCCTGCGCTGCCTTGCGAGCCATGAGGGAATGGGAATCCCGACCTGTCCCGCAGCGCGGACCTGGCGCCCCAAAGAAGAAGGCCGCCAATGGCGGCCTTCGACGGAGGGCGATGCAGGCTCAGGTGCCGCTCACCACAGCTTCCACCACGGATCGTCCTTGGTCTTGAAGCCCTGGGCCAGATAGCGGCTCTGCGGGTAGTTGGTGGTGAGCACGCGCTTGGTGTCGTCGCGCAGGTCGTTCATGCCCAGGGCGTCGTACGACAGCACCATGATGTAGAGCGCCTCTTCGAGCGCCGGCACCTCGCGGTAGTCGGCCAGGGCGATCTGGGCGCGGTTGATCGCGGCCAGGTAGGCGCCGCGCTTGTAGTAGTAGCGGGCCACGTGAACCTCGTACTGCGCGAGCGAGTTCACGATGTAGTTCATGCGCTGGCGCGCATCGTTGGCATAGCGCGAATCGGGGAAGCGCGTGACGAGTTCGCGGAAGGACTCGAAGGATTCCTTGGCGGCCTTCTGGTCGCGCTCGGACAGGTCCTGCCGCGTCAGCCAGGCGAACATGCCCAGGTCGTCGTTGAAGTTGATCGTGCCCTTGAGGTAGAGGGCGTAGTCGATGGCGGGGCTGGCCGGATGCAGCTTCATGAACCGGTCCAGCGTGGCGAGGGCCTGAGCCTTGTCGCCGGCGCGGTACTGGGCGTAGGCCTTGTCGATCTGGGCCTGCTGGGCCAGCGGCGTGCCTGCGGCCCGGCCTTCCAGCTTCTCGAACAGCGGCACTGCCTTGTCGTAGGCGCCGCCATCGGCTTCGTCCTTCGCCTCGGAGTAGATCTTGTTCGGGCTCCAGTTGGCCGTCGGATCGGTCTTGGTGGAGGAGCAGCCCGCCAGCAGGAACCCGGCGGCGCAGAGGGCGAGCCACGAGGGGACCGCCGATAATCGGGTGCGAAACGTCACAGGCAAGCTTTCGTGAGTCAAACCCCCGGGATTATATCGACCCCCCCCTTGGCCCAGCCCGGGCCCGATGCCGAGGCCGACGAACCCTCGGACCATCTCGACGAGAGCGAGCGACGGGCTTTTTCCATCCCCGCGACCCTGCATGGTCAGCGCCTGGACCGGGCCCTGGCGCAGCTGATTCCCGAGTTCTCCCGCAGCTACCTGCAGCAACTGGTGGAGGAGGGCGCGGTCCAACTGCAGGGCCGCGCGATCCGCAAGTCGGCGACAGCGGTCCAGGCCGGCCAGGCCGGCGAGATCGAGTTGCGCCCCACGCCGCAAAGCCAGGCCTTCCGGCCCGAGGCCATGCCGCTGCAGGTGGTGCACGAGGACGAGCACCTGGTCGTCATCGACAAGCCCGCGGGTCTGGTGGTCCACCCGGCGCCCGGGCACTGGAGCGGCACCCTGCTCAATGGCCTGCTGGCGCGCGATGCCAAGGCGGCCACCCTCCCGCGGGCCGGCATCGTGCACCGGCTGGACCGCGACACCAGCGGCCTGATGGTCGTGGCCCGCACGCGCCAGACCATGGACGCACTGGTGCGGATGATCGCGGCGCGGGAGGTTTCCCGGCAGTACCTGGCCATGGGCCACCGCGCGTGGTCCGGTCCCGCCAGCCGTTCGGTGGAAGGCGCCATCGGCCGCGACCCGCGCAACCGCCTGCGCATGGCCGTGGTCGACCTGGCGCAGCATCCTGGCAAGCCGGCCCGCACCCGCTTCGAGCTGCTCGACGGCCACGACCGCGGTTGCCTGGTGCGCTGCACGCTGGACACCGGCCGCACCCACCAGATCCGCGTGCACATGGCCTCCATCGGCCATCCGCTGGTCGGCGACGAGACCTACGGCGGCGCACCGGCGGCCGGCCTGCACCGTCAGGCGCTGCATGCCTTCCGGCTGGCCTTCGCGCACCCGGTGACCGGCCAGGCGCTGGACCTGCGCTCGCCCCTGCCGCCCGACATTGCCGACGCCGCCCGTGCCTGGGGGCTCGACTACAATCGCGGCTGAGCGCCTCGCGGCGCGACCTCCGGCGGCCATCTTCTCGACTGGCCGTTCGCGCCTTCAGGACGGCGGCCCGTCCTGGCGCACAGCCGCAGACGTCGGCGCCTTCTTCTCTCTCGGCTCTTCTGTCCCGGCGCGCTCCGCGCGCTCCTTGCCTGGAACCTCGCCACCATGAATACGGCGGATGCCAAGCGCATTCTCGAAACCGCCCTGATGTGTTCGTCGCAGCCGCTGACGCTGCGCGACATGCGTGTGCTCTTCGATGAAGAGGTGGGCACCGACACGCTCAAGTCGCTGCTCGCCCAGATGCAGGACGAGTGGGCGCAGCGGGGCATGGAGCTGGTGGGCGTTGCCAGCGGCTGGCGCTTCCAGAGCCGGCCGGAGATGCGCGATTTCCTCGACCGTCTGCATCCCGAGAAGCCACCGCGCTACACCCGCGCTGCGCTCGAGACGCTGGCCATCATTGCCTATCGCCAGCCGGTCACCCGCGGCGACATGGAAGACATCCGCGGCGTCACGATCAACTCGCTGATCCTCAAGCAGCTCGAGGACCGCGGCTGGGTCGAGGTGATCGGTCACCGCGAGACCGTGGGCCGTCCGGCCCTCTACGCCACCACGCGGCAGTTCCTGGACGACCTGGGCCTGGCCTCGCTCGACCAGCTGCCGGCCATCGAGGCGCCGCATCAGCCCGGCGACATGGCCCAGGCCCTGGCGGGCCGCGGTTTGCCGCCCGAAGCCGGGCAGCCCGCCTTGCCGATGGAGCCGGTGCCGGTGCCCGAGCCGCAGGCGCCTGCCGCCGAGGCCGCCGCCGCAGGGTCAGCCATCACGCCCGACGCCGAGCCGACAGCGCCCGCTCCCCCGCCGCCCGCTGCGGCATCCCCCGACACGAACACTTTCCCGGAAGCCCCTCATGACTGAATCCGATCCCGAACAGGGCCTGCCCGCCGGCGCTCCCGTTGCTGCCGATGCCGAGTCGGTGGCGGTGCCGCAGCCGGCCGGCGGCGAGGAGGGCGCCAGCACGCCCGCTCGCACGCGCCGTCCGCGTGGGAAGCGCGAGCTTGCCGCCGAACCCGCCGAGACCCCGACCACGGCCCCGATGACCGCAGAGCAGGAGCCAGGCACGGCGGACGCGGCAGAGCCGGTGCCGGCCACCGTGGCCGGGCCCGCAGATGCGGCCGAGGACGAAGGCGAGGGTGCCGGGCACGACCCCCTCGATGACGACGAGGAGGGCGAGTCCTCCGAGGGTGCTCGTGAGCGCGCGCCGGCGGCGCAGCCGATCCAGTTCGCGGATGTGATCTCCGGCGACTTCGACGCACAGGAAGAAGAAGAGGCGGCCGGCGCCGTCGCCAAGCGGGTGCTGCTGCCCCAGGCGGATGCTCCCAAGCTGCACAAGGTGCTGGCCCAGGCCGGCCTCGGCTCGCGGCTGGAGATGGAGCGGCTGATCCTGGAGGGCCGCATCTCGGTCAACAACGAGCCGGCCCACATCGGGCAGCGCATCCAGTACGGCGACCAGGTCAAGGTCAACGGCAAGCCGATCCGCTACCGCATTGCGCCGCCGCCCGCCCGTGTCATCGCCTACCACAAGCCGGTGGGCGAGGTCGTTACGCACGACGATCCGCAGAACCGGCCGACGGTGTTCCGCAAGCTGCCGCGGCTGCACCAGGGCAAGTGGCAGTCGGTGGGGCGGCTGGACCTGAACACCGAAGGCCTGCTGCTGTTCACCAGTTCGGGCGAGCTGGCCAACCGCCTGATGCATCCGCGCTTCGGCCTGGAGCGCGAATATGCAGTCCGCGTGCTGGGCGCGCTGTCGAACGAAGAGAAGCAGAAGCTGCTCGACGGTGTTCGCCTGGACGATGGTGTCGCCCAGTTCGGCACCATCGAGGACGGCGGCGGCGAAGGCTCCAACTGCTGGTACCGCGTCACGATCTCCGAGGGCCGCAACCGCGAAGTGCGCCGGCTGTTCGAGGCCGTCGGCCATGCCGTGAGCCGGCTGATCCGCATCCGCTACGGCGCGATGGTGCTGCCGCGCGGCCTCAAGCGCGGCGCCTGGATGGAGCTGGACGAGCAGGACATCCGTGCGCTCACGCGTGCTGCCGGCGCCGAGATGCCGCGGCCCCAGGCCGATGATCGGCGGGGCGGAGGACCGGGACGCAATGGCGGCGGCAAGCGCAATGGCGTCAGCCGCAACGGTGGCCCGCGCGGCCCGGCTCCGTCGTCCTTCGGCAAGGAAGGCAACGGACCCGGCAAGGGCAACAAGGGCGGGCAGGGCGGCGGCCGCAAGGACGGCGGTGGCAAGAATGCCGGTGGCAGCCAGCCCGATCCGATGAAGACCTCGCTTGGCTACATCGGCGCCGACAGCTTCACCCGCCAGCGCAAGGATGCGCGGCGCGGCAATGGCGGGCCGGGCGGTGGTGGTGGCGGCGGCGGCGGCGGCTTTGGCCGCAAGCGCGGCCGCTGACGCATCGCGGGCCGGCGCAGGCGCCTTCCAGGTGCCGCGCCGGCCTCTTTTCACAAGGCTGTCGCCCGGCTTTGTTGAAGTAATACCTTCGAACACTGCGTGGCAACCCTGACGCGCGGATAAAATCGAGAGCTTTGCCGAGAGGCGCCCATCGTGGCCGGGAGTGTGGTCTCCCGTTCCGCACTGCGCGGGAACCTCTGGCAAACGTGTTTCCTCCATTCAACCTCAGAGAAAAAAACCCATGGCCATCGAACGCACCCTGTCCATCATCAAGCCCGACGCCGTCGCCAAGAACGTGATCGGCAAGATCGTCTCCCGTTTCGAGGCCGCCGGCCTGAAGATCGCCGCCGCCAAGCTGGTGCACCTGTCGCGCGCCGAAGCCGAGCAGTTCTACGGCGTGCACAAGGAGCGTCCCTTCTTCAAGGACCTGGTCGACTTCATGATCTCCGGCCCGGTGTTCGTGCAGGTCCTGGAAGGCGAAGACGCCATCGCCAAGAACCGCGACCTGATGGGCGCCACCGACCCCAAGAAGGCCGCTGCCGGCACCATCCGCGCTGACTTCGCCGAGAGCATCGACGCCAACGCCGTGCACGGCTCCGACGCCCCCGAGACGGCGGCCAACGAAGTCGCCTTCTTCTTCCCCTCGATGAACGTCTACAGCCGCTGAGGCTGAGACAGCCCGGGCCCGCGCCATGACTGCCACCAACCTGCTCGATCTCGATCTGGAAGGGCTGGCCGCGTTCTGCGAGGGCCTGGGCGAAAAGCGTTTTCGCGCCACGCAACTGTTCCGCTGGATCCACCAGCGTGGCGCCAGCGACTTCGAGCAGATGAGCGATCTGGCAAAGTCGCTGCGCGGCAAACTGGCCGGCTGCGCCACCGTCACCGGCCTGCCCGTGCTGACGCAGCAGGAGTCGGCCGACGGCACCATCAAGTGGCTGTTCGATGTCGGCAATGGCGATGCCGTCGAGGCCGTGTTCATTCCCGAGTACGGCGACGCCGGGCCGACCCAGGGCGACGTATCGCTCTCGCGGGGCGCGGCCGCCGGCGGCGGCGGGGCGCCGTCGGTTCTCGAACGGGGCACGCTGTGCGTGTCATCGCAGGCCGGCTGTGCCGTGGGCTGCCGTTTCTGTTCGACGGGCCACCAGGGTTTCAGCCGCAACCTGAGCACGGGCGAGATCGTCGCGCAGCTCTGGTTCGCCGAGCATTTCCTGCGTCGGCACCTGGGCCGCGACGAGCGGGTCATCTCCAACGTGGTGATGATGGGCATGGGCGAGCCGCTGCAGAACTACGGTGCACTGGTGCCGGCGCTGCGGACCATGCTGGACGACAACGCCTACGGTTTGTCGCGCCGACGCGTGACCGTGTCCACCTCGGGCGTGGTGCCCATGATGGACCGCCTGGGCACCGACTGCCCCGTGGCCCTGGCCGTGTCGCTGCATGCACCCAACGACGCGCTGCGCGACGACCTGGTGCCGCTGAACCGGAAGTACCCGCTGGCCGAGCTCATGAGCGCCTGCAAGCGCTACCTGGAGCCCGCCCCGCGCGACTTCATCACCTTCGAATACTGCATGCTGGATGGCGTCAACGACCAGCCCGAGCATGCCCGTCAGTTGATCGAGCTGGTGCGCACGAGTGGCGTCTCCTGCAAGTTCAACCTGATCCCCTTCAATCCCTTCCCGGCTTCCGGCCTGCTGCGCTCGCCCGCGCCGCGCGTGCAGGCCTTTGCGCGCCTGCTGGCCGACGCGGGCATCGTCACCACGGTGCGCAAGACGCGGGGCGACGACATCGACGCCGCCTGCGGCCAGTTGGCCGGTGACGTCAAGGATCGCACCCGGGCGGCCGAGCGCATGGCCGAGCGGCGCGTCGTGATGATGCGCAAGGCCGAGTCGTCGCCGCCGGACCGGCAGCCCGTTGGAGAAGCCGCACGATGAGCCTGCGCTGGCCGCGCTTCCGTTCCGCCCAGGGGCGTCTTCTGGCGCTCGTTCCGGTGCTCTGCATGGCGGCACTGGTTTCGGCGTGCAAGAGCACGGCGCCGGCGGTGGTGACGCCGCCGCCGCCGGCGGGCAACGCGCCGCTGCAGGTGGAGCCGGTCGATCCGGCCGTGCAGGCCAAGCGCAGGGCGCAACTGCGCCTGCAACTGGCGCTCGGCTACTTCGAGCAGGGCCAGAATCAGGTCGCGCTCGAAGAGATCGGCAATGCCCTGGCGGCCGATCCGTCGCTGGGGGCGGCGTACAACCTGCGCGGCCTGGTCTACATGCGCCTGGACGATCCGGCGCAGGCCGAGGACAGCTTCCGCCGGGCGGTGGCGCTCAACCCGCGTGACGGCGACGCGCTGCACAACTACGGCTGGCTGATGTGCCAGCAGAAGCGCTATGCCGACGCCGTCCAGCGTTTTGGCGCTGCCCTGGCCGTGCCGGGCTACCGCGACGCGGCACGCACCTGGATGACTCAGGGCGTGTGCCAGATGCAGGCCGGCGACAGCGCAGGGGCGCAGCGCTCGCTGATGCAGGCCTACGAGCTCGACAGTGCCAACCCAGTGGTCGGCTACAACCTGGCGCTGCTGCTCTACCAGCGCCGCGACGACGTGCGCGCCCAGTTCTACATCCGGCGCGTGAACAACGGCCCGTCCGCGAATGCAGAGTCGCTCTGGCTCGGCATGCGCATCGAGCGCCGGCTCGGCAATGCGGAGGCGGTCTCCCAACTGGGAATGCAGCTGCGCCGCCGGTTCCCGGACGCGCGCGAGACGCTGGCCTATGAGCGTGGAAATTTCAATGACTGATCAGGCGAGCGACGCGGCCGTCCAGGGCGGCGCCCCGGCATCCAACCCGGCCCAGCCGACTGCAGGGCAATTGCTGCGGGAGGCGCGCGAGATGCACGGCCTCCATCTCGAGGTTGTCGCCGCGGCGCTGAAGGTGCCCGTCCAGAAGCTCGCCGCGCTGGAGGCCGACGACCTGGCGCTCCTGCCCGATCCCGTGTTCGCGCGCGCCCTGGCGGCCAGCGTCTGCCGCGCCTTGCGCGTCGATCCTGCACCGGTGCTGGCGCGCCTGCCGGGTGCGCCCCGGGCCTCGCTCGCCGAATCCGACCGTGCGGTCGGCGGCGCCATCAAGTCCACCTCGCATCGCAATGCGGGACTCGGGCGGACGACGCCGGGCCTGTCGCGCCCATTGATCGCCGTGGTGGCGCTGCTGCTGGGTGCGGCGGCCTTGCTGTTCTGGGTGCCGCAGAGCGCCATCGACAAGGTGACGGCGGCCCTGGCCCCGCAGGGCGGGCGCTCGCCATCCGCGCAGGGCGAATCCACCACCACGACGGACGCACCGGCCGGCGGGACGCCTGAGGTTGCGGCCACCGGGCAAGCCGCGCCGGCGGCGCCTGTGCCGGCGACCGCGGCGTCGCAGCCAGCGGTCGCCGAAGCGCCGGCCGCCGCTCCTGTTCCAGCGGCCGCGCCTGTGTCGTCGGAGGCGATCCAGATCACGGCCAAGGGCGAGGCCTGGGTGTCGGTGTCCGAGGCGGGCGGCCGGTTGCTGCAGCAGCGCACGCTGGCCAACGGCGAGACGCTGGCGCTCTCCGGCAAGCTGCCGCTGGCAGTGATCATTGGTCGCGCGTCCGCGGTGGACGTATTGGTGCACGGCAAGCCTTTCGACCTGACGCCCATCGCCCGGGGCGGTGGCGTCGCCCGCTTCGAAGTCAAGGCGGAGGCGCCGTGAACCGGCGCCTGCGCCGTTCGCGCGGCAGCCTCCGGGCTGTCTTCGCGCAGGAGTCCGCACGATGAGCTTCGACCGCATCCTCGACCCCGCCGCCTTGCCCATTGCGGCGGCCTCGCCGGCAGGGCGCCGCTCGCGACAGGCCCGCGTGGTCTGGGGCCCGCGCGTGGTCACGGTGGGCGGCGACGCGCCGGTGCGCGTGCAGTCCATGACCAACACCGACACGGTGGACGCCATCGGCACCGCCATCCAGGTCAAGGAGCTGGCGCAGGCCGGCTCCGAGATGGTCCGCATCACCGTCAACACGCCCGAGGCCGCGGCCCAGGTGCCCTACATCCGCGAGCAGCTCGACCGCATGGGCGTCGACGTGCCGCTGGTGGGCGACTTCCACTACAACGGCCACCGGCTGCTGACCGAGTTCCCGGCGTGTGCCGAGGCGCTGTCCAAGTACCGCATCAACCCCGGCAACGTGGGCAAGGGCGACAAGAAGGACCGCCAGTTCGGCCAGATGATCGAAGCCGCCATGCGCTGGAACAAGGTGGTGCGCATCGGCGTCAACTGGGGCAGCCTGGACCAGGAGCTGCTGGCCGGCCTGATGGACGCCAACAGCCGCCGCGCCCAGCCCTGGGACGCCAAGGCCGTGATGTACGAGGCGCTTGTCAGCTCGGCCATCGACTCCGCCCGCCTGGCCGAATCGATGGGCATGAACGGCGACCAGATCATCCTCAGCTGCAAGGTGAGCGGCGTGCAGGACCTGATCTCGGTCTACCGCGAACTGGCCCGTCGCTGCGACTATGCGCTGCACCTGGGCCTGACCGAGGCCGGCATGGCCACCAAGGGCACGGTGGCCTCGGCCACGGCGCTGTCGATCCTGCTGCAGGAGGGCATCGGCGACACCATCCGTGTGAGCCTGACGCCGCAGCCGGGCGAGGCCCGCACGCAGGAGGTGGTGATCGCCGCCGAGATCCTGCAGGCCCTGGGCCTGCGCGTCTTCGTGCCCAGCGTCACCGCCTGCCCCGGCTGCGGCCGCACCACCAGTACCACCTTCCAGGAGCTGGCCAAGCAGATCGACGACTACCTGCGCATGCAGATGCCCGTCTGGCGCAACCGCTACCCGGGCGTCGAGGGGCTGAAGGTGGCCGTCATGGGCTGCATCGTGAACGGCCCGGGCGAGAGCAAGCACGCCGACATCGGCATCAGCCTGCCCGGCACCGGGGAGGCGCCGGCCGCGCCCGTCTTCATCGACGGCGAGAAGGCGCTGACCCTGCGCGGCGAGAACATCGCCGCCGAATTCCACCAGATCGTCGAAAACTACATCGAGAAGCGCTTCGGCCAGGCCACCGCCACCGCAAGCGCCTGATCGACCCCCGTCACCCATGGCTGAAAAGATCAGTGCCGTCAAAGGCATGAATGACATCCTGCCGCCGGAATCGGCGCGCTGGGAATGGCTCGAAGGCATCGTGCGCGAACAGATGGCGCGCCATGCCTACCGCAACATCCGCACCCCGATCCTGGAGCACACCGCGCTGTTCGTGCGCGGCATCGGCGAGGTGACCGACATCGTCGAGAAGGAGATGTACTCCTTCGAGGACCGGCTCAATGGCGAGCACCTGACATTGCGTCCCGAGAACACCGCCAGCGTGGTGCGTGCCGTGACCGAGCATTCGTTCCTCTACGACGGCCCGAAGCGGCTCTGGTACACCGGTCCCATGTTCCGCCATGAGCGGCCGCAGCGTGGTCGCTACCGGCAGTTCCACCAGATCGGTGCCGAGGCGCTGGGCTTCGCCGGCCCCGACGTCGATGCCGAGCTCATCCTGCTGGCCGCTTCGCTGTGGAAGGCGCTGGGTCTCACGGACGTGCGGCTCGAGATCAACAGCCTGGGCCAGCCGGCCGAGCGCGCCGCACACCGCGCCCAGCTCATTGCCCACTTCGAGCAGCATGCCGACAAGCTGGACGAGGACGGGAAGCGCCGCCTGCACAGCAATCCGCTGCGCATCCTGGACACCAAGAATCCGGCGATGAAAGAAGTGGTCGAGGCCGCGCCGAAGCTGCTCGACTTCCTGGGCGAGGCCTCGCTGGCGCACTTCGATGGCCTGCGCGCCATCCTCGATGCCAACGGCATCGCCTACACCATCAACCCGCGGCTGGTGCGCGGCCTGGACTACTACAACCTGTCGGTGTTCGAGTTCGTCACCGATCGTCTGGGTGCCCAGGGCACGGTGTGCGCCGGCGGCCGCTATGACGATCTCATCGCTCAGATCGGCGGGAAGCCCGCGCCGGCCGTGGGCTGGGCGATGGGCGTGGAGCGCGTGCTGGCGCTGCTGGAAGAGCAGGGCGCCGCTTTTCCGGCACCGGCCGCGGACGTGTTCGCCGTGGTGCCCGACGCCGCGGCCATGCCGGTCGTCCTGCGTACCTTGACCCAGCTGCGGGCGCTAGGCGTGCAGGTGCAGATGCATGCGGCCGGGCCCGATGGCCAGGGCAGTTTCAAGTCGCAGTTCAAGCGGGCCGATGCCAGCGGCGCGCGGTTTGCGCTCATCTTCGGCGCCGATGAACTGGCCCGTGGCGAGGTCACCGTGAAATCCTTGCGCGACGGCACGGGCGCCCAGATCGCGCGTCCGCTCGACGACGTGGCCGCCTGGGCCCCCAGCCTACAATCCGCCGCTTCCCAAGACTGACCCTCCGTATGGCGACCCATCTCGATCTCGAAGAGCAGGAACAGCTCGACCGCCTCAAGCACTTCTGGAATCTCTACGGCAATCTGATCACCGGTGTCGTGATCCTGGCCGCGGTGGCAGTGCTGGGCTGGAACGGCTGGCAGTACTGGCAGCAGCGCCAGTCCACGCAGGCCGCCGCGCTTTACGACGAGCTCGATCGCGCCGCGCAGGCCGGCGATCCGGCCAAGGTCCAGCGGGCTTTCGACGACATGACCAGCCGCTTCGGCGGCACCGTCTATGCCCAGCAGGCGGGCCTGCTGGCCAGCAAGACGCTGGCCGACAAGGGCCAGGCCGATGCCAGCCGCACGGCGCTGACCTGGGTGGCGGACAAGGGCAGCGATCCCGGCTATCGCGCTGTCGCAAGGCTGCGCCTGGCTGCAGCGCTGATGGAGACCAAGGCCTACGACGAGGCCCTCAAGCAGCTCGACGGCAGCTTCCCTGAAGAGTTCAAGGGCCTGGTGGCCGACCGCCGTGGCGATGTGCTGCTGGCGCAGGGCAAGCGCAACGAGGCGCAGGCCGAATACAAGAAGGCATGGGCCGCCCTGGCCCAGGACGCGGCTTATCGCAGGCTGGTGGAGGTCAAGCTCAACGCCGTGGGCGTCGACCCGGCTTCGCTCTCGGCCAAGGCCACTTCCTGAAACGGATCCGATTCATGACCCTGTCGAAGCTTTCCACGTCCACTGTCTCCGCACTGCGGGCCACCTGTGCCGGCCTCCTCGTGGCAGCGCTGGCCGCTTGCTCTGGCGCGCCCAAGCTGAAGCCGGAGGAGCTGCCGGCGAATCCGGCCACGCTCGGCGTGAGCCAGGCCTGGAGCGTCAAGATGCCGGCGGTGAGCTTTCCGCTGCGTGCGGCGGTCAGCGGCGACCGCGTGACCGTGGCAGCGTCGGACGGCACCGTGGTGGCCATCGACGCCCGCCAGGGTCGCGAACTGTGGCGCACCCAGGTGGGCGCACCGCTGTCGGCAGGCGTGGGTAGCGACGGCCAGCTCGCCGCGGTCGTGACCCGCAACAACGAACTCGTTGCGATCGAGGCCGGCAAGGTCATCTGGAAGGAGCGCCTTCCCGCCGAGACCTTCACGCCGCCGCTGGTGGCTGGCCGCCGGGTCTTCGTGCAGACGGCCGATCGCACCACCGCGGCTTTCGACGGCCAGAGCGGCCGTCGCCTCTGGCAACAGAGCCGGGCCGGCGCCGATTCCCTGGTGCTGCGCAAGCCGGGCGTGCTGCTGCCTTTCGGAGACACGCTGGTCACCGGCATCGGGGCACGGCTGGTGGGCATGAACCCGGCCAATGGCAACTCGCGCTGGGAGGTGCCTGTCGCGTCCCCCCGTGGGACCAACGATGTGGAACGGCTGGTCGACCTGACCGGCACCGTCAGCCGTGTCGGCGACAGCATCTGTGCGCGGGCCTACTACGCCGCCGTCGGCTGCGTGGATGCCCAGCGCGGTACGCTGGCGTGGACCCAGCCGGCCGTCGGCTCCGAAGGCGTCTCCGGCGACGACACCCTGGTATATGGCGTGGAAAGCAACGGCACCGTCCAGGCTTGGCGTCGCGCCGACGGTCAGCGCGCCTGGACGATGGAGCGCCTGCGCCTGCGTAACCTGACGGCCCCGCTGGCCGTGGGCCGCACCCTGGTCATCGGCGAGGACACGGGCACCGTGCACTTCCTCTCGCGCCAGGATGGCGCCGTGCTCAACCGTCTGGTGCCCGACGGTTCTGCCGTGGCTGCCGCACCGACGGTTGCTGCCGACACGGTCGTGATCGTCACCCGCAACGGCGGCGTGTTCGGCTACCGGCCCGACTGATTCCCGCATGGCCGGCGCCTGCCGGCCGTTTTTTCAATGATCCGCTCTGAACGAAGGTTTGCATGAAGCCGGTTCTCGCGCTCGTAGGGCGCCCCAACGTCGGCAAGTCGACCCTGTTCAACCGCCTGACGGGCACGCGCGACGCCATCGTGGCCGACTTTGCCGGCCTGACCCGTGACCGGCACTACGGCAGTGGCCGGGCGGGGCCGCGCGAGTTCATCGTCATCGACACCGGCGGCTTCGAGCCCGATGCCGGCAGCGGCATCTACCAGGAGATGGCCAAGCAGACGCGGCAGGCCGTGGCCGAGGCCGATGTGATCGTCTTCGTCGTGGATGCGCGCGAGGGCCTGTCGGCCCAGGATCACGACATCGCCGGCGAACTGCGCCGGCTCGGCAAGCCCTGCGTCCTCGCGGCCAACAAGGCCGAGGGCATGAAGGACAGCGGACGCCTGGCCGAGTTCTACGAACTGGGCCTTGGGGATGTGCATGCCGTCTCGTCGGCACACGGCCAGGGCGTGCGCACGCTGGTCGATCTGGCCCTCGACATGCTGCCGCCCGTCGAGGAGGACGACGCCGATGCGCAGGACGAGGAGGGCGTGCGCCCCATCCGTCTTGCGGTGGCGGGCCGCCCCAATGTGGGTAAATCGACGCTGATCAACACTTGGCTCGGCGAAGAGCGACTGGTGGCCTTCGACATGCCGGGCACCACGCGCGACGCCATCTCGGTGCCTCTGGAGCGCAATGGGCAGCGCTTCGAGCTGATCGATACCGCCGGCCTGCGCCGCAAGGGGCGCGTGTTCGAGGCCATCGAGAAGTTCTCGGTGGTCAAGACGCTGCAGGCCATCGAGTCGGCCAACGTGGTGCTGCTGCTGATCGATGCCACGCAGGGCGTCACCGACCAGGATGCGCACATCGCCGGCTTCATCCTTGAAGCGGGACGGGCCGTGGTCATTGCCGTCAACAAGTGGGACGCCGTCGACAGCTACCAGCGCGAGCAGCTGCAGCGGCAGATCGAGAACCGACTGCCGTTTCTCAAGTTCGCGGCCCTGCATTTCATCTCCGCGAAGAAGCGGCTGGGCGTGGGGCCGGTGTGGCAGTCGATCATCCAGGCCCACCGTTCGGCCACGCGCAAGATGGCAACGCCCGTGCTCACGCGTGTGCTGCTGGAGTCGGTGCAGTTCCAGGCGCCCAAGAAGAGCGGCATGTACCGGCCCAAGTTGCGCTATGCGCACCAGGGCGGCATGAATCCACCGGTGATCGTCATCCACGGGAATTCGCTCGAGCATGTGAGCGACAGCTACCGCCGATTCCTGGAGACGCGCTTCCGCAAGGAGTTCGACCTGATCGGCACGCCGCTGCGCATCGAGTTCAAGACTTCGCATAACCCCTATGCCGACAAGGACGGGTCGTGATCCGTCATCATGGCGTCCCCTCCGGGCAGTAGCCGCTCTTTTTACGACGGCTTTCGCACGCGAATGTTGCAGTGCGGAAACCCTGTGTTAAGGTGCCCGGTCCAACAACTCTTCTTCTGAACACGGAGAATATCGTGAGCAACAAAGGGCAACTTCTACAAGACCCGTTCCTGAACACGCTGCGCCGCGAGCATGTTCCTGTCTCGATCTACCTGGTCAACGGCATCAAGCTGCAAGGTCAGATCGAGTCTTTCGACCAGTACGTCGTGCTGCTTCGCAACACGGTGACGCAAATGGTCTACAAGCACGCCATCTCGACCATCGTGCCCGGCCGGGCCGTCAACTTCTCGGTCACCGAGAGCGACGCCAGCGCCTGAGCGGCATGGGACGGGTTGGCGAACCGTCAACCCGTCCACCATGCATCAGGCTCCCCCGCATTTGTCTGAATCCATCCCCCGCCAAGAAGGCGCGGCCGTCCTGGTCGGCGTCGACTTTGGCCTTCCCCATTTCGATGGCGAGCTCGAAGAGCTCGGCCTTCTCGCCCAGACCGCCGGGCTCGACCCTGTTGCCCGCCTGAGCTGCAAGCGCAAGGCGCCCGATGCCGCACTCTTCGTCGGCAGTGGCAAGGCGGAAGAGATCCGCGAACTCGCCCTGATGCACCGTGCGAGCGAGGTGATCTTCGATCAGGCCTTGTCGCCCGCGCAGCAACGCAACCTCGAACGCGAACTGGGCGTAGCCGTCTACGACCGCACCTTCCTCATCCTCGAGATCTTCGCGCAGCGCGCGCGCAGCCATGAAGGCAAGCTGCAGGTCGAGCTGGCCCGCCTGCAATACCTCAGCACGCGCCTCGTGCGGCGCTGGTCCCACCTGGAGCGCCAGACCGGCGGTGCCGGCGTGCGCGGCGGCCCCGGTGAGAAGCAGATCGAACTCGACCGCCGGATGATCGATTCGTCGATCAAGCGGACCCGCGAGCGCCTCGCCAAGGTGCAGAAGCAGCGCGGTACGCAGCGCCGGCAACGCGAGCGGCGCGACACCTTCAACATCTCCCTGGTGGGCTACACGAACGCCGGCAAGTCCTCGCTGTTCAACGCGCTGGTCAAGGCGCGTGCCTATGCAGCCGACCAGCTCTTCGCCACGCTGGACACGACCACCCGTCATCTTTACCTCGGCGATGTGGGTCGGCGCGTGTCGATCTCGGACACGGTGGGGTTCATCCGCGAGCTGCCCCACGGCCTGGTGGATGCCTTCAAGGCCACGCTGCAGGAAGCGGTCGATGCCGATCTACTGCTGCATGTGGTGGACGCGGCCAATCCTCACCATCCCGAGCAGATTGCGGAGGTGCAGCAGGTGCTGGTCGACATCGGCGCGACCGACGTGCCGCAACTGCTGGTCTTCAACAAACTGGACGCCCTGCCCGAGGAGCGGCGTCCGCTCAAGCTGGCCGATGAAATGGAGCTGGATGGCCAGGCCGTCCCGCGCCTCTTCGTGAGTGCCCACACGGGCGAGGGCCTGCCCGCGCTGCGCGAGGCGCTGGCCCAGCGTGCCGAAGCGGCCGCGATCACCCCATGGTCGCAGTCCGAATTGCAGAGTGCCGAGCACTGATTGGGCACAATAGCCCGCGCCAATCACACCTAATCACCGAATGAAGTCAATGCCTGTGTGGAGACGGGTTCAGGGAATGTTCAACCTGAACGATGGCCGTTGGGGTCGGGGCGACGATGCGTCGTCCTCCTCCGAGGGCGACCGCCCGTCCACGAGCCGGCCCGAGGGCGAGCCGCCCGTGCCGCCTTCCAACCCCCGTCCGAGGAATCCGGGACCCAACCAGGGGCCGCCGGATCTCGACGAGCTCTGGCGCGACTTCAATCGCAAGCTCGGCGGCCTGTTCGGCGGTCGCGGCGGCAATGGCGGTGGTCCGCGTCCGCCCAATTTCGGCGGCGGCAAGCCCGACATGAAGAATGCGGGCTTCGGCATCGGTGCCGTCATCGGCGTCGCGTTGCTGATCTGGCTGGGCACCGGCTTCTTCATCGTCAACGAAGGCCAGCAGGCGGTGATCACCCAGTTCGGTCGCTACAAGCAGACCGTGGGGGCCGGCTTCAACTGGCGCCTTCCGTATCCGATCCAGCGCCACGAGATCGTGGTGGTCACGCAGATCCGTTCGGCCGATGTCGGTCGTGACGCCATCGTGCGTTCGACCGGCCTGCGCGAGTCGGCCATGCTGACCGAGGACGAGAACATCGTCGAGATCAAGTTCGCCGTGCAGTACCGCCTGTCCGACGCACGGGCCTGGCTGTTCGAAAGCAAGAGCCCGTCCGAGACCGTGGTGCAGGTGGCCGAGACGGCCGTACGCGAGGTCGTGGGCAAGATGAAGATGGACGCCGCCCTCGCCGAGGAGCGCGACCAGATATCGCCGCGGGTGCGCCAGCTGATGCAGACCATCCTCGACCGCTACAAGGTGGGCGTGGAAGTCGTTGGTATCAACCTGCAGCAGGGCGGCGTGCGTCCGCCCGAGCAGGTGCAGGCCGCCTTCGACGATGTGCTCAAGGCCGGCCAGGAGCGCGAGCGCGCGAAGAATGAGGCCCAGGCCTATGCCAATGACGTGGTGCCGCGTGCCGTCGGTACGGCTTCGCGCCTGAAGGAAGAAGCCGAGGCGTACAAGGCCCGTGTCGCAGCGCAGGCCCAGGGCGATGCGCAACGCTTCGGCCAAGTGCTGGCCGAGTACCAGAAGGCGCCGCAGGTCACGCGTGACCGCATGTACACCGACACCATGCAGCAGATCTATGCCAACACCAGCAAGGTGCTGGTCGAAAGCCGCCAGGGCTCGAACCTGCTGTACCTGCCGCTGGACAAGTTGATGCAGCAGGGCGGATCGCAGAACACGGCCGCGCCGGCCGACGGCGCACCGCCTGCGGTGGCCGGCACCGCCGCACCCCAATCCTCGGCCATCCCGGTCGCGCCCTCGGGCGACTCGCGCGCCCGCGACGCTCGTTCGCGCGAACGCGACGTCCGCTGAAACCGGGGAGAACAAGAACATGAACAGAATCGGATTCATCGGCGCCTCGCTGCTCATCCTGCTGGTGCTCGCCAGCTCCATGCTCTTCGTGGTCGACCAGCGCCAGTTCGGCGTGGTCTATCAGCTGGGCCAGATCAAGGAAGTCATCACCGAGCCGGGCCTCAAGTTCAAGCTGCCGCCGCCGGTGCAGAACGTGTCGTACATCGACAAGCGCCTGCTGACGCTCTCCAGCATGGACACCGAGCCCATGCTGACGGCCGAGAAACAGCGCGTGGTGATCGACTGGTACGTGCGCTGGCGCATCGTCGATCCGTCGGCCTACATCCGCAACGTGGGACTGGACGAGAGCGCGGGCGCCGTGCAGCTCAACCGCGTGGTGCGCAACGCGTTCCAAGAGAACATCAACAAGCGCACCGTGCGCGACCTGATCTCTGCGCGTCGCGAGGACGTGATGAACGACGTTCGCCGCGAGGTGTTGAGCGTGGTGCAGGGCGGCAACGCCTGGGGCATCGACATCGTCGACGTGCGGGTGACGCGCATCGACTACGTCGAGGCCATCACCGAGTCGGTCTACCGCCGCATGGAGGCCGAGCGCAAGCGCGTGGCCAACGAGCTGCGTTCGACCGGCCAGGCCGAGGGCGAGAAGATCCGCGCCGACGCCGACCGCCAGCGCGAGGTCACGGTGGCCAACGCCTACCGCGACGCCCAGAAGATCAAGGGCGAGGGCGATGCACAGGCGGCTTCCGCCTATGCCGATGCCTTCGGGCGCGATCCGCAGTTCGCGCAGTTCTACCGCAGCCTTGAAGCCTACAAGCAGAGCTTCAACAAGAAGAGCGACGTGCTGGTGGTGGATCCGGCCTCCACCGACTTCTTCCGCGCGATGCGCAGCAGCGGCAGCACCACCTCGCCCCAGCGCTGATGAGCGGCGACAGCCTCTGGCAGGCGCTGGCGCTCGTGCTGGTGATCGAGGGGCTGTTTCCGCTGCTCTCGCCGGGTGGCTGGCGCCGCGCGTTCAGCCAGCTGCTCCAGCTGCGCGACGGCCAGTTGCGCTTCTTCGCCCTGTGCAGCGTGGCCGTCGGCCTGCTGCTCTTCTGGCTGGCGAGCTGAACGCCTTCGTCTTGCCGAAGGCCTTCCACGTGCGTCCTTGAGGCGACGGCCCGCCGCGGCCGTCTCCGGGGCGTTGTCGAGGGCCGTTAGAATCCTGTTTTAACCACGGCCTACACGCCATGTCCGCCTGGGTCCTCCCGGATCACATTGCCGATGTGCTGCCCTCCGAGGCACGCCACATCGAAGAACTCCGACGCCAACTCCTCGACACCGCCCGCAGCTATGGCTACGAGCTGGTGATGCCGCCGCTCATCGAGCATCTGGAATCGCTGCTCTCGGGCACCGGCGAGGCGCTGGACCTGCAGACCTTCAAGCTCGTCGACCAGCTCTCCGGCCGCAGCATGGGCCTGCGTGCCGACACCACGCCGCAGGTCGCCCGCATCGATGCGCACCTGCTCAATCGCGAGGGCGTGGCACGGCTGTGCTACTGCGGACCGGTGCTGCATGCGCGGCCCGACGGTCCCAACGCCACCCGCGAGCCGCTGCAGTTCGGTGCCGAGATCTACGGCCACGCCGGCCGCGAGGCCGACCTCGAAGCACTCGAACTCGCCCTTGCCACGCTGCGTGCGGCGGATGTGCGCGATGCGCTCGTGGATCTGGCGGACGTGCGCATCGTGCGAGCCCTGCTGGCCGGCGCCCAGGCGCCCCGCGACGTCCTGGAGCGCGTGCATGCGGCCCTGGCCGCCAAGGACGCGAGCACGCTGGCCGAACTCACACGCGGATTCCCGGCGCCTGTGCGCGATGCGCTGCGCGTCCTGCCCGAACTGTATGGCGATCGCCAGGTGCTGGACGAAGCCGAACGCGTCCTGGCTGCCTTCCCTGACGCCCTGTCGGCCGTGGCGGGCCTGCGCTGGCTGTCGGCCCAATTGGCCGAACTGGGCACCACCCGCGTGAGCTTCGACTTGGCCGACCTTCAGGGCTATGCCTACTACAGCGGTGCCCGGTTTGCGATCTACGCTGACGGCGCCAACGACTCGCTGGCGCGGGGCGGCCGTTATGACGAGGTGGGTGCGGTCTTCGGCCGCAACCGGCCAGCCGTGGGCTTCAGCCTGGATGTGCGCAGCCTGGTGGCCGTGGTGCCGCGGCCACCGCTGCGCGCGGCCATCCGTGCACCCTGGAGCGACACCGACGCCGGCCTGCGCAATGCCATTGCGGCGCTGCGCGCCGGTGGCGAGACGGTGGTCTGCGTGCTGCCGGGCCATGAGAGCGAAATCGACGAATTCCATTGCGACCGTACGCTGAACTGCGTTGGCGGCCGGTGGGAAGTGCAAGCCATCTGATCAACGAGAACATTCATGAGCGTGACAACCGGACGTAACGTGGTCGTCGTCGGCACCCAGTGGGGCGACGAGGGCAAGGGCAAGCTGGTCGACTGGCTGACGGAAAGCGCCCAGGGTGTGGTGCGCTTCCAGGGCGGCCACAACGCAGGCCACACGCTGGTCATCAACGGCGTCAAGACGGCGCTGCACCTCATCCCCAGCGGCATCATGCGCCCGGGCGTGACCTGCTACATCGGCAACGGCGTGGTGCTGTCCTGCGCCAAGCTGTTCGAAGAGATCGAAGGGCTGGAGAAGGCGGGGGTGGAGGTGCGTTCGCGCCTGCGCGTGTCCGAGGCCTGCCCGCTGATCCTGCCCTTCCACGCCGCGCTGGACGTGGCGCGCGAGGCTTATCGCGAAAAGGGCGGCATCGAGAAGATCGGGACCACCGGCCGCGGCATCGGCCCGGCCTATGAAGACAAGATCGCCCGCCGCGCGCTGCGCGTGCAGGACTTGAAGCACCCCGAGCGCTTCGCGCAGAAGCTGCGCGTGCTGCTCGACCTGCACAACCATGTGCTGACGCAGGTACTGGGTGCCGAGCCCATCGACTTCGATGCTGTCTACAGCGAGGCGATGAAGCACGCCGAGGTGCTCAAGCCCATGATCGCCGACGTGTCGCGAGAACTGAACGAGGCCCACCGCAACGGCGCCAACCTGCTGTTCGAAGGCGCGCAGGGCACGCTGCTGGACGTGGACCACGGCACCTATCCGTACGTCACCTCGAGCAACTGCGTGGCCGGCAACGCTGCGGCGGGCTCGGGCGTCGGCCCGGGCATGCTGCACTACGTGCTCGGCATCACCAAGGCCTACTGCACCCGCGTGGGCGGCGGCCCGTTCCCCACCGAGCTGGACTGGGAAAAGCCGGGCACCGTGGGCTACCACCTGTCGACCGTGGGCGCCGAGAAGGGCGTGACCACCGGCCGTTCGCGCCGCTGCGGCTGGTTCGACGCCGCGCTGCTCAAGCGCTCGGCCCAGGTCAATGGCCTGTCGGGCCTGTGCATCACCAAGCTGGACGTGCTGGACGGCATCGAGGAACTCAAGCTGTGCACCGGCTACGAACTGGACGGCGAGCACATCGACATCCTGCCGCTGGGTGCCGACGAGATCGAGCGCTGCGTGCCGGTGTACGAGACGATGGAAGGCTGGTCCGACAGCACCGTGGGCGTGACGCAGTACGACAAGCTGCCGGTCAATGCCCGGCTGTACCTGCAGCGCATCGAGCAGGTGACGGGCGTGCCCATCGCCATGATCTCGACCAGCCCCGATCGCGACCACACGATCATGATGCGCCACCCCTACCTCGCCGATTGAACCCGCCCGGAGCCCACGACCCATGTTGACCGAAGACGGCAAGCACCTGTACGTCAGCTACGACGAGTACCACAACCTCATCGAGAAGCTCGCGCTCAAGATCCACCAGTCCGGCTGGGAGTTCGACAACATCCTGTGCCTGGCCCGCGGCGGCATGCGGCCCGGCGATGTGCTGTCGCGCATCTTCGACAAGCCGCTGGCCATCATGTCCACCAGTTCGTACCGCTCCGAAGGCGGCACCATCCAGGGCCACCTGGACATCGCCCACTACATCACCACACCCAAGGGCGAGATCGCCGGCCGCGTGCTGCTGGTGGACGACCTGGCCGATTCCGGCCACACGCTGCAGGCCGTGGTGGAACTGCTGCGCACGAAGTACGCCCCCATCACCGAGCTGCGCAGCGCGGTGCTCTGGACCAAGCAGCTGTCGGTGTTCACGCCCGACTACTCGGTGGAGTACCTGGAGACCAATCCCTGGATCCACCAGCCCTTCGAGGGCTACGACACGATGCGACCGGAGAAGCTGCTCAAGAAGTGGTCCGTCTGAAGAGGGGCTAGCATCGGTGGCATGAGCGCATCTGCCACCGAACTGATCCACCACCCCTACCTTCCCCCGTCGAGTTTCGAAGCCCCACAGCCGGGCATCTTCAAGGCCTCGACGGTCTTCTTCCCCAACGTCGCCGCGATGCGTGCGCGCGACTGGAAGAGCAAGGCCGGCTACACCTACGGCCTGCACGGCACCCCCACCACCTTCCTGCTCGAGGAACGGCTGGCCGCCCTCGAAGGCGGCAGCCAGTGCCTGCTGGCGCCCAGCGGGCTGGCGGCGATCTCGTTGGTGGCGCTGTCGCTGCTCGGTCGTGGCGACGAGGTGCTGATCCCCGACAACGCCTACGGCCCGAACAAGGCCCTGGCCACCGGCGAACTGGCCAACTACGGCATCACGCACCGCCTCTATGACGCGATGGATCCCTCGGACCTCGCCGCCAGGATTTCCGAACGCACCCGTCTCGTTTGGATCGAGGCGCCGGGCTCGGTCACGATGGAGTTTCCGGACCTGCCCGCGCTCGTGGCCGCCTGCCGCGCGCGGGGCGTGGTCAGTGCGCTCGACAACACCTGGGGTGCGGGGCTGGCCTTCAATCCCTTCGACCTCGTGGGCGACGGGCAGGGCGTGGACATCTCCGTCCATGCGCTCACCAAGTATCCGAGCGGCGGTGGCGATGTGCTGATGGGCAGTGTGGTCACGCGCGACGAGGCGCTTCACCTCAAACTGAAGCTCACGCACATGCGCCTGGGCATCGGCGTCGGTGCCAACGATGCAGAGACGCTGCTGCGGGCGCTGCCGAGTGTGCACCTGCGCTATGCCGCGCACGACCGCGCAGCACGCACCCTGGCCACATGGCTGGGCGAGCGCGAGGAGATCGCGCAGGTGCTGCACCCGGCGCTGCCCGGTTCGCCCGGCCATGGGCACTGGCAGACCCTGTGCGGCGCCAGCGACTTGGCAGCCGGACTCTTCTCGGTGGTCTTCGACGGCCGCTTTGCCGTCGAGGCCATCGACCGCTTCTGCGACAGCCTGAAGCTGTTCAAGCTGGGCTACTCGTGGGGCGGACCCATCAGCCTCGTCGTGCCCTACGACATCGGCCTGATGCGCGATCCGTCGGTCAGCCGCTGGCCGCACAAGGGCACGCTGGTGCGCTTCTCGGTGGGGCTGGAGCGGGTGGAGGACCTGCAGGCCGACCTGGCGCAGGCGCTCGCCCGGCTCTGAGCGAGGCCTCGGCTTCGGCGCCGGACTCGCCCGCGCCCGGCGCGCCGTAGGCACGTCCTGCGATATCGCTTACATTGGGGCGGAGGCTGCCCCGAGCCCCGGGGCGGCGGCATCGACAAGGAGGCGTGCGCGTGGCCACACCCAATTACGGTTACGAGAAAAGACAGCGGGAACTGGCCAAGAGGCAGAAGAAGGAAGAGAAGCTGCGGGCCAAGGCAGAGCGCAAGATTCCCCCGAGCAGCCCGGGCCTCGCGCCTGGCGATCCCGAAACGGATGTCGCCTCGCTCGAGCACGATGCGCCCACCGTGCCCGAGACGCCCACCAAGGACGGCTGAGCCCCTTCGCCGGCCAGGCCCGCCCCTTCAGCGCAGCATCTTGCGCACGGCGGGCCAGACGTTCTCGAGAATGCGCGGATGCGCGATGGCCAGCGGATGAATTCGGTCCGCCTGGAACATCGAAGCCGCATCCGGCCCGTCCGCCACGTTCTTCAGCAGGAAGGGCACCACGTCGGACTGGGTCGCCTTTCCCACACGGGCGAAGATCTCCCCGAAGCGCCGCGTGTAGTCCGTCCCGTAGTTGGGCGGCACCTGAATCCCCACCACCAGCACCTTGGCACCGGCCGCCTGGCTGGCCTTGGCCATCTGCATCAGGTTGTCCTCGGTCGACGCCAGCGGCAGGCCCCGCAGGGCGTCGTTGGCGCCCAGTTCCAGGATCACATGCGTGGGCTTGTGCTGGGCCAGCAGGGCGGGCAATCTCGCCCGGCCGCCGGAGGTCGTGTCGCCGCTGATGCTGGCGTTGATGACCTTGGCGGCGATCTTCTGCTCGGCCAGCCGCTTCTCCATCAGCGCCACCCAGCCTTCGCCGCGCTTGAGGCCGTACTCGGCCGACAGTGAATCGCCGACCACCAGGATCACGGGTGTCTTGGCCGGCGCCGGCTGCGCCAGGGCCGAAAGACCCCACGGGCCCGCCGCCGACAGGGCCAGCGCGGTGCGCAGGATAAAGTGACGTCGAATCAGCACGCGAGTCCTTTCCAATTCATGTCCAACACCGTGGAAGCCATCGTCGCCGTCGAACACGTCTACAAGTCCGTCGCCGATTCCACGGGCACGCTGGACATTCTGCAAGACATCCATTTCACCCTCGGCGCGCGGGAGACCGCCGCGATCGTGGGTGCGTCGGGCTCCGGCAAGAGCACGTTGCTGTCGATCATCGCGGGGCTGGACGTTCCCACCCGCGGCACGGTCAGGCTGGCGGGCGAGGACCTCTTCGCGGTGGACGAGGACGACCGCGCCGCACTGCGCGCACGCCAGGTCGGCTTCGTGTTCCAGAGCTTCCAGTTGCTGGGCAACCTGACGGCGCTGGAGAACGTGATGCTGCCGCTCGAACTCGCCGGCCGTAGCGATGCCCGCGCCGCCGCCACCGAGATGCTGGGCCGCGTCGGACTGGGGCAGCGCCTGGGTCACTATCCCAAGCTGCTCTCGGGCGGCGAGCAGCAGCGCGTGGCGCTGGCGCGTGCCTTCGTGGTGCAGCCGCGCCTGCTGCTGGCCGACGAGCCCACGGGCAGCCTGGATTTCGCCACCGGCGAGCAGGTGATGCAACTCATGTTCGACCTCAACCGCGAGCTGGGCACGACGCTGCTGCTGGTGACGCACGACCGCGCGATTGCGCAACGCTGCGAGAGGCGCATCACCATCGCCGCCGGCCGGGTCGCGCAGGACGAATCGACGCCCGCGCCGATGGCCGCCTGAGCGCGCCGCCGGCGGGCATTCAGCGCGCTGCCGCTCGACGCCAACCCCGTCCCGCTCCTATACTCCCGGGGAGTATCGAAGGAGCGATCTTGCCCCATTCCGCCGAAGAGAAGAAGCGCGTCATCACCCGCCTGCGCCGCATCCGTGGCCAGACCGAGGCGCTGGAGCGCGCGGTGGAGGCCGGCACCGACTGCGGCGCGCTGCTGCAGCAGCTGTCGGCCCTGCGTGGCGCCGCCACCGGCCTGATGGCCGAGGTGCTCGACAGCCACCTTCGCGAAACCTTCGGCGCCGCCGGCGAGAAGCCGGCCGATACCCAGGCAGAGATCGAGCAGGTGATGCGCATCGTGCGCAGCTACCTGCGCTGAGACCGTCTTCGTTTCCACATCCATCCATTCATCAGGAGAACCGACCATGAAATCCCGCGCCGCCGTTGCCTTCAAGGCCGGAGAACCCCTGCAGATCGTCGAACTCGACGTGGCCCCGCCCCAGAAGGGCGAGGTGCTGGTCAAGATCACCCACACGGGCGTCTGCCACACCGACGCGTTCACGCTGAGCGGCGACGATCCGGAAGGCCTGTTCCCGGCCGTGCTGGGGCATGAAGGCGCCGGCATCGTGGTCGAGGTGGGCGAGGGCGTCACCAGCGTCAAGCCCGGCGACCATGTCATTCCGCTCTACACCGCCGAATGCGGCGAATGCCTGTTCTGCAAGAGCGGCAAGACCAACCTGTGCGTGGCCGTGCGCGCCACCCAGGGCAAGGGCGTGATGCCCGACGGCACCACCCGCTTCAGCTACAACGGCCAGCCGGTCTACCACTACATGGGCTGCTCCACCTTCAGCGAGTACACCGTGGTGGCCGAGGTGTCGCTGGCCAAGATCAGCCCCGACGCCAACCCGGAGCAGGTCTGCCTGCTGGGCTGCGGCGTGACCACCGGCCTGGGCGCCGTCAAGAACACGGCCAAGGTGCAAGAGGGCGATTCGGTCGCCGTCTTCGGCCTGGGCGGCATCGGCCTGGCCGTGATCCAGGGCGCCAAGCTGGCCAAGGCCGGCCGCATCATCGCCATCGACACCAACCCCTCCAAGTTCGACCTGGCGCGGACCTTCGGCGCCACCGACTGCGTCAACCCCAAGGACTTCGACAAGCCGATCCAGCAGGTGATCGTGGAGATGACGACCTGGGGCGTGGACCACAGCTTCGAATGCATCGGCAACGTCAACGTCATGCGGGCCGCGCTGGAATGCGCGCATCGCGGCTGGGGCCAGTCGGTGATCATCGGCGTGGCGGGCGCGGGGCAGGAGATCTCGACCCGGCCCTTCCAGCTGGTCACCGGCCGCAAGTGGCTGGGCACGGCCTTCGGCGGCGTCAAGGGCCGCTCGCAGCTGCCGGGCATGGTGGAGGACGCGATGGCGGGCCGCATCCAGCTGGAGCCCTTCGTCACGCACACCATGCCGCTCACGGGCATCAACGAGGCCTTCGACCTGATGCACGAAGGCAAGTCGATCCGCTCCGTCGTCCACTACGCCTGAGCGCGCGAACACGATGGAACGCATCGAACACCACGCCAGCTTCGGCGGCAGCCAGGAGGTGTGGAAGCACGCCAGCGCGGTGCTGGGCTGCGAGATGAAGCTGGGCGTCTACCTGCCGCCCGCCACACTGGCCGGCGAGGCCTGCCCGGTGCTGTACTGGCTGTCGGGCCTGACCTGCAGCGAGCAGAACTTCATCACCAAGGCGGGCGCGCAGCAGTACGCGGCGCAGCATGGGCTGATCCTGGTGGCGCCCGACACCAGCCCGCGCGGCGAGGCCATCGCCAACGACCCCGCCTACGACCTGGGGCAGGGCGCCGGCTTCTACCTCAATGCGACGCAGGCACCGTGGGCGCCGCATTTCCGCATGGAGGACTACGTGGTGCAGGAGCTGCCCGCGCTGGTGGAGCAGCACTTCGCCACCACCGCGCGGCGCGGCATCTCCGGCCATTCGATGGGCGGCCATGGCGCGCTGACGCTGGCGCTGCGCCACCCGGGCCGCTATGCGAGCGTGTCGGCCTTCTCGCCCATCGTGGCGCCGACGCAGGTGCCCTGGGGCCAGAAGGCCTTCGCGGCCTACCTGGGTGAGGACCGCAGCGCGTGGGCGGCGCATGATGCGGTCGCGCTGATCGGCACCGCCACCGAGCGCCTGCCGCTGCTGGTGGACCAGGGCGAGGGCGATGAATTCCTGGCCGGGCAACTGAAGCCCGAGCTGCTGCAGAAGGCCTGCGACGCTGCGGGCCATCCGCTCACGCTGCGCCTGCAGCCAGGCTACGACCACAGCTACTACTTCGTCGCCAGCTTCATCGGCGACCATGTGGCGCACCACGCCAAGGCGCTGAAAAGCGCCTGAAGGAGAGGGGGCGGCTCGCGCCGCCCTCGGCATCACTCGGCGGTGATGTTCCCGGTGCGCACCACCTCGGCCCAGCGCGTCGCGTCCTTGGCGATCAGCTTGCCGAGCTCGGCGGGCGTCGAATGCGCCGGCACCATGCCCTGCGCCTCGAAGATGGTGGCCACCTCGGGCTGCTTGAGCACGTCGGCGATCTCGCGGTTGAGCCGGTCGACGACGGCCTGGGGCGTGCCCTTGGGTGCCAGCACGCCGTACCACATGTCCACGCTGCCCATCTTGAGACCGGCCTCGGCCAACGTGGGCGTCTGCGGCAGCTGCGGCACCCGCTTGTCGCTGCCCACGGCCAGGGCCTGCAGCTTGCCGGCCTTGATGTGCGGCAGGGCCACATGCACGGGCAGGAACATGGCGTCGAGCCGGCCCCCCAGCAGGTCGGTCACGGCGCCCGCCGTGCCCTTGTAGGGCACGTGCAGCATGTCGATGCCCGAGGTCTGCGTCAGCAGCGCCATCGACAGGTGATGCGGCGTACCCACCCCGGGCGTGCCGTAGGTCAGCTGGCCGGGTTTGGCCTTGGCCTGCGCCACCAGATCGGCGGCGGTCTGGGCCTTCTGCACCTGCGGATTGGTCACCAGCAGCAGCGTGCCCCACGACGTGAGTGCCACCGGCGCGAAGTCGTTGACCGGGTCATAGGGCAGCGACTTGTACAGGCTCTTGTTCATCACCAGGGTGTTGACCTGCACCAGCAGCGTGTAGCCGTCGGGCGCGGCGCGGGCGACGCGCTCGCTGCCGATGTTGCCGCTGGCGCCGGGCACGTTGTCCACCACCACCGGCTGGCCCAGGGTCTTGGGCAGGCGGGCCGACAGCTGGCGGGCCACGATGTCGATGCCCGTGCCTGGCGTGTAGGGCACCACCAGCGTGATGGGCCGGTCGGGCCAGGCCCAGGCGGGGGCGGCGGCCGTCATCGCGGCGGCCACCAGGGGCAGCCAGCGCATCCACTTCGTCGTCTTCATGTCTCCACTCCTGCCGCAGGTCGCGGCGTTCGAATCTCAGGTTGCGCCAGCGCAAGGCGGTGGCTGGGCACCCGTGTTATTGGGCCAGCGGTCTGCCATGAAGTGAAATTCAGGAATCACATGCATTGATTAGCCGCCGCAATGAATGCGGCGGCACGCGCGGCGGCTTCAACGCGACATCGTCGGCAGCAGCTCGACCAGCACCTCGTCGAAGGCCTGCATTGCTGCCGTCTGCGCCGCGCCGCGTCGAGACACGCGGTAGAAGCCCAGCTTGAGCTGCGGGCTGCCCAGCACCTCCATGGCCACGCGGTGGCGCCGGCAGGCGGCGACGGCGAAGGTGGGGATGACGGCGCTGCCGAAGCCGGCCTCCACCATCGAGATCATGGTGGCGATGAAGCTCACGGGCTGCGTCTCTGCGGGCACGATGCCCAGGCGGTGAAGGTGGGTGTCGATGCTGCGCTGGATCGGGTTCTCCGTCGGCAGGGTGATCAGCCGCGTGCCGCGCAGCGAGGTCCAGTTGCTGCGGCCCAGCGCGGCGGGCGCCTCGTCGGCCGGCGAGACCTTCATCAGCGCGAATTCGGCGATCTGCCGCCGCACCAGACCCGCGCTCACCTTGAAGAAGAAGCCCAGGCCGATGTCCGCCGCGCCCGACTCCACCAGCGCCTGCACGCCCTGCAGGTCGTTGTCCATCAGCTGGATGCGCACCTCGGGCTGGGCCTGGCTGAAGCGCGCGAGCATCTGCGGCAACAGGTGCGAGGACACCAGCGGTGTCGCTGCGATGCGCAACTGCTGCCGCGTGCGCTGGCCCAGGGCGCCGACCTCGGTGCCGGCATCGTCCAGCTGCTGCAGCACGTTCTCCGCCACGGCGGCGAAGCGTCGGCCCGCCTCGGTCAGCTGCACGGCGCGCGTGGTGCGGTCGAAGAGCCGGGCGCCCAGCTGCTTCTCGACCTCGCGCACCAGGATGCTGAGGCCGGCCTGGGTCATGTGCACCCGCTCGGCGGCCCGGGTGAAGCTGCCGGCCCGGGCGACGCTCAGGAAGGCGCGGATCTGCCGCATGGTCAGGTTCATATGCCGATTTTATGAGTGCATGTCATACCTAAACTTGTCTGATGCCCGGGGCTGCGGCCCAATACCGCCATCGCCTACATGACATCGGGACCGCACACCATGACCGCAGACAACCCAAGCACCGGCATTCCGCACGAGAAGACGCAGGTCGTCATCGTCGGCGGTGGCCCGGTGGGCATCGGCCTGGCCATCGAGCTGGGCCAGCGTGGCATCCACTGCACGCTGGTGGAGCGCCACCGCGAGCCGCAGCCCATTCCCAAGGGCCAGAACCTGACGCAGCGCACGATGGAGCATTTCCATTTCTGGGGCGCAGAAGCGGCCCTGCGCGCGGCCCGCACCATTCCGCCCGAGTACGGCATCGGTGGCCTGACGGCACATGGCACGCTGCTCAGCCCCTACCACTACGACTGGCTGCAGCGCGAACTGGTGCGGCCCTACTACTTCACCGCCAACGAGCGCCTTCCCCAATACGCCACCGAGGCGGTGCTGCGTGCGCGTGCCGCCCAGTTGCCCACCGTGCGCGTGCTCTACGGCTGGACGGCCGAGGACGTGCGCGTGGACAACGACACCGTGTACGCCGAGGTCGCCGAGACGGGCGGCGAGGGCCGCCGCGTCATCGAAGGGCGCTACCTGGTGGGCTGCGATGGCAGCCGCTCCAAGGTCCGGGCCCAGGCCGGCATCACGCAGAACCTGTCGGACCACGACCGGATGATGGTGCTGCTGGTGTTCCGCTCCGAGGGCCTGCACCAGTTGCTGTCGCGCTACCCCGGCAAGTCCTACTACAACGTGCTGCAGCCCGAGCTGGACGGCTACTGGAAGTTCTTCGGCCGTGTCGATCTGGGCAGCACCTGGTTCTTCCATGCGCCGGTGCCGCCCGGCACCACGCGCGACAACTTCGACTTCAAGCGCTACCTCCACGAGGCGGTGGGCGCTGAGTTCGAGGTGGACTTCCAGCACATCGGCTTCTGGGACCTGCGCTTCGCCATCGCCGACCGCTACCGCGCCGGCCCGGTCTTCATTGCGGGCGACGCGGCCCACAGCCATCCGCCCTACGGCGGCTACGGCGTCAACACCGGCTTCGAGGATGCCCGCAACCTGGGCTGGAAGCTGGCCGCCACGCTGCAGGGCTGGGGGGGCGAGGCGCTGCTCGACTCCTACGACGCTGAGCGGCGGCCCGTGTTCGCCTCCACCTCGCGCGACTTCATCGCCCGCTCCATCGAGATCGACCGCGACTTCCTGCGCGCGCACGATCCGGCCCGCGACCCCGCCGCCTTCGAGCAGGCGTGGAACGCGCGCAGCAGCGGTGCCGTGGGCGAGGTGCAGTCCTTCGAGCCGCATTACGAAGGCTCGCCGATCGTGCTGCATGGCCCGGGCGCCGAGCCTGGTCCGTGCAGCGCGGTGGGCAGCCACAGCTTCCGGGCGCGCCCCGGCCACCACCTGGCGCCGGCCGCTTTGCACGACGGCCGCAATGTGTTCGAGGCGCTGGGCGAGGGCTACACGCTGCTCGCCTTCGGCGCAGCGGACGATGACGTGGCGGCCATGGTCGAGGCCGCGGCAGCGGCGAAGCTGCCCCTGACCGTGGTTCGCGACACGGCAGAGGGCGAGCGCGAGCGTTACGGCGCCGCGCTGGTCCTGGTGCGGCCGGACCAGTTCGTCGCCTGGGCCGGCGACGGCCTCGCCAGCACAGGGCAGGCGCAGCAGGTGATGGACACGGCGAAGGGGAACGGCGCCGCCGGCGCCTGAACGGCGCGGGAAGCGGCCGCGTCGCGCCGTCCATGCGGCGCAGGCAAGGCGGCCGCGCCCTCGGCCGTCACGCCCATGCGGCGTCGGCCGACAGGGCCAGCGCGTACGGAGGAGAGCGCCTCGCCGGTGGCCGCCGATAATCCCGCGCGATATGTCTTCCTCCCCCAAAGTGATCTTCGGCTTCCACGCCGTGGGCGTGCGGCTGAAGACCTCGCCGGGTTCCGTCCTCGAGGTGCTGTTCGATCCCACGCGGCGTGATGCCCGCATGAAGCAGTTCATCGCCCGCGCGCAGGAAAGCGGCGTGCGCCTCATCGAAGCCGACGGCGTGCGCCTGGCCCGCCTGACCGGCGGCCATGGGCACCAGGGCGTCGCCGCCCGCGTCGAGCCCGTCGCCCAGACCCATTCCCTCGACGAGTTGCTGGACCAGCTCGAAGCTGCCGGCACCGTTCCGCTGCTGCTGGTGCTCGACGGCGTGACCGATCCGCACAACCTGGGCGCCTGCCTGCGCGTGGCCGACGGCGCCGGCGCCCAGGCTGTGATCGCGCCCAAGGACCATGCCGCCGGCATCAATGCCACCGTGGCCAAGGTGGCCAGCGGCGCGGCCGAGACGGTGCCCTATTTCATGGTGACCAACCTGGCGCGCACGCTCAACGAGCTGAAGGAACGCGACATCTGGGTCGTGGGCACCAGCGACGACGCGCCCGGCACCCTCTACCAGTGCGACATGCGCCGCGCCACGGCCCTGGTGTTGGGCGCCGAGGGCGCCGGCATGCGCCAGCTCACCCGCAAGACCTGCGACGAACTCGTCAGCATTCCCATGGCTGGCGCGGTCGAGAGCCTGAACGTGTCCGTGGCCAGCGGCGTGTGCCTGTACGAGGCCATGCGCCAGCGCCAGGCGGCCACCGCATCCTGATGAAGAAAGAGCAAGAAGCCATGAACGACAACAACGACAACGACAACCTGCCGGGCGGTGCCGGCTTCGAACCCTCGGCCAAGCTCGCCTTCGACCTGAACCTGGCGCTGTACCTGGACCTGGTCGCCCTGCTGGAGCGCAACGGCGTCGTCAGCTACCGCCAGATGGCAGCGCGCGTGCTCAACATCAGCATGAATGCGCGCGAAGACGGGAATCAGCCGCTGGCCTCGGCGCTCGAGGGCATCGCCCAGGGCTTCGCCGGCCGGGGTGACGGCCTGTCCATCGACACGCTCAAGGTGGCCGGCGACGTGCGCAACGACGAAGCCATGGGCGACATCCCCATGCGGCCCGAAGGACTCTGATCCCCCGGTCTGTCGGGTCGGCTCACTGCCGCCGGCCCGTCTCCTTCACGCGTTCGAGCAGGAAGTCGATGAACACCGTCGTCGCCCGCGTGTGGTGGCGGTTGGGCATGTACAGCATGTACATGTGGTTGCCGAAGATGGACAGGCGCCATTCGTCCAGCGTGGTCAGCACCTCGCCGCGGTCCACCGCGTTGCGCACCACGTAGTCGGGCACGATGCCCACGCCCAGGCCGGCCTCGATGGCCTGGCGCAGGAACTCGAAGTTCTCGGAAATCAGCGTCGGCTCCAGCAGCACCTCGTGCCGCTCGGCGCCCAGGTAGGCCGCCACGCGCAGCTGGCGGCCGATGACCATGGCCGTGATCAGCGGCGACTGGCGCAGCGCCTCCAGCGACTGCGGCAGGCCGTGCGCCTGCGCATAGGCGGGCGAGGCGCAGGCCACGTAGCGCACCCGGCCCAGGTCGCGCGCCACCAGGTTCTGCGGCGGCTCGGACATCACGCGTACCGCGATGTCCACCTCGCCCTGCAGCAGGTCTTCCACCCGGTTCTCGAACACCACGTCCAGCACGATGCCGGGGTACTGCCGCTTGAAGTCGATCAGCCACGCGGCCATGACCTGCTGGCCGTAGCCGCTGGGCACCGACAGCCGGATGCGGCCCTGCAGGCTCTGGCCCAGCATCTGCACCGATTCGCGGGCGGCCAGCAGCTCGTCGCGGATGGCGCGGCCGTGCTCGTACAGCCGCTGGCCGATCTCGGTCGGCTCGATGCGGCGGGTGGTTCGGCGCAGCAGTTGCTGGCCGAGGGTGCGCTCGAACTGCGCCAGGCGGTAGCTCACGTTGGCGCGGCTCATGCGCAGGCGGCGCGCGGCCTCGCTCAGGTTGCCGGCTTCGATGATCTCCACCAGCAGGGAGAGCATGTTCAGGTCCATCGTCAAATCCCATTTGACAGTCTGTCAAGCAAGCGGCGGATTGTCATCCACGGCGAGCGGGACAAGAATGCGACGTTGCCGGCGCAATGCCGGCTTGTGCCTTTCCTGGAGACAGCCGCCTCATGACATCGACCCCCGCCACGCCTGCCGACGCCGTCCGCCACCAGATCCAGGGCGAGATCCTGCAGATCACCGTCGACAACCCGCCCGTCAATGCGCTCTCGGCCGCGGTGCGCCGCGGCCTGCTGGCCGCCATCGAGGCCGCGGACGCGGAGCCGCGCGTGAAGGCGGTGCTGATCGTGGGGCAGGGTGCCAACTTCATCGCCGGGGCCGACATCCGCGAATTCGGCCAGACGCCGCAGCTGCCCTCGCTGCCCGAGGTGTGCAACCGCATCGAGGCCTGCAGCAAGCCCGTCGTCGCCGCGCTGCGCGGGGCGGCCCTGGGCGGTGGCCTGGAGATCGCGATGGCTGCGCATTACCGCGTGGCCCTGGCCGATGCCAAGCTGGGCCTGCCCGAAGTGCAACTGGGCCTGATGCCCGGCGCCGGCGGCACGGTGCGGGCGCCTCGCCTCATCGGCGCCGAGCCGGCCCTGGAGCTCATGCTGAGTGGCCGCCACGTCAAGGCCAAGGAAGCCCTGTCGCTGGGCCTGGTGGACCGCCTGGCCGAGGGCGACGACGCCGTGGCCGCGGGCCTGGCTTATGCCCAGGCGCTGCTGGCCGCCGATGCCTGCGTGCGCCGCACGCGCGATGCGCAGGGCCTGGCCGACCGGGCCGCCGCGCAGGCCGCCATCGATGCCGCCCGCGCCGACACCGCCAGGAAGTCGAAGAACCTGTTCTCGCCCCACAAGATCGTCGAGGCCGTGCAGACCGCGCTCGACAAGCCCTTCGACGAAGCCATGACGCTGGAGCGTCAGGCCTTCATGGCCTGCATCGACAGCCCGCAGCGTGCCGGCCTGATCCATGCCTTCTTCGCCGAGCGCGAAGTGGTCAAGGTGCCCGAGGCCCAGGCCGCGCAGCCACGCAAGCTCGACAAGGTGGGCATCGTCGGCGGCGGCACCATGGGTGCCGGCATTGCCGTGTCGGCGCTGGACGCCGGCCTGCCGGTGGTGATGGTCGAGCGCGACGATGCCTCCATCGCCCGCGGTCAGGCCAATGTCGAGAAGGTCTATGACGGCCTGATCAAGAAGGGCCGCATGACGCCCGAGGCCAAGACGGCCGTGATGGCGCGCTTCAGCGGCAGCACCGACTACGCCGCCTTCGCCGACGTGGACCTGGTGATCGAAGCCGTGTTCGAGGACATCGAGGTCAAGAAGGCCGTCTTCAAGGAACTGGACCGCGTCTGCAAGCCCGGCGCCGTGCTGGCCACCAACACCTCGTACCTGGACATCGACGCCATCGCCGCCAGCGTCTCGCGGCCGCAGGACGTGATCGGCCTGCATTTCTTCAGCCCGGCCAACATCATGAAGCTGCTGGAGATCGTGGTGCCGGCCAAGGTCAGCGCCGATGTGGTCTCCACTGCGTTTGCGCTGGCCAAAAAGATGAAGAAGGTGCCGGTGCGCGCCGGCGTGTGCGACGGCTTCATCGGCAACCGCATCCTGGCCGTCTACAAGCAGGCCGCCGACTACATCATGGAAGACGGCGCCAGCCCCTACGAGATCGACGAGGCGGTGCGCGGCTTTGGCTACCCGATGGGCCCCTTCCAGGTGACCGACCTGGCCGGCGGAGACATCGGCTGGGCCACGCGAAAGCGCCGCGCCGCCACGCGCGACCCGAAGGCGCGCTACGTGGAAGTGGCCGACCGCGTGTGCGAGCGCGGCTGGTTCGGCCAGAAGACCGGCCGCGGCTTCTACCTGTACCCTGAAGGCGCCCGCACCGGCCAGCCCGACCCGGAGGTGCTGGCCATCGTCGATGCCGAGCGGCAGAAGAAGGGCATCACCCCCCGCCAATTCACGCCCGAGGAAATCATGCGCCGCTACATGGCCGCCATGGTCAACGAGGGTGCGAAGGTGGTCGAGGAGGGCATCGCCCTGCGGCCACTGGATGTGGACGTGACCTTCCTGTACGGCTACGGCTTTCCGCGCTTCCGCGGCGGGCCGATGAAGTACGCCGACATGGTGGGCCTGCCCAAGGTGCTGGAGGACATCCGCACCTTCGCGAAGGAAGACCCGCTGTTCTGGAAGCCCGCGCCGCTGCTCGAGAAGCTTGTGGCAGAGGGCCGCGACTTTTCTAGTCTGAACCAGGCGCGCTGAGCCGCCTCTTTCTTCATTCTGTTTTCCCGGCATGGGTTCATGCGCTTGTTGGCGCAGGGCCGTGCTCACCCCAAAGGACCCCTATGGACCTGAGATTCACGGCCGAGGAAGAGGCCTTCCGCAGCGAGGTGCTGCAGTTCCTGCGCGACAGGCTGCCTGCGCGCATCGCCGACAAGGTCAAGCGCGGGCTGCGCCTGACGCGCGAGGACATGACCGAATGGCACGGCATCCTCAACCAACGCGGCTGGCTGGCCAACCACTGGCCCCAGCAGTACGGCGGCCCGGGCTGGGGCGCGGTGCAGAAATTCATCTTCGAGAACGAATGCGCGCTGGCCGGCGCGCCGCGCATCGTGCCCTTCGGCGTCAACATGCTGGGGCCGGTGCTCATCAAGTACGGCAGCGAAGCGCAGAAGCAGTACTGGCTGCCCCGGATCCTCAGTGGCGAAGACTGGTGGTGCCAGGGCTATTCCGAGCCGGGCTCGGGCTCGGACCTGGCCTCGGTCAAGACCACGGCGGTGCTGGACGGCGACCATTACGTGGTCAATGGCCAGAAGACCTGGACCACGCTGGGCCACCACGCCAACATGATCTTCTGCCTGGTGCGCACCAACCGGGAGGCCAAGGCGCAGTCGGGCATCAGCTTCCTGCTGGTGAACATGGACTCGCCCGGCGTGGAGGTGCGGCCCATCATCACGCTGGATGGCGAGCACGAGGTCAATGAAGTCTTCTTCACCGACGTGCGCGTGCCGGCCGCCAATCTGGTGGGCGAGCAGGACAAGGGCTGGACCTACGCCAAGTACCTGCTGACCTACGAGCGCACCAACATCGCGGGCGTCGGCTTCTCGGTGGCCGCGCTGGAAAAGCTCAAGCGCATCGCCGCCAAGGTGCAGCGCAACGGTCGGCCGCTGGCGCAGGACCCCCTCTTCGCCGCCCGCCTGGCCAAGGTCGAGATCGACCTGGAGAACATGAAGACCACCAACCTGCGCGTGATCGCCGCCGTGGCCGGCGGCGGCGTGCCGGGGGCGGAAAGCTCCATGCTCAAGATCCGCGGCACCGAGATCCGGCAGGAGATCTCCTCGCTGGCCCGCCGCGCCATGGGCCCCTACGCGCAGCCCTTCATCGAGGCCGCGCTGCACGAGGGCTGGGACGAGCCCCCCGTCGGCCCCGAAGAGGCCGCGCCGCTGGCCGCCCAGTACTTCAACAACCGCAAGCTGTCGATCTTCGGCGGCTCCAATGAAATTCAGAAGAACATCATCTCCAAGATGATCCTCGGCCTATGAACTTCGAGCACACCGAAGACCGCCGCATGCTGGCGGATTCCCTGGACCGCTTCATCGCCGACCAGTACGGCTTCGAGGCCCGCGACCGCATCGCCAGGAGCGAGGAGGGCTTGAGCCGCGCGCACTGGGCGCAGATGGCCGAGATCGGCGCCATCGGCGCGTTGCTGCCCGAGGCCGTGGGTGGGTTCGGCGGCACCGGCTTCGACGTGGCCGTCGTGTTCGAGAGCCTGGGCAAGGGCCTGGTGGTCGAGCCCTTCCTCGGCGCGCTGGTGGTGGGGCAGGCCCTCGCTGCCTCGGGCAGCGAGGCGCAGCAGGCCCGCGTGGCCGGTCTGGTGGATGGCAGCACCCTCGCCGCACTGGCGCACGACGAGCCCGGCTCGCACTACGAGGCCCACCGCGTGGCGACGCGCGCCGTGCGGCAGGGCGAGGGCTGGCGGCTCGACGGTGCCAAGGCCGTGGTGGCGCTGGGCGCGCAGGCCGACCTGCTGCTGGTCTCGGCCCGCATCGGCGGTGCCATCGACGATGCGCCGGGCATCTCGCTCTTCCTGGTGCCCGGCGATGCGCCCGGCCTGATGCGCCGCGACTGCCCGCGCATCGACGGCGGCCGCGTGGCCGAGCTGACGCTGGAAGGCCTGCAACTGCCTGCCGATGCGCTGCTGGGTGCGGAAGGCGAGGGCGCTGCCCTGCTGGAGCGCGCCACCGGCTGGGGCGTGCTCGCCCTGTGCGCCGAGGCCCTGGGCGCCATGGAGATCGCCAAGCGCGACACGCTGGAGTACCTGCGCACCCGCAAGCAGTTCGGCGTGCCCATCGGCAGCTTCCAGGCCCTGCAGCACCGCATGGCCGACCTGCTGCTGGAAGTGGAGCAGGCCCGCTCCGCCGTCATCAACGCGGCGGCGGCCATCGACGGCGACGACCGCCTGGCGCGCGAGAAGGCGCTGTCGGCCGCCAAGTACAGCATCGGCCGCATCGGCACCAAAGTGGCCGAAGAGAGCATCCAGCTGCATGGCGGCATCGGCATGACCTGGGAGCTGCCGCTGTCGCACTACGCCAAGCGCCTGGTCATGATCGACCACCAGTTCGGCGACGAGGACCACCACCTGGCGCGCTACATCGCGCTGAATGCGGAGGTGGCGGCATGACGATGCGCCTGCCGCTCGAAGGCGTGCGCGTGCTGGACCTTTCGCGCGTGCTGGCCGGACCCATGTGCGCCCAGGCGCTCGGCGACCTGGGCGCCGAGGTCATCAAGGTGGAGCATCCCGGCCGCGGCGACGACACGCGCGACTGGGGCCTGCGCGTGGGCGCGCGCAACACCAGCTACTTCAACAGCGCCAACCGCAACAAGCGCTCCATCGGCATCGACCTGGGCACGGCCGAGGGCCAGCAGCTGGCGCGCGAGCTGGCCGCGAAGTGCGACGTGCTGATCCAGAACTTCAAGTTCGGCGGCATCGAGAAGATGGGCCTGGGCTACGACGCGCTGCGCGCGATCAACCCGGGCCTGGTGTACTGCTCCATCACCGGCTACGAGCGCGGCGGCGCCGAGAAGGCCCGGCCCGGCTACGACCTGGTGGTACAGGGCGAGGCCGGCCTGATGGCGCTCAATGGCGAGGAAGGGCAGGGCCCGCTCAAGTTCGGCGTGGCGGCGGTGGACATGTTCACCGGCATGTATTCGGCGCAGGCCATCCTGGCGGCGCTGTTCGACCGCCAGCGCACCGGCCAGGGCCGGCATGTGGAGATGGCGCTGTACGACTGCGGCCTGATGATCACCGCTTACTACGGCATGGAGGCGCTGCTGCAGGGCGGCGACCCGCCCAAGTACGGCAATGCGCATCCGTCCATCGTGCCCTATGGCGTGTTCGACGCGGCCGATGGACCGGTGGTCATCACCGTGGGCAACAACACGCAGTTCCAGCGCTTCTGCACCGACGTGATCGAGCGGCCCGAGATGGCCACTGACGAGCGCTATGCCACCAACCTCGCGCGTTCGCGCAACCGCCACACGCTGCTGCCCGAGCTGCGCGCCGAACTGGCCAAGCGCCCGCGTGCGTTGCTGCTCGAACGCATGCGCGCTGCGGGCATTCCCTGCGGCGAAGTGTTGGGCCTGCTGGAGGCGTTGCAGTCCCAGCGCACCGCCGATGCGGGGCTGCTGACGCAGTACGCCGAGCCTGATGCGCCAGACGTCCCTGTGCCCGTGCTCGCGCCGCCCTACCGCCTCGATGGCGCCCGTGTGCCGGTGCGCCGCGCGCCGCCGGGCCTGGCTCAGCACACCGAGGATGTACTGGGTGAGTTGCTCGGCCTGGACGCGATCCGCGTCGCGGCGCTGCGGCAGTCCGGCGCGCTCTGAATGCCTTCCTGCGGCAGCCTCCCAAGCGGGCGTCTGTCCGATGCGGGCCAATGAACCCAGGTCCGTTCGGGCTGAGCTTGTCGAAGCCGGGCACGCGCGTGTCAAAGCCCTTCGGCCCTTCGGCAGGCTCAGGACAGGCAAGCTCAGAGCGAACGGGTGAACCGATCTGCATCTCGGGTGTAGTCGGCTTTCTTTTTTTGACGACACGGTCCCACGAGGATCTGGAGACATCACCATGACCCAGCGAGCCCACAACGCCCGCCGCCTTCTTCTCGCCGCCGCGGGCAGCGCCCTCGGCCTGGCCGCATTGCCGGCCATCGCCCAGGCCTGGCCCGAGAAGCCCATCAAGCTGATCGTGCCCTTCCCGCCGGGCGGTCCCACAGACACCGCTTCGCGCCTGGTCGGCCAGAAGCTGGCCGAGCGCCTCAAGCAGCCGGTGGTGGTGGAAAACCGCGCCGGCGCCTCCGGCACCATCGCCGCGCAGTTCGTCGCCAAGAGTGCGCCGGACGGCTACACGCTCATGATGCTGGCCACGCCCACGCTGCTGGCGCCCCACCTGTACAAGAGCGCCGGCTACGACATGGCCAAGGACTTCGCGCCCGTCGCCACGGTGTACGACCTGCCCATCGTGATGGTGGTCAACCCCACCGTGCTGCCCGACGTGAAGACGCTGCCCGACCTCATCGCCAAGGCCAAGGCCGAAGGCGGCAAGCTCAACTACACCAGCTCGGGCCCGGGCAGCTTCGGCCATTTGACGACCGAGATGCTCAAGGACCTGGGCGGCTTCGACATGCAGCACATCGCCTACAAGGGCGGCACGCCGGCCGTGACCGACCTGCTGGGCGGCCAGGTGCCGGTGATGTATGCCGACCTGGTCGCGGCCCTGCCGCACATCCAGGCGGGCAAGCTGCGCGCCATTGCCGTCGGCTCGCCGCAGCGCATCGCCCAGTTGCCGGACGTCAAGACGGTGGCCGAGCAGGGCTTCAAGGGCTTCGACGCCGTGTCCTGGGGCGGGCTGCTGGCGCCGGCCGGCACGCCGCAGCCAGTCATCGACCGCGTGAGCCGCGAGGTCAAGGCGATCTTGGCGGAGCCCGACATCCAGAAGCGCCTCATTCAGGCCGGCGCCATCGCCGAGTACCAGGCCCCTGCGCAGATGGCCGGCCGCATGCGCACCGACTTCGACAAGTGGGGCAAGGTGATCCGCGACAAGCAGGTGGCGGTGAACTGATGGCCGCCGCCGCGTCTTCCTCCCAGGCCTGGCCGCCGCAGCATCCGCCGCTGGCCGCGCCGTTCCTGGTGCGCAGCCGGGCCGACATCGAGCGGCTGGCCGCTACGCCGCTGGCCGAGGCGCTGCCCGCGCAGAGCACCTACGAGCTGATCCGCAACGCTGCGCTGGCCTTCGGCGACAAGACGGCCCTGACCTTCCTGCGCGACGGCAACCCCGACACGCCGCCGCTGCGCTGGACCTACGCCGAGCTGCTGGCCCGCATGCACCAGACGGCCAATGCGCTGCATGCATTGGGATTGGGCGCGACGGACACCGTGGCGGCGCTGCTGCCGGGCTGCCTCGAATACCACCTGGCCCACTGGGGCGGCCAGGCGGCCTGCATCGTGCAGCCGCTCAACCCGCTGCTGACCGAGGACAAGCTGGCGGCGCTGCTGGCGGCCACCGGCGCCAAGGCGCTGATCGCCTACGGCGCGCCGGAAGATGCCGACTACTGGGCCAAGGCCTGCGCCTGCAGGCGCGCGTGCCCGGCCTGCGGCATGTGCTGCGCGTGGCGCCGCATGACGAGTCGCCCGCGGATGCGCCGGCGTTGCCGACCGGTGCACTGCACTTCCACGAAGCGCTGGCGGCGCAGCCCGGCGACCGCCTGCTGAGCGGCCGCGTGATCGCCGCCGAGGACGTGGCGGCCTGCTTCCACACCGGCGGCACCACGGGCGCACCCAAGCTCGCCCTGCATACGCACGGCAACCAGGTCTTCACCGCCTGGGCCAGCGTGGTCACGCAGGGCACGAACAGCGCGGACGTGGGCATCGCCGGCTTCCCGCTCTTCCATGTGGCCGGCGTGCTGCCCGGCGCGCTGGCCTCGCTGTCGGCCGGCGCCGAGATCGTGATCCCCACCACGCTGCTGATGCGCAACCGCGAGGTGGTCCGCAACTACTGGAAGCTGGTGGAGCGCTATCGGCCCACCGTGCTGGCCGCGGTGCCCACCATGCTGGCGGCGCTGGCCAATGTGCCGCTGGAAGGCGCGGACATCTCCTCCATCACCTACTGCCGCACCGGCGCGGCGCCACTGCCGGCGGAACTGGGCGCGCGCTTCGAGCGGCTGTTCGGCCTGCATGTGCACGAGAGCTTCGGCATGACCGAGATGGCTGGCATCAGCAGCGTCACGCCGCGCGGCGTGCATGCGCCCGCCGGCTGCGTGGGCTTCGTGCCGCCGCATGCGCAGGTGCGCATCGTGGCCCTCGACGCGCAGGGCGGCGCCAGCGCGCGCGAGGTGGCGCCAGGCGAGACGGGCATGGTGCTGTTCAAGTCGCCCAACGTCTTTCCGGGCTACCTGGACCCGCGCGACACCGCCAAGGCCTTCACGCCCGATGGCTGGCTGGCCACGGGCGACCTGGGCCGGCTGGACGCGCAGGGCCTGCTGCACCTGGCCGGCCGCGCCAAGGACCTGATCATCCGCGGCGGCCACAACATCGACCCCGGCATGCTCGAAGACGCCCTGGGCGCGCATCCCGCCGTGCAGACCTGCGCGGCCGTGGGCGCGCCCGACGCCTATGCCGGCGAACTGCCGGTGCTCTTTGCCACGCTGCGGCCGGGCGCGGAGGCCACGGAGGCCGAGCTGCTGGCCTTCGCCAGTGCCCGCGTCGACGAGCCGCCGGCGCGGCCGAAGTGGGTGGCGGTGCTGCCGGCATTGCCCACCACCAACGTCGGCAAGATCTACAAGCCCGAGCTGCGGCAGATGGCCGCGGTGGCGGTGGTTCGGCAGATCGTGGCGGGGCAGGGCGAAGGCGCGGGCAGCGTGCGCATCGAGCCCGAGGGCGCCGCCGACGTGGCCGTGCACCTCGGCGCCGGCTGGACCGACGACGCGCGTGCAGCGTTGCAGGCCGCCCTGGACCCTCTGCCCGTGAAGGTGCACCTGCGGGACGGCTGAACAGCGCTCGACGATTTCAAGTGGAAGCAAGAAAAGGAGACAAGACCATGACCTCGACCGATCCCCTCGGCCTGACCCGCCGTCACCTGCTGCGCGCCACGGCCGCGGCAGGCGCTGCCGGCCTGCTGCCGCTGGCGCAGGCCCAGTCCGGCTGGCCCGACAAGCCGATCCGCTTCGTCGTGCCCTTCAACGCCGGCGGCGCCACCGACATCGTGGCGCGCCTGCTGTCGGAGAAGCTCGCGCCCCGGCTGGGCCAGCCCATCGTGGTCGACAACCGCGGCGGGGCCGGCGGCATCCTGGGCACCGACATGGTGGCCAAGGCCGCGCCGGACGGCAGCACCTTCACCGTGGCGCTGAGCACTTCGCTGCTGATCAACCAGTTCCTCTACAGCAAGCTGCCGTACAACCCGCAGAAGGACCTGGCCCTGGTCTCGCAAGTGGCCGTGGCACCCGTGGTGCTGGCGGTGCACCCGAGCGTGCCGGCGAAGAACGCACAGGAGCTGCTGGCCTACGTGCGGGCCAACCGCAGCAAGGTGTCATATGGCTCCTGGGGCATCGGCTCGTATGCGCACCTGGGCGGCGCCTTCATGAGCCGCAGCCAGAACGCCGACATGGCGCACGTGGCCTACAAGGGTGAGGCCTTGATGCTGCAGGACCTGATCGGCGGCCAGATCCAGATGGCCTTCGCCAGCGCGCTGGGCGCCAAACCACATGCCGACACCGGCCGGCTGCGGCTGATCGGCGTGACGGGCGAGCAGCGCATGGAGATCCTGCCGCAGTTGCCCACGCTGGCCGAGCAGGGCATGCGCGAAGACGCCTACCGTCTCGTGGGCTTCGTCGGCATGGCCGCGCCGGCGCGCACGCCGCCGGAGATCGTGCAGCGCATGTCGCGCGAGGTGCAGCAGCTGTGCGAGCAACCGGAGATCAAGGCCCGCATCGTGGCCATGGGCTTTTCGGTGGCTGCGTCTACGCCCGAGGCTTTTGCCGCTGCCTACAAGCGCGACGCGCCGGGCTGGGAGGCGCTGGTGAAGGAGTCGGGCGCCAGCCTGGACTGAGCCGGACGTCGGGGCGACCAGCGCGCTGCGGCCGCCAGCGGGGGGCAGGGGCACTTCGCCTGTATGGGCCGATTCGCCCAGGTCGGCTGGCCGTCAATCGGCTGGTGTCCAATGCGGCCATGGCTCCCCGACGACTCCCGACCCTCTCTGCTGTTCCACCGACCCCGGCCGAGCCTTCTTCGGCCATGACGCCCGCCGAGGCGGCCAGGGACGGCCGCACGGTCCGCGCCCTGGTGCTTCAGGGCGGCGGCGCACTCGGCGCCTACCAGGCCGGCGTGTATGAAGGGCTGACCGACGAGCACCAGGCGATCGACTGGGTGGCGGGCGTCTCCATCGGCGCCATCAATGCGGCGCTGATCGCGGGCAACCCGCCCGAGCGGCGCGTCGAGCGGCTGCGGGAGTTCTGGCAGCTGGTCTCGTCGGCGCCGGGCCAGCAGCTGCCCATCTGGGCAGGCGAGCGCCGGCTGCTCGCCCAGTTCAGCGCCAATGCGGCCGTGGCGATGGGCATTCCCGGCTTCTTCTCGCCGCGCGTCGACCCGACGCTGCTGCTGGGCGGCGCGGCACCGGTGCTGAGCTACTACGACACCTCCGCGCTCAAGGCCACGCTGGAGCGGCTGGTGGACTTCGACCGCCTCAACGACGACGGCGTCCGTGTCTCGGTCGGTGCGGTCAACGTGCGCAACGGCAACTCGGTGTACTTCGACAACCACCGCGTGCGCATCGGGCCGGAACACATCATGGCCAGCGGCGCGCTGCCGCCGGGCTTTCCGCCGGTGCACATCGACGGCGAGGACTACTGGGACGGCGGCATCGTCTCCAACACGCCCCTGCAGTATGTGCTGGACGAGCACGAGCGCGACCGCCGCCTGCTCGTGCTGCAGGTGGATCTGTTCAGCTCTGTCGGCCCGATGCCCACCACACTGGCCGAGGTGACGGCCCGGCAGAAGGACATCCAGTTCTCCAGCCGCACCCGACTCAACACCGACGTGCTGGGCGCCAACGTCAACCTGCAGCAGGCGCTGGCCGGCCTGCTGGAGCGCCTGCCGCCCCAGATGCTGGAAGAGCCCGGCCTGCGCGCCTTGTGCCAGCACCTGCGCAGCGAGCCCATCGACATCGTCCACCTCATCCACCGGCCCGCCGACTGGGAGCAGGACGCCAAGGACTTCGAGTTCTCCCGCCTGGCCGTGGACGCGCACTGGGCCGACGGCCTGCGCGACATGCGCCACACGCTGGCCCATCCGGAGTGGCTGCAGCGCCAGGTGCAGGGCGGCGGCGTCACCACCTTCGACCTGGCGCGGCCCGACCATGCGCGCGTGCGCCGGCCCGGCACCGGGGTGGACACGGCGCCTTCCGCCTGAGGCCGCCGACATGCCGCCGTCCCCCGTTGGCCCCGCCGCATCGCAGTGATAAGGTCGCGCGCATGCCTGTTACCTCGCATCACCTTTCCCGTCGACTCCTGGGCCTGGGGCTCATGGCCGCCGCGCTGGCCGGCTGCACCTCGGTGCCGCTGGACGTGCCCACGCCTGCCCCCCGGCCCCCGGCGCCGCGCGAACCGCAACTGTCCGCCTTCAGCACGCGCCTGGACGGCCGCAACCAGGTGCCGCCCGTGGCCAGCATGGGCACCGGCACGCTCGATGCCGTGCTGGACAAGAACACCGGCCTGCTGCGCTGGCGTCTGGCCTACAGCAATCTCAGCGGCCCGGTGACCGCGGCGCATTTCCACGGACCGGCGCTGATCGGCATGAACGCGCCACCGGGCATCACCATCGACGCGTCGCCCAACCGCGCTCCTGAAGGCCGGGCCAACCTCACGCCCTCGCAGCAGGCCGAGCTGCTGGCCGGCCGCTGGTACGTCAACCTGCACACGGCCCGCTATCCCGATGGCGAGCTGCGCGGCCAGCTCATCGAGCGCCGCTGAGCCCGCGCCATGCGACTGCTCCTGCTGGAGGACGACCTCATGATCGGCGAGGCCGTGCTCGACCTGCTGCGCGCCGAGCACTATGCCGTCGACTGGGTCAAGGACGGCGAGGCCGCCGAGTCGGCCCTGCGCACGCAGGACTACGACCTGGTGCTGCTGGACCTGGGCGTGCCGCGCCGTGAGGGGCTGGAGGTGCTGCGCGGCCTGCGGGCCCGCAAGCAGCGCATGCCGGTGCTCATCACCACGGCACGCGACGCCGTGCAGCAGCGCGTCGAGGGCCTGGATGCCGGCGCCGACGACTACGTGCTCAAGCCCTACGACCTGGACGAGCTGCTGGCCCGCATCCGCGCCCTGTTGCGCCGCGCCGCCGGCCGGGCCGAGCCGGTGTACGAGCACAAGGGCGTGAGCCTGAACCCCGCCACGCACGAGGCCATGGTCGACGGCAAGCCCATGGTGCTGTCGGCCCGCGAGTGGGCGGTGCTGGAGGCGCTGATCGCACGGCCTGGCCTCATCCTCTCGCGGCCCCAACTGGAAGAGAAGCTCTACAGCTGGAAGGACGAAATCAGCAGCAACGCGGTCGAGGTCTACATCCACGGCCTGCGCAAGAAGCTGGGCGCGGACCTGATCCGCAACGTGCGCGGCGTCGGCTACATGGTCCCGAAGGAATGAAGCGTCCGCGGCTGATGCGCTCGCTGCGGGCCCGGCTGCTGGCCTTCCTGCTGGCGGCCATCGTGCTGGCCGGCGGCATCCAGGCCGCCGTGACCTACCGCACCGTGCTGCGCGAGGCTGACGCCATCTTCGACTACCACATGCAGCAGATGGCGCTGTCACTGCGCTCGGGACTGCCGCCGAGCGGCGCCGTGAGCGGCCTCGGTCCCTCGGACCAGAACTTCGACTTCGTCGTGCAGGTGTGGACGCAGGACGGCCAGCGCATCTTCGAATCCGCCGACGAGGCGCTGCTGCCGCAACTGGCCGTGCTGGGCTTCGCCGAGGTGAATGCGCGCGGCACCACCTACCGCGTGCTGTCGATGCAGACGCGCGGCCTGGTCATCCAGGTGGCGCAGGACATGGCGGCGCGGCGGCAGATGGCCGGCAGCCTGGCGCTGCGCACCGTCGCGCCTGTGGCACTGATGGCGCCGCTGCTGATGCTGGTCGTGTGGTGGGTGGTGAGCGGCTCGCTGGCGCCGGTCTCGCGCGTGCGCAGCCAGGTGGCCTCCCGCCAGCCTGACGACCTGTCGCCGGTGGGCGAGGAGGACCTGCCCGAGGAAGTGCAGCCGCTGGTCGCCGAACTCAACCTGCTCTTCGAGCGGGTGCGGCGGGCCTTCGACGCGCAGAAGCATTTCGTGGCCGATGCGGCGCACGAGCTGCGCTCGCCGCTGGCAGCGCTCAAGCTGCAGGTGCAGCTGCTGCGCCGGGCCAGCGATCCAGCGGCCCATGAGCAGGCCGTGCAGCGCCTGGCCGCCGGCATCGACCGGGCGACGCGGCTGGTGGAGCAGTTGCTGACGCTGGCGCGCAACGAAGCCCATGCCGCGGCCGGAGGCGAGGCCGTGCCGGTGGACCTGGCGGCACTGGCCCGCGAGGCGATCGCCGATGCCGTGCCCGGCGCCGAATCCCGACGCATCGACCTGGGGTTGGCGCGCGCCGACGCCGTCAGCGTGGCGGGCCATGTGGATGCACTGCGCATCCTGCTGCGCAACCTGGTGGACAACGCCGTCAAGTACACCCCCGAGGGCGGGCGCGTCGACGTGACCGTGCAACAGCAGGAAGGCGGTGATGCGGTGCTGCTGGTCGAAGACTCGGGGCCTGGCCTGGCCGAGTCCGACCACGAGCGGGTGTGGGACCGCTTCTACCGGGCGCCTGACGCGGGTGCTTCAGGCAGCGGCCTCGGCCTGGCCATCGTGCGCTCGGTGGCGCAGCTGCATGGCGCGGAACTGGCGTTGGACCGCTCGGCCACGCTGGGTGGGTTGCGGGTGCGGGTGCGCTTTCGAGGCTGATCAGGAGCGCCACGGCGCAGGCGCGCTTGGCAAGGCGGACCGACCGACGCGGAGAACTCAGCCTTTTCCGGCCGGGACTGATCGCGCGGGCTTGGCGGGGCTGAGTCGATCGATGCGCAGTCGTTGCCGGTCGTCCGAGATCATTCGGGCTGCCATGAGGACAGCGCCAACGCAGGCCAGTCCCCCCGCTCCCGTGAGCAGCAGCAGAAGAACGATCTGGTACTTCGCCGCGTCGATGGGATCCATCCCTGCAAGCAGCTGCCCGGTCATGATGCCGGGCAGGGTGATGATGCCGGCGGCAGACATCTGGTTGATGATCGGAACGATCCCGCGACGGATGGATGTGCGAACCAACTCCTGCAATGCCGTCTTCATGGGCAGGCCCAGAGCCAGCTGGGCTTCGACACCGGGCCGGTGCACGGCAATACCGTCGAAGAAGGTGTCCAGTCCAAGGCTGGCTGCATTGAGCACGCTTCCCAGCACGATGCCCAGGAGCGGGATCGCATAGCGCGGGTCATGCCAGGGGTTCGGCCGGATCGCGGTGAGCAACGCCAGCACCACGGTGGCCGCGCTGGATATTGCCACCGTGGCAGCGGCGATGCCGAAGTTGCCTCCGTTCGACAGCCGCCAGCTTGGCCTGGCCGCCACCTCGCGTGCAGCTGCGGTGACCATGACAAGGGCGACCAGCGTGGTCGCCAGAGGAGATTGCGTCTGGAACACGAGCCTCAACACCCAGCCCACCAGCAGCAGTTGGACCGCCATGCGCATGGCGGCCCAGAGCATTTGCCGGTGGACGCGTAGCTGGAGCAGCAGCGATATGGCCGCGTTGACAAGCGCAAGCAGCGCAGCCAGGGCGATGTCGGTGAACTGGAGGTGTATGACGGTCATGACGCTGAGAGGCGGCCGCCATCGACCACCAGCGAGCGTGTTGCCCCGGCGCGCCTGTTCGTCCGAGTGTGTCACCCAGAGGATCGCCAGCCCCTGCCCGCATTGCCGGCGCAGCAGGTCCTCATAGGCCTGCGTCGACTCGGCGTCCAGTGCTGCCGTGGGCTCGTCCAGCAGCAGCACGGCAGGTTCACGGGCCAGCGATCGCAGGAGGGCCAATCGCTGCCTTTCGCCGGTGGACAAGCGGAGAACCTCGGCGCCGAGCGACGTCTGCGGCAGACCCAGTGCCTCGACCATCTGCGCAATGCGCAAGCGCTGAGCAGCGTCGAAATGGTCACCCACCGTGGGCGCCCACCACGCAGGCTCCGCCGACTGGTAGATGACCCGACGGCGCCACTGCGGGCCGCTGAACTGCTCGCGCGGCTGGCCGTCCAGCTCGACCGTGCCTCCGGTGGGGGGATCGAGGTCGGCGATCAGCCGCAGCAGGACTGATTTGCCGGAGCCGGAGCGCCCTCTTATCGCGACACATTCGCCGCGGTCGAGCTGGAGCGCGTGCGGGCCGGAGCGGGGCGATTGAAGATGTCGGACCACTAGCCGGGGTGGGATTGGCTGCATTCGCTGCGCGCTCGCTTCAATTTGCATGACATGGTAAGGCGGCGTCGGCCAAGCGCCCCAGGGCGTCGGTGCCAGGCTGTGGATGGGCGGGGTGCTGCAGGGGGCTCCTTGCCATGGCGGTGCCAAATGGTTCCGGCATCTACAATTCGGGCCCTTTGGGCCGTGGCCTGGAAGGGCTCGATCCGCAAGAGTCGGTGTGGCCTTCGGCCAAAGCCAGGGACGCAGCCTGCACCCCCCGGACTCGACGGTGGCCCCGCAACACCCCTGCGTGCCCGACCTGAGGTGCGAGTGGTGGCAGGCCAACAGCCCTTCATCTTGCAACGTCAGCGAGTCGTTCGCCGCAGCCCGTGCTCTGCGGCCAGCGGGCCGCGTAGGCCGCATGGCGCTGCGTGCCCACCCCTCTGGTTGGGCGCGGGTCCGACAACACGCGCGTAGCTACATATCAGTCCTGCCAATGAACACCCCAACGATCACCGACGAGCCGAAGCGCGCACCCAGTATCGGCATGGTCTCCCTCGGCTGCCCGAAGGCCCTGACCGATTCCGAGCTGATCCTCACCCAGCTCAGCGCCGAGGGCTACCAGACCTCCAAGACCTTCCAGGGCGCGGACCTGGTGATCGTCAACACCTGCGGCTTCATCGACGACGCTGTCAAGGAAAGCCTGGACACCATCGGCGAGGCACTGGCCGAGAACGGCCGGGTGATCGTCACCGGCTGCCTGGGCGCCAAGACCGGCGGCAGCGGCGGCAACATGGTGCGTGAACTGCATCCCTCGGTGCTGGCCGTCACGGGCCCGCATGCCACGCAGGAGGTGATGGACGCCGTCCACGCCAACCTGCCCAAGCCGCACGATCCCTTCATCGATCTGGTTCCGCCGGCGGGCATCAAGCTCACGCCGCGCCACTACGCCTACTTGAAGATCAGCGAGGGCTGCAACCACCGCTGCACCTTCTGCATCATCCCCTCGATGCGCGGCGACCTCGTCTCACGGCCCATCGGCGACGTGCTGAAGGAAGCCAAGGCCCTGTTCGAGGGCGGCGTGAAGGAACTGCTGGTGATCAGCCAGGACACCTCGGCGTACGGCGTGGACATCAAGTACCGCACCGGCTTCTGGGACGGCAAGCCGGTGCGCACGCGCATGCTCGACTTGGTCGCTGCGCTGGGTGACATCGCCGAGCCGTACGGCGCCTGGGTGCGGCTGCATTACGTGTACCCCTATCCGAGCGTCGACGAGGTCGTGCCGCTGATGGCCCAAGGCCGCGTGCTGCCCTACCTGGACGTGCCGCTGCAGCACAGCCATCCCGACGTGCTGCGCCGCATGAAGCGTCCGGCCAGCGGCGAGAAGAACCTGGAGCGCATCGCGCGCTGGCGCGAGATGTGCCCGGAGTTGGTGATCCGCAGTACCTTCATCGCCGGCTTTCCGGGCGAGACGGAAGAGGAGTTCGAGCACCTGCTGGACTTCGTGCGCGCCGCGGGCATCGACCGTGCCGGCTGCTTCGCCTACAGCCCTGTGGAAGGCGCCACGGCCAACGAGTTGCCCGGCATGCTGCCCGAAGCCGAGCGCGAGGCGCGCCGCGCGCGCTTCATGGAAGTGGCCGAGGCCGTGTCGGCCCAACGCCTCCAGCGCCGCGTCGGCGCCACCATGCAGGTGCTGGTCGACTCGGCGCCCGGCCTGGGCCGCAAGGGCGGGGTGGGCCGCAGCTATGCCGATGCGCCCGAGATCGACGGCGTGGTGCGGCTGCTGCCGCCGGAGAAGAGCAGCAAGACGATGAAGGTGGGCGAGTTCACCAAGGCGCGCATCGTGGCGGCCGAAGGGCACGACCTGGTGGCGCTTCCCATCTGAGGCCGCCGCAGGACGGGGAGGCACAGCCTCCTCGTCCTGTGCCCGGCGTGCCCAAACAAAAAGGCCACCCGAAGGTGGCCTTTTTGCTGTGTCTTGGTGCCCAGGAGAGGACTCGAACCTCCACGATGTTACTCGCTAGTACCTGAAACTAGTGCGTCTACCAATTCCGCCACCTGGGCTCAATATTCGTCGCTTTCGCGAAGAACATATCCGTTTCAGGAAAGCCTGCGATCATATCAGCAATCAGATAAGTTGTGCAACTGACTGCCAAAAAATCTTTGCTGATCCATTCCGACTGGTGTCCCGCGGGGAGGCTGGACGTCTGCGGAGCAGCAATGGCTCTCACAAATAAGAAAGCCGCCGGGGTTGCCGGCGGCTTTGTGTTGGTGCCCAGGAGAGGACTCGAACCTCCACGATGTTACTCGCTAGTACCTGAAACTAGTGCGTCTACCAATTCCGCCACCTGGGCCAATTTCTGTCGTACCCTAGAGGGGTTAACGTCAAAAATTTGTGTGCGTTTCAGGAAAGAAGGAGATCATATCAAAAATCCCGCAGTTGCCAACCCCCTGTTGGAAGAGTTCGAAGGAACGGTGCAAGGTCACCGTGATGGCCATGGTTTCGTGCAGCGCGACGACGGGGAAGCCGATGTGTATCTGCCACCGAACGAAATGCGGGCGGTGCTCCACAAGGACCGGGTCAAGGCGCGCATCGTGCGCACCGACCGGCGGGGCCGTCCGGAAGGGCGGGTGGTCGAGATCGTGGAACGCCCTGCGCAGCCGATCATCGGGCGGCTGCTGAACGAAGGAGGCGTCTGGCTGGTGGCGCCTGAGGACAAGCGCTACGGCCAGGATGTGCTGATCCCAAAGGGCGCCACCGGCACCGCCAAGACGGGCCAGGTGGTCGTGGTGCAGCTCACCGAGCCGCCAGCCCTGTTCGGTCAGCCGGTGGGTCGCGTGGCCGAGGTGCTGGGCGAGATCGACGACCCCGGTATGGAGATCGAGATCGCGGTGCGCAAGTACGGCGTGCCGCATGTGTTCTCCGAGGCTTGCCTGGCCGAGGCCAAGGCGCTGCCCGACAAGGTGCGGCCCACCGATCGGCGCCACCGCATCGACCTGCGTGATATTCCCCTGTGCACCATCGACGGCGAGGACGCGCGCGACTTCGACGACGCGGTGTACTGCGAGCCCATGAAGATGGGCCGTGGCAAGACCGCGAAGACCGGCTGGCGCCTGCTGGTCGCCATTGCCGATGTCAGCGCCTATGTGAAGACCGGCTCTCCCATCGACATCGACGCCTACGACCGCGCCACTAGCGTGTACTTCCCGCGGCGGGTGATCCCGATGCTGCCGGAGAAGCTGTCGAACGGCCTGTGCTCGCTCAACCCGGACGTCGACCGCCTGTGCATGGTGTGCGACATGGTGATCACGGCCGAAGGCGAGATCGAGGCCTACCAGTTCTACCCGGCCGTGATGCACAGCCACGCCCGCTTCACCTACACCGAGGTGGCGGCCATCCTCGCCAACACGCGCGGCCCCGAGGCGGCGCGCCGCAAGGAGCGCGTGCAGGACCTGCTCAATCTGGCGGACGTGTACCGCGCCCTGCTGGCGCAGCGCAGCAAGCGCGGCGCCGTGGACTTCGAAACCACCGAGACGCAGATCGTCTGCGACGAATCCGGCCGCATCGAGAAGATCGTGCCGCGCACGCGCAACGAGGCCCACCGGCTGATCGAAGAGGCCATGCTGGCCGCCAACGTCTGCAGTGCCGACTTCATCGCACAGAGCAAGCACCCCGGTCTGTTCCGCGTGCATGAAGGCCCGACACCCGAGAAGAAGGAGATCCTGCGCAACTACCTGCGGGCCATGGGCGTGGGCATGTCGATCACCGACGAGCCGCATCCTTCCGAGTTCCAGGCCATCGCCGAGGCCACCAAGGGCCGGCCCGATTCGCAGCAGATCCACACCATGCTGCTGCGCTCGATGCAGCAGGCGATCTATACGCCGATCAACAGCGGCCACTTCGGCTTGGCCTACGACGCCTACACCCACTTCACCAGCCCGATCCGGCGCTATCCGGACCTGCTGGTGCACCGCGTGATCAAGGCGATCCTCGACGGCGCGCGCTACCAGTTGCCGGTGCTGCCCACGCCGGGCGAGGCCCATGCCAAGCTGGCCAAGCGGCTTGCCTCGCGCGTGAAGGCGCCGACGCAGGCGCCAGCCAAGCTGCCGGCGGCGCAGACGAAGGAAACGCAGGCCTGGCAGGCCGCCGGCCTGCACTGCAGCGCCAACGAGCGCCGCGCCGACGAGGCGAGCCGCGACGTCGAGGCCTGGCTCAAGTGCAAGTACATGCGCGAGCACCTGGGCGAGGAGTTCGGCGGCGTGGTCACCGCGGCCACCACCTTCGGCATCTTCGTCACGCTGGACGCGATGTATGTCGAAGGCCTGGTGCACATCACCGAGCTGGGCGGCGAGTACTTCAAGTTCGACGAGGCGCGGCAGGAACTGCGCGGCGAGCGCACCGGCATCCGCTATTCCATCGGCACGCGCGTGCGTGTGCAGGTGAGCCGCGTCGACCTGGATGGCCGCAAGATCGACTTCCGCCTGGTGCGCGAGGGCGAGGACCTCACCGCCCGCGCCATGCGCGACAAGGGCGTGTCAGCGCAGGGCGTGCCGGTCAAGGCGTCGGAAAAGCGGCAGTCGCGCCAGCGTGCCGCGTCCAATTCGTCGCGCCACGAAGGCAACCTGCCGGCTTCGCCGATCCAGGCGCTGAAATCGGCCGTCAAGAAGGCGGCTGGCAAGATCAAGAAGAAGCGCCGTCCGCCGCGTCCCTGAGCTTTCCCTTCACCCTGAGACTCCATCCAAAAGGCCATCGGCTTCCTGCATCGTCCCGGCGATGCGGCCGGTGGCCGGGTTCCTTTCCATGACCGACAAGAGTTCCAATCCTGCGGCCCGCGCGCCGCGCATCGCGATCATCACTGGCGCCGGCTCCGGCATCGGCCGTGCCTCCGCCCTGGCCCTGCTGGCGGACGGCTGGAGTGTGGTGCTGGCGGGTCGCCGCCCCGAGCCGCTGGAGGCCGTGGCCGACGACTCCGGCGCGGGCGAGCGCGTCTTCGCAGTACCGACCGATGTGACCCAGCCCGAATCGGTGGATGCGCTGTTTGCCGCCACCTTGCAGCGCTACGGCCGGGTCGACCTGCTCTTCAACAATGCAGGCGTGAGCAACCCGCCCGGTCCTTTCGAGGACTGGACGCCCGAGCAATGGAAGGGCGTCGTCGACATCAACCTCAACGGCATGTTCTATTGCCTGCAACGCGCCTTCCGCGCCATGCGGGACCAGTCGCCGCGCGGTGGGCGCATCATCAACAACGGGTCCATCTCGGCCCACACGCCGCGGCCCAACTCCATGGCCTACACGGCCACCAAGCATGCAGTGGCCGGCTTGACCAAGACAGCTGCGCTGGATGGCCGCAAGTACGACATCGCGGTGGGCCAGGTCGATGTGGGCAACGCGCTCACCGAGATGGCTGCCAAGTTCCAGCGCGGCGTGCCGCAGGCCAATGGCGAGATCGCCATCGAGCCGACGATGGACGTCAACGTCGTGGGCCAGTCGGTGCTCTACATGGCCAATCTGCCGCTGGAGGCCAATGTGCTCTTCCACACGGTGATGGCCACCAAGATGCCGTTCGTCGGTCGCGGCTGAGGCGCGTGCGCGTCAGGCGGGCAGCGCCAGTCCGAGGCCGGCTTGGCGGGCCAGTTGCGACGCGCTGAACGGACGGTCGGCGGGCCAGCCGTCCGCGGCCGCGCCGTGCCACCACACGGCCTGGGTTGCTGCGCTCTGCGGATCGAGGCCGGATGCCAGGGCCGCGCCCACCATGCCGGCCAGCACGTCGCCGGTGCCGCCGGTGGCCAGCCGTGCGTTGCCCGTGGGATTGATGTGGGGGCAGTCATCGGGGCTCGCGATCACCGAGCCTGAGCCCTTGAGCACGATGGTGCAGCCCAAGGCGTGCGCCAGCTGGCTTGCCGCGGCCAGACGATCCGCCTGCACGGCCGGGGTGTCGGTCTCCAGCAGCCTTGCGGCTTCGAGCGGATGCGGCGTGAGCACGGTGGCCCGACGGGCCTGCGCTCGTTTCTGCAGCAGTTCGCGCCAATCCGGGTGGCGCCCGAGTGCGTTGAGGCCATCGGCATCGAGCACCAGCGACTTCGCGTGGGCGAGCACCTCGGGCAGGAGCGCGTCCACGGCCGTGCCGCCTCCGCACCCGCAGACCACCGTCATCCGGTCAAGCGCCAGTGACCGAGGGTTGCGGCGCATGAGCGCGTCGTCGGCCGCGGGCGAGGGCGCTTCGTCGTCCAACAGGCCCACGAACACACGGCCTGCGCCCGCATGCAGCGCAGCGGTGGCCGCGAGCCATGCGGCCCCTGTCATGCCCGGAGCACCACCGATGACCGCGACGTCGCCGAAGCTGCCCTTGTGACTGTCGTGCGGGCGCGAGGCTGGTGCCGGGCGCCCAGGCAGGCGAGCATCCGGCGGGACACCGGTTCGATCGGCCCCCAGGTCGTCGAACCACACCACGCCCGCCGCGTCGCGGCCTTGCGCCGTGAACAGTCCGGGCTTGAGCGTGAGCAGACTCAGGCAGTGGCGCCGGCCCGGGCCTGCAATGCCCGGATCGGCCGCAGACCGCCCGGTGTCCGCGTCCAGGCCGCTGGGCAGGTCGACCGCCAGCACAGGCGCGCCGCTGGTCTGCATGCGGCGCAGGTGATCGTGCATCCGGCCACCGGGCGCTCGCGAGGCGCCCAGGCCAAGCAGCGCGTCGACGGCCAGGTCAAAGTGCACGGGCGCCTCAGGGGCGAGGGGGATGCCGGCCGCGCGCAGACGGTCGAAGGCGTCGCGCGCGTCGGAGGGCAGTCGCTGCGCGTCCCCGTCGAAGGTGACGGTCACCGGCCGACCGCGCCGCACCAGTTCGAGCGCCGCCTCGAAGCCGTCGCCGCCGTTGTTGCCCGGGCCGCATGCGATCCAGATGCAGCGTGCGTGCGGGACCAGGGCCATGGCCAAGCGTGCCGTTGCCGCGCCGGCACGCCGCATGAGCGTGTGCGCAGGCAGGTGGGCGGCAGCGGCTCGTTCGATGTGCCGCGATGCGGCGACGCCGTGCAGCGGATGGGGCAGGGTGAGGTCCAGGCGGTGCATGGTGCGAGCATGCCTGAACCCGCGCGGCTTAGCGCCGCAGCAGGCGCTCCATGCCCAGGCCGTCGATGTCCACCTCGGGCTCGCGGTGAGCGACCAGATCGGCCAGCACGCGTGCGCTGCCGCATGACAGCGCCCAGCCGCTGGAGCCATGGCCCAGGTTCAGCCATACGCCGGGAACGCCGCTCGGGCCGATGATCGGCGGCCCGTCTGGCAGCATCGGGCGCGCGCCCTTCCACTGCTGCATGCCTGCGCTCAGATTGACGCCCCCTGGAAACCAGTCCTGCAGCACCTTGAAGAGCGTCGGCAGCGCCGCTGGATGGATGCGGCCGGGCTCGCCGCCGAGTTCTGCGCCACCCGCCACGCGCACCCGCTGGCCTTGCCGCGAGATGGCCACCTTGAAGCGCTCGTCCATCACGGCGCTGCGCGGTGCATTCAACGGCTCGCGTATCGGTGCGCTGATCGAGTGCCCGTACACCGGTGCGAGCGGGATCTGCAGTCCGAGGGGCGCCAGCAGCGGGACGGCGCCCAGGCCGGCGCAGACGATGATGGCATCGAATGCCACCGACTCGGAGCCCGAGGCCAGGCTGAGCGAACGCGGATGCGCAGCCGACAGCGGCGCGATGTCGCAGCCGAAATGGAACTGGGCCCCCAGGGCCTCGGCTTCGCGCTTGAGCAGCAGCGCGAACTGCCGGCAGTTGCCGACCTCGTCCTGGGGCAGGTGGATGGCACCGGCCAGGGCCGTGCCTTCGGCCAAGCCAGGTTCGATGCGGCGGGCGGCATCGGCGTCGACCACTTCGAAGGCGGCGCCGGCTTCGCGCAGGACGTCCAGGCCGGGCTGGATCAGCTTCTGTTCGCGCGTGCCGCGCAGCAGGACGAGGTAGCCATCGCTGCGCTCATAGGCCAGCTCGCGGCCTTCCACGATCCCGTGCAGGCGCTGCCGGCTGTAGAAGGCCAGGCGCTGCATGCGGCCGCGGTTGGCCAGGTAGGTCTCGAGCCGGCAGGCCTTCTGCCAGGCGCGCATGAAGGCGAGGTCGCGGCGGTGCAGTGGCCAGCGCAGCTTGATGGCGCCATGGGCCGACAACAGCGAGCGCAGCACCTTCCTGCGCATGCCCGGCGCGGCCCACGGTGTGACGTAGCCGGGGGCGACGACGCCGGCGTTGGCGAAGCTCGATTCCTCGGCGGCCGCCTGGCGGCGTTCGAAGACGGCGACGTCGTGGCCGTCGCAGGCCAGTTCCCAGGCAGTGGTGACGCCGATGATCCCGGCGCCCACGATGGCGATTTTCATTGGAGAGCAGAGGAGGGCAGGGCACGCCGCGCGCGGTCAGCCGATGCGCGGAGCATAGTTCAGGCAACGTTTGTTGCCGGCTGTTGGCGGACGCGGGCCGGACCGGATCTGCGGGGAAGCGATTCAGCTGCCTTCATCCGTCGATCTGCGAGGCCTGGCCGGGCGGCCGCCTGGCGGGCGTTGCTGTCGAGGAGGGGAGGGCTCGTGATACACTCCCGCGGTTTCGTCGGTCCCGGCTGTCTTCTGCATGCCGGGTTGGGGCCCAAGGCAGCATGTGGCTGTGTGGCTTGCCGGCGGAATTCATCCGCGAACCAGCCCATTCAAGGTGTTCGCCACCCGGCCATGCTGCCGGGTGCGATATGCGGGCTGGATTCAAGACCCAACCTTTGGAGAACTGCAATGTCCACCACCATGCGTGAGATGCTGGAAGCCGGCGTCCACTTCGGCCACCAGACCCGTTTCTGGAACCCCAAGATGGCTCCGTTCATCTTCGGCCACCGGAACAAGATCCACATCATCAACCTGGAAAAGTCGCTGCCGATGTTCCAGGACGCGCAGAAGTACGCCAAGCAGCTGGCTGCCAACCGCGGCACCATCCTGTTTGTCGGCACCAAGCGCCAGGCCCGTGAAATCGTCTCCGACGAAGCCCGCCGCGCCGGCATGCCTTTCGTCGAGACCCGTTGGCTCGGCGGCATGCTGACCAACTTCAAGACGGTGAAGACCTCCATCAAGCGCCTCAAGGACATGAAGGCCCAGCAGGAAGCCGGCCTCGAAGGCATGTCGAAGAAGGAACAGCTGACCTTCACCCGCGAGATCGAGAAGCTCGAGAAGGACATCGGCGGCATCCAGGACATGAACGCCCTGCCGGACGCCATCTTCGTGATCGACGTGGGCTTCCACAAGATCGCCGTGTCCGAAGCCCGCAAGCTGGGCATCCCGCTGATCGGCGTGGTCGACTCCAACCACTCGCCCGAAGGCATCGACTACGTGATCCCCGGCAACGACGACTCCTCCAAGGCCGTCGCCCTGTACGCACGTGGCATGGCCGACGCTGTCATCGAAGGCCGCAACAATGCCGTCAATGACGTGGTCAAGGCCGTCGCCGAAGGCGAAGGCGACGAATACGTCGAAGTCGAAGACAACGCTTCCGCCTCGGCCTGATTTCCAAGGCGGTCCGGAGAAGGGGCTTCGTGGCCCCTTTTTCGTTCCTCTGGCTACTGAAAACGATCTACGGAGTTAAGACATGGCAGCAATTACCGCAAGCATGGTCGCCGAGCTGCGCGCCAAGACCGATGCCCCCATGATGGAGTGCAAGAAGGCCCTGACCGAGGCCGAAGGCAACATGGAAAAGGCTGAAGAGCTGCTGCGCGTCAAGCTGGGCAGCAAGGCCGGCAAGGCCGCCGCCCGCATCACCGCGGAAGGCGTGGTCGCCGCCAGCATCGAAGGTACCGTCGGCGCACTGATCGAAGTCAACAGCGAAACCGACTTCGTGAGCAAGAACGACAGCTTCATCGCCATGGCCCAGGCCGCGGCGCAACTGGTCGCCAAGCACAACCCGGCCGACGTGGCCGCGCTGGGCGCCCTGCAATACAGCCAGGACGGCTTCGGCCCCACGCTGGAGGACGTGCGCAAGGGCCTGATCGGCAAGATCGGCGAGAACATGTCGATCCGCCGCTTCAAGCGCTTCGACACCGGTGCCAAGCTGGCTTCCTACCTGCACGGCACGCGCATCGGCGTGGTCGTCGAGTACGAAGGTGACGACACGGCTGCCAAGGATGTGGCCATGCACGTGGCCGCCATGAAGCCCGTGGCGCTGTCCGCCAACGACGTGCCCGCCGAGCTGATCGAGAAGGAACGCGCCGTGGCCGCCGGCAAGGCTGAAGAGGACCGCAAGGCCGCTGAAGCTGCCGGCAAGAAGCCCCAGCCCGACGACATCGTGGCCAAGCGCATCGAAGGCGGCGTGCAGAAGTACCTCAAGGAGGTCTCGCTGTTCAACCAGGCCTTCGTCAAGAACGACAAGCAGACCGTCGAGCAGATGCTCAAGGAGAAGGCCACGACCGTGAAGGGCTTCACCCTGTACGTCGTCGGCGAAGGCATCGAGAAGAAGGTCGACGACTTCGCGGCCGAAGTCGCTGCACAGGTGGCCGCCGCCAAGGCTGGCGCCTGATCGTCCGCGCAGGCGGTGGCGGGCCCTGTAACGGGGCGTGCCACCGCTTTTTTCTTGCGCCTCACCACGTACACTCCCCCCCGCTTCAACATTCTGTTCCATTGCCTATGCAAGACGCCTCTCCCGCCCATAAGCGTATTCTTCTCAAGCTGTCGGGTGAGGCGCTGATGGGCGACGACGCCTTCGGCATCAATCGGGCGACCATCGTGCGCATGGTCGAGGAAGTGGCTGAAGTGGTGCGTCTGGGCGTCGAGGTGGCGGTGGTCATCGGCGGCGGCAACATCTTCCGCGGCGTCGCGGGCGGTGCCGTGGGCATGGACCGTGCGACGGCCGACTACATGGGCATGCTGGCCACGGTGATGAACTCGCTGGCCCTGGCCGACGCCATGAACAAGCAGGGCCTGACCGCGCGCGTCATGTCGGCCATCGCCATCGACCAGGTGGTGGAGCCGTACGTGCGGCCCAAGGCGTTGCAGTACCTCGAAGAGGGCAAGGTGGTCGTGTTCGCCGCCGGCACCGGCAACCCCTTCTTCACCACCGACACCGCCGCTGCATTGCGCGGCGCTGAAGTGGGCGCCGAGCTGGTGCTCAAGGCCACCAAGGTCGACGGCGTGTACAGCGCCGATCCCAAGAAGGATCCGACGGCCCAGCGCTATTCATCGCTCTCCTTCGACGAGGCCATTTCCCAGAACCTCGGCATCATGGACGCGACCGCCTTCGCGCTGTGCCGGGATCAGAAACTGCCCATCAAGGTGTTCTCCATCTTCAAGGCCGGTGCCCTCAAGCGCGTGGTGCTGGGTGAGGACGAAGGCACCTTGGTGCATGTCTGACAACGAGAACAAATCATGACCATTGCCGATATCCGCACCGGGACCGAAGCCAAGATGAAGCAGACGCTGACCGCGCTGCAGGGCCATCTCGCCAAGATCCGTACGGGCCGCGCCAATCCGGCCTTGCTGGACAGCATCCATGTCGACTATTACGGCTCGCAGGTGCCGCTGTCGCAGGTGGCCAATGTGGCCCTGCTCGACGCGCGCACCATCAGCGTCCAGCCCTGGGAAAAGAACATGGGCGCCAAGATCGAGAAGGCCATCCGCGAAAGCGATCTGGGCCTCAATCCCGCCAGCATGGGTGAGCTGATCCGCGTGCCGATGCCGCCGATGAGCGAGGAGCGCCGCAAGGAGATGACCAAGCTGGCGCGCAATGAAGGCGAAAGCGCCAAGGTCGCCACCCGCAACCTGCGCCGCGACGCCAACGAGTCGGTCAAGAAGCTGGTCAAGGACAAGGCGGCGTCGGAAGACGACCAGAAGCGCGCCGAGGCCGAGATCCAGAAAATGACCGACCGCTACATCGCGGAGATCGACAAGCTGGTGGCGGCCAAGGAAGCCGACATCCTGGCCGTCTGAGGCCCGCCCTGTCGCGTCGCCCATTCCCCGTGTCTTTTCCGGAACGCCGGAGCCAGGAGCCGACCCGTCCATGACTGCCCAACGTGTGCCGCGCCATGTCGCCATCGTGATGGACGGCAACGGCCGCTGGGCGACGCGCCGGTTCCTTCCTCGGGTGGCCGGCCACCGTCAAGGCGTCGAATCGCTGCGCCGCTGCGTCCGAGCCTGCTCCGACCGCGGCATCGAGGTGCTGACTGTCTTTGCGTTCTCCTCGGAGAACTGGAACCGGCCCAAGGACGAAGTCTCCGGCCTGATGGACCTGCTGCTGCTGGTGTTGCAGCGCGAGGTACCACGGTTGGCGGCGGACGGGGTGCAACTGCATTTCGTGGGTGATCGCACCGCCTTGTCGGCCCGGCTCGTGTCTGGCTTGTCCAAGGCCGAGGCGGACACTGCGCAGAACACGCGTCTGGTGCTGAACATCTGCTTCAACTATGGCGGCCGTTGGGACATCGCCCAGGCGGCGGCCCAGTTGGCCCGGCATGGTCACCCCATCACCGAGGAAAGCCTCGGCCGGGCCATGGCGCTGGCGCACAGCCCTGATCCGGACCTTGTGATCCGCACCGGTGGCGAACAGCGCTTCTCCAACTTTCTGCTCTGGCAGAGCGCCTACTCCGAGCTGTACTTCACAGACTGCCTGTGGCCGGAGTTCGACGAGGCCGCGCTCGATCTGGCGATCGAGGCCTTCCGTGGCCGCGAGCGTCGCTTCGGCAAGACCTCTGAGCAGTTGGTGGCGGGCCACCAACCGCAGCCGCTGCAAAGCCAGGTGGCCTGAGCGACGTTCTCCATGCTGAAGCAGCGCATCATCACCGCCCTCGTCCTGCTGGCCGTTCTGCTGCCGGCGCTGTTCTACCCATCGCCCGAGCCTTTCGCCGGCGTCATGCTGGTGCTGGTGGCCGCAGCAGGTTGGGAATGGGGCCGTCTCAATGGTTATCGCCAGGGCATCGCCTTGCTGCTGGGTGGCGAGATGGTGCTGCTGTGCGCGTTGTCGTGGTGGCTGGGGCTGCTGTCGAAGCCGTTGCCTTTGCTGTGGACGGTGGCCGGGGCAGCCTGGGTGCTGGGTGGCGCCGCACTGCTGAAACTGGCGGTGCCGGGCTGGCCGCACATTCCAAAGGCCGTCCGTGTCGTTGGCGGGCTGCTGGCGCTGTGGGCGGCGTGGCTCGCGGCGGTGCAGGCGCGCACCATCGGCATCAATTTCCTGCTGTCGATCCTCGTGCTGGTCTGGGTGGCCGACGTGTTCGCGTATTTCGCGGGCCGCGCCTTCGGCCTTCGCTTCACCCATCGCAAGCTGGCGCCAGCCATCAGCCCTGGCAAGAGCTGGGAAGGGGTGTGGGGCGGCGTGATCGGCGTGATCGTGCTTGCGGCTTGCTGGGTCTGGGCGGACCGGGCGGCCGGTGCCGTGGTCCCCAGCCTGTACACGCATCTGGCTGCACGCGGTTGGTGGCTGCTGCTGCTGGGCGTTGTGTTTCTTGCCGCGATGAGCGTGGTGGGCGATCTGGTCGAGTCGCTCATCAAGCGCAGCGCCGGCGCCAAGGACAGCAGCGGACTGTTGCCGGGCCACGGTGGCGTGCTCGACCGCATCGACGCGCTGCTCCCGACACTGCCATTGGCGATGATGCTGTCGTCACCGGCCTGATCTTCTTCAAGGGATTCCGGTGAGACAACGCGTGACCATCCTCGGGGCGACGGGCTCCGTGGGCACCAGCACCCTGGACGTGATCGCCCGCCATCCGGACCGCTACGAGGTCTTCGCCCTGACGGCCGCCACCCGCGTCGACGAACTGGCCGCACAGTGCCTGCGTTTCCAGCCCCGCTTCGCCGTCATGGCCGACGAGCGGGCGGCGCGCGATCTGGCCTCGCGCCTGGAGGCCGCCCAAATGTCCACCCGCGTCCTGAGCGGCCCGCAGGCGCTGGACGAGGTGGCGGCGCATCCCGATGTCGATGCCGTGATGGCAGCCATCGTGGGCGCTGCCGGGCTGGCGTCGTGCCTTGCCGCCGCGGCGGCCGGAAAGCGGTTGCTGCTGGCCAACAAGGAGGCGCTGGTGGTGGGTGGCGCGCTGTTCATGGAGACGGTCCGCCGCGGTGGTGCGACCCTGCTGCCGATCGACAGCGAACATTCCGCCATCTTCCAGTGCCTGCCCGAAGACCCGGCCAGTTGGCCCCAGCGGGTGGAGCGGCTGATCCTCACCGCGTCGGGCGGTCCCTTCCGTGGGCGCGACCCGTCCACTCTCTCGGACGTGACGCCGGACCAGGCCTGCGCGCATCCCAACTGGGTGATGGGTCGCAAGATCTCGGTGGATTCCGCGACCATGATGAACAAGGCGCTGGAGGTGATCGAGGCCCGGCATCTGTTCGGGCTGCCCCCGTCGCGCATCGAGGTGACGCTCCATCCGCAGAGCGTCATCCACTCCATGGTGGAGTTCATCGACGGCTCCGTGCTCGCGCAACTGGGGACGCCCGACATGCGTGTGCCGATCGCCTGCGGCCTGGCCTGGCCCGAACGGGTGGAGAGCGGCTCGCAGCGGCTCGACTTCCGTCAGCTGGCATCGCTGACCTTCGAGGAGGCCGACGAGCGGCGTTTTCCGGGGCTGAAGCTCGCCTGGCAGGTACTCGAGGCCGCACCCGGCACGCCGGCAGTGCTCAACGCGGCGAACGAGGTGGCGGTCGCGGCCTTCCTGGACGGGCGGCTTCGCTTCGACAGGATCCACGCCGTCAACGTCGAAACTTTGGACCGTGTGCGGCCCTCCAAGGCGCAGTCCCTGGCCGACCTGCTGGATCTGGATGCGCAGGCCCGGCGTGCCGCCGAGCTTGCCGTCGACCGGATGGCATCCTGACTGCAACCCCCCTGCCTGCCATGCTCACCCTCGTTGCCTTCGTCGTCGCGCTGGGGCTGCTGATCGCCGTCCATGAATATGGCCATTACCGCGTGGCCGTGGCCTGCAATGTGCGGGTCATCCGTTTCTCCATCGGTTTCGGTCCCGCCTTGTTACGGTGGAAGCCGCGTCGGCAGCGTCCCGGCCAGGACACGGAGTTCGTCGTGGGCGCGTTGCCGCTGGGCGGGTACGTGCGCATGCTCGACGAGCGCGAGGCACCGGTGGCGCCCGAAGAGCGCCATCGCGCTTTCAATACGCAACCCTTGAAGTCCCGGGCCGCCATCGTGGCTGCCGGCCCTGTGGCCAACCTGCTGCTGGCCGTGCTTCTCTACGCGGTGGTGGGATGGATCGGCGTCCAGGAACCTGCGGCCGTGATCGGCAAGCCCGCCGAAGCTTCCTTGGCCGCCGAGGTTGGGCTTCAGGGTGGCGAGCGAGTCCTACGGGTTGGGGATGATGGCGCCGAATCGCTCAGTCCCGTCTCCTCTTTCGAGGATCTTCGGTGGCAGGCGACGCGGGCTGCCCTGGACGGGCGGGACCTCCGGCTCGAGATCGAAGGCGCCGCAGGCCGCGGAACACGCGAGGTGGTGCTGCCACTGAGCAGCATGGGCGCGCGAGATGCCGATCCGCAGATGTTCGCCAGGATCGGCCTGGCCGCGCCGTTCACCCGCCCGGTCATCGGCGAGGTAATGGCCGACGGGGCTGCGAGCCGGTCCGGCCTGAAGGCGGGCGACCAGGTCCTGTCGGTCGGCAGCACGACGGTGATCGACGGCCAGCATCTGCGCGAACTCATCCGCCGCTCGGTGGACGGGCGTGAAGGCCGCGCGCAACCCTGGCATATCGAGCGCGACGGGCGGATGCTGACCCTGGAGGTGCGGCCCGACGTTCGCGACGAGTCGGGCACCGCCATCGGACGAATCGGCGCCTATGTCGGGGCCGCGCCTGAGATGGTGACGGTGCGGCAGGGGCCCCTGGACGGCCTCGTCAAGGGCGTGCAGCGCACCTGGGAGGTGTCGACGCTGACGCTCAAGATGATGGGCAAGATGGTGATCGGGGAAGCGTCCATCAAGAACATCAGCGGGCCCCTCACCATCGCCGATTACGCGGGCAAGTCCGCCAGCCTGGGGCTGACCCAATACCTCGTCTTCCTGGCCCTCATCAGTGTGAGTCTGGGCGTACTGAACCTGCTGCCGCTGCCGGTCCTCGATGGGGGGCACCTGATGTATTATCTTTGGGAGGGCCTGACTGGCAGGGGCGTGTCCGACGCCTGGATGGAACGTCTTCAGCGCGGGGGTGTCGCGCTGCTGCTGGTGATGATGTCGATTGCACTCTTCAACGACGTGAATCGTCTCTTTGGTTAACCTTCAGCCGGCCCCTGGCGGCGCCGGCCTTCTTCTTCACACATGAACCAACAGATCAGTCGCTTTCGCCTGCGCAGCGTGGCAGCGGTGCTCACCAGTGCGTTGGCCGCGACGGCCGCCTGGGCCATTGAGCCGTTCACCGTCCGGGACATCCGCATTGAGGGCCTGCAGCGTGTCGAGCCCGGCACGGTGTTCGCTTCCATTCCCCTGCGCGTCGGCGAGACCTACACCGATGATCGCGGCTCCGCGGCCATCCGTGCGCTGTTCGACCTGGGCCTTTTCAAGGACGTGCGCATCGACGTGAATGGCAACGTGGTGGTGGTGATCGTCGAGGAACGTCCCACCATCGCCGATGTCGACTTCGTGGGCGCCAAGGAGTTCGACAAGGAAGCGCTGAAGAAGGCGCTGCGCGAGGTCGGCCTGACCGACGGCCGTCCTTTCGACAAGGCGCTGGCGGATCGTGCAGAGCAGGAGCTCAAGCGCCAGTACATCTCCCGCAGCCTCTACAACGCCGAGGTGGTGACCACGGTGACGCCCATCGAGCGCAACCGGGTCAACCTCACGTTCACGGTCACCGAAGGGGCGCCGGCTCGCATCCGCGACATCCGGATCGTGGGTGCCAATGCCTTCAGCGAGTCCACGCTGCTCGGGCTGTTCGACCAGGACACCGGCGGCTGGCTGTCGTGGTACACCAAGTCGAACCAGTACTCGCGCACCAAGCTCAACGCCGATCTCGAGACGCTCAAGCAGTACTACATCACGCGTGGCTACATGGAGTTCCGTGTCGACTCCACGCAGGTGGCGATCTCGCCCAACCGGCAGGATCTGTCGATCACCGTCAACATCCACGAAGGCCCGAAGTACGTCGTGTCGGGCGTCCGCCTCGATGGCAACTACCTCGGGCGCGACGACGAGTTCAAATCGCTCATCACCATCAAGCCGGGCGAGGCTTACAACGGTGAGCAGGTGACGGAGACCACCAAGGCCTTCAACGACTACTTCGCCAGCTTCGGCTATGCCTTCGCCCGTGTGCAGGCCAAGCCGGAGATCGACCGCGAGAACAACCGCGTCGCGTTGGTGCTCCAGGCCGATCCGTCGCGCCGCGTCTATGTGCGCCGGATCAACGTGTCCGGCAACAACAAGACGCGCGACGAAGTGATCCGCCGCGAGTTCCGCCAGTTCGAGGCATCGTGGTACGACGGGGATCGCATCAAGCTGTCGCGCGAGCGGGTGGACCGTCTCGGCTACTTCACCGAAGTCAATGTCGACACGCAGGAGGTGCCGGGGTCGCCAGACCAGGTCGACCTGACCTACAACGTGGTCGAGAAGCCGACGGGTTCGCTGCAACTGGGCGCGGGTTTCTCGAGTTCGGACAAGATCTCGCTGAACTTCGGCATCACGCAGGAGAACGTCTTCGGATCGGGCAACTACCTCGGTCTGAACGTCAATACCAGCAAGTACTACCGCACCATCTCGCTGACCACTACGGATCCGTACTTCACACAGGACGGCATCTCCCGGACGATCAGCGTCTTCCATCAGACCACGCGGCCCTACTACAGCACCGACGGCGACTACTCGCTCGTGGCCGAGGGCGGCTCGATCCGTTTCGGCGTGCCGTTCAGCGAAGTGGACACGGTCTTCTTCGGTGCGGGCATCGAACGCTACAAGTTCAAGCCGGGCGATGTGCCCGACTACTCGCTGCTGGCACTCGTCAACCCGGCGCTGGCGACCTACTACCGCGACCTGTACGGCAAATCCATCCCGCAGGCGTACCTGAACTACTTCCAGTGCGGCTTCCAGTATGGCGCGGGCGGCTACGCCACGTCGCTGGACTGCAACCGCGACTCGGTCTGGGGTGTGCCCTTGACGATCGGCTGGGCCCGCGACGATCGGGACAGCGCCCTGGTTCCGACCAAGGGTCGCGTTCAGCGCGCCAACCTCGAGTTCGGCGTGGGCGGCGATTTCAGCTACGGCAAGACGAGCTACCAGTTCCAGCAGTACATCCCGCTGTCCAAGCAGTACACGCTGGCCCTCAACGCCGAACTGGGCTATGCCAAGGCGTTCGGCGGCAAGGACTACCCGATCTTCAAGAACTTCTATGCCGGTGGCCTGGGCTCCATCCGCGGCTTCGAGCAGAACTCGCTCGGTCCGCGCGACACGGTCACGACCGCGGCACTGGGTGGCACGAAGAAGGCCGTGTTCAACATCGAGCTGAGCACGCCGTTCCCGGGCGCGGGCAATGACCGCACGCTGCGTCTCTATACCTTCCTCGACGCCGGCAACGTGTTTGCCGACCGGCGCGACGGCCAGACCGATGAGCAGTGGAAGGCGCAGCAGCGCATCCGTGCCTCCTTCGGCCTGGGGATCAGCTGGATTTCGCCGCTCGGCCCGCTGCGCATCGCCTATGCAGTGCCCATCCGGCAGCAGAAGGAAGTGCCGGACCCCAACAATCCTCTCGTCCCGCTGGTGCCGGCGGACCGCACGCAGCGCGTCCAGTTCCAGATCGGTACGGCATTCTGAGTCAGTCAATGAAGAAGATGTACTCGTGGTCTGCGGCCGCACTGCTGGCAGGCCTGATGATGACGGGCGTGTCGTATGCCCAGGAATCCTTCCGGTTTGGCGTGGTCAATCCTGATCGCGTGATGCGCGAGGCGCCGGCGGCCAAGGCCGCCCAGACTCGCCTGGAACAGGAGTTCCTCAAGCGCGAGAAGGATCTCAAGGACCAGGAAGCGGCACTCAAGGCGGCCTCGGACAAGCTGGAGCGCGATGCGCCGACCCTGTCCGAGACCCAGCGGACCCAGCGCCAGCGCCAGCTGGTCGATCAGGACCGCGATTTCCAGCGCAAGCGCCGTGAGTTCCAGGAAGACCTCAACCTGCGTCGCAGCGAAGAACTGCAGAAGGTGTACGAAAGCGCGCAACGTGCGATCAAGCAGGTCGCCGAGGCCGAGAAGTACGACGTGATCCTTCAGGATGCGGTCTACGTCAATCCCAAGCACGACATCACCGACAAGGTGATCAAGGCCCTGAACGCCGCGGCCGCTCCGAACGGCAGCGGCAGCAAGTGACGCCGGCGCCGTGAGCCTGCTTCTGGGCGAGATCGTTGCCGCGCTCGGCGGCGAGCTGCTCGGCGATGCGGAGATGGTGGTGGAGAGGCTGGCGCCGCTCGCGGCGGCTGGCCCGGCCGCCATCAGCTTCCTGAGCCACCCTCGTTATCGCAAGGAATTACTGGCCTCCCGTGCGGGCTGTGTCATCGTGGCCCCGTCCATGCGGGACGAGGCAACGGCGCGCGGAGCCTGCCTGGTCGTCGACGATCCCTACCTCTACTTTGCCCGGCTGACACAGCTGTGGAAGGCGCGGCACTCGCCCGCGCAACCACCGGGCATCCATCCCTCGGCAGTGGTCGATGCGGGTGCGCATGTCGATGCGACGGCGGTCATCGGTCCGCTGTGCGTGGTCGAACGCGGTGCGCGCATCGGGGCCGGCACCGTCCTCAAGTCGCGCGTCACCGTCAGCGAGGACTGCGTCATCGGTGATCGCTGCCTGCTCCATCCTGGCGTGGTCATCGGTGCCGATGGCTTCGGACTGGCGCCTCATGAAGGCGCCTGGGTCAAGATCGAGCAGCTGGGGGCGGTACGCATCGGCAACGACGTGGAGATCGGCGCCAACACCTGCATCGACCGGGGCGCGCTGGAGGACACGGTGCTCGAGGACGGCGTCAAGCTGGACAACCTCATCCAGATCGGCCACAACGTGCGCGTCGGTCGCAACACGGCCATGGCCGGCTGCGTGGGCGTGGCCGGGAGCGCCGACATCGGCGCGCATTGCACCATCGGCGGCGGCGCGGTGGTGCTGGGTCACCTCAAGCTGGCGGATGGCGTCCATGTCTCCGCCGCCACCGTGGTCACCCGTTCGATCCTCAAGCCGGGGCAGTACACTGGCGTGTTTCCCATTGATGACAACGCGGCCTGGGAGCGCAATGCCGCCACGCTGCGTCATCTGCACCAGTTGCGCGAGCGCCTGCGCGCGCTCGAGAAGCAAGCCGCCTCCGGCCTGACACCATGACGAACACGCTCGACATCCACCAGATCCTCAAGCTCCTGCCCCATCGCTACCCCTTCCTGCTGGTCGACCGGGTGCTGGACATGGAGAAGGGCAAGCGCATCACGGCGCTGAAGAACGTGACGATGAACGAGCCGTTCTTCAACGGCCACTTCCCGCATCGTCCGGTGATGCCCGGCGTGCTGATGCTGGAGGCCATGGCGCAGGCCGCGGCACTGCTGTCCTTCCGCTCGCTGGACATCGTGCCGGACGACAACACCGTCTATTACTTCGCCGCAATCGACGGCGCACGCTTCAAGCGTCCGGTGGAGCCGGGCGACCAGCTGACGCTCGAGGTCGAGATCGACCGCATGAAGGCGGGCATCTCCAAGTTCCGGGGCCGCGCCAAGGTGGGCGAAGAACTCGCGTGCGAGGCCGAGCTGATGTGTGCCATGCGTCGCATCGAGGCCTGAGGCATGCCCCAGATCCACCCGACCGCCATCGTCGACCCGGGCGCCGAGCTGGATGCGTCGGTCAGCGTCGGCCCCTACGCCGTGATCGGGCCCAAGGTCCGCATCGGGGCGGGCACCTCCGTCGGCCCGCACTGTGTGATTGAAGGGCGCACGACCATCGGGCGTGACAACCGGATCTTCCAATTCGCGTCGCTCGGGGCGATCCCCCAGGACAAGAAATACGCGGGCGAGGACACGGCCCTCGAGATTGGCGACCGCAACACGATCCGGGAGTTCTGTACCTTCAACCTGGGCGTGCCAGGCGCCGGTGGCGTCACGCGCGTGGGCCACGACAACTGGATCATGGCGTACAGCCACATCGCGCACGACTGCCGGGTCGGCGACCACACGACACTGTCCAACAACACCACCCTGGCCGGCCATGTGGAACTGGGCGACTGGGTGACGGTGGGCGGCCTGGTGGGCATCCACCAGTTCGTGAAGGTGGGGGCGCATGCAATGGTCGGTTTCGCGACCGCCGTTTCCCAGGACGTCCCGCCCTTCATGCTGGTCGATGGCAATCCCATGGCCGTTCGCGGCTTCAACATCGTGGGCCTGAAGCGCCGGGATTTTTCGGCAGCGCGTCTTGCGGCCATCAAGCAGATGCATCGCCTGTTGTATCGCCAGGGCCGCACGCTCGATGACGCCCGCGCCGCCATCGACGCACTCGCCGTCGACATGCCCGATGCGGCAGTCGACGTTCAGCTGATGAGCGCCTTTCTCGCGGACAGCACGCGCGGCATTGCACGCTGACATGGCGGGGACTTCCGTGTCTTCGCGCCAGTTCGCGATGGTCGCGGGCGAGGCGTCCGGCGATCTCCTGGCCAGCCTGCTCATCGACGGTCTCAAGCCCCGTTGGCCCGACGCCTCGCTGGTGGGCATCGGCGGGCCGCAGATGCTTGCCCGCGGATTCCAGAGCTGGTGGCCCCAGGAAAAGCTCGCCGTGCGTGGCTACATCGAAGTGCTGCGCCACTATGCCGAGATCGCCGGCATCCGCAGGCACTTGCGGGCCCGCTTGCTGCGCGAATGGCCACAGCTGTTCATCGGCGTCGACGCACCCGATTTCAACCTCGATCTCGAGGCCGCACTGCGCGGGCGCGGCATCCGCACCGTCCATTTCGTATGCCCCTCCATCTGGGCATGGCGGGCAGACCGCATCGAGAAGATCCGCGCCGCCGCCGACCATGTGCTGTGCATCTTCCCCTTCGAGCCCGCGCTGCTGGCGGAGCAGGGCGTCTCTGCCAGCTACGTGGGCCATCCGTTGGCGAATGTGATCCCGATGGAGGTGGACCAGCGTGCCGCCCGCCGCGCCCTGGATCTGGACGAAGACCGGCCCGTGGTCGCCCTCCTGCCCGGCAGCCGGCGTTCGGAACTGCGATATCTGGCGACACGTTTCTTTGCCGCCGCTGCGCGCATGCGGCGCAGCCGTCCGGAGCTCCAGTTCGTGGCGCCCATCATTCCCAGCCTGCGCGGGGAGGCCGAGGCCTTGCTGGCAGCCAGCGAAATGGCCGGCGCGATCAGGCTCGTCGACGGCCGCTCGCACCAGGTGCTGGCCAGCTGCGACGTGACGCTGATCGCCAGCGGTACGGCCACGCTGGAGGCGGCGCTCTTCAAGCGGCCCATGGTGATCGCCTACAACATGAACCGCGTCTCCTGGCACCTCATGCACCGGCAGCAGTTGCAGCCCTGGGTGGGACTGCCGAACATCCTGTGCAGCGATTTCGTGGTGCCGGAATTGCTGCAGGAAGCTGCCACGCCGCAGGCACTTGCGGATGCCACGCTGGCGTGGCTCGACGCGCCGGAGCGCGTTGCCGCACTGCGCCAGCGGTTTACGCAACTCCATGGTGAGTTGCTGCGTGACACCCCCACACTCTGTGCCGATGCGATCGAGAAAGTCCTCCAAGCCTGAACAGGTGCCCCTCGCGTGGGACGCCCCGGGCCTGCTGGCCGGCGTGGACGAGGCTGGGCGCGGCCCTCTGGCCGGACCGGTGGTGGCGGCGGCGGTGATCCTGGACGACCTGCACCCCATCAAGGGCCTGGCCGATTCCAAGGTGCTCACGCCGCTGCGGCGCGAGAAACTGCACGACGAGATCCTGGCCAAGGCGCTGTGCTGCTCGATCGCCACCGCCACGGTGGAGGAGATCGACACCCACAACATCCTGCAGGCGACGATGCTGGCCATGCGCCGCGCCGTGCAGGGCCTGCGCCTGCGGCCCTCCAAGGTGCTGGTCGACGGCAACCGCCTGCCGCCCCTGGATGTGCTGGCCGAAGCCATCGTCAAGGGGGACGCACGGGTGAAGGCCATTTCCGCCGCCTCGATCCTCGCCAAGGTCCATCGGGACCGGCTGTGCCTGGCGCTGCACGACGAGTTTCCGCAGTATGGCTTTGCGACCCACAAGGGCTATGGCACCCCCGAGCACCTGGCGGCGTTGCGCCAGCACGGTGCCTGCGTCCATCACCGGCGTTCGTTCTCGCCTGTGGCGCAGGCGCTGCAGGTGGCCGGCGTGCCGCCCGTGGTGGTGCAGGTGGAGAGCACCGTACGCGTGCAGATGGCCGCGTCACCGGAGCGGCTGCTGCCATGAGTGCGGGCTCGAGGGTCCCGGACGGTTCCCGCTCGCCGGCCTTGCCGGCCCGTGCGGCCGAGCCCGTGCGCATCAGCTCGCGCGACAACCCGCTTCTGAAGGATTTGCGTCGCCTGGCCCGCGATGGCGCCGCTTACCGGCGCCTGGGACGACTCTGGCTGGAGGGGGACCACCTTTGCAGTGCGGCGCTGAATCGGGGCCTTCGGCCGGCGGCTGCGGTCTTCGCGGAATCCTTCTGGGCCCACGCGCCGAAGCAACTCGCCGAGGCGGCGCCCAAGGTCTTCCTGCTGCCGGACGCGCTGCTGGCGGAGGCCAGTGGACTGGAGTCGCCCGCGCCGGTCGGCTTTCTGATGGATCTGCCTGAGCAGCGTTCCGTCCAGGCCGGACTGGCGTCGGTCGTGCTCGACCGCCTTCAGGATCCCGGCAACGTCGGCTCCATCCTGCGCAGTGCATCTGCCTTTGGATTCGGGCAGATCCTGGCACTCAAGGGTACGGTGGCGCTGTGGTCGCCGAAGGTGATGCGCGCGGGCATGGGGGCGCATTTCGCCTTGCGCCTCGTTGAAGGCCTGGAGCCCGAGGCCGTGGGCGACCTTGGCTTGCCGCTGCTGGCCACGAGCTCCCATCGGGGACTATGGCTGCACCAGGCCCCGTTGCCCTGGCCCTGCGCCTGGATGATGGGGCACGAAGGGCAGGGGGTGGGCGCGGGGCTCGATGCCCGGGCGGACCTGCACATCCGCATTGCCCAGCCGGGCGGCGAGGAGTCGCTCAACGTCGCAGCCGCCGCCGCCGTCTGCCTTCACGCCAGCGCCGCCTTGAAGCTGTCCGCGCAGTCCTGACGGGGGAACCGCCCGGGGCGTGCAACGCGCTTCCGGGCGTGCAATTTCTCACATTCGTGCGTAACTTGCTGGGCAAGCGGCGCCCGTTGGGGCAGAATTGTGAACTTTCGTGTCAAAAACATTGACCGAGTTGGCGAAAACGTCAGCCAGGATCCTGTTTGCGCTCGTTCATGCAACATCACGGTGGCAACGGTGCGGCGCCCCAGGTGCTGAATCAGCTGGTCAATGCGGTGGTAGCGGCCGTGCTGCTGGTGGCGGCGGTGTTTGCTGCCCTCGTGTTCACCTGGTCGGTCCAGCGCGTGCGTGCGGTGCACGAGATCGAAGACCAGCTGCAGGTGTATCGCCTCGCACTGAGCGCGGTCGAACAGGTGTCGGCCGAGCGCGGGCCGATGAATGCAGCCCTCGGACGCCCCGGCCAGTTCGCGCCGACGCTGGATGCGGCGCGCCGCAAGACAGACATTTCCCTCGAAGCCCTCCGACGTGCCGCGTCGGCCTGCAGTTCCTGCCAGCTGGGCCCCTACGAATTCGCGGCCATCGAGAGCGAGTTGCAACAGGCCCGCACGCAGGTGCAGGCCTTGCTGACGCAGACGCTCGCCCTGCGTGACCCGGGGCAGATGGCCCTGACCATCGAGCGCATGATCGGCGTCGTCGATCTCGAGTTCCGACTGATCGACCAACTCGGCCAGAACCTCCAGCGGCTCGCGCCGGAGATTGCCGCCCCAGTCACCCGGGCCCGGCTGGCCGCCCGCCTGAGGGAGAACGCAGGGCGCCTGGGCTCCCGGTTGACCGTGGCCCTGGCCACCCAGCGCGAGCTGTCCGCCCCTGAGCGGCAGGGCGTGGCCGAGCTGCTGGGACGGATCCGCCAGCTCAGCGAACTGCTGCAGGCATCGATACCTGCCGCGCAGGGCCAGGGTGAAGAAGCCCGGGCCTTCGGGCGCGTGGCCGACATCTACTTCGGCCAGGGCATGACCTATTTCGACGCGACGCTCGAGCGCATGGCCCAGCATCGCGGTCCGACGCCTGCCGAGTTCGCGGAGGCCTATGTCCCCACCATGGCGCCGATCGTGGCGCTGCGGGATCTGGAGACCCGGCTGGCGCAGAGCCATCTCTCGGGTCTGCACGATCGCGCCTGGTGGGTGCTGGTGGGCGTGGTGGTCGCTACGCTGTCGCTGACGATGCTGCTGGCCGTGGGTCTCGTGATGCTCAACCGCCGGCTGCTCTCACCCCTGCTCGACACCGTGCACCGGTTGATCGGCCTGACCCAGGAAGACACCACGTTCACACCGCTGGCGCCGGCGCAGCGGCGCGGCGGGTATGCGCGCGAGCTGCGGACCATCTTTGCCGCTCTGCGCCACCTGGAGGAACTGCTGCAGCGCTCGATCCATGTGCGGCGGGAGCGCGATGCGCTGATCGCCCGCCTGCATGTGCTCGCCGGGACGGATCATCTGACCGGCCTGCCCAACCGCCGCACCTTCGAACAGCGGCTTCTGCAGGCGGGGGCGGAAAGCGGCGGCCAGATGCTGGCGCTGATCATGTTCGACATCGACCACTTCAAGCAGATCAATGACCAGCATGGGCACGAGGTGGGGGACCAGTTGCTGCGACAACTGGCGGACCGGCTGCGGTCGACCCTGCACCGTCCCGACCAGACCGCACGCATCGGGGGCGAGGAGTTCGTGGTGTTCCAGGCGGTGGCCCGCCCGGCCGAGGCCATGGCGTTGGCGGAACACCTGCGCAGCGCCCTGGGACGACCGTTCTCGATCCCCGACCACGGCACCATGGCCGTGACGGCCAGCTTCGGCGTGGCGCTCACGCGCCAGAACGCGAGGCTGCACACCCATGAATTGCTGCGCCGCGCCGACCAAGCCCTCTACCGGGCCAAGCGGGCTGGGCGCAACCGTTGCGAGATGGCGGACTTCGATGTCTCGGCATACACCAGCCGGCTGGAGGGTGAGACGGCGAGGCTACAATAGGCGGCTTTTCGCAAACCGCGTCGCCCGATTCTTTTCTTCGCCAGAAAATTCCCTAGCACCGTTCGCAGCCAGCGCGGCCACGAACCTTGGGCGACCGTCTTATCCGGAGAACCCAGTGCTTTTGTCCCTCCAAGGGTCTTTTTCGCCCGCCATCCTGGCGCTCGCTGACGGCACGGTCTTTCTCGGCAAGTCGATCGGTGCCGCCGGCACCACAGTCGGCGAGGTGGTGTTCAACACCGCCATCACCGGCTACCAGGAAATCCTCACCGACCCCAGTTACTGCCAGCAGATCGTCACCCTGACGTATCCGCACATCGGCAACTACGGCGTCAATGAGGAAGACATCGAAGCCGACAAGATCCAGGCCGCCGGGCTCATCATCAAGGACCTGCCGCTGCTGGCGTCCAATTTCCGCAAGACGCGCAGCCTGAGCGAGTACCTCGCCGCCAACGGCACCGTCGCCATCGCCGGCATCGACACCCGCCGCCTGACCCGCCACCTGCGCACCCATGGCGCGCAGAACGGCACCATCGTCGGCCTGGCCGCTGGCGAGACGCCCACGCAGGAACGTATCGACGCCGCCATCGCCGCCGCCAAGGCCGCGCCTTCCATGGCCGGCTTGGACCTGGCCAAGGTGGTCTCCACCCGCCAGACCTACGAATGGACACAGACGGAGTGGAAGCTGGGCGCTGGCTACGGCGTGCAGATCACGCCGCGTTTCCATGTCGTGGCCTTCGACTTCGGCGTCAAGAAGAACATCCTGCGCATGCTGGCGCAGCGCGGCGCCCGCATCACGGTGGTGCCGGCGCAGACGCCTGCGGCCGACGTGCTCAAGCTCAAGCCCGATGGCGTCTTCCTGGCCAACGGCCCCGGCGATCCGGAGCCCTGCGACTACGCCATCGCCGCGGCCCGCGAGTTGATCGAGACCGGCATCCCCACCTTCGGCATCTGCCTGGGCCACCAGATCATGGCCCTGGCCTCGGGCGCCAAGACCTTCAAGATGAAGTTCGGCCACCACGGCGGCAACCATCCGGTCAAGGACCTGGACACGGGCCGGGTCTCCATCACCAGCCAGAACCACGGCTTCGCCGTGGACGAGAAGACGCTGCCCGCCAACCTGCGTGCGACGCACATCAGCCTGTTCGACAACACGCTGCAGGGCCTGGCCCGTACCGACAAGCCGGCCTTCTGCTTCCAGGGCCACCCCGAGGCATCGCCCGGCCCGCACGACATCGGCTACCTCTTCGACCGCTTCACGGCCCTCATCGAAAAACACAAGGCGGAGGCGGTGAATGCCTAAGCGCACAGACATCAAGAGCATCCTCATCATCGGCGCCGGCCCGATCGTCATCGGCCAGGCCTGCGAGTTCGACTACTCCGGCGTGCAGGCCTGCAAGGCGCTGCGCGAGGAGGGCTACAAGGTCATCCTGATCAACAGCAACCCGGCGACGATCATGACCGACCCGGCCACGGCCGACGTCACCTACATCGAGCCCATCACCTGGCCCACGGTCGAGAAGATCATCGCCAAGGAGCGGCCCGACGCCATCCTGCCCACCATGGGCGGCCAGACGGCGCTCAATTGCGCGTTGGACCTGTGGCGCAACGGCGTGCTCGACAAGTACAAGGTCGAGCTGATCGGCGCCACGCCCGAGGCCATCGACAAGGCCGAGGACCGCCTGAAGTTCAAGGACGCGATGACCAAGATCGGCCTGGGCTCGGCGCGCTCCGGCATCGCCCATTCGATGGACGAAGCCTGGGCGGTGCAGAAGAGCGTCGGCTTCCCGACCGTGATCCGCCCCAGCTTCACGCTGGGCGGCACCGGCGGCGGCATCGCCTACAACCCGGAAGAGTTCGAGACCATCTGCAAGCGCGGCCTGGAAGCCTCGCCCACCAACGAGCTGCTGATCGAAGAGTCGCTGCTCGGCTGGAAGGAGTACGAGATGGAAGTGGTCCGCGACAAGGCGGACAACTGCATCATCGTGTGCTCCATCGAGAACCTGGATCCGATGGGCGTGCACACCGGCGACTCCATCACCGTCGCGCCGGCCCAGACGCTGACCGACAAGGAATACCAGATCATGCGCAACGCCAGCCTGGCGGTGCTGCGCGAGATCGGCGTCGACACCGGCGGCTCCAACGTGCAGTTCTCGGTCAATCCGAAGGACGGCCGGATGATCGTCATCGAGATGAACCCGCGCGTGTCGCGCTCGTCGGCGCTGGCCTCCAAGGCCACCGGCTTCCCGATCGCCAAGGTCGCGGCCAAGCTGGCTGTGGGCTACACGCTCGATGAACTGCGCAACGAGATCACGGGCGGCGCCACGCCGGCGTCCTTCGAGCCCAGCATCGACTACGTGGTCACCAAGATCCCGCGCTTTGCGTTCGAGAAGTTCCCGCAGGCCGATTCGCGCCTGACCACGCAGATGAAGTCCGTGGGCGAGGTGATGGCCATGGGCCGCACCTTCCAGGAGTCCTTCCAGAAGGCGCTGCGCGGCCTGGAAGTGGGCGTGGACGGCATGAACGAGAAGACCCAGGACCGCGAAGTGCTCGAGAAGGAACTGGGCGAGCCCGGCCCCGAGCGCATCTGGTACGTGGGCGATGCCTTCGCCCAGGGCCTGAGCGTGGACGAGGTATTCGACCTCACCAAGATCGACCGCTGGTTCCTGGTGCAGATCGAGGAGATCGTGAAGATCGAGCTCGAGCTGGAGACCAAGACGCTTGACGACATCGATGCCGACACGTTGCGCGTGCTCAAGCAGAAGGGCTTCTCGGATCGCCGCCTGGCGCGCCAGCTCAAGACCACCGACAAGGCCATCCGCGACAAGCGCCGCGCCCTCGGCATCCGCCCGGTCTATAAGCGCGTGGACACCTGCGCGGCCGAGTTCGCCACCGACACGGCCTACATGTACTCCACCTACGACGAGGAGTGCGAGGCCGAGCCGACGACCAACAAGAAGATCATGGTGCTCGGCGGCGGGCCCAACCGCATCGGCCAGGGCATCGAGTTCGACTACTGCTGCGTGCATGCGGCGTTGGCGATGCGCGAGGACGGGTACGAGACCATCATGGTCAACTGCAACCCCGAGACCGTGTCGACCGACTACGACACCTCCGACCGCCTGTACTTCGAGCCGCTGACGCTGGAAGACGTGCTGGAGATCGTCGACAAGGAAAAGCCCACCGGCGTGATCGTGCAGTACGGCGGCCAGACGCCGCTCAAGCTAGCGCTCGACCTGGAGGCCAACGGCGTGCCGATCATCGGCACCACGCCCGACATGATCGACGCCGCGGAAGACCGCGAGCGCTTCTCGGCGCTGCTGCGCGAACTGAATCTCAAGCAGCCGCCCAACGCCACCGCCCGCACCGAGGCCGAGGCGCTGGAAAAGGCCTCGTCGCTGGGCTATCCGCTGGTGGTGCGTCCGAGCTACGTGCTGGGTGGCCGCGCCATGGAGATCGTGCATGAGCAGCGCGACCTGGAGCGCTACATGCGCGAAGCCGTCAAGGTGAGCAACGACTCGCCGGTGCTGCTGGACCGCTTCCTGAACGACGCGGTGGAATGCGACGTGGACTGCATCCGCGATGCCGAGGGCGCCACGCTCATCGGCGGCGTGATGGAGCACATCGAGCAGGCCGGCGTGCACTCGGGCGACTCCGCCTGTTCGCTGCCGCCCTACAGCCTCAAGGCCGAGACCATCGCCGAACTCAAGCGCCAGAGCGCCGCCATGGCCAAGGCGCTGAACGTGGTCGGCCTGATGAACGTGCAGTTCGCCATCCAGGAAAAAGATGGCCAGGACGTGATCTACGTGCTGGAAGTGAACCCGCGCGCCTCGCGCACGGTGCCTTATGTGAGCAAGGCCACGGGCATCCAGCTGGCCAAGGTCGCGGCGCGCTGCATGGCCGGCCAGTCGCTCGCCAGCCAGGGCGTCACCAAGGAAGTCACGCCGCCGTACTTCAGCGTCAAGGAAGCGGTGTTCCCCTTCGTCAAGTTCCCGGGCGTCGATCCGATCCTCGGGCCGGAGATGAAGTCCACCGGCGAGGTGATGGGCGTGGGCAAGACCTTCGGCGAAGCCTTCGTCAAGAGCCAGCTGGGCGCCGGCACCATCCTGCCGAAGTCGGGCAAGGTCTTCATCTCTGTGAAGAACAACGACAAGGCCCGTGCGGTGGAATGCGCCCGCGGCTTGGCCAAGCTGGGCTTCGAGCTGATTGCCACCAAGGGCACGGCCGCGGCCATCCAGGCGGCGGGCCTCAACTGCGCGGTGGTCAACAAGGTGACCGAGGGGCGTCCGCACATCGTGGACATGATCAAGAACAACGAGATCGCCCTGGTCATCAACACGGTGGAAGAGCGCCGCAACGCCATCGCCGATTCCCGCCTGATCCGCACCTCGGCGCTGCTGGCCCGTGTGACCACCATCACGACGATCTTCGGCGCCGAAGCGGCTGTCGAGGGCATGCAGCACCTGCAGGACCTGGGCGTGATCTCGGTGCAGGAGATGCACGCGGAGCTGGCAGGCGCCTGAGCGCCGCGGCGAGCGAGTCCCTGGGGCTCGCCCGCTTGCATGGCACGGGCGGCTCGCTAGAGTGCGCGCATGCCGCCCGCACCGCCTGCCATCGCCGAGCACCGACGCCTCTGGAGCACGGAGGCCGTCGGATGCAACGAGCGGCTGGACTACTGGGTCGGTGCGATCTGCGAGGCCTTCCTCGAGATGGACTGCAGCTCGCGCGAGGCCGAGGCCTTCGGCGGCCAACTCGCAAGCCGTGGCGTCGAGGAAATCTCGGTCAACCAGGTCATCGCATCCACGCAGGATGTCTACAGAACGCCGGCCGGCATTGCCCGCAGCCGGCGTTCCCATTTCTACCTGATCGGCCAGGCCGACCGGCCCTGGCACGTGCGGCAGGGCGGCCAGGTGGCGCACCTTCGAGCCGGCGATGCGGCACTGGTCGATGCCGCGGTGCCGTACGAGCTGCACTTTCCGCAGGGCGTGCATTGCGTGTCGGTGCAGCTTCCACGGGCCTGGGTTGCGCAATGGTTGAGCGGGCCGGAGGCGCATGGTCCCCGCGTGGCGTGGCACGACCAGGGCTGGGGCCGCAGCCTGGGGGCACTGCTGGTGCAGCTCGCGCGCGATCCGGATACCGCGGCCGCCATGCCCGCGCCCATGTTCGCGCAGCACCTGGGCGCACTGATGGGCGCAGCCTTCGAGCCGCCGCGGGCGGAGGAGGGCGCGTGCGTCAGCCTGCACGGCCGGCTGCTGACCCTGATGCGCGCGCAACTCGACCGGCCGGGCCTGCGCGCCGAGATGCTGGCCCACGAGGCCGGCGTCTCGCTGCGGACGCTGCACCGCGCCTTTTGCGCGGCGGGCGGTACCTTCGCTGGCACGCTCCGGTCCCTGCGCATCGAGCGAGCGCAGGCGCTGTTGATGCAGCCCCGGCTTGCCCATCTGGGGGTCGGCGAAATCGGCCGGCGCTGCGGCTTCGCCGATGCGTCGCACTTCGTGCGTGAGTTCCAGCGGAGCGCGGGGTCTACGCCGGCCGCATGGCGTCGCAAGCGCTGAGCGCAAAGCTGTCTCGCCGCGTGGTTGCGGCTGGTTCGGGCCACGCCGGTGCGCCTGGCCGCAACGGTTGTTCTGTGCGGATATCGCCGTGGCACGTGGCGTCCATGGGGATGGCCCGGAGAGGCCATTGCGTGGGCGACCGGCCCATTAAGGTCTGCCATGGGCCGGCCACCGCCTTTTCCTGGGGTCGGCTGCCTTGATCATCGAATGGAGCAACCCCATGGCAGACACCTACGTTCTCGTGCATGGCGCCTGGCACACTGGCGCCGAGATGGAAGCGACTGCGCGATTCCTTCGTGAGCGCGGCCACGTCGTCCACTGTCCCACGTTGGCCGGCAATCGTCCGGGCGACGACCGATCCGTCATCGGCCTGGCCGATGCCGTCGACTCCCTGGCGGCCTTCATCGAGCAGCAGGATCTGAAGGACGTCCGGCTGGTGGGCCACAGCTACGGCGGCATGGTCATCAGCCACATGCCGCACCGGCTTCCGGGGCGCATCCGCCGCCTCGTCTACTGGAACGCCTTCGTCCCGCTGGATGGGCAATGCCTCAACGACATGGTGCCGCCACACTACCGAGAGCTCTTCGACGGCGTGGCGGCGGCCAATGGTCAGGCGGTGATGCTGCCTTTTCCGATCTGGCGCGAATCCTTCATCAACGACGCCGATGAGGCCATGGCGCGCAGCACCTATGCGCTGCTCAATCCGCACCCCTACCGCACGTTCACCGAACCGGCCGTCCTGCCGCAGCCGCTGGCTGCACTGGAGGTGGGCAAGAGCTACGTCAATGCCCAGCAGGACACCGCGCTGCCGCACAGCCTGCCTTGGCATCCGTCTGTCCGAGCGGCTGGGGCTGTTCCGGCTGGTGGAGTGCGCGGGCAGCCATGAGCTGTGCTTTTCAAACCCGTCGCTGCTGGGCGCGAAGATCGAGGAGGCAGGCCGCGACTGATGTCACAGGAGCGCCTGCCTCGTCCGTGCGGGTTTTGACCCGGCCGCAACAGCCGGCATAATCGAATGACCGACACCGCCCGGCTCCGGCCCGGCGGTGTCGTTCTTTTTTGCCGCCGGCCCATGCCGCTGTGCGCGTCGCGCATCGGTGGGGCAGCCCCTCCTTGGGATGGGCCGCCCGGGCTTCTTTGACAGACCAGAACGACGACGGACATGGCCACCATTCCCATCACCAAGCGTGGCGCAGAAAAGCTGCGCGAAGAACTCCATCGCCTGAAGACGGTGGAGCGTCCCTCCGTGATCAACGCCATCGCCGAGGCGCGCGCTCAGGGCGACCTGAGCGAGAACGCCGACTACGACGCCGCCAAGGACCGCCAGGGCTTCATCGAAGGCCGTATCCAGGAGATCGAAGGCAAGCTGTCGGCCGCGCAGGTCATCGACCCTTCCGAGATCGACGGCGGCGGCAAGGTCGTCTTCGGCGCGACGGTCGAGCTGGAGGAAGAGTCCACCGGCGACACCGTCAAGTACCAGATCGTCGGCGAGGACGAGGCCGACCTGAAGCAGGGCCTGATCAACATTTCCAGCCCCATCGCCCGTGCCCTGATCGGCAAGGAAGAAGGCGACGTGGCCGAGGTGCAGGCGCCTGGTGGCGTCAAGCGCTACGAGATCGTCGGCGTCAGCTACGCCTGAGCACATGGCCTGGAAACCGCGGGTGGCCTTGATGGCCGCCGGGCTCTGGTGGGGCAGTCTCACGGCCATCGGCTTCGTCGCTGTGCCGCTGCTGTTCATGCACCTGCCCACGCCCGCGCTCGCCGGGGCGACCGCGGCCAAGCTGTTCTCCGCCCAGACCTGGATCACCGTGGGCTGCGTGCTCCTCATGCTGGTGGCGATGGGCCGCCGGGACGAGGGCGAGCCGGAGACGCCCCCGGGCGCGGTGATGCTGATGCTCGGCGGCTTGTTGCTGGCCCTGCTGGTGGAGTACGCCGTCGCGCCGCGGATCGTCGCGCGCGAGAACCTTCGCCTGTGGCACGGCGTGGGAACGGCCATGTACGCGGCGCAATGGCTGTGTGCGGGTGCAACCCTGTGGCGTAGAGCCTAGCGAAGGCGCGTCCCGCCACTTGGTGGCACCATGGCCGGTCATAACAACATCAAGAATGACCATGGACTCCCAGATCATCGAGATCACTGCCTCGTCCGTGGGGCAGTTGCAAGAAAACCCGGCATGGACCGCCGCGCTCGAGTCCGGCAAGGTGCTGTACTTTCCGCACCTCGGCTTTGGCCTGAGCGCTGAGGAGCAGGCGCTGCTGCGCCCCGAGATGCGCGATCCGAAGTCGCGCAACATCAGCCTCGATGCCGACGGCCGACTCAAAGGCCTGGCGGGCGAGGGCGCCGTCCAGGCCGCCGTCACCGACTGGATGGGCCGGTTCCGGGCGCAGTCGCAGGAGTTGATCGCGCGGCTGCTGCCTGGGTACCAGCACAAGCTGCGGCTGGCTCCCACGAGCCTGCGCCCTTCGGAGGTGGAGAGCCGCGAGCAATCCTGGCGCGCCGACGACCGCCGGCTGCATGTGGATGCCTTCCCCTCGCGGCCCAACCGGGGCGAGCGCATCCTGCGCGTGTTCACCAACATCCACCCCTCGGGCGGCGAGCGCGTCTGGCGCGTGGGCGAGCCCTTCGAGACCGTCGCCCGCACCTTCCTGCCGCGCGCCAAGCCCTATGCGCTCTGGCAGGCCAAGGCGCTGGCGGCGCTGCATGTGACCAAGTCGCTGCGCAGCGAGTACGACCACCTCATGCTCCAGTTGCACGACGGTATGAAGCGAGACCTGGACTACCAGCGCAACTCGCCGCAGCAGACCGTCCACTTCCCGGCAGGCTCGACCTGGGTCTGCTTCTCGGATCAGACCTCGCATGCCGCGATGTCGGGCCAGTACATGATGGAGCAGACCCTGTTCCTGCGCGCCGGCGGCGAGTACGACCATGCGGCAAGCCCGCTGGGCATCCTCACGCGCCTCACAGGGCGGTCGTTGGTCGGTGCAGACGCGGCGGGCTGAACGAGGCCCGCGCAGTCGCTGCTATTCGTGCCAGTGCTCGTCGACCCAGACGGCGGGCTCGATATGCCGGAAGCGCCGGTTGCGTCGGCCCGCGAGCGCGTCCGGTGGGTTGCATTCCCCGTGGAAGATGACGATGCGCGCACCGGGCGGCACCACGGGCGCCTTCCACAGGTTGGTGGGCCAGGGCGGGATGCTGTGGTACTTGAAGCTCGGGCACCACTCGGCCGGCCAGTAGCTCAGCTTGCCCTGGCGATGCATGAAGGCAGACAGGTAGGCCTGTTCGTTGCGGTACTGCCGCGGCACCTCGTCCATGTGGGCGCGGAAGTACGCCAGCACGTCCGCATGGGCACCCAGTTCGAAGCGATAGACCGAGGAATTACCCGTCACCCGTTCGCCGAATCGCCAGAAGCGCGGGTAGTCGTGGATGATGAGGAATTCACCGGGTTGCTCGAAGAAGGCATCCAGGCCACCGACGATCACCACGTCCAGGTCGACGAACAGTGCCGTGCCGCGCAGGCGGTGCAGGTCCGCCTCGAAGGTGGTGAGCTTGCGCCAAGCGCGGTCCGGCTGGCCCGGCTTGAGCTCCATCGCCAGTTGCGGGATGGGCAGGCAGCGCACCTCGGGGCGGATGCCCCGGTCGTCGTCCGTGAGGCAGACGAAGCTGAAGTCGCCGGTCATGTGCCGGCGGACCATTGCATAAAGCCGGTTGACGTAGTGGGGGCCGTACTTGGTGCCCCACTTCATGCACAGGATGTGCCGCTGCCTCTCCGCCGACGCGCCATCGGCAGCGCCGGCGGCTGAAATCGCGCTCACGCGTCAGTCCTGCCGCTTCTTGATGGATTTCTGCTTGGGCTTGGCGCGCTTGACCAGTCCGCCGGGCGTGAGGCGCTGGTTGCCCAGCACGCGCAGCATCTTGACCTCCGGCCGCTGGCCGCCACGCTTGCTGTATTTGAGGATCTTGACGTCGCGCGGGCCGGGCATGCGGTCTTCGTCTTCCTCGCGGGTCTTGGTCGGCTTGGGACGCCACAGCACGAGCAACTTGCCGATGTGCTGGATGGGCGCGGCGTCCAGGGCATCGGCCAGTTCGCCCAGCATGGCGTCGCGGGCGAGGCGGTCGTCGGAGAAGACGCGGATCTTGATGAGGCCGTGCGCCTTGAGGGCCGCGTCGGCTTCCTTCTTGACAGCGTCGGTGAGCCCGTCGCTGCCGATCATGACGATCGGGTCGAGGTGGTGGGCGTCCGCACGATGCGCCTTGCGCTGTGCGGGAGTCAGTTGAATGGCGGGCATCCCCGTATTATCGAGCCCGCATGAAAGTCCGCACCCAGAGCAAGAAGGTCAACAAGGCCTGGCTCAACGATCACGTCAACGATCCTTACGTCAAACTGGCCGCCAAGGAGGGTTACCGCGCCCGCGCGGCCTACAAGCTCAAGGAGATCGACGAAGCCTTCGGCCTGGTGCGACCGGGGCAGGTGGTGGTGGATCTGGGGTCCACACCGGGTGCCTGGAGCCAGTACCTGCGTCGGCGCATGGCACCCGTGGGCGCAGCGCAAGGTGCGCTGGACGGGACGCTGATCGCGCTAGACATCCTGCCGATGGAACCGATCGAAGGCGTCGTCTTCCTGCAAGGGGACTTCCGCGAGCCAGAGGTGCTGGCGCAACTGGAGGCCGCCGTCGCCGGGCGGCCGGTGGATCTGGTGGTGTCGGACATGGCCCCGAATCTGTCCGGTATCGAGTCTGCAGACGCGGCGCGTGTCGAGAACCTGGTGGAACTGGCGGTGGATTTCGCGGTCCATCACCTGCGTCCTGAAGGGGCGCTGGTGACGAAGGTTTTTCATGGTGCCGCCTACGACCCGCTTGTCCGGTTGTTCAAGGCGACGTTCAAGGTGGTGAAGCCCCACAAGCCCAAGTCGTCGCGGGACCGCTCGTCGGAAACCTTCCTCGTGGGCATCGGGCTGAAGTCTTGACGTGCCGCAGCTTCAGCGCGATTCGAATTTCGTAACCGTGCTGGTCCTATGGACGTCATAGGTGTGTAGGTCTTTTTCGCAGCTTGAAAAGCCTAAAATAACCGTCAATTAGCATCGTGCAAGGGTTCACGATGGCGCGTGTCCCACCGCGCATTACGACTGGAGCTTCGTTTGAACAACAATCAGTGGTTTTCCAAGATCGCCGTCTGGCTGGTCATCGCCATGGTGCTTTTTACGGTGTTCAAGCAGTTTGACACCCGAGGCGCCATGGGATCCGGCACGGTGAACTACTCCGAGTTCCTGGAGCAGGTCCGCAACAACCAGATCAAGAGCGCGGTCATCCCCGAGGGCTTGGCCGGTGGCGAAATCACCGCCATCACCAACGACGACCGGAAGATCCGCACCAACGCCACCGTGCTCGATCGAGGCTTGGTCGGCGACCTCATCGACCACAATGTCAAGTTCGACGTCAAGCCGCGCGAAGAGGGCTCGCTGCTCATGACGCTGCTGGTGAGCTGGGGCCCCATGCTGCTGCTCATCGGCGTGTGGGTGTACTTCATGCGCCAGATGCAGGGCGGCGGCAAGGGCGGCGCCTTCAGCTTCGGCAAGAGCAAGGCGCGCATGCTGGACGAGAACAACAACACCGTCACTTTTGCAGACGTCGCGGGCTGCGACGAGGCCAAGGAAGAGGTGAAGGAGGTCGTCGACTTCCTGAAGGACCCGCAGAAGTTCCAGAAGCTGGGTGGCCGCATTCCCCGAGGCCTTCTGCTGGTCGGCCCTCCGGGCACCGGCAAGACGCTGCTGGCCAAGTCCATTGCTGGCGAAGCCAAGGTGCCGTTCTTCAGCATCTCGGGCTCGGACTTCGTGGAAATGTTCGTCGGCGTTGGCGCAGCCCGTGTGCGCGACATGTTCGAGAACGCCAAGAAGAACGCACCCTGCATCATCTTCATCGATGAAATTGACGCGGTGGGCCGCCAGCGTGGCGCAGGCCTGGGTGGCGGCAACGACGAGCGCGAGCAGACGCTCAACCAGATGCTGGTCGAGATGGACGGCTTCGAGACCAACCTCGGCGTGATCGTGGTCGCTGCGACGAACCGCCCGGACATTCTGGACGCCGCGCTGCTGCGCCCCGGCCGCTTCGACCGCCAGGTCTATGTGACGCTGCCGGACATCCGGGGTCGCGAGCAGATCCTGAGCGTGCACATGCGCAAGATCCCGGTGGGTCAGGACGTCAACCCGAGCGTCATCGCTCGCGGCACGCCCGGCATGTCCGGTGCCGACCTAGCCAACCTGTGCAACGAAGCCGCGCTGATGGCGGCTCGCCGCAACGCCCGCGTCGTGGAGATGCAGGACTTCGAGAAGGCCAAGGACAAGATCTTCATGGGTCCCGAGCGCAAGAGCATGGTCATGCCCGAGGAAGAGCGCCGCAACACGGCCTACCACGAGTCCGGCCATGCGCTGATCGGCAAGATGCTGCCCAAGTGCGATCCGGTCCATAAGGTCACCATCATTCCGCGTGGCCGCGCGCTCGGCGTGACGATGAGCCTGCCCGAGAACGATCGGTACAGCTACGACCGCGAGTACATGCTGAACCAGATCAGCATGCTGTTCGGTGGCCGGATCGCCGAAGAGGTGTTCATGAACCAGATGACCACCGGCGCTTCGAACGACTTCGAGCGTGCCACCAATCTGGCCCGCGACATGGTCATGAAGTACGGCATGAGCGAGGCCCTGGGCCCGATGGTCTATGCCGAGAACGAGGGCGAGGTGTTCCTGGGCCGTTCGGTAACCAAGACCACCAACATGAGCGAGGCCACCATGCAGAAGGTGGACTCGGAGGTGCGCCGCATCATCGACGAGCAGTACGCCCTGGCGCGTCGCCTGATCGAGGAGAACAGCGACAAGATGCACGCCATGGCCAAGGCCCTGCTCGAATGGGAGACCATCGACGCCGAGCAGCTGGACGACATCATGGCGGGCCGCGAGCCGCGTCCGCCCAAGGACTTCACGCCGCGCACGCCGTCCTCCGGTGGCGGCGGCAGCGGTGGCGCTCCGGCCGTCAAGCCCGACCCGGCGCCCACCGCAGCATGATGCCGGCCGCGCACGGCATGCAGACGGGGCCTTCGGGCCCCGTTTTCTTTGGTTGGCAGGCGGGCCGTTTCCAGCTGGATCTGGCGCGGCCGCTGGTGATGGGCATCGTCAACGTGACGCCCGATTCCTTCTCGGACGGCGGCTCGCATGCGGATGTGTCTTCTGCGCTGGCGCACTGCGAACAGCTCCTTTCCGAAGGGGCCGACATCCTCGACATCGGCGGCGAATCCACCCGGCCCGGAAGTCCCGCCGTGCCGCTGGAGGAAGAACTTCGACGGGTCGTGCCGGTGATCCGCGAAGCGGTCCGGCTGGGTGTGCCGCTGTCCATCGACACCTACAAACCGCAGGTGATGCAGGCCGTGCTCGACCTGGGCGCGGACATCGTCAACGACATCTGGAGCCTGCGGCAGCCAGGCGCCCGCGAGGTCGTGGCGGGCCATCCTCGCTGCGGCGTCTGCCTGATGCACATGCACCGCGATCCCCAGACCATGCAGTTGGCGCCCATGGAGGGCGACGCCGTGGTTCAGGCGATGGACTTTCTGGCGGAACAGGTGCGTCAGCTTCAAGCCTTGGGCGTGGCCGCCGAGCGCATCGTGATCGACCCTGGCGTGGGCTTCGGCAAGACCGTTGAGCAGAATTTCGCACTTCTGGCCCGCCAGCAGGCCTTTGGGCAACTTGGTTTCCCGATTCTTGCGGGATGGTCGCGAAAATCCGCGCTGGGTGCCGTCACCGGCCTGGCGGAGGCGTCGCAACGCGCCCTGCCCAGCGTCGTGGCGGCCGTGCTCGCGGCCGACCGCGGCGCTCGCGTGCTGCGTGTGCACGACGTGCGCGAGACGGTGCAGGGGTTGGCCGTGTGGTCAGCCATGCAGGCCCAGACGCCAGCCGCTCGACCACAACAACAAGAACCCGACACATGACCAGACAGTATTTCGGCACGGACGGTATCCGTGGCACCGTGGGGCAGGCCCCGATCACCCCCGACTTCGTGCTGCGCCTCGCGCATGCGGTGGGCCGCGTGCTCAAGCGCAAGGAGGCGCGGCCCACCGTGCTCATCGGCAAGGACACGCGCATCTCCGGCTACATGCTGGAGTCGGCGATGGAGTCCGGCTTCAACTCCGCGGGCGTCGACGTGCTGCTGCTGGGGCCCTTGCCGACGCCTGGCGTGGCGTACCTGACGCGCGCGCAGCGGGCCAGCCTCGGCGTGGTGATCAGCGCGAGCCACAACGCCTATCCCGACAACGGCATCAAGTTCTTCAGCGCGCAGGGGACCAAGCTCAGCGACGAGTGGGAGGCCGAGGTCGAGGCTGCGCTGGCCGAGCCGCCCGTGTGGGTCGACTCCGCCGGGTTGGGCCGGGCGCGTCGGCTGAGCGATGCCGCGGGCCGCTACATCGAGTTCTGCAAGAGCACCTTCCCGACCGACCTCAGCCTGCGCGGCATGCGCCTGGTGGTCGATGCCGCGCACGGCGCGGCCTACCAGGTGGCGCCCAACATCTTCCACGAGCTGGGTGCGGATGTGGCCAGCATCGGAGTGCGGCCCGACGGGCTCAACATCAACAAGGGCGTGGGTGCCACCCATCCCGGCGCCTTGGTGGCCGAGGTCAGGGCCCAGGGTGCGGATTACGGCATCGCGCTCGACGGCGACGCCGATCGCCTGCAGATGGTCGATGCGTCGGGGCGGCTGTTCAACGGCGACGAGTTGCTGTACCTGATGGCCATGGACCGCGTGGCCCGCGGCACGCCGGTGGAAGGCGTGGTCGGCACGCTGATGACCAACAAGGCCGTGGAGGTGGCCTTGCGCAAGGCCGGCATCGACTTCGTCCGCGCCAAGGTGGGTGACCGCTATGTGCTGGAAGAGCTGGAGCGGCGGGGCTGGCTGCTGGGCGGCGAAGGCTCGGGCCACTTGCTGGCGCTGGATCGCCACACCACCGGCGATGGCTTGGTCAGCGCACTGCAGGTGCTCCAGGCCATCGTGCGTCGGGGATGCAGCATGGCTGAACTGCTGGCCGAGGTGCAGCTCTTCCCGCAGTGTCTGGTCAATGTGCGGCTCGCCCCCGGACAGGACTGGAAGGCCAACCAAGCCCTGGCCGAGGAAAGCGCCCGCGTGGAGACCGAGTTGGGCGACCAGGGCCGCGTGCTGATCCGTGCCAGCGGCACGGAGCCGTTGCTGCGGGTGATGGTGGAAGCCCCCGAGGAAGCGCGCGCCCAGGCGCTGGCCTCGCGCATTGCCGCCACCGTCGCCGTCGCCTGAGCCGGCGGACATGCAAGCGTGCGTCGCGGCCGTCCACGCCAGCACCGTGCACGGCTTCTCCAAGTTCGAGGAAGACCACATCGTGCTGGTCGAAGGGCAGGGGGTCGAGGGGGATGCCCATGCCGGCACGACCGTGAAGCACCGCTCTCGCGTGGCCCGCAATCCGCAGCAGCCCAACTTGCGCCAGGTGCACCTGCTGCATGCCGAACTGTTCGACGAGTTGCTGCCGCGGGGCTTCCCGGTCTTTCCCGGCGAACTGGGCGAGAACATCACGACGCGTGGCCTGGACCTTCTGAGCCTGCCCACCGGCACGCGGCTGCAGCTCGGCGCGAGCGCCGAAGTGATGCTCACGGGCCTGCGCAATCCATGCAAGCAGATCGACCGCTTCCAGCCTGGGTTGATGGCCGCGGTGCTGGACCGCGACGCCGAGGGCCATACCGTGCGCAAGGCGGGCGTGATGGCCATCGTGACCACGGGTGGTTCGGTGGCCGCCGGTGACGCGATCACCGTCGTCCTGCCTGCCGAGCCCTATCGCCCCTTGGAGCCTGTCTGATGCGCACCCGCCTTGTCGACTACCTTGATCCGCAGCAGGCCGACGCGCTGGTGCGGCTGCTCGATGCCTATGCCTGCGATCCGGCCGGTGGCGGGCAACCGCTGGATGCCGAAGCCAAACGCCAGTTGCCGGCCGCGCTTGCGGCCCGCTCGCAGGCCTTCAGCGTGCTGGCCTATGACGCACAGGACGAGCCTGTCGGGCTCATCAACTGCTTCGAAGGCTTTTCCACCTTCGCCTGCCGGCCGCTGGTGAATGTCCACGACGTGGTGGTGCTGGCGCATGCGCGCGGGCAGGGCGTGGCGCAGCAAATGCTGGCGGTCGTGGAGGAAGAGGCCCGCCGGCGCGGCGCCTGCAAGCTGACGCTGGAAGTGCTTTCGGGCAATGCGCCCGCGCTCAGTGCCTACCGGCGCGCGGGTTTCGATGGCTACGAGCTCGACCCGGCGTACGGCAAGGCGATCTTCCTTCAGAAGAAGCTCTAGCTCGCCTGCTGTGCTCCGCGCCTTTGCGCGCCCGATCGGCCGTGACGCGACCCTGCAAGCAAAAAGCCGCTGCAGCCCGTCGAGGCTGCAGCGGCTCTTGTCTCTGTGCGGCCCTGAACTCAGAAGCGCGTGACGGGCGGCTCGATCGGCGTCTTGTCCGCCGCGTACTTGCCCAGTTCCCACTTCGCAATGGCATTGCGGTGCACTTCGTCCGGGCCGTCGGCGAAGCGCAGCGTGCGGGCATTGGCGTAGGCATAGGCCAGCGGGAAGTCATCGCTCATGCCACCGCCACCGTGCACCTGCATCGCCCAGTCGATCACCTGGCAGGCCATGCTGGGTGCCACCACCTTGATCATGGCGATGTCCGTCTTGGCGACCTTGTTGCCGGCGACGTCCATCAGCCAGGCGGCCTTGAGCGTCAGCAGGCGGGCCATGTCGATGCGGCAGCGTGCTTCGGCAATGCGCTCCTGCGTCACCGTCTGCGCGGCCACGGCCTTGCCGAAGGCAACGCGGGACGACGCGCGGCGGCACATGAGCTCCAGCGCACGTTCGGCCAGGCCGATCAGGCGCATGCAGTGGTGGATGCGGCCTGGGCCCAGTCGGCCCTGGGCGATCTCGAAGCCGCGGCCCTCGCCCAGCAGGATGTTGCTGGCCGGCACGCGCACGTTCTCGAACACCATCTCCATGTGGCCATGGGGCGCGTCGTCGTAGCCCATCACGTTGAGCGGACGCAGGATCTTGATGCCGGGCGTGCCCTCGGGCACGAGCACCATGCTCTGCTGCGAATGCTTGGGCGCCTCCGGGTCGGACTTGCCCATGGTGATGAAGACCTTGCAGCGCGGGTCACCGGCGCCCGAGATCCACCACTTGCGGCCGTTGATCACGTACTCGTCGCCCTGGCGCTCGATGCGGGTCTCGATGTTGGTGGCATCGCTGGACGCCACGGCCGGTTCGGTCATGGCGAAGGCCGAGCGGATCTTGCCGTCGAGCAGGGGCGTCAGCCATTGCTCGCGGTGCGCATCGGAGCCGTAGCGCGCGATGGTCTCCATGTTGCCCGTGTCGGGCGCCGAGCAGTTGAAGACCTCGGATGCCCATGGCACACGGCCCATCAACTCGGCCAGCGGCGCGTACTCCATGTTGGTGAGGCCGCCGCCCTTCTTCTTGGCCAGCTCGGCCGTGTCGTTGGGCAGGAACAGGTTCCACAGGTCCTGGGCGCGCGCCTTGTCCTTCAGGCGTTCGATCACCTGCAGCGGCGTCCAGCGCTCGCCGGCGGCCGTGTTGGCTTCCATCTCCTGCGCATACTCCGCCTCGGCCGGAAAGATGTACTCGTCCATGAAGTCGCTGACGCGCTTCTGCAGGTCCTTGACCTTGGGGGAAAAATCGAACTCCATGCTGTCTCCGGTGGTGGGTGTCGGGTCGTGAAAGCGGCGCTGTCCTCAGGCGCGCTGGGCGAATTGCCAGGCCAACTGCGCCATGGGGCGGGCGCCCTTGGCGGAATTGACCGCCTGCTCGCTGGAGGCGGTGCCGGCTTCCACCCGCTTGGCGATGCCTTGCAGGATGGCGGCGATGCGGAACAGGTTGTAGGCGAGGTAGAAGTTCCAGTCCTGCGCCAGCGCCTCGGGGGTGGTCAGCCCTGTGCGCTCGCAGTAGCGGCGCACGTAGTCCTTCTCGGACGGAATGCCGAGCGGCGCCAAGTCCACCCCGCCGATGCCGCGGAAGGTGCCCGCGGGGATGTGCCAGGACATGCAGTGGTAGCTGAAATCTGCCAGCGGATGGCCCAGCGTGGACAACTCCCAGTCCAGCACCGCGATGACGCGCGGCTCATCGGCCGCGAACATGATGTTGTCGAGGCGGTAGTCGCCGTGGACGATCGATACCTTCGAGGCATCGAGCGCGCTGGCCGGGATGTTGGCCGGCAGCCACTCGAGCAGGCGCTCCATCTCGTCGATGGGCTGCGACAGCTCGCCGGCGCCGTCGGTGGAGGCCTTGTACTGCTTGCTCCAGCGGCCGATCTGGCGCTCGAAATAGTTGCCGGGCTTGCCGTAGTCGCCCAGGCCCCGAGAGGCGAAGTCGACCGTATGCAGCGCCGCCATGACGCGGTTCATCTCGTCGTAGATCGCGGCGCGCTCGGCGTTGGACATGCCGGGCAGCGTCTGGTCCCACAGCACGCGGCCCTGCATGCACTCCATCACGTAGAAGGCGCGGCCGATCACGGACTCGTCCTCGCACAGGGCCAGCATCTTCGGCACGGGCACATCGGAGCCGGCGAGGCCGTGCATCACCTTGTATTCGCGCTCCACGGCATGGGCAGAGGGCAGCAGCTTGGCCACCGGTCCCGGCTTGGCGCGCATCACGTACTGACGGCCGGGCGTCAGCAGCTTGTACGTCGGATTGGACTGGCCGCCCTTGAACATCTCGATGCTCAAGGGGCCCTTGAAGTCTTCCACGTGCGTGGTGAGCCAGGCTTCGAGGGCCTGCACGTCGACCGCATGCTGGGAGGACACCGCGCGGGTGCCGACGAAGGTGCTGAAGTCCTGGCTCATGTCTCTTGGCTTTTTCTTTGTTCTCGAAAGGGAGCGGGGCGGCCCTGCCGCGCCCCGCACGGCGCGCTCAGCTGTCCGCCTGCGAGATGCGGGTGAGCGCGTCGCGGTCCAGCACCACCAGCCCCGCCGGCTCGATGCGGATCGCCCCCTCGCGCTCCATCGTCTTGAGTTCCTGGTTGACGCGCTGACGCGAGGCACCCAGCAGTTGCGCCAGCTCTTCCTGCGCCAGCTGCAGGCCGATGCGCGTCTGGCTTCCGTCGGCCAGATTGGGCACGCCGTAGCTGCGCACCAGATGCACCAGCTGCTTGGCCAGCCGCGCCCGAAGGGGCAGGGTGTTCAGGTCTTCCACCAGGCCGAAGAGCGTGCGGATGCGTCGCGCCTGCAGGCGCATCAGCGCCTCGTACAACTCCACATGGGCGGTGAGGATCTTGTTGAAGTCTGCCCGCGCCACGCACAGGATGGTCGTGTCGCCATGCGCATAGGCGTCGTGCGTGCGCCGGTCGCCGTCGAACATCGCGACGTCCCCGAACCAGATGCCCGGCTCGACGTACGTCAGCGTCACCTGCTTGCCCGAGACCGCCGTCGAACTCACACGCACCGCGCCCTTCGCACAGGCGATCCACTGGTCTGGCGGATCGCCTCGTGCGGCGATCAGGTCGCCGTCCTTGTAGCGTTTGACGAAGGCACATCGGAGGATGTCGTGACGGAGCGAAGGGGAGAGTGAAGTGAACCAACGGCCACTGTTGATGGCTTCTCGTTCTTCGATGGTAAGAATGGGGTCATCCATGGCGTGTCGTTTGCGTGACTGGATCTGGCAGGCTTGTCGCAGGGGCGACCAGCATGCTCATTGGTAGTTCGGGGTGGTCTTGCCGAGGAAAGCGCCGATGCCGATGCCGGCGTTGGCATGGTGGAGGTTGCGCACGAAGTGTTCGCGCTCCTGGCCCAACTGTTCGCCGAGCGTGCGGCCCCGGGCCTCGCCCAGAAGCTCCTTGATGCTGGCCAGCGCATTGGGTGCGCGGGCCTCCAGCTTCTGGGCAAGGGCCATCGCTTCGTCCAGCGCATTGCCGGTCTCGGTCAGCGTGTTGACCAGGCCGAGTTCGTGCAGGCGCGATGCGGTGATGCGCTCGCCGTTCATCAGCCATTCGGTGGCCAGCTGGCGCGGCAGCCACTGCGCCAGATGCCAGCTGAGGCCACCATCGGGGGACAGGGCGACGTTGCTGTACGACGCCGCGAACACGGCATCGCGCGCCGAGACCACCAGATCGCACGCCATTGCCAACGAGAACCCCGCGCCGGCGGCGGCACCTTCCACGGCGGCGATCACCGGCTTCGGAAAGCTGCGGATGGCCTCGATCCAGTTGTGCAGTGCGTCGATACTTTCGGCCTGCACGCTCGGATCGCGCTCCCGGTTGGACTGCAGCCGCTGCAGAGATCCGCCCGCGCAGAACCAGCGGCCTTCGCCGACCAGCACCACGCAGCGTATTTCGGCATTGCTGCCAGCGCCGTCCAGGGCCTCCACGCCGGCGGCGTACATCTCGGGGCCGAGCGCGTTGCGCTGGGCAGGATTGGACAGGGTCAGCACCATCGTGCGGCCCTGCGTGGTGCTCTTCAATTCCGCGCTCATCGGGAAGGCTCCGTGGCGGCGTCAGGCCGGGGCGAAAGAGGCATGGCAGTTGTCTCCAGAAATACAAAAAACCCGGCGATTGTCATCGTCGGGAGGGTGTCGCAATGCGGGGGAAATGGCGTCGAGGCGAGGCCAATTGCGTCGGGATTCGGGGCTGAGGCGCCAGCCCTGTTAGAAATATGCATCTTGTTTGTTCATAAACGTCAGGGTGGTGTGAAAATATTTAAACCTTTTACTTCCCCTCGACGCCCCGCTGTGCCTCCGAAACCTGCATCGACTGCTTCGTTTGTACTCGGACTGGGGCTTGTGCTTCCGGTTGCCGCCTCGGCGTTGACGATCGGCCGGCCGGAAGGGGCGGTGTGGATCGGCAAGCCGCTCGATCTGCGCGTGCCCGTGCAACTGGAGGGCAGCGGCGGGGCGTGTCCTTCGGTCGGTGTGAAGCTGGGCGATGCCACGCTCTCCGACCGCGACTTCGGCACCACCGTGGAGCCCGGACGTTCGCCAGATGCGCCCTGGCTGCGCATCCGCACGACCCGGCCGATCGACGAACCGGTCGTCACGGTGAATGTGCGTGTGGGCTGCGGCGCCACGATGGTGCGTGAGTTCGCGCTGCTGGCCGACCCGCCCCCGGTTTCGGCCATTGATGCCGACCGCGCCGAGCGAGCGCTGGGTGCGTCGCTGCCGCCCATGGGCGCTCAGCCGCCGCGGCAAGGGGCGCGCAGCACCGGGGGGCGCAGTGCCTCCGCCGGCGCGCGCACGCGCGACACCACGCCGGCGCCGCGTGCCGGCGGTGCTGTCCGGACCGCGCCGCGGACCCCCGCGGCCACCACCGGCGGACGGCTGCGTGTGGATGCGCTCGACCCCCGCGCAGCGGCTGCGGCCGCCGGTGCTGCCGGCGTTGCTGCCGCGTCCGCCGCAGACGACTACACATTGCCGCCCGCCTGGCTCAAGATCGCCACCCGGCTGAGGAACATCGAGGCCGGTGCCGTTGCGCCACTGCTCCAGGGTGGCGCGAGCGATGCCGCCGCCACGCCGGCCGCTGCGGCGAGCGCACCCCAGGACGCCCAGTCCGCCGACCGCCAGAGCGCGGCGCTGCGCGCACAGATGGCCCAGCGCGACCGCACCATCGAAAGCCTCAGAACCGAGCTGGCGCAGGCCCGCGAGGCCGCCTCGGAAAGGCCGTGGTGGCTCTGGCCGTTGTTGCTGCTCCTGGCCGTGCTGCTTGCCGTGGCTGGCTTGTTGTGGCGCCGTGCCCGGCGCCAGGCGGCGGAGGCCTCCTGGTGGCAGCCCAGCGAGGTGGAGCCGGATGCCGACCTGCCGGCGGATCCGCCGATCAAGCCCGCTGGCCTGGCAGCCATCGCTGCTGCCGGAGATCTCGCCGGTGGGGCTCCCACGCCTGCCCCCGTGGCGGTGGCGGCCGACCCGGGGCCGGACACCATTTCCACGCTTCCCCCGGATGGTCCCGAGCCGGTGAGCGCCGACAGGCTGCTCGACGTGCAGCAGCAGGCCGAGTTCTGCCTGTCGCTCGGGCAGTTCGATCAGGCCGTCGGCGTGCTGGCCGATCACCTGGACGAGTACGGCGTCACCAGCCCGCTCATGTACATGGAACTGCTGCGGCTGTTGCATTCCCAGGGGCGCAAGGCCGATTACGACACCACACGGCGCGAATGCCGCAAGGCGCTGGGGCTCGAGTTGCCGGCCTATGACGACTTCCAGGACGAAGGTCGTTCGCTGGCGGCCTATCCCGAGGCGGTCGAGCGCATCGAGAAGGCGTGGCCGCGTCGGGAGGTGCTGGGCGTCATCGAGGGCTTCCTGTTCCAGGCCGTGGACTCGCAGGGCCACGCGCCCTTCGACCTGCCCGCGTATCGTGAGCTGCTGGCCCTGTATGGTGCCGCCCAGGAGCGCATCGCCAACGGCAGCATGATGATGGCCAGCGATGCCGGGACGACCTCGGCGATGGGGTTGCTGGCACCGATGGCCGTCTCGCAGCCGCCGACCGCACCGCTGCCGCTGGCGGCGGGGACAGCCGGGGGCGCGGCGACTCCTGTCGTGGCAGGGCCGCCGCCCGGCACGATCGACTTCGACCTTTCAGACCTGGAAGCGTCGTCCATCGACACCATCCCCAAGGCGCTGAAGGGTCGCACGCCCCCCGACGAGCCGGTGCCGCCTGCCGCACACGATGCCGATCCGGCGCTGACCGTGCCGAACGATTTCGATCCGGTGCCGCCGGACTTCCAGCTCTTCGATCCGGAACTCGAGGACAGCATCCGGCCCGGCGCGTCCATCAAGAAGCCGCCGACGCCTTGAGCCTGGTGGGCTGGGTCGGCCGTTAGGGCGTGCACCGCCCGCCCGCTGCGCCCTTCAGGCGGCAGCGCGGCCGCGGCGGCCCAGATGGAGGCTCAGCAGCATGGCGGCCACCAGGCACGCCAGGCCGCACCAGTTCATCCACGAAGATGTGCCGCGGGCGAGCAGCCAGCCCCCCAGCCCTGCGCCTGCCGCCTGACCCATGTACATCGCGGAACTGTTGAGGGCGATGGAGGCGGAGGCGAGTGTGGGGGCCAGCCCCACCAGCCTGGCCTGCTGCGACGAGTTGGCGGCGAAGCAGCCCAGGCCCCAGGGCAGCAGAACGGCCGTCAACGCTGCCCAGCCCAAGGCCAGGCCCAAAGGCCACAACAGCAGGCTGACGCTGATCAGCGCCATTGCGAGCATCGCCATCCCGGCACTGCCCACCCGGTCCATGTAGCGCGTGGCCAGCAGATTGCCCACCACGCCGCACAGGCCAATCCATAACCAGATCAGGCTGAGTTCGCCTGGGCCCGCGTGCAGTCGCTGGACGAGCAGTGGCCCGAAATAGCTGAAGAGCACGAACTGCCCCGCCGCCTGAAGCAGCGTGATGCCCACGACGGGCATCAGGATCGGATGGCGCAGCACCTGCAACCAGCCTTCGCGCGAAAGCGGGGCAGGCCTGACCCCGGCCGGCATGGTGCGCCAGACCCACAGGGCGCCAATCGCCGTCAGTGCGGCGATGACGCCGAAGGCCGCGCGCCAGCCCCAATGCCCGCCGAGGTAGGCGGCCATCGGCAACCCGAGCACCGAGGCGAGGGACCATCCCAGGAAGATGAAGGCCACGGCCGCTGCGCGCTTGTGCGCGGGCACCAGCATGCCCACGCAAGCGGCAGCCTGGGGAGTGAAGACCGCGGGCGCGACCAGCGTGGCCATGCGGACAGGCAGCAGGGCGCCTAGCGTCGGCATCAGCGCTGACGCCAGATGTCCGAGCGCAAACCAGGCCAGCGAGACGGCGAGGAGACGGCGCCTGTCCCAGCCCGCCACCAGGCCGGCCAGCAGCGGGGCGCCGACACACACCACCAAGGCGCCGGCGGTGATCAACTGCCCCACCGCGGCGATGGAGGTCGAAAACGAAGCGGCCATTTCGGGCAGCGTGCCCGGCACCACCATCACGCCCGTGCCGATGGCGAAATTGCCGAAGAGCAAGGCCCACAGCGCCCCAGGCCAGGGCGCCTCGCGCCTCACCGACGCACCTGCAGCGCCCCAGGATTGACGATGTTCGTGGGATTGCCGCGGATGAAGCTCACGACGTTGTCGAAGGCCTGGCCGAAGTAGAGCTCATAGCTCTCCTGCTCGACGTAGCCGATGTGCGGCGTGCAGATGCAGTTCTCGAGGCGCAGCAGCGCATGGCCTTGAAGGGGCGGTTCGCTCTCGAAGACATCGATGGCCGCCATGCCTGGCCGTCCACGGTTGAGTGCGGCGAGCAGGGCGTCGGACTCGACGAGTTCAGCCCGGCTGGTGTTGACGAACAGGGACGTCGGCTTCATGCGGGACAGATCCTCCAGCCTCACCAGACCGCGCGTGTCGTCATTCAGCCGAAGGTGCAGGGTGAGCACATCCGCCATCTCGAAGAGCGCCTCGCGGCTGGGCGCCGTCTGGAAGCCGTCGTTGCGTGCGCGCTCGCAGCTTGCGTCACGGCCCCAGATCACGACCTGCATGCCGAAGGCCTGTCCGTACCGCGCCACCAGCTGGCCGATGCGGCCATAGCCCCAGATGCCGAGCGTCTTGCCCTTGAGGACGGAGCCCAGGCCGAAATTGGGTGGCATCGACGCGGACTTGAGCCCGGACTGCTGCCAGGCGCCGTGCTTGAGGTTGCTGATGTACTGCGGCAGGCGGCGCGTGGCCGCCATGATCAGTGCCCATGTGAGTTCGGCCGGAGCCAGTGGAGAGCCGGTGCCTTCGGCCACGGCCACGCCGTACTCGGTACACGCGTTCACATCCACATGACCGCCCACGCGGCCCGTCTGCGAGATCAGCTTGAGGCGTGGCAGCTTCTCGACGAGCTGGCGGGAGATCTGGGTGCGCTCGCGGATCAGCACGATCACGTCCGCGTCCCGCAGCCTGACCGACAACTGCCCGATGCCCTTGACCGTGTTGGTGTAGACCTTGGCGGTATAGGCATCCAGCTTGGAGGCGCAGCGCAGCTTGCGTACGGCGTCCTGGTAGTCGTCGAGGATCACGATGTTCATGGCCGCCCATTTTGCCTCCGGCACCGGCGGTCTTCCGCTCGTGCTCGAAAGGACGAGCGTCTGTCGCGCGACGTCAGTGCAGCGTGCTGCCCGATGGCCGGCCGGCTTCGCGCAATTCCTTCTCGACGAGGCGGTCGAGTTCGGCGCAGACGTCGGCCATACGGCCGGCAATCACCAGTCTCGAGCCATGGGAGCGTGGCTCTCCCGACTCCACCACCCGCACGACGCGCAGCGGGGGGCGCTCGGCTGCATCGCGCCGGCTGCTTGCGGCATGCCGCATCTCCCCGCCGGGGCGAGGGCGCACATTCACGTAATGCAGCTCCGTTGCATTCAGTCCACTGCTGCGGCGGGCATCGGCGTGGCGGGCAACCCAGGACTGGATCGGGGCGAAAAGACTGGACAAGGCGAGCAGAGCGGTTCCCATGTTGAACTCCTGAGGATCGGAAGGGGTTTGGACACAGGCAGGATTGAGAAGCAAAGCCGACGCACCAGGGTGATGGCCATCCGGCCATACGCCCGCCACCTGGCGCGGCAGCAGCAAATGACTGCGCGGCTACATCAGCATCGTGTTGCGGATCAGGCCGACGGCCAGGCCTTCGATCTCGAACGGCTCGCCGGGCTGGACGATGATGGTGGGGTAGTCGGGGTTCTCGGCATGAAGTTCGACCACGTCCTTGAGCCGCTTGAGCCGCTTGACGGTGACCTCGTCGCCAAGGCGGGCCACCACGATCTGCCCGTTGCGTGCCTCGCGGGTGCTTTGCACTGCGAGCAGGTCGCCGTCCATGATGCCGGCGTCGCGCATCGACATGCCGCGCACCTTGAGCAGGTAGTCGGGGCGATGCTGGAACAGCGTGCTTTCGACGTAGTAGGTCTGGTCGACATGTTCCTGCGCCAGGATGGGGGCACCAGCGGCGACGCGGCCGATGAGCGGGAGAGACAGCTGCGACAGGCCAGGAATGGGCAGCGAGAACTGCGGCGTGCGGCTCTCCTGCAGGTTGCGCAGCGCCTCGCTCTTGAGCCGGATGCCGCGGGAGGTGCCGCTCACCAGCTCGATGACGCCCTTTCGCGCGAGCGCCTGCAGGTGCTCTTCGGCAGCATTGGCGGACTTGAAGCCCAACTCGGCAGCAATCTCGGCGCGTGTCGGTGGCGCGCCCGTGCGAGCCATGGTGGCCCGGATCAATTCGAGAATCTGCTGCTGTCGGGCGGTAAGCTTGACCGACGCGGTGGGAGTGGGCACTTTGAGCATGTGTCTGCGGCTCCAGCGGTTGATGCACATACTGTGTGCATATCCAGTGTCTGTATTTTTAACCAGTTTTCAAACCGTTGACAAGTCCTGATCTCACCCCCGGCCATCCCTCCCGCGTCGTGGTGCTCGGCACCGGTGGCACGATCGCCGGCTGTGCGGCGCGTGCCGGCGACAACCTCGGTTACGTGGCCGGGCAGGTACAGGTCGGCGAACTCCTGACGGACGTGCCGATTCCTGAAGGCATCACCTGGGCCGCCGAACAGGTGTGCAACATCGACAGCAAGGACATGTCGCATGCGCACTGGCGGGCATTGGCCTGCCGGTGCCAGCAACTGCTCGATGACCCAGGCGTGCGCGGCATCGTCATCACCCATGGCACGGACACGCTCGAAGAGACGGCCTTCTTCCTCGGTGAGGTGCTGATGGCGCACAAGCCCGTGGTGCTCACCTGCGCCATGAGGCCGGCGAGTTCGCCCGCCCCGGATGGCCCGCAGAACCTGCGAGACGCTTTGGCCGTGGCGGTGGCCGACGGCGCGCGGGGTGTGCTTGCGGTCTGCGCCGGCACCATCCATCGCGCCCGGCATGTGCGCAAGGTGCATACCTATCGGCTTGATGCCTTTTCCTCGGGTGAAAGCGGACCGGTCGGCTTCGTCGAGGAGGGGCGCATTCGGCGCGTTTGTGCGTGGCCCGAGGTGCTGGCCCCGAGGCTGTCCGCACAGCGGCTCCCCGCCGCCGATCTCTGGCCTTCGGTGCAGATCATCACCAGTCATGCGGGGGCCGACACGGTATTGGTCGATGCGCTTGTCCAGGCCGGCGGCGTGGATGGCATCGTGGTGGCGGCGACGGGCAATGGCACGGTCCACGAGAGCCTCCAAGAGGCGCTCGCGAAGGCGCAGGCCGCGGGAATCGCCGTGGTGCGTGCCACCCGCTGTGCGGACGGGGCGGTGCTGTCGAGTGGCGAGGATCGTTGTCCCCATGCCTTCGACCTGTCCCCGGTGAAGGCGCGCATCTCGCTCATGCTCCATCTGATGGACAGCCGCCATCGACCTGCATGAAGCAAAAAGGCCGGTCCTTGCGGCCGGCCTTTGGCGGGGGATTGCCGAGGGAGCGAGTCCCCGTGGCGTGAGGCTCAGCCCTCGAGCGCAGCCATCGCGCGGCGGGTGATCTCGTCGACCGAGCCCACGCCGCTGATCGCGCGGTACTTGGGCGCGTTGACGGGGTCCTGCTCGGCCCACTTTGCGTAGTAGTCCACCAGCGGGCGCGTCTGCTGGCTGTAGACGTCGAGGCGCTTGCGCACCGTCTCTTCCTTGTCGTCCTCGCGCTGGATCAGGTCTTCGCCGCTCACGTCGTCCTTGCCTTCGACCTTCGGCGGGTTGAAGCGCACGTGATAGGTCCGGCCGGAGGCCGGGTGCGAGCGGCGACCACTCATGCGTTCGATGATGTCGGAGAAGGGGACGTCGATCTCCAGCACATAGTCCAGCTTGACGCCGGCCGCCTTCATCGCATCGGCCTGGGGAATGGTGCGCGGAAAGCCATCGAACAGAAAGCCATTGGCGCAGTCGGGCAGCGCGATGCGCTCTTTGACGAGGTTGATGATGAGGTCATCGCTCACCAGCGCCCCGGCGTCCATCACGGCCTTGGCCTGGAGTCCGAGCGGCGTGCCCGCCTTCACGGCGGCGCGCAGCATGTCACCGGTGGAGATCTGGGGAATGCCGAACTTCTGGCAGATGAAGGTGGCCTGCGTGCCTTTGCCGGCGCCCGGCGCGCCCAACAGGATGAGTCTCATGGTGTCCTCGGAAGCTTTTTATGGAAATCGTGTGGGCGAGCAGTGCCGGCTCCTCCGGGCGCGCCATCGCGGCGAGGATAGCATGCGCCCCCCGCGCAGACGGGCGTGCACCGCCGGTTCAGAAATGCAGGCGCACGCGGGCCAGATCCTCGGGCGTGTCGACACCCGTGCCCGGCGCGTGCGGGGTCACGTGCACGGCGATGCGATGACCATGCCACAGCACCCGAAGCTGTTCGAGCGATTCGACGCGCTCCAGCGGTGAAACTGCCAGGCCTGGGAAGCTGCGCAGGAAGCCGGCGCGGTAGGCGTAGATGCCGATGTGGCGAAGCGCTGGGTGGTCCACGGAAAGCCTGGGCGGCATCCCGCCGTCGCGCCAGAAGGGAAGGGGAGAGCGGCTGAAGTAGAGCGCGTGCCCTGCCGCGTCGAGCACCACCTTCACGACGTTGGGGTTGACGAAGTCGGCCGCGTCCTCGATGGCGTGCGCCGCCGTGCCCATGGGCGTGTCCGGGCGGGCGGCCAGCGACTGGGCGACGGCGTCGATCAGGGTCGGGTCGATGAGCGGCTCGTCGCCCTGGACATTGACGACGATGGTGTCGTCGGCCAGCCCGAGGAGGGCGCAGGCCTCGGCCAGGCGGTCGCTGCCGCTGGGATGGTCGGCGCGGGTGAGCAGGGCCTGCACGCCGGCTGCCTCGCAGGCCTGCACGATGCGCGGATCGTCGCAGGCCACGCACACGGTGCTGGCGCCCGAACGTGCGGCTTGCTGCGCCACTCGCACCACCATCGGGAGGCCGCCAATATCCGCCAGGGGTTTATCGGGCAGGCGCGTCGACTTCATGCGCGCCGGAATCAGGACGGTGAAGCTCACAGGCCGAGTTCTTCGTCCGTGAGCGGGCGCGCCTCGTTTTCGAGCATCACAGGAATGCCATCGCGCACCGGGTAGGCGAGGCGTGCACTGCGCGACCACAGTTCCTGACGCGCGGCGTCCCATTGCAGCGGTCCCTTGGTGACCGGGCAGACCAGCAGTTCAAGAAGCTTCGGATCCATCGAGGGATGATAGCCGCGCGTCGAGGGCCTCGAAGAAGGCCGGCTCGATGGAGAACTCCAGCGGCACGGCCAGCGCCGAGGGCGCGCGTGTCCAGAGTTTGGCCGCGTCCTTTTCCGTGCAGAGCAGCTGCACGCCCTCAGGGGGCGCCCAGTCCGTGTAGTCATGGTGGTCTGGCAGCGCGATGCAGCGCTGCAGGCGGAGGCCCTGGGCGCGCAGCATGTCGAAGAAACGCTGGGGCTGGGCGATGCCCGCGACTGCCACCAGATCGTCCCGCGTCGCCAACTCGGTCAGGAGCACGGGCTGCTTATGCCGGTCAAGCGCATATGCTGCCAGCGCCCGATGTCCGCGGAAGCCCACGAAGGCCGGTTGCTCGCCGGTGTGCAGCACCAGATCGCACTGGCGTGGCCAGGGCTCGCGCAGCGGGCCCGCCGGCAGCAGCCAGCCGTTGCCGACGCCGCGGTCGTCGAACACGCAGATCTCCACATCGCGGGCCAGCGGCAGGTGCTGCAGACCATCGTCGGCGACGATGAGGCGGGTGTCTGGATGCAGCGCCAGGAGCCGGCGCCCGGCGGCCACCCGGTCGGCATCCACCACCACGGGCGCGCCGGTCGCGCGATGGATCAGCAGCGGTTCGTCCCCCACGTCGCGCGGATCGCTGTCGGCGTGGACGACCTGCCCCTCCTGCGTGCGCCGCCCATGCCCTCGGGAGATGACGCCAACCGGCCAGCCCTGGGCCTGCGCGTGCCGGACCAGCGACACCACCACGGGTGTCTTGCCCGCGCCGCCTGCCACCACGTTGCCGACCACGACAACGGGCACGGGCAGCCGGTGCACCGTACGCCAGCCGCGGGCATACGCCTGCCGCCGAACGGCGGCAAGCAGGCCGAAGAGCCACGCCAGCGGCCGGAGCATCCAGGCCCATGCGCCGCGGCGCTCCCAGACGTCGGCCAGCACGTCAGCGGGCCGCCTTGCCCGAGGTCTGCGTGGCAAAGGTGATCTGCATCAGCCCCGCACGCCGCGCCGCCTCCATCACGGTGATGACGGACTGATGGGCGGCGGCGGCATCGGCGCTGATGATGAGGATCGGCGCCGGAGCGCCGGCGTCGACCTTGGCGAGCGGCGCGAGGGCGCTGGCCAAGGCCTCCACGCTGCGGTCCGGCAGTGCCTGCCGGTCGACGGCATACCGACCGTCCGCCGCCACCGCCACCACGATCTCGCGCGGGCGGGTGGTGGCCGTCTCGGCGTCGGCCGTGGGCAGTCGGACTTCCATCTCGGTGAACCGGTTGTAGGTGGTCGACAGCATCAGGAAGATCAGGATCACCAGCAGCACGTCGATGAAGGGGATCAGGTTGATCTCCGGCTCGTCGCGTGACGCGGCCCGCAGTTGAATCCGTCCGCTGCGGCGACTCCCCGACGCGGAGGCGGGGCGGGCGCCCTCCGGCAGGGGCGCGCTCATGGGCGGGGGGCCGCCCGCAAACCGGCCAGGTGCTGGGCGAAGCGCTCGCCCGCCAGTTCCAGGTGCAGCAGATAGCCGTCGACGCGACTGCGGAAGTAGCGCCAGAAGATCAGCGTGGGCACCGCCACGATCAGGCCGAAGGCCGTGTTGTAGAGCGCGATGGAGATGCCGTGCGCCAATTGCGCCGGATTGCCGGCCGCGCCGGTTCCCGGTGACTGCGAGCCGAAGATCTCGATCATGCCGATGACCGTGCCCAGCAGGCCGAGCAGTGGCGCTGCGGAGGCGATGGTGGCGAGCGCGGGCAGATAGCGTTCGAGCCGGTGGGCGATCGCCCGGCCGGAGGTCTCCATGGCCGTGCGCACTTCATCCGCCGGATGGCCCGCACCGGCCTGGGCGGCACGGAAGCCACTGGCGAGCATTTCGCCCAGCGCCGAATTCCTCTCCAGCTTGGCGATTACGTCGGCGGAAGGAATGCCGTCCTGGGAGACGGCGATGGCCTCGTTGAGCAACTGCGGTGGAAGCACCTTGGCCGCCTTGAGGCTGAGGAAGCGCTCGATGACGAGCGCAGTGGCGATGATCGAGCACAAGAGCAGCGGCACGATGGGCCAGCCTGCGGCGACTAAGATCGAAAACAAGGTTCCTCCTGCGTGGTCGCGAAGCGCTGCCCAACAGCCGAAAATTATGACCGAATGTTTCTCGCGGCCCGGGGCGTCTGCGCTGCAGCCGCCCACATTTTCTGTGGATAACTTTGTGGCTAACCCTGCGGGCAACGTTGGCGCGCCCAGCATTGACGGGCCCGGCGTCAGGACGATCAGATTTTGAGCAGTCGTTTTTCTTTCTCCATCAAGCACTTGCACCACAAACCGTGGCTCTCCAGTGGCCTGCGCTGCACGCGCGTCAGTGCCCGCGGTACTTGTGGAAGACGCAAGGCGGCGGGCCATGGCTGAAGGCTTCGGCATCCAGCCGCGTGTGTGGGCTGTGGGGGCGCTGTGCCGGGCCGCGGCGGACGCGCTCGATGCGCGCTTCAACCCGGTGGCGGTGCAGGGAGAGGTGAGCGGCTTTTCTCGCGCCACCAGCGGCCATTGCTATTTTTCGCTGAAGGATGGCCAGGGGCAGGTGCGCTGCGCCATGTTCCGCCGTGCCGCATCACTGGTCGACTTCGATGTGCGCAACGGCGATCTGGTCGAGCTGCGCGGACGGCTGACGGTGTACGAAGCCCGCGGCGACCTGCAACTGGTGGTGGAGAGCCTGCGCAGGGCGGGCCAGGGCACGTTGTTCGAGCAGTTCGTGCAGCGCAAGGCGAAGCTGGAGGCCGAGGGGCTGTTCGATCCCTCGCGCAAGCGACCGTTGCCGATGTTTCCAGCCCGCATCGGGTTGGTCACTTCCCTCGGTGCGGCGGCCTTGCACGATGTGGTGACGGCGCTGCGCCGACGCGCCCCGCATGTGGAGGTGGTGGTCGCGCCAGCGTCCGTGCAGGGCGGCCAGGCGCCGGGCGAGCTGGTCGCTGCCCTGTCGGCCTTGCAGGAGATCGAACCGCGGCCCGATGCCATCCTGCTGGTGCGGGGCGGCGGCTCGCTGGAAGACCTCTGGGCATTCAACGACGAGCAACTGGCGCGCGCCATCGTGGCCAGCCGGGTACCTGTGGTCGTCGGCGTGGGGCATGAGACGGACTTCACCATCGCCGACTTCTGCGCCGACCTGCGTGCACCCACGCCGACCGCCGCCGCGGAACTGGTCGCGCCCTCGCGCGACGGCTGGCTCCAGGGGCTGGATGCGCTCGAAGACGATCTACGAGATGCTCTGCAAGGCCGGCTGGACCGGCTGTCGCAGCGGCTCGACCAGGCGGCTTCCCGCCTTGGCCGACCCTCCGGCCTCGCGGCGCGGCAGCAGGCGGTGCTGGCGCAGTGGGACCAGCGTCTGCACCGCGCCACCACCGCGTGGCTGCATCAGGCGCAGCGTCGGCTCGATGCCGCTGAAGGGCGATGGCCCGCCGCGGGTCGGACCAGCTTGCGCAACCGTTCTGATCGGCTGGAGCGTGCTGCGTTGCGTCTCCAGATGCTCGACCCTGCGGTGGTGCTCCAGCGGGGCTATGCCTGGCTGGCAGATGCCAAGGGACGCACCGTGACCCGCGTGGCTCAACTGCGTCCGGGCGAACCCGTGAACGCCACACTGGCGGATGGCACGGCCAACCTGCAGGTGATCACCCTCCAGCAAGGGACGTCGTCCGACGCAGGCAGCGGCAATCCTTCCTAGAATCCCACGGTTTCTGTCAACCAACCCACGAACGAGCTTCACATGGAACATGTTCTGCCTCCCCTGCCGTACGCGATGGACGCGCTGGCCCCCGAGTACTCCAAGGAAACGCTGGAGTACCACTACGGCAAGCACCACAACGCCTATGTGGTGAACCTGAACAACCTGCAGAAGGGCACCGAGTTCGAGAGCATGACGCTCGAAGAAATCGTGAAGAAGTCCAGCGGCGGCATCTACAACAACGCGGCCCAGATCTGGAACCACACCTTCTTCTGGAACTGCATGAAGCCGCAAGGCGGCGGCGCTCCTTCTGGCGCGCTGGCCAAGGCCATCGAGGCTAAGTGGGGCAGCTACGACGCCTTCAAGGAAGCCTTCGTCAAGTCCGCCGTCGGCAACTTCGGCTCGGGCTGGACTTGGCTGGTGAAGAAGGCCGACGGCTCGGTCGACATCGTCAACACCGGCGCCGCCGGCACGCCCCTGACGACCGAAGACAAGGCCCTGCTGACCGTCGACGTCTGGGAGCATGCCTACTACATCGACTACCGCAACCTGCGTCCCAAGTTCGTCGAGACCTTCCTGGCCAAGCTGGTCAACTGGGAATTCGCCGAGAAGAACTTCGCCTGATCGTCGGGTGAGGACGGCCCGCCGGTCCTACGCCGGCGGGCTGCAAAGAAAAAGGCAGCACGGTCATCCGTGCTGCCTTTTTCTTTGGTGCGCGGCCACCTCCGAGAGGAGGCCGCCGCCGCAACGCCTCAGACCACCTTCGCGATGCTCGCGCAGACGTGGTCGATGTTCTTGCTGTTGAGTGCGGCCACGCACATGCGGCCGGTGTCGGTGCCGTAGACGCCGAACTCGTTGCGCAGGCGCACCATCTGGTCCTTGGTCAGGCCCGAGTAGCTGAACATGCCGATCTGACTGGTGATGAAGCTCATGTCCTGCTTCACGCCGGCTGCCTTCAGGCCGTCCACCAGCTTCTGACGCATGGCCTTGATGCGCACGCGCATCTCGCCCAGCTCCTTCTCCCACAGGGCGCGCAGCTCAGGGTTGCCCAGCACAGCTGCCACGACGGCGCCGCCGTGCGTCGGCGGGTTGCTGTAGTTGGTGCGGATCATGATCTTCAGCTGCGACAGCACGCGTGCCGCTTCTTCCTTGTTCTCGCACAGTACCGACAGGGCGCCCACGCGCTCGCCGTACAGGCTGAAGCTCTTGGAGAAGGAGGTCGAGACGAAGAAGGTCAGGCCGGCGGCGACGAACTTGCCGATCACGGCGCCGTCCTCGGCGATGCCGTAGCCGAAGCCCTGGTAGGCCATGTCCAGGAAGGGCGTCAGCTTGCGGGCCTTGACCACCTCGACCACCTGGTCCCACTGCGCGGGCGTGAGGTCGTAGCCGGTCGGGTTGTGGCAGCACGCGTGCAGCACGACGACGGTGCCGGCGGCAGCGCCTTGCAGGGCGGCCAGCATGCCGTCGAAGTCGATACCGCGCTTGGCGGCGTCGTAGTAGGCATAGGTGCCGACCTCGAAGCCGGCCTGGGTGAACAGCGCGCGGTGGTTTTCCCAACTCGGGTCGCTGATCAGCACCTTGGCCGAGGGCGAGAGCTTCTTGAGGAAGTCGGCGCCGACCTTCAGGCCGCCGGTGCCGCCCAGGGCCTGGATGGTGGCCACGCGGCCGGACTGGACCGGCTCGCTGTCAGCGCCGAACACCAGGGCCTTGACGGCGTTGTCGTACGCAGCGATGCCGTCGATGGGCAGGTAGCCGCGGGCCGAGGGGGCCTTCATCATGTCGGCCTCGGCCTTCTTGACGCATTCCAGCAGCGGCAGCTTGCCGTTGTCGTCGTAGTACACGCCCACGCCCAGGTTGACCTTGTTGGGGTTGGTGTTGGCGGCGAATTGTTCGTTCAGACCCAGGATGGGGTCGCGCGGCGCCATCTCGACGGCGGAGAAGAGAGACATGGAGAAAGTCCTTTGGATGCTGGGGCGAGCCTCGCGGCCGGCGAGGCTGGGTGCAGAACCGGTCATCGCCTTTGGGTTAGCCTTGCCGGTTCGCTTGGAATTTTACCGGCCGCCCCACAGTTGGACTGCTGCCCCGGAGCCTCACCACCATGACCGCAGACCTTCAGACCGCCGACGATGCCGCCGCACCCGCCAAAGGCGAGTTCGTCCGCTACCCCGATTCGCCCTTCGAGTTGTTCCAGCCCTATCCGCCGGCTGGCGATCAGCCCAAGGCCATCGAGCAGCTGGTCGAGGGCGTGCAGGACGGCGAGGTTTTCCAGACGCTTCTGGGTGTGACGGGCTCGGGCAAGACCTACACCATGGCCAACGTCATCGCCAGGCTGGGCCGGCCGGCCATCGTGTTCGCGCCCAACAAGACGCTGGCCGCGCAGCTTTACAGCGAATTCCGCGAGTTCTTCCCGAAGAACGCGGTGGAGTACTTCGTCAGCTACTACGACTACTACCAGCCCGAGGCCTATGTGCCCCAGCGCGACCTGTTCATCGAGAAGGACTCGTCGATCAACGAGCACATCGAGCAGATGCGCCTGTCGGCGACCAAGAGCGTGCTGGAGCGGCGGGACGTGGTGATCGTGGCGACGGTGAGTGCCATCTACGGCATCGGCGCCCCGGAGGACTACACCGAGATGCGCTTCATCATGCGCGTGGGCGACAAGATCGGCCAACGCGACGTGATCGGCCGGCTCATCCGCATGCAGTACACGCGCAACGAGCAGGACTTCTCGCGCGGCGCCTTCAGGGTGCGGGGCGACACCATCGACGTGTTCCCGGCTGAGCACAGCGAGCTGGCGATCCGCATCGAGCTGTTCGACGACGAGATCGAGAGCCTGTCGCTGTTCGACCCGCTCACGGGCCGCGTCCGGCAGAAGATTCCGCGCTTCACCATCTATCCGTCCAGCCACTACGTCACGCCGCGCGACAAGACATTGCGCGCCGTCGACACCATCAAGCTGGAGCTGGCCGACCGCGTGAAGGAACTCGTCGGCGGCGGCAAGCTGGTGGAGGCCCAGCGCCTGGAGCAGCGGACTCGCTTCGACCTGGAGATGCTGGCCGAGATCGGTCACTGCAAGGGCATCGAGAACTACACGCGCCATCTGTCTGGCGCCGCGCCCGGCGACCCGCCGGCCACGCTGACGGACTACCTGCCCAAGGACGCGTTGATGTTCCTGGACGAGAGCCACCAGATGATCGGCCAGCTCGCTGCGATGTACAACGGCGACCGGGCCCGCAAGACCACGCTGGTGGAGTACGGCTTCCGGCTGCCATCGGCGCTGGACAACCGGCCGCTCAAGTTCGAGGAATTCGAGCGCCGGATGCGGCAGTGCATCTTCGTCTCGGCCACGCCGGCGGCCTACGAGCAGGAGCATGCCGGCCAGGTGGTGGAGCAGCTGGTGCGCCCGACCGGGCTGATCGACCCCGAGGTCGAGGTGCGGCCCGCCACCCACCAGGTGGACGACGTGCTGGGCGAGATCCGCATCCGCGTCGAGAAGAACGAGCGCGTGCTGATCACCACGCTGACCAAGCGCATGGCGGAGCAGCTCACCGAGTACCTGAGCGACAACGGCGTGAAGGTGCGCTATCTGCACAGTGACGTGGACACGGTGGAGCGGGTGGAGATCATCCGCGACCTGCGCCTGGGCAGTTTCGACGTGCTGGTGGGCATCAACCTGCTGCGCGAGGGCCTGGACATTCCCGAGGTGTCGCTGGTCGCCATCCTGGATGCGGACAAGGAAGGCTTCCTGCGCGCCGAGCGCAGCCTGATCCAGACCATCGGCCGCGCGGCGCGCAACCTGCACGGCAAGGCCATCCTGTACGCCGACACCATCACGGCGTCGATGAACAAGGCCATCGGCGAGACGCAGCGCCGCCGCGAGCGGCAGATCGCCTTCAACGAAGCCAACGGCATCGTGCCGCGCAGCATCGTCAAGCAGGTGCGCGAGCTGATCGACGGCGTCTACGGCGAGAAGTCCGCCAAGGAGGCCGGCAAGCGCGAGGTCGAGCGCGCCCGCGTCGAGGACATGAGCGAGCGCGACGTGGCCAAGGAAATCAAGCGCCTGGAAAAGCAGATGCTGGAGCACGCCCGCAACCTCGAATTCGAGAAGGCGGCCCGCGTGCGCGACCAGCTGGCGCTGCTGCGCGAGCAGGCCTTCGGAGCGGCGGGCGGCGACAACATCGCGGTGCTCCCGGTCGGCGGGCGCAAGTGAGAGGAAAAACCCGCGTTATCCCGAGCACGGCTCGGGGTTTCTGTTATACTTGAGCGAAACACTCAAGAACAAAGAACTTCGCGATGAAGGGCCGGCTCCTACCTTTCGATGGGCGGGATGCCGGGCAGGGCGGAGACGGGCGCCACCGGATCCTGTGGATCCCAGGTGTTGTTTAACGGTAAGCCAACTGAAGGAGCTTGCGATGCGTCTCACTACCAAAGGCCGTTTTGCGGTCACCGCCATGATCGACCTGGCACTGCGCCAGAACTCCGGTCCGGTCACGCTGGCCGCAATCAGCCAGCGGCAGCAGATTTCGCTGTCCTACCTGGAACAGCTGTTCGGCAAGCTCCGTCGCCATGAGCTGGTGGAATCCACGCGTGGCCCGGGCGGCGGTTATTCGCTGGGCCGCAAGGCGGCGGACATCACGGTCGCCGACATCATCGTTTCGGTCGACGAGCCGATCGATGCCACCCACTGCGCCGGCAAGGAAAACTGCATGGGCGAAGCCGGCCGCTGCATGACGCATGAGCTGTGGGCCTCGCTCAACCAAAAGATGGTCGAGTTCCTGGATTCCGTCACGCTGCAGAAGCTGGTGGACGACCAGATCGCCAAGGGCGTGCAGGTCGAGAACAAGCCGGCCGTCAAGCGGGCGATCTCGAGCCAGCCGGTGGTCAAGCCGATCCGGGTGAATGCGCCCAATTCGGTGTTCGCCCTCGGTAACGCCTTCGCCAAGTCCTGATGCACGGCGGGCGAGCCGCGGCGGCCTGTCGCTGCCGGCTCCTCCGTTCGTGATTGTTTCCGTATCCACGCCAGCACGAGCGAGCCATGGACGTCACTCCTCATTTCCCGATCTATCTTGATTACGGCGCAACCACGCCGGTCGACCCGCGTGTGGTCGACGCCATGATTCCCTGGCTGCGTGAGCATTTCGGCAATCCCGCTTCGCGCAGCCATGCGTGGGGCTGGGAAGCGGAAGAGGCGGTGGAAAAGGCCCGCGGCGACGTCGCCGCCCTGATCAATGCCGATCCGCGCGAGATCATCTGGACCTCGGGTGCCACCGAGTCCGACAACCTGGCGCTGAAGGGCGCTGCCCACTTCTACAAGGAAAAGGGCAAGCACCTCATCACCGTCAAGACCGAGCACAAGGCCGTGCTGGACACCATGCGCGAGCTGGAGCGCCAAGGCTTCGAGGTGACCTACCTCGACGTCGAGGAAAACGGCCTGCTCGACCTGGACAAGTTCAAGGCTGCCATTCGACCCGACACCATCCTGGCGAGCGTCATGTTCGTCAACAACGAGATCGGCGTGGTGCAGGATATGGTCGCGCTGGGCAACGCCTGCCGCGAGAAGGGCGTGATCTTCCATGTCGATGCGGCGCAGGCCACCGGCAAGGTCGAGATCGACGTCACCCAGCTGCCCATCGACCTGATGAGCCTGGCTTCGCACAAGACCTACGGCCCCAAGGGCATCGGCGCCCTGTACGTGCGCCGCAAGCCGCGCGTGCGGCTGGAGGCCCAGATGCACGGCGGCGGCCACGAGCGCGGCATGCGCTCGGGCACGTTGCCCACCCACCAGATCGTGGGCATGGGCGAGGCCTTCCGCATCGCCAAGGAAGAGATGGCGCAAGACCTGGCCAAGGCCCGTGCGCTGCAGAAGCGGCTGATCGACGGCCTGTCCGACATCGAGCAGGTGTTCATCAACGGCGACCTAGCGCGCCGTGTGCCGCACAACCTGAACATCAGCTTCAACTTCGTCGAAGGCGAGTCGCTGATCATGGGCATCAAGGGGCTGGCGGTGTCGTCGGGCTCGGCCTGCACGTCGGCCAGCCTGGAGCCGAGCTACGTGCTGCGCGCCCTGGGCCGCAGCGACGAGCTGGCCCACAGCAGCCTGCGCATGACCATCGGCCGCTTCACGACCGAGGAAGAAATCGACGTCGCCATCGCGTCCATCCGCCACAACGTCGCCAAGCTGCGCGAGTTGAGCCCGCTGTGGGAGATGTACAAGGATGGCGTCGACCTGAGCACGATCCAGTGGTCGGCCCACTGAGTCACCAAAGAAAGAAGAGGACCCCATGGCTTATTCGGACAAGGTCATCGACCACTACGAAAACCCCCGCAACGTCGGCTCCTTCGACAAGGGCGACGACACCGTCGGCACCGGCATGGTGGGTGCGCCCGCCTGCGGCGACGTGATGAAGCTGCAGATCAAGGTGAATCCGCAGACCGGCGTGATCGAGGACGCGCGCTTCAAGACCTATGGCTGCGGCTCTGCCATCGCATCGTCGTCGCTCGTCACGGAGTGGGTGAAGGGCAAGACGCTCGACGAGGCCGCCTCGCTCAAGAACGCGCAGATCGCCGAAGAGCTGGCGCTGCCGCCGGTCAAGATCCACTGCTCGATCCTGGCCGAGGATGCCATCAAGGCCGCCGTCAACGACTATCGCGTTAAAGCGGGCGCGAAGACCGGCGCCGAAGCCCTCACCTCGTGACTGGAGCTTCGACCGCGATGGCGATCACGCTGACCGAAGCTGCGGCGCGCCATGTGTCCCGCTACCTGAGCAAGCGTGGCAAGGGCATCGGCGTGCGGCTGGGTGTGAAGACTACGGGCTGCTCCGGTCTTGCCTACAAGCTGGAGTACGTGGACGAGTCGGCGCCGGAGGATGTCATCTTCGAGGAGCATGGCGTCAAGGTGCTGGTGGATCCCAAGAGCCTGGCCTACATCGATGGCACGGAGTTGGACTTCGTGCGCGAGGGGCTGAACGAAGGCTTTCGCTTCAACAACCCGAACGAGCGCGACCGTTGTGGTTGCGGTGAGAGCTTCCGCGTCTGATTGCGACTCGGAAGGAGCGGGGCCGCCACCCGAAAGGGCTTGGCGGCTTTTTCTTGGCAGCACTAGGAATGGCCCATGCAATTGACCGACGATGACTTCACGCTGTTCGCGGTGCCGCCCACGTTCGGGCAGGACCGGGGTGCGCTGGATGCGCGCTGGAAGGAATTGCAGCGCGAGGCGCATCCTGATCGCTTTGCCGCGCAGGGCCCGGCGGCGCAGCGACTGGCCATGCAATGGTCCGTGCGCATCAATGAGGCCTATCAGCGACTGAAGGATCCGTTGAGCCGTGCGGCCTACCTGTGCGAGATGAACGGCGCGCCCGTGCAGGCCGAGAACAACACGGCCATGCCGGCCGACTTCCTCATGCAGCAGATGAGCTGGCGCGAGGAGTTGGAAGAAGCCGGCGACGCGTCGGCGCTCGATGCCTTGCAGCAGCAGGTCCAGTCCGCCCGCGCCCGCGCCCTCTCCAGCCTGGACTGGCTGATCGACGAGAAGGGTGACTATCCCGCCGCAGCGCAGCAGGTGAGAGCCCTCATGTTCATCGAACGCTTTTCGACCGAACTCGATGAGCGACTCGACCGGCTGGGACAATAGTTTCTCCATGGCACTTCTTCAGATCTCCGAACCCGGCCAGGCGCCGGACCCGCATCAGCGGCGCATCGCGGTCGGCATCGACCTGGGCACCACCCATTCGCTGGTTGCCTCGGTGCGCAACGGCGTCGCCGAATGCCTGCCCGACGAGCAGGGCAGGGTGATCCTTCCATCGGCCGTCCGCTACCTGGATGCGCAGCGGCGGCAGATCGGATTTGCGGCCCTGGATGCGCGCGCTTCGGATCCGGCCAATACCGTCACGTCGGCCAAGCGGCTCATGGGGCGCGGGCTGGGCGACATCGCCAACCGGTCTGCCATGCCCTACACGCTGGTCGACGAGGGCGGCATGGTGAAGGTGCAGACTGTCGCCGGCCCCAAGTCGCCCGTGGAGGTGAGCGCGGAAATCCTGGCCACGCTGCGCTACCGCGCAGAAGACACCTTCGACGGCGACCTGTACGGCGCGGTCATCACCGTGCCGGCCTATTTCGACGAAGGCCAGCGTCAGGCCACCAAGGATGCTGCGCAACTGGCGGGGCTCAACGTGCTGCGCCTGATCAGCGAGCCCACCGCCGCTGCCATCGCCTATGGCCTGGACAACGGCAGCGAGGGTGTGTACGCCGTCTACGACCTGGGTGGCGGCACTTTCGACATCTCGGTGCTGCGGCTGACGCAGGGCGTGTTCGAGGTCATTGCCACCGGCGGTGACTCGGCCCTGGGCGGCGACGACTACGACCATGCGCTGGCAGACCTGGTGAGTCAGCGCCTGGGACGGGTTCCGGCCAACGACGAGGAGCGGGCACGCATGCTGGTTGCCGCGCGTCACTGCAAGGAGGCCTTGACCGATGCCGACGCGGCGCCGCTCAAGGTCGAGATGGCAGGTGCGACGCATGAGCTGACCATCACGCGCACCGACTTCGACGCCGCCACGCAGCCCCTGACGCAGCGCACCCTCGCCGCCGTGCGCAAGGCGCTGCGCGATGCACGGCTGACGCCGAACGAATTGCAGGGCATCGTGCTGGTGGGTGGCGCCACGCGCATGCCGCAGATCCGGCAGGCGGTGGGCGATTTCTTTGGGCGTCCGCCGCTCACCAACCTCAATCCTGACGAGGTCGTGGCGCTCGGCGCGGCGATCCAGGCCAATCAGCTGGCTGGCAACGATGGCGCGGGCAACCTGCTGTTGCTGGACGTGATCCCGCTGTCGCTCGGCCTGGAGACCATGGGCGGACTGGTGGAGCGCATCGTGCCGCGCAACACGACCATCCCCACCGCGATGGCGCAGGACTTCACCACCTACAAGGATGGCCAGACTGCGCTGGCATTGCATGTGGTGCAGGGCGAGCGCGATCTGGTCGCCGACTGCCGCAGCCTGGCGCGCTTCACGCTGCGCGGCATTCCGCCAACGGCGGCCGGCGCGGCGCGCATCCGCGTGACCTTCACCGTGGACGCCGACGGCCTGCTTTCCGTTTCCGCCAAGGAGCAGAGCAGCGGCGTCGAGGCCAGCGTTACCGTCAAGCCTTCTTACGGGCTGTCGGACGACCAGATTGCCACCATGCTGCAAGAGGGCTTTGCAACCGCGCAAGCCGACATGCAGCAGCGCGCGTTGATCGAGGCGCGCGTCGAGGCCGACCGCATGTTGCAGGCGACCCGCACCGCACTGGCGGCCGATGGTGCGCTTTTGAGCGCCCCGGAGCGCCAGACCATCGATCAGTTGCTGGATGCCTTGGCTGCCGTGCGTGATAGCGACGACAAGTCGGCCATCACCGAGGCCACCGAGGCGCTGGCCCATGGCACTGAGGCCTTCGCCGCGCAGCGCATGAACAAGGGCATCGCCCAGGCGCTGGCGGGCCGCAGCATCGAATCCGTTTGAGACCCATGCCCATCATCAAGATCCTTCCCCACGCCGAGTACTGTCCGCAGGGCACCGAGATCCGAGCGCCGGCCGGCACCTCCATCTGCGAAGCGCTGCTCGAAAACGGCATCGAGATCGAGCACGCCTGCGAGATGAGCTGCGCCTGCACGACGTGCCATGTGATCGTGCGAGAAGGCCTCTCTTCCCTGAACGAGGCCGAGGAAGAAGAGGAAGACTTGCTCGACCGCGCCTGGGGCCTGACACCGCAGTCGCGCCTGTCGTGCCAGGCGATCCTGGCGCAGAAGGATCTGGTCGTGGAGATTCCCAAGTACACGATCAACCACGCCAAGGAAAACCACTGACCATGGCTGTGCCCGCCCGCCGCTGTGTGCTCGGCAAGGAGAGAGCATGTCGCGCCTGATCGTCCTCGATACCGAAACCACCGGTCTGTCGGCCGAGAACGGTGACCGCGTGATCGAGCTGGGCTGTGTAGAACTCGTCAACCGCAAGCTGACCGGCAACGATCTGCATCTGTACTTCAACCCGGAGCGCGAGAGCCACGAGGACGCCCTCCGGGTCCACGGCCTGACCACCGAGTTCCTGCGCGACAAGCCCAAGTTCGTCACGATGGCGCAGGATGTGATCGAGTACCTGCGTGGCGCCGAGTTGATCATCCACAACGCGGCCTTCGACGTCGGCTTCCTCAACAAGGAGTTGGAACGTGCGGGCCTGAAGCCGTTGCGCGATTACGTGGCCGAGGTGACCGACACCCTGGTCATGGCCAAGCAACTCTTCCCGGGCAAGCGCAACTCGCTCGATGCGTTGTGCGACCGTTTCGGCGTGGACCGGTCGAACCGGACCTTCCACGGCGCCAAGCTCGACGCCCAGTTGCTGGCTGACGTCTACATCAATCTCACACGCGGCCAGGACGCGCTGCTGATCGACATCGACACGGGCGAAAGCGAGGAGCAGGGCATCGTCGTCGATGTCGATCTGCGCCAGTTCAGCCTGCCTGTGCTGAGCGCGACCGTGGACGAACTGGCTTCGCATGAACAGGCCTTGCTCGACCTGGACAAGGCCAGCGGCGGAAAAACCATTTTTCGGTTGCAAGATCAGAAAAGCATGGCATAATCTAAGGCTTCGCGCAGCACTGCACGAAACTGAAGAGAAAGACAAAAAGTCCTTCTCCTCGGGCGGTTAGCTCAGGGGTAGAGCACAGCATTCACACTGCTGGGGTCGGGGGTTCAAAGCCCTCACCGCCCACCACCATTCCAAGAGAACGCCACCATTAGGTGGCGTTTTTTTTCGTCCGCATCACTGCGGTGGCGTGTCTCCATCGGCGGGGCGCGACACGCTCAAGCCCTCCTTTGGAGGCGAATGGCGGGACAATGGGCCTCTGGGTTTCAAGCCCGGCTTCCCATGCCCATGCGCCGATTCGTTTCCGAAAACTTCCTGGACCTGCTGCTCGATGCGGTCTGTGCCGTCACGCCGTCGGGTGACTTCGTTTTCGTGAATGCGGCGTTCGAGCGAATCTTCGGCTACGGCACGCAAGAGGTCGTGGGTCGGAACATGATGGAGTTCGTGCATCCCGATGACCGGGCGCCCACCCTGGAGGCCGCCCGTCGGGTGATGCAGGGGCATCTGCAACTCCACTTCGAGAACCGCTACATCCGCAAGGATGGGGGCATCGTCCACGTCCGGTGGACGGCACAGTGGGTGGAGAGTGCCGGCCTGCGCGTGGCCGTCGCGCACGACATCACCGAGCTGCACCAGAGTCGCGCCTTGCAGGCGGCGCTCTACGCCATTTCCGAAGCTGCGCATACGGCGCAGGACCTGTTCTCCTTGTTCGAAAGCGTGCACGGCATCGTCGGTACCTTGCTCGACGCGCGGAACTTCGCGGTACTGCTCTTCGACGACGCAAGGCAGCTGTTGCACCCCGCCTATCAGGTCGACGTGATGGGCAGGGCGCCTGGGCCGATAAGCCCGGCGGACGCGCCCTGGCTGGCGCGTCTGCTTGGCCAAGCGCCGGCTGAGGAGGAGGGCGACTCGCCTCCGGGGCTACTGGCCGCCGCGCTGCCCACGCAGGACGGGCCGATCGGCGCACTGGTGCTGCGCAGCGAGGATCCCGAGAAGGGCTATGGGGCCGCCGATGCCGAACTGCTGCATTTCATCGCGTCCCAGGTGGCGACCGCGATCGAACGCAAGCGACTCCATGTGGGTCTGCAGACCCTCGCCCAGCGCGACCAGTTGACCCAATTGCTCAACCGCCGCTCCTTTGTCGAGCGCCTGTCCGCCGCCGTACGCGCGGCGCAGGAGCGCGGTTCGGAGCTGTCGTTGCTTTTCCTCGATCTGGACGAATTCAAGCGGGTCAACGACAGCATGGGCCACGCGATGGGCGACCGCCTGCTGCAGTCCGTGGCTGACCGGCTGGGTGCAACGGTCCGGAGCGCCGATGTGTTGGCGCGGCTTGGCGGCGACGAATTCGTGGTGCTGCTGGAGCAGGACGTCGGCGGACGCGGCGCCTACCTGTTGAGCAGCCGCATCGAGCAAGCCTTCATCCAGCCCTTCGTGGTGGGCGATGCGAACTTGGTGGTACGGCCGAGCATCGGGGCCGCGCGCTTTCCGCTCGATGGGAAGGATGCGGAAGGACTGCTCGGCCACGCGGACGCGGCGATGTATGCGGTCAAACGCCAAGGGGCGGCAAGTCGTGAACCTGCCGCCCCGGAGGAGGGAAGGCCTGACCACCGTACTCCCGCGAGCGCTGCAGCAGGGCCGTTCTATCGGTCTGCGGACTGAGACGCGTCAGCGGCGGGCGCAGATCATTCCCATCAGGAACGCCGCAGCGGCGACGCCGCCGACGAGTCCCAGAGGGTGCTTCACGGCCATTTCGCGGATCTCGTCCAGCGCCTGGCCATAGCTCTGCTGAACAACGCCTTGTGCCTCGCGCATCTTGCCTTCGGCCTGCATGCCCGAGTCGTTGGTCACTTCGCCCAGCGCATCCTGGGCCTTGCCTGCCACGCGTTGGAAAGCGCCTTGTGCTTGTTCGAACATCGAAAGATCCTTTGAGTGTTGCCAGGGGCCCGGCGGCCACATTGCCGCCGGGGTCTGGTCCGAAGGATCGTTGGGCTTGGATGGCATCGATGTAGGTGGTGCTCGACGCCCTCGCGTAGTAGGAAGGCGCGGAAGGCTGTCAGTGCCCAGGCGCGCAAGCCTGGGCGCCTGTGCGGCAATCAGCGACCGGCTGCGAACGGCGCTCCCGCCAGTTTGGCACCTTTGCGCAGACCCTTCTTGGCGAACCAGCCCTGATTCATCTCGAGCACGTAGCGCACCGGTGCCTCGGAGCAATGGCTGTCGGTGGTCTGCGGCTGCATGTCGGCCAGGTTCACGATGCGGCCGTCGTCGGCCACGAAGGCGGCCGTCAGCGGCACGAGCGTGTTCTTCATCCAGAAGCACTGCACGGCGGGCTCCTCGAACACGAAGAGCATGCCTTCCTGCTGGGGCAGGTTCTCGCGGAACATCAGGCCCGTCTGCCGCTGCTGCGGCGTGGCGGCCACCTGGGCATCGATCCGGTACATGCCGGCCGTGATGGGCACGCGGGGCAGATCGAGTTGCGGCTGCGCGAAGGTGAGGGTGGCGGCCCCGGCGAGCGTGGCGGCTGCGGCAAGGGAGCGGAGAAGGGGATGGAGCATGGCTGCTTCGATGCGGTGAAGAAGGGCGCGTTCCCGGCCGACCCGGGGCGTGCTGCGCCGGATTGTGGTCCAGCGCGCGGATGGGCGTCGACTAACATCCGCGCCCACCATGCAACTGCAAGAACTGCTTTTCAGCCAGGGGTTCGGAACGCGGCGCGTGTGCGCCGGCCTGATCCAGCATGGCCACGTCACGCTCGACGGACAGGCCGTCACCGACGCTGCCTTCGATGTCGACGCCCAGGAAGGTCTTCGCTACACGGTCCAGGGCAAGCCGTGGGAATACCACGCCAAGGCCTACGTGGTCCTGAACAAGCCGGCGGGGACGGAGTGCTCGCAAAAGCCTTCGACCTGGCCTTCGGTCTATACGCTGCTGCCGGATCCGTTGCGCCAGCGGCCGGTCAAGGGCGGTGTGGACGGGGTGCAGGCCGTTGGAAGGCTCGACCAGGACACGACCGGCCTGCTGCTGTTGTCGGACGACGGCAAGTTCCTGCATCGCATGGCTTCGCCGCGTCACCATGTTCCCAAGGTGTACGAGGCCGAGTTGAAGCACCCCCTGGATGAGGCGCACCTAGCGCGGCTGCGCGAAGGCGTGGTGCTCGATGACGATCCCCGGCCGGTGCGGGCGCTGGCCGCCGAGCGGCTGGAGGAGCGGCTGCTGCAGTTGACGCTCGACGAGGGCAAGTACCACCAGGTCAAGCGCATGGTGGCGGCAGCAGGCAATCGCGTCGAGGCGCTGCACCGGGCGCGTGTCGGGCAACTGCAATTGCCCCCGGAACTTGCGCCGGGCGAGTGGCGCTGGCTCACCGCCGCAGAGGTCGAATCGCTGTTCCAGGTCAAGAAGCCGACCACGAAGTCATCCTCTGCTGGGGGCTGACCGTTAGTATTTTTCGTCCCGCCTCCACAGGTTGAATCTTGCGCGCTCATTCCCTTCGTGCCGGCCGCCTCGCGGCCGTTTTGCTGTCCCTGGCCTGCAGTTGTCTGCCGGGCCTTGCGGCGGCGTCTCCTCCGCCCATCTTCGTGCTCAATTCGCTGGATGCGACCGTGAGCCTGATCGATCCCACCTCCTGGACCGAAATGCGCAGGGTTTCGGTGGGCAAGGAGCCTCACCACATCTACCTGACGCCGGATCAGCGCTCTGTCATCGTGGCCAACTCGGCTGGCGACTCGCTGACCTTCTTCGACCCGAAGACGGGCGAGATCCAGCGCACCGTCAACGGCATCATCGACCCCTACCAGTTGCGCTTTTCCCCCGACATGAAGTGGTTCGTCACCGCCGCGAACCGGCTGAACCATGTCGACATCTACCGCTGGGATGGCAGCAACCTGCAACTGGCCAAGCGCCTCGTCACCGGTAAGACGCCCAGCCACATCTGGATCGATTCCAAGAGCACCACGGCCTATGTCTCGATGCAGGACAGCGACGAGCTGATCGCCGTCGACATCCCCACCCAGACCATCCGCTGGCGCACCGCCACAGGGCCGATGCCTGCCGACATCTTCGGCGTCCATGACGACAAGACACTGCTGGTCGGCCTGACCGGCGGCGAGGGCGTGCAGGTTTTCGACGTGGCAGGCCGCGAGCCGAAGGCCGTGGGCATCCTGCCGACGGGCAAGGGCGCGCATGCTTTCCGGGCGGCGGGCGATGGCAAGACGGTGTTCGTCAGCAACCGGGTGGCCAACACCATCAGCCGCATCGATTTCGCCACCCTCAAGGTGGTGGCCAATTACGCGGTGCCCGGCGGCCCCGACTGCATGGATGTCTCCGCCGACGGCAAGCGCCTGTACGTGACCTCGCGTTGGGCCAAGAAGCTCAGCGTGGTGGACCTGCAGACCGGCCAGCTCATGAAGCAGGTACCCGTCGGCAAGTCGCCGCACGGTGTCTGGACCCTCGACCATGCGCGCTGAACGCCTGGGCCGCGCCGCCCGCCACTTGGCTGTCGCGGTGGTGGCTGCCGCGGGCGGCGCATCCGTCGTCGCTGCAGGCGCTGCCGATTGCAGCAAGCCGGTCTACCTGACGTTCGACACGGGCCACATGGGCGTGGCGCCGCTGGTGGCCGATGTGCTCAAACGCCACGATGTGCATGTGACCTTCTTTGCCGCCGCCGAGCGCACCAAGGACGGGGGCGACAGCCTGGACGACCATTGGGCACCGTGGTGGAAGGCGAGGGCAGCCGACGGCGACGAGTTCGCTTCGCACACCTACGACCACGCCTATTGGCGCGCCGACCTGCCCGACGAGAACGGTCAGAAGCGCTTCATCATCCAGCCGTCGGCTGGACCGCAGTCGGGCCAGCGCCTGACCTGGACGCAGGCGCAGTACTGCCAAAACATCCGCAAGTCCAGCGAGCGTCTAGCGCAGATCACCGGCAAGAAGCCGCTGCCCTTGTATCGCGCGCCGGGCGGCAAGACCTCGCCCAAGCTGCTGGAGGCGGCGCGCGCGTGCGGCTACATGTATGTGGGTTGGTCGCCTGCGGGCTTTCTGGGCGACGAGTTGCCCAGCGACAAGTATCCGAACCAGAAACTGCTGGCCCAGGCGCTGGAGCGCATCCGCCCCGGCGACATCCTGCTGGCCCATCTGGGCATCTGGTCGCGCCAGGATCCGTGGGCGCCGGCCGTGCTCGAGCCGCTGGTTGCGGGCCTGCAGCAACGCGGCTTCTGCTTCCGCACACTGCGCGACCATCCCGACTACCGCGCCTGGATTGCGGCGCATCCCTGAGTCACGAACAAGGACGGAGAGCTTCCGATGGACTGGCATGCTTGGCTGACCGACCCGTTCGGCCTGATGCAACAGTGGCTGTTCGAGACCTTGGTCCAGCCGGTGATGTTCGCGGCGGGCATGGGCAACCTGCTGGAGGATGGCTTCGATGCCACCGGCTGGCTGCTGGTGGGCCTGCTCGAGATCGCCGTGATGCTGGCGATCTTCGCGCCGCTCCAGCGCTGGCGCCCGGTGGAGCCGTTGCGGGACCGCCGGGCCGTGCGTGTGGATGTGATCTACACGCTGATCCACCGGCTGGGCCTGTTCCGGGTGGGGATCTTTTTCGTGCTGCAGCCGCTGTTCGACATGGCGCTCGGCCATGTGCGTGCCGCTGGCTGGGGCACGATGCAGCTCGACGCGCTGTGGCCCGGTGTGACGGATCGGCCATGGGTCACCTTCCTGCTGTACCTGGTCGTGCTGGATTTCGTCGAGTACCTGATCCACCGCGGGCAGCACACCATCGACTGGTGGTGGCGGCTGCATGCGCTGCATCATTCGCAGCGGCAGATGACGATGTGGAGCGATGCCCGCAATCACCTCCTGGACGACATCATCCACAGCACCATCGTCGTCGTGGTCGCGCAGCTCATCGGTGTGCCGCCCGGACAGTTCGTCGTGCTGGTGGCGCTGACGCAGCTCAGCCAGAGCCTGCAACACGCCAATCTTCGGCTGCACTTCGGTCGAGTGGGCGAGCGGTTGTGGGTCAGCCCGCGCTTTCATCGGCTGCATCATGCGATCGGCGTGGGCCACGAGGAGGTGGGCCGCCCCGGCGTGCTGGGTGGCTGCAATTTCGGCGTGCTCCTGCCATGGTGGGACATGCTGCTGCGCACCGCCAACTTCGATTTGCGTTATCTGCCCACGGGCGTGCGCGACCAGGTGGAGCCCGATGCCAAGGGCCGCCTGCGCGACTACGGTCGCGGCTTCTGGTCGCAGCAGTGGCTGGGCTTGCGACGGCTCGTGGGCCGTGCCTGACGCAGGCGGCACCATCGAGGGCGCACGGGCTGCGGTTATGCTGCGCGCCGATGCGTCTTCTCGCTGATTCCTGCTGGCGCGCGGCCGCCTACTGCCTGCATCCGCGTGTCATCCTGCTGTCGCTCGTGCCGCTGGCGCTGATGGTGGCGGCCTCGGTGGGCCTGTCCTACTTCTACTGGGAGCCTGCGGTCGGCTGGATGCGCGGCGCGCTGGATGCCTGGCCCCTGCTGGCCGGCTTCTGGAACTGGCTCCAACGCCTCTTCGTCGGCGATGTCCGCAACCTGCTGGCGCCCCTGATCGTGCTGCTTGCCGCAACCCCGGTGCTGGCGATGGTGTCGCTGGTCGTCGTGGCGGCCTTCATGGCGCCCGCACTGACGCGTCTCGTGGCCGAACGGCGCTTTCCCACCCTCGAGAAGAAGCACGGCGCGGGCATGGTGGCGAGCGTGGTGCGCTCGGTGGCGCTGACAGTGGCCGCTGTGGTGGCCCTGCTGGTGTCGATGCCCCTGTGGCTGGTGCCGCCCCTGGTGCTCGTCCTTCCACCGCTGATCTGGGGTTGGCTCACCTGCCGCGTGATGAGTTTCGATGCCCTGGCCGAGCATGCCAGTGCAGACGAGCGGCGCATCATCGTGCGCCGCCATCGACTGCGCCTGCTCACCATCGGCATCCTGTGCGGCTATCTGGGGGCGGCGCCGAGCATCGTCTGGGCCTCCGGCCTGGTGTTCGCGGCGGCGTTCTTCATCCTGATTCCCGTGGCGATGTGGATCTACACGCTGGTGTTCGCCTTCTCCGCCCTGTGGTTCGCCCATTACGCGCTGGAGGCGCTGTCGCAGCTGCGGCGGGAGGCGGCGGGCGCCGGGCCATCCACCCTGCTTCCGCCCGCCGGATCGCCGCCTGACGTCGCCCCGCCGGCCCTGCCTTCCTCCAATCCCCCTGCACCATGAGTTCCACTGAAAGCCGGGCCTTCGGCCTGATCATCGTCGGCGACGAGATCCTATCGGGCAAGCGCACCGACAAACACATGGCCCGCGTCATCGAATTGCTCGGTGCGCGGGGGCTGTCGCTGTCGTGGGCCGAATACGTTGGCGACGATCCCGCGCGCATCACGGCGGCCCTGCGACGGGCGTTCGCCGGGCCCGACATCGTCTTCTCTACCGGCGGCATCGGGGCAACACCCGACGACCACACCCGCCAGTGCGCAGCCGCGGCGCTCGGCGTGCCCCTCGCGCTCCACCCCGAGGCCGCCGAACTGATTCGCGAGCGTATGCAGGACACCGCGCGCGAGCAGGGGGTGCCCTACGAGCCCGACCGCGCCGACAACGTGCATCGCCTCAACATGGGCGTGTTTCCGCAGGGGGCCTCGATCATCCCCAATCCGTACAACAAGATCCCCGGCTTCAGCGTCCACGATGTGCATTTCGTGCCGGGCTTCCCCGTCATGGCGTGGCCCATGGTCGAGTGGGTGCTGGACCAACGCTACGCGCCCCTGCACCGCGAGGTGGCGATCGCCGAGCGTTCGCTGATCGTTTTCGGTGCGATGGAGGCCAGCCTCACGCCCCTCATGGAGGCGGTCGAGCGCGAGTTCTCGGGCATCAAGGTATTCAGCCTGCCCAGTGTGGATCACCCCAAGTACGGCCGCCACATCGAACTCGGCGTCAAGGGCGAGACGCGCCAACTTGAACCGGCGTATGCACGCCTGAAACAAGGTGTGTTCGACTTTGGTGCATCAATAGGCGCAGAATTGGTGCGTTGAGTTGTGGTGCATCATATCGGTGCATGCGCTACTACCACCAGCGTCAAACACTGCCGTACATGCCGCGTAGGACAACGAATGAAAATGGCATAGAACCTGCGTTCGTCTTACTCGCAAATTTCGTCAACCCTTCCAATCCCCCAGGAGAACCTGATGGCAAAGACCGTCGCCGACGTCATGAAACTCGTCAAGGAAAACGAGGTCAAGTTCGTCGACTTCCGATTCACCGACACCCGCGGCAAGGAGCAGCACGTCACCGTGCCGGTTTCTGCCTTTGATGAAGACAAGTTCACCGCGGGTCATGCCTTCGATGGTTCCTCGATCGCCGGCTGGAAGGGCATCGAAGCCTCCGACATGCAGCTGATGCCCGACCCGAGCACGGCCAACATCGACCCCTTCTACGAAGAGACGACGCTGTTCCTGCAGTGCGACGTCCTGGAGCCCGCCGACGGCAAGCCCTATGACCGCGATCCCCGCTCGGTCGCCAAGAAGGCCGAGGCCTATCTGAAGTCCACCGGCCTGGGCGACACCGCCTACTTCGGTCCCGAGCCCGAATTCTTCATCTTCGACAGCGTGCGCTGGAGCAACGAGGCCGGCCGCGTGTTCAGCGAGATCGACGAATACGAAGCCCCCTGGAACAGCGGCGCGAAGATGGAAGGCGGCAACCGCGGCCACCGTCCCACCACGAAGGGCGGCTACTTCCCCGTTCCGCCGGTCGACAGCACCCAGGACATGCGCGCCGAGATGGTGCTGGTGCTGGAAAGCCTGGGCATCCCGGTCGAAGTGTTCCACCACGAAGTGGCTGGCGCTGGCCAGAACGAGATCGGCACCAAGTTCTCGACCCTCGTCGAGCGCGCCGACTGGACGCAGGTCCTGAAGTACGTGGTGTGGAACGTGGCGAACAGCTACGGCAAGACCGCCACCTTCATGCCCAAGCCCTACGCCGGTGACAACGGCTCCGGCATGCACGTGCACCAGTCCATCTGGAAGGACGGCAAGAACCTGTTCGCCGGCGACGGCTATGCCGGCCTGTCCGACACGGCCCTGTACTACATCGGCGGCATCATCAAGCACGCCCGCGCACTGAACGCCATCACCAACCCCGGCACCAACAGTTACAAGCGCCTGGTCCCTGGCTTCGAAGCGCCGGTGAAGCTGGCCTACTCGGCCAAGAACCGCTCCGCCTCGATCCGCATCCCCTTCGTCGCCAACCCGAAGGGCCGCCGCATCGAAGCGCGCTTCCCCGATCCCTCTGCCAACCCCTACCTGTGCTTCTCGGCCCTGCTGATGGCCGGCCTGGACGGCATCGAGAACAAGATCCACCCGGGCGAAGCCGCCACGAAGGATCTGTACCACCTGCCGCCCGAAGAAGACGCGCTGGTGCCCACCGTCTGCCACAGCCTGGACCAGGCCCTCGAGTACCTCGACAAGGACCGTGCCTTCCTGACCAAGGGTGGCGTGTTCACCGACTCCATGATCGACGCCTACATCGACCTGAAGATGGGCGAAGTCACGCGCTTCCGCATGGCTCCCCACCCGGTCGAGTTCGACATGTACTACTCGCTGTGATGGCCACGGGCGCTTCGGCGCCCGGCGGTATCGCGCACAAGGACGGCCCCCGGGCCGTCCTTTTTCTTTGGTGCGGGAACCGGCCTGCCGGCCTGTCTTCCAATTGCAAGACAATGTTGCGCGGCATCGCCCATGGCGCGCCAAGCTCTTTCTCTCCGGTCGCGATGATGAAACCCTACCTGCCTCTTCTTGTGTTGCTCGGCCTCGGCGGCTCTCTTGGCGTGCAGGCGCAGGAGCGCATCTGGCGCTGCGGCAACGAATACACCAACAACGCCGCCGATGCGCAACGCCGTGGCTGCAAGGTCGTCGAAGGCGGCAATGTGACCGTCGTGCAAGGGACGCGGCCCGCCGGCGCATCCACCCCTTCGTCCACGGCGACGGCGCGGCCCGCCGGCAGCGGCCCTCGCGTCGATTCGCCGGAGCAGCGGGCGCGCGACAGCGACGCCCGTCGCGTGCTGGAAGGCGAACTGCGCCGGCTGGAGGCGCGCCAGTCCGAACTGATGAAGGACTACAACAACGGCGAGCCCGAGAAGCAGGGCAGCGAGGCGCGCAACTACCAGAAGTACCTGGACCGCGTGGCCGAAATGAAGGCCGAGATTGCGCGCAACGAAGCCGACCTGGCCAGTCTGCGCCGCGAACTGGACCGCCTGCCGGCGTCGCGCTGATGGCCTTCGGTACGGTCGCGCGCGCCAGCAAGCGCTTCCAGGCCTTCGATCTGCTTGCCACCCTGGTGGTGGTGATCCGCCACGACGGCACCATCGTCTTCGCCAATTCGGCCCTGGAGGATGCGCTGGGCACGTCGCGCCGCACGCTCGAAGGCGCAGCCCTGGGCAACTTCTTCGTCGATGCCGGGACCTTGCGCACGGCCATCGATGGCGCCCGCACCAACGACTTCGCCACCTTGCGCTACGAAGCGCAGTTGCGCCGTGGTACCCAGGAGCCGCTGCCCGTGCAGGTCACGCTGGCCCAGACGGACCGCAAGGCCGAACTGCTGCTGGAGATGTCGCCGCAGGAGCAGCAGGTGCGGCAGGATCGCGAGGTGCGGCTGCTCGACCAAGCCCAGGCCAACAAGGAGCTGATCCGCAACCTCGCGCACGAGATCAAGAACCCGCTGGGCGGCATCCGCGGCGCGGCGCAGTTGCTGCAGATGGAGATCGAGTCGCGCGACCTGATCGAGTACACGCAGGTCATCATCCATGAAGCCGACCGCCTGCAATCGCTGGTGGATCGCCTCCTGGCGCCGCACCGCCGGCCGCATGTGGTGGGCGACGTCAACATCCACGAGGTCTGCGAGCGCGTGCGCTCGGTGCTGCTGGCGGAGTTTCCGCATGACCTGGAGGTGGAGCGCGACTTCGATCCCTCCATCCCCGAGTTCCGCGGGGACCGCGAGCAGTTGATCCAGGCCACGCTCAACATCGCGCACAACGCGGCGCAGGCGCTGGCCGAGCGCCGTGCGGCCGGCGATGCACGCATCACCTTCCGCACGCGCATCGCCCGCCAGGTCATCCTCAACAAGCAGTGGTGGCGACTGGCACTGGAATTGCATGTCATCGACAACGGCCCGGGCGTCCCGGACTCGATCAAGGACCGCATCTTCTATCCGCTCGTCTCGGGCCGGGAAGGCGGAACCGGATTGGGCCTGACGCTGGCGCAGACCTTCGTGCAACAGCACCATGGGGTCATCGAATGCGACAGCGTGCCCGGTCGTACCGACTTCACGATATTGATACCGCTGCCGTAGCAGGAAAGGACAACAAGGAGCTGCATGAAGCCGATCTGGATAGTGGACGACGACCAATCGATACGCTTCGTGCTTGAAAAGGCGCTGTTGCGAGAGGACCTGCCGACGCGCAGCTTCACCAATACCCGCGAAGTCCTCGCGGCGCTCGAAGCCGCCAACGAGGACGAGATGCAGGGCCCGCAGGTGCTGGTGAGCGACATCCGCATGCCGGGTGGTTCGGGCCTGGACCTGCTGGACAAGATCAAGCAGAAGCATCCCGGCCTGCCGGTCATCATCATGACGGCCTTCTCCGACCTGGACAGCGCCGTGTCGGCCTTCCAGGGCGGCGCCTTCGAATACCTGCCCAAGCCCTTCGACCTGCCGCGCGCCGTCGAACTCATCCGCCGCGCGGTGGACGAGAGCCAGCGCGAGGAGGTGGCCGAGGAGCGCATGCAGGCCACGCCCGAGATGCTCGGCCAGGCGCCTGCGATGCAGGACGTGTTCCGCGCCATCGGCCGCCTGTCGCAGAGCAATGTGACGGTGCTGATCACCGGCGAATCGGGCTCGGGCAAGGAACTGGTGGCGCGTGCGCTGCACAAGCATTCGCCGCGGTCCAACGGGCCCTTTGTGGCCATCAATACGGCGGCGATTCCCAAGGACCTGCTGGAGAGCGAGCTCTTCGGCCATGAGCGCGGCGCCTTCACGGGCGCACAGACCATGCGCCGCGGCCGTTTCGAGCAGGCCGACGGCGGCACGCTCTTCCTCGACGAAATCGGCGACATGCCCTTCGACCTGCAGACGCGCCTGCTGCGCGTGCTGTCGGACGGGCACTTCTATCGGGTCGGCGGGCACAACGCGGTCAAGGCCAATGTGCGTGTGATCGCGGCCACGCACCAGGACCTGGAGCAACGGGTCAAGCAGGGCGTGTTCCGCGAGGACTTGTTCCACCGCCTCAACGTCATCCGCCTGCGGCTGCCGGCCTTGCGCGAGCGCAAGGAGGACGTCCCCTCGCTCACGCGCCACTTCCTGCAGCAGAGTGCCAAGCAGCTGGGCGTGGAGCCCAAGCGCATCTCCGATGCGGCCCTGTCGCAGCTGTCGGCCTTCAACTTCCCGGGCAACGTGCGGCAGCTGGAGAACATCTGCCACTGGCTCACGGTGATGGCGCCGGCCCAGCTGATCGAGCCGAAGGACCTGCCGCCCGAGGTGCTGTCGAACGCGGCGTCGGAGGCGGGCCTCGGCGCAGGCGCGCCGCCCCAGGCGGGCGTGCCGTCCGTCACGACGCCGGTGGAGACGGCCGCCTTCGAGCCAGCCGCTGGCGCTGCCGCGGCAATGCCGGTGTCCATGCCAATGGTCGCAGCTGCTCCAGCGGCGACGCCCATGGCGACGGTGGCCACGGCTGCAGCGGCCAGTTGGGAGCAGGGGCTCGACGCCGAAGCGCAGGCCATGCTGGCGTCCGGTCAGCCGGACGTCTGGGATGCCCTCTCGCGGCGCTTCGAATCACATCTCATCCTGACCGCGCTGTCCTTCACGCGTGGGCGCCGCATCGAGGCAGCGCAGAAGCTCGGCATCGGCCGCAACACCATCACGCGAAAGATCGCGGAACTTGGGCTGGATCAGGACGACGCCTGATCGCGTCGGGCCCCGCCGGCCTTCGGTACAAGCTCAGCTGCCCAGCTCCATCACCACGGGGGCATGGTCGCTGGGCTTTTCCCATTTGCGCGGCACGCGGTCGATGGTGCATGAGCGCACCTCGGGCACCAGCGGCTCGCTGACCAGGATGTGGTCGATGCGCAGGCCGCGGTTCTTCTGGTAGCCGAGCATGCGGTAGTCCCACCACGAGAAGCTTTTCTCGGGCTGCTCGAACAGGCGGAAGCCGTCGACCAGGCCCAGTTGCAGCAGCGCCTGGAAATGCTGGCGCTCTTCGGTCGTGTGGTGGATCGTCTCCTTGAGGCCCACCGGGTCGTAGCTGTCACGGTCCTCCGGCGTGATGTTGAAGTCGCCCAGCAGCACCAGCCGCGGATGTGCGGCCATCTCGGCGCGCAGCCAGTCCCGCAGTGCGTCCAGCCAGCGCATCTTGTAGGCGAACTTGTCGGAGCCCGGCGCCTGGCCGTTGACGAAGTAGCCGTTGACCACGCGCAGCGGGCCGGTGGGCGTGTCGACGGTCGCGCTGATCACGCGCGAATGCTCGTCCTCGAAGCCGCCGATGTTGCGCTGGACCTCGCGCAGCGGCGACAGACTCAGCAGCGCGACGCCGTTGTAGGTCTTCTGGCCGAAGCTCGCGGCCTCGTAGCCGGCGGACTTGAGCACCTCCAGCGGGAACTTGTCATCGGTCATCTTGAGCTCCTGCAGGCACAGGAGGTCGACGGGGTTGGCGATCAGCCAGTCCAGCACATGCTGCAGGCGGGCCGTGAGAGAGTTGACGTTCCAGGTGGCGATTTTCATGAGGCGACGTTGATCCCAGTCGGTCGACGGGTTGAGGTGGCGGGTGAGCACGGGCCAGCGGCGAGCCGAGTGGGAGCGTCCGTCTGGCTGCAGGCCCGTCATCCTATAGGCAGGCGCGCCGACCGTGCGGCAGCGGCCGCCTTCAGGTCACGGCGGATCGCTTTCCCACGGGAAGAGCTTGGAGCGCAGGGCCTGGACGGCCTCCGGGGTGTGGGGCGACGCGGCATCCTGGAGGGAGCGCACGTAGGCCCGCAGATGTTCCCTGGCGCCATCCGGCAGCGATCGCCCTGTCTCGGACTTTTCCAGGTGGCCGTTCAGGTAGTGGTCGAGCAGGAACTGGCAGTCTTCGTGCCGGGGGTGGGTCGAAATGATGGCCATGAGGGCGAAGAGCAAACCCCGCCGTTCAAGTCGCATCGTCAGTACTTCGTTGCGCAGCGTGTTGAGCTTGGCTGCGAGTTCATCATTGGTCATGCCTTGGCCATTGCCTCGGAGTTACGGGGCGGCCATTCTTTCGGGCAGTTCTTGCCCCACGCGCCCCGGGCGTTTCAATGGGCGGGGCAGGGCGTCTGCAGGGGTGGCTCAGCGCGTGGTGGCGCCAAGCCTTGAGATTGCGGCGGCGCGAGGAATCAATAGGCAGGCGCGGATTCGCGCGTGAGTGCCGGGGCCTCACCGCGAACGATCCTGGACGACTGCGCATGCCGGGTCGTGTCTGGCAGCGGGAGGCCTCGCGGGGCGACTGTCAGGGCAACCTGCGCACTCTGGCGCGAGGTGGATCAGACTTGGCGTTTGCGGGCGGAACGCTCGCGCAGACGTCCGAACGCAGCGTTCCGCAACTTCAGCAGATAGCTGCGCTTGGCACCCTCGGACATCTTGGATTGGAAAAGGTGCCGGAGATCGCCTCCTCCGGATTCCGTGGATCCCCCGCGCGGATCCGAACTCCCATCACCCGCGCCGCTGTTTGACCTGCTGTCCATGCTGTTGCGCTCCTTACGTGCTGTTTCGCGATTGTGAACTCGCCCTCTTTGCGCTGTAAACAAAAGTGTGCGCAAAAATTAAGGCAGTCGACAATTGCGCAAAGCCGAGCATCTGTGGGGAGCCGATGTCAGCGCTGCAGACATAAAAAAACCCGTTGCGCATGCAACGGGTTTCGTATTTGGCGGAGCAGGCGGGATTCGAACCCGCGGTGGGCTATTAACCCACACACGCTTTCCAGGCGTGCGACTTAAACCACTCATCCACCGCTCCGTGGAGCCCACGATTCTAACCCGGATTTGAGCCGCTGCGGCCTGCGCGCACCATCTGCATCGCCGAGGCGATCAGTCCGGCGGTGTCGGTCATGTTGCTGGGCACGATCAGGGTGGTCTTGGCATCCGCCGCGACCTTGCTGTAGGCATCGACGGCGCGTTCGGCGACCTTCAACTGCACGGCTTGATCACCGCCTGGCTGCCGGATGGCGGCCGCGATGCGCTCGATCGCGAGCGCCGTGGCCTCGGCCACCGCGGTGATGGAGGCGGCCTCGCCCTGTGCGTTGTTGATGGCCGCCTGCTTCTCGCCTTCGGAGCGGGCGATGTAGGCCTCGCGCTCGCCGGTGGCGATGTTGATCTGCTCCTGGCGACGGCCCTCCGAGGCGGCGATCAGGGCCCGCTTCTCGCGCTCTGCCGTGATCTGCGCCTGCATGGCGCGCAGGATCTCGGCCGGCGGCGTCAGGTCCTTGATCTCGTAGCGCAGCACCTTCACGCCCCAGTTGAGCGCGGCCTCGTCGATGGCGGCCACGACCTGGGCGTTGATGATGTCGCGCTCCTCGAAGGTCTTGTCCAGTTCCAGCTTGCCGATCACGCTGCGCAGCGAGGTCTGCGCCAACTGGGTGACGGCCACGATGTAGTTGGAGGAGCCATAGCTCGCCCGCATCGGATCGGTCACCTGGAAGTAGAGGATGCCGTCCACCTGCAGCTGCGTGTTGTCGCGCGTGATGCAGATCTGGCTGGGCACATCCAGCGGGATCTCCTTCAGGCTGTGCTTGTAGGCCACGCGGTCGATGAAGGGGATGAGGAAGTTGGGCCCCGGCGTCATCGTGCTGTGGTACTTGCCCAGCCGTTCACGGACCCACGCGTTCTGCTGAGGCACGAACTTGATGGACTGCCAGATGAAGATGACGGCGATGACCAGGATGACGATGGCGATTTCCATGGCAGTTCGATGAAGTGAGATTGAAAGGTTCCGCGAGCTCGGGGCAGTCCCGATGATCAGAGCGGCTCCAGCACGAGACGGTTGCCCTGCAACTCGACGACGCGGTGCGCTCCCGGCTGGCCGTGGCCGCCCGCGCGCAGCACGGCCGTCCATTGCGCACCCCGGTGACGCACGAGCGCCGTGCCATCCGCGAGCCAGGCGTCGACCTGGACGCGTTCGCCGATGTCGAGATTCATGTCAGGGCTGGCCTGCGGCGGTGGTCCAGCGGGGCGCGCGCGCTGCTTGAGATACCAGGCGCCCACCGTGCCCACGCCGACCACGGCGGCCACGACCAGTTGGACGGGCAGTGCGGCACCCAGATGCGCTGCGACGGCCGCGGCCGCGAAGGCCACGGCCGTCAGCAGAAGGTAGATGGTGCCGGAGACCAGTTCCAGCGCGACGGCTGCACCGGCCAGCAGCCACCAGAGCGTCGATTGAGCCATGGACGAGTTCCTACAGCAAAGAGGTGGCGGGAAGCCCCACATTCTGGGGCACGCCGCGTGACGCGGCCGTCATTTGAATTCCTTACACTTCGCGCCTTCTTTGCGCACCCCCCAAAAGCCGGAGCCCGACAGCCCATGAAATTCCGCTTTCCCATCGTCATCATCGACGAGGACTTCCGCTCCGAGAACACCTCCGGACTGGGCATCCGCGCCCTGGCCCAGGCCATCGAAAGCGAAGGCTTCGAGGTGCTGGGCGTGACCAGCTATGGCGACCTGTCGCAGTTCGCGCAGCAGCAGAGCCGGGCGAGCGCCTTCATCCTGTCGATCGACGACGAGGAATTCACCATCGGCCCGGACCTCGACCCGGCGGTACTGAACCTGCGCACCTTCATCGGCGAGGTGCGACGCAAGAACACCGACGTGCCGATCTACATCTACGGCGAGACCAAGACCAGCCGGCACCTGCCCAACGACATCCTGCGCGAGCTGCACGGCTTCATCCACATGTTCGAGGACACGCCGGAGTTCGTGGCCAAGCACATCATCCGCGAGGCCAAGAGCTACCTCGAGACGGTGCAGCCGCCCTTCTTCAAGGCGCTGATCGACTATGCGGAAGACGGCTCCTACTCGTGGCACTGCCCCGGCCACTCGGGCGGCGTGGCCTTCCTCAAGAGCCCCATCGGCCAGATGTTCCACCAGTTCTTCGGCGAGAACATGCTGCGCGCCGACGTCTGCAATGCGGTGGAAGAACTCGGCCAACTGCTGGACCACACCGGTCCCGTGGCGGCCAGCGAGCGCAACGCGGCCCGCATCTTCAACGCCGACCACTGCTTCTTCGTCACCAACGGCACGTCCACGTCCAACAAGATGGTGTGGCACCACACGGTGGCGCCGGACGACGTGGTGGTGGTGGACCGCAACTGCCACAAGTCCATCCTGCACGCGATCATCATGACCGGCGCGATCCCGGTGTTCATGAAGCCCACGCGCAACCACTACGGCATCATCGGCCCGATCCCCAAGAGCGAGTTCGAGCCCGAGGCCATCAAGGCCAAGATCCGCGCCAACCCGCTGCTCAAGGACGTCGACGCCGACACCGTCAAGCCGCGCGTGCTCACGCTCACGCAGTCCACCTACGACGGCGTGATCTACAACACCGAGACCATCAAGACGATGCTCGACGGCTACGTCGACACGCTGCACTTCGATGAGGCCTGGTTGCCGCACGCGGCTTTCCATCCCTTCTACGGGCCGTACCACGCGATGGGCAAGCGTCGCGCGCGGCCGAAGGAATCGCTGGTCTTTGCGACGCAGTCCACGCACAAGCTGCTGGCTGGTATCAGCCAGGCCAGCCATGTGCTGGTGCAGGATTCGCAGAACCGCCAGCTGGACCGGGACCTCTTCAACGAGGCCTACCTGATGCATTCGTCCACCAGCCCGCAGTACGCCATCATCGCCAGCTGCGACGTGGCGGCCGCCATGATGGAGCCGCCCGGCGGCACCGCGCTGGTGGAAGAGAGCATCCTCGAAGCCCTGGACTTCCGCCGCGCCATGCGCAAGGTGGAAGAGGAGTTCGGCAAGGACGAATGGTGGTTCAAGGTCTGGGGCCCGGAACACCTGGTCGACGAAGGCATCGGCCGCGCCGACGACTGGATCATCAAGGGCGAGACCCGCGCCGGCAACGGCGGCAAGAAGAACGGCGCGCGCAACTGGCACGGCTTCGGCAAGCTGGCGGATGGCTTCAACATGCTCGACCCGATCAAGTCGACCATCGTGACGCCCGGCCTGGACCTCGACGGCAAGTTCGCACCCACCGGCATCCCCGCCAGCATCGTCACCAAGTTCCTGGCCGAGCATGGCGTGATCGTGGAGAAGACGGGCCTCTACAGCTTCTTCATCATGTTCACCATCGGCATCACCAAGGGCCGCTGGAACACGCTGCTGACGGCGCTGCAGCAGTTCAAGGACGACTACGCCCGCAACCAACCGATGTGGCGCATCCTGCCGGAGTTCTGCCAGCAGCATCCCATCTACGAGCGCATGGGCCTGCGCGACCTGTGCCAGCGCGTGCACGAGCTTTACGCCAAGTACGGCATCGCCCGACTGACCACCGAGATGTACCTGTCGGACCTGGAGCCGGCCATGAAGCCCAGCGAGGCCTTCGCCCATATCGCGCACCGCAAGACCGAGCGCGTGGAGATCGACCATCTCGAAGGCCGCATCACCACCAGCCTGATCACGCCGTACCCGCCCGGCATTCCGCTGCTGATCCCGGGTGAGGTCTTCAACAAGAAGATCGTGGACTACCTGAAGTTCGCGCGCCAGTTCAACCTGGAGTGCCCGGGGTTCGAAACCGACATCCACGGCCTGGTCGCCCGCGTGGACGAGAAGGGCAAGAAGCGTTACTACGCGGATTGCGTCAAGCGCTGAGCCTGGGCGAGACGGCGCGCAGCTCTGGAGCGCTGCGCGCCCCCGTCATCCGAACCGCAGTGCCATCACGCCGCCGACCACCACGGCGGTGCCGAGGGCGCGCTGCAGGCCGAAGCGCTCCCGCAGCCACAGCGTGCCGATGAGCGCGGCGAAAAGCACCGAGGTCTCGCGCAGTGCCGCCACCACCGCCACGGGCGCCCGCGTCATGGCCCAGAGCGCGATGCCGTAGCTGGCCAGCGAGGCCGCCGTGCCCAGCCACGCCACACCCAGACGGCCACGCATGTAGGCGAGAGCATCACGCCGCCCCTGCGGACCGCGCCGCCACAGCACCAGCAGCATGAAGGGCAGGCCGTCGAAGACGAAGAGCAGGGCGACGTAGGCGGCGGCGTTGCCGCTGGCCCGCACGCCGAGGCCGTCGATCACGGTGTAGAGCGCGATGATGCAGGCGTTGGCCAGCGCGAAGCCCAGGGCCTTGCCGCGGTGCCCCGAGCTGTGCAGATGACCGGGTGACAGGCCGAGCGTGAGCACGCCCACACAGATGCCCGCCACACCGAACCACGCAAATGCCGAAAGACGCTCGCCCATCACGGCAAGGCTGCTGAGGGCCACCAGCAGTGGTGCACTGCCGCGCATCACCGGATAGGCCAGCCCCAGGTCGCCGTGCTTGTACGCGCCGGCCAGGGCCACGTAGTAGCCCACATGGATCACCACCGAGGCGGCCAGATAAGGCCACGAAGCGGCGGCCGGCAGGCCGGTGAAGGCCAGGATGGGCAGCGCGATGAACAGTCCGAGGCTGTGGATCAGTGCGGTGTCCAGCGACTTGTCCGACGCCGACTTGATGAGTGCATTCCAGCTGGCATGGAGCACGGCGCCGAACAGCACGGCCAGCGCGACGGGGCCTGTCAGCGTCATGCGCCTCGGGCCAGCATGCAGCGACGCGCGCGCGCCAGATAGTGCGGCAGGTCGGGGGTGGCGAGGTCGGCCTGCTTGGCCGCATCGTCCCACAGCCGGAGGCGGATCGCGTCCTGCGCATGCGGGCGCTGCATGAAGCGCAAGGCTTCTTCGTCGCTGAATACGCCGCCCTGCAGAACCAGGCTGCGCTTGGAGTCGTCCGAGAGGGCCGCCCAGTAGTCCTGACGGGTCGCGCACAGGTAGCGCTTGGCGTCGACGTGCCAGGCAATGGCGTCGAGGACGCGGTCCGGAAAGAGTCCGCGCAGGAAGGGCAGGGCATGGAACTGGTGCCGGTCGTCGATGCCGCGCAGCGTGGGCGTCTCGCCCTGGTCGTTGAGCAGGTGGCCGATGTCGTGCAAGAGGGCAGCTGTGACGAGCGCGTCGTCGGCACCTTCCTGCTCGGCCAGCCAGGCGCTCTGCAGCGCATGTTCCAACTGGGTCACGGGTTCGCCGCTGTACTGCTCGGCGCCGCGGCGTGCGAAGAGGTTCTCGATGTCGTGCAGGGTCAGCATGGAGGCCTCATGACGCGGCGAGCGAGGCAGCGCCGCTGCCCGTGGTCGAGCCGCGCTGTTTCTCCCAGTTGAGGCGCGTGCGCTCGCGGCTGTTCATCACGTGCTGGTACATGGCCTGGCCCGCTGCCTCCGGGTCGCCGAAGGCGATGGCCTTGAGGATGGCGCGATGCTCGCGCGAGTAGACGGCCATCGATTCGTCGGTGAGGTTCTGCCGGCGGAACAGCGACAGCTCGTTCACCAGCTTGCGGTAGGTGGCGACCAGCTTGGCGTTGCCGGCCAGCTCCAGCAGGCGGTCATGGAAGGCGAGGTTGAAGCGGTGGTAGTCCTTGGCGTCGCCCGCTTTCACCGCCTGGTCCATGGCATCGACCAGCTGCCGCAGTTCGCGCACCTGGGCGGGGGTCGCCGTCTCGGCCAGCTTGCGGCCCACATAGAGGTCCATCACGGCACGCACCTCGAAGATCTCCAGCGCTTCCTCGATGGGCACGTCGCGCACGAACACGCCGCGGTTCTTCTCGGTGCGCACCAGGCCGCCTTCCTCCAGCATGCGGAAGGCCTCGCGCACCGGTCCGCGTGAGACGCCCAGCTGGTCGGCCAGCGTGGCCTCGGTGAGCTTGGCGCCGGGGCCGAGTTCGCCGTCCAGGATCATGCGTTCGATCTCGGCCTGCACCACATTCGCCAGCGAATGGCACTGAAGCTGTGCGATGACGGGATGGGAAGAGACCTTCTTGGCAGGGGCGGCAGGCATGGCGCGATGGTAGGTTCGAGAGCGTAGATTGTCTACGATCTACAAATAACAATAGACAAAGAGGTGGAGCAGGCCCCGATTTTGCTTGGCGACCGTGTCACGAAGATGTCGTTTCGCGGCGGCACATTCGCCCGGTCATTTCATCGAGGAGCCTGCCCATGCACTTTTCCGTCAAGACCATCGCGACCGCCCTCATCGGCCTGGCCGCCACCGGCGCGGCCTTCGCGCAAAAGACCCAGCTGACGGTCTACACCGCGCTGGAGACCGACCAGCTCAAGGCCTACCAGAGTGCCTTCAACAAGGTCGAGCCCGACATCGAGATCAAGTGGGTGCGGGACTCCACCGGCGTGATCACTGCCAAGCTGCTGGCCGAGAAGGCCAACCCGCAGGCCGATGTGGTGTGGGGCGTGGCCGCCTCCAGCATGGCGCTGTTCGACAAGCAGGGCATGCTCGAGCCCTATGCGCCGTTGAACCTCGACGCGGTGATGCCGCAGTACCGCGACAAGAAGAACCCGCCCGCCTGGGTCGGCATGGATGTGTTCGGTGCCGTCGTGTGCTTCAACACGGTCGAGGCCAAGAAGAAGAACATTCCCATCCCCACCACCTGGAAGGACCTCACCAAGCCCGAGTACAAAGGCCAGGTGGTGATGCCCAACCCGGCCTCGTCGGGCACCGGCTACTTCGACGTCGCGGCCTGGCTGCAACTGTGGGGCGACGACGCCGGCAAGGGCGGCGGCTGGAAGTACATGGATGCGCTGCACGAGAACATCGCGCAGTACACGCATTCCGGCTCCAAGCCCTGCAACATGGCGGCCTCCGGCGAGTACGTGGCGGGCATCTCCTTCGAATACCGCGGCTACACCAACAAGGCCAAGGGTGCGCCCATCGAGCTGGTGTTCCCCAAGGAGGGCCTGGGCTGGGACCTTGAGGCCGTCGGCATCTACAAAGGCACGAAGAAGCTGGACGCTGCCAAGAGGCTGGCGAACTGGGCGACGTCGAAGGACGCCATGCTGCTCTACGGCAAGAATTTCGCCGTGACTGCCCAGCCGGGCGTGGCTCCCAAGCTGGCGGGCATCCCCGACGACTACGAGGCCCGCCTGATCAAGATGGACTTCGAGAAGTCGGCCACCAACCGCGAGCGCACCCTGGCCGAGTGGACGCGCCGCTACGACGCCAAGAGCGAGGCGAAGAAGTGATGACCGCGCCGGCGCATGCCTATGCGGCCGACCGCAGCGTGGGTGCTGCGCCGGCGCCGCTGTCCCTGGTCGAAAGCGTGCCCCAGCCCGACTACCTGCGGCTGCAGGGCGTGCACAAGCGCTTCGGCACCTTCACGGCGCTGGAGTCCATCGACCTGACCATTCCGCAAGGCGAGCTGGTGTGCTTTCTCGGCCCCTCGGGCTGCGGCAAGACCACCTTGCTGCGCATCATCGCGGGGCTGGAAGTGCAGACGGGTGGCCAGCTTTGGCAGAGCGGCACCGACATCTCGCGCCTGCCGCCGGCCCAGCGCGACTACGGCATCGTCTTCCAGTCCTATGCGCTCTTTCCCAACCTGAGCATCGCGGACAACGTGGCGTACGGGCTGGTCAACCAGCGGCGCCCGCGCAAGGCCATCGCCGCGCGTGTCGATGAGCTGCTGCAGCTCGTGGGCCTGCCCGGCAGCGGCGGCAAGTACCCGGCGCAGATGTCCGGCGGCCAGCAGCAGCGGGTGGCGCTGGCGCGCGCACTGGCCGCCTCGCCGGGCCTGCTGCTGCTGGACGAGCCGCTGTCGGCGCTCGACGCCATCGTGCGGGTGCACCTGCGCAACGAGATCCGTGCGCTGCAGCGGCGGCTGGGCGTGACCACCATCATGGTGACGCACGACCAGGAAGAGGCCCTGTCCATTGCCGACCGCATCGTGGTGATGAACCACGGCGTGATCGAGCAGGTGGGCACGCCGTTGCAGGTCTACCGCGAGCCCGCGACGCCCTTCGTGGCCGAGTTCGTTGGCAAGGTCAACCGGCTGCCCGCCGTGGCCGAGGGCGGGCGCTGGTTCCGGTGTGGCGACCGGCGCTGGCAGGTGGAGCCCGGCCATGGGGCGGAGTACCGCGCGGGCCGCGAGGTGATGCTCTACCTGCGTCCGGAAGACCGCGCGATGACCGGCTTCGATGCCGACCATCCGGGCCTGTGCACGGGCACGGTGGCGCACATCGAGTTCCTGGGTGGCAACTGCCTCGCCGAGCTGGTGGTGGAAGGGCTGCCCGAGCCGCTGCAGCTGCAGTTCTCGCTCAACCAGATGGACGAGTTCGGCGTGCAGCAGGGCCGTCGGTTGCGCTTCGCGCTGCGGCTGGACCGGCTGCGCGCCTTCCCCGCGACGGAGGCCTGAACGTGCAGACCGCGATCCGCCTGCCGGCCGTCCGGCTGCATGTGCACTGGAGCGACCGTGTGGCGCACTTGCTGCTGGTGGCCGTGGCGCTGTTGCTGGTCATCGGCCTGCTGTTGCCCTTGGGCGCCATCCTGTCGCAGGCGTTGCAGCAGACCGAGGAGCGCTCGGGCTGGGGCCACTTCCGCGCCTACCTCGCATCGCCCGCCTTGCTGGGCAGCCTCTGGAACAGCCTGTGGGTGTCCGCACTGGTGACGACCCTCGTGATCCCGCTGGCCTTCGGCTTCGCCTATGCGCTCATGCGCAGCTGCATGCCCGCCAAGGGCCTGCTGCGCAGCATCACGCTGCTGCCCCTGCTTGCGCCTTCGCTGCTGTCGGCCATCTCGCTGATCTACTGGTTCGGCAACCAGGGCGCGGCCAAGGGGCTGTGGCAGGCGCTGGGCTTCGACAGCATCTATGGCGCGCCGGGCATCGTGCTCGCGGAATGCTTCGCCACCTTCCCGCATGCGCTGATGATCCTGGTGACGGCGCTGTCGCTGGCCGACGCACGGCTCTATGAAGCCGCTGATGCGATGGGCACCCGCACCCTGCGGCGCTTCTTCACCATCACGCTCCCGGGCGCGAAGTACGGGCTGATCTCCGCCGCGCTGGTCGTGTTCACCCTGGTCATCACCGATTTCGGCATCCCGAAGGTCGTCGGCGGCAACTTCAACGTGCTCGCCACCGACGTGTTCAAGCTGGTGATCGGCCAGCAGGACTTCCAGCGTGGCGCCGTCGTGGCCCTGCTGCTGCTGGCACCCGCGCTGCTCACCTTCACGGTCGATCACCTGGTGCAGCGCAAGCAGACGGCCATGCTCACGGCGCGCGCAGTGGCGCTGACGCCCCGGCCGGCCAAGGGCTTCGATGCGGCCATGACCGCCTACTGCCTGCTCGTCTGCGCACTGATGGTGGCGATGTTCGGCATGGCGGTCTTCGCTTCCTTTGCCAAGCTGTGGCCCTACAACCTCACGCCCAGCCTCGACCATTACGTCGCCGGCATCGTCGACGCCGAGCTGGGCGGCGCGGTGCTCAACAGCCTGCTGCTCGCCGCCTGCACGTCCGTGGTCGGCACGGCCGTGGTGTTCTGCGGCGCCTACCTGCTGGAGAAGACGCGCGGCCTGGATGTGCTGCGTCCCGTGATCCGGCTGATGGCCATGCTGCCCATGGCGGTGCCGGGGCTGGTGCTGGGCCTGGGCTACATCTTCTTCTTCAACGCGCCGTGGAACCCGCTCAACGGCCTGTACCAGACCATGGGGCTGCTGGTGCTGTGCACGGTGGTGCACTTCTACACGACGGGTCACCTGACGATGGTCACGGCGCTGAAGGCCATCGACGGCGAGTTCGAGGCCGTCGCCGCCTCGCTCAAGGTGCCGGTGTTCACCACCGTGCGCCGCGTCACGCTGCCGATCTGCCTGCCGGTGCTGCTGGACGTGTCGCGCTACTTCTTCATCAACGCGATGACCACCATCTCGGCGGTCGTCTTCCTGTACTCGCCCGAGACGCGTCTGGCTTCCGTCGCCATCCTCAACCTCGACGAGGCCGGCGAGATCGGCGCTGCCGCGGCCATGGCGGTGCTGATCGCCGGGACCTCGGCGACCGTGAACGTGCTGTACCTGCTGCTCGGCCGCTGGGTGGACCGCCGCACCCAGCGCTGGCGGCTGCGATGAGCCGAAGGACCTCCAACGAATGAGCAACACCCATTTCGACCTGATCGTGGTCGGGGCCGGCATCGTCGGCCTGGCCCATGCGTACACCGCCGCGCGGCGCGGCCTCAAGGTCTGCGTGATCGAGAAGGACGCCGCCTGCATCGGTGCGTCCATCCGCAACTTCGGCTTCGTGACCGTGACCGGGCAGGGCGCCGGCGACACCTGGCGCCGCGCCCGCCGCGCGCGCGAGGTGTGGGGCGAGGTGGCGCCGCAGGCCGGCATCGAGGTCGTCCACCAGGGCCTCTACCTCACGGCCTTCCGCGACAAGGCGCTGGCGGTGCTGGCGCAGTTCATGGACACCGAGATGGCCGAAGGCTGCGAACTGCTGGACGTGGCCGAGGCCGTGCAGCGCGCACCGACGTTGCGGCTGGACGGGCCCGAAGGCCCGGCCCGTGCGGTCCTCTATAGCCCGCACGAGGCGCGCGTGGAGTCGCGCACCGCCATCGGCCTGCTGGCGGCCTGGCTGGCCGAGGCGCACGGCGTGGTCTTCCGCTTCAGCGAACAGGTGCTGGAGGTGGGCACGCCGCGCGTGCGCACCGCCCGCGCCACACTGCATGCGGAACGCGTGGCCGTCTGCACCAACATCGAACTGAACGGCCTGTTTGCCGAGCGGCTGGCGCCGCATCGCCTGCAGCTGTGCCAGTTGCACATGCTGCGGGTGCGCCCGCCGGAGGGCTTCAAGCTGCCAGGCTCGGTCATGGCCGACCTGAGCCTGGTGCGCTACCACGGCTACAGCAAGCTGCCGGCGGCGCGGGCGCTGCGGGCCCAGCTGGAGGCAGAGGAGGGCGAGTCGCTGGCTCATGGCATCCACCTGATCGTGGTGCAGAGCGCCGACGGCTCGCTGGTGGTGGGGGACTCCCACCACTACGGCCCGGTGCTCGAGCCTTTCGCCGACACGCAGGTCGACGCGCTGATGCTGCGTCACATGCAGGAGGCGCTGCACCTGCCCGACTACACCGTCACCCAGCGCTGGGTGGGCACCTATCCCTCGTCGCCCGACACCGACTGCCTGATCGACGCGCCGGACGATGCCACGCGCCTGGTGATCGTCACCAGCGGCACCGGCGCCAGCACGGCCTTCGGCATTGCCGAAGAGGTCTTCGCCGGCTGGTAGGCCGACCCACCGCATATCCCATGACTGACCAGCAAAAACTCCAGGCCGTCGTCTTCGACTGGGCCGGCACCATCATCGACTTCGGCTCCTGTGCGCCCATGGGCGCCTTCGTGCGTCTGTTCGAGCGCTACGGCATCGACCTCAGCATCGCCGAGGCGCGCGGACCCATGGGCGTGGCCAAGTGGGACCACATCCATGCGCTGAGCCAGTTGCCACGCGTGGCGGCCCAATGGGAGGCGCGCTTCGGCCGAGGCTTCACGCGGGCCGACGTCGACGAGCTCTACGAGGTGTTCACGCCGATGAACGCTGCCGTGGTGCCCGACTTCTGCGACTTCATCCCGGGCGCGCTCGACACCGTGGCCGCCGTGCGTGCGCGCGGCCTGCGCATCGGCTCCACCACCGGCTACAACCGGCTGATCATGGAGGTGGTGACGCCCATCGCCGCGAAGGGCGGCTATGTGCCGGACAACCTCGTGTGCGCGGGCGACCTGGCGGCCGGCCGGCCTTCGCCCTTGATGATGTACCGCTGCTTCGCCGACCTCGGCGTGTGGCCCGCCCATTCGGTGGTCAAGGTGGACGATACCGGCGTGGGCGTGCAGGAGGGCCTGAATGCCGGCACCTGGGCCGTGGGGCTGGCGATCAGCGGCAATGCGGCGGGTCTCACGCTGGCCGAGTGGCAGGCGCTCGATGCCGCAGGCCAAGCGCAGGTGCGCGCCCGTGCCACGGCGGAACTGAAGAGCGCCGGGGCGCACTACGTGATCGACAGCGTGGCGGAACTGATTCCGGTGCTGGACGACATCGAGGCGCGGATGGCGCGCGGCGAACGGCCGTCGGCCTGAACCCCTGGCGGCGCGCGACGCGAGCCTGGCGTGGTGCCGCTGCGGCCATCCGCGTCGAGGCCCCCTGGCCGCTGACGCGTTCCGAGTCTCAAGGCTCCGGCCGCCGCCAGAGCCAGATCAGCACGCAGGCCATGGCGCCGATTCCTGCGGTGGCACCCCAGCGGGAGGGCGACAGCCAGATCAGCACGACGGCGCACACGGCCATGGCCGCTGCGGCGCTGCGCTTGGCCCGTCGGCTGACGCGGCCACCCGCACGCCAGTTCAAGATCAACGGCCCAAAGAGCGGGTGCCTTTCGAGCCAGCCCGCAAGCCGCGGCGAACTGCGGGCGGCCGCCCAAGCGGCCAGCAGCACGAAGGGCGTGGTCGGCAGGCCCGGCAGGACAACACCGGCCACGGCCAGCACCAACGCCACCACGGCCAGCGCCATCATCAGCCAGCGCGCCGGGCCGCGCAGGCGGCGCGGTGCCTCGTGCTGCCGTGGCGGCGAGGGGGGCGGATTGGGCTCCACGGGCTTCAGCGGTCCGTGCGCACGCGCATGAAGCGCGCGAAGCGCGGAACACCCTGTGCCGTGAGCCCGTTGTAGCGGTAGGTGACCGTGCTGCCCACCGGCGGCGGATCGTCGCGCTGTGCATCGGTGAAGCCGCCGCCCAGCTTGAAGACCAGGCCTTCGGGTGTGCGCACCTGCAGCGCGCCCATCCGGCCAGCGTGTCGGCCCTGGCCCGGCAGGTGTGCGAGCACCACCGCCTCGGCATCGTCATAGGGCTTGACCTTGAGCAGGTCCGCACTGCGGCCGGCGCCATAGAGCGAACTGCCCCGGTGCAGCATCAGTCCTTCGCCGCCAGCCCGCACCATGGCGTCGAGCTGTCGCCGGAGCGCCTCGGCCGTGGTTGCGCGTTCCTGCCGCACGGGCTCGAGCCAGGGGATGGCCTTGATCGGAAGCAGCCGCTGCAGCACCTGCAGCCGGTGGTCGAAGTCGCCCGGTTCTGCGGGCAGGTCGAAGACCATGAAGCGCATGGCGCGCCACGCCGCATCGTCCGGCGCCTGGCTGCGCACCGTGCTCGAGGCATGCTCGAAGCGCCCGCGGCCGGCCCAGAGCTCGCCATCCATCGGCTGCTGCGGCCAGCCGGCCGTGAACCAGGCCGGCGCGGCAATGCGCTCGCCGCCGCGCGTCCACAAGGCCTGCCCGTCCCAGAAGCCGCGCACACCGTCGTACTTCTCGCTGACCCAGTAGCCGTCGAGCGGCATGCCCGGACGCCAGACCTCCGCCAGCATCAGCGCGGGCGGCGCGGCCCGGGCCGGCACGCTCAGCGCAAACGAAAGCGCCGCCAGCAGAAGACCGCGACGGCGCATGTTCATCACAAGAGAAAGGGAAAGTGGCTCAGCCTTCGGACGGCTCGTCGATGCCGCCGACCACGTTGCTGAAGCCGCCGTCCACGTAGGTGATCTCGGCCGTCACGCCACCGGCCAGGTCGGACAGCAGGAAGGCGGCCACATTGCCCACGTCGTCGATGGTCACGTTGCGGCGGATGGGCGAGACGGCCGCCACGGCGGGCAGCAGCTTGCCGAAGCCCTTGATGCCGCTGGCCGCCAGCGTCTTGATGGGGCCGGCGCTGATGCCGTTGACGCGCACGCCCTTGGGGCCCAGCGAGCCGGCCAGGTAGCGCACCGAGGCTTCCAGGCTGGCCTTGGCCAGGCCCATCGTGTTGTAGTTGGGCACCACGCGCACGGCGCCCAGGTAGGTCAGCGTGAGCAGCGCGGCCTGGTCGTTGAGGTAGGGCAGGGCGGCCTTGGCCATGGCCGGGAAGCTGTAGGCGCTGATGTCGTGCGCGATCTTGAACGCCTCGCGCGACAGGCCTTCGAGGAAGTCGCCGGCGATGGCCTCGCGCGGCGCAAAGCCGATGCTGTGGACGAAGCCGTCGAACTTGGGCCAGGTCTGCGAGAGGTCCTCGAACAGCTTGGCGATCTGGGCATCGTCACCCACGTCGCAGTCGAAGACCAGCTTGGAGTCGAAGTCGGCAGCGAACTCGGTGATGCGGTCCTTGAAGCGCTCGCCCACGTAGCTGAAGGCGAGCTCTGCGCCTTGCGCATGGCAGGCCTTGGCGATGCCGTAGGCGATGGAACGATTGGAAAGGACGCCGGTGATCAGAAGTTTCTTGCCGCTGAGAAAGCCCATGGGTCTGCCTTGAGAAAAACTTGGGCAGAATTCTCGCATGCGACTCTGGCTGCTCCCGGCCCTTCTGGTTGCGGCGCTGCCCGCCTGGGGTGCGCACGCCTATGCCCAGTTCGGCGACATCAAGTACCCATCGGGCTTCACCCACTTCGATTACGTGAACCCGGACGCGCCCAAGGGCGGCGAGATCCGGCTGGTGCCGCCGATCGCGGTCACGCAGTTCGACAAGTTCAATCCCTTCACGCTCAAGGGAACGGCGCCTGCAGGCCTCACGGACCTGGTGTTCGAGTCGCTGCTCGTGGGCAATCTGCAGGAGCCCTCGACGGCCTACGGCCTGCTGGCCGAGGACGTTGAGGTGGCGTCCGACCATCGCTCCGCCGTGTTCCGCCTGCGGCCTGAGGCGCGCTTCAGCGATGGCACGCCAGTGCTGGCCGAAGACGTCGTGCATTCATGGCGCACGCTCATCAGCAAGCAGGCGGCGCCGCAGTACCGCACGCTGCTGGCGGGCATCCGCAGCGTCAAGGCCGTGAGCGAACGCGTGGTGCGTTTCGACTTCGACTCGGACAACCGCGAACTGCCCCTGCTGGCCGGCGGCATCCCGGTGTTCAGTCAGCGCTGGGGGCAGGGCAAGCCCTTCGATCAGGTCATCACCGAACTGCCCATCGGCTCCGGCCCGTACCGGCCGTCCAGTGCCCGGCTGGGTCGCGACATCACCTACGTGCGCGACAAGAACTACTGGGGCCGCGACCTGCCGGTGCGCCGCGGGCAGTACAACTTCGACCGCATCACCTACAAGCTCTACCTGGACGACACGGCCCGGTTCGAAGGCCTGAAGGCGGGGGAATACGACCTCAAGCGCGAGTTCATCTCCCGCAATTGGGCGCGCCAGTACACGGGCCGCGCCTTCGACCGCGGCGAGGTCAAGAAGCAGGTCTTTCCCAGCGGCGCACCAGGCGACTACCAGGGCTACATCTTCAACCTGCGCAACCCCAAGCTGCAGGACGTGCGCGTGCGGCAGGCGCTGGCCCTGACGATGGATTTCGAATGGCTCAACCGCCAGATGTTCTACGGCATCTACACGCGCGTGCAGGGCTGGTTTCCCAACAGCCCGTTCCAGGCCAAGGGCCTGCCAGGCCCGGATGAACTCGCCTTGCTGGAGCCCCTGCGTGCGCAACTTCGGCCCGAGGTGTTCGGCCCCGTGCCGCTGTCGCCCAGCACCGCGCCGCCGTCCAGCCTGCGCGAGAACCTGCGTAAGGCCCGCGACCTGCTCGCCCAGGCGGGCTGGACTTATCGCGACGGCGCCTTGCGAAATGCCAAGGGCGAGGCCTTCACGCTCGAATACCTCAACGCCCAGCCTTCGGGCGTGCGACTGGTGCTGCCGATGCAGGCCGCCATGGCCAAGCTCGGCATCCAGCTGACGATGCGCAATGTCGACGGCGCCCTCTACCAGCAGCGCATGGACGACTTCGATTTCGAGCTGGGCAGCATCCGCATCCCGGCACGCACCACGCCGGGCAGCGAACTGCTCGAATACTTCGGGTCGGAGGCGGCCGGCACCCATGGTTCGGCCAACTACTGGGGCCTGAAGGATCCTGCCGTGGACGCGCTGATCCGCCGCGTGCTGGCCGCCACCACCCGCGACGACCTGGGCGCCGCCATGCGTGCGCTCGACCGCGTACTCACCAACGGCTACTACGGCATCCCGCAGTGGTACAGCAGTGGCTTCCTGGTGGGCTACCGGCCGGCGGGCTTCGTGCTGCCGCCGAGCATCCCTCCCTATTACGAACCCGACAGCTGGGCCGCGGCGACGTGGTGGGCGTCCTCCAGCAACAAGTAGGCAGCGCGGCATGCCCATCTACATCCTCAAACGTCTGCTGCTGATGGTGCCGACCCTGCTGGGCGTGCTGCTGGTGAGCTTCGCGGTCATCCAGTTCGTGCCGGGCGGTCCGGTCGAGCAGATGGTCTCGCAACTGCAGGGCCGCTCGGCCGGGGGCGAGGGGCCTTCGGCCGGGGGCTCCGCCTACCGCGGCCGGCAGGGGCTGAGCCCGCAGCAGGTCGCCGAGATCAAGGCGCTGTACGGCTTCGACAAGCCCGCGCCCGAGCGCTTCTGGCAGATGCTCAAGGCCTTCGCGCGCCTTGACCTCGGCCAGAGCTTCTACCAGCGCAAGGCGGTGTGGGAGCTGGTCAAGGAAAAGCTGCCGGTGTCGATCAGCCTGGGCCTGTGGACCTTCTTCATCAGCTACCTCATTGCCGTGCCGCTGGGCGTGGCCAAGGCGGTGCGGGCCGGCACGCGCTTCGATTTCGTGACCACGCTGCTCGTGCTGGTGGGCTATGCGATTCCGGGCTTCGTGCTGGGCGTCGCGCTGCTGGTGATCTTTGGCGGGCAACTGCAGTGGTTTCCGCTGCGCGGGCTGACCTCGGCCAACTGGGAGCAGCTCTCGTGGGGCGCGCGCATCGTCGACTACCTGTGGCACATCGCGCTGCCCATCACGGCCATGGTGCTGGGCAGCTTCGCCGTCACGTCCATGCTGACGAAGAACGCCTTCCTCGAAGAGATCCGCAAGCAGTACGTGCTGACGGCCCGTGCCAAGGGCCTGCGCGAGAAGCAGATCCTGTGGAAGCACGTCATGCGCAATGCGCTGATCCCGATCATCACAGGCTTCCCGGCCGCGTTCATTGGTGCCTTCTTCACCGGCTCGCTGCTGATCGAGACGCTGTTCTCGCTCGACGGCCTGGGCCTTCTCAGCTATGAGAGCGTGATCCGCCGCGACTATCCCGTGGTGCTGGGCACGCTCTACCTCTTCACGCTGATCGGCCTGGTGACCAAGCTGATCAGCGACCTCTGCTACGTGTGGGTGGATCCGCGCGTCAAGTTCGACTGAGCATGAGCGACACCTCCGCGCCTTCCGTTCCCTTGTCGCCGGGCCGCCGTGCCTGGCGGCGCTTTCGCCGCAACCGGCTGGGCTTCGTCAGCCTGGTGCTGTTCACCGTGCTGGTGGTGCTGAGCCTCTTCGCCGAGGTGCTGTCGTCCGACCGGCCGCTGGTGGTGCGCTACGACGGCCAGCTCTACTTTCCGGTGCTGACCGACTATTCCGAGAAGACCTTCGGCGGCGACTTCGAGACGCCGGCCGACTACCTCGACCCATTCATCCGTGAGCGCATCACGCAGGGTGGCAACTGGGCGTTGTACGCGCCGAACCCGTATGGGCCACGCACCCTGAACTACTTCGCCAGCCGGCCGAATCCCGCAGCGCCTTCCTCGGAGAACCTGCTTGGCACCGACGACCGCGGCCGCGACCTGCTGGCCCAGTTGATCTACGGCTTCAGGGTGAGCGTGCTGTTCGCGCTGGCGCTCACGGTCATCGGCGTGGTGCTGGGCGTGATCACCGGCGCCATTCAGGGCTTCTTTGGCGGCAAGACCGACCTGGCCTTCCAGCGCTTCATCGAGATCTGGGGCTCCATGCCCGAGCTTTACCTGCTGATCATCTTCAGCGCCATCTTCGCGCCCAGCGTGGCGCTGTTGCTCGTGCTGCTCTCGCTGTTCGGCTGGATGGGGCTGTCGGACTACGTGCGGGCCGAGTTCCTGCGCAACCGGCAGATGGACTATGTGCGCGCGGCCCGCGCGCTGGGCGTGGGCAACCTGGCCATCATGGGGCGCCACATCCTGCCCAACAGCCTGGTGCCGGTGGTGACCTTCCTGCCTTTCCGCATGAGCGCGGCCATCCTGGCGCTCACCTCGCTGGACTTCCTGGGCCTGGGCGTGCCACCGGGCACGCCCTCGCTGGGCGAACTGCTCAACCAGGGCAAGGCCAACATCGACGCCTGGTGGATCTCGCTGTCCACTTTCGGCGTGCTGGTGGTCACGCTGATGCTGCTCACCTTCATGGGCGACGCGCTGCGCGATGCCATGGATCCGCGGAAGGCCTGACCCATGACACAGCCTCTTCTGCGCGTGAAGGACCTGCGCATCGCCTTCGATGGCAAGCCGGTGGTGCATGGCGTCGATTTCGATCTGGCCGCCGGCGAAAAGCTGGCGCTCGTCGGTGAATCCGGCTCGGGCAAGACGGTCACGGCGCTCAGCCTGCTGCGGCTGGTGCCTGATGCCCAGGTGAGTGGTGAAGCCTGGCTGGACGGCGATCCGCCGCGCAATCTGCTGGCCTTGCCCGAGCGCTCGCTGCGCGGCATCCGCGGCCGCGAGATCGCCATGATCTTCCAGGAGCCGATGACGGCCCTGAACCCGCTCTACCCGGTGGGCGACCAGATCGCCGAGGTGCTGCGGCTGCACGAGGGGCCGGACGCCCGCAGCGCGCACGAGGCCGCAGTGCAGTTGCTCGCCGACACGGGCGTGCCGGAGCCGGCGCGCCGCGCCCGGGCCTTTCCGCATCAACTGTCGGGCGGGCAGCGCCAGCGCGCCATGATCGCCATGGCGCTGGCCTGCAAGCCGCGCCTGTTGCTGGCCGACGAGCCGACCACGGCCCTGGACGTGACGCTGCGCGTGCAGATCCTCGACCTGCTCGATACGCTCCAGCAGCGCCATGGCATGGCCGTGCTGATGATCACGCACGACCTGAACCTCGTGCGCCGCTTTGCCGACCGCGTCGCGGTCATGGAGCATGGGCGGCTGGTGGAGCAGGGCAGCGTGCGGCAGGTCTTCGATGCGCCGCGCCATCCCTACACCTGCAAGTTGATCGACAGCCGTCCCGAGCGGCGGGTGGCCGATGGGCCGGCGGAAGGCCGCGACACGCCGGTGTTGTCGGCCCGCGAGGTTGCTGTCAGCTATCCGGTGCCGCGTCCGGGCTTTCGCGGCTGGTTCGGACGCGACCGGTTCGTGGCGGTGCAGGACGCCGAACTCCAGATCCAGCCCGGCGAGACGCTCGGCGTCGTCGGCGAGTCGGGCTCCGGCAAGTCGACATTGGCGTTGGCTGCGCTCGGCTTGCTGCCCTTCGAAGGCGAGATGCGCGTCGCCGGTCAGGCCTGGCGCCGCGGCGCCAAGGCGGACCGCGCCCTGCGGCGGCAGGTGCAGGCCGTGTTCCAGGATCCGTTTTCGTCGCTGTCGCCGCGCATGACGGTGGCGCAGATCGTGGGCGAGGGTCTGTCGGTCCATGCGCCGGAGTTGACGGCCGCCGAACGGCATGCGCGTGTCGTGCAGGCGCTGGCGGAAGTCGGGCTTGAGGAAGCGCAGTTCCCGCAACTGTTGTCCCGCTATCCGCACGAGTTCTCGGGTGGCCAACGCCAGCGCATCGCCATCGCGCGTGCGCTGATCGTGCAGCCGCGCCTGCTGGTGTTGGACGAGCCCACCAGCGCGCTGGACGTCACCATCCAGAAGCAGGTGCTGGCCCTGCTGCAGCGGCTGCAGCGCGAGCAGGGCCTGGCCTACCTTCTCATCACGCACGATGTCGAGGTCGTCCAGGCGATGGCGCATCGCGTGGTCGTCATGAAGGATGGGCGCATCGTCGAGCAGGGGCCGGTCGATGTCGTGCTTGGCGCACCGGTCCATGTCTATACCCGTCAGCTCGTCTCCGCGGCGCTGGTGGGGCGTCCCACGTGAGCGGCGCCGGTCAGGGCGGCCCGCGCTCCGAAAGCGCCCAGGCTTGGCGCGCCGCCCTGGGTTGCATGGTGGCGCTGGCGGTCGCCATGGGTCTGGGCCGTTTCGCCTTCACGCCCATGCTGCCGGTCATGCTCGGCGAGGGACAGATCGACCTGCAAGCGGGCGGCGTGTTGGCCTCGCTCAACTACCTGGGCTATTTCCTCGGCGCCTTGTCCAGCGCCTGGCTGCGCGCCCCTGCGCGTACGCTGGTTCGCGGGGGGTTGGTGGCCACGGCCGCGCTGCTGGTCGGCATGGGGTTGCTGCATGGCTTTGCCTCCTGGGCCACCTTGCGCACGGCGGCCGGGCTCGCGAGCGCCTGGGTCTTCGTCTTTGCCAGCGGATGGGGTGCGCGCCGCCTGGCCGAGGCGCATGCGCCCGGACTGGGGGGCGTCATCTATGCGGGGCCGGGCCTGGGGATTGCGATCACGGGCTTCCTGGGTGGGCCGGCAGGGCGGTGGGGTGCTTCGATCGCCTGGTGCGTGTATGGCGTGCTGGCCCTGGCCTTGATTGCGCTGGTCTGGCGCGTTTTCGACGATGGGCGCGAGGGAGTGCCTGCTTCCGCAGCGGCTTCGTCCACGCCGCCCGCCTCGGGCGGCGGCGCCGAGGCGGGTTGGCTGGTCGGGCTGTATGGGTTGGCCGGCTTCGGCTACATCATCACGGCGACCTTCCTGCCGGTCATCGCCCGGCAGGCGTTGCCGGGCTCGACCTGGCCCGACCTGTTCTGGCCGCTGTTCGGCTTGGCCGTGGTGCCGGGGGTGCTGATCGGCGGCCGGGCACCGCAGCATTGGGACAACCGGTTGCTGCTCGCCAGTGGCTATGTCATGCAGGCGCTGGGTGTCCTGCTGTCGGTGACGTGGCCGACGATCACGGGCTTTGCGGTCGGCAGCATGCTCCTGGGCCTGCCCTTCACCGCGATCACCCTGTTCGCCGTGCGGGAGGCGCGCCGGTTGCGCGGCAATGCCGCGGCCGGACTGATCGGCTATGCCACGGCCGCCTACGGCCTGGGACAGATCGTGGGGCCGCTCTTCGCCGCGCCGGTGGCGCAGCGCTGGGGCAGCTTTGCGCCGGCGCTGTGGGTAGCCGCGGCAGCGCTGATGCTGGGAGCTTTGCTGTTCGTGATCGTCTGGCACCGCACTGCATCCAAGGGGCGAGGGCGCTGAATCCGGCGCGCTCGGTATGGCGAGGAATGCGAAAGGAAAGAGTGGCCATTCGGGCTCCCATTTGCCTTTCTGCGTGAGTCTTGGCCGCTCCTGCTGAGCAGCAGGTGCAATTGCGACACAAATTCCCTATAATCGGAGGCTCACGACCAAACGGGCGGGTACTCACCGCCCTTTTTTTTTGGTTGTCCCCCCTTCTTCGCCGCCTCGGGTACTTGATGTTCAGGCCCGCCGGATGCACTGCCGTCCGGCAGGCCTTCGGTTCTGGTGCGGCAGCAAAGATCGGCCAGGGCTCTCAGTCAGAAGGACGCACGCGAACGGTGGCATTGCAGCAGACGGTAGAAAAAACGGTAGCCCAGACAGTGACTGGGCTGGGTTACGACCTGGTCGAGATCGAGCGCTCGGCCGGTGGATTGCTGCGTGTCACGATCGATCTGCCCTGGGCGGGCCCCGTTGCCGAAGGTGTTGAAGAAGCCTTCGTGACCGTCGAGGACTGCGAGAAGGTCACTCGCCAGTTGCAATACACCCTCGAGGTCGAAGGCGTCGACTACCAGCGGCTCGAGGTCTCCTCGCCCGGCATCGATCGTCCCCTTCGCCACGACCGCGATTTCGAGCGTTTCGCGGGCGAGGTCATCGACATCGTGCTCAAGGCGCCCATGGGCCAGGCAGCCGCCGGCCAGGTCAGCGCCAACCGCAAGAAGTTCCGCGGCACGCTCGAGCGCGTGGAGGCCGCTGACGGCAGCCATGGCTGGCAGATCGTCTGGAGCGACGAGCCCACGCCCGCCAAGCCGGGCCAGAAGATCAGCAAGAAGCGCGCGCCCGCCACGCTGCAGGCGCTGGGTTTCACCCTGGACGAGTTGCGCGAGGCGCGACTCGCCCCCATCGTGGATTTCAAGGGGCGCAAGCCCAAGAGCGGCGCGGCGACGCCGCAGTGACAAGAACGAACAGTAGGGTCATCGAATGAATCGCGAAATGTTGATGCTGGTGGATGCGATCTCGCGCGAGAAGAACGTCGAGCGCGACGTCGTCTTCGCCGCCGTGGAATCCGCCCTGGCACAGGCGACCAAGAAGCTGTATCCGGGCGATGTGGACATCCGTGTGGCCATCGACCGCGACACCGGCGCCTATGAAACCTTCCGCCGCTGGCACGTCGTGCCCGACGAGGCCGGCCTGCAGCTGCCCGACCAGGAGATCCTGCTGTTCGAAGCCAAGGAAGAAGTGGCCGACATCCAGGTCGACGAGTACATCGAGGAGCCCGTCGAATCGCTGCCCATCGGCCGCATCGGCGCCATGGCCGCCAAGCAGGTCATCCTGCAGAAGATCCGCGACGCCGAACGCGAGATGCTGCTCAACGACTTCATGTCGCGCGGCGAGCGCATCTTCACCGGCACCGTCAAGCGCATGGACAAGGGCGACATCATCGTCGAGTCCGGCCGGGTCGAAGGCCGCCTGCGCCGCGGCGAGATGATCCCCAAGGAAAACCTGCGCAATGGCGACCGCGTGCGGGCCATGATCATGGAGGTCGACCTGACGCTGCGCGGCGCGCCGATCATCCTGTCGCGCTCGGCGCCCGAGTTCATGATCGAGCTCTTCCGCAACGAAGTGCCCGAGATCGAGCAGGGCCTGCTCGAGATCAAGAGCTGCGCCCGCGACCCCGGCAGCCGCGCCAAGATCGCCGTGCTCAGCCACGACAAGCGCGTCGACCCCATCGGTACCTGCGTCGGCGTGCGCGGCACCCGCGTCAACGCCGTGACCAACGAGCTCGCCGGCGAGCGCGTGGACATCGTGCTGTGGTCGGAGGATCCGGCCCAGTTCGTCATCGGCGCGCTGGCCCCGGCCAACGTGCAGTCCATCGTGGTCGATGAAGAGAAGCACGCCATGGACGTGGTGGTCGACGAGGAGAACCTCGCCATCGCCATCGGTCGCGGCGGCCAGAACGTGCGGCTCGCCTCCGAGCTCACGGGCTGGAAGATCAACATCATGGACGCGAACGAATCGGCCCAGAAACAGGCCGAGGAAACCGCCGTCACGCGCCAGCTCTTCATGGAGAAGCTGGACGTCGATGAAGAAATCGCCGACATCCTGATCCAGGAAGGCTTCTCCAGCCTGGAAGAGGTGGCCTACGTGCCCATCGCCGAGATGCTCGAGATCGAGGCGTTCGACGAAGATACCGTCAACGAACTGCGCGCCCGTGCCAAGGACGTGCTGCTCACGATGGAGATCGCCCGCGAGGAGAAGGTGGAGGCCGTGTCGCAGAACCTGCGCGACCTGGAAGGCCTGACGCCCGAACTGATCGGCAAGCTGGCGGAAGCCGGCATCCACACCCGCGACGACCTGGCCGACCTCGCCGTCGACGAACTCACCGAAATCACCGGCCAGACCGCCGACGAAGCAAAGTCCCTCATCCTCAAGGCACGCGAACATTGGTTCGACGGCGCGCAAGAGTGATGTGATGGGAGGCACCAGATCCTATGTCCAGCACTACCGTTGCAGAGTTCGCACAAGAACTCAAGAAGACGCCCGAAACCTTGCTTGACCAACTCCGCAGCGCCGGCGTGGCCAAGTCTGCCGCTTCGGATGCCCTCACCGAGGGCGACAAGCAGCGCCTGCTCAGCCACCTCAAGGCGAGCCATGGCACTGCCGCGCCGCCTGAGCGCAAGAAGATCACGCTGACCAAGAAATCGACCAGCGAAATCAAGCAGGCCGACGCTCTGGGCCGTGCGCGCACGATCCAGGTGGAGGTGCGCAAGAAGCGCACCTTCATGCAGCGCGACGATGCGCCGGTCGACAACGCCGCCGCGCAGCAGGAGGAAGAGGCCGAACTCGCCCGCCGTGCGGCCGAGCTGGCCCGCCGCGAGGAGGAGGCCCGTCAGGCCGCCGAGGCCTTGCGCCGGCAGGAAGAGGAACTCGCCCGGCAGCGCGCCGAGCGTGAGGCGGCCGAGGCTGCCGAGCGCGAGCGCCAGGCAAGAGAAGACGCCGAAGAGGCGGCTGCCCGTGCCAAGGCCGATGCCGTGGACGCCGTGGACCGTACCCGCCGCGATCGCGAGGTGCAGGTCGAGCGTGCGCGTGCCGAGGCTGCCGCGCTGAACGCCGCTGCGCACCAGGCCCGCGTGGCGTCGTCACCCAGCGCCCGCGCCCAGGCCGAAGCCGATGCCGCCGCCGCCGCCAAGGCCAGCGCCGACAAGGTCGCTGCCGACCGCGCCGCGGCCGAGAAGGCCCGCGAGGATGCCAAGGAAGAAGCCCGCGCCAAGGCCGCCGCCGAATCCAAGGCCGCCGCCGACGCCGAGGCCGCCCGTGCCCGCGACCTGGACGAACGCCGCCGCAAGGCCCTGGCCGAGGCCGAAGCCATCCGCCAGATGATGAACGCGCCCAAGCGCGTGCTCGTGGCCAAGAAGGAAGAGCCGAAGCCCTTCGAGGCCAAGCCGGCCGTCAAGGGCACGCTGCACAAGCCAGCCACCGGCACCGGCACGCGTCCTGCTGGCACGACGGCCGCCCCGGCTGCCGCTCCTGGCGCCGGCAAGGAAGTCAAGTCGGCCAAGCTGTCCTCCAGCTGGGCGAACGACAACGCCAAGAAGAAGGAAATCAAGACCCGCGGCGATGCCAGCGGCGGCGTGGGCCGCAACAACTGGCGCAGCGGGCCCCGCAGCCGCCGTGGCGGCGGTGATCGCGACGACGCGCCGCAGCAGTCGGCACCGGTCGAGCAGCGCATCATCGAAGTGCACGTGCCCGAGACGATCACCGTCTCCGAACTCGCGCACAAGATGGCCATCAAGGCGTCCGAGGTGATCAAGCAGCTGATGAAGCTGGGCCAGATGGCGACCATCAACCAGTCGCTGGACCAGGACACGGCCATGATCCTCGTCGAGGAAATGGGCCACAAGGCCGTCGTGGCCGCGCTGGACGATCCCGAAGCCTTCACCGAGGAAGAAGTGCAGGCCGCAGCGGCCGACGCGCTGCCGCGGGCACCGGTGGTCACCGTCATGGGTCACGTCGACCACGGCAAGACCTCGCTGCTGGACCGCATCCGCACCACCAAGGTGGCGGCGGGCGAGGCCGGCGGCATCACGCAGCACATCGGCGCCTACCACGTCGAGACGCCGCGCGGCATGGTGTCCTTCCTGGACACCCCGGGCCACGAGGCCTTCACGGCCATGCGTGCCCGTGGTGCGCAGGCCACCGACATCGTCATCCTGGTGGTGGCGGCGGACGACGGCGTGATGCCGCAGACCAAGGAAGCCATCAAGCACGCCAAGGCGGCGAAGGTGCCGATCGTGGTCGCGATCAACAAGATCGACAAGCCCGACGCCAACTCTGAGCGCGTGCGCAGCGAACTGGTGGCCGAAGAGGTGGTGCCGGAAGAATTCGGCGGCGACTCGCCCTTCGTCGAGGTCTCGGCCAAGACGGGCAAGGGCATCGACGAGCTTCTGGAGCAGGTGCTGCTGCAGGCCGAAGTGCTGGAACTCAAGGCGCCGGTGGATGCCGCGGCCAAGGGCCTGGTGATCGAAGCCCAGCTGGACAAGGGCCGCGGCCCGGTGGCCACGGTGCTGGTGCAGTCCGGCACGCTGAAGGTGGGCGACGTGGTGCTGGCCGGTGCGACCTTCGGCCGCGTCCGTGCGATGACCGACGAGGACGGCAAGAACACCAAGTCGGCCGGTCCCTCCATCCCGGTGGAGATCCAGGGTCTGACCGAGGTGCCGCAGGCCGGCGACGATTTCATGGTCATGGCCGACGAGCGCCGTGCCCGCGAGATCGCGACCTACCGCGCGGGCAAGTTCCGCAACACCAAGCTGGCGCGCCAGCAGGCCGCCAAGCTGGAGAACATGTTCTCCGAGATGACGGCCGGCGAGGTCAAGACGCTGCCGATCATCATCAAGGCAGACGTGCAGGGTTCGCAGGAAGCGCTGTCGCAGTCGCTGCTCAAGCTGAGCAACGAAGAAGTGCGCGTGCAGGTGGTGTACGCCGGCGTCGGTGGCATCAGCGAGTCGGACGTCAACCTGGCGATCGCTTCCAAGGGCATCGTCATCGGCTTCAACGTGCGTGCCGATTCGGGCGCGCGCAAGCTGGCCGAAGGCAATGGCGTGGACATCAAGTACTACAGCATCATCTACGACGCCGTGGACGAGCTGAAGACGGCGATGGCCGGCATGCTGGCGCCCGAGCGTCGCGAAGAGGTCATCGGCCATGCCGAGATCCGCACGGTGTTCGTGGCCACGAAGATCGGTACGGTGGCGGGCTCGTATGTGCTGGACGGCGTGGTCAAGCGCGACGCCCACTTCCGCCTGCTGCGCGACAACGTGGTGATCTACACCGGCGAGCTCGATTCGCTCAAGCGCATGAAGGACGACGTCAAGGAAGTGCGCGAAGGCTTCGAGTGCGGTATCAAGCTCAAGAACTACAACGACATCCGCGAGGGTGATCAGCTGGAGCTCTTCGAGATCAAGGAAATCGCCCGGACGCTGTAAGCGCCGGTCAGAGGTCCCTACGCCATGCCAGCGAAGAAGTCATCCGTCCCCAACCGCGGCTTCAAGGTCGCGGACCAGATCCAGCGCGATCTGTCGGAACTGATCGCCCGCGAGTTGAAGGATCCGCGCGTGGGTATGGTCACCCTGCAGGCCGTCGAGGTCACGCCCGACTATGCCCACGCCAAGGTCTTCTTCAGCCTGCTGGTGGGTGATCCGCAGGAGACGCAGGAGGCCTTGAACCAGGCCGCCGGCTTCCTGCGCAACGGCCTGTTCAAGCGGCTGCACATCCACACCGTGCCGACGCTGCATTTTGTGTTCGACCGCACCACCGAGCGTGCGGCGGACATGAACGCCTTGATCGCCAAGGCGGTGTCTTCGCGCTCGAAAGAAGAGTAGACCGATGACGTCGCCATCCCGTGTCAGGGTGCAGCGGCGCCCTGTGCATGGGGTGTTGCTGCTCGACAAGCCGCTGGGCCTGTCCAGCAACCAGGCGCTGCAGAAGGCCAAATGGCTGCTGCGCGCCGAAAAGGCCGGCCATACCGGCACGCTGGATCCGCTCGCGACCGGCGTGCTGCCGCTGTGCTTCGGCGCCGCGACCAAGTTCAGCCAGCTGCATCTGGACGCCGACAAGTGCTACGAGACGACGGTCCGCCTGGGCCGCACGACGAGCACCTGCGATGCCGAGGGCGAGGTGACCAGCGAGCAGCCGGTCCATTGCACGGCCGAGCAGGTGGAGGCCGTGCTGGTGCGCTTTCGCGGACCTATCTCGCAGGTGCCGCCGATGCACAGTGCCCTGAAGAAGGACGGCAAGGCGCTCTACGAATACGCCCGGGAAGGCATCGTGCTGGAGCGCGAGCCGCGCGCGGTCGTGATCCATGCGCTGACGCTGCTCGAGGCTCAGCTGGAGGGGCCAGAGCCCTTCCTGCGCCTGGCGGTGCAGTGCTCCAAAGGCACCTACATCCGAACGCTGGGCGCTGACATCGGCGCGGCGCTGGGCTGCGGCGGCCACCTGACGGCCCTGCGCCGCACGCGCACCGGGCCCTTCTCGGCGCCGCAGTGCGTGTCGCTGCAGGCGCTGGAGGCCATGGACGACGTGCAGCGCCTGGAAGTGCTGCTGCCCACCGAAGCGCTCGTCGGCGGCCATGTGCCCGTCACGCTGGGCACGGAGGATGCTGGTCGCTTCCTGTCCGGCATGCGCCGGCGTGGCCACTGGCCCGATGCCGAGGCTGTGGCCGTCTTTGGCGCACAGCCCAAAGCCTTCCTGGGCAGTGCCCATGTAAAGGCCGGCGAATTGATTCCCGGGCGACTGCTGAGCCCGCTCGAAATCCAGCAGACCCTATTGCAAACCCATTCAAAGTCACTTGAGCCCTCGCAGGAGGTAACGACACCATGACCCGACAGATCCGCAACATCGCCATCATCGCCCACGTCGACCACGGCAAGACCACCATGGTGGACCAGCTGCTGCGCCAGTCCGGCACCTTTGCCGACCACGAGAAGGTGGTCGACACGGTGATGGACAACAACGCCATCGAAAAGGAACGGGGCATCACCATCCTGGCGAAGAACTGCGCCGTGAGCTGGAAGGGCACCCACATTAACATCGTCGACACCCCCGGCCACGCGGACTTCGGCGGCGAGGTCGAGCGGGCGCTGTCCATGGTGGACGGCGTGCTGCTGCTGATCGACGCGCAGGAAGGCCCGATGCCGCAGACGCGCTTCGTGACCAAGAAGGCGCTGGCCCTGGGCCTCAAGCCCATCGTCGTGGTCAACAAGGTGGACAAGCCCGGCGCCAACCCCGACAAGGTGGTGAACGCCGCCTTCGACCTGTTCGACAAGCTGGGCGCGACGGACGAGCAGCTCGACTTCCCCGTGGTGTACGCCTCGGGCATCAATGGCTGGTCCTCCCTGGAAGAGGGCGCACCGGGCGAGCAGTGGGGCCCCGACATGTCGGCCCTGTTCGACACCGTGCTCAAGCATGTGCCTTCGCAGAAGGGCGATCCGTCGGCGCCGCTGCAGCTGCAGATCTCGGCGCTGGACTTCTCCACCTTCGTGGGCCGCATCGGCGTGGGCCGCATCAGCCAGGGCACGCTCAAGCCCATGCAGGACGTGCTGGTGTGCGAAGGCCCGGACGGCAAGAGCTACAAGGGCCGCGTCAACCAGGTGCTGACCTTCCAGGGCCTGGACCGCGTGCAGGCCACCGAAGCGGGCCCGGGCGACATCGTGCTGATCAACGGCATCGCCGACATCGGCATCGGCGTGACGGTGACCGACCCGGCCAACCCGATGCCGCTGCCGATGCTCAAGGTGGACGAGCCCACCCTGACCATGAACTTCTGCGTCAACACCAGCCCGCTGGCCGGCCGCGAAGGCAAGTTCGTGACCAGCCGCCAGATCTGGGACCGCCTGCAGAAGGAACTGCAGCACAACGTCGCGCTGCGCGTGAACGAGACGGACGAGGAGGGCGTGTTCGAGGTCATGGGCCGCGGCGAACTGCACCTGACCATCCTGCTGGAGAACATGCGCCGCGAAGGCTATGAAATGGCCGTGTCCAAGCCGCGCGTGGTCTTCAAGACCGTCGACGGCGAGAAGCATGAGCCCATCGAGCTGGTGACGGCCGACATCGAGGAAGGCCACCAGGGCGGCGTGATGCAGGCCCTGGGCGAGCGCAAGGGCGAGCTGGTCAACATGGAGCCGGACGGTCGCGGCCGCGTGCGCCTGGAGTACCGCATTCCGGCGCGCGGCCTGATCGGCTTCACCAACGAGTTCCTGAACCTGACGCGCGGCTCGGGCCTCATCAGCAACATCTTCGACAGCTACGAGCCGCACAAGGGCGACATCGGCGGCCGCAAGAACGGTGTGCTGATCTCCATGGACGACGGTGAAATCTTCACCTACGCCCTGGGCAAGCTGGACGACCGTGGCCGCATGTTCGTGAAGGCGAACGATCCGGTGTACGAAGGCATGATCGTCGGCATCCACAGCCGCGACAACGACCTGGTGGTCAACGCCACGCGCACCAAGCAGCTGACCAACTTCCGCGTCAGCGGCAAGGAAGACGCGATCAAGATCACGCCGCCCATCGACCTGACGCTCGAATACGGGGTCGAGTTCATCGAGGACGACGAGTTGGTCGAGATCACGCCCAAGAGCATCCGCCTGCGCAAGCGCTTCCTGAAGGAACATGAGCGGAAGCGCGCCAGCCGCGAAGCCTGATCCTGCGCGCTCGGCGCGGCGCGGCCTGACGCATGGCCGCGCCGTGGCCCTGATGGTGCTGGTCACGCTCATGTGGGCGACGGCCGGCGTCGTCACCCGCCAGCTGGAGCGGGCGGCCAGCTTCGAGGTCACCTTCTGGCGCAGCTTCTTCACGCTGCTGGCCATGGTGCTGATCCTCGGTGCGTGGCGCGGGCGTGGTCTCTGGCGCAGCCTGCGCGAGGGCGGACGTCACCTCTGGATCTCCGGCGCCTGCTGGAGCGTGATGTTCACCGCCTTCATGGTGGCGCTCACGCTGACCACGACGGCCAACGTGCTGGTCACGCTGGCCACCGGGCCGCTGCTCGCGGCCCTGGCAGCGCGCCTCTTCATCGGCCACCGCCTGCCGGCGCGCACCTGGGCGGCCATTGCCGTGGCCGGTGCGGGCATCGCCTGGATGTATGGCGCGCAGATCGGCGACGACGGCGCGCTGGCGGGCACGCTGGTGGCCCTGTGCGTGCCCATCGCCGGGGCTTGCCACTGGACCAACGTGCAGCAGGCTCATGCCAGCGGGGCTGACGTCGATCTCCTGCCAGCCGTGCTCATCGGGGCTGCCATCTCGGCCGCCTGCACGCTGCCGCTGGCCTGGCCCTTCACGGCCAGCGGACGCGACCTGGCGCTGCTGGGCTTCCTGGGCGTGTTCCAGCTCGCCATTCCCTGCATGTTGTCGATGATGGCCGCGGGCGTGCTCAAGGCGCCCGAGGTGGCGCTGCTGGCCCTGCTGGAAGTGCTCTTCGGCATCGCACTCGCCTGGGTCGGGGCGGGCGAGGTGCCGGCGCCGACGGTGTTCAGCGGCGGCTTGCTGGTGATCGGTGCGCTGGTGGCCAACGAATGGCTGGGTTGGCGCGCAGCGCGTGGGCCGCGTTGATCCTCACTGGCGCGGTGTGAGCGCGCAGCAAAAGAAAAGGGGGCGGAATGCCCCCTTCGTGCTTTTGGCGCCCTGGTCGCCCTTCAAGTGCGACCACGGCGCTTCTCAGCCTCGTCTCAAGGACGGGCAACCTTCCACGCACCGTTGAGCATGCCTTCGCCGGTGCGGTCGCCCGGCTTGGCGTCCTTCGACCAGTAGTAGAGCGGCCAGCCGTTGTAGGCCCACTGCTTGCTGCCGTCATCGCGCATCACGATGGTGTAGCCGCCCATGGGCTTGGGATCGGCCGGGGCCATCAGCGGCGGCCAGTTGGTGGCGCACTGGGCATTGCACATCGACTTGCCGCTGTTCTGCGCATCGCGGGCGAAGGTGTAGAGCGTCTTGCCGTTCGGGCCGATCAGCACGCCGTCCACGGTGCGGGTGGGCATGTCGGGCGCCGGGGTGGTGGCGCAGCCGGCGAGCAGTGCGGCCAGTGCGAGGGCGGGCACGCCGATCAGGGTGGTCTTCTTCATGGCAATCATGCGGTTCTCCTGGTTGAACGAAAGACAGCGGGACGAGTGTAGGAAGGGGGGCGGGGCCTGGCGCGTAGGCGCAGGGCGAATTCGGTGCCTGCCTCACAGCTGCCCATGGACTGTTTGCGCCAGCGCAAGCAGGCGGTCGCGGCCGAGGGGCGCGCTCAGCGCATAGCCGAAGCCGTCGTCCACCCAATAGAAGGTCGACAGCTGTGGGCCGGCTTCGAAGCGGAAGGCGGCGCCCCTGGCTTCGGGTGTGCCGGCATCGAGCTGCCCGAGGTAGAGCGTCAGGCGCTGACCTTCGGCGTTCTGGTACATGAACTGCGCCCGCGCGCCCGCCGTGCCCGGCAGCAGGCGGCCGCCGACCAGCGCGTAGCCTTGCGATGCCAGGTCAGGCAGTTTCAGGGGCCGATCCAGCCGGCGCGACAGCCACTGCACCAGGTGCTGTTCCTCGGCGGCACCGACCTCGACCGGATGGCGCTTCTCGGGCACGTAGAGGCTGTAGGCCACGGCGGCTTCGCGGACGAAGCTGTGCAGGGGCGGCGCCTGGGTTGCGGCCATGGTGTGCCCGCCGGTGGCACCTTGCAGTCCATTGGCCGACCAGCCAGCGCCGAAGGCGAGCACGACGGCGGCGGCCATGCCGCTCCATCGCAGCGCCTGGGCTTGGCGACGCTTGCGCGCCACGGCTTCTTCGAATGCCTTGGCGGCGGCCAGGAGGCCGGGGGGCGGGGCTTCCTCCAGCACCGGCGCGTGAAGCTGCCGCAGCTGCTGGCGCAGGCGATCCCATTCCTCGTCAGGAGAATGGTGCGTTGGTGGCGGGGCGGGGCGGTTCATGGCGCGGGTCGTGGGCTCATTTGAGGCGCCGCAGGGCAGGGCGGCCGCTGGGGCCTGTGCCGGCACGCTCGGGCGGATGGCCGTCCATGAGCTGGCGCAGCCGCTCGCGGGCGCGGGACAGCCGCGACATCACAGTCCCGATGGGCACGCCGAGCACGCGGCCGATCTCGGCATAGGAGAGGTCTTCCAGCGCAGCCAGCAGCAGGACCGCACGCTGTTCGTCGGGCAGCAGCAACAGGCAGCGCTGGAGGTCGAGCGATCCGTCGGCTGCCGCGGACATGGCCGCGGGTTCCGCTTCCAGCGCGTCGATATCCACCGCAGGTGCCGGCGCCCGCCGCAGCTGGCTGGCGTGCAGGTTGTGCATCAGGGTGAACAGCCAGGCCCGCAGGTCGGTGCCCGGCGTCCACAGCGACCACTTGTGGCAGGCGCGTTCCAGCGTGTCCTGCACCAGGTCATCGGCGGCCCAGGCATCGCCCGTCAACGCGCGGGCGTAGCGCCGCAGGGCGGGGATCTGGCCGACGATGGCGTGGGAGGCGCTCATTGACTGCATGAACGCCAGCGCATCGCGGTTTATTCCAGGCGGGTCGAAAAAAATGTGTAGGCGCGGTGCCTACCCGCTGGATTCGCGCTGGCGCGCATCCGCCCGTCCGGCCGCCTCAGCGGTTGTGCACCTTGAGCGCCCGCTCGACCTCGCGTTTGCCTTCGCGGTCCTTGATGGTGTCGCGCTTGTCGTGCTCGGCCTTGCCCTTGGCCAGGGCGATCTCGCATTTGACCTTGCCGGCCTTCCAGTGCAGGTTGAGCGGCACCAGCGTGTAGCCCTTCTGCTCGACCTTGCCGGTCAGGCGTCGGATCTCTTCCTTGTGCAGCAGCAGCTTCTTGGTGCGGATGGCGTCGGGGTTGACGTGGGTCGATGCGCTCTTGAGGGGGTTGATCTGGCAGCCGACGATGAACATCTCGCCGTCGCGGATCATCACGTAGCCGTCGGTCAGTTGCACCTTGCCTTCGCGCAGTGCCTTGACCTCCCAGCCTTCGAGCACCATGCCGGCCTCGTGACGCTCCTCGAAGAAGTAGTTGTACGCCGCCTTCTTGTTGTCGGCGATACGGGGATTGGTGTTGTCCTGCTTTTTGTTGGCCATGTGGATTCCATTTGGGGGCGCATGGCATTCCTACAATCGGCCCGCACACACGTGCAGATTCTATGAAAAGTGTCCATAAGTCCGTCCTGATCTGGTACAGCGCCACCGAGATGTATGACCTGGTGACCGATGTGGCCCGCTACCCCGAGTTCCTTCCCTGGTGCGATCGGGCCCAGGTGATCGAGCAGGACGAGGCAGGCATGACGGCCGAAGTCGGCCTCGCCTTCGGCGGCATCCGCCAAAGCTTCACCACGCGCAACACCCATGTGCCCGGCCGCGAGGTGCAACTCAAGCTCGTCAAGGGGCCGTTCTCGCAACTCGAAGGCATCTGGAAGTTCGCCCCCGTCGGCCAGGAGGGTGAACGGGCCTGCCGCGTCACGCTGGACCTGAACTACGGCTTCGACAACTTCGCGCTGCAGGCGCTGGTGGGGCCGGTGTTCGACAAGATCGCATCGACGCTGGTCGAGGCTTTCGTCAAACGGGCCGAGCAGGTCTACGGCGAGGGCGGCCCGGCCGCATGATCGACATCGTCGTGTGCTGGTCTGCCGCGCCGCGACAGGTGGGCGAGCAGCGGTTGCAAGTTGCCGAAGGCTCGACGGTGCGCGAGGCGGCCGCCGCAAGCGCCGTGGGCGAGCAGTGGCCCGCCTGGGCCCATGAAGCCAGCCCTGGCATCTGGGGGCGAGCGGTGACCTGGGAGACGCCATTGCGTCCTGGAGACCGTGTCGAGCTGTGCCGGCCTCTGCTGGTGGACCCGAAGGTGGCGCGGCGCGAACGCTTTCAACGGCAAGGTTCGCGGACGGCCGGGCTGTTTGCCAAGCGACGGCAGGGCGCCAAGGCGGGCTACTGAGGCCCACGGGCTCGCGCTTCGCCCGCGCGGACGCCGATGCGCCGGTGGCGCATCCCTGCGGCGGACTTCAGCGCGCCACGCAATCGCTCTGGACCACGCCCTGCAGCCGTCGCTGTTCGCCCGCGCGTGCGGCGTCGTCCATGATCTCGCGTTCGCCCTGGCCATTGACGCGGGCAATCCGGATGCCGCTGTCGAGGGTGGCCAGCCCCTGGCGGGCGCGGGCGCAGTTGTCCTGCCTGGCCTTGGCGGCCTTGGCCTCGGCCTCTGCCCGCTTGGTCTTCTCGGCCTCTTCGGCCTGACGGGCCTTTTCTTCCAGAGCCCGGTCCACGCGTGGCGCGGAGGCGGGCGCAGCGGGGACGGGGGCCTGGGGCGCAGCCATCGCCGGCACGCTTGCGCCGCCGCCGCCTGCCGGCCGGCCGATGATGTTGCGCGCCGGAACATCCGCGGGCGGCGGGCGGTCGCTGAACACCTTGCGTCCGTTGCCATCGATCCATTGCCACTGGGCTTGGGCGGCCAGCGGCATTGCCAGCAGGGCCAACAGGACGCAGGTTGCGGGTCTCATCCGGCCAGTGTAGTGGCAGCAATGGCGGCTCGTTACAATCCGTCTTTTGGAGCTTCACCATGCGCCTTCTCGGCAAAGCGCTCACCTTCGACGATGTGTTGCTGGTGCCTGCGTTCTCCCAGGTCCTGCCCAAGGACGCCTCCCTCAAGACCCGCCTTTCCCGCAACATCCAGCTGAACCTGCCCCTGGTTTCGGCGGCGATGGACACCGTGACCGAAGCCCGCCTGGCGATTGCCATCGCCCAGGAAGGTGGCATCGGCATCGTGCACAAGAACCTCACGGCCCAGCAGCAGGCGGCCGAGGTGGCGAAGGTCAAGCGTTACGAATCCGGCGTGCTACGCGACCCGGTCGTGATCACGCCCCAGCACACGGTGCTGCAGGTGCTGCAGTTGTCGGAAGAGCTGGGCATTTCCGGATTCCCGGTGATCGACGGCGGCAAGGTCGTCGGCATCGTCACCGGCCGTGATCTGCGCTTCGAGACCCGCTACGACGTGCCGGTCACCGAGATCATGACGCCACGGGCCAAGCTCATCACGGTGAGCGAAGGCACCTCGCCCGCCGAGGCCAAGGCGCTGCTGAACAAGCACAAGCTCGAACGTCTGCTGGTCGTGGCCGATGACTTCGAGCTCAAGGGCCTGATCACCGTCAAGGACATCACCAAGCAGACCAGTTTTCCGAACGCCGCGCGCGACGCATCGGGCCGCTTGCGCGTGGGCGCGGCGGTGGGTGTGGGCGAAGGCACCGAGGAACGTGTCGAGGCCCTGGTCAAGGCCGGCGTGGACGCCATCGTGGTCGACACCGCCCACGGCCACAGCAAGGGCGTGATCGAGCGGGTGCGCTGGGTCAAGCAGAACTATCCGCAGGTCGATGTGATCGGCGGCAACATCGCCACCGGCGCGGCTGCCAAGGCGCTGGCCGAGGCGGGGGCCGATGCGGTCAAGGTCGGCATCGGCCCGGGTTCCATCTGCACCACGCGCATCGTGGCCGGCGTGGGCGTGCCGCAGATCATGGCCATCGACAACGTGGCCACAGCGCTGGGCGACAGCATTCCGCTGATCGCCGACGGCGGCATCCGCTACTCGGGCGACATCGCCAAGGCCATCGCGGCCGGCGCCAGCACCGTGATGATGGGCGGCATGTTTGCCGGCACCGAAGAGGCGCCGGGCGAGATCATCCTGTTCCAGGGCCGCAGCTACAAGAGCTATCGCGGGATGGGTTCCATCGGTGCGATGCAGCAGGGCAGCGCCGACCGCTACTTCCAGGAGTCGAGCACGGGCAACCCCAATGCTGACAAGCTGGTGCCCGAAGGCATCGAAGGCCGCGTTCCCTACAAGGGGTCGATGCTGTCCATCGTCTACCAGATGGCCGGCGGCCTGCGCGCCTCGATGGGGTACTGCGGTTGCGCCACCATCGACGAGATGAAGTCGAAGGCCGAGTTCGTCGAAATCACGGCGGCCGGCATCCGCGAAAGCCATGTGCACGATGTGCAGATCACCAAGGAAGCGCCCAACTACCGGGCCGAGTGATCCAGCTGCGTGCTAAAAAGGGCCAGATTGTTCTGGCCCTTTTTTCTTCGCCGGTTAGAATATGGTCCGAATTCTCCATAGACGGGCCAGATTCGACATGCACACCGTCCCCATCCACCAAGCCAAGAGCCAGCTTTCCGAACTGATCCGCGCCGTCGAGAACGGCGAGGAGGTCGTGCTGACGCGCCACGGCAAGCGGGTGATCCGGCTGATCAAGGAGCCCGAGTCGGTGCAGCCCAGCATCGAGGCGCGGCGCCAGGCCATCGTGGCAGAGCTGCAGGCCCTGCGCGCCAAGGTGGCCGCGACGGCAGTGGAGCAGGGCGCTGGCTTCGACCTGCTGTGGCAGCAGCACGAGGCCGCCCAGGCAGCGCGCACGGGGTCGTGGGTCAAGAGCGACCTTCCCACCGCCGAGCACCCGAAGGACGACGATGCTGGTCATTGACGCCTCGGCCTTCACCCGCTGGGCCTTCCCGGCCGAAGGCAGCGACCGCGTGTCGCAGGCGCTGATCCGCGTCATGACCGAGGAAGAAAGCGCCACCAGCGCCGCCACCTTCCCGCTCGATGTGCTCCAGGCCACCGGTTGCGCGCTGGCCACCGGCCGGTTCACGACGGCCGTCCACCAGCATGTGCTGCGGCTGCTGAGCCGGCTGCCGGTGGCCCTGGCGCCCATGCGCATCTCGCCGCTGGAGTTCTGGACCTGGGCGGAGTCGATGCAGCTCGGCCCTCACGATGCGGCCTACCTCAAGTTGGCCGTCGACCTCAAGGCGCCGCTGGTCACCATGGCGCCTGCGCTGCACCGCGCCTGCCTTCAACTGGACCATCCCGTCATCACCGACCTGACCTGACGCGGCGCCCACGCGGCCGCATCTCCCTTCTTTCGGAGCCCACCATGCAACACGACAAGATCCTCATCCTCGACTTCGGCTCGCAGGTCACGCAGCTGATCGCCCGCCGCGTGCGCGAAGCCCATGTGCTGAGCGAAGTGCATCCCTGCGATGTGACCGACGAATGGGTGCGCCAATACGCGGCCGATGGTTCGCTCAAGGGCGTGATCCTGTCGGGCAGCCATGCCAGCGTGTACGAAGAGACCACCGACAAGGCACCGCAGGCCGTCTTCGAACTGGGCGTGCCGGTGCTGGGCATCTGCTATGGCATGCAGACCATGGCGCACCAACTGGGCGGCAAGGTCGAGGGCGGCCACAAGCGCGAGTTCGGTTTCGCGGCCGTGCGCGCGCGTGGCCACACCGAGCTGCTGCGCGACATCGCCGACTTCACCACCGATGACGGCCACGGGATGCTCAACGTCTGGATGAGCCATGGCGACAAGGTGAGCGAGCTGCCGCCCGGCTTCAAGCTGATGGCCAGCACCGACAGTTGCCCGATAGCCGGCATGGCCGACGAGGCCCGCAAGTTCTATGCGGTGCAGTTCCACCCCGAGGTCACGCACACGCAGCAGGGCAAGGCGATCCTGGAGCGTTTCGTGCTCGGCATCTGCCAGGCCCAGCCCGACTGGGTCATGAAGGACCACATCGCCGAGGCGGTGGAGGCCATCCGTCAGCAGGTGGGCGACGAGGAAGTGATCCTGGGCCTGTCGGGCGGCGTCGACTCCTCCGTGGCTGCAGCGCTGATCCACCGCGCCATCGGCGACCAGCTCACCTGCGTCTTCGTCGACCACGGCCTGCTGCGCCTGGACGAGGGCAAGATGGTGATGGAGATGTTCTCCGGCAAGCTGCATGCGCGCGTCATCCACGTCGATGCCAGCGAGCAGTTCCTGGGCCATCTGCAGGGCGTGAGCGACCCGGAGCAGAAGCGCAAGATCATCGGCCGCGAGTTCGTGGAGGTCTTCAAGGCCGAGGCCGCCAAGCTCAAGGCCGGCACCGGCGGCCACAAGGGCGCGACCTTCCTGGCCCAGGGCACCATCTATCCGGACGTGATCGAGTCCGGCGGCGCCAAGAGCAAGAAGGCCGTCACCATCAAGAGCCACCACAACGTCGGCGGCCTGCCCGAACAGCTCGGCCTGAAGTTGCTGGAGCCCCTGCGCGACCTGTTCAAGGACGAGGTGCGCGAACTGGGCGTGGCGCTGGGCCTGCCGCCCGAGATGGTGTACCGCCATCCCTTCCCCGGCCCCGGCCTGGGCGTGCGCATCCTCGGCGAGGTAAAGAAGGAGTACGCCGACCTGCTGCGCCGTGCCGACGCGATCTTCATCGAGGAGCTGCGCAACTTCCGCGACGAGGCCACGGGCAAGAGCTGGTACGACCTTACCAGCCAGGCCTTCACCGTCTTCCTGCCGGTCAAGAGCGTGGGCGTGATGGGCGACGGCCGCACCTACGACTATGTGGTGGCCCTGCGCGCCGTGCAGACCAGTGACTTCATGACCGCCGACTGGGCCGAGCTGCCCTACGCGCTGCTCAAGAAGGTGTCGAGCCGCATCATCAACGAGGTGCGCGGCATCAACCGGGTGACCTACGACGTGTCGAGCAAGCCGCCGGCGACGATCGAGTGGGAGTGAAATCGGGTTCTTCGGAGACTATCGTCAGCTATCCAGAAGTCGTCGTAACGTGTTGATTCAGAAGCAAATATGTCACGGCAGCTATCGGAGCCTATCGCCGGCCAGCAGAACAAGTTGGCGGTAAAGCTGACGGTCAATTTCCGATCCGGTCTCAGACCCACTCATTGATGATCGGCGCTTTTTCCGTCTTGACGGTAAAAAGCACCTCCGGAACTCAGTATCCATGCGGGTTTCCGGGCATCGACAGGTTTCCTAGCCCTTGACGGTAAAAACCGTCTTGAACAGGAGGAAAACCTCGATGCTCACCGACACCGCGCTGCGCAACCTCAAGCCTAAGTCCTTGACTTACAAGGCTTCCGACCGTGACGGTATGTATGTGACGGTATCGCCGGCCGGCACTATCGCGTTCCGCTACGATTACCGTCTCAACGGCCGCCGGGAGACCCTGACCATCGGCCGCTATGGGCCGGCCGGCATCACGCTGGCCATGGCCCGCGAGAAGCTGCTGGACGCCAAGCGGGCCATCGCCGAGGGCCGGTCCCCGGCAATGGAGAAGCAGCGCGAGAAGCGCCGCCTGTCCGCTGGTCAGAACTTCGGCGACATGACGCTGCGCTGGATGGCCGACGCGCGCATGGCCGACAGCACCCGAGCGATGCGCAAGCACATCGTCGATCGGGACATCCTGCCGGCGTTCAGGAATCGACTGCTCACCGAGATCAGCGCCGATGACCTGCGCGCGCTGTGCGGCAAGGTGAAGGCGCGCGGCGCGCCCGCCACCGCAGTCCATGTCCGCGACATCGTGAAGCAGGTCTACGCGTTCGCCATCCTGCACGGCGAGAAGGTGGACAACCCGGCCAACGACGTGGGCGCGGCGTCGATCGCGACCTTCGTGCCGAAGGACCGGGCGCTGTCGCCGGCCGAGATCCGGCTGGCCTTCCACCAGTTGGAGTCCATCGCGACCTACCCGACGATTCGGCTGGCCCTGCGCATGGTCCTGCTGACGCTGGTACGCAAGAGCGAGCTGATCGAGGCGACCTGGAGCGAAGTGGATTTCGAGAAAGCCACGTGGACGATCCCGAAGCAGCGCATGAAGGGCCGCAACCCGCACGTGGTCTACCTGTCGCGGCAGGCGCTGGACATCTTCGTGGCGCTGCACACATGTGCGGCCGGATCGAAGTTCGTGCTGCCCTCGCGCTACGAGCCCACGCGCTCCATGTCGCACGCGACCCTGAACCGGGTGACCCAGCTCATTGTCGAGCGTGCCAAGGCGGCCGGTCTGCCGCTGGAGCCGTTCACGGTGCATGACCTGCGCCGCACGGGCTCCACGCTGCTCAATGAGGTAGGCTTCAACGGGGACTGGATCGAGAAGTGCCTGGCGCACGAGGAAGGGCGCTCCTCGCGCTCGGTCTACAACAAGGCCGAGTACGCCGAGCAGCGGCGCCACATGCTGCAGGAGTGGGCGGACATGGTCGATGCCTGGATCGATGGGCGCACCCATGTGCCGAAGCTGCTGCCGGACAACGTGGTGGTGCCGGTCCTCAGTGCGACGTTATAGGGGGGAGGGTCACACGATCGATCTCTTCGAGCCGGCGGCCGGAGCACGGCGGTCGATTTGCTTTCGTTGCTGAAAGTCACTCAAGGTGATCTTTTCATGGCTTATTTAAACCGCGGAAGCTCGGCGAGAGTTCACGAAAGCGGCATTTTGCTCGCCATGAGTGATCAGAATCCCGGAAAGCTGAACCGCCTGACGGCTGAACTGGGCGATACGCGCCTGGTCTCCACCCGCTGGCTGAGCGCGCACGGCTACTCCATCAGCCTCGTCGCGCGCTAGGTGGGTATCGATTTGGCCTGGCTGCCTGTGCATGACTATGCAGAGGACGCAAGGCTGATCGCGGACGCGCTCGCGTGGCTGGCCAACGCGCTGCGCGCCCGGCCTCTGCAACTGCAGGTGCAGACGTCAGCAGGGGAGGGGGCGAGGACAGTCACCCGGCTGGTGGCCAGACGCGGCCGTGCGTGCGTGCAGATGGTGCGATGGGTCTTGCCACTGCCAAGGTGATACAGGTTATGCCGGCGCGTACACGTTAGGGCGGACGCTGTGTACCCTTGCGGTGTGCGGCGGTCTTATCTCACCGGGCGGTACTGGCGCTGCCTCACGTCGGGGCCAATGGGAGTGCGGAGCTTCGCTGATCGCGAGTCCTGCTTGCGAGATTCGATCCAGGCCTCGACTTCTTCTAAGTCCCAGACGACGCAGCGGGGGGTGAGGCGGAAGCGTAGGGGGAATTCGCCGCGCTGCTCCATCTCGTAGATGGTGGTCTCGGCCAGGGGAACGATCTGGTGCAGTTCGTGGCGGCGGATCGTGCGGCGGAAAGGCAGCGGGGCGTTGGACGGGAACTGCGGGAGGTCACTGTACCGTGCGGCACCAGGGTGCGGCAGGGCGGGGCTTCGCTCGGAAGACGGCGACGACGGCGTTTGCATAGTGGCAACCGTTAAGAGATCGTTGCCGCTCATGGTGGCTATCGAAGGTGATCGGAACAACCTGCTGGAGCGAAGCCTAGAGTGGGATGGCCGTTTCAGACTGAAAGCGGCCGGACACCCGTTAGCCGATGAATGACTGCTGCTAGGAAACGCGGACAGTGGAAAGCTCAGCAATACGGGCAAGATTGCTTCGTTGTACTCTGTTGGGGCCTCAAGAGCATCAAGCTTTCCGAGTCCATCGGCCATTGCAAGTGCGGATGTGGCAGTATTTCGGGCTCCAACAAGAGCACGAGGGACAGGCGAGTGATCTCAATAGAAGACATCTACAACCAAGACATCAATTTCCTGTTCGGATCAGGGGCCTCCTTCGGCCTACTTCCGACTCTCCAATTGCAGCTGCAGACGGGCGTTGAAGATCGTCGCTACAGCGTCGAAGAACTGGCAACCAAGTTCGAGCGCGAGAAGGACCGGCGGTTAATCCCGCTGTTCATGTACTACTACGCTAACTGCATCCGACCGGCGGAAATGCTACGGCTGGACGCTGTGACCGCCGAGCCTGGCGCAACGGTCATCAAAAACTACCGCACCTTCCTGCTCACGGCGCTGGAGATGGTGAAGCGACGAAAGGCGATGGACAGGCGCTGCAACGTGTTTACAACCAACTACGACGGCTGTTTTCCCCTCGTGGCCGACGCTCTCATCAAGGACGGCAACATTGACTTCGTACTGAACGACGGCGCTAGAGGGTTTATGCGTCGCATCGTGCAGGCCCGGAACTTCGGGGCCTACCTCTGCCACGCCGGCGTCTTCGGGCGCTACCAGAGTAGTGTCCCGCAGCTAAACCTAATCCATCTGCACGGTTCGGTCTACTGGCGCAAGCTGGAGGCGGCGATCCAGGTCGACTACGACCTGAAGGAGAGGGAGGACTTGCTGGATGCCGACGCTCGGGCGCTGCTGCAGCCGTTTTCGGATGCGCTGAACAACCCGGCGGCCACGCTCGACGATTTGCCCGACACAGGTTTCACCGACGACACGCTGAATGCGTTCTGGGCCAAGTACGAGCTAATACCCATCGTGAATCCGACCAAGTGGAAGTTCCACGAGACGGTCTATGAGGAGCACTACTATCAGATGCTACGCCTGCTCAGCTATGAGCTGGAGAAGCCCAACGCTGTCCTGATCACCTTCGGCTTCTCGTTCGCTGACGAGCACATCCTCAACCTCGTCATACGTTCGCTGTCGAACCCGCGGCTGCAAGTGTTCATCTGCTGCTTCAACAGCTTAGAACGTACATCGATGGAGCAGAAGTTCAAGGGCTACCGTAGCGTCAAGTGCCTGCAGCTCGACGATGGAGTGATGAACTTCACCGCCTTCAACGAGAAGGTCCTGGCGTGGCCGGATGCGACAGACCTGGCGGCCACGGCTCCCGCCGCTGCCCACGCCGAAGCCGGCGGCGCTGGAGTGCCGGCATGAGCATCCGGGTCGGCGAGGTCATAGCGGTCCATGGCACCAAGGTGGTTCTGAAGATCGACGAGCAGTCAAGCAAGGAGACCCTGTTCTTCGAGGGCGACAAGTACAAGGGGGTGTCGATCCGCGAGTACCTGTCAATTCAGCGGGGCTTCCGCGACATCATTTGCATAGTTGAAGGCGAGTTTCTGGACGAGGGCCGCACGGAGCTGCAGGACGGAAAGCAGACCTTCGTGCGCAAGGTCGAGGCTAGGCCGATAGGCTACTTCGACCGTGCCGGCTTTACACAGGGCATCAAGTACCTGCCCATGATCCAAGATGCGGCCTACCTGATGCCTGAGGAGAAGATCAGGTCGATCTTCGATCGCAAGACTGATGGCGACTTTAGGATCGGGCGGATGCTCAAGGAAGAGATTGCTGTCGGGCTGCCGTGGCGGCGCCTGTTCAACAGCCACGTTGGCATCTTCGGCAACACCGGCAGCGGCAAGTCCAACACCCTGGCCAAGCTGTACACGGTGCTCTTCGACAAGAAGCTGCCGCTGATCGAAGGGAAGAGCCGGTTCGTCATCCTGGATTTCAACGGCGAGTACGGCGGCGAGCAACTGGCACCGGCGGCCAGCAAGACGGTCTACCAACTCTCTACCCTGACCAACCCCGACCCGAACGATCCGAAGGCGAGATTTCCCCTGGCACCGCAGGAATTCTGGGAGCTCGAGACTATGGCACTAATGTTCCAGGCCACCGCCAACACGCAGCGCCCCTTTCTCAACAGGGTCATCACAGGTAAGCAACGCTTCGGTGTGAACCTCGCGTCACTGGCAGCGTATGCCAAAGCCAAGTTTCGGCAGTCATTCTGCGCCGGAGAGGTTAAACCGGCGACGCTAGACCTGATGCGCACGGTGGCCAAGCGGATGGGAAACCAGGACATACTCAATATGTTGGGCCACGTCACCTGGTATCGCAATGGCCGTTTCAATTATCACGGCGCGTTCATCGACCCGGACGGCGCCCAGTACAACGCACATATCGCGCCCATCGTGGATACGCTGGATGCCCAGGGCCTCGATGACTTCGATCAGCTCGTGCTGCGGGTCAATCTTCAGCTGATCTCCGATTTGAACGCGGGCTACGTGCAGTTCGAGCACATCCAACCGCTACTCAAGCGCGTAGAGTCGTCGCTTGCTAGCCTGCGCAAGGTGCTGACTATCTCGGACGTTCCTCCCGTCGAGCGACTGCTGACGGTCATCTCAATGCGACGCTGCAACAACGAGATCAAGAAGGTCCTCCCGCTGCTGTTCGCCAAACACTTCTACAACAGCCACAAGACCACGGTTGCCAACCCGCCAGACCGCACAATCCACCTCATCGTCGATGAGGCGCACAACATCCTGTCTGACCAGTCGGCGCGCGAGGCAGAGAGCTGGAAGGACTACCGGCTGGAGCAATTCGAGGAAATCATCAAGGAGGGCCGCAAGTTCGGCATGTTCATCACAATCGCGAGCCAGCGACCAGCCGACATCTCTCCCACCATCGTCTCGCAGCTACATAACTTCTTCATCCACAGGCTGGTAAATGACCGGGATCTCTATCTTGTCGAGAACACCATCTCGACGCTGGACGCTTTGTCTCGCAGCCTCATTCCAGGCCTCTCCCAGGGCTGCTGCGTCGTAACCGGCACGGCCTTCGAGTTGCCGATGGTGATCCAGGTGGATCGCCTGCCCAGCCACAAGCAGCCAGCCAGCGAGGACGTCGACCTCGAGAGGCTCTGGAGCACGCCGCCTGAGGCCGCTCACTGAGAAGCAGTCACCATGGCCGATCCCGCCATCACGTTCAGCGTTGTCGGCGATGAACTGCACATGTACTACCAGACCCGCGACAGGGATGACCGGGTCTATCGTCGGTTCGAAAAGGGGAAGGACTTGCTGGTCAGACGAACCTTCCGGCTGTTCAAGCAGTTTCTTGTCGACCCACTCGTGGCCGCGCTACATGCGGATGCAGGTGGCCGACAGGAACTGGAGTTCGGCGAACACGAGCCGATCCTGACTTTTGTCGTGGCGCGCGCGGTCGACAGCCTGTACTTCGAGTTCGATGACAGCGTTCTGGAAGTAGGCATACCGGTCCTGCTGGAACGTGCTGCCCGACCAACATGGAGATGGTTCACTGCCGAGGAGAGAGTTTCGGTCAGGACAGTTCAGGCAACAGGACTTGCAGCAGCCCCGGTCGGCGTTCATTGACGCTCGTACGGCCGGGACTGTTCGACCGGACGATCGCCAATGCCCCGCGTCTTTCGGCCAACTAGGCCGATTGCTAGAGTGGCTGCGGCAATCACGACCCAGTCTGCAGAGTGATGGCATGATCGCGCAAGTCGGCGCACCAGAGGGCTTTCACGAATGCCCTCATTGCATCAGGTCGCAGTCATCATGATTTTCCCCACGAGGGGCGGCTTTCGCTGCATAGCTGCCGGTGCGGTGCCGAGGGGCAGCTTCAGACTGATTGCTGTCGCTCGCCTGCCCAGCCACGAAGGACGGCTTCGATCAAGAACGGACGCTGGCCACTTGCAAGACCATATGCAGCCCACATGGTCACTCGTGGACAGCAGCATCAGGAAGGAGCATCTTCATGACCCATCCACTCGATGGGAGACCATCATGGAAGCCGCTGCCCCCGTTGTTAACCGCGAACCCTGGAACAATGGCAAGATCGTCGGTCAGAAGGCACCGCTCAAGCCCAAAGATATTTGGGCGCTGCGCGTACGCCTTCAGATGGAGAATCGAACACGAGAACTCGCGCTGCTCATCCTCGGGATCGACAGCAAGCTGCGCGGATGTGACCTCGTCGCACTCAAAGTCCGCGACGTCTGCCACGGCGACCAAGTCGCTTCGCGTGCCGTTGTCATGCAGCAGAAAACGCGGCGTCCTGTGCAGTTTGAGATGACGGCCGCCACGCGCGAGGCACTTCAGTCCTGGATCAAGGCGAGGTGCCTGAGATCCGAAGACTTCCTGTTCCCCAGTCGGCTGCACCGATCCCCTCATCTTGGCACCCGCCAGTACGCCCGAATACTGCATCATTGGGTCGAACGGCTCGGCCTTGATCCAGCAGACTACGGAACGCACTCCATACGTCGCACCAAGGCGACGCTCATCTACCGCAGGACCAAGAATCTCCGCGCCGTGCAACTTCTACTCGGCCATTCCAAGCTCGAATCAACCGTGCGGTATCTCGGCATCGATGTAGATGACGCGCTCGATATATCGGAGCAAACCGAGCTTTGAAAGCACTTTGGTCGACGACGGTATGTGCCCCCTGGAGGGGCATCCCTGCTGTTGCTTCGGCGCTGCAGCGCGGAGCGCAGCATCTCTCTTAGGTGCCACCCGCTGCTTCGAGGATCACGATCGGGCCAAAAGTTGCCCGTGTCCGCTGGCCAGCTTGAAGGGAACGAATCCATGCTCTGCCGCTTCAATTTGTTCGGTCGAATTATTGCCGTCGAGCGGGTGGGGGAAGCCTGGACTGCGTACTTGGTGGGAAACGAGGGCAAGCGAAGGCCGGCAAGCCTCGCGATCCCGTCCGATTTGGCCCCCGCCGAGCTGTCCCAGTACCTATACGACATCTACCATGAGGCTGCGACACCCACAAACGGCGATGTCTTCGAGATTCCCTCCGCTCAGAATAGGTAGCCCATCGTGGTTCGCGCTCTATCGACGGGCCTCGGCCGAGAGCGGACGCACCAGATGAAAATAGTGGATAGAGAAGCGACCTTCGCCGCCATTGAGGCGGAGTTCCGAACACAGCAGTTGGGGTACGTCTTCCGAGAAGCCGAAGAGTTTGCTCGGTTTGACTTGCGCGCCACCTACGTTAGGGGCGACGACGCTCTGAAGGTTCGGCGATGCAGCGAACACCTCGCAGACCTGTACCACGCCGCCTGCGCACTGCCGCCTCGACCCGATGACCAGGCGGATGGAGCGCGGTCGAAAGCTGCCCTGCGCGCGTTCTTCCGGCACTTGTACGCTTAGGTTCGACGTCTGCTTTGGGCAAGGCCCGGCACTCAGCTTCGGGCCCTTCTCTCGACTTCGTCCAGAGGCTACAGTCGGCCAAGAGCGGAAGTCCAGGGTTGAGATACTATTGGTCTGCAAGCCGTAGCGAAGCAGTCACTGGGCGTGCTTCCCTTTCGTCAGCTCCGTGCTCGTTGCAGACCTCCGGCTGGGCTTGTCGAACAAGGGCGTCGGCCAAAAGCGGCCCCAGGCGGCTAACCCGCACCAGTGAATTGGCACTCCGCTGGCGGATGCAGGCGTCAAACACATATGGTTCAGCTCTCAACTCTGCCCACGTCTGCCGCTCCTGCGTTCAAGGGGGGTTGACCTAGAGCAGCGCTGCGCCAAGAATCGTTAGGTGCCCATCCGCGGTGTTGAAATAGCGGGTATTCGGACTGGCCGCCGTCCCCGGGTTGACGCTCACGCCGCCACCGTTGAACAGCACCAGCACACTGTTCGAGGTGCCGCGCTTGAAACTAGCATGGTAGGGTGCGGCCAGTGCAGATTGGCTCCTGCGGGATAGACGCCATACCAAGTCCCCAGCTCGGCATCGGCGACAAAGGCCAGGAATTATTCCTTTGCTGCTTCTTGCAGTTCGCGTAGGCCGCAACAGCGCCGTCACGCTGGCGCTCAACAACGCGTTGCCGAAGCAAATTTGGCAGACTGGGAGGGTGAGTTGCCGATGCGATTTCTCAGTCAAGAGGAAGATAACGATCAAGATACTCGTCGATCTTCGTCCCCAGGACCTTTGACATTTTCGGATCTCGATTGAGTCCATGCCCGGAATTGGGAAATACGAGCGCATCGTGAGGAACGCCTTGGCGCTCGAGCGCCTGCAGCAGGCCGGTGCTCGCAGCGAAGGGGGCCACCTTGTCCAACGCACCGAAGGCCACCAGTGTCGGCGGCGCGGCTGGGGTGACCAGCGCTGTGGGCGTGATCGACTTCAGAACATTCCGGTACGTGCCCGAGCGCATCATCTCCGCGCTCACTGGCTCGCCAGTCATGATCGAGACGAAAGCGGCGCCCGATGTGGCCGTTTCGTCGGAGGCGAAGTCATCGTCGATGCCGAACCACGCCATGGGATCGAACGCCGCCGGGCCGACCAGCGAGATCACGGCATTGACTGGCACAGGCGCATGCTCGGCTTCCCGATAGGCATAGATCATCGCCAGCGCCCCGCCGGCCGAGCCACCGCCGATGGCCATGGCATCCACGGGATAGCCGCGGCTCTTGGCGGCCTGCACAATCGACGCCACGCCCTGCTTGACATCATCGGCCATCGTTCTGACGTTGGCATTGTTGCCGTTGCCGTTGCCGTTGCCGTTGCCGTTGCCGTTGCCGTTGCCGCTCAAAGAGTAGTTGATGGTCGCGGCCACGTAACCCTTGGAGGCTAAGAACTTTGCGATGTTTGCATCGTCGGCCTTGTCTCCGCCGGTGAAGCCACCGGCATGGACGTAGACGACCAGCTTAGTGGCGCGGTCGCGATTGGCGGGAAGGTACAGATCGAACTTATGCAATGGACCGCTGCCGTAGGCGATGTCCGTTTCGATGGAACCCACGGACTCATTCCAGTCGACTTTGCGAAACCCTCCAAACTCACCGCCCGATATGGCTGTCAACGCAATGCCAAGGCCAAACGACAACAAGAACACCAGAAGATAGAGCACACGCCAAACGCTCTTTTTCATCCGAACATCCTCCCGCCGAGCAGATAATCGAGCGCAAAATTAAAGCTCAACCAACCTGCGGTTACACCGGTAGCAATCAGCACACAGATGATCGCGGCGCGCTTTTTTCGACAAGTCATGTAATTTTCTAAATAGGTTTGACGCGAACTTTCTTGGTTGCGGTCTGAAAGATTGGATAGGTAGGCATCGATCTTTGTCAGATACAGCTAGAACCTGTCATCGTCGTTCTCAACCCCGTGACCGGAGTTAAGAAACGTCGGTGCATCGTTTCGTTTCAGCGCATCCACGAGATGGCAGAAAGCCGATTTGCGACCACCTCGTAAAAGTTGCCGTAGGCCGCCAGGTTCGGCCGGGCGGCCTTCGTCAACGTCTTGAACAAAGGCGTGCGAGCTTCAACGCATGTAGTGCGGCCGGCCGTGGTCGTCGCGCCAGTAGCGGCCACGTCCATCCTGGTAGACCTGTCGTTGCTTTCCGTCTTGCACGATGGCGCCGACCGCTGCGCCGCCCACCGCTCCGACGGCGGCACCGGCTATGGCATCACCGCCAGTCATGGCCGAGATGGCCGCGCCTCCCGCCGCCCCGATGAGCGCACCGCGCAGCGCGGAGCGCGACTGGCGATCGGTCGCGCAGCCGGTGGCAAGGGCGCAGCAGAGCATGGCAACAGTGAGGGCTTTCAAGACTTCTCTCCAACAATCCGGCCGGGGTTCGATGCAGACGATGGGCCAGTGATCAAGGTCCGCGTGTGCATCGTCACTCAAGCCCATTGCCTCAACATTGCGCTAACCAGCGACGCGCCTGCCAAGGCGCGCAAGCGCGAGAGAAGGCGCTACTGCGAGCCCGCAGCCTGGCCGATCGCGAGCCGCACGCTCGCGCCACCCAGTGGCGATTCCCCGATCTTCAGCCCGCCGTGATGGAGCTTGGCAACCTCTGTCACCAGATACAGCCCCAGTCCTGTACCGTGGCTCGATGAACCGAATCGCTTGAAGGGCTCGAGCACCCGCTCTCGCTGCGACGCCGGGATGCCTGGCCCAGAATCGTCGACCACCAGCGTGGCTGGCCGCTCGACCGACACACGAATCTCACAGCCTTTGCCGCCGTGATCGACGGCATTGAGAATCAGGTTGGAGAGCGCACGCTCGATCGATGGTGAATCGGCATCGACCTTCGTCGTTGGCCCGGGCTCCAGCGAGATGGTGCACCCGCTGGCGATGACCAATGGCGCGAGGTCACCCACGACCTGCTCACACAGTTCTTGCAGGTCTACCGGTTGGAAGTTCGCCACAGGCCGCTTCAATCGCTGAACGTTCAGCAGGTTCTCCGCAAGCAGCATCAGGCGGGTCGTGTTGCGCTGCAGGATCAGCTTTTCCGAATGGGCATCCGGCAACGAATCAATTTGAATGCGCAGGGTGGAAATGGGCGTGCGCAGTTCGTGTGCGGCATCCGCCAGGAATCGCGCCTGACGCTCGTGTGCTTCGCGAAGGCGCTGAAACGCACGGTTGACGGCCTTGATGAAGGGGCGAAGCTCGGAGGGGATCTGATCGCCAGGCAGCGGCTGCGACAAGGATTCAATGTCAACGCGCTCGATCTGCGCCGCTGCAGTGGTAATTCGCCGAAGCGTTCGCTTAACGACAAATGGCGTGGCCACAGCCACCACCAACGTCGTCACCATGGTGACCGGTGCAATCAGAATCAGATAGGCAAACAGCCACAGCCTCAATGTTTCGGTCACGGACATGGGGCCGCCTGCTTGCACCACCAGATTGAAGGCTCCGTTCGGCGATTCGATGTGTTCCAGGCGAGCCTGCGGTCGCTGCTCTTCATCGAGCAAGTCCAGCGCGGATCGCCCTATTCCCTTGGCTGAACGTGCGAGCTCCACATAGCGCGGTGGCACATTGCCGCGTTGCAGTTCATGGCCCGCCTCGTCGCGCGCAATGAACCAGTAGTCGGGAGCCTTGTCAAAGACTTCGCGGGTCCGGGCGTTCGGCTCAAGCACCAGTTCGCCGCTTTCCGCTCGCAAGATGGCTTCACCCAGGACTTTCGCAATCCGTGCACCGCTTTCGTCGACCATCCGGCCGGAGCCCCAGGACCATGCGACCAGGGCAGCGAGCACCGAAACGCCAGCGACGACCTGCAGCGTGATGAGCACGCGCACCAGGCGACCACGCAAGGAACCTGCCTTCAAGTGCGCCTCGCTCGTTCACGGAGGAGGTAGCCAACCCCTCTGACAGGATGGATCTCCACCAGAGCCTTCATCTGCTCCAGCTTCGCGCGAAGACGCGATACATGCGCATCGAGCGAGTTGGACTGAATATCTTCCGCGTCGGCATAGACGCGGTCGACCAACCGGTTACGCGCCACGGTGCGGCCCGTGGAGAGCAAGAGCGTTTCCAGCACCAGCAACTCTCTTCTTGGCAGCGCGAGGTAGTCGTCGCCGATCCTGACATCACGCGTTTCGTAGTCGAACGTCAGATTGCCCACCTTGGCGACATCGCGAGCGACGACTGAAGGCCTGCGGGCCAGCGCTCGGATCCGCGCCAGAAGCTCGTCGATCGCGAAGGGCTTGGCCAAGTAGTCGTCCGCACCGCCGTCCAGGCTTCGCACCCGTTCGGCCACCTCGATCTTTGCAGTTAGCACCAGAACAGGCATGAACATCTGCGCCGCCCGCACCTGCGCCACCAAAGAGAGGCCGTCTCCATCGGGAAGGCCGCGGTCGACGACCAGGACATCGTACGAAGCCGCAAAGACAAGCTCACTGGCGTGCCGCAGTGAAGCGGCCACGTCGACGATCATCTTCTGGGCGCGCAGTGCACTGGCCAGCGCGGCAGCCAGGTCGGCGTCATCTTCGACAACAAGAAGTTTCATGGGCGCCGGTAAGCACGGCTCTCAACGAGCCCGCGTTCGATTCGCAGCCGAAGATGATGGCTGCGCAGCAGAATCTTCGTCCAGCCCCGCGCGGAGTAGCTTGTGCGCGCCCGCTACCCAGTGCACGGCCACCCAGCCGGTGACCATCCCGCCAGCGACGTCCAACAGCACATGCTGGCGCGTTGCCAGCGTGGCGTAGACGACGGCCAGACACCAGGCGCCGTTGAACCATCGAGTCCAGCCGGGCGCCTGGATGCTGGCAAGCTGGCTGTGAAGCACACGCGCAGCGAAAAGAGCGAAGGCGACATGGAGCGAAGGAAAAGCGTTGCCTCCTGCATCGGAAGACTTGAGAAACTGCATCAGCGGATATTGTGACCAGTCGATCCCCGTGGCATCCACATACGTTGGCCACATCCAATAGACGAACATCGCCGTGACCACCATGACCAGCGCGCCGCTTGCGTAGGTCAGCAAGGCCTGCCTGTTGGCTGCGAAAGCGGCAGGTAATGAGACGTAGAGCCAAAGGGATGCGTAGGGCACGATCGCCCATTGCTGCACGCCGAGCCACGCATCCAGTCCGGTGACGGGGACAGGTGCCGCCCTGTACGCCGTCGCCTGCATGATCCAGAAATAGATGGGAAAGAACGCGGCAATCGACAGCGATGTGCCTAGCATCTTGGTGAGCCAGAGCGTTCGCATTCGAACAGCCACGGCATGGGTCCAAGCGTGCTGGCGTTGTCTGCTCGAGTCCGGAGAGTCTTTCATAGGAGGTCGCCTTTGGTGCACTGCACCGAAGACGCCCAGCGTACGAACAAGCATTACGTGAACATTGCGCGAGAGGCCCGTAGTCGGCAAGTAGTGCAAACTTCTCTATCGCCCAGGCGGTTCGCTTTCCTGGGAACCACATCCGATGCGAGGGGTTCTTGTCGATCCAGACGGGCGCTGCAACCTCGCCTCGCCGCGAAAGCCGACGTTGGGGCTAGGACGGCTTGATGCCGAAAACCAGTCATTCCGGGGCGCAGGTGCCAAGGACGGCAACGGGCCCAAAGCTGACGGTCGTCCTGCCCCAAAGCGCACGGTCACTGAAGGTCTCGATGCGACCAAAGCTGCAAGAGGAGACCGGCTAATCAGCTCTTTCGAATCTTGGTTGTTCCGTCTGACATGCGCAGCGCCTCAATCCGCCACTCGGGCTCGGGCATGCCATCGTGCCTCTGCACACCAAATACCTCGACTGCACCCTCTGCATTCGTCGGTCCGGCCGCCCACCATGCGGACTCGTAGGGCATGTCACCGCGCTCGTGGTCGTAGCTCACCTCGATTTCCTCGGCCACGTCCATTGCCACTTGAGTCAACCAACGAAGCAGGGGGACATTCCATGTGCCCACATAACCACAAAATTCCGGATCACCGAAGTCGTTCTCGCCAAGCACCTGTCGGGATCCCGCGGTTGCCCAAACAGTCTGGTCCCCGGGCGTCTGAGGATACTGTTTGCCGTACAGGTCCTCGACTAAGAGCAATTCGGTGATGCTCATGTAAAGCAAACCATCGTACGACTTGGCAGTCTCGAGAATCCGGCGTAGTGAGTCGCAGGTCTTCAAGTGGTCGACCGCTTGACCAGCCTCTAGAAGCTTTAGCGTTGCGTAAATTGGCATAGGTAGGGGCGGGAGCGTGTGACTGCTTTTGGCCGACTGTAGCCCTCTGCCAGGCGTACGAGAAGGGCGCTAGGCGGACTTTGCTCTCCGCGCAAAGCGGTCACTCGTCGAGCTCATTTCCGCCATGCTCGGTGTCGCCAAGTTCTTGACGGGTGGGCGTCTTGCCCTTGATTCGTCGAAGGCTGGTGAACCCTTCTTCGGCTTCCTGAAGCGTGAGCTTCCCCCGATGCACGTCGCCGGCTTTGAACAGCTCGTGTGCCGCTCTGAGCTTGCTCCGAGATGCTTCCCACTGGGCAATCCGTTCTGGGTCTCTGAGTAGCGAACGGACCGATTCGTACCCGTGCTCCAGGCCCGCGAACACATCCGCAAGCGTCAAGCCGAACTTGAAGTCGGGAGCGTAGGCTCCAGCCCAAGCTAACGCATCGCGGGTTTGAGCGAATCCCTCGCGCTGGTACCTCAAAGTCATTGATTCCTCAACGTCTGCTGGTGGCCGCGGGCTGTCTTAAGCAAAAGCCGCGATGTCATCCAGCGCGTCTTCAACCCTTCCCGCGACCGCTGGGTCTGCAAGGAGCGGTGTCAGTGCTGCCACCGCCCGCGCCTTCTCCAGATTTCGATGCACCCTTGCAACGTGTCCTAGGCATGTTGCGGCCAGACCTCGGATGTCTGGGTCCGCGTTGGAGAGCTCTTCCAAGCAGCGGTCCTGAGCCCAGAGCCAATCAGGCTCGTGCAACGCGATGGCAATGAGCGCGCGACACACCACCGCCGACGACCGGGAGGCAAGTGCGTCCTCAGCGTCTTGCCGCGAGAGGGGAGAAACGTCGTCAAACCTTTTCATCGGGCAAGCTTATTTGCAGTATTGGGCGGCACGGTCGAATGACAGGTTGTGGCCGACTGTAGCCGGCTGTCATGACCACGCAAAGGCGCCCGAAGCAGATCGCCAGAGCACCCGCGAGCAGACATGCCAGATCCACGGCGCCACTACTCTTTAGCCTCTGAGCACCGCTTGTGAATGGCGACGCTACGATGCCGAGTTCTTTGCTCGTACTGTTGTCCACGTCCAATGGCTTCGAGCCTCGCGGCGATTTCGGAGTCAATCGGTGCGCCCTGTTCCAGCCACCCTAGGGCAAGCGCTGGCCAGTAACCGGTCGGCCAATCTAGAGCACCAAGAAGAATCTCGCGTACCGGCATCGAGCCTGAATAGGACGTGTACGCTGACTCCAGCGCCGGTAGAAAGCGAATGAACTCGGGGTCGGATGGCATGGCTTGGCGTCTGCTTTTGGCCAAAGGTGATTCATCCGACTTGCCAGTCTTTCTGGCTGGTTTTCACCCAGATCAGACCGCCCAACACAGTTCCAATCGGGAAGCCGATGAGGAGCAGGGTGCCCAATACCCGCGACAGCGCTTTCCCCCAACCAGACCCAGCCTTCGCGCCGTGTGCCGCCCAAAGATGAAGACCAATGGGAACGGCCGCAATAAAGCCCAATATCCAAAGCCCGTCCAAGCTAGCCGTTGACCTAGTCACCACCGCGTAGACGATGAAGAGAAAGACGGCCAAATAGAAAGCTGCGATACCTCGGTGCAGGCGCACCAACGATGTGTTCCGCATACGAGCCCTCGCTCCAATTGATTTGTAACTGGACTGTAGCAGACAGCTTTTGAGCTGCCCACCCGAGCGTCGGCTCTTGGCCGACAGCGGCGGGCCGCAAGGATAGCCCGAGGGACCGCTTCCGCTGCATTGCAGCCCTCGTGACGGTCACTCGTCCTCGTCTTCTCCGGCGTCGGCAACAGGGATGTCTCCGTCCTGGACAGGCTCGTCGGCGACTGGCGCTTGCTTCAGTAGTTCGTCGTGCATTGCCTTGACCATGCCGCTGAGCGCCTCGACGCCTGGACGAAAAGACTCCTCCAGCAGAACGTGACGTTTGACGCCGAATTCCAGGATGCTGCAGTCGTCAGGCGGCACCCAGTTGTCCGGAATCGACTCGGTCGCGACCATGGTTTGGCCCGAATGAACTCGCTCCAGGATGGTGTCGAGCATCCGCCCGAGGCTCACAGGATCCTGACCCGACTGTTGCGGCGTATCGACGATGAACGGAAAGATGGGGCCGTCGCCGTACTTCGAGTGAGCCGACAGCAACGCAAGGTGGTTTGCCAATACTGCGCGTGGCGCGTAGCTCCCGCTTGCGTTCGGCGAGCGCGTGCCAATCGTCACCTTCGCAGCGATTTCGACCTTGGCGATGTCGAGCATATCTGCGTAGGAAATCAGGTCTTCCTTAAACGATGCACGAATCCGCTTCTCTCGTTCCTTGTCGGCCAAATCTTTGAGCCTGCTGTCGTACTCCTGAAACTCTTCAGTGGCAATGTCAAGTTCCGCCGCGAGATCGCGGCGTGTGACGTCGTAGGCATCCTTGAGTACGGACAGGCTTTTTGCGACCACTACGTCAGCCACCGGTCGGCCGTCGCGCTGAACCGTCAGAGACTCGTTCAGCGAGCGTAGGCGCTGTGCGACAGCATTGAGCTTGGTCTGGAGGGCCACCTCATCACCTTGCAGCTTGTCTCTTGCCGTTTGCAACCGAATGACCACTTCGTGGATGTCGTGCGCGTCGGTGGCAAGCGCTTGTCGTGCGTGGAAAGTCGCCGTATGGACGTGCGAGCAAGTGGGGCAGACCAGTGACTCGTCGTCTGAATAGTCGGCGAGGAAAGCTTGGTCCTCGACGAGTTCACGTTCGCTGGCCAGAGCCATGTTCAACTCGGCCGTGAGCTGCTGCCGCTTCTGAGCAAGCTTGAATAGGTCCGCGCGTACCTCGTCTTGTTCGTCGCGCAACTTCTTCGTCAAATCCGACACCTCGCGAAGCTCGTGAGCGAATTGGCTTTCGTCGAGAGTGGTCGTTTCCGCTGGGAGCATTTCCACCACACGCTTGTAGGAAGTCTCCTGTAGCTTCAAGTGCACCTTAGCGGTCTTGAGCTGAACGGCCGACCGCTCTCGATGCACCTGGGCGTCAAGGTAGGCCGCGGTCTTCAACCCGGTAAATGACGAGAAGAGCGGCGTTTGCCACTTCACGAACTGGCCCAGGTACGGGAAGGTCGCCCATTTCGGGCCCCATCCGCTGTCTTGGTCGATGTAGAACGGAAGCATGGCGTAGTCGGGCCCAGCCAAGCCAAACTCACCTTCCTCCTTGCGCTGAAGCATTAGCTTGAAGCCGAAGGTCTCAGAGAAGAACTCACTCCACTTCGAGCCGGACTCGGTCGCAAATACAAGAAGTCCCAGGTCATCGAATGCGGCGCGCTTGCGACCTTGCCGCAGGAAGATGAACTTCCCCAACGAGCCAACAGACAGCTCAAGAGCTGCGACCACGTTCGCGTCGAACTCGCCCGCGGCACGTCTTGCCGGTTCGCAGCCGAGCGCCCAAACTAGGTGCTTCAGGACACGCGACTTGCCTGTGCCGTTATTGCCCGCCAGCAGGTTGCGTCGAGGATGAAATTTCAGCTGCCTCGCGCTCGCGTCTCTTTCGGACAGCAGCCAAAGCTCGTTGAATACCACGATGGGGCTCATGATGCTGCCTCAGGTTGCGAACCAGCCGCAGCAGTTGAAAGGTGTCGGAGTGGTTGTGCATTTTTGAGAGTCATCGCCATCAGGCAGTAGAGGAAGCCATCGGAGTACAGGTGTGAGTCCCGAACCTTCATCATGCGCAGGTCCGCCAGCCACGCCGGCAGTCGAGCCTTGAGGTCTCCGTTGGCTTTGTATTGGTTGTTCTTGATGTATAGGTCGACCAGCACTTGGGCAGTGAGCCAGACCACGCTGGCGCGATTGGTGACTTCCGCGCAAGCGGTGTTCACCGCAGCCTCCATCTCCTGGACCATCTCGTAGTCAGCCACCTCGGCATTCAGCCGCGCGATGACCTGCGCGACCAAGTCTTGTGTTCGAACGTGGGTGTCGTTGGCTGCAGCGAAGTATTGAGTCACCTCAGCCCTCGTAACAGCGCGCTCAAGCAGGCCCGCGAAGTCCTTGGCGTAGGCTCGCTTGCCGGCTCGCTGCTGCACATACGACGCTACGAGACAGATGGCAATGAACGGGGCATTGACTTGCGGCTCAATTTTCTTGAGCTGACACAGCTCCACCAACTCGCCAATGGCAAACTTGTGGGCTTCCTCAGTGGGACAGTTGGTCACAGTCAAGCGGAAGCCATCAAGGGCAATCGCTTCGTTTTCAGGCACTTCAAGTTGCTTGCGAAAAGCCTCTTGGACTTTGGCGACTGATGCGGCTGGCAAGTCGCATAGCTCTACTGCGGTCACCGTTTCGTTTTGGTCATCGTCCCCGACTCCAACGTAGAACGGTGCGTTCGAAGCGAAGATGAGTTCCGGAGGCCGCGTGAGCGCAGAAAAGCGCTGGCGGTGGAAATACAGTTTGGCCAGCGGGGACTGTCCCGGCTTGCGCGAGCGAAGGAGAATCCGTCGCTTCGGTGCGGCCGTTGCGCCTGTCTCGTCGATGTTCGCCTGCACTAGTTTTGCCGCAGGTGCCGGCGGTGGTGCCAGCAGTCCATTCAAGGTCCAGTGGTGCGTCGATTCGTTCTTCTTGAGCTGGATGAACGTGACGCGCGTGGGCTGCTTGGACGAGTCAAGCACCGCTATGTCCTGCTGCCATTCAAGTACGACGGCATAGTCCTCGCCGGTCGCATGTGCCTTTAGGGTCTCAAGCACAGCTTGCCAGACCTGAAAGCTGAACCCACGGACAGCATGCTGTCCTCCAGTCTCGTCTCCGCTCCTGTCTTTGAACAAGGAGAGAACGTCCTGAAGGCTCGGTTCGCCGCCTGAATTCGCGTTCGTCATGCGCGAAGCTTATAACAGTTGGTAACGCATTCGGTAGCAGTGTCCGCTTCTGGCCGAATTCTGCACGACGGCCGCAGGGTGCCCGCAGCGTAGTACGTCACCACACGCCGGAAGCGGGCGGAGCAAGCTTCGTTTTCAAGAACGCGAAGTACTTGGGGTCGTCTAGAGCAAATATCTCCTTTCCTTCCAGCATGTACGCTCTTGTCAGATGTTCTGCTGCCACTTTCTCTTGCCCTCGCTCAAGTGCGCATTGGCCGAGGCGCAGATGAAGGAAGGGGTTGCCGAAACCACTTGGACAGCGCATCGCGTACTCCATTGCCTCTGAACCTGAGACGAAGAAACCGCCGAGAAAGCATGCGTCGCCTATGGCGGCGAGGATCCAGGTACTGGGTTCCCAATCGGCCTGCGGTGCTGGCACCAACGCCCAAGCCTTGTTGTACGTCGCGATTGCCTCTTTATAGCGCCGCTGCTCAGCAAGCGCGTCCCCGTCAGCGCAAAACTGCTTGATATTGGCGTGGATGGCACTCGGCAAGTCGTTCATGGCGATTGGTGAACTGAAGGAAGGGCGGGAAGGTGAGCTTCTGGCCTGATTGTGTCGGTGATGCGAACGGCTGCTTCTGGCCGTACGCTGTCATACAGCATCCGGGCCCAAATCGCCTGATATCTGACTTCCGCGAAGTTCGCGCCGCTGTCCCATCGGTTCTGCGCTTCGTTGGCCAAGCATGCTTAGAGGCTGACTAGCGCCCGGGCTTTCCTCACGTAGGCGCCGAATGGGAGCACCTCTGCTATGGCCCCTCACTGCGGCCCGCGACGCGCTAGCAGCATAAATTCCACACCCTGCGCGCGCACTGATTGCATGTCGAAGTGCGCCAGGCTGGCTTGGCCCAGCAGCGATGCGCAATCTGCGCAGGCGATGGCCGGCACGTTCTTGAGCTCGAATGGGCCGACCCTCATTGATTCGATGACGATGCCTCTCGCCAGCGCCACCCTGCCGTCGGCCGTCCTCATGTTCACCTGCGGCTCAGTCACGCGATAGACCGCCTTCGTCTCACGCAGCACCGTGTCGCTGAGGCTCGTCCGGCTGGCACCGGTGTCGACCATGAAGGCTCGCGGCTTGCTGGAGCCGAGAGTTACCGGCGCGAAGAAGTGGCCACTGAAAGCCGGTAGACGCAGCGCCGTGCGCTCCACGTTCTTCTCAGGCTCGGCCTGCTCGATGGCTGTCTCTATGGAAATCCGCTGCGCCACGAAGTACGGCCGCCCGCCCTTGGCTTCCAACTGGTTGTCGTAGGCCTGCAGCAGAGACAGCGCCTCGTAAGGCCGATTTGTCTTGAGCAGAAGGCTGGCCAAGTGCCCTCTGACGTCCACCAGGCTCGGCGCCACGGACAGCGCCTTGTATGACCATTCGATGGCATCTCCTGTGTGACCAAGCTTATCGTGGCTGTCGGCGTAGAACGCGAAGAGGTCGTATGCGCCTGCTCCGAGGTCCAGCGACCTCTTCAGGTGAACGAGGGCCTCCTCGTGCTTGTCGCGCAGATTCAGAACCATACCCAGGCGTGCGGCGCCGACGGCATCATCAGGTCGAAGCCGCACGTATTCGCGCCAGCTTGCCTCCTGGCAGCGCAGATCGCGCAACTGAACACACTTGTTGGCCTGAGAGCGGAGATCCTCTGCAGTCAAGTTGTCCCTATTGAACCAACGCTCCGCGTAGCCGCGGGTCACGAGCGTGCTTACCCCAGAGACCGCAAGCAGCACAGTGCAGCATCCGACGAAGACCTGGAGGCTTGTGCGCTGGCTCGGGTAGTCGCTCCAGAGCGAGAAGATGGCGACCCCTCCAACCGGCAGCAACAGGGCGCCAAGGCCGACGCCGAACGCGTAGGGCAGCGAAGCCCTCTCGGGAAGGTGAAAGGCGAGGCCAAACCAGACCAGCAACACGGCCAGCACGATCGCGATGGTCCACAGCGGCGCGCCCGCCGTGCGTTCGCGCAACCGATCCTGCTTGACGAACCCCGGCTCGTCATCGACGGGCGGCGCGGCCCGCCCCCTGGACAGTTCCGGGACATGGTGGAGCGCCTTCCAGGCCAATCGTCCTTCGCGCCAGACCTGCGTGTTCAAGCTGATGGTTCTCGCCTGGAGGAGCTCTTCGAGTTGCGCCGCGGACACTGGGCCGCCTCTGTTCTCACCTTCGGCGTACCACCAGACCTGTTCGGCTTCCTCAGCAACAGGGATGGCGGCCAGGGCAGGCGCCGTCCGCGATGGCAAGGAGGCAGGCGGGCCGGGCAAAGGCGCCTCTGCGAACACCGGGTCTTGCCGGTCCTCGAGCGTTTCCCGGCGCCCTGCGCGCGCGCAGGGACTTGAGCGGCTCCTGGTCCTCGGTCTGCTTGGCACCGAAGTAGGTATTCCTCACTCGCTCTGAGTTGGTGAAGTAGAGGTACCAGAGGAAGCTTGAAAAGAAGGCGCGCACTGTTTGTGCTATGTCCTCCCCTGCGCCGTTCACGTTCAGGAACGTCCAGGCAGCGCCCACGTCGCCCAGGTACATGACGAAAGGACTGATGGCAAGGTATCGCTTGGCATGCGCAACGCTGTCCGGCTCGAACCTCGTGCGCAGCCGGTTGGCCATCCAGACTTGCCAGCCGATGACGCCCAGCACCAGACACCAGCAGAACGCCTTGTACGGAACATAGCCTGGCAGTCCCAGGACGCCCGGCGTGCGGGTTTCAGCCGTTTCGAAGTTCCTGACGAGAGAGCCAATGCTGAGTAGTGGCGAAAGGACGAAAGAAACGACCAGGAAGAAGCCGAGCCAGCCTCCCGTCCCGTACAGCCTCTGGACCTCTGTCACCTTTTGTCGGGTCAGGCGCCCAACGACCCACGCGCACCCGGCCACGAACGCAATGAATATCGCAAGTGGCGCCAGAGAGCCGATCTGCTCCTTGGTCAATTTCCGCTCCTCAGTGTTTTATTAGTTCTGCAACCAGCCCACCTTCGGTCTCTCGCCCTCGCGGGAGACGCGGGCCAACCTCGAGCAGGTTTTCGATGCGGCCGGCGAATGGCGGGCCCCGCCCCTGGTCAACGGTCGAGCGGATACTTCTGTCCTAAGTTGATGTTGCCACCTGTAGCTTATCCGCACACAGTCTTCTCTCCGAGATCAGTCTCGTGGCCCTGGGCTGCTGCCGGTTTCATTGACACCGACTCAAGCTTGTTGAGCTTGATCGAACCGTACGAGACTGACGTAGTCACCGGAGGCCGCAATCATCGGGCACCCCACGAAACTTGCCGCCACCCATCTGGAGGAGTCAGTTGCGCGGTGGCTGACTATGATCAATATTCAGCGAGGGCGGGCACTTAGCGCTTTGCACCCATGAGCCGGCTCACCATCTTCTCGGCCTCGTCCAGTTTGCCACTTGAAAGTCGCAGAGCTATCTTCCCACCAAGCGTGCCCTTGACACTTGCAACTATGCTGGGATTGCCATCGACGAGCACCGCCAAGAGGCCTCCCCTATTCCCAGCTGACCAATTTGCAAGCCTTGTGGTCGCATCCCTGTCGAAGGTGAGAAGCACTGCCGGCTCGTCGCAGTCCAGTACGGCCTCGGCAGACTCAACATCCGCAGTACTTGCGAGGCTGTCTTGGGCAAGCCAGAACTCCTGCATGCCGCTCACGTCTTGCTTCGGGTGAACTCGCCGGTAGTCTGGGCGGCCGGAACTACTGGCTGGTACCAATTCAACCGTCGACTGCGGTGGGCCAGCTCTGTGCGGCGAACCCCCTGGAACTCGCACAATGCCGCACGTTGACTCAGCGCTCGCCCCGTAGGTCAGGAGAAGGCTCAAGCACAGCAGCCCAATTGTTCTCGCTGTTCTGGTAGCAAAAATCATGACGTTCGCGAGTGTCCGCTTCTGGCCGGAACCGGCCGGTCGGGAGGATAGCCCGGAGGTCTGCTTCCGCTGCACAGCCGTCATTCCTAAGGCTCGGGAAAGTGCCAGCTCTGAATCATTGCGAAATGTTTCCGATTGAGGTAGCTTGCCTCCTGAGGAGAGCGCCATGATGCGGAGACGAGGAAGAGCGAGTACGGCCGAAGACCTGATGGACTTGGTCGCGATGCTGCCCTGGTGGGCCGGGATCGGGCTGGCCGTGCTGAGCTATTTCTTGCTGCATGCGGTGGCGAGTTCGCCGCTGCCCCTCGCTAAGACGCCGCAGGACATCGGCCAGCTTGCCACCAGCGGCATCTGGCGCGGCTTGGCCTACGCAGGCCAATACATCGTTCCCTTCATTTGCGTCATGGGGGCACTCGCCTCGGCGATTCGCCGCCGTGAACGCCGGACGCTGATCGGCTCTGTGGCTCGTAGTGATGCTGCGGACGCGCTGGATGGAATGGGTTGGAGGGAGTTCGAACTGCTCGTGGGTGAGGGCTTTCGGCAGCATGGCTACGCGGTTTCGGAAGTTGGTGGCGGCGGGCCTGACGGCGGAATCGACCTCGTCCTCATCAAGGCCAGCGAGAAGTTTCTGGTCCAGTGCAAGCAATGGAGAGCGTTCAAGGTCGGAGTGACCGTGGTTCGCGAGCTGTACGGTGTCATGGCGGCGCGCGGCGCGGCAGGTGGTTTCGTCGTGACGTCTGGGCGGTTTACCGAGGAGGCCAAGGCTTTTGCCAGTGGTCGCAACATCCGCCTGATCGACGGCCCCGCGTTGCTTCACTTGATTCGCCGAGGGCGGTCCATTTCGCCAGCTGTGTCCGAGCCTGCACATGGTGAGGCTGTCGCTGCTTCTTCCGCTCGCGGTGGGGCGCCCTTGTGTCCGGTCTGCTCGAAAGCAATGCTTCGCCGTGTCGCGAAGCGCGGAGCGTCGGCCGGGAATGCGTTCTGGGGATGCTCTGGCTATCCTGGCTGCAAAGGCACGCGGTCGATATGAGGCGGCTGCGGGCAGCCTGTTTTCCGCAGGGTGCTGCGAGGGCATAGGCCGTGGCGTACGTGACCCAGGTACAGCCCTTTCGCAGTCGTGTGCTGCCGGATGGCTTTGTCGTGGCCACAGCGCGCAGTGGTGACCACGCATTATTCTCCGCTGAGGAGTTCGATCAGTTCCAGCAGTCTCCGGCGAGCTTGCCGTTGCGACGGCAGGCCGAACTGCGTGCGCGGTTCCTGCTTGGTGACAGTGCGCCGTCGGCGGGCATGCGCCGGTTGATGAACTCGCGGGTCGCGGCGAAGCGAGAGACGGTCTCCGCGGGGCCTGCGTTGCACATCATCGTGCCGACCTTGCAATGTGCCCACTCCTGCCGCTATTGCCAGGTCAGTCGTTCGCTGCATGACCAGGGCCATACCCTCTCGACGGCTGACCTGGACGCCGCCTGCGACACGATCTTCGAAAGCCCGGCATCCACGTTGACCGTGGAGTTTCAGGGCGGGGATCCGCTGCTGCGCTTCGACCTGATCGAGCGCGCCATCCTGCGCATCCAGGCTCGCAACGCGTTCGAGGGACGCCGCATCCGCTTTGTCGTCGCCTCGACGCTGCATCAGCTCGATGCTGCGATGTGCGATTTCTTCAAGACCCATGGGGTCTACCTGTCCACCAGCATCGACGGCCCGCGCGATCTGCACAACCGCAACCGGCCGATTCCCGGGCGCGATGCATACGAGCGGACGTTGACCGGTGTCGATCTGGCGCGAAGGCACATCGGGGTGGACGCAGTGGCAGCGTTGATGACCACGACCAAGGCGTCACTCGATCAGCCGGAAGCCATCGTCGACGAGTACGTTCGGCTGGGATTCGGCGAGATCTTTCTGCGGCCGCTGAGCAGTTATGGTTTCGCCAAACGCAACCAGGCTCTGCTGGGCTACTCGGTGCAGGACTTTTTCCGCTTCTACCAGCGAGGTCTGCAGCGCGTGCTGCATTGGAATCAGCAAGGCGTGGTGATCCGCGAGGTCTATGCGTCGATCCTGCTCAACAAGATGCTGTCCACCTTCGACGCCGGCTATGTGGACCTGCAGAGCCCGACCAGCGCCGGCGCCAGCGTGCTGGTCTACAACTATGACGGCTACATCTATCCCAGTGACGAGGCGCGCATGATGGCCGAGACTGGCGACACCTCGCTGCGCATGGGGCGGATCGGAACGCCGCTCGAGGCGCTCCTGGTTTCGCCCGCACGGGCCGAGCTCGTGAAGGCCAGCAAGGTGGACGGCATGGCTGCGTGCCAGGCTTGCCCCTACAGCCTCTTCTGTGCCCCGAATCCCGTGGATGCGCAGGCGCAGTTCGGCACGCCCTTTGTCCCCCCACATAACACCGAGCATTGCCAACGTCACCTGGGCATGTTCGATGCCATGTTCATGGCGGTGCGTACGGCGGATGAGACCTTGCTGGACCTTTTCCACGCGTGGGCACGCCCGACGGCGGAGACCCAGGTCTGATGCGCAAGCTTAGGGCCACGTTCCAGCCGGGATGCGAAGTGCTCGTGCATCGGGTGGTCGGCTATGCCGAGGTCGGCGCCGAATGGACGCCTCACCTTCGCTTTCTGGTGAAGGTCGAGTCCAAGGAGGAGCGGGCTGGCGTCGAAGCGCTGAAAGATGCGGCGCTTGCCAACGTCGCCTGGGTTCAAAGTGCGGCGCTTCAGGACGGTGACGTCGTTGTGCCGCATCCCGATAGGGACGAGGCCGTCGTGCTGATGCGGGAGTCGGACACGCACCACGCGTTGTTCATGACCAACCGGTGCAACAGCTACTGTCTGATGTGCTCGCAGCCGCCCACGCCGGGAGACGACAGTTGGCTGGTGGAGGAGGCCGTCGACGCCATCCGCCATCTGCGCCATTCGCCGGACGTGCTCGGATTGACCGGTGGCGAGCCTCTGCTGTTAGGGGCTGGACTCCGGCGGGTGCTCGATGCCGTCGCCCAACACCATCCACGGACCCGGGTGGAGGTGTTGACCAACGGGCGGCTGTTTGCCGATCCGAAGGTGGTGTCGACGATTCTTGACGGGCTGTCGGTGCCGGTCCGATGGCTGGTTCCGCTCTATGGTCATGCCGACTTCGTGCATGACTTCGTGGTCCAGGCGCATGGCGCCTATGACGAGACGTTGGCTGGACTGCTGGCGCTTCAGGCGAATTGTCAGGCCATTCAGCTTCGCATCGTGCTGATCGAACCTGTGTTGCAGGTCCTGCCGGAGCTGGCAGGATTCATTGGCCGTAACTTGCCTTTTGTTCACGAAGTTGCCTTGATGGGGTGTGAGCCGACTGGATTCGCGCTGGCCAACCGCGCCTTGTGCGAGGTGGATCTGAGCGCGTGGGGCAGTACGCTGGAGCAGGCGGCACGCGTGCTCCGGCGCCATGCCGTTCCTCATTTATTCATGAATGCGCCGCTCTGCGCGCTACCCCGGACGCTGTGGCCCGTTGCCAGTCGGAGCATCTCCGATTGGAAGAACGTCTACGCCAGCGAGTGCGACCGGTGCGCCGTCAAGGCCAGATGCGCGGGGCTGTTCGCGTGGCACGAGAAAGGCTGGAAGCCCGCGCCACTGAAAGCCATCGAGGCAGGGGAAGTCATCGCATGAGCAAGTTCATCCGCAATCTCTCGCTGTTCGTTGCCAGTATTCCTCTGATGACCACCAAGAGTCTGTCAGTGGTTCCCGGCCCCAAAGCGGAGATCGAGCCGCTGGACGCGACCGGGGCCGTTCCGCTGCGGCCATTGAACCTGGAAGCCGACAACCTGTTTGCGGGTCATCGCTCCCATTCCAGTCATCGGTCCCACTCGAGTCACAGCTCGCACTATTCGGGTTCCGGCGGCGGCAGTTCGAGCTATCGTGCTCCGGCCTATGTGGCTCCGAGTCCTGCACTCGCTCCGTCTTATGTGCAGCCTGCACCAGCGACAGCACCCACGCCTTCGCGGGCTTCATCGCAGTACGAAGCAACTCCCGGGAACGCGACTAGTCGATTCTCAGCTCCCGGGTCCGCCGCGCGACCTGGGCAGACTGTCCCCGGCAACTCCGCGGCGGCGCGGGAGGAACTGACCCATTCGGAAAAGCTACGTCTCCAGATCATGCGCGTGCAGATCAAGCTCAGGGGGCTGGGGCTGTATGACGGACCGGTGGATGGGGCGATGAACGAAGACACGCGACAGGCGCTGCGCTATTTCCAGGACATCAAGGGCTTGCAGAAGACCGGCACGATGACGACGCCTACGCTCAACGCCATGGGCATTCCGGCAGTCAACTAGCTTCAGGATGTTTGGCCGAGAGCGAGAGATGGATGTCTCTTCATGGTCCTTGCCGATGAGCCGCTAGAACGGGATGTCGTCATCCATGTCGTCGAACGAAGCCGCGGGAGCGGCTGTCTGACCGGTGGGGCCGGGCGCTTTCGCAGGGGCAGGGCTTGCAGGCCGGGGAAAGGGCGCGGCAGGCGAGGGCGGGACCTCGACGCCGGCGCCATCGAGGGCAGCCTTCAAGGCCTCCTCCACGGCATCGATGCGCTGCTTGCAGACCTTATAAGCACTCACCGATTCAGTGACGATGGTCAGCAGGTCGTCAATGTTGGGTTCGTCCTGCGTGCGCAGGGTCTCGGCATGGCGTTGCAGCACGCCGTACGCTTCCCTAAAGCTGGTCGTCATGGGCTTGTCTTTCGTGTCTAGCCGGCCGGCTGTGCGTTGATCCGGCCGTCTCTGAACTGGATGTCGATGGTGGTGAGTGCCTGGGCCTGGACGGTGTCGGTGACGGGTTGGCCGTCGGGCGCGCGGACGATGGCGAAGCCGCGGCTGAGCGTCTTCTCCGGACCCTGGCCCGTTACTTCGCGCATGAGGGCTTCGGCACCAGCCCGTGCCTGTTGAACCGAACCCTGCGCGCGCTCTGCCAGGCGCTGCATTTGGTCAGTCACAGACTGTCGCGTGGTTCGTACCGTCGCGCCGCCTTCGGCCGTGATTGCCTGGAAGCTCAGATCTGTCCTGCTGCGTGCAGCGCCGACCTGGTCCTGTGAGTGGACGCGGATGTCGTTCATCAGCGCGGGCACCTGCTGCCGCGCCGAGGACACATGCCGTGCTGCTTCGGTGTTGGTCTGGTGTAGGAGGGCCGTGCTGCTCACCCTGGCGTCATGGATCTGGTGCAGCGCGGCGGCCTGCAGTTGGTGCAGGGTTTCGGCACTGAACTGTCGGGCGCGGCTCAAATGGGTCCTGGCATCCGCCCGGACCTGCGCGTCGTAGCGCTCCGTCTCGCTCTTCGCGCGTTGGGCGATGCGGGAAGCCGCGGCGAAGATTTCCTGTGCGGCGCGGCTGGCCTCGCGCGCGCGTCGCAGGATGTGCTGCTCGATGCCCGCGATCACCTTGCTGGGGGTGTCGAAGCGGGTGTGGGCGACCTCGTCGGGCAGCGTGTTGTCGCGTTCATGACCGATCCCGGTGAGGACCGGGATGTCCAGATCACAGATGAAGCGAACCAGGTCGTAGTCGTTGAGCCAAGCCAGGTCGTTGACAGCGCCGCCTCCTCGGATGAGCGCGATGGCGTCGGGTGGGGTGGACTTGTTCGCTTGTTCGAGCGCCATTGCCATGGCCGAAACGATCTCGCGGGCGGCACCTTCGCCCTGGAAGCGGCTGTGGACGTAGATGAAGCGGCAGATGCCGAAGCGTTCCAGCCGCTCGGCCTCTTTGCGGAAGTCGCCGAGGCCCGCGCCGTCTTCGGGGGCGACCACGACGATTGTTCGGTAGTCCCAGGGCGGCGCCAGGCGGCGGTTCTGGTCGAAGGCGCCTTCCTTTTGCAGCCGATCCCGGATCTCCTTCTTGCGCGCTTCCAGGTCGCCCAGCGTGTAGTCGGGATCGATGGCATCGATGTCGAGGCTGAAGCCGTACTGGGCGTTGAAGACCGGCCGGGCACGCACCAGAAGCTTGATGCCGGCACCGATGACGGCGCCTGTGGCCTCCTCGAACTCTGGGAGGATGCGTGAGGCGGTTGAACTCCAGATGACGCCGCGGGCTTTGGCGATGGGCTGGCCGCTACTGTCGCGTTCGGACAGCTCAAGGTAGACGTGGCCGCGTGCGCGGGCTTCGACCACCTCGACCAGGGTCCAGACGCCCTTGTTGAAGGCCTGGGCGACTGCGTTGGCGACCCCGCCCAACAGGTGCGAGAGGGAGATGCCTTTGCCGGCGGCGAGGGCGAGCGCGCCCGCGGTTGTCGGAAGCGCCAGTTCTGCTGATGAAGCGGACGTGCTGACCGATGCGGGCAACCACTGGGCGAATACCGTCAGGTCACGTCCGTCTTCGACGTACCAGCGCTTGACCGCACCGTCGAAGCGCGCGCCAAGCGACTTGGCGGCGTCCTTCTGGGCGAAGGGGACGTTGAGGTAGTGCCGGGGCATGATTTGCAATGGTTTCCTGTGCGGAGAATTGTTGCAGACCGTGCCTTCTCAGGAACGCTGAAGACGGGTGACGTGCTTGCCGGCAGTTCCTGCCGTCGGGCTCTACGGGCTTCGCCCCAGGCCGACGCGGTCGTCCTGGCCGTTTGGCTTCGATCTCTCACGCCTTCCGGCTGTCTCTGTGCGCCAGCCCGCGCGCTCAGCTCGCCTCCACGACACTGGTGGTGGGGCTGGCTTGCTGGTTCCCTTCATCCTTGCGCACCGTTCTGGGGTCACCCATAGCCTGACTCCACTCACCATCGGCCGTGGTCGTCAAGGTGGGTTGGGCGGACGCTTACTGATAGGTCGTGGTGAACAGCCGAGAGCGATATGCCGAGCCGTTGTCGATGATCATTCCAGCACGCATGTGATCAATCGATTGGGCACTCACCCAGGCGTCTTTATGGCACTTACGATGAGCCAGTCAGGTTCACTCGCACCAGCATGGACTAACAGGGCCACCAGTATCTTAAGGTCGACATCGACGACGACGGCGTGTGCGTCGTCACGCTCAATCGGCCCGACACGCTCAATGCTGCAGGCGGCCCGATGCATCCGGAGCTCGAGCGCATCTGGGTTGACATCAACGACGACCCCCGAATCAGCACCACGTCGCCCATGAAGGGTGGGATGCCCAGCATGTGCTCCCCTCCTCGATCTCTTTGGGATACACAGTGCAATCTGTCCTCGCGCCGTCCATGATTGGGTCGCCAGTGCCGCCGCATGGGTAAGTGATCCCACGCCGTCGCCCTTGAGCCCGCCGCAGACTGCGAGGCGCGCGTACTAGGCGCTCGAGGATTCGCGACGCGGCCGATTCGCGGCTATTCGCGGGCGTCGTCCGAGTGGATCTGGAGCGCCTCCAGGAATCGAGACACCATGTTGTAGGCGGCGATGGTCGCCGTCAGCTCGATGATCTGAGATGGCTCGAAGTGCGTGGCCATTTCGGCGAACACGGCGTCGGGCACATGCACATGGCGCGTCATCACTTCGGTGTAATCGAGCACCGCACGTTCTTTCGCACCGAAGAGTTGGCAGTCCTGCCAGTGGCCGAGTGCATCCAGCTTGGCCTGGCTCACGCCCTCCTTGCGGGCGATGGGCGCGTGTTGCTCGGCTTCGTATGGAGCGCCGTTGATCAGCGCGACGCGCATGATCACCAGTTCGCGCAGCGCACCGTCCAGTGAGCACTGATGGCGGATTGCCGTGAGGTAGCCGAGCCAGCCCTGCGCCACCGGCGGGCTGTGCAGCAGCATCTGGTAGAGGTGCAGCACACTGCCGCGCTCGGCGGTGATGCGCTCAGCGAGCGGGCGGACGGCGTCGTCGTCGAGTCGGGCGTAGGGAATGCGGGCCATGCTGGGGAGCCTTGTGGCGAGGGGACGGGATGGGGTCGTGAAGCGTCAATCAGTGCCGACGACACCGCGCTTGACGAGGTCGGCCATGAGCGCCGAGTCCTTGTGCACACGCGCGGTGAACGCTTCGGGCGTGCTGTTGACAATATCAAAGGCGTTCTCGGCGAAACGTGCGCTCACCTGAGGATCCCGCATCGTGTCCTGCAGCGCCTGAAGGATTTTGGCGCGCACCGCCGGGGGCAGGCCGGCGGGCGCGACCAGCCCGATCCAGGTCGGGAATTCGAAGCCGGGGATCAGTTCGTTCATGGCGGGCACCGAGGGCAACTGGCGCGACCGCGCCGGGCTGCTGACGGCAAGGGCGCGCACTTTGCCCGCCTGAATCTGCGGCAGCATCACGGACAGGCCAGCGAAAGCAAAATCGATGTGGCCGCCCAGCAGATCGGCGAGCAGTGGGCCGGCCCCTTTGTAGGGCGCGTGGGTGGTCTGCAGGCCCTTGATGATCGACAGCTGAGCGCTGTTCACGTGCCCGGCCGATGCCGTGCCGGCCGAACCATAGGCTGTGCCCGGATGCGCCTTCAAGTAGGCCACCAACTGATCGAGGTCGCGCACCGGCAATTCGTTGCGCACCACCAGCACCTGCGGCGTGGTGACCAGCAGGCTCAGGTAATCGAAGTCCTTGAATGTGTCGAAGGGCAGGTTCTTGACGATCAGGTGATTCACGGCCTGCGAGTCCAGCGCCAGCATCAGCGTATGTCCGTCGGGCTTGCTGCGCCGTAACTCCCCGGCGCCGATCGAGCCGCTGGCGCCGGGCTTGTTCTCGACCACGACCGCCTGGCCGAGCCGCTCGCCCAGCGTATTGCCCAGCGTGCGGGCCGTCTGGTCGACGGCACCGCCCGGCGCGAAGGGCACGATCAGCCGCAAGGGGGCGTTGGATGGAGCCTGGGCTCCGGCCAGTGGGGGAATCGCGCACGCCGCGCACGCGAGAAGGATGTTCGTGAAGGTTCTACGAAGCATGGGTTTGTCTCCTGTCGATGAATGTCTTGCTCGCCGACGACGTCGGTGGGCCGCACTTGGCGGCCGTATGCTCATCGTGTTGCAGCGACCAGGCCACCGTCGACGATGATCTCGGTGCCGGTGACGTAGCGGCTCTCGTCGGCAGCCAGGAACAGCGCGGCATGGGCCGTGTCCCAGCCGTCGCCCATTCGCTGCATCGGCACCTGGCCGTTGCGGTGCTCGATGAAGGCCTGGGTGTTCCCGTTGGCGTACTTCGCGGCCAGGCCTTCGATCAGGGGCGTATGCATCAGGCCGGGTACCACGCAGTTCATGCGGATGCCGTCAGCGGCGTGGATCACGGCGCTGGTGCGCGTGAAATGCAGAAGCCCGGCCTTGGCGGCGGCGTACGCCACCTGCGGCTTGCCCACGTAGCGCAGGCCTGCCACCGAGGCGATGTTGACGATGGCGCCCGAACGCCGCGCCCGCATCCCAGGGATGACGTGCTTGCAGGTGAGGAAGGCGCTTTTGAGGTTCACGTCCATCTGTGCGTCCCAGACCGCCTCGTCCATGTCAGCGGGGCCGCCCGGCTGCGACAGGCCGACGTTGTTGACCAGCACGTCGATGCGGCCAAAGCGCGCGATACATGCGGCCACCGCCTGCGCCACCTGCGCGGACTGCGTCACGTCGCAGGCAAGCACCTCGGCTTGCCCCCCCTCGGACGCAATCAGGTCCAAAGTGGCCTGTGCGGCAGACAGCTTCAGGTCGGTGCCGAACACCTGCGCTCCTTGCCGTGCAAAGAGAACGGCGATGGTGCGGCCGTTGCCCCAACCGTCGGCCACTGCCCCGCATCCCATCACCAGCGCCACCTTGTTCGTCATGTCCAGCACATCGTCTCCTCAAAGATTCGAGAGCCGCGATGCTAGGGATCGCCCATTCATGGGTGAAGTTCTTTCTTTCTATCCATTCATAGAATCAGTGCATGAATGCGTCTCCCCGCCAACTTCGGATGTTCCTTGCACTGTCCGTCTCGCTGAACTTCAGCCGGACGGCCGAGAAGTTCTTCGTAACCCAGCCCTCGCTGAGCAAGGCGATCCGCGACTTGGAGGAGGAGCTCGGACTCAAGCTGTTCGAGCGCAGCACGCGCAACGTACGGCTGACAGCGGCCGGAGAGCGCCTGGCCGTGGTTGCGCGGGACGTGGTGGGGGAATTCGACGCCGGCTTGCAGCGACTGCAGTCGCACGCGCAGCGGGAGATCAGGCAACTGAGCGTTGCAGCACTGCCATCGCTGGCGAGCGTGTTGTTGCCGGCAGTCTGCGCATCGCTGGAGGAACGATTCGGCGCGCCGCACATCACGATCCGCGACTGCAGCAATGCGGCGTCCATCGATCACCTTGCCAACCACCGGGTCGACTTCTCGCTCGGCTCGGTCGCGCCCTCGCATCCGGAACTCCACTATGAGGAGGTGTTGCGTGATCGCTTCGTGCTGCTATCTGCCGGCGCGCTGCGTCGGCGCGTCGGTGCATCCAGGACCTTGGATGAACTCACGGCGCTGCCGCTGATCAGCATGACCGATGCCAGTACTGCGATGCGCTACATGTCCGCAGCCTATCTGCAGCGGGGAATGGAGTTCCGTCCCTGCATGCAATTCGATCAGGTCGGCACGATCGCCGGATTCGTGCGCCAGGGCCTGGGCGTCGCGGTGCTGCCTTACCTGGGCATGATGCCGCTGCTGGACCAGCGCGGCATGCGCGTTTCGGAGATCAGCGATGGACCCATTCGTTCGGTCGGCATCGTGACTCGCCGCCGCGGGCCGCTGAGCGAGATCGCCGAGCACGCAACGCGGGCGGTGCGGACGGTCGCCGGGCAACTGATCGAGCGGCACGCTGGACTCGTGCTCGCGCCGAGCCGAAGCCTGCCGCATTGAAGGACAGTGCCCGCTCGTTTCCCTAAAAGCATTGCCAGCCTAGGGCCGGTGCGCGGTCGCGGACAGGCCTGGGCGCAGAGGAACGAGGCAGGAGGAGTCCAACTGCGCGAGAGTGGTCATGCCCATCATGGCCATGTTCTTCGAGATCTCCTCGCGCAGCAGTGCGATTCCGTGCGCAACGCCAGCGGCGCCCGCCACCGAGGCTGCGTAGTTGAAGGGACGACCGATGAACACTGCCGCGGCGCCCAGGGCGATGGCCTTGACGACATCGGTTCCGCGCCGCGCGCCGCTGTCGAGCATGACTGGACCGCCGCGGAACTGTTCGAGCACAGCCGGCAATGCGCGCATCGGCGGGACGGCGCCATCGAGTTGCCGGCCGCCATGGTTCGACACGATGATGCCGTCGACGCCATGATCGGCCGCCTTGCGGGCATCCAGAGGATTCAGGATGCCCTTGAGCACGAGCCTGCCCTTCCACCTGTCGCGGATCTGGGCGATATGGCCCCAGGTGAGATGTCCGCGCTGTGCGATGTCCACATCGAGTGTCTTGGAGAAGATGGGCGCACCGCGCTCGCCATGCCAGTTCTCGAAGTGAGGCATCCCGTGATGGACGAAAGTGCGGGCGAGCACACCCAGCAGCCAGCGGGGATGGGTGAGGCCTTGCCACGCCAGACGCGCCGTAGGACGCAGCGGGGACGAAAAACCGACGCGTACGTTGTTCTCCCGATTGGCCGGGGAGGGCGTGTCGACGGTGATGACCAGGGTGCCAAAGCCGGCGCGCGCCACGCGGTCGATCAGCGCATCCATCTGGTCCTGCCGGCGCGAAAGATAGGCCTGGAACCATGTTCCCGGTGCTGCGCGTGCGACCTCTTCCATGGGAATGAGTGACCAGCCGCTCATGATGGCGGGCACGTTGGCCCGTGCGGCGGACTCCGCCAGGACGATGTCGCCGCGATAAGCCGTCATGGATGCGACGCCCATCGGTGCGATGCCGAACGGCGCGCTGTAGCGGTGGCCGAAGATCTCGACCGACTGCTCTCGCGCCGAGATGTCGACCAGCACGCGGGTGGTCAACGCATAGTCCGCGAACGACTGCTCGTTCTCCCGCAGCGAGTGGCCATCCTCGCAAGCGCCAGAGACGTAACCGTAGAGCGCCGCAGGCAGGCGCTTGCGCGCGAGGGCCTCGAAATCCTTCAGTGCCAGAACCTTGGCAAGTGCGCGATGGGCGTGGGGCATGTTCTCGTCAGGCTTGCGCGACGATGGGGTTACGCAGCGTTCCTATCGCCTCGATCTCGACCTCGCACAGGTCGCCCGGCTTCATGTAGACCGGCGGCGTGTGGCTCAGGCCCACGCCCGCCGGCGTGCCGGTGGCGATCACGTCACCGGGCGAGAGCGTGAAGATGGTCGACGCGTAGGCAATCAGCTTGGGGATTCCGAAGATCAGCAACTCCGTCGTGGCGTTCTGGACCTCCCTGCCGTTCAGGCGGGTGATCAGCCGCAGGTGGCGGCCGGGCGCGATCTCGTCGGCAGTGACCATCCACGGGCCGAAGGCGCCCGTCGATTCGAAGTTCTTCCCGGCGCAGATGGCCTTGGCATGGAACTGCCATTCCCGCACGCTGCCGTCGTTGTAGCAGGCGTAGCCTGCAATGTGCTCATAGGCATCCGCCTCCGGAATATCTCGTCCGCCGCGTCCGATGATCACCGCGAGCTCGCCCTCCCAGTCGAGCGTCTGCGACACCCGGGGCGTGACCATGGGCGCGCCATGCGCGCACTGCGACCGCCACACGCGAAGAAAGATCGGCGGCTGCTCGTGGAGGTCGCCCTGGATGCCGATTGCCTGCACCTCCTTGTGGTGATCCAGGTAGTTGCGGGCGACGCACACGATCTTCTCGGGGCGCGGAATGACCGGCAGGAGCGTCAGGCCATCCACGAGCCCTACAGGAAGGCCCTGCGCGACAAGGTTTTCGCGCTGCGAATAGCGCTCGCTGGCCAGGAAGTCTGCGAGCGTGTCGCAGCCCGCGGCATCGCGCAGGTCGACGACCTGGCCGTCGCCGAGAACGGCACCCCACGATTCACGCCCGGCGTTCAGAAAAGACAGCAGTCGCACGTCAGTACCTCAATCCAGGGTGATGTTCTTGGACTTGATGAACGCTTGCCAGGTCTCGACATCCTTCTTCAGGTAGGCCGCGAACTCGTTCGGATTCATGTTGATCGTCTCGAAGCCCAGGGTCTTGAGCTTGGCCTGGGTCGCTGGATCCTGCAGCGAGTCGGAAACGGCCTTGTGCAAGGTCTCGACCACCGGCTTGGGCGTGCCCGCAGGCACCAGCAGGCCCATCCACGTCATGACGTCGAAGCCCTTGACGCCCTGCTCGGCGATCGTGGGCAGCTCTGGCGCCGCCTTCGAGCGTTTCTCCGTCGTCACGCCCAGGATGCGGATGCGACCGTCGGCGGCCATGGGCGCCGAGGAAGAGTAGCCGTCGAACATGGCGTGCACATTGCCCGCGACGAGGTCCACCAGTGCAGGCGAGCTGCCCTTGTACGGCACGTGGGTCATCTCGATGCCAGCCATGCTCTTGAAGAGTTCAGCCTCCAGATGGGTCGTCGTGCCAGCCCCTACGGAAGCGTAGTTGACCTTGCCCGGGTTGGCCTTGGCCCAGGCGATGAACTCGCCCACGTTCCTGGCTGGGACCTGCGGATTCACCGACAGCACGTGCGTGATCGATGCCATCAGCGATACCGGTGAAAAGCTCTTGAGCGGGTCGTAGCCGACGTTGTTCTTGTAGAGCGACGGTGCGACACCGAGCGACGATGCGGCGAACAGCACGGTGTAGCCATCGGGCTGCGCGCGCGCCACGGTTGCCGAAGCGATCGTGGTGCCGGCGCCGGGCTTGTTGTCGACGATCACCGATTGCTTCAACTGCGTGGCCATGCGGACGGCAACCTCCCGTGCGAGCGCGTCGGCTGCGCCCCCGGCCGTGAATGGCACGACGATGGTGACGGGCTTGGCCGTGGGGAAGGCCTGTGCGAAGCTGCCGGAACTGCAGGCCAGCAGGCTCGCGCAAAGCAGCGTGTGAGCAAATCGTTTGTTCATGGTGTCTCCTTTTCGTTGCGCGTGTGGGGGTACGGACTGCCGTGCACGTCAGCTCGCCCGTCAGTCTCCGATTCATAGCTGCGATACGAGCTTAGTTGCCAATGGGCACTGAGATGAAGTTCCTTTTTCGACTTCATTGATAGACTGGAAGAATGAATCTGACGCCCCGCCAGTTGCAGGTGTTCGTGTTCCTGGCCCAGACACTGAGCTTCAGCCGCACCGCCGACGCATTCCATGTGGCGCAGCCGACGCTGAGCAAGACCGTCAGAGAAATCGAGGAGGCGATGGGCGTGCGCCTGTTCGAGCGAACGACCCGGACCGTGCGCCTGACGGTCGATGGCGAAGCCCTGCTGCCCTTGGCGCGGCGCCTGGTGGCGGACCTCGACGCTGGCATGACGGAACTGGAGGAGGTGTTGCGAGCACGGTCTCACGGCCTGGCCATTGCGGCATTGCCCACGCTCGCCGCAACGCTGCTTCCGCCCATCGTGGCGCGCATCCGGCAGGAGGAGCCCCGGTCGGTGATCCGCATCCATGACGTCGTCACCGACGAGGCGATCGACATGCTGCGTTCACGGCGGGTCGATCTCGCCCTCACGAGCATTGACATCGTCCATAACGACCTTGCCCACTCCGAGATTTTTCGTGAGCCCTTCGTGCTCTTGACGAAGGTCGAGCATGTGCCGCCCTTCTCGTCGTGGCTTCATGGCGAACTTGCAGCGCTCCCGATGATTTCCATGCCCAGGGGCACCGGCACGCGGCAGACGCTGGATGCCGCCTTCATGGATGCAGGCGTGCGTTTCCGCCCAGAGCTGGAGCTGCGCGAGCTCAACTCGATCGCGCGCTTCGTCCTGGCGGGGTGCGGTACCGCGCTGCTGCCGCTGACCGCTGCAGAGCTTGTTCGAATGCCGGGGCTGGCATGGCATCGGCTCTCGGGTGCGCCGGAGCGGGTCGTGGGCATCGTGTCGCGCAAGGAGGTGGGCCTCACCGCCTTGGCTGCGCGAGCCATGGAGCTCATTCGCACCAGCGCTGCGCGATCACGCACCGGGCCGCCGCCCGATGCTTGAGCCGTCCATGGGCTGACCGCAACGCCACCCATCGCACCCGCGGGCGCTCCTCTGCCAGTGGGGCCTTCCGGCGGCAAGCCGCTCTCGAGCGGCCCCTCTCAGGCGAACCGTGCCGCCCGTTTCTCCACGAACGCCATCACCGCCTCCCGGTGGTCCGCCGTCTTGTGCGCGATGGCCTGGTAGCCGGCCGACATTTCCAGCAAGGATTCCAGCGAGGCCTGCTGTCCTTCGCGCAGCAGCCGCTTGGTCATGCGCATCACGGCACCGGGGTTGGCCGCAATGCGCTGGGCCAGTGCGCGGGCGGTGTCCAGCAAGGCCTCGGGCGCAACCACGCGGCTGACCAGGCCGCAGGCCAGCGCTTCGCGCGCGTCGATGGCGTCGCCCGTGAAGGCCATCTCCGATGCCTTGGCCATGCCCACGGCGCGGGGCAGCAGCCAGGCGCCGCCGTCGCCGGGCACGATGCCCACGCGCACGAAGCTCTCTGCGAACGTCGCGGTCTCGCTGGCGATGCGGATGTCGCACATGCAGGCCAGGTCCAGCCCGGCGCCGATGGCGGGGCCGTTGATGGCGCAGATGACCGGCACGTCCAGGTGGTAGAGCGCGCGCGGAATGCGCTGGATGCCCTGGCGGTATTCCTCGCGGATGCGGTCGGGCGTGAGCGCGTCGTCGAAGAAGCGCTGCATGTCCTTGACGTTGCCGCCCGAGCTGAACACGGGGCCGGCGCCGGTCAGGATGACGGCCTTGACGCTGGCGTCGGCGCGAATGGCGTCGCACGCCTGGACGAACTCTTCCACCGCGGTGTTGCCGGTCAGGGCGTTGCGGGTCTGGGGCTGGTCCATGGTCAGGATGACGATGGTGCCTTCGCGGGTGTGGGTGAGGAAGGACATTGGGACAGCGGGCCTTCAGGCGGGTTGGGACACGGTGGGATCGGTGAGCGTGCGCAGCCAGTCGAGCGTGGTGTGCGCGCCCCCGTTGATCAGCGCGGCACCGGCCACGTCCCACCAGTAGGACTCGGCACCGCCGCACTGGCGCCAGGCATGGAGCCGGCGGGTGTGCAGTTGCAGGTCGAACTCGGCGGTGAAGCCGATGGCGCCATGGATGGCATGGCCAGCCTCGGCCACGGCCAGCGCGGCCTGGCTGCAGCGGGCCTTGGCGACGGCCACGCGCAGCCGGTCGGGCCAGGGTCCCGCCGCGGCGCAGCCCAGTTGCGCGGCCATGCGCGCGGCGAAGACCTGCTCGCTCATCACGGCCAGCTGATGCTGGATTGCCTGGAACTTGCCGATCGGCCGGCCGAACTGCTGGCGCTCGTTGGCATGCGCCAGCGTGCGGGTGAACACGATCATCAGGCCGCCGGCCAGATGTGCCGCGGCCTGGATGGCGAGCAGCGTGCGGGCGTCGATCCCGGTCGGCGCTTCGAGCGCCAGCCGCGGTGCATCGGCCATCGCGCCGGCCGACCAGTGCAGGCCGGCGTCGAGGACGAAGGCCGCGTCGCTCAGCGTGGCGGTGCGCACGGGCAGCAGGTGCCAGCCGTCGGCGGCCTGCACCAGCACCTGGGCGGCCACGCGGGCCGCCGCCACGCTCGCACAGCGCAGGCCGCCTTCGCCATCGGGCGAGGCCTCGGCCAGGGCGATGGGACCGGCGGGCGACGCATGGCCCGCCCTGGCGAGCAGCGCCCGCGCCAGCATGGTGGTGCCCAGGGGCAGCGGCAGCGCATGCGCCCCCGCCGACGCCCACAGGCCGAAGACCTCGGGCAGCGAGAGTCCGGCGCCGCCCTGCGCCTCGGGCACCAGGGCATCGGCAAAGCCGGCGTCTTCGAGCGCTTTCCAGAGGGTGGTGATGTCGCCGCCCGCCTCGATGGCGCGCACGGCCTCGGGGGTGCAGCGGTCGCGCAGCAGTGCCTCGGCCGCGTCGGTCAACAGATCGTCTTGCATGTGTCTTGTCCTCAGCGCAGGCCCAGGCCGCGGGCGATCATGCCGCGCAGGATGTCGCGGGTGCCGCCGCGCAGCGAATACGAAGGCGCCACCTCGGTCACGTAGCGCAGGGTGCGCAGCAGCTCGGCGGGTACGTCCACCGCGTCGCGACTGAAGATGTCGTCGGCGATGGCGGCGGGAATGAACTGCTCCAGCGTCGTGCCCAGCTCCTTGACGAGCGCGGCTTCGACGATGGGGCTCTGGCCGCGCACCAGCCGGTCCTGAACGGCCACCGACATGGCACGCAGAGGCGCCAGCTCCGTGAGAATGCGTCCGGCCAGGCGCAGCGCGGCCTCGCTGCGGCCCTGCGGCGTGCGCACCCAGGCCAGCCATTCGTCGAAGAGCACGATGCTGGAGAACAGGCGCTCGGGCCCGCTGCGCTCGAAAGCCAGTTCGGCCGTCACCTGTTCCCAGCCCTGCCCTTCGCGGCCGATGAGCGCGTCGGCCGGCAGCTGGACGTTGTCGAAGAAGACTTCGCAGAAATGCCGGTCGCCCGACAGGTCGGTGATGGGCCGCACGGTCACACCGGGCAGGCTCAGGTCCACGATGACCTGCGACAGGCCCTGGTGACGGTCGGTGGCCTCGCCCGAGGTGCGCACCAGCGCGATCATGTACTGGCAGTGGTGGGCGTTGGTGGTCCAGATCTTCTGGCCGTTGAGCACGAAGCCGCCGCCTTCCCTGGGTACGGCGCGGGTGCGCACGCTGGCCAGGTCGGAGCCGGCGCCGGGCTCGCTCATGCCGATGCAGAAGAAGGCCTCGCCGCGGCAGATGCGCGGCAGGTAGTAGCGCTTCTGTGCCTCGGTGCCGTACTTGAGGATCAGCGGCCCGCTCTGGCGGTCGGCGATCCAGTGAGAGCCCACGGGCGCGCCGCAGGCCAGAAACTCCTCCACCAGCACATAGCGCGCGAAGGCCGTGCGTCCACCGCCGCCGTATTCGGGCGGAAGGGTGATGCCGATCCAGCCGCGCTGGCCCAGCGCGCGGCTGAGCTCGGTGCTGTAGCCGCCCCACGAGCGCGCCCGCACATGTGGCGGCAGGCCGGCGACGGCCTCGGCCAGGAAGGCGCGCACCTCGGCACGCAGGGCTTCGTCCTCGGCCGGGATGGCGGTGAGTGCGAGCGAATCGAGCACGCTCATGCCAGGACTCCTTGATCGAACAGTTGTTGAATGGCTTCGGCCGACAGGCCCAGGTGGTCGGTCAGCACTTCGCGGGTGTGCTGGCCCAGCTGCGGAGCGGCAGCCCGGTAGCTGACCGGGGTGTCCGACAGTCGGATCGGGCTGGCGACCATCGGCACCGGGCCGGCTTGCGGATGCGGCATGGTCATGCGCAGGCCGCGGGCGATGACCTGCGGGTCCTCGAACACGTCGGCCACGGTGTTGATGGGACCGCAGGGCACGGCGTGCTGCTCCAGCAGCGCGATCCAGTCGCGGGTGCTGCGCGTGCGGGTGAGTGTGCGCAACTGCGCCACCAGCACTTCACGGTTTGCCAGCCGGGCCGTGTTGGTGGCAAAGCGCGCGTCCGCGGCCCAGTCGGGCTGGCCTGCGGCGTCGCAGAAGCGGCGGAACTGCCCGTCGTTGCCGATGGCCAGGATCATGTGGCCGTCCGCCGTCTGAAAGTCCTGGTAGGGCACGGTGTTGGGATGCGCGTTGCCCATGCGGCGCGGCACGCCGCCGCCATAGAGGTAGTTCATGCCCTGGTTGGCCAGGCAGGCGACCTGCACGTCCAGCAGAGCCATGTCGATGTGCTGGCCGCGACCGGTGTGTTCGCGCGCCTGCAGCGCAGCCAGGATGGCCGTGCTGGCGTACAGGCCGGTCAAGATGTCGGCCAGGGCCACGCCGACCTTGGCCGGTCCGCCGCCGGGTGCGTCGTCGGGTTGGCCCGTCACGCTCATGAGGCCACCCATGCCCTGGATCAGGAAGTCGTAGCCGGCCCGGTGCGCATACGGCCCGGTGTGGCCGAAGCCGGTGATGGAGCAGTAGACGAGGCGCGGGTTGATCGCCAGCAGGCTGTCGGCGTTCAGCCCATAGGCGGCCAGGCCGCCCGTCTTGAAGTTCTCGATCAGCACGTCGCTGCGCTGCGCCAGTTCGCGCACCAGCGCCTGCCCCGCGGGCTGGGTGATGTCGATCGCGACCGAGCGTTTGTTGCGGTTGGCGCACTGGTAGTAGGCCGACTCGCCGGTGGGCTGGCCAGCGGCGTCGGTGACGAAGGGCGGGCCCCAGGCGCGCGTGTCGTCGCCTGAGCCGGGCCGCTCCACCTTGATCACGTCCGCGCCCAGGTCGCCCAGCGTCTGGCTGGCCCAGGGGCCGGCCAGCACGCGCGACAGGTCCAGCACGCGGATGTGGCCGAGCGCGCCGGCCGGCGTGGCGCCCAGGGTCATTGCAGCGGCACCTTCGCCTGCTCGACGATGCGCTTCCACAGCGCGATCTCCTTCTGCTGGAAGTCGCGCATCTGCGCCGGGCCGCCGGTCATGGGTGTGGCGCCCAGGCGCTCATAGAAGGCGCGCGTCTCGTCCATGCGCGACACGGTGGTGAAGAGCTCGGCCAGGCGCGCCGTCTCTGCCGCCGGCGTGCGTGCCGCCACCATGGCGCCCACCCAGGTGTAGGCCTCGAAGCCGGGCAGGCCGGCCTCGGCCGCGGTGGGCACCTCGGGCGCCACGGCGACGCGGCGGTCGGCGGCCACCGCCAGCACTTTCACGCGGCCACCGCGTGCCAGCTCCTGCACGGCCGTGACTTCGGCGAAGGTGTAGTCCACCTGGCCGCCCGCCACGGCCGTGATCGCTTCGGCCGCGCTTTTGAAGGGCACGTGCACGGTCTGCACCTTGGCCACGTCGTTGAGCAGCTCGCCCATGAGCTGGTAGCCCGCCGAGCCCGCGCCGAAGTTGATGCGCCCCGGCTCGGCGCGGGCCTTGGCCAGCAGGCCCTGCAGGTCCGCATAGGGCGCCGCGGGCCCGACGGCGAGCATGGCGGGCGAGCGCATCATCATCGTTAGCGGCGAGAAGTCGGCCACCGGGTCGTAGGGCAACTGGCGGAACAGCGCGGCGTTGACGGCCAGCGTGGAATTGCTGCCGATGAACACGGTGTAGCCGTCCGGTGGCGCCGCCAGCACCTGGCGCACGGCCAGGAAGCCGTTGGCGCCCGGCTTGTTCTCGACCACGACGGGCTGGCCGGTGAGCGCCTGCAACTGCCGCGCGAAGTAGCGCGCCGAGGTGTCGGTGCCGCTGCCGGGTCCGAAGGGCACGACGAACCGCAGGGGCCGCGAGGGAAAAACGGGCTGCGCCTGCGCGTTGGCGCTGGCGGTCGCGAGCGCAGCGGCTGCGGCGCCAGCGGCCAGCAGGGTTCTACGGGTCAGGGTCATGGTGCGTGTCTACTCGACGGGTATCCCGCTCACTCGAGCGTGACGCCGGTGGCCTTGACCACGCCCGCCCAGCGCGCCAGCTCCTTGCGGATGTAGACGCCGTATTCCTCGGGCGTGGAGCCCAGCGGCTCCGTGCCCTGCTGCGCCAGGCGTTCGCGCACGTCGGCGCTGCGCAGGGCCTTCATGACTTCGGCATTGAGCCGCTGCACGACGGCCGGCGGCGTCGCGGCCGGCACCATCAGGCCCTGCCAGGCGCCGGCCTCGAAGCCGGGCATGACCGTCTCGTCCAGCGTGGGCACGTCCGGGAAGAGCGACATGCGCTTAGCGGTGGTCACGGCCAGCAGCTTCATGCGCTTGTCGCGCACGAAGGCCATGACCGAGTTGACCGTGTCGGTCATGAACTGGATCTGGCCGCCGGCCAGGTCCACGTCGGCCGGCGCGCTCCCCTTGTAGGGCACATGCGTGGCATCGATGCCCTGTGCCCGCACGAACTGGTAGGCCCCCAGGTGCGTCACGTTGCCGTTGCCTGCCGAGCCGTAGGACAGCTTGCCGGGGTTGGCCTTGGCGTAGGCCACGAATTCACGCACGTTGTTGGCCGGCACGCCGGGATTCACCACCAGCGCCAGCGGCACCACCGCCGTGAGGGCCACCGGCGCCAGGTCGCGCAGCACGTCGTAGGGCATGCTCTTGTAGAGCGCCGGGCTGAGCGCGACGGACGAGGTGTTGTAGAGCACCGTGTAGCCGTCGGGTGCGGCCTTGGCCACATAGGCCGAGCCGATGTTGCCGTTGGCGCCGGGCTTGTTGTCCACCATCACCGGCTGGCCCATCTGCTCCGACAGCTTCTGCGCCAGCACGCGGGCGATCAGGTCGGTGGGGCCACCGGGCGGGAAGGGCACCACCATCGTGATGGCCTTGGTGGGGTAGGCATTGGGCGCAGCCGGCTGGGCCTGGGCAGGCAGGGCGGAGAGGACGCCGGTCAAGGCGGCGGTCAAGGTTAGCGCGACCCGTCGGCGGTCGATGCCGGGCGGGCGGCGGTTCTGGGGGGCTTGCATGGGTTTGTCTCCGTCGTTGTTCGAAAGGGAAGGCAGCGCGTCGCGCTGGCTCAGTCGCGCCCGGCCAGCAGCCGCGTGGCGGTGTAGGTCATCACCATTGCGCCGTGCTGGTTGTGCACGTCGATGCGGGAGGTGACGACGGCGCGGCCGTGGCGGGAGGTGGGGCGGATGGCCGTGACCTCGATCACGGCCTCGATGGTGTCGCCCACCTGCACGGGCGCCAGGATCTTCTGGTGCAGCTCCAGCATGGCCAGGCCCGTGCCCTGGATCATGGTCTGCAGGATGAAGCCCTCGATCAGGGTGTAGGTGAGCGCACCCGGCACGGGCCGTCCTGCCATCGCGGCGCCCTCGTAGCCGTCCTCGATGAAGATGGCTTCGAGCATGCCGGTGACGCCGATGAACTGCACCAGGTCCGTCTCGGTGATGGTGCGGCGGAAGGTGCGCATGCGCTGGCCGACGTGCAGGTCCTGCCAGACGAAGCCCTGGCCCAGGCGGGGCAGGCTGCGGTCGATGCCGGTGACGGTGGGGGAGGCGGCGAGATCGGTCATGGCGTGGTGGAGGCGGGTTGAAGGGGGGCTGCGCCAGAGGTCGGGGTGGGCGGCTTCGATGCCATGACGGCGTCGATCTGCGCAGGGCTGCATCCCGCCTCTGCCAGCAGCGTGCGGGTATGGGCGCCCAGGCGCGGCGGCATGGCGATGCCGGGCCGCTGGCCGTCGAAGCGCACCGGCACGCCGGGGAAGCGCACCGTGCCCATGGCCTCGTCCTCCAGCTGCTCGAAGAAGCCCGTCTGCGCCAGGTGCGGATCGTCCGGCAGCGTGTCGAGGCGTCCGATCGGCGCGGCGGGTATCTCCAGGCGCTCGCACACCTCGAGCCAGTGCGCGGTGTCGTGTCGCCGGGTGAACTGGCAGGCCAGCTCCAGCAGGTCGGCAATGTTCGCGGTGCGCGCCGCGATGTCGGCGAAGCGCGGGTCGCCGGCCAGTTCCGGCACCCCCACCTCGGCGAAGAAGCGCTGCCAGTGCAGGTCGGTGTAGGGCATCATGGCCACGAAGCCATCGGCCGTCGGGCAAGGCCGGCGCCATGGTGCCAGCACCCGGGGGTAGCCGGCCGGTCCGCGCGCCGGCTCGAAGTGCTGGCCGTACAGATGCTCCACCAGGTTGAAACCCACCATGGACTCGAACATGGGGATCTCCACGAAGGCGCCTTGGCCCGTGCGTTCGCGCTGCATCAGTGCAGCCAGGATGGCATGGGCGGCCACGTGCGCGCAGGTCTTGTCGGCAGCGATGGTGGGCAGGTAACGCATCTCGCCGGCCTGCCGGGACATCAGGTCGGCCAGGCCCGACATGCCCTGGATCACATCGTCATAGGCCGGTCGGCCCGCATAGGGGCCTGGTAGAAAGCCAAGCAGGCTCGCGTACACCAGGCGGGGATGGCGGGCGCGCAACTCATCCGGTGCGATGCCCAGGCCCGCCAGCTTCTGCGGCCGCATGCTGTGCATGAACACGTCGGCCGTGGCCACCAGCGCCTGCAGCGCATCGCGGGCCTCGGGCCGCTTCAGATCGAGCACCACGCTCTTCTTGCTGCGGTTGGCACCCAGGAACATGGCGGCCATGCCGGGCTCCACACCGGGTCCGGTGTGTCGGGTCGAGTCGCCCTCGGGGCCTTCCACCTTGATCACCTCGGCGCCATAGTCGGCCAGCACCTGGCTGGCCAACGGTCCGAAGATCACGGTGGACAGGTCCAGCACGCGCAGGCCCTGCAAAGGCGTCATCGCCATGTCTCCGTCGTTGTCGTGAGGCGGATTCTTCGGCTCAGGGCTGGCGCTGTCTAATATCTGATTCCAGCCCTGTGATAGCAACGAGGTATCAATGGACCCCCGACAGCTGCGCCAGTTCGTGGCGCTGGCCAGCACCCTCAACTACCGCCGCGCGGCCGAGCAGCTGCACATGTCGCAGCCGCCGCTGTCGGCGTCGATCCGGCGGCTGGAGGAGCAGCTGGGCGTGCAGCTGTTCGAGCGCACCCGACGGGGCACCTCGCTCACCGCCGCCGGCCAGGCGGCGCTGGAGGATGCGCAGCGCGCGCTCTTTCATGCCGAGCAGTTCGGACGTGTCGCTGCGGCCGCCGCCCGCGGCGAGGCCGGCGATCTGCGCATCGGCTTCGTCGGCTCGGCCACCTATGCGCTCATGCCGCAACTGATGCCGGTGTTCCGCAGCCGCTATCCGGACGTGCACCTGGTGTTGGCCGAATCCACCACGCGGCAGTTGCTCGACGACGTGGAGCAGGGCCATGTGGATGCAGGCCTGCTGCGCTTTCCGGTGGCACGGGCGACGAAGGCGCGCATCCAGCCGGTGGAGCGCGACCACTTCGTAGCCGCGCTGCCCGTGCAGCATCCGCTGGCCCGGCGCACACGTCTCACGCTTTCGGCGCTGCAGGACGAGGCCTTTGTTCTGTATTCGGCAAGCGCGGTGCCGGGGCTGCATGCCATGGCGCTGCAGGCCTGCCAGCAGGCCGGCTTCATGCCGCGGGTGCAGCAGGAGGCTGTGCAGGTGCAGACCGTGGTGAGCCTGGTCGAAAGCGGCCTGGGCGTGGCGCTGGTGCCTTCGGTGGCCACGCGTCATGCCAATCGCGCCGTGGCGTTCCGGCGCTTGCATGGGCCAGGGGCGGACGTGGAGATCGGCATCGCGCTCGCCTGGCGCGCGGAGAAGGAGACGGCAGCGGCGCGGCGGTTTCGGGAGTGCCTGCTTTCGCTCGATCTGAGGCGCTGATCACTTGCCCGAGGTCCTTCGGTGTCTCGCCAGGAGGCCCAACTACACATAGGCTCCTTCACGAAGTAAGCCATCGACGGCGAGCATCAACTTGCCAGCTTGCCACGTAGTTCGGCGTCGGCCTAGGAGCCAGCACCGGCCCCCGCAACCCACGTTTTTTCCCCTGGCTCTACCGGCATCCGCGGTGGATGGAGAGATTCAGATCGAACTACAGCGTACCGGCATGACGATTTATATCGTCTGGCCCGAGGCGGCAGGTCGCGGCTAGGTCTGGCTGCGCGAGTGGCAGAGTTGCTGTGGAGCGGTGATGTGCGTGCCGGCATCTCCTGCCGTCGGGCTCTACGGGCTTCGCCCCAGGTCGACGCTGTCGTCCTGGCCATTCGGCTTCGATCCCTCACGCCTTTGGCTGTCGCTGCGCGGCAGCCTGCGCGCTGCGCTTGCTTCGACGGCAGGGGTGGTGGGGCTGGCTTGCTGGTTCCCTTCATCCTTGCACACCGTTCTCGCGGTCAAGGTCTGCGCGTGCTGTGCACGCTGGCGGCCTTGCGGCCGTCTTCGAACCTGTGACCGCTGCGCTGCGATGTGCCGGTTCCGGTCCCGGGCAATTCCGCCCGGTCACTGGAGGCCGCCATGGCGCACGATCTTTTCTCTTCCCTCGATCTTCTTGGTTCTGTTCCCGCTGCTTTGCTAATGATCCAGGATCGCTCTGGCGAATACCGACCGGCGACTACGGAAGAGCTGCTGCTGGCGGCCCAGCAGGTGTTGGCGGGTCAGGTGCGTGGTGCCGATGTGATGGACTCGCCGGCTGCCGTGCGGGCGTTCCTCAAGCTGCGTCTGGGTGTGCTGCCGCATGAGGTGTTCGCCGTGATCCACCTGGATGCACAGCATCGGGTGCTGGACTACGTCGAGATGTTCCGGGGCACGGTGAACCAGACGTCGGTGTTCCCCCGCGAGATCGTCAAGGAGGCGCTGGCCCGCAACGCGGCGGCGCTGCTGCTGGTGCACAACCATCCTTCGGGTGCGGCGGAGCCCTCGCGTGCGGACGAACTGTTGACGCGGACGCTCAAGGAGGCGCTGGCGCTGGTGGATGTGCGGGTCCTCGATCACCTGATCGTTGCCGGGCCGACGGTGCTCTCGTTCGCGGAGCGCGGCTTGCTGTGAGAGGAGGGGCTCAGCCCCTTTTTCTGTTCGACGTTTCCGCGAGGGCGCCTCGGCATGAGGCACCTTGCGCGCTGATGTCGTGCTGGAACCGGACGGCTTGCTGCTCCCCTCATCCTGTCACGGCGTGCTCGGTCGTCAAGGGCGGCGCGCCGTTGGCGCTTGCGGCCGCGCGGCCGCCTTCGGCCCCTGACCACCTGCGCTGCGCCGTGCGGATCACGGTCCCGGGCAATCCCGCCCGAACAACCGGAGGTCCTCATGGACGAAAAATCTTACGTGTCGCTGGAGCGGAGGCTGTGCCTTGTTTGTGGCCTGCCTTTCGATACCGGCAACCTGCTGCTGGACAAGCGCCTGCGCTCGAGCATGGCGCATCACACGACCACCGGCTGGGGCCTGTGCGCCGAGCATCAAGCGCTCTTCGACGACGGCTTCGTCGCGCTGGTCGAGTGCGATCCCGAGCGCAGTGGCGTGTCGGCTGGCGTCGGGACGCTCAGGCCTGAGCAGGCCTATCGCACAGGGCGCCTCGCCCATCTTCGAAAGGAGGTGTTCATGCGTCTGTTCAATGCATCCATCGCAGACGAACAGGCTTGTGTCTTCGTCGAGCCGGGTGTGATCGCACAGTTGGAGACGATGGTGTCTGCGCCGCGCTGATCGGTCGCGATGACCGATGACGCGCCGCCCGTTCTGGGCGGCGCGTCGTGCGCATCGACCTGGAGGCGGACTTCCTGTGTCGGACCTTGGGCACCGGAGCGCCTAAGACGGTGACCTTCGATGCCTGCTGGAAGTGGCGGCATCCTTCCATGCAACCGCGGAACCTGCGCGTCGCATTCGTGGCGGACAACAGGGCTATTCCGTTGGCGCGGCCCCGATGGCGGCAGAGGGTGGCGAGGGCCAGCCATTCCGACGGTCGTCGTCCGCAGAGATCCCATGCGCCATCTCGGTCGCGCGACGTTGCCGCCGACGAATGACGTGCAGCGCGCTTCTGCGTCACAAGTCACGGCATCCACCGTGCGTTGCGCGATCCGTGCTTTCGTGCCGAAGGTGCAAGCCATGCGGCGAGGGCCTGTGCCATAGGTTCCGTTCGAGGGGCGGTCCGCTCCCACGGCCTTGTCTTTGAGCGTGAATCCTGGCGTGGGCACGGCAGGCCTGCGCGCCGCTCTGCTGCGCTTCGGCCAGCCTCGGCCTTGACCGCGGCAACCGGCCTGCCCAACAAATTTCCCCTGCGCTGCGCGCATTCCTCGCGAGGCAAATTTGCCGGGCCTGCCGGTCCTCCACTGCGTTGCGGCCTCCGGTGCGACGCGCCCGACCCGCGCCGGTCGGATCACCGCACAAGGCCGCGACGGGCGCGGACCTGGCAACCACTTCGAAAGGAAACACCATGAGCACCATCGGCCAATTCACCGCCTCGGGCAACAGCTACACCGGCACCGTGCGCACTCTCACGCTGAACGTCAAGGTCCGCATCGTGCCCAATGACAAGGGCAGCGACAACGCGCCGGACTTCCGCATCGTGACCGGCAACGGGCTGGAGATCGGCGCGGCCTGGAAGAAGGTCAGCCGTGAGGAGCGGCCTTACCTCTCGGTGACGCTCGATGACCCATCGTTCCCGTCCACCATCTATGCCCGCCTGGTCGAAGGCGAAGAAGGGGCGCACCAGCTGATCTGGACACGCTCCAAGGCCAACTGATCGTCGTCCTGGGCGCCCCGCTTCAGCGGGGCGTCATGCTGCTGGATTGCCGCAGCCAGGGTGCGCTCGCTGAATGGGCATGTCTCGGTCGCTGGCGCATGTCCGGTTCTGCGCGAAGACACTTTGGGGGCCTTACGTCTTTCTGGATCCGTCAGGAGGCGTGAGCCCGTGAAAGCTGGAAGGATAGAAGCCGTTCGTCGGGTGATCGGATTGCCGTGTTCGCGTGAAAGCGTGTTTGTGCTTTTGCGGCGGTTGTGCGTCTGCGGCGATGCCACACCTCGCTCTCGTGCTGGCGCATCGAGCCACCCGGCCACGCGTGTCCGGGCGTCTCGACCCTCTCGGGCGTCGATCGCTGACGCCTCCGCGCCTGCCGGCGCTGCGCGTGGTCACGCTGTTCACGCCTGATGCCGGCGCCACCTGGTTGTTGACGGAGGTCGATCCGGAGAATCCGGATCTTGCCGTCGGGCTGTGTGACCTAGGCTACGGGTGTCCTGAACTGGGTTGAGTGAGCCCGGCGCAACTGCCGGGCTGCTCATCGAGCGGGACCTGGGCTTCCGCAGCCGATGCAGCCGCTCGTGGCGCCCCATCGGGTGCAGCTGGATCCGGAGTGCACCGCCCAATGCGAACGTCCAGGACTCGTGGCTGCACTGCATGCGCCTGCTGGCCCGTCAGTTCAGTTCTGATGCGGGCCGCAGATCATGGATCTAAATCCTGGCGACTCCCTGCTGTTCGTCGCCAATGTGCTGCATGGCGTCGAAGCAGTGCCTATCGGCGGGCTTTCCAACGCTGTGGCGTTCGCGCTGCGGGCATGAGTCCTCTGGGCGGGCCAAGTGCGAAAGTGCGGCAGGCCACGACGGCCGTACGCATCAGCGACGGCCGGCGAAACGATGACACTGCTGAACTGCGACGCAGTTCTCAGAGTGGCGCTCTGTCGCCGAGAACAGTCGCTTGTGGCCGGCTACGAACGACGGGCAGACTTGCATCCCCCAACAAGATGCGGGGCTGCCTGGCCACAGGTTCGTCGGGCTCCTGGCGTCATTCCGCCTCTCGCAGCCATGCGAGAAACCGCCGGAGTTGATCTTCGTTGCGCAGATGCAGCTCGAGCAGAATCTCCGCGGCGATGTCATCTTCGCAGTACAGATAAGCCAGCGGCACGTTCAAAACTGCCGCGATCGCACGCGCCGTGGACAGGGAGGGTTCATGAACGCCCGTCTCGTAGCGAGAGATCCTGGCGCTAGTCGTGGACTCGTCCAAGCCCATGAGGACGCCGACGCGGTCCTGCGGCAACTGCGCGCGTATCCGTGCCTCACGCATCCGACGTCCGAAGGTTCCAGCAGAAGAGGACTGACCAGCATGTGCCACCCTACGATATTCGAAGTATTTGGGTTAAAGTTCTCTACGAAATACGTAGATTGCTTTGCGCTCCGATCTCGAAAGAACTTTGCCATGCACCGTGCTTCTCCACTGCCGCAACCCACGCCCTTCTGTATTCCACAGCGGTTGCTGGCGACAGCGCGAAGGCCCAAGCGCGGTGTTGAAGGGTCGATGGACATGCAGATCGGCGCGCATGTCCGTATTCACCGTGAGCGACTCGGCCTGTCCATGTCTGAACTGGCGCGTGTCAGCGGCCTGTCCTTGTCAATGCTGTCTCGCGTCGAGCGAGGTTTGGTTTCCCCATCGATTCAGGCACTGGCCCGGATTGCCAGCGCATTGCGGGTAAGCATGGCCGAATTGCTGGAGGATGTTTCGCCCAAGCAGAGGGCCGATGCAGGGCCGGTCGGCGCGACGTTGCAAAGCCGATCTGTGGAACGTGCGCGTCCTGATGACGTGGGCGTGCGACGCGGAGACGATTCGGTGGGCACGCGGTTGGCGTAAATTTGTCCATAATATTGGTCATCGCTTGAACAAGAGACTACAATTATGAACAAATGAACGGTAGCCTTCCTGTTGTTCTTGAGCGGCAACTGCTTCTGCAGTTGGGTGATCGGCTGAAAGCCTTGCGCAAAAGCAAGGGGCTCTCCATGGCCGATGTTGCGCGAGAAGCTCAGTTGTCGCGCACCACCCTGACCGCCATCGAGGCCGGAGATCCCGGGCCTTCGATGGGCAACTACGCCCGCGTGATGTCGGTGCTGGGCATCGTGGGAGACCTGGCCTTGCTGGCTGGGGACGGCCTGCAGGCTGCGGCCGCAGGTACCGCCGGGGCACGGTCAAGACGCCGTCGGCCGACCGTTCAGGTCACGGTGAGCACCGACGAAGGCCGCCATCAGGCGCAAGACCTTCAGAGCCTGGCGTTGCACGAGGCCGCCGTTCGCATGGCGCGAGAAGATCCGGCGCTGTTGATTCAAGCGCGCGCCACGTTGCAGCGGTGGATGGATGCCGGTGCGACACGCTCTACCAGCCTCTGGCATGAGTGGGAGGCGATTTTGGCGTCCCGGTCGTGGCATAAGGTGCTGAGCCGCAGCCAGCGCGCCGCCGAGTTGCGTCAGGCGTCGCCGCTCACAGCCGTTCTGCCGGCATCCGTTCGGGCAGACGTCCTGGCCCAGGTTCACGCGCTCAAGGGTGGGGTGCAGGTCGGCGCCTGCCCGGTATCGGTGTCCGAGCCATGACGCGGGAAGAACTGGAACACATCGTCCGCGCCAGTGCCGACATCACCGATCAGTATGAGTTCGTCGTGGTCGGCAGCCAGTCCATCCTCGGCGCGCTACCCGCCGCGCCAGACGTCTTCCGCGCGTCGCGAGAGGCCGACATCTATCCGCTGCAGCGTCCCGATCTATCCGACGCCATCGATGGCGCGATAGGCGAAGGCTCGCAGTTTCACGAGACCTATGGCTACTATGCACAAGGCGTAGGCCCGGAGACGGCAGTGCTCCCGGACGACTGGATGAGCCGGGTGCACCGCGTTCAGGGGCCGGGCACCGAAGGAAAGGTGGCCTACTGCCTTGATTTCGCGGATTTGATGCTGTCCAAGGCCGTTGCGGGCAGGGAGAAGGACCGCGTGTTCTGCATGGCCATGTTCAGCCACAGGCTTGTGGCCCTCCATGACGTGCTGGCGCTTGTTCCTCGTATGAGCACGCTTGATCGCGACGAGCAGCTGCGCCTGCGCCGGACGCTGGCGCGGTGGGCTGCGGGAACATCCTCGGAAGGATAGCCTTCCGCGCTGTGGCGCCGCTCATGCGGAGCGTTTCCGTGGCGTTGGGCGACTTGGCGGGCCGACGCAAGCTAAGTGACGATGGCACAGGCTGCATCGGACTTGCTCATCGGAACGGGACGCTGGCGCTTTGCCCTTCACTTGTGCATTCAGGGGCCGGAGATTCGCTTTCAGCATTTCCGCAGCCTTGGTGCCGCTGCCAGCGGCTTTTTGGGCCGCCACTGGCAGCGGCCGCTCCCATGTCTCCCCAAGGTACGGGCCTGACAGGCTCTCGAAGATGCAGCGCGCTTGCCTGCCCGCAGACTGCCGGCGGACAACCCGTTGGATCTGGCGACTGCAAGCGACTGGATCTGTTCTCGAGCCAGTTGTTCGAAATCGGCACATCGCCATCGTCGGCGAAGTGTGTGAGCTCCTGGCAGCGCTTCAACCCTTCGTCGATCACCTTGAAGGTTGCCGAGCCGGCAGGGACCAGTTCCTGGCTTGAAGGCGTAGAGCCCATCTGTGAGTTCACGGGTTCATCGTGATTGCGTCAAAGCGTGTCTGCGCTTCTGCGGTGGTTGTGCGTCTGCGGCGTTGCCGCACCGCGCTCTCGTGCGGGCGCATCGAGCCACCCGGCCACGCGTGTCCGTGCGTCTCGACCCTGTCGGGCGTCGATCGCTGACGCCTCCTTGCTTGTCGGCGCTGCGCGCTGCGCTTGCCTGGGAGCCATGCGGAGGGAGGCTGGCTTGCTGTGATGCCCATCGTGCCACGGCGTTCTGGCCGTCAAGGTCGGCGCGCGCTGCGCACGCTGGCGGCCTGGCGGCCGTCCTGCGGAACCTGTGACGGCGGCGCTGCGCCGTGTGCTCGGCGGCACCGGGCAATCCCGCCCGGAGATCTTCGAGGACTTCGCCATGACGACACTTCTGACCGACGAACAACGTGCGCAACTGCTGGAGAACGGTTGGCAGGCGCGCGATCAGCGCGGCGCTGACCTGCGGCCCGTGGTCAAGCTGTTCACGCCCGATGCCGGAGCGACCTGGTTGCTGACCGAGATCGATCCGGAGAATCCGGATCTTGCCTTCGGGCTGTGCGATCTGGGGCACGGGTGTCCTGAGCTGGGTTGGGTGAGCCTGGCGGAACTGGCGGCCCTGGGCGGTCCGCTGGGGCTGCCCATCGAGCGGGACCTGGGCTTCCGTCCGGACAGGGGCATTGAGGCCGACGCGCGCGAAGCACGGCTGGCCGGTCGGATCGTGGCCTGAGCGAGCCCCATGGTGCGTAAAGCCACATGCGGGTCTCGGGCCCGCGGCAGCCTGTCGTCTTCGACGAACGGAGTGCGCGCCATGACGATTCATTACTCTGCCGACGCGCCCCCTGCGCCCTGGTGCGCGGGAGGCGCCTATCTGTACCTGCTGGAACTGGACGGGCCGGCGCTGGCCTGGGAATACCTTCGGCGGCACCCCGTCTACCGAGGTGGCTGGCACCAGGGGCGATGGTGCAGGTCCGATGCGGAGTTGCACCGCTGGGGCCTGCGATGTCGCCGCTGATCCTGCACGGGATGCGCGTGATGTGCATCCGTCCTGGCTGCGCGAGGAGGATGTGCTGTTGCGTGTGCGTCGCGCCCGCTGCGAGGGCGGGGTGGTCGCTGCTTCAGCGTACGGCGTCTTCGACCTGTGGCGTGTCCCCGGCGACAAGCAGTTGATGGCAGGCGCCGACGCCGTCCTGAGCGTCTCCATCGGTCCGCGACACGCGCGCTTTCTCCTCGATGCCGGGCTGTCGAGTGGCGCTCCCTTTGTCGTCACGGTGCCCTTGACGACACACCTGCGCGGGCAATTGCCAGCGTTCGAAATCGCCGCCGGATTGTTGGAGGGGCGGCCCCTGCCGGCTGCGCGCGCACGCGTCATCGGACGTGATGGGCGGCTGCACTGGAGGGCGCTGCAGGCACTCGATGCGATGCAGGCCGGGGCTTCGCACCGGGACCTTGCGGTTGCGCTTTTCGGCGCGCGAGCCGTGCGGGCGGAATGGCACGCCGATGGTGCGTTGCGTGCGCAGGTGCGCCACCTGATCGCGCGCGCCGAGGGTTTCATGCGCGGAGGCTATCTGCGCTTGGCGGGGCTGCGCCCGGCCCACGCTGGCGCCCACGGAGACGATCGCTCGTCCTGAAGCTCTCCCTGTGCGGGCCTCCGCGGTATCCGGAGACTGCCTCCCATGGGCTGTGAATGGATCACCGCCCATTCACCCCGAAGGAGGTCTCCATGGCAGCAGGACATCCGATTCCACCGTACGGCGCGGCAGGGGCTGCGCCTCAGTCTGCGTCCGCCGCATCTCCGGCCGAGCCGGAGTTCCTCACCACCGAAGAAGCCGCAGCATTGCTTCGGCTGTCGCCGCGCACGCTGGAGAAGCAGCGGGTGCTGGGCGGCGGGCCGCGCTTCCGGAAGTTCGGCGCACGGGTGGTGTACGCCCGGGCCGACCTGCGCGCCTATGCCGACCGCAACACCTTCGGCATGACTTCCGATCCGGGCTACGCGGTCCGGGATTCCGTGCGCTGAAGCGCTGCGAAGGCACGGCGATGTCGAGGTGGTCCGGCGAACGCGAGCAGCTGACGCTGTTCCGGGCGTTGCCCGTCGATGACATGGCCGTGCGCGACGCGCAGGACCTCATGGCCTATCCCTTCTTCAGCCTGGCCAAGTCGCGCCGGGTGGTGCCGATCCGATTCGAGGCCGGCGACGTGTCCCTGACGGTCGAAGGTGTGCCCGAGCATGGCATCGCCACCATCTGGGATGCCGATGTACTGATCTGGGCGGCCAGCCAGATCGTGCAGGCCCGGGACGAGGGGCGGCCGACCTCCCGCCTGATGGCGGCCACACCCTACGAGATCCTGCGCTTCGCTCAGCGCGGCACCGGCCGCACCGAGTACCTCGCGCTGCGCGCGTCGCTGGATCGGCTGCAGTCCACCACGGTGCAGACCTCCATCCGGCAGGCGGGCCGGCGCATGCACCGCTTCTCCTGGATCAATGAGTGGCGCGAGCACGTGCGGCCCGATGGCCGAAGCGACGGCATCGAGCTGATCCTGCCCGACTGGTTCTATTCCGGGGTGATCGACGACGCGCTCGTGCTCACGCTGGATCCCACCTACTTCCAGCTCACAGGTGGCATCGAGCGCTGGTTGTACCGCCTGGTGCGCAAGCACGGCGGACGTCAGCGCAAGGGCTGGCGCTTCGAGCTGCGCTACCTCCACGCCAAGTCCGGCTGCCTGCAGCGCTACCGGGACTTCGCGCTGCACCTGCGCGCGCTCGCGCGGCGCCAGGCGCTGCCGAGCTATCGCCTGGCGGTCGAGCAGCGCGGGGCGTCCGAATGGCTCGCCTTCTGGCCAGTGCGCGAGGACGACTTGTCCACAGATGCCGTGGAAGAAGCTGTGGATGGTATGGGGACGGACTCGGGAGATCGACGGCGCCAGGCACGGGAGATCGACGGCGCGCGAGTCGGGAGATCACCGGCGCCAAACCGCCTGGAAGCCGCGCCCCGCAAGGGTTTCGGCCTTCCTTAACTTGAATTCATAACAGGGACTAAATGTATGAATAGAAGAGAGACCGCGAGCTTGGCTGCTCAACAGATGGGCAGTGCCGCTTGCGTGGCGGTGCTGGGCGAGCCCGCCATCCGCAGCGGCAAGGTCATTGCACTGCTGAACCAGAAGGGCGGCGCTGGCAAGACCACGCTGTCCACGCACTTGGCCGGCGCCTTCGCCAGGCAGGGCCGGCGCGTCACCTTGATCGATGCCGATCCGCAGGGCTCCGCCTTGGACTGGGCCCAGCGGCGGCACCAGAACGGCCAGGCGCGGCTCTATGGGGTGTTCGGCTTGGCGCGGGACACGCTGCACTGGGAGGTGCCCCAGATCGCCTCTCAGGCCGACCATGTCGTGATCGACGGGCCGCCACGGGTGGCGAGCCTCGCGCGCTCCGCGCTGCTGGCTGCCGATTTGGTGTTGATCCCCGTGCAGCCCAGCGCCTACGACGTCTGGGCCACGCAGGAGATGGTGACCCTGATCCAGGAAGCGCAGGTGTTCCGGCCGTGTCTGCGTGCAGCGTTTGTGATCAACCGGCGGGTGGTCGGCACGGTGATCGGTCGCGAGGCGCGCGCCGCGCTCGCCGATCAACCGTTCGCCACGCTGCGCGCGGACATTGCGCAGCGCATCGCCTTCGCCGACTGCGTGGCGGCTGGCAAGCTGGTGTGGGAGGTGGCGCCCAAGGGGGCCGCTGCGCGCGAGGTCGCCGCGCTGGCGGATGCCGTCGAGGAGGCACTTCAATGACGGGCGGCGACGCACGCCTGCCCTCGCGGCGGACCGCCATTGGTCGCCGACCGGCCGCCGATCCAGCGACGGCCTGGGTGCATCGGGAGAATCATCACGTTGCCGAGGCGAAGGCCGCCGTGTTCACTGCGCGGCTGACCATCGATGTGACGCCGGCGCTGCGCGGGCGCATCAAGGTCATTGCCTTTCGGCGTGGCCTGACCGTGGCCGACATGCTGCGCGAATTGCTCGAAGGCGCCTATCCGGAGGGAGCGGCGTGACCGCCGATCTCGCGTTCAGCGCGGTGCCTGCGGTGATGCGTTGCCCGCGCCGCCTTCTTGGCGCGGGGGCCGGCGCGGGGTCGGCGCTTGGACGCCATGTGGCTGCCTGCAGTCGCAGCGTCGGCATGCATGCCTTGATGCGCCTCCAGGGTACCCACTGCGGCATCAGGATTTGCCGAATGTCTGCCCGCCTCGCGGCGCTTTGGTGGCTCGTCCCGCTGCGGTGCTTGAGGCCGATGGCCGGCTACGGCGTCGGCGCAGCAGTGTGTCGGCCTTGTGCGTCCCGACCCGCGTCGTCGTTGCACTGGATGCCAGGGGCGCGACCGTTGGCGCGCGAGGGGTGCGCATGATGGCCCGAGAAACCCGGGTCGCATTGCTAACTGCCACGGCGGTTGCCGTTGCAGGGGTCGCGGCGCCGTGCGTGCTGCCGCTTCGCACGCAGATCGTCTTCAACCCAAGCGCCAGTGTGGCGCGGGGCTGGTACCGCGTGGATGCCGTGCGAGCGCCTGGCTTGCTGCACGTGGGCAGCCTGGTCCTGGCCCGTTTGCCTACCTCCGCGGCGGCCCTTGCTGAGCAACGCCACTACTTGCCTGCTGGCACGCCGGTGCTCAAGCGGGTTGCGGCGGTTGCGCCTCAGACGGTGTGCATCGCGCGGCAGCAGGTGTGGATCGACGCAAGGGCGGTGGCAGTTGTGCGGATGAAGGATGGCGCGGGCCAGTCGCTGTCAATCTGGGCGCACTGTGGGCGGCTGGTCGATGGCGAACTCTTCCTGCTGGGGGACGCGCAGTTGGTGTCGTTCGACAGCCGTTACTTCGGCCCGGTTCGCGTCGATGCAGTGCTCGGCATCGCGCGTCCGCTGTGGACATGGTGAGTGGCGTGGATGTGCGTTCATCTGCGGTTCTCGGGCGCAGCCGTCCCGCCGCCAGAGCGGCGCTTCGGCAGCACTTCGACGCGCGGTTTGGCCGCTGTCCCACGACCGCGATTGACGCGACCTCGTGGGGCCCATGTCTGCGCCGTGTGGGCTGGGGCGACCTGAGGAAGCATGGGTGTCAGTGGTGCAGGGAGCGGGTTCGGGGTCGAGGGCAAGAGAAAAGGGTCGACACGTTCGTGGCCGTTTCACTCGTCTGCACAAGGGTTTGGCGCGGCACCCCGGCGGCATCGTACGTGCCGGGCAGGTGCCCCGGGCTGCGCAGCTGGGGGCGGGGGTCATGAGTCGCTCCGACGACGAGAACTTCCGCGCGCGGCCCGGGCCGCCGAGGGCGCGTGGCGGCGCGCGCCCGAAGGCCTTCGTGGCGCAGGTGCTGAAGGCCGCTTCGGCCTCCGGGGCGAAGCCCCGACGCACCGCGGGTGGGCGTCCCGCTTCGCGATTCGGGCGCGGCCGGGTGGCCGCCGGTGCGGCTGGCCGCAGGCTGCCCGCGAACACACGGCGGGTGGTTGTGAAGTCGCGCTATGTGATGTTGCGGCGCGCCGGCAAGGCGGGCGTGAGGGCGCATCTGCGCTACATCGAACGCGACGGGGTGCGACTCGACGGCTCGGCCGGCAAGGCCTACGGCGCCGACACGGACGCGGCCGATCTGGAGGCTTTCGAGGAGCGTGGCCGCGGTGACCGCCACCAGTTCCGCTTCATCGTGTCGCCCGAGGACGCGGCCGAGCTGGAGGATCTGCCGGGCTTCACCCGCCGGCTGATGCAACAGATGGCGATCGACCTGGAGACTCCCCTCGACTGGGTGGCGGTGGACCACTGGGACACGGACAACCCGCATACCCATGTGGTGCTGCGAGGACGGGTGGGCAGTGGGCGCGACGCGCGAGACCTGGTGATCGCACCGGACTACATCGCGCATGGCATCCGTCTGCGGGCGAGCGAGATCGCGACCGAGTGGCTGGGCCCCCGCACGGAGCGCGAGATCCAGCAGGGCTGGCAGCGCGAGGTCGACCAGGAACGGCTCACCGGGCTGGACCGGGAGCTTGTGCAGCGTGGCGGAACAACCGGCATCGTGACGCTGCAGGCGGCCTCTGGCGGGGCGCGGTCGGTGCTTCGCGAGAACCTGCTGCGGTCTCGCCTGCAGCGGCTCCAGGCAGTCGGCCTGGCGCATCGCACAGGCCCGCAGCGCTGGCAGCTCGACGCCGGGCTGCAGGATGCCCTGGCCACGATGGGGCGCCGGAGGGACATCGTGCGCACCCTACATCGCGCGATGGCAGGCGAGCCTCGGGAACTCGTCACGGACCCAGCCCCCGGCGCTCCGGTCGTGGGCAGGCTGCAGGCCAAGGGCCTGGACGATGAGCTGCTGGAACGCCCGTACCTCGTGATCGACGGGCTGGACGGCCGGGCCCACTACGTCACGCTACCGGTGGGCAGCGACCTGTCCGCGTTGCCCGTCGGTGGGATCGTTGCCTGCGGGCCGCCCCAGCTCGGGCGCAACGCGGACCGCCTGATCCGGGCGGCCAGCACGGACGGCCTCTACGAGGAAGCCATGCACAGGGCATCGTTGACGGCCAGCGGGCACGCCGAGCCCGATCAGGTGGTGCAGGCGTGCCGACGCCGGCTTGAGGCCCTGCGCCGAGGCGGGGTGGTTGCGCGCGTCGGTGAAGGCGTGTGGCAGGTGCCGGAGGATCTGGTCGAGCGCGCGCGTGCGCATGACGCGGCCAGAACGGCAGCGCGGGTGGTCGAGCTTCGTTCGGCGCTCACCATCGAGCAGCAAGTGGGCGCGGAAGGCGCGACTTGGCTCGATCGGCAGTTGGCGGGGACCGCGTCGCCGCAAACGCCACCGGCCCCGGCCGGCTTCGGGGCGCAGGTGCGGCAGGCGCAGGACGCGCGGTTGCGGGTGCTCGAGGCGCGCGGGTTGGTGGTGCGCCAGGGGCAGCGATGGGTGCTGGCCCGGGATCTGTTGCAGACGCTGACCGCGCGTGAGGTCCAGCGGTTCGGCGAGGAGCTCGCTGCGCGCGCGGGACGGCTCTGGCGACCCGTCAAGGATGGCGAGCGGGTGCGCGGCGTCTACCGCGATGCCGTGCAGTTGACCAGCGGGCGCTTTGCCCTGCTCGATGATGGCAAGGCGCTTCGGCTGGTGCCTTGGCAGCCGGTGATCGAGGCGCGGCGCGGTCAAGAACTGAGCGTGGTCCTGCGGGGCACTTCTGCCAATTGGGAGGTGGGCCGCGCGCGTGGCATCGGTCGGTGAGTGCGTGGACCGCTTTGTTCATGCGGTGGTGTTTGCCAAGGAGCCACGCCCGACCTCGCTGCAGGCATTTCGCTGGCGGGTTGCTTGCAGGCGAGAAGGATGGCTGCGGAGCCGAGCCTTGCGACCCTGCGCACGGTTCTTCGACAAGCTCAGCTCCGAATATGGGCGCCGGCTGCAGCATCTTTGCGCACAGGCAGGTCCTCACTGCGTCGCGCGTTCAGCGCGAAGCTGCAGGCGAACAGGTGCTGGCCATCGATGTCCATCGGCGCGCCGAGACGGGCGTAGGGGATGCCGCCGCGCCTGAGGATTCTCTCGATGGCGACCGGCGAGACGCTGACGAGTTCGCGGGCGCCATGCTGCCGTGCGTCCTGCATGGCGCGCCGCAGCAGCGCCAGTGCCGCGGGAGAACCCAAGGTGTGGCCCGACGCTGGCGGGGACGCCAGGTCGAGGGCGGCAAAGCGCGACAGCTCCCAGACATGATTGGCGCGCGGGCAAGGCTGGCCTCCCATCAGTACCGGGAACACGTCTGCGAGCAGATAGGGGCCCGTCGCCGGCAGAAGCCGGGCGCAGCCCTGGATGCGACCCTGGTCGCCAAGGGCGACCACGTGGACCGTCTGCGGCGTGTCGAAGCGGTCCCACTCGGTGCCATCCCGGGCATCGGGCAGTTTCCATCCGAGGCGCTCCACGAAGACCCGGTATCGGTAGTGCCCCAAGTCGCGCAGCAGCGCATTGCCGAGTTCAAGGGCGGTGCCCGTCACATAGACCATGAAGTCCCTCCTGATGATGTCAGGGCCATTTCAGAGGGACATGCGGCGCAGGGCTACCCGCTGGATCTGGTAGCTAGGCAATGCGCCGGATCTACAGCAGGCGGCCCGGCGGGCGCCGCGATGCGGCCTCCGCACAAGCCACGTCAGCACACAAAGGGCTGCTCACCGGTGGCACACCTGTTGCACAAAGAGTTCAGTTTTCATTAATCTTTTGTCACGGAGCGTTGTGGTTTCAGAACAGACAAGGGGAAAGTCATGGAGAGATGGGGCGGGGCGCTGCTGCAGGCGCTGCACGACAGTGCATGCATCGAGCAGGCCTTCGACGCAGTGGCGGATGCGGCACAGCAGCTGGGCTTCGACCTGTGTGCCTATGGCTACCAGTTCCCGTTGCCGTTCACGCGCAAACGCTGCTACCTGATCAGCAACTACGACCCCTGCTGGCGGGAGCGGTACAAGGAGGCCGGTTATCTGCGCATCGACCCGACGGTGCTGCACGCCCGTCGATCCCTGGAGCCGGTGCTGTGGAACGAGGTCACGTTCCGACCGGCTGCGCAGCTCTGGGACGAGGCGCGTTCCTTCGGTCTGCGCCATGGATGGGCGCAGGCGTGTTTCGGCCCGGAAGGCGGCGTTGGTCTGCTCACCCTTGCGCGTGCCGTCGAGCCGCTCACGATGTCCGAATTGCGGGCCAAGGAAATGCCCATGCGCTTCCTCGTGAACGTCGCGCACGGCGCGCTGTCGTCCTGGGTTCTGCGCTTGCCCCCAGGACTTCAGCTCGAACGACTCACGCCGCGGGAGCGCGAAGTGCTGCGGTGGGCGGCCGACGGCAAGACGTCGAGCGACACCGCTCGGCTGCTGTCCTCGTCACCGCACACCGTCGAGTTCCACATGAAGAACGCCACCCGGAAGATGGGTGCAGGCAGCCGTCCCGCGGCCACCGCACGGGCGGCCGTGACCGGGCTGTTGCGCTGAGCATCGGCGAGCTGGCGCCTTCATGCGGGATCGGGAGGCCTGCGTAGCGCCACCGCACCTGCGGCGGCGATCAGGGCGAGGCCTGCCCAGGTGGCCGCCGACGGCCGCTCGTGCCACACAAGCATGCCGAGCAGCGAGGACCACAGCAGCAGCGTGAAGCGCAGCGGCATGACCTGGCCGAGGTCGGGGCTGCGCAAGGCCTGGACGAGCAGCAGATTGCCGGCGGTGGCACCCAGTGCGGCTGCGGCCAGCCACGCGGCGTGCTGGAGTTGCACCGGCCTACCGGGTGTCGTGAATTCCCAGAGCACCCATCCGGCGACCCACACGGTCGCATTGACGAAGAGGGTCAGCTGCCGCGGCGACACCGTGGTTGGGAGTCGGCGCGTGCTCAGGTCCCGGGCCGCCAGGCACATCGCGCAGGCGAGTGCGGCCATCACGCCGAGGGGCGCAGGAGCATCGGTCCGCCAGGGCTGCACGACAAGCCAGGCGCCTGCCAGGCCGACTCCCACGGTGAGGAGCCGCGACCACTGCCACGGCGTCCATCCGAGCAGAAGGGCGGTCAGAAGCGTCAGCAGGGGGGCGGTCATGGTCAGGGCGGCGACGACCCCGAGTGGCGCGAGCCCCAGCGCCCAGGTCGCGCTGGCGGCCGCGGCGAGCTCCAGGGCGCAGCGCAGCGCGACGGCTGGGCGAAGCAGGACACCGTCCACCAGGCGCTCGCGCGCCAGCATGATCAGCGCCAGCGAGAAGGCCACGGCAAAGCTGCCGCGCACGGCCAGGACCTGCGCAAGGCTCAAGTCCTGGGCGCAGAGCTTCACGAGTGCGTCGTTGCCGGCCCAGCAGCCCATGGCGGCAGCCATGGCAAGGGGCCCGCTCCGCCCCACCGCTTCAGGCCTCGCAGGCGGGTTCATGGCCGTCCGGCGTGCTCGGATCTGGACGCTGCGCACCCTGGAGGTCGGCATCGTCGAGTGGCGCGCCGCAGGCCTTCAGCGTGTCCCACAGGGCACGTGCCTTGAGGACGATCTCTGCCACTTCGGCGTCGGCGTCCGACAGCGCCACGATCGCGCCGCCGGCCCCGATGCTCAGCATGTCGTCCTGCACGACCAGGGTGCGGATCACGATGTTCAGGCGCGCGGCGCCATTGAGCGAGAGGTAGCCGAGGCTGCCAGAGTAGATGCCCCGCGGTGCGCCCTCCAGCGCGTCGATGATGCGCATCGTGCGCTTCTTGGGCGCGCCGGTCATGGAGCCACCGGGAAAGGCGGCTTTGATGGCGTCGATGGCGGTGAGGTCGCTGCGCAGCGTGCCGCGCACCGTGCTCACCATCTGATGGACGGTGGCGAAGCGTTCGATGCCGAAGAGCACGGGCACATGGACACTGCCCACCTCGCAGCTGCGGTTGAGGTCATTGCGCAGCAGGTCGACGATCATGAGGTTCTCGCTGCGCGTCTTCTCGTCGGCATGTAGCGCCTGGGCGATCTGTTCGTCCTCCTCCGGGGTGCGGCCACGCGGAGCTGTGCCCTTGATGGGCTTGGACTCGACGGTGCGGTCGGGAAGGATGGCTAGGAAGAGCTCGGGCGAGGCGCTGAGCACCGCCAGCTCGGGCAGCGCCAGATAGGCTGCGTAGGGCGCGGCATTGCGGGTGCGCAGTGCGTGGTAGAGCTCCAGCGCTTCCACGCGACCCGCGCCGACGAGCTGGTTCGTGAGGCAGATCTCGTAGCTCTCGCCCATCCGAATCTCGTGCTGGCAACGCTCGATGAGGCGGCGGTAGTCCGCCAGGGGTGTGTGCCAGCGCATGCGCTGCAGCAGGCTGGCGGCAGCGTCGCGGCTTGCGGGCACGGCGGGCTCTGCGGCACCGGCCTCTGCCTGCAGATAGCCCGCTATCGCCTCCACCCAGTCGAGCTGGGCATCCGGAGCGCCGTGTGGAGTCAGCCAGACGATCCACATCTGGCCCTCGGCATGGTCAAAGGCCAGGAAGCGGTCGACGAACAGCCAGGCGGCATCCGGTCCTGGCGCCGCATGGGCCGCCTCGCCCTCGAGTTCCTGCTTCAGCTCGTAGCCGAGGTAGCCCACGAAGCCGCCGACGAAGTCGAAGGGCAGGGGCGCATGCACCAGCGCGGGCTCGTTGGCGAGCCGCGTGCCCAGGTAATCGAAGATGCTCTGGGGGAGGACTTCCTCGCCATCTGCATGCTGGATGCGCAGTGCATGCGTCGCGCTCTCGTAGCTCAGGTACTCGCTCTGCGGTCCGCTGCCATCGCCCATGAAGGAGAAGCGGGCGATGCCCGGACCGTTCTGGCTGCTGTCCAGCCAGAAGGCCGGACGCCGGGTTGCGAAGAGGGCCTGGTAGACCCGGGCCGGATCGATGAAGTAGTCCAGGCAGCGGGCCTGAACCTCCCACGCCGGCGGTGGGGGATCGGTCGCCTCATCCAGCGTCACGAAGCTGCCCCAGGTGTTGCGGCGGACGCGGGACTGCTGCCATTCCAGCGTCAGTTCCCGGAAGTTGCGCAGCAGCCGGGCGCCATGCTCGGTGCAGATGGACTCGGGGTGGAATTGCACGCCCCACCAGGGCTTGCGAAGATGACGCAGCGCCATCAGCGTGCCGTCGGGCGCCCAGGCCAGGGCCTCCAGGCTGCCGGGCAGCTGCGTCACCGCGAGGGAGTGGTAGCGCACCGCCTCGAAGCGGTCGGGAATGCCCTGGAAGAGGCCGCGGCCGCAGTGGGAGATGCGGTCCACGCGGCCGTGCATGGGGCGCATGGCCAGGTCGACCGTGGCACCGCAGGCATGGCCCATCGCCTGATGCCCCAGGCACACGCCCAGGATGGGCACCTCCGCCTGCGCGAGCGCATCGGCCGACAGCCCCAGGTCCGCGGGCTGCTGCGGACGCCCGGGGCCGGGCGAGATCACGATGTTGTCGAAGCCGAGGCGGGCGGCATCGGACCATTCCATCTCGTCGTTGCGCACCACGGTGGGTGCAACGCCGTTGCTGGCCGCGAGGTACTGGAACAGGTTGTAGGTGAAGGAGTCGTGGTTGTCGATCAGCAGGGTGCGCACGGTGAAGCTCCGGGTTGGCAAAGGGGAGCGGACATCCTGGCCCTGCGGTCGTGGAAAACAAGCTGCTGGAAATGGGAGGGTGGCTTGCCGCAGCGCATCGCGCCGGAGCGACCTGCGCAATGCGCTGGGCGTATCCGTCAGGCAGCAGGCGTCCAGGCATGGCGCGCATCCTGGGGCGCCATCGGTCTCACCGCAATGCGTGCACGCGATGCAACCCGCTCTCCGCGCCGTCGCCGCATGTGGCGGCCTGGCCGGGCGTCAGTCGGTCATGGACTCAGGAGGCGCGCCGACGGCTGGCCGCGCGCTCCTTGCGCAGGCGGGTGGCCACCGCGTCGATCAGCTCGGCAGGACGCGCGGCCAGTCCTTCGGCCAGGCGGAACAGCGTGGTGAGCGATGGACTGGTCTGGCCCAGCTCCAGTTTGGCCACGAAGGTCCGGTTCAGTCCGCACTGGAAGGCCAGGGCCTCCTGGCTCAGGCCCGCCGCGTCCCGGCGCGCCCGCACCTCGGCCGCGAAGGCTCGCAGAAGGTCGGGATCCTGATGGGCGCGCACGCGCCGACTCTCCCGGTGATGGGCTTCTTATGCACCCGCTTGTATGGTGCAGAACGCGGCGTTGTTGCAGCGGATGCAATCGTCGAGGGCGGGTGGGAGCGGCTGGCGTTCGTGCGAGGCAACGTCGTAGGCACGGGATGGCGGGCTGGCCACGCGCGAGTTGAGCCTCAGGCACAGGCGCACCTGCGCAGGGGCGCAGCCCATGCCGTGATGGATGAGGTCCGTTCATGCGTGGGCGCGCGTCGGTCCTGTGCACGGCGTCTCAGGCGGTTTCCTTGTCACGACGCCGTCGGGGGCGTTGCGGATTTCGCACCGCAACAGGTGCGCGCCCTTCGACACGGGTCCGGCGGGTGGGCCGGCGCTTCGGGCGCGACGCGTGCACCGACATCGGCGAGCACCCACGAAGGGCAACGCCGGGCTCATGATCCCGGCACGTCCACAGTGGCCCGGAACGGGCAGCTTCGCTTCAGCGCGCGGGATGGTGTCGAGCCGCGCGTTCCTTGCGCAGGCGACGGCTCACAGCCTCGACCAGTTCGGCCGGCGGGGCTGACAGCCCGTCGGCGAGGCGGAAGAGGGTGGTGATCGACGGGCTGCTCTGGCCCAGCTCGAGTTTGGCGATGAAGGTGCGGTGCAGGCCGCACTGGAAGGCCAGGGATTCCTGGCTGTGGCCCTGCGCATCGCGGCGGGCCCGGACCTCGGCCGCGAGGGCTCGCAGAAGGTCGGGATCCTGATGGGTGCGCACATGGCGACTCTCCCGTTTGTGGCGTTTATATGCACCCGCATGTATGGTACAAAAATGACCCATGGGCATGGCATGCAACACCACAGTGTCCCGCCTTCCTCGGCAGGTGCTGCGGGACTGCAACCGACTGCAGGGTTGGGAGGCGGGGCTGCGTGACGCATGGCGCGGGGGCTGCGGATTGCCTCTGAGGCAAGCCTTGAGGCGGAGACGGGTTGTTCGAAAACTGCCGGCTTTTCTGACCCGGAGTGCCCATGTCCCGTCCCCTGTCCAATCCTTCCTCTTTGCCCGCCCTGCGCCCCGCTGCGACCTGTCTGGCGTCGACGGCACGCTGGCTTGGTGCCAGGCTGTCCCGCGCGACGCGCTGCGCGGCGTTGTCGCTGATCGCTGCCGCTTCCGTGGGACTGGGCATCTCGACCGTCGCCTCGGGCGCCGAGCCGGTTGCCGATGCAGCCAGCACCCCCGGGTGGCCCAGCCGGCCGCTGCGCATCCTGGTGGGCTTCGGTCCCGGCTCCACGCCGGACCTGGTGGCGCGCATCGTGGCCGAGCCGCTGGCCCGGTCGCTGGGCCAGCCCGTGGTGGTGGAGAACCATGCGGGTGCCAGCGGCAACATCGCGGCGGCGCTGGTGGCCAAGGCTACCGACCAGCACACCATCGGCATGCTGATCAACGGCAACATGACCATCGCCAAGATGCTCAATCCCGCCACGGCCTACGAGCCGCAGAAGGATCTGCAGCCCCTGAGCCTGGTGTGTGTGGCGCCCATGGTGCTGGCGGTGCCGGCGACGTCTGCGGCCACCAGCGGCGCCAGCTTCCTTGCGGCAGCCAAGGCGGCAGGCAACCGGTGGAGCTACGGCAGCCCGGGCGTGGGCACCTTGGGCCATCTGGGCATGGAGGTGTTCAAGGCCCGCACCGGCCTGGCGCCGGTGCATGTGCCCTATCCGGGCAATCCGCAGGTGATCACCGGCATGGTGGGTGGGCAGATCGACCTGGCCCTGCTGCCGCCGGGACTGGCCCAGACCCAGGTGGACTCGGGAAAGCTGCGGGCCATCGGCATCACGGCCGGTCAACGCTCGCCACTGGTGCCCGACATGCCCACGCTGGCGGAGGCCGGGCTGCCCGCGCTCTCGCTGGAGATCTGGACTGCGGCGGCGGCGCCGAGCAGCCTGCCCGCGCCCATCGCGCAACGCCTGTCGCGCTTGATCGCCGAGATTGTGCGCACGCCCGACGTCGGCCAGAAGCTGTTCCGCCAGGGCTATCAGGCCGCGGGCAGCACGGCCGGAGCGCTTGGGCAGCGGGTGCAGGCGGACACGGCACTGCTGGGCGAGATCATTCGCACGCAGCACATCGTGCAGGAATGAGCGGGAACCTCGACATCATGACCGCTTCTTCGAACACGACGGCCCCGATGGGGGAGCAGGCCCATGCCGGCGAGGCCCAGCTCGCGGCCCTGCGCGCTGAACTGGATGAGACCGACGGCCTGCTGCTGGAAACCCTGCGGCGGCGGCTGGATGTCTGCGTGCGCATCGGCCACCACAAGAAGGCCTTCGGCGTGCCCATGATGCAGCCGCAGCGCATCGGCGTCGTGCAGGGCCGCGCGGCCGCGTTCGCCGCCCGGCATGGGATCTCGCCCGCGTTCCTGCGCAGCCTGTATGAACTCATCATCCAGGAGACCTGCCGCCTGGAGGAGGACATCATTGGACCCACGCCTGGCGCCTGAGGCCCGGCGGCGGCCGGGCCGGCTGCGTGCCCGCGGGTCCCTCGCGACCCGGCGGTGGGGAGGGCGCGCGCCATGAGTCGGCTGCGCAAGGCCTCGCCCCTGCCCACCGGCCGGGTGATCCCGCTTCCGGCGTCGGCGCTGCCCACGCCGCGTCAGCCCCAGGCGGGCGAGCCGGACTCAGCCGTTTCGCGCGTGGGTGCGCAGATCCGTGCGCTGCGCACGGCGATGACGATGTCGGGTCTGGGTCTGGCCCACGCCAGCGGGGTGTCGCGTTCCATGCTGTCGCGCATCGAGCGCGGCCTGGTGTCGCCATCGGTGGACACGCTGGAGCGGATCGCGCGCGGGCTGGGTGTGCCGGTGGCGCGCTTCTTCGCAGACCAGGCGGAGCGCATGGATTTCAGCCTGGTGCGGCGGGGCCAGGGGATGCCGGTCGACAGGCTCGGTGCCGTGGCGGGCTACCACTATGAGTTGCTGGGCCACCTGCTGTCCGGGCAGATGTTCGTGGAGCCGTATCTGGTGCGGCTCGACACCGACGCGCCCGCCTATGCCAACTTCCAGCATCCGGGGCTGAAGTTCATCCACCTGCTGAGTGGCCGGGTGAAGTACCGGTACGGGCCGCGGGTGATGGACCTGGAGGAGGGCGACTCCCTGCTCTTCGATGCCAGTGCTTTGCATGGGGTCGAGGCCATCGAGGCACGCCCGGTGGCTTATCTGTCGATCGTGTTCACTTTGAGGCCCTGAGCAGAGCCCTTGTGCGGAGGCTCGTGGGAGGGCGAAGTGCCGGTGTGTCGGTCTGACGGTCGACCGCGGTGGCGCTTCGAACTTGCGCAACGTTTCAGCTGACCGCCTGCAGACATTGCGGCATAACGCGGCGCCAGGCCGGAGCGGCGCGTGCTGCCCGCCGGCGGCTCGCACAGGCGCGGCTTCGTTTCACTTCTCCGGACTGGGCGGATGGCAGGTGCCTGCCGCCATGTGGGCCGGCACGGCGGCGCCTCATCGTTGCGCTGAAGGTCTCAAAGTGATCGATGTCAGACGCGCCGACAGCCCCCGTCATGTTCGTGGCGGCCATTGTTTCGTTTATTGCGAATTTCGTTTGTTTCGAATAGGATAGCGCCCTCGATACCAGCCCAGCGGAGCCGTTCCTCATGACCCAGTCCACCACCTTCGAAGCATCCCTGCCGGTTGCGCGAGAGGTCGCTGCGGCCACCCAAGGTCAGCGTGCACTGGCGGCGTTCCTGTCGACGCAGTTGGAGACGCAACGGATCCAGATCTTTGACGAGAAGAACGAGGCGCATGCCGTCGAACTGCCCACCTCTGCACTGCGTCTGCTGGTGGACATCCTGTCGGAACTGGCCGAAGGCAATGCGGTCAAGGTCGTGCCGATCCATGCGGAGCTGACCACCCAGGAAGCCGCGGACATGCTCAACGTGTCGCGGCCGCACCTGGTCAAGCTGCTGGAGTCGGGGACGCTTCCTTTCCACAGGGCGGGCAAGCACCGACGGGTTCGGTTTGCCGATCTGATGGCTTACAAGACCGCTCAGGAGCGGACCAGTGCCGCCGCCATGGAGGAGCTGGCGGCGCAGGCCCAGGCGCTGCAGATGGGGTATGAATGAAGAGCTCGCCGTTCACGGCGGTCTTCGACGCCTGCGTGCTGTATCCCGCGCCGTTGCGGGATCGCCTGATGTGGCTCGCGTTGTCGGGGCGCTTTCGCGCACGCTGGACCGATCTCATTCATGACGAATGGGTGAGGAACCTGCTGAAGAACCGACCTGAGCTCTACCCCGCCAGTCTCCGGCGCACCGTCGAATGCATGAATGCGGCGGTGCCGGATGCGCTGGTCACCGGCCACGAACCGTTGATCGACGGGCTCACGCTGCCGGACCCGGACGATCGCCATGTCCTTGCCGCCGCCATCCGATGTGGGGCCAGTGTGATCGTCACCTTCAATGCGCGTGACTTTCCAGAGGATCGCCTCGCGCCCTTCGGCATCGAAGTGCAGCATCCGGACGAGTTCATCGACAACCTTTTCGATTTGGATCAGGCGGCAGTGGTTGCCGCCGCGCAGAAGCAGCGCCGGACGCTCAAGAATCCACCCATCGATGCGGACCGCTATCTGGAGATCCTGCTGAAGCAGGGGCTGACGCGTGTGGTTCGGGACCTGGTGAGCTTTCGGACGGTTCTGTGAACGGGGTTGTTCCTCCTACACTTTTTCCCGTACGCCGGTAGCGCAAGCATCAGGCCTTGTCTAGGCTTCCGACGACGCTCTGGAAGCGACAGGTCAGGCTCCAAACAGGAGCCCGAGGGCGCGTGGAGCGCGGACAATGCATTCACCGCCCAAGTGACGTCGAACGCGTGGCGAGAACAGCCGCTGGAGGCTAAATTCACGGCTTGACCATGGCTGGACAGACCAAGTTCAGTGCGGCGCCGAGCCCATGCACGCCGGGGGCCTTGTGGGTGCTCGGGAGGGGCGGAGCGATTGTTGTCCTGGGCCGACAGCGAAAACGGCACGGCGCGTCCAACGGCTTTTAGTGCGCGGGCAGGGTCTTGATGTCCGCAATGATCTGCAACTGTTCGAGGTATTCCGCGCGGTTCTTGGCCAACCATCGCACGACCGAGGCGTTCTCCAGCAGCGTCTTGCCGATGTACGTCTTGATGATTTCCAACTGCAGGTTTGCCGGCCCGTAGCCTTCTTCCAGAAGTCTTGTGTCCGCCTGAACGGCCGCGAGTTCCCGCTCCAGTCGTTGAAGCGCTTCGACGGGGGCCGTTTTCGTGGCGCGGGCGGCGGCCTGTTCGGTGAGTTGCTCGGGTGGCGTTGCCTGGAGCATGGCGGTCGCGAGCTTCGTTGAATATTTGCCAAGGTTGACCATGGCCTGGGCGACGTCGATCTGACGAAACGGCTTCATGCGCTTCAGCACCCGAAACGTCCCATAGGTGGTTGGCTTGTCCGCGAGCAATGCCACTGCTTCATTGCAGACGCCGTCGAGCAGCCTGAACTGCTGACGAATCGAGTCGGCGGAGACATTCAGCACCTCGGCAAGTTGGGCCACCGATGCACCGCGGCCGGCGGCCCGCACGATCATTCGGTGCTCCTGCACCACCGAGAGGCGATTGACGCGCTTGTTGTAGGTATAGCCTTCGTCGTCTGTCGAGACAAGGCACATCGCTTTCGGAATGCGCATTTCCCGAAGGATCTCGAGCCGCAGCCTGCCGTCCAGCACCATAAACGAGCCGGGTGTTGCAGGGCTGTGGGCGATCACGATGGGCTCGACCAGGCCGATGGCCTCGACCGAGGCCCGAATCTGCCGGTACTTGACCGTGTTCTTGATGTTCTCGGGGAGTTCGACTGCGCAATGCAACAAGTCCAGATCAATGTTCTGACAGTCGCGCTCGAAGCCCAGGCGCACGGTTCGGGTGGCTTTGCCTGCCATCAGTCGAGCCCCACGGAGGTTGTCAGGTCCGCCAGGGGCTTCGGAACGGTGACGAGACCCTCATCTCTCAGCACGGCACAGAAGCGCAGGTCCGAGAACAACTCCTTGAAGATCTGTTGAGCCAGCAACAACGATCGCTGGGTGAACTCTGCCTTCTTTTGGATACGTCGATGAATCTCGACGTCCCTGCTGTACAGCTTGGCCAGTTCGTCCGGCGTCATCGGCGCGCGGGCAGGCCCCCTGCCGCCTGCATTGATCCACTTACCATGTCGCGCTCGCCGGGCGATGATCTTGCGAACGACGGTGACCTTGCGGCCTTTCAACTCGCCGCTTTCATAGGCGTCGATCAACAACTGCTGAACTTCGGCATCGCTTGAGCGTGAGATCGAGACAGCCAGATGCAGTGGCATGTCGCCTGCTTCGGTAGCGGCAAGCAGACGCCTCTCGCCGTGCTCCAGCAAATGTGAAACGCAATTGACCCAGGACGCGGTACACCCCAGTTTTGTGGCGACCTCGCTGTCCGAATAGCCGCGCCGCTTCAGCGCGCGTACATGCTCAAGCGTCTCGACAGAGCGGGGGGATCGCCGTGCGACGTTCTCGACGATGCTCATCAGATGCGCCGTCTCTTCGTCGACGTCCACAATGATCGCTGGAATCTCTGTCTGGCCCAGGATCACACAGGACTCAAGGCGCCCCTGGCCGCATATGAGCGCAAACGGCGTCGGTCCCTTTCCATCCGGCACACGGCGCACTGTGATGGGCCGCTTCAGACCGACCTGCTCGATGCTGTCCGTGATCGTCTTGTGGATACGCGGATTCCGAGCACGCGGGTTGGCCACCGTGATGTCTGCGATGGCAATCATCTGGACTTTGTTGGTTGGCGTCTTCATGGCGTCTCCGGCACGGCGGTGCGTCCAGCAAACTGGTAGAGCAGTTCGAGCGAATCCAAGCGGTAGGCGTCGAGGCTGAAGCCGTTGTCTTCAGAGGTGGGCAGCACCTCGGCCACGAAATCGAGCGCAGGAAACACGTAGTAGTCCTGCGGCACGCAGTTGTCGGGCCCCATTCGGGCGACGACCGTGATGTCCGGATGAAGGCTCGTGTCGAAGCGGATTCGCCAGCGGTTGGACCCATGCGCCGTCTGCTGGCATCGGGCAATCACCAGGGAGGTGGTGAATTCATCGTTGACCGTCAACAGGTCAGTGGCCGCGTCGGTCTTCGTCCAGCCGCCCCACTCGGCGATGGAGGTCGCCATCTCGGAAATCAGCACCGGGTGCTTCTTGCGCAGCGCACGGTTGATTTCGAGGTATGCATAGTCCCGGCGCGGCTGGTAGCCAATCAAGCTGTACGCCCGCAGGAGACTGCCGAATCGGCTACGGTACACCGAGCTTGATGGCGTTCCTTCTTCCTCGTCGATGACGATCCCGGACAGCGCGCCGTGCTTCTCGAGCGTTGCTCGCAGCACGGCTAACAGATGCTCGTCCTCAAGGTGGACCGCGCGCGCATCGATGATGGCGCGCGCGCGCAGGAATTGCTCCACTGGCACAATCCCGGAAAAGGCGCCATTGCACCGAACCCAGCTTTCCGGCGGATTGCGCACATGCTTGATCTTCAGCTTGAAGGACGTGCGGTTGTAGACGTTGTTGCCGACATATTTCTCGTTGGTGAGGATCTGGTGAATCGTGCCGCGTGTCCACGGCTTGCCCGCATCGGACAGAATGCCCTCACGATTCAGGGCTGATGCGATCACCCGTTCCGGACTTCCGTCGTCCAGGAACATGCGGTAGATCCGGGCTACCACGGCCAGCTCTTCGGAGGGCCCTGGTACCAGAATCACTCGATCGGTCTGGATACTTTTTTTCTCGCCTCTGGAAAGAAGGCCTTTGACGGTGCCCGCCTCGTCAACAAGTTGCCGCCGCAGGCCAAATCCTGGTGCGCCGCCTTGCCGATAGCCGTGCTGAACAATGTTGCAGGCTCCCGCGAACACCTTCACCGAGAGTTCGCGGCTGTACTCTGCCGCCATGCTCCGCTTGATGCCGATGAACACGGTGGAGGGCAGTGAGCCGTCGTTGTTGAACGGCTCCGCGCAGTAGATGACTCGGATGCCTCGACTCTTGCAGGCATGTTCGTAGACTGCAGCTTCGTCCGGATCTGGGAAGCGCCCCCAGCGACTCACGTCGTAAACAAGAACAGCGGAGAAGCTGGGTGAGGGTGCGCGTACGTCGTGGAGTAGCGCCTGGAGGCCATTGCGGCCCTTGAGGTTCAACCCACTCTTGCCGGCATCCTCATAGGTCTTGACGATGCGCATCCCATGCCGCTTCGCATAGTCGGCGATGGCGGCAGATTGGTTTTCCGTCGAGTAGCGCTGATGTTCGGTCGACATCCGAACGTACTGAGCCACGGGCAGTTCGTGAGCTTGTACCTGTTTCGCACCAGTGTCGTCGTTCACCTTGCGCCCTCGATTGCGGCGGTGCGCCGCGGGTTGAGAAGCTAAAGGCGGTGTATGACAGCGACGTGACGCAGACCAACGGCGCCTGCCCGACAGCTGCATTGCAATGACGCGATGCCGCGTCTGCCATGGCTCAAGCGTTCGGCGTTTTCGATCCGGGTAGGTCGTCCAACTTCTTGGCCAGATCCATCAGCAGCCTGGGCAAGGGGGATGCGGGCTTTAAGGACGGACCCGAGTCTGCCTGCGAGAAGGCTGAGGCGACGGCACTTGCCGCTGCGAGGTCTTGGAGTCTGACGGTCCCGTTGAGGTGCAGCAGTTGCATGAGTCGAAGGACCAACTCTCGCAACATGGCAATCTCCGCATCCTGGGCTGCCTGGTCCTCTTCCATCTCATCCATTGCAAGTTCGAGAAGTTCAATACGCGCAGCATCTTTTGAAGTCATTTCCAAACCTTAGCGGTGTGCAACCCCTGAAATATGTGCCAATCGGACTGCGAGAAATCGAATTTGGGTGCAGCGCGAGCAATCTGCGTGGCGAACTGGTCCACGCCCTGAGCATGGCGCCCCATGAGGGCATCGCGTTGCGTCATGTGCGCGAGGGCCAATTGTCGGGCTGGAAGGGCGCCGCTGCATCCAATGCAATGCGCAACGCCGTGGTCTATGGCCGCACCTGGGCCAATAGCGCCGAGCGCAGTACCTGGTTGCCCGCTTCCCTGCGCTAATGCGACTGGAGCGCCCTCACTGCGCCCGAACACACAAACCCCCAGCCTCCTACTCTTGCGGAACAAACCATTGCAACTCGACAGCGCCGCGAGTCCCACAACGTTCCCCTCGTCATTTGACGCTTCGAGCCGCTCCAACCAGTCTTCGTCAATCGCACCAGACGACAGCCCCGACGCGTCGAGGCGGGCTTTCTTGCTTTGCCTGCAGGCGTAGGCGGACGTCGACCAGATGAATGGTTGATCGGATAAGGAGACTAAATATATGATTCATATATACTTCATACATGGAGGATGCGATGGGCATCGTAAACATCGACGACGAACTTCACGACCAGATCCGCAAGGCCAGCACCGTGACGTGCCGCTCAATCAACGCCCAGGCGGCGTTCTGGGTGAAGGTTGGCATGCTCTGCGAAACCAATCCCACGCTCTGCTTCAACGAGCTCGTTGCCCGGGAACTGCGAGACGCTGGCGTGAAGGCGCAGCGCATCAAGATCGCCTCGCCATGACCAAGCGTCCCGAAGAGATCGCTTTGATGGCGGATTCTGGCCGCCTGCTCGCGGAGGTGTTCAGCCAACTTGACCGGATGTCCTTGGCTGGCGTGTCCACGTTGGAGGTCAACGACCGCGTCGATGCCTTCATCGTTGAAGAACTGCACGCGCGTCCCGCCAGCAAGGGCCAGTACGGCTTTGCCTTTGCGCTCAATGCCTCGCGCAACGAGGTGGTCTGCCACGGCGTGCCATCCAGCGCGGAGGTGCTTAAAAGCGGGGATATTGTCAACTTCGACATTACGCTGGAAAAGAACGGCTACATCGCCGATGCCAGCAAGACTTACCTGGTCGGCACGGTGTCGCCCGATTGCCGCACGGTTGGTTCAGGTGACACATGAGGCGATGTGGAAGGGCATCCGTGCAGTCAGGCCGGGTGCCCGGCTCGGCGACGTGGGCCATGCCATTGAGCGCCATGCACGCCGAAACGGATACTCGGTGGTGCGGGAGTATTGCGGGCATGGGATCGGGCGCGAAATGCACGAGGAGCCGCAGGTGCTGCACTTCGGCAGACCCGGCACCGGCCTCGTCCTGCGGGAAGGCATGGTGTTCACCATCGAGCCGATGGTCAACGAAGGCCGAGCCGCGGTCGAAACGCTCCATGACGGCTGGACTGTCGTCACGTGCGATGGGCGGCTTTCGGCCCAGTTTGAGCACACGGTGGCCGTTACACGCCATGGCGTACAGGTGCTGACCTTGCGGCCAGGCGAAAACGTGCCGCACTGACTCTTCGTCGGCACTGTTAGAAACGGGCCACCACGTGGGCGCAATGTGCAGCCCTGAGGCTGTAGGAAGCGGCGCGCACTAAGATCTGCCGAAAGCAGTTGCGCTGTGAGGCGTCCGATGCTCTTCTTCAAGGCTAAAGGAGATCATCATGTCGGACGACCGCACGCAAGCCCATGGCCAGGACCGCAGCCGCATCAACATTCATGAGGACTACGAAGTCCATGACTGGGCCAAGAGGTTCGGCGTGACGCCGGACCTGCTGCGCACGGCGGTGGAGGCCGTCGGCCCCGAAGCCACGAACGTCGAGCAGTACCTGAGCGCCGAGAAGAAGTAGAGGTGCGCATGCCCGCCTCTACGCGCCAGAAGCGCGGGCTGCAGGCGTACACCGCGAAGCGCAACTTCGCCCTCACGCCCGAGCCGCACGGGCAGGAGCAGCAGGGCAACTCCACAGCGTTGAGCTTCGTCATCCAGAAGCATTGGGCGAGCCGGCTGCATTACGACTTCAGGCTGGAGCTTGATGGGGTGATGCTGAGCTGGGCCGTGCCCAAGGGGCCCTCCTACGACCCCGCGGTGAAGTCCATGGCCATCCAGGTCGAAGACCATCCGGTCAGCTACAACAGCTTCGAAGGCACCATTCCTGCCAAGCAGTACGGCGCTGGCGAGGTGATCGTCTGGGACCAGGGCACCTGGGAGCCGGTGGGCGATCCTCGGGAGGGCCTGGAGGTCGGCAAGATTCTGTTCCGACTGCATGGTCAGAAGCTGGCCGGCCTCTGGGAGCTGGTTCGCATCTCCAAGCCGGGGGAGAAGAAGCAGGACCAGTGGATGCTCTTCAAGAAGAAGGGCGACGCCTGGGCACGCTCTTCTACCGACTACGACGTCGTCACCGCATTGCCGGACAGCGTGGTCGCGCATCCCTTGGGGCTGGTCGAAGAGCGTGAGCCCAAAGCGCCGCCGCCCCGTAAGGATGAAGCGCCGGACCTGACCAATGCGGTGCCGATCAGGAAGCTCCCGAAGACCTTTGCGCCGCAGCTCGCAAGGCTGACCGAGCAGGTGCCGGCGGGCGACTGGATCGCCGAGAACAAGTTCGACGGCTACCGCGTGCTGGCCCGGATCGAGCAAGGCCGCAGCAGGCTCTTCACGCGCAATGGCCACGACTGGACGGAAAAGCTCCAGAGCCTTGCCGATGCCGTCGATGCGATGGACCTGGTCGATGCCTGGATCGATGGAGAAATTGTGGTCGCGGACAGCCAGGGCGTGCCCAGTTTCAACGCGCTGCAGAACGCCATCGACAGCGCGAAGAGCGAAGCCATCACCTATTTCGTCTTCGACCTGCCCTATGTGGGCGACACGGACCTGCGCGCCGTGCCGCTGCGAAGCCGCCGCGTGGTGCTGAAGGAACTCATGAAGGAGCGTGGCTCCGACCGGGTGCGCTTCAGCGAAGCCCTGGATGCCGAGCCCTCGCAGTTGCTGGGTGCGGCCTGTCAGCTGGGCCTGGAAGGCCTGATCCTGAAGGATCCGCAGGCCCCGTATGTGTCCGAGCGCTCCGACACCTGGCTCAAGCTCAAGTGCCAGAAGCGGCAGGAGTTCGTCGTGGTGGGCTACACGGTGCGAGGCGGAACGACCAATGCGGTGGGCGGCCTGCTGTTGGCGGTGTACGAGGGCGATGCGCTGCGATACGTGGGCAATGTCGGGACCGGCTTCGACTCGGCGACGGCACGGGCGCTGTACGACAGGCTCCAGGTGTTGGCGACCGACACGCCCGCAGTCGACCCTGGCACGGTGAAGCCGGGGCGCTGGTCCCGGCGAACGGCTGGCAGCGAGCGGTGGGTGCGCCCCGAGATGGTGGTCGAGGTCGCGTTCGCGGAATGGACGCCCGAGCGGCACGTACGCCATGCGATCTTCAAGGGCGTGCGCGCCGACAAGCCGCCGCAGGACATCCGAATCGAACAGGTGGCGAAGAAACGAGCCGAGCCGCGCAAGGCGAAGTTGGCCGCGCCTGTGGTGGTGACGCACCCGGACCGGGTTATCGACCCCTCGACAGGTCTGCGCAAGGTGGACCTGGTGCGCTACTACGAGAGCGTCGCCGAATGGATGCTGCCTCACCTCGCACACCGGCCGGTATCGCTGGTGCGGGCTCCGCAGGGGGTGACGGGGCAGCTGTTCTTCCAGAAGCATCCGGAGACGCGCGTGCCCGGCCTCGGCCAGCTCGACCCCGACCTGTGGCCCGGGCATGCGGCCCTGCTCGTGGTGGACAGCGCCAAGGCCTTGGTGGCGGCGGCGCAGATGAACACCGTCGAGTTCCACACCTGGAATTCGACCGCCCGAAAGATCGACCAGCCGGACCGGGTCGTGTTCGACCTGGACCCGGGGGAGGGCGTGAGCTGGGCCGAGCTGCAGGAGGCGGCCCTGCTCACCCGCACCTTGTTGCACGAACTGGGGCTCGAGGCTTGGCTGAAGACCTCGGGCGGCAAGGGCCTGCATGTGGTCGTGCCGATCCAGCCCCGGCTGGCCTTCGACGCCGTCAAGCAGTTCTCGCGGGACGTCGTGGCGCACATGGCACGGGTGATCCCACAGCGCTTCGTGGCCAAGAGCGGGCCGTCCAACCGCAAGGGCCGGATCTTCATCGACTACCTGCGCAACGGGCATGGGCAGACCACGGCCGCGGCCTTCTCGGCCCGCTCCAGGCCGGGCATGGGCGTGTCCGTGCCCATCGCCTGGGAGCAGCTCGGCGAGGTGAAGAGTGGCGCGCAGTGGACCGTGCTCACGACGCGGGAGTACCTGTCGTTCCAGAAGAGCGATCCGTGGGCGGGGTACTGGAAGAGCCGGCAGGTGATTGCGCCGGCGGTCAAGACGCTGGCTGCGGCAGGGCGAGGCAGATAGCGGAAGCCGGTGCTCCGGCACTCCAAGCAGATCGCCGAGCTGGCATCCAGAAACAGGGCTTCGTCTTAGCCTGGGAGAGTTTTCACGGATCGGCCCGCAGCTGTGTCCAGATGGTGATGCTCCGAGGCTTGGCCAGAACTTGCGCCAGGGCGGCATTCCAATCCCTCCGGTAGTCCCGCTGCAGTTGCACGGTCAGCACGTCCTGACGGTCGCTCCAGGTCTCGTGCAGCTGAAACCTGTTCGGCCGGTCCGGATCGACGTGCAGTGCCGCTCGCACGAAGGTGGTTTCGCCGCGCATGGCATCGAGAACGCCGTCCAGCAACGCGTGAAAGCGCTTCACCTCCGTCGGCTTGACCTCGAAGGTGATCACGTAGGTCTCGTTCATCGATGGATACCTTTGTTGCGGCGGATCAGGTCAGCGCCACGGTCACCAGTGCTTGCGCGATCGCAAGGCCTGTGTCGCTGGCGACTTCCACCCGGACGGCGTGCTGGCGCGCCCCACTGCGCAGCACGAGTCCGGTCGCGAGCAGCCCGCAGCCGTCTGCCGACGCGAGGTAGCTGATTGCCAGGTTGGCGGTCGCCCCCCCGGCTGGCGGTCGGTGGGCCGCGGACACCGCGGTGGCGACGGCCACGACATCCGCCAAGGCGGCAATCACCCCTCCATGCACCATCGCGCCTTCGGTGACGTTGCCGGCCGAGAACGGCAGTCGCACCTGCACCCGGCCAGGTTCTACGTGGGCGAGGCACAGGCCGAGCCGCAGTGCGACGGGCGAACCGAGCAGCCGCGCCGCGATGAGTTCGTGCGCGATGGCGGGCGCGATCATGGCGCTGCTCGCCGTGCGATGTCATCGGCCAGTCGGCGCGCATGCGTGACCATGACGCCGTGCGCCACGCCCTCGTAGACGACGAGTTCTGCGCCCGGGATCGTCTGGGCGTACACGCGGCCGCTGAGGTCCAGCGGTGCGGAGGCGTCGCGATCCCCATGGATGACGGTGACCGGCAGGTCGAGGCCCGCTGCATCTGCCGAGAGGTCGCTGTGGGCGATGGTCCGTTGGAACTCCACGACCGCACGCCGAGAGCAATCCAGCACCATGGCAGCCATCCAGTCGTTGATGCGCACAGGGGTGCCAGGCGCGAAGGGCCCGATGTTGGCGTCGATCCAGGCCGACAGGTCGCTGCCGAGTTGCTCGCACAGCAGCTCCACCACCTCGGCCGTGATCCCGCCCTGGCCGATCACGCGCGGACCGGTTGCGCCCACGAGGATCAGCCGGGTAACTCGTTCACGGCCATGGCGCCTGAGATAACGCAGAGCCTCGCCTCCCGCGCCCGAGTGGGCCACCAGCGTGACGCCGCGCAGGTCCAGGTCTTCCAGCACCGCGGCCAGGTCGTCGGCCAGGGCGTCGTAGTCGTAGCCCGCCCGGTCGGTGGACCGGCCATGGCCGTTGCGGTCGTAGGCGACGGTGCGCAGGCCGGCGGCATTGAGGTGAAGCATGGTCTCACCCCAGATGCGGCCGTCCATGGCCCAGCCTGCCAGCAGGACCACGGGCGGCCCCTCGCCCCAATCGCGGACATGGAGTACGTGGCCGTCGCCGCGTGGTATCGAGGCGCGGCTCATGCGGCGGAACCGTCGAGGAAGCCGATCACTTCGGCGATGCGGCCGTCGGGATCCAGCCGCACGACGTCCGTCCCGGCGGCCACCGCGGAGCCTCCGTGGGGCGCCAGCGTCCACGAGAAGCGCACGAAGTGCCCGTGCGTGTCGGGCGTGCCGCGAAGGGTGAAGGCATGCCCGGGAAACCGCGCGCGCGCCGCCGAGATCATCGTGGCGATGCCGTCGCGGCCTTCGCCTTGCATCATCGGGTCGGCATAGACGGCATCGGCCCGCCAGTTGGCGGCCAGGCGGCGGCCGCGCGAGGCGTCGTCGGCGTCGTTCCACACGGCCAGGTAGTCGTGGGCAAGGGTGTTCGGATCGATCATGTTCAGCTCCTGGTTGAGGTGCGCCGAGTGTGAGGAGCCGGACGGTGAAATGCGATGACCTCGCAGGTCATGGCGGTGCTCTGCGGCGGGCACTGACGTGGCGCGCCGAGATGCAAGCATTTCGTTCAACCGACTGCGCGGCGAACCACGCCCGTGCCCAGCGCATTCGGCTGCATGCCCTGATGGCTGCGCCGAAGAGGCGGGCGTCGAAGCCGGCCTCGACCTCGCCCAGCATCTTGCTGAGTGCGGGCTGGCTCAAGTGCAGGCGCGTGGCAGCGCCGCGAATGGTGGCGGCCTCGCTCAAGGCGACCAACGTTTTGTTCTGACGCAGATGCAACCTCAGGGACCAAGTGGCCGGTCCGACTGCGCGCAGCTAGAAGGCACAGGACAACGTGCTGGGTGCTTGGCAAGAGCGCTGGATCGCGCTTGGCAGCTCGGTGTTAGCCGGACGCTATTCACCTGAGCATGCGCAATCCGGTCGTTGACAGCCTCGCGATCGATTTCTATAGTTCCATTTATCAAATCAAAAAGTTCCGAATGACGGAACAAATGGAGACGAGGCATGCGTGCCAAGTTCAAGGGCAAGGTGGTCCTGATATTCGGTGTCGGTTCGTCCGGTCCGGGCTGGGGCAACGGCAAGGCGGCGGCTGCCGTGTACGCCCGCGAGGGCGCCCTTGTGGTGGGCGTTGACCTGCGTCTGGGCGCTGCCCAGGAAACCCAGGCCGTCTTGCGGCAGGAAGGGCTTGCCATGACCGCCCTGGCGGCCGATGCCAGCGCTAGCGCCGAGGTGGCCAACGTGGTGGCGCAGACGCTGGCGCTGCATGGCCGCATCGACGTGCTTCACAACAACGTGGGCATCACCGTCATGGGAGATCCCGTGGAGCTGAGCGAGCAGGACTGGCAGCGCAGTCTGGACATCAACCTGTCCAGTGCCTTCCTCACGTGCAAGCACGTGCTGCCGGCCATGCTGGCGCAGGAGAGCGGTGCCATCGTCAACATCTCCTCGCTGGCATCGCTGCAGATCAACCAATACCCGTACTTCGCCTACCAGACGGTCAAGGCCGGCCTTAACCATTTCACCCGCGCCCTCGCGGTGCGCTATGCGCCTCGGGGCATCCGCGCCAATGCCGTGCTGCCGGGCGTGATGGACACACCGCTGATCTACCAGCAGATCGCCGGCAACTTCGAGGATGTCGAAGCCATGCGCAAGGCGCGCCATGCCGCCAGTCCCATGGGCCGCATGGGCACGGCTTGGGACGTCGCGAACGCAGCAGCCTTCCTGGCCTCCGACGAAGCCGCGTACATCACCGGCGTCGTACTGCCAGTGGACGGGGGCAAGAGTTGCGCGGCGCGGTAGGCGCCTGGGCCGCTGGTGAAGCGCGTGCTGCCGGGGCAGCGTCGCGGCCCACCTACGCCGGCTGGTCCTCCACCATGCGCGCGGCCAGCAATCGCGCTTCGGCCTGCAGCAGCCCGGCGACCTCCAACGCCCGAGGCCGGGCCATGCGGTCGGTGATGGCAGCCACGCTCAACGAGGCCAGCACCTGTCCCTTGGCATCGACTACTGGCACTCCCACCGCCAGCATGCCGGGCACGATGCGGCCGGTGTTGAAGGAGAAGCCGTCGCGCCGGGTCTGTGTCACCAGATCGCGGATCACCGTCGGCGTGTGGGAAGGAAAGTCCTCCAGCCACCGGAGGTTGCGCTCCAGCACCTTGGCCACATCGCCATCGGGCATGGCCGACAGCAGCGCAAGGCTGCCGGCACCCACGCCCAGTGGGCGCCGGTCGCCCACATCCAAGGTAAGGGTACGAATCGGAAAACTGCCCGTGGCGCGACCGATGCACACGGCGGCCGTGCCTTCGGCGACTTGGGCGAAGACCGTGTCTTGCGTGGCTTCGGCCAGCCGTTGCAGCGAGGGCTGGCAGGCCGCGACGCGCCACTGCGCCAACGCCCCAGCCGCGAGCATGGCGACTGCGCTCCCCAGCCGATACCTGCGGCTGCCGATGTCCTGGAATGCCAGCCCGGTGTCGACCAGGGCTGCCAGAAGACGATGCGTGGTCGACTTGCCCAGGGCTGTGCTTTCCATGAGCTCCGTGAAGCTGGCCCCCTGGTGCGGATGCTGGGCCAGCGCGCGCAGCATGCGTGCGGCGCGATCGATCACCTTGACGGGGGGGTCGCGGCTGTCCTCGTCTTGCGAGCCGGCCGGTCTTTCTGCGGATGCCATGGGGAGGAGCGTTGCGCCCTGTTCTGCGGATGCGCCGATGGTAGCCATGGGTTTCGCAACGCAGCTTCTGCATGGCCGCGCTTGGCAAACCGTGCGGCCGATCCGGTCGGCAGAAACAAAGAGACGATGACAAAGCAGACTTCCTTGAACCCGCTGGTCGTGGCCGACTCGGTCACCAAGCTGCAGGCCGACGCTCGTGGCGCCGTGGCGGTGGCGGCCTCGCACGCCGGCCTGTTTGCCGCGCATGAAGCCCTGGCCGCAGGCGTAGTCGCTGTCGTGCTCAACGACGCGGGCGTGGGTCTGACGCAGGCTGGCATCGGGGGTCTCGCGCTCTGCGAGCGTCACGGCGTGCCCTGCGTGGCAGTGGATCACCGCAGCGCACGCATCGGCGACGGCGCCGACCAACTGCAGCGTGGCCGGCTTTCGCATGTCAACAGCGCCGCGGCGCACCTGGGTTTGCATGTCGGCATGCTGGTAGCAGACGCCGTCGTGCGGCTGCAGGCCACCAAGTTGGTCGCCACCGATCCCGGCGATCCGCCCCAGGAAGCGCGCGAGACCAGGGTGCTTCCCGGCGCGCTGCGGACGCTGGTGCTGATGGATTCGGTCTCACTGGTAACGCCGCGGGACGCGGGTGCGGTGGTGCTGACCGGCTCCCATGGCGGCCTGCTCGGCGGCCGGGCCGCGACCGCCATCAAAGTGGATGCTTTTGCCGCGGTCTACAACGATGCAGGCGTGGGCGTGGACGACGCCGGCATCTCGCGCCTGCCGGCCTTGGACGCGCGCGGCATTGCGGGCGCCACTGTGGCTGCCGGCAGCGCCCGCATCGGCGATGGCCGCTCCACCTACGAGAGTGGCGTACTCAGCCATATCAACCACCGTGCCCGCGCGCTGGGCGCACGTGTGGGCATGCGCGCCGATGCCTTTGCGGACCTCATGTGCCGCGCGTCGGCGGGCACCTGATCCGCCCCGCCGACCTTTCCTTCCACCTCCATCACTCCAGAAGCAGTCTCTCCATGTCCACCGTGAACGCATCCACCGCCGGCACCCTCGTCATGAGCGGCGGCGAAGCCATCGCCCGCATCATCAAGGCCTTCAACGGCGGACCCATGTTCGGCATGGGCGGCTTCCAGGTACTCCCGCTGTACGAGGCCGCCCGTGTGCTGGAGATGGACCACCATCTGATCCACGATGAGCGCAATGCCGTCTTCGTAGCCGATGCCTATGCCAAGGTTTCCGGTCGCGTGGGCCTGGCGGACGCCACGGTTGGCCCCGGCGCCACCAACATGCTCACCGCGCTGGCCGAGTCGCTCAACGCCGGCACGCCCGTGGTCTGCGTGGTGGGCGACACGCACCGAGACCACTCCTGGAAAAACATGACGCAGGAGTCCCGCCAGGTCGATGCGCTGCGGCCCATGTGCAAGGAGATCATCCGCATCGAGTCCATCAAGCGCGTGCCCGAGCTCATGCGTCGCGCCTTCATGGTGGCGACCACAGGCCGCCCGGGTCCGGTAGTGGTCGACGTGCCGGAAGACCTGATGCACGACACGTATGCCTTCGACATGGCGGACTTCGCGGTCAACCCGATCTACGAGGCCGCGCCCGCCCTGCGCAGTCGGCCGGATGGCGACTCGGTGGCGCAGGCCGCCGCCCTCATTGCCGCAGCGCAGAAGCCCATCATCCTTGCTGGCGGCGGCGTGCACCTCTCCGGCGCCGCGCCGATCCTGCATGCCTTCGCGCAGGCCTTGAACATCCCCGTGGCCCACACCCTTACCGGCAAGGGGGCCATTCCCTGCACCGACCCGCTGAGTGCCGGCCTGTTCGGCCGCTACGACCGCATCGCCAACGCGCTGATCGACGAGAGCGACCTCATCGTGGTAGTGGGCTGCAAGCTCGGCGAGATCGCCACCAAGCGCTACACCGTGCCGGCACCGGGTAAGCGCATCGTGCACATCGACATCGTGGCCGAGGAGTTCGGGCGCACCCTCATGCCCGAGATCATGCTGTGGGGCGATGCCCGCCTGGCGCTGCAGGACCTGCACGCCGCGCTTGGCGACCAGGCCGCCGCCGTCCGCCAGCGCCTGTCGGACTGGGCGGCCGAAGTGCCCCGGCGCATGGCCAAGTGGCGCGACGAGGTCGCCGAGCGCCTGAACTCCCAGGACCGGCCGATCAACGTGGCCCGGCTCATCACCGCCATCAACAAGGTGCTGCCGGGCGACGGCTATCTGGTGGCCGACGGCGGCTTCGCGGCGCACTGGGCCGGGCTGCTGTTCGACACCAAGGAGGCGGGCCGGCGCTTCGTGCCCGACCGGGGCTTCGCCTCCATCGGCTACGGCCTGCCCGGCGCCATCGGGACGGCCCTCGCGGCACCCGGCAAGACGGTGTTCAGCATGACCGGCGACAGCGGCTTCTGCATGGTGATCGGCGACCTGGAGACGGCCAAGCGGCTCAAGCTCGACATCACCCTCATCGTGGTGAACAACGCTGCCTCGGGCTACGTCAAGGCGCTGCAACACCTGGTTTACGGCGCGGGCAAGCACATCGCGGCCGACCTGGAGGAGGTCAACTTCGCCCGCGTGGCCGAAGCCTTCGGCTGCACCGGCATCCGGGTCGAGGACCCGGAACAGATCGAGGCCGCGCTGCTCCAGGCCATGGCGACGAAGGGGCCGGTCGTGCTGGACGTGGTCGTCACCCGCGACCCTGCCAAGATGCTGCCCGGCGTGGACAGCCGCGCGGCGGTCATCAAGAAAGGCGACCGCATCGCCTGAAGGCAGCGAGACCTGCCATGCAGAAGACCTCCGACGCAGCCAGCACGGCTGGCGACAGCTACGCGCTGGTCATGAAGACCGGCCCCGCCTGGTCCGACTTGGCGCGGGTCCGACGTCCGCTCGGCGCGCCCGGGCCGGGCAGCGCCCTGGTGAAGATCCACCGCGCCGCCGTGTGCGGCACCGACCTGCACATCCTCAAATGGAACGACTGGGCGCAGCAGCATTACCGCCTGCCCCTGCCGCTGGGCCATGAGTTCAGCGGCGTCATCGCAGCCATCGGCGCCGACGACGCGCCCGCGCACCATGGCCTTGCGGTGGGCGACAGCGTCACGGTCGAAACGCACCTGGCCTGCGGCTATTGCGACCAATGCCTGCGCGACCGCGGCCACACGTGCCTGAACCTGAAGGTCTTCACCCGGCTGGGCGAGGGCGCCTTCGCCGAATACGCCACGGTGCCCCTGGCCATGCTGCGGCGCCTGCCGGCCGGCATGTCGCACCGCCACGGCTGCCTGCTGGAGCCGCTGGGCATCGCGCTGCGGGCGGTGGAGGAATGCCGGGTCACCGGCGGCGTCCTGTTCGTCAGCGGCTGTGGCCCCATCGGCCTGCTGGCCGTGGCGGCGGCGCGGCAGACGGGCGTGGCCCGCGTGCTGGCCGCCGACCTTTCGCCCGCTCGCCGCGAACTGGCGCTGGCGCTGGGCGCCGAGGCCGCGGTCGACCCGCGCGACGGCAGCGATCGCGCGCTGCTCGGCACGGGCGTGGATGCGGTGGTCGAGGCCAGCGGCAGCCCCGCTGCCATCGAGAACGCGCTGAACCTGCTGCGACCGGGCGGCACGCTGATGCTGGCGGGCATGCCCGCCCAGAACCTGGCCCTGGACCTGTCGCGCCACGTGGTGCTGCGCGAGATCGCGATACGCGGGGTCTATGGACGGCACCTGCAGGGCACCTGGGCACGGCTGCAGGAGATCGCGCCGCGCATGCAGTCGGCGCTGGACCGGCTCATCACCCACGAGTTTGCGCAGGACGACTTTGCCGAGGCGTTCCGCGTTGCGATGGACGGACAGGCCGGCAAGGTCGAACTGATTTTTTCCTGATTGCCGCTTCAACCAAGGAGACAGACATGAGCCTTCACCCCACCCGCCGGGACGCTCTGAAACTTCTGGCCGCTGCCACCGCGCTGCCCTGGGCCGGCGCGCACGCGGACGAATTCCCGAACAAGCCGATCCGCATGATCCTGCCCTTTCCTCCGGGTGGCACTACCGACGTCGTGGGCCGGGTCTTCGGAGAGGCCTATGGCAAGGTGCTGGGACAGCCGGTGATCATCGACAACCGGGCTGGCGCCGGCGGATCGGTGGGCGCACGCGCCATCGCCCAGGCGGCGCCGGACGGCTACACGATCGGCCTGGTCACCATCAGCACCCACGGCACCAACTCGGCCGTCTACAAGTCCTTGCCCTATGACCCGGTGAAGGACTTCACGGCCATCACCAAGCTGTCTGCCTTTCCTGGGGTGATCGCAGTCAATCCCGCGTTCCCGGCCAAGAACTTCAAGGAGTTCATGGAGACGCTCAAGGCCGCACCCGGCCGCTACAGCTACGCCTCATCCGGCGCAGGCGGCGCCACCAACCTTTGCATGGAGTTGTTCAAGTCCAAGACCGGCGTCTTCATCACGCACATTCCCTACCGCGGCTCGGGTCCGGCCATCAACGACGTGATCGCCGGGCAGGTGCAGATCCTTTGGGATGCGCTGCCCTCGGCGCTGCCATTCATCAAGGCGGGCAAGATGGTGGCCATCGGCGTGGCGAGCGACCGCCGCAGTCCGCAGTTGCCCGATGTGCCCACCTTCACCGAGCTGGGCGTCAAGGACTACGAGCCTGACCTGTGGAACGGTATCGTGGGACCGGCCAGGATTCCGCCTGAGACATTCAAGCGCCTGCAGAGCGCCGCGGTGGAGGCGGCGGGCAATCCCGAGTTCAAAGCGCGCATGAGCGAACTCGGCGCCAACGTGGTGGCCAGTAACTCGCCGGGCTTCAGCCAGGCCATCGCCAAGGACGTCGCGCTGTGGAAGGAAGTGGCGAAGTTCGCAAACATCTCTCTGGACTGATCGATTGAGCTATCGCGTCCGGACGCACAGCCCTGATAGCACCAGGACCTGCTCAGCAACGATTACATCGGTCTCTATGGTGAAGCCCATAGCCCGTAACGCTTTTAACACCGACGCGGCTTCCGCGCGATGCCGCTCGGCGACAATCAATACGTCTTGAGCGCCCGCGTTCGTGAAGCGAAGGTCCGGGGGGCGCTTGTCGCCGTAGCGAGCCATCAAAAGCGCAATGTTGGGTGGCTCGAATGGAAAGTGACGCCAACCAATACGCTGGGAAACCTGCTCAATCGCTGCGGTGATGGCCTGATCCTTCACGGCTTTTGCTTGCCGCGCTCGCCCTGCCTGCACGAGCTTGATGCGTCCGCTGCGAACCTTGGCCAAGCGCTCCTTCTCCGTCCTGATGTTGCGCATCTTCGCGTAATGGGCTTCTGTGCCGTAGGAGGCCAGAACTGGCGCCGCTAACGCGGGAATGAGCAGTGTGTGCAGGCGCTGCCGCTGGGGATCACGCTGGAACTTTGGGTTTTCCGCTGCAACCTCTTTCTTGATCGAAGCGCAGCACTGGTCGTACGCGTGCTGCTGGTCATTCGTCATCTCCGGCCTTCGGGAGGCCAGTGCCGCCATCAGTTCAATTGCATACCGGCTGTTGTCTGAGGGGCTGGCAGCGCTTGCCAGGCTTGTCAGCACTTTGTCTCCGTGCTCCGACCATCCTCCCATGCGTGCCATTACAAGGTCGTAGAAGCTGCCGAAGCGGGATTCCAGCGCCGAGACTGGTTCGGTCCATATCTGGCGCTCTCGCATGGCTGCCACCACTGATCGGTGGTGTGACGCGCTTGGTTCGATGGAGAAGGTTGTGTCGCCTGACCAAAGGGCGAGCATGATTTTGACGTAGGCGCGAATGAGGTCAGTGTCAGTGCTGTTTGCAACCCACCTTTTGACCTCCTCTGCCTTCTGCTGCCGCTGCCTTTGTTCTTGGGCGAGCCTCTTAGCTTGCCTTTCCTGTTCGCGCTGTTGCACTTTCAACTGCTGAGCAATCGCAATGGCCTTTGCCGACAGGCGGCGCTTTGCGTCTTCGTGGGCAAGGGGAAAGTAGATCCACTGCTTTGCCACAGTGCTCGAACAAACCAAGTCCTCGATCTCTCTTGCGGGTACTGGAGCACCGCGGACGCGAGCTGGCTTGGCGCGACGCCAAGATCGACAAGCTCACGTTCGAGCTGGCCCAGCTAAAGCGGCTGAAGTTCGAGCGCACCAGCGAGCAGATGAATGCCGAGCAGCGTGCGCTGTTCGACGAAGCAGTGACCCGCAGCGGCGCGAACGCGATCAGCAGCCGTGGTCGAGGCATCTGGTGTGCGACGACTTCAGCGGCTACAAGGCCTTGTTCGCATTGGGCATCACAGAGGTCGGCTGCATGGCCCACGCCCGGCGCAAGTTCGTTGAACTGCACATTGCCAACAAGAGCAGCATCGCGGCCACGGCGTTGGACCTGTTCGGCCGGCTCTACCAGCTCGAGCGCGACCCCAAAGTCCTGAGCGATTCAGCCGCGCGGTTGGAGCAGCGGCGCGAGCGCGCCATCCCCATTGCCCAGACGCTGCATGAATGGCTGATCGCCCAACGCGACAAGATTCCAAGCGGTACGGCAACGGCCAACGCACTGGACTACAGCCTGAACCGTTGGGCGGCACTGACGCGCTATCTGCATGATGCCCGGCTGCCCATCGACAACAACCACGACGAGCAGCAGATCAGGCCTTGGGCCATGGGCCGAAAGAACTGGCTGTTCGCCGGCACGCTGGCGGCCGGCCAGCGCGCAGCCGCCATCACCAGCCTGATCCAGTCGGCCAAGCTCAATGGGCATGACCCCTACGCCTATCTCAAGGACGTTCTGCAGCGCCTGCCTACGCAGCGGGCCAGCAACATCGGCGAACTGATGCCCCATCGCTGGGCACCGCAAGCCTGAACGTCTCTAAGCTTGACCACCGCGCTGGTCAACATGTGTTGGCTGGCCGCTTACCTTCGTTCGCTGCAGCAGCTGATGCTCAGCATCACGTCCTCATCGATGGAGGCAAGCAAACGCATGTTGACCACGGCGGTGCAAGCGCAGCGGCCGTGCTAACGATGATGCAGGATCAACAGTGGGTGTTCGCGCTCTTGCTCCAACGCTGCAAGATAGTGGTCGCCACTGAAGCTTCGGGTCCGGAGGTGGTCAAGCAGATAGGGCTTGGTCGCACTGGCATCCGTGCTCTCCCGCAACACTTTGATGGTCTCGCTTCCCTGCTGCATATCGCCATCGAAGGAGAGCGGCGTCAGCGGGTTGAACAACTGCTGGTACTGAGCGGCAACTTCTTCGCTAATTACCAGCGCGTGGCGCAGTTCGTTGTTGCGTATCTGGCAATCGATACGCAGTGCGTTGCAGTCCATAAGCGCCTGTACGAGCTCGCGCAGCATGGTCGAGCTGACTTTACCTGGCATGCTCAAGACAAGTTTGATCTCGTGACCGAAGAAGGCCGCCTGGTCAGCTAGGCGTGCTCCGATCTCCCGATACTCAACCGTCGGATTCTGGAGCGAGGCGGCGTTGCGTGCCCGGTCCATCAGGCTCTTAACCTGGGCCAACTGCTTCCCGATTGCCCACTTCCGCTGATCTTCGAAGCCAGCCTGAACAACGTCCAGAATTTCCTTCATACGACCATCAAGCGCATTCATGCGCCTGTGCACGTGAATGAACCCGGCGACACTGACTCCAACCCCAAGGAGGGTTGCACCCAGTGTTGAGACCTGAAGTGCCTGTAGTGTGCTGATCAGTACCCCGAGCTGTTTCACCTGGACGGCGGTATAGATGCCGGTTCCCATGTTGGTCAGTTCCGAGACCATCGTGAAGGGTGTTGGTATTCCAGCAGTGACAGTTGATAACACGGAGTGCGCCAGCCCTGTCTCCTGGACGTGAGCGACGATCTTTCCTGTGGCAGCGTCCTTGAGAATGGTTCCGAAGCGGATCAGTTCGCCAGTGGAGATCTTGGCGAGCAACTCTGCTGGTACTTCGAACGGAATGTGGTTCAGCATGGCCGGCTTTTCATCAACGTGACGGCGATTTCAGAGGTCTGCGCACAGAAGCGTTCAACAACGCTGTCAGGTCCAGCGAGCAGCCAAGTGTCGATGGCCGAGATGATTTCAGCTTCACGTCTAGGGCTGAAGCTCAATTTCGCGAGGCCGTCCGGACGTGCGCCAGAGGGCATGGTTGGAATGCGCAGGCGTTCTTCGAGGTCTGCTCCGGCTGTTGCGCTGAGTTGATGCAGCAGTGATTGTTGTTGCCGCATACAACGCTGGAGGGGAGGCACAAGTTCTTTAGAGAGCCACTCTTGCAGAGCCTTTTCCGCCGTCGGCGCCGTGACTGACTGGAGAAAGTGCTGGCGTCTTAGGTTGCCCCGCACATGCTCGCTAACTTGTGCTTGCAGCTGCAATGCCTCACTTGCCACCTTCACTTGTGCGCAATCTCGCCAATCCAGAACTGCTCGAACGAACATGAGCCGACTCAACCGTGCACCATCTACCAAGGGAATGATGGGTGCAAGAGCCGCCTCTTCCATGACCGGCTCTTTCTTCCGATGCGCGGTATCCCGTTGGCCCGATCTTCGGAACGAAGAAAGCGCCTCCATGAACTGCTTCAATCTCGCTTGCACAGGTTTCGATGCCGCTGCCGGACGCTTTGGATGGGTGCTCACGATGGTTGAGAGTCCTCGTTGTAAGGGGCGAGCGAGTTACCCAACGAACTGGTTCCAGCATCGGCCATGCAGCCGTTGAGGTAGGAACGCAGGCTTCGCTCAAGATCGGCTTGCCATTCAGGCGGACTGACTATGCGGATATGCGGAATCCAGAACCGAACGACGGGTAGAACCTGGTTCGGATGTCCTACTGTGGTCGTTACCTCGAGTGCGCCGTCCTCGCCTTGCCGAGTAATGTTCTGGTGTGGCAACAGTGGCCGGCGGTGAAAGTAGGGTGCGGCCTCGGGGGACACCGCCAGCATGACCGACCTCTCCTCCTGGGAGTGCCACACGCCGTCGAGTTGCTGGATCCACGCTTCCGTTTGTGGGTCCTTGTCGAACCGATCGTCGGAGCGAAGCACGCCTTCCAGTTTGCTCAATCCGAAGGTTTTACATTTGCCGTTGTGGACCGCCGCTAGATACCAAACTCCCTTCATATTGATCAGCCGGTACGGAGCGACGCTGTCGTAGACACGGCTTGGTCGGTCCGCCATTCTGAAACTGATCAACCGGCCTTCCGCTATGGCCTGCTGAAGCGCGCTGAAGACCTCTCCGTAACCGGATGGATCTTGGTAGTGCGGTCCTTTGACCAACCAGGCGGGAGGATCCTGGCTTGCGAAGAGCGTGTTTAGGAACTCTTTTGACAGAGTAGGAAACATGCCCTGCAGACCAGTCAGTGACACGAGTCGGTCGACGTTGGTGTATGTGAGCCGGCCGAGAACTGCCGGGTCGATGCTGTAGCGCCCATCCTTCTTGACCCAGGGTAGGGCTCCAAGCCGACTGTTGAGGTCGCGCTGGATGGTTCGAAGATGGACGTTGAACTCTTGTGCCAAGCCTTCCGGCGTGACCGATTCACCCCTACTGAGCTTGATGAGGATCTCGGCAAGTCTCCGGGCAATCGTGTCGTGCGCGGGCAATGCCGTCCCGGTCTTTTTCATTGAGGCGGTCATTGCTCCGGTGGCTTCGTTAGGCCAGGTGTTGTTATGTCGTCGGTTGATAGCTTAAACCGTCGGTTTGCCTATCCGGGCGCGCTTCCAGGCTAGGGCACCGATGGCGACCACAGCCAGCAATAAGGTCGCGGTCACCTTGAGGAAAGTAGTCACAACCGCTAGGGTGGTCGACATGGCACCAAACTTGACGAACACCCACGCCAGTGCGAGGGCAAGGCCGGCCAATACGAACATAGTTTCTACTCCAAAGTTGAAGAGGCCTAACTATCGGTGGTGGTTGCGACAGGTGGTGTCGTTTCTGGCAGGCTGCAGTAAAAAATTCAGAGCACCACCGAGCCCCAGGATCGAAGTTGTGAAAACGTTGGTGCGCCTTTCCATGTCGCGTATTGAAGATCGTTGCATTAATCATTTTTTTGGAAAATGCGCTTGGAGTTTTCGTAACCGCTCGGCCTCTTGGCGCAGTTTTATGGATCGTTTCTCGTTTGTCATAGCGCCGCTCTTTACGCTTTCTGTGGGAATTCCGGCCAAGCGTTGGCGCACTACCATTTGCCAACGCGCGCGTCCTATGGCGCCATTGGCGAACATTTCTGTGTAAAAAGGAATGCTGAATGCTGAGGCAATATCCTCAGGATCGTATGCCTTGAGCTTTGCACTAAGTTGCTGGGCAAATTCCAAATCGCCATCCAAAAGCGAGTCAATTTCGTTCATCCGGTATGTCCACTCGATGAACGCGCGCTGCGGATCTGATTTCCACAGAGCCTCCACCTGCTCGTTAGATAGGGACGAATCACACCGCTCAATGCTTCTGGGCGTATGGTCACGCATCGTGGAGGCTCCTTATCCGGTCGCAGTGCAGGGGCTTCGTAGCATGCCAGAAATGTCGTCAGCCGCTTCCTGGAGCTATACCGCCGGCGCCACGCTCTGGCCGCTATTGGTTGGCGATGACTGGACCGGCACCGCCACCTAAGGGCCGGCCTAGGTCGTCGCTTGAGACTACTCGGCCGAGGCCGCCCGCATGACCGATGCCAAGGGCGTCGAGTTCGTCTCGCGTCAGCAGATCTTCACCGAGCGTGCGAATGAATATCAAGCAGGGCGACGTGATCCTGATTGGGTTGGCGGTTGACCTGAGCCCGCTCACGGCCGGAGTCGCCGAGGTGCGCGCCGTCATGCGGTGGGGTGACACGCTGGACCGCAAGGCCGACGACGTCCGTGTTTCGACCTGAGCCCCGCGCCGGTCCTCCCTAGCATTCCTCCGCATGCCTACGAAGGGCCAATGACGTTAACTCAACCGTGATGAGGCGTGTTAGCGAAAGTCCCGGCTCCCTGCGGAGTCAGCCAGCCGCCCCAGCAGCGGTGACAGGTCGGCAAGCCGATGCGCAATGAGGTTACGCACCTCGCCCTCCCGCTGCCATTCGCCCCGCACAGCGAGCAGCCGAGATCGCAGAAGCACCTCGCGCTGCTGCTCTCGCAGGCTCTTCCAGCAGATGACCTGCACCACGCCGGTCTCGTCCTCCAGTGAGATAAAGATCGTCCCATTCGCCGTGTCCGGCTGCTGGCGCAGCGTCACGATGCCGCAATAGCGCACCTGTCTGCCATTGGGCAGGTGATGCAGGTCGGCTGCGGTGCTGAGGCCCTTGGCCTTGAGCTTCTCCCGCAGCAATGCCAGCGGGTGGCGGCGCAGTGTCAGGCCAAGCGACCGGTAGTCCCACACGATCTCCTCACCTTCGGGCGCTTCGGGCAGTTCCAGATAGTCCTCACCCACCGGCGCGTCCTGCAGCAACACTGGCGCACGGCGCAGTGCTGCTGCGTCCCAGACCTGCTGGCGCCGGTGGCCGGACAGGCTCATCAGCGCGTCGGCGGCCGCGAGGATCTTCAGCTCATGCTGCTCCAGACCAGCGCGGCGGGTCAGGTCTTCCGCGCTGTCAAACGGCGCCTGCTCCCGCGCCTGCACGATCCGCTGCGCCGACTCGCCCTTGAGCTTGTCGATCATGCGCAGGCCCAGCCGCACCGCAGGAGGATGCGGCAGGCCTTCTAGCGAGCAGTCCACCTGGCTGTGCATCACATCCACGGGCCGCACGACGACGCCATGCCGCTTTGCGTCCTGCACCAGCTGCGATGGCGAATAGAACCCCAGGGGCTGGCTGTTGAGCATGGCCGCCAGGAACTCCGCCGGATGATGGCACTTGATCCAGCAGCTGGCGTAGACCAGCAGCGCAAAGCTGGCTGCGTGACTTTCCGGAAAGCCGTACTCACTGAAACCCTTGATCTGCTCGAAGATGCTCTTGGCGAAGGCCTCGTCGTAGCCACGGTCCGTCATGCCGTTCACGATCTTGTCGTAGTACTGCTGCAGCCCGCCCTTGCGCTTCCACGCGGCCATAGACCGCCGCAGCCCGTCCGCCTCGCCCGGCGTGAAGCCGGCAGCAAGGATGGAGATCTGCATCACCTGCTCCTGGAACACGGGAACGCCCAGCGTGCGACCCAGCGCTTCCTTCAAGGCTTCGCTCGGATAGGTGACCGGCTCCTTGCCCTGGCGCCGGTTCAGGTAGGGATGGACCATGCCGCCCTGGATGGGCCCCGGCCGCACGATGGCGACCTCGATCACCAAGTCGTAGAAGCAGCGCGGCTTCAAGCGCGGCAGCATGCCCTGCTGGGCCCGGCTCTCGATCTGGAACACACCCACCGTGTCCGCCTTGCAGATCATGTCGTAGGTGGTGCTGTCCTCTGCCGGGATGTCCTGCATCTCGAAGCGGTAGCCCCTGCGCTGCCCGATGAACTCCAGCGACTTGCGGATGGCTGTGAGCATGCCCAGGGCCAGGCAGTCCACCTTCAGCAGGCCCACGGCATCCAGATCGTCCTTGTCCCACTCGATCACCGTGCGGTCCACCATCGAGGCGTTCTCGATGGGGACCATGCGGGCGAGCGGGCCGCGCGTGAGCACGAAACCGCCCACGTGCTGCGACAGGTGGCGCGGAAAACCCATCAGCTGCTGCGTGATCGCTACGAGTTGGCGCACCTGCAGGTCCTCGGGATCGAGGCCGACCTCGGCCCAGGCCTCCGGCCGCACCTCGCGTCCATCCCACCACTGATGGCCCTTGGCCAGGGCGTCCACCGTCTCCAGGTCGAAGCCGAGGGCCTTGCCCACGTCCCGGATGGCCGAGCGCGGTCGGTAGCTGATCACCGTCGCCACGAGGGCAGCCCGATCGCGCCCGTACTTCTGGTACAGGTACTGCATCACCTCTTCACGGCGCTCATGCTCGAAGTCGATGTCGATGTCCGGCGGTTCGTTGCGCTCCCGGCTGATGAAGCGCTCGAAGAGCACGGACATGCGCGCCGGATCCACTTCGGTGACGCCCAGGCAGTAGCAGACGACGCTGTTCGCAGCGGATCCGCGGCCTTGGCAGAGGATGTGCCTAGAGCGGGCGAAGCGCACGATGTCGTAGACGGTCAGGAAGTAGTGGTCGTAGTGCAGCTCGGAGATGAGCGACAGCTCGTGCTCGATCTGCTGCTGCACCTTGGCCGAGACGCCCTCCGGCCACCGGCGGCCTGCACCTTCGTACGTGATGCGCCGCAGATAGGAGGCCGGGGTCTCGCCTGGTGGCACGACCTCGTCGGGGTACTGGTAGCGCAGCTCGTCCAGCGAGAAGTCGCAGAGCTCCGCCACGCGCAGGGTCTCGCGCAGCAGCGAGGCGGGGTAGAGCTGGGCCAGGCGCAGCCGGGTGCGCAGGTGGCGCTCGGCGTTCGGTTGAAGGGCCAGGCCGCATTCCGTAAGTGGCTTGCCAATACGGGTGGCAGTCAGCACGTCCTGCAACGGTTTGCGAGAACGCACGTGCATGTGGACATCGCCCCCAGCCACCACGGGCACACCGAAGGCGTTCGCCGCCTGGCGCAACTGGTGCAGCCACATCTCGTCGCCCAGCACCCGTTCGCGCAGCGCGACCAGCCAACAGCGATCCTCGAAGCTCGCCTGCAGCCAGTCGGTGAGGGCGTTCAGGTGGTCAGAAGTGGTGCCGCGCGGTGGGGCGAGCAGCACCAGGCAATCCTCGAAGCGCTGCTTGGTCAGATGGCCGAAGGTCAGTCGGTAGGTCCCCTTGTCCGCGCTGCGCCGCAGACCCGTGATGAACTCGCACAGGTTGCCGTAGCCCTGCAGGTTGCGCGCCAGGACGATGAAGGTGAACGAGGCCTCGTGCTCGACCTTGAACTGTGCGCCGATCAGCAGCTTGAGTCCTATCTCCTTGGCCGCAACATGCGCCCGCACGATCCCGGCCATAGAGCATTCGTCGGTCAGGGCTAGCGCGGAATATCCCAGCTCGTGGGCGCGCTCAACCAACTCTTCAGGATGGCTGGCGCCGTGGAGAAAAGAGAAATTGGAGAGACACCAAAGCTCGGCGTAGTGGGAAAGCGCCATGGGGGTGCCTCACGCAAAGACGCCCTGCAGGAACCAGGCGCTGCGCTCGTCGTCCAGGCGGGTGTGGAACACCCACAGCACGCCGGCGTGCTCGCTCAGCGCCACCCAGTAGTCGCGCAGCACGTTGGCGGTGGACTGCTCGCCCCGGTCGTCAGAGAGTCGATGCCACCAGCCGCCTTCGACCCGGTGGGGGCCCGACAGCATGATGAGCGGCCCTTGGTAGATCGGCCGGTCGCCGCGCACCGCCAGCTTCAGCGGCTGGGGCAGCATGAACGTGGGCTGCGGCAGCGAGACGTCGTGCACGGCCTTTCGAGGCAGCGGCTGGTCGGCTGGCTGCCAATGCACCATCCACTCCATGCGGTGGTCTGCCGCGGTCACCGGGCGCAGCACGCGCTCGGGCCCCAGGCGGGCGGCGACCCGCTCCAGCACCAGCGCAAGGGACTCGCCGCTCTGCGCCGGGTCGGGGAGCAGGGCGGCGCTGCGCTCCTCCATCGGTTGCACCTCGTCGGCGATCAGTTCCAGATCGCCCACTGGCGCCTTGAGCTCGACCTTGGCCAGGTGCTCGGCCAGCAGGCGCGACAGGTGCTCGACGTTGCGCGTGACCTCGGCCGTGCGCACGGTGAGTTCGCCGCCGTCACCGGCCGTCTTCGAGCGCATGACGTCGTGGCACCACTTCAACGTGATGGCGGTCGTGCCGCTGCGCCGGGCCGCGAGCCAGCCGCACAGCTGCAGCAGCAGGCGCCGCGCGCCGAAGAGCATGGCCGGGGCCAGTTCGACCCGCGACATCAGCTCCAGTCGCTGGGCGAAGCGGTCTGCGGGCTGCACCCAGGCGTGCGTCTCAGGCCGCAGGCCGTAGGCCTGGTCCATGGCGGTCAGCAGGCCCGCATCGAAGCGCCGGCTCAGGCCGCCGCGTGGCAGCGCCCGGACGTGACCCAGGTTGCGGCAGCCCAGCCGGGACAGCGTGGCCTCATGCGCCCGGGCGGCGCTCAGCGCATCGAAGGGCAGGGCATCCAGCACCTCCGCCAGCGGCTTGCTGAAGCCGTTGGTCTGTCCAGCCCGGGCCAGCGCCAGGGCGGCCAGGCTCGTCGGTGCCCAACTGGGCACCCGCAGATCGAGTTCCGCCGCCTCGTTGCGCACGCGCTCGACCAGCAGGCGCTTGCCGCCGAAGAGGCGCGTACTCGCCGACAGCTCCATCGCCAGCGCGGAGGCCTCCAGGACCGTGACGCGCGGTGTGTACTGCATGGCCCACTGCGCAGCGCCGTGCAGCAGCTCAGTGGAGGGCGTGTTCTCGAGTGCGGGGAGCAGGGCTGCCCACAGCATGCGAAGCCTCCTTGGCTTGGGTCAGGCGGCTCGGCGTCAGTAGCCGAGGCGTGAGGATGGAAGACAGGCCGCCCGGAATGGAGGGCAAACGAAGCGGTGCATCCATGGCAGGGCCACGGCGCTTGAAGATGTCGACCTCCAGCTCCCAGTCCAGCCGGAAGGTTGCGTGCAGGCGAAGCGGAGCGGCCGACGAGTCATGCCGGGCGGCTTCCGGCCTGCACAGGAAGACGGGGGCCTTGCAGGCGAGGGCGCAGACCTGCAGGCGCCGGATCTGCTCCTGGCGGGCCTGCGGCAACCAGGCCACGATGGCGCCGGCGGCGTCGGACTTGATCATCTGCTCGGTGACCCACAAGCGCTCGGCCGGCGTCTCAGCCTTCACCCAGATCACCTGGGCCGCGCCGATGCCGGCATGCAGCAGGCCCGGCAGGTGCGGTGGCTTCGGCGGGCCCACCAGCACCACCTGGCCGCCGGCCGCGGCGACGTGGCCAAGCACGCCACCGAGCAGGCGCCATTCGCAGACGGCGGGCTGAGGCGCCAACACTTCGGTGAGCGAGCGGCGGGGCCATCCGCCGCCGGGCAACTGAGCATCCAGCGCCGCCCAGCCGGAAGGCACCGTCTCGGTGACCTGGCGGCCCAGCTCACTGCCGCGCCAGACGCCCTGCGGGATCTCGCCGGGCGTCGGAATGGCGCGCGGTCTCGCGGGAGCCATAGGGGGTGGATCCGGCTCGGACCAGTGGGGCAGGGCAGCGGCAGACATGGGATTGTTAAACTGTATGTGCATACAGTATCTGATCCAGCGCCGGTTTGGAAGGCGCGCCGAGCTGAAAACTTCGTGAGCGGCCTCTAGGATGGCCAGCTTCGCGGAGCTGTGGCCGTGATCAGCACAGCCAAAGAAAAGGCCTGCTTGGGGCAGGCCAAAGAGATCGCGAGGGAGGAAATCTCAGGTCGAAGGGAGTCGAACTGATTGAAAGGTGCGACCTCGTTGTCATCCTCTCACGGTGTGCTTTGTCCAGCGCCTTTCTTCGTGGGAAGCGGCGAGACAAAAGTCTCGTGATGCGGTCCTATCATGAGCTGCATGTGCGCGAACTACCTGCCCGTCACCATTGCCGACGAACTCCTGGCGTTCTTCGGCGTGCGGCGGGATGCGCAGGCAGAGACGCCGCCAGAGCTCTATCCGACGGGGCTCGGCCCCTTCATTCGTCTGGTGAATGGACAGCGCGAGTTCGAGGCCGGCCGCTTCGGGCTGCTGCCGCCTTGGCGCCGCGAGGTGGCGTACGGGCGCAGCACCTACAACGCGCGCAGTGAGACGGTGAGCACCAAGGCCAGCTTCAAGGACAGCTGGATGCGAGGCCTGCGCTGCGTGGTTCCGGCCAAAGCGGTCTATGAGCCGAAATACGCCGAGGACCTGACCAGCGAGCGTTGGCGTATCGAGAAGGAAGACGGCACGCCCTTCGGCATCGCCGGCCTGTACAGCCAGTGGCTGGAACACGGCATCGAGAAGTTCAGCTACACGATGCTGACGGTGAACTGCGATAGGCATCCGTTCTACAGCCAGTTCCAAGAACCGGGGACGGAGAAGAGGATGCCTGTCTTTCTGGAGCCAGATGAGTACGACCTGTGGATGTCATGCTCCTTGGCGGAGGCGCCTCGGTTCTTCAGGCAATGGGGTGGGCCGATGAAGGGGCAGCCAGAGGCTAGGCAGAGGCGCTCGGTGCCGGCTAAGCCGAATGTGAGATCGCCGAGAGGTTCTGACCAAGTTCCGCCATCTCAAGGCGGGCTGTTCTGATCGCTCACGCTCCGCCTCAGGAAGAGAGACCATGGGCGGGTATCGGTATCACGTGGGAGGCAGCTTCAGACTGAGAGCAGCCGGTAGCACGTTCAACGCTGAATGACTGGCTGTGGGAAGGCAAGACAGCCAGATCTTTCGCAGGCCGGCCGCAAAAAACAAGGTCTGACACGGCCAGCTTGGTCACTTGTGGAGTTCCAACGGCGGCCAATAGCCGCTCAGGCTTCTCGCCAGAATCTCCACCGACGCCTGCTTGGAACTTGCCACGGGAGAACCGCCAAGAGCGCTCACCTGCAAGCAGCCTCACCCCGGCGCGCGCACTAGTCAGTCGCCGTCGCCGAACCTATTCCTGTTGATTTCCACCTGGAACTGACCCAGTGGGAATGCGGTGGCATCCTTTGCTGAAGCCCAGCAGCCGCCCGATCACGCCACGCTGCTTGCTGCCATTCCTAACGTGGCTGATACCGCGCCATGGCCGGCAGCGCTTGCGCAACAGCCTTCGGCCAGTGCCGGGGCGATGGCGAAGATCAGCCCGAACATCGCCAGCAGTTGAAACAGTACAAACGGCGCGCGCCAGTTCTTCGATCATCAGGCCGCCAATCGCCGGCAGTGTGAGGTGCTCGGCAACTGTGTTGAGTCAGAGCTCTCAAAGGAAGAGAAGGACCAGCGTTGTCGAAACCGAGACCTGACAAGCTGATGCAGTCAGGGCGGGTACTGTGGACAGCGGCGGCAGGCGCCCCGCCCCTCGTAGCGGATGTCCGGATCTCAAGGGTTTGCTGATGCATGCCGTGCGCGAGACAGCAGCTGGGCGCATCTAGGGGATGTGGGTGGCTTCATCGGGAAGAACCATGCATCGTTTGACGCGCGCAACTATGGGCACAATAAGCTCAGCGAGCTGGTGCGCAAGCAACCTTTTCTCCACGTAGGGGAGGTCGCGCATGCCAGCGGTGCCGACGGTGGAGGTCCGGGTGAAGGATTTCGAAGGCCAGTGACGTCTAGCGGCGACTGCATGAGGGCGACATTGCAGGAGCTTGGTCGCTGCAACTTCACGTGCGTTGTTTCCTACTGCGAGGGCAGTGAGCCGTCTCACGGTTTGCCCTCTCCGCAGCTGAACACGGTCACTCAAGACTGGCTGCGTTTACCAGCCCTGCGAGGTCGAGTGCCGTCGACCCCTAGAACCCGGGGTCGACCTCGCCCTCGGCACGTAGCCGCAGTTCACGGGAAGCTACCATCCCGCCGAACAGGAGGAAACAATGAACTTTGATGTGTTTGGACCCTATTACTTTCCCACTAAAACGATCATCAAGCATGACCACGTAAAGGCCGTACGTAATGAGATCGCCGAAAGTGAAGCATCGCATGTCCTCTCGACCGCGCCGGGCTGCTATGTCTTTGGAGTGAAGTCCTCAGGCGCAAAGCGAGTGATTCCCTGGTATGTTGGAAAGGCTGAACGTCAACCGATGATCAAGGAAGCAACGAACGCCCAGCATCTGCAGCTCTACAACGAGATCTTTGATGAGTACAAGAATGGCCATCCGGCACTGTACTTTCTGCCTTCTACCACTCCGAAGGGCAAGCCCACTGCTTTGGCAAATGCAGGCGGATCAAAGCCCGCCATCGACTTCCTGGAAGACTGGCTGATCGCTACGTGCCTCAAAACCAATGCAGACCTATGGAACGTTAAGAAGACGCGGATGCTTCGCGATCTGTATGTCAGAGGCATCTTTAATCCATCCGCGGGAGACTTAAATACAGCGGCAGCGTCGCTTAAGAAATGTATCGGAGCCTAGCGCGATCCGCGACGATCCATCGCCGTTGAAATGGGCAGTCCCTCACTTTGCACAAGATTCAGACTGTGAGCAGCCGGTAGCCCGTACAACGCTGAATGACCGCTGCTAAGAAGAGCGGGCAGTTGAGGGTCTGCCGCAGGCCGGCCTCAAAAACCGAGACCTGACACGAATAGCTTGGTCACTCATGAACGGGCGCATGGCTGGGATCGGCCGCTCCGGCTGCTGCATTCCCCAGCAGTCAGCTACGGCAAATACGTCTCAGCCCGTGTGACCTTCCCTTAAACCGCCCGGACGTCGTCGGGCGGTCTCATTGGATCAATTCTCCGGAGTTGGTTTCCACACGGGAAGCAGCGATGATCCGGCCTCATCGAGAACTATCGCAACGCTCTGCTTGGCCCGTGTCACCGCGACGTAAAAGCTGGAAGCGGATCCCGCTTCTAGATGAGTTCCGTGGGCAACGAACTGAGCAATCGGCGCGGTCGGAACGATCAGAACCCGCTCGAACGTCATGCCCTTGGAGACCTTGAAGTTCAGGTAGTCAAAATCAAAGGCCTTACCGGATGTAACGTTGTAGCGAAGGCACTGGGGCTTAAAGCGTTGCACGTACTGCGTAACATGCTTGGCTGAGACCAGGAACACCCCATCGTGGTCCGTGACTGTTTCATTCTTGGACTGGGTTTCGGGGAACTTCCACGACGGGTCGAAGATGCTGTCCGAAAACTTGGCGACATGAGGATGGCATCGCCATGTCGTCGCGCTCTCCAGTATTTCCAACAAACCTTTGGCCTCGCGCTCGCGCGCCCAGTGGATAGCCCCAGCGTAAGAGTACTTGGAGTTTTTCGCACTGCGCGGGTTCGTAGCCAAGACGGACTGGCGGATGTCACCGACCATTTGGATGTCGATGGATGAGTGCAGCAGCGTGTCGATGATCTCCCAGTCGTGAGCGCTCAGATCCTGTACCTCGTCGATCAGGATTTCGTCGTAGATGCACTCCAGTCGTCGAAGAAGCGCACCTTTGCTGTCCTGGATCAATTCATGCGCGAGGCGTGCGAGTTCGCAGCCGTACACGGCGCCGCTGGGATCCATGAAGCGAGCGACTCCCTTGGCCATGAACCTGGGCCTCCCCTCGAAGTTGAAGCCGAGGACACGCTTGCCTGCGAACTTGAACGGGAGAAAGGGCTTCGCGAAATGTCGCAGCAAGAAGGTGAACCATCCCAGTACCTCCACGTGGTGGTGGTCTCCCGCATACTGCCTGAGGCGGCTTGTCAGCTCCTCTTGGTTGGCCTGTGTGTAGGTCAGGACCAGTACTCGGCGCTCCCGTGGCACGGAAGCGCAACGCTCGACGATCCCTTGTGTTTTGCGCGAGCCTGCGACCGCCAGCGTGAGGTGGTTAGCCATGCGCGAACTTGACTGCCTCTAGCATGTAGGCCGGAGGCACGATGTTCGTCGCGGAGGTGGCGATCCGCAGCGCCGCCTCCGTTTTCTCACGGGTCATCCACTTCAGCAGGTCGGCCTGGGGCGTGAGACCAAGGATCTTGCGGAGTGTGGCCTCGTCGTTGTGGTGGATCAACTGGGGTTCAAGCGTCTCTCCGTGCGCGACTTCTCCAATGAAAACTTCGCGCACCCCAGTTTTTAGCCACGCGGCGACGGGCGTGCGCAGGTCGGCGGGATCCACACCGTCGTTGTCGCGAAGCGCGGTAATCTGCTTGTCTAGCTTCGCGCACAGCTCCAAGCCGCGGGCGAGCGAAAGGCCACGCATGCTGAGGACGTCGATTCCGCATGCCATCGGGCGCTTGCCGAACGTGTCATGGAAGACTCGCTCGAACAAGATCTCGTCGGACGGCCCCTCCACAAGGACAATCTTGTTCGCGAGGACGATGCGCAGCGTGTCATAACCAGGAAGCTTTTTGAAGTACTCGATCGTCTCGGCGGTGAGCGTCGTGAGCCTGGCCGCAACCTCATTGCCCATCAGTAGGAGCGCATCCAGCCCCAGTCGGTTGAGCACGAACGAGCTGTGGGTTGTGATGAACAACTGCTGCTGCTCTCCTGCGAGGGACTCGATCCGGGACAGCAACGTGACCAGGCTGGTGTGCGTCAGATGATTCTCAGGTTCTTCGAGTGTGACGATCTTGGCGCTCCCGGCGTGCCGGTTCATCGCGAGTGAGATCTTGATCGCCGATTGCTGCCCCTGCCCGGACATGGCGAATGGCACTTCGTCGACATGCGGAGTGACAAAACCTTCCCACGACGATCTTGCGGTCTGATCCATCGCCAGGGCGATAGGGCGGTTATGCAACGTGGCGTGCACGGTGCTCATCCGCGCATTGACGCCGCTTAAGGCTGAATCGGACATAGACGCCTTTACGCGACGGTACTCGAGCGAGATCTGTGCACGCTCTGCCGGTTCCAACTGGTCGCTCATGATCTGGCGCATGTGGTGATCGATGCCAGACGACGTACGCACCGTATGGGAATTGATGATTGCCGTGGCCAGCACCTTCGGCCGCGTTGTCAGTTCCTTGTCGGCGAACGATCTCCAGTCACAGCGGTAGTACTCCACCGGCAAAAGAGCGGTTGGCGCCTTTGCCCATTCCTCCAGTTCTTCTGCGTACTCTGGGTTCGCCGAGATCCTCAGGCTCACGCCGGGGCATGCGGTCGTTGGCAAATGCGTGTTGACCGCTCCGCAGAGAACCTGCAACTCCGGAAGGTCAGCGAAGGACAGCTCGATCAGAATCTCTGGGAAGCTGGCAGCGACACCGCCGGCCCGCTTCGCGACGAACTCGGCGACGACAGCCGTGTTGAACCAGTAGGGATTGAGCTCTTCATGTACGCTGCGACCGTTGATACGGCCAGTCAGCCCCAAAGCGACTGCTTCCATGAGCGTTGACTTCCCGGACTCGTTGGCTCCAACGATCAGATTGAACGTAGCGTTCGGCTCGACGGTCAAGTTTCTGTGTTTTCTGTAGCCCTCGATCTTGATCTTACGAATCACCGGATACTCCTCGTTGCCAACTATTCTAGGAAGACACGAGAGGTCCAGCGAACGGGATTTCGGCGGCTCTGTCGGCAGCATTCAGCTCAGACCTTGGCACGCATCGGGCATTCACAGCCGTGGTGCATGTCACGCACACCGGTGCTCAGTGAACGCCCTTGAGGAACTGCTGAATCCTTGGGTCAGCATTGGTATCGAAGAAGTTGTTTGGTGTCTCCTGCTGCACGATCTGACCCGCCTCCATGAACACGACCTTGTCTGCCACGGCGCGGGCGAAGCCCATCTCATGCGTGATGCAGATCATCGTCATCCCGTCCTTGGCCAACAGGATCATGGCGTCGAGTACCTCTTTGACCATTTCAGGATCCAGCGCGGATGTGGCCTCGTCGAAGATCAGTACCGATGGATCGAGGCACAGGGCCCGAGCGATGGCGACGCGTTGCTGTTGACCGCCTGACAGCTGCCCCGGATAGGCGGTCGACTTCTCCGCCAGCCGGACCTTCGCGAGCTGCACCATCGCAATGTCGCGCGCCTCTTGTGCGCTTCGACGACGCACCCACCGCTGGGCCAGGGTGCAGTTCTGCAATACGGTCAGGTGCGGGAAGAGATTGAACTGCTGAAACACCATGCCGATGTTCGCGGCCACGAGGTCACTGTGCCGCATCCGGGGTGAGACCGACTGCCCATTGACCCGCACCTCGCCACTTCCGTAGGGTTCAAGGCCGCTGATGCAGCGCGCAAGGGTTGACTTGCCTGACCCGGACGGGCCGCAGATGACGACCCGCTCTCCTGCGGTCACGTTGAGGTGAATGTCGTGCAGGACTTGGTGAGCGCCGAAGTGCTTGTTGACGCCGCTGACATGCACCACCGGTGCAGCGGCTCGGCTTTGCGTGTTCATGCCGTTTGGGCTCGGTACAGACGACTTGCGGGGCTGTCTGGCCAGGCCAGCAACCGTCCTTCGGTCACGCGGGTGCGGCCGTACACGATCCAGGCGTCGTCCACAGTGCCAATGAAATGTTCGATCTTCAGGATGTCCGGGTGTGCCTCGGCCAATGAGGCATAGGCCAGGCCCTCGACGTAGGTGCCGTCGATGAGACCCTGGGCCACGTCCGATACGGTGGGGACGAGGTCGATGCGATCCCAGCCGCTGGCATCGATGTAGTCCAGGGTGGGACTCATCACTGCCAGCGCGCCGGTTGGCGCGGCATCCTTGCGGCGGATGATCGCCAGGTCTCGGCTCGGCGAGAGGAAGGTGTCCACAGCGTGGAGCCCCTGGAAGGACTTGGCCATCGTGGCCGTGCAGTCGGGATGAACGGCGCACTGGACCAGGAAGTCGGCTTCGCCGACGAGCACCGCGGCGACCGCTTCGGCAAAGTCCCCGGTGAGCGTCAAGGTGGCGGTGGCGCTCAGCCCGTGGAAGTCGAGGTAGCGCCGCGTCACCAATTCGTGGTTGTTGCCCGCGGGGCCCAAGGTGATGAATTTCATGCTGTGCGTGGGGTGGAGTGGAGATCGAGGTGGCGTTCGAGTTGTCTCAGGCCGGCCATCAGGATGTAGTTGATGGAAAGATAGACCAGGCCGGCTCCGATGAACACCTCGTACGGTGCGTAGGTTTCGGAGGTCAGCAGCCGGGCGGTGCCGGTGAGGTCCATGAGGGTCACCGTGCTTGCCAATGAGGTCGCCTTGCAGGTCAGGACGACGTCGTTGCCCAAGGCCGGCAATGCGGTCCTGAGGGCGAGGGGCAGCTCCAGGTGGAAGAAGGTGCGTGCACGGCTGAGGCCAAGGACGAAGGCCGCTTCACGGATGCCACTGGGCACGGCAGCGAGAGAGGCGGCCAGCGTCTTTCCCGCGTAGGCGGCGGAGTTCAGGCCGAGGGCGATGACGACACACCAGAAGGGGTCGCGGAGCAGGGGCCAAAGGAACGAGCCGCGAATGAGGTCGAACTGACCCGCGCCGTAGTACAGAAGAAACAGCTGCACGAGCGCAGGTGTGCCCCGGAAGAAGAGCACATAGCCATTGGCGGCTGTCCGCAGAACGGACCACCTGGCATTGCGGGCGATTGCGATGGGTAAAGCCAAAGCGACTCCGAGCAGGACGACAAGCGCCGTGAGTACGAGCGTGAGCCGAGCGCCTGTCAGCAGCGTCGGCATGACGGACCAGATCAGTGAGATGTCGAACATGCCCATTCACCTCACCGCCTGTGGTGCGACCTTGCGTTCGGCCCAGTCGAGGCCGAGCGTCAACGCGCCGGTCAACGCCAGATAGATGCAGGCGGTGGCCAAGTACATCGTGAAGGGCTGCCGTGTCGCGCCCGACGCTTCGGCGGCCTTCCTCATGAGCTCGTCGCATCCCACGATGGAGACGATGGAGGTCTGCTTGAGCAGGACGATGGTCTGGTTGCCGAAGGGGGCGAGCGCCGTACGTGCCGCCTGTGGCAGAACCACCATCCACAAGGTCTGCGCGCGTGAGAGTCCCAGCACGCGAGCTGCCTCTCGCTGCGCGGTGGGCACGGCCTGCAGAGCGCCACGCGCGATCTCGCCGGCATAAGCGCCAAAGGACAGCGCCAAAGCGACGACGCCGGCCAGGAAGGTGTCGATCTCGACATGGCGTCCTGTGAGCTTGGCGAGTGTCAGTGAGCCCCCGAAGAAGACGGCGAAGACGATCAGCAGGTCCGGCACGCCGCGTGCCACAGCGGCGTAGCCGGCGCCGATCACCCGTAGCGGGCGCAACGGCGCGAGCTGCAGCCAGCAGCAGGCTGCGCCCAACAGGGAGCCAAGCAGGAGCGAAGCGGCGGCCAGCTGCAGCGTGGTGAGCGCTCCGGTCAGCAGTTGCCCCTCATAGCCTTGAAGCAGGTTCATGGGATCGACACGGCCTACATCAGCTTGAAGGGGAAGTACTTGGCCGTGATGCGGTCATACGTCCCGTCGGCCCGGATCGCGTCGAGCGCGGCATTGACCTTGGCCAGGGTCTGAGGATCGTCCTTGCGGACTGCGATCCCGTTCCCTTCCCCGAGCAGCCCGCCCTTGAACTCGGGCCCGACGAACGCGAAGTCCTTGGCCTGGGGCGTTTTCATGAAGCCCACGAAGTAGGTCACCATGTTGCCGAAGATGTAGTCGACCCGGCCCGCGACCATGTCGAGCTCAGCGGCCTGGGGCGTGTCGTAGAAGCGCAGATCCGCACTTCCGTAGTTGTGGGTGAGGTAGCCGGCTTGGATCGACCCGCGTTGCACGCCGATCGTCTTGCCCTTCAGCGCTTGCGGGCTCACCTCGTCGGGAGTTCCTTTGCGGGCGACGAAGTGCGATACGGTGTCCTTGTACTTGGTCGAGAAGGCGACGCGCTGGCGGCGCTGCTCGGTGATCGCCATGCTCGCAACGATCAGATCGAACTTGCGCGAGAGCAGACCTGGAAGCATGCCATCCCAGTCCTGCGCCACGATCTCGCACTTCGCCTTCATCTTCTCGCACAGGGCACGCGCGATGTCGACGTCCCAGCCCTGCAAGGTGCCCTGGGCATCCTTGTAGCTCCAGGGTGGATACGTGCCTTCGGTGGCAATCCGGTAGCTGGTGTCCTGGGCATGGGCCACGCCGAGCCACGCACCTGCACAGAGCGTTGCCAGGGTGAACCAGCGACCAAGGAGAAGGCGGCGTATAGAGAGAGTCATGGGGCGTCCTCGGGAGTCGGTGAGAAGCCGCGATGCTCCGATGCGGGCCATTTGGGGGCAACGCTTGCGTGGCACGCAATCGTGTGGTTCCAGCGAATGGGCTTGATGGCTCGCGCCGTTGAGGTATCGACGCGAGCGTTGCATCGCGGTCAACGTTGCTGCGTGGCTTTCGCCGGTTTCGCAAGCTGCTGAATGCAGTGGCCTACCAGATCCGGGGAGTGTTCTGTGGCGCCCGTCTCTCCAAACTCGGCAGCCATGGCATCGGGCGCCATCGCCGGTGGTGCCCCAACGCCGACCGTCGAGTGGAGTCCTCTCATGATCCAGGGCATCAGCCTGCGCCACCTTCGCTTCTTCATGGCTGTTGCGAGAGCGGCCAGCATTCGGCGCGCCGCAGAGCAGCTGCCGACGGATGCGTCGAATCTTTCGCGTGCCATCCGTGAGCTGGAGTACCGACTCGGCAACGTGGCGTTGTTCGACCGGCGCCGGCGTCCGATCCGCTTGACGCCTGCAGGCAGCGCACTGGCCGACCGAGGCCGGGAGCTTGAAGAGCATTTCGTCCGCGTGGTGCAGCAGATGTCTCGTTCACAGTCCGACGCTGGACCGAACGCTGCACAGGGACGTGGGCGATGAGCAGGCGCTCTGGACTGCAGTACGCCTGGGTACGCCAGCGTGGGTGGTCGGCCTTCGCTGCTCTTCGGACACTGCACCGCAGTTGCGCGGCTGGGGCCGCCGTTCAGTGGTCGTGTCAAGGAGCTTGGATGTCGCATGAGGTGCAAAGCGGTGTGCTGGTCGGGCGAATCGCCGCGGTCGCCGCCACTTCCCTGGGCGGCGTCTGGGCGGGCACGCAGTGGACGGCCAGTGCCCTCGGGCATCAGCCCCGGCTTGGCGGACCGTGGTTCGAACTGCTCGGGCAGCCGGTCTATGAACCCTGGAAGCTCTTCGAATGGTGGTACTGGTACGACGCCTATGCGCCCGAGGTCTTCAGCCGAGGCGGCACCATCGCGGCGAGCAGCGGCCTCCTTGCCACGGGCGTGGCCATCGGCATGGCGGTGTGGCATTCGCGGGTGTCGCGCCGTGTGACGACCTACGGCTCGGCGCGGTGGGCGGAGCGCACCGAGATCGACAAGGCCGGCCTGACGGGCGCCGCCGGCGTATTCCTAGGCCGTCTTCCCGCGCGCGATGGCGCCTACCTGCGCCATGAGGGGCCAGAGCACGTGATGGCCTTCGCGCCGACGCGCTCGGGCAAGGGCGTGGGGCTGGTGGTGCCAACGCTGCTCAGTTGGCCCGGCTCGGCGGTGGTGCATGACATCAAGGGCGAGAACTGGCAGCTCACGGCGGGCTGGCGGTCTCGCTTCTCTCACTGCCTGCTCTTCAACCCCACGGATGCACGGTCTGCCGCCTACAACCCGCTGCTGGAGGTGCGGCGCGGCGAACACGAGGTTCGCGACGTGCAGAACATTGCCGACATCCTGGTGGACCCCGAGGGTGCGCTCGAGCGGCGCAACCACTGGGAGAAGACCTCTCATGCGCTGCTGGTGGGGGCGATCCTGCACGTGCTCTATGCGGACGAAGACCGGACGCTGCGCGGCGTCGCGAACTTCTTGTCCGACCCTGCTTGCACCTTCGAGCACACCTTGCACCGCATGATGACGACGCTGCATCTGGGGACCGCGCCGCACCCGGTGGTAGCGTCTGCGGCGCGGGAGGTGCTCAACAAGAGCGATAACGAGCGCTCGGGCGTGCTCTCCACCGCCATGTCCTTCCTGGGCCTGTACCGGGATCCCACGGTGGCGGAGGTGACGGCCCGGTGCGACTGGCGTATCGCGGACCTGATCTCGGCGCAGCACCCGCTTTCGTTGTACCTGGTGGTTCCGCCCTCGGACATCAGCCGCACCAAGCCGCTGATCCGGCTCATCCTCAACCAGATCGGCCGCCGGCTCACGGAGTCGCTCGACGGCTCGGATGGCCTGGAACGGCGTCACAAGCTGCTGCTGATGCTGGATGAATTCCCGGCCCTGGGACGGCTGGACTTCTTCGAATCGGCGCTGGCGTTCATGGCCGGCTATGGCCTGCGTGCCTTCCTGATTGCGCAGAGCCTGAATCAGATCGACAAGGCCTATGGGCCGAACCACGCGATCCTGGACAACTGCCATGTGCGCATTGCGTTCGCCACCAATGACGAGCGCACCGCCAAGCGCATCTCTGACGCCTTGGGGACGGCCACGGAGTTGCGCGCCCAGCGCAACTATGCCGGCCATCGGCTCGCGCCCTGGCTGGGGCACCTGATGGTGTCGCGCCAGGAGACGTCTCGCCCCTTGCTGACACCCGGGGAGGTCATGCAGCTGCCGCCCGACGACGCTGTCGTGATGGTGTCGGGCCATGCGCCCATTCGGGCGCGCAAGCTGCGCTATTTCCTGGACCGCAATTTCACTGCGCGTGTACTGCCGCCGCCGAGGTTGACCGTGGGCCGCTATCCCGACCGGCCGCCCGCTCGGCCGGACGATTGGCATGCGCTGCCTGCGGGTGGCGGCGCAGGGGTACCGGCGGCGCAGTTCTGCGACTCGTCCTCGGACGAAGGCGGCCATCAGCTGAAGCCAGAACTGGATCTCTCGCCGCCGGTCACGCCTGAGCCGGAGCCGGTGGATCTGCTGTTGCTCGACGAAGAGGTCGACGACGGGAGCATGCCTTTGCCTCGCGGCCTCGCTGGCGCCCGTGGTGGCCATGCCGTGCGTGATCGGTCTCGGCTCGCCCGCTTGGCGGCGCTGGATCCGGAGGACGGGATCGTGCTATGAGCCTCGGCACGCGGCGCACGCGCCTGAACATCTTCATCGAGCGGGACCATGCCCGCCGGCTGGATGACATCGCGGCCCATCGCGGCGTATCGAAGTCGTCCGTGATCGCCGCGGCGCTGTCTGCCTACCTTGCGCCAGACGTGGCGGAGCAGCGCGAGCTTGCCTTGACCAAGCGCCTGGACCGGCTGTCCCGCCAGTTCGAGCGCCTGGAGCGTGACCAGGGCATCCTGATCGAGACGGTCGCGCTGTTCGTGCGCCACTACCTGACCTTGGCTCTGCCCGTCCCGGAGCATCAGCAGGAGGCCGTCCGCGCCCAAGGTCGTGCGCGCTATGCACAGTTCATCGAGCAGCTGGCGCGGCATGTGCAGCGCGGGCGCAGCCTGGTCCGGGAAGTCCAGGAGGAGTCCGTGGTTGCCGGTCCTGTCCCGGACGACTCCGCCGGGCCGGTTCCGGAAAGCCGCGAGGAGGGCGCATGACTGCCTCCGACGCATGGACCGATGGCGAACCGGCAGAGCGGCGCATTCGCATGCTGCGCACGGCCATGGGGCCTGAGATCACCGCCGCTCTCGAAGACCGCGACGTGATCGAGGTCCTCCTCAACCCCGACGGCTCGCTCTGGCTGGACCGGCTGGGGACGGGCAGGGCGCCGACCGGCCATCGGATGACGGCCGCCGATGCCGAGCGGATCATCCGGCTGGTCGCCGCGCATGTGCGAGCGGAGGTGCATTCGGGGGCGCCGCTGCTGTCGGCCGAATTGCCCGAAACGGGAGAGCGCTTCATGGGGGCGCTACCGCCCATCGTGCGGGCGCCATCGTTCGCGATCCGCAAGCGGGCACTGGCCATCATGACCCTCGCGGACTATGTGGCCGCCGGGATCATGGGCGAGGCACAGGCCGCCTTCCTGCGCTGCGCCGTACGGGCCCGCCTGAACATTGTGGTGGCCGGCGGCACCAGCACCGGCAAGACGACGCTGGCGAACGCGCTGCTCGACGAAGTGGCCCAGACACGTGACCGTGTGCTCGTGCTGGAGGACACCGTGGAGCTGCAGTGCCGCAGCGAGGACCACGTGAGCCTGCGCGCAGAACCGGGTGCGGCCACCATGGCCGACCTGGTGCGCGCCACCTTGCGCCTGCGGCCGGACCGCATCGTGGTCGGCGAGGTGCGCGGCGCCGAAGCGCTGGACCTGATCAAGGCCTGGGGCACCGGCCACCCGGGCGGCATTGCCACGGTGCACGCCAATTCAGCAGCTGGTGCTCTCACGCGGCTGGAACAGCTCATCCAGGAAGTCAGCCTTGCGGTTCCGCGCGCACTCATTGCCGAGACGGTGAACGTGGTGGTGCATCTCGCGGGGCGCGGTCACGCCCGTCGGGTTCGCTGCATTGCACGGGTCGTCGGCCACGACACCAACGGCTATCTGCTGGACGACTCGCTGGAGCCTGCGCTGCCCGGGTCTTCCGAGTCCGTGCCTCCTCAATCGTCGTCACCCCTTCCAGGAGATTCTTCATGATCCTTCGTCGCTGTTCCAGGCGGGCGCTGCTGCGTGCCGCCTTCCCGCTGCTCACACTGCTGGCGGTGGCGGCTCCTGCGTATGCCGCTGGCTCCAGCATGCCGTGGGAGGCGCCGCTGCAGTCCATCCTCGAGTCCATCCAGGGACCGGTGGCGCGCATCGTGGCGGTGATCATCATCATCTCGACGGGCCTGGCCCTTGCCTTCGGCGACACGTCTGGGGGCTTCCGCAAGCTGATCCAGATCGTGTTCGGCCTGTCGATCGCGTTCGCGGCCTCTTCCTTCTTCCTGAGCTTCTTCAGCTTCTCCGGCGGAGCGGTGCTGGCATGAGCGGATCGGACATCCCTGGCTTCGAAGTGCCGCTGCACCGGTCGCTGACGGAGCCAATTCTGCTGGGGGGTGCGCCGCGGACGGTGGCCATCGCCAACGGAACCTTGGCGGCCGCTGTGGGGTTGGGCCTGCAGTTGTGGATCCCGGGTGCCGTGCTTTGGGTTGTCGGCCACGCACTGGCGGTCTGGGGGGCGCGGCAGGACGCGCAGTTCATGGCGGTGTTCATGCGGCACCTCAAGCACCGCGTCTTGCTGGACGTGTGAGGACTGGGCTTCATGTTCAATCTGTCCGAATACCGCCGACGTGCCGACCAGCTGGCCGACTATCTGCCCTGGGCGGGGCTTGTGGCGCCGGGGGTCGTCCTGAACAAGGACGGCAGCTTCCAACGCACGGCCCGCTTTCGCGGCCCGGATCTGGACAGCGCCACGCCGACCGAGCTCGTGGCGACCACCGCGCGGCTCAACAACGCGCTGCGTCGTCTCGGTTCCGGCTGGGCGATCTTCGTGCAGGCCGAGCGGCGCGAGGCGGCCGGCTATCCCCACTCCGCATTTCCTGAGCCTCTGTCGTGGCTGGTGGACGAAGAGCGCCGCGCGGCCTTCGAGGCGTCGGACAGTCACTTCGAGAGCCACTACCACCTCACACTGGTCTGGCTTCCCGCGGAAGAGAACCGTACCCGGGCGGCGTATCTTCTCTACGAGAACCGGGCAGTTGAAGGCGTGGACTGGCGTGAGCGCCTGACGACCTTCGTTGCGGAGTCCGGGCGGCTGCTGGGCCTGATCGAAGGCGTGATGCCCGAGGTCGGCTGGCTGGACGATGCGCAGACCTTGTCCTTTCTGCACGGCTGCATCTCGGAGCACCGGCACGCGGTCGCGGTGCCCGAGGTGCCCATGTACCTGGACGTGCTGCTTGCCGACCGACCCCTGACCGGTGGCCTGGCGCCCATGTTGGGCAGTGAGCATCTGCGGGTGCTGACCGTCCGCGGCTTTCCGACATCGACCTGGCCCGGCATCCTGGACGACCTCAACCGACTAGGCTTTGCCTATCGCTGGTCGACCCGCTTCCTCTGCATGGACAAGGCCGAAGCGGAGCAGACGCTCGTGCGGCTGCGCCGGCAGTGGTTCGCCAAGCGCAAGAGCGTCATCGCGCTGTTGCGCGAGAGCGTGTTCCAGCAGGAGAGCCCGCTGGTCGATACCGATGCGAGCAACAAGGCCGCCGATGCCGACGCGGCGCTACAGTCTTTGGGCGGAGACCAGGTCGCATTCGGCTATGTCACAGCGACGGTGGTGGTGATGGATGCCAGCGCCGATGCAGCTGAAGAAAAGCTGCGGCAGGTTGAGCGGGTGATCCAGGGGCGCGGCTTCGTCACGATGCCGGAGACGCTCAATGCGGTGGAGGCCTGGCTGTCGTCTCTGCCCGGACACGTGTATGCCAACGTCCGCCAGCCTATCGTGTCCACGCTGAACCTGGCGCACCTGATGCCCGTGTCGGCCGTCTGGGCCGGGCCGGAGCGGAACGCCCATCTGGACGGCCCGCCGCTCGTGATCACCCGGACCGACGGAGCGACGCCGTTCCGGCTGGTGACGCATGTGGGCGACGTGGGTCATACGCTGGTGGTGGGGCCGACCGGCATGGGCAAGTCCGTGTTGCTGGCCACGCTAGCGCTGCAGTTCCGGCGCTATCCCGGGTCGCGCGTTCTGGCCTTTGACGTCGGGCGGTCCTTGCGCGCGACGATCCTGGGGCTCGGGGGCGAGCACTACGACCTCGGTGCTGAACATGGGATCGCCTTCCAGCCGCTCGCCCGCATCGATGAAGAAGGCCATCGCGCATGGGCGGCTGAATGGATAGAGGGGCGGCTGCGGCAGGAAGGTGTCGACGTCGGGCCCGCCGAGCGCGAGGCGGTCTGGCTGGCCCTGGGCAGTCTGGCCAGCGCGCCGGTCGAGCAGCGAACGCTGACCGGACTCTCGGTGCTGCTGCAATCCAGGGCCTTGCGCCAGGCGCTCGCGCCCTACGTGCTGGGCGGCGCCCATGGGCGGCTGCTGGATGCGGAGGCGGACAGGCTGGGCGATGCCGCCGTGCAGTGCTTCGAGATGGAGGCGCTGATGCCCAGCAAGGCGGCGGTGCTGGCCGTGCTGGGCTATCTCTTCGCGCGCTTCGAGGCTCGCTTCGACGGAGCGCCCACGCTGCTCATCATGGACGAGGCCTGGCTTTTCCTGGATGACCCGGTGTTCGCGGCACGGATCCGCCAATGGCTCAAGACGCTGCGCAAGAAGAACGTGTCGGTGGTCTTCGCGACACAGAGCCTGGCCGACATCCAGAACTCCAGCATTGCGCCGGCCGTCGCCGAGAGCTGCGCAAGTCGCATCTTCCTGCCCAATCCTCAGGCGACCGAGCCGCAGATCCGGCAGATCTACGAAGGCTTCGGCCTGAATGCGCGGCAGATTGCCATCGTGGCGACCGCCATCCCCAAGCGGGAGTACTACTACCAGTCCCGTCTGGGCAGCCGCGCCTTCGACCTTGGGCTGGGACCGGTGGCGCTGGCCTTCGCTGGTGCGTCGCGGCCCGAGCAGCAGCGGGAGATGGATGAACTGCTGCGCGAGCACGGCCGCGCTGCGTTCGCGCGGCAGTGGCTGCTGCATCAACGCCTTGGCTGGGCGGCTGAGCTTCTGGCTGCCTTCCCAGGTGCTGACCCTCAACCTTCCAACTTCGAGGAGAACTCCGCATGAAGCCATTTCGCATTCCCTCCCGTCCGCTGTGCCGTGTGGCGTTGGCGGCCGCTCTGGTCTTCGGCGCCGCAGCACCTGCCCACGCGCTCTTCGGGATCGGCGACATCGTGCTCGATCCCTCGAACCTGGCTCAGAACATCCTCACGGCCGCCAACACGCTGGAGCAGATCAACAACCAGGTGAAGCAGCTCCAGAACGAAGCGCAGATGCTTTCGAATCAGGCCAAGAACCTGACTCGCCTCGACTTCAACGCACTGGCACAGTTGCGCAGCACGCTGGCCACGTCGAACCGACTGATCCAGGAGGCTCAGAGCCTGGCCCAGGGCGTGCAGGCGATGGACGCGCAGTTCCGGGCGCTTTATCCGGAGGCCGTGGGTGTTTCCGTCTCGCAGGGCCAGATGGTCGAGGACGCGCGTCGGCGCTGGTCCCTGTCGTTGGAGGCGCTGCGCACCGCAGCGAAGATGCAGGCGCAGGCCGTGCAGACCTTCTCTTCGGACGAGCAGGTCCTGTCCGATCTGGTGGAACGCAGCCAGTCGGCGAGTGGCGCGTTGCAGGCTGCGCAGGCGACCAATCAACTGCTGGCGCTCCAGGCCCGACAGGCGATCCAGGCGCAGCAGCTTCAGCTGACCCAGGACCGTGCCAACGCGCTGGAGCAGGCGCGGCAGGCTGCTGCGCATGAGAGCGCGCGCGAGACGCGGCGCCGCTTCCAGGGCAGTGGCACGGCATACACCCCGTATCCGGTGAGCTTCCATGGCACTCCGTGAAGCGGTAGGCGCGCCGGGGGCGATCTACTGGCTCACGATGGGCATGCTGGTGGGGGCGGTACTGGGGCAGGGCGGATGCAGCCGGCAGGAGAACGCCGCAGCTCCCATGACAGCCGCGGCGCTTGCAGAGGATCCGCAGCGCTTGGCCGCCTTGCGCGCCGCATGTCGGCAACGCGATGCATCCGTGTCGGAAGCGCAGTGTGCGGCGGTTTCAGAGGCAGTGCGCCTGCGCTTTCTTCGCGCAGAGCCGTCGCCTTACGCGACATCCGTCTCGCCGGCGGCGCAGCCGGGCGGGGGTGCCGCGCCATGACCGACGTCGGGACCATCGACCGCTTCCTGGACGTCTTCTTCCGCTACATCGATTCCGGCTTCGGTCTGCTCCAGGGCGAGGTGCGCTTCCTGACCGCCACGCTTGTGGCCATCGACGTGACGCTTGCGGGACTGATGTGGGCGCTGGGCCATGCGAGCGGGCAGGGCGACGAGGTGATGGCGCGGCTCATCAAGAAGGTGCTCTACGTGGGGGCCTTCGCCTACATCCTCGGCAATTTCAATCGTCTGGCCGGGATCGTGTTCGACTCATTTGCGGGGCTGGGCCTGCAGGCCTCCCGCTCCGGTCTTTCGAAGGGGCACCTATTGCAGCCGGGCCGTCTGGCGCAGGTCGGCATCGAAGCGGGGCGTCCGATCATGAAGCAGATCGGTGATCTCACGGGCTTTCCGGAGGTCTTCGCCAACCTGGACATGATCGCGGTCCTCTTCCTGGCCTGGCTTGTGCTGATCGTGGCGTTCTTCGTGCTCGCCGTTCAGCTCTTTGTCACGCTGATCGAGTTCAAGCTCACCACGCTGGCGGGCTTCGTGTTGGTGCCGTTCGCGCTGTGGAACAAGACGGCCTTCCTTGCCGAGAAGGTGCTCGGGAATGTGGTGGCTTCGGGTATCAAGGTGCTGGTGCTGGCCGTCATCGTGGGCATCGGCTCGGGCCTGTTTGGCGAGTTCACTGCGGCGCCTGGGGAGGATCCCAGCATCGACCATGCGCTGGCCACGATGCTGGCGGCGCTGACCTTGCTGGGGCTTGGCGTCTTTGGCCCGGGCATCGCGACCGGGCTGGTGTCCGGCGCGCCGCAACTGGGCGCAGGTGCTGCAGCCGGTACTGCGTTGGGGGCGGCGGGTTTGGCCGTCGCCGGCGGTGCTGCCGCCGCGAGCGTGGGGTCAGCTGCGGCGGCTGGAGCGCGGCTCGCGCCCGGTGCGGCAGGCGCTGTCATCCGAGGCGGCGTCTCGGCCAGCCGAACTGCCACATCCCTGGCGCGTGAGGCCGGGACGGCATATGCGTCCGGCGCAGCCGGCAGCGGTGCTGATCCAGCCCGTGCTGCCGCAGCGGGCATGGCCAATGTGGCGCGTTCTGGCGCGAGCGCATTGGGGGCACGCCTGGTGACTGGCTCCAAAGCACTCGGTGAACGCGTGGTGGACTTCGTGGCTGAGGCGGCTGCACCCGCAGGGGCCGCATCGGGCGCGGCAGAGGCGGGGGACTCAAAAGCCCCCGCGGGCCAGGCACCGGAGCCGACCTGGGCGCGGCGCATGCGGCGGCGCCAGCAGATGGGGCATGCGGCCACCACAGCTGCCCACACCTTGCGCAGTGGCGATGCAGGTGGCGCCGGCACCGGCCCGAGCCTGCGCGATTCGGATTCCTGAGGAGCACAACATGCGTTTCAAGCGACCGGCCGTGCGCTATGCGCAATCGCCGCAACCCGTCACCCCGTACCAGGCCGCTGGCCAGGTCTGGGACGAGCGGATCGGGTCGGCCCGGGTGCAGGCCCGCAACTGGCGGTGGATGGCCTTCGGCTGCCTGGGACTGGCCCTGCTGATGGGCGGAGGCTTGCTGTGGCGCGCCTCTCGGGCGACCGTGACGCCCTACGTCGTGGAGGTGGACGCATCGGGCCAGATCCGCGCCGTCGGCGAAGCCGCAACGCCCTATCGGCCGACGGATGCCCAGATTGCACATCACCTCGCCCGTTTCATCACGCTGGTGCGCTCCCTGTCCATTGATCCGGTGGTTGTGCGGCAGAGCTGGACGGATGCCTACGACTACACCACGGATCGCGGCGCCGCCTCGCTGAACGGGTACGCGCGCGTCAACGATCCGTTCTCACGGGTGGGCAAGGAGTCCGTCACCGTGCAGATCAACAGCGTCGTCCGCGCCACCGAGCAGTCCTTCAATGTGCGTTGGACGGAGCAGCGTTTCGTCAACGGTGCGCCGGCCGGCATGGAGCGCTGGACCGCTTCGGTCACGGTCGTTCTGCAGACGCCGCGCACCGAGCAGCGCCTGCGAAAGAACCCACTCGGCATCTACGTCAATGGCCTGTCGTGGAGCCGCGAACTGGATGCCAATGAAGGAGTGAAGCCATGAATGTGACTTTGAGGGTCTGTGCCTGTGCGGCTGTCGCTATTGGGGTGGCGGGTTGTGCAAGTCGGGCCGCGCCACCGCCGGTCATTGCCTTGGACGAGCCGGTCGAGGCGACGCGGATTCCAGAGCCCGCAGCGCCTGCCGCAGTGGTCGAGGTGCCGCAGGTGCTGCCCATGCCTGGACAGTTGAAGCCATGGGACCCTGTGTTGCCGACACCGGCGGCACCTGAGCCAGCGGACGAGACGCAACGCGTTTCGCGAGCGAACGAGGCGGCGCGCGTCGCCCCGACGCGCGAGGGGTACTTGAACGCCATTCAGGTGTGGCCTTACAGCGAAGGCGCGCTGTACCAGGTCTATGCGTCGCCCGGCCGTGTGACGGCGATCCTGCTGCAGGCCGGCGAGGAACTCGTGACGGTCGCGGCCGGTGACACCGTCCGCTGGATCGTGGGGGACACGGTGAGCGGCGCGGAAGAGGCGGCGCGGGTGAGCGTGCTCGTCAAGCCGACCCGCCCCGACCTGAAGACCAATCTGGTGATCACGACCAATCGGCGGACGTATCTGGTCGAACTGACCTCGACCGAGAAGGCGTGGATGGCGTCGGTGTCCTGGGACTATCCAAAGGACCGCCTCATTGCGCTCAAGCGCGAGGCGGCAAAGGCGCGGGCTGCGGAACCGGTTGACGCCGGGTTGGCGCTGGAGCGGCTGCGCTTCCGCTACCTGATCCGCGGAGACAGCCCGCCATGGAAGCCACTGCGGGCTTTCGACGACGGGGAGAAGGTGTACATCCAGTTCCCCGCGGGCATCGCGCAGGGGGAGCTGCCGCCGCTCTTTGTGGTGGGTATTCAAGGGGATGCGCAGCTGGTGAACTACCGGTACCGGCCGCCGTACTACATCGTTGATCGGTTGTTCGGTGCGGCCGAACTGCGGCTCGGTGCCGACAAGGCCGACGTCGTGCGGATCGAGCGTTCTGATGGACGCGAACCCGGAGCGGGGTCGTGACGGCAGCGGTCGAGGAGGGCGGAGCACCTCCGCCGAAGGCTCCGACCGAGGGAATGGCGCTGCGCGCTCAGCCACGCGCCGTGGTGCGCCTGAACCGGCGAACGATGATCCTGCTCGCTGGAAGCCTGTCGGCGGGTGTGCTGGGTGCCATGCTCTGGTCGTTGGAGCCTCGGCTGCGAAAGCCAGGAGGAAAGCCGACCGAGCTGTACAACGTAGATCGTGTGTCACGGTCCGAGGGGCTGGGCAAATTGCCTTCGGACTATTCGCAGATGCCAGTTGCGGCTCCAGCCAGCCCCGCTTTTCCGCAGCTTGGGCCGCCGCTACCGGGCGATCTGGGGCCTGCCGTTCTAAAGGCAGGGCAGCCCATCAGCGCCCCGTACACGCCGCCTGGCCAAGACCTGCAGCAGGGTGAGCGGGATGCACTGCGCAAGGAGGAGGCACAGGCGCTGACTTCGGGGGTGTTCTTTAGGTCAAGCGGGCAACGCGCTTCTTCGTTGCGTGGCAGGACAGCATCGGCGGAAGGCGAGGGGACACCTGAAGCTTCGCTTGCTTTGGCTGGGCAGACGCCCGTTCGTGATGAAGGCTCTGCAATGGATGGGGTTGCGCCCGCCATCGATTCGCTTCTGGGTACTCCCCAACAGAACGACCACAGGGCGGCCTTCCAGAGCACTTCGGGCGGACATGCGCGCAACGCCGGCTTCCTGACGCTTCCAGCTTCTCCTTACCAGGTCATGGCGGGGACGGTCATCGCCGGTGCATTGGTCACTGGCATCCAGTCCGACCTACCCGGCGATGTCATCGCCAGCGTGACCGAACCCGTCTACGACACGGCCACCGGCCGCCTTCTGCTGATTCCGCAGGGCTCTCGAATCTTGGGGCGCTACAACAGCCAGGTGAGCTTTGGGCAGAGCAGAGTGCAGGTCGTTTGGCAGCGCCTCATCCTGCCAGACACCACATCACTTGTGCTGGACAACCTTGTCGGCGCGGACCCCCTGGGCAAGGCCGGGCTGGAGGATGGCGTGGACTGGCACTGGGACCGCGTCATGGCTGGTGCGGCGTTGACGACGTTGCTCGGCATCGGTGCCGAACTGGCGGCGCCCGAGAACCGAAACAGCGGCGACCGCGTAGTGATCGCGGGGCGCGAGAGCCTTCAGGACAGTGTGAGTCGGGCGGGGCAGGAGCTCACGCGGCGCAACCTCGACATCCAGCCGACGCTGACGGTGCGTCCCGGGCTGCCGGTGCGTGTCATCGTGAATCGGGATCTGGTGCTGCGGCCGTATCAGCCGCTATTCTTCGAAAGAAAGGCTTTTCCATGACATCGACGTCCAAGCTGCGACTCGGGCCCCTGCCCAAGTATGAGAGTGTCAAGGTGACCTTCTCCTGTCCCGTGGGATTGAAGAACGACCTCGAAAAATATGCAGACCTGCATGCCCAGACCTATGGAGAGGGGGTCGACGCTGTGGCGTTGATTCCCCATATGCTCGATGCGTTCATCAGTAGAGATCGCCTATTCAAGCGGGCCACAGCGGGTCCTGGCTTAACGGCCCGGCCTGCAATGGTGCCCACACCACCGTCCAGCACTGCTGGCCTGCACAACACCGTTTAAGTACTCGGCCTGACTGACGCGCTGTCGTGTGGTCTCGTACAGGGTAGCGATTGCTGCCGAAGCCTTGGGAAAGGGGCGTCTTTCCGGCGCCATCTAGAGGGTCATATCGCCGCTGAGTATGGCCTCGGCGAACCGAAAGGAGAGACCTTGGGGATTAAGCCTACGGGCTCGGCGGATCGACTCAACGGCTTCTTCACGCTGGCCCTGCAAGGCTTTAACTACACCGATTCCGCCATGAGTTTCGCCGAATGTTCTGTCCAGCAAGAGCGCGTGCTCGAAGACGGTTAGCGCCGCGGGCCAGTCGTTGAGAGCGATCTCGCAACAGCCCAGACCATGCCATGTCCCGATATGGGCAGGCAGCGGCCGGGGTGTTGCTCGTCCGACGATGCGCATATTCCTATCTCTTCCTGCGCGTGGGTGCGCCGGCGTTTCTGGTGAGGCTCGCGAGCCCGGGGCGCATCGCGCTTCAGGGGATCGACAAAAATCCCGTGATTTCTGGGTTGTTGACTCCGCTATTTATGACGGTCCGCTGGATGACTTTAAGCACTCGAGGGTTGTGTGCCGTGTCTTTCTGATCCGACTCCTGCCACCCGTAACTGGGCCAAGATTTGACGGCAGTCACGACGTTACTTTCAGCCTCCAACGACTGCAGGATGGATTTAATGAGCGGTGCACCTTTGAGTAGGCCATCTTTCATGATCGATGTTCCATCGACATATTTGAGATTTTTGACCGACGAGGGTAGGTCAACAACATTATTGGACGAGGCATCAACGAGTTCTATAAGTCGATTCCAAAAATCCATCGGATACGACTGAGAATAAACGTTGTTTTCCATGGACTGCGTAGTGCTTGGGAGCGGGGCAATGGCTGTACCGCTCGCGTATCCGTTGCGGATCAGATACTCAGCCCATCGGGCGGTCGCTTCGGTCAGCCATGACGGCTTGAACATTGAATAGGAATTCTGATAAACGTGAAATACCTCGTGCCCGACCACCGCCCATGTGCCGGGGAATATCTGCAAGTTTCTGGAGATTGAAATCAGCAATGCACAATCATTTCCTTTGATCGGCACATTAGGATAGACCGCCGGCTCGTCGTAAGTGATCCCGTTATTCGAGCCGATGTCTCTGACCGAGATGTCTATGTATTTGGCTGCCCGATATCTCGAGCTTTCTAGTGGATCGCGAAATCCCAAATTATTGAGCGCCTTCCGCATGAAATCGGCCTGCCGGGCGATATTCTCGACATAGTCTGGAACGCCGTTAGAATTGATGTCGGTGGTGTCTATGATCGCATTTGTTCCCGACGTGGAGTAGAGAATTCGGAATGGAGCCATTTCATATTTCTGCAGTGGCTCCGAATAAAATCCACTTGAGGAAGGTTCAATGGAACAGGCTTTGATGACTTCTTGCGCCTGGGCCGGCTTCAAAAGAAATGCGGATAGGAGAATGATGGCATAAGAATGAACTCCCAATCGAAACATGATTTGCTCCTGTTCGCTGCCAAAGGTGAGCACCATTATTCATCGGTAGGAAATTTCGCTGCGGAATACCCTGTAACATTTGGTTTGCATACTTTTTTCTAATTGTCCGGAGGATAAGATTATGGTCATGGATGATTGGCTGGCTGTGGGCCGGCAGAAGAGTTTCTAACCCTTATCGGCGGCAATGCGATGCGAATGGACAATCCCACGCGAGGACCGTAATCTGGTGAATCCTGGCAGGCAAACCGGCATCTGAACGACGGTAGTAGGGGAAGGGTCCGCGTACCCGGACCGGCCGTGCGAGCTGCGACCAGACCACAAGCGACCGTATCGTCTCGGTGGCGGACGAGCGCCGACGCTCTGGCCGCGGGCGCAGCGCAGTTCTGCTACGTTCCACAGGAACGAAAATCAATGGCGATCCTTTATTACGGCCCCTGTAACTCGGCCGACCCGTCGTGGTATCCACATGCCGTCCCAACCGGCCAGAGCCGGAGTTCAAGAGCCGAGCTCTCACTGCGAGCTCGCACGCCAAGTGGCACCACACCCCGAACCGGCTTGGCAAGTCCACGCAAAACGTTTACACAGAGCGCTACAACGGCAGGCCCGCGATCAATGCATACACCGAAGAAATTTCTCTTGACCCAACGGATGCCTTGAATTGAGTGCAAGCGATTAGGCAGCACGTCATCTTTTAGATACTCCTTCGCACCATCGTTTGCAGGCCATGCCCAATGACCCCAGCCATTCAACCTTCGACCTCATAGTCACGGCCCGGTCGGCGCTGTGGGAGGCGGAGCACCGATTGCAGGTGGGGCCAGCAACGCCAGAGGCCGGCTATGTGGCCTTCATCGCAGTAGGGGAGGACCAGAGCCGAGCGCAAGTCGTCATGGGGCGCGGCAGCGATGTCGACAAAGCGTGGGCAATGGTATGCGGCGCCATGGAGACACTGGCGCTGCCTGCCGGAAGGCCGCCGCAGCGCTTGCGTGCGGAGTTTGTGGATCGGGTCACGCTTCTTACCTGGGGAGCGCTCAAGGTGCGGTTGAGCGCCACGAAACGCAACTATTTCAATGAGGGCATCGCCTTTGACGCGCGATTTGAGTTCGCGCTACTCGCTCAGGAGATTCAGGGAAGTGCGATCCTCTACGACCACGAATCCGACCACGCGGTACCCAATTCCCAGCACCTTCGACTCCATGCGCAACGCCGCTTCGGCCGCGAGCTCGATTTCCCGTCCGACGATGCTGCACCAGTGTGGTGTTTCACTACCCGAGGGGTGTATGTCGACGAGCAGGGCGCTTGGCCGTTGACGGCCGAAGGGCCGGCGGCCGGCCTGCGCAAGCTGGATAACTGGAACGCGCATCAAGTGCGCGACATGATCGAACGCGGCGCCCGCTACCTCGCCGGGCAGGTTCTGCACACGGGTGAGTTCCGCTACGGGTGGCTGCCCTGCTTCGACCGCGCCCTGCCGTCGTACAACACCTTGCGCCACGCGAGCACGGTCTACGCGATGCTGGAGGCCTGGGCCCTCGTGCGCGACGATGCACTCAAGGCGGCCATCGACCGAGCGATGTCCCTGCTCACCGGTCAATTCATTCGGCCGGCGGTCTTGCCGGATGGCACCCGAGCTGCCTATCTGGTGGACGTGGGCATGGAGATCAAGCTCGGCGGCAACGGCGTGAGCCTGCTTGCCCTGACCAAGTACACGGAGCTGACCGGCGACCGTCGCCACCTGCCGCTGATGGAGCAACTGGCGCATGGCATCCGCCACATGCAGGACCCGGACAGCGGTGCCTTCGTCCACGTGCTTAACGCACCGCGGCTGGACGTGAAGGCGCGCTTTCGCATCATCTACTACGACGGCGAGGCGGCCTTCGGGCTGATGCGGCTGTACGCTCTCACGCGCGATGCGCGCTGGCTCGCCGTCGTCGAAAAGGCCTTCGACCACTTCATCGCCGAAGAACACTGGCGGGCCCACGACCACTGGCTGAGCTACTGCGTCAACGAGCTCACCCGCCATCGGCCCGAGCCGCGCTATTACCGCTTCGGCCTGCAGAATGTGGCCGGCCATCTGGATTTCGTGGCGCAACGCATCACCACCTTTCCCACGCTGCTCGAACTGATGATGGCCGCGCACGAGATGGTGCAACGGATGGACGCCGATGCCGCCCTCCGGCCTCTGCTGGCCGAGCTGGACCGGGAGCGCTTCGCCCGGGCGCTGGAATGGCGGGCGCGCCACCTGGCCAATGGCCACTTCTGGCCCGAGCTGGCGATGTTCTTCTGCAACCCCGGACGTATCGCGGGGGCCTTCTTCATCAAGCACCATGGTTTTCGGGTGCGCATCGACGACGTGGAGCACTACCTCTCGGCCTATGTGGCGTATCACGGCCTCTGCCAGGCCCGGGAGGCAGAGGTGGCGCAGGCGGCCGGTACCGGCAGCGTCATCTGGGGCGGCGACGTGAACCTCGGCCGCCGACAGCACTACCGCCTGCACGAACTCGGCGGCGCGCGGCGCATGCTGGGCGACATCCCCGCGCTACAGGAGGCGGACCTGCGGATCGTCAACCTGGAGTGCGTGGTGGCCACCGTCGGCGAGCAGGGTGTGGACAAGGGCGAGAAGTCCCCCTACTACTACCGTGCGCGTCCCGAGATGCTGGCCGTGCTCACCGAGGCCGGTATCGGCATGGTCGCCACCGCCAACAACCACAGTGGCGACTACGGGCCCGAGGCGCTGCTCGAGCAGCAGACACTGCTCGAGCGCGCCGGCATCGCCCACGCCGGGACGGGGCCGACGCGCGAGGCAGCGCTCCGGCCGGCCTTTGCGCAGGCGGGCGGCCTGCGCGTGGCCCTGTTCTCGCTCGATGCCACGCAGCCCGCCTTTGCGGCCACCGATGGGCGCGCGGGCGCCGCCTGGCTGTCGCTGGACGACCCGGCTGCTTGGACGGCCACGCTGATGCCACGCATCGCGACCGCACGTGCCCAGGCCGACGTGGTCCTGGTGGCCGTCCATTGGGGCGCCAATTTGGAGGAAGAGCCTTCTGCCGCCAAAGTGGTCGTCGGCCACGCGCTGATCGACGCCGGCGCCGACGCAGTGCTTGGCACGTCGGCGCATGTGCTGCAGGGCATCGAGGTCTACCGAGGTCGGCCCGTTCTGCACGATGCGGGCGACCTGTTGTTCGATTCGGTGCGGGATGACTTCGGCGACTCGGGCATCTTCAGGCTGTCGCTGAGCCGGCGCGGTGTGGAGGAGGTGCGCTTCACCCCCGTTGGCGTGGGCTTCGGCGTATCGCGCCAACTGCATGGCGAGGCGGCGCAGACGCTCGGCGCACGGTTCGCGGCGCAATGCCGGAGGCTTGGCACGGCCGTCAAGGCGGGCCGAGACGGTGATGTGCGCGTTTCGCTCTCGCCTCCCGGTCGGCCCGCGGCGAAGGAGGATGCGGCGCGCTCCGCCGCCCACGCCGTCGAAGCGGCGGCGATGCGTCCTCCAAGTTCCATGCCTCTGCAGCCGGCGGTCCCGCTGTCCCTTCCCCGGCCGGAATGGTGGGTGTCCGCCGTGCCGGAAGACGCACGTGTGACCCCCCTACAACTCGGGCCCCTGCGGCTGGTGGGCCTGCGCTGCGCGCCGCGACAGATGGTCGGCCGGCAACTGCTCTGGGTCGAGTCGTTCTGGACCGCCGATGCACCGGTAGCGGGGGACGTGCGCCTGGGCTTTCGCGCTGTGCCGATGCGCAGCCGCCGCATGCCCGCATGGGGCAACGGCATGGACCATGACCCCTGCGACTGGATGTGGCCCACGAGCCGCTGGGAGGCTGGGCGCATCTACCGTGACCGGTATGCCCTGCGCGCGCCGCGTCCCGCGCTGCTCGAAAGCGATGTGCTGCACCTGGAGGTGCGTGTATGCGGCACGCTGCCGGAGCTGCCGCCGCCGCGGCGCCTGCCGTTGTGGTGCGGTCTTCGTGTGCCGGCACCGCCGCTGCTGCTGCCGGAGGCGCCCGCGCCCGTGCTGTGGGCCGATCGGCCCGGTGCCGCGGTCGAGTCCACCGCGGTCTGGACGGCCGAGTCGCTCCAGCAGGCCACGGGCGGCCGCTGGCGAGTGCAGCCGCCACCTGGCTGGGCCGTTCGCGCGGTGGTGCGCGGCCCCCAGCATCTGAGCCTGCGGCCCGGGCCGGCGCTGATGGTCGCCTCCGACTACCGGACACTGGCCCGGCACGAGAACTACAGCCAGCCGCGCAGCGACAACTGGGATCGGCACGACGATGTACCGGCCCTGCAGCACCGGCTTGCGGGGGCCATCGTGGCGCGCGCGGTCGCGGGGCTCGATCCGGCCTTTCCTTTGCTGGAGGTCGGCGATCCCATCGCCGCCCTCATTGCCCTGGGCGCCGCCGCGCGCGAGCGCTTCACGGGGCGCGTGGTGGGCGTGACCGGCACGGTCGGCAAATCGTCGACCATCGCGATGCTGCGCGACCTGCTGCCACAGCGCGCCCGCGTGCTGACAACCCTCGACAACTACAACTCGCGCGTGGGCGTCCCTGCCACGCTGGCGAACCTAGCGCCCGATACGGACGTGTGCATCCTCGAAATGGCCCAGAGCAGCCTGTGGATGGATCGCGGTCCGATCTCGCTCCTGGCACGGCCGCATGTGGGCATCCTGACGGAGATCGGTGTGTCGCAGACCCGGCAGACTGCCACGGTCGAGCGGACGGCCATGTTCAAGGCGCGCCTGTTTCTCGGCCTGGAGCCCGGAGGGGTGGCCATCGTTCCCGACCACATCCCATGTCTGGAAGAGGTGCTGGCGACGGCCGCCTGCGCCGCTGGGGCGGTGTGGCAGGTGGGGCGCAGTCCGCAGGCCCATGTACGCCTTCTCGAGGCGATGCCAGAACCTGGTGGCGCCTGCCGGGTGCATCTGCGCATGGATGGACGACGCTACGCCTACCGCTTTCCTGTCGAGAGCGAGGGCCTCCTGCGCAACAGCCTCCTGGCTTTTGCGGCGTTGGTGGCCCTCGGTTTCGACGGGGAGGCGGCCTGCGAGCGGATGCCCCATGTCCGGCTGCCCGCCTCCGTACTGCAGGTTCATGCGTTGAACACCTGCGCCGGGGTCCAAGCCACACTGATCGACGACAGCTGGAACGCCGAAATTCTGTCGATGCGCAACGCCATGGCCCTGGTGCGCGACTGGCGCCGCACCGACGCCGGTCCGGTCGCGCGCAAGATCGCCGTGCTGGGGCGCATCGTCAACCTGGGTAAGGCCGCGGAGGCCATGCACCGCAGCCTGGCCGCGCCCGTCCTGCACGCGGGACTCGATTGGGTGGTGACGCATGGCGAGGAGATGCGGTGGCTGCGCGAGGAACTGCCCGCCGCCATGCTCGGCCCGCACTTCGAGGACGCAACGAAACTGGTGGCCTATCTGAGCGAGATGCTGCGGGACGGCGATCTGGTGCTCGTCAAGGGGGATCGGGTCGGCTCGGACTTCGGCCGCATTCCAGGGCTGCTGCTGACGCCATGAGGATGCAAGCCGTCGGCCTGTCGTGTCGGGCATGGGTGGGATGCCTGTTGATGGCCTTCGTGCCGGCCGCCACCGCGCAACGCGCGGACGTGGGCCTGGGCGTGGCGGCGTCCGTGGATGAGGCCTTGTCCTGGAACCGGCCTGCAGACAGGGCGCGCTGTCCCGACCGCGCGAGCTACCTGTGGGTGCAGGCGGTGGAGGGCTCCGCCTGCATCCGCTACTTCGCCAGTGACGACATCGACGGGTCGCCACTCGTGATCGTGCAGTTGTCGGGCGACCGCGACAGCGTCATGGACCTGCCGCCCACGCGCATTCCCGGCAATACAGAGGCGCTACGCCTACGCGATGCGCGGCGCAGCCGCCACATCGCTGGTGTGCCCTGGGTCTTCGTGGCACGTCCTGGGCTCTATGGCTCTTCGGGCGACCATCGGCAGCGTCGCCGGCCGGTGGAATTCCACGCGCTCGATGCGGCGCTCGATGCGCTGGTGCGACGCCATCGGATTCAGCGCATTGTGCTGCTGGGCCACAGCGGGGGAGCCACCGCGGCCGCTGCCCTGCTGACCCTGGGGCGGCGCGATGTGGCCTGCGCGGTGCTCACCTCGGGCGCCTATGGGCTGCTCGAACGCGCCCGCTTGCTTGGCCGCTCGACGGGGGGCCGTACAGACACCACAGGCAGCACGGACTTCTACGATCCGCTCGATCATGTGAACGGCATCGCGGTCGACCCGGCACGCCGCATCGTGCTGATCGGCAATCCGGACGACCGCAACACCCCCTTCGCACTGCAGGCGCGCTTCGCCGATGCCGTTGCCCGTGCGGGTCACCGGGTGCTGCTCCAGACCTACTCGGCGGAGCCTCCGGAATTCCACGACTTGCGGGACGGCATCGGCTCCAGCGTGGCTACTCAGTGCGCAAAGGAGTCGGTAGCCCGGTGAGGTTCGCTCACCGATGCGCTGCTGGCGTTGCACAGCAAGGGCCTGACCCACCAGGACCTGATTGCGGGCATCGGCTTCGACCAGATCGTGGACGAGATCCGGCAGGAGCGCGCCGAGGACTACCTTCGGCAGGCCGAGCGGGGTGGATGCGAAGCGGTGGACGCTCCAGCCGGGCATCATGGCGACGCTCAACGCCATCGGTGCTCGTTCAAGTACTCGTCGCGGAACTTGCCGTTGCGTGGCTCAGCCATGCAGATAGCGGAATGCCCGTTCGGGCGTCAGCGGCAGTTCGCACGGGCCGCGGTGGCCACCGAAGGCGTCATGCACTGCGTTGGCGATCGCTGCAGGAATCGGGATGGTGCCGCTTTCACCCACGCCTTTGGCGCCATTGAGCGAAAACGGCGAGTCTCGGTATGGGTGACATCGAAGTCACCCAGATCGCTGGCGAACGGCAGGCCGTAGTCGTGCAGCGACCAGGTCAGGGGCTGGACATCGGCGAAGTAGACGATCTCTTCCGACAAAGTGGTGCCCACGCTCTGCATGGCGCCCGCCACGCCTGCCGCAGCGTCCGCCACGGGCGGCAGCACCACATACATGGTCAACATCACGTTGCCCGATGGCACCACGGGCGCCGTCAACGCCGCAACGGCAAACGATGCGGAGAACCTCTCCAAGTTGCTTCTCGGCTCGGCTCGGCGCGTCGGGTCGCGTCTATTTGACGCCGCTGTCAAGGCATTTATTTTCTGACAGCTAATTGCGCAAATGCTGAACGAGTAAATTCGCCTGCGCCATTCGATGCGCATGGTGGATTTATCAATTGCGCAATGCGCCCGTGCGCATTTGCGCAAGGATTTCGCACAAACCCTGACCTGCCCCCAGAACCCGTACCAGTCGATTTGAGGAATCCGCTGGGTTGAAGGAGATTACTCCTGGTTTTGTTGCGGCGCCGGCACGGCGCCGCCGGCTGTTTTGCGATGCTGGGCCGCGAACTTCGCAGGCGGCATCCGCCCGCAACTGCTGTGCGGGCGCACCTCGTTGTAGTCGGTCCGCCAGCGTGCAATCTCGTCGCGCGCCTGCTTCAAGCTTTGGAACCAATGCTCGTTCAGGCACTCGTCGCGGAACTTGCCGTTGAAGCTCTCGATGTAGGCGTTCTGCGTGGGCTTGCCCGGCTGGTTAGCCATGGCGATGAAGTTGACGCTGGTCCTGAGGCTATGCGCAGCGCGTTTGGCTTGCCGCGGTTCATTGCCCCGACGAAGGCATTGCTGCGGCGATCGGTCGTTCCGAGCGGGCTTGCGCAGGCGGCTAGATCCCTCGGTGGGATGGCCCCGCAATCTAACGAAGAGCAGGGGGTTCCAGGGCAAGTTCGAGCGGGCTAAGATGCAATCTGATCGACGATAAGGTCGAAGGTGTCGCTCCCGCGCAAATCGCTCCATAACCCGCGCCAGCAAAAGATTTGCGCCTTTGACGGTAAAATCGACGGTAAGGCCTAATGTCGATCTACGCCATTCCCTTTAACCATGCGGGTTTGGGTGGCCTGTTGATGATCGAGTGGGAGTGACGCTGAATCGCTGCAGCACGCCGCGCGATGGATTGCAGCTGGCTCCCCTGTCTACGACCACTGGCGCCCGCACCCGGCGCTGACCATGGCGCTCGAGATCCCGAGCATTGATGCTGGGATCGTCACGCGCGCACGATTCGATGCGCCGTTGCGGAATTCCGGATGCCTCACTGAAGCTCGTCGCGTGGCCTTGTTCTTCAAGGCTTGCCGGCCGGCCGTCGCCCGGGCCGGCTTGTGGGCGAGTAGTCTGCCGCTTGTTCCCAGCCGCCTCCCAAGGCCATGAACACGGCAATCTGGTACTGCGCAATCTGCGCATCCGAGACCGCCAGCGAAGCCTCGTGGGAGGCCAGCGTGCGTTGCGCATCCAGCACATCGAGCTGGCCGATCTTTCCGCTGATCAGAAGCGCCCGGGACTGCTCTGCCACGATCAGGCTCTGGTCCCGTGCGGCGGCGAGCGCCGCATGGCGATCGAGCTCCCGCGCGTAAGCGTCCAGTGCGGTCTCGACTTCGCGCAGCGCATTGAGAACGGTGCCGTCGAACCGTGCGAGCGCACCTCGCGACGTTGCTTCGGCTTGGCTGATCCGCGCGCGGGCCACACCGGTGTTCGGAACCGTCCAACTGATCAGCGGACCAACGCTGTAGCTGAAGGTTTCACGGTTGGCGAAGCGTCCGAGAAAGCCTGACGATCCCGATGTCAGACCCAGTGTCACCTTGGGATAGAGATCGCCCGTCGCCACACCGATTCGTGCGGTGGCCGCTGCCAGGCTTCGCTCGGCCTGCCGCACGTCGGGCCGACGTCCAAGCAGCGCGGCGCCATCGCCGACCGGGAGCAAACCGGCCACATGCGGAGGCTGCTCGCACTGGCGGACGGCATGAGGAAAGTGGCGCGGCGGCGCACCCGTGAGCGCGGCAAGCCGATACAGGGCCTGCTGGCGTTGGGTTTCCAGCGGAGAAATCGCGGCGCGCAGGGCTTCAAGCTGAGCGCGCGTACGCGCGGTGTCCATGGCGCTGGCCTTGCCCGCGCGTTGCAAGCGCTGCGCGAGCGCGAGCGCCTCCTCCTGCAAACGTACCGACGCCTGCGCCACGCGCAACTGCAGACCGGCCGAGCACGCCGAAGCGTAGGCCTGTGCCGTGCCGCCCGCGACGCTCACGCGCACGACATCCACCGCTGCGCGCGCGGCGCCTGCATCCGCCTCGGCAGCGTCGATGGCGCGCCGCAGCTGCCCGACGAGGTCCAGTTGATAGGACACGGCCACCCCCGCGCTGTAGTTGGCTCGGCTCGGCGGCGCTTGATCCTGCTGCAGGACGGACAAGCCCGAAGCGTGACCAAAGCCCGGCCCGCCCTGGATGACGACCGATGGCTTCTCGCTGCCGTGCGCCTCGCTCCCGATCGCCGCGGCACGCTCGAAGTTGGCGAGGGCTTGCCGCAGATCGGTGTTGTGCGCCAGGGCCTGGGTGATCAGGTCGTCGAGCTGCGGGTCGTCGAAAAGGCGCCACCAGTGCGCGGGCATGGTTGCATCTGATGTGGCGGCGCCACCCGAGAGGAACGGGCCTGCCGCCGCGGACTGCTCTGCGGTGAGCGCTGCTGGCGCGACGTAGTCGGGGCCGACGGGAACCTGGGCACAGCCAGCCAGCATCCCACATGCGGCAGCGATTGTTCGAGCGAGGACACGAAGCGGCGTCATGACCGCGGCTCCCGAACGCCGGCCTCGGCGGCGGTGGCCGCTCCCCGACCCTCCATCACCTCGACGGAGACGGTCTGCCCGACGACCAGACGAACGTGGGCCGGCAGCGGATCGAGCTTCACCCGAACCGGAACACGCTGGGCGAGCCGCACCCAGTTGAAAGTGGGATTCACGCTGGACAGCAGGTTGGCGCCGGTGCTGCGGTCGCGGTCGCCGATACCAGCGGCAATGCTGTCAACCGAGCCTTCGAGCGAGGGTGCGTCCATCGGGGTCACGCGTACCCGGTCGCCCAGTCGGATGCGCGAGAGCTTGTTCTCCTCGAAGTAGCCCTCGACGTAAATGGAATCATCCGCCACCAGCGCCAACGCGGCGTGGCCGGCCGTCGCATAGGCGCCCTGGCGCAGATCGAGATTGGTGACACGACCTGCCGCGGGTGCGCGCACATCGGTGCGCTTGAGGTTCAGGCGGGCCACATCGAGCGTTACCTCCGCCTGGCGCAGGGCCGTCTCGGCAGCCCGCAGCGCTCCCTTGGCTTGCTCGACACGCAGCCGCGACTGCTCGCGCACCTCCTGCGCGACGAGCCCCTCCAGCTCGTCGTTGCGGCGGCGCTCGCGTTGCGCCTGGGCCAGTGCGACTCTCTGATTGCCGATGACGATCCGCTGCGCGGCGACGGCAGCCTCGGCCTGCCGCAGGGCGAGCGTGAAACGGGCTTCATCGATCGAGAAGAGCAACTCGCCGGCCACGACCGGCTGGTTGTCGCGCACCGCCACCTCGGCCACCATGCCGGACACATCGGGCGCGACCTGGACGACGTCTGCCCGCACCCGGCCGTTGCGTGTCCAGGGGGCAAGCTCGTAGTGGTCCCAGAGTTGGAGGGCGGCCGAGCAGGCGGCGACCGCGACCAGCGCGGTCAGCAGCATCCGCAAAAGGGATGGAGTCCGGCGCAGCAGCCAGTGGGGAAGACGGACGGATGTGGTATTCATGGTCGATCAGCAGGACAACGGGTCGGTTCAGGAGGAGAGGGCGCCGGTCAGCCTGACCAACGCATAGAGCGACAGGAGATACAGCCCCAGGTCGAAAAGCGGCGGGTGCCACACCCACCGGTAGGCACCCACGAGCGACAGCAGGCGGCGAACCCACCAGGCGCATGCCATGGCGCCTCCGGCGAGCAGGAGCAGACCGGGAACGTAGATGCCGAAAACGCTGGTCTCGATCATGGTTGGAGGTCCGAAGGCGCTGAAGGAAAGAGGTCCCTGCGCAACCCCACGAGGGCCGACACAGCGGGCTCGCATGCGGTGCTCGCAAGGCAAAGAGCCAGCAGCCGGTCGATAACCGGCAACAGCGCGTCGAGCCGCCGCGGCGACTCCGTGGCTTGGGCGAGGAACGCGCGCTCAAGGCCGACCAGCAGCTCGCGCACCGGCGTTTCGGGCAGCAGGTGGCGCTGCTGCCGAAGGACGGCGACGCTCGCGCCCAAGCGAAGTTCGCGCATGGCGAGCTGCGCCGCCTGGCCGCCGTGATCTGCGGCGCTGCCGGCCGTGCGCGGGACCAGCAGCGCGATCCGGTCCAGCATGCGGCCGGCGAATGCGTCACGCGCCAATGCGGGTCCTGGCCGTGCCGCCGTGCCGGCCATCCCGGCAAGGTCGCGCCAGGTGGCCCGGTGGATGCGCCGCCCACTCCATTCGCTGCTCACGCTGCGCACGATGGCGGTGACGCGCGCGGCGATCAGGGCACCGGCGAAGAGCGCCAGATTGCTCTCGAGAAAGCTGACCCAGTCGGCACTGGCGATGTCGTGCAGGGCCAGCGTGCCGGCCACGCCGAAAAACATGCCCAGGGCCGTGAGGCTGCTTGCTGGACGAGCGAGGTAGCCGCCCACGACCAGGAACAGCGGCGCGATACAAAGCACCAGCATGCCGAAGTCGTGCGCCAGCGGCATGACGCCGAGGATGTAGAAGGCCGACACGGGCATCGACCACAGCAGCGCGACCAGGAACTTGTGCATGCCCGGCAAAGGGTCGTCCATGGTCGCGAAGAAACTGCAGAAGATCGCTGCCGCCATGGCCATCGACGATCCCGCCCGCCAGCCGCTGAATATCCAAGCCGCGCATGCAGTGCAGGTGGACAGCACCACGGTGAACGCAGAACGCATCGCCAGGCCTCGGTCCACGTGAAGGACGGAAGGCCGCGAAGGCTTTCCTCGCTTCGGATGTGGTGCATGGCCAGCCAGACCGGCGGCAATGTCGACGCGAAGCGCGTGGCACCGGCGCCATCCGGCGACCAGTTCGTCGACGTGGGCGGCCACGCCGATGTTCAGCGAACGCACCCAGGAAGAGTTCCGCTGGTCGGCGCCCTCCAGTCGCGCCGCCTCCCGAACGCCGTCCAAGGCGCCGGTCGACACGTCGGCGCCGAGGCCGGCGCTGTTTTGTGCCATGGCCCGTGCGATGCGGTTGGGCACGCCGCCCGTTGCATCGCGCAAGCCGGCGAGCTGGTCCTCCAGGGCCGAAAGCGAAGGTGTGAGTGCCGCAAGGCCATCGTGCAGCTCGCCCACGGCATGGTGGGTCCATCGCAGGCCGCTGGTATCAAAGGGCACGTGGGTGGCCAGCAGGCGCAACTGGGTGATGTCGGTGGCGATGCGCCGCCTGTCCTGCGCCAGCCGCGCCCGAAGCTCATCGTCGGTATCCGGGCTCAGCAGGTCGCCGGCCCATCGGCGCACGTCGCCCAGCGTGCGGTCGACAAGCCCAAGAAGCGAAGGCGCAAGGCTGGCGGGTAACACGATGCTGTGCACCAGGCTCGCGCAGACGATGCCGAGCGCGATCTCCTCGGTCCGGGCGACGGCGGTGTCGAACATCGACGCGGGTGCGTCCACCAGCGGAAAACCGATCAGGGCCGCAGAGTAGCCTCCGAGCATGAACGCATAGGAGCGCGCGCTTCGGTCCATCAGCGACAGGCAGAGGCACGCGCCAACCCACAGCGCCAGGGCAAGCGACAGAAGCACAGGCGCCCCCGACAGCGATGGAATCAGCACCACCGTGGCTGCGCACCCCAGCAAAGTGCCGCACAGGCGGTACAGCGACTTCGAGCGCACATGGCCCGCCAGGGGGTGGGCCACGATGTACGCGGTCATCATGGACCAGAAGGGCCGCGGCAGCCCGAAACGGCTGGACAGGTACAGCGCGAGCATGGCCGCGGCAAAGCTCTTGAGCGAAAAGAGCCACTCCTGCCTTGAGAAAGCGGGCCACGCGGTCATGCGGCACCCCTGGAGAGCGGGTTCGACACGGTCGATGCGGCCCCGTCGTTGTTGAGAATGGTTTGCATGTAGAGATGCTAGGCATCGGCAAACTCGTCAGAAATCGTAAACTTGGACAGATGATTTCTTTTTTCGGTCATCCAGGGTGAGTCGGCCGGTCCGTCCGACGTCTCGCGCCAGCCTCGACCTGCACTACGAGCCGTCGGTGCCGGTCATGGCACATCGTGTGGACGTCCAGGAACGCGAGCGCGAGGTTCCGGTTCACAGGCATCGCTCCGGCCAGCTGGTGATGGCGCTGCGCGGGGCGGTCTCGTGCGACGTGCCCGGTGCGATGTGGATGGTTCCGCCCCAGGCGGGCGTGTGGATTCCGGGCGGTACACCGCACAGCAACCACGGCACGGCCAACGCGGTCATCTATTACCTGTTCGTCGCGCGCGAGGCGGCGCCCTTGCCCGCCAGTTGCTGCACCCTGCGCATCAGCCCGATGCTCAGCGAGATGATTCAGTACTTGGCAGCGCAGCCGCCCTCCTATGAGGCCGGCGGGCCGACGGACCGGCTGGCGCGGGTGCTGCTGGACCAACTCTGCGCCATGCCCGCAGAAGAGGTCTCGCTGCCTTTGCCTGAGGACACCCGCCTGCGGCAGGTCTCGCGAGCCATGATGCGAGACCCGTCTGACCGCCGTACCCAGGCGGATTGGGCCCGCCATCTCGGCATGAGCGAGCGGACGTTGAATCGCCTTTGCACGTCGCAGACCGGCCTGAGCTTCGGGCGGTGGCGACGCCAACTGCACATGATGGTCGCGCTTCGTGAGCTGTCTGGCGGCGCGACCGTGCAGCAGGTCGCCTACGACCTTGGCTATGAGTCGCCCTCGGCCTTCATCACGATGTTCAAGAAGGCCTTTGGCAAGCCTCCGGCCACGTACATCAATGACCGGCTGATGGCCGGAGGATGAGGGCCTTCAGGGGACTTTCATCTGCTGGCCGCACGCGGTGCCTGCGTGAACGCAGCCGCGTTCCGTCTCCGGAATTCAGCGGTAGGGGCGCGCGTGGGCCACGCCGCCGTCCACCACGAGGGTGGCGCCCATCACGTAGTCGCCGGCGCGCGAGGCCAGGAAGATGGCGGCGCCTGCGATGTCGTCAGGCGTGCCGATGCGTCTTGCGGGAATGTGCTCCGACAGCGCTTCTCCATGGTCGCGGGCATTGCGGTTCATCTCGGACGGAAACGCGCCTGGCGCAATGGCGGTGACCGCAATGTTGTCCTGTGCCAGGCGCATCGCCATCCGCCGTGTCAGGTGAATCAGCCCCGCCTTGCTGGCGACGTAGGAATAGTTTTCCTGAGGATTGAGCCCGATGCCGTCGGTGGAAGCGATGTTGATGATCTTCCCGACACGCGCCTGGGCTGCGGCGCGCATCGGTTGGGCCAGCGCCTTGGTCAGGAAGAAGGGCGTCTTGAGGTTCAGATCGACCACCTTGTCCCAGCCGCCTTCGGGAAAGGCGTCGAAATCCTCTCCCCAGGCCGTGCCGGCGTTGTTGACCAGGATGTCGAGCGTCGACTCATGCCGCCCGTAGGCGTCGGCCACGGCTTGGCAGCCTGCGACGGTGGACACGTCGTGCGGCAACGAAACGCAGTGGCCTGCGCTGGCGAGCTCCTGCGCTGCCAGATTGCAGGCCTCGGCCTTTCGCGCAGTGATATAGACGCGGGCGCCATGAGCGAGAAAGCCCTCGGCGATCATGCGTCCGATGCCTCGCGAACCGCCGGTGATGAGTGCCGTGCGCCCCTGCAGCGAGAAAAGATCCCCGCCATTCATGACGCCGACCCCACCGCGACGGCCTGCACGGCGTTGTCGTCCCGTGCGTCCATCCCGAGGCGCGATCGCCGCACATAGGCCGTGCCGTCGAACAGCCGCCGGGCCGTGCGTGTGAAGTGGACCTCCCGAACCGTCCATTCGTCGCCGCCCACATGTTCGACGTTCGCATAGATCTTGAGCACGCCGCTCGGGTGCCCGATCCGGATGCGCGCCGGTCCGGCGTGCGTGCCTCGCGCTTCGGCGGGAATCGTCCCCGCAATCTGCGCCGCCACCGAAAGGCAGACCGAGCCGCCGCCGGGGAACGCCTTGTGCATCGCGCCACCGTTGAGCACCATGCGGGCAACGAAATCGACCTCCGACGAGTTCACGACGCGGTCGCCGGCGATGGTCCGGTAGTCCTGTGCTTCGCTGATGAGGATCTGGTAGGGCGTCAAGAACCCTGACGAGGGAAGGTTGCAGCGTTCCACGGCCCAGCGCCTGACCTCCTCGGCCATCTCATAGATGTCTGCGCTGAGCTGGCCCGGCAACTCTGTACCGGTGATGCCCAGATCCGCCGCTCGAATGAAAACGCAGGCGGTACCGACATCGACCACGGACACCGGAATTTCGCGCCCAAGCTTCGATAGGTGGACCCAATCGCGGGCCTGCCCTGTAGGCAGAAGCTTGCCGGTGGTGGAGCCGCTCGTGTCCGAATAGTCCAGCGCCACTTCTGCGCCGGTGCCGGGCACGCCGTCCACCTCGCTGTCGCCTTCCACGCGCGGCTCGCCGTCGGCGCACTGCACGGCCATGCGCAGGATCTTTCCGGTGTTCGTGTTGTGCACCCGCACGGTGGTGACGGGCTCGTGCACGGGGATCAGCTTTTCCTGCAAGGCATAGACGCCCGTGGCCGATGAGATGTTGCCGCAGACGATCTCGAAGCTGAGGGTGGGTTGATCGATGCCCACCTGCACGAAGGTGTAGTCGATGTCCGCGTCCGGCCGCGACGGCGGCCCAATGATGGCGCACTTGCTCGTCAGGATGTCGGCGCCTCCGAGCCCATCGATCTGACGCACATCCGGACTTCCGAACAGAGCCAGAAGAAAGCGATGACGCTCGTGCGGATCGCTGGGCACATCGTGCTGCGACAGGAAGACGGCCTTGCTGGTGCCACCGCGCATCAGGGTGACGGGGACGCGAACTTGTTCTTTCATCGATCCAGTATGCGGCGCCAAAGGGTGCCTGTCCTTTGAGCTTTTCTGGCTTCTCTTTAGGCCGGCTAAACGCTCCGGATGCTTTAGCGCCACTAAACAGTGCCTAGCAGAAGTCCAATGACTGCAGGCATTCGGGTCTCGATACTTTTCCCCGTTGTGACGAACTCCCCACGGACAGGAGACCCCTTTGAAGATCATCAAGCGAACGGAATCCCCCTTCCGTGAAGCCCCCGGCGGCATGGTGCTTGTCGCCACCCAGGTAGGCGGGCAGCCAGCCCAGTTCCCGCCGATCGAATTCACCCATGGCGACCAACCGGTCGAAGTCGTCGAGCTCGGGCCCGTCGGGTCTCTCTACAGCTTCACGATCGTGCATCCCGGCAAGGAGAAGCAGCCCTATGGCCTCGCCATGGTCGACTTCGAACCGGGTGTGCGTGCGTTTGGTCGGCTGCTGTATGACGCCGAGCCGCCTGCCATCGGCGCCCGCCTTCGGGTGGTTCCCTTCGCGTTGCCGGACGGCACGCCCGACTATGCATTCCAGGAGTGATGCCCCATGAAGCAACCACTGATCACCGGCGTCGGCATCACTGACTTCGGTCGCTTTCCCGAGCTGACCGAAGAGGCCATGGCCCAGGCGGCCATCCTCGATGCGCTGGCCGATGCCGGCACACCGCTGTCCGAGGTGCAGGCGTTCTACTGCGGCAACGCGCTCGGCGCGATGCTGCCCGGGCAGCGCGCCTTGCGCGAACTGCACGCCAGCGGCGGCGCGGTCTACAACGTGGACAACGCCTGCTCCAGCGGAGCCACCGCGCTGAATCTCGCACTGCAGGCGCTCAAGGTCGGCCAGTACGACACCGTGGTGGTGTTCGGCATGGACCATCTGAGCAGCCTGGGCGGTGGCCCGCTGCAACTCAGCCAGAAGGACTGGAACAACCGACGCGGCATGATCATGCCCGCCCTGTACGCCATGCGGGCCCGGCGCTACATGCACGACCACGGCCTCGACCTGACGACGCTGGCGGACATCTCGGTCAAGAACCGCAAGCATGGCGTCCTGAATCCCATCGCCAAGTTTGCCAAGCTCGCGAGCCGCGACGAGGTTCTGGCGTCGCGTCCCGTGGCCGAGCCGCTCACGCTGCTGCAGTGCTGCCCCGCCGTGGTGGACGGCGCCGCCGCCCTCGTGCTCACGACCAAACCCTCCAGGGGCGTCGCCAAGCCGGTGCGTGTTCTGGCGTCCGTGGTGCAGTCGGGCTTGTTCGAAACCACACCGGTCGACATGACCGAGGCCGAGATCACCGCGCGTGCCGCCAGGCTGGCCTACGAGCAGGCCGGCATCGGGCCTGAGGACCTCAGCCTGCTGGAAGTGCACGACGCGTTCACCATTTCCGAGCTGCTGTACTACGAGGCGCTTGGTCTCTGCAAGCGCGGCGAAGCGGCAAGCCTGCTGAGGAGCGGCGCAACCGCTCTGGGCGGCCGCGTGCCGGTCAACCCCAGCGGCGGACTGATCGCCAAGGGGCACCCGCCGGGTGCGACCGGTGTCGCACAGGTGGTGGAAGTCTGCGAACAACTGCAAGGCCGTGCCGGCGCGCGCCAGGTGCAGGACGCACGCATCGGCCTCACGCAGGTCACCGGCGGCGGTATCTGGGGCGTCGACCACGCCGCCTGCTCGATCAACATTCTTTCGCTGTGATGGCCCTCTCCATGAACCCGACAGACATCATCACGCCCACCTCGCTGCACGGCCTCGTCGCCGTCGTGACCGGTGGCGCCAAGGGCATCGGCCTTGGCATTGCGCGCGAGCTGGCACAGGCGGGGTGCCGCCTCGCACTCTGGGACTTCGACGATGCCGCGCTGGAGGAGGCCAGGCGGACGTTGTCGAGCGAAGGGGCGGACGTGAGCACCTTCAAGGTCGACGTCAGTTCCGTGGACCAGGTGGAGGCGGCGGTGGCTCGGCTGCTGGCGTCGCATGAACGCATCGACGTCCTGGTCAACAACGCCGGCATCGGCGGCGACAAGCTGGTCTCCAAGATGGATCTCGCGTTCTGGAGCCGCGTGATCGAGATCAACCTGAACTCCCAGTTCATCTGCGCGAAGGCGGTCCTTTCGCAGATGGCGCAGAACCGCTTCGGACGCATCATCAACATCGGTTCTCGCGCATGGCTGGGCAACCGCGGCCAGGCGGCCTACTCGGCCTCCAAGGGCGCCGTGGTGAGCCTGACACGCTCGCTGGCGCTCGAATATGCGCGCAAAGGCATCACCGTCAACGCTGTGGCGCCTGGCATCGTGGAGACGCCGCTGTTCGCCACGCTCACCGAGGACGTGCGGCAGAGCCTGCACAAGACCGTGCCCATGGAGCGCATCGGCCAGCCCCAGGACATCGCCCGTGCGGTGCGCTTCTTTGCGGAACCCGGGTCGAGCTACGTCACGGGCCAGCTGCTGTACGTCTGTGGCGGCCGCAGTCTGAGCAGTCCTTCCGTCTGAAGCCCAACGACATCGGCAGGGCCGGAATGAATCGCAGAACACTTATCAAGTCTCTCGCTGCGCTGGGGCCAGCATCGGCGGCCTCGGCGTTTGCGCAGGAGTACCCGGCCCGGCCGCTGCGATTGCTGGTGCCCTACACCGCCGGTGGAGGCACTGATCTGGCGGCGCGTGTGGTGATGAAGAAGCTCAGCGAACAGTGGGCTCAACCGATCGTCGTCGAAAACAAGCCGGGGGCCGGGGCTGCACTGGCATACATCGAGCTCCTGCGCAGCAAGCCTGATGGATACGTGTTGACGACAGGCTCCGGCGTCACGTCGCTGCTGAACCTTCTCAACAGCAAACTGCCATTCGATGCTGCGACAGAACTGGTGCAGGTCGCACCGCTGGCGAGCGTGCCGATTGTTCTGGTCGCGAGCAACAAGGTGCCCGCTGGAAACGTGGCCGAGCTCATCGCCTATGCGAAGCAGCACCCTGGATTGAGTTTCGGCACGCCGGGTCCCGCAACGCCACATCATCTTGCCGGGGTGCTGTTCGCCTCGATGGCAGGTCTGCAGATGACGCACGTGGGCTATCGCGGCACTGCGCCCGCCGTTCAGGATGTCGTCGGTGGGCACCTGCCGTTGGCCATCGTCGGGCTGTCGACGGCAATTCAGTTCGCCCGAAGCGGTCAGTTGAAGGTTCTCGGCGTGGGAAGCTCGCGACGCTCCGGGCTGGCCCCCGACATACCGACGCTGGCCGAAGGCGGACTCGCCGGGTATGACGCGAGTTACTGGTACGACATCTGTGTGGCGAGCGGTGTGCCACAGCCTGTCGTGGAACGCCTGCATGCCGGCATCACCAAGGCCGTCCAGGATCACGACGTCCGCACAGCGCTCACCGCGGCGGGGCTGGAGCCCATGGCGGTGACTCGGGACGAGTACCGCCGTATGTTGCGATCGGAACGGGCCAAATGGGAGCCGGTCATTCGCGCCAACAACATCCAGATGGGTTCCTAGGATGCTGGCAAACGCTCTCCAGGGCTTGAGGGTCATCGACTTCACCCAGGTCATGGCCGGTCCGACCTGCACGTTGTGTCTGGCCGACCTCGGCGCCGATGTGGTGAAGGTCGAGGCGCCCAGCGGCGATCTCTCCCGCGCCCTTTCACCATGGGTCAACGGGGAGGGCGTCCCGTTCCTGGCGCTGAATCGCAACAAGCGCGGCATCGTGCTGGACCTGAAGCAACCGTCGCACCGGAAGGCTGCGCAGGAACTGATCGCGCAGGCCGATGTGCTGGTCGAGAGTTTCCGTCCCGGCGTGATGGCGCGCTTCGGGCTGGACTACGCCACGGTGTCCGCGGACAACCCGCGGCTCATCTACTGCTCGGTTTCGGCCTACGGCCAGCAGGGTGCCAGCAAGGACTTGCCCGGTGTGGATGGCGTGCTGCAGGCCGTGAGCGGTCTGATGAGCGTCACTGGCGCGCCAGATGGCGAGCCGTGCAAGGTGCCGGTGCCGGTCGTCGACCTGGTCACCGGATCGCTTGCGGCCATCTCGGTGCTGGCCGCTCTTCAGGACCGGCTACGCACCGGCAAGGGTCAGCACGTCGAGGCCAGCATGTTCGCCAGCGCCATCGCGCTGCAGCACGTGAGCTTCGCGTCCTACTTCGCGGACGGCGCCGTGCCCGGGCCGCAGGGCAACGCGGCCCCGTATTCGACGCCCAACGAGGCGCTGCGCTGCGCCGACGGGTGGATCATGGTGGCGGCCTATCACCCCGCCCGGTGGCAGGCCCTGTGCACCGTCATCGGTGCACCGGAACTCGCCTGCGATCCGCGCTTCGCCGAGAACAGGAGCCGGTTGCAGCACCGCCAGGCGCTGCTGGACTTGCTGCAGATGCACATGGTCCCGCATCCACGCGCCTACTGGCTGGAGAAGTTTGCCGCGGTGGACATCATCTGCGGCCCCATCAACGACTATGCCGAGGTGTCGCAGTCCCACGCCTTTGTCGAGGCGGAACTTGCGGAGCGCGTGCAGCATCCCGTCGCCGGCGCGTTGACGTTGACCCGCAGCGTGCTCGGCGCGGTGGGCGAGCGGCCGGCAGCGCGCCGCGCCGCGCCGACGCTCGGCGAGCACACGCGCGAGGTGCTCGCCGGGCTGGGCATGCCAGCCGCAGCCATCGACGCGGTGGCGCCGGCCAGCCCTTCTCACACCTGAAGAACGATACCCATGCCCATCATCTACACAGTCCAGGATGGCGTCGCCGTCGTCACGCTGAATCGGCCCGAGGCCATGAACGCCATCGACCCGGAATCCAACGAGCAGTTGCTCAGCATCTGGGATGAGGTCTCCAACAACGAGGACGTCCGCGTGCTCGTGCTCACCGGTGCGGGTGAGCGTGCCTTCTGCACGGGTGCGGACCTCAAGAAGACGATGCCGTCAGCCGATGGCGTCGCCCGGGAAGTCTTTCGCGGCGGCAGCCGGCACTTCAACTTCGGCACGCTTCACACCGACAAGCCCGTCGTGGCGGCGATCAACGGCTATGCCCTCGGCGGCGGACTCGAGCTGGCCCTGCTGGCAGATATCCGCATCTGCTCGGACAACGCCCAGTTCGGCCTGCCGGAGGTGCGGGTCGGCAGCATCCCGGGGGCGGGCGGCACGCAGCGCCTGATCCGCGCGGTGGGTCAGTCCGATGCCATGTGGATGCTGCTGACGGGTGAGCGCATCGATGCCGCCGAGGCACTGCGGATCGGCCTGGTCAGCAAGGTGGTGCCGCTTCCGGCGTTGCAGGACACAGCCACCCGGATCGCACGCGCGATGGCGGCCAATGCCCCGCTGGCGATGACGGCCGCCAAGCGGCTCGCGATGAATGGGCGAGAGCTGCCTCTGGCCGGCGGGCTGGCGCTGGAACGCCAGGCCTTCGGGCTGCTGCGAGACAGCGAGGACCGGCTTGAGGGACGCCGCGCCTTCGCCGAGAAGCGCGCTCCGGTGTTCCGGGGCCGCTGAGTTCTTCGCCTGAAGTACGGCAGGGGCCGACGAAGACGTCACCGCTTGTCCGCGCCACCCGAATCGGCCTGCATTCGGACAGCCGATCCGACCTTCCTCCTGGAGCACCCCGTGAAGACACCCCCGGCTTTCTTGCGCTGTAGCCTCGCACTCGCCATCGCGGCCTTCCTCGGCGCACCGCCGGTCGTCGCTCAGCAAGCCGGTCGGCCACCGGCCAGGATACTGGTGGGCTTTTCTGCCGGCGGCACTCTCGACGTGGTGACGCGTGCGCTGGCAGATCAGCTGCATGACTCCCTCCACCGTCCAGTGGTGGTGGAGAACAAGCCGGGCGCCGGAGGAAAAATCGCCATCGATGCGATGCGCGCCGCCCCCACAGACGGCAGCGTCGCCATGCTGTGTCCCGACTTCCTTGCGTCGATCTATCCCTTCGTCTTCAACAAGCTCAACTACGACCCGCAGCGGGACATCCTGCCGGTATCGACGGTGGTCGAGTTTGCGATGGCGCTGGCCGTTCCTTCCTCATCGCCCGTGAAGACCTTCGGCGAATATGCGCAATGGGTGCGCGCACATCCCGAAGGTGCCAACTTCGGTCATGCGGCATCTGGCGGTCCTACGCATTTCCTGGGGCTGCAGATCGGCAAGATCATCGGTACGCCGCTGCAGGACGTCCCTTTCCAAGGCGCAGCCCCGATGAGCGTGAACCTGGCCGGCGCCAATATTGCCGCGGGCACGTCCACGGTCGGGGACTTCGCGCAGCACCACGAGGCCGGCAAGCTGCGCGTGCTTGCCGTCACCTCGGCCCAGCGCTCCGCGCTCCTGCCGGACGTGCCGACCTTCTCCGAGCTGGGTCGCAAGGAGCTCACCACGGTCGGCGTGCTGGCCATCTGCCTGGCGCCTGGCACGCCGGCACCCGTCATCGCCGAATGGAGTGATGCCGTGCGAAGGGCGGCCGCAGCCGATCAGTTTGCGAAGAAGATCCGGACGCTCGGTTTCGTGAACACCGGAAGCTCGCCCGCCGATGCCCGTGCAAGGTTCGGCGAGATGCGGGCATTCTGGGAGCCTGTCGTCAGGGCCTCGGGCTTCAAGGCCGACTAGCGGTGTCGCAGCGCGCCTAGCGGACCGTCCGGATCCAGTCTCTGAAGAGCTGCACTGGCGCCGTGGCGGCCTTGATCGGGTCGCAGACAAGGTAGTAGCCAAGTTCCGTCCGCGCCGAGTGATCGACGGCAACGACCAGTCGACCCGTGCGCAGGTCGTCTGCGACATAGGCGCGCTGCGCCATTGCGACACCCAGCCCGTCCGCAGCAGCCTGATAGCACAGCGCGGCGTTCGCCAGCGTGATGCCGCGCGGGCGAGCGGGGTCGGCCACGCCGGCAGAACCGAACCAGAGCGGCCACGCCTGTGGTCGCATCATGGAGTGCAGCAGGTTGGCCTGCAGCAGGTCGCGAGGCACCTGCAGATGCCCGGCCTGGCCCGGTGCGCAGACCGGGACGAACTCGTCGTCGAAGAGATGGTCCAGCTCGACGTCGGCCCATTCGCCCATGCCATGGCGTATGGCGCAATCGGCGCCTTCGAGCCGCACGTCATCGGCGATGGCGATCGTTGCAATTTCCAATGCGATGTCGGGGTGCTCGGCATAGAAGCCATGCAGGCGAGGAACAAGCCAGCGGATGGCCAGGCTGGGCGTCACCTTGAGGCGCAGCTTCTTCTGCCTCTGGTCGTCGGCCAGGTCGCCGAGCGCGTCCTGGAGGCGGTCGAAGGCATCGCAGACGCGGTGGGCAAACCGCTCGCCCACCGCCGTGAACTCGATCGCGCGGCCGGACTTCTGGAGCAGCTGCACGCCCAGGCCGGCCTCGAGCTGCTTGATCTGCTGACTCACGGCCCCGGGGGTGACGTGAAGCAGCTGGGCCGCCCGAGAAACGCCCTTGGTCCGGTAGACCGCATCGAAAGCGCGCAGCGGACTCAGAAAAGCGCGAAGGTTCTGCATGGCGGACCGCAGCGGTATGGATCAGCCGCCGCTGCAGAGAAGGGCCCGGACCTTCGACGGCAGGCGTCGCCGCTGCCGCATGGCGCGCATCGACCTCAACATTTCTGGATACCGATGGTGCGGTTCAGCAGTTCCTCTTCCTGACGAAGCGCGACTGCAGGGCCGGAATAGGCGGCAAGGCCGCGTTCCAGCACGATGACGTCGGTGGAAAAGTCGAGCACGACGTCGACGTGCTGTTCCACGAGAACGCAGCCGACTCCCAGCTGGTCGCTCATCCGCACGATCGCGTCCATCAGTTCCTCGCGCACCATCGGGGCCAGGCCCTCGAGCGGCTCGTCGAGCAGGAGGATGCGCGGCTGCCCGACGAGCGCCCGCGCCACGGAGAGCATCTGCTGCTCGCCGCCCGACAGTTGGGTGCCACCGTTGCGCCGCCGCTCCTTCAACCGTGGGAACAACGCATAGACCTCGGGAAGGGCTGTTGCGGCCGAGCGCCCCTGCAGGCCCGACAGCAGGTTCTCTTCCACCGTGAGCGAAGGGAAGATGTCGCGGCTCTGCGGTACGTAGCCCAGGCCGGCCCGGGCCCGAGCGAATGTGCTGGCGCCGCTGATGTCGTGGCCGCCGAAATGAACGCGCCCCTTCATCAGATCGGCCAGGCCCATCGCGGTCGCCAGCGTTGTCGTCTTGCCGGCGCCGTTGCGCCCGATCAGCCCCAGGCGCTCGCCTTCGCGCACGCGGAAGCTCAGATGCTCGACCACGGGCACACCGGCGTAGCCGGTGGTGACGTCGTCGAACCGAAGTTCCATGGGGGTGCTAGGCATGGTGACCGTCTCGTCCGAAGTAGATCTGCTTGACTTGTTCGTTGGCCGCGACTTCCTGCGGCGTCCCCTCCACCATCACTGCGCCGGCCACCAGGACGATGATGTGCGTCGCGAAGCGGAACACCAGGTCCATGTCGTGCTCGATGAGCAGGACCGACAGGTCCTTCGGAAGGCGCTCGATGGCGCTCATGATGCGGCCGCCTTCTCCCTGCGGAACGCCCGCGCCGGGCTCGTCCAGAAGCAGTACTTCGGGTTTCATGGCCAGCGCAAGCGCGATCTCGGCAAGCCGCTGCTCGCCGAGCGCCAGCCGCCCCACCACCCGGTTCGCATAGGGCTGCAGGCCCAGCATGGCGAGGGTCTCGTGGACCTCTTCTTGCACGCGCGCCGAGCGCCGCGCGGAGGGCCACCACTGCATGGAGGCACGCAGCCGCTGCAGCACAGCGACCTTGACGTTGTCCTCGACGGTCAGCTCCTTGAACAGGCGGCTGATCTGGAACGTGCGAACGATGCCGTTGCGCACGCGTGAGTACTGCGGCAGCTGCACGATCGAGCGGCCGTCGAGCTGGATGTCGCCAGACCGCGGCCGGATCGCGCCGCTGAGCAGGTTGACCAGCGTGGTCTTGCCCGCGCCGTTCGGGCCGATCAGTGCCGTTCGAGCGCCCTGCGGCAGCGAAAGGGTGACGTTCTGCGTGACAGCCAGGCCCCCGAAGGCGTGGCACAGGTTGTGGGTGTGCAACCGCGGCGTCATCGGGTGCCTCCGCTGCGGCGCAGACGCTTGGCAACTGCCACGGCGCGGTCCGGAAGTCCCACCAGGCCTTCGGGCAGGACGACGAGCACGAAGATCAGCATCGAGCCGATCACGAAGAGCCAGTGGTACGGATTCAACGTCGATGCGATGTGGTGGATGGTCATGTATGCGACCGTACCGAGCACCGCACCGGCAAGGCGGCGTGTGCCACCCAGGACGATCATGACCACGACACCGGCGGACGTCGTGAAGTCCAGCATGAAGAGATTGGCCACCTTGCTGGTTTGTGCGGTCAGTGCGCCCGCCAGGCCCGCCACGACGCCGCCGACGGTGTAGACGGCCAGAAGGTGCAGGTAGACACGGCCTCCCAGCGCCTGGACGCGGCCCGGGTCCTGCCGTATCGCCCTGGCCGTCAGGCCGAAGGGGGACTCGACCAGGTTGCGCACCAGGAAGTACACCAGCACCAGGGCGCCCAGCGCATAGAAGTAGCCGGTGTGACCCATGAAGTTGAATTCCCAGATGCCGAACAGCGGAGCAACTTCGAATCCGGCAAGTCCGTCGTCGCCGCCGGTGAGCCATCTGGCCCAGTTGGCGAGTTCGAGCAGCAACTGCGCCACGGCGATGGTCAGCATGACCAGCGTGAGCTTGGTCGAGCGCAGCATCACCGCGCCGCTGAGCAGCGCGATCAAGCCACCGCCCACTGCGCCGAGCAGCAGCCCGATGATCGGATCGGCCGTCAGGTACAGCGCGGTCCAGCCCGCGACATAGGCTCCTGTGCCGTACAGCGCGGCCTGTCCGAGCGTCGCGATGCCTGCCTGCCCCAGCACGAGGCTCAGTGAAAGCGCGAAGATCGACATCGTCGCCATGTTGGTCAGCAACCCGAGGTCCGTCGGGAACAGCATGAAGGCCAGAAGCCCCGCCAGCGTCAGGACGATCTCGGCACGCAGCTGCTTCCACGGGCGAGCGCGAGGTGGCGCAGCCAGCGTCATCGACGGGATCACCGTACTCATGCCTGCCTCCCGAACAGCCCCTGAGGCCGGAGCAGCAGGACGATGATCATCGTCAGAAAGAACGCAGCCGATGCGAGCTGCGGAACCATGTACTTCATCGAGGTCTCCACGATGCCAAGCAGCAATGCTGCGAAGAACGAGCCAAAAAGATTTCCGTTTCCTCCCACGGCGACGACGGCCAGGAGGATCACGAGGTACTTGGAGGCGTAGGTCGGCTCCATCGGCAGCATCTCGGCGCCGGCAATGCCGCCCAGCGCCGCGAGCGCGGCGCCGATGGCAAAGGTGGCTGCGTAGATCTTCGTCGTGTCGATGCCGATGGCCCGCGCGATGGGCGCGTTGTCCACGGCGGCGCGCACCCGGATGCCGAAGGACGACCGGTCGACGGTCAGCCACAGGACGACGACCACCGCCAGTCCGCAGGCCACGACGATGAGCCGGTGCCGGGGAATGGCGCGAAAGCCAAGGTCCACCGAGCCGCCAAATGCCTCGGGCAGCGCGACGGAGGTCACGGACGATCCGAACATCAGGTTGACCGCTGCGGTCGCGACGAACATCAGTCCGATCGTCACCAGCATCTGGTCGAGATCGTCGCGCCGGTAGAAATGGCGCAGCAGAGTGCGCTCGAAGAGGACGGCCAGGACGGCCACCAGGGCGATCGCCAGCACGAAGCCCAGCCCGATGGGCACGCCCAGGCGCTGCGGAATGCTCGCCGCGAGAAATCCGCCGAGCATCGCAAAGGCGCCATGGGCCAGGTTCACCACACGCATCAGACCCATCGTCATGGACAGGCCGACCGTGATCATGAACAGGATCATGGCGTACGTGACGCCGTCGATCAGGATGCTGCTGAGAAGCGCAAACGACATGCTGCGGTCTCTGCGCTACTTGGCTGCGCCCTGGATGCGCCCATAGTCGGGCTGCATCTCGAAGGTGCGGAACTCGCGGTTGACGAAGCGTCCCGCGGAATCCTTCTCGACCACCCGCATGTAGACGTTCTGCACGAACTCGCGGGATACCGGGTCGATCTTCACCGGACCGCGCGGGCTCTCCCAGGAAAAGCCTTTGGCAGCGGCGAGGGCCTTGGGCCCGTCGCGCTTGCCGTCCGTCGCCTTGACCATGTGATAGATCACATGCAGGCCGTCGAACGCATTCGCGAGCTGGACGGTCGGAATCGCCTTGGGGGCCACCTCGGCCAGGGCCTTGACGGCGGCATGGTTCAACGGCGAGTTGTGCGTTGCCGAATAGAACATGCCGGTCTCGATCCCCAGCAGCTCGGGGCCGATCGCGCGCAGATGGTCCTCGTCCGTCTCGGCCGTGCCCAGGAAGCGCACACCCGCGGCCCGCAATCCCGCCTCGTTGTAGGCCTTGATCATGGCGTAGGTCGCCGGCCCGCCGGGACCGAAGACGTAGAGCGCATCGGGCTTGAGCGCCTTCACGCGTTGCATCAGGGGGCCGAAGTCTGTGGTCTTCAGCGGCGCACGGATGGCTTCGAGCAGCTTGCCGCCGCCGGCGATGAACTCGGTGTTGAACGCCTTCTCCGCGTCGAGGCCGGGCCCGAAGTCGCTCACGAGAGACACGACGGTCTTGACGTTCTTCTCGAGCGCGTACTTGGCCACGGGCACCGCCATCTGCGGCAGCGTGTACGAGGTGCGCAGCAGGTACGCGGACCTGTCAAGAAGCGAAGAGGTCGAGGCATTGAAGATCACGACGGGCACCTTCGCCTCCTGCGCGAGGGCAGCGACTGCCAGGGTGTCCGGCGTGAAATACAGGCCGGCGATGTACTGGGCGCCATCCTTGATGATGAGCTCTTGCGCCAATGCCTTGGCCTGCGCCGGATTGATCTCCGGCAGGTCGCGGTAGATGAGCTCGATCGTGTGTCCGCCCGCTGTCGTGCCGTTGAGCTTCTGGTAGGCCTTGGTCGCTCCTTCCCAGGTCTGCCCCACCGCGGAGAAGGGTCCGGACATGGGGGCGATCACACCCACCTTGATGACGTCGGCGTGGCTTTGCAGCGCGATTGACGCCAGTGAGACCGCGATCGCGGCTATGAGTTTGGGGGTCATTTTCTTCTCCAGGTAGCGGGGTTGCTGGGGGGCGGGCGCCCGGGTTTCGACGAGATGGGGAAGGGGAAGGGGGAGGGCGGGAAGCAGTGGGCTTCAGGCAGGCACGCCGTGCGCTGCTTCGGTGGCGTGCAGGGCGGCATCGCGCGGCATCAAGGTCGCGTATTTCTGCTCCATGTCGAACAGGTTGGCTTCGTGCGCCTGCAGCGACCGGTCTCCCACGCAGTCCGTCACGACCAGGGGGCGAAAGCCGTGACACATGGCATCCACCACGCTGGCCCGGACGCACCCGCTGGTGGTGCATCCCGCGATCAACAGGGTCTGCACGCCGCGCTGAGACAACCAGGACGCCAGCGAAGTACCGAAGAAGGCCGACGGGTGGATCTTGCGCAGCACGAGCTCGCCACTGGCCGGCTGCAGCTGCGGCACGATCTGGCTCTGCGGCGCGTCCTCGCGCAGGGCCAGGATGGGCGGTACCTTGAGCGCGAAGATGTTGGCGTCGGCACCGTCGTCCTGGTACACGACCCGCGTGTGGACGATGGGCCATCCGCGCTCGCGTGCCGCGTCCAGCAGGCCGCGCGTGCATTCGGTGGCCGGCGCGATGTTGCCGCCGCCGAACGTGAGCGGATCCGCGAATCCGTTGACGAAGTCGATGATCAGCAGGGCGTAGGGCGCCTTCGGTGCGACGGCGTGGCCGAAGCCCTGCTTCTGGTAGACGTCCGGATCGGCGCTCATCGGAAGGCCTCGTCGATGACCTTGCCGTCACGAACCACGACGACGTCGTCGAGCTTCACCGTGCAGTTGCGCAAGGGAATGTCGAGGTGGCAAGGCGTGGTGCGAGGCCCTCCAGCCTCGTTGTTGGGGCCCAGCGAGAACAGGAAGTTGCCCTCGAACGCACGCGCGTCCTGCCCCGATGTGGCTTCGCGGTCCACCAGCGACAACGTATGCCAGTAGCAGCGCGGCTGCATTCCCCAGCCGATGTGCGCAATGGCATAGGCCTCGGGGTCCTTGTAGGCCTCCATGAACTCGCGAAGCAGGGCGGCATCGACGTCACCTTCGATGCTGCGCACGAAGCCTTCATGCAGGTGCATGGTGATCTTGTCCGAGACATAGTTCTTCTGCGGCAGGAGGATGTCGCCGCGGTCGATCACGATGGTGCCGTCGCTGCCGCCTTCATTGGCGAAGGTGAAGAGGAAGCCGCTGGGCCAATGGTCCCACCGCCCCGGCTCCTCGCAGAAGCCGTACTCGGAGATGGTCGGAAACTCGCCAAGCTTGAAAGTCACGTCCGTGCCGGCCGGCGAGGTGACATGCATCCGCCGGGCGGACTTGAGCAGTCTCGATGCGGCGAGCACGCGTTCGCGATCGGCCTCGGTGGGCACTGCCCGGACGAGCACCTCCGGTGGCTCGACGGCCAGGAGGATCTTCGTCCCCGACTCCAGGATCTCCATCTGCTCGGGCGAGAACAGCAGCAGCATCAGGTCCAGGACGATGTCGCTGTTCTTCATCGCCGCAAGCGCGACCGGGTTGTTGGTGAGGGGCGTCTCCCCCAGATAGTTCATCAGGTCGCGGCTGGTGGCCTTCTCCGCGTTGATGGGCTGCAGCTCGATCCGGGTGACGACCGCGCCCGCGGCCTGCGCCGCGATCGTCGCGGTCTGCAGCGTCTGCGGATGGGTGTGGGGACCGCTGAGGATCGTGACCTTCTGGCCGCGCTCCACCTTGCTGAGCTTCAGAACCGCGTCCCAGGCCTTGACCATTTGGTAATCGCTGACTGGCATTTTTCGTCCTTGGTTTGAAAGTGTCAGATCTGCAGGAGTGCGAGGTCCTGCGGGCTGCCCAGCCTGAAGAGCCGGCGGGCATTGCCATGGCACACCAGCTCGCGGGTGCGCGCGTCGAGCGGCGCCTCCTCGATGAAGGTGCAGGCCTCGGCGGTGGACTCGTAGGGGTAGTCCACGGAGAAGAGCACGGCCTCGGCGCCGAGCTCGCCGAGGGCGCCCAGCAGTGCCGGTGCGGAGCACACGCCAGACGTCGTGATCAGGATGTTGCTGCCGATGTACTCGCTGGGCTTGCGCGCCAGCGTGATGCCCGAGGGGTACGCGGCGAAGCGGCTGTCGATGCGCCAGCGTTGATACGGCAGCGCCTCGCCCATGTGGCCCAGCAGGAGGGTCAGCCGCGGGAAGCGGTCGAACACCCCGCCGAACAGCAGGCGCAGTGCGTGCCCGGCCGTCTCCACACCCCAGCCCCAGGTGGCCCCTTGAAGGACAGGCATGCCCTCCAGCAACGCCGGCGGCTGGCTGAACGCGTTGGGGTGCAGATAGATGGGCACGCCGAGTGCTTCCGCACGCTCCCAGAACACGTCGAACTCTCGGCCTTCGTAGTAGCGGCCCAGAGTGTGGCCGTTGATCAGCGCGCCCTTGAAGCCGTACTCGGCGACAGTCCGCTCCAGTTCCCGGGCTGCAGCAGCCGGGTCCTGGAGCGCGACATGCGCGAAGGCGCCGAAGCGTTTCGGATGTCGCGCGACGCGCTCGGCGAGGAACTCGTTGTTCTCGCGTGCGCGCCGCACGGCGGCGGCGCCGTCGATCTCGGCCTGCACGCCGGGCATCGTCTGCGACAGCACGGCGTATTCGATGTTTCCGGCGTCCATCTCGGCCAGGCGCTGGTCGTCGAAGTCGCTCAGCCTGGCGTCGAGCCGGGCGACGAACTCGGCCGGCAACGCTCGCGTGTACTTCGCGGAATAGGCGTCGAATCCGGGGGCGCTGAAGTGCTCTTCGAGCGCGATCTTGGGAGTTGAATTCATTGGGGTCCTTGATGCATTCAGGCCGGGTAAGCCAGGGCCGTGTCCAGAATTTCTGTGTCGTGCACGACCTCGCGGCTCGCGATGAGCAGCCGCTCACCGTCGCGGACGAAGCGGTCGTGATAGATGCCCGCGAGATGCACGGTCGAAGGCCCCTCGACCAGGGTCTGCATCAGGATGAAGGGTGTCTGCGCGCTGATCGTGTCGCCCGTCTCCTCCAGCACACGCGTGATTCCCAGCACATGCAGGATGTGCCGGGGGGCGAACATCTGCGAGTGCGCCACGGCCAGGGCGCGGTCGGTGATCATGTCCAGGCCCTCGCAGTAGATGAGGCCCACGGGCATGCCGAGCAGCGCGTTCTGGCGCGAGGTGATCCGGTAGCTCGCGTCCTTGCTGAAGAACTCGGGCCAGCGCTCGATGTCGTTGGCATCGAGGGCGGCGCAGTACTCGACGTGGAAGGAGTCGATCTCTGCGCGCAGATCGGCTGCACGGCGCGGCGGGATCGTGCATCTGGTGTAGGCGAGCCACTCTTTCATGCTGCCACCTCCGCGACGGGGATGCCCATGACGCCCCGGTAGTACTGGTAGAGCGAGCGGATGCACGACTCCGAGATCAGGTTGCGCGCCGTTCCCTGGTGGCCCGCATCGAGCTTGACGACGTTGTTGTCGGTGGACGAATTGCGGATGCCCTCCTGGACGAACTTCAATGCCTCGTTGTCTTCGAGACCCAGGAAGCCGGAGGGTCCCATCAGGTTGCCCTGCCGGAGGCGGTGCCGTGTCATCTCGGGCGAGTCGTCCTCGTAGCCGAACATGGTCCACTGCATCACCATGCTGTTCGGGCCATTCGGAATGATCTGGCGCACACCCATCGTGTTCATCTGGCGCTGCACGATCAGGTTCGGCCACATGGTCATCATGTTGGCGGACCAGGGCGAGTCGAACTCGCGCACGTAGTCCAGGAAGCGCTCGTCGCGCAGCCGGAGGGTGTCGCTGAACGACCGCATTTCCGCCTTGTCGTCGGCGGCGACCGTGGCATAGACCTGGTCGGGCTTGGACGAAGCCATGTAGCCGTGACGGCCATGCTCCTTGTCGGCGAAGACGATCGACTTGATGCCAGGCACCAGAAGGCCGAACACCACGAGGAATGAATGCAGCAGCGTGGCGTGGTACGGATCCTTGAGGTTCTCGTGGTACATCTTCCAGTTGCACGGAAGCTCGTTGCGGCAATAGCCCAGGACCTTGAGCTTCCTGCCCGAGAACGGAACGTCGAACTCCTCGACGATCTCCTTGGTCATGTACTCCTCCAGCGGCGGCGTCTTGTCGGAGTAGGTGGCGAACACCACGCCGTTGCGCGTGGCCACGCGCAGTTGCCGGGTGCCGTGCTCGTCATTCTTGAAGTCCGGTGGCATGCCGCCGACCTTGTTGATTCCGCGCTTGAACGGGACGCCCTGCAGATTGCCCTTAAGGTCGTACGACCACTGGTGGTAAGGGCAGACGAACTCCTTCGCGTTGCCGTGGCTGGCGCGGCAGAACTCGGCGCCGCGGTGGGCGCAGCGGTTCTCGAAGACGGAAATCGTGTTGTCTTCCGCGCGAACGATCACCACCGCCGTGGCGCCCACATAGCCTCGCTTGTAGTCGCCGGGATTCGGGATCTCGGCTTCCAGCGCGACGAAGTTCCAGGTGTCGCCCCGGAAGATGCGCTCGATCTCCTGGTCGTAGATGGCCTGGCTGGTGTAGACCCAGTCCGGAATGTTGTTGAGTGCGTCCGCGGGCCAGACGCACTGCTCCAGGGGCGGGTTCTTCCGGGCATTGGTGATGCCGATGACCGCCTGCGATTGATACATGAATGCTCCTTAGGCTTTGAGGGGTGGTTGAACGGTGGAACGCACGCCGCCGCGCATCTGCTTGGCCCATGCACGCAGATCGGTGGCGTCCTGCTGGAATTCGTCGAGCAGGACCGGCTTCCCCTGTTCGAAGAGAGGCCGGAGGGCGCGGAGGTCGGTGCCGGCATTGATGGCCACGCCGTGCAGCGGCACGTCGCCGCGGTGTCCGATCCACAGCGCCTTGCCGTTGCTCGGATCGCCGCGGCGTACGTAGTCGAGACCGGGGGCCGGCAGGCCCAGCATCTGGATGTTGTGCCCGCCCTGGTCGGTCCAGAACCAGGGCACCGCCGGTGCGGGTGCGGTCGCACCGACCATGGCGGCAGCGGCGGTGCGTGCCTGCTCGTTGGCGTTCTGCCAGGATTCCAGGCGCGTCGGCGTCTCGTACCCGGGCCGTTGCTGGCTGGTGCAGTCGCCACACGCGAACACGTGTTCGTTGCTGGTGCGGCAATGCGCGTCGACGAGTACGCCACCGCCGGCGGCGACCTCCAGGCCGGCATCGCGCGCCAGTGCGTCATTGGGCGTGAGGCCGATGGCCACGACGATTTCGTCGGCCTCCAGTTCGCCGACATGGGTCGACAGGCGCATGCGATCCTCCGGCAGGATGTCGATGCGTTCGACCGCGGCGCCGAGCATGAGCCGCGCGCCAGCCTGCCGCAGACCGGATTCGAGCCAGGCCGACGCTTCCGGCGGAAGGAATCGATCAAGCAGGGATGTGGCGCGTTCGATCACCGTCACGGCCGAACCCGCCGCCAACGCGGAACTGGCGATCTCGAGGCCGAGAAAGCCGCCACCCAGGATCGCGATCCGCGGCTTGCCCTGAAGGGCGGCGCGCAACCTTCGCGCGTCATCGATGGTGCGCACGTAATGCACGTGCGATCGGCCCGGCGGTGCGGACGCCAGTGTGCGTGCTTCGCCGCCTGTGGCGAGCAGGCACATCTCGTAAGGGAGCACCTGGCCGTCGGCAACGCGAACTTCTCGGGCCGAGAGATCGAGCGCGACCGCCTCGTTGCTGCTTCGCAGATCGATGTCGACCCGTTCCCACGCATCCTGCGCAATGACGTCAAGGCCCGGCTCCTCGGGTGCCACCAGCACGGCCTTGGACAGTGGAGGACGCTCGTACGGCTTGTGGCGCTCCCGCCCGAGCATCGTGATGCGTCCGCGATAGCCGTGTCCACGCAGTGCGTGGGCAGCCACGGCCGCAGCCTGTCCGGCACCCACGATGACGACGCCGGGCGCGGTCATGGCTGGTCAGGCGACATCACGTAGATGTCATCGCCGTCCTGCTTTACGGCATGGGTGCGCAGGTCCACGGTGACCGGCGCGCACATCGCCTTGCCGGTGCGAATGTCGAAACGGCCCTGGTGCAGCGGGCACTCGACACAACCGTCCTCGACATAGCCATCCGCCAGCAGCGCGGTGGCATGCGTGCACATGCTGTCCGTTGCGAAGAACTCGTCGTCGATGCGAAAGAGCGCGACGCCGCGGCCTGCGACATTGACGGTCTTCGCTTCATCGTTTTGCAGCTCTTGCGCCGAAGCGACTTTGATCCAGTTCATGGCTCCATCCGGTGATCTCCGGATCTCTCAAAAGTAGTCAGTGAACTGTCATATTAGTGAGAGTTGAGGACGTTTTCAAGTGCGGGTTTGCACTGCAACGTGGCTGCACCAGAGTGGGCCATCGCGGCCTGAAATTATCCCATTGAGGGGCGTTCCAAGCACTCTGACGCACCAGATTCAGGAGGCAATGCTCTTAGGGTTTGCATCGGCTTTGGCAAGCTTCCCTCGTTCTGCTATCCGCCCTATACTTTTGGTCAGTGAACTGTCATATATTGATGGTGTTGCCCGGAGGAGCGTTGGCAGCAGGGCCCGGCACGAGTGCGGCGAAGGGGCTTGCTCCGCACGTCGATCACCTGGGCATTGCCGGAGATGGGCGGACTCGATGAAGTCCGGCACCCGCAAACAACTCAAGGAAAAGGAATTGCATGGACCGAGCAGACATTCCGGCGAGGCTCTTGAAGCACGAGGGCATCGGCGCCCGGGTTCCTCGAAAGGAGGATGCGCGCCACCTGGTGGGCAAGGGCAACTTCGTGGGCGACTTCGTGCTGCCGGGCCTTCAGGAGGTCGCGTTCCTGCGCAGCCCGCTGGCGCATGCGGTGGTCACGGGTGTCGACATTCCCCACGCTCTCGCGGGGAAGGTGTTCGTGCGGGACATGATGTTGGACGCCGCCGACATCGGCTCGCCGTCTTCGGTGCCCACCTACCAGTACTCGGCATTGCCGCCGTTGGCCTCGGGCAAGGTCCGTCACGTGGGGGAGGCCGTCGCCATGGCCGTTGCTCCGACGCGTGCCATCGCTGAAGACCTGCTGGAGGAGGTGGACGTCTCGTACGACGAATTGCCCGTGTACTACAGCGCTGAGGCGGCCCTCGCGGCCACCGGCGAGTTCATGCATCCCGAATGGAAAGACAACGTCTTCCTTACGCTGCGTGCAGACCGCGACTTCGACGCGCTCGCCGCCCAGGCCGAAGTGAAGGTCAGCCGCGCGGTCGAGCTGTCGCGCCAGTGCATCGTTCCGCTTGAAGGCAAGTCGGTCCTGGCCTACTGGGATTTCCAGACCGATCAGCTGGTCGTCGTCAGTGCCACCCAGGTCCCGCATCTGCTTCGCGTCGGCATCGCTCAGCACCTTGGCATGAACGAGGAAGCGGTGCGCGTCGTGTCCCCCGACGTCGGCGGTGCCTTCGGCTACAAGGGGCAGCTCTATCCCGAAGACCTTTGCGTCGCCTGGCTGGCCAAGACCTACCGCACGCCGTTCCGCTACCTCGAGGATCGGCGCGAGCACCTGATCGTCGGTGCCAACACGCGGCAGCATCACTACCAGCTCACGGCCTATGCGGACCGCACCGGCAAGCTGCTGGCCCTCGATGCGGTCATCACCATTGATGGGGGAGCCTATTCCTACTATCCCTTCTTCGTCGGACTCGAGCCTGGCCAGGCGATCGGCAATCTGCCCGGTCCGTACAGCTTCCGCGGCTACCGGTGTGAAACCCTGTGCGTCGCGACCAACAAGCCCGGGTTCATGGCCTACCGTGGCGTGGCACGCACGGGCGTGTGCTTCGCGATCGAACTCCTCATGGACGCGGTGGCTCGGGAGGTGGGCCGCGAGCCCTGGGAGGTCCGTCTGGACAACCTGGTGGCGGCCTCGGCCATGCCCTACGTCAACGTGGCCAACAAGCACTTCGACAGCGGCGACTTTCCGGCAAGCCTGCGCCGCGCCGTGGAGATGATCGAACTGAAGGCCGTCCGGGAGCGCCAGGCGCGCGGTGAGCCGGACGGGCGCCTCATCGGGTTTGGCACCGCCACATACACCGAGCAATCGGCCCATGGCACGACGGTGTTCGCCAACTGGGGCCTGCCTGTGGTGCCGGGCTTCGATCAGGCGGTCGTGAGGATGACGGCGGACGGCGGCCTCGAGGTTCGCGTGGGCGTGCACTCGCATGGCCAGGGCATGGAAACCAGCTTCGCGCAGATTGCCAATGACGTTCTGGGCATTCCGGTCGCAAGAATCCGGGTGGTGCATGGCGACACCGCACTCACGCCGTTTTCCTCGGGTACCTACGCCTCGCGCGCCACCGTCATGTCGGGCGGTGCGATCTCGGTCGCGTGCAAGGAGCTCCTGCCGCGCATCCAGTCGATCGCCGGCTATCTCATGGGCGTAGAGGCGCAGACCGTTGCATTGGTCGAAGGACGCGCAGTGTCGGGCGACAAGTCGATTCCGCTATCGGACGTCGGTGGCGCCTGGTATCTCACGCCGCAGGACCTGCCCGCCAACGTCCATCTGGGGGGGCTGGAGGTGTCACGCGCCTACAAGCCCGCCGTCGACACCGGCACTTTCACGTATGCCACACATGCGGTGGTGGTGGCCGTCGACACCGAGACGGGCGAAGTCGAGATCCTCGACTACGTGGTCGTCGAGGACTGCGGGACCATGGTCAATCCGATGATCGTCGAGGGTCAGACCATCGGCGGCATTGCGCAGGGCATCGGGACTGCGATGTACGAGGAGAGTCCGTACGACGAACAGGGCCAGCCTCTGGCGTCCACGCTGGCGGACTACATCCTTCCCGGCGCCACCGAGGTGCCACGCATCCGCATCGACCATTTCGAGACCCCTTCGCCGCACACCGAGTTCGGCGCCAAAGGCGTGGGGGAGGGAGGGGCGATTGCACCGCCTGCGGTGATCTTCAACGCGGTGAACGACGCCCTGCGCGGCACCGGTGCCGCCGAGGTGCTGATGACGCCGCTGACGCCGCGTCGCCTGCTCACCGCTCTCGAGACCGCGAAGCGCGGGCAGGAGCACATGCGATGAAGGCACCGAAGTTCGGATACACGCGCGTTCTCTCCATCGACGACGCGATTTCGGCACTGGCGGCGGGCGCGGGCACGGCCAAGGCCATGGGCGGCAGCCAGTCCCTCGGCCCGATGCTCAACCTGCGGCTGGCGCGGCCGGCGCAGGTGGTCGACGTGGCGCAGATTGCCAGCCTGCGCGCCGTCAGCCGCACGGCCGGCTGGATCGAAATCGGCGCCGCCGTCACCCACGCGGAGATCGAGGACGGCATACATCCTCCGCTGGCGGAGCACCCCATGCGTCAGGTGGCGTCCGGTATCGCCTATCGCGCGATACGTACCCGAGGCACCGTGGGTGGCAGCCTGGCCCATGCCGATCCTGCGGCGGACTGGGTGGTGGTGCTTGCCGCACTCGGCGCACGGGTGGTGGTCGGATCGCCGCGCGGCGAACGCACGATCGACGTCGATTCGTTCATGCTTGGTGCCTACACGACGGTGCTCGAGTCCGATGAACTGATCGTGTCTGTCGCGGTGCCGGCGCCGACCTCTGCGACGCACTGGGGCTACCACAAGGTCTGCCGCAAACCAGGCGAGTTCGCGGAAGCGAGCGCGGCGGTCTACTTTGACGCTTCGGCCCAGCGTGCACGGATTGTCTTGGGGGCCGCGGATGGTCCTCCCATCCTTCTGCATGCCCTCGCAGCCGAGATCGAGCGCAAGGGCGCCAGTGCTGCCGATCGGCACTCGCTCGGGGCGGCGGTGCGTGCGGCGCTGCCCGGCCGCGACGCGATCGATCACAAGCTCTTCACCGCCTGCGTGGAGCGCGCACTCGAGCAGTCCGGCGTCCTGGCCGGCACCCAACACGCGGAGTAGAAGCACTTGGACCCCATCAGCATTCACGTCAACGGTCGCAGCGTCACCCGGGCGAGCGAGCCCCGGACGCATCTTGCCGACTTCCTGCGCGACGAACTCCGCCTCACCGGCACACACCTCGGCTGCGAACACGGCGTGTGCGGCGCCTGTACCGTGCTCGTCGATGGCCAGCCCACGCGCTCCTGCATCACCTTCGCGGTGGCATGCGACGGCCGGGAAGTCACCACCATCGAGGGTTACGACGACGATGCAGCGATGCGACTGCTGCGCCAGGCGTTCACGCGGCACCATGCGCTGCAGTGCGGCTTCTGCACGCCCGGGATGCTGGCCACATCGCGAGACATCGTGCTTCGACTTCCCGATGCCGACGAAGCCCGTGTGCGTCTGGAGCTTTCCGGGAATCTGTGCCGTTGCACGGGATACCAGGGCATCGTCGATGCCATCCTCGACGTGCTGCAGCAGCAGCGCGACGCGCCCGACGCGCAGTTCGAAAGGCTGCGCCAGAGACTGAGCGCGCCGCGGACGGCCGCGGTGAAGCGCCCAGATGCCACCGTGCCGGCCGAACCGCCGGCGCCATCGCCCGGCAAGGCTGCCGCATCTGATGCGGCCGGCATCGCCGACATGGCGGAAGTCGATCCGGTGGCCATGGCCAAAGCCAAGGCAAAGGGCAATGCGATCGAAGTCCACTTCGATGTGCCTCATCCCATCGACCGGGTATGGGCGTTCATGGGTGACCTGCCCGCGGTGGCGTCCTGTCTGCCCGGCGCGACCATCGACTCGCACGAGGGAGAAAAGGTCAAGGGCACCATCGCCATCAAGTTCGGCCCGATGTCGGCCGCTTTCGCAGGCGCGGCGCGGCTGGAGCGCGACGATGCCGCCCGGCGCGCCGTCCTCAGGGGCGCAGGTCAGGACAGCCTGAGCAAGTCGCGCACCCAGGGCGACATCACCTATCGGCTCGAAGCGCTGTCTGCCGACAGCACCCGGGTCCACGTGGACATGATCTACGCGCTGCAGGGCCCGCTCGCGCAGTTCTCGCGCTCGGGCCTCGTGAAGGATTTCGTGCGCCGCATGGTGGCCGACTTCGGCCACCAGATCTCGCGTCGGCTGAGCGGGCAGGCGGGGCCGATCGATGGAGCGCCCCCCACGGTGTCCATGGCCGGGATGATGTGGAGCGTGCTGTGGAACCGGATTCGCAGTTGGTTCGGAGCGAAGCCGCGTTCATGAGAGTTCCCCCGTCATGTGTCGGCACGCCGCAGAGAACACGGCGCCAGCGCTTGTCGACGCAAGCTCCGACGCGCCCCTGGCTGACCGCGGCTGCTGAGCGGACGACCGAGGAGTTGCATTGAGCCACTTTCTTTATGGGTACCAGGTTCGTGCCAACGGGGTTCGCCTGCACCTGCTGCGCTATGGCGGGCAAGGCCCCTGCATGCTGCTGCTCCCAGGCATCACCAGTCCCGCGATCACCTGGGGCTTCGTTGCCGAGCGGCTGGCCCGCCACTTCGACGTCCATGTCCTGGACTTCCGGGGGCGGGGCTTGTCGTTCAGCGAGCCCGGCATGGACGCGAGTCTCGACGCCATGGCGAGCGATGTGGTCGAACTGATGGCGCTGCAGGGTTGGGCTCCCGTGACGCTGCTCGGGCACTCCATGGGTGCCCGCGTCGCGATCCGCGCGGCCACGCGAGACGCTCGGCGCATCGATCGGCTGCTGTTGATCGATCCCCCAGTCTCCGGCCCGGGCCGCCGTCCCTATCCGGTGCCGCTGTCGTGGTACGTGGATTCCATCCGGCTGGCTGCACAGGGGATCTCGGCCGACGAACTGCGCCGCTACGCGCCCACCTGGACCGACGAACAGCTGCAACTGCGGGCCGAATGGCTGCACACATGCCGCGAGGAGGCGATTGCCCAGGCGCATGCCGGTTTTCACGACGACGACATCCATAGCGATCTGGCCAGCCTCAAGACGCCTGGACTCCTGATGGCGGCGGGGAAGGGCGGCACAGTGCTCGCGGACGACCTGGCAGAGATCAAGGCGCTGGCGCCGGGCTTGACGCAGTGCGTGGTGCACGGCGCCGGGCACATGATCCCCTGGGACGACGAAGATTCGTTCTACCGCTTGCTGGGAGCGCATCTTGAGGTTGAATTCCTCTAGCGTCGGCCGCGGCGTTGGGACAGTTGCATCGTGCTTTGGGCAATGAGGCAGTCGATACACTCGATGGAGAAAGTACTGGCGATCTCGACATGACGAAGCGTTCCTCCGTGGCCAAAGAGAAGAAGGGTGGGTCGGCAGAGCCGGTGAAGCGGCAGGGTGCCCAGCCCTTCAATCCGCTGCGCGAGGTGATGTGGCGTCGCCCTGGGTTCCTGATTCGCCGACTCACCCAGATCGGCCAGGCACTGTTTTTCGATCTGTGCAAGTCCGAGAGCATCACGCCTCTGCAGGTGGGCATGCTCACGGCGCTGTCCATGAACCCTTGGCTGGACCAGAAAGCCATCGGTCGGGAGCTCTCCCTGGACCGTACGACGACGGCCGAGGTGCTCAAGCGCCTGGCGGACAAGGGGCTTGTCGAGACGCGCGTGAACCCCGAGGACCGCCGCTCCAGGCTGTCTGTCATCACCGCGGAGGGCTTGAAGCTCATCAACGACCTGCAGGAGAGCATCCATCGATCGCAGGAACTGCTGATCGAGCCGCTGCCTCCCGAGGACCGGGAAGTCTTCATGAAGCTCCTGGCGAGGCTTGTCGATGCGCACGAGAAGATGGAGCGGCAGCTGGAGCAGCAGGAGCACCCGGAATAGCCGAGGGGCTCCACCCTTCAGCACTGTCTCTGGCGGCGCGATGCATACGGCATCGTGCCAGTCGCGTTCACGCCTGCGGCGCAGGCATACCAACCAATTCGCTGATATGAGCTACACGGCCCCCCTGAAGGACATGCTGTTCGACATCGAGCATCTGGCGCGCATCGACGAGATCGCCCAGATGCCGGGCTTTGGCGACGCCGGCCTGGACACCGCCGCCGCCGTGCTGGAAGAGTGCGCCAAGCTGA
>NZ_JACBFY010000004.1 GCF_021401245.1 Pseudacidovorax sp. NFM-22
GTGGGGTCGGCGATGCGGTGGACCACCTCGGCGCCGGCGCCCGCCAGATCAACGCCCTCATCACCGAAGCAGAGTTGCTGGGCGAACACGGCCGCCACCTGCGCTACCGCCTCGTCCTGCGCCCCTGGCTGCATCTGGCCACGCTGAACGCGGAGTGCCGCATCTTCCAGAACGCCACCGTCGTCGACATCCTGGACGCCCTGCTGGCGAACTACCCCTTCCCCGTCGACAAGCGCCTGGCCGAGACCTTCCCCATCCGCGACTACCAGACCCAGTTCAACGAAAGCGACTTCGCCTTCTTCGAGCGGCTGTGCCAGGAGTGGGGCATCAGCTATCACTTCGAGCACGACGCCGGGGCTCACCGGCTGGTGCTCTCGGACCATCTGGGTGCCTTCGGCCCCAACCCCAGCGAGGCCTATCGGCAGGTGGCCTACCACCCGCCCGGCTGGAAGCTCGATGCCGAGTACCTGCATGCCTTCATGCCCGCCAGCCGCATCACCAGCGGGCGGTACAGCAGCCGCGAGTACGACTACACCCGGCCCCGGGCCGACCTCTCGGTCAGCCGCAGCGATCCACGCCCCACCGGCTTTGCGGAGGCGGAGGTCTACGCCTGGCACGCGAGCCTGGGTGGCAGCCACTACGCCCAGCCGCGCGCCGGCACCGCGGGCCCGAACGACCCACTGGTCGAGGGCGACCTGATTGCGCGGCTTCGCATGCAGCAGCTGCGCACCGCCGGGGCACGCGCACGGGCCAGCGGCAACCTTCGCGGCATGGTGCCGGGCTTCAGCTTCACGCTGCAGGGCCATCCAAGGGAAGCGGCCAATGCGGAATACCTGATCCTGGAAACCGAATTCCTCATCGAGGACGTGGGGCAGGACAGCCAGGCGGCGCTGGCTGCGGGGACGACGGTAGCGCGGCCCCAGGCGCAGCAACGCTGGCAGGTGCAGGTGGACCTGCTGGCCCATCCGATCACCGAGCCGCTGCGGCCGGCGCTCACCCGCATCAAGCCGCACACCCATGGCCCGCAGACCGCCCGCGTGGTCGGCCCCGAAGGCCAGGAGCTGTGGACCGACGAACTCGGGCGCATCAAGGTGCAGTTCCCCTGGGACCGGCAAGGCCAGGAGAATCCATACAGCAGCTGCTGGGTGCGCGTCGCCAGCCCGTGGGCGGGCAACCAGTTGGGCGGCGTGCACCTCCCCCGCATCGGGCAGGAGGTGATCGTCGACTTCCTGGGCGGCGATCCGGACCTGCCCCTCTGCACAGGCCGGGTGCACAACCAGCTGAACCTGCCGCCCTGGCAACTGCCACAGCAATCGGCGCTCAGCGGCTTTCGAAGCCGGGAGCTGACCGACGGCGGCGGCAACAGCGCAGCGGGGCGCAGCAACCACCTGGTGATGGACGACACGGCCGGGCAGATCCAGACGCAACTGAAGAGCGACCACCAGCACTCCAGCCTGAGCCTGGGCGCGATCACGCGCATCGAAGACCACCAGGGCCGCAAGGACGCGCGCGGCGAGGGCTTCGAGCTGCGTACCGATGGGCACGGCGTGCTGCGGGCGCAGGATGGGATGCTGATCACCACCGAAGGGCGGGCCAACGCCGTCGAACATGCCAAGAGCATGGGCGAGACCGTCGCGCGCCTGAAGGCGGCCACGCGCCAGCACGAGGGCCTGGCCGATGCCGCCAGCATCGCCAAGGCGCAGGAAAGGGGCGCCGACCAGGACGCCGTGGCACAGCGGCTGGCGCGGCAGGCGTCCGACATCCAAGGCGAAGGCCAGGCCGATGCGGCGCAGCGGTGCTTTCCGGAGTTGCAGAGCCCGCACCTGGTGCTGGCCAGCGCGGCAGGCCTGGCCGCCACCACGGCGCAGAGCCTGCACCTGCAGGGGGGCGAGCACGTGGCCCTGACCAGCGAAGGCCACACCAGCCTGAGCGTGGGCCGGCGCTGGCTGGTCGCCGCCAAGCAGGGGTTGCGCGTGTTCGCGCGCAGGGCCGGCATGAAGTGGATCGTGGGCGAGGGGCCGGTGCGCATCCAGGCCCAGCGCGATGCCGTGCAGGCCCTGGCCCGCCAGGGCGTGACCATCCGCAGCACCACCGGCAGCATCGTCATCTCGGCCCCGGTGAGCGTGATGGTCAACGGCGGCGGCAGCTTCACCGAATGGAGCAACGCCGGCATCACCCACGGCACGCCCGGCACCTGGGTGGAGCATGCGGCCTCGCATGTGCAGATGGGGCCGTTGAGCGTCGACCAGCACCACGGCGCGCCCCCGCCCCGACGGGACGTGGCCGACTCCGTGCCGGGGAAGACCGCGACGCAGCGCCACTTCGAGGAGCAGTTCGTGCTGCTCGAACATGCCAGCGGCCTGCGGCTGGCGCAACAGAGATACCGCATCGTCTTCGACGGCGGCCGCACGGTGGAAGGCGTGACCAACGACGCGGGCGAGACCGACGTGGCGCGCAGCATGGTGCCCCAGGTCGCCAGCGTCGAGCTGCTGCGGCACAGCGAGGACGGCGTGCTGGCCCGCTATGCGCCCACGGTGTACACGCCAGCCGACCAGGACTACGCGCCCGTGTCCGAGAAGCGCGAGCGCAAGGCCCAGGCGGTCGGTGGCAAGGGGCTCAAGCCCAATGCGGACGAGGCCACCAGCCAGAGCAAGGCGCCGGTGTATGCCAGTTGCGATCCGAACAACTGGGGGATGCGCCAGCACGAGCCCAAGGGGCCCTCGGGGCAGGGGGACTATCCGGTGGCCCGGGCGTATGTGGAGGCGGTGAAGCCGGTGTTGATGAGGGCTTCATGGCGTAACGGGACATGGCCGCTGAACCTCAAGTCGATGCAGTCCATTCAGGCGCTGTTTCAGATTGAACTGCCGAAGGCTCTCGCCAAGGGAGCATTCGGATTGCCTGAGGATGCGATGCCTCGGATTCGGATCCCGACAGATGAGGAGGCTCAAGCCCTGGGCCTCACAGACTTCGAGAACGTGGACCTCAAGGGCGTCATGCGACCGACGGACTGGCTGCTGGTGGGCTACAAGGGAGGACTTCTTTCGATCCTCGCCGCAGCCAACGGCGGTGGCGACGTGGGCGACGCCGTGCGCGAATTCGCCAGCACGCTCTACCACGAGGCCCGGCACGCGCAGCAGTACTTCTGGATGTCGGCCCTGGTGCAGCAGCATCCGCTCGACTACGTCCATCTGCCCAACATCCAGCTCATCTGGGCCACCCTGATGCCGCAGGAATACCGCGAAGTGGCGGCGAAAACCCCGCTACCCAATGAACCCAGCGCGCTGGTGGGACTGCATCGCATGGTCATCGCCATGTACTACCAGTTGCTCTGCTACTACGACAGCGCAAACAAGAAAAAGCCGGACCGACCGGGCTACCTGCCCGACGTCCTGCGCACCGAGATTCCCTTGGCAAGAAAGGCCGCCTATGAATTGCTTCAAGACGTTGGGTTGGGCGGCAAGCCCATCGATGTGGACCAGATGGCTACGGCAGAGCCGGGCAGCCTCGGCTATCGCATGCGACCCTGGGAGGAGGACAGCTTCGCCTGCGAAGAGGTGGTCAAACACCTTTGGAACGGCGCTCCTGGCGCTGCTCTGCCTCCACCCGGCTTCTGCACAAGATTGTTTGACATCGCCAGCAATTCAGTTCGGCAACCCGCCCGAGGAAAAGAAAGTGATGACACCCGCTGATAAGCAGAAGGCCTGGGAGGACTACCAAGCTCGCCAACGAGCGGCTCAGGCCGTCTACGACAGCTTCCGCTACACCGATGCTCAGCGCGAACGGCTGATCGACTTCATCGGGGCAGCGATGAAGGTCATCCGTGGGGATGCGCCGTTCGAGGGCTTGGCTCGACTGCTTCCGATTTCGGATCGAAGGCCTGCCATCGTGAGTGGTGAAGCGTACCGCGGCGGCCTTACCTTTGACTTTGACGCATGCTTTCTCAACCAGTGGACCGGCATCTACATGCTCGGCACGACGGATGACCAGGGCAAGGTCGAGCCGTATCACTTCCAGATCGAACTCAGTCCGCCGATGGACCTCGACCGGGAGCGTCTTGAGCAACTTTTGAAGCTGAAGGTTGCGCCAGGATGGCTGCAGGATGGCGGCAATCTCTATCCCCCCGAAGTGATCATGCATCTGGGCATCGTGCGTCAGCCGGCCACCTTTGAGTACGACATCCTGAAGCCGGCCTACGCACCCTATCTGGTCAAGGCCAAACTCAGCTATATCAACCCTCGGGACAAAGACCCCTACACCGCAACGAGGATGGTCCGCCTCGAAATCCGCCGCAGATATCTCACTCCCGAGCAACTGCGCGAGCGCGATCAGAAGAAGTTCGGCGACATGCCCAGGACCGGCCAGCGGGTTCCCAAGGACGGCCGCTGGCTTGGCTTCTTTGCCGACGACGCACTAAATGCGGCCATCCCGATGCAGCGGCGCATCCACACCCTCGGTGATGACGGATGGTTCCCCGTCCTGAACGGGCAGGACCCTGACACCGGCCGCGTCGTGACACAGCCCGCCTGGTGGCAATGGGTCGGCCCCGACCCCATGGCCGAGGACATCGAGCGAATGTTCGGCCCCAAGAAGAAGAGCTGACCTCGCTGTCGGCGCTAAAGCAAAGCAGCCAATGGCCGGACGTGCATCGCCAGGGCATCACCTGCAATGGAAAGGCAGCCTATGAATTGCTTCAAGACGTGGGGTTGGGCGGCAAGCTCATCGATGTGGACCCGATGGCCCTGGCAGAACCCGGCAGCTTCGGCTACCGCATGCGACCCTGGGAAGAAGACAGCTTCGCTTGCGAAGAGGTGGTCGAGCATCTTTGGAACGGCGCTCCTGGTGCTGCTCTGCCTCCACCCGGCTTTTGCACAAGACTGTTCGACATCGCCACCACTGCGGTTGGTCGACCCTCAGGAGGAAAGGAAAGTCATGACACCCGATGAGAAACAGAAGGCCTGGGAGGAATTTCAAGTTCGCCAACGTGCCGCCCAAGCCATCTACGACAGCTTCCGCTACACCGAGGCTCAGCGCGAACGGCTGCTCGACTTCATTGGCGCCGCGATGAAGGTCATTCGAGGAGACGCACCGTTCGAGATGTTGTCGAGGTTGGTCCCGATCAAGCGACAGGAACCAGCGATAGTCAGCGGGCAAGCGTACCGGGGCGGCACCGAATTCACGTTCAACGCGTGCTTTCTCAATCAATGGACCAGCCTCTACATGCTCGGCACAACGGATGAGCAGGGCAAGGTCGAGCCGTATCACTTCCAGATCGAACTCGGTCCTTCCATGCGCATTGAAAGAGATCGCCTTGAAAAACTTCTTCAGCTCAAGGTTGTCCCTGGCTGGACTGCGGAGGGCGGCAACCTGCGGCCGCCTGGGTTCGTGATACTGCGAGACGGTAGCTTCCACGAGGTAAACGACAGCACCTTTGCCTACGACGTTCTCGATGCGCCCGTGGCGCCCTATGAGGTGAAAGTGGAATTCAACTATCTCCACGGACCCACCGGTGACCCGCGCACCGCAGTCCAGTTGAGCAGGTTAGAAATCCGCCGCGACTACCGCACCCCCACGCAACTGCGCAAGCGCGAGGCCGATCGCCCGTCACCGACGTCCATACATTGAGCGCGCCATCCGGTCCGGCCTGCGCAGCCCCTTCGGCTCAGGACGCCTCTGGCGCCTCCGGCACGCCCGGCTCGCCATCCATGATCTGGTACTTGCGCATCTTCTCCCACAGTACCTTGCGGCTGATGCCCAGGTGCTGGGCGGCGTCCTGGCGGCGCCAGTCGTTCACTTCGAGCGCCGCGATGATGCGGTTGCGCTCCGTCGCATTCCAGCCGCGGCGCTCCGGCGGGGCAGCGGAGGGCACCTCCACCGGACGGGCCAGCGCCAAGGCACGCTGGATCAGCGTCGGCTCCCAGCTCTTGGTCTGCCGCGCGATCACGCCCACCCGCTCGGCCAGGTTGCGCAGCTGGCGCACGTTGCCCGGGAAGGTGGCCGAGGCGATGGCGTCGGTCAGCCAGTGCGGCGCCTCGCCCAGCTCCTGCAGCAGCGGCTCGCCCAGCACGCCGGTCAGCACGGCCTTGAAGAGGGCGATCTTGTCGGCCTCGCCGCGCTCTTCGAGGCTGGGGATGCGCAGCTCGATCACCGCCAGCCGGTAGAACAGGTCGGCGCGGAACTCGCCCGCGGCCACCATCTCGCGCAGGTTGCGGTTGGTGGCCGCCACCAGGCGGAAGTCCACCCGCAGCGGCGTGGCCGAGCCCAGGCGCGTGACCGCGCCGTCCTCCAGCACGCGCAGCAGCTTGACCTGCTGGTAACGCGGCAGGTCGCCGATCTCGTCCAGGAACAGCGTGCCGCCCGTGGCCTGCTCGAAGTAGCCGCGGTGCGCATGCACGGCGCCGGTGAAGGAGCCCTTGGCATGGCCGAAGAACAGCGACTCGAACAGGCCGTCCGGAATCGCGCCGCAGTTGACCGCGACGAAGGCACCCTTGCCGTAGGTGGGATGGCCATGGTGCAGCAGTTGCGCCACGCGTTCCTTGCCCACGCCGGTCTCGCCCTGCACCAGCACCGAATGGTCGCTGCCCGCGAAGGTGTTCACCTCGGCCAGCAGCGCCTTCATGGGCTCGGACAGGGCCACCAGTTCGCCCGGCGCCGGCGCCTCGGCTGCGCGGGCGCGCAGCTGGCGCACCAGCTTGGCGACCATGGTGCGCAGCTCGGCGCAGGTGAAGTCGTAGGGCAGGACGTGCAGGTACTCGGGCGGGTAGTTGCGCGGATCACGCTCGCGCGTGCTGGCGCCGACCCAGATCACCGGCATGCCCTGCAGCAACTCGGTGGCATGCGGCAGGCCGCCGCCGTCGATGGCCGTCACGCTCATCACGGCCAGCGAAGGGCGCAGCGGCTGCTCGCGCTCGGGCAGGCTCATGAAGCGGTCATCGGCGCGGATCACGTCCACGTCGAAGCTGGACATGCAACGCGCCACCCGGTCCAGGATGTCAGCCTTGCCCTCCCAGACGTAGAGGTCGAGTTCGTCGAAGGCGGGAGAGACGCTCATGCGATTCAGAAGACCAGCTCCGCGCCGCGGCGGCAGCTCAGGCGGGCGCCGACCTCGGTGGTGGCGACGTCGACGCCCAGCGTGTCGAGCAGGAAGTCCAGCAGCGGATCGAGCAGCGGCGACAGCAGGCCGCTGATCACGGTCTGCAGCGAGCCGAGCAGGCCGTTGATCAGACTGATGGTGCCGAACAGCAGGTTGCCCAGCGTGCCGCTGCTGGTGCTGCGGTAGGGCTGGATGCTGACGTTGGCCAGCGTGCTGGCCAGGCTGCCCACGATGCCGGTGGAGGAGATGGCCTGGTAGGCCGGCGCTGCTGCGTCGATCTCGGGCAGGTTGGCGGCGGCGGGGGCGGCGTATTGCAGGGTCTGGCTGCTGCCGGCCACCGTGGTGTCGGCGCGCAGGCCCAGGGCAGATTCGAGCGTGAAGTCCGCCTGCTTCGGATCGCTCACCCAGGTGCTGCCTTTCTTCCAGCGCAAGGGGCTGCAGAGTGTGAGCAGGCAGCCGTCCGGCCGGACGGTGCGCCGGCCAAGCTCGAGGATGGAAACGGGTGCCGTCTGCGGAATTTCCGAGGAGGAGAAGAAGGCGCTTTCCGCGGCGGCCGGGGTGGCGCCGAAGCTGCCCACCTGCAGTTCACCCAGTGCCGTGGATGCGGGCACGGTGAGCGTCTTCGCGTCGCTTCCGGTGCAGCTGTAGTCGCTCACGTAGGCACGTCCACCGCCCACGCCGAGGCCCAGGTCGATGCGCGGGCTGGGTGCGATGCGCACCGACAGCGCCTCGGACGAGGGGCAGGTCACCAGTCCGCCACAGAGGATGCCGCCCAGGAAGTTGCCGATGGCCGCCACCAGGTTGAGGTTGAGCACGCCGTTGATGAAACTGGTCAGCGGCGCGAGCTGGCCGGTGACGGTGTCCAGCAGCGAATTCACCGTGCCCAGCAACCCGCCGAGTTCCACCGACACCAGCGTCCGCACCTGCGCCGTGCGCACGAAGATCCGGTTTTCTCCCATCGGGTCGAGCCGGGCCAGCGCCGGGTTGCCGATGGCCGAGATCTGTGCCGGCTCGACGACCTTGGTCTTGACCGACACCGTGCCCAGGCCTGGCAGCGAGACGGGCACCGAGGCGAAAACGGCGCTCTTGCTGTTGGCGGCCTGCACCATCGCTTCCACCAGCTGGAAGAGCTGGATCGGCACCTCCAGGCCGGCAGCCGGCGTGCCGCTTTGCACCGAGAGCAGCTCGCCGAGTTGCACGAGGGGAAGCGCCGGAGCGGCCTGGGCGGCGGCCCGGATGGCCTGCAGGGCCGTGATCGCGGAATCGAGCGTGCCCCCACTGCCGCCCGCGCCGTTCTGCAAGGCCGTGATGGCCGCGTCCAGCAGCACGCCCACGGACGCGTCGGTACGCAGCAGCGTGTCGTAGTCGCCGGCCGCGACGTTCAGGTCCACCGCCAGCGCATCGAGAAAGCGCAGCAACTGAACATCGGTCTGCAGCAGCCCGTTCCAGCCGACCGTGCTCAGATTGAGCGAGCCGCCCAGCAGCCCGCCGACCAGGGCGTTCAACAGCACCGAGCGCGAAGCGTCCACGGTGAGCAGCGTGCTGCGGATGCTCAGCGCCGCCTGCGGTTGCTGACGCGCGGCAATGGCCTCCACCGCCAGCGTGGCCGCGCCGTTGCCGGGCAAGGCCGGAAGGATCACCGCCGGCGTGCGCTGCATGGCCACGCGCACGGCGTTGAAGGGCTGCACGCCGTTCTGGAAGCGCCTGCCCGACGGGTCGGAAGACGTCGCTTCCCAGCGGCCGCATTCCACATCGCCGGCCGCCAGGCTGAACTCGCGTGGCAGATTCCGGTTGGCACCCTGCGTGCCGCTGCCATTGGCATTGGAGAGCGCCGCCTGCTGGGCCGCGGAGCAGCTGGTGGGTTGTACCTGCTGCGCGCCGGCCAGCGCCGCCAGGTCGGCGGCCTTCTGCAGGTCGCGCTTGGTCAGCAGCATGTAGCCGAGCTCGGTGCCGAGCAGCCCGATGATCAGCACGGCCAGCGCCAGGGTCGCGTTGATGACGACGGAGCCGCGCTGATGGCGTCGGCCGCCGCCTCGCCGAACGAGGCGGCCGGCCAGGGCACTGCCGGCACCATGGCCCCCGCGGATGTGGACTGGGCGGTGCGTCATGTCAGGAGGGCCTCGCCGCGCTGGCGCGCGCCTGCAGCATGTCCGGGATGAAGCGGTCGGCCAGCGGCAGCAGCGGCAGGATCGCGTTGCTGCGGTAGGGCAGGCGCACCGTCACCACCACCGGGTCGGCAGCGGCCGTGGCGCTGATCTCCAGGCCGGTCGCGGTGGACAGCGGCACCGCCAGCGAACTGCGCACTACGGCCTGGATCTGCGCCTCGGTGGGCGCGTTGTACATGACCACGGCACGCGCCCCGTCCTCGGCGGCGCGGGTGATCTGGTGCCGCGTGTAGAACACCGAGCCGAAGGTGGCCAGGCCGTAGAGCACGGTGAAGAGGGCGATGAACACGATGCCGAACTCGATCGCGGCCACGCCCTGCTGGCGCGCGCGCGTCGTGCACATGGCGCGCGCCATGGCCGGGCGACCCCTCACAGCGACCTCCCGTCGAGCAGCACGCGGGCCTGCGCGGCCACCACGTCCGGCAGCGCAAAACCGGGAAAGGGCGGCAGCACCGCCTGCAGGCCGGGTGCGCTGACGGTGACCTCGATGCTGCAGCGATTGGCCAGTTGGGCGTCGCAGCTGCTGCCGTTCTCGTACACGATGCGCGAGGCCACGGTGGGCGCGACCGGCAGCCAGCCGGTGGCCTTGCGCGTGGCCTCGGTGCTGGCCGCTGCCTGACGCGCTGCCAGCGTCGGTTGATAGCGCAGCGCGGCCCGCGCCCCATCCTCCGCCGCGTTCTGCAAGCCGAAGCGGAAGGTGAACACGATCGCGTAGCACACGATGGTGTAGATGAGCGCAAAGAACAGCAGGAACACCATCGCGTACTCCAGCGAGTACACGCCGCGCTGCACCCGCGCGGCGCGCGGCCGCGGGGCGTGGACGCGAGGGCTGCCCGTTCTCGGCATGTCGGTCGTCGTTCAGCGGGCGCCGCCGGTGGACGTGCCCGTGCCGGTGCCACCCGGGCGCACCGACACCGAGGAGCCGTACCGGTCGGGAATGGGGTGGTTGAAGCTGTTCAGGTAGCGCTCGTAGCTGCGGTGCGCCACCTCGCCCGGGATGGGGCGCGGCGTGGCCGAGGCCATCGTGCCGCTGCGCTGCAAGGCCAGCAGACGCTGCGTGGCCGCGCCGACCGGCAGCGCAGGCGGGTCGGTGGCGGCGGCCGTCTCGTCCAGGGCCGCGCCACTGCCGCCCGCGGGTGCGACCGACGGGGCAGGCACCGGCGCAGCCGCCGCCGGGCTCGGTGCGACCTGCACGGGCGTCACCTGCCGGCTGTCCGCCGATGCCGATGCGGCCGGTGGCACCGCCGAGGTCTGGGCCCGGGCCGGTGCGGCCGCGAGCAGGCCCAGGAGCAGCAGGGAAAGCAGGGTCGTCTTCGTCATGGCGTCCTTCCGGTGTCGGGGGCGTTGGGCGCGCGCTCCGCGGCGCTCGCGGTGGTGGCTGCGGCGGTCCTCGGCAGGCTGGCTCGGATGGCGGTGCGCAGGGCCAGGCCGCCGGGCGCGAAGCCGGCCGGCAGGTCGGCGGTGGCCGCAGGCGCGCCCCCGCCGGCCAGGTCGCGCGCCGCCTGGCGGATGGCCTCGCGGCTGGCCGGGGGCAGGCGCTGGGCGTCCATCAGCGCGCTCGCCTGATCGGTGCGGCCGCTGGCTTCCAGGTAGAGGGCGAGGTTGGCCTGCACCTGCGCTTGGTCGGGGCGCAGCTGGGCCGCCTGCATCAGCGGCACGCGCGCCGCGTCGATGCGGCCGGCGCGCAGCAGGGCGTAGCCCAGGTCGCTCAGCAGCAGGCCGTCGGTGGGCGTGCTGCGGCGGGCCTGCTCCATCAGGCGCGCGGCTTCGGCGAAGTCGCCCTTGCCGCCCGCCAGCAGGCCCAGGCCGTGGTAGCCGGCCGCTTCGAGCGGCGTGCCCACGAGGCGCCGGTACGCGGCGGCACTGGCGGCGTCCTGCCCGGTCTGGCGCAGCGCGTCGGCGCGCAGGCGCGTCGAGGCCGGCGTCACGCCGTGGCGCGCCTCCAGCGCATCCACGTGGGCCAGCGAGGCGAACCACAGGCCGTCCTGCTGCATGCGCTCGACCAGGCGCAGGTAGGTGCCCGCGCTGTCGATGGCGCCCGCGCCCTCGGTGCCGGCGTCGGCCGCCGCCTGCATGGTCTGCCGCTCGCGCGCGGCATCCGCGCCCGGGTATTCCGAGCGCGGCGTGCCGCTGCAGGCCGCAAGGCCCAGGCAGAGCAGGCCCAGGGCGAGGCTGGAAGGCTTGGGGGGTGTCATCTCATGCTCCCGACCGAACGGACGATTGCCAGGAAACCGGGGCCCGCGGTGACCACCAGCAGCGCGGGCAGCAGCGTGGTGACCATGATCACGGTCATCTTCACGGTGATGCGGCCGATGCGCTCCTTCATCTCCATGCGGCGGCGCTCGCGCAACCGCTCGCTGAAGATGCGCAGTGGCTCCTGCACGGCGCCGCCGTGGCGGTCCACCTGCACCAGCAGCATCACCAGGCTGGCCAGGTCCTCGTTGGCATGCAGCGTGGCCAGGCGCTGCAGCGAATGCTCGCGGGTGCGGCCCTGGGCGTACTGCCGGTTGGCGATGCCCAGCTCGAAGCCCAGCACGCGCAGCACATGGTGGAAGTCGGTGGCCATGATCTGCAGGCTCTGGTCCAGGCTCAGGCCCACGCCCTGCAGCAGGCGCAGCAGGTCGACGAAGAGCGGCAGCTCCTGCGCCACCTGCTCGCGGCGGTCCGCAGCGCGTCGTGCCAGCAGCCACTTGGGGCCCATGAAGCCGAGGGTGAAGCCGAAGGCCAGCCCGGCCATCGCCTTGGCCGGCGTCTGGCTGCCCGCCCACGCCATGTAGACCAGCACCGGCAGCAGCAGCGCCAGCCCCAGGCGCAGCAGCAGGAAGATGAGCTGCGCCCGCACGGCCGGAAAGCCGCACTGGTCGATCAGGCGCCGGTCCTCGTCGGCCACCAGCGCGCGGCCCAGGCGCGTGTCCAGCCAGTGCACCGGCAGGTCGCTGGCGCTGGGGGCGGCCAGGGGCGCATGCAGGCTGGGGTCGCCGGCCTGGCTCAGGCTGGCGCCATGGGCCAGGGCGCGGTCCAGCGCGCGCTCGTGGCGCAGCCGGCGCAGCTCGGCACTGATGAGGGCGGCGCCCAGCACCAGCAGGCCCAGGGCGAGCACCGCCACGCTGAGGGCGGCGAGCAGGGTGGGGCTGAGTTGCTGCGGCATCACAGCCTCGCCACCCGGTACAGCAGCACCGCGCCCAGCAGCTGCAGGCCCGCGCCGCCGAAGACCATCATGCGGCCCGTGCCGTCATGCCACATGCGCAGGAAGTAGTCGGGGTTGTTGGTGACGATCAGCCCGCCCACGATGAGCGGCAGCAGGCCGAGGATCCAGGCCGACAGCCGGGTCTCGGCCGACAGTGCCTGCAGCTCCTGGTCGGCCTGCTCGCGGTCGCGGATGAAGTGCGCCAGCCGCTCCAGCAGCAGGTCTGCACGGCCGCCGTAGCGCACGCCCAGGCCCAGCACGGCGGCCATCAGGTGCAGCTCCTGCACGCGCACGCTCTCGGCCGTCTGCGCCAGCGCACGGTCCAGGTCCACGCCTGCACGTACCAGACCGGCGGTGCGCTCCAGGTAGGCCCGCAGCGGCTCGCGCGCACTCGGAATGGCCAGCTGGAAGGCCGCCTGCGTCGAGTTGCCCACGGTGATGAGCCGCACCATCGCATCGATGAAGCCGGGCAGCTGGCGCACCAGCCGGCGGCGGAATTTCTGCACCCGCCACCAGAGGAAGAAGGCCGACAGCGGCAGCAGCACGGCCAGTGCCGCGACCACGCCGGGCGCCGAGGCCAGCAGGCCTGCCAGCGACACCAGGATCCCCAGGGCCAGCGCGCCCAGGCCGAGCTGGGGCGCCGACACCGCGCCCTGCAGCCAGGGCGGCAGCAGCTCGTCGAGGCGGCCGCGGCCGGACGTGCTGGCCGCGGTGGCCGCCTCGGTCGTCGCGGCCCAGGGGTCGACCAGCGTGCCATCGGCGGGTGCGGACGCCAGCGGCTGTGCACTGGCGGGCGTCGACAGCGGTGCCGGCCTGGCGCGCGGCACGGCGTCGTTGTCGGCCAGCCCGGCGAGCTGTTCGCCCAGGTGGCGCGCAGCGGCGGCCCGGCCCTGGCGTGTGGCCGCCCACTGCCACAGCAGAAGGCCGGCGGCGGCCAGCATCAGGGCCACGGCCGCCAGCAGCAGCAGGTCGATGCGCGGCGACTCAGCCACGGCGGCCCTCCGCCGCGCCCGGCGCGTTGCGGGCCAGGGTCTGGCGCAGCCGCGCGATCTTGGGCGAATGCGGCGCGATGCCCAGCGACACCCAGCGGTCGCGCTCCTCGCCATCGGGCCCGACCTGCGGCTCGTAGCGGTACAGCTCCTGCATGGCGACCACGTTGTCGTTCACGCCCGTCACCTCCGACAGCGACAGGATGCGCCGCTGCCCGCCCGAGAGCCGGCCGATCTGCACGATGAAGTCGATGGCGCTGGCGATCTGCCGGCGCAGGCTCACCTCGCTGCCCTGGTAGCCGGCAAAGCCCGCCAGCATCTCCAGCCGGTAGATGCATTCGCGCGGCGAGCTGGCGTGGATGGTGCCCATCGAGCCGTCGTGGCCGGTGTTCATGGCCTGCAGCATCTCGATCACCTCGGCGCCGCGCACCTCGCCCACGATGATGCGGTCGGGCCGCATGCGCAGGCTGTTGCGCAGCAGGTCGCGGATGGAGACCAGCCCGGCGCCGTCGAAGCCGCCCTGGCGGCTTTCGAGCCGCACCACATGGGCGTTGGCCAGCGACAGCTCGGCCGTGTCCTCGATGGTGATGACCCGCTCGGTCTCGGGGATGAAGGTGGTCAGCGCGTTGAGCAGCGAGGTCTTGCCCGAGCTGGTGCCGCCCGAGACGAGGATGTTGCAGCGCGCCCGCACCGCCATCTCCAGCACCTGCGCCATGCCGGCATCGAAGGTGCCGAGCTTGACCAGCTCGGCCGGCGTGAGCGGGTCCTTGCGGAACTTGCGGATCGACACCGACATGCCGTCCAGCGCCAATGGCTCGATCACCGCGTTGATGCGGCCGCCGTCGGGCAGGCGCGCATCGACCATGGGGTTCGACTCGTCCAGCCGCCGGCCCAGCGGCGCCAGGATGCGGCGCACGATGCGCAGCACATGCTCGTCGTCCGAGAAGCGGATCTGCTCGCGCGTGAGGATGCCGCGGCGCGAGACGTAGACGTTCTTGTGGCCGTTGATGAGCACGTCCTCGACGGCCGGGTCGTTCAGCAGGTCCTCCAGCGGACCGAGCCCGGCCAGCTCCTTGGTGAGCGCATCGGCCACCAACTGGATCTCGCGCTCGTTGATGGGCACGCGCTGCAGCCGCACGAAGCTGTCGAGCTCCAGCTCCACGAACTGCTGGATCGAGGCGCGCGACCAGCGGCCGAACTCGGCGCCCAGTTCCTCGATGCGGGTGAGCAGGTGCTCGTGCGTCCAGTTCTTGATGTCCTGGAACTGCTGGGAGCCGACGAAGGCCTGGTCGTCGTCGGCGAACTGGATGTCGGGGGACATGGCGCTCAACCCTCTTTCTTCCACAGGCTGCCGATCTGCTTGCCCAATGCACGCCAGCGGGCTGGCGACGCGGTGGCGCCGCGCGGTGCGCTGGCGCCCGGGCCGCCGCCGGGCAGCGATTCGCGCAGGCTGCGCGCCATCGCGGCCACCGCCTGGGTGTAGGCATCGCTGCGCGCGGTACGCACCAGCATCTCGCCGCGGCTGGCGGCTGCGTTGAGCGCGGCAGCGCGCGCCGGCACCACATGGGCCAGCGGCAGTTCGAGCCGCGCTGCGATCTCGCGCGCGGACAACTCCACATGGCTGTCGAACTTGTTGACCACCAGCGCGAAGCCCTGCAGGTCCAAGCCCTTGGCCTTCAGGTCCTTGAGCAGCGCGGCGGTGGAGACGATGGCGCCGATGCTCTGGTCGCACACCACCCATACGCGGTCGGCCTCGCGGGCCGTCTGGGCGATGAAGTCCACCGACGAGAAGCCGCCCAGGTCGGCCACCTGCAGGTCGAAGAAGTCGGCCAGGCGGCGGATCAGCTGGGCCGAGTCGGCATGCGAGATCTCGCGCACCTGCGCCAGGCTGGCGGGCAGCGGCAGCAGGGCCACGCCGCTGTCGTGGTGGGCCAGCGCGGTCTGCAGCAGCGTGGGGTCGATGCGGCGCAGGTTGCGCACGCCGTCCACGAAGCTGAACTCGCTGGGCGTGTCCAGGTACAGCAGCGCATCGCGCGCGGGCAGGCCCAGGTCGAGCAGGGCGACGCCGCGGCGCTGCGTGGCCGTGGCGCTGCGCTGTGCGGCGCCCGGGCCGCCCCGCTGTTCCTGCAGCAGCAGGGCCAGGCTGGTGGCCAGCGTGGTGGTGCCCACGCCGGCGCGTGCGCCCAGCAGTGCGAGCGTGCCGCCGCGCACGCTGCGCTGCGTGGCGGCACGCCGCTGCATCAGTGCCCGCAGCGTGACCTGGGCATCCTCCGGCGCACCGGCCAGGTCGATGAAGTCGTCCACGCCGGCACGCAGGGCGCCCAGCGTGGCGGCGGGGTCGGTGGCCAGGCCGGCGGCGGCCACCGGCAGCGTGGGCCAGTCCTGCCGCAGCTGCTGCAGCAGGGCGGCCGCGTCGTCGGCGCCGCCACCGCCGAAGTCGATCAGCACCGCCTGCGGCGACAGCATGCCGATGCGCTCCGCGATGCCTGCGCCCGCGCGCAGGGGCACCACCACGCCCTGGCCTGCGAGTGCGTCGGTCATCCAGGCCACGCGGGCCGGGTCGGCGCACACGAACACGTAGGTGGCGGTGCCGGCGTCGGGAAAGCGGTCGCGCGGGGCGTTCATGGCGCTGTCTTCGTTCACGAAGGGCTCATCGCGAGAAGCCGGGCAGGCTCGTGCTGCCGGGCACGTTGCCAGTGAAGATCGAGCGCCACACCGGGCCGTCGCGCTGCTCGTTGGCGCCGGGCAGGTAGGGCGACAGGTCGGTGCCGCGGGCGATGGGCCGCACCAGGTGCGGCGTGACCACGATCACCAGCTCCTTCTCGCTCATCTGGTAGCGGTTCTGCTTGAAGAAGGTGCCCAGCACGGGCAGGTCGCCCAGCAGTGGCACCTTGTCGGCGTTGGAGCTGGTGCTGCGGCTGACCAGCCCGCCGATGATGAAGCTCTCGCCATCGCCCAGCTCCACCGTGGTGTCGGCGCGGCGCGTGGTGATGGCGGGCACGGGCACGCCGTTGAGGCTCAGGGCGTTGGTATAGTCGAGGTCGCTGGCCTCGGGCGCCACCTTGAGCGCGATGCGGTCGTCGCCCAGCACCGTGGGCGTGAGCGTCAGGCCGATGCCGAAGGGCTTGTATTCGATGGAGGTGGTGCCCAGCCCCTGCGGCACCGGGATGGGCAGCTCGCCGCCCGACAGGAAGCTGGCGCTTTGCCCCGAAAGGGCCACCAGCGTGGGCTCGGCCAGCACCCGGGCCAGGCCGTTGCCTTCGAGGAAGCCCACGTTCAGGCCGATGCCGGCGCGGCCGAAGTTGAACAGCAGGTTGAAGGCCTGCGACAGCGGGTTGTTGGCGTCGGTGGTGAGCGAGCCGTCGGTGTTGTAGGTGGTGCTCTTGAGCGAGGTGGGCGTGAACACGCCGAAGCTGAAGCCGTGCGAGTTGGCCCGCGTGCTGAAGATGTTGAGCCCGGCCTGCTTGAGCACGCTGCGGTTGAACTCCACCACCTTCACGTCGACCTGCACCGTGTGGCTCTTCACCTGCACGCTGGAGCGGTCGGTCAGCGTGGCCTTGTCGGGGAAGGCCGCCAGCGCGGTCTCACGCGCCTGGCGGTGCTCGGGCAGGCTCTCGCTGCTGCCTTCGAGCACGGCGGTGCGGCGCTGGACCTCGATGGCGTAGGTGCGGCCGGCCGCTTTGCCCTTCTCCCACACGATCAGCGAGGTGCCTCCTGCGGCCTTGCCGGTGATGACCAGCCGCGCCGCCGGCGAGCCCGGCGTGCGGCGGGCGATGGTGACGCCGGCCACCGCCTCGTCGGCAATGGCGATGCGCTCCACCGCGCCGTCGAAGACCAGTTCCTTCTGGGTGCCCATGGTCAGCACCAGCCGGGCCGGGTCGGCGGCCGGCGTGAGCGCCAGGGCCGTGGGCGCGGCCGCGGGTGCGAGCAAGGCGACGGCCAGCACGGTGGGCATCGGAAGGCGGCGGGGACGCAGGCGCATGGTCGTGGTCGGTGAGGGGCGGGCGGTGGGCGGGGCCATGGCGCGATCAGTAGCGCACCGTCTCGCGACGGTCGCCACGGATCACTTCCACCTCCAGGCCGGCCGGGGTGGGGCGTGCGCCCGAAGAGGCTGGAGCGGCGGCCACGGTCCGGCGCACGGTCCGGTTGCCGCCGTTGGCCAGGTCCTCCACGGCCAGGCCGGCCTGGGCGCGGTCGATGCCGTCGAGGAGCGCGCGGGCCTTGTCGCCGCGCGCGGCGGGCAGCGGCTGCAGTGCGGGCGGCAAGTCGGCGAACAGACGCGGATCGGGCTCGGCGGTGTCGGCCGGATTGCGCAGCGCCAGCAGCAGGCGGCCGTTGTTCTCGACCAGCACCAGCCGGTTCACGTCGGCCACGGGCACGGCCAGCACGGCGGTGCGGGCGGCTTCGACGCGCTGGCCGCCGGTGGATGCGCTGGTCGCGCTGCTGACGCGGCCGTTGCCGGCGTCCGCACGGTGGGCGTTGCCGTCGAGGGAGGCCTGACCGAAGGCCAGCACGCGCAGGCGCGCGAGCAGCAGCCGCGCCTGGCTGCGCTCGATGTCTCGCCCATCGGCCTTGAGGGTGAAGAAGACATCCACGTAGTCGCCGGGCGTCACGCGGTTGCCGACGCCGATGACCTCGTCCACCTTGACGGCCACGGCGCGCTCGCCCTCGGCCAGCTTGAGGGCGAGGCCCGTGCTCAGCTGCGCTTCGAGCACCGGCGTGCCGGCACCCAGGTCCAGCACCGGCACGCGGCCGGCCACGTCGGCCGTGGTGCGGAAGGCGCCGGCCGGGTCGATGGGCAACTGCGCCAGCTGCAGCGCGTCGGCGGGGATCGGCTGGCCGGCCGGCACGGCCTTGCTCGTCACCACCACCGCATAGGTGGCGGCGGGCGCGGCGGTAGCCGGGGCGCTGGCGGCGGGTGCCGCCGCCGTGCGGACGGGCGCCGGGTTGCGGCTCAGCAGCCACGCATACACCGCCAGCGCCACGGCCAGCAGCACGAGGAGAACGGCCAGGATCTTGGAGAAGCGGAGCATGGCGGGCGGGCGGTTCAGTTCGGGTCGAGGGGGACGCGGCCGGCGTACGCCCGGCTCATTGCGGCACCCGCCATGCCAGCCACCCGAGGGCAGCCAGCGCCAGGTAGGCGGCGTAGGGAATCGGCCGGTGGGCCGAAGGCGATGCCGCGCCGTCCGCGTTGCGGCCGGAAAGCGCCAGCATCAGCCGGGGAAAGAGGGGCCAACGCCGTAGCGCGAGCACGGCCAGCGCATGGGCGAAGGCGAGCAGACTGCCGACGATGGCGATCGGCGCCAGCGGCGCCAGACCCACCCACAGGCCGAGCGCGGCGGCGAACTTGACGTCGCCGGCGCCCATGAGGCCCAGGGCGTAGAAGGGAAGCAGGACGGCGAAGGCCGCGCCCGCGCCCACGAGTGCCGCAGGCCAGTCCAGGCCCGGCAACGCGGCGCCGAACGCCAGCGAGAGCAAGGCGCCCACCATGCCGGCCAGGACCAGCAGGTTGGGCACCTTGCGCCAGCGGAGGTCGCAGAAGACCGCACCGGCGAGCCACAGCAGGAGGAGGGGCTGCATGGGCGAGGCGGCGCGTTCTGGAGCAGCGGGCAGGTCCAGGTGGCTCACGCACCCGTGGCGACGCTCTTGACCTTGGTGAAGATGGCTTCCAGCGTGGTCTGGACGGCGCCGTCGGTGCCGAAGATGGCGACCAGCATCAGGGCCATCAGCCCCGCGATGATTCCGTACTCGATGGCGGTGGCGCCTTCTTCATCACGCAGGAAACGAACGATTGCAGCTTTCATGGTTGACCTCGCAAAGTGGTAGCAGAACGACAGGGGCCCGAAGGCGAGTTCATGCTAGGTTCCGGTAACTTCCTGTATCAATAAGATGGAAGTATTCACATTTGCGAGGCCGTCCGGAGCCGTCACTGCGGTGGCTTCAGCCATCCGTCATCGGCTGCATCAGCCAAACGGATGAGGCCTGATCTTCAAGTTGTTGAAATCAAAGGAAAAATTTCCCTGAATTGCAGCTGAACAAGATGCACCAAAAAGATGCATTTCAGAAATCGCCCAGTTACGGCCGTGTCACGCGATGCGTTACGTAACGCGCCTTTTGACATTCAGGCCACAAAGCAAGGGAAAACGTTGAATAGTTCACGCCCACGCCGTAGGGGCATTGGGCGGGGTCAGCTGCTGCTGGAAGGGGTGGACAAAGCCGGTCGATGCAGACGAAACGCCATGCGCCGAGCGCGGCGGACGCATCGCGCCACGGAGGGAGCGCCTGTGACCGGCCCTCGCGGGCCGCGGCGGGCGTCAGCCCAGGATGTCTTCGTGGAACAGCTTCCAGCTGTCCGGGGTGCGCACCCAGTACTGGCGGCGGGTGCGGCCGGTGCGTTCGCCGGCGACCACTTCGCCGAAGGTGGCGACCACGGTGTCGCGCTTGTCGTGCCACATCAGCACCGACGTGTCCTTGAGCTGGATGCTGCGGCCCTGGGCGGTGGCCAGCTCCTGGCGCAGCACGTTGTCGATGGGCACGGTGACCGGGCCTCGGCGGCTGGCGCGCTGGTATTCGGTGGCGTAGAAGCTGCGCAGCCGCTCCTCGTTGCCGCCGCTGCGGGCCTGCAGCCAGGCGCTCAGCGCCGTCTCGAAGGGCTCGGCCAGCGTGCGCACCTTGGGCGGTGCCACCCAGTCCAGGCTGCGGGCGATCACGACCGGCGTGGCGCCCACCTGCACCTTGCGCAGGATCTGCTTGAGGTCGGGGTTGGACAGCACCACGCAGCCGTCGCTGGCCTGGGGTGGCCGCGAGAACTGCTCGGGCGGCGTGCCGTGCAGCCAGATGCCGCTCCCCGTGCGCCCCAGCATGTTGTCGTAGGGGTTCGGGTAGTTGATGGGCAGGGCGCCGGCGCCGTAGAAGTCCTTCAGCGTGCGCGGATCCAGGTTGCTGGTGACGTAGTACACGCCCAGCGGCGTGCGGGCGTCGCCTTCGACGAGCTTGTCCGTGCCGGCCTTGCCCACCGAGATGTAGTAGTCCGCGGCCAGTTGCAGGCCGTTGGCCGTGTTCTCCAGCAGGTACAGCCGCGAGCGGGAGGCGTCCACGGCAATGGCATAGCGGCTGCGTTGCGACAGCGCCAGGAACTGCGAGGGGACGGTGCCCGGCGGTGGCCGGTCGCGCAGGGCCTGCAGGCGGCGCCGCGATTCCTCGTGCAGTTCGGTCAGGGTGGGATTGCCGCGCAGCCGGGCCAGGCTGGCCGCGTCGGCCAGGGCGGTGTTGGGCGGAATGCGGGTGGCCAGCAGGTCGCCGTACACCAGTTGCGCGAGCTGGAAATTGGGGTAGGTCTTGACCAGCGCGCGGGCCTTGTCCAGCGCCTGCTGCGTTTCGCCGCGGCCGAAGAGCTGATAGACCTCGATCAGCTGGGCCTCTGCGGCACCCCCCGCCTGCAGGATCGGGCCCGCGTCGTTGGGCGCACTCGGTACCGCGGACGCGTTGGCGGGCTGCACGGTGCCCATGGCGGGCGGATGCGCCACGACGCGGCTCGTGGCGACGGCAGTGGCCACCGTGGCCGCGGCGGCCGGAACGGCAGCGCGGGCTGCCGCCCGCACGGGCGTGCGCTCCGTGCGGCGAAGCGCCGTACGTCCTGCGGGGGCGGCTGCCGCAGTGCGGGCAGGCGCGGCGCGCGCAGCCTCCTTCTTGGAACGGGCGGCGGGCGCCGCGACGGATTTGGCGGGTGCCTTGCCCCGGGCATGGCGCTCCGCGGGAGCGGCCTGTGCCGCCATCGGCAGGCATGCTGCGAGCAGGCCCGCGGCCCATAGCCAGGCCGTGGAGGGCTTCAGGGAACTGGAGCGGTCCGCCAAGATCGGGAGCCGTTGCGTGTCGCCGGCCTCAGCCGCCGACGGTTTCCTTCACGATGCGCCACTTGCCGTGCACACGCTGCATCTCCAGCGTCTTGCGGCTGCTGACGTTCAGGCGGTCGGCGCGATAGCGCTGGCGGAACTTGGCGGTGGCCTTGTCGCCCTGCACCTCCACGTTCAGGCCTTCGACCTGCACGGTGATGCTGCTCTTGCCCACGATGCGGGCGCGGCGCTCCTTCTCCCAGGCGGCGCGGCTGGCGCCGTCGGCTGGATCGAAGTTGGGGGCATAGGCAGCCAGGTAGCCGTCCATGTCCTGCTTGGACCAGGCGCTGGCCCAGGCACTGACGGCCGAGGCCACCTCGGTCTGGGCGGCGCTGCTGGCATCCGGCTTGGGGGCGGGCGCGGGTTCGGCAGGCTTGGGCGCGGGGGCGGCAGCGGGCACAGGCGCCGGGGCTGGCGCAGGCACTGCCGCAGGAGCCGGTGCGGGCGTCGGTGCCGCAACCGGCGGCTTGGCGGGTGCGGGTGCCGGAGGCGGCGGTGCGGGGGCCGGCTCCGGAGCCTTGGCGACCACCGTGGGAGCCGGTGCGGGCGCGGGCGGCGGGGGCGGTGCCTTCGCGACGACCGCCGGTGCGGGGGCTGGCGTCGGAGCGGCCGCGGGCGCTGCGGCCGGTGCCTTGGCCACGGTCGCCGGTGCGCCCTTGCCGGCCAGCAGGGCCGCGCTCGGCGTGGTGAACAGCGTGCGGATCACGGCCAGCTTGGGCTGCACGGCGGCATTGCTCTTGTCGAGCTGCAGCGCCTTGCCATAGGCCTCGCTGGCGAGCCGGGCGTACACGTCGCCCAGGTTCTCGTAGGCCGTGGCGTAGCTGGAGTTGGTGCGGATCGCCCGCTCGAGCACGCCACGGGCCTTGTCGAAGTCGCCCTGGCCGGCGTAGATCACGGCCAGGTTGTTGTAGGGCTCGGGCAGGTTGGGCGCGTCGCGGGTGAGCTGCTCGAAGATGGCGATGGCCTCGGGGCGACGCCCGGCCTCGAGATTGGCCACGCCCTTGAGGAAGCGCATCTGCAGGTCCTGCGGCTTCTCGCGCAGGAACTTGTCGGCCTGGGCGAGGCCTTCGTCGAACTTGCGCTGCTGGATGAGTTGTTCGACGTTGTCGTACTCGTCCGCCCAGGCGGCCGCGAAGGGCAGGGCGCAGGCCAGCGCAACGGCCAGCAGACGCGACGGGATGCGGGAAGCGGATCGAGGCGGCTGGGCGGCTGCGGTCTTGGACATGCGGGCAGGGGCTCTATCGGAACCGGCGGATTGTAGTGTCGCCCTTCCACGCATTGTTTACTTTTATCCACACATGAACGCCCCTTTCCTGTTGCCATCCGCAACGGGAAAGGGGCGTCGTGAGGAAGGCGGGCCCGATCAGCGGGGCATGCGGGTCGGCGGCAGGGTGGTCACGGTCTCGCGGATGAGTCCGCCGCCGAGCACGCTGCCGTCGATGGTGGTGTCGCCCTGGCCGGTGACGCGCGCCTCGCAGGCCGCGCGGTCCACGCTGGTCTGGTGCAGCTGGCAACGCGCCAGGGCGTTGCGCCGGTAGGTGTCGGCGTTGGCGCTGCTCAGGTTGCCCTGGCGTGCGGCCTGTGCGGCGGCGCCCGCCTCGCGGATGCAGGCGGCGCGATCCTGCTGGATGTGGCCGCACATCGCGCGCTCCTGGCTGTACGTGCCGCTATCGGCGGCTTGAGCGAAGGGGCTTGCGAACAGGGCCCCGGTGGCGAGGGCCAGTGCGAAGCCGGCGTGACGAAGGGTCTTCTTCATGGCGTTGCTCCTGGTGAGTGTGGACAGGAAAGGAATGGAATCAGCGTGCTGCGGACGACGCCTTGACGGGAATCAGGGTCGGGGCGTAGCCGGCGCCGCGGGGATTGGCGTGACGGTTTCGCGGATGATCCCGCCGCCCATCACGCTGCCTTCGGTGGTGGTCGTGCCCGCACTGCTGCCGCGCACCCGCGCTTCGCAATCCGCGCGGTCGGCCGCGGGTTGAAGCTGGCAGCGCGCCATGGCGTTGGCACCGGCGTTGCCTTCCGCGGGGGCGGTCAGTCCGCCGCGGCGGGCTTCCTCGCGCGCCGCACCGGCCTCGCGGCGGCAGGCGGCGGGATCCTGGCGGCTGTCGCAGTCGGGAGCGGGCTGGGCCCAGGCCGTCCAGGCCGAGGCGGCCAGGGCGACGGCGAGGCCGCCGCGGAGCGCGGCTTGGCGCCAGGCACGGGGGGAAAGGGTCATGGGCACATCCAGTCGCCCTGCGAGGGGCGTCGTTGTTCGATGCCCTGGACTATCGGCAGGCCCTCCGTCGTCCCGCTGTGGGACGCGGCTGCGAGCCGATTCGCGCCGACGGCGACCGCCGGTGTCGGACAGGTCGCACGCCGCCCCCGACCGTCTGCGCGGCCGAGGGTGGCGTTTCAGTCGGCTTTGGCGATGCGCTGCGCCAGATGCGCCAGCGCCTCCTCGACCTGGTCGACGAGGATGAGGGACAGGTCGCCCGGCGCCAGCCGCGCCAGCGCCGCGTCGATGGCCAGGAACTCGCCGCGGATCTCTTCCACATGGGCCGTGCGGCGGGCGCCCTGCAGGCCCTGCCGCAGCAGCGCGATCACCTCGCCGTCGGCTCGGCCGCGCTGGGCGGCGTCCTGGTAGAGGATGACGTCGTCGAAGGCCTCGCCCAGGATGGCCGTCTGGTCGCGGATGTCCTCGTCGCGGCGGTCGCCGGCGCCGCTGATGACCACCGAACGGCGCTTGGCCGGCAGCGTCTCGATGGCCGCCACCAGCGCCTTCATGGCGTCGGTGTTGTGGCCGTAGTCGGCGATGACCGTGGCGCCCTTGTAGTCCATCACGTTGAAGCGGCCGGGCACGCCGGCGGCGTCGTTCTTGAAGCTGGCCAGGCCGCGGCGGATGGTGTCCCAGTCCAGCCCCACGGCCCAGGCCGCGGCCACGGCGGCCATCACGTTCTCGACCTGGAAGGGCAGGGTGCCGCCGCGCGTGATCGGCACGTCGCGCAGCGCCACGCGCTCGCGCCAGGCGCCTTCGGCGGCGATCAGCGTGTCGCGGTCGACGTAGACCGTGCGCTTGCCCTGGGCCCGGTGCGTCGCCATGACGGGGTGCTGGCGGTCGGCCGCGAAGTAGATGACATGGCCCGGGCAGGCGCCGGCCATGGCGGCCACCTGCGGGTCGGCCGCGTTGAGCACGCCCCAGCCGGTGGGCGCCACGTTGCGCACGATCACCCGCTTGACGGCGGCGAGGTCCTCCACCGTGTGGATGTAGTTCATGCCGAGGTGGTCGCCACTGCCCACGTTGGTCACCACGGCCACGGTGCAGCGGTCGAAGCCCAGGCCCTCGCGCAGCACGCCGCCGCGCGCCACCTCGAACACCGCCGCTTCCACCTCGGGATGCAGCAGCACATTGCGGGCGCTCTTGGGGCCGCTGCAGTCGCCGCTGTCGGTCTGGCGGCCGTTGACGTAGACGCCGTCGGTGTTGGTCATGCCGGTGACCATGCCGCTGGCGGCCAGCAGGTGGTTGATCAGGCGCGTGGTGGTGGTCTTGCCGTTGGTGCCGGTGACGGCGATGACCGGCACGCGGCCGTCGTCGCCATCGGCATAGAGCTGGTCCACGATGGCTTCGCCCACCGGCCGGCCGCGGCCGAAGGAGGGGCTGATGTGCATGCGCAGGCCCGGCGCCGCATTGACCTCGACGATGCCGCCGTGCTGCTCCTCCAGCGGGCGGATGACGTTCTCGCAGACCATGTCCACGCCGCAGATGTGCAGGCCCACCATCTGCGCCGCATCCACCGCGCGGGCGGCGATCTCGGGATGCACGGTGTCGGTGACGTCGGTGGCGGTGCCGCCGGTCGACAGGTTGGCGTTGTTGCGCAGCACCACGCGCTGGCCCAGGGCGGGCACGCTGTCGGGCGTCAGGCCCTGCGCCTCCAGCCGGCCGAGGGCGATGTCGTCCAGCCGGATCTTGGTGAGCGAGGTGGCATGGCCTTCGCCGCGGCGCGGGTCCTGGTTGACCACGTCCACCAGCTGTCGCACCGTGCTGTGGCCATCGCCGATCACCTGCGGCGGATCGCGCCGGGCGGCGGCGACCAGCCGGTCGCCCACCACCAGCAGGCGGTAGTCGAAGCCGGGCAGGAACTTCTCGACCATCACTTCGCCGTAGTGCGCGGCAGATGCGTAAGCGGCGTCGAACTGCTCGCGTGTGGCGATGTTCACCGTCACGCCCTTGCCCTGGTTGCCGTCCTGCGGCTTGGCGACCACGGGCAGGCCGATCTCCAGCGCCGCGGCCCAGCCGTCGTCCGCGCTGCTCACGGGCCGGCCCAGCGGCACCGGCACGCCGGCCGAATGCAGCAGCTGCTTGGTGAGTTCCTTGTCCTGCGCGATCGATTCGGCGATGCCCGAGGTGGCGTCGACCTCTGCGGCCTGGATGCGGCGCTGGCGCACGCCCCAGCCGAACTGCACCAGGCTGCCGGTGGTCAGGCGCCGGTACGGAATGCCGCGCGCCACGGCCGCATCGACGATGGAGCCGGTACTGGGGCCCAGGCGCTCGTCCTCGTCCAGTTCGCGCAGCTCGGCGATGGCGGCGGCGGAGTCGAAGCTGCCGCTGCCCTGAGGATCGATGGCGGCGTTGAGCAGCTGCGTGGCCATCTCGACCGCGCGGCGGCCGACGGCCTCCTCGGTGTACTGCACGGCCACCAGGAAGATGCCTTCCTCACGGGCCCGCGTGGTGCGGCCGAAGATCACCTCGCAGCCGGCCTGCGCCTGCAGCGCCACGGCGGCGTTCTCCAGCACATGGGCGGCGGTCAGCGGATGGCCCAGCACCACGGGGTGCAGCTCGCCGATGGTGGGGAAGAGGGCGCGCAGCCGCGGCTCGAAGCCGGGGATCTGCTCGACGGCCTGCTCGACGGCGCTGCAGGAGACGACCAGCTCGATGCAGGTGTGGCGGCTCCACAGGTTGGGGCCGCGCAGGGCACGGGTACGGATGATGTCCATGGGGCGGCCTCGTCTCAGGCGAGTTGCAGCGATTGGGCGGGCTGGCTCTGGTCCAGCTGCAGCGAGGCGGTGGCCAGTTGCAGGTCGGCCTCGAAGGCCTCGATGCCGGCACCGATCAGGTTCAACGGAATGGCCATGGCCCAGGCGGCGGCCACGGCGGCCAGCACGCTCTCGATGCCGACGCCGGCATGGTGGGCGCTCCACACGGTCAGCCGTCCCAGCCCGGGCAGGAAGGACTCGCTGGTGCCATGGGCCAGCACGATGCGGTCCTGCCGTACCGTGACCACCTTGCCGCCGGCCGCCATGTGGGTGGCCAGGGGCGCGGCCTGCGGATCGGCGGCGTACAGGATCACGTCGCCGTCGCACAGCGGCGCCATGCCGGCCACGCGCGCATCCGCGGCATGGAGCACGGCGGTGCCGTAGTCCAGCACCACGTCGACCTGGGTGCGCAGCACCTTCACCATCTGGTCGCTCTCGGTGATGTCTTCGTGGGCGAGCTGATCGGCGCCTTCCAGGTCGGTCACGATGCCGACCTGGCAACGGTCGTAGGGCAGGCCGTCGGCCAGGATGGTGGCGGCGCCGTTCTCGATCACCACCGCCTCGACCTGCCGGTTGACCAGCAGCCGGCGTCCGGCGGCCCAGTGAGCGCTGTCGCGGGTGTCGACGCGGCGGCGGTCCAGGAACAGGCCGTCGCGGCAGGCCAGCCCCACATGGCGGCCCGACAGGCCCACCAGCCAGGCCACCAGGCGGGCCAGCACGGCGTTCTCGCGCGAGCCGGCCACGCCCACCACCGGGATGCGGCCGGGCCGTTCGTCGTCGGATTCGGGGAAGAGGTGGTCGCAGATGGCGCGGCCCACGGGGCGCGGCGAGCCCACGGCGGGTTTCAGGTGCATCAGCAGCCCAGGGCCGGCGTTGACCTCGACGATGGCGCCGCCCTGCGCCTGCAGCGGCCGGCCGACGTCCTCGCAGACCAGGTCGATGCCGGCGATGTCCAGGCCCACGGCGCGCGCGGCCAGGGTGGCGGCATAGGCGACCTCGGGATGGACCTGGTCGGTGCAGTCCACGCCCAGGTTGCCGTTGCGCTGGATGATGATCTCGCGGCCCGACTCGGGCACCGACTCGCCGGTCAAGGCCTGCCGCTGCAGCTCCAGCTGCAGCTTGGCGTCGGTGGCCAGCACGATGAGGTCGAGCGGGAACTCCTCTTCCGAGCCGCGGCGCGGGTCGCTGTTGAGCTGGCTCTCGATCAACTCGGCCACGGTGGCGCGGCCATCGCCGGTCACGGTGATGATCTCGCCCCGCGCCGCGGCGACGACCTCGCCGCCGACCACGAGCAGCCGGTGCTCCTGCCCGCGGACGAAGCGCTCCACCATCACGCCGCTGCCTTCGGGCTCGGCCACGGCGAAGGCGGCCAGCACCTCGTCGCGGGTGCGCAGGTCCAGCGAGACGCCGCGGCCATGGTTGGCATCCACGGGCTTGACGGCCACGGGCAGGCCGATGTCCTCGGCGGCCTCCCAGGCCTCTTCGGCCGAGCCGACTTCCTGGCCTTCGGGCACCGGCACGCCGCAGCTGGCCAGCAGCGACTTGGTCAGCTGCTTGTCGCTGGCGATGGATTCGCCGATGGCGCTGGTGTGGTCGGTCTCGGCGGTCCAGATGCGCTGCTGGCGGGCGCCATGGCCCAGCTGCACCAGGTTGCCGTCGTTCAGCCGCAGCGAGGGGATGCCGCGGTCGGTGGCGGCGGCCACGATGGCTGCCGTGCTCGGGCCCAGGTAGCACTCGTCCACCTTGGCCTTGACGGTGGCCACGGCCTTCTGCACCTCGGCGGCGTCGTAGGCATCGCCGTTGATGGCCGCCATCAGCAGCCGGTGGCCTTCATGCAGGGCGGTGCGGGCGACCTGCTCCTCGCGGGCGCGGAACACCATGCGGTAGACGCCGTGCTTCGACGTGCTGCGCGTCTGGCCGAAGCCGGTGGGCATGCCGGCCAGGTTGAGCAGCTCGATCACCACATGCTCCAGCACATGGCCGGCCCAGGTGCCTTCGGTGAGCCGCTGCAGGAAGCCGCCGCGCTCGCCCACGCCGCAGTGGTGCTCGATCAGCGCCGGCAGCAGGGCCGTCAGCCGCTCGGGAAAACCCTCGATCTTGTTGGAGGGAAAGTCTTCCAGCGGGCCGAGGTCCAGCCAGGTCTCCAGCACGGGGCGGTAGGTCCAGACGTTGGGGCCGCGCAGGTAGCGGATGCGCAGCAGGCGGATGTCGTCGAAACGGGGCATGGATGCGTTGATAGGCGTTCGATGGAAGCGGGCAGGGACGCCGTCCGGCGTGCCCGGGTCAGTGGAGAGAATCGGCGCCCGACCGGCGCGCGGGTGGGACCTGCCACAGGTCCTCGACCATCCAACACAACGAATGACAAATCACGATTCAGTCGGTGCCCCAGGGGGCGAATCGGCCTCGGCGGCACGCGTCCCTGCTGTCGGAGAAAGCCGCGTGCCGGTGTCGGACAACGTTCTGGTCACCCTTTTGGTTGACCTCGACGAGGCGCTGCACTTCGTCCAGGAAACCCAGCTGCACCTGACCCCGACCCAGTTGCGCGAGGTTTCGCCCGACGGCCGCGCGCGGGTCTGGCCCCTGGCGGCGCCGGGCCTGCAGCTGCGTCTGGCCGAGCATGCCGGCGTCGCGACGCTGGATCTTGCGGGCCCACAGGGCCTGCTCGCGCGCTGGCGCTTCACCCTCGTGGGCCAGGCGGCCGCCGTGCGGCTGGTGCGGCTGTTCGAGCAACTGCGCGGCGGCGGCGCGCAGCCCGAGGCGGCCGAGGTCGAGGAGGCGGTCGACACCGAGCTGCAGTCCGCCCCCTCCACCTGGGTGCTGCTGCGGCTGTGGCGCTTTGCGCATCCCTACCGGCTGCAGCTGTTCTGGGGGTTTGCCCTGACCCTGCTGGCCACGGGTGCGACGCTGGTGCCGCCCTACCTGACCATCCCATTGATGGACGACATCCTGATCCCCTACCAGAACGGCAAGCCCATCGCCCCCGGCGAAGTGGCGCTGTACCTGAGCGGGCTGCTGGGCGCCGCGCTGGTGGGCTGGGGCCTGGGCTGGGCGCGCACCTACCTGCTGGCACTGGTCAGCGAGCGCATCGGCGCCGACCTGCGCACCACCACCTACGAGCACCTGCTGACCCTGCCGCTGGACTACTTCGGCGGCAAGCGCACCGGCGACCTGATGGCGCGCATCGGCTCCGAGACCGACCGCATCAACGTCTTCCTCTCGCTGCATGCGCTGGACTTCCTCACCGACCTGATCATGATCGGCATGACGGCGGTGATCCTGGTGTCGATCAACCCACTGCTGGCCGTGGTCACGCTGGTGCCGCTGCCCATCATTGCCTGGATGATCCATGTGGTGCGCGACAAGCTGCGCACCGGCTTCGAGAAGATCGACCGCGTGTGGAGCGAGGTCACCAACGTGCTGGCCGACACCATCCCGGGCATCCGCGTGGTCAAGGCCTTTGCGCAGGAGCGGCGCGAGGCCGAGCGCTTCCGCGCCGCCAACACCCACAACCTGCAGGCCAACGACCGGCTCAATCGCACCTGGAGCCTGTTCACGCCCACCGTCACGCTGATGACCGAGATCGGCCTGCTGGTGGTGTGGGCCTTCGGCGTGTGGCAGGTGGCGCGCGACCACATCACGGTGGGCGTGCTCACGGCCTTCATCGCCTACATCGGCCGCTTCTACACGCGGCTCGATTCGATGAGCCGCATCGTCTCGGTGACGCAGAAGGCCGCGGCCGGCGCCAAGCGCATCTTCGACATCCTCGACCACGTGAGCACCGTGCCCGACCCCGTGCAGCCGGTGCGCCTGCCGCAGGTGCAGGGCGCCATCGAACTGCGCGGCGTGGGCTTCCGCTACGGCGCGCGCTCGGTGATCCGCGACCTCCACCTGCAGATCCGCCCGGGCGAGATGATCGGCCTGGCCGGCCACAGCGGCTCGGGCAAGAGCACGCTGGTCAACCTGATCTGCCGCTTCCATGACGTGAGCGAGGGCGCCATCCTGGTCGATGGCCAGGACGTGCGCCGCTTCGCCGTGGCCGACTACCGGCGGCACGTGGGCCTGGTGCTGCAGGAGCCCTTCCTCTTCTTCGGCACCATCGCGCAGAACATCGCCTATGGCCGGCCCGACGCCAGCCGCGACGAGATCGTGGCCGCGGCGCGCGCCGCCCATGCGCACGACTTCATCCTGCGCCTGCCGCAGGGCTACGACTCGCTGGTGGGCGAGCGCGGCCAGGGCCTGTCGGGCGGCGAGCGCCAGCGCATCAGCATCGCCCGCGCGCTCTTGATCGACCCGCGCATCCTGATCCTGGACGAGGCCACTTCGGCCGTCGACACCGAGACCGAGAAGGAGATCCAGAAGGCGCTGGACAACCTGGTCAAGGGCCGCACGACCATCGCCATCGCCCACCGCCTGTCCACGCTGCGCAAGGCCGACCGGCTGGTGGTGATGGACCGCGGCGAGATCGTCGAGGTCGGCCCGCACGACGAGCTCATGGCCCGCCAGGGCGCCTACTGGCGGCTCTACCAGGCGCAGCAGCGCCAGGCCGATGACGAGGAGAAGGCCGAGGCCGATGTGGCCGAGATCGCCTCCGTGGCCGTGGCGCTCGACACCCATGCCGCCCATCCTGCCGGAGGTGCCTGATGTCCGTTGATGCCCTGAACGACGCCACGCTGCAGTTGCAGCGCGATGCCCTCGGCACTTTGCTGTGGACTGGCCCCGCCGGCCGCGCCGAGCCCGTCGTGCCGGTGCGGGCCTTTCCCCTGAGCGCGCCCGGCGAAGGCGTGTCGCTGGTGGGCGCCGACGGCCGCGAGCGCTGCTGGATCGCCCGCACCGATGCGCTCCCGCCCGCCACGCGCGCGCTGCTCGACGAGGCGCTGGCGCCGCGCGACTTCGCGCCCGAACTGCAGCAGCTGGTGGACGTCTCCACCTTCGCCGTGCCCAGCACCTGGACCGTGCGCACCGATCGCGGCGACACCCGCTTCGTGCTGCGCGCCGAAGAGGACATCCGCCGGCTCGAAGACGGCGGCCTGCTCATCACCAGCGCCCACGGCGTGCACTTCCGCATCTCGCGCCCGCTGACGCTGGACCGCGCCTCGCGCAAGCTGCTGGAGCGCTTTCTCTGAGCTGGCTCGTTCCGCATCAAATTCGATAAACTGCATCAAATCCAGATTTCTGCATCTTCCACCATGCGAACCACCGTGACCATCGATGACGATGCCTTCGGCACCGCCCAGGCCTACGCGCAGGCGCGCGGGCTAAAACTGGGCGAGGCGCTGTCCGAACTGATCCGGCGGGGCAGCAGCGAACGCCTGGCGCTGCGCAAGTCGGGCGAGGTCTGGGTGTTCGACCTGCCGCCGGAGAGCCCCCGCGTCAGCGCCCGGCTGGTGCGCGACCTGCTGGATGAAACGCCGTGAGCCACCTGCTGGATGCCAATGCCTTGATCGCCCTGTGCTGGCCGACGCACGAGCACCACGAGCGCATGTTGGCGTGGTTCCGCGCGCATGCACGGCAGGGTTGGGCGACCAGTGTGCTCACGCAGTCCGCGCTGGTGCGCATCGTCTGCCAGCCGGCCTTTGCCGGCCGGGCCGTCTCGGTGCAGGAGGCAGGCGAGCTTCTGCTGCGCAACACCGCGCATCCCAGGCATCGCCTTCTGCCCCTGGACTTCGGTTTCGCCGAAGTGCTCGGGCATTGCACCGGCGGACTGTTCGGCCACCGGCAGATCACCGACGCCTGGCTGCTCACCCAGGCGATCCGCTCCGGCGTGCGGCTCCTCAGCTTCGACAGCGGCATCGATCGGTTGCTCGCATCGCCTGCCGAACGGGCCCGGCACATCGCGCGTCCTGCTTGAACGTCTGAGAAATTTCCGATGCACACCACCGCCCTCGTCCTTTTCTCCGGTGGGCAGGATTCCACCACCTGCCTGGCCCATGCGCTGAACCGCTACGAGCGGGTGGAGACGCTGGGCTTCGACTATGGCCAGCGCCACCGCATCGAGCTGGAGGCCCGCAATCACGTCCTGACCCGCTTGCGCCGGCGATTCCCCGGCTGGTCGCGGCGGCTGGGCGAGGACCATCTGCTCAAGCTCGACGTGCTCGGCCAGATCGGCGGCTCCTCGCTCACCGAGGACATCGCCTTCGCCATGCAGGCCAACGGCCTGCCCAACACCTTCGTGCCCGGGCGCAACCTGATGTTCCTGACGTTGGCGGGCGCGCTTGCCTACCGCCGCGGGCTGCAGGTGATCGTCACCGGCGTGTGCGAGACCGACTACTCCGGCTACCCCGACTGCCGCGACGACACCATGAAGGCCATGCAGCTGGCGCTGTCGCTGGGGCTGGACCAGCGCCTGTTGATCGAGACGCCGCTGATGTGGATCGACAAGGCCCAGACCTGGCAGCTGGCCGAGACGCTCGGCGGCCAGGGCCTGGTGGACCTGATCGTGGAGGACACCCACACCTGCTACGAAGGCGACCGCACGCAGCGCCACGACTGGGGCTGGGGGTGCGGCCACTGCCCCGCCTGCGAACTGCGGGCGCAGGGCTGGGCGGGCTACGTCGAGGGCGACGCCGTCAGCGGCGCATCCTCCACCGCATAGGCGGCTTCGCCGTCGCGGCGCGGGCGCAGCGTCCAGCGGCGGGCATGGTGCTCCTTGAGCGTGGAGCGGTGCGCGATGGAGACGATGGCGCCCTGCGCCTGCTTCACCATGGCCGTGAGCCGCTGGTAGATGGTGGCCTCGGCGTCCTCGTCCAGCGCGCTGGTGGCCTCGTCGGCCAGCACCCAGGCCGGCTTCTTCAGCAGCACGCGGGCGATGGCCAGGCGCTGGCGCTCGCCGCCCGAGAGCTTCTGGCTCCAGGCGTCCTCGCGGTCGAGCTGGTCGGCCAGTTGCGGCAGCAGGGCGTCGACCAGGGCCTGGCGCAGGGCCTCGTCGCCGTAGTCCGACGCTGGGGCCGGGTAGGCCAGCGCATCGCGCAGCCGGCCGTCCGGAAAGTAGGGCTGCTGCGGGATGAACATGGTGTCCTTGGGCATCGCCACCGCGCCCTGCGCATGCGGCCAGATGCCCGCCAGCGTGCGCAACAGGCTGGACTTGCCGCTGCCCGACGGGCCGTGCACCAGCACCGTGTCGCCGGGCGCCACGCGCAGGTCGGCGCCGCGCAGCAGGGCCTGGCCGCCGGGCAGGCCGACGGTCAGCCCGTGGGCCTCGATGTCACCGGCCGCGGTGTCGCGTGCCAGGGCCTCGTTCGCGCGCGACTGGGCCGTGAGGCTGTCCTCGAAACCGGCCAGACGGTCGGTGGTGGCCTTCCACGCTGCCAGCGACATGTAGTTGTCCACCAGCCAGGAGAGCGAGTCCTGCACCCGGCCGAAGGCCGAGTTGATCTGCATGAGCTGCCCCAGCTGGATGGCGCCGCTGAAGTAGCGCGGCGCCGCCACGATCAGCGGGAAGATGATGGCCGCCTGGCCGAAGAAGCTGCTGAACCAGGTCAGGCTCTTCTGGTTGCGGATCAGGGCCAGGTAGTTGGCCATCACCTCGGTGAAGCGCAGGTCCAGGTGCCGGCGTTCCACGGCCTCGCCGCCGTCCAGCGCGATGGCCTCGCTGTACTCGCGCACGCGGATCATGTGGTGGCGGAAGTTGGCCTCCAGCATCTGCTGCTGGAAATTGAGCTGCACCTGCGGCCTGCCGATCCAGTGCGCGATGGCGCTGCCCACGGCGCAGTACAGCACCGCCGCCCACACCATGTAGCCGGCAATCTCCCAATGCCCGCCGCCCGGCAGCGGCACCGTGAGCGAGCCGCTGAGCGTCCAGAGGATGCCCACGAAGCTGAAGAGGGTGACCAGCGCGTTGAGGATGCCCATCGACAGCGTCACCGTGTAGGTGGTGAAGAGGTTCAGGTCTTCCTGGATGCGCTGGTCGGGGTTGTCCGGGTGGCCGCCGTTGCCGGTGTAGCGGGCCAGCTCCAGCCGGTAGAAGGCCTTGTGCGCCAGCCACCGTGCCATGTAGTGGTCGGTCATCCAGACGCGCCAGCGCAGCTGCAGGATCTGCGTGAGGTAGAACTTGTAGACCGCGATCACGATGTAGATCAGTGCCAGCCAGCTGAAGCGGCCGATCTGCTGCCAGAAGACCGCCTGGTCCTTGTTCTGCAGCGCGTCGTAGAAGACGCGGTACCACTCGTTGATCTGCACCAGCATGTAGACCGCGCCCAGGTTGAGCGCCACGATGGCGGCGAGCAGCCCGCGCGCCTTCCATTTCTGGTCGGAGTTGAAGTAGGGCGTGGCCAGCGCGGCGATGCGTCGCAGCGTCTGGCCCAGTCCGGGGCGTGCGTGGGAGGTGGGGGCGGTGCTCATCGTGGAGGGGGCGAAGCAGGGATCGGGCCGCCGGCGCCGTGAAGGCGCGCAGGCGTGCCCGATCCTAGCGAGGCGGTGCAGGGCCTGCCTTAAACCGGACTGAAAGCGGCATCACGCCCGTCTGGCGCGCTGCCCGCGCTGGCGGGCGGGGCATGGCCAGCCCGCTTGGCCGTCGCCGGGCAGCGGCCTAGGATGGGTTGCATGAAGTCCTTCCTCCTCCTCCTGGCCGGTCTGACCTTCCTGCTCGCCGGCTGCAACGAGAAGCCGAAGCCGGGCGGTCCGGTGCCCAAGGCCGAAGCGCCCGCGTCGTCTGCGGCCGCCGCTGCGGCCTGAGCCCATGCCGCCGGACGCCTTCGACCTGGCGCGCTTCGTCGACGCGCAGGTGCCGGTGTATGCGCAGGTGCAGGCCGAACTGGCCACCGGCCGCAAGCGCTCGCATTGGATGTGGTTCGTCTTTCCGCAGCTGGCGGGCCTGGGCCGCAGCGCGATGGCGCAGCGCTATGCCATCGGCTCGCGCGAGGAAGCCGTCGCCTACCTCGCCCATCCGCTTTTGGGCGCGCGCCTGCGCGAGTGCAGCGCGCTGGTGCTGTCGGCGCGGGGGCCGGCCATCGACGACATCCTCGGGCCACCCGACGACCTCAAGTTCCGATCGTGCATGACCCTGTTCGGCGCCGTGGCGCCAGCGGGCGAGACGCTGTTCGCGCAGTGCCTGCAGCGCTTCTTCGGCGGCGAGCGAGATCCGGCGACGCTGGCGCGGCTGGGTTGACGCGGCGCCGCCGGGCTCAGCCCCGGGGTTCAGCGCGCGGCAGGTTGCTGATCCCGCTGGCCACATGCCCAGCCGGCACATGCCGCGCGGCCGAGCGCACATGGCCCGTCTGGTCGTCGAAGAAGAAGTCGGGCTCGAACTCGCGCAGGAAGCCGCCCTTGTCCAGGCCGGCCAGGAACATTGCCTCGTCCACGCGGATGTTCCAGCTCATCAGGGTCTGGATGGCGCGGCGGTGGGCCGGCGCGCCGCGCGCGGTGACCAGCGCCGTGCGAATGCGCATGCCGGTGCTGGCGGCCTGCTGCAGCCGGTGCAGCGCGACCAGGAAAGGGGCCAGCGGCCCCGCGCCCAGCGGCACGGCGGCCTTGTCCACCTCATGCGCCTGGAAGGCCGCCAGGCCCTGCTGCTGGTACACGCGCTCGGCCTCGTCCGAGAACAGCACGGCGTCGCCGTCGAAGGCGATGCGCACCTCGTCCGGATGCTGGTTGCCGGCCAGGGCCGATTCCACGCTCACATGCGCTGCCGCAAAGCCTGCAGCCAGCGCCTCGCGCACATCGTCGGCATTGGCCGAGAGGAAGAGGTCGGCCCGCAGCGGCGTGAGATAGCGGAAGGGCGGCCGGCCCTGCGTGAACACGCCGCGCTCGATGGCGAGCTCCGCCGCCGCGCCGGAGTTGAAGATGCGCATACCCGAGACCGGATCGTTGCGCGACAGGATCACCACCTCCACCCGCTGCACGCCGTCGGCGTTGAAGCGCAGCAGCTTGCGCACCAGCGAATAGGCGATGCCGGGCTGGGCCGGCACCTCCAGCCTTTCCAGCTGCAGCCGCATGTAGGCGGCCGGGTCGCCGGCGTCGAACAGACGGTTCTCTTCCTCGAGGTTGAACAGGGCGCGCGAGGAGATCGCGACCACGAGCTTGTCGTCCAGGGTGACCGGCATGGTGGGGGAGCGGTGAGCGGCAGTCGGAAGGGCTGGAGGCGGAAGGCGGAACTACGGAAGGGCGGCAGGCCGAACGGGCCGAACGGGCATTGTGCCCCTGGGTTTCGCTCCCTCTCCCCTCGCGGGAGAGGGCCGGGGAGAGGGGGCTGCCGCGCCCCAACGCACGCACCGCATCCGCAGTGACACAGGTGACAGCCCCCGCCCCGGCCTTGCGCCACCATCGCCGCCATGAGCCTGCCCACCGCCGACACCCCCTTCGCCACGCCGCTCGCCCTGTCCGGCCCGCTGCGCCAGCCGCGCCAGATGCTGGCCGACCAGACCTACGACGGCCACAAGTCCATCCATGACGACGCCACGGCCGGCAATCTCGGCCTGCGCGCCGGCCCCATCGAAGGGCCGACGCACTTCAGCCAGTTCGATCCGCTGCTGGCGCGCCTCTTCGGCCGGCAGTGGTTCGAGACCGGCTGCATCAGCGCCCACTACCAGACCATGGTGGTGGAAAGCGAATCGGTGCGCGCCTTCGTCGACCTGCCCGAGCCCGGCGCCACCCTCGTGCGCATCCGCGCCGAGAAGGCCGACGGGACGCCGGTGCTCACTGGCACCGCTTCGGTGGGCGAGCCCGGCCAGCTGCACGAGCTGGAACAACGCATGGCCCGGCTGCGCCCCGCCACCGGCCTGGTCATCAACCGCGACCTGAAGGTGGGCCAGCGCGGCGCTGTGCCCGAGACGATCCGCATGGGCTTCGACCAGCACATGGGCGACCACTATCCCTTCACGCTGCGCGACAAGCTGGCCGCCATCACCGAGCCCTGCGACTGGTACACGCCGGAGGGCGGCGCCCGCTCGCCCTGGGGCCGGCCCATCATCCCGATGGAGATGATCAGCGTGCTGCTGGGCAGCACCATCGCCGACGCGCAACTGGGCGGGCGCAAGCCGGCGGTGGGGCTGTTCGCGGGCCAGCAGATCCGCCTGATCCGGGGCCCGCTCTTCGTCGACCAGGACTATGCGCTGGAGCGCGAGATCGTCGCGCTGAGCGAAAGCGCCCGCACCGAGTCCACCTGGGTGCGCACCCGCGTGTTCGAGCTGCCCAGCCGCACGCTGGTGGCCGAGATGATCCTCAACGGGGCGGTGATGAAGGCCTCGTACCCGCACTACGAGCGCGAGGCGCGCGAACTCGGCCTCGCCTGAATGGCCGAGCGCCGGCCAAGCCCTTCCATTCCACGACAACGACGGAGACTCCCATGACCGCATCCACGATCGACACCGGCACGCCGGACCTGCTCGCGCATTGCGAGGCCGGTGTGCTGACCCTGACGCTCAACCGTCCGCAGGCGCGCAACGCCATGACGCGGGCCATGAACGAGGCCCTGGCCCGCGAGTTGGCGCGCGCCGAGCTGGACCCCGAGGTCCGCTGCGTGGTGCTGACCGGCGCGGGCGGCGCCTTCTGCGCCGGTGGCGACGTGAAGAACATGGCCGCCTCGGGCGACGGCACCGTCGGCGCGCTCACCATCGACCAGGCCATCCATCGCCAGCGCGTCAACCAGCGCGAGACGGCCGGGCGCCTGTTCAAGATGCCCAAGCCCACGCTCGCCGTGCTGCCGGGCCCTGCGGCGGGTGCCGGCCTGGCGCTGGCCCTGGCCTGCGACCTGCGCTTGATGGCCAGCAACGCGATCATGACCACCGCTTTCGCGCGCGTGGGCTTCTCGGGCGACTACGGCGGCAGCTACTTCATGACGCAGCTGGTCGGCGCGGCCAAGGCGCGCGAGCTGTACCTGCTCTCCGATCGCGTGCCGGCCGACGAGGCGCTGCGCCTGGGGCTGGCCAACTGGGTCTGCCCGCCGGAACAACTGGCCGCGCGGGCCCAGGAGATCGCGGCCCGCCTGGCCAATGGCCCCGCCGTGGCCTACCGCTACATGAAGGAGAACCTCAACCGCGCGATGGCCGGCGAGGTGGACGAGTGCCTGGACCTGGAAGCCACGCACCACATCCACTGCGGTCAGACCGAGGACCACCGCGAGGCGGCCAAGGCCTTCGTGGAGAAGCGTGAGCCGGTGTTCAAGGGGCGCTGAGGCCGGCCAGCGGGCTGGCGCGGCGCGGCTGGCACGGCAGTCTGCGGAGAATCGCGCGCCCAATCGCCGCAATAATTGCGGTAATTAACTTGCACATTCGCCGCAGCCGGTTTTCAATCGCCGCATGGAAGGCGGAGAAAACCTCTACATCTGGCAGTTGCGCGAATGGCCTGCATGGCGCTTCGACCTGGGCGCGCTGGCCCAGCCGCTGGAGGATGTGAGCCGCGCCCAGGGCCTGCTGCTTGGCCGACTGGCCGACGTGGGCTTGGAACTGCGGGACCGCGCCAGCCTGGCCGCCCTCACCGACGACGTGCTCAAGACCAGCGAGATCGAGGGTGAACTGCTCAACCCCGCCTCGGTGCGCTCGTCCATCGCCCGTAGGCTGGGCCTGGACATCGGCGCGCTGGCACCGGCCGACCGGCATGTCGACGGCGTCGTGGAAATGGTGCTCGACGCCACCGGCCGCAGCGGCGAGCCGCTCACGTCCGAGCGCCTCTTCGGCTGGCATGCGGCGCTGTTTCCTACCGGCTACTCGGGCCTGTCTCGCATCGCCGTGGGCCGCTGGCGCGACGATGCCACGGGACCGATGCAGGTGGTCTCGGGCCCGGTGCATCGTCGCAAGGTCCACTTCGAGGCACCGCCGGCCGACCGACTGGCGGCGGAAATGGCGCGCTTCCTGGCCTGGTCCGAGGCCGGCGGCGACCCCGTGCCGGCGCTGGTGAAGGCAGGGTTGGCGCATCTGTGGTTCGTCACCGTCCATCCTTTCGACGATGGCAACGGCCGCATCGCGCGGGCCGTGGGCGACCTGTTCCTGGCGCGGGCCGATGGCGCCGGGCAGCGCTTCTACAGCCTGTCGGCGCAGCTCCAGCGCGAGCGCAACGCCTACTACGACATCCTGGAGCGCACCCAGAAGGGCTCGATGGACGTGACGGCCTGGCTGGCCTGGTTCCTGGCGGCGTTGGACCGTGCGCTGGACAGCGCCCAGACCGCGTTGAGCGCGGTGCTGGCCAAGGCGAGCTTCTGGCAGCACTGGGCGGGCACCGCCTTCAACGAACGGCAGGCCAGGCTGCTCAATCGTCTGCTCGACGGCTTCGAGGGCAAGCTCACCAGCAGCAAATGGGCGGCCATCGCCAAATGCTCTGCCGACACGGCGCTGCGTGACATCACGGCGCTGCTCGAACTGGGCGTGCTGCGCAAGGCTCCCGGTGGCGGGCGCAGCAGCGCCTACGAACTGGTGCTGCCCTGACCAGGTGTGAGCGAGCGGGCCATGCCCGCTCACGCTGTCGGTGCGGTCGCCGGGCCGGCGCAGGCAAGGCGCGTCCTCCGGCCCTACTTCACGAACTGGTTGAGCTGGATGATCGGCAGCAGCACGGCCAGCACGATCAGCATCACCACGCCGCCCATGCCCACGATGAGTAGCGGCTCCAGGATGGTGGCCAGGTGCATGGCGCGGCGCTGCACCTCGGCCGACAGCTGCTTGGCGGCGCGCTGCAGCATCACCGGCAGCTCGCCCGTCTGCTCGCCCAGGCGGGCGAACATGGGCACGATGCCCGGGAAGCGCTTCTTCTGCGCCAGGGCCGAGGCCAGCGGCGCGCCCTCGCGCACCAGCGTCAGCGCATCGAGCGCGTCGGCGCGCATGGCGCGGTTGTTGAGGGTCTCGGCCGCTGCCTGCAGCGCCCGCAGGATGGGCACGCCCGCCGCCGCCAGCATGGCCAGCGTGCCGGCGAAGCGCGCGGCGTTGTAGCCCCGCGCCAGCTTGCCCACCAGCGGCAGCCGCAGCCAGAAGGCGTCGAAGCGCTCGCGCAGCGCATCGCGCGCCAGCGCCGCCCTGGCGCCGACGACGGCCACCGCCAGCACGCCCAGCATCAGCCAACCCCAGCCGCGCACGAAGGCCGACAGACCCAGCATGGCTTGGGTCAGCAGCGGCAGCGCACGCTTGGTGCCGGCGAACACGCTGGCCACCTGCGGCACCACGTAGCTCACCAGGAAGATCACGATCACCACCGCGATGACGGTGACGATGGCCGGGTAGAGCGTGGCGCCGATCAGCTTCTGGCGCAGCGCCTGCTGCTCTTCGAGGTCGTCGGCCAGCCGTTCCAGCACCAGGCCGAGCTGGCCGCTGTGCTCGCCGGCGCCGATGACCGCGGTGTAGATGGAAGAGAACTCGCGCGGGTGCTGCGCCAGTGCGCGTGCAAAGCTGCTGCCGCCATTGACCTCGGAGCGCAGCGAGGCCACCAGCTGGCGCTGCGGCTCGCTCTCGGCCTCGTCGGTGAGGGCGGTGAGCGCGCGCTCCAGCGGCAGGCCCGAGGCGACCAGGCCGGCCAGCTGGCGCGTCCAGACACCCAGCACTGTGGCGTTGAAGACGCGCCCGCCGATGCGTCGGCGCCAGAGCGGCGTGGCTGCGCCGCCCGCATCCGTACCGCCGGTCACGCCCTCGACGGACAGCGGGATGAGCGCCTGCGCCCGCAGCATGCTGCGCGCGGCGCGGGCGGTGTCGGCCTCCAGCACGCCCTTGCGGGGGCGTCCGTCGGCGTCGATGGCTTCGAAGGCGTAGGCGGGCATGCGGTGGTTCGGGAAGAAGGCAGTCAGCGCTGCAGGATGCCGGAGATCTCGTTGCCGTCGGACTTCACGGCCGCCGCGGCACTGCGCAGCCGCAGCGAGGCATGGCCGTGCGCCTCACTGGTCAGCAGCCGGCCTTCGTAGCGGCCGTTGACGCGCGGGTCGCTGCAGGTGTCGACCTGCAGGGCCAGCTGGGCGTGGGCATTGCTGCGGAAGGGCGTGGCCTGCCCCTGGACCGTGCAGCTCGCCCGCGGCAGCTGACCCGACACCTGGCCGTCGCTGCCGATGCGCAGCCACAGGTCGGAGGCCAGCCGCCGGCCGACCTGGAAGCCGTCGGCGCCCAGCTCGAAGACCATCACGCTGCCGCGCCAGTCGCCATGGAAGTCGGTGTAGCCCTGCGCGCTGGCCAGGCCCGGCGACAGCAGCGCGCCCATGCCGAGCAGGGCGGCGCGGCAGGCGGGCGAGGCCGCGCGGCGGATGGGCATGGCGTGGCAGGCGGGCATGGGCGGCCGGATGCTGGCGCTCAGTCCCGCGTCACGCGCAGCAGCTCGGCGCGCGAGGTGATGCCGGCCGCCACCAGCCGTTCGCCATCGGCGCGCATGGAGCGCAGGCCGCCCTGCGCACCCGCGGCGAGCAGCTCGCTTTCGGCCGCGCGGTTGTGCACCAGCGCACGCACGGCGTCGTTGGCCACCAGCAGCTCGAAGATGCCGGTGCGGCCCTGGTAGCCGGTGTGGCCGCAGGCCTCGCAGCCCACCGGCTGCATCTGGCCATCGGGGCCGGGCGCGGCGCAGTGCGTGCACAGCCGGCGCACCAGCCGCTGGGCCAGCACGCCCAGCAGCGAGCTGGACAGCAGGAAGGGCTCGACGCCCATGTCGGTGAGGCGGGTGACGGCGCTCACGGCGTCGTTGGTGTGCAGCGTGGCCAGCACCAGGTGGCCGGTGAGCGAGGCCTGGATGGCGATCTGCGCGGTCTCGAAGTCGCGGATCTCGCCGATCATGATCACGTCCGGGTCCTGACGCAGGATGGCGCGCAAGGCCTTGGCGAAGGTGAGTTCGATGCGGGCGTTGACCTGCGTCTGGCCCACGCCGGGCAGCTCGTATTCGATGGGGTCTTCCACCGTCATGATGTTGCTGCTGCCGGCATCGAGCCGCGACAGCGCCGCATAGAGCGTGGTGGTCTTGCCCGAGCCCGTGGGGCCGGTCACCAGGATGATGCCGTGCGGCTGCTGGATCAGCGTCTCGAAGCGCTGCAGCGTGTCGCCCAGCATGCCCACCGATTCGAGGCTGAGCTTGCTCTCGCTCTTGTCCAGCAGGCGCAGCACGGCCCGCTCGCCGTGGGCCGAGGGCAGGGTGGAGACGCGCACGTCCACCGCCCGCGTGCCGATGCGCAGCGAGATGCGGCCGTCCTGCGGCAGGCGCTTCTCGGCGATGTCGAGGTCGGCCATGATCTTCAGGCGCGAGATCAGCGCCGCGTGCAGCGCGCGGTTGGGCTGCACCACCTCGCGCAGCGTGCCGTCGATGCGAAAGCGCACGGCCGAGGTGCGCTCGTAGGGCTCGATGTGGATGTCGCTGGCGCCGTCGCGCGCCGCCTGCGTCAGCAGCGCGTTGAGCATGCGGATGATGGGCGCGTCGCCGGCGGACTCCAGCAGGTCCTCCACCGCGGGCAGCTCCTGCATCATGCGCGAGAGGTCGGCGTCGGTCTCGACCTCGCTCACGATGGCGGCGGCGTTGGATTCGCCCTGCGCATAGGCGGCGCTGATGCGCTGCGCCAGCTGGTCGGCCGGCAGCAGGTCGACCTGCGCGGCGGGGTACTTGCGCAGCACCTCGCCCACCGCGCTGGCGGGGGCGCCGACCGGCATCCACAGCGTCAGCCGGCCGGCGTCGTCCTCTTCCAGCAGCAGCTGCTGGCTGCGCGCGAAACCGTAGGGCAGGGGATGGCGCAGGCCGGGCATCAGGGCATCTCGCGGCGCGAGGCCGGGTCGTCGGTGGGCGGCAGGGCGCCTTTGAGCGGCGCGCGGCTGAGTGAGTCCGGCGACAGCGGTCCGGGCAGGGCGGGTGGCAGTGGCGGCGGGATCAGGCGCGTGCCGTCGATGCGGCGGCTTTCGTCGCCCACGCCCTGCACGGCCGGGAGGGGCGGCAGCACGAGGGAGTCGCGCACGTTGTTGAGCATCGGGTTGTCGGTGGACGGCTGGCTGGCCTGCTGCAGGGCGCGCAGCGTGTCGTAACGGTCGGCCGTGATGGCGTCGCTGGAGAGCTGGTCGCGCACGATGGTCGGGCGCAGGAAGACCATCAGGTTGGTCTTGTTGCGCCGACGCGTCTCGCTCTTGAACAGGTTGCCCATGATGGGCACATCGCCCAGGCCCGGCACCTTCTCTTGTGCGGCCGAATACTCGTCCGACAGCAGGCCGCCCAGCAGCACGATGCCGCCCTGGTCGACCAGCACGCTCGATTCGATGGAGCGCTTGCTGGTGGTGGGCCCGTCGGGATTGTTGACCGAGGAGGCGACCACGGCCGAGACCTCCTGGAAGATGGTCATCTTCACCGTGCCGGTCTCGCTGATCTGCGGCCGCACGCGCAGCGTCAGGCCCACGTCCTTGCGCTCGATGGTCTTGAAGGGGTTGACCTGCGTGGTGGCGCTGCCGGTATTGGTGTACTGGCCGGTGGGAAAGGGCACGTTCTGGCCCACCACGATCTTGGCCTCCTCGTTGTCCAGCGTCAGCAGGTTCGGCGTGGACAGCACGTTGCCCTCGCCATTCGAGGCCAGGAAGCGTGCCAGGAAGCCCAGTACGTAGTTGTCGCCGTACTTGTGACCGATGCCGAAGTTGAAACCCGTCGACGGCAGCGTGGTGGCCGTCTTGGTCGCCAGGCCCACGGCCAGGTTGAGGATGTTGGCGCCGGCCAGGCTGGAGTTGGTGCCGACCACGCCCACGTTGCTGCTGCCGCTGTTGCCCAGCGCGCTCTGCCACTGCACGCCGAATTCGGCGGCCTTGTCGGCGTTGACCTCGACGATCAGCGTCTCGATCAGCACCTGGGCGCGGCGGCTGTCGAGCTTGTCGATCACGGCGCGCAGCTGGCGGTACTGCGGCTCGGGCGCCGTGATGATGAGCGAGTTGGTGGACGGGTCGGCCTGGATCTGGCCGCCCGTGGAGGGCTGGTTGGCGTTGTTGACCGGCGTGCTTGCGGCGCTGCTGGTCAGGCTCGACAGCCCGGCCTGCAGCGTGTTAGCCGCCGACTGTGGCGAAGCGGCGGTGCTGGTGACGCTCTGCGCCCCGGCGCCGCCAGCGCCATTGGCCGCGTTGGCCAGTCCGGCCGCCATGGCGGCGCGCAGCGTGGCCGCGAGGCGGACCGCGTCGGCGTTCTTGAGGTAGACGACGTAGATGTTGCCGGCCGCGCCGTTGCCGGTGTCGGCGGCCGGGCGGTCGAGCTTGTCGACCAGCGAGCGGATCAGCTGCAGCCGCGCCGGCGTGGCGGCGCGCACGATCAGCGCGTTGCTGCGCGGATCGGCCAGCAGCGCGGTGCGGAAGCCTGTTTCGGCGCCGCCCGTCGGGGCGCCCCCCGCCGCCACGCCCGCGATTCCACCACCGCCGCCGCCGTCGATCAGGCGCTGCACCAGCGGCACCATGTCCGAGGCGATGGAGTAGCGCAGCGGGATCACCTCGATGTCCGAGGCGCTGGGCACGTCCAGCGCCGCGATGATGCGGGCCAGGCGGCGCATGTTGTCCGCATAGTCGGTGATGACCAGCGAGTTGTTGCCCGGATTGGCGTTGATCGTGTTGTTGGGCGGGATCAGCGGCCGCAGCACTGGCAGCAGGTTGTTGGCCGACTCATGGTTGAGCCGGAACACCTGCGTGATCATCTGGCTGCCGCTCACGTTGCCCGCGCCGCCCACGGAGGTGGTGACGGTGTTGCTCTGCAGCTTGGCATCGGCCTCGGGCAGCACCTTGAACAGACCGTCGGACTGCACGATCGAGAAGCCCTGCAGCCGCAGCGCGGCGGCGAACTGGTCGAAGGCCGCTGCGGGCGGCAGCGGGCGGTCGGTCTGCAGCGTGATCGTGCCCTTGACGCGCGGATCGACCACCACGTCGCGGCCGGTGATCACGCCCATGGTGCGCGCCACGGCCTCGATGTCGGCGTTGGCGAAGTTGAGCGTGATGGGCTCGCCGCGGCGCACGGCCGGGGTGGCGGCATCCTGGGCCATCGCGGCAGGAGCGATCGCCTGCAGTGCGAGCACGGCAAGCAGGGCACGGGCGGCGCGGGCGCCCAGGGTGAGGGAAGGCTTCATGGTCAACCGAGATTGATGATGGAGCGCGCGCCTTCGCGCCGCCCCATGATGTTCAGGAGATTGGCGAGGGCGTCCTCGCTGCCGGGCGCGGCGCTGGCCTCGCCCCCGAAACGCATGGTGTTGCCGCTCCAGCGGCCGCTGCCCGACAGGCGCAGCGCGCCCTGGGTGGTGGTCAGCAGCAGGCTGGGCGCGGGGCCGCCGTCGAGCACCAGGCGGTAGCTGCCCATGGGGCGCAGCGTGCTGAGGCTGGAGCTCAGGTCGGTCGCATCGAGCACGGCGCGGCCGTCCAGGGCCAGGCGGCCCTGCGACCAGCGCAGCGCGAAGGCTTCGGTGCGCAGGTCGAGCGCGCCGTCGAGCCGCAGGGTGTTCCAGGGCGCGCCCAGGCCGGCCAGCATGGCTGCAGGCCAGCGACTGCGGCCGTCGTCCCAGGCCAGGCGGAAGCCGGCGCTGCCGGCAGAGCCGGCCGCAAAGCCCAGCGGGCCCTGCGTGCAGCAGCCGAGTTCGAGCTGGCCGCGCACGCCCAGCCAGGCGGGGCGCAGCTGCCATTGCATGCGGCCAGGAAGCGCGATCCGGTCGACGCCACCCGCGCTGCTGGCCAGCACGACGGCGGCACTGCCCTGCCAGACGGTGCCGCGCGCATCGCGCAGCTGCAACTGGCCGCCGGTGGCCGAGTCCAGCCCCTGCGCCAGCCAGCGGGCCGGCGCCCACAGCACGGCTGCCACCAGCGCACCGAACAGGGCGCCGGCCATGGCCCAGCGCCAGGGCGCGCGCGGCTCCCGTCGGACGGCGGCGGCAGTGCGCAGAGCCATGTCAGCGGGAGGCGGGCAGGCCCATGACCAGCGTGCCCTGCCAGGACGGCTGCACCACGCCCGGCGCGGCCGTCGCATTGGCGGCACCGGGGCCGCTCGGGGCGGTGGCCTGCGCGCGGGTGAGGTGCGCCTCGCGCGGCACGGCGCGGGCGTTGGCGCGGGCCTGGGAAAGCCACTCCGCCAACTGGGCCGCCGGCACGCTGCGCAGGCCGACGGCCACGGCATCGCCGCCTGCGGCGCGTACCTGCGCTTCCGGCCCGAGACCCTGACGTGCGGCGCTCTCGATGCCGCGCAGGGCGTCTTCCCGGCTGGGCCGTGGCTGGCCCTGCAGGGCCCGGGCCTGGGCCTGCAAGGACGCCATCTGCTGCAGCTGGGCGTCCAGCGCGGCATGGGCGGCCGGTGCCGCCGACAGGGTGCGCAGGGCGGGTGCCAGCGCCACCCACCACAGGAGCGCCACGCCCACGAGCGCGGCGGCGATGGCGGCCAGGCGCCGCTCGCGCGGGGCCAGCGTGGCCCACCAGGTCTGCAGGCGGGCCTTGGAGGCGGGGCGGCGGTTCACGGAAGAGCCTTCTCGGTCGGGATTGCCTGGGCGGCGGCCGGTGCCGTCCGAGCCATGGGGCCAGGGTGGGCGGTGCGCATGCCGCATGCCCGCACGGGAGTCGGGGCGCTCATCGCGCGGTCTCCGCCTGCACCAGCAGCAGGTCGCCCTCGCCCCGCGCGTTGTAGCCGCGGCTGCGCAGGCCGGCCTGCACGGATTCCATCTCTGCCGGCGACAGCGTCACACCGCGCAGGCGCAACTGGCTGCCGCTGTAGTCGATGGCCGAGGGCACGCGGCCGGCCGGCAGGCTGCCTGCCAGGGCGGCGAGCATCGGCTCGAGATCGGCCGCCGTGAGTCCGCCGGTGGCCGCCTGCAGGGCCGCCACCTCGCGCGACATCTGCAGCGGCGCATCGAGCACGACCGACACATGCGGAAAGGTCTGCGTGAGCACCTGGCGCACCTGCTGGCGCTTGGCCTCCAGGGCACGGCGCTCCTTGAAGGCCCAGGCATTGAGGCCGACGAGCTGCAGCACGACGAGCAGGGCCGCGCCCCAGCGTGCGGCCCGCCAGCGGGGCGCGCGCCACACGGCTGTCATCAGCGCGCCGGCCTGCTTGCGGGCGCGGGCGCTGCCGGTGGTGGCGAACTCGAACTGGGCCAGGTCCCAGCCCGACTGGCTGGCCTGCAGCCAGCGTTCGGCGGTCGGCAGCAGGGGCAGGGCGCGGCCGAGCAGCTGCTCGGCCACGGCGGCGACCGCCGGCTCGGCCATGGCTTCGCCGGCTTCCGACTGGGCCACCGCGAGCGCCGCGGTGCTGGCCGACAGGGGCAGCCGCAGCACGCCCTGCGCGTCGCAGAGGGTCAGCCATGGCGCCTCGGCATCGCCGGTGACGAAGACGGTGGGGCGCTGACCTTCGGCCTGGGGCGCGAATTCAGGGACCAGCCGGCTGACGCGCCGCCCCGTGGCCTCGATGGCCTGAAGCGTGGTCTGCAGCCAGTCGCGGCGGCAGGTGGCCACCCACGCGGGTGCACCGGCCTGCGCGCCGGGGGCGAGGGAGAAGTGCAACTGTTCCGGATCGTCGAGCAGCCGGTCTTCCAGAAGGCCCGACAGCACGCTGCGCAGCCGCGCCGCGTTCTGCAGGCTGCCCGGCGGCAGGGTGACGGCGTGCCAGGACAGGGCGGAGGCCGGCACGATCAGCACCAGTTCGTGCTGGCCCGGCAGCAGGGAGACGGGCGATTCGCCCTGGCCCACCAGCTGGCGGCCGTCGGAAGACCAATGCGCCCAGGCCACGGAGCCGAGGCCAGGCGCGGACGGAGGCGGCGGCTGGACAAGGATCAGGGCCATGGCGCGTGTCGCGGAAAGTTTTTCATTCTAGGCAGCGGGGTCGTGCACCCGGCCTCCGCTGAACAGCGGAGGCGGCATTGTGGAGGGGGCGCAAGACAGATCCATGACGGCGTTTCGGGAGGCTCGGCGGCGGGACAGGGCGCAACGGACGGAAAGATTTTCCGATGTTCAGCCCGATCCGCCAGTCGGTTGAACCCCGGCATTGCGCTGGCGCCAGATGATGCTGACCGTGGTGCCCGTGCGGTGCAGCAGCGAGGCCTCCTCGACCCAGTAGCGGTCCATGCGCAGCCGGCCGCGCACTTCGAAGTAGCTGGTCGAGATGCCGACCTGGCCGGGCGTGAGCTGCACGTCCGTGGCCGAACTCAGCTGCTGCGATGCCTCGGCCAGGTCGGAGAAGAACTTGCGTCGGCGCACTTCGACCAGCTTGCGGGCGCCCGCCATGTCGATCTGATCGACGGCGGCGAAGATCACCTCGGCGCTCGCCGTGTTGAGGTTGACCGGCGTGCTCGCCGGCAACAGCGTCACGTAGGGCGCGATGGCCGCCACGGTGTCCGCCGGCAGGCCCAGCCACCCGAGCTGCTCCACCCGCTGGGGCATGAGCGGCGCGCCCTCGGAGGCGCCGGCGTCGTCGGTCGAAGCGGTGGAGGCCTGCGTCTCGCTGGGGGTGGACGCTGTGGCAGAGCCGGCGGTGGCCGTGCCGTCCGTGCCGGTCGTCGTGGATTGGGCCTGTGTCACGCCGCCACCGGCGAGCAGGGCGCGACGCATCTGCTGCACCAGCGTGTCCACCTGGCCGGGCGGCAGGTCGAGCAGATCGAAGAGCTTGCGCGTGGCGGCCACGGCGCGCAGCACCGGGCGGCCACTGGCATCGACGAGGTTGCTCAGGTTCAGCCGCGACTGCGCGTCGGTGATCGAGCCCGACAGGAAGGCATCGGGCAGGCCTTCCAGTGCGTCGCTGGCCACGTTCTTGTCGGCGGCCAGGAAGCTGGTGAGCTTGGCCTCGGCCAGCGGCACGGCCCAGGGCTCGGCGAGGTGGTCGGCGCCGCCGGTGCGCCCGTCCTCGGCCAGGATGAGCCGCGACCAGTCCAGCGCGCCGGCGAGCACCAGCGAGGCCTGGAGGCGGGAGCGTTCGGCGGCTTCCACCTCGGTGGCGCGCCACTGGCGCCACAACGCCGCCGCCGCCAGCGTCGCCACCAGGGTGACGGTGATCAGCGCCGTGAGCAGGGCGGCGCCTCGCTGCCGCCGAAGGGGGACGGGTGGGACGGTCATGAGGTCTTGGCGCCGGCCCAGGTGGGGCGCAGCCAGTCGCGCGTGATCAGGCCCGACAGTCCGGGCCCGGGGGGCAACTGCAGTTGCAGCCGGACGCCGTCGGGCAGCGTGGCCGTGCCCAGGGCCTGTGCCTGGACCGCCACGCTCCAGGCGCCATTGCGGAAGTAGCCCACGTTCCAGCTGGCCGCGGGCAGGACGCGCGTGGCGGCCGCGTCGGCGCCGGGCAGGGCGGACTCGGCCCACGCCGCGGCCGTGCCCCAGGCCTGGGTCCAGTCGGCACGGCTGGCCAGCGGCGGCGACTGCCAGCGCAGCCAGCTGCTGCTGCCGTCGGCGGTGGCGCCGACCGTCCACGCGATCACCCGCGCCGCAGGGCTGCCCTGGGCATCGACGGCCTGCCGGGTGATGCGCAGCACGCGGCCGTTCCAGTCCAGCGCGGGCGTGTTGCCGAAATTCGTGGCGCCGTCCAGGTCGGCGCCCCACTGGGCGAGCGCCGTCTGCAGCACCAGCACGGCTTCGTCGCGCGCGCCGTGCTGCGACTGGGCGCGGGCCATGCTGTCTAGCCCTCGCCAGCTGATCAGCGCCAGCAGGGCCATCGCCGCCAGCGCCACCAGCAGTTCGACCAGCGTGAAGCCGCGCAGGCGGACGGCGGCCCCGGGGGCCCGGCGGTGCCTCGTCATCAGTAGCGACCGATCACGGTGGACAGACGCAGCAGCGGCCAGCGCTGCGCATCGCGCACCTGCACGTCGATGCGGTTGAAGTTGGGGTTGAGGGTGGGGGTGGTGGACACCCCCACATCCAGCTGCAGGCCGGCCTGCTCGCAGCCCTGGCTGCTCTCGCCCACCGGCGGCATCTGCGGCGACAGGCGCAGCTGGATCAGCTGGTTCTCGGCACACAGCTGGGCCAGCACCATGTCGGACTGGCGCTGCGCATTGCGGGTGAGCGCGTTGGTGGCCTGCGCCCCGGCCGCCAGGGCGATGGCGACGATCGCCAGGGCGACCAGCACCTCGACCAGCGTGAAGCCGTGGTGACGAGGCAGGGCCGGCCTCCTGGCCGCAGCGTCCGCGCCACCGGAGCGGCAAGAGCGCATCGGAGCGGTCCTGCCTGCCTTCATGGCGACCCCGGATCGACCACGGAGAAGGGACGAAGTCCGTCGGTGGCCAATCGCAGCACCTGCACAGGCGGGCCTTCGCCGCGGATCAGCACCTGCTGCGCGCCGATGATGGGCTCCGGTCCCAGCAGCAGCGACGCCACGGGGCGGCCGGCCGCATCGAGGGGCTGGGCGCTCACGCCCGCCATCTGCCAATCCTGGGGAAGGGCGCCGGGCGGCACACCGTCGAAAACGAAGCCTTGCTGCGTGACACGCCAGCGCACCGATGCCCCGCTGGCGCGGGCCTGGGCGCGGCCGGCTTCGAGCAGGGCGACGAGCCGCTCGGCCTCGCGGTCCAGGCTGGCGCGCGCCGTGTCGCGCAATGCGAAGCCGACGCCCGCGGTCGCGAAGGCGATGATCGCGACCACCACCAGCAGCTCGATCAGCGTGAAGCCGGCGGCGGGGCGGCGCAGGTGGCTACTGCCAGCTGCCGATGTCGGCATCGTTGCCTTCGCCCCCGGGCTGGCCGTCGGCGCCGAGCGAAAGCACATCCACCTCGCCTTTGATGCCCGGATTCACGTACTGGTAGGGCCGGCCCCAGGGATCGTTGGGCAGCTTGTCGACGTAGGGCTTCCAGTTGGGCGCGGCGGGGCCGGTGGTCGGCCGCGTGACCAGGGCCTGCAGGCCTTGTTCGCTCGTCGGGTAGCGCTGGTTGTCCAGGCGGTACATCTTGAGCGCGTTCATCAGGTTGTTGACGTCCGTGCGGGCGGCGGTCACCCGCGCGTCGTCCGCGCGGCCGATCACATTGGGCACGATCAGGGCGGCGAGCACGCCGATGATCACCAGCACGACCATCAGTTCGATGAGCGTGAAGCCGCGCTGGAGATGGCTCTGCCGGTTGCGTTTGTAGGAAGCTGTCATGGGCGGCGCATGATAATGCCCGCATATGACGAGTGCGTTGCCCGTACCTTCCCGATGGCCCGTGGCCTTGATCACTGCCGCGCTCTGGGCGGCCGCCGCTGCGAGCGCGGTCTATTGGGGGCTGCGGCTCGCCTCGCCCGCCGGGTCCATGCTGCCGCCGCCGGTGGCTGCGCCGGTGTTGAGCGTGCAGACCGCGGAGGTGGCTCGCGCCTTCGGTGCATTGAAGGTGGCGGCCAGCGCGCCGGTCGCGCCGGACGTGGCCAGCCGATTCAGGCTGCTGGGCGTGGCGGCCGACCGCGAAGGCGGTGGCGCCGCGCTCATCGCGGTCGATGGCAAGCCGCCGCGTTCCTATCGCACCGGTGCGGCCTTCGACGGTCAGCTGGTGCTGCAGTCCATCGATACCGCGGGGGTGCACATCGGACCGGCGACCGGTGGCACCGGCTTTCGTTTGATGGTGCCGTCGCGTCCCCTGGCCGTGAACGGACCGCCGCGGGCGGCCGAGCCTTGATCTGAACCTGCGGTTGTTCAGGCCTGGAGGAAGAGGCGGTAGGCGGGGTTGGCGGTCTCTTCGATGAAGGGATAGCCCAGTTCGTCCAGGAAGGCCTGGAACACACCGTCTTCCGCCGCCGGCACCTGCAGGCCGACGAGGATGCGCCCATAGTCCGCGCCCTGGTTGCGGTAGTGGAACAGGCTGATGTTCCAGTTCGGCTTCATCAGGCTCAGGAACTTCAGCAAGGCCCCGGGCCGCTCCGGAAAGATGAAGCGCAGCAGCCGCTCGTCGCTCGCCAGACCGCTGCGCCCTCCCACCATGTAGCGCACGTGCTCCTTGGCCAACTCGTCGTGGGTGAGGTCGAGTGCGCCGAACCCGTGGCTTTGGAACAGATGGGCAATGCTGGCGGATTCGCCGCGCTGCTGGGTCGTCAGGCCCACGAACACATGGGCCTGCTGCGCGTCGCTGATGCGGTAGTTGAACTCCGTCACGTTGCGCGGGCCGCCTGGCAACTGGCCCACCAGTTCGCAAAAGCGCCGGAAGCTGCCGCGCTCCTCGGGGATGGTGATGGCGAATAGCGCTTCGCGCTCCTCGCCCACCTCGGCGCGTTCGGCCACGAAGCGCAGCCGATCGAAGTTCATGTTGGCGCCACACAAAATGGCGGCATAGGTCTCGCCCCGCTTTCCGTGCGTTTGCACGTACTGCTTGATGGCGGCGACGGCCAGTGCGCCCGCGGGCTCGACGATGCTGCGCGTGTCGATGAAGACGTCCTTGATGCCGGCGCAGACGGCGTCGGTGTCCACCGTGATGAACTCGTCGACGAGGTCACTGGCGATACGGAAGGTTTCTTCGCCCACCAGCTTGACGGCCGTGCCGTCGGAGAACAGGCCGACATCTGGCAGCGTGACGCGATGCTTGGCGGCCACGGATTGCATCATGGCGTCCGAGTCGTTCATCTGGACGCCAATCACGCGGATGTCCGGCCTGACTGCCTTGATGTAATTGGCGACGCCTGAAATCAACCCGCCGCCGCCGATGGCGACGAAGACAGCGTCCAGCCTGCCCTGGTGCTGGCGGAGGATCTCCATCGCGATCGTGCCCTGCCCGGCAATGACCTCCGGGTCGTCGAAAGGATGCACGAAGGTCAGGCCTTCTCGTTCCTGCAGCGTCAACGCGTATTGATAGGCATCGGAATAGCTGTCGCCGTGCAGGTGGACCTCGCCGCCCAGCCCCCGTACCGCGTCGATCTTGAGCTGGGGCGTCGTGACCGGCATGACGATGACCGCCCGGGTGTCCAGCTTGCGCGCACCCAGGGCGACCCCTTGCGCATGGTTGCCTGCGGATGCGCAGATGACGCCGCGTGCCAGTTGCTCCGCCGACAGATGGGCCATCTTGTTGTAGGCGCCACGCAGCTTGAAGCTGAAGACAGGCTGCTGGTCTTCACGCTTGAGCAACACCGTATTGCCAACTCTTTCACTCAATGCGCGCGCAGGTTCCAGCGCCGATTCGATGGCCACGTCATACACGCGGGCGGTCAGAATTTTTTTGAGATAGTCGGCGGGCGTCAGCGCCGGTCCCTGGCTGGTTGGCATGGCGAAGGGGAGGACCAATGAGAACAGCGTTTGATGATACGCGGCACTCGTTTTGCACCCAGGAAGCGGTATGGACACGAATGTCATCTTCCGCTTAACAGCAGTGCAAGCGGCCAACGATTCCGCTTTTTCGGGGCGAGTACATCCCGGGGACCCCGTGCCCCCCAAGCTCTTAACAATTAAGAAAGAGTCGTCAGACGTTTTTGTCAGAGACCTCGCGATGGGCTTGCTGCAGGCGGAGCGTGCTCGCGTGCAGCGCAAGGAGATTGCGTGGGGGAGCTGGCAGATCATGAGCAACCGCATGGATGCCCATCTGCTGCCCTTGCTGGGTGACCGGCTGGCGCGCGACGTGGATGGGGTGGCCGCGCAGGAGTTGATCGATCGCCTGGGGGAGCAGGACTTCACCAGCACGACGATCGCGCAGTACATGGTCCTGCTGCGCAAGACCTTGATGCATGGCGTGCTGACTGGCGTGCTCGATGAGATGCCGCGGCTGCCCAAGGTCAAGATCCGCAGCCAGCCGCGTGGCAGCTTCAGCGTGGCGGAGTACCGGCGCCTGGTTGCCACTGCGAGGCGGTTGGTAGGTCAACCCCATCCCGTCCTCGAGACGCTGCAGCCCGGCGAGCGCTTCTGGATTGCGCGCGAGTTGCTCTACATGCCCCGGGAGTTGCCGTGGCTGATCCGGTGGATGGTGAACACCTTCGTGCGCCCCAGTGACATCAAGAGCGTGAGGCATCGGCACATCGACGTCGTGCGTGGCAAGCATGTGTACCTGCGCATGCGGTTGCCCGAGACCAAGCGGCACAGCCAGCCGATGGTGAGTCTTCGGCCTGCCGTCCAGGTCTATGAGGTGCTCCGCAGCGATCGTCGCTCGAGAGGCGAGGTGGCGCCCGACGACTACCTCTTCTTCCCTGAATTGAAGAATCGGGAGCACGCGCTCGCGGTGCTCAACTTCTTCTTCAAATGGGTGCTTCAGGAAGCCGGCCTCGAGACCGGCCCGCTTGGGCAGAAGCGAACGCTGTATTGCCTTCGCCACACGGCGATCACCCTGCGTCTGCTCTACGGTCAGGGGATTGACATGCTCACGTTGGCCCGCAACGCGCGGACCAGCGTCAACATGATCGAGCGCTTCTATGCGTCGATCCTGAGTGGGGAAATGAATGTGGGGCTGCTGCAGAGCCGGCGCGGCCGCGGGGATTAGGGCGCGCAGCAGCGCAACTAGCGCGAAAAGCCACCCGGCTCTGGCTGGGTGGCTTTCAAGAGTCTTCGACAACTGGCTCACGCCAGCTTGCATCAGAAGGAGTGACGAATACCCAGGTCGTAGCCGACCGAGGTCTTCGGCGCATAGCCTCCGACGGCGGTGCCGTTCGTGATCGACACCACGGTCGGAGCCGTGATGCTGTTTGAGCCTGCACTGAAGTTGGCGCCGTTCTTGTTCTTGATGTAGGCCACGGTGGCGTACAGGGCGGTGCGCTTGCTCAGGTTGTGAACGTAACCGACAGCCAGTTGATCAGCCTTGGGTGGGCTGTAGCTGAAGGTGGAGAGCGGGTTTTGGTCCGTCTTGATTTTCACGTTGCCATAGGAGGCTTTGATCACGCCTGCGCCGACCGGAACGGTCACGCCCAGCAGATAGCCATCCAACTTGGTCGCAGGATTGAACACGGGTGCGTTCTCGGAGTAGTCGATCACGCTCTTGGTGTTCTGGTACTGGGCAAACAGCTTGGCGGCGCCGAAGTCGTAGCTGCCAGCCAGGCTGAAGTTCTTGACCAATGCGTCGGCGCCGAGCGCGTATGACGACTTGGCGTTCTGTTCACCGTAGGAAAGGGCGACATCCACGGGGCCGTTGGCATAGCCGAAGCGGCCGCCCCAGTACCGGCCGCCCCGGCTGTTGTCGTTCAGGCTGCTTTGGATGGCACTGTCGTACTTGCCTTGCTCATGGAATGCGTACTGCAGTTGACCGTAGAAGCCTCCCAGATTGCCGGGCAGGAAGTAGCCGACCGAGTTGTTGCTGCGCACGTTGTTGGCTTCGAATGCGGTCGCGGCGCGCTGAACCAATGCAGAACCCGCGCCGTTTGTGCCGAACGGATCGAACACGGTCAGATTCCAGAACGTGGGCTTGTAGTCACGGCCCAAGCGCACTTCGCCGAACGGGCCCGACAGGCTCACTGTGGAGCGTCGTTGGAAGTTGAAACCACCGCCTGTGGCCGCGCCGGTGCCTTCGTCATTGCTCAGAGCGCCTTCCAGCCAGAAGCTGGCTGCAAGTCCGCCCCCCAGATCTTCCTTGCCGCGGAAGCCCAGACGGCTGGAACTGTTGGCGGAGTTGTTCAGGCCGGTCTTGCTGGCCTTTGCTGTGCTTGGCAGCAAAGCGTAAGCCAGAGGGTTGGCCCGCAACGTCAGCGGGTCCTGAACCAGCTCACTTTTGTTAGAAACACTGCTGATCGAGGCGTCCACGATGCCGAACAGCTCGACCGACGATTGGGCCGAGGCCACACCGGCGACAGCCAGGGCAGCCAGAGCAGCTAGGGTTGCCCACGATCTTCTAGAGTGGCCGCTGCTCGCACGAACCCACAGGCCAAAGAAAAAAGCCCCGAGTCTTGCGACTCGGGGCCAAATCCACCAATTGGGAGGGTGGAGGAGACAACTGGGGCATACCCTGAGGTATGCGTTGGGCTAAAGTATAGCAAAGCAATGCTGCATCGCAACAAGTTGGTGATGCGGAAGCGCAACATTTCTACAGATGCCTGTCATGCCGTGAAGCAGTTCACGGACGCGGGCCAGGAACTCTTGCAGATGGAATGCACAGTCAGTTGGACCGGCCACGCCGGAACGCGCTCATCCATGGGCTTTGTTGCCGAGACGGGCAGCGGTCACATCTTGACCATGGACGGCGCGCCGGACGCCGCACGGCCTGAGAACGGGGGCCTGAACCTCGCCCCGCGGCCGATGGAAACCGTGCTGGCGGGCACTGGGGGATGCACCGCCTACGACGTGGTCATGATCCTTCGCCGTGGACGTCATCAAGTGGAAGGCTGCAGCGTACGTCTTACCAGCGAACGTGCGGAAAGGGATCCCAAGGTCTTCACCAAGATCCATATGCACTTCACGGTGACCGGCCGTGCGATTCCGGAGGCGGCCGTCGAGCGGGCGATCTCGCTGAGTCACGAAACCTACTGTTCAGCCAGCATCATGCTGGCCAAGACAGCTGAGATCACCACGAGCTATGAACTCGTGGACAGCTCTGGAGCCGCCTCGGCCTGAGATATCGTGTTCACTGGGTGCCTGCCGCGCTACCGGTCGGTGAGGCGCAGGGCGTGGTCAAATTCGATGGGCGACGGTGGTCATGACACGCGCGGCCGCGCGCATGAGCGCCTTTGCCGGGGCCGGCAACGGTAGCCCGCCCGCCTCTTCTGCCCAGGCGGCGTGAGCTGCTTCATCCGCCTTCATGCGGGCGACTACCGCGCGGGAGGCGACATCACCGGCAGGCAGACGACTCAGATGGCCTTCCAGATGCGCCTCGACCTGCCTTTCCGTCTCCTGGACGAAGCCCAGACTCCATCGGTCACCCAAACGACCAGCGATCAGCCCCAGTACGAATGCGCCGCTGTACCAAAGTGGATTCAGCAGTGAAGGTCGAGCACCGAGCTTGTCTAGGCGCTCGCGCGTCCAGCTGAGGTGATCCGTTTCCTCCTGTGCCGCGCGCAGCAACTCCTGTTTCAGTAACAGGTCGGCGGTAGTCACCGCCTGCGCACTGTAGAGCGCCTGCGCGCATACCTCGCCCACATGATTGACGCGCATCAGCGCGCCGGCCTCCTTGCGTTCGGCGGCAGACAACGGTGCTTCGGAATCCACCACGGCTTGCGCGGGAGATGGCGTGCTGGCGCGTGGGCTGCCCCAGATCGTGCGCAGCGCGCTATCCACAGCGTTGATACAAGCATCGACAGATGAACTCATGTCGCCATTGGAACGCATCCCGCGGGCGCCTTGCTTGCAGCAAGGTTTCGATGTTTTTCGCTATATGAAACTTCCATGGTCTAGGCGTGAGCGGGGAGTGCACCCTGACCTTGTTGTACTGCTGCAACGAAACGCGGAGCCCTCTCCAGATTTGGCCCAATTTGCTTTGCCGTGGCGCCGAGCGTCTGGTGCAATAGCGACAACTTCCCAAAAGGAGGTTGGCCCGGGGCCCGGCGGGAGCACAGCATGTGCCAGCGCGGTGAACCCTTCGCACCGGCGCCCTATGTTTAACCTTGGAGAAACTTGCAATGAAAAAATCTCTAGTTGCTCTGGCTGCCCTGGCTGTCGCCGGTGTGGCCTCGGCCCAATCGTCGGTGACCCTGTTCGGTATCGTTGACGCTTCCGTGAGCGGCGTGTCGAACAAGAGCGAACTGGTGACCAACCCCGCGGTTCTGCTGGCCAACCCGTTCGCCTACGCGTTCCTGCCCCAGTCGACCTCGGTGAGCAAGACCGGCCTGAACAACTCGGCCAACAGCTCCAGCCGTCTGGGCTTCCGCGGCGTGGAAGACCTGGGTGGCGGTCTGGCTGCCAGCTTCTGGCTGGAAGGCGCGCTGTCGAACGACGACGGCACCGCCAGCGGCTTCAACTTCCAGCGTCGTTCCACCGTGAGCCTGTCGGGCCCCTTCGGTGAAGTGCGTCTGGGTCGTGACTACAAGCCGACGTTCTGGAACCTGACCGTGTTCGATCCGTTCGGCACGAACGGCGCCGGCACCGCTCTGGTGCAACGCGCCATCAGCGGCAGCACCGCCCTGCCCGGCATCGAAGGCTCGAACGTCCGCGCCAACAACAGCGTCGGCTACTTCCTGCCCCCGAACCTGGGTGGTTTCTACGGCCAGGCCATGTACAGCTTCAGCGAGCAGACGAAGTACGACAACTTCCTGCAAGCCAGCGCCAACAACAACAGCCGCGGTGGCCGTTACTGGGGTGGCCGCTTCGGCTACGCCAACGGTCCCCTGGACGTCGCTGTGGCCTACGGCGAGCAGATCAACACGTCGAACTTCGCAGTTGGCACCAACAACCTGTCGAAGAACTTCAACGTCGGCGGCAGCTACGACTTCGGCGTCGCCAAGCTGTTCGCTCAGTACGTGAACGTCAAGGGCACCGTTGACTACTCGGGCGGCAACCAGCCCCTGTTCAACCCCGACACGAAGCTCGACGGCTACCTGCTGGGCGTGACCGTGCCGGTCGGCGCTGGCCAGATCAAGGCTTCCTACGGCCACGTGAAGACCAAGGTCGACCAGAGCCCCCTGGTGTACCTGACGAACCCCTTCTTCACGTACAACGCTCCGAAGGCTGACCAGCTGGCTCTGGGCTATGTTCACAACCTGAGCAAGCGCACCGCCCTGTACGCCACCGTGGCCTACATCAAGAACAAGAACGGCGCCGACTACAGCGCTGGTTCGGGCAACATCACGGCTCCGTACGTTGCCACCTTCACCAACGCCTTCGGCACGGGCACGTACCTGCCGAAGAACTCGGTGGGCTACGACTTCGGTATCCGCCATTCGTTCTAATCCGATGCTGGCGAAAGCCAGCTGACGATCAAGTTCGACAAAGCCACCCGGTGCAAGCCGGGTGGCTTTTTTCATGGCCGCGGGCCTTCACTGTTTTGACTGGAGTGCCGACCTCAAGGGGTGTTGCGGCGCACTGCCGACGCGCTGGCCGCCTCTGTCGGCGCTGCGCGCCCTAGTGCTTTCCATGAACCAAAACAGGGCGCTGGGCGCGGTGTTTGGTCTTATGCTCCCTGCGGCCGGGATGCGGTCTGGGCATGTCCTTTGCTCTGCATCCTGCTTCGAGGAATTTGCCCACGCATGCTCGCCTTCGTCCTGCGCCGCCTCATCCAGGCCGTCATCGTCATGGTGGCGGTGGCCTTCATCGCCTTCCTGCTTTTCCAGTATGTGGGCGATCCGGTGGTCTTCCTCCTGGGGCAGGATGCGACGCCCGATCAGATCCGCGAGTTGCGATCGGCACTCGGCCTCGACCAGCCCTTCTTCGTGCAGTACTGGCACTTCCTGATCAACGCGGCCCAGGGCGAGTTCGGCCTGAGCCTGCGCCAGGGTGCCAAGGTGTCCAGCCTCATCGCCGAGCGCTTTCCTGCCACATTGGAACTGGCGCTGGTCGCAGCAGGACTCGCGTTGCTGCTGGGCATTCCGATGGGCGTGTATGCGGCACTGCGCCGCGGCAGCTTCATGAGCCAGATGTTCATGACGCTGTCCCTGCTGGGCGTCTCGCTGCCCACCTTCCTGATCGGCATCCTGCTCATCCTGGTGTTCGCGGTGCATCTGGGCTGGTTCCCCAGCTTCGGGCGTGGCGACGTGGTGCAGATCGGCTGGTGGCGGACGGGCCTGCTCACGCTCGACGGCTGGCACCACCTGGTGCTGCCGGCGGTGACGCTGGCGATCTTCCAACTGACGCTGATCATGCGGCTGGTGCGCGCCGAGATGCTCGAGGTGCTGCGCACCGACTACATCAAGTTCGCGCGGGCGCGGGGCCTTTCGAATCGCGCCATCCATTTCGGCCACGCGCTCAAGAACACGCTGGTGCCGGTGATGACCATCACCGGGCTGCAACTGGGCGGCCTGATCGCCTTTGCCATCATCACCGAGACCGTGTTCCAGTGGCCCGGCATGGGCCTGCTCTTCATCCAGGCCGTGACCTTCGCCGACATCCCGGTGATGGCGGCGTACCTGTGCCTCATCGCGTTGATCTTCGTCGTGATCAACCTGGTCGTGGACCTGCTGTACTTCGCCGTCGATCCGCGGCTGCGCGTGGGCAAGGCGGGCGGCCACTGATGGGCCCGCGCGAACCCTTTTGCCGCGCCGCGATCCTTCAGCCATGAACACACAACGCCTGTACGCGAACGGCCGGGCCTTCGAGCACATCGCCCGCTTCCATCCCGAACTCACCGCCTTCCGGCGCGACCTGCATGCGAACCCTGAACTGGGCTTCGAGGAGGTCTACACCTCGGGGCGGGTCAAGGCTGCACTGCAGGCCTGCGGCGTGGACGAGATCCACACCGGCATCGGCAAGACCGGCGTGGTCGGCATCATCCGTGGCCGCTCCACCGCCAGCGGCCGCATGATCGGCCTGCGCGCCGACATGGACGCGCTGCCGATCAAGGAAGACAACGACCTGCCCTGGTGCTCGGCCAAGTCGGGCCTGATGCACGGTTGCGGCCATGACGGCCACACGGCCATGCTGGTGGGCGCGGCCCGCTACCTGGCCGAGACACGCAACTTCGACGGCACCGCCGTGCTGATCTTCCAGCCCGGCGAAGAGGGCTTCGCCGGCGCCCGCGTGATGATCGAGGACGGCCTGTTCGAGCGCTTCCCCGTCGATGCCGTCTACGCCATGCACAACTGGCCGGCGCTGCCCGCCGGCACCATCGGCATCAACCGCGGCGCCATGATGGCGGCGGCCGACCGCATCAGCATCCGCATCACGGGCAAGGGCGGCCATGGCGCGCATGCCTACCTGACGGTCGATCCGGTGGTGGTGGCCGCGCACATCATCACGGCGGCGCAGACCATCGCCTCGCGCAACGTTCGGCCCATCGACGCGGCCGTGGTCAGCCTGTGCGCCGTGCAGGCGGGCGACCTCGATGCCTTCAGCGTCATCCCCGGCACCGCCACGCTGGTGGGCACGGTGCGCACCTTCAACTCGCGCGTGCAGGTGCAGGTCGAGCAACGCCTGCGCGAGCTGTGCACGCAGGTGGCCGCCGCTTTCGGCGCCACGGCCGAGGTGAGCTACGAGCGCATCTATCCGGCCACCATCAACACCGCGCCCGAAGCCCAGTTTGCCGCCGACGTCGCCGCCGCCATCGTGGGCGAGGGCAACGTGGACCGCCACCTGGAGCCCAGCATGGGCGCCGAGGACTTCTCCTTCATGCTGCAGAAGAAGGCCGGCGCCTACCTGCGCCTCGGCCAGGACGCCCGCGGTGGCGCCTTCCTGCACAACAGCCGCTACGACTTCAACGATGACATCCTGCCCCTGGGCGCCGCGCTGCATGCGGGCCTGGTGGAGCAGGGCATGCCCCTGGCCGGTGAAACCGTCCGGGGCGCCGAGGCCGCCGCCACCCGTGCGGCCTCACCCGACAGGGCCGCCACCGCGGCCCCATGACCGATCGTCCCGAGCCTTGACCAACCCGAGGAGTGATTCCATGAGCTTCAAGAAAAAAGCCGCCATCGCGGCCGTGCTGGCGGCAGCCAGCCTGATCGCCGGCGCCCAGACGGTGCGCATCGCCAACCAGGGCGACGCGCTGTCGCTCGATCCGCATTCGCTCAATGAATCGCTCCAGCTGTCCGTGGACCTGAACGTCTACGAAGGCCTGACCGACCGCAACAAGGACCTGAGCCTGGCGCCGGGCCTGGCCACCTCGTGGAAGCAGACGGCGCCCGACACCTGGCGCTTCGAGCTGCGCAAGGGCGTGACCTTCCACGACGGCACGCCTTTCACGGCCGACGATGTGATCTTCAGCATCGCCCGTGCGGGCGGCGACGGCTCCGACGTGAAGGCCAAGGTCAACGACATCCAGGAAGTGCGCAAGGTCAACGACCATGCCGTGGACATCGTCACCAAGGGCCCCTTCCCGATCCTGCCGGACGTGCTGTCCGACCTCGCCATCATGAGCAAGAAGTGGTGCGAGGAGAACAAGGCCGAGAAGCCCGTCGACCGACGAAAGGGCATCGAGAACACGGCCTCCTTCAAGGCCAACGGCACCGGTCCCTTCCGCGTGCGCGAGCGCCAGCCCAACGTCCGCACGGTGTTCGTGCGCAACATGAACTACTGGGGCAAGATCGAAGGCAATGCGCAGGAGGTGATCTTCACGCCCATCGCCAACCCCGCCACGCGCGTCGCGGCGCTGGTCTCGGGCGAGGTGGACGTGATGGAGCCGGTGCCCGTGCAGGACATCGCCCGCATTAATGCGAGCCCCAGTGCGCGCGTGGTGGTCGGCCCCGAGCTGCGCACCATCTTCCTGGGCATGGACCAGAAGCGCGACGAGTTGCTGTACTCCAATGTGAAGGGCAAGAACCCCTTCAAGGACAAGCGCGTGCGCCAGGCCTTCTACCAGGCCATCGACATCAACGGCATCCAGAAGACGGTGATGCGTGGCGCCTCGCGGCCCACGGCGCTGATGGTCGGCCCCGGCATCAACGGCTGGACCGAGGCCCAGGACAAGCGCCTGCCCTACGACCCCGAGGCGGCCAAGAAGCTGCTGGCCGACGCCGGCTACCCCGGTGGCTTCGAGGTCACCATGAACTGCCCGAACGACCGCTACGTCAACGACGCGCAGGTCTGCCAGGCCGTGGCGGCCAACCTGGCGCGCATCGGCGTCAAGATCAACCTGGCGGCCGAGACCAAGGGCACCTACTTCCCCAAGATCCTGCGCCGCGACACCAGCTTCTACCTGCTGGGCTGGACGCCCACCACCTACGACTCGCACAACGCGCTGGACGCGCTGATGCGCTGCCCCAACGACAAGGACGGCAGCGGCCAGTTCAACCTGGGCGCCTACTGCAATCCCAAGCTCGACGAACTGATCGGCCAGATCAAGTCCGAGACCGACAAGGCCAAGCGGCAGGGCCTGATCGAAGCGGCCTTCAAGATCCACACCGACGACATCGGCCACCTGCCGCTGCACCAGCAGTCGCTGGCCTGGGGCGTGAGCAAGAAGGTGTCGCTGACCCAGCGCGCCGACAACTTCATGCCCTTCAAGTGGATCAGCATCAAGTGATCGTCCGGGCGTGAGGGCCGCCATCGGCTGAGTCCCACGCCGGCACCGCCCCGGCCGTGCAAGACGGCGGCCGGGCGGCATGCCCTTCGCTTTGCATGGCCCCGGGCGCCTCGTCGCACGGCGCCCAGAAACTTTCCCCCGATGAAGAACACGCTCCTCCGTTGGTTCGACAGCGATGTCGGCCACAGCTTCAGGACCTCGCCCGTGGCGGTGGCGGCGGCGGTCATCGCCTTCGTCTGCATCTTCTGCTCGGTGTTCGCCGGCTGGGTGGCGCCGCACAACCCCTTCGACCTTGCTTCGCTGGAGCTGGGCGACGCGCGGCTGCCGCCGGCCTGGAGCGAGGGCGGCAGCAGCAAGTACCTGCTGGGCACCGACGACCAGGGGCGCGACATCCTCTCGGCGCTGATCTACGGCGCCCGCATCTCCCTGGTGGTGGGCGTCGTCTCCGTCATCCTCTCGGTGGTGGTGGGCGTGCTGCTGGGCCTGCTCGCGGGCTTCCTGGGCGGCTGGCTCGATGCCTTCCTGATGCGGCTGTGCGACGTGATGCTGTCCTTTCCGCCCATCCTGGTGGCGCTGCTGATCGCAGGGGTGGGCCGGGCGCTCTTTCCCAATGCGCACGAGTCGCTGGCCTTCGGCGTGCTCATCATCTCGATCTCGCTCACCGGCTGGGTGCAGTACGCGCGCACGGTACGCGGTTCCACGCTGGTGGAGCGCAGCAAGGAGTACGTGCAGGCCGCACGCGTCACCGGCGTGGCGCCGCTGCGCATCATGCTGCGCCACGTGCTGCCCAACGTGACGGGGCCGGTGCTGGTGCTGGCCACCATCCAGGTGGCCACGGCCATCATCACCGAGGCCACGCTCAGCTTTCTGGGCGTGGGCGTGCCGCCCACCTCGCCCTCGCTGGGCACGCTGATCCGGGTGGGCAACGACTACCTGTTCTCGGGCGAGTGGTGGATCACCGTCTTTCCCGGCGCCATGCTGGTGCTGATCGCGCTGTCGGTGAACTTGCTGGGCGACTGGCTGCGCGATGCCTTGAACCCCCGGCTGAGATGACTCCCCCAGTCTTCGCGGACTTCGTTCCGCTCCGCCAACCCCCTCAAGGGGGCACATCCAGCGGCCCGGCCGAGCCGGTTCCGCGGATGTCCGCGCATGGCCTGCTCCGCGGCCTTTTGTTCAGGGGATACGCATGAGCCTGCTCCAGGTCAAGAACCTCGTCGTCGAATTTCCCGGCCGCCGCGGCACGCTGCGGGCGCTGGACGACATCTCCTTCGACATCGCGCCGGGCGAGATCCTGGGCGTGGTGGGCGAGTCGGGCGCCGGCAAGTCGCTCACGGGCGCGGCCATCATCGGGCTGCTGGAGCCGCCGGGCCGGGTGGCCAGCGGACAGATCCTGCTGCAGGGCCAGCGCATCGACAACCTCGGCTACGAGCCGATGCGCCACATCCGCGGCCGCAAGATCGGCGCGATCTTCCAGGATCCGCTCACCTCGCTGAACCCGCTCTACACCGTGGGCCGGCAGTTGGTGGAAACCATCCGCGCGCACCTGCCCGTGACCGAGTCCGAGGCCAAGCGCCGCGCCATCGCGCTGCTGCAGGACACGGGCATCCCGGCCGCCGAGCAGCGCATCGACCACTATCCGCACCAGTTCTCCGGCGGCATGCGCCAGCGCGTGGTGATCGCTCTGGCGCTGGCGGCCGAGCCGCAGCTGATCGTGGCCGACGAGCCCACCACCGCGCTCGACGTGTCGATCCAGGCGCAGATCATCCAGTTGCTCAAGCGCCTGTGCCGCGAGCGCGGCGCGGCCGTCATGCTGATCACCCACGACATGGGCGTGATCGCCGAGACCTGCGACCGCGTGGCCGTGATGTACGCGGGCCGCATCGCCGAGATCGGGCCGGTGCACGAGGTGATCCACCAGCCGGCCCACCCCTACACGGGTGGCCTGATGGCGTCGATCCCCGAGATGGACAGCGACCGCGAGCGCCTGAACCAGATCGACGGCGCCATGCCGCGCCTCAATGCCATTCCCAAGGGCTGTGCCTACAACCCGCGCTGCCCGCGCGTGTTCGACCGCTGCCTGCAGGAGCGGCCCGAGCTGATGCCCGCTGGCGCCACGCGTGCCGCCTGCTGGCTGCACGACGGGGCCGATCCGCACCGCGGCCACGACCGCCTGGCCGCCGAGCATGCGGCCGCGATGGCGCAAGGCGAACGTGCGATGCCCGACGCCGCCACGCCTGTCCCGGAGATCGACGAATGAGTGCCGTGCTGGCTTCTTCTGACCCCCATGGAGCGGCAGCGGCAACTCCGCCCCTGGTCGTCGCCCATGACCTGGCCCGCACCTTCGACGTGTCGGCGCCCTGGCTCAATCGCGTGCTGGAGCGCAAGCCCCGCACGCTGCTGCATGCCGTCGACGGCGTGAGCTTCGAGATCGAGCGCGGCAAGACGCTGGCGCTGGTGGGTGAATCGGGCTGCGGCAAGAGCACCGTCGCCCGCCTGCTGGTGGGCCTGTACGAGCCCACGCGCGGCGGCATGCGCTTCGACGGCCAGGATGCGCATGCGGCCTACCGCACGGCCGCGGGCCGGCAACTGCGCCGGCGTATCCAGATGATCTTCCAGGACCCGTACGCCAGCCTCAATCCGCGCTGGGTAGTGGAAGACATCATTGCCGAGCCGCTGCGCGAGCACGGCATCCTGCGCGAGAAGGCGGCGGTGCGCGAGCGCGTGGGCGAGCTGCTGCGCTCGGTGGGCCTGTCGCCGCTGGACATGACCAAGTACCCGCACCAGTTCTCGGGCGGGCAGCGCCAGCGCATCTCCATCGCGCGGGCTCTGGCCACGGCGCCCGAGTTCCTGGTCTGCGACGAGCCCACCTCGGCCCTGGACGTGAGCGTGCAGGCCCAGGTGCTCAACATCATGAAGGACCTGCAGCGCGAGCGGGGCCTGACCTACCTGTTCATCTCGCACAACCTCGCCGTGGTGCGCCATGTGAGCGATCAGGTGGGCGTGATGTACCTGGGCCGGCTGGTGGAGCTGGCGGACAAGGCCGAGCTCTTCGCGCAGCCGCGCCATCCGTACACGCGCATGCTGCTGGATGCGATCCCGCAGATGCATGCGACCGGCCGCTCGCGCACGCCCGTGCAGGGCGAGGTGCCCAATCCGCTCAATCCGCCCACGGGCTGCGCCTTCCATCCGCGCTGCCCGCATGCCAACGCGCGCTGCTCGTCCGAGCGGCCGGCGCTGCTGTCCATCGGCGGCGTGCGCGTGGCCTGTCACGCGGTGGAAGAGGGGCGCATCTGATCCGTTGAGAGCGGGGGCGCCGCGCCAGCGGTAGTTCCACCGATGCCCGCCGCGGGGTGGGGGCGTAAGGTCGGCAGCCCGGTCCGGCGACGCCGGGCCCTTCTCTTTCCGGAATCAAGATGCCCCGACAACAACAGACCTTCCGCCGCGCCTTCATGGCGGCGGCCCTCGCCACCGCCGCATCGGCCGCCAGTGCCCAGCAGGTCAACGTCATCTGCTCCGTGCAGGCCGACTGGTGCAACATGATCGCCACCGTCTATGCGCGCACCACTGGCGTCAAGATCAACCTGGCGCTCAAGGGTTCGGGCGAGGCGCTGGCCCAGCTGATCGCCGAGCGCGACAACCCCAAGACCGACGTCTGGTTCGGCGGCACCGGTGACCCGCACCTGCAGGCGGCCGAGCAGAACCTCACCCTGGAATACAAGTCGCCCACGCTCACGCAGCTGTACCCGTGGGCGCAGCAGCAGGCGCAGCAGTCGGGCTTTCGCACGGTGGGCATCTATTCGGGACCGCTGGGCTTCGGCTACAACACCGAGCTGCTGGCCAAGAAGAAGCTGCCGGTGCCGCGCAGCTGGGCCGACCTGCTCAAGCCCGAGTACAAGGGCGACATCCAGGTGGCCAACCCCGCATCCAGCGGCACGGCCTACACCATGATCGCTACGCTGGTGCAGTTGATGGGCGAAGACAAGGCTTTCGAATACCTCAAGGGCCTGCACAAGAACATCTCGGCCTACACCCGTTCCGGCACCGCGCCGATCAAGGCGGTGGCGCGCGGCGAGACGGCAGTGTCGATCAGCTTCGTGCACGACGCGCCGCAGGAGAAGATGCAGGGCTTCCCGGTCGAGACGGTGACGCCCGCCGAAGGCACCGGCGCCGAGATCGGCTCCATGAGCATCGTGAAGGGCGCCCGCAATCTGGAGCAGGCCAAGAAGTTCTACGAATGGGCGCTGACGCCCCAGGCGCAGGCCTTCGGCGCGGCGGCCAAGCAGTACCAGCTGCCGTCGAACAAGGCCACGGTGGTCGACCCCAACGTGCCCGACTTCAAGAAGATCAAGCTGATCAACTACGACTACAAGACCTACGGCGCCAGCGCCGAGCGGCGACGCCTGATCGCCCGCTGGGAAAAAGAAGTCAACTCGCTGCCCCGCTGAGTGCGCGCGCTCCGTTCGAATGCGGCGGCCTGGTCGTGCATCGCGATCGGGCTCGTCGCCTATGCGCTGCTGCCCTGGTATGCGATCCAGGACACCAGCTGGTGGCAGGCGCTGCCCGGCATCTGGCGTGAAGGCGATGCAGCCAACGGCCTGATCCAGGGCGCCCTGCAGGGCCGGCCGTGGCTCTTCGCGGGACTGGCTGGGCTGGTGCTGTGCATGGTCGGCGCGGGCCTGCCACCGGGTCGGGCCCAGGGCCGCTGGTGGCTGGCAGGCGGCGGCCTTGGCGCACTGGCGCTGGCCGTGTCGGGCCTGGCCATCGGCGCGCGCGGCTGGAGCTTCGCCGCACTCAACACCTTGTTCGGCGAGCTGCAGGTCAACCAGTTCGGCATCGGCATCGGCGGCTTCGTCGTCTTCGCCATGCTGGTCGTGCTGGCCGCCTTCGGCCTGGCGCGGCTGGGCTTCTTCCGCGGCGACCTGTTCGTCTCCGCGGCCGTGGTCGGCTGTGGGCTGGTGCTGCTGATGTTCATCGGCTGGCCGGTGGGCAAGGCGCTGTCGGCGGCCTTCTTCGACGAGGACGGGCATGCCTCGCTCGCGGCCTTCGGCGCGCGGGTGTTCACCGAGCGCATCTGGGGCCTGGGCTGCGTGGGCGGCGGCACAAGCTGCGGCGTGGCCTGGAACACGCTGTTGCTGGCCCTGCTGACGGCCGCCGGCACCACCTTCCTCGGCACGCTGATCGCACTGATGGCCGAGCGCGGTGCGCGCCGCTGGCAGGGGCCGCTCAAGGTGGTGGCCCTGTTGCCCATCATCACGCCGCCCTTCGTGGTCGGGCTGGGGCTGATCCTGCTCTTCGGCCGCGCGGGCGTGGTCAACCAGGCGCTCGAAGCGTGGTTCGGCATTCCGGCCACGCGCTGGTTCTACGGCCTGCCGGGCATCCTGACGGCGCAGCTCTTCGCCTTCACGCCCATCGCCTTCATGATCATGCGCGGCGTGGTGCAGGGCATCGCGCCCAGCCTGGAGGAGGCGGCGCTGATGCTGCGGGCCGACCGCTGGCACACCTTCCGCACCGTGACGCTGCCGTTGCTCAAGCCGGGGCTGGCCAATGCCTTCCTGGTGGGCTTCATCGAGAGCATTGCGGACTTCGGCAATCCGGTGGTGGTGGGCGGCCAGTATTCGGTGCTGTCCACCGACATCTTCTTCGCCATCGTGGGCGCGCAATACGACCAGGGTCGGGCCGCGTCGCTGGCCTGGGTGCTGACGATTTTCGCGCTGCTGGTGTTCGCGGTGCAGCGCGGGCTGCTGGGTCGGCAGAACTTCACCACCGTCAGCGGCAAGGGCGATGCCGGCGTGCCCATGCCGCTGCCCACGGGCGTGCTGCGCACGGTGCAGTGCGTGGCGCTGCCGTGGATCGGCTTCACCGTGGTGGTCTACCTGTTCGCCTTCGCAGGCGGCTTCGTGCAGACCTGGGGGCGTGACTACACGCTCACGCTGCAGCACTTCCGCACCGCCTTCTCGCTGGAGTGGGGCCAGTTCGGGCTGGTGTGGGCCGGCACGGCCTGGAACTCGCTGTGGACCACGCTCAAGCTGGCGGGCCTGTCGGCACCCCTGACGGCGGGGCTGGGCCTGCTGATCGCCTGGCTGCTGGCGCGCAACGAATTCAAGGGGCAGGGCGCCTTCGAGTTCGCGGCGCTGCTGGCCTTTGCGATTCCGGGCACGGTGCTGGGCGTGAGCTACATCCTGGCCTTCAACGTGCCGCCGCTGGAGCTGACGGGCACGGGCCTGGTGATCGTGCTGTGCTTCATGTTCCGCAACCTGCCGGTGGGCGTGCGGGCGGGTACGGCGGCCTTCAAGCAGCTCGACCGTTCGCTGGACGAGGCCTCGCTCATGCTGCGCGCCTCCACCGCGCAGACGCTCATGCGCGTGGTGCTGCCGCTGCTCAAGCCGGCGCTGGTGGCGGCGCTGGTCTACAGCTTCGTGCGGGCCATGACCACGGTGAGCGCGGTGATCTTCCTGGTCACGGCCGAGAACGAACTGGCCACCACCTACATCATCGGCCGCGTGGGCAATGGCGACTATGGCGTGGCGCTGGCGTACTGCACGGTGCTGATCGTGCTGATGTCGCTGGCCATCGCGCTGATCCAGTTGCTGGTCGGCGAGCGCCGCCTGGGGCGCCGCAAGGTGGCCCAACCTGTCGCCGCATGAAGCGCACAAGAGAAACACGGAAGACGCACAGATGAGCGACGGCATCGAATTTCGCAACGTCACCAAGCGCTACGGCAGCGACGCCAATGCGCCGCTGGCGGTCAAGGGCATCAGCTTCGAGGTGCCCAAGGGCACGCTGACCACCATCCTCGGCCCCTCGGGCTGCGGCAAGACCACCACGCTGCGCATGATCGCGGGGCTGGAGTCGCCCACCTCGGGCCAGATCCTCATGGGCGGGCGCGACGTCACCACGCTCGGCCCGGCCGAGCGCAACGTGTCGATGATGTTCCAGAGCTACGCGCTCTTTCCGCACATGAACGTCATCGAGAACGTGGCGTATGGCCTGCGCATGAGCCGCGTCGCCAAGGCCGAGGCGGCCGCGCGCGCCCGCGAGGCGCTGCGCGGCGTCGGGCTGGTGGGCTTCGACGAACGCCTGCCCAGCGAGCTGTCCGGCGGCCAGCAGCAGCGCGTGGCCCTGGCGCGCGCGCTGGTGCTGGAGCCGGCCGTGCTGCTCTTCGACGAGCCGCTGTCCAACCTGGACGCCCGCCTGCGCCGCGAGATGCGCGAGGAGATCCGCGCCATCCAGCAGCGCCTGCAGCTCACGGTGGCCTACGTCACGCACGACCAGGGCGAGGCGCTGGCGGTGAGCGACCAGATCATCGTGATGGACCATGGCGTGATCGCCCAGCGCGGCACGCCGCAGGCGCTCTACAACCAGCCCGAGAGCGAGTTCGTGGCCGGCTTCATGGGCGAGGCGATGGTCTTCGCCGCCCAGGTCGAGGCCGATGGCCGGGTGCGCCTGGGCCCGCTCGCCCTGGTGCCGCCGCGCCCGCTGGCGCCGGGTCCGGTGAAGGTCGCAGTGCGGCCCGAGGCCTGGCGCATCGGCGTGACCGACGGGCTGCCGGCCACCTGCACCAAGGCGGCCTACCTGGGCCATGGCTATGACTACGGCTTCAAGACCGAGCTCGGCGAACTGTTCGTCGTCTCGAATGACGCACTGCAGCCGCTGCGACCCGGCGACACCACCGTGCTGTCGCTGGGCATGCAGGGCGTCTCCGTCGTGCAGGCTCGCGCCGGCTGAGCGGCGGCCCTTCCTTTCGCTTCTTCATCGCTCGGTCATCCTGGCCGGCCAGCATGCGCGGTTCCGTACAACGAAGCATGGGGGAAGCGCCATGGATCGACGCCTGATCGGCACACTCGCGGCCGCCCTCTGCCTGGGCCTGTCGGCCTGCGGCGGCTCGTCCACGCTGCAGGTCGGCAGCGCCACGCCTGCGTCGGCTTCATCGGCACCCGCGCCACCGCCGGCGCCCGCCCTGGCGGCCGGCCCCGCGTCGGCACCGCTGGAGCTGACGGTGCTGCACATCAATGACCACCATTCCAACCTGGCTGCCAGGACGCGCACCCTGCAGCTGCAGGCGGGCTACGCCACGCGCAGCACCGTGAGCGTCGAGGCCGCCGGCTTTCCGCGCGTGACGGCCGCCATCAAGCAGCTGGCCGCCGGCAAGGCCAACGTGCTCAAGCTGCATGCGGGCGATGCGCTCACCGGCACGCTGTTCTTCAACCGCGCCGGCGCCGACGGCGAGGCCGACGCGGCGCTGATGAACACCGTCTGCTTCGACGCCTTCACGCTCGGCAACCACGAGTTCGACAAGGGCGACACCGGCCTCAAGAACTTCCTGGACCTGCTGCGCCAGGGCCGCTGCAAGACGCCCGCGCTGAGCGCCAACGTCGTCTTCGGCGCCAACTCGGCGCTCAACCCGGCGCGCGCGCCGGGCGCCGTGCAGCGTTCCACCGTGGTCGAGCGCAGCGGCCAGAAGATCGGCATCGTCGGCCTGACCATCGCGGACAAGACCAAGGCGTCGTCCAGCCCCGACGCCGACACCACCTTCGAGGACGAGACCATTGCCGCCCAGCGCGAGATCGACCGCCTGCGCGCCCAGGGCATCGACAAGATCGTGCTGATGAGCCATATCGGCTACGAGTACGACCTGCAGGTGGCCAAGGCCCTGTCGGGCGTGGACGTGGTGGTGGGCGGCGATTCGCACACGCTGCTCGGCCCGGCCGCGCTCACGACGCTGGGCGTGGGCTCGCCCGCCGGCGCCTATCCGACGCAGGTCACCAACAAGGACGGCAAGCGCGTCTGCGTGGTGCAGGCCTGGGAATACGCGCAGGTGGTGGGCGAGCTCAAGGTCAGCTTCGACGCCAACGGCGACGTCACGGCCTGCAGCGGCACGCCCCATGTGCTGGTGGGCGACAACTACACGCTGGGCGGCAAGGCGCCCACGGATGCGCAGCTCAAGGCCATCCAGGCCGACGTGGCGGCCACCCACGGGCTGCTCTACACCGTCGCGCCCGATGCCAACGCAAGCGCGGTGCTCAAGCCTTTCGCCGACCGCATCGAGGTCTTCAACAAGACGGACGTGGCCGCGGCGATCGAAGAGCTCTGTTCACGCCGCGTGCCGGGCGGCGCCGGCACGGTCGACCATTCGCGCTCCAGCACTGGCTGCAACACGCTGGGCAGCGTGTCGCTGCGCGGCGGCGACATCCAGCAACTGGTGGCCCAGGCCTACCTGGAAGTGGCGCAGAAGAAATACGGCGGCGCCGACCTCTCGCTGCAGAGCGGCGGCGGCGTGCGCATTCCGCTGGTGCCCGGCAAGGTGACGGCGGCGCAGGTGATCCAGGTGCTGCCCTTCGGCAACATGCTGTTCCGCCTGGACGTCACCGGCGCCGAGGTGAAGGCCATGCTGGAGGACGGCCTCGATGCCGTCTACGGCACGGGCGGCACCACCGGCCCCTATCCCTACACCGGCGGCCTGCGCTTCGACGTCGATGCGCGCCTGGCCAAGGGCGCCCGCGCCCGCAACATCGAGGTGCGCGATGCGAAGACCGGCGCCTGGGCCGCGCTGGACGCCGGCAAGACCTACAAGCTCTTCGTGCTGAGCTTCAACGCCAATGGCGGCGACGGCTACAAGGCCCTGGCCGCCGTGCCGGCCGCCCGGCGCCTGGATATCGGTGTGCTCGATGCCGACGCGTTCATGGACTACATCCAGTCGCAGGCCAGGGACGCGAGCACTGGCCTGCCGGCGCTGAAGAAGCTGCCGACGGATCTGTACAGCACCAAGAGTTACCAGGCGCCCTAAAAAGGGAAGCACCCCCCATGCCGCTTCGCGGCTCCGAGCGGCCGCCAGAGGCGGCTGCTCTTCGGGCACGTCCAAGCCTGCGCAGGCAGGCTTGGAGCCGCGGCCCTCAGCCCCTCCCTGGCGCCTTCGGCTTGGAGGGGGGCGCACCCGGAGGCCTGGCAAAGCCAGTTCCTCGGGTGCCCTGGCATGGCCTGCTCCGCGGCCATTGGATCTTTGATGAAGGAAGAAGGCCCGGCGCTCGACGCGTCCGGGCCTTCTTCGTTGATCGAACGATTCGCGCCTACTGCTCTTCGCTCCAGGCCAGCCCGTCGCGCGCGATCATGGCGCTGCTCGCGCTGGGGCCCCAGGTGCCGGCGGCGTAGGGGCGGGGGCCGCTGTCGTTCTGCCAGGCCTCGATCAGCGGCTCCACCCAGCGCCAGGCCTCTTCCTGCTCGTCGCTGCGCACGAAGAGGTTGAGCCGGCCGTCGATCACGTCCAGCAGCAGCCGCTCGTAGGCGCCGACGCGCTCGGTGCCGAAGCGCTGGCCGAAGTCCAGGTCCAGCTGCACGGTGGCTAGCGGCTGCGTGCCGTCGCCGCTGCGCTTGCGGCTGTTCTGGGCCTGCGCCAGCAGGTGCAGCTCCAGCCCGTCCTTGGGCTGCAGGTTGATCACCAGCTTGTTGGCACTGGCGCCGGCCGGCGCTCGGAAGATGGCATGCGGCGTGGGCTTGAAGTTGACCTCGATGCGCGCATCGCGCGAGGCCAGGCGCTTGCCGGTGCGGATGTAGAAGGGCACGCCAGCCCAGCGCCAGTTGGCGATCTCGGCGCGCAGGGCGACGAAGGTTTCGGTGCGGCTGGCCGGGTCGATGCCCGGCTCCTGCAGGTAGCCCTGCACCCGCTCGCCATAGGCGGTGCCGGCGGTGTACTGGCCGCGCACCGCGTGCATGCCGATGGACTCGTGCGTCCAGGGCTTGAGCGATCGCAGCACCTTGAGCTTCTCGTCGCGCAGGGCGTCGGCGTGGGCATTGATGGGCGGCTCCATCGCCACGGCGCACAGCAGCTGCAGCGCATGGTTCTGCACCATGTCGCGCAGGGCGCCGGTCTGGTCGTAGAAGGCGCCGCGCTTTTCCACGCCCAGGTCCTCGGCGATGGTGATCTCGATGCTGGCGATGTACTCGCGGCGCCACAGCGGCTCGAACAGCGCATTGCCGAAGCGCATGGCGAACAGGTTCTGCACCGAGGGCTTGCCCAGGTAGTGGTCGATGCGGAAGACCTGCTCTTCCTTCAGCACGCGGCCCACGGCAGCGTTGATGGCGCGGTTGGAAGCCAGGTCGTGGCCCAGCGGCTTCTCGAGCACCACGCGGGTCTTGGGGCCGCCCAGGCCGGCGGCGGCGATGCGCTCGACGGTCTGCGTGAACAGCGAGGGCGCGGTGGCCAGGTACATCACCACCGTGTCGGCATCGCGCTGCTGCAGCGTCTGCGCAAGCCGCTCGTAGTCCGCCGGCTTGGACAGGTCCATGCGCAGGTAGTGCAGAAGGTCGGCGAACTTCTCGAACTCTTCGGCGCTCGGCCGCTTGGCGCCTTCGACGGCCTTGAAGCGGGACTGGATCAGCGTCCGGTACTGCGCATCCGACAGATCGTCGCGCGCCACGCCGATGATGCGGCCACCGGACGGCAGGCTGCCGTGGCGGAAGGCCTGGAAGAGGGCGGGCATCAGCTTACGCCAGGCCAGATCGCCGGTGCCGCCGAAAAGAACGAGGTCGAAACTCATGGGGCAGAACATGCGCGCCGCGCGCGCGGTGGATGCGGGGCTCCGACTGTAAGCGCACCCGCGAGGCGCCCTGCATGCCACGGGGCGAGGGTCGGAGGGACAATCGCGCCATGAACCTGGTCTTCGATCTCGGCGGCGTGCTCATCGACTGGCAACCCGCCGATCACCTGAAAAAGCACTTCCCGCAGCGGGCGGCCGACGACGCCTCGGCCCATGCGCTGGTGCGGGCCTTCTTCCACCATCAGGATTGGCTGGATTTCGACGGCGGCCTGCGGGAGGCCGAGGACGTGGCGGCACGCACCGCCCAGCGCCTGCAGCTTTCGCCGGCGGCGGTCCGCGAATTGATCGTGCCCTTGGGCGAGATCCTTCAGCCGGTGGCCGTCACCGTCGACATGCTGGCCCGGTTGGCCGCGCAGCGCGACGCGGGCGCGCCGCTGAAGCTCTATTACCTCTCGAACATGCCGCTGCCCTACGCGCGGGCGCTGGAGCGCCGGCTGCCCGAGCTGTTCGGGCGCTTCGACGGCGGCGTGTTCTCAGGCGACGTCAAGCGTATCAAGCCGAACACCGAGATCTTCGAACTGCTGGCGTGGCGCCATGGTCTGGTGCCTGCCGACACCCTGTTCATCGACGACTCGGTGCCGAACGTGGAGTCGGCGATGGCCCTGGGCTGGCAGGCGCTGCACTGCACCTCGCCGGCCGCACTCGCTGCGCAACTGCCGCGGATGGTGGACAAGGCGCTCGGCACCTGAGCGCGTGCCGCGGGCCTGAGCGCTTGCGCGGCCCGCTCAGGCGGGCGCATCCTGGGCGCCGCTGCGCACGACCTGGTCGATGTCGAAGCCCAGCGTACGGGCGTAGTCCAGTTCGGTGGCCAGGCTGGCCTCGTCCAGGTGCTGCACGCGTGAGAGCACCCACAGGTAGTCGCGCTTGGGCGTACCCACCAGCGCCACCTGGTAGTCGCGGTCGAGCTTGAGGATCCAGTAGTCGCCCCACACCAGCGGTAGCCAGCGCAGCCAGGCGGGTGCGAAGCTCACCGCCAGACGGCCGGCGCCGGGCAGGCCCGCCACGCGCACGGCGTGGGCGATGCCCACCGACTCGTCCACCTGGCCGTCCTGCCGGACGCAGCGGTTGCGCACTTCGACCGTGCCGTCCGGCAGCGGGGTGTATTCAGCCGACACGGTGCCGCCGCAGGCCTTCTCGAAACGGTTGGGCAGCCGCGCCTGCTCGTACCAGACTCCGGCATAGCGCTTGAGGTCCACCGGCGCGACCACCTGGAGCGGTGCGCGCATCAACGGGGCGCCGTCCGCGGGGCCGGCGGGCAACTGCCGGCGGCGGGCCCACTTCAGGCCCGCCATGGCGGCGATTCCGCCCACGCAGAAGGCGGCCGCCAGAAGCGCGATGCGGTGGCTGGTGGCGTGGTCGTTGTCGAGGGCCTGGCTCTGGCTCAGGTCGTGGCCGGTACGGCTCATGGGGTCTCCCGGTGAGTGGATCGGAACAGCATGACAACTTAGCGTTCCCTGCGCGCGCGGCCTGTCAGCCACCAGCCAAAAGCCGCGTGCGCACGCGGGTTGCGCCACAGTCGCGCGACATAATCGTTTGCATGAACCAACTCGACGCCCTCCGCCAATGGACCACCGTGGTCGCCGACACCGGTGACTTCCGCCAGCTCGCCCAGTTCAAGCCGCAGGACGCGACCACCAACCCGTCGCTGATCCTGAAGGCGGTGCAAAAGCCCGAGTACCGGCCCCTGCTCGACGAGGCCCTGTCGCGCCATGCCGGCCGGCCGCTGGACGAGATCGTCGACCGGCTGCTGGTGCGCTTCGGCTGCGAGATCCTGGCGCTGGTGCCGGGGCGGGTGTCGACCGAGGTGGATGCGCGGCTGTCCTTCGACACCACGGCCACCGTGGCCCGTGCGCTGCGGCTGGTCGAGCTGTACAAGGCCGAGGGCATCGACGTCGAGAAGCGCCTGCTGATCAAGATCGCCGCCACCTGGGAAGGCATCGAGGCCGCGCGCGAGCTGGAGGCCCGCGGCATCCACACCAACCTGACGCTGCTGTTCTCCTTCGCCCAGGCCGTGGCCTGCGGCGCGGCGGGCGTGAAGCTCATCTCGCCCTTCGTGGGCCGGATCTACGACTGGTACAAGAAGAGCGCGGGCAGCAGCTGGGACGAGGCGGCCAGTTCCGGCGTCAATGATCCCGGCGTGAAGTCGGTGCGCCGCATCTTCGACTACTACAAGCGCCACGGCATCGCCACCGAGGTGATGGGCGCGAGCTTCCGCAACGTGGGCCAGATCGGTGCGCTGGCCGGCTGCGACCTGCTGACCATCAGCCCCGAGCTGCTGGCCGAGCTGGCCGCCAGCGAGGCGCCGCTCGCGCTGGCGCTGGATGCCGCCGCGGCACGTGACCGCGCCGACATCCCCAAGGTCACGCTCGACGAGCCAGCCTTCCGCTTTGCGCTCAACGAAGACGCCATGGCCACCGAGAAGCTGGCCGAAGGCATCCGCGGCTTCACCGCCGATGCGATCAAGCTCGACAAGCTGATGGGAGCCGCCTGATGCCCGTGCGCTGCGAGCAGACGCCCGCCTGGGCCCGCCTCCAGGCCCTGCGTGCGGAGCGCCAGGGCTTCGACCTGCGCCAGGCCTTCGCCGGCGATGCCGGCCGCGCCGCGGGGCTGAGCCAGGAGGCGCCGTACGTCTTCGCCGACCTGTCCAAGAACCTGATCGACGCCGAGGTCGAGCAGGCCCTGCTGCAGCTGGCCGCCGACTGCGGCCTGGAAGCGAAGCGGGCCGCGCTCTTCGCCGGTGAGTCGATCAACAGCACCGAAGGCCGCGCCGTCATGCACTGGCTGCTGCGCACGCCCGCCGGTGCTACCGGCCTGGCCCCCGCCGCGGCCGCCGAGCTGCCCGCGGTGCACGAGACGCTGGACGCCATGCTGGCCTACGCCGAGAAGGTGCGGTCCGACCACACCATCACCGATGTCGTGAACATCGGCATTGGCGGCTCGGACCTGGGCCCGCAGATGGCGGTGCTGGCGCTGGCGGAGCAGGTGGCGCCGGGCAAGCATTTCCACTTCGTCTCCAATGTGGACGGGCATGAGTTGGCCGGCGTGCTCAAGGGACTGGCGCCGGAGCACACGCTGTTCCTGATCGCCTCCAAGACCTTCACCACGGCCGAGACCATGGCCAATGCCCAGTCGGCCAAGCGCTGGTACGAGCAGTCCGGCGGCACCGACATCGCCGGCCACTTCGCGGCGCTCACCACCAACGTCGATGCGGCGCGCGCCTTCGGCATCGACACCACCTTCGGCTTCTGGGACTGGGTGGGCGGCCGCTATTCGATGTGGTCGGCCATCGGCCTGCCCATTGCGCTGGCCGTGGGGGCCGAGGGCTTCCGCCGCCTGCTGGCCGGCGCCCATGCCATGGACGAGCATTTCCGCACCGCGCCGCTGGCCCACAACCTGCCGGTGCGGCTGGGCTTGCTGGACGTCTGGTACCGCAACTTCCTGGGCTTCACCAGCCGCTGCATCGCGCCGTACCACAGTGCGCTGCGCCGGGTGCCGGCCTACCTGCAGCAGCTGGAGATGGAAAGCAACGGCAAGCAGGTCGACCTCGACGGCCGGCCGCTTTCGGTGGGCACCTCGCCGGTGCTGTGGGGCGAGCCGGGCACCAACGGCCAGCATGCCTACTTCCAGATGCTGCACCAAGGTACGGACGTGGTGCCGCTCGAATTCGTGGCCGTGCGCCAGCCGGCGCATTCGCTCGAAGGCCACCATGCCAAGCTGCTCGCCAACGCCCTCGCGCAGGCGCAGGCGCTGATGGTGGGCAAGGCCGACGCGGGCGGGCACCGCAACTTCCCTGGCAACCGGCCCAGCAGCTTCTTCGTGCTGGATGAACTCACGCCCGAATCGCTGGGCGCCTTCATCGCCATGTACGAACACCGGGTGTTCGTCAGCGGCGCGATCTGGGGCATCAACAGCTTCGACCAGTGGGGCGTGGAGCTGGGCAAGGTGCTGGCCAAGGACCTGGAGCCGCGGCTCGCCAGCGGCGACGTGCAGGGGCTGGATGCCTCCACCGCCCAGTTGCTAGGCCGGCTGAAACAGGGCTGATCCCGCCGCTTTCCCTCCCTCGGCCCGGGGCTTGCGTCCGGGCCGAAGTCCGTCTGGCGACGCCTTCCTCGTTCGGAGCGAAAATGCCCGCCGGACCGATTCCGACCATCTTCTCCAAGGACATCCCAGCGCCATGAGCACGACGTCTCCGACCATCATCTACACCCTGACCGACGAAGCGCCCGCGCTCGCCACCGCCTCGTTCCTGCCCATCGTCCGCACCTTCGCGCAGGCCGCGGGCGTCGACGTGCAGACCAGCGACATCTCGGTGGCCGCCCGCATCCTCGGCCAGTTCCCGGAGTGCCTGACCGAAGAGCAGCGCGTGCCGGACAACCTCGCCGCGCTCGGCAAGCTCACGCTCAAGCCCGAAGCCAACATCATCAAGCTGCCCAACATCAGCGCCTCGGTGGCCCAGCTCAAGGCCGCCATCAAGGAACTGCAGGACAAGGGCTACAAGATCCCCGACTTTCCCGAGAACCCGCAGACCGACGAAGAGAAGGACATCCGCGCGCGCTACAACAAGTGCACCGGCTCGGCCGTCAACCCCGTCCTGCGCGAAGGCAACTCCGACCGCCGCGCACCCAAGGCCGTCAAGGAATACGCCCGCAAGAACCCGCACAGCATGGCGCCCTGGAGCCAAGCCTCGCGCTCGCATGTGTCGCACATGCACGCCGGCGACTTCTACCACGGCGAAAAGTCGATGACGCTGGACCGCGCCCGCGACGTCAAGATGGAGCTGATCACCAAGAGCGGCAAGACCATCGTGCTCAAGCCGAAGGTCGCGCTGCTCGACCGTGAGGTCATCGACTCGATGTTCATGAGCAAGAAGGCCCTGCTGGCCTTCTACGAGAAGGAGATCGAGGACGCCCGCGAGACCGGCGTGATGTTCTCGCTGCACGTCAAGGCCACGATGATGAAGGTCTCGCACCCCATCGTCTTCGGCCACTGCGTGAAGATCTTCTACAAGGACGCCTTCGAGAAGCACGGCAAGCTCTTCGACGAGCTGGGCGTGAACGTCAACAACGGCATGGTCGACCTCTACAACAAGATCGCGACGCTGCCCACCGCCAAGCAGGACGAGATCAAGCGCGACCTGCATGCCTGCCACGAGCACCGCCCCGAGCTGGCCATGGTGGACTCGGCCAAGGGCATCACCAACTTCCACTCGCCCAACGACATCATCGTGGACGCCTCCATGCCTGCCATGATCCGCAACGGCGGCAAGATGTGGGACGCCAACGGCCGCCTGAAGGACGTCAAGGCCGTGATGCCGGAGTCGACCTTCGCCCGCATCTACCAGGAGATCATCAACTTCTGCAAGTGGCACGGCGCCTTCGACCCCAAGACCATGGGCACGGTGCCCAACGTCGGCCTGATGGCCCAGCAGGCCGAGGAGTACGGCTCGCACGACAAGACCTTCGAAATTCCTGAAGACGGCGTCGCCAACATCACCGACCTCAACACGGGCGAGGTGCTGATGAGCCAGGACGTGGAGCAGGGCGACATCTGGCGCATGTGCCAGGTCAAGGACGCCGCCATCCGCGACTGGGTCAAGCTGGCCGTCACCCGCGCCCGCAATTCCGGCATGCCCGTGGTCTTCTGGCTGGACCAGTACCGCCCGCACGAGGCGCAGCTGATCACCAAGGTCAAGATGTACCTGCATGAGCACAACACCACCGGCCTGGACATCCAGATCATGAGCCAGGTGCGCGCCATGCGTTACACGCTGGAGCGCGTGATCCGCGGCCTGGACACCATCAGCGCCACCGGCAACATCCTGCGCGACTACCTGACCGACCTGTTCCCGATCATGGAACTGGGCACCTCGGCCAAGATGCTGTCGATCGTGCCGCTGATGGCCGGTGGCGGCATGTACGAGACGGGCGCCGGCGGTTCTGCGCCGAAGCACGTGCAGCAGCTGGTGGAAGAGAACCACCTGCGCTGGGATTCGCTGGGTGAGTTCCTGGCCCTGGCCGTGAGCCTGGAAGAGCTGGGCATCAAGAACAGCAATGCAAAGGCCAAGGTGCTGGCCAAGGCGCTGGACACGGCGACCGGCAAGCTGCTGGACAACAACAAGGGCCCGAGCCCCAAGACCGGCCAGCTGGACAACCGCGGCAGCCACTTCTACATCGCGCTGTACTGGGCCCAGGCCCTGGCCGAGCAGACCGAGGACGCGGAGCTGGCCGCCAAGTTCAAGCCCCTGGCCGAGAAGCTGGCCGCCGACGAGCAGAAGATCGTGGCCGAACTGGCCGAGGTGCAGGGCAAGTCGGCCGACATTGGCGGCTACTACAAGACCGACCCGGCCAAGACCGAAGCCGTGATGCGCCCCAGCAAGACCTTCAACGAGGACCTGGCCAGCGTCGCTGCCTGATCGGTTTCCCGGGCTGCAGTGCAGCCCCGGCCCATCAACGAAAGAGCCGTCGCATGCGACGGCTTTTTTCTTGGCCCCGGACACAAGCTGAGGCCCCAGAGCCGGGGCGGCGCAGCACGCCTACCAATCCGGAGGGTGCCGCGCGAAGCGCGCACCCGCCCCGCCGAAGCAGCGCGCAGGCGGGGCGCCCATGAAAAAAGCCGGGCTTCGCCCGGCTTTTTGATCTGACTTGAACAGAACCAAATCGAGCGCGCAGCAGCGCGCTCGATTTGAATTACATGTCCATGCCGCCCATGCCACCCATGCCACCGGGCATGGCGGGCGCTGCGGACTCGTCCTTCGGCGCTTCGGCGACCATGCACTCGGTCGTCAGCAGCAGGGCAGCCACGGAAGCGGCGTTCTGCAGGGCGGTGCGGGTCACCTTGGTCGGGTCCAGGATGCCCATCTCGATCATGTCGCCATAGGTGTCGTTGGCGGCGTTGAAGCCGTAGTTGCCCTTGCCTTGCAGCACGGCGTTCACGACCACGCTCGGCTCGCCACCGGCGTTGGCGACGATCTCGCGCAGGGGCGCTTCGATGGCCTTCAGGATCAGCTTGATGCCGGCGTCCTGGTCGGCGTTGTCGCCCTTGATGTCGCCGACGGCTTGCTTAGCGCGCAGCAGGGCCACGCCACCACCGGCCACCACGCCTTCTTCCACCGCGGCACGCGTGGCGTGCAGGGCGTCTTCGACGCGGGCCTTCTTTTCCTTCATCTCGACTTCGGTGGCAGCGCCGACCTTGATCACGGCCACGCCGCCGGCCAGCTTGGCCACGCGCTCTTGCAGCTTCTCGCGGTCGTAGTCGCTGGTGGCTTCTTCGATCTGGATGCGGATCTGCTTGACGCGGGCTTCGATGTCGGCAGCGGCACCGGCGCCATCGATGATGGTGGTGTTTTCCTTGCCCACTTCGATGCGCTTGGCCTGGCCCAGGTCGGCCAGCGTCACCTTCTCGAGCGACAGGCCCACTTCTTCAGCGATGACCTTGCCGCCGGTCAGGATGGCGATGTCTTCCAGCATGGCCTTGCGGCGGTCGCCGAAGCCAGGTGCCTTGACGGCCACGACCTTCAGGATGCCGCGGATGGTGTTGACCACCAGGGTCGCCAGCGCTTCGCCGTCGACTTCTTCGGCAATGATCAGCAGCGGACGCCCGGCCTTGGCCACGGCTTCCAGCGTGGGCAGCAGGTCACGGATGTTGCTGATCTTCTTGTCGAACAGCAGGACAAACGGGTTGTCCAGCAGTGCGGCCTGCTTCTCGGGGTTGTTGATGAAGTAGGGCGACAGGTAGCCGCGGTCGAACTGCATGCCTTCGACGACGTCCAGCTCGTTGGCCAGGCTCTTGCCGTCTTCGACGGTGATCACGCCTTCCTTGCCGACCTTGTCCATCGCGTCAGCAATGATCTGGCCGACGTCGGTGTCGCTGTTGGCCGAGATGGAGCCGACCTGGGCGATTTCCTTGGAGGTCGTGGTGGCCTTGCTGGACTTCTTCAGCGCTTCGACCAGGGCGGCGACCGCCTTGTCGATGCCGCGCTTGAGGTCCATCGGGTTCAGGCCGGCGGCCACGTACTTGGAGCCTTCGCGCACGATGGCCTGGGCCAGCACGGTGGCGGTGGTGGTGCCGTCACCCGCGTTGTCGCTGGTCTTGGAGGCCACTTCCTTCACGAGCTGGGCGCCCATGTTCTGCAGCTTGTCCTTCAGCTCGATTTCCTTGGCCACGGACACACCGTCCTTGGTCACGGTGGGGGCGCCGAAGGAGCGCTCGAGCACCACGTTGCGGCCCTTGGGGCCCAGGGTCACCTTGACGGCGTTGGCGAGGATGTTCACGCCTTCGACCATGCGTGCGCGGGCGTCGCCGCCGAAGACCACGTCTTTTGCTGCCATTTTGTGTTTCTCCTAGATCCGGGGATTGATTACTTCTCGACGACCGCGAACAGGTCGTCTTCCTTCATGACCAGCAGCTCTTCGCCATCGACCTTGACGGTCTGGCCGGAGTACTTGCCGAACAGCACGCGGTCGCCGACCTTGATGTTCAGGACGACGAAATCGCCCTTGTCGTTGCGCTTGCCGGGGCCGACGGCCAGGACTTCACCCTGGTCCGGCTTCTCGGCGGCGTTGTCGGGGATCACGATGCCCGAGGCGGTCTTGGTTTCGCTTTCAACGCGCTTGACGATCACGCGATCGTGCAGAGGACGAAGTTTCATTGGGAATCTCCTGGAAGAGGGACGGAATGAGGGTTGTGCGGCAGGGCGGCGAGGCCCTGCCATCCACTTGGCGGCGGTGCTGTTAGCACTCACCGCCAGCGAGTGCTAATCATAAGGACTTTTGGCGGCGTTTCAACTGGGCCCATGCCTACAGCCTGTCTGGACGGCAACTGGCAGGGCTGGCCTTGACAAGCTGGTGCGAACAATCATGGGAATTGGATTCTTTCATTGTTCGCGAAATGGAAACGCTTCGACCGCGGGCCGGCACGCAGTGAAGCGGCTTTGCGGGCGCATCATTCATTCCACGGCGCCGATGAAACCCCAGCGCCGCCACCGCCCGGCGACGACCCGTCGCTCCGCAGGCTCTCAGTGGGTGACCCATCCTCGCTACAGAAAAGGACAACATCATGACCAAGACTTCCAAGACCCTCGCTGCCGCCGCGCTCGCCCTGTTCGCCGCCGCCGGTGCCGTCCATGCCGAGGAATACGAAGGCGTGCTCCAGTTCAACTCCAACTTGAGCCGCGCCGAAGTGCAGGCCCAGGGCGTCGCTGCCGCCCATGGCCCCGATCTCTACGCCGAAGGCGCCCTGGCCCACACCACGCCGGTGATGAGCTCGCCGCGCCTGCGCGCCTCGGTGCAGGCCGAAGCCGTTGCGGCTGCCCATGCGCCCGACCAGAACGTGCAGGTCGGCTCGCGGGGCGACCAGCGCTTCTTCGCCGGCATCGCACCCAGCACCGTGGTCGGCGGCACCACCTGGGCGATCCGCGGCAACACGAGCGCTGCCCAGCAAGGCGCTGAATAAGCCCACACCCCTACGCGGGAGGCCACAGCGGCCGGCCCGTGTCTTCCTTCATAGGCGCCTGCGGGCGCCTTTTTCAACGGCGGCCCCCGCGCATTCCCACAGGCGGCGCCAGCCCATGCCGAAGCGTCAGCATCACGTCAACTTAGAATAAAAATTGTTCTCAGTTGTATTGTTATGAGGGTTGCTTCTCCATGCTCTTCGACGCATCGCTGCCGTCTCCGCGCCGCCCAGGGGCGGTCCCGATTGCCTGGGTACTTCTGCTGAGCACGACCGCAGCGTCGGCCCAGGTACCGGCGGTTTCATCGGCTGCGAACACCTTGCCGACGGTGCGTGTCGATGCCGAGGCGTCGGCCGAGACCGCCACCTCGCCAGTCATCGGCTACCGCGCCAAGCGCAGCGCCACGGCCACCAAGACCGACACGCCCCTGGCCGAGACGCCGCAATCCGTGACCATCGTGACGCGCGACCAGATCGTGGACCAGGGCGCCACGAACCTGCAGGACGCGCTGGGCTATGCCGCCGGCGTGCGCTCGGACGCCTACGGCCTGGACTCGCGCAACGATGCCGTGCGCGTGCGCGGCTCGACGCCCGACGTCTACCTCGACGGCCTCAAGCAGGCCTATGGCTACTACACCAGCACCACCCGCACCGACCCCTACACGCTCGAACGGCTGGAAGTGCTGCGCGGACCGTCCGGCATGCTCTTCGGCGCCGGCACGGCCGCAGGCGTGGTCAACATGGTCAGCAAGCGGCCCTTGTTCGAGACGCAGCGCGAAGTGGGCGTGCAGCTGGGCAGCTGGAACCGCCGCCAGCTGCAGGCCGACCTGACCGGCCCGCTGAATGCCGAAGGCACGCTGGCCTACCGGCTGATCGCCGTCGCCCGCAAGTCCGACACGCAGGTCGACCATGTGCCGGACGATCGGCAACTGCTCGCACCCTCGCTCACCTGGCGGCCCACGGCCATGACGTCGCTGACCCTGCAGGGCCTGTGGCAGCAGGACAAGAGCGGCAGCTCGTCGCAGTTCTTCCCGTGGCAGGGCACGATCCTGCCCAACCCGAATGGCCGGCTGCCCACAGACCGCTTCATCGGCGAGCCCGGCGACCACTACGACAGCACGCGCCGCACCTTCGGCTGGCAGTTCGAGCATCGCTTCAACGACCAGTGGGCCGTGCGGCAGAACTTCCGCGTGGCGCGCAACGTGAACGACGCGCACTACACCTATGGCGACTTCTTCACCATCCCCGGCGGCTGGGGCGCGGACCCGATCGGCCAGCGCCGGCTGGGCCGCTACACCGACAGCAGCCTGACCCGCAACCAGATCGCCAACCTCGACAACCATGTCGAGGGCCGCTTCGCCACCGGCGCGCTGCAGCACACGCTGCTGGTCGGCGCCGACTTCTCCCGCCAGCACGAGCGTGTGTGGCTGGGCACGAGCTACAGCACCATCGACGCCTATGCGCCGGTTTACGGCAATGTGCAGTCGCCGGTGCGCGCGCCGCTGCCGCGCACCGAGCAGCGGCAGTCCGGTGTCTACGTGCAGGACCAGATGAAGCTCGGCCGCTGGACCTTCGTGGCTGGCCTGCGCCACGACAGCACCCGCAGCCAGTCCGACGGCAGCGAGGCGCAGCGCGACTCGGCCAATACCCGGCGCTTCGGTCTGCTCTACGGCTTCGACTCCGGCTGGGCGCCGTACCTGAGCTATGCCGAGTCCTTCACGCCGCAGTCGCCGCGCCTGGGGCAGACCTTCAGGCCCTTGCGGGGCGAGCAATGGGAGGCCGGTGTGCGCTACGAGCCGCAGGGCCGCGCACTGGCCTTCAGCGCCGCCGTCTACGACCTGAAGGAAAAGAACCAGATCGTCCAGACCCTGCCGAGCGTCTTCGACCAGTTGGGTGCCACCCGCACGCGGGGCGTGGAACTGGAGGCCAAGGGCTCGCTCACGCGCGACCTGGATGTGGTGGCCCACTACAACTACACCGACCTCGACGCGCTGCTGGAGGGCCTGCCGCGTCACCAGGCGAGCGTCTGGGCCAAGTACCGCTTCGCCATCGCCGGCACGCCCGGCTTCTCGGCCGGCGCGGGCGTGCGCTACATGGGCAGCTTCCGCGACACCTCGGGCGGCGCCGCCGGGCCGCAGATCCCGTCGGTGGCGCTGCTGGACCTCGTCTTCGCCTACGAGACCGCCCAGTGGCGCTACGCCCTCAACGTGAACAACGCGACCGACAAGGTGTACTACAGCACCTGCCTGTCGCGAGGCGATTGCTGGTGGGGCGCCCGCCGCAACATCGTGGCCAGCGCCACCTACCGCTTCTGATCGGCATCGCCGGGACCCCACGACATGCGCATGGACAGCAAGACCATCAAGACCTGGGCCTGGGTGCACAAATGGAGCAGCCTCGTCTGCACGGCATTCATGCTCCTGTTGTGCCTCACGGGCCTGCCGCTGATCTTCCACCACGAGATAGGCCATCTGCTCGGCACCGAGGTGGAGGCGCCGAAGATGCCCGCCGACACGCCGCGCGTGAGCCTGGACCGGGCGCTCGAAGTCGCCCGCGCCCAGCATCCGGACCGGGTGGTGCAGTTCGCCTCTCACGACGAGGACAGCGAGGACATCTGGTTCGTCACCCTCACGCCCACGCCGGCCCCCACCGACGATTTCCGCTCCGTGGCCGTGGACGCGCGCACCGGCCAGGTCCTGGCGCAGCCGCGCTTCGACCAGGGCTTCATGTGGATCATGTTCAAGCTGCACGTGGACCTGTTCGCGGGTCTTCCGGGCAAGCTCTTCCTGGGGCTCATGGGGCTCTTGCTGCTGGTGGCGCTGGTCAGCGGCACGGTGCTGTACGCGCCCTTCATGCGCAAGCTCGAATTCGGCACCGTGCGGCGCGACAGACGGCCGCGCGCCAAGTGGCTGGACCTGCACAACCTGCTGGGCATCGTCACGCTCACCTGGGCCTTCGTGGTGGGTGCGACCGGCATGATCAACACCTGGGCCGACCTGGTGATCAAGTACTGGCAGCACGACCAGCTGAGCGCACTGCTGGCGCCCTACCAGGGGCAGCCGCTGGTGCCGGTGGCCGAGCGCGCACCGCTGCAGCGGGCGCTCGAGGCCGCCAAGGCCCAGGCCCCCGACAAGCGCCTGTCCTTCATCGCGTTCCCGGGCACGGCGTTCTCGAGCCCGCACCACACCACCTTCTTCCTGCGCGGGCAGGAGCCGCTCACCTCGCGGTTGCTGCAGCCGGTGCTGGTGGATGCGCGCACGGCCGAGGTCACCGCGGCGCCGAAGCTGCCCTGGTACGTGACGGCGCTGCTGGTGTCGCAGCCGCTGCACTTCGGCGACTACGGCGGCATGCCGATGCAGATCCTGTGGGCGCTGCTCGACATCGCGACCATCATCGTGCTGGGCAGCGGCCTCTACCTGTGGCTGCGCAAGGGCGATCCGGCGCATGTGCACCGGTCACAAGCCAAGGCGGGCGCCCCCTCGGCCAACGCTGAACGCCCCGCGCCCCTGCAGCCGCAGCCCGTGCAGGCACGCACGCGCCTGGAGTCCCCGCGATGAGCGCCCGTCTGGCGGATGCCACGGGGCATCGTGGGGCGAGCGTCGCCGATGGCGCTCCAGCGAATCCGGGCGCCGAGCGTCGTGCCTGGGGCGGCATGTGGGGCTGGCCGCTCGTCTTCGGCGTCTCGACCGCCATCGGCCTGGTCTCTTCGCTGTTCAGCGATGGCGGCTTCGGCGACTGGCTGGGCTGGCTGACCCTGGGTGCGCCCGTGGCCGCCTGCCTCTGGTGGGGCTGGCTGCGGCGTTGAGTCGTCACGATCCGCCGACGCACGAGGCGGCTGCGGCTGCGCCACCGTCGCGCGTGCCATTGCGTCCCACGGTCGACCGGGCACGGCAATAGGCGCCTGCACCGACGCGGCCGGGCGTCGGCCTCCCGCAGAATGCCCGCCCATGAATACATGGCGCATGGCGAAGACGGTGGGGGTGGTGGTGGCGACGGCCCAGGCGGGGGTGGCCGCCGCGCAGGTGTCGGTGGCCGGGCAACTGCCCGAGGTGACGGTGAGCACGCCCAGCGGCTCGCAGCCGGTCTTTGCCGTGCCGGGCTCGGTGGATCGCGTCGAGGGCGCCGATCTGCGCGACAACCGGCTGGGCGCGCAGCTGAGCGAAGGTCTGGGTGCCGTGCCCGGCCTGCAGATCCGCGACCGGCAGAACTTCGCGCAGGACCTGCAACTGTCCATCCGCGGCTTCGGCGCCCGCTCCACCTTCGGCGTGCGCGGCGTGCGGCTGTATGTGGACGGCATTCCCGCCACGCTGCCCGACGGCCAGGGCCAGACCTCCAACATCGACATCGCCTCGCTGGAGCGCATCGACGTGCTGCGCGGGCCGTTCTCGGCCCTGTACGGCAATTCGTCCGGCGGCGTGGTGCAGGCCTTCACGGCGCCGGGCGAGGCACCGGCCAGCCTGTCGTACAGCGTGGCCGGCGGCAGCAACGGCACCTGGCGCACAGGCCTGGTCGGCAGCGGCAAGCAGGGCGCCGTCGACTGGCGGCTGAGTGCCAGCCGCTATTCGACCGATGGCTGGCGCGCGCATTCGGCCGCGCAGCGCGACCTGGCCAACGGCCGCGTGGGCATCGACCTCGACCAGGGCGGCAAGCTCACGCTGGTGTTCAACCGCGTCACGCTCGATGCGCAGGATCCGCTGGGTCTCACGGCGCAGCAGTTCGCCACCGCGCCGCGCAGCGCGGATCTGGCGACGCAGTACGACACCCGCAAGACGGTGACCCAGAGCCAGGCCGGCGCGGTGTTCGAGCAGCCGCTGGGCGCGCAGCAGTCGCTACGGGTGATGCTCTACGGCGGCGAGCGCGGCACCACGCAGTACCAGTCGATCCCGCCCTCGGCGCAGCAGAACCCGCGCCATGCGGGCGGTGTCATCGACCTGGACCGCCACTATGCCGGCGCCGACCTGCGCTGGACGGGCAAGTTCGACCTCGCTGGCCGGCCCTTCGAGCTGGTCGCCGGCCTGGGCTACGACAGCCTGCGCGAATGGCGCCGCGGCTACGAAAACTACCTGGGCAGCGCCGCGCAGCCCCTGCTGGGCGTGCAGGGCCGGCTGCGCCGCAACGAGCGCAACGAGGTGTTCAACGTCGATCCCTATGCCCAGGCCACCTGGCGCTTCGCGCCCGACTGGTCGGCCGAATTCGGCGTGCGTCGCAGCCGCGTGCACTTCGATTCGCAGGACCGCTACATCACGGCGGCCAATGGCGACGACAGCGGCACCGCCACCTACAGCCGCACGCTGCCCGTGGCCTCGCTGCGCTGGACGCCGATGCGCGACCTGGCGCTGTATGTGTCGGCCGGCCGCGGCTTCGAGACGCCGACGCTCAATGAGCTCTCGTACCGGTCGGACGGCGTGGGCGGCCTCAACTTCGGTCTGCGTCCGTCGGTGAGCGACAACGTCGAGTTGGGCGCCAAGGCCCGGCTGGCCGGTGGCATGCTCACGGCGGCGCTGTTCCAGACCCGCACGAAGGATGAGATCGTCACCGACACCAACGTCGGCGGCCGCTCCACCTTCCGCAATGCCGGGCGCACCGAGCGCAAGGGCGTCGAACTCGGCTGGCAGCACGAGACCGAGAACCACTGGCGCACGCAGCTGGCCTACACCTGGCTCGACGCGCGCTACCAGGACGCCTTCTGCACGCCCTCTCCCTGCAGCGCTGCCAACCTCGTGCCGGTCGGCCGTCGCCTTCCCGGCGTGGCCAGTCAGTCGCTGTATGCGGCCTACGGCTGGATGCCGCCGCAGGGCTGGCGCGCGGGCGCCGAGTTGCGCGCCGTCGCCAAGGTCTGGGCCAATGACCTGAACACCGCGCGGGCGCCGGGCTATGCGGTGGCGGCCATCCACGCGGGTTACGTGCTCAAGCTCGGTCGCTGGGACCTGAACGCCTTCGTCCGCATCGACAACCTGTTCGACCGGCGCTATGCCGGCTCGGTGATCGTCAACGAAGGCAATGCGCGCTATTTCGAGCCGGCGCCGGGGCGGACGTGGACGGTGGGGATGGGCGGGACCTACAGCTTCTGACGCGGCGGTTCACGCAGCGCTTCGGCAGGAGCGCCGCAGCCGATCTGCCCGCAAAAAGAAGAAAGCCGCCGGGGCGACCCGGCGGCTTTCTTCATCGGGAGCGCAGGGAAGGACCGCCGATCAGTGCGCCTCCGCCTGCCGCGCCGCGGCGATGCTCGCCGCTTCGTCATGCCGCGCGCCGTTCAGGAACAGGTTCAGCACCACCGCCGTGATCGAGGTCAGCAGGATGCCCGACTCGATCAGCGGGTGGATGCCGTGCGGCATCCACTGCTTGAAGTTGGGCGCCAGCAGCGGAATCATGCCGATGCCGATGGAGACGGCCACGATCATCGCGTTGTGGCGGTTGGTCTTGAAGTCCACGCCGCTCAGGATGCGGATGCCGGTGGCCAGCACCATGCCGAACATCACCAGGCCCGCGCCGCCCAGCACCACCGTGGGCAGCGACTCCACCAGCGCCGCCATCTTGGGCAGCAGGCCCAGCACGATCAGGATCACCCCGCCGGCCACGCAGACGAAGCGGCTCTTCACGCCCGTCACGGCCACCAGGCCCACGTTCTGCGAGAAGCTGGTGTACGGGAAGGTGTTGAAGATGCCGCCGATCAGCGTGCCCAGGCCGTCGGTGCGCAGGCCGCGCGCCAGGTCCTGCTGGCTCACCTGGCGGTCGGTCATCTCGCCCAGTGCGAGGAACATGCCGGTCGACTCGATCATCACCACGATCATCACCAGCGTCATGGTGAAGATCAGCACCGGGTCGAAGATGGGCATGCCGAAGTGGAAGGGCAGCACCACGTCTACCCAGGCGGCCTTGGCCACCTTGTCGAAGGTCATCAGGCCCATGGCCGCCGCCGCGATGGCCCCGATGACGATGCCCAGCAGCACCGAGATGTTGGCGACGAAGCCCTTGGCGAACTTCACGATGAGCAGGATGGACACCAGCACCAGCGCCGAGATGCCCACGCCGGACAGGTCCGCGTACTTGGGGTTGGGCACCGTGGGCATCAGCGCGATGCCCTTGGGCGCCGGTGGCAGCGAGGAGCCGGGCGACGTGACATCGGCCAGCCACTTGGCATAGGCCGGGTCCACCACGGCCGGAGCCGTCGGGCCCACCGGGTTGCCGAAGATCCAGTTGATGCCCACGCGCATCAGCGTGATGCCGATGACCGCGATGATGGTGCCGGTCACCACCGGCGGAAAGAAGCGCAGCATGCGGCTGACCAGCGGCGCGATCAGGATCGAGACGATGCCCGCGCCGATGATCGAACCGAAGAGCAACTGCGCCCCGGCCTGGCCCGGGTTGCCGTTGGCGATGGCCACCATCGGCGCCACCGAGGCGAAGGTCACGCCCATCATCACCGGCAGGCGGATGCCGAACCACTGCGTGGCGCCCAATGCCTGGATCAGCGTGACCAGGCCGCAGCAGAACAGGTCGGCCGAGATCAGCAGCGCCACCTCCTGCGGGCTGAGCTTGAGCGCACGGCCCACGATCAGCGGCACGGCGACGGCGCCGGCATACATCACCAGCACATGCTGCAGGCCCAGCGCGGCCAGCTTGCCACTGGGCAGCTTCTGGTCGACGGGGTGGACGGACAACGAAGCAGACGAACTCATGGGCACGGACTCCTCGCCCTCAACGTGGGGGCTGGCGCGAAGCATAGAGAAAGCCAAAAATCGTCAAAGACGGTCAATCCGATAATTCAATCGCGTCTGCCGATCAATGGGCGCGGAAAGGGCGGTTTCCCTTGGCAATCAAGTCTTCCTTGCCGGAGCTCAGGGTTTTCCTGGCTGTGGCCGAAAGCGGTCACTTCACGCGGGCGGCGGAGCGCCTGGGCATGTCGCAGTCCTCGCTGAGCGCGGCACTGGGCAAGCTGGAGCGGGAACTGGGCGCGCGCCTGTTCGACCGCCACACCCGCGCCTGCCGCATGAGCGATGCCGGCGCCGCGCTGCTGCCGGCCGCGCGCCGGCTGGTGGCCGACTGGGACCACCTGGTGGCCGATGCGCAGGACTTCGGCCGCTTCGCCCGTGGCCGGGTGGCGGTGGCGGCGCCCAATGCGCAGTGCGCGCTGCTGCTGCCGCCGGTGATCCGCGCCTTCGGCGAGTCGCATCCCGGCGTGCGGGTGGTGCTGCACGATGTGCCCGAGCACGAAGTGCATGCCCTGGTGCGCAGCGGCGCCGCCGACCTGGGCATCGCCACGCAGACCGATGCCCGCACCGACCTGGTGGCCTCGCCCCTGCAGTCGGACGAGTTCGTCGCGGTGATGGCGCCCGACCATCCGCTGGCCGCGCGCCGGTCGCTGGAGTGGTCGCAGCTGGCGCGGTCGCCGGTGATCGGCTACCTGCCCGGCAACCCGGTTCGCACGCTGCTTGAGGAAAAGCTGGCCGCCCGCGGCATCGCGCTGGACTATGCCTTCGAGATCGCGCTGCCCTGGACCATGATGGGCCTGGCCCGCGAAGGGCTGGGTGTGGCCGTGGTGACGATGGCGCTGCGGCCGCTGGCGGTGTGGCATGGGCTGGAGGTGCGCACCGTGGGCCGGCCGCAGGTGGCGCGCATGCTCACGCTGCTGAGGGCGCCGGCCCATTCGCCGTCACCGGCGGTGGCGGCCTTCCGCGAGCAACTGATGGCGGCGACCGGGGCGCGGCTCTGAGCCGGCCTCAGGCGTCTTCCGCGGCGATGCCCACGCCCAACAGCCCTTCCAGCAGCGCCGCATCCTGCGCCAGCGCGGCGCTCGGGCCGGCGTGGACCACGGTGCCGCGCTCCAGCACGATGGCCTCGTGCGTCATCTCCAGCGCCAGCACCGGGTGCTGCTCCACCACCACCGACGCCAGGCCTTCGCCTTCGCACAGCTGGCGGATGGCGGCGGCCAGCTCTTCCACCACGATGGGCGCCAGGCCTTCCATCGGTTCGTCCAGCAGCAGCAGCGACGGGTTGGTCATCAGCGCCCGGCCGATGGCCAGCATCTGCTGCTCGCCGCCGGAGAGCTGATGGCCCTGGTTGCCGCGCCGCTCGTGCAGGCGCGGGAAGAGACCGTAGACGCGCGCCAGCGTCCACGCGCCAGGCCGCGCGATCACGCGCAGGTTCTCCTCGACGGTGAGTGAGGGAAAGACCTCGCGTTCCTGCGGCACCCAGCCCAGGCCGGCGCGGGCGCGGCGGTGCGGCGCCCAGCGCGTGATGTCCTGGCCCTGCCAGCGGATGGCGCCGCGCGTCACGCGCGTGTGGCCCATCAGCGTCTCCAGCAGCGTGGTCTTGCCCACGCCGTTGCGGCCCAGGATCGCCAGGCTGCGGCCGGGCGCGAGCGAAAAGCTCAGCCGGTCGAGGACCACCGCCTGGCCGTAGCCGGCGACCACACCATCGAATTCGAGCTGCGGCGCTGCTTCAGCCATGGACGGCCTCCGGCGCGTGCTGCGCGACGGGCAGCCGCGCGTGGGCCCGGCCCAGGTACACCTCGCGCACCCGCGGGTCGGCGGCGATCTCGGCCGGGCTGCCTTCGGTCAGCAGTTGGCCGGCCACCAGCACCGAGATGCGGCGGGCGAAGCGGAAGACGAGTTGCATGTCGTGTTCGATGAACAGCACCGCCACGTCGGCGGGCAGGGCGGCGACGGCATCGAAGATCTCGCCGCTCTCGTCCTTGGGCACGCCGGCGGCGGGCTCGTCCAGCAGCAGCACGCGTGGCCGGGTGGCCATGGCCAGGGCGATCTCCAGCAGGCGCTGCTTGCCGTAGGCGAGTTCGGCCACCGGCACATGGGCCAGGTCGCCGAGGCGCAGCAGGGCCAGCAGGCGCTCGGCCTCGTCGTGCAGCGGTCGATAGCGGGCGACGGGCTTCCACCACACGGCGCCGATGCGCTCGCGCTCGGCCAGGGCCAGCAGCACCGATTCCATCGGCGTCAGCCGCGGGAAGAGGGCGTTGATCTGGAAGGTGCGCGCCAGCCCGCGGCGCACCCGCGCATCGGAGGACCAGGCGGTCACGTCCTGCCCGTCCAGTTGTACGCGGCCTTGCGAGGGCTTGAGCACGCCGGTCAGCAGGTTGATGAGCGTGGTCTTGCCGGCACCGTTGGGGCCGATCAGCGCATGGCGGTCGCCGGCGGCGAGCGACAGGTTCACACCGGACACGGCCTGGAAGGCGCCGAAGCGGACGCTGAGGTCGTGGGTGCTGAGCAGAACGGGGCCAGTCATGGCGAACTCCCCTCGGGTCGATGGCCCACAAGCCGTTCGGGCTGAGCCTGTCGAAGCCGGGTCACGATCATGGCGCTCGCGCCGTTCTGCCCTTCGACAGGCTCAGGGTGAACGGATTTGAAGTTGCAGGTCCTGCTCACGCCGCACCCCCCGCATCCCGGCGCCGGCCTTGCGTCAGCCGCGCCAGCAGACCCATCAGCCCCCCGCGCCCCACCAGCACGGCGCCGATCAGGAACAGCCCCAGCCAGAACATCCAGTACTGCGGATTCATGTCCGCAAAGCGGTCGTGCACCAGCATGTAGACCACCGCGCCCAGCATGCCGCCGTAGAGCCGCCCGGTGCCGCCCAGCACCAGGATGATCAGCACCTCGGCTGAGCGGTTGAAGCCGATGGACTCGATGCCGACGAACTGCGTGGTATGCGCCAGCAGCGCACCGGCGACGGCCGCCACGCCGGCCGAGAAGGCATAGGCCATGCGCAGCCGCGCATCCACCGGCGTGCCCAGCGCCAGCATGCGCTTGCGGTTGTCGTGGATGCCGCGCAGCGCCATGCCGAAGGGCGAGCGCAGCACCCGCCGCACCACCAGGAAGACGCCCAGCACCACCACGAAGCTGTAGATGAAGGCCGTGCGGCCGAAGAAGTCGAACTCGAAGCGGCCCAGCAGCGGCGATACCGCCATCCCTTGCAGGCCGTCGGTGCCGCCGGTGATGGCCGACAGGCGATTGGCCAGCTCGTACAGCAGCACGCAGACGGCGATGGTGATCATGAGCCGCGCCAGGTCGGTGCCGCGCACCACCAGCCAGCTCAGCAGCCAGCCCAGCGCCAGGCCCACCGCGAGTGCCACGGCCAGTCCGCTGATCGGCTCGCCCCAGCCATGCTTGGCCAGCAGGCCCGCCGCATAGGCGCCGGCGCCGAAGAAGGCGGCATGGCCCACCGTGAGGATGCCCGCATAGCCCAGCGCCATGTCCAGCGACACGGCGAAGAGGCCGAAGATCAGCACCTGGCTCATCAGCGTGAGCTGCTCGGGCATCAGGAAGAAGCTGCCGGCCAGGGCCGCCCAGAAGGCGACTTCGGCGGCGATCTGGCGGCGCGGCGTCTTCACCGGATGCGCCCCGCCCGAAGGATGTCCGGCTTGCAGGCCGGTTGTGCGTGCGGTGCCGCTCATGCCGTCACTCCCTTGCGCACCACCAGGCCGTGCGGGCGCAGCAGCAGCATCACGATCATCACGCCGTAGATCAGGAAGGCCCCGGTCTGCGGCAGGTAGTACTTGCCGGCCACATCCACGATGCCCACCAGCAATGCGGCGGCGAAGGGGCCGGTGATGGTGCCGGCACCGCCCACGCACACCACCAGCAGGAAGTACACGAGGTACTTCAGCGCGAAGCCCGGCTCCAGCCCCAGCACGCCCAGGCTCAGCGCGCCGCCCAGGCCGGCCAGCCCGCAGCCCAGCGAGAAGGTCAGCAGGAAGAGCCGCTGCACATGGATGCCCGTGCCGGCCGCCACGCGCTGGTTGTCCACCGCCGCGCGCACCATGGCGCCGTAGCGGGTGCGGCCCAGCGCCAACAGCAGCGCGGCCAGCACGGCCAGGCCGCAGCCGATCAGGAACAGGCGGTAGCGGCCCAGCCCCACGCCCGCCACCTCGACCTGGCCCTGCAACCAGCCGGGCAGGGTGAAGGGCTGCAGCGTGGGCCCGAAGAGCCAGGTGAAGGCCGCGATGGAGACGAACACCAGGCCGATGGACAGCAGCACCTGGTCCAACGGATGCGCGCGGTAGAGCCGCCGGTACAGCAGCCATTCCAGCACCGCGCCCAGCAGCGCCGAGGCCACGAAGGCCGCCAGCAGCGCCAGGCCGAAGCCCACGCCGTGGGCATTCATCAGCACCGCCGCCGCATAGCCGCCGGCCATGGCGAAACTGCCGTGCGCCAGGTTGACGAAGTTCATCAGCCCCATGGTCACGGACAGCCCCACCGCCATCAGGAAGAGGAGCATGCCGTAGGCCACCCCGTCGAAAAGCACGACCGCCATCTGCCGCTGTTCCTCCGCGCGCCGCCGGCCCGCCTTACTTGGCTTCCTTGGCCGGGTCCTTCACGCGGTCGAACTTGTCGAACTCCACGTTGACCAGCTGGCCGTCCTTGGTCTTCTCGACCTTGCGGATGTAGACCGTCTGCACGATGTCGCGCGTGGCCGGGTCGATCTCGATCGGGCCGCGCGGGCTTTCGAAGGCGACGCCCTTGAGGGCTTCCATCACCTTGTCGCCCGAGGCTTCGGCACCGGCCTTCTTGTAGGCCAGCTCGATGGCGGTCATGGCGTCGTAGGCGGTGGTGGCGAAGTAGCTCGGACGCAGCTGGGTGCCGAACTCGGCCACGAAGTCCTTCACGAACTTCTCGTTCTTGGCCGACTTGTGGGCGTAGGAGTAGTGGTGCGCCGTCACCAGGCCCAGGGCCACGTCGCCGGTGGCCTGCAGATAGCTGTCGTCGGTGGCCTCGCCGGTGGCGTAGAGCTTGATGCCGGCTTCTTCCATGCCGCGCTCCTTCCAGACCTTGAGGAAGGCCGGCGGCATCACGCCCGAGGGAAAGAAGAAGAACACGGCCTGCGGCTTGGCGTCCTTGATGCGCTGCACGTAGGCCGAGAAGTCGGGGTTGTTCATGGGCGTGCGCACTTCGCCCACCACCTTGCCGCCGCCTTCGGTGAAGGCCTTCTTGAAGGCCGTCTCGGCGTCGGTGCCCGAGGCATAGTCGGCCACCACGGTGTAGGCCTCCTTGACGCCGTTCTTGAGCATCCAGCGGGCCATGGGGTCGGCCATTTGCTGCACGGTGAAGGAGACGCGCGCCACATAGGGCGAGCTGGTGGTGATGCCCGACGAGGCGGCATTCATCACCACCACCGGCACCTTGGCCTGCGCCGCCACGGCGCCCACGGCGTAGGCGTTGGGGCTGAAGTCCAGGCCGGTGAGCACGCTGACCTTGTCGCGCACGATCAGCTCCTGCGCGATGCGCTTGGCGGCATCGGGCGCGGGGCCAGCCGTGTCCTTCTTGACGATCTCCACCGGCCGTCCGGCGATCTTGCCGCCGTGCTCCTTGAGGTAGAGCGCCACGCCCGCGTCGAACTGACGGCCGTAGTCGGCATAGGGCCCCGAGTAGGTGGCGATCAGCCCGATGCGCAGCGGCTCCGCCGCCTGCGCGGCAGCGCCCATCAGGCCCAGGCAGGCAACGGCAATCGCGCCCAGGGCGCTTCTCTTGGTGACGGTCATCGCAGGTTCCTCGTGATTACAGAAAGGCAGAAAGCAAGGTGCAGGCCGAAGCTCATGCTGCCGGTGCCGTCCCCGGAGCAATGCCGGCCAGTGAATCAAAGCCCGTTCGGGCTGAGCCTGTCGAAGCCTGGGCATGTGCGTGTCCAAGCCCTTCGACAAGCTCAGGGCGAACGGGCTCACTGATCGGCGTTGTTCTGAGTGGTGGTGGCGCGGCGAAGTGAGCGAGCGAGTCGGGGTCAACGCTTCAAGCGGTGGCGGCTGTCAGTACATGTCGAAATATTCGCGGTGCTCCCACTCGCTCACCTCCAGGTTGAACCGCGCGATCTCCGCCTGCTTGATGTGGCAGTAGTAGTCCACGAAGGTGCGGCCGAAGCGCTCGACCAGCACCTCGTCGGCCTGCAGCGCGGCCAGCGCGTCGCCCAGCGAGCGGGGCAGCGGCTCGGCCGGCGTCTCGTAGGGGGCGTCGGCGCTGGGGCCGGGGTCGAGGCGGCGGATCATGCCATCGAGGCCGGCATGGATCTGCGAGGCCAGGTACAGGTAGGGATTGGCCGCGGGCTCGCCCACGCGGTTCTCGATGCGGGTGCCGGCATCGCCCGGGCCACCCAGCACGCGCAGCATGGCGCCGCGGTTGTCGCGCGCCCAGATGGCCCGGTCGGGCGCCAGCGAGAAAGGCCGGTAGCGCCGGTAGCCGTTGATGGTGGGGCAGGCCAGCACCGAGGCGCCCACCGCATGGGCCTTGAGGCCAGCCAGCCAGTGCAGGCCCAGCGGGCTCAGGTCGGCCGCGCCTTCCTCCGGGATGAAGGCGTTGGCGCCATCGCCGCGCCGCCGCAGCGACTGGTGCAGGTGCCAGCCGCTGGACATCACGTTCGGGATCTTCGGCCGGCACATGAAGGTGGCGTGCCAGCCCTGCCGCTGGCAGATCTGCTTGATGGCGCTGCGCAGCAGCACCATGGTGTCGGCCGGCATCAGGCCCACGGTCGGGCCGAAGGTCAGCTCGAACTGGCTGGGGCCGAACTCGATCTCCAGCGAGCGCAGCGGCAGGCCCAGCGCGATGAGCTGGTCGTGCAGCACCTGCATCACCGCATCGACGCGGTCGTAGCGCAGCTCGGTGAGGTACTGGTGGCCGTGCGACAGCAGCGACACGCGCGGCGGCTCGCCCGGCTGGCCCGAATCGGCCAGGCCCATGCGCGCATCGTCGAGCTGGAAGACGTGGAACTCCACCTCCAGCCCGGCGACGAAGTCCAGCCCCTCGCGGCCGAGTTCATCCACCGCCTTCTGCAGGATGCGCCGCGTGGCGAAGGGACAGGGGCTGCCGTCGGCCATGTAGGCATCGCACAGCACCCAGCCGGTCTTCTTCGCCCAGGGCAGGATGCGGAAGGTGCCCGGGTCGGCCACCAGCGTGAAGTCGGCGCCGCCCTGCAGCCCGGGCAGGGCGAAGCCGCCGCCGGCGCTGAAGACCGGAAACACGGTCTTGTGCGAGGTGTCCTTGGCCAGCAGGGTGGTCGTCAGGTTGACGCCGCCGCGCAGCGCGCTGCGAGCCTCGCTGGCCACCAGGGTCTTGCCGCGCAGCAGGCCGTGCTGGTCGGGCCAGGCGAAGCGCACCACGTCCACCTCGCCGCTGGCCAGGCGCCGGTCCAGCTCGGCGGCCTGGCGGGCCTGCTCGTCGGTCCACAGGCCGTGGCGGTCCACGAAGCTCGCCATGTCGTTCAGCCTGCCTTGCCGGTGGTCAGCCGGGCGGCGGCCCAGCTGCTCTTGAGGCGGCGCTCGCGGTCGGCCTCGCGCCAGTAGGCGTCGTTGTCGCTGCCGCGGTCGTTCACGCCGTCGATGGAAGGCGGGCCGCTGAAGGCGGCGGCCTGGTCGGCGCCGATGAGCAGCGGCGCCTCGCGCTCGCCGCGCTGCACGCTCTCGATGGCGCGCACCAGCATGCGGCGGAAGGTGATGATGCCCTTGTCGGTGGCGCCCAGGTGCTCGCGGGTGCGGTCCTGGATGGGGCCCTGCGACTCGCAGGCCCACTGGTCGTGCACGTTGATGTCCATGCCCATGCCGGTGAAGGTCTGGCTGGCCTGCTCCTGCACGTCGTAGCCGTACTGGTTGGACTTGTTGCGCCGCGAGACGTAGTCGGGCAGCTCGATGGTGGCCAGGCGCTGGTCGCGCATCTGCTGCTTGTCCACCGGGCCGGTGAAGCTGGTGAAGATGGCGTACCAGTAGGTGTGGGTGTCGTCCACCGGCACGTGCCACTGGGTGATGGTCATCTCGGCGCTCATCGGGATCACGAAGGCCTGCGGGAACATCACGTTGGTCACGCGCACATGGGTGGCCTTTTCATCGAGCTTGCGCAGCGTGGTCAGGCGCATGCCGTATTCGGTGGGCTCGACGGCGATCTCGGGCCGGTCGTATTCGCGCAGCACCTTGGTGATGGGCAGGTCGGAGTCGGCCGAGGCGCCGCGGAACTGCTTGCCGTAGCTCTCGGACGTGTCCTCGTCCTCGAAGAAGCGATGCAGGAAGGAGGCATGGGCCGGGTCCATGCCCACCTCCAGTGCCTGCAGCCAGTTGCATTCCCACAGGCCCTTGAAGGCGAAGGTGTGCGTGCCGGGCGCGACGAAGCAGTCGAACTCCGGAAAGGCCGGCGGCTCGCCGGGGCCGATGTACGCGAAGACGATGCCCGAGCGCTCCACCACCGGGTAGGCGCCCTGTTTGATGCGCGTGCACATCTTGCTGCCCACGGGTTCGGCGGGCGTTTCCAGGCACTGGCCGGTGGCGTCGAACAGCCAGCCGTGGAAGGGGCAGCGCAGGCCGCCGTCCTCCAGCCGGCCGAAGGCGAGGTCGGCGCCGCGGTGCGGACAGTCGCGGTCCAGCAGGCCCAGGCGGCCGGTCTCGTCGCGGAAGAGCACGAAGTCCTGGCCCATCAGCTTGACGGCCTTGAGCGGGCGCGGGCCGTCCAGCTCTTCCAGCAGCGCGACGGGCTGCCAGTAGCGCCGCAGCAGTTCGCCGGCCGGCTTGCCGGGGGCGACGCGGGTCATGAAGTCGTTCTGTTCCTGGGTGATCATGGGCTACTCCATCGAAGGTCTGCACTTCGTTGTATGCAATTGCATGCAGTGTCGGGTCGAACCTTGTGTTCCGTCAATGGCGGGTGTCCGGCCTGGCTGCAAGATGCCGGACCATTTTTCCCTTTGTTGGTGAGGATGGAGCGAGGGAATGCACCAGCGCCGGGCATCGGTGCCGTCGCCGAGGCGATCCTCCTTCTGCATGCAACTTGCGCGCCAAGGTGCGTCATGGGCATGCCGCTGCACGCCGGCGCCTAGAATCCGCCGCAGCTTCGGAACTGCGCCATGGACTCCCAACAATCACGCGTGCTCGTCCAACTCCGGGACATGATCCTCAAGGGCGAATTCGGCCCGGGCGAGCGCCTGGCGGAGATCCCGCTCTCGGAGCGCCTGGGCGCCTCGCGCACGCCGGTTCGGCTGGCGCTGGCGAGCCTGGAGCATGAAGGGCTGATCGAGCCCTCGCCCTCGGGCGGCTACCAGATGCGGGCCTTCACCTCGCGCGAGATTGCCGACGCCATCCGCGTGCGCGGCGTGATCGAGGGCTTCGCGGCCCGCCTGCTGGCGGAGGACGGCGCCTCGCGCCAGCTGCTGCGCCAACTGCACGACTGCCTCGACGAAGGCGACCGCGCCGTCAACAAGCCCACCATGGAGCTGGACGACTACGCCGCCTATGTGGAGATGAACGACCGCTTCCACCGCCTGATCCTCGAAGGCTGCGGCAATGCGGCCGTGCTGCGCACGCTGGAGATGCTGGCCAGTCAGCCCTTTGCCGCGCCCAGCGCCATGCTGCCCATGCAGTCCTCGATGGAAGAGGGCCAGCAGTGGATGCGCCAGGCCCACCGCACCCACCATGCCCTCGTGCAGGCCATCGAGCGCGGCCAGGGCTCGCGTGCCCAGGCGCTGGGCGAGGAGCATGTGGAGATCGCCCGCATGAACCTGGACTACGCACTGGAGCGGCCCGACCTCGCGGCGCAGCTGATGCCGGGCATGCGCCTCGTGGCCGGCAGCCGCGGCCGGAGCTGAAGACCGTCGTTCAGCCTGCGGCGGCCCGCGCCGCCCGCTGCTGCAGCAGCGCCACGAAGGCCTGCGCCGGTGGCGACAGCGCCAGCCCGCGGCGCTGGTAGATGTAGTAGGGCCGCCGCATCTCCGGCCCCCGCAGCTCGATGAAGCGCAGGCCGAAGTTGTCGGCGAAGGACCGCGCATAGTCCGGCACCGCCGCCAGCCCGGTGCCCACGCCGACCAGCGCCAGGGCGGTGGTCAGGTACTCCACCTCGGCGGCGGTCTGCAGCGAGAGCGAGGCATCGTGCGCATGCAGGTGCCGCTCCAGGTGGCGGTTGAACTCGCTCGAATAGAGCACCCAGCGCTCGTGGCGCAGCTCGTCCCACGCCACGGCCTTGCGTCCGGCCAGCGGATGGCCGGCGGCGCAGACCAGGCGGATCGGCACGTCCATCAGGAAGGTGCGGGCCACGTCCTCGCCGGTGGGCCGCTCGGGGCCCACGCCCAGTTCGGCATCGCCACGGCGCACGGTGCCCACCACCGCATCGGCCGTGGCGTCGGCCATGCGCAGGCCGATCTCGGGGTGCGCCGCCTCGAACTCGCCCAGCACGGCCGCCACCCAGGTGCAGGCCAGCATCTGCGGCGCCACCACGCGCAGAAGGCCGGTGCGCAGCGAGCGCAGGTCCGAGGCACCCTCCGCCATCTGCTGCAGGTCGTCCAGGATGCGTCGGGCCAGCGGCAGCAGCTGGCGGCCGGCCTCGGTCAGCGTCACGCTCTGGCCCCGGTCGAAGAGCGGCAGGCCCAGCGCCTCTTCCAGCTGCTGCACCAGCATGCTGACGGCCGACTGCGTGAGGTGCAGCTGCCGCGCCGCCGCCGTGAAGCTGCCCGCGCGGGCGACGGCGGCAAAGGCGCGCATCTGCCGCAGGCTGAGGGCGTTGAGGGTGGGGGAGGGCTGCACCAGCGTGGAACGGGCAAGGCGATGGGAAGTGGCCGATTATCAGAAGTCTTGATGGCCCCATGAAAAGAATTGGCTGGCTTGATGGCCGACAAGCTTTCCAGAATGCCGGCCCATGCACATCGCCGTCATCGGAACCGGAATCGTGGGCAGCTGCACCGCCGCCTGGCTGCAGCGCGACGGCCATCGCATCACCTTCGTCGACCCCCTCGACGCCGGCGAGGCCTGCTCGTTTGGCAATGCCGGCTCGCTCTCGCCCAGCGCCTGCCTGCCCGTGGGCATGCCCGGCATGTGGAAGAAGGTGCCGCGCTGGCTGCTCGACCCGCTGGGGCCGCTGACGGTGCGCTGGGCCTATGCGCCGGTGGTGCTGCCCTGGCTGCTGCGGATGCTGCGGCATTCCTCGCGCGAGGAGGTCACGCGCATCGCCACCGCGCTACGCACGCTGCTGGCACCCATCTTCGACAGCTATGCGCCGCTGCTCGACCATGCCCAGGCGCAGCATCTGGTGCGGCGCAGCGGCTGCCTGTATGTCTTTTCCTCGCGCGAGACGGCGGCGCAGTGGGCCTGGGGCATGAAGCTGCGCCGTTCGCTCGGCGTGCAGATGCGCGACGTGGAGCAGGACGAGCTGGAGGCGCTGGAGCCGGACCTCAAGGGGCGCTTCCGCTTCGGCATCCTGGCGCCGGAAAACGGCTCCACTTCCGATCCTTCTGCCCTTGTGAAGGCGCTGCATGCCCAATGCCTGGCCGATGGCGCCACGCACCTGCGCCGTCGCGTCACCGGCTTCGAGCGGCAGGGCGGGCACGTCACGGCCCTGCAGCTGGACGAGGGCGAGCCGCTGCCCGTCGATGGCGTGGTGGTGGCCGCGGGTGCCTGGTCCGGCCGGCTCGCCGCCGCGCTGGGCAGCCCGGTGATGCTGGAGACCCAGCGGGGTTACCACGTCACCGTGCAGAGTTCCAACCTGCAGTTGCGCCACACCGTGATGGCGGTGGAGCACAACCTGATGGTCAACCCCATGGCCATGGGCCTGCGGCTGGCGGGCACGGTGGAATTCGCGGGCCTGGCCGCCGAGCCCAACATGGCGCGCGCCGACGCGCTGCTGGCGCAAGGCCGGCAGCTCTTTCCTCACCTCGACACCTCGGCCTTCAGCCGCTGGATGGGGCACCGGCCCTGCATGCCCGACAGCCTGCCCGTGGTCGGCCCGGCCCGTGGTGCCGACAACGCCTGGCTGGCCTTCGGCCACGGCCACATGGGCATGTGCATGGGCGCCACCACCGGCCGCGAGATCGCCCACCTGGTGACCGGACGGCCCACGCAGGTGGACCTGGCGCCCTTCTCCGCGGAGCGCTTCCGGTGAGCGTCGCGCCCTGGTCGCTGGGCGTGGACATGGGCGGCACCTTCGTCGATGCCGTGGCGCTGCACGAGGACGGCCGCAGCGTGGCGATCAAGCATCCGCGTGCGGGCCGGCGGCTGGCCGAGCCGGTGGTGGAGGCGCTGGACCGGCTGTGTGCCGAGGCCGGCATCGCGCCCGAGGAAGTAGGCCGGGTGGTGCATGGTTCCACCGTCATCACCAACCTGCTGCTGGAGCGGGACGAGCCGCCGGTCGCCCTGCTGTTGACGCGTGGCTTCGGCGACGTGCCGGTGCTGGCCCGGCAGGACCGGCGTGCGCTCTACGAGCCCGTGGTCGCGCCAGCGGTGCCCGAGGCGGCGCTCTTTCCGCAGCCGCTGCGCTTCGAGATCGGCGGGCGCATCGACGCCGAGGGCATCGAGGTCGAGCCGCTGGACCTGACGGCGCTCGACGCCGCCGCAGACGCCATCGCGGCCGCGAGCGTGCAGGCGGTGGCGGTCTGCCTGCTGTTCGCGCACTGCAACCCTTCGCATGAACAGCAGGTCGGCGAGCTGCTGCGGGCGCGCCTGCCGCATCTGCACGTCTCGCTCTCGCACGAGGTCGACCCGGCGCCGCGCGAATTCGAGCGCGGGCTCACCACCGCGCTGGATGCCTACGCCAAGCCGCTGGCGGCCGGCTACCTGCGGGCGCTGGCCGAGGCGCTCTCCGCCCGCCGGTTGCCTGCAGCGATGCTCATGCATTCCGAAGGCACGGTCCGGCCCTGGCAGGAGCTGGCCGCGCGGCCGATCGGGCTGGCGATGTCCGGCCCCTGCGCCGCCCTGCGCGGCGTGGCGGCCTGCCTGGACGAAGGCTCCCGGCGCGGCGCCGTGCTCACGCTGGACGTGGGTGGCACCAGCGCCGACATCGGGCTGCTGCACGGCGGCGAGCCCGCCTTCGCCGAATCGCTGGAATGCGGCGGGCTGGGCATCCGCCAGCGCTGCGTGGACATCGCCTCCATCGCCGTCGGCGGTGGCAGCGTGCTGCAGGTGCTGGCGGGTGCGGCGCTTCGCATCGGCCCGCGCTCGCAGGGCGCCTGGCCGGGGCCGGCGGCTTATGGGCAGGGCGGCACCTTAGCGACGCTGAGCGATGCACTGTGCGTGCTCGGCCGCCTGCCTGATCGGTTGGCGGGCGGACTGACGCTGGACTGCCGTGCCGCCGAGGCCGCGCTCGCGCGCGACGTGGCCGTGCCGCTGGGCCTGCCGCTCGCCGAAGCGGCCGAGGCCGTGGTGCAGGCGGCTGCCGCGCACATGGCCGAGGCGCTCAAGACCCATGCTTTCCAGCGGGGCCTGGATCCGGCGGACGCGCTGCTCGTGGCCGTGGGCGGCGGCGGCGCGCAGCATGCGGCGGAGGTCGCCGCGCTCGCCGGCATGGCCGCCGTGCGCGTGCTGCCGCAGGCGGGCGTGATGGCGGCGCTGGGCATGGTGCGCGGGCCAGAGGAAGTGGCCGCGACGCCTCTGCGCACGACGACTGACGCCTGGGCCGGCATCGCGCCGGAGGGCCATGGTCCGGCCGCGCTGTTCGCGCCCATGACCACGGTGTGGGTGCCGGCCGGCTGGCGCTGGCGGATCGAGGGCGATGGCAGCCTGCTGCTGGCGGTGTCGTCATGAGATCGCCGCGCTGCACCCGCTTTTCAGCGTTCACCGGCCAGTGCCGCGAGCGCACCCTTTCGTTCGCCCGGGAGTGCCGCAGCCGCCCCTCTCCCCTCGCGGGAGAGGGGGCAAGACCTCGTCTCGCTGCCTGTGCAGAAGGTGCCACCCGATGACGCCGCACGCCGACCCCGCCATCGCGCTGCGCATGGAGCCCCTGCGCCTGGCCCTGCAGGGTGCGGCCGACCGCATGCAGTCGGCCATGATGCGCGCCGCCGTGTCCTCCATCGCCCGCGAGGGCGGCGACTGTGCGGCGGCGCTGTTCCTGCCCGACGGGCGGCTGCTGGCTCAGGCCCGTTCGCTGCCGTTGCTGCTGGGCTCGCTGATCCCGGCCGTGGCCGGGGTGCTGGCGCGCTTTCCGGCCGGCGCCATGCGCAACGGCGATGTCTACCTGCTCAACGACCCGTGGTCGGGCGGCACGCACCTGCCGGACATCGCGCTGGTGCATCCCGTCTTCGATGGTCGCGAACTGATCGCCCTGGCGGCCACCAGCCTGCACCATCAGGACGTGGGCGGCATGGCGCCGGGCTCCATCCCGCCCGACGCGACCGAGATCCATCAGGAAGGCCTGCGCCTGCCGCCCGTGCGCTGGCGCGATGCGGCGGGCGTGCTGCCGGACATCGACGCCATCCTGGCCGCCAACACCCGTACACCGGCCAACCTTCGCGGCGACCTGGAGGCGCAGTGGACGGCGCTGGCCCAGGGCGCGCGCGAACTGCGGCAGATCGCCCGCCACACGGGCGAGCGCTTCGCAGCGGTGTGCGAGGCATTGCTCGCCCAGTCCGCCGACATGACCCGCGCTGCACTGGCCGCCGTGCCCGATGGCGAGTGGCACTGGCACGACGCGCTCGATGGCGACGGCGAGGGTGCCGAGCCCATCGCCATCGCCGTGCGGCTGCACAAGCAGGGCGAAGCGATCACGCTCGACTTCGAGGGCAGCGCGCCGCAGGTGCGCGGACCGCTCAACGCCTCCGCCGCGGCGATGCTGTCGGCGGCGCTGTTCTTCATGCGCACGCTGGCGCCGCAGGCGCCCAACAACGCGGGCTGCCTGGCGCCGCTCACGCTGAGGCTGCCGCCCGGCAGCGTGGTCAATCCGGACTGGCCGGCGGCCGTCAATGCCCGCACGGCGACGGTCAAGCTGGCCTGCAACGCCATCCTCGGCGCCTGGGCGCAGGCCACGGGCGCGCAGGGCGAGGGCGTGGCCCCGCATGCCGGCGTGGCCACGGTGCTCGCGCTCAGTGGCACGCGCGGCGACGGCCGGCGCTGGATGTTCACCGAGATCATCGCCAGCGGCGCGGGCGCCAGCGCCACGGCACCGGGGCGCGCGGGTGTCTCCACCGACGTGGGCAATGCCCGCAACACGCCCATCGAGGTGATCGAGGCCGAGGCGCCGGTGCGCGTGCTGCAGTACGCCATCCGCCGCGGCTCCGGCGGTGCGGGCGCGCAGGCCGGTGGCGACGGCGTGCGGCGCGAGTACCTGCTGCTCGATGGCGAGGGCTGGATCGCCTACCGCGGCGAGCGCCACCGCAGCCAGGCCCGCGGCGCCCAGGGCGGCGGCGCGGGCGCGAGTGCCTCGGCACGCCTTCTGCATGTTGACGGGCGTGTGCAGCCGCTGGCCGCGCGCAGCCGCGTTCGCTGGCAGGCCGGCGACCGGCTGCTCATCGAGACCGCGGGCGGTGGCGGCTGGGGGGCGGTGGCCGCGGATGCAGCGGCTGCCGGCGTCCCGTCGCCGCCGTCTGCTTCTTCATCGCCTTCCCCGTCGTCTTCCTTCCATCCCGACCCACGCCAGGAGTGCCCATGAACCGACCGTCCTTCCTTCTTCGCCGCCGCGCCGGCCTGGCCCTGGTAACGGCCCTTGCGGCCGGTGCGCTGCTGGCACCGGCCCTCGGACAGGCGCAGGCGGCATATCCGAACAAGCCCATCCACATCGTCGTGCCCTTTCCGCCCGGCGGCAGCACCGACGTGCTGGCGCGGCGCATCGGCGACAAGCTGGCCAGTGCCTGGGGCCAGCCGGTGGTGGTGGACAACCGCGCCGGTGCCGGTGGCACCGTGGGCGCCGACTACGTGGCCAAGTCCGCGCCCGACGGCTACACGCTGCTGATGGGCGTGACCGGCAGCAATGCCATCGCGCAGGCGCTGTACGCCAAGCTGCCCTACGACGTGGTGAAGGACTTCGCGCCCGTCTCGATGGTGGTGAGCGCGCCGCTCGTTCTGGCCGTGAATCCCGACGTAAAGGTGCGCACGGCGCAGGAGTTCCTGGCGCTGGCCAAGTCGAAGCCGGGCGGGCTGAGCTACGGCTCGGCCGGCAACGGCACCTCGATGCACCTGACGGGCGAGATGTACAAGCAGGCCGCGGGCGTGTCGATGGTCCACATCCCTTACCGTGGCAGCGCGGGCATGCTGACCGACCTGATGAGCGGGCAGATCCAGGCCACCTTCGGTGACGTGCTGGTGCTGCTGCCGCAGATCCAGGCCGGCAAGCTGCGGGCCCTGGCCGTCACGTCGAAGACGCGGCACCCGATGCTGCCGGATGTACCGACGCTGGACGAGGCCGGCCTCAAGGGCTTCGAGGCCTTGTCGTGGCAGGGCCTGTTCGCGCCGGCCGGCACGCCGTCCGATATCGTTGAGAAGCTGAGTGCCGAGGTGAACAAGGCCGTGCGCTCGCCCGAGGTGCGCGAGTACTTCGCCTCACGCGGTTTCATCGTCGAGGGCACGACGCCGGCGGCCTTCAAGGCGCTGATCGAGGCCGAGGTGAAGAAGTGGACGCCGATCGTGAAGTACTCGGGGGCGCGGGCGGATTGAGCTTTGGTGCGGGCGCGGTGTTGGTGGGCGCGTGACGGTCGATCTACGCTGACGACGGGGTGGGATGCGCGTGGCATGGCGATGCCTTTGCGCTGGATGTGGTCCATCCCCCTGCGTCGGTAGATGCTTCTGTTGAGTGTTGTTTCCGTGCGCTGGACGCTCCGCCAGCCCCGGCCCGCCCGGCCGACTCGCCCACAGGCTGCGCCGCTCGCTGAACGCTCGCGGAACCTGCGGTGCTCGCCGGATGAGCGCGCGGCGTAACTCGCTGCGCTGCCTGCCGGCAGCTCCGCTCAAACAAACGCCGCGAGTCAGTCACGACCGGCCCGCGGGGACCGCGGGCCTCGCTCATCCGGCTGCGCGCCTCGGCGCATCCTGAGGGCGAGTCGGCCGGGCGGGCCGGGGCTGGCTCCAGGGTGATCGGGCGTGGTACTTCCCTTTGGCGTCCTCGAAGACCACGCAGACCCATTCACCCAACAGCCGTTCGGGCTGAAAAGCGCAGGTCGGCTCACCCAACAACCGTTCGGGCTGAGCTTGTCGAAGCCAGGGCACGTGGGGATCAACGCCCTTCGACAAGCTCAGGGCGAACGGGTTGATGGACTCAGGGCGGACGGGTTGATTGACTCAGCGGCTGGGCAAGCGTACTGATTGCGTAAGCACGCGGATGGGCCCCTTGGAACCTGACCAAGGCCAACACCCGTCGATCATTCCCAAGCCCGGCGGGAGCGGCCCCCAGGGCGCGGCCGTTGGGCGTGCCGAGGCGCGCAGCCTGGCGAGTGAGGTGCGCGAGCATCGCGCACCGGCCGTGACTGACTCGTGGCGCTTGTCCGAGCGGAGCGCGTCAGCGCGCAGCGAGTTGCGCCACGCACTCGCCAGGCGAGCACCGCAGGGGACCCCGAGCGTTCAGCGAGGGGCACGCACATCGGCTGCGCCCTGGGGGCCGCTCCCGCCGGGCGTCCCCGCGGAGACAACGGTCCTCCGACCCGGCGCGCGTCCCCTGCGAATGCCCTCGCATCGTGCGTGCGAGTGGCGAGCGGCGAGTGCCGCGTTGCCCCCATGAGCCAAAGGCCGCCTGCCCAGCAGCCGAACGGCCTGAGGCAGAACGCCCCAAAACAAAACGGGGCCCCGAAGAGCCCCGTCACTCACTCAGCGGAGGAACCGGATCACAGCCCCGCAGCCGCCTTCAGCGCCGCCGCCTTGTCCGTGCGCTCCCACGTGAACTCCGGCTCCTCACGGCCGAAGTGGCCGTAGGCGGCGGTCTTGGTGTAGATCGGACGAAGCAGATCCAGCATCTGGATGATGCCCTTCGGACGCAGGTCGAAGTGCTCGTTCACCAGCGCCGCGATCTTGTCGTCGGGGATCACGCCCGTGCCTTCGGTGTAGACCGTGATGTTCATCGGCTTGGCCACGCCGATGGCATAGGCCACCTGCACCTGGCACTGGCGCGCCAGGCCCGCGGCCACCACGTTCTTGGCCACGTAGCGGGCCGCGTAGGCGGCCGAGCGGTCCACCTTCGACGGGTCCTTGCCCGAGAAGGCGCCGCCACCGTGCGGGCAGGCGCCGCCGTAGGTGTCCACGATGATCTTGCGGCCGGTCAGGCCACAGTCGCCCTGCGGACCGCCGATGACGAAACGGCCGGTGGGGTTGATCAGGTAGCGAGTCTCCTTGAGCCACTCCTTGGGCAGCACCGGCTTGATGATCTCCTCGATCACCGCCTCGATGAAGCTGGCCTTCATCTTGGTGGCGGTCTCGCTCTGGTCGGGGTGGTGCTGCGTCGACAGCACCACGGTGTCGATGCTGTGCGGCTTGCCGTCCACGTAGCGCATCGTGACCTGGCTCTTGGCGTCGGGACGCAGGAAGGGCAGGCGGCCGTCCTTGCGCAGCTGGGCCTGGCGCTCCACCAGGCGGTGGGCGTAGTAGATCGGCGCGGGCATCAGCTCGGGCGTCTCGTCGCAGGCATAGCCGAACATCAGGCCCTGGTCGCCGGCGCCGGTGTTCAGGTGGTCGTCGCTGGCATGGTCCACGCCCTGGGCGATGTCGTTGGACTGCTTGTCGTAGCAGACCATGACCGCGCAGCCCTTGTAGTCGATGCCGTAGTCGGTGTTGTCGTAGCCGATGCGCTTGATCGTGTCGCGCGCGACCTGGATGTAGTCGACGTGCGCGTTGGTGGTGATCTCGCCGGCCAGCACCACGAGGCCGGTGTTCGTCAGCGTCTCGGCGGCCACGCGCGAGCGCGGGTCCTGTTCGAAGATGGCATCGAGGATCGCGTCCGAGATCTGGTCGGCCACCTTGTCCGGATGGCCCTCGGACACCGATTCGGAAGTGAAGAGAAAGTCGTTCGCCATGTTCGAGAAAACTCCTGCATGAAGGATGCGGACCGGGCGTTTGCCGGCACCCTCGGGAGTCTCTGGCGAACGCTTTAGCAGTTGGGTTTAACGTCGCCCTGCAAGTAGTCCTGTAACTCGGCGACAATTTCGATTCTATTCATGCCGGTCTCAGCCCGCTGAGCCGCGCGTCGGTTTTCCACCCACCCGTTTGTCCGACAACACCTGATGATCGCGTTGTTTCGTCTGCTTGCCCGTGCGCCGTTGCCGCTGATGCATGCGCTCGGCGGGCTGCTGGGCTGGCTGGTCTGGGCGTTGGCACCGGACTATCGGCGGCGCTTCCGCGAGAACGCGGCGCAGGCCGGACTAGCGCCCGAGCAATGGCGCCCGGCCATCGCTGCCGCGGGCCGCATGGCCGCCGAACTGCCCTGGCTCTGGGCCCGCCCGGCGGGCGAGAGCGTGCTGCCCCGGGTGCGCCAGTGGACGGGCGACGAGGCCCTGGGCGCCGCGTTGGCCTCCGGCCGCGGCGCCATCGTCATCTCTCCGCACCTGGGTTGCTGGGAGTTGCTGGGCCAGGCCCTGGGCGAGCGCTTCCTGGCCAGCCATGGGCCCATCACCGCGCTGTTCCGTCCGCCGCGCAAGCCGTGGATGGCGGCGCTGATGGAAGGTTCGCGCGACCGGCCCGGCCTGCACATGCTGCCCACCGACGTGTCGGGCGTGCGCGGGCTGATGCGTGCGCTCAAGAAGGGCGGTTACACCGGCATCCTGCCCGATCAGGTGCCGCCGACGGGGCAGGGCGTGTGGGCGCCCTTCTTCGGCCGGCCGGCCTACACCATGACCCTCGTGCCGCGCCTCGCGCAGCTGACCGGCGCCCAGGTCTTCCTGGGCGTGTGCGAGCGGCTGCCGCGCGGCCGTGGCTATGCCGTGCGCCTGCAGCCGCTGGATGCGCCCGCCCTTGCCGATCCCAAAGCCTCCCCCGAAGAGGCCGCCACCGCCATGAACCAAGGCATCGAGCAACTGATCCTGAGCCTGCCTGGCCAATACGTCTGGGACTATGCCCGCTACAAGGCGCCGCGCGCCGAGATGGAGACGGCGCGATGAGCGCCGCCCGGCCGCTCCGAAGGCGCTCGCACCCGCAGTGCGTAGCACGGAGGGTTTTGACAGTGCTCGCCGCCCGGCCGCTCCGAAGGCGCTCGCACGCGCAGTGCGCAGCACGGAGGGTTTCGCTGTGAGTTTCTCGGCCCGCCTGGGCATCGGCTTCATGCGCGCCCTGGCCCACCTGCCGCTGCCGGTGGTGCGCGGCCTGGGCGCCGCGCTCGGGCCGGTGCTGCATGCGCTCGCCAAGCCGCGTCGCCATGTGGTGGACGTCAACCTGGCCCTGTGCTTCCCCGAGAAGACGCCCGAGGAACGGCGCCGCATCGCGCGCCAGACCTTCGTGTACGTCGCCCAGGCCTGGTTCGACCGCGCCTGGCTCTGGCATGCGCCCGCCGAGGTGATCCGCCAGCGCGTGACGCTCAAGGGCGCGCTGGACGAGATCGACGTGGGCGATCAGCCCACCATCCTGTTCGCGCCGCATTTCTACGGGCTGGACGCCGCAGCGACGCGGCTGACCATGCACACGCCCAAGCAGTCCACCACCATCTACACCACGCAGCGCGACCCGGTGATGGACGAATGGACCCGCCAGGGCCGCACCCGCTTCGGCAACGTGACGGTGCTGCACCGCATGGACGGCGTGAAGCAGATCGTGGCCAACCTGCGCCGCGGAGGCCTCTTGTACCTGCTGCCCGACATGGACTTCGGCCCGGCGCACACCGAGTTCGTGCCCTTCTTCCACACGCTGGCCGCGACCACGCCCTCGCTCTCGCGCTTCTCGCGGCTGGCGCGGGCCAAGGTGGTGCCGGTGCTGTCGCGGCTGACCAAGGATGGCTACGAGATCGAGGTGCTGCCGTCCTGGCAGGACTTTCCGACCCATGACGCCATCGCGGACACGGCGCGCATGAATGCGCAGCTGGCCGAGTGGATCCGCACGATGCCCGCGCAGTACTACTGGGTGCACCGGCGCTTCAAGACGCGGCCGCCCGGCGAGCCTTCGGTGTACTAGAGGGGAAGGCCGCTTCCAGGCTTCGACAGGCTCAGCCCGAACGGTGTCGGGTCAACTGGACCCCATTCGCGCACCCGCTGGTGCTCAGCCTCTCAGGCGCGGATGGCGCCGGATGAAGGCGTCGATGCGCGCCATCACCAGTTCCGGCTGCTCGTGCACCACCCAGTGCGTGGCGCCTTCCAGGCGCTCGATCTCCAACTGGGGCACATAGTCCTCCAGGCCATCGAGCAGGCCGGGGCGCAAGGCGATGTCGGCCATGCCCCAGAGCACCAGGGTCGGGATGTCCACCGTCACGCGCTCGCGCGGGATGTCGGGAATGTCGGTGCCGGGCTTGAGCGGCGTAACGCGGTAGAGGTTGCAGGCGCCCACGAGACCCTTTGACCACACGTCGCGGTACTGCGCCTTCACGTCCTCGGTGAGCCAGTCGGCATTGCCGGCACCGGCATGCATGGACGACAGCATGCCGAAGAGCCGCGCGAAGTCGTCGCGCGCCAGCACCTCCTCGCTGCCCGGGCGCGCCAGCCAGTTCATGTAGGCGCTGGCTTCCTGCTGCTCGGGGCTGTTCTTCAGCTCGCGTGCGAAGGTGCCGGCATGGGGCGAATTGATGATCACCAGCCGGCCCACGCGCTCGGGCATCGCGTTGGCCATGCCCCAGCCGAAGGCGCCGCCCCAGTCGTGCGCGACCAGCGTGTCGATCTTTCCACCGTCCGCTTCGCTGTCGGCCAGGGCGCGCAGGTCCTGCATCAGGCGGTGGGCCTGGTAGGCCTCGACTTCCGCCGGCGCGCTGGAGCGCTCGAAGCCCCGCAGGTTGGGCGCCACACAGCGATAGCCGCCGTTCTCGGGCCGGGCGAAATGCGCCAGCAGCGGATCCCAGATGAAGGCCGCCTCCGGAAAGCCGTGGAGGAAGAGCATCAGCGGCCGGCCGGGCTCGCCGGCCGCGCGGCAGCTGAGCGTGATGCCATGCGGCAGCGCGCGCTCGAAGGTCTGGATGTCGGTCATCGCACATGTCTCCTGGGTGTGGGTCGGAAGACGCGTGCGTGCGGGGCAACTCGCGTCAGCCGGCGTCGGGGTGCGTCCAGCGCCAGATGATCTCGGCCGCTTCGTCCACACCCTGCTTCTTGAGGGCGGAGAAGAGTCTGACCTCGCCGCCGCCGGCCTGCAGTCGCGCAATCGACAGCGCCTTGTTGGCCTCGGCCCGCGTGAGCTTGTCGGCCTTGGTCAGCAGCACCAGGAAGTTCAGCCCCTGTTCGACGCGCGGGCGGATCACTTCCAGCAGCACCTCGTCCAGCTCGGTCATGCCCAGGCGCGGGTCGCACATCAGCACCACGCCCGAAAGTTGCTCGCGCGTCATCAGGTAGTTGCCCATGACGCGCTGCCAGCGCAGCTTGGCCTCGCGCGGCACGGCCGCATAGCCGTAGCCGGGCAGGTCGGCCAGCACGGCATCGTCGACCTGGCCTTTGCCCACGCCGAACAGGTTGATGTGCTGCGTGCGGCCGGGCGTCTTGGAAGCGAAGGCCAGCCGCTTCTGCTGCGTCAGCGTGTTGATGGCGGTGGACTTGCCGGCGTTGGAGCGGCCCACGAAGGCGATCTCGGGCAGGCCCAGCGGGGGCAGGGTGTCCAGCCGCGGCGAGCTGAGCAGGAAGTGGGCGGTGTGCATCCAGCCCAGGGCCGTGCGCGAGCGCTCGGCGAAGCTGGCGGCGGGTGCAGGCGTCGCAGGGACGGTGGAGGCGGGCGGACTGGCGTTCTCCGCCGATCCGCTGGCGGGTGCCGCTGCGGCGTCGGCCGCGTCATCCGCAGGAGAGGGCGGAAAAGTTTGATCCATTCGGTACAGGGTTCTCAAGGAGGCCGTGGAAAGGGAGCGCGATTGTAGAATTGCCCGGTTTTGCGCCAGTCAGCGTACGAGAGAAGAAGCCCACGATATGAAGTTGTTCGCGCCTTATCTGCTTGCTGCCGTGCTGGGATCCGTTCTGGGGGGAACGGCCATGGCGGCAGATGCTCCGGCCGCTGCGGCCAAGCCCGCCAAGCCGGATCCGGCCAAGGGCGACACGCTCTTCACGACAGCGCCGCCCAACGGCGTCGCCTGCGCCTCGTGCCACAACGCCGACGGCAATTCGGCCATCGCGGCGAATCCCAAGCTGGCCCAGCAGCATCCCGAATACCTCCTCAAGCAGCTGCACGAGTTCAAGTCCGGCAAGCGCAAGAGCCCGATCATGCAGCCCATGGTGGCCAACCTGAGCGAGCAGGACATGCGCGACATCGCCTGGTTCCTGGGCAGCAAGACGGTCAAGCCCGGCTTCGCCAAGGAGAAGGACCTGGTCGTGCTGGGCGAGCGCATCTACCGCGGCGGCATCGCCGATCGTCAGGTGCCTGCGTGCGCCGGCTGCCACAGCCCCACCGGTGCCGGCATCCCCGCGCAGTATCCGCGCCTGGGCGGCCAGCATTCCGACTACACCGAAGGCCAGCTCAAGGCCTTCCGCGACGGCATCCGCACCAACAGCCCGCAGATGACCGGCGTGGCCGCCAAGATGAACGACCGCGAGATCAAGGCCGTCGCCGACTACATCGCTGGCTTGCGTTGATTCGACGCAAGTCAAAAAACCGCAGAACCAACCGCCGACAATCCAACTCCACAAGGGCGGGCCGATCCCTGGGATCGCCCGCCCTTTTTCCTGTCCACCGCTGCCTTCCGTCATGAGCGTCTCCACCCACGGCCTTCGCCTTCGAACCGGCTCGCAGGCCCTGCGCGCTGCCGTGGAACTGCTGTCGTCGATGCGTTTTGCCATCGCGCTGCTGACGGTCATCTGCATCGCCTCGGTCATCGGCACCGTGCTCAAGCAGCAGGAGCCGATCAACAACTACATCAACCAGTTCGGGCCCTTCTGGGCGCAGGTGTTCCGCAGCGCGCGGCTGGACACCATCTACAGCGCCTGGTGGTTCCTGCTGATCCTGGCCTTCCTGGTGGTCAGCACCTCGCTGTGCATCGCGCGCAACACGCCGCGCATCATGAGCGACCTGCGCAGCTACAAGGAAGACCTGCGCGTGCAGGGCCTGAAGGCCTTCGGCCTGCGCGCCGAGACGGTGCTGGCCGAGTCGCCCGACGCCGCCGCCAACCGCATCGGCCAGCAGCTGGTGGGGGGCGGCTGGAAGGTCAAGCTGCAGAAGCGCGAGACGACCGGCGCACCGGCGGGCTGGATGGTGGCGGCCCGTGCGGGCGGCGCCAACAAGCTGGGCTACATCGCCGCCCACGGCGCCATCGTGCTGATCTGCCTGGGCGGCCTGCTCGACGGCGACCTGATCGTGCGCGCGCAGACCTGGCTGGGCGGCAAGTCGGTCTACACCGGCGGCGGCATGATCGCCGACGTGCCCGCACAGCACCGCCTGGCGCCGACCAACCCGACCTTCCGCGGCAACATCCTGGTGCCCGAGGGCGCGCAGTCCTCGGTGGCCATCCTCAACCAGGCCGATGGCGTGTTGCTGCAGGAGCTGCCCTTCGCCATCGAGCTCAAGAAGTTCATCGTCGACTACTACGCGACCGGCATGCCCAAGCTCTTCGCCAGCGAGGTGGTGCTGCACGACCGCGCCACCGGCGAGACGAAGAACGCGCGCATCGAGGTCAACCACCCGGCCAGCTGGAAGGGTGTCGAGATCTACCAGTCCAGCTTCGACGATGGCGGCTCGCGCGTGAAGCTGCGCGCCGTGCCCATGGGCGCGGCGGCCAAGCCCTTCGAGGTCGAGGGCACCATCGGCACCAGCACCGAGCTGACCAACGGCAAGGACAAGCTCACGCTCGAATACACCGCGCTGCGCGTGATCAACGTCGAGAATTTCGCCGGTGCCAACGGCGGCAGCGGCGCCGACGTGCGCAAGGTGGACCTGGTCGGCAGCCTCGAATCGCGCCTGGGCGCGGCCCACAAGGTGGACAAGCCCAAGGAGTTGCGCAACATCGGCCCGAGCATCGGCTACAAGCTGCGAGACGCCGCCGGCCAGGCGCGCGAATACCAGAACTACATGGTGCCCACGGTGATGGAAGAGGGCGCGCCGCCGGTCTTCCTGCTCGGCGTGCGCGAGCAACCCGACCAGCCCTTCCGCTACCTGCGCGTGCCCGCCGACGACGAGATGGGGCTGGCCGGCTTCACCCGCCTGCGCGAGGCGCTGGCCGATCCCGCCGTGCGCGCCCAGGCCGTGGATCGCTACGTCGCCCAGGCCATCGGTCCCGACCGTCCGGAGCAGGCGCAGCAACTGCGCGCCTCGGCGCTGCGGGCCATCGGCCTGTTTGCCGGCGCCGAGCAACTGCAGGGCGGCACGGCGCGTGCGGATGGGGGCAATGCCTCCGGCTGGCAGGCGATTGCCGAATTCATCGACCAGCAGGTGCCCGAGGCCGAGCGCGAGCGCGCTGGGCAGATCCTGGTGCGCGTGGTCAACGACGTGCTGTTCGAACTGCTCAACCTGAGCCGCACGCAGGCCGGCCAGGCACCCCTGCCGCACGACGACAAATCGCAGGCCTGGCTCACGCAGGCCGTGCTCTCGCTGAGCGACGCCGCCTTCTACCCGGCGCCCGTGGCGCTCATGCTCACCGACTTCACGCAGGTGCAGGCCAGCGTCTTCCAGGTGGCCCGCGCGCCGGGCAAGAGCGTGGTCTACCTGGGCTGCCTGTTGCTGATCGTGGGCATTTTTGCCATGCTCTACGTCCGCGAGCGGCGGCTGTGGGTGTGGCTGGCGCCCCGTGCCGACGGAACCGGCGCCGAGGCGTCGATGGCCCTCTCGGTCAACCGCCGCGGCCTGGACACCGACAAGGAATTCCACCGCCTGCGCGAGCGCCTGCTGGGCCTGTCCCCGGCCGACACGCCTTCTTCTGCGGAGACACCATCCCGATGAACACCGTCACCAGCACCACCACGCTGAGCCTCAACGAAGGCTGGTTCTCCCGCCGCAGCCTGACCGACTGGTTGTTTGCCGCCTTCGTGCTGGCGGGCGGGTTGTTCGCGTTGGCGCGCTATCACGGCGCGATGGACGGGTACGAAAAGGCCATCCTGCTCGGCACGCTGCCGGCGCTGGTGTGGCTGGGCTGGTTCTGGCGTCCGCTGCAGCGGCTCGGCATCGTGGTGGCCGCCGCCTCGGTGCTGGCCATCGTGAGCTACCAGGGCGACCTGGCGCGGGCCGACACCGTGTTCTGGCTCAAATACTTCATCTCCAGCCAGTCGGCCATCCTGTGGATGAGCGTGCTCTTTTTCATGAGCACCGTCTTCTACTGGCTGGGCTTCTTTGCCAGCGGCCAATCCTGCGCCATGGAGCGCATCGGCTCGCGCCTGGCCTGGGCGGCGGTGACCATGGCGCTGATCGGCACCATGGTGCGCTGGTATGAGAGCCACCAGATCGGCCCCGACATCGGCCACATCCCGGTGAGCAACCTCTACGAGGTCTTCGTGCTCTTCTGCTGGATGACGGCAGCCTTCTACCTCTACTACGAGGAGCGCTACCGCACCCGCGCCCTCGGCGCCTTCGTCATGCTGGTGGTGAGCGCGGCGGTGGGCTTCCTGCTCTGGTACACGCTGGTGCGCGGCGCGCACGAGATCCAGCCGCTGGTGCCCGCGCTGCAGAGTTGGTGGATGAAGCTGCATGTGCCCGCCAACTTCATCGGCTATGGCACCTTCTCTTTGGCCGCGATGGTGGCCTTCGCGTACCTCATCAAGCAGCAGGCGGCCGAGACCCGCTGGTGGCGCCTGACACCCATCTGGCTGCTGGGCGCGGCGCTGTGCTTCGTGCCCATTGCCTTCCGCCAGCGTGGTGTGGCCGAGGCGGGCGGCAGCTACTGGGTGGGCTATGCGCTCATCTCGGCGCTGATCGCGGCCGGCATCCTGCTGGGCCGTCGCCGCATCGCCGCCCGCCTGCCGGCCTTCGAGGTGCTGGACGACGTGATGTACAAGGCCATCGCCGTCGGCTTCGCCTTCTTCACCATCGCCACGGTGCTGGGCGCGCTGTGGGCCGCCGACGCCTGGGGCGGCTACTGGAGCTGGGACCCGAAGGAGACCTGGGCGCTGATCGTCTGGCTCAACTACGCGGCCTGGCTGCACATGCGGCTGGTCAAGGGCCTGCGGGGCACGGTCGCTTCATGGTGGGCGCTGGTGGGCCTGGCGGTGACCACCTTCGCCTTCCTGGGCGTCAACATGTTCCTGTCGGGCCTGCACAGCTACGGCACGCTGTAGGCCACGACCGCCGGCCCGCGTGCCGGCGCAGCCCCACCCGCGGCGGGGGCAGGGCTTTTGGGGCAGACTGAAATCCAGGTGGAGCCCACCTGCGTAACCAAATGGACGTGGGCACCGAACTCCTCAGGGTCCACCTGTGTCCCACCGCCTGCGAAAGGGCTCCCCCATGCTGATCCGTTCCCGCGATGACGGCTTCGTTCATCCCATCTCCAGCGAAATCACGCCGCGCGCGGTGTACGAGCAGCGCCGGCAGCTCCTGCGCCTGATGGCGACCGGCGCCGCCGGTGCGGCCCTGGCCGGCTGGGCCGGCCGCGAGGCGATGGCGCAGGCCCAGAACTCCGGCGGCAAGCTGGCGCCCTTGCCGGGTGCCAAGTCCAGCGTGCCGGGCGCGCAGGTGATGGAAAAGGTCACCGACTACAAGGACGCGACCACCTACAACAACTTCTACGAGTTCGGCACCGACAAGGCCGACCCGGCCAGGAACGCCCACACCCTCAAGACCCGGCCGTGGACGGTCGAGGTCGAGGGCCTGGTCAAGAAGCCCGGCAAGTACGGCATCGAGGACTTGCTCAAGCTTTCCGCGCAGGAAGAGCGGGTCTACCGCCTGCGCTGCGTCGAGGGCTGGTCGATGGTGATCCCGTGGGTCGGCTATTCGCTGGCCGAGCTGATCAAGCGCGTGGAGCCTCAGGGCAATGCCAAGTACGTGGAGTTCGTGACGCTGGCCGACCCGAAGACCATGCCCTTTGTCGGCTCGCGCGTGCTCGATTGGCCCTATGCCGAGGGCCTGCGCATGGATGAGGCCATGCATCCGCTGACGCTGCTGACCTTCGGCATGTACGGCGAGGTGCTGCCCAACCAGAACGGCGCGCCGGTGCGCATCGTGGTGCCCTGGAAATACGGCTTCAAGTCGGCCAAGTCCATCGTCAAGATCCGCTTCGTCGAGAAGGAGCCGGGAACGGCCTGGAACAAGGCGGCGGCCAACGAATACGGCTTCTATTCCAACGTGAATCCCGAGGTGGACCATCCGCGCTGGAGCCAGGCCACCGAGCGCCGCATCGGCGAGCCTGGCGGCCTGTTCGCCAAGCGGCGTAAGACGTTGATGTTCAATGGCTACGAGGCGCAGGTCGGCCAGCTCTATGCGGGCATGGACCTGAAGAAGTTCTACTGATGGCGACGGCTGCACAGGCGGGCCGCAGGCCGACAGCCCGGCCCGCGGGCGGTCACGGGCTCAACCGGCTGCTGATGCAGCCGGCCGCCAAGCCGGCGGTGTTCGTGCTGTGCCTGCTGCCCTTCGCGTGGCTGCTCTATGGCGCCGTGGCCGACCAGCTCGGTGCCAATCCGGCGGAGTACCTGCTGCGTGCCACGGGCGACTGGGCCCTGCGCTTTCTCTGCATCGTGCTGGCCGTGACGCCGCTGCGCGTCATGGCCAGGCTCACCGCGATCGCGCGCTGGCGCCGCATGCTGGGGCTCTTCGCCTACTTCTACGTGGTGGTGCACCTGCTGTGCTACTCGTGGTTCGACATGGGCTTCGACCTGCCGGCCATCGTGGCGGACATTCCCAAGCGGCCCTTCATCCTCGTGGGCTTCGCGGCCTTCGTGCTGCTGACGCTGCTGGCCGCCACCTCCTTCAACCGCGCGATCAAGGCCCTGGGCGGCAAGCGCTGGCAGCGGCTGCATCGCCTGGTCTACCTGTGCGCCGGGCTGGGGCTGCTGCACTTCTTCTGGATGCGGGCTGGCAAGAACAACTTCGGCGAAGTCGGCATCTACGCGGTCGTCATCGCGGTGTTGCTGGGCTGGCGCGTGTGGCATGCCGTTGCCACGCGCAGAGCAAGCGCCGCGCCGTAGCACAATGAAAGAAGGCGGCCTGGGCCGCCTTCGTCATGTCAAAGCAGTTGCTCTGTGCGCAACTGGTCTTCCACCGTCTCGCGCCGGCGGATGAGTCGGGCCTCGGTGCCACTGACCAGCACTTCGGCCGCGCGGCCGCGGGTGTTGTAGTTGCTGGCCATGCTCATGCAATAGGCCCCAGCCGAGAGCACCGCGAGCAGGTCGCCGGACTGCACAGCGAGGTCGCGGTCGCGGCCCAACCAGTCGCCGCTTTCGCACACCGGGCCGACCACGTCGTAGCGCACCGGCTCGGCATCCGCCTTCAGCACCACCGGTTCGATGCGGTGGAAGGCCTCGTACATGGCAGGCCTGGGCAGGTCGTTCATGGCTGCATCGACGATGCAGAAGTTCTTCTCTTCGCCGGGCTTGGTGTAGAGCACCTCGGTCAGGCAGACGCCGGCGTTGCCCACCAGTGATCGGCCCGGCTCGATGACCAGCTTGCGGTCACCGAAGCCGCGGGCGTCCAGCCGGGCCAGCAGCTGCTGCCACAGCGCATCGGCCGCAGGCGGCGTGTCGCCGTTGTAGTCGATGCCCAGGCCGCCGCCGAAGTCCAGGTGCTGCAGCCGGATGTCCTGGGCCTCGATGGCCTGCACCAAATCGAGCACGCGCTCCAGCGCGTCCAGGTAGGGGGAGGCCTCGGTGATCTGCGAGCCGATGTGGCAGTCGATGCCGACGACGGTCAGGCCAGGCAGCGATGTGGCATGCCGGTAGACCTCGACCGCGCGGTCGTGCGCGATGCCGAACTTGTTGCCCTTGAGGCCGGTGGAGATGTACGGATGCGTCTTTGCGTCGACGTTGGGATTGATGCGCAGGCTGACCGGCGCGCGCTTGCCGGCGGCCACGGCGACGTCGCTCAGCACGTCGAGTTCGGCTTCGCTCTCGACGTTGAAGCAGGCGATGCCGGCGTCCAGGGCTTGGCGCATCTCGGCGCGGGTCTTGCCTACGCCGGAGAAGATCACCTTGCGCGCATCGGCGCCTGCCGCCAGCACGCGGGCCAGTTCGCCCCCGGAGACGATGTCGAAACCGCAGCCGGCTTCGGCGAAGACGCGCAGCACGCCCAGCGAGGAGTTGGCCTTCATCGCATAGCAGACCAGCGCGTCGCGGCCTTCGAAGCCGCGGCGGTAGGCGGCGAGCGCATCGAGCATCCACTGCTTGGAATAGACGAACAGCGGCGTCCCATGTTCGCGCGCGAGCGCCTGCAGGTCGGCCTGCTCGACACGCAGCGTGCCGTCCTCGCGGGCAATATGGGGTTGGCCCGGCAGCACGGTGCCGGTGGAAGCGGGAGAGGCGGTCATGGACGGGAAGCGGGAGCCGAGGTGGAGGCCGGTGCGCTGGCGGCGTCGGCAGGTGTGGGCGCGGCCTTGTTGCCGGAGCCGGTGAGCACCTGCGGCAGGGTGGCGCGCTGGGCGGCGGCGGGCTCGGTCGGCAGGTAGAGCGCGCCCCGCTGGCCACAGGCCGACAAGGCGGCAAGGGCCGCGAGCGCAAAGGCCTTGGCGAGGTGGCGCAAGGGGGCGCTCACTAGAATTTGCCGAGCATTCAACATCGCGAAATTTTATCCAGTCATGACCGACGCCCAGTACCTCGATCTCGCGGAATCCGCCCTGGCAGCCATCGAACGATGCTGCGACCAGATCAACGAGAACACCGACGCGGACATCGACAACCAGCGGGTCGGCGGCATGATCACGCTGACCTTCGCCAACCGCAGCCAGGTGGTGGTGAACCTGCAGCCGCCGCTGCACGAGATCTGGCTGGCGGCCCGCACCGGCGGCTACCACTTCCGCCACGACGGGCAGCAGTGGGTGGACACCAAGACCGGCGAGGAGCTCTTTGCCCGGTTGTCGCAGGAGTGCAGCCTGCAGGCGGGCGAGCCCTTGGGCTTCAAGGCGGGCTGAGCCGCAGGCGCCCCGGCGGGCCTCCGGCCGCGTCGGGGCAGCCGGGAAGCCCGCGGCCGCCGGCCTAGTTGCGGAACAGGTCGAGGATCCGGTTGCGCTCTTCGCCGCCCGAGGGGGCGCCGGCCGGGTGGTTGCTGCCGTCGATGCCTGGCACCGTCACGGGCTCGACGCCCAGGGTGCTCACGGCCCGGCCGGGCGTGTAGTCGTCGTAGTAGACCTCGCCACCGATGTTGACCACCCCCGGCGGCGCCTGGATCTCGCTCACCGGCACGCCCTTGAGGGCGGTCTGCATGAAGCTGATCCAGATCGGCAGGCTCAGGCCGCCGCCCGTCTCGCGGTCGCCCAGCTTTCGGGGCGTGTCGTAGCCCATCCACACCACGGCGGTGAGCGTGGGCTGGAAGCCGGCGAACCAGGCGTCCAGCGAATCGTTGGTGGTGCCGGTCTTGCCGTAGAGGTCGACGCGCTTGAGCGTGGCCTGGGCCTTGGCCGCGGTGCCGCCGCTGGCCACGGACTGCAGCAGGCTGTCCATGATGTAGGCATTGCGCTGGGGAATGGCGCGCGAGGTCTCCCCGCGCAGCGGCGGCTGCACGTCCACCAGCACCCGGTCCTTGTGGTCGGTGATGCGGGTGATCAGGTAGGGATTCACGCGGTAGCCGCCATTGGCGAACACCGAATAGGCCGCCGCCATCTGCATCGGCGTGACCGAGCCGGCGCCCAGCGCCATCGGCAGGTAGGCCGGGTGCTTCTCGCGTTCGAAGCCGAAGTTGGTGATCCAGTCCTGCGCGTAGCGGGTACCGATGGACTGCAGCACACGGATCGACACCATGTTCTTGGACTTCATCAGCGCCCGGCGCAGCGGCATCGGGCCCTCGAAGTTGCCGTCGTAGTTCTTCGGTTCCCAGGGCTGGCCGCCGGTGGTGCCGGCATCGAAGAACAGCGGCCCGTCGTTGACCACGGTGCTGGGCATGAAGCCCTTTTCCAGCGCGGCCGAGTAGATGAAGGGCTTGAAGCTGGAGCCTGGTTGCCGCCACGCCTGCGTGACGTGGTTGAACTTGTTCTTGCCGAAGTCGAAGCCGCCCACCATCGCCTTGATGGCGCCGTCGCGTGGATCCATGGCCACGAAGGCGCCTTCCACCTCGGGCAGCTGCGTGATCTCCCAGGCCCCCTTGGCCGTCTTGGCGACGCGGATGACGGCGCCGCGGCGGATGCGCACGTTGGGCGCCGCCTTGTCCGACAGGCCCGACTGGGCCGGGCGCAGGCCTTCGCCGGTGATCTGCAGTTCTTCGCCGCTGGCACGGATGGCGGTCACTTCCTTGGGACTGGCCTTGAGCACCACGGCCGACATCACGTCGCCGTTGTCGGGATGCTCGGCCAGGACGTCGTCAACGGCCTCGTCGAGCTCCTTGGGGTCACTCGGCAGGTCGATGAACTTCTCGGGGCCGCGGTAGATCTGCCGCCGCTCGTAGTCCATGATGCCGCGGCGCAGGGCGCTGTAGGCCGCCGATTGCTGCGAGGCAACCAGCGAGGTGTAGACCTTGAGCCCGCGGGTGTAGGTGCTGTCGCCGTACTGCGCGTACATCAGCTGGCGGACCGTCTCGGCCACGTATTCGGCATGCAGGCGGTCCGGGTCGTTGGCGTTGCGCAGGTGCAGCCGCTCGGCGCGGGCCTCCTTGGCCTGTGCCTCGGTGATGAAGCCGGCCTCGACCATGCGGTCGACGACGTACAGCTGGCGCGCCCGCGCGCGGGAGGGGTTGTTGACCGGGTTGTTGGCGCCCGGTGCCTTGGGCAGCCCGGCCAGCATGGCGGCCTCGGCGATGGTGATGTCCTGCAGCGGCTTGCCGAAGTACGACTCGGAGGCCGCCGCGAAGCCGTAGGAGCGGTTGCCCAGGTAGATCTGGTTCAGGTAGATCTCGAGGATCTGGTCCTTGCTGAGCTGATGCTCCAGCTTGAAGGCCAGCAGGATCTCGTAGATCTTGCGGGTGAGCGTCTTCTCGGAGCTGAGGTAGACGTTGCGCGCCACCTGCATGGAGATGGTCGATGCGCCCTGGCTCTTCACCCGGTTGAGGTTGGCCAGGCCGGCGCGGATCACGCCCTTGTAGTCCACCCCGCCGTGGTCGTAGAAGCGGGCATCTTCCGCCGCCAGCACCGCCTCCTTCATCACCTTGGGCACGGTGGCGATGGGCGTGAGGTTGCGGCGCTCCTCGCCGAACTCGCCGATCTGGATGCCTTCCGCGGAGAAGACGCGCAGCGGCAGCTTGGGCCGGTAGTCGGCGAGCTCCGAGACGTCCGGCAGGTTGGGATAGGCGACGGCGAGGGCGACCGCCCCCACCAGCAGCGCGCTGGCGACGGCGGCACCCGCAATGCCCAGCATCCACAGGAGGATGCGCGTGGTCCAACGCAGCCAGGCGGGCCCGGGCGGGCGCTTCTGGGCCTTGTCTTCTCGGGGGGAGGGCGCCGGCGCGCGTGAGGAGGGGGGCATGGGGCGAGAGGCTCTTGGGGCCGCGGATTATAAAAACCGGGTCGCTTCTCACCCCTGGTTACACTGATCGTTACTTTGGGTTGAGGATGCGGGGGTCTGGCTTCGTATTCTTTTAACAACTAATGCAATTTCGTTAAAAAAAGCCGACGGCGGCTGTTGGTGCGGGGGGTGTTGCGCTGATAGCATCTATTCACACGCATTTCTTGCCAAGTGTTACAAGCACGTGAACGGCTGAGCGTCCTCCGATGGCCCTTGGATCACTTTTTCGTCGACAGCCGCCGCCTCTTCTGGGTCTGGACGTCTCTTCGTCCAGCGTGAAGCTGGTGGAACTCGAGCGCAACCCCGCAGGCAAGCTGGTGCTTCTGCGATGCGCGATCGAGCCCCTGGAGCGTGGCTGGATCACTGACGGCAACGTCGAGAAGTTCGACGAGGTGGCCGAAGCCGTCCGTCGGGCCGTCCGCAAGAGCGGCGCCAGAACGAAGAACGCCGCCCTGGCGCTGCCGCCGTCGGCCGTGATCACCAAGAAGGTGATCCTGCCGGCCGGCCTGAGCGAAACGGAGCTCGAGGTCCAGGTCGAGTCCGAAGCCAACCAATACATCCCCTTCTCGCTGGACGAGGTCAGCCTCGACTTCTGCGTCATGGGCCCCAGCGCGGGCAGCCCCGAGGATGTGGAGGTGCTGATCGCCGCCTCCCGCAAGGAGAAGGTGCAGGATCGCCAGGGCCTGGCCGAGGCGGCCGGCCTGAAGGCGGTGATCCTGGACGTGGAGTCCTTCGCCTCCCGGCTCGCCGCGGCGCGGCTGATCGAGCAGCTGCCCGCCCAGGGCCGCGACGCCGTCGTCGCGCTGTTCGAGGTGGGAGCCAGCACCACCAGCATGCAGGTGCTGCGCAACGACGAAGTGCTGTACGACCGCGACCAGGCCTTCGGCGGCGCGCAGCTCACCCAGCTGATCGTCCGCCAGTACGGTTTCTCGGCCGAGGAGGCCGAGGCCAAGAAGCGCAGCGGCGACCTGCCCGAGGACTACGAATCCGCCGTGCTCAAGCCCTTCGTGGCCAGCATCGCGCAGGAGATCGCGCGGGCGCTGCAGTTCTTCTTCACCAGCACGCCGCACAACCGCGTGGACTACGTGCTGCTGGCCGGCGGCTCCGCGGGGCTGCCCGGGCTCACCCATGCGGTGACGCGCCAGACCTCCTTCGCCTGCTCGCTGCTCAATCCTTTCGAGGGCATGGAGTTCGATTCGGGCGTGCGTGCCAAGCGGCTCCAGCGCGAGTCCGCCTCCTACCTCACGGCCTGCGGGCTGGCGATGCGGAGGTTCCTGCAGTGATCCTGATCAACCTGCTGCCGCACCGCGAGGCGGCCCGCAAGCGCCGCAAGGAGAACTTCTACGCCTCGCTGGGCGCCGCGGCCCTGGCCGGCGGCCTGATCGCCGGCGTGGCCTTCCTGTACCTGCAGGCCCTGATCCTGGACCAGCAGACGCGCAACGCGCTGCTGAGTTCGGAGATCCAGAAGCTGGACACCGAGATCAAGGAGATCGCCACGCTGCAGGGCGAAATCGCCGGGCTGCGCGCGCGCCAGAAGTCGGTCGAAGACCTGCAGGCCGACCGCAACCTGCCGGTGCACCTGCTCAATGAGCTGGTCCGGCAACTGCCCGACGGCGTCTACCTGACCAGCATGCGCCAGGAAAACCAGACCGTGACCTTGCAGGGCGCCGCCCAGTCCAACGAGCGGGTCTCGGAGTTGCTGCGCAACCTGGGCAACAGCAGCCCCTGGCTGGTCAAGCCCGAGCTGGTGGAAATCACTGCGGGCGTGGTCACGCTCAGTCCCCGGGATCAGCGCCGGGTGTCGAATTTCACGATGCGCGTGGGCGTGCGCCGTCCGACGGAGGCCCAGAAGCCGACGTCGCCGGCGCCCGCGGCATCGACCAAGGGTTGAAAGGGCGAGCGGAGATGGCGTCGCGCATTTCATTGCCACGCGCGGATGTGAGTGCCGCATTGCGTGCGGCCGCGCGGCAGTTCCGCGGTCTCGATCCCAACGATCCGTCCCGCTGGCCGGCCGTGCCGCGCTACGCCCTGTGCGCCGTCATCGCGGCGGCGGTGGTGGTGGTGCTGTGGTTCGTCTGGCTGGGGGGCGTGGACGAGGAGTACCAGGCCGACCTCGGCCGCGAGCAGTCGCTGCGCGAGGACTACCGGACCAAGGTGGCGCGGGCCGTCAACCTCGAGCAGCTGAAGAAGCAGCGCGAGCAGGTGCAGCAGTACGTGCTCGTGCTCGAGAAGCAACTGCCCAGCAAGGCCGAGATGGATGCCTTGCTGTCCGACATCAACCAGGCCGGCCTGGGCCGCAGCCTGCAGTTCGAGCTCTTCCGCCCGGGCCAGGTCGAGGTGCGCGACTACTACGCCGAGCTGCCGATCGCCGTGCGCGTCACGGGGCGCTACCACGACATGGGTGCCTTCGCTGCCGACATTGCCAACCTGTCGCGCATCGTGACGCTCAACAACCTGTCCATCGTGCCCCAGAAGGACGGCGGCGGCTTGACCATGGACGCCACCGCCCGCACCTACCGCTACCTGGATGCCGACGAGCAGGCCGCGCAGCGCAAGGCGTCCGCCGCCCAGGCCAAGAAATGATGAAGAAGACCGGCCTCCTGCTGCTGGCCTGTTCGGCAGCCATCCTGCTCACCGGCTGCCTGGGATCCGATCAGGACGACCTGGTGGAGTGGATGCGCCAGGAACGCGCCAACGCCAAGCCGCGCATCGAGCAGATTTCCGAGCCGAAGAAGTTCGTGCCCCAGGCCTACACCGAAACCGGCGCCGTCGAGCCCTTCGACAACCAGCGGCTGCTGCAGGCCCTGCGACGGGACAGCACGAGCCCTGCCGTGCGCTCGGACCTGATCGCGCCCGAACTCAACCGGCCCAAGGAGCCCCTGGAGGCCTATCCGCTGGATTCGATGGCCATGGTGGGCAGCCTCAAGCGCGGAGGCCAGCAGGTGGCGCTGGTGATGGTGGACAAGCTGCTCTACCAGGTGCGGGTGGGCAACCACCTTGGACAGAACTACGGGCGCGTGATGCGCATCGACGAGACGGAGCTGGCCTTGCGCGAGATCGTGCAGGACGCCGCGGGTGAATGGATCGAGCGCACGGCGACGCTGCAGCTGCAAGAGAGGTCGAAATGAAGTCATTGGTCAGCACTCCCGCACTGGGTTGGCTGCGGCGCGCGGGCATGGCGATGCTCTGCCTGGGAAGCATGGCGCTGGCGCAGGCGCAGAACGCGATCCAGGCCGTGACGGGCTCGGTGCAGTCGGGCTCGGAGGTCGTGCGCATCGACTTCGCCCGGCCGCTGGCCGCGCCGCCCACCGGTTTCACCGTCCAGAACCCGGCGCGCATCGCGCTGGACTTTCCGGCCACCACCAATGCCCTGGGCCGGTCTTCCGTCGACGTGAACCAGGGCAACCTGCGGTCGGTGAACGTGGTGCAGGCGGCCGATCGCACGCGGCTGGTGCTCAACCTGAAGCAGGCCACGGCCTATCGCACGGACATCCAGGGGAGTTCGCTGCTCGTGGTGCTCAGCCCCGCGCCCGGCCAGGCGCTGGCCGCGCCGGCCCAGCAGTCCTTTTCCGAGAACTTCAACCGCGACAGCCAGCCGCTGCGCGACATCGACTTCCGCCTGGGCCCGGACAACACGGGTCGCGTGATCGTCGAACTCGCCAACAACCAGGTCGGCGTGGACGTGCGCCAGCAAGGCCGCGCGCTGGTGGCCGAATTCACCAAGTCGACCCTGCCCGAAGGCCTGCGCCGACGGCTGGACGTGACGGACTTCAACACGCCGGTGCAGTTCGTCAACGCCCAGCAGGTGGGCGATCGCGTGCGCCTGACCATCGACGCGCGTGGCGACTACGAGCACAGCGCCTACCAGAGCGACAACCAGTTCGTGGTCGAGGTGCGCGCCCGCAAGGTCGACCCGACCAAGCTGACCCAGGGCGTGGGCTACACCGGCGAGAAGCTGTCGCTGAACTTCCAGAACATCGAGATCCGCTCGCTGCTGCAGGTGATCGCGGACTTCACCAACTTCAACATCGTCACCTCCGACTCGGTGACCGGCTCGCTGACGCTGCGCCTGAAGGATGTGCCCTGGGACCAGGCGCTGGACATCATCATGCAGGCCAAGAACCTGGGCATGCGCAAGAACGGCTCGGTGCTGTGGATCGCGCCCAAGGACGAGATCAACGCCAAGGAGAAGATGGAATACGAGGCCAAGGCGGCCATCGAGAACCTGGAGCCGCTGCGCACCCAGTCCTTCCAGCTCAACTACACCAAGGCGGTCGTCATCGCCCAGGGCCTGACCGGCACTGGCACGGCCGCCGGCGGCGGTGGCGGCACGGGGACTGCCACGCGCATCCTGAGCGCCCGCGGCAGCGTGATCGCCGAATCGCGCACCAACCAGCTGTTCGTCTCGGACGTGCCGTCCAAGCTGGCCCAGGTGGCCGAGCTGATCCAGAAGCTGGACGTGCCCGTGCGCCAGGTGATGATCGAGGCGCGCATCGTCGAGGCCACCGACACCTTCGGCAAGTCGCTGGGTGCGCGCCTGGGTGGCAGCGCCATCAACAGCCGCAGCTCCTTCGGCACCTATCCCTCGCTGTCCGGCGGCAGCTCGAGCTCCACGAGCACGACCACGGGCGGGGTCACCACCACCACATCCAACTACACCAGCCCCACGCTGAGCTTCGGCTCGGCATCGCTCAGCAATTTCGTCAACCTGCCGGCCGGCGATGCCGGCGGCACGGGCAACGCGGCGGGTGCGTTCACGCTGGCGCTGTTCAACTCCAGCTTCTCCCGCATGCTGAACCTGGAGATCTCGGCGCTGGAGGCCGATGGCAAGGGCCGCGTGATCTCCAGCCCGCGCGTCATCACCGCCGACCAGACCAAGGCGCTGATCGAGCAGGGCGAAGAGATTCCCTACCAACAGGCCACCTCCAGCGGCGCGACCTCGATCTCCTTCCGCAAGGCGGTGCTGAAGCTCGAGGTGACGCCGCAGATCACGCCCGAGGGCAACATCATCCTGACGCTGGACGTGAACAAGGACTCCCGCGGCGTGAACACCTCGGCCGGCCCCGCCATCAACACCAAGCATGTGCAGACCGAAGTGCTGGTCGAGAACGGCGGCACGGTGGTGATCGGCGGCATCTTCGAGCTGACCGAGACCAACGACGAGTCGCGCATCCCGGTGCTGGGCGAGGTGCCGGTGGTCGGTGCCCTGTTCCGCAAGCGTGATCGCGTGTCGAACAAGACCGAGATGCTGGTGTTCATCACGCCGAAGATGATCACCGACCGCAACGCCGCGCGCTGAGGGCTTGGCACGCCGCGCATTCGTGCCGAGCGGCGCGACGGCCGCTGAGGGGCCACAAGAATTCTGTAGAGGGGAATCGTTAATGGGAATGAAGAGTCTTCGGTCCGCGCTCTGGGCGGGTCTGGCCGCAATCGCGATGGCGACAAGTGGTTGCGGCGGTGGAGGCGGCGGCGGTGGGGGTGGCGGATTTGCGCTGCCGGCCGCCTGGGGAGGAGGTTCCTCCCCGAGTACGCCCGCGCCCGTGTCGGGCGGCGGTACGACCACGCCCACTCCCACGCCCGCGACCGCGACGGCCACGCTCGACGTCCTGGGTGGTTCTGGCGCCTCCACCACCTCCATTTCGGCCCTGGAGATCGGGCAGGGCGTCGCGGTCATCAAGGACGCCAAGGGGCAGCCGGCCAGCGGGGTGATCGTGAAGTTCGCGGAGACCGGGGGCAGCCTGTTGACCATCTCTCCAGCCGCGGCGACGGCACTCACCGATGGTTCCGGCCGTGCTGTGGTCGAGGTTCGGGCTGCGTCCACGACGTCCCTGGGTGCCACCACGCTGACGGCCACTGCCACCGTCGGCGGCGCTACCGTGACCGGTCAGAAGTCCATCGCTGTCTCAAGCGCACCGACCACGTCGACGACCGACCCGCAGGCCATGGCGGCAGCGCTGAACTTCCTGGATGCGAACCCGGCGGACAAGTCGATCGTGATCAAGGGTGCCGGTGGCAACGGCCGCTCCGAATCCGCCACGCTGCGTTTCCGGGTAGTGGACAAGAACAACTCGCCGCTCCAGGGCGTCGTGGTCAATTTCTCGGTCAATCCCGAAGTGACGCTGAACATCGTCAGTGCCACCAGTGATTCCGATGGCGTGGTGCTCACGACGGTTTCCTCCGGCACCACGGCGACGGTGGCCATCGTGGTGGCGACCGTCAATGGCCGCTCCATTTCCACCCAGTCCGACCAGCTTACCGTCACGACGGGCACCGCCACGCAGGCCGGCTTCGATCTGGCGGCCACGAAGTACAACCTCGATTCCCGCTTCTCTGGCGACAAGAGCACGATCACGGTGCGGATCGTGGATGCCAACGGCAATCCGGTGTCCGATGGCGTGCCGGTGGTTTTCACTTCCGACTTTCTCGCGGTCGGCAGCTCCTCGCGCGGCGGGTGCGTGACGAGCGGCGGTGCCTGCAGCGTGGATCTGGTCGTGCAGGATCCGCGGCCGGCCGACGGTCAATATGTCACCGTGACCGCTTCGACGCGGGTGGGATCGAGCACGTCGATCAGCAAGTCGGTGCAATTCACGGCCGACGACGTTGCAAGGATTGCGCTTTATGACGGTCCTTCCAGCGGCGCGGCGCAGATCGGTGCGCTCAGCCTCGGCAGCGGCAAGTGCGGGGTTGCGCAGGTGGTCTCGCTGTTTGCCGGCACGCCGTCGGCCTTTCCGGCACCCTCGGGCAGTTCGGTGACGGTGCGGTCTTCGAGCACTGATCTGGCGGTAGCCCTGAACTCGCCGGCGACGATCGATGATCTGGTGGCCATCCCGCGGCAACGCAGCCGCGTCGATCTGCAATTCACGCCCAGTGCGAGTGCTTGTGCCGCGGGCACGGCCTTCGTCGATGTGACTTTCACCTCGCCTAACGGCGTCAAGCAAGTCAGCACGTTGACGATCACCACCGTGCCTTGAGGCTGGTGCGTCTTGTTAGACTGCTGACCCTTTTTTGTCGCGCGGACGGCCTCTTCCAAGGCCGTCCGTTTTGTCTCAAGCGTGTCCATTTCTTCCATCGCCCTGGTCGGCATGCCCGGCGCCGGCAAGTCGGCGGTGGGCAAGGAACTCGGCCGCCGCCTGCAGCGTGCCTTTGCCGACAGCGACGTGGTCATCGAGCAGCGCATCGGCTGCTCGATCCGCGAGTACTTCGAACGCGAGGGCGAGGCCGCCTTCCGTCAGCTCGAAGAGCAGGTGCTCGCCGAGCTGGGCGCGCAGGGCGCCGGCGTCGTGGCCACGGGGGGCGGCATCGTCATCCGGCCGGCCAACCGCGCCTGCCTGCAACAGTCCTTCCGAGTCGTCTACCTGCATGCGGCGCCCGAGGACCTGTACCGCCGCCTGCGCCACGACACCAAGCGCCCGCTGCTGCAGGTGGCCGATCCGCTGGCCCGCCTGCGCGAGCTTTACGCGGCGCGCGACGGGCTCTACCGCGAGGTGGCCCATGTCGTCGTCGAGACCGGCCGTGCCTCGGTCGGTGCCGTGGTGACGGACGTCCAGCGGCAGCTGCAAGCAGCCTCCCAAGGCTGAAGGACAGAGGCCGCCCTCTAAACTCGGGTCATGGCCGCTACCCCCTCCCTTGCGCCGGCCGTCGAGCAAGTCCGCATCGACCTTGGCGAGCGCAGCTACCCCATCCTGATCGGCGCCGGCCTGCTGGCCGAGCCCGCCACCTATGCCGCGCTGCCGGCGGCATCGACCGCCGTGATCGTGACCAACACCACCGTCGCGCCGCTCTATGCGCAGCAACTGCGCGACACGCTGGCCGGCCGCTTCGCCACGGTGCGCGTGGTCGAGCTGCCCGATGGCGAGTCGCACAAGAACTGGGAGACGCTGCAGACCATCTTCGACGCACTGCTGGCCGCCCATTGCGACCGCCGCACGGTGCTGTTCGCGCTGGGCGGCGGCGTGGTGGGCGACATGACCGGCTTCGCCGCCGCCTGCTACATGCGCGGCGTGCCCTTCGTGCAGGTGCCGACCACGCTGCTGGCGCAGGTCGATTCGTCGGTGGGCGGCAAGACGGCCATCAACCATCCGCTGGGCAAGAACATGATCGGCGCCTTCTACCAGCCGCAACTGGTGGTCTGCGACCTGGAAACGCTGCGCACATTGCCGCCGCGCGAGGTATCGGCGGGGCTGGCCGAGATCATCAAGTACGGGCCCATCTACGACATGGCCTTCTTCGACTGGATCGAGGCGAACATCGACACACTGGTGGCGCGCGAACCTGCCGCCCTGGCCCATGCGGTGCGCCGCAGCTGCGAGATCAAGGCGGCCGTGGTGGGCCAGGACGAGCGCGAGTCGGGCCTGCGCGCCATCCTCAACTTCGGCCACACCTTCGGCCATGCCATCGAATCCGGCCTGGGCTATGGCGAATGGTTGCATGGCGAGGCGGTGGGCTGCGGCATGGTGATGGCGGCCCACCTGTCGCAGAAGCTCGGCGGCGTGGACAAGGCCTTCGTCGAGCGGCTGACCGCGCTGGTGCGCCGCGCCGGCCTGCCGGTCGTGGCGCCGGCGCTGGGCGCGCAGCGCTACCTCGACCTGATGCGCGTGGACAAGAAGGCCGAGGCCGGCGAGATCCGCTTCGTGGTCATCGACCGGCCCGGCAGCGCCGTGATGCGCCCGGCGCCCGATGCCCTGGTGCGCGAGGTGCTGGCCGAATGCGTGGCGGCCTGAGCGTGCGCGCCGGCAGGGCATGGCGATGAGCGCGCCGGCTTGGGCCAGCGACCCCGCCCGCAGCCGCGGACGCCGCTTCGCCGAGCCGCCCGCGCCCACGCGCGACGACTTCCAGCGCGACCGCGACCGCATCGTCCATTCGACGGCCTTCCGCCGACTGGTCTACAAGACGCAGGTCTTCCTCAACCACGAGGGCGACCTGTTCCGCACCCGGCTCACGCATTCGCTGGAGGTGGCGCAGCTCGGCCGCTCGGTGGCGCGATCCCTGGGGCTCAACGAGGATCTGGTCGAGGCCATCGCCCTGGCGCACGACCTGGGCCACACGCCGTTCGGCCACGCGGGGCAGGATGCGCTCAACGGCTGCATGGCCGAGCACGGTGGCTTCGAGCACAACCTGCAGAGCCTGCGCGTGGTCGACGCGCTGGAGCACCGCTACCCCGGCTTCGACGGCCTGAACCTCTGCTTCGAGACGCGCGAGGGCATCCTCAAGCACTGCTCGCGCGCCAATGCCGAGCGGCTGGAGGCGCAGGAGCCGGGCGGCATCGCACGGCGTTTCCTCGATGGCACGCAGCCCGGCCTCGAGGCGCAGCTCACCAACCTGGCCGACGAGATCGCCTACAACGCCCACGACATCGACGATGGCGTGCGCTCGGGGCTGTTGCGGCTGGAGGCGCTGCAGGAGGTGCCGCTGTTCGAGCGCCACCGCCGCCAGACGCTGGCCGAGCACCCGGCGCTGGACGACCGCCGCCTGCTCTACGAGGCCATCCGCCGCATGCTGAGCGAGCAGGTCTACGACCTGATCGACACCACGCGCGCCGCGCTCGCGCAGGCCGACCCGCGGGATGCGGAGGCGGTGCGCCGGCTGCCGCCGCTGGTGCGCTTCAGCGAGGACATGCGCGGCCAGTCGGTGGCACTCAAGCGCTTTCTCTTTGCCAACCTGTACCGCCATCCGCAGGTCACCCGCACGACGGGGCGGGCGCAGGACGTGGTGCGCGACCTGTTCGCGGCCTATGTGCAGGGCGACCTGAGCCTGCCCGAGCGGCACGCGCGGCGCCCCGACCGCCGCCGTGCCGTGGCCGACTACATCGCCGGCATGACCGATCGCTTCGCCGTGCGCGAACACGAGCGGCTGACGGGCCGGCCGTGGACGGACGAATGAGCACGGCCACGCCCGTGTCCCGCCACGCCGCCTTCTTCGTGGTTTTTGGTGGTGTGAGCGCCGCCATCCATCTGGGCAAGCTGCCGCCTGCGTTGCCGGCGCTGCACGACGAGCTGGGGCTGTCGCTGGTTCAGGCCGGCTTCCTGCTGTCGGTGCTGCAGTTCGCGGGCATGGGATTCGGCCTGCTGGCGGGCGTGCTGGCCGACGGCCTGGGCGCGCGGCGCTGCATGCTCATCGGACTCGGGCTGCTCACCGGCGCGTCGGCGGCGGCGGGTGCCTGGGGACAGATGGGCATCGGCTTCGGGGCCATGCTCGCGCTGCGCGTGGTGGAAGGGGCGGGCTTTCTGCTGGCGGTGATGCCCGGCCCGGCGCTGGTGCGGCGGCTGGCGGTGACCGGCACCGAGAAGGCGGCGCTGGGCTGGTGGGGCGCCTACATGCCCCTGGGGGTGTCGCTCGCGTTGCTGGCGGGGCCCGTGTTCCTGCACGTCGCGGGCTGGACGGGCTGGTGGCAGGGTGCCGCGCTGGTGTCCGCCATGGCCATGCTGGGGCTGATCCATGCCGTGCCGGCCGATGGGGGGCGCGCCGCATCCGCTGGCGCGGGCTGGTCGTCGCGCCTGGGTCTGACGCTGCGCGAGCCGGACGCCTGGCTGGTGGCGGGCGCCTTCTGCGTCTATGCGGCGCAGTGGATGGCCGTGATCGGTTTCCTGCCGACCATCTACGCGTCGGCCGGTATGCCGGCCGCCTGGACGGCGCTGCTCACCGCGGTGGCGGCCGCCGTCAACATCGTCGGCAACGTGAGCGGCGGCCGCCTGCTGCAGCGCGGGCACGCGCCGCAACGCCTGCTGATGCGCGGTTTTCTGGCGATGGCGCTGATGGCTGCCCTGGCCTTCGCCCAGATCGGCAGCGGCGATCAGGTCTGGGCGCTGCCCATGCCCGTCCGCTACCTTGCTGTCTGCGTGTTCTCGCTGGCGGGCGGCATGGTCCCCGCCACGCTCTTCCTGCTGGCGGGGCGCGTGGTGCCGCAGGCGGCCTCCACCACGGTGGGGCTGATGCAGCAGGCCTCGTCGTTCGGCCAGTTCCTGGCGCCGCCCGTGGTGGGCTGGCTGGCCCAGCGCGTCGGAGGCTGGCACTGGACCTGGGTGTTCGCACTCGGCTGTTCGCTGGCCGGCATGCAGATGGCCCGCTGGCTGGGGCGTCGCACGCAGGCCGGCGATTGAGAAGGACGGGACAATCGGCGGACGCTGGGCCCGCCGCGGCTCCTGCACACCCAAGGAATTCTTCATGACCATCGATGCCACCCAGGCCATCGCCGACACGCGCCGCTGGGTCGACCGGGCGGTCATCGGCCTGCAGCTGTGCCCCTTTGCCAAGGCCGTGCAGGCCAAGGGCCAGGTGCACTACGCCGTCCATGCCGGCGACGACCTGGACCAGCTGGCCGAGCGCCTGCTGGCCGAGGCACAGGCGCTGCGCGAGACACCGGCCGACACCCGCGACACCACCTTGCTGATCGTTCCCCACGCCTTGCACGACTTCTACGACTTCCACGATTTCACCGGCCGCTGCGAGCGCCTGATGCGCCGCGCCGGGCACGAGGGCGAGCTTCAGCTGGCCAGCTTCCATCCGCGCTTCCAGTTCGCCGGCGAGGACGAGGACGCGCTGGGCAACTTCAGCAACCGTTCGCCCCATCCCACGCTGCACCTGCTGCGCGAGGCGAGCATCGACCGCGCGGTCGAGGCCTTTCCGGATGCGGCGGACATCTTCGAGCGCAACATCGACACGCTCGACACCCTGGGGGCGGCGGGCTGGGCGGCCCTGGACGTGGGCGCCGGGGCAGGGGGGCGGCCATGAAACGCCAGGCAGACAAGGGGCCGCGCGCGGGCGCACCGGCCGTGGCAGACGCAGCGCTGGCCGAGGAGCTGCGGCCCGGCCAGTCGGTCGAGTTGCTCAAGGAACTGCACATCCTGACCCGCGAGGGCCGGCTCAACCAGGATTCGCGGCGCAAGCTCAAGCAGGTCTACCACCTCTACCAGTTCATCGAGAAGCTGCTGCTGGAGCTGCCGGAGGAGGGCGCCGCCGCGACCGTGGCGGATCACGGCGCCGGCAAGTCCTACCTGGGCTTCATCCTGCACGACCTGTTCTTCAAGGCCCGAGGCGGCGGGCACATCTACGGCATCGAGACCCGGGCCGAGCTGGTCGAGCGCTCGCGGGCGCTGGCCGACCGGCTGGGCTTTGCGCGCATGCATTTCCTGGCCCTGTCGGTGGCCGAGTCGGCCACTGCCACCGAGCTGCCGGCGCAGATCGACATGGTCACCGCGCTGCATGCCTGCGACACCGCCACCGACGACGCCATCGCCTTCGGCCTGGCCAAGCAGGCGCGCTTCATGGTGCTGGTGCCCTGCTGCCAGGCCGAGGTGGCGGCCAGCCTGCGGCACAACAAGGCGCTGTCGCTGGCGCGCACGCCGCTGGCCGAGCTGTGGCGGCATCCGCTGCACACGCGCGAGATCGGCAGCCAGCTCACCAATGTGCTGCGCTGCCTGTACCTGGAAGCCTGTGGCTACCAGGTGACGGTGACCGAACTGGTCGGCTGGGAGCACAGCATGAAGAACGAGCTCATCCTGGCCCGCCGCACCGGTCATCGCAAGACCAGCGCGGCGCAGCGGCTGCGTGCGCTGCTGGCCGAGTTCGGGCTGGACGAGCTGGCCGGGCGCCGCTTTCCGGCACTGCCGCCCGCGGCGTCGGCGACCGAGGCCGTGCACGAGGCCTGAACATGGCCAGGCAGCCCCGGCTGGCGCTGGCCGGTCATCCGCACCACCTGATCCAGCGCGGCAACAACGACCAGGCGGTGGTGGTCGACACCACCGACCGGCAGATGCTGCTGGATACGCTGGGCGAGCAGGCCCAGCGCGCGGGCGTGGCCCTGCATGCCTACGTGATCCTGGAGGACCATTTCCACGTCCTGGCGACGCCGCCGACGGCCGAGGCGCTGTCGCTGTGGATGCAGGCTGTGGGGCGGCGCTATGTGCGCCACTTCAACGACCGCCATGGACGGCGCGGCACGCTGTGGGAAGGCCGCTACCGTGGCACGGTGCTGCAGGCCGAGCGCTACTTCCTGCCTTGCATGGCCTACATCGACCTGCATCCGGTGCGGGCGGGCTTGGTGGAGCAGGCGCGCGACTACGCGTGGTCCAGTCATGGCCATTACGTGGGGCTGCGCACGGATCGCTTCCTCACGCCCCATGCGCTGTACTGGGCCCTGGGCAACACGCCCTTCGCGCGCGAGGCCGCGTACGCCGAAATGGTGCATGTGGGGCCGACGCGCGCTGAACAGCTCATGCTGACCGAAGCCACCCGCAAAGGATGGGCCGCGGGCGAGGCAGCCTTCGTCGAGCAACTGCAGGCCGATACGCCGCGCCGACTGGCGGTCGGGCGTGCGGGGCGTAAGCCGAAAGATCCCAGCCTCAGCGGGGGCTGATGCCTCGCAAGCAGCGCGTAAGACCGCTTGTTCCCGTCGATTTTTGATCTGTCCCCAATTCTGGAGCAGTAAGAAATGGCCGACGTCGAAATGGAGTCTGACCCCAATTAAAACGTTTGGCATTCTTCGTGCAAGTCCCTATGCTCCCCGCATTCCCCACGATATCTCCGAGGAGCGTGCCATGACCCTGGCAGCAGAAATCGAACACCTCCAGCAAAAAGGCCTGTACGTCACCGCCAACGAGCACGACGCCTGCGGCGTGGGCTTCGTGGCCCACATCAAGGGCGAGAAGCGCCACGACATCGTCACCCAGGCGCTGAAGATCCTCGAGAACATCGACCACCGCGGCGCCGTCGGCGCCGACAAGCTGATGGGCGACGGCGCGGGCATCCTGATCCAGATCCCCGACGCGCTCTACCGCGAAGAGATGGCCAAGCAAGGCGTCACCTTGCCACCGGCCGGCGAATACGGCGTCGGCATGATCTTCCTGCCCAAGGAACACGCCTCGCGCCTGGCCTGCGAACAGGAGATGGAGCGCGCCATCAAGGCCGAAGGCCAGGTGCTGCTGGGCTGGCGCGACGTGCCGGTCAACCGCGAGATGCCCATGTCGCCCACCGTGCGCGACAAGGAGCCGGTGATGCGCCAGGTCTTCATCGGCCGTGGCGCCGACGTGATCGTGCAGGACGCGCTGGAGCGCAAGCTCTACGTCATCCGCAAGACGGCCAGCGCCAACATCCAGGCCCTGGGCCTGAAGCACAGCAAGGAATATTACGTTCCGAGCATGAGCAGCCGCACCGTGGTCTACAAGGGCCTGCTGCTGGCCGACCAGGTGGGCACTTATTACCTGGACCTGCAGGACGCGCGCTGCGTCTCGGCCATCGGCCTGGTGCACCAGCGCTTCTCCACCAACACCTTCCCCGAGTGGCCGCTGGCCCACCCCTACCGCTACGTCGCCCACAACGGCGAGATCAACACGGTCAAGGGCAACTACAACTGGATGCGCGCCCGCGAAGGCGTGATGAGCTCGCCCGTGCTGGGCGCCGACCTGGCCAAGCTGTACCCCATCAGCTTCGCCGGCCAGTCCGACACCGCCACCTTCGACAACTGCCTCGAGCTGCTGACGATGGCCGGCTACCCGATCAGCCAGGCCGTGATGATGATGATCCCGGAGCCCTGGGAGCAGCATGCCACCATGGATCCGCGCCGCCGCGCCTTCTATGAGTACCACGCCGCCATGCTGGAGCCGTGGGACGGCCCGGCCGCCGTGGTGTTCACCGACGGCAAGCAGATCGGCGCCACGCTGGACCGCAACGGCCTGCGCCCCGCGCGCTACTGCGTGACCGACGACGACATGGTCATCATGGGTTCCGAGGCCGGCGTGCTGCCGATCCCAGAGGCCAAGATCATCCGCAAGTGGCGCCTGCAGCCCGGCAAGATGTTCCTGATCGACCTCGACCAGGGCCGCATGATCGACGACGAGGAGGTCAAGGCCACCCTCGCGCACAGCAAGCCCTACAAGCAGTGGATCGAGAACCTGCGCATCAAGCTCGACGACGTCGAGGGCGCGGGCGAGGCCCCGGCCAGCGCCGTCTCGCTGCTGGACCGCCAGCAGGCCTTCGGCTACACGCAGGAAGACATCAAGTTCCTGATGAGCCCGATGGCCGTGGCCGGCGAGGAAGGCATCGGCTCCATGGGCAACGACAGTCCGCTGGCCGTGCTCTCCAGCAAGAACAAGCCGCTGTACAACTACTTCAAGCAGCTGTTCGCCCAGGTGACCAACCCGCCGATCGACCCGATCCGCGAGGCCATCGTCATGTCGCTGGTCAGCTTCGTGGGCCCCAAGCCCAACCTGCTGGACATCAACCAGGTCAACCCGCCCATGCGCCTCGAAGTGAGCCAGCCCGTGCTCGACTTCAATGACATGGCCAAGCTGCGCGACATCGGCACCTTCACGCAGGGCAAGTTCAAGAGCTACACGCTGGACATCACCTATCCGCTCGCCTGGGGCGAGGAGGGCGTGGAAGCCAAGCTGGCCTCGCTGTGCGCCGAGGCGGTGGACGCCATCAAGGGCGGCCACAACATCCTGATCGTGAGCGACCGCGCAGTGGCCGCCGAGCAGCTGCCGATCCCGGCGGTGCTGGCCCTGTCGGCCATCCACCAGCACCTGATCCGCGAAGGCGTGCGCACCAGCGCCGGCCTGGTGGTGGAGACCGGCTCGGCCCGCGAAGTGCACCACTTTGCCGTGCTGGCCGGCTACGGCGCCGAGGCCGTGCACCCGTACCTGGCCATGGAGACCCTGGCTGCGATGCACCAGGACCTGCCGGTCGACCTGTCGGCCGAGAAGGCCATCTACAACTACGTCAAGGCGATCGGCAAGGGCCTGTCCAAGATCATGTCCAAGATGGGCGTGAGCACGTACATGAGCTACTGCGGCGCCCAGCTGTTCGAGGCCATCGGCCTGAACACCGAGACGGTGGCCAAGTACTTCACCGGCACCGCCAGCCGCGTGGAGGGCATCGGCGTGTTCGAGATCGCGCAGGAAGCCATCCGCATGCACAAGGCCGCCTTCGGCGACGATCCCGTGCTGGAGTCGATGCTGGACGCCGGCGGCGAGTACGCCTGGCGCACCCGCGGCGAAGACCACATGTGGACGCCCGACGCCATCGCCAAGCTGCAGCATTCCACCCGCGCGAACAACTTCAACACCTACAAGGAATACGCGCAGATCATCAACGACCAGAGCCGCCGTCACCTCACGCTGCGCGGTCTGTTCGAGTTCAAGTTCGACACCGCCAAGGCCATCCCCGTCGACGAGGTGGAGTCCGCGGCCGAGATCGTCAAGCGCTTCGCCACCGGCGCCATGTCGCTGGGCTCGATCAGCACCGAGGCCCACTCGACGCTGGCGATCGCCATGAACCGCATCGGCGGCAAGAGCAACACCGGTGAAGGCGGCGAAGATCCTGCGCGCTACCGCAACGAGCTCAAGGGCATCCCGATCAAGCAGGGCGCCACGCTCAAGAGCGAGATCGGCGCGCAGAACGTCGAGGTCGACCTGCCCCTGAAGGAAGGCGATTCGCTGCGCTCGCGCATCAAGCAGGTGGCCTCGGGCCGCTTCGGTGTGACGGCCGAGTACCTGTCCTCGTCCGACCAGATCCAGATCAAGATGGCCCAGGGCGCCAAGCCCGGCGAAGGCGGCCAGCTGCCCGGCGGCAAGGTCACCGAGTACATCGGCAAGCAGCGCTATTCAGTGCCCGGCGTGGGCCTGATCAGCCCGCCGCCGCATCACGACATCTACTCCATCGAGGACCTGGCCCAGCTGATCCACGACCTGAAGAACGTGGCGCCGCATGCCTCCATCAGCGTCAAGCTGGTGTCGGAGGTGGGCGTGGGCACCATCGCGGCCGGCGTGGCCAAGTGCAAGAGCGACCACGTCGTGATCGCCGGCCATGACGGCGGCACGGGCGCCTCGCCCTGGTCGTCCATCAAGCATGCCGGCAGCCCGTGGGAAATCGGCCTGGCCGAGACCCAGCAGACGCTGGTGCTCAACCGTCTGCGCGGCCGCATCCGCGTGCAGGCCGACGGCCAGATGAAGACCGGCCGCGACGTCGTCATCGGCGCGCTGCTGGGCGCCGACGAATTCGGCTTCGCCACTGCGCCGCTGGTGGTCGAGGGCTGCATCATGATGCGCAAGTGCCACCTGAACACCTGCCCTGTGGGCGTGGCCACGCAGGACCCGGTGCTGCGCCAGAAGTTCGCCGGCAAGCCCGAGCACGTCGTCAACTACTTCTTCTTCGTCGCCGAGGAAGTGCGCCAGATCATGGCCCAGCTGGGCGTGCGCAAGTTCGACGAGCTGATCGGCCGCGCCGACCTGCTCGACATGCGCAAGGGCATCGCCCACTGGAAGGCCCGCGGCCTGGACTTCAGCCGCCTGTTCGCCCAGCCGCAGGTGCCGGCCGAGGTGCCGCGCCTGCATGTCGACAGCCAGGACCACGGCCTCGAGAAGAGCCTGGACAACAAGCTGATCGAGAAGTCGCGCCCGGCCATCGATCGCGGCGAGAAGGTGCAGTTCATCGAGACGGTGCGCAACGTCAACCGCTCGGTGGGCGCCATGCTCTCCGGCGCGCTGACCAAGGTGCATCCGGAAGGCCTGCCCGACGACTCGATCCGCATCCAGCTGGAAGGCACGGGCGGCCAGTCCTTCGGCGCCTTCCTGGCGCGCGGCATCACGCTGTACCTGATTGGCGAGGCCAACGACTACACCGGCAAGGGCCTGTCGGGCGGCCGCGTGGTGGTGCGCCCCAGCCTGGACTTCCGCGGCGAGGCGGCGCGCAACATCATCGTGGGCAACACCGCGCTGTACGGCGCCACCACCGGGGAGGCCTTCCTGGCCGGCGTGGCGGGCGAGCGCTTCGCGGTGCGCCTGTCCGGCGCCACGGCGGTGGTCGAAGGCACGGGTGACCACGGCTGCGAATACATGACCGGCGGCACGGTGGTCGTGCTGGGCAAGACGGGCCGCAACTTCGCGGCCGGCATGAGCGGCGGTGTCGCCTTCGTCTACGACGAGGACGGCCAGTTCGCCTCGCGCTGCAACATGGCCATGGTCACGCTCGAGAAGGTGCTGACCACCGGCGAGCAGACCGCCGGCGTCGACCGCAAGTTCTGGCACAACGCCCAGACCGACGAGGCCCAGCTGCGCAAGCTGCTCGAAGAGCACCACCGCTGGACCGGCAGCAAGCGCGCCCGCGACCTGCTGGACGACTGGGCCCTGTCGCGCACGAAGTTCGTGAAGGTCTTCCCGAACGAATACAAGCGCGCCCTGGGCGAGCTGCACGACCGCAAGATGATGCTGGCCAGCACCGGCAACGATGCCAAGGCCGGCCTGGAGCCGCATGCCGTCTCCGCCGCCGCAGCCGGCTGAGCCGCCGCGCCACGAACCAGAACGAGGAACACACGATGGGAAAAGTCACCGGCTTCATGGAATTCGAGCGGCTCGAGGAGGGCTACCGCCCGGTCGATGAGCGTCTGAAGCACTACAAGGAATTCGTCGTCGCGCTCGACGACGAGCAGGCCAAGGTGCAGGGCGCGCGCTGCATGGACTGCGGCACGCCCTTCTGCAACAACGGCTGCCCGGTCAACAACATCATTCCGGACTTCAACGACCTGGTGTACCGCCAGGACTGGAAGAACGCCTTCGCGGTGCTGGACTCGACCAACAACTTCCCCGAGTTCACCGGCCGCATCTGCCCCGCGCCCTGCGAGGCGGCCTGCGTGCTGAACGTGAACGACGACGCGGTCGGCATCAAGTCCATCGAGCACGCGATCATCGACCGCGCCTGGGCCGAAGGCTGGGTCAAGCCCCGCCCGGCCAAGCACAAGACCGGCAAGAAGGTCGCCGTCGTCGGCGCCGGCCCGGCCGGCCTGGCGGCCGCCCAGCAGCTGGCCCGCGCCGGCCACGACGTCACGCTGTTCGAGAAGAACGACCGCGTCGGCGGCCTGCTGCGCTACGGCATCCCCGACTTCAAGATGGAGAAGTCGCACATCGACCGCCGGGTCGAGCAGATGAAGGCCGAAGGCGTGGTCTTCCGCACCGGCGTGGTCGTTGGCGCCGCCAAGGACACGCTGGGCAAGGGCTCCAAGGTCACCAACCTGGCCAAGGAGACCGTCACGCCCGAGCAGCTGCAAGCCGAGTTCGACGCCGTGCTGCTGACCGGCGGCGCCGAGCAGTCGCGCGACCTGCCCGCCCCGGGCCGCGACCTGGACGGCATCCATTTCGCGATGGAGTTCCTGCCGCAGCAGAACCGCGTGAACGCCGGCGACAAGGTCAAGGGCCAGCTGCGCGCCGACGGCAAGCACGTCATCGTGATCGGCGGCGGCGACACCGGCTCCGACTGCGTGGGCACCAGCAACCGCCATGGCGCGGCCAGCGTGACCCAGTTCGAACTGATGCCCATGCCGCCCGAGCAGGAGAACAAGCCGCTGGTCTGGCCCTACTGGCCGTACAAGCTGCGTACCTCTTCCAGCCATGAGGAAGGCTGCGAGCGCGAGTTCGCCATCTCGACCAAGGAGTTCATCGGCGAGAAGGGCAAGGTCACCGGCCTGAAGACGGCGCAGGTGGAGTTCAAGGACGGCAAGTTCGTCGAAGTGCCCGGCACCGAGAAGATCCACAAGGCCGACCTGGTGCTGCTGGCCATGGGCTTCGTGAGCCCGGTCTCGCCGGTGCTCGAAGCCTTCGGCGTCGAGAAGGATGCGCGCGGCAACGCCAAGGCCACGGTCGACTTCACGGGCGGTTACGCCACCAATGTGCCCAAGGTGTTCGCGGCAGGCGACATGCGCCGCGGCCAGTCGCTGGTGGTGTGGGCGATCCGCGAAGGCCGCCAGGCGGCACGGGCCGTCGACGAATTCCTGATGGGTTTCAGCGACCTGCCCCGTTGAACCAAAGGGCAGCCGTAAGGTCGAAAACCGGCCTACGTGCTTTCCCTTATCATCGGCCGCCGCCAAGCCGGGATGCCGCACAGGCGCCCCGGCTTTGTGTTTTCTTGAGACTGTCCGTCCTTCCCACCCTCCCTCCCGGCCTTGTCCCCCGTCGATTCCGCTCCTTTCGTCGAGTTTCGTGACGTGCGCTTCGGCTACGGCGAGCGCGCCATCCTCGATGGCGTGTCCTTCTCCGTGCCCCGCGGGCGCGTGACGGCGCTGATGGGCGCATCGGGCGGCGGCAAGACGACGGTGCTGCGGCTGATCGGCGGGCAGGTGCGTGCCAACGCCGGCGAGGTGCGCTTCGACGGCCAGGACGTGGGTCGCATGGCACCCCCTGCGCTCTATGCCGCCCGGCGCCGCATGGGCATGCTGTTCCAGTTCGGCGCGCTGTTCACCGACATGACGGTGTTCGATAACGTGGCCTTTCCGCTGCGCGAGCACACCCAGCTGCCCGAGCCGCTGGTGCGCGACATCGTGCTCATGAAGCTGGACGCCGTGGGCCTGCGCGGGGCCCGGGGGCTGATGCCCAGCGAGGTCTCCGGTGGCATGGCGCGCCGCGTGGCGCTGGCCCGGGCCATCGCGCTCGACCCCGAACTGGTCATGTACGACGAGCCCTTCGCCGGGCTCGATCCGATTTCGCTGGGCACGTCCGCCCGACTGATCCGCCGGCTGAACGACACGCTCGGGCTGACCAGCGTGATCGTCTCCCACGACCTCGACGAAACCTTCCGCATCGCCGATCACGTGGTGATCCTGGCCAACGGCAAGGTTGCGGCGCAGGGCACGCCGGACGAGGTGCGGGCCAGCACCGATCCGCTGGTGCACCAGTTCGTCAATGCCGAAGCGGAGGGGCCGGTGCGCTTCCACTATCCCGGTCCGACGGTCGACGAGGATTTCGGCCACATGCAGGGAGGCCGGCCATGAGGTGGTGGCATCCCTCCGACGTGGGTTTTGCCGCACGGCGCAAGCTGGCGGATCTGGGCCATGGCGCCCGGCTGTTCGTGCGTCTGGTGGCCGACCTGGGGCCGTGCGTGCGCCGTTTCGGCCTCGTGCGTGACCAGATCCACTTCCTGGGCAACTACTCGCTGGCGATCATCGCGGTCTCGGGGCTGTTCGTGGGTTTCGTGCTGGGGCTGCAGGGCTACTACACCCTGCAGCGCTACGGTGCCTCGGAGGCGCTGGGCCTGCTGGTCACGCTCTCGCTGGTGCGCGAGCTGGGCCCGGTGGTCGCGGCGCTGCTCTTCGCGGGCCGGGCCGGCACCTCGCTCACCGCAGAAGTCGGCCTGATGAAGGCGGGCGAGCAGCTCAGTGCCATGGAGATGATGGCGGTCGATCCGGTCCGCCGGGTGCTGGCGCCACGCTTCTGGGCGGGCGTGATCACCCTGCCGCTGCTGTCCGCCGTGTTCAGCGCCGTGGGCGTGCTCGGAGGCTGGGTGGTGGGCGTGCTGATGCTGGGCGTGGATTCCGGCGCCTTCTGGGGGCAGATGCAAAGCGGGGTGGATGTCCTGCAGGATGTCGGCAACGGCATCGTCAAGAGCGTGGTGTTCGGCTTCACCGTCAGCTTCGTCGCGCTGCTCCAGGGCTTCGAGGCCCAGCCGACGCCCGAGGGTGTCTCCCGCGCCACCACGCGCACGGTGGTGGTGGCTTCGCTGGCGGTGCTGGGGCTGGACTTCCTCCTCACCGCCATGATGTTCAGCCTCTGAGGTAAACCAATGCAACGTTCCCGCAGCGATCTCTGGGTTGGCCTGTTCGTGCTCATCGGCGCGGCGGCGCTGCTCTTCCTGGCCCTGCAATCGGCCAACCTGCTCAGCCTGAATTTCCAGAAGACCTACAAGGTCACGGCCCGCTTCGACAACATCGGCGGGCTCAAGCCCCAGACGGCGGTCAAGAGCGCCGGCGTGGTGGTGGGGCGCGTGGAATCCATCGGCTTCGACGACAAGACCTTCCAGGCCAGCGTGACGCTGGCGCTGCAGGACCGCTACCGCTTCCCCAAGGACAGCTCATTGAAGATCCTCACCAGCGGTCTGCTGGGCGAGCAGTACATCGGCATCGAGGCCGGCGCCGACGACAAGAACCTGCAGGCCGGCGACACCATCTCGTCGACCCAGTCCGCGGTCGTGCTCGAAAACCTGATCAGCCAGTTTCTCTACAGCAAGGCGGCCGACGGAAGCTCCTCCGGCGATGCCAACAACAAGACCGGAGAGGGTGCGAAGAAATGACGACGAGAAGAACCCCCGTTGCGGCCCCGTGGCGCGGCGTGCGCGCCGTGGCCCTGGGCATGGCGCTCGCAGGCTGCGGCCTGGCGTGGGCCCAGGCGCCGCAGCCGGCTGCTGCGCCGGCCACTGAGGACGCGACCGCGGCGCCTGCCGACCTGCGCAATCCCGCGGATCCCTTCGAGCCCTTCAACCGCCGCATGTTCCGCTTCAACAAGGCCTTGGACGACGCGGTGCTCAAGCCGGTGGCCACCACCTACCGTGACGTGCTGCCGTCGATGGTGCGAAGCGGTGTCACGAACTTCTTCAACAACCTGGGCGACATCTGGAATTTCGCCAACAACGTCCTGCAATTGAAGGCGCAGAACAGTGCCGAGACCTTCATGCGCCTGAACGTGAACACGGTGTTCGGGTTGGGCGGCATCCTGGATGTGGCCTCCGACCTCGGCATCGAGCGGCACAGCGCGGACTTCGGCCAGACGCTGGGCTACTGGGGCGTGCCGTCCGGGCCGTACCTGATGTTGCCGCTCCTGGGCCCTTCGACCGTACGCGACACCGCCGCGCTGCCCATCGACTGGCAGGGCGACCCGGTGCCCTCCATCGACGACAAGACGGTGCGCTGGAGTCTGACTGGCCTGTGGCTGGTGGACCGGCGCGCGCGGTTGCTGCGGACCACCAGTCTCCTGGAGGACGCGGCACTCGACCCGTACAGCTTCTCCCGCGACGCCTACCTCCAGCGGCGCCGCGCAGAAGTGAACGACGGACGCACGCGTCAAGACGACGACCAGTGATCAAGCGGGGCCCTTGCAGTTGGTTGCAAGTGCCGCCGACTCGACGGAAACCCGCGCCGGACGGAGCCGCTCGAAAGGGCAGGCAGCGTCGCCACACACAACGATAGAAGGGATACCCACCATGAACTTCGCCATCCAACGACGCACCATCGGCCGCTGGGCCGGAATGGGCGCGATCCTCGTGGCGCTGGGCAGCGCCTCGCTGTCGGCAATGGCCGCCGATGAAGCCCCCGATGCGCTGGTCAAGCGGCTGTCCAGCGAAGTGCTGGACACCATCAAGGCCGACAAGTCGATCAAGGCCGGGGACATCCCGAAGATCATGGCGCTCGTGGACGCCAAGATCATGCCCAACGTGAATTTCCAGCGCATGACCTCCTCGGCCGTGGGCCCCGCTTGGCGTCAGGCCACGCCGGAGCAGCGCACCCAGCTGCAGCAGGAATTCAAGACGCTGCTGGTGCGCACCTACGCCGGCGCCCTGGACCAGGTCAGCGACCAGACCGTGACCATCAAGCCCTTCCGTGGCTCGCCTGACGACAAGGAAGTGCTGGTGCGCACAGAGGTCCGCGGCGGCTCCGGTGACCCGGTGCAGATCGATTACCGGCTCGAAAAGACCCCGGGCGACGGCTATGGCTGGAAGGTCTTCAACTTCAACGTGATGGGCGTTTGGCTGGTCGATACCTATCGCACCCAGTTCGCCCAGGAGATCAACGCCAAGGGCATCGACGGCCTGATCGCGACGCTCGCGGCCCGCAACAAGGCCAACGCCCGCAGCTGACCGAGGTGACCGCATGGCGCTCGATGCCCTGACGCTGATGCTGCCGCCTCGTCTGACGCACGACGAGGCACCGGCCTGCATGCGCATGCTCCAGCAGGGGCTGACGGCGCAGCCGGGGTCCTCGGCCGTGGTCGACGCGAGCGCCCTGAACCAGTTCGATTCCTCGGCCATCGCCGTGCTGCTCGAATGCCGCCGGGAGGCGGCGGCGCTGGGCCGGGGCTTTGCCGTCAAGGGCCTGCCCGCGCGCCTGCGCGAATTGGCCATGCTCTACGGCGTGGCCGGCCTGCTGCCTTCCGCGCCCTGATCTCCCGCCAGGGGCGGGGCCAAGGGGAACGACCTAGAATCCCCACCCCCTATGGCCGCCGTCTCCTTCCAGTCCGTCTCCAAGACCTATACTCCATCCCGCGCACAGCGGGCCCATGGCAACCCCGGTCTTCGAGCATTGGAAGACGTCAGCTTCGACATCGAGGAAGGCGAGTTCTTCGGCCTCCTGGGCCCGAACGGTGCGGGCAAGACCACCCTCATCAGCATCCTCGCCGGGCTGTCGCGGCCCACATCAGGTCATGTGAGCGTGCATGGCTTCGACGTGCAGACCCACTTCGCCGATGCCCGTCGCCAGTTGGGCATCGTGCCGCAGGAGCTGGTCTTCGATCCCTTCTTCAACGTGCGCGAGACGCTGCGGCTGCAGTCCGGCTACTTCGGCATTGCGCGCAACGACGACTGGATCGACGAGCTGCTCACCAGCCTGGGTCTGGCCGACAAGGCCGATGCCAACATGCGCCAGCTCTCCGGCGGCATGAAGCGCCGCGTGCTGGTGGCGCAGGCACTGGTCCACAAGCCGCAGGTGATCGTGCTCGACGAGCCGACGGCGGGTGTCGACGTCGAACTGCGGCAGACCCTCTGGCAGTTCGTCGCCCGACTCAACCGCGAAGGCAGCACCGTGCTGCTGACCACCCACTACCTCGAAGAGGCCGAGGCGCTGTGCAACCGAATCGCCATGCTCAAGAAGGGCAGGGTGGTGGCGCTGGACCGCACCAGCGAGCTGCTGAAATCGGCCGCCAGCAACGTGCTGCGCTTCAAGACCGATGCCGAACTGCCTTGGGAACTGGCCCGCAATGCGCGCATCACGGGCCGCATCGTCCAGCTGCCGGCGCAGAACGCGCTGGAGGTGGAACAGCTGCTGTCCAACCTGCGCCAGGCCGGCGTGCCGGTCGAGGACGTGGAGATGCGCAAGGCCGACCTGGAGGACGTCTTCATCGACCTGATGGCCGGCGAACAGACGCCGCTGGAGGTGGCGCGATGAGGGAGATGCTGCTGTCGCGTGCCATGGGCTGGCGCGCCCTGCTGGCCAAGGAAGTGCTGCGCTTCTGGAAGGTCGCCGGCCAGACCGTCGGCGCGCCGGTGCTGACCTCGGTGCTCTACCTGATGGTCTTCGGCCATGTGCTGGAGGATCACGTCCAGGTCTACGGCCGCTTCAGCTACACCGCCTTCCTGATCCCCGGTCTGGTGATGATGAGCGTGCTGCAGAACGCCTTCGCCAACAGTTCGTCGTCCATCATCCAGAGCAAGATCATGGGCAACCTGGTCTTCGTGCTGCTCACGCCGCTGTCGCACTGGGGCTGGTTCTTCGCCTATGTGGGCTCGTCGGTGGTGCGTGGCCTGGTGGTGGGCACCGGCGTGTTGCTGGTGACGATGTTCTTCGCGGTGCCGCCTTTCGCGCAGCCGCTGTGGATCGTGCTGTTTGCCCTGCTTGGGGCCGCGCTGCTCGGCACGCTGGGCCTGATCGCCGGCCTGTGGGCCGAGAAGTTCGACCAGATGGCGGTGTTCCAGAACTTCCTGATCATGCCCATGACCTTCCTGTCGGGCGTGTTCTATTCCATCGGTTCGCTGCCGCCGTTCTGGCAGGCGGTGAGCCACCTCAATCCCTTCTTCTACATGATCGACGGCTTCCGCTACGGCTTCTTCGGCATGTCGGACGTGTCTCCCTGGCTGAGCCTGGGCGTCGTGGCCGGCGCGCTGGCCGTGGTGAGTACCGTGGCGGTGCACCTGCTGCGTACCGGCTACAAGATCCGAGGCTGAAGAAGGCCCGCCACTTCGCGGCCACGACTGCCTCGCCGGCCGTCGCCGCACCCAACGACCGCCCCGCGCATCACCATGACCGCCCAAGAACTCCAGGCCCTGATCGAGGCCGGCCTGCCCTGCCAGCACATCACGCTGGAGGGCGACGGCCGCCACTGGTTCGCCACCATCGTCTCGGCCGAGTTCGAGGGCAAGCGTCTCATCCAGCGCCATCAGCGGGTCTACGCCACCCTCGGTGAGAAAATGCACACCGACGAGGTGCATGCGCTGTCGATGAAGACCTACACGCCTGCCGAGTGGGCCAAGCAGAGCGCCTGACCCGTTGACCGAACGGCGAGGCCGCCGTTCCAAGGAATCCTGATGGACAAACTCCTCATTCGCGGCGGGCGTCAGCTCGGCGGCGAAGTCACCATTTCCGGCGCCAAGAACGCGGCGCTGCCCCAGCTGTGCGCGGCGTTGCTGACCACCGACCCGGTGGTCGTGCACAACGTGCCGCGCCTGCAGGACGTCTCGACCATGCTCAAGCTGGTGCGCCACATGGGCGTGACCGCCGAGCGTGACGACAACGGCACGGTGCGCCTCAATGCCGCCGACCTGACGCAGCCCGAGGCGCCCTACGAGCTGGTCAAGACCATGCGGGCCTCCGTGCTGGCGCTGGGCCCGCTGGTGGCGCGCTTCGGCCATGCCAAGGTGTCGCTGCCGGGCGGCTGCGGCATCGGGTCGCGGCCGGTCGACCAGCACATCAAGGGCCTGCGGGCCATGGGCGCCGAGATCGACGTCGAGCACGGCTACATGATGGCCCGGCTGCAGCCCGGCCTCACGCGGCTGCGCGGCGCGCGCATCACGACCGACATGGTCACCGTGACCGGCACCGAGAACCTGCTGATGGCCGCCACGCTGGCCGAAGGCGAGACGGTGCTGGAGAACGCGGCCCAGGAGCCGGAGATCCCCGACCTGGCCGAGATGCTCATCAAGATGGGTGCGAAGATCGAAGGCCATGGCACCAGCCGCATCCGCATCCAGGGCGTGGAGCGCCTGCACGGCTGCGAGCATGCGACGGTGGCCGACCGCATCGAGGCCGGCACCTTCCTGTGCGCCGTGGCGGCCACCGGGGGCGACGTGCTGCTTCGCGGTGCCCGCGCCGACCATCTGGACGCCGTGGTCGAGAAGCTGCGCGACGCCGGTGCGCAGATCACCGAGGAGCCTGCCGGCCTGCGCATCCGCTCCCAGGGCCGCCTCAAGGGCCAGAGCTTCCGCACCACCGAATACCCGGGCTTCCCGACCGACATGCAGGCGCAGTTCATGGCGCTGAACGTGATCTCGGAGGGTGCGTCGACGGTGACCGAGACCATCTTCGAGAACCGCATGATGCACGTCAACGAGCTGCTGCGGCTCGGCGCCCGCATCCAGACCGACGGCCGCACGGCCGTGATCGAGGGCGTGCCGCGCCTGTCGGGCGCCTCGGTGATGGCCACCGACCTGCGCGCCTCCGCCTGCCTGGTCATCGCCGGCCTGGTGGCCGAGGGCGAGACGCTGGTGGACCGCATCTACCACCTGGACCGCGGCTACGACCGCATCGAACGCAAGCTCGGCAGCCTGGGCGCCGACATCGAACGCATTTCCACCGGAGCCGCCGCGTGATCACGCTCGCCTTGTCCAAGGGACGCATCTTCGAAGAGACCCTGCCGCTGCTGGCCGCCGCCGGCATCGAGGTGACCGAGGACCCCGAGAAGTCGCGCAAGCTGATCCTGCCCACGACCCGGCCCGATGTTCGCGTGGTGCTGGTGCGTGCGTCGGACGTGCCCACCTATGTGCAGTACGGCGGCGCCGACCTCGGCGTGACCGGCCTGGACGTGCTGCTGGAGCATGGCAGCGAAGGCCTGTACCAGCCGCTGGACCTGCGCATCGCCCAGTGCCGCCTGAGCGTTGCCGTGCGCGCCGACTACGACTATGCCCACGCGGTGCGCCAGGGCGCGCGCCTGGCCGTGGCCACCAAGTACGTGGGTCTGGCCCGAGAGTTCTTCGCCCGCAAGGGCGTGCACGTGGACCTGATCAAGCTCTACGGCAGCATGGAGCTGGCGCCGCTCACCGGGCTGGCCGATGCCATCGTCGACCTGGTCTCCACCGGCAACACGCTGCGTGCCAACCACCTGGTGGAGGTCGAGCGCATCATGGACATCAGCGCCCGCCTGGTCGTCAACCAGGCCGCGCTCAAGCTCAAGCGCGAGCCCATCCGCCGCATCATCGACGCCTTCGCGTCGGCCCTTCCGCAGAACTGATTCCTTCCACCCCTGCCGTTGCCATGACCCTGCAAGCCACCCCCCTGCGTCTCGCCACCTCCGCGCCCGATTTCGAGGCCGCGTTCAAGGCGCGTCTGCATTGGGCGGCGGACACCGACGCGGCCATCGAGCAGCGCGTTGCGGACATCCTGGCCGACGTGCAGCAGCGCGGCGATGCGGCGGTGCTGGAGTACACGCGCCGCTTCGACGGCCTGGAGGCGGACTCGCTGGCCGCGCTGGCGCTGGACCCTGCCGAGCTCAAGGCCGCCTTCGACGCGCTGCCGGATGCGCAGCGCCAAGCCCTCGAAGCCGCCGCCCGCCGGGTGCGCAGCTACCACGAGGCCCAGAAGAAGGCCAGCGGCGAGAGCTGGACCTACCGCGACGAGGACGGCACGCTGCTGGGCCAGAAGGTCACGCCGCTGGACCGCGTCGGCATCTACGTGCCCGGCGGCAAGGCGGCCTATCCGTCGAGCGTGCTGATGAACGCCATTCCCGCCCATGTGGCCGGCGTCGGCGAGATCGTGATGGTGGTGCCCACCCCGCGCGGCGAAAAGAACCCGCTGGTGCTGGCCGCCGCGCACGTGGCCGGCGTCACGCGCGCCTTCACCATCGGCGGCGCGCAGGCCGTGGCCGCGCTGGCCTACGGCACGGCCACCGTGCCGGCGGTGGACAAGATCACCGGCCCCGGCAATGCCTACGTGGCCGCCGCCAAGCGCCGCGTGTTCGGCGCGGTGGGCATCGACATGATCGCCGGTCCCAGCGAGATCCTGGTGCTGGCCGACGGCACCACGCCGCCCGACTGGGTGGCCATGGACCTGTTCAGTCAGGCCGAGCACGACGAGCTGGCCCAGAGCATCCTGCTGTGCCCCGACGCCGCCTACATCGACGCCGTGCAGCGCGAGATCGACCGCCTGCTGCCCGCCATGCCGCGGCGCGAGATCATTGCCGCGAGCCTGAACGGCCGCGGCGCGCTGATCCACACGCGCGACATGGAAGAGGCCTGCGCCATCAGCAACCGCATCGCGCCCGAGCACCTGGAGGTCTCCAGCCGCGAGCCGCAGCGCTGGGAGCCGCTGCTGAAGCATGCCGGCGCGATCTTCCTGGGCGCCTTCACCAGCGAGAGCCTGGGCGACTACTGCGCCGGGCCCAACCATGTGCTGCCCACCTCGGGCACGGCCCGTTTCTCCTCGCCGCTGGGCGTGTACGACTTCCAGAAGCGCAGCAGCCTGATCGAGGTGAGCGAGGCCGGTGCGCGCACCCTGGGACCCATCGCCGCCGAACTGGCCTATGGCGAGGGCCTGCAGGCCCATGCCCGCGCGGCCGAGCTGCGACTGGAAGGCCGACCGTGACCGCGCTGCGGCGGCCATTGATCGCGCTGGCGCTGCTGGCCGCGGCCACGGCGGCCCCAGCCATGAGCCTGCGCGAGTTCCGCACGCTGGAGGCCGCCGGCAAAGAGGGCCCCAATTACGCCAGCTATTACCTGGTCGGCGTGGTCGAGGGCCTGCGCGAATCCGCCGAGGCGACGCAGCGCAGCGGCCAGAAACCGCCCTTCTGCGTGGCAGGCCGCCGGCTGGAGCCTTCGATGGCGCGCTCGCTGTTCCAGGGCGAGCTGGCGCGTAACGGGCAGCTCTACGAGGCCGACATGCCGGTGCAGCTGGTGCTGTCGGCGGCGCTTCAGAGCGCCTACCGCTGCGCGCCCTGAGCGACGAAAGGCGCCCTACCCATGACCATGCCCCCGATGTCCGACCTCACCCGCCGCGCGCTCGAACGCATCCGCCCCGACGTGCGCGACATGCATGCCTACGTCGTGCAGTCCGCCGAAGGCCTGCTCAAGCTCGACGCGATGGAGAACCCCTACGGCCTGCCGCCCGCGCTGCATGCCGAGCTGGGCGCCCGCCTGGGGGCGCTGGCCGTCAACCGCTATCCCGGCGACGAGGCGCAGCGGCTCAAGACCGCCATCGCCGCCCACGTGGACCTGCCCGCGGGCCAGTCGCTGGTGCTGGGCAACGGCTCCGACGAACTGATCTCGCTGCTGGCCATCGCCTGCGACCAGCCGGGCGCCACCATCCTGGCGCCGCTGCCCGGCTTCGTGATGTACGCGCTGAGCGCGCAGTTGCAGGGGCTGAAGTTCGTCGGCGTGCCGCTGGATGCCGATTTCCAGCTCGACGAGGCCGCCATGCTGGCCGCCATCGCCGAGCACAAGCCGGCGCTGCTGTACCTGGCCTATCCCAACAACCCGACCGCCAACCTGTTCGACGCCGCCGTCATGCGCCGGCTCATCGCCGCCCAGGGCGAGCAGGGCGGCCTGGTGGTGATCGACGAGGCCTACCAGCCCTTCGCCGCCCACAGCTGGCTGGACGAGATCCGCCGTGACCCGGCCGCGCATGGCCATGTCGTGCTGATGCGCACCCTCAGCAAGTTCGGCCTGGCCGGCGTGCGCCTGGGCTACCTGCTGGCGCCCGAGGCGCTGGCCGCCGAGATCGACAAGGTGCGCCCGCCCTACAACATCAGCGTACTCAATGCCGAATGTGCGCTCTTCGCGCTCGAGCATGCCGGGGTCTTCGAGGCGCAGGCCCGCGCGATCCGTGACGAGCGCAGCCGGCTGGTCGATGCACTGAAGGCGCTGCCCGGCGTCACCGTCTGGCCCAGCGAGGCCAACATGGTCCTGTTGCGCGTGCCCGATGCCGATGCCGCCTTCGCCGGCATGAAGGCGCGCGGGGTCCTGATCAAGAACGTTTCTAGAATGCACCCGCTGCTGGCGAACTGCCTGCGCCTGACGGTCGGCACCCCCGACGACAACGCGCGCATGCTGGCGGCCCTCCAAGCCTCCCTATGAACACCCCCACGGCTCCCAACGCCATCGTTGCCGCCGCCGGCGGCGCCACGCCCACGGCGCGCATTGCCGAGGTCGCCCGCAACACGGCCGAGACGAAGATCCGCGTGCGCGTCGACCTCGACGGCAGCGGCAAGGCCCAACTGGCCACCGGCATCGGCTTCTTCGACCACATGCTCGACCAGATCGCCCGCCATGGCCTGATCGACCTGGACGTGCACTGCGAGGGCGACCTGCACATCGACGGCCATCACACGGTGGAAGACGTCGGCATCACCCTGGGCCAGGCCGTCGCCCGCGCGGTGGGCGACAAGAAGGGCATCCGCCGCTACGGCCATGCCTACGTGCCGCTGGACGAGGCGCTGTCGCGCGTGGTGGTCGACTTCTCGGGCCGTCCGGGCCTGCACATGGACGTGCGTTTTACCAGCGGCATGATCGGCGGCTTCGACACCCAACTGGCCTTCGAGTTCTTCCAGGGCTTCGTCAACCATGCCGGCGTGACGCTGCACATCGACAACCTGAAGGGCGTCAACGCGCATCACCAGTGCGAGACGATCTTCAAGGCCTTCGCTCGCGCCGTGCGCGCCGCGCTCGAGCTCGACCCGCGCTCGGCGGGCGTGATCCCCTCCACCAAGGGTTCCCTGTAAACCTCCCGGCGCACCGTCGCCCGACCGGTCCTATCCGACCCGAATGACTCCGATGAAGAACAGCGTCGCCGTGGTGGACTACGGCATGGGCAACCTCTGGTCCGTGTCCCAGGCCGTGCGCCATGCGGCCGATGCCGCCGGCGTGGAGGTGCATGTGACGGCCGACCCCGAGGTCGTGCGTGCCGCCACCCGTGTGGTGCTGCCCGGCCAGGGCGCCATGCCCGACTGCATGCGCGAGCTGCGCGAGTCGGGCCTGCTCGCCTCGGTGCTCGAAGCCGCGGCCAGCAAGCCGCTGTTCGGTGTGTGTGTGGGCATGCAGATGCTGCTGGGCCGCAGCGAGGAAGGGCCCAGCGAGGGCCTGGACCTGATCCCCGGCGAGGTGCTGCGCTTCCAGCTGGCCGGTCGCCTGCAGCCCGACGGCAGCCATTTCAAGGTGCCGCAGATGGGCTGGAACCAGGTCTCGCAGGCCCGGCCGCATGCCATGTGGCAGGGCATTCCCGACGATGCGTGGTTCTATTTCGTCCACAGCTTCTACGCCCGGCCGCAGGATGCGGCGCACAGCGTGGGCGAGGCGGACTATGGGGGCCGCTTTACCGCTGCGGTGGCCCGCGATAACATTTTTGCGACCCAATTTCACCCGGAGAAGAGCGCGGACCATGGTCTGCAGCTCTACCGGAACTTCCTCCACTGGACTCCCTGAATCGGCCAAGCCGATCACCGCGGCTGCGGTGGGTGCCCGCGTGCCCCGCTTGCAGCCCTCGGCGGCCGGTTGGGAACCGATCGTTTCGCCTTCTTCTCCTTCGTTCCCGGCACTCTTCAGCGCCTCATCATGCTCCTCATTCCCGCCATCGATCTCAAGGACGGCCATTGCGTTCGGCTCAAGCAGGGCGACATGGACCAATCGACCGTCTTCAGCGAAGACCCCGCGGCCATGGCGCGCAAGTGGGTGGAGGCCGGCGCCCGCCGCCTGCACCTGGTGGATCTGAACGGCGCCTTCGCCGGCAAGCCGCAGAACCATGCGGCCATCAAGGCGATCCTGCGCGAGGTGGGTGATGACATCCCCGTGCAGCTGGGCGGCGGCATCCGCGACCTGGACACCATCGAGCGCTACATCGACGACGGCCTGCGCTACGTGATCATCGGCACGGCGGCGGTGAAGAATCCCGGTTTCCTGAAGGACGCCTGCGTGGCCTTCGGCGGCCACATCATCGTGGGCCTGGACGCCAAGGACGGCAAGGTCGCCACCGATGGCTGGAGCAAGCTCACCGGCCACGAGGTGGTGGATCTGGGCAAGAAGTTCGAGGACTACGGCGTCGAGTCCATCATCTACACCGACATCGGCCGCGACGGCATGCTCTCGGGCATCAACATCGACGCCACCGTGCGGCTGGCGCAGGCGCTGACCATCCCGGTGATCGCGTCGGGCGGCCTGTCCAACATGGCCGACATCGAGCAGCTGTGCGCGGTCGAAGGCGAGGGCGTCGAGGGTGTGATCTGCGGCCGCGCGATCTACTCGGGCGACCTGGACTTCGGCAAGGCGCAGGCCCGGGCCGACGAGCTGGCCAATGCGGCCTGACGCCGCAGCACTTTCCGTTCCCGCATTCACGGCCTGCCTCAGGATCTTCGGATGAGCCTGCGCGAGATCACCGTCCAGGGCCAGCCGGCCGTCGAACTTTGGGCCACCACGGGCGACCAGGTCACGGTGGCGTTGCATGGCGGCCATGTGCTGTCCTGGCGCAGCGCGGACGGCACGGAGCGGCTCTACCTCAGCCCCAAGGCGGTGTTCGATGGACGAGCGGCCATCCGCGGTGGCGTCCCGGTCTGCTTTCCCCAGTTCAACCAGCGCGGCCCGCTCGTCAAGCACGGCTTTGCGCGCAACCTGCCCTGGCAGGTGATTCCCGACGCGGCTGCCGACACCGTCATCCTGGGCCTGACGGCCAGCGACGAAACCCTGGCGGTCTGGCCGGAGCACTTTCAGCTTCGCCTGAGCGTGCACGTGCCCGAGGCGAATGTGCTGCGCATCGATTTGGAAGTGCGCAACACGGGCACGACGCCCTGGTCCTTCACTGCGGCGCTTCACAGCTACCTGCGGGTCGACGACCTGGCGGACGTGCAACTCCAGGGGCTGCAGGGCGCCGCCCGCTGGGACGCGGTGCGCGACGAGCGTTCGACCGAAGGCCGCGAAGTGCTGCGCTTCGGCGAGGAGTTCGACAGCGTCTATGCCGCGCCCGCCCATCCTCTGGTGCTTGGCGCGACGGCTGGCGAACTGCGCATCACCGCCGCGCCCACCTGCCCGGAGACGGTGGTGTGGAATCCCGGTCTCGCGCTGTGCGCGCGCCTGGCCGACATGCCGGCCGATGGCTGGCGCCACATGCTCTGCGTCGAGGCTGCGGCCATCGATACCCCCGTCGAACTGGCGCCGGGCAGTGAAGTGCGCCTGTGGCAGCAGCTCGATGCCCGGCCTTCCTCCTCCTCCTCCTCGACTTCCTGATCCTGCCATGCTCGCCAAACGCATCATTCCCTGCCTCGACGTCACCGGAGGACGGGTGGTCAAGGGCGTCAACTTCCTGGAACTGCGCGACGCGGGCGATCCGGTGGAAATCGCTGCCCGCTACAACGCGCAGGGCGCGGACGAACTGACCTTCCTGGACATCACGGCCACCAGCGACGACCGTGACCTGATCCTGCCGATCATCGAGGCCGTGGCCTCGCAGGTCTTCATCCCGCTGACGGTGGGCGGCGGCGTGCGCACGGTGGAAGACGTGCGCCGGCTGCTCAATGCCGGCGCCGACAAGACCAGCTTCAATTCCGCCGCGATCGCCAATCCGCAGGTGATCGAGGACGCCTCGTCCAAGTACGGCGCCCAGTGCATCGTGGTGGCCATCGACGCCAAGCGGCGCACGCCCGAGGAAGCGGCGACGCGGGGCGAAGGCTGGGACGTCTACAGCCACGGTGGCCGCAAGAACACCGGCCTGGATGCCGTCCAGTGGGCCAGCGAGATGGCACGCCGGGGCGCCGGCGAGATCCTGCTGACCAGCATGGACCGCGACGGCACCCGAAGTGGCTTCGATCTTGCTCTCACCCGTGCCGTGAGCGATGCGGTGAGCGTGCCGGTGATCGCCTCGGGCGGCGTCGGCTCGCTGGCCGACCTGGCGGATGGCGTGCAGCAGGGCGGAGCAGACGCCGTGCTGGCCGCCAGCATCTTCCATTACGGCCAGCACACGGTGGGCGAAGCCAAGGCCCACATGGCTAAACGCGGCATAGTGGTGCGTACCTGACAGACTTATACAAAGCCGCATCCAAAGCCGAATATCATCAACATAGCGTTGACCTTTTTGGCCACCGCTGCGCGCAGGGCCGTTGCTGCAGCAGTGCGTGATCCACGATCTGACAGGTATTTGATTTGAAACTCCCAGTGAATTTGCCGGCGTGGACGGCGTTGGCGACTGCAGCGCTTCTACAGGGTTGCACCGTGGTTCCCGGCATGGGACCTGTCGGTCCTTATTCGGATCAGGCCGAATTACCACCTAAGTTTCAATATGTGCCGGATGAGGCGCCAGAAGGGCGCATTACTCCCATCACTCAGGCGCTGGTGCGCACATTGCAGGAAGTCGCGCCGCGTGGTGTTCCGCCTGAAGTGCAGGCCCTGTTCGGCAAACCGGAGCCCTATTCCATCGGGCCCGGCGATGTGGTCGGCGTCATCGTGTACGACCACCCCGAGTTGCTGCCCAACGCGGGCGCCGTGATTTCGCAACAGACCGATCCGACGGGCGTCAGCGTGGCCCCCGGCTTCATCGTCGGTGGCAATGGCGAGATCTACTTCCCCTATGTGGGCCGCGTCAAGCTTGAAGGGCTGACCGAGGCGGAAGCGTCGGACCTGATCGCACGCCGCCTGGAGCGCACCATCCAGAGCCCGCAGGTTTCGGTGCGCATCCAGTCCTTCCGCAGCCGCCGGGCTTATGTGGAAGGGCAGGTGCGCACGCCGGGCATGCAGATCTTCACCGACGTGCCCATGACTTTGGCCGAGGCCATCAATCGGGCCGGTGGCATCACGGATGCGGGTGACCGCTCCTCGATCATGCTGATGCGTGGTGGACGGTCGGTGCGCATCGACCTGACCTCACTGCGCGAAGCCGGCCACGATCTCAACGACATCCCGCTGCGCAGCAGCGACACCATCACCGTCGGCACGCGCGAAGACACCAAGATCTACGTGATGGGCGAGGTGCTGCGTCCCACCGCACTTGCGTTGCGGGGCTCGGGTCGCCTGACCCTCAACGAGGCGCTGGGCGAAGCGGGCGGTCCGTCGCTGGACACTTCCAATCCCGGACAGATCTATGTGATCCGCAAGGGAGCGACGGGCTCGCCGGCGATCTTCCAGCTCGACGCCAAGAACCCCGCGGCCTTTGCCCTGGCCACGCAGTTCCCGTTGCGTCCCCAGGACGTGGTGTACATCGATCCGGTGCCGCTCGTTCGCTGGAACCGCGTCATCAGCCTGATCCTGCCGTCCGCCTCCGCTGTGAATTACGGCTCGGAGGTGGTCGACCGCGCCCGAGGCTGGTAAGGGCGGCACGGCCTGCCTTGCAGGCCGTGCCCGCGAAAAAAATGGCCGCCCGGGAGGCGGCCATTTTTTTCGTGCATTGATCGCCGGGCCGCAGCCTCCCGCCGAGGAGAGGCCAGGGCCGGAGAACTCAGCGCTTGTACTTGTACTCGGTGTAGCGGTAGCCGCCGTAGCGGTAGCCATAGCTGCCGTAGTGGCGGCGCGTCATGTCCATGGCGTTGAACACCACGCCCGTCGGCGTGACGTTGCCTTGGCGCAGGCGCTTGACGCTTTCGACGAGCTCTCCCATCTGCGTCTGGTCGGCACGCGCCACCAGCAGCACCACGGCCGAATGCGTGCCTGCCGCGGCGGCATCGGCTGCCACCAGCACCGGCGGGGCATCCATCACCACCAGGTCGTATTGGGCCGACAGGGTGTCCAGCAGCCGGGCGAAGGTGTCGGACATCAGCATGTCCGCGGGATTGGGCGGATAGCGGCCGCTGGTCAGGACGTCCAGGTTGGGCACCACCTCACGATGGATCGCCTGCTCCGTGGTGACCTCGCCCACCAGCAGTTCGGACAGGCCGCCCTCGCGCGCGAGCCCGAACTGCTTGTTGATGTAGCCCTTGCGCATGTCGGCGTCGAGCAGCAACACCCGCTTGCCCGCCGCCGCCATGATGGCCGCGAAGTTGGCGGAGACGAAGCTCTTGCCGATGCCAGGTGTCGGGCCAGTGATCAGCACGCGGTTGTTGGCGCCTTCGAGCATGGCGAACTGCAGCGCGATGCGCAGGCTGCGCACGCTTTCCACCGTTGTGCTCTCGGGGTTGGTGACGGTCAGCACATGCACGCCCTGCTGGCCGGACTCCATGCGCACTTCCAGCACCCCTTGCTCCTGCGTGTACGGGATGACCGACATCACGCTCATGCCGGTGTGGCTCTCGATCTCCTGCGGATTGCGGATGCCGCTGAAGAACATGCTGCGCACGAAGGCGACCGCGACGCCGGCGAGCAGGCCCAGCACGGCGGCCAGTGCCACCACCAGGGCCTTTTGCGGCTTCACGGGCAGGCGCGGCGAGACCGCGGAGTCGAGCAGGCGCACGTTGCCGGTCTTGCCTTCCTTGACAAGGCGAAGCTGCAGCGAGTTGGTCAGCAGCGACTGATACAGCTCGCTGTTGACGCGCACGTCGCGCTCGTAGCGGAAGGCGTCCTGCTGGATCGTCGGCATACGCCCAACGCGGGCGTTGATGGCATCGATGTCGCGTTGGACCAAGCTGATCTGCTGGTCGATGGTCTGCACGCGTGGATGATTGGCGGTGAACAATGCGATGAGCTCACGGCGTTTCTGCTGCGCCTCCAGCAACTTGGTCTGAAGATCGACGATTTGCGTGAGCGCCGCCTTTGCCTCGTCGCTAAAAGCGACGGTGTTGTTCTGATTTCTGAAACGCGTGTAGGCCTCTTCGGAGCGTTCAAGCTGGCGTTTGAACTCAGGCAGCTGCTCGTCGAGGAAGGTCAGCGTGCGTTCGGCCTCCGCGGCCTTGCGCTCCCTGTTCTGATCGACGTATTTGGTGCCCAGTGCGTTCAGGATGGAGATCAGGCGGGCACGGTCACTTCCTTCCAGTTCCACGCTGATCACGTTCGATTGCCTGCCCTGCTCACTGATCTGCAATTTCTTCTGCAGGTCCTCGACGCTGAGTAACCAAGAGGTGCGGCTCACGAAGAACTTGGCACCAGGGAGGCCCTCCAGGCTGTCGATGCGGATGGCGAAGTCGCCGTCGGCCGTCTTGGTTCGGAGGTCTTCGCCGACCCGGCCTTCAAGGCTCGAGTCGAGTTCCGGATGTTCCACCCGGAACCGGCCTTCCCCCAGCGCCGTCACGATGAACGGCTTCTGATCCAACAGGCTGGGAGGAACGTCGAAGCGGCGCACCTCGATTTTTTCGGTGCCGGACACTCGTCCATCCAAGCCGGGCAAGGAAGTCGGCGTGGACAGCGAGTCGGCCCGGCGCGACAGCCACTCGCCGATCAGCGGGATGTAGGCCGGCCTGGCGTCGATGTAGTACCGGGTGGCGTCCACGGCGCCCCCCACGACCAGTCGCGAGCCCAGCACCTGTATTTCGCCCGTGGCGGGCGTCTTGACTTCGAACAGGCTGGAGACATCGCCCAGGAAGTTCTTGGCGTCCGGTGCCGCATCCTCGACCTGGATCAGCAGGTTCGAGCGGTAGATCGGCGTGGCCAGCAGCGCGTAGGCGGCGCCGACGATCAGTGCCAGTGCCGTGATGCCGGCCACCAGCCATTTGTTGTCGACCAGGATGTCGAAATACTCGGCCAGGTGGATTTCGTCATCGTCGTTCTCCAGGGACGCAGCGGGAGCGGGTGGTGTTTGCATGGGGCTTGCCGGAATGGCGGAGGACTTCAGGAGAGTTTGCGGATGCGTTCGGTCCAGGTCTGGACGCCGGCATCGATCAGCTGCAGTGCGTTCTCGAAGGCTTCGCGGCCGAGCTTGTACGGGTCGGGCACGTTCAGCCGGGCGGCGTCGCCGAGCCGGTAGACCTTGCCGCGCACGAAGGGATAGCTCTGTTCGACGAAGCGCTTCTGCGCATCGTCCATGGTCAGGATCAGGTCCGTCTCCTGGCACATGGCCAGGCTCACCTGACGCGCGCGGTGCGCGCCGATGTCGATGCCACGTTCGCTCATGAGGGCGAGCGCCGTGGGATCGGCACCGTGGCCGATGAGCGCGCCGATGCCGGCGGAGCTCACGGCGACGCCGGGAAGCTGCTGTGCGAACAGGGCCTCGGCCATCGGGCTGCGGCAGATGTTCCCGACGCAGAGGACGAGGAGGGAATTCATGGACGAACGCAAAGAGAAAGGGCGCAGCGCGCACGGGGCGCGGCTGCAGCGGGCGCTGCGAGGATTACGCACACACCGGTCGCCCGGATGCTAACCGGCACGATGAATTCAGCGTTGGACATCGAAGTCGAGAATGTTGTCTCCCGCACGCGGGCGTGTATCGGGTGGCGGGCCGAAGCTGCGCGAATCCGGGTCACGGGCGTAGGTGAGGTCGTACAGCGTCACGGCGCGGCCCAGGCGGGCGCCGCCGTCGCGGGTCAGCGGCGACCAGTTGAAGCCGATGACGGAGCGGCTGGACCGGGGCAGCAGCGCGTCCAGCGGGATCGAGAGGAAGATGCCCTTGTCGAAGCTGCCTTCGCCGAACTGGGCGGACGAGACGTTGGTCTTGGTGGCGTAGGCGCCCATGGTCAGGCCGTTGTCGAAGCGCTTGGCGATGTCGATCGACACGCCGCGGTCGCCAGCGAGGTACTGGCCGGCGCTCAGCCGCACGAGCACGCCGTTCCAGCCGGTGTTCCAGTACAGCGAAGCATGGCCCGTGTTGACCTGGTAGTCGCGCAGCGAGAAGTGCTGTGCGTACTCGCGCTGGCGCACGTGGTTGATGTCGATGCCGAAGGCCAGGCGGCTGCCCCACGGGCGGTACAGCCATTCGCCGCCCACGCCCGCGAACATCGATTCGAGGTAGCCGCCATAGACGCTGTAGTACTGGTCGCTGGCCAGCTGGCCCACATGCGTCAGCTGCAGGTTCGGGACCGTCACCCGGCTGGTCGTCAGATAGAGCCGCTGGTCCGTGCGCACGCGGGGCAGGTTGCTGGGCGCGTCGTAGGTGAAGCTGCCGTAGTTGTCGGCCAGCCGCAGGTTGACCTGGCCCTGCAGCCATGTCTGTTGCGTGAAGCGGTACTGGGCATTGGCCTTCGCGCCCAGTTCGACGAGCGCGAAGTTGTTGGGGCCGCCCACCACCTGGCTGAAGTTCGGCGAGATGCTGAAGTTGAAGCGGTCCGCGGGCCGCTCCCAGGCCGTGGCCGTCTCGGCAGGGCCGCCCGAGCCCGTGGCGGGGGGCAACTGTGCCTCGGTGAGTTCGTCCGGCACCGGCGCGTAGTCGCGCTGCGTCACGTCGCGCGCCAGGTGCGGCGGCAGGGGCTGCGCATGCGCCGCGACCCACTCCTCGCGCTGGAAGGCCTGGGCCTGGATCGCGATGCCGCGCTCTTCGTAATGGATGACGAAGGTGCGGATCCCGGCCGGCGCGCTGTGATGCAGCACGGCCACGGCGCGGTCCGAGCGCACCTCCCGGTAGACGGCATCGCTGTCGCTCACCCAGAGGTGCAGCACGTCGTCCTTGGGCGCGATGCGCAGCACGCGCCAGCCCGTCTGCGCCTCGACCTGCTCGGCCGTGCTCGCCCAGCCGGGCGGCTTCGCCGGGGCCTCGGGCATGAAGCGGGGCAACGGTGGATCGAGCAGCTTGGGCGTCTGGGCTTCCGCCGCGTTGCCGGACAGGGTGAGGCCGATCATGAACTTGTCGCCCCGCTCGAAGCCGGCGGCGAGAGTGACGTTCTTGTTGAGCTTGTAGGCCAGTCCCACGTTGATGGGGGAGCGGCGCGGCAGCGCGTTGCTGAAGGGTTCGCTCTGGTAGTTGTTGCCGTCGTATTCGATCTTCAGGGTCAGCGGATCCCAGGGCGTGCGCCATTGCACGCCGCCGAACAGGGCGGCCGGGCCGCGGAAGTAGCTGCTCAGGTTGGCCTCGCCGGCCGTGCTGGCCGCGGGCCGCGTCTTGAAGCGATCGCTCAGCAGCGTGAAGGGATTGCTGATGTTGCCGCTCGAGCCCATGTAGCCCCAGCCGATGCCCAGGCTGAAATCCAGGTCGCCCCAGCGCTTGTTGCCGACCAGGTATTCGCTGGAGAACAGGCCCGTACCGCCGATGTCCCGGAAACCGAGCGACACCTCGGGCAGGTACGCCGATTCACGCATGAGCCTGAACTTGACGTCGATGCTCTTGTCCTTGTAGCTCAGCGTGCTGATGTTGGGACCGTATTCGCGGTTGGAGATGCTCGTGTAGCGGAAGCCCGCCTCCATCCAGTCGAAGGGCTGGAACATGATGTTCAACCGGCTGTAGGGCCACACGGAGTTGTACGACGCGCGGATCTCGCCCGCAGACCCCATGCGTGCCGTGGGCGTCTGCAGCAGGCCGGTCTCGCCCCAGTCGTTGGCGCTGACGTCCAGCGGGCGGGGCAGCGCACTCACCACCGCGGGCAGGCTGCCGTCGGCGACGAAGGCGCTCGATGGCGTGGCAGCACTGGCGGGCGGCACCACGGGGCCCTGCCGCGCGGGGGCCGGTCCCTGGGTGGCCAGGAACTTGATGAGCCCTTCAGACGCAGCAACCAGGTCGGCCATCGTGCGCGGAGGGGCCCAGAGCCAGGCGCCGGGCGCCGGCTCCACGCCGGCTTCCGCATTCCAGCCGGCGACGCCGATGCGCGTGGTGCGGCCATCGGGCTGCGCCAGCCAGGCCCAGTCCGCGGCGCCCATCCGTCCGCAGGCCTGCAGGTAATCGCCCACCCAGCGGCCGCTGGCGTGCGGCACATGGCACAGGGTGCCGTCCGGCTGGACCACCACCACATCGGCCGTGCGGCCCGTGGGCAGCGCAAAGCGGGCGCGGTCACGCGCCACCGGGTCCTGCCCGGGATTCACTTCAAGCCAGCGTGGGTCGGTGATGCTCAGTGCCACCCGGCCCGTGGCCGGCAGGCTGTGCAGCCAGGCCAGCAGGCGCTGGCGGATCTCCCGGTCCTGCCCCGACAACTGGGCGGCGGACCGCTCCAGGTGGACCAGCAGGACATTGCGCAGGTATTGCTGCGGCAGCTTCTCCTGCGGCACCAGCCAGGCCAACGCCGGATCGGCAGGCTGGGGCGACTGGCGCAGCAGCCAGTGGCTCAGCCGCTCGCCTTCCAGGGTGGGCAGGGGGGCAGGATCCTCGGCCGGTGGCGCCGCAGGCTGCGCCTGCGCCGCCACGGCGGCGCCGAGCCCGAACGCGGCAAGCAGATGGATCCTGAGGGGATGGAGGCGGAAAGTGCGTTCGCGCGTCTTCATGAGCCGGCAGATGTCGGCGTGGCTGTCGCTGAGGGCGCGCTCCACCGCTCGAAGGTGTAGCAGGCCTCGGCACTCAGGCATTGCTCCGAGTACACGACCGACGGCGAACCGTTCGCCGTCATGGCAATCCCGAATCTGGCGGGAGGCAGCATAGGGCCGGGGGATGTTGATTCGGTGACTTGTTCTTCGAACCACCTCAGCGAAGCGGCGCGCGCGCCCTGCAGGGCCGCGGGCGTGTAGCTTGCCAGCGGCGTGACGCGCACGGTTTCGCGGATGTTCAAGTGGTAGCCCGGCATGACGTCGCGCACGCGCAGATAGCTGCCGGAGGTCTGTGCCTGTGCCCCGACCGGCCAGAGCGGGAGCCGCTCCACCTGGGCGCGCCGCCAGTCCGGATTCAACCCGGTGGTGCCGACGACCCTGCCATCCAGGAGGCGAACGACTTCGCCCTCTCCCCTGTACCACACCTCGACCGTGCCTTCCGGCGTGGGATCGAGGTAACCCAGCACCATGTAGATGGCGGTGCCGGCATGCGTCACGCGCAGGTAGCGGAAGGACGGATTGAAGACCGAGGGCTGCTGGTCCCGGATGCCGCCTGCCGTGCGGTCATACAAAAGCCGGGCACTGTCGCCCAACGCTGCACTGCCGGTGCTACAGCCTCCCACCAAAGCCGTTGCCAGAACGCAACAAAGCAGCCTCAGATGGAGATGCATCGAAGGCTGCCGCCGCGTGGAAGAGCGCACCCCTCGGCCACGAAGGGTGCTGGATCTCACCGGCTCGTGGTGCCGGTGGTGCCCGTCGTGCCAGTGGTGCCCGTGCCGGGGAAGACGCCGGCGTTACCGCCGTCGCTGCCGCCGCCGGCCGCTGCGCCAATGGCCAAGGCGCCAGCCAGGCCAGCCACGGCGAGACCCGCAGCGCCCAGGCCACCTGCAGCCGCGCCCGTAGCGCCGGCCGCACCAGCGGTCCCGCCGCCGGCCGCGCCACCGGCGCCACCTGCCCCACCGCCAGCGCCGGGCGTCGCCTCGGTGGGCGTCGAAGACGGCGGAGGAGGCGTCTGCGCGGAGGCGATCATGGGTGCGGACACCAGAGCGGCCGCAGCGACCATCGAAACGAAACGAGCAAAGTTCATGGCACTTCCCCAAAAAGCCTGTGTGGCCAACATGCCAGCCGCGCCCAAGGCGCACCTGACCCAAAATGTTTCCCGAAGTTTAACGGCCGTGGCCGCGGAAGGCCATTTTTTGTTGCAGTGCAGCTGGGTAACAATCTGTCCCATGACCACATGGATCGATGAAGTGAGCTGGGACGCAGCGGGGCTGGTGCCCGTGATCGCCCAGGAGCACGGTTCCAAGGACATTTTGATGTTCGCCTGGATGAACCGGGAGGCCCTCGCCAAGACCGTGGAGACGGGGCGGGCGGTCTATTTCAGTCGCTCGCGCGGCAGGCTCTGGTTCAAGGGCGAGGAGTCCGGGCATGTCCAGCGTGTGCACGAGATCCGGCTGGACTGCGACAACGATGTCGTCCTGCTCTCGGTGACACAGGAGGGGCATGATCCCGGCATTGCCTGCCACACGGGCCGTCATAGTTGTTTCTTCCAAAAGTATTCTGATGGCCGGTGGGTCGCCGTCGAACCGGTGTTGAAGGACCCGACCTCGATCTACAAATGACAGTTCCCGATTCCTCCGACCCGATGCCTGCCTCCCCGACGCTCGACATCCTAGAGCGCCTTGCCGGGGTGATCGAAAGCCGCCGGCCCGCCGCGGGCGGTGATCCGAGCAGCAGCTATGTCGCCCGACTGCTTCACAAGGGGCCCGATGGCTTCCTCAAGAAGGTGGGCGAAGAGGCCACGGAGGTGGTCATGGCCTGCAAGGATGCCGATCACGGCGCACCGCGGGAAAAAATAGTGAACGAAGTGGCCGACCTGTGGTTCCACTGCATGGTGGCGCTGGCCCATTACGGGCTCTCGCCCCGGGACGTGGCGGCCGAACTGGCGCGCCGCGAAGGGATGAGCGGCATCGAGGAAAAGGCCCTGCGCAAGGCGCAGGCGCGCGAGGCGGCGGGTGATTGACGCCTCGGCCCGCGCCGCGGGCGCTTCGACATTCAGCTGGAGGAAGCCATGAGCAAGGACATCATCGACGTGGGAGGCAGCGATTCGCTGCGCGCCGTGGGCTGGGTGAGCTATGTGCTGCACCTCATCGTCGCCATCGCGGCCGTGGTGCCGGGCGCCCAGGTGTCGGTGCTGCTGCTGCTCATTGCCCTGCTGATCGACTTTGTCAAACGCGACGATGCGGCTGGCACCTGGCAGGCCTCGCACTTCACGTGGCGCATCCGGTCGGTGCTGTGGGCGGGACTGCTCTACGTCCTGACCTCGTGGCTCTGGCTGCTCTTTCTCGTGCCCGGATGGATCGCGTGGAGCCTGATCTCGCTGTGGTTCCTGTACCGCATCGTCAAGGGCATGGTCCGGATGAATGCCGGCCGCCCCATGGACACTGCGGCTGCCGCGTGACCGCCAGCCCGTCTTCCTGCCTTCCCCTCCATAAAAAGACCCTATCGAATGGCTGAGCCCGACTGCATCTTCTGCAAGATCGTCGAAGGAAAGATTCCTTCGCGGAAGGTGTATGAAGACGACGACCTGTATGCTTTCCACGACATCGCGCCGTGGGCACCCGTGCATTTCCTGATCGTGCCGAAGCGGCACATCGCCTCGATGGCGCACCTCACGCCCGAGCACGAGTCGTTGATGGGCCGCATCATGACCCTGGCGCCCCGTCTGGCCCTGGAGCAGGGTTGTGGCGCCTATCCCGAGGGTGGCTTCCGCGTGGTGGTGAACACCGGCAAGGAAGGCGGGCAGGAGGTGCACCATCTCCATGTCCACGTCATGGGCGGTCCGCGTCCCTGGCTCAAGGGCTGAGCCCGTCCGCAGTCTAAAATTTGAACATTGTTAGGAGTCTTCCATGGGTTCGTTTTCCATCTGGCACTGGCTGATCGTGCTGCTCATCGTGGTCATGGTCTTCGGCACCAAGAAGCTGAAGAACATCGGTTCGGACCTCGGCGGTGCCGTCAAGGGCTTCAAGGACGGCATGAAGGACGGATCGTCCGACGCGCCCGCCGCAGGGACGCCCACGCAGCAGGTGACCGGCCAGCCTTCGGCCGACAAGTCCACCATCGACGTCGAGGCGCGTCAGAAGTCCTGAGTGCTGCGCGCAATTCCTGAGCGAGGGGCACGCCGGTGATCGATCTGGGCATTTCGAAGATGGCGCTGATCGGCGCCGTTGCACTGGTCGTGATCGGCCCCGAGAAGCTGCCGCGCGTGGCGCGGACGGTTGGTACGCTGCTGGGCAAGGCGCAGCGCTACGTCAACGACGTCAAGGCGGAGGTCAACCGCTCCATGGAGCTGGATGAGCTGCGCAAGATGAAGGACAGCGTCGAAGGCGCGGCGCGCGACGTGGAGCAGAGCATCCGCGAAGGCGCGCAGGACGTGCACAACGACCTCTCCGGCCTGGACACCGTCACGCCGGCCACCTCGTACGACGCCGCGCCGGTCTACCCCGTCTACCGCCATCCGAAGAAGAACTGGCGCCTCAAGCAGGGCGCCGTTCCAAGCTGGTACAAGGCGCGCAACAAGGTTCGCACCCGCGCGCAGTCCGGAGCCGCTCGCGTGGCCCGTCATCGGCCACGGCCCGGCGCCTGAGCCGCGGAAGCCTGCACGGTACATCCCGGCTCCGCGGCTTTTTTCCTTTCCGTTCATTTGTGCGCCCGAATCCGGCCACGCGGTGACCTCTGATGGCTGACTCTCCCTCCCACGACAAAGAAGACGAGCTTGCAGGCACGGAGCAGCCGTTCGTTGCCCACCTGACCGAGCTGCGTGACCGGCTCCTCTACTGCATCTACGGCATCGCACTGGCGGCGGCATTGCTGGCCGTCTGGCCGGGGCCCGGGGGCCTGATCGACTGGATCGCCATGCCCATCAAGGCGCACATGCCGCCCGATGCCAAGCTGATCGCCGTTGGTGTGTTCTCGCCCTTCTTCGTGCCGCTGAAGGTGCTGGCCATGGCGGCCGTGCTGCTGGCGCTGCCTTGGCTCATGTACCAGGTCTGGGCCTTCGTGGCGCCGGGCCTCTACAGCCATGAGAAGCGCTTTGCCCTGCCGCTGATCATCTTCGGCAGCTTCCTGGCCTATGCGGGCATTGCCTTCGTGCAGTTCTTCGTGCTGGACAAGATGTTCGCCTTCATCCAGCGCTTCACACCGGCCTCGGTGGCGGCCACGCCCGACATTTCGTCGTACGTGGAGTCCATCCTCTCGCTGTACATCGCCTTCGGCCTCGCGTTCCAGGTGCCGATCGTGGTGATGCTGCTGGTGCGGTTCGAGATGGTGACCATCGAGAAGCTGCGCAGCTTCCGTGGCTACTTCATCGTGCTGTCCTTCGTGGTGGCGGCGGTGGTCACGCCGCCCGACGTCATTTCGCAACTTGCGCTGGCCGTGCCGATGTGCGTGCTGTACGAAATCGGCATCGTCGCCGCGCGGTACTTCGCCAACGCCACGCGGGCGCCCGAAGAGACCGAGGCCGCGAGCGAAGAAGCGAAGTCGGCGGGACAGTAAACAAGCGCGGACCCGGCGCCGCGCACGCCTGTTGTCCAGGCGAGGCGTTTCTCGCTCAGGCGACCCAGGGGCCGGCACGCATGCGCTGCGGCCCCATCGTCCGGACAGGATTCGCCTGCGCTACTCGGCCTGGCGCCGCTGCACCGGCGTGGCCGGCCTTGTTCCGGCGGTGACGTCGACCTCGATCCGGTCGTTGCCGCGCTGAACCTGGAAGCGGCTGGCCGTGCCCGGCTTGAGCCCGGCCACGGCAGTCAGCAGTTCCTGCACATTGCCGATGGCCTTGTCGCCCACACCGGTGATCACGTCGCCCGGCCGGATGCCGGCCTGCGCGGCGGGCGCGTTCTGCAGCACGCCCGTGATGATCACGCCCTGGGTCGCCTTGACGCCGAAGGTCTCGGCCATCTCGGGCGTGAGCGTGGCGGGCTCCACGCCGATCCATCCGCGGGTGACGCGGCCATCCTTCACGATGCCTTCGAGCACCTGCTTGGCCGTGGACACGGGAATGGCGAAGCCGATGCCCATGCTGCCGCCCGAGCGCGAATAGATGGCGGTGTTGATGCCCTGCAGATTGCCCTCGGTGTCGATCAGCGCGCCGCCGGAGTTGCCGGGGTTGATGGCGGCATCCGTCTGGATGAAGTTCTCGAAGGTGTTGATGCCGAGCTGGTTGCGGCCCAGCGCCGAGACGATGCCGCTGGTCACCGTCTGTCCGACGCCGAAGGGATTGCCGATGGCCAGCACCTGGTCGCCCACCAGCAGTGCGTCGGAATTGCCGAGCACGATCACCGGCAGCTTGTCCAGGGCGATGCGGATGACCGCCAGGTCGGTGTCGGGGTCGGTGCCGATCAGGCGGCCGCTGGCATGCCGGCCGTCGTTCAGGGTGACCTCGATCTCGTCGGCGCCCTCGACCACATGGTTGTTGGTCAGGATGTAGCCGTCCGCGCTGACGATCACGCCGCTGCCCAGGCCGACCTGGGGCTGTTCGTTGTCCTGGTCGCCGAAGAAGAAGCGGAACCAGGGATCGTTCGAGCGCGGATGCCGCGGCGCTGCCTTGCTGGTGTTGATGCTGACGACCGCGGGCGCCGCCTTCTGCGCGGCGGCCGCAAAGCTGCCGGGCGCCGGCGCGGCCGGCGCCGAGGCGGGCGCCTCGATGATGGAGACGACGCCGCCCAGGGAGGTGCTGCCTCGCCGGACCCATTCGGGCTTGAGGGTGGCGACGACGAAATAGCCCGCGAGCAGGACGGTCACGGCCTGGGCAAAGAGCAGCCAGATGCGCTTCATGAGGAGAGAGGAGGGGTGCTGTGGCAGAGGGAAGGCGGAGGGTTCCGCCGGCCCGGAATTGTCTCCCAACGGTCGGAACCGACTTTTGATTCGACGTCGGACAAGACCCCGTTGCGGCTCGAAGCCAGGGGTAAACCCTAAAATCTCCGACCTCGGCCTATCCGGCCGCCACGACAGTGGCCCGCGCAACCCAACCGGTTGTTGCGTCTCATGCCTGTCGACGCCCCTCGCTGTCTTCTCACCTTCCGTGTCCCGTGTCGGACGCGCCGGCCGGCGGCCGTCTCCGCTGCATTGCTCTGCCATGTCCTCTGCATCCTCCTCCGCCGGCCCACGCTCGCTTACCGCGCGCGATTACAAGACGCTCGCCCTCTCGGCGCTGGGCGGCACGCTCGAGTTCTACGACTTCGTCATCTATGTCTTCTTCGCCACGGTGATCGGGGCGTTGTTCTTCCCCGCAGAGATGCCCGACTGGTTGCGCCAGTTGCAGACCTTCGGCATCTTCGCAGCGGGCTACCTGGCCCGGCCGGTCGGCGGCATCGTCATCGCCCACTTCGGCGATCTGCTGGGCCGCAAGCGCATGTTCTCGCTGTCGATCTTCCTGATGGCGGTGCCGACGCTGGTGATCGGCCTGCTGCCCACCTACGCGGCGATCGGCGTGGCCGCCCCGTTGCTGCTGCTGCTCATGCGTGTGCTGCAGGGCGCCGCGATCGGCGGCGAGATGCCGGGCGCCTGGGTCTTCATCGGCGAGCATGTGCCGGCCCAGCGCTACGGGTTGGGCGTGGGCACGCTCACGGCCGGGATCACCGGCGGCATCCTGCTCGGGTCTCTGGTGGCCGTGGCCATCAACACCCATTACGTCCCGACCGAGGTGAGCGACTTCGCCTGGCGCATTCCCTTCATCCTGGGTGGCGTGTTCGGCCTGGTGTCGGTGTACCTGCGGCGCTTCCTGCACGAGACGCCGGTGTTTCAGGAGCTGGCCCAGCGGCGCAATGTGGCGGCCGAATTGCCCCTCAAGACCATCGTGCGCGACCACCGCGGCCCCGTCTTCTTCGTGGCACTCCTGACCTGGGTGCTGTCCGCCGCCATCGTGGTGGTGGTGCTGTACACGCCCACCTACCTGCAGAAGGTGCACCACATCCCTGCGGCCATCGCGCTGGAGGCCAATGCCCTGGCCACGCTGACGCTGACCCTCGGCTGCGTGATCGTCGGCTGGGCCTGCGACCGCTTTGGCACGCGACCGACCATGCTGGTGGGCTGGGCGGGTCTCTTCATCACGGCCTATCTTTTCTACAAGGGGCTGCCGGGCACCACCGCCTCGCTCTTCTGGCACTACGGGCTGGTCGGCCTGTTCGTCGGCACCATCGCCACGGTGCCGATCGCCGGGGTGCGCGCCTTTCCGGCGCCGGTGCGCTTCTCCGGTCTGTCGTTTGCCTACAACATGTCGTACGCCATCTTCGGCGGGCTGACGCCTGTGATCCTGACGCTCTGGCTGCAGCGCGACCTGATGGCGCCCGCCCACTATGTCGGTGCGCTCGCAGTGCTGGGCTTCGTGCTGGCCTGGTTGCCGCTGGCTGCGCGCGGCCATGCCATGCGGCCCGCGACAATGCACGCATGAGCATCACGCGATCCGCCCTGCTGCACGCCTTCGACGAGCTGCTGTCGCCCGAACGGTTCAAGGACTACGGGCCCAACGGCCTCCAGGTGGAAGGGCGAGGCGAGATCCGCAAGATCGTCTCCGGCGTGACCGCCAGTCGCGCCTTCATCGAAGCGGCCATCGCCGCGGGCGCGGATGCCTTGTTCGTCCACCACGGTCTGTTCTGGCGCGGCCAGGACGGGCGGGTGACTGGCTGGATGCGCCAGCGCCTGGGCCTGCTGATCGGCCATGACGTCAATCTCTTTGCCTATCACCTGCCGCTGGACGCCCATGCCGAACTGGGCAACAACGCGCAGTTGGGCAGGCAACTGGGGCTGATCCCCCGGGCCCCGCGATTCGGCGACCAGGACCTGGGCTGGCTCGGCGCGCCGGGCGCGGGGCTGCAGTTCGAGAGCGCGCAGCAACTGGCCCTGCACATCGAGGCGCGGCTGGAGCGGCGCGTCACTGCCGTTCCCGGCGACGGCCGGCCGTTGCGGCGCATCGCATGGTGCACGGGTGGCGCGCAGGGCTTCTTCGAGGCCGCCATCGCCGCCGGGGCCGATGCCTTCATCACCGGCGAGATCTCCGAGCCGCAGGCGCACTACGCCCGGGAGTCGGGAGTGGCCTTCCTCGCCTGCGGCCACCATGCCACCGAGCGCTATGGCGCCCCCGCTGTCGCCGCGCATGTCGCGGCACAACTTGGACTGGCGCACGAGTTCATCGACATCGACAACCCTGCCTGAGCCGTTCGCCATGCTTGCCCCTGATGCTTCTTCCGTCCTGGCACTCACCCAGGGAGACCCGGCGGGCATCGGTCCGGAGATCATCGTGCGTGCCTGGCAGGAGGCGCCGGATGCGCTGCGGCATTGCTTCGTCGCCGGCGATGTCGCCGTGATGCGCCGTGCTGCCCGATTGATGGCCGGTCCGCAGGGCCTGGCCTGGCCCGTCGCGCAGATTGAGCAACCGGCCGATGCGCTGGCCGTGCCGCCTCGATGCATTCCCGTGCTGCAGGTCGGCGCTCCGCTGGTGCCGCCAGACTATGGCCGTATCACGGCCGAAGCGGGCCGCAGCGCGGGCACGGCCGTCGAATGGGCGGCGCGCGCCGCGCTGCGCCAGGAGATCGCGGCCATGGTGACGGCCCCCCTGCACAAGGAGGCGTTGTCTGCGGCCGGCTACGGTTTTCCGGGCCACACCGAACTGCTCCAGGCCGAGGCGGCGGCCTTCCGGGGCGTGGGCATCGATGAGGTTCCGGTGCGGATGATGCTGGCCAACGACGAACTGCGCACCGTGCTGGTCAGCATCCATGTGTCGCTGAGGGAGGCCATCGATCGCCTGAGCCGCAGCGGCGTGCTGCAGACGCTGCGCATCACGCATGCCTCGCTGGCCCGTATGCTGGGCCGCGTGCCACGCATCGCCGTGGCGGGCCTCAATCCGCATGCGGGGGAGGGCGGCCTGTTCGGCCGGGAGGAAATCGAGCAGATCGCCCCGGCGGTGGCCGACGCGCGCGCCGAGGGCATCGAGGCCTTCGGCCCCTTCGCGCCGGACACGGTGTTCATGCGGGCTCGACGCCAGCCGGGCCAGGCCGGAGGCGAATTCGACGCCGTGATCGCGATGTACCACGACCAGGGGCTCATCCCGGTGAAGTACCTGGGTGTGGAGACCGGTGTCAACGTGACGCTGGGCCTGCCCTTCGTGCGCACCAGCCCAGACCACGGCACCGCCTTCGACATTGCCGGTCAGGGCATCGCGAAGGCCGACAGCCTGATCGCCGCCGTGCGGATGGCGCGCAGCCTGGCCGGCTGCTGAGCGCGCTGCCGGCGAACAGCGTGCTGCGCCGACGGCCCCTGCGCCGTACGGGTGACAGGGGCGGCTGGATGTTCAGTGGCGTGCGAGGCTGTCGCGGATCTCGCGCAGCAGCACGATGTCTTCCGGCGGCGCGGCAGGCGCGGCAGCGGCCGGCTCCGCCTTTTCGCGGCGCAGCCGGTTGATCTGCTTGACCATCATGAAGATCACGAAGGCCAGGATCAGGAAGTTGACGACGATCGTCAGGAAGTTGCCGTAGGCCAGGACGGGAACACCGGCTTTCTTGAGATCGGCCAAGGTATTGGCCACGCCCGCAGGTATCGTGCCGAGCACGACGTAGAGGTTGGAGAAATCGAGTCGGCCGAAGACCAGTCCCACCAGCGGCATGATGACGTCGCCGACCAGCGAGTCGACGATCTTTCCGAATGCGCCGCCGATGATCACGCCCACGGCCAGATCGACCACATTGCCCTTGACCGCAAATTCGCGGAACTCGCTGAAAAAGCTCATGAAAAGTTTCTCCTTTCCCATGTGTGTTAACACTTTAGAGGAAAGTATAGAGAGTCGAAGGGGCGTCGAACCCGAAGGCATGACGGCCCCCATTCCGTGGTTCGCGGGCCTTTTTCTGCCCCTCGGCGGCCGGCCGCGGGGGCTTGGATATCGGGGGTGTCCCGCGTTGAAGCAGCGAAAACCCCTCCGCTAAAATTGTTTGTTGACCCGGCACAGCCCACAAGTACATCGAGGAACCCCCATGAGTGATATCCCGGTCGGCCCGAAACGGGTCGACGCCAGCAAGCGGACCTGGCTGATTGCATCCGGCTGTGCCGGCGCTGTGGGTGGGGTTGCCACAGCGATTCCCTTCGTGAGCACCTTCCAGCCGTCCGAAAAGGCCAAGGCGGCCGGCGCGCCGGTCGAGGTCGACATCGGCGGCCTGCAGGTCGGCGAAAAGATCACGGTCGAATGGCGTGGCAAGCCCGTCTGGATCCTCAAGCGCTCGCCCGCGCAGATCGCGGAGCTGCCCAAGCTGGATCCGCTGCTCGCCGATCCACTGTCCAAGCGCAATCCTTCCGAGTTCACGCCGAAGTACGCCCAGAACGAGAACCGCTCGATCAAGCCGGAGGTGCTGGTCGTGGTCGGCATCTGCACCCACCTGGGCTGCTCGCCCACCGACAAGCTGCAGGCCGGTCCGCAGCCTTCGTTGCCCGACGACTGGCAGGGCGGCTTCCTCTGCCCCTGCCACGGCTCGACCTTCGACCTGGCCGGCCGCGTGTTCAAGAACAAGCCCGCGCCCGACAACCTGCCCGTTCCTCCGCACAAGTACCTGTCGGACACGCGCCTGTTGATCGGCGAAGACGGCAACGCCAACGCCTGAGCGGGAGGAGACACCCATGGCCGAATTCAAGGACATCTCGCCTAACGCGCCTGCGGGCGCCAAGCTGGGCAACTGGCTGCACAACCGCTTCCCGACCGCCTTCGACGCCTACCGCGTCCACATGTCGGAGTACTACGCGCCGAAGAACTTCAACTTCTGGTACATCTTCGGCTCGCTGGCGCTGCTGGTGCTGGTCATCCAGATCGTCACCGGCATCTTCCTGGTGATGCACTACAAGCCGGATGCGACGCAGGCCTTCGCCTCGGTCGAGTACATCATGCGCGACGTGCCCTGGGGCTGGCTGATCCGCTACATGCACTCGACCGGCGCCTCGGCCTTCTTCGTGGTGGTGTATCTGCACATGTTCCGCGGACTGCTCTACGGCAGCTACCGCAAGCCGCGCGAGCTGGTCTGGATCTTCGGCTGCGCGATCTTCCTGTGCCTGATGGCCGAGGCCTTCATGGGCTACCTGCTGCCCTGGGGCCAGATGTCGTATTGGGGCGCGCAGGTGATCGTGAACCTGTTCTCCGCGATTCCCTTCATTGGTCCCGACCTGGCGCTGCTGATCCGTGGCGACTATGTGGTGAGCGACGCCACCCTCAACCGCTTCTTCAGCTTCCACGTGATCGCGGTGCCGCTGGTGCTGCTGGGGCTGGTGGTGGCGCACCTGCTGGCGCTGCACGACGTGGGTTCCAACAACCCCGACGGCATCGAGATCAAGGCCAACAAGGACGCGCAGGGCCGGCCGCTGGACGGCATCCCCTTCCACCCGTACTACACGGTGCACGACATCTTCGCGGTCGTGATGTTCCTGATCGTGTTCACGGCGGTCATCTTCTTTGCGCCGGAAATGGGCGGCTACTTCCTGGAGTACAACAACTTCATCCCGGCCGACCCGCTCAAGACGCCCAACCACATCGCCCCGGTCTGGTACTTCACGCCCTTCTATTCGATGCTGCGCGCCATCACCAGCGAGATGATGTATGCGCTCATCGCCTGCGTCGTCGGTGCCGCGGTGTTCGGCGTCTGGAAGACGCGCATGGCCAGCGTCGCCAAGATCGCCGTGGTGGTGGCCGCCGTCATCGCCTGCGCGATGATGCTGTCCATCGACGCCAAGTTCTGGGGCGTGGTCGTCATGGGCGGCGCCGTGATCATCCTGTTCTTCCTGCCCTGGCTGGACAAGAGCCCGGTCAAGTCGATCCGCTACCGTCCTTCCTGGCACAAGTACCTCTACGGCGTGTTCGTCGTCGTCTTCGTGGTGCTGGCCTACCTGGGCGTGCAGCCGCCGTCGCCCATCGGCGAGCGCGTGTCGCAGGTCGGTACCCTGTTCTATTTCGGCTTCTTCCTGCTCATGCCGTGGTGGACCCGCCTGGGCGAGTTCAAGCCCGTGCCCGAGCGCGTGACCTTTGCCGCGCACTGACCGAGCCGCCGGAGAAGCATCCCCATGAAGAAACTGATCCTCTCGCTGATGATGGCGCTGGGCCTTGCCACGGGCGCCCTGGCGGCCGAAGGCGGCATCGCCTGGGACAAGGCGCCGGTGCGCACCAACGACCTCGCGTCGCTGCAGAACGGCGCCAAGCTCTTCGTCAATTACTGCCTCAACTGCCACTCGGCCGCCTTCATGCGCTACAACCGCCTGCAGGACATCGGCCTCTCCGAACAGCAGATCAAGGACAATCTGCTGTTCACCACCGAAAAGGTGGGTGACACGATGAAGGCCAACATCGATGCCCGACAGGCCAAGGAATGGTTCGGCGGCACCCCGCCCGACCTCACTTTGGTGGCGCGTTCGCGCGCAGGTCACAATGGCACCGGTGCCGACTACCTCTACACCTACCTGCGCACCTACTACCGCGACGACACCAAGGCAACCGGCTGGAACAACCTGGCCTTCCCGAGCGTGGGCATGCCCAACGTGCTGTGGGAACTCCAGGGCGAGCGCCGCCCGGTCTATGACAAGGTGGAGCAGCACGGCCACGAAACCGAGGTGCTCAAGGGCTGGGAGCAGGTCAAGCCGGGCAAGATGACGCCCCTGCAGTTCGACCAGGCCGTTGGCGACCTGGTCAATTACCTGCAGTGGATGGCAGAGCCCGCGCAGAACACCCGCGTGCGCGTCGGCGTTTGGGTGTTGCTGTTCCTGGCGGTGTCGCTGGTCTTCGTCTGGCGTCTCAATGCCGCGTTCTGGAAGGACGTGAAGTAGAGAGAAAACGCGGACGGCGTGGCCCGGGCTTGCCGGGTGCGTGAACGTACAGAGTGGGCTGCTCAAGCGGCCCACTCTTTTTTGATTTTTTGGAGCCTTTCGCCATGATGGTGCTGTATTCCGGAACGACCTGCCCTTTCTCCCACCGCTGCCGCTTCGTGCTGTTCGAAAAGGGCATGGACTTCGAAATCCGTGACGTCGACCTCTACAACAAGCCCGAGGACATCAGCGTGATGAATCCGTACGGGCAGGTGCCGATCCTGGTCGAGCGCGACCTGATCCTGTACGAGTCGAACATCATCAACGAGTACATCGACGAGCGCTTCCCGCATCCGCAGCTGATGCCCGGCGATCCGGTCGACCGCGCCCGCGTGCGCCTGTTCCTGCTGAACTTCGAGAAGGAACTGTTCGTCCACGTCTCCACGCTCGAGAACCGCGGCGCCAAGGGCAACGACAAGGCCATCGAGAAGGCCCGCTCGCACATCCGCGACCGCCTGACGCAACTGGCCCCGGTGTTCCTCAAGAACAAGTACATGCTGGGCGAGAACTTCTCCATGCTCGACGTGGCCATCGCCCCGCTGCTGTGGCGCCTGGACTACTACGGCATCGACCTGAGCAAGAACGCCGCGCCGCTGCTGAAGTACGCCGAGCGCATCTTTTCGCGCCCCGCCTACATCGAGGCGCTGACGCCTTCCGAGAAGGTGATGCGCAAGTAAGCGCGCGGCGACGGCAAGAGAGAACGACGCGCCATTCATGATCAGCGCCCTCGAATCCACATCGTTGCGGCCGTACCTGTTGCGTGCGCTCTACGAATGGTGCACCGACCACGGCTTCACACCGTACATCGCGGTCGTGGTGGACGAGACCGTCCAGGTCCCGCGCGAGTACGTCAAGAACGGCGAGATCGTGCTGAACATCAGCTACGACGCGACCAGCGCGCTGAAGATCGGCAACGACTTCATCGAGTTCAAGGCCCGCTTCGCCGGCACCGCGCGCGACATCATCGTCCCCATCGGACGGGTGGTGGCCATCTATGCGCGCGAGAACGGTCAGGGCATGGCCTTCCCGCCGCTCGACGCGCAGGCGTCCGAGGCGGGCGAGGTCATCGCGCCCGGCATGGCTCAGGCCACGCCGGATCCCCGGCCGGGCATGCATCTGGTGGGCGAAGCCGCCGAGTCCCAACCGGGCGGGTCGGCCGCCGCCATCGAGCCGCCGCCGGACGAGCCGCCGCGGCCCCCCAGCGGAGGCCGGCCAGCGCTCAAGCGCGTGAAGTGATCGGCCCGCGACCCTTTCGATAGAATCGCGGGCTTTGCCGCTTTAGCTCAGTTGGTAGAGCACCCGCCTTGTAAGCGGTAGGTCGTCAGTTCGATTCCGACAAGCGGCACCAAATCAGAGTCGGCGTCCCGTCCCCGGGCCGCTTGCCACCCGAAGCCCCTGCACCGTTTCTGCGGTCAGGGGCTTTCTTCATCGTGCGTCTGCATCCGCCTGCCCGATTAATGGGCAATCTGTCGCGAAGGCACGGCGGAGCATGGCTTGGCGCCGTCCTCCCCGATCTATGCCCAGGCTTATCCACAGAAAGCCGGGACAACCTGTACTCGGAGGGCATCCGTCGTTCTTTGGACGACCTGTCGTTCGATGTGCGTAAACGCACCGACGGCGGCGGCCGCGAGGCGGAGACTCGTCCCATCGATCGCTGCACGGCATGGCCCGCGGGGATCGACCTCTCTCTCCCGACCCTCGAAAGGATTCGCCATGAACAAGACCGCTCTCCTCGCCGCCGCCCTGCTGACGCTTGCTGCCGGTGCAGCCTCCGCCGAAACGCAGGAGGACTACATCCAGCAGAACCGCACGCCGGTGCACAGCACCCTGTCGCGTGCCGAGGTGCAGCAGCAACTGGCTGCCGCCGAGCGCAGCGGCGACGTGGCCGCCATCGGCGAAGCGAGCAGCTTCGGCCAGCAGCCCGTGTTCGTCAGCGCCCGCACCCGCGCCCAGGTGCAGGCCGAGGCAGTGGCCGCCGCCCATGCCCCCAACCAGAACCTGGACCCGCGCGCCTTCGTCGACAGCCGCCTGCCCGCCAACATGCAGCGTGAGCCGCAGCGTCAGCAGGCCTCCGGCACCGCCCAACAACCCCTGTGAGGCCCGCCATGTCCTACGCTTCTTCCGAGACGGGCGCCGCGCTGGTCCCCCGCCATGACGATGCCGGCAAGCTGGTGCTGCGCCTGGCGGTCGGCGTGCTGGTGCTGCTGCACGGCATCTTCAAGCTGGGCACGGGCCCGGGCTTCATCGTGAAGATGCTGGCCGCCCACGGCCTTCCCGGGGCCATCGGCTACCTCGTCTATGTGGGCGAAGTGCTGGCGCCGGCGCTGATGATCCTGGGTCTGTGGACGCGCCCGGCCGCGGCGGTGGTCGTGATCAACATGATCGTGGCCTTCCTGCTGGTGCACACCAGCCAGTTCTTCTCGCTGACCGGCCAGGGCGGCTGGGCGCTGGAACTGCAGGGGCTGTACCTCTTCGGTGCCCTGGCGGTGATGCTGCTGGGGGCGGGCCGCTATGCCGTGGCCGGCGGCCAGCGCGGGCTGAACTGAACTGAGCGCGACGCGCCTTCAGGCGCCGCCGTCGCCCATCACCTCGGCGACCACGCGGGCCAGGCGCGCCACGTCGGTGACGACGAGGGCGTCGCCCTCCTTGCGCAGCAGGCCGCTGCGCACCAGCGCATTGAGTTCGCGGGTGACCTGCTCACGGTTGGTGCTGATGCGGCTGGCGAGTTCGGCATGGCGGGGCGCTGGCGACAGCCGCACCTCGCCGGTGGTGGCATCCGGGCTGGCGGTGCGGGCCAGCCGGAGCAATTCGGCGTGAAGCCGGTTCTGCACGCCCAGCGTGCTCAGCTCGATCACCCGTTCCGACAACTGGCGCACCAGGGTGGTCAGGCGCTGCATCTGGCGCCGCGCCACCGTCGGTTCTTCCTGCAGCAGCTCCAGGAAGGCCTCGCGGTCGAGCACCGCCACCAGGCTGTCCTCCACGGTCATCACGTCCGCCGAGCGCGGCTGGCCGTCCAGGGCGGCCAGGTCGCCGACGATCTCGCCGGCGCCCAGATCGCGGAAGGTGACCTGCCGGCCGTTGGCGCCGTAGGTGGTCACGCGCACGGCGCCGTCGATCACCAGGTAGACGTCGGCGCGCCGCTGGCGCCGCAGCAGCAGGGGCTGGCCCGCGGCCACCCGGCGCCAGGCGCAGCGGCCCGCCAGTGCGTCCAGGCGCGCCGGGGGCAGGTCGTCGAAGAGGGCAAAGCGCCGAAGCGCAAGACTGGAAGGCCGGTCGCTCATGGGCGCGCGATTATGCTCAGCCGCCCATGAGCCCGCCTCCGCCGGTCGCCGCACCGGCCGCCCCCGCCCCCTTCTCCTTGCGTTCGCGCCGCGATCTGCGCTGGGCCAGCGGCCTGGTGCTGATGGCCTACGTGACGCTGCACCTGCTCAACCATGCGCTGGGGCTGGTCTCGCTCCGGGTGGCCGAAGGGGCGCTGGGGCCGCTTCGCGCCTTCTGGCATTCCTGGCCGGGCACGCTGCTGCTCTATGGCGCGGTCGCCGTCCACCTGGCCCTCGCCTTCGTGGCGCTGTGGGAGCGGCGCAGCCTGCGCATGCCGCCGTCGCAGGGGCTGCGCATCGTGCTGGGCTTCGCCCTGCCGCTGCTGCTGGCCTCGCACCTGGCGTCGATGCGCGGCGGCTACACCCTCTTCGGACTAAACGGCAGCTATGCACGGGTGGTCGAGGGCCTGTGGGGGTCGGCCGGCGGTGTCTTCCAGGTCATCGCCCTGGCCGCGGCCTGGACGCACGGCTGCATGGGCCTGCACTTCGCCCTGCGGGCGGACCCGCGCTGGCGGCGGGCGCAGCCGCTGTTGCTCGCGGCGGCCGTGTTGCTGCCCACGCTGGCGGCGCTGGGCTTCGTGGCGATGGGGCGCGAGTGGCAGTTCGCGCCAGGGCCGGTGAACGCGCCCGACGCCGTCCAGGGACACCGGCTGGGCATGCTCGCCGAGCACGGCCAGGACCTCTACGTGACGCTGCTGACGGCGTGCCTGCTCGCGCGGCTGGCCCGAGGGCGCCTGCACCGGCTCTCCGGCGCACGCATGCTGACGCTGCGCTATCCGGATCGCAGCGTGCAGGTGCCCGTCGGCTGGAGCGTGCTGGAGGCCAGCCGGGCCCATGGCATCGCCCACCTGTCGCTGTGCGGCGGCCGGGCGCGCTGCTCCACCTGCCGCGTGCGGGTGGCGGGGCCCGCCGGGCACTGCCCGCCGCCCGGCCCCGACGAGCAACGCACGCTGGCCCGCGTGCGTGCCGGCGCCCAGGTCAGGCTCGCCTGCCAATTGAGGCCGACGGGCGACCTGGAGGTCTCCCCGCTGCTGGGCGCCGGCGCGGCCGCCGAAGGCCACCGTCCGCGGCTGGACGGCGAGCGGGAGGTGGCCGTGCTCTTCGTCGACCTGCGCCGCTGGTCCGGCCTGGCCGAGCGCCAGTGGCCCTTCGACCTCGTCTATGTGCTCGACCGCTACTTCGCGCTGGTCGGCCAGGCCGTGCGGGAGGCAGGTGGCGTGCCCAACCAGTTCATCGGCGACAGCGTGATGGCCCTTTTCGGCCTGGAGGAAGGCCTGGATCTCGCCTGCCGGCGTGCCTTCCGCGCGGCGGCGCTCATCAGCGCGCGGCTGCGCGCGTGGAGCGCCGAGTTCGAGTGCGAATTCGGCCAGCCCCTCGATTTCGGCATGGGCCTGCATGCGGGCACGGCCGCCGTGGGCGAGGTCGGCCATCTGGACGTGCAGAGCTTCACCGCCGTGGGCGAGGTCGTGAACACCGCCAGCCGGCTGCAGGAGCAGACCAAGGCGGCTGGCGCGGCGCTGGTGGCCTCGCGCTTCGCGGTGCGGCATGCCGGCCTGTCGCCGGCGGCCGGGGAAATGCGGCGCATCGAGGTGCGGGGCCGCCGCGAGCCCATCGAGGTGGTCGCCTGGTCGGCCGAGGTGCTGGCCGTGGCCGTGCAGGGCCAGGGTGCATCGCCGCTTTTGTAGAATCCGCCCCCAACCGAGGAGCGTTGCAGCGCCGTCAGGCGTGAGGCTCGGAATTCATACGCAACCACGCTCACCCGCATCGCGCCGTGGTGAGTGCTTTCTCTCCCTCTCCCGACGTGCAGCGGAAACCCTGAAACCCGTGTTCTGGAGCATTGCATGAGCGCCGTTCTCAAAGCCGACCTTTCCGCCGACCTGGCGATCGCCGACATCTCGCTGGCCGACTGGGGCCGCAAGGAAATCAAGATTGCCGAGACCGAGATGCCCGGTCTCATGGCCATCCGCGAGGAATTCGCTGCAGCGCAGCCCTTGAAGGGCGCCCGCATCACGGGTTCGCTGCACATGACCATCCAGACGGCGGTGCTGATCGAGACCCTCAAGGCCCTGGGCGCCGACGTGCGCTGGGCCTCCTGCAACATCTTCTCGACGCAGGACCACGCCGCCGCCGCCATCGCCGCCGGCGGCACCCCCGTGTTCGCCATCAAGGGCGAGTCGCTGGAGGACTACTGGGACTACACCCACCGCATCTTCGATTTCGGCCCCAAGGGCTCGAAGGGCGAAGGCCCCAACATGATCCTGGACGACGGCGGCGATGCCACGCTGCTGATGCACCTGGGCCAGCGTGCCGAGAAGGACCTCTCGGTGGTGGCCAACCCGTCGAGCGAGGAAGAGCGCATCCTCTTCGCCGCCATCAAGGCCAAGATCGCCCAAGACCCGACCTGGTACAGCCGCAAGTCGGCCGAGATCATCGGCGTGACCGAAGAGACGACCACGGGCGTGCACCGCCTGAACGAGATGTCCGCCAAGGGCACGCTGCTGTTCCGCGCGATCAACGTGAACGACTCCGTCACCAAGAGCAAGTTCGACAACCTCTACGGCTGCCGTGAATCGCTGGTGGACGGCATCAAGCGCGCCACCGACGTGATGATCGCCGGCAAGGTGGCCGTCGTGGCCGGCTACGGCGACGTGGGCAAGGGCTGCGCCCAGGCCCTGGCCGCCCTGCGCGCCCAGGTGTGGGTGACCGAGATCGACCCCATCAACGCCCTGCAGGCCGCCATGGAAGGCTTCAAGGTCGTCACCATGGAATACGCCGCCGACAAGGCCGACATCTTCGTGACCACCACGGGCAACAAGGACGTGATCCGCCACGAGCACATGCTGGCGATGAAGAACGAATCCATCGTCTGCAACATCGGCCACTTCGACAACGAGATCGACGTCGCCTCGATCGAGAAGTACCAGTGGGAAGAGGTGAAGCCGCAGGTCGATCACGTGATCTTCCCGGACGGCAAGCGCATCACCCTGCTGGCCAAGGGCCGCCTGGTCAACCTGGGCTGCGCCACGGGCCACCCGAGCTTCGTGATGTCGTCCTCCTTCGCCAACCAGACCATCGCGCAGATCGAGCTGTTCACCAAGCCTGACGCCTACGAGGCTGGCAAGGTCTACGTGCTGCCCAAGGTGCTGGACGAGAAGGTCGCGCGCCTGCACCTGAAGAAGGTCGGCGCCCAGCTCACCGAGCTGACCGACGCGCAGGCCGCCTACATCGGCGTGGCCAAGACCGGGCCCTACAAGCCCGACACCTACCGCTACTGAGCATCCGCCGGGCTTCGTGCCGCCACCTTGGGCGCCCGTGCAGGGCGCGCGCAAGGCGGCGCGCCGGAGCCGGTGGCCGCGGCGCCTCGCACGGGGCGGCCCGGCCTGCTCCTGTTTGCTCCCATGCGCGCTGACCAGCTGCTCGTCGAACGCGGCCTGGCCGCTTCACGCTCGCAGGCGGCGCGCCTGATCGCGGGCGGCCTGCGCTGGCGCCTGCATGCCGGCCAGCCCTGGCGTTCGGCCGCCAAGAACGGCGACGAGGTGCCGCCCACCGCCGAGCTCGAACTGGCGGACGCGGCCGAGGCCCGCTACGTCTCGCGCGGTGGCCTCAAGCTCGAAGGCGCGCTCGATGCGGCGGGGCTCGATGTCGCCGGCCTGCGCTGCCTGGACGTGGGCCAGTCCACCGGCGGCTTCACCGATTGCCTGCTGCAGCGCGGCGCCGCCGCCGTGGTGGGCGTGGACGTCGGCCATGGGCAGTTGCATGAACGGCTGCGGGCCGATGCGCGCGTGCAGGCGCTGGAGAAGGTCAACGCGCGCCATCTGCAGCCGGCGCAGTTCGCGCCGGTGGGCGGCGCGGATTTCGGCCTCGTCGTCGGCGACCTGTCCTTCATCTCGCTCACGCTGGTGCTGCCGGCGCTGGTCCCGCTGATGGCGCCGACGGGGCGCCTGCTGATGCTGGTCAAGCCGCAGTTCGAGCTGCAGCCGGCGCAGATCGGCAAGGGCGGCATCGTCCGCGATCCGGCGCTGTACGCCGAGGTCGAGGCCCGGCTGCGGCAGGGCTGCGCCGATGCCGGCCTGCGGCTGCTCCAATGGCTGGACAGCCCCATTGCCGGTGGCGATGGCAACCGCGAGTTCTTCATCCACGCGGCGCCTTCGGCGGCCGTGCACGACAACTAACGACAAGAAAAGGGTTCCCCATGGCGCTGCCGATCAGTTTCGAGTTCTTCCCGCCCAAGACGCCCGAAGGCGCGGTCAAGCTGCGGGCCGTGCGGGCGCAGCTGCGTGCCCGCGCGCCGCAGTTCTGCTCGGTGACCTATGGCGCGGGCGGCTCCACCCAGGCGGGCACCTTCGCCACGGTGAAGGAGATCCTGGAAGAAGGCACCGATGCCGCCTCGCACTTCTCGTGCATCGGCGCCACGCGCGAGACGGTGCGCGATCAACTGCATCAGCTCAAGGCCATGGGCGTGCGTCGCCTCGTGGCGCTGCGCGGCGACCTGCCCAGCGGCTACGGCATCGGCGGCGAATTCCAGTACGCGAGCGACCTGGTCGCCTTCATCCGTGCCGAGACCGGGCGCGACTTCCACCTGGAAGTGGCCTGCTATCCCGAGGTGCATCCGCAGGCGCGCACGCCCCAGGCCGACATGCAGGCCTTCGCGACCAAGGTGCGTGCGGGCGCCGATTCGGCCATCACGCAGTACTTCTTCACGCCCGAGGCCTACTTCCGCTTCGTCGACGAGGCGCGCGCGGCCGGTGCCGACGTGCCGATCGTGCCGGGCATCATGCCCATCACCAGTTCCACGCAGCTGATGCGCTTCTCGGATGCCTGCGGCGCCGAGATCCCGCGCTGGGTGCGGCTGCGGCTGCAGTCCTTCGGCGACGACACGGCCTCGATCAAGGCCTTCGGCCTCGACGTGGTCGCGGCCCTGTGCGAGCGGCTGGTGGCGGCCGGCGCACCGGCGCTGCACTTCTACACCATGAACCAGGCCGCGCCCACCCTGGCGCTGCTGGACCGGCTGGGCCTGGGCGAATGAGCGTCTGGGCAACGGCGCGGGCCGCATGTGCGGCACTCGCGACGCTGCTGGCCGTGGCCTGTGCGCCGCTGCCGACGACGCCGGAGGCCGGGGCGGGTGGCACGGCGCCGCCCGAGACCGCCGCCGTCCGCCCGAAGCTTCGGCCATTGGAACGGCAACCGCCGGCCGCCGCCGAGGCGCCGCGTTCGCGCGTGGTCCAGATCTTTCCCGACCTGGGCGAGACGCCGGACGGTCCGCCCGACGACCTGCAGGTCGAGGAATTCGAGCGGGGCGGGGGCTCCTGGTATGGCGTGCAGTTCCACCGCCGGCGCACCGCCAGCGGCGAGCTGTTCGACATGACCAGCTTCACCGCCGCCCACAAGACGCTGCCTTTCGGCACCAAGGTGTGCGTGCGCAGCCTGGTCAATGGGCGGGAGGTGCTGGTCTACATCAACGATCGCGGGCCTTTCACGCCGGGCCGCATCATCGACCTGAGCCAGGCGGCGGCCGAGCAGATCCAGCTGACCACCATCGGCTTCAAGCAGGTGTCGCTGACGGTGATCCCGGAGGAGGGCGGTCGTTGCGCGGGCGAGCGCGTCGAAGGCGGCCTAGCGCCCATCAACGTGGCGGCGGCGCCGCGTCCCGCGCCGGCGCGCCGTCCGCCAGCGCGCGTGGCCAACAAGCGCCGGCGCTGAGGGGGCGGCCGGCCGTGGCGGGGAAGCCCGCCCTGCCGCAGCGGTGGGTCAGCCGCCGTGCTCCAGCGTGAAGGCGGCGTTGGCGTCCTGCGCCAGCACCTGCGCCATGCGGGCCAGGCTGGGCCGCAGCCGCGCGGCCAGGGTGTGCGGCGGATTGATGATGAACATGCCGCTGGCGGGCAGTCCGGGCCGGCGGCTGGTCTCGCCCGGCAGCGCGACGGCCATGCGGCTGGACTTGACCGTGAGGCTGGCATTGAGCCACGGCTTGCCGGCCTTGGTCGCCAACGTCTTGAGCCGGCGCGGCAGCTCGTGCGCCTCCGGCCGGGGAATGATCGGATACCAGACCGCATAGACGCCTGTGGCGAAGCGCTTGAGCGCCTCGCCCACGTAGGCGGCGGTGCGGCTGTAGTCGGTCTTCATCTCGTAGCTCGGATCGGTGAGCACGAGTGCGCGGCGCGAGGGCGGCGGCAGGAACTTGGTGGCGCTGCCGAAGCCGTCTTCGCGCAGCACGGCGATGCGCCGGCCGGCGTCGAGCTGTGCCACGTTGCCGTCGAGGGTCTTGGCGTCCGTGGGATGCAGCTCGTAGAGCTTGAGGCGGTCCTGCTCGCGCAGCAGCTGATGGGCGACGAAGGGCGAGCCCGGGTACACGCGCAGCGCCTCGCCGCGGTTGAACTCGCGCACCAGTGCCAGGTAGCGACCGAGCGCATCGGGCAGGGGGGTGTCGGACGCGGCGGCCGCCTCGGCCAGTCGCAGCACGCCCTCGGCGGCCTCGCCGCTCTTGCCGGCATAGTCTCCGTCCAGGCGATAGAGGCCGGCACCAGCATGGGTGTCGACCATCGTGAGGGCGGTTTCCTTCTCGAGCAGGTAGTCGAGCACGGCGATCAGCACCGTGTGTTTGAGCACGTCGGCGTGGTTGCCGGCGTGGAAGGCATGGCGGTAGCTGAACATGGAGCAATGCTAACCGCGGCAGCCTCCAGGTGGCGTCAATCTGAAGCCTGTGCATATAATGGAAGGCTTCGCAGCGTTTTACCGAGCCCCGCGGCGAAGCTCGACACCCGCCTAAGAGCTTTCCTTCAGAGAAAGACCGACCGCGGAAAAGGGCTCCTCCAAACCTCCTGTTCTCAAGGAAATCTCATGTCTACGTTCAGCGCCAAGCCCGCTGACGTGAAGCACGAGTGGTTTGTGATTGACGCAACCGATAAGGTTCTCGGACGGGTCGCCAGCGAAGTGGCCCTCCGTCTGCGCGGCAAGCACAAAGCCATCTACACGCCTCACGTCGACACCGGTGACTTCATCGTCATCGTCAACGCGTCCAAGCTCAAGGTCACCGGCACCAAGAGCATCGACAAGGTCTACTACCGTCACTCCGGCTTCCCGGGTGGCATCACCGCCACCAACTTCCGCGACATGCAGGCCAAGCACCCCGGCCGCGCGCTCGAGAAGGCCGTCAAGGGCATGCTGCCCAAGGGTCCTCTGGGCTACGCCATGATCAAGAAGCTGAAGGTCTACGGCGGCGCTGAGCATCCGCACAGCGCCCAGCAGCCGCAGCCGCTGGAAATCTGAGGAGTCCCGAGATGATTGGTGATTGGAACAACGGCACCGGCCGTCGCAAGTCCAGCGTCGCCCGCGTGTTCCTCAAGAAGGGCAGCGGCAAGATCACGGTGAATGGCAAGCCGATCGAGCAGTTCTTCGGCCGCCAGACCTCGATCATGATCGCGAAGCAACCGCTCGCGCTGACCGAGAACCTGGAAGCCTTCGACATCCAGGTGAACGTGCACGGCGGCGGTGAGTCCGGCCAGGCCGGCGCCACCCGCCACGGCATCACCCGTGCGCTGATCGACTACGACGCGACCCTCAAGCCGGTGCTGAGCCAGGCTGGCTTCGTCACCCGCGACGCGCGTGAAGTCGAGCGTAAGAAGGTCGGTCTGCACTCTGCACGCCGCCGCAAGCAGTTCTCGAAGCGCTGAGCGTTTCGCATCTGCCAGAGAAAAACCGCCCTCGGGGCGGTTTTTCTTTGCCTGCGTTAGCATTCCTTCCCTTGGTCGCGCCCGCCGGGTTCGGCCCTCCACGGAGATACCCCATGACCGCAGTTGCCGAAACCACCGCGCCCGCCGTGCAGGCGATGCCCGAGCCGATCGTGTTCACCGATTCCGCCGCCGCCAAGGTGGCCGACCTGATCGCCGAGGAAGGCAATCCCGACCTGAAGCTGCGTGTGTTCGTCCAGGGCGGCGGCTGCTCCGGCTTCCAGTACGGCTTCACCTTCGACGAGGTGACCAACGAGGACGACACGACGATGACCAAGAACGGCGTGTCGCTGCTCATCGATGCCATGAGCTACCAGTACCTGGTCGGCGCCGAGATCGACTACAAGGAAGATCTGCAGGGCGCCCAGTTCGTGATCAAGAACCCCAACGCGACCACCACCTGCGGCTGCGGTTCGAGCTTCTCGGTCTGATCCGCCGCACCGTGCGACAACAACATCTGTCGCCGCCATGAAAGCCGCCTTCGGGCGGCTTTTTGTTTCCCTTTGCGCCCGAGCCCGCCCTTGACCGCCTCCCGACCCGAAGCCGCCCCTGCGGCCACCGACACCTCGCAACGCATCCTGCTGTGGCTGGTGGCCATCGGCTTCTTCATGCAGACGCTGGATGCCACCATCATCAACACGGCGCTGCCGTCGATGGCGCGTGCGCTGGGCGAAAGTCCGCTACGCATGCAGTCCGTGGTCGTGTCCTATTCGCTGACCATGGCCTTGCTGATTCCGGCCTCGGGCTGGCTGGCCGATCGCTTCGGCACGCGGCGGATGTTCATGGTGGCCATCGCCCTGTTCACGCTCGGCTCGCTGGCCTGTGCGGCATCGCGGCACCTGGGCGAGCTGGTGGCGGCGCGGGTGCTGCAGGGCCTGGGCGGTGCGCTGCTCCTGCCGGTGGGGCGGTTGACGGTGCTGCGCACCTTTCCCCGCGCCCAGTTCCTGCAGGCCATGAGTTTCGTGGCGATTCCCGGCCTGATCGGGCCGCTGCTCGGTCCGACGTTGGGTGGCTGGCTGGTCGAGTACGCCTCGTGGCACTGGGTCTTCCTGATCAACCTGCCGGTGGGTCTGCTCGGTCTGGCCGCCACCCAGCGCTTCATGCCCGACGTGCGGGCCGATGCACCCGGGCGCTTCGATCTGCTGGGCTACGTGCTGCTGGCTTTCGGCATGGCCACCTTGTCGCTGGCCATCGAAGGTGCCACGGGCATGGGGCACGCGGGCGCCCTGGTGATGGCGGTGTTCGGCTTCTCCGCGGTGGTGGCCTATTGGTTGCATGCGGTCCGGCATCCGGCCCCGCTGTTTTCGACCCACCTCTTCCAGGTGCGGACCCTCTCGGTCGGGTTGCTGGGCAACCTGTTCTGCCGGTTGGGCAGCGGCGCCATGCCCTTCCTGATTCCGCTGTCGCTGCAGGTGTCGCTGGACTATTCGCCCATGCAGGCCGGCATGATGATGCTGCCGACGGCCCTCGCCGGCATGGGCATGAAGCGGGTGGCCGCGCAACTGATCCTGCGCTTCGGCTACCGCAACCTGCTGACGGCCAACACCTGCATCATCGGGCTGCTCATGACCAGCTTTGCGCTGGCGTCGCCGGGGGAGCCGCTGTGGCTGCGGCTGCTGCAGTTCGCCCTGTTCGGCGCTTTCAATTCGCTGCAGTTCACCGCCATGAACACGCTCACGCTCAAGGACCTGGACGGTGCCAGCGCCAGCAGCGGCAACAGCCTGTTCTCGATGGTGCAGATGCTGGCGATGAGCCTGGGTGTGGCCATGGCCGGCGCGGTGCTGTCGGGCTTCAGCGGCACCTTCGGCGACCATGCCCTGCCGGCCTTCCAGGCCACCTTCGTGACGGTGGGGCTGGTGACCGTGGCCTCGGCCTTCATCTTCTGGCAGGTGCCGCCCGAGGCGCGCTCGCCCCAACTCGAAGAGCCCGACGCAGCCGGCCGCCATTGAGGCCGGGCGGCCGCCCGGCCGCTGCGATCAATGGTCGGCGCTTTCCGGGGGCTGGCCCTCGTCGGGTCGACGCGGCCGCGCCGGCAGTCAGGCCGGGTAGAGCGCGCCGAGCACTCGCAGGCCGCGGGCGCCCGTGACCGTCGGCAGATTGCCGGGCTCGCCGGCCAAGAGCCGCTGCGCCAGCCAGGCGAAGGCCGTGGCCTCGACCTGCTGGGCCGGCAGGCCGTGCGCGGCGGAGTTGTCGACGGCAACCCCGGGCAGGTGCAGCGCGAGGCGGCGCATCAGGTCTTCATTGGCGGCGCCGCCGCCGCAGACGATCAGCCGCCGGACGTCCGGCGCATGCAGGCGCAGCGCGTCGGCGCAACTGCGGGCCGTCAGCTCCGCCAGGGTGGCCTGCACATCGCGCGGATCCGCGGCCAGGTCGTCGGCGTGCAGGTGCTGCGCGAGCCATTGCGGATGGAACAGGTCGCGCCCCGTGCTCTTGGGGATGGGGTGGGCGAAGTAGGGCTCGGCCAGCAGGCGCTGGAGCAGCGCGGGGCGGACCGTCCCCGACGCGGCCCAGGCACCTGCGGCATCGAAGGCAGTACCGCGATGCAATTGGCACCAGTGGTCGAGCAGGGCGTTGGCCGGGCCGCAGTCGAAGCCACGCACGGGCCCGTCGTCGCCCGGCAGCAGGCTCAGATTGGCAATGCCGCCCAGGTTGAGTGCCGCACGGACCTCCCCGGGGCAACCGAACAGCGCGGCATGGAAGGCCGGCACCAGCGGGGCGCCCTGGCCGCCCGCTGCGACGTCGCGCGAGCGGAAGTCGCAGGCCACGGGCAGGCCCGTCAGTTCGGCCAGCAGGGCCGGATTGTTCAGCTGCAACGTGTAGCCCGTGCCGTCGAAGGCGCCCGGCCGGTGGCGCACCGTCTGGCCATGGGCGCCCACAGCGCGGACCGAGCCTGCGGCCAGGCCGGTCCGATCGAGCAGTTGCCGCACCACCGCAGCGTAGTGGCGCGCCAGCCCGTTGGCGGCGAGCGCGGCGCGGTGCAGCTCGTCCACGCCCTGCGGCTGGTTCAGCGCCAGCAGTTCGGCGCGCAGGGCGGCGTCGAAGTCGACGCTCGCATGGGCATGCACCGTCACGCCGCCGTCGAAGGCGGCGATCACGCCGTCCACGCCGTCGAGGGAAGTGCCGGACATCAGGCCGATGAAAAGCGCCGTCATGCGGGGTTCTCGAATGTCGCCAAGAAAAAAAGCGCCGGAGGGCCGGCGCTGCTTGGAGGGGAAATGGGGCCCGGCCGCCGGTTCGGGGCAGGCCGCCGTGCCGTCGTCAGTCCGCGCGGGCCTGCAGCACCGCGCTGGCGGCGGCGAGTTCGGTGCGCGCCGCACCCATGGCCTTGGCGAAGGCCGCGCGGGCGGAGGCGGGAATCGGCGTGCCGCCATCCTGCTCGGCCAGCATGCGCTGCGGATCGAAGTACTGGCCGTCGATGCGGAACTCGAAATGCAGGTGCGGGCCCGTGGCCCAGCCGGTGGAGCCCACCGCGCCCACGCGCTGCCCCTGGCTCACCGACTGCCCCGCCTTGACGTCGATGCGGCTGAGGTGCGCGTAGGCCGTCTGTTGGCGGTTCCGGTGGTTGATGATGACGATGTTGCCGTAGCCGTTCTGCCAGCCGGCGAAATCGACCGTGCCGTCGCCCACCGTGCGCACCGGCGTGCCGGGCGGTGCGGCGAAATCGGTGCCGGTGTGCTGCCGCCAGCTGTTGAGGATGGGGTGCAGCCGCATCGCGAAACCGCTGGACACGCGGGTGAACTCGACCGGCGACGCCAGGTACGCGCGGCGCAGGCTTTCACCGTCGAAGCGGTAGTAGCCGCCCTTCTGGCCGGCCGGCTCGAACCACATGGCCTGGTGCACCTTGCCGCCGGTCTCGAATTCGGCGGCCAGGACGCGGCCGGTGCGCATGGCCTGGCCATCGGCTTCCAGGCTTTCGTACTGCACGGCGAAACGATCGCCCTTGCGCAACTGGCGGAAGTCCACGTCGCCCGAGAAGATGTCCGCCAACTGGCTGGCCACGGCGTCGGGGATGCCTGCGGCGTCGGTGGCGGCGAAGAGCGAACTCTGGATGGTGCCGCCGGCCACGCGCTGGTTGACGTCCAGCGTCTCGGCCTCGCTGCGCACGGCGAAGCTGGCGCCGTCCGGCTGCATCGTGATGCGGCGGAAACCACCCGCGTTGTCGGGCACCCAGCGAGCCGACAGGCGGTGCAGGCGGCCGTCCTGGCCGATCTCGGCGGAGACGGTGCGGCCCACGCGGCTGAGCATGGCGGCGCGCGCCTCGCTGTTACCGCGCACGAAAGCGGCGGCCGCCGGATCGTTCACGCCGAGGCGGCCGAGCAGGGCGTCCGCCGTGTCGCTGGCGCGGGTGGATTCGGTGCGGAAGAGGGTGAAGCTGTAGCCGTCGAGGGCCTGGCTCTGGCTTTCGACAGAGACAGGGGTGACGGTTTCGAGGACTTGGCGGATCGGCAGATCCGCGGCATCGGGGCCCAGTGAGGCGACGGCGAAGGCGCCGCCGCCGGCGGTCATCAGCATCGCGGCGACGGCGGCGGTGAGATGGCGGGGATGGGTCCGGATGACCAGGGCCACGCGAGACGCAAACGCTTCCTCGGCGGCCAGAATGCCGTTGATCAGTTTCGACAACGTAGGAATCCAGGGCTCGGGTTCGGCGGCCGCCCTGCAGCGCTGTAGGTGAGCGCTGATGCCAGGGCGGGGCGAAAAGAGGCGCTGCGTAGAATGCACAGCGCAAAACCCGGCGGAGTATAGCGGCGTGTGTTGTTTCCGCCCCTCAAAATCGCAATGAATCCCCAGTCTCCTATTGGTCAAACACTATCGGATGGTGTAGGACAAGCGCTCGAAATTTCGCTGCGAGGCGCCGACGAACTGCTGCCTCAGGACGAGTGGGTCCGCAAGCTGCAGCGCGCCGAAAAGACCGGCCAGCCGCTGCGCATCAAGCTGGGCCTGGACCCGACGGCGCCCGACATCCACATCGGCCACACCGTGGTGCTCAACAAGATGCGCCAGCTGCAGGACCTGGGCCACCAGGTGATCTTCCTGATCGGCGACTTCACCACCCTGATCGGCGACCCTTCGGGCCGCAACAGCACCCGCCCGCCCCTGACGCGCGAGCAGATCGAGGAAAACGCGCAGACCTACTACCGCCAGGCCAGCCTGGTGCTGGACCCGGCCCGCACCGAGATTCGCTACAACTCCGAATGGAGCGACCCGCTGGGCGCGCGCGGCATGATCCAGTTGGCGGCCAAGTACACGGTGGCGCGCATGATGGAGCGCGACGACTTCACCAAGCGCTTCAAGGCCGGCCAGTCGATCTCGGTGCACGAGTTCCTGTACCCGTTGATGCAGGGCTACGACTCGGTGGCACTCAAGAGCGACCTGGAGCTCGGCGGCACCGACCAGAAGTTCAACCTGCTGGTGGGTCGCCACCTGCAGCAGGAATATGGCCAGGAGCCGCAGTGCATCCTGACCATGCCGCTGCTCGAAGGGCTCGACGGCGTCGAGAAGATGTCGAAGAGCAAGAACAACTACATCGGCATCAGCGAGGCGCCGAACACCATGTTCGCCAAGGTCCTGTCGATCTCGGACGAACTGATGTGGAAGTGGTTCACGCTGCTGAGCTTCCGCTCGTTGAAGGAGATTGCCGCGCTCAAGGCCGAGGTCGATGGCGGGCGCAATCCCAAGGACGCCAAGGTGATGCTGGCCAAGGAGATCACGGCCCGCTTCCACAGCGCCCAGGCGGCCGATGCGGCCGAGCAGGACTTCATCAACCGCAGTCGCGGCGGCGTGCCGGACGAGATCCCCGAGGTGCAGATCAGCGGTGCGCCGCTGGGCATCGCCCATGTGCTCAAGCAGGCGGGGCTCGCGGCGTCCACTTCGGAGGGCAACCGCCTGATCGACGGCGGCGGCGTGCGGGTGGACTCCAGCGTGGTGAGCGACAAGGGGCTCAAGCTGGAGGCCGGAAGCTACGTGGTGCAGGTGGGCAAGCGCAAGTTCGCGCGGGTGCTGCTGGCCTGACCGTTTCAGGCGTGCCGACCGGCACGCCTGCTTCCATGCGTCGGCCACGCCGGCTGCGCGTCAGGCGGCCGGGCGGGCGCTGCCAAGAAGCGCCCGGGGCTTTCAGCGCAGATCGACCACCACGCGCCGGTTGCGCGGCTCGTCCACCTCGTCGGCCGTGGGCACGGCCAGTTCGCGCTCGCCGCGTCCGGCGGCTTCGATGCGTTCCTGCGCGAAGCCGCGCTGGATCAGCATCTGCCGCACCATCTGTGCCCGGGCCAGCGACAGCGTGTCGTTGGCAGCCGCCGCACCCCGGGTGTCGGTATAGCCGGTGATGACCAGGTCGGCGCCCGGCCGGGCCAGGGCGTCGCCCAGCAGTGCATCGAGGTCGCGCTGCGATTGCGCGGCCAGGCGCGTGCCGCCGGTGTCGAAGAACAGCACGTAGCGCTGCGGCCGGGCGGGCCGCATCGAGAACAGGCTGGGGTTGCGGGCCTGCACCGTCGCCGCATCGGTGGTGTCGACCACCGGCGGCTGGCTGGTGGCGACCACCGAGGCGCGTTCGTACGGCTTGTCCAGCCGCTGCTGCCCGCCAGCCGTCTTCACGACCACCGCGGACGGCGTGCCGTCGTCCTGCGGCAGCAGCACCACGCGGGTGGAGGGCGGCGGTGGCGCCGCGCAGGCCGCGAGCAGCACGGCCACGGCGGGAACGGTCCAACGCAGCAGGGTGAGCGGGCGGCGCATCATGGGGCCTCGGCGGACACGATGAAGTCCGTCCCTCGGATGCCGATCGTGGCCGTCTGCGTCTCCACGCGTACCGCTTCCGGATGGGCCTTGCCCAGCAGGCCGCTGATCATGCGCAGCGAGCCCCGCAGCAGGCCGACCAGCAGGTTGCCGTCCTGCGTGGTGCTGTCGAAGCGGTAGTCGCGCAGGTCCACGCGCGAGGCGGGGCCGACGACCAGGGTGGTGCCATCCCGCAGCACGAGGCCGGCGGCGCCTTGCGCGTCCGTCTCGACGCGGTCGCTGGCACGCAGCGTGCTGCCCGCCTGGGCGGCCTGCGATTGCCCGGCCGCGTTCACGATGAGGACCTGCCCCTGGACCGATTTGATGAAGCCGGCGTGTCCGCCGCTCACGGCGTCCTGCGCCTGGGCCGGGCCCACAATGCCGGCGCACAGGGCAGCGGCGGCGAGCAGGCCTTGAAGCATCCTCTGTCTCATGACCTTAATCTGGCGCTAAAGAAAACCGCGCATGATAGGGCGCGCCCCGCGGCGCTCTGTGGCGCGTTCAGTAGAGTTTTTGACAAAGAACATGAAATATTTCCCTATCGGTGACGATTCGCCACTTTGGCAGCCGCGCAACCTGCTGAAGCTGTCCATCGGGGTCGCGCTGGTCACCATCCTGCTCAAGAGCATCGCCGGCTACGTGACCCATTCGATGGGCCTGATCTCCGATGCGATGGAGTCCTTCGTCAACCTGGCCAGCGCGGTGTTCGCGCTCAGCATGGTGACGGTGGCGGCGCGGCCGGCCGATGACGAGCATCCCTACGGCCACCACAAGGCGGAGTACTTCTCGTCCGGCTTCGAGGGCGTGCTGATCGTCGGCGCCGCGCTGGGCATCGGCGGCGCGGCGGCGCACCGGCTGCTCAATCCCCAGCCGCTGGAGCAACTGAGCTGGGGCCTGGTGCTGTCGGCCGTGAGTTCGGCTTTCAACGGCGGGCTGGCCTGGCTGCTGTTCCGCGCGGCCAAGAAGCACAACTCCATCGCGCTCGAGGCCGATGGCCGGCACCTGATGACGGATGTGTGGACCTCCGTCGCCGTGATCATCGGCGTGATCGCCGTGGGCTTCACCGGCTGGCTGTGGCTCGATCCGCTGCTAGCCATCGGGGTGGCGATCAACATCATCTGGGAGGGGGGGCAGCTGGTCTGGCGCTCGGCCCAGGGCCTGATGGACGAGGCGCTGGCGCCGGCCGACCAGGCGCTGCTGCAGTCGGTGCTCGATCGCATTGCCGCCGAGACACCGGCCGAGACCGAGCTGCGCTTCGACCACCTCGTGACCCGCCGTGCCGGCCGCCGCTGTTTTGCCGACCTGCACATGCACCTGCCCGGCGGCTGGACGCTGCGCCGCGCCGCGCTGATGCGGGACGACGTCGAGCGGGCATTGATGGCGGTGCTGCCCAACCTGCGGGTGACCATCCAGCTGCTGCCGCTGAAATTCGAATCGCGGGCCGCGCTGGCGCAGGACCGCGATCCGGTCGGCCGGGTGCTGCCGTGAAGGCGCTGCTGCAGCGGGTGCGCGAGGCGCGCGTGGAAATCGCCGGCGAGGTGGCGGGCGCCATCGGCCCAGGCCTGCTCGTGCTGGTCTGCGCCGAGCCGGGCGACACCGAGGCCGTGGGCGAGCGCCTGCTGGCCAAGATCCTGAAGTTGCGCATCTTCTCGGACGAGTTCGGCAAGATGAACCGCAGCGTGCAGGACGTGGATGGCGGGCTGCTGATCGTCAGCCAGTTCACGCTGGCGGCGGACGTGCGCGGCGGCAACCGGCCGAGCTTCACGGGCGCCGCCCCGCCGGACGAGGGGCGGCGGCTCTACGACGCGTTCGTCGAGCGCGCCCGTGCGCTGCATCCGGTGGTGGCGACCGGGCGCTTCGGGGCCGACATGCAGGTGCACCTGGTCAACGACGGGCCGGTCACCATCCCCATCGACATGTGCTGAAAGCCGAGCTGGGGCTGTGGGCCTCAGACTGTTGTTCAAGCGGGTCTGTGAAAGGCGCGCCGTCAGCGCAATGCCAGTCGATTGACCAAGGTCCGTTCGGGCTGAGCTTGTCGAAGCTTGGCGCAAGCCCTTCGACAAGCTCAGGGCGAACGGGTCAACGGACTGGCATCGCGCCGTTCAGCGACCCCGATACGGATTGCGCACGCCCAGCCCGGCCAGGATCTCGATCTCGCGCGCTTCCATCGCTTCGGCGTCCTCGTCGCCGGTCTCGTGGTCCCAGCCCTGCGCATGCAGCGTGCCGTGCACCAGCAGGTGCGCGTAATGGGCGGCCAGGGTCACGCCCAGCTCCTTCGCTTCGCGGGCCACGACGGGCGCGCACAGCACCAGGTCGGCCATCACCATCGGCGACTGCGCATAGTCGAAGGTCAGCACGTTGGTCGCGTAGTCCTTGCCGCGGAACTCGCGGTTGAGCTGCTGGCCTTCCTCGGCGTCCACGATGCGCACGGTGATCTCGCCGGGCGCGTCCAGCGCATGTCGGATGCAGCGGGCCACGCGGTGGCGGGGCAGGGCGGCGCGGTGGCGCGCCAGTGCGTCGATGCGGCCGAACTGCAGCGACAGGGCAAGGGGCGGCATCGCCATCACTCGGCCTTCGCGCTGCTGCTGCGCTTGCGGGAGGCGTCGTAGGCATCGACGATGCGCGCCACCAGCGGATGCCGCACCACGTCGCCGGTGTCGAAGCGGGTGAACGCCAGGCCCTGCACCCGGCGCAGCACGCGCTCGGCCTCCACCAGGCCGCTGGTCTGCGTCTTGGGCAGGTCGATCTGGCTGATGTCGCCCGTCACCACACACTTGCTGCCGAAGCCGATGCGGGTCAGGAACATCTTCATCTGTTCGGGCGTGGTGTTCTGCGCCTCGTCGAGGATGACGAAGGCGTTGTTGAGCGTGCGCCCGCGCATGAAGGCCAGGGGCGCGATCTCCAGCGCGTTGCGCTCGAAGGCCTTGGTGACCTTCTCGAAACCCATCAGGTCGTACAGCGCGTCGTAGAGCGGGCGCAGGTAGGGGTCGACCTTCTGCGACAGATCGCCGGGCAGGAAGCCCAGGCGCTCGCCGGCCTCCACCGCCGGGCGGGTGAGCACGATGCGCTGCACGCTGCTGCGCTCCAGCGCATCGACCGCGCAGGCCACCGCCAGGTAGGTCTTGCCGGTGCCGGCCGGGCCGATGCCGAAGGTGATGTCGTGGTTGGCGATGTTGTCGAGGTACACGCTCTGGTTGGGCGTGCGCGCGCGCAGGTCACCGCGGCGGGTGGCGAGCGTGAGCGCGCCGTCCTCGGCCTCGGCCATCTGGCCGTCGCCGGCCAGGGTGAGCTGCACCATGGCGGCATCGAGCGGATGCCTGGCGATTTCGTAGAGGGCCTGTAGCACCTCCAGCGCGCGCTCTGCGCGGGCCTTGGGACCGTCGATCTTGAACACCTCGTGGCGGTGGGCGATCTTGACCTCCAGCGCCTCCTCGATACGGCGCAGGTGCGCGTCCATGGGGCCGCACAGGTGGGCCAGGCGGGTGTTGTTCGCGGGGGTGAAGCTGTGGCGGAGAATCACGCGGCTTTTTTCTCTGGCAGATGGAATCGAAGGATCGGCAAGCAAGTCATGATAGGAAAACTCACCGGAACCCTGGCCGAACGCAACCCGCCGCAGATCGTGATCGACTGCGGCGGCGTGGGCTATGAGGTGGACGTGCCGATGAGCACCTTCTACAACCTGCCGCAGGTGGGCGCGAAGGTCTCGCTGCTCACGCATTTCATCGTGCGCGAGGATGCGCAGATTCTCTACGGCTTCGCCTCGGCGGAAGAACGTGCGGCCTTTAGGCAGCTGATCAAGATCGCCGGCGTGGGGCCGCGCACGGCGCTGGGCATCCTGTCGGGCCTGAGCGTGGGCGAGCTGGTGCAGGCCATCGCGCTGCAGGAGCCGGGCCGGCTGGTGAAGATTCCCGGCATCGGCAAGAAGACCGCCGAACGGCTGCTGCTGGAGCTCAAGGGCAAGCTGGGCGACGCCGTGGGCACCGCCGGCGCTGCCGCCCAGCCCGCCAGCGACGCCCAGGCCGACATCCTGCAGGCCCTGCTGGCGCTGGGCTACAACGACAAGGAAGGCGCCGCCGCCCTCAAGGCCCTGCCCAAGGACGTGGGCGTGAGCGAGGGCATCAAGATGGCGCTGAAGGCGCTGGCGAAGTAAGCGTTGAGTTCCCGCTGACTTTTGCTCGGAAGGCCGCGGAGCAGGCCACGCGCGAACAGCCGCGGAACCGGCTTTGCCGGGCCGCTGGATGTGCCCCCTTGAGGAGGAGGCGGAGCGCGAAGCGCGCAGCCTGGGGGGGTCATGGCACCCACCAGTAATGCAATGCGTGGAAGTACATCGGGGCCGCAAAGATCACCGAATCCAGCCGGTCCAGCATGCCGCCATGGCCCTCGATCATGGTGCCCCAGTCCTTCACGCCGCGGTCGCGCTTGATGGCGGACATCACCAGCCCGCCGAAGAAGCCCATCACGCAGATCATGAAGGCCATGAGCGCCGCCTGCCAGGGCGCGAAGGGCGTGGCCCACCACAGCGCCGCGCCCAGCAGCGTGGCGCTGGCCACGCCGCCGATGAGCCCTTCCCAGGTCTTGGAGGGCGACAGTTCCGGCGCCACCTTGCGCTTGCCCATGAGCTTGCCCCACACGTACTGCAACACGTCGCTGCCCTGCACCACGATCACCAGGAAGGCGATCAGCAGCAGGTTGCGCCCCTCGAAGCCGGGAATGTTCAGCGTCAGCAGCGCCGGCACATGGCTGATGCAGAACACACAGACCATCAGGCCCCACTGCACCTTGGACGTGCGCTCCAGAAAGCGCTGCGTGTCGCCGCCCAGGGCCGACAGGATGGGCAGGATGAGGAACACTTCCACCGGGATGAAGATGGCGAACATGCCGTACCACTCGATCCAGACCAGGAAGTACTGCACCGGCAGCGCCACGTAGAAGGCGGCGGCCATGGCCAGGTGGTCGCCGCGCCGGGTATAGGTCAGGCTCAGGAACTCGCGCAGCGCGTAGAACGAGACCAGGTAGAACAGCAGGATCACGCCCAGTTTGCCGAAGGCGAAGGCGATGCCGATCACGGCCACCATCACCCACCAGGCGTTGACCCGGGCGTTGAGGTTGTCGATGACCGAATGGGGCGCGCCGTGGGCCACGCGCCACTTGAGCAGCGCGCCGATGGCCGAGGCGAGCACCAGCACGCCGGCCACGCCGCCGAAGAGCATCAGGGTGGTGTGGGTGATGGGGCTCATCGTTCCTCCGCTTTGTCATGGTCCGGCCGCAGGTCCAGCATGGCCTGCTGCGCGCGCGCCAGGAAGGCGGCCTTGTCCTCGCCGTCGGCCAGCACCACCGGCGCGCCGTAGCGCACCGAGCAGGCCAGCGGCACCGGCACCAGTTGCCCCTTGGGCAGCACGCGCTTGAGGTTCTCGATCCACACCGGCACCAGCCGCACGCGTGGACAGGCGCGGGCGATGTGGAAGAGTCCGCTCTTGAGCGGCAGCATCACCGCATCGCCCGTGTTGCGCGTGCCCTCTGGAAACATGATCAGCGAATCGCCGGCCTCCAGCGCCTGCACCATCTGCTCCACGGGATTGGTGGCCGCGCCGCCCGCCGCACCGCTGCCGTCGCGGCGGATCATCAGCGCATTGAACACGTCCTGGCCGATGAAGCGACGCAGCCGCGAGGCCAGCCAGTAGTCCTGCCCCGCGACGGGCCGGGTGATGGCCCGCAGGTCGGGCGGCAGCGTGGCCCAGACCAGCACGAAGTCGCCATGGCTCGAATGGTTGGCGAAGTACAGCGTGGTCTCGGCCACCGGCGTGGTGCCGCTCCAGATGGCGCGTACACCCGTGAGCAGGTTGGCGACCAGCACGATGGTCCGGGCGGCAACGAAGGCGCCAGCCTGCCGCAGCAGGACGCGCGCGGGCGGTGTGTCGGAGTCGAGGATGTCGTTCATGACGAAGGCAGACCGGCGTGGAGGCCGGCGATGAGGGCGATCAGGACGCAGAGGGTCTGCAGCAGCACGACGCCCAGATGCCGGCGCATCAGGGCCTGCGTGCCGCGCAGGCGCTCGTCCAGCGGGCGTGGGGTGCCCGGCGACGCGGGGCGCAGGCCCACCCAGGCCAGCGCGTCGTCCAGCGCGGCCAGGTCGGGCAGGGCGCCGCGGCCGAGGGCCGCGAACAGGCCCTCGTCCAGGCGCAGGCGCAGCGCCAGGTAGCGTTCGGCCAAGCCGAGCATCGCGCCGAGCGACCAGGCGGCAAGGCACAGGCGGCTGGCCGGCATGGCCCGTCCGGCGGCGACCGCCGCCAGGGCAAGGAGGCAGGCGGCCGACAGCAGCAGGCTCCAGGCGGCCACGGGTCGCTGGGCGGCCAGCCGCGCGGCCAGGGCGGCGCAGCGGCTGCGTGCCTGCGGATCAGGGGGGGACGACGGCAGGGTCATGGCTGGCGCGGCGATGGTTCGGCGTGCTGCACGGCCGACAGCGCTGCCCGCCACGGCGCACGCAGCACGATCTGCGGCCGCGCGCGCCGGACCATCGCCTCCGCCGCGGCCGGCTCGGACGCACCGCCGTGCCGCAGCAGCCAGCCCACGACTGTCGCAGCACTGCGCGAAAAGCCCAGCGCGCAGCAGACCCACACGGCGCCGTCGCCGGACCGCCGCTGGCCTTCCAGCACCTCGACGGCCCGACGCAGCCGCGCTGGCGAGGGCGTGGCGAGGTCCAGCATCGGCACGCAGCGGGCGCCCGGCACGCGCGGCAGTTGCAGCTCGGCGCACAGGCTCAGCAGCCGCGGCCGGCCGGCGGCCTGCCACTCCGCCTTGGAGGGGAGGCGTCCCAGCCACAAGCCCGGCGTCACCTCCGCGCGGGCGGGCAGCTTGCGCGTCCAGGCCCACGCGTTGACGGCGGCCGCGGCCCGGTAGGGGCCCAGGAGCCAGCGCGCGGCGTAATGCATGCGGCCATGCCGGTCCATGCGGAAGCCGCGCGCGCCGAGGCCGGCGTAGTTCAGCGCCACCAGGGCCAGCGACGCGGCGGGCCAGCCCAGCCACAGGAGCCATCCGCCCCCCTGCAGCGCCAGGGCCAGGCACAGCAGGGCGCCCACGGCGTAGGCGCCGGCCAGCCGCCAGCGCGCGGCATCCCGCGCCCACCGCCAGGCGCGCGGCAGCGCCACCTGCCGCTCCAGCGGCCACAGCCACACGCACAGCAGGCCCAGCAGCGCGCCGGTCGGGATGTCGATGAAGTGGTGCTGGTAGGTGGTCAGCACCGAGGCGCAGATCAGCAGCGTCCACACGTGCAGCACCGCGCGCGCCCAGCGCGGGCGGACGAGCTGCCGGTACCAGTCCCACAGGATCACGGCCAGCGCGATGTGCAGCGAGGGCGCCTGGTTGAAGGGCTTGTCGAAGCCGCGCAGCGCTTCGAACAGGAAGGCGGGCGCGCCCTGGACCGCCGGCTGCCCGAAGCTGAAGCCCAGCGGCCAGAGCACGAAGCAGCCGACGGCCACGACCTGCGCCGTCAGCAGCCGCGCCGCATGCCGGTCCACGAGATGCCGCGTGCGTCCGAGGAACAGCGACAGCGCATAGAAGGCATTGATCGACCAGTACGGAAAGATGGTCCAGGCCCAGAAGGGCAGGCCCCGCTCCCAGTCGAACACCACCGAGGGCACATGGGCCCGCGTGCCGGCCCACCAGTTGGCTAGGCCGTAGCTCAGGTAGAAGAAGGGCCCCAGCAGGGCCAGCCAGGCGAGGGCGCGCTTCCAGGGCCGCTTCATGCCTTCTGCGCGAGCGAGACGGTGAAGATGCCCCAACGGTCCACGCGCTGGGCGATCTTGCGAAAGCCCGCGGCTTCCACCAGCTGGTCCATCTCGGCCTGCGTGCGCCGGCGCATCACCCAGGCCTGGCCCTGGCGGTGGCTGGTGAGCGCCCGGGCGATCATCTCCAGCTGCGGATGCCAGGGCTGGCCGGTGTAGACCAGGTAGCCGCCGGACTCCACGGCATCGGCCACGCCGGCCAGCGAGCGGGCCACCATGTCGTTGTCGGGGAACAGCTCGTACAGCCCCGACACCACGGCCAGCGTGGGTCGCGGCGTGACGGCCGCCAGGCTCGCGCGGTCGAAGGCATCGGCCTGCACGAAGCGTGCGATGTCCTGCAGGCCACGCTGGGCGATGAGCCGTTGCCCATCGCGCACGTTGATGTCGCTGTAGTCGCGCAGCAGGATCGACGTGGGCGCGACGGCGCTGCCTGCCGCGGCATCGAGCACATAGCGGCCATGGCCGGCCGCGATGTCCATCAGCCGCACCTCGCGGCCTTCGTGGGCAAGCCGGCCCATGGCTTCGCGCAGCAGCTCTTCGACATGCAGCTTGCGCTGGCGGATGCCGCGCCAGCCGATGGAGTCGAGGTAGGTCCGGTCCACCAGCCGGCCCACCGGCGGTGCACCCGCCGCCTCGTTGCGGTAGACGTAGTCCAGCGTGCTGCCGGAATCGAAGCCGGTCGCATGGCCCAGGGCGATGCCACGGGACAGCCGGCCGCCCAGGCGCAGCCCGGCGCGCGTGGCGGCCCAGTACAGCCCGCGCGGCGACAGCGCCGGCAGCGGGGCCGCAAGTGCCCGGGCCTCGTCGGCCGTGAAGCCCTGGCGGTCGGCCGTGCGCAGGTCGACCGGCGCGGGCGGCGCGTCGAAGAGCCGCAGGATGAAGCCGCGCACCGCGGCCACGGCGCTGGCCCGGTCGCGCTCGCCCAGCGTGTCGTGGAAGAAGCCGGGCAGCTCCAGCTTCTCTTTCACCCGGCTGCCCAGCCGGTCGAAGAAGCGATGCTGCGGCCCGTGGTGCACCACCCAGTCGGCACCGGAGATCAGCAACTGCGTCGGCAGCACGATGGCCTGAGCGTCGTCGACCACGCGCTCGGCGGCCTCGTACAGGTCGAGCAGGATGTTGACGGCGATGGGCCGCGTGATCAGCGGGTCGACCTGGTAGCTGGCGATGCGCGCCGGGTCGTGCGTGAGGAACTTCGGCTTGACGTAGCTGTTGACGAAGAACAGCCCGCGCAGCCTGTGCATGAGTGCGAGGCCGGGCCGCGCGAAGGGCACGTAGAGCTTGACCTTGAAGGCCGGCGAGGCGAGCGTGAGGCCGCGGACCTTGGGCGCGTAGTCGTGTGCCCAGGTCGAGATCAGCACGGCGCCCACGCTCTGGGCCACGACGTGCATGTCCTGCTCGGCCACGCCGTGCTGCGCGGCGATGTGCTCGACGAAGGTCTGCACGTCGCGCACCGAGTGCGCGAAGCTGGGGCTGTGGCCGCGCTGGCCCGGCGAGCGGCCATGGCCGCGGGCATCCCAGGCGAAGAAGTCGAAGTCGGGCAGGTCCAGCTCGTCCACCAGGTGGGCCATGCGGGCGCCATGCTCATGGCCGCGGTGGAAGAGCAGGACCGCCCCACGGCGCGCGCTGCCGGTGGCAGGCCAATGGCGATAGAAGAGCGATTCGCCGTCGTGCGTCTGGAAATGCAGTTCCTCGGCGATGCGTGGTGTGGCCGTCATGCGTGATTCGTCCCCGGGGTTGTTGTGAAACTCATCGGCGCCGGCTCATCCGGCGGTGCGCTCGGCCAGGGCGGCGCGCACGCGGCGCACCACCGTCCAGCCCACGGCCAGGGCCAGCAGTGGCATCAGCCAGGCCGCCGCGGCCGGCAGCGGCCAGCCCAGGGCCACGTACAGCCCCAATGCGCCGAACACGAAGGCGCGGTCGCTCTTGCCCATCGGCCCGTCGTAGCGGCGGCTGGCGCCGACCGTCGGCCCCAGCGCGCCCGCGAACTCGGACAGGCCCGCCAGCACGATCACCACGCCCACCCAGAAGCCCGAGAAGGGCGCGACCAGGGCGAAGGGCAGGTACAGCGCCGCGTCGGACACCACGTCCGTCAGCTCGTTGAGGAAGGCGCCCAGCGCGCTCTGCTGGCCGTGCTCGCGTGCCAGCATGCCGTCCACGGCATTGAAGGCCATGCGCACCAGCATCCAGAGCGGCACCAGCGCGAAGGCCGCGCGGGAGGGGGCGGTCCAGAACAGCCACAGGCCGAGCGCCACGGAGACGAGGCAGGCCGCCATCGTGACCTGGTTGGCCGTGACCCCCGCGCGGGCGAGGCGTTGGACCAGGGGGCGGAGCAGGGCCTGGAAGCGGGGCTTGAGCTGGTAGATGGACAAGGTGTTGACGGTGAGCGGCAGGAGCGGTCGATTCTGCCGCCTGAATGCAGGCTGACCGCGTCCCGGCCGCGGCAGGCGCCGCCTACAATCCGCCGCTTCCCCCCGCGACATGTCCATCCACACCGACGACTTCGCCCCGGTACCGCAGCGCGTGGTGTCCGCGGCCCCCGCCTCGCCCAACGAAGAAGCCATCGAACGCGCCCTGCGGCCCAAGCTGCTGCAGGAATACGTGGGCCAGGCCAAGGTGCGCGAGCAGCTCGAGATCTTCATCGGTGCCGCCCGCAAGCGGCGCGAGGCGCTCGACCATGTGCTGCTCTTCGGCCCGCCGGGCCTGGGCAAGACCACGCTGTCGCACATCGTCGCGGCCGAACTGGGCGTCAACCTGCGCCAGACCAGCGGGCCGGTGCTCGAAAAGCCCAAGGACCTGGCCGCGCTGCTGACCAACCTCGAGCCCAACGATGTGCTCTTCATCGACGAGATCCACCGGCTCTCGCCGGTCGTCGAGGAAATCCTGTACCCCGCGCTCGAGGACTACCAGATCGACATCATGATCGGCGAGGGGCCGGCGGCGCGCAGCATCAAGCTCGACCTGCAGCCCTTCACGCTGGTGGGCGCCACCACGCGCGCCGGCATGCTGACCAACCCGCTGCGCGACCGCTTCGGCATCGTGGCGCGGCTGGAGTTCTACACGGCCGACGAGCTCACGCTCATCGTCACCCGCAGCGCCGGCCTGCTCAACGCGCCCATCGACCCCGAGGGCGCCTTCGAGATCGCCCGCCGCTCGCGCGGCACGCCCCGCATCGCCAACCGGCTGCTGCGCCGTGTGCGCGACTATGCCGACGTGAAGGGCGATGGCCGCATCACCCAGTCCATCGCGCACAAGGCGCTGGCCATGCTCGACGTCGACCCCGAAGGCTTCGACCTGATGGACCGCAAGCTGCTGGAAGCGGTGATCCACCGCTTCGACGGCGGTCCGGTGGGCCTGGACAACATCGGCGCCAGCATCGGCGAGGAGTCCGGCACCATCGAAGACGTGATCGAGCCCTACCTGATCCAGCAGGGCTACCTGCAGCGCACGCCGCGCGGGCGCATCGCCACGCTGGCGGCCTACCGCCACCTCGGCGTGGCGGCGCCCAGCAGCCGCATCGCCGACGGGGACTTGTTCGGCGGCTAGCCGGACGGCGGGGCGGCTGCCAGAATCGCCGCCGCCATGCACACCCACGACCTCAGCCCCTGGCAGCACAGCCACCAGTTCGACACTGGCAACCCCGCCGCCGAGCGCAGCACCCGCTGGGTGCTCGCCATCACCGCCGCCGCGATGGTCATGGAGATCGCCGCCGGCTGGTGGTTCAACTCCATGGCGCTGCTGGCCGACGGCTGGCACATGAGCTCGCATGCGGTGGCCATCGGCGTCAGTGCCTTCGCCTACACCGCGGCGCGCCGCCTGGCGCGCGACCGGCGCTTCGCCTTCGGCACCTGGAAGATCGAGGTGCTGGGCGGCTTTGCCAGCGCGGTCTTCCTGCTGGTGGTCGCGGGCCTGATGGTCTTCGGCTCGCTGGAGCGGCTGTGGTCGCCGGAGCCGATTCATTACCGCGAGGCGGTGATCGTGGCGGCCCTTGGCCTGGCGGTGAACCTGCTGTGCGCCTGGCTGCTGGCCGGCGCGCACGGGCATGACCACGGACACGGCCATGGCCACGCACGCGGCGGGCATGGGCACGGTCACGGCGGGCACGGACACGACCATGGCCATGACCACGGCCACCACCACGACCTGAACCTGCGCTCGGCCTACCTGCACGTGCTGGCCGATGCCGCCACCTCGGTGCTGGCCATCGCCGCGCTGCTGGGCGGCTGGTTCCTGGGCTGGGCTTGGCTCGACCCGGTGATGGGCGTGGTGGGCGCGGTGCTGGTGGCCAACTGGGCGCGCAGCCTCCTGCGCCAGACCAGCGCCGTGCTGCTGGACCGCGAGATGGACCATCCCGTCACCGAGGAGATCCGCGAGGGCATCGAGACCGGCTTGGCCGATTCGCACACCCGCGTGGCCGACCTGCATGTCTGGCGCGTGGGCCGCGGCGCCTACGCCTGCGCGGTGACGGTCGTCACACATTCGACCACGCTGGACGCGGATGGCGTGCGCGCCTGCTTCTCCATGCACGAGGAGATCCGGCACTCCACCGTGGAAGTGCAGCGCTGCAGCGCCTGAGCCGCGCATCGGCGGGTCCGGTCGCGCCGCCGCTTCGCATCACGCCGGGCGACGGCGACCTGGCACCTGCCGTTGGCGTCGAGACAGTAGGCCCCGACGTCACATCGTCGTCACGCCACCGCCATGCTGCCGTCATGCGCCGCGCCGATGCTGCCGGTCCATGCAACGCGACGACGCCTTCCTGCGCGCCTGGCAAGACAACGCCGGTCGCCTGTCCGATGCCGGCGAGGACGAAGGCGGGGGCGAGCGCCCCGTGCTGCGCTTTCGCACGCTGTGGATCTCCGACCTGCACCTGGGCACGCCCGGCTGCCAGGCCAATGCCCTGCTCGACTTCCTGAAGAACACCGAGTGCGAGACGCTGTACCTGGTCGGCGACATCGTCGACGGCTGGCAGCTCAAGCGCCACTGGTACTGGCCGCAGGCCCACAACGACGTGGTGCAGAAGCTGCTGCGCAAGGCGCGCAAGGGCACGCGGGTGATCTTCATCCCGGGCAACCACGACGAATTCGCGCGCAAGTACCTGCACCACAACTTCGGCGGCATCGAGGTGGCCGACGAATGGGTGCACGAGACGGCCGACGGCCGCAAGCTCTGGGTGATCCACGGCGACCTGTTCGACGGCGTCATCCAGTGCGCCAAGTGGCTGGCCTACGTGGGCGACTCGCTCTACGAATTCACGCTGCGCCTGAACCGGCACTTCAATTCGCTGCGCGCGCGCATCGGCCTGCCCTACTGGTCGCTGTCCAAGTACCTCAAGCACAAGGTCAAGCGCGCCGTGAGCTACATGGGCGACTTCGAGCAGGCGGTGGCCCGCGAGGCCGAGCGCCGCGGCATGCAGGGCGTGGTCTGCGGCCACATCCACCATGCGGAGATGCGCGAGATCGACGGCATCCTGTACTGCAACGACGGCGACTGGGTCGAGAGCCTGACGGCGCTGGCCGAGCATGCCGACGGCCGGCTGGCGCTGGTGGACTGGACGCCCCGCGTGCGCCAGCAGGGCCGCCGCGCGGCGCAGGCCCTGCCGGCCCTGGGCTGATCGCCCGGCGCGAGCGCCGCCCCAAAGCCCCGGTCCGCACGGCGGGCGCGCTGCCGTCTGCGAAAATGGCGGGTTGCCCTGGAGCCCGCCTGTGTCCTCTCCCTACGCCGCCGAAACGCGCCGCCGTCGCACCTTCGCCATCATTTCCCACCCCGACGCGGGCAAGACCACGCTGACGGAAAAGCTGCTGCTGTTCTCGGGCGCGATCCAGATCGCCGGCGCCGTCAAGGGCCGCAAGGCGAGCCGGCATGCGACCTCCGACTGGATGGAGATCGAAAAGCAGCGCGGCATCTCGGTGGCCAGCTCGGTCATGCAGATGAGCTACCGCGAGCATGTGGTCAACCTGCTCGACACGCCCGGCCACAAGGACTTCTCCGAAGACACCTACCGCGTGCTCACGGCCGTGGACTCGGCCCTGATGGTCATCGACGCCGCCAACGGCGTGGAATCGCAGACCCGCCGGCTGATCGAGGTCTGCCGCCAGCGCGACACGCCCATCATCACCTTCGTCAACAAGATGGACCGCGAGGTGCGCGAGCCGCTGGACATCCTCGACGAGGTGGAGCGCGAGCTGGGCATGCCCTGCGTGCCCATGACCTGGCCCGTGGGCCAGGGCAAGAGCTTCGGCGGCATCATCAACCTGCGCACGCAGGCCATGACGGTGTTCGAGTCCGGCAGCGAGCGCCGCCCGCAGGACTTCGAGACCATTCCGCTCAGCGACACCGACAGGCTGCGCGCCCGCTTCGGCGCCGAGTTCGACAGCGCCCTGGAGAGCATGGAGCTGGCCACCGGCGCCTCGCCCGAGTGGGACCACGAGGCCTTCCTCGCCGGCAAGCAGACGCCCGTGTTCTTCGGCTCCGGCGTCAACAACTTCGGTGTGATGGAAGTGCTGGACGCGCTGGTGGACCTTGCGCCCGCGCCGCGCCCGCGTACCAGCACCACGCTGGTGAACCGCCAGCCGGTGGTCAAGGAGATCCAGCCCGAGGACAAGGACTTCGCCGGCGTCGTCTTCAAGGTGCAGGCCAACATGGACGCCAACCACCGCGACCGCATCGCCTTCGTGCGCATCGCCTCCGGCAAGTACCAGCCGGGCATGAAGCTGCGCGTGCAGCGCACCGCCAAGGAGCTGCGTCCCACCAGCGTCGTCACCTTCATGAGCCAGCGCCGCGAGGCGGTGGAAGAGGCCTATGCCGGCGACATCGTGGGCTTCACCACCCACGGCGGCGTGCAGCTGGGCGACACCCTCACCGACGGCGCCAGCCTGCAGTTCACCGGCCTGCCCTTCTTCGCGCCCGAGATGTTCATGACCGTGGTGCTCAAGAACCCGCTGCGCACCAAGCAGCTGCAGCAGGGCCTGATGCAGCTGGGCGAGGAGGGCGCCATCCAGGTCTTCAAGCCCGAGGCCGGCGGCAACATGCTGCTGGGCGCGGTGGGCCAGCTGCAGTTCGAGGTGGTGCAGCACCGCCTGAACACCGAGTACGACTGCGACATCCGCCTCGAAGGTTGCCAGTACACCGGCGCGCGCTGGATCACCGCCGACACGCCGGCCGAGCTGCGCGAGTTCGAGAACGCCTACCCCATGCGCATGGCGCGCGACGCCGCCGACACGCTGGCCTTCCTCTGCACCAGTCCCTACGACGTGCGGCTGGCGCAGGAGCGCTTTCCCAAGATCCACTTCCATCCGCTGCGCGAGCACGCCGGCCTGGCGCTGCAGACGGCCGGCTGATGGGGCACGAGACGATGCGGCCGCTGGCCGACTGGCCCGAAGCCGCCCGCCGCGGCCTGGTGGGCGTGTTCACCGACATCGACGACACGCTGACCACCGACGGCGCCATCACGCCCGAAGCGCTGGATGCGCTGGCCGCCCTGCAGGCCGCCGGCCTGCAGGTGGTGGCCATCACCGGCCGGCCCGTGGGCTGGAGCGAGCCCTTCGCGGCCCGCTGGCCGCTCGATGCCATCGTGGCCGAAAACGGCGCCGTGGCGCTGGTGCCCGAAGGCACCTGGCAGCCGGGCGGTGTGCGCAGACTGCACAAGCGCTACCAGCAGGACGCCGCCACCCGCGCCGCCAACTTCGCGCGCATGCAGGCCGTGCTGGCGCACATCGAGGCCAGCATCCCGGGCGCGCGCCGCGCCACCGACAGCGCGGGCCGCGAATGCGACATCGCCATCGACCACAGCGAGTTCACGCAACTGTCCGAGGCGCAGATCGACAAGGTGGTGATGGCCATGCGGCACGAGGGCATGCACGCCACCGTCAGCAGCATCCACATCAACGGCTGGTACGGCGAGCACAACAAGCTCTCGGGCGCGCGCTGGATCGTGCGCGAACTCTGGGGCCGCGACCTGGGCGCCGAGATGGACCAATGGGCCTACGTGGGCGATTCGACCAACGACGCGCTGATGTTCCAGGCCTTCGACCACAGCATCGGCGTGGCCAACGTGGCGCGCTTCGTGCCGCACCTGTCGCACCTGCCGCACTACGTGGCCGAGGGCGAACGCGGCGCCGGCTTCGCGCAGGCGGCGCGCGCCGCGCTGGCGGCCCGGCGCTGAGCGGATCAGCCGGCCGGCCAAGCCGACGCGGGCATCGCCGGCGTGTCGTCCAGCGTAGGTGACACCGTTGTGCCGAAGCCGGCCGCCGCCAGCGAGCCGACGGCCAGTTCGCCGTCCACGATCCGAAGCCGCGGGCCGGCGGGTGTGGCCTGGTACAGGTCGGGGTGTGCAGCCAGGAAGGCCTGCGCCTCGGCCGCCGGCCGGCCCTGGAATCCGTCCACGAAGTGGTGCGCATTGCGCTCCACGTCGCCGATGCCCAGCCAGGCGACCAGGGCCAGGTCCTGCTGCAGGGCCAGCCCCGGCAGTGTGGTGAGGTCTTCCGCCGACATGAAGCAGGGGTCGGCCGGGCTCGCGGCGTTCCACAGCAGGCAGCGCGCCCGGTTCAGGATGGACTTGTAGAAGCCCTTGCAGGCCTTGGTGGAGACGCCGCGGTAGCCCAGCTGGCGGGCGCGCACGAAGGCGTCCAGTTCGCCGTCCGACTCGTCGATGAGCAGCGGCGGCAGGCCCTGCAGGTCCGGCAGCGGCGCGGCAAGCGCTCGGCCGCGGGCGATGGGCTGCTCGATGAAGCGCACCGCGGCGCACAGCGACACCAGCGCGGGATCGGCGCGCATCTGGCGCCACAGCGCGATCACGGCGGCCGCGTCCTCGAACTGCTCGTTGCCGTCCAGCGTCACGGCCCAGCCGGGCGGCTGGGTGTCGAGCAGCGCCGCGATGCGGCCCAGGCGCGGGAGGTCGGCCCCGGGCTGGCCGGAGAGCTTGATCTTGAAGTGCCGGTTGCCGTAGGCGGCGATCACCGCTTCCAGCGTCTGCGGCAGGCCGTCGTGCACCTGGGCGCTGGCGGTCACGTCCGCGGCGGTGATCGGGTCGAGCAGGCCCACCGTGTGGCGAGCGGCCAGGCGCCGCAGCGGTTGCTGCCCCGCCAGGAAGGCGGGCAGGTCCAGCCGCGCCAGGTCGGGCGCCACGGGGGCGGCCTCGATGCCGGGCAGGTTGGCGTGCAGCGCCTGCCAGAGCCCGACGCCTTCCAGCCGGCACAGCGCGTCGAGCACCGCCCGGTCGAGCAGGGCCGGCCCATAGCTGGCCACCAGCGGATTGAGTCCCCGGCGTGCCCCGGCCTGCTGCAAGGGGCCGTGGTGCTGCGCGAACAGGGCGAAGGCGCTCAGCGGTGGCGCGGCCAGGTAGGCCTCGCGCGCCTGCTGCAGCGAGGCGCGCAGCTGGTGCTGGTTGTCCTCGTCCGACAGGCGTGGATCCTTGTCGAACCACTTGGCGGCCAGGGCGTCGGCCGCGAAGCCTTCGCCTTCCCGGCCGTCCGGCAGCCGGATGCGCAGCCGCACGATGGCCTGCTGGCCGCCCGTGACCGTGATGGCCCCGAAGCGGAAGGGCAAGCGCATGCGGTAGGTGGACTCGAACAGGTCCACCGCCGTGACGCGAAGGCGCGGCGCGTCCATGGATGCGCCGCCTACCAGTGCGGCCCGTCGCGGCCTTCGTCGCCACGGCCGGCGCTGCCCGACAGCTCGGTGTAGATGCGGAAGGCCAGTTGCCCCAGCTCGGGCGTGGCCCGCGTCCGGGCAGTGCGTGGGCGGGCGATGGGCACGTCGTGGATCTCCGCCACGCGGCCCGGGCGTGGCGACATCACCACCACCCGGTCGGCCAGGAAGACGGCCTCGGGAATGGAGTGCGTCACGAAGACGATGGTCTTGCGCGCGGCGCGGGGCTGGTCCTGGCCCCAGATGCGCAGCAGTTCCAGGTTCATGTCGTCGCGCGTCATGGCGTCGAGCGCGCCGAAGGGCTCGTCCATCAGCAGGATGGGCGGGTCCAGGATGAGTGCGCGGCACATCGCAGCGCGCTGCTGCATGCCGCCGGAGAGCTCGCCGGGCCGCTTGCCGGCAAAGTCGCCGAGCCCCACCAGCCGCAGCAGTTCATGCGCACGCTCGCGGTAGCGGGCACGGTCCAGGCCGGCGAGCTCCACCGGCAGCAGCACGTTGTCCAGCACGCTGCGCCACTTCAGCAGCAGCGCCGCCTGGAAGACCATGCCCACCTGCGGAATGGGCTTGTCCACCGGCACGCCCTGCACGCGCACCTGCCCGCTGGTCACCGGCCGCAGCCCGGCCATGGCGCGCATGAGCGTGGACTTGCCGCAGCCGCTCGGCCCGACCAGCGCGACGAACTCGCCTTCGTGGATGGACAGCGAGATGTCGCGCAGCGCCTCCACCGGGCCGCTTTCGGCGGGGTAGACCATGCCGGCATGGTCGACCTCGATCAGCGGCCGCGCCGTGCCGGGGCCCGGCGGCGGGGAAGCGGTGGAGGCCATGCCGGTGCCGCCTTCGTGACGCGCGCTCACTTCGCGGCCAGCGGCAGTGCCACCTTGGCCAGCAGGCCCTTGGTGTAGACGGCCTGGCAGTCCACCTTGCGGGGCAGGCCCATGTAGGTGTTCACGATGTCGACCGACGCGCACATCTTCCTGTCGTCGATGGCGCCCAGGCCGTTGTCGGCGAAATTGCGGGTGCGCATCAGATCGAAGCCGAGCAGCATGTTGGCGCGGATCACGTTCACGTCGATCTCCGGCACCCGCTTCTTGTAGATGGCCAGGGCCTCCTCCGGGTTGCTCATCACGTCGCGCCAGCCCTGGTACGAGGCCTCGAGAAAGGCCCGCAGTTGCTGGGGCCGGTCGGCGATGGTCTTGTCGCTGGCCATGAGCGACATGGCATACAGGTCGAAGCCATGGTCCGCCCAGGCCATGCGCACCACCTTGCCCTCGCCCATCGCCTTGTCGTAGAAGGGCTGGCCCGTCGTGTAGTCGGCCACCCCATCCATGCGCTTCTCGGCGATGGACGCCACCTTGGCCGTGGGCTCGATGTTGACCCAGGTGACCTTCTGCGGGTCGATCCTGTTCAGCCGCGCGAAGGCCGGAAAGGCCAGCCGCTGGCTGTCGCCGGCCGGCGCACCCACGGTCTTGCCCTCCAGGTCGGCGGGCTTCACCAGCGGTGCGTCGCTGCGGCTGAAGAAGGTCATGGGCGTCTTGTCGAAGACGATGCCCACGATCTTGACCCGCGCGCCGCGCGAGACGGCCGAGATGATCGGCACCGCATCGGCCAGGCCGGCGTCGGCGCGGCCGGTGTCCACCTTGGCGATGGCGTCGCCCGAGCCCTTGGAGGCCTCGATGCTCACGTCCAGGCCGCGCTGGGCGTAGTAGCCCTTGTCCAGCGCCACCCAGTAGGCCGCGTGGTCGCCCACGGCGAACCAGTTGAGCGCCAGCGTGAACTTCTCCTTGGGCTGGGCGAGGGCCGGGCCGTGGGCCGACAGCAGCGCGAGGCCGGCCATGGTGGCCTGCAGGGCGGCGGAACGAAGAGGCATGGCAGCTTCCTTTCTGGGGAGGGAGGACGAAGCGGTGGAGGAGGATTCGGGAATGGGCGGGCGCCTCAGCCGGCGCGGTCCTCGGCCCAGGGCGCGAGCAGGCGCGACAGGCCGGCCACCAGGCCGTACAGCAGCAGGCCCAGCAGGGAGATCCACACCAGCGCGGCGAAGGCGGCCGGCGTGTTCATGCTGCTCTGCGTGGTGATGATCACGTAGCCCAGGCCTTTCTGCGAGGCGACGAACTCGCCCACGATGGCACCCACCACTGCCGAGGTGGCGGTGACCTTCAGCGCGCTCAGGATGTAGGGATAGGCATTGGGAATGCGGATCTTGAGGAAGACCTTCCACTTGGGCGCGCTGAACACGCGGCCCAGGTCCACCAGGTCCTGGTCGATCTGCGTGAGGCCGACGGCGGTGTTGATGACCACCGGGAAGAACCCGATGAGCGCGCCGATCAGCATGTTGGGCAGGATGCCGTAGCCCAGCCACATCAGGAACAGCGGCGCGATCGCCACCTTGGGCAGCGTGTTGACGAAGACCAGGAAGGGCGTGAGGGCCCGCGAGAGCCCGGGCGACCACGCGATGGCCATGCCCAGCAGCACGCCGGAAGCGCCGGCCAGCACGAAGGCGCCGAGGATCTCCACCGCGGTGATCCAGGCATGCTGCAGCCACGGGATCTCCTGGCTCACCATGGCCTGCAGCACGGCCCCGGGGCTGGGCAGCAGGTACTCGCGGATGTCGAAGACCGACACCGCCAGCTGCCACAGGAGCACGAAGCCGACGAAGATGCCCACGGCCGGCAGGTAGTGGGCGAGGGCCTGGCGCAGACGGTGCATGCGGCGTTCCTGGAGTGGGGTTTCAGCGGAGCCAGCGGTCGCGGTTCGCGGCCACGAACTCGTCGTCGGACAGGTCGGCGTGCTCGCGGCACACGCGATCCAGCGCGTCGGCCTGGCCGGGGCTCAGGCCCTCCTGCGGATCGAGGCACCAGATGCCGTCGAGCAGGCCCTGGCGGCGCAGGATCTCGTGGCAGCCGGCGATGCAGCCGCGGAAGTCGTTCGCCACGTCGAAGAAGGCGCTGTTGCAGTCGGTGACGCGGCTGTCCAGTGCCAGCAGCTCGGCCGGCACGGCGCCGGCCGCGACCGCGGCCTGGCAGCGTTGCAGCAGCTGCACGGCCTTCTGCGTCCAGACCGACCAGTGCCCCAGCAGCCCGCCGCGAAAGCGCACGGTGACCGGCGCGCCGTCGCGCATCACGGTGAACGGCGTGAGCAGGTCCAGCACGATGTGGTCGTCGTTGCCGGTGTAGAGCGTCACCCGCTCTTCGGCCCGTGCCGCCACCAGGCCGCGCACCACGTCCAGGGTGCGGTAGCGGTGGAAGGGCGCCACCTTGATGGCGACCACCTGCTCGATGGCCGCGAAGCGGGCCCAGAAGCCTGCGCTGAGCACACGGCCGCCGACCGCCGGCTGCAGGTAGAAGCCCACCAGCGGCAGCTCGGCCGCCACGGCCTGGCAGTGGGCGATGAGTTCGTCCTCGCTGCGGTCGCTCAGGGCGGCCAGGCTCAGCAGGCCGGCGTGGTAGCCCAGATCGCGCGCCAGCCGGGCCTCGGCCAGGGCCTGGGCGGTCGGGCCGCACAGCCCGGCGACGAGCGCGAGTTCCCGCTGCGTGCCCACCCAGTCGCGGGCCGTCTCGGCCGCCAGCCTCAGCACCGGCGCGTACAGCCCCCGCTCGCGGATGGCGAACTGCGTGGTGTGCACGCCCACGGCGAGGCCGCCCGCGCCGGCGTCGAGGTAGTAGCGGGTGAGGGCGCGCTGGCGGCGCTCGTCCAGCTGTCGCTGCGCATCCAGGGCGAGCGGGTGGGCAGGAATGGCCAGGCCGCGCTGCAGCAGCTGGCGGGCATGGGTCACGGCGTCGTCGGCAAGAGGCATGGGGTCATCCGAATTCGGGGCCGGCCACGGCGAAGAGAGGGGCCGAGGGTTGGGTCACGCAGTCGGGCAGGGCCTGCGCCCGCGCCATGCGCACGAAGGGCCGCTGCACGGTGAAGCCCTGGGCGCCGAGCCATGCGCGCAGGCCGGTGTGGGCATCCGGCACGTCGATGAAGACCGGCCCGTCCAGTTCGGCCAGGGCGGTCTGCAGCAGCGCCTGGGCCTGGGCGCTCGTGGGCGCCACCAGGGGGCCGATCTGCCAGGCCCGCCGGCCTTCGCGCGCGATGACGAAGGCCGAAGGGCCGCCGTCGCCCGCCCACAGCCACGTCCGCGTGCCGCGGCGGGCCAGCAGGTCGCGCAGCAACAGGCCGCGCGTGAGGCCGCTCGCGTTGCGGTCGAGGGTGGTCAATGCGTCTTCGTCGTCGCCCCGGGCGGGCCGCACCGCGCTGTCCACCACCGAGGCAGGATGTCGGCCGGCCTCGCCCGCCCAGCGGCAGAAGCCGAAGCCGGGCCGGAAGCCGAGGCGCTCGTACACCGCCTGGCCGGCCGGCGTGGCGTCGAGGACGGGGGTGAGCCGGTGCTCGTCCAGGTGTGCCAGCGCCTCATGGAGCAGGTCGCTGGCCAGGCCCCGATGGCGCCATTCGCGGTCGACCAGCACCATGGAGATCCAGGCCAGTGGCCCATAGGGCAGCACGGCCGCGGTGGCCACCAGCTCGCTGCGCGCGGTGCGCCGGCCGATGGCGACGCCGTGGCGCGCGAAGAAGGCCCAGTCGTCGGCCGTCTGGTTCCAGCCCGCGGCATCGGACAGTGCCACGCCGGCGAACACGTCCGCGTCGCCCAGCCGCACCGCGCGCGTCGGCTCGGCGTCGGTGCGGCTGCCGGTCGCCTCAGAAGGCGCCATCCCGCACCTCGAACTTGGTCGGCTTGTGCAGGCTGGGGCGTTGCTGGATCACCCAGTCGGCCACCCAGTCGAGCATCGCGCCCAGCGGCACGACGGGATAGCCGAAGAGGCGGGTGGCCTGCGTGGTGTCCGACAGCAGGGCGGTGGGCGCCTCCTGCCCGCTCACCCGCACCGGCACGTCCATGCGGCGGGCGAATTCCTCGACCAGCCAGCGCACGGAGAGGGTCTCGGGGCCGGTGCAGTTGATGGGCGAGGGCGGCGTGGTGCAGTGGCGCAGGCTGCGCAGCGCCTGGGCATTGGCATCGCCCTGCCAGATCACGTTCACATGGCCCATGGCCAGGTCGATGGTCTCGCCCCGGTGCACCTTGGCGGCGATGTCGTGCAGCACGCCGTAGCGCATGTCGATGGCGTAGTTGAGGCGGAACAGCCGCCCCGGCGTGCCATGGCGAGCGCCGAAGTACTGGAACATGCGCTCGCGGCCGATGCAGGACTGGGCGTATTCGCCGATGGGCGCCGGCGGCGTCAGCTCCGAGGCGCCCTGGCGCCCGACCGGCGTCAGCGGATAGATGTTGCCGGTGGAGAAGGCCACGATGCGCGATTCGCGGAAGGTGTCGGCCACCAGCGCCGGCACATGGGTGTTCATGGCCCAGGTCAGGGCCTGGTTGTCCTTGGCGCCGAACTTGTGGCCGGCGGCGAAGACGATGTTGGGCACCTTCGGCAGGGCCTGCAGTGCGTCGCGGTCGAGCAGGTCGCAGGCGATGGTGTGCACACCCCAGGCCTCCAGCTGTTCGCGCACCGCCGGGTCGCTGAAGCGGGCCACGCCGATCACGCGCTTGTGCGGTGCGGCGTTGCGGGCCAGCCGGGCCAGTGTCGGCCCCATCTTGCCGGCCACGCCCAGGATCATCAGGTCGCCATCGACCGCGGCCAGATCGTCCACCAGGGCCTGGGTCGGACGGGCCAGGAAGGCATCCAGCGCCTCCACCGAGTCGAAGCGCTCGGGCAGTTGCGTGGGGTCCAGCAGGGCCGCGGACGCAGGCGCCGCGGGGGAAAGGCTTGGGCTCATGGGTGACTCCGCGGCACCGGTTCCGGCGCCTTGGAGATGCACTGTAGGCACCGCTTCCGGTGCTGTCAACCGTTTGGTTGAAAATGGGCGAAAGGCAGGTGGGGCCGGCTGCAGGCCCGTGGGGCCCGCGCCAGCCGGGGGAACCTTCAGGGGCGCAGCCCGGCCATGGCAAAGCTCACCACATGGGCGCGGTAGGACTCGACGGCCCCGCCCTCGCACAGGTCGCGGCCGAAGATGGAGGACAGGGTCAACCGGTTCGAGAAGAAGAAGTACGACATGCCGGCGACCGACACGTACAACTCCACCGCATCGATGCCGGCGCGGAAGACGCCCGCCGCCATGCCGCGCGCGAGCGTCTGGGCGATGAGCTCGATCAGCGGGGAATTGGTGTCGCGGATCGCCGCCGAGTCGCGCACATGGGCGGCGCCGTGCGCGTTCTCGTGGTTGAGCAGCCCGATGAAGTCGGGGTGGCGGGCCAGGTAGTCGAAGGAGAAGCCGATGAGCGCCGCCATGGCGGCGGTGGGTTCCATGTCGCCGAGGTGCAGGTCCCGCTCCAGCGAGCGGATCTCGGCGTAGACCGCTTCCAGGGCGGTGCGGTAGAGGTCTTCCTTGTTGCCGAAGTAGTAGTACAGCAGCTGCTTGTTCACGCCCGCCCGGGCCGCGATCTCGTTGACGCGGGCACCGGCCAGGCCCTTGGCCGCGAACTCGGCGCGAGCCGCCTCCAGGATGGCCTGCCGGGCCGCGTTGTGCGAGCTGTCGTCGGCGACGGGGGCTGCGGCGCGGCGTGCGGTCATGGCGAAGGGGGCGGGAAGAAGGGGGAGGCGATTATCCGCGGGGCCTCGTGCCGCCCGGGCTTGCGCGCGCGGCGCTGCGACCGGCGTGGCGAGCGGGTAGCATTGTTCGTTCTCTCCCGCCTTGCGGCACTTCGCCGAGCCTCTCTGCCCCGGCCCCTGCCGCTCCTCCCGACCGACCACCAAGGACGACGACGCGCATGACCGCTTCCTATCCCAACACCCAGCTCCTGATCGCCAACGAATGGGTCGATGCCGCCAGCGGCAAGACCCTGGACGTGATCAACCCGGCCACCGGCCAGCCCATCGGCAAGGTGGCCCATGCGGGCAAGGAGGACCTGGACCGGGCCCTGGCCGCCGCGCAGAAGGGCTTCGAAGTCTGGCGTTTCACGCCAGCGCACGAGCGCGCCGCCCTCATGCGCAAGGCCGCCGGCCTGGTGCGCGAGCGCGCCAACGAGATCGCGCCGCTGCTGACGCAGGAACAGGGCAAGCCGCTGGCCGAGGCCCGCATCGAAGTCGTGGCCGCCGCCGACATCATCGAATGGTTCGCCGACGAAGGCCGCCGCGTGTACGGCCGCATCGTGCCCTCGCGCAACCTGGCCGCGCAGTCGCTGGTCATCAAGGAGCCGGTCGGTCCCGTCGCGGCCTTCACGCCCTGGAACTTCCCCATCAACCAGGTGGTGCGCAAGCTGGGCGCCGCGCTGGCCGCCGGCTGCTCCTTCCTGGTGAAGGCGCCCGAAGAGACGCCCGCCTCGCCCGCCGCCCTGATCAAGGCCTTCGTCGACGCCGGCGTGCCGGCCGGCGTGGTCGGCCTGGTGTTCGGGGATCCGGCCGAGATCTCCAGCTACCTGATCCCGCATCCGGTGATCCGCAAGATCACCTTCACCGGCTCCACGCCGGTGGGCAAGCAGCTGGCCGCGATGGCCGGCCAGCACATGAAGCGCGCCACCATGGAACTGGGTGGCCATGCGCCGGTGATCGTGGCCGACGACGCCGACATCGCCCTGGCCGTCAAGGCCGCCGGTGCCGCCAAGTTCCGCAACGCTGGCCAGGTCTGCATCTCGCCCACGCGCTTCCTGGTGCACAACAGCATCAAGGCCGAGTTCACCGCCGCGCTGGTCAAGCATGCGCAGGGCCTGAAGGTCGGCGACGGCCTGGCCGAAGGCACGTCGATGGGCCCGCTGGCCAATTCGCGCCGCCTGACGGCCATGGCCAACGTGGTGCAGGACGCCCGCGCCAAGGGCGCCAAGGTGGTGGCCGGCGGCGAGCGCATCGGCAGCGAAGGCAACTTCTTCGCGCCCACCGTGCTGGACGACGTGCCGCTGGACGCCTCGGTGTTCAACGACGAGCCCTTCGGCCCCGTGGCGGCCATCCGCGGCTTCGACACGCTCGAGGACGCCATCGCCGAAGCCAACCGCCTGCCCTTCGGCCTGTCTTCGTATGCGTACACGCGCTCGATCAAGAACGCACACCTGCTGTCGCAGCGCATCGAGGCCGGCATGGTCTGGATCAACCAGCCCGCCACGCCCACGCCCGAGATGCCCTTCGGTGGCGTCAAGGATTCGGGCTATGGCTCGGAGGGTGGCCCGGAGGCCATCGAGGCCTACCTCAACACCAAGTCCGTGACCATCATGGCCGCCTGAGCGACCTCGTCGCTCAGCAGCAGAAAGGGCCGCATCGCGCGGCCCTTTTTGCGTCCGGCGCCCGTGCAACGCAGGGCGCCGAGCCAAAGTCATTCAGTCAGCACCGTTCGCCCTGAGCCTGTCGAAGGGCTTGCGCCCCGGCTTCGACAAGCTCAGCCCGAACGGCCTTGGGTGAATGGTCGGCCAACGTTGGGCCGCAGGATGGCTCAATGCTCACTGCGGCTTGCCCAGCCCCAGCTTGTCGATCACGGCCTTCTCGCGCTCCACCGTCTCGCGGGCGAAGCGGGTGTAGTCGGCACTGCCCATGTAGATCGGCACCATGTCGTACTTGGCGAGCGAGGCCAGGTAGCTGGGCTCTTCCATCGCCTGCTTGAAGGCGTCGTGCAGCTTCTTGACCACCTCGGGCGGCGTGCCGCGCGGGGCGCCGATGCCGAAGGGCGAGTTCTGCACGATGTCGTAGCCCAGCTCCTTGAGCGTGGGCGCATCCGGGAAGCGCGCGAGCCGCTTGTCTCCCCAGGTGTTGAGCACGCGCATCTTGCCGGACTCCACATAGGGCGCCCAGCCGGTGCTGTCGGCGCCGGCCATCAACTGGCCGCTCATCAGCGCCAGCGTGAGGTCGGCGCTGCCCTTGTAGGGCACGTGCTGCAGCTGGATGCCGGCGCGCTGCGCCACCAGCTCGGTGGTCAGGTGCGGGCTGGTGAGCGTGCCGGTGGAGCCGTAGGTGAGCTTGCCCGGGTTGGCCTTGGCATAGGCCACGAAGTCGGCCCAGTTCTTGAACGGGCTGTCGGCGGGCACGACGATGCCGAAGGCGTAGCCGGTGACGTTCAGCACGTAGCTGATGTCCTTGATCGGGTCCCAGTTGATCTTGGTGGTGTAGCCCAGGCGGAACACGCCCAGCGGGATCTGCGCCAGCGTGTAGCCGTCGGGCTGCACGGTCTGCAGCTGCTGGGCTGGCAGCGTGCCGCCGGCACCGGGCTTGTTGTCGATGATGACCGGCTGGCCCAGCACCTTGCTGGCGTTCTCGGCCAGCTGGCGCATGGTGATGTCGGTCGGACCGCCGGCCGGGAAGGCGATGACGAGGCGGATGGGTTTCTCGGGGAAGGCGCGTGCGGCCTGCTGGGCCTGCGCGCTCAGGGCGGCAGTGCCGAGGGCGGCGATCATCAGGGCGCCGAGGAGGGGGCGACGGTGCATGGAAGAGGTCTCCGGGTCTTGCTTCGTAAGGCCGGCCATTAGGCGGGAGGCGGGGCCGCGCGGCAATCGGTGGAGGCCCCGTCGAAGGGGCTTTGCTGTAGCCAAGGTGACGCGCTCTCCAGGGCTGCCGCGGCCGTGCCGCAGAAGCCGGATTCATGAAGAGTTCACTCCTCCTGCGTCCAATGCGCAGCGCTTGTCCCGACCACGATGAAGAACATCCCGAATCCGCCGGCATGCCCGTGCCCGCCGGCGGCCGCGCAGCCGCGACCGACCCCCGTGCCGCGTGCCAGCCTGACGGCGTTGGCCATCCTGCTGTCCGCCCTGACGGCGCAGGCCATGCAGCCGCTGATCACCGACGACACCGGCACCCAGGGCGCCGGCGTCGAGCAGATCGAACTGGCCGCCGCACGCGCCCGCCAGTCCACCGGCCCGGGGCGCCAGACCGGCGACAGCCTCGCGGCCACCTACACCTATGGCCTCACCGACACCGTCGACCTCTATGCTGCGCCCACCTTCCTGCGCATGCAGGCCGACGGCAGCCGCACGAGCGGCTGGGGCAACACCGCCTTCGGCCTCAAGTGGCGCTTCTACGAGAACGAGGCCACCGGCACCAGCCTCGGCATCAAGCCCGAGTTCGACGCACCCGTGAGCAGGGGCCGCGAGGCGCGAGGCCTGGGCGACGGCCGCAGCTCGGCGCAACTGACGCTGCTGCTGAGCCAGCAGTTGCCCTTCGGCGCCCTGCACGTCAACTATGCGTGGGGCCGCCAGCGCGACATCGATCCGATGGCCGGTGCCATCCAGCGGCGCCTGTCCACGGCGCTGGTCTGGAACATCGCCGACGACTGGAAGCTGGCCGCCGATGTGGGCCTGCAGCAGCGCCAGGGCGTCGACGCGACGCGCCAGCGCACGCGCTATGCCGAGCTCGGTGTTGTCTACAGCCTGGGCCCGCGCTGGGACCTGGCCGCGGGGGTGATCCGCGCGCGGGACGACCAGCAGCCGGCGGTCCGCACCACCACCGGCACGCTGGGCCTCACGGGCCATTTCTGAGTCATCTGCCGGTCAGCCAAAGGGCGCGGAACGCCGCTCTGCACTTAATTTGGCGTTAAGCGCGTCCGCTGACCATCACGGCCATTCGTCAACCTGCGCAGTGGCTTTTCTGCCGCCGCGACACGGACCACCCATGCGCCTGTTCTCTCCCCTGGGCGATGCCATGCCGACATCGCCGATCCCCTCCGCCTTTCCCGTGGCGGGCCATCTCACGCGGCATCCGGAGGCCGACCCGCAACGCTCCGCGGTGGAGCAGAGCATCCGCGAGATGTATGCCCAGCGCTATGGCGCCCTGGTGCCGGCCTTCGCGCCCATGCTGCTGGCGCTGCGCGAGGGCAGCCATGTGCTCGCCGCGGTGGGCTACCGTCGGGCGGACGAAGGTCCGCTCTTCCTGGAGCAGTACCTCGACGCGCCCGTCGAGTCGCTGATCGCCGCGCATGCCGGCCGGCCCGTCGATCGTGCCGGCATCGTGGAGGTCGGCAACCTGGCCGCGCCGCGGGGTGGCGAAGGCCGCCGCCTCGTGCAGCTGCTCGGGCCCTACCTGATCGGCGAGGGCTTCGACTGGGTCGTGGGCACCGTCACGCAGGAACTGCGCGCGATGCTCGTGCGCCTGGGCGTGGCCCCGCTCACGCTGGGCCGCGCCGTGCCCGATGCGCTGGGCGACCAGGCCCGCTGCTGGGGCAGCTACTACGACCACGAGCCGGTGGTGATGGCCATCCACCTGCGGCGCGCCCTGCGGCACTTCATGACGCGCCGCGCCCGCCTTGCCGCCGGAGGCCGCGCATGACCGCCACTTCGCATGACCCGCAGGCCATCGCCCTTGACGACGGCATCCGCACCTGGCGCGCGGCCGACGTCGATGCCCAGGCCGCCTCGCTCGCGCAGCGACTGGCCGCGCAGGGCACCCGCGTGCTGGCCACGCTCATGGACAACTCGCCCGCCTGGGTGATCGCCGACCGGGCGGCGCTGCGGGCCGGCATCGTGCATGTGCCGCTGCCCGCCTTCTTCACGCCGGAGCAGATCGCCCATGCCATCGGCGCGTCGGGCGTGGACACCGTGCTCACCCTGCCGCCCGTGGCCGCCCGCTGGCCGCAGGCGCCGGCCGTGCCGTGCGAGATCGCCGGCCAGCCCTTCACGATGCTGCGCCTGCCCGCGCGCAAGGTGCCCATGCCGCCGGGCACGGCCAAGATCACCTTCACCTCGGGCACCACGGGCGCACCCAAGGGCGTGTGCCTGACGGCCGCGTCCATGCAGCGCGTGGCCGATGGCCTGGTGGTGGCCATGGCGCCGCTGCAGGTGCAATGCCACCTGTGCGCGTTGCCTTTCGCCGTGCTGCTGGAGAACATCGCTGGACTGATGGCGCCCCTGACGGCCGGTGCCACCTGCATCGTGCTGCCCCTGCAGGATGTGGGACTCACGGGTTCGTCCAGCTTCGATGTCGCCGCCTTCCACGCCGCCGTCGTCCGGCACCAGCCGAACAGCCTGATCCTGCTGCCGCAGATGCTGCGGGCCTGGGCGGGCTATCTGGCGCAGACGCGCCAGCGCGCGCCCGAGTCGCTCAAGCTGGTGGCCGTGGGCGGCGCCGCGGTCGGCGTGGGTCTGGTGCAGGGCGCGCGTTCGCTGGGCATCCCGGCCTACGAGGGGTATGGCCTGTCCGAAGGTGCCTCGGTGCAGACACTCAACCTGCCCGGCTGCGACCGCCCGGGCAGCGCCGGCGCTGCGCTGCCCCATGCCCGCCTGCGCATCGCGGCCGATGGCGAGATCGAGGTGGCCGGCAGCCTGTTCGCCGGCTACCTGGGCGATGCGCGCGCGCCGGGCGAATGGTGGCCGACGGGCGATCTGGGGCATCTGGATGCCGACGGCTTCCTGCATGTGGATGGCCGCAAGAAGAACCTGCTGATCACCGCCTTTGGCCGCAACGTCTCGCCCGAGTGGGTGGAGACCGCGCTGCGCGGCCATCCTGCCATCGGCCAAGCGGTGGTCTTCGGCGATGGGCAGCCGGCCCTGTCGGCGGTGCTCTGGCCGCTGGCGGCCGATGCCGACGATGCCTGGCTGCAGGCGGCCGTCGACGCCGCCAATGCGCACCTGCCCGATTACGCGCGCATCCAGCGCTGGGCCCGCGCCGTCGTCCCCTTCACGGCCGAGTCCGGCATGGCCACCGCCAACGGCCGGCCGCAGCGCGCGGCCGTGCTGGCGCGCCATGCGCAGGCGCTGGAACTGCCCGCGCCGGCCCTTGCCTGAGCCCCACCTTCTTCCTTCTCATCCCTTCACGGAGCTTCCGATGAGTTTCCATGCCCGCCTTGTCGCCGAGACCGCCACCGAGCGCGTCGGCCTGCTCGGCACCCCGATCATCCAGGGCTGCCTGCGCGGCGACGTGTCCCTGCCCAGCTACCTGGCCTTCCTGCGCGAGGCGTACCACCACGTCAGCCACACCGTGCCGCTGATGCGGGCCTTCAAGGCGAGGCTGGATGCCAGCCATGCCTGGCTCGAAGGCGCGCTCGACGAATACATCGAGGAAGAGCAGGGCCACGACGAGTGGATCCTCGACGACATCCGCGCCTGCGGCGGCGATGCCGAGGCCGTGCGCCGCGGCCCGCCCGGCCATGCCACCGAGGTGATGGTGGCCTATGCCTACGACACCATCGCCCGCCGCAATCCGCTGGGCTTCTTCGGCATGGTGCATGTGCTGGAAGGCACCAGCGTCTCGATCGCGCTGATGGCCGCCGACCAGATCCAGAAGCCACTGGGCCTGCCCGACTCGGCCTTCAGCTACCTGCGCTCGCACGGCACGCTGGACCAGGAGCACACCGCCCATTTCGCGCTGCTGATGGAGCAGATCGAGGACCCGGCCGACCAGGACGCCATCGTCCACGCGGCCCAGGCCTTCTACCGGCTCTATGGCGACGTCTTCCGCAGCCTGCCGCTGCCGCAGGGCCAGACGGCGGTGACCTCTGCCGCGGGAGTGGCGGCATGAAGGCGGCCGACAGCCGGGTACTGCTCACCGGCGCCAGCGGCGGCATCGGGTCCGCCGCCGCGCGTCGGCTGATCCAGGCGGGTGCCAGCGTGATGCTCGCCGGCCGTTCGCCCGCGCGGCTGGCGGCCCAGGCCCGTGCCCTGGTGCGCGAGCTGGGCGTGGAACGCCATCGCGTCGAGTGGTATGCCTCCGACCTGACCCGGGTGGACAGCCTCGATCCTCTGGTGCAGGTGGCGGCGCAGTGGCAGTGCAATGCCGTGGTCCATGGCGCTGGCACGCCCGCGTTCGGCCGGCTGGAGTCCTTCGATGCCGGCGCCGTCGCCCAGGTGCTGCAGCTGAACCTGTTCACGCCCATGCTGCTCACGCAGGCGCTGCTGCCGCATCTGCGGCAGCAGAAGCAGGCCAGCGTGCTCTTCGTCGGCTCGGTGCTGGGCCGGCTGGGGCTGCCGGGCTTCAGCGTCTACAGCGCCGGCAAGTTCGGTCTGCGCGGCTTTGCCGAGTCGCTGCGCCGGGAACTGGCCGATACGTCGGTCAAGGTGCAGTACCTCGGACCGCGCAGCACGAAGACCGAGTTCAACAGCGAAGCCGTCGAGCGCTACAACCAGGCCACCAAGACCGCCATGGACGATGCCGACACGGTCGCCCAGGCCCTGGTGCAACTGCTGGAGCGCGGCACGGCCGAGCGCTTCCTGGGCTTTCCCGAAAAGCTGGCGGTCCGCCTGAACGGCATGGCGCCCGCCCTGCTGGACGGCGCCTTCGCCGCCCACCGCAACAGCCTGCCGCCGGTGCAGCCGCCCGCGCCGCTCACGCTCGAGCATTTCGAGTCGCAGCGGCCCGAGTCCGCCGACGCGCATTCACTGCAGGCGCCGCAGCTCTGAGGCTGCAGGCCCTGCAGCTCTGAGCCCCGGACCCCGGCCCGCCTTCGACCCCCTCCACCTTCCTTTGCGAATTCCATGAAGACCCCCCCTGCCACCTTCTCATCCCGTGCCGTCGCTGCCGCCAGGCCCGCCGGCGCAGGACCGCGCCGCCGCGTCTGGCTGTCGATGGCCCTGCTGGCCGGTGCCGGCGTGCTGGCGGCAGTCACGCCGCTGATCAGCCGCGCCGCGCCCGTCGACGACGGCGTCGCCGAGCTGCAGCACGACTGGGAAGTGATCCGCTACCAGGCGCCGCCCGCCGAGCGCGAGAAGCGCTTCGAGGCGCTGGCCGCCAAGGCGCACAAGCTGAGCGAAGCCAACCCCGGTCGGGCCGAGCCCCTGGTGTGGGAGGGCATCATCGTGAGCTCCGTGGCCGGCGAGAAGGGCGGCCTGGGCGCGCTGGGCCTGGTCAAGCAGGCCAAGGCGCTGTACGAGTCGGCCATCGCCATCAACGGCGACGTGCTCGAAGGCTCGGCCTACAACAGCCTGGGCGTGCTCTATTACAAGGTGCCCGGCTGGCCCGTGGGCTTCGGCGACAAGGCCAAGGCCAAGGAACTGCTGCAGAAGGCGCTGGCGCTCAACCCCAAGGGCATCGACCCCAACTTCTTCTACGGCGAATACCTGGTCGAGACCAAGCAGCCCGACCAGGCGATGACCTACCTGGAGCGCGCCCTGCAGGCGCCCGCGCGGCCCGGCCGGCAGATCGCCGACACCGGCCGCCGCGAGGAGGTGAAGGCGCTGATGGACAAGATCAAGGCGCGCTGAGCGGCGCTCTGGTGCAGGCGGCGCCGGTCAGCGATGCGCCGCGTCGAACTGCAGCACGGCGCGCACCCCGCGGCCGTCGGCGCGCGGGCCCAGCTGCAGTTCCAGCCCGTGCAGCTGGGCGATGCGCCGCACGATCGACACGCCCAGGCCGCTGCCCACCTCGTGGTGGCCTTCGGGCCGGTAGAAGCGCTCGCCCATGCGCGCAAGCTGCCCGGCGGACAGCGGCGGCCCGTCGTTCTCCACCTCCAGCTGCTCGCGGCCGATGCGCAGCAGCACGCTGCTGCCCTCGGGCGCATAGCGCACGGCGTTGTCCAGCAGGTTGCGCACCAGCACCGTCATCAGGTGGCCATCGCCCAGCAGCGGCATCGGGTGCGTGCCCGACGGCGGCCATTCGCAGCCCAGGTCGATGCGGCGGCGCTCGGCCAGGGGCAGGCAGTCGCTCATGGCCTGCTCGACGATGGGCGGCCAGTCGATCTCGGCATCCAGCGAAGGCAGCACGCCCGATTCCACGCGCGACAGCGACAGCATCTGCGTCACCAGCCGCTCCATGCGGCGCAGGCCGGCGCTGAGCTTTTCCTCCGCCTGCCGGCGCTCGGCCGGGGTGCCGGCATGGCGCACCACGTCCCACTGCGCGGCCAGCACGGCCAGTGGGGTTCGCAGTTCGTGCGCGGCGTCGGCGGTGAAGCGGCGTTCGCGCACCAGCAGCTGCTCGATGCGCTGGAACAGGCCGTTCATCGCCACCAGCAGGGGCTTGAGCTCGGCCGGCGCGCGGGCGCTCGGCACTGGGCGCAGGTCCTGCGCATCGCGGTGGGCGAGTTCGCTGGTCAGCCGGCGCATCGGCGTCAGGGCGGCACGCACCGCCCAGGCCATCACGGCCAGCAGCACCGGCAGCACCAGCAGCCAGGGCACGACCTGCGTGACCGTCAGGCCATAGACGAGCTCGTCGCGTTCGTAGGCACCCTGGCCGGCCGCCACCAGCCACTGGCCGTCGACCGAGCGCATGTAGTAGATGCGCCAGGGCCGACCGTCCACCTCGTCATCGATGAAGCCCTGGGCGTCGGCGCGGAAGTTCAGATCCACGCCCTCCCGGTCGGACAGGGCCAGCTTGCCGTCGGCCGACCAGACGGCAATCGCCAGGTCGCGCACATCGGAGTCGCCCGCGTCGGGTGCACCCTCCCTGGGTGCGGGCGGCAGCGTGGCCGATGCGCCGGGATAGCCATGGCCCAACGTGGCCTGCACCTGCCGCGCGAGGCGCACGAGTTCGGTGTCGAACATCTCGTTGACCTCGTGGCGGGCCCGCTGGGTCGAGAAGTACAGCGCCAGGCCCCACACCAGCGGCGCGCAGATCAGCAGGTACAGCAGCAGGCGGCGCTGCAGGCTCATGCGGGGCTTCCGTGTCGCATGGTGGGGCTCAGGACGATGCCTCGCCCGTGCCCAGTGCGTAACCCACGCCGCGCACCGTGCGCACGATGGCCGGGTCGATCTTGCGGCGGAGGTGATGGATGTGGACTTCGAGCGAATTGCCCTCCGGCTCGCCCCCGCTCCAGTCGTAGAGCTTCTCGAGCAGCGTGGACTTGGACAGCACGCGCTGCGGCTGGCTCAGGAAGATCTCCAGCAGCGCCAGCTCGCGGCCGGTGAGCTCCACACGCGCGCCGCGCCAGTGCACGAGTTTGCTGGCCGGGTCATAGCTGAGCTGGCCGTGCTGCCACACCGCCTGCGCATGGCCGGCGGTGCGCCGCACCAGGGCGCGCAGGCGCGCGGCCAGTTCGTCGATGGTGATGGGCTTGATCAGGTAGTCGTCGGCGCCGGCGTCCAGGCCGTCGATGCGCTGCTCGACGCCGTCGCGCGCCGTCAGCACCAGGATCGGCAGCACGCGGCCGGCCTGCCGCCAGCGCCGCAGCCAGCTCATGCCATCGCCGCCCGGCAGCCCCAGATCGAGCACCACGGCGTCGAAGGGGGCGCCGGCAAGGGCGGCATCTGCCTGCGTCCCGTCGCGGAACCAGTCCACCGCATGGCCGCGCTGCCGCAGGCCCTGGGCGAGGGCGTCGCCCAGCAGGGTGTCGTCTTCCACGATCATGAGGCGCATGGCAGGCGGCGACGGGGGCAGGGTGGCAGGCCCATCCGCGCGAGGGAGGCTGGCCTGCAGCGCCTGCAGTTGCCGAGAGTGGTTCAGGTGGCAGTCAGGATATCGCACCCTGCCTCGTGCAAAAGAAAAAGGGACCCCGTTTGCACGGGGTCCCTTTCGAGGTTTTGGTGGCGCTTCACGGACTCGAACCGCGGACCTGTGGATTATGATTCCATCGCTCTAACCGACTGAGCTAAAGCGCCGAAGCCCGCGATTATAGGGGGCAAAAATCGGCGGGCGCAAGCCCCCTTGCCGTCATTGGTTCTTGAACTCTGCCTTGCGCTTGTTCAGGAAGGCATCCATGCCTTCCTTCTGGTCGGCCGTGGCGAAGAGGGCGTGGAACAGGCGGCGCTCGAACATCACGCCGTCCGACAGCGAGCCTTCGAAGGCGCGGTTGACCGACTCCTTGGCGGCCATCACGGCGATCTGCGAGAAGTCGGCGATGGTCAGCGCGGCGCCCAGGGCCTCGTCCATCAGCTTGTCGTAGGGCACCACGCGGCTGACCAGGCCAGCGCGCTCGGCCTCGGCGGCGTCCATCATGCGGCCGGTGAGGGCCATGTCCATGGCCTTGGCCTTGCCGACGGCGCGGGGCAGGCGCTGGGTGCCGCCGGCACCGGGAATCACGCCCAGCTTGATCTCGGGCTGGCCGAACCGGGCGTTGTCGGCGGCGATGATGAAGTCGCACATCATGGCCAGTTCGCAGCCGCCGCCCAGGGCGAAGCCGCTGACGGCTGCGATCACCGGCTTGCGGATGGAGCGCACCGACTCCCAGTTGCGCGTGATGTAGTCGCCCTTGTAGGTGTCGACGAAGGTGTACTTGGCCATCAGCGCGATGTCGGCGCCCGCCGCGAAGGCGCGCTCGCTGCCGGTGATGATCATGCAGCCGATGGCCTCGTCGGCATCGAAGGCCTTGAGCGCGGCGCCCAGCTCGTCCATGAGCGCATCGTTGAGCGCGTTGAGGGCCTTGGGACGGTTGAGCGTGACGATGCCGACCTTGCCGGCTTCGACGCGCACTTCGATGTTCTCGTAGCTCACGGGGGTCTCCTGGAATGAACGGACAGGGCGGGCCGGCGAGGCCCTCGCGCACTATACCGAGGGCCATCCGGCCGGCGTGGTGGGCGGCTGTCCGCCCGGAGACGTCGATGCCGTCAGGCCGACCGGCCGCGGCTCAGCCCTGAAGCCAGCGCTTGAGCAGCTCGGCGTCGCTGCCGGCCAAGCGCCAAGTACGGGCGTCGCCCGACGGCCAGGCCAGCGGCAGGCGCATTAGACGGCGGTCGCGGGCCAGCAGGGCGAAGCACTTTCTGGCGGCGCCGAGGTACAGCGGGATGTCGTCGAGCTTGCCGATGCGCCAGCCTTCCGCGGCCTTGGCGCCGCGGGCGGCGGCCTCGACGGCCAGCCATTCGTCGCCGGCGGCGAAGCCGGCCTTCTCGGCCGCGCCGCCGCGCAGCACCATCTTGACCTTGACGGTGCCGCCGCTCTCATCGACTCGCAGCCCCAGCGCCTGCGCCAGCTGCGCCGGGTCGTCGTGGATGGCCACGCCGTGCGCCGGCAGCAGGTCGCGCAGCGGCAGTTCAGCCGTGCCATTCGCCCACCGCGACAGCTCGGTCGTGTAGGCCCGGCCCCCGACATGGGCCAGGGCCGCGGCGACGGCGGCCTCGTCGATGGGGCCGCCTTCGCTCGCGCGCCACAGCTCGCGCATGACCGCATCCAGCGAGCCCTGGCCCTCGCGCCGCAGCGTCAGGTCCAGGCACAGCGCCACCAGCGCGCCCTTGGTGTAGTAGCTCACCGTGGTGTTGGGCGTCTGCTCGTCGGGGCGGTAGTAGCGGATCCAGGCGTCGAAACTGGCCTCGGCCACCGACTGCATGGCGGCCCCGGGCGTCTGCTGCACCTGGTTGATGGTCTTGTTCAGCAGCTTGAGGTAGGTGGCGTCGTCGATGCAGCCGGCGCGGCGCAGCAGCAGGTCGTCGTAGTAGCTGGTGAAGCCTTCGAAGAACCACAGCAGCCGGGTGTAGTTCTCGCGCGTGTAGTCGTAGCGCGCAAACTCGGCCGGCCGCAGGCGCTTGACGTTCCAGGTGTGGAAGTACTCGTGGCTGATCAGGCCCAGCAGCGTGGTGTAGCCCTCGGGCTGCCGCGCGGCGCCCCGGCGCGGCAGGTCGCGGCGGGTGCAGATCAGCGCGGTGCTGTGCCGGTGCTCCAGGCCGCCGTAGCCGTCGTCGGTGGCGTTGAGCATGAAGACATAGCGGTCGTGGGGGGCGGGGTGCTGGGTGGCAGCGCGGGCCCTGGCGGGGCGCTTCGCCTTGGCGGAGGCCGCTGGCCCCTCACCCGGGCTCTCCCCAGGGGAGAGAGGCGGAAGACCGGCGTCATCCGCGTGCCAGAAGCGCATCTGCGTCTCGCAGATGGCGCGCGTGTCGGCGATGAGTTTGTCACCGTCGAACGAAGGCGGGGCGCCGGCCACCACGAAGCGGTGCGGCACGCCCAGCACGTCGAACTCGGCGCTCCAGAAGGCGCCCATCTCGACCGGGCTGTCGGCCACCTCGTCGTAGTTGGCGGCCTGGTAGGTGCCGAAGCCGCGGCGGTCGGTCTTGAGCGGGCGCAGCGCGGTGGCCAGTTGCCAGGGCGCCTCGCCCTCGGGCAGGGCGGGCGGCACGATCTCGATCTGGCAGGGCGATTCGTCCTGGCCGTCCACGCGCAGGCACAGGCTGGTGCCGTTGAAGAAGCCGCGGGTCCGGTCGAGCCACGCGGTGCGCACCGAGTTGTCGAAGGCGCAGACCTGGTAGCGCAGGGTGAGCGGCTGTCCGGCCCTGGCGGCGATGCGCCAGCTGGCCTTGTCCAGCTGCGTCACGGCCACGGCGCGTCGGCCTTGCGTGGCCTTGGGCGCGCCCTGCAGGTTGCGCGCGAATTCACGCACCAGGTAGCTGCCCGGGATCCACACCGGCAGCGAGACGACCTGGTCCGCCGCGGGTTCGTCGATGGTGAGGGTGACCTCGTACAGGTGGGCGTTCAGGTCCGCCACCGCGATGCGGTAGCGCAGGCCGGCCGGGGCGCCGGCCATCAGTTGCTCGTGGCCGAGAGTTGCTGCTCCACCTGCGCGGCCGGCACGGCGCCGGGGGTGCGCGTGCCGTTGGCGAACAGCAGGGTGGGCGTACCCGTGATGTTGTACTTGCGGCCGAACTCGACGTTGCGCTTGAGCGCCTGCGTGTCGCATTCGCCGGTGGCGGGCTTCACGCCGTCCATCATCCAGTCGCTCCAGACCTTGGCCTTGTCCTTGGCGCACCAGATGTCGCGCGACTTCACGGCCGAATCCGGACCCAGGACCGGGTACAGGAAGAGGTGGATCGTCACGTTGTCCACCTTGCGCAGCTCGCGCTCGAACTGCTTGCAGTAGCCGCAGTTCGGGTCTTCGAAGATGGCCAGCTTGCGCTTGCCGTTGCCGCGCACGATCTTGATGGCGTCCTGCACCGGCAGCTTGTCGAAGTCGACGGCGGTGAGCTTGTCCACGCGCTCTTCGGTGAGGTTGCGGCGGTTCTTCACGTCGATCAGGTGGCCCTGGATCAGGAAGTTGCCCTGCTCGTCGGTGTAGTACAGGTCGAAGCCCTGCCGCACTTCCCACAGGCCGGGCATGGCGGCCTTGCGCACCTCGTCGATCTGCGCGAGCTGCGGAAAGCTGCCGCCGAGGTTCTTGCGGATCTCGGCTTCGCCGGCATGGGCGGTGGCCAGCGCGGCAGCGAGGAGGAGGGGGGCGAAGTACTTCATGGTGCGAGGGTGTTGCGCCTCTCCCCGCCGGGGAGAGGTCGGGTTAGGGGCCTGGGCTTGTGCAGCACCAGGAACGATGGGGAGGCCCAAGGCCCTCACCCCAGCCCTCTCCCGGAGGGAGAAGGAGAAGAAGAAATGCCGGACGCCAGGCCCATCGCATGGCGCGCCACCCAGCCCTTGAGGAAATGGGTGCGGTCGAAGCCGAGCATGCCCCAGTTGCGCAGCCGCGCCAGCGGCTCGATGCCCTGGGCGAAGAGTTGCTGCAGGCCGTCCGTGGCCAGGCCCATGGCCAGCACGTCGGCACGGCGGGCGCGCTCGTAGCGGCGCAGCAGGCGGGCGTCGCCCACGCTGCGCCAGTAGTCGCGTTCGCGGATCACGCGGGCCAGTTCGGCCGCGTCGGCCAGCCCGAGGTTGAGTCCCTGGCCGGCCAGCGGATGCACGGTGTGCGCCGCATCGCCGGCCAGCACCCAGGCACCACCTTCGGCAAAGCGCCCGGCCCAGCGGTCGGCCGTGGCGCGCTGCAGCGGCCAGGCGGCCCGCTCGCTGGCCAGCGTGAAGCCGCCCAGCACCTCGTGGCTGGCTTCGCGCAGGCGGGCGCAGAAGGCGTCGGCATCCAGCTCCAGCAGCTCGGGCGCGCGCAACTGGCCCACCGACCACACCAGGGCCAGCTGCCGCCCTTCGGCTCCGCCCATGGGCAGCAGGGCCAGCACGTCGCCCTGGGCACCGAACCACTGGCGCGCCACGCCGCCATGCGGGCGTTCGGCCTTCAGCCGCGCGGCGATGGCGATCTGCGGATAGCGGGTCACCTCGTACTGCACGCCGAGCGTCTCGCGCGTGAGGCTGGCCTTGCCCTCGCACACCACGGTGAGCGCGGCCTTGACCGGTGCGCTCACGACCTCGACCTGGGGCGAGAAGCGGACGGCGGCCGCCAGCTGCTCTTCCAGTGCCGGCACGTCGACGATCCAGGCCAGGGCGTCGACCTTCTGCTCGGCGGCGTCGAAGCGCACCCGGCCGTCCTCGTCGCCGAAGACCTGCATCTCGCGCACCGATGTGGCCTGCGCCGCGTCGGGCCAGGCCCGCAGCGATTCGAGCAGGCTGCGCGAGGCCGCGTTGAGCGCATAGGCGCGCACGTCCGGGCGGTCGGGGGAGGGGGTGGAAGGGGCCTCGGCTACCAGGGCCACGCGGACCCGTTCTCGGGCCAGCAGCAACGCCAGCGTGCGGCCGACGATGCCGGCGCCGCGAATGCAAACCTCGGGGGGAAGAGCCATCGAAACATTGTAGGGAGCGCCCCTGCGCCCCCGGGGATGGCTCGACAATGCGGCCCGCCGCCGCGGGCGGCCCGCTTTGTGCTCGCGAAGCGCGCGGCATGTCGCCACCTGCCGCCGCTTCCTCTCTCTGACCGTCCAGGGCTCGCCGCCCCCTCTTCGCCGTGACCGCTGCCGCCACTCCCGACCTCTCGCGCTTCGACCTCCAGGCCCGCATCGCGCGGCTGATCGTCTACCCCGTCAAGTCCTGCGCCGGGGTCGAGGTGCAGGAAGCCCTGCTCACCGAGACCGGCCTGGAGTTCGACCGCGCCTGGATGCTGGTGGACGAGGCCGGCCGCTTCGTCAGCCAGCGCGAGCTGCCGCGCATGGCGCTGATCCGGCCGCAGATGAAGCACTACGAGATGATCCTGCGCGCCCCCGGCATGCTGGCGCTGCACATCGCCTACGACCGCGTCGAGGAACCGGTCCGCGCCGCCATCTGGAAGGACGAGGTGGCGGCCTACGACATGGGCGACGTGGCGGCGCAGTGGTTCAGCGACTTCCTCTCCGAACCCGACCGGCCGCAGCGGCTGCGCATGGTGCGCTTCGATCCGGAGCACAAGCGCCTGTCCAGCCTCAAGTGGACCGGTGGCGTCGAGGCGCAGACGCAGTTCTCCGACGGCTATGCGCTGCTGGTCGTGAGCCAGGCGGCGGTGGATGACTTCAACGCCCGTCTTGCTGCGGAGGGCCACGCGGCCGTGGATGCGATCCGCTTCCGCCCCAATCTCGTGCTGGACAGCATGGAAGCGCACGATGAGGACCGGGTGGCGATGCTGCACATCCCCACGGCCGAGGGCGAGGCGCAGCTGCAGCCCGTCAAGCCCTGCGTGCGCTGCAGCATCCCAGACGTCGATCCGGCCACGGCGCAGTCGCAGCCCGCCGTGGGCGAGACCCTGCGCAGCTACCGCGCCGATCCGCGCATGGAGGGCGCCACCACCTTCGGCATGAACCTGATCGTGCGCCAGGGCATCGACCACCTGCTCAAGGTGGGCCAGCCGGTGGGCGCGGACCTGCGCTTCGACTGAAGTGCAGGCGCGCCATGGCGCCCAGGCTCAGATCTCGAAGCTGACGCCCGCGATCAGCAGGATGTTGGCGTAGGGCGTGCACTCGCCCGTGCGCACGATGGCACGGGCCTTGGCGCTGCGCTGCTTGAAGTCCTCGTGCGAGACGGCCAGCGGCGCCGCGGGCAGCGCCGCGGGGTACCAGGCAGGCCGGTCACGGCCCGCGGGCAGGGCCTCGCAGGCGACGACGGCGCTTTCCACCGTCAGCTCGCTCAGCACGGCGGCCAGCACGTCATCCAGCCGGGGCACGCCGCGCGCCACCGCCAGGTCGATGCGGCGCGGGCCGTCGGGAATGGGCAGGCCGGCATCGCCGATGACCAGCATGTCGCCATGGCCCATGGCGGCGATGACCTGGGAGAGTTCGGCGTGCAGGAGGTGGGTGCGTTTCATGGCAGGGCGATCGGTTCGGGCGGGACGGGGCTGGCGAGCACCTCGTCGCGCGAAGGAATGGAAGGCTGGGCGCCAGGGCGGCCGATGCACAGGGCCGCGGCGCGGATGCCCAGCTGCACGGCGGCGTCGAAGGTCTCGCCGCGCGCCAGCGAGACGGCCAGCGCGCCCAGGAAGGTGTCGCCGGCGGCGGTGGTGTCCACCGCCTTCACGCGCAGCGCGGGGTGGTGGCGGCAGCCGTCTGCATCGGCGGCCACGGCGCCTTCGCCGCCCAGCGTGACGACGACGCGCACGGGGCCGCGGGACAGCAGGGCGCGTGCGGCCACGGCGGCGTCGGCGATGCCCGTGACCGGCAGGCCCGAGAGCATCTGCGCCTCCAGCTCGTTGACCACCAGCGTGTCGATGCGCAGCCAGAAGGCCTCGGGCAGCGCCTGCATGGGCGAAGGGTTCAGCAGCACCTTGCAGCCGGCCTGCGCCGCGACCTCCATCGCCAGGCCGACCTGGTCCAGCGGCGTCTCGAACTGCAGCACGAGGAAGGCGGCACCCGCCAGTTGCGCGCGCAGTGCGGCCGGGTCCACCTGCACCGCGGCATTGGCACCGGGGATCACGACGATGCGGTTCTGGCCGCTGTCCTCCACCATCACCAGCGCGACGCCCGTGGGCGTGGCCGCCTCGACACGCACACCGCCGGTGTCGATGCCGTCACGGGCCAGCGCATCGCGCAGCGCGGTGCCGTGCGCATCGGCGCCCACGCAGCCCAGCATTCGCACCGCGCCGCCCTGGCGGGCGCAGCCCACGGCCTGGTTGCCGCCCTTGCCGCCGGGCAGGTGGTCGATGGAGCGGCCCTGCAGCGTCTCGCCGGCAGCGGGCGCCTGCGGCACGCGCACCACCACGTCCATGTTGAGGCTGCCGAGCACGACCAGCAGCGGGGCGTCGGCGGGGGCGGGAGAGCGGTTCACGGCGTCGGACTCGGGCAAGAGATGTGTTGGATTGAAGGGGCGTGTCAGGCGAAGTCAGGGCGCAAGGCGATTCGATGGCGGGCGGCGAGGCGTGACGACAGAGCGCCGTGCCCGCTTCAGCCCGGCCCGAAGCGCGCGGTCGAGTCGCGCACCCGCAGCTCCGGCTGCAGCAGCACCTTGCGGCCGATCTGCCGCCGGCCGTCGATGCGCTCCAGCAGCATGTCCACCGCCAGCGCGCCGATGCGTGCCTTGGGCTGGGCCACCGTGGTCAGGGGCGGGCTGGCATAGGCGCTCAGCTCGATGTCGTCGAAGCCCACCAGCGACATGTCGTCGGGCACGCGCAGCCCGCATTCGTGGGCGGCACGCAGCGCGCCCATCGCCATCAGGTCGTTGCCCACGAACACGGCTGACGGCCGCTCGGCCGTGCGCAGGATGGCATGCATGGCCTCGTAGCCGCCCTGCGGCGTGAAGCCGCCGTGCCACAGCAGCGCGGCGCTGGTCGCGGAATGGCCGGCTTCGGCCAGCGCCATGCGCCAGCCGTCGATGCGCTGCTCGCTGGGCGTGAGGTCGGCCGGCCCGCCGATGCAGGCGATGCGCCGGTGGCCCAGCGACAGCAGATGCCGCGTGGCCAGCAGGCCGCCCTGCATGTGGGCCGTCTCGACCAGGTCGCAGGCCGGGTCTTCCACCTCGCGGTCCACCAGCACGGTGGGCATGCGCAGGCCGGCCAGCAATGCCGGCAACGAGGCATCACCGCCGCTGGAGACCACGATCAGCCCGTCGATGCGCCGCTGGGCCAGCACCTGCAGGTACACGCTCTGGCGCTGCGGCTCGTCGTCGGTGTTGCACAGCACCAGCGCATAGCCGGCGCCGAAGCAGCGGTCTTCCACCACCCGCACGATCTCGGCGAAGTAGGGGTTGGAGCTGTTCGGGATCAGCATGCCCACCGTGCGCGTGCTGTTGCTCTTGAGGCTGCGCGCCACGGCGCTGGGCACGTAGCCCAGGGCGCGGATGGCGTCCTCCACGCGCGCGCGGCCTTCGGGGCTGACGGTGCGCGTGCCGTTGACCACGTGCGACACGGTGGTCACCGACACACCGGCACGCAGGGCGACGTCCTTGATGGTGGCCATGGCGGCAGTGCGAAGGCGATGGCGCCGGTCAGGCCGCGCTGGCGCGCCGCTGGCGCACGGTGTCGATGATCACGGCGGCCACGATCACGGCGCCGGTGATGATGCGCTTGGCGGGCTCGCTGGCGCCCACCTGGGCCAGGCCGGCTTCGAGCACCGCGATGATCAGCACGCCGAAGAAGGTGTTGACGACCGAGCCGCGCCCGCCCATCAGGCTGGTGCCGCCGATGACCACGGCGGCGATCACCTGCAGCTCGATGCCGGCGCCGGCATTGGGGTCGGCGGCCTCCAGCCGGGCCGACTGCATCAGCCCGCCCAGGCCGGCCAGCAGGCCGGTGACGGCGAACACGGCGATGCGGATCGGCCGCGGGTCGATGCCCGCCAGGCGCATGGCTTCCTCGTTGGTGCCGATGCCCACCACGTGGCGGCCGAACACGGTGCGGGTGAGCACCAGGTGGCCCACGATGACGATGACCACGGCCAGCACGAAGGCCGAGGAGACGCCGCCGATCCAAGGCGCCGCCAGGCCGGCGATGGCATCGCCCACGTACTGCGTGCGCGAATCCGTCACCAGGTAGGCGCCCCCCCGCACGGCTTCCAGCATGCCCAGCGAGACGATGAAGCTGGGCAGCCGCCAGGCCACCGACACCGCGCCGGTGACGGCGCCGCACAGCAGGCCGGTGGCCAGGCCCAGCGCCGCGGCGGCGGGCACGGCCAGCTTCCATTGCAGGATGGCGGCGGCCGTCACGGCGGCGCTCAGCGCCAGCACCGAGCCCACCGACAGATCGATGCCCGCGATGATCAGCACGAAGGTCATGCCCACGGCCATCACGGTGAGCGCCGGCACCTCGTTGGCGATGGTGATGAAGGTCTCGGCCGTGAAGAAGTATTCGGACAGGCTGCTGAACAGCACGACCATGCCGATGAGCACCGCGGCCAGGCCGAGGTAGGTGCCGAGCTGGCCGCGCAGCGGCCGGGTGGTGGGCGCCGGCGTGGCGGCGGCAGGGGATTGGGCGGGCGGGTTCATGCGGAAACAGGGGAAGAGGTGGGCGCAGCAGCTTCGGCAGCCGGCGCATTGCCGAAGGCGGCGGCCAGCAGCGACTGCTCGCTCCAGGCGCCGCGCTCGAAGACGGCGACCAGGCGGCCGGCATGCATCACGCCGATGCGGTCGCACATCGCCATCAGCTCGCGCAGGTCGCTGGAGACCATCAGCATGGCGTGGCCGGCGGCGGCCATGCGGTCGAGTTCGGCGTACAGGTCGGCGCGGGCGCCGACGTCCACGCCGCGCGTGGGTTCGTCCAGCAGCAGCACCTTGCACTCGCGGTGCAGCCAGCGGGCGAACACCACCTTCTGCTGGTTGCCGCCGCTCAGGGTCGAGACGGGCTGCTCCTCGCTGCGCGAGCGGATGCGCAGCGTCTGCACCAGCCGGCGGGCGATGCCGCGCTCGTGCGCAAAGCGCAGCCAGCCGCCGCGCGAGATGGCGCCCAGGTCGCTCAGCGTGGCATTGACGCGGATCGACTGCGGCATCAGCAGGCCCTGCGACTTGCGGTCCTCCGTCACCAGGCCGATGCCGGCGCGGATGGCCTGCATGGGCGAACGCCAGCGCCCGCCAGGGGGCGAGGCGGCGCCGGGCCAGTGCAGGTCGATGCGCCCGCGGTCGGCCCGGTCGGCGCCGAAGAGCAGGCGGATGAGTTCGGTGCGGCCCGCGCCCACCAGGCCGGCGATGCCCATGACCTCGCCGGCATGCAGGTCCAGGTCCACGTCCTGCACCACCTGGCCGCGGCCTAGGCCGCGGGCGCTCAGCAGGCGCGCGCCGGCGGTGCGGCGCGGCCGGCCTTCGTGCTCGTGGACGGCGCGGCCGACCATGCGCTCGACCAGCTCGGATTCGCGCACGCCGGCCATGGGCCGCACGTCCACCAGCCGGCCGTCGCGCAGCACCGCCACCGTGTCGGTGATGCGCTGCAGCTCTTCCAGCCGGTGCGACACGTAGACGATGGCCACGCCGCGCGCCTTGAGCCGCTCGATCTGCGCAAACAGGTGCGCCGTCTCGCGCGGCGTCAGCATGGCGGTGGGCTCGTCGAGGATCAGCACGCGGGTGTCGTCCTGCAGGTTGCGGGCGATCTCCACCATCTGCTGCTGGCCGATGCCCAGGGCCGACACCGGCAGCGCGGGGTCGATGCCGTCCATGCCGATCTTGGCCAGCTGCGCCCGCGCCGCCTCGTGCAGCGCGCCGCGGCGCAGCCAGCCCAGGCGCTGCGGCAGGCGGTCCAGCAGCAGGTTCTCGGCCACGGTGAGCGTGGGCACCAGGCCCAGCTCCTGCATCACCATGCGCACGCCCTGCGCCTCGGCATCGCGGCGCGAGGTCGGCGCGAAGGGCTGGCCGGCCAGCTGCATGCGCCCGCGCGTGGGCGAGACCAGGCCGCAGACGATCTTCGACAGCGTGCTCTTGCCCGCGCCGTTCTCGCCCGTGAGGGCCAGCACCTCGCCCGGCGCCAGCGTGAGGCTCACGCCGTCCAGCACCGTGGCGGCGTAGTCCTTGCCGATGTCGTCGAGCGAGAGCAGGGCGTCGGGCATCGCTGCGGGTTCGCTTACTTGCTGTCCTTGGTGACCAGGACCACGTCGGTCTTGATCTCGGCCGGCATCTGGGCCTGGGTCTTCTTCTCGGCCAGGGCCTTCAGGGCGGTCTCGATGCCGAACACGGCCTGCTTGGCGCCGAACTGGTCGGCGGTGGCCAGCACGCGGCCGTCGGCCAGCATGGGCTTGATGGCGCCGATGTTGTCGTAGCCCACCACCTGCACCTGGCCGGTCTTGCCGGCGGCCTTGACGGCGGCCACGGCGCCCAGGGCCATGCTGTCGTTGCCGGCCAGCAGGGCCTTCAGGTCGGGGTGCTCGCGCAGCATGCCGGCAGCCACCGTGTTGCCCTTGTCGATTTCCCACTGGCCGGACTGAACGCCGACCACGTTGGCACCGACGGCCTTCATGGCGTCCTGGTAGCCCAGGGTGCGCTGCTGCGCATTGAAGGTGGTGGAGACGCCTTCGATGATGCCGACCTTGTCGCCGGACTTGAGGCTCTTGTCCAGGTAGTCGCCCACCAGCTTGGCGCCGGCGCGGTTGTCGGGGCCGACGAAGGTCACCTGGAGGTTCTTTTCCTTCAGCGCGCCGGCGTCCAGGCGGTTGTCGATGTTGACGACCAGGATGCCCTTGTCGACGGCCGCCTTGAGGGCCGGCACCAGCGCCTTGGAATCGGCCGGTGCGATCACCAGCGCATTGACCTTCTGGGCCACCATCTGCTCGACCATCTTGATCTGGGCGGCGGTGTCGGTCTCGTTCTTGATGCCGTTGGCCACCAGCGTGTACTCGCTGGCATGGGCCTTCTGGTGCGCCTTGGCGCCGTCTTCCATCGTGGCGAAGAACTCGTTGGCCAGCGACTTCATCACCAGCGCCACCTTGGGCTTCTCCTGGGCATGGGCGGGCGCAAGGGCGAAGGCGCCCAGAACGGCGAGGGCGGCGGCGGCCTGGGCCGTGCGGCGGGTGAAGGTCATGACGGTGTCTCCGGGTGGATGGATGGATCGGGGCGGCATCAGGGCCTGCCCGGCGCGAAGCGGGGCGGATGATAGTGGGGTCGCAAACGTTTGCGCAAACGTTTGCGGGGCCGTTTCACCTAGGTTTTTCCCTGAGCTCGGCGGGCTGGGCAGGGCCATGGGGGCCGGGTTTCCGGCCGGCAGGGGCGCCCGCCTAAAATCCCGCGCCTAATCCAGAGGACCCCCATGAGCTTGAAATGCGGCATCGTCGGCCTGCCCAACGTCGGTAAATCCACCCTGTTCAACGCGCTGACCAAGGCCGGCATCGCCGCCGAGAACTATCCCTTCTGCACCATCGAGCCCAATGTGGGCGTCGTCGAGGTGCCCGATCCGCGCCTGACGCAGCTGGCGCAGATCGTCCAGCCCGAACGCATCCTGCCGGCCATCGTCGAGTTCGTGGACATCGCCGGCCTGGTGGCGGGCGCCAGCCAGGGCGAAGGCCTGGGCAACCAGTTCCTGGCCCACATCCGCGAGACCGACGCCATCGTCAACGTGGTGCGCTGCTTCGAGGACGAGAACGTCATCCACGTGGCCGGCAAGGTCGACCCCATCGCCGACATCGAGGTCATCCAGACCGAGCTGTGCCTGGCCGACCTGGGCACCGTCGACAAGGCCCTGCAGCGCTACACCAAGGCAGCCAAGAGCGGCAACGACAAGGAAGCCATCGCCATGGTCAAGCTGCTGGGCCCGGTGCAGGCGGCGCTGAACGAAGGCAAGCCGGCACGTGCGCTGGGCCTGTCGGCGGACGACCAATTGCTGCTCAAGCCCCTGTGCCTGATCACCGCCAAGCCGGCCATGTTCGTCGGCAACGTGAGCGAGGACGGCTTCGAGAACAACCCGCTGCTGGACCGCCTGAAGGACTACGCCGCCAGCCAGAACGCGCCCGTGGTGGCCATCTGCGCCAAGATGGAAGCGGACATGGCCGACATGGACGACGAGGACAAGAAGATGTTCCTCGAAGAGATCGGCCAGGAGGAGCCGGGCCTGAACCGCCTGATCCGTGCCGCCTTCAAGCTGCTGGGCCTTCAGACCTACTTCACCGCCGGCGTGAAGGAAGTACGCGCCTGGACCATCCACATCGGCGACACCGCGCCCCAGGCGGCCGGTGTGATCCATGGCGACTTCGAGCGCGGCTTCATCCGCGCCCAGACCATCGCCTTCGACGACTACATCGCCTTCAAGGGCGAGCAGGGCGCCAAGGACGCGGGCAAGATGCGCAGCGAAGGCAAGGAATACGTCGTCAAGGATGGCGACGTGATGAACTTCCTGTTCAACGTCTGAGCGTCGCGGCAGTGGCCGCAGACAAGACCCGTACAAGGGCCTGCTCCGGCGACGGGGCAGGCCCTTTTGCCGGGCGCCTTCAATGGTTCGGCCAGATGTACAGCAGCGCCACCGTCATGCACAGGTAGCGCCCGAACTTGCCGATGGACATGTAGACCACGCAGGGCCAGAAGGGCATGCGCAGCCAGCCCGCCACGGCGCACAGCGGGTCGCCCACCAGCGGCAGCCAGCTCAGCAGGCAGGCCTTGGGGCCCAGTCGCTCCAGCCAGGCGAGGGCGCGCAGGTGGTGGCTCGAATGGCTGTACTTGTCCGCCACCTTGTGGGCGCCGTAGCCCATCCACCAGGTGAGCGCGCCGCCCAGGGTGTTGCCGGCGGTGGCGACGAGGATGGCCGGCCAGAACAGGTCGGGATTGAGCTTGAGCAGGCCGAAGAGCGCGGGCTCCGAGCCCAGGGGCAGCAGCGTCGCCGAGACGAAGGCGACGACGAACAGCGTCGACAGCCCGAATTGCGGCAGTGCCAGTGCCGCCATCGCGGCGGCCATCACGGACTCGAACCAGGCTTCCATGGGGGCGGGAGTATAGGAACGGTGTCCGGGGCTCGCGTCGGCGGGCAGGCCGTGCGTCTGCCCTCTGGGATGCTGCATGCAGCGCGGGCCTCGGGGCTCAGGTCCGTAGCCCGCTGCGCGTTTCAGCCGCTGAAATCGCGGGTGGCTAGAATCCGTGCCTCATTTTTCAGCAGCGCCCGCGGCGCTGCGCGCTTTTCCTCCCCACCTCATGCAGATCGGCCACATCACGCTGGAGAACCGCCTGTTCGTCGCCCCCATGGCGGGTGTGACGGACCGGCCGTTCCGCATGCTGTGCCGCTCGCTCGGCGCGGGCTATGCGGTGAGCGAGATGGTCACCTCCCGCAAGGACCTGTGGAGTTCGCTCAAGACCTCGCGCCGGGCCAACCATGACGGCGAGCCAGGGCCCATCGCCGTGCAGATCGCCGGCACCGACGCGGCCATGATGGCCGAGGCGGCCCAGTACAACATCGACCGCGGCGCGCAGATCATCGACATCAACATGGGCTGCCCGGCCAAGAAGGTCTGCAACAAGTGGGCGGGCTCGGCGCTGATGCGCGACGAGCCGCTGGCCCTGGCCATCGCCGAGACGGTGGTGGCCGCCGCCGCGCCGCATGGCGTGCCCGTGACGCTCAAGATGCGCACCGGCTGGAGCACCGAGCACCGCAACGCCGTGGCACTGGCGCGCCGCTTCGAGGCCGCCGGCGTCCGCATGCTGACGGTGCACGGCCGCACGCGCGAGCAGGGCTACAAGGGCTTCGCCGAATACGACACCATCGCGGCCGTCAAGGCGGCGGTGGGCATTCCGGTGGTGGCCAACGGCGACATCGACTCGCCGCAGAAGGCGCGCGACGTGTTGGCCGCCACCGGTGCCGACGCCGTGATGATCGGCCGCGCGGCGCAGGGCCGGCCGTGGATCTTCCGCGAGGTGGGCCACTTCCTGGCCACCGGCGAGACCATGGCGCCGCCGCTGGTGGCCGAGGTGCGCCGGCTGCTGCTCGCGCACCTGCACGAGCACTACGCCCTCTACGGCGAGGTGACCGGCGTGCGCACCGCCCGCAAGCACATCGGCTGGTACGTGCGCGCGCTGCCGGGCGGCGAGGACTTCCGCCAGCGCATGAACCGGCTGGAGGACTCCGCCACGCAGTGGCAGGCCGTGGCCGACTATTTCGAGGCCCTGGGCGAGCGGATGGACCGCATGCCCGAGGCCGCCGCCGGGCCGGGTGCCCTGCAGGAAGAAGACGAAGAAGACAGCGGCTGCCTCACCTGCTGAACGCAGGCGGTGGTTGCGCGGCGCGCGGGGGATCGGGCGCCGTCACAAGACACATCGAACGAACAACGACATGAGCAAACACACGATCGAGGAGTGCGTGAAATCCAGCCTCGAAGACTACTTCCGCGACCTGCGCGGCACCGAGCCCGACGGCCTGCACGACATGCTGGTGCGTGCCGTCGAGAAGCCGCTGCTGGAGGTGGTCATGGACCGCGCCGAGGGCAACCAGTCGCGCGCCGCCCAGTGGCTGGGCCTGAACCGCAACACCCTGCGCAAGAAGCTGCTCGAGCACAAGCTCGCCAAGTGACCCCCATTCCAACGAAGCCCCAGACCCGACTGGCATCCCCATGGCACTGACCGCACTCATTTCCGTTTCCGACAAGACCGGCGTCCTCGACCTCGCCCAGGGGCTGCATGCGCTGGGCGTCCAGCTGCTGTCCACCGGCGGCACGGCCAAACTGCTGGCCGAGGCCGGCCTGCCCGTGACCGAGGTGGCCGACCACACCGGCTTTCCCGAGATGCTCGACGGCCGCGTGAAGACGCTGCATCCCAAGATCCACGGCGGCCTGCTGGCCCGTCGCGATCTGCCGGCCCACATGGCCGCGCTGGCCGAGCACGGCATCGCCACCATCGACCTGCTGGTGGTCAACCTCTATCCCTTCGAGGCCACGGTGGCCAAGGCCGGCTGCACGCTGGAGGACGCCATCGAGAACATCGACATCGGCGGCCCGGCCATGGTGCGCAGCGCCGCCAAGAACTGGAAGGACGTCGCTGTGCTCACCGACGCCAGCCAGTACGGCGCGGCGCTGGAAGAACTCAAGGCCCACGGCCGCATCAGCGACAAGACCAAGTTCGGCTTCTCCGTCGCCGCCTTCAACCGCATCAGCAACTACGACGCCGCCATCAGCGACTGGCTGTCGTCCGTCGACTTCGAAGCCAGCGCCGGCCAGCCCGTGCCGCAGCGCAGCGCCTTCCCGGCGCAGAGCAACGGCCGCTTCGTCAAGGTGCAGGACCTGCGCTACGGCGAGAACCCGCACCAGGCCGCCGCCTTCTACCGCGACCTGTTCCCGGCGCCCGGCTCGCTTGTCACGGCCAAGCAGTTGCAGGGCAAGGAGCTGAGCTACAACAACATCGCCGACGCCGACGCCGCCTGGGAATGCGTCAAGAGCTTCGACGTGCCGGCCTGCGTGATCGTCAAGCACGCCAACCCCTGCGGCGTGGCCATCGGCGCCGACGCGGGCGAGGCCTACGGCAAGGCCTTCAAGACCGACCCCACCTCGGCCTTTGGCGGCATCATCGCCTTCAACACCCCGGTGGACGCCGGCACGGCGCAGGCCGTGGGCAAGCAGTTCGTCGAGGTGCTGATGGCGCCCGCCTTCAGCGCCGACGCGCTGGAGCTGCTCAAGACCAAGCCCAATGTGCGCGTGCTGCAGATTTCGCTCGACGGCATCAAGCGCGACGGCGCCAGCGCCTGGGCGCGCGGCCTCAATGCGCAGGACGTCAAGCGCGTGGGCTCGGGCCTGCTGATCCAGACCGCCGACAACCATGAGCTGCAGCTGTCCGACCTGAAGGTCGTGACGAAGAAGCAGCCGACCGAGGCCGAGCTGCAGGACCTGCTCTTCGCCTGGAAGGTGGCCAAGTTCGTCAAGAGCAATGCCATCGTCTTCTGCCAGGGCGGCATGACGCTGGGCGTGGGCGCCGGCCAGATGAGCCGCCTCGACTCCGCCCGCATCGCCAGCATCAAGGCCGAGCATGCCGGCCTGTCGCTGGCCGGCTCGGTGGTGGCCAGCGATGCCTTCTTCCCCTTCCGCGACGGCCTGGACGTGGTGATCGACCACGGCGCCACCTGCGTCATCCAGCCCGGCGGCTCGATGCGCGACAAGGAAGTGATCGACGCCGCCGACGAGCGTGGCGTGGCCATGGTCTTCAGCGGCGTGCGCCACTTCCGCCACTGATGGGCACGACGGGCCGCCCGGGCGCGACGGAAGACGAGGCGCCGCCCCGGCGCCCGCGCTGGCTGCTGGTGCTGCTGGCGCTGTTCGTGGCGATGTCCGCGGCCGGCATGCTGATCACCGGCTGGCTCATCCTGCGCGGCTATGTGTTCAAGCCGCCCGTGGCCGCCACGGGGCCGGTGGCGCAGGGCTACGCACTGGTGCAGGCCAGCGACTGCATGCGCTGCCACCTGGCCGAGCGCAAGGCGGTGGGTCCGGGCTGGCAGGGCATCGCGGCCCGCCATGCGGACAACCCCGAGGCCGTGGCGCTGCTCGCGCGCAAGATCCGCGAGGGCAGCGTCGGCGACTGGGGGCGGGTGATCATGCCGCGCCATCCGCAGATCGGCGAGGCCGATGCGCGGCTGATGGCGCAGTGGGTGCTGGCGCAGCGGCCGGCCAGTCGCTGACGCGGCGCCGCCGGCTGCTGGCTGCCGGCGCTCAGCCCAGCGTCTTGAACACCTCGCGCGCCGCCTCGATGGTGGCGGAGATGTCCTCCGCCGCATGGGCGGCGCTCACGAAGCCGGCCTCGTACAGCGCCGGTGCGATGTACACGCCGCGGTCGAGCAGGCCGTGGAACAGGGCGTTGAACTTCGCGCCGTTGCTGGTCATCACCTTGCCGTAGTTCTGGGGCAGCTCGGGCAGCAGGAAGAAGCCGAACATGCCGCCTTCGCAGTCGGCGCTGAAGGGCACGCCGGCATCGGCTGCCGCATGGCGCAGGCCTTCGGCCAGGGCGCGGGTCTTGGCCGACAGCGTCTCGTAGAAGCCGGGGCGGGCGATCTCCTTGAGCGTGGCCAGGCCGCAGGCGGTGGCCACCGGATTGCCCGACAGCGTGCCGGCCTGGTAGACCGGGCCCAGCGGCGCCAGCTGCTCCATGATCGCGCGCGGCCCGCCGAAGGCCGCCAGGGGCATGCCGCCGCCGATCACCTTGCCCAGCACCGTGAGGTCGGGCGTGATGCCCAGCACGCCCTGCGCGCCATGCAGGCCGACGCGAAAGCCCGTCATCACCTCGTCGAACACCAGCAGTGCGCCATGCTGCGTGCACAGCTCGCGGCAGCGGCGGGCGAACTCGGACGTGGCCCGCACGAAGTTCATGTTGCCGGCGATGGCCTCGATCATCACGCAGGCGATGTCGTGGCCATGCAGCGCGAAGGCCTCTTCGAGCTGGGCGATGTTGTTGTATTCGAGCACCAGCGTGTGCTGCACCACCTCGGCCGGCACGCCGGCGGAGGTGGGGTTGCCGAAGGTGGCCAGGCCCGAGCCGGCCTTGACCAGCAGCGCATCGGCATGGCCGTGGTAGCAGCCCTCGAACTTGACGATGTGGCGCCGGCCGGTGGCGCCGCGCGCCAGGCGCAGGGCGCTCATGGCGGCCTCGGTGCCGGAGCTGACCAGCCGCACCATCTCCATCGACGGCATCAGCGCCAGGATGGCCTCGGCCAGCTCGATCTCGCGTTCGGTCGGCGCGCCGAAGGAGAAGCCCTCGGCCACGGCGCGCTGCACGGCCTCGACCACGGCAGGATGGCCGTGGCCCAGGATCATCGGCCCCCAGGAGCCGATGTAGTCGATGTAGCGCTGGCCGGCGGCGTCCCACATGTAGGGGCCCTGGGCACGGGCGATGAAGCGGGGCGTGCCGCCGACGGCACGGAAGGCGCGCACGGGCGAATTGACGCCGCCGGGAATCACGGCGCGGGCACGGTCGAAGAGCTGGAGATTGGTGTCGATGGTCATGGAAGGGGGTGGCATTCAATGCCGCGTGTCATGGGGAGGCAGGGCGAAGTCGGCCCGGTCCAGGCCGTCGTCCTCCTCTTCGTCGTCGTCGTCGGGCTGGGCCCAGAACAGGCGGTCGGGCAGCACCTGGCCCATGCCGGGGCGGAAGCCCGCGTCCAGGCTGCGGTCCATGTAGGCCAGGGCCTCCGCGGTGGCCGAGCTCAGGTCGGCGCCGGTGGCCAGCAGGGCGGCCAGCGCGGCCGACAGCGTCTCGCCGGCACCGGCGAAGACGGCATCGAGCCGCTCGTATTTCTCGCTCAGCACCGTGGACTGGGGCGACGCCAGGACGTTCTCCATCCAGCCGTCGGGCCGCAGGATGCCGGTCACCAGCGTGTACGACACGCCCAGTTCGCCGGCCGCGCGGGCGATGTCGCGCGGCGTCGGCGGGCGGTCGCCGTCCCAGTCGGGCAGCAGCCAGCGGCGCAGCGTGCCCTCGTTGCCCACCAGCACGGCCGTCTGCGGCAGCACGAGGTCGCGGAAGGCGTCCAGGTAGCTGTCGATCGGCTCGTCCTCCCACCACGACAGGTTGGGCATGTAGGCCACCACGGGCACTTCGGGATAGTCGGAGGCGATCTCCGCCACCAGGCTCAGGTTGTCGGGACTGCCGGCAAAACCCACCTTGATGGCCTGCACGGGCACGTCCTCCAGGATGGCGCGGGCCTGCTCGGCCACGTGCTCCTCGTCCAGCGCCACATGGTCGAAGACCTCGGCGGTGTCGCGCACATAGACGCCGGTGGTCACCCCCAGCATGTGGGCGCCCACCGAGGCCACCGACAGCGCGTCCGCGCTCAGGCCCGTGGCGCCGCTGGCGTCGCCGGCGTTGAAGACCAGCACGCAGGGCTGGCGCAGCTCTTCGGCGGGAAGAAGCGTGGACTGCGCAGGGTCATCCCCCGCTGCGTCACCTTCGTTAACATCGCCCGGTTGCGCTGCCGAGAGGGCCCGGATGCCGGGTCTCTGCATGAATGGGCGGGCGCTGCGCGGAAGCATGTCACGGGTCCTTTTGACAACGTCAAAAGGGGTGACGTCTAGATACAATTGTTGCATTATTTGAACGAGGCCCGTAAGCTGCGATGAATACGAAAACCTGGATGTGCCTGATTTGCGGGTGGATCTACGACGAAGCGGCAGGTTGGCCCGACGATGGTATTGCCCCGGGCACGCCCTGGGCCGATGTTCCGATGAACTGGACCTGCCCGGAGTGCGGCGCGCGCAAGGAAGATTTCGAAATGGTCGAGATCTGAGCCTCGCGGCGACGGCACCGCCCGGTTGCCGCGGCCGCGCAGTGCGGCCGGCGGCCAAGACGAGAGGATGGCGATGAGTGCGAACGGATCGGGTTTCAAGGTGCTGGTGATCGACGACAGCAACACGATCCGGCGCAGTGCCGAGATCTTCCTCAAGCAGGGCGGCCACGAGGTGCTGCTGGCCGAGGACGGCTACGACGCGCTCTCGAAGGTGAACGACCACCAGCCGCAGCTGATTTTCTGCGACATCCTGATGCCCCGGCTGGACGGCTACCAGACCTGCGCAATCATCAAGCGCAATGCCCAGTTCAGCCATGTGCCGGTGGTCATGCTCTCCTCGCGCGACGGCGTCTTCGACAAGGCCCGCGGGCGCATGGTGGGCTCGCAGGACTACCTGACCAAACCCTTCACCAAGGACCAGCTGCTGCAGGCCGTGCGGCAGTTCGGCGGCGACGGCACCGCCCCGGCGCCATCCGCGACATGATGGCCTGCGCCGCCCTGCGCGCAGGCACGAGAGAACACCGCCCATGACCATCCGCAGCGTGCTCGTCGTCGACGACTCCCGCACCGAGCTGGTATTCCTGTCGGACCTGCTGCAGCGCAACGGCTTTGCCGTGCGCACCGCCGAGAACGCCGATGCCGCGATGCGGCACCTGGAGGTCGGCCTGCCCGACCTGATCCTGATGGACATCGTCATGCCGGGGCAGAACGGCTTCCAGTTCACCCGCAGCCTGATGCGCGATCCGCGCTTCGCCCAGGTGCCGGTGATCATGTGCAGCAGCAAGGGCCAGGAGACCGACCGCGTGTGGGGCCTGCGCCAGGGGGCGCGCGACTACATCGTCAAGCCGGTGCAGGCCGACGAACTGCTGGCCAAGATCCGCGCGCTGGACTGAGCTGAGCCAGCACCATGCGCCTCGCCGGCCCCTCCGCTGCCGACCGTGCTGCCGCCCCGGGCGGGCCGCGGTGGCGCGCACGCATCCGCGTCCGGGTGGCCCATGTCGCAGCGTGAATCCCTGCGCGCCTTCCAGGCCCGCCTGGCCGAGCGGCTGCAGGCCGCCCAGGCGCGTCCGCTGGCGGCACAGTGGCTGGCGGTCCAGGCCGGTGGCCGTGCCTGCCTGCTGCCCCTGCCGCAGGCCGGCGAGATCTTTCCGGCCGCGGCGCCGCAGCCCGTTCCCTACGTCAAGCCCTGGTTCCTCGGCGTGGCCAACCTGCGCGGACGGCTGTGCGGCGTGATCCGGCTGGCCCACTGGCTGGCCGATTCGCCCCTGCCCGCCGAGGCGGGCCAGCCGGCCGAGGAGGGATCGCACCTGGTGGCGCTGGGCGAAGCACTGGGCGTCAACGCCGCGCTGCGGGTCGATGCGCTGGCCGGCCTGCGCAGCGGCAGCGCCTTCACCGGCGTGCTGCATGCCGAGGCGGTGCGCCCGCCCTGGCTGGGCGCCTGCCTGGCCGACGGCGAGGGCCGGGCCTGGCAGGTGCTCGACCTCCAGGCGCTGGCGGCCGATCCCGCCTTCCTGCACATCGCGGCGTGACGATCCGCGCCGCCGTCTCCGTTCCGAAGGACCGACCGTGACCCCGATCGTCGATACGCTCAAGAAGTACCTGCCCGGCCGCGACCCCGGCGCCGCGGACCTGGACCAGCCGACCACCGTGATCGGCGCCGATTCGCCCGGGCCCGCGCCGGCTGCCGCCGCACGCCGCACCGAGACGCGGCCCGCGGGACTGGAGCCACGGCCGCCGGTCCGCGAGCCGAAGGCCGATGCGCTCCGCCCTGCCGCTGCACCGGCCGCGGCCGGCCGCATGCCCGCCGTGCGCCAGCGCTGGCTCATCGCCCTGCTGGCGCTGCTCGTGCTGATGCTGCTGGCGGCCGCCGGCTGGACGGCCGTGCGCGCCGACCGTGTCTCGCAACAGCTGGCCTCGGCCGGCCAGGCCTTGATGCAGTCGCAGCGGCTGGCCAAGTCGGTGTCGCAGGCCCTCGTCGGCACGGTGCCGGCCTTCGCCGAGCTGCGCGACAGCACGGACGACCTCACGCGGCGCGTCGCCGGCCTGGCGCGTGGCGACGACGAACTGGCCCTGTCGCCGCTGGGCGCCGCCGATGCCGAGATCCTGGCCCGCATCCAGCCGCTGGCCGCGCGGGCCGAGGCCGGCGCCAAGGTGGTGCTGGGCCAGCAGAAGGTGCTGATCGAGGTGGGCGCGGGCCTGCGCGGCATCGCCCGCCAGTCGGCCGACCAACTGGACGCGGCGCAGGTCGTGGCCACCGCCGCCCTGCGCGGCGCCTCGCCGGCCGAGGCGCAGGCCGCGAGCCAGCTGCCGATGCTCACCCAGCGCATCGGCAAGTCGGCCAGCGAATTCCTGACCGTCGAGGGCGTGAGCCCCGACGCGGTGTTCCTGCTCGGCAAGGACATGACCCGCTTCGAGGAGCTGGTGCGTGGCCTTCAGGACGGCAGCGCCTCGCTGGGCCTGTCGCCGTTGCGCGACCCCGCGGCGCGCGAGTCGCTCAGCGCCCTGCTGGCCAGCCATCAGCAGAACCAGGCCCAGGCCCGCGCCGTGCTGGAGAACCTGCAGGGCGTGGTGGCCGCGCGCGAGGCGCAGGCGGCCGTGCTGGCCGACAGCGAGCCCCTGCGCCGCGCCCTGGGCGAACTGCAGACGCGCCTGCAGTCGCGCACCGGCCTGGGCTTCGAGGAGCTGGCGCTGCTGGTCATGCTGTCGCTGGCCGCGCTCGGCCTGGCCGCCGCCATCGGCTGGCTGCAGGTGCGCGAGGGCCGCCAGCGTGCCGCCGCCGCCGATCGCGAGCGCCAGCAGGCCGAGGAACAGGCCCGCGAGTCCAACCGCGTCAACAGCGCCAACCAGAGCGCCATCCTGCGGCTGATGAACGAGCTGCAGACCGTGGCCGAGGGCGACCTCACGCAGCAGGCCACCGTGACCGAGGACATCACCGGCGCCATCGCCGACTCGGTGAACTACACCGTCGAGGAGCTGCGGCTGCTGGTGGGCAACGTGCAGAACACGGCCACCCGCGTGGCCCACACCACGGGCCAGGTCGACCAGACCTCGACCGAGCTGCTGGCGGCCTCGACCGAGCAGTTGCGCGAGATCCGCGAGACCGGCCAGTCGGTGCTGAGCATGGCCGCGCGCATCAACGGCGTGTCGGCGCAGGCGCAGGAGTCGGCCGCGGTGGCGCGCCAGTCGCTGCAGGCGGCGGAGTCGGGCCTGTCGGCGGTGCAGAACACCATCGGCGGCATGAACGCCATCCGCGACCAGATCCAGGACACGGCCAAGCGCATCAAGCGGCTGGGCGAGTCCTCGCAGGAGATCGGCGAGATCACCGAGCTGATCTCGGACATCACCGAGCAGACCAACGTGCTGGCGCTCAACGCCGCCATCCAGGCCGCCTCGGCCGGCGAGGCGGGCCGCGGCTTCTCGGTGGTGGCCGAGGAGGTGCAGCGGCTGGCCGAACGCTCGGGCGACGCCACGCGCCAGATCGCCGCGCTGGTCAAGGCGATCCAGACCGACACGCAGGACGCCGTGGGTGCCATGGAGCGCTCCACGCAGGGCGTGGTCGAAGGGGCGCGGCTGTCCGACAACGCGGGCACGGCGCTGTCCGAGATCGACCGCGTGTCGCGCCGCCTGGCCGAGCTGATCGAGGAGATCTCGCAGTCGGCCTCGCGCGAGGCCGAGTCGGCCAACGTGGTGGCGGCGAGCATCCAGCACATCTTCGCCGTGACCGAGCAGACCGGCGAAGGCACGCGTGCCACCGCGCGGCAGGTGCGCGAGCTCTCGCAGATGGCCGAGGAGCTGCGCCAGTCGGTTGCGCGCTTCAAGATCGCGTGATATGGAACACCCCCAGGCTGCGCGCTTCGCGCTTCGCCTGCCCCCTCCAGGGGGCCGAGCCCGTACGGGCCTGGTCCAGTGGACCAGGCCCGACTGGCGAGGGGCTGCGCCACTGGCGCAGCGTGGTCTGCAAGACCTCTCCAGCGGCCCGGCAAAGCCGGTTCCGCGGATGTTCCCGCATGGCCTGCTCCGCGGCCATTCGAGCGGGAAGCCGGCGGCGGTTGCTGGCGCCGTGCGCCAGGTTTGGCTTGCCGGAGTGAACGCATGAACGCACCTCACGTGAGCGGCACATCGGCGATGGACGGCACCACCACCGACCTCGGCCCCCTGGCCTGGGTGCATGGCGAGGTGCGCAAGTCGCTGGAGAACGCGGCCAAGGCGATGCACCGGCATCAGCTGGGACGGGCGCCGGGGCAGGCGGGCGACGACGCCGAGTTGCAGGCGGCGGTCCATCACCTGCATCAGGCGGCGGGCGCGCTGCAGCTGGTGGGGCAGGGCGGGGCGGGGCGGCTGGCATCGGGCATGGAATGGGCCGTGCAGCGGCTGCAGCGCGAGCCGGCGCTGCAGACCGATGCCTCGACGGCCGCCATCGAGCGGGCCGGCTTCGCGCTGGCCGACTTCCTGGCCCGCCTCATGGCCGGCCGTCCGGCACCGGTGCTGGGGCTGTTCCCGCATTACCGCGACATGCTGGAGCTGGCGGGTGCCGACCGCATCCACCCCGCCGACCTGTGGCCCGAGCCGTGGTCCTGGCCCGCGCTGCCTCGGCCCGAGGGCGTGCCGCCGCTGGTGCTCGATGCACAGGTGCGCGCCGGGCTCGACCGCGACCTGCTCCAGGTGGTCAAGAGCGGCAATGCCGAGTCGGCCCGCCGCCTGGCTGCGCTGTGCCTGCGCCTGATGGCCGGGCAGCCGCCCGGCACGCCGCCCGCCGGCTTCTGGCTGCTGTCCGGTGCCTTCTTCGAGGCCCTGGGCGCCAGCGTGCTGGTGGCCGATGCGTACGTGCGCCGCACCGCCTCGCGGGTGATGCTGCAGTACGCCGCCCTGGCCCGCGGCACGGCGCCCGTGGCCGACCGGCTGGGGCAGGACCTGCTCTTCTTCTGCGCCCAGGCGCGCGTGCCGGTGCCCCCGCCGGCCCCCCTGCCGCTGCTGACGACCGTGCGCCGCGCCTGGGGCCTGGGCCGCGGCGATCCGGTGGATTACGAGCAGCGCCGCTTCGGCCGCTTCGATCCGGCGGTGCTGGCGCAGGCCCGCCGTCGCGCCGAGGCCGCCAAGGAATGCTGGTCCGCCATCTCCGAGGGCGACCTCAACCGCCTGCGCCCCGCCGCCGACAGCTTCGCGCAGCTGGGCGAATCGCTGATGGCGGTGTACCCGGCCGCCGCGCCGCTGGTGCAGGCCTTCGACCAGGTGCTGGGCGAGGTCATCCACCGCGGCGAGCCGCCGTCGACCGAGCTGGCGCTCGAAGTGGCCACCGCGCTGTTGCACATGGAGGCCGCCTTCGACGACCTCGATCCGCAGGACCGTGAGCTGGCCGAGCGCATCGTCCAACTGGCCGGCCGCATCGAGCGCGCGCGGCGCGGCGCGCCGTCCGAGCCGCTGGCGCCCTGGATGGAGGCGCTCTACCACCGCGTGAGCGACCGCCAGAGCCTGGGCACCGTGGTCGACGAACTGCGCGCGCGCCTGGGCGAGCTGGAGAAATCGCTCGACCAGTTCTTCCGCCGGCCGGGCGACGGCAGCGTGCTGCGCGCCGTGCCGGCCCAGCTCACGCAGATGCGCGGCGTCCTCTCGGTGCTGGGCCTGGACCAGGCCGCGCGCGCCGTGCAGCGCATGCGCGAGGACGTGGAGCAACTGCTGGCCGACGGCGCCGGCCAGGGTGCCATCGCGCCCGGCGCGCCGGGCGTCGAGCGGCTGGGTCACAACCTGGGCGCACTCGGCTTCCTGATCGACATGCTGGCCTACCAGCCGGCGCTGGCGCGGCGGCTCTTCGTGTTCGACGAGGCCGCCGGCCGGCTCGATCCCCTCATGGGCCGGCAGGGCGCGCCGGCGCCCGTGGTGCCGCCGCGCGACGAGCTGCCGGCCGAGGTGATCGACAGCGCCCGCGCCGTGGACGCGCAGATCGCCCAGCGCCTGGCCGAGGTGGGCACGCCCGTGGCGCCGGCCCTCGAGGAATTCAGCCGGGCCGCCGAGACCTGGCCGACCGCGTCGCCGCCACACGTGGCACCGCCCGAGGCTGCATCGCCCCCGGGCATGGATGTGGCCGAGCTGGACGAGGACGACCTGCGCGCCATCTTCCTGGACGAGGCCCGCGAGGTGCTCCAGTCCGCCCGCGCCGCCTTGCGCTCGCTGGCCGAGCCGCCGGGCAGCGGCGACGAACTCACGGTGCTGCGCCGGGCCTTCCACACGCTCAAGGGCAGTGCCCGCATGGTGGGGCTGGCCGAATTCGGCGACGCCGCCTGGGCCTGCGAGCAGGTGCTCAACACCTGGCTGGCCGAGCAGCGCCGTGCCGACCCGGCGCTGATGTCGGCGACCGAAGGCGCGCTGCCCGGCTTTGCCGCATGGATCGACGCCATCGCCGAAGGCCGCACGGCGCCGGCCAGCGAGTCCTGGCTGGCGCCGATGCGCGCGCTGGCCGCGGCGCCCGCGTCCGCCGCGCCGGTGCCGCCGGCCCGTGCGACGACGCCTGTGCCCGCGCCAGCCTGGGCGCCGCCTGCACCGGCCGAGCCGCTCCCGGCGGCCGAGGCACTGCCCCCCTTGCCGGTCTTCGAGCCCGACTTCGAGGCCACCACGTTGCCGGCCCCGCTGGAGCCGCTGCCGGCGCAGGTGGAAGAAGTCGACCTGCTGCCCGAGCTGGACCTGGGCGGCCCGACCCAGCCGGCCGACCTCGACTTCCTGCTGCCCGATCCGCCGCCGCGCCCGCCGATCCCGGCGCCCGCCAGCTTCGGCCACACCCGCATGGAGGCCGAGTTCGCCTTCGACGAGCCGCCCACGCTGCCGGCCCCGATGCGCCGCGAGGAGGACGAGTCCGAGGCCGATGCCGCGCTCGCCGACTTCGAGCGCACCACGCAGGCCGAGCCGGCGGAGGAATCGGTGCCGCTGTCCTCGGACTACGGCGTGGATTTCGAGCTGTCGATGGCGCCGCCCGAGCCCGCAGGCGGCGAGCCGCCGACGGCCGACGATGCAGCCCCTGAGCCCGCGCAGGACGACGCGGCGCCGGCCACGCCACCGCCGCAGGAAGTCCCGGCGCCCGTCGCGGGCGACGACGTGCGGCTGGTCGGCGGACTGCGCATTCCGCTCGCGCTCTACAACGTCTACCTGAGCGAGGCCGACGAATGGTCCCGCCAGCTGGTCGAACGGCTGGCGGCCTGGGCCCCGTCGCCGGGCACGCGCCTGCCTGACGAGGCGATCGCCGCGGCGCATTCGCTGGCCGGCAGTTCGGCCACCGTCGGCTTCGCGCTGCTGTCCGAACTCGCGCGGCTGGTGGAGAACGCGCTGCAGCACCTGCAGGGCGAACATCGCGCGGGCGCGGCCCAGGCGGCCGTGCTCGTCGAGGCTGCGCAAGACATCCGCCGGCTGCTGCATCAGTTCGCGGCCGGCTTCGTCAAGGCGCCGAACGCCGGCCTGCCCGAGCGGCTGCGCGCCCTGCTCGAACTGCCCGCCGCCACCCCGGCATCCACGCTGGGGCCGGCGTCGGCGCCCGGGCCCGATGTCGCGCTGGAGCCCGAGGACGAACTCGGCGCGGTGCAGGACGCCGTCGACCACGAGCTCTTTCCCATCTTCGAGGAGGAGGCGGCCGAACTGCTGCCTGCCCTCAGCCGGGCGCTGCGCGCCTGGGCCGCGCAGCCGGACGACGGCGACGCCCGCGCCCAGGTGCTGCGGGCCCTGCACACCCTCAAGGGCAGCGCCCGGCTGGCGGGGGCGATGCGCCTGGGCCAGCGCGCCCACCAGATGGAATCGGCGCTGGAGCCGCTGGGTCTGGGCGACGTCGTGCGCGAGGCGCTGGAGCAGGCCCTGGGCCGGCTGGACGTGCTGCAGGCCGATTTCGACCAGCTCCGCGCCGCCGATTCGGCCGACGAGGCGCGGCGCCAGCAACTGGCGGCCGACTCCGTCGCGGCCGAGCACAGCGCGCCTGCGCTGCGCATCGAGACCGGCGATGCCTCCGCGCCGCTGGCGCCGGCCGCCGAGGCGGCGGCGGCCGGCGACATGCCGGCCGAGGTGCCGCGTCCCGCCGGCCTCGACGCCGCGCTCGCGGCCGCCCAGCCCGCTGCGGCGCTGGCCGCCACCCCCGGGGCCGGGGCCGTGGTGCGCATCCGCGCCCAGCTGCTGGACCGGCTGATGGCCGAGGCCGGCGAGGTGACCATCACCCGTGGCCGTGTCGAGGCCTCCGTCGAGCAGCTGCGCGGCGCCCTGGGCGAACTCACCGGCAACCTGCAGCGCCTGCGCCAGCAGCTGCGCGACCTGGAGGTGCAGGCCGAAAGCCAGATGCAGTCGCGCCAGATGCAGTCGCGCGATGCGCAGGGCTTCGACCCGCTGGAGTTCGACCGCTTCACCCGCGTGCAGGAACTCACCCGCATGATGGCCGAGTCGGTGGACGACGTCGCCGCCGTGCACCGCACGCTGCAGCGCACCGTGCAGGTGGCCGAGGACGGCCTGCAGACCCAGGCGCGCCAGACGCGCGAGCTGCAGCGCTCGCTGCTGCGCACCCGCATGGTGGCCTTCGACAACCTGGCCGAGCGGCTGTACCGCGTGGTGCGCCAGGCGTCCAAGGAAACGGGCAAGCCGGTGCACCTCGACCTGCTCGGCGGCGAGGTGGAGATGGACCGCGGCGTGCTCGACCGCATTGCGCCGGCCTTCGAGCACCTGCTGCGCAATGCCGTGGTCCATGGCATCGAACCACCCGCGGAGCGCGAGCGCGCCGGCAAGCCGGCCACCGGGCAGCTGCGCGTGGAGATGCGCCAGGACGGCAACGACATCGCCATCCGCTTCGCCGACGACGGCGGCGGCCTGCGGGCCGAGCGCATCCGCGACCGCGCCGAGGCACAGGGGCTGATCGAGCCCGGCGCGGCGCTGGACGAGCGGGCACTGGCCGAGCTGGTCTTCCGTCCCGGCTTCACCACCGCGACCGAGGTCTCGGAACTGGCCGGGCGCGGCATCGGCATGGACGTGGTGCGCGCCGAGGTGACGGCCCTGGGCGGCCGCATCGAGACCCGCAGCACGGCGGGGCAGGGCACCGAGTTCCGCCTGGTGCTGCCGCTGACGACGGCCGTCACCCAGGTGGTGATGCTGCGCGCGGGCGGGCTGACCTTCGGCGTGCCCGCCAGCCTGGTCGAGCTGGTGCAGCGCGCCGGCGCCGCCGAGCTGGCCCAGGCCTATGCCGAGGCGCACAGCGGCTACGGCGGGGAGCGCCTGCCCTTCTACTGGGCGGGTGCGCTGCTGCAGGCCTCCGACGCCAGCGAGCAGCCACCCGGCCGCGCCAACACCCTGGTGGTGGTGCGCAGCGCCGCCCAGCGCGTGCTGCTGCATGTGGACGAGGTGCTCGGCAGCCAGGAAGTGGTGGTCAAGAACCTGGGGCCGCAGCTCGCGCGCGTGCCGGGCCTGGTGGGCATCACCGTGCTCGCCTCCGGCGCCGTGGTGATGATCCACAACCCGGTGGTGCTCGGCACGCTGCACGGCGGGCAGGCGCGGCGGCGCCAGCGCCTGGCCGCGGACCTGCCCGCGCCCGATGCCGCCGGCCAGCCGGGCCGCACGGCGGCCCAGGTGCCGCTCGTGATGGTGGTGGACGACTCCATCACCGTGCGCCGCGTGACGCAGCGCCTGCTGCAGCGCGAAGGCTGGCGCGTGGCGCTGGCCGCCGACGGCCTGCAGGCGCTGGAGCTGCTGCAGGGCGAGCGGCCCGCGCTGGTGCTGTCGGACATCGAGATGCCGCGCATGGACGGCTTCGACCTGGTGCGCAACATCCGCGCCGACGCGCAACTGGTCGACCTGCCGGTGGTGATGATCACCTCGCGCATCGCGGCCAAGCACCGCGAGCATGCGCAGACGCTGGGCGTGGACCACTACCTCGGCAAACCTTATGGCGAGGACGAACTGCTGGCGCTGGTGCGTCGCTATGCGGCACCCGTGACGGTGGCGCAGCCGGAGACCGAGGCGACGGTCCTCTGATCAGCCGCGCCGTGCGCGCATCAGCCAGCAGGCCGCGTCGAAGTGGACCGCGTCGTCCCGGACGAAGGGCGTAAAGGCCGAATGCACCTCGGCCAGGAGCGCTGCCCTCGCGTCCTCGGGCACGGACGGCAGGACCCGGCCCAGCGGTCCCAGCCGCATCACGTAGGTGGGCAGCGCGTCCAGCGGCAGTTCCAGGGGCAGGTCCACGGGCGTGAGCGAGATGTCCGTCCAGCCGCCTTCCTCAACGATGTGCTTGGCGCGGCGCTCATCGGCAAGGGCGAACTGGCCCGGTCCCGCGGCGCGCTGCAAGGGCAGGTCGGGCCGGGCAGCCAGGGCCGCGCGCTCCGCGGTGGTCATGAACGGGTTCTCCGCCGCCGAGCGCCAGACCATGGCCGTCAGCGTGCCACCCGGCGCTGTCGCGCGCAGCAGGTTGGCAAAGGCGGCCACCGGATCGGCGAAGAACATCAGGCCAAAGCGGGACAGCAGCCGCATGTGCGCCCGGGGCGCAAAGGCATGGGTCTGGGCGTCGGCGCAGACGAAGCGCGCCGGGCTTGCGGCGCCGGCGGCGCGCTGGCGGGCATGCGCGACCATGGGTTCGGACAGGTCGATGCCGGTGCAGGTGCCGCCCGGTCCGGCCGCCTCGGCGGCACGCAGGGTGGTGGCACCGGTGCCGCAGCCCACGTCGAGGACCGTGTGGCCCGGTGAGATGTCCGCGGCCTGGATCAACCGTTCTGCCACTGGCGCGAAAAGGTGGTCGAGGATGGGTTGGGCATCGACCCAGGCGCGGCCGGCATTGCCGTTCCAGAGCGCGGCCTGGTCATCGCCATGGGAGGGGGGAAAGGCGGGCATGGGACAGTCCTCGTGTGAATGATGGGGAACGCGTCTTCGGCGGCAAGGTCCCGGGTCGGTGCGGCCGCCGAACAAGGCGCGGTCCACAATGTGCTGCTTCAACTGCACTTGAAGTCAAGCCCATGGCTGAACTGGATATCGCCGAAGTCGGCCGCCGCAGCGGACTGCCGGCATCCACGCTGCGCTTCTACGAGGACAAGGGGCTGATCGCGCCGCTGGGCCGGCGGGGCCTGCGCAGGGTGTACGGCCCGGGTGTGCTCCAGCGACTGGCGCTCATCGCCCTTGGCCGGGTGGCCGGCTTCTCGCTCGAGGAGATCCGCGTCATGCTGGGCGGCGAAGGCGCACCGCGGATCGACCGGGCGCAACTGGCCGCCCAGGCCGACCAGCTCGACGCCCGGATCCGGCATCTGCGCGCCCTGCGCGATGGACTGCGGCACGCCGCGGCGTGCCCGGCGCCCAGCCATCTAGAGTGCGCCAGCTTCCAGCGCCTGCTGAAGGCGGCAGAGTCCGGCCGCCTGGGCGCGCGACAGAGGGCGGCGCCGCCTGCGCCGATGTAAGGGGCGCGGATGCGCCGAGGCAGCGTCGGTGCTCACGCTGGGACGGTGGGGGTCGCGGCGCCAAAGGCACACTTATTGCTGACCGGCGTTCACACCTTGTCGGCCCGGTGAAAACCCGCGCTCTGCTGCAGCGAGTCTGCGTCGGGGCCGGCAAACTGTATACACTTGCGTCCACAACAAAATCGCCGCAGCGGAGCGATGAGGTGCACCATCCCCGGTGCCCGGCGTTCGCGGCACCTTCTGCTTACAGCGCCCGCGGTGGTGAGCAGGACAGAACTCTCATCACTTCAGGGTTGAGCGATGGAAAGCTACTACCTCGACTGGGCCAACCTGCTGCTGCGTTGGCTCCACGTCATCACCGCGATCGCCTGGATCGGTGCCTCCTTCTACTTCGTGATGCTGGACAACAGCCTCGAGAAGCCCAAGGACGCCGAATCGCTGGACAAGGGCGTGGGCGGCGAGCAATGGGCCGTGCACGGCGGCGGCTTCTACAACATGCAGAAGTACGCGGTGGCGCCGCGCAAGATCCCGGAGCACCTGCACTGGTCCTTCTGGGAAAGCTACTCCACCTGGCTGAGCGGTTTTGCGCTCTTCACGGTGTCGTACCTGTGGAACGCGAGCACCTACCTCATCGACAAGAGCAAGATGGACTGGCAGCCCGGTGCCGCCATCGCCGTGGCCCTCGCCTTCTTCGTCGTGTTCTGGATGGTGTACGACGGCATCTGCCAGATCTTCGGCCGGCGCAAGAACGGCGACACCATCGTCGGCGTGCTGATCGCGCTCTTCATCGCCTTCGCGGCCTGGCTGGCCTGCCACTGGTTCGCCGGGCGCGCCGCCTTCCTGCTCGTGGGCGCGATGATGGCCACGACCATGAGCGCCAACGTGTTCTTCTGGATCATCCCGGGCCAGCGCAAGAGCGTGGCCGCCCTGCGCGAGGGCAAGCCGGTCGACCCGATCCACGGCCAGCGCGGCAAGCAGCGCAGCGTGCACAACACCTACTTCACGCTGCCGGTGCTGTTCGCGATGCTGTCAAACCATTACAGCTTCACCTACACGCATCCGCAGAACTGGATCGTGCTGCTGCTGATCATGCTGGGCGGCGCCGCCATCCGCCAGTTCTTCGTGGTGCGCCACCGCTGGAAGCTGGGCAACGCCAAGAACCCGCTGCCCTACGCCATGCTCGGCATCGCCGTGCTGGGCCTGACCATCGTCTGGATGAAGCCCGAGCCCGTGGCGCCGCAACCCGCCGCCGCACAGGCCGCGCCCGTGGCCTATGCCGAGGTGCAGAAGGTGCTGGAGCAGCGCTGCTACCTGTGCCACGGTGCCGCCGTGCAGATGAAGAACGTGCGGCTCGATTCGCCCGAGCAGGTGGCCGCGCATGCGCAGGCCGTCTACCAGCAGGTGGTGGTGACAAAGATCATGCCGATGAACAACGCCACCCACATCACCGACGCGGAGCGGGCGCTGATCGGGCGCTGGTTCCAGGGCGGGGCGAAAACGAACTGAGGTCGCTGGGTGACGGGCATGCTTGGGCCCGCCCGTCTCCGCCCATGGCTGCTGCTGGCATGAGAAATCCAGAGCGGCGAGGCGTGGCTTCGAGCCTCTCTCCCCTCGCGGGAGAGGGGTTGGGGAGAGGGGGAGATGCCCCACGCAAGCATCGATGGGGCGCACAGGCGGTCACTCCCTCTCCCCAGCCCTCTCCCGCGAGAGGAGAGGGAGTCATCCGCGATCGATCAGGCGCTGCGGGCCGCTTCGGCGAGCTGGACGGCGAGCCGGTTGTGCCGCTCCACCAGCGGCTGCAGTTCCACCGTCGCCAGCTGGCCTTCGCGCACCACCACCCGCCCGTTGACCACCGTGTACGCCGCCTGCGGGCTTGCGCACAGCAGCAGGCTGGCCACGGGGTCGTGCACGGCGCCGCCGGCGAAGCCCAGGGTGCGCAGATCGAACAGGGCCAGGTCGGCGCACATGCCGGGCGCCAGGTGGCCGATGTCGGCGCGGCCCAGCACCTGGGCGCCGCCGCGGGTGGCCATCGCGAGGGCATCGCGGGCCGTCATCTCGGCCGGGCCGTGGTCGCAGCCGAAGGCATCGAGCGATCGCCGCACCCGCGCCAGCAGCAGCGCCTGCCGCGCCTCGCCCACCATGTGCGCGCCGTCGTTGCTGGCGCTGCCGTCCACGCCCAGGCCCACCGGCACGCCGGCATCGAGCATGCGGCGGATGGGCGCCAGGCCCGAGGCCAGGCGCATGTTGCTGCAGGGGCAGTGGGCCACGCCGGTGCGCGTGCGCGCGAACAGGCCGATGCCGGCCTCGTCCAGCTTCACGCAGTGGGCATGCCAGACGTCGTCGCCCAGCCAGCCGAGCTCCTGCGCGTACTCGGCCGGCGTGCAGTTGAACTTCTCGCGGGTGAAGGCGATGTCGTGGTCGTTCTCGGCCAGGTGGGTGTGCAGGCGCACGCCATGCCGGCGGGCCAGGGCCGCGGCATCGCGCATCAGTTCGCGGCTGACCGAGAAGGGCGAGCATGGCGCCACCGCCACGTTGACCATGGCGCCATGGCTGCGGTCGTGCCAGGTGGTGATCAGACGCTCGGTGTCGCGCAGGATGGCCTCCTCGTCCTCCACCACGCGGTCGGGCGGCAGGCCGCCCTTGGACTGGCCCAGGCTCATGGCGCCGCGCGAGGCCACGAAGCGCATGCCGATGGCCTGCGCGGCCTCGATGCTGTCCTCCAGCCGCACGCCGTTCGGGTAGATGTAGAGATGGTCGCTGCTGGTGGTGCAGCCCGACATCAGCAGCTCGGCCATGGCCACCTGCGTGGAGACGTTCACCATCTCGGGCGTGAGCCCGGCCCAGATCGGGTAGAGCCCGCGCAGCCAGCCGAAGAGTTCCGCGTCCTGCGTCGCCGGTATGGCGCGCGTCAGCGACTGGTACATATGGTGGTGGGTGTTGACCAGGCCCGGCATCACCAGGTGGCCGCGCGCATCGATCACCTCGTCGGCCTGCTGCGGCAGGTCGGCCGCGGGGCCGATGGCCTCGATGCGGTGGCCGCGCACCAGCACCGAGGCATCGCGCAGCTCGGTGCGCGCGTCGTCGAAGGTCGCCACGCAGCTGGCGTGGCGGATCAGCAGGGTTTTCATCGGTACAGTCCTCTCGCGCATTCAAAGACCTCGGCGGCTTTGCCGGGTCCCTGGAGACAAAGAACATGATCGCATCCGACACCGCGTCCGCTTCGCTTCCTGATCCGAAGCAGCAGCCGCGCGCCTTCCTCGAACACCTCTACCGTGTCGCCGTGCACCAGGCGCTGCCCCTTGCGCGCATGGGCCAGTACCTGCCCCCGCCGCCGCGCGGCCGCACGCTGGTGCTGGGCGCCGGCAAGGCCGGGGGCTCCATGGTGCAGGCGCTGGAAGCCCTCTGGCCGCAGGACGCCCCGCTGTCGGGCCTGGTGGTCACGCGCTATGGCCACATCCCGCCGCGGCCCGCCGGCGTGCCGTCGCGCATCGAGCTGGTGGAGGCCGCGCACCCCGTGCCCGACGCCGCCGGCCTGCGCGCCGCCGAGCGCATGCTCGCCCTCACGCACGGCCTCACGGCCGACGACCTGGTGCTGTGCCTGATCTCCGGCGGCGGCTCGGCGCTGCTGACGCTGCCGGCCGAGGGGCTGATGCTGGAGGACAAGCAGCGCATCAACCGCCAGCTGCTCGAATCGGGCGCGCACATCGGCGAGATGAACTGCGTGCGCAAGCACCTTTCGCGCATCAAGGGTGGCCGGCTGGCCGCGGCCTGCGCGCCAGCCCGGGTGGTCACGCTCACCATCAGCGACGTGCCCGGCGACGACCCGGCCGTCATCGCCAGCGGCCCCGCGGTGCCCGACGGCAGCACCTGCGCAGACGCCCTCGCCATCCTGCAGCGCTACGGCATCGAGCTGCCGGCCCGTGTCATGGAAGGCCTGCGCGGCGGCTGCCTTGAAACGCCCAAGCCGGCCGATGCCGTGTTTGCCGGCCATGCGGTGCACCTGATCGCGACGCCGCGGCAGTCGCTGGAGGCGGCTGCGCAGGCGGCCCGCGCGGCGGGCATCGAGGCCCATGTGCTGGGCGACGACATGGAAGGCGAGTCGCGCGAGGTCGGCAAGGTGCACGCCGCCCTGGCCCGCGCGGTGGCGCGCCACGGCACGCCCTTCGCGCGGCCCTGCGTGATCCTGTCGGGCGGCGAGACCACGGTGACCGTGCGCCAGCGCCCGCCCGGCACCGCCAAGGGGCGGGGCGGACGCGCGGGCGAGTTCTGCATGGGCCTGGCCGGCGCGCTGATGGGGGAGCCCGGCGTGTGGGCGCTGGCCGCCGACACCGACGGCATCGACGGCGTGGAGGACAACGCCGGCGCCTTCGTCGCACCCGACACGCTGGCCCGCGCGGCGCAAGCCGGCCTCAAGCTGTCGGACCACCTGGACCGCAACGACGCGTATGGCTTCTTCGATGCGCTCGGCGACCTGCTCGTGACCGGGCCCACGCACACCAACGTCAACGACTTCCGCGCGCTGCTGGTGCTGCCGGACTGACGCAGGGCCGCCCGGCGCCGGTTCAGCCGAAGATCTCGGCCCTCGGCGCCAGGGCCTCGAAGCGCGGCCGGGCGAACAGGTAGCCCTGCATCAGCCGCACGCCCTCGTGCAGGAAGAAGTCGCGCTCGCCGGCCGTCTCGACCCCCTCGGCGATCACCGTGATGGCCAGTTCCTCGCACATGCGCAGGATGCCGCGGGTGATGGCCTGGCGCGCGCGGCTGGTGTCGACGTTGCGCACCAGGGCCATGTCCAGCTTCACGACGTCGGGCTGGAAGTCGGCCAGCAGCGTCAGGCCCGCGTAGCCGGCGCCGAAGTCGTCGATGGCCGTCAGGAAGCCGCAGCGCTGGTACTCGGTGAGGATGGAGGCAAGCCAGGGCCCGTCGCTGACCCGCTCGCCTTCGGTCACCTCGAACACGATGCGGTCGCGCGGGAAGCCGTACCTGTCGGCCGCCTCGAGCGTGGTGCGGATGCAGATCTCCGGCCGGTACACCGCCTGGGGCAGGAAGTTGATGGACAGGCGCGTCTCCATGCCCAGCGCGGCGGCGATGCGGATCGCGTTGACGCGGCAGGACTGGTCGAACCGGTAGCGGTTGTCGGCGTTGACCTGGTCGAGCACCGTCATGGCGCCTTCGCCGTCCGGCCCGCGCACCAGCGCCTCGTGCGCCCAGATCTCGCCGGCCTGGAGGTCCAGGATCGGCTGGTAGGCGAAGCTGAAGGGAAAGAGCGGCACCTCGCCTTCGCGGCATCCCTTGCAGCGCCCGCTGGCAGCGGATGGCGAGCCCCCAGGGGCCGGTTGCAGGGCGATGGTGTGGATCATGGACGGACGTTCGGGCAGGATGGGCGGCGCGGCTTCGGCGGCCGCTGCCGCGGACGGGCGTACCGTCCGCATTGGGGCGCTGCGCGCGCAGCCGACGTCACGAGTCGCGTGATGTTCCCTTGCGGCGTCCTGTCCGCGTGTAGGCGCGTGTGCCGCGCTGTTGAGGTCTCCCGCGCCGGGGCGCCGGGCGCCGCCTCATTCGCACAAGGCGCGGATCTCGGGCGGAATGGGCAGCGCGCGCAGCCGCCCGTCGGGCCGCTTGCCGCCGAAGATGCGCACCTCCTCGCATTCGAGGATCAGCGTCTCACCCTCGGGGTCGTCGCGGGTCACGCGGTAGGCCTGCACGAAGCTCTTCTCGCGCCACTCGCGGACCTGCACGGCGAAGTGGAGCGTGTCGCCATAGCTGGCGGTGCTGACGAAGCGGGCCTGCGTGTCCACCAGCGGCGTGCCGATGACGCCGAGGGTGCGGGTCGTCTCTTCCCAGCGCGGCACGCCGCAGCCGGCGAAGAAGTGGCGCGAGGCGGCATCGATCCAGCCGAAGAAGTTGGGAAACCAGACGATGCCGGCAGGATCGCAGTCGCCGAATTCGACGCGGGCGGTGTAGGTGATGGTCTTGGGCATGGCAGCAGGTTAACGGCGGCGCGACCGGGGGCCTCCCCGCCTGGCGCCGAGGGGTGGACTCCCTCTCCCCTTGCGGGAGAGGGTCGGGGAGAGGGGGAGCAACGGTCGCCCTGTGCGGGCGGCGTCGATGCGTGCGCCCCCTCTCCCCCACCCCTCTCCCGCGAGGGGGAAGGGGCTCATGGGGGCGGGGCGGGCCTCAATCGGCCTTGATGCCCCGCTCCTTGATGATGGCCCCGAAGCGCGTCGAATCGGCCATCGCCCGGTCGTGGAAGGCGGCCGGTGTGCCGGGCGCGGCCTCGCCGCCCAGCTGCTGGATGCGTTCCTTCACCAGGGGCAGCGCCAGCACCTTGTTGATTTCGGTGTTGAGCCGTGCGATCACTGGCGCGGGCGTGCCGGCCGGCGCGTAGAAGCCGAACACGGTGTCGGCGTCGAAGCCTTTCAGCCCAGCCTCGGCCAGCGTGGGTACGTCGGGAAAGAGCGGCGAGCGCTGAGGGCTGCCCACTGCCAGCAGCCGCAGCTTGCCGGCCTTGACCTGCTGCAGCGCGATGCCCGGGTCGAAGTAGTAGTCGATCTGGCCCGCCAGCAGGTCCTGCAGCGCGGGCGCCGCGCCGCGGTAGGGCACATGCGTGGCGAAGGTGCCGGTCTGCGACTTGAACATCTCGCCGGCCAGGTGCGGCGAACTGCCGACGCCCGGCGAGCCGTAGGACAGCTTGCCCGGCCGGGCCTTGAGGTAGGCGATGAATTCCTGGATGTTCTTGGGCGGCAGCTCGGGCCGGATCACCAGGTAGACCAGCACCCGCGCGGCGGCGGCCACCGGCACCAGGTCCTTGGCCGGATCGAAGGGCATCTTCTCGTACAGGTGCGGATTCACCGACACCATGCCGCCGGAGCTCATCAGCAGCGTGTAGCCGTCCGCTGGCGCGCGTGCCACCACCTCGCCGCCGATGTTGCCGTTGGCGCCGCCGCGGTTCTCCACCACCACCGGCTGGCCCAGCGCCTCCGACAGCGGCTGGCCCACAAGCCGCGCCAACTGATCGGCCGCGCCGCCGGGCGGGAAGTTGACGACGACCCGGATGGGCTTGGTCGGCCAGGCCTGGGCTTGGGCCTGCGCGGCCAGCGGGGCGGCCAGTGCCGCGGCCATGCAGGCGGCGCCGGCCAGGTTCAGCGCCAGGCGGCGGCGCGGGTTGCGGATCGTGGTGTGGGGTTGAGGGGTCATCGCTTGTCTCCTTTTTGGTTTCTTGGGGATCTCGGCGTCTCAGGCGCTCTGGCCTTGCGAGCGGGGCGGCCGGCGCATCCAGCGGATGGGCTGCTCGGCCACCGGCCGCGGCGGCGCGCCGTGCGCCCGCAGCGTGGCGTCGAGGGCCGTGCCGGCCTCGTCGGCCAGCGCGGCCTCGCGGGCCTTGGCGATGGCCTGCGCCCGCTCGGCCGGTGTGCGGCCGGGGCTGCGCGCCAGGTGGTCGACGATGTGCAGCAGGTTGGCCTTGCCGCGCTCGTTGGTGCTGCCGTAGCCCTTGATCAGCCGGCCGCACAGCGCGAGTTCATGGCCCAGCGCCCAGTCCTCGCGCGTGCCGGCCTCGACGGCGGCGAGCCAGTGCTCGATCAGCCGCTGTTCCTCGGCGAAGCGGCTGCCGATGGGGCGCAGCCGGCGCAGGCTGGCCAGTAGCCGCAGCGACGCCATGCCGACGACCGAATGGCTGCCCACCTTCAGCGGCAGGGCCCACGGCGACTGGCCGCGGCGCTGGCGGGCGCGGTCCCAGTCCTGCAGCCGGCGGGCGAGGGCGGGCGGCAGCAGGGCGGCGAATTCCGGCACACCGGGCTTGAAGTGGTCGTAGACGCGCAGCAGGTCGGCCTCGCCGGCCTTGACCTCGGTGCGCACCCGGTCGGCCCGGCTGGCGCGGGCCTTGAGCGCGGCCACGCGCACGATGTCGTCGAAGGCCATCCACAGGGCCAGCCAGCGGGCCATCTCGCGGGTGACGGCCCAGCCTTGCGCGCCCGAGGGGTCGGTGGCGCGTTCGGCGTCGAGCACGCGCGCCAGGCGGTCGGTGTAGCGGCGGGCGTAGGCGGCGTCCTGGTACTCCCGCGTGCGTTCATGACCCAGGGCCAGCATCTCGTGCACGGCAGCCGGAAAGCGGCTGGCCAGGTCGGCGGGCAGCGTCGGGGCCGGTGCGGCTTCCACCTTCGGGGCCTTCAGCAAGGCATCGACGAAGGCGGCCTGCTGCCGCGGCGCGTGCACGGCTTCGTACGCACGCGCAAAGCCGCGCAGGCTGGCCGCCGCCGTGGCGCCCGGCGCCTTGCCCGAGGCCGGGTCGTGGATCGCCGCCTCGAAGGCCGCCCGCGTCCAGGGCAGCACGCCGCTGCCGGCGATGGCGCCGTACATGATGCTGCTGATGACGGTGCCGCATTCGCGGGCCATCGCTGCCATGTCCAGCACCTGGTGCGCGCGGCTGAAGCGGCGCACCACCTCCAGCAGCTGCGCCGCATCGGCCCGGCCATCGCCCAGCGCCATGCGCTCGGCCGTGGTCAGGCTGCGGCTGGAGGAGGTGATGACCTGGGTGCGCGCCGGGTCGGCCATGCCATTGGCGATCTGGCGCGTGGTCTCCAGCAGTTCGGAGGAGACGATCACGTCCAGCGCGCCGGGCGCCGGCACCAGGCTGAACACCGGCTGGCGCCCCTGCAGCTGCGCCAGCGGAACCGGGAAGACCTCGACGTAGTAGGTGGTGGCGCCGGTGCGCTGGGCCACGCCGGGCACCGAGGTGCTTTGCGCCGCATAGCCGGCGTGGCGGGCGGCCTCGATCAGCCATTCGGTGAGCACGCCGCCGCCTTCGCCGCCGAGGGCGCACAGCAGCAGGGTGAGGGGGCGGGGGGAGGGGATTGTTGCGGTCATCGGTCGTGTCATGCGCAAGCGCCGTAAGAAAAGTCGAACCGTTCACGCTGAGCCTGTCGAAGCGCCGCACGAGGCTGCGACCCTTCGACAGGCTCAGGACAGGCCAAGCTCAGCCCGAAGGGTTCCGGTCGATTGAATGGCATGGCGTGTCAGTCTGGGCGCAGGGCGCGCACCAGGGCCGACTGCAGGCCGTGCAGCAGCCGCTCGTGCCAGCGCGGGTTCTGCACCACCTCGGCCCGGTAGAAGCTGGGGCACAGCGTGGCCGCATGGGCGTTGGCGCCGCACAGGCCGCAGCCCACGCAGCCGTCGATGACGGTGGCCACCGGGTCCACCTTGAGCGGGTCGGGGTTGTCCTTGAGCGTGAGCGTGGGGCAGCCGGACAGCCGGATGCAGGCGTGGTCGCCATTGCACACGTCCTCGTCCACGCCGTACTTCACGCGCACCACGCGCTCGCCCTTCTTCAGCAGCTGCGCGAGCCAGGGCTTGATGCGGCGCTGGCGCTCCAGCTGGCATTCGCCCTCGGCGATGATGACCTTCAGGCCCTCGAAGGACGTCGTGAAGGCCTCGGTGAGCGTGGCCCGCATGGTCGCCACCTCGTAGGTGTGGACGGTGCGCATCCACTTCACGCCCAGGCCGCGCAGCGTGTCTTCGATGGTGTGGTTCTTGTGTGCCAGGCTCTGCTGCTTGTCCTCGGCGCGGGCCTTGGTGTCCTCGTCGGGCGTGGAGATGATGTCCTGCGTGCCGGTGGCGCTGGTGTAGCCGTTCTTGAAGATCAGCAGCACGGCGTCGTCGCCGTTGAAGAGGGCGCTCTGCACGCCGGTGAGCAGGCCGTTGTGCCAGAAGCCCCCATCGCCCATGATCGACAGCACCCGCCGCTGCATCATGGGCGAGACGCCCGCGCGGCTGGCCAGGCTCATGCCGTAGCCCAGGATCGAATGGCCGCCGCTGAAGGGCTCGAAGGTGCCGAAGGCGTGGCAGCCGATGTCGGCGGCGATGTGCACCTTGCCCACTTCCTGCTGCGCGAGCTTGAGGGCCGAGAACACCGGCCGCTCCGGGCAGCCGATGCAGAAGCCCGGCGGCCGCCCGGGCAGCGGTTGGCCCAGCAGCTCGGCCACGGCGCGGCGGCGCGCGTCGTTGGCGGCCAGCCAGTCGGTGCCGGTCTGGCCGGCGCCCTCGGGCAGGTAGCGCGTGGCGAAGGCGGCCAGGCCGCGGGTCAGCACCTCGGTGGTGTATTCGCCCGCCATCTGCAGCAGGTCCTTGCCGTGCAGCGGCGTCTGCAGGTCCCGGCGGCGCAGCAGGGTGGCGATGTCCTGCTCGATGTACTCGGGCTGGCCTTCTTCCACCACCAGCAGGGCGCGCTTGCCGGCGGCGAAGTCGACGATCTGGTCTGGGACCAGCGGGTAGGTGACGTTGAGCACCAGGATCGGGATCTCGCTCTGGCCGAAGGCATCGGCCAGGCCATGCTGCTGCAGCGCGCGGATGAGGGCGTTGTACAGGCCGCCCTGCACCACGATGCCCAGGTCCTCGCGCTGGCCGGGCATCAGTTCGTTGAGGCCGTGTTCGGCGATGTAGCGCTGCGCCGCCGGGATGCGCTCGGCACTCTTGCGCTTCTCGTGGCCGAAGGTGACGGGCGGATGGGCCAGGCGCTCGTAGTCGAAGCGGGCCGGCTCCTCCATCAGGCTGCGGGTGCTGACGGCCGGGGCGCGGTTGTCCTTGCAGTCGAAGCTGCCGCGCACATGGCAGGCGCGGATGCGCAGCTCCATCACGCAGGGCATGCTCGACGCCTCGGAGAGGTTGAAGCCTTCCTCCACCATGCGCACCATGGTCGGCAGGTGCGGCCGCGGGTCGAGCAGGCACAGGCTGGACTTGAGCGCATAGGCATGGGTGCGTTCCTGGATCACGCTGGCGCCTTCGCCGTAGTCCTCGCCCACCACGATCAGCACGCCGCCGGTCACGCCCGGCGAGCTGAGGTTGGACAGCGCATCGGCCGCCACGTTGGTGCCGACGATGGACTTCCAGGTCACCGCGCCACGCAGCGGGTAGTGGATGGAGGCGCCCAGCATGGCGGCGGCCGAGGCTTCGTTGGAGCAGGCCTCCACGTGCACGCCCAGCTCCTGCATGTAGTCGCGGCCTTGCACCATCACGTCCAGCAGGTGCGACACCGGCGCGCCCTGGTAGCCGCCCACGTAGGCCACGCCGGCCTGCAGCAGGCCCTTGGTGATGGCCAGGATGCCCTCGCCGTGAAAGGTCTGGCCCGCGCCCAGGCGCAGCGCCTGCACTTCCTTGCTGAAGGAAACTTCCATGTTCTTGTCTCTCCGTCGTGGGGCTTCATGGCCGCCCGTCCTGGGGCGGCGGCAGCGTGCGTGATGCGGGCCAGTCGACCCAGGACCGTTCGGGCTGAGTCAACCCAAATCCGTTCGGGCTGAGCTTGTCGAAGCCTGGGCACCCACCCTTCGACAAGCTCAGGACAGGCCCTTCGACAAGCTCAGGACAGGCCCTTCGACAAGCTCAGGGCGAACGGCATCGCCAACCGGCACTGCGCAGTGTCCGGCGCATCGGGCATGCCCTCAATGCAATGGAGCAGCTAAGTGTTATGAACGGCGTGCATATGGAAAAGCTGGACCTCAACCTGCTGCGCGTCTTCGATGCCGTGCACCGCACCCGCAACGTGAGCCGCGCCGCCGAGGCCCTGGGCCTGACCCAGCCGGCCGTCAGCCACGGCCTGACCCGGCTGCGGCTGGCGCTGGGCGACGCGCTGTTCACCCGGGTGGCCGGCGGTGTCGCGCCCACACCGCGGGCCGAGCGGCTCGCGCCGGCCGTGCGGGCCGCACTGGCCACGCTGGACGAGGCCGTGGCCGAGCCCGAGCGCTTCGACCCGGCCCGCTCGCGCAAGACCTTCCGCATCCACATGAGCGACATCGGCGAGGGCCGCTTCCTGCCGCCCCTGATGCAGCACCTGCGCGCCCTGGCGCCCGGTGTGCGGCTGGAGACGCTGCCGCTGCGCCCGCAGGACATCGCCGCCGCGTTGGACGAGGGCCGCATCGACCTGGCCTTCGGCTTCCTGCCCAAGGTGAAGGACACGCGTCACCAGCACCTGCTGAACGACCGCTACATCGTGCTGGTGCGCGCCGGCCATCCCTTCGCCCAACGCGCCTTGCGCGGCAAGGCGTTGCTGGCGGCACTGCAGGGGCTGGACTTCGTGGCGGTGCGTTCGCATGCCGACACCCTGCGCATCCTGCAGCTGATGGAACTGGAGGACCGCGTGCGGCTGGTGACAGAGCATTTCATGGTGCTGCCCGCCATCGTGCGCGAGACCGACCTGGCGGTGGTCATGCCGCGCAACATCGCGCGCAGCTTCGGCGAAGGCGCCGGCTTCGCCATCGTCGAACCCGACTTTCCCCTGCGCGATTTCGGCGTAGCCCTGCACTGGAGCCGCCGCTTCGAGGACGATGCGCCCAACCGCTGGCTGCGCGGCGAGATCGTGCGCCTGTTCGGCGAGGACACCGGCCTGCCGGCCTGAACGGATGCTGCACCGCCGCAGGGCCTGCGGCACCAGCATGGGTCGCGCAGGTGACGCCCCGGTGCACGGCGAGGGTGCCCACGCGCGGCGCATAACGATTGGCAGATGGCCTCTATGGCCCAGGGCGTATCCGCGTAAGCTCGACTCCGACTAACTTCGCCCATCGCCGCGCCGCCTGCGGCTTCGCTGCCCCCACGAGATCCATGAGCACCTCCACCCAACCCATCCAGTTCTTCCACCGCGGCCGCGTGGTGGCGGTCGACGGCGTGCATCCCACGCGCTCCGTGCTCGACTGGCTGCGCGAGGACGCGCGCTGCACCGGCACCAAGGAAGGCTGCAACGAAGGCGACTGCGGCGCCTGCACCGTGGTGATCGGCGAACTGGCGGCCGAAGGTGAATCCGGCGCCGTCGGCGGGCTGAAGCTGCAGACGGTCAATGCCTGCATCCAGTTCCTGCCCACGCTGCACGGCAAGGCCCTGTTCACCGTCGAGGACCTCAAGGCGCAGACGGCCTGCGTCCACGACGGCGAGCGCCACGCCAAGCACCCTGTGAAGCAGCTGCATCCGGTGCAGCAGGCGATGGTGGACTGCCACGGCTCGCAATGCGGCTTCTGCACACCGGGCTTCGTGATGTCGATGTGGGCCAGCTACGAGCAGCATGGCGAGCGCGGCAGCCGGCCGACGCGCCAGCAGCTGGCCGACGAGCTGTCGGGCAACCTGTGCCGCTGCACCGGCTACCGGCCCATCCTCGACGCCGGCCAGAAGATGTTCGACCTGCCGCCGGTCAGGCTGGACACCGCCCCGGTGGTGCAGGCACTGCAGGCCCTGCGCTCCGACGCCACCTTCGACTACGCCGCGCCGCTCGGCCACCGCACCGACCACTTCCACGCACCCGTCAGCCTGGAGGCCTTCGCCGAGTTGCGCGTGGCCAAGCCGCAGGCGCGGCTGCTGGCCGGCTCCACCGACATCGGCCTGTGGGTCAACAAGCAGTTCCGCGACCTGGGCGACATCCTCTACATCGGCAACGTGCCCGAGCTCAAGCGCATCGACGTGGTGGAGCAGGAAGAGCTGTGGATCGGCGCCGCTGTCTCGCTCGAAGACGCCTGGTCCGCCATCGTGCAGCGCGCCCCCTCGCTGCAGGACGTGTGGCTACGCTTCGCCTCGCCGCCCATCCGCCATGCGGGCACGCTGGGCGGCAACGTGGCCAACGGCTCGCCCATCGGTGACTCGCCGCCCATCCTCATGGCGCTCGATGCCGAGGTGGAACTGCGCAAGGGCCACTGCGTGCGCCGCATGCCCCTGACCGACTTCTATGTCGACTACATGAAGAACCAGCTGCAGAGCGGCGAGTTCGTGCAGGGCATCGCGCTGCCGCTGTCGGCGTTCGAGCGCCAGTTGCGCGGCTACAAGATCAGCAAGCGCTTCGACTGCGACATCTCGGCCCTGTGCGCCGGCTTCGCGCTGGAGCTGGACGGCGAGGTGGTGCGCAGCATCCGCCTGGCTTACGGCGGCATGGCCGCCATCGTGCGCCGTGCCACCCAGGCCGAGGCCGCCCTCGTCGGCAAGCCCTGGACCCAGGAGACCGTCGAAGCCGCCAAGGCCGCGCTGGCCCAGGACTTCAAGCCGATGACCGATCTGCGCGCTTCGGCCGACTACCGGCTGCAGGTGGCGCAGAACCTGCTGCAGCGCTTCTGGCTGGAGACGCGCGCCGACGAGCCGCTGGAGGCGCAGGAGACCAGCGTCTGGACGGTGATGCCCCACGCCCCTGCCTTCGGAGCCTGAACGATGAACAAGCCGATCGACCCCGCCCTGCTGCAGTCCGCCGAGGCCTTCGCCGACTACGCCGCCAACACGGCCGCCCGCATCGACACCCGGGCCGAAGCCCAGGCCCTGGCCCAGGGCGCCCGCGTGGGCATCAGCCGTCCGCACGAATCCGCCCACCTTCATGTGGCCGGCGAGGCCACCTACACCGACGACCTGCCCGAGCTGGCCGGCACGCTGCACTGCGCGCTGGGCCTGTCGCCCGTGGCGGCCGGCCGGCTGGAAGGACTGGACCTGGACGCCATCCGCGCCATGCCCGGCGTGGTGGACGTGATCGTGGCCGACGATATTCCGGGCGCCAACGACTGCGGCTCGATCGTGCATGACGATCCTTTTCTGTGCGACGGTGACATCCGCTTCCTGGGCCAGCCGCTGTTCGCCGTCATCGCCCGCACCCGCACCGAGGCCCGCCGCGCTGCCGCCCGCGCCAAGGAAGCCGCCCGCGTGGTGCCGGCCGAGCCGGTGCTCACGCCGCAGCAGGCCCATGCCCGCGGCGAGTACGTGGTGCCGCCCATGCACCTGGCCCGCAGCGACAAGGGGCTGGCCGTGCGTGCCGCCATCGAGGCCGCGCCGCATCGCCTGAAGGGCGAACTCGACGTCGGCGGCCAGGAACAGTTCTACCTCGAAGGCCAGATCAGCTACGCCATCCCCAAGGAAGGCGGGACGATGCAGGTCTACTGCTCGACCCAGCATCCCACCGAGATGCAGCACTTGGTGGCGCATGCGCTGCACCTGCATTCCAACGAGGTGCACATCGAATGCCGACGCATGGGCGGCGGCTTCGGCGGCAAGGAGTCGCAGTCGGGCCTGTTCGCCTGCATCGCCGCCGTGGCGGCCAACAAGCTGCGGCGGCCGGTCAAGCTGCGCCCGGACCGCGACGACGACTTCCTGATCACCGGCCGTCGGCACTGCTTCTGGTACGAGTACGAGGTGGGCTTCGACGACGAAGGCCGCATCCTCGGCGCCGAGATCAGCATGGTCTCGCGCGCCGGCCATTCGGCCGATCTCTCGGGCCCGGTGATGACCCGCGCCCTGTGCCACTTCGACAACGCCTACTGGCTGCCCGAGGTGAGCATGCACGGCTTCTCGGGTCGCACCAACACCCAGAGCAACACCGCCTTCCGCGGTTTCGGCGGACCGCAGGGCGCGATCGCGGTGGAGTACGTGCTCGACTCCATCGCCCGCCAGCTCGGCCGCGATGCGCTGGACGTGCGCCGTGCCAACTTCTATGGCAAGACCGAGCGCAACGTCACGCCCTACGGCCAGACGGTGCGCGACAACGTGATCCACGAGCTTGTCGGCCAACTCGAGGATTCGAGCAGCTACCGCGAGCGGCGCGAGGCCATCGACGACTTCAATGCGAAGAGCCCCGTGCTCAAGCGCGGCATGGCGCTCACGCCGATCAAGTTCGGCATCAGCTTCAACGTGCCGCACTTCAACCAGGCCGGGGCGCTGGTCCACGTCTACACCGATGGCTCCATCCTCGTGAACCACGGCGGCACCGAGATGGGCCAGGGCCTGAACACCAAGGTGGCGCAGGTGGTGGCGCACGAACTGGGGGTGGAATTCGAGCGCGTGCGCGCCACGGCCACCGACACGACCAAGGTGGCCAACACCTCGGCCACGGCCGCATCGACCGGCGCCGACCTCAACGGCAAGGCCGCGCAGGACGCGGCCCGCCAGATCCGCGAGCGGCTCGCCCACTTCGCCGCGCGTCGCCATGGCGGCACGCCAGATGCGGTGCGCTTCGCCAACGGCAAGGTGCAGGTGGCCGGGCGCGAACTCACCTTCGCCACGCTGGTGGCCGAGGCCTATACCGACCGGGTGCAGCTGTGGTCCGACGGCTTCTACAGCACGCCCGGCTTGCACTGGAACTCGCAGACCATGCAGGGCCATCCCTTCTACTACTTCGCCTATGGCGCGGCCGTGAGCGAGGTGGTCATCGACACCCTCACCGGGGAGTGGAAGCTGCTGCGCGCCGACGTGCTGCACGACGCCGGCCGCTCGCTCAACCCGGCGGTGGACATCGGTCAGGTGGAGGGCGCCTTCATCCAGGGCATGGGCTGGCTCACCACCGAGGAGCTGGTCTGGCAGCCGGGCAACGGCAAGCTGCTGACGCACGCGCCGAGCACCTACAAGATCCCTACGGCCAACGACTGCCCGCCCGTGTTCAATGTGCGGCTCTTCGACGGCCCTAACGCCGAGGACTCCATCCACCGCAGCAAGGCCGTGGGCGAGCCGCCGCTGTTGCTGCCCTTCTCGGTGTTCTTCGCCATCCGCGATGCCGTGTCGGCGGCCGGCGGCCACCGGGTCGATCCACCGCTGCGAGCCCCGGCCACCAGCGAGGCGATCCTGCGTGCACTGAACGCGGTCCAGGCCGCTCCCGCCGCCGCCTGATCGTTCGGCCGGGGTCGTCGTCGCCATGGCCCCGCCACGGGGCCGGGCGCCGCCTGTCTCTGGCAGAGTGAGGCCCCATGCGAGACCAGGCCCTCTTCGACAAGATCGATCTGCACCTCATCCGGGTGCTCTACACCGTGCTCACCGACCGCAGCGTCTCGCGCGCTGCCCTGCGGCTGGGCATGTACCAGCCGGCAGTCTCGGCGGCGCTCAAGCGGCTGCGCGAGCTGTCGGGCGATCCGCTGCTGGTGCGCTCGGGTTCCGGCATGGTGCCCACCGAGGCTGGCCTGCGCATGATCGAGCCCGCGGCCAGCATCCTGCGCGCCGCCGAGATGCTGTTCTCAGACGTGCGCGGCTTCGACCCGCAGACGGCGGCCACCACCTTCCGCATCGCCGCCAACGACTACCTCGACCCGCTGTTCCTGCCGCTCGTGGTGACGCAGATCAAGCGGCTGGCACCGCTCACGCGCATCGAGATCCATCCGCTCTCGTCCGACTCCGACTACCACGCCCACCTGGCCGAAGGCACGCTCGACCTGGTGATCGGCAACTGGCTCAAGCCGCCGGAAGACCTGCACATGTCGCGCCTCTTCGGCGACGAGGTGGTGTCGATGGTGAGCCAGGAGCATCCGGCCGTCCGCCGCGGCTGGGACATCGAAACCTGGCTGGAGGCCGAGCACATCGCGCCCACGCCCACGCACCCGGGCGCGCGCGGCATCATCGACCAGCTGCTCGACGCCATCGGGCGCCAGCGCAACATCACGGCGCGTTGCGCGCACTTCAGCCTGATCCCGCAGATGGTGGCCAGCAGCCTGCTTGTGCTGACCACGGGTCGCCAGTTCTGCGAGCGCTTCGCGCAGCAGCTGCCGGTGCGCATCCTCGACTGCCCGGCCACCTTGCCGCGCCTGCTCTATTACCAGCTCTGGCATGAGCGCACGCATTCGTCGAGTGCGGCGCAATGGCTGCGCGAGCAGGTCAAGAACGCGGCCGCCTCGCTACGTCAGCCCGGCGGCCCCTGATTCCTTTCGCTTTCCTCATTCACAACAACACCGGAGACAAAACCCATGAATGCGATCGAGCGGCTGTTCAAGCTGCAGGAGCACGGCACGACCGTGCGCACCGAACTGCTGGCAGGCCTGACCACCTTCCTCACGATGGCCTACATCATCTTCGTCAACCCCTCGATCCTGGGCGACGCGGGTATGCCGAAGGAGGCCGTCTTCGTCGCCACCTGCGTGATCGCCGCGCTGGGCTCGGCCATCATGGGCCTGTATGCCAACTACCCGATCGCTCTGGCGCCGGGCATGGGCCTGAACGCCTACTTCGCCTACGGCGTGGTGCAGCACATGGGCTTCACCTGGCAGGCGGCGCTGGGGGCGGTGTTCGTCTCGGGTTGCCTGTTCCTGCTGGTCACGCTGTTCCGCATCCGCGAGCTGATCATCCGGGGCATTCCGCTGTCGCTGCGCTATGCCATCACGGTGGGCATCGGTCTCTTCCTGGCGCTGATCGCGCTCAAGAGCGCGGGCATCGTCGCCGCCTCGCCGGCCACCTACGTCACGCTGGGCGACCTGCACCAGCCCGCGGCCGTGCTCGCGGTGCTGGGCTTCTTCCTGATCGTGATGCTGGACCGGCTCAAGGTGCCGGGCGCCATCCTGATCGGCATCGTGGCCGTGACGCTGGCCAGCTTCTTCTTCGCGGGCAACCAGTTCAAGGGCGTGGTGTCGGCACCGCCCTCCATCGCACCCACGCTGCTGCAGCTGGACATCAAGGGCGCGCTGGCCGGCGGCATCCTCAACGTGATCCTGGTGTTCTTCCTGGTCGAGCTGTTCGACGCCACCGGCACGCTGATGGGCGTGGCCAAGCGCGCCGGCCTGCTGGTGCCGGGCAAGATGGACCGGCTCAACAAGGCGCTGCTGGCCGATTCGGGCGCCATCTTCGCGGGCTCGCTGCTGGGTACCTCCAGCACCACGGCCTATGTGGAGAGCGCTGCGGGCGTGCAGGCCGGCGGCCGCACGGGCCTGACGGCGCTGACGGTGGCGGTGCTCTTCCTGGCCTGCCTGTTCATCGCGCCGCTGGCCGGCGTGGTGCCGGCCTATGCGACGGCGCCGGCCCTGCTCTTCGTGGCATGTTTGATGCTCAGGGACTTGACCGAACTGGACTGGAACGAGACCACCGAGGTCATCCCCGCGGCCATCACCGCGCTGGCGATGCCCTTCACCTATTCCATCGCCAATGGCCTGGCCTTCGGCTTCATCAGCTATGCGGTGCTGAAGCTGATCACCGGCCGGGCGCGGGAGGCGCACTGGATGGTGTGGGTGATCGGCGGGATCTTCCTGTTCAAGTACATCTACCTGCCGGGTCACTGACCTATCCGGGCCGGCCCCAGGCGACTAGCATTCACCGTTTTTCTTAAAAGAGCGACCCCCGAAGGCCACCCCCATGTCCCCCCCCAGACTCCAGCTCGCGCACATCACCAAGCGCTATCCCTCGGTGGTCGCCAACAGCGACGTGTCGCTCACCGTCCAGCCCGGCGAAACCCATGCGGTGCTGGGCGAGAACGGCGCCGGCAAGTCCACGTTGATGAAGATCATCTACGGCTCGGTCAAGCCGGACGAGGGCACGGTGAACTTCAACGGCCAGCCGGTGGCGATCCGCAATCCGCAGGAGGCGCGTCAGCTGGGCATCAGCATGGTGTTCCAGCACTTCAGCCTGTTCGACACGCTCACGGTGGCCGAGAACGTCTGGCTGGGCCTGGACAAGAGCCTGGCGCTGGCCGAGGTCACGCGCCGCATCGTGGCCAAGGCGGGCGAGTACGGGCTGGAGATCGACCCGCTGCGGCCGGTCCATACCCTGTCCGTGGGCGAGATGCAGCGGGTGGAGATCATCCGCGCGCTGCTCACCGACCCCAAGCTGCTGATCCTGGACGAGCCCACCTCGGTGCTGACGCCGCAGGCCGTGCAGAAGCTCTTCGTGGTGCTCAAGAAGCTGGCCTCCGAGGGCTGCTCCATCCTCTACATCAGCCACAAGCTGCACGAGATCCGTGAGCTGTGCACCGCCTGCACCGTGCTGCGTGGCGGCAAGGTCACGGGCGTGTGCAATCCGCAGCAGGAGACCAACGAGTCACTGTCGCGCCTGATGATCGGCGCCGAGCCGCCGCCGCTGACGCACCGGCCGTCCAACGTGGGCGAGGTGGCGCTGGCGGTCGAGCGCCTGAGCCTGCCGCGCGAGGACCAGTTTGGCGTGGACCTGGACGGCGTCTCGCTGCAGGTGCGCGCGGGCGAGGTGGTGGGCATCGCCGGCGTGTCCGGCAACGGCCAGAAGGAGTTGCTCTACGCCCTGTCGGGCGAGGACGTGCGGGCCGAGCCCGGCATGGTCCGCCTCTTCGGCCAGGGCGCCGGCCGGCTGCGCCCGCGGGCGCGCCGCAGGCTGGGCCTGCATTTCGTGCCCGAGGAGCGGCTGGGCCGCGGCGCCGTGCCCACGCTGGGCCTTTCGCACAACCTGCTGCTCACGCGCGACGACGCGGTGGGCAGCGGCGGCTGGCTGCGCATCGGCCAGCTGGAGCAGCAGGCCCGCGCCATCATCGAGCGCTTCAAGGTCAAGGCCGGCGGGCCGCAGTCGGCGGCCAAGTCGCTGTCGGGCGGCAACCTGCAGAAGTTCATCGTCGGCCGCGAGATCGACGCCAGCCCCAAGCTCTTCATCGTGTCGCAGCCGACCTGGGGCGTGGACGTGGGCGCTGCCGCCCTGATCCGCGCCGAGATCCTGGCGCTGCGCGACGCGGGCTGCGCCGTGCTGGTGGTCAGCGAGGAGCTGGACGAGCTGTTCGAGATCAGCGACCGGCTGCATGTGATCGCCAAGGGGCGGCTGTCGCCTTCCATCGACCGTGCCGCGGCCACCGTGCCGCAGATCGGCGAATGGATGAGCGGACTGTGGGAGGGCGCGGCTTCGCGCGCGAAGGAGGAGGGCATCCATGCTCAAGCTTGAGTTGCGGCCGCAGCTGTCGCGTTTCTGGAGCTACGGCTCGCCCATCCTGGCGCTGCTGATCACGGTGGTGATCGGCGTGATCCTGTTCGCCGCGCTGGGCAAGGACCCGGTGCGCGGTCTGCAGGTCTTCTTCTGGGAGCCGATCAAGAGCAGCTATGCCATTGGCGAGCTGCTGGTGAAGGCCACGCCATTGCTGGTCATCGCGCTGGGGCTGGCGGTGTGCTTCCGCTCCAATGTGTGGAACATCGGCGCCGAGGGCCAGTTCGTGCTGGGCGCCATCGCGGCGGGCGGCATGGCGCTGCTGGCCGACAAGAACACCGGCCCGTGGATCGTGCCGGCCATCCTGGTGGCGGGGGTGCTGGGCGGCATGCTGTGGGCGGCCATCGTGGCCTGGCTGCGCGACGTGTGCAATGCCAACGAGATCCTCACCAGCCTGATGCTGGTCTACGTGGCCACGCTGCTGCTGCTGTGGCTGGTGGGCGGCCCGTGGAAAGACCCCATGGGCTACAACTTCCCGCAGACCAAGACCTTCGAGGCGGTGACGCAGATCCCGCGGCTGATGAAGGGCTCGCGCGTGACCATCGGCATCGTGATCGCGCTGGTGGGCGTGGCGGCGCTGTGGGTCTTCCTGTTCCGCACGCGGCTGGGCTTCGCGCAGCAGGTGGGCGGACTGGCGCCGGCGGCGGCGCGTTATGCAGGCTTCTCGGCCCGGCGCGCGGTGTGGATCGCGCTGCTGACCTCGGGGGGCGCCGCCGGTCTGGCCGGCGCGCTGGAAGTGGCCGGCCCCATCGGCCAGCTCACGCCCTATGTGCCGGCAGGCTACGGCTTCGCGGCCATCATCGTGGCCTTCGTCGGGCGGCTGCATCCGGTGGGCATGGTCTTCTCGGCCATCCTGATGAGCATGTTCTACATCGGCGGCGAACTCGCGCAGTCGCGCCTGGGCCTGCCCAAGTCGCTCACGGCGGTGTTCCAGGGCCTGCTGCTGTTCACGCTGCTGGCCTGCGACACGCTGGTGGCGTACCGCGTGCGCATGAAGGCGGCGGCGCGGCCGGTGTCGCCCACTGCGGGTATGTCGTCGCTGCAGGCATCGACGCCCGACGTCGTCGCCCCTCAAATCAAAGAAGCCTGAAGATGGCCCCCCACACTCATCACTTCGTGTATTCGTTGCCCCCCGCGGGGGCGCAGGCCTCCTTTGGGGCGGTCCGGCAGGAGGCCTGAATGGAAAGCTACGCACTCCTCCTGGGCGCCATGCTCAGCGCCGGCACGGTGCTGGCCATCGCCGCGCTCGGCTTGCTCATCAACGAGAAGGCCGGCATCGTCAACCTGGGCGCCGAAGGCATGATGCTGTGCTCGGCCATCGGCGGCTTCGCGGCCTATGTGCACACGCACAACGCCTGGATCGGCTTCGCGGCCGGCATGGCGGTGGGCGCGCTGCTGGCGGGCCTGTTCGGCGTGCTGGTCATCTGGCTCAACACCAACCAGTACGCGACGGGCCTGGCGCTGTCGCTCTTCGGCGTGGGCTTCTCGGCCTTCGTCGGCATCAACTACGTGCAGGCCAAGGCGCCGGGCGGGATGGCCTTCGCCATTCCCGTGCTGGGCGACATTCCCTTCATCGGGCCGGCGCTGTTCCGCCACCATCCGCTGGTGTACTTCGCGGTGGCGCTCACCTTCGCGCTGATCTGGTTCCTGTACCGCACGCGGGCCGGGCTGGTGCTGCGCTCGGTGGGCGAGTCGCCCGAGTCGGCGCATGCGCTGGGCTATCCGGTGCGGCGCATCCGGCTGATGGCGGTCATGGCGGGTGGCGCGCTGTGCGGCCTGGCGGGTGCCTACCTGTCGGTGGTCTACACGGGCCTGTGGGTGGAGAACATGGTGGCCGGCCGCGGCTGGATCGCGCTGGCGCTCACCACCTTCGCCACCTGGCGGCCCCTGCGGGTGCTGCTGGGGGCCTACCTCTTCGGCGGCGTGACGCAGCTGGGTTTCCACCTGCAGAGCGTGGGTGTCGACGTGCCCAGCCAGTTCCTGGCCATGATGCCTTACGTGGCCACCATCGTGGTGCTGGCGCTGATCTCGCGCAACCCCGCCTTCATCCGCGTCAACATGCCGGCCTCGATCGGGAAACCGTTCTACCCCGGCTCATAATGCGCGCTGCATTTTTCACCTCCCTCAACGTCTTGCTGCCAAGGACCTTTAGACAATGACCGATCTGAACAAGCGTTCGCTGCTCAAGCTCGCCGCCATCTCCGCCGCGACTGCGGCTGCCCTGGTGGGCTGCGGCAAGAAGGAAGAGGCGCCTGCTGCGGCAGCACCCGCGGCGCCCGCGCCCACCGCCGCCGCGCCGGCCCCGGCTTCGACGGCACCGCTGGAGATCGCCTTCGCCTATGTCGGCCCGGTGGGCGACGGCGGCTGGACCTTCGCCCACGACAACGGCCGCAAGGCGCTGGAGAAGGAATTCGGCGACAAGATCAAGACCACCTTCGTCGAGAGCGTGCCCGAGTCGGCCGACGCCGAGCGCGTGTTCCGCGACTTCGTGGGCCAGGGCAAGAAGCTGATCTTCGGCACCACCTTCGGCTACATGGAGCCCATGCTCAAGGTCGCCGGCGACGCCAAGGACGTGAAGTTCGAGCATGCCACCGGCTACAAGACGGCCGAGAACATGCGCACCTACGACAGCCGCACCTACGAAGGCGCGTACATGGCCGGCATCATCGCCGGTGCCATGACCAAGTCGAACAAGCTGGGCGTGGTGGGCTCCGTGCCGATCCCCGAGGTGCTGCGCAATATCAACAGCTTCACGCTGGGCGCCCAGTCGGTGAACCCCAAGATCACCACCAACGTCGTGTGGGTCAATGAGTGGTTCAGCCCGCCGAAGGAAACCGAGGCCGCCACGGCCCTGATCAACGGCGGCGCCGACGTGCTGTTCCAGAACACCGACTCGCCGGCCGTGCTCAAGACGGCGCAGGAGAAGGGCAAGCGCGCCTTCGGCTGGGACAGCGACATGACCGCCTACGGTCCCAAGGCCCACCTGGCCTCGGCCGTGATCAACTGGGGCCCGTACTACATCAAGGCCACCAAGGACGTGCTGGACGGCACCTGGACCACCGGCCAAACCTGGTGGGGCGTCAAGGAAGGTGCGATCGATCTGGTCTCCGTGGCCGACGACGTGCCGGCCGACATCAAGGCCAAGGTCGACGAGGTCAAGAAGGGCCTGAAGGACGGCACTTTCCAGATCTGGAAGGGCCCGATCGTCGGCCAGGACGGCAAGGAACTCATCGCTGCCGGCGCTGCGGCCGACGACAAGTTCCTGTCGGGCGTGAACTTCTACGTCAAGGGCGTGGAAGGCAAGGTGCCCGGCGGCGAAAAGAAGTAAGCAGCGCTGCCGAAAACATCACGGGCCACCTTCGGGTGGCCTTTTTCATGTCTCTTCTCCTGACCCCGGCACGCGATGATGCTGATGGGCATGTTCATGCCCGCTTCGGCATTCGCACATCAGGGAGAGCACGATGGCAACTCAAGCAACAAACACCAGCGTAGTCACAACAAGCAGAAAGGAATTGAGCGGAATTCGATGGGTTCCAAGATTTCCAACCAGCACATCTTGCGACGACTTGGCTCCTCCTTTCAGAGGCAACGTGAACAGATTCATCAGTGCCATCCGTGCAGCAGGCGGGACCGTGCGCATTTCTGCTACCTACCGCCCGAAAGAGCGTGCATATCTCATGCACTACGCTGCAGCAATAGCAAGAGGCATCGTTGCCCCGGATCGGGTACCTTCCATGGCCGGAGTGGACATCGAATGGGATCATGGGGCGAACGAAGCATCACTCGCAGCAGCCCGAGAAATGGCGGCAGCCTACGATATCGTCTATCCGCCGGCTCTGCTCACACGCCACACGGAACGCGCAGCGATCGACATGACGATTTCGGGTCTGCGCAACAAGACTGTTAAGGATGCGTCGGGCGCTGACATTTCGATCAAGACGGACAGTGATCTCTATGAAGTGGGCGAGAGCTATGGCGTGATGAAGCATCGCCTTGACCGCCCCCACTGGTCCGACAATGGCCATTGAGGCTCTAATGCAGCGACTTGTACTTCTCGCCATCTTTTGGCTTACGGCCACCGTTGCGTACGCGGAACTAGCTTTTGTGCAGGTGTTGCCTGACGGCAAGCGCGAGCTATTCACGACCCGCGTACTGGCTCCGGGTGAAGAGATTCAAAGCCAATTTCCTGACCCCAGCGGACAGCCCCGATGCTGCATGAAGTTGCGGGTACTTAAAGCGCTGCCGGATTCGTCCCGCGTCACCGATCAGTTGAACGAGGAGCACGTTTATTCGTACCAATTACCAGCCTCAGATCGGATCAATGGCGTGCCCTTCATCGGCGCCGCATGGACGGGCTCGTTCAAGGGAAAAGTTCGCAAGCCGATGCCGACGGTCTGCACCAGCAACGAAGGTGCGCATCTTCTGCTGCTGGAACAAGGTCGTCCGAAGGCGCACCTTTACATGTATTTCGGTTACGACGTAGAGCCCACGTGCGACGACCGGCTGCTCACGCGCTTCGAATGAATCGCGCCGCGGTGGGCGGTGCGGCTTATGCTCGGGCGTCGTGATTGCCGACCCCACCCCACCATGAGCCTGCCCTTCGACCCCACCGCCATCCCCGCCGAGCGCCTGCCCGAGTTGCTGCGCACCATGCCCAAGGCGGAACTGCACATGCACATCGAGGGCTCGCTGGAGCCCGAACTGATCTTCGCGCTGGCGCAGCGCAACGGCGTGGGCATTCCCTATGCCAGCGTCGAGGAACTGCGCAAGGCCTATGCCTTCACCAACCTGCAGAGCTTTCTGGACATCTACTACGCGGGCGCCAGCGTGCTTCTCACCGAGCAGGACTTCTACGACATGGCCTGGGCCTACCTGCAGCGCGCGGCGGCCGACAACGTCCGTCGCACGGAGATGTTCTTCGACCCGCAAACCTACACCGAGCGCGGTGTGTCGATGGGCACGGTGATCGGCGGCCTGCACCGGGCGTGCGTGGAGGCCAAGGCTGCGCTGGGCGTGGATGCTGCGCTGATCCTGTGCTTCCTTCGCCACCTGAGCGAAGAATCGGCGTTCGAGACGCTGGAGCAGGCGCTGCCCTTCCGAGACCAGTTTATCGGCGTGGGCCTGGATTCGAGCGAGGTCGGCCATCCGCCCGAGAAATTCGCCCGCGTCTTCGCGCGCTGCCGTGAACTGGGCTTTCACCTGGTCGCCCATGCGGGCGAGGAAGGCCCGCCGGCCTATGTGTGGAGCGCGCTCGACGTGCTCAAGGTCGAGCGGATCGACCACGGCGTCCAGAGCACCAAGGACCCGGCGCTGATGAAGCGCCTGGCCGCCGACCGCATTCCGCTGACGGTGTGCCCGTTGTCCAACCTCAAGCTGTGCGTGTTCCCGCAGCTGTCGCAGCACAACCTGGGACAACTGCTGGACGCCGGCTTGGTCGCGACGGTGAACTCGGACGATCCGGCCTACTTCGGCGGCTACATGAACGAGAACTTCCTGCAGACCTTCGCCGCCACCGGCCTGAGCGCAAAGCACGCCTGGCAGCTGGCGCGCAACGGCTTCGACGGCAGCTTCGCGGACGCGGCGGCCAAGCGCGCGTGGCTGGACAAGGTGGACGCGCATTTCGCGTCGTACGCCTGAGCGGCCGAGCGCCTGGGCATAAGGGGCGCGATACGTGGTGCGGCCATAGCGCAGCCACCAGCGCCCCAAGGCCAGTCCCGCTAACTGCGCTTCGGGCTGACCGTCTTGCGGTATCCCACGCGTCCCTTGTCGTCCACGCTCTCCAGGTGAACGTCGAATCCCCATAGCCGCGCGACATGCTTGAGCACCTCGGGTGTCTCCTCATGCAGCGGCCGGTTGTTGCGCTGGGTATGGCGCAGCGTCAGCGAGCGGTCGCCGCGGAGGTCCACATTCCAGACCTGGATGTCGGGCTCACGGCTGCCCAGGTCGTACTGCCGTGCCAGCGATTCGCGCAGCGCACGGTAGCCGGCCTCGTCGTGGATCGCGGCCACTTCCAGTTCCGGGTCGGCCTCGTGGTCGCGGATGGCGAAGAAGCGGAAGTCGCGCATCACCTTGGGGCTCAGGAACTGGCCGACGAAGCTCTCGTCCTTGAAGTTGCGCATGGCGTAGTCCAGCGTGGTCAGCCAGTTGGAGCCGGCGATGTCCGGGAACCACTGCCGGTCTTCCTCGGTGGGCTTCTCGCAGATGCGCTTCAGGTCGCTGTACATCGCGAAGCCCAGCGCGTAGGGGTTGATGCCGCTGTAGGCGCGGTGACCCACCGGCGGCTGGTAGACCACGGCGGTGTGCGAGCTCAGCCACTCGATCATGAAGCCGTCGGCCAGCAGGCCACGGTCGTACATGGTGTTGAGCAGGGTGTAGTGCCAGAAGGTGGCCCAGCCCTCGTTCATGACCTGCGTCTGGCGCTGCGGATAGAAGTACTGCGCCACCTTGCGCACGATGCGCACCACCTCGCGCTGCCAGGGCTCCAGCAGGGCAGCGTTCTTCTCGATGAAGTACAGCAGGTTCTCCTGTGGCTCCTCGGGAAAGCGGCGCGCCGCCTGTGGGTCCTGCGCCGCGGCACCGGAACGTGGCACCGTGCGCCACAGGTCATTGAGTTGGCGCTGGATGTAGGCCTCGCGTTCGGCGCGCCGTTCCTTCTCCTGCGCCAGCGACCGCTTCTGCGGCCGGCGGTAGCGGTCCACGCCGTAGTTCATCAGCGCGTGGCAGGAATCGAGCAGGTCTTCCACCGCCTCCACGCCATGGCGCTCCTCGCATTCGGCGATGTAGTTCTTGGCGTAGACCAGGTAGTCGATGATGGACGAGGCATCCGTCCACATGCGGAAGAGGTAGTTGCCCTTGAAGAAGCTGTTGTGGCCGTAGGCCGCGTGGGCGATCACCAGCGACTGCATGGCCATCGTGTTCTCCTCCATCAGGTAGGAGATGCACGGGTCGGAGTTGATGACGATCTCGTAGGCCAGGCCCATGTGGCCGCGGCGGTAGTTCTTCTCGGTGGCGATGAACTGCTTGCCGTAGGACCAGTGGCGGTAGAGCACCGGCATGCCCACGCTGGAGTAGGCGTCCATCATCTGCTCGGCCGAGATGATCTCCAGCTGGTTCGGGTAGGTGTCCAGGCCGAAGGCGCGTGCCGTTCTGGCGATCTCGTCGTGGTAGGTCTCGATGAGCTCGAAGGTCCAGTCGGAGGGGCTGGGCAGGCGCTCCGGCGCGCGCTCGAAGACGGGGGGCAGGCGGGACGGTGTCATCGTGTCCTTGGCTCCTGGCGGGTTCATTCCCACTTAGGCGGCGGCTGCCGCGCCTTCCTTCTTGAACAGCTCCCGGAACACCGGGTAGATGTCCTGCGCGCTCGACACCTTGCGCATGGCGAAGTGGCCGAAGCGGTCTTCGAGATGTGTGTATTCCTGCCACAGGTTCTGCTCGGCCTCGGCCACCTGCACATAGGCGTAGTAGCGCACCAGCGGCAGGATCGAGTCGGCCAGCAGCTCGCGGCAGCGGCCGCTGTCCTGATGCCAGTTGTCGCCGTCGCTGGCTTGCGCGCCGTAGATGTTCCACTCGCTGCTCGGGTAGCGGGCGCGGATGATGTCGCGCATCAGCACCAGTGCGCTGGAGACCACCGTGCCGCCGGTCTCGGTGGCATGGAAGAAGTCGTCCTCGCTCACCTCCTGCGCCTGCGTGTGATGGCGGATGAAGACCAGCTCGATCTTCTCGTAGTGCTTGGTGAGGAAGAGGTACAGCAGCATGAAGAAGCGCTTGGACATGTCCTTGCGCGACTCGTCCATGGAGCCGGAGATGTCCATGAGGCAGAACATCACGGCCTTGGCACTCGGCACCGGCGTACGCACACGGCTGCGGTAGCGCAGGTCGATGGGGTCGATGTAGGGCACGTGGCGGGCACGGCGGCGGATGCCATCCAGCTCCTCCTGCAGCGCCTTCATCAACTCCGCGTCGGGCTCGGGCTCGCGCGCCAGGTCGGCGATGCGGGCTTCGAGCGCCCGGATGTCCTTGCGGTCCTGCCCACCCAGCGCGATGCGCCGCGCCAGCGCGCCGCGCATGGAACGCACCACATGCAGGTTGTTGGGCGTGCCGTCGCTGGTGAAGCCGGCCCGGTGACTCTTCCACTCCGGCACCTCGGCCAGCTGGGTGCGGATCAGGTGGGGCAGGGCGAGGTCCTCGAAGAAGACCTGCATGAACTCCTCGCGCGTCAGGCGAAAGACGAAGTCGTCCTCGCCTTCGCCGCTGTCGCTGGCCTGCCCGCTGCCCGAGCCGCCACCGCCCTGGCCCTTGGGCCGCTCGATGCGGTCGCCGCGCACGTACTCCTGGTTGCCCGGGTGCACGTATTCGCGGTTGCCACCCTGCGCATGGCCGAAGGTGGGCTCGGACACGTCGCGCCGCGGCAGCGTGATGTCCTCGCCCGCCTCCAGGTTGCGGATGCCCCGGCCGCTGACCGCCTTGCGCACCGCATCGCGGATCTGCGTGCGGTAGCGGCGCAAAAAGCGCTCGCGGTTGCCGACCGACTTGTTCTTGCCCGACAGGCGCCGGTCAATGATCTGCTGGAACATCGCCAAGGTGCAGCACCTCCATGGTGGCGGAGAGGATCGATCAGGACGACTTGCGCACGCGCAGGTACCACTCGCACAGCAGGCGCACCTGCTTGGGCGTGTAGCCCTTCTCCACCATGCGCGTGACGAAGTCCTCGTGCTTCTTCTGCTCGTCGGCGCTGCTCTTGGCGTTGAAGCTGATCACGGGCAGCAACTCCTCGGTGTTCGAGAACATCTTCTTCTCGATCACCGTGCGCAGCTTTTCGTAGCTGGTCCACGTCGGGTTGCGGCCACTGTTGCTCGCGCGGGCCCGCAGCACGAAGTTGACGATCTCGTTGCGGAAGTCCTTCGGATTGGAGATGCCCGCCGGCTTCTCGATCTTCTCCAGCTCGGCATTGAGGGCCGCGCGGTCGAAGACCTCGCCGGTGTCGACATCGCGGTACTCCTGGTCCTGGATCCAGTAGTCGGCATAGGTCACGTAGCGGTCGAAGATGTTCTGGCCGTACTCGGAGTAGCTCTCCAGGTAGGCTGTCTGGATCTCCTTGCCGATGAACTCCGCGTAGCGCGGGGCCAGCATCTCCTTGATGTAGCCGATGTACTTCTGCTCGGTCTCGGGCGGGAACTGCTCGCGCTCGATCTGCTGCTCCAGCACATACATCAGGTGCACCGGGTTGGCGGCGACCTCGGTGCTGTCGAAGTTGAACACCTTGGAGATGATCTTGAAGGCGAAGCGGGTGGAGACGCCGCTCATGCCCTCGTCCACGCCCGCATAGTCGCGGTACTCCTGCAGCGACTTGGCCTTGGGATCGGTGTCCTTCAGGTTCTCGCCGTCGTAGATCTGCATCTTGCTGAAGACGTTGGAGTTCTCCGGCTCCTTCAGCCGCGTGAGCACCGAGAACTGGGCCATCATCTTCAGCGTGCCCGGGGCGCAGGGCGCCGCGGCCAGCGAGGAGTTGCGCACCAGCTTGTCGTAGATGCGGATCTCTTCGGACACGCGCAGGCAGTACGGCACCTTGACGATGTAGATGCGGTCGAGGAAGGCCTCGTTGTTCTTGTTGTTGCGGAAGGCCTTCCACTCGCTCTCGTTGCTGTGGGCCAGCACCACGCCGTCGAAGGGAATCGCCCCAAAGCCTTCGGTGCCCTTGAAGTTGCCTTCCTGCGTGGCCGTCAGCAGCGGATGCAGCACCTTGATCGGCGCCTTGAACATTTCCACGAACTCCAGCAGGCCCTGGTTGGCCAGGCACAGGCCGCCGGAGTAGCTGTAGGCGTCGGGGTCGTCCTGCGCAAAGGTCTCGAGCTTGCGGATGTCGACCTTGCCCACCAGCGAGCTGATGTCCTGGTTGTTCTCGTCGCCCGGCTCGGTCTTGGCGACCGCGATCTGCTTGAGCACAGACGGGTAGCGCTTGACCACCTTGAACTGGCGGATGTCGCCGCCGTATTCCTCCAGCCGCTTGACGGCCCACGGCGACAGGATGCGCTGCAGGTAGCGGCGAGGGATGCCGTATTCCTTCTCGAGGATCTCGCCGTCCTCGGCGGCATCGAAGAGGCCCAGCGGCGACTCGTTCACCGGCGAGCCCTGGATGGCATAGAAGGGCACCTGCTCCATCAGCTGCTTGAGGCGCTCGGCGATGGAACTCTTGCCGCCGCCCACCGGGCCCAGCAGGTAGAGGATCTGCTTTTTTTCTTCGAGGCCCTGGGCCGCGTGGCGGAAGTACGAGACCACCTGTTCGATGGCGTCTTCCATGCCGTAGAACTCGCGGAAGGCCGGGTAGATCTTGATGACCTTGTTCGCGAAGATGCGCGACAGGCGGGGGTCGTTGCGGGTGTCGACCACCTCGGGATCACCAATGGCCTTCAGCATCCGCTCGGCGGCGGTCGCGTAGGCCGTGGCGTCGCGCTTGCAGACGTTGAGATAGTCCTGCAGCGACATGACCTCTTCGCGCGTGCGCTCGTACCGGGCGGTGAAGTTGCTGATGACGTCCATGGGTGCACACCTCCAATGGGTCGGCAGGATTCAACATCGAGCCACAGCGGATGACCAGGCCGCCAGGCTCCGGAAACTCCTCAAGACGCGGTTCCAGCATACGGCAGAACTTCGCGCGGCGTGCGCTTCGATGAAGGGGCCGAAACCCGCCCAATTCTTGGGGCCGCACGCCGGGCCGAAGTTCCACCCCGGCTGGCACACCGGCTATTACGCAAAAGACGTGCCGCTGGATGGAACCATGCAGGCAAACCCGCAGGAATCAAGGGAAAGACCTACGTCCGTCGGTGCCGGCCCACAGGCGCGTAGGCCGAGGACCTCAGCGAAACCAGCGAAGGGAGCGTGGCCCGCCGACAACACTTCCTGGCGGCTGCGGGCACGGCGCCCGCCGGGCCGGGACACGAAAAAGGCGCTGGGCGACCGGAGTCGCGCAGCGCCTGAGCGGGGGCAGAGGAGGGCACGAAGCCCTCCCCGCGGAGTCAGCTGAAGAATTCCTTGGCCTTGTCCAGCCAGCCCTTCTCCTGCGGGCTGTGCTTGTCGCCGCCCTTCTTGAGCGACTCGTCCAGGTCCTTGAGCAGCTTGCGCTGGTACTCGGTGAGCTTGACCGGCGTCTCGACGCGGATGTGGCAGTACAGGTCGCCCGGATAGCTGGAGCGAACGCCCTTGATGCCCTTGCCTCGCAGGCGGAACTGCTTGCCGCTCTGCGTGCCTTCGGGAATGTCGATGGCGGCCGGGCCCTTGAGCGTGGGAACCTCGATCTCGCCGCCCAGCGCAGCGGTGGTCATGCTGACCGACACCATGCAATGCAGGTCGTCGCCGTCCCGCTCGAAGACCTCGTGCTTCTTCAGCCGGATCTCGATGTAGAGGTCGCCCGGCGGCCCGCCGTTGGTGCCCGGCTCGCCATTGCCGGTGCTGCGGATGCGCATGCCGTCGTCGATGCCGGCGGGGATCTTCACCTCCAGCGTCTTGTTGTTCTTGACCTTGCCCTGACCGTGGCAGGTGGGGCAGGGCTCTGGAATGATCTTGCCCGTGCCGCGGCACTGCGGGCAGGTCTGCTGCACGCTGAAGAAGCCCTGGCGCATCTGCACGGCGCCGGAGCCGTGGCAGGTGGTGCAGGTGATCGGCTTGGTGCCCGGCTTGGCGCCATTGCCGTGGCAGGTGCTGCATTCGTCCCAGCTGGGAATGCGGATCTGCGCGTCCTTGCCGTCGGCGGCTTCTTCCAGCGTGATCTCCATCGCGTAGCTGAGGTCGCTGCCGCGGAACACCTGGCGGCCTCCGCCACGGCGTGCACCGCCACCGCCGAAGACGTCGCCGAAGATGTCGCCGAAGGCTTCGGCGAAGCCGCCGAAGCCCTCCGGGCCGCCACCCATGCCGCCGCGCATGTTGGGGTCGACGCCGGCGTGGCCATACTGGTCGTAGGCCGCGCGCTTGTCGGCGTCCGACAGCATCTCGTAGGCCTCCTTGGCCTCCTTGAACTTCGCCTCGGCCTCGGTGGCGGCATCGCCCTGATTGCGGTCAGGGTGGTACTTCATCGCCAGCTTGCGATAGGCCTTCTTGATCTCGTCCTCGCCCGCGTTCTTGGGAACGCCGAGGACCTCGTAGTAGTCGCGTTTGCTTGCCATGGGACTCGCGCGGAAGCGGTTCGGTGGAAAACGAAAAGAGGCTGGACCACCCTTGGACAGGTGACCAGCCCCGCGTCAGCTCAAGGCAATCAGCCCTTCTTGACTTCCTTGACCTCGGCGTCGACCACGTTGTCGTCGGCCGGCTTGGCGCTCGCATTTTCTGCGCCAGCGCTGCTGGCGCCGGCAGCGCCCGCTGCGGCTTCGGCCGCCTGCGCGTCGGCGTACATCTTCTCGCCCAGCTTCTGGCTGGCGGTCATCAGCGCCGTGGTCTTGGCCTCGATGGCGTCCTTGTCGTCGGCCTTCAGGACTTCCTCGAGCTCCTTGATGGCGGCCTCGATCTTGTCCTTCTCGCCGGCGTCCAGCTTGTCGCCATGCTCGCCCAGCGACTTCTTGACGCTGTGGACCATGGCCTCGCCCTGGTTGCGCGACTGCACCAGCTCGACCTTCTTCTTGTCCTCGGCGGCGTTCAGCTCGGCGTCCTTCACCATCTTCTGGATCTCGTCCTCGGAGAGGCCCGAGTTCGCCTTGATGGTGATCTTGTTTTCCTTGCCCGTGCCCTTGTCCTTGGCGCCCACGTGCAGGATGCCGTTGGCGTCGATGTCGAAGCTCACCTCGATCTGCGGCGTGCCGCGCGGTGCCGGCGGAATGCCTTCCAGGTTGAACTCGCCCAGCAGCTTGTTGCCGGAGGCGATCTCGCGCTCGCCCTGGAACACCTTGATCGTCACGGCCGGCTGGTTGTCGTCGGCCGTCGAGAAGGTCTGCGCGAACTTCGTCGGGATCGTGGTGTTCTTCGTGATCATCTTGGTCATCACGCCGCCCATCGTCTCGATGCCGAGCGACAGCGGGGTCACGTCCAGCAGCAGCACGTCCTTGCGGTCGCCGGAGAGCACCTGGCCCTGGATGGCGGCGCCGACGGCCACGGCCTCGTCAGGGTTCACGTCCTTGCGCGGCTCCTTGCCGAAGAACTCCTTGACCTTCTCCTGCACCTTGGGCATGCGGGTCTGGCCGCCCACCAGGATCACGTCGCTGATGTCGTTCACGCTGATGCCGGCGTCCTTGATGGCCGTGCGGCAGGGGGCGATGGTGCGTTCCACCAGGTCCTCGACCAGGCTTTCCAGCTTGGCGCGGGTCAGCTTGATGTTCAGGTGCTTCGGGCCGGTGGCGTCGGCCGTGATGTAGGGCAGGTTGACGTCGGTCTGCGACGAGTTCGACAGCTCGATCTTGGCCTTCTCGGCCGCTTCCTTCAGGCGCTGCAGGGCCAGCACGTCCTTCGACAGATCGACACCCTGTTCCTTTTTGAACTCGGTGATGATGTAGTCGATGATGCGCTGGTCGAAGTCCTCGCCGCCCAGGAAGGTGTCGCCGTTGGTGGACAGCACTTCGAACTGCTTCTCGCCGTCGACGTCGGCGATCTCGATGATCGACACGTCGAAGGTGCCGCCGCCCAGGTCATACACGGCGATCTTGCGGTCGCCCTTGTCCTGCTTGTCCAGGCCGAAGGCCAGCGCAGCCGCGGTGGGCTCGTTGATGATGCGCTTGACTTCCAGGCCGGCGATGCGGCCGGCGTCCTTGGTGGCCTGGCGCTGGCTGTCGTTGAAGTAGGCCGGCACCGTGATCACGGCCTCGGTCACGGGCTCGCCCAGGTAGTCCTCGGCGGTCTTCTTCATCTTGCGCAGCACCTCGGCGCTGATCTGCGGAGGCGCCATCTTCTTGCCGCGCACTTCCACCCAGGCGTCGCCGTTGTCGGCCTTGGAGATGGCATAGGGCATCAGGTCGATGTCCTTCTGCACTTCCTTCTCCTCGAACTTGCGGCCGATCAGGCGCTTGACCGCATAGAGGGTGTTGCGCGGGTTGGTGACCGCCTGGCGCTTGGCCGAGGCGCCGACCAGCACTTCGCCGTCTTCCTGATACGCAATGATGGACGGCGTGGTGCGCGCGCCTTCCGAGTTCTCGATCACGCGGGTGTTGTTGCCCTCCATGATCGCCACGCACGAGTTGGTCGTGCCCAGGTCGATGCCGATGATCTTGGCCATGTGTCGTTACTCCTGAATCTGAAGAATCTGTTGTGCTGAACTTGTGGATAACCCGGCCGGATTCAAGGGATGCGCCGGGGATTTCCTGTGGAGCAATGTCGAATTACTTGGGCGCCGCGACGGTCACCAGCGCCGGCCGCAGCACGCGCTCGGCGATGGTGTAGCCCTTCTGCAGCACGCTCACGACGGTGTTGGCTTCCTGCTCGGCGGGCACCATCGAGATGGCCTGGTGCTGGTGCGGGTCGAATTTGGTGCCGGCGGCAGGCGCCACCTCGATCACCTTGTTGCGCTCCAGTGCGCTCTTGAGCTGGCGCAGCGTGGCTTCGGCGCCTTCGCGGATCTGCTCGGGCGTGGCTTCCTTGATGGCCAGGCCGGCTTCCAGGCTGTCCAGCACGGGCAGCATGCTTTCGGCGAAGGATTCCACCGCGAACTTGCGGGCCTTGGAGATTTCCTCGTCGGCACGGCGGCGGGCGTTCTGCACGTCGGCCTGGGCGCGCAGGTACTGGTCGGCCAGTTCGGCCGACTTGGCCTTCAGCTCGGCCAGCTCGGCTTCCAGGTTCTGCACGGCCGTGCCCTCGCTGTGCACGGCGTCGTTCTGGGCGTCGGCGGCGGCCTGCTGGCCTTCGGGGGCGGGCGTGTGGGGTGTGTTCTCCGTCATGGTCGATGGGACTTTGGGGTTCGAAACTGCCCAGCAGCTAGGGGCCCCAAGGCCCTTTTCAAGGTGGGGATGCTGCGCAAAGGCTAAGAAATTTCCAATGAGGGCCGCCAGGGCCATCGAGGAAGGCGATTGAGCCGAAGCAAAAAGGCGGCCGTCGTGGGCCGCCTGGGTGCGCAGGAGCGCGGGGCTCAGCGGGCGTCGAGCAGTTCGACGTCGAACTTCAGCGTGGCGTTGGGCGGAATCACGCCGCCGGCGCCGCGGGCGCCGTAGCCCAGGCCCGGGGGGATGATCAGGGTGCGCTTGCCACCGACCTTCATGCCGGCCACGCCTTCGTCCCAGCCCTTGATCACATGGCCGGCACCCAGCGGGAAGGCGAAGGGGTCGTTGCGGTCCAGGCTGGAATCGAACTTGGCGCCCTGCTGGCCGTCGTTGTAGAGCCAGCCGGTGTAGTGCACATGGACGTACTGGCCGGCGCTGGCCTCGGCGCCTTCGCCGACGACGGTGTCTTCGTATTGCAGGCCGGATGCGGTGGTGGGCATGGGGATTCCTTTGGATGGACGGGCCGCGACGGCAGCAGGGGCCGGGCGGCGGGGCAAACGCGAGTTTAGGCGGAGGGCGATGCCTCGGCCGGCGTCGCGGGTGTCTTCTTGACCAGTCCGACCTGCCAGCGGCCGGCAAAGGCCTGCAGGTCGGACAGGCGCTTGAGCAAGTCCTGCCCGCTGGTCGTGAGGCAGTAGCCGTCGCCGCCATGGCACAGCAGGCCGGCTTCGCGCAGTTCCTTGATGCGGGTGTTGAGGGTGTTGGGCGTGATGCCGCCCACGCTGTCCTGCAGCAGGCGGAAGGTCTGCGGATGGCCGTCCCTCAGCGCCCAGAGCACGCGCAGCGCATACCGCGCTTCGAGCAGCGCCAGCAGTTGCCGCACCGCGGCCTGGTCCTTGGAGCTCATCGGCAAACCCTCCTCGTCATGGGCGCGGGGCGGCCCGGGATGTCGTCTCGGGGCTGGTGCCGGCACCACGGCCGGTCGTGTCGCAGTCTATCGGTGCGCACCCGCACCGGCCATCGGCTCGCCCAGACGCACCGCGCGCCCTGGCGCCCAGTCCTTGTTGAACGACAGGGCTGGCGGCGGAAAGAGCATCACCACCGTCGAACCCAGCAGGAAGCGTCCCATCTCCTGGCCCTTGACGAAACGCAGGGCCGGATCGTCATAGCGCCATTCGCGGATCTCGCCGCCGCGCGGCGGATTGACCACGCCGTGCCAGACCGTGGCCATGCTGCCCACGATGGTGGCGCCCACCAGCACCAGCACGAAGGGGCCGCGTTCGCCCTCGAACACGCAGACCACGCGCTCGTTGCGGGCGAAGAGCCCCGGCACGCCGCGCGCCGTGGTCGGGTTGACCGAGAACAGCGCCCCCGGCACGTAGATCATGCGGGTGAGGCGCCCGTCGCAGGGCATGTGGATGCGGTGGTAGTCGCGCGGGCTCAGATAGAGCGTGGCGAAGCTGCCGTCGCGGAACTGCGCCGCCAGGGCCGCGTCGCCGCCGACCAGAGCGGTGGTGGTGTAGCGGTGGCCCTTGGCCTGGAAGATCTGGTCGCCCGCGATGGGGCCGAACTGGCTGATGGCGCCGTCCACCGGACAGACCAGCGGCGCCTCGGCGATGGGCCGGGCGCCCGGCTTGAGGGCGCGCGTGAAGAAGTCGTTGAAGCTGGCGTAGCGGGCGATGTCGCTCTCGATCGCCTCGCCCATGTCGACGCCGTACTTGGCGACGAAGTTGCGGATGATCCAGGTCGTCAGTGCGCCGCGCTCCTTGCCGGCCACCCAGCCTGCGAAGGAGGTCAATGCCTGCTTGGGATAGAGGTACTGGGGGAGAACGGCGAAACGGTCGGACAAGGGGACACCGGCGATCGTGGGCGTTCGATTCTATCGACGGGGTTCCGGCGGGCCGCCCCGGGATTTGTACGGTGCGGCGCAGGCCAGCGCAGCGAGCGGCCTGCGTGCGGGCCTACTCGGCCTTGATGTTGGCCGCCTTGATCACCTGGGCCCATTTCTGGACCTCGGCCTTCTGGAAGTCGGCGATCTGGGCCGTCGTCATGTCGGCCGGCTCCATGCCCAGGCCCTTGAGGCGCTCCTGCATCTCGGGCTCGGCCAGGATGGTGCGGATCTCCTTGTGCAGGCGGTCCACGACGGGGGCCGGTGTGCCGGCCGGCACGAAGATGGCCTGCCACGAGACGACCTCGAAATCCTTCAGGCCCTGGATGCCCGACTCGGCCACGGTGGGCACGTCGGGCATGGAGCCCAGGCGCTTGGCCGAAGTGACCGCGATGGCGCGCAGCTTGCCGCTCTGGATGTGCGGGCCGGCCACCACGGTGGTGTCGAACATCATGTCCACCTGCCCGCCGATCACGTCCTGGATGGCGGGGCCGCTGCCCTTGTAGGGCACATGGGTGAACTTCACCCCCGACTTGTAGGCGAGCAGTTCCAGCGCCAAGTGCTGCGAGGTGCCGGTGCCGGCCGAGGCCGAGGACAGCCCGCCGCTCTTGGCCTTGCTCGCAGCCAGCACGTCCTGCAGGTTCTTGTAGGGACTGTTGGCCGGTACCACCAGCACCACCGGGTTGGTGCCGATCAGCGTGACCGGCGCAAAGGACTTGACCGGGTCGTAACCGATGCGCGGGTACAGGCTGACGTTGATCGCATGCGAGCTGATGGTGCCGCCCAGCAGCATGTAGCCGTCGGCGGGCGCGCGCGAGGCGATCTCCGAGCCGATGCTGCCGCCGGCGCCCCCGCGGTTGTCGATGACCACGCTGGTGCCCAGCACCGGGCCGAGCTTCTGTGCGATGAGTCGCCCCACCGTGTCGGTGGTGCCGCCGGCCGGGAAGGGCACCAGGTAGGTGATGGCCTTGCCCGTGGGCCAGTTGCCCTGGGCCAGGGCCGGCAGGCCGACTGTCGCCAGGGCGGCGGCTGCGGCGGTGGTGCGGATGAAGTGGCGTCGTTGCATGCAGTCGTCTCCGTCTCTTGCTGGATGAATCGAAAAGGAATGGGTCAGGTCACCGGCGCCGGGTTGAACAGCACCAGCTGGTTGTGCAGCTTCCACTGCTCGGCCCAGGTCTTCCTGCGGCCCGAGGCCACGTCGAGCATCAGGCGGAACAGCTCCCAGCCCATGTCCTCGATGCTGGCCTCGCCGTCGGCGATGCGGCCGGCGTTCACGTCCATCAGGTCGTGCCAGCGGCGCGCCAGGTCGCTGCGGGTGGCCACCTTGATGACCGGTGCCTCGGCCAGGCCGTAGGGCGTGCCGCGGCCGGTGGTGAAGACGTGCAGGTTCATGCCGGCGGCCAGTTGCAGCGTGCCGCAGATGAAATCCGAGGCGGGTGTGGCGGCATAGAGCAGGCCCTTCTGTCGCGCCCTCTCTCCCGGCGCCACCACGCCACTGATGGGTGCGCTGCCGCTCTTGACGATGGAACCCATGGCCTTCTCGACGATGTTGGACAGGCCGCCCTTCTTGTTGCCCGGCGTGGTGTTGGCGCTGCGGTCCACCTGGCCGCGCTGCAGGTAGGCGTCGTACCAGGCCATCTGGTCGATCATGGCCTGCGCCACCTCAGGCGTGGCGGCGCGCGCGGTGAGCTGGTCGATGCCGTCGCGCACCTCGGTCACCTCGCTGAACATCACGGTGGCGCCGGTGCGCACCAGCAGGTCGGTGCAGAAGCCCACGGCCGGGTTGGCTGTGACGCCGCTGAAGGCGTCGCTGCCGCCGCATTGCACGCCCACCACCAGTTCGCTGGCGGGCACCGTCTCGCGGCGTCGGGCGTTCAAGCGCGCCAGGTGCACCTCGGCCTGGCGCAGGATGGACTCGACCATGGACATGAAGCCCACATGGGCCTCGTCCTGCAGGCAGACGACGTCGAGCTTCGTTTCCTCGCTGGCACCCACGTCGGCGACGTTGCGTTCGTCCACGAGTGGGATGCTGCCCGGCGGCAGCAGGCGTTCGGGCTGCAGCTTCTCGCAGCCCAGGCTGACCACCATCACCTCGCCGCCGAAGTTGGGATTGAGGCTGATGTTGCGCAGCGTGCGGATGGGCACCACCGCGTCCGGCGCGTCGATGGCCACGCCGCAGCCGTACGAATGCTCCAGTGCCACCACGTCGTCCACATTCGGGTAACGCGGCAGCAACTCGGCCTTGATGCGCTGCACCGCAAAGTCGGTCACGCCGGCCACGCACTGCACCGTCTGCGTGATGGCCAGGATGTTGCGGGTGCCCACCGAGCCGTCGGCGTTGCGGTAGCCCTCGAAGGTGTAGCCCTCAAGGGGCGGCTGCGGCTGCGGGCGCACGGTGGCGATGGGCAGGCCTTCGAGCGAGCGCGCCTCGGGCATGCGCAGCAGGCGCTCGTGCACCCAGCTGCCGCGGGGAATCGGCTTGAGCGCATAGCCGATGACGACGTCGTAGCGGCGAATGGCGCCGCCTTCGGGAATGTCCTCCAGCGCCACCTTGTGGGCCTGGGGCACCTTGTCGACCAGCACGAGGCCGTCGGGGAACACGGTGCCCGCCGGCAGGCCGCCATCGTTGGCGACGATGGCCACGTTGTCGGCGGGATGCATGGCGATGCGAAGAGGGGGGCGGTCGGCGGTCATCGGGAGGGTGGCTCGGTAGCGGCTGACATCGTTGTCATCCGGCGCGAAGCCCAGCTGAGTGGGAGAAACGGAACACGCGGCGCAAATGATATCGTTGTCATTCTTTCCCGCCATTGCGGGTTGACCCGTAGCCGGCAGGCGCTGAACTGGTAGGCTCGGCCGCCTTCCATGCGCACCCTTCCTCCTTCCAAGTCCGCCACGCTGCACGACGTGGCCCGCCATGCCGGCGTGTCGCCGATCACGGCGTCGCGTGCGCTGGGCAATCCTTCGCTGGTCTCGCCGGCCACCATCGCCCGGGTGCAGCAGGCGGTGGAGGCCACCGGCTACATCCCCAACCTGCTGGCGGGTGGACTCAAGTCCAAGCGCAGCCGGATGGTGGCGGGCATCGTGCCGGCGCTCAACGTGTCCCAGTTCCTGCCTTCGGTGCAGACCTTGACCGAGGCATTGGCGGAAGAGGGCTACCAGCTGCTGCTGGGCCAGACCGGCTACGACCGGGCCCGCGAGGCGCTGGTGCTCAACACCATGATCAGCCGCCAGCCCGACGGCATCGTCTTCGCCGGCCTGGTGCAGGACGAGGCCGTGCGCGAGCGCGTGCGCCGCACCGGCATCCCCACGGTGGAGATCTGGGACCTGTCGCGCTCCCCGGTGGACATGCTGGTGGGCTTTTCGCACCCGGCGGTGGGCGAGGCGCTGGCCGCCTTCTTCCGCGCGAAGGGCTGGTCGCGGGTGGGCATTGCCACGGCGGACGACCACCGGGCGCTGCAGCGCACCCATGCGTTTGCCGCCGCCTTCGGCGCGCCGGTGCCCATCGCCCAGGTGTCGGCGCCCAGCAACCTGCTGCTCGGTCGCGGCGCGCTGGCGGAACTGCTGCGCCAGGCGCCCGACCTGCGGGCCGTGTGCTGCAGCTCCGACCAGCTGGCGCACGGCGTGATGGTCGAGGCCCTGGCCCGCGGCCTGCGTGTGCCGCAGGACCTGGCCATCTGCGGCTTCGGCAATGCCGACTTCTCGGCCCACCTGTTTCCCAGCCTCAGCACCGTGGCGGTCGACGGGGCCGACATCGGCCGCCGGGCCGCGCAGATGGTCCTGGCCCGCTGCCGCGGCGAGCCGGTCGTTCAGCCGGTGGTGGACGTGGGCTTCCGCATCGTCGAACGCGAATCCACGGCCGGCTGAACGGCGTTCATGCGGGGGGCGTCGTCACCTCACGACCATGAACATGCTGGGCAGCCACAGCGAGAACTGCGGCACGAAGGTCACCAGCCCCAGCGCCAGGATCAGCGCGCCGTAGAAGGGCCAGATGGTGCGCATCACCTCGCCCACCGACAACCCGCCGATGGCGCAGCCCACGAACTGCGTCGTGCCCACCGGCGGCGTGTTCAGCCCCAGCGCGCAATTGATCAGCATCAGGATGCCGAACTGCACCGAGGTCATGCCGTACTGCTGCGCGATGGGCAGGAAGATGGGCGTGCACAGCAGGATGGTCGCCGCCATGTCCAGGAAGGTGCCCAGCAGGAACAGGATGACGTTGATCAGCAGGAAGATCACCCACGGCGTGGTCGACACCTTGGACAGCATCTGGCCCGTCAGCTCCGCCACGCCATACAGGCTGATCAGGTAGCCGAAGGTGCTGGAGATGCCGATCAGCAGCAGGATCACGCCCGTGGTGCGCACCGCCTTGGCCGCGGCCTTGATGAAGTGCGCCCACTTCAGCGTGCGGTACAGGAAGATCGTCAGCGCCAGCGCATAGAGCACCGCCACGGCCGCCGACTCGGTGGCCGTGAAGATGCCCGACAGGATGCCGCCCAGGATCAGCACCACGATGAACAGTCCCGGCAGTGCCGCCGCGAAGCTGCGCGCCACGATGGCCCAGCCCGGGAAGGTGCCGGCCGGGTAGCCGCGGCGCACCGCCACCACGTAGGCCGCCAGCAGGTTGCACAGCGTGAGGATGATGGCGGGCATCAGCGCGGCCAGGATCAGCGCCGCGATCGACACCTTTCCGCCCGCCGCCAGCGAATAGATGATGAGGTTGTGGCTGGTGGGCATCAGCGCCCCCACCAGGGCCGCATGCGTGGTCACGTTGACCGCGTAGTCGGCGTGGTAGCCCTCCTTCTTCATCATCGGGATCATCACCGCGCCCATGGCCGACACGTCGGCCACCGGCGAGCCCGAGACGCCGCCGAACAGCGTGCAGGCCACCACGTTGCTCATGCCCAGGCCGCCGCGCACATGGCCGACCAGCGACTTGGCGAAGTCGACGATGCGGTCGGCGATGCCGCCGTAGAGCATCAGCTCGCCCGCGAAGATGAAGAAGGGGATCGCCAGGAAGGAGAAGATCCCCATGCCGGACATCATCTGCTGGAAGCCCACCGCCAGCGGCAGGCCCTCGTAGAGCAGCGTGGCCAGGGCCGACAGCCCGATGGAGAAGGCGACCGGCACGCCCAGCAGCAGCAGGGCGGTGAACGAGAGGGTGAGGATGAGCAGCGGAATGGTCATGCGGCCTCCGGGCGCGCAGCGGGACGAGGAAGGTGCGCGGGGCGCATGACGAGGGGGGAGCGACGGCAGCGCATGGGCATCAGGTCCACGACGGCTCCAGTTCGCGGCCCTGGGCCAGCGCCAGGATGTGCTCGATGGAGAACAGCACGATGAGCACGCCGGCGAAGCTGGGCGGCACGTACTTCCAGCCTTCGGAGATGAAGAGCGTGGGCAGGCGGTAGTCCCACACCGACTCGGCGAGGTAGGCGCAGTTCCAGGCCATCGCGGCGCCGAACAGGCCCACCAGCACGTGGATCAGCATCTCCAGCTTGAGGCGCAGCCGGGGCGGTGCCAGCACGAGCAGCGATTCCAGCCCGATGTGGCCGGCGTCGCGCACCCCCACGGCCACGCCGAACATGGTGACGTAGAGCACCATGAGCAGCGCCAGGCTCTCGGCCCAGGTGGGCGTGCTGTTGAGGATGTAGCGGCCGAACACCTGCCAGCTCACGGCGCAGATCACTGCGACGAGGCCGACGATGCCCAGCACCATGCAGGCGCGCGCGAGGGCGCGGCAGAAGCGGGAGTACATGGGGTTTCTCTCTTTCTCCCTCCCCCGCTGGGGGAGGGCAGGGTGGGGCCGGCGGCGGTGGCGAGGCTGCAGCGTTCGATGCGCTGCTGGCCCCCATCCCTGCCTTCCCCCAGAGGGGGAAGGGGCCGCCCCCTCGGCGCTTACTGCGTGTCCTGCACCCGCTTGACCAGGTCCTTCAGCCGCGCGTCGGTGATGAACTTGTCGTAGACGGGCTTCATGGCGGCCTCGAAGGGCTTCTTGTCGATCTCGATGATCTCGGCGCCGCCGGCCTTCACCGCGGCCAGCGACTTGGCCTCGCGCTCGGACCACTGCTTGCGCATGTAGGGCACCGATTCCTTGGCCGCCTGGCGGATCCAGCCCTGTTCCTCGGGCGAGAGGCGGTCCCACGCACGCTTGGAGAAGAGCAGCATCTCCGGCGCCATCGAATGCTCGGTCTTGCTGAAGTACTTGGCCACCTCGAAGTGGCGCGAGCTTTCGTACGACGGATAGTTGTTTTCCGCTGCGTCCACCAGGCCGGTCTTGAGGGCCGTGTACACCTCGCCGAAGGGCATGGGCGTGGCGTTGCCGCCCATGGCCTCCACCAGCGACACCCACAGGTCGGACTGCTGCACGCGGATCTTCAGTCCCTTGACGTCGGCCAGGGTGCGCACCGGCTTCTTGGCGGTGTAGATCGACCGGGCGCCGCTGTCGTAGAAGGCCAGGCCGATGAAGCCCTGCTTCTCGCAGCTCTTGAGGATGTCTTCGCCGATCGGGCCGTCCAGCACCTTGTGCAGGTGGTCGGTGGAGCGGAACAGGAAGGGCATGGTCGGCACCTGCGTCTCGGGGCAGATGTTGTTCATGGGCGCGATGTTCACGCGCACCATCTGCAGCGCGCCGATCTTGGTCTGCTCGATGGTGTCCTTCTCGCTGCCGAGCGCGCTGTTGTTGAACACCTTGATGCTGTGCTTGCCGCCCGACAGCTGCTTGAGCCGCTCGCCCATGAACTTCACCGCCGTCACGGTGGGGTAGTCGTCGGGGTGGATGTCGGCCGAGCGGAACTCGGTGGCCTGTGCCGCCAGTGCCGCGGCACTGGCGGCCAGGGCGAGCAGGGTGGTCTTGAAACGAAGGGTCTTCATGTTGTCTTCCTCGGGTGGATCCTGGGGGTGGTGTGGCGGTCTTCTTGGAGCTTCAGGGTCGCCAGGCCGGCTCGGGCAGGCCCTGCGTGCCGGGCCGCAGCGCGAACACGCCACCGGCCAGGGGTTGATCCGACAGGTCGCCAGCCGGCCGGATCGAGGTGACGAAGAGGGTGTCGAGCGCGGGGCCGCCGAAGGCGCACATGGCGGGCTTCTTCACCGGCACTTCGAGCGAGCGGTCGAGCCGGCCCTCGGGCGTGAAGCGGTGCACCAGGCCGGCATCGTTGCCGCAGATCCAGTAGCCGCCGTCGATGTCGATGGCGGCACCGTCCGGTCGGCCGGGCAGCGGCTTCATGTCGACGAAGAGTCGGCGGTTGGACGGCGTGCCCGTGTCGGGGTCGTAGTCGAAAGCCCAGATGGCCTGCACCTCGGGATGCGAGTCCGACAGGTACATCGTGCGGCCGTCGGGGCTGAAGGCCAGGCCGTTGGGCGTGATCAGGTCGTCCAGCACGGGCTGCAGCGTGGCGCCGTCCAGCCGGTAGAGCACGCCGACCCGGGCGGCGGCGCCCATGTCCATGAGCATGGTGCCCGCCCAGAAGCGGCCCTGGCGGTCGCAGCGGCCGTCGTTGAAGCGCATGCCTGGCCGGGCATGCTGCACCGGTGCCAGGGCCGTTAGCTGCGCGGGGCCGTCGGTGCCGAGGGTGAGCGTGTGCACGCCGTCCTCCATGCCGGCCAGCCACTGGCCGGGCCGGTCCGCCACGGCGGCGATGCAGGCGGGCATCTGCGGCGTGGCCCACTGCCGGTGGCCCTCGGCCGCCGTCCAGCGGTTGAGCGTGCGGCCGGGGATGTCCACCCAGTACAGCGCCTGCTCGCCCGCCTGCCACACCGGGCTCTCGCCGGTGCCATGGCGCGCGTCGACGACGAGTTCGGCTCGGGATGCCTGCACGGTCTCAGTCTCCGAAGGGGCCCTGGGCGGTGAAGGCGCCGCCCTGGTAGATGGCGTTGGGGTCGTCGGCCGCCACCGGCGGCTGGGTCTCGACCTGCGCGCGGAAGACCTCGGAATCGTCCTGCGGCACCCAGCCCAGGTGGGCGGCGGCGCGGTTGTCCCACCACACCTCGCGGTTGGCCGAGGCACCGAAGACGACCGTGTGACCGACGTCCGGCGTGAACAGCGACCGCTCCACCAGCCGCGTCAGGTCGTCGTAGCTGAGCCAGGTGCTCATCATCCGGCGGTTGGCGGGGGCCGGGAAGGAGGAGCCGATGCGGATGCTCACCGTCTGGATGCCGTACCGGTCCCAGTAGAACTGGGCCATGTCCTCGCCGAAGGACTTGGACAGGCCGTAGTAGCCGTCGGGCCGGCGCATCGCCGTGGCGTCGATGTGCTCGGTCTGCTTGTAGAAGCCGATCACATGGTTGGAGCTGGCAAACACGATGCGGCCCACGCCCTGGCGGCGCGCGGCCTCGTAGACGTTGTAGATGCCCTTGATGTTGGCCTCGAGGATCTGCTCGAAGGGCCGCTCCACCGAGATGCCGCCCAGGTGGACGACGGCGTCGCAGCCGGCCAGCAGCTCGTGCACGGCCGCCTTGTCGGCCAGGTCGCACGGCACGACCTCCTCGTGCGCGCCGCGCGCGGCGCCGAGCGGCGCGATGTCCGAGACGCGAAGCCGCTCGGCAAAGGGCACGAGCCGCTCCCGCAGCACCTGGCCGAGGCCGCCGGCAGCGCCGGTGAGCAGCAGCCGCTGCAGGCGACGGGCAGGACTGGAGGAGGGAAGGGCGGTCATGGAATCGGCGGCCTGTGATCGACGGATGCAACGGTGCTGCATCGAAGGTAAACGTTTAACTTCGCGGCTCGAAAAAAGCCACGAAGGGCTGGGCGCGATGGTGCGCACCCGCCGTTCGCGCGTCAAGTTCAGCGCGCTAGGTGCTTACCCTTGATGAGGCTGCGCGTCGAATTCCGGGCGACGAGACGGGGAGGTATAACGTTTTCCTGCGCTGAAACATCTTCGCCATGGATGGCGCTGATCAGCCGGCGCATGGCGAGCTCGCCTGTCGCCTCGCCCATCATGTCCACGCTGGTCAGTGCGGGGCTCACCAGGCGGCCGTAGGCGATGTTGTCGAAGGCCGCCACCGAGACCTCGTCCGGCACCACGATGCCTAGCGACTTGGCTTCCAGCAGCAGGCCCATGGCCAGCAGGTCGTTGTAGGCCACGATGGCGTCTCCGCGTTCGGGCGACAACAGCAGGCTGGAGGCGAGGCGCTCGCCTTCCTCGGTCGACGGCGCCGAGGCATCGACGGTGCGCACGCTCGCCTTGATGCCCTGGAAGGCCTCGCGCAGGCCGCGCTCCCGGTCGGCGCTCCAGCGCGCGCCCGAGAAGCCCAGATACGTGATGCGCCGATGGCCAAGGTCGCGCAGGTGCCGACCCAGCATGAGCCCGGCCTGGTGGCTGTCACAGCCCACGCTGGCATGTTGCGGGTAGGGCGAGGGCCGGCCGAAGAAGACCACTGGCGTGCCGCTGTCCAGCACGCCCTGGATGGCGGTGGCGGGCAGGCGCGCGCTCACCACCAGCCCGTCTACCCGCCGCACCAGCGACTGCAGCACGCCGAGTTCGGGCGAGGTGCTCTCGGCCGCATCGGCAATGATGAGGTTGAGCCCCGCTGCAGCCGCCACGCGGGCGGCGCCGCTGACCAGGCTGGTGAAGTAGGGGTTGCGGATGTCCAGGATCACCACGCCGACGTTGCCCGTGCGGCCGGTGATCATGCCCCGCGCCATGGGGTTGAGCGAATAGCCCAACTCGCGCACCGCCTGCGTGATCCGGGCCTCGACCTCGGCCGTGAAGCGCTGGCCGCCGTTGACGAACTTCGACACCGTGGCAGTGGAAACCTTGGCTGCCAGGGCGACGTCGCGGATAGTGGCAGCGCGCTTGCGCGAGGAACTCATGGACAGGCAGGGCAGAGAGGGCAGGGCGGGAGCGCGACCATGCCACAAAGTGCACGCCTTGCGGCGGCGGCGCGTGTGGACCCCGGCCGGAAAGTAGTCGGGTCATAGGTTGTCGTACAACCGGGTGCCGTCTTATGATGGCCTCCATGTCCCGTTCGACCGCTCCAGCCACGCCCGCGACCCCTGCCGAGAACGAGGCGGTGCGGGCGCTGCCGCAGCGCCGGGCGCGCGGCCTGGCGCATGGCCTGGTAGATGACCTGGGCGAACGCATCCGGGCCGGCCATCTGCAGCCGGGCGACAAGCTGCCCACCGAGTCGGCCATCATGCAGACCTACGGCGTCAGCCGCACGGTGGTGCGCGAGGCGCTGTCGCGGCTGCAGGCGGCCGGGCTGGTCGAGACGCGTCATGGCATCGGCACCTTCGTGCTGCAGCCGCGGGCGGCCGGCATGTTCAGCCTGGATGCGTCCGAGATTCCCACGGCGGTCGATGTGATGGCGGTGCTGGAGCTGCGCATCAGCCTGGAGACCGAGTCGGCGGGCCTGGCCGCCCAACGCCACTCCGGAGCCCATCTCCAGGCGATGCGCGAGGCGCTGGATGCCTTCGAGCAGGATGCGGGGGATGCGGGCGACTCCATCTCGCCGGACTTCCGCTTCCACCTCGCCATCGCGCAGGCCACCGGCAATCCCTACTTCGCCGAGATCCTGGGCCACCTGGGCACCAACATCATCCCGCGCACGCGCGTCAGCGCGATCCGCAACCAGGCCCACCGCGGCGAATACCTGGAGCGCGTGAACCGCGAGCACGAGGAGATCTTCTCGGCCATCGCCCGCGGCGATGCCGATGCCGCGCGGGCTGCCATGCGCATCCACCTGACCAACAGCCGGGAGCGTCTGCGTCGCGCCCGTGAGGAAGCAGCGCAGCGGCAGGCGACCTCCTCCCCAACCTGAGTCCGGCGCGGGGTCTTTGGCGTGGCTGTGTGTGGACTTAGTTGTACGATGACTGACAACAAGGCGGCGGGCGATCACGCCCGGTGAAGGCCGCGCCCGTGTTTCACACCCAGACGGAGACAGACATGACCCTCAACCGCCGCCAATTCGTCAGCGCAGCCGCTGGCGCGGCGTTCGTCGCCTCAGGCGCCGTCCAGGCCGCCGACAACTGGCCCGCCAAGCCGATCCGCATCGTGGTGCCCTATCCGCCGGGCGGCTCGTCCGACATCATTGCGCGGTCCATCAGCCAGCCGCTGTCGCAGGCGCTGGGCCAGAGCGTGATCGTGGACAACAAGCCCGGTGCCAACGGCAACCTGGGCGCGGACATGGTCGCCAAGGCCGCGCCCGACGGCTACACGGTGCTGCTGTGCGACGTGGGCGCCCTGGCCATCAGTCCCTCGGTCTATACCAAGCTGCCTTTCGATCCGTCCAGGGACCTGCGCGGCGTGACCATGCTGGCCTATTCGCCGCACCTGCTGGTGGTGCACCCGTCCGTCAAGGCCAACACGCTGCAGGAGCTGGTGGCGCTGTCCAAGACCAGCGACCTCAACTTCGCCGTCACCGCCACCGGCAGCGCGCCGCACCTGGCCGGCGTGGCGCTGGAGCGCGCCAGCGGCGCCCGCTGGACCTACGTGCCCTACAAGGGCGGCGTGCAGGCCATCCAGGACACGGTGGGCGGGCAGACGCAGGTGCTGATGAACGGCATGCTCGCCACCCTGCCGCATGTGCAGAGCGGCAAGCTCAAGCTGCTGGGCGTCTCCAAGCCCACGCGCATGCCCCTGGTGGGCGACGTGCCTACCATCGCCGAGCAGGGCGTGCCCGGCTTCGAGTCCGGCACCTGGCAGGGCGTCAAGGCGCCGCGCGGCACGCCCGACGCCATCGTGCAGCGCCTCAACCGCGAATTCATCGCCGCCATCCGCTCGGCCGAGGTGCGCTCGCGCCTGGCCGGGCAGGGCGCCGAGGTCGTGACCATGACTGGCGCCCAGGAAGAGCAGTTCTTCGACAAGGAACGCGCCCGCTGGGCCGCCGTGGTGCGGCAGGCCGGCATCAAGCTCGACTGAGCGCCCCCCTTTTCTTCTTCTTCTTTCAATACACGCTTCCAGGAAACCCGCACATGAACCCGCAAGATCTCAAGTCCATCATGGGCTCCGGCCTGCTGTCCTTCCCGCTGACGGACTTCGACGCCGAGGGCAACTTCGACAAGAAGGGCTACATCGAGCGCCTCGAATGGCTCGCCCCCTACGGCGCCAGTGCCCTGTTCGCGGCCGGTGGCACCGGCGAGTTCTTCTCGCTCACCGCCGACGAATACCCCGAGATCATCAAGACCGCCGTCGACACCTGCCGCGGCAAGGTGCCGATCATTGCCGGCGCCGGTGGCCCCACGCGCTTCGCCATCCAGTGCGCGCAGGCGGCCGAGCGTGCCGGTGCCCACGGCATCCTGCTGCTGCCGCACTACCTGACCGAAGCCGGCCAGGAAGGCCTGGCTGCCCATGTCGAGGCCGTGTGCAAGAGCGTCAAGTTCGGCGTCATCGTCTACAACCGCGGCCAGGCCAAGCTGATGCCCGAGACGCTGGCCAAGCTGGCCGAGCGCAACCCCAACCTGATCGGCTTCAAGGACGGCATCGGCGACATCGAGCTGATGAGTTCCATCTTCCTGACCATGGGCGACCGCTTCGCCTACCTGGGCGGCCTGCCCACGGCCGAGGTCTATGCCGCCGCCTACAAGGCGCTGGGCACGCCGGTGTACTCGTCGGCCGTCTTCAACTTCATCCCGAAGACGGCGATGCAGTTCTACGAAGCCGTTCGCGATGACGACATGGCCACGCAGCATCGCCTGCTGAAGGACTTCTTCATGCCCTACCTGGCCATCCGCAACAAGGGCCAGGGCTATGCGGTCAGCATCGTCAAGGCCGGCGCGAAGATCGTGGGCCATGGTGCCGGCCCGGTGCGCACGCCGCTGACCGACCTCAAGGCCGACGAGTACGCGGCGCTCGAGGCGCTGATCGCCAAGCTGGGCCCGCAGTAAGCGCCATGAGCCACACGCCCACCATCACCGACATCGAAGTCATCCCCGTCGCCGGCCGCGACGGCATGCTGATGAACCTCAGCGGTGCCCACGCGCCCTTCTTCACCCGCAACGTGCTGCTGGTGCACGACAGCGCCGGCCGCACCGGCGTGGGCGAGGTGCCGGGCGGCGAGGGCATCCGGCAGGCGCTGGAGGACAGCCGCCCGCAGCTCGTCGGCCAGTCCATCGGCACGCACCTGCAGCTGCTGCAGCGCGTGCAGCAGGCGCTGGCCGGCCGCGACCCGGGCGGGCGCGGCCTGCAGACCTTCGACTTGCGCATCGGCGTGCACGCGGTCACGGCGATCGAGTCGGCGCTGCTCGACCTGTTGGGCCAGCACCTGGGCGTGCCCGTCGCGGCCCTGCTGGGCGAAGGCCAGCAGCGCGAGCGGGTGGAGATGCTGGGCTACCTCTTCTTCGTCGGCCCTTCCGACCAGACCGCCCTGCCCTACGTGAAGCCGGGCGAGGACACGAGCGCCAGCGACGACTGGGCCCAGGTACGGCACATGACCGCCATGACGCCCGAGGCCATCGTGCGCCAAGCCGAGGCCGCCCATGCGCGCTACGGCTTCAACGACTTCAAGCTCAAGGGCGGCGTGCTGGCCGGCGAGCAGGAGATCGAGGCCGTCCGCGCGCTCGCCCAGCGCTTCCCCGAAGCGCGCGTCACGCTCGACCCCAACGGCGGCTGGCTGCTCAAGGACGCCATTCGCCTGATGCGCGACATGCGCGGCGTGCTGGCCTATGCCGAAGACCCCTGCGGCGCAGAAGGCGGCTTCAGCGGCCGCGAGGTGATGGCGGAGTTCCGCCGCGCCACCGGCCTGCCCACGGCCACCAACATGATCGCCACCGACTGGCGGCAGATGGTGCATGCCCTGTCGCTGCAGTCGGTGGACATTCCTTTGGCCGACCCGCATTTCTGGACCATGGCCGGCAGCGTGCGCGTGGGCCAGACCTGCCGCGACTGGGGCCTGACCTGGGGCTCGCATTCCAACAACCACTTCGACATCTCGCTGGCCATGTTCACGCACGTGGCGGCGGCCGTGCCGGGCAAGGTCACGGCCATCGACACGCACTGGATCTGGCAGGACGGCCAGTTCCTCACGCAGAATCCGCTGCAGATCCGCGGTGGCTTCGTCGAGGTGCCCAAGACCCCGGGCCTGGGCGTGACGGTGGACCGCGCCGCGCTGCAGCGGGCCAACGCCCTCTACCAGCAGCACGGCCTGGGCGCGCGCGACGACGCCATCGCCATGCAGTACCTGATCCCGGGCTGGAAGTTCGACAACAAGCGCCCGGCCATGGTGCGCTGATCCATCCCGTCATCCGACAAGGAGCCCCCTCATGAGCGAATTCAACAACCTCGTCAACGGCGAATGGCTGGCCGGTGCCAGCTACAGCCCCAACCTCAACCCCAGCAATCTGGCGGACGTCATCGGCCAGTACACGCAGGGCGACGCCTCGCATGTCGATGCCGCCGTGGCGGCCGCGACCGCGGCCTTCCCGGCCTGGTCCACCGGTTCGGTGCAGGCCCGCAGCGACGCGCTGGACAAGATCGGCACCGAGATCCTGGCCCGCAAGGAAGAGCTGGGTGCGCTGCTGGCGCGCGAGGAGGGCAAGACCCGCGCCGAAGGCATCGGCGAGGTCACCCGCGCCGGCCAGATCTTCAAGTTCTTCGCGGGCGAATGCCTGCGCCTGTCGGGCCAGACCGTGCCTTCGGTGCGCCCGGGCATCGGCGTGGAGATCACGCGCGAGCCGGTGGGCGTCGTGGGCCTGATCACGCCGTGGAACTTCCCCATCGCCATCCCGGCCTGGAAGATCGCACCGGCCCTGGCCTTCGGCAACTGCGTGGTGCTCAAGCCGGCCGACCTGGTGCCGGGCAGCAGCTGGGCGCTGGCCGAGATCATCCACCGCTCGGGCATCCCGGCCGGCGTGTTCAACCTGGTGATGGGCCGTGGCAGCGTCATCGGCAATGCGCTGGTGCAGCATCCGGGCATCCATGCGATCAGCTTCACCGGCTCGGTGGGCGTGGGCCGCGGCATCGCGCTGGAATGCGTCAAGAGTGGCAAGAAGGTCCAGCTGGAGATGGGCGGCAAGAACCCGCAGGTGGTGCTGGACGACGCCAACCTGGACCAGGCCGTCGAGCTGTGCGTGCAGAGCGCCTTCTATTCCACCGGCCAGCGCTGCACGGCGTCGAGCCGGCTGATCGTGACCGAGGGCATCTACCCGCGCTTCATCGAGGCGATGAAGGCCCGCATGGCGAAGATCAACGTGGGCGACGCGCTGGCGCAGGGCACCGACATCGGCCCCGTCTCCAGCCAGTCGCAGCTGGAGCAGGACCTCGGCTATGTCGAGATCGGCAAGGCCGAAGGCGCCACGCTGGCCGTGGGGGGCGAGCGCCTGTCGCGCGGCACCGAGGGCTTCTACATGGCGCCGGCGCTGTTCAGCGAGAGCGCCAAGACCATGCGTATCAATCGCGAGGAGATCTTCGGCCCGGTGGCCAGCGTGATCCGCGTGAAGGACTACGACGAGGCCCTGGCCACGGCCAACGACACCGAGTTCGGCCTGTCGGCCGGCATCGCCACCACCAGCCTCAAGTACGCCACCCACTTCAAGCGTCACAGCCAGGCCGGGATGGTGATGGTCAACCTGCCCACCGCGGGCGTGGACTACCACGTGCCCTTCGGCGGTCGCAAGGGCAGCAGCTACGGTCCGCGCGAGCAGGGGCGCTATGCGCAGGAGTTCTTCACCACGGTGAAGACCGCTTACACGCTGGCCTGACATTAAGAAAGCCCCCCCATGCCGCTTCGCGGCTCCCCCCTCTCTGGCGCCTTCGGCTTGGAGGGGGGCGCACCCGGAGGCCTGGCAAAGCCAGTTCCTCGGGTGCCCTGGCGTGGCCTGCTCCGCGGCCATTTGATCGTTGGCGTCGCGCCAGTTTTATGCGGCGTGGGTGGCACGAGCGCTGGGGAAAATTGACATGACGCGCTCGGCCTTGCGGCCGGCAGGTGGCTTCATCGCCGTCTGCCGGCCGCGGTCGTTTCAATGGGACGTCGCGGCGGGCCGGCGGGTGGCGATCCACAGCCCCAGCGCAATGGCCAGTCCCAGCGCCGCCGCCACGGTGCCGACGAGGAACACGCCGCGGTAGCCCGCGCGGTCGGCCAGCAGCCCCGCCAGCGGCCCGGTCAGGCCGTAGGCCAGGTCCTGGAAGGCCGAGAAGGCGCCCATGGCCGTGCCGCGCAGGGGCGGCGCCACACGGTGCACCACGTCGCGGCCCATGGCCGGGAACACCATCGAGCAGCCCAGGCCCGTCATGAAGGCGCCGGCCAGCGCCGCATTGGGCGTGGCGGCGCTCCAGAGCAGCGCCTGGCCCAGCGTCTCCACCGCCAGCGAGGCCGCCGCCACCGGCAGGCCGCCGATGCGGTCGGGCAGGCCGCCGAACAGCAGCCGCACCAGCACGAAGCCGGCGCCGAAGGCCGTGAGGCCCAGGCCCGCATGCGCCCAGCCCTGGGCCCGGAAGTGCAGCGCGAAGAAGGCGCCGATGGCCGCGAAGCCGATGCCCTGCAGGCACACGATGGCGCCCTGGGGCGCAATGCGGCCGACCACCCGCCAGAGCGACGGCCGCTGGGCCGCCGCCATCACGGGAAGGGCTTGCAGCGGCAGCACGGCGAGCAGCGCCAGCGCCGGCAGTGCCATGGCCACAGCCATCGCGCCCGCCAGTCCCAGCCGGTCGTACAGCGCGATGCCCAGCGGCCCGCCCACGGCCAGCGCGCCATAGATGGCCGCCCCGATCCAGGCCAGCACCTGGCCCGAGCGGGCCGGCCCGAGCAAGCCGATGCACCAGGTGATGGTGCCCACGGCGACCAGGCTCTCGCCCACGCCGATGAGCAGGCGCCCGATCAGCAGCACGGCGTACGCCGTGATCGCGTGCAAGCCCGGCAGGCCGGCGGCCAGGCACACCAGCGCGCCAGCGATGTAGCAGAACAGGCCGCGCACCACCGCCACCTTGGTGCCCTGCCGGTCGGTGAGCGTGCCGGCGAAGCCGCGGCTGAGGATGGTGGCCAGGAAGGCGATGCCCACCGCCAGCCCGGCCCAGGCATTGCCCAGGCCCAGCGTGCCGGCCACGAAGAGCGGCACCGTCGGCAGTGTCATGCCCACGCACAGGCAGGCCACGAAGAGCACGCCGACCAGCCACCAGAAGGGCAGCGGCATCGGCGCAGAAGAAGCTGTTGGAGAGGATGTGGAAGTCATGCGCCGATAATGCGACGAGTTCGTCAGGTTTTCCATTCGCATTCGCAACCCTCGCCATGAGCCCCCGTCGCAGCGCCCCCCTCTCCTCGAGAAAGGAGCCCCAGCAGGCCCGCTCCGCCAACCTGGTGGCGGCGGTGCTCGAAGCGGCTGTTCAGGTTCTGGCCCAGGAAGGCGCACAGCGCTTCACCACGGCCCGCGTGGCAGAGAAGGCCGGCGTGAGCGTCGGCTCGCTCTATCAGTACTTCCCCAACAAGGCGGCGATCCTGTTCCGGCTGCAGAGCGACGAGTGGCAGCGCACCACCACGCTGATGCGCGGCCTCCTGGAGGACGAATCCACGCCACCGCTGGCCCGGCTGCGGCGGCTGGTCCACGCCTTCATCCGCTCCGAATGCGAGGAGGCCGAGGTGCGCACGGCGCTCGCCGATGCGGCGCCGCTGTACCGCGATGCGCCCGAGGCCGGCTCGGCGCGGACGACCAGTGCCCAGGCCTTCCGCGTCTTCCTGAAGGCCGCATTGCCCGACACCTCCAGCGGCGTCCGCAGCCGGGCCAGCACATTGATCCTCGACACGTTGAGCGGCGTGGGCAAGGCCTTCTCCGACCAGGCCCGCAAGCCGGCCGAGATCGAGGCCTATGCGGACGCGCTCGCCGACATGTTTTGCGCGTATCTTGTGGGGCTGGGTGCGGCGCCGGAGCCCGCACCCCCGGCCCGCCGCCGGCGCGTTGCGCAAAGGCGCGGATGATCGAGAGCCACTGCGGAGGTCCCATGCACCCAGCCACTGCGCTGTCACTGCCCATGCCGCGCGATGCGCTCGGCTGCACCGCCAGCACGCTGGTGCATGACGAGGAGGTCGAGGCCGGCAGCGTCCGCGTCTATCGCAAGGCGGTGGCGAAGTCCCAGATCGGGCCGGTGGAGACGGCGCCCTCCGACCGGGGCCTGCTGCTGGGCATCTCGCTCGCGCCGGGGCACCGGCGCCGCATCCTGCATGGGCGCCATGCGAGTACGCACGACTTCGCCTGCGGCGCGATCTACCTGCGCGACTTCGGCGAGCGCTACCGCGCCGACATGAAGACCGGCTTCGACTTCCTGCTGGTGGAGTTTCCGCAGGCCGTGCTCCAGCAGGCCACCGAGCAGCCGGTGAGCCTCGGGGCGCTGCTGTCGGCCCCGCCGACCGGTGCGCACGACGCCGTGCTGCACCACCTGGCGCTGGCCCTGCTTCCGGCGCTCGGCCGGCCGCACGCCGGCACCGGCCTGTTCGTCGAGCAGGTCACGGCCGCCATGGCCGCGCATGTGGTGCTGCGCTATGGCGATGTGCGGCCGCCGGCCACGTCTCCGCGCCGCCGGCTGTCGGCCCTGCAGGAGGCGCGGGCCAAGGAGATGCTGTCCGTGCGTGCGGAGGGTCCCCACAGCGCCCAGGCCGTGGCCGACGCCTGCGGCCTGTCGCGCAGCTACTTTATCGAAGCCTTCCGCGAGACCACCGGCCAGACGCCGTACCAATGGGCGCAGGCCCAGCGCGTGGCGCGGGCCCAGGCCCTGCTGGCGCGAGCCGACCTGTCGCTGGCCGCCATCGCGCTGGCCTGCGGCTTCGCCGACCAGAGCCACTTCACCCGTGTCTTCACCCGGCACATGGGCCTGCCGCCGGGCGCCTGGCGGCGCGGGGCTGGGCACTGAGGCCCGCTGCCGCCGCCAGCTGCCGCTGCGCGCTCAGCCCTCGATCAGCGCGAGCAGGTCGGCGTTGACCTGGTCCTTGTGCGTGGTGCAGGTGGCGTGGGGCGCACCGGGGTAGACCTTGAGCGTGGCGCCCTTGATCATCTGCGCCGCCAGCTTGCCCGTGCCCTCGATGGGCACGACCTGGTCGTCGTCGCCATGGATGACCAGGGTGGGCACGTCGATCTTCGCCATGTCGGCGCGGAAGTCCGTCCCCGAGAACGCGGTCACGCAGTCCAGCGTGCCCTTGATGGAGGCCTGCAGTGCGATCTGCAGCGTCTGCTTGAAGATGCCCTGCGACACCGGCGTGGCCCCCGGCCGGTTGGTACCGTAGAAGATGGCGCTGAAGTCGTCCAGGAACTGCGGCCGGTCTGCCATCAGCCCGGCGCGCAGGCCCTCGAACATGGCGGGTTCGGGCCCGTCCGGATGGTCCGCCGTCTTCACGAACAGTGGCGTCACCGCGCTGACCAGCGCCAGCCGGGCCACGCGGCTGCTGCCATGGCGGGCGATGTAGCGCGTCACGTCGCCGCCGCCCATCGAAAAGCCCACCAGCACCACGTCCTTCAGGTCCAGGGCTTCGATCAGTTCCGAGATGTCGTCGGCGAAGGTGTCGTAGTCGTAGCCGGTCCAGGGCTGGCCGGAGCGGCCGAAGCCGCGGCGGTCGAAGGCGACGGTGCGGTAGCCGCGCTCGGCGAAGAACATCATCTGCGCGTCCCACATGTCGGCGCTCAGCGGCCAGCCGTGGCTGAACAGGATGGGCTGGCCGCTGCCCCAGTCCTTGTAGTAGAGGTCGGTTCCGTCGCGCAGGGTGAGGAAGCTCATGCAAATCTCCAGGGGTTGAGGAAGACAGGGATGGGGAAAGGGAAAAGGGGCAGAGGAGGTCAGAGCGCCAGGAAGTGGTGGACCTCGGGCTGGCCCGGGCCGATGTGGTAGCGGACCACCTCGCCCTGGAGGTCCGCATCGGCCTGGGACACGCGGTGGTGCTGGCGCAGGTGCTCGGCCCAGGACTCGACCATGAACCATTCGACGATGCGCTGCGGATCGGCCGTGTGCTCGTGCAGGCCCCAGGCATAGGCGCCGTCGCGGCGGCGCTCGGGCGCCAGGCGCCGCACGGCGGCGAGGAAGGCCGGCCGGTCTTCGGCGCGGATGCGGTACTCGATCTGGATCATCACGGGGCCGCGGTCATGGGCCACGGGCTCGGCCAGCAGCGGCTCCGGCCAGTGGCGCGAGGCCTGCAGGTCCGCGTCGCCCGTGGGCAGCCGCACACGATGGAACAGGAGCGCCACCGCCAGCAGGCCCAGCGCCGCGGCGGCGAGCGCGCCGCGCACGCCGATCTGCTGTGCCACCAGGCCCCAGCCCAGGCTGCCGGCAGCCATGGCACCGTTGAAGACCGTCAGGTAGACGGCGAGGCCGCGGCCGCGGACCCAGTTGGGCAGCACGGCCTGGGCCACGCCGTTGAGCGTGGTCAGGGCGGTGATCCAGCCCATGCCGAGCACCAGCAGCAACAGCACGGCCAGCCACTGCGGCGGGGCCAGCACCAGCGCACCCAGCACGCCCGCCGTCAGCACCGAGGCCAGCAGCACCAGGCCGTCCGCATCCAGTCGCCCGCGCAGCCTGGGCATGACGAGTGCGCCGACGATGGCGCCCGCGCCGACGGCGCCCATGAGCACGCCGTAGAAGCCGGCCGTGCCCTGCAGCATCTGCCGCGCGACCAGCGGCAGCAGCGCCCAGGCCGCGCTCGCGAAGAGGAAGAACACCGCCGCGCGCACCAGTACCACGTGCAGCTCGCGGCTGGCGCGCGCGTAGCGCAGGCCGGCGCGGAAGGCGCCGAGGAAGTTCTCGGACAGGCCCTCGTCCGCCGCGGGCGCCGGCCGGCGCCACCACAGCAGCGCAGCGATGACGAAGACATAGCTCAGCACGTCCGCGCCGTAGGTCATGGCCGCGCCGAAGCTGGCCAGGAGCAGGCCGCCGACGGCCGGACCGACGGCGCGGGCGATGTTCACGCCCAGCGAGTTGAGCGCCACCGCGTTCTTGAGCTGCGCGCGCGGTACCAGTTCGGGCACGATGGACTGCCAGGTCGGCCCCATCAGCGCGGCGCCCACGCCGCCCACGAAGGTCAGCACGATCAGCAGTTCCACCGTCAGCGCGCCGCTGCGGGAGAGCAGCAGCAGCGCCGCGCTCACGCCCGCCAGCAGCAGCTGCACGGCGATGAGGAAGCGCCGGCGGTCCAGGATGTCCGACAGCACCCCGGCCGGGATGGCCAGCAGGAAGACCGGCAGCGTCGCCGCGGTCTGGATCAGCGCGACGGCCGTGGGGCTGGGCGACAGGTCGGTGACCAGCCAGCCGCTGGCCACGTCACGCATGAAGCTGCCGATGTTGCCCAGAACCGTGGCGCACCACAGCACGGCGAACACCGGCAGGCGCAGGGGCGCGAAGCTGCCGCCTTCCTTGGCCGCCTCAGCCATGCCGCCGTTCCCGCCCGTCGAGCCAGGCCACCAGCAGGAAGCCGCCGACCAGACCCAGGTGCTCGAAGAAGGCATTGGCCGCCATGAAACGCTGCGGCTGGGGCATTTCCCAGAAGCGCAGCGCGACCAGGGTGGCGCCCAGCGTGAAGGCCGCCAGCACCAGCGCCCCCAGCCAGCGCAGCCGCCCACTGATGACCAGGGCCGAGGCGCCGAGTTCGAGCACGATCACGGCCAGCGCCATCGGCGCGGCCGGCGCGATGCCGAAGTGCTGCATCTCGGCCACGGCACCCGCGAAGTCGAAGGCCTTGACCAGGCCGCCTTGCAGGTAGGCCGCGCACAGCAGCAGCAGGCACAGCCGCCGCACCCAGGGAGAAAGCGTCCAGCCCATCAGACCGCCCAGCAGGCGCAGCCCAGTGCGCCCCAGAAGCTCTTGAGGTCGCCCACCGGCAGCCGGCTGCCCCAGGCGCTGGCATGCGCATGGCCATGGACGTTGCAGGCGCTCGCGCAGCCGCAGGACGCGGCCGCCTGCCGCAGGGTGGCCTGCAGCGGTGCGCCCTCCTGCGCGCCCCAGGCGCCGTAGCCGCCATAGCGGCGCACCGGCGACCAGTCGGGCATGGCGGGCGGCGGGCCGCCCTCGTCCAGCGTGGCGAAGGGGCCCGCGCCGTAGACCACCTTGCCGCCCACCACCGTGAGCAGCGCGCTGGTGCCGGCGATATCGGACTCGGGGCAGGCGAAGAAGTCGCGGTCCGGCACGATCAGGTCGGCGAACTGGCCGGCCTCGATGCGGCCCTTGCGGCCTTCTTCGTTCGAGAACCAGGTGACCTTCTCGGTCCACATGCGCAGGGCGGTCTCGCGGTCGAGCAGGTTGCGCTGCGGCGTGATCTGCAGCCCGCCCACGGTGCGGCCAGTGATCAGCCACGACAGCGAGACCCACGGGTTGTAAGAGGCCACGCGCGTGGCGTCGGTGCCGGCCGAGACATGGATGCCCTTCTCCAGCATGCGCTTGACCGGCGGTGTGGCCTCGGCCGCGGCGGCGCCGTAGCGCTCGACGAAGTATTCGCCCTGGTAGGCCATGCGGTGCTGCACGGCCACGCCGCCGCCCAGCGCCGCGATGCGGTCGATGGAGCGCTCCGAGATCGTCTCGGCATGGTCGAAGAACCAGTTGAGGCCGGCCAGCGGCGTGTCACGGTCCACCTTCTCGAACACGTCCAGCGCGCGGGCGATGGTCTCGTCGTAGGTGGCATGCAGGCGCCAGGGCCAGCGGTTCTGGGCCAGCACGCGCACCACTTCTTCCAGCTCGCCTTCCATCTCGGGGCCCATGTCGGGCCGCGGCTGGCGGAAGTCCTCGAAGTCGGCGGCCGAAAACACCAGCATCTCGCCGGCGCCGTTGTGGCGGAAGTAGTCGTCGCCCTGCTTGTAGGTCGAGGTGGCCGTCCAGTTCAGGAAGTCCTGCTTCTCCTGCTTGGGCTTCTGCGTGAAGAGGTTGTAGGCCAGGCGTATCGTGAGCTGGCCGGCATCCGCCAGCTGCTGGATGACCTGGTAGTCCTCCGGGTAGTTCTGGAAGCCGCCGCCCGCGTCGATGGCGCCGGTCACGCCCAGCCGGTTGAGCTCGCGCATGAAGTGCCGCGTGGAGTTGAGCTGGTACTCGGGCGGCAGCTTCGGCCCCTTGGCCAGCGTGGCGTAGAGGATGGCCGCATTGGGCTTGGCCAGCAGCAGGCCGGTGGGGTTGCCGGCGGCGTCGCGCACGATCTCGCCGCCGGGCGGCGCGGGCGTGTCCTTGCCGTAGCCCACGGCCCGCAGCGCGGCGCCGTTGAGCAGGGCGCGGTCGTACAGATGCAGGATGAAGACCGGCGTGTCGGGCGCGGCGGCATTGAGCTCGTCGATGGTGGGCAGGCGCTTCTCGTCGAACTGGTGCTCGGTGAAGCCGCCGACCACGCGCACCCACTGCGGTGCCGGCGTGATGGCCACCTGCTGGCGCAGCATGGCCATGGCGTCGGCCAGGCTGCGCACGCCGTCCCAGCGCAACTCCAGGTTGAAGTTCAGGCCGCCGCGGATGATGTGCAGGTGGTTGTCGATCAGGCCCGGCAGCACGGCGCGGCCCTGCAGGTCGACCACGCGGGTGGTGGGGCCGGCCAGCGGCAGCACGTCCTCGCGCCGGCCCACGCGCAGGAAGCGGCCGTCGCGGATGGCGACCGCGTCGGCCACGGGATTGGCGCGGTCCAGCGTCGTGAAGCGGCCGTTGTGAAGGATGAGGTCGGGAGGCAGGGTGTCGTCGGCCATGGGGTCTTCCGTGAAGTGGCGCTGGGCGGGAGCGGTGGGGTGCCGCCGGTCAGGCCGGGTCGTGGGGCTGGGGCGGCTCGGCCTTGGCGCACTGGGGCAGCTTGCCGAAGACGTGCGGCTTGACCTGGTGCTGCAGCCAGGACGTCGACACCGCATCGGGGCGGATCCAGCCGCGGATGAGCGGCGGGATCTGCTCGCCCACCAGGATGCCCAGCAAGCCCACCAGCGCGATGACGGGCGGTGCGGGCGAGCGCACCTGCACCAGGGCATAGATCACGCCGACCAGGACGCCGACGGCAAGCGAGAGCAGGTAGGGCTTCATCGTGTGTGCGCCCGGCTCAGCCTTCGTGGGCGCCGAACATGGCGCGGGCATAGTCGATGCCCAGGCCGTAGGCACCGGCGAAGCGCCGGGCGATGCCGGTGGTCATGTCGTAGGTCTCGCCGCGTGCCCAGTCGCGCTGGAGTTCGAGCAGGTACTGCACGGCGGTCATGGGCCGTGCGCCGGCCTGCACCATGCGCTGCATGGCGCGCTCGTGCGCCTCGGCCGAGACATCGCCGCAGGCATCGGCGATCACGTAGACCTCGAAGCCCTGCGCCAGGGCCGACAGCGCGGGGCCGACGATGCACACGCTGGTCCACAGGCCGGCCAGCACGATGCGGGGCTTGCCGATGGCGTTCACGCGGGCGATCACGGCCGCGTCTTCCCAGGTGTTCATCGAGGTGCGGTCCAGCATCGGCTGGCCGGCGAAGGCCTCGGTGATTTCGCTGAACATGGGGCCGGAGAAGCTCTTCTCGGCCACCGTGGTCAGGATCGTCGAGACGCCGAAGCCCGCCGCCGCGCGCGACACCAGGGCCGCATGGTTGCGCAGCGTGGCGGCGTCGATGGAATGCGTGGCGAAGGCCATCTGCGACTGGAAGTCGATCAGGATCAGCGTGTGGTCCTGCGGGTTGAGCAGGGTGGGGCCAGGGGTGGCGGTGGCTTGGAGGGGCATGGTGAACTCCTGTTCTTGAGCTGAGGAATCGGGCCGGATGCTCGGCGGCGCAACGGCACTTGTCTTGTCGATTGGTCTGGCGTTTTGCACGTTTGCCGGGCGCGGATGCGCGCCAGGCCGACCGAGGACGCGGTGGGCGCCATCGAAATCCTTCATCGATGGATCGCCGGTCCACGCCTGGCCGCCGTGCTTGTGAAACCGAGGCGTTGAAGGAATCATCGGCGGCCCGTCCGGGCCTGTTGGCGAGTTTTTCCGTTCGCCAGCATCGAAGTTTTCGATGATCTGCCCTACCCAAGGATCGCCATGCTCAAGCTCACCCTCGAGGCCATCGAACTGGTCGACGCCATCGACCGCCATGGCTCCTTCGCCGCCGCCGCCACGCGGCTGAACCGGGTGCCGTCCACCGTCTCCTATGCCGTGGCCCGGCTGGAGGAGCAGCTGGGCCTGCGCCTCTTCGAACGGCAGGGCCCGCGCGTCGAACTCAGTGCCGCAGGCCGCGAGATGCTGGACGAGGGCCGCTGGCTGCTCGGCGCGGCGGCCACGCTGGAATCGCGCATGCGGCAGGTGGCCACGGGCTATGAATCCGAGCTGCGGCTGGTGCACGACTCGCTGATCCCGACCGAGGCGCTGATCGACGACCTGCGCGACTTCGAGGCCCTGCGCTGCGGCACCCGCCTGCGGCTGGGCTGCGAGGCCCTGTCGGGCAGCTGGGAAGCCTTGCGCGATGGCCGGGCCGACCTCGTCATCGCCGCGGGCGAGGGGCCGGCCGGCGGGGGCTACCAGGTGCATCCGGTGGGGGCGCTGGACTTCGTCTTCTGCGTGGCGCCGCAGCATCCGCTGGCGCGTGCCAGGCCGCCGCTGCGCCGGGCCGACCTGGTGGCGCACAACGCCGTCGTGGTGGGCGACACCGCCCGCTCGCTGTCGGACCGAACGGTGGGCCTGATGGCGGGGCAGCCGCGCATCACCGTGCCCTCCATGACGGCCAAGATCGCCTGCCAGCGCAGCGGCCTGGGCCACGGCTTCCTGCCGCGGGCCTGCGTGGAGGCCGACCTGGCACGCGGCAGCCTGGTGGCGCTGGAGATCGAGGAGGCCCGGCCGCCCGAGGTCTTCTACCTGGCGTGGAAGACCGGCGCCGAGGGCCGCGCCCTGCAGTGGTGGCGCGAGCGGCTGCGACGCCCGCTCGTACCGGCGCTGCTGCCGCGCAGTGTGTGATCCGACCCGGCCCCTTGGCGCTTCGGGGCCACTCCGATCACGGATGATCGGGGCCCCACACCGGAACAAGGCGTACGCATGCCCGACAAGATCCTCGTCCTCTACGGTTCCTACCGTGCCGACCGCATGGGCATCCGCCTGGCGGACTACATCGTGGCCCAGCTCAAGGCCCGAGGGGCGGAGCCCGAGCTCATCGATGCACAGGCCGTGGGCCTGCCGATGCTGGACCGCATGTACAAGGAATATCCCAAGGGCCAGGCGCCCGCGGCCATGGAGGCGCTGGCCGGCAAGATCCGCGACGCCGATGCCTTCGTCTTCGTCACCGGCGAATACAACTGGGGCGTGCAGCCGGGGCTGAAGAACCTCACCGACCACTTCCTGGAGGAATGGTTCTGGCGGCCGGCGGCCATCGCCAGCTATTCGGCCGGCCGCTTCTCTGGCGTGCGCTCGGGCACGGCCTGGCATTCGATCCTGTCGGAGATGGGCATGGTGGTGATCTCCAGCACGCTGGCGGTGGGCCCCATCTCGCAGACGCTGGACGAGGCGGGCGAGCCCACGGGCGATGCCGGCAAGTCGCTGGCCAAGGCCTTTCCGCGCTGGGCGGACGACCTGGCCTGGTGGACGAATGCGGCGCGGGTGCAGCGGGCGACGCAGGCGCCGCCGTATTGAGGCGAGCCGTGATCGTCTCGTTGGCGCAGGGCTGTTGCCAGGCGATCGGGGTTCGCCCCGGCTTCGACAGGCTCAGCCCGAACGGTCGGGGTGCATCAGGCTGAAGTGCCGGGTGGCATCCGCTTGAAGGCGGGTTGCATCAGCCTGAGCTGCCGGCTTGCATCGACACGAAGCGCTGTGCGGCCTTAGCCCACACGGGTCGAGGAACGGCCGCGCCGCAGCAGCGCTTCCAGTCCCTCGAACAGCAGCTCCGACACCAGCGCCAGCGCCGCCGCCGGCAGGGCGCCGGCCATCAGTAGTGCACGGTCGTTGAGTGCGAGGCCGGTGACGATGCGCTCGCCGAAGCCGCCCGCGCCGATGAAGGCCGCGATGGTGGCCGTGCCCACGGCGATGGTGGTGGCGGTGCGCACGCCGGCGATCAGCGTGGGCAGGGCCAGCGGCAGTTGCACCAGCCGCAGGTTCTGCGCCCCGGTCATGCCCAGGGCGGTGCCGGCCTGGGTGAGGCCCGCGGGCACCTCGGCCAGGCCGGTGACGGCGTTGCGCATGATCGGCAGCAGCGCATAGAGCGTGAGGGCCACCAGCGCCGGCAGCGTGCCGATGGCGCCCAGCAGCGAGATCAGGATGGCCAGCAGCGCCAGCGAGGGCACGGTCTGCAGCAGCCCGGTCAGGCCCAGCACCAGCGCCCGCAGCCGCACATGGGCGAACACCGCCATCGCCAGCGGCACGCCGATCAGCACCGCCAGGCCCACCGACACGGCCACCAGCATCAGGTGCTGGCGCGCGAGGCGGCCCAGGTCGGGCCCGAAGAGCTTGGCGACGAAGCCGCGCGCGGCCTGCGCGTCCTGGTCAGCGCCGCCCGCGAGGAAGTCGCGTGCGATGTCCGCGAAGCCCACGCCCTGCAGTTCGGCCCGGGCGTTCATGTGGATCATGGCGGCCTCGTCGATGCGGCCTTCCAGCTTCTGCAGCGCGGCCCAGGCCGCGGGCAGGCGCTCGGGCAGGTCCAGGCGGTAGAGCAGCACCGCGTCGTAGCGCGGGAAGTAGTGGCGGTCGTCCTCCAGCACCGTGAGGCCCAGGTGCTCGATCTTGGCGTCGGTGGTGTAGATGTCGATCGCATCCACCTGGCCGGCGCCGATGGCGTCGTAGGCCAGGCCATGGTCCAGCCCGGTGGGCCGCTGCGGCAGGCCATAGCGCGCCGCCACGCCGCGCCAGCCGTCGGCGCGGCCGATGAATTCGTTGGTCAGGCCCAGGCGCAGTTCGGGGTGCTTCGCCAGATCGCCCAGCGTGCGGATGCCCAGGCGCTTGGCCTCGGTGGCGCGCATGGCCAGCGCATAGCCGTCGTTGAAGCCCAGCGGCACGGCCATGCCCAGGCCCAGCGGCTGCAGCGCGGCGCGCATCGCGTCGGGCGCGAGCGGCTTGGCGCTCTTGAGGATCTCCAGCGCGATGGTGCCGGTGTATTCGGCATAGAGGTCGATGCCGCCCGAGCGCAGCGCCTCGTAGACGATGGCCGTGTTGCCCAGGCCCTGGCGCACGGTGGGCGGGCGCTGCAGATGGGGCGCGGCCGTCTGGGCGAGCACCTCGGCCAGGATGTACGACTCGGTGAAGCGCTTGGAGCCGATGCGCAGCTCGCCCGCCTCGCGTTGCTGCGCCCAGGCGGCCTGCATGGCGAGCAGTGGCAGCAGCAGGAAGGCCAGCCAGAGGCGCAAGCGTGAAGAGCGAGGGGCGGTGGTCATCAGGCCAGTATGGCCGGGTCGCGCGGAGGGTGGCAGTGGCCGCGCCGCCGCCCGGGACGTCAGCGGCCGTCGCCTTGCCGCTCTTCGGGTATGGCCCCCTCTCCCCTTGCGGGAGAGGGCTGGGGAGAGGGGGCTGCAGCGGTTGAGATGCCCAGGGTTGCCTGCGCGCGCGCGCTGCCCCCCTCTCCCCAACCCCTCTCCCGCGAGGGGAGCGGGGCTCAGCATGACGCGTGGCCTGGACCGAGACCTGTCAGTACGCCGTGCGAACAGGCGCCGCACCCGCCTGCCGCCACCGCGCCGCGCTCGCATCCAGCGCGCCGCGCAGGGCCACCAGGTCCAGCGCCGTCGCCACGAAGAGTGCGCCCAGTTCCAGGCATTGCCGCGCCCGCGACTCGTCCACCATCAGGATGCCGGGCGCCTTGCCCGCCGCGCGGATGCGGCGGATGGCGTCGTCGATGGCGGCATCCACCTCCGGGTGGCGCGGGTTGCCGGCGTGGCCCATGCTGGCCGAGAGGTCGGCCGGGCCGATGAAGATGCCGTCCACGCCCTCGACCGCGGCGATGGCCTCGATCTGGTCCAGCGCCTCGCGCGTTTCCACCTGCACCAGCACGCACAGTTCCTCGTGCGCGCGGGCCACGTAGTCGGTGGTGCGGCCGAAGTTGCTCGCGCGCATGGAGCCGCCCATGCCGCGCAGGCCGGCCGGCGCATAGCGCGTGGCGGCCACGGCGGCGCGGGCTTCTTCGGCGTTCTGGACGAAGGGCAGCAGCAGGCTCTGCGCGCCCACGTCCAGGTAGCGCTTGATGAGCACCGGGTCGTTCCACGCGGGGCGCACCACCGGCGCGCAGGGCGCGCAGCCGGCAGCCGGCTGGGCCGCCGTCACGGCCTGCAACTGCTGCAGCATCAGCGGCACGTCGCTGGGCGTGTGCTCGGTGTCCAGCAGCATCCAATCGAAGCCGGCGCCGGCCACCAGCTCGCTCACGTAGGGCGAAGGCAGGGTGGACCAGACGCCGATCTGCGGCCGGCCCTCGGCCAGGGCCTTCTTGAAAGGGTTGGGAAGCAGCGCCATCGCCATCCTCAGCCGAAGTGGCAGGCCACGCTGCCGAAGTCGCCGTAGTCGGCCACGATGGTGTCGCCCTGCGCCACGTCGATGGGGCGGATGAAGGAGCCGGCCAGCACGACCTCGCCCGCCGCCAGCGTCACGCCGTGCCGGTGCAGCCGGTTGGCCAGCCACGCGATGCCATGGCCCGGATGGTTGAGCACGCCGGCAGCCAGGCCGGTCTCTTCCACCTCGCCGTTGCGGCTGACGATGGCGCCGATGCGGCGCATGTCGATGTTCAGGGCGTCGGGCCGGAAGGGCCGCCCGCCCAGCACGATGGCGGCATTGGCCGCGTTGTCGGCGATGGTGTCCAGCACGGTGCGGGTGCGGCCGGTGGCCGGGTCCACGCGCTGGATGCGCGCGTCCAGGATCTCCAGCGCCGGCACCACGTAGGCGGTGGCGTCCAGCACGTCGAAGAGCGTGCAGTCGGGCCCGGTCAGCGGCTTGGCGAGGATGAAGGCCAGCTCGGCCTCGACCTTGAGCTGCAGAAAGCGCCCGGCCGGGATGGTGGCGCCATCACGGTAGAACATGTCGTCCAGCAGCACGCCGAAGTCGGGCTCGTCGATGCGTACGGCCCGCTGCATGGCCTTGGAGGTCAGGCCGATCTTGTGACCCTTGACCGTGCGGCCGGCTTGCTGCTTGAGCGCCATCCACGCGGCCTGGATGGCATAGGCGTCGTCCGTGGTCATGCCGGGATGGGCCAGCGACAGCTGGCCGCAGGGCACGCGGCTGCGCTCGGCTTCCTCCAGGCGTGCGGCGGCCTCGCGGCAGGCCTCGGGGCTGAGGGTGGTGCTCATCGCGGCTCGGCTTCCACCACGTTGCGCAACACGCCGACGCCGGTGACCTCGACCTCCACCACGTCGCCCGGCTGCAGGAAGCGCGGCGGGTCGAAGCGGATGCCGGCGCCGATGGGCGTGCCGGTGGCGATCACGTCGCCGGGCAGCAGCGGCGTGAAGGTGGACAGGTAGTGCACCAGGTAGGCGAAGTCGAACATCAGGTGCTCGGTCGTGTCGTCCTGCCGCGCTTCGCCGTTCACACGGGTCTGCACGCGCAGGTTGCCGAAGCCGGCCGGGTACTCGTCGGCCGTGACCAGCCAGGGACCGATGGAACCCGAGCGGAACCAGTTCTTGCCCTGCGTGACGTTGAACTTGGCATGGTGCACCCAGTCGCGGAGGGTGCCTTCGTTGATGCAGGTGAGGCCGGCGATGTGGTCCAGCGCAGACTCGCGCGCGATGCGCCGTCCGCCCTGGCCGATCACGATGCCGATCTCGCCTTCGTAGTCCAGCTGCTGCGACTCGGCCGGCTGCAGCAGCGCCTCGCCGTGGCCGCAGAAGGAGTCGGGCACGCGCATGAAGATGCTCGGATAGCGCGGCAGGTCGCTGCCGTCCTTGTACTCGGCATTGCGGTGCGCGTAGTTGACGCCGATGCAGAAGATGCGGCGCGGTTCGCGTACCGGCAGATCGAGTTGCACGTCGGCCAGCGCATGGTCGGCATTGGCGCCGGCCCAGGCCTCGCGGGCCTGGGCCATGGCGGCCTCGCCGCCGGCCAGCAGTTCGCGCACGCCAGCAAGGGTGGGCAGGCGGCGGCCCAGGTCGATCACGCCGTGGCCGGATGCATCGAGGGCGCCCCAGCCGGCGCGGCCCTGGTGGGTAAAGCTCAGCAGCTTCATGCGGCCACCTCCGCGTGGGCGTCGAAGCCGAAGAAGGCGGCGGCGTTGTCCACCAGGATGCGGCGCAGCATGGCCTCGTCGGGCACGAAGCGGGTCAGCAGGTCGAGCAGGGCGCCCTCGTTGGGGGGCTGCTTGAGCGAGATGGGATGCGGCCAGTCGCTGCCCCACACGCAGCGATCCGGCGCGGCGTCGATCAGGCGGCGCGCCAGCGGCACCACGTCGTCCCACGGCTCGCCGCTGTGCGAGAGCTTTTCGGAGAGCGACAGCATCACCCAGAAGTTGCCGCGCTGGAACAGCTCCAGCAGGCAGCGCAGGCTGGCATCGGACTCGCCGGCAGCCGGGTCGGCGCGGCCCATGTGGTCCACCAGCACCGGCACGTCCAGATGGGCGAAGGCCTTCATCTGCTCGGCCACGCCCTTGGGCTCGGGCTGCACCTTCACGTACCAACCCAGCTCGCGAACGCGGCCCAGGGCGCGGTCCATCTCGGCGGGGCCGAAACTGATGCCCAGGCCGCCGCGGGTGAAGCGGGCGCCGCGCACGCCGGCGTCGTGCAGCTGCTGCAGGTAGGCGTCGTCGCGCTCGATCAGCACGGCCGCATTGGCGCAGCCCATGTAGCGGCGCGGGCCGTCGCCGTTGAGGCCGGCCAGCGCATCGAGCACCACCTGGTGGTCGGCGCCGTAGGTGGTGGCCTGCACGATCACGCCGCGCTGGATGCCCAGCGTGGCATGCAGGCGCTGGGCCACCTGCCAGGTGGCGGTGGGCATCTCGTAGGCGGCGCCGGGGCGCACGGGGTAGCGCTCGGGCGGGCCGAAGACGTGGAACTGGCTGTCGCAGGCCAGCGGCGGCAGCGGCTTGGCCGGCGCGCGCGGATGGGGGTCGAAGGGCAGGTAGTCGGGCATGGGGGCAGTCGGGCGGATCAGGCGATGTAGGCGGTGAAGACGCACTCGATGAGCTTGCCCATGTCGAGTTCGGGTGCGTGGATGGCATGGCGCGCAGGGCGCGTGGCGGCGTCGGGGAACATCTCCAGCCAGGGCACGTTGAGGGCGGGCCGCTGGCTGCGGTCCTTCATCCACACCGTGACCTTGACCACGTCGGCCGTGCTGCCGCCGGCGGCCTCGACGATGCGGCGCAGGTTGTCCAGCATGTGGCGGCACTGGGCCTCGATGCCTTCGGCGACCTGGCCGGTGGCCGGGTCGGTGCCCAGCACGCTGCCGCTTTCGACCAGCGGGCCGATGCGGCAGGCGGCGGGAATCGGGTTCTTGTGGCTGAAGCCGCCCACGTAGACGGCGGTGCGGCCGGCGGGCGCGGCGCGCCCCAGGCTCACTGGGCCGTGATGTTGGCCTGCTTGATGATGGGGATCCATCGCTTGTCTTCCTTGTCGAGGAACTGGGTGAATTCGGCGGGTGTCATCGCGCGGGCCTGCGAGCCCAGCACGTTGAAGCGCTCCTGCACGGCCTTGTCGGCCAGGATCTTCTGCAGCGCCTGCGAGAGCTTCTGCACGATGGCGTCGGGCGTGCCCTTGGGCGCCATCAGGCCGGTGAAGGTCTCGGTGCTGAAGTCCTTGAAGCCGGACTCCTGCAGCGTGGGCACGTCGGGCAGCTGCGGCAGGCGCTGCGGCGAGGTGACGGCCAGCGGCCGCGTGCGGCCCTGCTGGATGAAGGGCTGGGCCACCGACACCTGGTCGAAGTTGAAATCCACTTGGCCGCCCAGCAGGTCGGTGGTGGCGGGGGCGTTGCCCTTGTAGTGCACGGTGACCCAATGGGCGCCGCTTTCGCGCTGCAGGTATTCGCTGACGAGGTGGTTCTGCGTGCCGGCGCCCGGCGAGGCCATGGTGAGCTTGTTGCCGGGCTTCTTGCCGGCATCGATCAGCTCGCCGATGGTCTTGTACGGCGTCGAGGGGCTGACCTGCAGCACCAGCGGCGTGAACGAGACCGAGCTCACCGGTACGAAGTCGCGCCGCCATTCGTAGGCGTCGCGCTTGAAGATGGTGGGCGAGAACAGCAGCGGCCCGTTGGCCGTCATGAAGAAGGTGTAGCCATCGGGCGCCGCCTTGGCGACGTACTCGCCGGCGATCAGCCCGCCCGCGCCGGGCTTGTTGTCCACCAGGAAGGGCTGCTTGAACTGGGCCTGCAACTGGTCGCTGATGATGCGCGCGGCCCCGTCCACGTTGCCGCCGGGCGGGTAGGGCAGCACCAGGCGCACGGGCTTGTCGGGCCAGTTGCCCGCGCCTTGCGCCTGGGCCGCCATGGGGGCGAGGGAAAGAAGGGCGCCGGCGGCCGTGGCCGCGGCCAGGCACAGGGCCTTGGATCGATGCATGGTGTGTCTCCGTTGGGCTGCTCGGGCAGCGTTCGCAATGGCCCCACTGTAGGAAGCGATGGCATGAACCTGCAATGCGAACATCGCAGATAAGTCCATGATGTGGACTTTCCTGGAGGCTGGACTGGCCGCCGGCCGGGGGTCGTGGCTACGATCCATCGGCAAGCCGCAGGTGGTCGCGCCTTCGCCCTGCAGGCCTGCGACCGAGCAAGAGAGACAACAAGGAGACACGCTTGACCTTCCTTCCAACGCGCGTGGCCCATGCGCTGGCCTGGCCGCTCATGGGGCTGTTGATGGCCGGCTGTGGCAGCGGCCGCCCCGGGGTTCATGACACCTCGTCCTCGACGGCAGGACCGCTTCCCCAGCTGGGGCAGGCGTCGCCGGGACGGCTGCAGGCCTGTGAATCGCTGGCCCAGTCCATGGCCGATCCGCACACCACCATCACCGCCGCGACGCGCGTGCCTGCGGGCCGCCTGAAGGTGGCGGGTGCGGAGGTGGGCGAGCACTGCCTGGTGACCGGCCGCATGTTCGACCGGATCAGCCCGGTGGATGGACAGCGCTATGCCATCGGCTTCGAGATGCGGCTGCCCGTCCAGTGGAATGGCCGCTTCTTCTATCAAGCCAACGGCGGCACCGACGGCAATGTCGTCCTGGCCACGGGCGAGATTGGTGGCGGCGGGCCGTTGACCAACGGGTTGCGCGAAGGCTTCGCCGTGCTCAGCTCCGATGCGGGCCATGCCAGCAACCAGAACCCGCTCTTCGGCCTCGACCCGCAAGCGCGGCTGGACTACGGCTACCAGGCCGTCGGCAAGCTCACGCCCATGGCCAAGGCGATGATCCGCGCCGCCTATGGCCGGCCGGCCGATCGCTCCTACATGGTCGGCTGCTCCAACGGCGGGCGGCACGCCCTCGTCGCGGCCTCGCGCTATTCGAACGAATACGACGGCATCCTGGCCGGCAACCCGGGCTTTCAGCTGCCGCGCTCCGGCGTGGCCATGATCCACACCGCGCAGCAGTTCAGCCGGGTCGCCACCGATCCCGCCGACTTGGCGACGGCCTTCACGCCCGCCGAGCGGGCCCTGGTGGCGCGCACCATCCTCGACAAGTGCGACGCGCTCGACGGTGCGCGCGACGGCCAGGTCAACGCCATCGCTGCCTGCCGCCAACGCTTCGACCTGGTGCGCGACGTGCCGAGTTGTCGCGGCGCGCGCGATGGCCAGTGCCTGACCGAGCCCCAGAAGCAGGCACTGGCCAGCATCTACCGGGGCCCGCAGGACAGCCGGGGCCGCGCGCTGTACACCGCCTTTCCCTACGACCCGGGTCTGACCTCGGCCAACTGGGCGCAGTGGCGCTTCGCCTTTCCGCTGACGCTGTCGGCGGGCAACATGGCCGTGCTGTTCCGCACGCCACCGGCGTCCGCGGAGGTGCTGAAGAACCGCGCCGCCTTCGCGCTTGGCTTCGACATGGACCGCGACGCGCCGCTGATCGAGGCCACCGACGCGCGCTACACCGATTCGGCGATGGCCTTCATGGCACCGCCTCACGCCACCGACCTGCGGGCACTGCGCGAGCGCGGCGCCAAGCTGATCGTCTACCACGGCATGGCCGATGGCACCTTCTCGCCGCTGGACACGGCGCGCTGGTACGACGAGCTTCGTGCTGCCTCGGGGCCTGCCGAAGCGGCGGACTTCTCGCGCCTCTTCCTCGTTCCCGGCATGGCCCATTGCGGCGCCGGCCCGGCCACCGATCAGTTCGACCTGCTCGGCGCCCTCGTGGCCTGGGTCGAGCGCGGGCAGCCGCCCGACGCCGTGGTGGCGCAGGCACGCGGGCCCGGCAATGCCGGCGGCGCGAATGCCGATGTGCCCGCGGACTGGTCGCCGACGCGCACCCGGCCACTGTGCGCCTATCCCGCCTTTGCCCAGTACAAGGGCCAGGGCAGCCTCGAACGGGCAGACAGCTTCGTCTGCCGCACGGCCGACTGAGGCCTTATCTTTCACGGACACCTCCATGCAGATCGACCCCCACACCCTCACGCCCGAAGCCACCTACCGCCTGCTCAGCGGCTTGGTGGTGCCGCGGCCCATCGCGTGGATCAGCACGCTCTCGCCCACCGGCGTGGTCAACCTCGCGCCCTTCTCCTGCTTCACCTTCGTGTCGAACAAGCCGCCGCTGCTGGGCGTCAACGTCGGCCGCAAGGCTGGCCGGCGCAAGGACACGGCGGCCCACATCCACAGCCGCGGCGAGTACGTGGTGCACATCGGCGATGCCTCGCAGCTCAACGCCATCCACGAGAGCAGCGAGGAGCACCCCGAGGACGTGAGCGAGGCCGAGCTGCTGGGCCTGGCCACGCTGCCCGGCGAGACGGTGACCGTGCCGCGCCTGCGCGATGCGCCGGTGGCCATGGAATGCCGGCTGTCGCAGGTCATTCCCTTTGGCGACACGGGCGCGGAATTCATCGTCGGCGAGGTCACGCGCTTCCACCTGCGCGACGGTCTGATGAACGACGGCAAGGTCGAGACGCTGGCGCTCGATCCCGTCTGCCGCATCGGCGGGCCCAACTACGCCACGCTCGGTCGCATCGTCACGCTGCGGCGCATGCAGCAGACCGAGAAGTCGGTCGTCTGATCCCACCGCATCACGAATGCCCGGCAGCGAGACCGCCACCGCACCGACCAGCGGCGCCCAGTCCGTGCGGCGCGCGCTGGCCGTGCTGCGCATCGTGGCGGCCGGGCAGGAGCACGGCGTGCGCCTGCTCGACGTGGCCCAGGCCACCGGCCTGAACCGCGCCACGGTGCACCGCCTGCTGCAGGTGCTGGTGGAAGAGGGCGCGGTGGAGCAGGACGCCGCCACGCGCCGCTACCTGATCGGTGGCGAGGTCTCGCTGATGGGCCTGGCGCGCTCGGCCGGCTTTCCCTTGCGAGCGGTGGCCGCCCCGCATCTGCAGGCCCTGGCCGAGGCCGAGGGCGAGACCTGCTTCCTCACCATCCGCAACGGCGACGACTCGGTCTGCCTGGCGCGGCATCCAGGCAGCTATGTGGTGAAGGTGCTGTCCATCGAGGTGGGCGCGCGCCGGCCGCTGGGCGTGGGCGTGAGCGGCCTGGTGCTGCTGGGCGGCCTGTCCGACGACGAGCGCGCCGACACCATCGCGCGCAATGCGCGGCGGCTGCGCGCCCTGCGCATCGAGCCCGAGGAACTGCGCCAGCGCCTGCGGCTGCTCCAGCGGCGCGGCCATGCCTATGCGCCGGTGGGCGTGGTGCCGGGCACGCGTGCGCTGGCGGTGCCGGTGCGGCATCCGGATGGGCAGATCCTCGCCGGCCTGGCGATCACAGCCATCCGCGAACGGCTGCCGGACGAGCGGGTGCCGAAGCTGGTGCAGGCCATGGAGCGGCACGCCCGGCTCATCGGCCAGCAATGGGCGCAGCGGGAGCAGGCGCGTCGGCGCTGAGCGCGTCGGGCGCTGCCCGGTCGCCTTGCAGGTGTTCGAAGCCTTCGCACGCCCCGCGCGAAATTCGGCGCTTCCCGGCATCGGGCCGGCTGCCTAGCATCCGCACCCGCGGGCGCCCGGGGGCGACAAGTCTCCAGCCCCTCGACGACGACACCCTCCTTCGAAAGACCCTTGCCGATGTCCTCTTCCACCTTCTCCTGGCTGCGCATGGCCGGCGTGGCCCTCGTGGCCGTGCTGGCCGCTGGCTGCGCCTCCACCCAGAGCGCCGCGCCGACGGCGGCTTCGACGACCGCTGCGCCGGCGCCCACCGCCGCCGCACCCGTGCGCGTCAAGGTCTTCGTGGCCGCCATGTTCGAGATCGGCCAGAACACCGGCGACCGCGCCGGCGAGTTCCAGCACTGGTACGAGCGCTACTGGCGCAGCAGCGCGCCCATCGCGGTGAAGGGGGCGCTGAGCCCCGTGTACTGCAACGCCGACGGCGTCTGCGGCGCCGTGCTGGGCATGGGCAAGGTCAATTCTTCGTCGTCGATGCAGGCCATCCTGCTCGACCCGCGCTTCGACTTCTCCGAGTCGTACTACATCCTGTCGGGCGTGGCCGGCACGCCGCCCTCGCGCGGCACCATCGGCATGGTGAGCTGGGCCACCTGGCTCGTCGACTACGATCTGGGCCACCGCTGGGCACCCGAAGAGAACACGGCCGGCGCGCCCACCTTCATGCCGCGCAAGGGCTACGAGAACTACCGCCGCTTTCAGCTCAACCCGGCCCTGGTCGGCTGGGCCGTGAAGCTGTCGGCCGACACGCCGCTGGCCGACGACGACAAGGCCCGCGCCTACCGGCTGCGCTACCCGGACGCCGCGGCCCGCCGTGCGCCCTTCGTGGGCACCGGCACGCACATGACGGGCGACACCTTCTTCCACGGCCCCGGCCTGTCGAAGGAGGCGCAGTACATCGCCAAGCTCTACGGCGCCGACGACTATGTCATCACCGAGATGGAGGCCGCGGCCATCACGCTGGTCATCAACCGCACCCACGGCACCAGCCGCGTGATGAGCCTGCGCGGCGCCGTCAACTTCGACCAGGGCAACCCGCGCGAGACAACGCTGGCCCATCTGGACCCGGCCCCGGGGGAGACGGCGGGCGGCTTTGCCGAGACGGTGCTGAACATCGAGCGCGTGGGCTCGCGCGTGGTGGACCACATCGTCGCCAACTGGCCGCAGTGGCGCGGCGGCGTGCCGCCGATGGCGCCCTGAGCCTGGCTTGTCCTGGGCTTGTCGAAAGGGTCGAGGGGCTTGTGGCCCGGCTTCGACAGACTCAGCCCGAACGGACTTGGGTTGACTGAACGGCCTTGCCCCTTGCCCCTTGCGTTTCGGGGCGGAGCGGACCGGCATCGCAAGACTTGCGCCGCCGCTACAGTGCCGGCATGCATGCCAGCGTCCTCAAGTACTTCGTCGAAGTGGCCCGCTGCGGCTCGGTGCGCAAGGCCTCCGAGCGGCTCTTCGTCGCGGCCAGTGCGGTCAACCGCCAGATCCTCAAGCTGGAAGAGGAACTGGGCTGCGAACTCTTCGACCGCCTGCCCGCCGGCCTGCGCCTGAACCCGGCGGGCGAGCGCCTGCTGCGCCATGCGCAGGAGACCCTGCAGCAGTACCAGCTGGTGCGCACCGAAATCGATGCCCTGCGCGGCGAGCGCAGTGGCGAGGTCAAGGTGGCGGCCATGGATTCCTTCTTCGAGGAGCTGTTGCCCGCCACGCTGGAGGAATTTCTCCAGGTCTTTCCCGCCGCCACCTACAGCCTGGCCGCCGTGCAGCCCATGGCCGTGCCGCCGATGGTGCTGGCCGGCGAGGCGGACCTGGGCCTGTGCTTCCTGCATCGCCTGCCAGCCGGCGTGGACGTGGTGGCCCGCGCCCGGCTGCCGCTGGGCTTGGTGATGCCGCCCGGCCATCCCATGGCGGCGCTGGACGAGGTGCCGCTGGACGAATGCGCGCGCTATCCCTTCCTGCGCTCGGGCACCCAGCCGGTCATCGACGCGGCGCTGTCGCCCGCCTTCGCCGCCTTCTGGGAGGCGATGACGCCGGCCGCCACCTGCAATTCCACGCCGCTGCTCAAGCGCCTGATCCGCGCGGGGCGCGGCGTCTCGTGCTTCTCCAAGATCGCCTTCATGCAGGAACTGGCGCGCGGCGAGCTGGTGTGGCGGCCGTTCGCGCTGCCGGCGGTCAACGCCTTGCAGGTGGGCGTGCTGCTGCCCTCGCAGCGCAGCGTGCCGGGCGTGTGCCGCGACTTCGCCGAGCGCATGGCGCGGCGGCTGGCGCAGCTGGAGCGGGCGGCGAGCGCGCTGTAGCCGAAGTCCGCGCCCTCTGCGCCATGTACTGAGGGGCGGAACACGGTCTTCCTCCCTCTCCCCTCGCGGGAGAGGGCCGGGGAGAGGGGGCGCCGCGCACACGCAGCGCCCCGACGCGGGCCCCTCTCCTACGGCCGCTACCGCCGCAAGCCGATGCCCGTTGCCGACCACAACGCGCTCCCGAAGCGGCCTTCCGCCGTCAGCATCACCTCTTCCACTTCCTGCCCAACGATGCCCAACAAGACCGCCGACCGCGACGCCGCCCCGTCCCCTCGCCGCCGCCAGCATCACCCGCCCAGCGTGGTCGGCGCCCATCACGGCATGCTGGAGCTGGCCTCGGTGACCATCGCTGGCTACAACCTGGAGGTCAAGGACGAGGAGGGCTTCATCGGCGACCGGGCCAGCCAGGGCGCCTTCCGCGACCTGCTCGACGACTGGCGCCGTCGCTACCGCGAGCGCGGCGAGGCCGACCCTTTCGGCAGGCTGCCCTCGCGCAAGCTCAGCAAGAAGCGCATCGACAAGGCGCTCGCGGATTCGCCCAACGTGGGGGCCGACCTGGTCAACGGCGCCATCGAAGAGTTCGCCTTCGAGCTGACCCACATCATCCAGCGCTTCATGCGGCAGAAGTCGTGGAAGGGCGTGCAGCGCATCGTGGTGGGTGGCGGCTTTCCCGAGAGCGATGCCGGCGAGCGCGCCATCCTGGAGGCCGCGGCCCTGTGCCATGTGCAGGAGTTGCCCGTGCAACTGGCCCGCCTGCGCCACGAGGTGGACGACGGCGGCCTGATCGGTTGGGTGCACCTGGCGCCGGCGCACTTCGTGGAGCACGACGATGCGTTGCTGGCCCTGGACATCGGCGGCACCAACGTGCGCTGCGGCGTGGTGCGCTTCCGCCGCGACAAGGCCGAGGACCTGTCGCGCGCCGACGTGGTGTGGCGCGAGAAGTGGCGCCATGCGGACGACAAGCCCAGCCGCGCCGCCCTCGTCGAGCGGCTGGCCCAAATGCTGGAAGAGGCCATCGAGTTCGCGCACCGCAAGAAGATCAAGCTGGCGCCCTTTGTCGGCATCGCCTGTCCGGGGCTGATCCGCGAAGACGGCACCATCGCCCGCGGCGCGCAGAACCTGCCCGGCGACTGGGCGGCCGACACCTTCCACCTGCCCACCCGGCTGCGCGAGCGGCTGCCGCTGATCCGGCACCAGCCCACGCAGGTGCTGATGCACAACGACGCGGTGGTGCAGGGCTTGTCCGAGCTCCCTTTCATGCGCGACGTCAAGCGCTGGGCCGTGCTGACCATCGGCACGGGGCTGGGCAATGCGAGCTACGTGAATGCGCGGGTGGTGAAGGCGGGGGCGAAGAAGGGGTGAAGGCGCGACGGGGCAGGGCTTCGACAGGCTCAGCCCGAACGGTGGAGCGGCTGCATTTCCTGTTCATCCGCACCCGTTCGCACTGAGCCTGTCGAAGTGCCGCTCCGCCCCTCACAAGCCCGCGTCCAACCGCATCAGAGCTGAAAGGCGATGGTCAGCAGCAGACCCTCAGCCACATCCCGCACCAGCCCCGGCCGCCGCGGCCGGTAGGGCTGCCCCGCAGCCGCCAGCGCCTCCACCCAGTCCGACAGCCACGCCACATCCTGCGGGTCGTAGAACACCGTCGCGGCCTCGTGGTTGAGCAGCAGGCTGCGCAGATCGAGGTTGATCGACCCGCACAGGGCCAGGTCGTCGTCCACCACCACCGCCTTGGCATGGGCCATGAAGGGCAGCATGCGGAACTGCACGCCGGCCCGCGCCAGGTCGCGCATGGCGCGGCTGCGCACGAAGTCGGCCATGCGGTGGTTGGACCGTTGCGGGATGGCCAGCGTCACCTGCACGCCGCGCCGCGCTGCCAGCCGCAGGGCATCGCGCAGCCCGTCGCCCGGCACGAAGTAGGGCGACACCGCCAGGATGCGGTGCTCGGCATGGAAGCAGGCGCCGATCAGCAGCGATTGGGCCGTGTCCTCGGCCTGGTCCGGCCCGCTGGGCAGGAACTGCACCAGGCGGCCCTCGGACACGTCCTCGATGGGCGGCACCGTGCGCGGCGTTTCCTCCTGCACCGAGGCCCAGTCCTGTGCGAACTGCCGGGCCGCTGCCGCGGCCGCGTCACCTTGCACGTCGAAGGACAGGTCGACCCAGGGCCGCTCGCCGTCGCCCTTGCCGGTGAAGTACTCGCCCGCCAGGTTGCGTCCACCGCTCCAGAGCCAGCGGTCGTCGGCGATGGTGAGCTTGCGGTGATTGCGCAGATTGCGCGGGCCCCCGGCGCGCAGGCGCAGCAGCGGCCGGAATACGCGGACCTCGCCACCGGCGGCACGCAGCGCATCGAAATAGCGGCGCGGCAGCTGCAGCGCGCCGAAGCCGTCCAGCAGCACGCGGACCTGCACGCCGGCCCGGGCGCGGGCCGTGAGCCGCTCGACCACGGCCTGGCCCAGCGGGTCGCTGCCGATGATGAAGGTGCACACGTCCAGCCGCTGCTGCGCGCTGTCGATGACGGTCCAGAGCGCCTCGCGTGCAGCCTCGCCGTCACCATGGAAGCGCAGCGCGCAGCGGCTGGGCGGCGCCAGGCCGAAGCTGTCCAGCAGTTCGGCCGCCCAGTGGCCGGGCAGGGCGGCCCGCGCGGGGCGAGGCGGCACGGTGGGCCGCAGCTTGCGCTGGCCGAACATCAGGTAGGCCGGCAGTGCCAGGTAAGGCATGAGCAGCATGCCCAGCACCCAGGCGATGGCGGCGGTGGGCGCCCGCTGCTCGCGCCGGCCTCGGGTGGTCAGCACATACACGAGCAAGGCCAGCGCGACGGCCAGGAAGTGCTCGGAGATGCTGGGCAGCCAGGGCGCGAAGGAGTGGAGCATGGGCCGAGCTTCGCATACCCGGCGGCGGCCCCGGGCTCGGCGTCGTTTCCCTTGCGGAAGAAGGCGGGCGCCTCTGGCTTTGCTCCCTCTCGCCTTGCGGGAGACGGCCGGGGAGAGGGGGCTGCGGCGCTTGCGCGGGTCCAGCCTTGGTCGTCGGCGAGCCCCCTCTCCCCAACCCCTCTCCCGCGAGGGGAGAGGGGCTCAGGCACGGCTCAGTTCCCCCAGACCTCTTGCGCGGTCTCGATCACCAGGCGCAGCTTCTGGCGCTGCGCTTCGACGGCGATGTTGTTGCCGTGCACGGTGGACGAGAAGCCGCACTGCGGTGACAGGGCCAGCTGCTCCAGCGGCGCATGCTTGGCGGCCTCGTCGATGCGGCGCTTGAGGTCGTCCTTGCTTTCCATCTCGCCGAACTTGGTGGTCACTAGGCCCAGCACCACGGTCTTGCCCTTGGGCAGGAAGCGCAGCGGACGGAAGTCGCCGGACCGGTCGTCGTCGTACTCCAGGAAGAAGGCGTCCAGGTTCATCTCGGCCAGCAGGGCCTCGGCCACGGGCTCGTAGTTGCCGGCCGCGGCGTGGGTGCTCTTGAAGTTGCCGCGGCACAGGTGCATGGCCAGCAGCATGCCTTCGGGCTTGTGCGCCACGACCTTGTTGATGAAGCCGGCATAGCGGTGCGGCAGCTCGTTGGGGTCGTCGCCGCGCTGGCGGGCGGCCTCGCGCATCTTCTCGTCGCACAGGTAGGCGAGGTTGGTGTCGTCCATCTGCACGTAGCGGCAGCCGGCGTCGTAGAGGCTCTTGAGCTCGTCGCCATAGGCCTTGGCCACGTCGTCGTAGAAGGCCGGGTCCAGCTCGGGGTAGGCCGTCTTGCTGATGCCGGCCCGGCCGCCGCGGAAGTGCAGCATGGTGGGCGAAGGGATGGTCACCTTGGGCGTGCAGCTGGCGGCCACCTGGCCCTTGAGGTATTCGAAGTCGGCGCGCTGGATGTCCTTGGCGTGGCGGACCTTGTCGATGACGCGGATCACCGGCGGGGCCAGCTCTTCGGTGCCGTCGGCCTTCTTGACCGTGACCGGGATGTCGGTCTTGACGCCGCCCAGCTGCTCCAGGAAGTCGATGTGGAAATACGTGCGGCGGAACTCGCCGTCGGTGATGCTCTTGAGGCCGACGTCCTGCTGGAACTTGACGATCTCGGCGATGGCCTTGTCCTCGACCTCGCGCAGCGCCTCGGCGCCGATCTCGCCTTTGGCCTTCTTGTCGCGGGCCTCCAGCAGGTATTGCGGGCGCAGGAAGCTGCCGACATGGTCGTAGCGGGCGGGCAGTTGCATGGTGTCTCCTGAGAGGGAAAAAAAGAACGCCGCCCTGCGGAGGGCGGCGTAAGGATCGTAGCCGCTGACTCTTCTGGATCAAAGGGCCGCGTAGCGGCCAATGCCAGTCAGTTAACCCGTTCGCCCTGAGCTTGTCGAAGGGCTTTGATCCGCAGTGCCCTGGCTTCGACAGGCTCAGCCCGAACGGTCCGTGGTTAACTGACTGGCATTGCGCGCAGCGGCTTGAGGGTGCCTCACAGATCCAGGACAAGCAGCGGCGTCTTCGACCGCGAACAGCACGGCGTGAACTGGTCGTTGGCCGCCCGCTCGTCGTCCGTGAGGTAGCAGTCGCGGTGGTCGGGCACGCCTTCGAGCACGCGGGTGATGCAGGTGCCGCACACGCCCTGTTCGCACGAGACCATGATCTCCACGCCCTCGGCGCGCAGGGCCTGCACGATGGTCTGGTCCTTGGGGATGCGGTAGGTCTGGCCGCTGCTGGTGAGCTTGACCTCGAAGGGCTGGTCGCCGCTGGTGTCCTGCGCCGCGGCGGCAAAGTACTCCAGGTGGATCTGCTGCGCCGGCCAGCCGTTGGCCTTGGCGGTGTTCACCACGTGGTCGATGAAGCCGCCGGGGCCGCAGACGTAGATCTGCGTGCCGGGCTCGGGCGTCTTGAGCAGCTCGGCCACGCGCAGCTTCTGCGCTTCGGGGCCGTCGTCGTGGTGCAGGTGCACCTTGTCGGCGAAGGCGCTGGCGGCGATCTCCTCGCGGAAGGCGGTGCGGGCGGGCGAACGGGTGCAGTAGTGCATCTCGAAGTCCGCGCCCCAGGTGGCCAGGCGCTGCGCCATGCACAGGATGGGCGTGACGCCGATGCCGCCGGCCAGCAGCAGGCTGCGCGGCGCATCGTGCAGCGCGAAGTGGTTGCGCGGCGCGCTGATGGTGAGCACGTCGCCTTCCTTGACCAGGTCGTGCACCGCGGCCGAGCCGCCGCGCGAGGTGGGCTCGCGCAGCACCGCGATGCGGTAGCGGTGGCGCTCGGCCGCGCTGTTGCACAGCGAATACTGGCGCACCAGCCCGTTGGGCAGGTTGACGTCGATGTGCGAGCCGGCGCCGAAGCCCGGCAGCGGGCGCCCGTCGGCGCTCACCAGTTCGAGCGAGACGATGCCTTCGGCCTCCTGCGACTTGCGCTGGACGCGGACCTGCAACGACGTCATGCAGCCACCGCCTCGCCGGCCGGTGCACGCTCGGCCGCCAGCAGGCGGTCGATGATGCGGCGCGACTGCACGCCGCCGGCATCGATGTTGAGCATCAGCAGGCGCCGTGCCGGATGGGCCAGCAGCGAGCGCTGCTGGGCTTCGAGCATCTCGGTGTCCTCGGCGAAGACCTTGCCCTGGTTCTCGCGGATCTGGGCCGTGAGGGCCTCGTCCTTGACGTTGAAGTTGCGCGCCATGCCCCAGAAGTACCAGTGCGAGGTCTCGGTCTCGGGCGTGATGAAGTCCACCACGACGCTGTAGACCTTCTTGTCGGCCGGCGCGTGGTAGCCCCCGTGGCCGGCCAGGGCCACGCCCACTTCGATCATCACGTGGCTGGGCGGCGTGAAGCGGCAGACCTGCCAGCGGTCCACCGGCTGGTCGTCCGGCAGGCCGTTGCCGCGCAGGTTGGCCTGCCAGAAGGGCGGGGCCATCACGTTGTCCATGAAGCGGCTGGTGACCACCTGCTCGCCCTCGGTCTTGGTGGTGACCGGCGTCTCGTCGATCTCCTTCTGGCCGATGCTGGTGCTGTGCACGTAGGTCTCGTGCGTCAGGTCCATCAGGTTGTCGATCATGAGCCGGTAGTCGGCCTGGATGTGATACAGCCCGCCGCCGTAGGCCCAGTCCGGGTTCTGCGCCCATTCCAGGTGATGGATCTTGGCCGGGTCGGCCTGCGCCTGGTCGCCGGGCCACACCCAGATGAAGCCGTAGCGCTCTTCCACCGCAAAGCGCTTGATGCAGGGAAAGCCGCCGACGCGCTGGCCGGGCATGGAGATGGTCTTGCCCTCCTCGCCCATCACCAGGCCGTGGTAGCCGCAGACCAGCTTGCCTTCGCACACCTGGCCCAGCGACAGCGGGGCGCCGCGGTGCGGGCAGAAGTCTTCGAGGGCGACCACGCGGCCACCTTCGCCGCGGTAGAAGACGATGCGCTCGCCGCAGATGGTGCGGCCAAGCGGCTTGTGGGCGATCTCATCGGGGGTACAGGCCACGTACCAGGCGTTCTTGGGAAACATCGGGGGTCCTCGGGAATCGGCTTGGGAATGGCGCGATTATGGAAAGCGGGATGGTCGATGTATACAGAACACTCCTTCAAATCGACCAAAACCTAGGGAAAACCACGAAATAGTGCTTTGATCTTTGTCGCAATGTATACAGATAGACTCGGCCACCATGCACGACGCTGCCCTTTCCAACCCTGCTGACGCCGGCGCCTCCCAGGCGGTGCGGGCCCAGTTGCGGCTGCGGGAAATGATCCTGGCGGGCGAACTGCCGCCCGGCGAGCGCGTGGGCGAGGTGGCCATCGTCGAGAAGCTGGGCATCTCCCGCACGCCCATCCGCACGGCACTGGTTCGGCTGGAGCAGGAAGGTCTGTTGCAGGCGCTGCCGCACGGCGGCTTTGCGGTGCGTTCCTTCTCCGAGCGCGAGGTGTCCGACGCCATCGAACTGCGCGGCACGCTCGAAGGCCTGATGGCCCGGCTGGCCGCCGAGCGCGGCGCGGCGTCTGCGCTGCTGGCCCAGGCCGACGAGAGCCTGGCCGACATCGACGCCGTGCTGGCCCGGCCGCGCCTGGACGACGCCGACTTCCTGCGCTACGTGGAGGCCAACCGGCGCTTCCACCGCCTGCTGGGCCAGATGGCCGACAGCAGCGTTCTGCAGCGCGAGCTGGACCGCGTGGTGCAGATGCCCTTCGCCTCGCCCTCGGGCTTCGTGGTGGTGCAGGCCAACTCGCCCCAGGCGCGCGACATGTTCATCGTGGCGCAGGACCACCACCGCGCCATCCTCGAAGCCATCCGCCACCGCGAAGGGGCGCGCGCCGAGGCGCTGGTGCGCGAACACGCACGCATCGCCCAGCGCAACCTGCGCGAGGCCATGCGCGACCGTGAGGGCCAGCGCCTGCCGGGCGTGGGCCTGATCCGGCCCGATGCGTCGCGGGCGGCCTGAGAAGGTGTCGTCTCGGTGTCTGCCCCCAAACCATCGCCCGCTGTGCGGTTCACAATCGCCGGCTCGACCGGCGCAGGCCCTGCGCCGAGCGCTTTCCGCGACGTGCCGCGACGTCCCTTCATGGGGCCCGCCGCGCCCGTCCTCCTCCCTTTCTGCTTCTTCTGACCCACGGAGACTTCCCATGCAAAAGCGATTGTTCGTCCAGGCCACGCTCGCGGCCGCGGCCCTGGCCAGCGCCCCGGCCTGGGCGCAGGGCGCGCCCTTCAAGATCGGCCTGATCCTGCCGATGACCGGCCAGCAGGCCTCCACCGGCCGGCAGGTCGAAGCCGCCGCGCGCCTGTACATGGCGCAGAACGGCGACACCGTGGCCGGCCGCAAGATCGAGCTGATCGTCAAGGACGACACCGGCCTGCCGGATGTGAGCAAGCGCCTGGCGCAGGAGCTGGTGGTCAACGAGAAGGTTAACGTGCTGGCCGGCTTCGGCCTCACGCCGCTGGCCCTGGCCGTGGCCCCCATCGCCACGCAGAGCAAGACGCCGCAGGTGGTCATGGCTGCCGCCACGTCGAGCATCACCGAGGCCTCGCCCTTCATCGTGCGCTCCAGCTTCACGCTGCCGCAGGTGTCGGTGGCCATGGGCGACTGGGCCCCCAAGAACGGCATCAAGAGCGTGGTTTCGCTGGTCAGCGACTACGGCCCGGGCAACGACGCCGAGAAGTACTTCACCGAGCGCTTCCAGCTCAACGGCGGCAAGGTCATCGAGAAGCTGCGCGTGCCGCTGCGCAACCCCGACTTCGCGCCTTTCCTGCAGAAGGTGCGCGATGCCAAGCCCGACGCGCTTTTCGTCTTCGTGCCCTCGGGCGCGGGCGCGGCGGTGATGAAGCAGTTCCTGGAGCGCGGCATGGACAAGGCCGGTATCAAGCTGATCGCCACCGGCGACGTGACGGACGACGACCAACTGGCCGACATGGGCGACGGCGCCCTGGGCGTGGTCACCTCGCACCACTACTCGGCGGCGCACCCGTCGGCGCTGAACAAGAAGTTCGTCGAGGCCTTCGAGAAGGCCAACAAGGGCATGCGCCCCAACTTCATGGCCGTGGGCGGCTATGACGGCATGCGCGTGATCTACGAAGCGCTCAAGGCCACCGGCGGCAAGGGCGACGGCCCGGCGCTGCTGGACAAGATGAAGGGCCAGATCTTCGAAAGCCCGCGCGGCCAGGTGCTGATCGACGCCCAGACCCGCGACATCGTGCAGGACGTGTACCTGCGCAAGGTCGAGAAGAAGGATGGGTCGCTCTACAACGTGGAGTTCGACGTGATCAAGGCCGTCAAGGACCCGGCGAAGAAGTAAATCGCCCCCAGGCTGCGCGGCCCTGAGGGCCGCTGCGCCAGCCCCTTCGCGGGGGCGCATCCGTAGGCCGGCAACGCCGGTCCCACGGCCTCTTCTATTTCTCTCTCGATGCGGCGCCCATGCTGACTATCCTGTTCGACGGCATTGCCTACGGCATGCTGCTATTCGTGCTCGCCGTGGGGCTGGCCGTGACGCTGGGGCTGATGAACTTCATCAACCTCGCGCACGGCGCCTTCGCCATGGCGGGCGGCTACATCACGGTCTATGCGATGCAGAAGCTGGGGCTTCCCTTTCTGCTGTGCCTGCCGCTGGCCTTCGTGTTGACGGCGCTGATCGGCGCCCTGCTGGAGCGCACGCTCTACCGGCCGATGTACGGCAAGCCGCACCTGGACCAGGTGCTGTTCTCCATCGGCCTGGCCTTCATGGCGGTCGCGGGCCTGGACTACTTCGTGGGCTCCTCGCAGCAGAACCTGCAGCTGCCCGAGTGGCTGCGCGGCCGCACCGAGATCGGCGATGGCGCGATGCTGCTGGGCATGGGCCACTACCGCCTCTTCATCATCGCGGTGTGCGCGGTGCTGGCGGTGGTGCTGCAGCTGGTGCTCACGCGCACCCGCTTCGGCAGCCGGCTGCGTGCGGCGGTGGACGACCCCACCGTGGCCGCGGGCCTGGGCATCAACGTGAACCAGGTCTTCCTGGCCACCTTCGCAGTGGGCTCGGGCCTGGCGGGCCTGGGCGGCGCACTGGGCGCCGAGGTGCTGGGCATGGACCCGACCTTCCCGCTCAAGTACATGATCTATTTCCTGATCGTGGTGGCGGTGGGCGGCACCTCGTCCATCACCGGCCCGCTGGCGGCGGCCCTGCTGCTGGGCATTGCCGACGTGGGCGGCAAGTACTTCATTCCCAAGATGGGCGCCTTCACGGTGTACCTGCTGATGATCCTGATCCTGATGTGGCGCCCGCAAGGCCTCTTCACCCGTAAGGGAGGGAAATGATGCCCACCCCCGTTTCTTGCTCACTGCGTGTAGCCGAATCCCCCCTCGCAGGGGGCGCACCCGGTCGCCCGGCCAAGCCGGTTCGACGGGTGCACTGGCATGGCCTGCTCCGCGGCCTCTCGAAAGGAGTCGCAGCATGATCACCAAAGGAAGCAACAACGACTGGCGCGCCCCGCTGCTCGGCCAGGCCCGCTGGCGCTGGTGGGAGTTCCTGCTCTGGGCGCTGGCCTTCGCCGCGCCGCTGGTGCTGCCGCAGCATGCGCTGATGGTCAACGAGATCGCCATCGTGGCGCTGTTCGCCATGTCGCTGGACCTGGTGCTGGGCTACACCGGCATCGTCTCGCTGGGCCATGCGGCCTTCTTTGGCTTCGGTGCCTATGCGGCGGCGCTGTTCGCCAAGCTGGTGATGCCCGACCCGACCGTGGGCCTGGTCGTCGCCACGGTGCTGGCCGCGGTGCTGGGCCTGGCCGCCAGCGTGACCATCCTGCGCGGCAGCGACCTCACGCGGCTGATGGTGACGCTGGGCACGGCCCTGCTGCTGCTGGAGTTGGCCAACAAACTCGACTGGCTGACCGGCGGCGCCGACGGCCTGCAGGGCGTGGTCATGGGCCCGGTGCTGGGCCTGTTCGACTTCGACCTCTACGGCCGCGTGGCGGCCTGGTATTCGCTCGCGGTGGCGCTGGTGCTCTTCCTGCTGATGCGGCGCCTCGTGCATTCGCCCTTCGGCGCCACGCTGATGGCCATCCGCGACAACCGGCTGCGGGCCATGGCCATCGGCATTCCGGTCACCTCGCGCATGTCGGTGATCTACACCATCGCCGCGGCCGTCGCCGGCGCCGCGGGCGCGCTGCTGGCGCAGACCACCGGCTTCGCCTCGCTGGACGTGCTGGCCTTCGACCGCTCGGCCGACGTGCTGCTGATGCTGGTCATCGGCGGTGTGGGCTGGCTCTATGGCGGCGTGGCGGGCGCCATCGTCTTCAAGCTGCTGCAGGACACGCTCTCCAGCGTCACGCCGCAGTACTGGATGTTCTGGATCGGCCTGCTGCTGGTGCTGCTGATGCTGGTGGGGCGCGAGCGCCTGCTGCGTCCACGGACCTGGTTCCGCAAGGGAGGTGCGGCATGACGGCCACCTCTCCCGGCACTCCCGAGATCGTGCTCGAGGCCGAGTCGCTCGTGATGCGCTTCGGCGGCATCACCGCCACCGACCATGTGTCGATGCGCCTGGCCAAGGGCGCGCGCCATGCGCTCATCGGCCCCAATGGGGCCGGCAAGACCACGCTCATCAACCAGCTCACCGGCGTGCTCACGCCCAGCGAAGGGCGCATCCGGCTGCTGGGCGAGGACATCACCCGCCTGGCGCCGCACCGGCGCGTGACGCGCGGATTGGTGCGCACCTTCCAGATCAACCAGCTCTTCGACAGCATGACGCCGCTGCAGACGCTGGCCCTCGTGGTGGCGCAGCACCGGGGGCAGGGCGCCCGCTGGTGGCAGCCGCTGGGCCGCGATGCGGCGGTGGCCGAGCGTGCCGGCGAGCTGCTGACCCAGTTCCACCTGGCCGATGTGGCGCACACGGAAGTGCGTCACCTGGCCTACGGCAAGCGTCGACTGCTGGAGATCGCCATCGCCCTGGCCTGCGAGCCGCGCGTGCTGCTGCTGGACGAGCCGGTGGCCGGCGTGCCTGCCGGCGAGCGCGAGGAACTGCTGCAGACCGTGGCCGCGCTGCCGGCCGATGTCTCCGTCCTGCTGATCGAACACGACATGGATCTCGTCTTCAGCTTTGCCAAACGCATGACCGTGCTGGTCAACGGCGCCCTGCTCACCGAGGGCACGCCCGAGGAGATCGCAGCCGACCCGCGGGTGCGCGAGGTCTACCTGGGCCAGACGGAGGTGCACGCATGAGCGGCACGACGAATGCGCTGTTGCAGATCGAGGGCCTCAGCGCCGGCTATGGCGAGGCCGTGGTGCTCAACGACGTCTCGCTGTCGCTGGGCGAGGGCGAGACGCTGGCGCTGCTGGGCCGCAACGGCACGGGCAAGACCACGCTGATCAACACCCTGGCCGGCGCCACGCGCCAGCATGGCGGACGCATCCTGCTGGGCGGCCAGCCGCTGCACACGCTGCCGGCCTACCGCCGGGCCGCCGCCGGCATCGGCTGGGTGCCGCAGGAGCGCAACATCTTCAAGTCGCTCACCGTGCACGAGAACCTCACGGCGGTGGCGCGCCCCGGCCGCTGGACGCCGGCGCGCGTCTACGAGATGTTCCCGCGCCTGGCGGAGCGCAAGGGCAACCTGGGCACGCAGCTGTCGGGCGGCGAGCAGCAGATGCTGGCCGTGGGCCGTGCCCTGGTGCTCAACCCGCGCCTGGTGCTGCTGGACGAGCCGCTGGAAGGCCTGGCGCCGATCATCGTGGAGGAATTGCTGCGCGCCATTCGCCGGCTGACCCGCGATGAAGGATTGACCGCCGTCATCGTGGAACAGCATCCGCAAGCCATTCTGGCGATTTCGGACCGCGCCGCCGTGCTGGATCATGGCTCGGTGGTGCATCGGGGTGCTGCGGCCGAATTGCTGGCGCAGCCCGCCCTGCTGGATCGCTTGTTGGGGCTGGCCCGCTGAGAAGGCCGTGCCGGTGCCTGGTCGCCGGCGCCGTTATTGGGATGCGAATACCCTTGTAGTCCGGGGGTATTCAATTCGTGCGCGCCCGCCGTGGCTTGTGGCGTTCAATTCTTGAATTAGAATTCGCGCACTGCTTTCTCAATACAAAGGATTCGAGCAATGGCAACTTTGGCAGAGATCACCGCGCAGATCCAGCAGCGGGACCAGGAAATCGCGGAATTGCGCCGCCAAGCCGAGGAACTGCGCAGCCACGAGCGCGCTGGCGTGATCGAAGAACTCCGCAAGAAGATCGCCGAATACGGCATTACCGCGGCTGACCTCAAGCTGAATGGCCGCGGTGCCGCTACGGGCGCCAAGCGCAGCGTTTCGGCCGCTCCGGCCAAGGCGGCTGCGGTCGTCAAATACCGCAGCCCCACCGGTGAAACCTGGTCGGGTGGCCGCGGCCGCAAGCCCCGCTGGGTGACCGAGGCGCTGGCCGCTGGCAAATCGCTGGACGAGTTCGAAGTCAAGTAAGCAATACACCGCTGCACTTGCTGCAGCGTGAACAAACAAAAATCCCGCGCGTTGCGCGGGATTTTTGTTGACGGGTCGCCGATCTACGGGTTCACCATCACCAGCTTTCCCTTGACCCCCCGCGAGCCCATGTGGGCGTAGGCCGCCTTCAACTCGTTCATCGGCATCGTGCGGTCGATCACCGGCTTGATCTTGCCCTGGGCATACCAGCCGGCCAGTTCTTCCATCATCCGGGCATTGGCCTTGGGCTCGCGCCGCGCGAAATCGCCCCAGAACACACCGACCAGCGAAGCGCCCTTGAGCAGCGTGAGATTCAGCGGCAGCGAAGGAATGGGCCCCGAAGCAAATCCCACCACCAGATAGCGTCCGCGCCAGGCGATGGAGCGAAATGCCGGTTCGGCGAAATCGCCGCCTACCGGGTCGTAAATCACGTCGGGTCCCTTGCCATCGGTGGCGTCCTTGATGGCGTCGCGGAAGCCCTGGGGCAGCGCATGCTGGCTGTAATTGATGGTCGCGTCCGCACCGATGCTTTTGCACAGCGCGCATTTCTCGTCGGTGGACGCCGCTGCAATGACGCGCGCGCCCGCCGCCTTGGCGATCTGGATGGCGGAGGTGCCGACGCCGCCCGCGGCGCCGAGCACCAGCACGGTTTCACCCGCCTTGAGCGCGGCCCGATCCATTAGGGCGTGCCAGGAAGTCGCATAGATCATGATGAAGGCGGCCGCGTCCACCATGTCGAATTGCGGCGGCAGCGGCATGCACATGGCTGCCGGCGCCAGCGTGTGGGTGCCGAAGCCGCCCGTGCCGGAAAGGCAGGCAATGGGCTGGCCGACCTTCAGGTGGGTGACGCCTTCGCCGACGGCCTGCACGATGCCCGCATATTCGGAGCCCGGCACGAAGGGCAGCTTCGGCTTCATCTGGTATTTGTTCTGCACGATCAGCAGATCGGGAAAGTTCAGGCTGGCCGCCTTGATTTCCACCAGCACTTCGCCCGGACCGGGCTGTGGCGTGGGCAATTCCTTCCAGATCAGCGCATCGACGCCGACCGGGTTTTCGCAAAGCCATGCGTGCATGGAATCAGTCTCCGTCTTCATTGAGGCGCAGGCATGATAGGGGGCCGCCTTGTGGCGTTCTTGTCTCTGCGGCGACCCCGTGCCCGTGGGGCTTCGCCTCCTAAAATCCCGCCGCCCATGAAGATCCTCATCTCCAACGACGATGGCTACCAGGCCCCCGGCATCGTGGCCCTGCACGACGCGCTGCGCGAGGTGGCCGATGTCGAGGTCATCGCGCCCGAGCACAACAACAGTGCCAAGTCCAACGCCCTGACCCTGGCGGCCCCGCTGTACGTCCACCGTGCGCACAACGGCTTCCGCTACGTCACCGGCACGCCGGCCGACTGCGTGCACATCGCGCTCAAGGGCCTGCTGGACTACCGGCCCGACCTAGTCGTCTCCGGCATCAACAACGGCGCCAACATGGGGGACGACACCATCTATTCGGGCACCGTCGGCGCGGCCATGGAGGCCTACCTGTTCGGCATCCCGGCGATCGCCTTCTCGCAGACCGAGAAGGGCTGGGCCCACGTCGACGCGGCCGCCCAGGCGGCCCGGCGGCTGGTGGAGCGCATCCAGCGCGAACGCATGCACGAGCAGCCGGCGTGGCTGCTGAACGTCAACATTCCCAACCTGCCGGCCGAGTCCCTCAAGCCGATCAAGATCTGCCGCCTGGGCCGCCGCCATGCGGCCGAAAAGGTGATCACCCAGCAGAGCCCCCGCGGCGAGACCATGTACTGGATCGCCGGCGCGGGCGGCGCCAAGGACAGCGGTGAAGGCACCGATTTCCACGCCACCGCCGCTGGCCACGTGGCGGTCACGCCGCTGCAGATCGACCTGACCGACCACGCCAGCCTGGGCGAGTGGCGCGAGGCCGTGCGCCGGCTCGACGCGAGCGACTGAGCCGGATCGACGCAGGAGTCCCGGTGTCGCAGCCTCCACGTTCCCGTCCCACCTTTCCCGTCACCCTCGACCGCGCGCCCGCGCCGGCGGCGCCGACACCTCTGCGGGCCAAGCTGCCCGCGGTTCCGCCGCCGCCACTCAGTGCCACCCCGGCCATGGCCTCGGAGGCGGTCCGGCAGCGCATGGTGCGTCGGCTGGCCGCGCAGGGCATCGCCGACGAGCGCGTGCTTCAGGCCATGGGCGCGGTGGCGCGGCATGCCTTCGTCGATGGCGCCCTGGCCGCGCAGGCCTACGAGGACACCAGCCTGCCCATCGGCCTGGGACAGACCATCTCCAAGCCGAGCGTCGTGGCGCGGATGGTCGAACTGTTGCTGGCGGCCCCGGCGTTGGCCGACCAGCCGCAGGCACGGCTGGGGCGGGTGCTGGAGGTCGGCACGGGCTGCGGCTACCAGGCGGCCGTGCTCAGCCACGTGGCCCGCGAGGTCTACAGCATCGAGCGGCTGCGCGGCCTGCATGAGAAGGCGCGGTCCAACCTGCGGCCCCTGCGGCTGGCCACGGTGCATCTGCTGCTGGGCGATGGCATGCAGGGCTACCCGGCGGGCGCACCCTACGCCGGCATCATCGCGGCCGCGGGCGGGGCCGACCTGCCGGCGGCCTGGCTGGACCAACTGGCGCCGGGCGGGCGCATCGTTGCTCCAGTACAGTCTGGAAATGCGGGCCAAGCACTTGTCATCATTGACAAAACGAACAGGGGGGTTGAGCGCCGGTTTCTTGAGGCCGTCAACTTCGTGCCTCTAAAATCGGGAATTGCATGAAGGAAAAACATATGCAGGGTTCTGGTCGCTGGCACAGGCTGGCTTGGATGGGCGCTGCGGCGGCCTGCGTCGTGCTGGCGGGTTGCGCCTCTTCGCGCGGACCGGCCCCGGTCGAAGATCGCGCGCCCGTGAGTGGGGCGGGCGCCGCGAGCCCAGCGGCGTCGGGACTGCCGACCACGGACGCCAGCGGCAAGCCGCTGCCCGGCATCGAGAACCTGGGCAAGCCGGGTTACTACGCCGTCCGCCCGGGCGACACCGTGCGGCGCATCGCACTGGATACCGGCCACAGCTGGCGGGACATCGTCCGCTGGAACAACCTTGACAACCCCGACCGCATCGAAGTGGGTCAGGTGCTGCGCGTCGTGCCTCCCGTCGCGGGCGCGCCCCTGGTGCCGCCGCCTGCCGTCGCGGGCACGGGCGCCATCCCGCCGGCGACGACCACCCCGGTGCCCCCGCCGGTGGTGGCCGGTGCGACGCCTCCGGCCAAGCCGGCGGGCAATCCACCCGCCGCCAGTGGCGAGGACGACCTGGGGTGGATCTGGCCCGCCCAGGGCGCCTTGATCGCCGGCTTCGACGATGCCAAGAACAAGGGCCTGGACATCGCCGGCCGCGCCGGCGATCCGGTGCTGGCGGCGGCCGATGGCAAGGTGGTGTACGCCGGTGCCGGCCTGCGCGGCTACGGCAACCTGATCATCCTCAAGCACAACAACACCTTCCTCACGGCCTACGCGCACAACCAGGCGCTGCTGGTCAAGGAAGACCAGTCGGTGCAGAAGGGCCAGAAGATCGCCGAAATGGGCAGCAGCGACGCCGACCGCGTGAAGCTGCACTTCGAGATCCGCCGCCAGGGCAAGCCGGTGGATCCCTCGCGCTACCTGCCGGCGCGGCCCTGAGCATGCGCCGGCCGTCCCCATCAGGGCGGCCGGCGACAATCGGGGGATGACGGATTTCCTCGACAACAAGGACACGCTCCCCACGTCCCCCGCTTCTGCCGACGCCTCTGTGCCCGCTGGCGTCTCGGCCGCTTCTTCCTCTCTCCTCGACCTTGCCGTGCCTCCCGCCCGGCCGGCCGCCGTCGCTGGTGCAGCGCTCGAGCCGGGCTGGCTCGCCGTCGAATCGCTCGACCTGGAGGCCCAGGGTGTCGCCCGACGGGAAGACGGCAAGGTCGTCTTCATCGATGGCGCGCTGCCCGGCGAGATCGTCCGGGCCAATGTGCACCGCAAGAAGAACAACTGGGAGCAGGGCCAGCTCACCGACATCCGGCGCGAGTCGCCTCTGCGCGTGAGGCCGGGCTGTCAGCACTTCGGTCTGCATGCCGGCGCCTGTGGCGGCTGCAAGATGCAGCACCTGCATGCCTCCGCCCAGGTGGCCGTGAAGCAGCGGGCCCTCGAAGACAACCTGTGGCACCTGGGCAAGGTGCGGCCCGATACGCTGCTGCGCCCCATCGAGGGCCCGGCCTGGCACTACCGCTACCGCGCCCGCCTGTCGGTGCGCTACGTCCAGAAGAAGGGCACGACGCTGATCGGCTTCCACGAGCGCAAGAGCCGCTATGTGGCCGACATGGAAATCTGCCCCGTGCTGCCGAAGCCGGTGAGCGACATGCTCATGCCGCTGCGCGGGCTGATCGACTCCATGGATGCACGGCTGACCTGCCCGCAGATCGAGGTGGCCTGCGGCGATGCGGCGGGCACCACCCGACTCGGCGTCATCGCCCTGGTGCTGCGCCACCTGGAGCCGCTGAGTGAGGCCGACCGGGACCGCCTGCGCGCCTTTGCCGCGGCGCACCCCGGCGTGCAGTGGTGGCTGCAGCCCAAGGGACCGGACACCGTCCACCTGCTCGACGAGGCCGTGCCCGACCTGGCCTATGAACTGCCTGAATTCGGCATCACCATGCCCTTCCGGCCCACCGACTTCACCCAGGTCAATCCGCACATCAACCGCGTGCTCGTCTCCCGCGCCCTGCGCCTGCTCGACGTGAAGCCGGAGGAGCGCGTGATCGACTGGTTCTGCGGCCTTGGCAACTTCACCCTGCCGCTGGCCACCCAGGCACGCGAAGTCCTGGGCATCGAGGGCAGCGAGACGCTGGTGGCGCGTGCGCGTCACAACGCAGCCGGCAACAGGCAGGCCGCGCAGCGGCCCTGGGGCCAGGCGGATTTCGTCGCCCGCAACCTGTTCGAGATGACGCCCGAGATGTTGGTGGCGGACGGGTATGCCGATCGCTGGCTGGTCGATCCGCCGCGCGAGGGCGCCTTCGCGCTGGTGAAGGCGCTGGCCGACCTGCATCAGCAGCCTGAACTGCGCACCGGCGGCTGGACGCCGCCGAAGCGCATCGTCTACGTCAGCTGCAACCCGGCCACGTTGGCGCGCGACGCGGGTTTGCTGGTGCATCAGGGCGGCTACCGCTGCAGCTTCGCCGGCGCCGTGAACATGTTCCCGCACACGGCGCACGTCGAGTCCATCGCCGTCTTCGACCTGGCGGACTGAGGCAGGCGGGTCGTCCAAAAAGCAAAGGGGCCCGCGTGGGCCCCTTTTTCCGTTTCAGTGCGCTCGGGCGGGCGTCAGTCGCGCTCGCCGCCGAAGATACCCAGCAGGGCGAGCAGGCTCTGGAAGACGTTGAACACGTCCAGGTAGAGCGCGAGCGTGGCACTGATGTAGTTGGTCTCGCCGCCGTCGATGATCTGCTTCAGGTCGTACAGCATGTAGGCCGAGAAGATGCCGATGGCCGCCACCGAGATCGCCATCATGCCGGCGCTGGAGCCGATGAAGACATTGATGATCGAGCCGACGAAGAGCACCAGCACGCCGACGAACAGGAACTTGCCCATGCCGCTCAGGTCGCGCTTGATCACCGTGGCCAGCGAGGCCATCACGAAGAACACGCCGGCCGTGCCCGCAAAGGCGGTCATCACCAGCTCGGAGCCGTTCTTGAAGCCCAGCACCATCGCGATCAGCCGCGACAGCATCAGGCCCATGAAGAAGGTGAAGCCCAGCAGCACGGGCACGCCGGCGGCCGAGTTCTTGGTCTTCTCGATGGCGAACATGAAGCCGAAGGCACCGGCCAGGAACACCACCAGGCCCAGGCCGCCCGTGAGCGCGGCCGTGATGCCCGTCGCCACGCCCAGCCATGCGCCCAGTACGGTGGGAATCATGCTCAGCGCGAGCAGCCAGTAGGTATTGCGCAGAACGCGGTGGCGCTCTGCCTGGGGCAGCACCTGGCCGTAGCCGGCCGGTGTGTCGAAGGTGGGGGCTCTGTCGTTCATGCAAAACTCCTGAAGGGGTTGAGGGGACTGCTTGACGGGCAGTTGCAGGTCATTCTAGGAAAGATCAAGGGCCGCACCGGCATATCCGGACGGCGCGTCGCCCTTTGGAACCATGGGGTCTTGCAGGCGCGCGTGGGTGCAGGGCGCCTGCGACGCATCCTGTATTCTTCGCCCCCATGAAGACCAAGCACTTTCTCGAACTCGAAGACGTCAAGAAGATCGCCGCCGCTGCCGAAGCGGAAGCCGTCAAGAACCAATGGGCCGTGACCATCGCCATCTGCGACGACGGCGGCCACCTGCTGTGGCTGCAGCGCCTGGACGGTGCCGCGCCCGTGTCGGCCCACATCGGCCCGGCCAAGGCCCGCACGGCCGCCCTCGGCCGTCGCGAGAGCAAGGTCTATGAAGACATCATCAACGGCGGCCGCACCGCCTTCCTGTCGGCGCCCACGGTGGACGGCCTGCTCGAAGGTGGCGTGCCGATCGTCAAGGACGGCCAGGTGATCGGCGCGGTGGGCGTCAGCGGTGTGAAGTCCAACGAGGACGCGCAGATCGCCAAGGCGGGCATCGCGGCCATCGGCCTGTAACAGGACGGCAGGCGGCCCTGGCCGCCGCGCCAATGAAAAACGCCCCGCCGGGCAATGCCGGCGGGGCGTTTTCGTTTGGACATCAAGACGCGTTCAGCGCAAAAAAAGGCGTGGCTGGTCGAACACTGGCTGGCCAAAAACGACCCTTGGAGAGTCAGATCTCCTCGAGTCGCCCCACGATGAACGGTCAGGGCAGGGGCTGCATCACTTGGTCAGGATGAGCTTGCCGAGCTTGGTGGCCTGCAGGCGATAGAGCGCGCCGTTGTGCAGGATGCCGATGGTCTTCTGGCCCTTGAGCAGCTCGCTGCTCTGCAGCAGCTGGGCCGGGGAGGGCGTGATGTGCGCCGATGCGCCGCTGCCGCCTTGGTCGAGCGAAGGATGGCTGAGCACTTTCTGGGAATGCGAGGACTGGGCTTGCACGGGATGGACCTTTCGAATCGGATCGGTGAAGCGGATGAGCAAATGATAACGATTCGCACTTAGAAAAGCAATCGTCGTCATGAGTTTTTTTGAGGAGTGAACCGCCAGTCGGTCGGACCGGCTCGCCATCCCTTGCGGCCAAGCTGAGTTCCGCGAGTGCTTCGACCAGGCGGGGGCCGTGGCCGGGGCGATGCGCCCGGATGCCGCCCACTGGGCATCGCCCTTGCCGGCGCGCCAAAGAAAAAGCCGGCTGCTGCCGGCTCGTTCAGGATGCGCCCGCCTTCCGGACGGGTCCAAGGAAGTCACTGCGGCGTCGGATCGGTGATGAAACCGATCTTGCGCACGCCGGCCTTCTGGGCCGCGGCCATGGCCGTCGCGACGCGTTCGTAGCGCACGTCCTTGTCGCCGCGGATGTGCAGTTCGGGCTGCGGATCGCTCGCGCCTTCGGCGGCCAGGCGCGACACCATCGTCGCGTCGTCGATCTTTTCCTGGTTCCAGTAGTAGCTGCCATCGGCGGCCACGCTCAGCTGGATGGTCTGCGGCTTGCTCTCCTCGCGCTCGTTGGTGGCGCGCGGCAGGTCGATGTTCACCGCATGCTTCATCACCGGCACGGTGATGATGAAGATGATGAGCAACACCAGCATGACGTCCACCAGGGGCGTCATGTTGATCTCGTTCATCACGTCGTCGGCTTCGTCCTGGGTTCCGAAGGCCATGGCATCAGCCCTTCTTGAGCGGCAGGATGGTGGCGGCCTCGCCATTGGCCTGCACGCGGCCACCCGTGACGAAGTAGGCGTGCAGGTCGTGGGCGAAGCTGTTGAGCTTGTTCAGCACGAACTTGTTGCCGCGCACCAGCGCGTTGTAGCCCAGCACGGCAGGAATGGCCACGGCCAGGCCCAGGGCCGTCATGATCAGCGCCTCGCCGATCGGGCCGGCCACCTTGTCGATGGTGGCCTGTCCCGCGGTGCCGATGCCCAGCAGCGCGTGGTAGATGCCCCAGACGGTGCCGAACAGGCCGATGAAGGGCGCCGTTGAGCCCACCGACGCCAGGATGGCCAGGCCGCCCTGCAGGCGGGCCGTGAATTCGTCGATGGCATTGCGCAGGCAGCGGGTGATCCAGTCGCTCACGTCGAGCGCGTCGTGCAGGTGCGCCTTGGTGTTGCGGTGGTGGGCGGCGGCCTCGCGGCCTTCGAGCGCGAGCACGCGGAAGGGGTTGCTGTCGTCCTTGCCCAGCTTGTCCAGCGCCGCGGCGAAATCCTCGCTGTGCCAGAAGTTGCCGGACTGACGTGCCATGCGCTTGTAGCGCACGATGTCGATCGCCTTGATGAGGATGACGATCCACGATGCGAGCGACATGCCCAGCAGCAGCAGGGCCACGGCCTTGGTGACGAAGTCGCCCTGCGTCCAGACGTGCATCAGGCCAAATTGGGAATCCATAAATACTCCAGCGAAAAGATCAGTTCAGGACGAAGTTGAAGGGGGCGCGCAGCAGGTACACCGTCTGGGCGTCGCCGCCGCCGAACTGGCGGAAGGGCGTGACCTGCGCAGTCATGGCCGCGCTCAGCGCGGCCTGGTCCAGCCGCTCGTAGCCGCTGGACTTGGCGATCTCGGCCCGCTTGGCCATGCCGTCGGCATTGAAATAGACGGCCACCACCACGGTGCCCGTCTCGCCGAGCTTGCGGCTCATGGTCGGGTAGGTCGCGCGTGGTTCGCGCACGTAGGTGGTCTGTCCCTGCGTGACCTCCACCAGCCGCGGTGCCGGCGGCGCGACCGGCGCCGGCGGCGCGACGGGGGCGGCGGGTGCCGGGGGCGCGGGTGGCATGGGCGCTGGCGCGGTGACGGGCGGCGGCTCCACCACGCCGGTGGGCGCGTTGGGCGCCGGCACGGGCTTGGGCTCCCGGATCGCAATCGGCCGGGGTGGCGGTTTGGGTGCCTGCTTCTGCGGTGGAGCGGGCGGCGGCGGTGGGGGCGGGGGCGGTGGTGCCGGCCGGGGCGGCTCGATGATCTGCGCCAGGATCTCCACCGGCACGATCACTTCGGCGGCCTTGCGGATGAGCCCGCTCTGCAGCGCCCAGAGCGCCGCGGCATGGAAGAGCACCACGCCGCCGACGATCACGGTCGTGCGGGAGACGCCAAGGGGGGAAGAGGGGGGAGAGGAAAAGCGGCTCGACACGGTCAACCCAGAAACACAGCCCGGCCATGCATGCAGAGCCGGTGAGCGTAGATCAGAAAAGAGGATCTAGCGGCGCAGTACCCACCAGACCGAGCCGGCGAAGATCAGGCCGCCGACGAGGGCTGCGACGAATTCCATGCTTTGCTCTCCGTGATGGCAGTGGCAAGCTGGATCGCGCGGGGTTCGATGTCGCTGTGGAGGGCGGCAACCGGATGCGACGCACTGCATTGGGCCACCACGTCGCGGGCACAGGTTTCGCAGCGGCCGCACTGGGTGGCCACACCGAGCTCGAATTGGATCTCGTCGAAACTCATGCCTGCACGGGCATGCCGCACGATCTCGCGGTCCGACACTCGGCGGCATACACAGACGATCATGGCGGTGGCTGCAGTTGGCTGGCTGTGAGGAAGAAGTTGGGCGATTATAAATACGAATTTCTCGCATTCGCAATCTCTATCCTCACTGCAAAGAAGGGTGTCTTCGCCGGGGCGTGAGCTACACCTCGGCCCACATCCGAAGCAGGTTGTGGTACGTGCCGGTCAGCGCCACGGTCTCGTCGGTCTCGCCCAGGCGGGCGCGCAGGCTCTGGATGTTCTGGTCCAGCTCGAACAGCAGCCCGCGGCGGGCGTCGTCGCGGACCATGCTCTGCAGCCAGAAGAAGGAGCACACCCGCGCACCGCGGGTTACCGGCTGTACGCGGTGCAGGCTGCTCGACGGATACAGCACCAGGTCTCCCGCGGGTAGCTTGACCTCATGCGTGCCGTAGGTGTCGACCACCTCCAGCTCGCCGCCGTCGTAGTCCTGCGGGTCGCACAGGAAGAGCGTGCACGACAGGTCCGTGCGCAGCTGTCCGCCGCCGCCAGGTAGTGTGCGCACCGAGCCGTCCACATGCAGGCCGTAGGTCTCGCCGCCCTCGTAGCGGTTGAACATCGGCGGCACCAGCCGCAGGGGCAGGGCCGCCGAGAAGAACTGCGGATGCCGTGCCAGCGCCTCGCGGATCACGCCGCCCAGTTCCTGGGCGACGGGCGACTGCTCCGAGAGCTGCCGGTTGTTCTTGACCCGCGCGCCCTGCGGGCCCGCCGAGTCGCGGCCGTCGATCCAGTCGGCGGCGTCCAGCGCCGCACGCAGCTGCCGCACCTGCTCGGGGCTGAGGACTTCGGGGACATGGACCATCATGGTGTCGGTTCTCCTCGACAAGCGAAAAACCCGGCCAGGCGGCCGGGTGCGATGGAAGCCCGCCGCCCGGGGGGCGGCGTCTGGCCATCAGAAGCGGAAGTTGGCGCTCAGCAGGGCCGAGCGCGGCGTGCCCATGACCAGCCGGTTGCCACCGTTGTTCACCCGTGCCAGGTAGAACTTGTCGGCCAGGTTGTACAGGTTCAGCTGGATGCTGACGTTGCGGTTGATCTCATACCCCACCATCGCATCCCACACGGTGTAGCTCGGCACCTCGGGGAAGAAGCTGGTGGCCGTGATGGCTGCGTTGCTGGTCGAACGCTGCTGCGTCGACACGTAGCGCACCCCGCCGCCGACTGTCAGGCCGAACGGGAACCTGTAGCTGGTCCACAGCGTGGCCGTGAGCTTGGGCGAATAGCGGATCTGCGCGCCGTTCTGCGTGGTGCTGGTGCGCGAGCCTTCGAGGATCTTCGTGTCGATGCGCGCCAGGCCGCCGATGACCTGCCAGGCCGGCGTGATCTGGCCGACCGCGCTCAGCTCCAGGCCTTGAACGCGCGTCTTGCCGTACTGCTCGAAGTTGCCGAAGGTGTCGACCTGCACCTGTTCGTTCTCGTTCTTCGTGCGGAAGGCGGCGGCCGACAGGGCCAGGCGCTTGTCCAGCACATCCCACTTGGTGCCCAGCTCGAAGGTCTTGGACTTTTGCGGATCGAGGCTCAGGTTGTTGACGTTGGCCGTGGTCAGTGAGGTGGGGAAGCTGAAGTTGCCGCCCGGCGGCTGCGCGCCGGTGGCATAGGCGGCGTAGACGCTGCCGTTGTCCGCCGGCTTGTAGACCAGGCCAAGCTTGCCGGTCAGCAGGTTGTCCGAGCCTTCCTGCGTGAGTGCCGTCTGCACACCATTCACCGGTGCGGCCAGGCTGGTGAAGCGGGTGCGGTAATGCTCCCAGCGCAGGCCGCCCGTGAGCTGCCACTGCTCGTTGAACTTGAGCGTGTCGAAGGCATACAGCGCGGCCGTGCTGGTGCTGCCTTCGGTGGTGGCGCCGGTGGGCAGCACGGGCACGAAGGCGCGGTACGGGTTCGGCATGTACAGGCTGTTGTAGGCCTGGTAGGACACCGTCCCGCCCGACACCGTGCGCACGCCATTGGCGGCATTGATCGTGGCGGCCATCGTGGTGTTGTCCTGCTGCTCGCGCGCCAGTTCCAGGCCGGCGCTGATCGAGTGCTTGATGCTGCCCGTGGTGGCCTCGGCCGTCACGTTGGTCTGGTTGGTCAGGATCTCGTTGCGCTGGCCTTTGCCTTGCGGCAGCACCCGCGTCGACCAGGTCAACGGGTTGGTGACCGAGGGCGTCAGCAGCCCGCTGCTGAACACGCCCGTGAGCACCAGGTCCTGGTCGGTGCGGCCCCAGCGCGTGAGGTTGCGCAGCTTCACGCCCGAGTCGAAGTCGTGTTCGATGCGCGCCGTGAACATGTCGCCGTCGACGTTGTCGTGGTCGGAAAGCGAGCCGTAGTAGTTGCTGGTGTCGGGCTGCGGGCCGTTGCCGCCGATGCCTTTCAACTGGTCGAGGTAGTAGCCCTTCAGGCCCACCGTGGGAATGCCGCCGTCCGGTCGGTTGCGCTGATTGACGTGCTGGTACTGCAGGATGACGCGCGTCGGCGTGTTCAGCCCGAAGGCGATGGAGGGCGCGATGGCCCAGCCCTTGTTCTTGACATCGTCTCTGCCCGGCACGCCGCTGTCCTGCGTCATCACGTTCAGGCGCAGGGCCATCGTGCCCTCGGCGTTGAGCACGCGGTTGATGTCGGCCGTCGCGCGCTTCTGGTCCCCCGAACCCAGGCTCACGCTGCCAGTGAAGAAGTTGGAGGCCTGCGGCACCTTGCTCACCAGGTTGATGTAGCCGGTGGGCGCGGTGCGGCCGATGTCGGCGCTGGCCGGGCCCTTGACCACTTCGACCTGCTCGATGTTGAACATGTCGCGCGTGACGGTGCCGACGTCGCGCGCGCCGTCCACGAAGATGCTGCCGGAGCTGTCGAAGCCGCGCAGGAAGATGGCGTCGCCGGTCGAGGTGTTGCCGTTCTCGCCCATCTGGAAGGTGATGCCGGGCGTGTTGCGCAGCGCCTCGGTCAGGGTGTTGGCACCCTGCTCCTGCAGCACTTCCTTCTTGATGACGGTGATGGTCTGCGGCGTGTCGACCAGCGGCTGCGTGAACTTGGGCGAGGAGACGGTGTCGGCCTTGAAGGACTCGCGGGCGCCCTCCACGCGGACTTCGCGCAGCGTGCTGGTGCTGGTGCTGGCGGTGGTATCGGTGGTGGACGGGGCGGTCTGCGCGCCCGCAGGTGCGGCGATCGCCACGAGCGTGGCGGCTGCGGCGCCGGTCCAGCCCGCAGCTTTGCGCGGCACCGCGTGTTTGCGGCTCTTGATGTGTTGTGCCATGGGATTCCCTCCGGAAGCTGATTGCGTTGCGTGTTTCGCTTGGCTGGCGCAACGGGGAGGGCGCGTGGCTGGCAGGAGCCACAGCAGTCGATGCTGCGGCGCCGTGAATGATAACGACTCGCAACAATATTGGAGAGATCGAGGCGGTCTCGGCGCATCGGAATCGCAGCGCTGTGGCCCTGCGGCAACGCTGCCCCACGGTCGTGATGCCGGGGACGGCGTTTCCGCGCCTCAGTACACGTCGCGCCGGTAACGGCCTTCGCGCTGGAGCCGTTGCATCGCGGGCTCGCCCAGGATCTGGCGCAGGGCGAGGTCCACCGCCGCTGCCATGCCCTGCAGGCTGCCGCAGACGTGGACGACTGCGCCGCGCTCGCACCAGGCGCTGACCTGCGCCGCTTCGTGCAGCAGGCGGTGCTGGACATAGGCAACATCGTCGCCGTCGCGGGAGAAGACCCGGTCCAGCCGCGCCAGCCGGCCCTCGGCTTGCCACGCCGTCAATTCGTCGTCGAGCAGCCGGTCGTGCGCACGCTGCCGCTCGCCGAAGACCAGCCAGTTCTCATGCTGCCCGCGGCGGATGCGCTCGCGCAGCAGCGCGCGCAGGCCGGCCAGGCCGGTGCCATTGCCGATCAGCAGCAGAGGTCGTTGCGCGTCGGGGTGCAGGCGGAAGCCGGGATGGGGGCGCAGCCGCAGCGGCACCGACTGGCCGGGCTGCAGCGTCTCGGTCAGCAGCCCCGACGCGGCACCGGGCCGGCCATTCGGATGCCGGGTCTGCCGCACCATCAGCTGCAGATCGCCCTCCTCGGGAATGGAGCAGATCGAGTAGGCGCGGGGCCGCGCGGGGTCGCTGTCCAGGTGGAGGTCGACCAGGTCGCCGGCCTCCCAGTGCGGGGCCATGCCGGCAGGCGCATGCAGGTGCAGTCGATGGATCGGTCCGCCCAGACTGCCGGGGTTCAGGTGCTCGCGCTGGCGCAGGGTCCAGGGGTGGAAGGCCGTTTCGGCGTCGGCGCTGGCGGCCGGCGCGGTCAGGCCGAGGTGTTCGTGCCAACGCCGAAGTGCTTCGGGATCGCCGCGGTCCACGTCGATGCGCGCGAATTCCGGCGTGGCGCCCGCCGCCTGGAGCCAGGTGTCCAGCCGCCGGCCGAAGCCGCAGAAGTCGCGGTACTGCCGGTCGCCCAGCGCCAGCACCGCATAGCGCAGGTGGGCCAGCGCGGCCGGGTGGTACATCACTGCATCGGCGAAAGCGCCCGCCCCATCGGGGGCGTCGCCTTCACCGTAGGTGCTGGCGATGAACAGGGCGCGGGGCGTGCCGGCCAGCAGGTCTGCGTCCAGTGCGTTGAGTGCCAGCACGCGCGCGGGCTGGCCGCTGCGGTGAAGGGCTTCTGCGGTGGCCCAGGCCCACTGCTCGGCCAGGCCAGTCTGCGTGGCGTGCAGGACCAGCACCGGGGAATCGGCGGTGCCAGCGAGATCCACCGCCGCTGCAACTCGCGCCTTCGCCCGATGCCGCTGCCTGGCGTAGATGGCGGCGCACAGCGCGGCATAGGCCAGCGTGGCGCCGCCGGCCGTCCAGTGGCGCAGCGCTTCGTTCACGACGCGGCGCCGATGCCGAAGCGCCAGCACCGGCTGGCCTGCCGGTACAGCGTTCCATCCGGCCGGCGCTCGGTGAAGAGCGCGACGACCTCATGGGCATCCGCGAAGGCCAGCCCTTCCTCGATGCCCATGACCGTGAGCAGCGTGGCCAGCGCATCGGCATCCATGCAACTGGCGTGCACCACCGTCACGGCGGCCAGGGCGTGGCCGACCGGCTCGCCGGTGCGCGGATCGAGCGTGTGCGACCAGCGCCGCCCCGCGTGCTCCCGCACATGCCAGTGGTCGCCCGAGGTGGCGACGGCTTCGTCGCGCAACGGCAGGACCAGCGGCGCCTGGGCATCGGTGTCGGCGGCCGCGACCTGCACCCGCCAGGGCTGTCCGTCCGGGCGCTGGCCGCGGGCGATCAGTTCGCCGCCGATCTCGAAGAGAAAGTCGTGCAGGCCCATGGCCGCGAGCGCCTTTGCCCCGCGGTCCACGGCGTGGCCCTTGGCGATGCCGGACAGGTCCACCCTGAGGCCGCCGGGCTGCCTGGCCGAACGCCCCTGCGCTTCCTCTCGGAGATCGAGCTGGTGCCAGCCGCAGCGCGCCCGCGCCATCGCCAGCGTGCGCGAGTCTGGCCAGGCGGGCGAGGCGCCGGCGTCAGGCCCGAAGCCCCAGGCCGCCACCAGGGCGCCAAGCGTCGGATCGAAGGCGCCGTCGCTGGCCTGCGCCCAATGCAGGGCGCGACCGAGCACCTGCGCCAGTCCGTCGGGCAGGGCATGCCAGCTGTCCGGCGGCGCGTCGTTGAAGCGACCGAGTGCGGAATCCTTCGCCCAATGGCTCATCTGCGCAACGACATCGTCCAGCACCGCTTGGACCGCCGCACGGACATCGCCCAGCGGCAGCATCCGCGGGTTGTCCAGCCGCAGCGACCAGTGGGTGCCCATGGTCTGGCCCGCCAGCGACTGCAGCCGTGCGGGGTCGGCCGCTCGCGGCATCCGCATCGGTGCGTAGCCGCCGGCCTGCCAGCGGGCGAAGGACAGTGGCGTACTGGCTGGGCGGTCGCGCCCGATGGAGGACGAAGCGCTCACGCTCAGGGCAGGACCTCGAGCGTGGCCGCGTAGCTCAGCCGCCGCTCCTTGGCCTGCGGCAGCGAGGTCTTGGCGTCGCGCGTGCTCGCCTCCAGCCAGTACATGCCGGCCGCGGGCCAGGTGATGTCGAACCGCCCCTGCGCGTCGGTCTTGACGGTCGTTTCGTTCAGCTTGTCGCGGTAGACGGTGTTGCCCTGCGTGACCGTCACGTCCAGTCCCGCCGCGGGCTGGCCATCGATCAGCAGCGTGAAGCCGGATTTCTCGCCCTTGGCGTGGTCGGTGGCGCTGCCCGCCGCCACCAGTTCGAGGCCCTGGCCCGTCGGTTTGAGCGCCGTCGGCTTGCCCACCGAGACGAAGGTCTCCGCGCGGCCCAGCGACTGCGTGACGGCGACGTCCTGCGCATCGGCCGGGATCTCGCGGCCGATGGTCTCGGCCGTACCGCGTGCACGGCGGGGCTGGCCGGTGGTCTTGTCCTTCCAACTGGCGAAGACGCCGTTGTTGACCACGGCGATGCGGTAGGTGCCCGGCTGCGCCAGGTTCAGGTCGAACACGCTGCGGTACTTGAGCTTGGCCGTGTTCTCGGGCTTCACGGCGGCGCCGTCCGGGCCCGTCACCTGCAGGTTGTCGAGGTTGAGCGGGAAGTGGTTGGCGACGAACAGGTCGTTGGAGACGGCGCCGTCCACGGTCACCCAGTCGGGCTTGGACAGCACGGTGGTGGAGGGCAGCAGCCAGAGGTTGTGCGCCTGGGCGGCGAGGGTGGCGCAAAGGCCCAGGGCCAGGGTGGCGAGACGGAAGGGAGTGCGCATGAGAGGCTCCGGATGAAGGACGGGGAAGGGGTGGCTGGCGACGGTCAGGGCTTGAGATCGAGCTTGATCTCGCCCAGCTCTTCCTTGCCGGCGGCGCCGGCCTGCTCGGCCTTCGCGGGCGGCCACTGGAAGGGGACGGTCACCACCTCGCGGCCGCCGACCTCGCGCGCGGCCTCGACGACCAGCCGGTAGCTGCCGGGCGCCAGCTGGCCCAGCGGCTTGCTGCCTTCGGCGAAGGCGAGCGCATGGCGGCCCGCCGGCTTGGTGGCGCCGGTCACGCCGTCGATGGGCACGGACAGCTCGCGGCCGGTGCGGCGCCACCACTGGCGCAGGTCCTTGAGCCACTTGGTGCCTTCGCCCTCCGGGTTGTTGGCCCGCGTGCGCACGTCGTACCAGACGGCCAGCGTCGTGGCCACCGTGTTGTCGGGCCGCTCGATCCAGGCTGCCACATAGGGCCGGTGGTACTCGGAGACCGAAAGGCGCGGAATCTCGATGTTGACACCGAGCCCGGCGGCCACGGCCGGGCCGGCGAACAGCATCGACAGGGTGAGAGGCGCAAGGGGATAGCGAAGCTGCACGGAGCGTCCTTTGAAAGAGAAGCGGAGGAAAGGCGAGGGCGGAGGCGGTCAATGGATGAGCAGCAAGGCCAGCAGCAGCGGCGCGAGCAGGCCCATGCCGACCATCGGCCAGGTGAAGGGGCGGCGGCCGGCGTGCATCTTCAGGATCAGCAGGCCCGTGAGCGAAAAGAGCAGGGCGGCGGCCGCGAACGCGTCGATGAACCATCGCCACGCCGCCCCGGTGTGGCGGCCCTTGTGCAGGTCGTTGAGGTAGGCGATCCAGCCGCGATCGGTCCGCTCGTATTCGGCACTGCCGTCGTCCAGGGCGATGCGCACCCAGGCGTCGCCGCCCGGTCGGGGCAGGGACAGGTAGAACTCGTCGGCCGACCATTCGGCGTCTTGCCCGCGGGCGTCGACGGCCCACTGCGACTTCAGCCAGGTGGCCAGTGCGGCCGGGGCGGGTGCGCGGCCATGGTGCTGCCGGTCGACATCGGGCTGCTGCTGCCGCAAGACGTCGCGCAGCGCCGGTGGCAAGGTGGCCGTCTCGTGGAGGACGTCCGGCCTGGCTTGGATGTCCGCCGCATGGTTGAGCGTGATGCCCGTGAGGCTGAACAGCAGCATGCCCACCAGGCACAAGGCGGAGCTCACCCAGTGCCATTCATGGAGGGTCTTGAGCCAGTAGGCGCGGCGGGCGGAAGAGGCGGGGGGTGTCATCGGCGCCGCGGATTCTATCGGCGCAAATGAGAATGGATGCTATTTGATTTTTTGGCGCGGAAAGTCGCCGATGCGGAAATGTCGTTGTTTCGTCGATGTCTCTTGCTATCGAATTCGCAGCGATTTTGGTCGGTAAAGTTTCATGAAGCGGCAAGGGCCCGCGAGGGGCCCTTGATGAAAGCTCGGCGAATCGGGGCGCCGTGCGCCCGGCCGACTCAGTCGGCGTCGCCCATCTGCGACTGCAGGTAGTTCTGCAGGCCCACCTTGCCCACCAGATCGATCTGCGTCTCCAGGAAGTCGATCTGCTCTTCCGTGTCTTCGAGGATGTCCTCCAGCAGGTCGCGCGAGACGAAGTCGCGCACCGACTCGCAGTGGGCGATGCCGGCCTTGAGCGTGGATTGCGCGCCCTGCTCGGTGCGCAGGTCGCAGTCGAGGATCTCGGGCACGTCCTCGCCCACGTTGAGCTTGCCCAGGTCCTGCAGGTTGGGCAGGCCGTCGAGCATGAAGATGCGGTCCATCAGCTTGTCCGCGTGCTTCATCGCTTCGATGGATTCGGAATATTCCTTCTTCGCCAGCTTGTCGAAGCCCCAATGCTTGAGCATCCGGTAGTGAAGGAAGTATTGGTTGATGGCGGTCAGCTCGATCTTGAGCTGGGCCTGGAGATGATCGATGACCTGGGGATCGCCTTGCATGTTCTCGTCCTCGGACCGGAGGGCCCAAAGCGGCGGATTGTGCGGGTGCACTCCAGTGCCCACAAGGCAAGACCCGCCCGCTCTGGTCTGCATGCGTTTGATCGTGAGAGGCGTTCGTATCGCTTCGGCCGTGCACACCGACTCCGCCATAGCCACCGGGTTCCCGATTGATAGTGTTTATCTATCAATTTCCTGTAGCTCATGCATATACTAGAGCCTCGCAAGTTTTTTCGACCTCAAGAGGAACCGCACATGTCCGTGATCAACACCGAAATCAAGCCCTTCAAGGCCACCGCTTACAAGGACGGCAAGTTCGTCGACGTCTCCAGTGACGACGTCAAGGGCAAGTGGTCCGTCTTCTTCTTCTACCCGGCCGACTTCACCTTCGTCTGCCCGACCGAGCTGGGCGACGTGGCTGACCACTACGCCGAGTTCCAGAAGATGGGCGTGGAGATCTACTCGGTCTCGACCGACACCCACTTCACCCACAAGGCCTGGCACGACTCGTCCGAGACCATCGGCAAGATCAAGTACACGATGATCGGCGACCCCACGCTGGCCATCAGCCGCAACTTCGAAGTGCTGCGTGAAGACCAGGGCCTGGCCAACCGCGGCACCTTCATCGTCGACCCGCAAGGCGTGATCCAGGCGCTGGAAATCACCGCCGAAGGCATCGGCCGCGACGCCAAGGACCTGCTGCGCAAGGTCAAGGCTGCCCAGTACGTCGCCGCCCACCCCGGCGAAGTCTGCCCCGCCAAGTGGGAAGAAGGCGCCGCCACCCTGAAGCCTTCTTTCGACCTGGTCGGCAAGATCTGAGCATGCCCTTCGCCCGGCTGGCGTCAGGCGCCGCGCACCCTGTCCGGTCCCTTGAGAAAGGGTGGACGGCGCACGCCTGAACCTGCCTGCCGGGTGGCTGCGCAGCAGCTGCCCCCGAGCCCGGGGCACCCTCGTGACCCGGGCTTTTTTTATTGCCGGCCCGTCCCTAGATGCTGGAGACGAGCCCCGCCGCCGGGCAAGAGCCCCGAAGCTCCTCTCCCATTGAAGACCCGAACGCCAGAAAGACACCACCATGCTTGACGCCGCCACCAAAGCCCAGCTTTCCAGTTACCTGGAGCGCATTTCCCAGCCCATCGAGATCGTGGCTGCGCTGGACGACTCGCCGGCGTCGGCACAGACGCGCGAACTGCTCCAGGACATCGCCAGCACGTCCCAGCTGGTCACCGTGATCGACCGTGCAGAGAGCAGCGAGCGCAAGCCCTCGTTCTCGATCAACAAGCCCGGCCAGACGGACGGCCCGCGTTTCGCCGGCCTGCCGATGGGCCATGAATTCACCTCGCTCATCCTGGCCATGCTGCAGCAGGGCGGCTATCCGCCCAAGGTCGAGCAGGCCATCCTCGACCAGATCAAGCAGATCGACGGCGACTTCGAATTCGAGGTTTACGTCTCGCTGACCTGCCACAACTGCCCGGACGTGGTGCAGGCGCTGAACCTGATGGCGGTGCAGAACCCGCGCATCAAGACCACCATGATCGAGGGCGGCACCTTCCAGAAGGAGATCGAAGACCGCCAGATCATGGGCGTGCCCACGGTCTTCATGAACGGCCAGATGTTCGGCTCCGGCCGCATGAGCCTGGAAGAGATCCTGGCCAAGATCGACACCAGCGGCGTCGAGCGCGAGGCGAAGAAGCTGAGCGCCAAGGACGCCTTCGACGTGCTGATCGTCGGCGGCGGCCCCGCCGGCGCCGCGGCGGCCGTGTACGCCGCCCGCAAGGGCATCCGCACCGGCGTGGCAGCGGAGCGTTTCGGCGGCCAGGTGCTGGACACGCTGGGCATCGAGAACTTCATCTCGGTCAAGGAAACGCAGGGCCCACACTTCGCGCTCGCGCTGGACGAACACGTGCGCCATTACGACGTGGACGTGATGAACCTGCAGCGCGCCGCGGCGCTGGTGCCGGGGAAGGACCTCATCGAAGTCCGTATGGAGAGTGGCGCGACGCTCAAGGCCAAGACCGTGATCCTGTCGACCGGCGCGCGCTGGCGCAACATCAACGTGCCGGGCGAGCAGGAGTTCAAGAACAAGGGCGTGGCCTACTGCCCGCACTGCGACGGTCCGCTGTTCAAGGGCAAGCGCGTGGCGGTGATCGGCGGCGGCAACTCCGGCGTCGAGGCGGCCATCGACCTGGCCGGCATCGTCGGTCACGTGACGCTGATCGAGTTCGACACCCAGCTGCGTGCCGACGCCGTGCTCCAGCGCAAGCTCACGAGCCTGCCCAACGTGACGGTGCTGACCAACGCGCAGACCACGTCCATCACCGGCACCGACAAGGTGAACGGCCTGACCTACAAGGACCGCGCGACCGGCCAGGAGCAGCGCGTGGACCTGGAGGGCGTGTTCATCCAGATCGGGCTGGTGCCCAACACCGACTGGCTCAAGGGCACGGTCGAGCTGTCGCGCCACGGCGAGATCATCGTGGACGCCAAGGGCCAGACCTCGGTCCCCGGCGTGTTCGCGGCGGGCGACTGCACCACGGTGCCCTACAAGCAGATCATCATTGCCGCCGGCGAGGGCGCGAAGGCGGCGCTGAGCGCCTTCGACCACCTGATCCGCACCAGCGCGCCCGTGGCCGCCTGAGCGAGGCGGCGCCCGCGAAGGGTGCCGCCTTTGCCCCCAGGCCGCGGTGTCGCGCCGCCGCTCCTTAGAATCCCGCCCGCCGTGCAGTGCCCCGCTGCACGGCGTTTTCGTTTTCGGGGCCATGTCGAGGAACACCATGTACAAAAACCTCGCAGCCGCGCTCGCGGCCGCCTGCTGTTTTCTTTCTTCTCCCTTCGCCCATGCCCAGCCGGCGCCGTCTCAGGCACCGCTGAAGGTTGGCATCGTCTATGTCGCCCCACTGAGCGACGCCGGCTGGGTGCACCAGCACGAGCTGGGCCGCCAGGCCATCGAGGCGGCGCTGCCTGGCAAGGTGAAGACCACCTATGTGGAGAACGTGGCCGAAGGGCCCGACGCCGAGCGCGTGATCCGCGACCTGGCGCGCCAGGGCAACCAGCTCATCATCACGCCCAGCTTCGGCTACATGGCGCCGACGATGCGCGTGGCGCGCGAATTTCCGCAGGTGCGCTTCGAATCGATCACCGGCTACCAGCGGGCCGACAACGTGGCGACGGCCAATGCGCGCTACTACGAAGGCCGCTACCTGGCCGGCGTAGCGGCGGGGCGCATTAGCAAGTCGCATGTCGCCGGCTATGTGGCGGGCTTCCCGATTCCCGAGGTGCTGCAGGGCATCAATGCCTTCACGCTCGGCATGCGCTCGGTCGACCCCACCGCGCAGGTCAAGGTCGTGTGGCTCAACCAGTGGTTCGACCCAGCCCTGGAGCGCGACGCGGCCATGCGGCTGATGGACCAGGGCGCGGACGTGCTGGCCTTCCACACCGGCTCCTCCGCCGTGATGAAGGCGGCGCAGGAGCGTGGCCGGATGGCCGTGGCCTATCACTCCGACATGCGGCAGGTGGCGCCCGACGCGCAGATCGTTGCAGTCACGCACCGCTGGGGCGACTACTACGTGCAGCGCGCCAAGGCCGTGCTCGACGGTACCTGGAAGAGCACCGACACCTGGGGCGGCGTCAAGGAAGGGATGATCCGTGTCGGCGACTTCGGCCCCAAGGTGCCCAAGGCGGTGCAGGACGAGGTGATGGCGCGCCAGCAGGACATTGCGGCTGGCCGGCTGCAGCCCTTCCGTGCCGTGGCCGCCGATGTGCGCGACAACCAGGGCCGCGTCGTGATTGCACGCGGCCAGGCGCTGGACGACGGACAGATCCTCAAGATGAACTGGCTGGTCGAGGGCGTGCAGGGCCGCATTGAGCCCTGAGAAGGTGTGAACGACCCCGTCACGCCCGCTCGTCCCGCCAAAACACGCCCACTCCGCGTTGCAAATGCTCGCCATGGTCCGAGCTATGGCTGCGCTTTGCGCCTTGATTGGGCGCGTTTTGGCAGCCCGCTCGGCCACGCCGGATTCATTCACGCCTTCTGACCCTGCGCTGCCGCGCGGCATATAGCCGCTATAAGCCGAGCGGCAGCCGGGGCACCGCTTCTTCCAGTACGCTCCGCCGAAGTACCTGCCGCGGCCTTGGGCCGCTGCATCCTTCCCCCCGATTCCGACCGATGAAAAAAGCCTACCGCGCCTCGCTGCTGCGTTTCGACGACGCCGGCCGACCCCTGTTCGACACCGACGGCCTGCTGGTCGTCGCGCCCGATGCCCAGGGCCGCGAGCGCGTGGTCGACGCTGGCAGCCACGGCGCGGTGCAGCCTCGCCATCCCGACGTGGAGCCCGAACACCTGCCGGGCCGCATCCTGGCGCCGGGCTTCGTGGACATGCACATCCACTTTCCCCAGACGGACATCATCGGCGCGCCCGCCGACGGCCTGCTGCCCTGGCTGGAGAACTACACCTTCCCGGCCGAGACCCGCTTCGCCGAAGCCGCGCATTCGGCCGAGGTGGCCGAGGTCTTCCTGGACGAACTGCTGCGCCACGGCGTGACCACCTCGCTGACCTTCGCGACCTCGCATCCGGCCTCGGTGGATGCGCTCTTCTCGGCCGCCCGGCACCGGCAGATGCGCCTGATCACCGGCAAGGTGCTGCAGGACCGCCATTCGCCCGACGGCGTCCGTGACGACACCGAACGCAGCCTGGCCGATACCGAAGACCTGATCCGCCGCTGGCACGGCGTGGACCGGCTCGGCTACGCCATCACGCCCCGCTTTGCACCGACCAGCACCGAAGCGCAACTGAGGGGGGCCGGCGAATTGGCGGCGCGCTACGCCGACACCTGGATCCAGTCGCACGTGGCCGAGAACAAGGACGAGGTGAAGTGGGCGCGCGAGCTGTTTCCCGCCGCGCGCTCCTACCTGGGCGTCTACGACGACTTCGGCCTGATGCGCGAGCGGGCGGTGTACGCCCACTGCATCCATTTCGACGACGACGACCGCCACCTGATGCGTGCCACCCGCACCGCGGCGGCCGTCAGCCCCACCAGCAACCTGTTCCTGGGCAGCGGTTTCTTCGACTTCGACGGCGCCCAGCGCGTCGACTACCTGCATGGACTGGCGAGCGACGTGGGCGGCGGCACCAGCTTCAGCCCCTTCCACACCATGCTGGCCGCCTATTACGCGGGACGTGAAGGACAGACCAAGCCGGGCCTGAGTCTCGCCCCCTCGCGCCTGTGGTGGCTGCACACGGCGGGCGCCGCGCAGGCCCTGGGGCTGGCCGGCACCATCGGCAACCTGCAACCGGGTTGCGAGGCGGACTTCCTGGTGCTGGATCCGGCGGCGACGCCCTTGCTGGCCCGCAAGTCGGCCAACGCGGCCTCGCTGGAGGAACTGCTGTTCGCCCTCATCGTGCTGGGCGACGACCGTGTCATCGAGCGCACGGTGATCGCCCGTGCCGGCTGAGCGGCCGGCCGGGCCCCGCGTGCCACAATGCGGGCCCTCTTTTCCGACGCGTGCCCCGGCACGCCCAGCGCGAGTCTTCCCATGAGCATCAAGAGCGACCAATGGATCCGGCGCATGGCCGAGCAGCACGGCATGATCGAGCCTTTCGAGCCGGGCCAGGTGCGCCAGCAGGACGGTCGCAAGCTCATCAGCTACGGCACCAGCAGCTATGGCTACGACATCCGCTGCGCGCCCGAATTCAAGGTCTTCACCAACATCCACAGCACGGTGGTGGACCCGAAGAACTTCGACGAGAAGAGCTTCGTCGACATCGAGGCCGACGTCTGCATCATCCCGCCCAACAGCTTTGCGCTGGCGCGGACGGTGGAGTACTTCCGCATTCCCCGCAATGTGCTGACCATCTGTCTGGGCAAGAGCACCTACGCGCGCTGCGGCATCATCGTCAACGTCACGCCTTTCGAGCCGGAGTGGGAAGGCTACGTGACGCTGGAGTTCTCCAACACCACCCCGCTGCCCGCCAAGATCTACGCGGGCGAGGGCTGTGCGCAGGTGCTGTTCTTCGAGAGCGACGAGGTCTGCGAGGTGAGCTACAAGGACCGCGGCGGCAAGTACCAGGGGCAGAGCGGCGTGACGCTGCCCAAGGCCTGAGGCTTTGCCGCCGGCGGATGCCAGGGCGGGTGCCCGGCGCGGCTGACAGCCGCCGCTTGGGGGCGCCTACAAGGATTCGCGCAGCGGGCCGCCACGGCCCGGCCCGGTTGCCCACGAACCTTCGGCCACCCGCACGGATGGGCCGTGCAGGAGACGCCGATGTCCCAACACCCTGCCGCACGCCCTTCCTTCCTTTCGCCCTCTCAGTGGCTGCTGATCGGCTCTCTCGCCGTGGTGGCGCTGTTCCTTCTTGCCGCGATCTACCAGGTGGCGCGCGGGCAGGTCCAGGCCGCCCAACTGCGTGACGCCCAGGCGCGCATCGCCGTCCAGACGGCCGAAGAGGTCCGTGCCCAGCGCGCCCGGCTGACGGCGGCCTTCGAACAGCCCGCGGGCGTACAGTCCGTGAGCTACACCCTGGCCCGCTGACGCAAACGCGGCGCATCGTCGCGCCACTGGCCGGCCGGGCCGATTCGAAAGGAAAGCAATGCGCTGGGAAGGCAACGACCAATCCGACAACGTCGAAGACCGCCGCGGCATGGGCGGCGGCGGTGGCGGCTTCCCCATCGGCGGCCGCAGCATCGGCCTCGGCACGGTGGCCGTGGCGGTGGTGGCGGGCTGGCTGTTCGGGATCAACCCGCTGACCTTGCTGGGCCTGCTCAGCGGAGGCGGCAGCCCGGTCGTCCAGCAGCAAGCCCCCGCCCATGCGCCGCGCAACGACCGCGAGACCGCATTCGTACGCACCGTGCTGCGCAACACCGAGGTGGTCTGGGGCGAGGTGTTCCGCGAAGGCGGCGCCCAGTACCGTGCGCCCACGCTGGTGCTCTTCGACAACAGCACGCCCACGGCCTGCGGCACCGGGCAGAGTGCCATGGGCCCCTTCTACTGCCCGGGCGACAGCAAGGTCTACATCGACCTGCGCTTCTACGACACCCTGCGCGACCGGCTCGGAGCGCCTGGGGAATTTGCGCAGGCCTATGTCATCGCGCATGAGGTGGGCCATCACGTTCAGCACTTGCTGGGCATCACCGACAAGGTCGACGCCATGCGCCGGCGCCAGAACGAGACCCAGGCCAACGCGACGAGCGTGCGGGTCGAACTGCAGGCGGACTGCTTCGCGGGCGTATGGGCCCAGCGCTCGCAGGAGTCGAAGCAGTGGCTCGACCCGTCCGACATCGCCGCCGCCATGAATGCGGCCGAGAAGATCGGCGACGACGCCCTGCAACGTTCCGCCGGCCGGGCGGTGGTGCCCGACAGCTTCACCCACGGCAGCAGCGCCCAGCGCCAGCGCTGGTTCATGAACGGCTACAAGAGCGGTCAGGTGAAGGCCTGCGACACCTTCAACGCCTCCACGCTCTGAGCCTTGCACGGTCGGCCTGAAGGCCCCGAAACGCCCGTCACCCCGCTGTCACTGCCGTTTTTTGCGGCAATGCGACAATCGCGGACTTCCTATGAGTACTCTCTATTCCGACCTCGCGCTGGCGGACCCGTTGAAGCGCGCCGTGGCCGACATGGGCTACGAACACATGACGCCGATCCAGGCGCAGGCGATTCCGGTGGTGCTGTCCGGCCAGGACGTGATGGGCGCCGCCCAGACCGGCACCGGCAAGACCGCCGCCTTCTCCCTGCCGCTGCTGCATCGCCTGCTCAAACACGAGAACGCCTCGACCTCGCCCGCCCGGCATCCGGTGCGCGCGCTGGTGCTGTTGCCCACGCGCGAACTCGCTGACCAGGTTGCCCAGCAGGTGAAGATGTACGCCAAGTACACGCAGCTGCGCAGCACGGTGGTCTTTGGCGGCATCGACATGAAGCCTCAGACCGCCGAGCTCAAGAAGGGCGTGGAGGTGCTGGTGGCCACGCCTGGCCGGCTGCTGGACCACATCGAGGCCAAGAACGCGGTGCTGAACCAGGTCGAGTACGTCGTGCTCGACGAAGCCGATCGCATGCTGGACATCGGCTTCCTGCCCGACCTGCAGCGCATCCTGTCGTACCTGCCCAAGCAACGCACCACGCTGCTGTTCTCGGCCACCTTCTCGCCCGAGATCAAGCGCCTGGCCTCCAGCTACCTGCAGGACCCCATCACCATCGAGGTGGCCCGGCCCAACGAGACGGCCTCCACCGTCGAGCAGGTTTTTTATGGCGTGCACGAGGACGACAAGCGCCGCGCGCTCAAGCAGATCGTGCGCCAGCGCGGCATCACCCAGGCCTTCGTCTTCGTGAACAGCAAGTTGGGTTGCGCCCGCCTGGCCCGCTCGCTGGAGCGCGAGGGCCTGCGCTGCACGGCCCTGCACGGCGACAAGAGCCAGGACGAGCGCCTCAAGGCCCTGGCCGCCTTCAAGGCCGGCGAGGTGGACCTGCTGGTGTGCACCGACGTCGCGGCCCGCGGCCTGGACATCAAGGACGTGCCCGCCGTCTTCAACTACGACGTGCCCTTCAACGCCGAGGACTACGTGCACCGCATCGGCCGCACCGGCCGAGCCGGCGCCTCGGGCCTGGCCGTGAGTTTTGCGGGCGGCGGCAATGACGCCCGCCTGGTGGCCGACATCGAGAAGCTGATCAAGAAGAAGATCGAGCTGCAGGCGCTGGAGATGGACGACGAGCGTCCGCGCGGCCGCATCAACGACGGTCGCCGCCGCTGGCGCGAGGACGGCGAGACGGGCGATGCCCGCGACACGCTCGACCGGCCCCGCAGCAGCGCTCCCGCGGCGGCCGAGGGCTACCGCGCCCCGCGCCCGCAGCGCACCCACGCACCGCGCGATCCTTTCTTCGACAAGCCCTACGAGGCCGCTGGCGGTGACGAGGCCCCCGCCTGGGAGCAGTCCGCCAAGGCGCCGGCGCCCAAGCAGCCGGGATCGGGCAACATCCGCACCAAGCGCAAGGTGGCCGCGCTGTTCAAGTCGGCGGAGCCGCAGCAGCAGAATTGAGTGCCGCTGCGCGGCCGGCCCTCGCGGGTCGGGCCGCTGCGATGGTCCCCAGGGCTGGCACGCGTGCCAGCCTTTGTCTTTCTGCCGGTCACTGGCCGGTACCCTGCATCCACAAGAAGGAGACTCCCATGCCCGGCCTGTTGCCCGACGTCGATCCCGACGGCCTGCTCGAGTTCTCGGTCGTCTACACCGACCGCGCCCTCAACCACATGTCCAAGCGCTTCACTGGTGTGATGCAGGACATCCTGGCGACGCTGAAAGAGGTCTACCACGCCCGCACGGCCGTGCTGGTGCCGGGAAGCGGCACCTTCGGCATGGAAGCCGTCGCGCGCCAGTTCGCCAACCGCGAGAAGGTGCTGATCGTGCGCAATGGCTGGTTCAGCTATCGCTGGAGCCAGATCTTCGACGCAGGCGGCCTGGGCGGCGGCGCCATCGTCTGCCAGGCCCGCCAGCAGGGCGAAGGCCCGCAGGCGCCCTGGGCGCCGTGCCCGGCCGAGGAGGTCGCTGCCACCATCCGTGCCGAGAAGCCCAAGGTCATCTTCGCGCCGCATGTGGAGACCGCGAGCGGCATCCTGCTGCCCGACGATTACCTGCGCACCGTGAGCGCTGCCGCCCGCGAGGTGGGCGCCCTGTTCGTGCTGGACTGCGTGGCCTCCGGCGCCGTCTGGGTCGACATGCAGGCCACCGGCGTGGACGTGCTGATCAGCGCGCCGCAGAAGGGCTGGAGCGGCTCGCCCTGCTGCGCCATGGTGATGCTGGGCGAACGCGCCCGCGAGGCCATCGACGGCACCACGAGCAGCAGCTTCTCCTGCGACCTCAAGAAGTGGATGCAGATCGCCGAAGGCTATGAGCGCGGCCAGCATGCGTACCACACGACGATGCCGACAGACGCGCTGGTGCTGCTGCGCGACGTGATGAAGGAAACCCGCGACTGGGGTTTCGAGGCGGCGCGCCAGGCGCAGTTCGAACTGGGCGACAAGGTGCGCGCGCTGCTCGAATCACGCGGCCTGCCCAGCGTGGCGGCGGAGGGCTTCAAGGCGCCGGGCGTGGTGGTGAGCTACACCACCGACCCCGGCATCCAGAGCGCCAGGAAGTTCATCGAGGCCGGCCTGCAGACCGCCTCCGGCGTGCCGCTGCAGTGCGGCGAGGGGCCGGACTTCATGACCTTCCGCATCGGGCTGTTCGGCCTGGAGAAGTGGCGCAACGTGGACCGGAGCGTGGGCCACCTGAAGGCCGGCCTGGACAAGGTGCTCGGCACGGCCTGAGTCGCTGCTGCTGCTGCGTGAGGGGGCGCGCTCAGCCCGGCGCCTGCGCCTGGGTGCAGCGCACGTCGATGCGCTCCCGCTCTTCCAGCGTGGCGCCGATGCGCACGGCCGTGAGGCAGCCGCCCCAGACGCAGCCGGTGTCGGTCGACAGCAGATCCGGCTGCGACAGCCAGCCCAGCGTGGACCAGTGGCCGAAGGCGACCACCGCCTCGGCCGTGCGCCGGCCGGGCACGTCGAACCACGGCATGTAGCCCGCCGGCGCCTCCGCGGCGCTGTCCTTGGCCTCGAACTCCATCACCCCGTGGGCGCTGCAGAAGCGCAGTCGGGTGAGGGCGTTGACGATCACCCGCAGGCGTGCGCTGCCCGAGAGATCGTCGGACCAGGCGGCGGGCGCGTTGCCGTACATCTCCTGCAGGAAGTTGCCCAGGTTCGGGCCGCGCAATACGGCTTCGAGTTCGCGGGCGCGTGCCATCGTGTCTTCCACGGTCCAGGCGGGCAGCACGCCCGCGTGCACCATGAGCAGGTCGCGCCCGCCGATGCGCTCGTGCAGCGCCATCGCGCGGTGGCGCAGCCAGTCCAGCAAAGGCTCCCTGTCGGGGGCGTCCAGGATGGGCGCGAGCGTGTCGCGCCGCCCGGGCTTGCGCACGCCATGCGCCACGCCCAGCAGGTGAAGGTCGTGGTTGCCCAGCAGGCTGCGGGCCGAATCGCCCAGCGCCTGCACCCGGCGCAGCACGGCCAGCGAGTCGGGCCCGCGGTTGATCAGGTCGCCGAGCAGCACCAGCCGGTCGCGGCTGGGCGAGAAGTCCAGGGTGTCGAGCAGGCGGCCCAGCGCCTCGTCGCAGCCCTGCACATCACCGATGAGATAGAGTGCCATGCCCTCATTCTCCCCTTGACCTCTCGATGGATATCCTTCTGCTGGCCTTGCTGACGACGTGCAATGCGTTGTTCGCGATGTCCGAAATGGCCCTGGCCACCTCCCGCCGCGCCCGCTTGGCGGCATTGGCGGAGACGGGCGACCCGGGGGCCGCGGCGGCGCTCAAGCTGATGGACATGCCGACGCAGTTCCTGTCCACCGTGCAGATCGGCATCACGTCCATCGGCATGCTCAGCGGCATCGTGGGCGAATCGGCCTTCGCCGGGCCGTTGGCCATCCGGATGCAGGAATGGGGACTGGCAGAAGGCGCGGCCAGCATCCTGTCCACCGCGCTGGTGGTGACCTGCATCACCTTCTTCACCATCATTTTCGGCGAGCTGGTGCCCAAGCGTATCGGCCAGCTCTATCCCGAGCCGGTGGCGCGCTGGGTGTCGCGCCCGATGCGCGCGCTGGCCAAGGGCACCAAGCCCTTCGTCTACCTGCTCTCCGGCACCACGGCGGCCACGCTGCGGCTGCTGCGCATCGATGCCACGGGCGCGCGCGCGGTGACCGAGGAAGAGATCTCCGCCAGCCTGGAGGAAGGCGTGGAGTCCGGCGTCATCGAGCGGCATGAGCACCAGATGGTGCGCAACGTGTTCCACCTGGACGACCGCCGCCTGTCCTCGCTGATGGTGCCGCGCAGCGACATCGAGTGGATGCCCGCCAACCTGACGGTGGCCGAGGCCCTGCAGAAGGTGGCCGCGGCCGGCGCCATCAACCTGATGCATTCCTGGTATCCCGTCTGCCGCAACTCGCTGGACGACGTGGTGGGCGTGGTGAGCGTGGCACAGCTGCTCAAGCTGGGGCCGTCGCACGAGGGGGTGCTGGGCACGCTGGCGCAGCCGGCGTCCTTCGTGCCCGAGACGCTGACCGGCCTGGAGCTGCTGGAGCAGTTCCGCGCCCAGGCCGGCCGCATGGTGATGGTGGTGGACGAATATGGCGTGGTGCAGGGCCTGCTCACGCCCCGCGACCTGCTGGAGGCCATCACTGGCGAGCTCCACCCCCACGTGCCGGCGGACGCCTGGGCCATGCCGCAGCCCGACGGCAGTTGGGCGCTCGACGGCCTGATGCCCGTGTCGGAACTGCGGGCGCGGCTGGCCATCCGCGAGTTGCCGGACGAGGAGCGGGGCCGCTACAACACCGTGGCCGGGCTGCTGATGTCCGTGTCGGGCCACCTTCCGGCGGTGGGCGAGCAGATCGAATGCGCGGGCTGGGGCTTCGAGGTGCTCGCGCTGGAAGGCCGCCGCATCGACCGCGTGCAGGCGCGTCCGCTGCTCCCGGCGGACGCCCGCTGAGTCCGGCGCCCCGGTTCCTGTCGGCCGACGAGGCCGCCGGCGGCTGCGCAGGATCGATGTCCGGCCGGGCGCGCGGCCCGCGCCGCCTGCGCGTTCAATGCGCCTGTTCTGCGCGATCGGCGTCGAGTTCGCGTTGCTCGCGGCGCCATTGCCAGGGCGGCGTCGGGTTCGCCGCCTTCCACAGGCCGACACGCGCCCGGCGCGCCCGCGCTTCGGCGGCGGCATAGCGGCGCTGGGCGGCGGCCGTCTGCGCCTCGGCGTACTGGCGGTACCACCAGGCCATGCCCGCCTCCAGCATGGCTTCTCCGGCATCCACGCTGGGCGGCGCGTCCGGATCTTCCGGCGGCGGCACCTGCACGGCGCAGACGGCCCGGCCATAGCGGTCGCGGTCCACGCAGCGCAGCTCGACCTCGCGGTGCAGCGCCAGCCGCGCCAGCAGGCGCCGCGCGTTGCGGCCCTGGGGCTGGCCCGATTCGGGGGCGTCGATGGCATGCACGCGCACCGTCAGCGCCTCGCCACCGTCGCAGTCGGCGTGGAGGGTGTCGCCGTCGCTCACTGCCGTGACGAGGCACAGCAGCAGGGCTGCAGCCAGGGCCACCGTCAGTGGTCTTCCGCGTCGAGCACCACGATGTCGGCCGCGTCGTCGCCGAACTGGGCCTTGATCTCCAGCACCCGCGGCAGGTTCTGCTGCAGCAGCTCGACGAGCGTGGGATCGAAGTGGCTGCCACTCTGGCTCTGGATCCAGGCCATGGCTTCTTCCACGGGCCAGGCCGGCTTGTACGGGCGCACGCTGGTCAGGGCGTCGAAGACGTCGGCGAGCGCCACGATGCGGCCCACGAGCGGGATGTCCGCGCCCGCCAGCCCGTGCGGATAGCCGCTGCCGTCCCACTTCTCGTGGTGGGTCAGGGCGATGGTGCGGGCCAGCTGGAAGAGCCGCGAGGGATGGTTGCCGAGGATGTCCGCGCCGATGACGGGGTGGGCCATCATCACGGTCCGCTCGTCGGGGGTGAGGGAGCCGGGCTTCTGCAGGATGGCATCCGGGATGCCGATCTTGCCGATGTCGTGCATGGGCGCGGCATGCAGCAGGTCGTCGGCTTCGGCGGGCCCATAGCCCGAGGCCAGCGCCAGCAGGTGCGCATAGTGGCTCATGCGTACCACGTGCATCCCCGTCTCGTTGTCCTTGTACTCCGCGGCGGCGCCCAGGCAGCGGATGGCCTGCAGCCGGGTGGCCTGCAGTTCTTCCATGCGCACCAGCGACAGGTGGGTGCGGATGCGGGCGCGCAGGATGCCGGCGTTGAGCGGCTTGGCGACGTAGTCGACGGCGCCGCAGGCCAGGCCCAGCTCTTCGTTGGCCTCGTCGGCCAGCGCCGTGGCGAAGATCACCGGCACGTAGCGGGTGAGTTCCTGGCTCTTGAGCTCGCGGCAGACCTCGTAGCCGGTCATGCCCGGCATCATCACGTCCAGCAGCACCAGGTCGGGCGCCGCGGCCGAGGCCAGGGCGAGCGCGCTTCGCCCGTCCTTGGCGAAGACCAGGCGGTAGTCCGTGTGCAGCATGCTGCGCACCACCTGCAGGTTCAGGGGTTCGTCGTCGACGACGAGGACGGTGGGCCGCTGGATCGCGGAGAGGTCGGTCATGGATGGGAAGCCTTCTCGCCTGCCAGGGCCGCGTCGGGGGGCAGCCGGTCGATCAGCGATTCTAGGAGCCGGGCCGCGGCGCCGAACTCGAAGCCGTCCAGCGCCTGCCGCAGCGCATCGGCGGTCGGGCCCTCGCCCATGAAGGCCAGCGTGGCGGCGACGTCGGGCCAGTCCTCGTCGCCGGCCATCTCGTTGCGGTGGATCGCCCGCAGCAGTTCCGCCAGCGCCGTGCGCAGCCGCGCGCCGTCGAGCATCACGCGTTCGCCGTCCGGCGTGGAGGGCGGCAGGGGCCGGCTGTCGAGCGCGGCCTGCACGGCGTCGAACGCGGCGCTGAGTGCCGGAATGCCCTGCCGCGCGGCGTCCGGCTCGCCCTGCGCCAGGGCCAGCTCGACGTTCGTCGCGGCGGCGTAGAGCTCGTCGCAGGCCAGGTTGCCGGCCAGGCCGCGCAGGCGATGGGCGATCTGGCGCGCGTCGTCCAACTGGCCGCGCTCGACCTGTTCGGCGATGGCGGCAGCGGCCCCGCCATGCTGCGCCAGCATCTTGTCCAGCGCCCGGCGCAGCGCGGCTTCGTGGGTCCAGTTGCGGATGCCGCGGGCCCAGTCGACGCCCGCCGGCAGCATCGTGCCGGCGGGCGCCGCCGCTGGCATCGGCAGGGCGAGGTCGCCGCCGCGCTGCAGGCCGGTGACGCGCGCCATCTCCGCCAGGAGCTGGGAGGCCTCGAAGGGCTTGGGCACGAAGCCTTCCATGCCGGCCGTGCGCGCGGCCTGCCGGTCGGCGGGCAAGACGCTCGCACTCAGCGCGATCAGCGGGGTGGGCGGCAGGCTGCGCGAGGCCTCGTAGGCGCGGATGCGCCGGGCGGCCTCCAGGCCGTCGATGCCGGGCATGTGGACATCCAGCAGCACCACGTGGAAGCGGTGCTTCATCAGCAGGTCCAGCGCCTTCGGCGCGTCGGCCGCGGTGCTCACCTGATGGCCGCGCTGCCCGAGCGCCAGGCGCACCAGGTCGCGGTTCTCGGGCACATCGTCCACGGCCAGCACCGACAGCGGCGGCGGCTCCACGGGCGGCTCCGGCAGGCGCGGGAGGGGATCCGGTGCCAGCGCGGTCTTCAGCGGCAGCAGCACCCGGAAGACGCTGCCCTGGCCCGGCGTGCTCTGGACCTCGATGCGCCCGCCCATCAGCTCGGTGAGCTGGCGGGCAATGGTGGTGCCCAGGCCCGTCCCGCCGAAGCGCCGGCTGGTGGAGGCATCGGCCTGCGCGAAGGGGTCGAAGATGGCGGCCAGCCGGTCCGCGGGGATGCCGATGCCCGTGTCCTGCACCGACAGCTCGACCAGATCGCCCGCGCGGCGCGCGGCGAGCCGCACCTCGCCGCGCTCGGTGAACTTGATGGCATTGCCCAGCAGGTTGGTCAGCACCTGGCGGATGCGCACGGCATCGGCGCGGAAATGCATGTCCAGCGCGTCGTCCCACAGCACCTGCAGCGCCAGGCCCTTGCGCTCGGCCTCCAGTCGCAGCGAGGCGGCGGTCTGCTCCAGCAACTCCCGGAGGGAGAAGTCGGCGAGTTCCAGTTCCAGCGCGCCGCGGTCGAGCTTGGCGGTGTCCAGGATGCCGTTGAGCAGGCCGAGCAGGCTCTGGGCCGACTGGCGCACGGTCTGCAGGTGGCGCCGTTGCTCCACCGCCAGCGGGCCCTCGAGCAGCAGTTCGGTGAAGCCGAGGATGGCGTTCATGGGCGTGCGGATCTCGTGGCTCATGTTGGCCAGGAACATGGTGCGCGCCGCCGCGGCCTGCTCGGCGCGGGCCTTGGCTTCGCGCAGGGCGCCTTCCATCTGGCGGCGGGGGTTGATGTCCTGCGCCAGGAGCACCACGCGCACCACGATGCCGTCGGCGTCGAAGATCGGGTTGTACGAGCCCTGGAGCCAGAACTCCTGGCCCTGCCGGGTCACGCGGCGGTATTCGCCCACCTCGAATTCGCCGCGGCGCAGGCGCTGCCACAGGGCATCGAAGGCGGTCTGGCGGCCGGCGGCGGCATCCACGAGGTCGTGGTGGTGGCGGGCGGTGAACTCCTCGAGCGTGTAGCCCATCCAGCCGAGCATGCGGTCGTTGGCCCACTCGATACGGCCGTCCATGGCGAACACCGCGACCCCCATCACCCGCTGCACCGCCTCGGCGGTGCCACCCTGCATCCAGTGGTGGCGGCGGGTTTCCGTGATGTCGAGCAGCACGCCGTCCAGGCGCGGCGGGCCGCCCTCGCGCGGATGGGTCACCTGGCCGGTGAACCAGACCCAGCGTTCGGACTCGCTGCGGTGCAGCAGCCGGAACTCCGCCGTCACCGGCCCGCCCTCGGGCAGGCCGGCCGCCAGGATCAGGGCCTGCTGGATGCGCTGCCGGTCGGAGGGATGGATGAGGTGCGCCAGGGTGCGCCGCCCGGAGGTGAAGTCGGAGGCGGGCCAGCCCGTCAGTGCGTCCACGCTGGGGCTGGCGAAGAGCGTCGTGTGGGGCTCGTCGAGCAGGGTGCTGAAGGACACGCCCGGGATGTTGTCGATCAGCCCGCGATAGCGGCGCTCGCGCTGGCGGATCGCTTCTTCCTCGGCGTGCTGTGCGCTGATGTCGGCCAGGGTGACGATGCAGGCGGCGTCGCGACCCTGGCCGTCGACGCCCAGGCCGGCGCGCGCGAGGCGCAGCGCCAGCGCGCCGCCGCCTGCCAGGGGGCGCAGCGCGCGGCGTTCGCCGGGCCCGGCGGGGCTGCTGGCCGGATCCCTGAGCCATTCCGCGAGGTCGGTGTCGGCCGCGTCGAGCAGGGTCGGGAGTGTCTTGCCGGTGGCCTCTTCCGGGCGCAGCGCCAGCAGCCGCAGTGCCGCGGCATTGGCGGCCGTGATCCGGTGCTCGGCGTCGAGCACGAGCAGGCCGTCCGGCGCGAGGTCGAAGCGTTGCTGCAAGGCGTCGAGCGCCGCCGCCTGCGCCCGCGCCTGCCGGGTGCCGCACATGCCGATGTACAGAAGGGCCAGGGCACACAGGCCGAACCCTTGCTGTGGCCATGGCAGGCCGTTCCAGTAGGGCAGCGCCGGCGCCCCGACCGGACCCGGCAGGGTGCCCACGGCGGCCACGACGGCGACGACCAGCGGCGCTGCCAGGGCCCAGAGCCCGGGCTGCCAGCCCATCGTGGCCGCTGGCGAGCGCGGTGCCCGCAGCAGCGCATAGGCCAGCAGCATGATCAGCGCGGCGGCGGCCAGAAGTACGCTCATGAAGCCCAGGGGCGTCGCGGTCTGGCCGATGAAAAGCGCCGTGCCCGCCAGGCCTGCCAGGCCGGCAGCCCCGGCCCGCCAGCGTGTGGCACCGCTCCAACTGGCGGCCAGCGCCGCAGCGGCGGCGGCCCCGGGCAGCAGGGGCCAGCCCCAGGCGACCTCGTCCGCCCCGGTGCCGTGCAGGCCGAAGCCGAGGCCGGCGTGGATGGAAAGCGCCAGGGCCATCGTCCACAGCAGCGTGGCCAGCAGCGCGGCCGCGCTGCGATCGGCGGCCGTCCCGGCTTGGCGGCCGGCCTGCAGCACATGCCAGCCGCACAGCACGGCGGCGGCAGCGGCCAGCCACACGCCTGCGGCCGATTGCAGGGGCGCAAGGATGCCGAGCCAGTCGGTCTGCGTAGGCATGGGGTTGAGTGTGGGGAGGGGAAGAGCTTACTGGGCCCTACAACGCGCGGGCTGCGCTCGCCGCGGACCGGGGCCACTGCCGCCTGTGCGCGAGGGGCCAACAAAAAAGCCCGCAAGCGTCAGCTTGCGGGCTTTGGAGATGGTGCCGGCGACCGGAATCGAACTGGTGACCTACGCGTTACGAGTGCGTTGCTCTACCAACTGAGCTACGCCGGCGAAAAACCTATTCTAGGGCAAGAAGGCACTGTGGTGAGCGCCTTCGTAAGCAGCCCAAGAGTATAGCGCCAAAAAGCTCACGCCTCCAAATGGTACTTCGTCACACGCTCGACTTCGTTCCTGGAGCCGAGGATCACCGACACGCGTTCGTGCAGCTTCTGGGGCTGGATGTCGAGGATGCGCTCGCGACCGTTGGTGGCCGCACCGCCGGCCTGCTCCACCAGCCAGGCCATGGGGTTGGCTTCGTACATCAGGCGCAGCTTGCCCGGCTTCTCGGGCTCGCGCTTGTCCCAGGGGTACATGAACACGCCGCCGCGGGTGAGGATGCGGTGCACGTCGGTCACCATGCTGGCGATCCAGCGCATGTTGAAGTCCTTGCCGCGCGGGCCGTCCTTGCCGGCCAGGCATTCGTCGATGTAGCGCTTCACCGGGGCGTCCCAGTGGCGCATGTTGCTCATGTTGATCGCGAATTCCTTGGTGTCGGCCGGGATCTCCATCTTGTCCTGCGTGAGGATGAAGCTGCCCTGTTCGCGGTCGAGCGTGAACATGGCCACGCCATCGCCCACGGTGAGCACGAGCACCGTCTGCGGGCCATAGAGGCAGTAGCCGGCGGCCACCTGCTTGCAGCCGGCCTGCAGGAAGTCGCCTTCCTGCACGCCCGGGTGGTCGTCGGGCTTCTTGAGCACGCTGAAGATGGTGCCGATGCTGACGTTCACGTCGATGTTGCTGGACCCGTCGAGCGGGTCGAACATCAGCAGGTATTCGCCTTGCGGATAGCGGTTGGGCACCACGTAGATGCTGTCCATCTCCTCGCTGGCCATGGCGGCGAGGTGGCCGCCCCATTCGTTGGCCTCGATCAGCACCTCGTTGGCGATGATGTCCAGCTTCTTCTGCACCTCGCCCTGCACGTTCTCGCTGCCGGCGGAGCCGAGCACGCCGCCCAGGGCGCCCTTGTTGACCGAGAGGCTGATGCGCTTGCAGGCGCGGGCCACCACCTCCAGCAGCAGGCGCAGCTGGCCAGGGATGAGGCCGTCGACGCGTTGCTGCTCGACGAGGTAGCGGGTGAGTGAAATGTTCTGAGAGGCCATGGGGACTCCTGGGAGGGTTTCAAAAATCAGGGGGCGAGGGCGCGGCTGACGACCTCGAGCGTGTCCTTGCTCAGGCCGGGGCGGGCCGCCACGCGGGCGATGGCCTCGCGTGCGGCGCCGCGGTAGGGCTCGGCCAGCTTGTTCCAGCGGTCCAGCGCGCGCGCCAGGCGGGCGGCGACCTGCGGGTTGATCTCGTCCAGCTCGATCACCCGCTCGCTCCACCACACGTAGCCGGCGGCGTCCAGGCGGTGGAAGGCGCCGGGGTTGGCGCTGCAGTAGCTGAAGATCACGCTGCGCGCGCGGTTCGGGTTCTTGAGGGAGAAGTCCGGATGGCGCGTGAGCTGCTTGACCAGCGGCAGCACGTCGCCGCCGCGGTCGGGCGCGCCGGCCTGCAGGCTGAACCACTTGTCGATGACCAGGGCCTCGTCCTTGAACATGGCATGGAAGCGCGCCAGGGCCTGCGCCGCCAGCGGGTGGCCCGACACGACCAGCGCCGTCAGCGCGTTGAAGCGGTCGGTCATGTTCGACGCGTCCTTGAAGCGCTGCAGCGTCTTGCCCGGCCAGACGGCATCGCCCGACTCGCGTGCGGCAATGCACAGGTGCGCCAGCGCCATGCCGGCCAGCGCACGGCGGCCGGCCGAGACCGGCTCGGGCCGGTACGCGCCGGTGTCCTTGTTGTCCTCGTAGGCCTGCTGCCATTCGGCGTACAGGGCCGTCGCCAGCTGGGTGCGCATGGCCTCGCGCACGCGGTGCACGCGCTGCGGATCGACCACGTCCAGCTGCTCGGAGATATAGACCTCGGAAGGCAGCGTCAGCACCAGCTCCTTGAAGGCGGCATCCAGCGAGCCGTTGCGCAGCACCTCGCGCATGGCGCCGATGAAGGCCTCGTCCAGCACCGGTGCGTCGGGCAGGCGGCTGTCGTCGCCGATGGCTGCGAGCGCGGCGCCGAGTGCCAGGCGCTGGGCGGCCTCCCAGCGGTTGAAGGGGTCGCTGTCGTGCGCCAGCAGGGCCAGCAGCTGTTCGCGCGTGTAGTCGAACTGCAGCACCACCGGCGCGCTGAAGCCGCGCAGGATGGAGGGCACCGGTGCCTCGTCCAGGCCGGTGAAGGTGAAGCGCTGCTCGGCTTCGTGCAGCACCAGCGTGAGCGATTCGCCAGCGGGCTGCGGCTCGCCTTCCAGCTGCAACGGGAGCGCGCGGCCATCCGCACCCAGCAGCCCCACGGCCACCGGAATGACGAAGGGCTCCTTCACCGGTTGACCCGGCGTCGGCGGGCAGCTCTGCGTGAAGGCCAGCGTGTACGTGCGGGCCTCGGCGTCGTAGTGCCCCGTGGCGGCCAGGCGCGGCGTGCCGGCCTGGCTGTACCAGCGCTTGAACTGCGGCAGGCGACGGGCCAGCTCGCTGTCGGGGTTGGCATCGGCGATGGCCTGGGCGAAGTCGTCGCAGGTCACGGCCTGGCCGTCGTGGCGCTCGAAGTACAGCGTCATGCCGCGGGCGAAGCCCTCGCGGCCCACCAGCGTCTGCATCATGCGGACGACTTCGGCGCCTTTCTCGTAGATGGTGACGGTGTAGAAGTTGCTGATCTCGATGTAGCTGTCGGGCCGCACCGGATGGGCCATCGGGCCGGCGTCCTCGGGGAACTGGGCGGTGCGCAGCACCCGCACGTCCTCGATGCGCTTGACCGCGCGCGCGGAGGGCTCGGCGCACAGGTCCATGCTGAACTCCTGGTCGCGGAAGACCGTCAGGCCCTCCTTGAGCGAGAGCTGGAACCAGTCGCGGCAGGTGACGCGGTCACCGCTCCAGTTGTGGAAGTACTCGTGGCCCACCACGCTCTCGATGTTGGCGTAGTCGGCATCGGTGGCCGTGGCCTGGCTGGCCAGAACGTACTTCGTGTTGAAGATGTTCAGGCCCTTGTTCTCCATCGCGCCCATGTTGAAGTCGCTGGTGGCGACGATCATGAAGCGGTCCAGGTCCAGCGGCAGGCCGAAGCGGGCCTCGTCCCACAGCACTGAGTGGATCAGCGAGTTCATCGCATGCTCGGTCTTGTCGAGGTCGCCCGCGCGCACGTAGACTTGCAGCAGGTGCTCGCGGCCGTTGCGTGCCTTGATGCGCTGCTCGCGCGCCACCAGCTTGCCGGCCACCAGAGCGAACAGGTAGGCGGGCTTCTTGAAGGGGTCGACCCACTTGGCGAAATGGCGGCCTTCCGGGAGCTCGCCCTGTTCGACCAGGTTGCCGTTGGACAGCAGCACCGGATAGGCGGCCTTGTCGGCACGCAGCGTGACGGTGTAGCTGGCCATCACGTCCGGACGGTCCAGGAAGTAGGTGATGCGGCGGAAGCCCTCGGCCTCGCACTGGGTGAAGAAGGTGTTCTGGCTGACGAACAGGCCCATCAGCTTGGTGTTCTTCGCCGGGCAGCAGGTGGTGAAGATCTCCAGCTCGAATTCGTCGGGCAGGCCGTCCAGCACCAGCTGGCTTCCTTCCATGCGGAAGGCAGCGCCCTGGCCATTGACCAGCACGCGCGCCAAGTTGAGCTCGTCGCCGTCCAGGCGCAGCGGCTGTGCCGCCACGTCCGGATTGCGGCGCAGCTTCATGCGGTTGAGCACGCGGGTCTTGGCCGGGTCCAGGTCGAAGCAGAGGTCGACGGTGTCGATCCAGTAGGCCGGCGGGGCATAGTCCTCGCGCTGGATGGCGACGGGCGCAGCCGATTGAGCGTCACGAGAGAGCAACATCGAGCGTCTCCAGAAAATTTGAGCGAAGGAGGGAGTGGTAGTCGCGCACGGTCGCGATCACATGCGGACCGGCGAGTTCGTCGGCGCCGTGGGTGCTGCACACGGCCACCGCACGCATGCCAGCGCGGCGCGCGGCCTCGATGCCGAAGGGCGCGTCCTCGAAGACGATGCAGCGCGCGGGATCGGCATCGATGCGGCGGGCCGCTTCGAGAAAGATGTCGGGCTCGGGCTTGCCACGCAGGCCCTCGTCGCCGCCGACGACCGTCAGCGGGGGCGGGTCCATCTTCAGGCGGTCCAGGGCGAAGGCCACGTTGTGCCGGTCGCCCGCGGTGCCGACGGCGACCTTCAGGCCGCGCGCGGCGGCTTGCCGCGCGAAGGCGGTGAAGCCCGCCACCTCGGCAAAGGGCGCGTCGAAAAGCTCGCGGTAGATCGCTTCCTTCTCGTTCACCAGCGCCAGGCATTCGTCCGCTGGCAGCTCGCGCTCGAAGACCTCGCGCATGCACTCGGTGCCGGTGCGGCCCGTGGTGCGACGCAGGATCTCATCGGCCGGCATCGTGATGCCGTGCCGTTGGGCGAAGGTCACCCACGACTTCGCATGCCAGGGCATGGAGTCGATCATGGTGCCGTCCATGTCGAAGATCAGGGCCTGCACGGGCAGGGCGGCGCCCTCGGGGCGCGGGCTGCGGTCGGGCATCAGACGCCCTGCTTCAGCGAGGCTTCGATGAAGGGATCGAGGTCGCCGTCGAGCACCTTCTGCGTGGCCGAGATCTCGACGCCGGTGCGCAGGTCCTTGATGCGGCTGTTGTCCAGCACGTAGCTGCGGATCTGGTGGCCCCAGCCGACGTCGGTCTTGCTGTCCTCCAGCTTCTGCTGCTCTTCCATGCGCTTGCGCATCTCGAAGTCGTACAGCCGCGAGCGCAGGCGCTTCCAGGCCACGTCGCGGTTGCTGTGCTGGCTGCGGCCGTCCTGGCACTGCACCACGATGCCGGTCGGGATGTGCGTCAGTCGCACCGCCGAGTCGGTCTTGTTGATGTGCTGGCCACCGGCGCCGCTGGCGCGGTAGGTGTCCACGCGCACGTCGGACGGGTTGATCTCGATCTCGATGGAGTCGTCGATCTCCGGATAGACGAAGAGCGAGGCGAAGCTGGTGTGGCGCCCGCCCGAGGAGTCGAAGGGCGACTTGCGCACCAGGCGGTGCACGCCGGTCTCGGTGCGCAGCAGGCCGAAGGCGTATTCGCCCTCGACCTTGATCGTGGCGCTCTTGATGCCCGCGGTTTCACCCGGGGACTCGTCCTCGACGGTGGTCTTGAAGCCCTTGCGCTCGGCGTACTTGAGGTACTGGCGCAGCAGCATGCTGGCCCAGTCCTGCGCCTCGGTGCCGCCCGCGCCGGCCTGGATGTCGACGAAGCAATTGTTGGGATCGGCCGGGTTGTTGAACATGCGGCGGAATTCGAGCTGCTCGATCTCCTTGCGCAGTTCCTCGGCGTCGTCGGCGATGGCCTTCAGGCCTGCCTCGTCGCCTTCTTCCTTGCTCATCTCGTAGAGCTCGGTGTTGTCGGCCAGATCGCGCTCCAGGCGCTGGATGGCCAGCACCACGCCATCCAGGGCCTTCTTTTCCTTGCCCAGTTCCTGGGCCTTCTTGGGGTCGTTCCAGACCGTCGGGTCTTCCAGCGAGGCGTTGACGGTCCTCAGGCGTTCGGCTTTGGCATCGAAGTCAAAGATACCTCCGCAAGTCGGCCGTCCGGGTGCTCAGGTCGGCCAGGGTGGTGCCAATGAGGTTGATCTGTTCTGCGTCCATGGTGCGGTCCTGTTCTTGCGGGTGTTCGGGGAAACGCGGGATTTTCTCACGCGGCGTCTTCGGCCGAGGGCGGCTCGAAGGGCAGCACCACGCGGAAGGTGGACCCTTCGCCCGGCGTGCTCTCCAGTTCGATCCGCCCGCCGTGGCCCTGGACGATCTGCTGGGTGATGAACAGGCCCAGCCCCAGGCCGCTGGCCACCTCGCGGCGGCCAGATTCGGCGCGCTCGAACTGCTGGAAGATGCGGGCCTGGTCCTCGGGCGCGATGCCGATGCCGTGGTCGCGCACGCTGATCACGGCCTCCTCGCCGCGCAGCCCGACGTTCACGTCCACCGGCTTGCCGCCGCCATAGCGCAGGGCGTTGGTCAGCAGGTTGGTCAGCACCTGCTCCAGGCGGAACTCGTCCCAGACGCCGGTGAGCGGCTCGGGCGCCTCCAGATGGATGGCGGCCCCGGCGGCCTCGGCCTGCTGCGCCAGGGCGGCGACCACGCGCGCCGCCATGGCGCTCAGGTCGAAGGCCTGCGGGCTCATCGACAGGCGGCCGTTGCGCATGCGGGTGACGTCCAGCAGGTCGTCGATGAGCCGCACCATGGCCTGGATCTGGCGCTGGTCGCGCTCGGCCGTTTCCTTCAGGCGCTCGGGCGTGAAGAAGAACATGTGGCCGCGCGCCAGGTGCATCTTGCGCACCTGGGTCTCCAGGTAGAGCGTGTTGAGCGGCGTGCGCAGCTCGTGCGAGACCATGGACATGAAGTCGTCGCGCATGCGCACGGCGCGCTCCAGGTCGGCGCGGGCCTCGCGCAGCTCGGCCACCAGCGCCTGCTGCTCGCGGTGGAGCGTGGCGAGGGCGTCCATCTCGCGCTGGAGCGCCATGCGGCTGTGGTACAGCTCGACGAAGACGCTGACCTTGCTGCGCACCATGTGCGCGTCCAGCGGCTTGTGCAGGAAGTCCACTGCGCCGCTTTCGTAGCCCTGGAAGGCGTAGTTGAGCTCGCGGCCCGCGGCGCTGACGAAGATGATCGGGATGGTGCGCGTGCGCTCGGTGCCGCGCATCAGCTCGGCCAGCTCGAAGCCGTTCATGCCGGGCATCTGCACGTCCAGCACCGCCAGCGCGAACTCGTGTTCCAGCATCAGCGCCAGCGCCTCGTCGCCCGAGCGCGCCTGGAACACGCGCCGGCCCGGGTCGCGGATCAGTGCTTCGAGCGCGATCAGGTTCTCGTCCAGGTCGTCGACGATCAGGAGCTTGGTTTCGATCTCGGACGGGTCAGTGGGCATGGTGCTGGGCGTCGAGCAGGATCAGCAGCCGGCGCAGTTGGGCCAGGGGCAGGACGTAATCGGGCTGGCGCAGGGCCAGGGCGGACTGGGGCATCTGGGGCGCCATGGCTTCGCCCGGCGACTGTACGGCAGTGAGGCCGCCCGCGGCGGCGATGTCGGCCAGCCCCTGCGCACCGTCCTCGTTGGCGCCGGTCAGCAGCAGGCCGGCCAGGCGTGGCCCGTAGGCGTCGGCGGCGGAACTCATCAGCAGGTCGATGGAAGGGCGCGAAAAGTGCACCGGCGGCTCGCAGCTCAGCGAGAAGTGGTGGTCCGCCTCGATGAAGAGGTGGTAGCCCGGCGGCGCGAAGTGCAGCGTGGCCGCCTCGACGGCGGCCTTGTCGCGGGCCTCGCAGGCTGGGATCGGCAGCCGGTGCGAGAAGATGTCCGCCAGGCGGCTTTCCCGGTCCTGCGGCAGGTGGAGCACCGCGATCAGCGGCAGGTGCCACGGCGTGGGCAGGGCCGCCGTCAGGCGCAGCAGGGCGTCGACGCCACCGGCGGAGGCGCCGACCACCACTGCATCCACCTGCGGCAGCGGGCCGGGGTCGAAGTCGCCATCGTCCGGCGCCGACGGTGGCGCGGCGTGAACGGCGGCGTAGGGGGAGCGGACCGCCGACATCAGGCCGCCTTGCGGAAGATGCGTTCCGCCCGCGCCACCGGCTCGAACCGCTCGGCATAGGCCGAGAAATCCACGCTCTCCTTCGAGCCCAGTCCCAGGAAGCCACGGTGGCACAGCGAATCGTGGAACAGGCCCAGGGCGCGGTCCTGCAGCCGGCGGTTGAAGTAGATCAGCACGTTGCGGGAGGAGACGAGGTGCGTCTCGGCGAACACGCTGTCGGTGGCCAGGCTGTGGTCGGCAAAGATCACGTTGGCCCGCAGCGCCGGGTCGAAGCGCGCGCCGCCATAGGCCGCGGTGTAGTAGTCGGAAAAGGATTTGCGCCCGCCGGCGCGCTGGTAGTTGGCCGTGTACTCGCGCACCGCGTCGGCCGGGAAGATGCCCTGCCGCGCCTTCTCCAGCGATTGCGGATTGATGTCGGTGGCGTAGATCAGCGCCCGCTCCAGCAGTCCCTCCTCGCGCAGCAGGATGGCCAGGGAATAGACCTCTTCGCCCGTGCTGCAGCCCGCCACCCAGACCTTGATCGACGGATAGGTGTGCAGCACCGGCACCACCTGCTGGCGCAGCGCGAGGAAGTAGTCCGGGTCGCGGAACATCTCGCTGACCGGCACGGTGAGGTACTGCAGCAGCCGGCCGAAGACCTGGTCGTCGCGCAGCACCTGCTCCTGCAGTGCGGAGATGCTGCGGTAGCCCATCTGCTCCAGCGCGTAGTTGACCCGACGCTTCTGCGAGGCGCCGGTGTAGTCGCGGAAGTCGTGGCTGTAGCGCAGATAGATGGCCTCCATCAGCAGGCGCAGCTCGATGTCGGAGGCGCTGGGCGGCGGTGGCGCGGGGCGGGCGGTGTCCGTGCCCGACGCGGCAAGGCCCGGCGGGTGCGGCGTCGCGAGGCGGCCCCCGGCCTCCTCGGCGTCCGGGCTGGCGGGGCGGGCGCTCACAGGCGCTCCATGTGCGGCATCCACACCCGCAGCAGCGAGAACAGCCGGTCCAGGTCGATGGGCTTGGCCAGGTAGTCGCTGGCGCCGGCGGCCAGGCACTGTTCCTGGTCGTCCTTCATGGCCTTGGCGGTGACGGTGATGACCGGCAGCTTGCGGAAGCGCGGGTCGCTGCGCAGGCGGCGGGTGGCCTCCAGGCCGTCCATCTCCGGCATCATGACGTCCATCAGCACCAGGTCGATGTCGGGCACCGCGTCGAGCTTGTGCAGCGCCTCGCGGCCGTTGCGGGCCACCTCGATCTTGGCGCCGCGCTGCTCCAGCGCGCTGGTGAGGGCGAAGATGTTGCGCACGTCGTCGTCCACCAGCAGGATGCGCCGGCCTTCGAACACGCGGTCGCGCTCGCGGGCCGTGCGCAGCATGCTCTGGCGCTCGGCCGACAACTGCGATTCCACCTTGTGCAGGAACAGCGTCACTTCGTCGAGCAGCCGCTCGGGCGAGCGCGCGCCCTTGATGATGATCGAGCGCGAGTAGCGCAACAGCTCGGCCTCCTCGTCGCGCGTGAGGTTGCGGCCTGTGTAGACGATGACGGGCGGGAAGGAGCAGATCTCCTCCGACGACATGCGCTGCAGCAGCTCGCCGCCCTGCATGTCGGGCAGGCGCAGGTCGGTGATCATGCAATCGAAGACCCGCTCGCGCAGCAGCGCCAGGGCCTCCTCGCCGGTGCCGACGGCGGTGATGGCCACGTCGTCGTCGCCGATCAGGTGCACCACGCTCTCGCGCTGCACGTCGTCGTCCTCCACCAGCAGCACCTGCTTGACCTTCTGGGCCAGGCGCGCCTCCAGCCGCGAGAACACGGCCTGCAGCTGTTCGCGCGTGGTGGGCTTGAGTGCATAGCCCACGGCGCCCATGTGCAGTGCCGCCTCGGCCTGGTCCTGCGCGGACACCACGTGCACCGGGATGTGGCGGGTGCCGGCATCGTCCTTGAGCTGCTGCAGCACGGCGAGGCCGGAGCTGTCGGGCAGGCGCATGTCCAGCAGGATGGCGTGCGGCTGCAGCTCCTGGGCCAGCGCAAAGCCGTCGGCGGCGCCATGGGCCACCAGGCAGCGCCAGCCGTATTCGTGCGCCAGGTCGTACAGGATGCGGGCGAACTGCGGCTCGTCCTCGATCACCAGCACGCGCCGGACGTCGTCCGCCAACTGGTCGCGGTCGTCCGCGAAGGTGGGGGCGGGCGCTGGCTGGGGTGCCGGCGGCGCGGCCTGCGCCGGGGCGGCCAGCGGGGCCAGTGCGACCGGTGCCGCGGCCGTGCTGCTGCGCGGCAGCGGCGCGGCGTCGTCGCCCTCCAGGCGCTGCGCGATGTCGGCGGGCAGGCTCAGCGTGAAGGTGCTGCCCTTGCCCAGTTCGCTGCTCACGGTGAGGGTGCCGCCCATCAGGCGCGTCAGGTCGCGCGAGATCGACAGCCCCAGCCCCGTGCCGCCGTATTTGCGGCTGGTGGTGCCGTCGGCCTGGTGGAAGGCCTCGAAGATCAGCGCCTGCTGGTCCGGGGCGATGCCGATGCCCGAGTCGCGCACGTCGAAGCGCACGCCGCCCTGCGGGCCGGGCTGCACGCTCAGCAGCACCTCGCCCCGGTCGGTGAACTTGATGGCGTTGGACAGCAGGTTCTTGAGGATCTGCTCCACGCGCTGCCGGTCCGAGATGAGGTGCGCCGGCGCGTCGGGCGAGAGCTCGATGCGCAGCGCGAGCGACTTGTTCTGCGCCAGCGGCGTGAAGGTGGACTGCAGCGATTCCACCAGCCGTGCCACGGGCAGGTATTCGGCATGGATGTCCAGCCGGCCGGCCTCGACCTTGGCGATGTCCAGCACGTCGTTGATGAGCGTGAGCAGGTCGTTGCCCGAGTCGTGGATCGAGCGCGCGAAGCGCACCTGCTCCTCGCTCAGATTGCCCTGGCTGTTGTCGGCCAGCAGCTTCGACAGGATCAGCGCACTGTTGAGCGGGGTGCGCAGCTCGTGCGACATGTTGGCCAGGAACTCCGACTTGTAGCGGCTGGCGCGGGCGAGGGCGTCGGCACGCTCCTCCAGGTCGGACTGGGCGCGGCGCAGCGCGGCATTGCGCTGGTCGAGCTGCTCGGTGCGCTCGGCCAGCTGGCTGTTGATCTGCTCCAGCTCCGCCTGCTGGTTCTCGAGGTTGACCTGGCTTTCGGTGAGGGCGCGGGACTGCTCCTCCAGCTCCTCGTTGGCGGTGCGCAGCTCTTCCTGCTGCACCTGCAGTTCCTCGTTGAGCTGCTGGGTCTCGGCCAGCACCTGCTGCAGGCGTTCGCGGTAGCGCGCGGCCGCCATGGAACTGCCGGCGTCGTCGGCCACGCCGCGCAGCAGTTCCAGCTCGCGCGGGGAGGGCGACGCCAGCAGGCCCAGTTCGACGACCCCGTTGACCTGGCCCTCGTGCGAGATCGGCAGCAGCAGCACGGTGTGCGGCGGCGCTTCGCCCAGTCCCGAGCTCACGCGCAGGTAGCCGGGCGGTACGGGCGTGATGTCCATCAGCTCGCCGCGCGCGGCGGCCTGGCCCACCAGGCCTTCGCCGGGCAGGAAGCTCTGCGAGGCGGCCTCGGACTCGCGCGAGAAGCCATAGCTGGCCACGCGGCGCAGGCTGCCGTCGGTGTCGTGTACGTAGACAGCGCCCACGGCGCTGCGCAGGTGCCGGGCGCAGAACTCCAGCACCTGGCGGCCCAGGTTCTGCGCCGTCAACTGGCCCACGGTGCGGCTGGCCAGTTCGTTCTGGGCGCCGCGCAACCAGGCCTGCGCCTCCATGCGTTCGGAATGATCGGCCTGCTCCGCGAGTGCCTGGCCATAGCGGTCGGACAGATGAAGCATCTGCCGGCGGCCCAGGATGGAGAGCACCACGCTGATCAGGACGCTCAGCAGCAGGTAACCGGCCACCACGCCCACGGCGGCGCGGTTGGCGCTGCGGTTGCGCTCGGCGCGAAGGGTCTGTTCGGTGGCGAGGAAGGCATCCAGCGTGGAGCGCGATTCGTCGGCGATGCGCTTGCCGCGGCCGGACTGCAGGCGGTCGCCGATGTCCTCGCCGCGCTGCTTGGACTCCACCACGTCGTCGGCATAGCTCTCCCATGCCCGCTGCAGCTCGTCGAGCTTGGTGGCACGGCCGACCTGCTGAGGGTTGTCGGCCACCAGCACGCGCAGCTCGCCCAGCAGGGCGTGGGCGCGGGTGCGCGCCGCGTCGGTGGGCTGGAGGAAGGCGCCGTTGCCGGTCAGCAGGTAGCCGCGCACGGCGGCCTGCATGTCGGCCTGCAGCAGCTGGGTCTCGGTGGCGGTGCGGGTGACCCGGTCCGTGTGCTCCACCCAGCTGATGACCGACAACAGGTAGCCGATGAGCGCCACGAAGACGACGGCCCCCAGGGCACCCAGCAGCAGGGGCAGCTTGACGTTGCGGCTGAGCAGGCGGCGGAACTCATCGTTGGCGATGGCAGGGCGTCGGTCCATGGGTGGGGCTTGGTCGGAGCAAAACCGACCGAGTCTGCCCGAGGACGTGCCCGGGGGGTGTCGGAAAACGCCGCTTATGCCGGGACGGGCGGGCGCTGGCCGACCCCGTTTGCGCCGCCGGCGCTCACGACGGCCGGAAGAAGTCCTCGATCAGCGCCGCCACCTGGTCGGGCTGGTCGTGATGCAGCATGTGGCCCGCGTCCTCCACCCGGGCGGTGCGCAGTTCGCGCAGCACCTCCAGGCGCCGGTGGAATTCGTCGAGGGTGTAGCGGCCGTTCCACCAGCCGTGCAGGCTGTCGTCGCTGGCCACCACGGCCAGCACCGGCGCGGTGATGGCGGCATAGAGGGCCAGCGTCTCGTCCACGCGGAAGATGTTGGCGTTGATCACCTTGTGCGCGGCATCGCCCTGGATCTCCCAGCGCTCGCTGCCATCCTCCTGGCGCACCGGCCGGGCCCACTGCCGGGCCAGCCAGTCGGCCTTGTCCTGCGACAGCCGGGGGTTGGTCTTCATCAGGCGGCGCGCCACGCCATCGGGCGTGCTGTAGCCCGACAGGCGCATGCCGCCTTCGTGCAGCTGCCTGTTCTCGTCGATCCAGCGCGCGTAGCGCTTGGGCGCCTCGTCGGGCGCATAGGCGGGCATGCCGAACCCTTCGAGGTTGACGAGCCGCCGGATGCGCCCCGGTCGCACGCCCGCATAGTGCATCGCGACGTTGCCGCCCATGCTGTGGCCGACCAGGTCGACGGCGCGGTCGGCGGCGTAGTGGTCGAGCAGCCAGTCGAGGTCGGCCAGGTAGTCGGGCATCCAGTAGTTGTCGACGTCGCCGCCGCCGGTCTGGCCGAAGCCGCGCCAGTCGGGCGCGATGACGAAGCGCTCCTGCGCCAGGGCATCGATGACGAACTGCCAGGAGGCTGCCACATCCATCCAGCCATGAAGCAGCACCAGGGGCGGGCGCGCCAGCGAGGGCGTGCCCCAGGTGAGCACGTGGTAGCGCAGGTTGCGCACGGGAACGAAGTCGGACTGCGGCAGGCGGCGGGGAGCGTACATGGACGGCGATCATAGAAAGGCGCCCGCCGGCGGGCAGTCCGCCACCGGACAGGCGCCCCGCCGTCAGGCGGCCTTGATCCCGCGCATCAGGATGACGCCGCCGAGCGTGGTGGTGTCGCTGCGGATGCGCCGCGCCAGCGCCTCGGGCGTGCCGCCGCGGGCCTGCCAGCCGGCCTTGAGCAGGGCCTCGCTCACCTCGGCGGTGCGCAGGACCGTCTGCAGTGCGCCATTGAGCCGCGCGATGGCCGTTGGCGACTGCCCGGCCGGCGCGGCCAGGGCTGTCCAGATCTCCAGGTCGGCGCCGCGGACATCGGCCTCGCGCAGCGTGGGCATCTCGCCGGTCAGGGGGCTGCGCTCGGGCGCGGTGATGCCGATGGCCTTGAGCCGCCCCTGGCGGATGTGCGGCAGCGCCAGCCCCGGCGGCAGCAGGGCCAGCTGGATCTGGTTGGCCAGCATGGCCTCGATCACCTGCGGATTGCCGGCAAAGCCCTGGTACTGCGCGCGGATGCTGGTGCGCATCTTCAGCAGTTCCATGCCCAGGTGGCCGACGGTGCCGTTGCCGGGCGTGCCGTAGCGGGCATCGGTGCCCAGGTTGCGCGCCCACAGCAGCAGCTCGTCCGGCCGGCTGCCCTGGGCCTGCGCCGCGACCGCCAGCACCAGCGGTGCGGTGCCGATCAGGCCGACCGGGGCGAAGTCGGTCTCAGGGTCGAAGGGCACGGCGGCGTCCAGCAGCCGGGCGATGGTGAGGTTGCCGTTGATCAGCGCGCCGAAGGTGTGGTCGTCGCGGGCCTTGGCCACCGCGTTGGCGGCGATGTTGCCGCTGGCACCGGGCTTGTTCTCGACACCCACGGTCTGGCCGAGCAGCCGCGCCAGCGGCTCGGCCACGATGCGTGCCGCGGTGTCGGGCGAGGAATTGGGCGGAAATCCCACCAGCAGCTTCACCGGCCGGGTCGGCCAGCTGGCGCCGCCATCCGGCGCGATGGCGGGTCGGGGCGACTTTGTGCCGGATTGCGCCCAGGCCGGCAGGCAAGCGCTGGCCGCCAGGGCGGCACAGGAATGGAGCAGGCGGCGCTTGTCGACCATGAACGTGTCCGAAATTGACTAAAGTTACAAGACGTTAACGGACTCGCTGCCGACGCGCAAGGCGGGCTTGCCGGGCTGGTATCGACGTGCTGCGGGTGGCGAGGCGTCTGCACAACGCGCGGTGCCGCGCGCCCGCCGACGCGGTCAGTCCGGCGTCTTGTCGAGCTGGACCGTGACCGGGGTGCCGTCTTCGCTGCGCGTGGCGGCTGGCGGCGGCACGTCGCCGCCCTTCTGGCGTTCGCGGAACAGCGCAGCCCGGGTCAGGAAGATGGTGGTGATCGGCGCCGTCAGCGCCACGAACATCGCGATCAGCGCCGCGTGCAGGAACAGATGGGAGCCCTGGGCCGAGAAATACACGGCCGTGGCCAGCGAGATGGACCACACCCCGGCCGTGGCGCCCAGCGTGGGCGTGTGGATGCGGCGGAAGAAGCTGGGCATGCGCACCAGGCCGAAGGAGCCGATGGCCGCAAAGCCGGCGCCCACCACCACCAGGAGGGCCGTGAGCGCCTCGGCCCACCAGGGCAGCGGCCCGCTCATTCGATCACCTCGCCGCGCAGCAGGAACTTGGCCAGCGCCGTCGTGCCCACGAAGCCGAACAGCGCAATCAGCATGGCCGCCTCGAAATAGACGGCGCTCGAATAGACGATGCCCAGCGTCAGCATCATCAGCATGCCGTTGATGTAGAGGCAGTCCAGGGCCACCACGCGGTCCTGGGCCGTGGGGCCCCTCAGCAGCCGCGTCAGCGCGCACAGCATGGCGACGGCCAGGAGGAACAGCGCGGCCTTGAGCGCCCAGAACAACAGTGGCGTCATGGTTCGAAGATCTCCATCAGCAGGGTCTCGTAGCGCAGCTTGATGCGCTCGATCAGATCGCTCTCGTCGTCCACATCGAAGACGTGCAGCAGCAGCTGGCTGCGGTCCACGGCCAGTTCGGCCCAGGCCGTGCCGGGCGTCAGGCACAGGATCATGGCCAGCACGGCCAGTCCGTTGGGGTCGCGCAGATCCAGCGGCACGCGCACGAAGGCCGAATGGATCTGCGGCGTCCGGCGGGTGAGCAGGGCCCGCGCCACGCCCAGTGCCGACGCCAGCAGGTCGGCCATCACCAGGCGCAGAAGGCGCAGTGCCGCCAGTGGGCGGCGCATGCGTACTGTCGCCGGCCGCAGGCCCTTGGTGAGCAGCGGCACCGCCACCGCGAGCACCGCACCCAGCAGCATGGTGGCCGGATGCAGCGACTGGTTCAGCAGCAGCCACACCACCCACAGCGCGATGGTGAGCGGGGGCGAGGGAATCAGGCGTCGCATCATGGCCGGACCTCCGCCCGCCGAGTGGTCGTCGGACCGGCCTTCTGGGTGGCCGCGAACACGGCGGCACGGTAGTCGCGGGTGTCGGCCAGGTTGGCGGCGGTGGCCTGGGCGTGCAGCAGTACCGGCCCGGCGCCCACCGCCAGGGCGATGCACGCGGCCAGCAGGCCCGCCACCGGCAGCACCTCCAGCGCACGCAGCGCCGGCAGCGAGCCCTGGGTGTGCGTCCAGAAATGCCGGATGCCGCTGCGCGAGAACGCGACCAGCGTCATGAAGCCCGAGACCAGCAGCAGCCCCATGAAGGCCCAGCCCCAGCGGCTGACCTGCTGGGCATCCAGCAGGCCCGACAGCATGGCGAACTTGCCGATGAAGCCGGGCAGCGGCGGCAGCCCGGCCAGCAGCAGCACGCAGCACACGAAGGCCAGGCCCAGGAAGGCGACGCCGGCCGGGATGGCGCGGCCATACAGCGCCTGCGCCTCGTCGTCCAGGTTGACGTCGTCCAGGGCCTGCAGGTCCTCGGTGAGGAAGGGCGTGGTCGCGGCCGATTCGTGGGGCGCGATGCTGTGGCCGGCGTTGCGCCAGCGCTCGATCATGTCGATCAGCAGGAAGAGGGCGCTGGCCGCCAGCGTGGACCCGAGCAGGTAATAGAGCGCGCCGGCCCAGACGCCTTCCTGCCCCAGCCCGACGGCGGCCAGCAGCGTACCCGCCGACACCACCACCGCGAAGCTCGCCAGGTGCGACAGCCGCTGCGAGCCGAGCAGGCCCAGCGAGCCGACGGTCAGCGTGGCCAGCCCCAGGCCGATGATCACCGGCTGGCCATACAGCGCCGAGTCGCCCGCGTCGGGGCCGAAGAACAGCGTCCAGGTGCGCAGCACCACGTACACGCCCAGCTTGGTCAGCAGCGCGAAGACGGCGCTCACGGGCGACACCGCCGCGCTGTAGCCGGGCACCAGCCAGAAATTGAGCGGCCAGGCCCCGGCCTTGGCGAAGAAGGCGGCGGCCAGGATGGCGACGCCGGCATGCAGCAGCCCGCGGTCGGCCGGTGCTACTTCGGCAATGCGCTGGCTCAGGTCGGCCAGGTTGAGCGTGCCGGTCACGCCGTAGAGCATGGCCGCGCCGATCAGGAACAGCGACGAGGCCGCGAGGTTGATGGCGATGTAATGCAGCCCGGCGCGCACGCGCAGGGCGCCGGAGCCATGCAGCAGCAGCCCGTACGAGGCGGCGAGCATGACCTCGAAGAACACGAACAGGTTGAACAGGTCGCCGGTGAGGAAGGCGCCGTTCAGGCCCATCAGCTGCAGTTGCAGCAGCGGATGGAAGTGCACGCCGGCCCGGTCCCAGCGCGAGGTGGAATAGATCGAGGCCGCAAAGGCCACCACGCCCGTCAGCGCCACCATCATGGACGACAGGCGGTCGGCCACCAGCACGATGCCGAAGGGCGCCGCCCAGTTGCCCGGCAGGTAGACGCCGATGGAGCCCGGGCCGCCACCGGTGTCGGGCGTGTTCACCCAGCGCAGCAGGGCCAGCGCCACCAGCAGGCCGAACAGGCCCGAGATGACCGTCAGCGCCGACTTGGCGCGCCGGCGCTGCTCGCCCATCAGCAGCATCAGCGCGGCCGTGAGCAGCGGCAGCAGGATGGGCGCCGCCACCAGGTGCGGCATGGTGGCGTCGAGCAGCCGGTCGAGCAGGGCGAGGATTTCGTTGCTCATGTCTCCTCCCGCTCCTGGCCGTCCACGTGGTCGGTGTCCGAGATGCCGCGCGAGGCCAGCATCACCACCAGGAAGAGCGCCGTCATGGCAAAGCCGATCACGATGGCCGTCAGCACCAGGGCCTGCGGCATGGGGTCGGCCGTGTTCTGCAGCGTGGCTTCCACGCCCTTACGCAGCACCGGCTCGCTGTCGACCTTGAGCCGGCCCATGCTGAAGATGAACAGATTGACGGCGTACGAGATGAGCGTGAGGCCCATGATCACCTGGAAGGTCCGGGGGCGCACCAGCAGGTACACGCCCGAACCGGTGAGCACGCCGATGGCGATGGCGAGAACGGCTTCCATGTCAGACGGCTCCGCCGGTGATGCGGATGGCCTCGGCATTCGCGGCTTCGAGGGCGGCCTTGGCGGCGGCCTTTTCCTCCTGCTCCTCGGCCCAGCGGTGGCTGCGGATGGACTGGTGCGCCAGGGCGGTGAGGATCAGCAGCGTGGCGCCCAGCACCAGCGCGAAGACGCCGATGTCGAAGAACATGGCACTGGGCACGTGCAGCTCGCCCAGCACCGGCAGCGTGACATGGGCCGTGTGGGTGGTCAGGAAGGGATAGCCCATCGCGATGGCACCGGCGCCCGTGGCCAGCGCGATGAGCAGGCCCAGCGCGATCCAGCGCCGCGGGTAGATCCGCAGGTGTTCTTCCGTCCAGGCCGCGCCCGAGACGATGAACTGCAGCATCAGCGCCGCCGACATCACCAGCCCGGCCACGAAGCCGCCGCCTGGCTGGTTGTGGCCGCGCATGAAGAAGTACACCGACACCATGGCCGCCAGCGGCAGCAGCAGGCGCACCAGCACGGCGGGCACCATCAGGTAGCCGATGGCCGTGTCCGTGGCGCGGCGCGGATTGACGAGGTCGGTGCCGCCCTGGTCCTGCTGCACCTGCTGTTGCGGTGGCAGCGCCATCGCCTCGGCGGCGGGACGGAAGCGGCGCAGCAGCGCATAGACCGTCAGCGCCACGATGCCCAGCACGGTGATCTCGCCGAAGGTGTCGAAGCCGCGGAAGTCGACCAGCATCACGTTGACCACGTTGGTGCCGCCGCCCTCGGGCAGGGCGCGTTCCAGGAAGAAGGGGGAGATGCTCTGCGGAAAGGGCCGGGTCATCATGTACCAGGCCAGCGCCGCCATGCCGCAGCCGGCCACCGTGGCCAGCAGCAGGTCGCGCCCGCGGCGGCCCCAGGGGCGCATGCGCTCGCGCGGGGGCTGGACTTCGGCCTTGCGCATCGGCAGCCAGCGCAGGCCCAGCAGGATGAGCAGGGTGGTCACCGTCTCGACCACCAGTTGCGTCAGTGCCAGGTCGGGCGCCGAGAACCAGATGTAGGTGATGCAGCTCACCAGCCCCGCACCGGAGGCCAGCATCAGCGAAGCCAGCCGGTGGAACTTCGCCTGCCAGGCGGCCGCGACTGCGCAGGTGCAGCCGATCACCCAGGTCATCAGGAACATGGGCGAGAAGGGCAGGCGCGCGCGGCTGCCGGTGTCGGCCGGCGCCAGCCACAGCGAGGCGCCCGCGCCCAGCACCGCCACCATCACCAGCAGGAGCAACTGCGGCTGCAGCCGGTTGGTGGAAAGGACCCGGCGGCCATTGCGCCCGAGCTGGGACAGCCGCGCCAGCAGGTTCTCGAAGATGCGCTGGCCGTCGAACATCCAGATCACCGGCGTGCGGTGGAGGCCGCCATGCGCACGGCTGCGACGCTGCATCAGATAGATGGCCGCGCCGCCCGCCAGCGCCACGACGCTCATGGCCAGGGGCAGGTTGAAGCCGTGCCAGACCGCGAGGCTGTATTCGGGGAGCGTGCCGCCGACCACCGGCGCCGCGGCCGTCGCCAGGAAGGCGCCCACCGACCAGGCCGGCACCACGCCCACGACCAGGCACAGCAGCACCAGCAACTCCACCGGCACCCGCATCCAGTGCGGGGGCTCGTGCGGCGGCTTGGGTACTTCGGTGTCGCAGCGCGGGCCAAAGAAGACGTCAAAGACGAAGCGCGCCGAATAGGCGACGCTGAACGCGCCGGCCAGGGTGGCGAGCACCGGCAGCGCGATCTCCAGCCAGGGCGCGCCGTCGAGGAACACCGTCTCGGCGAAGAACATCTCCTTCGACAGGAAGCCGTTGAGCAGCGGCACGCCGGCCATCGAGGCGCTGGCGATGATGGCCAGCGCACCAGTGATGGGCATGGACTTGAGCAGCCCGCTCAGCCGGCTGATGTCGCGGGTGCCCGTCTCGTGGTCGATGATGCCGGCGGCCATGAACAGCGACGCCTTGAACGTGGCGTGGTTCATCACATGGAAGACCGCCGCCACGGCGGCCAGCGGGCTGTTCATGCCCAGCAGCAGGGTGATGAGGCCCAGGTGAGAGATGGTCGAGTAGGCCAGCAGCGCCTTCAGGTCGCGCTGGAACATGGCGACATAGCCACCCAGCAGCAGCGTGACGGCGCCCGCGCCGCCTACCAGCCAGAACCACAGGTCGGTGCCCGACAGCACCGGCCACAGGCGCGCCATGAGGAACACGCCCAGCTTCACCATGGTGGCCGAATGCAGGTAGGCCGACACCGGCGTGGGCGCCGCCATGGCGCGCGGCAGCCAGAAGTGGAAGGGAAACTGCGCGCTCTTGGTGAAGGCGCCCAGCAGCAGCAGCACCAGCGTCAGCGGATAGAGCGGATCGGCCCGCACCACGTCGCCCGAGTTCAGCACCACGTCCAGTTCGTAGCTGCCGGCGATCCGGCCCAGCAGCAGCACCCCGGCCAGCAGGCACAGCCCGCCGGCGCCTGTCACGGTGAGCGCCATGCGGGCCCCGCGCCGTGCGTCGCGGCGGTGATGCCAGTAGCCGATCAGCAGGAAGGAGAACAGGCTGGTCAGTTCCCAGAACAGCACCAGCTGGATCAGGTTGCCCGACAGCACCACACCCACCATCGCGCCCATGAAGGCGAGGAAGAAGGCGAAGAAGCGCGGCACCGGGTCCGAGGAGGACATGTAGTAGCGCCCATAGAGCACCACCAGCGCGCCGATGCCCAGCACCAGCATGCAGAACAGCCAGGCCAGACCGTCCATGCGCCAGGACAGGTCGACACCCAGGGTGGGGATCCACCGATGGCCTTCCTGCAGCACCTCGCCGGCGGCGAGCGCCGGGAACTGCCAGGCGGCGAAGACGGCGCAGCCCAGGGCCGTGAATCCCGCGATGGCCGCCCCTCGGTTGCGGGCGTCGGACGGCATCATGGCCGCCAGCGCACTGGCCAGAAAGGGGAGGAGGACGAGGGCGACCAGGGGCATCTCAATCGATTCTATCGACCGACCTCTGCCCTTCCATTGCAAAAACCTCTGCACTCCGGCCGGTTTTCGAAGGGCGGGGCGCCGCCTCCCCGTAGGACTTTTTCAAGTTCCTTCAGGCCTCGCGATGCCGCCCTTCGGCGGGCGCGCCGGAGGCCCTATCAGCGCCGGCTCAGCGTCCGGTATCGAACCAGGTCTTCCACTGCGGCACGGCGGTGGCGAAGGTGCCCCGGTGCGTGGTCTTGCCCGTGGAGACGGCGTGGACCATGGGATTGCCGGCGCCCTGGGCCTCGGCATAGGTCTGCGCCATGCGGCCCACGCCGACACTGATGGCTTCGTCGGTCTCGCCGTAGTAGTTGCGCACCGGCGACTTGATCACCCAGCGGTACGACTGCGTGGCCGCGATCAGCTTGCCGAAGGCGGAATCGGCGAAGTACTGCGGATCGAAATACTCGGCCTTGAGCAGCTTGTGCAGGTCGGTCGGGACGTCGGACGGGTTGAAGGGCTGCCGCTCGTAGGCCTTGCGGGCGACCTCGTAGTAGGACTCGTTGAACAGCGAGCGGGCCATTCCCGGCACGCCGTAGTAGTTCTCGTAGGCGAACGCGGACAGGATGAAGATGCTGTTGAGCCAGACCGCGTCGTAGGAGCGCGGGAAGCTGAGGAAGCCGTTCATGGCCGCGCCCAGGTCGAGCGGGGCGCTGGCGGTTGCGGCGCCGTCCACCTTCACGCCCGAACGTTCCAGCTTCTCCAGGAAAGCCATCGTGACGAAACCGCCCTGCGACCAGCCCGCCAGGTAGAGCTTGTTGGACTGGCGGCCCAGGTCGGTCATCACGCCCTTTGCCGCTGTGAGGAAGTCGAAGCAGGCCTGCTGGTGGCTGGCCTTGACCATGTAGCCCTCGGGTTCCGTCGAGATGCCCATGCCGAAGTAGTCCGCGCCGATGAGGGCATAACCCTGCCCAGCGAACTGGGCGATCATCAACTGGGTTTCGGGCGATTGCTCGGGAAAGCCGGGCACTTCCTGGCGGCCATAGACGGTGCCGTGCTGGTACGAGACCACCGGCAGCGTGGTGGCCGCCGTGTCGGGCAGCGCCAGCAGGCCGGAGGCGCGGATCGGCTTGTTGCCCTTTTCGGGCACCACCGAGTTGTAGCTGATGCGGTAGAGCTTGACCCCCGTGCGGGCCGGTGTGTAGGACACCGTGACGCCGGCGAATTTGGGCGTATCAGTGGTCAGGATGGCGTTGAGCCGGTTCACGTCCCATTGGCCGATCAATTCGTACTGCACATCGCCCGCAATGGTCTTGGCGGAAGGGGCGGCTGCGGCTGCCGCCGGTGCCTGCGCGTGGACGGGCAGCGTGGCCGTGGCGGCCACGAAGCCGGCCACCAGCAAGGGCTTCAAGAACTTGAACATGGGATCCTCCTGTTGGACGTGATGGCGCCCGCAAGGCGGCGCCGCTGGCCACATTCAGCCGCGGGGGAGAGACGGCCCAGACCCGGCCTCGTCGTGCTCAGGTTGCGCCCAACCCTCCCAACTTGTTTCTGAATGTGAAATCTCTTAACTAGAAGTTAAGAGCGTAGTCCAAGGAACGCATGCCAGCAAGGTGGGCTGCCGGGTGCTGCGGCGAAGCCGCAACAGGCGCGACCGCCGCTGCCCTGGTCTACATCTGGCGAGGCAGCCAGGTGACCAGCGCCGGGAAGGCATAGATGATGAACACGGCCAGCACCATGAGCAGGAACATCGGCAGGGTGACCCGCGCGATGTAGAGCAGGTCCTTGCCGGTCATGCCCTGCAGCACGAAGAGGTTGAAGCCCACGGGCGGCGTGATCTGCGCCATCTCCACCACCACCACGATGAAGATGCCGAACCAGATCGGATCGATGCCCGCCGCCGTCACGGTGGGCATGATCACGCCCATCGTCAGCACCACCATCGAGATGCCGTCCAGGAAGCAGCCCAGCACGATATAGAACACGGCCAGGCTCAGCACGAGCTGGAAGCGGCTGAGACCGAGCGAGCCGATCCATTCCGCCAGGTGGCGCGGCAGGCCGACATAGCCCATGGCCAGCGTCAGGAAGGCGGCGCCGGCCAGGATCAGCGCCATCATGCAGTAGAGGCGGGTCGCGCCCAGCAGCGAATCCTTGAAGGTCTGCCAACGGAGGGAGCCCTGGGCGGCCGAGATCGCCAGCGCGCCCAGCACGCCGACGGCAGCTGCCTCCGTCGCGGTGGCGAAGCCGGCGTAGATCGAGCCCAGCACCGCGAGGATGAGCAGCGTCACCGGGATCAGGCTGCGGGAGGCGGCGAGCTTCTCGGCAAAGCGCATCCGGCCGTCAGGCGCGGGCACCTGGTCCGGATGCAGCAGGGCCCAGACCGCGATGTAGCCCGAGAACAGCAGCGCCAGCAGCACGCCCGGCACGACGCCGGCGATGAACAGGCGGGCGATCGACACATCCGCCGCCACGCCGTAGACGATCATGATGATCGAGGGCGGGATCAGCAGCCCCAGCGTGCCCGCGCCTGCCAGGGTGCCGATGATCATGTTCTGCGGATAGCCGCGCCGGCCGAGCTCCGGCAGGGTCATCTTGCCGATGGTGGCGCAGGTTGCGGCGCTGGAGCCCGAAACGGCCGCGAAGATCGCGCAGCCCACCACATTGGTGTGCAGCAGCCGTCCGGGCAGGCGCTGCATCCAGGGCGACAGGCCCTTGAACATGTCCTGCGACAGCCGTGTTCGGAAGAGGATCTCGCCCATCCACACGAAGAGCGGCAGCGCGGTGAGCGTCCAGCTCGACGCAGAGCCCCAGATCGTCACGGCCATGGCGTCTCCCGCCGGGCGGGAGGTGAAGAGCTGCATGGCGATCCATGCCACGCCCGACAGCGTCAGGCCGATCCAGACGCCGCTGCCGAGGATGAGGAACAGCGCCAGGATCAGCAGGCCGGCAATGCCGAGGTCACTCATGGCGCAGCATCTCCCCGTCGGACTGGCGCACGCGTCCGCGCCACTCCAGCACGCATTCGTCCAGCGCCGCGATGGCGAAGGTGACCGTGCCGATCGCCATCGCCAGCTGCGGCAGCCACAGCGGCGTGGCGTCATTCGAGGTGGACATGTCGTTGAACTGGTAGGACTGAAGCACCAGCCGCACGCTGTAGAAGGCGAAGAGGGCGGCCAGCGCCGCGCTGGCCAGTGCCGCCCAGCGCTCCAGCCAGCGGCGCGGCGTGACGCCCATGGCCGTGAGCACGAGCGTCACGCGGATGTGCTCGCCCTTCTTCAGCGTGTGGGCCAGCGCCAGGAAGCCGGTGCCGGCCATCAGGTAGCCGGCGTAGGCATCGATGCCCGGCACGTTGAAGTGCAGCTGCCGCGCGAGGATGGAGGTGAGCACCGCGAGCAGCAGGCCCACCATGGAAAGCGCCGCCAGGCCGGCGGCGGCGTCGTAGAGGGCGTCCAGGGCCTTTCGCATCGCCGGTGCCGGACGTCACATCTTGCGGTAGGCGTCGAGCACCGCCTGGCCGTCTGCGCCCGCCTTCTCCGACCACTCCTTGATCATCGTGTCGCCGACCTTCTTCATGTCGGCCTTGAGTTGGGGCGACGGCACGTGGATGGCCATGCCGTTCTTCTTGAGCAGGTCGAGGTATTCCTGCGTCTTGGCCTTGGAGACCTCCCAGCCGCGCTTCTCGGCGTCGGCGCCGGCCTTGAGCAGGGCATCCTGGGCGGGCTTGTCCAGCGCATCGAAGGCCTTCTTGTTCACCAGCACGGCGTTCTTGGGCAGCCAGGCCTGGGTGTCGTAGAAGTTCTTGATGTACTCGTAGGTCTTGGTGTCGTAGCCCGTGGAGCCCGAAGACATGTACGACTCCACCACGCCGGTGGCCATGGCCTGCGACAGCTCGGCCTGCTGCACGGTCACGGGCTGGGCACCCACCAGCTCGGCGATGCGTGCGGTGGCCGGGCTGTAGGCCCGCCACTTCACACCCTTGAGGTCGGCGGCCGAGGCGATGGGCTTGTTGATGAAGATGCCCTGCGGGGGCCAGGGCACGGTGTACAGCAGCACGATGCCCTGCTCGGCGAGCTTCTTGGAGAGCACGGGCTTTTGTGCCTGGTAGAGCTTCCAGGCAGCGTCGTAGCTGTCAGCCAGGAAGGGAATGCCATCCACGCCGAAGACCTGCCACTCGTTCTGGAAGTTCACCAGCAGGATCTCGCCCATCTGCGCCTGGCCGCCTTGCACCGCGCGCTTGATCTCGGGTGCCTTGAACAACGAGGCGTTGGAATGCACGGTGATCTTGAGCTTGCCGGCCGTGGCCTGGTCCACCTCGCCTGCGAACTTGGCCAGGTTCTCCGTGTGGAAGTTGCTCGGCGGATAGGCCGTGGGCAGATCCCACTTGACCTGGGCGGACGCGGCGGTCGCGAGAGCCAACGTGGCCAGGGCGAGGCTGGACTTGAACTTCATGAATGAACACTCCGACTGTTGTTGAAGATCTGGAAATCCAGGATACGTGCAAATATCAGGCCACCGGCTGGGGGTTTGTCTGGCCGCATGCGGTGCGGAAACGACAAGGCCGCCCGAAGGCGGCCCTGGTCTGAGCGACGTGGCCTTGTTCCTATTTCTTCTTGCTGGCGGCTTCCCTGCCCGGGGCGCCGGCACCGTCGAAGGGCTTGCCGCCCACGGTCATGCCGGCGGCCGACAGCTTGGCGGCGGACTTGCTCTTGATGCCCTTCACCCGGGCCATGAGGTCGGACCAGTCCTTGAACTCCCCCTGCTTGCGCGCGTCGACGATGCGCTGCGACATGGCCGGACCCACGCCGGGCAGCGCGTCGAGCTCGGCGGCGCTGCCCTTGTTGACATCGACGGCGGCGAAGGCGCCCAGGGCCGACAGGCCCAGCACCAGGGCTGCGACGAGCTTCTTGATCATCATGAATTTCCTCCTGAATGTGATTGGAATGCGCTGCGCATTGCGCGCAGCCCGACCATCAGAATTCAGGCGGACGGAAGCTGTCAATGCATCCAGTGCCGGCGCGCGTGAAGCGCGTCACAGTTCCTCGACGCGACGGGGCGGATAGCTGTCCCAGGCCTGGCAGCCCGGGCAGTGCCAGAAGTACTGGTGGGCCTCGAAGCCGCAGGCGGCGCAGCGGTAGCGCATCTGCGGGCGGGCCACCTGGTCCAGCGCGCGCTGCACCGGCGGATGCGTGCGTGCATCGTCGCGCAGGGTCTCGCCGGCCAGCCAGCGGGAGGCGGCGAGCAGAGAGCCCGGCTGCCGGGCCAGGTGTTCCAGGTAGCGGTCGCGTGGCGCGTCGCCGCCGGCGGCTTCCAGCGCCATGAGGGCTTCGAGCACATCGATGGATGGCTCGGCTTCGTAGCGTGCCCGCAGCAGGTCTGCGGCCGCCGCCTGTTCGCCGGCGGCCTGTGCCGCCTGCTGCAGCGCGGCCGCGTAGAGCGGAAGGGCCAGCGGCGCCGTGCGGCTGAGTCCCGACAGCGTGGTCCAGGCTTCAATGGACCGTCCCTGACGCAGTTGCAGTGCCGCGGTGTCGATGGCCGGGCGGGGCGCGTCGGGCGCGAGCTGTGCCGCCTGCTGGAGCAGGCGCAGCGCCGCGTCCGCATCGCCGCGGGCGCTGTGCTCCGCCGCCTGCTCGCACAGGTGATGGGCACGCCGGGCGGCGTAGCTCGCCTGGTCGGAGGCATCGAGCTTGGTCGCCACGGCCTCGGCCTGCGCCCATTCGCGCGAGCGTTCGTAGATGGCGAGGAGGGCGAGCCGGGCCTCGTTTTCGTAGCGCGTGCCTTCCAGCTTCTGGAGCGCCGTCTCGGCCCGGTCGAGCAGGCCGGCGCTCAGGAAGTCCTGCGCCAGCGCATGCTGGGCGCGGTCGCGGTCGGCGCGGTTAAGGTCGGCCCGCGACAGCAGGTGCTCGTGCACGCGTACCGCGCGCTGGTACTCGCCCCGGCGGCGGAACAGGTTGCCCAGGGCGAAGTGCAGTTCCTGCGTGTCGGGGTCGTTCTGGACCGCCTCGATGAAGGCATCGATGGCCTGGTCCTGCTGTTCGTTGAGCAGGAAGTTCAGGCCGCGGAAATAAGCCTTGGGCGCCTGCCGGTTCTCGAAGCGCAGTTGGCGCAGGTCCAGGCGCGAGGCCAGCCAGCCCAGCACGAAGGCCAGGGGCAGGCCCAGCAGCAGCCAGCTCAGGTCAAAGTCCATGGCGTCGGGCGTGGGAGGGTTCTGCCACCGGGGGCGGGGTCAGCGGCACATCTGCCACACCGTCCGGGGGCGCCGGCGGCTGGCGCAACGCAGCGGCCGCCGAGCGATGGCGCCACCACCCGGGCAGCATGCCGAGCGCACCGACCACCAGGCCGGCGGCGAAGGCTGCGAGCACCACCAGCACCAACGGCCCGCGCCAGGAGGTGCCGAAGAAGAAGTGCACGGTGGTCTCGTGCTGGTTGTTCAGCGCGAAGGCGAACAGGGTAAAAAAAATGGCTGCCTTGAGCAGCCACAGGAGGTATTTCATCGCCAGGCCACTCCGGTGCGAGCTGCGGTCCGGTAAGGGGGCAGCGGCCACACGAAGCAGGGCGCGTGAAGGCAATATCTCGTCATGAAGGTCCCGATGGCGGGACGATTCTAAGTAGGAGGCCTGGGCCCATCCGCCCCCATCAAGGACGAAGGGCCGAGGCCTGGCTCATGCCTCGCTCGAACGGTCCACGGCTTCGCGCAGGGCCTTGCCCGGCTTGAAGTGCGGCACGCGCTTCTCGGGGATCTGCACGCTTTCGCCCGAACGCGGGTTGCGTCCCAGGCGAGGCGGGCGGCGGCTCACCGAAAAGCTGCCGAAGCCGCGGATCTCGATGCGATGCCCCCGCACCAGCGCGTCGCTCATGGCGTCAAGAATGGTCTTGACGGCCTGCTCGGCATCGCGGTGCGTGAGCTGCGCAAAGCGGGCGGCGAGTTCTTCGACCAGATCGGAACGTGTCATTGCTGGCACACGGCGGGCCAGGACGCTTGCGCGTCCACGGCCTGCCGCGATCCGGGTCGATTACTTGTCGCTGCCGTCCAGCTTGGCACGCAGCAGGGCGCCCAGGCTGGTGGTGCCGGCGTTCTCGCGGGCCGACTGCTGGCTCAGGCTGGCCATGGCTTCCTGCTGGTCGACCATGTCCTTCTGGCGGATCGACAGCTGGATGCTGCGGTTCTTGCGGTCCACGTTGGTGACCACGGCCGTGACTTCGTCGCCTTCCTTCAGCACGTTGCGGGCATCTTCCACGCGGTCGCGGGAGATTTCCGAAGCGCGCAGGTAGCCGACGACGTCGCCGCCCAGGTCGATCTCGGCGCCCCGGGCGTCCACGGTCTTGACCTTGCCGGTCACGATCTGGCCCTTGTCATTGACGGACGAGAAGGTGGTGAACGGGTCGCCGTCCAGTTGCTTGATGCCCAGGCTGATGCGCTCGCGGTCCACGTCGACGGCCAGCACGATGGCTTCGACTTCCTGGCCCTTCTTGTAGTTGCGGACGGCGGTCTCGCCGGCTTCGTTCCACGACAGGTCGGACAGGTGCACCAAGCCGTCGATGCCGGCAGCCAGGCCCACGAACACGCCGAAGTCGGTGATCGACTTGATCGGGCCCTTGACGCGGTCACCGCGCTTGGTGTTCTGCGCGAACTCTTGCCACGGGTTGGCCTTGCACTGCTTCATGCCCAGGCTGATGCGGCGCTTGTCTTCGTCGATTTCCAGGACCATGACTTCCACTTCGTCGCCCATGGAGACGATCTTGTTGGGAGCCACGTTCTTGTTGGTCCAGTCCATCTCGGACACGTGCACCAGGCCTTCGATGCCCGGCTCGAGTTCGACGAACGCGCCGTAGTCGGCGATGTTCGTGACCTTGCCGAACAGGCGCGTGCCTTGCGGGTAGCGGCGCGACACGCCCAGCCACGGGTCGTCGCCCATCTGCTTGAGGCCCAGCGAGACGCGGTTCTTCTCGGTGTCGAACTTGAGGATCTTGGCGGTGATTTCCTGGCCAGCCTGAACGACTTCGCTCGGGTGGCGGACACGGCGCCAGGCCATGTCGGTGATGTGCAGCAGGCCGTCGATGCCGCCGAGGTCGACGAAGGCACCGTATTCGGTGATGTTCTTGACCACACCGCGGACGATGGCGCCTTCCTTCAGCGTCTCCATCAGCTTGGCGCGCTCTTCGCCCATCGAGGCTTCGACCACGGCACGGCGCGACAGCACGACGTTGTTGCGCTTGCGGTCGAGCTTGATGACCTTGAACTCCATCGTCTTGTTTTCGAAGGGAGTCAGGTCCTTGATCGGACGGGTGTCGATCAGCGAGCCCGGCAGGAAGGCGCGGATGCCGTTGACCAGCACCGTGAGGCCGCCCTTGACCTTGCCGCTGGTCGTGCCGGTGACGAATTCACCGGATTCCAGGGCCTTCTCGAGCGCCAGCCACGAAGCCAGACGCTTGGCCGTGTCGCGCGAGAGGATGGTGTCGCCATAGCCGTTCTCGACGGAGCCGATGGCCACGGAGACGAAGTCGCCAGCCTGGACTTCGAGTTCGCCCTTGTCGTTCTTGAATTCCTCGATCGGCACGTAGGCTTCGGACTTCAGGCCGGCATTGACCACGACGTGGTTGTGCTCGACGCGGACCACCTCGGCGGTGATCACTTCGCCCGCGCGCATTTCGGAACGCTTCAGGGACTCTTCAAAGAGGGCGGCAAAAGATTCGGACATTGAGTTTCCTTCCGGTCTTTCCAGGTTTCCAGCCGCCCCTGCAACATCGCGTGCGGCTGTTTCTATGACTGGAACCGGTGGTTTGGGCAGTGAAGCCCGGGGGTTTGAGGTTGAACAACCAGCAGGCCGGTGCGCTGACGCGCGAGAGGAGCCTGACTGGAGCGATAGGCGCACCCGGCCGGGGGCCGGGGCGCCGAGCCCGACGAACGCGCTTAATGCGTCTCGAAGGGCTGCACCTGCCGCCACCAGTCCAGTACCTGCTCGACCGACTGATCGATGCTGAGGAAGGAGTTGTCCAGGAGGCGGGCGTCCTGCGCGGGCTTGAGGGGGGCGACGCTGCGGTTCGAATCGCGGGCGTCGCGCGCTTCCAGGTCCGCGCGAAGGTCGGCGAGTATAGCGGGAATCCCTTTGGAAATCAATTGCTTATGCCGGCGCTCGGCGCGGTGCTCGGCACTGGCCGTGAGGTAGACCTTCAGCGGCGCGTCGGGAAAGATCACCGTGCCCATGTCGCGGCCGTCGGCCACAAGGCCGGGCAGGCGGCGGAAGCTGTGCTGCAGCTCGGTGAGGGCCGTCCGTACGCTAGGCAGGGCAGACACGCGCGAGGCGTCCATGCCGGCCGCCTCGGTGCGGATGGCGTCTGTCACGTCCTCGTCGCCGAGCAGCACACGGCCGGCGTCGAAGCGCAGGGGCAGGGCGCGGGCGAGGGCGGCGATGGCTGCCTCGTGGGACGGTTCCGGCTCCAGGCCGGCGCGCCGCGTCGCGAGGCCCGCCACGCGGTAGAGCGTGCCCGAGTCCAGGTAGTGGTAGCCCAGGCGCAGCGCCAGTTCGGCCGCCAGCGTGCCCTTGCCCGAGGCGGTGGGGCCGTCGACGCACAGTACCGGCACCTCGTCCGCCGCGACTACGGAGAACAGCGTCTCGAAATAATCGGGGAAGGTCTTGGCGACGCATTTCGGATCGAGGATGCGCACCGGCCGGCGGTCGGGGTTGAAGGCGGCCAGCGAGAAGCACATGGCGACCCGGTGGTCGTCGTAGGTGTGGATGGCGGCCGGCTTCCAGCCGCCGGCGGGCAGGGGCTGCACGACGATGAAGTCCGGGCCGGACTCGACGATGGCGCCCAGCTTGCGCAGCTCGGCCTCCATGGCGTCGATGCGGTCGGTTTCCTTCACGCGCCAGCTGGCGATGTTGCGCAGCCGGCACGGGCCGTCGGCATACAGCGCCATCACGGCCAGCGTCATGGCGGCGTCGGGGATCGCATTGCAGTCCAGGTCGATGGCCTTGAGCGGCCAGGCGCCGCGGCGCACTTCCAGCCAGTTGGGGCCGCTGTCCACCTGTGCGCCCATCTGCCGGGCGGCGTCGATGAAGCGGATGTCGCCCTGGATCGAATCGGCGCCCACGCCTTCGATGCGGATGCCGTTCGCGCCCGGCAGCGGCGCGGCCAGCGCGCCCAGGCCGATGAAGTAACTGGCCGAGGAGGCGTCCGCCTCCACATGGATGCGTCCGGGCGTGACGTAGCGGCTGCCCTGCGGGATGGTGAAGCGGCGCCATTCCTCGCGCTGCACCTGGATGCCGAAGCGGGCGAGCAGGTTGAGCGTGATCTCGATGTAAGGCTTGGAGATCAGCTCGCCCACCACCTCGATCACCACGTCGCGGCTGCCGGCCGCCAGCGGCAGGGCCAGCAGCAGCGCGGTGAGGAACTGGCTCGACACGTCGCCGCGCACGCGGATCGGCGTGTCGAGCTGCAGGGCCGAGAGCTGGGCCGGGCGGATGCGCAGCGGCGGGTAGCCGGGGTTGCCCAGGTAGTCGATGGGGCAGCCCAGTTGCACCAGCGCATCGACCAGGTCGCCGATCGGGCGCTCGTGCATGCGCGGCACGCCGCGCAGCTGGAAGTCGCCGCCCAGCAGCGCCAGCGCCGCCGTCAGCGGCCGCATTGCAGTGCCGGCATTGCCCAGGAACAGGTCGGCCTGCCGCTGCTTCACCTGGCCGCCCAGGCCCTCGATGCGCAGCACCGCGCCGTCACGGGTGAGGGTGCAGCCCAACTGGGCCAGCGCATCCAGCATGACGCGGGTGTCGTCCGAATCCAGCAGGTCGTGGATCTCGGTCGTGCCGCTGGCCAGTGCAGCCAGCAGAAGCACGCGGTTGGAGATGCTCTTGGAGCCGGGCAACCGCACGGTGCCGCCGGCGCCGGCCAGCGCGGGAAGGTCGAGGAACTCGGTGGCGTACATGGAAGAAGCAGATGAAGGAGGGCCGCGGGAATCGGGGACTCAGCGCTCGAACGCAGGGGCGACAAGGATCACCATCGGCCGACGCGCGCGTGCGCTCAGTGAGAGAAGGCGGGCTTCAGGGCGGCGCGGGCACGGCTGGCCCGGCCGATGGCATCGCTGAGGCCGCTCGCGTCGCCGGCGGCGATCTGCGCCTCGAAGTCCGCCAGCGTCTCGCGGAAGGCGCGCGATTGACGCAGGACTTCCTCGCGGTTGGCCAGCAGGATGTCGCGCCAGACGGCCGGATCGCCGGCGGCGATGCGCGAGAAGTCACGGAAGCCAGGGCCCGCCAGTTCGAGCCAGCGGGCGCCATTGGGTTGCTGCGCGACGGACTGCATGAAGGCGAAGGCCAGCAGGTGGGGCAGATGGCTCACCGCCGCCAGGGCTGCATCGTGGCTTGCTGCGTCCATCGTCAGCACGCGGGCGCCGATCCGGCTCCAGACCTCGATGGCGCGCTGCACCTGCTCGGCGCGCGAGCGTTCGGTGGGCGTGAGGATGACATGCCGGCCCACGAACAGCGCGCCTTCGGCATGCTCGACGCCTGCGACTTCCTTGCCGGCGATGGGGTGGGCGGGCACGAAGTTGCCAGCTTGGTGCTGCAGCGCGCGAAGGCCGGCCTGCACCACGTCGCCCTTGGTCGAGCCCACGTCCATCAGCAGCGTCTGCTCGCCCAGGCCGTGGCGGATGGCGCTCAGCGTCGACTCCGTCGCGGCCACGGGCACCGCCAGCACCACGAGGTCGGCGCCCGCGACCGCCTGCAGGGCGGAAGGCGCCCCGGTGTCGATCACGCCCAATTGGCGCGCGCGCTCGGTGGTCGAGGGCGACTTGCTGTAGCCGACGACCCGGCGCACCAAGCCCGCTTGGCGCAGCGCCAGGGCAAAGGAGCCGCCGATGAGGCCACAGCCGATCAGGCCGAGTTGCTGGAACATCCTCGAAATCTCAGGCCTTGACTGGATAGGCGCCGATGATCTTGAAGAAGGCGCACAGGCCGCGCAGTTCGGCCAGGGCGGCGGCCACGTTCGGCTGGCTGGGATGGCCGTCGAGGTCGATGTAGAAGTAGTACTCCCACTGGCCGGTGCGGGCGGGGCGCGACTCGAAGCGCGTCATCGAAACCTTGTGCTCCTTCAGCGGCACGAGGAGGTCATGCACCGCACCCGGCTTGTTGGGCACCGAGACCACGAGGCTGGTCATGTCGCGTCCCGAGGCCGGCGGCATCGCCAGCGTGTGCGGCAGGCAGATGATGGCGAAACGCGTGCGGTTGTACGGATCGTCCTGGATGGCATGGGCCACGATGTGCAGGCCGAACTGCGTGGCGGCACGTTCGCCAGCGATGCCGGCCCACGCCGGGTTGGTGGCCGCCAGGCGGGCGCCTTCGGCATTGCTGGAGACGGCGCGCCGCTCGGCCTTGGGCAGGTGCTTGGACAGCCACCCATGGCACTGGGCCAATGCCTGCGGATGGGCCATCACCACCTCGATGTCGTCCAGCGAGTTGCGGCTGCACAGGAGGTTGTGGCGCACCAGCAGGCTGACCTCGCCGACCACATGGGCGGGCGAATGCAGGAACAGGTCGAGCGAACGGGCGACGGCGCCTTCGGTGGAGTTCTCCACGCCCACCACGCCGTACTGCGCGCTGCCGGCGGCCGTGGCGTGGAAGACTTCGTCGAAGGTGGCGCAGTACACCAGGTCGGCCGCGCCGCCGAAGTACTCGATGGCGGCTTGTTCGCAGAAGGTGCCCTCCGGGCCCAGCACCGCCACGCGTTGGGGCGATTCGAGTGCGAGGCAGGCGGACATGATCTCGCGCCAGATTGCTTCGACGTGCGCGCCCTTGAGCGGCCCGGGGTTGTTGCGCTTGACCTTCTCGATGACCTGCGCGACGCGGTCAGGCCGGAAGTAGGGCGTGCCCTCGCGCTTCTTCACCTCGCCCACCAGTTCGGCCACATGGGCGCGCTGGTTCAGCAGGTCGAGCAACTGGGCATCCAGCGCGTCGATGCGCTCACGCAAGGGCGCAAGGCTGTCGGCGGCGGAGGAAGAAGAGGGGGGAGGGGATTGGTGAGCGGTCATCGAGCGGACTCACGCCTGTGTTCAGGCGTGCAGGCGCTCGAATTCTCTCATGTAGGACACAAGTGCCTGAACGCCTTCCAGCGGCATGGCGTTGTAGATGCTGGCGCGCATGCCGCCCACGGACTTGTGGCCCTTGAGCTGCAGCAGCCCGGCCGCCTTTGCGCCTGCCAGGAAGGCTTCGTTGCGCGATTCGTCGGCCAGCAGAAAAGGCACGTTCATGCGCGAGCGGCAGGCCGGATCGACCTTGCTCACATAGAAGGCCGATGCGTCGATGAAGTCGTACAGCAGACTGGCCTTGGCGATGTTGCGCGCCTCCATGGCAGCCACGCCGGTGAGCTCGCCTTCCTTCTGCTGCAGCAGCCACTGGAAGGTCAGGCCCGCCATGTAGATGCCCCAGGTCGGCGGCGTGTTGTACATCGAGTCGTTCTCGGCCACGAGCTTGTAGCTGAAGGCGCTCGGGCAGATGGGCAGGGCGCGGTCGAGCAGGTCTTCGCGCACCACCACCAGCGTCAGGCCGGCGGGGCCGAGGTTCTTCTGGGCACCGCCGAAGGCCAGGCCCACGCGGCTCCAATCCACGCTGCGCGATGCGACATGCGAGGAGAAGTCGATGACCAGCGGCGCGTCGCTGCCGAGGGCCTTCAGGTCGGGCAGTTCCTGGAACTCGATGCCGTTGATGGTCTCGTTGGAGCACAGGTGCACATAGGCGGCATCCGGACTCAGCGACCACTGGGCGGCTTCAGGAATCGCCACATGGCCGCCTTCGGCATTGGTGGCGGCCGTGCGCGCCTTGCAATAGCGGCCCGCCTCCTTGAGCGACTTGGTGCTCCAGCTGCCGGTGACCACGAAGTCGACCGTGCCGCCGCGCGAGAGGTTCAGCGGCACGATGGCGTTCTCGCCCAGCCCACCGCCCTGCATGAACAGGATTCGGAAGTTGGACGGAACCGCCAGAAGTTGGCGGAAGTCGGCCTCCGCCTGCCCGATGATCTCGCCGAACTCCTTGCCGCGATGGCTCATCTCCATCACGCCCATGCCGCTGCCGTGCCAGTCGAGCATCTCCGCTGCCGCGCGGGACAGCACGGCTTCCGGCATGGCGGCCGGGCCGGCGGAGAAGTTGTAAGGACGGCGTGGGGCGGCGGGTGTCATTCGGCGGCGGGCGGAGACGCGGGCGGGGAGTTACTTCTTGGCGGGGGCCTTGGGTGCGGCGCTGCCGCTGGTGCCGCTGCTGCTTGCACCGTTGCCCTTGGCCGCACCACCATCGGTGGGCGCGCCCAGGGCCTTGGCGACGTTGGTGTCCAGGGCGCGCAGCTTGGGCTCGACCGACGTGCGGGTCTCGGCCACCAGCTTCTCCGTCAGCGCGTTCTGCAGCTGCGGATTGAGTTCCTGGTATTTCTTGCTCACCGGCGAGCTGACCCAGGCCACGAGCTGGCGCATCTCTTCTTCGTTGAAGTTCTGGTCCAGCACCGGCGTCAGGGCCGCGGGAGCCAGTTGGACGGCCTTGTCGCGCACCAGCGGATAGGCGTCGTCGAAGTACTTCTTCAGTTCGGCGTCGGCGGCCTTGCCGGCGGCTTCGCGCTTGGCTTCGGGCACTTGCGTCTGCAGGTAGCCGGCACCCGCGCGGGCGATCGGCAGGCTCGACTCCTCGACCAAGCCGCGCGCCAGCGCTTCCACGCCCGGACGCTGCAGTTCGATGAACTGCTTGATGAGGGCAGCCTTGTCCTGTGCCCAGGCGCCGGAGACGGCTGCGGCGAGCGTGGCGCCGATCAGGGCGGTCTTGATGTGTTTGTTCATTGGGGGTTCTCCTGGGATGGGTTGGCGCTGTCGTCGGCTTCCTCTGCCTCGACGGCGGCGTTGGCGTCGTTCTCGACGATGCGCTGCAGCCCGCTGAGCTTGGCGCCTTCGTCGAGGTTGATGAGCGTGACACCTTGCGTCGCGCGGCCGAGTTCGCGGATTTCTGATACGCGTGTACGTACCAGCACGCCCTTGTCGGTGATGAGCATGATCTCGTCATCCACATGCACCAGCGTGGCGGCCACGACCTTGCCGTTGCGCTCGCTCTGTTGAATCGCGATCATGCCTTTGGTTCCCCGGCCGTGGCGGGTGTACTCGGTGATGCTGGTGCGCTTGCCGTAACCGTTCTCGGTGGCGGTGAGCACGCTCTGCGTCTCATCCTCGGCCACCAGCATGGCGATCACGCCCTGGCCGTCCTCCAGCATCATGCCGCGCACGCCGCGGGCATTGCGGCCCATGGGGCGTACGTCGTTCTCGTCGAAGCGCACGGCCTTGCCACCATCGGAGAAGAGCATCACGTCGTGCTTGCCGTCCGTCAGGGCCGCGCCGATGAGGTAGTCGCCATCATCCAGGTCGACGGCGATGATGCCGGCCTTGCGCGGGTTGCTGAATTCGTCGAGCGCCGTCTTCTTGACGGTGCCCATCGACGTGCCCATGAAGATGTAGCGGTCGGACGGGAAGTTGCGCGTGTCGCCGGTCAGCGGCAGCACCACGGTGATCTTCTCGCCCTCGGCCAGCGGGAACATGTTGACGATCGGTCGGCCCCGCGAATTGCGCGAGCCCGAAGGCACTTCCCACACCTTGAGCCAGTACAGCCGCCCGCGGTTGGAGAAGCAGAGGATGTAGTCGTGCGTGTTGGCAATGAAGAGCTGGTCGATCCAGTCGTCTTCCTTGGTGGCGGCGGCCTGCTTGCCGCGCCCGCCGCGCTTCTGCGCCCGGTATTCCGACAGTGGCTGGCTCTTGATGTAGCCACTGTGCGAGAGCGTGACCACCATGTCGGTGGGCGTGATCAGGTCTTCGGTGGAGAGATCCTGCGCGCTGTATTCGATCTCGCTGCGGCGCGCGCCCAGCTTGGTCTGGCCGAACTCTTGCCGCAGGGCGCCGAGTTCCTCGCCGATGATGACCGACACGCGTTCGGGCTTGGCCAGGATGTCGAGCAGATCGTCGATCTCGGCCATCACTTCCTTGTACTCGGCGACGATCTTGTCCTGCTCCAGGCCGGTCAGGCGCTGCAGGCGCATCTGCAGGATTTCCTGCGCCTGCGTCTCGGACAGGCGGTAGAGGCCGTCGCCCATCAGGCCGTAGATGCGCTCCAGGCCTTCGGGCCGGTAGTCGTCGGCATTGATGGTGCCGCCGTCGGCGCGCGCGCGGGTGAGCATCTCGCGCACCAGCTTGCTGTCCCACGAGCGGGTCATCAGCTCGGCCTTGGCCACCGGCGGCGTGGGCGACTCGCGGATGATGCGGATGAACTCGTCGATGTTCGCCAGCGCGACGGCCAGGCCTTCGAGCACGTGGCCGCGCTCGCGTGCCTTGCGCAGGTTGAACACCGTGCGCCGCGTCACCACCTCGCGGCGGTGCTGCAGAAAGACCTGCACCAGGTCCTTCAGGTTGCACAGCTTGGGCTGGCCATCCACCAGGGCCACCATGTTGATGCCGAAGGTGTCCTGCAGCTGCGTCTGCTTGTAGAGGTTGTTGAGCACGACCTCGGGCACTTCGCCGCGCTTCAGCTCGATCACCAGGCGCATGCCCGACTTGTCGGACTCGTCCTGGATGTGGCTGATGCCCTCGAGCTTCTTCTCGTGCACCAGCTCGGCCATGCGCTCCTGCAGCGTCTTCTTGTTCACCTGGTAGGGCAACTCGTCGACGATGATGGCCTGGCGCTGGCCGCGGTCGATGTCCTCGAAGTGGCACTTGGCCCGCATCACGACCTTGCCGCGGCCGGTGCGATAGCCTTCCTTGACGCCGTTGATGCCGTAGATGATGCCGGCCGTCGGGAAGTCGGGCGCTGGCACGATTTCCATCAGGTCGTCGATGCTGGCGTCGGGGTGGCGCAGCAGGTGCAGGCAGGCGTCCACCACCTCGTTCAGGTTGTGGGGGGGAATGTTGGTGGCCATGCCCACCGCAATGCCGCCGGAGCCATTGACCAACAGGTTGGGCAGGCGGCTGGGTAATACCAAGGGCTCTTTTTCGCTGCCGTCGTAATTGGGGCCGAAATCGACGGTTTCCTTGTCGATATCCGCCAGCATTTCATGCGCGATTTTTGCAAGGCGAATTTCGGTATATCGCATCGCCGCCGCACTGTCGCCATCGACCGAGCCGAAATTGCCCTGGCCATCGACCAGCATGTGGCGCATGGAGAAATCCTGCGCCAGACGCACGATCGTGTCGTAGACCGACTGGTCGCCATGCGGGTGGTACTTGCCGATGACATCGCCGACGATACGGGCCGACTTCTTGTAGGGCCGGTTCCAGTCGTTGTTGAGCTCGTGCATCGCGTACAGCACACGGCGATGCACGGGCTTGAGGCCATCTCGCGCGTCGGGCAGGGCGCGCCCGACGATCACGCTCATCGCGTAATCGAGATAGCTGCGCCGCATCTCCTCCTCGAGGCTGATGGGCAGGGTTTCCTTGGCGAACGATGTCATGAGGCGGCAGCAGGTCGGCGGGCGAAACGGCGGATTTTACGTCGCCCGCGGTGTCGCGAGACAGCAACACAAGTGCGGCTTTCCGTTGCAGTCCTACGCCGGCCGGGGCGGGCGCGCCCGGTTTGAGAAAGACCCTATGGCACAATGAACTCCAGCGTTTTGGGTGGTGGTCACTTGAGACGTCCTTGTTTCGCGGCTGCGGCTGCGGCTTTTTCCCCAAGAGGAGAACCATGAAGAAACTGAATAAAGTGGCGATGATGTTTGCAGTCGCTGCGCTCGCCACGGCCGCCGGCGCGCAGACCAAGGTCACCGCCGCGAACGGTGGTCCCGTGATCGACAACTGGCAGAACGGCACTGGCGAGCTGGTCTGGAAGAACGGCACCAACGAACTGTGCTGGCGCGATGCCAACTGGACCCCCGCCACGGCCGCCGTGGGTTGCGATGGCGCTCTGGTTACCGCTGCCCCGGCTCCCGTTGCTGCGCCCCCGGCCGCCGTGACGCCGCCCGCGCCGCCCGCACCGCCGGCCGTTGCCGCTTCGAAGGTCACCTTCGCTGCCGACGCCTTCTTCGACTTCGACAAGTCGGTCCTGAAGCCGGAAGGCCGCGCCAAGCTGGACGATCTGGTCTCCAAGATCAAGGGCATCAATCTGGAAGTCATCATCGCCGTGGGTCACACCGACTCCATCGGTACCGATGCCTACAACCAGAAGCTGTCGGTGCGCCGCGCTGAAGCCGTGAAGGCCTATCTGGTCTCCAAGGGCATCGAGCGCAACCGCGTGTACACCGAAGGCAAGGGCGAGAAGCAGCCCGTCGCCGACAACCGTACCAAGGAAGGCCGCGCCAAGAACCGTCGCGTGGAAATCGAAGTGGTCGGTACCCGCGCCAACTGATTTCGATCAGCCCGCTGAAAACCCCGCCTCGGCGGGGTTTTTTTATGGCCATTCCTCGTATCCGGCCGATGGCTTCGACGCGAACTCCATAATTCAACGATGACGGCAACTCATCCCAACGCAGATCCGGCCGAACTGGCCAAATTTTCTGAACTGGCCCACCGCTGGTGGGATGTGGACAGCGAATTCCGCCCCTTGCACGAGATCAATCCGTTGCGGCTCGAATGGATCGAGGGGCAGGTGTCTCTTGCGGGCAAGCGCGTGCTGGACGTGGGCTGTGGTGGCGGCATCCTCTCGGATGCCATGGCGCGTCGCGGCGCCGACGTCCTGGGCATCGATCTCGCGGGCAAGGCGCTCAAGGTCGCGCAATTGCACGCCCTCGATGCAGGCACCCAGGGCGTGCGGTATCGCGAAGTGGCGGTGGAGGCGCTGGCCGAAGAGGCTCCCGGCAGCTTTGATGTCGTCACTTGCATGGAAATGCTGGAGCATGTGCCGAAGCCGGCTTCAGTGGTGCAGGCCTGCGCCAAGCTGGTCAAGCCTGGTGGATGGGTGTTCTTTTCCACCATCAATCGCAATGCCAAGGCGTTCATGCTGGCGATCGTGGGCGCGGAGTACGTGCTGAACATGCTGCCCCGGGGAACCCATGAGTACGCCAAGCTGATCCGGCCGGCGGAGCTTGCGGCGCACTGCCGGGCGGCATCGCTGACGATCGATCATTCGCGGGGGCTCCAATACAACCCGTTGACCCGCCGTTACTGGCTCAATGACGACGTGAGTGTCAACTACATGCTGGCAGCGCGGCGCGCGGTCGAGGCGGCCGGCGCATGAGCAAAGTGCCGTGGGCGGACATTCAGGCGGTCCTGTTCGATCTCGACGGCACCCTCGTCGACAGCGCGCCCGAACTGGGTGCGGCCGCTGATCGGATGCGGGTCGAACGGGGCATGGCCTCGCTGCCGCTGAGCGCCTACCGGTCCATGGCTGGCGCCGGTGCGCGGGGCATGCTGGGTGTGGCATTCGGGTTGCGACCCGAGGACGCGCAGTTCCCTGAACTGAGGGAGGAGTTCTTCAAGAACTATGAAGCGCTCATGCTCGATGGCACCCATGCTTTCGAGGGCGTCGAGGCACTCATCACCCAACTCGGCGCTCGTCGCCTGCCCTGGGGTGTGGTCACCAACAAGGCCAGCCGCTTCACGGTGCCACTGACTGGGAGCATGCCGTTGTTCCGCACAGCACAGGCGATCATCAGCGGGGACACCACGCCGCATTCGAAGCCGCATCCGGCCCCGTTGCTCGAGGCGGCACGACGCATGGGGGTCGACCCGGCTCGCTGCGTCTATGTGGGCGATGACCAGCGAGACATCGTCGCAGGCCGGGCTGCTGGCATGAAGACGGTTGCCGTCGCCTACGGCTACCTTGGCGCGGAGGCCGATGTCACCCTCTGGGAGGCGGATGCGGTGATTTCTTTGCCCCTCGACCTCTTGCAATGGTTGCCGTCGGCCTAAAATGAACGGTTCTGGGGCTGCATTGGTTTCGACGTGGGTTCGGGACCGCAGTGGTGCATGTCGAGCTGAATGTGCTCGTAAAACAGATTCAAACAAACTAACTGCAAACGACGAACGTTTCGCACTCGCAGCCTAATCGCTGCGAGCCTTGCAACAGTCGGCCGATGGGCTGGGCAAGGGGGCGTTAGAGCAATCTGACGCCTCCCGGCTGCAAGGTTAATCACATTGGCTGGCAGCGGTCCGGGTACCTTGGGCCGTTGCGAGATCTAAGGGTGCTGGCTGTCGGCAAAGCGTGCGTCTGCGCGTTGCCGGTGGCGAGATCCAAAACAGAGCGCTAAACATGTAGATCTGCGCGGCGAAGGCTTGCGGACGGGGGTTCAAATCCCCCCAGCTCCACCACACATCAGCGTTGCTATCGCCAACGCCCTCCGAGCCCGGACTGCGAGCAGATCCGGGCTCTTTTCTTTGACGCCTGCCTTGCCGCAGCCTGTGGGACAGAGCGCTCGGCGAGCCCACAAAAAAGCCCGGCGGAGCCGGGCTTTCGTGCATGCGCTGATGCAGCGTTCAGGCGGCCTTGACGCTCTTCTTGGCCTTGGCCTTGTGAGCGACCTTGTGCTTGGTGGCCTTCTTGGTGTGCTTGGCCGAGGCGGCCTTCACGGCCGGCGCGTCGGTCGGCGCAGCGGCGGGGGCCTGGGCGAAGGCGCCGGTGGCGATCAGACCGGCGGTGGCGAAAGCGAGAAGCTTCTTCATAAGAACATCCTTTGGGATTGACGGTTTTTGGGACTGCCTTGATGAGCACTCAGCCATACACGGGATCGTGGCCGGCTGCTTGTAAAACGGCGCAGACGCGATCCGGTTGACGGCGCCGGTGAACATCGCGCGGGTAGCCCCATGCGCCCCGTCGCCTGGAGGGCCGCGTCTAGAATTCCTTACCACGCCGGCCCATCCGCGGCTGAGCGCGACCGTTGTCGTACGAAGTGGCGCTTCTTCCACCCAAGCTCATCCATGTCCAGCTACCAGCACATCCAAGTCCCGGCGGAGGGCCGGAAGATCACCGTCAATGCCGACAACACGCTCGACGTGCCGGATCACGTGATCATCCCCTTCATCGAGGGCGACGGCGTCGGTCGCGACGTGACGCCGGTGATGCTCAAAGTGGTGGATGCGGCGGTGGCCCAGGCCTATGGCGGCGCCCGCAAGATCCACTGGATGGAGATCTATGCTGGCGGCAAGTCCACCCAGCTCTATGGTCCCGACGTCTGGTTGCCTGACGAAACCCTGGCTGCGGTGCGCGACTACGTCGTCTCGATCAAGGGGCCGCTGACGACGCCCGTGGGCGGCGGCATCCGCAGCCTGAACGTCGCGCTGCGCCAGCAACTCGACCTGTATGTGTGCCTCCGCCCGGTGCGCTATTTCAATGGCGTGCCTTCGCCGCTGCGCGAGCCGAGCAAGACCGACATGGCCATCTTCCGCGAGAACTCGGAGGACATCTACGCCGGCATCGAGTACGAGGCCCGCTCCGAAAAAGCGCAGAAGCTGATCCGCTTCCTGGTCGACGAGCTCGGCGCCAAGACCATCCGCTTCCCCGAGACCTCGGCCATCGGCCTCAAGCCGGTATCCATCGAAGGCACGGAGCGCCTGGTGCGCAAGGCCATCCAGTACGCCATCGACAACGACAAGCCCAGTGTCACGCTCGTGCACAAGGGCAACATCATGAAGTTCACCGAAGGCGGCTTCCGCGAATGGGGCTATGCCCTGGCGGCGCGCGAGTTCGGCGGCCAGCCCATCGACGGCGGACCGTGGCTGCGGGTCAAGAGCCCGAAGACCGGCAAGGACATCGTCATCAAGGACGTGATCGCCGATGCCTTCCTGCAGCAGATCCTGCTGCGGCCGGCCGAGTACTCGGTGATCGCCACGCTCAACCTCAACGGCGACTACATCTCCGACGCACTCGCGGCGCAGGTGGGCGGCATCGGGATCGCACCGGGCGCCAACATGTCCGACACCGTGGCCATGTTCGAGGCCACACACGGCACGGCGCCCAAGTACGCGGGCAAGGACTACGTCAACCCGGGCTCCAGCATCCTCTCGGCCGAGATGATGCTGCGCCACATGGGCTGGAAGGAGGCGGCGGACCTGATCATCCGGGCCATGGAGTCCGCGATCCAGAGCAAGCGGGTCACCTATGACTTTGCACGGCTGATGGATGGTGCGACGCAGGTGAGCTGCTCCGGCTTCGGGCAGGTGATGATCGACGCCATGGCGGAGTGAGGGCGGCCGCCGGATGCGCCGCACGTTGCTGCGGCGCGTACGGCCTTCACCGCGCGGGGCGCACGCCTCCCCGCGACGCTTCCTACAGCAGTCCTGGAGCGGCATGAGAGGGTAGGGGCTCCATCGTTTGCCAAGGAGCCTCCCCATGCCCATGAAGACCGTCCAGGACCTGTTCATCCACGACCTGTCCGACACCTACAGCGCCGAGAAGCAGATGACCCGTTCGCTGCCGAAGATGGCGCGCGCGGCGACCAATCCCGAGTTGCAGGCCGCCTTCGAAGCCCACTTGGAAGAGACACGCGCGCAGGTCGAACGCATCGAGCAGGTCGCCGAGCAGTGCGGCTTCAAGCTCAAGCGCATCAAGTGCGAGGGCATGGAAGGCCTCATCGAGGAAGCCACCTCGCTCATCGATCAGATCGAAGCCGGTCCGGTGCTCGATGCGGCGCTCATCGCCTCGGCGCAGAAGGCAGAGCACTACGAAATCGCCGGCTACACCTCGCTATGCTTGGTGGCGCAGAAGCTGGGCTTCCAGGAGGCGGTCTCGCTGCTCAAGGAGACTTTGGGCGAGGAGCAGGCCACGGACCAGCGGCTGGGCACGTTGGCGGAGGCGATGCAGATCGACGAGGCGCAGGCTGCCGCCTGATCCGGCGCTCTCCCGCGTCTTGATGCCCCGCCGCCCGCCTTGACACGTAAGGGCGCATCTGCGCCCTCAGTCAGACCCAGGAACGAAACCCCGCCAGCGCGGGGTTTCGTGCTTTCTCCCGTGGGCCTGCAGAGGACTCGGCGCTGACCAGCCTCGGCCGGCCCGCCCCTGGCAGGCTTACAGAATCCGGTTGAACCACAGCAATGACAGGCCCGCTGCCAGCAGCGAGAGGGCGGCCGCTGCGATGGCGAAAAGTGCGGAGACCTCGGTTTCCTTCTTTTCGACTGTGAGGCGCGAGCTGAGGGTTTCGTAGACCTTGTGCAGATCCTGCGCGGTGCCGGCGTAGAAGTACTCGGCGGCCGTCCGGTTGGCGACCGCCTTGAGCGTCTCCTCATCCAGGCGCACGCGCATCGACCAGCCTTCGAAGCCGATGGTTTCGCCATCCACCGTACCCACCCCGACTGTGTAGACGCGCACCCCCCGATCGGCCGCGGCCTTGGCGGCGTCCAGCGGATCGACGCCGGTGGTGCGCTGGCCGTCGGTCAACATGATGATCGCGGCCGACGAGTAGGAGCCCGGCGCGACGGGCTTGAACGGCTCGGCCGGCTTGCGGCCCGCGCGATCCAGCGAGATGCCCTGCTGTCGGCTTTGCGGCCCGAAGTCGGCGATGTCGATGCCGGCGTCTGGAAACAGCGTGGCCAGCGACACCACGATGGCATTGCCCGTGGCGGTGGCCCGCTGCAGTTGGAAGGAGTCGATGGCCGCCACCAGTTCGTCACGGCTGGTGGTGGGCAACTGCGCCACGTTCGCGCTGCCGGCGAAGGCCACCACGCCCACCTTGACGTTGCGCGGCAGGTCCTTGATGAAGGCCTTGGCGGCTTCCTGCGCCGCCACCAGGCGGTTGGGCTTCACGTCCTCGGCCCGCATGCTGCCCGACACGTCCATCGCCAGGATGATGGTCTGCTGGTTGGAGGGCAGCGTGATCACCGCCAGCGGGCGGGCCGCGGCGAGCAGCATGGCCGTGATCGCCAGCAGGAAGAGCACGGGCGGCAGGTGCCTGCGCAGCGACTGCCGGGCGCCCAGCGCCTCGCGCACGATGGACAGGCTGGCATAGCGCACAGCCAGCTTCTTCTTGCGCCGGATCAGCCACACGTACAGCAGCACGAGCGCGGGCACCAGCAGCAGCAGCCACAGGAACTGCGGCCAGAGGAAGGTCAGGGGCAGCGTGGCATTCATCGCAGTTCTCCAGCCCGTCGTGGCGGGGCGCCGGTGGCGCGCACCCGGCGACGGCGCATGTCGGCAAATCGGACGATGGCTTCGACCAGATCGTCGGCGGTGGAGAGTTCCAGCGCATCGACGCCGGCGTTGGCCAGGGCCTCGCGCAGGGCGTCCTCGCGCTCGGCGGCGAGCCTGGCGAAGCGGCGGCGGAAGGCCGCGTCGTGGGTGTCAACCCAAACCTGCTCGCCGGTTTCGGCATCGGCCAGCGGCACCAGGCCCAGGTCGGGCAGCTCACGCTCCAGGGGGTCGAACAGGCGCACGGCCACCACTTCGTGGCGCTGAGCCAGGCGGGCCAGCGGCTTCTCCCAGCCGGGCTCCGTGAGGAAGTCGGAGACGACGAAGACGGTGCTGCGCCGGGGCATCAGTCCTGCGGCCGACTGCAGCATGTCGGCCAGGCGCGTCATGCCGCGGTGGGGCGCCTTGGCGTCCGCTGCGGCATGCGCACGGCGTTCCATCTCGTGCAGCAGCCGCAGCACATGCGTTCGGCTGCTGCGCGGGGGCAGCACAGCCTCGAGGTCGTGGCCATAGACGAGCGCCCCCACGCGGTTGCCATGGCGCGTGAGCAGCCGCGCGAGCACGCCGACGAAGCCGGCCGAGATCTCGCGCTTGGCGCGCGGGCCGGAGCCGAAATCCACCGAGCGGCTGAGGTCGAGCACAAACCAGGCGGCCATCTCCCGGTCTTCGGTGAAGACGCGCACGTGCGGCACCTGCTGGCGCGCGGTGACGTTCCAGTCGATGTGGCGCACGTCGTCGTGCATCTGGTATTCGCGCAGGTCGGCCAGGTCCAGGCCGGTGCCGCGCATCAGCGTGCGGTAGTCGCCTTGCAGCAGGCCGTCGAGGCGGCGGATGACGGTCCACTCCAGCCGCCGCAGCAGGCGGTCGGCTGCCCCGGCCTCGGGAGCCGGGTCGTTGGCCGCCGGCGCGGCGGCGGGCTTGCGGCGCCACAGCTTCATTCAGGCCACCAGCTTGTCGTGTTCGAGCGGCCGCGGCGGCGCGGGCACGGCGCGCATGATCTTCTCGATCAGCAGGTCGGGCGTGAGGCCTTCGGACAAGCCCTCGTACGACAGCGTCACCCGGTGGCGCAGCACATCGGGCACCAGGTCGCTCATGTCCTCCGGCAGCACGTAGGCCCGGCCGCGCAGCATGGCGAGGGCGCGTGCGCCTTCGGCCAGGCCGATGGTCGCGCGCGGGCTGGCGCCGAAGGTGATGAAGCGGCGCGTGTCCTTGAGGCCGAACTTCTCGGGGTCGCGCGTGGCCGAGATCAGCTTGACCGCGTACTGGATCAGCGACGGGTCGACATACACCTGCCGAGACTGGGCCTGCAGCGCCGCCAGCTGCTCGATGGTGGCCACCGGCGCGGCCTCCAGCTTCTCGCCGATGACACGCTGGACGATGACGAACTCCTCGTCGTCGGTGGGATAGTCGACCAGCACCTTCATCATGAAACGGTCCACCTGGGCCTCGGGCAAAGGGTAGGTGCCTTCGGTCTCGATGGGGTTCTGCGTGGCCATGACCAGGAAGGGGCGCGGCACGCGGTGGGTTTCACCGGCGATGGTCACCTGGCGTTCCTGCATCACCTCCAGCAGCGCGCTCTGCACCTTGGCCGGCGCGCGGTTGATTTCGTCGGCCAGCAGCAGGTTGGCGAAGACCGGGCCGAGCGAGGTGGAGAAGTCGCCGGTCTTCTGGTTGTAGATGCGCGTGCCCACCAGGTCGGCCGGCACCAGGTCGGGCGTGAACTGGATGCGCTTGAAGCTGCCGCGCATGGTCTCGGCCAGCGTCTTGACGGTGAGCGTCTTGGCGAGGCCCGGCACGCCTTCCACCAGCAGGTGGCCGCCGGCCAGCATGGCCACCATCACGCGTTCGAGGAAGCGGTCCTGGCCCACCACCACGCGCTTGACCTGGTAGAGGATCTGTTCCATCAGCTCGGCGGTGGTGGCGGCGGTGTCGGGCAGGGCGGTCGGTGTGGTCATGAGGCTTCCGGTGGACGGTCGGTAGGCGGCGGTCTGTGGATGGGGCAATCACGATGCCAGCCGCACGGGCTGGTGCTGGGCAGCGGACAGCGTCAGAAGGGCGGCGAGCCCACCGCCGAGGCGGCGTTCTCGATGGGCACCGCAAAGCCAATGCCGATGAAGGTACGTTGCTGCGTCGGGTTGAGGATGGCGGTGACGATGCCCAGCACCTCGCCGTCCATGTTGATCAGCGGGCCGCCGGAGTTGCCGGGGTTGGCCGCCGCATCGAACTGGATCAGGTTGGACAGTTCCTGCCTGCCCTCCGGCGACTGGAAGGAGCGCTTGAGCCCGGACACCACGCCGGCGGAGACCGAGGGTCCGATGCCGAAGGGAAAGCCCACGGCCGCGACCTGATCGCCGGGGCGCAGGTCGGCGGTCGATTTCATGGTGGCGGCCACCAGGTCGTCGGGGATCTTCTGCGCCTGGAGGACGGCCAGGTCGTTCTCGGGCTGCACGCCGGTCACGGTGGCCACCGACTCCAGGCCGTCGAAGAAGGTCACCTTGATCTTCTGCGCGCCCGCGACCACATGCAGGTTGGTCAGGATCACGCCCTTGTCGACGATGACCACGCCGGTGCCGATGCCGCGCTCGACCTCGCCCGGCGGGCCCGAGGCCTCGGGCGGCTTGCCGCGCGCCATGTTGCGGCCGCGCTTTTCGGTGCGGGCAGCGGGGGTTTCCTTTTCCTCGCCGTAGCTCACGACGCGCACCACCGAGGGCCGGATCGTGTCCGCCGCGCGCGTCGCCTGCGAAGGCAGCGTCTGCGTCTGCAGCGTCTTGAGCACGGCGGCGTCGATGTCCTTCTGCGTCAGTTGGAGCCCGGCGGTCGGGCGCTGCCACAGCCAGGCGCTGGTGGCGCCCAGGGCCAGCACGGCCACCGTGAGCGTTGCCACGGTGCGGCGGCCAGGCTGCCATGCCGCCGGGCGGGCGGTCGGCCCGGGGGAGGGGGCGTCGCCTTGCCCTCCCGCTGGCGGCAACGGGGAGGACATCGGCTCGTCCTCGGCAACGGGACGACGGGGCGACGGGCTGTAGCGGGCGGGCCTGCGCATCGATGCACCTCCGGAAAAGTGATGCAGGGGTGGGGTCACCCTAGCACGCTTCGTACCGCTTTGCAGCCCCTGCGGCATGATCTCCCCGCATGGCGGTCTTCATCGATACCCACTGTCACCTGGATGCGCCCGAATTCGGTGCGCAGGCGCCGCAGGTGCATGCGCGTTCGCGGCAAGCGGGCGTGGCGCTGTGCCTGATCCCGGCCGTGTCCGCCTCCAATTTCGACGCCGTGCGTGTGCTGGCGCATGCGCAGAAGGACGCTTATGCGCTGGGCATCCATCCGCTGTGCACCGCGGGGGCTGGCGAGGCGGCGCTCTCGGCCCTGGAAGGTGCGCTGGATCGCCATGCCGACGATCCGCGTCTGGTGGCGGTGGGCGAGATCGGGCTGGACTATTTCGTACCCGGCCTCGACGGCACGACGCAGGAGCGGCTGTTCCGGCGTCAGCTTCAGATGGCCTGGCAGCGGCAACTGCCGGTGCTGCTCCATGTGCGCCGCTCGGTCGACAAGGTGCTGCGCCAGCTGCGCGAGGTGGGCGGCGGCCGGCCCTGGCACGGCATCGCCCATGCCTTCGTCGGCAGCCGTCAGCAGGCCGAGGAATGCCTGGCACTGGGACTGAAGCTCGGACTGGGCGGCGCGATGACTTTCGAGCGGGCGACCCGGCTGCGCGACCTGGCGGCGCAACTGCCGCTGGAGTCCTTCGTCCTCGAGACCGATGCGCCGGACATCCCGCCCAGTTGGCTCTACCAGACCCGGGAGGCGCGCGAAGCCGGCCTGCCCCAGGGGCGCAACGAGCCGGCGGAAGTCCCGCGCATCGCGCAGGTGCTGGCCGAACTGCGCGGCCTGCCCGTGGGCGACGTGGCAGCGGCCACGACGCGAAATGCCCTCCAGGCGGTGCCCCGACTGGCGGCATTGATGCCCCTCGCGGGATGAAGGGCTTGCCGGCCTGTCGGACGCGGCCGATACGGCTTCGTAGGCGGAGGTCGCAACATGGCGTTCCAGCGATTGCAAGGCGTTCTTCGGTGTCATCCTCCGGTCACGGCCTGCCGTTGCAGGCCATACGGGGCACCACCCCGTGTGTCCCCAACCGGGGCTGCCCCAGGCGGCCCATCTCCAAAGGAGCGATTCCGATGACAACGTACAACCTCCGCGCCCTTCCTGCTGCCCTGATCGTGGCCATGGCCGCCATCGGCCTGCCGGCGGTCGCGCAGACCAGCGCCACGACCACGACGACCACCACGGCGACGACGCCGGCCATGCCCGCGACCACGCAACCCACCGTGACGGAGCGGGCCAAGGAAACCGGCAAGGAGGCCGTCGACGCCACCGAGCGCGGCGCCAAGAAGGCCTACCACGCCACCAAGAACACCGCCGAGAAGGCGGCCGACGCTACCGAGCATGGCGCCAAGAAGGCCTACCGCAAGACCAAGGAAGTCGGCGGCGAAGCGGTCGATGCCACCGAAAGCGGCGCCAAGAAGGCCTATCGCAAGACCAAGGAAGTGGGCGGCAAGGCCGTCGACGCCACGGAAAGCGGCGCCAAGAAGGCCTACAGCGCGACCAAGCACGGCGTGCAGAAGGCCGGCGATGCAACGGCCAACGTGGCCCACAAGACGGCCGACGGCATGCGCACGGCCGGCGACAAGATCGGCGAGAAGATCCCCGGCACCGAGCAGAACGAAGCGGCCAAGGCAGCCGGCAAGCAGTGATGGGGTGAGTGCCGCCGAGTCCTGCATCCCGCGGGATCGGCGGCCCACCCGGCCCATGGCAGAGAGCCCGCTTCGGCGGGCTCTTTCGCATGGTGGCCCAGACGCTGGGTTCGACCGCGCGATGATGGCGCCATGCCGGTGTCGTCTCCTTCGTCCCAACCTGAGCCGCCGCTCCTGGAAGGGCTTGCGCCCGTGGTCGCCGCCCACACCCGGCTGCTGATCCTGGGCAGCTTCCCGAGCCGCATCTCGCTCGAGAGGCGGCAGTATTATGCGAACCCCCGCAACCAGCTCTGGACACTCTTGCAAGCCCTCTGGCCCGAGCAGCCGCTTCCGCCTTCTCACGACTATGCCGGGCGCTGCCGGTGGATCCTCGATCGAGGCCTGGGGCTGTGGGACGTGTACGCACGCTGCCGGCGCACAGGCAGCCTGGATTCCGCCATCCGCGACGCCGAGCCGAACGACCTGCGCCAGCTCGATCTTCCCCGCCTCGAAGGCGTCGCCCACAACGGCGCCGCCAGCCATGCCCAGGCCATGCGGCTGGGCATGACAGGCGTGGTCGTCCATCGCCTGCCTTCCACCAGCCCGGCCCATGCCGCCTGGAGTCTGGCGCGCAAGACCGAGGCCTGGCGCGAGGTCTTCGCACGACACGGGCTCTGCGCATGAAGGCCCGCCGCAGCAAGCCTCAGGACCTGCCCGAGGTCAACTTCTCGGACTGGGGCGACATCCGCTACCTGCACCTGGGCACGGAGTGGGTGCAGGGCTCCATGCGCATCGACGCGCCCTTCGAGATCGAGCTGGAGTACGTGCAGCGCATGATGGCCTGGCTGCTCTTCGTCGAGCCGTCCGAGGTGGCCAAGCGCCATGCCATGCAACTGGGGCTGGGCGCGGCCTCGCTCACCAAGTTCTGCCGCAAGCAACTGCGCATGCGCACCACCGCCATCGAGCTGAACCCGGCGGTGGTGGCCGCCTGCCGCGGCTGGTTCAAGCTGCCGCAGGACGACGCCAAGCTCCAGGTCGTGATCGCCGATGCCGCCGAAGAGGTGCGACAGCCTCAGTGGCAGGGCAGCGTGCATGCGTTGCAGGTCGACCTGTACGACCACGAGGCGGCCGCGCCGGTGCTCGACAGCGCCGAGTTCTATGCCGACTGCCGCGGCGTGCTGGCCGAGGACGGCTGCATGACGGTCAACCTCTTCGGCCGATCCTCCAGCTACGACCGCAGCGTCGAGAAGATCGCCGAGGCCTTCGGCGCCGATGCCCTGTGGGCCTTCAAGCCCACGCGCGAGGGCAACACCATCGTGCTGGCCCAGCGTACGCCCTCCCGGCCCAAGCGCGAACGGCTGGCCCAGCAGGCCGAAGCGGTCTCGGCGCGCTGGGGCCTGCCGGCGCCCAAGTGGCTGCGCGTGTTCAAACCCCTGCAGCCATGACGCGATCCGCACACGCCGGCATGCCGAACGTCCATCAAGGCCCGGTGGTGTTGCGCACCCTGGTGGAGTGGCTGGCGCAGGACGGCGTCATCAGCCGCGAAGAGGCCGACCGCACCATCGCCCGCTGCGCCCAGGCCGAGAGCAGCCAGCATCCGCTGGTGCGACTGGCCAACGTGGCCATCACCGGCGCTGCGGACGGGCGGCCGCTCGACCTGGAGCGGCTCACAGAGTGGCTGGCCGGCCGCGCGGGCCTGCCCTACCTGCGCATCGATCCGCTCAAGGTGGACGTGGGCAAGGTGGCCGACGTGATGAGCGCGGCCTATGCCGAGCGCCACAAGGTGCTGCCGGTGCAGGTCGGCCCCACCGAGGTCATCGTGGCGACGGCCGAGCCGTTCATCGCCGACTGGGTGGCCGAGGTCGAGCGCCAGTCGCGCCGACAGGTCCGGCGCGTGGTCGCCAACCCGGTCGAGATCCATCGCTACACCGCCGAGTTCTTCGCCCTCGCGCGCTCGGTGCGGGCCGCGCAGAAGGCCGGCGGGCAGGCGGCGGCCACCAGCTTCGAGCAGCTGGTGGAGTTGGGCCGCAGCAACCGCCAGCTCGATGCCAACGACCAGAGCGTGGTGCAGGTGGTGGACTGGCTCTGGCAATACGCCTTCGACCAGCGCGCATCGGACATCCATCTGGAGCCGCGGCGCGAGCAAGGCGTGATCCGCTTCCGCATCGATGGCGTGCTGCATCCGGCCTACCAGATGCCGCTGACGGTGATGAGCGCCATGATTGCCCGCATCAAGCTGCTGGGCCGCATGGACGTGGTCGAGAAGCGCCGCCCGCTGGATGGCCGCATCAAGACCCGCCGCCTGCGCCCGGCGCTGCCCGGTGCAGAGGCCGCCGGCACCGGTACCGCGGCGCACGAGGAGGTGGAGATGCGCCTGTCGACGCTGCCCACCGCCTTCGGCGAGAAGATGGTGATGCGCATCTTCGATCCCGACACGGTGGTCAAGGACCTGGACGCGCTGGGCTTCTCGGCCCACGATGCCGCGCGGTGGAAGTCGCTGGTCGGCCATCCGCACGGCATCATCCTCGTCACCGGCCCCACCGGCTCGGGCAAGACCACCACGCTGTATTCGACGCTGCGCCGCGTGGCCACCGAGGAGGTCAACGTCAGCACCATCGAGGATCCGATCGAGATGATCGAGCCCTCGTTCAACCAGACCCAGGTGCAGCACCAGCTGGACTTCGGTTTCACCGAGGGCCTGCGCGCGCTGATGCGGCAGGACCCGGACATCATCATGGTGGGCGAGATCCGTGACCTGGACACCGCCGAGATGGCGGTGCAGGCCGCGCTCACCGGCCACCTGGTGTTCAGCACGCTGCACACCAACGACGCGCCCAGCGCCATCTCGCGCCTGATGGAGCTGGGCGTGCCGGCCTACCTGGTCAACGCCACGCTGCTGGGCGTGATGGCCCAGCGCCTCGTGCGCACGCTGTGCCCGCACTGCAAGCAGCCCGACGACACGGTCACGCGCGAGACGCTCGACGAGCTCGCTGCGCCCTGGCGCGTTAGCGGCGGCACCGTGCGGGCCTACAAGCCCGTGGGCTGCATCGAATGCCGCATGACCGGCTATCGCGGCCGCACCGGCCTCTACGAGCTGATGACGGTGAGCGAAAGCTTCCGCGGCCTGCTGGGCCAGGCGCCCGACATCGGCGCGCTGCGTCGGCAGGCGGTGGCCGACGGCATGCGGCCGCTGCGCCTGGCGGGCCTGCTGCGCGTGGCCGAGGGCCTCACGACCGTGGCCGAAGTGCTCGTGGCCACGCCGCCCCTTCAGGAAAGAAGCTGATCGGCGCCGGGGCAACCCCGGGCTTACCCTGAACTCAGGTTAGGTGGAATCCACATCAAAGCTGACTGGTGGCTGACCAAAAATCCGCCCACTCTTTTTTGTGTGGAGACCGTTCGTGAAGATCAAAAGTCAGAAGGACTTTTTCGCGGGCCTCATGTTCACGCTGGTCGGGGCCGGGTTCGCCTGGGGCGCCACGACCTACACCGTGGGCAGCGGGGCGCGCATGGGTCCGGGGTATTTCCCCCTCATGCTGGGCATCGTCCTGGCCGTCCTCGGCCTCGTCGTCATCTTCGGTTCGCTGACCGTGGAAACGGTGGACGGCGAGCCCATCGGCAAGATCGCCTGGAAGCCGCTGGTGTTCATCATCGCGGCCAACCTGGTGTTCGGCGTGCTGCTGGGTGGCCTGCCCAGCATCGGCCTGCCGGCCATGGGGCTGATCATCGGCATCTACGCGCTGGTGGTCATCGCGGCGCTGGCAGGCGCCGAGTTCTCGCTCAAGCTGGCGCTGATCCTCGGCACCATCCTCGCGGTGGGCAGCTACCTCGCATTCATCGTCGGCCTGAAGCTGCAGTTCCAGGTCTGGCCCACGTTCATCACCGGCTGATCGGCGCTATCCATGGACCTGATTAACAACCTTTCGATCGGCTTCGGCGCGGCGTTCACGCTGCAGAACCTGATCTATGCCTTCGTCGGCTGCCTGCTGGGCACGCTGATCGGCGTGCTGCCCGGCATCGGGCCGGTCGCCACCATCGCCATGCTGCTGCCGGCCACCTACGCGCTGCCGCCGGTGGCCGCGCTGATCATGCTGGCCGGCATCTACTACGGTTCGCAGTACGGCGGGTCGACCACCGCCATCCTGGTGAACCTGCCAGGGGAATCGGCTTCAGTGGTGACCGTGATCGACGGGCATGCCATGGCCAAGGCGGGACGAGGCGGGCCCGCGCTCGCGGCGGCCGGCCTGGGCTCCTTCTTCGCCGGCTGCGTGGGCACGCTGATCCTGGCCGCCTTCGCGCCGCCGCTGACCGAGCTGGCCTTCAAGTTCGGCCCGGCCGAATACTTCAGCCTGATGGTGCTGGGCCTGATCGGTGCCGTGGTGCTGGCCTCGGGCTCGCTGCTCAAGGCCATCTGCATGATCGTGCTGGGCCTGCTGCTGGGCCTGGTGGGCACGGACGTGAACTCGGGCGTGGCCCGCTACAGCTTCGACATTCCGGAACTGACCGACGGCATCGGCTTCATCGCCATCGCCATGGGTGTGTTCGGCTACGGCGAGATCATCTCCAACCTGGCCAAGCCGGAGGAAGACCGCGAGATCTTCACCGCCAAGCTGCAGGGCCTGTGGCCCACCAAGGAAGACTTCAAGCGCATGACGCCGGCCGTGCTGCGCGGCACCGCGCTGGGTTCGGCTCTGGGCATCCTGCCGGGCGGCGGCGCGCTGCTGTCCTCCTTTGCGTCGTACACGCTGGAGAAGAAGCTCAAGCCGCGTCCGGGCGAAGTCCCGTTCGGCAAGGGCAACATCCGCGGCGTGGCGGGCCCCGAGTCGGCCAACAACGCCGGTGCGCAGACCTCCTTCATCCCGCTGCTGACGCTGGGCATCCCGCCCAACCCCGTCATGGCGCTGATGGTGGGCGCGATGACCATCCACAACATCCAGCCGGGCCCGCAGGTGATGACCAGCAACCCCGAGCTGTTCTGGGGCCTGATCGCCTCGATGTGGATCGGCAACCTGATGCTGATCATCCTGAACCTGCCGCTCATCGGCATGTGGATCAAGCTGCTGTCGATCCCGTACAAGTGGCTGTTCCCGGCGATCGTGCTGTTCTGCGCCATCGGCGTGTACTCGACCAACAACAACACCTTCGACGTGTGGATGGTGGCCATCTTCGGCGTGGTCGGCTATGCCTTCATCAAGATGGGCTGTGAGCCGGCGCCGCTGCTGCTGGGCTTCATCCTGGGGCCGATGATGGAAGAGAACCTGCGCCGGGCGCTGCTGCTGTCGCGCGGCGAATGGAGCGTGCTGGTCACGCGGCCGATCTCGGCGGGCCTGCTGCTGCTGGCGGTGCTGCTGCTGGTGATCGTGCTGCTGCCCTCGGTCAAATCCAAGCGCGAGGAAGCCTTCGTCGAGGAATGACGGGGCGCGGGCGGGCCGCCAGCGGCACGCCCCTTGCACAGGACGACGGCACCTTCGGGTGCCGTTTTTCATTGGGGCGGCACCTGTGGCCCGATTCATAGATCGGCCGCATGAATTCATCAACCAAATCCATTTCCTCATCAGTGCGGAAAGCGTTCCAATCGGCGCCGCCCGACTGCCGGCCGACCGGCCCCCGAACGTTTTCTCTTTCCTCTTCGCCCATGACGATGCAACGCAGACATTTCCTGCAGGCCGCCTCGGCCTCGCTGCTCCCCGCCGGCGCCGCGCTGGCGCAGAGCTATCCGTCCAAGCCCATCCGGCTGATCGTGCCCTTTCCGGCCGGCGGGGCCACCGACCTGTTCGCCCGCACGCTGTCGCAGAAGATGGGCGAGAAGCTCGGCAACGCGCTGGTGGTGGACAACAAGCCCGGCGCGGGCGGCGCCATCGGCTCCGACCTGGCGGCCAAGGCCCCGGCCGACGGCTATACGCTGTTGCTGGCCACCACCAGCACGCATTCGGTGGGCCCGTCCATCAACCCCAAGCTGCCCTACGACACGGTGCGCGACTTCACGCCCATCGCCCACGTGGGCAATGCACCCAGCATCATGCTGGTGCCCAACAGTTCGCCCGCGCGCAGCGTGAAGGAATGGATCGAGCTGGCCCGCAAGAACCCCGGCAAGTTCAACTACGCCTCCAGCGGCAACGGCACCGTGGTGCAACTGACGGCGGAGCTGTTCAAGTCGATGGCGGGCGTGTTCGTCACCCACATCCCCTACAAGGGCACGGCCCTGGCCATGCCCGACCTGATGAGCGGCAAGGTGGACCTGCTGTTCGACTCGCTGCCCACGGGCCTGCCCTTCGTGCGCGATGGGCGGCTGCGCGCGCTGGCCGTCACCTCCCTCAAGCGCAGCCCGCTGGTGCCGGACCTGCCGCCGGTGGCCGACACGCTGCCCGGCTTCGAGTCGGTGACCTGGTTCGGCCTCTACGGCCCCAAGGGCCTGCCGGCGGACCTGGTGGCGCGCGTCAACACCGCGGCGGCGCAGGCCATCACCGACCCCGAGGTGCGCGAGAAGCTGGACAAGCTGGGCATCGAGCCCACCACCAGCACGCCGGCCCAGTTCGCGGCCATGGTGGCGCAGGACGCCGCCAAGTGGAAGAAGATCATCGTCGAGCGCAAGATCACCAACGACTGACCGCCCTCGACCCCCAGACAACCAGGACTTTGCAGGAGAGACCCATGAAGCGCTTCGACTACGGCAACCCCTATCCCTCCACCCGCATCCCCGTCTTCGCCCGCAACGTGGTGTCGACCTCGCACCCGCTGGCCGCGCAGGCCGGCCTGCGCATGCTGAACCAGGGCGGCAACGCCGTGGACGCGGCCATCGCCACCGCGGCCGTCATGACGCTGGTGGAGCCCGTCAGCAACGGCCTGGGCAGCGATGCCTTCTGCATCCTGTGGGACGGCCAGCAGCTGCATGGCCTCAACAGCTCGGGCTGTGCGCCCGCGGCCTGGACGCCCGACTACTTCCGCCGCAAGCACGGTGCCGATGGCCCCACGCCGCCCATGCGCGGCATGGACTCGGTGACGGTGCCGGGCGCCGTGGGCGCCTGGGCGGCGCTGTCGGAGCGCTTCGGCAAGCTGCCCTTCGCCGACCTGATGGTGCCCGCCATCGAGGTGGCCGAGCGCGGCTACCTGATCCCGCCCGTGGTGCAGCAGAAGTGGGCCGCGGCCACGCCGATCCTGCACGACCAGCCGGGCTTCGCGCAGACCTTCATGCCCTGGGGCCGCGCGCCCGAGGTGGGCGAGCTGTTCCGCTTTCCGGCCGCGGCCCGCGCGCTGCGCGCCATCGGCCAGACCCGCGGCGAGGCCTTCTACCGCGGCGAGATCGCCGAGGCCCTGGCCCGCTTCTCGGCGACCAACGGCGGCAGCCTGACGACGGCCGACCTGGCCAACTGGAAGCCGGAATGGGTCAAGCCCGTGAGCAAGGACTACCGCGGCTACACGCTGCACGAGATCCCACCCAACGGCCAGGGCATCGCGGCGCTGATCGCGCTGGGCATCCTGTCCAACTTCGACATCGGCTCGATGGCGATCGATTCGGCCCAGGCCCAGCACCTGCAGATCGAGGCCATGAAGCTGGCCTTCGCCGATATCTACCGCTACGTGTCGGAGCCATCGTCGATGACGGTGACCCCCGAGCAAATGCTCGATGACGCCTACCTGGCGAGCCGTGCCAAACTGATCGACATGCACCGCGCACAGGACTTCCAGGCCGGCAACCCGGTCAAGGGCGGCACCATCTACCTCACGGCCGCCGACGAGAGCGGCATGATGGTCAGCTTCATCCAGAGCAACTACATGGGCTTCGGCTCCGGCTGCGTGGAGCCGGAGTTCGGCATCAGCCTGCAGAACCGCGGCCACGGCTTCAGCCTGAAGGACGGCAGCCCCAACCAGGTGGCGCCGGGCAAGCGGCCCTTCCACACCATCATCCCGGGCTTCCTCACGCAGGATGGCCAGCCGGTGATGAGCTTCGGCGTGATGGGCGGCAACATGCAGCCGCAGGGCCACATGCAGACGCTGGTGCGCATGATCGACCACCACCAGAACCCCCAGGCCGCCTGCGATGCGCCGCGCTGGCGCTTCAACGCCGGGCTGAACATCAACGTGGAGTCGGCCATGAGCGCGGGCGTGGTGGACGGCCTGCGCGGCATGGGCCACGAGATCGACGTCATCAACGACTCGTACCAGGACTTCGGCGCCGGCCAGTTCATCTGGCGCATGGGCGATCCGAAGACCGAGGGCTACGTGATCGCGAGCGATCCGCGACGCGACGGCCTCGCCGCCGGTTGGTGAGATGAGCAGCGGCGCGGCGTCTTCCTCCGTTTCCCCCAAGGCCCGCGCCGGCACGGGCACCGGCCTGCTGCTGGCGGTGTTCGGGGCCATCGCCTTCAGCGGCAAGGCCATCATCGTCAAGCTGGCCTATCGCCATGGCGTGGACGCCGTGACGCTGATCATGCTGCGCATGCTCTTCGCGCTGCCGCTGTTCGCGGTCATGGCGTGGTGGGCCGGGCGGGGCAAGCCGCCGCTCACGCAGCGCGACTGGCTGGGCGTGTTCGGGCTGGGGCTGACGGGCTACTACCTGGCGAGCTTTCTCGACTTCGCCGGGCTGGCGTACATCACGGCCAGCCTGGAGCGGCTGATCCTGTACCTCAACCCCACGCTGGTGATGGTGTTCGGCTGGGCCGTGTACCGCCGCAAGGTACGTGGCAAGCAACTGCTGGGCGCGGCGATCAGCTATGCGGGGGTGATGCTGGTCTTCGGCCATGAGCTGGGCCTGGGGCAGGGCAGTGCGACGGCCTGGGGCGCCTTCCTCGTCTTCCTCAGCGCCATCAGCTATGCCATCTACCTCGTGTGGAGCGGCGAGTTCGTCAAGCGGCTGGGCTCGCTGCGGCTGGTGGGGCTGGCGACCACCGTGGCCTGCCTGCTGTGCATCGCCCAGTACCTGGTGCTGCGGCCCGTCGGCACGGTGCTGGACGTGGCACCCCAGGTCGTATGGCTCTCGGTGCTCAATGCCACGTTGTGCACGGCCGTGCCGGTGCTGGCGGTGATGATGGCCATCGAGCGCATCGGGCCGGCCGTGGCGGCCCAGACCGGCATGATCGGCCCCATGTCCACGCTGCTGATGGGCGTGGTGCTGCTGGGGGAGCCCTTCACCGTGTGGATCGCGGCGGGCACGGCGCTGGTGCTGGCGGGCATCTTCGTCTTCACTCGCCCCTGAGCACGCAGGTCATCGCGCGCAGGGCGCAGGCGCGTGCCGCTACGCCTGCAGGTCCTGCAGTCCGCACAGGCACTCCCCACAGCCGAGCACGGATCGCCCACCTCCGCTACCCTTGCGCCCCATCGCCGCCCGGCCGGTCCGGCGCGGCATTCATTTAGGAGTCTTCTTCACATGGATCTGGGTATTGCAGGCAAGACGGCGCTGGTGTGCGGCGCGAGCAAGGGTTTAGGCTTCGGCTGCGCGCAGGCGCTGCGGCGCGAGGGCGTCAACGTGGTGATCGTGGCGCGCGGCGCCGAGGCGCTGCAGGCCGCGGCGGCCAAGCTGGAGGCCGAGCGCCCGGCCAGCGGCGACGTCCCCTTCGTCAAATGGGTGGCGGCCGACATCACCACCGCCGAGGGCCGCGCCCAGGCCTTCGCCGCTCATGCCGACTACGACATCGTCGTCACCAATGCCGGCGGCCCGCCGCCCGGCGACTTCCGCGACTGGGACCGCGAGGCCTGGATCAAGGCCGTGGACGCGAACATGCTCACGCCCATCGAGCTGATCAAGGCCACGGTGGACGGCATGGCCGCGCGGGGCTTCGGCCGCATCGTCAACATCACCTCCAGCTCGGTGAAGGCGCCCATCGACATCCTGGGCCTGTCCAACGGCGCACGCAGCGGCCTCACGGGCTTCGTGGCCGGCGTGGCGCGCACCGGCCTGGCGGCCAAGGGCGTGACGATCAACAACCTGCTGCCGGGCAGCTTCGACACCGACCGGCTGCAGGGCACGGCCGCCGCTGCCGCCAAGAAGACCGGCCAGAGCGTGGACGCCATCCACGAGGCGCGCAAGAAGACCATCCCGGCCCGCCGCTTCGGCACGCCCGAGGAGTTCGGTGCCATCTGCACCTTCCTGTGCAGCATGCACGCGGCCTATGTCACCGGCCAGAACTGGCTGGCGGACGGCGGCGCCTACCCGGGCACCTACTGACCCGCTGCGCCCGGCGCCTTGCAATGGCGCCGGTCCCGCCCCGCACCGGCTGCGATCCCGCACGACAACCCAGGAGATGAACCCATGAGCCAGAAGAGCAAAGCCATCCGCATCGACCGCCAGGGCGGTCCCGAGGAACTGAAGCTGGTGGAGGTGGAGGTCGGGGAACCCGGCGCCGGCGAGATCCGTGTGCGCCACCATGCCGTGGGCCTGAACTTCATCGACGTCTACCAGCGCAATGGTCTCTATCCCTTCCCCATGCCGCTGCAGCTGGGCATGGAGGCGGCCGGCGTGGTCGAGGCGGTGGGCGAGGGCGTGACGCACCTGGCCGTGGGCGACCGTGTGGCCTATGCCAGCCAGCCGCCCGGCGCCTACTGCGAGCGCCGCGTGATGCCGGCGCGCTGCGTGTGCCGGCTGCCCGACGCCATCTCCTTCGAGACCGGCGCGGCCATGATGCTCAAGGGCCTGACGGCGCAGTACCTGCTCAAGAAGACGCTGCCCGCCGAAGGCCTGCAGCCGGGCGACTTCGTGCTCTTCCACGCGGCGGCCGGCGGCGTCGGCCTGATCGCGTGCCAGTGGGCCAAGGCGCTGGGCCTGCAGCTGATCGGCACCGCCGGCAGTGACGCCAAGTGCGAACTGGCCCTGGCCCACGGCGCGGCCCACTGCATCAACTACAGCCGCGAGGACTTTGCCGAGCGGGTCAAGCAGATCACTGGCGGCAAGGGCGTGAAGGTGGTCTACGACTCGGTGGGCAAGGACACCTTCGAGGGCTCGTTGAACAGCCTGCGGCCCTTCGGCCTGCTGGCGAGCTTCGGCAATGGCTCGGGCCCGGTGCCGCCGGTCAACATCGGCCAGCTGGGCGCCAAGGGCTCGCTCTACATCACGCGGCCGACGCTGTTCACCCACATCGCCACGCGCGAGAGCACCCAGGCCATGGCCGACGACCTGTTCGCCGTGGTGCAGAGCGGCGCGGTGAAGATCCCCGTCGAGCAGCGCTACCGGCTGGAGGACGTGCAGCAGGCGCACCGCGACCTGGAGGCACGCAAGACCACCGGCTGCACCGTGCTCACGCTGGACTGACCGCCGCGGCCTCGCCTTGCGGGGGCCTCATACCGGCGGAAGGGCGCCTTGCGCTTCGCGCTCGCGGGCCGTCGCACGCACCAGCTCCCACACGCGCAACGCCAGCGGCGAAGGCTGGCGGTTGCGCCGGTGCACCAGCACGATGGCCCGCTCCACCTTGGGCGTCAGCGGTCGCACCTGCAGGCCGTTCAGGCCGCCCGGCGGCAGGCCGAGGGCCGGCATCACGCTGATGCCCAGGCCCGCCACCACCATCTGGAAGACGGTGGTCGGGTGGCCCAGCTCCTGTGCCACCGGGCACTGCGCGCCGTGCCGCGCCAGCGCCTCGTCGATCAGCCGCCGGCTGCCCGAGGCATGGTCCAGCAGCACGAGCGGCTCGCCGTCCAGCGCCGCCCAGGGCACCGCCGGCTTGCGCGCCAGGCGGTGCCCCTGCGGCAGTACCAGCACGAAGGGGTCGCGCATGATGGCCTCCGAATGCAGGTCCTCGTCGGCCGAGGGCTCGATCACCACGCCGAAGTCCACTTCGCCAGCCCGCACGCTGGTCAGCACGTCCTGCTGGATGCGGTCGAGCAGCAGCAGCTGGATGTCGGGCTCCTCGCGCACGCAGGCGGCGATGCAGGCCGGCATCAGGTAAGCCGACAGCGTGGGGCTGCTGGCCACGCGCACCTTGCCGCGGCGCAGGCGGCCCAGATCGCGCACCTCGGCGAGGGACTGGTCCAACTCGTCCAGTACCCGCGCGAGCTTGAGCGCGAGCGCACGGCCCGCTTCGGTCAGGGCGACCTCGCGGGTGGTGCGGTCCAGCAGCTTCAGGCCCAACTGCGACTCCAGCTCATGGATGGCGCGGCTGACGGCGGGCTGGGTCAGCCCCACCTCCTGCCCGGCGCGGCTGAAGTTGCGCAGCTGCGCCACGGCAAGGAAGACACGGAGTTGGCGCAGCGACACATTCATGCGGCAAGATCATAAAACCATCAGATAAATCCATTTCCCTTTGCTGAAGCCGAAGCGTCCAATCACGGCATGAAATCGCTCGCCCGCTTCCTGCCCGACCGCTTCACGCTCATGCTGATCGGCACCGTGACCCTGGCCAGCCTGCTCCCCGCGCAGGGGCGCGTGGCCGCTGGCATGGAGACGCTGACCACCGCCGCCATCGCGGCGCTGTTCTTCCTGCACGGCGCGCGCCTCTCGCGCGAGGCCGTGCTCGCCGGCGTGGGCCACTGGCGCCTGCACCTGCTGGTGCTGGCCAGCACCTTCGTGCTGTTTCCGCTCCTGGGGCTGGCGCTCAAGCCGCTGCTGCAGCCGCTGGTGACGCCCACGCTCTACACCGGCGTGCTGTACCTGTGCGTGCTGCCTTCGACGGTGCAGTCGTCCATCGCACTCACCGCGATGGCCCGCGGCAATGTGCCGGCGGCCGTGTGCAGTGCCTCGGCCTCGACGCTGCTGGGCGTGCTCCTGACGCCGGTGCTGGTCAACCTGCTGGTGGTGCCTGGCCACCATGCCGATGCCTCGCTGGATGCCATCGGCCGCATCCTGCTGCAGCTGATGGTGCCCTTCGTCGCGGGCCACCTGCTGCGCCCCTGGGTGGGCGGCTTCGTGCAGCGCAATGCCAAGATGCTGAAGTGGGTGGACCAGGGTTCCATCCTGCTGGTGGTCTACACGGCCTTCAGCGCCGCGGTGGTGAAGGGCCTGTGGCATCAGTTGCCGCTGTCGGCCCTGATCGCCGTGGCGGTGGTGAGTGCGCTGCTGCTGGCGCTGGCACTGGGTGTGACCAACACCATTGCGAAGCGCCTGGGCTTCTCCATCGAGGACCGCATCGCCATCGTGTTCTGCGGCTCCAAGAAGAGCGTGGCCAGCGGCGTGCCCATGGCCAACGTGCTGTTCCCGGCGTCAATCGTGGGCCCCATCGTCCTGCCGGTGATGCTGTACCACCAGATCCAGTTGATGGTGTGCGCGGTGCTGGCGCAGCGCTATGCACGGCGGGCTGAGCCAGCTTTGGCGGATGGCGCGGCGGCTGCGGCGCCGCGGACTGCCTGAGCGGTCGTTTCCTGTAGAGCGACCGCTGTGAGTCGGGCCCTTTCGAGGTCCGACGGAGCCGGGCGGACCGTGGCTGGCATCATGCCGGCCATCCTTTCTGCCGCGGCCTGCATGGCCGCCACCGCCGATGAAGTCGACCTCCGCCTCCGTTCCGCCCGAAGCCGCTGCCTTGGTGGACTTCTGGCGTGCCTCGCAGCCGAACTGGTTCCGCAAGAGCGATGCCTTCGATGCAGCGCTGTTCGACCGCTACCTTCAGTTGCACTTGGCGGCGGCGCGCGGCGCACTCGATGACTGGGCTGCGACGCCCACGGGCGCGCTGGCGCTGCTGATCCTGCTGGACCAGTTCCCGCGCAACGCCTTCCGTGGCACGGCCCACATGTATGCGACCGATCCGCGCGCGCGGGCCGTTGCCAGCCGGGCGCTGGATCAAGGACATGAGATGGGGGTGGAGCCGCCGTTGCGGCTCTTCTTCTGCCTGCCCTTCGCGCATTCGGAAGAACTGGCCGACCAGCAGCGCTCGGTCGATCTTTATCGTCGCCTTGCGCCGGAAGCCTTGCGCCATGGCGAGGAGCATCGCGACATCGTCCAGCGCTTCGGGCGCTTCCCGCACCGCAACGCGATCCTCCTGCGGCAGAGCACGGCGGAGGAGGAGGCCTTCCTGGCCGAGGGCGGCTTCGCGGGTTGAGCCGACGTCGTCGGTCATCGGCGTCGAACCGGCGCAAGGCCTGAACACAGGCCCCGCAGCGCTGCGTCGAAGCGCGCCACGGGGCTTGTGCGCGATCAGCGCACTTCGGTGATGAACTGCTCGCGCGGGCGGCGCACCTTCTTCAGGTTCACCAGCCAGTCGCCGTCGGCCTGGCGGTAGCCCAGCGGCAGGATGGCGACGCTGCGCAGGCCACGCGCGCGCAGTTGCAGGATCTCGTCCAGCGCGGCGGGGTCGAAGCCTTCCATCGGCGTGCTGTCGACCTGCTCGAAGGCGGCGGCGATGACGGCCGCGCCCAGACCGATGTAGGCCTGGCGGGCGGCGTGCTCGAAATTCTGTTCGGCGGGCCGGCCCGGGTAGGCGGCCAGCAGCTTCTGGCGATAAGCCTCCCAGCCTTCATTGCGGAAGCCGCGCTCTTCGTTCACCAGGTCGAACATGTGGTTGATGCGCTCGGCCGTGTAGTGGTCCCAGGCGGCGAAGACCAGCAGGTGCGAACCTTCGGTGACCTGTGCCTGGTTCCAGGCGATGGCCTGGATGCGCTGGCGCACTTCGGGGTTGGTCACCACGATCACTTCGAAGGGCTGCAGGCCGCTGGAGGTGGGCGCGAGGCGGATCGCTTCGAGGATGCGTTCGACCTTGTCGGCGGGCACGGACTGGGCCGGGTCCATCTTCTTGGTGGCGTAGCGCCACTGGAGCTTGTCCAGCAGGCCGGTGGCGTCCTGGTGCTTTTGGGTCATGTCGTTCATGGCGGAGCCTTCTCCCAGGCGTGGTTTTCAGAGGGCGCTGATCATCGTGCGGGTGGCGAGGAGTCAGTCTCGGGTCAGCTCAATATCCTGAGCGGGGCGGGTGGTCTATGGGGCTGCCTGCAAGGGGGTGGCGAATCGTGTACGCGTGGCTGGGGTTGGCGGATCAGGCGTGCGGGGGGTGGGGCGGTCGGATCGGTGCGCATTGGGTGTGGCTGGGTGCACGCTTCTTAGTGCGGCGGCCTGGTTTGGTCTGGGCGGTTCGAGGAGGGGCGGTTTGAGGGTGGGGCGGCGCGCGAGGAATGGCCTGGCGCGGGCTCATGGCGAGGCGGTCGGCACTGCGTGCCGACTCCGCTGCGATGCTCGCGAACCCGGCCCGCGGCAGAACTCGCTACGCGCTTCGCGCTGCGCTCAAACAACTGCCGCGAGTCAGATCACGAAGCAGGCCTGTCCTTCGGCAGGCCTGCGGCCGGGTCCGCTGCGCTTCTCGCCGCCTCGCAAATCGCCCACGCCAGGCCATTCCTCGCGCGCGGACACCGGGCGCTCGATCGGCCGGCATGAGGGTTGTGGGCTTCCGGTGGCGGTTCGAGGTCATGGCCGGAGTCATGCCATTGCAGCAACGATGCTTGAGGCGTGTCTCGCTTCTTCAGGGCTGTGCAGGGCTTCGACAAGCTCAGCCCGAACGGTTGGGGGCGGTGACACGGACGCGTCTGCGCCTTTTCGCCTCTTCGCGCCTCGCTCCTCGCTCTTCGCGTTTTCGCGTTCTCGTGTCACTGCGTCACTGCGTCACTGCGTCAGTGCGTCAGTGCGTCAGTGCGGGAGTGCGGGAGTGCGGGAGTACAGCACCGGCGGTCAATTCCGGTCCGGGCGGGGGCGGGCACCGCGGCGTGCGCCTGTGAGGCGCCGAGAAGCGCAGCGTGCCCGGCCGCAGGCCTGCCGAAGGACAGGCCTGCTTCGTGATCTGACTCGCGGCGTTTGTTTGAGCGGAGCTGCCGTCAGGCAGCGCAGCGAGTTATGCCGCGGGCCGGGTGCGCGAGCATCGCAGGGGAGTCGGCCCGCAGGGCCGACCGCCTCACTGAAGCACGCCGCGGTGCCCGCCGCCGCCCGGACCGGCGCACCCGCCTCCGCGAACGCACCCGCGTCCACGCCTACGTCAACGCCCACGCCTGCAACGACAAGACCAATCGCACAAGCATGCGACGAGACACTGCGCCCCCGTCCTGCGAAAGGCCGGTGTCATCCGTGACGGCAAGGATCACGGCCCCAACTCATCGGGCCCGCAACCCTCAGTGCGGGTCGTCCGCCCCGACGAGCGACGACCGCAACCGGCTGGGCGCCAGCGCCCCCGCCGAGTCCAGGATCGGGTACGCGATCGAGCAGATGTGCGAGTTGATGCGCTTCAGGTCGCTGATCAGGTCGATGTGCAGTGAGCTCGTCTCCATGCTCGGCGCCGTGCGGTCCATCAGCCGCGTGAGGTGGGTGTTGGCATAGGCCCGCTCCAGGTCGCGGAAGCGCACCTTCTCCTCCAGGAGCTTCTGCGCGTCGCGCACATTGCCGTTGAGGAACACGCTCATGCCCAGCCGCAGGTTGGCCACCAGCCGCTCGTGCATCTCCACGATCTCGGCCATGCCCGCCTCGGAGAAGTTGCGGTGCGGGCGGATCTTCTTGTCCTCGATGTCGGAGATCACCCGCTCGATGATGTCGCCGATCTGCTCCATGTTGATGGTGAAGCTGATGATGTCGGTCCAGCGCCGGCTTTCCTCCTCGCCCAGCGCCTCGCGCGAGATCTTGGTGAGGTAGTACTTGATGTCCGAGTAGAGCCGGTCGACTTGGTCGTCCATCTTGCGCAGCTCCTCGGCCAGCCGCAGGTCGTTGCTGCGGATGACCGTGAGCACGCCGATCAGCATGCTCTCGACCACATCCGCCTGGTGCAGCGCCTCGCGCGCGGCGTTGGAGATGGCCAGGGTGGGCGTCGAGAGGGCGGAAGGATCCAGGTGCCGCGGCCGCGTGCCGGTGGCGGGCGTGCGCGGCACCGGCACCAGCTTCATCGACAGCCTGGCCACGGCGGTCGTGAGGCCGATGAAGGCCACGCTCGCGATCACGTTGAAGGCCAGGTGGAACATGACGACCAACTGCGCCGGCGAATCCACCAGCGAAGTCGGCGCATGCCGGAGCACCAGCCCGACGAAGGGCGCCGCGATCACCACGCCCAGCAGCTTGAACAGGAAGTTGCCCACGGTCACCTGCCGCACCGCTGGCGGCGACTTGGCCGTGGTCAGCACCGCCAGCAGGCCGCTGCCCAGGTTGGCGCCCAGCACCAGCCCCAGCGCCACGTCCAGCGGCACCACCGCACCGGTGGCCATGGCGGCCACCAGCAGCACCACCGCCAGGCTGGAGTAGGCGACCACCGCCAGCGCCGCGCCTACCGTGATCTCCAGCATCAGGTCGCTGGTGATCGAGGCGATCACGGCGCGCATGGCCTCGCTCTCGAACAGCGGGCCGGTGGCCTGCACCACGAGTTGCAGTGCCAGCAGCATCAGCCCCAGCCCGATCAGGATGCGGCCGAAGCGGCCCGCCGCGCTGGCCGGGCGGGTGATCGACAGCACCACGCCCGTGAAGATGAAGAGCGGCGACAGCCAGGAAAGATCGGTGGAGAACAGCACCGACATCAGCGCCGTGCCGATGTCCGCCCCGCGCATCACCGCCAGCGCCGAAGGCAGCGTGATCAGGCCCTGCCCCACGAACGACGAGGTCATCAGCGAGGTCGCCGTGCTCGACTGCACCAGCGCCGTCACGCCGATGCCCGCCAGCGCCGCGGAGAAGCGGTTGCCCAGGCTGCGCTGCAGGAACCTGCGCAGGTCGCCCCCGAACACGCGCAGCACCCCGGTGCGCACGAGATGGGTGCCCCACACGAGCAGGGCGACGGCGGCAAGCAGGTTCAGCAGATGCTTCATGGACGGGGTGCGTCTCCTTCGTGAAGAGGGGCAGCGGAAAACGGGGCAACCATTCTGCACGCCTCGTGCCAGCCTGGCCGTAGGCTGAGGACCAGTTCGCCGCCGCCGCTGCATGCGGGTGCGCAGCGACAGCAGAGCGCAGGCCTTGGCCGGTCCGTCATGGATGGGGCGTTCAGTCGATCAACGCGCCGTTGTCGTGGAAGGGATACGGCCCCTCGAAGACGCCGCTCGCGGCCAGGTGCGTCACCAGCCGCTGGCCGTCCCACGCATGCACGCGGAAGCCCGGTGGCTCCAGCGTCCAGGCCGAGGGCGCATCGGGCGCCAGGTCCAGGCAGACCTGGTGCGCCGGGGCCGGCGCGGTGCTGGCGATGGTGCCGCCGAAGCGCACGTCGATGGCGCGGTGCAGGTGGCCGCAGATGATGCGTTCCACGTTGGGGTGCTGCCGCACCAGCGCCTCCAGCTCGGACGCGCCTTCGAGGAGGCCGATGTCGTCCATGTGGCCGATCAGCGTGCGGAAGGGCGGATGGTGCATGGCGATCACCACCGGCTGGCCGCGGCTGGCCTCCAGCTCGCGGGCCAGCCAGTCGAGCCGGCGGCTGCACAGCGAACCATGCGAGGCGCCGGGGGTGACGGTGTCGAGCGCGATCAGCCGCAGCGGCCCCACGGCCACGTTGAACTGCACGAACTCGCCGTCGCCCAGGTAGCCGTGGGTGGGAAAGCTGCGGCGCAGCTGCACCCGCTCGTCATGGTTGCCCGGCAGGAGGTAGAGGGGCGTGGCGCCCAGGGGCGCCAGCAGATCGGCCAGGTGCGCGTATTCCGCCTCGCGGCCGAAGTCGCTCAGGTCGCCGGTGATGACGATGGCGTCAGGCGCCTGCCGCAGCCGCAATACGCTGGCCACGGCCTCGCGCAGGTAGGGCGCGGTGTCGATGCGGCCATAGGCCAGGCGGCCGGGCTCGCGGATGTGCAGGTCCGTGAGCTGCACGAGGAAAGTGGGTCGGGTCATCAGGCAATCTCCGTGGCGGGCATCAGGCGGTCGGCGGTGGTGCGGATGCCCACCTGCTGGTCCTGCTGCCAGGGGCAGTCGCGGCCGGCTTCGGCCAGCAGTGTCGGCTGGTCGCCGGCGTCCAGCCGCAGCTGCACGCGCTCGCCCAGGAAGGTGCGTTGCACGACCCGGGCCTGGCCCCAGCCGGCCTGCGGCGGGCCGAGCTCGATGTCCTCGGGCCGCACCAGCAGGGCGGGTTGCGCGGCCAGGCCATCGGGGCAGGGCAGTGCCACGCCGCCGAGCATCACCACGCCCTGCTGGCGCGCGGCATCGCTGCGGTCCAGCCGGTTCACGCGGCCGAGGAACTCGGCCACGAAGGGATGGGCCGGCGTTCGGTACAGGTCCTCGCCGCGGCCCACCTGCACGATGCGGCCACCGCGCATCACGGCCAGGCGGTCGGCGATGGCCAGGGCCTCCTGCTGGTCGTGCGTGACGTGCACGGCCGTGATGTGCAGCCGGCGCAGCAGCTCGGCCAGCTCGTCGCGCAGCGACTCCTTGAGCTTGGCGTCCAGTGCGGCCAGCGGCTCGTCGAGCAGCAGCACGCGCGGGCGCACCGCCACCGCGCGGGCCAGGGCCACGCGCTGGCGCTGGCCGCCGGAGAGTTCGGAGGGGCGCTTGTGCTCGAGGCCGTTCAGCCGTGTCAGCTCCACCAGCTCGCCCACCGTGCGTTCGACCTCGGCCGCTGGCGTGCCGCGGATGCGCAGGCCGTAGCCGATGTTGGCCGCCACGCTCATCTGCGGAAAGAGGGCGTAGCTCTGGAAGACCATGCCCACGTTGCGCCGCTCCACCGGCCGGTCGCTCACGTCCTGACCGCCGAAGAGGATGCGGCCACCCGCGTCCATGCCCTCCAGCCCGGCGATCAGCCGCAGCAGCGTGGTCTTGCCGCAGCCCGAGGGGCCGAGCAGGGCCAGCACCTCGCCGGGTTCCACATGCAGGTCGGTGGGCTGCAGGCCGCGCGTGCCGTCGGCGTAAGTCTTGGCGCAGCGCTCGATGTCGATGGCCGTTCGTTCAAGTTCCATGGTGTTTGCGAATGAAGTCCGCGGCGGCCTGCAGGCCCCAGAGCACGGGCAGGATGACGAGGAAGAAGACGAGGGTGTAGGCCGACCCGATCTCGATGCGGGCCGAGGCATAGCTGTCGGCCAAGCCCACGGGCAGCGTGCGGGTCAGGGGCGTGTGCAGCATCCAGGTGAGGTTGAACTCGCCCACCGACAGCGTGAACACCATCAGGCAGCCCGCCACGATGGCCGGGAACACGGCCGGCACCAGCACGCCCAGGAAGCGCTGCATGAAGCTCGCGCCCAACGTGCGTGCGGCCTCGTCCAGCGCCACCAGCTCACGCCGCTGGAAGGCCGAGGCCACGGTGCGCACCATGAAGGGCAGGGTGAAGACGACATGGCCCACCAGGATGAAGGCATAGCTCTGGCGGAAACCCTGCACCTGACCGTAGGCCAGGATCAGCGCCAGCGCCGTGGCCAGACCCGGCACGGCCACGGGCAGCGTCAGCAGCTCCTCGAACAGGCGTGCCGCGCGTGTGCGGCTGCGTGCCAGCGCCCAGGCGCAGGGCACGCCCAGCAGCACGGTGCACAGCACGCAGGTCGCGGCCAGCAGCAGCGAGCCGGTGACGGTGCTGCCGTAGCTGTCCCACACCTCCACCAGCCAGCGCAGGGTGAAGCCGCTGCGCCAGCCGCGGCCGTAGTTGGTCACCAGACCGGCCAGCACCGACAGCAGCATGGGCGCCAGCGTGAAGAAGGCCACCAGGCCGGTGAGCGTCGCCAGCACGGGCGAGCGCGAAGTTCCACTGCGTGCCGTCGTCATGCGCCGGCCTCCCCACTGAAGCGCCGCGCGATGAAGAGCACGGCCCAGGTCACCAGCCCCAGCGCGATCGACAGCGAGGCCGCGAGCGCGAAGTTGGCGTAGTTGGTGAACTCGTCGTAGATGGTGATCGGGATCACCTCGAACTTGCTCGCCAGCGTGAAGGCCGTGCCGAAGGCGCCCATGGCGGTGGCGAAGACGATGGCGCCGCAGGCCAGCGTGGTGGGCGCCAGCTCGGGCACCCACACGTCGCGGGCGATGGCGAGGCGCGAGGCGCCGAGCGAGCGGGCCGCCTCTTCCAGCGCCGGGTCCATGGATTCGGCCGCTGCCGTGTAGGCCGCGATGGCCCGTGGCAGCGAGAAGTACAGGTAGGCCAGGAACAGCCCCAGCAGCCCGTAGGCGAAGGTGATCCGCTCGCCGCCCAGGCTGGACGAGATGTCGGCCACCAGCCCTTGCCGGCCGCCGAGCAGGATCACGAAGAAGCCCACGATCACGCCCGGGAAGGACAGCGGCAGCGTCAGCACCGCCAGCAGCAGCCGGCGGCCGGCGAAGCGCTGGCGCGCCAGGTACAGGCCCACGGCCGCGCCCAGCACCAGCGTGGCCAGCGTGACCACCACCGACAGCGCCAGCGTCTGCAGCATGCTCGTGAGATAGCGCGGCTGCGTCAGCACCGCGAAGTAGGCCGAAGCCCCTTCGCGCGCCGGCAGGGCCAGCAGCTGCAGCGCGGGCAGCAGCCAGAAGGCCAGGAAGAAGATGCCGGCCGGCAGGGCGCAGGCCAGCAGGATCAGCTGCGGTCGCTGCATCGCCTCAGCGCGCTTCCTTCAGGTAGCGCTCGGAGAAGGCCTTCTGCACGCCGGCCATCTTCGCGTAGTCCACCGGCTTGGCGCGGGCGTACTCGCTGGCGGGCAGGAACTGCGCTTCCACGTCCTTGGGCATGGCGCTGGCGCGCACCGGCCGCAGGTAGGCCTTGGCCCAGACGGCCTGGCCTTCGTCGGAGAGCACGAAGTCCAGCGCCTTCTTGGCGTCGGCCGCATGCGGCGCCTTGGCCACCAGGCTCATCACGTAGGGCACCACCACCGTGCCTTCGCTGGGGATCACGAAGGCCACGTTGGCGCCGTCCTTGTACTTGGCGCGGTAGGCGTTGAAGTCGTAGTCCAGCAGGATGCCGATCTCGCCCGAGAGCACGCGGGCATAGGCGGTCTGCTTGGGCACGATGGGCTCGTTCTTCTGCAGGGCCTTGAAGTAGTCGATGGCGGGCTTGAAGTCGTCCATGCTGCCGCCGCGCGCCTGGTTCACGGCCACTGCGCCCACGTAGCCAACGAAGGCCGAGGCCGGGTCCAGGTAGCCCACCAGACCCTTGTATTCGGGCTTGAGCAGGTCGGCCCAGGACTTCGGGATCGGCTTGCCCTTGAGCGCATCCACGTTGACCATGAAGCCCAGGGTGCCCGAATGGATGGTGAACCAGTGGCCCTGCGGGTCCTTCAGGCCGTCGGGGATGTCCTTCCAGTTGGCGGGCTGGTAGGGCTGCACCACGCCGTCCTTCTGTGCCTGGATGGCGAAGGTCACGCCCAGGTAGGTCATGTCGGCCACCGGGCTGCCCTTCTCGGCGACCAGCTGCGCGAGGGCCTGGCCGGAGTTCTTGTTGTCGGGCGGCACGGTGACGCCAGTCTTGGCCTTGATGGTCTTGATCTGGCTGCCCCAGTCGGCCCATTCGGGCGGGCAGTTGTAGCAGATGGCCGTCTGCGCGAAGGCGGCCGTGGCGGCGAAGCCGGCAGCGGCGACCGCGAGGCGGGTGGCGGCGAGGAGATTGGAGGTCATGGAAGCGTTCCTTTGGATGGGGGAGGGACGGACGGAGGCAGGCCGGTTCAGCGCGCGGGGCGGCGCCGGCTCTTGGGGGTTGTGGGGGAGGGACGGTTGCTGGCCGCCGCATGCGGCGGCGGTGCGCACGATTCACCGGTGCGCAGGCGGTGCGGCAGCAGCAGGCTGTCGGCGGGCAGCGGCGTGCGCTGCTCGTCCAGTGCCGCCATCAGCAGCTGCGCGGCCCGGCGGCCGATGTCGGCGGCGGGCTGTTCGATGGTGCCGAGGCGCGGCGTGAGTTCGTCGCCCAGCGCGATGCCGTCGAAGCCCATCACCGACAGGTCCTGCGGTACGCGCAGGCCGGCCAGGTGCGCGGCGCGGACGGCGCGGATGGCCAGCAGGTCGTTGGAGCAGAACAGGGCGGTGGGCCGGTCGTCGGCGGCCAGGCGCGCGCGCAGTGTGTCGGCCGCGGCTTCGACGAAGGGCACTTCGATCAGCGGCGGCGCATCGAGGCCGGCGGCCGCCATGCCGGCCAGGAAGCCGCGATGGCGCTGCTGCGAGCGGTCGGACTGCGCGAGCGTGCCGCTCACCATGGCGATGCGCCGGTGGCCCAGTCTGGCCAGGTGCGCCACGGCCTCGGCCGAGGCGGCCTCGTTGTCGACCGCCACGCAGCAGTGGGCCGGATGCCGGTTGTAGGCCAGCACATAGGGCCGCTGGCGGGCCTGCAACCGGGCCAGTGCGGCGGAGGTCTGCGGGTTGGAGATGACCAGCACCATGCCTTCGACTTCGCGGGCGAGCAGCTGGTCGACCGCGCGTTGCTCGGCGTCCAGGTCGTAGCCGGTGGTCAGCGGCACGATGGCATGGCCGGCCTCGGCCGCGGCCTGGGCCAGGCCTTGCAGGCATTCGGCGAAGGTGGGGTTGAGCAGCGTGGGCAGCACCACGCCCAGCACCCGGCTGCGCTGGGTACGCAGGGTGCGCGCGCTGGCGCTGGGCAGGTAGCCCAGCTCGCGCGCGACCGATTCCACCAGCGCGCGCGTGGCGGGCAGCACCTTGTCGGGCGCGTTGAACACGCGCGAGACGGTGGCGATGGAAACGCCGGCCTTGTCGGCAACGGCCTGGATGCTCATGCGCGGAAACCTTCGATGGAAAACATCATGTAAACGTTTTCATTTGAAGGGTGCATGTGACACCGTCATGACGGAATCCGGTACCGGGATTACCCGCGGGGCGTGATGCCGGTCAGTTGATGAACATCTGTTCGGGCTGAGCTTGTCGAAGCCGGGGCACGGGTCCTTCGACGCGCTCAGGGCGAACGGGTTGGCTGATCCACATTGCCCCCGGGGCGGGCCTTCGACAGGCTCAGGTCGAACGGGTTTGGGGCGGCGCGAGCGCAAAAAAAGCGCGAGACCGAAGCCTCGCGCCGTCGTGCGCCTGCGGGGGCGCCGGGATCACGCAGGAGCGACGGGCGCGCAGCGCGCCCGCCTCAGCGCTTGCGCCGCATGCGCCGGACCTCGTCCAGCACCAGGCAGATGGCGCCCAGCGTGATGGCACTGTCGGCCAGGTTGAAGGCCGGGAAGTGCGAGCCGGCCCAGTGGAAGTCCAGGAAGTCCACCACGTAGCCGTGCATCAGGCGGTCCACCACGTTGCCGATGGCGCCGCCCAGGATGCAGGCCATGGCAAAGCAGAACAGCTTCTGCCCCGCATGCGAGCGCAGCATCCAGACGATGAACACGGCGGCCGCCACGCCGATGCCGGTGAAGAACCAGCGCTGCCAGCCCGAGGCCCCGGCCAGGAAGGAGAAGGCCGCGCCCGTGTTGTGCGCCCGCACGATGTTGAAGAACTCGGTGATGCGCGTCGCGTCACCGAGCTGGTAGTGGCCCAGGATCAGCGTCTTGGTGTACTGGTCGGCGATGAAGATCAGCACCGCCAGCGCCAGCCAGCCCCAGATGCCCAGGCCCGGCCGGGTGGACTCGAATCCGCTGTGCGCCTTCGTCATCATGCGACGCTCCGCGCTTCGCCGGCGCCGTACAGGTTGCTGGTGCAGCGCCCGCACAGCGTGGGATGCGCGCTGTCGTGGCCCACGTCGTCGCGCCAGTGCCAGCAGCGTTCGCACTTGATGGCGGTGCTGGGCGTCACGGCGATGGCGAGCGCGTCGCCGGCCTGCAGATCCACCACCGAGGTGATGAAGACGAACTTGAGGTCATCGCCCAGGGCGGCCAGCAGTGCATGGTCCTCCGGCGCGGCCGTGAGCCGCACATTGGCCTGCAGCGAAGAGCCCACGCCGCCGGCGGTGCGCACGGCCTCGATCTCCTTGTTGACCGCGTCGCGGATCGCCTGGATGCGGCCCCACTTGGCCAGCAGCCCCTCGTCGGGCGTGCCCAGGTCGCAGAAGGTCTCCATGAAGATGGATTCCGACTGGCCCGCGAACTTCCACGCCTCTTCGGCCGTGAAGCTGAGGAAGGGCGCCATCCAGCGCAGCATGGCCTGGGTGATGTGCCACAGCGCCGTCTGCGCGCTGCGCCGTGCGCGCGAGCCGGGCTGCGTGGTGTAGAGCCGGTCCTTCAGCACGTCCAGGTAGAAGGCGCCCAGGTCTTCCGAGCAGAAGACCTGCAGCTTGGCCACCACCGGGTGGAACTCGTAGACCTTGTAGTGGCCCAGCACCTCGGCCTGGAACTGCGCCGCGCGCGACAGCGCCCAGCGGTCGATCTCGAACAGCTCGGCCAGCGGCACCGCGTCCTTGGCCGGATCGAAGTCGCTGGTGTTGGCCAGCAGGAAGCGCAGCGTGTTGCGGATGCGGCGGTAGGCATCGACCACGCGCGCCAGGATCTTGTCGTCGCCGGCGATGTCGCCCGAATAGTCGGAGGCGGCCACCCACAGGCGGATGATCTCGGCGCCCAGCTTCTTGGTGATCTCCTGCGGGTCGATGCCGTTGCCCAGCGACTTGCTCATCTTGCGGCCCTGGCTGTCCACGGTGAAGCCGTGGGTCAGCAGGCCGCGATAGGGCGCGCGGCCTTCCAGCGCGCAGGCCAGCAGCAGCGAGCTGTGGAACCAGCCGCGGTGCTGGTCATGGCCTTCGAGGTACAGGTCGGCCTCGGGGCCCTGGTCGTGGTGCACCGTGGGGTGCGTGCCGCGCAGCACGTGGAAGAAGGTGGAGCCGGAGTCGAACCACACCTCCAGGATGTCGCTGCTCTTGGTGTAGTGCGGCGCGTCCTCGGCGCCCAGGATCTCTTCGGTCGTCACCCGGCTCCAGGCCTCGATGCCACCCTGCTCGACGATGGCGGCCGCCTGGTCCAGGATCTCCATCGTGCGCGGATGCAGCTCGCCCGTGAGCTTGTGCAGGAAGAAGGGGATCGGCACGCCCCAGCTGCGCTGGCGCGAGATGCACCAGTCGGGCCGGTGCGCAATCATGTCGTGCAGCCGGGCCTTGCCGTTCTCGGGGTAGAAGCTGGTGTCTTCGATGGCTTCCAGCGCGATCTGCCGCAGCGTCTTGGCCGGCTTGGCGCCGGGCAGGGTGAACACGCCTTCGCCCTCGTCCATGCGGATGAACCACTGGGCCGCCGCGCGGTAGATCACCGGCGTCTTGTGGCGCCAGCAGTGCGGGTAGCTGTGGGTGATGGTCTCGGTGGCCATCAGCCGGCCGGCTTCGCGCAGCGCCTCGATGATGTGCGGCACCGCCTTCCAGATGTGCTGGCCGCCGAAGAGGGGGAAGTCCGGCTCGTACACGCCGTTGCCCTGCACCGGGTTGAGGATGTCGTCGTAGGCCATGCCGTGCGCGATGCAGGACTGGAAGTCGTCCAGGCCGTAGGCGGGCGAGGAATGGACCAGGCCGGTGCCGTCGGTGGCGGTGGCGTAGTCGGCCAGGTACACCGGCGACAGGCGGCGGTAGCCCTCGTGCACGTCGTACAGCGGATGCTCGAACTCGAGCCCGCCCAGCGCACGACCGGGGGCGATGGCGACGACCTTGCCATCCAGCGCGTAGCGGTTCAGGCAGCTCTCGACCAGCGTGTCCGCCACGATCAGCAGGCCGCGGTCGGTGTCGACCAGCGCGTAGGTCAGCTCGGGGTTGAGGTTGAGCGCCTGGTTGGCCGGGATGGTCCAGGCCGTGGTGGTCCAGATGACGGCGAAGGCGTCCTTGTCGATGGCCGGCAGGCCGAAGGCAGCGGCCAGCTTGGCGCGGTCGTGCGCCTTGAAGGCGACGTCCAGCGTCTGGCTCTTCTTGTCGGCGTACTCGATCTCGAACTCGGCCAGCGACGAGCCGCAGTCGAAGCACCAGTAGACGGGCTTGAGGCCGCGGTAGACGAAGCCGCGCTCGATGACCTTCTTGAAGGCGCGGATCTCGCCCGCCTCGTTGGCGAAGTCCATCGTCTTGTACGGATGGTCCCATTCGCCCAGCACGCCCAGGCGCTGGAAGTCGCTCATCTGCTGCGCGATCTGCTCGGTGGCGTAGGCGCGGCTCTTGGCCTGCATCTCGTCGCGGCTCAGGTTGCGGCCGTGCTTCTTCTCGATGGCGTTCTCGATCGGCAGGCCGTGACAGTCCCAGCCGGGCACGTAGAGCGCGTCGTAGCCTTCCAGCTGGCGCGCCTTGGTGATCATGTCCTTGAGGATCTTGTTCACCGCATGGCCCATGTGGATCTGGCCGTTGGCATAGGGCGGGCCGTCGTGCAGGATGAACTTGGGCCGTCCGGCGCGGGCCACGCGCAGGCGCTTGTACAGGCCCTCGTCGTTCCAGGCCTTGACCCAGCCCGGCTCGCGCTTGGGCAGGTCGCCGCGCATGGGGAAGGGCGTGTCGGGCAGGTTCAGGGTGGCGCGGTAGTCGGGGGTCGCGGAGGAATCGGCAGCGTCGGACATGGGGCGGAGGGGGAAGGCTTCGACAGGCTCGGCCCGCTGGCGGCGAAGGCCCGCGCGGGAGGGGAGGAGGTCAGGCCGCTCGCCCCGAGCTTGTCGGTGGGGCGCCGGCACGGCAGGCGTGCCGGTTAAATTCGGTCGCGCGTGGTCTGGCGCCGCGTTTCCGCGTGGGTGCTGCCCGCCGCGCCGGCACTGCCGGCGGCGAAATACGCGCGTGCGTCGGCCAGGTCCTGGGCGATGCCCGCGGTCAGGGCTTCCAGGCTGGTGTAGCGCAGCTCGTCGTGCAGTTTGTGCAACAGTTCCACGCGCACGATTTTACCGTAGGCCCCCTCCGGGCCCAGGCTGGCCGGCCATTCGAGGCAATGCGTCTCCAGCAGCACGCGGCCGCCGTTGACGTCGTTCGGGTCCAGCGAGGGACGCACGCCCAGGTTGGCCACGCCCGGCAAGGGGCGCTCGCCCAGCCCGTGAACCCGCACCGCGAAGATGCCGCTCGCAGCCGGCTTCCAGTGCTTGAAGCGCAGGTTGAGCGTGCGGAAACCGTCCGTGCCGCCGGGTGCGCTGGCGCCCAGCGCCCTGCCCAGCTTGCGGCCGTGCACCACATGGCCGGAGATGGCGTACGGCCGGCCGAGCAGCGCGGCGGCGTCGTCCATGCGGCCGGCCGCCAGCGCCCCGCGCACGGCCGAGCTGGACACGCGCAGCGCCCGCGGTCCCTCGCCACTGCCCGGTGCGGCGGGGTAAGAGACCTCGTAGCTGTTCATCCGTGCGACGTCGAAGCCGCGCGCAGCGCCCGCCGCGTGCAGCATGGCGAAGTCGCCCGCGCGCTTGGCGCCGAAGCGGAAGTCATCGCCCACCAGCACGTAGCGCGCGCCCAGGCCGCGCACCAGCACCTCGTCGATGAACTGCTCGGGCGACTGGCTGGCCAACTGCGCATCGAAGGGCAGCACCACGGTCTGGGCCACGCCGCAAGCCTGCAGCTCGCCGAGCTTGTCGCGCAGCGTGGCGATGCGCGCCGGCGCCAGTTCGGGCCGCCTGGCGACGCCGGCGAAGTAGTCGCGAGGATGGGGCTCGAAGGTCAGCACGCAGCTGGGCAAGCCCCGGTGGCGGGCTTCGGTCTGCAGCAGGCCCAGCATGGCTTGGTGGCCGCGGTGCACGCCATCGAAATTTCCGATGGTGACGGCGCTGGCAGGCGCAACGCCCGGATGGCGGAAGCCGCGGAAGATCTGCATGGTCCTGTTATCTTTTTGATAGCTGGCCGCGTGCGCTCGGGAATCCTCCGGCGTGGACGGGCTGTCATGAATGCCGGTTATATTGTGTCGCTTTCCGGCACTGCCGGGCCGCCCTGGCGGTCTTGGCCGGCGGTGCGGACGGTTCTGCGTGGCGTACGTTCCCTGTGTTTTCTTCGTTCGACGAGGAGGCGTTTGTGGTGAAGGTATTGAAGCTGTCGGCCCAAGGGCTGCCCCAGTCGTGGATCTCGCTCGAGCAGGCGGTGATCCATTACGCGGCCGGCGAGGTGCGCTGGGAGGCCGGCGAACAGGTGGCCCTGTTCCGCGGCGGCCACAACGCGATGACGGGCGAGCAGTCGCAGATCGCCGTCAGCAGCATCATCGGCACACGCGGCGTGCCGCGCATCAGCCCCTTCAGCCTGCGGCCCGGCCTCACCAACAGCAAGCTCTTCGCCCGGGACCGCAATGTCTGCGCCTATTGCGGCGACCATTTCCACGAGGACGACCTGACGCGCGAGCACATCGTGCCCTTCGCGCAGAACGGCGTGGACCACTGGATGAACGTGGTGACGGCCTGCCGGGCCTGCAACCACCGCAAGGGCAACCGCACGCCGGAACAGGCGCATATGCCGCTGCTGTACACGCCCTACGTGCCCAGCCTGTGGGAGGACTTCATTCTGCGCAACCGCCGCATCCTGGCGGACCAGATGGAGTTCCTGTCGGCGCACCTGCCGTCGAGCTCTCGCCTGCACGGCTAGCGGCGCGGCTGGACAGAAGCCTCACGGTCGCCAGGACGGCGCCCGTTTTTCGATGAAGGCCTGCACGCCCTCCTGCGCCGTCGCATCGGCCATGTTGCAGGCCATGGTGCGCGCGGCGTCGTGCAGCGCGGCTTCGAGTCCGGTCTCCAACTGGCGGTAGAAGAGGGCCTTGCCCATCTCCAGTGCGATGCGCGGCTTGGCGACGATGCTCGCCACCAGCGTTTCCACCTCGGCGTCCAGGGTGTCGGCGGGCACCACGCGGTTGACCAAGCCCTGGGCCATGGCTGTCTGGGCGTTGATGAAGTCGCCCGTCACCAGCAGCTCGAAGGCCTTCTTGCGCGGCAGGTTGCGCGACAGCGGCACGCTGGGCGTGGCGCAGAACAGGCCGACGTTGATGCCGCTGGTGGCGAAGCTGGCGCTGTCGGCCGCTACGGCCAAGTCGCAGAGCGCCACGAGCTGGCAGCCGGCGGCGGTCGCCAGGCCATGGACGCGGGCGATGACCGGCACCGGCAGCCGATGCAGCGCCAGCATCATGGCGCCGCAGCGGTCGAACAGCGCCTGGTAGTACGACTGCGAGGGCGATGCCTGCATCTCGCGCAGGTCATGGCCGGCGCAGAAGGCGCGCCCGTTGGCGGCAATGACGACCGCGCGCAGCTCGGCGTCCTGCGCCAGCCGGTCGCAGGCGGCGCGCAGGGCGTCGATGAGCGCCTCGGACAGCGCGTTGAAGGCGGCCGGCCGGTTCAGCGTGAGCGTGACCACGCCGCGGGCGTCGCGCGATTCCAGCAGGATGGGTTCGTCGGTGGTCATCGCGTCTCCTTGCTTCACTGGTGGTCGCGGGTCGATGCAGTCTCGAGCCCGGCGCGAGCGCTTCGCCGAGCCGTCATGGCGCCGTTCAGTAGGTCAGTTCCAGCACGCTCAGGTGGCCCTCGGCCACGGCCCAGCTTCGCCCGGCGATGCGTTCGCCATTGAATTCGCCTTCCACGGTGCGTGCCGGTCCGGCCGTGAGCCGCAGCCGCGAGCTGGCCACGCCCGCGCCGCGCGGCGGCACGCCGGCCAGTTGCGTCTGACCATCGAAGCGCATGCGGTCGCGCTGGGCGTCGAAGTAGCCGCGCGGCCGGGTGAAGACGACCACCGCGCCCGCCTGCCGGTCCGCCGCCGCCAGCCGCTCGGGCCGAAGGTGGATCACGTCGCTGGAGCGCGGGAAGGGGCTGCGGTAGATGTGCGTGGTGGCGTAGCCGGGCGCGACGATCTCGAATTCGTAGCTGGCGCCTGCGCGCGCCGCGAACGGGCCCCAGCGGCCCTCGGCGCCCACCGTCTTGCGCCAGGCCGGCGCGCCGCGGCGTTCGCCGGTGGCGGGATCGGTTTCGTAGACGTTCAGCTGCGCGCCGACCAGCGGGAGGTTGTTGACGAATGCACCGCTGGCTGGGTCGACCGGATTCAGGCCCAGCCCGGTGATGCGCCCGTCGAGCACGATCCGGGGCTCGGCGGCGATGGTCGTGGCGCCCGGCGCGTCGCCGGTCAGGAAGCGCCAGGTGGCGTCGAAAGCCGCGGGCGAGAACGACACCTCTCGGTGGTCCGCGCCCGGCAACACGATGTTGGTGGCGCCGCGCAGCGCCGGCCCGTCGGCCGTGATGTTCGTGGGCTTGCCCGGCGCGCCGATCCACAGCCCGTCCGGCTGGGCGTACTTGTCGTTGCCGTCGGAGCGCAGCGTCAGCCAGCGCGGGCCGGGTGTCACCTCGTCGCCGTTGGGCCCCTTGGGCGCGTTCAACTGGCGCAGGAAGGGCGACAGGCCCGAGAACTCGCTGCCCTCGCGCCAGCCGGGAATGGCCCAGATGCCATGCGCCGGGTTGCCGCCCAGCGCGACATGGCTGACCCTGGCCGCACCGCCGCCGTTCTGCACGTAGTTGCGGATCGTGTTGCCGCCGCGCGAATTGCCGACCAGGACGACCTTGGGTGCGCCTGTCTGGCGCAGCACGCGGTCGACCTCCGCACTCAGGAAGGCCATCGACTCGGCCGTGGAACTTCGGCCCGGCTGGGCCACGGCATCGTCGTCGCGGGACAGCGGCATGGGCTGGTCGAGGGCGAACAGCCGCTCACGGGCCCAGCCATTGGATTCGAAGCGCCACAGCGTGGTCTGCCACAGCGCGGCGGAGTCGCCGTTGCCATGCATGAAGACGACGGGCGTGTCGCGGCGGGGGCCGGCGCCCGGCGTGGCGCAGGCGGCCAGTGCGAGGCTGGCGGGGGCGGTGATCAACAAGGTGCGGCGTCGGATCATCCCGAAGCTCCTGGCAAGAAGGAAGAAGGGCGGCGAGGCGCACGGCCACTCCCCCAGAAAGAACAAAGGCCCGCCAGCGTATGCCGGCAGGCCTGCGGTGTCATGACGTGGACACGCCCACGCTCAGGCGAAGACCCCCGCGCTGTCTTCCATGCGTGCCGACACCTCGCCCAGGTGGTGCAGCGTGTCGCCGAACACCATCTCCATCTGCGTCAGCTTGCGGAAGTAGTGGCTGCCCATGTACTCGTCCGTCACGCCGATGCCGCCGTGCAGCTGCACCGACGCCTGGCCGACGAAGCGCATCGACACGCCGAGCTGGTACTTGGCGCGGGCCAGGGCCTGGCGGCGTTCGGCGGCGGGTGCACCCAGCTTGAGCGTGGCGTAGTAGCTCATCGAGCGGGCCAGCTCCAGCTGCATCTTCATGTCGGCCACGCGGTGGCGCAGGGCCTGGAAGCTGCCGATGGTCACGCCGAACTGCTTGCGGGTGTTGAGGTACTCCACCGTCAGCGCCAGCGTCTTGTCCATCACGCCCACGCCTTCGGCGCAGGTGGCGGCGATGCCGATGTCCACGGCCTCTTCGAGCACCGGCAGGCCATCGGCCGCCAGGAGCTGCGCGGGGGCCTGGGTGAAGACGACTTCCGCTGCGCGGCTGCCGTCCTGCGTGGCGTAGCCGGAGGCCTGGACACTGCCCTCGGCACGCGGCACCAGGAAGAGGGCGATGCGTCCTTCCAGTTGCGCCGGCACCAGGTAGGCGGCGGCTTGGTCGCCGGCCGGCACCAGGCTCTTGGTGCCGCTGACGGTGTAGCCGTCGCCAGACTTCGTGGCCTGGGTCTCGCAGCGGTCCAGGCGATAGCGCGCGCCACGCTCCTGGTAGGCCAGAACGACCAGCTTCTCGCCGCTGCCGATGCCCGGCAGCCATTCGCCACGCACCGCTTCGTTGGCATGGCGGGCCAGCACCGAGCCGCTGATGAAGGACTGCGCCAGCGGCTCCAGCACGATGCCGCGACCCAGTTCTTCCATCACGACCATGGCCTCGACCGGGCCCATGCCCAGGCCGCCATCATCCTCGGGGATGTACAGGCCGCCCAGGCCCAGTTCGGACAGCTCGTTCCAGGCGTCGCGGGAGAATCCGCCGTCCTTCTCGATACCGCGGCGGCGGTCGAAGTCGTAGGCCTTCTCGACCCAGCGGCCGACGGCGTCGCGCAGTTGCTGCTGGTCTTCAGTGAAATCGAAATCCATGTCTGCCTCCTGTCAGCCCAGCACCGTCTGGGCCACGATGTTGCGTTGCACTTCGTTCGAGCCGCCGTAGATCGTGGTCTTGCGGTAGTTGAAGTAGGTCGAGGCCAGCGGCGCCAGCGCGGCGTGGCCGCCCGGGAAGTCGCCCTGCCAGCCGGCCGCCATGGCTTCGCGGATGAGTGGCAGCGAGAAGGGGCCGCCCGCCAGCATCATCAGCTCGGAATAACGCTGCTGGATCTCGCTGCCCTTGATCTTGAGCAGGCCGGCGATGTCCAGCGAGTTCTTGCCCGACTTCTCGGCCGAGAGCACGCGCAGCACCAGCATCTCCAGGGCCACGATGTCCACTTCCAGCTTGGCGATCTCGTCGCGGAAGCGCTGGTCGTCGTACACGCCTTCAGCCTTGGCGATGCGCTTGACGCGCTCCAGCTCGCGCTTGGCGCGGTTGACATCGGCGATGTTGGTGCGCTCGTGGCTGAGCAGGTGCTTGGCATAGGTCCAGCCCTTGTTCTCCTCGCCGATGAGCTGGTCGGCCGGCACCTCGACGTTGTCGAAGAACACGTCGTTGACCTCGTAGCCGCCGTCGAGCAGGCGGATGGGCCGCACGCTCACGCCGGGCGACTTCATGTCCAGCACGATGAAGCTGATGCCGGTCTGCGGCTTGCCCTCGGTGCTGGTGCGCACCAGGTTGAACATCCAGTCGCCGTACTGGCCCAGCGTGGTCCAGGTCTTCTGGCCGTTGATGATGTACTTGTCGCCGCGACGCTCGGCGCGGGTGCGCAGCGAGGCCAGGTCCGAGCCCGAGCCGGGTTCGCTGTAGCCCTGGCTCCACCAGACCTCGCCGCTGGCGATGCCGGGCAGGAAGCGCTCTTGCTGCTCGCGCGAACCGAAGGCCATGATGACCGGGGCGACCATCACCGGGCCGAAGGGAATCACGCGCGGCGCACCGGCGCGGGCGGTTTCTTCCTCGAACAGGTGCTTCTGCACGGCCGTCCAGCCGGGGCCGCCGAACTGCTTGGGCCAGCCGTAGCCCAGCCAGCCCTTCTTGCCGAGGATCTTTGCCCAGCGCTGGTGGTCTTCCTTGGAAAGCTCCAGGCCTTCGTTGACCTTGTGGGCGATGTCTTGGGGCAGGTTGTCCGCCACCCAGGCGCGGACCTCTTCGCGGAACGCCTGTTCTTCAGGGGTGAATGCCAGATCCATGGGGGTTGTCTCCAGAGAAGCGGGATTTTTAGCACGCTCGTTCGCAAGGCCGAGTCCGCCGTGCGACACACGGATAATCCCGCGCCAGTATGCAGAGTTCCCTTCTACGCGGCGCCGGGGTTTTCAACCGGGTGCCAGTCTCCGCCGCAGCGTCCCGCCATCGTCGCTGGGCGGCCGCCGGTGCCGGCGCGAAAGGCCGCCGGTGAGCGGCAACATCGTCATCCTCGTCTCCGGCGGCGGCTCCAACATGGCGGCCATCGCCCGCACGGCGCAGGCGCGGCGCTGGGCGGCGCGCTTCGGCGTGCGCGTGGCGGCCGTGGTCAGCAACAAGCCCGAGGCCGGCGGCCTGGCCCTCGGCCGCGAACTGGGCCTGGAGACGGCCGTTGTCGACCACCGCGGCTTCGACAGCCGCGAGGCCTTCGACGCCGCGCTGGCCGACACCATCGACCGCTGGCAGCCGGTGCTGGTGGTGCTGGCGGGCTTCATGCGCATCCTCACGCCGGGCTTCGTGGCGCGGTACGAGGGGCGGCTGGTCAACATCCATCCTTCGCTGCTGCCGGCCTTCCCGGGCCTGCACACGCATCGGCGCGCCATCGAGGCCGGTTGCCGGGTCGCCGGTGCCACGGTGCACCTGGTGACGGCCGAACTCGACCATGGCCCGATCCTGGCCCAGGCCGTGGTGCCGGTGCTTGCCGGCGACACGCCCGAGGCGCTGGCGGCCCGGGTGCTGAGCCAGGAGCACCGGCTCTATCCCGAGGCCATCGAGGGCTGGCTCGCGGCGCGCTGAGTCCCTGGGCAGAGTGGGCGGCGACAATCGCCCCCTATGCATCCCCAAGCCCTGTTGGAAGCCTGCGCCGAACTCACCGGCCGCGTGCTCCGATTCGATCATCCGGCCGACGCCATCGTCTCGCGCTATTTCCGTGAGCACCGGTCGCTCGGCCCCCGCGAGCGCGCGACGCTTGCCGAGACCGTCTACACCATCCTGCGCAAGAAGCTGCTGTTCGAGCACCTGGCCCGCTCCGGCAGCGGCGCGCGCGAGCGGCGCCTGGCCATCCTGGGCTTCCATGGCTCGCGCGACTTCCTCAAGACCGTGCTGAGCGACGCCGAAAAGCGCTGGCTGGATGCCTGCGATGCCGTCGCGCCCTCGGAGCTGATGGCCCAGCACCGCCACAACCTGCCCGACTGGCTGGCCCAGCCGCTGCGCGCCCAGCTGGGCGACACTGACTTCATGGCCCTGGCCGACGCGCTGCAGCAGCCGGCGCCGCTGGACCTGCGGGTCAACACCCTGAGCGCCAAGCGCGAGGAGGTGCAGCGCGAACTCAAGGCCGCCGGCATCGCCGCGAAGGTGACGCCGTTCTCGCCCTGGGGCCTGCGCATCGACGGCAAGCCGGCCGTCAACCGCCTGCCCGCCTTCGAGCGCGGCGCCATTGAGGTGCAGGACGAAGGCTCGCAACTGCTCACGCTGCTGGTCGAGGCGCGTCGCGGCGAGATGGTGGTCGATTTCTGCGCCGGTGCTGGCGGCAAGACCCTGGCGCTGGGCGCGGCCATGCGCAGCACCGGCCGGCTTTATGCCTTCGACACCTCCGCCCATCGGCTGGACGCGCTCAAGCCGCGGCTGGCGCGCAGCGGCCTGTCGAATGTGCACCCGGCCGCCATCGCCCACGAGCGGGACGACCGCATCAAGCGGCTGGCCGGCAAGATCGACCGCGTGCTGGTCGATGCCCCCTGCTCGGGGCTGGGCACACTGCGCCGCAATCCGGACCTGAAGTGGCGCCAGTCGCCCGAGGCAGTGCAGGAATTGGTCGCCAAGCAGACCGCCATCCTGGCCAGCGCCGCGCGACTGGTGAAGCCGGGCGGGCGCCTGGTCTATGCCACCTGCAGTGTGCTCCCGGAGGAAAACGAGGCCATCGCCGAAGCCTTCGGTGCCGCGCATCCCGATTTCCTGCCGCTGGAGGCTGCGGACCTGCTGGCGGCCCAGAAGGTGGAGGGTGCCGCGGCACTATGCGCCGGCGGCGAGGGCGGCACGCGCTACCTGCGGCTGTGGCCTCACCGCCACGCCACCGACGGTTTTTTCGCCGCCGCGTGGAACCGGCGCTAGAGCACGGCGTCCAATCCTCAGGGATTCAACGCCGTTACACGAAAAACGGGGTGGATTTCAAGCCCGGCACACTAAAATTGTCGGACTGTTCTGACAGGACGCCCCCGTCCGTCCGTGTGGAGTACCCAACTTGATGATTTTCGATTCCGCCGTTCTGAGCTCGGCCCTCGACTGGCTTGCCCACGGCCTGTGGGATCTGTCCTGGTGGCAGATCGTGCTGTACACGCTCGCCACGACGCACATCACCATCCTGGCGGTGACCATCTTCCTGCACCGCACGCAGGCCCACCGCTCCATGGACCTGGGGCCCATTCCCTCGCATTTCTTCCGCTTCTGGCTGTGGGTCGGCACGGGCATGGTCACCAAGGAATGGGTCGCCATCCACCGCAAGCACCACGCCAAGTGCGAGACCGAGGAAGATCCGCACAGCCCGCAGACACGCGGCATCGACACCGTCATGTGGCGCGGCGCCGAGCTGTACCGCGCCGAGGCGAAGAACAGCGAAACCATCACCAAGTTCGGTCACGGCACGCCCGACGACTGGATCGAGCGCAACCTGTACAGCCGCTTCGGCTGGCAGGGTGTGGGTCTCATGCTGATCCTGAACTTGGCGCTGTTTGGTGGCATCGGCGCCACCATCTGGGCCATCCAGATGCTGTGGATCCCCTTCTGGGCCGCCGGTGTCGTCAACGGCCTGGGCCACTACTGGGGCTACCGCAACTTCGAGGCGCAGGACGCCAGCACCAACCTGGTGCCCTGGGGCATCGTGATCGGCGGTGAAGAGCTGCACAACAACCACCACACCTATCCCACCGCCGCGAAGTTCTCGGTCAAGAAGTACGAGTTCGACATCGCCTGGGGCTACATCATGCTGATGCAGAAGCTGGGCTGGGCCAAGGTCAAGAAGGTGCCGCCGAAGCTGCGCATGGGCGAGGTCCGCCCGGTGGCTGATGAGAAGACGCTCGAGGCCGTCATCGCCAACCGCTACGAGGTGATGGCCGGCTATGCCCGCGAGATGCGCCGTACCTGCAAGCAGGAGCTGTCGCAATTGCAGGCCCGTGGCGCCGACCTGTCGGTGCTCAAGGCAGCCCGCCGCTGGCTGCACCGCGACGACGACAAGGTGCCGGCCGCCGCCCGTCCCAAGCTCGCCGAGGCCCGCGCTGCCCATCCGGTGCTGGACAAGATGGTCACCATGCGCGAGGAACTGCGCCAGATGTGGATGAACACCTCCCAGTCGCGCGAGCAACTGGCCGCTGACCTGGCCGCCTGGTGCCACCGCGCCGAGGCCAGCGGCATCAAGGCCCTGCAGGATTTCTCGATCCGTCTGCGCGCGGCGCACGTGTGACCTGAGCTCCGCGCTTTGCTCGACGCCCTGGCGTCGGGTATCCCAAAAACCGGCTTTGTGCCGGTTTTTGTTGTCTGGATGGAGGCTTGCGCACTGGGCTGGGGCGCAAGGGCCGGGGGCAACTCCTGCTGATGCACACCACGCGCCGCCACGATGCAGGCAACAAAAAACCCGCTGGATCACAGCGGGTTTTTTGAAGAAGGCGCGGGCCGAATTACTTCAGCTTCACTTCCTTGTATTCGACGTGCTTGCGCGCCTTGGGGTCGAACTTCATGATCAACATCTTTTCAGGCGTCGTCTTCTTGTTCTTGCTGGTGGTGTAGAAGTGACCGGTGCCCGCGGTGGACTCCAGCTTGATCTTTTCGCGTCCGCCTTTGCTCGTTGCCATGGTGTGCTCCTTTCAGCTCAGGCTTGGCCGCGTGCGCGCATGTCTGCGAGCACGGCGTCGATGCCGTTCTTGTCGATCAGGCGCAGGGCGGCGCTGGAGACGCGCAGACGCACCCAACGATTTTCGCTCTCGACCCAGAAACGACGGTATTGCAGGTTCGGCATGAACCGGCGCTTGGTTTTGTTGTTGGCGTGGGAAACGTTGTTCCCGACCATCGGGCCCTTGCCCGTGACTTCACATACGCGTGCCATGAGGACACTCTTTCATGAACAGCCGTCACCAGTCGCTGCGGTCTGCGCGTGATGCACAGACCGTGGGGTGGATCGGCTTGACCTCGCCAGAAAACGGGTGGCGGTGGCCCGGATGCCGCTCGCACGCCGGGGCGCTCAAGCGGCAAAGCCAATGATTATATGAAGGGTGGCGGAGTTTTGTCCACGACCCGGCGCGCCGGCTCGGCAAACACACGCGAACCGCGAGGCGAGGCTGCGCTGCAGGGGACTCCGGTTTCAAGCCGTTGAAGCGGCCCCGCCTCTTTGAATGCTCGGTCAGGCGGTACTTTCCTGCTCCAGGAACCGTTGCGCATCCAGCGCAGCCATGCACCCGGTGCCGGCGCTGGTGATGGCCTGCCTGTACACATGGTCCTGGACGTCGCCTGCTGCGAAGACACCGGGCACGCTGGTCATGGTGGCAAAGCCGTTCAGGCCGGAGCGGGTGACGATGTAGTTGTCCTTGAGCTCGATCTGCCCCTGGAACAGATCGGTATTGGGATGGTGGCCGATGGCGATGAAGCAGCCCTTGAGGTCGAGTTGCTTCTTGTCCCCGGACTGGACGTTGCGCAGCCGGATGCCGGTGACGCCACTGTCGTCGCCCACCACCTCGTCCAGTTCGCTGTGCAGTTCGAGCACGATCTTGCCTTCCTTGACCTTCTCGTGAACCTTGTCGATGAGGATGGGCTCGGCGCGGAACTTGTCGCGGCGGTGGACCAGGGTGACCCGGCGCGCGATGTTCGACAGGTAGAGCGCCTCTTCCACGGCGGTGTTGCCGCCGCCGATCACACAGACGTCCTGCTCGCGGTAGAAGAAGCCGTCACAGGTGGCGCAGGCTGAGACGCCGCGGCCCATGAACTTCTCTTCCGACGGCAGACCCAGGTACTTGGCCGAGGCGCCGGTGGCGATGATCAGCGCATCGCAGGTGTAGGTGCCGCTGTCGCCCGTCAGCGTGAACGGGCGCTTGCTCAGGTCGACCTTGTTGATGTGGTCGAACACGATCTGCGTGTTGAAGCGTTCGGCGTGTTCCAGGAAGCGCTGCATCAGTTCCGGGCCTTGAACGCCATGCACGTCGGCAGGCCAATTGTCGACTTCGGTCGTGGTCATCAACTGCCCGCCCTGGGCGAGCCCCGTCACGAGCAAAGGCTTGAGATTGGCGCGGGCGGCGTAGATGGCGGCGGTGTAGCCGGCGGGGCCGGAGCCCAGAATGAGGACCTGGGTATGCAAGGGAGTGGTCATAAACTGCGAGCCTGAATGGTGAACGGGGGACCGCGTGTACATTGGGTCACCGGTGGGACGTCAGTATCCTGTTCAGGTTCAATGCATGCGGAGCGCTCTTCTTATGTGCGTGATTGTATTTATTGATGCCGTGCCCCTCGAATGGCGCGGCAGAGGGAGGAAATAGATGTCGATGCTTTCGAACCTGGAACTGCTTCGCCGCGTGCCGCTCTTTGCGGCGCTCACGCCCTCGCAGGCGGCCAACATCGCCGATGCGATCGTCAAGCGGCGCTTCAAGCGCGGCGAACTCATCGTGGAACAGGGCAAGAAGACGAATGCCCTGTACATCATCCTGGCCGGCCGGGCCCGGGTGCTCAGTGCGGACAGCCGCGGTCGGGAGGTGATCCTGGCAACCCTCCAGTCCGGCGACTACATCGGCGAGATGAGCCTCATCGACGACGAGCCGCATTCGGCCACGGTGCGCGCCGACGTCCAGACGGACGTGCTCGTCCTCGGCCGCGAGGCGTTCTCACGTTGCCTGCCGGACAGTTCCTCGATGTCCTACAACATCATGCGCGGACTGGTCCGGCGCTTGCGCCATGCGGATCGAAAGATCGAATCGCTGGCACTGATGGATGTCTATGGCCGCGTGGCGCGTGCGCTGATGGATTTCGTCACCGAGGACGGCGCCGGCAACTTCGTGGTGCGGGAGCGGATCTCGCGCCAGGACCTGGCCAAGATGGTCGGAGCGTCCCGCGAGATGGTCAGCCGCGTCATGAAGGACCTGGAGGAGCGCGGCTTCGTGCAGACGCAGCCCGATGGCTCGATGCTGGTGAAGGACCGCCTGTCCGCGCTGGGCTGAGTCCGCGCTATCCGGACGCGCGGCCCTGCGTCGACGGGCCCGCCCCGCAGCCTGCCCGCGGTGTGTCCGGCCCAAGATGGTTTAGGCTTACGCATTGCGCGCGGCATGGCCGTGCGTGTCTGCGTCCATGACCTATTCCTTGCACACACTTCACAACACGGCGGCGCCCGACGTGCCGCCCGTGCGCCAGCGCGCCTTGCGCTTCGCGCATGAAATCTCGCTCGTCGCGGGCTTTGCCCTCATGCTGTTCTGGCTGCTCGCGATGCTCAGTTACACGCCGTCCGATGCGGCGTGGTCCACGTCCGGCACAGGCGGCGTCGTCAAGAACTGGGGCGGCGCGCTGGGTGCGTGGCTGGCCGACGCGAGCTACTACCTGGCCGGTTATTCGATCTGGTGGGCATTCGCGGCGTCGGTGCGCGTCTGGCTGTCGTCCCTCGCGCAGTGGCTGCGCGGGGGCCGGCCGCAGGGCGAGCCCGAACTGCCGCGCCTGAACCGCAGCCGGCTCATGTTCTGGCTTGGATTAGTGCTGCTGCTGGTGGCCAGCGCCATGCTGGAATGGTCGCGGCTCTATCGCCTGGAGTTCCGGCTGCCCGGGCACGGCGGCGGCGTGCTGGGCTACCTCGTGGGGCCGGCCGGTGTGCGCTGGTTGGGGTTCACCGGCTCCGCATTGGTGGCCATTGCGGCGGGTGTGATCGGCTCCGCCCTCGTCTTCCGCTTCTCCTGGGCCCAGGTGGCCGAGGCGATCGGCGCACGCCTCTATTCGCTCTTCGAGCGGGGTCGCGAAAAGCGCGAACTCGCGCAGGACCTGGCCATGGGCCGAAAGGCGCGCCGCGAACGTGAAGAGGTGGCGGCCCACGACCGCGATGCGCCGTCGCCCTCCGACGACAGGGAGCCTGCATTCGACGACGTGCCGCCGCCCGCGCCGCGCCGGCGCGAGAAGGCCGCACCCGTGCAGATCGAACCGGCCGTGGCCGACGTGCCCAAGAGCGAGCGCGTGGTCAAGGAGCGCCAGAAGCCGCTGTTCAAGGAACTGCCCGACAGCAAGCTGCCGCAGGTGGACCTGCTCGATGCAGCCGCCGGCCGTCAGGAGACGGTGTCGCCCGAGACGCTGGAGATGACCTCGCGCCTGATCGAGAAGAAGCTCAAGGACTTCGGCGTCGAGGTGCGCGTGGTGCTGGCGTCGCCGGGCCCGGTCATCACGCGTTACGAGATTGAGCCCGCCACCGGGGTGAAGGGCTCGCAGATCGTCAACCTGGCCAAGGACCTGGCGCGCTCGCTGTCGCTGGTGTCCATCCGGGTGATCGAGACGATCCCGGGCAAGAACTACATGGCGCTGGAACTGCCCAATGCCAAGCGGCAGTCGATCCGCCTGTCGGAAATCCTGGGCTCGCAGGTCTACCACGAAGCCAAGTCGATGCTGACCATCGGCCTGGGCAAGGACATCATCGGCAACCCCGTGGTGGCCGACCTGGCCAAGATGCCGCACGTGCTGGTGGCCGGCACCACCGGCTCGGGCAAGTCGGTGGGCATCAACGCGATGATCCTGTCGCTGCTCTACAAGGCCGAAGCGAGCGACGTGCGCGTGCTCATGATCGACCCCAAGATGCTGGAGATGTCGGTCTACGAAGGCATTCCGCACCTGCTGGCGCCGGTGGTCACCGACATGAAGCAGGCGGCCCACGGCCTCAACTGGTGCGTGGCCGAGATGGAGCGGCGCTACAAGCTCATGTCCAAGCTGGGCGTGCGCAACCTGGCGGGCTACAACGCCAAGATCGACGAGGCCAAGTCGCGCGAGGAGTTCATCTACAACCCGTTCAGCCTGACGCCGGACGATCCCGAGCCGCTGCGCCGCGAGCCTCACATCGTGGTCGTGATCGACGAACTGGCCGACCTCATGATGGTGGTCGGCAAGAAGATCGAAGAGCTGATCGCCCGCCTGGCGCAGAAGGCCCGCGCGGCCGGCATCCACCTGATCCTGGCCACGCAGCGACCCAGCGTCGACGTGATCACCGGCCTGATCAAGGCCAACATTCCTACACGGATCGCCTTCCAGGTCAGCAGCAAGATCGACAGCCGGACCATCCTCGACCAGATGGGGGCCGAAGCGCTGCTGGGCATGGGCGACATGCTCTACATGCCGAGCGGCACCGGCTTGCCCATCCGGGTCCACGGCGCCTTCGTCAGCGACGACGAGGTGCACCGTGTGGTGGCCTACCTCAAGAGCCAGGGCGAGCCCGACTACATCGAGGGCGTGCTCGAAGGCGGAACTGTGGATGGCGAGGACGGTCCGATGGGGGAGGGCGGCGACGCCGGTGGCGAGAAGGATCCGATGTACGACCAGGCGGTCGAGGTCGTCCTCAAGCACCGCAAGGCCAGCATTTCGCTGGTGCAGCGCCACCTCAAGATTGGCTACAACCGCGCGGCGCGGCTGGTCGAGGACATGGAGAACGCGGGCCTGGTCAGTGCCATGAGCGGTGCGGGCCAGCGCGAGATCCTTGTACCGGCGCGCAGCGAGTGAAAGGAACGGAATGCGGAAGTTGATGGTGGGCTGTGTCTTCGCGGCCATGGCATGCGGCGCGTGGGCCGGCGGCTTGGACAGCCTGGGCACGTTTCTGAAAAGTGCGCGCTCCGGCAAGGCCGATTTCACACAGACGGTGACCGCCCCCCCGAAGGACGGCCAGCCCATGCGCGCCAAGACCTCCACCGGCACCTTCGAATTCCAGCGGCCCGGCCAATTCCGCTTCGAGTACCGCAAGCCCTTTGCGCAGACCATCGTGGCCGACGGCAAGACGCTGTGGCTCTACGACGCCGACCTCAACCAGGTGACGCAGCGTCCGCAGGCCCAGGCGCTGGGCTCCACGCCAGCGGCGCTGATCGCCTCGGCTGCCGACCTGCGTGCGCTGGAGGCCGACTTCACCCTGGCCGATGCGCCGGCGCGCGACGGCCTGCAATGGGTCAAGGCCACGCCCAAGTCCCGCGATGCGCAACTGCAGAGCGTGGAGATCGGCTTTCAGGGCGACGCGCTGGCAGCCCTCGACATCCTGGACGCCTTCGGCCAGCGCTCGGTGCTGCGCTTTTCCAACGTGCAGGTCAATCCTTCGCTGCCCGCCGGCAGCTTCCAGTTCAAGCCGCCCGCGGGTGCCGACGTCGTCCGGCAGTGAGGCCGCGCTGACGGCCGGACAATCGGCCCATGGCCGATCTGTTTGATTCCCCTTCGCCTGCGGCGCCCCTTGCCGAGGCATTGCGCCCTGCCAGCCTCGACGAGGTCATCGGCCAGACCCACCTGATCGGCCCGGGTCGCCCGCTGCGGCTGGCCTTCGAATCGGGCAAGCCGCATTCCATGATCCTGTGGGGTCCGCCCGGCGTGGGCAAGACCACGCTGGCGCGGCTCACGGCCAAGGCCTTCGGCTACGAGTTCATTGCGCTGTCGGCCGTGTTCTCGGGCGTCAAGGACATCCGCGCCGCCATGGAGCGGGCCGAGCAGCACCTGGCGCTGGGCCGCAAGACCATCCTCTTCGTCGACGAGATCCACCGTTTCAACAAGAGCCAGCAGGACGGCCTGCTGCCTTTCGTCGAATCGGGGCTGGTCACCTTCGTCGGCGCCACCACCGAGAACCCGTCCTTCGAGGTTAACTCCGCGCTGCTGTCGCGGGCCCAGGTCTACACGCTGCAGTCCCTCAGCGAAGACGAACTGCGCCAGCTGGTGCGCCGCGCGCAGGAGAAGGTGCTGACCCACCTGGCTTTGAGCGATGCCGCCGTCGACACGCTGGTGGGCTATGCCGACGGCGATGCGCGCCGCATGCTCAACCTGCTGGAGCAGACGGACACGGCGGCGCGTGCCGCGGACGTGCAGGAAGTGACGCCTGAGTTCCTGCAGAGCGCCCTCACGCTCAACGCGCGACGCTTCGACAAGGGCGGCGACAACTTCTACGACCAGATCTCCGCCCTGCACAAGTCGGTGCGCGGCTCCCATCCCGATGCGGCGCTGTACTGGCTCACGCGCATGCTCGACGGCGGTGCCGATGCACGCTACCTCTCGCGGCGCATCGTGCGCATGGCCTGGGAGGACATCGGCCTGGCCGACCCACGCGCGATGCAGGTGGCCAACGATGCCGCCACCACCTTCGAGCGCCTCGGCTCGCCCGAAGGCGACCTGGCCCTGGCCCAGGCCGTCATCTACCTGGCGATCGCGCCCAAGAGCAACGCCGGCTACAACGCCTACAACCAGGCGCGGGCCTTCGTGCGGCAGGACAAGTCGCGCGAAGTGCCCATTCATCTGCGCAACGCGCCCACCAAGCTGATGAAGTCCCTGGGCCATGGCAAGGCCTACCGCTACGCGCACGACGAGCCCGAGGCCTATGCGGCCGGCGAGACCTACCTGCCTGACGGCATGGCCGAACCCCGTTGGTACCAACCCGTGCCGCGTGGGCTCGAAACGAAGATCGCCGACAAGCTCGCCCACCTGCGGCAACTGGACGAACAGGCCCGCGAGGACTGACACCGGCCTGACGCCGGCACTCCGTCGAGCCGCTCCAGGCTTGCGGAAAACCCCCACGCCGCCTGCACCAGATTGGCGCGGGGCCGTGTCTACAATCCCGCCCACTTCAACCCGCCGACCACCCATGCTGGCGGGTTTTTTGCTACCTGAACCACGGCGCCAATCCGGTGCTCCGGCTTGGCAGAAGGCGTCCTCACCGGGACGCATAACAAAAGGGACCTCTCTTTATGGAAATATTGCTGCAGCAGATCATCAACGGTCTGGTTCTCGGCAGCATGTACGCCCTGATAGCCCTCGGCTACACCATGGTGTACGGCATCATCAACCTCATCAATTTCGCCCACGGCGAGGTCCTCATGGTCGGCGCATTGACCAGCTGGACCATCATCGGCTGGATGCAGTCGGCCATGCCGGGCACCCCCGGCTGGATCATCCTGATCCTGGCCACCCTGATCGCCTGCGTGGTGGCGGCCACCCTCAACTTCACCATCGAGAAAGTCGCCTACCGGCCGCTGCGCAACAGCCCCAAATTGGCCCCGCTGATCACGGCCATCGGCATGTCGATCCTGTTGCAGACGCTGGCCATGATCATCTGGCGCCCCACCAACAAGGCCTATCCGACGCTGCTGCCCAGCGACTCGGTGCACATCGCGGGTGCGGCGATCTCGCCGACGCAGATCATGATCCTGGTGGTCACCGCGATCTCGCTGGCGGTGCTGACCTGGCTGGTCAACTACACGCGCCTGGGTCGCGCCATGCGGGCCACCGCCGAGAACCCGCGCGTGGCTGCGCTTATGGGCATCCGGCCGGACACGGTCATCTCGGCCACCTTCATCATCGGCGCCGTGCTGGCGGCCATCGCGGGTGTCATGTATGCCTCCAACTACGGCATCGCGCAGCACGCCATGGGCTTCATTCCCGGCCTCAAGGCCTTCACCGCCGCCGTGTTCGGCGGCATCGGCAACCTGGCTGGTGCCGTGGTGGGCGGCCTGCTGCTCGGCGTGATCGAGGCCGTGGGCGCGGGTTACCTGTCCGACGTCACGGGCGGCGTGCTGGGCAGCCAGCACAGCGACATCTTCGCCTTCATCATCCTCATCATCACGCTGACCGTGCGGCCGTCCGGCCTGCTCGGCGAACGCGTGGCGGACCGGGCCTGACGGCCAAGGAGGCTCCATGAAGAATTCCAAGAACCTCGTCGTCTTCCTGATCGCCGCCGTCGCGCTGCTGGCCTTCCCGCTGCTGCTGCAGACGCAGGGCAATGCCTGGGTGCGCATCGTCGACATCGCGCTGCTGTACGTGATGCTGGCGCTGGGCCTGAACATCGTGGTCGGCTACGCCGGCCTGCTGGACCTGGGCTACGTCGCCTTCTTCGCCATCGGCGCGTACCTGTATGCGCTGCTCGGCTCCACGCAGCTGACCGATTCCTTCCCGGCGCTGCAGGCGATGTTCCCGAACGGGTTTCACACCTCGCTGATCCTGGTGATACCGGCGGCGCTGGTGCTGGCCGGCATCTTCGGCGCACTGCTGGGTGCGCCCACGCTCAAGCTGCGGGGCGACTACCTGGCCATCGTGACCCTGGGCTTCGGCGAAATCATCCGCGTGTTCATGAACACGCTGGACCATCCCTACAACATCACCAACGGTCCCAAGGGCATCAGCAGCATCGATCCCATCCGGATCTTCGGCCTGAACCTGGGCCGGCCGCTGAAGATCGGCGACTACACCATCTCTTCGGTGTCGCTGTACTACTACCTGTTCCTGGTGCTGGTGATCTTCACCGTCATCCTGTCGCACCGCCTGCAGAACTCGCGCGTGGGCCGCGGCTGGATGGCGATCCGCGAGGACGAGATCGCCGCCAAGGCCATGGGCATCAACACCCGCAACATGAAGCTGCTGGCCTTCGGCATGGGGGCGAGCTTCGGCGGCGTCTCGGGCGCCATGTTCGCGGCCTTCCAGGGCTTCGTCTCGCCCGAGTCCTTCAGCCTGATGGAGTCGGTGATGATCGTCTCGATGGTGGTGCTCGGCGGCATCGGCCACCTGCCCGGCGTGATCCTGGGCGCGGTGCTGCTGGCGGCGCTGCCCGAGGTGCTGCGCTATGTGGCCGGTCCGCTGCAGGACATGACCGATGGCCGGCTGGATGCCTCCATCCTGCGCCAGCTCTTCATCGCGCTGGCCATGATCCTGATCATGTTGGTGCGTCCGCGCGGCCTGTGGCCGTCGCCGGAGCATGGCAAGTCGCTCAAGACCACGCCGCGTGCTCCCGATCCGATTGCTGGCTCGACCCAGGCCGTCACGCCCGGCATCGACACGCCGGCCGAAGAGGTGCCCGGCGGCGCCAACCGGCCCATGTCCATCAACCCCTGAGCCGAAGGAAGGACCACTCTCATGGCAGACACCATCCTTCACGTGAAGGGCATCTCCAAGCGCTTCGGCGGGCTGCAGGCCCTGTCGGACGTGGGCATCCGCATCGAGCGCGGCCAGGTCTATGGCCTGATCGGCCCCAACGGCGCGGGCAAGACCACCTTCTTCAACGTCATCACCGGGCTGTACACGCCGGACAGCGGCAGCTTCGAGCTGGCCGGCAAGCCCTACCAGCCCACGGCGGTGCACGAAGTGGCCAAGGCCGGCATTGCGCGCACCTTCCAGAACATCCGCCTCTTCGCCGAGATGACGGCGCTGGAGAACGTGATGGTCGGCCGCCACGTGCGCACGCATTCGGGCGTGTTCGGCGCCATCTTCCGCACCTCGGGCTTCAAGGCCGAAGAGCGGGCCATCGCCGATCGCGCACGCGAGCTGCTCGACTATGTGGGCGTGGGCAAGTACGCCGACTTCAAGGCCCGCACGCTGAGCTACGGCGACCAGCGCCGGCTCGAGATCGCCCGTGCCCTGGCCACCGATCCGCAGCTGATCGCGCTGGACGAACCCGCTGCCGGCATGAACGCCACCGAGAAGGTGCAGCTGCGCGAGCTCATCGACCGCATCCGCAAGGACAACCGCACGGTGCTCATCATCGAGCACGACGTGAAGCTCATCATGGGCCTGTGCGACCGCGTCACGGTGCTCGACTACGGCAAGCAGATCGCCGAAGGCACGCCGGCCGAGGTGCAGAAGAACGAGAAGGTGATCGAGGCCTACCTCGGCACCGGTGGACACTGAAAGGCCGCGCATGGCACAGACTCTGTTGAAAGTGAGCGGCCTGAAGGTCGCGTACGGCGGCATCCAGGCCGTCAAGGGCGTGGACTTCGAGGTGCGCGAAGGCGAGCTGGTTTCGCTGATCGGCTCCAACGGCGCCGGCAAGACCACCACCATGAAGGCCATCACCGGCACGCTGCCCGCGCTGGCCGGCGAGATCGAGTTCATGGGCAAGTCCATCAAGGGCCGTGGCGCCTGGGACCTGGTCAAGGAAGGCCTGGTGATGGTGCCGGAAGGCCGCGGCGTGTTTACGCGCATGACCATCACCGAGAACCTGCAGATCGGCGCCTACACGCGCAACGACAAGGCCGGCATCGCGCAGGACATCGACCGCGTGTTCACCACCTTCCCGCGCCTGAAGGAGCGCGCCACGCAACTGGCGGGCACCATGTCGGGTGGCGAGCAGCAGATGCTGGCCATGGGCCGTGCGCTGATGGCGCGGCCCAAGGTGCTGCTGCTGGACGAGCCGACCATGGGCTTGTCGCCCATCATGTGCGACAAGATCTTCGAAGTGGTCAAGCAGGTCTATGACCAGGGTGTGACGGTATTGCTGGTGGAGCAGAACGCCAGCCGCGCACTGCAGATCGCCGACCGTGGCTACGTGATGGAGTCGGGCCTGATCACCATGGATGGTGACGCCAAGGTGATGCTGAGCGACCCCAAGGTGCGCGCGGCCTACCTGGGCGAGTGACGTGGCAGGCGGCCCTGTGGGCCGCCACAGCCAGGAAAAAGAAAACGGGCCGCGCTTTCGCCGGCCCGTTCTGCTTTGGGGGCACCGCCGGGGCGGCGCCAGGCGCTCAGTCCACCTTCGCGCCCGTGGCCTTCACCACCTGCTCGTACTTGGCCAGTTCGCTCTTCATGAAGGCGCCGAACTGATCCGGCGTGGTCGGCACCGGCTCGGCAAAGAGGGCGGCGAAGCGGGTCTTGGTCTCGGGCGCGTTCAGCGCGCCGACGAAGGCCTGGTTCAGCCGGTCGATCACATCGCGCGGCGTACCCGCCGGCGCCACCAGGCCCCACCAGGTGTCGATGGAAAAGCCCTTGAGCGTGTCCGCCACCGGCGGCACGTCCGGAAGGAAGGGACTGCGCTGCAGCGTGGTCACGGCCAGTGCCTTGAGCTTGCCGCCACGGATGTTGGGCGCGGCGGTGGCCAGGTTGTCGAAGTTGAAGTCGACCTGGCCGCTCAGCAGCGCCAGCTGCGCCGGGTTGCCGCCGTTGTAGGGAATGTGCACGGCGAAGATGCCCGCCGCCTTCTTGAACATCTCGCCCGCCAGGTGGCCGGCGCTGCCGTTGCCGCCGCTGCCGTAGTTCAGCTTGGCCGGGTTGGCCTTGGCGTAGGCGATCAGGTCCTTGAGGCTGTTGATCTTCAGGCGCTGCGCCGTCTCGGCATTCATCACCAGCACGTTGGGCACCCGCACCATCTGGGTGATGGGCGCGAAGTCGGTGGCCGCGTTGTAGGGCATGCGGCTGTAGAGCCAGGGATTGACCGCATTCGTCGCCGTGGCGGCGATGCCGATGGTCAGGCCGTCGGGCTGCGCCTTGGCCACCATGTCGGCGCCGATGTTGCCGCCCGCGCCCGGCTTGTTGTCGATGATGATCGGGCCGCCGAATGCGTCCTTGGCTCGCTCGGCCAGCGCGCGGGCCGTGACGTCGATGGGGCCGCCGGCGGCATAGGGCACGACCAGGCGGATCGGCCGGCTGTCGGCGTGCGCCACGAAGGGCAGGGCGGCGCTGGCGGCCAGAAGGGAGAGCACGGGGCGGCGGGTGATCAGGCGGGTCATGGTGTCTCTGGTTGTCTTGTGATCGGAAGGCCGTGCGCCGTCGGTCGACGGCAGGCGCGGCATGCGGCGGAGCAGGCGCTCAGGGGGCGGCCTTGTCCGCCTCGGAGGTGAAGGCGTCGGCGAAGAATTCCTCTTCGGGCAAGCCGCCCTGGGCCACATAGTCGCGCTGTGCCGATTGCACGACCACCGGCGCGCCGCAGGCATACACCTGGTGGCCAGAAAGGTCCGGTGTGTCCTCGAGCACGGCCTGGTGGACGAAGCCGGTGCGGCCGGTCCAGTTGTCCTCGGGCACGGCATTGCTCACCACCGGCACGTAGCGCAGCTGGGGCATCTCGGCCAGCTGCTCGCGGATCCAGCCGTTCATGTAGAGGTCCTGCGGCCGGCGGCCGCCCCAGTACAGCGTGGCGGGCCGCTCGATGCGCTTGAACTTCATGTGCTCGATCAGCGCCTTGATGGGCGCGAAGCCGGTGCCGGAAGCCAGCAGCACGATGGGCTTGGTGCTGTCCTCGCGCAGGAAGAAGCTGCCGTAGGGGCCTTCGACGCGCAGGATCTCCTTTTCCTTCATCGCGCCGAATACATGGTCGGTGAACTTGCCACCGGGCATGTGGCGGATGTGCAGTTCGATGCCGGTGCCCGGCTCGGACAACGTGTGCGGCGCATTGGCCATCGAATAGCTGCGCCGCGCGCCGTCGCGCAGCAGGAACTCGACGTACTGCCCGGCATGGAACTTCATCGGCTCGCCGGCCGGCAACTGCAGGCGCAGCTGCATCACGTCGTGCGACAGGCGCACCAGCGTCTGCACGCGCACAGGCATCTTGCGGATGGGGAAGGCGTCGGCATCGACCACCTGGCGCGATTCGAGCACCACGTCGCTGGTGGCGTGCGCGCGGCAGGTCAGGATGTAGCCGGCGGCGGCCTCCTCGGCGCTGAGGGCCTTGGACTGGTAGGCCTCCATCGTCACTTCGCCGGAGAGCTTCTTGCACTTGCAGGAGCCGCAGGCGCCGTCCTTGCAGCCGTAGGGCAGGCCGATGCCCTGGCGGATGCCGGCGGACAGGATGGATTCGCCGGCCTCGGCGTCGAAGCGGCGGCCGCTGGGCTCCACGCTCACGGAGAACACGGTGTCGGACATGGGTGGGTATTCTTCGGGGGTTGTGCCGGCGCTGGCGCCGCGTGGGGCGGGCGCGGCCGGTCAAGACTGCGGAAAGCGTTCGATTTTGCCTTCAAACCGTCTTCCCCTCGGTGCGCTGCCGGCGCGCTTCCGCCGCATGCGGCTGCTCGTCGTCGGCTGCGGCGACGTGGGCCAGCGAGTGCTGCGCCAGCTCGGCGGGCGGATGCGGGTGCTGGCACTGACCTCCTCACCCGAGCGGGTGCCGGCCCTGCGCGCGGCGGGCGCAGTGCCGCTGGTGGGCGACCTGGACCGGCCCGCCACGCTGCGCCGCCTGGCCGGGCTGGCGCCCCGCGTGCTCCATCTGGCGCCGCCGCCGCGCGAGTCGGGTGCGGGTGGCGACCGCGACACCCGCACCCGCGCGCTGCTGCAGGCGTTGGCCCGCAGCGGCGCGGTGGCGGCGCCGGACGTGCTGGTCTATGGCTCCACCACCGGCGTGTATGGCGATTGCGGCGGCGACTGGATCGACGAGACCCGCCCGGTCGCGCCGGCCACCGCGCGCGGCCGACGTCGCGTCGATGCGGAACGTGCGATGCGCGAAGCCGGTGCGCGTGGCCTGCGGGCCAGCATCCTGCGCATCCCGGGCATCTACGCGCCCGACCGGCCAGCGGGCACGCCGCGCGAGCGCCTGCTGCGCGGCACGCCGGCACTGCGCGCGGAAGACGACGTCTACACGAACCACATCCATGCCGACGACCTGGCGCGCGCCTGCATCGCCGCCCTCTGGCGCGGGAAGGCGCAGCGCGTCTACCACGCGAGCGACGACACGCAGTTGCGCATGGGCGAGTACTTCAACCTGGCGGCCGATCTCTTCGGCCTGCCCCGGCCGCCGCGGCTGTCGCGTGCCGAGGCGGTCGCGCAGCTGTCGCCCATGCAGATGAGCTTCATGAGCGAGTCGCGACGGCTACGAAACCGGCGGCTCAAGCAGGAACTGCGGGTGCGGCTGGCCTGGCCCGACGTGGCCCGGGGTCTCCAGGGCAGCGCCTCGTAGCTTTCGCAGGCGGCGTACCGGGCAGGGACGCCGCCATGGTTAGCCTGCCGAGGGTCGGTCACGCGCGCTGGCTGCCCACCGGCACCAGACCGCGGCGTTCGATGGGCGTGGAGAACACGATGGAGGTGCGCGTCTCGCCATAGCCATTGATCGTGCCCAGGAAGCGTTCGAGCTCGGGCAGGCTGGGCGCGACCACCGTCATCAGGTAGGAGTCGGCGCCCGCCACGTGATGGCACTCCAGGACTTCCGCGGCGGTGCGCAGCCGCTCCAGGAAGGCCTTCTTGCCCGGCTGATGGACCGTGATGCCCACCATCGCCTTGACCGGGTAGCCGGCGAGAGCCGGATCCAATTCGGCGCCGATGCGTCGCACCACGCCGGATTCCTGCAGGCGCCTGAGCCGTTCCGCCGTGGCGGCGACGGAAAGGCCCGCCTGCTCGGCCAGGCTCTTCAGTGGTGCCCGGCCTTCCTGCTGCAGGGCGCCGAGCAGCAGCCAGGCGGTGTCGTCGAGCGGGTCGGTGGGTGTTCTGGCCATCGTCGCATTGGGCCGGAAAAAGAAGCGGAAATCAAAACCAGTGCCGGAAATATTGGCTGGGAATGCAGCTTTCGACCTCGGATGATCCTTGTCGTCCCAACGCGGAGATTCCCATGGCCGACATCCAGAACTACGGCAGCTTCCTCATCGCCATCCTGATCTTCCAGGCCGTGCCGGGTGCGGGCACCGTCGCCATCCTCGACGCCACGGCGCGCGGCGGCGTGCGGGCCGGCATGGCCTGCGTGGGGGGCACCTTGGCGGGCGACGCGCTATTCATGGCCGCCGCCGCGCTGGGGCTCGCGGCGCTGTTGCAGGCCAGCCCGGTGCTCTTCGGCGCCTTGCAGTGGCTGGGCGCGGGCTATCTGCTGTGGATGGGCTGGGGCATGCTGCGGTCCACCGCTTCCGCGTCGAGCGCCTCGCCCCACGCGCCCCGCAGCCCGCGCGAATATGCCCGGCGCGCCTTCGCGATCAGCCTGGCCAATCCCAAGGTGATGCTCTTCTTCGTGGCCTTCTTCCCGCTCTTCATCGCGCCCGGCGCTTCGGCGGTCACGCTGCCCCTCATGATGCTGCACGTGACGCTGCTGAGCCTGCTCTGGCAGGGTCTGCTGGTGGTCATGGGCCGCGAGGTGGCGCGGCGTTTCGCCACGCGTCCTGCCGCCCGCACCGTCGCGACCCGGCTGGCGGGCGTGGCGCTGGTCGGGCTGGGGCTGAAGCTGGTCGCGGGACTTCGGTGACCCGCTGCTGTGCGGGAGAGCGGCAGTCAGTGCCTGCCGCGAGGGCGTGGCATGGAGGTCATGAACGGGCCAGTGCCGCCAGCGCCTCGCCGTCCGTGCGGTACTGCGCGAACAGCGGCCCCGGCGCCAGCAGCCCTGCACGGTCCAGCACCTGCTGCGCGGGGAGCTTCAGGCCCGACAGGTGCAGCATCACGCCGCGCCCCTCCAGCAGCCGCCGGATGTTGCCGAACACCTCGGCGCCGGTCAGGTCCACGCGGTTGATGGGCTGCGCAAACAGGCAGACGTGGCGCAGGTCCGGATGCCTGGCAAGCGCCTCGGTGATGTGACGCTCCAGCGTGCTGGCGGAGGCGAAGTCCAGTTCCGCGTCCATGCGTAGCGCGTAGAGGTCCGGCGCCAGCGGCGGCAGGTGCCACAGGTGGCGGTCGCGCAGGCTGCCGTCCCCGTGCAGCCCCACCTCGATGATGCGCGGATGCAGATGCCGGTACATGTAGTGCGACAGCGCCGCCAGCAGCCCGCCCAGCACGCCCCAGTAGATCGAGGGCGCCGTCGCGATGGTCAGCACGAAGGTGCCGAAGGCGATGCCGGCCTCGATGCGCGAGATGCGCCACAGCTGCAGGAAGGAACGCGGCTTGAGCAGCCCGATGGTGGCTGTGGCGACGATGGCCGCCAGCACCGCCTGCGGCACGTGGTAGAGCAGCGGCATGGCCCACAGCAGCGCCACGGCCACCACCGCCACGTTGAACAGCGTGGCCCACTGCGTTTGCGCGCCCGCGTACAGCGTGATGGCCGAGCGCGAGAAGGACGAACTGGTCGGAAAGCTGCCCGTGAGGCCCGAGGCCACCTTGGCCAGGCCCTGGCCGATCAGGTCCTGGTTCTCGTTCCAGAGCTTGCCGGCGCGGGCGTTGTCCACCTTGGCGCTGGAGGCCGTCTCCAGGAAGCTCACCAGCGTGATCAGGAAGGCCGGCAGCAGCAGCGTGCCCAGCGTGTGCCAGCCCAGCGCCTGCGGCAGGTAGAAGTCGGGCAGGCCGCCTGGCAACTGGCCGACCACGGCGCCGCCGCCCAGCGCGTAGCCCAGCAGTGCACTGATCAAGGCGGTGCCGGCCACCAGCAGCATGGTCGTCGGCATGCGCGGCGACAGCCGCTTGCCGAAGAACAGCAGCGCCATGCTGCCCAGGCCGAAGCCGATGGCGATGAAGTCCGGTGGCGGCCCCTGCATCACCTGCAGCGGCGTGCGGCCGGTGTAGCCCAGCAGCGCCGGCAGCTGCGAGAGCGTGATCAGCACCGCCGCGCCCTGGGTGAAGCCCATCAGCACCGGCGAATTGACCAGCCGCAGCAGCCAGCCGAAGCGCGCCGCGCCCAGCAGGATCTGCATGGCGCCCGACAGCAGGGTGAGCCACACCGCCAGCGACACCCATTCGGCGCTGCCCGGCACCGCCATGGGCGCGAGCGTCGCGCCCACCAGGAGGCTGGTCAGGGCGGTGGGCCCCACCGACAACCGTGCCGACGAGCTGAACAGCACCGCGATCAGCGCCGGCAGCAGGGCCGCATAGATGCCCGTGACCAGCGGCATGCCGGCCAGCGCCGCATAGGCCACGCCCTGCGGGATCACCATCAGTGCCACGGTGAGGCCGGCCAGTGCCTCGCTGACCAGCAGGCCGCGCGTGGGCCGGGGCCAGTTCAGGAAGGGCAACCAGTGCTTCAGGGCGCGGGCCCGGCCCATGGGAGGGACCGCGGGCGAGGTGGAGTCGGGGAGGTCGGGATCGGCAGGGGCAGTCATGAAGCGGGCACCGTGCTCAGGCGACGGTGGCGCGCGATTGTCCGCTCACTGCATGCCGATCGGCGTCATGCCGGTGTAGGGCGCGCCGCTTGCGCAGCGCGGGCGCTCAGGGCGCCTGGCAGCTGTCATCGAGCCCGGCCGCACTGGCCAGCTTGCGCCAGCTGGAGCGCTGTTCGAGGCAGGTCTTTTGCCGCGCCTGGGCCGCCTGGGCCTGTGCCTGCTGGGCGGCCTGGGCGCGCTGCGCCTGCAGTTGCGCCACGCGCTCCTTGATGCGGGGCATGGCGGCCAGCGCCGCCTTCTCGCCTTCGAGGATGGCATTGGCCCGTTGCGTGAAATCGGCGGCGCCGATGTCCAGCACGGCCGGCCGGATGGTCACGTCCGCCCGGGTCAGCTCGGCGTGACCCAGCTTCTGACCCATGATCGCGATGGACTGGCCCACGGTGCCCAGCAGGTCGCCCGGCGCGCGTCCGCGCGCCTTGCTGGAGATGTCGACGGCGATCACGACGTCCGCACCCAGCTGCCGCGCCGCATCCACGGGCACGGGGCTGACCACGCCGCCGTCGACATAGTGGTACTTGCCGATGGCCACCGGCTGGAACACGCCCGGCACGCTGCTGGAAGCCCGCACCGCTTGGCCGGTGTTGCCGCGGGCGAAGACGGTGCGCTCGCCGTCCTCCAGCCGCGTGGCCACGGCCACGAAGGGCTTGGCCAGCTGCTCCATGGGCTTGTTGTGGACCTGGGCGTTGACGTAGTCCTCCAGCTTCTGGCCCAGCACCAGGCCGCCGGACGAGAACTGCAGGTCGCGGATGCTGGCCTCGTCGAGCGCGACGGCCTTCTGCTGGAGTTCGAAGGCGTTCATGCCGCTGGCGTACAGGGCGCCCACCACGCTGCCGGCGCTGGTGCCGGCCACCACGGCGGGGGCCAGGCCGTTGGCCTCCAGCATCTTGATCACGCCGATGTGGGCGAAGCCCTTGGCCGCGCCACCGCCGAGGGCGATGCCGATGCGGATGGGGGCGGGCGCGCCGCTGCCGGCGGGTGCGGGCGAGGCCGTGGCACTGGGCGCGGCGCTTGCCGCGGCTGCGGGCGTGCGGGGCGCGCTGCCGCAACCGGCGAGTGCCGCGAGGCCGAGGGCGGCGATGGGCCACCACCCGAGGAGCGCGCGGCGGGGAAGGGAAGAAGAAAGTCCTGCTGTCATCGGAGAGGACGGAGTGTGACAGCGGCAAAAAGTGCCCGGGCCGCGGCCCGCGGCGTCTGGCGTCTGGCTTTTGGCGTCAGCGTCCAGCGTCCAGCGTCCGGGGCCGGATCCGCCGTGGCATCTCTTCTGGCTCCCTCTCCCCTCGCGAGAGAGGGCTGGGGAGAGGGGGCGACGGCACCTGCCCTGCCCTGAGGGGAGCCTCATGGCGGGCCCCCTCTCCCCAACCCCTCTCCCGCGAGGGGAGAGGGGCTCATGCATCAGCCCGCGATGTGTCGCGCCACGGCCTCGCCCAGTTCCGTCGTGCTGGCCTGCCCGCCCAGGTCGGGGGTGCGCGGCCCTTCGCGCAGCACCGTCTCGATGGCCGCCAGGATGGCGTCGTGCGCCTGGCGGCAGGCGCCTTCGCCGTGGCCCAGGAAGTCCAGCATCATCGCGCCCGACCAGATCATGGCGATGGGGTTGGCGATGTTCTTGCCGTAGATGTCCGGCGCCGAGCCGTGCACCGGCTCGAACAGCGAGGGGAAGGTGCGGTCCGGATTCAGGTTGCCCGAGGGCGCCAGGCCGATGGTGCCGGTGGTGGCCGGGCCGAGGTCCGACAGGATGTCGCCGAACAGGTTGGTGGCCGCCACCACGTCGAAGCGGCCCGGCTGCAGCACGAAGCGCGCGGACAGGATGTCGATGTGCTGCTTGTCCAGCGCCACGTCCGGGTAGGCCTTCTTCACCTCGTCGGCCTGCTTGTCCCACCAGGGCATGCTGATGGCGATGCCGTTGCTCTTGGTGGCCAGGGTGACGTGCTTGCGGGGCCGCGACTGCGCCAGCTCGAAGGCGAACTTGAGCAGCCGCTGCGCGCCGACGCGGGAGTAGACCGACTCCTGGATCACCATCTCGCGCTCCGTGCCCTCGTACATCACGCCGCCGAGCGAGGTGTACTCGCCCTCGGTGTTCTCGCGCACCACGAAGTAGTCGATGTCGCCCGGCTTGCGGCCGGCCAGCGGGCAGGGCACGCCCTCGAACAGGCGCACCGGGCGCAGGTTGACGTACTGGTCGAACTCGCGGCGGAACTTCAGCAGCGAGCCCCACAGCGACACATGGTCCGGCACCGTGGCCGGCCAGCCCACGGCGCCGAAGAACAGGGCGTCCATGCCCTGCAGCTGGGCCTTCCAGTCGTCCGGCATCATCTTGCCGTGGGCCGCGTAGTAGTCGCAGCTGGCCCATTCGAAGTGGCTGTACTCGATGGCGATGCCGAAGCGCTGGGCGGCGGCGTCCAGGGCGCGCAGGCCCTCGGGCATGACTTCCTTGCCGATGCCATCGCCGGGCAGGACGGCGATGCGGAAGGGGCGGTTGGGGGTGGCTGCGGACATGTGGGTCTCCGGGAGCGAAAAGGAAAGGAACGGCGCAATGCGGGCCGTCGACCAAAGACCGTTCGGGCTGAGCCTGTCGAAGCCTGGGCACAAGCCCTTCGACAAGAGGGCGAACGGATCAATTGACTGGCATCGAAGGAAGAGTGCGCATTCTCGTTGCACACGTTATTCATACAATCCCTCTTCCGTGAAGACATTGGCCACGAAACGTGAGCAATATCCCCGCCAACGAAGACCTGCGCGTCTTCCTCATCGTGGCCCGCCAGTCCAGCTTCGCGGCGGCGGCGGAGCAGCTGGGCGTCTCGACCGCCTACGTGAGCAAGCGCATCCGCGTGCTGGAGGACGTGCTCGGTGTGCGTCTGCTCCACCGCACCACCCGGCGCGTGAGCGTGACCGACCAGGGCGAGCGCGTCTTCCACTGGGCGCAGCGCGTGCTCGACGACGTGGAGCAGCTGATGCAGGAGGTGGCCGTCACCCGCGGCGAGCCGCGCGGGCTGCTGCGCATCAGCAGCAGCTTCGGCTTCGGCCGGCGGGTGGTGGCGCCCATGCTCTCGACCATGGCGCGGCGCCACCCCGGCCTGCAGGTGCGGCTGGAGGTGCTGGACCGGCTGGTGGACGTGGCCGCCGAGGGCTACGACGTGGACGTGCGCGTGGGCGACGAGATCGCGCCGCACCTCATCGCCCGCCGGCTGGCGGCCAACCACCGCGTGCTGTGCGCCGCGCCCGCCTACCTGGCCCGCCGCGAAGCGCCGCGCACCCTGCAGGACCTGGCCAGCCACGACTGCCTGGTGATCAAGGAGCGTGACCATCCCTTCGGCGTGTGGCGGCTGCGCGCCGGCGCGCAGGAGGAGGCGGTGAAGGTCACCGGCCCGCTGTCGTCCAACCATGGCGAGGTGGCCGTGCAGTGGGCGGTGGACGGCCACGGCGTGGTGCTGCGCTCGCTGTGGGATGTGGCGCCGCTGCTGGCCGATGGCCGGCTGGTGCAGCTGCTGCCCGACTGGCGGCAGGAGGCCAACGTGTGGGCCGTCTACCCCGAGCGCCTGGCCAGCTCGGCCAAGGTGCGGGTCTGCGTCGAATACCTGATCGAGGCCTTTGCCGAGGTCAGCGCCGCCGATGCTGGAAGGCCGTCGGCGACTTCCCCGTCGCCTGCTTGAACATGGCGCAGAAGGCGCTGTCGGTGGCATAGCCGCAGGCGGTGGCCACCTGGCTCACGGCCATGCCGCGGGCCAGCAGCGGCAGCGCATGGGCCAGCACCGCCTGCTGGCGCCAGGCCTGCCAGCTCATGCCCAGCTGGTCGCGGAACAGGCGCGCCACGGTGCGCTCGCTGGCGCCGATGCCGCGGGCGCGCTCGGCCAGCGTGGCGCGGTCGTCGGGCGCGCGCAGCACGGCCTCGCACAGCTGGCGCAGGCGCTTGTCCTGCGGCAGCGGCACGTCGATGCGGATCTGCTGGGCGCGCTCCAGCTCGTCCACCAGCAGCGGGGCAATCCAGCGCTCGCGTTGCGGCGCCGCCGGGTCGGCGGGCGGCAGGCCGTCGGGCGTGGTGTCCAGCGCCAGCATCAGGGCGCGCAGCAGCGGGCTGATCTCCAGCACCTCGCAGCGCGCCCAGTCCGGGCCCAGCCAGCGGTGCAGGTAGACCGTGCGCAGCTCGGCGTCTTCCACCAGCGTGATGCTGTGCGGCACGTCCGCCGGCACCCAGAGCGCACGCGAGGGCGGGATGATGTAGCTGCCGTCCCGGGTCGAGAGGCGGATCACGCCGCGGGTGGAGAAGGTGAGTTGCGGCCAGGGATGGGTGTGGGGCTCGACCTGGGTGTCGGCGGAAAGGAAATGCTCCTTGGCCCGCAGCGGGCGCACGGCATCGGGCGCGTAGAGGTGCGGCGTGAGCGGGCCAACGCTGTGGGCGAGGGCGGCCGGGGCCGTCGCGGGGAGCGCATGGCGCGTGCCGGACGGGCGCCGTTTCCGGGCGGAGATGTCCGCGACCGGGGCCGCTTCGACAGGCGTTGCAAGATCTGGCATGTTCTCGACACAGGTTGGCAGGGTGTCGGCATTCTGCCGTTTTCCGGCGCCTACCATGGCGGGGCGCTGCGGGCCCGGGTCGGGTGACGCAGCCGCTTCCTCCAACGACAAGAAACCCGCCTGCTGCGTCCCCGGGACGCACGGCCCGCTGCCATGACCACTGCTTCTGCGTCGCCCCCCGGCGGCTCTTCCTCTCTTCGCTCCGATGCCACCCTCATCGGCCTGGTCGGCCTGGCGCACGCCATCAGCCATTTCAGCCAGCTGATCCTGCCGCCGCTCTTCCCCTGGCTGAAGGACGCCTTCGGCGTCAGCTACACCGAGCTGGGCGCGGTACTGACCGTGTTCTTCGTCACCTCCTGCGCGGTGCAGGCGGGCTCGGGCTTCATCGTCGACAAGCTGGGCCCGCGGCCGGTGCTCTTCGTGGGCCTGGGCTGCCTGGGGCTGGCGGCCTTCGGCTACGCGATGGCGCCCAACTACTGGGGCCTGGTCGGCAGTGCCATCGTGGCGGGCGTGGGCAATGGCGTCTTCCACCCGGTGGACTACACGCTGTTCAACCGCAAGGTGGCGCCCACGCGCCTGGGTCATGCCTACAGCGTGCACGGCATCACCGGCAGCCTGGGCTGGGCGCTGGCGCCGGCCTTCGTGGTGCCGCTGGCCATCGCCTTCTCCTGGCGTGTGGCGCTGGCCAGCGCGGGCGTGCTGGCCCTGGTGGTGCTGGTGGTGCTGTGGGTCGGCCGCGCCGCGCTGGCGCTGGACGTCAAGGCCGTGCAGAAGGCCACCGGCCAGGGCCCCGGCAGCGAAGGCGCCTTCGCCTTCCTGCGCATCCCGGCGGTGTGGATGTGCTTCGGCTTCTTCTTTTTCTACGCCATGGTCATCAGCGTGGTGCAGACCTTCGCGCCGCAGGCCGCTGGCCGGCTGCACGCCGTGCCGGTGGCGCTGGTCGCCATCTGCGTGACGGTCTACATGGTGGCCAGTTCGGTGGGCATGGTGCTGGGCGGCTTTCTGGCCTCGGACCCGACGCGCTGCGAGCGCATCGTGGGGGCAGGCTTCGGCATTGCGGCCGCGCTGGCGCTGGTGCTGGGCCTGGCGAGCTTTCCGCCCGCGGTGGTGCCGGTGCTGTTCGGCGCCATGGGCTTCGCCTCGGGCATTGCGGGCCCCTCGCGCGACCTGATCGTCAAGCGTTCCACCCCCGCCAACGCCAGCGGCCGCGTCTACGGCGTGGTGTACGCGGGCCTGGACATCGGCCAGGCAGTGGCGCCGCTGATCTTCGGCCGCCTGATGGACGCCGGCCAGTACACCAGCGTGATCCTGGGGCTGGCGATGGTGCAGGCGGTGCTGATCGCCAGTGCCTTCAACGTGCGCCGGGCGCGGCGCGAGCTGCTGACGCCGGCTTCGGCCTGACTTTCCCGCGCCACGGTCAGGCGCTGCAGGCCCCAGGAACGCGGCAAGGACTTCCAGGCCGCCGCCGACCGATCCGCCGCGCCGTCGCTGTCGCGCTCTTCGCCCGGCACTGGGCGACGGCGCTCAGAGGATCTCCAGCACCACCTCCTTGGGCCGGCACAGCCGCGTGCCCTTGGGCGTGACCACCAGCGGGCGGTTGATGAGCACCGGGTGGGCCAGCATCGCGTCCAGCAGGTCCTCGTCGCTGCGGGCGGGATCGAGCAGGCCGAGTTCGGCGGCCAGCGCCTCCTTCTCGCGCAGCACGCCCCGTACGCCGAGGCCGCTGTCCGCACACAGGCGCTGCAGTGTGTCGCGGTCGGGCGGTGTCTTCAGGTAGTGGATGACCGTGGGCTCGATGCCCCGCTCGCGCAGCATCGCCAGCGTGTTGCGCGAAGTGCCGCAGGCGGGGTTGTGATAGATCGTGGTGTCGTTGCTTGGCATCCGGGAATTATTCCCACCATACTGGCCGGATGCGCTGCCGACCTCTCCTGCTTCTGCTGCCTGGGCTCGCGGCGACGGCCGCGGTGCCCACGGCCGGGGCGCAGCCGCGGGGCGATGCAGCCGCCGTGGCATCGATGGTGGCGGCCGAGCGGCTCGCCCAGGCCATCGTCCGGATGGCCGCGCTGCGCAGCGACGACCATCTGCTCGACCTGGGCACGGCAGAAGGCCGCGTGGTGGTGGCCGCGGCGCTGGCCGGTGCACGCGCCACCGGCGTCGAGACCGAACCCGAGCTGCTCAACCGCGCCCGCCAGCGCGCGGCCCAGGCGGGTGTGGCGGACCGGGTCGTGTTCCGGGAGGAGGACCTTCTGCGCACGCCCCTCACCGGTGCCAGCATCGTCGTGATGCACCTGCCGCCCGAATCGCAGCAGCAGCTGCGTCCGGCGCTGCTGCGCCTGGCGCCGGGCACGCGGGTGATCTCCGACACGGACGGTTTGTCCGGCTGGCCGGCCGAGCAGACGCAGACCGTGGAACTGCCCGACCGCAGTCCCGGCCGTCTACGGACGCAGCGCATCTCTCTCTGGCGCGTGCCGGCACCGGTCGACGGCGCATGGTGCGCGCCGGGCGGCTTCCAGCTCAGCTTTCGTCAGTCGATGCTGGCGTACCAGGCCACCTTCGCGCGCGGCGCCGGGACGCCCGTGCAATGGCGCGGCCGCATCGACGGCGCGAGCCTGCCGCCGCCGGTCGGTGGCCCACTGCGGCCCTGGCTGATCTGGAGCGACGGCCAGTTGCTGGTGCGGCGCGGCATCCCAGGGCTGCCGGACGGCATCCGCCTCTCGCGGCGGCCCGCTGCCGGCTGCCCGTCCTGAGCCGCCCTGACCGGCCGGGGTGCGCAGGTGAGACGTCGTCAACCTGTGCCCGGCCCCAGCCCGGACAATGCCGCCATGAGTTCCCGCTACTGGTTGATGAAGTCGGAGCCCGACGAATGCTCCATCGACGACGCCCTGGTCGCGCCCGCGCAGACCGTGCCCTGGACGGGCGTGCGCAATTACCAAGCGCGCAACTTCATGCGCGATGCGATGCAGGTCGGCGACGGTGTGCTCTTCTATCACTCCAGCTGCCCGCAGCCGGGCGTGGCTGGCATCGCGCGCGTGGCCTCGGGCGTGCGGCCCGACCCGACGCAGTTCGATGCGGCCTCGCCGTACCACGACGCGGCGTCCAAGCCCGATGCGCCGCGCTGGCTGCTGCTGGACGTGCAGGCGGTGCGCAAGACGCGGCTGCTGGGCCTGCCCGAGCTGCGCGCCGAGCCGGCGCTCGCCGACATGCTGCTGCTGCGCAAGGGCAACCGGCTGTCGATCACGCCGGTGACGCCGGCCGAGTGGGCGGCCGTGCTGGCACTGGCGGATCGCTGAACCGACGCAAGGCTCGGGCGGCCCGCTGCCAGGCCGCCCGCCACTGCGCGCGATCAGGCCGCGAGCAGCGCGTCCAGCCGCGAGAGCCCCGCGATGGTCTTCACGCAGGCCTCGGCCGCCTCGGTGCCCTTCACCGCGAAATGGCGGTGGAAGTACTTGCGGTGCTCGATGTGCTCGTGGAAGTGGTGCGGCGTGAGCACGGCCGAGATCATGGGCACCTCGGTCTCCAGCTGCACCTGCATCAGCGACTCGACCACGGTGCTGGCCACGAACTCGTGGCGGTAGATGCCGCCGTCGACCACCAGCGCGCAGCACACCACGGCGGCATAGCGGCCGCTGCGGGCAAGCCGTTTGGCATGCAGCGGGATCTCGAAGGCGCCGGGCACGTCGAAGATGTCGATCTGCGAGGCGGGCACGCCCAGGCGTTCCATCTCGGCAAGGAAGGCGTCGCGCGCCTGGTGGACGATGTCCGCATGCCACTGGGCCTCGACCAGCGCAATGCGCCGGTCGCCCAAGGCGGGCAGGATCTGGAGGGGAAGGTCGTTGAGCTGACTCATGGTGTTGCCTTTGAACAAAGGGTGGGCCTGAATCAGGGCATCGAGAACATGCACGAAAAGCCGCGCCCGGCCCTTGGCTGCGCGCGGCATGGCGCCGCACGCAGCCAAGGGCCTGGCCGCATCTCGCGCTCTCTTTCATCCGGACTGTGACCGTCGGCTTCGGAATCGCACCGAATCTGCTGACCCCGCCGCCACGGCCCGTGAAGGCGGCGGCGGCGGGCGCTCGCGGGCTCGTGCGGAAGTCGCCTTCCACCATGACCGCCGGTAGGGAATTCCACCCTGCCCTGAGAACGCTTGGCGGCCACCCGAGGGTGGCTGCGGGCGGATTCTAGGAGCGGGTCAAAGCCCTTGCTGTCGCCTTCATTCCGCCTGCGCCTCCAGCGTGCGCACCGGCTGGCGGTTGCGCTCGCTGCGGATCACCTGCAGGCCCGAGCCCACCAGCAGCGCGATGCCGGCCCAGGCCCAGGCATTGGGCACGTCGCCCCAGACCGCATAGCCCAGCCCCACCGCGAAGAGCAGGGCCGAGTAGCGGAAGGGCGCGGTGAGGGACACCTCGCCCTGGCGCATGCACTGGATCAGCAGGAAGTAAGCGGTGGCCAGGAAGGCGGACGACAGCGCCAGCAGCCCGAGCTGCCCGGCCGCGGCCGGCTGCCAGCCCTCGGCCACCGACAGCGCGCCCGACAGCAGCGTGACGGCCAATGCGGTGGAGAGCGTGACCACGATGGAGGGAATGGCCGGGTCGAGCCCGCGCGTCAGCAGATCGCGCGTCGCATGGAACAGCGTGGCCGAGAGGCACAGCAGCGCCCAGGCGTTGAAGCCGTCGCCGCGCGGCTGCACCACCAGCAGCACGCCGACGAAGCCGATCCCCACGGCCCACCAGCGCGCCGCGCCCGGCCGCTCGCGCAGGAAGATGGCGGCGAACACCGTCATGAAGAGCGGGGCCGCGAGGTTGATGGCGGTGGCATTGCCCAGCGGCAGGCGGAACAACGAGAGCAGGTACATCACCGTCGCGCAGGCATCCACGCTGGCGCGCAGCAGCACGCGCGGGTGGCGCAGGGCGCCCAGGCGCCGGTGCTCGCCGAGCACGACGGCCACGGCCAGCACCAGCAGCGTGGCCATCAGCCCGCGCAGGAAGATGAGCTGCCCGGCCGGCAGCCCCTGGCTGACGAGTTTGCTGAGGGCGTCGTTGACGACGAAGCAGGCCATGGCGCCGAGCATGCAGCCGATGGCGCGTCGGCCGCGGCGGGCCGGATCGGAGGAGAGGAGGGAAGGCACGGAGGGCGAGGGTAACGCGGCCCAAATCCGTTCGCCCTGAGCCTGTCGAAGGGCCGAAGGGCGCGCGCCCCTCACACCACGCTGCGATGCCGCTCGATGCAGATACGCAGCGTCTCTTCCCCGTCGCGCTGCCACCAGTCCTGCGTCGAGAAGATCTCCACCTCGCAGTACCCCGCGTAGCCCGCGGCCTCGACCCAGCCGCGCAGCTGCTGCAGCTCGATCACGCCGTCGCCCATCATCCCGCGGTCGTTGAGCAGGTCGCGCGTGGGCGTGAGCCAGTCGCACACGTGGTAGGCCAGCAGGCGGTCCCGGCCCGCGCGGGCCGTCTGCGCTTCGAGCTTCGGGTCCCACCAGCAGTGGTAGGCATCGAGGGCGACACCCAGCATGCCCGTGCGATCCGGATCGAGGGCGTCGCACAGGTCCAGCGCCTGCTCCAGCGTGTTGACGCAGGCCCGTTCCGCGGCCTGCATGGGATGCAGCGGCTCGATGGCCAGCGGCATGCCGACGTTGCGCGCGTACTCCAGCGAGGCCGCGATGCCATCGCGCACCTCGCCGCGGGCGCGGGCCATGTTCTTGTGGACCGGCTTGCCTTCCAGGGCGCCGGGCAGCGCGCCGACCACCAGCACCAGGCAGGGCGCATCCAGCGCCTTGGCTTCGTCGATGGCGCGGCGGTTGTCGTCCAGCGCGGCGCGCAGGCCGGCGGCGTCGGCCGCGGGGTAGAAGCCGCCGCGGCAGTAGCCTGAGAGCTGCATGTCCAGTGCCCGCAGTTGCCGGCCCACGGCCTCCAGCCCGGCGGCGGCCACCTGATCGCGCCAGGGGCTGATGGCGCGGATGCCCCGCGCGGCGCACTGGTCGATGATGCGCGCCAGCGGCACCTCGGCACCGCGCTGGCGGCGGATGGTGGCGGTGTTGATTGACAGCCAGCGGCTGTCCTGCGACAGGTCGCGCATCAGCCCTCCACCCCGTGCGTGGCCAGCAGCGCCTTCATGCGGCGCACGGCCAGGTCCGGGTCGGCCAGCAGGTGGGCCGCATCGGCCAGGCGGAACAGCTCGGCCAGGTGCGGCAGCGAGCGCGTGCTCTGCTGCCCGCCCACCATGGTGAAGTGCGACTGGTGGCCGTTGAGCCAGGCCATGAAGACCACGCCCGTCTTGTAGAAGCGCGTGGGCGCCCGGAAGATGTGGCGCGACAGCGGCACCGTCGGCGCCAGGATCTCGTGGAAGCGCGCCGTGTCGCCCTGCGCCAGCGCCGCCAGCGCCGCACTCGCTGCGGGCGCGATGGCGTCGAAGATGCCCAGCAGCGCATCGCTCTTGCCATGCGTGGGCTCGGTGCCGGCACCGTCGCCGGCGATCAGCTCGGCATAGTTGAAGTCGTCGCCGGTGTACATGCGCACGCCCGCGGGCAGGCGGCGGCGCATGGCGATCTCCTTGTCCTTGTCGAGCAGCGAGATCTTGATGCCGTCCACCTTGTGCGGATGCGCGGCGATGATGCCCAGGGCCGTGTCCATGGCGGCGTCCACGTCGGTGGTGCCCCAGTAGCCGGCCAGCGCCGGGTCGAACATGTCGCCCAGCCAGTGCAGCACCACCGGCTGCTTCGCCTGGCTCAGCACGCGGTCGTACACGCGCTCGTAGTCGGCGGGGCTCGTCGCCACGCGGGCCAGCGCGCGGCTGGCCATCACGATCAGCTTGCCGCCCAGGGCCTCGATGGCGGCCATCTGCGTCTCGTAGCCGCGGATCACGTCGTCCACGCTGCGGACCTCGGCCAGGTCCAGGTGGTCGGTGCCACAGCCGGAGGCGAGGAAGGCGCCGGGGACGTCGCGCGCGGCGTCGATGGAGCGGCGGATGAGTTCCAGCGAGGTGGGCCAGTCCAGGCCCATGCCGCGCTGGGCGGTGTCCATGGCCTCGGCCACGCCCAGGCCCAGCGACCACAGGTGGCGGCGGTAGTCCAGGGTGGCGTCCCAGTCGACAGCGCACTGCAGCCAGGGGTCGATGGCGGCCAGCGGATCGGCCACCACATGCGCGGCGGAATAGGCGATGCGGTCGAAGCGGGCGCCTGGCTGCGGCTGCACCGGCGTGGCGCCGCTGAGCGTGTAGGCGGCCAGGCGGCCGTCGGCGTCGGGCAGGCGAAGGGTCAGGGCCATGGCAGTTTCCTCGTCGGTGCGGCCATCAGACCTTGAGCGGCGGCACGTCGATCCAGCGCCGCTCCTTCCAGGAGTCGAGCGCGGCCTCCACCAGCTGCACGCCCTTGGCGCCTTCGGGCAGCGTCCACTTGTACGGCGCGTCCTCGACCACGTGGCGGATGAAGTGCTCCCACTGGATCTTGAAGCCGTTGTCGTAGGTCTCGACGTCCGGGATCTCCTGCCACTGGTCGAAGAAGTTCATCGTCTGCTTGATGTCCGGGTTCCACACTGGCCGCGGCGTGGCCACGCGCGACTGGGCGCGGCAACTCTGCAGGCCGGCGACGGCCGAGCCCTCGGTGCCGTCGACATGGAAGGTCACCAGGTCGTCGCGGCGCACGCGCGTGACCCAGCTCATGTTGATCTGCGCGATCACCGGCTCGCCGTTGTGGCCGGTGAGCTGGCAGGTGGCGTAGGCGGCGTCGTCGGCCGTCGCTTCGTAGGGCTGGCCGGCTTCGTCCCAGCGCTTGGGGATGTGCGTGGTGCCCAGGCAGCTGACCGACTTCACCTCGCCGAAGAGGTTGTCGAGCACGTAGCGCCAGTGACACATCATGTCCAGGATCATTCCGCCGCCGTCTTCCTTGCGGTAGTTCCAGCTGGGGCGCTGGATGGGCTGCAGGTCGCCCTCGAACACCCAGTAGCCGAACTCCAGCCGCACCGACAGCATGCGGCCGAAGAAGCCGGCGCGGCGCAGCATGTCCAGCTTGCGCAGGCCGGGCAGGAAGAGCTTGTCCTGCACGGCGCCGTGCTTGATGCCCTTCGTGCGGCCGGCCTCGTCGGCCAGGCGCGCGATCTCCACCGCCTCGTTGAGGTTGGTGGCGATGGGCTTCTCGCAATACACGTGCTTGCCGGCGCGGATGGCCCGGGCCAGCAGCTGCGGGCGCATCTGGGTGGTGCCGGCGTCGAAGAAGACGGTGTCGTCCGGATTGGCCAGCGCGGCCTCCAGGTCGGTGCCCCAGCGCTCGATGCCATGCGCACGGGCCAGCGCCGCGATCTTGTCGGCATTGCGGCCGATGAGGATGGGGTCGGGCATCACGCGGTCGCCGTTGGCGAGCGGGACGCCGCCTTGAGCGCGGATGGCGCAGATGGAGCGGATCAGGTGCTGGTTCATGCCCATGCGTCCGGTGACGCCGTGCATGATCAGTCCGAGTCGTTGTGTGGCCATGGAAGGCTCCTCTCTCTGGAAATGGCGGGGGTAAGGGGCGGCTCAGACCATCGACGGTGCGCGGTCGAGCGGTGCCAGGTGATCGAAGTCGGGCAGGGCGCCGGTGGCGAAGCCGGGCCGGGCGAACAGCGAGCCGAGGGCGATGGCGCCGTCGCGGATGGCCAGCCGGGGCCGACCGGCGCTGCATTCGTACAGGTCCGGATGGGCCTCGGCGAAGGCCTGGGCTTCGGCATCCGATGCGGGGCCGAAGCCATCCACATAGTGGTGGCCGTTGCGCTCTGCATGGGTGAGGCCCAGCAGCGCGGCCCAGGCCAGGTCCTGCTGGACCGACAGGCCGGCCTGGCAGGTCAGGTCCTCGGCGGACAGGAAGGGCGGCGTGCCCGGGGCGCTCGCCTGACGCTCGCAGCGCGCGCGGTTGGCCAGCGCCTTCCAGATGCCCTTGCAGCCCTTGCTGGAGATGCCGGCCCAGCCGGCCGCGCGCGCCTGCACGAAGCTGTCCAGCGCGGCATCGCCCTCGTCCAGCAGCAGCGGCGTCGGCAGGCGCAGCGCCGCCAGGCCGTGGGCGAAGCTGCCGTCGCGCGGCAGCGGCTGCTCCAGGTAGAGCAGCGCCTGCGGCCGCTGCGCCACGCGCGGCAGCGTGCGCAGGCCGTCGGCCAGTTGCGCCAAGCGGTCGGTGTCGGCGTATTGCTCGTTGCCGTCGAGCGTGTAGCGGTGCTGCGGGCAGAGCAGGTCCAGCACGGCGAGCACGGCGTCCAGGCGGTCGAGGTCGGCCTGCGGGTCGCCGCCGAGCTTGATCTTGAAGAAGCGGTGGCCGTAGCGGCGGATCACCGCGGGCAGGGTGGCGGGCAGGGCCTGGGCGTCGGGTGCGGCCGACGCGTCGTCCAGCGCATCGAGCATGCCGATGGTGTGCCTCGCCTGCAGGGTGGCGGCCGGGCGGCGCGTGCGCAGCCAGCCGTTCCAGTCCCAGCCGGCCAGGTCGGGCAGCAGGGGCGTGTCGGCCAGGCCCGGCAGGTTGTGTGCGAGCGCCTCATGCACCGGCAACCCGGCGGCGCGGCACAGGGCGTCGAGCACGGCGCGGTCCAGCACGGCCTGGCCGAAGGTGGTGCTCAGGGCGGTCTCGCCAGCGGATCGGCCCGCGGCGGCCAGAGCGCTGCAGTGGCGCTCGAAGAGGCCGAAGGCGCTGGCGGGCTGGTCGTTCTCGTACGCCTGTGCGGCGCGTGTGAAGGCGGCGGCCAGGTCGGCGATGTTGTGGGCCGCATCGCGCTCGGAGCGCTTGTCGAACCAGCGCGGCACCATCATCTCGGCGGCATGGCCGACTGCACTGCCGTGGCCGGCCATCTCGACCTCGGCCCGCACGAAGAGTTGCGGGCAGCGGGTGAGCGTGACCTGGCCGAAGCGGAAGGGCAGGCGCAGCCGCATGTCGCGCACGCCGGCTTCCACCCGCCGCACGCGCAGCGGCAAGCCGGCGCCGGCCGACGAGGAACCCGCCTCAGTGCGCATCCAGGTGACCCTGCGCGTAGAAGTGCGCGCGCAGCTGGCGCGCATAGGCGGCGAAGGCCTCGGTGCCCATCACGTCCAGCGGGCGGGGGCGGGGCAGGTCGATGTCGTAGGTGGCGGCGATGTGGCCGGGCCGCTCGCTCATCACCAGCACGCGGTCGGAAAGGAACACCGCCTCCGGGATGCTGTGGGTGATCAGCAGCACCGTCTTGCCCGAGGCCTGCCAGATGCGCTGCAGCTCCAGGTTCATGCGCTCGCGGGTCATGGCGTCCAGCGCGCCGAAGGGCTCGTCCATCAGCAGCACGGGCGGGTCGTGCAGCAGGGCCCGCAGGATCGCCACGCGCTGCTGCATGCCGCCCGACAGCTGCCAGGGGTACTTGTGCTCGAAGCCCTGCAGCCCGGCCATGGCGATCAGCGACTCGGCCCGCTGGCGCGCGGCGGCCATGGGCATGCCGCGGATTTCGGCCTGCAGCAGGATGTTGTCGATCACCCGGCGCCAGGGCAGCAGCAGCGCGCTCTGGAAGACGATGCCGACGTCGGTCTGCGGTCCGGTGACGGGCTTGCCCGCCAGCCGCAACTCGCCGCCGGAGATCGGCAGCAGGCCCGCCACCATCTTCATCAGCGTGCTCTTGCCGCAGCCGGAGGGACCGACCACCGAGACGAACTCGCCGGCGCGGATCTGGAAGTCCAGCGGCCGCAGCGTCTCGACCTCGCCCTCGCGGGTGCGGTAGACCTTGCGAACGCCCCGGCCTTCGATCAGCACCTGGCCGGTGCGGGCACCGGCGGCCAGCGGAACGACGTTGGACGGCACGGCACTCATGGATTCGCCTTCGGGGTGGCCAGTGCCGCGCTCATTGCGGCAGGAAGTCGTTGGTGACCCAGTCCTGGGCCTTGCCGCGCTGGGCGGCGTCGAGGCCGCCGTACTGCACCAGCAGGTCGAGCGATTCGTCGATGTCCTTCATCGAGGCGCGCAGCGGCCGCAGCTTCTGCGTGTCGGCCGTGTGATAGAGCGGCGTGGTGAGCTTGATGCCGATGATCAGCGTGTCGCGCTGACCGGCCTTGCTGTTGGCCTTGAGCATCGCATCGATGGCGGCCTCCGGCTCCTTCTCGGTGGCCTCGAAGGCGCGCGTGGTGGCGCGCATGAAGCGCCGCACCAGGTCGCCCTTGTTGGCCAGCGTGTCCTTGTGGGCCACGATGCCCGAGCTGATCAGGTTGACGCCGTAGTCGGCGAAGCGGATGACCTGCACCGGCTTCTTGGTGGCGTCCTGCACCTTGATGTTCTGGTCCATCAGGTAGCCCAGCAGGAGGTCGGCCTGGCCGTGGATCACGGCATTGAGCTTGGTCTGCGCATCGCCGGAGACCACCTTGTACTGGCCTTCCTGCAGGCCGGTCTTCTTCAGGAACAGCGGCCAGATCTGGCTCATCGAGTCGCCGGGCGTCATGGCCACCGTCTTGCCGATGATGTCCTTGGGTGTCTTGATGTTCTTCTCGGCCAGGCCCATGACCGACATGGGGCTGACCTGCAGCGCCACGCCCACCGCCTTGACCGGTGCGCCCTTGGTGGCAGCCTTGATCATGGTCGGCACGTCCACGTAGCCGAAGGTGGCCGAGTTGGCGGCCACCGCCTGGATCGAGACCGCGGAGCCGCGGCCCTCCTGGATGTCGAGGTCGATGCCCTCGTCGGCATAGAAGCCTCGCTCCTTGCCGATGAAGAAGGGCGCGTGCTCGCTGTACACGTACCAGTTCAAGAGCAGCGTGACCTTGTCGCGCTGCTGCGCGAAGGCAGGCGCGGCCATGCTGGCGGCCAGGGCGGCGGTAGCGGCCGCGCGCAGAAGGTGTCGACGTTCCATGCGAAGTGTCTCCTTGAGGGGCGAAGGCGAAAGGGGGCGGCGTCGATCAGGCCGTGGCCTGAAGGTCGTGGCGCTGCGAGGCGTGCCAGGGCATGAGCCATCGCTCCACCACCTCGACCGCCAGGAACAGCAGCACACCCATCATCGAAAGCACCACCAGCGCCGCGAACATCAGCGGCAGGTCGAAGGTGCCCGTGGCGCGTTGCAGCACGAAGCCGATGCCGGAGTTGGCGCCGACGAACTCGCCCACCACGGCGCCCACCACCGCCAGCGTGACCGACACCTTCAGTCCGCTGAAGATGGCGGGCAAGGCTTGCGGCAGGCGGAACTTGAGGAAGATCTTGAGCGGGTTGGCGCCCATCGAGCGGGCCAGGTCGATCACGTCCGGTTCCACCGACTTGAAGCCCTGCACGGTGGAGACCACCACCGGAAAGAAGCCCAGCAGGAAGGCGGCGATGACCTTGGGCACGATGCCGAAGCCGAACCACACGACGAACAGCGGCGCCACCGCCACCTTGGGCACGGACTGCGAGAACACGAGCAGCGGGTAGACGAAGCTTTCGACCGTGCGCGAATAGGCGATCCACATCGCGATCGGCACCCCGATCACCGCCGAGGCGATGAAGCCACCCAGCGTGGCATAGAGCGTGGGCAGGCTCTGCTGCAGCAGCATCGGCCACTCGGCCACCAGCTGCTTGACCACCGCGGCGGGCGGCGGGATCAGGTAGGGCGGGATCGAGAAGACGCGCACGGCCAGGTCCCACAGCACCAGCAGCAGCACGAGCAGCCAGACGGGGCGCGTGGCCGGATGCATGAGCCAGCGTTGCAGCTCGAAGCGCGGGCGGGCGGAGGGGGTCGATCCATCCATCACGACACCTGCAGCTTCAGCGAGTGGTCATAGGGCAGGGCCGGCTTCGCGAAATGGTTGGTGTTGCTCACGAAGTGCAGCGCGCAGGCCCGGCGCCAGTGGCGGCTCTGGTTGGGGCCGGAGTAGTGGAAGGTGTTGCCATGGTGGAAGCTCACACCGCCTTTGCGCACCGGCGCGGGGGTCATCGGCTGGCGGTCCAGGATCTCGTGCGGCACCTGCAGGTTGTAGGGCTCGTTCTCCGGCGCGAAGTGTTCGTACACCGGCCCCAGGTTGGTGCCGGCGCCGTAGTAGAGGCAGCCGTTCTCCAGCGTGGCGTCGTCCAGGGCGATCCAGGCGGTCACCATGCCCTCCGGATCCTCGGGGCCGAAATAGAAGTTGTCCTGGTGCGCCGGCTTGGGGCCACCCCCTTCGGGCGGCTTGAAGAAGATCTGGCTGAAGTACACGGACACGCCCGGGCCGATCAGCGCCTCCACCAGATCGAGCAGCCGGCGGTCGCGCGCCAGGGCCTGCACGGCCATGCGCTGGGTGTGGGGGTTGTCCAGCTTGCGCAACACGGTGCGGGCCTGAACGCCGCCGTCGACGTACCAGGCGCGCTGCTCGGGCGGCAGGGCGCCCAGGAAGGACTCGCCCCAGGCCTCGATGTCGTGCACCACGGCATCCATCTCGGGCGGTGTGAACACGCCATTGACCGTCAGGTGGCCATGGTGCCGGTAATAGGCGGCGTCGTACGCATCCATCATGGGACTTCGCTCCTCGGGGTTTGGAAGGCGGAAGGGGCCGGGGCGGCGGCGCCGCCGCCGTGCGTCACTGCTGGGCCGCCAGGCCGGCGGCCTTGACCACCGACGCGTTGCTGGCGATCTCGTCCTTGATGTAGGCGTCGAACTGCTCGGGCTTGAGCGTCCAGGTGTCGGCGCCCAGCTTGGCGAAGCGCTCCTTGACCTCGGGCGTGGCCAGCGCCTTGAGCACCTCGGCATGCAGCCGCTCGATCACGGGGCGCGGTGTCTTGGCCGGGGCCATCATGCCGATCCAGAAGTTGAATTCGGAGCCGGGCACGCCGGCTTCGGCCGTGGTGGGCACGTCGGGCAGGGCGCCGGCGCGCTGCGGCGATCCCACGGCCAGGGCCAGCAACTGGCCTTCGCGGATCTGTCCGATCACGGGGGCGATGGGCGAGAAGTAGTAGTCGACGCGGCCCGCCAGCACCTCGGTGACGGCCTCGGCCGAGCCCTTGAAGGGAATGTTGGTCGCATCAATGCGCGCCGCCAGCTTGAACTTCTCGGCATTGAGGTGCGTGGCACTGCCCTGGCCGGCCGAGGCGAAGTTGAGCTTGCCCGGCTGGGCGCGCGCGGCGGCCAGCAGATCGCCCAGCGTGCGGTAGCCCTTCTGCGGCGACACCACCAGCGCATTGGAGAGCGAGGAGATCGGTGTCACGCCCGCAAAGTCGCGCACCGTGTCGAAGGGCAGCTTGGCGAAGGTGGACGGGCTGACGGTGTGCGAGGACGAATGGATCATCACCGTGTAGCCGTCCGGCGCGGCCGAGGCGACGGCCGCCTGCCCGATGGTGCCGCTCGCGCCGCCGCGGTTGTCGATGACCAGCTGCTGGCCCATGCTCTGGCTCATCTTGTCGGTGATGGCGCGGGCAATGATGTCGGTGGTGCTGCCGGCCGCGAAGGGCACGATCACGCGGATCGGCTTGCTGGGGTAGGCGGCCTCGGCCAGCGCGGGCACCGGGGCGACGGACAGGGTGAAAGCGGCCGCCAGGGCGGCGCCGGCAACGAAGCGCATCGGTCTTGTCTCCTGTTTTATTCACCAATTGGTGAATTTAGGAGATTCTGTCTCCGAGGCTCTCGCGCCGTCAACGCGTCCTCGTCGGTAGATACCCGGGTCAGTGCATCAGGTAGCCCAGCACCAGTTCCGTCATGTGCGACAGCCGCTGCGCCATGGCCTTGGGCGCGCGCAGGTCACGCCCGAAGATGGCCGAGAGCGTGTGGTTGTTCGACAGGTAGAAGTAGCACAGCGAGGCGATCGAGATGTAGAGCTGGATGGGGTCGACGCCCGCTCGGAAGACGCCCGACCGGCGGCCTCGCTCGACCACGCCGTCCAGCAGCTGCACCAGCGGCGAGTTCATCTCCTGGATGCGGTCGGAGCGGCGCAGATGCTCGGCGCGGTGCAGGTTCTCGCTGTTGAGCAGGGTGATGAACTCCGGATGCTCCAGGTAGTAGTGCCAGGTGAAGGAGATCAGGCGCCGCACCGCCTCCACCGGCTCGACCTCGTCCAGGTGCAACTGCTGCTCGGCCGTGCGGATGTCGGCATAGACGCGCTCGAGCACGGCCAGGAACAGGTCGTCCTTGCTGCCGAAGTAGTAGTAGATGAGGCGCTTGTTGACGTCGGCGCGTTCGGCGATGCGGTCCATCCGTGCGCCGGCAAGGCCGTGTCCGGCGAACTCCTCGCGCGCAGCCAGCAGGATGGCGGCCTGCGAGCGGTCGGCATCGCGCAGGCGCGTTTCGGAGAGGGTGGGATCGTCGCTCATCTTTTAATTCACTATATGGTTAACTAAGGCCGCCGGCAACGCGGGCTGCCGATAATCGCCCAACTTTCTGCAGCTTCCGGCGTCCGCGCCTCACTTCACCTCATGACCGCTTCCCGTCCCGCCGGCCATCTGCTGGTCGAATGCCTCGTCGCCCAAGGTGTTTCCCATGTGTTCGGCGTGCCGGGCGAAAGCTTCCTGGCGGCGCTCGATGGCTTCCATGACCACGAGGCGCAGATCCGCTTCGTGGCCTGCCGGCAGGAAGGCGGCGCCGCCTTCATGGCCGAGGCCCACGGCAAGCTGAGCGGCCGTCCGGGCGTGTGCTTCGTGACACGCGGGCCGGGCGCCACCAACGCGTCCATCGGCGTGCATACCGCCTTCCAGGATTCGACGCCTATGGTGCTGCTGGTCGGGGATGTGGGCAGCGATTTCCGCGACCGCGAGGCCTTCCAGGAGGTGGACTTCGCCAGTTTCTTCGGCCCCAGCACGAAGGGGTTCGCCAAGCGGGTCGAGCGCGTGGACGATGCCGATCGCTTGCCGGAGTACGTGGCCCGCGCCTTCGCGACCGCCATGAGCGGCCGCCCGGGGCCGGTGGTGCTGGTGCTGCCCGAGGACATGCTGCGTGCGCCGACCGCAGCCCTGCCGCTGCCGCGCGTCGAACCGCCGCAGGCCTGGGCCGATCCGGGCGCGCTTCGCACCCTGCGCACGATGCTGCTGGCCGCCGAGCGGCCGCTCGTCATCGCGGGCGGCGGTGGCTGGACGCCGCAGGCTGCCCAGGCACTGCAGCGCTTTGCCGAGAACTGGCAGCTGCCGGTGGCCAATGCCTTCCGCTTCCAGGACACCTTCGACAACCACCATCCGCTCTACGCCGGCGACGTGGGCATCGCCATCAACCCGCGCTTGGCGGCCCATGTGCGCGAGAGCGATCTCGTGATCGCCATCGGCCCGCGGCTGGGCGAGATGACCACGGGCGGCTACACGCTGCTGGAGGCGCCGCGCAGTCGCCAGAAGCTGGTGCATTTCCACGCCAGCGGGGAAGAGCTTCATCGCGTGTACCAGGCCGACCTGGCGTTCAACACCACCATGAATGCCGCGGCCCGTGCGCTGGAAGTGCTGACCGCCCCGCCGGAGGTGCCCTGGGCCGGCTGGGCGCAGCAGGTCCATGCCAGCTACGAGGCCAACCTGGTGCCGCAACCACTGCCCGGGCCCGTCGACATGGCCGCCATCGTCGGCGTCGTGCAGAAGCACCTGCCCGCCGATGCGGTGGTGACCAATGGCGCCGGCAACTTCGCCAGCTGGATGCACCGCTTTTTTCGTCACCATGGCCTGGCCAAGGGCTTCAAGACGCAGCTCGCGCCCACCAGCGGCGCGATGGGCTACGGCGTGCCGGCGGGCATCGCCGCCAACATCGTGTCGGGCCGGGTGGCCTTCACCGTGGCAGGCGACGGCGACTTCCTGATGAACGGCCAGGAACTGGCCACGGCCATGCAGCACGGTGGCCGCAGCATCGTGGTGCTGCTCAACAACGGCATGTTCGGCACCATCCGCATGCACCAGGAGCGCGAGTACCCCACGCGCATCAGCGGGACGGTCCTGGGCAATCCGGATTTCTGCGCACTCGCCCGCGCCTACGGCTATGCGGCGGAGCGCGTGACGCGCACGGAGGACTTCGAGGCGGCGTTGCTGCGTGCGCTGGAGGCGCCGACAGGCACGCTGATCGAGATTCCGCTCGACCCGGAAGTGATCACCACACGCACGACGCTCGGCGCGATCCGCGAGGCTGCCATCGCCAAGGGGGCTGCTGCTGGCTGACGTGCTGAACGGCCCGGTGCCGGCTTTTTCGATCCGGGCCCACTGTCAGGCCGATCGGCAAAGAAAAAGGGACGTGCATTGCACGTCCCTTTCTGCTGGCCGTAAGGCGCGTCTTACTTGACGTGCGAGCCGATCAGCGAGGCCAGTTCGAACATCGAGACCTGGGCCTTGCCGAAGATTTCCTTCAGCTTGGCGTCGGCGTTGATCATTCGCTTGTTGGCCTTGTCCTGCAGGTTGTTCTTCTTGATGTAGTCCCACAGCTTGCTCACGATGGCGGTGCGGGGCAGCGGGGTGCTGCCCACCACGGCGGCCAGTGCGGGGCTGGGGGTGAGGGCCTTCATGAAGGCGGCGTTGGGGGTGCGCTTGGCTGCGACCTTCTTGGCAGCGGCCTTCTTCGCCGGTGCGGCGGCCGTCTTGGCCGGAGCCGCCTTCTTCGCCGGGGCCGCCTTCTTGGCAGGCGCCGCGGCCTTCTTCGCCGGCGCCTTCGCCGGAGCTTTCTTTGCAGTTGCCATGGTTGAGTCCTTGTCGTTGGATAGATGCAGTCTTCCCAATGAAAACGGTGTCTTCCTGGGTGTCCCTGATGCTAATGGAGAAGAAACGCCTTTCCAAGGGAGAACAAGGCTTTTCAAAGGGGTGCGTTGCTTTTTTTCCGAGGGAACGGGCCTGCGCCATTCAAAGCTGCGTCTGCGTTGTTCCGCGGCTGCGCGAAGGCCATGTGGCCAGCACGACACCGGCCAGCGCGGCAGCAAAGGCCAGCAGTTGCAACGCCGACAGCGACTCGCCGAGCACGAACACGCCCACAAGCGCCGCCGCCACCGGCAACATCACCGTGAACACACCGGCCTGCGAGGCTGGCACGCCGCCCTTCAGTCCGGTCATCCAGAGCCACACCGTCCAGATGCTGGCCGCCAGGGCGTAGGCCACCAGCAGCATCCACATGCCCGCCGGAACCGCGGCGAAGTCGAAATGCCAGGCCAGCACGACGCCGAACGGGGTGCTCAGCGCAAAGCCCCACAGGTTGATCAGTGCGGAGATGCGGCGAGGCCCCAGCCGACCCGTGAGCGATTTGCCGATGACCGCATAGGCCGCTTCGCACAGCACCGCGCAGAACACCAGCAGGTTGCCGAGCCACGGCATTGCGGGCGCGCCGCCGGTGGCTTCCGCATGGGCCGGATGCGGGGCCAGCGCCAGCAGGCCGATGCCCGCGGCGGCGCAACCGATGGCCGCCACCACGCGCGCGCCGATGCGCTCGCGCAGGAACATCCAACTGCCGATGGCCACCATCGCGGGAATGGCCGCCATGATCACGCCCGCCGAGACCGCGCTCGTCATGCGCACGCCGAACAGCATGAAGATGGAGAAGAGGAAGTTGCCGAGGAAGGACTCGAGGAACACCAGCCCGCGCGTTCGCCCGGTCATCGGCGGCTCGTCGGCGGGCTTGCGCAGCCAGTGCGGCATCGCGAGTGCGGCGATGCCGAAGCGCAGCCAGGCCAGCAGCAGCACGGGAAAGGTCGCCACCAGTGGCTTGGACAGCGCCACATAGCTGCCGACGAGCGTCATGCTGAGCGCCAGGCAACCATAGGAAAGCAGGCGATGGGACGAGGTCGGCGCAGAGGAGGGCGTCACTAGACTGTTCTTTCTTTCCTTCATGTCCCGCGCTTGCGTGCGCGGGGCGGTCGATCATGCCTGAGCCCCTGAACACCTTCCTTCCGGATCGCTCCCCGGCGCAGCCATGCGCCGTGTTCGTCTATGGCACCTTGCGGCGCGGGGGCAGCAATGACATCCATCGCTTCGGACCGCCGGCCCCGCGCTTCCGCGGCGCAGGCTGCATCGCCGGTGTGCTGCACGACCTGGGGCCGTATCCGGGTGTGGTGCTCGGGGGAGACGGCCGGGTCGTGGGCGAGGTGTACGAGGTCGCGCCGGAGGTCGAGCGCGCGCTCGATGCGCTGGAGGAGGTCCAGGATGACGACGAGGGCGAGTACCGCCGGCGCCACGTGTCGGTTGCGCTCGACGAGGGCCGGCACGTCACGTGCCTGGTCTACGAGATCCATCCCCGGCACGTCCGCGGGACGCCGGTGATTCCTTCGGGCGACTGGATTGCGCATTGGCAGGCGCGGCAAGGGCGTGGTTGAGCGACGGCTCCATGAGGTCAAGGCTCCGTCTTCTCGCCCGCGGTGCACCTGTGGGTTTACGCGTTGCCGCGGTTCGATGGCCAGCCGCATCGCCTTCCACGCACGGAAAAGGCATTTCTCATGGTGAGATAAGGCGGTGGGCGGACGCACTTCCGTCTTTCATGGCAAAGAAGTTGATTTCTTGATGCGGAATTCGCTCTCTAACTCATTGAATTCATTGGACTAAAAAAAGTCTTATATAAGACATAAGACACAAGAGGTGGTCGTAAAGTAGAGGCCAAGCGGCGACCTCGCCGCCCAGCCTTCCGACCACGCATTGCAACCTTGGAGTCCAGCACCATGCCTCAAGCCGTCACCGAACAACTCAGCCGCGACCAGCAGATCAGCGCCCTCGAGAAGGACTGGGCGACCAACCCGCGCTGGAAGGGCGTGAAGCGCGGCTACAGCGCGGCCGACGTGGTCCGCCTGCGCGGCTCCGTGCCGATCGAGTACACGCTGGCCCAGCGCGGCGCCGAGAAGCTGTGGGAGAAGATCAACGGCGGTGCCAAGAAGGGCTACGTCAACGCCTTCGGCGCCATCACCGCCGGCCAGGCCATGCAGCAGGCCAAGGCGGGCCTGGAGGCCGTGTACCTGTCGGGCTGGCAGGTCGCCGCCGACGGCAACACGTCCGAGACCATGTACCCCGACCAGTCGCTGTACGCGTACGACTCGGTGCCCACCATGGTCCGCCGCATCAACAACACCTTCAAGCGTGCCGACGAGATCCAGTGGGGCCGCGGCATCAACCCCGGTGATGCCGAGTTCGTCGACTACTTCCTGCCCATCGTGGCCGACGCCGAAGCCGGCTTCGGCGGCGTGCTCAACGCCTTCGAGCTGATGAAGAACATGATCGCGGCCGGCGCCGCGGGCGTGCACTTCGAAGACCAGCTGGCGGCCGTCAAGAAGTGCGGCCACATGGGCGGCAAGGTGCTGGTGCCCACGCAAGAGGCCGTCGAGAAGCTGATCGCCGCGCGTTTTGCCGCCGACGTGATGGGTGTGCCTTCGATCGTGCTGGCCCGCACGGACGCCGAGGCTGCCAACCTGATCACCAGCGACCACGACGCCAACGACAAGCCCTTCCTGACGGGCGAGCGCACGCAGGAAGGCTTCTTCCGCGTCAAGAATGGCCTGGAGCAGTCCATCAGCCGCGGCGTCGCCTACGCGCCCTATGCTGACCTGGTGTGGTGCGAGACCGGCGTGCCCGACATCGGCTTCGCCCGCGAGTTCGCCCAGGCCGTGCATGCCGCCTGCCCGGGCAAGCTGCTGAGCTACAACTGCTCGCCCTCGTTCAACTGGAAGAAGAACCTGAACGAAAAGCAGATCGCCTCGTTCCAGGAAGACCTGTCGGCCCTCGGCTACAAGTTCCAGTTCATCACGCTGGCCGGCATCCACATCAACTGGTTCCAGACCTTCCAGTTCGCCCATGCCTATGCCCGCGGCGAAGGCATGAAGCACTACACCGAGATGGTGCAGGAGCCCGAGTTCGCCGCGCGCGAGAAGGGCTACACCTTCGTGTCGCACCAGCAGGAAGTCGGCGCCGGTTATTTCGATGACGTGACCACCGTCATCCAGGGCGGCTCGTCCAGCGTGAAGGCGCTGACGGGCTCGACGGAGGAAGAGCAGTTCCACTGATCGGTTCAGCAGGTTCGCTCAGGGAGCAGGGCTCGGCCGGTGGCCGGGCCCTTTTTGCGTGTTGGGTGCGCGTCGGGAATGCGCTGCGCCGCTCTGGCCTCTTGCGGTTCTGAGAAGTGCCTTGATCTTTCTTTGCAGCGTGTTGCGCATCGGCACCTGCAGCAGGGCTGCGGCCGAGCGGCCGCTACAATCGCGCGCTCATCGTCTGTTCACCAACAAGGGCGAGAAAGGCAATCTGGTTATGACACCGCGAACTACTGGCACCGCATCGTTCGGTCTGCTTCCCCAGGGGAGCGGCCGGTAGGCCCGCGCAGCGCCGGCAGGTCCGGCACGCTCATCCAGCACGAAGCGCGGCTCACCCCCGCGCTTTTTTGTTTTCCGCTCCAAGGTTTCCCATGATCCAGATCACGCTCCCCGACAACTCCCGCCGCGAATACCCCGGCCCCGTGACGGTGGCCGAAGTGGCCCAGTCCATCGGCCCCGGCCTCGCCAAGAACACGGTGGCCGGCAAGGTGGACGGCAAGCTGGTGGACGCCAGCGACGTCATCGACCACGACGCTCGCCTGCAGATCATCACGCCCAAGGACGAGGAAGGGCTGGAGATCATCCGCCACTCCTGCGCCCACCTGGTCGGCCATGCGGTCAAGCAGCTCTATCCCACGGCCAAGATGGTGATCGGCCCGGTGATCGACGAGGGCTTCTATTACGACATCTCCTACGAGCGCCCCTTCACGCCCGACGACATGGCGGCCATCGAGCAGCGCATGAAGGAACTGATCGCGCAGGACTACGACGTCATCAAGAAGATGACGCCGCGCGCCGAGGTGATCGATGTCTTCAAGTCCCGCGGCGAGGACTACAAGCTGCGCCTTGTGGAGGACATGCCGGATGAACAGGCCATGGGCCTGTACTACCACCAGGAATATGTGGACATGTGCCGCGGCCCGCACGTGCCCAACACGCGCTTCCTGAAGGTCTTCAAGCTCACGAAATTGGCCGGCGCCTACTGGCGCGGTGATGCCAAGAACGAGCAGCTGCAGCGCATCTACGGCACGGCCTGGGCCGACAAGAAGCAGCTCGATCAGTACATCCAGCGCATCGAGGAGGCCGAGAAGCGCGACCACCGCAAGCTGGGCAAGGAACTCGACCTGTTCCACATCGACGACGTGGCACCCGGCGTGGTCTTCTGGCATCCCAAGGGCTGGGCCCTGTGGCAGGCCGTGGAGCAGTACATGCGCCAGGTCTACAAGGACACGGGCTACCAGGAAGTGAAGGGCCCGCAGATCCTCGACAAGAGCCTGTGGGAGAAGACGGGCCACTGGCAGAACTACCGCGAGAACATGTTCGTCACGGAGTCGGAGAAGCGCGACTACGCGCTCAAGCCGATGAACTGCCCTGGCCACGTGCTCATCTTCAAGAGCGACCTGCGCAGCTACCGCGAACTGCCGCTGCGCTACGGCGAGTTCGGCCAGTGCCACCGCAACGAGCCCTCGGGCGGCCTTCACGGCATCATGCGTGTGCGCGGCTTCACGCAGGATGATGGCCACATCTTCTGCACGGAGGACCACATCCTCGAGGAATGCGTGGCCTACACGTCGCAGTTGCTCAAGGTGTATGCGGACTTCGGCTTCACGGACATCCTCTACAAGGTGGCAACGCGCCCCGAGCATCGCATCGGCTCCGACGAGCTCTGGGACAAGGCCGAAGGCGCGCTGATGGAAGCGCTGCGCCGATCGGGCGTGGACTTCGTCATCGCCCCGGGCGATGGGGCCTTCTATGGCCCCAAGATCGAGTACACGTTGCGCGACGCCATCGGCCGCCAGTGGCAGTGCGGCACGATGCAGGTGGACTTCAACATGGCCGAGCGCCTGGGCGCCGAGTACGTGACGGAGTCCAGCGGTCGCGCCCACCCGGTGATGCTGCACCGGGCCATCGTCGGCAGCCTCGAGCGCTTCATCGGAATGCTGATCGAGCACCACGCCGGCGCCATGCCTGTTTGGCTCGCGCCGGTGCAGATTTCGGTGCTGAACATCACGGATGCGCAGGCCGACTATGCTGCGGAAGTTGCGAAAACGCTGCGCCATCAAGGGTTTAGGGTGCAGCTCGATCTGCAGAACGAGAAGATCACGTATAAAATACGCAAGCATTCGCTGCAAAAGCTTCCGTACATCCTCGTCGTGGGTGACAAGGAAAAGGAAGCCGGTGCCGTCGCGGTGCGCGCCCGAGGCAATGTCGACCTCGGTGTCATGTCGGTGGAGGCGTTCTCCCAAAAGATCGCCGACGACATCTCCAGCAAGCGTTGACAACCCTCAGGTCCGAGCTTTACTGCCGGGTCTGTGCTTTGCTTGGTGCGTGCCAATAACGGCGTTAGCTACAGAATTTGTAGCATCTGATGAAGGACTGAAGCCATCGCTACTGCATTTCGCGACCGTCGCCAACGCGAGGAACGCCAACACCGCCTGAACCGGGAAATCATGGCCCCGGAAGTTCGCCTGTTCGGACCCGAAAACGAGGCCCTGGGCGTTGTGAGCCTTTCCGAGGCATTGCGTCTGGCCGGCGAGCACGACGTGGACCTGGTCGAGGTGGTTGCTGCCGCCAATCCGCCGGTCTGCCGGTTGATCGAGTACGGCAAGTTCAAATTCCTCGAACAGAAGAAGGCCGCCGAGGCGAAGTCGAAGCAGAAGGTCATCGAGGTCAAGGAAGTCAAGTTCCGGCCCGGTACCGACGATGGCGACTACAACATCAAGATGCGCAACATCCGTCGTTTCCTGGACGACGGCGACAAGTGCAAGATCACGCTGCGCTTCCGCGGTCGCGAGATCACGCACCAGGAGCTGGGCTTGGCCCTGCTGCAGCGCATCCGGGACGAACTGGGCGACGCCATCGTGGTCGAGCAGTTCCCCAAGCTGGAAGGCCGGCAGATGATCATGATGATCGCGCCGGGCCGCAAGAAGGGTGGGGCGGCTCCCAAGGCCGCCGAGCCGGCAACGTCCGGCCAGGCCTGAAGCGCGAGCTTCGCCTGCCTGCAAAGGATTTCGCCGCTGGCGCCGCAAGGCGCGGGTGGCGGAATGAAGAAGTGCCTCGAAGGCCAACAAGTCCGGGAAGGATTCCCGGCGCCTTGCGAGCACAAGTAAAAGGAGCATTCACATGCCCAAGATGAAGACCAAGAGCAGCGCGAAGAAACGCTTCCGCGTTCGTCCCGGTGGCACCGTCAAGCGCGGTCAAGCCTTCAAGCGTCACATCCTGACCAAGAAGACCACCAAGAACAAGCGCCACCTGCGCGGTGCGGTGACGGTTCACGAGACCAATATGGTTTCGATGGCCGCCATGCTGCCCGGCCAAGGCATTTGATCAACCGACGAACTAGGAAGGATTCAATATGCCTCGCGTCAAACGTGGTGTAACCGCTCGCGCCCGCCACAAGAAGGTTCTCGCCCTTGCCAAGGGCTTCCGCGGTCGTCGCGGCAACGTCTTCCGCATCGCCAAGCAGGCGGTGATGAAGGCGGGCCAGTACGCCTACCGTGACCGCCGTGCCAAGAAGCGCGTTTTCCGTCGTCTGTGGATCGCGCGTATCAACGCCGCCTCCCGTGAACTGGGCCTGACCTACAGCCAGTTTGCCAACGGCATCCGCAAGGCCGGCATCGAGATCGACCGCAAGGTCCTCGCCGACATCGCCGTGCACGACAAGGCGGCTTTCGCCGGCATCGTGGAGCAGGTCAAGGCCAAGCTGGCTGCTTGATTCCGCCCAGTGCGCGTCCGCTCCGGCGGAGCCGCGCACGCCCACGGTTCCAGGGCTGGCGCTTGAAAAAGCTCCGGCCCTTTTTCATGGGCCCCGCGGTGCGCGCATCGACTCCCGGTCGGTGCTGTCGCATCCAGCGGCCACGGCCCACTCCTTTCTCCGCATCGCACGCATTCCATGAACGAACTGGACACCCTGGTCGACCAAGCCCGTGCCGCCTTTGCCGGCGCCCGGGCACCCGCTGAGCTCGAGAACGCAAAGGCGCAGTTCCTGGGGAAGTCCGGCCGCGTCACGGAACTGATGAAGGGCCTGGCCCAACTGCCGGTCGACGAGAAGAAGAGCCGCGGCGCCGCCATCAACGTGGCCAAGCAGGCGATCGAGGCCGCGCTCAATGCCCGCCGCCAGGAACTGGCCGATGCCGAACTCAACGCCCAGCTGCAGGCCGAGGCGCTGGACGTCACGCTGCCTGGCCGTCGCCGTGTCGGGGGCGGCCTGCACCCGGTGGCGCGCGCGCAGGAGCGCATCGAGGCCATCTTCGCCAGCATGGGCTTCGACGTGGCCGACGGCCCCGAGGTCGAGACCGACTGGTTCAGCTTCACCTCGCTGAACAACCCGCCGAACCACCCCGCGCGGTCGATGCAGGACACCTTCTACGTCGACATGAAGGACGACGACGGCCAGCTGTTCAACCTGCGCCCGCACACCTCGCCGATGCAGGTGCGTTATGCCCAGGCCCATGCGCGCCAGTACGCCGGCCAGGAGAGCATGCCCGACATCCGCGTGATCGCGCCGGGCCGCACCTACCGTGTGGACAGCGATGCCACGCATTCGCCCATGTTCCATCAGGTCGAGGGGCTGTGGATCGGCCAGAACGTCAGCTTCAAGGACCTGAAGGTGATGTACCTGGACTTCATCCAGGCCTTCTTCGAGACCAGCGCGCTCAAGCTGCGCTTCCGCCCCAGCTACTTCCCTTTCACCGAGCCCAGCGCCGAAATCGACATCATGTTCGAGAAGGGGCCGCTGGCCGGCCGCTGGCTGGAGGTCTCGGGCTCGGGCCAGGTGCATCCGCAGGTGGTGCGCAACATGGGCCTGGACCCGGAGAAGTACATCGGCTTCGCCTTCGGCTCGGGTATTGATCGTTTGGCCATGCTGCGCTATGGCGTGAGCGACCTGCGGCTCTTCTTCGACGGCGACCTGCGTTTCCTGAACCAATTCCAATAAGACGAGGGCGACCCGATGCAATTCCCCGAATCCTGGCTGCGCGCCTTCTGCAATCCGCCGCTGTCCTCCGAAGCCCTGGCCGACACGCTGACCATGGGCGGCTTCGAAGTCGAGGAGCGCCGTTCCGCCGCGCCGCCTTTCACCAAGATCGTCGTCGGTGAGATCAAGGAGGCCGTGCAGCATCCCAACGCCGACCGCCTGCGTGTGTGCCAGGTGGACGCCGGCCAGGGTGCCCTGCTGAACATCGTCTGCGGCGCGCCCAACGCCCGCGTGGGCATCAAGGTGCCCTGCGCGCTGGTCGGTGCCGAACTGCCGCCCGGCGAGGACGGCAAGCCTTTCAAGATCAAGCTGGGCAAGCTGCGTGGCGTGGAAAGCCAGGGCATGCTGTGCTCCGCCCGCGAACTGGGCCTGAGCGACGACCACGGCGGTCTGCTCGAACTCGCTGGCGATGCGACGGTGGGCGCCGACGTGCGCGATCTGCTGCAGCTCGACGACGTGCTGATCACCATCAAGCTCACGCCCAACCTGGCGCATGGCCTGTCGGTCTACGGCATCGCGCGTGAACTGTCGGCGCTGACCGGCGCGCCTCTGCAGACGCCGGCCATCGAGCCGGTGCAGCCGCAACTGGACGACAAGCTGCCGGTGCGCGTCGAGGCCGCCGACCTGTGCGGTCGCTTCTCGGGACGCATCGTGCGCGGCGTCAACACCCGCGCGGCCACGCCGGCCTGGATGGTCGAGCGCCTGGCGCGCTGCGGCCAGCGCAGCGTGTCGCCGCTGGTGGACATCTCCAACTACGTGATGTTCGAGTACGGTTCGCCCTCGCACATCTTCGACCTGGGCAAGATCCATGGCGGCCTGACGGTGCGCTGGGGCAAGCCGGGCGAGCAACTCAAGCTGCTCAACGGCAACACCGTCACGGTCGACGCGCAGGTGGGCGTGATCGCCGACGAACGCGAGGTCGAGTCCCTGGCCGGCATCATGGGCGGCGACGCCACGGCCGTGTCCGACGACACGAGCAGCATCTACATCGAGGCGGCTTTCTGGTGGCCGGCCGCCATCCAGGGCCGCTCGCGCCGCTTCAACTTCTCGACCGACGCCGGCCACCGCTTCGAGCGCGGCGTGGATCCGAGCCGCACCGTGGCCATGATCGAGCGCATCACCCGCCTGGTGCAGGAGATCTGCGGCGGCCAGGCCGGCCCCATCGACGACCAGGTCCTGAAGCTGCCCGAGGCCACGCCCGTCACGCTGCGCGTGGCGCGTGCCGAGCGCGTGATCGGCATGCCGATCACCCAGGCCCAGTGCGCCGACGTGCTGCGCAAGCTGCACCTCGACTTCACCGAAGGCGAGGGCACCCTCACCGTCACGCCGCCGCCGCACCGCTTCGACATCGCCATCGAGGAAGACCTGATCGAGGAGGTCGCCCGCCTCGTCGGCTACAACAACCTGCCGTCCACGCCGCCGCTGGCGCCCATCCGCGCCCGGGTGCTCTCGGAAGCGCAGCGCAGCCGCTTCGCCGTGCGCCATCGCTTGGCCGACCTGGGCTACCAGGAGACGATCAACTTCAGCTTCGTCGAAGCCGCCTGGGAGCGCGACCTGGCGGGCAATGCCAACCCGGTGCAGCTGCTCAACCCCATCGCCAGCCAGATGAGCGTGATGCGCTCTTCGCTCATGGGGTCGCTGCTGGCCGTGCTCAAGTTCAACCTGGACCGCAAGGCACCGCGCGTGCGCGTGTTCGAGGTCGGCCGCGTGTTCGTGCGCGACGACGCCGTCGTGACCAGCGACAGCAGCGTCAAGGGCGTGCGCCAGCCGGTGCACGTGGCGGGCCTGGCCTGGGGCGACGACGAGGCCTCGCGCTGGGACGGCAAGCCGCAGCGCGTGGACTTCTACGATGCCAAGGGCGATGTCGAGGCGCTGCTCGCGCCGCGCGCCGTGCGTTTCGAGAAGGCGGAGCATCCCGGGCTGCATCCGGGCCGCTGCGCCCGGGTGCTCGTGGATGACCAGCCGGTCGGCTTCATCGGCGAGCTGCACCCGCGCTGGCGCCAGCAGTGGGATCTGCCCTTCGCGCCCATGCTGTTCGAACTGTCCCTCGACGCCGTGACGGCGCGGGCCATGCCGGCCCTGCGTCCGGTGCCGCGCCACCAGTCCGTGGAGCGCGACATCGCCGTGGTGGTGGCCGAATCGGTGAGCCACGACGCCCTGCTGGACGCCGTGCGCGCCGCCGACACCGGTGGCCTGCTGCGCGATGCGGCGCTGTTCGACATCTACCGGCCGGCGCCTGAGGCAAACGCTGCTGCGCCCGGCGCCCTCGCCGCGGGCGAGAAGAGCATGGCCGTGCGCCTGGCCTTCCTGGGGGAGGCCACGCTGACCGACGAGCAGGTCGATGCCGCCGTGGCGGCCATCGTGGCGAAGGCCCAGCAACAGGTCGGCGCCCGCCTGCGCGGCTGACACCGAGGACGACGACATGGAATTCAAGATCGACGCCATCGAGACGCCCGCGCTGACCAAGGCGCAGCTGTCGGAACTGCTGTTCGAGCAGATCGGCCTCAACAAGCGCGAAGCCAAGGACATGGTCGAGGCCTTCTTCGAGGTCATCGCCCAGCGCCTGATCGAAGGTGACGAGGTCAAGATCTCGGGCTTCGGCAACTTCCAGATCCGGACCAAGGCCGCGCGGCCGGGGCGCAATCCGCGCACGGGCGAATCGATCCCGATCGGCCCGCGCCGGGTGGCGGTCTTCCACGCCAGCGCCAAGCTCAAGGAGCAGTTGCACGAGGCCGTCGCGGCCGACGCCGCATCCCCGGTCACGGCCGCCCCCATCGAGGCCGAGCGCGCCGAGCTTGGCTGATGTCAGTGCGAGCCCGCAGGGCGCCCAAGCGCACGCAGCGCTGCGGCACCCGGGCACGAGGACCCGGTCACATCTGCGCGCACTTTGAACGTTCGGTGTCTGGTATGTGCTGCACTGCTGGAGTAACCTCGCACGTTTGCCTCGCACCGTGTTGATTTCGATGGAGAACAGCCTCCCTCCGATTCCCGTCAAGCGCTACTTCACCATCGGTGAGGTGGCTGAGTTGTGCGGGGTCAAGCCGCATGTGCTGCGCTACTGGGAGCAGGAATTCACGCAGTTGCGGCCCATGAAGCGCCGGGGCAATCGCCGCTACTACCAGCACCACGAGGTGCTGATGATCCGTCGCATCCGGGACCTGCTCTACGAGCAGGGCTTCACGATCAGCGGCGCCCGCAACCGGCTGCAGGAACTGGCGCAAGCCGAGCGCGAGCGTCGCCGCCGGGGGGACATGCCTGCCGACGAGGCCGACGCCCAGCCTGCCTTCGCCGAGCCGTCCTTCGACGACGAGCCCGTCTTCGAGGAGCCGCCCCCGTTCGTGGCGGAGGGCGCGCGCCACTCGGCGCATCTTGTCGCAGCCGAGGCCGAACTGGTCGTCGGATCGCCGTTGCCGATGATCTCGGACGCCTATCCCGTGGCGCTACTGCGCCGCGAACTGGTGGAGATCCGCGACCTGCTCAGCTTCTACTGAGCGAAGCGAATTTCTCCCTTCGAAGTTCGCGAAGACAGTGAAATCCGGTATATACTTTATGGCTTCGGTGTGTGGCGCAGCCTGGTAGCGCACTTGCATGGGGTGCAAGGGGTCGAAGGTTCGAATCCTTTCACACCGACCACTATTAAAGAAGCTGAAAGCCGCTGTGGAGTCAAATCCACAGCGGCTTTTTTGTTTTGGGTTTTGTGTGTCTCGCGGGCTGAACGGCCCGGCTTTCGAAAACAGGAGTTCCGTTTTGGACATCGTTCTGCTGACCAAGGCCGCCATCATGGGCATCGTGGAAGGGCTCACCGAGTTCCTTCCGATTTCCTCCACCGGTCACCTCATCCTCGCAGGCTCGCTGCTGGGCTTCGATGACGGCAAGGCCAAGGTCTTCGACATCGCGATCCAGACCGGCGCGATCTTCGCGGTGATCCTGGTGTACTGGCAGAAGATCAAGTCCACCGTCGTGGCCTTGCCCCGTCAGCGAAAAGCGCAACGTCTGGCGCTCAACGTGCTGATCGGCTTCCTGCCCGCCGTGGTGCTGGGCCTGCTGTTCGGCAAGGCAATCAAGGCACACCTGTTCATCCCCACCGTGGTGGCCAGCACCTTCATCATTGGCGGCTTCATCATCCTCTGGGCCGAGAAGCGGCCGCCGGGTGCCGTGCGCGTCGAGCATGTGGATGACATGACGCCCTGGGACGCGGTCAAGGTCGGCCTGGTGCAGTGCTTTGCCATGATCCCCGGCACCAGCCGCAGCGGCTCCACCATCATCGGCGGCATGCTGCTGGGCCTCTCGCGCAAGGCGGCGACCGACTTCTCCTTCTTCCTGGCCATCCCGACGCTGATCGGCGCGGGCGTCTACAGCCTCTACAAGGAGCGGGCGCTGCTGTCGGTGGCCGACATCCCGATGTTCGCGGTGGGCCTGGTCTTCTCCTTCATCAGCGCCTGGCTGTGTGTGCGCTGGCTGCTGCGCTACATCTCCACCCACAGTTTCATTCCCTTCGCCTGGTACCGCATCGTGTTCGGCCTGATCGTGCTGGGCACGGCCTGGAGCGGGATGGTGGTCTGGGCGGATTGAGTGGCGCGGGGCGGGTTATCGCGCCCCGGCTTCGACAAGCTCAGCCCGAACGGTTTTGGAGGGGCGCATCCGCCAGGCGTAGCGCGCTTCCCTGAGCCTTCACATCAGGTGCAAACAGAAAAGCCACCGGTCGCAGGCCGGTGGCTTTTGTCCTTTGGCGCCCGCATCGTGCTCGCCGACCTCCACGCCCCACGCGGGCCGAGAAAGTCCTCAGAGCAGGTTGCGCAGCATCGCTTCGATGGCTGCTGCCGTGGCGATGGGCTTTTCCATCGGAAAGAGGTGCGTGCCGTCCAGCATGCTGATGCGCCCACGCGTCAGCCGCAGGGTGGCGGCCATGCCGGCGCGCTTCATCTCCACCGACTGGCGGCCGCCAATGAAGGCGCAGGGGCACTGCAGCGGCCGGCTGCGCAGCAGGCGGCCGATGTTGTCGGGCAGGTTGTCGTAGATCGCGGTCTCGACGTCGCGGTCGAAGGCGAGGGCGCGTGCATCCCCGTGCACGAAGGTGCCGTGGTCGATGTAGTCGTGCAGCACCTGCGGGTCCCAGCGCGCGAAGGCCTTCTTGTGGCGGAAGTGTTCGAACACCGCCTCGCGGTCTTCCCAGCTGTCGCGGCGCTTGCGGCTGACCATGCCCGGCGAGACGCGGCGCATCAGCGGCGTGCGCTTGACCAGCCCCAGCGTGCCGGCGCGCCAGCCGTCGATGATGGGCGAATCGATCATCACCACGCCGCGCGCCAGCAGCGGATGCCGGGACGCACACATCACGCTCAGGATGCCGCCGAGCGAATGGCCGACGAGGAAGGGCGCGGTGCCCGCGGCGTCGGCGATGGGCGCCGTGAACTCGGCCAGCTGCTCGACCAGGTGCGGCCAGTTGTCCGTGACCGGAAAGCGCGGGTCATGGCCGAACTTCTCGATGGCGTGCACGGCAAAGCCGCGGGCGCGCAGGCTGTCGAGCATGACCCGGTAGGTGCTGGCCGGAAAGCTGTTGCCGTGCGAGAAGACGATGGGCGGCAGCGTGGCCGTGGCGGATGGCAAGGGCGCGGAGGCAGGCACGGTCGGCAGCAGGCGGTGGAATCGGGAATCGGGGTGGGAGGACAGGGGCAGGCGCCGAGCGAGGTGCCGCACCGCCCGGCTCACGACGCGCGGACGAATCCGCAGGCCGAGCGGGCGGGTCTTCTCAGATGAGCTTCTCGTCCCGCGTCGAGATCTTGCGCAGCGCGCCGTGGCGGCCGGCCGGCATCTTCAGCGGATGCGCGGTGTGGTCATCGTTCCAGACCGGGTCTTCGAGACTGTCGAACACTTCGCGCAGCTTGCGGCCCCAGCCGTCGCGGATCATGCGGAAGTAGGGGTTGTCGGCGTCGATGCAGATCACCTTGTCGGTCTGCAGGCGGTTGGCCTCGTAGACCACCAGATCCAGCGGCAGGCCCACCGACAGGTTGGACTTCATGGTCGAGTCCATCGACACCAGCGCGCACTTGGCGGCCTCGTCCAGCGGCGTGTCGGGCGTGAGCACGCGGTCGAGCACCGGCTTGCCATATTTGGCTTCGCCGATCTGGAAGTAGGGCGTCTCGGGCGTGGCCTCGATGAAGTTGCCGGCCGAATAGACCAGGAAGAGCCGCATGCCTTCGCCCTTGACCTGCCCGCCGAGGATGAAGCTCACGTTGAAGTCCACGCCGGCCGCCTTCAGCGCCTCGCCGTCGCGGTCGTACACATGGCGCACGGCCGAGCCCAGCACGCGCGCGGCGTCGAACATGCTCCGGGCGTTCCAGATGGTGATGGGCGGGCCTTCGCGGCCGTGCTCTTCCAGCTCTTCGATCTGCAGGATCTCGCGCACCGACTGCGAGATCGACAGGTTGCCGGCCGACAGCAGCACCATTGTGCGGTCGCCCGGCTGCTCGTAGACGATGGTCTTGCGGAAGGTGCTGATGTGGTCCACGCCCGCATTGGTGCGGGAATCCGACAGGAAGACCAGGCCGGCGTTGAGTTTGATGCCTACGCAGTACGTCATGGTGATGCGCGGTCGGCGGGCGGGCCGCGGAGGCTTCAGTCCCGACGCTCGCGTTGTTGCAGCTTCTTGAGTGTGTAGAGCGCTTCGAGCGCCTCCCGGGGGCTCATCGCATCGGGGTCGAGCGTGGCCAAGGCGGATTCTACGGGGCTCTCCTGTGGCGTCTCGGCTGCCGGTGGCGGCGCGAACAGGTCCACCTGGGCCTGCGCCTGGGTCTGCTGCGACTCCAGCGCCTCCAGCGCACCGCGGGCATGGTGGAGCACCGCCGCCGGCATGCCGGCCAGCCGCGCCACCTGGATGCCGTAGCTGCGGCTGGCGGGGCCGGGCTGCATCTCATGCAGGAAGACGATGTCGCGCCCGCTCTCGGTCGCGCTCACGTGCATGTTGAGTGCGGCGCGGTGCGTGGCCGGAAACTCCGTCAGCTCGAAGTAGTGCGTGGCGAAGAGGGTGAAGGACCTGGCCTTGTCGTGCAGATGCGCCGCGATGCCCGCGGCCAGTGCGAGGCCGTCGAAGGTGCTGGTGCCGCGGCCGATCTCGTCCATCAGCACCAGCGAATGCGGCGTGGCGCTGTGCAGGATCTGCGCGGCCTCGGTCATCTCCAGCATGAAGGTGGACTGGGCGTTGGCCAGGTCGTCGGCCGCGCCGATGCGGGTGTGGATGGCGTCGATGGGGCCCAGCCTGCAGCTGTGGGCCGGCACGCAGGAGCCGATGGAGGCCAGCAGCACGATGATGGCCACCTGCCGCATGTAGGTCGACTTGCCGCCCATGTTCGGGCCGGTGATGACCTGCATGCGCTGGCTGGGACCCAGGCGCGTGTCGTTGGCGATGAAGGCGCCGCTGGATTTTTCGGCCAGACGCGCCTCCACCACCGGATGGCGGCCCTGCTCGATCTCGATGCAGGGATGGGCCACGAAGCTCGGCGCGTTCCAGTTCAGCATGTGCGCACGCTCGGCCAGGGCCGCAAGGGCGTCGAGCGAGGCCAGCGCAGCGGCCACACGGGTGAGGGCCGGCACATGCGGCTGCAGCTGGTCGAGCAACTGCTCGTAGAGCCACTTTTCGCGCGCCAGGGCGCGGTCCTGTGCCGACAGGGCCTTGTCCTCGAAGGCCTTGAGTTCGGGCGTGATGAAGCGCTCGGCGTTCTTCAGCGTCTGGCGGCGGCGGTAGTGCTCGGGCACGCGCGAAAGGGCGCTCTGCGTGATCTCGATGTAGAAGCCATGCACGCGGTTGAACTGCACCCGCAGGTTGGCGATGCCGGTGAGGGCGCGCTCGCGCGTCTCCAGCTCCAGCAGGAAGCCGTCGCAGTTCTCGCCGATGGCGCGCAGCTCGTCCAGCTCGGCGTCGAAGCCGGTGGCGATCACGCCGCCCTCGCGGACCAGCGCGGCGGGTTCGGGCTGGATGGCACGCGCCAGCAACTCGGCGCAACCGGGCGGCGGCACCAGCTCTTCGGCGAAGTAGCCCAGCAGTGTTGCGCCCGTGGGCAGCAGCGGCCCCAGGCGCTCGCACTTGGCCAGCGCCAGCTGCAGCGCGACCAGTTCGCGCGGCCGCACCTGGCGCAGCGCGACGCGCGCGGCGATGCGCTCCACGTCGCTGGTGTTCTTGAGCTGCTCACGCAGCAGCTTCCAGGGTGCCGCGGTCTCACCGGGCGCGGGTGCGCGCAGGGCGGCGATGGCGCCCAACCGGGCCTGGGCCTCGGCCCGGTCGCGGCGCGGCGCCAGCAGCCAGCGCTTGAGCATGCGGCTGCCCATGCCGGTCATGCAGGTGTCCAGCAGCGAGAAGAGCGTGGGCGACTCCTCGCCGCGCAGCGTTTGCACCAATTCGAGGTTGCGGCGCGTGGTGGCGGGCAGCTCGATCAGCTCGCCATCGCGCTCGACGGCCAGGCGTTGCAGGTGCGACAGCGTGCGGCCCTGCGTGTGCTCGGCATAGCCCAGAAGCGCCGCGGCGGCGGCATGGGCCTGGCCCAGCGATTCCGCGCCCCAGGCCGCCAGGCTGGCGGCGCCGAGCTGCTCGCGCAGCTTGCGCTCGCCCAGGCCGGGGTCGAACTGCCAGGCGGGCCGCACCGACAGCGTGAAGCCGCCGGGCTCCCGCTGCAGCTTCAGGCGCTGCTCGAAGGCGGGCGTGACCTCTGCGCTGTAGAGCAACTCGCTCGGGCCCACCCGCTGCAGCCAGCCTTCCAGGGCATTCGCGTCGCACTCGGCCAGGTGCACCTCGGCGCCGGTGACGCTGAGCCAGGCGAGGCCGCAGGCATTGCGCGGGCCGGCATGCACGGCCATCAGGATGGCGTCGCTCTTGTCGGCAAGCAGCTCGGCGTCGGTGAGCGTGCCGGGCGTGACCACGCGCACCACCTTGCGCTCGACCGGGCCCTTGGCGGCACCGACCTCGCCCACCTGCTCGCAGATGGCGACCGACTCACCCAGCTTGATGAGGCGCGCCAGGTAGGTGTCGACCGAATGGAAGGGCACGCCGGCCATGACCACCGGCGAGCCGGCCGACTGGCCGCGCGTGGTGAGGGTGATGTCGAGCAGGCGCGCCGCCTTCTCGGCATCGGCGTAGAAGAGCTCGTAGAAGTCGCCCATCCGGTAGAACAGCAATGTCTCGGGATGGTCGGCTTTCAACCGTAAATATTGCGCCATCATTGGCGTGTGCGCGGAGAGGTCTGCGCTGGCCGGCGTCGGCAGGGCGGTGCTCGGGTCTTGCAATTGCTTGTCGATGTCCAGGGGCCGCGCATGCCTGCTGCCGGATGGCGAATGCTGTGCGCGAGGTCGGCCCGCTGCGGGGCGGGCCGACGAAGGGCGTGGATTATCGACCCGGACGCCCGGTCCTCAGCGCCACAGGTTCGTGCGCGCCAGCTCCACCACCTCGTCCCCGCGGCCATTGATGATGGCCTTGAGCAGGTACAGGCCGAAGCCCTTGGCCTGTTCCGCCTCGATCTTGGGCGGCAGCACCAGTTCCTGCTTGGCCGTGACCACGTCCACCAGCGCCGGGCCGTCGTGGGCGAAGGCGGCGGCCAGGGCGCCGTCCAGCTCGGCGGAGTCGGTGACGCGGATGCCGCGCACGCCCATGGCCGTCGCCATCGCCGCGAAGTCCGGGTTGGCCAGGTCGGTGCCGGTGTCCAGATAGCCGCCGGATTTCATCTCCATGGCGACGAAACCCAGGCTGCCGTTGTTGAAGACGATCACCTTCACCGGCAGGCCCAGCTGCACCAGGCTCAGGAAGTCGCCCATCATCATGGTGAAGCCGCCGTCGCCCGAGAGCGAGACCACCTGCCGCCCCCGCGCCGCGGCCTGGGCGCCCATGGCCTGCAGCATGGCGTTGGCCATGGAGCCATGGTTGAAGGAGCCGATGAGCCGGCGCCGGCCATTCATCTTCAGGTAGCGCGCGGCCCACACCGTGGGGGTGCCCACATCGGCGGTGAAGACGGCATCGTCCGCCGCCATCGCGCTCACCCGCTGCGCCACGTACTGCGGGTGCAGCGGTCGACCCGCACCGGTGGCCACGGCCAGGTCGTCCAGGCCTTCGCGCGCCTTCGCATAGTGGGCCAGTGCGCCATCGAGGAAGCGCCGGTCGTGGTGGTCCTGGAGTCGCGGCAGCAGTGCGGCGATGGTGTCACCCACGTCGCCGACCAGACCCTGCGCCAGCGGCGCCCGGCGGCCGAGGGCGCCGGGGTCGCGGTCGATCTGCACGATGTGCGCGTCCTTGGGATAGAAGGCGCGGTAGGGAAAGTCGGTGCCCAGCATCAGCAGGGTGTCGGCGTTCTCCATGGCGTGGTAGCCGGAGGCGAAGCCGATCAGGCCGGTCATGCCCACGTCGTAGGGGTTGTCCCATTCCACATGCTCCTTGCCGCGCAGCGCATGGACGATGGGCGCCTTGAGCCGTTCGGCCAGGGCGACCACGGCATCGTGATGGCCGGCACAGCCGCTGCCGGCAAGGATGGTTATGGCCCCGCTGCCGTCCAGGTGGGCGGCGAGTTCGTCGAGCGCGGCGTCCGGCGGCACGATGCGCGGCCGCGGCGCCAGCGGGATGCGCGGCGCCTGCTCCACCGGCGAGGCGGCCAGCGCCACGTCGCCCGGGATCACCAGCACCGCCACGCCGCCCCGGCCCACGGCCGTCTGGATCGCGCGGTGCAGCACAGCCGGCATCTGCGCCGGGTTGGAGACCAGCTCCACATAGTCCGCGCATTCGCGGAACAGCTCCTGCGGATGCGTCTCCTGGAAGTAGCCCAGCCCGATCTCCGAGGAGGGAATGTGCGCCGCGATGGCCAGCACCGGCACCCGGTTGCGCTGGCAGTCGAACAGACCGTTGATCAGGTGCAGATTGCCGGGCCCGCAACTGCCGGCGCAGACCGCCAGACTGCCGGTCAGCGCCGCCTCGGCACCCGCGGCGAAGGCGGCCGATTCCTCGTGCCGCACATGCATCCATTCGATGCGGCCCAGCCGGCGCAGGCTGTCGTTGAGACCGTTGAGGCTGTCGCCCGTCACGCCCCAGATGCGCTCGACGCCGAGGTCGGCAAGGCTGTGGGCGAGGAGGTCGGCGACGGTGAAGGGCATGGCGGCTCCAAAACAAGGGTAAATACGAATGGACTCGCATTCATCCTAAGAATTTCGGCGAGGCGCTGGCGTAGGAACGGAGCGATAGCGGACCTCGATGCCTGCGGCCTGCGCCCCAAGCGGTCTGCACGGCGCGGTGCCGTCAGCGCCTCCGCCCCTGTGACGCTTGGCCGCTTGCCCCCAACGGCGCGTGTCAGCCCCAGCCCACGCGTCCCTGCGCCGCGTCGGTGATGGCCGCCTTCAGCGCGGACGCCGCATCGTCGACCACCTCGAAGCGAAGCCGCACGACGCTGCCGTGGTTCACCTCCAGCAGGGCGGCGCCGGCGTGCGCCAGTTCGCGGCGGACGGTCCCTTCCAGGGCGTAGGGCACTTCGCAGCTCAGCGTGACGCGCCGCTGCAGCGGCACGGTCTGCGCGGCCTTCAGCGCCTGTGCGACGGCGTCGGTGTAGGCGCGGACCAGCCCGCCGGCCCCAAGCTTCACGCCGCCGAAGTAACGCACGACCGTGGCCAGAACGCCTTCGAGCTCATGGTGGCGCAGCACCTCCAGCATCGGCCGGCCGGCGGTGCCCGTAGGCTCGCCATCGTCCACGGCCGCGGACTGGCCGCCCGCCATCAAGGCCCAGCAGACGTGGGCCGCATCCGGATGCTGCGCCCGCAACTGCGCCACGATGGCCTGCGCGGCCGCCCGGTCGGGCACCGCCTGCACGCAGGCCAGGAAGCGGCTCTTGCGCACCAGCAGTTCGAAATTGGCGGGCGCCGCGATGGAGAAAGGCATGGGAAGGAGGGCGGCAGGCGCCATGAGGGGCGGGTCGGCGATGATGCCCCAGGCCGAATGGCGGTCGAGAGGAAAGAGAGAACAACGTGATCGGAAACCTGCTGACGGCCCTGGTGGCCCTCATCCACGTCTACATCCTGGTGCTGGAGATGTTCTTCTGGGACACGCCGCGCGGCCACAAGGCCTTCGGCCTGAAACCCGAGTTCGCCCGTGCCACGCGTGTGCTGGCGGCCAACCAGGGCCTTTACAACGGCTTCCTGGCGGCGGGCCTGTTCTGGGGCCTGTGGCTCGGCGCCGCGGGCATCGCGGTCAAGCTGTTCTTCCTGGCCTGCGTGGCGGTGGCAGGGTTGTACGGCGCTGCCACGTCGAGCCGCAAGATCCTGTTCGTGCAGACGGTGCCGGCCGTGCTGGCGATGGCGGCGCTGCTGCTCGGCTGAGAGGGGCGGGGTTGGCACTTGCGGTGCTCCCAATGGCGTGAGGCCCGTTCGCTGCCTCGCCTCAGCCCCATGCCATCACCCCCGTTCGCGCTGAGCCTGTCGAAGCGCCAGCGCGAGGCTTCGACAGGCTCAGCCCGAACGGCGTTGCGCGATCACAGGGCAATGGTGGCAGCCGTTCCCTACACGGCTGCTGCTCGCGCGAGCGCCTGCTGCGTCCAGCGCACGATGTCCGCGGCGCCCATCGCCCCGGGCTGGCGGGCGATCTCCCGGCCACTGACGAACAGGGCCAGCGTCGGGATGCTGCGGATGTTGAAGCGTGCGCCCAGCCCAGGCTGTGCCTCGGTATCGACCTTGGCCAGCCGCACCTGCGGCTCCAGGGTGCGGGCCGCCTGTTCGAAGGCCGGGGCCATCTGCCGGCAGGGGCCGCACCAGGGCGCCCAGAAGTCCACCAGCACCGGCAACTGACCGCGGCCCACGTGGCGCTCGAAGGCGGCGGCATCCAGCGCCACGGGATGGCCGGTGAACAGGGGCTGGTGGCACTGGCCGCAGTCGGGCGCGCTGCCGAGCTGGGCCGTGCGCACGCGGTTGGTGGTCTGGCAGTGCGGGCAGACGACATGCAGGCTGTCAGCGGTGGCGGTGGTCATGGCGGGGTGTCCTTCCTGCGGCGGCAATGGCGGTGACGGGGCGGCGTCGTGGCGGCACGGGCCGCGCAGTCAGGGGGCCGACGGACCTTCGGCCTTTTCGCCCGACGGGGCGGCGCCACTGCGGGCGCGATCCTGCGCGCGGGCGATGGCGGCCCGGGCGCTCTGCTCGGCCGCGAGTGCTGCCTCCAGCGGCGCCCGGCACAGGCCGGCGTGCTGGTAGCGCAGGTTCTCGTAGATGGCCGCTGCGGCGGGCGACGCCTGCAGCAGCGGCTGCAGCACGTCCGTGTCCTGGACTTGGTCCAGCGCGGCGGCCAGCCGCTGCGCCACCAGCCGGTACTGGCCGGCATCGGGGTGGCCGCGCTCCATCCGCTCCAGATCGTGGGCGAGCAGCACGGCATGGGGGGTGTGGGTGCGAGAGGTGTTCATGCCCCCGAGTTTTGGGGCATGCAGGCGCTTTGCAAGAGGCGCCCCCGCGCCGCCCCCGGCCGGTTGGCGCCGTGCCTCAGGCCAACTGCCGCAACGGTTCCCGCACGGCGTCGGCCGATGCGGGGCGCACCACCCGGGCCACTTCCCGGCCGTCCTTGAGGAAGACCAGCGTCGGCCATAGCTTGACGCCGAAGGCCCGGCCCAGCGGCCGGCCACTGCCGTCTTCCACCTTGATGTGGCGCAGGCCTTCCGGCGCCTCGGCCAGGGCTTCGGCAATGGCGGGCTGGGCGCCCTTGCAGATGCCGCACCAGTTGGCGCCGAATTCGAGGACGGTGGGCCCGGTGAGGGCGGCCACCTCGTCCTGGCGCAGGCTTTCGGGTTCGTAGGGTCGTGTCATGGGGCGAGTGTGGCAGCGCTGCGCGGGCGGTGTGTGCGGCCGTGCCGGCGTGGTATGTCGGCGGGGGCGTCGGATGACGGGGCGTGAGCGGCGGGCCGCAAGGCGGGCGACGCGCTCAGCCGCCGCGCCGCCCCAGCTTGCGGTAGACCGTCGCCCGGCTCACGCCCAGCAGCCGCGCCGCCTCGGCGACATTGCCCTGGGCGTCGTCGACGGCCTGGCGGATCCAGGCGTCCTGCGCCTCCTTCAGCCGCGGGCGTGCGGCGACGCGGGGGCTGGCGCTGCCGCTTCGCGTGGCGCGCACCTGGGTGCGCAGGCCGCTCCAGAGCGGGACTTCGAGCGGCGCCCCGCCGCGGGTGGCGGCATCGAAGAGCAGATGCGCCGGTGCAGCGAACACCTCGTCCGCCGGCCAGGGCCCCGTGCCCTGCAGGCCCAGCAGTTGCCGCGCGAGCGCGTTCGCGCCCGTGATGCGGCCGTCGGCGTCGAGCACCAGCAGCCCGTCGCCGTCGGCGCCCTCGACCGGGGCCAGGCAGCCCGGCCAGTTCAGCTGCAGCAGCAGCGCATGGGGTTGCGCGCGCAGCAGCCGGTTGCCGATGGCCTGGACCGCGTGGCGGGCCAGGTGCTGCAGCTCGGGCCGTTCGTCCACCTGCACGCCGGTCAGGTCCAGCATGCCGATGCAGCGGCCCTGCGGGTCGAACAGCGGCGCGCCGGCGCAGGTGTAGCCACTGGTGTCGTCGAAGAAATGCTCGCCGCGGTGCAACCAGACGGGCGCCTGTTCGGCCAGGGCCGCGCCGATGGCGGTGGTGCCCACGGCGCGTTCCGACAGGTCGACGCCGACGCGCGCGATGTCCGCGATGGCGCGCTCGTCCTGCGCCGGCAGCGTGCCCACTTCGAGCACCATGCCCTGGGCATCGGTCAGCAGCGCGAAGTAGCGGGTGGCGGCGATGGCGCGCGAGAGCCGGTCCATGACCGGCCGGGCAGCCTCGATCAACCGCCGGCTGCCCTCGGTGGCCTGGCGCAGCCGGGGCGCCGAGACGGGCTCGAACTGCACCCGCTCGCCCGGCTGGCGGCCGGCCGCCAGGCAGCGCTGCCACGAGCGCGTGATCCAGGGTTCGATGGGGGGCGCATGGCGTCCCTGTGTGCCATGCAGCCAGTGCCCGCGCGCCAGCGCAATGGCGCCGGCACGGTCGGGCGCGGGACGGACCGGTGTCTCCATGAGGGGCTTTCGTGGGGGTGTTCCATTTTGAGAATTTCGGGCCCGACCGTCCATCGCGCTAGGGTTTTGCCTGAGCGCCGCCCCTGGGTGCGCGCGGAACATGCGACGCTTCGGCCCTCGTGCCGCCCAGCCATCCCCTCGAATGGAGACAGCCAGCATGCAGGTATCCCTCAGCGTCAATGGCCGCGCCGTCAACGTGGACGCGCCGCCCAACACCCTTCTCGTCACGGCCATCCGCGAGCATCTGCAGCTCACGGGCACCCATGTGGGCTGCGACACCGCCCAGTGCGGCGCCTGCACGGTGCACATGAACGGTCGGGCGGTGAAGTCCTGCAACATCCTGCTGGCCCAGGCGGCCGGCGCCGACATCACCACCATCGAGGGCATCGCCCAGCCCGACGGCACGCTGCATCCGATGCAGGCCGCCTTCAAGGAATGCCATGGCCTGCAATGCGGCTTCTGCACCCCCGGCATGGTGATGAGCGCCATCGACCTGTGCCAGCAGCATCCCGGTGCCGACGAGCAGGAGATCCGCGAGCTGCTCGACGGCAACCTGTGCCGCTGCACCGGCTACCAGAACATCGTCAAGGCCGTGAAGATGGGCGGCCAGGGCATGGCCGAAGGCCAGCCCGCCACTTCGTCCGCCACCGCCACGGCCTGAGCGAAAAGGAGTCCGCCATGGGTGCTTCCGACTTCTCCAAGCTGCCGCACATCGGCGAGGCCATCCGCCGCAAGGAAGACCTGCGCTTCCTGACCGGCGCCGGCAACTACACCGGCGACGTGGTGCTGGCCAACCAGGCGCATGCCGTCTTCCTGCGCTCGCCGCACGCGCATGCGGCCATCCAGTCCATCGACACTTCGGCTGCGAAGCAGATGCCGGGCGTGATCGGCATCTTCACCGGCGCCGACATCGACGGGAAGATGGGCGGCCTGCCTTGCGGCTGGCAGATCAACAACCCCGACGGCTCGCCCATGAAGGAGCCGCCGCATCCCATCCTGGCCATCGGCAAGGTGCGCTACGTGGGCGACCACGTGGCGATGGTGGTGGCCGAGACGGTGGAGCAGGCGCGCAATGCCTCCGAGGCCATCGTGGTCGAGTACGACGTGCTTCCCGCCGTGGTGAGCCTCGTCGATGCCGCCAAGAAGACCGGCCCCGCCATCCACGAGGCCGCGCCCGACAACCAGTGCTACAAGTGGACGCTGGGCGACAAGGCGCAGGTGGATGCGGTCTTCGAGAAGGCCGCGCATGTCACCAAGCTGGACCTGGTCAACAACCGCCTGATCCCCAACCCCATTGAGCCGCGCGTGGCCGTGGCCGGCTACAACCGCGCCGGCGACGAATACGTGCTGTACGTGGCCAACCAGAACCCGCACGTCGAGCGCCTGCTGATGACCGCCTTCGTGCTGGGCCTGCCCGAGCACAAGGTGCGCGTGATCGCGCCCGACGTGGGCGGCGGCTTCGGCTCCAAGATCTTCCTGTACGCGGAAGACGTGGCGCTGACCTGGGCCAGCAAGCAGCTCAACCGCAACATCAAGTGGACCGCCGAGCGCTCGGAATGCTTCCTCTCGGACGCCCATGGCCGCGACCATGTGAGCCATGCCGAGATGGCCATGGACAAGGACGGCAAGTTCCTCGCCATGCGCGTGCACACCGACGCCAACCTGGGTGCCTACCTGTCGACCTTCTCGACGGCGGTGCCCACCATCCTCTACGCCACGCTGCTGGCCGGCCAGTACACCACGCCGCAGATCTATGTGGAGGTGGATGCCTGGTTCACCAACACCGCGCCGGTCGATGCCTACCGCGGCGCCGGCCGGCCCGAGGCCACCTACCTGCTTGAACGCCTGGTCACCCGCTGCGGCTGGGAGATTGGTCTGGGGCAGGACGAGATCCGCCGCCGCAACTTCATCCGCGAATGGCCGTACCAGACGCCCGTCGCGCTGCAGTACGACGTGGGCGACTACGAGGCCTGCATGAAGCGCGCGCAGGAACTGGCCGAGGTGAGCGGCTTCGACGCCCGCCGCGCCGAGAGCGAGAAGAACGGCAAGCTGCGCGGCATCGGCTATTCCAGCTACATCGAGGCCTGCGGCCTGGCGCCGTCGAACATCGCCGGGGCGCTGGGTGCACGGGCCGGCCTGTTCGAAGCCGGCGAGGTGCGGGTGCATCCCACCGGCAGCGTGACGGTGTTCACCGGCTCGCACAGCCATGGCCAGGGCCACGAGACCACGTTCGCACAGGTCGTGGCCGCGCGCCTGGGCATTCCGGTCGAGAACGTGGACATCGTGCACGGCGACACCGGCCGCATTCCCTTCGGCATGGGCACCTACGGCTCCCGCTCGATCAGCGTGGGCGGCGCGGCCATCATGCGGGCGCTGGACAAGATCGAGGCCAAGGCCAAGAAGATCGCCGCCCACCTGATGGAAGCGAGCGATGCCGACATCGACTTCGAAGGCGGCGAATTCAGCGTCAAGGGCACCGACAAGAAGATCCCCTTCGGCCAGGTGGCGCTGACGGCTTATGTGCCGCACAACTACCCGCTCGACAAGCTGGAGCCGGGCCTGAACGAAACCGCTTTTTACGACCCCACCAACTTCACCTACCCGGCCGGCACCTACATCTGCGAGGTGGAGATCGACAAGGCCACGGGCGAGGTGCGGGTGGACCGGTTCACTGCGGTGGACGACTTCGGCACCATCATCAACCCCATGATCGTGGAAGGCCAGGTGCAGGGCGGCATCGTGCAGGGCATCGGCCAGGCGCTGCTGGAGAACTGCGTCTACGACAACGAGACCGGCCAGCTGCTCACCGGCAGCTTCATGGACTACGCCATGCCGCGGGCGGCCGACTTCCCCAATTTCAAGCTCGACACGATCTGCACGCCCTGCACCCACAACCCGCTGGGCACCAAGGGTTGCGGCGAGGCCGGCGCCATCGGCTCGCCGCCGGCGGTCATCAACGCCGTGCTGGACGCGCTGGCGCCCATGGGCGTGAAGGAGTTCGACATGCCCGCCACCCCGGCCCGCGTGTGGGAAGCCATGCAGCGCGGCAGCACCACGCCCCAGCAGCAACCGCAGACGCCCTCGCTGGCGGCCAGCACCCAGGGCCGTCCGGCCGCTTGAAACCCGCGAAGGAAGGAGCCTTTTCCATGTACGCATTCACCTTCGAACAGCCCGCCGCGCTCGACGACGCACTGGGCCTGGTGGCCGCTGGGGGCAAGCCCCTTGCCGGTGGCCAGACCCTGCTGGCCTCGATGAAGCTGCGCCTGTCGGCGCCCGAGCAACTGGTCGACCTGGGCCGCTGCAAGGAGCTGTCGGGCATCGGCCTGCAGAACGGCGAGCTGGTCATCGGCGCCATGACGCGCCATGCCGAGGTTGCGGTCAACCCGCAGGTGCAGAGCAGCTACCCGGCGCTGGCCGACCTGGCCTCGCGCATCGGCGACCGCCAGGTGCGGGCCATGGGCACGCTGGGCGGCTCGGTGGCCAACAACGACCCGGCGGCGTGTTACCCGAGTGCCGTGCTGGCCTCGGGCGCGACCATCGTCACCACGCAGCGCGAGATCGCGGCCGACGACTTCTTCCTGGGCCTGTTCGCCACCGCGCTGGAGGAGGGCGAGCTGATCAAGGCGATCCGCTTCCCGGTGCCCAAGCAGGCGGCGTACGAGAAGCTGCGCCAGAAGGCCTCGCACTTCCCACTGGTGGGTGTGTTCGTGACCCGCTTCGACGACGGCGTGCGCGTGGCCGTCACCGGCGCGGGCAACGGCGTGTTCCGCCATGCGGGGCTGGAGCAGGCCCTGTCGCAGTCCTTCACGGCGCAGGCGGCTGGCGGTGTCGAGATCGACGCCAGCGAGCTCAACAGCGACCTGCACGGCACGGCGGCCTACCGCGCCAACCTGATCAGCGTGCTGGCCCAGCGCGCGGTGATCAAGGCGAGCCGCTAAGCTCGGCACGATGACCGACGCCGCCCACCTCCCACCTGCGCCCGACCTTTCCTCCATCGACGCGCTGGAACGGGGGCTGGCGTCGCGCGGCTACCTGGCCGACCGGCGGCTGGCGACCGCCGTCTTCCTGGCCCTGAAGCTGCAGCGCCCGCTGCTGCTGGAGGGCGAGCCCGGCGTCGGCAAGACCGAACTGGCCAAGGCGCTGTCCAGCCTGCTCGGCCGACAGCTGCTGCGCCTGCAGTGCTACGACGGCCTGGAGCAGCGCGAGGCGCTGTACGAATGGAACTACGCCGCGCAGTTGCTGCACCTGCGCGCCTCCGAAGCGGGTGGCCATGCGAAGGACGAAGGTGCGCGCGACGTGGAGGCCGAGGTCTATCAGCCGCGCTACCTGATCCAGCGCCCGCTGCTGCAGGCCCTGCAGTCGCCGGCGCCGGGTGCCGTGCTGCTGATCGACGAGGTGGACCGCGCCGACGAGCCCTTCGAAGCCTTCCTGCTCGAATACCTGGGCGAGTACCAAGTCAGCATTCCCGAGCTGGGCACGGTGAGCGCCGCGGTGCCGCCGGTGACCCTGCTCACCAGCAACCGCACGCGCGACCTGAACGACGCCGTCAAGCGCCGCTGCCTCTACCACTGGCTGGACTACCCGGAGCGCGAACGCGAGCTGGCCATCGTCCGCGCCCAGGTGCCGCAGGCCGGCGAGGCGCTGTCGGCCCAGGTGGCGGACTTCGTACAGCGCGTGCGTGCGCAGCCCTTCGCCAACGCCTTCCAGCGTGCGCCCGGCATTGCCGAGAGCGTGGAATGGGCACGGGCGCTGGTGGCGCTGGACACGGTGGTGCTCGACCCCGAAGTGGTGGTCGACACCGCCGGCATCCTGTTCAAGCAGCGCGACGACGTGGCGGCGCTGAACCACCAGCTCGCCACCGAACTGCTCGCGCCCGAAACCGCCTGAGCGCAGGCTTTCAGCCATGCCAGGCATCCAGCAACTCGGCGACGCACGGCGCGGCAAGCTGGCCGGCCACATGATCGGCTTCGGCCGCGCGCTGCGGCGGGCGGGCGTGCGCATCGACCCGTCGCGCATCGCGCTGGGCCTGGAGGCGGCGCTGCTGGTCGGCGTCGAGCAACGTGCCGACCTGCAGGCCGCGCTCGAGTCTGTGCTGGTCAGCCGCGAGCAGGACCGGCTGGTCTTCCGCGAACTCTTCGATGCCTGGTTCCAGGACCCGGCCCTCGCCCAGAAGATGCTGGCGCGCATGCTGCCCAACGCCGAGGGCCGCGCCGAGCCGGTGCAGCGCCGCAACCGCGTGCGCGAGGCACTGGCCGCGCCCACCACGCTCAAGCCCGCCCCGCAGGACGAAGAAGTGCAGCTCGACGCCGCCATGAGCGCCGGCACGCGCGAACGACTGCAGCAGGCCGACTTCAACAGCCTGGGCGCTGCCGAGTACCGCCTGGTCGAGCGTCTGGCGCGCGAGAAGGCGCTGCCTGTGCACACCTATGCCTCGCGCCGGCTGCGGCCGGTGGCGCAGGCGGGTGCCTCGGCCCGCATCCACTGGCCCGGCGTGTGGCGCCAGGCCGCGCGGCACGGCGGCGAGATTCCGCGCCTGCCGCGGCAGGTCAGGCGCGCACGGCCCCGGCCGCTGCTGGTGCTGGTCGATGTCTCCGGCTCCATGGAGCGCTACGCGCGGCTGCTGCTGGCCTACCTGCATGCGGCCACGCGTCCGCTGGTGGGCGAGGGCGCGCGGCGCGACGTCTTTGCCTTCGGCACCGGCCTGACCGACCTCACCCCCGCCTTCCGCCATGCCGACACCGACGTGATGCTGGCCGAGGCCGGTCGCGCCATCGCCGACTTCGCGGGCGGCACGCGCCTGGGCGAGGCCCTGACCCAGTTGCGCCGGCAGCATGCGCGTCGCCTGGTCGGCCGTCGCACGCTGGTGCTGCTGATCAGCGACGGGCTGGACACCGGCGAGCCGGCCGAACTGGACGCCCAGCTGCAATGGCTGCGCCGCCACACGGGCGCGCTGCTGTGGCTCAATCCCCTTCTGCGCTTCGCCGGCTATGCGCCGCTGGCGCGCGGCGCCGCACTGCTCGACCGCCATGCCGATGCCATGCTGGCCGTGCACAACCTGCAGGCGCTGGACGAGCTGGCCGACAGCCTGGCCGCGCTGCTGCGCCGACTGCGCTGAATCATCATTTCTTTCCTCAGGAGACCCACATGGACATGCAAGGCAGCCGCCCCCTGGGCGTGACCCAGCAACAGGCCTGGGAGGCCCTCAACGACCCCGAGACGCTCAAGCGCTGCCTGCCCGGTTGCGACAAGTTCGAGGCCACGGGCGAAGGCCAGTACACCGTCACCATGGCCGTGAAGGTGGGCCCGGTGTCGGCCAAGTTCGCGGGCAAGGTCACGCTCAGCGACATTCAGCCGCCCGAGAGCTACCGACTCAGCTTCGAAGGGCAGGGCGGCGTGGCCGGCTTCGGCAAGGGCGCGTCTTCGGTGTCGCTGGCACCCACCGACACCGGCTGCACGCTCAGCTACACCGTGCAGGCGCAGGTGGGCGGCAAGATCGCGCAGCTGGGCCAGCGGCTGATCGACGGCGCGGCCAAGTCCATGGCCGACGACTTCTTCAAGCGCTTCGATGCCGAGATGCAGCGCCTGCACGGCGTGCCGCCCGCCGCTGGCGAGCCGGCGGAGGAAGCCAAGACCGGCGCCGTCGCCGGCCTCATGCAGAAGATGGGCTTCGGCAAGAAGGACAAGTCCGAGGAGGGCTGAACACGATGGAAAACCTCGACGTGATGGTGCTGCGCCAACTGCGCGACTGGCGCCAGGCTGGCCGCCGGGCGCTGCTGGCGACGGTGGTGCGCACCTGGGGCTCGTCGCCGCGACCTGTGGGTTCCATCATGGCGCTGGCGGAAGACGGCGCGGTGGTCGGCTCCGTCTCCGGCGGCTGCATCGAGGACGACCTGATCGCCCGCCACAGCCGCGTCGGCCAGCAGGCCATGCCCACCGGCGCACCGGCGCGGGTCAAGTACGGCATCACCGCCGACGAGGCGCACCGCTTCGGCCTGCCCTGCGGCGGCACGCTGGAGCTGGTGCTGGAGTTCGACCCCGACGCCCATGCGCTGGCCGAGCTGGTGCAGCGGCTGGAGGGCGGCCAGCTCACCCAGCGCATCGTGCGACTGGCCGACGGCGCCGTCACGCTCGAAGCCGCTCACGCCCCGGCCGAGCTCGTCATCGACGACACACGGCTGGTCAACACCTTCGGCCCCGAGTACCGCATGCTGCTGATCGGCGCCGGCCAGCTCGCCGAATACCTGGCCACCATGGCCAGCTTCAGCGGCTTCGCCGTCACGCTGTGCGATCCGCGCGAGGAATACCGTGGCGCCTGGTCGCTGCCCAACGTGCGCCTGTCCACCGAGATGCCCGACGATGCCGTCGCCGCCTTCCGGCCCGACCGGCGCAGCTGCGTCGTCGCCCTCACGCACGACCCCAAGCTCGACGACCTGGCCCTGCTGGCGGCGCTGGAGACGGACGCCTTCTACGTCGGCGCCATCGGCTCCCGCCGCAACGCCCAGGCGCGGCGCGAACGGATGATCGAGCACTTCGACCAGACGCCCGAATCGCTCGCCCGCCTGCGCGGCCCCATCGGCCTGTACATCGGCAGCAAGACGCCGCCCGAGATCGCGGTGAGCGTGATGGCCGAGATCCTGGCCGTGAAGAACGGCGTGGCCCTCCCGCGCGAGATGGAGGTGGCGCAGGCCAAGGAACAGTTGCAGGCGCAGCCGGGGTAGGCGCCGACCCCATCGGCGCCGGTCTGGAGCGCCGGACCGGGCGGGGCACTGCGCGCGCGCCTGCAAGCCCGCAACCGTCGCGCTACAGTGCCGGGCTTTTCCGCTTCAGCTCTTTTCCGCCATGCAACGCATCCAGCTCGGTCGCAGCGATCTGCACGTCACGCCCATCTGCCTGGGCACCATGACCTTCGGCGAACAGGTGGACGAGCCCACCGCGCACGACATCCTCGACCACGCGGTGGCCCGCGGCGTCGACTTCCTGGACACGGCCGAGATGTACGCGGTGCCCGCCCGCAAGGAAACCTACGGCGCCACCGAGACCATCCTCGGCAACTGGTTCGCCAAGAATCCCGGCCTGCGCCAGAAGCTCACGCTGGCCACCAAGGTGGCGGGCCCGTCGCGCGGCATGCCCTGGGTGCGCGAAGGGGGTGGCATGACGGCCGCGGACATCGTGGCTTCCTGCGAAGGCAGCCTGCGCCGGCTGCAGACGGATGTCATCGACCTCTACCAGATCCACTGGCCCGAACGCAACGTGCCCGCCTTCGGCACGATGTACTACGACCCCACCAAGGAACGCACGCAGACCTCGATCCACGAGCAGTTGGACGCGCTGGCCGGCCTGGTGAAGGCGGGCAAGGTGCGCTACATCGGCCTGTCCAACGAGACGCCCTACGGCGTGCACGAGTTCGTGCGTCTGGCCGAGCAGCACAACCTGCCGCGCGTGGCCACGGTGCAGAACGTCTACTGCCTTCTCAGCCGCGCGCTGGAGAACGGCCTGGACGAGACCATGCACCGGCTGGATGTCTCGCTGCTGGCCTATTCGCCGCTGGGCTTCGGCCTGCTGACCGGCAAGTACGACGCCAGCGGCACCGAAGGCCCGGATGCGCCCGAGGACGGCCGCATCGCTCGCTACGAATCGGTGCGCAAGCAGCGCTGGGGCCGGCCCGAGGCGCTCGCCGCCGCGCGCCGCTACAACCAGCTTGCGCGCGACCACGGCATGACGCCCGCGCGCCTCGCGCTCGCCTTCTGCTACACCAAGTGGCAGGTGGCCAGCACCATCATCGGCGTCACGACGAAGGCGCAGCTGGACGAGGACCTGGACGCCTGGGGCACCACGCTGTCGCCCGAGCTGCTGGCCGAGATCGACCGCATTCGTTGGGAGATGCGCGACCCCGCGAACTGAGATGGCCAAGAAGGACAAGGCCCATGTGTCGGAGACGCCCGCCACGGCCGTGCTGCGCGCGGCCAAGGTGGCCTTCACCGAGCATCCCTACGAGTACCTGGAGCACGGCGGCGCGCAGCACAGCGCGGCGGTGCTGGGCTTCGACCCCTTCACGGTGGTCAAGACGCTGGTGATGCAGGACCAGGACGCCAAGCCGCTCATCGTGCTGATGCACGGCAACCGCACGGTGTCGACCAAGAACCTCGCGCGGCAGATCGGCGCCAAGTCGGTGGAGCCCTGCAAGCCCGAGGTGGCCCAGCGCCACAGCGGCTACCAGGTGGGCGGCACCTCGCCCTTCGGCACGCGGCGGGACATGCCGGTCTACATCGAGTCGACCATCCTCGACCTGCCGCGCATCTGCATCAACGGCGGGCGGCGCGGCTACCTGGTCGGCATCGATCCGCAGGTGTGCGTGCAACTGCTCGGCGCGCGGCCGGTGCAGTGCGCGCTGGCAGAATGAGGCGCGGCCCGAGCGGGGCCGCCTCTCTCACGTCTTCCACGATTCCCGAATACCCAGACGCCGCCTTCCGAGCGGCGCGCAGCGGCCGCGCATGAGGCGGCCGGCGAAGGTCCTTCCATGAGCCTGTCCATGTCCTCCATCCTCGTCATCATTGCGGCCTACCTGATCGGCTCGCTGTCTTTCGCCGTGATCGTCAGCCGCCTGATGGGCATGGACGATCCACGCAGCTACGGCAGCGGCAACCCGGGCGCCACCAATGTGCTGCGCTCCGGCCGCAAGGGCGCGGCCCTGGCCACGCTGCTGCTGGACGCCGCCAAGGGCTGGCTGCCGGTGTTCCTGGTGCGGCGCTTCGGCGCGGCCTACGGGCTGGACGAGAGCGTGGCCGCACTCGCCGGCCTGGCCGCCTTCCTGGGCCACCTGTACCCGGTGTTCTTCGGCTTCAAGGGCGGCAAGGGCGTCGCCACCGCCGCCGGCGTGCTGCTGGGCATCGACTGGATGTTGGGCCTGGCGACCGGGCTGACCTGGATCATCATCGCCTTCTTCTTCCGCTACTCCTCGCTGGCGGCGCTGGTGGCGGCCTTCTTCGCGCCGGCCTACTACCTGCTGGGCGGCGGCATCGCCTGGCCGCTGCACCGTGGCGTGCTCGCGGCCATCGTGGTCATGGGCCTGCTGCTGGTGTGGCGCCACCGCGAGAACATCCGCCGGCTGCTGGCCGGCACCGAATCGCGGCTTGGTTCCAAGGCGAAGGCCAAGGTCAAGACGTCCTCCTCCTGATCAGGATTCCCATGCCAGAACTCAAGCGCTTCCACGTCGGCCCCCGTCTGTCGGAGATGGCCGTTTACAACGGCACCGTCTATCTGGCCGGCCAGGTGCCGGACGACACCACGCAGGACATCCGCGGCCAGACGGCCCAGGTGCTGGCCATGGTCGACCGCCTGTTGGCCGAGGCCGGCAGCGACAAGACCCGCATCCTGATGACGCAGATCTTCCTGACCGACATCAGCGAGATCGGCGCCATGAACGAGGTGTGGGACGCCTGGGTGCCCGCCGGTCACACGCCGCCGCGCGCCACCGTGCAGGCGGCGCTGGCCAATGCGGCCTACAAGATCGAGATCGTCGTCACGGCCGCGCTGGCCTGACCGCCCCGCCGCAACGGCGCGCGAGCGCTTCGAGCACGACGCGACTTCGGACCGCCATGCACGGCAGCAGCTCGGACGACGATGCGCTGACGGTCGGCCCACCCCGGTTCATCGACCGCCTGTGGGCCTGGATGGAAGGCCGCCCGCTGCGCCGCGCGGCTGTGGCCGTGGTGGCGTTCCTCGTGGCCTTCAGCGGGCTGTTCGCCTCGTGGATCGGGGTGGCGCTGTGGCGCGGCTCGACGGACCGCAATGCCGGGGCGGTGGCGCTGCTGTACGTGCTGGTGCCCTTCATCGCCGTGGTCATGCTCTTCATGATCCAGCGCATGATGTACCGGCTGCTGTGGAACCAGGAACGCGCCATGGCTCGCGGCGAATGGCGGCCGGGCGATCGGGTGCCGCCACCCGGTCCTCGATCCACGCCTCCAGCCCCGTCGGTGTCCTGGCCGTGGACGTTGCGCGCGCGGCATGCGCTGCTCTACGTGCTCACGCTTGCCGGACTGCTGTACGGCTTCATGCCCTATGAACACCAGGTCGAGCTGGGGCGGCTGGTCTGGCGGCTGGGCTCGGGCACGGCCACGCGGCGGCAACTGCCGGTGCTGCTCTTCGGCTACCTGCCCCTCGTCGTCTTCGGGTTGCTGGCCGTCGCGCTGACCCACCGCCAGCGGCGCCGGCGGGACGCAGGACGGCTCGACGCCCGCGCGCGCCTGGTGCTGCGGGCCGAGATGAACTGGCTGTGGGCTTTCGCGACGGCGGCCACGATGACCATCCTGATGCTGCAGTTCTTCGGCCAGCTCATCGTCGCCAAACTCTGACGCACGCCCGGCTCCCGCGCTGCCCGGCCGGGCGATTCAGTAGCGCCGTTCCAGCACCATCTGGTCGGCGTCGCGCCGCATCGAGAAGCGGTTGATGAAGCTGTTGCCCAGCAGCACATAGGGCATGGCTTGTGGCGAGACGACGGCATCGACGTCGTACACCGTCACGTCGCCCACCTTCACCGACTCCAGCTTGATCCGCCAGCCCGGCGCCGTGCCGTTGGCGGTGTTCATGGTCACCGGCTGCCCGCGTGTGGGATCGAGGCCGATGCGCTGTGCGTCGGCCATGGACAGGGCCACCGCGGTGGCGCCCGTGTCCAGCATGAAGGTCACCGGTCGGCCGTTGATCCCGCCGGCCGTCACGAAGTGGCCCCGGCTGTCCGCCGTCAGCACGATGCGGCTGCCCCCGCCGCCGCCCCCCGACCCGCCGACGCTCACCGGCGCGCCCATGCGCAGCGCTAGCCGTTTGCCGCCGGACTCCACCACGGCCTCGCCGTCCTGCACGCTCACCAGCCGCACGCCCTGCAGACTCTCTCCGGGCGCCAGCGTGCGAGGCGCGCCCCCACCCACGATCAGGATCGCGCGGCTGCCGATGGTGCCGGTCAGCGTGATCGATTGGGTCTGGCTCTGGGCTTGAGCGTGGGCGTGCGTACTGAGCGCAAAGCCCGCCGCGAGGATTGAAGCGAGGACGGCTGCGCGTGTGAGTTTCATCGCCGAAACCTATCGCGCAGCGTCGTTGCCGCCAGTGACGCAACTCGCCCGACTGCACCGAAGGCCGCGGAGCAGGCCATGCCAGTGCACCCCAGGAACTGGCTGTGCCAGGCCTGCGGGTGCGCCCCCCTCCAAGCCGAAGGCGTCAGAGAGGGGCTGAGGGCCGCGGCTCCAAGCCTGCCAGTGCAGGCTTGGACGTGCCCGAAGAGCAGCCGCCTCTGGCGGCCGCCCGGAGCCGCGAAGCGGCATGGGGGGTTCACGCCTCAATCTCTGAAGTTGTCAAAAGAGACCGGCAGATCGGCCACATCCTTGCGGATCAGCGCCATCGCCGCCTGCAGGTCGTCGCGCTTGGCACCGGTCACGCGCACGGCATCGCCCTGGATGGCCGCCTGCACCTTGAGCTTGCTGTCCTTGAGCAGGCGCTGGATCTTCTTGCCCGTGTCCGAGTCGACGCCGCTCTTGACCTTGAAGACCTGCTTGACCTTGTCGCCGCCGATCTTCTGCACGTCGCCCTTGTCCAGGAAGCGCACGTCGACGTTGCGCTTGGTGAGCTTGCCGCGCACGATGTCCTCGATCTGCGCCAGCTGGAAATCGGCGTTGCCGATCAGGATGATTTCCTTGTCCTTGAGCTCGACCGAGGCCGGCGTGCCCTTGAAGTCGAAGCGGGTGGCGATTTCCTTGGAGGCGGTGTCGATGGCGTTGCGCACCTCGACCATGTTGGGTTCGCAGACAGTGTCGAAAGAGGGCATGGGGTGTTCTCCTGAGGGTGTCGCGCCCGGGCGCGGTGCCGGGGGCGGAAGAGGGCGCCGCCCGCGGGCGCGGGCCCGAGGCGGCTGGATGCGAAAATTCTCCCATGATCGCCGAGCGCAACGTCCCCCTTCAATCCCACAACAGCTTCGGCATCGTCGCCCGCGCCCAGCAGCTTGTCCGCATCCGCAGCGAGGACGACATCGCCGAGGTGCTGGCCCGCGAGGACTGGCGCGCGATGCCCAAGTTCGTGCTCGGTGGCGGCAGCAACATCGTCATCACCGGCGACGTCAAGCCGCTGGTGCTCAAGGTCGAGATTCCCGGCCGCCGCGTGGTCGAAGACACGCCGAAGGGCTGCATCGTCGAGATCGGCGCCGGCGAGCTGTGGCACGACACCGTGCGCTGGACGCTGGAGCAGGGCTGCCCCGGCCTGGAGAACATGGCCATGATCCCGGGCACCGTGGGCGGCGCCCCGGTGCAGAACATCGGTGCCTATGGCGTGGAGCTGCAGGATCGTTTCGAGTCGCTGGACGGCATCGACCTGGAAACCGGCCGCCGCTTCACCCTCGACGCGGCCCAGTGCGCCTTCGGCTACCGCGATTCGGTGTTCAAGCATCCGCCGGGCAGCGGCCCCAACGACTTCGGCCTGGCCGGCCGCGCGCTCATCACGCGGGTGCGGCTGCGCCTGCCGCGGCCCTGGAAGCCGGAGCTGGGTTATCTGGACTTGGCGCGCAAGGCGGCCGAGAGCGGCATCCACGAGCCGACGCCCATGCAGGTCTTCGACTGGGTCTGCGCCATTCGCCAGGCCAAGCTGCCGGACTGGCGCGTGCTGGGCAATGCGGGCAGCTTCTTCAAGAACCCGACGGTCACGCCGGAACAGTGCGCGGACATCATCGCCCGCGAGCCGCGCATCGTGCACTACCCCATGCCCGACGGCACGGTGAAGCTGGCGGCGGGCTGGCTGATCGATGCCTGCGGCTGGAAGGGCAAGTCGGTGGGAAATGCCGGCGTCTACGAAAAGCAGGCGCTGGTGCTGGTCAACCGCGGGGGAAACACGCACCCCGCCACCGGCGGTGAGGTGATGACTCTGGCCAAGGCCATCCAGACCAGCGTCTACGAGCGCTTCGGCATCCGGCTGGAGCCGGAGCCGGTCGTCGTCTGAACGCGCGTTCAGCCGAAGTGGCAGATGTAGCTGTAGGGCTCGCCGCTGACCCGGATCTCGAACTTGGCGTTGCCGGGGATGCTGAACTTCTCGCCGGCGGCGGAGCGCTTCCAGTCGCTTTCGCCCTCCAGGCGGTATTCGCAGCTGCCGGCGGTGCATTCCATGATCTCGGGCGCGCCGGTGCTGAAGGTCAGCGAAGACGGCAGGATCACCCCGACGGTGCACTTGCGGCCATCGGCCAGCGTCACGCCGTGCGAGACGCACTTGCCGTCGAAATAGACGTTGGCCGAGGTGGCGACGGACACGCCGTCGAGGGTCTTCTGGATGCTCATGGACTGCAGCGATGAGGAGGATGGAACAGGGCCGCGGATTCTAGGGGCCGGTCGGTCGCGCACCGGCGCAGCCTTCCGGGGTCCGCTCACCAGCGCCGGTGCCAGCCGCGCGAGTAGCCAAAGTTGAGCGACAGGCCCACCGGCGGGTACACATAAGGCGCCGGGTAGGCATAGACCGGCGCAGCCACCGGGGCGGGGTAATAGACGGGCGCCGGGTACGTGGTCGTGTAGACGGGATAACCGGGCGCCACGACGGCCTGGGGCGTGGCGGCGGGCATCGGTGCATTCGACACCACCACCCCGGGCTCCGGGGCCACCTGCTCCCAAGGGGCGCGGGTGGCGTAGGTGTTGCCGGCAGGAGGCGGAACCTGGCCCGTCTGCATGCTCGGCTGCGGCGTCACCGGGTAGGTGCTGACACCCAGGTCGCTCACCTGCAGGCCGATGGTCTGGCCGGGCGGCGTGTCGGTGCGGGTGGTGTAGGTGCGGCCGTTGTACTCGTAGCGCACGCTGTAGCCGGTGCGGCCGTTCTCGACGACCGGGGTGCTCGAGAGCACGCGGCCCTCGGCGTACTGGGGCTGGCTCTGGGCGAAGGCCGGGGCGGCGAGGCTGCCGAGCACGGCCAGGGCCAGGGCGCCGAGCGATGGACGGGGGAAGGTCATGGACATCTCCTGCGTGTGAGAGGCGGCGGATGCGCCGCAGCCTCGATTGGACGCCACCCGTTGCGGCGGGTTCAATCCCTCAGCGGCCGATGCGGGCCTTCCAGACCTCGGCATCGAAACCAACGGTAACCGCGCCCTCCGGCCATTCGACGACCGGGCGTTTCACCAGGCTGGGGTTGGCGCGCAGGGCGGCGGCGGCCGAATCGGCGTCGACCACCGCCTGGCGCGCGCCTTCGTCCAGTTGCCGCCAGGTGGTTCCGCGGCGGTTGACCAGCGGCTCCCAGCCCACGGCCGCCAGCCAGCGGGCGAGTGCGGCCTCGGGCACGCCCTGCTTCTTGAAGTCGTGGAAGGTGTAGGCCTGACCCTGGCTGTCGAGCCAGGTCCGGGCGCGCTTGACGGTGTCGCAGTTGGGAATGCCGTAGACGTCGATCATGGGGCGCGATGATGCCTCAGGCTTCGGCTGCCCGGGGCGCACGGCGCGCGCCCCCTGCCGCGGCGCAGCGAGCGCCGTCCCGCGGCATCTCCCGCCGCTTGACCGGTCATTGGTTCGGGGCCGGGGAGCGCGTCAGAGGGCTCGGCGACAATGCCGCCCTCCTATGAAGACCCTCGCCGACTGGCTCGCCTACGCCGAGCAACTGCATGCCAAGAACATCGCCCTCGGGCTGGACCGGGTCCAGGCCGTGGCGCGGCGCATGGGCCTCGCACTGAACTGCCCCGTCATCACGGTGGCCGGCACCAACGGCAAGGGTTCCACCTGCGCCATGCTGGAGGCCATCCTGGCCCAGGCCGGCTACCGCACCGGCGTCTACACCTCGCCGCACCTGGTCCATTTCGAGGAGCGCCTGCGCATCGGCGGGCAATCGGTCGAGGGCGAGGCGCTGCTGCCGCATTTCGAGGCCGTCGAGGCGGCCCGCACGGCCGGCGGCGAAGCCGTTGCGCTGACGTATTTCGAGTTCACCACCCTCGCCATCCTGTCGTGCATGGCAGCCTCGGGCCTCGATGCCGCGATCCTCGAGGTGGGCCTGGGCGGCCGGCTGGACGCCGTCAACATCATCGATGCCGACTGCGCCGTGATCACCAGCGTGGACATCGACCACATCGAATTCCTCGGCACCGACCGTGAAAGCATCGGCGCGGAAAAAGCCGGCGTCCTGCGCACGGGACGGCCCGCGATCGTGAGCGATCCGATGCCGCCGCGCAGCGTGGTGGCCCGCGCCGAGGAACTGGGCGCCGACCTGTGGCTCTCCGGCCGCGATTTCACCGTCAGCGGCGACAAGCAGCAGTGGGCCTGGTCGGGCCGTGGGCGCCGCTATGCGGGCCTGGCCTATCCGGCGTTGCGCGGCGCCAACCAGCTGATCAATGCGGCGGGCGTGCTGGCAGCGCTGGAGGCCCTGCGCCCGCGGCTGCCGGTGTCGGCCCAGGCCATCCGCCAGGGCTTTGCCACCGTCGAGTTGCCGGGCCGCTTCCAGATCGTGCCCGGCCAGCCGGCGCTGGTGCTGGACGTCGCCCACAACCCGCATTCGGCGGCGGCCCTGGCCGAGAACCTGGACGCCATGGGCTTCTTTCCGGTCACGCATGCCGTCTTCGGCGCCATGGCAGACAAGGACCTGGCGCCCATCTTCGAACGCCTGGGGCCTCTGGTGGACCGCTGGTACTTCACGGACCTGCCCACGCCGCGCGCCGCGCGGGCCGCGGACCTGATGCGCATGTGGACGGCGCTGAACCGCCGCACGGACGCCAGTGCCTCCCTGCACGCCGACCCCATGGCGGCCCTCTCCGCGGCCACGGCGGCGGCGGACCCGGCTGATAGAATCGTTGTCTTTGGTTCTTTCTTCACCGTCGGCGGTGTTCTCGCGCACGGTGTGCCCCGGCTGACAGCCCGGCATCTGCAGCCGGGTACCTGAATTCGGTCGCTGCGGCGCTTTCGCCCTTCGTCCGCCAGACAGCCGCTCCGCTCGGGGATTCGACGTCCACATGGCTTTCTTCAAGCTTCGATCCAAAGGTTCCCCGGGCAAGGAAGGCCGCGGCAACGTCTCGGCCGCACCCGCCGAAAGCGTCGAATCGCTGCGCCGCCGCGCGCGACACCGCCTCGTCGGCGCCGCCGTGCTGGTGCTGCTCGGCGTGATCGGCTTTCCCCTCCTGTTCGACACCCAGCCGCGGCCCGTGGCCGTCGACATTCCCATCGAAATGCCGGACCGGGCCAAGGTCAAGCCGCTGGCCCAGGCCGAGGCGCCGGCGGCCGACACCTCGCGCAGCGCTTCCGGCGGCATCGCCTTGCCGCCACCTGCCAATGGTGTGATCACGGAACGCGCCGATGGCAGCGAGGTGGCGGCGGCGCCCCCTGCCGCGCCACCGGAGCCGCGCCGCGAGGCCGTTGCCAGTTCCGAACCGGCCAAGAGCGAGGCACCGCGAACGGAGCCAGCACGTGTCGAAGCCAAACCGGAGCCCAAGCCTGAACCGGCCAAGACGCCGGTGACCAAGCCCGAGGCCTCCAAGACCGAAGCCAAGACCGAGGTCGCCAAGGCCGAGCCCTCGAAGCCCGAGCCCGCCAAGCCAGCCTCGCCGGCGCCGGGCCGCGACGACGGCGCCCGCGCCCGAGCCCTGCTCGAAGGCAAGCCCCCGCAGCAGCAGGTCGTGGCGCAGGCACAGCCCGCGGCCGCAGCACCCGCCGAGGTCGCCGGACGCTTCGTGGTCCAGGTGGGCGCCTTCGCCGACGCCGCCAAGGCCCAGGAAACGCGCCAGAAGCTGGAGCGCGCCGGTCTCAAGACCTATACCCATGTGGCCAAGACGCCGCAGGGTGACCGCACCCGCGTACGGGTGGGGCCGTTCTCTTCGCGTGCCGACGCCGACAAGGCCGCCGCCCGCATCAAGGCGCTGGCCCTGCCGGCTGCCGTGCTCACACTCTGACCGCGCTGCGCCATGGCGCTCTTCGACTGGATCGCCGTGATGCTGATCGCGGTGTCGATGCTGATGGGCCTGTGGCGCGGGCTGGTCTATGAGGTGCTGTCGCTGGCGGGCTGGGTCGCCGCCTTTCTGTGCGCGCAGTGGCTGGCGGGCAGCCTGGCCGCGGTCTTGCCTTTCGGCGATCCGGAAGCACCTTGGCGCTATGGCGTGGCGTTTGCGCTCATCTTCATCGTCGTCGCCTTCGTCGGCGGCGCCATCGCCTCGATGACGCGGCGCCTGGTCACGGTGGCCGGGCTGCGTCCGGTGGACCGGTCGCTCGGCGCCCTGTTCGGTGCCGCCCGCGCAGCCGTGGCGCTGCTGGCGATCGCGGTGGTGGTTCATGTGATGGCCTGGCACGACCAGGCCTGGTGGCGCGAGTCGGCCGGCGCGCCTTTCATCGATGCGGCATTGCAGGGCCTCAAGCCCGCGCTGCCGCAGAAACTGGCCAGCTACCTTCCGTAGTTCAGGAAATCAAGGATCTCCCATGTGTGGAATCGTCGGCGTTTTCAGCAACGCGCCCGTCAACCAACTGCTCTATGACGCCATGCTGCTGCTGCAGCACCGCGGCCAGGACGCCGCCGGCATCGTGACGATGCTGGAGCGCAAGTTCTTCATGCACAAGGCCAAGGGCATGGTGCGCGACGTGTTCCGCACCCGCAACATGCGTGCGCTGCCGGGCTCCACCGGCCTGGGCCAGGTGCGCTACCCGACGGCGGGCAATGCGTACAGCGAGGAAGAGGCGCAGCCCTTCTACGTCAACGCGCCCTTCGGCATCGTGCTGGTGCACAACGGCAACCTCACCAACGCGCATGCGCTGCGGGCCGAGCTGTTTTCGACCGACCACCGCCACACCAACACCGAGAGCGATTCCGAAGTGCTGCTCAACGTGCTGGCGCACGAGATCGAGCGCGCCACGCGCGGCATCCCCCTGCACATCCAGGACATCTTCACGGCCGTCGAGGCGGTGCACCGCCGGCTGCGCGGCTCCTACGCCGTCATCTCGATGATTGCCGGCCACGGCCTGCTGGTCTTCCGCGATCCCTATGGCATCCGTCCGCTGTGCCTCGGCCGCAATGCCGACGGCGGCGTGATGGTGGCCAGCGAATCGGTGGCGCTGGAAGGCTCCGGCTTCACCTTCGAGCGCGACGTGCTGCCTGGCGAGGCCGTCTTCATCGACCTGCAAGGCCAGGTGCATGCCCGCCAGTGCGCGCCCGATGCCAGCCTGCATCCCTGCATCTTCGAGTTCGTCTACCTGGCGCGGCCCGACTCCACGCTGGACGGCATCTCGGTCTACCAGGCCCGTCTGAACCTGGGCGAGACGCTGGCGCAGCGCGTGGTCTCCACCGTGCCGCCGAGCGAGATCGACGTGATCGTGCCGATCCCCGAATCCAGCCGCCCGAGCGCCACGCAGCTCGCGCACCTGCTGGGCGTGCCGTACCGCGAAGGCTTCGTCAAGAACCGCTACGTGGGCCGCACCTTCATCATGCCGGGCCAGGCGGTGCGCAAGAAGTCGGTGCGCCAGAAGCTCAACGTGATCGCCAGCGAGTTCAAGGACCGCAACGTGCTGCTGGTGGACGACTCCATCGTGCGCGGCACCACCAGCCGCGAGATCGTGCAGATGGCCCGCGACGCGGGCGCGCGCAAGGTCTACATGGCCAGCGCCGCGCCGCCGGTGCGCTTTCCCAACGTCTACGGCATCGACATGCCGACCAAGGACGAGCTGGTGGCCCACGGCCGCACCATCGAGGAGATCCGCCAGATCATCGGCTGCGACGCCCTGATCTACCAGGACGTGGATGCCATGAAGCGCGCCGTGATGAAGGCCGCGCCCAAGACGCCCGGCGCCGTGCCGCTGGGCGGCTTCGAAGCCTCCTGCTTCGACGGCGTGTACGTCACCGGCGACATCGACACCGAGGCCATCACCCGCATGAACGGCAACCGGCCGCGCATCGAGGAGACCGACATCGATTCCTCCCGCCTGACCCTGCCCAACCACACCGAATGACCATGAGCCCGCAAGAACGCGACCTGCCGGCTGGCCTGCATCCCGAGACCGAGGCCGTGCGCCGCGCCACGGCGCGCAGCCAGTACGGCGAGAACTCCGAGGCGCTGTACCTGACGAGCGGCTACGTCCAGCCCTCGGCCGAGGCTGCCGCCCGCCGCTTTGCCGGCGACGAGGAAGGCTTCACCTACGGCCGCTACGGCAACCCCACCGTCGCCAGCTTCGAGCAGCGCCTGGCCGCGCTCGAGGGCGCCGAGGCGTGCATGTCCACCGCGTCCGGCATGTCGGCCATCCTGATGATGTGCATGGGTCTGCTCAAGGCGGGTGACCACGTCGTGTGCTCGCAGTCGATGTTCGGCTCGACCATCAAGCTGATCGGCTCGGACCTGGCCAAGTTTGGCGTCGAGTCGAGCTTCGTGCCGCAGACCGACCTCGCCGCGTGGAAGGCCGCCGTGCGGCCGGGCACCACGCGCCTGCTCTTCGCCGAGACGCCCACCAATCCGCTCACCGAGGTGTGCGACATCGCCGCGCTGTCCGAGCTGGCGCACGAGAACGGCGCGCTGATGGCCGTGGACAACTGCTTCGCCACGCCCGCGCTGCAGCGGCCCATGGCGATGGGTGCAGACATCGTCATGCACTCCGGCACCAAGTACCTCGACGGCCAGGGCCGCGTGATGGCCGGCGCGCTGTGCGCCAGCCAGAAGATGGTGACCGAGAAGTTCCTGCCCGTACTCAAGAGCGCCGGCATGACGCTCGCGCCCTTCAACGCCTGGGTGGTGCTCAAGGGTCTGGAGACGCTGGACATCCGCATGAAGGCGCAGGCCGCCAAGGCGCTGGCGCTGGCGCGCTGGCTGGAGGCGCATCCCGGCGTCGGCCGCGTGTACTACCCCGGCCTTGCGAGCCATCCGCAGCATGACCTCGCCATGGCTCAACAGTCGGGCAGCGGCGGGGCGGTGCTGTCCTTCGACGTGAAGGCCTCCGACCCTGAGCAGGCGCGCCGCCGCGCCTTCCATGTGCTGGACGCGATGCAGTGGCTGTCGCTGGCCACCAACCTGGGTGACACCAAGACCATGTGCGCGCACCCGGCCAGCACCTCGCACGGTCGCCTGACCGAGGCGCAGCGCCAGGCGGCTGGCGTGGGCCAGGGCCTGATCCGCGTGGCCGTGGGCCTCGAACACACCGACGACGTCGCCGCGGACCTCGACCGCGGCCTGAGCTCTCTTCCCGCATGACGAACGCACGCACCCGGACCCGCTTCGCCCCGTCGCCGACGGGCTTCATCCACTTGGGCAACATCCGCTCGGCGCTGTACCCGTGGGCCTTCGCGCGCTCCACCGGCGGCGACTTCATCCTGCGCATCGAGGACACCGACCTCGAGCGCTCGACCCAGGCCGCCGTCGACGTGATCATCGAAGGCATGGCTTGGCTGGGCCTGGACCATGACGAAGGTCCCTTCTATCAGATGCAGCGCATGGACCGCTACAAGGCGGTGTTGGCGGACATGCAGGCCCAGGGCCTGGTCTATCCCTGCTACATGAGCGTGGCCGAGCTCGACGCCCTGCGCGAGCGCCAGATGGCCGCCAAGGAAAAGCCGCGCTACGACGGCACCTGGCGGCCCGAGCCGGGCAAGACGCTGCCGGCAGTCCCTGAGGGCGTGCAACCGGTGCTGCGCTTCAAGAACCCCATCGGCGGCGTCGTGGCCTGGGACGACAAGGTCAAGGGCCGCATCGAGATCCGCAACGACGAACTGGACGACCTGGTCATCGCCCGGCCCGACGGCACGCCCACGTACAACTTCTGCGTGGTGGTGGATGACATCGACATGGGCATCACCCACGTCATCCGCGGCGACGACCACGTCAACAACACGCCGCGGCAGATCAACATCTTCCGCGCGCTCGGCAAGGAGCCGCCGGTCTATGCCCACCTGCCCACCGTGCTGAACGAGCAGGGCGAGAAGATGAGCAAGCGCAACGGCGCCAAGCCGGTGACGCAGTACCGCGACGAGGGCTACCTCCCTGACGCCATGGTCAACTACCTGGCCCGTCTGGGCTGGAGCCATGGCGACGACGAGATATTCAGCCGCGCGCAGTTCCTGGAATGGTTCGACCTGGACCACCTCGGCCGCAGCGCCGCCCAGTTCGACGAGGCCAAGCTGCGCTGGGTGAATGCCCAGCACCTCAAGGCCATGCCCGACGACCAGCTCGCGCCTTTGGTGGCGGCGCAACTGGCCAAGCGTGGCATCACGGCTGACGATCGCCTGCCGGCCATCTGCGGCCTGTTCAAGGACCGCTGCGACACCACCGTGGCCCTGGCCGACTGGGCCGCAGCTTTCTACGCGCCCGTCACCGCCAGCGAGGCGGACCGCGCGCAGCACATCACCGACGCTGTGCGCCCGGCGATCACTTCGCTGGCCCAGAAGTTGGCCGGAGTGGCGTCCTGGGACAAGCCTTCCATCGCCGCGGCGATCAAGGAAGTGCTGGCCCAGCACGGCCTCAAGATGCCCGCCCTGGCCATGCCGGTGCGCGTGCTGGTGATGGGCACGCCGCAGACGCCGTCGCTCGATGCCGTGCTCGCGCTTTTTTCTCCGGACACCGTGCAAGAAAGATTGCGCAACGCGTAAAAGCCTGCATATAATGCAAGGCTCGACACCTGACAGGGTCGACGTCAAAAGCGTCGGTCGAAACGGGGGTATAGCTCAGCTGGGAGAGCGCTTGCATGGCATGCAAGAGGTCATCGGTTCGATCCCGTTTACCTCCACCATCAAGGTGTCGTCGTAGAGAGTCGCAAGACTTTCGTCCAAGGTTTTGACCCTATCGTCTAGAGGCCTAGGACATCACCCTTTCACGGTGAGTACCGGGGTTCGAATCCCCGTAGGGTCGCCAAGTTCGTAGCACTTGGCTCTGTCAACAGAGCGCAAAGCTGCCTGCCAGGAGTGGTAGTTCAGTTGGTTAGAATACCGGCCTGTCACGCCGGGGGTCGCGGGTTCGAGTCCCGTCCACTCCGCCAGATTCCAGTTCGCAGGCGCAAGCCTTCGATCTCAAGGTCTCGGTGAAAGCCAAGATCAGTGGGGGTATAGCTCAGCTGGGAGAGCGCTTGCATGGCATGCAAGAGGTCATCGGTTCGATCCCGTTTACCTCCACCACTTCAAACCAGTCCAGGTTTTGACCCTATCGTCTAGAGGCCTAGGACATCACCCTTTCACGGTGAGTACCGGGGTTCGAATCCCCGTAGGGTCGCCAAGTTCGTAGCACTTGGCTCTGTCTACAGAGCGCAAAGCTGCCTGCCAGGAGTGGTAGTTCAGTTGGTTAGAATACCGGCCTGTCACGCCGGGGGTCGCGGGTTCGAGTCCCGTCCACTCCGCCAGTCATCCAAAGCCCTTGCCGTTCTGCAGCAAGGGCTTTTTCTTTGTGCGCTGCGCAAGGCTCACAGTGTGAGCCTTGCCGCCGTTCAAAGCCTCAATGCCTGCGCATACCCCGTCATCTCGAGGTAGCCGCGGCCGACGCGGCGGCCGGTGGTGTCGAGCAGGTCGCTCAGGCCCTCCCAGTAGATGGCGCCGGTCGAGGCGCGACTGTCCAGTTCCTGGTCGTCGACCAGGGCGCGCACCTCGAAGCGGCCGGCGGGCGTATGGACCTGGCACTGGACCGGGTAGCGGGCCCGCGAGAGCGGGCTGGTCCAGAACCGAAGCGTCTCGAAGCGCACGTCCTCGTCTTCGAAGGCCTGCGCCTCCCCGCCCGCCGGCCGCCACGAGCCGCCCGCCCAGAGCGCGCTGCCGTCCGCCCGGCGCAGGCGGAAGGCCGTGAGCGCGCTTCCGTCGTCCAGGTTCATGCCGATCCAGTCCCAGCCCACCGCTTCCGGGTGCAGCAGCGCCTCGCTCCATTCGTGGTCGAGCCAGGCCTGTCCCTCCACCCGCAGGGGTGCTTGTCCCTTGACGGCGATGCGACCCTGCACCGCCAGTTGCGGCTGGCTGTAGTAGTAGCTGGCTTGCGCCGCCTCGGGGCCCTTGCGCGAAAGGCCGGCCTTCCCCTGCAACAGCACGGCCTGGGTGGGTTGCAGGCGCAGGGAGAGGCCGAAATCGGCGCCCGGCGCCTCGGCGGCATAGGCGCCGCTGTCGGCATTGCGCACCAGCGACCAGTCGCGCAGCCGCACTCGCGTGTCGTCCTCGGCGGCCTCGCCGATGCCGAAGCCGGTGCGGGCGATGCGCTGGTCATGGTGCAGCTTGCCCGCCTGCAGGTCGGTCAGCGCGGCATGGGCGAACAGCAGTTGCCGTGCCGCGAACGCCGAGCGCAGCGACTGCGTGCCATCCACTCGAGAGCGGAAGAAGGTCAGTTGAAAGCCGTAGCGTGCGCCTTGCGGCGACTCGGCATGGCCCGTGGCGTACCACCATTCCGTGCGCAGTCCGGGATGGCTGCCATGGTCACGGGGAAAGTGCAGGGCGCGCGCAGGCAGCGCCCAGGACGAGGGCAGTGGCAGCAGCCCGCCAGCCAGCAGGGCCAACACGCGTCGCCGGGTGGCGGTCCGGCCGGCCAGTAGCGGACTCAAGGGCACAAAAGGCATCGGTGGATGATCGCCGATGGCGCATGCCTGTGGCAGAAGCGGGGAAGCACCGTCCTCTCACCGGAGGCGCGGGACGGCGATTGGGCGGAGACACCGGTCTGCCGAGCGCATCGGCGGTGGCCCGCTCCGAGACTCTCAGCCGTGCAGCGCCGCCTCGATGCCCCGGACAGCCTCGGCGCAGTCGCCGAACCGGCCGTCGACCCAGCGCCCGTCGTGGTAGGTCGCAAGGTAGCGCTCGCCCGAGTCGCACAGCAGCGACAGCACCGAGCCGCTGCGGCCCTGCTCGCGCATCTCGTGCGCCAGCGCCAGCATGCCGACGAAGTTGGTGCCCGTCGACGGGCCCACCTTGCGGCCCAGCAGATTCGACAGCACCCGCATGCCGGCGATGGAGGCGACGTCGGGCATCGGGATCATGCGATCCACGACGCTGGGGATGAAGCTCGGCTCCACGCGTGGACGGCCGATGCCCTCGATGCGCGAGCCGGTGCCTTCGCAGTCCCAGTCGCCCGTGGCGTGGAACTCGGCGAAGGCGGAGCCTTCGGGGTCGACCACCGCCAGCTGTGTCGCATGCCCCCGGAAGCGCACGTAGCGGCCGATGGTCGCGCTGGTACCGCCGGTGCCGGCGCCCACCACGATCCAGGCCGGCACGGGATGCCGCTCCTGCGCCATCTGCTGGAACATGCTGTCCGCGATGTTGTTGTTGCCCCGCCAGTCGGTGGCCCGTTCCGCATAGGTGAACTGGTCCATGTAGTGGCCGCCGCATTCATGGGCCAGGTCTGCCGCCTCGTCGTAGACCTCCCACGCGTGGTCCACGAAGTGGCAGCGGCCGCCGTAGAAGGCGATCTGCGCCACCTTTTCGGCCGAGGTGCTGCGCGGCATCACGGCCACGAAGGGCAGGCCGAGCAAGCGCGCGAAGTAGGCCTCGCTCACGGCCGTCGAGCCGCTGGAGGCCTCGATCACCGTGGTGCCTTCGCGCACCCAGCCGTTGACCAGCGCGTGCAGGAACAGCGAGCGCGCCAGCCGGTGCTTGAGGCTGCCGGTCGGGTGGGTGGATTCGTCCTTCAGGTACAGGTCGATGCCGGCCGCCTCGAAGGCGGGCAGCGGCAGGGGAATGAGGTGGGTGTCGGCGCTGCGCTGGTAATCGGCTTCGATGCGGCGCATCGCGTTGTTCAGCCAGGCACGCGCGCTGTCTTGCGAGAACTGACTCATTTCGCAGGCGGTTGGCAGAAGGCCTGGAAACCTTCGAGGGTGTTGGGGAAGCCCTTGTCCCGGGCCAGCTCCCAGGGACGCTCGCAGCGCTGGACGGCCTGGCACCACAGGTAGCCGGCCGACATCTTGCAGCTTTGCGGGCCCTCGGTGGCGCCGTTGCCGTCCGCGCCGACGATGCGCGGCGGCGGGGGCGCGAGAGGGATGGCGTCGACGGGCCGCGGGCCGTCCGCCGGCGCCGCACAGGCGCCGAGAAGAAGCGCGGCGGTGCCTGCCAGCGCGAGAAGGCGTACGCGCATCGGCTCAGCCCACTTCCGCGATCAGCTCGATCTCGACGCAGGCGCCCATCGGGATCTGCGCCACGCCGAAGGCGCTGCGGGCATGGGCGCCGCGTTCGCCGAAGACCGCCGCGAACAGTTCGCTGGCGCCGTTGGTCACCAGGTGCTGCTCGGTGAAGGTGGGGGCCGAGTTGACCAGGCTCATCACCTTGACGATGCGGCGCACGCGCTCCAGGTCGCCCACGGCGGCCTGCAGGGTGCCCAGCAGGTCGATGGCGATGGCGCGGGCGGCCTGCTTGCCTTCGTCGGTGCCCATGTCCAAGCCCAGCTGGCCCACCCAGGGCTTGCCGTCCTTCTTGGCGATGTGGCCGGACAGGAACACGAGGTTGCCGGTCTGCACGAAGGGCACGTAGGCGGCGGCGGGAACGGCGACGGGCGGCAGTTCGATGCCGAGTTGCTTGAGCGTGTCTTGGATGGACATGGAGGACTCCGGGATTCGGGATGGAGAAAGGAGGGTCGCGGCCGGGACGGGCGCCGTCACCGGCAGGAGCGCCCGCCGCGGGGCGGCTGGCGCAGGGTCAGCGATTGTCCGGCATGGGCGCGGACCGGCCGTCGCCGCGGTCCTCGGCGTCGGCCGGGGCAGGCGCGGTCGAGGAAGCCGCCCCGGCCGCCGTCGCGGCTGCGTCCTGTGCCAGCGCCGCCGCAAGGCCTTCGCGCCGGGCGGCCGGCAGTTCGTCGAAGGGTTGCACGGTGACGCCCACGTCCAGGACATGGCGGGCACCGCCGTGCAGCACGCCGCGCATGGGCGAGACATCGGCGAAGTCGCGGCCCACGGCCAGCACCACATAGTCCGGGCCGGGCTGGCGGCCGTTGGTGGGGTCGAAGCCGGCCCAGTCGCCCAGGCCGGAGGCCGGATGCTGCGCATCGGCGCCAGCGCCGGGCAGGTAGACCTCCACCCAGGCGTGCGAGGCGTCCGCGCCCACCAGCCGCGGCTGGCCCGGCGGCGGTTGCGTCAACAGGTAGCCGCTCACATAGCGCGCGGGCAGGCCCAGCGCACGGCAGCAGGCGATCATGATGTGGGCGAAGTCCTGGCAGACGCCGCGGCGCTGCGCCAGGGCCTGCACGGCCGGCGTGTTGATCTCGGTGCTGCCGCTGGCGTATTCGAAGTCGCGGTGGATGCGCAGCGTGAGTTCCATGGCTGCCTCGAACAGCGGCCGGCCCGGCGGAAAGCTGGCCCGCGCATAGGCGGCGAAGTCGTCGTGCGGCGGCACGTGGCGCGACGGAAAGACGAAGTCGGAGGCCGCATCGTCGTGCTGGCCCGCCCGGTAGCGGAAGCGCTCGCGCACCACGTCCCAGGGCAGCCGCGTGTCGGCCTGCGGCGAAAGCGCCGGTTGCGCCGTTCGCACGAGGCTCTCCGCGGTGACCACCAGCTGGTCGTGCGTGGACTCGAGGGCGAAGAAGGTGCGGCGGTTGCCGTAGATGTCGTCCGATTCGCTGCGGTGCACAGGCGCGGGCGAGATAGCCAGGCGATGGTCCAGCACGGCCTGGCAGCCCAGGTCGCGTGGGCGCAGGTGCGCCATGTGCTGGGCCGTCTCGACGGCGGGCGCGTAGTCGTAGCGGGTCTCGTGGGTGACGTGCAGCAGCATGGTCAGACGCCCACCGAGCGCACGGTTTCGAAGGTGAGGGTGAAGTAGCGCACGCCGATGGCGTCCGACACGTGGTAGGCCGCCGTCTCGCAGCGTGCGAGCGTCTGCATCAGCGTGCCGTAGCGGCCGTCGGGGCCGGGGTCGCACAGAAGCTCCAGCGACCAGTCGTCCGGATTGGGCAACTCGTACGACAGCGCCGTGAGCCGGTCGGGCGCGCTGCCGGCCAGCTTGGCCAGGCGCTTGCGCAGCGTGTGCGTGACCCAGGCCAGCGAGCGCGGGTTGTCGCCGTCCTGCACGAGCAGATCGACCAGCGAGGCCACGTCGCGCCGCTGCTGGTAGCGGGCATGGAAGGTGATGGTGCTGTCGAACAGGCCCACCAGCGCCTCGAATCCGCTGGCCTCGTGCACGGTGCCGTGCTCGAAGCCCGCGGCCAGCGCGCTGGCCAGGAAGGCCAGCCGCTCGATGTGACGGCCGATGGACAGCAGCCGCCAGGCGTCGTCGCGCGTCATGCGGTCGGTCTGGGCACCGGTGATGGCGGCGAGTGCGGCGCTCGTGGCCTCCAGCGTGCGCAGCGTGGCGCCCACGGCATAGCGGCCTTCGCCGCTCTCGCCGGCCTGTTCCTGGAAGCGGCGCACGAGGTCGGCCTCGGCGCGCACGATGTGGTTCCAGTGCTCCTGCGACAGGCGCTCGCGCACCGCCTGCGCCGCCTCGCGCAGGCAGCGCAGGTTGAAGCCCACGCTGCGGCCGTTCTGCGCCTGGCCGAGTTCGGCGATCAGCGCGCGCTCGAACAGGCGCCGGCTGTGCGCGGCGCGGGCGCCTTCGTGCTGGCGCGCCAGGCCGGGCACCTCGCGCGGCACCAGGGCGTTGCGCAGCGCCATCTCGTGCAGCCAGGCCACGAGCGGGCGGGAGAACTGGTCCTCGCCGCTCAGGTTCTCGAGCGTGAGCCGGGCCAGGCGCAGCGTGTTCTCGGCCCGCTCGGTGTAGCGGCCCAGCCAGTACATGTTCTCGGCCGCGCGGCTGGTGACGGGCGCGCGGTGGCGCTGCAGCGAAGCCGGCGTGCTCTGCGGCGCCAGGCGGGTGCTGCGGTCCACCTCGCCCTCGGTCTGCACCCACACGTCGGCGCTGCTGCCGCCGCGTTGCATCGAGGCGATCTGCGCATCCTGCCCGGCCAGACGGGCCAGGCCGCCGGGCAGCACGCGCCAGCTCTGGGGGCCGTCGTTGACGGCAAAGACGCGCAGCATCACCGCCTTGGGCGCGATGCGGCCGGGGCCCAGGTCCTGCGCCCAGGTGGGCATCTGCGAGAGCGGGAGGTAGCTCTGCACCGTGTGCGCATCGCTCTGACGGATGATGCGGCCGGCCCATTCGTCCAGCGCGCGCTGGTCGAGCTGGGTGCCGAGCACGGCCTCGAAGCTGGGATGGATGGTCGAGCCCGGATAGGTGGGCTTGACCGCGCATTCGGCCAGGCGGGGCAGGGCGGCTTCCATGGCGGCCCGCTCGCCGCACCACCAGGTGGGCAGGGCCGGCAGGGCCAGTTCCTCGCCCAGCAGGCGCCGCGACAGCGCCGGCAGAAAGCCCAGCAGCGCGGGCGATTCGAGGAAGGCCGAGCCCGGCATGTTGGCGATCAGCAGATTGCCGGCGCGGATCACCTGCAGCAGTCCGGGCACGCCCAGGGTGGAGTCGGGCCGCAGCTCCAGCGGATCGAGGAAGGGATCGTCCAGCCGCTTGATGAGGCCGTGCACCGGGCGCAGGCCCTGCAGCGTCTTGAGATACAGGCGCTCGTCGCGCACGGTGAGGTCGTTGCCCTCCACCAGCGTCACGCCCAGGTAGCGCGCGAGGTAGGCGTGCTCGAAGTAGGTTTCGTTGTACGGGCCGGGCGTCAGCAGGGCGATGTGCGGCGGCGAGCCGGCCGGGCACATGCGCTGCAGGCCGTCCATCATGGCCGTGTAGGTGGCGGCCAGGCGCTGCACCTGCAGCGACTCGAAGGCCTGCGGAAACTGCCGCGACACGGCCAGCCGGTTCTCCAGCAGGTAGCCCAGGCCCGAGGGCGCCTGGGTGCGCTGGGAGACGACCCACCAATTGCCGTCCGGCCCGCGCGCCAGGTCGAAGGCGGCGATGCGCAGCCAGGTGTCGCCGGGCGGCTTCACGCCGTGCATCTGGCGCAGGTAGCCGGGATGGCCGCGCACCAGGGCGGCGGGCAGCAGGCCTTCCTGCAGCAGGGCCTGCAGGCCGTACACGTCGGCCATCACGCGGTCGAGGATGCGCACGCGTTGCAGCACGCCGGTCTCGATCTGCGCCCAGCTGCCGGGCGGCACGATCAGCGGGAAGAGGTCCAGCGACCAGGGGCGCTGCGGCCCGTCGGTGTCCGCATAGACGTTGTAGGTGACGCCGTTGTCGCGGATCTGGCGTTCCAGGCTCAGGGCCCGGCGCGGCAGGTCGGCGAAGCCTTCGGGGCCCAGTTCCTCGAAGAACTGCGTCCAGGCCGGCGTCAGCGGGCCGGCGGCTTCGTCCGGGGGCGTGGGCGCTTCGTCGGCCTCATCGGCGACGGGCTCGGCGGTGGCCAGGGCGAGTGTGGGGGCGGCCGTCGGGGCCGGGCCGGCCGGCGGCACGGCCGGCCGCTGCGGGCTCGTACGGCCACGCAGTTCGTCGAAGTGGCCCGGCTCCGCCGCGGGCGCCAAGGCGGCCGCGAAGGCGGCTGGTGTTTCCAGCCCCTGGGCGTCGAAGAGAGAGTCGTTCAGCGGATCCACAGCCGGCGGATTGTCACATCGGATTCACAGAGGACCGGCGGGTGGCCGAAGGCGGCCCGCTGACCGTGATCGATTGCACGACGGCCCGGCATGGCGCGGGGCCGCGGCGCACGCCAGGGGCGGCCGCACCGGCCGCCCGCGGGCCAGGCCGCGGCCCCGGCGTTCACCGCCGCAGGTCCAGCGTGAACGGGAACTCGCGACTGCCCACCACCTCGATGTTCGCCGGCGGCGTGCGCAGCATGCCGGGCGTGTGGCCCATGCGCGAGAAGCGCGCCAGGCGGCGGCTTTCGGCCTCGTAGGCATTGACGGGGAAGGTGGTGTAGTTGCGGCCGCCCGGGTGGGCGACGTGGTACTGGCAGCCGCCCAGGGAGCGCTTCATCCAGGTGTCGACGATGTCGAAGGTCAGCGGCGCATGCGGATGGATGGTCGGGTGCAGCGACGAAGGCGGGTTCCAGGCCTTGTAGCGCACGCCGGCCACGTACTCGCCGGCCACGCCGGTGGGCTGCAGCGGCAGCACCTTGCCGTTGACGGTGACGGCATAGCGGCTCTGGTTGAGGCCGGTGACGCGCACCTCCACCCGCTCCAGCGAGGAGTCGACATAGCGCACCGTGCCGCCGGGCGCGCCCTGCTCGCCCATGACGTGCCAGGGTTCCAGCGCGTTGCGCAGCGACAGCTCCACGCCCATGGCCTGCACCTCGCCGACCAGCGGGAAGCGGAACTCGAAATGCGGCGCGAACCACTCGGCCTCGAAGGCGAAGCCGGCCTGGCGCATCTCGGCGATCACGTCGTCGAAGTCCATCTTGACGAAGGTGGGCAGCAGGAAGCGGTCGTGCAGCTCGGTGCCCCAGCGGGTGGCCGGCGCCTGGTAGGGCGTGTCCCAGAAGCGGGCGATGAGGGCGCGCAGCAGCAGCTGCTGCACGATGCTCATGCGGGCATGGGGCGGCATCTCGAAGGCGCGCAGCTCCAGCAGGCCCAGGCGGCCCGTCGGGCCGTCGGGCGAGTAGAGCTTGTCGATGCAGAACTCGCTGCGGTGCGTGTTGCCGGTGACGTCGATCAGGATGTTGCGCAGCGTGCGATCCACCAGCCAGGGCGGCATGCCCTGGCCATAGAGCTCGCGGTTGCGCACGATCTCCTTGATGGCGATCTCCAGCTCGTAGAGCTGGTCGTTGCGGGCCTCGTCCACGCGCGGCGCCTGGCTGGTCGGGCCGATGAACATGCCCGAGAACAGGTACGACAGCGAGGGATGGTTGTGCCAGTACAGCACCAGGCTGGCCAGCAGCTCGGGCCGGCGCAGGAAGGGGCTGTCGGCCGGCGTGGCGCCGCCCAGCACGAAGTGGTTGCCGCCGCCGGTGCCGGTGTGGCGGCCGTCGGTCATGAACTTCTCGGCCGTCAGGCGCGTCTGGAAGGCCGCGTCGTAGAGGAACTCGGTGTGCTGCACCAGCTCGCCCCAGTTGTGCGCGGGGTGGATGTTGACCTCGATCACGCCCGGGTCGGGCGTGACCTGCAGCATCTTGAGGCGGGCGTCGCGCGGCGGCGGGTAGCCTTCGAGCACGATCTGCATGCCCAGCTCTTCGGCCGTGGCTTCGACCGCGGAGAGCAGATCGAGGTAGTCCTCCAGGAAGGCCAGGGGTGGCATGAAGACATAGAGCACGCCCGAGGCCTGACCCACCTTCTCGGCGGCCGGGCCGTTGGCGCGGCGCGGGTCACGCGCCTCCACGCACAGCGCGGTGCGCGTGATCCAGTGCGCGGATTCGCCGCGGCTCGGGAAGCGCACGTTGGCGCCATCCGCCACATGGCGGGCGCTGCCGTCGCCGGGCGCCACGTCCCCGCCGGTGGCACCGGTCGCACTCGGCGGTTGCAGGCGCACCGTGGCACTGGCGCTGCGCGGTGCGCCTTGCACATAGGCCACGTCACCGGCTGCTGCGCCCATGCCAGCCTGTCCCCAGGCTTCGGCATAGCGGGCCCGCAGTTCGGCGGCCGGGGGCAGCGCGGCCTGCGGCGCATGCGGATCTCGGTCGATCAGGTAGGGGAAGTCGCCCTTGGCCGCCCAGGGCTGCGAATCCAGCGGCAGGCGGTAGCCCATGGGCGAATCGCCCGGGATCAGGTACATGCGGTCGTCGCGCAGGAACCAGGGGCCGGTCTTCCAGCCGGCGCCGGCCAGTGCCGGGTTGTCTGTCGCGTTGGAGGAGGGCTCCAGCGGCAGCACGTAGCCGATCACGGCATCGAGCTTCTGCGTGAACACGCGGCGCAGGCGGGCGCGCTCCAGTTCGTCGTCGAGGTTGGACTCGAAGGGGTCGACGTTGACCGGCAGCCGGCGCTCGCGCCAGAGGTAGTAGTAGACGTCCTCGTAGCCGGCCTGGATGAAGCGCTCCGACAGGCCCAGCTTGCCGGCCAGGGTGCGGGTGAAGCGATCGGCATCGGCACTGGTGTAGCTGGCGGGCTTGCGCTCGTCGGCGAAGAGGGCGGGGTTGTGCCAGATCGGCTGGCCGTCGGCGCGCCAGAAGATCGACAGCGCCCAGCGCGGCAGCTGCTCGCCGGGGTACCACTTGCCCTGGCCGAAATGCAGGAAGCCGCCGTGGCCGTATTCGGCGCGCAGGCGGTCCACCAGTTCGGTGGCGTAGCCGCGCTTGGTGGGGCCCAGGGCGTCGGTGTTCCATTCGGCGGCGTCGCGGTCGCTGGTGGCCACGTAGGTGGGCTCGCCACCCATGGTCAGGCGCACGTCGCCAGCGGCCAGGCGGGCATCGACCGCCTCGCCCAGGGCCAGTACCTCAGCCCACTGGTCGTCGGTGTAGGGCTTGGTGACGCGCGGCGATTCGTAGATGCGGCTGACGACCATCTCGTGGTCGAACTCGACCTCGGCCTCGTCCACCAGGCCCTCGATGGGCGCGGCGCTCGACGGGTTGGGCGTGCAGGCCAGCGGGATGTGCCCTTCGCCGGCCAGCAGGCCGGAGGTGGCGTCCAGGCCGATCCAGCCGGCGCCGGGCAGGTAGACCTCGCACCAGGCATGCAGGTCGGTGAAGTCGACCTCGGTGCCGCTCGGGCCGTCGAGCGACTTGACGTCGGGCGTGAGCTGGATCAGGTAGCCCGACACGAAGCGCGCCGCCAGGCCCATGTGGCGCAGCAACTGCACCAGCAGCCAGCCGGAGTCGCGGCAGGAGCCGCTGGCTTTCTCGAGCGTCTCTTCCGGCGTCTGCACGCCGGGCTCCATGCGGATGAGGTACTTGACGTCCTGCTGCACCTGCTGGTTGAGCTGGACCAGGAAGTCGATGGTGCGCTTCTCGCTGCGGTCGATCTTCTCGAGGTAGGCCGCCACCAGCGGTGTGGCCGGCTCCGTCACCAGGTAGGGCGCCAGTTCCTCGGCCTGCGCCTTGGAGTACTTGAAGGGCACCGTCTCCGCATGCGGCTCCAGGAAGAAGTCGAAGGGGTTGTAGACCGCCATCTCGACCACGAGGTCCACCGTCACGGTGAACTCGGTCGTCTTCTTCGGGAAGACCAGCCGCGCCTGGTAGTTGGCGAAGGGATCCTGCTGCCAGTTGATGAAGTGCTCGGCCGGCTCGACGCGCAGCGAGTACGAGATCACGTTGCTGCGGCAGTGCGGCGCGGGGCGCAGCCGCACGACCTGCGGGCCCAACTGGACGGGCCGGTCGTACTTGTAGCGTGTGACGTGGTGGAGGGCGGCGTGGATCGACATGGGACTCGGTGGTTTGGGCTTATTCTGGTGACGGCGCGCGTGCAGCAATGACGGGCCCGAGGGCGCATGCTAGCCGAGAAGCAAGCAAGGACTGCGCCATCGGACCCCCCATGCGGCGGGCCGTTCAGGGAGAGAAACAGGCTTGAACACAGGCAGGGTGGCGGTGCGCGCACGAGGGTGCCTGCGCGCCGTGACGGGGTCATGGCGGGGCAGGGGATGGCCGGGCCTGATGGCGGGGCTGGCCGGTGCCATCGTCGGCATCGCGTGGCAGCTGCGGCAGCCGGCGCTCTGGCCGGCCGGGCTCTATGCCGTGGCGGCGCTGGTGGGGCTGGTGGCCTGGCTGCTCTCCGGCCTCCCGTCTGTGCAGCGCCATCGCGCCGGACTGCTGCTGGCGCTGGTGGCCGGTATGGGGGTGGGATTCGCCCAGACGGGCTGGCGTGCCGTTGATCGCCTGGCCGGGGCGCTGGCGCCGGCCCTCGAAGGCCGCGATCTCGTCCTCCAGGGGCGCGTGACGGGCATGCCGCAGCGGCGCGATGGCGGCCTGCGCTTCGAATTCACGACCGAGGGCGAGGCGCCGCTGCCCCGTCGGCTGATCCTGTTCTGGCCGGACGCCGTCGCGTCGCCCGCGCCGTTGCATGTGGGCGAGGGTTGGCGGCTGCCGGTGCGGCTGCGTGCACCGCACGGCACGCTCAATCCGCACGGTTTCGACTACGAGCTCTGGCTGTTCGAGCAGGACATCCAGGCGACCGGCTCGGTACGGCCGGCGCCGGCTCCCCTGCGGCTGCAGGCGCCCTCGTGGTGGGAGTGGCCACTCGAGCGTGCCCGTGAAGCCGTGCGCGACCGCATCCTCGAACGCACGGGCAGCAGCAGCGCGGGCCGGGTGGTGGCGGCGCTGGTCACCGGCGACCAGTCGGCCATCGCGCCAGCGGACTGGTCCGTCTTCCGCCTGACGGGCGTCGCCCACCTGATGAGCATCTCGGGCCTGCACGTGACCATGTTCGCTTGGCTGGCGGCGGCCGTGGTCGGCTGGCTCTGGCGGCTCAGCCCGCGATTGATGCTGTGCTGGCCGGCCCAGCATGCCGGTCTTGCCGGCGGCGTGCTGCTGGCGGCCCTCTACGCGGCCTTCAGCGGCTGGGGGTTGCCTTCGCAGCGCACGGTGTGGATGCTCGCGCTGGCCGTGCTGCTGCGGCTGTCGGCCCGGCGCTGGCCCTGGCCGGTGGCATGGCTGGTGGTTTTCGCGCTGGTGGTGGCCATCGATCCCTGGGGCCTGATGCAGGCCGGCTTCTGGCTCAGCTTCGTCGCGGTCGCCGTGCTGTTCGCCACCGATGCGGGGCCGGCCGTGGGCCCGCAGGGGCGGGGTGCGGCATTGCGGCGCCTGCTGCGCGAGCAGGGTGTGGTGACCGTCGCACTGGCCCCGCTGGGGCTGATGCTGTTCCAGCAGGTCTCGGTCGTGGGCCTGGCGGCCAACCTCCTCGCGATTCCGGCCGTCACGCTGGTCGTGACTCCGCTGGCCATGGCCGGCATTGCCGTGCCGGCCTGCTGGGATCTGGCGGCAATGGCGGTGGAGGCGCTGCGCAGTGCGTTGGCCTGGGCGGCCACGCTGCCCGGCGCGACCTTCAGCGCGGCCGCACCGCCGCTGTGGGCTGCAGCTGCGGGCGTGCTCGGCGGCATGCTGCTGGTCATGCCCGGCCCCTGGCGCTGGCGGCTGCTCGGCTTGCCGCTTGCGTTGCCGGTGCTGCTGTGGAGGGCCGAGCCCGTCGCGCCCGGCGACTTCGAGGTGCTGGCGGCCGACGTGGGGCAGGGCAGTGCGATCGTCGTGCGCACGGCCGGCCATGTGCTGCTGTTCGACGCCGGTCCGCGCTACGGTCCGCGTAGCGATGCCGGCGAGCGCGTGCTGGTGCCGCTGCTGCGCGCGCTGGGCCTGCGGCTGGACCGGCTGCTGCTGAGCCACCGTGACACCGACCACACCGGTGGCGCCGAGTCCGTGCGTGCCGCCCATCCGGCGGTGGCCGACTTCGGCGCGCCTTGCGCACGCGGCCTGCGCTGGCGCTGGGAGGGCGTCGATTTCGAGGTGCTGCATCCCGCGCCCGAGGCCGCCCGACCGCTGGCCCAGCGCAATGCCGATTCCTGCGTACTGCGCATCGACAACGGCCGCGCGAGCGCCCTGCTGACCGGTGACGTCGAGCAGGCGCAGGAACTGCAACTGGTGCATGAAAGGGGTGACGGTCTTCGCACCGACCTGCTGATCGTGGCCCACCACGGCAGCCGCAGCTCGTCCAGCCTGCCCTGGCTGCGGGCCGTGCGGCCGCGCGTGGCGGTCGCCCAGAACGGCTGGCGCAACCCCTTCGGTCATCCGGCGCCCGAGGTGCGGGCGCGCTATCTGTCCGAGGGCATCCCTTTCTTCGAGTCCGCGCGTTGCGGGGCAGCACACTGGCGCAGCACCGAGCCGGAGGGCGTGCGCTGCGAACGGGTGCAGGCGGCCCGCTACTGGCACCACCGGCCGCCGCTGTCCGAAGGTGAAGAATGAAAACTTTTGCGCACGGCGGGCCCGGGAGATGGCCTTGAACTTGCTAAGCTATGGCTCAAGGAGATTGGTCGTTCCATGCACAAGTTCGATGAAATGTATGAGCGGCTCCCCTATGAAGGGGCCGCGATCCGACAGCACTACCAGCGATACGACCAATGGCTCGCGAAGCAACCCCCCGAGGTGATGCGTTCGCGCCGTGAAGAGGCGGAGATGATCTTCCGCCGGGTCGGCATCACTTTTGCCGTGTACGGCGCCAAGGACGAGGACGGCTCGGGCACCGAGCGGCTGATCCCCTTCGACCTGCTACCGCGGATCATCCCGGCCGACGAGTGGGCGTCGATGGAGAAGGGGCTGGTCCAGCGCGTGACGGCGCTCAACCGCTTCATCCACGACATCTACCACGACCAGGAAATCGTCAAGGCCGGGATCGTCCCGGCCGAGCAGATCCAGGGCAATGCCCAGTTCCGCCCCGAGATGATGGGCGTGACGGTGCCCAACAACATCTATTCCAACATCTCCGGCATCGACATCGTCCGCGCGCCCGACAGCGCGGGCAAGGGCGAGTACTACGTGCTGGAAGACAACCTGCGCGTGCCCAGCGGCGTGAGCTACATGCTCGAGAACCGCAAGATGATGATGCGGCTCTTCCCCGAGCTGTTCGCGCAGAACCGCGTGGCGCCGGTGGCCCACTATCCCGACCTGCTGCTGGAGACGCTGCGCGCCAGCGCGCCGCCAGCCACGGCCGAACCCACGGTGGTGGTGCTCACGCCCGGCATGTACAACAGCGCCTACTTCGAGCACGCCTTCCTGGCCCAGCAGATGGGCGTGGAACTGGTCGAGGGCCAGGACCTGTTCGTGAAAGACGACTTCGTCTACATGCGCACCACGCGCGGCCCGCGCCGCGTCGACGTCATCTACCGCCGCGTGGACGACGACTTCCTCGACCCCGAGGTGTTCCGCCCCAATTCCACGCTGGGCTGCGCCGGCCTGATGCGCGCCTACAAGGCGGGCAACGTGGTCATCTGCAATGCGGTGGGCACGGGGATCGCCGACGACAAGTCCATCTACCCCTATGTGCCGAAGATGGTGGAGTTCTACCTCGGCGAGCAGCCGATCCTGAAGAACGTGCCCACCTGGATGTGCCGCAACAAGGACGACCTCGACTACGTGCTCGCGCACATGGAAGACTTGGTCGTCAAGGAAGTGCATGGCGCCGGCGGCTACGGCATGCTGATCGGCCCGGCCTCCACCAAGGCCGAGATCGACGAGTTCCGCGAGGTGGTGCGCGCCAAGCCCGACGGCTACATCGCGCAACCCACGCTGAGCCTGTCCTCCTCGCCGACTTTTGTCGACGCGGGCATCGCGCCGCGCCACATCGACCTGCGTCCCTTCGTGCTCTCGGCCAAGGAGGTGCAGATGGTGCCCGGCGGCCTGACGCGCGTGGCGCTCAAGGAAGGCTCGCTGGTCGTCAACTCCTCGCAGGGCGGCGGCACCAAGGACACCTGGGTGCTGGAGCCCGACCGCCGCTTCGCCGGCAAGAACGGTCAGAGCCAGTCGCAGACCCAGGGTGGCCAGGGGCAGTCCCAGTCCCAGAGCCAGTCGATGAACTCGTCCTCTTCCGCGGCCTGAGGCAGCGCCCCCCGATCCCAGAAAGACAAGACCCATGCTGTCCCGTACCGCCGACCACCTCTACTGGATGTCGCGCTACACCGAGCGGGCCGAGAACACGGCGCGCATGCTCGACGTCAACTACCAGACCTCCCTGCTGCCCCAGTCGGCCGAAGTGGCCCAGTTGGGCTGGCAGGGTGTGCTGTCCATCAGCGAACTGCGGCCCGCCTACTTCCAGAAGCACGACGCCATCACGCCCGAGGGCGTCATGGAGTTCATGGTGAAGGACGAGAGCAACCCGTCCTCCATCGTGTCGTGCCTCAAGGCCGCGCGCGAGAACGCCCGCGCCGTGCGCGGCGCGCTGACGACCGAATCGTGGGAAACGCAGAACACCACCTGGCTCGACGTGGTCCGCATGCTGCGCCAGGGCGAGTTCGAGCGCGATCCGGGCCAGTTCTTCGAATGGGTGAAGTTCCGCTCGCACCTGTCGCGCGGCGTCACGCAGGGCACCATGCTGCAGGACGAGGCGTACCACTTCCTGCGCCTGGGCACCTTCCTGGAGCGGGCGGACAACACGGCCCGGCTGGTGGACGTGAAGTTCCACGCCATGAACAGCGAGTTCTTCGGCGGGGGCACCGAGGAGCATCAGGAGTACGACTTCTATCACTGGAGCGCGATCCTGCGCAGCGTCTCCGCCTTCGAGGTCTACCGCAAGGTCTACCGCAACGTGATCAAGCCGGAGCGCGTGGCCGAACTGCTGATCCTGCGTGCCGACATGCCGCGCTCGCTGCATGCCAGCCTGGTCGAGGTGGTCAACAACCTGAGCAAGGTGGCCAACGACCAGAGCGCCGAAACCCTGCGCCGCGCGGGCAAGCTGCTGGCCGAGCTGCAGTACGGCCGGGTCGACGAGATCCTGGCCACGGGGCTGCATGCATACCTGACGCAGTTCCTGGACCGCATCAATGAGCTGGGGATGCGGGTGAGCCAGGATTTCCTGGTTCCGACGAACTGAGCGGTCACCCCCCGAGCCGCTTCGCGGCTCCCCCCTTTCTGACGCCTTCGGCTTGGAGGGGGGCGCACCCACCGGCCCGGCAAAGCCGGTTCCGCGGGTGCCCTGGCGTGGCCTGCTGCGCGGCCTTGCGACATTGAAGTCTTGGGTGACGTCTACTTTGCGGTCGCTCAACCTGCCGTCGCCTGCCGCACGGCGTGCTCCCACCGCGCCATCGCCGCTTCGGCCTGCGCGCGGCTGAGCGTGGGCAGGAAGCGGCGCTCGGCCTTCCACAGGGCCGACAGTTCGTCGGTGCCGGCGTAGACGCCGCTCGAGAGGCCCGCCAAAAAGGCGGCGCCCAGGGCGGTGGTCTCCACCACGGCGGGGCGGACGACCGGGATGCCCAGCAGGTCGGCCTGGAACTGCATCAGCAGGTCGTTGACGCAGGCGCCGCCGTCCACGCGCAGTTCGGCGACAGGCGTGCCGCCCGCGGCTTCCACGTCGCGGCTCATGGCGGCGAGCAGCGCGGCGCTCTGGTAGGCGATGCTCTCCAGCGCGGCGCGGGCGATGTGGGCCACGGTCGTGCCGCGCGTGAGGCCGGTGATGGTGCCGCGGGCGTCGGCGTTCCAGTAGGGCGCGCCCAGGCCGGTGAAGGCCGGCACCATCATCACGCCGCCGGCATCGGGCACGCTCTCGGCCAGGGCCTGGACCTCGGCGCTGCCCTTGATGGCGCGCAGGCCGTCGCGCAGCCACTGCACCACCGCGCCGCCGACGAAGACGCTGCCTTCCATGGCGTACTGCGCCGCCGCCACGGCGGCGGCAGCGTCGCCGGGTGCCGGGGCTCTGGCGTGAAAGCCATGCTGGATGTCGGTGCCCTGCGGCGCCGCCACGCCGTTTGCGAGGGGCGTCGTCAGAAGCGCAGCACCGTTGCCAACGGCCCGCGCCGCCAACTGCGCCGCGCTCGTCACCACCAGCCCGTTGGTCGAGGGCTGGAAGCGTTCCCCCGTGTGCATCAGCAGGAAGCAACCGGTGCCGTACGTGTTCTTGGCCATGCCGGCGTCGAAGCAGGCTTGGCCGAAGAGCGCGGCCTGCTGATCGCCGGCCACGCCACCGATGGGCACCGCGGCGCCCAGCAGCGCCGCATCCGTCTCGCCGAAGAAGCTGCTGGAGGGCTGCACCTGCGGCAGCAGCGCGGCGGGAATGTCCAGCGCGCCGAGCAGCTCGTCGTCCCAGGCGTTGCGGTGGACGTCGAAGAGCATGGTGCGGGACGCGTTGGTCACGTCCGTCGCATGCACCCGGCCGCCGGTCAGCTGCCAGATGAGCCAGCTGTCCACGGTACCGAAGGCCAGCTCGCCGGCCTCGGCCTGGGCGCGCAGGCCGGGCACTTCGTCGAGCAGCCAGCGCAGCTTGGTGGCGGAGAAGTAGGCGTCGATCACGAGGCCGGTCTTGCGCTGGATGACGTCCTGCATGCCCCGGCCGCGCAGCTCGGCGCACAGCGGCTCGGCGCGGCGGTCCTGCCAGACGATGGCATGGTGCACCGGCTGGCCGGTGCGACGGTTCCACAGCACGGTGGTCTCGCGCTGGTTGGTGATGCCGATGGCGCGCACGTCGGCGGCCTTGAGGCCGGCCTTGGCCAGCGCGTCGCGGGCGGTGGCGAGCTGGCCGCGCCAGATCTCCATGGGGTCGTGCTCCACCCAGCCGGGCTGCGGATAGATCTGCGGCAGCTCGCGCTGGGCCATGGCCACGATGCGGCCGCCGCGGTCGAACACGATGCTGCGTGAGCTGGAGGTGCCCTGGTCCAGGGCGAGCAGGTAGTCGGTGGGGGATGCCATGGTGTCGTCTCCGTTGGATGGTTGGCGCTGGGTCGCCGCCGTTCAGGCGATGTCACAGCGCACCTGCGCCTGCGCGAGCAGGGCGGGGAAGGGCGCGGGCGGTTCGGCGTCGGTGAACAGCCGGTCGATGGCCGCGAGCGGTGCCACCTGCACCATCGCCGGCCGGTTGAACTTGCTGGCGTCGGCCGCCAGCCACACTTCTCTTCCCTGGCCGATGATGGCCTGGGCCACCTTCACCTCACGCAGGTCGTAATCGCGCACGGTGCCGTCCTGCTCGATGCCCGAGCAGCCGATCAGGGCGATGTCCACCTTGAACTGGCGGATGAAGTCCATCGTCGCCTCGCCCACGACGGCGCGGTCGCGGGCGCGCACCGTGCCGCCGGCCACGATGACCTCGCAGGCCTCGTTGCCGGCCAGGATGTGGGCCACGTGCAGGTTGTTGGTGATGACGCGCAGCCCGCGGTGCTGCAACAGTGCGCGGGCGATGGCCTCGGCCGTGGTGCCCACGTTGAGGATCAGCGAGCAGTCGTGCGGCACCTGCGCCGCCACGGCCCGCGCGATGCGCGCCTTGGCCTCGGCGTTGAGCATCTGCCGCTGCGGATGGGCGATGTTCTCGATGGTGGAGACCGGCACCCGCACGCCGCCATGGAAGCGCGCCAGCAGGCCGGCGTCGGCCAGGCGCTGCACGTCGCGGCGCACTGTCTGCAGCGTCACGCCCAGCTCCTCCGCCAGCTCCTCCACGGTGGCGCTTCCGCGGGTGCGGACGGTGTCCAGCAGCTGGACTTGGCGAGGGTTGGAGTGGTTCACACGCGTCGATCCGAAAACAAACGAAATGATAAGGGCAAAAATTTGCGGCAAAATCGCGCCAAAAGGAATCGAAATGAACGAATCCGAAAACATTCGCGCCGCCAGCTTCGAACTCGACCCCATCCAGTGCGACGTGCTGGTCGTCGGCGGCGGCATCAACGGCTGCGGCATTGCGCGCGACCTGGCAGGCCGCGGCTTCAAGGTGGTGCTGTGCGAGCAGGACGATCTGGCGGCGCACACCTCCTCGGCCTCCACCAAGCTGATCCATGGCGGTCTGCGCTACCTGGAGTACTACGAGTTCTCGCTCGTGCGAAAGGCACTGGCGGAGCGCGAGGTGCTGCTCAAGAGCGCGCCCCACATCATGTGGCCCCTGCGCTTCGTGATGCCGCACGACCCGGCCATGCGGCCGGCCTGGATGATCCGCGCCGGCCTCTTCCTCTACGACCATCTGGCCAAGCGGGAAGTGCTGCCGGGCTCGCGCAGCGTGGACCTGCGCCGCCATGCCGCCGGTGCGCCGCTCAAGGCGCGCTACAAGCGCGGCTTCGTCTATTCGGACGGCTGGGTGGACGACGCCCGGCTGGTGGTGCTCAGCGCCCTGGACGCGCGCACCCGCGGCGCGCAGATCCTCACCGGCACCCGCTGCGTGGCGGCGCGCCGCAGCGCCGAGGGCTGGACCTGCACGCTGGAGACGGCCGACCACGCCGCCCGCGCCGTGCAGGCCAAGGCGCTCGTCAACGCCGCCGGCCCCTGGGCCGAGGCCTTCCTGCGCGGCGCGGCCACGCCCGCGGGCGGCGAGTCGCTGGCCAAGCGCAGCCTGCGCCTGGTGCAGGGCAGTCACATCGTCGTTCCAAGGATGTTCGAGCACGACCATGCCTACATCTTCCAGAACCCCGACCAGCGCATCATCTTCGCCATCCCCTATCAGCAGGACTTCACGCTGATCGGCACCACCGACCTGGAACTGGAAGGCCATGACCCACGGGCCGGCCGCATCACCCCGGGCGAGATCGATTACCTGTGCGAGCAGGCGAGCCGCTACTTCGAGCGCGCCGTCACGCCGGCGGACGTGGTCTGGACCTATTCGGGCGTTCGCCCGCTGCTGGACGATGCCTCGGGCGATCCGTCCGCCGTCACGCGCGACTACCTGCTGGAGCGCCACACCGAGGCCGCGCCGCTGCTGTCGGTCTGGGGCGGCAAGATCACGACCTTCCGCAAGCTGGCCGAGGATGCGGCCGACGCCGTTGGCGAGATGCTGAATGACCGTCGCCCGGCCTGGACCGAGGCCGCCCCGCTGGCCGGCGGCGACCTGGCGAACTGGCTGCCCGCGGAGAGCCGCCGGCTGCCGCCCGACGTGCAGTTCGAACGTTTCGTGCAGGAAGTGCAGCAGCGCCATCCCTGGCTCGATGCGGCGCTGGCGCGGCGGTGGTCGCGCGCCTATGGCACGCGCATCGCCCAGGTGCTGGGCGATGCGGCGTCCATGGCGGACCTCGGGGCCGCCGTAGCGCCCGGCGTATTCGAGCGCGAACTGCGCTACCTGGCCGACGAGGAATGGGCACGCACCGGCGAGGATGTGCTCTGGCGCCGCTCCAAGCTCGGCCTGCACCTCGATCCGTCGCAGCGCGAGGCGGTGGATGCGTGGATGCGCCGGTTCGCCCTCGGGCCCAGCCTGCGCGCCGCCCACTGAGCCCGGGCGCGCCCCGTGGCCCTCAGCCGAGGGTCGAGGACTGGGCCGGCGTGCCCCAGGACGCGCCGGATTGCGCAGAGGGGCGGCTGTCGGGCCAGCGGATCAGCACCTCGGTGCCGCGGTCGACCTCGCTGCGCACCCGCAGTTCGCCGCCTCCTTCGAGGGCGAACTGCCGGGCGATGGCCAAGCCCAGCCCGGTGCTGTGCGCGCGGCCCTTGCCATTGCTGTAGCCGCGTTCGGTGCAGCGGGCGACCTCTTCGGGCGTCATGCCCACGCCTTCGTCGCGCACCGCCATCCAGACCCAGCCGGGTTGCGCGTCGCGGCCGCTGGCCAGGGTGACCGTGCCACCGGGCCGGCTGAACTTCATGGCGTTGTTGAGCAGGTTGCCCGCCACGCGCAGCAGTTCGCCGCGGCCCACGGCCACCCGGCCGCCGCTGTCCAGGTGGGTCTGCAGGCGCAACCCGTCGCGGGCCGCGATGGGCTGGACCATGCGGGCGACGTCCACCAGCACGGCGTCGAGCGCCAGCGGGCTGGTGGCCGGCTCGTCGGCCGTCGGCGACGTGGCTTGCAGCTCGCGCGAGGCCATGCCCGCCTTGAGGGGCCGTGCGGGCTCGGCGGGCATCGGGGGCGTGTCGCCGGCGCCGCCACGCGCCAGCCGCCGGCCGTTGAGGGCACCCACCAATTCGCGCAGCATGTCGGTGGCATGGCCCAGGCCGGCCAGGGCGTCGGCCTCGCCAGGATGGCGCTTTCGCAGCATGGCCAGGCTCAGCTGTAGCGACAGCATGGGCGTGGCCAGGTCGTGCAGCACGTTGGCCACCAGCGTCTCGCGTTCGAGCACCAGCTCGGCCTGGCGCCGCATGTCCTCGCGGGCCACGCGCAGCGTGGCGCGCAGGGCCAGTTCACGCTCGATGGACTGGGCCATGGCCTCGAGCAGGTCGATCTCCTGCTCGCCCCAGCGACGCGGCACCTGGTCGATGACGCACAGGCTGCCGACCACCTGCCCCTGGTGCCGCACCGGCACGCCCAGGTAGGCGGCCACGCCCAGCGTGTGGACCGTCGGCACCTCGCGCCACGGTGACTCGGCCCGGGTGTCCTCGATGGCCAGCGTCCGGCCGAGCGCGTGGGTGTAGTGGCAGAAGGTGCGTCCCGCCATGGTGCGGGTTTCGGACAGCGGAGGCCCTGCGCCTTCGATCGCCTTGTAGTGGTCGACCTCGGGCCCGATGGCGCCAAAGAACGAGACCGGCGAATGCGTGAGCCTGCGGACCAGGGACACCGCATGGCCGACGGCTTCGTCCACGTCGTGGTCGAGCAGGCCCAGTGCTGCGGTCAGGGCGACGCGGGCGGGTTCTCGGACAGTGAGGTCGATCTCGGATTCAGGCGGGCAGAGCGCCGCGGCCGAGGCGCCGGTGATGCGCTGGGGTCCCGCGCCGGGCGTCGGGAAGGAAAGGGCGTCAGCGCTCATGGGTGGAAAGTGGGTCCGAGGGGGCGGAGGCGGCCAGTGTCGCGCCTTTGTAGGACATTGGCGGGGGTGCCCGGCTCCGGACGGACGATGAACACCAAAGTTCGAGTGGGACAAGAGGCCGACCTGGTCCGCCGCCCGCCTCCTGCCTCCTGCCTCCTGCCTCCTGCCTCCTGCCGGGCGGCGCGCTGGCGCTCAGCCCGCCACGGCGGCAGCGAGGTTGCGCCGCGCCTGCGGCTCCCGTTCGGCACGGATGCCGGCCGTGAGGTAGAGCGGCTGCCGCGCGAGGAAGCCCGCCATCAACTGCCGGCGCCGGGCTCGAACACCTTGGGCGGCACATGGGCGTATTCGGCGCGGATCTGGCGCTCGTACTCGGCGTAGCGGGCGGACGGTGCGCCGAGGATGGCCAGGTCCACGTCGAGCAGCAGCCGGGTGTCCGGGTCCTGGGGCACCTGCGCGCCGGGCTGGCCGTGGCGCGTCGCCATCACCAGGGCATGCACACGTCCGGCCGTCCCGGCGGGCGCGCCCGCCGTGATCAGGGCATCCCGTGCCCAATCGGCGCTGCGGGCCTCGTTGTCGCTGGCATGCACGTCGTACACGGCGTCGTGGAACCACAGGGCCAGCGCGACCTCGGCGGGCCGCTCGGCCAGACCGCGGTGGGCGGCCAGCAGGTGCAGGCATTCGTCCAGGTGCTGCAGCGTGTGGTAGTGGCGCTGGGGCTCGGCATAGCGGGTGCAGAGCTGGTCGAGCAGCCTGACCGGTGCCTGCGCGCCGATGTCGGTCCAGGCCTGCAGCCAGCCGGCGCCATGGCGGGAAAGGAAGGCGTCGCGGTCCATGGGGGCGGCTTCGTCGCTCACTGCGCCATCGCGGCGCGGACGGCGGCGCCCAGCTCCAGCACTGCCATGGCGTAGTAGCTGCTCCAGTTGTAGCGCGTGATGACGTAGAAGTTCTGCGTGCCGGCGACGTAGCTGGCCGGCGCACTCGGGCCGTTCTGCAGCTCGATCAGGGCCAGCAGGCCGCGGTGGCGCAGGCCGTCGGCGTCGAGCTGTGCGCCGCCGGCGACGAAGGCATCGGCGCTGAAGCTGGGCACGATGTCGGGCGCCAGCAGCACGGGCAGTTGGGCACGCGCCGCATTGACGCGCACGCCATAGGTCGCCGGCAGGCCCGGCTGCCAGCCGAAGGCCTTGAAGTAGTTGGCCACCGAGCCGATCACGTCCTGCGGATCGTTCACCAGGTCGATGCGACCGTCGCCGTCGTAGTCGACCGCGTACCTGGCGATGCTGCTGGGCATGAACTGCGGCATGCCCATGGCGCCGGCGTAGCTGCCGACCGGCGCCGTGGGGTCGGCGTGGGTGCGGCCCTCCTGCGTCAGGAAGTTCTCCAGCTCGCCGCGGAAGAAGGCCTGGCGCTGCGCGGCGCGCGGATGGGCCTGCGGAAAGTCGAAGGCCAACGTGGCCAGCGCATCCAGCACGCGGAAGCTGCCCATCTGGCGGCCATAGATGGTCTCGACGCCGACGATGCCCACGATGATGTCCGCGGGCACCCCGAAATCGCGCTCGGCGCGGGCCAGGGTGGCGGCGTTGTCGCGCCAGAAGCGCACGCCGGCGCCGATGCGGATCGGCTCGACGAAGCGGCTGCGGTAGGCGGCCCAGTTCTTGGTGCCACTGCCGGCCGGTGCGGGCAGCATCAAGCGCGGCACGTTGGGCAGTAGGCGGGCCTGGCCGAGCGTGGCGCGGACCCAGGCGGCATCCAGGTTCTGGCGGGCGGCAATCTCGTCGGCAAAGGCCATGGCATCGGCGCGGCCGGCATAGGCCTCGCCGACGGCAGCGGTGCGCTTGGCGGCCTGCTTGCCGCCCTGCTTGGCGGAGCGGGCAGCGTCGCCGCGCCTGGACGTGGCGCCGGCATCGAGGGCCGGCAGGGCCAGCGACGCGCACAGCGCGAGCGGCAGGAACGGGAAGAAGCGCATCCGGGCGATTGTGCCGAAGGGTGCGCGCATCGCTCACCCCGGCCAGCGCAGGCGCCGGAAGTCGCGCCGCAATGCGGCGAGGTCGTCGGCCGGATCGCGTGCGTAGCGCTGGGCCTCCAGCCGCAGCAGCCAGTCGCGCGTGGGCGTGGCGGCCTCGCCGAAACGCGCGTCGAGCAGCTCCGCCATGCGCCGCGGCGGACTGTCGGGCGGCACGCTCACGCCGGACCGGGCGAGCCGGGCGCGCGCCCGGGCCAGCAGCCGCAGCCACGGGTCGGTGCGCCGACGCTCGCGCCAGGCCCAGGCCGCGCCGCCCAGGCTGGCGGCCACCAGTGCCATCAGCAGCACCCGGGCCAGGTCGGACGGGCTGGGGCTGTCCATGCCGAGGGCCTTGAGCAGGTCCAACTGCCGGGTCTGCGTGTAGTTCAGCACCCGCTGGTTCCAGGCGTTGTTGACCGCCTCCCACAGCGCGCGGGCGTGCTGCATCAACGTGGGGCTCATGGCGCCGATGGCCCCGGCGAAGAAGCCGGGCGGGGGCACCAGGCGCTGGAACTGGCCCACCCGGCCCGGCGACACGGCCGCCGTCGGGTCCACGCGCCACCAGCCCTTGCCTTCCTCCCACACCTCGGCCCACGCATGGGCGTCGCTGTTGCGCAGCGTCCAGTAGCCGTCCACCGGGTTGATCTCGCCGCCCTGGAAGCCGGTGACGATGCGCGCCGGTACGCCCGCGGCCCGCATCAGGATCACGAAGGACGAGGCGATGTGCTCGCAGAAGCCAGCCTTGCGGTCGAACCAGAACTCGTCGGCCGTCTGCGCGCCGTAGACGCCGGGCTCCAGCGTGTAGACGTAGCCGCCCGTGCGCAGCCGCTGCAGCACGGCGTCGACCAGCGCGGTCGTGCTGCCGCCGGCCTGGGCCTGCAACTGGCGGGCGAGCTCGGCCGTGCGCGGATTGCTGCCGGGCGGCAGCGCCAGGTAGAAGCCCGGCAGGCCGGCCCGGCGCACCGGGCCGCTCGTGAAGTCCAGCTGGCTCTGGCCGCGGTAGCGCAGCAGGTCGCCGATGGGGCGGTTGGTGCTCCATTGCAGGTCGCCGCCCTGGAGCGCGCGCAGGCCGTCGGGCAGGGCGGGCGCCGTGCGCATGGCATCCAGGGCCAGCAGCCAGGGGCGATTGCTGGGCTCCAGCGTGATCTCGTAGCCCACGGGCTCGCCGCGGCTGCGCAACTGGGGCAGGCCGCGCTCCCACGGCTCGGGCGATGTCCATTCGACGCCATCGAAGCGCGACAGCACCGGCCCGCGGAAGTACAGCGCGGTACGCGGGGGCGGGGCGTCGCCGTCGAAGCGCACGCGCGCGGCGATGCCGTCGTCCAGCGCCAACTGCGCGATGGTGCCCACGCGCATGGTGGCCGACAGGCCGCTGCGGCCCGTCATGCCCTCGTTGGGCGTGCCCCACAGCGGCGCCAGCCGCGGGAAGAAGAGGAACAAGGCCAGCATGACGGGCGCGCCGGCCAGGGTCATGAAGGCCGCGATGCGCGCGGACTGCGCGAGCGGCGGCCGGCCGACCGGCATGTGGGCATTGACCAGCGCGGTGAGCAGCCCCATCAGCGCCAACAGCATCAGCGCCGCCGTCAGCAGCGACTGCGACTGGAAGAAGCTGGTGAGCATCACGAAGAAGCTCAGGAAGAACACCACGAAGGCGTCGCGCCGGGCGCGCAGCTCCAGCGTCTTGAGCGCCAGCAGTACCACCACCAGCGTGACGCCGGCCTCGCGGCCGATCAGCGTCCGGTAGCTCAGCCAAGTGGCCGCCAGCGCGAGCAGCAACATGCCCACGCGCCAGCGCCATCCCGGCAGCGGCGCAGAGCGCCAGGCCAGCAGCCCGCGCCCCACCAGCACGGTGCCGGCCAGGACGCTGGTCCACAAGGGCAGCGTCGGCAACTGCGGCAGCAGCACCACCGCGATGACGGCCAGCAGGAAGAGCGTGTCGCGCGCATCGCGCGGCAGGCCGGCGGCGCGGGTGCGAAGGCGAAGGGGCAGGGCGGTCACGGCAGCGTCAAGAGGCAAGGGCCAGGGCTTCGAGGCAGGCACGTCGGTGCGCTTCGCCACGCGAGGGCCCCAGGCTGCGCCCGCCGATGCGCAGGCCGTAGTCGAGCTCCAGCCGGTCGGCCTGCAGCACCCAGGCCGTCAGGCGGGACAGCCGCGCCTCGGCATCGGGCAGGCGGGTGGCGGCGGCATCCAGCCAGAGCGAATGGCGCGAAGACTGCTGGCTGTCGCGGCTGACCAGCTCCTCGGAGCCAGCGGCCTGCGCGCGGGCCACGCGCTTCCACACCAGCTGGCGCAGCGGGTCGCCACGCTGGTAGACGCGCACCCCTTCGAAGCCGCTGCCGCCGGCCTGGCGCCGGGCCGGGCTGGTGTTGTCCGCGTCGGCGGGGCCGGTGGGCAGCGGCGGCGCACCCACCTCGGCGGCGGGCCAGACCAGCAATTGCGCCGCCGGGCGCCAGACGGTCCAGACGCGGAAGGCGCCCATGGGAAAGCGCGTCTCGGCCGTGAGCGTGGGCACGGCATGCAGGCCGCGGCGCGGCGGCAGGAAGCCGATGTCCACCGTGGTCTCGCCCTGCGCGGGCACGTCCGTCCACGACCAGTGGCCGCTGCCGCGCACGGCCAGCCCGATGCCGAAGCGCGTGCGCCGGCCCGTGTTGTGCAGCACCACCCGCAGCACGGCCGCCGCGCCCGCGTGGCCGGGCACGGGCGGCAGCAGGTGCATCTGCAGGCCGCGCAGCGTGCCGTGGCCCACATGCATGCCGGCCACCGCGCAGCCTGCGATGAGGAAGGTCAGCAGGTAGCCCAGGTTGAGCTGGTAGTTGATCGAGGCCACCAGCAGCACCAGCAGCGTGGCGGCCAGCAGCAGCCCGGCGCGGGTCGGCAGGATGTACACCTGCCTTTGCGTGAGCCTGACCTGGTCGCTGGGCGCGCGGCGCGCGAGCAGCCAGGTCTCCATGCGCTGGCGCAGGACGAGAGCCATGGACGGTTGGCGCCCGGGTCAGGGCAGCGGCACGGCCGCCATCATGGCGCGCACCTGCTCGACGGCGCCGCGGCCGGCGTCGCCGACCGGGTTGAGCCGATGGGCGATGGTTTGCGGCAGCACGGCCTGGATGTCGTCGGGCGCCACATAGTCGCGCCCGGCCAGCAGCGCCTGCGCCTTGGCCGCCCGCAGCACGGCGATGCCGGCGCGCGGCGACAGCCCCTGCAAAAACCAGCGGCCGGAGCGCGTGGCCTCGATCAGGTCCTGCAGATAGGCCAGCAGCGCCGGCGCGGCATGCACCTGCAGCACGCGCTGCTGGATCGCCCGCAGCTCGCCCGCGGTCAGCAGCGCAGGCAGCGTGCCCAGCATCTGCCGGCGGTCGGCGCCGGAGAGCAGCTCCAGCTCGGCCGCGCGGTCCGGGTAGCCCAGCGAGATGCGCATCAGGAAGCGGTCGAGCTGCGATTCCGGCAACGCGAAGGTGCCCAGCTGGTCCAGCGGGTTCTGCGTGGCGATGACGAAGAAGGGCTCGGGCAGCGGCCGCGTCTGGCCTTCGATGGTGACCTGCTTCTCCTCCATCGCTTCGAGCAGCGCGCTCTGGGTCTTGGGACTGGCGCGGTTGATCTCGTCGGCCAGCAGCACCTGGGCGAACACCGGCCCGGGATGGAAGACGAAGCCCTGCTGTCCCCGGTCGTAGATGGACACGCCCGACAGGTCGCCCGGCATCAGATCGGCGGTGAACTGCACGCGCGAGAACTGCAGCCCGAAGGTGTGGGCCAGCGCGTGGGCCAGCGTGGTCTTGCCCACACCCGGCACGTCCTCGATCAGCAGGTGCCCACCCGCCAGCAGGCAGGCCACGCCGTCGCGCACCTGGGGGGCCTTGCCGACGATCACCGTGTTAAGCTGATTCAGCAAGGCGGCGAGCTTGGCGGCCACGTCCATTTTGGTATCCATCCGCAGAAGATAGCGCATGCGCCCCGGCTGGCCGCCGCCTGGGGCCATGCACGAGAAGACGAGACATGGGCAACACCGGCTACTACACGCACCGCGATTTCTGGAAGCACGAAATGGGGCGCGGCCATCCCGAATGCCCCGAGCGCCTGGACGCGATCGAGGACCGCCTGCTCGTCACCGGCGTGGCCGATGCGCTGGAGCGGCACGACGACGACATTCCCCTGGCCACCCTGGCCCAGATCACCCGGGCCCACAGCGCCGAGCACATGGAGCGGCTCGAAGCCCTGGCCCAGCGCCTGGTGGCCGACGCGCCGGCCGGCGGCCCCGACCATGCGCCCGTCGATCCCGACACCTCCCTCTGCCGCGGGACGCTGCTGGCGGCACGCCGCGCGGCCGGCGCCGCCATCGCGGCCACCGACGCGGTGATGGGCGGCCAACTGCAGAACGCCTTCTGCGCCGTGCGCCCGCCGGGCCACCACGCCTGCCGCGAGCAGGCCATGGGCTTCTGCTTTTTGAACAACGTGGCCATCGCCGCGCGGCATGCGCTGGACGAGCACGGCATCTCCCGCGTGGCGGTGGTGGACTTCGACGTGCACCACGGCAACGGTACCGAGGACATCCTGGCCGGCGACCCACGGGTGCTGATGGTGGGCATCTTCCAGCATCCGTTCTATCCGTTCAGCGGCACCGACCAACCGGCCGACAACATGGTCAACGTGCCCATTCCTGCCTACACCCGCGGCATGGACGTGCGCGAGATGATCGAGGCGGTGTGGATGCCCCGGCTGGAGGCCTTCCGGCCCGAGCTGGTGATCGTGAGCGCCGGCTTCGACGCCCACCGCGAGGACGAGCTGGGCCAGCTCGGCCTCAACGAGAACGACTACATCTGGATCACCAGCCGCATCCGCGAGGTGGCCGACCGGTATGCCAAGGGCCGCATCGTCTCGTTGCTGGAAGGCGGCTACAACCTCGACGCGCTGGCCCGCAGCGTCGAGGCGCATGTGCGGGTACTGGCCGACCTCTGAGCGCCGGCGCGCTCAGGCTTGCCAGACGCCGTAGCCGGCCTCGCGCAGGCCGATCGCCAGTTCCACTTCCATCTCCACGGCAGCACGGTAGGGCATGGGGTTGTAGGCCTCGTACAACTCGGGCATGAGCCGCACCCCGTACTTCAGCACGAAGCGATTGGCCTGCACGCCGGCCATGTGGCGGTCGAAGCGCAGGTCGGGGTCCAGGCCCGTCATGCCGACGTAGACGCAGGGCTTGAGGATGTCGTGGTCCGGGTTGGCGCGGCGGAAGGCCGGCTCGTTCCACACGCGCTCGGACAGCAGCACGACGTAGACGTGGTGGTGGTCTCGTGAGCGGCGGCGCGGCATGGGCGGACGATTGTCCGTCGGCACTCCGCATGCCGACGGTTGCCGGCTGACGTCGACGTCTGCTCGCCGAGCCACCGCCGCTTGTTACCCTCGCGCCTCCCGCAACTCCCGTGATCTTCCCCGCAGGGGAAGCCGCCAGCGCATGCTCGACTGGAATGGATTCGTACAGCGCCTCTCCGAGGTGCATGCCCGCACACTGTGGATCGAGATCGCCGCGCTGGTGCTGTGCCTGCTGCTGGCCTGGGGCGTGACCCGGTGGTTCGGCCGCGACCAACCGGGCGACTCGCTGTGGTTCGGCGAGAAGAGCTTCGACGGCTTGCTCTTTCCCCTGCTGGCGCTGGCCTTCACGGATCTGGCGCGGCGGCTGCTGCTGACGGTGCAGCCCACGCTGCTGCTGCGGGTGGCGGTGTCGATCTTCCTGGCGCTGCTGGCCATCCGGCTGTTCGCGCGGGTGTTGCGGCGCGTCTTCCCGGCCTCGGCACTGGTGCGGCTGGTGGAGCGCACCATCTCGTGGGTGGCCTGGGCCGCCGCCGTGCTCTGGATCGTGGGGCTGCTGCCGCCGGTGCTGGACGAGCTGGAAGCGATCAACCTCGGTTTCGGCAAGACGCGGGTCAGCCTGCGCACGCTGTTCGAAGGCGTGCTGTCGTGCGGCGTGGTGCTGATGATCACGCTGTGGATCTCGTCGACCATCGAGAAGCGGCTGCTGACGCCGGCGGTGAGCGACCTGTCGATGCGCAAGGTGGCATCGAACGCGGTGCGTGCCGGGCTGCTGCTGGTCGGGCTGCTGTTTGCACTGTCCGCCGTGGGCGTGGACCTGACCGCGCTCTCCGTGCTGGGCGGCGCGCTGGGCGTGGGCCTGGGCTTCGGCCTGCAGAAGCTGGCTGCTAACTATGTGAGCGGCTTCGTGATCCTGCTGGAGCGTTCGATCCGCATCGGCGACAGCGTGAAGGTCGACACCTTCGAAGGACAGATCACCGACATCAAGACCCGCTACACGCTCATCCGCGCGCGCAACGGCCGGCAGGCCATCGTGCCCAACGAGTCGATCATCACGGGCCGGGTCGAGAACCTGACGCTCGCGGACCTCAAGACCAATCTCAACACCGTCATCGCCGTGGGCTACGACAGCGATCCGGCGCAGGTGCAGGCCATCCTCTGCGAAGCGGCCGCCTCGCAGGACCGCGTGCTCGCTGATCCGACACCCGTCGCCTTCCTCACCAACTTCGGCGCCGACGGGCTGGAATTCACGCTCAACTACTGGATCAGCGATCCGGACAAGGGCAAGGACAACGTGCGCTCGGCGGTCAACATCGCGGTGCTGGAAGGACTGCGGCGGGCCGGCATCGACATTCCTTTTCCGCAGCGGGTCGTGCGGGTGGCGTCGCTGCCGCCCGGTGCGGGCCCGCAGATGCCTCCGGGCGGGGGCAGCGACAGCCAGCCCTCGGTTGGGGACCGGAGCGCCACCGGCGGCGCCTGAACGGGGTCGTGGCGGGCCGCGAAGAGGGATGGGCCGGTGATGAACGGCCGCTCCAGCGCCGGCCTTGTCCCTCGGTTCGTGTCGCCAATGCTGCAGCGCACGAGGAATCCGTCACTATAATCTTCAAAAAAGCACGATCGTTCTTTTTATGGCGCCGGCGCTGGCCGCCCGCGTCGCCCCAGCGGGCAAAGCACGCCCGCCGGAAGGGGTCGCCCTAGAATGTTTTGCTGAGTTGCGCAGCAACACGCCTTTTGCAATCAACGGAGTCAAGCCAATGAAGATTCTGGTCCCCGTCAAGCGGGTCGTCGACTACAACGTGAAGGTGCGCGTCAAGAGCGACGGCAGCGGGGTGGACATCGCCAACGTCAAGATGAGCATGAACCCCTTCGACGAGATCGCCGTCGAAGAGGCCGTGCGGCTGAAGGAAAAGGGCGTGGCCACCGAGGTCATCGCCGTCAGCTGTGGCGAGGCCAAGTGCCAGGAAACGCTGCGCACGGCCATGGCCATCGGCGCCGACCGCGGCATCCTGGTCGAGACCACCGAAGAGCTGCAGCCCCTGGCCGTCGCCAAGCTGCTCAAGGCGCTGGTCGACAAGGAGCAACCCTCCCTCATCATCCTGGGCAAGCAGGCCATCGACGACGACGCCAACCAGACCGGCCAGATGCTCGCCGCCCTGGCCGACCTGCCGCAAGCCACCTTTGCCAGCAAGGTCGAGGTCGAAGGCGACAAGGCCAAGGTCACGCGCGAAGTCGACGGCGGCCTGGAAACCATCAGCCTGAGCCTGCCGGCCGTGGTCACCACCGATCTGCGCCTGAATGAGCCGCGCTACGTCACGCTGCCCAACATCATGAAGGCCAAGAAGAAGCCGCTGGACACCGTCAAGCCCGAGGACCTGGGCGTGGACGTCAAGCCGCGCCTGAAGACCCTGAAAGTCAGCGAGCCGGCCAAGCGCGGCGCCGGCGTGAAGGTGCCCGACGTCGCCACCCTGGTCGACAAGCTCAAGAACGAAGCCAAGGTCATCTGATCGGCACGGACACGACGAAGGAAAGACAAGACATGACCGCACTCGTCATTGCAGAACACGACAACCAGTCGATCAAGCCCGCCACGCTGAACACCGTCACGGCCGCTGCCGCCTGCGGCGGTGATGTTCATGTGCTGGTGGCCGGCCAGAACGCCGGCGCCGCCGCTCAGGCCGCCGCGCAGATCGCTGGCGTGGCCAAGGTGATCCATGCCGACGGCGCGAGCCTGGCCGAAGGCCTGGCCGAGAACGTCGCGGCCCAGGTGCTGGCCCTGGCCGGCGACTACAGCCACATCCTGTTCCCGGCCACCGCCGCCGGCAAGAACGTCGCCCCGCGCGTGGCCGCCAAGCTGGACGTGGCGCAGATCAGCGACATCACCAAGGTGGACAGCCCCGACACCTTCGAGCGCCCGATCTACGCCGGCAACGCCATCGCCACCGTGCAATCGGCCGACGCCAAGAAGGTGATCACCGTGCGCACCACCGGCTTCGACCCCGCCGCTGCCACCGGTGGCAGCGCGCAGGTCGAGACAAAGGACGCCGCGGCCGACAGCGGCAAGAGCACCTTCGTGGGCCGCGAGGTGAGCAAGAACGACCGTCCCGAGCTGACGGCGGCCAAGATCATCGTCTCGGGCGGCCGCGCGCTGGGCAGCAGCGAGAAGTTCCAGGAAGTGATGACGCCGCTGGCCGACAAGCTGGGCGCGGCCATCGGTGCCAGCCGCGCCGCGGTGGACGCGGGCTACGCGCCCAACGACCTGCAGGTGGGCCAGACGGGCAAGATCGTGGCGCCGCAGCTGTACGTGGCCGCGGGCATCTCGGGCGCCATCCAGCACTTGGCCGGCATGAAGGACTCCAAGGTGATCGTGGCGATCAACAAGGACCCGGAAGCGCCGATCTTCAGCGTGGCCGACTACGGCCTCGAAGCCGACCTGTTCACGGCCGTGCCGGAGCTGGTCAAGGCGCTCTGAGGCTTTAGGCCCGCGACAGCACGCACCCAAGGGCATCGTTCGCGATGCCCTTTTTTCTTCGCCGGGCGCTTTAGCGCAGCCCGCGCAGCCGCATGCCGGACGCGGCGGTGCGGCGCACCGTTCCATTCGTCATCGTCATTCGAGGAGACACCCATGAGCTACACCGCGCCCATCAAGGACATGCTGTTCGACATCGAGCATCTGGCGCGCATCGACGAGATCGCCCAGATGCCGGGCTTTGGCGACGCCGGCCTGGACACCGCCGCCGCCGTGCTGGAAGAGTGCGCCAAGCTGA
>NZ_JACBFY010000005.1 GCF_021401245.1 Pseudacidovorax sp. NFM-22
CGAGTCAGTTCACGAAGCGGGCCTGTCCTTCGGCAGGCCCGCAGCCCGTCCGCCCTGCGCTCCTCGGCGCCCCACAGGCGCGCCGCCACGCCCTCACCGGCACCAGGGCCTGAGGCGGGGTTGATCGGCCGGCATGCGTGCTGCGCGTAGCCCCTCTCCCCTCGCGGGAGAGGGGTTGGGGAGAGGGGGCGGTCACATCACCACTGCGCTTCTTGCGGGCCACCGCCCCCCTCTCCCCAGCCCTCTCCCGCGAGGGGAGAGGGAGCAAGAGGCTCTGTGCGATCGACGCGGGGGCACTGGCCTCCGTCGATCACCCACGCCAGTCTCCACGCGCCGGTGCCGGGCCCAGGGTGCGCGGGCGATTTCGGGGTCGGCGAGGCGCGCAGGATGGACGGGCTGCAGGCCTGCCGAAGGACAGGCCTGCTTCGTGATCTGACTCGCGGCGTTTGTCTGAGCGCAGCGCGAAGCGCGTAGCGAGTTATGCCGCGTGCCCGTCCATCCGAGCACCGCAGCGCAGTCGGCCCGCAGGGCCGACCGACCCCGTATGAGCCCGCGCACCCAGGGCCCGGCACCGGCGCGCGCCCCCGGCCTTGCCCCCACGAGAACACCCCAGACCTGCACCTCAAGCCCACGATACGCCTGCCGCCTGCCACCTGCCACCTGCCACCGCCGCCCCCCACTGCATGACACCGGCAAAAGCCGACACCCAAACCAAAAACCACGCCCCAAGAACTTCCGTCGCGATTCGGATAGCCACCCACCCGAACCGGATAGCCCCGGCCCACAACCACGGCAAAGATGCCCACCATGGCAAGCCCCCCAAACCCAGCCCCCGACGACGTGCTGCTCATCGGCAGCGGCATCAACGGCCTCGTGTGTGCCGCCCTGCTCGCCCGCAAGGGGCGCAAGGTGCGCGTGCTGGAGCGCGAGTCCACGCTCGGCGGCTGCATCCGCACCGACGAACTGACGCTGCCCGGCTTCCAGCACGACACGCTCTCCACCGCACACCCGCTCTTCCTCGTCGGCCCCGCCTACGCCGCACTCGGCAAGGCGCTGCACGAGGCGGGCCTCGCCTACTGCAACACCGACAGCCCCACCGGCGTGCTGATGCCGGATGGCCGGCATCTGGTGCTCTCCACCTCGCGGCAGCTCAACCGCCAGCGCATGGAGGCCCTGCATGCCGGCGACGGCGCGGCCTTCGTGCAGACGCTGGCGGGCATGGCCGAACGCGCGCCGCTCGTGTTCTCGCTGCTGGGCAACGAGCTGTGGAAGCTGAACACGGCCCGCACCCTCGCCGGCGCCGCATGGAAGGACGGCCCGCACGCCCTGGCCGGCTTCTTCGGCGAGGCCCTGACGCCCGCCCGGCCCTGGCTGCAGCAGCGCTTCGGGTCGGACCTGGTCGGTGCGCTGCTCGCGCCCTGGGTGCTGCACTGCGGCCTGGGGCCGGACTCGCCCCTCTCCGCGCTGATGGCCCAGGTCGTCGCCTTCACGCTGGAGGCCGTCGGCATGCCGCTGGTGCAGGGCGGCAACGCCAACACCGTGCGCGCCTTCGAGCGGCTGATCCGTGAGGCCGGCGGCACGCTGGAGACCGGCTGCGACGTCGAACGCATTCTGGTCGAGCGCGGCCGTGCCGTCGGCGTGCAGTTGGTCGGCGGCCGTCAGTTGCGCGCCAGCGAGGTGGTCGTCAGCGCCACGCCCACGCAGCTCTACGGCCGCCTGCTGGCGCCGGAACACATCCCGCCCGAGATCGCCGGCCAGGCGCGCCAGTGGCGCTACGGCAAGGGCAACATGCAGATCCACCTGGCCCTCTCGGAGCCGCCGCAGTGGCCGGATCGCGCGCTCGACAAGGTCGGCTACCTGCACCTGAGCGGCGGGCCGGACGCCATCTCCCGCGCCGTCAACGAGGCCGAGCGCGGCCTGCTGCCGGCCGCGCCCACGATCTGCGTGGCACAGCCCACGGCGCTGGACCCGAGCCGCGCGCCCGAAGGCCGGCACATCCTGTGGATCCAGCTGCCCGAATGCCCGCGCGAACCCCTCGGCGATGCGGCCGGCGAACTGGACGTGCCGCCCGGCGGCCAATGGACGACCGCCCTGCGCGAGGCCTACGCCGACCGCGTGATCGCACAGATCGCCCGCCATGCGCCCAACCTGCCCGGCAGCATCCTCGGCCGTGCCGTGCTCTCGCCCGCGGACCTGCCGCGCCTCAACATGAACCTGGTGGGGGGCGATCCGTATGGCGGCGACTGCGCCCTCGACCAGTACTTCCTCTGGCGGCCCCTGCGCGGGCTGCGCAACCACGAGACGCCGGTCGCCCATCTCTGGCACATCGGCGCCTCCACCCATCCCGGGCCGGGCCTCGGCGGCGCCTCGGGCGTGCACGTGGCCCGGGCCCTCGGCGCGCTGTGACGCACGCATCCGCCGCCCCCTGCCCTCTTCGACGATTTCCCGTTCGCCCTTCCTCACGGAGCCCACGACCATGACCGCCTCCCTCGCCCAGTTCGCCCAGGACATCGCCACCGGCGCCCTGCGCATCGTCGACCTGACGCAGACCCTGTCGTCCAGCTTCCCGGCCCTGCAGCTGCCGCCGCAGTTCGGCCAGGTGTGGGCCTTCAAGATGGAGCGCATCTCGCAGTACGACGAGGCGGGCCCCGGCTGGTACTGGAACAACTTCTCCTGCGGAGAACACACCGGCACGCACTTCGACGCGCCCGCCCACTGGATCACCGGCAAGGACCATCCGGCCAACACGGTGGACACCATCGACCCCAGCGTGTTCATCGGCCCCGCCTGCGTCATCGACGCCAGCGCGCCGGTGGCCGAGAACCCCGACTGGCTGCTCACCGTGGACTTCCTGCGCGCCTGGGAAGAAACCCACGGCCGCATCCCGGCCGGCGCCTGGGTGCTGCTGCGCACCGACTGGTCCAAGCGCATCAACGACCCGGCCGCCTTCGTCAACATGCGCGAGGACGGCGCCCACACGCCGGGCCCCACGCAGGAGGCCGTCGAATGGCTGATCGGCGAGCGCAACGTGCGCGGCTTCGGCGTCGAGACCATCAACACCGACGCCGGCCAGTCCTATGCCTGGCCGGTGGCCTACCCCTGCCACACGCTGATGCACGGCGCCAACAAGTACGGCCTGCAGTGCCTCAGGAACCTGGACCAGCTGCCGCCCCAGGGCGCCATCGTGCTGGCCGCGCCGCTGAAGATCGAAGGCGGCTCGGGCAGCCCGCTGCGGGTGCTGGCGCTGGTGGCCAACGCCGACTGAGGGTGCCAGCACGCGGCCGGCGGGCACGCAGCCATCTGGCGGCGTGATACCCCCATGACCGCGCCCCCCTGCACCGCGGGCGTCCTGCTTCCTACAGTGCGCCTCGTCCGGCCCGACTCCGCGGCCGGCGAGACCATTCAAAGGAAGAGACAGTCCCACGATGCAACCCGACGTGCTCGTCATCGGCGGCGGCAATGCCGCGCTGTGCGCCGCGCTGATGGCGCGCGAGGCCGGCGCCAGCGTGCTGCTGCTGGAGGCCGCGCCCCGCGCCTGGCGCGGCGGCAATTCGGCCCACACCCGCAACCTGCGCTGCATGCACGATGCACCGCAGGACGTGCTGGTCGAGGCCTACCCGGAAGAGGAGTTCTGGCAGGACCTGCTCAAGGTCACCGGCGGCCTGACGCAGGAGCCGCTGGCGCGGCTGGCCATCCGCCATTCCGCCCACTGCCGCCCCTGGATGCGCCGCCACGGCGTGCACTTCCAGCCGCCACTGTCGGGCGCGCTGCACGTGGCGCGCACCAATGCCTTCTTCATGGGCGGCGGCAAGGCGCTGGTCAATGCCTACTACCGCAGCGCCGAGGCCCTGGGCGTGCAGGTGCGCTACGAGGCGCCGGTCGACCGGCTGGAGATCGACGCCGACGGCCGCTTCGTCGCCGCGCACACCGTGGCCGGCGAGCGCATCGCCGCCCGCAGCTGCGTGCTGGCGGCGGGCGGCTTCGAGTCCAACCGGGACTGGCTGCGCGAGGCCTGGGGCCGCAATGCGCGCGGCGAGTTCCCCTCCGACAACTTTCTGATCCGCGGCACCGCCTTCAACCAGGGCGTGCTGCTGCGCCACCTGCTGGAAGCCCATGGCGCCGACCGCATCGGCGACCCGACGCAGGCCCACATGGTGGCCATCGATGCCCGCGCGCCGCTCTACGACGGCGGCATCTGCACCCGCATCGACTGCGTGTCGCTGGGCGTGGTGGTCAACCGAGAGGGCGAACGCTTCTACGACGAGGGCGAGGACTTCTGGCCCAAGCGCTACGCCATCTGGGGCCGCCTCGTGGCCATGCAGCCGGGGCAGATCGGCTACTCGATCATCGACAGCCAGGCCATCGGCCGCTTCATGCCGCCGGTGTTCCCGGGCGTGAAGGCCGACAGCCTGCCCGAGCTGGCCGCCCAGCTGGGCCTGCCGGGCCACACCTTCATGCAGACGCTGCAGGCCTACAACGCCGCCTGCCGCGTGGGCCGCTTCGACCACACGGTGCTGGACGACTGTCACACCGAAGGCCTGGCGCCCGCCAAGACGCACTGGGCCCGGCCCATCGTGCAGGCGCCCTTCTACGGCTATGCCGTGCGCCCGGGCGTGACCTTCACCTACCTGGGCCTGCAGACCGACGACACCTCGGCCGTGCGCTTCGGCGGCGCGGCCAGCGCCAACCTCTTCGTGGCCGGCGAAATGATGGCCGGCAACGTGCTCGGCAAGGGCTACACCGCCGGCGTGGGCATGAGCATCGGCACCGCCTTCGGCCGCATCGCCGGCCGGAACGCGGCCCTGGCGGCCCGGCAGCAACCCATGACAACCCTGGCGAACGTGATCGCCGACGACAAGGAGAAGAACGCCCATGCAAGCGCTTGATGCCATGGTCAAGGAGGCCCGGCAGCTGGCGCTGGGCGAGGTGGTGCCGGTGCCGGCCGCCACCGCGGCCGAGGACGAGGTCGCCCGCCAGCTGCAGATCTGCAATGCCTGCCGCTATTGCGAAGGCTTCTGCGCCGTCTTTCCGGCCATGACGCGGCGGCTGGCCTTTCCTGTGGCGGACGTGCACTACCTGGCCAACCTCTGCCACAACTGCGGCGCCTGCCTGCATGCCTGCCAGTACGCACCGCCGCATGCCTTCGCGGTCAACGTGCCGCAGGCCATGGCCCGGGTGCGGGCCCGCACCTACCAGGACTACGCTTGGCCGCCGGCCCTGGGCCGGCTGTACGAGCGCAACGGCCTCACGCTGTCGGTGGCATTGGCGCTGGGCCTGGGGCTGTTCCTGGCGCTGGCCCTGGCCCTGAAGGGTGGGCTGTGGCGGACGATACCGGCGGGCGGGAATTTCTACGACCTGTTCCCCCACAACCTGATGGTGGGCCTGTTCGCGCCCGTGTTCCTGTTCGCGGTGCTGGCGCTGGCCCTGGGCGTGCGCCGGTTCTGGCGGGCCGTGACACCGGTCACCGGTGCGGTGGCGGTGAGCGGCCCCGCCGGTGCCGAGGCAGCCGGCGACATCGCCCGGCTGCGTTACCTGGACGGCGGCCACGGCGAGGGCTGCCACGAGGCCGACGACGGCCCCACCCTGGCGCGGCGGCGCTTCCACCACCTGACCTTCTACGGCTTCCTGCTGTGCTTCGCGGCCACGTCGGTGGCGACGCTCTACCACTACGCGCTGGGGCTGCCCGCGCCCTACGACCTGCCCAGCCTGCCCAAGCTGCTGGGCGTGGTGGGCGGCGTGATGCTGATGGCCGGCAGCGCCGGCCTGGGCTGGCTGCACCTGCGGCGCCATCCGATGCATGGCGATGCGGCCCAGCGGCCGATGGACCGCGGCTTCATTGCGCTGCTGTTCCTGACCAGCGCCAGCGGCCTCGCGCTGTGGCTGGCGCGCGGCAGCGCCGCCATGCCGCTCACCCTGTGCCTGCACCTGGGCGCGGTGATGGCGCTTTTCGCCACCCTGCCCTACGGCAAGTTCGCCCACGGGATCTTCCGCAGCGCCGCGCTGCTGCGCTTTGCCGTCGAGAAGCGACTGCCCAACCCGGCCGCGGCCGGCGGCGAATGAGGCCCGCGCCTTCCCCCTTCCAGACCCTGCTCGGAGACACCATGACGACTTCCTCCCACCGCCGCGCCCTGCTGGCGCGCCTGGCCTGCACCGCCCTGGGCGGCGCCGCGCTGCTGCCCGCCTTCCACTCGACCGCCCAGGCGCAGGACTTTCCGCCCCGCAAGCCGGTCACGCTGGTGGTTGGCTTCGCGCCCGGCGGCGCGGCCGATGCCGCCGCGCGGCTGATCGCGAAGAAGCTGTCCGAGAACATCGGCCAGCCGGTGATCGTGGACAACAAGGCGGGCGCCGGCGGCAACATCGCGCACCAGTACGTGGCCGGCCAGCGCACCGACGGCACGGTGCTGCTCTTCGGCTCGGTCGGACCGCTGACCATCGCGCCGCACCTGATGAAGCTGAGCTACGACCCGTTCAAGGACCTGGCGCCCGTCTCGGGCGGCGTGTACTTTCCCAACGTGCTGGTGGTGCACAAGGGCCTGGGCGTGCACAACCTGCAGGAATTCGTCGCGCTCGCCAAGCGCAAGAGCATCGACTTCGCCTCCACCGGCGCGGGTTCGGCCTCGCATCTGGCGGGCGAGCTGTTCAACCAGCGCGCGGGCGTGAACATGGTGCACGTGCCCTACAAGGGCGGCGCCCCCGCACTGCAGGACCTGCTGGGCGAGCGCATCGCCTCGTACTTCGCGGCGCCGCCCACGGCCATGCCGCATGTGGAGGCGGGCACGCTGATCCCGCTGGCCACCACCAGCCTCAAGCGACCGGCCTACCTGCCCAACATCCCGACCATGGCGGAGTCGGGCTATCCGGGATTCGAGGCGCTCAACTGGTATGCCTTCGTCGCGCCGGGCAAGACGCCCACGCCCATCCTCGACGGCTGGAACCGCGAGATCGTCAAGGTGCTGAACGACCCGGGCGTGAGCGAGGCCCTCACCAAGCACGGCCTGACGCCCCAGCCCACCACGCGCGCCGAGTTCGCGGCCTTCATGCGCAAGGAATACGACCAGTGGGGCGCCATCGCCCGGGCGCGCAAGCTGACGGCGGAATGAGGGCCGGGAGCCGGCCCCTGGCATGACCGGGCGACGGCGGCCCGGCCGCTGAGGACAATCGCGGCCCATGGAACTGCGCCAGCTGCGTTACTTCGTCCGCATCGTCGAGGCCGGCTCGATGAGCCGCGCCGCCCTGGAGCTGGACGTGGTGCAGTCCGCGCTCAGCCAGCAGGTCTCGCGCCTGGAAGGCGAACTGGCCACGCGGCTGTTGCAGCGCACGCCGCAGGGCGTCACGCCCACCGAGGCGGGACTGGCCTTCTTCCACGAGGCCAAGCTGACCTTGCGCCATGCCGAGCAGGCAGTGCGTTCGGCACAGCAGGCGCGGCTGTCGGGTAGCGTCAGCATCGGCCTGGCGCCCACCACCTCGGCGCTGCTGGGCCTGCCGCTGATGCAGGCCATGCGCGAGCGCTATCCGGAGGTGCGGCTGCACATGGTCGAGGGCATGTCGGGCCACCTGGCGGCCATGCTGCGCGCCCGCGAACTGGACCTCGCCATCCTCTTCGGCCACCGGCCCGACGCGCTGGCGCTGCACGAACCGGCGGGCGGCGCCGGCCGCGGCTGGCAGGTGCTGCCGCTGATGGAAGAAGCCCTGTTCCTGATCCGCTCGATCGGCCAGCCCGCGCTGCCGCCGCAGGTGGACATTGAGGCGCTGCGCACCGAGCCGCTGATCCTGCCCACCGGCCCGCACGGGCTGCGCAGTGCCATCGACGCCGCCTTCGACCGCGCAGGCATCGCGCCGCAGGTGGCACTGGAGGTCGATTCGCTGGCGATGGTGATGGCGGCCGTGGACGCGGGCCTGGGCGCCACGCTGCAGCCCTGGGCCGCCCTGGGTCGCTACCCGGATGCCGACCGGCGCTTCCACCACGCGCGGCTGGACGCGCCGGTGGCCCGCCGCGTCAACCTGCTGTGCAGCCGGGCCGACGAAGAGCTTGCGCCTGCCGTGCTGGCGGCGCGCGGCGTGATGCGCGACAGCGTGCGCGCGCTGGTCGAGGACGGCCGCTGGGCGGGCGTCACGCTCGTCTGAGCTTTTTCACCAGCGCAGCAGCCGCGGCCCCAGCACGGCGCCGGCGGCCACCGGCAGCAGCATGCCGAGCACGTACCAGGTGGCCAGGAAGGGCGCCGTCAGTTCGGGGCAGTGCAGCGCGTACACCGTGGCGCCGGCGCCGCCCGCCAGCAGGCCGGCCGCGGCACCCGCCCGGCGCGGCCGCGTGGCGGCCATGCCGCGCAGCATCCAGAAGGCTGCCACGAACACCGGCAGCCCGATCAGGCCGATGTTGACCACGCAGGTGCGCCAGGTCTGGCCCATCAGCGCGGGCATGCGCACGGTCTGCGGCATGTCGATCCAGCGCCACACGGCCAGGGCCCACAGCAAGCCGACCGCCACCACGGCCAGCCAGCCGGCACGGCCCGGTCCCACGCCCGGGCTGGCCAGGCGCCGCACCATCAGCAGCCCGGCCGCCGCCACGCACAGCGACACGGACAGCTTGACCCACAGCATGGGCAGCGCCATCACGCGCCACAGGTCGCCGCGCATGCCGTAACCCGCCTGCATGATCAGCAGCGACAGGGGCACGCTGCAGGCCAGCGCCAGCCACAGGCGGCGCGAGGCGGCCGCCGCGGGCACCGGCGCCGCGTCCTGCGCCAGCAGGTTCACCAGGTCGTCGGTCTTCATGCGGCCGCCTCCTTGTCGATGCCGAGCCGGGCGGCCAGGGCCTTGAGGCCGCGGTGCACGCCCACCTTCACGGCCGATTCGGACATGCCGGTCAGCTTGGCCGTCTCGGCCACCGACAGGCCCTGCAGCTTGGTGTGCACGATGGGCAGGCGGTGGCGGTCGGGCAGCGTGTCCAGCAGCACCAGCAGGTCGCGGCGCGCCTCCTGCGCGTCGGTGTCCGAGTCGGCCACCAGTTCGAGCGCGTCGTCCAGCGGCTCGTGCAGCGCCTCGCGCGAGGACTTCTGGCGCAGGTGGTCGATCAGCTTGTGGCGCGCGATGGCATGCGCCCAGGCCGTCACCGGATGGTCGCGCAGGTAGGTGTGTCGCTGGTTGTGCATGGCAAGAAGGCACTCCTGGACCAGGTCCTCGACGTCGTCGGGCCAGCCGAACATGCGCCGCCGCAGAAAGGCGCGCAGGTGCGCCGCCAGCTCCGACAGGAACTGGCGGTAGGCCGCGGCATCGCCATCGAGTCCACGAAGGAACAGCGTGCGCAGGTGGGCTTCGGCGGTACTCATTCGGAAAGCCTCTCTCAGTTCGCCGCAGCCGGCGCGCGGGTTACACGCGCCGGGACTTTCTTTTTTGCGGGCGATTGTGCCGGCCGCGTAACCCGCAACGTGGCCGGGCTGAATTAACCAGCGGTCGCCGCGATGGCGGTGGCCGTTTCCAACCCCCTTCATTCAGGAGCCTTCCCCATGACCTCGACCCGCCCCCTCGCCTCCGCCGCCTTCCTGCTCGCCGCCCTGGCCGGTGGCATCGCCCATGCCCAGGACAGCAAGCCCGCCGACACCATGGCCAAGATGGAGAAGTGCTACGGCGTCGCGATGGCCGGCAAGAACGACTGCGCCGCCGGCCCCGGCACCACCTGCGCCGGCACCTCCAAGGTCGACTACCAGGCCAACGCCTGGAAGAACGTGCCCGCCGGCACCTGCACCAGCATGAAGACACCCAAGGGCATGGGCTCGCTGACGCCGATGAAGTCCTGATCGTCCGGGCGCCGCATCGCCATGCACCCTTCAACGGCCATGCCCGGCGCGGGCCTCGGCCTCAAGCCGCAGCACTTCGACGAGGCCCTGGCCGCCGATGCCGAGGGCCTGTGGTTCGAGGTCCATCCCGAGAACCACATGGTCGACGGCGGCCCGCGCCTGGCCTGGCTGGAGCGCATCGGCGCGCGGCATCCGCTGTCGCTGCATGGCGTGGCGATGTCGCTGGGCGGCACCGAGCCGCTCGACGCAGCGCACCTGCGGCGCTTCCGCGCCCTGGTGGATCGGCTGCGGCCAGTGCTCGTCTCCGAGCACCTGGCCTGGTCGCGCATCGGTGGCCGCTACCTGCCCGACCTGCTGCCCGTGCTGCGCACCGATGCGGCCCTCGCGCGCCTGGCCGAACGCGTGGACCAGGCGCAGCAGGCGCTGGGCCGGCGCCTGGCCATCGAGAACCCGTCGCACTACCTGCGCCTGGACGGCCACCGATGGGCCGAGATCGACTTCCTGGCCGAACTGGTGACCCGCACCCGCTGCGGCCTGCTGCTGGACCTGAACAACGTGCAGGTGTCCTGCCGCAACCTGGGGCAGGACGCCGCGGCCTACGTCGACGCCTTTCCGGCGGAGGCGGTGATGGAACTGCACATCGCCGGCCACGCGCCCGACCCGGTGCATGGCGAGGCCCTGCTGGTGGACACCCACGACCGCGCCGTGGCGCCCGACGTGTGGACCCTGCTCACGCGCTTTCTGCGCCGGCACGGACCGCGGCCCGTGCTGCTCGAACGCGACGAGGACGTGCCCGCCTTCGCCGACCTGATGGCCGAGCGGGCCCGGGCCCAGCAATGCCTGGACGAGTCCTCTCTGCTGGAGATTCTGAAATGAAACACAGCGCGAGAAGCACCTCTTCGAGCCCCTCTCCCCTCGCGGGAGAGGGGTTGGGGAGAGGGGGCGCGGGCGCCCCGACAGTCGCGCACGTGGCCATGGGCGCAGCCCCCTCTCCCCAGCCCTCTCCCGCGAGGGGAGAGGGAGCCAAGCCGCGCGTCGCATCTCGGCCGCTGCACACGACCGAGCCCGGGGACGAGTTCGGGCCCCTGCTGCAAACGACCGACCCCGCGGCCGACTTCCAGGACCTGCTGCACACGGCCCTGCTCGCACCCGAGGCCGGAGGACCGCTGGCCAGCCAACCCGGCCTGGCCGTCTACCGCAACGGCCTGCGGCGCGCCTGCATCGAGGCCCTGGTGGCCAACCATCCGGCCACCGCCCGGCTGGTGGGCGAGGACTGGCTGCGCAGCGCCGCCGCCGAGTACCTGCTGCGGCACGAGTGGCCCACCGACGCCCGCCTGCTGCGCTATGGCGAGGGCCTGCCCGACTTCCTGGCCGGACTGCCGTCCACCGCGGGGCTGCCCTGGCTGGGCGCGGTGTGCCGGCTCGACCGGCTGTGGCTCGAAGCCCACCAGGCGGCCGAGGCGCCGCCGGTGCACGCCGGCCACCTCGCCGGCCTGCCGCACGAGGCCCTGGGGCAGTTGCGCCTGCGCCCCCTGCCCTCGGCCCGCTGGGCCTGGCATGCCGACATGCCGGTATTCGCGATCTGGCAGGCCGCACGCAGCGGTGCGGATGCGGATGCGTTGGCCGACCTGCCCTGGCAGCCCGACGGTGCCCTGCTCGTGCGGCCGGGCGAGGTCGTCGAATGGCATCCGCTGGACCGCGCCGGCTGCGCCTTCCTGGACGCCTGCGCCCGGCAGCTGCCGCTGCTGGACGCCAGTGCCCAGGCCCTCGCGGCCGATCCCGGCTGCGCCATCGCTTCCCTCATCGGCCAGCTGCTCGGCTGGCAGGTGCTGGGCCTCGACCTCACCACGGCGAACGAACCATGAACACGCCCCCGCTGCTGCGCCCCACCTCCACCTGGGCGGACCGCCTGGCCGCCTTCGGCCAGCGCGCCGCCTGGCACGATGCCCTGGCCCTGATCGACCGCCTGGCCATCGCCGCCATCTTCTGGCAGTCGGGCCGCACCAAGGTCGATGGCTGGTTCCACATCAACGACAGCGCCTACGAACTCTTCCGCACCGAATACCGGTTGCCGCTGATCCCGCCCGAGCTGGCCGCGCAGATGGCAGCCACGGCCGAGCATGTGCTGCCCGTGCTGCTGGTGCTGGGCCTGGCCACGCGGTTGCCGGCGCTCGGCCTGCTGGGCATGACGCTGGTGATCCAGCTCTTCGTCTACCCGTCGGCCTGGCCCACGCACCTGTCCTGGGCCGGGCTGCTGCTGTACCTGCTGGTGCACGGCGGCGGCCGCTGGTCCGTCGATGGCTGGCTGCAGCGGCGCCGCCGCGGGCGGCGGATGCCGTCAGGCGCCGGCGGCGTCGACCACCACGAAGGGCACTGACTTGTCGCGCTTGGCGCGGTACATGGCGGCATCGGCCTGGTGCAGCAGGTCGGCAGCCTGCGCCTGGTCGGCCGGCGCGGTGGCAAAGCCGATGCTGCACCCCAGCCCCAGCGCCCGGCCGGCCACATGCACCGGCGCGCCGAGGGCCGCGTGGATGCGCTGCGCCACTGCGGCGAGGTCGGCCACCGCCGGATTGGCGTGGTCCAGGAAGAGCACGAACTCGTCGCCGGCCAGCCGCGCGAGGTAGTCGCCCTGGCGGCAGCTGGCCTGCAGGCGGTGGGCGCATTCCCGCAGCACCTCGTCGCCCACGGCATGGCCATGGGCGTCGTTGATGTCCTTGAAGCCGTCCAGGTCGATGAAGGCCACCACCACCGGCAGGCCGGCACGACGGGCGCGGGCCAGGGCCCGCTCCAGCTCGGCGAACCAGGCCGTGCGGTTGGGCAGGCCGGTCAGCGCATCGGTCATGGCCAGCACCTCCATCTGGCGGGAGTCCCGGGCCTGCGCCGTGATGTCGTGCATGGTGCACACCGCCCCCAGGCTGTGGCCGTCGGGCGCGCGCAGCGGGCTCGCATTACAGCTCACGGTGCGCGGCTCCATGCCCGGGGTGCGGATCACGATGGCCTGGCCGCGCACCTTCTCGCCCGCATAGGCGCGGGCCAGCGGCACGCGCTCGGGCGCCAGCAGGGTTCGGCCGTCGGGCTCGCACAGGCCGAAGTAGGCCGGCCACTGCGCTGGCGGCAGGGCGCGCGGGTCGACGCCATGCCACTCGCGCGCCGTCTTGTTGAATTCCTGCAGCGTGCCGCCGCCGTCGCAGGTCACCACGCCGTCGGGCAGGGCCTCCAGCAGTTCGGCGATGGCGGCGGCGCGGCTTTCGCCCAGGATGCGCTGGCGGCGGTTCTCCAGCAGGTCGGCCGCCCGCGCGGCCAGACGCCGCAGCGACTCGCGCTGCACCTCGGACAGCCGGCGCTTCGTCCGGTCCATGACGCACAAGGTGCCGTAGCGCCAGCCGGCCTCGCCGATGAGCGGCATGCCCGCATAGAAGCGCAGATGCGGCGCGCCGAGCACCGAGGGATAGCCGGCGAAGCGGGCGTCCGCACGCATGTCGGGCACCTCCAGCAGGTCGGACTGCGCGATGGCGTGGGTGCAGAAGGCCTCGTTGCGGGGCGTGCTGTCGAAGTCCAGCCCGCAGCGGGCCTTGAACCACTGGCGCTCGGCGTCGACCAGCGTGACCAGCGCGATGGGCACCTGGCAGATCGAGGCCGCCAGCCAGGCCAGGTCGTCGAAGGCCGACTCGGGCGGCGTGTCCATGATCTGCAGCTCGGCCAGCGCGCGCAGGCGGCCCGCTTCGGTCATGCCGGGGTCGGTGTCGTGGTGGGTGCTGGGCAAGGGCGCGTCCTCAGGTCTTCGGCCGGCCGATGCTAGCCACGGGACGCCGCGCTCAGGGTAGGCCGTGGCGCACTGTCGCCGCGCGCAGGCACTCGAGCAGTTGCACCGCGGCCGGTGGCCGGCGCCGTCCGCGCAGGGTGATGACGCCGACCGGCGGCAGCTCGATGGGCACCGGCAGCGCGATGGCATGGAAGCCCTCGGCCTCGAAGCGCCGGGCCACCGTCTCGGCCACGAACCCGACCGCCTGCAGGTCGCGCACGAAGGCGAAGGTGGCGAGGAAGGAGGCCGTCTCCACCACATCGGCCGGCGGCACCAGCTGGTGGCGGTAGAACTGCTGGTTGAGCTTGATGCGCGACGAGGCCCAGGGCGGCGGCATGACCCAGGGCTGGCCCGCCAGCTCGGCCCAGCTTGGCTTGCGCCGGCGCGTGGCGAAGGCGTGGTCGCGGTGCACCACGATGCACATGCGCTCGGTGTACAGGGCCTCGGTCTCCAGGTCGGGCGAGGCATAGCCGGGCTCCAGCCGGCCGACGATCAGGTCCAGCTCGCCCACGCGCAGGCGCGGCAGCAGGCGGGTGAGGTCGCCCTCCTCCACCAGCACCGAGGTCAGGGCGCTGCGCTGCTTGAGCAGCCGCACGGCATCGACCAGCAGGCCCGGCATGGCCACCACCATGGCGCCCACGCTCACGCGGCCGGCGCCGCCGCTGGCGACCGCGGCGATCTCCTCGCGGGTGCGCTGGTAGTCGGCCAGCACCGAGCGGGCGAAGCGCACCACGGTGGCGCCGTAGGCCGTGGGCTCGGTGCCGCGCGTGGAGCGGGTGAACAGCTGCAGCTCGAACATGCGCTCGATCTCGGCGAGCACCTTGGAGACCGCCGGCTGCGTGACCGACAGGAACTCGGCCGCCCGGCCCAGGTGCCGGAATTCATCGAGCGCCACCAGCAGCTGAAGATGCCGGAGCTTGAGGTTGGAGCGCAGCACGCGGTCGATGTCGGCCATGGCAACGAGCATAACCAGAACGGCATGAAGCCAGTCCGCTTCTTCATTGGCGTCTCATGGCCCGGCCACCCAGAATCCGCCGCACCCCAAAAGAACGGAGACACCGCGATGAACACCACCCGCCGCCATTTCGTGCTGGGCAGCCTGGGCACGGCCGCCGCCGCCGCCCTGCCCGCGCTGCAGAGCGCCCATGCCGCCGACTACCCCGAGCGCGCCATCATGTTCCTGTGCCCCTGGCCGGCCGGCGGCACCGCCGACGTGACCATGCGCGCCCTGTGCACGGCCGCCTCGCGCGAGCTGGGCCAGGCCATCGCGGTGGAGAACAAGACCGGCGCCTCCGGCATGATCGGCCTCAAGGCGCTGGCCTCGGCCAGGCCCGACGGCTACACCATCGGCCAGATCCCGATCTCGGTGACCCGCTTCTCGCAACTGGGCATGGTGCAGATCGATCCCATGAAGGACCTCAGCTACATCGCCCGCGTGTCGGGCCAGACCTTCGGCATCGCGGTGCGCAGCAACGCGCCCTGGAAGACGCTCAAGGACCTGGTGGCCGACGCCAAGGCCCGGCCCGGCCTGGTCACCTACGGCACGGCCGGCTTCGGCGGTGCCACCCATGTGGGCATGGAGGAATTCGCGATGGCGGCCGGCGCGAAGTTCAACGCCATTCCCTTCAAGGGCGGTGCCGAGGCGCTGGCCGCGCTGATGGGCGGCCATGTGGACGTGCTGGCCGATTCCAGCTCCTGGGCGCCGCAGGTGCGTGCCGGCCAGCTGCGGCTGCTGGCCACCTGGGGCGAGCAGCGTTCGGCCGAGTTCAAGGACACGCCCACGCTGCGCGAAGCCGGCTACGACGTGGTGGTCGACGCGCCCAACGGCATCGGCGCCCCCGCGGGCGTGCCGGCGCCCGTGCTGGCGCGGCTGCGCAGCGCCTTCAAGGCGGCGGCCGCCAGCCCCGAGTTCACCGCGGCCTGCGCCCGCATCGATGCGCCCCTCATGTACCTGGACGCGCCCGACTACCAGAAGTACGTCGCCGCCACCATGGACAAGGAGAAGGTGCTCATCGAGCGCCTGAACCTCAAGGCGCTCCTCAAGAGCTGAACGCCGCCCCCGCAAGGCGCGCCCCTCCAAACCGCCCCACCCCACGACGATGCCCGACGCCGCCACCCTGATCCGCCTGCACGCCAACGACAACGTGCTCATCGCCCGCGCGCCCCTGGCGCTGGGCCAGCCGCTGCCGGAGCTGGGCCTGCGCCTGCGCGCCCAGGTGCCGGCGGGCCACAAGATCGCGGCCCGCCGCATCGCCGCCGGCGAGCCGGTGCGCAAGTACGACACCGTCATCGGCGCCGCCGCCCGCGACATCGAGGCCGGCGAGCATGTGCATTCGCACAACATCGTGCTGATCGACTTCGACCGCGACCCGGGCTTCGGCATGGATGTGCGGCCGGTGGACTACCTGCCCGAGGCCGCGCGCGCCCGCTTCCTGGGCATCGTGCGGCCCGACGGCCGGGTGGCCACGCGCAACTTCGTGGGGCTGATCTCGTCCGTCAACTGCTCGGCCACCGTGATCCAGCGCGTGGCGGCGCATTTCACGCCCGAGCGGCTGGCGGCCTATCCCAACGTCGACGGCGTGGTGGCCTTCGCGCAGACCAGCGGCTGCGGCATGTCCTCGCCCAGCGAGCATTTCGACGTGCTCCGCCGCACCATCGCCGGCTATGCCAACCATCCCAACCTGGCGGCGGTGCTGATCGTCGGGCTGGGCTGCGAGCGCAACCAGGTGGCCGACCTGGTCGCCTCGCAGGGCGTGGCGGCCGGCGAGCGGCTGAAGACCTTCGTGATGCAGGAGGTGGGCGGCACCCGTGCCACCATCGAGGCCGGCATCCGCGCCGTCGAGGCCATGCTGCCCGCGGCCAACGACGTGCAGCGCGTGCCGGTGTCGGCCAGCCATCTCAAGATCGGGCTGGAGTGCGGCGGCTCGGACGGCTTCTCGGGCATCACGGCCAACCCGGCCCTGGGCGCGGCCATGGACATCCTGGTGCGCCACGGCGGCACGGCCATCCTGTCGGAGACGCCGGAGATCCACGGCGTCGAATACATGCTCACCCGCCGCGCCATCAGCCCCGCCGTGGGCCAGAAGCTGCTGGACCGCCTCGCCTGGTGGGAGCGCTACACCCGCGGCCACAACGGCCAGTTCAATGGCGTGGTGGGCCCGGGCAACCAAGCGGGCGGGCTGGCCAACATCTTCGAGAAGTCGCTCGGCTCGGCCATGAAGGGCGGCACCACGCCGCTGCGGGCCGTGTACGAATACGCCGAACCGATCACCGAGCATGGCTTCGTCTTCATGGATTCGCCGGGCTACGACCCGGTGGCCACCACCGGGCAGATCGCCAGCGGCGCCAACCTGATCTGCTTCACCACCGGCCGCGGCTCCATGTTCGGCAGCAAGCCCGCGCCCACCATCAAGCTCGCCAGCAACACGGCCATGTACAGCCGGCTGGAGGAGGACATGGACATCAACTGCGGTCTGGTGCTCGACGGCGAGCTCGACGTGCCGCAGATGGGTGAGCGCATCTTCGGGCAGATCCTGCGGCACGCCAGCGGCGAGAAGACCAAGAGCGAGGCGCTGGGGCTGGGCGACCACGAGTTCGTGCCCTGGCACCTGGGGATCGTGAGTTGACACCCCCCATGCCGCTTCAGTGCTCGGGGCGGCCGCCAGAGGCGGCTGCTCTTCGGGCACGTCCAAGCCTGCACTTGCAGGCTTTGAGCCGCGGCCCTCAGCCCCTCTCTGGCGCCTTCGGCTTGGAGGGGGCGCACCCCGAGGCCTGGCAGAGCCAGTTCCTCAGGTGCACTGGCATGGCCTGCTCCGCGGCCTTCGGTGCGCCTACCGCTTTCCACTCGTCACATTGAGCCTCGACCCATGTCCCTGACCCTTTCGCGTGCCGAGCTGGTGCGCACCGCCAATTTCATCGACGGCCAATGGCGCGACGACGCCGAAGGCTGGCTGCCCGTGACCGATCCCGCGAGCGGCGACCGCATCGCGCAGGTGCCGGACTCGGGGCCGGCGCAGGCCCGTGCCGCCGCCGACGCCGCGCAGGCGGCCTTCGCCACCTGGCGCAAGGTGCCGGCCCGCCAGCGCGCAGCCATCCTCAAGCGCTGGAACGACCTGGTCATGGCCCACCAGGAGGACCTGGGCCGCCTCATCAGCCGCGAGCAGGGCAAGCCGCTGCCCGAGGGCAAGGGCGAGGTGGCCTACGCGGCCAGCTACATCGAATGGTTCGCCGAGCAGGCCACGCGCATGAACGGCGAGGTGATCCCCGCACCCGTGCCGGGCCGGCGCATGTTCGCGCTGCGCGAGCCGGTGGGCGTGGTCGCCGCCATCACGCCCTGGAACTTCCCGGCGGCCATGATCGCCCGCAAGATCGCCCCGGCCCTGGCCGCCGGCTGCACCGTGGTGTGCAAGCCCGCCGAGGACACGCCCCTCACTTCGCTCGCCCTGGTGCTGCTGGCCCACGAGGCCGGCGTGCCGCCCGGCGTGCTCAACATCGTCACCGCCTCGCGCGCGCGCACGCCCGCCGTGGTCGATGCCTGGCTGGACGATCCGCGGGTGCGCAAGATCACCTTCACCGGCTCCACGCCGGTGGGCAAGCACCTGGCGCGGCGCAGCGCCGAGACGCTCAAGAAGCTGTCGCTGGAGCTGGGTGGCAACGCGCCCTTCATCGTCTTCGAGGACGCCGACCTGGACGCCGCCGTCGAGGGCCTGATGGCCGCCAAGTTCCGCAATGGGGGCCAGACCTGCGTCTGCCCCAACCGCGTGTTCGTGCATGGCGCCGTGCACGATGCCTTCGCCCGCAAGCTGGCCGGGCGGGTCGGCGCACTCAAGGTGGGGCCCGCCAGCGATCCGGCCTCGCAGATCGGCCCCATGATCAACGACCGCGCGGTCGAGAAGATCGAGCGCCATGTGCAGGATGCGGTCGCCCAGGGCGCGACCGTGCTCGTCGGCGGCGAGCGACTGCAGGCGCTGGGTCCGCACTACTTCGCGCCGACCGTGCTCACCGGCGCGACGGCCCGGATGGCCTGCAGCGGCGAGGAGACCTTCGGCCCGGTGGTGCCGCTGACCCGCTTCGACGACGAGGCCGAGGTCATCGCCGCCGCCAACGACACGCCCTTCGGCCTGGCCGCCTACTTCTACAGCCAGGACGTGCGGCGCATCTGGCGTGTGGCCGATGCGCTCGAGACGGGTATCGTCGGCATCAACGAAGGCGCCCTGGCGGCCGAGGCCGCGCCTTTCGGGGGTGTCAAGGAATCGGGCTACGGCCGCGAGGGCTCGGTGCACGGGCTCGACGACTACCTGCACATCAAGTACGTCTGCCAGGGACAGCTGGACTGAACGAGACGAGAGAAAGACTTCGCCATGAGCAATCCCTTCAAGAACGCCCTGGCCGCGCGCCAGGCCCAGGTCGGCCTCTGGCTGTCGATGGCCGATGCCTACGCGGCCGAGGCCTGCGCCACGGCCGGCTTCGACTGGCTGCTGATCGACGGCGAGCATGCGCCCAACAACGTGCTCAGCATCCTGCCGCAGCTGCAATCGGTGGCGGCCTACCGCAGCCATCCGGTGGTGCGGGCCGTCAATGGCGACACCGCCCTCATCAAGCAACTGCTGGACATCGGTGCGCAGACGCTGCTGGTGCCCATGGTGGACACGGCCGAGCAGGCGGCCGCGCTGGTGTCGGCCACGCGCTATCCGCCCGAAGGCATCCGCGGCGTGGGCGCCGCCGTGGCCCGGGCCTCGCGCTGGGGCGCACGGCGCGACTACCTGGACGAGGCCAACGACGAGGTCTGCCTGCTGGTGCAGGCCGAGACGCGCACCGCGCTGCAGAACCTGGAGGCGATCTGCGCCGTCGATGGCGTGGATGGTGTCTTCATCGGCCCGGCCGACCTGGCGGCGTCGATGGGCCACCGCGGCAAGGCCGGCCATCCCGAAGTGCTGGCGGCCATCGACGACGCCATCCGCACCATCGTGGCGAGCGGCAAGGCCGCCGGCACGCTGACCAGCGATGCCACGCTGGCACGCCGCTACCTGGACCTGGGCGCCACCTTCGTGGCCGTGGGCCTGGACATCACGCTGCTGGTGCAGGCCACGCGCAGGCTGGCGGCCGACTTCGGCCGCGGCGAAGGCGTGGCCGCCGCCCCCCAGGCCGGCCCCTACTGAGCGTCGGCCGCAGCACCGCCCTCCCCGCCCGCCGCCCACCGCACCAGGTGCGCCAGCACCGTGGCCGCCGCCTCCGATGCGGGTTGCCGCGGATGCAGGCAACCGATGGGCGCTGGCGCGCCCGGCACGTCCAGGGGCAGCCGGTGCAACCGGCCCGCGGCGACGAAGCGGTCCATGTGGCTGCCCAACCCCAGGTACAGCAGCCGCAGTTCGCACACCAGCGCGACGCCGAGCGCCAGGGTGCGCGTGCTCACCCGCGCCACCGGCGGCGGGGCACCCAGCGCCTCGCACAACGCCGAGAAGGCCGCATGCGGCGGTGAGCCTTCGGGCGGCAGCAGCCAGGTCTCCTGGGCGCAGCGTTGCAGGTCCACGCTGCGCTTTCGCGCCAGTGGATGGTCGCTGGCGCAATAGATGCCCATGCGGTCCATGCGCAAGGGCGTGAAGTCGTGGCCCGCCGGCACCTGCACCGAGGCCCGGCACAGCACCAGGTCGGCCGTGCGGTCCTGGCACACGGCGGCAATGTCGGCGGCCTCGATCTCGCGGTAGTCGAGCCACAGCGCTGGCTGGGCCGCGCACAGGGCCGGCAGCGCCGGCGCGGCGATGGCCGTGCTGGCCGCCGCAATGCCGGCGATGCGCACCAGTCCGCCGGCCCCCTGCGCGAGGCGGGCCGCATCGCCGGCCAGCAGGTCGAACGCGTCCAGGGCGCGCCGCAGCGCGGGCAGCAGCAGCGCCCCCTCGCGCGTGAGGCGCACGCCGCGCGCGTGGCGGTCGAAGAGCGTGAGGTCCAGCAGCGCCTCGACCCGGTTGAGCGCCTCGGTGGCCGAGGGCTGGCTCATGCCCAGGTCGGCCGCGGCCTTCTGCATCGCCCCCAGCTCGGCCATGCGCACGACCAGCTGGAGCTGCCGGGGACGGGCGTAATGCAGCAGGCGGCGGGCCAGGGAGGCGGCGGCATCGGCGGCGGACATGGGTGGAGCAGATTCCGATATAGGGCAACCCTATAGCTTAGGCCCAGCCGTGAGTTGCTGCCTGGACAGGCGGCGCCAAGAATCCGCCCACACAACCTGACGCCGGAGACAACCGCATGCAGACCTTCCGCCCCCGTGCCCAACCCGGGCTTGCCCGCCGCACGCTCCTCGCCCGCGCCGCCCTGGGCGCGGCCCTGGGCGCGGCCCTGGCCCTGTCCGGCGGCCTGGCCGGTGCCCAGACCTATCCGGCCAAACCGGTCAGCCTGGTCGTGCCCTTTCCGGCCGGTGGCGCCACCGACACCGCCACGCGGCTGGTGGCCCAGCACCTCGGCCAGGTGCTCGGCCAGACGGTGGTGGTGGACAACGTGGCCGGCGCCTCGGGCGCCATCGCGGCGCAGAAGGTGGTCCGTGCCGCGCCCGACGGCTACACGCTGCTGGCCGGCACCGTCAACGAGGTGGCGCTCGCGCCCATCTTCACGCCCGGCACGCCCTACACGCAGCAGGACCTGGCGCCCATCGGCGAGATCGGCGTGACGCCCTTCGTGCTGGTGGCCAATCCGAAGCTGCCGGCCAGCACCATCGACGAGCTGCTGGCCCTGGCGCGCCAGAAGCCCGGCACCCTGAATGTGGGCGTGCCCGGCCTGGGCACGCTGCAGCACGTGGCCACCGCCATGCTGGCCAGCCAGGCCCGGGTGAGCTGGCTGACGGTGCCCTACAAGGGCGCCGCGCCGCTCAATGCCGACCTGCTGGGCGGCCAGGTCGACCTCGCGGTGGTCACGCTGCCTTCGGCCATCGGCTACATCCAGGACGGCAAGATGAAATCGCTGGGCCTGATGAGCCTGCAGCGCGACGAGCGCGCCAAGGACATCGCCACCCTCAACGAAGGCCGCGAGATCAAGGGCTTCACCACCGACGCGTGGCTGGGACTGCTGGCGCCGGCCAAGACGCCGTCGGCCGTGATCACGACCATGAATGCGGCCCTTGCAAAAACGCTGGCCATGCCCGAAGTGCGCGAAGGCCTGAGCAAGCTGGGCTTTCGCGTGCAGCCCGGCACGCCGGCGCAGTTCGGCGAACTGATGACCCGGGAAGACGCCCGCTACCGCAAGCTCGCCGCCACGGTGAAGCTCGACCGCTGAGAACGACGCCGAGGGCGACCGCCTTGCTCTGCCTGTCCGACGACCCCAGTGCGACGCCCGAGGGCGCCGCGGTGCGCGAGCTCTTCTCGGCACGCGCCAGCGTGGCCGGCATCCTGGCCTTCGAGGCCGCGCTGGCCCGCGTGCAGGCGCGGCGCGGGCTGATCCCGCAGGCCGCGGCCGAGGACATGGCCGCCAAGGCCGATCTGCGTTTCTTTCCCGAGGACGAATGGGCCCGCCGGCGCGCGCAGGTGGGCCATCCGCTGGTGGCCATCCTGGACACCTGGCGCGGGCAGCTGGCGCCGGACAGCCGCGAGTGGCTGCATTACGGCGCCACCACGGCCGACCTGTTCAACACGGTGCTGGTGCAGCAACTGCAAGCGGCCGGCACGCGGCTGGTGTCGCAGATGCGCGGCATCGAGCTGCGACTGGCCGACATCGCCGCAGAGCACCGCGCCACGCCCATGGTGGCCCGCACGCTGGGGCGCCATGCCCTGCCCTTCACCTTCGGCATGAAGGTGGCGACCTGGCTGGCCGAGCATGGCCGCAGCATCGAGCGGCTGCAAGGCTGGCTGGCGCGCTACCGCACCGGCATCCTGAGCGGGGCCGTGGGCACCTATGCCTCCTTCGGCGATGCCGGCCCCGCCATCGAACGCGAGGTGATGGCCGAGCTGGGCCTGGACGCGCCCGAGGCCGTGGACTGGAAGGGCAGCCGCGACCGCTTCGCCGAGTTCGGCTGCGCCGTCGCCCTGGCGGCCGGCACCGCCGGCCACATCGGGCAGGAGATCTTCCTGCTGTGCGGCGACGACCTGGACGAGCTGCGTGAAGCCACCGGCGCCGTCGGCTCCTCGACCATGCCGCACAAGAGCAACCCCTCGCTCAGCATCGAGGTGGTGTCGCGTGCCCGCGAAGTGAGCGCGCGTCTGCAGCCGCTGCTGGCCTGGATCGGCATCGTCTACGAGCGCGACTCGGCCCAGCATGGCGAGGTGCTGCGCGACCTGTGCGTCGGCATGGCCGACCTGCTTGCGATGCTGCAGCGGCTGCTCGACGTGCTGGTGGTGATGCCGCAGAACATGGCGGCCAACCTGGCACGCAGCCAGGGGCTGGTGCTGTCGGAGGCCATCACCTTCGCCCTCGCGGGCCGCCTGGGCAAGCACAGCGCGCACGAGAAGATGAAGCAGCTCACCCGCACCGCCCAGGCGCAGGGCTGCTCGCTGCAGCAGGCGGCCCTGGCCGATGCCACGCTCGCGCCGCTGCTGGCCGAGATGCCGGGGCTGTTCGATGCCACGCGCCACCTGGGCCAGGCCGTGGCGATCACCGATGCGGCGGTGGCCAGGGCCCGCGAGCGCGGGCGCCGCTGACCGCGAAGGAAGCGGGCGGCCGGCATCGCAGGCGCTGCGCGGCGCCTGGCGTCACGGACTGCCGCAGGCGCCGTCCGTCTTCAGTACCCGCTCGCCCCGCCATTGCGCCGGTTGTCCGCCGCACCGCGGTACACCGGGAAGCCGTTCACGTCATAGCCCACGGCGATGCCCGACAGGCCGCTGGTCAGCCCCGTCACCTGCGCGTTGCTGCTGGTGTTGCCGTAGCCGCTGATCAGGCGCGCCACCTCGTCCGCGATGGGCTTGCCGGCTTCCAACTGGGCGATGCCGTTCTGGCCGGTGAAGTTGTCGGCGTTGATGGCGGCCTGCAGGTCCATGCCGTAGACCACATGGCCCAGGAAGGTCTTGACGATGTAGTCGGGGATCGGGCCGCCGCCGGCCGAGCCCCACACCAGCCGCAGGCGCCCGTCCGCATCGAAGGCGATGGCCGGGGCGATGGAGCTGCGCGGGCGCTTGAAGGCCGCGTAGCCATTGACGTCCAGGCCCGGCGTGCTGGCCGAGAAGTTGGACATGACGTTGTTGATCATCATGCCCGCCGCCTCGATGTGCGCGCCCCAGTGCGTGTTGATGGTGGTGGTCATCGACAGCGCATTGCCCCAGCCGTCGATGATGGCGACGTTGCTCGTGGTGTTCCAGTCTTCCTGGCCGGCCTCGGCCGCGGCCTTTGCCAGGCGCGTCGGCCGCGGCGCGGTGTGGCGCGCCAGCACGACGGGCGAGGTCTGCGCGCTGGCCATCGGGTCGTAGACCGTCGGGTCGGTGCTGTTGAAGGCGGGGATGCCGTCGGCGGTACCGCCGGTCGGCACCGTGCCCATTGCCGTGTCGCCGATCAGCGCGGCACGGCTGGCCAGGTAGGCCGGCGACAGCAGGGCCGCCACGCGCTCGTTGATGTTGGAGTACGCCGGATCGCCCACCACGTTGCGGCGGTCGGCATTGGCGAGCCGGCTGCCTTCGGTCACCAGGTGCAGGTAGCCGGTGCTGTTGAAGGCCGTGTCGGCGATCGCCTTGCGCTCCAGCAGCGCCAGGTTGTAGAGCGTGACCACGCCGCCGAAGGACGGCGCCGGCTGCGTGTAGATGGTCATGCCGAAGCGCGTGCCCACGAGCGGCTTGCGCTCCACCGCCTTGTAGCTGGCGAAGTCCGCCGCGGTCATCAGGCTGGGAATGCGGGCGATGGTGCTCGCGGTGTTGGGGCTGCTGCTGGTGCCGGCCGTGGGCAGGACCGACGTGCAGGGCAGCTGGCTGGTGGTGAGCTTGGCCACGATGGCCGGAGCGATGGTGCCGGCCGGATCGTAGAAGGCGGCAGCGCCGCCGTCGCGCACCTTGGTCAGCGTGTCGGCCAGCTCGGCATTGCGGATCAGCGTGCCCACGGGCAGCGGCTGCTGCTTGGTGGTGTCGCTCGGCAGGCAGTAGCGGGCGTTGATGTCGGGGTATTTGCAACGGGCCGCGCCGCGCACCGTGCCGGCCGAGTTGACCCAGGCCGGCACGCCGCTGCCAGCGGACACCGCGTTGCCGTCGTCGTCGTATTCCCCCGAGTCGGCGTACAGCGTCTGGTACATGTACCTGGTCATCGGAAAGCCGTCGGTGGCCGTGGCGATGCTCTCGTCCCACAGCTTGTTCCAGGCGAGCCGGCCATAGGACTTGTGCACCAGGTCCAGCACCGCCAGCGTGCCTGGCACGCCGGCCGCGCGGGCGGAGATGTTGGTGTTGCCCTGTTGCGAGGAGATGCTGGCGCCCGCCGTCAGGCCGGTCTTGCAGACATTGAAGCCGTTGGCGGTGCTCACGTCCTGCGCCACGGCCCGGTAGATGTCCGCCACGCCGCCGGTGGTGGCCGGGGCGGCCGAGAAGCCGTCGAAGGCGCGCACCTTCCTGGTGGCGGCGTCGTAGTAGGTGATGACCGTGCCGCCGCCCAGGCCCGAGGCGAAGGGCTCGGTCACGTTGAGCATGGCCTGCACCGTAATGGCCGCATCGATGGCGGAGCCCCCCGAGGCCAGGATGCGGCAGCCCGCCAGCGAGGCCTGGACGTCGGCCGAGGTGACCATCATGTTGGTGCCCGTGATGCCCACGGTCTGGCCGTAGGGTGCACCCGCCTGCAGCGTGCACAGCGCCGGGTCGAAACTGACGGTGCGCGTGGGCGCCGTGGGCTCGGGGGTTGCGGGTGCCGGCGCCGGCGCCGGCGCGGGCGTGCCCGCGGAAGGCGGCTGCGGGAGGGCTGCGGCCAGGGAGACGTTGGCGCCCGAGCCGCCACCGCAGCCGGTGAGCCAGCCGGCCGCGACGGCGAGGAGCGTGGCCGTCACGGTACGGGAGAGAGGGAAGTGCATGGGATGAGGGGAGTTCAGCGGAAAGGTCCGGAGGACCGATTGAACGTGAAAAAGCACGGAATGTGCCGGATCCGCTGCCATGCAGATGTCACGCCCTTCACAGTCGAGGGGCGCGCGCGGGGAATGGGGCGGAGCAGCAGGTGCGTTGGGCGCTTCCGGTTACCGCGGCCCGCCGGGATCTCGCGGAATTTTCTGGAAGCGCCAAGGACCCGCCTCTTTCAGGCTGCCAAGCACCTCAGAAGCTCACGCTGGCACTGAACCCAACCGCGTAGCGCCCCGTCCTGAAGCCCTCGGGCTTCCACAGCGGCGCGCCGATGAAGAGGTCGTAGTTCACCTGCTGCCAGGCGCCACGCACCCCCACCGCCATGCCCGCCAGGTGATTGCCCGGCAGGGACCGCGTGCTCGGACCGCCCACATGGCCGTAGTCCACGCCCAGGTATAGCTCCGCCCCGCTTTGACCGAGGGCCCAGCCCAGGTCGTTGCGCACGAACCAGCCGCGCTCGGCCATCAGGCTCGATTCGCCGTCGAAGCCCCGCACGCTGAAGCGCCCACCGATGGAGAACTGGTCCTGCGCCACTAGCGGTGTGCGGTTCCACTGCGCCCGCACGAGGCTCGTGTAGCGCAGCTTCTCATCGCCCAGCTTGAAGGGCACGTTGGCATTGACCTCGGCCGTGTAGAGCCGCATGCGCGAGGTACCTTCGTCGAAGGCCTCTTCGGGGGCCGGCTTGGATCCGAAGGCGCCCGTGCCGCGCCGGTAGGCCAGCGTGCCCTCCAGCGTGGCCTCGCCAATGAACTCCTTGTGATTGACAGCGAGCTCCCAGCCACCCGTCACCCGGTGCTGAACATCGAGTTCGGCGTCGTCCACGAAGTTGCGCGACTCCTTGCGCCAGCCGCGAAGGCTCAGCAGCGTCTTGCGGTGCTGGTCGCGCCAGACCATGCGAGAGAGCTTGACCTCGGCGTTGTTGGTCTTGCCAGCGTAGATGTAGTCCTGCGAGTAGCCCTGCACCGTCTGGAAATACTGGCTGTTGGAGGCGGTGAAGCCCAGCATCCACCAGCCGCAGGGCAGCGAGTAGTGAACCGTCTGGCCCTCGGTGCCCAGGCCATCGTCGTTCAGGAAGCGCCGGCCGATGTTGTGGTTGGCGTTGACATAGAAGAGGTCGTTGAGGCCCAGCGGGTTGTCCAGGGACGCCGTCACACCCGCCTGGTAGCGCCCGGTGGCCTCGGTGCCGCTGTCGTCCAGGCTCAGCGCCGCACGCCACTTCTTGGCCTGCACGTACTTCACCACCAGATCGCTCTGCCCTGGCGCGGCACCGGGCGCAGACGAGGGCTCGATCTGGATGTCTGCCTCAGCCGTGGGGGAGCGCTTGAGGTTCTCCAGGCCCTGCTCGATGGCGCGCAGGTTCAGGAGGTCTCCCGAACGCGCCGGGATTGCTGAAGCCAGAAAGGCAGCAGCGCCCAGCAACGGCACGGTGGAGTCCGAAGACAGACGAATCGCGGCGATGCGCCCGGGCACGAGGGTCAAGGTGAGCACGCCACGGGTGAGATCCTGCGGGCCAGCCAGCACACGGGTTGTGGTCCAGCCGCGGGCGATGACCTCGGCTTGGGCTCGCGACAGAACAGCGTTGACGCCACCAGTGCCCAGGCAACGGCCAAGGGGTGAATCGTCCCCGGCAATCCCGGACAGCACGGAAGGTGAAACGGCCCAATGGAACGAAGCAGCCTCGTCACCGACCAGCACCACCCGATCTATCCGAAAGCATGGGGATTCGGATTCTGGAATGCGAGGCGCACTAGTAGAGGCAGGTGCCTTCAGGCGTGCATCGACGCCTCGTTCATTGGCCTCACGAAGTGCCCGTTGTCGTTCTTGCAGACGCTGCTGCTCATTGACCGACTGTGGACTGGTGGGTGATTGCTGCGCGAAGGCGAGCGATGAGATGGCGGCGCAAATAAGCACGGCCGAACGTGACAGTCTATTCATTTCCTCCCCTTTGAGGTTCAACCCTAGCCTTCCGGCTTTCATCTTCGTGACGCACCCAGAACAAGAGCGCAATCAACTTGAATCAAAATTCTTATGAAATGACAGTTTCATATACATAAAACTTCGGCCCCCTATTGAAAATTAATTGCCGGATGCCGTAGTACTGCAAATTTTTCAATTTGAATTTTTGCCTGGCGTCGGATTAATCGGCTTAGAAGGACCAGGGTTAAATCGACCACCTATACATTCACCATTGACTGTGAGGCACCAACGCTCCGGAAAATTCGTTACATCGACGATCTGCGGCACCCAAGTCCTCATGTCCGGGCTTTGAATGGCATTCAGCAAATATCTTCGATTGACCTGTGCATCGAAAATAAGATCGATAGCACCACGCGAAGAAATTACACCGTTAGAAGTGTGGGCCAAGTAAGAGACAGAAATTATGTGCCGACCGGGAGCGAAGGATATATCAGCATCAATATTGGAAACAAAGGCACGAATTGCGTAGAATTTTTTATTTTTGTCCCCATCAATCGCGTGGATGACGATATCGGCGGATGGCTTGAGCAACGCGCTCTCGCTCTCGGCAAGCGCAGGCCCGTCATAGGTCTGGATGAACCTTCGCTCATTGACGAAGGAACTGCATCCTCCGAGCAGAGCCAAAAGCGACAATGATATACAGTAGATGAACTTCATAAATCAGATTAAAATTCTCTAGGATTGGATACGGCTAAATTACATGAAAATAAAATTATTGAAATATTAAAGAAGATGAATTTAAATTCCTCTGCAATTTATTAAATGAAAATTTCTGGCATCTAATTTTGTTAATGCACTGGGAGAGCGCCGGGCGTTTTTTCAATTATCTTTTAGTTAATTTGCTCCTTAGCTTTTTGTGCCATTGACTGACCGCAATATGTCAAAATCATGAAGAAAATTCCGACAACCGAACAGCCAAAAAGCAAAAACAATAAATCATCTGTATTCCACTTGTGATGGAAAAACTCTGTTAGGCCTGGGGCCCAGCCTTTCTTAAAAACAAGAAGAGCAAGAATACTCAACGGGGGAAAAATAAGTCCCAATGAAAAAGAAAAATAAAATCGCAACCTTCCAAACCAGATAATAGTTGGAAATGCGAAAGCGCCAGCGGCGAAAGCCAGCATTGCAGCAATAAATACTTCAATCATATTTAAAAAACCAATCCTATTAGATGAATGGATAATTTTAAATCAATATCTATTTTATTTGTTCTTCTGAGGTTCGCGCGCATCATTAATTAACCAATTCACTAAAGCCGGACCGCTCGCCGTAATCGCGCGGACAGGTGTGACAAGTGGCCATGTCGCTGGATTAGCGGCTTGCGCGATCCCAGAGTTCGGAACTCCCATCACTTGGTAAGCTCCAGCCCCAAGCGCGCCTCCTCCGTAGCCAAGGGAGGAGCTAATCGCAAGCTGGCTAATCGAAAAATGCTGAGAGAAATAATCTGCCGCGCTTTGATTTTGACTGTTTCCAAATTGCGTTTGGTACACCGCGCCAAAATATGTTTGCATAGAGTAAAGTGTTCCGCCTGTCATTGCACCGATTAGTCCCGATGCATATGGGTTATACGCAGCGGTCGCACCGAGTAGTGCAGGCACCCCCATCGCCCCCCCAACCACCACTGCGGGCCCGCTTGCTATCACTCCTGCCGCCGCGAGAACGTCTTGGGTTTGCTGAATATAAGCCTGATTTATAGGATTGTTGGGGTTGTAGTTCGCCCCATAAGCCAGGCAGGTAATCGACGCGCAAGAAAAGTACTGTGGGTTTTCCGTCGAACTGGAGTTGCTTGTCGGCCCATACGTCATGCCCGCCGTATTGAACTGGTACGGAGAACTGCTGCCGCCCGTGCTTGCCGTGATGAAATTCATCAGATCACGAGAGGGCGCACTTGGTAACGCCTCCTGGAAAAAGGCAGACGAGGCGCTGTTGCCCGTCGGAACGACTCGCAGGCCCGGGTCGGAACTCAGGTCGCCCGACAGGGTGCCAGTCGACGAATTGGCGCCCAGCGAGGTTCCGTCCATCCCATAGGCCTGCTGCGTCGCCGGCGACACGGTGCCGTTCGTGTTCCGGCCATTGCTCCATCGCATCGCATCCAGGATCTCCGCCTCGGAGTACGGGCCCTTGCCTGCCAGCGCCGCCGCCATACTCACATCGTCCGGATGAAGAATCCGGTTGTATTGCGCAGCATTCGCCTCACCCTGCGAGGTAATGTCGGTCACGACCGCGGCTGGAGCAACAAGCATAGACTTGAACTAATAAGCCCCGCTACTTTGCCGCTCTATAAAAATCAAATAATTTTGCAATCCCGACCGATATTCCACCAACTAAACCAAGCATCAGGAAAAATGCAGTCAGCGCCAAATTTCTAGCAATATTAATATTATAAATACATCCAAAAAAAATGAACATGCAAAGATAAATAAGAGAAAATACGAAAAATGTTGAAATCATGTAATATATAAAAATTTTGCTTTTTCTATAGCTTACATTTATTTTTTGATTGAGTAAATTAGGCTCGAAAATTAGAGGCATGAAATTGAAACTAAAGATCGTCTCATTGCTAAATATATTTGGCATTTTGAAGTTGCAGCTAGTTTCAACGTTTTTGAGAAGGGATCATGTCTTTGATAGGCGTATTCCACCAAGGCGCTTCGATTACTATTGTGCTCGCATTGCCGACGTCTTTAGCCGTCGACCCGACAACTTGAGATCCAAGCAAAGCGGTACCGACATTGGCCAGATTGGTGGGAATCCATTGGTTTGGAAGGCCGAGGTACGCATTTCCTGCTAGCTTCGTCGCGCCCCCGAGAGCTCCGCCCACGCTAGCCCAAAAAAACACTACTCGGCGTGGCCGTTTCTGAATCCAGCGTCAAATCCGTACCACCACCTAATAAAGCCCAACAAGTGCAATAGAGGTCCATTTTCCGGCTGTCACACCTGCAATGCCTTGCTTAACGGAACAGTCTGTACAGTCACTTCAGCGGCCATAATTGCAGGCACTTAAAGGCATTGACAAGGGAGCACATACCTCGTGAATTTTTAGTTTTTCATAGCTTGGGGAACTCGAGCTTTTTCAGGCTGTGCCCAACGTACAGCGCGGACGGCTTCACTATTAGGACGGCGGACATAGTCAGTCTCCGTACAATGGAGTCCCACTATGGATTTTTATCGGCATCCGCGATATTCTTCTTCTCGGACCCTGCCTTTGCTACGAGACGCCCGTAATACACCATCACAATTGCCCCAATCCCACAAAAAGAGCAAGCTATGACCATGAAGATAAGATCTTGCACTACCATATTTTCCAAGCTATGAAGAAATGATTCGTAACCTTTAATCCAACCTGTTTTGTAAATAAAGTATGCTAGGCACAGCGCTGGGAAAGAAGCAAATCCAATAAAAAACGCTTTTAAGTAGCCAACATCTTTTATTCTTCTCGAGACAATCGGGAATATCAAAACCGAAGCGACAATCAAAATAATATTTTTCATTGCTTTATGTAAAGCAGTTTTATACCATCTGCCTTCAGTTAATCTACGTGTTTTAGTGATCGATCAGCTTAGAACTACGGTAGCATTCGGCGGAATAAAACCGGAAAGTACAGAGCCCATAGTCCCAGCGAAGGCATACTATTCTTGATCCTGACTCAGAAGAATTTCCATAAAATCAGCGCTATAAAAGTTCCATAACAAATAATAATAAAAGCACAGTATAAAATTTTTCCCAATCGGGTCATACGTCGATACCTCTCCTTATCAGAACCAGGGAAAGGAATCATTATTTTTTCCTCCTGTAACCGGCGCGGAGTAGCCATAGGGAGAATAGCCGATACCGAGCCCCCCCGGAGGCGCGACGCCAAACTCTATCGCTGTCGCCCCACCATAGGAATGATTGACGCCAAAGGTAAAATTAAATCTTCCAAAAATCGGAATTGAAACTGAAGCTTGCATTCCCGAACCTCAAGAAATTCGTTTGTTCCCGATGCATCATTTACGCCCAAAATATAGCCTGCCGCGATTCCTGTGGAAAATCCAAATCCTGGATTTGAATTCATGATGCTTACTCCTCCTCCAATATATGCAGTTCCATCATACGAGTTGATTGACGAAGCTCCTGTTAGCGTATGAACCCCAGGATTAAGTGAAACATAGTCGGGCAGCAACCCCCTACCTTGAGATCCTGCCAATCCTGCCGCACATTCGGCACTCGCACATTGTGTTTGGGCTGGAGTCGCAGGCGGCCCATACGTCATGCCCGCCGTATTGAACTGGTACGGAGAACTGCTGCCGCCCGTGCTTGCCGTGATGAAATTCATCAGATCACGAGAGGGCGCACTTGGCAACGCCTCCTGGAAAGAGGCAGACGAGGCGCTGTTGCCCGTCGGAACGACTCGCAGGCCCGGGTCGGAACTCAGGTCGCCCGACAGGGTGCGAGTCGGCGAATTGGCGCCCAGCGAGGTTCCGTCCATCCCATAGGCCTGCTGCGTCGCCGGCGACACGGTGCCGTTCGTGTTCCGGCCATTGCTCCACCGCATCGCATCCAGGATCTCCGCCTCGGAGTACGGGCCCTTGCCTGCCAGCGCAGCCGCCATACTCACATCGTCCGGGTGAAGAATCCTGTTGTTCTGCGCAGCGTTGGCGCCGGCCTGCGAGGCAATATTGGCTCCCGCCGAATCTCCCGTCACGAGCGCGCCTGCGATTCCCGCAAGGCCTTGGCTCATATTCACGATCTCACCGGGTGACATCAGTTGATTCTGGGCCGCTCCCGCCGCCAGCTCCCCCACTACCGCCCCCAGCGCCCCCGCACTGCACCCCTTGCTCGTGCTCGTACCGGCCCCCGCCGCGGCCCGGCCCGCGCCCACCACGCAGCCGGCCACCGCATGCGCTATGGCATTGGCCAGCGCATTGCCGCTCGTGGCACCGCCGATCCAGTTCGCGCTCGTCGATGCCACCGTGTCCAGCAGCCCCGTGGCAATCGCGTTGCCCAGGTTGCGCTCCAGGTCCCCGCCGTTGAGTGCCGTGCTCACCAGCGCGCCGGCCACGCGGTCGCCCACGTTGTGAATCAGCACCTGCTGCCACGGCGCATCTTCGGCCGTGATCCAGCCCATGCCAGGTTGCTGCGCCAGCATCTGCAGGTTCTGGCCCATGAGCCTGTCGCCCGCCGCGAGCGTGGCAGCACGGGCCGTGAGGTCGCCACCGGCGGAGAGGCTGGCGTTGGTGGTGAGGCTCAGGCTTGCGCTGCCAGCCGTGCGGATCTGGCCGCCGCCGTTGGTCAGCGTGCCGGCCGTCACTGCCGTCTGCCCGTTGCTCGCGATGGCCCCATTCGTGTTGTCGAGGGCCCCGCTGACGCCGATGTGCGTGGCGCCGGTGCCGGTCTGCACGATCTGGCCGGCCTTGTTGCTCAGGCTGCCGGCGTCGATGCTGATCGCCGTGGCGCTGGTCGTGCCGCCATCCTGGTTGAAGGCTCCGGTGAGGCTCACGGCCAATGCGCCGTTGCTGGCCACCTCGCCGCCTGCGCCATCGAAGCTTCCGCCGCTCAAGGTGAGCGTGCCGGTGCCGGCGTGCGCGATCTGGCCGCCCGCGTTCACCAGGCTCGTGGCGGACAAGCTCAGGTCCTGGCTGTTGGCGGCGATCACGCTACCGCTGTTGTCCAGGGTGCCGCTCACCGCAATCGTCGTGGCGGCCGTGCCGGTCTGCACGAGCTGGCCGCCTACGGTGTTGCTGATGTTCGCGGCATTGATCTGCAGTTGCCCCGCATTGAGGGTGCCGCCCGTATTGACCAGCGACTGGGCCGCGTTGGCATCGGCCGTGATCGTGAGAGTGCCGGGGGTGACCACCTTGGCAGCGCTCGTGTCCACGTTGCCGTTCGTGGCGTTCAAGCTCACATTGCTGGCACTGGTGGTGCTGTGGGAGACGTCGACGCTGCTGCCCTGCAGTGCAAGGCCTCCAGCCGCCAGGTTCGTGCCATTGGCTGTCAGCGTGCTGGAGGCTGTGATGGTCAGATCACCACTGGCGGCGAGCGTGCCATCCTTGTTGATGCCTGCGCCCATCACGCTGCTGGTGCCGGCGCTCACACTGCCTGCCGTGATTGCCGTGTTGCCTGCGGCTGTGATGGCGCCGTCGTTGGTGACGGCACCCGATGTGCTCAGCTGAATGTTGCCTTCTGCCCGAACGCTGCCGCCCTGGGCGTTGCTCAGGCTGCCCGCCTGGATCTGCAGGTCTGTCCCCGCACCCAGACTGCCTTGGCCGTTGGTGATTGCGCCCGTGACATTCAGTTGGGCAGAGCCATTGGCCGAACCGACATTGCCCTCGTCGTTGGTTAGGCTCGCAGCGCTCCACTGCAGGCTGTTGTTCGCAGCAATATTCCCTGAGGTGTTGTCAGTGGCGCCGACCACGATGCCGCTCATGCGACCCTGGGCCGACAGGGTGCCTCGCATGTTGTCCACCTTGCCGCCAACCTGCAGGCTTGCATCGCTGTCGCTGGTCAAAGTGCCGTCGACGTTGATGAGGTCACCCGAGGTGGCGACATTGAGGCTGCCTGCGTGAAGCGTGCCGCCCGTGTTGTCCAGCGTTCCCAGATCGGCAGAGAAGGCACCCGAGACATTGATGGTGCCGCCCTGGTTGCTGAAGCCCGGCTGCTTCAGGCTCATGCTTGCCACGCTCAGCGTGCCGCCGTTGTTGACCAGGTTCTGGGTCTGCAGCGTGATGGGGCCACCCGCATAGATCTTGCCGCCGTCGTTGAGGATGGCGCCGCCGGCCGTGAGGGTGCCCGGCTCGGGCGGAGCAGCATTGGCGCCCGTGGTTCCCCCGGTGCTGCCGGAGGAGCCGCCTGAGGAAGAACTTCCCGAGGACGTGCCCGATGAACCACCCGAAGACCCACCCGAGGTGGATCCGCCAGAAGACCCTGAACCACTCCCCGAGCTGCCCGACACCGGCTCGACGCCGATCTGCCCGCCATTGGTGTTGGAGACCGTGGGTGAGGATGGCCGCGTAGCCCGTGGTGCTCAGGTCCAGCCCCTTGCCGTCCACGGTGACGGTGCCGCCATTGACCACATAGCCGTCCAGCGAGCCGCCCAGGCCGTACTGCGGGGTGCCCGTGGTCAGCGTGACGCGCGAGGCGTTGATGAAGCCGCCGCCATTGACGCTGATGCCGCTGGGGTTGGCAATGATGACTTCGGCCCGCTGGCCAGCGACTTCGACGTAGCCGTTGAGGTAGCTCGGGTTGCTGCTGGCGACCTGGTTGACGATGACGCGCGCCGGCCCCGTGGCGAGCCAGGGGTTGCCCTGGATATAGCCGCCAAGCTGGCTCTGCACAGGCGTGCGGCTGTTGTTGAGGATGGCACCCGGCGCACCGACATCGAACTGGCTGTAGTGGTTGACGCTGACACCCCCAGCCGATGGCGTGGTGATGTTGACCAGGGGCACCCCGTTGGGCGCCACCAATGTCTGGGGACGCTGCGAGGGCAGTGCCAGTGGGTTGGGAACGATCTGGGCATGCACCACAGGCAGCCAGCTGGTCAGTGCGAGGGCCGCGACCAACCCGCGAAGCGCCCAGGGCCGCTGCCCCTCACCCGTCCCAGCCGAAGCGCCGTTGCGGCCCTTGCTGGTGCTCGTTGCCGTTTCCTGAACCACCATGCGCTGGCCACGCATGGCGTTGAAGATGACTCGGTGGAAATTCTTGTTCATTCGCCCCGGTGCCAGATGCGCACCACTCCCTTTTCAATGACGCGGCGAATTCTCCTTTTCCCGAAACGGGCGTCATTGGAAATAGGTCACAAAAAGGCGCACCTTTTTAAGACCGGGAAACGGGGGTGAACTGATTGACTTTAATTTCTATTTTTTAACGTTGATTATCTTTTTGTCGCCCCATCAACCAAAAGGGGAATGGACAAACAGTGAAGAATTTCCTATCCCCATACGATACCTCCACCCTTAAACTTTGCCTGCCTCGGCAACGGGGTGTTTGGCGCCTCCCTGCCAATCCGCAGAAATGCGTTGAAGCCCGACCTGGTCGGGCTTTTTTTCTGGGCCGTCCGCCGATGCCGCCGGAGCGGGCAGCAGGCCGCCATCGCCCCCAGCGCCACGCCCCAGGCCACGTCCGGCACGCATGGCCCGGCGCCTGCGCGCCCTTCACTGCCGATAACCCGGATCCGTCTGGTCCAGCATGCGCCTCAGCGCCTGCCAGTCGCGGTTGCGGATGTAGCTGTTCGAGCCGGCGAACTGCTCGGCGGCATGGGCGCACACCGCGGGCGGGGGCAGCACCACGGGCCGGCCGCTGGCGGTGGCATCGAGCTGGATCTGGCAGGCCAACTCCAGGTAGTACATCTCCTCGAAGGCATCGCGCACCGTGGCGCCGGCCGTGAGCAGGCCGTGGTTGCGCAGGATCAGCGCCTTGTGCGGTCCAAGGTCGCGCACCAGGCGCTGCTGCTCGTCCAGGTCGAGCGCGATGCCTTCGTAGTCGTGGTAGCCGATGCGCTGGTAGAAGCGCATGGCGTGCTGCGACAGTGGCAGCAGTCCTTCCTGCTGCGCCGACACGGCCACGCCCGCACGCGTGTGGGTGTGGAAGACGCAGTCCACGTCGGGCCGGGCCTTGTGCACCGCCGCGTGGATGACGAAGCCGGCGGGGTTCGCCTCGAGTTCGGTCTCGTCCACCGGCTGGCCGTCCAGGTCCACCTTGATGAGGTTCGAGGCGCTGACCTCGCTGTAGAGCAGGCCGAAGGCATTGATGAGGAACTGATCGTGCCGGCCGGGCACCCGCAGCGAGATGTGGTTGTAGATCATGTCCGTCATGCGGTAGTGCACGCACAGCCGATAGCAGGCGGCCAGGTCCTCGCGCGCCGCCCACTCCTGCGCGCTGACCTGGCCGCGCACCCGTTCGCGCCGCGCCTGCAGCACCCGTTGCCAATCCTGGTCGTCCATCTTGCCGGTCTCCTTGAGTGGGAATGCACGGCAGTCTAGGAAGCGTCGTGCCGAGGCCCCCATGACATCGGCGTGCGATGCCATAGCGGATCGGTATGCGGTGTTAACCCCGAGCCGCCCGCCCGGGGCGCCGCGGCGGCGCCGAGGATGGCAGGGCCGCCACCTGCTTCAGCAGCTCGTCGCGCAGGGCAGCGGCCGCCGGCGGCAGCAGTCCACGGCGACGCTGGTACAGCGCAAAGCTGCGCACCGCCTGTACCTCGCGCACGGGCAGCACCTCGATGGGCCGGGGCATCGGCTGCGCGCCGCCGAGCAGCAACCGCGGCATCCAGCTGAGGAAGCCGCGGGTCGCCACCAGCGCGCGGATGGCGTTGATTGAGCGCGCCTCCACCGCCACCGCCGGCGCGGGCAGGCCGTGGTCCCAGAAGAGCTGCTGCCATTCCTCGCGCGGACCCATGCGCCGGGGCGGCAGCACCCAGCGCTCGCCCGCCAGGTCGGCCAGGCCCACGGGCGAGCGTGCCAGCAGCGGATGCCCCGCCCCGCAGACCACATGGCAGCCCTCCTGCCAGCCGCTTTCCGAGACCCGCACCACGTCCTCGTCCTCGGCCGCCGAAAAGCCCAAGGCCAGGTCCACCTCGCCCCGGGCCAGCGCCAGCAGCAGCTCGTCGGACAGCCCCTCCACGATCTGCACCTGCAATGGCGGATGGGCCGCGAGCAGCCGCTCGATGGCCGGCGGCAGCAGGTGCTCCACGGCGCTGGAGACCGCGCCGATGCGCACCGTGCCGCGCGACAGGCCCAGCAGCTCGTTGACCGCGCGCAGCGCCTCGTCCGAGCCGCTGAGCAGCAGCCCCGCATGCGGCACGAGTGCCTGCCCGTAGCTCGTCAACGCCATGCCGTGCGGATGGCGCTCGAAGAGCGGCACGCCCAGCTGCCGTTCCAGTCGCTTGAGCGTGCGGGTGAGGGCCGGCTGCGTCAGCGACAGAGCCTCGGCAGCCCGGCCCAACGAGCCGAGTTCGGCGATGGCCTTGAAGGCCTGGAGTTCGCGCAGGTTCAGCAGCATGGACGGCCCTCCTCAGGCAAGCGTGGGATTGGCCAGCAGCATGTCCACGAAGCTGGCCGCGGCCGGCGACAGCGAGCGCCGGGCCGGCGTGTAGACGCACACCTCGCGGTGGAAGTCCGGCTCGGCCAGCCGCACCATCGCCAGGCCCCAGGCCCGCACCAGCGGCGCCGAATAGGTCGGACAGACCGTGAGGCCCAGGCCGCTCGCCACCATGCCGAGCGCGGTGGTCATGTACGACACCTCCTGCGTCTGCGGCCCGTTGAGCATGGCGCGCACCTCGGCGTCCACTTCCGGCGCGATGCGCTGGCGGAAGTCGCGCGTCGGCGCGATGAAGGTCCACGGACCCAGCTCGCGCCAGCGCACGCTGCGGCGCCGGGCCAGCGCATGGTCGGCCGGGCAGATCAGCCAGTGGCGGTCGCGCAGCAGCGGGCGTCGCAGCACGGCCTCGTCCACCGGCATGTCCTGGCCCACGGCCACCTCCACGTCGCCCGCGCGCATGCCGGCGAGCAGCTGCTCGGGCAGCGTGTCGGTGACGCGCACCTCCACCTCCGGGTGGCGCTGCCGGTAGGCCGCCACCGCGCGGGGAATGAAGGTGCAGGCCATCAGCTGCGGCGCGGCCAGGCGCAGCAGGCCCTTCTTCTTGTCGCGCAGGTCGGTGACACCCGCCACCGCGGTGCTCAGCTCGGCCAGCAGGCGGTGCACCGAGGGCAGGAACTCGCGGCCCGCTTCGGAGAGTTCGACCGCGCGCGTGTGGCGGTCCAGCAGCTGCACGCCCATCTCGCGCTCGAGCTCACGCACCAGCACGCTCAGGGCCGACTGGGTCAGGTGCAGCTGCCGCGCCGCCGCCGTGAAGCTGCCGGCCTCGGCCACGGCGGCGAAGGCACGCAGCTGGCGCAGGGTGAGATTCATGGTCTTCCTTCATCAATCGATGAATTTATTTCGATTGCATCATAGAAGTGCCTCGTGCCCAATCGCGGCAACGCGGGCCCATGGCGGCGCCGCGAGACGGAGACACCATGCCAGAGCCCACCCCATCGCCGCACGGCCCCGTGCCCATCCGCGGCCTGCACCACTTCGCCTGGCGCTGCCGCGATGGCGAGGAAACCCGCCGCTTCTGGGAAGACCTGCTCGGCCTGCCGCTGGTGCATGTCATCGAGAACGAACATGTCCCCAGCACCGGCGAGTACTGCCCCTACGTGCACATCTTCTTCCAGATGCGCGACGGCTCGTACATCGCCTTCTTCGACCTGGGCGACGACATCGTGGCGGCCCCCTCGCCCAACACGCCCGCCTGGGTCAACCACATCGCGCTGCGGGTGGACACGGTGGAAGAGCTGCGCGCGGCCAAGGCCCGCATCGAGGCCGCGGGCGTGCCGGTGCTGGGCATCACCGACCACCACATCATCGGCTCGATCTACTTCTTCGATCCGAATGGCATCCGCGTGGAGCTGACCACGCCCACCGTGCCGCAGGCCGAGATGGACGCGCATGCCCGCCGGGCCCGCGCCGCGCTCGACGACTGGACCCAGCGCAAGGCCCGCCTGCGCGAGGTGCGCCCGCACCATGGCTGAGCCGCAACTTGCCGTCATCGACGTGCGGCCCGGCACCGCGCTGGAAAGCCAGTCGGGCCTGCAGATGCTGCGGCCGCGCATCTACGGCGCCTGGATGGCACCGCCCGGTGGCGCACGGGTGGCCGCCATCGTCATGCATCCGACCAGCAACTTCATGGGCCACTACCTGATCGGCCCGCTGGCCGAGCGCGGCGTGTGCTGCCTGGGCCTCAACTCGCGCTACATGGGCAACGACACCGTGCTGCTGATGGAGCGGGCCATCCAGGACCTGGGCGCGGGCGTCCAGTTCCTGCAATCGCAGGGGTACGACCGGGTGGTGCTGATCGGCAATTCGGGCGGCGCGGCGCTGGCCAGCTTCTACCAGGCGCAGGCCGAGCAGCTGACGGCCACCCACCTGCCCGATGGCGACCCGAGCGGCCTGCATCCCACCGACCTGCCGCCGGTGGCCGGCATCGCCCTGTGCGCGGCGCACCTGGGCCGCAGCCGGCTGCTGGCCGACTGGATCGATCCCTCGGTCACGGACGAGCACGACCCGCTTTCCGTGGACCCGGCGCTCGACATGCACGACCCCCGCCATGCGCGGCCCTACAGCCCGGCCTTCCTGGCGCGCTTCAAGGGCGCCCAGCAGGCCCGGCTGCAGCGCATCGAGCAGTGGGTGCTGGCCCGCCTCGAACAGCTGCGCGCCACGCCCGGCGCGCCGCGGGACCAGGCCTTCGTCGTCTACCGCACGCATGCCGATCCGCGCTGCGTGGACCTCTCCCTGGACGCCAACGACCGCGCGCCCGGCAGCGTGTGGGGCGATGCGCGGCAGGTCAACTACTCGGCCAACGCGATGGGCCGTACCACCTCGCTGACGGCCTTCCTGTCGCAATGGTCCTCGCGCTCGCAGGCCGATGGCCCCACCAACCTGGCGCGCACCACCTGCCCCAAGCTGCTGCTGACCTACACCGCCGACCAGTCCACCTTTCCCAGCACGCGCGACGCCTGGCTGGCGGCGGGCGGCGGCGCCATCCGCAACGTCGACATCGTGGGCGGCAACCACTACCTGGCCGGCCAGCCGCACCTGGTGCGCGAAGCGGCGGATGCCATCGCCGCCTTCTGCCACGCCCTCTGAAACAGGGAGCGCCTTCCACCATGGACGCCTTCACCTTCGCCCCACCCTACGAACTGCCGCAGTGGCCCTTCGTGCCACCGCCCGAACTCGCGGCAGGCAGCCCCGCCCGCCATCCGGTCGTGATCGTCGGCGCTGGTCTGTCGGGCCTCACGCTGGCCTGCGACCTGGCCAGCCGCGGCATCCGCAGCGTGCTGCTGGACGAGGACGACACCGTCGGCGTGCGTGGCGCGTCGTCGCGCGGCATCTGCTACGCGCAGAAGAGCCTGGAGATCTTCGCGCGGCTGGGCGTCTACGAGCGCATCGCGACCAAGGGCGCCACCTGGTCCTTCGGCCGCACCTTCTCGGGCGACACCGAGGTCTACAGCTTCAATCTGCGCACCGACAGCGTCTCGGCGCAGCCGCCCTTCATCAACCTGCAGCAGTTCTACGTGGAGTGGTTCCTGGTGGACCGCATCCTCGAACTGGGCCTCACCGACCTGCGCTGGAAGAACCGCGTGCACCAGGTCGAGCCGCTGGAGGGCGGCGTGCGCCTGCACATCGAGACACCCGCGGGCCGCTACGCCCTCGACGCCGATCACCTGATCGACGCCACGGGCGCCAACAGCCCGATCCGCACCCAGCTGGCCCTGCCGGCCCATGCCTCGCGCAGCACCGACCGCTGGTGCATCAGCGACGTGCGCTTCAAGAAGCCGCTGCCCGTCGAGCGCTGGACCTGGGTGGACGCGCCCTTCAACGAAGGCCGCGGCGTGTGGCAGCACCTGATGGCCGACGGCGTCTGGCGCATGGACTACCAGATGCCCGAGGACGCCGACCCCGCCGAGGTCAGCCTGCCCGAGGTGGCCGCCGCCCGCCTGCGCGAGCAACTGGGGCCCGACGTGGACTTCGAGTTCGTCTGGATCGGCCCCTACGGCTACCGCGACCATCTGCTGGAGCGCTTCCGCCACGGCCGCATCTTCTTCATCGGTGACGCGGCCCATGTGGTCAGCCCCTTCGGCGCGCGTGGCGGCAACACCGGCATCCAGGACGCCGCCAACCTGGCCTGGAAGCTGGCCCTGGTGCTGAGCGACCAGGCACCCGCCACCCTGCTGGACAGCTACGACGCCGAGCGCCGGCCCGCGGCCGTGCAGAACCTGGCGGTGACCAGCCGCTCGGCGCGCTTCCTGGCGCCGCGGTCACCCGCCGAACATGTGCTGCGCCGCGCCGTGGTCGCACTCGCCGCGCGCCATCCCTTCGCGCGCAGTCTGGTCAACACCGGCCGCATGTCGGTCGCCAACGACTACCCGCCCTCGCCCTGGCAGCCCGGCGGCAGTCGGACGGTGCAGAACGTGCCCCTGGCCGATGCGCAAGGCCAGTCCACCTCGCTCGCGGCGCTGCTGCGGCCCGGCACGCACTGGCTGGGCCTGTGGCATGCGCCCGAGCCGGCGCTGGTGGATGCGGCCCTGGGCGCCGTCGCCGGGCGGCCGGTCCGGCTGGTGGCGGTGGGCCCGCGTGCCGATGCCGCCTGCGGCCTGCCCGGCCATGCGGCGGGTGCGGCCGAACTCGCGCACCTGGGCCTGCAACAGCCCGGCAGCCTGCTGCTGGTGCGCCCCGACGCCTACCGCGCCGCCTTGCTGCCCGCCGCCACGGCCGACGGCCTGCGTCAGGCACTCGACACCGCCCTGGCGCCCGCTGTCCCTTCCACGCCCGCCCCATGATCACCGAGCCCCACATCCCCGATCCCGACGGCTTCTATGCCGCCCTGCTGCAGGCCCATGAGGGCCTCAGCGAAGCGCAGAGCGCCGACCTCAATGCCCGCCTCGTGCTGCTGCTGGCCAACCAGTGCGGCGACCAGCAGGTGCTGCTGGACTGCATCCGCGCCGCCGCCCTCGACACCGACACCCCTGCCCCATGACCGCCACCACCGCGCCCGCCACCGTCTCCTTCGCCTCGGCCTCCGACACCCGCGAGCAGAAGCCGCGCCTGACCCTGCTGGCGCCCGACGTCTATGGCTACATCAGCGACTTCGATCCCAACTGCGGCTTCGTCGTCGCCGAGGACCAGGTCGTGCTGATCGACACCCGGCCCACGCCGCGCATGGCGCGCGACTTCCTGGCGGCCATCCGCAGCGTCACCGACAAGCCGGTGCGCACCATCGTGCTCACGCACTACCACGCCGTGCGCGTGATGGGTGCCAGCGCCTTCGACGAGGTGCAGGCCATCATCGCCAGCCAGGGTACGCTGGACTGGATCCGCACCCGCGGCCAGGCCGACTTCGATTCCGAGGTGGGCCGCTTTCCGCGCCTGTTCGAAGGCGTGGAAGAGATCCCGGGCCTGACCCAGCCGACCATCAGCTTCGACAGCCGCATGAGCCTGTGGCTGGGCGGCGGCCGCGAGCTGCAGTTGCTGGCGCTGGGCCGCGGCCATTCCAGCGGCGACACCGTGGCCTGGCTGCCGGAGGCCGGCGTGTGCTTCTCGGGCGATGTCGTGGAAAACCGCTGCGGCGTCTATGCCGGCGATGCCTACATCCGCGACTGGGCCGCCACGCTCGACGCCGTGGCCGCCCTGCGCCCGCGCACCCTGGTGCCCGGCCGCGGCGCCGTGCTGCAGGGCGAGGCCGCCTGCACGAAGGCCATCCGCCTGACGCAGGACTTCCTGGCCACGCTGCTGGACGCCGTGCAGGCCGGCATCGACGCCGGCGAATCGCTCAAGGGCTGCTTTGCGCGCGCCGAGGCGGCCATGGTGCCGCGCTTCGGCGACTGGCCGGTGTTCCGCCATGTGCTGCCCTTCGACGTCTCGCGCGCCTACGACGAGCTCACCGGCACCGAGCACCCGGTCGTGTGGACCGCCGAGCGCGACCGCGCGCTCTGGCAGGTGCTGCACGGCTGAGCGCCTTACTTCGCATCGATCACAACACAGGAGACAACCCCATGACCCGCTTCTTCCACCGCCTGGGCGCCGCCCTGGCCCTGGCCGCCGCCACTGCCGGTGCCGCGCTGGCCCAGGGCGCCTATCCCAGCCAGCCCATCAAGTGGCTGGTGCCCTATGCCGCCGGCGGCGGCACCGACAGCATCGCGCGCCAGCTGGCCGACGCCATGCAGCCCTCCATCGGCCAGCCGGTGCTGATCGACAACCGGCCCGGCGCCTCCACCAACATCGCGGCCGGCCTGCTGATGCAGGCCAAGCCCGACGGCTACACCGTCATGCAGGCGGAGAACGCTGCCCTGCTCTTCAACGAGCACATGTTCGCCAAGCTGCCCTACAAGCCGGCCTCCGACTTCACCTACATCGGCGCCATCGGCCGCATTCCGATCGCGCTGGTGGTGCGCAGCGACTTCCAGGCGCAGAACCTGCAGCAGTTCGTCGCCTATGTGAAGGCCAGCGGCGACAAGGCCAGCTACGGCTCGCCCGGCATCGGCACGCCGCACCACATGGCCATGGAGCTGCTCAAGCAGAAGGCCGGCCTCACCATCACGCACGTGGCCTACAAGGGCGCCGCGCCCGCGCTGCAGGACATGATGGGCGGCCAGGTGCCGATGATGATGCTGGACCTGGGCACCGCCCTGCCCTACCTCAAGAGCGGCAAGCTGCGCGCCCTGGCCATCGCGCTGCCCCAGCGCGCCAAGGCCCTGCCCGACGTGCCCACCTTCAACGAGCTGGGCTACCCAGAGGTCAACGCCTTCGCCTTCCACGGCCTCATCGGGCCGGCGGGCATGCCGGCGCCGGTGGTCGAGAAGCTCAACGCCGAGCTGCGCAAGGCGCTGCAGGCGCCGCGCGTGCAGCAGGTGTTCGGCGAGTTCGGCTTCGAGGCCCTGCCGGGCACGCCCAAGGAGTTCTACGACATGGCGCGCGCCCAGAGCGCGTACTGGGGCCAGGTCATCCGCACGTCCGGCGTGCAGCTGGATTGAACGGGACTGCCGACATGCACGCCCTGGCTTCCCCGCCCGCCGCCCTGCGCGTCGGCTTCATCGGCCTAGGCGTGATGGGCGGCCCCATGGCCGGCCACCTGGCCCGTGCCGGCCACGCCGTGGCGGCGCACGATGCGCAGCCCGGCGTCGCGGCCGCCCTGGCCGAGGCTCAGCCGGGCATCCGCCCCTGCGCGACGGCCTGCGAGGTGGCCCGCCACAGCGACATCGTCATCACCATGCTGCCCAACGGCCGCGTCGTGCGCGACGTGGTCTTCGCGCCGGAGACCGGCCTGCTGGCCGGCTGGCAGGCGGGCGGCCTGCTGCTGGACACCTCCTCGGCCGAGCCCTGGCTCACGCGCGAGACGGCCGAAGGCCTGGCGGCCCGCGGCATCGGCATGGTGGACGCGCCCGTCTCGGGTGCGGCCTGGGGCGCCCAGGCTGCAGAGCTGGTCTTCATGGTGGGCGGCACCGCCGCGGACGTGGCGCGCGTGCGGCCCCTGCTGGACGCGATGGGCCGCGCGGTCTTCCACCTGGGCGGCCTGGGCGCCGGCCACACCATGAAGTGCCTGAACAACGTGGTGACGGCGCTGACGCTCACCGCCACGGCCGAAGGCCTGGCGCTCGGCACGCGGGCCGGGCTGGACCCGGCCGTGATGACCCAGGTGCTGAACGAATCGACCGGCGGCTCGTGGATCACCCGCACTCACATCGACCAGCGGGTGCTCAGCCGGCGCTTCGACGACCCGTTCAAGCTCGAACTGATGCTCAAGGACATGGGCATCGCGCTGGACCTCGCCAAGTCGCAGGACATGCCCGCGCCGCTCAGTGCCGCCGGCCTGGCGCTGTGGCAGGCCGCCGACCGCTCGCGCGGCCCCGGCGCGAGCGTCTCCGAGCTGGTGCGCTGGGTGGAGACGCAGATGGGCGTGGAGATCCGCAGCCCCTCGGCCGGGGCGGCCTGAGCCGCCGAGCCGCGTTGCGGCGGCGGCTCAGCCCTGCGCGCCGAACTTGCCCTCGAAGGCGGACTCGGCCAGCGGGCGGCGGTCGCTCGGCACTTCGCGGGCGCGGACGCCTTCGGGCAGCACGGCCGGATCGCCCTTCCGGCCCACGGCCACGACGGTGTCGATGGCGTACATCTCGGGCAGGCCGATGGCCGTGCGCAGCTTGCCGGCGTCGAAGCCGGCCATGGCATGGGCCGACCAGCCCGACAACTGCGCCTGGAAGGCCAGGCTGGCCCAGGCGGCGCCAGCGTCGAAGGCATGCGAGGCGTTGGGCACCGGCTCGGTCTTGCCCGGGAACACGGCTTCGCGGGCCGAGGCGATCACCACCAGCGCGGCGGCGCGCTTCGTCCACATCTGGTTGAACTCGACCAGGCTGTCGAAGATGGGCTGCCAGGCGGCCGTGTCGCGGCGGGCGTAGATGAAGCGCCAGGGCTGCACGTTGTAGGCCGAGGGCGCCCAGCGCGCGGCTTCGAGCAGGCTCATGAGGGCCGGCTCGGCGATGGCCTCCTCGGTGAAGGCGCGGGGCGACCAGCGCTCGGTGAACAGGGGATCGATGGGATGGGCGGGTTGACGGGGGTTGCTCATTCGAAAAACTCCAGGGGAACGGAAACGTGTGCAAAGGCCGTGCCACGAGGGCAGGCCTGCGCATGCCCGCATGATGCCAGCCGTGGGGTGTGCATGAGCGGGTCAACCCACGGCTGGTCAGGCCCGGGGGCAGGGCACTGCCCTGCCGCAGCGCCTGCGTCACGGCGTCGCCGCACCCGTGCAACGGTGGGGCCGAAGGGCTGCCGTGCCTTGCGCGAACGCCGGCGCGAGCGGCTCGGCTTTCCTCGACCACCCAGCGCGCTGCGCTGTCCCTGCCGCTACTGGGAAGGCGCGATGCGCCTCGCCTTGACCACCTGGCCCCAGAGCTTCAGCTCGTCGTCCACAACCGTCCGCAGGGCGTCCGCGCTGCTGCCCACAGGCACGGCAGACACGGCGGCAAGCTGCCTGCGCACCTCGGGCATCGCCGCGACCTTCTGCCATGCCTCACTGAGCGTGGCGACCACGTCCGCAGGCGTGCCGGCCGGCGCCCAGACGCCGTACCACGCGTCGATCACGTAGCCGGGCACGGTCTCGCTGACCGTCGGCAGGTCGGGCATGGCGGCGGCGCGCCGGGCACCGGTCTGCGCCAGCGCCCGCACCTTGCCGCTGGCCAGCAGCGAGGGCACCTGGGCGGCCGGGCTCATGGACAGCTGCACCACATTCGACAGAAGGTCCGCGCTGAAATTGCCGGCGTAGTTGACCGGGAGCAATTCGGCGCCGGTCTGCACGGCGAGCAGTTGCGCGCCCAGGTAGGCGGCCGACGCATAGCCCGTGACCCCCATCGCGAGCTTGCCCGGCCGCGCCTTGGCGTCGTCGATGAGTTCTGCCAGGGAGTGGACGGGCACCTGCGTGTTGACCATCCAGACGAAGGGCGAGGCCGCGAAGCGCGACACCGGCACCAGGTCCTTCTGCGGGTCGTAAGGCAGGTTGGCGACGACATGCGGGTTCATCGTCATCGTCTGATTGAAGGTGAACAGCAGCGTGTGCCCATCGGGCCGGGCCCGCGTCACGCGCTGCACGCCGATGACGCCGCTGGCCCCCACGACGTTCTCCACCACCACCGGCTGGCCCAGCACGTCCGACAGACGCTGGGCACCGATGCGCCCGATGATGTCGACGCCGGTGCCGGCACCGGCCGGGAGCACCAGGTGGATCTGCCGCGCCGGAAAGGCGGTCTGCGCCACCGCGGCGACGGGCAGCAGCAGGCCAGCCAGGAAGGCCGTCAGGAGGGGCACGACGCGGCCGCGAGTCATCTCGATCATGGGATCTCCTTCACACCTTGTCAGGCGTCGGGCAAGGCCGTCGCCTGCCAATGCAGCATCTGCAGCGGTCCGCCGGCTGCCTCGACCCAGACGGTCACGAAGGCATTGCGCATGACCTTGGTGGCGCCGCCGACATCGAGGGTGGTGGTGGTCTTGCCGCTCAGCACGACGGCGCCGCCGGCCAGCCGGACCTGCTGCTCCGTGCGGACCGCGTCCACGAAGCGGAAGCGGCCCGCGAGGATCGTCGCCAGGAAGGCGGCGCGGTCCTCGGTCTTGCCGTTCGCGTGGGTGTGGAGATAGTCCTGTGCGAGCAGGCGCTCCAGTGCCGCCCTGTCCTGCGCGTACAGCGCCTGGTAGCGCGCCTCGTCCGCGGCAAGGACCCGCGCCCGCAGGTCTTCGAGCGAATCGGCGACGGTCATGCCCGCTCCTCCACCACGTCATTGACGAGCGTGCCGATGCCCTCGATCTCGACCTCGACCCTGTCGCCGGGACGCAGGGGCCCGACGCCGGCCGGCGTCCCGGTCATGATGAGGTCGCCGGGCAGCAGGGTGATGGCACGGCTCAGATAGGCCACCAGCGCATCGACGCCGAAGAGCAGGTCGGCCGTCTCGCCCTCCTGCACCTGGGTGCCGTTGAGCCTGCCGCGCAATCGCAAGGCGCCCGGGTCCAGGGCCGTCTCGATGCACGGACCGATCGGCGCAAAGCTGTCGAAGGCCTTGCCGAGCGTCATGAGGCCCATGGCCATTTCCTGCCGCTGGATGGTGCGCTCGCTCACGTCGTTGCCGCAGGTGTAGCCCAGCACATGTGCGAGCGCGTCCTCCTGCCGCACATGCCGGGCGCGTCGGCCGATCACCGCCACGAGTTCGGCCTCGTAGTGGACGATGGTGCTGCCGCGCGGATAGACGATGGCCCCGCCAGGTGCGAGCAGGCTCGTGTCCGGCTTCATGAACAGCGGCGGGATGTCCGGCAGTGGCCGCCCCGTCTCGAGGATGTGCGAGCGGTAGTTGAAGCCGACGCCGAAGATGCGCGGGCGCTCCACGGTGGGCGCCAGCAGTTGCAGGGCGTCCAGGCGCCAGCGCTCGTCGCCGAGGGCCAGGTCGCCGTCGAAAGGCGAGCCGCGCATGGCGCGCACGGTGCCCCCGTCTTCGAGCACGCCGAAGCGTGCACGGCCTTCGTGGAGGAACTTGTAGATCTTCATGGCTTCATGGTCCTTGTCCTGCGCTATGGATGAATGTCGGGCGCCAGCCGGCGCAGCGCGCGCAGCAGCCCGCCGGCCGCCAGCACCAGCGCGGTGGCCAGCACGATGCCCTGGTACACGCCGATGGCGTCTCCGAGCTGGCGGGCCTGCTCGATGCCGTGCCCGATGCCGGTCTTGGCGGCCAGGTACTCGCCGACCAGCGCGGCACTCACCGCCCAGGGCAGGGCCACCTGCAGGCCGGTGAAGATGAAGGGCAGCACGCTCGGCACCACGATATGGCACGTGAGCTGGGCCGGCGTCGCGCCGAAGACGCGCGCGGCCATCAGCAGGCGCCCATCGACCGCCGAGAGGCCGGCATGGGTCAGCGAAAACACGATGAACAGCACCGTCAGCGCCACCAGCAGCACCTTCGGCAACCAACCGGTGCCGAACCACAGCACCAGCAGCGGCACCAGCCCGAGCTTCGGGATGCTCATCAGCGCGGTGACGAAGGGCTGCGTCATGGCGTCGGCACGGGCCGACAGGCGCAGCAGCACGGCCAGGCCGGCGCCCGCCAGTGCGCCCAGCACCGTGCCTGCCGCCAGCAGCGCCGACGTCGATGCCACGGCGGCCAGCAGTCGCCCGGCCTGCCAATCCTGGGCGATGCGGCCCACCACCTGCCCGATGCCGGGCACCCAGTAGGCGCCCAGCGAGCGGCTGGCCAGCTCCCAGACCAACGCGAAGCCGGCGAGCCCCAGCAGACGCGCGGCCAGCTGCGTGCGCCCGTTCATGGCGCGGCCCCGTGGCGCAGACAGCCGCGGATGGCGTCGTAGTGCGCGCCGAAGCTGGGGGCCTTGAAGATCGATTCCGGATCGCGCGGGCGGGCGATGTCGATGCGCCGCTCGAGCACCACGCGGCCCGGCGAGCCGGACAGCAGCACCACCCGGTCGCCCAGCGCGATGGCCTCGTTGATGTCGTGCGTGACGAAGAGGATGGTCTTGCGCTCCACCGCCCACAGCGCCAGCAGCTCCGCCTGCAGCTGCGCGCGGGTCTCGGCGTCGAGGGCCCCGAAGGGCTCGTCCATGAGCACGACCGGCGGGTTGTAGGCCAGGGTGCGCGCCAGCGAGGCGCGCTTGCGCATGCCGCCGGAGAGCTGGTGCGGGTAGTGCCCGGCCCACCGCGCCAGGCCCACCTGCTCCACCAGATGTCGCACGCGCTCCACGTCCGCCGCCGACGGCTTGCCGGCGAGCGTCAGCGGGAACATCACGTTGTCCCACACCGAGCGCCAGGGCAGCAGGTTGTCGTCCTGCGTCACATAGCCGATCTGCCGGCCGCTGCCGGGCTGGGCCGGCATGCCCTCGCCACCCACCGGTCGGCCCCGGAACAGGATGCGGCCGGCCGACGGCGCAAGCGTCTGGGCCACCACGTTCAGCAGCGTCGACTTGCCGGCACCCGAGGAGCCCATGATGGTCACGAATTCGCCCTCGTGCACCGTCAGGTCCACGTCGCGCAGGATCCAGCGCGGCCCCTGGGCCTTGCCACCGTCGTAGCAGACGCCGAGTTGCGACAGTTGCAGCAGTGCGGCGGACTGGGCCACCGCGGGTGTCTCGGGTCTCATGCCTCAGGCTCCGATGGAGCGCGCCGCACGCGCCTGCGGGGCCTGCCAGCGCAGCCGCCGCCGGTTGAGCATCGACAGCACCGCGCCCAGGCCGAGCACGATGCCCATCACGGTGACCAGGGCGACGAACACCAGCGTGGTGTCGAAGTCCGAGGCGCCGTACTGCACCAGGTAGCCGATGCCGCGGTTCGACGAGATGATCTCGCCGACGATGGCCCCGGCGATGGCATAGGGCACGGCCACGCGCAGCCCGCCGAACAGGTAGGGCACGACCGCCGGCCACACCACATGCCGCAGCAGCTGCCATTCGCTCGCGCCGAAGACGCGGACCGTGGCCAGAAGGCGGGTGTCGACGGCCCGCACGCCGTCCAGGGTGCTGTAGAACACGATGAAGAAGATGGCCGTGGCCACCAGGGCCACCTTGGCCCCTGGCCCCACGCCCATCCACAGGATGAACAGCGGCACCATCGCCGTCTTGGGTATGGCGTAGCCGATGCCCGCGAGGGCGAGGACCGCCTCACGCGTCCATGGATGGCGGCGCAGCGCCATGGCCAGTGCGCAACCCGGCAGGGCACCCAGCAGGAAGCCGCCCAGCGCCTCGCCCAGCGTGAAGCGACCATGGAACCAGAGGTCGCCGCTCGCGGCCATCGCCACGAGCCGGCTCACGACCAGCAGCGGCGAACTGATCCAGTAGGCGCCCAGCAGACGGGACACCGCCTCCCAGGCTGCCAGCACCACCACGCCCAGCACCAGCCGGTCGAGCCACGGACGATGCGTGGCGGAATGCATGCGCTGGCTCAACGGGTACCGCCCACGAAGTCATCGGTATAGATCGTCCGGGCGAGCGCGGACAGCGCCGCCTTGTCGTCCTGCGGCCCGAACATGGTCTCCACCGTGTGGGCAAAGGCCTTGCCCATGGGCATGGCGCGCGCCGGCGTATTGCGCTGGAAGCTCTCGAAGGCCTGCTTCAGCAGCTCGGGATCCATCTTGTCGAAACGTCTGCCGAGCAGGGCCAGGGCCTTCTGCGGCTCGGTGCCGATCAGCGCCAGGCTGCGGTCCAGCGCGGCGACCATCTTCCTGCACGTGTCCGCGGCGCTGGTGCAGTGGCCGTCGCGCGCGACCAGCACGTTGTAGGTCGTCGGGTTCAGGTCCGCAAAGTCGCCGCGCGGGCCGCTGATCCACAGTTGCGCGCCGCGGCGCACGGCTTCGAGGGTGAAGGGACTCGAAAAGACGAAGCCGTCCACCTCCTTCTTCTGCAGCGCCGCATCCATGCCCGGCGGCGCGATGAAGACCAGGCGGATGTCTCGGTCCGCATCGATGCCGGCCTGGCGCGCCACATAGCGCAGGAAGGCGTGCGGCAGCCCGTTGGCGGCATCCACGGCCAGCGTGAGCCCTTTGAGCGCGCGGGCCCGCTCCACCGGCGAGCGGGCCGCGGACAGCCGCTGGGCCGCCTCGGCGGACAGGACCACCTCGGTCGTCGCGTTCTCCTGCAACCCGGCGATGGCCAGCGTCTTCTGGCCCCGCTGCGCCGCGCGCAACTGCAGCAGGCCGGCGATGGTGGTGAAGTCGGCGCTGCCGCCGATGAGGGCGTTGAGCGCGGCCGGGCCGGCCAGCTGGCTGACGTCCACGTCGAGGCCGGCCTCCTTGAAGTAGCCCGCGTCCTCGGCGATGTACACCGGCGCGAACAGGACGGACAGCGCGGGCAGCACCAGCCTGGCTTTCGTGGCCTGGGCCGATGCGGCCAGCGAGGCCGCGGCCAGGAGGGCACCGATCGCGAGGCGCCGGACGAGTGGGTTGATCATGCGTGTCTCCTTCTTCTGTAAGGGGTGTCAATCGAGCGAATCGGGGCGACGCAGCAGTTCGGCCTCCGGCACGCCGGCAGCCAGCCGGCACACCATGTCGTCGGGGTCGAAGTCGATGCCAATGGGGTTTCGGCGAAAGACTTCGCTGCGCATCCAGGCGTTGGTGGCCTCGGCATCGGGAAAGCTGTCGACCTGCAGCTCGATCTGGTTGCCTTCCGGATCGGCGTAGTAGAAGGACACGGTGGGCCCGTGGTTGATCGCGCGGTAGGGCAGGATGTCCAGCGCGCGCAGGCGCTGGTAGGTGCCCAGCAGCTCGGCCAGCGAGTCATAGGCGAAGGCCGTGTGGTAGTGGCCCACGCGGAAGGCGTCGTCGCGTGGCTGGTAGTCCTCCAGCGCGATCAGCGCGAGGCGGTGGTGCTCGTCGTCGTAAGTCAGGAAGGCGACCTTGGACGAGGCATGGGCCACATGGGCGCCCAGCACCGTGCAGTACCAGGCCACGAGATCGTCGAGGCGGTTCGTGCGCAGGGCGACGTGGGCGAGACGCCGGGGCCGGACGACGGGCCCGTCGGCAGTGGTGGTGGCGGTCTGGGTCGTGGTGTTCATGCCTGGGCTTCCTGAAGCGGTTGGATCGGCTCGGCCCGCACGCCTGCTGGCCGGCCGGTGAGCGCGGCGATGGCCTGCCGCATGGTCTTCTCTGCGTCGTCGCGCGCGCCCTCGCTGCGCCACGCGACATGGCCGTCCGGGCGCACCAGGACTGCCCCGTCGGCACCGATGCCGTAGAGGTCGTGGAACGCGCCGCCGTGGTCGATCAGGTCGCCCTGCGGCCCGACCACGAAAGCCTGGGCGACCAGGCCCGCCGGCACTGAAGCCTTCAGGAACGCCGCGGTCCAGGCCTGCCCCTCGCGACCGGCCAGCAGCGTGAAGCACCGGTCCTTGAACAACTCGACGGTCGAGACGGTGGCGCCCCCTTCGGCGCGGCGGAGCCAGCAATGCGGCGCGCGCCGGCCCGGCGCGGCCGAGGCCACATAGGTGTCGACCTCAAGGTCGCTCAACGTCTCGTCGGTGCCCAGGACGAGGTCGGAGCGGTAGGCATAGCCGAAGGTCTGGCCGTGGTAGTCGAAGTGCGCGCGCTGGCCGGGGATGGCCTCGCGCATGCGGGCGATGTCCTCTTCGCGGAAGTCCTCGTGGGTCTTCATGATCCCGCCCAGCCCGGCGCTCTCCATCCGCCGCGCGTTGCGCACGCTCTGTTCGACGTTGAAGCGGATCACCGGCAGGCGCTCGGCTTCGTAGGAATCCAGGATCGACGCCTCGGCCTGGCCGCGCAGCACGAGCGCCAGCTTCCAGCACAGGTTGTGGACGTCGCCCACGGCCGTGTTCATGCCCTGACCGCCAGTGGGCGGCAGCGGATGCGCCGCGTCGCCGGCCAGGAACACCCGGCCGCTGCGCAGCCGCCGGGCGATGCGCGCCTGCATGCGCCAGGCGCGCACGTCGCGCACCTGCAGCGGCAGGTCCGGCACGCCAATGGCCGCGCGCACGATGGCGGCGCAGCGCTCCGGTGTGAAACGCTCCGGCGCGTCGCGGGCCGCGTCGTAGCCGAAGTTGTAGGTCCAGCGGTGGCGGCCATCCAGCGCGATCAGCACGCCCACGGTCTCGGCGTTGTAGATCCACCAGAGAAGATGCGGACGCTTCGCGACCCAGGGCCACAGGTCGGCCTCGAAATAGACGCCGATCTGCTGGCCCAGCGCTTCGGCGCCGTCGAGCGGAATGCCCAATGGCTCGCGCAGGTTGCCGCGCGCGCCGTCGGCGGCGATCGCATAGCGCGCCCGGACGGCGCGCGCGGCACCGTCGGCGTCCACGATCCGCGCGCTCACGCCGTCGTCGTCCTGCGTCAGGTCCTGGACCTGCGTGCCGAAGCGCACATCGACGCTCGTCTGCGACTCCGCCGCGCGCCGCAGCACGGGCTCCAGCACGTCCTGCGGACACGAGGTCTTGGCGCTGGGCCCATGCGTTTCCGCCAGGCGATTGCGCTGGCGGTCCGCATAGGTGTCGATTTCGCCGATGGTCTCGCCCGCGACCGAGCGCACGAAGACCACGCCCCGATTGCGGTCCTGCGGAATGCCGCGCGCGCGCACGGCGTCGTCCAGGCCCCAGGTCCGCAGGATCTCCATCGTCCGGGCGCTCACCACGTGGCCCCGGGGATGAAAGCTGGTGGAGGCATGGCGCTCGACCAGCAGCGTTTGCACGCCGCAGCGCCCCAGGGCGATGGCGGCGGCGAGCCCGCAAGGCCCGCCGCCCACGATGAGGACGTCGGGGCGCAGGACTTGGTCGTCCGCGGAAAGCTTGATGCTCGACATGGCGAATTCGCTCGATTGCTGATTGACTGTCAGTCAGCTTAATCGCGTGAACGTCGCCGCCATTGCTCGTTTTCCCTGAAGCCGCGAAGGCCGCGGCGCCGACCCCGACCTATCATGGAACGCATGACCGATACCGCCAGCCGGCCCCAACGCCGCAAGAAGGAGGCCCCCGCCGAGAAGGCACCCACGGGCAAGCAACGCATCCTGGAAGCGGCCGAGCGACTCTTCGCGAGTCGCGGTTTCCTCGACGTGTCGGCCGCCGAGATCGTGCGCGAGGCCGGCGTGGCGCACGGCCTGCTCTTCCATCACTTCGGGGCGATGGAGGACCTCTACGCCGAGGTCAGCCGCATGGCGGCGCAGCGCATGAACGAGGTGCAGCTCGCGTCATTCCGCGGCAGGACCGCACGCGAGCAGGTGGCGGCCTTCCTTCGCGCGCATCTGCGCTCGGTCAAGCAGCGCGAGGGAGACGCCCTCTTCCGGGCCCGCTCGCACAACGTCGCCACGCACGCCAAGGTGGCCGCGATCTGGGAGGCCTCCCGGCAGGAGGCCATCGACCGGGTCTGCGAGGCCTTGGGGCTGGAGGCGCCCACGCCCGCGATGCGGGTCTGCCTGCGCGCCTGGATCGGCTTTCACGACCAGCTGGTGCTGGCGTGGCTTTCCGAGCGCACGATCAGCGAACGGCAGGTGATGGACTGGACGATGAAGCAGCTGGAGCATCTGGCGGCCGACGTGCTGTCGGTGGACCTGGACCGTGCCGCTGGCGGCGCGTCCGCATCCGCATCCGCATCCGCATCCGCCGGGTAGTTCAACTCAGTCGCCTGCGAGCGCATCGCGCAGCCAGGCATCGACCTGCGCCGCGGCCTCGTACTGCACCCAGTGCCCGGCACCGGGAATGACCTGCGCCGGGCAGCCGACGAGCGCCGCGGCCTCGGCCGGGTCGGCCGTCACGTCGTGGGCACCCCAGACCGCCGCCACGGGGCCGGCATGGGCCGCCAGCAACGACTGCAGGCCACCCGCCCGCGACAGCCGTTTGCTGCGAAAGCGCGTGGCCTGGCAGGCCCAGGTGTGCACGGCCAGCGCCTCGTCGTCGATGGTGGCCTCGTCGTGCAGCATGTGCATGAGCAGGTTGTGGCGCATGATGGCCGCAAGCGCCGCGTGGTCCTGCGCCTGGGCGGCGGCATGCCAGTCATGCAAGGGGCCGCGCGGACGGCGGGCGCCGCCATGGCCGGCGGGGCCGAGCAGCAGCAGGTGATGGACGCGCGCGACCGTCTCGTCCAATGCCGCAGCCGCCCGCGCGGCCAGATGTGCCGCGACCAGCCCGCCAAAGGAAAAGCCAGCCAGGTCGATGCCGCGGCCCCGCGCGCCCGGCAGTTGCGCGATGCCGGCCATCAGCCGGTCGAGCAGCGTGTCGAAACCGCCCTCGTCGACGGCATCGGAATCGCCGTAGCCCGGCATGTCGGGCACCCACACGGCGCGGTCCTGGGCCAGCGCCTCGATGTTGCGCACCCAGTGCATCCAGTTGCCATGGCCGCCATGCAGCAGCACCAGCGGGGCACGCCCCGTGTGGTGGGTTCCCCAACCGCGCCAACGCACGCGGCTACCGCTGGGGCCGGTGTCCAGCTGCTGCGCCAGGGCGTCGAGCCGGCTGGCACGCGGTGCGAGTGGGACGAAGTCGGTGGGGGGCGGCGAAGGATCGGGCGTCATGGGCTGAGTGTGCTGCGAACGGCTTGACCCGGTCGACGGGCCTTGCTCCCTCTCCCCTCGCGGGAGAGGGCGGGGGAGAGGGGGCGACGACGGTCGCAATGGGCAGTGGCGTGGTGCATCCCCCCTCTCCCCCAACCCCTCTCCCGCGAGGGGAGAGGGGCGCACGGCGGCGCGTCTGACGAGGCGTTTCAGTCCATTCAGACCAGCACCAGCACGCCGTCGGCCGCGCGCACGCCCTGGCCCTCGGGCAGCACGAAGACCGGGTTGATCTCGGCCTCGACGATGCGATCGCCCAGCTGTGCGGCCATCGCGGAGAAGGCCACGATGGCATCCACCAGGGCCGCCACGTCGGCCTTGGGTCGGCCGCGGAAGCCGTCCAGCAGCGGCCAGGTCTTGAGCGACCGGGCCATGGCCAGCGCGTCGGCGCGGCCCAGCGGCAGGAGCCGGCCGTCCTGCTCGGGCAGCAGGCGCAGCGTCGTGTCCTGGAACAGCTCGGCCGTGACGCCGCCCATGCCCAGCAGCACGGCCGTGCCCAGCGCGTCGCGGTGCAGGCCCAGGATCAGCTCGGTGCCGCCAGCGACCATCTGCTGCACCAGGAAGCGCTGCGGCAGTACGCCCGCGCGGGCCTCGACGTCCGCGGCCATCTGCGCCAGGCGCGGGCCGATGGTCTGCGCGTCCAGGCCGACTGCGACGCCGCCGACGTCGCTCTTGTGCGTGATCTGCGAGGAGAGGATCTTGAGCACCACGCGCCAGCCCAGTTCATGCGCGGCGGCCTCGGCCTCGGCGGCGTTGCGCACCACGCGCTCGGCCGCGCAGGGCACGCCGAAGCGGGCGAAGACGGCCTTGGCCTCGGCCTCGTCCAGCGAGCCATGGGGCAGTTCGCCCGTGTCGACGGCCGGCAGCGCGGCGGTCTCCTCGGCCGGGGCCTCGAAGCCCGCGACATGCAGCATGCCGGCCAGCGCGGCCGTGCAGCTTTCGGCCGCCGCAAAGGCCGGCACGCCGCGGCTCGTCAGCAGCGCGCCGATCTCCGGCGCATGCGGGCTCACATAGGCCATCACCGGCTTGTCGGAATCGGGCAGGCAGTCCTGGATCGCGCCGGCCAGCAGCTCGGGCATGGCCAGGCTGGAGCTGCCGACGATGATCACCAGCGCGTCGTAGCTCGGGCTGGCCAGCAGCGCGCGGATGGCGCCGCGCAGCAGGTCGGGCCGCAGGCCGGCCAGCGTCACGTCGATGGGATTGCGGTCCAGCACGGCCTCGCTGCCGGTCTGCAGGGCGCGCAGCGCCTCGGCGGTGGGCGCGTCGGGCGCAGGCGTCTCGAAGCCCGCCACGCCCAGGTCGTCCGACACCAGCGTGCCCGCGCCCCCGGTGGAGGTGAGGACGGCCACGCGCCGGCCGCGCAGCCGCCGGCCGGTGGCCAGCGCCGCCGGAATGTCCAGCAGGTCCGAGAAGCTCTGCGCGCGGATCACGCCCACCTGGCGGAAGAGCGCGTCGTACATGCGGTCGGCCCCGGCCATGGCGCCGGTGTGCGAGACGGCAGCCCGCGCGCCGGCCTCGGAGCGGCCGATCTTGAAGGCCACCACCGGCTTGCCCGCGCGCGCCGCCTTCAGGCAGGCGGCGCGGAAGCGCGCCGGGTTGCGCACCGCCTCCACATAGAGCGCGATGACCCGCGTGGTCGGGTCGTCGGCCAGGTGCTCGATGAAGTCCGCCAGCTCCAGGTCCACCTCGTTGCTGGTGGCGATGAGCTTCGACAAACCGATGCCCCGCGCCGCGGCGCGCGACAGCAGCGAGCCCAGGATGCCACCGCTCTGCGACACGACGCCGATGCCGCCGACCGGAAAGTGGTCCATCTCCAGCGCGCCCGAGGGCGAGAGCACGATGCCGTCGGTGAGGTTGACCAGGCCGATGGTGTTGGGCCCCAGGATGCGCATGGACCCCGCGGCCTCCACCAGCTGCTGCTGGCGCCGCGCGCCCTCCTCGCCCGTCTCGGTGTAGCCGCTGGCCAGCACGATGGCGGCGGCGCAGCCGCGCTCGGCCAGTTCCTTCACGGCCAGGTGGGCGCGCTCGGCCCCCAGCAGCACCACGGCCACTTCGGGCACCTCGGGCAGCGAGGCGATGTCGGGGTAGCAGACCAGGTCGTCGATCTGCGCCACCTTGGGGTTGACCGGAAGGATGCGCCCGGCAAAGCCATGTTTGCGCAGGTAGGCCACGGGCCGGCCCGAGGTCTTCTTCGGATCGGCGGAGGCGCCGATCACGGCCACGCTGCGCGGCGACAGGAGTCTGGCGATGGCGTCGCTCACGGCCTCACTCCTTGGAGGCCGTCTTGGCCAGGAAGGCCTCGACCGAGGCGCGGTGCTCGCTGCTCGTGTAGCAGATGCCCTGCGCCTGGCTGCCCTGCGCGAACACGTCGTGCGCCGACAGCTCGAAGCTCTGGTCGAGGATGGACTTGGTCAGCGCCAGCGCCGTGGACGAGGCGGTGGACAGCTCGGCGGCCCAGGCCTGGGCGTCGGCCAGCAGCGTCTCGGCCGAGGTCTTGCGGTCGACGATGCCCAGTGCGAGTGCTTCGTCCACCTTGACCTGGCGGCCGGTGAAGATCAGCTCCTTGGCCTTGGGCAGGCCCACGCGACGCGGTAGGAAGTACATGCCGCCGCCGTCCGGGATGATCCCGCGGTGGATGTACGACCAGGTGAAGCTGGCCCATTCGCTGGCGATGATGAAGTCGCAGGCCAGCGCCGTGTCCGCGCCCAGGCCCGAAGCGGCGCCATTGACGGCCGCGATCACCGGCTTGGGGCAGGTGTGCAGCAGGGCCTGCACCTGGTGCACGCGCTGTTGGCGGTGCCAGCCGTTGAAGCCGACCTCGCCGGTGGGCGCATTCATGCGCCGCTGCATGCCGGCGATGTCGCCGCCGGCGCAGAAGCCCTTGCCGGCACCGGTCAGCACCAGGGCGCGGATGGACTTGTCGGCACCCACGTGTTCGAGCGCATGCGCGAACTCTCGGCGCATGTCGTCGCTCATGGCGTTGCGCTTGTCGGGCCGGTTGAGCGTGAGGGTGGCGATGGCGTTGTCGACCGAGAGGGTGATGAAGTCGTAGGTCATGGCGGGGTTCCAGGGCGGGGCGGCTTGGGCTGGGTTGGGTTCAGTCCGGCTTGATGCCGTTCTCTTTGACGATGCGCGTCCAGCGGGCCTCTTCGGCCTGGACGTAGGTGGCCAGTTCGGCGGGCGTGCCGCCGCTGACCACCAGGCCTTCGTGTTCGATCTTGCGGGCGAACTCGGGCGTGCGCACCGCCTTGCGGGCGGCGGCGCCCAGGCGCTCGATGACCGCCGGCGGCGTGCCGGCGGGCACATACAGGCCATACCAGCTTTCCATCTGGTAGCCCGGCACGGTGGCGGCGATGGCGGGCACCCCCTTGAAGGCCGGCGAGGGCTCGGGCGTGGTCACGCCCAGCGCGCGCAGCTTGCCGCTGTCGACGAAGCCGGACGCCGCGGCGGCCGTGGCGAACATCATGTCCACCTGGCCGCCCAGCAGGTCGGTGAGGGCCGGGCCGGCGCCCTTGTACGGCACATGCACCAGCTTGATCCCGGCCAGGTTGGCGAGCATCTCGCCCGCCAGGTGAGCCGAGGTGCCGGTGCCCTGCGAGGCATAGCTGAGCTTGTCGGGCCGGGCCTTGGCCGCGGCGACCAGGTCGGCCACCGACTTGAGGGGGCTGTCGGCCCGCACCACCAGCACGTTGGGGCCGCGGCCAATCAGCATGACCGGCGCGAAGGCCGCGTTGCTGCCATAGGGCAGCTTGGGCTGCAGCGCGGGGTTGACCGCATGCGCGAAGGACGCGACCACCACCGAGTAGCCATCGGGCGCGCTCTTGGCCACGTTGTCGGTGCCGATCATCGTGCCGGCGCCGGGCTTGTTGTCGACGATGACCGGCTGACCCAGGTCCTTGCCCATTTCCTGACCCAGCGTGCGGGCGATCAGGTCGGTGCCGCCGCCAGGCGAGAAGGGCACGACGAGGCGGATCGGATGGTCGGGGTAGGCGGCCGATGCGGCACCCGCCAGGCCGACGGTGCCGAGGGCGAAAAGGCAGGCTCGCCCTGCGCGCAGAAGGCGTTGGATCATGGTCTGTCTCCGTGGTGGTCTTGGTGGCCGGATGCACTGGCGGGCAGCGTCCGGCCGTGGCGCGACTCTAGGACCGTTCGGGTGGCGGCGAGCGGCCCATGTTCCATTGCGTGGAATTGCTCTAAGCTCCTGGCCCCTTCGCCTGCGAGCCCGCCGCCATGCCTGGAACCGCCGAAACCCCGACCGACAAACCCGGCCTCTCGCCGGCCAATCGCTCCCTGGAGCGGGGCATCGCGCTGCTGCGCGCCTTCCGGCCCGGCTCCGAACTGCTGGGCAACAGCGAGCTGGCCGAGCGCACCGGCCTGCCCAAGGCCACGGTCAGCCGGCTGACGCAGACGCTGGTCGGCTGCGGCCTGTTGCAGTGGGAAGCCACCTCGCGCGCCTACCGGCTGGCGCCCCCGGTGCTGAGCCTGGCGCATGCCATGCGCGCCGGCTCGCGCGTGCTGGCCGGGGCCGCCCCGCATATGCGCGCGCTGGCCGAATCGCGGCGCATCAACGTGGGCCTCGCCGCGCCGGACGGCGACGAGATGGTCTACCTCGAATCCATCCGCTATGCGCGGCGGGTCGCGCTGCGGCACGTGGTGTCGGGCCAGCGCGTGCCGATGGAGCTGACCTCGCTCGGCCGCGCCTACCTGGCCGTGGCGCCCCCCGCGCGGCGCCAGGCCATCCTGCGCGCCGTGGCGCAGCGGCGCGGCGACCACTGGCCGGCGCTGTCGCACGAGATCGAGGACGCCGCGCAGCAAGTGCGCACCCGCGGCTTCTGCGCGGCTTCTTGGCAACCGGAGGTGGTGGCGCTGGCGGCGCCCCTGCCATCGGCCGATGGCGCCGCCTACGTGCTCAACGTGAGCCTGTCCACGCCGCTTCCCGTGGCCGTGGTGGCCGAGGAACTGGGCGACGCGCTGCGTACGCTCGCCACCCGCGTGGCGCAGGACTGGGCCGCCGACGGCCAGCGCCGCTGACAACGCGCCCCTTGCCGCGTCGCGGCGCCAGGCGACGGCCGCCAGGCACAGCACCGGGAAACAGAGATACCCCCTCATCCGTTTGGCCCAGGCCCAACCCTGGCCTGGCCCTTAGATTCCCTGGGTTCCGCGGAGACGGGCGAGGGAGGAAAGCGCAGGAGGGACCGACCACCCACAAACGGGCGGCACGGCGTGCATGCGGCAGGCAGAGAAAGCAGCCTTTCCTGTCGCGTGACGTTGCTGCCACCCTGCTCCACGCACACGGAGCAGGTGCGCTTTTGCAGGGGGCCGCCAGGTGTGGAAGCACCTGGCGGCCCTTTTTTCTTCGTGATCGCAACCTAAAGAAGCCTGACCGGCCCTCGCCGGAGGGCGACAAAGCCTTCGCTTGTCGCCGCTGCACAACAGAAATTCGCGCCTTTTGTAAACGGCATGTAAAGCAAGCCGCCAGAAACCGAAGGTTCTCCGACCCAGAGCGGAATGCGAACGATTGCCAATGAGAATCGCGTCCGCTTACAAACCCACGGAGCGGAGAACCATGAACAACAACGCGACGCGCCGGCCTCGGAGCCTGCGCATGGCCGACGGCCTGGCCGCCAGCCTGTCCACCGCAGCCCTGCTGCCGCTGGGCGCCCTCGCCCAGACCGCCGCCCAGCCGCCCGCCGCCGCCCTGCCAGCGGTGACGGTGCAGGAACAGGCCATCGACCCCAACCCCAATGCCGAAGGTGGCGTGCCCTACAAGGCCCGCACCTCGGGCGACACGCGCCACACCCGGCCGCTGGCCGAGACGCCGCAGACCATCTCGGTGGTGACCAAGACGGCCATCGACGATTCCGGCGCCACCGACCTCAAGCAGATCCTGGCGGCTCAGCCCGGCATCACGCTGGGTACCGGCGAGAACGGCAACGCCTTCGGCGACCGCTACATCATCCGTGGCCAGGAAGCCCGCAGCGACGTCTTCGTCGACGGCCTGCGCGACCCCGGGATGACCACGCGCGAGAGCTTCGCCATCGAGCAGGTCGAGATCACCAAGGGACCCAACTCCAGCTTCGCCGGCCGCGGCTCGGCCGGTGGCGCGATCAACGCCATCACCAAGCAGGCCACGCTGGACTACGACTTCTACCGGATCTCGGCCGGTGCCGGCACCGACAAATACCACCGCGTCACCGCCGACCTCAACAAGGGCTTCACCGACAGCTTTGCGCTGCGCGCCAATGTGCTGACCGGCAAGGAGGGCGTGCCAGACCGCGACGGCTCCACCCGCCGCCGCGACGGCCTGGCCCTGTCGGGCCTGTGGGAAGTCAACAAGGACCTGTCGGTCACGCTGGACTACTACGGCCTGCGCGCCAAGGACAAGCGCCCCGACCTGGGCAGCTACCTGGTGGGCACCGCCCCCGCCCGCTATCCGGCGAAGAACGTGCCGCTCTACGCCCAGGCCAACGACTTCCTGCAGTCGGACGTGGACACCGTCACCGCCCGCGTGCAGTACCGCTTTGCCGACAACCTCAAGCTCAACAGCCTGACGCGCTACGGCCGCAGCGAGAACGCCTACGCCACCACCGGCGCCTCCAGCCGCACCGTCTATCCGCTGGGCAGCAACCAGGGCTACCTGGCCGGCACCATCGACAACGGCCACACCGGCTGGCAGGACGTCACCTACTTCGCCCACCAGAGCAACCTGCGCTGGGACACCGAGATCGCCGGCCGCAAGAACGAGTTCATCTTCAGCTTCGAGTACACCGACCACCAGGTGATCTCGGGCGGCTACAACGTCACCAACGCCGGCGCCTACAACTGCCGCAACAGCACCACCAGCCGCGTGAACAACGCCTGGTGCATCACCGATCCCCTGGGCAATGCGGTGCCCGGCGCCGAGTACCTGGCCAACCGCAGCTACACCCGAACGCCGCGCACCCGCGATTGGCACGTCAAGTCCACCGGCCTGAGCGTGATGGACACCGTGGACCTGACCGACCGCCTGACGGCCTTCGGCGGCCTGCGCGCCGACTACACCGACTTCCGCCTGCTCACCACCAGCGCCTCCACGGGCCTGGCGACCGGCAACTACGGCTACACCGACACGCTGTGGAACGGCCACCTGGGCCTGTCGTACAAGCTGAGCGAGGCCGGCATGGTCTACGCCAGCTACGGCACGGCGCAGGACATCAACGGCGGCGAGTCCGACACCGGCACCAGCGCCGGCTATGGCGGCCTCGTGATCTACCAAGGCAGCGCCGCCGGTGCCAAGCCCGAGACCTCCGAGAACCTGGAGATCGGCACCAAGTGGAACCTGCTGAACAACAAGCTGCTGTTCACCGCCGCCGCCTTCCGCACCACCAAGAAGGACGTGATGGAAGGTGCCAACTATGACGCCGTCGGCACCTTCAACACCGGCAAGAACCGGGTGCAGGGCGTGGAGTTCGGCCTGGTGGGCAACGTGACCGACAAGCTCACGGTGCAGGCCGGCGCCACCTTCATGAAGTCGAAGGTGCTGGCCTCGGCCACGGCCACCAACGTGGGCCTGCCGCTGTCCAACTTTGCCGACCGTGCCGCCACGCTGCAGGCCAAGTACCAGCTGACGCCGGACCTGTCCATCGGCGGCGTGGCCCGCCACGAGAGCAAGCGCTGCGGCGGCCAGCCCGACACCGGTGCCGGCTACACCAACGGCGTGTGCGCGCAGCCGGTGCCCGGCTTCACGGTGTACGACCTGTTCGCCTCGTACCGGCTGAACAAGCACGCCGACATCCGCCTGAACGTGCTGAACGCCACCGACAAGGACTACTACACGGCGGTCTACCGCTCGGGCGCCTTCCTCTACAAGGGGGATGGCCGGGCCGTGCGCGTGACCTTCGACTACGAGTTCTGACGGCCGGGCGGCCGGCGGGCACAGGCCCGTCCGGCCGCGGCGTCTGCTCCAATGCCGGGCTCAGCCTGGCGCTTTCAATCCGATGTCCACGACCCCGCCGTCCGCCACCGAGTCACCGTCCGACCGGATCCCGCCCGGCATCCTCGCCGCGCGTGACTACGAGCGGCTGGCCGGGCAGTTCATTCCCGCGGACCGGCTGGCCTACATCGCCGGCGGCAGCGGCGAGGACTGGACGGCGCAGGCCAACGTCACCGCCTTCGCCCGCTGGTCCAGCGTGCCGCGCGTGCTGCGCGACCTGCGTGCCGGCCACACCCGGGTGCGCATCGGGGCCGAGGACTGGGCGCAGCCCATCGGCCTCGCGCCCGTCGCCTTCCAGAAACTGGTGCATCCCCGCGGCGAGCTGGAGACTGCCCGCGCCGCCGCCGCCACCCACACGGCCCTGCTGCTGAGCACGCTGGCCACCACGCCGCTGGAGGACGTGGCCCGGCTTCTGCCCCCCCAGGACGCCCTCCCCCGGCCCTGGTTCCAGCTCTACCTGCAGCCGCGGCGCGAGGACACGCTGGCCCTGGTACGCCGCGCCGAAGCGGCCGGCTACGGGGCCATCGTCCTCACGCTCGATGCCAGCATCCAACTGGCCAGCCATCGGGCCCTGCGCGCGGGCTTCCGCATGCCGGCCGACTGCGTGCCGGCCCATGGCGCTTCCGCCGCAGTGGCGCCGGCGGTGCCCGAAGGGGCCAGCCGCATCTTCCAGGGCGCCATGGCGCTGGCGCCGCGCGCCGAGGACCTCGCCTGGCTGCGCAGTGCGACGCCGCTGCCGGTGTGGGTGAAGGGCGTGCTCGACCCGGCGGACGCGCGCGCGCTGGCCGACGCCGGCTGCGCCGGCCTCGTCGTCTCCAATCACGGCGGGCGCACCGTCGACGGCGTCGCACCCAGCCTGTCGCTGCTGCCGGCCGTCCGCGAAGCCGTCGGCCCCCACGTCCCGCTGTTCTTCGACGGCGGCATCCGCAGCGGCGCCGATGTGTTCAAGGCGCTGGCCCTGGGCGCCAACGCGGTGCTGGTCGGGCGCCTGCAGCTCTATGCATTGGCCGCGGCCGGCGCGCTGGGCGTCGCCCACCTGCTGCGCCTGCTGGGCGAAGAGCTCCAGGCCTGCATGGCCGTGGCCGGCTGCGCCCGCATCGCCGACATCGGCCCGGACCGGCTGCTTGCCGTGCCGGACTTCCACGCGATCCCCTGAGGCCCCGCTGCCCATGCTGCTCACCATCGACCAGATCCTTCCCCGCGACACCGCGCGCGACATGGCGCGGCAGTTGCAGGCGCAGCCCTGGCGCGCCGGGGCCGACACGGCCGGCAGCCTGGCGCGCGAGGTCAAGCACAACGAGCAGCTCGACGAGCGCTCGGCGCTGGCGCAGGCGCTGGGCCGCGAGGTGCTGCAGGCCGCGGGCGCGCATCCGCTCTTCGTCTCAGCTGCGCTGCCGCGGCGCATCTTTCCGCCGCGCTTCAACCGCTATGCCGACGGCGGCACCTATGGCGCGCATGTGGACAGCGCGGTGATGCAACTGCCCGGCACCGGCGAAGCCCTGCGCACCGACCTGTCCGCCACGCTCTTCCTGGCCGATGCGCAGGACTACGACGGTGGCGAGCTGGAGATCGAAGGCCCCTCGGGCGTGCAGGCCGTAAAGCTCGATGCGGGCGACCTGGTGCTGTACCCCTCCACCAGCCTGCACCGGGTCACGCCCGTCACACGCGGCGCCCGCCTGGCGGCCTTCTTCTGGATCGAGAGCCTGGTGGCCGACCCCACCGACCGCGCGCTGCTGTTCGACCTGGACCAGGCCATCCAGCGCCTCGGCGCCGAGCTGCCCGCCGCCGACCGCCGGCTGGTGCAGCTCAGCGGCGTCTACCACAACCTCCTGCGCCGCTGGGCGCAGACCTGAGCCCCCGCGCAGCTGCCACCGGCGCTGCACTCCCTGCCCCTGCCAACAAGAAGCACCCACCATGATCCGACCCCTGCTTGCCGCCCTGCTCTTCTGCGCCGCCGGTACCGCGCTGGCCCACGGCAACGTGCAATGCCCCGCCTCGCCCAAGGCCGAATGGAAGCCGCACACCGAGCTCCAGGCCAAGCTGATCAAGGAAGGCTGGACCGTGCGCCGGATGGAGGTCACGCCCACCTGCTACGAGGTCTATGGCAAGGACCCGCAGGGCAAGCGCATCGAGGCCTTCTTCGACCCCAAGACCCTGGAACGTGTCGAAGAGAAGTGAGGCCGCGCCGCCCCGCGTGTGGAGCCGCAGCGTGCGGCTGCTGCACCTGGGGCTGATCGGCTCGGTCACGGTGGCCTGGGTGTTCCGCGAGGACCTGGGCCCGGCGCATGAAGTCGCCGGCTACGTCGCGCTGGGCGCGGCGGCGCTGCGCTGTGCCATCGGCCTGGCCGGTCGGGGCCATGCCCGCTTCGGGCAGTTCGTGCGGGCACCGTCCGACACGCTCGGCTATGCGCGCCAGGTGCTGCGCGGCACCGCGCCCCGGTACATCGGCCATAACCCGCTGGGTGGCTGGATGGTGCTGGCGCTGCTGGGCTGCATCGGGTTGCTGGGCGCGAGCGGCTGGCTCTACACCACCGACCTGTTCTGGGGCTACGGCTGGCTGGCCTGGCTGCATGCCGCGCTGGGCTGGACGCTGCTCGCGCTCGTCGCCCTGCATGTGGGTGGCGTGGTCTTCACCAGCATCGCGCACCGCGAGAACCTGGTGAAGGCCATGCTCACCGGCCGCAAGGCGCCGCCGGGGCCGGGGGACGTGGACGGCTCCCAGCCCTCCGGCCAGAACCCGTAGCGGCCCGGAAGGGGGCCGGTGTGCGGCCTGTCGGCGCACCGGCGGCGCGCAGGCGGCGCCGCGCGGGTGAGCGGCCCGTCGCGCGCTGCGGCGCCGATCAGAGCTTGGCGATCGACACCTCGGTCGACTTCACCAGCGCCACCACGTCCGAGCCGACGCGCAGCTGCAGCTCGTCGACCGAGCGGGTGGTGATGACGGAGGTGACGATGCCCCAGGGCGTCTCGACGTCGACTTCGGAGACGACGTCGCCGCGGATGATCTCGCGGACCTTGCCCTTGAACTGGTTGCGCACGTTGATGGCCTGGATGGACATGGAAAGCTCCTTGGTGGATGGGTGACAGGAAAAGGGAGGGAGAAAGGAAGTGAAGGCCTTCAGCGGCCGGCCGCCGCAAGGGCCTGGTCGAGGTCGGCGCGCAGGTCGTCGATGTGCTCGATGCCGATGGACAGCCGCACCGTGTCCTCGGTGACGCCGGCGCGGGCCAGCTCCTCGGGCGAGAGCTGGCGGTGCGTGGTGGAGGCCGGATGCGTGGCCAGCGAACGCACGTCGCCGATGTTGACGAGGCGAGTGAAGAGCTGCAGCGCATCGAGAAAGCGCTCGCCCCCCGCGCGGCCGCCCTGGATGCCGAAGGTGAGCACGCCGCTGGCGCGGCCACCCAGGTATTTGCGCGCCAGCGCGTGGTCGGGGTGGTCTTCCAGCGCCGCGTAGTTGACCCACTGCACGGCAGGATGCGCCTTCAGGTACTGCGCCACGGCCAGCGCATTGCTGCTGATGCGGTCCAGCCGCAGCGCCAGTGTCTCGATGCCCTGCAGGATCTGGAAGGCGTTGAAGGGCGAGATGGCCGCGCCCGTGTTGCGCAGCGGCACCACCCGCGCGCGGCCGATGTAGGCCGCCGCGCCCAGCGCCTCGGTGTAGACCACGCCGTGGTAGCTCGGGTCGGGCTCGTTCAGGCGGCGGAATCGCTGCTTGTGCTCGGCCCACGGAAACTTGCCCGAATCGACGATGGCCCCGCCGATGCTGGTGCCATGGCCGCCCAGGTACTTGGTGAGCGAATGCACCACGATGTCGGCGCCGTGTTCGATAGGCCGGCTGAGGTAGGGCGAAGGCACCGTGTTGTCCACGATCAGCGGTACGCCATGGCGGTGGGCGATGGCGGCCACCGCCGCGATGTCCGTGACGTTGCCGGCCGGGTTGCCCAGCGACTCGACGAAGACGGCCTTGGTGCGTTCGTCGATCAGCGCCTCGAAGCTGCCCGGGTCGCGGTGGTCCGCGAAGCGCGTGGTGATGCCGAACTGCGGCAGCGTGTGGGCGAACAGGTTGTAGGTGCCGCCATAGAGCGCCGTGCTGCTGACGATGTTGTCGCCCGCCTCGGCGATGGTCTGGATGGCATAAGTGACGGCCGCCTGGCCCGAGGCCAGGGCCAGGGCCGCGATGCCGCCTTCGAGCGCGGCCACGCGCTGCTCCAGCACGTCCTGCGTCGGGTTGTTGATGCGGGTGTAGATGTTGCCCGGCACCTTCAGGTCGAACAGGTCGGCGCCGTGCTGGGCCGAGTCGAAGGCATAGGCCACTGTCTGGTAGATGGGCGGCGCCACGGCATGCGTGGTGGGATCGGGCCGGTAGCCGGCGTGGACCGACAGGGTTTCGAATTTCCAGGTCTGGGACATGTGGGTCTCCTTGGGATGGGGACGGCGAGCGAATCGCCCTGGGCAAAGATCGGCGCGTTCGATGGGTCAACACCCGTTCACGCTGAGCCTGTCGAAGCGCGGTGCAGGAGCTTCGACAGGCTCAGCCCGAACGGTGGAGGTGGCTCAGCCCGAACGGTGGAGGTCGCGAGAGCGGCAGGCACAGGCCGCCTTACACGGCCCAGCGCAGCGCGTGGGCAGGCGTCTGCGCCAGCGGGTCGTTCGCGGAGGGCGGCTGCGACTCGTCCGCGGGCTTCTGCAGCACACGGTCGAGGATGCGTTTCTCCAGCACGGCGAAGGCGGCCTCGCCCTGGGCGCGTGGGCGCGGCAGGTCGACACGCACGTCCAGCGCGATGCGACCGTCCTCGATCAGGATCACGCGGTCGGCCAGGGCCACGGCCTCCTGCACGTCGTGCGTGACCAGCAGCGCGGTGAAGCGGTGGCGCTGCCACAGGCGCTCGATCAGGCGGTGCATCTCGATGCGCGTGAGCGCGTCGAGCGCACCCAGCGGCTCGTCGAGCAGCAACAGCCGCGGGTGGTGCACCAGCGCACGCGCCAACGCGACGCGCTGGCGCTGGCCGCCCGACAGGCGCGCCGGCCATTCGTCGGCCCGCTCGGCCAGGCCCACCTGGGCCAGCACCTCGCGGCCCCGCTCGTGCGCGCCGGCGGGCAGGCCCAGCGTCACGTTGTCGAGCACGCGCTTCCAGGGCAGCAGCCGCGCCTCCTGGAACATGATGCGGGTGTCGTCATGCAGTCCGCGGATCGGCCGGCCGTCGATGCCGAGCTGGCCCGAACTGAGCGACTCCAGCCCCGCCACCAGGCGCAGCAGCGTGCTCTTGCCGCAGCCGCTGCGGCCGACGATGGCGACGAACTCGCCCGGCGCCACATGCAGCTGCAACTGGTGCAACACCTCGCGCTCGCCGTAGCGCTTGCCCAGGCCTTGCGCGTCCAGTGCGACGCCGGCCGGGGCGATCACGGCCTCTTCCCGATTCAGTACAGCGCTCACGACGCGGCTCCCGGTTTGAACAGATCCACATCCAGCGCATCGACGCGCCGCGGCAGCAGCTTCTCGGCCAGGAAGGCATCGGCGATGCGCTGCTGCTCGGCCAGGCGCTCGCGCGTCACCGTGCGCACGGCGTAGCTGCGGCGCCCGTTGGCCTGCTCGACCACGGCGGCATCCAGGCCCCAGAAGGGCGCGAGCAGCGCCGCAGCGTCCCTGGGCTGGGCCTTGACCCAGCGGCCCGTCTTCTCCAGCTCGGCGTAGAGCACCGACAGGGCCTCGGGGCGCGCCCGGGCGAAGCGCGTGCTGGCGAGGTAATAGCGCTGGTACGAAGCCAGGCCCGTGCCGTCGGCCAGCACCCGCGCGCCCGACTGGATCTGCGCGGCGGAGAGGAACGGGTCCCACACCACCCAGGCGTCGATGGCGCCGCGCTCGAAGGCGGCGCGGCCGTCGGCGGGCGTGAGGTAGGCCGGCTCGATGTCCTTGAAGCCCAGGCCGGCCTTGGCCAGTGCGGCCAGCAGCAGGTAGTGCACGCCGGCCGCCTTGGCGAAGCCCACGCGCTTGCCGCGCAGGTCGGCCAGGGTGCGCAGTGGCGAATCGGGCCGGACGACGATGGCCTGGGCAGAGGGCGACGGCGCCTCCTGCGCCACGAAGGTGAGCTGCGCGCCGGCAGCCTGGGCAAACACCGGCACCGTGTCGGCCACGTCGGCGCTCACGTCCACGTTGTCGAGGTTGAGCGCCTCCAGCAGCGGCAGGCCGCTGGTGAACTCGTGCCAGCTGGGCTTGAGCCCCAGCGGCGCGAAGGCCCGCTCCAGCGTGCCCTGCAACCGCAGCACGGCGATCAGGGTCGAGGACTTCTGGTAGCCGATGCGCACGGTCTGGGCCGGCGTGCCTTGGGCCAAGGCGGGGCCTGCGGCCAGGGCGCCGAGCAGCCCGAGTGCAGTGCGGCGGTGGATGTAGGGGGCAGCGGTCATGTCGTCACTCCAAGTCGGTCGGCGGTCATCGTTGGTACCCGGGATGCCAGCGCAGCCACCACCGCTCCAGCCCGCGTGCAAACAGGTCCGCCAGCTTGCCCAGCAGCGCATAGAGCAGGATGCCCACCAGCACCACGTCGGTCTGCAGGAACTCCCGCGCGTTCATCGTGAGGTAGCCGATGCCCGCCTGCGCCGAGATGGTCTCGGCCACGATCAGGATCACCCACATCAGCCCCAGCGAAAAGCGCAGCCCCACCAGGATGGACGACAGCGCCCCCGGCAGGATCACCTGCCGGTACAGCTGCCAGCGCGACAGGCCATAGGTGCGGCCCATCTCGATCAGCTGCGGATCGACGTTGCGGATGCCGTGGAAGGTGTTGAGGTAGATCGGGAAGAACACCGCCACGCTGATGAGGAACAGCTTGGCCGACTCGTCGATGCCGAACCACAGGATCACCAGCGGGATGAGCGCCAGCGCCGGGATGTTGCGCACCATCTGGATGGTGGAGTCCAGCAGCGTCTCGAAGAAGCGCACGGAGCCCGTCAGCAGCCCCAGCGCCAGGCCCAGCCCGCCGCCCACGGCGAGCCCCGCCAGCGCGCGGCCGGCACTGACCTTCACATGGGTCCACAGCTCGCCCGAGACGGTGAGCTGCCAAGCGGCGCGCAGCACGTCCACCGGCGCCGGCAGCACGCGCGACGAGAGCCAGCCCAGCGACGAGCCCGCCTGCCACAGCGCGACGAGCAGCACGGGCACCGCCCAGGGCAGCAGCCGCTGACCGAGCCCGACCAGAAAGCTGCGAAGACCGCCGGTCTCGGCGGAGCGGGAGAGCGCGGCCGGGGCCGGCAATGCTTGTGCTTGTTGGGTCATGGACGTCCTTCCTGCTCAACCCTGGGCGCGCAGCCGCGAGGGCGCATCCACATTGGCCACCACCTCGCCCAGCGGGCCGTCCTGCCCGGCCAGTCGCTGCTGCACGGCACGCGGCAGCAGTGGAAACACCAGCTCGGCGAAGCGATAGGCCTCTTCCAGGTGCGGATAGCCCGAGAAGATGAAGGCATCGATGCCCAGCGCCGCGTACTCGCGGATGCGTTTGGCCACCTGCTGCGGATTGCCCACCAGCGCCGTGCCGGCGCCGCTGCGCACCAGGCCCACGCCGGCCCACAGGTTCGGGCTGATCTCCAGCGCCTCGCGGCTGCGGTTGGCGCCTTTGCGGTGCAGCGCGGCCATGCGGCGCTGGCCTTCGGAATCCATGCGGCCCAGTGCCTCCTGGGCCTTGGCGATGGTGGCGTCGTCCACGCGGCTGATGAGCGCATCGGCGGCCTGCCAGGCCTCTTCCTCGGTCTCGCGCACGATCACATGCAGACGGATGCCGAATTCGACCTTGCGGCCGACACGCTCGGCCCGAGCCCGCACATCGGCCAGCTTGCGCCCCACCTCGGCGGGCGGTTCGCCCCAGCTGAGGTAGCGCTCGACCTGCTCGGCCGCCAGCGCATGCGCCGCCTCGGAGCTGCCACCGAACCACACCGGCGGATGCGGCCGCTGCACCGGCGGAAACACCAGCCGCGCGCCCTTGACCTGGATGTAGCGGCCGTCGAAGTCGACCGCCTCGCCGTGATGGCTGCGTGCCACGATCTCGCGCCACACGCGGATGAACTCGGCCGACTGCCCGTAGCGCTCGGCATGGCCCAGGAAGACGCCGTCGGCCTCCAGTTCGGCACGATCACCGCCCGTCACCAGGTTGATCAGCAACCGCCCGCCGCTCAGGCGGTCGAAGGTGGCCGCCATGCGCGCCGCCAGCGAGGGCTGGTGCAGCCCCGGCCGCACCGCGACCAGGAACTTGAGCCGGCGCGTGGCGCCGATCAGGCTCGATGCGATCACCCACGGGTCTTCGCAGGAACGGCCGGTGGGAATCAGCACGCCTTCATAACCGAGCGAATCGGCGGCACCCGCGATCTGCTGCAGGTAGGCGAGATCGACCGGCCGGGCGCCCTCGGTGCTGCCGAGGTAGCGGCTGTCGCCATGGGTGGGAAGGAACCAGAACAGCTGCAGGCTCATGGGAGGATGTCGGTGATGGGTCGTTGGCAGACAGGGCGGACGAAGCGGCGCCCGTCACCAGGAATGCGCGAGCAAGGCCGCAGGCACGAGCCGCACGCGCCGGCGCTTGCCGGCACCCGCAGCGCTGCGCAGGCGCTGGAATGCATTCAGCGCGCCGGGCTTGGGGCCCGCGGCGGGCGCACGGGCCGTCTGTGCGTCGGCCAGGCGTACGCCCCAGGCCAGCGCCGTGACGCCGATGATGCGAAGTGCCGTCTGCGAGAGCGCGCGATGGCGGTCTTGCAACACGGGGTGGATCGGCTCGGCGTCGGTGCGCCGCAGGGCAGGAAGGCTCATGGCGATCTCGTCGTTGAAAGGCGTGCGACGGCCCAGGCCGCCAGCGGCAGCCATCGCACGAGAGCAATGGGAGGGGAAGGAAGGCAGGACGGCGACGGCGCCGCCCGGTTGGCGTCAGACGCTACATCGCACGCTGCTGAAGGCCACCGGCGCGAAGCCGCGCTGCGTCGGCAGGTTCAGCCCTTCGGCGGCCAGCGTCTGCACGGCCTCGGCCAGGCGGGCGTCCAGCTCTTCCTGCAGGTGGTAGGCGCCTTCGGGCACCAGCGTCACCTGCGCATCGCTGGCATACACCCCCGGCAGGATGTGCCGGGCGCCCAGCGACTGCAGCACGGGCCGCAGCGCGTAGTCCAGCGCCAGCATGTGATGCGGGCTGCCGCCCGTGGCCAGCGGCAGCACCGTCTTGCCCTTGAGCGCCGTCTGCGGCAGCAGGTCCAGAAAGGTCTTGAGCAGGCCGCTGTACGCGGCCTTGTAGACGGGCGTGGCCACCACGATGGCCGGCGCGTCGGCCAGCGCGGCCACGGCCTGTGCGATCGCCGGTGCCGACACATCGGCCGCCAGCAGCGATGCGGCGGGCAGGTCGCGCACCTGCAGCAGCCGCGCCTCCACGTCGCGCTGCGCCAGCCGGTCGGTCACGGCATGCAGCAAGGCGGTGGAACGGGAAGGCGCCGAAGGGCTGCCGGCGATGAGGAGAACGGGGGGCATGGGCATCAGGACCACGGCACCCGCTGCGGGCGCGGCGCCATGGGTCGGTCGTTGTGGATGTCTGTCGATGGCGCCGATTCTGGGCAGAGGCCGTGGCGCCGCGAACGACTGAGTTCTCAGGTCGACATGCGGAAAACGAGTAAGGGAGGGCGCGAAGCCGAAGCGCGTGGCAGCGGCCCCACCTTGTCAGATCGCCCGCGCCAGCGCCACGGCGTCGGCACCCGCCGGGAAATGCAGCCGCTCGGACGTGTCGTTGGCGGCGTCCCAGATGCCTTGGGCGACATCCGTGGCAGTGGTCACGGCGCAAAGCCGCCCGAATCCTGCGAACACTTCATGGGCGAAGGGCTCGTACGGCTTTGTGACCAGGCCCTGCATGCGTTGGTGGCCGTTGGCGGTGAAGTTGGTGGAAGGCCCGTAGCCAGGCTCGACGAGCTTGACACGCACGCCCACGGCCTTGAGCTCATGCGCCAGCGACGCCGTGAAGCCCTCGATGGCCGTCTTGCTGGCCGTGTAGGCGGCCACCAGCGGGAACGGGGCCAGCGTGGCGCTGGACGTGACGTTGACGATCATGCCGGCACCGCGTTCGCGGAACTGCGGGATCACGGCCTGGCACATCGCCATGACGCCGAAGGTGTTGGTCTCGAAAACCTCGCGCACCGTGGACATGGGCGTGGCTTCGAATGCGCCGAACAGACCGATGCCCGCGTTGTTGACGAGCGCATCGATGGGCCCCGCAGCCTCCAGGGCCGGGCCGATGCTCTCGGGCCGAGTGACATCCAAGGGCAGGATGCGCAGCCTCTCCGAGGCCGGGAACAGGTCCGCTCGGGGGGTCCGCATGGTGGCGATGACCTTCCAGCCCTTGGCCAGGAAGTGACGGGCGGCTTCCAGGCCATAGCCGGACGAACAGCCGGTGATCAATACAGTCTTCATTTCGTGCTCCGAGGTGGGGTGTTGACTCGGATGCAACGATAGGGAAAGCTCCCGGATTTCCGATACCGGAAAGTCCACATTCCTTTAGCGATCATCCAATGTGAGTGACCCACTCTCCGACATCGTCCAGCTGCTTCGTCCCGAGGCCGTGTTCGCCAACCTGATCAGCGGCAGGGGCAACTGGGCCGTGCGCTATGCCGAGTTCGGCCGGCCCAGCTTCTGCGTGATGCTGGAGGGAGGCTGCAGGCTGGCCGTGGACGGACACGAGCCCACGATGCTCAGCGCTGGCGACTTCGTGCTTCTTCCCACGACGCCGGCCTTCACCTTGTCGAGCGACGTCCCGGTGCCACCGGTCCACCTGGACCCCACCCAGGTGCCGGATGGGCCGGAACTGCGCTATGGCGAGCAGACCGGCCCGCCCGACATGCGCTCGGTGGGCGGATCGTTCATCTTCGACTGCGCGGATCCGGGCCTGCTCGTGTCGTTGCTGCCGCAAGTGGTGCACGTGCGCGCTTCGCTGCGGCTGTCCCAACTCGTGCAGATGGTCGCTGAGGAGACCCTGGATGAAAAGCCGGGCAACGCGTTCATGCGCTCCCGGCTGGCCGAAATGCTGCTCGTTGAGGCGATGCGCTCGACCACGTCGGAAAGCGCCCCGCCCGGCCTCCTGCGCGGCCTGGGCGATGCGCGATTGGCGGCCGCGCTGAAGCAGATGCATGCCCATGTGGACCGACGCTGGTCGGTCGGCCAGCTCGCCAGGATCGCAGCCCTGTCGCGGTCCGGCTTCTTCGAGCGATTCATGCGGACGGTTGGGGTCGCACCGATGGCGTACCTGCTCGCCTGGCGGATGGAACTCGCGAAGGAATTGCTGCGGCGAGGCGAACTGTCCGTCTCGGCGATCGCCGAACACCTCGGCTACGGCTCGACCAGCGCGTTCAGCGTGGCGTTCGCGCGGCATGTGGGGCAGCCACCCAGCCACTACGCGCGGCGGCTTTGAACTGACCCCCAGAAGTTGGACGGACGCGACTGCGCCGATCAGGCGGTGCTTCTCGGCCGGTACGCCGCCCGGCTGGGCCCCTGCAGCCCGAGCTTGATGCGCCCTTGGTTTTCGTCGTGAACGTCATCAAGCGCGCCCGCTTCGAGCGCATCCATGCTGTCGGGCCTTTCGGGGTGGCGCCCTACGTAGCCTTGCCGCACGGCTGTCGCGACGTCTTCCGCCCCGTCCGATGCTCGACGCATCGCCGGCACCAGCGGCAGCAGAAGATGCGAGTCATACCGTCCGCCCGTCAACAGCGTGTTCTCCCCGTGGAAGATCGAGGCCGGCCGGTCGCTGCGATCCGTGTGCAGGAAGGGCCCCGATCCCTTACGCGGCCCAGTAGCGCCCTCCCGCTCGAAGTCCTGCGCATCCACGCGCACGGCCAGCCGGTAGCCCGCGGGCAGCACGATGGAGGTGGGCCAGATCTCCACTTCCACGCGGTAGTCGGTGCCGGGCACCATGGGCTCGCCCTCGGTGTGGGTGTGGAACGGCCGGCCCGGTCGTGACCGGGCCGGGTCCGTCCGGCGGTGCGACACCCGCAGCCAGCCCTGGGCCACGGGCACCTGCGGATCGGTCGCACCGCGGAACAGCACCTCCTGGCCATCCGGCGCATAGGCGCGCAGGGTCACGAACAGGTCCATGTCGGTCGAGGTGGCGCGCACCCACAGCACCAGCGACACCGGCCCGGTGAACTCGCTGGCCACGGCCATCGGCGCGCTGGTGAACTCCACGCCGCGGCCCGGCGCCGGGTAGGTCGTCTGCGATTCCGTGGACACGGGGTCGGCCGACAGCGTCAGCGCCTCAGCGTCCAAGTACAGCGGCGTCCATTGCGTGCGGGCCAGCGGCCATTCGTGCTCGGCCCTCGGCTCGAAGTGGTCGGGGTGCCGCACCTCCAGCAGCACGGGCGGCTGCGTGTCCCAGCCGTTGGCCTCGCCCTTGAGGAAGTGGTCGAAGAAGCGCTTCTGCATCTGCACGTACTGCGGCAGGTAGAAGGACTCCCAGTGCGTGCCGCCGTGCATCTGCAGCCACTTCTGCCGCGAGCCGGCGCCCAGGAAGCCCTCGACGTTGCCCCGCAGGTGCAGGCCCATGCCGCCCCAGTTGCCGGCCGACAGCAGCGGCACCTCGATGTCTGCCAGCCGCGCCGTGCGGGCGTGGTACCAGTCGTCCTCGAAGGGATGCGAACGGAACTCCTCGATCACGTCGACGCGGTTGGCCTCGACCTGCTCGCGGCTGAGTAGCTCACCGGTCATCTGCATCTCGGTCTCGCGGTCGACGAAGGGGCTGGCCGTATGGCCGTTCTGCACCGACAGGATCTGCTTGGGGAACCAGAACTCGAAGAAGAAGTTGCCGAAGATGCCGCCATGGTGGCTGGCGTCGCGGTACAGGTCGCTGGCGCCTTCCCACGGACAGATGGCGGCCAGGTGCGGCGGCCGCAGCGCCGCCACCTGCCATTGATTCATGGCGTAGTACGAGATGCCCAGCAGGCCCACCTTGCCGCTGCACCAGGGCTGCGTGCCGGCCCATTCGATGCACTCGGCATAGTCGCGCGTCTCCTGCGGCGACCAGACCCAGAGCTTGCCGGGCGATTCGCCTGCGCCGCGGCTGTCCACCACCACCAGGGCATAGCCCCAGGGCACCCAGCGCTCCGGGTCGGCCACCTCCCAGCGCAGATGGCGGCCGGAGCTGCCTTCGGTGTCCAGGCCAGGATAGAGCCGCTTGAGCTCGTCCCACTGCGGCTTGAAGCCGTCCTCGAAATGCAGGTCCTTGCCATAGGGGCCATGCGTCATGAGCACGGGCACCGGCGCCCCGCCCTCCGGACGGAACACGTTGGCCTTGAGTTCGGTGCCGTCCTGCAGACGGATGCTGACATTCTTCTCGACGATCATCGCGGACCGATCTCCTTACTGAAACAGCGCCACGGCGCGGGTCCAGCCGGCCGAGCCGCCGCGGACCTTGGCCGGAAAGCAGGACACGAAGAAGCCATCGGGCGGCAGGGCCTCGAGGTTGTGCAACTTCTCGAGGTGGCAGTAGCCGATGTCACGGCCGGCCTTGTGGCCTTCCCAGATGATGGCCGCATCGCCGTCGCGCCGATAGCGCTCGGCGGTGTACTGGAAAGGCGCGTCCCAGCTCCAGGCATCGGTGCCGGTCACGCGGATGCCCCGCTCCAGCAGGTACATGGTGGCCGCATAGCCCATGCCGCAGCCGGCCTGCACGAAGTCGGGCTGGCCATAGCGGCTGCCCGCGCGGGTGTTGATCATCACGATCTCCAGCGGCTGCAGCGTGTGGCCGATGCGGGCGAGCTCGGCCTGCACGTCCTCGGGCTGCACGATGTAGCCGTCCTCGAAATGCCGGAAGTCCAGCTTCACGCCGGGCTGCATGCACCATTCCAGCGGCACCTGGTCGATGGTGATCGCGGGCTCGCCGTGGTTCATGGTCGACGCGAAATGCCAGGGCGCATCCAGGTGCGTGCCGTTGTGCGTGCTGAGCTCGACCTTCTCCACGGCCCAGGCCTCGCCGTCGGGCAGATCCCCGGGCTCGAGGCCCGGAAAGAACTGCGACAGCCGGCTGAAGCTCTGCTGGTGGTCCATGTAATGGATCCGCGGCGCGAAGGCCGGTGGATCGGAGATGACGTCGTTCTCCAGATAGATGGAGAGGTCCACGATGCGCTTGAACATCAGGCGTCCATTTCGATGCCCAGCGGCGGAAGGATGCGCTGGTAGCGCGCGTACTCCTGCTGCAGGTAGGCCTTGAAGCGCTCCGGCGGCATGCCCGATACCTGGTTGCCGAAGGCCACCATCTTCGACTTGAACTCGGCATCGGCCAGGGTCCTGGCGACGCCGTCGTACAGCGCGGCGAGCACGTCGGGCGGCATCCGCGGCGGGGCGAGCATGCCGATCCACGCGGGCACGTCGATCTCGGGCATGCCCAGCTCCGCAAAGGTGGGCACGTTGGGCAGCGTGTCGGCGCGCTGCGCGCCGGTGATGGCCAGCGCCTTGATCTTGCGCGCCTCGATGTACTGCATCACCGACGACGGCGCGATGAAGGACACATCGACCACGCCGCTGATCAGGTCCGTGAGCGGCGTGCCCTTGTAGGGCACATGGATGAGCTCGATGCCGGCCTGTTTGGCGAAGAGCGCGCCCACCACGTGCGTCGTGTTGCCGTTGCCCGCCGAGGCGTAGCTGAATCGGCCCGGCTGCTTCTTGGCGGCGGCGACGAAGTCGGCCACGCTGTTGAAGGGGCCGTCGGCCCGATGCAGCAGAGCAAAGCCGTAGGTGGAATAGACCATCGTCAGCGGCGTGAAGCCATCGATGGGGTGGTAGGGCAGCTTCTTCATCAGCACGCCATTGGTCAGGTGTCCGCCGGTGGTCCACAGCACGACGGAACCGTCGGGCCGGGCCCGCGACACCTCGGCCGCGCCGATGGTGGTGGCTGCGCCGGGCCTGTTGTCGACGAGGCAGGTCCGGCTCGTGACCTTCTGGTAGCCGTCCGCAAAGATGCGGGTCATGCCGTCGAGGGCGCCGCCTGCCGGGAAGGGCATCACGATCCTCAGCATGTCGGGCAGGGTCGGCGCGGCCTGCGTCATCGGCACCGCCAGGCCGGCGGCCAGGCCGGCGAGGGCCTCTCTTCGGTTCAACATCGCTTGTCTCCTTCTGGGCGCCTGCGGCGCGTGGGTCCGGTCCCGCAGCCATCGGCCGGCCGCGCCAGTCTAGGCGATTCAAACGGCCGTTTCAATCAAATGTTTTTGCGACGTCGGTCGCGTCGGACGATGACGGCCCTTGCGCCGGCTGCACGCGGTGCTGAGGCAGAATCGCCGCGGCCTGCACGCCGCATCCGCTGGCTTGACGGGGCACCCCAGACCACCACGACCACGCCCATGGCAGCACCCCGCAGCCTTCCGCCCGACCGGATCACGCGGCAGAAGATCATCGATTCGGCGCTCAAGCTGTACGCACAGAACGGCATCGATGGCGTGCCGGTGCGCGCATTGACCGCCGATGCCGGCGTGAATGTCGCCGCGGTGCACTACCACTTCGGCAGCACTGAAGCCCTGGCGGAAGCGGTGTTCGGCGAACTCTCCGAGCGCCTCAATGCGCAGCGGGTGATGGCGCTCGAAGCCATCACGGCGGGTGCGGCCCAGGCCGCGCGCAAGCCCGCGGTGAGCGCGATCGTGCGGGCCTTCGTCGCCCCCTATGTCGGACCGGCGGCATCGACCGAGGGCCGGCTGCTTGCCCAGCTGATCCTCAAGCACCGCCTGTCACCCTCGCCCATGACCGAGCGCGTGGTAGGCAAGCATTTCGATCCCATGGCCAAGAAGTTCGTAGCTGCCCTGCTCAAGGCGCTGCCGGAGGTCCCGCCCGGCCTCATGGCCCTGCGCTACATGCTGATGGTCAGTACCGTCGTTCTGTCGCTCAGCGACCGCGGCCGGGCGCAGCGCCTGCAGCGGCTTGCCGGCAAGAAGGCCGCGCGCGACGACCTGCAGACGATGGAAGCCGCGCTGGTGGACTTCATCGTGGGCGGCCTGCGCGCGCCGGTGTCGGGACCGTAAGGACCCCGGCACTCGGCGGCAATGGCCACTTCGGCGCGCGGAGGTGCCGGGGCTGGCGAGCCCCCGTCCACCTGCTGGCGAGGCGTGCCTCAGTCAGTCGCCGTGCGGTCCGGGTCCGAGGCCGGCGTCGTCTCGGCCTGTCGGTTGGCCATGTTGCGGATCACGTCCATGAAGGCCAGCACCGCCGTGCTGGGCGGCTCGCCCTGCAGCGTGATCAGGCCGAAGTCGGGCATCCGATTGGGGAGATCGGCCGCGATGCGCGTGAGCAGCCCCCGCCGCACGTACTTGTCCACCAGGGCGGCGGGCTGCAGCGACAGCATCGTGGTGCTCTGCATCAACTCCAGGGCGAACAGGAAGGACGGCGTCTCGACGATGCCCGAGGTGAGCGACAGGCCCGTGCTGCTGAAGATGTCGTCCGACACCCTGCGCAGTGCGGTCGAGGGCGGATAGAGGATCCACGGCCAGTTCGACAGCTCCCTGAGCGAGGGCGCATTCGGTCCGCGCAACGGATGGTGCACCCCTGCGGCGATCTCCAGCGTCTCGCCGCTCAGGTTCTCGTAGCGGAACTGGTCGCGATGGGCCTCGTCGGTGAAGCGGCCGATCATCACGTCGATCTTGCGTTCGGCCAGCCACACGATCAGCTGGTCGCTGCTCTGTTCGAGCACCTTCACCACCAGCAGTGGCCGCAGGCGCTGCAGCTCGGCCACCGCCGCGATCAGCAGGTGTGCCGCGGAGCCCGAGATGGCGCCGATCGTCAGATGGCCATGGCCGCCCTGTTTCAGGGTGCTGAACTCGTCCACGAACCTGCGGTGGCCGTCCAGCGCGGAATGCGCATAACGCAGGGTGAACAGGCCCAGTTCGTTCGGCTGCATGCCGCGCGGCAGGCGATCGAACAGGCGCGCCTCCAGCATCTCTTCGATGTCCACCAGCACCTTTGTGGCGGCCGGCTGGGTGATGTACATCTGCTCGGCCGTCAGCCGCAGATTGCGCGTCTTGCCAAGAATGTCGAGGAACTGCAAATGCCGGAAACGAAGACGAGAGACTTGCGCCAGCAGCGTGGATTTACCGGAAGTCGAGTCTGAACTCATCAGCATTTGGAATGGATGCTAACGAAAAAGTCAGTGGACCGGCAGGTGGCCGTCACCTAGCCTTCGGGTGCGTCGAGTACGGCTCCACAGAGGGCCGGCGCATCGCGGCAAGGTCGCCGCGCCCCTGCATATTCCATTCTGGAGACATCATGAAGATCAGATCACTGGGCCTGGCGACTGTGCTGCTGGCCGCACTGGCCGGCTCCGCCGCTGCGCAGATCAAGGAGCACGTATTCAAGATCGGCACCGGCCTCAGCGATGACCATCCGCAGGCCCTGGCCCTCAAGCATTTCGCCGACCGGCTGGCGGCCAAGAGCGGCGGCAAGCTGACGGCGCGGGTCTACGCCAGCGGATCGCTGGGCAACGACCTCAGCATGACCTCGGCCCTGCGCGGCGGCACGCTGGAGATGACGATCCCCGACAGCTCCACGCTGGTGTCGCTGGTCAAGCCCTTCGGCGTGCTGAACCTGCCCATGACCTTCAACAACGAGAAGGAAGCCGATGCGGTGCTGGACGGTCCCTTCGGCCAGAAGCTGCTGGCCAAGCTGCCGGAGAAGGGCCTGATCGGCCTGGGCTTCTGGGAGAACGGCTTCCGCCATGTCACCAACTCGCGCCGGCCGGTGCAGCGCGCCGAGGACCTGAGCGGCCTGAAGCTGCGCGTCATCCAGAGCCCGCTGTTCCTCGAAACCTTCAACGCACTGGGCGCCAATGCCACGCCCATGCCCTTCACGGAGCTGTACACGGCAATGGAGCAGGCGGCCGTCGATGGGCAGGAGAACCCGCCGGCCACCATCCTGGCCAGCAAGTTCTACGAAGTGCAGAAGCACCTGGTGCTGTCGCGGCATATGTACAGCGCCTGGGTGCTGCTGATGTCCAAGAAGACCTGGGACGGCCTCTCTCCGGAGGAGCAGAAGATCGTGCAGGACGCCGCGCAGGAAGCGACGCTGTATGAGCGCAAGACGATCCGCGCCTTCTCCGAAACGGCCCTGGCCGACCTGAAGAAGGCCGGCATGCAGATCACCGAACTGCCCCCGGCCGAGCAGGCCAAGATGCGCAGCAAGCTGCAGCCGGTGCTGGCCAAGTTCAGCAAGGAATACGGCGAGGACACCACCGCCGAGATGAACGGCGAACTCGCCAAGGTGCGCGGCAGCACCACGGACAGCAAGTAAGTCCCTCGGGCAAGTCTGCCCCGCGGGATGGAGGCGGCCATGCGGCCGCTTCCTTCGATCCTCCCCTTTCCGACGTCGACAGCCATGGACAACAGAGCTGGTCGCAGCTTTCGCTCGCGCGAATGGTTTGCAGACCCACATCGCTCCGACATGACGGCGCTCTATCTGGAGCGCTTCATGAACTACGGACTGACACCCGCCGAACTGCGTTCGGGCAGGCCCATCATCGGCATTGCGCAGACGGGCAGCGACCTGTCGCCGTGCAACCGCATCCACCTGGACCTGGCGCGCCGTGTGCGCGACGGCATCCGCGATGCGGGGGGCATTCCGATGGAGTTCCCCGTGCACCCCATCTTCGAGAACTGCCGCCGGCCCACCGCCGCGCTCGACCGCAACCTGGCCTACCTGGGCCTGGTCGAGATCCTGTACGGCTATCCCATCGACGCCGTGGTGCTGACCACCGGCTGCGACAAGACCACGCCGGCGGGCATCATGGCCGCGAGCACCGTGGACATCCCGGCCATCGTGCTGTCGGGCGGCCCCATGCTCGACGGCTGGCATGGCGGCGAGCTGGTGGGCTCGGGCACGGTGATCTGGCGCAGCCGCCGGCAACTGGCGGCGGGCGAGATCGATGAGGAGGAGTTCCTCCAGCGCGCCTGCAGCAGTGCGCCCTCGGCGGGGCACTGCAACACCATGGGGACGGCGTCCACGATGAATGCCGTCGCCGAGGCGCTCGGTCTCGCGCTGCCGGGCTGTGCCGCCATCCCGGCGCCCTACCGCGAACGCGGCCAGATGGCCTACGAGACGGGCCGCCGCATCGTCGGCATGGCCTTCGAGGACCTGCGGCCCTCGCGCATCCTCAGCCGCGAGAGCTTCCTCAACGCCTTGTCGGTGGTCAGTTGCGCGGGCGGATCCAGCAATGCGCAGGTGCACATCATGGCCATGGCCCGCCACGCCGGCGTGGAGTTGCGGCCGCAGGACTGGACGGACCATGCCTACGACCTCCCGCTGCTGCTGGACATGCAGCCCGCCGGCAGGTTCCTGGGCGAGCGCTTCTTCCGCGCTGGCGGCGTGCCGGCGCTCATGTGGGAACTGCAGCAGGCCGGCCGCCTGCATGGCGACTGCGCCAGCGTGACGGGCAAGACCGTGGGCGAGAACGTCCAGGGCCGCGAAAGCACGGATCGCGAAGTCATCCGCCCCTTCGACGCACCGCTGATGGCCAAGGCGGGCTTCCTGGTGCTGAGCGGCAATCTCTTCGACTTCGGCATCATGAAGACCTCGGTCATCTCGCGCAGCTTCCGCGAGCGTTACCTGAGCCGGCCGGGCCACGAGGACGTGTTCGAGGCGCGCGCCGTGGTCTTCGATGGCGCCGACGACTACCACGCCCGCATCAACGATCCGGCGCTCGAGATCGACGAAGGCTGCATCCTGGTGATGCGGGGCGCCGGCCCCATCGGCTGGCCGGGCTCGGCGGAGGTGGTCAACATGCAGCCACCCGATGCCCTGATCCAGCGCGGCATCCAGGCGCTGCCGACCCTCGGCGACGGACGCCAGTCCGGCACGGCCGACAGCCCCTCGATCCTGAACGTGTCGCCCGAAAGCGCCGTGGGCGGCGGCCTGCGCTGGCTCAGGACCGGCGATGTGATCCGTGTCGATCTCAATGCCCGCCGCTGCGACGCCCTGGTGTCCGACGAGGAGATCGCCCGGCGCCAGCACGAGTTGCCCGCGCCGCAGTTGCCGCCGAGCCAGTCCCCCTGGGAAGAGATGTACCGCCGAAACACCGGACAGCTGGTGGACGGCGCCACGCTGGACATGGCCCTGAAGTACCGGCGCATCGCCGAGCGCACGCCGCGCCACAACCATTGATCACGCCCAAGGAAATCCGAATGACTGTGACAACGACGGCCCTGCCGGAGCGCAGCCCTGCCCTGCACCCCGTGCTGCCGATGGATGGCCTGGCCGGCACGCTCGTGGCCCGTGCCTGGTGCGCCGGCACGCCAGCCGGCCCGGCCGTGGTGGCCCTGCGCCCCGACGGCGTGTTCGACCTGAGCCGCCACTTCGCCACCATGAGCACGCTGCTCGAAAGCGACGATCCGGCACGGGCGGTGCGCTCGGCGGACGGCGACTACCTGTGCAGCGTCGAGGCGCTGCTCGACAACAGCCAAGCCGAAGGCCGGGACCCGGCCCTGCCCTGGCTGCTGGCGCCGTGCGACCTGCAGGTGGTCAAGGCCGCCGGCGTGACCTTCGCCGCCAGCATGATCGAGCGCGTGATCGAGGAGCAGGCCGGCGGCGATGCCAGCCGCGCGCTGGCACTGCGCGGCCAGGTCACGGCCTTGATCGGCACCGACCTGTCCGACATCCGCCCCGGCTCGGCCCAGGCGCAGGCGCTGAAGCGCCTGCTGCAGCAGAAGAACCTGTGGTCGCAATACCTGGAGGTCGGCATCGGGCCGGACGCGGAGGTCTTCACCAAGGCGCCCGTGCTGGCGTCGGTGGGCCATGGCCAGGCCATCGGCATCCGCCCCGAGTCGACCTGGAACAACCCCGAGCCCGAGGTGGTGCTGGCCGTCAACAGCCGCGGCACCATCGTCGGGGCCGCGCTGGGCAACGACGTCAACCTGCGCGACATCGAAGGCCGCAGCGCACTGTTGCTCGGCAAGGCCAAGGACAACAACGCGTCCTGCGCCATCGGCCCGTTCATCCGCCTCTTCGACGAGGGCTTCGGCCTGGACCAGCTCCGCAGCGAGACGGTGCACCTGGAGGTGAGCGGCGAGGACGGCTACCTGCTGCGCGGCATCAACACCATGGCCAGCATCAGCCGCGACCCTGAAGAGCTGGTGCACCAGACGACCGCCTGCCACCAGTACCCGGACGGCTTCATGCTGTTCCTGGGCACGCTGTTCGCGCCGGTCGAAGACCGCGACCAGCCCGGCGGCGGCTTCACCCACAAGCTCGGTGACGTGGTGACCATCCACAGCCACTGGCTGGGCCGCCTGCAGAACCGGGTGACGCACTGCGAGGCGGCACCGCCCTGGCAGTTCGGCCTGCGCGCGCTGATCCGCAACCTGGCCGACCGCGGCCTGCTGCAAGGGGCACGGCTGTGATGGCCGCGTCGAGCACCGCCCGGAGTTGCCCATGATCGACACCACCATCGCGCGCTTCTGCCGCGCCATCGACATCCTGATCGCCGCCGCGCTCGCCCTCATGGTGGTGCTGGTGTTCGGCAACGTGGTCCTGCGCTACGTCCTCAACTCCGGCATCGCGGTGAGCGAGGAACTGTCGCGCTGGCTGTTCGTCTGGCTGTGCTTCCTGGGCGCCGTGGTCGCGCTGCGCGACGGGGCCCACCTGGGCACCGACATGCTGGTCTCGCGCCTCAGCGCCACGGGCAAGAAGGTCTGCCTGGTGCTGGGGCACCTGCTGATGCTCTACGTGACTTGGCTGTTCCTCACCGGCAGCTGGGTGCAGGCACGGCTGAACCTGGACATGGAGGCGCCGGTGACGGGCGCCCCGGTGGCCATCTTCTACGCCTCGGGTGTGGTCTTCTCGGTCCTGGCCGGCCTGCTGCTCCTGCTGCAGCTGGCGCGGGTGCTGACCGGGCGCATCAGCGAGAGCGAGCTCGTCATGGTCAAGGAATCGGAAGAGCAGGCCGAGCTCGAGGCCCTGCAGGCCCAGCTTGCGCGCGACGACGCCGCCCACGACCTCTTCCAATCCCCTCACTCCGGCAGCAAGGCCGGCGGACAGCGACCATGACCGTCTTCATCTTCCTCGCCAGCCTCGTCGGAGCGATGGCGCTGGGCATCCCCATCGCCTACGCGCTGCTCGCCAGCGGCGTCGCGCTGATGTGGCACCTGGACCTGTTCGATGCCCAGATCCTGGCGCAGAACTTCATCAACGGTGCCGACAGCTTCCCGCTGCTGGCCGTGCCCTTCTTCATGCTGGCCGGCGAGATCATGAACGTGGGCGGGCTGTCGCAGCGCATCGTCAACTTCGCGCTCGCGCTGGTCGGCCACGTCAAGGGCGGGCTCGGCTATGTCGTCGTGCTCGCCGGCTGCCTGCTGTCGGCGCTGTCCGGCTCGGCAGTGGCCGATGCCGCGGCGCTCACGGCCCTGCTGCTGCCGATGATGATCAAGGCCGGGCACAAGAAGGAGGTGTCGGGCGGCCTGATCGCCGCGGCCGGGGTCATCGGCCCCATCATCCCGCCGAGCATCGGCTTCGTCATCTTCGGTGTCACGGCCAACGTGTCGATCAGCAAGCTGTTCATCGCCGGCATCGTCCCCGGCATCCTGATCGGCACCGGCCTCGCGCTCACCTGGTGGTGGCTGGGCCGCAAGGAGACGCTGGCGCTGCCGCCGCGCAAATCGCGCGCCGAAATCTGGGCCGCGGCGCGGGAGTCGGTCTGGGCGCTGATGCTGCCGGTGTTCATCCTCGTGGGCCTGCGCATGGGTGTGTTCACACCCACCGAGGCGGCGGTGGTCGCCGCGGTCTATGCGCTCTTCGTGGGCAACGTGATCTACCGCGAACTGCCGCTGCGCGCGCTCTTCCACATCTTCGTCACGGCGGCACGCACCACGGCCGTGGTGATGTTCCTGGTGGCCGCTGCCATGGTGTCGGCCTGGCTCATCACGGTGGCCGACCTGCCGCAACAGGTGGTGGAACTGCTGCGCCCGCTGCTGGGCAACCAGACGCTGCTGATGATCGCCATCATGGTGCTGGTCATGGTGGTGGGCACGGCGATGGACATGACGCCAACCATCCTCATCATGACGCCGGTCCTGATGCCGCTGATCAAGGCCGCCGGCATCGACCCCATCTACTTCGGGGTGCTCTTCATCATTAACAACGCCATCGGCCTGGTCACACCCCCCGTGGGAACGATCCTCAACGTGGTGGCCGGGGTGGGCCGCATGAAGATGGACGAGGTGACCCGCGGCGTGATGCCCTTCATGGCCACGCAGTTCGCGGTGATGTTCCTGTTGGTCCTCTTTCCGCAGTTGGTGCTGGCACCGCTGCGCTGGTTCTATTGACGCGCTGAGTGCATCGACAACAGGGGAGAGATTCCTCTCCCAAATCAAAGGAGACAAGCATGCATCTGACCATCGGATCCCGTCCGGCCACATCGCGGCCGGGCGCAAAGGCGCCTGACGCCGGGCCGCCCAGCAGGCGGCCTCGAACCGGCGGGCTCGCCGGGAGGACGAGGAGCCGCGCCGGAAGACTGGACGCCAGGCGCCTCCTGGTCGCCCTGGCGGCCGGCGTGGTGGCCACCCACGGCGCCCTGGCGGCCGAGCGACCCACCGACCCCGCCAACTGGCCGGCGCTCAAGGACGTCTACAAGAACTACTTCCTGATCGGCAGCACCAATCTGAGCGCGAGCTACTTCGGGACCAACGTGGTCCCCGGTGAAAACTCCACCGGTGCCATGACCCTGAAGCACTTCAACGTGGTGACGCCGGGCAACGCGATGAAGCCGGAGTTCTGGAACGGCGGGAGCACCAATCCGACCCCGACCTTCCTCACCAACTTGACGACCGGCATCAACGCCGACATCAGCGCAGCCAATGCGCGCGGCATCAAGGTCAACGGGCATGTGCTGCTCTGGCACAACCAGTCGGCCCTGTGGCCGGCCGCGAACGTCCTGACCTCGACGGGCGGATGGGAGACGCCATGGGACTACACCACGGCAAAGACCAACCTGGAGTACTACGTCCGGACCGTGGCCGGCCACTTCGACCTGGATCCGTTCAAGACCTACGCCTGGGACGTCGTCAACGAGGCATTCAAGGACAACCCCGACAACCCGGCCGACTGGCGCAATGCCCTGCGCACGGGCTACAGCCCCGAGGAGCGGCCGTCCCGCTGGGCCCAGGCCTACGCCAAGGGCGGCAAGAGCTGGGAGTACATGTACGACGCGTTCTACTACGCGCGGCAGAACACGACCGCCATCCTGAACTACAACGACTTCAACGACAACGAGCGCGCCTCCAAGGCCACGGCGATCGCATCGATGGTCAAGGAGTTCAACGAACGCTACGCCGCCGAATCGGCCGCCGGCAAGGGACGGGTGCTCCTGGACGCCAAGGGCAAGCCCAGGCCGCTGGTCGAAGTCATCGGCACGCAGGGCCACTGGGACATGCGGCTCAACATGGACGCCTTCGAGCGCACCATCAAGACCTACCTCGAGACCGGGGTGAATGTCGACCTGACCGAGCTGGATCTCGCGCCCACGCTGGGCCTGGACAAGGGCCAGCGGATCCAGAATGGCCCCGAGATGGACGCCCTGTTCAAGGAACAGGGCATCCAGTACGCGAAGCTCTTCAGCCTGCTGAAGGAGTACGCGGCCGGACCCGGAGGGCGTCACCCCGAGTACAAGGGCGGCGTGCACCGCGTGACCTGGTGGGGCATGACGGACCCGGGCTATCACACCAACGGCTATCCGTGGTCCGCCGTCGGTCAGCCCAAGGAGGCGTACTGGGCCACGACCGACCCCGAGCAATACCTCATCGATGCGGGCCTGCCGCCCAACGGGGTCACCGCGACCTTCAGCTACGGCGGGGAAAGCTTCAAGGCCCGGACCTGGGGCGGCAAGAACGCGCAGGCGATGCTCGACATCAACGTGCCGGCCAGCACGAAGAACGTCGTGTTCACACCGGCCAACGTCGCGCTGCCGGCGGGGTTCGCCGTCGAGAGCATGAAGTTCAACCCGCCCGACTGCGCCGTGAGCCCCGGCAAGCCGTGCCATGTGACGGTGACGGCGCGGGGCCCCACGCCGACAACCACGGCGGTGGAGAACACGGCGACCTTCGTCGTGTCCTTCGGCAAGATGACCGTCGGCTGGATGGACGCCTACAACGCCCTGGAAGCCCCCCTGTCCTATGCCGACGTCCGCTTCAGTGACGGCGTGACGCCGTTCAGGCAGTACAAGACCTCCTATGGCAGCGACGGCATGGCGAGAGCATCCGGCGTCGTGGAAACGAAGCCGGTGCCCAAGCATGGGCGCACCACGCTCGTCCTGTCGCCGCAGGACGCCATCGCCGGACCGACGGGCCTGAAACTGCAGAAGGACGCGTCCACGGAGAAGGCCTGGCGACTCGTCACGCGATTCGAGCCCGGCCGGACCTACATGGTGGTGTCTGGCGAGTCCGACTTCAACGGGAAGATGCAGCCTGCGGCATTGACCAACAGGACCAAGCCCGCCACCGCGGCTTCGCCGGAGTCGCTGTCGCGCACGCCGGTCACCCTGCGGGGCGACATCCTCGTGCCGTCGCGCAGCGCGAATGCGCCCGACACCGAGCCGGCCCTGTCGCAGGACAACCTCAAGTTCGTCTTCGAGGAGGCGAAGAGCCCTGCCGCAGGCCCCTACGCGAGCCAGGAGGGGCACACCATGCAGAGCTTCATCCATGGCACCAACGTCTATCCGCAGATCGTCTTCCGGGGCAACGGAGCGACCGGCACCGTCGTGGCGGGCCGGAACTCGCTGATCACGCGCCAGACGAACGGGCAGGAGGGTTCGCAGATCGCCGAAAGGAGCCTGGACCAGGCGGTGTGGTTCAACACGCCCATCGACCCGGAAAGCGGCGAGATGAAGATGTTCCTCTACACCGAGAAGGACGGCGTCAAGCAGCATTACGTCCTGAAGGATGTGGTCGATGGCGAGACGCCCAACCGCGACGCCGGCAACGCCATCAGCCAGCGGCAGGGCTCCGTCGGCGGCTTCGTCGCCGTGCAGGCGGACAGCCCCAAGGAAGGCACGAGCGTCAAGCTCTATGCCTACGACGTCGCCGCCTATGCGGTGGAGGATGAGCCGACCACCCCGACGACGCCGACGACACCGCCGAGCACGGAGCCCACGCAGCCCGTGATGCCCATCGCCTCGCCGTTCAGCAGGAAGGGGGGTGCGCTGGACCTGGGTGACCTCGCCCTGGTGCTGGCCGGCCTCGTCGCACTGGGGGTGGCTCGCCGCCGGCGCGGGACCTGACGCCGTCAGGCCCAGGCCTGCCGCAGGCGGCTCCACGCCGCCTGCCCCAGGCAGAGCGCCAGTGCGCAGAGCGCGCCGTACAGGTGCGCCTCGACCATCACCTCGCCGCCGATCCACGAGGGCTGCGCGTCTGCGCGAGGTTGGCTGAGTTGCCAGCCCAGGCGGGCGACGACCACCACCAGGCCGATCCAGGCCCAGCGATCGCCTTGCCAGGCACGCGGCGCCAGCACCCAGATGAACAAGCCGTAGAGCACGCCCGAGAGGCCCGCGTAGTTCGTGGCCCCGGGCGATGCGACCACCAGCAGGGCTCCCACGCCGAAGGCCAGCGCAACGATCACGGCAGCCCAGGCACGCCCGCTGCGGGTGCCCGCCGCGAGCGCGGCACACAGCGCCAGGCCGCCGGCATTCATCAGGCAGTGCGCCCAGCCCAGGTGCACCACATGCGCCGTCAGCAATCGCCAGGACTGTCCATCGAGCACGCGCGCGCGCTCGTAGCGCAACGCTTGGTACACCGGCTCGCCGCCGGCCTGCAAGGCCAGCATCAGGCCGGCAAGCGCGGCGGGAACGAGCCAGTGGGCAGGGGACCGCAGGGGGGATGTCGCCGGGTGCGCGGCCCCTTCAGGGGTTTGAGGCATGAGCCACGGAGCGGCACCAGGGGTGCGCAAGGAATGAGGAAAAGCGGGCCACTGTAGCCTGCCAGTGGGCCCGCGCAAGCCATGGACAATCGCCCGCCATGCCCGGAGACAACCCCACCCCTCAACACGCGCCCCGCCCCATCCTCATCGCCGGCGGCGGCATCGGTGGCATGGCCACCGCCCTCACCCTCCATCAGATCGGCGTGCCGTGCATCGTCTTCGAGACGGTGCCCGAGCTGCAGCCTCTGGGCGTCGGCATCAACCTGCAGCCCAACGCCGTTCGCGAGCTGCACGACCTGGGCTTCGGCAACGATGTGCTCGACACCATCGGCCTGCAGGCGCGCGAATGGGCGCTGGTGGGCCGCAACGGCAACGAGGTCTATGCCGAGCCGCGCGGTCTGGCCGCCGGCTACCGCTGGCCGCAGTACTCGGTGCATCGCGGACAGCTGCAGATGCTGCTGTTCGATGCCGTGCGCGCCCGGCTGGGCGACGATGCCGTGCGCCTGGGCCAGCGCGTGACCGGTTATCGGCAGGACGCCGATGGCGTCACGGCCCTGATCGAGACGCGCGACGGCAGGCGGGAGGAAGTGGCAGGCTCGCTGCTGATCGCGGCCGACGGCCTGCATTCGGCAGTGCGCGCGCAGATGCACCCCACGCAGCCGCCCATCCAGTGGGGCGGCGCCATCATGTGGCGCGGCACCACGCCGGGCGTGCCGGTGCGCACCGGCGCGTCATTCGTGGGCGTGGGCTCGCTCAAGCACCGGGTGGTGCTCTATCCCATCTCGCCGCCCGATCCGGCCACGGGGCTGGCCACCATCAACTGGATCGCCGAGATCACGGTCGACAACCAGGGCGGCTGGCCGCAGGGCGACTGGAACCGGCGCGTGCAGCTCGATGACTTCATCCACCACTTCGAAGGCTGGAACTACAGCTGGATCGACGTGCCCGCCATGCTGCGCGGGGCCAAGGACGTCTTCGAGTACCCCATGATCGACCGCGACCCCGTGCCCACCTGGGTCGACGGCCGCGTTGCGCTGCTGGGCGATGCGGCGCACGTGATGTACCCCGTGGGCTCCAACGGCGCCAGCCAGGCCATCGTGGATGCGCGGGTGCTGGGTGCCCAGCTCATCGCCCATGGCGTCGGACCGCAGGCGCTGCGCGCCTACGACGACAGGCTGTGCAAGGACATCTCGGCGCTGGTGCTGCGCAACCGCGGCGCCGGGCCGTTCGGCCTGCTGGGGCTGGTGGACGAGCGCTGCGGCGGCGTGTTCGACCACATCGACGAGGTGCTGCCGCGCGAGGAACGCGAGGCCTTCATGGCGCGCTACAAGGCGGCCGCCGGTTTCGCCATCGAGACGCTCAACGCGGCGCCGCCGACCATTGCGCCGGGGCAGCGTGTGGCGATGATTTGAGGTCGCTGCGAGCCGAGCAGAGCGCGGGCACCCCACCCATACCGCCCCAGGCGGGCGACCTTTGCGCAAACGGGCCATGCCTGGCGGGGCAACGCGGGCGCGAGGCGCTCACCCAGCCGCCAGCGACGGCCGGCGCCGACTCCACTGAACCAGCTGGTCGGCGGGCATCGGCCGCGCGAAGAAGAAGCCCTGCAGCTCGTCGCAGCCCATGCCGACCAGGATGTCGCGCTGGCCGGCGGTCTCGACGCCTTCGGCCACCACGCGCAGGCCCAGGGCCTGGGCCAGTCGCACCACGGCATCGACCACGGCACGGGCGTCGGCGCTGGTCTCGAGGTCGCTGATGAAGCTGCGGTCGATCTTGAGCTGCCGCGCGGGCAGGCGCCGCAGGTAGCTCAGGCTCGAATAGCCGGTGCCGAAGTCGTCGATGGCGATGAAGACGCCGATGCGCGCCAGGCGGCCGAACACCTCCTGCGTGGTGTTCACGTCCTCCATGGTCACGGTCTCGGTGATCTCGCACAGCAGCTGCGACGCCGCGACGCCGTTGCGCCGCAGGGCCGCGTCGATGCGTTCGACCAGGTCGGGCTCGTGCAGCTGCTGGGCCGACAGGTTGATGGCCACGCGCATGGGCAGGCCGGCGCGGGCCCATTCCTTCATCTGGCGACAGGCTTCCTCGATCACCCACTGGCCCAGTTGGCCGATCAGGCCGAAGCGCTCGGCCACCGGGATGAAGACGCCGGGGCCCAGCGTGCCGCGCACCGGATGGTTCCAGCGCACCAGCGCCTCCACGCCCGACAGCTCGCGCCGGCGGCTGTCGATCTTGGGCTGGTAGTGCAGCACCAATTCGCCGCGCTCCAGCGCCTGGCGCAGCTCCGCCTGCAGGCTGAGCTGCTCGTGCGCGTTGGTGCTCATGTGCGGCTCGAAGAAAGCGTACTGCCGCCCGCCCGCCCGCTTGGCGGCCTGCATGGCGGCATCGGCCAGCGCCACCAGCGCCGCCTTGCGGCCGTGGTCGGGGTGCAGGGCCACGCCGATGGAGGCCGAGATCTGCACCGGCGGTTCGCCCACCCCGAAGGGCCGGCCCAGTTCGTCGAGGATGCGTGAGGCCACCAGGCTGCAGTCGGCCTGGCGCGTGACGTCCTCCATCAGCACGACGAACTCGTCGCCACCGATGCGCGCCACGGTGTCGCCGTTGCGCAGCACCCGGCGCAGGCGCTCGGCCACCTCCCGCAGCACCTTGTCGCCGCAGGCATGGCCGAAGGAATCGTTGACCGGCTTGAAGCTGTCCAGGTCGACGAAGAGCACCGCCAGCTTGCGTGCGGCACCGGTGCGCGCCACGGCCAGGCAGTCGTCGAAGAAGGCCCGGTTGGGCAGGCCCGTGAGCGGGTCCAGCACGGCACGGCGGTCGAGCTCGTCGTTGGCTTCCTGCAACTGATGATGGGCCTGTTCCAGCGAATGGGTGAGGTCGCGCGTGCGGCCCCGCAGCCGGGCATCGAGCACTGCCGTGACCAGCGTGAGCATCTGCATCAGCACCGTCGCAGCGACCACCATGAGCACGAGCCCGTCGCCGCCGAGTTCGTCGGCGCTCAGGCATACGCTGCCTTCCTCGTATCTTGCGGCCGCCATGCCGAGGTAGTGCGCACAGATCATGGCCAGCCCCAGCCCGATCGCCAGGCCCAGCTGCCGCACCCACGGCCGCTCGACCTCGTCCCGGCGGAAGAACAGCCACAGGGTGGCCATGGATGTCAGCCACACGAGCGCGCAGGCAGCCCCGAGCAGGGGCAGGTTCCAGTGCACCTGAGGCGCCATGTGCAGCGACAGCATGCCCAGCTGGTGCATGCCGACGAGGCCCACGGTCATGAGCGCCGAGCCCAGGACGAGGCGCGCAGCGGTGAGCCGGGGCGCACGCGCCAGCAGCAGGGTCAGCGCCGAGGTGAGCACGCCCGCCAGCCATGACAGGCCGGTGAAGCCATAGCTGTAGCCGATGGGCACGGACAGGCTGTGCGCCATCATGCCCACGAAGTGCACGGCCCAGACGCCGGTGCCCATCACCAGCGAGCCGCCGGCCCACCAGGTGCGGGCCGTGACGGCATCCCGCGTGCGCACGCGCTGCGCCAGGTCGAGTGCGACAAAGACGACGACGATGGAAAGCGCCACCGATGCCGCAACGATCAGCGGGTCGTAGCTGGACACCATGGCAGCGGCCGTCATGGGAGGCGGAGCAAATGCGGCCGGATCGCCTGGCAGCCCGCGCAGGGCGCCGCCACCACCTCCCGGTGGGCGAGCCCGCAGGACTGCGGGAATGGCGCATCGTTTTGCATCGTTGTAACCGCCGCTTGCGTTACAGGCCCGGCCGTGCGGGTCCGCCCTCCGTTCACCCGGAGCGGCTCCACGCCACCCCGCACATGGGAGGGTAGTCCCTCTCCCACGAGGCGTCGTCAGTCTTTCGCTAGAAAGGGCGTAGGAAAGCCGGCCTTCCGGACTACACCGCAAGACGTGCCGGGGGAGCGGTCGGTTCAGGGCCCGCCGCGGGCAAGCACGCGCCGGCCTTTGCCGGGCGGCGCGCCCGACGCAGACGCTCAGATCACGGCGAAGTGATGCGTCCCGTCGCGGCCCAGTTGGGCCACCAGGCCGAATTCCCAGTCCAGGTAGCCCTGCATCGCCTCGCGCGGGGCGTCGGTGCCTTCATAGGGGCGGCGGTAGCGGTCGGTCCGCGGCGTGGCCAGGCGGGCCTCGCCGGCCTCCTCGGGCAGGCCGGCGGCAAACCAGGCGGCATTGCCCCCGGTCAACAGGCGCACCGGGACATCGGCCCACCCCTGTGCGTCGAGCAGTGCCCGCAGGTCGGCTGCTGCATGGGCGGCCAGCAGGCTGGTGCCGCAGGTCAGCACGTACTGGCGCGCTGGCGGGAGGGAGCGCGCCAGGGCCTTGGCCAGTTGGGCCCGGACGGCGAACCAGGCACCCGGGATGTGGCGCCTGACGTAATTGGCACTGGCACCCACGTCGATGAGCACGACATCGCCCGCCTGCAGCAGCGCGGCCAGGGCCGCGGGCGCGATGGGCTCGACCTCGCGGTGCGGCGCGGGCCGTTCCGGCGCGGGCGTGCCCGTCTCGCGGAAGTCGGCGGCCGTGGCGCCCTCGATGCGCCACACCTCCCAGCCCATCTGCGCCAGCCAGGAGCCGGTCATGGCGGCGCGCACCCCGTCGTCGTCGGCCAGCACGAAGCGGGCGCCGCGCACGGGGGCGTGGTGGTCGGTCTCCTGCACCAGCTGGCCGCCAGGGGCGCTGGCAAAGCCCGGCAAGTGGCCGGCCTCGTATTCCTCGGGCGTGCGCACGTCCAGCCGGTAGGTGGTGCGACCCGCGTCGGCGAGCAGCGCGGGCAGCTCGGCCAGCGCCAATGGGCGCACACCCGCCCGTGCCGCCACGGCCTGGGCATCGGCCCGCGCCTGGGCGGCCACCGCCGCATCGACCTGCGCCGGCGCGCGGCGCTGCGCGCCGTGGTCCAGCTGCTGGCCGGCCAGCAGCCAGCCGATGGTGCCGTTGCGCAGAGCCGCCACCGGATTGGGCAGGCCGGCATTCACCAGCGACTGCGTGCCGATGATGCTGCGGGTGCGGCCCGCGCAGTTGACGATGACGCGCGTAGCCGGATCGGGCGCCAGCGCCCGCGCGCGCAGCACCAGCTCGGCACCGGGCACGCTGGTGGCGCCGGGGATGCTCATGGTCTGGTACTCGTCGAAGCGGCGCGCGTCCAGCACCACGACGTCGGCCTTGGCGTCGAGCAGGGCCTGCACCTCCTCGGCCGGCAGCGAGGGCGTGTGCCGCTCGTGCTCCACCAGCTCACCGAAGGCCTTGCTGGGCACGTTGACGTCACGGAAGAGCTCGCCACCCGCCGCGCGCCAGCCATCGAGTCCGCCGTCGAGCGCATGCACGTTCGTGTAGCCCAGCCGCGCCAGCACGGCGGCACCGCGCGCCACCAGGTCTTCGCCCTCGTGCTCGCCGTAGAGCACGACCAGCGTGTCGCGCCGGGGGATGCGGCGCCAGGCCTCCAGCTCGATGCGCGACAGCGGCAGGTTGGCGGCCCACAGCGGATGGGCCTGGGCATAGGGGTCTTCCTCGCGCAGGTCGAGCAGTGCGATCTCGCGGCGGTCCAGCAGGTGCCGGCGCACCGCGGCCACGCCCAGCACGGGCAAGGAAGACGAAGGGGCGGTCTGGGTCATGAAGCGAAGAGAAAGGAAGAAGCCGTCCGGCGCGCAGCGCGATCAGGCCGCACGGGCCCGCACCTCGGCGCTGCGGTCCCACAGGTTGGGCAGGACGGCATTGGAATAGCCGGAGACGAAGCGCTTGCGCCCGCCTTCGGCCGGATAGGTATGGCGTGCCACCGCACCGATGTTGGCGCCGTAGACATGGATGCTCACCGAGACCTGGTCGGCCAGCGCATTGCGCACCTGGTGCACGTCGCCGACACGCGGCGACACCGCCTCGACCTGGCCCGGCCGCAGGTGCACGGGCGCGCCCTGCGGCTGCCAGCGCCCATCGGCATCGGGGCCGTAGCCCTGGCTGATCTCCGCGCCACGCAGCATGCCGATCAGCCCCCACACGGTGTGGTCGTGCACCGGCGTGGCCTGGCCCGGGCCCCAGACGAAGCTCACGACCGAGAAGCGCTCGCTGGCGTCGGCATACAGCAGGTGCTGCTGGTAGTAGGTGGGGTCGGGGCGGGCGAAGGCCTCGGGCAGCCAGTCGTCGTGCGCGACCAGTTGGGCCAGCAGCGCCCCACCCTCGCGCAGGATGCGCGGCTCGTCGGGGCTTTGGTCGAGCAGGCGATGGAAGCCGACGACGAAGTCGCGCAGGCGGGTGATGCCGGTCATGCGCGGATTGTGGCCGCAGGGCCTGCCGTGGGTCGATCCGGGACGGCCCGGGCCGCTACCGCCAGGGCCTGCTGGCCGGCCGCGACCAGCGCCGCATCGCTCTGCGGTGTGTGGATGCGCGCGCATAGCACGTCGCGGTGGTGGCGCTCCAGTGGGTTCTGGCGCGACAGGCCATGGTTGCCGCTGAGTTGCAGGGCCAGTTCGACCGCGGCGATGGCGTGGGTGCCGACCGTGTGCTTGACCAGGCCGCTATCGGCGGGCGTGGGCGCCTGGCCGGCATCGGTGCGCGCGGCCAGGTCGTCCAGCAGCACGCGGTTGCCGTGCAGCAGGGCCTGGATCTCGCCGACCTTCTCCTGCACGTGCGGCAGCGTCGCCAGCGGCGCGCCCAGGCTGCCCGGCGCGCGCGACTGCAGAAAGCCCAGCAGCCAGTCGCGCGCCGCGCCGGCCACCGCGTCGTACAGGCTGCCGAGCAGCGTGGCCATCCAGGCCTGCTGCCTGGCGAAGGCATCTGCCTCGGCGGCTGTCGCGGCCGCTGGCGCCCATTGGGCAGGCGGGCGGATGTCCACCGCATGGTCCAGCGGAATGCGCACGCCCGCCAGCACCGCCTCGTGGCTGCCCGAGGCGCGCAAGCCCAGGTGATTCCAGCTGGCGATGGTGCGCACGCCCGGCGCCTTGCCCGGCACCAGGAAGAAGCCCACGCGCGGCTGCGGCTCGTCGGTGCGGCCCCACACCAGCAGCCACGACAGCCGCTCGATGCCGGTGGTGTAGAGCTTGTGGCCGTCGATCACCCACTCATTGCCTTCGCGGCGTGCCACGGTGCCCGGGAGGCCACCGCGCGCGGGCGAGCCCAGCTGCGGTTCCACGCGCAGCGCATTGGCCAGGGCACCTTCGCGCACGCCGCTGCGGGCCACGGCTTCGCGCAGGTGCGCCGGCCAGCGGCTGGCCGGGTGGCGCAGCGCCTGGTGCTGCAGGTAGGTCATGGTCAGCACCAGCGCGGTGGCGGGCTCGCCGGCCGCCACGGCGGCGATCACGCGGCGCGCCTCGGCCAGCGTGGCGCCGCCACCGCCCCAGGCCGTGGGCGCCACCAGGCCGATGAGGCCCAGGCGTTGCAGTTCCTCGAAGTTGTCGTGCGGGAAGCGGCCGGCCAGGTCATGGTCGGCCGCCGTGGCGGCGAAGCGCCGCGTCAGCGCGGCCAGCGTGGCGTCGTCGATACGCGCGGCGGCCTCGGCAAGCGCAGGTGAATCGGCGGCCGCCTCGAAGGCGGACGCGAACAGGGTCTGGGGCAATGCACTCATGGGGCTGCACTGTGGCGGCGCTCCGCGCGCGCAGGAACCATCGTTTGCGCATATCCAAACTCGGAATCCGACGTTCACGCGAAGGCCGCGCGCCGATACGGTTCGGCCCATGTCGCGATCTTCGACCTCCACCTTCCGTACCACGCGCCGCCGCCTGCTGCAGGCCGCCGCCCTGGCGCCTGCCGCGGCCTTTGCCGCCACCCGCCACGACCTCGCCGGCGTCACGCTGCGCGTGGGCACCTACAAGGGCAACTGGCGCGCCCTGCTCGACGCCGCCGGACTGCAGCAGGCGCCCTATCGCATCGACTGGCGCGAGCTCAACAACGGCGTGCTGCACATCGAGGCCATCAACGGCGATGCGCTGGACCTGGGCTCCGGCAGCGAGATTCCGCCGGTTTTCGCCGCGCGGCAGAAGGCCAACCTCAAGCTGGTGGCCGCCATCCATGAAGACCTGAACAACCAGGTCACCGTCGCCCGCAAGGACGCACCCATCCAGTCCATCGCCGACCTCAAGGGCAGACGCGTGGGCTATGTGCGCGCCACGACGGCGCACTACTTCCTGGCCAAGCAGCTGGCCGAGGCCGGCCTGTCGTTCAACGACATCCAGGCCGTCAACCTGAGCCCGGCCGATGGCCTGTCGGCCTTCGCCCGCGGCGATCTCGATGCCTGGGCCATCTATGGCTACAACGGCCAGATCGCGCGGCTGCAGCATGGCGCGCGGGTGATCAAGACCGGCGTCGGCTACCTGTCGGGCAACTTCCCGGTCTATGCCAACCCGCGCTCGCTGGAGGACGCACGCCGCCGCGCCGCCATCGCCGACTTCCTGCAGCGGCTGCAGCGGGCCTATGCCTGGGTCAACGGCAACTTCCTGGCTTACGCGCGCACGCAGTCGGCCGAAACGCGCATCCCCGTCGGCGACATCGTCGAGCTCTTCAACCGCCGCAGCGACGACTACGCCCTGGTGGGCGTGAGCGATGCCGCCGTGCGCAGCCACCAGGACGTGGCGGACACCTTCCTGCGCCTGGGCGTGCTGGACGGCCCCGCCGACGTCCGCCCGCTGTGGGACCGGCGCTTCGACGCCGCGCTGCGTGCCGGCGCGCCTTCCGCGGCCTGAGGCCGCATCCCCTCTTCCCTCGTCCAGAAAGCCACCCATGAGCCATTCCCCCACCGACGACCAGGTCCAGTTCATCGGCATGATCCAGACCCAGAAGGTCTCGGAGACGCATGCGCCGCGCGGTCCCGCCATCGACCGCGACTACGTCCGGGCCTTCGCGCAGGCGCACGAACAGGCCGGCTTCGACCGCATCCTGGTGCCGCACCACTCCACCAGCCCCGACGCCACGCTCACCGTGGCCTACGCAGCCAGCGTGACCGAGCGGATCCACTTCATGCTGGCGCACCGGCCCGGCTTCGTCGCGCCCACGCTGGCGGCGCGGCAGTTCGCCACGCTGGACCAGTACACCGGCGGTCGCCTGGCCGTGCACTACATCTCCGGCGGCTCGGACGAAGAGCAGCGCCGCGACGGCGACTGGCTCAACCACGACCAGCGCTATGCCCGCACCGACGAATACCTGGAGGTGCTGCGCAAGGTGTGGACCGCCGAGCGGCCTTTCCACCACCACGGCGACCACTACCAGGCCGAGAACGCCTTCTCCGAGGTCAAGCCGTTGCAGACGCAGGACGGCCTGCCCCATGTGCCGGTGTACTTCGGCGGCGCCTCCGAGGCGGCGCTGAAGGTGGCCGGCAAGCATGCGGACGTGTACGCGCTGTGGGGCGAGTCGCTGGACCAGGCCCGCGAGCTGACCACGCGCGTGCGCGCCGAGGCCGCACGCCATGGCCGGCAGGTGAACTTCTCGGTCTCCTTCCGGCCCGTGCTCGCCGAGACCGAAGCCGCAGCCTGGGCCCGCGCCGACCGCATCCTCGAAGAGACGCGGCGCCTGCGCGTGGTGGCCGGCTATTCGCGCGGCGGCCCGCAGCAGAGCGAAGGCGCGCGCCGCCTGCTCGCAGCCGCCGATCAGGGCCCACGCGTGGACAAGCGCCTTTGGACGTCCATCGCGCAGGAGACCGGGGGCCGCTCCAACAGCACCGGCCTGGTCGGCACGCCCGAACAGGTGGCCGAGGCGCTGCTCGACTACTGGGAACTGGGCATCACCACCTTCCTCATCCGCGGCTTCGATCCGCTGGAGGACGCGCTGGACTACGGCCGCGAGCTGATCCCGCGCACCCGCGCCCTGGTGGCCGAGCGCGCCGCCGCCCGCCGCGCGCAAAGCCAACGCCGGGTGGCCTGAAGCCATGAACGCCCCCGTCCATCCCGGGCATCTGCAGCCCGCCGCCGGCGCGCTGCGCGCGCGCTTCCATGCCCAGCCGCAGGCGCGCTACTTGTTCGACCCACCCCCGGCGCGCACCAGCGTCGAGGCCGAACGCCGCCACCGCCAGGAGCGGCTGGCCGGCGCCTTCCGCCTCTTCGCGCGGCATGGCTTCGACCTGGGCCTGGCCGGCCACATCACGGCGCGCGACCCGGAGCTGCCGGATCACTTCTGGGTCAATCCGCTGGGCGTGCACTTCTCGCGCATCCGCGTGTCGGACCTGCTGCTGGTCAACGGCCGCGGCGAGACGGTGATCGGCGACCGGCCTCTGAACAAGGCCGCCTTCGCCATCCATGCCGCCATCCACGAACGCCATCCGGAGCTGGTGGCCGCTGCCCACACGCATTCGACCTATGGCAAGGCCTTCTCCACGCTGGGCCGGCCGCTGCTGCCGCTGACGCAGGACGCGTGCGTGTTCCATGGCGACGTGGCGCTGTTCGACGACTTCACCGGCATGGTGGTCGACCTGTCCGAAGGCGCCCGCATCGCCGAGGCGCTGGCCAAGCCGGACGGCGGCTTCGGCAAGGGCGCCATCCTGCGCAACCACGGCATCCTGACTGCCGGCGGCTCGGTCGAGGCCGCCGCCTGGTGGTACATCGCGCTGGACAACGCCTGCCACACGCAACTGCTGGCCGAAGCCGCCGGCACGCCAAGGCCCATCGACGAGGCCACGGCCCGCCACACCCATGCGCAGATCGGCGGGCCCGAAGGCGCGCTGCAGGCCTTCGAGAGCCTCTACCAGCCGCTGGTGGCCGCCGAGCCCGACCTGCTGGACTGAACCCACCCTGGCCATCCTTGCCGCCGCTGCCGGCCCGCCGGCTGGCGCGCGGCGAGGGCCGAATCACTTCCTTCCTTGATGCACCCCATGTCCACCCTCCCGACTTCCTCCGCGGCCTCGCGCCGCCAGCTTCTGCGCGCGGGCGGTGCCGCCGCGGTCGTGGCCGCGGGCGGCCTGCTCGCATCGCGCGCCTGGTCCCAGCCGCGCAAGCTCACCTTCGCCTGGAACGCCAACGCCTTCTGCCTCTCGCCGGTGGTGGTGGCGCAGGAGCGCGGCTTCTTCGAGAAGAACGGCCTGCAGGTGGAACTGGTCAACTACACCGGATCCACCGACCAGCTGCTCGAATCGCTGGCCACCGCCAAGGCCGACGCGGCCGTCGGCATGATCCACCGCTGGCTCAAGCCGCTGGAAGCGGGCTTCGACGTCAAGATCGTCGGCGGCTCCCACGGCGGCTGCGTGCGGCTGGTGGGCAGCAAGGACGCCGGCGTCACGCAGCTCGCGCACCTCAAGGGCAAGACCATCGGCGTGTCGGACATCGCGAGCCCGGGCAAGAACTTCTTCTCCATCCTGCTCAAGAAGAACGGCATCGACGCCGACCGCGACGTGCAGTGGCGCCAGTACCCGGCCGACCTGCTGGACGTGGCCGTCAACAAGGGCGAGATCCAGGCCATTGCCGATGGCGACCCCACGCTCTACCTGATCGAGAAGCGCAACGCCGGCAAGTACACCGAGCTGGCCACCAACCTCTCGGGCGAATACAAGGACAAGGTCTGCTGCATCGTGGGCGCCCGCGGCGAGCTGGTGCGCAAGGACAAGCCCACCGTGGCCGCGCTGGTGCGCTCCATCGTGCAGGCCTCCGACTACGTGGCCGACAACCCCAACGAGTCGGCGAAGCTCTTCGCCAAGTACTCGCCCAAGGTGCCGGTGGAAGACCTGCAGGCCCTGCTGGGCACGCTGACGCACCGTCACCATCCGACGGGGCGCAGCCTGCGCGACGAGGTCGAGTTCTATGCGCGGGACTTCCGCTCGGTGGGCGTGCTCAAGGGCAGCACCGATCCGAAGCGGCTGGCCGATCACGTGGCCTACGACGTCCTGGCCTGAGCCCGCGACCTACGACGTCCTGTCCTGAGCACGCGGCCATCCGACGGCTGCCCGGGCCCCTCTCCCCTCGCGGGAGAGGGGTTGGGGAGAGGGGGGCCTCGCACACCCACCCGCTCGTTCGGCCGCCGCAGCACCCTCTCCCCAGCCCTCTCCCGCGAGGGGAGAGGGCGCAAAGCCTCTTCAGCGCCACGGCGCGCACCGCCACCGATCCATCGCCCACATGACCACTCTCGACACCGCTCTTTCGCGCTGGACGCCGGCCGACGGGCCTGCGTTCGACGCCCTGCCTTCAGCGGCACCGCCGGCCAGTACCACGGCCTCTGCCGCAACACAGAGTGCGACACCCGGCAGATCCGACCTGTCCGCCGCACGCACCGCACGCCTCTGGCCGCTCGGCCTCGTCGCCGCCCTCGCCTGGTTCGGCCTGGGCGCGCTGACCCTGGCCTGGCCCAACCAGCCGGCCGGCTTCAGCGACTGGACCTTCACCACCGAATTCGGCGTCGCGGCGCTGGCCGCAGGTGCCTTGCTGCTGGTGCCCGCGCTGGTGGGCCGCGCACGCACGGGGCGCCCCGGTGCCCGGCTGGTGCATGCGGGCGCCTGGCTGATCGCGCTGCCGCTGCTGCTGGCGCTGTGGGAAGTGCTCACGGCCAAGCTGGGCCTGCTGCCGCCACCCTTCTTCGCGCCGCCGCAGAGCCTGATCGACGTCGCGGTGGAGGACTGGCCGCGCCTGGGCCTGTCCACCGCGCATTCGGTGCGGCTGCTGGCCCACGGCTTCGTGCTCGGCGCCCTCGCCGGTTTCGTCACCGGCGTGTGGATCGGCTGGTCGCGCACGGCGGGCTACTGGGTGCATCCGGTGCTGCGCTTCCTGGGGCCGGTGCCGGCCTCGGCGCTGCTGCCGCTGGCCTTCTTCTTCGCGCCATCGAGCTATGCGGCGGCCGTGTTCCTGATCGGCCTGGCCACCTTCTTCCCGGTGGCGGTGCTGGCCTGGTCGGGCGTGGCGGCGGTCAACCGCCAGTACTACGACGTGGCGCGCACGCTGGGGGCGGGCGAGTGGTTCCTGGTGCTGCGCGTGGCCGTGCCGGCCGCGCTGCCGCAGGTCTTCGTCGGCCTGTTCATGGGCCTGGGCGCGTCCTTCTCGGTGCTGGTCACGGCCGAGATGATGGGCGTGAAGGCGGGCCTGGGCTGGTACCTGCAGTGGGCCCAGGGCTGGGCCGCCTACGCCAACATGTACGCCGCGCTGATCGTGATGGCCGTGCTCTGCTCGGGCCTGATCACGCTGCTGTTCACCGTGCGCGACCGCGTGCTCTCGTGGCAGAAGGGGACGGTCAAATGGTGATCCCGCTGCTGCGCGAATACGACGACGCCACCGACGCGGCAACGCCCGCAGCCGCCGCCGCGGCGGGCGGCGCCCGCATCGACATCGACGGCGTGAGCCACTGGTTCGACGTGCCCGGCGGGCGACTGCAGGCGCTGGACGGCATCGACCTGCATGTGGCGCCGGGCGAGTTCGTGGCCCTGCTCGGCCCCAGCGGCTGCGGCAAGTCCACGCTGCTGCGCCTGGTCGCGGGGCTGGAGCCCGCCACCACCGGCTGGCTGGCGCAGGACGGACAGCCCATCGCCCGGCCCGACCCCTCGCGCATCGTCGTCTTCCAGGACCCGACGCTCTTCCCCTGGCGGCGCGTGCGCGACAACGTCGCGCTCGGCCCGCAGGCCCGCGGCGTGCTGCGCCAGCAGGCGCACCGCGTGGACGACGCGCTGGCGCGCGTCGGCCTGACCGAATTCGCCGACGCCTTCCCGCACCAGCTCTCGGGCGGCATGGCGCAGCGCGTGGCACTCGCCCGCGCTCTGGTCAACGACCCGCGCCTGCTGATCCTGGACGAGCCGCTGGGCAAGCTGGACTCGCTCACGCGGCTGCAGATGCAGGGCGAGCTGCTGCAGCTGTGGCAGCGCAGCCGCTTCTCGGCGCTGCTGGTCACGCACGACGTGGAAGAGGCGCTCTTCCTCGCCCAGCGCGTGGTGGTGCTCAGCGACCGGCCGGCGCGCATCGTGGCCGAGCTGTCGGTCGACCTGCCCTATCCGCGCCACCGCGGTCATCCGCGGCTGGCCGAGCTGCGGCACGAGGCGCTGCGCCACCTGGGCCTGGATGCCAGCTGGTAACGCTCACCCGTCCGCCACGTCCCATCGCGCGACGACCGGCGGCCTGCCATGAACGACACGCCCGATGTGCTCTGGCTGCAATGGCTGCTGGGTGCCCTGCAGTCGGCGCAGGCCGCACTGCTGCAGGCCTTGCATGCCCTGGGCCTGGTGCCGACGCTGCACGGCCAGCCCGCATGGCCGTGGGCCTGGCGACTGGCCGGCGACACGCTGCGCTTCGACCTGGGCCAGGCACGCCGGTTGGCGGTGTCGCTGGGGCTGCTGAGCGTGGCCCTGCTGCTCGCCGTGCTGGGACTGGCCTGGCGCCGGCGACGCCTGCCGCTGCTCGCCCTGGCGGGCCTGCTGCCGGTGCTGGCCCCCTGGCCGCAATGGGCGGCCGTGCGCGTGGCCGCCACGCCGGCGAGCTTCCATGTCCCGCCCACCGGCTTCGACGCTGGCGCCATCCTGCACGGCCACCAGCTCTACCGGCAGCTGTGCGTGGACTGCCACGGCGCCGACGGCCGCGGCCAGGGGCCATCGGCGGCGCAACAACCGGTGTGGCCGCCCAACCTGGCCGGTCCGTTGCTCTGGCGGCGGGCCGATGGCGATCTCTTCTGGCATGTGCTGCACGGCATGCGCGATGCGCGCAGCGGCCAGGCCTCGATGCCCGCCTTCACGGACCGCCTGTCGGCCGACGACGCCTGGGCGCTCATCGACGCCATGAAGGCGCTGGCCGCCGGCCAGATGCTGCGCGAGACCGGCCAATGGCTGCAGCCCGTGCGGCTGCCTGCCTTTGCCATCCGCTGCCCGGGCGCGCCCGCGCGCGTGGCCAGCACCGACCTGCGGGGACAGCGCCTGCGCGTGATGGCGGCGGGCGATGGCGCGCCGCCGCCCGACCCGCGGGTCGTCACCGTCGCCCTCGCGCCGACAGCCGCCGATGCGGCTTCTCCAGCGCCGGCCGGGGCGGATTGCCAGGTCACCGACCCTGCCGCCTGGCAGGCCCTGGCCCTCATCGCGGGCCATGGGGCCGATGCCACGGCGCTGGCCGGCACCCAGTTCATCGTCGACCGCGCGGGCTGGCTGCGCGCCCGGTCGGCCCCCGGCGCCGCCGACTGGCAGGAGGACGACTTGGTATGCCGCGCAGCGCCGTCGTCGTCTCCCTCGCTCGCGTCCTCGTTGTCCGCGGCCGCATCGCCCGCTGGCGCAACGCCCGGCAACGACGGCCTGGGTGCCCTCATCGCCCGCATGGACGCCGAGCCCGTGCGCTACGTCAAGGGCGGCATCGTGCACTGAGGCCGCCGCCGCAGGCCCGGCCGTGCCGCTTGTTTCATCCATCCCCTTGTCCAGGAGAACCTCCATGTCCCGCACCTTCCTGCCCCTGACCGACCGTCGCCGCTTCCTGGCCGGCAGCTCCGCCATCGCGGCCGGGCTGGCCCTGCCCAGCCTGGCCGCCCGTGCCCAATCACGCCCCGTGCTCAAGGCCGGCGACCAGAAGGGCGGCCTGCGCGCCCTGCTCGAAGCGGCCGGTGCGCTCGACGGCCTCGCCTATGACATCCAGTGGTCCGAGTTCCCGGCCGCCGCGCCGCTGGCCGAGGCGCTCAACGCCGGGGCGGTCGACTCCGGCCCCATCGGCGATGCGCCGCTGATCTTTGCGCTGGCTGCCGGCACGCGCGTGAAGGCCATCGGCGCCAACCGCAGCGACGCCTATGGCACCGCGGTGCTGGTGCGGCCCGACTCGCCGCTGCGCGGCGCGGCCGACCTCAAGGGCCGCAGCGTGGCCACCAACCGCGGCTCCATCGGCCACTTCGTCACGCTCAAGGCCATCACCGCCGCGGGACTGCAGCCCGGCGATGTGAACCTGCGCTTCCTGCCGCCGGCCGATGCCAAGCTGGCCCTCACGCAGGGCTCGGTCGATGCCTGGGCCACCTGGGAGCCCTATACCGCCATGGCCGAGACCGCCGGCCATGCCCGTGTGCTGGTCAGCGGCCGCGGCCTGCTGCCTGGCCTGAGCTACCTGGCAGCCACCGATGCGGCCATCGCTGCCAAGCGGCCGGTACTGCAGGACTTCCTGCAGCGCGTGGCCCAGGCGCAGCAATGGGCCAACCGCAACGTGGGCAGCTACTCGGCCACGCTGGCCCGCATCATCGGCATCTCGCCCGAGGCCGCGCGCCTGCAGTTCGAGCGCCGCCAGCAGGCCTGGGTGCCCATCGACGAACGCGTGGTGGCCGACCAGCAGGCCACGGCCGACTTCTGCGCCAGGGTGGGGCTGATCAAGGCGCCGCTGCAGGTGGCGGGCACCTTCGACAAGGGCTTTGCGTTGCCGGGCTGAGCGGCGCGCCATCCTCCGGATCCTGCGGGCCCTGCTGCGCTCGGCATTCACGGTCGCGGCGCTGCGGGTGTGGATGTCGCGGACACGGAGCGCCGACGCGCCCGAAAAGATAAGTTGGCAAAAGCGGCACGCAGGGCCCTATGCGCGTACGATGGGTCGGTTGATATGTGCAAGGCCTTCATTGCATCGGTCCTTTTCCGCTTCTCCCGGGCTTGCCCCGCGGCTGTGTCGAATCTCCCTTGTTGATTTTCTTGGCGTCTCTTCACCGGGTGTGCTTTCGCTTCCCGGCAATCCCGAAAGGAAATCGACATGACCACGCAAACCGGAACCGTGAAATGGTTCAACGACGACAAGGGCTTCGGCTTCATCGCCCCCGACAACGGCAGCAAGGACCTCTTTGCCCACTTCCGTGAGATCCAGGGCGGCGGCTTCAAGACCCTGACCGAGAACCAGCATGTGCAGTTCGAGGTCGTCGAGGGCGCCAAGGGCCCCCAGGCCTCCAACATCCGTGCCGTGAGCTGAAGTCGCACGGCCCGATGGCCCGGCCGGTCTCCCAAGACGGCCTGGCCCTTCAAGCGCGGTTCATCCGCGCTTTTCTGTTTCTGGAAGGCACCGTCGCATGAAGAATCTGCAGGAGGCCACCGAGCGCATCTGCGAACTCAAAGGGAGCCTGATCGCGCTGGACGCGTTGCTTCCCGCACTGTTGGAAGCGCTTCCTTCGACTGCACACGGTACCCTGGTGCGCTCCTTCGAGGCCCATGCCGAAGCCGCGCGCACGGTCATCCTGAACACGCCCGTGTCGGACCATGTGCTGGCCGCCTTCGAACGCGACGTCGCCAGGACGCAGACGGTGCTCAGCGGGACTGCGCCGCCCCCGGCCAGCCCGGATGCGCGCCAGCCCGTCGAATCCATTCTGCTGACGACGACGCACATCAGCACCTACGCGGGCGCGCGGCTGCTGACCGGTGCCAGCGGCTTCTTCTTCCGTCGCGACGACCGGCTGTTCCTGGTCACCAACGCCCACGTCCTGTCCGACGCGCCCAGTGCCCATGCGCCCGACCGCATCGAGATCGAGCTGCACACCGACGCCAGGGACCTGACCCGCTACGCCACCTTCTCCATGCCCCTCTACGACAAGGGCCACGCGCTGTGGCGGCAGGCTGCCGACACCGGCGGGCCGGTGGACATCGCCACCCTGGAGATCCAGACCGCGCGGCTGCCGGAGGGCGTGGAACTGCAGACCTTCGACGAATCCCACCTCTCGCCGGGCGGCGAGGACGTGGCCGTGGGCGACAACCTGACCGTCATCGGCTTTCCGCTGGGCTTCCACGACACGGTCCATCACCTGGCCGTCGCCCGCAGCGCCTCGATCGCCTCCAGCTACGGCGTGCGCTTCCAGCAGAAGGGCTACTTCCTGACGGATGCGAGGACGCACCGCGGCAGCAGCGGCGCGCCGGTGGTCCGGCGAAGGCTGGGCAGCGACGCGGGCCCGCGTTCCTCGCTGGCCTCGTGGCAGCTGCTCGGCGTGCACTCCACGCGCATGGACATGCGCACCCGCGATCTCGTCAAGGACGAGTCGCTCGGCCTCAACTGCGCCTGGTACGCCGATGTGCTGAAGGTGCTGACCCAGGCCGCCTAGCGCCGGGCCGGCCGCCCGCGCACCTGCAGCAGTTCGAGCACCGGCAGCAGCTTCGTGGTGCGGCAGTCAGACCCAGCGAAGTAAGTCAGGGCGCCAAGTCGCCGTTGCCTGATTGCCAGTGGCCGCGACCTGAGTCGGTGGCCACAGCAGGTCATCCAGCAGCGCCACGGTGTCACCCAGGCCGGCTGCTGCGATGCGGTTCTTGTTCAGGAAGGCCTGCCACTGACGCAGCTTTGCGGCGCCTTCGCTGAACTGCCTGGTCAGTGCCAACGGCCGCTCGGTAGGCAACGCGGTCTCGCGCCGGGTAAAGGTGGCGGCGATGGCTGCCGCAAGCGTGGCGCCATCCAGTTGGGTGCGCCGTGCGATCACCGCCAGGTCGAAGAAATCCTTCATGCGGCTGTTCGCCTGTCCCAGCATCACCATGGCCTGGTATTTCTCGGCGATCACGGTGTAGACCGGATAGACCCGCAGCGTCGGGGCTGGAAAGTCGCCCAGCAAAGTGGGGTAGGCCACCGTCTGCGGCCCCGGCGTCACGGCGTCCCCGAAGCCCACGTCGATCTGCAGCGTGCAGCGTGCGGAGCCGATCCGTCCCATCAAGGTGATGCGGGTGCCGCCGTAGGTGTTGTCCTCGCGGATGGCGTGTGCCTTCACGGAGTCGGGATCGAACACGATGCCGTCGCCCAGGTCCATGACGGCGACGTCGCGAAAGGCGGCGATCAGGTGTGCCTCATCGTCGGCGCCGAAGCCCAGCAGGTCGACGTCCTTGGTTGGCCGGTGCGGGGTGTCGTACCAAAGGGCGAAGAGCAGAGCGCCCTTGAGCAGAAAGCGGTCTGCGTGCGATGAGGCGCTGACGCGAGCCAGCAGGCGCTCCGTGCCGAAGCGGTTCAGCAGCAGGTTGTAGTCATCGCCGCGCTGTTTGGCCAGGGCCAGCAGTCGGGCCAGGATCGAGGCGGCGAGGTTGCCGGTCATTGCGTCATGGCCTCCAGATAAGGCTGCATGACACGTTCCACCCGGTTGATCCGGGCGAAGTGGCTCAGCGCTGCCATGGTGACCTTGCGGCTGCGCCAGGCCTCCTTCAGCGCCTCCAGCGCCACGTCCAACCCGATCTTGTTGCGGAACTTGAAGCAGTCGGTCACCGTCTTGGCGGCGCTGTACACGCGGATGGGGGCGCCGTGCTCGGTCAGGGTCTGGATGCCTTCGCTGTAGGCGGTGCCCCTCAGGCGCGCGATCCGAAGCGTGGGATAGCCCGGCGCCGGGGCATGACTTCCTTCAGGCAGGGCGAGCCACACTTCGTGTGGAAGTTGTGTGCCGATTCCATGGAATTGCAGTGCGCTCAGCAGGCACAGCACGCCCTTGGGGACGCGTTGGCAGACTTCGATCAGCGTCTGGTATTCGGTGGCTTCGGCATCGGCAAGTCCATACAGGCCCCGGGCGATGCGGTGCAGCTTGCCTGACTGGTGCAGTCGGATCAGCAGTTGAGGCGACCAGCCGTGCTCGCGCACATCCGCTGCCCGCAGCACCCGCCGGTGCCGGGCCAGTTCAAGGATCTGCTCAGACTGGGTCATGACGGGTAAGTTTAATATTCACATCACTTTCTTTTAAGTGATGTGATTTTCAATCTGGCGTTCACCGCCGACGTTCACGCCCACCACCCGATTGCGGCCTTCGCGCTTGGCGCGATAGAGCGCACCATCGGCCAGGCGCAGCAGCGCATCCGGCGTGTGCGGCTGGGCGCCCGCCACGGTGAGCACGCCGAGGCTCGCCGTGACATGGGCGGCCACGTCCGAGTGCGCATGGGCGATGCCCAGCGCCACGACGGCCAGGCGCGCATGCTCTGCCACGGCGAGGGCCTGCGCGTGCGACGTGCCGGGCAGGATGCAGGCGAATTCCTCGCCGCCATAGCGGGCGACCGTGGCACCGGGCACGGCAACGGCGGCCTGGAGGGCCGCCGCCACGCGCTGCAGCGCCAGGTCGCCTTCCACATGACCGTGGGCATCGTTGTAGGCCTTGAAAGCATCCACATCGGCCAGGATCAGCGACAGCGGCCGGGCCCATTGCCGCTGCCGACGGCTTTCCGCGTCCAGCTGGATGTCGAAATGGCGCCGGTTGGCAAGCCCCGTGAGCGCGTCGGTCACGCTCAGCCGGTAGATGCGGTCGTTGAGCGCCCGCAGCTCGGCCTCGAAGCGCTTGCGCTCGGTGATGTCGCGCACGATGGAGCAGTTGAAGCGCCGGCCCTCGTGCTCCACCAGGTTGACCGTGACCTCGATGGGAATGTCCACGCCGTCGCGCGACCGGTTGACGGTCTCCAGCCGGAAGCTCCTGCGCGCCACCACGTCGGCCCAGTGTTCGCGCCAGCGGGCCTCGTCGAAATGGGGATCCACGTCCCACACATGCATCTGTGCCAGCTCTTCGGCGGAATAACCCAGCAGCCGTGTGGTGGCCGGATTCACGAACACGTAGCGGCCATGCTCGTCCAGCCAGATGATCATGTCCGCCAGCTTGTCCACTGTGACCTGGGTCAGCATGGCCCGGTAGGACGCCTCGCGCACTTCCTCGTTCTCTGCCATGGTTCGACTCCCGCCTCGTCGGCTCGACCCTCTGCTCCCCTGCTTCGATGCCACCCCGCGTGCGGGCGCCCGGTGCATCGCCGTGCCTATTGTTGACGCGCCTGCGGCGGACAGGGACAGGGCCGGCCGCCGCAAGGCGCCCCGGCCCGCGGGACGGGGCGCCTCAGCGGGCCGCGCCCTCGCTGCGCAACTGCTCGCGCAGGATGCGCCGCACCTCCAGCATGGCCTGCGGCGTTTCCTGCACGCTGTGCCACGAGGTGATGACGCGCTCGGATTCGGCACCGTCGAGGTGGGCGCTGGCATAGGGCACCACGCCGTCGCTGGACCGGGCCAGCGGCTGCGCCGGGTCCTCGCGCCCGATGATGGAGTGATAGCGCACCTTCGGGCTGATGGGCAGGTCGGCCACGGCCCGCACGAAGGGATCGCGGTCGCTCAGGTTGTCGATGCTGTTGGGAAGGCGCAGCGGCAGGCCGTTCTCCTGCATCGGCGGGAGCCGCGCCAGCCGGCGGCTCAGGTCGTTCACCTGTTCGAGCATGGCCAGCGGCAGGGTGACGAGGTTGGCCACGCGCCGGGCCAGGCCAGTCTCGGCAAAGGGCGTACCGCGGTGCGGCGCGGCGATGAAGACGGCCCGGTCCACCTGCGGCAGGGGCTTGAAGTCGAGGTAGTCGCCCAGCTCGCGCTGCAGCGTGGGATCGTCCGCCAGCGCGGCGGCCATGGCGGGCCCCTGGGGCAGCACCGACCACAGCGCGCGACCCGGGTCCGAGACCAGCAGCCGCGCCAGCACGCCGCCCATGCTGTGGCCCACCAGCACCATGTGGCGCGAGGCCGGTGCCGTGCCCTGCGGGTCGAAGTGCGCCAGCGTCTGCTGCAGCGCCAGCGCGATGTTGCGGCGGTTGAGCACCAGCGGCGCGTTGGTGGGGTAGTACACCTGCCAGATCTGGTAGTGCTGGCGCAGCGTCTCGTCGCCCAGCACCTCGTTGGCCACATTGACCCAGGCCTCGGGACTGCTGGCCAGGCCGTGCAGCATGACGACGATGCCGCGCTCGGGGTCGTAGGGCTGCATCAGTTGTACCTGCGGCTGCACGATGCCGTCCGACAGGCCCAGCAAGGTGCGCAGCGCCTGCTTCGCGAAGCCCGAGCGGGCCAGCCACAGCCCGTAGCCGGCCGTGAAGTTGGCCGCCAGCGGCGCGGGCACGCCCGCCAGGTCCACGCGGTCGCTGCGGTAGGGGTCGTACAGGCGCACCTGCACACGATGGCTGCCCAGCACCTCGGCCAGCGTGCGGCCCTCGAAGGTCAGCAAGGCCGTGATGGCGGGGTAGCGCATGGTGGTGAAGGGCGCATCGACCGGATCGCCCTGGGCCGGCGGCAGCACGGCCACCAGCGGCGCGCCGAAGCCGTCGCGCCGGTAAGTGTTGCGCAGACCGGTGAAGCGCAACGACGAAGCCGGCAGCAGTTCCTGCGGCAGGGGCATGTCGCCGGCGAAGCTCGGGCTTTCGAGCCGCGCCGCCAGCTGCCAACGGCCCACGGCGAGTTCGACCGCGTCGCCGGTCGACGGACCGGCCCCGGGTGCGCGGGCGTCGCGCGCGTAGCGGTGGAACAGCCGCGTCACGGTCCGCTGCACCGCGAAGTTGTAGTAGTCGCGCACCTGGGTCTGGCGGTCCTCGAAGGCGCGGTCGCCCGGGCTGCGGCGGGTGAGGAAGAGGTAGGCCCAGGCATGGCGGGCCGTCTCCAGCCAGGCGTCCACTGCCGTGGCGTCGGCGTCGCCGCCCTGCCCGGCCGGCTGAGCGTCCGGCGCTTCCGGCGCGACAGCCGGCGGCCGGTCGGCCTCCAGCGCGGCCTGCAGCCACAGCTCGGCCAGAGCCGACAGCCGCTGCTCGTCGGTGATGCCCTCGGCCTGGGCCAGCGCCTGCCGGCAGCTGTCGGGGGCCTCGCCACAGTCGTCGATGCCGGCCACGCGGGCGACCTCCTGCGCCGCCCCGCTCAAGTGGCCGGTGGTCAGCACGTCGCCGCGCCGTTCGGCCAGGTAGAGCGCCGGGGAGACGGAGGACACCGACACCGCCGCGCAGCCCGACATCAACAGCGCTGCGGCGAGCAGCAGCCAAACGCCCAGGCCGCGGCCGGGCCGAGGCTTCGCGGCGGCCTTCGCATCGCGCATCGATGCGAACGGCAGCGGCCAGATAGGCCATGCAGAAACGTCAGCGCTCATCGCCCCGCCTCCATGCCCGGGATGCCGCGCCGGATGGCCTGCGAGAACCGCGGATCGGCATCCGCCGCCTTCGCGCGCTCGGTGATGCGGCCGGCGGCACGCAGGGTGTCCAGGTCCGCCTTGGCGGCCAGGCCGTCGATGGACTGCAGGTACTCCGGCAGGTAGCCCGAGGCCAGCAGCCGCCAGTCCAGCGGCAGGCCGCCCACGATGCGCCGCGCCATGTCGAACACGATGGTGGTGCAGTTGGCCGTGAGGGTGGAATAGAAGCGCGGGTGCGCCGCCAGCGTGGTCGACTGGTCCAGGTACGCCAGGAAGAGCGAGCGCATGGCCTCGGGCGGCATGGCGACGCGGTAGAGGTAGACGTCCTCGCCGCGCATATTGGTGCGCACGCGCAGCACATCGCGCTCGTCGGCGGCCACCAGGGCCAGCTCGAACTGCTTGAAGAAGCCGGCCACGGCCGAGAAGGATTCGCCACGCTCCTTGCGGATCTCGACCGAGAACACGAGGTAGCGCGTGCCGCCCTGGCCGTCGTCGAAGCCGAAGGAGACCAGCGTGTGCGCGATGGCCGGCCCCATCCAGTACGACAGCGCCATGTCCACGCTGCGCAGGTGGTCGAGGTCGTACTGGCGCGTCTCCCAGCGCACGGTGTAGTCCTCGTCGCTGCGCCAGTCGAAGTTGCGCACATTGCGCAGCGTGACGACCGGGCCGGCCACCGAGGGCTCGATGTGCCGCGCCACATCGTCGGCCCAGTCGCGCGTGTCGGAGGGCGCGATGCGGCCCCACCACACCAGCAGCAGCGCGAAGGCCAGGGCATAGGTCGCCACCGCCTTGCCATGGAAGGGCCGCCACGGCCGCCCGATGACGCCAAGCGCGGCCAGGCCCCAGGCCGCCGCGGCCGCGATGCGCCCGCCTTCGGGCAACGGCAGCCGGTAGTACAGCGCCAGCGCCGACCACAGGCCCGTGCCCAGGAGCACCAGCACGAGCAGGCCGCGGCCCGCCCCGATCAGCAGCCGCCTCATGGCGCCAGCGCCTCGCGCAGCAGCGCGATGTGGCTGCGCCGCTGCTGCTCCAGCGTGACCGGCGCGCCCTCGCCCTGCCCGTGCATCAGCTGCCACAGCACGACCTGCGCGATGGGTGCCATCAGCAGCCAGGGCGAGGCTGTGAGCACGCCCTGGCCCAGGCTGCCCTGGCGCACGGCGCGGCGCACCAGGCGCTCGACGGCGGAGGCGAAGGGGTCGAGCACCGCGCGCTGCCAGCGCTCCACCAGGCCCTGCACCTGGCGGCCGTCGGCCATCACCAGGCGCAGCGTCATGGCCGTCTCGGGGCGCGCCAGCAGGCGGTACACCGGGTCGATCACGCGTTCCACCAGCAGGTCGACGGTGACCGTCTGGCCCGGCGCCAGGGCCGCCTCGTCCAGGCCCGCCGGCATGGTGAGCGAGCGGTCGATCAGCGCCTCGAAGATCTCTTCCTTGCTGTCGAAGTGCGCATACACGCCGCCCTTGGACAGGCCCGCCCGCAGCGCGATGTCGTCGATGCGCGAGGCCGCGAAGCCCTTCTCGTGGAACACCGACAGCGCCGCGTCGAGGATCTGCGCCATGCGCAGGGGGGGCGGCAGGCGCTGGCGCGAAGGCCGGCCGCCGGGCAGGCCTTCGTCAGACGTCGGATACGGAGGGTCGGCGGTCGGTGCGGTCATGGGCGTGCGTGGGGGTGCGGACAGCGAGGCGGCCGGCGATTATGGATGCACCGCCCCGCTAACGACTCGCGAGTCGTTAGACAGGCATCCGTTGACCTGGATCAATGAGCGCGGACGGGCCGGCTCCTACAGTTTTTCGCAGGCGGTGCCACCCGGCGCCGCACCGTCTCACGCCCGCCCCCTCGGGCGCCTTCAGGTCCAGCCGCCATGCCCGCCCCTTCTCCCAATCCCGTGCCGACCGCCGACGTGCCGGCCGATGCCGCGGCCGCCGCCCTCGACATGCAGGCGCGGGCCACCGCTGCCCGCCTCACCGGCGCTCTCTCGCCCATGGCCGGGCTGCTGGCCGCCTTCGACTGGGCCGCGCACCTGGCCGCCTCGCCGGGCAAGCAGGTGGCCCTGGCGCAGCTGGCGGTGCAGCAGGCCCAGGCCCTGACCCGGGAATGGGCGCCCGCCACGCCCGACGCCTTCGCCGCGCCCGACCGGCGCTTCCGCGCCCCGGCCTGGCAGCACGAGCCCTTCAAGGCCTGGCAGCAGGCCTTCCTGGCCAGCCAGCAGTGGTGGGACGCGGCCACGCACGGCGTGCTCGGCGTGGAGCGGCACCACGAGGACCTGGTCGCCTTCAGCGCCCGGCAGTGGCTGGACCTGCTCTCGCCGGGCAACCTGCCCTGGGCCAATCCCGAGGTGATCGAGGCCACGCTGCGCGAAGGCGGCGCCAACCTGCTGCGCGGCCTGCACAACTGGATGGAAGACGCGGGCCGACAAGCGTCCGGCGCTGCCCCGGCGGGCACCGAGCAGTTCCGCGTCGGGCACGAGGTGGCCATCACGCCCGGCAAGGTGGTGCTGCGCAATGCGCTGATCGAGCTGATCCAGTACGCACCCGCCACGCCCACCGTGCACCCGGAGCCGGTGCTGCTGGTGCCGGCGTGGATCATGAAGTACTACATCCTCGACCTCACGCCCGAGGAATCGCTGGTGCGCTACCTGGTGTCGCAGGGCCACACGGTGTTCTGCATCTCCTGGAAGAACCCCGGCGAGGCCGAGCGCGACCGGGGCATGGACGACTACCTGCAGCTCGGCCTGCATGCCGCGCTCGACGCCGTGCAGGCGCTGTGCCCGCGCCGCAAGGTGCATGCCGCCGGCTACTGCCTGGGCGGCACGCTGCTGGCCATCGGCGCCGCGGCCATGGCCCGCGACGGCGACGACCGGCTGGCCAGCACCACCTATTTCGCGGCGCAGACCGACTTCTCCGAGCCCGGCGAGCTGGGCCTGTTCATCGACGAGAGCCAGCTCAGCCTGCTGGAGGCGCAGATGCGGCAGAAGGGCTACCTCACCGCCCAGCAGATGGCCGGCGCCTTCAGCATGCTGCGCAGCTACGACCTGCTGTGGTCGCGCATGGTGGGCGATTACCTGCTGGGCCACCGTGCGCCGATGAATGCGCTGATGGCCTGGAATGCCGACGCCACCCGCATGCCCGCACGCATGCATTCCGAGTACCTGCGCCGGCTCTTCCTGGACGACGACCTGAGCGAAGGCCGCTTTCCCGTGGGCGGCCGTCCGATCAGCCTGGGCAGCCTGCGCCTGCCCACCTTCATGGTGGGCACGGTCACCGACCATGTGGCGCCCTGGCGCTCGGTGCACAAGCTGCACTTCCTCTGCCCGGCGGAGATCACCTTCGCCCTCACCACCGGTGGCCACAACGCCGGCATCGTCAACCCGCCCTCGCCCGACAGCCGGCGCAGCCACCGGCTGCTGACGCGGCCGGCCGATGGCCCCTACCTCGCGCCCGACGACTGGCTGGCCGCCGCGCCGACGCATGCGGGCTCGTGGTGGCCGGCCTGGCAGCAGTGGCTGGCCGCGCGCTCGGGCGCACCCGTCAAGCCGCCGCGCATGGGCACGGGCCTGGCCGATGCACCCGGCACCTACGTCCTGGAGCGTTGAGGCATATGAAGCACCCCCCAAGCCGCTTCGCGCCTCAGGGCGGCCGCCAGAGGCGGCTGCTCTTCGGGCACGTCCAAGCCTGCGCAAGCAGGCTCGGAGCCGCGGCCCTCAGCCCCTCACTTGCGCCTTCGGCTTGGAGGGGGGCGCACCCCGAGGCCTGGCAAAGCCAGTTCCTCGGGTGCCCTGGCATGGCCTGCTCCGCGGCCATTCGATCCCTACCGCAGCGCCTTTATCAGACGCGGGTGCAGCGCCCCGTCATGGAGCATTGACATGCAGACGAGTCTCTATTCCTTGAGCGGCCGCAAGGGCCTGGTGGTGGGCATTGCCAACGCGCACAGCATCGCCTGGGGCTGCGCGCAGGCCTTCCACGACGCCGGGGCCGAGCTGGCCGTGACCTGGTTCAACGACAAGGCCCAGCCCTTCGTCGAGCCGCTGGCACAGCAGGTGCACGCCTCCATCGCGCTGCCGCTGGACGTGGAGCAGCCCGGCCAGCTCGAAGCCGTGTTCGCCGCCATCGGCCGCCAATGGGGTCGGCTGGACTTCGTGCTGCACTCCATCGCCTTCGCGCCCAAGACCGACCTGCACGGCCGCGTGGCCGACTGCTCGCGCGAAGGCTTCGCGCGCGCCATGGACATCTCCTGCCACTCCTTCGTGCGCATGGCCCACCTGGCCGAGCCGCTGATGCACCGCGGCGGCAGCCTGCTGACGATGAGCTACGTGGGCGCGGAGGAGGTGATTCCCGACTACGGCGTGATGGGCCCGGTCAAGGCGGCGCTGGAGAGCAGCACCCGCTACCTGGCCACCGAGCTCGGGCCCAAGGGCATCCGCGTCAATGCCATCTCGCCGGGACCGCTGGCCACGCGGGCCGCCTCGGGCATCCCCAACTTCGAGAGCCTGCTGGACGATGCCCGCCGGCGCGCCCCGCTGCGCCGGCTCGTCGACATCGCGGAGGTGGGCGCCATGGCCGCCTTCCTGGTCAGCGATGCGGCGCGCGCCGTCACCGGCAGCACGCTGTACGTCGACGGCGGCTACCACGTGCTCGGCTGACCATGGCACGCCCCCTCGCCCCACTCACTCCCCTGTTGCTGGCTGCGGCGCTCGCGGCCGGCTGCGCCCCGCTGATCCCGCCGCTGGCGCTGCCCTCGGCGCCGGTGCCCGCCCGCTTTCCCGACACGCCCCCGGTCGCGGCCGCGCCCGAGGCGGCGGCGGACCTGGACTGGCCGCACGCCTTTCCCGATGCCGGACTGCAGGCGCTCATCGCCCAGGCCCTGGTCCACAACCGCGACCTGCGCACCGCCGCCCTGCATGTGCAGGAGGCGCGCGCCGCCTGGGGCATCCAGCAGGCCGCCATGCTGCCCAGCGTGGGCCTGGCCACCGATGCCAGCCGCAGCCGCGTGCCGGCCGACCTCAACGTCACCGGCAAGTCCGTCATCGCCAGCCAGTACCAGGTCGGCCTGGGCCTGGCCGACTGGGAGCTCGACCTGTGGGGCCGCCTGCGCAGCCTGGACGAGGCCGCGCTGCAGGCCTGGCTGGCCAGCGACGAGGCCCGCCGCGGCCTGACGCTGTCGCTGGTGACGCAGGTGGCCCAGGGCTGGCTGGCCCTGCGCGAGACCGACGAGCGCCTGGCGTTGGCCCGCGAGGCCATCGCCAGCCGCAACGAATCGCTGCGCATCTTCAGCCGCCGCTTCGAGGTGGGCGCGTCCTCGCGGCTGGAGCTGGAGCAGGTGCGCATCCTGGCCACCCAGGCGCGGGCGCTGGGCGCCCAGCTCGAACAGCAGCGCGCGCAGCAGGTCAACGCCCTGGCGCTGCTGACCGGCGCCCCGGTGGACGCGCCGGCGCGCGACGTGCCACTGACCGATGCCATGGTGGCCGACGTGGCCCCGGGTCTGCCCTCGGCCATGCTGGCCGCGCGGCCCGACATCGCCGCGGCCGAGCACCGGCTACGCCAGGCCAACGCCAACATCGGCGCGGCGCGGGCCGCCTTCTTTCCGCAGCTGACGCTGACCACCAGCCTGGGCACCGCCAGCGCGGCGCTCGACGGGCTGTTCGAACCCGGCAGCCGCGCCTGGACCTTCGCGCCCAGCCTGTCGCTGCCGCTGTTCACCGCCGGCCGGCTGCGCGCCAACCTGCAGCTGTCCGAAGTGCGGCGCGACATCGCCGTGGCCGACTACGAGAAGACCATCCAGGGCGCCTTCCGCGAGGTGACCGATGCGCTGGCCGCCCGCCAGTGGCTGGCCGAACAGCTGGGCATCCAGAAGGAGGCGCTGGCCGCGCAGGCCGAACGCGCCCGCCTGGCCCGGCTGCGCTACGACGCCGGCTCGGCCGCCTTCCTCGAAGTGCTGGATGCGCAGCGCGACCTGCTCTCGGCCCAGCAACAACGGGTGCAGACGCAGCGCGCGCTGCTCGCCGCCCGCGTCTCGCTCTATGCCGCCCTGGGCGGCGGCGCCCACACCGTGGCCGCCACGCCGATGGCGGCTGCCTCCACTTCCACACCCTCGCCGAAATGAAACAACTTGCCCGAAGCACCGTATTGAGCCCCTCTCCCCTTGTGGGAGAGGGGGTGGGGAGAGGGGGCGCGTCCATCGAAGAGGGCGTGCGCCTTGCCATTGCCGCCGCCCCCTCTCCCCGGCCCTCTCCCGCGAGGGGAGAGGGAGCGAAGCCGCTCCGGCTCCACGGCCGCATGCAGTGGATCGCCAGACGGGCCGGCTGCGGTGCGACGACCGCCCAAAACCAGGGGGAACGGCCATGAAGCTCACGAGCACAAAGCGCCTTCTCATCGTCCTGGCCCTGGCGCTGGCCGCGGGCGGCGCCTGGTACTGGCAGGCCGGCCGCGACAAGGGCTTCGGGCCCGGCTTCGCCAGTGGCAACGGCCGCATCGAGGCCACCGACGTGGACGTGGCCACCAAGCAGGCCGGCCGCGTGCGCGACATCCTGGTCGACGAGGGTGCCTTCGTGAAGGCCGGCCAGCCCCTGGCCACCATGGACGTCGAATCGCTCAACGCACAGCGCGCCGAGGCCCAGGCCCGCCTGCAGCAGGCCGAGACGGGCGTGGCCGCCGCCGAGGCCCAGGTGGCCATGCGCGAGAGCGACCGGCAGTCCGCGCTGGCGCTGGTGGTGCAGCGCGAAAGCGAGCTGGACGCGGCCCAGCGCCGGGCCCGCCGCTCCGAGGTGCTGTCGACGGAAGGCGCCGCCTCGATGCAGGAGACCGACGACGACCGCGCCCGCACCCGCAATGCCCAGGCCGCCCTCGGCGCCGCCCGCGCGCAGGCCCAGGCCAGCCAGGCCGCGGTGCAGGCCGCTGCCGCGCAGGTCACCGGCGCCCGCGCCGCCGTGGGCGCGGCACGGGCGACGCTGACGCGCATCGAGGCCGACATCGCCGACAGCCAGCTCACCGCGCCGCGCGACGGCCGCGTGCAGTTCCGCGTGGCCCAGCCGGGCGAGGTGCTGGGTGCGGGCGGCAAGGTGCTCAACCTGGTGGACCTGTCGGACGTCTACATGACCTTCTTCCTGCCCGAGGCCGCCGCCGGCCGCGTCGCACTGGGCAGCGAGGCGCGCATCCTGCTGGACGCCGCGCCCGGCTTCGTGATTCCGGCGCGCATCAGCTTCGTCGACGCCACGGCCCAGTTCACGCCCAAGACGGTGGAGACGGCCAGCGAGCGGCAGAAGCTCATGTTCCGCGTCAAGGCCAGCATCGACAAGGCGCTGCTGCTGCAGCACCTCGAACAGGTCAAGACCGGCTTGCCCGGCGTGGCTTGGGTGCGGCTGGACCCGCAGGCCGAATGGCCTGCCCAGCTGGCCGTGAAGACCTCGCGCTGAGCCGCCCATGACCGATTCGCGCCCGCCCGTCGTCCGCCTGCAGAAGCTGCGCCTGGACTACGGCCCCACCCATGCGCTGCAGGACGTGGACCTGGAGGTGCCCGCCGGCTGCATGGTCGGGCTGATCGGGCCCGACGGCGTGGGCAAGTCCAGCCTGCTGTCGCTGGTGGCCGGCGCCCGCGCGCTGCAGCAGGGCCGCCTGGAGGTGCTCGGCGGCGACATGGCCGACCGCCGCCACCGCCAGGCCGTGTGCCCGCGCATCGCCTACATGCCGCAGGGACTGGGCCGCAACCTCTACCCCACCCTGTCGGTGGAGGAGAACCTGCAGTTCTTCGCCCGCTTGTTCGGCCATGCCGGCCCCGAGCGGCGCCGCCGCATCGACGAGCTCACGCGCAGCACCGGGCTGCAGCCCTTCCTGGCGCGGCCGGCGGGCAAGCTCTCGGGCGGCATGAAGCAGAAGCTGGGCCTGTGCTGCGCGCTCATCCACGACCCCGACCTGCTGATCCTGGACGAGCCCACCACCGGCGTCGATCCGCTGGCACGCGCGCAGTTCTGGTCGCTCATCGCACGCATCCGCCAGGGCCGCCCGCAGATGAGCGTGATGGTGGCCACGGCCTACATGGACGAGGCCCAGCGCTTCGACTGGCTGGTGGCCATGGACGACGGCCGCGTGCTGGCCACCGGCACGCCGCAGGCCCTGCTGGCGCGCACCGGCACGTCCACGCTGGAGCAGGCCTTCATCCAGCTGCTGCCCGAGGAGAAGAAGCGCGACTGGGCGCCGGTGCAGATCCCGCCGCTGGCCGCGGGCGACGACGACATCGCCATCGAGGCCCGGGACCTGACCATGCGTTTCGGCGACTTCACGGCGGTGGACCACGTGAGCCTGCGCATCCGCCGCGGCGAGATCTTCGGCTTCCTGGGCAGCAACGGCTGCGGCAAGTCCACCACCATGAAGATGCTCACCGGTCTGCTGCCCGCCGGCGAAGGCCGGGCCTGGCTGTTCGGCAACGAGGTGGACCCGCGCGACATCGACACCCGCCGCCGCGTGGGCTACATGTCGCAGGCCTTCTCGCTCTATGGCGAGCTGACGGTGCGGCAGAACCTGGTGCTGCATGCGCGGCTCTTCCACGTGCCCGCCGCCGAGCAGGGCGCGCGCGTGCAGGAGATGCTGGAGCGCTTCGGCCTGCAGCAGGTGCAGGACAGCCTGCCCGAGCGCCTGCCGCTGGGCATGCGCCAGCGCCTGTCGCTCGCCGTGGCCATGGTGCACCGGCCCGAGCTGCTGATCCTGGACGAGCCGACCTCGGGCGTGGACCCGATCGCGCGCGACAACTTCTGGCGCCTGCTGGTGACCCTGTCGCGCCGCGACAAGGTGACCATCTTCATCTCCACCCACTTCATGAACGAGGCCGAGCGCTGCGACCGCATGTCGATGATGCATGCCGGCCGTGTGCTCGACAGCGACGCACCGGCGGCCCTGGTGGCCCGCCGCGGCGCCGCCAGCCTGGAGGAGGCCTTCATCGGCTACCTGGTGGACGCCGGGGGCGGCACGCCCGAGGCCGCGGCGGACGAGGCGCCGGCCGCGCCTGCCCCGGTCGCTGCGCCTTCGGCGACGCCCGCGCGCCCCGCCGCCTTCAGCCTGCAGCGCCTGTGGAGCTACCTGTGGCGCGAGACGCTGGAGCTGCAGCGCGACCCGGTGCGCGCCACGCTGGCCCTGCTGGGCTCGCTGGTGCTGATGATCGTGATGGGCTACGGCATCAACATGGACGTGGACAACCTGCGCTATGCGGTGCTCGACCGCGACCAGAGCACGCTCAGCCAGAGCTATGCGCTGGACCTGGCCGGCTCGCGCTACTTCACCGAGCAGCCGCCGCTGCGCGACGACGCCGACATGGACCGGCGGCTGCGCAGCGGCGACATCTCGCTGGCCATCGAGATCCCGGCGGGCTTCGGCCGCGACGTGCTGCGCGGGCGCAACGTGCAGGTGGGCGCCTGGATTGACGGCGCCATGCCCGTGCGGGGCGACACGCTGCAGGGCTATGTTCAGGGCATCCACCAGTACTGGCTGGCCGAGCAGGTGCGCGCGCGCACCGGCACCGCGCCGGCAGCGGCCGTGCAGGTGCAGTCGCGCTACCGCTACAACCCCGACGTGCGCAGCCTGCCGGCCATGGTGCCGGCCGTCATCCCGATGCTGCTGCTGATGCTGCCGGCCATGCTCACGGCCCTGGCGGTGGTGCGCGAGAAGGAGCTGGGCTCCATCGTCAACCTCTACGTCACGCCGGTCACGCGCACCGAGTTCCTGCTGGGCAAGCAGCTGCCCTACGTGCTGCTGGCGATGCTGAACTTCCTGCTGATGTGTGCGCTGGCGGTCACGCTGTTCGGCGTGCCCTTCACCGGCAGCTTTGCCGCGCTGGCCGTGGCGGCGCTGCTGTTCAGCGTCATCGCCACCGGCATGGGGCTGCTGGCCTCGGCCGTCACCCGCAGCCAGATCGCGGCCATGTTCTTCGCCCTGATCGGCACGCTGATCCCGTCCACGCAGTTCTCGGGGCTGACGGACCCGGTCTCGTCGCTGCAGGGCGTGGGCCGCTGGGTGGGGCAGATCTATCCGGCCACGCACATGTTCACCATCAGCCGCGGCGTGTTCAGCAAGGCGCTGGGCTTCGGCGACCTGCAGCAGGCCTTCGTGCCGCTGCTGGTGGCGGCGCCGTTGATCGTGCTGGCGTCGGTCGCGCTGTTGCGCAAGCAGGAGGCATGAAGGCCATGAACGAAGCCGCCATGGACGACACCGCCCGCGCCACCCAGGCCGGGCCCCGCGCCACCGCCACACCGACCCGGCGCCGCACCGCCATCGCGCGCCGCCTGGCCAACATCCTGCGCCTGGGCGTCAAGGAGCTGTGGAGCCTGTGGCGCGATCCGACGATGCTGGTGCTCATCGTCTACACCTTCTCGGTGGCGGTCTACACCGGCGCCACGGCCATCCCCGAGACGCTGCACAACGCGCCCATCGCCATCGTGGACGAGGACCAGTCGCCGCTGTCGCAGCGCATCGTCTCGGCCTTCCAGCCGCCCTACTTCTCGACGCCCGTGGCCATCGGCCCGGCGCAGATGGACGCCGGCATGGACGCCGGCCGCTACACCTTCGCACTGGTCATTCCCACCGGCTTCCAGCGCGACGTGCTGGCGGGCCGGCGGGCCGAGGTGCAGCTCAACGTCGATGCCACGCGCATGAGCCAGGCCTTCTCGGGCAACGGCGCCGTGCAGCAGATCGTGACCGAGCAGGTGAACGACTTCGTGCGCCGCTACCGCGCCACCACCACCCTTCCCGTGGACCTGGCGCTGCGCGCGCGCTTCAACCCGGCGCTGGACAAGGCCTGGTTCGGCGGGCTGATGCAGATCATCAACAACGTGACCATGCTGGCCATCGTGCTCACCGGCGCGGCGCTGATCCGCGAGCGCGAGCACGGCACCATCGAGCACCTGCTGGTGATGCCGGTCACGCCCACCGAGATCATGCTGGCCAAGGTGTGGTCCATGGGCGCGGTGGTGCTGGTGGCCGCGGCGGCCTCGCTGCAGTTCGTGGTGCGCGGGCTGCTGGGCGTGCCGGTCGAAGGCTCGGTGCCGCTCTTCCTGGCGGGCACGGCGCTGCACCTGTTCTCGACCACCGCCATGGGCATCTTCATGGCCACCGTGGCGCGCTCGATGCCGCAGTTCGGGCTGCTGCTGATGCTCACCCTGCTGCCGCTACAGATGCTGTCGGGCACCGTCACCCCGCGCGAGAGCATGCCCGCGCTGGTGCAGGACCTGATGCTCGCCGCGCCCAACACCCACTACGTGGAGCTGAGCCAGGCCATCCTGTACCGCGGCGCCGGCCTGTCGGTGGTGTGGCCGTCCTTCGTGGCGCTGTTCGTCATCGGACTCGTGCTCTTCGTCATGGCGCTCTCGCGTTTTCGGCGCACCATCAGCCAGATGGCCTGAACGTCTTTGTGTTTTTCATCGGCAAGGAGATTTCCATGCATGACGCCCCCCTCACCCCACCCGCCGTGGCGCTGGCCACGGCCAACACCGCGCTGGCCCTGCGCACCTTCGCCCTGCTGCAGCAGGCCGGGCGCGAGGCCTGGGAGCGCCGGCTGCGGCTGCTCTCCGACACCGAGGAAGCGGCGCTGTCGCACGTCGGCCACGTGGCCAACACCGGCGACTGGCAGGCGCTGGGCGCCTGGCCCGCCGACCTGATCTGGCGCGGCACGCAGCGCAACCTGGAAGCCTGGCGCACGCTGGTGCAGGGCGGCCTGGCCACCCAGACCGAGCTGGCCCAGGGCCTGCGCGAAGCCTGGGCGCAGTGGCAGAAGAGCACGGCCGAGGCCCTGGCCCCGCAGGGCCGCGCCAAGGAAGGCGCATGAGCACGTCCACCCCGGAACTGGCCGAGGCGCCCCTGGCGCTGGTGCGCAACCGCACCTTCGACGAGATCGCCGTGGGCGACAGCGCCAGCCTGCAACGCACCCTGACCGCGCAGGACATCCAGCTCTTCGCCGTGCTGTCGGGCGACGTCAATCCGCAGCACCTGGATGCGGAATTCGCCGCCTCCACCCGCTTCCATGGCGTGATCGCGCACGGCATGTGGGGCGGCGCGCTGATCTCCGCCGTGCTGGGCACGCGGCTGCCCGGGCCCGGCACCGTGTACCTGGGGCAGACGCTGCGCTTCCTGCGGCCGGTGCGGGTGGGCGACACGCTGACCATCCGCGTGACCGTGGCCACGCGCGATGCGGCCAAGAAGCGCCTCACCCTCGACTGCCGCTGCACCAACCAGGCCGGCGAGGACGTGATCGAGGGCGAGGCCACCGTGCTCGCGCCCACCGAGAAGATCGAGCGCCCCGCCACCACCCTGCCCGAGGTGCGGCTGCTGGCCGCCGCCGACGGCCTGCCGCGGCTGCTGGCCCATGTGCGGCCGCTGGGCGCCATCCGCATGGCGGTGGTGCATCCCTGCGACGCGCTGAGCCTGGGCGGCGCACTCGATGCCCGCGCCGCCGGCCTGATCGAACCCGTGCTGGTGGGCCCGCGCGCGAAGATCGAGGCCGCGGCGCAGGCCGCCGGGCTGGACCTGGCCGGCATCGCCATCGAGGACGTGCCGCACAGCCATGCCGCCGCCGCGCGGGCCGCGGCCCTGGCCGGTACGCGCGAGGTGGAGGCGCTCATGAAGGGCAGCCTGCACACCGACGAGCTGATGGCCGCCGTGCTCGACGCCGCCGCCGGCCTGCGCACCGGCCGGCGCCTGTCGCACTGCTTCCTGATGCAGACGCCTGCCTATCCCCGGCCCTTCATCGTGACCGATGCGGCCATCAACATCGCGCCCGGTCTGGAAGAGAAGGCCGACATCGTGCGCAACGCCATCGCCCTGGCCCAGGCCGTGGGCGTGGCCACGCCGCGGGTGGCGCTGCTGGCGGCGGTGGAGACGGTCAACCCGCGCATGGCCGCCACGCTGGACGCGGCGGCGCTGTGCAAGATGGCCGAGCGCGGCCAGATCACCGGCGGCGTGCTGGACGGGCCGCTGGCCTTCGACAACGCGGTCTCGGCGGCGGCGGCGCGCGTCAAGGGCATCGACTCGCCCGTGGCGGGCCAGGCCGACGTGCTGGTCGTGCCCGACCTGGAGAGCGGCAACATGCTCGCCAAGCAGCTCGAATACATGGGCGACGCCGCCAGCGCCGGCATCGTGATGGGCGCGCGCGTGCCCATCGTGCTGACCAGCCGCGCCGACACCCGCGCCGCGCGCATCGCCTCCTGCGCCATCGCCGTGCTGCTGGCCCACCGCTGGCGCACCACGCCGCCATGAGCGCCATGGCCTCGACCTCCACCGGCGGCACCTTCATCCTGGTGCTCAACTGCGGCTCGTCCAGCATCAAGTTCGCGCTCTTCGCCGCGGGCGACGGCGAGCCGCCGCGGCGCCCGGCCTGGAACGGCAAGGTGCAGGACATCGGCGGCCCGGCGCCCGACATCGGCGCCAGCGACCTGCCCGTGACGCCGCTGGCGCTGTCGGCCACGCAGCCCTACCACGACGCCCTGGCCCGCATCCGCGACGAGGTGCTGCGCTGGCTGGCCGGCCGGCCGCTGGCCGCCGTGGCGCACCGCGTGGTGCATGGCGGCGGCCGCTACTTCGCGCCGGTGCGGGTCGATGCGCAGGTGCTGGCCGAGCTGCGCCGCTACATCCCGCTCGCGCCGCTGCACCAGCCCTTCGCGCTGGAGGCCATGGAGATCCTGCTGGCCGAGCGGCCGGCCCTGCCGCAGGTGGCCTGCTTCGACACCGCCTTCCACCACACGCTGCCGCCGGTGGAGCGGATGCTGCCGCTGTCGTGGGACGCCTGGGAGCGCGGACTGCGGCGCTACGGCTTCCACGGCCTGTCGTACGAATACATCGCCATCGCCCTGGCCGAGCGCCATGGCCGGGCGCCGGCCGAGGCCGCCCGCACCATCGTCGCCCACCTGGGCAGCGGCGCCAGCCTGTGCGCCATGCAGGGCCTGCGCAGCGTGGCCACCACCATGGGCTTCTCGGCGCTGGACGGGCTGATGATGGGCACGCGCACGGGCGCACTCGACCCTGGCGCCGTGCTCTACCTGATGGAGATCGAGCAGCTGAGCCTGCAGCAGGTGGGCCATGCGCTCTACCACCAGTCGGGGCTGCTGGGCATCTCGGGCCTGTCGGGCGATCCGCGCGTGCTGCTGGCCCGCGAGGCCGAGGACAGCCCCGAGGGCGAACGCGCCCGGGCCGCGCTGGCGCTCTACGTGCGCCGCATCGTGCGCGAGATCGGCGCGCTGGTGGCCGTGCTGGGCGGGCTGGACCGGCTGGTCTTCACCGCCGGCATCGGCGAGCACAACGCCGTGCTGCGCGCGCGCGTGTGCACGGCGCTGGGCTGGCTGGGCCTGGAACTGGACGACGCCGCCAACCAGGCCGACCGGCCCTGCATCGCCAGCGCGGCCAGCCGGGTGGATGTGGGCGTGGAGCCCACCAACGAGGAATGGATCGCGGCGCGCCACGCGGCGGCGCTCATGACCCCCTGAACACCCAAGGAAGAGGACCTTCTCCATGTACCAACGCCTTCTGGTTCCCCTCGATGGCAGCGCCACCGCCGCGCTGGCGCTGGGCGAGGCCGCGCAGCTCGCGCGCCTGGCGGGTGCCACCGTCGTGCTGCTGCATGTGGTCGACGCCATGGACCACGTCACGGGCTTCGAGCCCCCGCTGGTGCACATCCAGGAGGTGCGGCCCACCTTCCTGCGCAACGGCCAGGCGTTGCTGGACGCCGCGCGGCAGACGCTCGAAGCACAGGGCGTGACGGCGGAGACCGTGCTGCTGGAAAGCCAGGGCGAACGCGTGTCGCAGCTGATCGCAGACCAGGCCAGTCAGGCCGGCTGCGACCTCATCGTGCTGGGCACCCATGGCCGCCGCGGCGTCAACCGTCTGCTGCTGGGCAGCGACGCCGAGCAGGTCGCCCGCATCGCGGCGATGCCGGTGATGCTGGTGCGCCCGCGGGGGGCAGGAGCGCCCGCCACCCGCACGACACCGACGCAAGGATGAACCGCAAGGCCGAGCCGCCCCGCGGCTCGGCTCAGCCGTTGTCTTCGTCCGCCTCCGCCAGTTCCATCCTCGCTGGCACCTGGGGCCCGCAGCGCCGCACGCACACCATCGGTGCCGTGTCCTCGGCGCCCGGCGAGAGGGGCCTCGGATCCCGGGCATAGGCCACCCCGGCAAGCGGCCCCACCGCGCCCACGTCGCATTCGATGCGGTCCCGGCGGCGATCCGCGTCATCGAAGCGGTAGACACACCCCTCCAGGCTCTGCATCCGTCCACCCCTGCGCAGCCAATGCACGGTGACGCGGAGGCTGTTGACCGTGCCTTTGCGACCCAGGAACTCGCCACCGTGCAGGTACACGCGGAATTCGCTGCGATCGCGGCTGCTGCCCAGGTAATGGGCGGCCAGCGCGCTGACCGCATTTCCGCTGGCCAGCAGTGCAGCCACGCCCACCATCGCGGCCAAGGCGCTCCTAGACGACCGCCACCGTGAACGCATAGTGGCTGGTGGTGCTTCCATCGGGCGACACGAGGTCGACGGCGATGACCGTGCCCGCCGCCACGGCGACGGTGATGCTGGCGCCCTGGGCGACGGCCACGCCGTTGACCTTCATGGAAGCGATGTTGTTGGACATGGCGGTGGGCTGGACCGTGATGCTGCGGGTGCCGGCGGGCACATTCACCACATAGGCGTAGGTCCAGGGGTCGAATTTGTTGGGGACCTTGTTGGGCACGCCATTGGCCGGCGCAGCCCAGTACACATCGACGCCGACCAGGGAACCGCCCGTGAATTCGATGTTGCTCAGCACCGAATATTTCTTGAAGCCATCGGCCGCGTTGTAGTTCACCGTCGCTCCGCAGGGGTAGGCGGTCGTGGGCGCGGTGAAGTAGTCGACGGGGCTGTCGAGGCCGGTGCCCAGGGCGTTGCCGATGGCCATCCAGTTCTTGTCGCGCCACATGTCACCGACCATGCTCATGCGCGAGTTCTTGGTGGTCGGGCTCGTCGGATTGCCGAAACGGCCACCGCGGATCGACGGTGCCGTGGCCGCATCGCCCCGGTCGATCAGCTGCTGGAAGCACTTGAGGAAATTGTTGACACCTTCCATGCCGACCGAAACGTCCTGGTGGGCGTTGGTCACCTCGGTCACCATGCCAAGCGCACTGCTCTTCCTGTAATTGGCCAGCAATTGCTGGGTCAGCGACAGGAAGATGTCCACCTTGGCCAGGTTGTATTGCGTCGTGTCCGCCGTATAGGCGCGATTGCAGGCCCACATGTCCGAACCGAAAACCCACCCGGTCTGGTTGACGATGGCCGTCATCAGTCCATGGGTGTGTCCCGGCTGGGTGTAGGCCGTGATTTGGACATTGCCCAAGTCCAGCACCTGTCCGTCATTGATCGCCGTCGCCGCAGCACCGGCTGCGCGGAAATCGCTTCGGCTGGACGCCATGAATGCGGCTTTTTCGATGGCCGAGGCGTACAGCGTGATTCCGGCGCTGGTGAAGTTGTAGATCTGTTCCGCGTGGTCCGGATGGTTGTGGCCAACGATGATGTCGTAGGGCTTGGTGGCAATGCTGTCGATGAATGTCTTGAGATTGGCTTTCTGGTAGCCGTATTCGCCGGCATCGAAGACCAGGCCGCGCGCGCTGCCTTCGATGTAGAAGACGAAGGCCTGGTAATACTCCGCCGGATTGTTGATCTTCCACACCGTGGGCGTGGTGGCGGTGCCCGGATGCATCAATTTGGCCTGGAATGCGCCCACATTGGGCCGCACGATGTTCCAGGTGAAGTTCTGCACGGCACTTGTGGCCAAGCCGTCTTTCTTGGCGACGGCCTTGAGCCGGTAAAGGCGGAAGTCGGTGGTCGACGTGAGCGGGTTGACGAATTGCAGAACGCCGTTCTTTTCGAAGTCGTATTCGATGCCCGACACCAGCGGATCGGCCGGTTCACTGCCGTCGAATGTATAGGTGTAATAGATCTTGGCGTCCGGCGTCGGCGTGCTGATGCGAACATAACGGCGCGGCGCCGTGGTGCCGGACTTGCACATCACCTGGGGCGGCGCCACCAGCTTCGCGGTGATGCTGGCCAGAATGGTCTTGGCTTCGCCGGCGGTGAGTGCGGCAGCGGGTGAGAAAAGCGTCGCACTGCTGCCCGACATATAGCCTGCGGCCACGATGGCATTCACACTGGCACGCCGGCTGCTGGTGATGGACGCGGCGTCGGAAAATCGCGCCAGGGCATTGCCGCTGCTGGCTGGAATCTTGAACGCATTGACGAAGATCTCGGCCGCCTCTTCGCGGGTGATGGAGCGGTCGGGATAGAAGAAGCCCAGCACATTGCTGACGATGCCTTCTTCCAGCGCCGTCTCGATTTCCTTGGCATTCGCGGTCACACCCAATTTCACGTCCGCAAAAGTGGGTTGGGTCAGGCGGTAGGGATCGTTGTATTCGGAGGAGTGCACCCAGTCGAAATACCGGGAAATTCCCGCCACGAAACTGCCCCGCGAGATGGCGAGGGCATCGGTATCGGGCGGGGGCGTGGTGCCACCCGTGTCGCTCGGGCGACCCTCCGTGCCGGCAGCCGGCGCACTCAGCACGACGTTGGCACCCCCGCCGCCGCCGCATGCCGTCACCACGGTGGCGGTGCTCGCCGACGCAAGCATCTGCCCGAAGAAGCGGCGCGACATGCGGGCCGGAGGCGCATCCCCCTGGACCGCACGCCTGGACTCGGCGACGGCTGTGCCGACGGCCATGGTTTCTTCTTTCATGTCGTACTCCTCGATGGTGTTATGGGTAATGAAGAGGCTTGCCGCGAACGCGTCACGCGTTGCACGACGGCGGAATGTACGAACTGGTGCGTTCACCACGAATCGGGGTTAACCCGTGCTTTTGGTCAAGAAAATCACGAAAAATAATTCGGTATTCCGCGCCATGACACATTCACGGCCCAGGGTTCCGGGTGATTTTTGCAGGGCCAGATGCTTTTCAAATCGGGAAAGCGCCGGCGGAAGAATCGGTACGCGTCAATGCATCCAGATCGCCGCGCGGCACACATGATCCGGGCTCGCAAAAACGCATCATTGGAATTGGCTGGTATTTCGTCGAAAACATCTTTGGTGTCCGGGCGTCTTTTTTTCTCGGGCCCACAGCGTGGCGGCCAGCAGAAATCGGTGGGAGCTTTTTCCGCGACGAGACAGGGAGCCGCGCCCGATCGCCGAGCTGGGCCACCGACCCGACGGCGGGACTCACGAGCGGACGCCGAGCGTTTCGCGCCATCGCCCACGAAGCCCGTAGAACTGTCACAAACTCTTTCCAGAATCCCGGGCTTTGTCCCCGCCCGAGATTCCCATGGTCCCCGTACCGAACCTGCGCCTTCGCACCCTCGTCCTCGCCGTCGCCAGCGCCGCCGCCCTCATGGCCTGCGGTGGGGGCAACGGCAGCAATGTCAGCTTCACGCCCGTCGGCACGAGCGCCGCGTCGTCCGGCAACGGCAGCACCTCCGCCGCCGAGACGGTCACCGTTCCGGCCGAACCCGCCGGCCTGGGCAGCGCAGACACCGCGCCCATCCCCAGCGCCGTCGCCTATGTGGACACCGGCGCCACCAACCAGCGCGACAACCCCTGCAACGTCACCCTGGCCACCAATGCCGGCGCGCGCGTGCTGCAGGGCTTCCTGGACATCTGGACGCCCAGCTCGCTCATGGTGGATGCGGGCGTGACCCTGGCCGCGGCCAATGGCTGTCCGGCCGTGAGCCCGTCGACCTGGAGCGGCGTCCCCGGCGACAGCACCGACGGCACGGTGAAGAACGCCACCCTCCACGCCGCCAACATCAACTACGTCAAGACCGCCACGCAGGCGCGCACCACGGCCCAGGGCCTGGCGGCCTACATGGACGACCGCCGCGGCAAGGGCTACAGCGTGAGCGATGGCATGGGCCCGCTCACCAGCGCCTGGCGCGCCGGCACGCAGCAGACCACCACCATCACGGCCGTTGACCCCTACACGGCCCTGAGCCCGGCGGTGAACGACGGCGGCAACAACGTGGGCGTGGGCGCCTCGGGCGGCAACGCCAACATGGGCCTGGCCGTGGACTTCATCAACGGCCTGGCCGCCGGCTCCACCGAGCCGCCCAAGCGCTTCTACAAGTACGCCCGCCCCTGGCGCTGGAGCGGCGACGTGAAGGTCGTGCCCGCGCTCGAATCGGCCAAGAGCACCACGCCGGCCACCGACGGCGGCTTCCCCAGCGGCCACACGGCCGAGGCCTGGCGCGACACGCTGGCCATGGCGTACCTGGTGCCGCAGCGCTACCAGGAACTGGTGGCCCGCGCGATGGAGATGGGCGAGAACCGCATCCTGGCCGGCATGCATTCGCCGCTGGACGTGATGGGCGGTCGCGTGCACGCCACCGCCGTGGTGGCCTACAACCTCTCCAGCGTGGCCAGCTACACGCCCGCCGTGAAGAAGGCCGCCTATGACCAGGCCCAGGCCTGGCTGCGCACGCAGAGCGGCAGCGCCGACTTCAACGCCCTGAACACCTATGCGCACACGCCGCGCACCCAGGACAGCACGCAGCCCGACTTCGACCGCTTCAGCGACAGCGCCGCCTGGCGCAAGACCTACCTGCAGCGCCTGACCTACGGCCTGGACCGCACCGGCGCTGCCGGCCAGCCCGCCACCGTGCCCAAGGGCGCCGAGGTGCTGCTGGAGACGCGCCTGCCCTACCTGAGCGCCGACCAGCGCCGCGTGGTGCTCAAGAGCACGGCCATCGACTCGGGCTATCCGCTGGGCAACGACGGCGAAGGCTGGGGCCGGCTGAACCTCTTCGCCGCCGCCGACGGCTACGGCCGTTTCGACGGCGACGTGGCCGTGACCATGGACGCCAGTCTGGGCGGCTTCAACGCCATCGACCGCTGGCGCAACGACATCGCCGGTGCGGGCAAGCTGACCAAGGCGGGCACGGGCACGCTGCGCCTGTCGGGCAGCAATGGCTACACCGGCGGCACGGTGCTGGCCGCCGGACTGCTGGGCGCCGACTCCGCCACCGCGCTGGGCAATGGTGACGTCTTCATCAAGGGCGGCACGCTGGAGAGCACCGTGGCCGCCGCACCGCTGACGCTGGCGGGCCGCTACACGCAGACCGCCGGCACGCTGAGCGTGGTGGCGGGCGCCAACGGTGCCGGCCTGCTGAAGGTGGGCGGCAATGCCGTGATCGCCGGCGGCGACCTGGCCGTGCGCTTTGCCACCGGCTACGTGCCGAAGGTGGGCGACACGCTCACCGTGGTCCAGGCCGCCGGCCGCCAGGGCCGCTTCGGCAATGTGACGGTGCAGGGCTTCGGCAAGGTCAGCGTGAGCTACACGGCCAACGCGGTGCTGGTGCGCATCGACGGGGTCTGACGATCCCCGAGGCGGCGCCGCGGCGTCGCCTCACCAATCGCCGCCGTTGCGGTTGGGCCCCAGCTGCAGGCCGTCGATGCCCGCCACCGGCCAGGCGCCGATCGCGTGGCAGGCATGGCCCGGCGCGACCAACGGTCCGCGCCGGGGCACGCCGTCGGCCGCGCGCACCAGCACCTCGACGGAATCCGCCGCACGGCCACAGCTCACGTCGATGCGGTGCAGGCCCGGTGCCTCCACCGGCAGGTCGATCTCCCAGAAGCCCGGGGCGCCCGGCCACATGGGCTGCGGGGCGGCATCGTCCAGCGCGGCCAGCATGGGTTCATGGGCCGCGCCGAAGCGCCGCGCCACCACACGCACCCTGCCCGGCCGCGGCACCTGCCGGGCCTGCGAAGGCCGCGTGACCAGCCGCAGGTCGCAGGGCGCCACGATCTGCACATGGGGCCATGCCGCGCCCAACGGACGGAAGCGCCAGCTCGGCACGCCGTCGTGCACGCACACCACCGAGAAGCCCGGCAAGCCGCCGCCCTCCTCGATCTGCGCCGTCGAGCGGGTGGCCCCGTAGACCACCGCGCCGTCGTTGAGCAGCTCGTTGTAGTGCGTGTGGCCGGTGTCGACGAAGGGCACGCGGGCATCGGCCAGCAGCCGCGCCAGCGCCTCGCCATCGGCCGCCATGTCGCCGGGATAGCAGTGCATGAACACCAGCGGCACCTCGCCCGCCGCCTCGGCCAGCGCCAGCTGGCGGGCGATGCGATGGCGGTGGTGCGAATTGAGCCGGAAGTCCGGCCCGCCGGCACCGCTGCCGACCACATCGACAAAGATGCAGCGGTGGCCGGCGATCACCTCGTGCTCCGGCCGTTGTGCCGGCGCAAACGCGGCCTCGTAGGCGGCCAGGCTGCCGCCTTCGAAATCGTGGTCGCCCGGGATCACGCGCCAGGGCAGCGCGAGCGGCGCCAGCGCCTCGGTGATGGCGGCGTACTGCGCGGGCGTCGCATGGTTGGCGTTGTCGCCGGGCAGGTAGACGAAGTCGGCATCGCGCGCATGGGCGTTGAGCTCTTCCACGATGGCCTGCAGCCGCGGCCGGGCGGCCCAGCCGTCGGCCTCGTCCATGTGCAGGTCGCCGATGTGGATCCAGGCGATGGACGGCGGGTAAGCGGACCTGTCTTTCATGACGAAGCAACGCCCAGGGCGGGCTGACCGGCCCGCGGTTCACACACGCCCGCGCAGGCCGGCCGCAGCATCGTGGCGAAGCCGATCCACAGCGCCAGCGACGCGAGCGCGAAGCCGCCCAGCACATAGAAGGCGATCTGGTAGCCGAAGAGCTGCGCCAGCCAGCCGCCGATGGCGGGCGACAGGCTGGCGCCCAGGCCCTGCACGGTCATCACCGCGCCCTGGCCGACATTGACGCGGCCGGTGCCGTCGAGCAGGCAGGCCACCAGGCCGGGCACGGCCACGCTCTGCAGGCCGGCGCCGATGCCATCGAGCGCCTGCACGGGCCACACGCCCCAGCTGTCGATCACGCTGCCGGCGATCAGGCCGCGCAGTGGCAGCGAGGCGAAGGAGACCAGCATCACCAGCCAGTAGCCGCGCGTGGCCGACAGCCGCATGGCGGCCAGGGCGGTGACGATCATGACGGCCTGCGCCACCACCACCGTGAGCGCGGTGAACATGGCCGGGTTGCCCTTGCCGGCGCCGACCACCGCCAGGCCGTACAGCGGCAGCATGGCGCCGTTGCCCAGGTGGAAGCAGGCCAGCGCCGCGGCCAGGATCAGGAGCGGCCGGTTCTGCAGCAGCGTGCGCAGGCCCTGGGCCTGGCTGTCGTCCGCCGCGGCCGCCTTGCCGTCGTGCGGCCCTTCGAGCCCTCGCGCGGCGCGGTGGTCGATGGTCCGCTCCGGAATGGTCAGCACCGAGACGATGGCGAACACGCCGAACAGCGCCGCCAGGAAGAAGATGGCCGGCATGCCATAGCGAAAGCCCAGCCAGCCGGACAGCGCCGCGCCCACCATGTTGCCCGCATGATTCCAGGCCTGGTTGCGCCCGTTCTGCGCATTGAAGCCACGCTGGCGCACCACGCCCAGCGTGATGCCCGCCACCGCCGGCCCGATGGCCGCGCCGGCGATGGCCGTCGCCACCTGGCTCACGGTGACCACCCACCCCGCCTGCGACCAGAGAATCAGAAAGGAAGCCAGCACCGTGCAGATGCCGGTGATCACCACCACCCAGCGCTTGCGCGCCGTGTGGTCGATGAAGGCGCCCGCCGGCACCGTCATGAGCATGCCGGCCACGCCGCCGGCCGTCATCACCGAGCCGATGGCGCCCGGCTGCCAGCCGCGCTGCTGCAGGAAGACGCCCAGGAAGGGCCCGATGCCGGCCTGCATGTCGGCCATGAAGAAGTTGAGCGCGCACAGCGCGCGTGTGGCGCGGCGCTCGTCCCCGCCCGCCCCACCTTCGTCTGCTGCATTCGCGGAAGCCGCGAGGGTGGGCGAGGGATTCATGGCGGGGTGTCTCCAGGTGCGTGGATCAGCCGATCAGGAGCCGCGCCCCGATGGCCAGGACGAGGGCGGGCGGCATGACCAGAACGCCCACCTTCAGGAAGCGCCAGAAGCCCACGTCGTCGCCCTCGCGGCGGATGGCGGCCAGCCACAGGATGGTGGCCAGCGAGCCGGTGATCGACAGGTTGGGACCCAGGTCCACGCCGATCAGCGTGGCATCGATCACCACCTGCGGCGGCTTCGCCTGCTGCAGCACCGTGCTGGCCAGCAGGCCCGCCGGCAGGTTGTTGACGACGTTGGCGCCCACGGCCAGCACCGAGCCGGCCACGGCCGCAGCGCCGTGGACGCTGCCCTGCACGCCGGCCATGAGCCAGTGGGCCAGCGTGGCGATCACGCCCGTCTGGCGCAGCGCCTCCACCAGCACGAAGAGGCCCGCCACCAGGGGCAGCACGCTCCACGAGATGTCCTTGACCAGCGGCCAGGGGTTGGCCCGGTCGCGCACCAGCACCACGGCCGCCGTCAGCCCGCCCATGATGGCGGTGGGCAGCCCCAGGTCGATGCCCTTGAAGGACACCGTCATCAGCACGACGGCCGTGACCACCAGCGCGCCCAGCGCCGTCCAACCACCGGCATGCAGGGGCTCGACCTCCACGCGCGGCTCGCAGGCGCCGGCCAGCTCCTTGCGCATGACCAGGCGCAGACAGACGTAGGTGGCACCGATGGCCAGCAACGAGGGCAGGCCGAAGCTCTTGATCCACGGCCACAGCGAAGGCACATGCGCGCCATAGAGCACCAGGTTGGCCGGGTTGGAGATCGGCAGCACGAAGCTCGCCGCATTGGCGATGAAGGCGCAGATGAACAGGTACGGCAGCGCCGGCGTGCAGGCCTTGCGCGCCGCCGCATACACCGCCGGCGTCAGCACCACGGCCGTGGCGTCGTTGGAGAGGAAGGCGGTGATGACCGCGCCGATGGCGTAGACCAGCGTGAACAGCCGCATCGGCGAGCCGCCCGCCATGTTGACGGCATGCCCGGCCACCCAGTCGAACAGGCCCTCGCGCCGCGCCGTCTCGGACAGCAGCATCATGCCGATGAGGAAGAGGTAGACATCGTTGCCCTTGGCCACGGCGCCCAGCGCCTGCTGCGCCGGCAGCAGCCCGAGCACGACGACAAGGGCCGCGCCGGCCACGGCCCAGATGGCCTCGGGCAGCTTGAAGGGCCGGATCAGCACGCCGGCCGTGGTGGCAGCGGCGATGGCCCAGATGGTGAGGTGGGAAGACAGCATGGAAGGGTCAGGGGGCGCAGGTGGCCGGCGCAGCGGGAGCAGCCGGCAGCGACGCGCGCGAAACATGGAAGCGGGCGATCATCGCAAGCCCGAGCCGGGCCAGCACCGACAACGCCGTGCAGGCCAGCGTGATGGCGAGCAGCCAGCGCTCGGTGGCATGGGCCTGGGCGTTGCGCTGGTCGAGCAGTTCGGACTCGGCGGCGCGCATCTCGGCGACGACGGCGCGCACGTCGTCCATGGTGCGCTTGCCCTCGTCGCGCAGCACCAGGGCGCGGGCGGCCTCCAGGCCCTGGGTGCGGCGGGCCTGAACCGTCGCGTGCAGCTCGGCCAGCTTGAGGGCCACCCGGTATTCCAGCCGGTCCACGCGCCGCTGCTGCACCGCGCTGTCGCTGACCAGCGCGCGCAGCCGGTTGGCCAACGGCGCGATCTGCGCCAGGGCGCGGTCGTAGGGCTCCAGGTAGCGGTCGTCGCCGGTGATGATGAAGCCGCGCTGGCCGGTCTCGGCATCGATGGCATGCACGAGCGTCGATTCCAGCGTGGTCAGCACCTGGTAGGTGTGCTCGATGGAGCCGCGCTGCGACAACAGCAACTGGTGGTAGCGGAAGGACATCAGGCCGGCCACCACCAGCAGCGCGACGAAGGGCGCCGAGCGCAGCAGGCTCCGGAGGTCGATGGCGCCGGGGAGTCGCATGGCGGGATGGGAAGAAGGGCTCGTGCGGAATGCCCTGCTGCCGTCCAAGAAGCATGCCAGCCGCGCCGGCATGCCGGATCAAGCACTTAGCCTTCCGCCCGGGCGCACCCTGCATGAACGTCGGACGTACCGCTGTCCGCTTTCTGGACAAGGCGGCCCGCCGCCAGCCCTGCGGCCAGCAACACCAGCGCGGCCAGCGCCAATGCGCCCACGCCTGGCCCGCCCAGCAGCAGGCCGCCGACCACGCCACCCCCGGCGATGGCCGTGTTCCACACCGTCACCAGCACGGACTGCGCCACGTCCGCCGCCTCGCCGGCTGCGCGGGCCAGTGCCGTCTGGAACAAGGTCGCCGCGCCGCCGAAGGCCAGGCCCCATGCCACCACCGCCGCCTGCAGCACCGGCGCCCGGTCGCCCGCCATCGCAAGCGCCCCGGCGGCCAGGCCGAACACCACCGTGCTGCCCAGCAGCAGCGGCCGCAGATGGCGGTCGATCAGCACGCCGACGACCCAGATGCCCAGCAGCGCGCTGCCGCCGAACACCAGCAGCACCCGGTCCGTCTGTCCCGCGAGGCCCGCCGCGGCCGCCAGCGGCGCGATGTAGGTGTAGAGGATGTTGTGCGCCAGCACGAAGCTCAGCACCATGAGCAGCACCGGCCGCACCCCGGCCAGCCGGAGCACCTGCCGCAGGGGCAGCCGCCGGCCCGCCGCCTCGCCGGCGAAGTCGGGCACCCCCAGCCGCACCCAAAGCATCAGCGCCAGGGCCAGCAGGCTCATCAGGCCGAAGCAGGCGCGCCAGCCCACGAGGCCGCCGAGGAAGGTGCCGGCCGGCACGCCCAGCGACAGCGCCAGCGGCGTGCCGACCATGGCGATGGCGATGGCGCGGCCCTTCTGGTGCGCCGGCACCATGCGTGCCGCATGCCCGGCCAGCAGCGCCCACAGCAGGCCCGCGCACACGCCGGCCAGGAAGCGGGCCACCAGGGTCAGGGCATGGCTGCCGGACCAGGCCGTGACGGTGTTGGCGACGACGAAGCCCGCCAGCGCAGCCAGCAGCAGCGGACGGCGGCGCACGCCCCGGGTGGCAGCGGTGAGCGGAATCGCCGCCCCCAGGGAGCCCACGGCGTAGACGGTGACGGTCTGCCCGGCCCACGCTTCGGAGACGCCCAGGCCCCGGGCCATCTGCGGCAGCAGGCCGGCCGGCAGCGCTTCGGTCAGGATGGTGATGAAGGCCGCCGATGCCAGCGCCAGCAGCGCCGCCACGGGCAGGCGGTCCGCGGCCCGCGCGGCGCTCATCGCCCCGCCTCCCCGACGCCATAGACCGCATCGCGCAGGTCCGTGACGAAGCGGCCCGACATGCCCTCGTACAGCGTGTTGGTGAGCGCCACCACGCTGAGGCCCTGCGCCCGGTCCACGAACCAGGCATGGCCGTAGGCACCGCCCCAGCGCCAGGTGCCCGCCGTCTCGGGCGAGGCCGCGCGCCGCGCGTCCCTCAGCACCGAGAAGCCCAGGCCGAAGCCGAAGCCCGGCGCCGTGGGCAGGTCCGGGCCCGTGAGCTGGTCGCGCCCCATTTCTTCCACCCAACGCGCCGGCAGCAGCGGGCCGCCGCCCTGGCGCAGTGTTTCCAGCAACCTCAGCAGGTCGCCGGCCGTGCCCGCCATGCCGGCGCCGCCCGAGGGGAAGGCCTGGGCGTCGAAGATCCGCGCCGGGCTGAAGGCGATGCCGACCGCGCCTTCGAAGGGCGACACCGTCTCGCCTTCCGCCAGCGGGTGCGGCTGCGAGCTGCCGTTGACATAGGCCGTGGCCACGCGCTGCGCATCGCGTGCGACGAAGCCGGTGTCGTGCATGCCGAGGGGGCCGGTCACGAGTTCCTGGACGGCCTGGTCCAGCGGCGCGCCGTGCACGCGCTCGATCAGCGCGCCCAGCACGTCGGTCGCCAGCGAGTAGCCCCAGGACGTACCGGGGGCGTACAGCAGCGGCACGCTGGCGATGCGGCGCAGGTTCTCCGCCAGGTCGATCCCGCTGGCATCCAGCCCGTCGGACACGCCGGCCCGTGCATAGGGGCCCTGCGCGTCCGCCTCCAGAAAGCGGTAGCCCAGCCCCGCCGTGTGGCTGAGCAGTTGCCGCGCGCTGATGCGCGCAGGCCGGCCGTCGGGCCCCAGCGGCCGGAATGCCGGCAACCAGCGGGCGATGTCCTCGTCCAGGTCCAGGCGGCCCTGCGCCACCAGCACCATCGCCGCGGTCGACACGATGGGCTTGCTCGCCGAGGCCAGCCGGAAGACGGTGTCGAGCGCCATGGGGCGGGCGCGCTCCCGGTCCGCCCAGCCGGCGGCTTGCTGGTGGATCGGCTCGCCATCGCGCGCCACCAGCACCACGGCGCCGACCAGGCGGTGCGCGTCCAGCGCCTGCCGGACCGCGGCCCGGATGCGGGCGGCGACCTGGGCGGGTGTGCCGCCCGCGCGGGGAAAAACTGTGTGCGTCGTCACGGAACGTCCTTTCATCGATGACCGTTCCCGTGACCTTAAGCAGCCCGGCACTGGAGATAAAGACGGCTACAGTTCCCGGCTCTGCGGAACGCGGTGTCCGCAATGGAGGATGCAGGATGGACAGCCTGAATGGCTTCGTGGTGTTCGTGCAGGTGGCGGAGACGCGCAGCTTCGTGGCGGCCGGCCGCCAGTTGGGCGTGTCCGCCTCCGCCGTGGGCAAGAGCATCGCGCGGCTGGAGCAGCGGCTGGGCGTGCGGCTGTTCCACCGCAGCACGCGCAGCATCACGCTGACCTCGGAAGGCACGGTGTTCCTGGAGCGCAGCCGGCGCATCCTGGCCGAGATCGAGGCGGCGCAGCTGGAGCTGTCGCAGTCCAGCAGCGCGCCGCGCGGCCGCCTGCGGGTGAGCCTGCCGCTGGTCAGCGCGCTGGTGCTGCCGGTGCTCGCCGACTTCATGCGCAGCTACCCCGAGATCGAGCTGGACCTGGACTTCAGCGACCGGATGGTGGACGTGATCGAGGAAGGCTTCGACGCCGTGGTGCGCACCGGCGAGCCGGCCGACTCGCGCCTGCGGGCGCGCCGGCTGGGGGCCTTCCGGTCGCTGCTGGTCGCCTCCCCCGACTACTTGGCGCGGCGCGGCACACCCCGCAAGCCCGTCGACCTGCTGCAGCACAGCTGCCTGCACTACCGCTTTCCCACCAGCGGCAAGCTGGAGCCCTGGGCGTTGCGGCGCGCGCCCGGCGACGCCGAACTGGCCCTGCCCGTCTCCATGGTCTGCAACAACATCGAGACCCGGCTGTGCTTCGCGCTGCAGGGCCTGGGCATCGCGTACCTGCCGGACTTCTCCGTGCGCGAGCTGCTGGCCGACGGCCGGCTGCAGACCGTGCTGGACGGCCATGTGGCGCGCGAAGGTGTGTTCCATGTGCTCTGGCCGGCGAGCAAGCATCCCTCGCCCAAAGTGCGCGCGCTGGTGGACTTTTTGTGCGAGCGGCTGCTGCCACCGCCCGTGAAGGGCCCGGGCGTCCGGGCCCGGCGACGGCCGGGTCGCTAGGCCCGCGTCCGGCCGGCGCGCCGGTCTCTCACCGCCGCAGGGCAGGCAGGCACCGGCCACAGATGTTTGGCTCATGAAGAACCAACGATTCGGTCGTTCGTGCCGCGCCCCGTTCTTTCCACAATGGATGGCCCAGCGCCTTGACCCGCATCAGGAGCGCGAAGAACACATCCACAGGGCCCCGCCGCCATGAATTTCCAGCAACTGCGTTCGGTCCGCGAGGCCGTGCGACGCAACTTCAACCTCACCGAGGTGGCCCAGGTGCTGCACACCTCCCAGCCCGGCGTGAGCCGGCAGATCCGCGAGCTGGAGCAGGAACTGGGCATCGAGCTGTTCATCCGCGTCGGCAAGCGGCTGACGGGCCTCACCGAGCCCGGCGGCCATGTGCTGCCCATCATCGAGCGGCTATTGATCGAGAGCGGCAACCTGCGCAAGGCCGGCGAAGAGTTCGCCACCCAGAACGAAGGCCTGCTGTCCATCGCGGCCACGCATTCGCAGGCGCGCTACGCGCTGCCCGAGGCGGTGCAGGACTTCCGCCGCCAGTTCCCCTCGGTGCGGCTGCACATCCACCAGGGCTCCCCGCGGCAGATCGCGCAGATGCTGCTGGAGGGTGAGGCCGACGTGGGCATCGCCACCGAGGCGCTGGCCGACTATCCGCAGCTGGCCGCCCTGCCCAGCTACCGCTGGACCCATGCCGTGATCGCGCCGCCGGGCCATCCGGTGCTGGCCGAGCCGCTCAGCCTGCAGTCGCTGGCGAAGCATCCGCTCATCACCTACGACAACGGCTTCACCGGCCGCCAGCGCATCGACGACGCCTTCGCCCAGGCGGGCGTGCAGGCCGACATCGCCCTGGCCGCCATGGACGCGGACGTCATCAAGACCTATGTGCAGTTGGGCATGGGCGTGGGCATCGTGGCCGGCGTGGCCTTCGAGGCCGAGCGCGACACCGGCCTGCGCGCGGTGGATGCCGGCGCCCTGTTCGGCATCAACCACACGCGGCTGGCCGTTCGCCGGGGCAGCTATCTGCGGCGCTATGTGTATGCCTTCATCGAATCCTTTTCACCGACGCTGACGCGCGAGGTGGTGGAGGCCGCGGTGCGCGGCGAGTCGGGCGAAGCCACCGCCGTGGTGCCGCCGGGCGATGGTGCGGCCGATGCCCTGGAAGAGGCCGCGGGGCAGCGCCAACCCTGGCCCCTGGCCGCTTGAGTCGTGCCTGCGTGCGCGCAGGGCACGCCCACCCCCGCCAGCATCGGCTTGGCCCCGGCGCACGTCGCCGGCCGCGGTCTCAGGCCTGGCCGCGCTCCTTCAGGATGCCGCCTGCGATGCCCATCGCATGGTTCGCGGCCGGCACGCCGCAATAGATCGCGGCCATCAGGATCACTTCCTTGATCTCGTCGGGTGTGAGGCGCGAATCGTCCTGCCCATCCAGCGCCGCGCGCACATGCAGCGCGAACTCGTCCCAGGCGCGCAGGCCCAGCATCATCGACAGCACCATGAAGCGCCGCGTGCGGTCGCCCAGGGCCGGACGGCCCCAGATGTCGTTCCAGGCATGGCGCGTGATCAGCGCCTGGAACTCGGTGTTGAAGGCGGTGCGCCCGGCCAGCGATCGGTCCACCCACGCATCGCCCAGCACGCGGCGCCGCTGCTGCAGGCCGCGCGCGTAGCCGTCGGCGCCGTCCTCGCCGGCCTCGGCAAGGCCGGGCGCGCAGCGATCACGCACGAAGGCGCGCAGCAGGCGCGCGAAGGCCTCGGGCTGCTCGACGGCGCCGATGTGCGAGGCCTGCGGCAGCACGGCCAGCTCGGCCCCGGGGACCGCCTGCGCGATGGCCTGCGACAGGCCCAGCGGCGTGCCTTCGTCCCGCGCACCGGCGATCACCAGCACGGGGCAGGCGATGGCCGGCAGCCCTTCGCGCCAGTCCACGTCGCGCACCGCCTCGCAGCAGGCCGCATAGCCGGCGGGCGAGGTCGCCAGCAGCGTGGAACGGGCCTGCGCCACGGCCTCGGGCCGGGCCGCACGGAAGTCGGCATGGAAGTAGCGGCCCATCACCGCGTCGGCAATGGGGCCGATTCCCTCGCGGCGCACGGTGGCGATGCGGGCGTCCCAGAGCGCGCGTGCGGCATCGGGATAGTGCGCGGCACTGTGGGCCACCACAAGGCCGCGCAGCAGCGACGGATGGCGGATGGCCAGGCCCATGCCGACCATGGCCCCCATCGAGAGGCCGACCCACACCACGGGTTCGTGCGCCACCTCGCGCAGCAAGGCGGCGGCGGCCTCCACCAGCGCGTCCATGGTGGCGGGGCCCTGCAGCGGCGGCGAGCCGCCGTGGCCCGGATGGTCGAAGGCCAGGATGCGGGCCTGCGGACCCAGTTGCGCGCGCACGGGCGCCCAGGCCTCGCGGTCCATGCCCAGGGCATGGCTGAGCACCAGCAGCGGGCCGCTGCCGCCGTCGTGCAGCGTGTAGGAAAGCAGGGAGGTCATGATGTTCCGGGTGTCGGGAAGGTCAGGGCAGGCCGGCGGGATGATCGCCGTCCTCGCGCAGGCACTGCCAGCACTGCCGGGCCGAGGCCTCGACGGCCCGGTCCAGGTCACAGGCTGCATGCAGGGCCGCCTGCAAGGCCGCGCGTCGTTCGGGCGGCAGCGCCAGCACGCTGGCGTCCGCACACAGCAGGTCTGGCACGGGCGTCTGCGTGGCCACCGCCTGCGGCCCCAGCGCCTGGATACGCGCCCTCGCGGCCTGCGGACCCAACGCCTCGGCCAGCGCCTGCGTGAGCGACTCCGAATGCACCAGGCCCTGCGTACGGCCGATGTTGGCGGCCATGCGGGGCGCATTCACCCGCAGGCCGGCCAGGGCGTCGCGGATGGCGCTGGTGGCACCGAAGACCTGGATCCACAGCTGAGGCCACACGGCCACCTCGGCCTGCCATTCGCCCAGCGCCCGTTCATGCGCCTGCGCCATGGTGGCCAGCAACGTGGCCGCGATGCCGGGCACGGGCGCGCAGGCCGCGATGGCCTGCATGCAGGCGACCGGGTTGCGCTTGTGCGGCATGGCGCTGGAGCCGCCGCGGGCCGTGCCCTGGGCCGCATCGCCGGGGCCCGGTCCCTCGGCCACCTCGTCCACCTCGGCCTGCGACAGCAGGGCCAGGTCCTTGGCGATCTTGGCCAGCGAGCCCGCCAACACGGCCGCCTCCAGGCCCAGGCGCAGCCAGGTGTCGCGCTGCGTGTGCCAGCTGCCCACCGGCGCCGCCAGGCCCAGCAGAGCCGCCATGCGGGCCGCGACGCGCTCGCCTGCCTCGCCCATGGCCGAGCGGTTGCCGACGGCGCCCCCGAGCTGCAGCGCCAGGGCCTGCGCCGCCAGCGCCTGCAAGCGGGCATGGCTGCGCTGCAGCGGCAGCAGCCAGCCGGCGCACTTGAGGCCCCAGCTGGTCACCTGGGCCGGCTGCAGCAGCGTGCGGGCCAGCATGGGCGTGCGCGCATGGTCCGCCGCCTGCTGCCGCAGCAGCGCGATGGCCTCCTGCAGCGCCGCGAGCAGCGGCGCCAGCGCGGCGCGCGTCATCAGCACCTGCGCGGTGTCGACCACATCCTGCGTGGTCGCGCCCTTGTGCAAGTGGCGGGCGGCATCGCCCGCGCCCCGCGCCTGCAGTGCCTGCGTCACCATGGCGACCAGCGGCACGGCCATGGCCCCGCCATGGCGGGCGGCATCGGTGAGCGCCTGCGCGTCCAGCACGAGGCCGGCGCAGGCATCCGCAATCGCCTCGGCCGCGTCGGCGGGGATCAGGCCCTCCTCGGCCTGGGCGCGGGCCAGGGCCGACTCGAAGTCGAGCATGGCGCGGCACAGCGCCGCGTCGTCGAACAGGCCGCGGGCCGCGGCGGGCAGGAGGGCATGGGCGAAGGCGTTCACGGGCGGCCGGTGCGTACGATGAAGGCCGTCAGATGCTCGCGCCCGAGGCGCGGACCACGGCGGCCCACTTTCGCGACTCCTGCTGGATGCGCGCGGCGTACCGGGTGGCGTCGCCGAGCAGCGGCTCGGCGCCTTCGACGCCCAGCTTGGACTGGAAGGCCGGCGTGCCCGCCACCTGCAGGATCTGTCGGCCCAGCTCTGCCACCTGCGCTGCCGGCGTGGCGCGCGGCGCCAGCAGGCCATAGGTGAGCGTGCTCTCGAAGCCGGCCAGCGCCGCAATGCCCGATTCCGCCAACGTGGGCACCTGGGGCAGCTGGGCCAGGCGCCGGCTGCTGGTCACCGCCAGGGCGCGCAGCTTGCCGCCGGCCACCAGCGTCTGCGCAGGCGGGATCACGCTGAACATCATCTGCACCTGGCCGCCCACCAGGTCGGTCAAGGCGGGGCTGGTCCCCTTGTACGGGATGTGGCTCATCTTCACGCCCAGGGCATCGGCCAGCATCTCGGCCGTGAGATGGCCGCCCGTGCCGGAGCCGCTGGAGGCGAAGGCGTACTGGCCGTTGGCCTGGCGGATCGCCTCCACCAGCTGCGGCACCGTGCGCACCGGCGAGCTCTCGGGCACCACCAGCATCAGCGCCGAACTGGCGAACATCGCCACCGGTGCCAGGTCCTTCTGCACATCGAACTTGAGGCCCTTGTAGAGCGCCGGGTTGATGGAGACCGTGCCGGTGTGCCCCAGCAGCAGCGTGGTGCCGTCGGCCGGCGCGCGCACGACGGCCTCGGTGCCGATGTTGCCGCCCGCGCCCGCCTTGTTGTCGACCAGCCAGGTGCGGCCGAAGGTCGAGCTCAATCCATTGGCCAGTTGCCGCGCCAGCACGTCGTTGCCACCACCGGGCGCGAAGGGCACCACGATGCGCACGGGCCGGCCGCCCTCCTGGGCCCAGGCCGGCGCAGCGGCCAGGGCAGACAGGGCCAGCCACTGGCGGCGGGTGCAGGAAGGGATGGGGCGCATGGCGGTCTCCGGGGTCGTTCTTGGGATGGCCAGAGTCTGCGCGGTTCGGAACCAGGAAAAAACTGAGTATGACGACTTTCACACCACACATAATGTTGGAAGTGGAGACCGCCTTCCTGAACACCTTCCTGCTGGTCGCGCGCCACGGCTCCATGTCCGAGGCCGCGCGGCAGCTGGACCTGAGCCCCACGGCCGTGGCGCAGCAGATGCGGGTGCTGGAGCGGGAGCTGGGCACGCCGCTGCTGCTGCGCGCCGGCCGCACGGTGCGCCCCACCGAGGCGGGCGACCGGCTCATCGAGCGGGCCGAAGCGCTGGTGCGCGACGCTGGCCAGCTGCGTGCCTGGGTGCATGGCCAAGCGCTGCAGCACGAGCTGCGCGTCGGCACCCTGGCCACCGTGCTGCACAGCGCGCTGCCCGACATCCTGCAGGCTTTCACGCAGCGCCATCCGCACACCCGGGTGTCGATCCGCGCGGGGCTGGCCAGCCAGCTGTACGAGATGGTGGCCGAAGGCGCGGTGGACCTGGCCCTGACGCTGCGGCCGGCCTTCGACCTCGCCAAGACCTTCTGCTGGCAGCCGCTACGCGAGGAGCCGCTGGTCCTGCTCGCGCCTGCCGCCCTTGCCGGGCAGGACCCGATGCAGCTGCTGCGGGATGAGCCCTTGATCCGCTACGACCGGACGCTGGGCGGCGGCAAGCTGGCGGACCAGTTCCTGCGCGATGCCGGCATCGCGCCCCGGGAGCGCTTCGAGCTGAACTCGCTGCTGGCCGTGGCCATGATGGTGGCCCGCGGGCTGGGCGTGTCGATGGTGCCGGACATCGACGCGCCCTTCATGCGCGAGCCGACCCTGGCACGCATCGCGCTGCCGCAGGCACGCGCGCGTCGTGCCCTGGGCCTGCTGTGGCTGCGTGCCTCGCCGCGCCAGACGCTCGTGTTGAACTTCGGCGAATGCGCCACCGCAGCCATGCGGCCGGCGCCTTGAGACGGTGTGAGCGAACCCGCCATGTCCGCACGGTCGCTCATGGGCGCTTGCCGACGGACTTGGCCACCTCGCGCAGGATGCGCTTGCGCACCTTCTTGCCCTGGGTGACCAGCAGCCGGATGTTCACGTCATGGCGCTGCTCCGGCGCCATGGACTTCCAGGACTTGATTTCGGAGCGAAGGCGTCCGCATCCCAGGCATCGCGCCTTGTCCGGGCTCAGTTCGCATTGCCCGATGCAGGGCGTCGCCGTCAGAAGAATGGTCATTGCCGAACACGCTGCCACTGGGCAACGGGCAGCGCAATCGGACACGGCCAAAAAAAAGACCCGCACGAGGCGGGTCCAAGGAGACAGCCGACGTTCGTCGGCCCCGCGAATTCGCGGCCCGCTCGCCAGCGGGACCCCGAAGATTCCGGCGGGTGCGCCATGCACCCTGGCAGCCAATCTAAACCGCAACACCGCGCAGGCCTACGAAGGAAAGCGTGCTTGGATATGCGGCGGATGGCGGGTCCATCATGCGCGCGTGGCCGCGGATCGTTCTGCGCCAGATCAAGGGGCACCCGCGACGGCGAGGGCCTCCTGCCCGCCTCAGCGCCGCGCCACGAAGTCGATCTCCACCCGCGCGCCCCTGGCCAGCCCGGTCACGCCCACGCAGGTGCGCGCCGGCAGGCGGCGGGGCGGGAAGTGGCTGCGGTAGGCCTCGTTCATGCGCGCGTAGTCCTCGTCGAAGTGGGTCAGGAAGATGCGGGCCGACAGCACGTGGGCCAGGCCCAGGCCGCAGCCTTCGAGCACCGTCTTCAGATTGGCCATCACCGCATGGGTCTGGGCCTCGATGCCCTCGGGATAGCCGCTGTCCAGGTCCGTGCCGGTGAAGGGCATCTGGCCCGTCACGAAGACCCAGCCGTCGCATTCGACGGCGTGGCTGAAGGGCGCGACCGGGTCCGGTGCGCCGCTGATCATGTGGAAGATGGGGTTCATGGGTCAGGCTCCTGAAAGTGAGTCGATAGAGGGAAGAGAAGGGATGGCGTGCCCGCACGGTGGAAGGCCGGCGCCAGGGTGCGTGGCATGTGTCTTGCGACGCGGTCCCGTTGCCTTGCAGGGATCCCGACGTTGCAGCTCGAACAGTTCACGACCGAGTCCTACCCGGTGCACCAGCGCCCGCAGGCGTGGCGGGCCGCACTCGAGCCGCACCAGCTTCGCGCCTGCGAGACGCCTTCGGCCGCGCCGCTGCATGGCCGGCTGGCCGCGGCACGGACGGCGCGCGGGGTCGGCCTGGCGCGCGTGGCTTCGTCGCCGCAGACGCTGGAGCCCCTGCACGGCGACGCGGGCCATGTGTGGATCGCGCTGCTGCAGGCCGGCCAGGCGCATCTGCAGCCCGGCGACGGCCAGCCAGCCCTCGCCCTCGCCGCGGGCGACGTGGTGTGGGGCGCCACGCGCAGCGCGGCGCAGCTGGTGTTCCAGACGGACTTCCGCCAGTTCCACGTCTCGCTGCCTGCGCGCGCCTTCCCCGCCGGCCTGCGCGGCGCCCAGGGCACGGCCCTGGGCCACCTGCCCGGGCGCAGCGGCATGGGCCGCCTGCTGGCCGGCACCCTGGGCGCGCTGGAGGACGCCCTCGACAGCCTGGGCGACGACGACATCGCGCCGCTGGAGCATTCGCTGTCCGAGCTCATCGCCGCCCGCATGGCCGCGCGGCCCGACGATGCCCCCGCCGGCATCAGTAGCACCCAGGCCGCCACGCTGCGGCGCGTGTGCCAGTTCATCGAAGGGGCGCTGAGCGATTCCGCGCTCTCGCTGGCGGCCGTGGCGGCGCAGGAGCGCGTCTCCGAGCGCCTGGTGCAGAAGCTCTTCGAAGGCCAGGGCCTGACCTTCACCACCTACCTGCGCCAGCGCCGGCTGGAGCGCTGCCGCGCCGACCTGGCCAACCGGCAGTACGGCCATCTGTCGATCTCGGACATCTGCTTCCGCTGGGGCTTCAACGACGCGGCCCATTTCAGCCATGCCTTCCGCGACCGCTACCGCATGTCGCCACGGCAGTACCGGCAGCAGGCCAACGAGGCCAGCCAGCAGAGCCTGCGCAAGCGCATCCAGCGCGGCTGGCCCTCGGGCTATTTCGAATCCGGCGGCCGGCCCGAGCCGCAGGCCGATGCGCCGCGCGGCACGACCGCCGGCCACGCCAGCGTACAGGCACCGGCCCATTCCGCCGCAGCCGGGCCGACCGGCCGCCACCACCACCTGCCGGCCACGCCCGAGACCATCCACTGGGGCTACTTCAGCCGCACCATCCCGCCGGTGCTCACCGTGGCTTCGGGCGACATCGTGACCATCGAGACGCTGACCCAGCATGCCTACGACGACCACGAGCGCATGATCAAGGGCGACTCGGGTGCCGAGCGCGTCTTCCACTGGACGCGCGAGCACAAGGCGGTGGACCGGCGCGGCGCCGGCCCCACCGACGCCTCGATCTACGGCCGCGGCAATGGCGAAGGCTTCGGCGTGCACATCTGCACCGGCCCCGTGGCGGTGCAGGGGGCCGAGCCGGGCGACGTGCTGGAGGTGCGCATCCTCGACCTGGCGCCGCGCCTGGCCGCCAATGCGCGCTACGAGGGCCGCGCCTTCGGCAGCAATGCGGCCGCGTGGTGGGGCTTCCATTACGACGACCTGATCGAGGAGCCCAAGCCGCGCGAGGTCATCACCATCTACGAGGTGGACTGCCACCCCGAGCGCATGTGCGCCCATGCCGTCTACAACTTCCGCTGGACGCCGCAGCGCGATCCGCACGGCGTGCTGCACACCACCATCGACTATCCGGGCGTGCCCATCGACCGCAGCGCCATCGTCGAGAACCACGGCGTGCTGGAGGGCGTGAAGATCCCGGTGCGGCCGCACTTCGGCGTCATCGCGCTGGCGCCGGCCGAGACGGGGCTGGTGGATTCGATCCCGCCCTCCTCCTTCGGCGGCAACCTCGACAACTGGCGCATCGCCAAGGGCGCCACGGTGTACCTGCGGGTGGCGGTGGACGGCGGCCTGCTGTCGGTGGGCGACCCGCATGCCTCGCAGGGCGACAGCGAGCTGTGCGGCACCGCCATCGAATGCTCGCTGACCGGCGTGTTCCAGCTCGTCCTGCACAAGGCCAAGGACCTGCGCGATGAGCCCTACGCCGACATCGACTACCCGCTGGTCGAGACGGCCGACGAATGGGTGCTGCACGGCTTCTCGCATCCCAACTACCTGCAGGAGTTCGGCGACCGGGCGCGCAGCCTGGTGTACGAGAAGTCCTCGCTCGACCCGGCCATGCGCGACGCCTTCCGCAAGACGCGGCGCTTTCTCATGACGGCCATGGGGCTGACGGAGGACGAGGCGATCTCGCTGATGTCGGTCGCCGTGGACTTCGGCGTGACGCAGGTGGTGGACGGCAACTGGGGCGTCCATGCCGTGATCCGCAAGGCCCTGTTCGCGGAACGGCTGGCGAAGGCCCGAGCCAGCGCCGCTTCCGGCCCCTGACCCGGCCGCCCCGCCGCCGGGCGGGGGCTCAGCGCGGCCCGAAGACGCACTTGCGGATGGACCCGTGCACGCCCCAGTTGCCGTCCACCACCTGCGTCACACCGAAGTCGGCCGCCACGGACATGAGGGCGATGGCCTCGTCCTCGCTGAGCTTGTGCACCGTCATCAGGAAGCGCCGCAGCTTGCGGAAGGCATCGCGCATGGCCGGGTCGAGCGAGGCGGTCTCCGCCACCGTGGTCTGGCCCTCGGGGCCCAGCGTCGCCAGGTAGTTGGCATAGGTGAAGCCGTACACCGACCACAGCTCGTCGGTCTCCAGCAGCGGATGGTCCAGGCCTTCGAGCAGGGTTCCGGGCAGGTCGGCCTTCTTGTGCAGCACCAGCTCGAACTCGCCCGTCAGCGAGCATTCGATGGCCGTGCCGCCGAGTTCGCTGTCGCCCTGGGCCGCGTGTGGGTCGCCCACCGAGAAGTAGGCGCCGGCCACTGCCACGGGGTAGTACATGCGCGCGCCCTTGCCCACGCGCCAGTCGTCGATGTTGCCGCCGCTGTAGCTGGGCGGAATGGAGCTGACGAAGTCGGCCTCGGCCGGGGCCAGCCCCATGGTGCCGAAGTGCAGCCGGGCCGGCACCTGCACGTTGCGCAGGATGTCCTCGCGCCGGCGCACCGTGGCCGGGTCCACCTTCACGCCGGGATAGTCGATGGTGGGATGCACCACGCCGTCGGGGTCGGTCTGCGGCGTCCACACGTAGTTGTAGACGGCGCGTGCCGTGGGCTCGGCGGTGGTGTCCAGCTCGAAGATGGTGATCACCTCGCGCGGCTTGGGCTCCTCGATCAGGTCGCGGTACTGGAAGCCCCAGGAGGCCGCCGCGTTGGAGCCGAAGCTGCGGCCCAGGAAGGCATGGTTGCAGCTGGGGCGCGGCATCACGTCGAGGATGCGCACCTCCAGCACGTCGCCCGGCTCGGCGCCTTCCACCACCACCGGCCCGGTCAGCAGGTGCACACCCACGCCCTCGCCTTCGCCGTAGGTGAAGGGGCCGGTGGTGGGCCCGGCGCCACGGCGCGGCACGGCCTTGTGCTCGCAGGTCCAGGCGAACACCGACTCGGCGCCCGGGTCGCCGGCCACCATGCGCTCGTGGTCGTCGTTGGCATGGTGGGTCAGCGTCTCGATGGTGACGCGGTCGCCCGAGCGCACCGTGAGCGCAGGCGCCACGGCCTTGCTGAAGTAACCCCAGTGCACCGTTTGGGGAGAGACACGGAGAAGGTGATGCATCGTCGGTTCTGCAGGAAAGGAGGGGGATCGATGGTCAGCGCTCGGCCGCCATCACGTTGAGGAAGCGGGCCGTCTGCGGATGCTGCGGCCGGGTGAGGACCTCGCGCGCGGGCCCGCTCTCGACGATGCGGCCGCCCGCCAGGAAGACCACGCGGTCGGCCACGTCGGCCGCGAAGTGCAGCTGGTGCGTGGAGATGACCAGCGCCAGCCCGCCGTCCTGCGCCAGGGCGCGGATCACCTCCAGCACCTCGTTGACCAGCGCCGGGTCGAGCGCGGAGATGGGCTCGTCCATCAGCAGCACGCGCGGCCCGGGCGCGATGGCCCGTGCGATGGCGACGCGCTGCTGCTGGCCGCCCGACAGGTGCCGCGGCAGCGCATCGGCGCGGTGCGACAGGCCCACGCGTGCCAGCAGCTCGCGCGCCCGCCGTTCGGCCCGCTCGGCCGTCCAGCCATGCACCCAGCGCAGCGGCCCGGCGATGTTCTCGAGCGCCGACAGATGCGCGAACAGGTTGAACTGCTGGAACACCATGCCCACGCCCACCCGCGCCCGCTCGCGGGCCAGGTCGGCCGGGCTCATGCGCTCGCCGCCGGCCTGGTAGCCCAGGCGCTGGCCATCGACCACGATGTGGCCGGCGTCCCAGTCCTCCAGGTGGCTGATGCAGCGCAGCAGCGTGCTCTTGCCCGAGCCGCTGGGGCCCAGCAGGGCCACCACCTCGCCAACGGCCACGTCGAGCGCCAGGTCGGCCAGGACCGTCTGCCCGCCGTAGGTCTTGCTGAGCCCACTCACGCGGACCACGGTCGGCGCCTCGGCCAGGACGGCTGCGCGTTCGGCGCGGGCGGCGTCCGAGGCGGCCGCGGCGCCGGTGGTCGTGCGCGGACTTTCATCGTCATGCACGACTGACAGCTCCGGGGCCGGCGTGGCCGCGAGCACCGGCGCGCGCCGCCAGGGCAGCCAGCGCGCCAGGCCCTGCAGCGTGGCCTGCCGGTCGAGGTCGAAGCGTGCCTCCAGGCACAGCTGCACCAGGCTGATGCCGCCGGTCAGCACCAGGTACAGCAGGCCCGAGGCGAAGAAGACGGAGAAGAAGTCGAAGGTGGACGAGGCCAGCTGCGTGCTGCGCAGCGTCAGCTCCTGCACCGCGATGACCGAGGCGAGCGACGAGTTCTTGAGCGTGCTCACCGCCTCGTTGCCCATGGCCGGCAGCATGGCGCGCAGGGCCTGCGGCGCGATGATGCGGCGCATGAGCATGCGCGGCGTCAGGCCCAGGGCCTGGCCGGCCAGCACCTGGCCGCGCTCCACGCCCAGCACGCCAGAGCGCACCATCTCGGCGATGAAGGTGGCCTCGTTGAAGGCCAGCGCCAGCCCGGCGGCCACCAGGCCCGGCATGCGGATGCCCACATGCGGCAGGGCGTCGTAGAAGAACACCATCTGCAGGATCAGCGGCGTACCGCGGAAGATCACCGCATAGGCGCGGGCGAAGGCGGCCAGCGGGCGGAACCGGCTGAGCTGCATCGCCGCCAGCAGCAGCCCGATCAGGGCACCGCCGGCCAAGCCGATGCCTGTTGCCGCGAGCGTGAATCCGATGCCCCACAGCAGGTAGGGCATCGTCAGGTAATGAAGAAACAGGTCCATCGGGTCACTCCCGGGCGGCCGGGGCCGCCCGGGACCAGGTCATCTCACTTGGCCAGGACCAGGCGCGGGGCTTCGAGGTTCTCGACCGGCAGGCCGTTCTTCTTGAGCATCTCGGTGTGCGCGCCGGACTTCTGCAGCGCCACCAGCGCGGCCATCACGGCATCGCGGAAGTCGGTCTTGCCCTTGGGCACGGCGATGCCCACCGAGTACGGAATGGTCACGGCCAGGGCCTTCTCCAGCTTGTCCGGGTAGGCCTTGACGGCGCTGTCGACCGTGTTGACGTCGTTGATGTAGGTGTCGGCGCGGCCGGCCAGGATGGCCTGGATGCAGTTCTGGTTGTTGTCGTAGAGCTGGATCTGCGGCTCGGGCTTGCCGGCGGCCTTGCACTGCGCGGCCAGGGCCTGGATCAGCGGCACCTCCACATAACCCGTGTTCTCGGCCGCGACGGTGCCGCACAGCGAGGTGTCGATGCCGGTGATCTTCTTGGGATTGCCCTTGGCCACCAGCACGCCGTCGAACACCTTGGAGTAGGTGATGAAGTCGGCCGCCTTGGCACGCTCCTCGGTGGCGTAGATGTCGGAGATGACGATGTCGGCCTGGCCCGACTGCAGGGTGGTGAGCAGCGCCGCGAAGGTCACGGGCTTGTAGCTGATCTTGAAGCCCAGGCAGGCGCCGATCGTCTCGCCCAGGTCGATGTCGAAGCCGATGTAGCGCTCGGGGTTCTTGGGGTCGATGGTCTCGTAGCCGGGCGTGTGCGGATTGATGGCGTTGACCAGCGTCTTGCCCTTGAACTGCGGGTACTTGGCCTGCAGCGCCGCGCATTCGCTGGGCGTGGGAAAGACCTCGGCATGGGCCGCGCCGACGGCACCCAGCGCCAGGGCGACGGTGCCCAGGGCAGTGGCCAGCAGGCGGCGCAGACGCATCGGCCAGGCATGGCGGGACGGGCGCTGGCCCGGGACGACGAGGGGGCTGTTCATGGGACGGGAACTCCTGGTGAGGCGGCCCGCCGGACCCCATGTCCGGCTTTGCTGCACCGCGTCAAACCAGTTTAGGAACGGCCTCCCGAAGGCACTTGTCTGGGAGCGCACGAGTCCTTGTGTGGGGGCCGGCGCGGCTGAACCGGCATGGATGGCGGTTCCTTGCCCGGGGACCTACCCGTTGCCGGCGGCCCTGCATCCAGCCTGCAGGCCGCTGGCGTCGAACGACGGGGCCGCCCACTTCATGCAACGGCGCGCACCCTGGCGGCCGACGCGGCGCCCGCCGCCGGGTGCGCCGGCCGCGCCAGCCCCAGGTGCCCGCGCAGCGTGCGGTGGGCGTACTCGCGGCGGAACAGCCCGCGGCGCTGCAGCTCGGGCACCACCAGCCGGGCGAAGTCCTCCAGCCCGTGCGGCAGCGTCGGCGCCAGGATGTTGAAGCCGTCGGCGGCCTCGTTGTGGAACCAGTGCTCCATCTGGTCGGCGATGGATTCGGGCGTGCCCACCACGGTCCAATGCCCCCGCGCGCCGGCCACGCGCTCGTAGAGCTGGCGGATGCTCAGGCCCTCGCGCCGGGCCAGGTCGGCGAAGAGCTGCTGCCGGCTCTTCCAGCCTTCGGTCACGGGCAGGTCCTGCGGGAAGGGACCGTCCACCGGATAGGCCGACAGGTCGACGTTGCCCAGGAAGGTGGACAGCAGCCCGACGCCCAGCACCGGGTCGATCAGCGACTGCAGCTGCTCGAACTTCTCCTGCGCCTCCTGCGCACTGCGGCCGACGAAGGGCGACAGCCCGGGCAGGATCTTGAGCGAATCCGGTGCGCGGCCATGGGCCGCAAGCCGCGCCTTCAGCCCGCGGTAGAAGGCCTGGGCCTGCTCGGGCGTCTGCTGGGCCGTGAACACCAGCTCGGCGGTCGCCGCCGCCAGGTCCTGGCCATCGTCGGAAGAGCCGGCCTGCACCACCACCGGTCGTCCCTGGGGCGAGCGCGGCGTCTGCAGGCCGCCCTGCACCCGGTAATGCGCGCCATCGACGTCCACGCGGTGCAGCTTCGCCGGATCGAAGAAGCGGTTGGCGCCGCGGTCGTGGACGAAGGCGTCGTCCTCCCAGGTGTCCCACAGGCCCTGCACGATGCGCACGTACTCGCGGGCACGCGCATAGCGCTCGGCATGCGGCAGTTGCTGGGTCAGGCCGAAGCTGCGGGCTTCGAAGTCGCTGCCGGACGTGACCAGGTTCCAGCCGCTGCGGCCGCCGCTGAGCTGGTCGAGCGTGGCGAACTTGCGCGCCAGCTGGTAGGGCGGCAGGTAGGTGGACGAGACGGTGGCCACCAGGCCGATGTGCGTGGTGGCCTGCGACAGTGCGGCCAGCGTGAGCGTGGGCTCCATCGGATACCAGAGCGCGTTGCGGGCCAGCACGTCGTCGGGACCGCCGGGCAGGCCCACGTTGTCGGCGAAGAAGATGGCATCGAACCTGGCGTCCTCGGCGATGCGTGCCCACTGCGTCAAGGACGCGATGCGGCTGGCCGCGCCGGCATCCACCCGCGGATCGCGCCATGCGGCCAGGTGGTGGCCGACGCCGAAGAAGAAGGCACCCAGGTGCAGCTGGCGGGAAGGGGAACTCGGCATGGGGATGAGGGAACGGACGGATCGGAAGGAACGGCGGGACGGACGGCGGTGTTCACTCCGGCTCGTCGAGGGCCTGGCCATTGAGGCGGAGCAGCTGCTCGACAAAGTCGTCGAGCAGGGGCAGGCGCAGGCGCCCGGCACCGGTGGGCCGGGCCACCCAGCCTTCGGTGCCACCGAAGAGGCGCAAGGCATCGAAGTCGGGCTGCTCGCCGCCGTCGAATGCGTGGGGCATGCCGGCCGGCACGCTCACCCAGTCGCCGGCTTCGCACAGCAGGCCGATGAAGCCCTGCGCATGTCGAACATGGAACAGGCCGGTGCCCGACAGGAAGAGCCGGATCTCGGCCTCGCCGTGGGTGTGCTCCGCCAGGAAGCCGCGGCGCAGCCGGGCCCAGCCCGGATGGCCGGGCCGCAGCACGAGGCGGTCCATGCTGTGCACGTCGAGCCGCTGCCGCAGTTCGGCGAGCTCGGCCGCATAGGCGTCGCAGGCCGCCTCCAGTCCTTCGCCCACGTCCTCACGCACCGGCACCTGGCCGCTGTGCAGGCCCAGGACCGCCAGGGCGTCGGCGATGCGGTGCTCGCACACGAGGGTCTCGCCCCAGCGACCGTGCGCGTCGAAATGCACCAGCACCGCCATGCCGCCGCCTGTGTGGACGTCGCCGCGCCGCCCTACTGCAGCGCGGCCGGCCGCGCGTAGCCGGGGAAGTCGCGGTCCAGCACCTGCTTGAAGAAGGGCGACCGGAAGGCCGCCTGCAGGTCGGCCACCCAGGGCGCGCCCTTGTCGGCCGTGCGCACGGCCGCCACCAGCAGGTAGTAGTCGGGCGTCTTCTCCAGCGCCACCGCATCGGTGAGCTTGAGGCCGGAGGAGATGGCGAAGTTGCCGTTGATGACCGAGAAGTCGGTGTCGTCCAGCGCACGCGGCAGCTGGGCGGCTTCGAGTGGCACGAAGCGCAGCTTCTTGGGGTTGTCGGCGATGTCCTTCTCGGTCACCTTGAGCGGGTCGACGCCGGCCTTGGTCTTGACCAGGCCGTACTGCTCCAGGAAGACGAAGGTACGGGCCAGGTTGGTGGGGTCGTTGGGCACGGCGATGCGCGCGCCCTCCTTCACCTCGGCCACGGTCTTGAACTTGCGCGAGTACAGGCCCAGTGGCGCGATGGGGCCTTGCACCACGTCCGCGAGGTCCAGCTTGTTCTTCTCGGCGAAGTTCTTCAGATAGATGATGTGCTGGAAGTAGTTGGCGTCCAGCGAACCCTGGGCCAGGGCATGGTTGGGCTGCACGTAGTCGCTGAACTCGACGAGCTTGACCTTGTAGCCCTTCTGTTCGAGCTGCGGCTGGATGCCACGTCGCAGCACCTCGATGTTGGAGCCCGCGGTGGTGCCGATGACCAGCCCCTTCTTGCTGGCGACAGGCTGCTGCGCCAGCACGGGCAGCGCCAAGGAAGCGGCCAGGCTGGCCAGGAGAACGTGACGACGGAACAGGGACATGGGAGAGGGCCGAGGGGAGAGGAAGGAAGGGAGGGAAGCCTTCAGCGCTTGTCCAGCCGGTGCGCGATGGCATTGCCACCGAACTGGATGATCTGCACCAGCACCACGAGCAGGGCCACGGTCAGCAGCATCACGTCGGTCTGGAAGCGGTAGTAGCCATAGCGGATGGCCAGGTCGCCGATGCCGCCGCCACCCACCACGCCGGCCACGGCCGAGTACGACAGGAAACTCACGGCCAGCACGGTGAGGGCCAGCACCAGGCCCGAGCGGGCCTCGCGCACCAGCACGCGCCACACGATCTGCAGCTCGGAGGCGCCCATGGCATGGGCCGCCTCGATGACGCCGCGCGGCACCTCGCGGATGCTCTGCTCCACCAGCCGCGCGAAATACGGGATGGCCGCCACCGACAGCGGCACGGCCGCGGCCAGCGGCCCGATGGAGGTGCCCGCGATCACCCGCGTGAAGGGCACCAGCGCCACCAGCAGGATGATGAAGGGGAAGGAACGCACGGTGTTCACCACCCAGCTCAGCACCAGGTAGGCCGGCCGGTGGTCCAGCGACTGGCCGGGACCGAGCAGGAAGAGCAGCACGCCCAGCGGGCCGCCCAGCACCAGGGCCGCGCCGAGGCCGATGGCCAGCATCAGCAGGGTCTGCTGCGTGGCGGTCCAGAGCTCGGGAAGGATGGCGAGGATGTTCTCAGACATGGGCGAGGCGGGCGATGGAGAGGGACGCCGTGGCAGCGTCGGCCGCAGGCGATGGGCGTGCCGCCGACGCCGGCGCAGCGGCGGTGGCGGCGTCGGCGGCAGCAGACGCCGCGGCCGGGGGCGACCAGGGCCGCTGCGCCATCTGTTCGGCCAGCTCGCGGCCCAGGCTGCTCAGGCGCGGCTCGGCCGCGACCTGGTCGACGTCGAACTGCTCCACCAGCGCGCCCTGCTCCAGCACGGCGACGCGGCGGCACAGCTGCTGCACCACGGGCAGTTCGTGCGTGACGATGACGATGGTCACGCCCAGGCGTGCGTTGATCTCGCGCAGCGTGTGCAGCAGGGCCCGCGTGGTCTCGGCGTCGAGGGCCGAGGTGGGCTCGTCGCACAGCAGCACGTCGGGTCGCGGCGCCAGCGCACGGGCGATGGCCACGCGCTGCTTCTGCCCGCCCGAGAGCTGCGCCGGATAGGCGCCTGCCTTGTCGCCCAGGCCGACCAGGGCCAGGCATTCCTGTACCCGCGCCTCGATGTCGGCGCGCGAATGGCGGCCGTGGATGCGCAGCGGAAAGGCCACGTTCTCGGCCACGGTCGCGTTCTGCAGCAGATTGAACTGCTGGAAGATCATGCCGATGGACTGGCGCGTCTCGCGCAGTTCGCGGCGCCACAGGCGGGTCAGGTCGCGGCCGTTGACCAGCACCCGGCCGCCATCAGGCCGTTCCAGCAGGTTGATGAGGCGCAGCAGCGTGGACTTGCCGGCGCCGCTCTTGCCGATCAGGCCGAAGACCTCGCCGCGGCCGATGGCCAGCTGCAGCGGCTGCACGGCGGTGAAGCGGCGGCCATCGGGCAGCGCGAATTGCTTGTGCACGCCGTCGAGCCGGATCAGGGGTTCGGGGGCGGCAGCGTTGGGAGGGGCAAGGCTCATGGGTCCGGGCAAGAGGGGCCGGCACGGTGAAGCACCGCACGGCCCGGCATGGCGAAGAGCACGACTGTGGGCCGACCCGCTGCCAAACCAAACGAATGAATCCGGCGTTGCTCATGCGAAAAACATCCTTGGCACGCCACGGCACCCCATGCCGCGCCGTTATGCGTCGCCCGGCTAAGCAATGGCGGAATGCTTCGTTCGCGACGGGCGGGCGGCCACGCACAGTGCGCCTCCCGGGCTGCTCCAGGCCTCATTCCCGACGATCCGCGCCATGTCCTCCCCCTTCCGTCCCCGCCGCCTTGCGGTGCTCTCGCTCCTCGGCCTGGCGGCCTTCGCCGCGCACGCGGCCGAACTGGCCGTGGGCTTCATGCCCGGCCCCTACCGCGACGCCTTCGCCAAGGGCATCGCGCCCCAGCTCGAAAAGAAGGGCTACCAGATCCGCTATGTCGAGTTCAGCCAGGGCGTGCAACCCAACGACGCGGTGCAGCGCGGCAACATCGACGCCAACATCTTCCAGCACACGCTCTACCTGCAGGCCACCAACAAGAGCCAGGGCTTCGACCTGGTGCCGGTGGTGCATGTGCCCACCCCGCCGATGGGGCTGTATTCGCAGAAGCACCGCAAGCTGGCCGACGTGCCCGACGGCGCCACGGTCACCCTGCCGGCTGACCCGGTCAACGCAGCGCGCGCGCTCAACATCCTGGCGGGGCTGGGCTGGGTGCAGCTGAAGCCGGGCGTGGACCCGATCAGCGTCTCCGAGCGCGATGTCGTCGCCAATCCCAAGCGGCTCAAGCTGGTGCCGCTGGACGCGGCCCAGGCGCCGCGCTCGCTGGCCGATGCCGACCTGGCGGCCGTGCAGGGCAACTTCGCCGTCGCCTCGGGGTTGAAGCTCACCGAGGCGCTCAAGCTCGAAGACATGACGCTGCCCTACGTGAACGTGGTGGCCGTCAAGCGCGGCAACGAGAACGCGGCCTTCGCCCGCGACATCGCCGAGGCTTACCGCTCGGCCGAGTTCCAGCGCTTCTTCCGCGCCAACCCGGTGTGGGCCGGCTACCGGCTGCCCGACTACTTCACCGCGGCCCAATGACCGCCCGCACCCTGGCCACCACCCAAAGCAACCCGTCGAGCGCCAGAACCCAGGCCGTCACCGTGAGCACGCCCCCCTTCTTCGACCAGCCGGGCGCCGACACCTGGCAGGCCCGCGCCCATGGGTTGCGACAGGCGCTGCAAGCGGACGCGCCCACGCGCGACCAGGCCGGCGGCCGGCCCGTGGCCGCGCAGGCACTGCTCAAGGGCAGCGGCCTGCTGCCGGCCCTGGTGCCCGTGCATCAGGGCGGCGGGGGCGCCGCGGTGTCCAGCCTGCTGCGCGCCGTGCGTGAGCTGGCTCGCACCGATGCCTCGGTCGCCTTGCTGCTGGGCCATCACATCGCGGCCGTGCTGGGCCTGGCGGTGCACGGCAGCGCACAGGCCCAGGCCCTGCTGGACGCCACGGCCCGGCAGCGCTGGCTGTGGACGCATCCGCTGGACACCGACCTGCCCACGCTGGGCGCCCGGCGCATCGGCGCGGGCTGGCTGCTCGACGGCCAGCTGCATGCCACGGCCGGCCTGCATGCCGCCGACCGCCTGCTGCTGAGCTGGCCCGATGTGCGCGGACCGCGCGTGACGGCCAGCCTGCGGCTGGACCATCCGGGCGTCGGCGAAGCCCTGCTGGACGACGGCTTCGGCCTGCGCCAGGCCGGCGGCGGCAGCCTGCGCCTCTCGGCCGTGCAGCTGGGCGAGCCCGAACTGCTCGGCCCCGCGGTCCGTCCCACCTCGCCGCGCGCCGACCTGCCGGCCCTGCTGCAGCAGGCCGCCCAGCTGGAGGTCTTCATCGGCAGCGCCTGGGGTGCGCTGGACGAAGGCCGCGCCTACACCCTCACCGCCTCGCGGCCCTGGATCCATTCCGGCGTCGAGCGCCACGAGGACGATCCGTGGATCCAGCGCCGCTACGGCGAACTCGCGCTGCGCGTGCAGGCGGCCACCGAGCTGGCCGACCGCGCCGGCCGGGCCTTCGACCTGGCCCAGGCCGCGGGCGACGACCTGGAGGCCGCCACCCGCGATGCGCTGGCGGTGCAGATCGCCACCGCCCATCTGGAGGCGGCCGAGGCGGCCGACGCCGCCGGCAGCGGCATCTTCGAGCTGATGGGCGCACGCTCGGCCACGGTGGCCAATGGCTACGACCGTTTCTGGCGCGACACGCGCACGCTGCGCCTGCCGCAGCGCACCGACGCACGCCAGCGCGCCCTGGGCCGCTGGCTGCTGGGGGGCGCCGTGCCCCTGTCCACGCCGGCCACGCCCACGGCCGTCTTCGCGCCCCCATCGCCATGAGCGCGCGCCGCACAGCCCACGCCGGAGGTCTTCCCTTGAGCGCCGTCATCCTGCCCCACCCCACCTTGCAAGAACAGGCACCGCCCGCGCTGTTCGAGCCCGAAAGCGCCAACCCCTACATCACGCGCGCTGCCGCGCTGCGCCCGCTGTTCGCCCGCGACGCGGCCGAGCGCGACCGCGCCGGCGGCCGGCCCTCGGCGCAGATCGCCCTGCTGCGCCAGGAAGGCCTGCTGGCCCTGCTGCTGCCCACGGCCGTGGGCGGCGAGGCCCAGCCCTGGTCCACCGCCCTGCGCATCACGCGACTGCTGTCGCAGGTGGACAGCTCCGTCGGCCACCTCTATGGCTACCACTACGTCAGCCTGCTCGGCCTGGGGCTGCGCCAGGTGCCGGCCCAGGTCGAGCCGCTGTGGCGCCGCTCCGCGCAGGCGCAATGGTTCTGGGGCAACACGGCCAACAGCTTCTCCAAGAGCCTGTTCGGGCGCCGCGAGGGTGACCACTTCGTGCTCGACGGCTTCCGGCCTTTCACCTCGGGCTCGCACGTGGCCGACTGGCTCTCCATCGCCTGGGAGGACGCCGCCACCGGCGAGCGCCGCACCGCCGCCATCGAGGCCGGCCGCGAAGGCGTGGTGATCGAGGACGACTGGGATGGCATCGGCCAGCGCCAGACCGGCAGCGGCCGGGTCAGCTTCCATGGCGTGCGCGTGCATGCCGACGAGGTTCTTGGCCCGCCCGCCCCGCTGGACCCGACCCGCGCGCCGGCCGAGCCCTGGCGCACCGTCACGCCGCTGTTGCAGCAGAGCGTGCTGCTCAACGTCTTCGTCGGCATTGCGCAGGGCGCCGTGCGCATGGCGCGCGACACGCTGCTGGACGCGCCCGCCTCGCGCCGGCTGCAGCATGACCCCGGCGTGCAGCGCCTGCTGGGCGAGCTGTGGAGCCGCACCCGCGCCGCCACCGCGCTGGCCGACCGCGCCCTGCGCGCCCTGGACGCCGCCACCGCACGCGGCGTGCACCTCACGGCCGAGGAGCGCGGCGAGGCCGCCGTCGCCATCGCCGCGGCCAACGTGCTGGCCGGCGAGGTCGCGCTGCAGGCCGCCACGGGCCTGATCGAAGCGCTCGGACCGCTGGCCGCCGACCGCGGCGCCGGGCTCGACCGTTTCTGGCGCAACGTGCGCATCCACACCCTGCACAACCCGGCCGAATACAAGGTCCGCAACGTCGGACGCCACTTTCTTTCGGGCCAGCCGCCCGCCCCTGGAACCTTCCAATGACCGCTCCCCGTCCCCGCCAGCTGCACCTCAACATCAACGCCCTGCACTCCGGCTTCGTGCCCTCGGCCTGGCGCCTGCCCGAAAGCGAGCCCGGCGCCTTCATCGACGTGCACCACTACGTGCGCCTCGCACGCATCGCCGAAGCCGGGAAGCTCGACGCGATCTTCCTGGCCGACAACGCGGCCATCGTCGACCAGATCGACTTCCGCCCCATCACCGCGCTTGAGCCCACGGTGCTGCTCACCGCCGTGGCCGCCGCCACCACCCACCTGGGTGTGATCGGCACCGCCTCCACCAGCTACAACGAGCCCTACAACATCGCCCGCCGCTTCGCCTCGCTCGACCTGGTCAGCGGCGGCCGCGCGGGCTGGAACGTGGTCACCACCGCCGACCTGCCCTCGGCCCGCAACTTCGGCCTGGAGGCCGTCCCCGACCATGCCCAGCGCTACCGCCGCGCCGACGAGTTCACCCAGCTGGTGAAGGACCTGTGGGACAGCTGGGAGGACGACGCCTTCATCGGCGACAAGGCCGCCGGCCGCTTCGTGGACCTGGCAAAGGTGCATCCGGTGCGCCACCGCGGCGAGTTCTTCTCGGTGCAGGGCCCGCTGAACCTGCCGCGCTCGCCGCAAGGCCGGCCGGTGCTGGTGCAGGCCGGCGCCTCGGCCGACGGCCGCGAACTGGCCGCGCGCCACGCCGAGGCCGTGTTCAGCGCCTCGCAGTCCTTCGAGGAATCGCTGGACTACGCCCGCGGCCTCAAGCAGCGTGCCGAGGCCCTGGGCCGCGGCCCCGACGCGGTGAAGGTGCTGGCGGGCCTGACCACCATCATCGGCAGCACCGAGGCCGAGGCCCGCCGTCGGCGCGACCAGCTGGTGGACCTGATCCCCTGGAACTACAGCCTTACCCGCCTTGCCGGCACGCTGGGCGTGCCCGTGGACAGGCTGAAGCTGGACGAGCGCCTGCCCGACGACCTGAGTCTTCCGGGCAGCGGCAATGGCAACCACACCTTCTTCCACGCCACGCTGGCGCATGCGCGACGCGGGCAGTTCACGGTGCGCGAGCTGATCCGCGAGCTGGCCGGCGGCGGCGGCCACCGCGTCATCGTCGGCACGCCCGAGCAGATCGCCGACGACATCGAGCACTGGTTCAAGGCTGGTGCGGCCGATGGCTTCAACCTGATGCCCGACCAGCTGCCGGGCGGTCTGCAGGACTTCGTGGACGGCGTGGTGCCGATCCTGCAGCGCCGGGGCATCTTCCGCACCGCCTACGAGGGCCGGACGCTGCGCGAGCACCTGGGGCTGGCGCGGCCGGCCGGCCGGGAGGCGACGCGTCGGGCCGCCTGAGCGCGCTGGTACGCACCCGCCCCCCGCTAAGCCCTACGGGCGCCCCAGCCGCGCACCCCTTCAGCCAGGGGCCGGCTGGCCTTGCTCCTGCGCCGCTGCCTCCAGCATCCAGTCGCGCAGTGCGGAAACCGCGGCGTCGGCTTCGCGTTCGGCGTTGAGCACCAGGGTGTAGTCGGGCGCACGCCAGGTCGTTGCGCGCAGTGGGCACACCAGCCGACCGGCCGCAAGATCGCGTTGGACCAGAGGCAGGGAGACCAGCGCCACGCCCAGGCCTTCCACCGCGGCGGCCTGCTGCAGGAACACATGCTCGAATTCCATCTGGCGCTCTGGCAGGAGCCGGGGCACGCCGGCCTCGCGCAGCCACTGCGCCCAGGCGCCCCGGGTGCTGGCGGAGTGCAGAAGGGTGTGCTGGCGAAGATCCTCCACGCTGCCGATGGGATGGTCACGCAGCAGCGCCGGACTGCAGGCCGGCAGCCGCTCGTCCGCCATGAGCCTGAGCGAGACCAGACCGGCGCCCTGCTCAGGCCCGGACCGCACGCCGATGTCGAAGGCATCGCCCACATAGCGCAGCTTGCGTGAGGTGGTCGACACCAGCACGTCGACGTCCGGAAAGCGCCGCTGGAACGCGGGCAATCGCGGCAGCAGCCAGCTTAGCGCGAAGCTGACCAGCGCATTGACCTTGACGGTTCCAGACACATGCGCAGCGAGCCTGCGATTGCGCAGCCGGGCGGAGCCCGCCGCCAGCCGGTCGAAAGCGGCGCCCACATCGGCGAACAGGGTCGCGCCCTCTGCGGTCAACTGCACACCGCGCGCGCGGCGCTCGAACAAGGGCTTGCCGAACCATTGCTCCAGCAGGCGGATCTGCTTGCCGACCGCCCAATGGGTCACGTTGAGCGCCACCGCCGCAGCCGCAAAGCTCCCGTGCGTGGCCACCGCTTCAAAGCTGCGCAATGCGTTGAGGGGCGGCACTTGACCACGGCCCGGCGCGCGCTCGGCAATCTCAACGGAAGAGGGACTTTTTCTCCCCATAGGCGCGAGATTATGTCTGTGGTGAGGCAGGCCACGCGGACTTAGCATCGAGCCCATGACGACACATCGCCTCCTCCCCGCCGACATGGCCGAAGGACGGCGAACCCTGTCGCAGCCGAAGCGCGTGCTCTGGGTGTCGTGCGTCGCCCATGCGCTGCACGACGGCTACACCGACCTGATCTATGTGCTGCTGCCGCTATGGCAGAGCGAGTTCGGTCTCGGCTACGGCGCGCTGGCCGTCCTGCGTGCGGTCTACGGTGGCACGATGGCCAGCCTGCAGCTTTCGGCAGGGCGGCTGTCGCAATGGATCGGACGGCGCACCACGCTGGCACTGGGTACGCTGCTTGCCGCCCTGGGCTACGCGGTCGCCGGCCTGTCGGGCAGCCTGCTCGGCCTGTGCGTGGCGCTGGCGATCTCGGGCGTCGGTTCGAGCACGCAGCACCCCCTGGCTTCGGCCGCCGTCTCCCAGGCGTACGGCGCGCGCGCCCGTGGTCCCCTGGGCATCTACAACTTCGCCGGCGATCTGGGCAAGGCCGCCCTGCCGGCCGCCATGTCCTTCCTGCTGGTCTGGATGCCCTGGCGACATGCGCTGTGGACGGTGGCCGGGGCAGGCCTGCTGGTTGCCATTGCCATTGCACTTCTGCTCCCGTCACAGGCGCGGCCTGCGCCGGCCGGGCATGCGCAGGAGCGCGGCCGCGGCCTTCCGGCATCGAACACGGGCTTCCGGCTTCTGCTGGCCATCGGCGTGCTCGACACCGCCGTGCGCATGGGCATGCTGACCTTCCTGCCCTTCCTGCTGCAGAGGAAGGGCATCTCACCGGCCATGCTCGGCACCGCCCTGGCACTGGTGTTCATCGGCGGCGCGGCGGGCAAGTTCCTCTGCGGCTGGCTCGGCGAGCGTCTCGGCCTGACCGGCACCGTGCTCGTCACCGAAGGTGGCACCGCGGTGTGCATCGTGGCCGTGATGCTGTGCCCCCTGTGGCCAGCGCTGGTCCTGCTGCCCCTGCTGGGGCTGATGCTCAACGGCACCTCGTCGGTGCTCTACGGCAGCGTGCCGGACATGGTGCCGCCCGATCGAACCGAGCGCGCCTTCGCGGTGTTCTACACCGGCACCATCGCCTCGGGGGCCGCGTCGCCCATCGCGTACGGCCTGCTGGGCGACCAGGTCGGCATCGTTGCGGCGACCTTCGCCACCGCGCTCACGGCCCTGGCGATCATTCCCCTGGCCTGGGTCCAGCGCTCGCACATGCGGTCAGAAGGTCCAGCGGGCCGATAGCCGCACGCTGCGCGGCTCCATCGGATGCACGTGGCGGTCGGCGATGCCGCCGCCGCAGCGGTCGGACAGCACCTCGCTCGCCGTGCACGAGGCATAGAAGTACTCGATGTCGTTGCCCTTCCTGCCCGCCAGGTTGAAGACCTGCAGTCCCAGCGTGAGCTGCCGGTTGACGGCATAGCTGCCGCCGAAGTTGAGCAGCACGACCGACCGGGATCGCACGCTGTCCAGCGTGTCCAGCGCCCGCCCGCCCATGTAGCGCAGCCGCAGCGTGGCTGTCCATGGACCCTGCTCCCACATGACGCCCGCGGCGGCCACCCGCTCGACGGCGTTGTCCACGAAGTTGCCCTCACCTTCCGGCGCTGCGCCGCGGAACCGGGCCCGGGACCAGGCCGCGTCGGCCTCCACGCGCCAGCGGCTGTCGATCCGCCAGCGCAGCGTCGCTTCCACGCCATGGCGCTTGCTGGCGCGCCCGGGCTCGGTGCTGCCGGCATCGCCGACATACACGAGCTCCGAGCCCAGTTGCAGCTGCCAAAGCGCCGCCGTGACGCTCAGACTGTCGTCGGGCTGGAAGCGCCAGCCCAGCTCCGAGCCGGTGCCCTTGACCAGCGCCGGCACCCGCTCGGCCGGCAGGCCGGTCTGCGGATCGAGCCGGATGGTGGCGCCGCGCACATCGTTGCTGTGGAAACCCTGCCCGACGTTGAGGTAGAGCTCGTGGGCCGGCGCGACGGTCCAGGCCAGGCCGGCCTTGGGCGACAGCAGCGACTGATGGCCGCGCCCACTGTTGAGGGCGCCGTACACCGGCTCGCGGCCCTGCACGTCGTAGCCCAGCCAGGTACCGCGCATCCCCACGTAGCCACGCACGTTCGCGCCGAACTCGACGAGCTGCTGGACATGCAGTGCGATTTGGTCCTCGGCCACCTTGTCGTTGCGAACGCTGCCCAGCCGCTGGCGGAACTGGGTCGGATAGAGCCCCACCTCGCCGATGCGATCGCCCCGCCATTCGGCGCCGAAGCTCAGCACGCCGTCCAGACCACCGATCCGGTTCGCGCGTCGGTGCGCGGCCTGCACGCCATAGATGCGGCGCCGGTCGGTCTGCTCGAACTGGTCGCCCTGCGCCGGGTTGGCCAGGAAGTAGGTGAAGTCGGAGAACAGATCGAAGCGGTAGTCGATGGCGTAGGCACTCAGTTCGGTGTCGCCCTCGGGCCCTTTGTCGAACCAGTTGGCCGACAACGACAGCCGGCGCGTACGCCCACCATCGGTAGGGTTCAGGCTGCCGAAGCGCGACAGTTCGCCGCTGTCCACCAGCCGCTGAGGGATCTGGTCCGTCGATGTCCATCGGCTCTGGTAGGCCATGCCCGTGACGCTGAAGCCACGGCTGGCGGAGCCCTGCGAATAGCGCAGCACGGCATTGGCCTTTCGAAGGCCTTCGGGCACCTGCCAGGGACCGTCATTGCCCTCCAGTTCCACAGCGCCCAGCCAGGTCCGGTCGTCCACCGTCTGCGAGCCTGCGGCCAGCAGGCGCCGCAGGCCGTTCTGCCCCAGCGTCAGTTCGGCGAAGGGCCGGTCGAGCACGCTGACGTAGTCCAGGCTGGCGCTGCCGGCCAGGGAGAAGTCGCCGCTGTCGGCAAAGTACGGACCCTTGCGATAGCGCACGCCCGAGACCAGCTCGGGAATCAGGAAGTTGAGATCCGCAAAGCCCTGGCCGTGGCCGTGCGTGGGCATGTTGACCGGCATGCCGGCCACCCGCACCGCGAAGTCGGTGCCGTGGTCCAGGTTGAAGCCCCGCAGGAAGTACTGGTTGGCCTTCCCGTCGCCCGAATGCTGGGTGGCCACCACGCCGGGCACCGCCTCGACGATGTCGCCCGGGCGCAGCTTGGGCCGACTCTGGAAGGAGGCCTGCTCGGCAGCACCTTCGCTGGCGCTGTCGGCCGTGCCGATGCTGGCATCGCGCGGCCCCTTGACCGCGATCTCGGGAAGATGGCCCTGTTCGGCAGTCTGGGCCTGCAGGGCCGGCGGATGGAGCAGGCTACAGGCGGCGGCCATCCAGGGCGATAGACGCGCAGCGGAAATCGGAGAAATCTTGAGCATGCGCAAATGTATGAAGAATTGCCGGTTCCTCATACGTTTCGGCCGCCCCATACGCCATCGGACGTATGTGACGCCGGCTCAAGTCAATGGGCTGAAGTGCCGGTGCGGCGCCTGGTCGCGCTTGCCGTGACGGTGGGCCTGACCTGCCGCCAGCGGCACCAGGTGGATATTGCCGTGCCGCACGCCACGCTGGGCCACCAGTTGTTCGGCCAACGCCTGTACGGCCGCTGTCGGCCCCCTCAGCACTGCGGTCTCCATGCAATGGTGATGGTCCAGATGGGTGTGAAGACTGGTGACGACCAGATCATGGTGGTCATGCTGCAGGTCGAGCACGCGGCTGGTGACGGTCTGCTCGTGGTGGTCGTACACATAGCTCACGTTGGCCACGCAGGCGGCGACACGGGCACGCGCGGTGCGGCGCTGCGCTCCGGCCTCCGCCAGCACCGCATCGCCGAGGCGCGCGCGGATCAGGTCGCGCACCGCCTCGGAACGGTTGGCATAGGCCTTGGCGGCGATGAAAGCGTCGAACTCTTTGGCGAGATCGTCGTCCAGGGAGATGGTGAAGCGCTGCATGGCGCCGATTCTTGCGCACCAGCGTGCGTCCCGCGCCTTTGCGGACGGTCGAACGGCGCTTCAGCCCACCAGCGCGGGCGGCACCGCGGCCAGCAGGCTTCGCGTGTACGCATGCGCCGGCCGCGCCAGCACTTCGTCCACCGGCCCCTGCTCCACCACGCGGCCCTGGTCCAGCACCACCACGCGGTCGGCCACATGCCGCACCAGGTTGATGTCGTGCGAGATGAACAACAGCGCCGTGCCGAGCCGCGACTGCAGTTCGCCGATCAGGTCGATCACCTGGGCCTGGATGCTGACGTCGAGCGCGGAAACCGGCTCGTCGCACACGATGAGCTGGGGCTCGGCCGCCAGCGCGCGGGCGATGGCCAGGCGCTGGCGCTGGCCGCCGGAGAGGGTGCGCGGCAGGCGGTCCAGCAAGTCGGCGGCCAGGCCCACCTGGGCCAGCAGCCCGCGCACGCGGGCATCCCGCACTTCGCCACGCAGCCCGGGCAGGTTCTGCGTCACCACGTCGCGCACGCAGTAGCGCGGATCGAAGCTGCTGAGCGGATCCTGCGGGATGTACTGCAGCTTGGGCCGCAGGGCGCGCCGTGAAGGCTCGGGCCGGCCCGACCAGGGCTGGCCCAGCAGCTGCACATTGCCCGCGTCGGGCTCGTCCAGCCCGAGCACGATGCGCGCACAGGTGGACTTGCCGGAGCCCGAGGCACCGACCAGCCCCAGCACCTCGCCGGCCCGCACCTCGAAGGACACATCCGCCAGCGCCACGAAAGCCGGCTGCGCCCGCAGGCCACGTCGCCGGTAGCGCTTGCCGATGCCCTGCACGCGCAGCACCGGTTCGCCGGCCGGCGGCTGCCGGGGTGGCAGCGGCTCGCGCTCGATGCGCACGCGCGGCGGCACCGAGCCCTCGTCGCGCACGAAGCGGGCCGAGGCCAGCCGGTTGCCGCGCGAGGACGCCGAGGGCACGGCGGCGATCAGCTGCCGGGTGTAGGCCTCGCGCGGCCAGGCCAGCACCTCGGGGGTCGGGCCAGACTCCACCACACGACCGGCGCGCATCACGATCATCCGGTCGGCAATGCCGGCCACCGCCGACAGGTCATGGCTGATCAGCAGCAGCCCCGCCCCGCTCGCACGCACGCGTTCGGCCAGCAGGCCGATCACCTGCTGCTGCAGCGCGGCGTCCAGCGCGGTGGTGGGCTCGTCGGCAATGATCAGGCGCGGCCCGGCGGCGATGGCGGCCGCGATCAGCGCGCGCTGGCGCAGCCCGCCGGACAGCTCGTGCGCATGCTGGTGCAGGCGCTCTCCGGGCTCGGGCATGCCCACCTGCGACAGCGTGTCGATCACCCGGCGGCGCACGGCCGCGCGGCCGCGCAGCAGGCGGTGCTGGGTCAGCACCTCGCCCACCTCGGCGCCGATGGGCCGCAGCGGATCGAGCGAGACCAGCGCGTCCTGCATCACCAGCCCCGCGAAGGTGCCGCGCAGGCGGCGCCAGTCGGCCGCGGCGAAGGCGCGCGCGTCGGCACCATCGATCAGGAAGCGCTCGGCCTGCACCTGCGCGCCCGGGCCGGCCAGGTCGATCAGGGCGCGGGCGGTGACGCTCTTGCCCGAGCCCGATTCGCCCACCAGGGCCACGCATTCGCCGGCCTCGATGCGCAGGTCCAGCCCCTCGACCACGGTGCGCAGTCCGCCCGCGACGGGAAAGCGCACCTGCAGGCCGCGCACGTCCACCAGCGGTGTTGCCGCCTGTGCTTCAACGCTCATGACGACCGCCCCGCCCCTCGAAGCGCCGCTGCAGCGCCTGCCCCAGCACGGTGAAGGCCACCACGGTGAGCGTGATCGCCACGCCGGGGAACACCCCGGGCCACCAAGCCACGCGCAGCACGTCGCGGCTTTCGGCCAGCATCACGCCCCATTCGGGCGTGGGCGGCTGCGGGCCCAGGCCCAGGAAGCTCAGGCCCGAGGCGGCCAGGATGGCGGAGCCCACATGCACCGTGGCGGTGACAGGCACCGCCACCAGCACGTTGGGCAGCAGGTGGCCCACGAACACCTGCCAGCGGCTGCGGCCGTAGATGACGGCCTGCGTCACGTAGTCGGCGCGGCGTACCAGCTGCGTCTGCGCCCGCACCACGCGGCCGAACTTGGGGATGCCGGCGATGCCCACGGCGATGGCGATGTTGGCCAGGCCCGGCCCCAGGAAGACCACCACCAGCATGGCCAGCAGCACGCCGGGAAAGGAGGAGATCACGTCGAAGACGCGCGACAGCCCCTCGTTGGCGAGGCGATGGCGCTGACCCGCCAGCAGGCCCAGCAGCACGCCCACGCCCACGGCCAGCGCGGTGCTGCCCAGGCCGATGGCCAGGGAGTAGCGGGCGCCATGGACGGTGCGCGCCAGCACGTCGCGCCCGAGCCGGTCGGTGCCGAAGGGATGCTCGACCGACGGCGGCTGCAGCACGGCCAGGAAGTCGCCCTCCAGCGGATCGTGCGGCGTGAGCCAGCGCGGCGCCAGTGCCGCCACCGCAAGAAGCACCAGGAAGGCGGCCGACAGCAGCACGGCCACGGCCGTGGCGGAGGGACGGCGCAGCCGCCAGCCAGCACGCCGCGGCGCATCCGTGCCGGCGCCGGGCAGAAGAAGTTCGGGAATCGCACTCATGGGGAAGACGCCAGACGGGGATCGATGAGCAATGCCAGCAGGTCCAGCAGCGTGGAGGCCACCACATGGACGAAGGCCGCCAGCAGCACCACGGCCAGGACCACCGGCACGTCGTGGCTGAGCACCGCGTTGAGGGTGACGGTGCCCAGGCCGGGCCGGCCGAACACCTTCTCGGTGATCACGGCGCCGCCCAGCAGCCCGCCGATGATCCAGCCGCCCAGCGTGAGCAGCGGCAGCGCCGCATGCCGCAGCACATGGCGCAGGCGCACCGCCGCCTCGCCCAGGCCGCGGGCCCGCACGGTGACCACGAAGGGCTGCTCCAGCGCCTTGTCCATGGCCTCGCGCAGCACCTGGGCCAGCAGGCCCGCCGTCGGCAGCGCCAGCGCCAGGGCCGGTAGCACCAGCGAACGCCAGCCCTCCGCGCCCGACACCGGGAACCACGGCAGCGTGAACGAGAAGCCGATCAGCAGCAGGATGCCCAGCCAGAACACCGGCGTGGAGGCGAAGGTCAGTTCCAGCGCACCCGCCACGCGACGGCCCAGGCGCCCCGGCCCGGCCGTGAGGCTGCCCACCAGCACGGCCAGCACCAGCGCGATCAGCCCGGCCGCCAGCGCCAGCTCGACGGTCGGCCCGACCTGCGAGGCCACCAGCCCGGCCACCGGCTGCCGCAGCGCATAGGAGGTGCCGAAGTCGCCCTGCGCGATGCGACCCAGGAAGGCCAGGTACTGCGCGCCCATGCTGCGGTCCAGCCCCCATTCGGCGGCGATGGCCTCGCGCAGGCCGGGATAGTCCAGGTCGCCCGCCAGGATGTCCTGCACCTCACCCGGCAGCGCATGCAGCGCCACGAAGGCGGCGGTGGTGCTGCCCCAGGCCACCAGCAGGCCGGCGGCCAGACGCGAGAAGACGATGCGCCACATGCCCGTCATCGGCTCAGGGCGCGGTGGCCAGCCACACGTCGTGGAAGTTCGATGGCGAGTCGAGCTGCGTCTCGAACGAGAGGCCGCGCACCGTGCTCTTGGCCGCCAGCTGGTAGTTGGCCGCGAACAGCGGCACGATGATGGCTTCGTCCACCGCGTGACGCTGGGCCTCGTCCACCAGCTTCTTCTTCTGCGCCGGGTCGGTGGCGGCCAGGGCGTCGTTGATGTAGCCGAACAGCACCTTGTCGCCCTTGTCGGCCACCGCGCGGATGAAGCCGCCGTCACCGATGTTGCCCTGCAGCTCCTGCGCCGCATCGGCCGGCAGGTAGGTGTTGGGATAGATGGTCCAGGTGCCCTTCTGCAGCTGCTGGGCCCATTCGCCGGCGGTGATGAAGCGCAGGCGCAGGTCCAGCCCCACGTTCTTGCGCAGCTGCGCCTGCAGGCCCTGGATCAGCACCTCGCGGTTGTCGCGCACGAAGGGTTGCGGATAGCCGACCTCGATGGCCAGGCGCTGCCCCTCCTTGCTGGTGCGGAAGCCCTCGGCATCGCGGCCCGTCCAGCCGGCCTCGTCCAGCGCGCGGTTGGCGGCCTTGGCATCGAAGCGCCAGCGGCCCTCCAGCGCCTCGTTGTAGAAGTGGTTGTCCGGGCCGATGTTGGACCAGGCCCGGCGGTAGGTGCCGCGGTAGACGCTCTTGACCAGCGCATCGATGTCGGCCCCGTCGCGCAGCGCGCGACGCACCCGCACGTCGGTGGCCGGCGCGATGGTGTAGTTGATGTTGAGCGTGAAGGCCGTCTGCGCGCCGGCCGGCCCCACCAGGAACTGGAAGCCCGGCTGGTCCTTGAACAGGCCGATGTCGGTGGGCTGCACGCCCTCGATCACGTCCACCTGGCCCGACTTGAGCGCACCGGCGCGCACCGCGTACTCGGGCAGGAAGCGCACCGTCACCTTGTCGAGGTAGGCCGGCCCCTGGTGCGCCGCATAGCCCGGCGCCCAGTCGTAGCGCGGGTTGCGCACGAAGGTGGCCGACTGGCCACGCGTGTAGCTCTCGAACACGAAGGGTCCGCTGCCGGCCAGGGCCGGGCCGCCGCCGCACAGCCCGTCGCCCGAGCGCAGCGACTTGGGCGAGATCAGCCCCAGCCGCACACTCGCGATGGACTCCAGCAGGCTCGAATCGGGCCGGGACAGCTTGAGCTGCACCTCGGTGGGCGACAGCACCTGCACCTCTTCCACCGCCCGCAGCAGCTCGCCCGAGCCATTGGTGTTGCGCGTGTCGCGCACGAAGTCCAGGTTGAACTTGACGGCCTCTGCATCGAGCGGCGTGCCGTCGTGGAACACGATGCCCGGCTTGAGCTTGAAGCGGTAGGTGCGCCCATCGGCCGACACCGACCATTCGCGCGCCAGCCAGGGCAGGAACTTGCCGCCCTGCCCCTTGGCCACCAGCGAGTCGATGTAGTTGCGGATCAGGATGTAGGAGTTCTGCTGCGACGAACGGTGCGGGTTGAAGCAGATGGGGTCGGTGGTGACGCCGAAGGCGATCTCGCCGCCGCTGCGCGGCGCCTGGGCGTGGGCAGCCGCCGTGCCGGACAGCAGCATGGCGCCGGCGAGCGCGCGCCAGACGGATGCGCCGGGGCGCCGGGTCGGGGAGGAAAGGGGAGAAGACATGGAAGCCACCGCAAGGAAAGAGCGCGTGCAGCCACGGGGTGCCTGCCGCAAAGCCTGCGATTGTTGAAAGCGTCGACCGAGTGGCCAACGAAGGCTTTCGCAGAAGCATCCTCGCGCCGGGCAGAAGCAGCGCACTTCGCCCGCCGTCGCGATCTCGCAGATGTCTCTCCGGCCCGAAGGGCGAAGCGCCCGTCGATCGCCGCCCTACCCGGCGAGCGCCTGCCGCAGGTAGACGGCCGTCGCGCTCTCCGACGAGGTGGCAGCGACCTGCGCGGGCGTGCCCTGCGCCACGATGCGTCCGCCTTCGGCGCCCGCGCCGGGCCCCATGTCGATCACCCAGTCGGCCGCCGCCACCACACGCATGTCGTGCTCGACGACCAGAACCGTGTTGCCGGCGTCCACCAGCCTCTGCAACGGCGCCATCAGCCGCTCGACATCCGCCGGGTGGAGGCCGGTGGTGGGTTCGTCCAGGATGTAGAGGGTGCCCCCACGCGGCACGCGCTGCAGTTCGGTGGCGAGCTTGATGCGCTGGGCCTCGCCGCCCGACAGCTCGGTCGCCGGCTGGCCCAGGCGCAGGTAGTCCAGCCCGAGTTCCCCGAGCAGTTGGAGCGGTGCCGATATGCGGGGCTCCCCCTCGAAGTGCACCCGTGCCTCCTCGACCGTGAGGTCGAGCACCTGCGCGATGTTCTTGCCATTCCAGGTGACGGCCAGGGTGTCGGCGTTGTAGCGCGCGCCGTGGCAGGTGGGGCATGGCGCATACACGCTCGGCATGAACAGCAGTTCCACGCTGACCGAGCCCTCGCCCTCGCACGTCTCGCAACGCCCCTTGGCGACGTTGAAGGAGAAGCGCCCCGCGTCGTAGCGCCGACGACGCGCCAACGCCGTCGAGGCGAAGAGCTGCCGGACGGCGTCGAACAGTCCGGTGTAGGTCGCGAGGTTCGACCGGGGCGTGCGACCGATCGGCTTCTGGTCCACCTGCACGAGCCGGCGCACCGCCTCGGCGCCGGCGCCCAGCTGGCCCGCCATGGGCGTGGCCCAGGCTTCGGCGCCGACCTCCGGCACGTCCTCGTCGGACGCCGGGCCTTGGCCGAGCCGCTGGCCCAACAGGTCGGCCAGCGCCTGGCTGACCAGCGTGGACTTGCCCGAGCCGGACCGGCCGGTGACAGCACACAGCACGCCGAGCGGAATGCGGACGTCGAGGTCGCTCAGGTTGTTGCGGCGGATGCCTTCGAGCGCCAACCAGTGGGTGGGCGAGCGGCCGCGACCGACCGGGGGATGCCGGTCCGCGCGGAGAAAGCGCGCGGTGACTGAGCGCTCGACGGCCGCGAGCCCCTCGGGCGGTCCACTGTAGAGCACTTCGCCACCGCGGCTGCCGGCCCCGGGCCCGACGTCGACGATCCAGTCGGCGCGCCGCATCGTCTCCACATCGTGCTCCACCACGAACACCGAATTGCCGTTGCGCCGGAGTTGCGCCAGCGCATCCAGCAAGGCTTCACCGTCGGCCGGGTGCAGGCCGGCCGATGGCTCATCGAGCACGTAGACCACGCCGAACAGGCTCGAGCGGATCTGCGCCCCGAGGCGCAGGCGCTGCAGTTCGCCGGGCGAGAGCGTCGGCGTCGACCGGTCCATGGTCAGGTAGCCCAGGCAGAGCGCGAGCAGGGTCTGGATGCGCTCGCGAATCTCCGTGGCCAGCCGTTGCGCGGCCAGGCGCTTCTCCTGCGACCCTTCGGGTGTGCGGCGCACGTCGGGCGCCGTGGCGTGGGACGCCTCGCCCCTTGCAGACCGGGCAGCGCGCGCCGCGCGGGACTGCGCCGCGCCGAGCGTCTGCGAGGGGCGCGTCGTCGCCGCAGCCCGCCCTTGCGCCGCCGCGTCCAACAGGTCGTGCACGGCCGCCAGCGGCAAGGCGGCGACCTCGCCGATGTCGTGCCCTTCGAAGGTCACCGACAGCGCCTCGGCTTTCAGGCGCTTGCCCTGACACGCCGGGCACAACCCGCCGACCATGAACCGCGACACGCGCCGCTTCATGAGTTCGCTCTGGCTGGTGGCGTAGGTGTGGAGCACGTAACGGCGTGCGCTGGTGAAGGTGCCCTGGTAGCTCGGCGCCAGCTTGCGACGCAGCGCCTGGCGGGTCTCGGCCGGCGTGAAGCCGGCATAGACCGGGACCGTGGGCTGCTCGTCGGTGAACAGGATCCAGTCGCGGACCTTCTTCGGCAGCTGGTGCCAGGGCGTGTCGACGTCATGGCCGAGCGTGACCAGGATGTCGCGCAGGTTCTGGCCCTGCCAGGCCGTGGGCCAGGCGGCCACGGCGCGCTCCCGGATCGTCAAGGACGGGTCGGGCACCATCGACGCCTCGGTGACGTCGAAGACGCGGCCGAGGCCGTGGCAGGTCGGGCAGGCCCCCTGGGGCGTGTTGGGCGAGAAGTCCTCGGCATAGAGCATGGGCTGGTCGGCCGGGTAATGCCCTGCGCGGGAAAACAGCAGGCGCAGCAGGCTCGACAGCGTGGTCAGGCTCCCGACCGTGGAGCGCGAGCCCGGCGTGCCGCGCGACTGCTGCAGCGCCACGGCGGGCGGCAGGCCGTCGATGCGGTCGACGTCGGGCACGCCCACCTGGTCGATCAGGCGCCGGGCGTACGGCGCCACGGAGTCGAGGTAACGCCGCTGAGACTCGGCGAAGAGGGTGCCGAACGCCAGTGACGACTTGCCCGAGCCGGAGATGCCCGTGAACACCACGAGGGCGTCGCGCGGAATGTCCACGTCGACGTCGCGAAGGTTGTGCTCGCGCGCGCCGCGCACGCGCACGAAGCGATCGATATCCGTGTGCTCTGGCGCGCTGGTGCGTGCCGACGTCTTCGACGCGCCCGCGTCCGCGGCTGCGCCTGGCGCTGGCCTGGCGGGGGATTTCTGGCTTGCAGGTCTTTGCATGTGCCCACTGTGCATGCGGGCCGCCGTGGCAGGGACGGAACATGCCGGCTACTGCTATAGGAAATGGCGCGGCCTGCCGCGCTTATGCGCGCCCACAGCAAGCAAGCGCGAAAAACGTCGTTGGCGGCGCAGGCCGCCCCACCTAGGCTTCGACGCTTTACACACTGCACGGATGCGCCGCACGCCACCGCCTACGGGCCTCGCGCATTCGCGGCCGCGCCGACCCGCCTGCCTTCCCATGTCTTCAGACCGCCCCGACGCCGAGTCCCTGGCGCAACGCTTCCGCCCCCTCTTCCAACAGATCGCCGAGGCCGCGCCGCGCCGCGAGCACGAGCGCCGCCTCGCGCACGACGCCATCGATGCGCTTCGGCAGGCCGGCTTCGGCGCGCTGCGCGTACCGCGCGAGCACGGCGGCCTGGGTGCCAGCCCCGAGCAGCTGTTCGATCTGCTGATCGAGCTGGGCGCCGCGGACTCCAACCTCGTCCAGGCATTGCGGGCGCACTTCGGCTTCGTCGAACGCCTGCTGTCCGAGATCGACGAAGGCCATCGGGCGCCCTGGCTGCGCCGGGTGGCCGACGGCGCCATCTTCGGCAACGCCACCACCGAAGCCGGCGACGGCCAGCTCGGCCGGCTGCAGACCCGGCTGTTCCGCGAGGACGGACGCTGGCTGCTGGAGGGCGAGAAGTTCTACAGCACCGGCACGCTGTATGCCGACTGGGTGGGCGTGACGGCGCGCATCGACGGCCCCGAAGCACGCGAAGGCTGGCGCACCCTGGCCCTGGTTCGCACCGACACGCCGGGCGTGGAGCGCATCGACGACTGGCACGGCTTCGGCCAGCGGCTCACGGCCTCGGGCACCACCCGGCTGCATCGCGTGCCAGTGCCCGACGACCAGGTGCTGCAGTTTCCAGCGCAGGGCGCCACGTCGCAGACGGCGGTCTTCCAGCTGGTGCACATCGCCACGCTGGCGGGGATCGCCCAGGCCATCGTGCGCGACGCCACGGCCTTCGTGCAGGCACGCCGGCGCAGCTTCAGCCATGGCAGTGCCGCCTCCCCGCGCGAGGATCCGCTGGTGCAGCAGGTGGTGGGCCAGTTGGCCAACGCGGCCTGGCTCGGCCGCCTGGCCGCACAGGACGTGGCGCGCGGCCTCGGCGATGTCGACCGCCTGCGCCGTCGCGGCGAGCCGGTGCCCGAGTCGCTGCTGGTGGACGTGGAACTGCGCGCCAGCCATGCGCAGGTGGCCACCACCGAAGCGGTGCTCAACGCGGCGACACGCCTGTTCGACGTGGGCGGCGCCAGCGCGCTGAACGAAGACCTGCGGCTGGACCGCCACTGGCGCAATGCGCGCACCCTGGCTTCGCACAACCCGTCCATCTACAAGGCCCGCGCCATCGGCGACCACGCGCTCAACGGCAGCCGGCCCACCTTCTACTGGTCGGTGGGCACGGCGGCGGGCTAAGGAGGCGTGAACGAACCCGTCATGTCCGCTCTTCCTGCCAAAACGCGCCCACTCCGCGTTGCAAATGCTCGCCATAGCCCGAGCTATGGCTGCGCTTTGCGCCTTGATTGGCCGCGTTTTCGCAGCCCGCTCGGCCACGCCGGATTCATTCACACCTTCTGAGGCGGCGGATCGCGCAAAGCTGCTTTTCGGCGGCCGGCGCGCCGCCGCTGCGGGGCGCGCCCACACTGGCGCGCCATGAACAAACGCGACCTGTTGCGCGCGCTGGGCGGCGCCGCGCTCCTGCCCGCGCCTGCACTGCTGCATGCGCAGACGCCCTTCCCGAGCCGCCCCGTCACCCTCGTCGTGCCCTATGCCGCCGGCGGACCGACCGATGTGCATGCCCGCGTGATCGCCAACCGGCTCTCAGCCATCTGGGGCCAGCCCGTGCTGGTCGAGAACCGGGGCGGGGGCGGCACGCTGATCGGCACCCAGTACGTGGCCAAGGCGCCCGCGGACGGGCACACGCTGCTGCTCACCGCCTATGCCTACACGTCCAACCCCATCCTGCGAAGCAGCATGCCCTATGCGGCCGATGCGTTGAAGCCGCTGGTGAAGATCGGCGCGAACGGACTGATCCTGTTCGTCTCGGGGCGCTCGTCGATGAAGTCGCTGGCCGACGTGGTGGCGCTTGCGCGCTCGGGGCCGGATCGCCTGCGCCTGGCGTCGTCGGGCAATGCGTCGAGTCCGCACATTGCGCTGGAGCTGTTCGCCAGGGCATTGAACACGCGCATCACCCACGTGGCCTACCGCGGTGCGGCACCGGCCAAGAACGACGTCATCGCCGGCGTGGTGGACGGCATCTTCGACGGCACCTCGTCGATGCCGCTGGCCCGCGCGGGCCAGCTTCGCGCCATCGCCATCGCGGCGCCGCAGCGCCATCCGGCCGCGCCCGACGTGCCCACCTTCCGCGAGCAGGGCGTGGACCTGCTCTATGCCACCTGGTACGGCATGCTGCTGCCTTCGGGCGTGCCCGACGCGCTGACGCTGAAGATCAACGCCGACATCCGGCGCGCGCTCGACGATCCGGGGGTACGCGCCGCGATTGCCGAAACGGGCCTGCAGCTGTCCCCCGGCACGCCGCAGCAGTTCGCCAGCTTCCTGGACGGGGAGTCGCGCAAGCTGCGCGCGCTGGTGGACAGCGGGGTGCGCATCGACGTCGAGTAGCCGGCAGCCGCCATGCGCTGCGCGGCTATCGACATGCGCTTTGCTTCGTTGGCGCGGCGTAAGGCGCAACGCACAGTGGCGACCCCGTGTTCGCACACTCTGCTCTTCGCTGCTTCATGCCTTTCTCCCTTCGCCGCCGTGCCGCCATCGCCGCGCTCTCGCTGTTCTCCCTCGCCACCCTCGCGCCCGCCACGCATGCCCAGGACAAGGCGGCCATCAAGGTCGGCATCTCGGTCGGCAATGCCGAGAAGATCTTCGAGGTGGTCAAGAAGGTCGCGGCCCGCGACGGCCTCGACGTGCAGGTCGTGGTCTTCAACGACTACCAACTGCCCAACGCGGCACTGGCCGCCGGCGATCTTGACGCCAACGCCTTCCAGCACCAGCCCTTCCTGGACAACCAGATCAAGGCCCGCGGCTACGACATCGTGCCCGTCGGCCTGACCATCACGGCGCCGCTGGGCTTCTACTCGCGCAAGGTCAAGTCGGCGCAGGAACTGCCCGAGGGCGCCTCGGTGGGCATCCAGAACGACCCCTCCAACGGCAACCGCGCGCTGCTGCTGCTGCAGTCGGCCGGCCTGCTCACGCTCAAGCCCGAGGCCGTGAAGAACAACACCGCCACCCCACTGGACGTGACGGCCAACCCCAGGAAGCTCAAGCTGGTGCCGCTGGACGCCGCGCAGTTGCCGCGCTCGCTGGACGACCTGACCATCGCCTCGATCAACAACGACTACGCCGAGAAGGCGGGCCTGTCCTTCGTGCGCGATGCGGTCATCAAGGAATCGCCGCAGGGCCCCTATGCCAATCTGATCGCCGTGCGCCGGGCCGACAAGGACAAGCCGTGGGCCAAGAAGCTGGTCGCGGCCTACCAGTCGGCCGAGGTGCGGCGGTTCATCGAGACGACCTTCAAGGGCGCGCTGATCCCGGCGTTCTGACGCCGCCCCCTGCGCGCCTGGACGTCCCGGCCGACACCCGCGCCGGGGCCGAGGGCTAGACTCCTGCCCCTCTGCCGCCGCATGGCCACGCCGCCGTGCGGCGTTCGTCATTCAGCCTTCCTGGAGTCCCGTCCCATGCCCGCGTCCGGCCGCATCCTCAACCCCCTGCTCGCCTCGCGCGTGGTCTCGGCCGACGAGGCCGCCGCCCTGGTGCCGCCGGGTGCCAACATCGGCATGAGCGGCTTCACCGGCGCCGGCTATCCCAAGGCTGTTCCGCAGGCGCTGGCCGCCCGCATCGGCCAGGCCCACGCGCGGGGCGAGTCCTTCCGAATCGGCCTGTGGACCGGCGCCTCGACCGGCCCCGAGCTGGACGGCGCACTGGCCGCGGTCGATGGCATCGAGATGCGGCTGCCCTTCCAGTCCGACCCCACGCTGCGCAAGCTCATCAACAGCGGGCGCATGCACTTCACCGACATGCACCTGAGCCATGTCGCGCCGCAGGCCTGGTTCGGCTTCCTGGGCCGCATCGACACGGCCGTGGTCGAGGTCGCGGGCGTGCTGCCCGACGGCCGCCTCATTCCGTCCTCCTCCATCGGCAACAACAAGACCTGGCTGGACCAGGCCGACCGCATCATCCTGGAAGTCAACAGCTGGTTCAGCGATGGCTTCGAGGGCATGCACGACGTGTATTACGGCACCCGGCTGCCGCCCCACCGCGTGCCCATCCCGCTGGTGGGCGCGGGCGACCGCATCGGCGAGCCCTACCTGCACTGCGACCTGTCGAAGGTGGTCGCCGTGGTCGAGACCCATCAGCCCGACCGCAACACCGCCTTCGCGGCGCCCGACGCCGTGTCGCGCGCCATCGCCGGGCACATCATCGACTTCCTGCAGCACGAGGTGGCCAAGGGCCGCCTACCGGCGCGCACGCTGCTGCCGATCCAGTCGGGCGTGGGCAACGTCGCCAACGCCGTGCTGGCGGGCCTGAACGAAGGCCCTTTCGAAGGCATGTCCGCCTATACCGAGGTGCTGCAGGACGGCATGCTGGCCATGCTCGACAAGGGCACCCTGGCCCAGGCCTCGGCCACGGCGCTGTCGCTGAGCCAGCCCGTGGCCGAGCGCTTCAATGCCGGCGCGGCGGCCTACCGCGACCGCATCGTGCTGCGCCCGCAGGAGATCAGCAACCACCCCGAAGTGATCCGCCGCCTGGGCACCATCGCCATGAACGCGATGATCGAGGCTGACATCTACGGCAACGTCAACTCCACGCACGTGATGGGCTCGTCGATCATGAACGGCATCGGCGGCTCGGGCGACTTCGCGCGCAACGCCTACCTGTCGATCTTCGTCACGCCCTCGGTGGCCAAGGACGGGGCCATCTCCTGCATCGTGCCCTTCGCCTCCCACGTGGACAACACCGAGCACGACGTGCAGGTCATCGTGACCGAGCAGGGCCTGGCCGACCTGCGCGGCCTGTCGCCGCGGCAGCGGGCGCAGTGCATCATCGAGCGCTGCGCCCATCCGGACTACCGGCCGGCGCTGCGCGACTACGTGGCCCGGGCCGCGCTGCACGCCCCCGGCCAGCACACGCCGCACCTGCTGGACGAGGCCTTCTCCTGGCACACGCGCTACCTGCGCGAAGGGCACATGTAGCCTTCGGGCGACTGGCGGGGCGCCCCCGCGAAGCCCCGGCCGTGGGCTCACAGCGCCCGCGTGGCCCGCTCCGGCACGTAGCGGTCCGCCTGCACGTCGGGCGTCACGCCATGGGTGAACACCTCGTCGGTGATCGGCAGGAAGCCCTCGTTCCAGTCCACCCACTGCTGACGCAGCCGCGCGCACACCTCGGGCTGCCGCTCACGCAGGTTGGCGCGCTCGCGCGGGTCGACCGCCACGTCGAAGAGGAACTCGTTGTCGTTGATCTTGAGGTACTTCCAGTCCCCGTCGCGCACGGCGCGCTGGGACTGCGCCTTGTAGCGCCAGTACAGCGTGCGCGGATGCACGGGTGCCTGGCCTTCGAGCACGGGCAGCAGGTTCTCGCCGTCGCTCGGATAGTCGGCATGCGGTGCACCGCCCGCCGCGGCCAGCAAGGTCGGCAGCCAGTCGGCGGTGATGGCCACCTGGTCCTGCACCTGCGGCGCGATGCGGGCCGGCCAGCGCAGCAGCGTGGGCACACGCAGGCCGCCTTCGAGCAGCTCGGTCTTCTGGCCCACCAGCGGCCAGGTCTTGGAGAAGCGCTCGCCGCCGTTGTCGCTGGTGAAGACCACCACGGTGTTCTCCGCCTGCCCCGTCTGCGCCAGCGCTGCCAGCACCTGGCCGATGGCGGCGTCCAGGGCTTCGACGATCTCGCCGTACTTGCGCAGGCTGCCGCCGTCGTAGTGGAACAGGTCGCGCAGCTCGCGCGACACCGCTTCGTCGCCCGGCCCTTCCCAGGGCCAGTGCGGCGCGGTGAAGTGCAGCGACAGGAAGAAGGGCCGGGCCTGGCCGGCCCGGCCGCGCACATGGGCCTCTGCCTCGTCGGCCAGCACCTGGGTGTAGTAGCCCACGCGCTCGACCGGCACCTCGCCTTCCCACAGGTCGGTGGGCACGGCAACGCCGACGCCGGGCTTGTGGGTGAAGTAGTCCACCGCCCCGCCCAGGTTGCCGAAGAAGCGGTCGTAGCCGCTCTTCAGCGGCCCGAAGGCCGGCGGGTGGCCCAGGTGCCACTTGCCGATGAGCGCGGTGTCGTAGCCCTGCGCCTTGAGCAGCGAGGGCAGCGTGGGATGCTCCGGCGGCAGGCCATGCACATGGCCGCTGCGGGCGATGGGCTCTTCGAGCCCGCCGCGCAGCCGGTACTGGTAGCGGCCCGTCATGAGCGCGAAGCGTGTCGCCGAGCACACCGCCGAGTTGGCATAGGCCTGGGTGAAACGCACGCCCTGGCCGGCCAGCGCGTCCAGGTGCGGCGTGGCGAAGTCGGTGGCGCCATAGACGCCGAGGTCCGCCCAGCCCAGGTCGTCGGCCAGGATGAAGAGGATGTTGGGCGCAGAGCGGCTCATCGGGACGCGGTGGTGGCCGCACGCGCACTGGCGGCGCTGGTCGGCGTCCAGAAGCCTTCGAGCTTGAGCTCCTTGAGCGCCTGGTTGACGAAGCGCGCATCGGCCCAGGTCTTGGGGTCGAAGCTCTGGCGCACGATGCCGGCGGCCTTCGCGCCTTCGATCACGTCGTCGAAGTGGGCCACGTAGCCTTCGTCCAGCAGCGGCGAATAGCGGGCCTTGATGTCGGTGCCCTCGAACTCGCTGGAGAAGAGCGGCACCGGCAGCCCGCTGATGTCGGCAAAGCGCTGGAACAGCGCGTCACGCGCGATCGCACCGCTGCTGGCGGCATGCGCCTGCTGCACCAGCACCTTGACGATGCGGGTCAGCGCCTCGGGATGTTGGGTGGCGAAGGCGTCGGTGGCGATCACGGTCGAATGGATGGCGTACAGGTCGCCACGGCCCTTGGTGCTGACCGGGATGTCGGCCGTGCCCGCCAGCTTGAGCAGCTGCAGGTCCGAGCCACCGAAGGTGGCGTCGATGTCCTTGCTCACCAGGGCCGCCTTGGAAGTGGGCCAGTCGAGGTTGGTGAAGCGCACGTCCTTCTCGGTCAGGCCCTCGGCCTTGAGCAGCCGGTCGAAGGGCAACTGGTAGGCGGTGCCGCGCAGCACGGCCACCCGCTTGCCCTTGAGGTCCTTGAAGCCCTGGATGTTGCTGCCCAGCGCCGTGGCCAGGTAGCTGTTGGCGCTGCGGCCGGAGGCGGCCACCAGCCGGGTCTTGAGGCCACTGGCACGGCCGATGACGGCGGCCAGGTCGCCCAGGAACACCACGTCGAGCTGGCCGGTGGCGATGCCCTCGTTGATGGCGGGGCCGGCACCCTTGAAGAACTTCCACTCCACCTGCACGCCGTCCTTGGCGAATTCGGCCTCGATTGCCTTGGCCGCATAGGCCAGCGAAACGGGGCCGGCACCGGCGAAGGACTTGCCCTGGCTGCCCTGCTCGGGCGCGGCCAGGCGGATGACCTTGGGCAGGGCTGCGCCACTCTGGGCATGGGCGAGGGGCCAAGCCGTGGCGGCGAGGGCGAAGGCACCGGCGGCCAGGAAGGGGCGGCGACGGAGGAATGCGGCGGTCATGCGGATGGGAGGAAGGAAGGAGTCGGGAATGCGGAACAGGGCGCTCGCCGGCCGCACGCGGCGCGAGCGCCTGCCGACCGGGCGGCGCGAAGGCTCAGGCGGTGGCCGTGGCCTCGTCGACCACCGCAGCGCGGGTGGTCTGCGTGGTGGGCGCGGTGCCGAAGGCGTTGAAGGTCACGCGCTGCGTCACCCGGCGATGCGGCCAGTAGTCGGTCAGGGCGTAGTGCTGGGTGCTGCGGTTGTCCCACACGGCGATGCCGTGGGGCTCCCACTTGTGCTGATGGACGAACTCGGGCTGCACGATCCATTCGCGCAGGAACTCGAGCAGCCCGCGGCCCTCGCGGAAGTGCACGCCATCGATGTGCTGGGTGAAGTTCTCGTTGACGAACAGCACCTTGCGGCCCGATTCGGGATGCACCTGCACCACCGGCCGCGACACCGGCGGGTACTTGCGCAGCGCATCGGCCACGCCCTGCAGGCCGGCGTACTTTTCCAGCGCCTGGCGCCAGCCGCTGATCTCCCAGGTGTGGGTGGCGGTCAGGCCTTCGAGGTAGGCCTGCAGGCCGGGCGACAGGGCCGCGAAGGCCTTGCTCAGGCTGGCCCACGCCGTATTGCCGCCCTGCGCCGGCAGCTCGGTGATCTGGATGACCGTGCCGTTGGGCGGCTGCGGCAGCCAGCTGAGGTCGCTGTGCCAGATGTTGATCTCGGGCGGGCGCTTCTCGTCGAACTCGATCACCTCGACGAAGGGATGGCCGTCCTTGCGCGGGAAGAAGGCGCCGGGCGCCAGCTCGCCGAAGACGGCGGCCAGTGCCACATGCTGCTCGGGCGTGAGCGGCTGGGCCGGGAAGAACAGCACCTCGAAGTCCAGCAGCGCCTGCTGCAGCTCGCGCCGCACCTCGGGGCCGATGGGCTGCGTCAGGTCCACGCCCTCGATGCGCGCCGCGAAGTTGGGCTGCTGCGGCTGCGGCCGGATGTGGCGGTAGCGCCCGGCGATGTCGACGGGCTCGATGCGGACGGGAAATTTCTGGACGGACATGGACCTCTCCTGTTGACGAAACGAATCAGGCCGCGACGGCGGCCTTGCCCTCCGCCACGGCCTCGGCAGGACCGGCGAACTCGGCCAGCACGGCATCCTTGATCTGCACGAAGGCCAGGTCGGCGCGGCGCCGCGGATGGGGCAGCGGCACCGGCACCACGCGCTGGATGCGCCCGGGCCGCGGCGCCATCACGACCACGCGGTCGCCGAGGAACACGGCCTCTTCCACGTCGTGCGTGACCAGCACGGTGGTGATGCCCTCGGCCTGCCAGATGCGCTGCAGCTCCTGCTGCAGGTGGGCGCGCGTCATGGCGTCGAGCGCGCCGAAAGGCTCGTCCAGCAGCAGCACCTCGGGCCGGCTGACCAGCGCGCGCGCAATGGCCACGCGCTGCGACATGCCGCCCGACAGCTGGTGCGGCCAGGCCCGCTCGAAGCCGCGCAGGCCCACCAGGGCGATGTGGTCGGCCACCTGGCGGGCCTTCTGCGCCTCGGTGAGCGGGGCGTTGATCAGGCCCAGCGCCACGTTGTCCTGCACGGTGAGCCAGGGGAAGAGCCGGTGTTCCTGGAACACGATGCCGCGTTCCAGCCCGGTGCCGGCGATGGGCTTTCCGTCGAGCAGCAGCTGGCCGTCGAAGCCCGCCTCCAGCCCCACGATGAGCCGCAGCAGCGTGGACTTGCCGCAGCCGCTGGTGCCGACGATGCTGACGAATTCGCCGGGTGCGATGTCCAGCGAGATGTCCTGCAGCACCGGCAGCGGCTGGCCCTCGACCTCGTACTGCTTGGAGAGATGGCGGATGGCCAGCGTGCCGGCTTCGGAACGGCTCATGGGGAACCCGGATCGAAGAAGAAGGATGAAATGGGCGCCATCACTGGAAGCGCGCCACGGACTGCCCGCGCCAGGCGAGCAGGCGCCGCTCGATGCGGGTGGCGATCCAGTTCAGCGCGAAGCCGACCAGCCCGACCACCACCACGCCGAAGAGCACCAGGTCCATCTTGAAATGCTCGCGGCCGTCGATCATGGTGTTGCCGATGCCCTGGCCCGAGACCAGCAGGTACTCGGCGCCCAGCGTGGCCAGCCACGCATAGATGAGCGCCAGGTGGATGCCCGCGAAGATCGATGGCGTCGCGCCCGGCAGCACCACGCGCCACAGCAGCTGCCAGCGGGTGAAGCGCAGCACTCGCGCCACCTCCACCAGCTCGCGCGGCACGCTGCGGATGCCTTCGTAGGTGTTGAGCACCACCGGGAAGAAGGCGGCCAGCGACAGGAAGGCGACCTTGGCCGCATCGCCCAGCCCGAACCACACGGAGATCAGCGGAATCCAGGCGAACAGCGAGATCTGCTTGAGCGTGTGGAAGCTTGGGCCCAGCGCGCGCTCTGCCGGCCGCGACAGGCCCAGCAGCAGCCCGAAGACAAGCCCGCCACCGGCGCCGATGGCAAAGCCGGCCAGGTCGCGCCACAGGCTGGCGCCCAGCGCCACGCGCAGCTCGCCGCTGACGGTGTAGTCCACCGCGCGCTGCCACACGGCCTGCGGCGACACCAGCAGGGGCGAATCGATCCAGCGGAACTGCACCGCCGCCCACCAGAGCAGCAGCAGGCCCAGGGGCAGCACCCAGCCGCGCAGCGCGGCCGGTACGGGATGGCGGTCGGCGCGTGCGCCAACGGGGGCTTTGTCGGTCGATCGAGTCATGGCTCAGAACCCCGGGCGACGCCAGCGTGTGAGCCGGGATTCGACGGCCGCCAGCAGCCGGTCGAGCGCAAAGCCCACCGCACCGACCACCACCACGGCCGCCAGCACCACGTCGAGCTGGAACAGCTGCCGTCCATAGACGATCAGGAAGCCGATGCCCTCGCTGGAGGCCAGCAGCTCCACCACCACCAGCGCCAGCCAGGCATGGGTGAAGCCGTAGCGGATGCCGTTCCAGATGGGCGCGAAGGCCGCCGGGAACACCACCTTGGCGAGCAGTTGCCAGCGCGTGAAGCGCAGCACGCGCGCCACCTCGATGTAGCGGGTGGGCACGCCCTCGATGCCCTTGAAGGTGTTGAGCGCCACCGGCACCAGCGCCGCCTTGGCGATGAGCAGCACCTTGAGCGTCTCGTCGATGCCCACCAGCAGCATCAAGAGCGGCAGCCAGCCCAGCACGGGGATCTGGCTGAAGGCCTTGAAGAAGGGATGGACGTAGTCCTTGAAGCGCGGCCACAGACCCATGGCCACGCCCAGCGGCAGACCGATGGCGGTGCCGGCCGCAAAGCCGGCCAGCACGCGGGCCAGGCTCACGCCCAGGTGCGGCCAGAGCTCGCCGGAGCGCACCAGGTCGAGCAGCGTGGCCCAGACCGCGGCCGGGGCCGGCAGCACCTGCGGCGCCACCCAGGCCCGCTCGGCCGCCACCCACCAGAGCAGCAGCACCGCGAGCGGAAAGGGCCAGCCGGCCAGGCGAAGCGCCGCGGCCTTCAGCCGCTGGCGCCATGCCGAAGGCTCGGCCACCGGCCGGGCCGGCAGAGGGAGATGAAGGGCAGGTGTGCTCATCGCAGGCGATGCACGAAACCGGCGCCGCTCAGGCCAGGCCCGAGGCCGCGGCCTCCAGCACCTTGATCGGCTTCGGAATGAGCTTGAGCGCGTAGAACGTGTCGGCGATCTGCTGCTGCTCGGCCAGGATGGCGCGGGTGATGGGCCCGGTGCCGAACTGCACCCGCGCGAAGGTGGTGTCCACCACCGGCTTGGGCAGGCCCCAGATGGCCGCCAGCTCGCCCGAGAAGGCATCGCGGTTGGCGGCGCCCCAGGCGTCGATGCGGGAGATCTCCTCGATCAGCACCTGGGTGACGTCGCGGTTCTTCTCGGCATAGGGCAGCGACGAGAAGTAGTAGGCGCGGTTGCCCACCACGCCCGTGGCGTCGGCCAGGATGCGCCCGCCCAGCGTCTTCTCGGCGGAAGCGAGGAAGGGGTCCCAGATCACCCAGGCGTCGATGGAGCCCTTCTCGAAGGCCGCGCGCGCATCGGCCGGCGGCAGGAAGACCGACTGCACGTCGCCATAGGCCAGGCCGTTCTTTTCGAGCAGCTTGACCAGGAAGTAGTGGACGTTGCTGCCCTTGTTGTAGGCCACGCGTTTGCCCTTGAGGTCGGCCACGCTGCGGATGGGCGAATCCTTGGGCACCAGCACGGCCTCGGACGCGGGCCGCGGCACCGTGGCCGCCACATAGGCCAGCGGTGCGCCGGCGGCCTGGGCAAAGATGGGAGGGGCCTCGCCCACATCGCCGAAGTCGATGGAGCCCACGTTGAGCGCTTCCAGCTGCACCGGGCCGGCCGTGAACTCGGTCCAGCTCACCTTGACGCCCAGCGGCGCCAGCCGCTGCTCCAGCGTGCCACGGGCCTTGAGCAGGCTGAGGATGCCCTTCTGGTTGCCGATGCGCAGCGCGCGCGTTGCGGGCTGGGCGAAGGCGGGTGCGCCCGCGAGGGCCACGCCGCCCGCAGCGGCAGTGCCCACCTGGAGCAGGCGACGGCGGGAAAGTGGAAGCAGGGAAGTCATGTCGGAACAGGCGCTCGCAGCAGGAAAGGGATGCGGATTCTTGGGCCGCCAGACCTGCTTGGGAAACGCGCAGTTCGCAGGTCCTTATTCGCAAAGCGAGCAAGGCGGCGTGGCGCCGAAGAGCCGGCTCCACTCATCGACGGCCTTGCTCGCTGGCCGCATAAGCACAGTCGTTTTCCGCCTTAGACGATTCCCTTGTTAGCAAGCGAGAACTCTGTCGTTCCTGCTTCGAAGGCGCGTCCCTAGAGTCCTGTCCATCGCCACCACGCCGGTGGCACCGACACCGACAGCCCCGCCATGACCGCCCACGCCCTTCTCGACGACGCCCATTCCCTGCTGCAGGACTTCGACATCCGCCCGCTGCCCGGCAGCTTTGCCGCCGAGGTGGTGGGCCTGGACCTCGGCCGGCCGCTGCTCGCCGACGACTTCGACCGCATCCGCCGCGCGCACCTGGCGCACCCCGTGCTCGTCTTCCGCGACCAGCGCATCACGCCGGCCCAGCAGGTGGCCTTCAGCCGCCGCTTCGGGCCGCTGCAGATCCATGTGCAGAAGAAGTTCCAGCTCGCCGGCCATCCCGAGGTGCTGATCGTTTCCAACATCAAGGAGAAGGGCGAGCCCATCGGCCTGGGCGACGCGGGCCACTTCTGGCATTCGGACCTGTCGTACAAGGAAAAGCCCAGCCTGGGTTCACTGCTGCATGCCCAGGTACTGCCGGCCGAAGGCGGCGACACGCTCTTCGCCGACCAGCATGCCGCGTGGGAGACGCTGCCAGAGGCGCTGAAGGACCGCGTCTCCACGTCGCAGGCCGAGCACAGCTACCTGGCCAAGTACGAGGAACTGCGCGCCCGCAGCCCCTGGCGCCCGGCCCTCACGGCCGCGCAGCTGGAAGAGGTCAAGCCCGTGGTGCATCCGGTGGTGCGCACCCATCCCGAGACGGGCCGCAAGGCGCTCTTCGTCAGCGAGCACTTCACGACCCGCATCGTGGGCCTGCCCGAGGACGAGAGCCAGGCCCTGCTGGCCGAGCTGTTCGCGCACAGCACGCAGCCCGCGCTGCAGTACCGCCATCGATGGCAGCCGCACGACATGGTGTTCTGGGACAACCGCTCGGTCACGCACCTGGCGGCCGGCACGCCCGACCACCTGCCGCGCAAGCTGTTCCGCACCACCATCGAGGGCGACCGGCCCTTCTGATCACCCCCCGGCGGCCCAGCGGCCGCCTCCCTCGGGCGACAGGATGGGAAGACGGCCACAGGTCCGTCATCCGCAGAAGTCCCGCGCCCGCCACATCCCGGAGAGGAAGCCCATGAAACCCATCACCCGCCGCCTGGCCGCCCTGCTCACCGCCGGCGGCCTGGCCACCGCCTCGCTGGCCGCCCATGCCGAAGGCCAGATCCGCATCGCCCAGCAGTTCGGCATCGTCTACCTGCTGCTGAACGTGGCGCAGGAGCAGAAGCTCATCGAGAAGCACGCCAAGGCCGCCGGCATCGACGCCAAGGTCGAGTTCCTGCAGCTGTCGGGCGGCTCGGCCGTCAACGACGCGCTGCTGTCGGGCAGCATCGACATTGCCGACGCCGGCGTCGGCCCGCTCTTCACGCTGTGGGATCGCACGAAGGGGCGCCAGAACGTCAAGGGCGTGGCCTCGCTGGGCAACTTCCCCTATTACCTGGTCACCAACAATCCGAACGTGAAGTCCATTGCCGACTTCACCGACAAGGACCGCATCGCGCTGCCGGCCGTCGGCGTGTCGGTGCAATCACGTGTGCTGCAGCTGGCCTCGGCCAAGCTGTGGGGCGACAAGGACTTTGCGCGGCTCGACAGGATCAGCGTCGCGCTGCCGCATCCGGATGCCGCCGCGGCCATCATCAAGGGCGGCACCGAGATCACGGGCCACTTCGGCAACCCGCCCTTTCAGGAGCAGGAGCTGGCCGGCAACCCCAATGCCCGCATCGTGCTCAATTCCTATGACGTGCTCGGCGGCCCGTCGTCGGCCACGGTGCTCTATGCCACCGAGAAGTTCAGAAGCGAGAACCCCAAGACCTACAAGGCCTTCGTCGCCGCGCTGGACGAGGCGGCCCAGTTCATCCGCCGCCAACCCGAGCAGGCGGCCGACATCTACCTCAAGGTCAGTGGCGCCAAGACCGACCGCGCGCTGCTGCTGAAGATCATCAGGAACCCCGAGGTGCAGTTCAAGACCGAGCCGCAGAACACGCTGGCGCTGGGTCAGTTCATGCACCGCGTGGGCGCCATCAAGAACCAGCCGCAGTCGGTGAAGGACTACTTCTTCGACGACGTGCTCAACGCCCAGTCGAACTGACATGGCCGTGCTCCAACGACGCGACCTCCTCAAGGCCGGCGCCGCTGCGGCGCTGGGCCTGGGCGGCGTGGCGGCCCGCGCCGAAGGCCGCATCCGCATCGCGCAGCAGTTCGGCATCGGCTATCTGCTGCTGGACGTGGTGCGCGACCGCAAGCTGATCGAAAAGCACGCCAAGGCACTGGGTGTGCCGGTGGTCGAGGTGGAGTGGTCGTCGATCTCCGGCGCCACGGCCATGAACGAGGCGCTGCTGGCCGGCTCGCTGGACATCGTCTCGGCCGGCGTGCCGCCCATGCTCACGATGTGGGACCGCACCCGCGGTCGCCAGAACGTGAAGGCCGTGGCCGCCCTCGGCGCGTTGCCCAACTACCTGCTGAGCAACAACCCGCAGGTGCGCACGCTGAAGGACCTCGGCCCCAAGGACCGCATCGCGGTGCCGGCGGCGGGCGTGGGCTTCCAGTCGCGCGTGCTGCAGATCGAGGCCGCCCGCCTCTTTGGCCGCGAGAACTTCAAGCGGCTGGACGACATCTCCGTCAGCCTGCCGCATCCGGATGCGACGGCGGCGCTCATCAAGGGCGGCTCGGAGATCAACACCCATTTCTCCAGCGCGCCCTTCTACTACCAGGCCCTGGCCGCCAACCCGGCGGTGCACAAGGTGATCAGCAGCTACGACATCCTGGGCGGGCCCGCCACCTTCAACGTGCTCTACACCACGCAGAAGTACCGCGACGAGAACCGCCTGGTCTACAAGGCCTTCTACAACGCGCTGGTGGAGGCCGAGCAGATCGTGAAGGCCGACAAGGCCGCCGCGGCCGACATCTTCATCCGCGTGCAGAACTCGCGGCTCGACCCGGCCCTGGTGCGCCGCATCGTGCAGGACCCGGAGAACGACTTCACTGTCTCGCCTCAGCGCAGCCAGGTCTATGCCGACGAGCTGTTCAAGCTGGGCGTGCTGCGCAACCAGGCGGCCTCGTGGAAGGACTTCTTCTTCGAGGAAGCCTGGAGCCGGCCGGGCAGTTGATGCCGCCAGCACTGCCCTCCGCCTGCCCGACCGCCCCGTTCCCCCTCCTTCCCTCATCCCCTCTGCCATGACCGCCGCTGCCACAGCCACCCTGCGTGCCGCGCCTTCGCCGGCCGCTGCCGCCCCACCCGTGCCCCGACGCCGGCCCGAACCACCCGCGGTCCACGCGGACGTCGCCGCCACCGCCCTGCTCCAGGTGCAGGGCGTGAGCCTGGAGTACCGCACGCCCGAGCATGTGGTGCGCGCCACGCACCGGGTCAGCTTCGACGTGCACCAGGCCGAGCGCTTCGTGCTGCTGGGACCCTCGGGCTGCGGCAAGAGCACGCTGCTCAAGGCCATCGCCGGTTTTATCCCGCCCGCCGAGGGCGAGATCCACCTGGACGGCCGACGCATCCAGGGCCCCGGCCCGGACCGCATCGTCGTGTTCCAGGAATTCGACCAGCTGCCGCCGTGGAAGACGGTCAAGCAGAACGTGATGTTCCCGCTGCTGGCCTCGCGCACGCTGGGCCGCCGCGAGGCCGAGGAGCGCGCCCTGCACTGGCTGGACCGCGTGGGCCTGGCCCGCTTCGCCGATGTGCATCCGCACCAGCTGTCGGGCGGCATGAAGCAGCGGGTGGCCATCGCCCGCGCCCTGGCCATGCAGCCGCGCGTGCTGCTGATGGACGAGCCCTTCGCTGCCCTGGACGCGCTCACGCGCCGCCGCATGCAGGAAGAACTGCTGGCCCTGTGGGAAGAGCTGCGCTTCACCCTGCTCTTCGTCACGCACTCCATCGAGGAGGCGCTGGTGGTGGGCAGCCGCATCGCGCTGCTGTCGCCGCACCCCGGCCGCATGCGGGCCGAGATCAACAGCCACGGCTTCGACCTGGCCAGCCAGGGCAGCCCCGAGTTCCAGGCCACGGCGCAGCGCATCCACCACCTGCTGTTCGACGCGCCGCCGCACGGCGCCGACGGAGACCCTCCGCAATGAGCGCCATCCTTCCCCCGCTGCCGCCCGTGCGGCCCGAGTACGAACACGCACTCGAACCCTTCACCGCCAGCGCCGTCGAGCGGCCCCTGCCCTGGACCACCCGGCTGTGGCGTCAGGCCTGGCTGCGCAAGGGCCTGATCCTGCTGGCGCTGGCCCTGCTGTGGGAGCTGCTGGCACGCTGGCAGGACAACGACCTGCTGCTGCCCACGGCCAGCGCCACGGCACGTGCGCTGGTCGAGGGACTGGCCAGCGGCGAACTGATCGCCAAGACCGCCATCTCGCTGGGCGTGCTGGTGCAGGGCTACGCGCTGGGCGTGGGCCTGGCCTTCCTGCTCACCTCACTGGCCGTCTCCACCCAGCTGGGCCGCGACCTGCTGGGCACGCTCACCTCGATGTTCAACCCGCTGCCGGCCATCGCCCTGCTGCCGCTGGCGCTGCTGTGGTTCGGCCTGGGCCAGGGCAGCCTGATCTTCGTGCTGGTGCATTCGGTGCTGTGGCCGCTGGCGCTCAACACCTATGCCGGCTTCCAGGCCGTGCCCGAGACGCTGCGCATGGCGGGCCGCAACTACGGCCTGCGGGGCCTGCGCTATGTGCTGCAGATCCTGGTGCCGGCGGCGTTGCCGGCGATCCTCTCGGGCCTGAAGATCGGCTGGGCCTTCGCCTGGCGCACGCTGATCGCGGCGGAGCTGGTGTTCGGCGCCAGCTCGGGCAAGGGCGGGCTTGGCTGGTACATCTTCCAGAACCGCAACGAGCTCTACACCGACCGCGTGTTCGCCGGCCTGGCGCTGGTGGTGATCATCGGGCTGCTGGTGGAAGGGCTGGGCTTCGCCACCCTGGAGCGTCTGACGGTGCGCAAGTGGGGGCAGCAGCGGTGAAGTGAAGGGCACCCCATGCCGACCTGCGCGAAGCCGGCCCAGCCCGGCGCGAAAACCGCCTCATGATCAAGGGTAAACCCTTGTTCTTCGGCAAATAGATAGCTAGCTAACTATATTGGAGGGCATGTCCGATGCCGCCCTCCCCGCTTCCGCCGCCGATCCCGCCGAGCTGCGCAACCTCACCTTCACGCTCAGCCTGCTGCAGCGCGCCTACCGCGCCGCAGCCGACCGGGCGGTGGCGCACCTGGGCATCTCGCAGGCGGCCGGCTGGGCGCTGGTGACCATCGGCCGGCAGGGCGACGGCACCCGGCAGGGCGTCGTCGCCGACCTGCTGGGCATCGAAGGCCCGACGCTGATCCGCACGCTCGACCAGCTGGTGGGCGCCGGCCTGGTGGAGCGCCGCGAGGACCCGACCGACCGCCGCGCCCGGACGCTGCACCTGACCGAGGCGGGCGCCGCCATCCAGGCCCGCATCGAGGAAGCGCTCAACGCCCTGCGCACCGAGCTGTTCCAGGACATCCCCGCCGAGGACGTGCGCGCCTGCCTGCGCGTGTTCGGCACGCTCTGGACCCGCCTGGGCAAGGCCGACCGCGGCGGTGCCGCCTCAGAGTCCTGACATGCGCCTGCCCCGCCAATTGCCGCGCTTCAGCGCGGCCGAGCTGCTTTTTTCCGCGAAATGCTTCGCCGCGGCCATGCTGGCCATGACCGTGGCCAGTTGGGCCGGCCTGCCCCGGCCCTTCTGGGCGCTGATGACCACCTACATCGTGGCCAATCCGCTGGCCGGCGCGGTGCGCTCCAAGGCGGTGTTCCGCCTGCTCGGCACGCTGCTGGGCTGCGCAGCCACGCTGCTGCTGGTGCCGGCCCTGGTCGATGCGCCCGAGCTGCTCACGCTGGCGCTGGCCCTGTGGGTGGCGCTGTGTCTGTTCGTCTCGCTGCTCGACCGCACGCCGCGCTCCTATCTCTTCATGCTGGCTGGCTATTCGGCGGCGCTGATCGGCTTTCCGTCGGTGGGCGCGCCGCTGGGCGTGTTCGACACGGCCTCGGCCCGGGTGCAGGAGATCGCCATCGGCATCGTCTGCGGCACGCTGGTGCACAGCCTGGTGTGGCCGGTGAGCATGGCGCCCACGCTGGTCGGGCTGATGGACCGCACGCTGGCCGATGCGGGCGCCTGGCTGCGCGGCATGGTGCAGGCCGCGCCGAATGCCGCCGCCGGCCGGCAGGCCGCGCGCCGCAAGCTGGCCGGCGACATCTCGCAACTGCGCGTGATGGCCACGCATGTGCCCTTCGACACCAGCCACCTCAAGTGGACGGCGTCCGCCGTGCGGGCCCTGCAGCACGAGGTGGCGGCGCTCACGCCCTTCGCCTCGGCCGTGGACGACCGGCTGCAGGCCCTGCGCGACGCCGACGGCCGGCTGCCTGCCGATGTGGAACGCACCGTGGGCGAGGTGCTCGCCCGCCTGGCCGACAGCGGCCGCACCGCGCCCGGCAGCGCGCCCACGCCCCTGTCCGACACCGCCTTGGCCGAACTCCACACCACCGCCCGGAGCCTGGGCGACACCACGCCCCAGGCCGATGCCTGGACGCTGGCCCTGCGCACCGGCCTGGCCGTGCGGCTGGAAGCCCTGATCGACGCCTGGGCCGCCTGCGTGCAGTTGCGCCAGCAGATCGACGCCGGCCTGGCCGGCCGCCCGGTGCCGCTGCCTGCGACCACCGGCCGCGCCGCACCGGCGGCGCGCGACGTGCTGCACCGCGACGTGGGCATGGCCGCCTGGTCCGCGCTGGCGGCGGCGCTGGCCATCTGCCTGTGCTCCGCCTTCTGGATCTTCACCGGCTGGCCCGGCGGCTCCGCGATGGCCATGATGGCGGCCGTCTTCTGCTCCTTCTTCGCGGGCATGGACGACCCGGCGCCCTCGATCTACGCCTTCCTGAAGGTGCTGCTGCTGTCGCTGCCGCTGGCGGCCCTGTACGTGCTGGTGCTGATGCCCCTGGTGGTGGACCTGCCCACGCTGGCCCTGGTGTGCGCCCCGGCCTTCCTGGTGCTGGGCGTCTACCTGGGCCGGCCGGCCACCTTCATGAAGGCGATGGCGCTGCTGCTGTCGGGCGTGATCGGAACGCTCTCGCTGCACGACACCGGCCAGGCCGACTTCGCCAGCTTCGTCAACGCCATGATCGGCCAGGTGCTGGGCGTGGCCGCGGCGGCCGTGGTGACGGCGCTGGTGCGTTCGGTGAGCGCCGACTGGGGCGCACGCCGCATCCAGCGCATGACCTGGCGCGAACTGGGCCGCCTGCCGCGACAGGCCGACGACGCGCAGGCCCGCCTGCATGCAGCACGCGTGCTCGACCGCATCGGCCTGCTGGCGCCGCGCATCGCGCAGGCCGGCGGCACGGTGGACGGCGTGAATGCCGACGACGCGCTGGTGGACCTGCGAATCGGCACCGACCTGCATGCCCTGCGCCGCCATGCCGCGCTGCTGCCGGGCCGGCTGGGGCCGGACATCCTGGCGCAGGTGGCGCGGCTGTTCCGCGAGCATCCCGCCGGCCTGACCACCGGCCAGGCCGCGCAGGACCGCCCGGCCCTGGCCCGGCGCATCGACGAAGGCCTGCAGGCGCTGCTGCGTTCCGGCACGCCGCCCCCCGCTCCAGACCTGGCAGCCGATGCCACCGACGGGCGCCGCGAGCTGCTGGCCGCCCTCGTCGGCCTGCGCCGCAACCTCTATCCCACGCGGCCCTGGCCGGCCGCGCCTTCAACCCTCCAGGAGGCCCACGCATGACCGGCGAAGCCACGTTCTATGGCGTCTACGTCCCCTGGCTGCTGGTGCTGGCCGTGGTGGCCTGGGGCCTGTGCTGGGGCGCGCGCCGCCTGCTCGGCGCCCTGGGCGTCTACCGCTGGGTCTGGCATGCCGCCCTGTTCGACACCGCGCTCTATGTGCTGATCCTCTTCCTGCTGAGCCGACTGACGGCCGCCCAAGGATTCCTCTCATGACAACGACTGCAACGACAACGACGACACGGAGCCGCGCGCTGGCGGCCCAGTCCGCCCGGGTGCTGCTGACCCTGGGCATGGTGGCCCTGGCCGTCTGGGCTGGCCTGCGCCTGTGGGACCACTACGAACTCGCGCCCTGGACGCGCGACGGCCGCGTGCGCGCCAACGTCGTGCAGGTGGCGCCCGACGTGTCGGGCCTGGTGAGTGCCGTGCGCGTGCAGGACAACCAGGCCGTCAAGGCGGGCGAGGTGCTGTTCGAGATCGACCCGGCGCGCTTTGCCCTCGCCGTGCAGCAGGCGCGCGTGGGCGTGCAGTCGGCGCAGGTGAGCCTGGCGCAGGCCCGCCGCGAGGACGCCCGCAACGCCAGCCTGTCCGACCTGGTGCCGCGCGAGCTGCGCGAGCAGTCCCGCGCCCGGGTGGACGCTGCGGCCGCCACCCTGGCACGCGCCGAGGTCGAGCTGCACACGGCCGAGCTCAACCTGCAGCGCGCCACGGTGCGGGCGCCGGTCGATGGCTGGGTCACCAACCTGGAGCTGCGCACCGGTGCCTATGCCGCCGCCGGCCGCGGCGCCATGGCCGTGGTGGACCGCGGCTCCTTCTACGTCGAAGGCTATTTCGAGGAGACCAAGCTGGCCCGCATCCACCCCGGCGACGCGGTGCGCGTGACGCCCATGGGCAGCCGCGTGCCGCTGGCCGGCCGGGTGCAGAGCATTGCCGCCGGCATCGCCGACCGCGACCGCTCCACCGGCGCCAACCTGCTGCCCAGCGTCAACCCCACCTTCAACTGGGTGCGGCTGGCGCAGCGCGTGCCGGTGCGGGTGCAGCTGGACGCGCAGCCGGACGCCACGGGCCTGGTGGCGGGCCAGACCGTGCTGGTCGAGGTGGTGGCGCAGGGCGATGCCGCGGCGGCGCACGGCACGGCGTCCCCCGCGCGCGAACACGCCCCTGCGGCCGACGCCGGGGCCGCCCTGGCCGCCCCGCAGGACCAGGGCCATGCCGGGCCGGCCACGACGGGCCACGGCGATCGCGCCCAAGGGGGCCGGGCATGACCCGGCGCCCCGACCGTACGGCCGCCGCCTTCGGCCGACGCGCACCCGCCCTGCTGGGTGCGCTGCTGCTGGCCGGCTGCGGCAGCTTGGCCGTGGGCCCCGACTACCAGGTGCCGCCACAGGCCGCGGTGCAAAACCCAGCTGCGGCCCAGCCTTTCCGCGAAGCACAGGCCCCGGGCGCCCAGGCCGCCGCCACGGCCGAGCCGTTGCCGGCACGCTGGTGGCACCTGTTCCGCGATCCGACGCTCGACACGCTGGTGCAGGAAGCGCTCGCGCACAACACCGACCTGCGCGTGGCCGCCGCCAACCTGGAACGCCAGCAGGCCACCCTGGCGCAGGTGCGCGCCGAGGAGCAGCCGCAGCTGTCGGTGTCCGGCGGTCCGGCCTTCGGCCATGTCTCGGGCCTGTCGGAGCTGGCGCCCGGTGTCAGCCCGCCCGACCAGTTCGCCTACAGCCTGGGCGCGGGCCTGTCGTACCAGGTCGACGTGGTCGGCGAGCTGCGCCGCGCGGCCGAGGCGGCGCACGCCGACACCGCGGCCGCCGCAGCCGCGGTGGACCTGGCCCGCGTCAATGCCGCGGCCGGTACCGCGCGCGCCTATGCGACCGCCTGCGCCACCGGCCAGCAGCTGAAGGTGGCCGAGCACTCCGTCGCCCTGCAGAAGGAACAGCTGGCCGTGGTGCAGCGGCTGCACGACGCCGGTCGTGCGGGCGCCACCGACCTCGCCCGCTCGCGCGCGCTGCTGGCCCAGCTGCAGGCCGCCCCGCCTGCGCTGCGCGCGCAGCGCCAGGCCGCGCTCTACCAGCTGGCCGCCTGGCTGGGCCGCACGCCCGGTGCGCTGCCGGCCGAGGTGCAGCAATGCGCCACCGTGCCCCAGGTGGCCGGCGCGCTGCCGGTGGGCGACGGCGCGGCCTTGCTGCGCCGCCGGCCCGACATCCGGCGCAGCGAACGGCAGCTGGCCGCCGCCACGGCCCGCATCGGCGTGGCCACGGCCCAGCTCTATCCCAAGGTGTCGCTGGGCCTGTCGGCCAGCTCGTCCGGTCCGGCCAACGACTTCCTGGGCCGGGACACCTTCGCCTGGAACATCGGCCCGCTGATCCGCTGGAGCCTGCCCCACACCGGCGCCGCGCGCGCCCGCATCGCCGGGGCCAAGGCCTCGGCCCGGATGGCGCTGGCGAGCTTCGACGGCACCGTGCTGCAAGCGCTGCGCGAAACCGAGACCGCCCTCTCCACCTACCGGCAGGAGCTGGTCGGCGTAGAGGCGCTCCAGCGGGCGCGCGACGACAGCGCGCAGGTCGCCAGTCAGGCACAGCGCCTGTACGTGGGCGGGCGCAGCGCCTACCTGGACACGCTGGACGCCCAGCGCTCGCTGGCCAGTGCCGAGGCCAGCCTGGCCGCCGCGCAGACGCGCGTGGCGCAGGAGCAGGTCGCCGTCTTCATGGCGCTGGGCGGTGGCTGGGAGTGAGCCGACCGGCGCCGCTCAGCGGACCGCCGCCATTTCCACGCCCGGACGACGGATGGGGGAAGGACGCAGCGGTGCGCTTGCGCCGGTCTGCACGGAGACACGCATGGACAACGGTGCCTCCTGTGTTGGGCGCACGGGCCGATCCGACGTTGGCGTCCCCATGGGCGAGGGCCGCGGGTCGGCCGTGAACAACGGGATGCGAACCGCGTCGCCAGCGGCGGCCTGAGGCGATTGCACCGTTGGCGCCTGCGCCAAGGCCACCGCGCTCACGCCCAGGGCTAGAACGGCCAGCACACCGTTGCGCCATCGGACCGGCGAGCCCCGCTCGCGCAGCAATGCGGTGCAATGGGTGGGAATGCCGAAGTGCATGGCGACCTCCTGAGGCATGGCTGCGGAAATCGGGACGGGCCCTTTTGCAGCCATGAAGGCACTGTTAAGCGCGTCCAGCCACGCCCATGTCGGCAGCCCCAGTGGCACCCTGTAGGCCGCCGGGAGACACACCCTGTCGCCAAGTGCCAGGGCCGACGCCGGTCGCCTGGCATTTAGACTCGCCAGCTTCTCCTCACAACAAGGCGCCCCCGAGGCGCCCGTACTCCTCCATGACAGCACGTGCCTCGAGCGTCGAAGCACTGGAAGCCGAAATCGCGCGCCTCACCCAGGAGCGCCGCGACCTCGAACGCCAGCAGCGGCAATTGCGGGTCGACGAACTCAAGGCCCTGGTCGACCACTTCGCCCAGCAGTTGGGCGCCGCCGGTTTCGGTCTGCAGGATGGCATCGACGCCCTGCAGGCGCGAACCCGGCCGGCACCCCCGCCCGTCGAACAGCCCGCGCGGCACTCGGTCATCAAGCCCGCCCCCTTCGTGACGGCACCCAAGTCGCAGCCGCGCCCGCCGATGGACGCTGTGCACCTGCGCGCCCAAAGCGTGCTGGGCAGCGACGCCATCGACTGGCTCCAGCGGGCGCATCCGCTGCTGGGCGGCATGACACCGACGCAGATGGCCGCCACGCCGCGCGGCGAGGAAAAGGTGCTGGCCCTGCTGGCCGCCTACGCACGCGGCGCCTGAGGCGCGTTTCGGCTTCCCGGGCCAGCAGCAGCCTGGCCCAGCTGGCGCAGCAGCTCGGCTGCGCATGGCATCCGGCACCGCCGCGGCTTCAAGTGGAAAGCTGACCCGACAACCGCCGCGTCAGCTGTCTCGCCACCTCTGCCACCGCGCGCGCCGCGCTGTCTTCCCAAGCGCTGGACAGGCGGTCCTGGTGATCCGTCACTGTGATCGCGAGCACCGGCTGGCCGTGCATGTCGAACACGGGGGCCGAAAAGGCATTCACCCCGGGAATGGGGCTGCCCACCGCACGCACCACCCCACGTTGCCGCATCTCTTCGCGGATGCGCGTCAGAGCCGCTTCCCGTCCGTCGAACCCCGTGGCATCCATCCTGCCCAACGGGCCCGCAATGGCCTGCCGCAGCGTGTCGTCCGGCATCGCTGAGGCGAATGCACGCCCGGTCGCAGTGTCGAACAGGGACAGCACGCTGCCCACCCGCAGCGCCACATGCAGGGGCTGCCGGGCCTCGATGAGCCGAACGACAGTCGGGCCGAAATTGCCCCACACCGAAAGCGCAACAGCATGGCCCGTCTGCGCCGCGAGCTGCAGGACCGCCGGCTCCGCGGCCTTGAGCGGATCCAGCCGCTGAAGGCATGCCAGCCCGATCTTCAGGGCCGCCGGCCCCAGGTCGTACCGCCCGCTTGCATCCTGCTCGACGAGGCCCAGTCGTCCGTAGCTGACGAGGTACGGATGCGCACGCGATGGCGTGAGTCCGGCCAAGGCGGCCAGGTCTTTGAGGTTCATGGCGCCTTCGCCCTCGGCAAGCGCCAGCAGCAGCCGCCCGCCAACTTCGACGGACTGAACCGCGCGCTGGAGCTTGGCGTCGGGCTGTTCTTCAGAGGCGGGAGCCGCCGGCTTCTTCGTTCTCATGGAACAAACGAGTTTGACATACGCACACGACGACCGTACATTCTTTTCCAACAAATGCGTTCGCCCTTTGCGAATTCAAAGTCCTTTCAAGGAGACAGCCATGAGCAAGACCTTCGCATCCGCCGCCGACCTCGAAGAAAAGAAGGTCAGCTTCACCCAGCTCTCGGAGCACGCCTGGGCCTACACCGCCGAGGGCGACCCCAACACCGGCGTGATCATTGGCGACGACGCCGTGCTGGTGGCCGACACCCAGGCCACGCCCGCGATGGCGCAGGACGTGATCCGCCGCATCCGCGAAGTCACCGACAAGCCCATCCGCTATGTGGTGCTCACGCATTACCACGCCGTGCGCGTCCTTGGCGCCTCGGCCTACGGCGCGCAGCAGGTGATCGCCAGCCAGGACACGCGCGACCTGATCGTCGAACGCGGCGAGGCCGACAAGGCCAGCGAGATCGGGCGTTTCCCGCGCCTGTTCCGCGACGTCGAATCGGTGCCCGCGGGCATGACCTGGCCCACGATCACCTTCACCGGCCGCATGAGCCTGTGGCTCGGCAAGCTCGAGGTGCAGCTGCTGCAGCTGGGCCGCGGCCACACCAAAGGGGACACCGTGGTCTGGCTGCCCGGCGAGAAGACGCTTCTTTCTGGTGACCTGGTGGAGTTCGACGCCACCCCCTATGCCGGCGACGCCTACTTCCGCGACTGGCCGGCCACGCTGGACAACATCGCCGCCCTTCAACCGCAGGCGCTGGTGCCGGGCCGCGGCCCGGCCCTGCTCGGAGAGGCGCGGGTCCAGGCCGGCCTCGCGTCCACGCGCGACTTCATCCGCGACCTGTGGGCCAGCGTGCAGGAGGGCGTCGCCGCCGGCAAGGACCTGCGCGCCACCTACGAGCACAGCTTCTCCACGCTGCAGCCCAAGTACGGGCATTGGGTCATCTTCAACCACTGCATGCCCTTCGACGTGACACGGGCCTACGACGAAGCCACGCAGCATGCCGATCCGCGCATCTGGACCGCAGAACGTGACCGTCAGATGTGGGAGGCGCTCGAAGGCTGAACAGAGCGCGACGGGCGTGCATTGCGCCCACCCCGGCTGGCGACGTGCACGCCCGATCGCCGCGCCGCGAAGACAAGAACGACAGGAGACATCGGCCATGAAGCCATCCGACATCCCGCCCCATCGCTTTCGCGGCACCGGCGAGCAGGTGCAGGCCATCCAGTTCGACTACCGGCGCTCGCCGGACCAGGAGGCGCCCTCGCCCGTGCGCCACCCGGTCGTCATCGTGGGCGCCGGCCCCGTGGGGCTGACGCTGGCCATCGACCTGGCCCAGCGCGGCCAGCCCGTGCTGGTGGTGGACAACGACGACCGGCTGTCCACGGGCTCGCGTGCGCTGTGCTTTGCCAAGCGCACGCTGGAGATCTGGGACCGGCTGGGCGTCGGCGACGCCATGGTGGCCAAGGGCGTGTCCTGGAACCTGGGCAAGGTGTTCCTGCGCGACCAGCAGCTCTACCAGTTCAACCTGCTGCCGGAGGACGGCCACGAGCGCCCCGCCTTCATCAACCTGCAGCAGTACTACTGCGAGGCCTACCTGGTGGAGCGCGCGCTGCAGCTGCCCGGGCTGGAGATCCGCTGGAAGAACACGCTCGCTGGCATCGCACCCCGCCCGGATGGCGCCACCTTGACCCTGGACACGCCCGACGGCCCCTACCGCATCGAGGCAGACTGGGTCGTCGCCTGCGACGGCTCGCGCTCGCCGACGCGGCAGCTGATGGGCCTGGAGAGCCAGGGCCGCGTGTTCCGCGATCGCTTCCTGATCGCCGATGTGCGCATGACGGCCGACTTTCCGACCGAGCGCTGGTTCTGGTTCGACCCGCCCTTCCATCCCAACCAGAGCGTGCTGCTGCACCGCGAGCCCGACAACGTCTGGCGCATCGACTTCCAGCTCGGCTGGGATGCCGACCCGCAGGCGGAGCGCCAGCCCGAGAAGGTCATCGCGCGCGTGCGTGCACTGCTCGGTCCCGACGCCGAGTTCAGCCTCGAATGGGCCAGCGTCTACACCTTCGCCTGCCAGCGGATGGAGCGCTTCGTGCATGGGCGGGTCGTCTTCGCCGGAGACAGCGCCCACGGCGTCTCGCCCTTCGGTGCGCGGGGCGCCAACAGCGGCGTGCAGGATGCGGACAACCTCGGCTGGAAGCTCGACCACGTGATGCGCGGCCAGGCGAGCGCCACGCTCATCGACACCTATGGCAGCGAGCGCGAGGCGGCGGCGGACGAGAACATCCTCCACTCCAGCCGAGCCACCGACTTCATCACGCCCAAGAGCGAGATCAGCCGGCTCTTCCGCGACCAGGTGCTGGCCCTCGCCCGCTCGCACGAGTTCGCCCGCCGGCTGGTCAACAGCGGAAGGCTGTCCGTGCCCTGCGTGCTGCGGGCGTCGCCGCTGAACACGCCCGACGCCGAGGCCTTCGACAGTGCGATGGTGCCCGGCGCGCCGCTGTGCGATGCGCCCCTGCAGACACCCCAAGGCGACCCGGCCTGGCTGCTGCGCAGCCTGGGTCCGGACTTCACGCTGCTCGTCTTCGGCGAGGCGCCGCATTGGGTTCGCGAACTGCCAGGGGTGGCCGCGCGCTGCCTGGGGCAGGAGCTGATCGACGCGCAGGGCGTGCTCGCCCGCCGCCTCGATGCGCAGCCGGGCACCGCCTACCTCGTGCGGCCCGACCAGCACGTGTGCGCGCGCTGGCGTCAGCCATCGCTGGAGGCCGTGCGCGCCGCACTGCGCCTCGCCATTGGCCTGCGCGACTGAGGCCGGAGACCCGCCATGCTCAATACGCAACCGAACATCGCCCGCTTCGACGACTTCTACGAAGCACTGTTGGCCGCACACCAGGACCTGCCGCTCGACCAGAGCCACGCGCTGAACGCCCGTCTGGTGCTGCTGCTGGCCAACCACATCGGCGATCTCGACGTGCTGCGCGATGCGCTCGCGCGGGCCCGCGAATCCGCCTCCACGCGCTGACCTCAAGGGCGCCGGACAGGCACATGGGGCCATGGCCGGCCACGGACGGGCCATGCCGTGGTGCTGCCCCCTTTTTCACGACAACACAACGGAGACAAAACCATGATCAATCGCAAGCAGTTCCTCGGCCTCGCCGCGGCGGTCCTTGGTGCACCGGCCTGGGCGCAGAGCACGGGCAAGCCGGTCGAATGGGTGGTGGGCTATGCCGCCGGAGGCGGCTCCGACGTGGTGGCCCGCACCATTGCCGAAGCCATGGGCCGCACCCTCAACCGCCCCATCGTCATCAACAACAAGCCCGGCGCCGGCACCAACATCGCCGCCGACTACGTGGCCCGGTCGAAGGACTTCGGCAACCTCCTCTTCACGGCTGACTTCGCCACGCTGGCCGCCAACCCCTTTCTCTTCAGCAAGCTGAGCTACGACGCGCAGAAGGCGTTCCAACCGGTCGGGCTGCTGGTGCGCTTTCCCATGTTCCTGGTGGTGGGCAGTGAGGTGCCGGCGGACAACCTGCAGCAGTTCACGGCCTGGACCAAGGCGCAGAAGGATCCAGTGAGCTGGGGCTCTGCCGGCCCTGGCAGTCCGCACCACTTGGTCGGCGAACTCTTCCGCGAGCAGACCAGCCTGGCGATGCAGCACGTGCCTTACCGCGGCGCCGCGCCCGCCATGCAGGACGTGCTGGCAGGACAGATCCCCGCCATGTGGATCGACAGCGCCACCGTGCTGCCCTTCCTTGCCGGCAAAAAGGTGAAGATCATCGGCGTCGCATCGGCCAGGCGCCTGGATCTGTTGCCGGAGGTGCCCACCTTCGCCGAGCAGGGCCTCAAGGATTTCGAGGGCTACGCGTGGCAGGGTCTGGTCGTGCCGACCGGTACCCCGGCCGAGGCCACGGCCGCCTTCGCCGATGCCTTGCAGAACGCGCTGGGGTCTACGCAGGTTCGCGCCCGCCTGCAGGCTCTGGGCGTCGAGCCGATGCCTGGCACGCCCGACCAGATGGCACGCTTCTCCGCTGCCGAACGGGACAAGTGGGGCGCGGTCATTCGGCGTGCCGGCGTCAGGCTGGACTGAGCGACTTTTTGCGTCGGTCGAATGAGTGACGCAGACCCGTAGAGGCCGAGCGCCGGGACATGCCGCCGGAGAGCCGCCACGGGCAGAGATGCTGCGCACGACCGAGGCCGCTGACGCCCAACTCGCGCGCGGCACCCTGACGGGCCGCTTGACGAGGCAAAGGTGCGGGCCCTGCTGGCCGCCTACGCACGCGGCGCCTGAGGCGCGCGTTTCGGCTTCGGGGCGCGCGGGCCGGCAGCAGCCTGGCCCAGCTGGCGCAGCAGCTCGGCGCGCAACGCTTCGGCCACTGCAGAAGCCGCCGTCGACAGGCTCCGCTCCTGCCGCATCACCTGGCCGATGGGCCGCTGCACATCCGGCGCCGTCAGCCGCCGCTGCACCACCGGCCCGCCCAGCGCCACCTGCGCCGCCAGGGCGGGCAGCACCGACACCCCCAGCCCGGCCGCCACCATCGCATTGATGGTGGCCAGGTGCTCCACCTCGAAACGCGGCGCGAAGCGCTGTCCCAATGAGAGCAGCGCCGCCTCGGCGTACTGCCGCACGCTGGTGGGTGCGGGCATCGAGATGTGCGGCAGGCCCGCCACCTCGGCCCAGCGCAGCGGGCCGCGCCGCGCAGCCAGCGCATGGTCCGCGGGCAGCAGCAGCACCAGCGGATCGCTGGCCAGCGTCTCGTAGGCCAGGTCGGCATAGGCCGGGTTCTCGGCCGTGAGGGCGAAGTCGACCTGGCCCGCGCGCACCAGGTCGAAGGAGGCGCCCGACAGCGAATCGACCACGCCCAGCTGCACGCCCGGGTGCGCCGCCATGAAGCGCGCGAACACCGGCGGCACCACCGTCGCCGCCAGCGAGGGCAGCGCCGCGATGCGCACCCGGCCCTCGCGCAGCTCGACCACGTCGCGCACCGCGCTGGCGGCCGTCTCGGCCTGGGCCCGCAGGATGCGCGCATGCGCCAGCAGCGCCTGCCCGGCATCGGTGAGCTGCACGCTGCGCGTGTTGCGGGCGAACAGGCGCGCGCCCAGCGTCTCCTCCAGCCGGCCGATCACGCCCGAGACGGCCGACTGCGACAGGTGCACCCGCGCCGCCGCGCGCCGGAAGTTCAGCGTCTCGGCCAGTTCGATGAAGACCTGCAGTTCGCGCAGCGACAGATTGATCATGGTTGCCGATCAGTCTATCGGCCAATAGCGTTGGACCGATCAGTGCCATCTTCCTAGACTGCGCCGCCATGACGACCCCTTCCCTCATCCGCCCCGCGGGCACCGCCGTGATCGGCGGCGGCACCATGGGCGCCGACGTCGCCGTGGTGCTCAGCCGCGGCGGCCTGCCCGTCACCGTGGTGGAACGCGATGCCGCCAAGGCGGCCCGCCTGCCGGCCTACATCGGCGCCCAGCTCGAAGCCGCGGGCTGCATGGCTCATGCCGGACCGGTCACCGTCGTCCACCAGCTGGAGGACGTGGCCTGGGCCGACGTTGGCCTGGTGGTCGAATGCATCGTCGAGCAGCTGGCGCCCAAGCAGCAGCTCTTCGCGCGGCTGGTCGAGCTGGCGCCGCCCTCGGCCCTGCTGACCAGCAACAGCTCGGGCCTGCCCATCAGCCGCATCGCCGAGGGCCTGCCCACGCGCGGGCGCATGTTCGGCCTGCACTTCTTCATGCCCGCGCACCTGGTGCCGCTGGTGGAGGTGGTGATGGGCCCCGACAGCGACACCGGCGCCGCCCAGGCCCTGGTGCAGACCATGCGCCGCTGTGCCAGCGTGCCCGTGCTGGTGCGCAAGGACCGGCCGGGCTTCCTGGCCAACCGGCTGCAGCATGCGCTGGCGCGCGAGGCCTTCGCGCTGCTGGACGATGGCGTGGCCAGTGCCGAGGACATCGATGCCGCGGTGCGCTTCGGCTTCGGCTTCCGCTTCCTGGCGGCCGGGCCGATCCTGCAGCGCGACCATGCCGGTCTGGACGTGCACTGCGCCGCCGCCACCACCATCTACCCCAGCCTGTGCAACGACGCCGAACCCGCCCAGGTGCTGCAGCGGCAGGTGCAGGCCGGCCGGGTGGGCATGAAGGCCGGTGCCGGCTTCAGCGACTGGCCCGAAGCCGAGCGCGCTGCCGAACGGGCCCGCTACGACCGCCTGCTGCGCGCCGGCCTTCACCTGCTGGCCGACGAACTGCCGCCGCTGCCGGGTGCAGCCCGCGCCCCTTCCTCCGACCGGAACCCGACGTGACCGCCGATCCCCTCATCCTCACCGTGGCGCCCAACGGCGCCTACAAGCAGCACAGCGACCATCCCGCCGTGCCGCTCACGCCCCAGGCCCTGGCCGATACCGCCCGCCGCTGCCTGGACGCCGGCGCCGCCATGCTCCACCTGCACATCCGTGATGCCGAGGGCCGCCACAGCCTGGACGTCGAGGGCTACCGCGAAGCCCTGCGCGTGGTGCGCCAGGCCGTGGGCGATGCGATGGTGCTGCAGGTGACCAGCGAAGCGGCGCGCGTCTACCAGGCGCCGCAGCAGATCGCCATGGTGCGCGAACTGCAGCCCGAAGCCGTCTCCATCGGCCTGCGCGAGGTGGACGTGCCCGCCGTAGGCGAGGCGGGCCTGGCCGCCTTCTTCGCCGAGCTGGCAGCGCGCGGCACCATGGTCCAGGTGATCCTCTACGACGCGGCCGACGTGGCGCGCTGGCAGGCGCTGCGCGCGGCCGGCGCCATTCCCGACGCGCCGTGGTTCCTGCTCTTCGTGCTGGGCCGCTACAGCGCAGGCCAGACCTCCGACCCGCGCGACCTGCTGCCCTTCCTGGCCGCCCACGGCGATGGCCCCGAGCCCTGGGCCGTGTGCGCCTTCGGCCCGACCGAGCAGGCCTGCGTCACCGCCGCGGCGGCCTTCGGCGGCCATGCGCGGGTGGGCTTCGAGAACAACCTGCGGCTGCGCGACGGCCGCCTGGCGCCCGACAACACCGCCCTGGTGGCGCAGGCCGCCGAGGCCGCCGCCACGCTGGGCCGTCCGCTGGCCACGGCGGCGCAGATCCGCGAGCGCTTCCGGCCGCGCTGACGCCACGCCCCCTTCCCCACAACAACCGGAGACAACCCCATGATCGATCGCCGCCAATGGCTGGCGGGCGCGGCCGCCGGCCTGCTCGCCCCTTCTCTTGCCTTCGCCCAGGCGGAGGCCCCCAAGGGCCCCGTGCGCATCGTGGTGCCCTACCCGCCCGGCGGCCCCACCGACCTGATGGCCCGGCTGCTGCAGCCGCAGCTGCAGCGCCGCCTGAACACCACCGTCATCGTCGACAACCGCGGCGGCGCGGGCGGCAACCTGGGCAGCGCCTACGTGGCGCGGCAGGCCCCGGCCGATGGCCTGACGCTGCTGCTCGCGGCCAGCGGGCCGATGGCCGTCAATGCGGCGCTCTACAAGTCCATGCCCTTCAACGCGCAGGACGACCTGCTGCCGGTGGTGCAGCTGTCGGCCTTTCCGCTGGTGCTGGAGGTGCATCCCTCGGTCAAGGCCCGCACGCTGAAGGAATTCATCACCTACGCGGGCAGCCAGAAGGCGCCGCTGAACTTCGCCTCGGCTGGCAGCGGCACGCCCCAGCACCTGGCTGGCGAGCTGTTCGCCCGCGAGGCCAAGGTGCCGCTCACCCATGTGCCCTACCGCGGCGCCGGCCCGGCCCTCAACGACATGCTGGGCGGCCAGGTGCCGCTGATGTTCGACATCCTGGCCAGCTCGCTGCAGCACCTGCAGGCGGGCAAGCTGGTGCCCATCGCCGTCACCTCGGCCACGCGCAGCCCCGCGCTGCCGCAGGTGCCGACCATGGCCGAGGCGGGGCTGCCCGGCTTCGAGGTGACGGCCTGGCATGGCATCGCCGTGCGCAGCGGCACGCCCGCCGCCACGGTGCAGCGGCTCAATGCCACCTTCCTGGACATCTTTGCCGACCCGGCCTTCCGCAAGTCCTGGGAGGCGCTGGGCACACCGGTAGTGGCCGGCACGCCCGAGGCCTTCGGCCAGCTGATCCGCAGCGAAACGGCACGGCTGGGCCGCATCGTGCGGGAGACGGGGGCGACGGCGGATTGAGGAGCACCGGGTGCCCGGCGATGTCGGCTGATCCACCGCCAGGAGTGACGGGCCTGACGAGCGGCAAGCTCAGCCGCCGCTGTGGCCCATTCAAGGCCGGTCACCCAGACGGGCGCCGTCGATCGGCCTGCTGAGCCATTTGGCGATGTCGGTGCCCAAGGCATAGGTCACCTGGCCCACCATGCTGCAGGTGGAACGAGGCAGACCGAAGTAGATGAACATCTCCCGCTGGGCCGTGAACTGGGCGACGGGCTTGCCGGGGCGCTCCAGCGTGCCATGGAGTTGCACGATCTTCGGCCCGCCGTACATGCCGCCTGCATTGGCCAGCAGGTCGGTGATCTCCAGCCGTAGCGTCGGTGCCCCCTCGACTGCTGGCGTCGTCGAAGGCACGGCGAACTCGTAGGGGGCCTCCAGCTGGTCCTCGATGGCTTGATGGAGGGAGGCGGGCACATCGCACCTGTCGTCGGCCTTGCTGAGTTGCAGCCCCTGCGCCGTCTTGCCGTACCCCACGGGCGGCAGGATGACGGCATTGGAAGCATTGGCGACAGGCTCAGGCGGCTCAGGGACTGCAGGCCCCCGACTCCCGCAGGCCGACAAGGCCGCACCGAAAAGAACTGCCACTGCAGCCGTTGATCGCATCGTCATCTTCTCTCCCTGTTTCAATCTCGTCAGAAGCTCACGCTGGTGCTGAACCCCACCGTGTAGCGCCCCGTCCTGAAGCCCTCGGGCTTCCACAGCGGCGCGCCGATGAAGAGGTCGTAGTTCACCTGCTGCCAGGCGCCACGCACCCCCACCGCCCTGCCCGCCAGGTGATTGCCCAGCAGGGACCGCGTGCTCGGACCACCCACATGGCCATAGTCCACGCCCAGGTACAGCTCTGCCCCGCTCTGGCCCAGTGCCCAGCCCAGGTCGTTGCGTACCAACCAGCCCCGCTCAGCCATCAGGCTCGATTCACCGTCGAAGCCCCGCACGCTGAAGCGCCCACCGATGGAGAAGCGGTCCTGCGGCAGCAGCGGCGTGCGATTCCACTGCGCCCGCACCAGGCTCGTGTAGCGCAGCTTCTCATCGCCCAGCTTGAAGGGCACGTTGGCATTGACTTCGGCCGTGTAGAGACGCATGCGCGAGGTGCCTTCGTCGAACGCTTCTTCGGGGGCTGGCTTGGCGCCGAAGGCGCCCGTGCCGCGCCGGTAGGCCAAGGTTCCTTCCAGCGTGGCTTCGCCGATGAACTCCTTGTGGTTGACAGCGAGCTCCCAGCCACCCGTCACCCGGTGCTGAACGTCCAGCTCGGCGTCGTCCACGAAGTTGCGCGACTCCTTGCGCCAGCCGCGAAGGCTCAGCAGCGTCTTTCGATGCTGGTCACGCCAGACCATGCGCGAGAGCTTGACCTCGGCACTGTTGGTCTTGCCGGCGTAGATGTAGTCCTGCGAGTAGCCCTGCACCGTCTGGAAATACTGGCTGTTGGAGGCGGTGAAGCCCAGCATCCACCAGCCGTAGGGCAGCGAGTAATGAACCGTCTGCCCTTCTGTGCCCAGGCCATCGTCGTTCAGGAAGCGCCGGCCGATGTTGTGGTTGGCGTTGACGTAGAAGAGGTCGTTGAGGCCGAACCGGTTGTCCAGGGACGCCGTCACACCCGCCTGGTAGCGCCCTGTGGCCTCGGTGCCGCTGTCGTCCAGGCTCAAGCCCACACGCCACTTTTTGGTTTGCACGTACTTCACCACCAGATCGCTCTCGCCTGGGCTGGCACCGGGCGCCGTGGAAGGCTCGATCTGAATATCGGCTTCGGCCGTGGGCGAGCGCTTGAGGTTCTCCAGGCCCTGCTCGATGGCGCGCAGGTTCAGCAGGTCGCCTTGGCGAAGTGGGATTGCTGAAGCCAGGAAGGCACGAGTCCCAAGCAACGGCGCAGTGGAGTCCGAAGACAGACGGATCGCGGCGATGCGCCCGGGCACAAGGGTCAGGGTGAGCACGCCACCGGTGAGATCCTGCGGGCTAGCGAGGACGCGGGTTGTCGTCCAGCCGCGGGCAATAACCTCTGCCTGGGCTCGCGACAGAACCGCATTGACGCCACCAGTGCCGAGGCAGCGTCCCAGCGGGGAATCGTCCCCAGTTGCCCCGGACAGCACAGAAGGTGAAACGGCCCACTGGAACGAAGCAGCCTCGTCACCGACCAGCACCACACGATCTATTCGAAAGCATGGGGATTCGGACCCTGGAATGCGCGAGACGACAGCCGAAGCAGGTGCCTTCAGCCGCTCATCCACACGCCGTTCATTGGCCTCACGAAGCGCCCGTTCTCGCTCCTGCAGACGCTGCTGCTCGTTGAACGACTGAGGACTGGTGGGTGATTGCTGCGCGAAGGCGAGCGAAGAAATGGCGGCGCAGATGAGCACCGCCGAGCGTGACAGTTCTTTCAATTTCCCTCATCCCTGAGTAGCACCTCTATTAAACATGAGATTTAAAGGAGTGCCGTTATGAGTGACTCATTCTTTATCACATAGCGAAACGTCAGATTCGCCTGAATTCGTGTAACACGTAAAGCCCTAACACTTCCAAAATCTCGGCAACGTCCCAGTCTAGTGGAATCTATAAAATATCTTGAATAATTACCTTTAATTAAAGGTATTCGAAATTTTTTATTTTTCGAATCAGGATTTCTTTTATTAGATTTTCAACATAATCGTCTAATTCCTCCGCACGCTCGCTTGAGATTGGCTCATCCAGGAACAATTCATGGATTTCTTTGTATCCTACTTCAGGCAGGATCGAACAAAGTCGCTGGTAAAAATCTTGCTCGATTAGTCCCCATTCAGACAGGCCAGCAAGATAGCCGCGCCAAATGAGAGCAACAGCGTCAGATGAGTTGCGCCATTCGAAGTGGTGAAGAATACGATTGCGCAGTTCGTCTTCTGTCGGATGGCCGTTGATCATGATTTACATCTGCGACTAAAGAAAAAACAAAAATAGCAGCTCTCACCGACCTTTTAAACCAATTTTGTTTTTCAAAACATCTTCCTTCTGCTCTTCGGTCACGGGTTCATCAGAAAATAATTCATAGCCCACGAAATCCAATTCTGCGTCCTCCGATATCACCAACTTCATAAGTTCACTGTATACCTTCAATTCGATCAAGCCCCATTCAAATAGCGCTCCTAAGTATCCCGTCCAAATAGCACTCACCAGCAAGCTCCCGGGTCGCCAACTTAGTTGGCGTTCCATCCTATTTTTTAATTCTTCTTGGCTTGGATAACCATTAATCATAAATTATTCCTTGATGCGGGGAACATCACCGCATCCAAATACATTCTTGCATTCGCCTTTTGGGCGGGCGTAGCTGCAAACATGTATCCGACATTCTGGCCTGCAGCATTGGGATCACCTGGCAACAACTGTTGTCCCGCGGTCCGTAGGAATTGCCTCGCTGCTGAGTCCTCATCACCGGGAGCGCCGAACTGAACCTGCCTAAACGCTTGGTCAGCCAACCGCTTCTCTGCCTCATCGAGGCTAATTCCCTGCTCGGCAGCAAATTGCTCAGCATGAGCGTCGATCCACTTTGTTTCTGAGGGGTGGAGTTGTCGATTATTCAGTTCAACGTTATACGCACTCGTCGCTCCTGTCGTGCCTCCTGCAATACCGCCAATGGCTGTGGCAGTCACTGCTGCCAACGCCTGCGCAACGGGAAGCGACAGATGCATTTCATCGATTGCATTTGCCAGGCGAGGCATCAATGCAGCGCTAGCACCCGCGCCAAGCGCACCCGCGACCCCACCGCTCAAAGCTCCTGCAGCCGTATGCAGCGCCACTCGATATTCCCCGCCCTCGGCCCATTTCGCAGCCTCGGCGGGATCCGTGTCTTTCAAACTTTGGTACTTCGCCTCGGCGTAGTCTCCTATCGCCTTGGCCGCCGTCTGATTGAACTGCTGCGCAATCGCCGCTTGCGCCTGCACATCCTTGAGGATGTTCTGCGTGTTCCAGTCCTTGACCAGCGTGCCCGTGGTGGAGTTGTCGCCTGTGCGTACAGATTGGTCGCCAGCGATTCCGCTGATACCTGCTCTGGTCACGCTTTGGGTGGAACTGCTCGTGCTTCCAACGCCTGCGCTTCCTCCGGGTGGCGCCGCCGACTGACCTTTCTTCGGATCCCAAGTCGGATTCGGATCGTCCTTGGTCGTGTATCCCAGGCTCAGGCTGCCATTGGCGCTGTAGCTGCTCCCACTGGACTGACTCACGTTCTGCAGATCCCGAATCGTGAGCGTGCCTCCCGTCTCGAAGCTGTTGCGCCCCTTGTCAATGGCTGCCTGGGTGCTCTCGATCACCCCACCGTTGAGGGTCGTGTCCCCCTTCACGTTCACGTCGAAGCCGCCGTCTCCCGCCTTCAGCCCCGATTGCGTGTTCGGGCTGATCGTCACCCCATTGGCCTTGGCGCCCGCCACGTTGCCGCTCACGGTAGCCACCGAACCCACACACCACGGCGGGATGCACAGACTTACGTTCAGTCCACTGTTGGACTGGCTGCTGTTGCCCACGCTCCTGGCTGTTGGCGGCGATCACGCTACCGCTGTTGTCCAGGGTGCCGCTCACCGCAATCGTCGTGGCGGCCGTGCCGGTCTGCACGAGCTGGCCGCCTACGGTGTTGCTGATGTTCGCGGCATTGATCTGCAGTTGCCCCGCATTGAGGGTGCCGCCCGTATTGACCAGCGACTGGGCCGCGTTGGCATCGGCCGTGATCGTGAGAGTGCCGGGGGTGACCACCTTGGCAGCGCTCGTGTCCACGTTGCCACTGGTGGCGGCCAGGCTCACATTGCTGGCACTGGTGGTGCTGTGGGAGACGTCGATGCTGCTGCCCTGCAATGCCAGGTTGGCAATGATGACTTCGGCCCGCTGGCCAGCGACTTCGACGTAGCCGTTGAGGTAGCTCGGGTTGCTGCTGGCGACCTGGTTGACGATGACGCGCGCCGGCCCCGTGGCGAGCCAGGGGTTGCCCTGGATATAGCCGCCAAGCTGGCTCTGCACAGGCGTGCGGCTGTTGTTGAGGATGGCGCCCGGCGCACCGACATCGAACTGGCTGTAGTGGTTGACGCTGACGCCCCCGGCCGATGGCGTGGTGATGTTGACCAAGGGCACCCCGTTGGGCGCCACCAATGTCTGGGGACGCTGCGAGGGCAGTGCCAAAGGGTTGGGCACGATCTGGGCATGCACCACAGGCAGCCAGCCGATCAATGCGAGGGCCGCGACCACCCCGCGAAGCACCCAGGGCCGTTGCCCTTCACCGGTCCCAGCCGAAGCGCCGTTGCGGCCCTTGCCGGTGCTCGTTGCCGTTTCCTGAACCACCATGCGCTGGCCACGCATGGCGTTGAAGATGACTCGGTGGAAATTCTTGTTCATGTGCGCCCGAGCACTGGGCAAGCACATCCCTGCCCAGCGTCGCTCCCTGATTCATTGAGCGAAGAATTCTGGGCGCCGCCTTCAAAAGCGAGGCGGACTTATTCCACACCGACGACGGTTGATCGCGTCAAGCACGAACACCGACGCGCAACCGCGTCGGATCTTCAATTTCTTGCGAATTGATCAGTCAAAGCCGAAACACCAGGCACGCTGACGTCGAAGCCACGCCCGATACCGCCCCGGCTCAAAGCGCCGGATGCCTCCGGTGCCAATCCGTCACCTGCTGGTAGGCCCAGCCCGCGCGCACCAGCAGCGCCTCGTCGAAATGGCGCGCCACGAACTGGAAGGCGATGGGCGTGCCCGCGTCGGTGAAGCCGCCGGGCAGCGTGATCGTCGGGCTGCCGGTCATGTCGAAGGGGCAGGTGTAGCGCAGCATGGCCGACATCAGGTCTGCGTCGGTGCCGAAGGTCAGCATGCGCTCCAGCGTGGGCGAGGCCACGCCCTGGGCGGGCACCAGCAGCAGGTCGATGTCCTGGAACAGGGCGCGGACCTTGCCGCTGAAGTCGTGCCGGTGCAGCACGATCTTCTGGTAGTCGGTGCCCGTCTGCGCATGGCCCAGGTCGAGCAGGCCCGAGAGCGCGGGACCGTACATGTCCTTGCGCGCCGGATAGGTGGACTCGTGCACCACGGCGGCCTCGACGGCGCACAGCGGAAACCAGTCGGCGATGGCCTGCGTGGGATCGGGGAAGACCACCTCGCGCAGCTCGCCGCCCAGGTCGCGCACCGCGGCCAGCACGCCCGCCATGACCTGGCGGGTGGCCTCGTCGACGCCCTCGCTGTTCCAGCGCGCATCGATGCCGATGCGCAGGCCCTGCAGGCCGCGCTCCATGCCGGCCAGATAGTCCGGCACGGCCGCAAGGCTGGCGGTCGGGTCCTTCGGGTCGGCCCCGGCGATCGCGCCCAGCATCGCGCCCGCGTCGGCCGCGCTGCGGGTCATCGGCCCGATGTGGTCCAGCGTCGCGGCGAGCTCGAAGGCGCCGTAGCGGCTGACGCGACCCCAGGTGGGCTTGAGCCCCGTGAGGCCGTTGGCGGCCGAGGGGAAGCGGATCGACCCACCCGTGTCGGTGCCCAGCGAGCCGTAGCACAGGCCCGCCGCCGTGGCCACGCCCGAGCCGCTGGACGAGGCGCCCGACCAATGGGCGGCGTTCCAGGGATTGACGGGCGGCACCACCGTCGGATGGTGATCGGCGTATGCACTCTCGGTGAGCTGCAGCTTGCCCAGGATCACGGCGCCGGCCTCACGCAGCTTGCGCACCGCCGTGCCGTCCTCGCTGGGCACGAAGTCCTGGTACAGCGTCATGCCCGCGGCCGTGGGCACGCCGGCGGTCCAGCACAGGTCCTTGACGGCGACCGGCACGCCATGCAGCGGCCCGCGGATCTCGCCGCGGCCGATCTCGGCCTCGGCCTGCCGTGCATCGGCGAGCGCCTGATCGGCCATCACGCGCACATAGCTTTGGAGTGCGCCATCCTGCGCGGCGATCCGCGCGAGCTGGGCCTCGGTGACCTCCACCGGCGACAGCGCCTTGCGCTGGATCTGCTGGCCGACTTCGACCAGCCCGAGGTAATGCAGTTCTTGGTTGCTCATCCATGGACTCCTGTGTACTGACTCATGATTTCGAAATCGCCCAGGTGCTCGCGCGGCACTTCGCCGCCGATGTGGCCGCGCTTGATCACCAGCACCCGCTGCGACACGGCGGCGATGAATTCGAGGTTCTGCTCGACCAGCACGATGGTCAGGCCCGTGCGGTCGCGCAGCGCGGCCAGCGTCTCGGCGATCTCCTCGATGATCGAAGGCTGGATGCCCTCGGTCGGCTCGTCGAGCAGCAGCAGCGTGGGCTTGCCCGCAAGGGCGCGCGCGAGTGCCAGCAGTTGCTGCTCGCCGCCGGAGAGCGAGCCGCCCGGCCGGTCGAGCAGCCGCTTGAGGCGCGGGAAGTGCTCCAGCAGCGCCTCGACCGTGTCCAGGCTGCGCTCGCCGGTCTTGACCAGGCCCATGCGCAGGTTGTCCAGGGCGCTGAGCGTGGGAAAGATCTCCCGCCCCTGCGGCACATAGGCCATGCCCAGCCGCGCGCGGGCAAAGGGCGCCAGGCGCGTGATGTCGGTGCCGTCGAAGCGCACCGTGCCCGCCGTGGGCCGGATCACGCCCATCAGCGTCTTGAGCAGCGTGGTCTTGCCCATGCCGTTGTGGCCCAGGATGCCCACCGACTCGCCGGCCGCGATGTGCAGCGCAACGTCGTTGAGCACGGGGATGGCGCCGTACCCCGCATGCAGATTCGAGACTTCGAGCATCGGTCCGTCTCCGCACTCAGTGGGGCTTCTTGCCCAGGTAGATCTGCTGGATCAGCGGGTCGCTCATGATCCGGTCGGGCGTGTCCTCGCGGATCACGGCGCCCTGGTGCAGTACCGTGACCTTGCGCGCGATCATGCGGATGAAGTTCATGTCGTGTTCCACCACCACCAGCGCATGCTGGCGGTTGATCTCCAGGATCAGTTCGGCCGTGCGGGCCACCTCGGCATCGCTCATGCCCGCGGCCGGCTCGTCCAGCAGGATCAGCGGCGGATCAGCCGCGATCACCACGCCGATCTCCACCCACTGGCGCAGGCCGTGCGCCAGCAGGCCGGCCTGCACGTCACGGTAGGCCGACATGCCCACGCGCTCCAGCGTCTCGCGCGTGATGCGCTCGGCCTGCATGCTGCTGTTGAGCCGCCGGGCCGACAGCCAGACGTTCTCCCACACCGTCAGCCCGTTGAAGAGGCTGGGTACCTGCGTCTTGATGCCGATGCCCAGGCGCCCCGGCTCGTGCGGCTGCATGCGCGAGATGTCCTGGCCGCGGAACAGGATCTGGCCCGAGGTGGGCTTGACCTGTCCGGTCAGCAGCTTGAAGAAGGTGCTCTTGCCAGCACCGTTGGGACCGATCACGCAGCGCAGCTCGTTCTCGGCCAGGGTGAAGTTCACGTCGCGCGTCGCATGCACGCCGCCGAAGCGCACGTTGAGGTCGCGGGTCTCGATCAACGGCGTCATCGCGTGGGCTCCATGGGGGCCAGGGGGGAAGCACCGACACCATCGGCGGCAGAGGCCGCCGACGGCCGCGTCGCAGCAGGCACGGCAGGCCGCGGGCGCCGCAGCCTGCGCCATGCCGCCTCGATCAGTTGCCCGGCCGTGGGCACGATGCCCCTGGGCACCAGCAGCACGAAGACCACCAGGATGCCGCCGAGCACGAGGTTGGCATTGAGCGTCTGCTGGGTGCCGATCTGCGTGGTCAGCCACTGGATGGCGACCGCGCCCACCACCGGGCCCACCAGCGTCCCGAGTCCGCCGACGATGACCCAGATGATGATCTGCGCCGACTGGGCGAGACCGAAGATCGTCGGGCTGGTGAAGGCGCCCCAGTTGGCGAACAGGCAACCCGCCAGCCCCGCGATGGCGCCCCCGAGCGTGAAGCTGAAGAGCTTGTAGGCCCGCGCGTCGTAGCCCAGCAGCAGCACGCGCTGCTCGTTCTCCTTGGCCGCGACGATGACCCGGCCCACCTTCGTGGCAAGCAGGGCACGCAGGCCGACATAGACGACCAGCAGGCAGGCGAAGGCCAGGTAGAACAGGTCCCTGGGCGTGAGCACCTCGTCCTTCAGCCCGGGCCAGTTGAGCGTGGGAATGGCCGGGATGCCGTTGAAGCCGCCCAGCGGCGCATCGCCAATGCGCCATTCGGGGCCCGCCGTCGAGTTGACCAGGTTGAACAGGATCAGCGTCACGGTGAGCGTGATCACGCCCATGTACACGTCCGACAGCCGGCCGTAGAAGATCACGTAGCCCAGCAGCGCCGCAAAGAGCGCTGGTACCACGATGGCGAGCAGGAAGGGCAAGGTGCTGTCGCCCAGGTTCATCACCGCGATGGCATAGGTGTAGGCGCCCAGGCCGAAGAAGGCCGCCTGCCCGAAGCACAGGATGCCGCCATAGCCCCAGATGAAGGCCAGGCTCACCGAGAGGATGGCCATGACCACGTAGATGGTGACTTCGATCAGCGTGTAGTCGTCGATCACGGCGGGCAGCCCCAGCATCAGCAGCAGCCCGAGGGCCAGGCAGACGATGGCGCTCGCCCACGAATTGGCGAAACGGTTCACAGGGACCCCTTGAAGAAACGGCCGGTGATGCCCTGCGGCAGCACACGCAGAAGCACGATTGCGGCCACGAGCAGCGCCACCTCCCCCAGCACGGGCGTGGTGGCGAAGGTGGCGAGCTGGTTGATGGCGCCGAACAGCGACGAGGCGCCCAGCAGCCCGGCGAGGATGGCGGGCCCGCCGCCGATCACCGTGATGAAGGCCTTGGCCACGAAGGCCGCGCCCATGGTCGGCACCACGCCCGTAAGTGGCGCCAGCAGCCCGCCCGCCAGCCCCGACAGTGCGGCGCCGACGGCGAAGGTGACCGAATACACCCGGCTCGGACTGATGCCGAGCGCATTGGCCATGTCGGGCTTCTGCATGGTGCCGCGCGCGATCAGTCCCCACTGGGTACGGGTGAGCACCCAGCGGATGGCCAAGGCCACCACCACCGCCACGGCGATGATGACCAGCGTGTAGCCGCTGACCGAGTAGGCCCCCACCGAGAAGCTGCCCAGCGGCGCCGACACGCCCGCCGTGGTGTTGCCCGCGATGGAGGTCACGATGCCCACCAGCAGCAGCGACAGCCCCCAGGTGGCCAGCATGGTGTCGACCATGCGGCCATAGAGCCGCCGGATGACCAGCCGCTCCAGCACCACGCCGATGGCACCGACCGCCACGGGCGCCACCACCAGCATGGCGACCCAGAGGTTGATGCCCAGCTTGAGCGCCAGGATGACCGCATAGGCCCCCAGCATCATGAACTCGCCATGCGCCAGGTTGATCACCTTCATCATGCCGAAGATGACGGCCAGCCCGGCCGAGACGATCACCAGGCCCGCCACGGCATACAGCACCTGGATGACCACGATCAGCGCAAGATCCATGTCGATTGACTCCTCGGTACAGCTCGTTCCAATTCAGTTTTCCAAGGCACTGCACGCCACGCGCAGGGCATGATGAAATCGGCGCCACCTTTCTGATCGAAAGGGCGCGGAGCAGGCCACGCCAGTGCACCCGCGGAACGGGCTTTGCCCGGCCGCCGGGTGCGCCCCTTGAGGGGGATTGGACTTCCACACGAAGTGAGGAAGTCCAAACGGGGTGGGCTCATTCATGCCTTGATGACGTACTGCTGGTTGTCCTTTGGGTTCTTTTGCAGGTTGCACACCGCGCTGGTGTCCACCGGCGGCTGCTGCTGAAAGGTCTCGACGATGTTGAGCTGCTTGTTGCGCACCTCGGCGATGCTCACGTTCAGCACGCAGTGATGGGTCTGGGCATCGACCGTGACCTTGCCGCTCGGCCCGTCGATGCTGATGCCGCTCTCCAGCGCGGCGATCATCTTCTCGCGGTCGATGGAGCCGGCCTTCTTCACCGCCTCGGCCCAGAGCTTGAAGCCCTGGTAGGTGCCCATGGCCAGCTCGGTGATGTTGGGATAGTCGCTGCCGAAGCGCTTGTAGAAGCGCTCCTTGAAGGCCTTGTTCTGCGGCGTGTCGAGGTTCTGGAAGTAGTTGTACGAGACCAGGAAGCCGTCGGTCTCCGCAGGCGAGAGCACGATGTGCTCGTTGCCACCGGCGAAGGTGGTCGAGGCCAGCGGGATCTTCTTGGTCAGGCCCGCCGCCGCCCACTGGCGGTAGAAGGAGATGTGCGCGCCGCCCACCAGGGCCGAGACGATCATGTCGGGCTTGGCAGCCTCGATCTTCGAGATGGTCGGGCCGAAGTTGGTCACGTCCAGCGGGAAGAAGTCGATGGAGGCGACGGAGCCGCCGTTGTCCTGCACGAACTTCTTGACCCACTGCGAGGTGATCTGGCCGTAGTTGTAGTCGGCCGCCACCACGTAGACCTTCTTGCCCCACTTCTTCATGGCGTAGGGAATGAGCTTGGCCACCGTCTGGCCGGGTGTGACGCCGGTGCAGAAGGTGTTGCGGTCGCACACGCCGCCTTCGTACTGCGTGTTGTAGAAGTAGAGCGTCTTGTTGCGGGTGAGCACCGGCCGGATCACCTCGCGCGAGGCGGAGGTGATGCCGCCCATCACCACCGTGGACTTGTCGCGCAGGGCCGACTGCTGCGCGAACTGCGCATACAGCTGCATGTTGGACTGCGGGTCGTAGGTGACCAGCTTGATCTTCTTGCCGAGCAGGCCGCCGGCCGCGTTCTGCTCCTCCACCGCCAGCGTCATGCAGTCCGCCATGGGCTTGCCGTAGATGTCGAGGCCGCCCGACATGTCGATGATGCTGCCGACGACGATCTCGTCGGCCGCCATCGCAGCCATGGGCAGCAGCGGCAGCGCCGTGCCGGCCAGGGCGGTGGCGGAACCTTGAAGGAAGGATCGACGATCCATGGGAACACTCCTCGTTGATCTGACGGACGCGGGCCGTCGTTGTGTGTGGAAGGGATGAAGGAACGGGAACGCGGGGGTCCGGGGCGGGCGCAGCGCGCCGCCTCGCTCGGATGGCTCAGAGGCTCTTCCAGTCGCCGGCCTGCTCGAAGGCATAGGCGGCGCGGTAGATGGTCTCTTCCTCGTAGTTGCGGCCGACGAGCATCATTCCGACAGGCAGGCCGTCGACCAGGCCGCAGGGAATGCTCATGGCGGGGTGCCCCGTGACGTCGAACGGGCAGGTGTTGGGCAGCACCTCGAAGGCCCGCGTGATCACCTCTTCCAGCGACGCACCCGGCGCCGGGATGGGCGTGGCCGTGATCGGAAGCGTTGGCATCAGCAGCAGGTCGAAGTCCGCGAGCGCGGCGTCGTAGGCCGCCGTCAGCTTGCGGCTGAGGTTCTGCGCCTTGGCATAGAAATGGCCGCGGTAGTGCTGGATGAAGTACTCGCCCAGCACCATGGTGATCTTCAGGGTGTCGGACAACTCGTCGGCACGCTGCTTCCAGCCGGCGTGGAAGTCCACCAGGCTGGTCACGTACAGGCCCTTCCAGTTGAAGCCGTGCCCGTTGTCCTTCATCATCTGCTGCGTCGCACCCTCGGCCGCGATGGGCAGCCAGATGGCCGGGCCCAGTGCGTGCATCGGCACCGACACCTCGCTCACGGTGGCCCCCAGGCGCGTGAACACCTCGGCGGCGGTGCGCACCTTCTCATTGACCGCCGCGTCCGACTGCGGCCAGCCGAAGCCTTCGGTCACGATGCCGATGCGCAGGCCCTGCGCACCCTTCTTCATCAGCTCGCTGTAGGGCTTGGGACCCTGGCCGGCATGCTGGCGCGGGTCGAGGCCGTCCGGCCCCGCCAGCGCTTCGAGCATCAGCGCGTTGTCGGTCACGTTCGCCGTCATCGGGCCGGTGTGGTCGATGGTCAGTTCGATGGGCATGACGCCGGTGTAGGGCACAAGGCCATGCGTGGCCTTCATGCCGTAGATGCCGCAGTAGGAGGCCGGCATGCGGATGGAGCCGCCCTGATCGCCGCCGATGGCCATGTCCACCTCGCCGGCCGCAACCAGCGCCGCGCTGCCCGAGGACGAACCGCCGGCCGAATAGCCCATGCGCCAGGGGTTGTGCACCGGCGAGGGCGAGCTGGTGTGCGAGCCGCCCGAAAAGCAGAAGTACTCGCACTTGGCCTTGCCCACGATGGTGGCGCCGGCATCCAGCAGCCGCGTCACGACGGTGGCGTCGACGTTGGGCACATAGCCCTCCAGCGTGGAGGCGCCATTCATCATGGGCACGCCGGCCAGGCAGACGTTGTCCTTCAGCACCACCGTCTTGCCGGCGAGCTTGCCGCCGGGCTTGCCCTGGATGGTGGTCTTCACGTACCAGGCACCGTACGGGTTCTCCTCAGCCGAGGGAAAGTAGCCGGGCGTGCGGGCATAGCTGACGGCCGGCTGGTAGTCGGGCATCGCGTCCACGGCGTCGTAGGCGTCGAAGTTGGACTGCAGCAGCGCGTTGTAGCTGGCGGCCTGGGAATCGGACAGATGGATGCCGAGGCTGAGTGCGACGTCCTGCAGCTGCTCGACGGTGGGGCGCTTGATGGCCATGAAGGGACTCCGTGTCACGAGGGAAGAAGAGGTGCCCGAAGCAAGCGGACACCCTGCGTTTCACGGATCGATTCTGTGAACTTATATTTTCCTGGTCAAGTATTTTCTTTGCGTTGGAAAATAAAAAGCGATGCCGAAGCCCGGTCAGAGTCGTGTCAGCACGCGGAAGGCATTGCCCTCGGCGCGCGCGAGATAGATGGGCACACCGCTCGGTTCGCCGGCCTCGAAGGCGGCGTCGCGGGCGCTGCGGTAGGCGATGGTGCCGACGCTGGTGGCGCGGCTGCGGCTGGTGCAGTCGCCGCGGTCGAGCAGCGCGGCCAGGAAGTGCATGCCCTCGTAGGTGGACTGGCCATGGGTGCTCAGCGTGGGCGCGCGCTCGCCGAAGTGGGCGCGGTAGCGCGCCTTGAACGCCAGGTTGGCGTCGGTGTCCAGCGTGGCGAAGTAGCCGCAGGCGGCATAGAACTCCTCGGCGTTGTCGGCGCCGAAGCCCAGCAGCTCGTTCTCGCCGGCGCCGCAGGTCAGGCGCAGCATGTGGCGGTGCAGGCCTGCGCGGCCAAAGGCGCGATTGAACTCGATGGAGTCCTGCCCCACCAGCGACACCAGCACCGCGTCGGCCCGGGCCTTGCGCACGGCATCCAGCACGGCCGAGAAGTCGGTCGTCTCGAAGGGCACGTAGCTTTCGCCCACCAGTTCGGCGCCGGTCTCGGCGATGCAGGTGCGCGCGATGCGGTGCGACATCCGCGGCCAGACATAGTCGTTGCCCACCGCGTACCAGCGCCGCGGGCGCTTGCGCTCGCCCAGCCAGCGGATGGCCGGCCGCAGCTGCCGCTCGGCGGTCTCGCCGATGGCGAAGACGCCCGGGCTGGCCTCGCCGCCCTCATACAGCGGCGTGTAGACGATGGGGATGCGCCCGCCCACGGCGCGCAGGATGCGGTGGCGCACGGCACTGGTGTGCATGCCGACGATGGCATCGATGTCGCCGGCCTGGACCAGCTCCGTCAGCGTGGCCTCGATGTCGGCCGCGTCGTCCGCGGCGTTGACCGTCAGCAGCCGGCAGGCCCGGCCGCCCAGCCCGGCCTCCCGGTTGAGTTCGGAGACGGCCAGCTTGGCGCAGGCCAGCGCCGACGGCGCCCAGATGCCCGCGAAGCCGCCGAGCGGCACGCACAGCGCGATGTTGAGTTCATGGCTCGCGAGCAGCGGGCGCTGCAGCCGACCGGCGGGCAGGCGCGGCGTGGCGGGTCCTGAGGATGGGAACATCGAGAACTCCGGGACAGTGCACCAAGTTGGCAACAGGAGGGACAGCGTCGCAAAAACTGCGCCAATGCTTTCCAAGGCAAGGGTTGCGCGCTACCATCGGAAACCCTTCCCCCACGCGCCGACGTGAGCCATGCCTGAGAAAGACATATCGCAGTACCTGGCCTATCTGCTGGCCTCCGCCAACCGGCGCATGCGCATCGGCCTGGCGCAATCGATCGCCGCGGAAGAGGTGACCGAGGAGCACTGGCGCATCCTGCAGGTGCTCGCCGACGAGCAGGGCCGCTCGATGGGCGACCTGGCCGAGGCGGTGCTGCTCAACCATCCCGCGCTGACCAAGAACATCGACAAGCTGGTTGCCCGCGGCCTCGTCCAGCGCGCGGCCGATCCGGCCGACAGCCGGCGCGTGCTGGTCTACATCAGCGACCTCGGCCTGGAGACCGTCGCCCGCCTGCGCAAGAGCGTGGATGCCCACCACAGCCAGATCGAAGAAGCGCTGGGCCCCCGCAAGACGAGCCAGCTCAAGAAGCTGCTCGAATCATTCATCGACGAGACCGAGCCGCACTGAGGCGCGCGTCGCGCCACGGCCTGCACACGCCGCCGACGGTGCGGCTTGCGCTGTCCAGCCGCTATACCAAGGTATAGCGGCACCATCCTTCCCGCATCCCTGACCGACCGAATGCGCGCTGGCGCCTGCGGCGCGTCACGGCGACCATTGCCGCATCGGCCCGGCCATGGCGGCAGCACGACAGCGGCACGCACCCGCCGCCGTCGACGCACGACCCGCCCTGCCGACGCGGCGACGCCCTGCCGGGCGCGTCCGGCTGACATCCATCTGACCTGACCCTGGCGACGCCCGCTGCCGCGCAGCGGGCGATGGCCGCGCCACGTCCGTCGTTCTCTCACACCGCCCGGAAGACGCCCATGAAGCCGATCCCCGCCCTCGCCCTTCTGCTGTGCCTGGCCACGCTCGCCGGCTGCGATGCCGGCCGCTCCACACCCAACGCCCAGATGCAGGCCACGCCCTCCGATGGGGCGCACCAGCACCAGGACACCCTCATCCGCGTGCCCGAAGGCTCGCCCCTGCGGCAGGCCCTGGTCGTGGCGGCGGTGGCGCCGCAGCCCTTCGCCCCCCTGCTCGAAGCGCCCGGCGCCATCGAGGCCGCGCCCGAGCGCCTGGTCAAGATCGTGCCGCCGCTGGCCGGCCGCATCGTGCGGCTGCACCACCAGCTGGGCGATGCAGTGAAGGCGGGCGATCCGCTGGTCACGCTGGATTCGCCCGACCTGGGCGCGGCCTACCGGGACGACGCCAAGGCCCAGGCCGCGCTGCTGCAGGCGCAGCAGGACTTCGAGCGCCAGCAGACGCTCAACCAGGCCGACATCGCCGCCGCCAAGGACCTGCAGGCCGCCCGCCAGACACTCACCGCCGCGGAGAGCGACGCCCGCGCCGCGCGCGAGCGCCTGGCGCAGCTGGGCGCACCGCTGGATGCCGCTTCCCGCCGCGAGTACGTGCTGCGCGCCCCCATCGCGGGCCGCGTGGTCGACATGAGCGGGGCCCTGGGCGGCTACTGGAACGACACCACGGCCTCGCTGATGACGGTGGCCGACCTCTCCACCGTCTGGCTGGCAGCCAGCGTGCCCGAGAAGGACATCGCCGCCCTGTCGGTCGGCCAGGCGGTGCACATCGCGCTCGATGCCTATCCGGGCCGCAGCTTCGAAGGCAAGGCCCGCTACATCGGTGACCTGGTGGACGCCGACACCCGCACCGTGCGCGTGCGCGTGGCCATCGACAACCGCGAGCGGCTGTTCAAGCCCGGCATGTATGCGCATGCCACGCTGGAAGGGCCCGCGCGGCCGGCGCTGATGATCCCGGCCACCGCCGTGCTGCAGAGCGGGCTGGCCACGCGCGTCTTCGTCGAGCAGGCGCCCTTCCAGTACGAATCGCGTCTGGTGGTGCTGGGCCGCTCGGCCGATGACAAGGTCGAGGTCGTCTCGGGCCTGAAGGCCGGCGAGCGCATCGTGGTGCAGGGCGGAGTGCTGCTCAATGATTGAGAAGCTCGTCACCCTCGCCTTCCGGCGGCGCGGCATCGCCTGGCTGCTGTTCGTCTTCGTGGCGCTGTACGGGTACTGGAGCTGGAAGCAGCTGCCCATCGAGGCCTATCCGGACATCGCCGATGTCAGCTCCCAGATCGTCACGCAGGTGCCCGGCCTGGGCGCCGAGGAGGTGGAGCAGCAGATCACCGTGCCGCTGGAGCGCGCGCTGCTCGGCACGCCCGGCATGCATGTGCTGCGCTCGCGCAGCCTGTTCGCGCTGTCGCTGATCACCGTCGTCTTCGAGGACGGCACCGACGGCTACTTCGCCCGCCAGCGCCTGCAGGAGCGCATCAACGCGGTCACCCTGCCCTACGGCGCCACGCCGGGGCTGGATGCCTACACCTCGCCCACCGGCGAGATCTACCGCTACACGCTCGAATCGAAGACGCGCAGCCTGCGCGAGCTGTCGGAGCTGCAGTTCTGGACCGTGATCCCGCGCCTGAAGAAGGCCACCGACGTGGTGGATGTCGCCAACTTCGGCGGGCTGACCACGCAGTTCATGCTGGAGCTGGACCCCGACCGGCTGCAGCAGTACGACCTGTCGCTGCAGGACGTGAAGGACGCGCTCAACAACAACAACGCCACCGGCGGCGGCAGCATCGTGGACCGCGGCGAGCAGAGCTACGTGGTGCGGGGCGTGGGCCTGCTGCGCTCGCTGGACGACATGGGCAACGTGGTGGTCAAGACCAAGGCCGGCGTGCCCGTGCTGGTCAAGGACCTGGGCAAGCTGGCCTATGGCAATGTCGAGCGGCGCGGCGTGCTGGGCAAGGACGCCAACCCCGACACGATCGAAGGCATCGTGCTGCTGCTGAAGGACCGCAACCCGTCTACGGCCCTGGCCTCGGTGCACGAGGCGGTGCAGGACCTCAACGAGCACCTCCTGCCCAAGGACGTGAAGGTGGTGCCCTACCTCGACCGCACCTCGCTGATCGACGCCACGCTGCACACGGTCTCGTCCACGCTGCTGGAGGGCATGGTGCTGGTGGCGGTGGTGCTGCTGCTCTTTCTGGGCAGTCCGCGCGCGGCGGCCATCGTGGCGCTGACCATTCCGCTGGCGCTGCTGATCGCCTTCATCTTCATGCACCAGTTCCACATCCCGGCCAACCTGCTGTCGCTGGGCGCCATCGACTTCGGCATCCTGGTGGACGGCGCGGTGGTGCTGGTGGAGAACATCCTGCGCCGGCGCGAGGAGGCCGAGGACCGGCCACTCACCGCCAGCGACGCCATCGAGGCCACGCTGCAGGTGGCGCGGCCGATCTTCTTCGGCATGGTGGTGATCGTGTGCGCCTACCTGCCGCTCTTCGCCTTCCAGCGCATCGAATACAAGCTCTTCTCGCCCATGGCCTATGCGGTGGGCGCGGCGCTGGCGGGCGCGCTGCTGGTGGCGCTGACGCTCATTCCGGGCCTGGCCTGGCTGGCGCTGCGCAAGCCGCGGCGCATCGTGCACAACCCGGTGCTCGAATGGCTGGCGCTGCGCTACGGGCGCTTCCTCGCACGCACGGTGGGCCGCGCGCGCGGCGTGCTCGCAGCCTGCGCCGTGGCGCTGGTGGCGCTGGTGGGCCTATTCGCCACCACCGGCCATGACTTCCTGCCCTACCTCGACGAAGGCTCGCTGTGGCTGCAGGTTCAGATGCCACCGGGCATCACCCTCGCCAAGGCCGCGGCCATGGCCGACGAACTGCGCCGCGCCACGCTGGCCTTTCCGGAGGTGTCGTACGTGGTCACGCAGACCGGCCGCAACGACGACGGCACCGACTACTGGACGCCCTCGCACATCGAAGCCAGCGTGGGCCTGCATCCCTACCGGGAGTGGACGTCGGGCCTGAGCAAGCAGGAGCTGATCGACCGCATGGCGCAGCGCTTCGCGCAGATGCCGGGCTACAGCGTGGGCTTCATGCAGCCCATGATCGACGGCGTGCAGGACAAGCTCTCTGGCGCCCACGGCGACCTCACGGTCAAGGTCTTCGGCGAGGACCTGGCCCAGATCCGCAACGTGGCCAACCGCGTGGCCGAGACGCTGCGGCGCGTGCCCGGCGCCGCCGACGTGGCGGTGGACGTGGAGCCGCCGCTGCCCAACCTCAAGATCGAGCTGGACCGCGCCGCCGCCGCGCGCCACGGCATCAACGCCGCCGCGGTGGCCGACCTGGTCGCCACCGGCGTGGGCGGCACACCCATCGGCCGGCTCTACGTCGGCGAGAAGAGCTACGACATGACGGTGCGCTTTCCCGAGAAGGCCCGCGCCAGCGTCGACGCCATCGGCAACCTGACGCTGAAGTCGGCCACGGGCGAGCGGGTGCCGCTGTCTTCCGTGGCCACCCTCAGCACCGTGGCCGGTGAGAGCGTCATCGTGCGCGAGATGGCCGAGCGCAACATCATCGTGCGGCTGAACGTGCGCGGCCGCGACCTGGCCGGCTTCCTGAAGGACGCGCAGGCCGCCGTCGCGCACGACGTGACGCCTGCCGACAAGCATGTGCAGTTGCGCTGGGGCGGCCAGTTCGAGAACCTGGAGCGGGCCCAGGCCCGCCTGGCGCTGATCCTGCCGATGACGCTGGGCCTGATGTTCCTGCTGCTCTTCGGCGCCTTCGGCAACCTGCGCCAGCCGCTGCTGGTGCTGGCCGCGGTGCCGCTGGCCATGCTGGGCGGGCTGGCGGCGCTGCACCTGCGGGGCATGACGCTCAACGTCTCCAGCGCCGTCGGCTTCATCGCGCTCTTCGGCGTGGCGGTGCTCAACGGCGTGCTGATGCTGTCGCAGATCAACCGGCTGCGCAGCGAGGAAGGCCGGCCGCTGCGCGAGGCGGTGCTGGAAGGCGCCCGCAGCCGCATGCGGCCGGTGCTCACCACCGCCACCGTGGCCGCCCTGGGCCTCACGCCCGCCATGCTGGCCACCGGCCTGGGCAGCGACGTGCAGCGGCCGCTCGCCACCGTGGTGGTGGGCGGGCTGGTCAGCGCGACGGTGCTCACGCTGGCGCTGCTGCCGGCGCTCTACCACCTGATCGAAGCGCGGCTGGAGCGGCGGCGTGCCTCGCCCGTCGCGCCTGCCTCCCACGACATCCCGACGCAGGAAGCCCAGCCGTGACGACCCTCCGACTCCGCCCTCTTCTTCCCGTACCGCTGCTGGCACTGCTGGGCCTGCTGCAGGGCTGCGCCGTCGGCCCGGACTTCCACGCGCCGGCCGCGCCCGCCACGCCCTCCGTGGCCGCGGCGCCCCTACCCGCGCGCACGGCCGAGGCCGAGGGCCCGGCCGGCGGGCCGCAGCGCTTCGCCCTGGGCCAGGGCGTCGCCTCGCAATGGTGGAAGGCCTTCGGCTCGCCCGGCCTCGACGCATTGGTCGACGCCGCACTGGCCGCCAGCCCCGACCTGCAGGCCGCCGAGGCCGCGTTGCGCAGTGCGCAGGAGACGGCCCTCGCCCAGCGCGGCGCCTTCTGGCCCACGGTGGACGCGAGCTACACGCCCACGCGCCAGAAGACCTCCGGCGCCCTCTCCAGCCCGCTGGCCGACGGCGACATCACCCGCTACACGCTGCACACGGCGCAGCTCAGCATCGGCTATGCGCCCGATGTCTTCGGCGGCACGCGCCGCGCCGTGGAGGCGCAGGACGCACAGGTGGACGTGCAGCGCTGGCAGCGCGAGGCGGTGGGCACCACGCTGGTCACCAACGTGGTGAGCACCGCGATCCAGGAGGCCGCGCTGCGCGCGCAGATTGACGCCACGCAGCAGCTGGTCGCGCTGGCCGCGCGCCTGCTCGACGGCGCCCGCCGCCAGCATGCGGCCGGCCAGATCGGCGGCGCCGACATCGCCGCCCAGGAGAGTGCCCTGGCCCAGGTCCAGGCCACGCTGCCGCCGCTGCAGAAGCAGCTGGCGGCCCAGCGCAGCCGGCTGGCGGTGCTCACCGGCCGGCTTCCGGGCGATCCGCTGCCGCAGCAGTTCGAGTTGGGCGCGCTGCAACTGCCGGCCGAGCTGCCGGTGAGCCTGCCGTCGCAGCTGGTGCAGCAGCGGCCCGACATCCGCGCCGCCGAGGCGCAGCTGCATGCGGCCGCCGCCCAGGTGGGCGTGGCCACGGCGGCGCGCCTGCCCAACCTCACGCTCACGGCCACGCTGGGCAGCTCGGCGCTGGGCGTGTCGCAGCTGCTGCGCAGCGGCGGCGGCTTCTGGTCCGTCGGCGGCACGTTGCTCCAGCCGGTCTTCCACGGCGGGACGCTGCTGCACCAGCAGCGCGCCGCACAGGCCGCCTACGCGCAGGCCGAGGCGCAGTACCGCAGCACCGTGCTCACGGCCTTCCAGAACACGGCCGACACGCTGCAGGCCATCGTCAGCGACGCCGACACGCTGCGCGCCACCGCCGCGGCCGAGGCGGCCGCTCGTCGCAGCCTGGCTGCCGTGCAACGCCAGCGCGAGGCGGGCGCGGCCGCCCAGGCCGACCTGGTCCTGGCGCAGCAGACGCTCCAGCAGGCGGTGCTGGCCACCGCCCAGGCGCGCGCCGCCCGGCTCGGCGACTGCGTGTCGCTCTACCAGGCCCTCGGCGGCTGGTGGCAGGTGGCCGACAGCTCGGCACGATAGGCTGGCGCCGCGGTGCAACGCACAGCCTGGAACGCCCTCCGCAACAGCCCCGGGCGCATGCATCCACGATCCGGAGACAAGACCATGAAGGCTTCACACGCGCACAGCCTCGCCCTGCTCGCCACGCTGTGCGGCCTGGCGGGTTGCGCCGCCCTGCCCGGCCGCGAGGTGCAGGCCGGCGGCGCCTACTGCTTCCTCAACCCGCTGGCACATGGCCACCACGGGCCCTGCCTCGAAGGACCGCTGCCCGACGCCGACACGGCCCAGCAGGCCTGGCATTTCGCACCCGACCCCCAGGCCCTGACCGTCTACGTGGTGCGCCAGAACTGGAGCGACGGCCCGCATCGCGTGGCCGTGTCCCTGGACGGCCAGCCGCTGGCCGACACCTTGCCCTCGACCACGCTGCGCCTGCGCGTGCCGCCCGGCGTGCATGTATTCAGGCTGCAGGCGGAGGGCGGCCACGCCCACACCGTGAGCCTCGACGGCCAAGCCGGCGACCTGCGATTCCTGCACATCGCCACCGTGGCCGGCCTCTGGCACACCGGCTACGACTGGGAGGTCGAAGCCGACGCCGTGCTTCAGGCCCGCGCACGTCGCACGCGCCTGGTCGCGGACCTGCGTCTGAATTCAGCCGCACCGACGAAATGACACCCTTGCTCATCGAGACCCACGCCACCCGCCGTTTCAGATCCGGCAGGCAGCCGGCTCGGCACACCGCACTTGCCGTCGCCCTTCTGCTGGCCGGCGCCGCCAAGGCCGAGCCAGTCGAGATGCCCGCCGCGACACCCGAGCAGGAATGGGCAGCCGCCTTCCAGTCCACCTACGTCTGGCAGGACAAGGCCGCTTTCCCCGCCGCCTATTCCGGCAACAACAGCCTGGGCACCGAGCGGGCGCTGAGCTATTCATTCACCGTCACCGCCATGGTCGGCATGCGGCCCTGGCGGGGCGGCGAGCTGTATTTCAATGCCGAGGGCGCCCAGGGCGTGCCGCTGTCGGGCCTCACGGGCCTGGGCGCCTTCACCAATGGCGAGATGGCCCGCTCGGCCACGCCCAACCTGGGTCTGTACCGCGCCCGGCTCTTCCTGCGCCAGACCTGGGGCGAGGGTGGCGGCGAGGAGGTGCAGGCAGCCGGACTCACGCAGCTGGCCGGCACCGCCGACCGGCGCCGCTGGGTGCTGACCGCCGGCAACCTGTCGGTGCTGGACGTGTTCGACAACAACGCCTATGCCCACGACCCGCGCACCCAGTTCCTCAACTGGTCCTTCATGACCTACGGCGCCTACGACTATGCGGCGGACGGGCGCGGCTACTCGTGGGGCGCGGTGCTGGAGCGCTACCACGACGACTGGGCCCTGCGCGCCGGCCGCTTCATCCAGCCCTACGAGCCCAACGGCCAGCCGCTGGATCCGCGCTTCCTGCGCCACTACGGTGATCAGGTCGAGCTGGAGCATGCCCACCAACTGGACGGCCAGCCCGGCAAGCTGCGGCTGCTGGTGTTCCGCAACCGGGCGCGCATGGCCAGCTTCCAGGACGCGATGGCGCTGGCGCAGGCCACGGGCGACACGCCCAGCCTCGACGCCGTGCGCGGCGGCGACCGCAGCAAGCGCGGCATCGGCCTGGGCCTGGAGCAGGCCGTGGGCGACGACCTGGGCCTCTTCGCCAGCTGGAGCCGGGCCGACGGCGGCACCGAGACCTATGCCTTCACCGAGATCGACCGCTCGCTCTCCGCGGGCGCCCTGCTGCGCGGCAGCGCCTGGGGCCGGGGTCAGGACACGGTGGGCGTGGCCGCCGCGGCGAACGGCCTCTCGCACGCACGCCGCGACTACCTGGCGGCCGGCGGCATGGGCACCTTCCTGGGCGACGGCGCATTGCGCTACGGCACCGAAACGGTGGTGGAGGTCTTCTACGCCATTCAGGTGACCCGGGCGTTCTGGGTGACGCTCGACTGGCAGCACATCCGCCATCCTGGTTACAACGCCGACCGCGGGCCGGTGCATATCGGCTCGGTGCGGCTTCACACGGAGTTCTGACGGGACTGAGGGGCCGCACTGCCTCCCGACGCCCCACCTCCACGCCTTCAGGACGAGCCAGCCCCTGCCACCCCGGTGCGTCCTGTCCTACACCGAATGGGGAGATTTTGTGGCGAACGGTGTCATAAAATTTCAACAATGTTCACGCCATTAAAGAATTGCAATCTGCCAAAAGGTGAGGTTGCGGTCTTTGGACCAGCTGTCGCAGCGATCGACGGGTGGCGCGTTCATGGCCAATTCGGGGAGTTTCGTTGTCCGTTGTTTCGTCTCTCGACCCCGCCCGGTGCGCGCACTGGTCGGCGGCCTGTGCGTTTTCACCTTTCGCGACCTCCGATTACCGGGCCTGGATCGCGCGCGAATCATCAGCTGCCGATGCCGAACGGGAAGCGCTGCGCGCTGCCCTGACGGCGCTCCCTCCCTCCTCGGGCATCACCTTCGTCGTCGCCGACGACACGCATGATCGCGCGGTGCGGGCGACGCTGTCGTCGCTCGCCGCACAGGTGTGTTCGCACTTCGACGTGCTGCTCAGTTGCAGCCCCGCACGCCGGGCGGCCATGTCGGGTGTCCTGGCCCTGGTGCCGCAGTCGCTGAAGGTGCGTGTCATCGTCGCCAGCGAGGACGATGTCACCGTGCCGGCGCTGCAGCAGCTGGCACTGGCCCACGCCAGCGGGGAGCATGTCGGCCTGCTCAGCGCGGGCGACCAGCTTGCGCCCACGGCCGTGGCCGCCCTTCGGATGACGCTCGCGCGCTGGCCCGAGACCGACATCGTCTACGCCGACGAGGACTGGATCGCCGCCGACGGCACGCGCTGCAGGCCGCGCTTCAAGCCGGGCTGGGATCCGGAGGCTCAGTTGGGCTTCGATCTGCTGGAAGGGCTGTGCCTGTTCCGCCGCGCCGAAGTGCTGCGCAGTGGCGGGCTGCGCCCCGAGTTCGGGCCGGCCTCGCGCTATGAACTCGGCTGTCGGATCGGCCTGCCGCTGCCGGCCTGGCGGGTGCGGCACATTCCTGCCGTCCTGTGCCATCGGCGCATCCCGCTCGCGCCGGACAGTGCCGCGACGGCCCGCGCGATCGACGCCTATGCCGCGGCGGCACGTCGGGCCGCCCAGCAGGTGGCGTCGATGCAGAGCGGCACCCCCGTCGAGGTGGCCCCCTCGGTCCTGGCCCCGGTCGTCAACTGGGTGCGCCGCCCGTTGCCGCAGCCCGCGCCGCGCGTCAGCATCCTGGTGCCCACGCGGGACCGCGCAGATCTGCTCGCCAACTGCCTGAACAGCCTGCTTCGGCACACCGACTACCCCGATCTGGAAGTCATGGTGCTCGACAACGACAGCACCGAGCCCCAGACCCATGCCCTGTTCGCACAGCTGCGCCAGGACCCCCGCGTGCGCATCCTGAAGACGCCGGGCGCCTTCAACTTCTCGCGCATCAACAACCTCGGCGCCCGTGCGGCGACCGGCGCGGTTCTGCTGTTCCTGAACAACGACACAGAGATCCTGGACGCGGACTGGCTCAAGGAGATGGTGGCGCAGGCCGTGCGACCGGACATCGGCTGCGTCGGCGCCAAGCTACTGTACGCCGATGGCACCGTGCAGCATGCCGGGGTGATCCTCCAACCCGACCGGCTGGCCATGCACGTATCCCGCACGGACGATGCGATGGCGCCCGGCGCGGACGGCCGACTGGCCGGCGCCCGCGGTTACCTCGCAGTCACCGGCGCCTGCCTGGCCATCCGGCGCGAGGTCTTCCAGCTGCTCGGTGGCTTCGACGAGAAGCACCTGGCCATCGCGTTCAACGACGTCGACCTCTGCCTCAAGGCCACCGACGCCGGCTACCGCAACGTGTGCACGCCCTTCGCGACCCTGCTGCATCTCGAAAGCGTGTCGCGCGGGCACGACCACGCCAACGAAGAAAAGCAGCAGCGCGCCGCGCGCGAGCTCGGACACATCACCGCCAAGTGGCCGGACCGCTTCGCGGAAGACCGGTTCCACAACCCCAACGTGCGGCTGGACTGGTACACGGGCACGCAGCTGGCCGCCTATGAGGCGCGGTGGCAGCTCGCCCGCTAGTGAACGCCATCGATCTGAAGAGAGGCCTCGGCGCACGCCGAGCGGCAATACATGCAAGACACCCCCGTTCATCTTCCTGCGGTCGAGTGCACGAGCCTTGACCGCTCGCTCGACGTCCTGACGGACCCGGCGCTGGCGCCGCTGTTCTGGACACCCCATCTGCTGGGCAAGCCCAGCGCGTGGTGGACCCACACCCCCTTCGCCTTCTGGCTGGTCTCGGCCTGCAGGCCCCGCACGCTGGTGGAACTGGGAACGCACAACGGCGTGTCGTACGCCGCCTTCTGCGAGGCCGTGGCCCGACTGGAGACAGGCACACGCTGCTACGCGGTGGACACCTGGGCGGGCGACGAGCACGCGGGGCACTTCGACCCCCAGGTCTACTACGCGCTGCGCGATTTCCATGACAAGCACTTCAGCGCCTTCTCCGAGCTGCTGCAGTCCACCTTCGACGACGCCCTGCCCTATTTCGCCGACGGCTCGGTCGACGTGCTCCACATCGATGGCTTCCACACCTACGAAGCGGTGCGCCACGACTTCGAGACCTGGCTGCCCAAGCTGTCCGACCGGGCCGTGGTCCTGTTCCACGACACCAACGTCCGCAGCCGCGACTTCGGGGTGTTCCGCTACTTCGCCGAGCTGATCGGCCAGTACCCGTCGTTCGAGTTCCTGCACGGGCACGGCCTGGGCGTCCTGGCGGTCGGCCGCAACGCGCCGGCCGCGATCAAGGCCCTGTGCAAGCTCGAGGCCGACAAGGCGGACGCCGTGCGCACCCGCTTCTCGCACCTGGGCACGCGGTGGTTCGTGACCACCCGCGAGCAACTGGGCAGTGCCGAGCTGAATCAGCGCCTGCAAGCGGTGCAGACGCAGCAGGTGCAGGCCGAGGCCGAGCTGGCGCAACTGCGCGCCGAGCGGTCCGCCGCGACCGAAAGCAGCACCATCGAGGCCGACTCGCAGCGCAGTGCCGAGATCGAGACCCTGGCGCAGCAGGCCCAGGCGGCCGAGCACGCGCCGCGCAGTCCGAGGCTCGGGCCGAGCGCGCCGAGGCCACCACGCACGCCACGCAGCTAGTGCAGCAGCAAGCGGGACGCCGGGTGGCGGAACTGCGCCGCATGGTGGCCCAGCTGACCACGGAACTGGCCCAGGCGCAGGAGCGCGCGGTAAGCGCGGACCGCCAAGCAGGCCTGCAGCAGCAGATCGCCGTCGCCTGGAAGGAGCGCGCCCAGGCACAAGGCGAACACGCCCGTGCGCTGCTGCAACGCTTTCGCGACGTCCAGACCGATCCCGCCGCGCAGCCCAAGGCTGCGGAGCCCGGACGGCTTCGCCGCATTGCGAAGCGCCTGCGCAACCGGAAGATCGCCATCGGCGAGACCTGGGAGACCGAGACCATCCGTCGCTCCCCCTACTTCGACCGCGCCTGGTACCTGCTCACCTATCCCGATGTCGCGGAAGCGGGGCTGGACCCCGCGGACCACTACCTGAGATACGGTGCGCTCGAGGGCCGCGACCCGGGCCCCATGTTCTCGTCCGCCACCTACTTGGCCCACTACACCGATGTGGCAGCGGCGGGCCTCAATCCGCTGCTGCACTACATGGAGCACGGCATCGAGGAAGGGCGCCACGCCGCCGTGCACGGCCTCTCGCACGGCGAGCCCGCCCTTCCCGCCCTGCCGACCCAGCGCTTCTCCATCTTCTACGTGTCCGGCGAACCCGACACCCCCGGGCACATCTACCGCGTGGCCCGGTACATGGAGGCGGCGCGGATGAATGGCGTGCCCTCGGAGTGGGTGCGCCTGGACCAGCTGCAGGACAAGCTGTCGCTGACCGCCCAGCACGATGTGATGATGCTGTGGCGCACGCCCTGGACACCCGCATTGCAGGAGGCGGTCGCCCGCATGCGCGCGCAGGGCAAGATGGTCGTGTTCGACATCGACGACCTCATGGTCGAGCCGGACCTCGCCCAGATCAAGTTCATCGATGGCATCCGCTCGGACGGCCATGTGCCCGAGCATGTCCGGGCGCATTTCGCCAACATCCGCCGGGCGATGCTTGCCGCCGACATCTGCCTGGCCAGCACCCAGGAGCTGGCCTACCACATGCGCTGGGCCGGCAAGAGCACCCACGTCGTGCCCAATGGCTTCGACCACGGCACGCTGGAGCTTTCGCTTCGCAGCGCGCAGGCGTGGCGCAGCACGCGCAGCGACGACCTGATCCGCATCGGCTACGCCGGTGGCTCACGCACCCACCAGCGCGACCTCGGCCTGGCCATCGAGGCGATTGCGCGCGTGCTGCGCGAGAACGCGCGTTGCCGGCTGGTCCTGTTCCAGACGCTGGCGGGCGTGCGCCTGGTCGAAGTGGAGGAATTCCCGGCGCTGGAAGGACTGGAGGACCGCATCGAGTGGCGGCCCTTCCAGACGCTGGAGACCCTGCCGCAGGAGATGGCGCGCTTCGACATCAACATCGCACCGCTGGAGTACGGCAACCCCTTCTGCGAAGCCAAGAGCGAACTCAAGTTCTTCGAGGCGGCATTGCTGCATGTGCCCACGATCGCCTCGCCCACCGGCCCCTTCCGCCGCGCCATCTCGCACGAGGCCACCGGCCTGCTGGCCTCCGACGGCGACGACTGGTACCGCTGCCTGTCCCGGCTGGTCGACGAGCCGGCGCTGCGCGACGGGCTCGCCGCCGCCGCGCATCTCAGCGCCCTGGCGCAGTTCGGTCCCCTGCAGCGCGCGGCGCGCTTCGGTTGCGTGCTCGATCAACTGCGTGGCGACGTCCAGGCCGCGCGGGGCTTCGCGCTGGACGCGCGCATCCGCGCGACGCCGTGGCGCAGCCCCACGCTCGTGCCGTCCACCGTGCTCTTCGAGCATTGGGCCGCGGAGCCAGAGGTGGCCGAGATCTCGGTGATCATCCCGCTGTACAACTACACGCAATTCATCGTCGAGGCGCTGGAGTCGGTGCAGGCCCAGAGCCTGGCGGTGCTGGACCTGATCGTGGTGGACGACTGCTCGACGGACGCCTCCCTGGACACGGCCCTGGCCTGGGTCCGCGAGAACGCCCACCGCTTCAACCGTGCAGTGGTGGCGAGGAACGCGGTCAACAGCGGCTTGGCCATGACCCGCAACGTGGGCTTCGGACTTGCACGGACACCCTACGTGCTGCCGCTGGACGCCGACAACCGGCTGCTGCCGACCTGCTGTGAAACGCTGCTCGGGGTCATGCGGACGAACGCCGTGGCCTTTGTCTATCCCACCATCCAGCACTTCGGCGCCTCGCGCCGCACCATCAGCGACGCGCGCTACGAACCGCAACGCTTCGTGGCGGGCAACTACGTGGACGCCATGGCCCTGGTGGCCAAGGAAGCCTGGGCTATCGTCGGCGGCTACGACCATGTGCGTCACGGCTGGGAGGACTACGACTTCTGGTGCCGGCTCGCCGAGCAGGGCCAGCGCGGCCTCTGGGAGCCCCAGACACTCGCCGAGTACCGCGTGCACGCCGCCTCGATGATCAAGACGGAGACCACGGCGCCCGAGAACTACCGGCGCCTCATGGACGACTTCAAGACGCGGCATCCCTGGGTGTCGTTGATCGACGAGCAGCTCGCGCTGCAGGCAGCGCGCGCTAACCGCAGCTGACCGACGGCGGTCGCACGGCCTCAGCGGCGGGCCCCTGCGCCGCGGAGGCCGCCGTGTGCAGCATGGCACCGTCGCAACGGAGCGCGCCCGTGCGGGTGCGCGACGGCCGCCACCCTGGCCACGTCGCGCACAATCCCGCCTGGCCGCGTGCCGCTCTCCCGGCGTGCATGGCGGTCCCCGCTGCGCGCCGCACCATGCTCCTCCTGGCCCGAACCCGCTCCGTCCTCCGCGTCGCCCTCGTGGCCGTGGCGATGGCAGCCATCTTCGTGGCGGACACGCTCACCAACTACGAGGTGGCGGCGGCGGTGCTCTATGCGGTGGTGGTGCTGTCGGCCGAGCGGGCGCTCCAGCCGCGGGCGCTGCGCGCCCTGGGCACGGCATGCATCGCGATGACGGTGCTGAGCTTCATGCTCACGCCGCGCGGCCACTACCACGCCGGCCTGATCAACATGGGCCTGAGCGTGTCGGCCATCGCCATGGTGACCTGGCTGGTGCTGCGCATGCAACGCGCCCGGGCCGCGGCGCAGGCCGCGCAGGCCCGGCTGGAACGCATCGCCCGGGCGCAGAACCTGTCGGGCCTGACCACCTCCATTGCGCACGAGTTGAACCAGCCGCTGGCGGCCATCGTGACCAGCGGCAATGCCGCCCAGCGCTGGCTGGCGCAGGCACCGCCGCAACTCGACAAGGCGCGCCAGGCCCTGCAGCGCATGCAGGCCGATGCCGAGCGGGCCAGCAGCGTCATCGCCCGGGTGCGCAGCCTCACGCGGGGCGAACCGCCCCAGGCCAGCCGCTTCGACCTCAACGCCAGCGTGCGCGAGATCGTGGCGCTGTCGCACGACCGGCTGCAGGAAGAGGGCATCGACCTGCACCAGGCATTGGCCACCGGCCTGCCGCCGGCCTGGGCCGATCCGGTGCAGGTGCAGCAGGTCATCGGCAACCTGCTGCTCAATGCGCTCGACGCCATGCCCGCCGCGCCCGGCGCGCGGCGCGAGGTGCACATCGACACCGCCCGCGAGGGCGACACCGTGGTCTTCACCATCCGCGACTCGGGCATCGGTCTGGCGCCGGAGGTGCAGGCCCACCTGTTCGACGCCTTCTGGACCACCAAGCCCCAGGGCATCGGCATCGGCCTGAGCATCAGCCGCACCATCGTCGAAGCCAACGGCGGCCGCATCTGGGCCGAGCCCGCCGCCGGCCTGGGGGCGGTGTTCCGGTTCAGCCTGCCCGCCGCCCCGCAGGAGAAGCTGCCTTGACCCCGCCGACCTCGCCCGCCGACGCGGAACCCATCGTGTATGTGGTCGACGACGACCATTCGGTGCGCGCCGCGCTGGAAGACCTGCTCGCCTCGGTCGGGCTGCGCGCCATCGGCTTCGGCGCGACGCGCGACTTCCTGGCGCATCCCCGCGAACCGGCCCCGGCGTGCCTGGTGCTCGACGTCCGCATGCCGGGCCAGAGCGGCCTGGACTTCCAGCGGCAGATGCGGGCCACCGGCCTCGGCCTGCCCGTGGTCTTCATCACCGGCCACGGCGACATGGCCATGGCGGTGGAGGCCATGAAGGGCGGCGCCATCGAGTTCCTGCCCAAGCCCTTCCGCGAGCAGGACCTGCTGGACGCCATCCACCAGGGCATCGCCCGCGACCGCGAACGCCTGGCGCAGGAGGCCGCGGGCGCCGACCTGCGCGAGCGCTGGGCCCTGCTGACGCCGGGCGAGCAGGCCGTGGTGCGCCTCGTGGTGCAGGGGCAGCTCAACAAGCAGATCGCCTGGCAGCTGCAGCTGAGCGAGGTGACGGTGAAGGTGCGGCGCGGCCAGGCCATGCGCAAGATGCAGGCGGCCTCGCTGGCCGAACTGGTGCGGATGGTGGACCGGCTGGGCGACGCGGGCTGAAGCAGCGGCCCGCTGTCGACCCGGGCGGAGCCGATCAGCCCAGCGGCGGCAGCAGGTTGAGCAGCAGCACCATCACGAGGCCCACCACGGCCACGATGGACTGCACCACCGAGATGGTCTTGGTCGCCTCGCCCATGCTCATGCCGAAGGATTCCTTCACCAGCCAGAAGCCTGCATGGTTGGCATAGTTGAAGAACAGCGAGCCGCACCCGATCGACAGGGCCAGCAGCGGCAGGTTCAGCGTCGGGTCGGCTGCGCCGAGCGGCGCCAGCAGCCCGGCCGCACCCACGATGCCGACCGTGGCCGAGCCCGTGGACACCGACAGCAGCATCGAGATCAGCCAGCCCAGCAGCAGCGGCGACAGGGCCAGCTGCTGGCTCATGTGCACGATGGCGTCGCCCACGCGCGCATCGGTCAGCACCTGCTGGAAGGCGCCGCCGCCGGCGATGATGAGCAGCACACTGGCGATCGGCTTGAGGCTGCTGCCCAGGGCTTCACGCATCTGCTCCGGTGCCCCTGGACGCAGGGCCACCATGGCCAACACCACGCCCAGCAGCATCGCCGTGACGGGATGGCCGAGGAAGGCCAGCGCGTGCAGCAGCGCCGAACCCTTGGGCAGCAGGATCTCGCCCACCGCATGGCCAAGCATGAGCAGCGCCGGCGCCAGGGCCGTGAGCACGCCCAGTCCCAGGCTGGGCAGATGGCGCCTGGACGCATCCTGCGTCGCGTCGGCGGCCGGCGCGTACTGCGCCACCAGCGATTCGTCGGGCCGCACCGTCATGCGCGGCGCGATGAAGGCGCCATACACCGGGCCTGCCAGCACGATGGCCGGCAGCGCGGCGATGAAGCCGTAGATCATGGTCGCGCCCACGTTGGTCTTGAGCGTGGCGATGGCCGTCAGCGGCCCCGGATGCGGCGGCACCATGCCGTGCATGGCCGCCAGCGCCGCGATCACGGGCACGCCCACGTAGACGTAGGCGGAGCCGCTGCCCTCGCGCTGCGCCTCCAGCTTGCGCGCGACGCCAAAGATCAGCGGCAGCAGCACCACCAGACCCACCTCGAAGAACATCGGGATCCCGATGACGAAGGCCACGCCGGCCATCGCCCAGGGCAGCATGCGGCGCGAGGCCCGGTCGAGGATGGCGTTGGCCAGCGTCTCGGTCACGCCCGCGTCCGCCAGCAGCTTGCCCAGCATCGCGCCCAGCGCCACGACCAGACCGACCGCGCCGAGCGTCTTGCCGGCACCGCCGACGATGGCCTGCATCAGCTTGTCCAGCGGCATGCCGGTGGCCAGGCCGGCGCCGATGGAGACCACGAGCAGCGCCAGCAGCGGATGCAGCCGCGGCCGGGTCACGATCAGCAGGACGAGCGCGATGACGCTGACGAGGGCGGTGGCAAGGAGCTGGATGTCGGTGGAGGTCATGCGCGGATTGCGGCCCGAAATCGGCCGGGGTGGAGGGGCCGCATCCTAGGTGAAATCTCACGCACGCGTGCAGCCAGGGCCTCGGCGCCCGACCTGCAGTCGGCGCTACAGCGCCTCGGCCATGCGCAACAGTGCGACCATGCCGGGGTCGTCCATGCCGATGGTCTTGTCGGCGAACATGCGTGCGCGGCCGATCCGGTTGGGTCGGTCGCGGAAGCTGTCGAGCGCGGCCCGGGCTGCAGCGCACGCCACGGGGCGCAGGGGCGTCCCCTCGGGCGCTTCGGCCAATGCCTGGCGAACGGCGTGCAGGCTGTCGAGCACGGTCTTGTCGCCCAGGTTCGCACCGCCGCGGGCGGCCAGGGTCTCGCCGATCTCGCCCAGGAGGGCGGCCAGCGCAGGCCGGTCGAGGGCGGCGACGCCCGCGCATCGTTTGGCGGCGGTCATCAGTGCCACGGTGAGCAGCGTGCCGAAGCTCGAGCCCGATGCCTTGGCGCAGGCCTGCGCGCAGCGCCGCAGCATGGCGTCCAGCGGCGCGCCGGCCATGTCGGGCAGCGCCTGCTCGACCAGCGTGGCGCACTTGTCCAGCGTGGCGCCCAGGTCTGCATCGCCCAGGCGGCCGTCGAGTTCGTTCAGCTCGGGCGCCGCGCGGTGCACGCCGGCGCACCACGCCGGCAGCGCGGCAGCCAGGGTGTCGGCGTCGAGCATCAGCGCACGCTCCAGAAGGGGCAGTCGGCCGGTGCGGCCAGCAGCCCGGCCAGTTCGTCGTCCAGCTTCATCACGCTGAGCGAGGCACCGGCCATTTCCATGGAGGTGGCATAGCGGCCCACCAGCGGATGGGTGATGACGATGCCGTGCTCGTCCAGCACCCGCCGTGCGCGGCGGTAGAGGATGTAGAGCTCTTCCAGCGGCGTCGCGCCCAGGCTGTTGACCAGCAGCGCGACGCGGTCGCCACGCGCCAGTTGCAGTTCGGGCAGCACGTGGTCCAGCATCTCGTCCACCAGTGCGTCGGCGCTCTTGAGCGGTCCGCGCCAGATGCCCGGCTCGCCATGGATGCCCATGCCGAACTCGACCTCCGAGTCGGCGATCTCGAAGGAGGCCTTGCCCGACTCGGGCACCACGCAGGGCGTCAGGGCCACGCCGACGGAGCGCACGGCATCCGCTGCCTTGCGTGCCAGCGCGGCGACCTCGGCCAGCGATGCGCCGGCCGCTGCCTTGGCACCGGCCGCCTTGTAGACGAACACCAGGCCCGCCACGCCGCGCCGCTTGTCGCGCTGTTCGGCCGGCGCGCTGGCCACGTCGTCGGCCACGCGCACCGAGGCGACCGGCATGCCTTCGAGTTCGAGCATCTCGGCCGCCATGTCGAAGTTCATGCGGTCGCCACCGTAGTTGCCATAGAGCTGCAGCACGCCGGCACCCCCATCGGCCGCGCGCATGGCGGCCATGCAGTCGTCCATGCGGGGGCCGGCGAACACGTTGCCCACCGCGCAGGCGTCGAGCAGGCCCTCGCCCACGTAGCCGAGGAACACCGGCAGATGGCCCGAGCCGCCGCCGGTGACGATGCCCACCTTGCCCGGCACTGCGCCGCGGCTGCGCACGATCACGCGACCGTCGTCGCCCTGGCGCTGCAGCTGGGGATGGGCCAGGCACAGGCCGTCGAGCATCTCGTCGACGTAGTGCTGGGGGTTGTTGAGGATCTTCTTCACGGCAGATGACAGGAGGAGAGGCAGTCGAAAGAGACGAGGCGGCCCCGCGGCCGCCCCGAGAGACGCGCAGTAAGGTCAGTCGACCTTGAGGCGACCGTCTTTGGCGGCGGCGCTGGCCAGCGTGTACTCGGCATCCAGGATGCGGCCGAACTCCTGCGGCGTGCTGGAGATGGCCACGCTGCCCAGCTCGCGCGCGCTGCGCACGGTCTGGGGGTCCTGCACAGCCTGCGCGAGTGCCTTCGCGAGCTGTTCCTGCAAGGCCGGCGGCATGCCGCTCGGGCCCAGCACGCCGACATAGGTGGTGCCGTCGATCTGGCCGAAGCCCAGCTCGGCCACGGTCTTGACGCCGGGCAGTGCCGGGTCTTCCGTGGGGCCGAGCACGGCCAGCGGCTCAAGCGTGCCGGCGCGGATGTGCTGCAGCGAGCTGGTGACCTGGTCGAAGTGCACGTCCACCTGGCCACCGATCAGGTCGACCAGCGCAGGGCCGGAACCCTTGTAGCTCACCGGAGTGAACTTGGCCTTCAGCAGTGCCTCCAGCTGCAGCTGCGCGAGGTGGTTGGGCGTGCCCGGGCCGGAATGCGCGGCATTGACCTTGCCCTCGCCCGAGCGGGCATAGGCGACGAATTCCTGGAAGGTCTTGAAGCGCGGGTCGTTCTTGCGCGCCAGCAGCACCATCGAGCTCTTGTTGACCAGCCCGATGGGCGCGAAGTCCTTGCGGCTGTAGGCCGTCTTGACCATCTCGGGCACGGTCACGACCACGCCGGCACCGCACAGCAGCAACGTGTAGCCGTCCCGCTGTGCGCGGGCCACCACGTTGGCCCCGATGGAGCCGCCCCCGCCGCCGCGGTTGTCGACCACCACCGACTGGCCCAGCACCTTGCCAAGGGCGACGGCCACGGTGCGGGCCACGATGTCGGTGTTGCCGCCGGCCGGAAAGGGCACGACGATGGTCACCGGCTTGTTGGGAAAGGCGCCACCCTGCGCCCAGGCCGGCACGAGCAGCGGGCCGCCCAGTGCGGCGAGGGTTCCGGCCTTGAGCAGGCCACGGCGTTGGATCTTCATGCGCGTTGTCTCCATTGTTCGAGGAAGGATGGCCGCGTCTCAGGCGTCGAAGCGCAGCACGTCGTCCAGGGCCTTGCGGATGCGGGCCTCCTGCTCCGGCGTGGTGGGCGGCATGGGCGCACGCGGCAGGCCGGTCGGGCAGCCCTGCAGCGCGATGGCGGTCTTGAGGTTGGCCGGCAGGTTGTCGGCCACCACGGCATTCCAGAAGGCGAGCATGGACCGGTGCATTTCCAGTGCCTTGACGTGGTCGCCGGCCTGCACGGTGTTCCAGAGATTCACGCACACGCCCGGCAACGCGGCCGGCGTGGCGGCGATGGTGCCGTGCGCGCCCAGCGCGAAGGACGAGTACAGCAGCGCGTCGACGGCCGAGAAGACCTTGCAGCCTTCGGGCACGCCCAGCACGAGGTCGGCCATGAGCTTGAGGTCGCCCTGGCTCTGCTTGATGCCCTGCACGCCCGGCAGCTCCTTCATCAGGCGGATCATCTGCGCCGGGCTCAGGTAGTTCCACGGCACGACGTTGTAGATGACGACCGGGATGTCGACGGCCTCGGTCAGGGCCTTGAAGTGGCGGAAGGTGGCCTCTTCGTCGGGCTTGAAGAGGTAGTGCACCGGCGTGACCTGCAGCGCGGCGATGGGCAGGTGCGCGATGGACTTGGCGCGGCGGATCGCCTCGCGGGTGCTGTTGGCGATGATGCCGGCCACGATGGGCACGGCGCCGTTCACCTCTTCCACCGTGATCTCCAGCAGGCGCTGGAACTCCTCGGCGGTGAGCGTGTGGCCCTCGCCGCTGCTGCCGCCCGGGCAGACGCCGTGCACGCCCTTGGACAGGTTGAAGCGGATGACCTGCCGGTAGGCGGCCTCGTCGATGTCGCCGTCGGCGGTGAAGGGGGTGACGAGGGGCGGGATGACGCCCTGGAGCTGGAGAGCCATGGTGGTTCCGTGAAAGGGAAAGAGGTTCGAGGTCGATGCCGGCGATGGGCCGGCCGCGCTGCGCCGCCTGTCTGCCGCGCTGTGATGCAACTATAAGCGCACTGACATGTTAGATGAACGTCAGTGATAACCCGAACTGCGATCACCCAGGCGCAGACCGTGCCAGTCCACGTACCATGCCCCCATGCGCAGCACCGCTCCGGCCCGTCCCTCTTCCCGCCCCGCCCGCTCCGCGGCCACGCCCCCGCTCTCTTCACCGGCCGGAGAGCCGGTGGCACAGCGCACCCTGGCCTACCACGGCTTCCGTCAGCAGATCATCGATGCGCGCATCCGGCCGGGGCAGTTCGTCTCGCAGCGCGAGCTGATGGAGTTGCTGAAGATGCCGCTGGCGGCCGTGCGGGAACTGGTGCCGCGGCTGGAGGCGGCCGGGCTCATCAAGACGGTGCCCAAGCGCGGGTTGCAGATCGCGCCGGTGGACCTCAAGCTCATCCGCAACGCCTGGCAGGTGCGTGCCATGGTCGAGCGCGAGGCGGTGCAGCACTTCGCGGCCACGGCCAGCCCGGCCACGGTGACACGGCTGATCGAGCAGCACGAGGCGATCCTGCAACGGGCCCTGCAGCCCGAGCCCGATGCCACGCTGGAGAAGGATGCGCAGGCCGTCGACTGGGGCCTGCACGACACGATGGTCGACGCCATCGGCAACGAGATCCTGTCGGAGATCTACCGCGTCAACAGCCTGCACGTGCGGCTGATCCGCTACGACGCCGACTCGCTGCGGCCCATGCAGGTGGTGCCCGCCATGCGCGAACACCTGGACTTCCTGCATGCGCTGGCAGCGGGTGACCGCGCCGGCGCCCTGGTGCGGATGATGGCCCACATCGAGCAGTCCAAGCACCGCGTGCTGGCGGGCATGCTGCAGGCGCAGTAGGCGTCTGCAGCCACCTGGGCCATGCCCTCGGCCCCAGGCGAAGGCCGTCAGGCCGCGGGCGCGACCGAGGCCCCCTCGATCCCGTGCCGCCCCAGCGCCTCGGCCACGAAGCCGCTGGCCTTGGCCTCTTCCACGAAGGCGGCCAGTGCGGCGGCCGCGGCTTCGCCGCGGCTGGCGGGGGTGCCCATGGCCTGCTGGATCACCATGAAGCGGCCCGGCAGCAGGCGCAGGCCGCCGATGCGCGCGGCATCGGCCTGCAGCTGCTGCTTGACGCCGGCCGCGACGTCGGCGCCTTCGGCGATGAAGCTGTCGACCACGGCCGGCGAGGTGGGCGCGCGTTCGATGGTGGCGGCCTTGAGTTCGCGCGTCAGGTGCAGGTCGTAGGCGCTGCCCTTGCCCACCATCACGCGGGTGCCGGCGCGGTCCACCTCGTCGTTGGACTGCAGGGGCGACGCATCGCGCACCAGGTACGCGCCCTCGATCAGCACATAGGGCGCGGTGAAATGGATGCCCTCGCCGCGCAGCGGATCGATGGCGAAGAAGCCGATGTCGGCCTCTTCGGCCTTGACGGCGGCCACCGACTTGCCGGCGGCGTCGAACACCACCAGTTCGATGCCCACGCCCAGCTTCTGCGCAAAGGCCCGCGCCAGATCCACCGAAACGCCGCCCACTTCGCCCGTGTCCGGGTGGCGGTTGGCGAGGATGGGGTTGCCCAGGTTGATGGAAGCGCGCAGGACACCGCGCGGCGCGAAGGCGGCCACGATGGCCGGGTCGTTGAGGGACATGCAAGACTCCTTCGAAACACAGAAATGCGTGCGGCGGCCGGCGGCGACACGCCGGCAACGGCATCGATCATCGTCGACCCGGGAGACGGCCGCCGGCACCCCGGCTGTCGACATCCAGGACGCAGCGCCCGCACCCGACTGAAAGCCTTTTGACAGCTTGTCTTGCGCACCATCGCGCCCCAGGCGTTCACACTGCCCCGGCCCCCGTCGCTGCGCCCGTCGGTGGGCCCAGGGGCGCCGAGCCCGCCTTTCCCCATCGGAGACACACGCCATGACCCACGATCCGCTCGCCCATCCCGCCCTGCCCACCCGCCGCCGCCTGCTGCAGGGCGCGGCCGCCTCCGTCGCCGCCGGCGCCCTGCCCCACCTGGCCTTTGCGCAGGACAACTGGCCCACGCGCCAGGTGCGCTTCGTGGTGCCCTTCGCGCCGGGAGGCTCGTCCGAGATCGTGGCACGATCCACCGCGGCCGAACTGGGCAAGACGCTGGGCCAGAGCGTCTACGTCGACAACAAGCCGGGCGCCGCCGGCAACATCGCCATGCAGGACGTGGCCCGCGCCGACGACCAGCACACCATCATCCTGGGCCACATCGGCACGCTGGCGGTCAACCCGTACATCTTCGCCAAGCTGCCCTACGACCCCAACAAGGACTTCAAGCCCGTCAGCCTGCTGGCCAAGGTGCCCAGCCTGTACGTGATCCACCCGGACGTGCCGGCCAAGAACCTCAAGGAGTTCGTCGCCTATGCCAAGACCCGCCCGGGCCGCCTGAGCTATGGGTCGGCCGGCAATGGCAGCGCCGGCCACCTGGCCATGGAATACCTGAAGATGAGCGCCGATATCTTCATGCTGCACGTGCCCTACAAGGGCACCGGCCCCATGCTCACCGACCTGATGGCCGGCCGGCTGGAGGCCTCGGCCATCGGCGCGGCGGCCGTGATTCCCTTCATCAAGTCGGGCAAGCTGCGCTGCATCGCCACCGGCTCCACGCGGCGCTTGCCGCAACTGCCCGACGTGCCCACGGTGGCCGAGCAGGGCTTCCCGGGCTTCGAGATGACGCAGTGGTACGGCATGATGGCCCCGGCCTCGATGACGCCGGCCCACCTGGCCAAACTCTCCGCCGAGACCATGAAGGCGGCCAAGTCGCCCCCCGCACTGGAGCGCATGAGCGCCGATGCGGCCGAGGTGGTCGGTGGCACGCCGGAGCAGTTCGCGCAGTTCATCGCGGCCGAGCAGGCCCGCTGGCAGAAGGTCATCGCGCGGGCCAACATCAAGCCCGACTGACCGGCGCCGCCGGCTGCCGACGCGGCCACGGGCCGCAGCTAGCATCGGCCCCCATGCGCATCCTCCTGGCGGAAGACGAACACAACCTCGGCACCTGGCTGTGCCGGGCGCTGGAGCATTCGGGCATCCAGGTCGAATGGGTGGACGACGGTCGCCTGGCCGACCGCGCCCTGCAGCAGCGCGACCACGACGCACTGGTGCTCGACCTGGGCCTGCCCGGCCTGGACGGCCACCGCGTGCTGCAGCGCCTGCGCGAGCGCGACCAGCGCATCCCGGCGCTCATCCTCACCGCGCGCGATTCGGTGGACGAGAAGGTGGCAGCGCTGAACGCAGGCGCCGACGACTTCCTCGCCAAGCCCTTCGCCCTTGCCGAGCTGGAAGCGCGGCTGCATGCGCTGGTGCGCCGCGCCCGCGGCGTGGAGCATCCGCGCTTCGCCTGCGGCCCGCTGGTGTACGACGGCACACGGCGGCAGTTCACGCTGCATGGCGAGGTGCTGGCACTGTCGCCGCGCGAGTCCGCCGTGCTGCGGGCGCTGGCGCAGCGCACGGGCGAGCCGCTGTCCAAGCAGCAGATCGTCGACCGCGTGTTCTCGGACCAGGACGATGTGCACCCCGAGGCCGTCGAGGTGCTGGTCTACCGGCTGCGCAGGCGCCTGGAAGGCAGCGGTGCGCGCATCGTCACCCTGCGCGGGCTGGGCTATGTGCTCGAGCCGGACTGAGCCGCCGGCAGCCGCGCGCCCGGGGCTGCGCCCGCGCGTCGCCCGCTGGCTGCAGCGAAGCAGTCTGTGGCAGCGGCTGGCACTGCTCCTTCTGCCGGGGCTTGCGGCGGTGACGGCGCTGGAGCTGTGGATGACCCGGCACGATGCGCTGGAATCCGCCAATTCGGCCTATGACCGCTCCCTGCTGGGCGCTCTGAAGTCCATCGACGCCAACATCTCCACCGCCTCCGGCGGGCTCTCGCTGGAGATGCCCTACACCATGTTCGAGTTCTTCGAGCTCACGGCGAGCGGGCAGGTGTTCTTTCGCGTCGCCACCTCGGACGGGCTGGTCGAGCTGGGCAGCGCCGACTTCCCGCAGCCAAGCACCCCGCCGCCCATGGGCGTGCCGGTGTTCTACGACGCGATGTACTTCGGCGAGCCGGTGCGACTGGCGGCCTATGAGCGCGAACTGGAGCGCATGCCCGCCGGCAGCACGGCGCGCCGCGTGATGATCCAGGTGGGCGAAAGCACCCGGTCGCGCGAGGTCTTCAGCGCCCGCTTCGTGCGCAGTGCCGCCTTGCGCGACCTGCTGGTGCTGCTCCTGATGCTGGGCGGCACCACCTTCGCGCTGTTGGCAGCGCTGCGGCCGCTCTCGCGGCTGGCGCAGGAGGTCGAGGAGCGCGCGCCCGACGACCTGAACCGCATCTCGCAGGAGAACCTGCCCGCCGAGATCCGTCCCCTGGTGGCGGCGGTCAACCAGCAGATGGCGCGCACGCAGGAGCTGGTGTCGCTGCAGCGCCAGTTCCTGGACGATGCCTCGCACCAGCTGCGCACCCATCTCACCACGCTGCAGATGCAGGTGGACTATGCGCGCCGTGAGCAGGACCCCGGCATGGTGCAGGACGCGCTCGCCGCCCTCGAAGCCGAAATCGCCAGTGCCACGCGCAGCGCGCAGCAGTTGCTGGCCCTCGGCCGCAGCGACACGGTGCCGGTGGAGGCGGCCTTCTTCGACAGCGGCGAACTGCTGCGCGAGGTCGCACTGCAATGGCTGCCGACCGCCCGCCGCAAGCGCATCGACCTGGGCATCCAGCCCGAAGAGGGCGCCCCGGTCGCCGTCGGCGACCGCCATCTGCTGCGCGAGGCCTTCGCCAACCTGGTGGCCAATGCCGTGGCCTACACACCCGACGGCGGCACGGTGACACTGCTGTCCGGCAGCGATGCGCAGGGCTGGTGGCTGGCCGTCGAGGACAACGGCCCCGGCCTGGATGCCGAGGACCGTGCGCGCCTGGGCCAGCGATTCCAGCGCGGCAGCGGCGCGCGGCCGGGCGGCTTCGGCCTGGGCCTGGCCATCGCGCGCTCCATCGCCCAGCGCCATCGCGGCGAACTGCGGCTGCTGGACCGTGCGCCATCATCCGGCCTGCACGCCGGGATCTGGTGGCCGCGCGATCGCCGCGCCGACGCAACGAGAACGACAGGAGACACGCATGAGCCATCGCACCACGGTCCGCTCGCCTGATCGCCGCCAGCTGCTGCTTCGCGCCGCCGCAGCCCTGACGCTGCCCACAGGCGCGTCGGGTACGGCGCTTGCCGCCACTGCGGCCGCCCCGTCCGCTGCAGCCCCAGACCCGAGCGCCCTGCCCGCCGAGTGCGTCATCCCGGCGAAGGCCGGCGGTGGCTTCGCGCTGACCTGCGCGTTGGCGCGCGACGCCCTGCAGGCGGTGCGGCCCCAGCGCCCCGCGCTGGGCCAGCGCTTCCTGCCCGGCGGCATCGGTGCCCTCGCCTTCGACCAGATCGCCACGGGGCGCATCGGCGGCCCGGGCACGCTGGTCGCCTTTTCCGGCGGCTCGCTGCTGAACATCGCGCAGGGCCGCTTCGGCCCGCACCCGGTCTCGGCCGTGCGATGGCTTGCGTTGCTCGGCGCCGACTACGGCGTGATCGCCGTGCACGGCGACGCGCCCTATCGCCGACTGCATGACCTGGTGGAGGCGCTGCGCGCGAAGCCCGGCCGCGTGGCCTTCGGCGCCGGGGGCACGGTCGGCAGCCAGGACTGGGTGAAGGCCGCCCTGCTGGTCAGGGCCAGCGGCAGCGACCACAAGACCATGCGCTTCGTGGCCTTCGAGGGCGGCGGCGATGCACTGAATGCGCTGCAGGGGCGACATGTGGACGTGTTCTGCGGCGACGCCGCCGAAGCCGCCCAGGCCGTGGCTGCCGGCGCTTCACTGCGCTTCCTGGCCGTCTTTTCGGCCCAGCGCCTGGGCGGCGTGCTGCAGGGGGTGCCCACGGCGCGCGAACAGGGCATCGACATCGTCTGGCCGACCGTGCGCGGCGTGTACCTCAGCGCCGATGTGCCGGAGCCTGCGGTGCGCGCCTGGACCGCCGCGTTCGAGGAGGCGATGAAGGCGCCAGGCTATGCGCAGCTGCTGGCCCGCAATGCGCTCTATCCCTTTGCGCTCACCGGTCCGGCCCTGGAGCGATTCGTGGAAGCGGAGCTGGACAAGTACCAGAAGCTGGCGCCGGAACTGGGCCTGCGCCGATGGAGCCGCACGGGCGGCTGAGAGGCTGCCGCGCGGCACCGACCCGGGTCAGTAGCCGGCGGCGCGGTCCACGGCCCGCAGTGGTGGCAGGCCGGCCTGCACGCGCGCAACCTCCTGGGCAAACTGCGCGACCACGTCGTCGATGTCCACGCGACGACAGGCATGCGGGGTGACGACGACGCGCGGGTGCTGCCAGAAGGGGCTGTCGGGCGGCAAAGGCTCCTGCCTGAAGACATCCAGCACCGCCGTGGCCAAGTGACCGCCATCCAGCGCGGCCAGCAGGTCGGCGTCCACCACATGCTCGCCGCGGCCAACGTTCAACAGCGATGCGCCCCTGGGCAGTTGCGCCAGCAAGCGCGCGTCGATCAGGTTCTCCGTGTCGGGCGTCAGCGGCAGCAGGTTGACCAGGATCTGCGAGCGGGCCAGCAACGCCTGCAGCCCCGCAGCGCCTTCGAAGACGTGGATGCCGTCCTCCGCCCTGGCCCGCCGCGCCCACGCGGCCACATCGAAGCCGACCTGCCGCAACAGGCGTGCCGCAGGCGCCGCCATCGCGCCGAAGCCGAGGAAGCCAACGCGGCGCTCGCGCACGGGCAGCGGGGCGCGCTTGCGCCACCGCCCCTCGCGCTGGTCCAGCGCATAGGCTGGCAGCTCGCGGTGCAGCTGCAGCACCTGGGTCAGCACATACTCGTTCATCAGCACGTCGCCGGCCTGGGGCACGGGCCGCGTCAGCGGCACCGCAGCGGGAATGCCGCCCTCGCGCAGCAGGTGGTCCACACCGGCATGCAGCGAGCCCACCAGGCGAAGCCGGGGTAGCCCCTGCAGCGCCCCGTGCGGGATGCGCGAGACCAGCGCGAACTCGATCTCCGCCGCATCTCCGACATCGGGCCAGATGCGCACGGGCAGTTCGTCGCCGCAGTGCGCCTGCACCGCGGCGCGCAACTCCGGCAGGGGCACGGGCCCCGCATGCAGCAGCAGCGCCATCACTCGGCGCGAATGTTGTTGCGGCGGATCACCTCGCCCCAGCGCCGCTGCTCGCTGGCCAGCAGCTTCGCAAACTGCTCGGGGGTGCCGGTGCTGATCTCGCCGCCCCCGTTGGCCGCGAACTGCTGCATCTCGGCCGAGGCCATCCCCTTGGCCGCCGCTTCGCGCACGCGCGCGATGATGGGCGCGGGCGTGCCCAGCGGTGCCATCAGCCCCATCCAGTAGTCTGCGCCGGCGTCCAGCACCCCCAGTTCCACCAGCGTGGGCACACCGGGCATCAGGTTCGAGCGGGCGTCGCTGCTCAGAGCCAGCACCTTCACCTTGCCTTGTTTCATCCAGATCTGGGCGTTGGGCACGGTGTCGAAGTACATCTGCACCTCGTCGGCGGCCAAGGCCTGCACCGCGGCGGCCGAGCCCTTGTAGGGCACGTGCACCAGATCGAGCCCGGTACGGCTCTTGAACAGCTCGCCCAGCAGGTGGTTGGTGCTGCCCACGCCGGAAGATGCGTAGTTCAGCTTTCCGGGCCGCTGCTTGGCGTAGGCCATGAAGTCGGCCAGGGTCTTGCCCGGCACCGAGGTGCTCACCATCAACACGCCCAGATAGTGAATCAGCAGCGTGATCGGCGCGAAGTCGCGCGCACCGTCGTAGGGTGGCTTCTCCAGCAAGAGCGGCGCGATCACCTGGTTGGTCGAGGTGGTGAACATCAGCGTGTAGCCGTCGGCCGGCGAGCGCATCGCCGCCTGAGTGCCAATGGTGCCGGTGGCGCCGGGCCGGTTGTCCATGACCACGGGCTGGCCCAGCTCGATGCGCAGGCGGTCGGCCACCATCCGGGCGGTGATGTCCGTGGCGCCGCCGGGCGCGAACGGCACGATCAGCTTGATGGGCCGGTCGGGATAGCCACTCTGGGCCGAGGCCCCGAAGGCGAACGAGGCGGCGCCGGCTGCGGCTGCGGTCAGCACGCGGCGGCGGGGGATCGATGGGGGCATGCTTGTCTCCTCGTGGCGATCACCGAACTGGCGCGGTGTGTCCGCCCAGCACCTCGGCCACCCAATCCGCCATGTAGTCGGTGGCAGGCGCCTGGTTGTCGACATGGCAGTGCTCGCAGCCGCCTTCTTCGGCGGTGAAGACCCGCAGTTCGCGCCGCGCGCTGTGGACGGCGGCCGCGTAGACCTGATGCGCCTCGGTCACCGGCGTCTGCCGGTCATTGCCACCGTGCGTGATGAGCAGCGGGCAGCGGATGCGCTCGGCGATGCCGCCGAGATGCATGGGCGCCATCTTCGCGACGACGTCCTCGACGCCCTTGGCCCCGTACACCCACTCGGCGTGCTCCAGATGGAAGTGCACCGCCTGTGCGAGCTGGCCCTTGAGGCGCTTCTCGAAGAGCGAGCCCCAGTCCCACACCCCCGTCCAGGCGACGCAGCAGGCAAAGCGCGGCTCCAGCGCGGCGGAACGCACGGCGTGATAGCCACCCGCGGACGGTGCAATGATGCCGATGCGCGCCGGGTCCACGTCGCTGCGGCCCAGCAGGTACTCCAGGCTGGCGCGCGCCGGGCGCTCGGTCTCGGGCATGCCCAGCAGGCCCTGCAGGCGCAACGCCTCGCCCACGCCGGGATGGTCCACGATCAGCATCGAGATGCCTCGGCGGCGGAACTCCTCGTGGATCTGCATCAGGCAGATCGTCTCCTTCATGATGTCGAAGCCATCGAACATCACCATGCAGGGCCCTCGCCCCTCGCCTGCCCGCACGAACAGTGCCGGCAGTGTGCTGCCTTCGTAGGGCACGGCACAGCGCTCCACGGGCTGCTCCAGCGTGGCCTGCCAGCCCGCAAAGGTGTCGAGCATGCGGTGGTAGACCGGCATGCGCTGGGGGTCCGCGTGGCGCATCTGCCGCTCGGCCATCATGTAGTAGGTGCAGGCGCGCTGCAGCTTGCGTCCTGCACTGAAGGCGCGACCGGCGCGCCGGTCGACTTCGGCCTGCGCCGACACGCGGTCGGCCACCTTCAGCCAACTCTGCGTCCATGCGAGGGACGAGGCGTCGCCTTTGACAGAGGCGTAGGGCCGCAGCGGCCTGCATGCTTCGTCGATATCGCCGATGGCGCCACCGCAGGTTTCGGCCATCATTACCGCCAGGCTCCAGGCGTAGTTGTCGGGGAAGTATTCGAACATCGTCTCGGTTGTTGAAGATGGCGACCGCGCACGGCTGCGCCACCAGGACCGCATGGGTGCTGGGCGGTAGGCGGCGGATCGTCGGGCCGGAGGCCGGCAGGGGTCGTGGTTCAGCCTCTCGGGCTGGCAGCGGCGGATGTCTTGGTCAGTCTTGTCTCCTTCTGCGATCAGCGTCTTGGGCGCATGCCGTCGTGCTTCGATGGGCGGCGGTGTCGATCACTGCCGACCCACGGCCTGGGCATGCACTCGGACCGCCGAAGTCGCCTGGCGGAGAGGGTGCGTGTGAGGCCGTGATGAGCGGCGCTCAGCATAGGAGTGCGGACAGGGGCGGCACCAATGGAATCTGGCGATGGTTCGCATCGCCGCGGACGATGCATGCATCGCCCGCGCACCTTCAGTGCCTCGGCAGAAGCGAATGCTGCGGGCCGAGCGAACGCCGCTCAGTCGTTCGGCGGCAGCTCGAATTCGCGCTGCGCCGCCTGGATCGTTGCGGCCGAAGGCATCGATCGCAAGGCCGCAGCCCGCTGCGGCGACGTCGGCAGGCGGTCGGCCACCGGCCGCGCCGGCCTGGGCGTCTGCACCAGGGGATCGACAGCCGTCGCAGCAAGCGGCGGCGTGCGACCCGTCATCGACACCGTCGCGCCAGGCACGGCAGCCGACGCCTGGGTCGCGCTCAAGGTCACCACGATGCGCCGACCCTCGACGGTGCGCAGCACCACCTCATCGACGCGCACGGCTTCGATCGTCCACGCCGGCGTGACGGCGGAACGGGCCCGATACAACTGCCAGCCCGACGGTCCCACAGCCATGAGCGCCAGGCTGCGGGTCGCGTCGGCATGCACCACGGTTCCGCCCAGCTGAACGACGGGCGCGTCGTCTGCCCATGCTGCCTGCACGCCAGCAACGACAAGCATGGCGCATGCGAGCCGCACGCGACGCAGGAGATGCGCGAGCGGTGGGCAGGCAACGCGAGGAAAGGTCATGGGTTCGGAATGGCCAAGCGCAGCACACGATTGTTCCCACTCTGGAGCCGCTTTCCATCGGTACAGGTCCCAGGACGAACTGAAAGCCAATTGAAAGGCGCGACCTTCTATGGTCGCTGCGCGCGGGCCACCGTGGCGCCCGCACCTCTGGAGACAAGATGAACAGAACCTTTGCCCTGACGGGCATTTGCGCAGCCGTGGTGCTGCTGGCCGCATGCGGCGGCGGAAGCAAGCAGACCAGCGTGGGCCTCGTGGCACCCCCACCCCCCTCTTCCGAACAGCCCAGCACGCCGACGCCACCGCCGCCGGCCGTCGATCCGCTGGCCAAGGCACCTGCCGATGTACGGATGACCTGGTTCGGCATCACCAACTGGCACTACCAGATCGGCGACAAGGGCGTGATGCTCGACGGCGAAGTCGTGAACGCCGGGCGCACGGCCAATGCCGCCGCCGTCACCAAGGCCCTGACGGCACTGACCGACGGCGTGGCCGGCAACTCGGTCGATGTCGTGCTGCTCGGTCATGTGCATCCCGACCATTCCGTGCAACTGCCTGAATGGGCCAAGCAGACGGGCAAGCGCGTGTACGCACCGCCAGCCGCCTGCGCCACGCTGGTGGGCAGCAACGGCATCCCGGCCGACCAATGCGTGGGCCTCAAGGGTGGCGAAGTGATCGATCTCGACGCCTTCACCCAGATCCGGGCCGTGCGCTGGGTGCACAGCGTGGACTGCGACGAGTTCAGCAATGGCACCGGCGGCGCCGAGACCTTCGGCTTCCTCTTCACCACCAGGATCAAAACGGGCGAGACGCTGAGCTGGTTCGTCTCCGACAGCGGCGCAGGCGGCCCCGACCTCACGGCACCGCGCGTGGTCACGACGGTGGAGAACGGCCAGAACGTCACCACCACCTACGGCTCGCCGCTGCAGAACCTCAAGGATGCCCTCAAGTCCGCGGGCCTCAAGAGCTTCGACGTGTGGCAGGGGGGACCCGAGTCGCGCATGGTCTACCAGGCCCGCACGGTGATCCCGGAGTTCGAGGTGAAGACCTTCATGCCGCACCACCTCAATTCGCGTGCGGCGGGCGGGCAGTCCTTCAGCCTGACCTACGGCATGCACTATGCCTACAGCGAGGACGACCAGCCCAAGCTGAAGGAGTTCCTGAAGACGGTGGAGGTCCCGCAGATCTATCCGACCAATTATTTCGACGCCTGGACCTATGGCCGCGACGGCGTGAAGGTGGTGGCCAACGACAAGATGAAGGCCGCCTACGGCCTGCCGGCCACCGGCCCCGGCCCCGGCCAGCAGTTCCCCAACCCGCGCGCGGGCGCCCTGGAATGCAAGTACGACTGAGGTCGCGCCGCGCCCTCGTGCGGTGCGCTGGTGCGCTGCTGCTGGTCGCGTCGCCATGGGTGGCCTTCGCCCACGGCGACTGGCCGCCCAAGCATGGCGGGGTGATGAACGACGGCGAGACCTCCTTCGAGCTGGTGCAGCGCCGCGACGGCCTGCACTTCTACGTCGAGGACCACGGTGAGCGCGTGCGTACGGCAGGCAGCACGCCGACGCTGCTCGTGCGTCGAAACGGCACGGAGAAGAGTCATGCGGGCAAGCCACAGGGCGACAACGTGCTCTTCTTCGCGGGCGTGCGTCTGCACCCTTCGGACGACGTGATGGTCCGTGTGACCTTCGCCCACGGCGCCACCGCCGTGGGCCGCTTTCCGCCACTGCTGCGGGCCAGGGTTTCTACGGCATCCCGCTGAAAGCCGGACGAAAGGCGTGCGCCGATAAGGTCAGGGGACTCGAGACCCTTTGGAGACCTTTCATGCCTGTGCGTCCTCTTTCCCTGTCCCTCGTCCTCATGGCCGCCGCCACGGCCGCGCTCGCCGGCCCCCTCGACAAGACCGAATGCATCGCGCCGGCCAAGCCGGGCGGCGGGTTCGATCTGACCTGCAAGCTGGTGCAAAGCGGCCTGCTCGACGGCAAGTACATCGCCGATCCGATGCGCGTGACCTACATGCCAGGCGGCATCGGCGCGGTGGCCTACAACACCGTCATCGCGCAGCGCCCCGATGCGGCCAACACCATCGTGGCCTTCTCGGGCGGCTCGCTGCTCAACCTCGCGCAAGGCAAGTTCGGCCGCTATTCCGAGAACGACGTGAAGTGGCTCGCTGCCATCGGCACCGACTACGGGGCCGTGGTGGTGGCCGAGAACTCGCCCTACAAGACCTTGCAGGACGTGATGGCCGCGATGAAGGCCGACCCCGCCAAGGTTGTGCTCGGTGCCGGCGGCACCATCGGCAGCCAGGACTGGATGAAGGCTGCGCTGCTGGCGCGGGCCGCAGGCGTCAACCCGCGGCAGATGCGCTTCGTGGCCTTCGAGGGCGGCGGCGAAGCCATGACGGCCCTGCAAGGCGGCCACATCCATGTGTTCACCGGCGATGCGGCCGAGACACTGCAGCAGGCCAAGGCCGGCACCAAGGTGCGCGTGCTGGCCGTCATGTCCGACAAGCGCCTGCCCGGCGAGTTCGCCAAGGTGCCCACGGCGAAGGAGGCCGGCGCGGACATCCAGTGGCCCATCGTGCGCGGCTTCTACCTGGGCCCCAAGGTGAGCCAGGCCGATTACGACACCTGGGCCCAGACCTTCTCGAAGATGATGGCCACGCCCGCCTACGAGAAGCTGCGCGACGAGCGCGGCCTGTTCCCGCTGGCCATCGTGGGCAGCGAGCTCGACGGCTACGTCAAGCAGCAGGTGGCGCAGTACCGCAAGCTGGTCGAGGACTTCGGCCTGAAGGTCGCGAATTGAACACCGCGCACAGCGCACGAGCGACCGACGCATGACCGACCGAATCCTTGGCGTGGCGTGCGTGCTGGCGGCGGCCGTCATGGCCCTCGCAGCACGCCATTACGTGGCCGACATCTCCTATGAACCCGTGGGCCCGCGTGCCTTTCCGATGCTGCTGGCCGGCCTGCTGGCCGTGGCAGGCCTGTGGCTGGCCGTCAAGCCCTCGCCCGACGCGACCGACTACCGCGGCCTGCCGCTGAAGCAGGTGGCGGTGGTCCTGGGCGCTGTCTTTGCCTATGCCCTGTGCTTCGAGGTGATGGGCTTTGCGCTGGCGACCACGCTGGTGGCAGTGCCCGTGGGCATGGCCTTCGGCGGCAAGCCGCTGAAGTGCCTGGCCGCCGGCGCAGTGCTGGGGGTGGGCGCCTTCTACATGTTCGACCGGCTGCTCGATGTGGTGCTGCCGATGGGCTGGCTGGCGCCGGTGCTGGGAGCCCTCTGATGGAGACGCTGCACTTCCTGCTCAGCGGCTTCGGCGTGGCCTTCACGCCGGTCAACCTGATCACGGCGGCACTGGGCGCCTTCATCGGTACCGTGGTCGGCCTGCTGCCCGGGCTGGGGCCGATCAACGGCGTCGCCATCCTGATGCCCCTGGCCTTCGCCATGAAGCTGCCGCCGGAGACATCGCTGATCCTGCTGGCCGCCGTGTACATCGGCTGCGAGTATGGCGGGCGCATCTCGTCGATCCTGCTGAACATCCCGGGCGATGCGGGCGCGATCATGACGGCGCTCGACGGCTACCCGATGGCCCGCAAAGGGCTGGGCGGCGTGGCGCTGTCGATCTCGGCGTGGAGCTCCTTCGTGGGCTCGCTGATCGCCACCGCCGGCATCGTGATGCTGGCCCCGCTGCTGGCGCGGTGGGCCATCTCTTTCGGCCCGGCCGAGTACTTCGCGCTGATGTGCTTCGCCTTTGCCTGCATCACCGGCCTGCTGGGCGATGCGCCGGTCAAGGCCGGTATCGCCGCGATCCTGGGGTTGGCGCTGTCCTGCGTGGGGCTGGACTCCAACTCGGGCATCTACCGCTTCACCGGCGGCGACGTGCACCTGTCAGACGGCGTTCAGTTCGTGGTGGTGGTGATCGGCGTGTTCTCGATCAGCGAGATCCTGCTCATGCTGGAGGCCCACCACAGCACCGGCGGCATGGTGCGCCAGACCGGCCGCAAGCTCTTCAACTGGTTCGAGGTCAAGTACACCTGGGTGAGCACACTGCGCTCGAGCGTGGTGGGCTTCGTGGTGGGCATCCTGCCCGGCGCGGGCGCCACGGTGGCCAGCGCCATGACCTACAGCATGGAAAAGCGCCTCCTCGACAAGGAAGGCACCTTCGGCCACGGCGACATCCGCGGCGTGGCGGCACCGGAGGCAGCCAACAACTCCGCGGCCACGGGCTCCTTCGTGCCCATGCTGACGCTCGGCGTGCCCGGCTCGGGCACCACCGCCGTGATGATGGGCGCGCTGGCGCTCTACAACATCACGCCCGGACCGGCCCTGTTCAGCATGCAGCCGGACCTGGTGTGGGGCTTCATCGCCTCGCTGTTCCTGGCCAACGTGATCCTGCTGGTCATCAACATCCCGATGGTGGGGCTGTTCACCAAGCTCTTGTCGGTGCCCAACTGGCTGCTGGTGCCCGCCATCCTGACGGTGAGCACCGTGGGCGTCTATGCGGTGCATGCCACCACCTTCGACCTGGTGCTGATGGCGGTGCTCGGCGTGGCCGGCTACCTGCTGCGCAAGCAGGGCGTGCCCATGGCACCGCTGATCCTGGGATTCGTGCTCGGGCCGCTGATGGAGCAGAACCTGCGCCGCGCCCTGTCGATCACGCAGGGCGACACAGCCATCCTGGTGGAAAGCCCCATCTCGCTGGGCCTGTGGATCTGCGCTGCCCTGATGCTGGTGGTGCCACCGCTGCTGCGCCTGCGTCGGCAGCGCGAACGGCAACGTGCCGCGTCGCCCGATCAGGCACCTGCGGCCTGATCGCCACGGGGCGGCGCGGCGGGCAGCCACAGGCTGGCCCGCAGCCCGCCCGCCGGTGCGCGGGCCAGTTCCAGGCGGCCGTGCAGCCGCGTCGCAATGGACTGCACGATGGCCAGGCCCAGGCCGGTGCCCTCGCCCTGCGCATTGCTCGCGCGAAAGAAGCGCTGGGTCACGAGCGGCAGTTCATCCTCGGGGATGCCCGGGCCATCGTCGGTCACGTCGATGCAGCATCCGCCCGCCTCGGCCCGAACGCCCACGGTGACGCTGCCGCCGGCCGGCGTGTGGCGCAGGGCGTTGTCGACCAGGTTGGACAGCGCTTCCTGCACCAGGCCCGCATGTGCCAGCGCCATCACCGGGGCACCCTCGTGCTCCAGCCCCAGGTCCACCGCTTTGCGGCGTGCGACGGGCCATAGCCTGCGCACCAATTCGCCCGCCAGCCCCGCCAGGTCGGTGCGCTCGGACTGCAGCGGCGAGGTGTCCGCGCGTGCCAGCACAAGCAGCTGGTTGACGCGCCGGATCATGGTCCGCAGCTGCACACGCATGGCCTCCATGGTTTCACGCACGCGCCGGTCGTCCGGCTCGCGCAGCGCATAGCCAGCCTGGGTCAGCAAGGTGGTCAGCGGGGTGCGCAGCTGGTGCGAGGCATCGTCGAGGAAGCGCCGCTGCGTGGCCAGCAGCGTGCGGTAGCGGCCCAGGTGGTCGTTGGTCGCCTGCACCAGGGGCAGCACATCCACCGGCACCCGGGCCGTGTCGATGGGCGAAAGGTCATCGGCCTGCCGGGCCTGCACACCTTCGCGCAGTTGCTTGAGCGGCCGCAGCGACCAGCTCACGGTCATCGCCGCCATGGCCGCCGCCAGCACGGCCAGCAGCACGTCGCGGATGACGGCCTGGAGGATGAACTGCCGGCTGAACTCTGCGCGCGAGGCCAGCGATTCGGCCACCTGGATGACGATGTTGCCGCTCGCCGGCTCGTCGAGCGGCCGCACGTAGGTGCCCACGCGCGCCGGGCCGTCGACATAGTCCACGGTCTGGAAGTGCGGGGTGCGCAGCGCCGTGGGCTCGTCCGGCATCGGGATGTCGGGGCTGCCGATCTCCACCAGCCCATCCTCGGTAGCCACCCGGTAGTGGACCGGACCGCTGGCCGTCAGTTCGAAGAACTCGAGCAGCACATAGGGCAGCTCCACGCCGATGCCGCCGCTCTCGGTGGAGATGCTCGCATCGATGGCACGGATGGCACCGTACAGCGAGCGGTCGAACGCCGCATTCACGGCCGCATCGGCGGTGCGCCAGGTGGCGAGCACCTGCAGCACGCTGCCGGCCAGCACCCCCGCCATCAGAACCACGGTCAACGTGCGGCGCAGGCTGGTGCGGTGCAGCGCATCAAGGCGCATGGCCGACCGCCTCCAGCACATAGCCCAGGCCGCGCATCGTCGTCACCTGGACATCGCTGCCGAGCAGGCGCTTGCGCAGCCGGTGGATGACCACTTCCACGGCTTCGGGGTTGACCTCGGCGTCGCCAGGGAACACCTGCTGCATCAGCTCGGCCTTGCCCACCGGCTGACCCGGTGCGCGGATCAGCACACCCAGCAGGGCGTGCTCGCGCGGTGTGAGCGTCAGGGGCTGCGCACCCAGCTGAAACCGCTTGCCGACCGGATCGAAGCTGAGCGAGCCGCAGCCCGGCCGCGCCGGCTCGCGGCTGCGGGCCCGGCGCACGAGCGCCAGCAGTCGCGCCTCCAGCTCCTCGATCTCGAAGGGCTTGGCCATGAAGTCGTCGGCGCCTCCCCGCAGCGTGGACACCCGCTGTGCGAGCGTGTCCCGCGCCGTGAGCACCAGTACCGGCAGTGCCTCGTCGTCCTCGCGCAGATTGGCCAGCACGTCCTCGCCGTCCAGTCCGGGCAGGCCCAGATCGAGGATCAGCGCGTCGTAGCGCTCGGCGCGCAGCGAGCGCGAGACCAGACGACCGTCGGCCACCCAGTCCACCGAACTGCCGCTCTGCGTCAGCGCGCGCATCATCCAGTCGGCCAGCGCCGCCTCGTCCTCTGCCAACAACAACTTCATGCTTGCCCTCTCGAAGTTGCCATTGTCCAGGCGCAGGCCCTACTGGATCACCCCCGCCGCCACATTGATCGACAGCGCCAGCACCACCATGTTGAAGCCGAAGGAGAGCACGCTGTGCAGCAGCGTCAGCCGCCGCATCTCGCGCGTGGTGACCTGCACGTCGGAGACCTGCGAGGTCATGCCGACCACGAAGGCGTAGTACATGAAGTCGCCGTAGTCGGGCTCGGCCTTGCCCGGAAAGTCCAGCCCGCCCTCGTCGGGCGTGCCGTCGTCGCGGTAGTAGCGGTGCGCGTAGTGGAAGGCGTAGACGGTGTGGATCATCAGCCACGAGCCGGCCAGCGCGACCATGCCCAGCACGATGTGCGCGCCCCGCTCCACGCCACCGAGCTGCTTGACCTGCTGCAGCAGCAGGCCGATGGCGATCACGCTGCTGACGATGGCCGCCGAGACGATGGCCAGGATGATGGGCCCCGGCGGATCGAGCGAGCGGGCCCGGGCCTTGACCTGCGCCGCGTCGAAGATGCGCGCCTGCCAGGCCGCCCAGCCCAGGTAGGCGGCCACCGCCGCGCACCAGCCGAGCAGGCCCGCCGGCCGCGCGGCCATGCCGCCCGCGCTGCACAGGCCGGCCACGGCCAGGCCGGCGAGGGCGCCATAGGAAAGTCGCTGGGTGCCGTTGACATGTCGAAAGTGCCGTCGCATCCGGTCACTGTAGCGGGCGGGGCCTGCCGACGGTCTGACCCGGGACGGGTCCGTTGCGCCTCACAGCGCCCAGGTCGCCTGCATGCTGGCCCGCTGCCGGAAACCTTCGTACCACGCGGCCGTGGGGCCATGGCGCTCGCGCCAGCCAAGGTCGGGAAAGCGCAGGTCCAGGTACCACAGCGCACAGCCCACGGTGAGCGCCCCCAGGTCCACACGACCGGCGAGCAGGGCCGGTTGTGCATCCAGGTGGGCCAGCGAGGTCTCGACCTTGTCCAGCTGCGCGGCCCGCCATTCGGGCCAGCGGATGGCCTCGGGCCGGGCCACGTCCTCGTAGCGGGCGAGCAGCGCCGCGTCGAGCATGCCGTCGCCCAGCGACTGCAACGTGAGCGTGGTCCAGCGCGCCGCGCCCGAGGCGGGAATGAGGCGGCCACCGGCCTGCACGTCCAGGTATTCGCAGATCACCCGGCTGTCGTAGAGCACCTGACCGTCGTCGGTGAAGAAGGTGGGCACCTTGCCCAGTGGGTTGTGGCTGATGATCGCGGGGTCGCGCTGGACGGGATGGGCGTTGGAGGGCAGCAGCTGGATCTGCCCCTCCAGGCCGAGCTCGTGCGCGGTGACCAGGCACTTGCGCACATAGGGGGAGAAGGGCGAGAACAGGATCTTCATGCGTGGGACTCCGCAGTGGGGGTGTGGGCCAGGTGCTGGCCGGCCAGCCAGCCGAAGGTCAGCGCCGGGCCGAGCGTGATGCCGGGCGCAGGATACTGCCCACCCATCCGCGAAGCAGTGATCGGCGGCGACGCCGCGCGTGCCGAGCAGCTGATGCGCGAGCACGTCTACTACGCCGGCCTCATCCTCCGTCGCAACTACGAGGCGTTGCTCGACGCCGGCAAGGACGCGCCGGGGCTGCGCCCTTCGCGCCGTTCAGACGATGGCGCCCCGGGCGCCGGCTGAGACGGGCGAGGCGTCCACAGTCGCAGCGGCGTCCCCGAACTCGCGGCGGATCGCACTGCCCTGCGCGTCCAGTGCGGGTGCAGGCGCGAACTCGGCGGACTCCCACGGCACCGACCAGGGCGATGCGGGCACCTGGGCCGTCATGCCGTTGACGGCCATGGGCCGCGTCTTCAGCTGGGGGTGGGCGATCAGGTCGTCCACCGAATTGATGCTGCCGTAGGCCGTCTGGGCCTGCCTCAGGCGCCGGCGCATCTCCTCGCTGGTCTGGGCGGCGAACACCTCGGCCACCGCGCCGTCCACATAGGCCCGGTTGGCCACGCGCACCGCGTTGCCGGCGCAGCGCGGGTCCTGCAGCAGCTCGGGCCGCTGCAGCACGGTGCGGCAGAAGTCGGCCCACTCGCGCTCGTTCTGGATCGACAGCACGATGTCGCGGCCGTCGGCACAGCGGAAGGCACCATAGGGCGCGATGGTCGGATGCCTGAGGCCCACGCGCTGGGGCGCGCTGCCGCCGTAGCGGGTCTGCAGGTAGGGCACGCTCATCAGCTCGGCGGCCGAGCCGAAGAGGGACACCTTCACCGCCGCGCCCTCGCCGGTGCGCTCGCGCTGCATCAGCGCCTGCTGGATGCCGATCAGCGCATTCGTGCCCGCCGTGATGTCGCACAACGACACGCCGATGCGGCCCCATTCGCCCGGCGCACCGCTCACCGACACCAGGCCGCTCTCGGCCTGCACCAGCAGGTCGTAGGCCTTGAGCTCGCGCAGCGCGCCCTCGTCGCCGTAGCCGGTGATGTCGCAGGTGATGAGGCGCGGATGCCGTTCGCGCAGCGTGGCCGAGCCGATGCCCAGGCGCTCCGTGGCGCCGGGCGCCAGGTTCTGGATGAACACGTCGGCGCGGGCGAGCAGGCGCTCCAGCAGCGCGAGGTCGTCGGCCTTCTTGACGTCGAGCGCGATGGATTCCTTGCCCCGGTTGATCCACACCCAGTACGACGATTCGCCGCCCACGGTGCGGTCGTAGCCGCGGGCGAAGTCGCCCTCGCTGCGTTCGATCTTGATGACCCGGGCGCCGGCATCGGCGAGGCGGCTGCTGCAGTAGGGCGCGGCCACGGCCTGTTCCAGGGCCACCACGAGGACGCCCTCCAGCGGGCCGGCGGGCCGGCGGTCGGCGGCGCGGGAGGAAGTCGGGTCCGGGGCTTGGGCATGGGTCGTCATGGGCTGGATTCTGGAAGCGCGCCGCCCTGCGCCGGAATTGCTTTCGTGCAAATCCAGCCTTGCGGGGCAGGCAAGGCGGCCCTTCCCCAAAGGCGGGACGAGCCGGTATCTGGCCGGCTGCATGGGCACCAACAAGGTGTCGGCGTTCGAGCGGGTGCCGGCCCTGCAGAGCGAGAACGGGGTGAGCCCGCGCAGTTGACCGCTGAGGTGCCCACGCGCCCACGGGCCCCCTCAGCCGCCCTGCTCCTGGGGCGCCGCCGCGCAGGCCTCCAGGTGCGCCAGCAGCGTGTCCAGCGGCGTCTGCGCGGCCGGCTGGGCGCGCGTGCACAGCTGCATGCGGCGCACGGCCCAGTCGTCGGCGAGCGGCAGCACCTTGAGCTGCAGCGCATGCGCGAAGCTGCCGGCCGCCGCCAGGGGCAGGATGCCGACGCCCAGGCCGGCCTGCACCGCGCGGCACACGGCCTCGAAGCTGCGCACCTGCACCCGCAGCGCCATCGGCCGGCTCTGCGCCGAGGCCTGGGCGGTGATGAGGCGCGTGAGCGTGCTGCTGCCCTCCAGGCCCACCAGGTCGCGGTCCAGCAGGTCGGCGAAGGCCACCGTCTCGCCCACCGGCGCATCGGCTTCGCGGGTGACGGCGGCCAGCCGGTCGCTGCGGTAGGGCCGCACCCACAGGCCCGACACGTCGCAGCCTTCCACCACCACGCCCACGTCGGCCTCGCCGGCGCGCACGCGGCGGGCGGCCTCGTCGCTCCAGCATTCCTCCAGCACGATGCGCGCCCCGGCATGGTCGCCCTGGAAGCGCGCCACGTCGCCGGGCAGGAACTGCGACATGGCCGAGGTGTTGCCGTGCACCCGCAGCACCGCGAAGTTGCCGGCCGCGTAGTTGACCATCTCGGCGCGCATGTGCTGGACGTCGGCGATCACGTTGCGCGCCAGGCGCAGCAGGTGCTCGCCGGCCGGCGTGAGCTGCAGGCCGCGCGAATGGCGTGCGAAGAGCGTGGCATTGAACTGGTGCTCCAGCTGCGTGAGCCGGCGGCTGGCCGCCGGCACCGTGATGTGGCTGGCCTCGGCCGCGCGGGTGAGGTTGCGCAGCTCGGCCGCGCGCACGAAGAGGGCCAGGGAATCGATGTCCGGGAGCATGGCGGCCGATTCTGCCGCCCCACCGGCTTGTCTTGCCGTTCGTGCAAGGCGGCGTTGATCGCTTTCCAATTCACGGCCGTGGCCGCGCTGCCTACATTGCACGACGTTCCATGCACCAGAGGAGGCCCGACATGAGACAGAGATTCATTGGCTGCCCGCGAACGGGCGCAGCGCACGCTCGCCTGCCGTCCGTGCCGTCGCCGGTGGGCGGCGGGCGCACCATCTGATGGTCGCCCTGCACCGCCCGCCGCGCAGCTACCTCTTCGTGCCGGGCGACCGGCCCGAGCGCTTCGCCAAGGCCTGGGACAGCAATGCCGACGCCGTCATCCTCGACCTGGAGGACGCCGTCGCGCCGCAGGACAAGGATGCCGCCCGGGCAGCGGTGGCCGCCTGGCTGTCGGCCGAGCGACCGGTGTGGGTCCGCATCAATGCCTGCGACACGGCGGCCTTCGAGGGCGACCTGCAGCTCATCGGCCGGCCGGGCCTGGCGGGGCTGATGGTGCCCAAGGCCGAGGCGCTTCCGCCCGCCCTGCTCGCCGCGGCCACGGCGGCCGACTGCCCGCTGCTCGCCCTGGTGGAGACGGCCCGTGGCATCGCCCTGGCCCAGGAGATCGCCCGCACGCCGGGCGTGGCGCGGCTGGCCTTCGGCAGCATCGACTTCCAGGCCGACCTCGGCATCGAGAGCGAGGAAGGCCTGCTGCCCTTCCGCAGCATGCTGGTGCTGGCTTCGCGGCTGGCAGGCCTGCCGCCGCCCGTGGACGGCGTCTGTACGGCGCTGGACGACGCCACCGTGCTGGACGCCGACAGCCGCCGCTCGCGCGCCCTGGGCTTCGGGGGCCGGCTGTGCATCCATCCGAAGCAGGTCGGGCCGGTGCATGCCGCCTGGGCGCCCACACCGGCCGAACAGGCCTGGGCCCGGCGCGTGGTCGAGGCCATGGACGCCAGCGGCGGCAGCGCCGTGCGCGTGGACGGCAAGATGGTCGACCAGCCCGTGCTGATCCGGGCCCGCCAGTGGCTGGACGCGGCGGACACGGGGCGGCGCCCGCGCGGCGGCTGACGGGCGCGGGCGCGTGCAGGCGGCCTGGCCGCCTGAGCGTTTTCCCTGCACAACAAGGGCCAATCACGCTCCAGACACGCATCCCTACCTCAACATCCGCAGGATATCGTTGATCCCCGTCGAATTCGATCCAGAAGTTGCAGGATATGTGCGCGGCCCTCTGCCTACAGTAGAGCCTTTACGACCATCCCTACGACTCTGGAGCCAACGATGTCCGACCTCTTCGACAACCCCATGGGCCTGTGCGGCTTCGAATTCGTCGAATTCGCCTCGCCCACGCCGAATGTCCTGGAGCCGCTGTTCGAGAAGATGGGCTTCACGCTGGTGGCCAAGCACCGCTCCAAGGACGTGCTGCTCTACCGCCAGGGCGGCATCAACTTCATCGTCAACCGCGAGCCGCGCAGCCCGGCCGCCTACTTCGCCGCCGAGCACGGCCCCTCGGCCTGCGGCCTCGCCTTCCGCGTGAAGGACTCGCACCACGCCTACAAGCGCGCCCTGGAGCTGGGCGCCCAGCCCGTCGAGATCGCCACCGGTCCCATGGAGCTGCGCCTGCCGGCCATCAAGGGCATCGGCGGCGCGCCGCTGTACCTGATCGACCGCTACGAGGACGGCAAGTCCATCTACGACATCGACTTCGAATTCCTGCCCGGCGTCGAGCGCCATCCGCAAGGCCACGGCTTCCAGGTGGTGGACCACCTGACGCACAACGTCTACCGCGGCCGCATGAGCTACTGGGCGGACTTCTACAGCAAGCTCTTCAACTTCCGCGAGATCCGCTACTTCGACATCAGCGGCGAGTACACCGGCCTGACCTCCAAGGCCATGACCGCACCGGACGGCCTGGTGCGCATTCCGCTGAACGAGGAGTCGCGCCAGGGCGGCGGCCAGATCGAGGAATTCCTGATGCAGTTCAACGGCGAAGGCATCCAGCACATCGCCCTGCTCACGGACAACCTGCTCGAGTCCATCGACCGGCTGCAGATGGCCGGCGTGCCGCTGCTGACGGCGCCCAACGACATCTACTACCAGAACCTGGACAAGCGCCTGCCCGGTCACGGCCAACCCGTGGGCGAACTGCAGGCCCGCGGCATCCTGCTGGACGGCACCACCGAAGGCGGCCAGCCGCGCCTGCTGCTGCAGATCTTCTCGGAGCCCACGCTGGGCCCGGTCTTCTTCGAATTCATCGAGCGCAAGGGCGACTATCGCGAAGGCTTCGGCGAGGGCAACTTCAAGGCCCTGTTCGAGTCGCTGGAGCGCGACCAGATCAACCGCGGCGTGCTGAAGGTGGACGACAAGGCCGCCGAGAAGGAAGCCGCGTGAGCGCAGCGCCCGCCCGGCTCGACGGCGAGGCATTGACCGCGCAGCTCCAGGCGCTGCCGCACTGGCGCCATGCGCCGGATCGCGGCGGCCTGATCGTGCGCGAATTCGTCTTCGCCGATTTCGTGGCCGCCTTCGGCTTCATGGCCCAGGTGGCCCTGCATGCGGAACGCATGAACCACCATCCCGAGTGGTTCAACGTCTACAACCGCGTGCAGGTCACCCTGACCACGCACGATGCCAACGGCCTGTCGACCAAGGACATCGAGATGGCCGGCCTGATGGACCGGCTGGCCACCGCCCTGGGCGCACGCGCCCCCGCCTCCTCCACCTAGGAGCCCTCCATGCTGCAGACCTCCAACACCGCGCCGGCCAAGCATGGCCTGGCGGCGGGGACGGGCCACGCCCCGGCCCGACCCGACTGGACCATCGACCAGGACTGGGGCCGCTACACCGCCGAAGAGCACGGCGTGTGGCGCACGCTCTTCGAACGCCAGAGCCGGCTGCTGCCCGGCCGCGCCTGCGACGAATTCATCCGCGGCATGCAGGACCTGCCCATCGGCCCCGAGCAGATTCCCGACTTCGAACAGATGTCCAAGGTGCTGCGCCAGCGCACCGGCTGGGAGGTGGTGGCCGTGCCAGGCCTGGTGCCCGACGACGTGTTCTTCGAGCACTTGGCCAACCGCCGCTTTCCGGCCGGCCAGTTCATCCGCAAGCCGCACGAGTTGGACTACCTGGAAGAGCCCGACGTCTTCCATGACGTGTTCGGCCACGTGCCGATGCTGATGAACCCGGTGATCGCCGACTACATCCAGGCCTACGGCGAAGGCGGCCTCAAGGCCAACCGCCTGGGCATGCTGGAGAAGCTGGCCCGGGTGTACTGGTACACGGTGGAGTTCGGCCTGGTGCAGCAGAGCGACGGCCTGCGCATCTATGGCGCGGGCATCGCGTCATCCTTCAGCGAGACGCGCTTCGCGGTCGAGTCCGACTCGCCCAACCGCGTCCGCTTCGAGCTGGCGCGCGTGATGCAGACGCACTACCGCATCGACGACTTCCAGGAAACCTACTTCGTGCTGGGCCACCTTGACGAGCTGCTGGAGCTGGCCCGCATCGACTTCGCGCCGCTCTACCAGCGCCTGGCCGGTGCGCCCGAGCATGAACCGGGCGACGTGCTGCCCGGCGACACGGTGCTCACGCGCGGCCGCGGCCACTACCACGCGGCGCGCCGCAACGCGGGCGCGGCCTGAAGGAACCCCAGTCCATGACGACCCCCTCCCCCGCCCGGAAGATCGTGCTGATCACCGGCGCGTCCGGCCAGCTGGGCCGCGCCGTCGCGCAGGCCTTCCTCGACCAGGGCGCGCGGCTCATCCTGCTGGACCGTCACCGCGGCGTGCTGCCCGATGGCGAGGACCTGCGCCATGTGACGGTCGACCTCGCCGACCGCACGCAGGTCGTGCAGCGCATCGGCGAAGCCACCGCGCAGATGGGCGGCCTGCACACGGTCTGCCACATCGCCGGCGGCTTCCGCATGGGCGAGGCGGTGCACGAGACCAGCGCCGCGACCTGGGACCTCCTGATGGACCTCAACGCCCGCTCGCTGCTGCACGTGGCCGCGGCCACCGTGCCGCTGCTGCTCGCGCAGGGCGGCGGCCAGATCGTGACGGTGGGCGCCGGCGCGGCCGCCCGCGGCGGTGCGCAGATGGGTGCCTACAGTGCGTCCAAGAGCGCGCTGATCCGCCTGACCGAATCGATGTCGGCGGAACTGAAGGACCAGGGCATCCGGGTCAACTGCGTGCTGCCCTCGATCATCGACACGCCGGACAACCGGCGGTCCATGCCCGAGGCCGACTTCGGCCGGTGGGTGACGCCCCAGGCCCTGGCAGAGGTGATCGCCTTCCTGGCCTCCGATGCGGCGCGCGCGATCCACGGCGCGGCGATCCCGGTCAGCGGGCGGGTCTGACGGCCGCCCAGGCGCTCGGCGCGAGCGGCGCCCCGCTCGCTCGCGGCATGGCATCGGGGTAGTTGCGGTCGTCGTTACCCCATCGATCGAGCCGCCACCCCATCCGGTTCAGCTCGGAATGCCCAGCAGCTGCTTCACCAGGCCGTACTGCGCATCGAGCATCGAGGTGCCGAGCGAGATCCGGCAGCCGCGGGCCTGCGCCGCCACCAGCAGCGGCGTGAGCGCGGGCGTCATGATGATCTCGGCCACATCGGTGGAAGCGGCGAGCCGACCGACGTCCATGGGCAGCGGATCGCCCTCGTGCATGCCCATCGAGGTGGTGTTGATCACCACGTCGAATCCACGCGGATCGTCCGGCCCCGACGCGGCCGCACAGCCCGGCCAGGCCGCGCCCACCGCCTCGGCCAGCGCCTGCGCGCGCGCCGCCGTGCGGTTGTGGATGACGAGCGCGCTCGCGCCCGCCTCGGCGACGGCGAAGGCCACCGCACGGCCTGCACCGCCCGCGCCCAGCTGCAGCACGCGGCGGCCGGCCAGGCCGATGCCGCTGGCCGCCAGGCCGTCCACGAAGCCCTGACCGTCGAGGTTGTCGCCCGTGAGGCGGCCGTCGGGATCGCGGCGGACGAAGTTGACCGCGCCGATCAGGCGCGCACGCGGCGTGACCGCATCCAGCAGCGGCATCACCGCGATCTTGTGCGGAATGGTCACGCCGAAGCCCTGCACGTTCTGCAGCAGGCGCAGCGTGCCGATGACGGTCGCCAGGTCCTTCGGCTGCACATGCAGCGGCGACACCGCCATGTCCAGCCCCTCTGCTGCAAAGCGCGCGTTGAGCCGGTCCGAGCCGACCACATGCGCGACCGGATCGGCCAGGATGAACAGGATGCCGGTGCGGCCGGTGATGCGCAGGGCGGCGCTCAACGCGCGTCTCCTGCGGCCAGCGCACGGCGCACCGCCTCGGCCACCGCCGGCGGCGTGAGGCCATGGCGCTCGAACAGCCAGGGCATCGAGGCGCCCTGCGCGAACTGGTCGCGCACGCCCAGGCGCAGCAGGCGCGCGCCGCCGCCAGCCTCCGCCATCGCCTCGGCGACGGCCGAGCCCAGCCCGCCGATCACCGAATGGTTCTCCAGCGTCACGATCAGCCGGCGCTGCCGGGCCTGCGCACGCACGAAGTCCTCGTCGAAGGGCTTGAGCGTGTGGGCGTTGGCCACGGCCACGCCCACCCCCCCGGCCCGCAGGCGCGCGGCGGCGGCCAGCGCCACCTCGACCATCAGGCCGCTGGCGATCAGCAGCACCTCGCCCTCTGCGGCCTCCAGCGGCTGGATCTCGCCGATGCGCAACGGCATCCAGGGCGTGCCCGCAGGCAGGGCCTGGCTGGCGCGCAGCAGGCGCAGGTAGACGGGTCCCTTGTGGTCGGCCGCCGCACGGACGGCGGCGGGCACCTGGGCCGGTCCGGCCGGCTCGATCACCGTCATGTTCGGCAGGGCCCGCATCAGCGCGATGTCGTCGATGGCCTGATGGCTCACGCCCAGGATGGTGGCGAGCCCGGGCAGGAAGCCCACGATCTTCACGTCCGCCTTCGGGTAAGCCACCTGCATGGCCACCTGGTCGTAGGGCCGCCGCGTGGCGAAGACGCAGAAGGTGTGGACCCAGGCCTGCAGGCCGCAGCGCGCCAGTCCGCCCGCCACGCCGACCATGTTGGCCTCGGCGATGCCGGCATTGATGAAGCGCTCGGGCAGCGCATCGCGGAACAGGTCGGTCTCGGTGGAGCTGCTCAGGTCGGCCGACAGCGCCACGATGTGGCCGCGCTCGCGCGCCAGGGCCAGCAGCGTCTCGCCGTAGTAGCGTGGCACGGCGGCCGGACTGGTGGCCGTGGCGCTTGCGGCCGGCGCGACGGCATGCGCGCCGCCCTGCGTGAAGTCGTCGACCACGACGGCATCCGCCTGCGCCGACGGGGAAAGGTTGGCATCACCCATGGCGGGCCTCCAGTTCGGCCAGGGCCGCATCGGCCAGATCGGCAGGCAGCTTCGCGTTGTGGCTGATCACCCCCTCCAGCGCACGCACGCCCTTGCCCGGCACGGTGGTGGCGATCAGGATGGTGGGCTGCGCCCGGTTGGCGCGGGCCAGACCGAAGGCCGCGACCAGCGCATCCAGGTCATGGCCGTCGACCTCGATGGCCTGCCAGCCGAAGGCCCGCCACTTGTCGGCGATGGGCGCGAGCCGCAGCACCTGGTCGGTGTGGCCCTCCACCTGCATCCAGTTCAGGTCGAGGATCACGCACAGGTTGCCCAGCTTCTGGGAGCCCGCGAACATCGCGGCCTCCCACACCTGGCCCTCTTCGAGTTCGCCGTCGCCGAGGATGACGTTGACCCGCCAGTCCACGCCCGACAGCCGCGAGGCCAGCGCCATGCCGGCCGCGGCCGAGACGCCCTGCCCCAGCGAGCCGAAGGTGCCTTCGACCACGGGCCCCAAGCGCTCGGAAACATTGATCTCCAGCGCGGAGCCGTCCACCACGTAGCCCGCCAGGTCGGCCTCGGGAATCATCCCGCGCAGCGCCAGCGCCGCATGGAAGAGCGCCGAGTTGTGGGCGGTGGAAAGGATGCAGCGGTCGCGCCGCGGCCAGCGCGGCTCGGCCGGATCGATGGCCGCCTCGTGGAAGTAGAGGCTCGCGAACAGCTCGGCCGCGCCCAGGCCCTGCTGCACATAGCCCTGGCCATGGCGGCGCACCAGTTGCACCACCTGGCGGCGCAGCAGGCGGGCCACCTCGCGCAGCTCGTGGGTGGGCAGGGCCAGCCGGCCTGCCGCCTGCCAGCGCGGATCGGCACCCGACGCCGTCACTGCGCGAGCGGCGGCGGCACCCGCGTCGCTGCTGTCCTGAGCAAGGGCCGGGCGGGCACTCATGCCGGCACCTCGAAGGGCGCCGGGTCCAGGAAGCGCTGCAGCACATTGCCCGTGATGCGGCTGATGTTGTTGTCGTAGCCGTTGTGGCTGAGCGAGAGCACGTACGAGATCGACCCCGTCGCGAAGACCGCACCGCCGTTGGCCGTCTCGAAGAACACCATGTCCGCCCGCACCAGCGCGTTCTGCTCGCCGTCCAGGCCGTGCACCGTGGTGCGGTACTCCTCGGGCGTGGGCAGCGCGCCCGGCCCCAGGCCGTGCGAGGTCGCCAGCATCACCGCATGCGGCGGCGAGCCCAGGCCGACGTCGAAGCGGTCGATCTCGATGCCCACGGCCCCGCCGATGCGCACGCCGTAGTCGCCGATGCGCTCGCTGGGCGCGATGCCCTCGACCGCGAAGGCCACACGCGGGTTGGCCGCATCGGGCGTCAGCAGGTAGTAGCCGGCATGGTCGTAGACCATGGCCGCGAAGCCCACGCCGATCAGCTTCTGCGGCGCGAAGCCGCTGTGGCGCCACAGCGCCCCGGGCTCGCCGGTGCCGGCCAGGTGCACCTCGCCGGGTTGCGATTCCCAGGTGCGGGTGCCGGCCATGCCGCGGCGCACTTCCACCGCGGCGGGCGCCTGCGGATGGAAGGCACAACGCCAGTAAAAGCCGTTGGCGCCCAGGGCCAGGTGGCGGCCACCCGCGTTCTGGAAGGCCATGATGCCGTTCATCATGGCCTCGCTGTAGTACTCGGGATGCGACAGCGTGGCGAGCGTGCGGTAGCCGGCCAGCGCGCCGGGCCCCTGGCGGTCCAGTTCGACGTCGGTGATGACGTCGTAGTCGATGCCCTTCTCTTCCAGCCAGTCCAGGAAGTGGCTGTCGATGGCGAGGTTGCCGGGCGTGGAGCGGGGGCGCATGTTCAGCACCGGCCGCAGCCAGGAGCTGTAGGCCCGGCCGCTGCCGTCGATGTGGTGGTCGTAGGTGGACTGACCCACCTCCGGATGCTCCTGCAGGTAGACGTCGTCGCCCGTCAGCATCAGCAGCCGCTCGGTCAGCACCTCGAAGTGCACGGCATGCAGCCGCAGCGCACTGTTGGCATAGGCCATGTAGGTCATGCTGGCCGCCAGCACCGCCAGGGGTGCCCGCGCCGCATCGGCCGCGGGCGTGATGAAGAAGGTGATGAAGGTCTCGGCATCGTCCGCGGCGCGCGCGCCGCCCTGCCCCGGCGGGCGCAGGCGCAGGGCGTAGAAGCCGGACTTCCAACTGCGCGGCACGTCCAGCGCCAGCGTGGCCGGCCATTCGCAGTCGTAGATGTCGTCGCTGTGGAAGTGGATGGCGCCGTACTGCTGCGGCGCGGCGCGCCAGTCGTGCACGTCGCCCGTCCAGCGCACGCCCGTCATGGCGCGACAGGGCAGCTGGTGCAAACGGCCGTGCAGGCGGTTGGCCGAGATGTCCGGCACGTCCAGCGTCTCGATGCCCTGCGAGAAGTCCCAGCACGCCACCAGCTGCGCATCGGCCTGGCCGGGCCGGGGCGCCTCGTCGCAGCGGCGCAGCGCGTCGGCCTCCATGCGGCCCAGCACGAGACGGGGACCTTCGATCTTGCCGTCGTAGTGGCCCGCGCACAGGGTGCCCGTGCGGGTGCGCAGGTGCGCGCCGACCGTCAACGCGCACTGCGCGTCGACCTGCCAGGGGGCCGGGGCCGTGCGACGCGCCTCGTGGCGTTGCTCGGGCAGGGCGCCTTCGGCCAGGCGAATCTGCAGCACCTGCAGCTCGCCGGTGGCCGGGTCCAGGCTGGCCTGCACCCAGTACCAGCGCCGCTGCTCCAGCGCGACACCCGTGCCCAACACGATGCTGCCCGCATCGCTTCCCACGCGAAGGCCGACGCCGGCGCGGCTCACCTGCAGTGCATAGCCGCGGCTGGTGTCGTCGCACCAGCGGGCCACCACGGTCTGGGGCGTGTCGGTCAGGCGCGTGGGCCAGATGTAGGCGCCGAAGGTGAAGGCCCCGTCGGGCGCCAGGCGCGCGTCCTCCGGCACATGCAGGAAGGAACCGCAGGGCACCTCGCGGTGCGCCACCGCATGCAGGCCGTCGAGCGGCGACGCCATCTCCTGGTACTTGATGCCCGGGCCGGTGGCGTCGGCATCGGCGCAGCGCACGCGCACGAACTTCACGTCGGCCTGCGTCTGCTGCGCGCTGCTGAGGTGGAAGCGGATGCGCTCGCCCGCGCGCACGCTGAGTTGGTCGGGATAGCCGACGAAGGCGTTGGTCTCGATGGGGAAGGTCATGGTGATGGAATGCGGTGCGCGGGGGGCGCTCAGTCGATGTCAAGCGCAGTGCCGGCGAGTGCCTGCCAGCGCAGCTTGAAGACATGCCACTCGGCCTCGTCCAGCGACTCGAAGACCACGTCGTGGAAGACCTTCACCTTCTGCCCGCGCTCGTCGGGCATCTGCGCCAGCGCCCAGCGGCGGCCGGGCTCGACCGTCAGCAGCAGGTAGCGACCCGGAAAGGCGCCCCAGCGCATGCGGTGCAGCAGCTTGCGCAGCTCTTCGCTGTGGGGGCCTCGGATGTTGCGGCGGAACTCGCTGGCGAGCTCGGTGCGGCTCGGGTCCAGCACATAGCGCGCGGCCTGGGGGTCGCTGGTGTGGTCCATCATGGTCAGGGCGGTGTCTTGCCGGGCGGCGCCGGCTGGTTGCGAAGCGCCAGCAGTTCGGCCGCGCGCTCGGGGTTGTGGTCGATCTCGGTGAGCACCTTCACGAAATTGCGTCCGCCCTCGACCAGGTCGTCGCGGATGGCCTGCGTGACCAGGGCCACGTTGCGGGCCTGCAGGCCCTTGAGGACGTTCATGTGCTGGTGCTCGGCGTCGTAGCTGGGATGGCCGTGCGGGTACAGAAAGTTCAGCATCGGGCCCACCTGCACCCAGATGCGGTCGAGCAACTCGGTGAGCTGCGGCATGCCAGAGCGGCGGTAGATGCCGAAGTGGAAGTCGAAGTTGTGCTGCAGCGCGGCGCGGTAGTCGCGCGTCTTTTCCGCCCGCATCAGCAGGCGGTGCGACTCGGTCAGCTGCCGGATCGCGGCATCGTCGAGCAGCGGGATGGCCCGCTCGGCGGCCAGCGGTTCCAGCGCCAGCCGGATGTCGCGCAACTCCAGGTACTCGGCCAGGCTCAGCTGCCGCACGCGGATGAAATAGCCTTCCTTCATCTCCAGGGCGCGGTCGCGCACCAGCTGGATCAGGGCCTCGCGCACGGGCGTCTCGCTGGTGCCGATCTCCTTGGCCAGTTCGCGGATCTTGAGCCGCTGCCCGGGCTGGAAGACCGCGGACATGAGCTTCTCGCGCAGGCTTTCGTAGATCTGGCTGGCGAGGTTGGTTCGGCCGACGACGTTGAGACCAGGGGTGGACATGTTCATCTCTGTGGGGCTGCGAAGGGAGCCGCCGGGGCGGCGGCGCAGCGAGTATCGGGGCCGCTGCGCACCGCCTGCCCGGCCTTGCGACTCAGCGGCCCAGCCAGGCGATCCAGCGGTCGCGCAGCATCTGGCGGTTGTTGCCGATCCATTCGTAGTCGGCCACGATCAGCTTGTCGAAGTTCTCGGCCGAGGTCGCCAGCATGGCGCGGCGCTCGGGCGGGAACAGGTTGGCGGTCTTGGCGTTGCCGGTGTCGTAGCTGACGGCATCGACGAACTTCACGTGCTGCTCGGGCGGCAGGCTGTAGAAGAAGTCCAGGTAGGCCATGGCGGCCTTGGGGTGCGGCGCCCCCTTGGGAATGGCCATGTAGCCCACGTCGCGGATGGCGCCGTCCCACGACACGGCCAGCGGCACCTTGGCGTTGATCAGCGAGATCAGGCGGCCCGAATAGCCCATGGTCATGACCACCTCCTTGCTGCGCATGGTCTGCTGGAGCTGGTCGCCGCTCTTCCACCACACGGCGATGCTGGGGCGCAGCTTGTCGAGCTTCTTGTAGGCGCGGTCCAGGTCGAGCGGGAAAAGCTTGTCGGGCGCCACGCCATCGGCCAGCAGGGCGGCCACGGGCACCCACCATTCGCGGTCGCCGGTGTCGGGCAGGCCGCGCGGGCCGGGGAATTTGGCGGTGTCCCAGAAGTCGGCCCAGGTCCGGGGGCCCTTGCCGTCCTTGAAGACGTCGGTGTTGTAGCCGATCTGCATGCCGCCCACGGTGCGCATCACGCCATAGGGCGTGCAGGCGCCCTTGACGCCGTTGGCCGTCACGCTGGGCAGCTTGCTGCAGTCGATGGGCTGCAGCAGGTCCTTCTTCTGCACCAGGTCGGGCGGCGTGGCGGTGACGATGTCGAACTCCATGCCGCCGCTGCGCGACATGGCCTGCACCTTGGCCCACTGGTCGGGCACCTCGATGGCGGCAGGGATCACGTCCACGCCCTTGGCCTTGGAGAAGGGCGTGTAGAAGGACTGCACCAGCGCCTTCTCGATCAGACCGCCGGTGGTGGCGATCACCAGTTCCTTCTCGAGGGCCTGCGCCGAGGCGCCGGCGGCACCGAGCAGGGCAACGCCGCCGAGGACGAGCGCGCGGGCGCCCTTGCGTGGATCGAGCCAATTCATCATCACGAACTCCTTGCGAGTGAAGACCAGGGAAAGAAAGAGAGGACTGGCGCTCAGCGGCTGCGCCGCCGGGCCTCCAGCACGCGCAGCAGCGCGGCGGCGACGAGCACCGCGATCGACAGCAGGGTCAGCAGCGTCGCGATGGCGGGAATGACCGGCGTGAGGTTCTGCTCGATGTCCTCGAACATCCGGCGCGGCAGCGTGCGCTGGCGCACGCTGGAGACGAAGAAGGACACCACCGGTTCGTCGAAGGAGATGATGAACGCGAACAGCGCCCCGCTCAGCAGGCCCGGCACGATCAGCGGCAGCGTCACCAGGAAGAAGGCGCGCAACCGGCTCGCGCCGCAGCTCATCGCGGCCGACTCCAGGTCGGGGTCCACGCGCGACAGCGCCGCCGAGACGGTGAAGACCACGAAGGGCAGCGCCAGCACGGTGTGCGCGGCCACGAAGCCGGTCATCGTGCCCACCACGCCCAGGCGCTGGTAGAACAGGTAACAGGCCACCGCTACCGCGATGTGCGGCGCGATCACCGGGCCGATCACCATGAGCTGCGTGGCCGAACGCAGGCGCGCGGCACCGCGCACGATGGCATACGCCACCATGGTGCCGATCACCACCGAGCAGACCATGGTGAGCGCCGCCACGCGCAGGCTCAACAGGGCGGCGCGCTGCCACTGGGGATCGGCGAAGAACTCCTCGTACCAGTGCAGCGTGAAGCCGCGCGGCGGGAACTCGAGGTAGTCCGCCGGGCTGAAGGACATCGGCACGATGATCAGCGTGGGCAGCATGATGAACAGCACCACCAGCCACACGTAGACGCGCAGCGAGAGGCTGCCCAGGTCGAAGGGCGCCCGGTTGCGGCGGGCCGGCGGGACGCTCGGGGTGTCGGTCATGCGCCGCCTCCCATCAGACGGTTGAAGCTCACGGCCTTGTTGAAGACCATCGTCAGGCTGGCGACGACCACCATCAGCACACCGATCAGCGCGGCAGCGAAGGGCCAGTCGAGCATCTCGCGCACCTGCTGCGACACCAGCGTGGCGATCATCAGCTCCTGCGGGCTGCCCACCAGCGCGGGCGTGACGAAGAAGCCCAGCGCCGAGAGGAAGACCATCAGGCAGCCGCTCCAGATGCCGGCCCGGCTCATGGGCAGCAGCACCTCGAAGAAGGCGCGCCGGCGGTTGGCGCCCAGCATGGCCGCCGCCCGCATGTAGTCGTCGGGAATGTTCTTGAGCGCCGAGTAGATCGGCAGGATCAGGAAGGGCAGCAGTACATGGGCCATAGCCAGCACCACGGCGCCCTCGGTGTAGAGCAGCTTCATGGGCGCCCCGGTCAGGCCCAGCCACTGCAGGGCGTTGTTGACGATGCCGTCGCGGCGCAGCAGCACGATCCAGGCCGCCGTGCGCACCAGCACGCTGGACCACAGCGGCAGCAGCACGCAGGCCGTCAGCAGCAGGGCGACCGCGCCTTTCACGCGCGTCATCATGTAGGCGATGGGAAAGCCCAGCACCAGCGCCAGCGCGGTGGTGAGCAGGCTGATCCAGCCGGTGCGCACCATCACACGCAGATAGACGGGGTTGTCGAACACGCGCGCATAGTTGTCCAGCGTCGGGTGCGGCTCCAGCACGCTCAGCGACAGCAGGCTCAGCAGCGGATAGACGAAGACCACCAGCAGCAGCGCGAAGAAGGGCGCGAGCAGCAGCGCCGTCCAGCCGCCACTGAGCTGCCGGCCGCCCAGCCACAGGCGGCGCAGCGGCGACGGTGGTGCCAGGGCGGCCGCGGCCACCGAAGGGGCGACGGCGCTCATGCTGCCGCCACCTCGTCGCCATACACGCGCAGCGCCTCGGGCGCCCAGCGCAGGCCGACCTGGTCGCCGGCCTGCACGCTGACGCGGCTGGGGTCGGACAGGCGCGCGCGCAGCTCGGTGCCGTCGTCCAGGTTGGCGATGCACAGCACGGTGGAGCCGCTGTAGATCACGCCGGCCACGCGGGCCCGCAGGGCCGACGGGTCTTCGGGATTCACCAGCGCGATCTGCTCCGGCCGCAGCGCCGCCACGCCCTGCCCGCCCGCGGCGCCCAGGCCGACCAGCGCCTGCGCGTCCACCTCGCAGGGGTGCGCGCCGCCCGGCAGCTGCACCGTGGCCGCCTCGCCGCGCAGCGGCCCCACGCCGACGGGGATGAAGTTGGTCTCGCCGATGAAGCCGGCGACGAAGCGGTTGCGCGGCCGTTCGTACAGTGCCTTGGGTTCGTCCAGCTGCTGGATGCGGCCCTGGTTGAGTATGGCGACGCGGTCGGCCATGGTCAGCGCCTCGCCCTGGTCGTGCGTCACGAAGACCACGGTGATGCCCAACTGCGACTGCAGGCGCTTGATCTCCAGCTGCATCTCCTCGCGCAGGTTCTTGTCGAGCGCGCTGAGCGGCTCGTCCATCAGCAGCACCTTGGGCCGGTAGACGATGGCGCGGGCCAGGGCCACGCGTTGCTGCTGGCCGCCCGACAGTTGCGCGGGCATGCGGTCGCCCAGGCCCGCGAGCCGCACGGTGGCCAGCGCCTGCTCGGCGAGCCGGTGGCGCTCGGGCTTGGCCACACCGCGCATCTTGAGGCCGAAGGCCACGTTGTCCAGCACCGTCAGGTGCGGGAACAGCGTGTACTTCTGGAACACCATGCCCAGGTTGCGGTGGTTGGCCGGCAGGTAGGTCACGTCGCGGCCGTCGATGGCGATCTGGCCGGCGTCGGGCAGCTCGAAGCCGGCGATGCTCATCAGGATCGAGGTCTTGCCGGAGCCGCTGGGGCCCAGCAGCGCCAGGAACTCACCCGGCCGGACATGCAGCGAGACATCGTCCACGGCACGGACGGCGCCGAAGCGCTTGGCCAGCCGCGTGATCTCGATGGAGGCGCCGCCGACGTAGTCGGCCGTGCCGGCGGGCGTGGGACGGGGGGCGGATGCCATCTGCATCTCTCCTGCAATCGTGGAGGGGGGCGGCGCGCTCGGCCGCGTCATCGGGACCCGAAGCGCCGGGACACGGCGGCGAAGGCGGCGTCGGTGGCCTCGAGTGCCTGGTCGATGTCGGCCTCGGTGTGCGCGAGCGAGAGGAACATGTTGTGGCGGGGATGCAGGTAGACCCCGCGGCGCAGGGCCTCGACGGTGAAGGCCGAGCCCTTCTCGAAGGCCGGATCGTCCTCGAACAGGATCAGCGGCAGCGCGGCGGGGCCGGACTGGCGCACCGGCATGCCGTGGCTGGCGGCCTGGGCCGCGATGCCGTCGCGCAGGCGCTGGCCCATGGCCTGCACGTGGCCGACCACATCCTGCGCATCGGCCACGTCCAGCGTGGCCAGGCTGGCCGCCATGGCCACGCCGCCCGACCAGAAGGAGCCCGTCGCATAGATGCGGGTGGCCGCATCGCGCAGGCTGTCCACGCCGGTGACGGCAGCGAGGGCGTAGCCGTTGGCGATGGACTTGCTCCAGGCGCACAGGTCGGGCCGCACGCCCACCGTCTCCCAGCTGCCGCCCGCATGCACGCGCATCCCGGCCCGCACCTCGTCCACGATCAGGGCCGCCCCGGCCTTGTCGCACAGCTGGCGGGCATGGCGTGCGAATGTGGGGGTGGGCAGCTCCTGGTCGACGCCCAGGTCATGCTTGAAGGCGGCGCACACGATGGCGGCCAGGTCGTCGCCGGCCTTGGCCACAGCCGCGTCCAGGCTCGCCGTGTCGTTGTAGGTGTAGTGGATGAGGTGCGCCCGGTCCTCGGCCGTGATGCCCACCGGCACCGGCGTGCACCACGGGTCGGCGCCGTGGTAGGCCTTGGTGGCCACCAGCACCTTGCGCTTGCCGGTGGCGGCGCGCGCCACCATCAGGCAGATGGTGGTGGCGTCGGTGCCGTTCTTCTGGAACAGCGCCCAGTCCGCATGCGCGGTGCGGGCCACGAAGCGCTCGGCCAGCTCGACGAAGCGCTCCGTCGGGCCGTTGAAGCAGTCGCCCAGCGCCTGCTGGCGGCGGGCCGCCTCGTCCACCTGCGGATGGGCATGGCCCAGCAGGTTGGGGCCCCAGCTGCACATGAAGTCAATGTACTCGCGGCCATCGACGTCCCACAGCCGGCACCCCTGGCCGCGGGCGAAGTACTGCGGATAGCCCGCGGGCAGCTGGGCCGCGTTCAGGTGCCCGGTCATGCCGCCCGGCACCACCTTGAGGGCGCGCTGGCGCAGAAGTTGGTCGCGCTCGCCGACGGTGGCGCTGGAGGTTTCGGAAGACATGGAAAGAAGCCTTGGGTGGTCGTCGATTTCGGCCGTAGGATATATCATGTTTCATGTAACGCGATAGCCCCTGGACGCCGCGGGCGCTTTTTTCCAACGCAAGGAGACTTGAATGGCCCTTCTGTTCGGCGCCCTCGCCGATGACCTGACCGGCGGCATGGAGCTCGCCGCCATGCTCGTGGCCCAAGGGGTGCGCTGCGGCTTCGTGACGCATCCGGCCGAACTGGACGCGCTGCCCGCCGACATCGAGGCGGCCGTCATCGCCGGCAAGACGCGCGTGGTGCCGGCGCAGGACGCGGTGCGGGCCTTTGCCGACGGCGCCCGGGCGCTGCAGGCGCGCGGCGCCCGGCAGCTCTTCTTCAAGTACTGCGCCACCTTCGACTCCACCGACGCCGGCAACATCGGCCCCTGCGCCGACCTGCTGCGCGAGATGACGGGGGCGCGCTTCACGGCCTTCTGCCCCTCCTTTCCGGAGGCGGGCCGCCGCGTGTTCCAGGGCCACCTGTTCGCGGACGACATGCTGATCTCGGAGTCGCCCAAGCGCTTCGATCCGCTCACGCCCATGCTCGACCCCAGCCTCGTGCGCACGCTGCAGCGCCAGACGGCAACGAAGGTGGGGCTGCTGCCCCAGCAGGTGGTGCATGCCGGGCTGGCGGCGATGCGCGCGCATGTGGCGCAGCTGCAGGCCGCGGGCGTGGGCTTCGCCATCGCCGATGCCGCCGAGCCGGACGACCTGGCAGCGCTCGCGGCCCTGACCTGGGACTGGCCGCTGATGACGGGCAATTCGTCGATCGGCGCCTACTACCCCGCGCACTGGCGCCGCAACGGCTGGCTGACGTCCGCCCCGGCCGACCCGGCGCTGCCGGCCGTGGAAGGCCCCGCGGTCGTCCTGGCCGGCAGTTGCGCCGGCCGCTCCATCGAGCAGCTGCGCGCCTTCGGCCAGCAACGCCCGGTGCTCTGGATCGACATGGTCCGCGCGCTGGAAGGCGCCGACGTGGTGGGCGAGGCCCTTGCCTGGGCGCTGCCCCTGCTCGCGGCGGGCCCGGTGGCCATTGCCACTTCGGCCGAGGCGGCCGAAGTCGAACGTGTGCAGGCCCGCGCGGGCAAGCTGGGCGCCGCCGCACTGGCCGAGGAGGTGCTGGGCCGCCTGGCGCTGCGCCTGCGCGATGCGGGCGTGCGGCGCTTCGTCATCTCCGGCGGCGAGACCTCCGGCGCCGTGCTCCGGCACCTGGCCGTCACCCGCCTCACCGTGGGCGCCTACGAGGGCCCCGGCGTGGCCCGCGCGGTGACCGACGACCCCGGCGAGGGCCGGCTCGCGCTGTGCCTCAAGTCCGGCAAGCTGGGGCCCGTCGACATGCTGCTGCCCATGCTCCAGGGCATGGCCTCCGGCGGATAGGCCCCATGCCATCCGCCGTCCCGTACCGACCTCCACCCCTTCAGAAGAAAGCCGATCCGATGACGACTCCCCTCGACACCCCGATCTCCGAAGACGCCCTTCGCCAGGCCCTGGCCGACGGCTACCGCCGTCTGGCCGAACTCGGCCTCAACACGGGCAGCGCCGGCAACATCAGCTGCCGCTTCGACGGCGGCGCGCTGATCAGCCCTTCCGGCGCGGATGCCCACAGCATCGACGCGCAGGCCATCGTCTCGATCACCATGGATGGCGAGAACCGCTCGCCGGGCATTCCGTCCAGCGAATGGTCCATGCACACCGCCATCTACCGGCACTATCCGCAGGCCCTGGCGGTGGTGCATACCCATTCGGACGCCTGCGTGGCCCTGTCGGCCCAGCGCCGGCCGCTCCCCGCCTTCCACTACATGCTGGCGGGCTTCGGCGGCGACGGGGTGCCTTGTGCCAAGTACGCCACCTTCGGCACCGACGCCCTGGCGCAATCGGCGGTCGACGCGCTGGCCGGCCACACGGCCTGCCTGCTGGCCAACCACGGAATGATCTGCCATGCGGTCTCCATCGAGAAGGCCGTCGCCAATGCGGCCAAGCTGGAGACGCTGGCGCGCCAGTACTGGATGAGCGCCCAACTGGGCGCCCCCGTGGTGCTGGACGCGGCGGAGATGGCGACGGTGCGCGACCGCTACCGCAGCTACGGCAAGGCGAGGCTGCCGCGCGGCGCCGGCGCCGCCTGAGCAGGGGCCGCGCCTTCCGGAAGAACGATGGCGCTCAGGGCAGCCGTACGGTGCCCTGGATGACCACTCCGGGCTCGCGCGGCGCCGGGTAGACGGGCACCGGCACGGGCACATAGGCCGGCGCGGGCGCCGGGCGGTAACCCACAGGTCCGCCGTCCTTGCATTTGCGCTTCTCGTCGAAGTCGCCGTTCTTCTTCCACTTGCGCTCGATCTTGCAGGGGCCGTCCCAGTAGGTCTCCTTGTGGCCGGGACCATGGCCCTTGCCATGGCCGCGACCGTGGGGCGGATCGGCCAAGGCAAGCGTGGGAGCGATGAGCAGGGCGCCGGCGAGGCCGGCGAACAGGCGCGTTCTTGTGGTTGTCATGGCGGACGGATGGTGACGGGTGGACGACTTCTTGCGCAGCGGAGCCTAGCCGCCCCCTTGCCGCGCGCAAGTCGGCAAAGTTCAACCGCCCGCATCGGACAACGGGACGACGGCAGCCACCTCAGCAGCTGCGCGGCGCCGACAAGGCACAGGGCCGCCAGGCGCGGCTGCGCGCGGGCCGGCTCTTTCGGTCAGGCCCCGTCCGGCAGCACGTTCCACGCGACCGACAAGCGCATGGACTCGCCCTTGCGCAACAGCCGCAGGCCCTCCTGTCCCGGCAGGTGGAAAGCGTCGATGGGATGGGTGATCGGCTCCAGGCAGAAGGCCTCGCCGTGCGGCAGCCGGTAGACCAGACAGTGGCCGTCGCCGTGCACGGCCGGCTCGATCTGCCGCAGCTGCACCTGCAGCCCCCACGCGGGCCAGCGCACCGTGGCGACGCCGTCCCAGCCGAAGAAGGCGTTGTCGATGAAGCTGCCATGGGCCGGCATGCCGGTTGGCAGGTTCCAGTCGGCCGGCAGCGTGGTGCTGCGGCCGGTGGGGATGGGATCGGCCCCGCTCAGCCACACGCCCTGCACCGCCGCATGGATGCGCGTATCGGTCGCGCGCACGAACCATGGATGCAGGCCCAGGCCGTAGGGCAGCGGCTCGTCGCCTTCGTGGCGCACCTCGACCCGTTGGTCCAGGCCATGCTCGCGCAGCCGAAGCACCTGCCGTGCGAAGAAGCGGTAGGGGCTGCCGCCGAAACCGTCGGACTGCAGCGTCATCTCGATCTCGCCTGGGCCCGTCTGCCGCAGCTGCCAGGGCTGCAGCCAGCCATCGCCATGGATCGGATAGGGCTCGCCCACGCGATTGGGCTGCATGGCATGGAAGCGGCCCGCCGCCTCGAAGCCGCCCTGCGCGATGCGGTTGGACCACGGCACCATCGCGAAGGAGGCCTGGCGGTAGAGGTCGTCGCTGCCATCCCAGGGGCGCCACAGGTCCATCGGCGCCCCTTGTGGCGGCAGCCACTGCCAGGCGGCCACGGCGCCGCCGCGCGAGGGCACGACCGCCAGCCGCTGGCCGGCATGCTGCAGCCAGTGGCGGCCCTGGGCGTCGGCCATGGGCGCCATGCTGTCGGCACCCTGGACCGGATCGGGGGACGATGCCGGCGAGCCGGCGATGTCGGAGACGTTCATGCGGCAACTCCAAAGGCATGGGCCGGCAGGCCGGCCACGTTCATCGGCACGGCAAAAAGCCCACCAGCCAGCGGCTCGCCGCGCAGGGCCACATCGTCCAGACCCACGCGGGCGGTCGTGATGTAGAGCGTGCGCAGGTCCTCGCCGCCGAAGGCGCAGTGCGTGACCTGGCTGGCGGGCACGGCGATGCGGTCCAGCTCCTCGCCCGTGTCGGGGTCGTGGGCGCTGACGCAGCCGCCACCCCAGTGTGCGATCCACAGCCGGCCGTCGGCGTCGACCGTCATGCCGTCGGGATGGCCGTCACCGGCAGAGAAGGTCAGCCAGGGACGCAGCGGCACACGCGGGCCACTGGCCGGGTCCACCTCGCAGGCCAGCACATGCCGGCCCACCGTGTCGTTCACGTACATGCGCCGCCCGTCCAGCGACCAGGCGGGGCCGTTGGTCACGCGCAGGCCGAGCAGCAGGCGCTCGCAGCGGCCCGCCTCGTCATAGCAGTACAGGTGGCCGGTGGGCTGGCGGGCGTCGAAGTCCATGCTGCCGGCCCAGAAGCGGCCGTGGTGGTCGCAGCGGCCGTCGTTGAAGCGGTTGCTGGCCGGCTCGCCCTCGGGCCGGTGCAGGTAGACCGGCCGCGAGCCCGGTGCGTCGGGATCGAAGTGCGCCATGCCCCGGCGCAGCGCCAGCATCAGGCCGGTGCCGTCGCGCCGCTCGGCCACGGCCGAGACCTCTTCGTCGAACTGCCAGCACAGGGCCTCGCCGTCGGCCGGGCGCCAGCGGAAGAGGCGGTGCGACAGGATGTCCACCCACCACAACGCCCGGCGGCGCGGCGACCACAGGGCGCCCTCGCCCAACTGGGCGCGGGCATCGAGCACGCACTGCGCCCGGCCGGCATGCAGCGGCGCGCCGCTGGCGGCAGGCAAGAAGGAAGAAGTCATGCAGGAAGCCTCATCACGCGGTGTCGCGTCTGTCTCGTCGTTTGTCTCGTCTTGACGCCATCGATGCTAGCCGGGCATATTGATGATCATTGCATGATTTCTTTGCCTCATTCGATACACAAATGAATATCCCATCTTCGAACACTGCCGAAGCCGGCTCGGCCCGCTACCCGGGCCTTCAGGGCCGCCGCGCCTTCGTCACCGGGGGCGGCAGCGGCATCGGCGCCGCCATCGTGGGCGAGCTGGCCCGCCAGGGCATGCAGGTCGCCTTCATCGACATCGCCGAGGCGCCCAGCCGGGCGCTGGCGGAATCGCTGGCGGCCGAAGGCCTGCCGGCGCCCTGGTGGCGGCGCTGCGACGTGCGCGACGTGCCCGCGCTGCAGGCCGCCATCGCCGACGCGGCCACGGCACTGGGCGACTTCCATGTGCTGGTCAACAACGTGGCCAGCGACGACCGGCACACGCTCGAATCGGTGACGCCGCAGTACTACGACGAGCGCATGGCCATCAACGAGCGGCCGGCCTTCTTCGCGATCCAGTCCGTGGTGCCCGGCATGCGCCGGCTGGGCGGCGGATCGGTGGTCAACCTGGGCTCCACCGGCTGGCAGGGCAAGGGCAGCGGCTATCCCTGCTATGCCATCGCCAAGTCGTCGGTGAACGGCCTGACGCGCGGCCTGGCCCGCACGCTGGGGCAGGACCGCATCCGCATCAACACCGTCTCGCCCGGCTGGGTGATGACCGAGCGGCAGATCGCGCTGTGGCTCGATGCCGAGGGCGAGAAGGAACTGGCCCGCAACCAGTGCCTGCCCGACCGCCTGGCGCCACAGGACATCGCGCACATGGTGGCCTTCCTGGCCAGCGACGCGGGGCGCATGTGCACGGCGCAGGAGTTCACGGTGGACGCAGGCTGGGTTTGAGCATGGTCAGCGGAGACTACCGCGTGACGGATCGAGCGCCCGCGGCCCCTCGCCCAACCTCTCCCCAGAGGGGAGAGGCGCAAGTCAGGGTCACGGGCTGAGGCCGTAGACGGGCCGGCAGGCGGTGCGCAGCGCCTGCATCAGCAGCGTGGCGCCCGGGGACAGCTGCCGGTCGGTGCGGGTGATGAGGCCGAAGTCGTCCATGTGGCAGGGCATGTCCAGCGGCAGGATGCTCAGGATGCCGTGACCGGCGTAGTAGCGCGCGACCTCGGTGGCCATGACGCACAGCATGTCGCTCTGCTGCAGCATGCGGGTGATGAAGAGCAGCGCCGCCGTCTCCACCACGTCGAAGGGCGGCGCCAGGCCGGCCTCCTGGAACATCAGGTCGAAGCGGTGCCGCAGCACGCTGCCTGCGGGCGGCACGATCCACGGCCGGGTGGCCACGTCGCCCAGCGTCAGCCCCGCCGCGCTCGACAGCGGATGCCCCGGCCGCGCCACCGCGCACACCGGCTCGCCCGTCAGCGGCTCGTAGCGCAGGTTCGACTTGTCGTCGTCGGCAAAGATGCGCGCCACCAGGATGTCCAGCCGGCCCTGGCGCAGGTAGTCGACCAGCACCGGGCTGGTCTCGATCTCCAGCACCACGCGCAGGCTGGGCTGCTCGCGCTTGACCGCCGCCACCGCCTGCGGCAGCAGCGCGAGGCCGGGCGAGGTGATGGCGCCCACGCCCACCTGGCCGTAGCGGCCGGCCTTGAGCGACATGAGCTCCTCGTGTGCCTGGTTGAGGCTGGCCAGCGCCTGGCGGGCGTGGCGGATCATGGTCTCGCCATACCAGGTGGGCCGCATGCCCCGCGGCAGGCGCTCGAAGAGCGGCACCTCCAGCACGTCTTCCAGGTCCTTGAGCAGCTTGCTGGCCGCCGGCTGCGTGATGTTGAGCGCGCGGGCGGCGGCGTGGATGTTGCCCTCGTCGGCCAGGGCCGTGAGCAGCAGCAGCTGCCGCGTCTTGAGGCGGGCGCGCAGGAACCAGTGCGGGTTGGAGGGGGAAGGGTTGCTCATCGATAGGTGGCCGGCGTCGCCTGCCGGCGCCGAGGGTTTGTGCGAATGCTCCGATTGATATCCATTCTCTTCAAAAAACCATTGGATGGATATTTTTTTGCTTCATACACTGCCTTCACGTTCGATGCGGTGCGGGTGCGCCGCACGGCGCCCACAACACCATCGATTCCTTCATCAGGAGACAACCCATGCGCCCCTCCCGTCGTCAGCTCGTCGCCCTGGCCGCCGGCCTGCCCCTCGCCATGGCCCTGCCCAGTGCCGCCTGGGCGCAGAAGAAGATCGTGCTCGGCTTCAGCCAGGTGGGCGCCGAAAGCGAATGGCGCACCGCCAATACGGAATCGATCAAGTCGGCCGCCAAGGAGGGGGGCATCGAGCTCAAGTTCTCCGACGCGCAGCAGAAGCAGGAAAACCAGATCAAGGCCATCCGCGCCTTCATCGCCCAGAAGGTGGACGTGATCGCCTTCTCGCCGGTGGTCGAGACCGGCTGGGACAACGTGCTGCGCGAGGCCAAGGCCGCCAAGATCCCGGTGGTGCTGACGGACCGCGCCGTCAACACCAAGGACACCTCGCTCTACGTCACCTTCATGGGCTCTGACTTCGTCGAAGAGGGCCGCAAGGCCGGCCGCTGGCTGGTGGACAAGATGAAGGACCAGAAGGGCGAAGTCCGCATCGTCGAGCTGCAGGGCACCGTGGGCTCGGCCCCCGCCATCGACCGCAAGAAGGGCTTCGAGGAAATCATCAAGGCCGATCCCAAGTTCAAGATCGTGCGCTCGCAGACCGGCGACTTCACCCGCGCCAAGGGCAAGGAGGTGATGGAAGCCTTCCTGAAGGCCGAGGGCAAGAACGGCATCAATGTGCTCTACGCGCACAACGACGACATGGCCATCGGCGCCATCCAGGCCATCGAGGAAGCGGGCCTGAAGCCCGCCAAGGACATCACCATCATCTCGGTGGACGCGGTCAAGGGCGCCTTCGAGGCCATGATGGCCGGCAAGCTCAACGTCTCCGTCGAATGCTCGCCGCTGCTGGGGCCGCAGTTGATGACGGCGGTGAAGGACATCGTGGCGGGCAAGCCGGTGGCCAAGCGCATCGTCACCGAGGAAGGCATCTTCCCCATGGAGACGGCCGCTGCCGAGTTCCCGAAGCGCAAGTACTGATCTTCGAGGGAGCACAACAACATGAAGCGCACCTTCCTCAAGACCCTCGTGGCCGGCGCAGCGCTGGCCGCCACCAGCCTGCTGCCACCACTCGCGCAAGCCCAGGACAAGGGCCTCATCGGCATCGCCATGCCGACCAAGTCCTCGGCACGCTGGATCGCCGATGGCGACAACATGGTCAAGGTGCTGAAGGACCGGGGCTACAAGACCGACCTGCAGTACGCCGAGGACGACATTCCCAACCAGCTGGCGCAGATCGAGAACATGATCACCCGCGGCGCCAAGGTGCTGGTGGTGGCCTCCATCGACGGCACCACGCTCGGCAAGGCGCTGCAGAACGCGGCCGACCGCGGCATCAAGGTCATCGCCTACGACCGGCTGATTCGCAACAGCAAAAACGTCGACTACTACGCCACCTTCGACAACTTCCAGGTCGGCGTGCTGCAGGCCAACTCCATCGTGGACAAGCTGGGCCTCAAGCAGGGCAAAGGCCCCTTCAACATCGAGCTGTTCGGCGGCTCGCCCGACGACAACAACGCCTTCTTCTTCTACGACGGGGCGATGAGCGTGCTCAAGCCCTACATCGACAGCGGCAAGCTGGTGGTGCGCAGCAAGCAGATGGGCATGGACAAGGTGGGCACGCTGCGCTGGGACGGCGCGGTGGCACAGGCCCGCATGGACAACCTGCTGTCGGCCTTCTACGGCAACGCGCGCGTCGATGCAGTGCTCTCGCCGTACGACGGGCTGTCCATCGGCATCCTTTCGTCGCTCAAGGGCGTGGGCTACTGCACCGCGCAGCAGCCCTGCCCCGTGGTGAGCGGGCAGGACGCCGAGGTGCCTTCGGTCAAGTCGATCCTGCGCGGCGAGCAGTCCTCCACCGTGTTCAAGGACACGCGCGAGCTGGCCAAGGTCACGGCCGACATGGTCGACGCCGTGGTCTCGGGCAAGCAGCCCCAGGTCAACGACACCAAGACCTACAACAACGGCGTGAAGGTGGTGCCGTCGTACCTGCTCAAGCCGGTGAGCGTGGACAAGAGCAACTGGGAACAGGTGCTCGTGGGCAGCGGCTACTACAAGGCCGCGCAGTTCAAGTAACAGCCAGGCCGGCGCTGCGCCCCCCGGGCAAAGCGCCGGCAACCCTGCCATGACCTTGCTGCTGGAGATGCGCCACATCCGCAAGACCTTTCCCGGGGTCGTGGCCCTGGACCGGGTGGAGCTGGGTGTCGAAGCCGGAAAGATCCACGCCCTGGTGGGCGAGAACGGCGCGGGCAAGTCCACGCTGATGAAGGTGCTGAGCGGCGTCTACCCGCACGGCGAGTACGAGGGCGAGATCGTCTACGACGGCCAGGTGCAGCGCTTCGGCGGCATCCACGACAGCGAGCGCGCCGGCATCATCATCATCCACCAGGAGCTGGCGCTGGTGCCCATGCTCTCCATCGCCGAGAACCTGTTCCTGGGCAACGAGGTGGCGCGCGGCGGCGTCATCGACTGGACCGAGGCGCACCGCCGCACCCGCGCGCTGCTGGCCAAGGTGGGCCTGCGCATGTCGCCCGAGACGCCGGTGGGCGACCTGGGCATCGGCCAGCAGCAGTTGGTGGAGATCGCCAAGGCCCTGGCCAAGCAGGTGCGCCTGCTGATCCTGGACGAGCCCACCGCCAGCCTCAATGAGAACGACAGCGCCGCCCTGCTCGAGCTGCTGATGGAGCTGCGCACGCAGGGCATCACCTGCATCCTGATCTCGCACAAGCTCAACGAGATCGCTCGCGTGGCCGACACCGTGACGGTGCTGCGCGACGGCAGCAGCGTGCAGACGATCGACTGCAGCGCCGGCCCAGTGGATGAGAACGAGGTCATCCGCGCCATGGTCGGCCGCGCCATGGCCGACCGCTACCCGCCGCGCATGCCGAAGATCGGCGCCGTCGGATTCGAGGTGAGCGGCTGGCAGGCGCACCATCCGCAGCGGCCCGAGCGGCCCTTCCTGCAGGACCTGAACCTGACCGTGCGCCGCGGCGAGGTGGTGGGCATCGCCGGCTTGATGGGGGCTGGCCGCACCGAGTTCGCCATGAGCGTGTTCGGCCGCAGCTGGGGCCAGCGCGTGGCCGGCACGGTGCGCATCGATGGCCGCGAAGTCGATGTGAGCACGGTGGGCAGGGCCATCGCCCAGGGCCTGGCCTACGTGACCGAGGACCGCAAGGGCGCCGGCCTGGTGCTGGACGAGAGCATCCGCTTCAACACCTCGCTCGCCCACCTGAAGGGCGTGTCGCGCGCCGGCGTGATCGATCCGCTGCAGGACACGGCCGTGGCCGAGCGCTTTCGCCGCGCCATGCGCATCCGCACGCCCGACGTGCTGCAGAAGACGCTGAACCTCTCGGGCGGCAACCAGCAGAAGGTGGTGCTGGGCAAGTGGCTGTTCACCGAGCCCAAGGTGCTGATCCTCGACGAGCCGACGCGCGGCATCGACGTCGGCGCCAAGTACGAGATCTACGCGCTCATCGCCGAGCTGGCGGCCCAGGGCCGCTGCGTGATCGTCATTTCCTCCGAGATGCCCGAGCTGCTGGGCATCACCGACCGCATCTACGTGATGAACGAAGGCCGCTTCGTCGCCGAGATGCCCACGGCCGAGGCCACGCAGGAGCGGATCATGGGCGCCATCGTGCGCGGCCATGGCGCCGCGCGCGGGCCCGTGGCCAAGACGGAAGCCCTTGCATGACCGACAACGCCGCCTCCCTCCCCCGCGCCGCCGCACCGGCGGCCGCGCCGGCGCCTTCCACCGCCGCCTTCCTGCGTCACAACTTCCGCGAGTACGGCATGCTGGTGTGCCTGGTCGCGATCATGGTGCTCTTCCAGGTGCTGACCGACGGCACGCTGATGCAGCCGCTCAACCTCACCAACCTGGTGCTGCAGAACAGCTACATCGTCATCATGGCGCTGGGCATGCTGCTGGTGATCGTGGCGGGCCACATCGACCTGTCGGTGGGCTCGGTCAGCGGCTTCATCGGCGCGCTGGCGGCGGTACTGATGGTCAACCACGACTGGCCGGTGATCCCGGCCGCGCTGGCCTGCCTGGTGGGCGGCGCGCTCATCGGCGCGGCGCAGGGCTGGTTCGTCGCCTATGCGCGCATCCCCTCCTTCATCGTCACCCTGGCGGGCATGCTGGTGTTCAAGGGCCTGGCACTGGCGCTGCTGCAGGGGCAATCGGTGGGGCCCTTTCCCGACAGCTTCCAGCGGCTGAGTTCCGGCTTCATCCCCGATGCCTTCGGCACCCAGGGCCTGCGGCTGACCTCGCTGCTGATCGGCGTGGCCATGGCCACCGTCTTCGCCGTCGCCGGGTGGCGATCGCGGCAACGCCAGCAGGCGCATGGCATCGTGGACGAGCCGGCCGGGTTCTTCGCGGCCAAGACGCTGGTCTTCGCAGGCCTGCTGATCGGCTTCGCCTGGATGATGGCCTCGTACCGCGGCCTGCCCAATGTGCTGGTGGTGATGGCGGTGCTGATCGTGCTGTTCGACTTCGTCACCCGCCGCACGGTGCTGGGCCGACGCGTGTACGCCCTCGGCGGCAACGAGAAGGCGGCACGGCTGTCGGGCATCGACACGCGGCGGCTGAGCTTCTATGCCTTCGTCAACATGGGCGTGCTGGCGGCGCTGGCGGGCCTGGTGTTCGCGGCGCGGCTCAACACCGCCACGCCCAAGGCCGGCCTGGGCTTCGAGCTGGACGTGATCGCGGCCTGCTTCATCGGCGGGGCCTCGGCCTCGGGTGGCGTGGGCAAGGTCACCGGTGCGGTGATCGGCGCCTTCGTCATGGGCGTGATGAACAACGGCATGTCGATCATGGGCATCGGCATCGACTACCAGCAGGTGATCAAGGGGCTGGTGCTTCTGGCCGCCGTGTTCATCGACGTCTGGCACAAGAACCGCTGAAGCCATGGCTGCCGTCCCCTCTTCCCCAACCGCCGCGCCGGTGCTCGAACTCACCGGCATCGGCAAGCGCTTCGGCACCGTGCCCGTGCTGCAGGACGTGCAGCTGCGCCTGTACCCCGGCGAGATCCATGCGCTGATGGGCCAGAACGGCGCGGGCAAGTCCACGCTGATCAAGGTGCTCACCGGCGTCTTCCCGGCCAACGAGGGCCGAATGGTGCTGGCCGGCGCGCCCATCGTGCCGACCTCGCCCGCGCATGCGCAGGCGCTGGGCATCAGCACCGTCTACCAGGAAGTGAACCTCTGCCCCAACCTGTCGGTGGCCGAGAACGTGTTCGCCGGCCGCTACCCGCGCCGCGGCCTGATGCAGGGCCGGCGCATCGACTGGGCCGCGGTCAACGAAGGCGCCCGCACGCTGCTGGCGCGCGTGGGGCTGGACATCGACGTGACGCGGCTGCTGGCCAGCTACCCGGTGGCGGTGCAGCAGCTGGTCTCCATCGCCCGCGCGCTGGGCGTGGATGCGCGGGTGCTGATCCTGGACGAGCCCACCTCCAGCCTGGACGACGACGAGGTGCGCAAGCTCTTCGAGGTGATGCGCCGGCTGCGGGACGAGGGTCTGGCCATCGTCTTCGTCACCCACTTCATGAACCAGGTGTATGCCGTGTCGGACCGCATCACCGTGCTGCGCAACGGCCGCTTCGTGGGCGAATGGCCGACGGCCGAGCTGCCGGCGCCGGCGCTGATCTCGGCCATGGTGGGCCGCGAGCTGGCCGCGGCGCAGGGCCAGTCGGCCGCGCTGCCAGCGGCTGCTGTCGGTGAGACGCCGCTGCTCAAGGCCGAGGGCCTGGGCCAGAAGGCACAGCTGCACCCCATCGACCTGCAGGTGCGCGCCGGCGAGGTGGTCGGCCTGGCCGGGCTGCTGGGCGCGGGCCGCACCGAGCTGGCCCGCCTGCTCTTCGGGCTGGAGGCGGCCGACAGCGGCACACTGTGGATCGATGGCCAGGCGCAGCGCTTCGGCAGCCCCACCGAGGCCATCGCCGCCGGCCTGGCGCTGTGCCCGGAAGAGCGCAAGACCGACGGCATCGTGGCCGAGCTGTCGGTGCGCGAGAACATCGCGCTGGCCCTGCAGGCCCGGCGCGGCGCACTGCACTTCATTCCCCATGCCGAGCAGGTGCGCATGGCCGAGCACTACGTCGCCGCGCTGGGCATCAAGACCGCCAGCATCGACACGCCCATCGGGCTGCTCTCTGGCGGCAACCAGCAGAAGGCCGTCATCGCCCGCTGGCTGGCCACGGCGCCGCGCCTCTTGATCCTGGACGAGCCCACGCGCGGCATCGACGTGGCGGCCAAGCAGGAAATCATGGAACAGATTCTCCAGCTCGCGAAGGCGGGCATGGCGGTGCTGTTCATCTCGTCCGAGATCAGCGAGGTGGTGCGCGTGGCCCACCGCATCGTCGTGCTGCGCGACCGCGCGAAGGTGGGCGAGCTGCCCGCCGGCAGCAGCGAGGACGACGTGTACGAACTCATCGCCGCGGAGCCGGCGCACTGACATGCCTCCTTCCCTCCTCTCACGACTGATGCAGCACCGCCTTGCCTGGCCGCTGCTCACGCTGGCGCTGCTGCTGGCGGTCAACGCCGGCTTCAACCCGGGCTTCCTGCACCTGGAGTGGCGCGACGGCCACCTCTACGGCAGCCTGGTCGACATCCTCAACCGCGCGGCGCCGCTGGTGGTGGTGTCGCTGGGCATGACGCTGGTGATCGCCACGCGCGGCATCGACATCTCGGTGGGCGCGGTGGTCGCCATCTGCGCGGCCGTGGCGGCCTGGCTGATCGGCGGCGCGGTCGATGGCCAGAGCGCCCGCTTCGGCCTGCCGCTGGCGGTGGCCGGTGCCCTGGGCGTGGCCCTGCTGTGCGGGCTGTGGAACGGCCTGCTGGTGGGCGCCATCGGCATGCAGCCCATCATCGCGACGCTGATCCTGATGGTGGCCGGCCGCGGCCTGGCGCAGCTGATCACCGACGGGCAGATCCTGACCATCTACTACAAGCCCTTCTTCTTCATCGGTGGCGGCTACCTGGTTGGCCTGCCCTTCTCGGTGTACGTGGCGGCGGCCGTGCTCGCGCTGCTGGGCCTGGCCTGCACCCGCACCGCCCTAGGCCTGTTCATCCAGGCCGTGGGCATCAATCCGACGGCGGCGCGGGTGGCGGGCGTGAAGGCGCGGCGACTCATCGTCGGCTGCTATGCGGTGTGCGGGCTGTGCGCCGGCATCGCCGGGCTGCTGATCAGCTCGAACGTCAAGAGTGCGGACGGCAACAACGCCGGCCAGTTGATGGAGCTGGACGCCATCCTGGCCGTGACACTGGGCGGCACACTGCTCACCGGCGGACGCTTCAGCCTGGTGGGCAGCGCCATCGGTGCGCTCATCATCCAGACGCTGACCTATGCCATCTATTCGCTGGGCGTGCCGCCCGAGATCAACCTGGTGGTCAAGGCGGCCGTGGTGTTCGTCGTGATGCTGCTCCAGTCCGCCGAATTCCGCGCCATGCTGCGCACCCTGGCCGTGCGGCCCGCCCCGCGGGAGCAGCTGCGATGAGCGCCGTATTGCCCACCGCCCGCGCCGCCGACAAGGCAAGGTCCATGACGCCGGCACGACCGCGCCGCCGCCTCGACCCCAAGTACCTGCCCCTGGCCGCCACCATCTCGCTCTTCGCGGCCGTGGTGCTGGCCGGCTCGCTGCGCTACGACGGCTTCTTCTCGCTGCAGGTCTTCCTCAACCTGCTGATCGACAACAGCTTCCTGCTGGTGGTGGCGGTGGGCATGACCTTCGTCATCCTCACCGGCGGCATCGACCTGTCGGTGGGCTCGGTGATCGCCTTCTCGACCATGGTGCTCGCCACGCTGGTGGAGCAACACGGCTGGAGCCCCGCACCGGCCATCGCCGTGGTGCTGGTGATGGGCACGGCCTTCGGTGCTTTCATGGGCCTCCTGATCGAGCGCTTCCGGCTGCAGCCCTTCATCGTCACGCTGGCCGGCATGTTCCTGGCGCGGGGGCTGTGCTATCTGATCAGCATCGACTCCATCAGCATCACCAGCGAGGCCTACACCGAGCTGGCCCAGCTGCGCCTGCCCTTCTTCGCCGAGACCTCGCTGTCGCTGGGCGCCGTGATCGGCGTGGCGGTGCTGCTGGTCGCGATGTACGTGGCCCACTGCACGCCCTTCGGCCGCACGGTGTACGCCATCGGCGGCAACGAGCATTCGGCCCATCTCATGGGCCTGCCGGTGCGCCGCACGCTTGTGGGCGTGTATGCCCTGTCGGGCCTGTGCTCGGCCCTGGCCGGCGTGCTCTTCACCTTCTACATGCTCTCGGGCTACGGCCTGCATGCCGTGGGCATGGAGCTGGACGCCATCGCCGCCGTGGTGATCGGCGGCGCGCTGCTCAGCGGCGGCGTGGGCTACGTGGCCGGCACGCTGTTCGGCGTGCTGATGCTGGGCGTGATCCAGACTCTCATCGCCTTCGACGGCACCCTGAGCTCGTGGTGGACGCGCATCGTCGTCGGCCTGCTGCTCTTCGCCTTCTGCCTGCTGCAGCGCGTGGTGTCGCTGCGCACGGCGCGTCGCTGACCCTGCCTCCCGCCCCCTTCAAAGACCGTTGCCTCCGACCTCCTGAAAGCCACCATGTCCGACACAACCCCCAAGAAAAAGCTGCGCTCCACCGAGTGGTTCGGCCACAACGACAAGAACGGCTTCATGTACCGCAGCTGGATGAAGAACCAGGGCTTCCCCGACCATGAGTTCGACGGCCGCCCGGTGATCGGCATCTGCAACACCTGGTCGGAGCTGACGCCCTGCAATGCCCACTTCCGCAAGATCGCCGAGCATGTGCGGCGCGGCGTGTACGAGGCGGGTGGCTTTCCGGTGGAGTTCCCGGTGTTCTCCAACGGCGAGTCCAACCTGCGGCCCACCGCCATGCTCACCCGCAACCTGGCGGCCATGGACGTGGAGGAGGCCATCCGCGGCAACCCCATCGACGCCGTGGTGCTGCTGGCCGGTTGCGACAAGACCACGCCCGCGCTGCTGATGGGCGCCGCCAGCTGCGACGTGCCGGCCATCGTGGTCTCGGGTGGGCCCATGCTCAACGGCAAGCTCGACGGCAAGAACATCGGCTCGGGCACCTCGGTGTGGCAGCTGCACGAGTCGCTCAAGGCCGGCGAGATCGACCTGCACAAGTTCCTCTCGGCCGAAGGCGGCATGTCGCGCTCGGCCGGCACCTGCAACACCATGGGCACGGCCTCGACCATGGCCTGCATGGCCGAGTCGCTGGGCGTCACGCTGCCGCACAACGCCGCCATTCCGGCGGTGGACGCGCGGCGCTATGTGCTGGCGCACCTGTCGGGCCAGCGCATCGTGCAGATGGCCAAGGACGACCTCACGCTGTCGAAGATCCTCACCCGCCAGGCCTTCGAGAACGCCATCCGCACCAACGCGGCCATCGGCGGCTCGACCAACGCGGTGATCCACCTCAAGGCCATTGCCGGGCGCATCGGCGTGGACCTGGAGCTGGAGGACTGGACGCGCGTCGGCCAGGGCATGCCCACGCTGGTGGACCTGATGCCCTCGGGCCGCTTCCTGATGGAGGAGTTCTATTACGCCGGCGGCCTGCCGGGCGTGCTGCGCCGCATGGGCGAGGCGGGGCTGCTGCCGCATCCCGAGGCCCTGACCGTGAACGGCCACAGCCTGTGGGACAACGTGCGCGAAGCGCCCATCCACGACCCCGAGGTCATCCGCCCGCTGGACAAGCCGCTCATCGCCGACGGCAGCATCCGCGTGCTGCGCGGCAACCTGTCGCCGCGCGGCGCCGTGCTCAAGCCTTCCGCCGCCACGCCGGCCCTGCTCAAGCACCGGGGCCGGGCCGTGGTGTTCGAGAACCTGGAGCACTACAAGGAGCGCATCGTCGACGAGGCCCTCGACGTCGATGCCGACTCGGTGCTGGTGCTCAAGAACTGCGGCCCGCGCGGCTACCCCGGCATGGCCGAGGTGGGCAACATGGGCCTGCCGCCCAAGCTGCTGCGCCAGGGCATCAAGGACATGGTCCGCATCTCCGACGCCCGCATGAGCGGCACCGCCTACGGCACCGTGGTGCTGCACGTCGCGCCCGAGGCGGCGGCCGGCGGGCCGCTGGCCATGGTGCGCGACGGCGACTGGATCGAGCTGGACAGCGACGCCGGCCGCCTGCACCTGGACATCTCCGACGAGGAATACGCGAGCCGCATGGCCGACGTGCAGAAGAGCCTGACGCCCCCCGGCGGCGGCTACCGCAAGCTGTACGTGGAGCATGTGCTGCAGGCCGACGAGGGCTGCGACCTGGACTTTCTGGTGGGCTGCCGCGGCGCCGCGGTGCCGCGCCATTCGCACTGAGTCTTCCCCTTCAAACCAGCCCACACGCGACCCGCCCATGGCCCATCCCGCCACCCCGTACCGCGGCATCTTCCCGGTGGTGCCCACCACCTTCACCGAGAGCGGCGAGCTCGACCTGCCCAGCCAGAAGCGCGCGCTCGACTTCATGATCGACGCGGGGGTGGACGGCCTGGCCATCCTCGCCAACTTCTCGGAGCAGTTCTCGCTGTCGGACCAGGAGCGCGAGGTGCTCACCCGCACCGCGCTGGAACATGTGGCCGGTCGCGTGCCGGTGATCGTCACCACCTCGCACTACGCCACGCGCATCTGCGCCGAGCGCAGCCGCCGCGCGCAGGACATGGGCGCCGCCATGGTGATGGTGATGCCGCCCTACCACGGCGCCACCTTCCGCGTGCCCGAGGCGCAGATCCAGGCCTTCTACCAGCAGGTGTCGGACGCCATCGACATTCCCATCATGGTCCAGGACGCGCCCGCCAGCGGCACGGTGCTCGCGCCCGGCTTCCTGGCCCGCATGGCGCGCGAGATCGAACATGTGTCGTACTTCAAGATGGAGACCGCCGGCGCCGCCAACAAGCTGCGCGAGCTGATCCAGCTGGGCGGCGACGCCATCGAAGGGCCCTGGGACGGCGAAGAAGCCATCACCCTGCTGGCCGACCTGCATGCCGGCGCCACGGGCGCCATGACCGGCGGCGGCTTCCCGGACGGCATCCGCCCCATCCTGGAGGCACACCGCCGCGGGGACATGGACGGCGCCTTCGCGCACTACCAGCGCTGGCTGCCCCTGATCAACCACGAGAACCGCCAGGCCGGCATGTTGGCGGCCAAGGCGCTGATGAAGGAAGGCGGCGTGATCGCCTGCGAGGCGCCGCGACACCCGCTGCCGCCCATGCACCCGGCCACGCGCCGCGAGCTGATCGACATCGCACGGCGGCTGGATCCGCTGGTGCTGCGCTGGGGGCGGTGAAGGGGCGGGGCGTTGCGGGAGTGCCCGGCCATCGAAGCCAGATCGACGTCCGCCGCCGTCTTGGCCTGATCGATCCGATACGGGAAAAGTCTGAACAACTCCGCGCGGGCCTGCGGCGCGAACATCACGGCAAAGGTCATCGCGCCTTGGCTTGCGCAACCCCCAGCTGCTTGCGCCGGCTCTCCAGACGCTGGCGCATTTCGCCGATGACCTCACCGGCAGGATGCGCCACACCCGTGCGCGAATACGCCTGCCACGCCGCCTCGCCCCGGGCATGAAACTCCGCCTCGGCGCGCCGGTACGCCACTGCGCTGCGCACGCTGTCTTCGATGAACCCGGCCAACGACTCGCCGTCGCGAAGCAGGGACTCCAGCTCGGCGCGAAGCTCTGGCTCGACGCCTACCTCAGGAAGGATGGCTGACTTCATCCGAAAATTGTGCTTCAAGTGTGTGCATCGACACGGCGCCGCATTCCGAGTCGACAGCCCGCCGGGACACCACCCTCGCGGCCCCATCCTGCAGCCCGTCGCCGTATCCAGCGCTTGCTCGCGTCGTCGCATTCCCGCAAGATGCGGCGCACCGACCAAGGCCCAACATGCAGAACGAGACGCCATCGCGCCGAACGCTCATCTCCCGCGGATTGGCGCTCACAGCCGGGACGCTGCTGCCCCTTCCTGCCGCCATGGCGGCGGAAAGCCCGGCGGACTGGGCCGCGCCGAAGGCAGACGCCAGCGCCCAGGATGTCGCGATCCGAAGGGTTCTGGACGAAGCGCAGTCGGTGGCCGCACTCCGAAGCGTCCTGGTGGTCAGGAACGGGGACCTCGTCGCCGAACAGTACTACGGTGGCGCGACGGCCTCGGCGCTGCAAGGGGTGAACTCGGTGACCAAGAGCGTCGCATCGATGCTCGTGGGCATGGCCATCGACCAGGGCAGGATCAAGGGTCTGTCGGAGACGGTCGCTACCCTCCTGCCGTCGGCGGCGGCCAACGCGCCGGGCTCGCCCGTCCTGGCGGTCACACTCGAACAGATTCTGAGTGGCACGTCGGGGCTGGTCTACGACTTCCGGACCGGCATGGCAGCGCTGCAGGCGGCTGAAGATCCGGTCGCCTACGCACTGAGCCTCCCCGTCGATCCGGCGCAGGTCGGACGATGGGGCTACAACGACGCGGCGGTGTCGTTGCTGTCGCCCATACTCACCCAGGCGCAGGGCATGCCTGTAGATCAGTTCGCCCAGCGCGACCTGTTCGGTCCACTGGGCATCGAGCGCGTCGCGGCGGTCCGCGACAAGGCGGGTCGCTTCATGAGCTTCGGCGGTCTGCGCCTGCGCGCACGGGACCTCGCCAAGATTGCCTGGACCATGGCCGACGACGGCCGCTGGAAGGGGCGGCAGGTGGTGCCGAAGGAATGGGTGGACGCCAGCACGCGCCCTCGTGTGCCCACCACATGGCAGGCCGGGCCCGTGAAGAACACGAGCTACGGCTACCTGTGGTTCTCAGGCAGCCTGACCGGCCGCCCGGTCTTCTGGGCCTGGGGCTACGGCGCGCAGTTTGCGCTGGTAGTGCCCTCTCTGCGACTCGCCGTGACCACGACCGCGACGAATCCGCCCGTCCGCGAGCTGGCGGCACAGAACAGCGCGGTGATGACGGTGGTGGAGAGGATCGTGGCGGCAGCGGGATGAGCGCCTGTGGCCGGAGCCCACAGGTCTCGCACCCAGTGGTGGTCGACTCTGCAGGCATCTTCTCGCGCACCGACGCCCGCGTGACGCCCGCCTTCTCGCCAAGCAGTCAGTTCAGCAGCGCGGCGTCGACAGCGATTTCTTCATGCAACAGAGATAGAAGCCCGGCGCATAGTCATCGATGCGGGCGTATTCCTCATAGCCATGCTTGCGATAGAACGCCGGCGCCTGCCACTCGAAGGTTTCCAGCTTGGCATGCCGGGCGCCCAGTTCAATGGCCTGCCGCTCGGCCTCGGCAAGCAGGCGGCTCCCGAGACCAGCGCCACGCGCATCGGCCTCGACGAAGAGCACGTCGATGGTGAGCCAATGGAGGAAGACGACGCTGCGCAGCCCACCCAGCAGCCGCCCGTAGCGGTCTCGCGCGTTGAGCCGGATGTACTGCTGGTCAGGATACTCACCGACGAAGCCGTAGTTGTACTGACGCAATCGGCGGCCGAGCTCGCCGGAGTGCACTTCTTCCGGGGTGGCCGTGGCAATCGTGATGTTGTCCATCGTGAGGAACCGGGGTGGATTCGGCGGCGATCTGCCGCTGGACGAGGCTGTCGGCGCGAGCATAGACCTGAGCGCCGCACCCTGCACCCATCCGCTGCCGCCCATGCACCCGGCCACCCGCCGCGAGCTGATCGACATCGCGCGGCCGCTGGCTCCGCTGGTGCTGCGCTGGGGGCGCTGAGCAGCGCCCCATCCGTCAGCCTCAGCCGCGCAGCAGGCGCCGCAGCAGCTTGCCGGTGCCCGTGGCGGGCAGGGCGTCCAGCAGCTCCAGCTGCCGCGGCACCTTGTAGTGGGACATGTTCTCGCGCGCCCAGGCCAGCAGCGCGTCCCGGTCGAAGGACCCGGCGCCCGCCGAGGGCACGACGAAGGCCTTCACCACCTCGCCCTTGTCGGCATCGGGCACGCCGATCACGGCCACCTGGGCCACATCCGGATGCAGGATCAGGATCGACTCCACCTCTTCCGGAAAGACGCTGTAGCCCGACACCTTGATCATCTCCTTGACCCGGCCGATGAAGCTCAGGTAGCCCTGCGCGTCCAGCCGGCCGATGTCGCCCGTGTGCACCCAGCCGTCCCGGAGCACCTCGGCGGTGGCCTCGGGCCGGTTCCAGTAGCCATGGAACACGCCCTGGCTGCGCACCACGATCTGTCCGCTCTCGCCCACCGGCACCGGCTCGCCGGCCTCGTCGAGGATGCGCAACTCCACGCCCGGGCCCGGCACGCCGTTGGTGCCCCAGCGCACGGCATCGCGCGGCATCAGCACATCGTTGGTGTGGGTCTCCGACAGGCCATAGCCCGCCTCGTACACCAGGCAGTCGTTGGCGAAGGCGCTCCAGCGTTCGGCCAGCGCCTGCGTCAGCTTGATGCCGAAGCTGGTGGCCATGGTGGTCTTCAGGCTCGACAGGTCGAACCCGGCCGCGCCGGGCGCCTTCATCGTGGCCTCGAGCATGGGCGCCATCGCGTACCACCAGGTGACGCGGAAGCGCTCGATGCTCTGCAGCACCGCGAGCGGGTCCATGCGGTTGAGCAGCACGATGGTGGCGCCGGTGTAGGCCAGCAGCGTGACGCCGCAGATCATGCCGGCGATGTGGTAGACCGGCGCGACCGCCAGCATCGTGTCCTCGGCACGGATGCCGAACATCTGCGCGCCCACGGCTGTCTTGTAGAGCGCGTTGCGGTAGCTCAGCATCGCGCCCTTGGGCATGCCGGTGGTGCCCGAGGTGTAGGTCATGAGGGCCACGTCGTCCATGCCGAGCGCGGGCCGCGGCGGCTGGGGATGCGGTTCGGCGGTGGCTTCGCTGAAGTCGATCACGCCCTCGGGCAGCGGCGTGCGCGCCAGCAGCTCCGGCGGCACCTCGACCTGCGGCTCGGACGGCAGCAGGTCGGCATAGCGCACCGCATACACATGCGGCACCGCCACCCGGTCGCGCACCGACATCACGATGGGCAGCAGATGGTCCGCCGCCACGAGGGCCTTGGCGCCCAGATCACCCACCTGGTAGGCGAACTCGTGCGCCTTGAACATGGGGCTGCAGGGGCTCACGATGGCCCCCAGCTTCTGGATCCCGAAATGCGCCACCAGGTATTGGGGGCAGTTCTGCAGGAAGAGCGCGACCCGGTCGCCCGGGCCCACGCCCGCCCGGTGCAGCGTCTGCGCGAAGGCGTCGCTCATGCGGTCGAGTTCGGCATAGCTCAGCGCCCGGCCGTACCAGACGATGGCCGCCTTGTCGGGCTGGTGCCGCGCATGGGCACGCAGGTATTCATGCAGCGGCTGTTCGCCGAGCGGATAGTCGATGAGGGTCTGGCTCATGGATACCTTCTCACAGGCCCAGCACATGCTTGGCCATGATGTTCTTCTGCACTTCAGTACTGCCGCCGTAGATGGTCATGGCCCGGCAGAACTGGTAGCTCGCCACCGGCCCCAGCGCATGCGCGGGCCCCAGCAGCGGTGTCTCGCCGTCGCCGAACAGCCAGTCGGGCTGGAAGCGCTGCGCATCGGGTCCGCTGGCCATGACCCGCAGCTCGGTGATGCGCTGGGCGATCTCGGTGCCCCGGATCTTGATGAAGGACGAGGTGCCCGGCGCCGCCGCCTGGCCCGCCTGCGCGTCGGAGAGCAGGCGCAGCAGCCCGATCTCCAGCGCCTTGAACTGCGCCTCCACCTGCGCCAGTTCGCGCGCGAAGGCGGGGTCGTCGATCAGCCGGCGGCCGCCACTGCCCCCCTCGGCCGCCACCTCGCGCAGCCGCGCGAGCTCCTGGGTGATGAAGCGCAGGTTCGCGTTCTCCACCCGCTCATGCGCGAGCAGGAACTTGGCGTAGGTCCAGCCGCGGTCGACTTCGCCGATGAGGTTCTCGCGCGGCACGCGCACGTCGTCGAAGAAGACCGCGTTGAGGTAGTGCCGGCCGTCCATCATGCGGATCGGCTGCACCTGCACCCCCGGTGTCTTCATGTCGATCAGCAGGAAGGAGATGCCCGCCTGCTTCGGCCCTTCGGTGCTGGTGCGCACGAGGCAGAACATCCAGTCGGCGAAGTGCGCGTACGAGGTCCAGATCTTCTGGCCGTTGACGAGGAAGTGATCGCCCCGGTCCAGCGCCTGCGTCTTGAGCGCGGCCAGGTCCGAACCGGCACCCGGCTCCGAATAGCCCTGGCACCACCACACGGACGAGTCGCGGATGGCGGGCAGGTGCTGCGCCTTCTGCGCCTCGGTGCCGAAGGTGTAGATCACCGGCCCGACCATCGCGGGGCCGAAGACCTGCAGCTCGGGGCAGTGCATCTCGCCGGCCACGCGGTTGAAGATCAGCGTGTGCAGGGCGCTCCAGTCCAGGCCGCCCTGGGCCCGCGGCCAGGCGCCGGTGAACCAGCCGCGCCGGGCCAGGATCTGCTGCCAGCGCATGAAGTCGTCGCGCGCCAGGGTGCGGTCCAGCCGCACCTTCTCGCGGATGTCCGCCGGCAGTTCGGCGGCGATGAAGGCCCGCACCTCGGCTTCGAAGGCGCGGTCCTGGTCGCTCAGGCGGAGGTCCATCGTGCGGGCCTCACTGCGCCATGTAGCGCTCGGCGTGCCAGTCGGCGTCGCCGAAGCCCAGGCGGATCATCGACAGGCGCTTGAAGTAGTGGCCCACGGCCAGTTCCTCGGTCACGCCCATGGCGCCGTGCATCTGCACCGCCTCCTGCCCGACCAGGCGGGCCGTGCGGTCGATCTCCATCTTGGCGGCCGACAGCGCGCGGCGGCGCGCCGGGGCGTCGGCCTCGCGCAGCATCAGCGCCGCGTACAGCGCCATGGACCGCGCCTCGTCCAGCGCGATGGTCATGTCGACCATGCGGTGCTGCAGCGCCTGGTTGGTGCCGATGGGCCGGCCGAACTGCTGCCGGGTCTTGAGGTAGTCGAGCGTGGTGTCCACCAGCACCGCCATGGCGCCGACCGCCTCGGCGGCGAGCGCGGCGATGCCGTGGTCGACCACCCGCTCCAGCGCATCGCCCACCTCCGTCCCGTCGGCCGGCACCAGCCGGCGCGACGCATCCACCGTCACGCCGTCCAGGCGCAGGTCGGCCGCGCGCTGCCCATCGTGCATGGCATAGGCCGTGCGCGACAGGCCCGGCGCATCCGCATCGACCACGAAGGCCTGCAACCCGGCGCGCTCTCCGGGCGCGCCGGCGCTGCGGGCGATCACCACCAGGGCTTCGGCGCAGTCGCCGCCGTAGACCAGCGCCTTCGTGCCGTCCAGGCGCCAGACGCCGCCTTCCTGGCGTGCCGTCGCGGCGATGTGGAAGGGGTCGTAGCGCGAGCCCGGCTCGGCATAGGCCAGGGCCAGGCGCAGCTCGCCGGCCATCATGGGCTGCAGCCATTCGGCCTTCTGCGCCTCGCTGCCGATCAGGCTGAGCAGGCCGCCGCCCAGCACCACGCTGGCCAGGTAGGGCTCGAGCAGCAGGCCGCGGCCCACGCCCTCCATGACGATGCCGGTGTCCACCGCATCGCCGCCGATGCCGCCCTCGGCCTCGGAGAAGGGGATGGCCAGCCAGCCGAAGTCGGCATAGCGGCGCCAGCAGTCGGCGGCATGGCCGAGCTCGCTGGCGGCCACGCGCCGCCGGTGGCTGAAGTCGTAGGCCTCGCGCACGAAGCGCTCCACGCTCTCGCGCAGCTGGTGTTGTTCGGGGGTGTATTGCAGGTCCATGGTCGGTGTCGCTCGGCAGTCACAGCGCCAGGTAGCGCTGCTGGATCTCGGGGTGGCGGTCGAAGGCGGCCCAGTCGCCCTCGAAGACGAGGCGGCCGGTGTCGATGACGTAGACGTGGTCGGTGCAGCGGCGGGCGAACCAGATGTTCTGCTCGCACAGCAGCAGGGCCACGCCGTTGTCGGTGCAGCTGCGCACCAGGTCGTGGGCCATCTCCTCCACGATGATGGGCGCCAGGCCCTCGGTGGGTTCGTCCAGCAGCAGCAGACGCGGATGGGCGGCCATGGCCCGCGCCACGGCCAGCAGCTGCTGCTGCCCGCCGCTGAGCTGCCCGCCGTGGCGCTGCAGCAGGCTGGCCAGCATGGGAAAGCGCTGCACGATCTCGTCCACCGGCACGGCGGGCCGTCCCGGGCCGGCGCCGTAGCGGGCCATGGCGATGTTCTCGGCCACGGTCAGGTGGGTGAAGATGCGGCGGTCCTCCGGCACCAGCGACAGGCCCAGCCGGGTGCGCCGGTGCGTGGGCAGCGCGGCCAGGTCCTGGCCGTCGAAGCGCACGGTGCCGCGCACGCGCGGCCCGGCATTCATGACGCTCTTGAGCAGCGTCGACTTGCCTGCGCCATTGCGGCCCAGCAGCGCCACGCGCTGGCCGGCCGCCACCGACAGCCGCAGGCCGAAGAGGATGTGGCTGTCGCCATAGAAGGCGTCCAGGTCGCGCAGATCAAGCATGGACCATCTCCTTGCCGAGGTAGACCTCGCGCACCCGCGGATCGGCCCGCACGGCCTCGACGCTGCCCGTGGACACCACCTCGCCGTAGTTCATCACCATGATCCGGTCGGCCAGGCCGAAGACCACGTCCATGTCGTGCTCGGTCATCACCACGGTGATGCCGCGCTCGCGCTGCATGCGGGCGATGAGCGCGGCCACGTCCGCCCGGTCGCTGGGGGACATGCCCGCCGTGGGCTCGTCCAGCATCAGGATGGCGGGCCGGCCCGCCAGGGCGATGGCGAACTCCAGCCGCTTCTTGTCGCCATGCGACAGGAAGCGCGCGCCCTGCTGCGCATGCCCGGCGAGGCGCAGGTCGGCCAGCAGCGCCATCGCCTCGTCCCGGATGTCGGGCGACGGCGCGCAGCGCCGCCACGCGCCGAGCGGCTCGCCGGTGTGGCGCCGCCGCGCCTCGATGGCGACCACGACGTTGTCCAGCACATCGAAGTCGGCGAACACCCGCGCCACCTGGAAGGTGCGGCCGAAGCCGCGGCGCACCCGCTCGTGCGACGGCAGGCGGGTGACGTCCTCGCCCTTGAAGCGGATGCTGCCGCCGTTGCAGGCGACCTCGCCCGTCATCACCCGGAACATGGTCGTCTTGCCCGCCCCGTTGGGGCCGATGATGGCGAACACCTGCCCGGGCTCGACCGCCAGGCTGACGCCGCGCAGCACCTCGATGGGGCCGTAGTTCTTGCGCACCTGGCTCACTTCCAGCAAGGCGCCGCTCATGGCGTGCCTCCCGCGCGCAGCGGCTGACCGGCGGCCCGGGGCGCGGCCTGTGAATGCGGCTCGGGCGGCGCGGGGGTGCGGGCGCGCTCGCCCCACAGCCGGGCTTCCAGGCTGCGCCACAGGCCCACCGCCCCGTTCGGCGCCAGCAGGATGATCGCCAGCAGGCCGCAGCCCACGATCAGCTCCGACAGCCCGACCAGGGTGCGCGTGGCATAGGCGATGGCGGCGAACAGCCCCGCCCCCACCACCGGTCCCCAGAAGGAGCTGACGCCGCCGAGCAGCGTGTTGAGCATCGGCTGGGCCGAGGCCAGCCAGTGCACCTCCTCCACCGTCACGATGCGCGACCAGGGCGCGTACAGGCAGCCGGCCACCGCGGCCACGGCGCCGGAGATGACGAAGGCGGCCAGCCGGTAGCTGGCCACCGGTGTGCCCATGAAGGCGGCGCGCTCCGGGTCCTGGCGGATGGTCTGCAGCGTGCGGCCGAAGCGGCTGTGCAGCAGCCACCACAAGGCGCCGGTGATCAGCACGCAGGTCGCCAGCAGGAACAGGTAGTAGGCGTTGGAGCTGCCGAGGTCCACGCGCAGCAGCAACAGGTCGAGCACCGGCCGCGGGATGTCGGTGATGCCGTCCTCGCGCCCCAGGAAGGCGCTGAAGCCGATGACCAGCCGCAGAGCCTCGGCCAGCGCCACGGTCAGCACCGCCAGGAACACCCCGCTCATGCGGCGCAGGGCCAGCACGCCGATCAGCCAGGCCGCCGCTGCACCCAGCAGCGCGGCACCGCCCATCACGAGCAGGAAGGGCACGCCGGCCACGTGCCGCAGCGCCAGCGCCGTCAGGTAGGCGCCGATGGCGAAGAAGCCCGCATGGCCGAAGGAGACCAGGCCGGTGTAGCCGAAGAGGATGTTCCACGACAGCGCGAACACCACCTGGATCAGCACCGTGCCCACCACATACAGCGGGCCGGCGCCCACCCACCAGGGCAGCGTCGCCAGCAGCAGCACCAGCGCCGTGCCCAGCCCCTGCCAGACCGGGCGCGGCACGCGCGGACGGTGCAGGCTGCCGCCAGTGCCGGCCTCGTGGTGGCCGGCGTCCTGGCTGCCCACCGCCGGGAACAGGCCGCTGGGCTTGCACAGCAGGAAGATCGCCAGCACCACGTACACCGCCAGGCCCGGCACCTGCGGCAGCAGCACGGTGTTCAGGCTCTGCACCAGCCCCAGCACCAGCGAGCCGATGAAGGCGCCGCGGATGTTGCCGAGCCCGCCGATGATGACGGCGAAGAAGGCATACATGAGGTAGGAGTCGCCCAGGCCCGTCGACAGGCTCTGGTTGGGCAGCAGCAACCCGCCCGCCAGGCCGGCGAGCATGAAGCTGGCCATCACGCTGAGCGCGACGCCGAAGGACACATTCAGCCCCAGCACGCCCGACATCCACGGATCGGCCGCCAGCGCCTGCATGAGCTTGCCGAACCACAGGCGGTGGATGGCGATCTCGAGCAGCACGTAGATCACCAGGCCGGCCGCGATCACGAAGATCTGGTAAGCCGAGAAGAACAGCCCGAAGGGATTGAGCGGCTGATCCAGCCCCGGCGGCGGGTTGACGGAGAAGAAGTCCACCCCCCACACCAGCTTGGTGACGCCGGTGCACACCATCATGAGCGCGAAGGTGGCGATCAGCACATAGTGCGGATCGACATGGCGCAGCCGCCGCAGCACCAGCCGGTCGGTGACCAGCCCCAGCACCGCCACCACCACGCCGCCCGCCAGGGCGGCCAGCAGGAACATGCCCAGCGACTGCACGTCGCGGCCCATGACCGAATAGGCTGTGTAGGCACCGATCATGAAGAAGCCGCCCTGCGCCATGTTGAGCAGCCGCAGCAGCCCGAAGATGAGCGTCAGCCCGGCCGCCACCAGGAAGATGGCCATGCCGAAGGCGGCGGCGTTGAAGAAGGCGAAGAGGATCTCGTTGGCCATCGCGTCAGGCCTCGTACTTGCGGCCGGGCGACGGCGGCTCGACGATCTCGGATTCGTCCAGGCGGATCACCTGCTCCAGGCCATAGCCGGGCGCCGCCTCGCGCGCGCCGATCTTCGCGAAGTAGGCATAGCCGATGCCCTGGTGGTCCTCCTTGCGGATGCGGTAGGGGCCCGCCGCCGTGTCGAAGGCCAGGCCCTCCAGCGCCGGGATCACGGCCTCGGTCTCGGTGCTGCCGGCCTTCTTCACCGCGTTGAACAGCGCCAGCGCCGAGCGGTGCGAGGCCTGCACGATGCCCGGCACATGGGGCGTGCCAGTGACCTTGACGATGTACTCGGACAGCTGGCGGCTGAGCGGGTACTGGCTCTTGAAGGGCTCCAGCTCGGGCGCCCAGAAGCTCACGCCCCAGAGGTTCTGCGGCGTGGAGCGGCCCATGGCCTTGGCGATCATCAGCTCGGTGCCGGCCTCGCCGATCACCTTGAAGCGCCGGTCCATGCCCACGGCGCGGCCCTGCTGCAGCAGGCTCACGCAGGGCGCCGCCGTCAGGCCCACGAACAGCCCCTCGGCGCCGGAGTTCATCAGGCTGTTGATCTCGACCTTGTAGTCGGCCTTGTTGAGCGAGGCATACACCGGCTCCAGCACCTTGGGCGCCGTGCCGCCGGCCTTGGCGGCCCGCTCCACGCCCAGGCGGAAGTAGCGCGCCATGTCGCGGCCGTTCTCGCTGTCGGGCAGGATCAGCGCCCAGCTGCCCACCTGCGGGAACTTGGTGGCCAGCATGTTGCCGATGCCGCCGAAGAGCATCAGCGCGTTGGACGCCACGCGGAAGAAATGGCGGCTGAAGTTCTCGTGCGTGACCGACATCACCGTCGGCGCAGGCGCCGCCACCACGGCCTTGAGCTCGGCCAGGATCGGCGCGATGGCCAGCGCCATCGGCGACTGGCCGGCGCCCACCGACAGGTTGACGCCCTCGCCCGCCAGCTCGCGCACGGCGGCCACCGCGCCCGCGCTGGTGAACTTGTCGTCGCGCACCACGATCTCGATCTGGCGACCCAGGAGGCCGCCCTGATCGTTCCATTGCATCTGGGCGGCGCGGATGCCGGCCAGCCAGTTGGCGCCGGCCTCGGCGCCGATGCCGCTCATCGGCAGCATGGCACCGATGCGCACCGGCCCGGGCTGGGCGCGCACCCAGGGCGCCGCCATCGCGGCCAGCACGGCGCCTGCGCCGGTGGCCTGGATCAGGGTTCTGCGTTGCAAGGACATGGTGCTGCGCCTCACATCGACAGCGGCTTGCCGGGGCTCGGCGGCTCGGCCACGTCGGCCTCGCGGTAGGCGATGGCATCGACGATGCCGTAGCCGGGGTCGGCCTCGCGGGCGCCCACCTGGGCGATGTAGGCCTCGCCCAGGCCCTGGTGGTCTTCCTTGCGGATGTGGTAGCGGCCCACCGCGGTGTCGAACTCCAGGCCTTCGAGCGCGGCGATGACGGCGTCGGTGTCGGTGCCGCCGGCCTTCTCGATGCCGTTGAACAGCGCCAGCGCACAGCGGTGGCTGGACTGCACGATGCTGGGCGGATTGCGGTCGCCCGTGAGCTTGACGTAGTCCTCGTACAGCGCGTTGCTCATCGCATGGCGGCGGCCGGCCTCGGTGCCGGGCACCCAGTAGCTGATGCTCCAGAGGTTGGCCGGCGTGGACTTCTGCATCGCCTTGGCGATCATCAGCTCGGTGCCCGCATCGCCGATCACCTTGAACTTGCGGTCCATGCCCACCGCCCGGCCCTGCTGCAGCAGGCTGATGCAGGGCGCCGCGGTGAGGCCGACGAACAGCCCCTGCGAGGGCGCGTTCATCAGGCTGTTGATCTCCACCTTGTAGTCGGCCTTGTTGAGGCTGGCAAAGACGGGGTCGAGCACCTTGACCGTGCGGCCGGCCTTCTGCGCGGCGCGCTGCACACCGACGCTGAAGAAGCGGGCCATGTCGCGGCCGTTCTCGCTGTCGGGCACGATGCACGACCAGGTCTGCACTTCCTTGAAGCGGTCGGTCAGCATGTTGCCGATGCCGGCGAAGGCGATGTAGGCGTTCCACGACAGCCGGAAGAAGTTGCGCTGGAAGCCCTCGTGCGTGAGCGACATGACGGTGGGGCACGGCGCCACCATCAGCGCCTTGAGCTCGGGCAGGATCGGCGCGGTCGCCAGCGCCATCGGCGACTGCGAGCCGCCGATGAGCAGGTTGACGCCGCTGCCGGCCAGCTCGCGCGCCGCAGCCACGGCGCCGGCACTGCTGAACTTGTCGTCGCGCACCACCAGTTCCACCTGGCGCTTGAGCACCCCGCCCTTGGCGTTCCACTGCGCCACGGCCACGCGGGCCCCGGCGAGCCAGGCGGCGCCCGCCTCGGCGCCGATGCCGCTCATCGGCAGCATCAGCCCGATGCGGAGGGGTCCGCCCTGGGCCCGCGCGGGACGGACGCCGACGCTGCCGAGGACGGCAGCGGCCGCAGTCGCCTGAAGAAAATGACGTCGATCGGTCTTCATCGCATGTCTCCTGTTCCGCCTGGTGATCGGCGAGATTTGTTATAACAGATTTGCGATGGTGAGCAGGCGCGGCTGCGCTGTCACCGGCATTAACCCCTAAGGGTCGGCGGCAGCGGGCGAAGCAAGGCGGCGGCCATCGGCCGCGCAGGTATGAAGGGGGAGCGCAGGCGCGCGAGCGCGCCCTCAGCGGGCGTAGCAGCTCAGCATCACCGAGCGCAGCCAGCGGTTGGCCGCGTCGTTGTCGGTGCTGGCGTGCCAGTACAGGTAGGCGTCCATGGAGGACAAGGGCGCCGGCATGGGCAGCACCTGGTTGCCGAAGGTCTTGTTGACCATGTGGGCGTAGCTCTCGGGCATGGTGAGCACCAGGTCGGTCTGCGACACCGTACGGCAGGCCGCGAAGTAGTACTGGCAGCGCAAGGCCACCTGCCGCTGCATGCCCAGGCGGCGCAGCTCGATGTCCTCGAAACCCGGCCCCTGGCGCCGCGTGGTGACCAGCACATGCCGCTGGGCCAGGTAGGTGTCGATGTCCACGCTGCCCTGAATGGCCGGGTGACCCTGCCGCGCGACCACGGCCGCGCCGTCGACCGTGATGCGGGTGAACTTGACGGCGTCCGACACGGGCAGCAGCACGTCGACGGCGAGGTCGAGCGTGCCGGCCGCCAGCTCACCCTCGAGGCTGCGACGGCTGGCACGCACGCTGGCCACCTCGACGCCTGGCGCCTCACCGGCCAGCGTGCGCATCAGCGGCGGCATCACGGTCGACTCCATGAAGTCGCGCAGCCCGATCACGAAGCGCTTGGTGCTGGTGGCCGCATCGAAGCTCTGGGTGTCGTTCAGCAGCGAGCCCAGCGACTGCAGCGAGCCGCGCAGTGGATCGATGATGCGCTTGGTCAGTGCCGTGGGCACCATGCGGTGGCCCTGGCGTTCGAACAGCGGGTCGTTGAACAGGTCGCGCAACCGCGCCAGGGCATGGCTGATCGCCGGCTGCGTCAGATGCAGCTTGTCGGCAGCCTTGGTGATGCCGCCTTCGGTGTAGATCGTGTCCAGCACGACCAGCAGGTTGAGATCGACCCTCGAAATATGCATGGACTGTATCGGCGGGCATGCCGCGCTTTCATTGGGCAGCACGGGCCGGGGCGCTTAGCCTTGGCGGCCCCCGATGATGCCCGCAAGCGGGGCGCCCTGCATGCCCACCGGAGACAGCACTTGCCCCTGAACGACACCCTTGCCGACACCACCGCCGTGCGTGCCGGCCACCAGCTGGACGAGGAGGCCCTGCGCGCCTGGTGGATCGACCATGTCGACAGCAGCGCCCGCCAGCGCTTCGGCCTGGCCCAATTCAAGGGTGGCCAGTCCAACCCCACCTTCCTGGTGGAGACGCCCGGCGGTCGCTACGTGCTGCGGCGCAAGCCCGCCGGCACGCTGCTGCCCTCGGCCCACGCCGTGGACCGCGAGTTCCGCGTCATGCAGGCGCTGGCCGGCAGCGGGGTGCCCGTGCCGCGGGTGCATGCGCTGTGCACCGACGTGGCGGTGATCGGCACCATGTTCTACGTGATGGACTGCGTGCCCGGCCGCATCCTCTGGGACCCGCACCTGCCCGGCATGGCCAGCAGCGAGCGCACCGCGCTCTATGACGACATGAACCGCACCCTCGCCGCCCTGCACGAGGTGGACGTCGCGGCGGTCGGCCTCGCCGACTACGGACGCACCGGCGGCTACATCGCCCGGCAGCTGGACCGCTGGACCCGCCAGTACCGCGCCAGCGAGACCGAGCCGATCGAGGCGATGGAGCAGTTGATCGCCTGGCTGCCGCGCCATCAGCCCGCCGACACGGGCACGCGCCTGGTCCATGGCGACTTCCGGCTCGACAACCTGGTCTTCGCGCAGGACGCGCCACGCGTCGTGGCGGTGCTGGACTGGGAGCTGTCGACGCTGGGCGACCCCATGGTCGACTTCGCCTACCACTGCATGGCCTGGCGGCTGCCGCCCTCGGTGCGGGGGCTCGGCGACCTGGACGCGGCGCAGCTGCAGGCGGCCGCCATCCCGACCGTGGCGGCCTACCTGGCGCGCTACTGCGAGCGCCGCGCCCTGCCCCGCGTCGACGCGCAGACCTGGCGCTTCTACGAGGCCTTCAACCTCTTCCGCGCCGCCGCCATCGCCCAGGGCATCATGGGCCGGGCCCTGGCCGGCAACGCGGCCAGCAGCGAAGCCCTGCAGGCCGGCCGCCAGGCCCGGCAGCTGGCCGAGCTTGGCTGGCACGGCGTCGGCCAGGGCGCCTGAGCCACCCACCACGCATGGACGCCGCCCGCCGCCTGCCCCGGCTTCGATTCGCGCGGCTGCGGATGACCGATCCCGACGTGGCCCGCGCACTGTTCACCGACCTGCTGGGCTGGGCCCCGGCCCATGCGCCGGACCGCCTGGCCTTCCATGGACCCGGGCTCAGCGTGGAGGTGTCGACACCCGCCGATCCCCCCGGCACGACGGGCGCCCCCGACCTTCTGGGCTGGCAGGTGCCTGACCTGCTCGACTGGCAGCGGCACTGCCATCGCCAGGGCCTCAGCGTCACGGACGGCGGCCTGCTCGGCCCCGGCAGCGCCCTGCAACTGGCCGCGGGGGAGACGGGGGGCTGCACGCTGGAGTTCAGCGAGCGGATGGAGGGCCGGTGCGCCCCGCCGACCCTCCCGTCCGAGGGCCGGCCCGGGCCGGGTCCGCACTCGCTCGCCGCCATCGAGCTGCGCGTGCGGGCGCCGGAACGGGTGGCCGCGCATTGGGGCCGCCTGCTCGGCCTGCCGATCATGCGTCAGGACGGCCTGCCCGCCGTGGCCACCGCCTGTGGCGCGCTGTGCTTCCTGCCGGCGCAGGAGCAGGCCGACGCCGGCATCGACGGCCTGCGCATGCGGCCCGCCGAGGCGGGCCTGTTGTCACGCTGGAGCCGTCAGCGCGCGCTGGGACGCCTGCCGGCCGGCCACTGGATGGCCGGCGGCCTGAGGCTGCGCTGCGACTGAGCCGGCGCCGCGGCGCGGCCGGCCGTCACATTCAGGCGAATCCCCGACCTTCGGCGACGAGCTGGCGGATCAGCCCCGCCGGCTCCCAGAACTTGGCGTCGTCGTTGGGATTGCGACCGAAGCGCTGCATCGCCTGCACCACGTTGAACAGCCCCTGCTGGCTGGCGTAGTGCATCGGGCCACCGCGGAAGATCGGGAAGCCATAGCCGGTGATGTAGACCATGTCGATGTCGCTGGCCTTGCTGGCAATGCCGTCTTCCAGGATGTGCGCACCCTCGTTCACCAGCGAATACACCAGGCGCTGCACGATCTCCTCGTCGCTGATCTTGCGCGGCGTGATGCCCAGTTCCTTGCGGTGCGCGACGATCAGGTCCTCCACCAGCTTGGACGGGATCGCGTCGCGCTTGCCGGCCTGGTAGTCGTACCAGCCCGCACCCGTCTTCTGGCCGAAGCGGCCCAGCTCGCACAGCTTGTCGGCCGTGCGGCTGTACTTCATGTCGGGCTGCTCGACCGAGCGGCGCTTGCGGATCGCCCAGCCGATGTCGTTGCCCGCCAGGTCGCCCATGCGGAAGGGGCCCATGGCAAAGCCGAACTTCTCGATGGCCTTGTCCACCTGCGCCGGCGTGGCGCCTTCGTCCAGCAGGAAGCCGGCCTGGCGGCTGTACTGCTCGATCATCCGGTTGCCGATGAAGCCGTCGCACACGCCCGAGACCACGGCCGTCTTCCTGATCTTCTTGGCCAGGCTCATCACCGTGGCCAGCACGTCCTTGCCCGTCCTGGCGCCGCGCACCACTTCCAGCAGCTTCATCACGTTGGCCGGACTGAAGAAGTGCATGCCGATCACGTCCTGCGGGCGCTTGGTGAAGGCCGCGATCTTGTCGACGTCGAGCGTGGAGGTGTTGGAGGCCAGGATGGCGCCCTGCTTGGCCACGGCGTCCAGCTGGGTGAACACCTTTTCCTTGACGCCCAGTTCCTCGAACACGGCCTCGATGATGAGGTCGCAGTCCTTCAGGTCGTCGTAGCTCAGCGTGGTCTTGAGCAGCGCCATGCGCTCCTCGTACTTCTCGGCCTTGAGCTTGCCCTTCTTGACCTGCGCCTCGTAGTTCTTGCGGATGGTGGCGACGCCGCGGTCCAGCGCCTCCTGCTTCATCTCGAGGAGGGTCACCGGGATGCCGGCGTTCAGGAAGTTCATGCTGATGCCGCCGCCCATGGTGCCGGCGCCGATCACGCCCACCGTCTTGATGGCGCGCTGGGGGGTGTCGTCCGGCACGTCGGCGATCTTGGCGGCCGCCCGCTCGCCGAAAAAGATGTTGCGCAGCGCCGCCGACTCGGCCGTCCACACCAGCTCGGTCACGCCGCGGCGCTCGAAGGCCAGCGCCTGGTCGAAGGGCAGGCGCACCGACTGGGCCACGCAATCCAGGCACAGCAGCGGCGCCGGAAAGTGGCGCGACGCCGCGGCCACCTGGGTCCGCGCGAACTGCAGATAGGCCTCGGGCGCAGGATGCACCACCTGCAGCTCGCGCACGCGCGGCAGCGGCCGCACGGCCGCATGCCGGCGCGCGAAGGCCACCGCGGCGGCCACCACGTCGTCGTCCACCAGCTCGTCGATCAGGCGCTGGCCGGGCAGGCGGGCCAGGTCCTCGCTCATCACCGTCTCACCGGTCACGATCATGTTCAGGGCCGGCTCCAGCCCGATGAGGCGCGGCAGCCGCTGCGTGCCGCTCGCGCCGGGCAGGATGCCGATGCGCACCTCGGGCAGCGAGACCTGCGTGCCCCGCTGCACGAGGCGGTAGTGGCAGCCCATGGCCAGCTCCAGCCCGCCGCCCATGGCCACGCGGTGCACGGCCGCGACGATGGGCTTGTCGCTGCGCTCGATGAGGTCGATGACGTCGATCAGGTCGGGCGCCATGGTCGCCTCGGGCCGGTTGAACTCGCGGATGTCCGCGCCGCCGCAGAAGGCCCGGCCACGACCGGTGAGCACCATGGCCTGCACCTGCGGATCGCTGCCGGCGCGGGCGACCGATTCCGCGATGAAGCGCCGGTTCTGCAGGCCCAGGCTGTTGACCGGTGGCGTGTCCATGGTGATGACGGCGATGCCGTCCTGAATCTCGTAGCTGCCGCTCATGGGCTGTCTCCTGGTCGGGTGTCGGGGTCGGGCAGGCGCCGTGCCCATCGGGGCCGGCGGGCCGATGTTCAGTCGCCCGTGCGACGGCGCGCATCAGCACTTTGAATCGTCCCGATGAAAACACTGCATGCCCCTGGGCCGCGCGGCGCGCGCCGGCACGGCACCATCGGCGCACTCCCTCCGGCTTCCTCCGCAACCGCATGACCGTCCTCACCCGCGCCAACCTCCACGACTTCGTCGGCCAGTCCATCGGCACCTCCTCATGGGTCGACGTGCTCCAGTCGCGCATCGACGCCTTTGCCGACTGCACCGGCGACCGGCAATGGATCCACATCGACGTGGCGCGCGCCACGCGCGAAAGCCCGTTCGGCGCGCCCATCGCCCACGGCTTCCTCACGCTGTCGCTGCTGCCCATCACCAGCTACGAGCTGCTGGAAGGACTGGCGCCCACGAAGTCGGTCAACTACGGGCTCGACAAGCTGCGCTTCATGTCGCCCGTCAAGGCCGGCGCCCGGGTGCGCAACCACATGCGCCTGCTGGCCGCCGAGGCGCGCGACGACGGCTGGACGCTGCTGCGCTGCGAGAACACCATGGAGATCGAAGGCCAGGACAAGCCAGCGCTGGTGGCGGTGAGCCTGGGCCTGTTCTCCTGGGACTGAACGCGCCCGCGTCCCCCACGCTTCCATCCGATCCAACCGAGAGACACACATGGACTTCGAACACAGCCCCAAGGTGCAGGACCTGCGCCGCCGCCTGCTCGCCTTCATGGACGAGCACATCTATCCGAACGAGAAGCGCCATGCGCAGGAGGCGCATGCCTCCTTCATGAATGCCGAGCGCACGGGCGGCCCCTACACCGGCCTGCCGTTGATGGAGGAACTCAAGCGCAAGGCGCGCGCCGCGGGCCTGTGGAACCTGTTCCTGCCCGAGGACGAGCATGGCGCGGGCCTCACCAACCTGGAATACGCACCCCTGTGCGAGATCATGGGCCGCCGCTACTGGAGCGCCGAGGCCTTCAACTGCAGCGCGCCCGACACCGGCAACACCGAGGTGATCGCGCGCTATGGAAACGAGGCGCAGAAGGCCCGCTGGCTGCAGCCGCTGCTCGACGGCGAGATCCGCTCCTCCTTCGCCATGACCGAGCCGGCCGTGGCCTCGTCGGACGCCACCAACATCGAGACGCGCATCCGCCGCGACGGCGACGACTACGTCATCGACGGCCGCAAGTGGTACATCACCGGCGCGATGAACGAGCGCTGCAAGCTGTTCATCCTGATGGGCAAGACCGACCCCGACAACCCGGACCGGCATCGCCAGCAGTCGATGATCATCGTGCCGCGCGACACACCCGGCATCACGGTGGTGCGCGACATGGCGCTGGTGAACCACTACGACGCGCCCTTCGGCCATCCGGAGGTGATCTTCGACAACGTGCGGGTGCCGGCCTCCAACCTGCTGCTGGGCGAGGGCCGCGGCTTCGAGATCGCCCAGGGCCGGCTCGGGCCGGGCCGCATCCACCACTGCATGCGCATGATCGGCATGGCCGAGTCGGCGCTGGAGATGATGTGCGAGCGCGCCGTCTCGCGCGTGGCCTTCGGCAAGCCGCTGTCGGACCAGGGCGTCTGGCGCGAGCGCATCGCCCGGGGCCGCATGCTGATCGACCAGACGCGCTGGATGGTGCTGCACGCCGCCTGGCGCATGGACACGGTGGGCAACAAGGTGGCGGCTAAGGAGATCGCCATGATCAAGGTGATCGCGCCCAACAACTGCATCCAGGTCATCGACGACGCCATGCAGGCCTTCGGCGCGATGGGCCTGAGCCAGGACACGCTGCTGGTGAACTTCTGGGCCTATGCGCGCCACCTGCGCGTGGCCGACGGCCCGGACGAGGTGCACATCAACGCCGTCGCCAAGCAGGAGCTGGGCGTCTACCGCGCCAAGGTGGCCTGAACCCGGACGCCGCGGGCCGGCGCCCTGCGACGCCGGCCCGCGGCGGCGATTCAGGCGCCGCTGGCGCGCGGCGCGGTGAAGCCGGGCTCGCGCAGCATGCGCCGCAGCAGCTTGCCGTTGTCGGCCGCGGGCAGGCCGTCGCGAAAGACGATGGTGCGCGGCACCTTGTAGTGCGACATGTGGGCCTGGCACCACTCGATGAGCACCTGGTCCGTGCGGTCGCGCCGACGCCCGAAGCCGTCCACCCGGATCTGCCGCGCCGCCGGGTCCTTGAGCACCACGTAGGCCTGCAGCGCCTCGCCGCGGTCCGGGTCGGGCAGGCCGACCACCGCGGCCTGCCGCACGTCGGGATGCGTCGCCAGGATGGCCTCCACCTCTTCGGGGAAGACGCTGTAGCTCCAGACCTTGATCATCTCCTTGCGCCGTCCCACGAAGGTGAGGTAGCCCTCCTCGTCGAGGCGGCCGATGTCGCCGGTGCGCACCCAGCCGTCGCGCACCATGGCCGCCGTGGCCTCGGGCCGCATCCAGTAGCCCCTGAAGGGCTGGGGGCCGCGCAGCAGAATCTCGCCCACGACGCCGCAGGGCCGGGGCTGGCCGGTGTCGGGGTCGACGATGCGCACCTCGGTGCCGGGCACCGGCCGCCCATTGGTGCCCCAGCGCACGGCGTCGGCAGGCATCATCACGTCGGAGCTGTGGGTCTCGCTCAGGCCGTAGCCTGCCTCGAACACCTGGGCACCCCCGGTGAAGCGGTGCCAGCGGTCGGCCAGTGCACGGGTCAGGATGGTGCCGAAGCTGGTGCTGGCCGTGCCGCGCAAGGACGACACGTCATAGGTGTGCGCGTCTTCCGCGCCCATGACCAGCTCCAGCGAAGGCGCCATGGTGTACCACCACGTCACGCGGCAGGCCTCGATGGCCTGCAGCACGGCCGTGGCATCGAAGCGGGCCAGCAGCACCACCGTGGCGCCCACGTAGAGCACCACGTCCAGGCCCGCCACCAGGCCCGAGATGTGGTGCAGCGGCACGTCGGCCAGCAGCACGTCGTCGGCCGTCAGCCCCCAGCAGCTCGACGTGGCGGCCGACTTGTAGAGCGCGACGTCATGGCCCAGCATGGCCGCCTTGGGCAGGCCCGTCGTGCCCGAGGTGCAGGCCATGAGCGCCACCTCGTCCATGGCCAGGTCGGCCAGGGGCTCGAAGGGCGGCATGGCGTCGAGCTCGTCCATGAGATCGACCACGCCGTCGGGCCAGGGCTTGGCGGGCTCGCCCGGCAGGCGGATGCAGGCGGGCACGTCCATGGCCAGCACGCCCGGCAGCATGTCGCCCGCGCGCACACCGTACACGGGGCAGTCGCGCCCGCTCGGCCGGGCCTCGTGCACCGTGGGCAGGTCCTCCTCGCCGGCGACCACGGCCCGCACGTCGAGTTCAGCGAACTGGTGCGCAAGCTCGTAGCGCCGGGCATGGGGACTGCAGGCGCTGACGACCACCCCCAGCTTCTGCGCACCCAGGTGCGCGATCACGAACTGCGGGCAGTTGTGCAGCACCAGCACCAGCACGTCGCCTTGCGACAGCCCGCGCTGGCGCAGGCTCTGGGCGAAACGGTCGCTCAGGTCATCGAGTTCGGCGTAGCTGATGCGCCGCCCATACCAGACGATGGCTGTCTTGTCGGGCGTGGCGTGCGCATGCAGGCGCAGATAGTCATGCAGCGGCCGCTCGCCGTGGCGAAAGTCGATCATCCTGGCGTGTCTCCGGATCATTCGATGCGACCGGATACCGCGGGGCGGTTCCGGCTTCTTCCCGGATGATGACCCGCGCAGAGCGCCACCGCAAGGCGCGCCGGATGAATGTTGGGCATGGGCAAGCATGCCGGGGCTGCATGGCGCGGCGCAGCAAACCACGGCCCGTTGCCTGCAGCCCCCCGCTGCGCCGCGCAGCGGCGCGTCGGCCGATCAGGCGCCGGCCGTGGCCGTGGCGCCCGCCGTGGCGGACTGCTGCTCGTGCAGGTAGGCCAGGATGGGCGCCATGGTGCGTTCGATCTCTTCCTCGATGCCGGCACGCGCGGTGTCCGCATCCGCCTTGCGCAGGCCGCGCAGTACGCGCTGGTGCGGGTGCTGGCGCCGCGGCTCGGCCATGGGCCGCGTCTGCAGTGCCCGCATCAGCGGCCCGCATTGCAGCCACAGGCCTTCGATCATGCGCAGCAGCACGGGCTTGCCCGCCAGCGCATACACCGCCAGGTGGAAGCGCTCGGAGGCGAGCAGCTCGCCGGCAAAGTCCGCCGCCTCATGGCGGGCGGCCATGTCGCGGTGCAGCTGCTCCAGGCGGGCGATGTCCTCCGGGCCGGCCAGGGCCGCCGCATGCGCGGCCGCACGCCCTTCGAGCATCAGCCGCAGCTCGCACACCTCGGCGAAGCGCATGGCCGACATGACCGGCACGCGCACCGAATGGTGGCCGACCTGCTCCAGCGCCTGTTCGGAGATCAACCGGGCAAAGGCCTCGCGCACCGGCGTCGGGCTGATGCCCATCTCGGCCGCGAGGTCGCGCAGTTTGAGCTTCTCGCCCGGGGCGAAGCGCCCCGCCTTCAGGTCGCGGCACAGGCGGCCATAGGCCAGGCCGTTGAGGCTCTCACGGGTCAGGGGCGCGTCGTCCATGGCTGCAGCGGCTGGGCCGAAAGTCATTTGCAATAAGTTATATCGTACAAGTCCGCTGCCTCAGCGGCCGGTGAAGCGTGGGGCGCGCTTCTCCAGGAAATGCGCGACGCCCTCCTGGAAGTCCTCGCTGTCGAACGAGGCCACCATGTCGGCGTCGGCACGCCGCCAGGCAGCGTCCAGGTCCTGGAACAGCCCGTCGTACACCTGCCGCTTGATCACGCCGATGGAGCGCGGCGATGCCGCATGGGTCCACTCCCGCGCCAGGCCCTGCACCGCGGCAAGGAAGCCGTCGGCGGGTCGCGCACGCACCAGGCCCAGCCGCTCGGCCTCTTCCGTCATCAGGGTGCGGGCCGACATCAGCAGATCGAGCGCATTCGTCAGGCCGACGATGCGCGGCAGCATCCAAGAGGCGCCGTGCTCCGCGATCAGCCCGCGCTTGGCAAAGGCGGTGGTGAGCTTCTGCCCCTCGGCCATGTAGCGGAAGTCGCAGAACAGCGCCATGCACAGCCCGATGCCCGCCACCGGCCCGTTGATGGCCGCGAAGATGGGCTTGGGCACCTTCAGCAGGTAGCTGAAGCGCCAGGCGTAGTTGCGGTCGAGTCCCTCGGGCGCGGCCACCTGCGCACCGCCCGCGGGTGCGGCGGCCGTGGCATCGCCCGCCGCGGTGCCGCGGGTGCCGGCTTCGAGGATGTCCATGTCGGCGCCGGCGCAGAAGCCGCGGCCGGCCCCCGTCACCACGATGGCCCGCACCGCCGGGTCGGCCTCGGCGGCCTTGATGGCGCGGCGGAACTCGGCCTCCATGGCCTCGGTCCAGGCGTTGAGCCGCTCGGGCCGGTTGAGCGTCAGGGTCATGACGCCGTCGTCCACCGCGGTGGTGATCTGCTGGAAGTCGTCGTAAGAAGGCATGGGGTTTCCGTGGGGGGAGGGTCGGGCAAGCCGCGTTCAGGCCTCGCCGCCGACGGTGGCACCACCGTCGATGACCAGCGTGGTGCCGGTGATGAAGCGGCCGGCCTCCGAAGCCAGCAGCAGGGCGGCACCGGCGATGTCCTCGGGCTCGCCGATGCGGTGCAGCGGGCTGGAGGCGAGCGCGGCCGCCAGCGTGTCGGGGTTGTCCCAGAGCGCCTTGGCGAAGTCGGTCTTGATGAGCCCGGGCGCGATGCAGTTGGTGCGGATGCCCTGCTTGCCCCACTCCAGCGCCAGGTTGCGCGCCAGCTGCATGTCCGCCGCCTTCGAGATGGCATAGGCGCCCAGCACCCGCGAGCCGGTCAAGCCGGCGATGGAGCTGATGATCACCACGCTGCCACCGCCCTTGGCCGCCATGCCCGGTGCCACGCGGTTGACCAGCCACAGGTTGGAGCGGATGTTCACGTCCATGACCTTGGAGAAGGCCTCGTCCGTGATGCCGGACATCGGCCCGTAGTACGGGTTGACCGCCGCGTTGCACACCAGCACGTCGACGCTGCCGTAGTGCGCTTCGGTCTGGTCCACCAGCGCGAGCACCTCGTCCTTGCGCGAGATGTTGCAGGCGATGGCCGTGGCCTCGCCGCCTTCGGTGCGGATCTGGTCGACCACGGCGGCACAGGCATCGGCCTTGCGGCTGGTGATGACGACCCGTGCACCGGCCCGGGCGAAGGCCAGCGCGATGGCACGGCCGATGCCGCGCGACGAGCCGGTGACGATGGCGGTCTTGTCCTTGAGCGAGAAGCTGTCCATGGGTTTCTCCGGCGCCAGCGGGCGCATCAGCGGTTGTGGAAGACGGGGGTGCGTTTGTCCATGAAGGCCCGGGCGGCCTCCAGGTGGTCCTCGGTCATGGCGCAGCGGATGTGGCGGATGGCCTCGTGGTCCAGCGCCTGCGCAAGGGTGGCGCCCTGCTCCGCCACGTTCAGGTTGGCCTTGATGTGGCCGAGCGTGAGGGTCGGCCCCGCCGCCAGCTGGCGGGCCAGCCGCTGGCCCTCGTCATCGAGCGCGTCGTCGGGCACCACCTGGGTGACCAGGCCCAGGCGCAGGGCCTCGTCGGCCTGCACGACGGGCGAGAGCAGCGCGAAGGCCCGCGCCCGCGGGCCGAGCAGCTGCGTGAGGAAGTAGGTGCTGCCGAAGTCGCCCGACAGGCCGACCTTGGCAAAGGCCGAGGTCATCTTGAGCGTGGAGCCGGCCACCAGCAGGTCGCAGGCCAGGGCGAGCGACAGGCCGGCCCCGGCGCAGGCGCCGCGCACCACGGCCAGCGTGGGCTTGGGCATCTCGTGCAGCAGGCGTGCGCATTCCATGTGCTCGCGCAGCTGGTGGGTGCGGGCTTCGAGCGTGGCCTCGGCGCCTTCCGACGCGGCCATGGCCTGCACGTCGCCACCGGCACAGAAGCCGCGGCCGGCGCCCTTCAGCAGCACCGCGCGCACCAGCGGGTCGATGGCCGCACGGCGCAAGGCGGCCAGCAGCGCGTCGGTCATGCGGGGGGTCAGCGCATTCAGCCGCTCGGGCCGGTTCAGCGTCAGGGTGAGCACGCCGCCGTGCAGCTGCTCGATCAATTCGGTGGTCATCATGTCTCCTTCGTCGTCAAAGGGCTTCGGCCTGGCGCAGGGCGTCGACCTGCGCGGGGGTCCAGCCCAGCCACTGGCGCAGGACCTCGTCGTTGTGCGCGCCCACCTGCGGCAATGCGCTGCGCACGCTCAGGGGGGTGTCGGACAGGTGGATGGTCACGCCCTGCATCGGCACCTCGGTGCCGCCAAAGGGCAGGCGCACGATCGCGTCGCGATGGGCGAGCTGCGGGTTGTGCACCACTTCGTCGATGCGGGCGATCTTGGCGCAGGGCACGCCCTGCGCCTCCAGGCGCCGCACGATTTCGTCGGCCTCCAGACCGGCCATCCAGTCGGCCACCAGGCCCTCCACCGCATCGCGGTGGGCCAGGCGGCTGGCCATGGTGGCGAAGCGCGGGTCGTCGATGAGGCCGGGGCGCTCCATGGCGCGCAGCACACGGGGGAACATGTTGTCGTCCCCGCCCACCAGCAGCACATGGCGCCCGTCGCCGGTGGCGAAGGTGTTGGAGGGCGCGACGAAGCGGTCGCGGCTGCCGACGCGCGTCATCGTCGTGCCGAAGAGCAGCTGCTGCGGGATGGCCGTCATCAGCATCGACAGCGCGCTTTCGAGCAGCGACACGTCGACCAGCTGCCCACGGCCTGTGGCATGGCGCGCATTGAGCGCCGCCAGGATGCCCAGGGCCGCATACATGCCGGTGGTGTAGTCGCAGATGAAGGAGCCGATCATGGTGGGCGGCCCCTCGGACTGGCCGGTCATGTCCATCAGGCCGCTCATGGCCTGGGCCACGCCGTCGAAGCACTGCTTGTTCGCGAGCGGCCCGTCCTGCCCGAAGCCGGAGATGCGCGCCATGACCAGGCGCGGGTTGAGGGCGTGCACCGCCTCCCAGCCGAGGCCCATCTTCTCCATGGTGCCCGGGCGGAAGTTCTCGACCAGCACGTCGGCCTCGGCGATCAGCGCCCGCAGCGTGGCCAGGCCCTCTGGGTGGCGCAGGTCCAGCGCCAGGCTCTTCTTGTTGCGGTTGACGATGAAGGTGTAGAGGCTCTGGCCCTCCACGGCGGGCAAGGCCTGCCGCGCGTACTCGCCTTCGCCCGGCGGCTCGATCTTGACCACCTCGGCCCCCATGTCGCCCAGCATCATGGCGCAATAGGGCCCCGCGATGAAACGCGAGAGATCGAGGACGCGCAGGCCGGCCAGCGAGGTCATGGGGAAGTCTCCGTGTGGATGCGCGCCGCCGGCTTTCACCCGGTTCCGCGACGTGCTTTTTATCTGTTATAACAGATTTATCGGAGACAAAGAATGACCGTCCATCCTTTCACCCCCTCTGCCCTGCCCGCCTCGGCGCAGGCCACCTCCTTCCTGCGGCTGCGCCAGATCTGCCTGGTGGCCCATGCGCTCGATCCCGTGGTGGAAGACCTGTGCGCCGTGTTCGGCGTGGAGGTCTGCCACCGCGACCCCGAGGTCGGCCAGTTCGGGCTGCACAACGCGCTCATGCCCTTCGGCCAGCAGTTCATCGAGGTGGTCGCGCCGACCCGGGCCGACACGGCGGCCGGCCGCTACCTGGATCGGCGGGGCGGCGATGGCGGCTACATGGTGATCCTGGACACCGACGCCCTCCCGCGCTGGCGCACCCATGTGGCGGCCATCGGCGTGCGCGTGGCCGCGCCGCTGGCCCTGGGCGACTACGAAGGCATGCAGCTGCATCCGCGAGACACCGGCGGCGCCTTGCTGGAGCTCAACACCACCCTGGGCGGCGCTGCGCTCGACGGCCCCTATTGGCCGGCGGGGCCGCACTGGCAGACGCATGTGCGCACACAGCGGGTGACCGGCATCGCCGGCGCCGTGCTCCAGTCGGCCGAGCCGCAGACGCTGGCCCGCCGCTGGTCGCAGATCCTCCAGCGGCCGCTGGCGCAGGACCATCTGGCACTGGACAACGCCACGCTGCGCTTCGTTCAGGAGGACGACGACCGTGGCGAAGGCCTGGCCGCCCTGCTGCTGCACACGCGCGATGCCGCGGCCATCGAGGCCGCCGCCCGCGCGCGCGGCCTGCCCTGCCGCGAAGGCCAGGTCACGGTCGGCGGCGTGCAGTTCCATCTGCAGGCGGCCTGATCCACACGCCCGCACGCCCGCACGCCCGCCCGCCGCCCCGATCAACAAGGAGACATGCCATGGAACTCGAATTCACGCCCGAAGAGCGGGCCTTCGCCGACGAAGTGCGCGACTTCATCGCCGGCCACCTGCCGCCCGACATCGCCCAGCGCGTGGAGCACGACCTGCACCTGGAGCGCGACGACTACATGCGCTGGCAGCAGATCCTGGGCCGGCGCGGCTGGCATGCCTATACCTGGCCCGAGTCGCAGGGCGGGCCGGGCTGGAGCGTGATCCAGCGCTACCTGTTCGAGACCATCAGCGGGCAGATGAACTGCCCCACCATCCAGCCCTTCGGCCCGCGCATGGTCGGACCGGTCATCTACAACTTCGGCAATGCGCAGCAACAGGCGCAGCATCTGCCGGGCATCCGCGATTCGACCGTGTGGTGGTGCCAGGGCTATTCCGAGCCTGCGTCGGGCTCGGACCTCGCCTCGCTGGCGACGCGCGCCGACGATGCCGGCGACCACTACGTGGTCAACGGCCAGAAGATCTGGACCTCGTACGCGCACCATGCCGACTGGATGTTCTGCCTGGTGCGCACGCGGCGCGAAAGCCGCAAGCAGGAGGGCATCTCCTTCCTGCTGATCGACATGCGCACGCCGGGCATCGAGGTGCAGCCCATTCCGATGCTGGAAGGCACCCATTCCTTCAATGCGGTGTTCTTCACCGACGTGCGGGTGCCCAAGGCCAACCTGGTGGGCGAGGAAGGCCAGGGCTGGCGCTATGCCAAGTTCCTGCTCGAGCATGAGCGGGTCGAGAACTCGAACATCGGCTTTTCGACCTTTGCGCTGCGCCGCCTGCGGCGCATGGCCGCGGCGGTGCAGGACCGGGGGCGGCCGCTGGTGGAGCAGCCGCTGTTCCGCGCCAAGCTCGCGCGCACCGAAGCCCAGCTCAAGGCGCTGGAGATGACCACGCTGCGGGCGCTGTCGAGCATGGGCAGCGGCAGCTCGCCCGGTGCCGGGCTGGCGTCTGCCCTCAAGATCCGCGGCACCGAGATCGGCCAGAGCCTGACCGAACTGCTCTTCGAGGCGGCCGGCCCGCTCGGGCAGCGGCTGGACCCGGCCCTGGCCCACGGCAGGGGCGACCTGGCCGGCCTGGATGCCAGCCTGCGCGGCGCCCCGGCCAACTACTTCTGGCGACGCGCCATGTCGATCTACGGCGGCAGCAACGAGATCCAGCGCAACATCGTGGCCAAGCAGGTGCTGGGGCTCTGAGCGCCGGGCGCCGGTGGCGGCCTGCCCCGGCGCCGTTCCAGCAGGTGGAACATCGGTCTTTGCGGGGGGCGTGGGCTGGCCTAAGCTGCCTCCCATTCACGAGCCGGTCATGCAACCGGCTCGGCCCGGAGACATTCGATGACCCCCACTGCCACCTCCCTTCGGCTTCGCCGCCGCGCGCTTCTTCAGGCCGCCGCCCTCGGCGCCGTGTTGCCCAACGCCTGGGCCCAGGGCGCCTTCCCGAACAAGCCTGCGCGCATCGTCGTGCCCTTCGCGGCCGGCGGGCCCACGGACCTGATGGCCCGGGCCATCGCCAAGGCCATGGGCCAGTCCACGGGCCAGCCCTTCATCGTCGACAACAAGCCCGGCGGCGGCGGCGTGATCGGCATGAGCGAGATCGGGCGTAACCCCGCGGACGGCTACACGCTGGTGATGCCCTCGATCCTGGCGGTGACCAACCCGGCGCTGATGCCGAACTACCCCTTCGACACCCTGAAGGACTTCAGCCCCGTCACCATCGTCGGCTTCATTCCCCATGCCCTGGTCGTCAAGCCCGACTTTCCGGCCGCCGACCTGCAGGCGCTGGTGAAGATGGGCAAGCAGAACCCCAACAGCCTCTCGTACGCGTCGTCGGGCATCGGCACCTCGGCCCACCTGGCGGGCGCCCTGTTCGCGCAGCGCGCAGGCATCCAGGCCACGCACGTGCCCTACCGCGGCGCCGGCCCAGCCGTGCAGGACCTGCTGGGCGGCCGCGTGCAGTTCATGTTCCTGGACATGAGCACCGCCCTCGGGCAGATCCAGGCCGGCAAGCTGCGCGCGCTGGCCGTGGCGCCGGCCAAGCGCTTCGAAGGTCTGCCGCAGGTGCCCACGGTGGCTGAGCAGGGCTACCCCGGCTTCGACGTGCATGGCTGGTACGGGCTGCTGCTCAAGGCCGGCACGCCGGCGCCGGTGATCGATGCGCTGTACCGGGAGGTGAAGGCCGCCCTCTCGGACCCCGAGCTGCGGGCCATGTTCCGCGCGCAGGGCATCGAGCCCGGCGGCATGCCGCCTGCCGAATACGGCGAGGTCATCCGCAAGGACCTGGTGCAATGGCGCAAGACCATTGCCGAACTCGGCATCAAGCTCGACTGAAGGACGCCATGCGGATTGCGATTCCCGACGACTACCAGGACTGCGTGCGCGGGCTGGCCTGCTTTGGCAAGCTCGCGGGGCACGAGGTCACCGTCTTCCACGACACCCTGCACGACCCCGTGGCGCTGGCCGAACGGCTGCAGGACTTCGACGCGGTGGTGCTCACGCGCGAACGCACGCGCATCGGCGCGGAGGTGCTCGCGCGGCTGCCGCGGCTGCGCCTGATCAGCCAGACCGGCAAGGTGGCCGCCCATGTGGACCTGGCGGCCTGCACCGCGCACGGCGTGGCCGTGGCCGACGGCCGCGGCTCCGGCGCGGCGACGGCCGAGCTGACCTGGGCACTGCTGCTGGCCAGCCGGCGGCACCTGGTGGACGAGGCCAACCGGCTGCGCGCCGGCCAGTGGCAGGGCCACCTGGGCCAGCAGCTCTTCGGCCAGCGGCTGGGCATCTGGAGCTATGGCCGCATCGGCAGCCAAGTCGCCCGCTACGGCCGTGCCTTCGGCATGCAGGTGTGGGTGTGGGGCCGCGAGGCCTCCACCGCGGCGGCACGCGCCGACGGCTTCGACGTGGCGCCATCGCGCGAGGCCTTCTTTGCCGAGAGCGATGCGATCTGCCTGCATGTGCGGCTGGTGCCGCAGACGCAGGGCCTGGTCACGCGCGCCGACCTGGCCCGCATGAAGCCCAGTGCCGTGCTGGTCAACACCAGCCGCTCCGAGCTGATCGAGGACGGCGCCCTGGTCGACGCCCTGCGCGCCGGCCGCCCGGGCTTTGCCGCCGTGGACGTCTTCGACCAGGACCTGGAGCCACTGCAGGGTGGGCATCCGCTGCTGGCGCTGCCCAATGCCCTGTGCACCCCGCACATCGGCTATGTGGAGCGCGACAACTTCGAGCACTACTTCGGCACGGCCTTCGACAACATCGTGGCCTTTGCGCAGGGGCAGCCGCGCAACATCGTCAATCCGGAAGTGCTGGGGGCGCGGCCGGACTGAACGCGCCGGATCGAGCCCAGGCGCCCCACTCTGCAGGGCCGCACGCCCGGATGCGTGGCGTGCTCAGTTGTGGCGGATGACGTCGAAGCCTTCGTCCGCCGTCGGTGCCACGAAATGGCGGGAGATCTGCTCGAACTCGGCATCGCTCGTTTCGAAGGGATGATCGCCGGCCGCATTGCGGGCGCGAAGACGTGCCTTGCAGACCTCGTCGGGCACGTCCAGAAGGTGCAGGGCATGGGCGGCGCCCGCCCGCTCGTACACGCCGCGCATCCAGGCCCGGGTGGCGACCGTATTGGCGGGAAAGTCGAGCACCACCGACACGCCGGTGCGCAGCAGGGCTTCGATGTGACCGCTCATGGCATCGCGCAGGCGGCCCGCGCAGCGCACATAGTCGGCGAGCGCGTGGATCTCGTTGGGATAGAGCTGCGACAGCCAGTCGTCCTCGCTGATGCGCACGGTGTGGGGCGCCGCGGCCAGGCGCTGCGTCAGCGTCGACTTGCCCGAGCCGATCTTGCCGCAGACCAGGTGCAGCGTGGCGATGAAAGAAGGTGCATCCGAAGGGGAAGGCACTGGCGGCGGGTTCATTTCGATCTCCTGTGACGGGGGCCCGGGAGACAGAAAAAAACCCGCCTCACCGGGCGGGTTGCGGATGGCGACCTGGGCCGCGCGCTAACCCACCCACCCTGGGATGGGGCGAATGATGGAGGGGATGCGCGGGGTGGTCATGGTGGGGCAGCTTAACAGCGGCCATGGCATGTGCCCACGGTTCACGTCGCAGCGCTCGCGGAAGCGAGCGCTCTTCCGGAAGCGCTCCGCGACAGCTTGCCGGAACCCGCTGGATCTCGCCAAGGCCGTGCTGCTCGATAGCATGAGCGCTCCGGCCACAGGTGCGGCCAAGGATGAATGGGGCATTGCTTTCGGCAAAACCCAGCTTCTGCGGCGCAAACAGGTTGGCCAACGCGAAGCTCGGCTTCTGACCGAGAGAACGGTATGCAAGGAGGAGGGGAACCAGCAAGCCAGCCCCCGACCGCCTCTTGCCCAAGGGCAAGCGGAGCGCGCAGGCCATCGCACCACGGTGGCGGGAGGCGTGAAGGATCGAAGCCGGGAGGCCGGGGCGCCATCGTTGGTCGGCCCGGGGCGAAGCCCGCAAAGCCGGACGGCAGGAACTGCCTGCACGCGCAGGCTTGGCAAGCCATCCGATCACACACCTTGCAGAGGCCGCCTCGGGTGCGAGCGATAGGTCGGAACTTTCTGCCGCCGACGGGTAGCAAGGTAGGTCCCGTCCGCACCGTAATCCCCGAACTCCAGCACGCCGGCCCCGCCGAGACGCCCTTGAGCACCGTGGCCGGGTTGTGCTGCTCACCGCGCTTCGCGACTTCCAGCGCGTGACCGAAGAATCGGCGCGCGGGAACGGGGAGGTCCAGCAGATCTTTCTCGCTGCTGTCTCCAGCCATCGCAGCAGCCGTTCGATGGTTGTCGCCTGGGTCTCTCGCTAGCACCCAAGCCGTTTCGAATAGTGCGAATGGTGCGTATATTTCGATTTAAACTCGACGACGTCGCTCGTAGAAAGGATGCACCATGACTCAGATACTCGACCCCGCTACTGAAATGGAGGCGGAAATGGCGGGTGCTGCGACAGCATGTCTCGTGGCGGCCTTGGATCATTCCAAGTCGAAGGCCGTCAAAGTGACGATCGAAATCGATGAGGAAACAGGCGGCGAAGCGCCCGTTTTGCTTGTGCCTCCGCGCGCCCTGCGCTTCTTTGCCGACGTGTTGCGTCAGATGGCCAAGCGTGAGCCGATGATGCTGGTCCCACAGAAGCTGGAGCTCACGACGCAGCAGGCCGCGGCGCTCCTCAATGTGTCCCGCCCCTTTGTCATCCGGGAGATCGAAGCGGGCCGGTTGAAGTGTCGGCTGATCAACCGCCATCGCCGCATCGAGTTCGAGGAGTTGATGCGATACAAGGAGGAGCAAAAGCAACGGTCCGCGGGCGCCCTCAAACAACTCAACGACCTCTCTCAAGAGATGGGCGAGGAGCTGTGAGTGGCAGGGAGCGCGCGGTACACGGCGGTACTCGACGCCAACGTGCTGTACCCGGCGTTGCTGCGCGATGTGCTCCTGAGCTTGGCCAACGCCGATCTCTACAGTGCCAAGTGGTCTGCCCACATCCGAGACGAATGGACGCGCAGTTTGCTGCGGGACCGGCCCGGCATGGACCACAAGGTCGCGGCGGCGGCGCACGCCATGGAGGAGGCCATTCCAGATTGCCTGGTTTCGGGCTACGAACACCTGATCGCGGGGCTCGAACTTCCAGACCCTGACGACCGCCATGTGCTGGCGGCTGCGATTGCAGGTCACGCGGACGCCATCGTGACGTGGAACGGGAAGGACTTCCCCAACGAAATCCTGGACCCATTCGGCATTGAGGTCCAGACGCCAGACGAATTCGTGCTCAATCAACTGATGCTCGAGAAAATGACCGCGCTTGCCGCACTCAAGCGCATGCGCGAGCGCTGGGCAAGGCCACAGTACGACGCCGCGGCCTTGATCGCCCTCTTTGAAAAGCGCGGCCTGCCTCAGACTGCCGCGCACCTGCGAGATGTGGTGGCACTGATCTAGGTTGCAGCTCGGGTGGCCGCGCTGGCAGTTGTCCCACTTAGCCCGTGGATCGGCACTGCGGTACCTGTGCGACCAGGTCAATGGGTGCGACAGCGTCGCACCTTTCTCGCCCAGGCCAGGGTAGGCCAAGTGGAACTGGGGAAGCGAAGGAGGTCACTGCGGCTGAAACTCTAGCCGTGGCGCAGGCCCAGATCGGCCGCCAGGGTGTCGATGAGGGCCTTGCCGTACTAGGCGCGCACCTGGCAGGCCTGCTCGACCTCGACGATATGGCGGCCCCATTGCCGTCCCCGCCCGAATCTTGATAGGGTCCTTGTGCCGGAGCGTGCAAGCGCAGCCGTTCAAGATCCCAGCGCACTCGCCACGTCGGCGACTAGGGCTCGCAGCCAGACGTGCGCCGGATCCTGTCGATAGCGCACATGCCATGCCATGTGCAGCGGAAAGCGCCCGAGGTCGACCGGCGCGGGCAGCACCTTGAGGCGCACGTCCCGGGTCAGGCGTTGGCAGATGAGCTGCGGCAGCGTGGCGCAGTAATCGGTCGTCGCAATGATCTCGGGAATGGCGGAGAAGTGCGTCACCGAAGCCACCACCTCGCGCTTGACGCCTTGCCTGTCCATCGCCTGGAAAAGCCCCGAGCGCAGGCGGCCGGGCGGAAGCACGTTGACGTGCTTCAGGCGCTCGAACTGCGCCTTGCTGATTCGTTGCCCGACCATCGGATGGTCCGCGCGCACCACGCAGGCTAGCCCATCGTCCGCGATGTGCTGCACCACCAGGTTGTCGGGCGCATCCTCGATTCGGCCGAGGACCAGCGCGGTGGTACCCGATGTGACGCCCGTCTCGGTCAGGTCGGTCCCGAAAGGCAGCGTGCGCAGCCGGATGCCAGGCGCCACCGTGCTCAGGCGGGCAACCAGCGCGGGCACCAGCACGAGTTCGACGTAGCTGTTTGGCGCGATCGTGAAGACCTGGTCGGCCTTCGACGGGTCGAAGGCACGCTGACCGAGAACCACCGTATCCACCGCGGCCAGTGCCTGCGCCAGCGCTGGCGCCAAGAGCTCCGCCTTCGGGGTCGGCCGCATGCCGTAGCGCTCGCGGATGAAGAGAGGGTCCTGCAGCAAGGTGCGCAGCCGCGCCAGGGCATTCGAGAGCGCCGCCTGCGTGACCCCCAGGCGGCTCGCAGCGCGGGTCACGCTGCGCTCTTCCATGAGCGCCACGAAGATCGGCAGCAGGTTGAGGTCGTATCGCATGCAGATCTATTGTCAACGCTAAATCTGATGTTCAGGAAATAAACTGGATGAATTGATTCGCGTCGACCACCATTCGCTCATCCCCCAACCTCAGGAGAGCGATATGACCCTCAAGACCCTCATCCCCGGCCGCCTGGGCTTCGGCACCGCCCCGCTGGGCAACATGTTCCGCGCCATTCCCGAAGCCGAAGCACGAGCCACCGTGGACGCCGCCTGGCAGGATGGCATCCGCTTCTTCGACACGGCGCCTTTCTACGGCGCCGGCCTTGCCGAAGCCCGCCTGGGCGAAGCGCTGCAGGGCCGCAACCGCGACAGTTATGTGCTGGGCACGAAGGTCGGCCGACTGATCCTGGACGAGGTCGAGGACGTCGACGCCCGCGACCTGGGCGAGAAGGGCGACGTGTTCCGCCATGGCCGGGCCAATCGCATCGTCAACGACTACTCCGAAGACGCCACGCTGCGCTCCATCGAGGACAGCCTGCAGCGCCTGAAGACCGATCGGCTGGACATCATCTGGGTGCACGACGTGGCGCAGGACTTCTACGGCGACGAGTGGCTGGGCGTGTTCGAGACGGCACGCAAGGGCGCGTTCAAGGCGCTGGACCGGCTGCGCGACGAGGGCGTGATCGGCGCCTGGGGCCTGGGTGTGAACCGGGTCGAACCCATCGAACTGCTGCTCGATCTGAAGGGCCCGCGGCCTGATGGCTTCTTGCTCGCCGGCCGCTACACGCTGCTGGATCACACGCGGGCTCTGCAGCGGGTGATGCCGCGGGTGGCCGCCGATGGCCTGGGCATCGTGGTCGGCGGGCCGTACAGCTCAGGCGCACTGGTCGGTGGCCCGAACTTCGAATACGCGCCCGTCACGCCCGCGATCCTGAGCCGCGTGCAGGCGATCAAGGCCATCGCCGACCGCTACGGCGTGACGATGAAGGCCCTGGGTCTGCAGTTCTCGCTGGCCCATCCGGCGGTTGCTGCCGTGATCCCGGGGGCCAGCCGCCCCGAGCGAATCGCCGAGGACCGCGCCGCCCTGCAAGCGCCAGTGCCGGTGGACGTCTGGCGCGAACTGCGTCAAGCCGGCCTGGTCCATGCGGACGCGCCGCTGCCGAACGGCGTTTGAAGCTACTCATCAACGAACACTTGGAGAACCGTGATGCTCATGCAAGCCAACGAACCTCTGGGCACCCCGACGAAAGCGGATTTCAAGGCCGCCGACCAGACGCGCCGCAAGAATCTGACGTTGCTGGCGCTGGCCCTCGGCACCTTTTCCATCGGCACGTCGGAATTCGCCAGCATGGGTCTGCTGCAACAGTTTTCCGCCGGGCTGTCGCTGGACCTGGCGGAAGCCACCCACGCCATCGAGGCCTACGCCCTGGGTGTGGTGCTGGGCGGCCCCGCCGTCACGATCCTGGCCGCCAGGCTGAACCGCAGGCAGTTGCTGCTGGCCCTGATGGCGGTGTTCGTGTTGGGCAACGTGCTGTCTGCCGTGGCTGCCGGGCTGGGCAGCTTCATGCTGGCACGCTTCATCAGCGGCATTCCGCAAGGAGCGTACTTCGGCGCCGGTGCCGTGGTGGCGTCCTACATCGTCGGCCCCGGCCAGGGCGGCCGGGCATTTGCGACAGTGATGGCGGGCCTGACCGTCGCCACCATCTTCGGGTCGCCGCTGGCCACGCTGATGGGGCAGACCCTGGGCTGGCGCAATGCCTACTTGGCAGTCGCTGCACTCGGCCTTCTGTCGCTGCTGGCTTTGTGGACCTGGGTGCCACGCAGCAGAGCGCTGGATGGCGGCCCCGTGCTGCAGGAGCTTCGCGCGTTGAACCAGCCCGCTGTGTGGGCCATGGTGGCGGTGGCGGCTCTTGGGGTGGCCAGCATCTTCGCTGTCTATACCTTCATCGGACCCTTCGTCACCGACGGTTCGAAGCTGGGCGAGCGCTGGACGCCGGTCGCGCTGGGCCTGTTCGGTGTGGGCATGACTGCAGGCAACGCGCTGGGCGGGTGGCTGGCGGATCGGCATCCCTCGCGCGGTCTGGTGGCTGGTTTCGGCAGCGCGCTCGTGGCCCTGGCCTTGCTGGCCACCGGAGGCCAGAGCGCAGGCGTCCTCATGGCCGGCCTGTTTGCTGTCGGCGCGACGATGATGATGGCCATCCCCGCCATCCAGGTCCGACTTACCCAGGCCGCACCGAACGCGCCGACCCTGATGGGCGCGATGAACCTGGCAGCGCTCAACGTTGCCAATGCCATCGGCGCGTGGGCGGGCAGCCAGGCCATCGCTCAGGGCCACGGCCTGCTGTCGGCCGCATGGGCTGGCTTCGGGCTCACGCTGGCCGGACTGCTGTTGTTCCTGGGCGTTCTACGCGAGTCCCGCCGGCCTACTCGGATCCTGGACCTCGAACTGCTCTGAGGCGCTCTTCTTGCCAGCCGGTACCCACGTGGGTACCGGCGCTGCGATCAAAGACCGGCTCCTGCTGGCGCCGGCAGAGCGCTCACCGGACTTCCACACGGTGTGGTCACACCTGTCAAGCCCGCCGCCCTGCCCTGCATGTTCCGCGGACCGCCCGATACCATACCGTCCGGACCCGCTACCAGAGGGTGCACGCCTTGAAGCTGGACTTCCCGTCCGATCAGCCACGCCCGTCCCTCCAGGCTCGGCCCCGCGGCTTGCCACGCGCCCCGCTTCGACAAGGCCGCGCGCCATGACCCGCCACACCATCCTCGGCGACTCCGACGACACCCCGGACGGCGCCCTGGCGGCTGCGTACGCCGCCCTGGACAAGGGCCAAGTCCATGAGGCCTACGACCTCGCCGCGGCCGCGCTGTCCGTGGCGAACGGCGACAACCTCCGGCTCGAGGCCCGCGCGCTGGCCTGCCTCGCGCATTGCGACCGCATCCATTCGCGCCTGCGCCGCGCGAGCGGCACCAGCCGCAGGGCGGCGCAGCTTTTCGAACAGCTGGCCGACGCGCAGGGCGAGGCCAACGCGCTGACCACGCTCGCGCATGTCTGCATGCTGCTCGGTCGCAACGACGAAGCGGTCGAGGCGGCGCTGCTGAGCGTGGCCTTGTGCAAGACCAAGCAGCCGCAGCCGCCTGCCGTGCTGGCGTTGAACTGCCTGGGCCTGGCCTACTCCTGGGGCGGCGACCACCGGCGCGGCGGTGCCGCGCTGGAACTGGCCGTCGAAACCGCGCGACGCTGCGAGCCCGCCGTCAGCACCTTCCAGCCACGCATCAATCAGGTGTGGGTCGAGGCGTCTCGCCTGATCGATGAGCGCTTCCATACGGGCACGATGAACAGCCTGGCGCGCCTGGCGGCCTTGGTGGCGGAATGCCGCGCGCTGGAGCGCGCCGGCAGTGGGTCCGCACTGTTGCCGGGGCTGCAGCCCTTCAGGGCGGTGATTGCGCCGGCTTCGTGCGCCCTTCTCGCGACGTGGCAAGGGGACACGCGCCTGGCCCAGTCCGAGTTCGAGGCCGCCCGGCGTGCGCTGGGCAAGACGGTCACCTGGCTCGATGCCTTCGTGCGATGGTGTGCCGCCGAAATGGCCTGGGCATGGCAGGACTGGGCGGCCACGCAGCACGAACTGGAAGCGATGCGGGACCTGGCCTTGAGCGTCGAGCATGAACAACTGGCCTGCCGTGCGCATCTGCTGCTGATCCAGGTCTTCGAACGCCAGGGTCGCCACGCCGATGCGCTGCGCGAGAGCCGCACCCTCCGGCGCCGCGAGCAGGGCGTCATCGCGGACAGCCTGAGCCACCGGGAAGCGCTGGTGTCCTGGCGCCTCGGTGCACGGCAGAGCGAGCGGCACCTGCAGCAGGCGCTGATGGCCTCCAGGCAGTTCGAGCGCTGGTCGCTGGAGGATGCGCTGACGGGCATCGCCAATCGGCGGCATCTCGAGCACGTCCTGGGCGAGGAGCTTCGCCTGCACGCCTCCTCCGGGCAACCGCTGTCCGTGGCGCTGCTCGACATCGACCAGTTCAAGTCGATCAACGACCGCTTCACCCATCAGGTGGGTGATCGTGTGCTGAAGACGGTGGCCGGCATCATGTCATCGCAACTGCGCGAATGCGACCTGGCGGCTCGATGGGCGGGCGATGAGTTTGTCATCGTGTTCGGCAACGCCACGGTCGACACGGCGGCGCAGGTGTGCGAGCGCGTCCGGTTCGCCATCACGTCCTTCGATTGGGAGTCGATCGCTGCAGGGCTGCGTGTGTCGGTGAGCATCGGCCTGGCCGAGGCCATCCATGGGGACACCGCCGCATCCCTTCTGCATCGCAGCGACACGTCGATGTACCGGGTCAAGCCGCGCTCCGGTGCCTAGGGATGCGCTTCACGGATGCGCGCGCCAGGCCGCGGTTACATGGATGGACATCGATACAAAGTCCCGGCCCCATGTACCCGCTCGGTCAGGCCGATGCAAGGCCGCCCTGACGATGCTGCTTCTTCCTCCTCCAAAGGTGACTCGAAGAAGAAACACAGCCTCGCCATGACGTTCACCGACCGATTCCCCCCGGCCGCGCGCCGCGCCCTTGCAGGCGGCCTTGCACTGGCCGCCGTGGCTGCAGGCCTCAGCGCCTGCGTCACCCCCGTCGTCGAAGAGCGGCCCGTGATCGTGCGGCCGCCGCCGCCCCCACCCGCCCCCCATGTGGTCGTACGCGCCATGCCCGCGCCGGTGCATGAGGACCGGGGCAACCCGCCCGGGCCGGGCTTCAACTGGGTGCCGGGCCACTGGCGCTGGGCGGGCAACGACTGGCTGTGGCAACACGGCCAGTGGGTGCGCCAACCGGTGCCACCCATGCCACCGGTCATCATCGAGCAGATCGGCCTGCCGCCTTCACCGCAGCATGTGTGGGTGCCGGGCCACTGGGTCTGGCGGCCGGAGGCCGGCGGGTGGGCCTGGGTACGTGGCACCTGGTACCGCTGAGCCAGCAGCGCTCACACCCCACCCGCCACCAGATGCTCCGCAAACGCCCTCACCTTCGCCGACTGCCGCCGCTGGCTCGGGCTGACCAGATGCACGGGGATCTCGGGTGCCGGCCAGTCGGGCAGCAGCACTTGCAGGTCGCCGCGCGCCATCTCGTCCTCGAACAGCCAGGTGGGCGAGAAGCCGACGCCCATGCCTGACAGCACCGCTGCCCGGATGACCTCGCTGCTGTTGGTCTGAAGACTGCCCTGGGCGCGGATGGTCACGGCCGTGCCGGCCGGCACCGGCGCGCCCGGGCCGGCATGGAAGGTCCAGGCGTTCTGCGCGGCCAGTTCCGTGTAGACGATGCAGTTGAGCTGCAGCAGGTCTTCCGGCACGCGCGGCTGGCGCAGCGCCTTGGGCAGGGAGCGCAGGTACTGGCGGCTGGCCACCAGCGCGCGCCGGCTGGTGCCGATGCGCCGGGCCACCAGGCTGCTGTCGGCCAGTTCGCCGATGCGCACCGCCACGTCGATGCCCTGCTCGACCAGGTCGACGAAGCCGTCGTTGAGGCGCAGGTCGATCTTCACGGCCGGATTGGCAGCCAGAAAGCTGTTGACCAGCGGCAGCAGCTTCAGGCGCCCGAAGCCCACAGAGGCCGCCACGCGCAGCCAGCCGCTGAGCTGCTGCTCGCCCTGTCGCAGGCTGCCTTCGGCCTCGGCAAGTTCGGCCACCAGGCGGCGTACCTGCTCGAAGTAGCGCTCGCCGTCCTCGGTCAGCGCCAATGAACGCGTGGTGCGGCTCAGCAGCCGCGCGCCCAGGCTGCGCTCCAGCGCGGCCACCTGCTTGCTCACGGCGCTCTGCGTCGCCTGCAGCTCGCGCGCCACCGCCGAGAAGCTGCCCGTCTCGACGACGCGGATGAAGGTCTGCATGGCGGCAAGACGGTCCACGGTGATCTCCCATTCATTCCTGAGGGGACTGGATCTTAGTGCCGCGCTTCGTCTAGTGCGAAAGCGCGGCATCAATCAAAGTTCGTCCGTCGCGCTTCACGACGTCTCAAACCCTTCACCGGCACAACCATCATGACCTTCATCACCGCTCCCACCCGCGATCAAGTCTCTGCGCCCAATCAGGCCCTGTTCGACACGCTTCAGAAGCGCCTGGGCAAGGTGCCCAACCTGTATGCCACCCTGGCCCTGTCCGAGCATGCGCTGGGCAGCTACCTGGCCTTCCAGAACGCGCCCAGCAGCATTACCGGCAAGGCCCGCGAGGTGGTCAACCTGGTCGTCAGCCAGGTCAACCGCTGCGACTACTGCCTGGCGGCCCACACCCTCATCGGCGGCATGGTGGGCTTCACGCCCGAGCAGATCCTGGAAGTCCGACGCGGTCGCGCCAGCTTCGACGCCAGGCTCGACGCGCTTGCACAGCTGGTGAAGGCCATCGCCATCGAGCGCGGCCATGCCGACCCGGCCCGCGTGCAGCACTTCCTGGACGCCGGCTGGACGCAGGAGAACCTCGTCGATGTCATCGTCGCGATCGGCGACAAGACGGTCACCAACTACCTGCATGCCACGACGCAAGTGCCGGTCGACTTTCCGGCCGCGCCGGCACTTGCGGACTGAGCGGCATTGGCCGCAAGACTTCGCCAGGAGCCCCGCCATGAATGCCGTCAGCCCTGTTCTTCCGATGCCCGCCGCGGGCGCGCCGACCCGACTGGTGGCCGGCATCGCGGTGGGCCTGCTGGCCGCCGGCATCGGCGCGCTCTACACCGTGTTCGCACGCTGGGGCATCGCCCGCGGCCTGCAGTCGCCGGACCTCACCGTGCTGCGCTTCGGCGTGGCCGGTGTGCTGATGCTGCCCGTGCTGATCGGCGCCTGGCGCCGGGACGCCACCCAGTTCACCCAGCGCTGGCAGGTATGGGCGGCGGTCGCGCTGCTGGCCGGCACGCCCTTCGGGCTGCTGATGTTCGGGGCGCTGCAGTTCGCGCCCGTCAGCCATGCGGCGGTCTTTCCCTTCACGGCCATGAGCGTGATGGGAATGGCGCTCGGCGCGCTGGTGCTGGGCGAAGCCCTGGGCCGACGCAAGGTGGCCGGCATCGCCGTGGTGCTGGTGGGCCTGGTGCTGGTGTCCGGCCTGGACGCCGCCAGCCTCAGCGCGCGCGCAGCGTTGGGCGATGCGATGTTCGTGGCCGCGGGCAGCCTGTGGGCGGCCTTCGGCATCCTGCTGCGCCGGCACCGGCTCGATCCGCTGTTGGCCACGGCCGTGGTGTCGCTGTCGGCGCTCGCGACCTATGTGCCGGCCTACTTCTGGTGGGTGGGCTCGGCACGGCTGATGGGCGTCGCGTCGCAGGTCTTCTGGACCGAGGTGCTGGTGCAGGGCGTCATCGCGGGGGCGGGCACCCTCTTCACCTACGCCAAGATGGTGTCGCTGCTGGGCCCGGGCCGCGCCGCCGTCTTTCCTGCGCTGGCGCCAGGGCTGGCCGCGCTGATAGCTTGGCCCGTGCTCGGGCACGTGCCGACGGCCTCGGAAGCGGCGGGCCTGGTGGTCGTCATGGTCGGGCTGATCGTGGCGGTGACGGCCCGCGCCGCCGCTGCGCCCGGCATGCGCCGCTGACTGCGCTCCCTGTCGGGCCGTGGCAGGCCTAACCCCGCGCTGCTTCCAGCAGCATGCGCACCGTCTCCACCCCCTCGATCGGCCGAGGATTGGTGCGGATCCATGGGTCGAGCATGGCGGCCTGCGCCACGGCCTCGATGGCCTCATCGTCGTCCAGGCCCACCTCGCGCAGCGTGCGCGGCAGGCCCAGCCCGTCGATCAGTGCCGCCACCGCCTGCCAGGCAGGCACGCCGGGCTGCCCCATGGCTTCACTGATCATCGCGTGCTGATCAGGCACCACCGGCTCGTTGAAGCGCATCACATGCGGCATGAGGATGCACGACGTGAGCCCATGCGGTACGCCGCCCGTACCGCCGAGGGCATGGCCGATGCCATGGCTCGCACCCTTGTTGACGCCGGCCTGCGAGCCCACGGTGGACAGCCAGCCCGCCACCTGCGCGTCGAGCCGCGCGCGCAGGTTGACCGCATCGCGATGCGAGGCGGGCAGCGCGCGTGTCAGCAGGCGGATGGCCTGCAAGGCCGTGCCCTGCGAATAGGGCTGCGCGTCGATGGAGCAGATGTCCTCCACCGCATGGTCCAGCGCCCGCACGCCGGTCGACAGCCACAGCGTTTCTGGCGTGTGCAGCGTCACGGCCGGGTCCAGCACGACGACCCGCGGCACCTGCTGCGGATGCGTGAACACCTCCTTCAGGCGCGTTTGCGGATGCGTGACGCCCGCATAGGCCGTGAACTCGGCGCCGGCCAGCGTGGTGGGCACGGCCAACAGCGGCAACTGCGGCGCGCGCACACCAGCGCCGGCCGCGGTCATGGACTGCGCGGGCGCCTTGCGCAGCGCATCCATCTGGTCGACCGTGCGGACCTCGTTGGCCAGGCAGGTCGCGACCACCTTGGCGGCATCGATCACCGATCCCCCGCCCAGCGCCACCAGCAGGTCCGCCCCCGTGCGCCGGGCAGCGTCCACCGCGGCGATGACATCGTCGCGCGGCGTGTGCGCCGAAATGCCGCACCAGGTGGCGGCATGGTGTGTACCCAGCGCCGCAGCCAGACGTGCCGGCACGTCGGTCTGCTCGGCCAGCAGCGCGGCGCTGAGCACGAAGACGCGCTTGGCCCCCAGCCGCGTGGCCTCCTTCGCCACCACATCGGCCGCAGGCTCGCCAAAGACCACGCGTTCGATGCGCGGCAGGGTGTAGATGCCGCGGTACAGCTCGTCATTCATGTCGGTTCGACTCCTGGCCGCGCCCTGCGCCGCCGTGATGGGATGGAGAAAGGGGTCTGCATCGCGGCTGCCTACTGCAGCTCCAGGCCGGTGAGCCTGACCAGCGACTTCCAGCGCGCGATCTCCTCGACCTGGTAGCGGCGCATTTCCTCGGGCGTGGAAAGCCGCATGCTCACCAGCTGGCCTTCGTAGAACTTGCGGGTTTCGTCGCTGCGCCCAGCCTGGGTGAACAGTTCGGCGAGCCGCCGCGTCGCCTCGGGTGGCGTCCTGGCGGCCACGGCCGCGCCCACCCAGGTGAAGGCGTCGAAGGCGGTCAGGCCGGCCTCGGGCGCACTGGGCACATCGGGCATCAGGGGCGAACGCTGGGGCGCCGCGAGCATCAGCCCACGCAGGCGGCCCGACTTGACCAGCTCGACGGTGCTGCTCGCATCGACGATGGCGAAGTCCACATTGCCCGCCATGACGGCGGCACCGGCGTCGCCCGAACCCTTGTAGTTGATGGGCGTCGCCTTGATGCCGGCGAGCTGGTCCATCCATTCCGCATACAGCGTGTACGAGATCGAGCCCGAACCGTAGTTGAGTGCGCCCGGCCGCTGCTTCGCATCCGCCACCAGATCGGCCACGGCGCGGTAGCGCGAGTTGGGCGGCACCACGAGCATCACCGGCGCGCCGACCAACAGCGAGATCGGCGCCAGGTCGACCACCGGGTCGTAGGGCGGCTTGCGGAAGGCCGCGGCATTGGTCGCCAGCGTCGAATTGCTGCCCAGCAGCACCGTGTAGCCGTCGGCCGGCGCGTTCAGCACCAGCTGCACGGCGATGAAGCCATTGCCACCGGGCTTGTTCTCGACGATGGCCGGCTGGCCCGACAGCTCGCCGATGAGGCGTGCGAAATGCCGGGCGGCAATGTCCGTGCCGCTGCCGGGCGGGAAGGGCACCACGAGCTTGATCGGCCGGGAGGGAAAGGGCTCGGGCGCTGCCAGGGCATGCGGCGCCAAAGAGGCCACGAGGCCTGCGCCGCCAAGCCGCGCGAGCCACCGACGGCGAGTGAAGGAATGCGGGGTCATGACGCTGTCTCCGTTGTTGTGCAAACCGCCGTCGATCATGGGCGGCAGCGCAGGCTTTCTCAACGGCTGCGCGGCGTTCATTTCCGCCCAATGGAAAATGCCCCCGTCTTCGCCCTCCACCCAGGAGATTTGCCCTGCGCCCACGCAAGCCCATCGCACGCGCCGACACCGGCACCAACCAGACCCTGCGCCGCGGCCTGTCGCTGCTGAAGGCCTTCAGGCCGGGCTTTTCGGTGCTGACCAATGGCGCGCTAGCCGAGCTGAGCGGCCTGGCGCCGTCCACCGTCAGCCGCATGACCGGCGCCCTGGTCGAGGCGGGGCTGCTGCGCCAGTTGCCGGGTTCGCGCGGCTATGCGCCGACGGCGGCCTGCATCAGCCTGGGCTTTGCGGCCTTCCAGGCCCTTGCCTCCCCACGGCAGAAGGTGCTGGCCCGCATGGAAGAGGCGGCCGAGCGCCACAACGTGAGCGTGAGCCTGGCCGCCCCCGACGGCGACGACATGGTCTATGTCGACACCTTCCGCCGCGCCCGCCGCGAGACGCTGATGCGCATCGCGCCTGGCGTGCGCATTCCCATGACCTACACCGCGCTGGGCACGGCGGCACTGGCCTGCATGCCGGCGGACGCCCGCGCGGCGCACATCGCCCACCTGGTGGCACGCCACACGGGGGACCGGGCCGCGTTGCGCGCGCAGATCGCCCAGGGCGTTCAGCACCATCAGGAGCAGGGCTGGTGCCAGGCCTCGTGGGTGGCCGATGTGGTGGGCGTGGCGCGGGCCGTGCACCTGCCTGCGCAAGGCATCCTCAGCTTCAACTGCGCGGGGTCGTCGGCACAGATGAGCGCGTCGAAGATCGAGCGCAAGGTGGTGCCGCTGCTGTTCGAGCTGACCGAGCTGGCCACGGCGGCCGACGAGACGACGCGCTGACGGCAACAGGCGCTGGCAACAGAGGCGCCCCTAGAATCCGCCCCCTTCAGCGCCCCTCACCCGCCCATGAAACACCACGCCAAACGCGCCAGCATCAAGGACGTGGCGGCGTTCGCAGGCGTTTCGCTCGGCAGCGTGTCGCGGGTCATCAACAAGGCCGGCAACGTCGGCGACGAAGTGCGGGCCCGGGTGGAGCGCGCCATGCGCGAGCTGGACTATTCGCCCGACCAGACGGCGCAGGCCCTGCGCTCGCGCAGCTCTCGCACGGTGGGCTGCATGTTCACCGACGTGGCCAACCCGCTCTATGCGCGGCTCTACCAGACCTTCGAGACCAAGCTGCACAAGGCCGGCTACATGGTGCTGCTGGCCAACAGCCTGAACGACGTGCAGCGCGAGCGCGAGATCCTGTCGATGTTCCAGAGCCGGCGCATGGACGGCGCCATCATCGCGCCCGGCAACGAGCGCGACCCCGCGCTGCTGGAGACCATGGACAGGCTGGGCCTGCCCGTGGTGATCCTCGACCGCGACATGGACGTCGCGCACGACCGCGTGCTGTTCGACCACCTGCGCGGCCTGCACGACGCCGTACAGCACCTGGCGGAATTGCAGCACCGCGATGTGGCGCTGCTGATTGCCGACGTGCCCAACCGCCCTATGCGCCGGCGCCTCGAAGGCTTCCAGGCGGGGCTGGAGGCGGCAGGCATCGGCTTCCGCGCGGACCGGGTGGTGCGGCTGGGCGCCTCCACCAGCCCGGCGTATGACGAAGTGCTGCAGCTGCTGCGGCCGGCCGACCGGCCAACGGCGCTGATCGTGCCCGGCACCAGCGTGCTGGCCGATGCGCTCAACGCCATCGAGGCGCTGGGGCTGCAGGTGCCGCGCGACGTCTCCATCGTGAGCCTGGGCGATCCGGACTTCGCGCGCCACCACCAACCGGCGATCACCAGCATCGCCATCGACCACGAGGTCGCGGCCGAAGCCGGCGTCGACATGCTGCTGCGGCGCATGCGCGGTGAGCCGCCCGCGCAGCCGCGCGAGGTGCTGGCGCCGGCACGCTTCGTGGCCCGTGCATCGACCGGGCCCGCGCCCACCCTCCCCCTGCGCCGCGCGCGCAACCCGCGCACCTGACGGGCGGCCCGCGGCGGGGCCAAGGCACTAAATACACCTCGCGGTGAAACGTTTCACCCTGGGGAAAACGCTCTTCTGAAGCGGCGGCGTGCAGACCTACGCTGGGGCCATCCACTCCATGGGCCATCGGCCCCGAGGCCCCGCGTGAACACCATCCCGACCCCTTTCGGCGCCGCCGACCATTCCCAGCCCGCCAGCAGCCGCCTGGACGGCCGCGTTGCCATCGTGACCGGCGCCGGCTCCCGCACGGCCGACGTGGGCAACGGCCGTGCCGCCGCCATCCTGCTGTCGCGCCGCGGCGCCCGCGTGCTGCTGCTCGACCTGGAGCCCGAGGCCGCGCGCGAAACCGAGCGCACCATCGCGGCCGAGGGCGGGCAGGCGATCACGCTGGCCTGCGACGTGTCGCAGGCCGAGGCCTGCCGACAAGCGGTCGCCACAGCCGTGGAGGCCTGGGGCCGCGTCGACATCCTGGTCAACAACGTCGGCATCGGCGGCCCCGGCGGCAGCGCCGTGGACCTGGACCTGGAGGAGTGGGACCGCGCGCTGCGCATCAACGTGACCTCGATGATGCTGATGGCCCGCTACGCCATCCCCGAGATGCGCAAGCTGGGCCATGGCGCCATCGTCAACATCGCCTCGGTGGCGGGGCTCATGGGCGGCACGCCTGCGCTGCTCTATCCGACATCGAAGGGCGCGGTGGTCAACATGACGCGGGCCATGGCCGCGCACCACGGCACCGAAGGCATCCGCGTCAACTGCGTGGCGCCCGGCATGGTCTACACGCCCATGGTCGCGGGCCGCATGACGCCCGAGGTGCGCGAGGAGCGGCGCATGCGCTCGCTGCTGCAGACCGAGGGCTCGGGCTGGGACGTGGGCCAGGCGGTGGCCTACCTGGCGAGCGACGAGGCCCGCTGGGTCACGGGCGTGATCCTGCCGGTGGATGCGGGCGCCACGGCCGGCAAGGCGCCGTCGCCCGGACTGGCTCCCGACAAGCGCGAGAGCAAGGGTGGCTGAACATGGCCCGCATTCCCCTGCTCCCCCAGCATCCGGCCGACCCGCAGGCCGCCGCCCTCTTCGACGAAGTGCGCCAGGCCCGCGGCCCGGACTTCGAGATGCCGCATCTCTACCGCGTGCTCGCCACGGCACCGGCCATGTTCCGCGGCTGGCTCGACTTCGCCTGGCCCCTGCGGCAGAACGCCCAAACGCCCCGCCCGCTGCGCGAGCTGCTGATCCTGCGCGGCGCGCAGATCTCCGGCACGGCCTACGAATGGGCCCACCATGTGCCCATGGCCCTGGAGGCCGGCGTGACCGAGGCACAGATCGACGCCCTGGCCCACTGGCAGACGTCGGACCTGTTCGACGAAGCCGAGCGCGCCGCGCTGCAACTGGCCGACGAGGTCACGCGCGGTCCGGCCGCCTCGCACGCCACGCTGATGCAGCTCAAGCACTGCGGCTTCGACGATGCCGCCGTGGTGGAGCTGGTGCTCACGGCGAGCTTCTATGTGTGCGTGGGGCGCTTCCTGCAGTCCATGGACATCGAACTCGAGCCCGGCTACGACGCGCCCCTGTCCCGCATGACGGCGCGCTCGGCCCCGTGAGCGCGCGCCTCTTCCCTGCCCCGTGAACCGAACCCAAGAAAGGACTCCGCGATGACGCACCTTCCTCGAACGCCCCGCCGCCGCGCGCTCGGCGCCGTCATGGGCCTGCTCATGGGCGCAGGCCTTCTGGCCGCAGCGCCGGTGCGGGCGCAAGGCCAGCCGCAGGGCGGCGGCGCCTTCCCCGACCGGCCGCTCAAGATCATCCTGATGTTCCCCGCCGGCAATGGCCTGGACACCAGCACCCGCAACTTCGCCGACGCGCTGGGCAAGGAGCTGGGCCAGCCGGTGGTGGTGGACAACCGGCCCGGCGCCAATGGCGTCATCGCCTTCTCGGCCGTGCGCATGGCGCCGGCCGATGGCTACACGCTGCTGGTGGGCAGCTCGTCGGGCATCACCATTCCGGTCGCCTACGGCAAGAGCCTGCCCTACGACCCGTTCAAGGACTTCAAGCTGGCCGGCGGCATGCTGCGCGCGCCAGCCATCCTGACGGTGCCGCCGGACTCCAAGTTCACGACGATCCGCCAGATGATCGAGGTGGGCAAGGCCAAGCCCGAGGCGCTGACCATCGGCACGTACTCCGACGGCTACTACCTCACCTCGCAGCGCCTGGCCAATCTGGCCGGCATCAAGCTGCGCAACGTGCCGTACAAGGGCTACCCGGCCTCGCTGCCCGACCTGGCGGCCGGCCGCATCGACATCGGCTATGGCGACGCCACGGCCACGCAGGAGCTGATCAAGGCCGGCAAGATCCGCGCGCTGGCGGTGACGGGTACCACGCGCCATCCCAACTACCCGGACGTGCCCACCGTGGCCGAAAGCGGGCTGCCGGACTTCTCGTACTACAGCTGGGACGTCTTCCTGGTGCGCAGCGAGACGCCGGCTCCGGTCACCGAGAAACTCATGGCCGCCATCCAGCGCGTGCTGCACGGCCCCGACTATCCGGCCTTCCTGCGGGCGAATGGGTCCGAGCCGATGCTCGACGACATGCCCGCCATCCAGAAGATGATGGTCGACGAGGTCACGCTCTACAAGTCGCTCATCGCCAGCACCAGCGCCGAAAGCCGCTGAGCGCCTTTCCTACTCTCCATTGCGTCGGCAGCCTGTCCGCCGATGCGCCCGACCTACTGCACCCCATGGCCCGCGTTCCCTACTTCGACCTCGCCCAAGCCTCCGACACCTATCGGCAGCTGATCGGCTCGCGTCCACCGCTCAACCTCTACCGCATGCTGCCCCACGCCGGCAAGGTGGCCGAGGGCTTCCTGGCGCTGGGCGGCGCCATCCTGCGCGAGAACCGGCTGGACTCGCGCCTGCGCGAGATCGCCATCCTGCGCGTGGGCCTGCTGTGCGGTTCGAGCTACGAAGTGCACCAGCACCGGCGCGTGGCGCGCAGCGTGGGCTTGGCCGACGACAAGGTGGCGGCCCTGGAGCTGGGTGCCGACACGGGTGCGCTCGACGCCACCGAACGCATGGTGCTGGACTACGTCGACCAGGTGGTCGAGCACGTCAAGGCGCCCGATGCGATGTTCGAGGCCCTGTGCAAGCAACTGTCGCCGGCCCTGGTGGCCGAGCTGACGCTGGTGATCGGCTTCTACATGATGGTGAGCCGCTTCCTGGAGAACTTCGAGATCGACATCGAGGACGCCTCAGCCCCGCCGGCCGCGGGCTGACCGCGGCCTCAGGGCTTTTCGCCGCTGCGCCTGCCCCATCCCTCATCCGCGCCACCCCGTCCTCGCATTGGAAGCGGGACTACGAGGGCTGGCGATGGGGCGGCGTACCCTGGGTCCCCATGTCGCATCCCCTCTGGAGGCCGTTATGGATATCCCAACACCCCCCATCCCTGAGCGCCGAGCCGCTGAGCAAGCTCCGAGCCCCGAGCACCCAAGCCACGCGATGAAGTCGAGCCGCTACGGGCGCTTCTGGGCGATGGTCGCCACATCGACCGTCCTGGGCTGGGGCGCGATGTATCTCAACACCTATCAGCTCGACCACGTGCTGTTCAGCTGGACCCGGGTGTTCATGGCGCTGATCATGGGCGGCCTCATGACCGCCGTGATGATGGGGTTCATGTGGAGCATGTACCCGAACAAGCGGATGAACCTGGCGGTCATGGGCATCGCCGTAGTGTTGTTCGTTGCGGGGTTGGGCCTGGTCAGGTCCCAGGCCACCGTCAACGATCTGGCCTACATGCGCGCCATGGTTCCGCATCACTCCATCGCGGTGCTGACCAGCAGCCGTGCCCACATCGCGGACCCTCGGGTTCGCAAGCTGGCCGACGGGATCATCGAGGCGCAGGTGCGGGAGATTGCCGAGATGAAGATGCTCATTGCCGACATCGAGCGCAGCGGACCGCGTGGCGCCGAACCCTTGCCGTCCCGAACGACGGCGTTGACGCCCGAGATGAAGCGGCGCGCCGAAGCAGCAGTGCAGTAGGTCTGCGGGCCCAATGGGGCGCCACGGACGTGGGCCCCGCCTCCCCAGGGCACTCAGGCGGCCTGCTTCACGGCACCGGCAGCGGCCAGCGCCTCGATCTCCTCGTCCGACAGCCCCGCCTCGCGCAGCACCTCGGCCGAATGCTCGCCCAGCCCGGGCGCCAGCCGCGCGATGCGTGCTGGCGTGCTGCCGAAGCGCACCGGCGGCCGCACCTGCACGGTGGGGCCTTCGGTGGGATGCTCATGGGTCTCGAAGAGGCCCACGCTGGCCAGCTGCGGATGCTCCCGCAGCTCGTCGAGCGCATAGATGCGCGTGGCTGGAATGTCCAGCTCCTCGCACAGCGCCAGGCAGGTGGTGCAGTCCATGTCGGCCACCACGGCGGCCAGGTCGGCATACAGCTCGCGCACGCGGGCATTGAGCTGGCTGCGGTCCATGGGGCCGTACTTCTGCAGCAGGGCCGCCTGGCCGGTGCGCTCGAACAGCGCCTGCCAGTGCGCGGGCGAGTACGGCAGCACCGTCATATGGCCGTCGCGCACGGCGAGGGGCCGCCGGCCGCCATTGAGCACACGCGCATAGCCGGGCTCCGCGGCGGCAGGCTCGAAGGCATGACCGCCCTGGTGCTCGACCAGGGTGAAGGCGGTCATGGCCTCGAACATGGGCACTTCCACGTACTGGCCCTGGCCGCTGCGCGCACGGTGCAGCAGCGCGGCGGTGACGGCCTGCGCCACCATCAGCCCTGCGGCCTTGTCGGCCACCAGCGTGGGCATGTAGCGCGGCTGGGCGCCGTCGCGCAGGTTCAGGTCCACGAGGCCGCAGCCCGACTGCACGATGTCGTCGAACACCGGCTTGCCGGCGAAGGCGCCGCCTTCCTGGTAGCCGGTGGCCACGCAGTACACGATGTCGGGCCGCACGCGGCGCAGTGCCTCGTAGCCCAGGCCAAGGCGCTCGATGGCCGGCACGCGCATGTTGTGGATGAACACGTCGGCCGTGGCCGCCAGGCGCAACAGGGCCTCCACCCCTTCGGGCCGCTTGAGGTCCAGCGCCAGCGATCGCTTGTTGCGGTTGATGCTGAGGTAGATCGAGCTCATGCCGCGATGGCGCGACACGCCGTTGGCGCGCATCAGATCGCCTTCCAGGCTTTCGACCTTGATCACGTCCGCGCCCTGGTCGCCCAGGATCTGCGTGGCCAATGGGCCCAGCACGACGGCGGTGAGGTCGAGGACGCGCAGGCCCGCCAGCGGGCCGCTGGCGGCGGGAGAGGGTTGCTCGGAAGGCTTCATGGCATCGAAAGGAAAAGGGCCGGCGCGCCCGAGGCGTCCACCGGCCGGGTCATCGTCATTGCTGGACCAGGCCGGCCGTTTCGGCCACGCGCTTGAAGCGCTCGTACTCGCGCTGCTGGAACTTGCGCATCTCGTCGCCCTTGAGGTCCAGAAATTCGCCCCCGCGCTGCTGGCGATAGGCCACCGCCTCGGGCTGGATCATCACCTCGGCCATCGCGCCGATCAGCTTCTGGGTGATGTCGGCGGGCGTGTCGCTGCGCACGAAGAAGGAGCTCCACACATAGGTCTCGAAGTCGGCGAAGCCGCTCTCGATCATGGTGGGCACCGTGGGCAGCGTGCTCATGCGCTTGGCGCCGGTGACGGCCAGGATGCGCACCCGGCCTTCCTTCTGCATCTCGATGAAGGCCGAGGGGTCGACGATGGCCAGCTCCAGCTGGCCGCCGATCACGTCGGTGACCATCTGCGAGCCGCCCTTGTAGTTGATGTGGTTGATCTGCGCGCCCGAGGCCGTGCCCAGCCAGGCCGCCACCAGCTGGTAACCGGCCGAGTAGTTGCCCACCGCGACGGGCCGCTTCTCGCGCTTGGCCGCGGCCACCACGTCCTGGATGCTGTGCGCGGGCGAGTCGCCCTTCACCACGAAGCCGGCCGGGCCGACGGCCGAGCCCACCAGCGGCTTGAAGTCCTTGAAGGGGTCGTAGGGCAGGTTCTTCATCACGGCCGGGTTGACCGACATGGGCGAGTTGCTGGCCAAAAGGATGCTGTAGCCGTCGGCTGGGGCCGACTTGACCGACTGCACCGCGACCAGGCCGCTGCCGCCCGGCCGGTTCTCCACGATCACCGGCTGCCCCAGCTTCTTGCCCAGCAGGTCGCCGTAGAAGCGCGAGTCCGAGTCGGAGCCGCTGCCCGCGGTGAAGGGCACCACGATGCGCAGCGGCTTGGTGGGAAAGCCGGGCTGGGCCAGCGCGGCCGGGCTGGCCGCCAGCAGCGCGGCGCTGGCGCCGATGGCGCCCACCGCGGCCAGGAAGGCGCGACGTTCAAGGGTCATGGGTTGTCTCCGTCTGAGTAGCTGTGGGTTCACGCAAGTCCGGGAAGGCCCGAGGGGGACCTCGCTTGCTTGGCCGGACTCTAGCACTTATATTTGTTGACCAACAAGCAAGTTGCTTTAGGTGTTGACCCGGACGCTCCTGCCCGGCACGCCCCTTCGAAGGAGACAAGCCATGCAAGCCCTGGACATCCGTCCGGCCGAACTGCCGCCCGATTGCGAGCAGCTGCGCGCCGAGGTGCGCGACTTTCTCGCGCAGACGCTCGGCGACCTGCCGCCCCACGAGCGGGCGCGCAACTGGTCGGGCTACAGCCCCGAGTTCAGCCGCGCCCTTGGCCAACGCGGCTGGATCGGCATGACCTGGCCGCGGCGCTACGGCGGCGGCGAGCGCTCGATGCTCGAGCGCTACGTCGTGCTCGAAGAGCTGCTGGCCGCCGGCGCCCCCGTGTCGGCCCACTGGGTGGCCGACCGCCAGAGCGGTCCGCTGCTCATGCGCTACTCGCCCGAGGTGCTGGCGCCCGAGCTGCTGCCACGCATCGCGCGGGGCGAATGCCATTTCTGCATCGGCATGAGCGAGCCCGATTCGGGCTCGGACCTGGCCTCCATCCGCACCCGGGCCGTGCGCGATGGCGACGGGTGGCGCATCAGCGGCCGCAAGGTGTGGACCTCGGCCGCGCACAAGGCGCACTACATGATCGCCCTCGTGCGCACCGCGCCGGCCAGCGCCGACCGGCATGCGGGCATGTCGCAGTTCCTCGTGGACATGCGCAGCCCCGGCCTGACCATCCGGCCCATCGTCAACCAGCTGGGCGATCACGAGTTCAACGAGGTCACCTTCGACGAGGTGCCCGTGCCCGGGCACCACCTGATCGGCGCCGAGGGCGAAGGCTGGCACCAGGTGACGACCGAGCTGACCTTCGAGCGCTCCGGCCCCGAGCGCTACATGAGCAGCACGCAGCTCATGCTGGAGATGCTGGACGCCGCCGATGCCGAGAACCCGCACCACCAGCTGGTGCTGGGCCGCCTGGCGGCGCAGTACGCCACGCTGCGGCAGATGTCGCTGGGCGTGGCCGGCATGCTGGCCGCGGGCCAGAACCCGGGCCTGGCCGCGGCGGCCGTCAAGGACCAGGGCGCCCTGCTGGAGCAGGGCCTGCCCGACCTGGCACACGAACTCTTCGGCGGCCGCATGCCGCCCGAGAGCGACCTGGCGCGCGTGCAGCGGCACCTGGTGCTGGCCACGCCGTCCTTCTCCCTGCGCGGCGGCACGCGGGAGATCCTGAGGGGCATGCTGGCAAAAGGAATGGGGCTGCGATGAACGACGACCAACAGATGATCCAGGACAGCGCCGCGCGCCTGTTCGCCGATGCGGCCGCGGCCGCGCTCAACACGCAGGTAGAGGCCGGCGGCTTTCCGCAGGCGCTGTGGCTGCAGGTGGAAGAGGCCGGCTTTGCGGCGGCGCTGGCGGCGGGCGATCAGGGCTTCGGCCTCACGCCCGATCAGGCGCTGCCGATCTTCGAGGAGTTGGGCCGCCACCGCGTGCCGCTGCCGCTGGCCGAGACGGCCGCCGGCCTGGCCCTGCTCGCCTGCGCGGGACATGCGCCGCTGGCGGGGCCGGGCACGCTGATCGACGCCGGGCCGGGCCAGACGCTGGCACTGACGGGGGACGGTCGCCACTTGAGCGGCGAAGCGCCTGCCGTGCCCTGGGGCCGCCAAGCCGCCTGGGCACTCGTGCAACTGCCGCAGGGCGACATCGCCGTGGTGGACCTGAAGGATGCCGCCGGCCTCAGCTGCGAGCCGGGCCTGGACCTCGCCGGTCTGCCCGCCGACCGCCTGCGCCTGGCGGGCGTCGCGGTGCGTGCCGTGCTGCCGGCCGAAGCCTTCGGCATCGCGCTGCCACTGCGCAGCACGGCCGCCCTGCTGCATGCGGCCATGATGGTCGGCGCCATGGAATGGGCGCTGGCCGAGGCCATCCAGTACGCCAACGACCGCGTGCAGTTCGGCCGGCCCATCGGCAAGAACCAGGCACTTCAGCAGATGCTGGCGCAGGCCGCGGGCGATGTGGCCTCGGCCCGCATGGCGGTGCGCGCGGCGGGGCTGGACTTCCGGCTCGGCGATGCACAGCGTGCCGCGCGCGTGGACTTCGGCGTGGCCGCGGCCAAGGTGCGCTGCGGCGAGGCCGCCACGCGCGTGGCCGCCACGGCGCACCAGGTGCTGGGCGCCATCGGCTTCACGCACGAGCATGCGCTGCACTTCGCCACGCGCCGGCTGTGGGCCTGGCGCGCCGCCTATGGTGCCGACGCCTGGTGGGCGCAGCGACTGGGCGCCGCGGCCATCCGCGCCCGCGCGGCCGGCTTCTGGCCGGCGATGACGCAACGGCAGTTCTCCGCGACCGCGGCCGAGTGAGCTGCGCCCAGGGCGTCTCGCGCTTCAGCGTGCGGCGCCCGGCCCTCCCCTTCATATCCTGGAGACTTTCATGCCCCCACGCAGCCACACCGACCTCGGCGTCGACATGGACGGCCACGTCGCCGTCCTCGAGATCCGCCGCCCACCGCACAACTTCTTCGACGTGCCGCTGATCCGCGCCATCGCCGATGCGCTCGAAGACCTCGAAACCCATGCCGACTGCCGCGCCGTGGTGCTGGCCGCGCAGGGCACGGCCTTCTGCGCCGGCGCCAACTTCGGCGGCGACACCGATGCCACCGCGGCCACCAGCCCGCGCGCGCTCAACCCGATCTATGCCGAGGCACTGCGCATCTACGCCACCGGCAAGCCCATCGTGGCCGCGGTGCACGGGCCGGCCATCGGCGGCGGACTGGGCCTGGCGCTGGCCGCGGACTTCCGCGTGAGCTGTCCGCAGGCGCGCTTCAGCGCCAACTTCAACCGGCTGGGCTTCCATCCCGGCTTCGGCCTGTCGGTCACGCTGCCGCGGCTGGTCGGCCCGCAGCAGGCCGCCCTGCTCTTCTACACCGGCCAGCGCATCGACGGCACCCGGGCGCAGGCGCTAGGGCTGGTCGACGAGCTGGTCGATGCGCCCGAGGCCGTGCGCGGCGCGGCCCTGGCCCTGGCCCACGAGATCGCGCTCTCGGCCCCCATCGCCGTGCAGGCCACCCGCGCCACGCTGCGGCGCGAACTGATGCCGCAGCTGCGCGAAGCGGTCGCGCGCGAAAGCGAGATGCAGTTCGCGCACTTCCGCAGCGAGGACTTCCGCGAGGGCGTGCAGGCCATGTCCGAGCGCCGGCCGCCGAAGTTCAGCGGCCGGTGAGCCGGCGGCGCGCCTCGCTCGCGCCTTCTCTTTCGCAACAACGCCCGCATCGCGGGCCCCGGGCCACACCATGCTTCGAGACGGACTGCTGCGCGGACGGCGCATCCTCATCACCGGCGGCGGCAGCGGCCTCGGGCTCGCCATGGCCGAGCGCTTCGCGGCGCTGGGCGCACAGCTGGTGCTGTGCGGCCGCCGGGCCGAGCTGCTGGCGGCCGCACGCGACGGCCTCGTGGCACGCCATGACGCCAGCGTGCAGACACTGACCTGCGATGTGCGCGATCCTGCCGCCGTCGAAGCCATGTTCGATGCAGCCTGGCTGCAAGGCCCGCTCGATGTGCTGGTCAACAACGCGGCGGCCACCTTCATCGCGCAGACCGAACGCCTGAGTGCCCGCGCGGCCGACGCCATCCTGGGCCCCACGCTGCACGGCGCGCTGTATTGCACGCTGCAGGCAGGCCGACGCTGGATCGACAGCGGCCGGCCAGGCGTGGTGCTGAGCATCCTGTCGACCTCCACCCGCACCGGACGCGCCTTCACCGTGCCCTCGGCCATGGCCAAGTCGGCACTGCTGGCCATGACACGCAGCCTGGCCGTGGAGTGGGGCCTTCACGGCATCCGCAGCGTGGCCATCGCGCCCGGGCCCTTCCCGACGACGGGCGCGGGCCAGGCGCTAGACCCGACGGCTGGGCGGGCATTTGCCAGTGCGGCACCGGGTGCGGAGGCAGCCGCCCCCTATCCCGCCAACCCGCTTGGCCGCGTCGGCCGGCCGCCGGAGCTGGCCGAACTGGCCGCCTTCCTGGTGAGCGACAGCGCGGCCTACATCAACGGCGAGATGATCGCCATCGACGGCGGCCAGCACCTGCGTACCTCCGGCGCCGAAGACCTGCTGGCCTGGGGACCGGACGACTGGGCCCGCGCGCGGGCAGGCCGCGGCGGCTGAGCCCGACGGGCCGCCGTCAATGCGGCGCCAAGGTCCTGTCGACCATCTGTAGGGCCAGGTCCCGCACCTTGTCCAGCCGCAGGTCGCCCAGCACCAGCCGCTGGTGCAGCACGCCGCGCAGGGCACCCAGCAGCAGCGTGGCGGCGGTGGTCGGATCGATGTCGGCGCGGATCTCGCCCAGCGCGATGCCGTCGCGGATGTGCTGCTCCAGCCGCGAGATGCTGCTGCGGATGTATTCGCCGATGTAGGGGTTGAGTTCCGAGTCCTCCATGAAGCCCTCGGTCATCATCACCAGCAGGGCGCGGGTCTCGATCCAGCGGGTGTCGTCGCGGACGAAATAGGTGGAGACCAGGCTGCGCACCGCATCCAGCCCCGGGCGGTGCTGCGGCAGCGCGAGGCGCCGTGCCTCGAAGCGCGCGCCGATGTTGAGCACCACTCTCTGCAACAGCCCCGTCTTGCTGCCGAAGCGATGCGCCGGCAGGCCGCGGCTGTAGCCGGCGGCCTCTCCCACTTCGGCCAGCGTCATGCGCACCGAGCCGCGGCGTGCGACCAGCTCCAGCGCCGCGTCCAGGATGCGCCGCTCGGCCAGTGCGCGGCGCTCGGCCTGCGTCATCCGCGCCCCGCCGCCGCCAGCGCCCTCGTCCATTTCGGCGTCCATGTTCTCCGTCTCCGCATCCACCGACGGCGCAGGCACGGTGGCCTTGCGGACAGGCCGCTTGCGCGGCGCGGGCGCGGCGGGACGGGATGAGGCATCGACAGGCATGGTCGGTCGTGGAGGCGCGATGGGGAAGGGCCGGAAACGATAGCACCTCCCTCACCCGTCGCAGGCCGCAGGCTGGGCGGTGCGCAGCCGTCGGCCGCGACCTGGCAGAGCGGCAGCCGGCCGGTACGCCGCGCGAGTTGCAGCCGCACAGGCGATGCCCGCAAGGTCGGCATGCCAGGCTTTCGTAGACTCTGGACCTTTACAAAGGAATCCAATGGCAGAACCCAAGAGCGGCTTCGCACGTCCCATGACCCCCAGCGCAGAACTGGCGGCCATCATCGGCTCGCAGCCGCAGCCGCGCACGCAAGTCACCAAGTTGATCTGGGACTACATCAAGGCGAACAACCTCCAGAACCCCGCCAACAAGCGGAACATCCTGTGCGACGCCAAGCTCAAGGCTGTGATGGGGAAGGACGAGGTCACGATGTTCGAGATGACCGGCCTTGTCGGGAAACACTTGAGCTGATGCCTCATTGCCCGGCTGCAGGGTGACCCCCACCTCACCTCCCTTTGGTAAGCCGGGCGAGGTACTCCAAGCTTCATGAAGACCTGCGCTCGCAGGTCTTTTTTTTGTGTCACGCTGGCTCCAGCCCGGTACTTCGCTGGACCGCCCGGAGCCAGGACAGCCGGTCAATCGATGCACTGGGCGACTGACACAGGCCGGTGCTTTCTGAACCTGACCCGGCAGGCGCCGCGTGTTCATGCGCCCCGCCCGACATTGCTGCGTCCATGGAAACGTTTGCCTACAAGCCGGCCGAGGCGAACATGCCGTCGGCGCGTGCTGCGCAAGATTCAACCTGGCCGTGGCGGGGAGCTATCGCCCGCAGGTCACGAGTCCGTGCCCTCACGTCCCGAGGGTCCCGCCTGGCGAGGAAGCCCGGCGGCCCGGTGATTGCGCATTCCGGCCACGATCTTCAGGTTCTTGCGCGTGATCAGTTCGCGGTAGGCCTCGGTGGCCACGTCGTAGGCAGCGACCTTCGATTCGGCGTCATGGTGAAGACCCCAGCCGAACTGCTTGACCAGGGGCGAAGCGCGCAGGCAGGCCTGGGGCTTGGAAAAGAACGCTGCGCGTGCCTGCGCGCGATCTTCCGGGGCAACGGCGTGGCGGATGGCGTGGACTTCGAACAGCAGGTCGTCGCTGGTGAAGTGGTAGGGCTGCGCGGTCAGGAGCTGGTGCTGAAGCTGCGCGATGGAGCCAGCCTTCGATGGCACTTCGCCTCTGGATGCGGTGCAGTCGGAAGACACGGCGATGAAGGTTTCGATGTAGTTCGTGGTCATGGCGCTTCCTGGCTCCTGGACGTCCCCAGCCGAGGATACACAGCCGACCGCGCTGTCGTGCTGCGCATCCGCACTGAGCGTTGCGGGCGATGGACTCGGGAACCACATGCCAGTGGAATGTGCGCCACAGTCAAGCGCGCGACGCGCGTGTTCAGGTCAGACAGTCGCCGGGGGGCACGTCGGCCAGCGGCGCGACCGCGCCGTCGGGCCCCAAACCGCCCAACACAATGGACGACAAGGATGCCGCCAGCGATGAAGACTGCAGTGATCACCGGCGCAGACACCGGCGTGGGCCGGGCGACGGCCGACGTACGAGCCCGTTCCGGCTACGACGCGGCCCTGCTTTCGCGCGACCCCGACCGGCTGACGCGCACCGGCACTCGGCGGGTTGCGCCGCCGCTGAGCCGACCTTCCACCCACCGGCAGCCCCTCGCGTGACCACCGCCCCTGGAAGACGATGCGCTGATCGACGACGGCGAGAGGGTCGCGCGGGGCTACGCCCTGGGTGCCATCGACTGGCCGTGCCTGCCACGCTTCGACGCGCGGTGCTGGCTGCCCTGGCGCTGCTGCTGGCGGGCTGCGGCAGCATCGGCTTCCTGCATCCGCACGGGCCGGTGGCCGCCACGCAGCGCGATCTCTTCTTCGAGGTCACGGGCTGGATGATGGTGGTGGTGCTGCCTGCCATCCTGCTCGTGCCCTTCATGGCTTGGCGCTACCGGCGCAGTGCGCGCCGCTCCGCCTACCAACCGGACTGGAAGTTCTCGTGGCCGATCGAGATCGCGCTGTGGGGCGTGCCGGTGCTGCTGGTCGTCATCCTGGCGACGCTCATCGTCCGCAAGGCCGTCGCGCTCGACCCCTATGCGCCCATCGCGTCGGACCAGCCGCCGCTGGAGGTCGAGGTGATCGGCCTCGACTACAAGTGGCTGTTCGTCTATCCACAGGAGCAGGTGGCCGCCATCGGCGTGTTGCCGCTGCCGGTGGGGCGGCCGGTGCACTTCCGCCTCACCAGTGGCACCGTGATGCAGTCCTTCGCCATTCCCGCGCTGGGCAGCCAGATCTACGCCATGGCCGGCATGGTGACCGAGCTGAACCTGCTGGCCGACCGACCCGGCGTGCTGCTGGGCCAGAACACCCAGTTCAACGGCAGCGGCTTCCAGGCGCAGAAGTTCCAGGCCCGCGCCATGCCGCCGGCGGACTTCGCCCGCTGGATCGTGCGGGCCCGCGCCGCACGCCGACCCCTCGACGCCGCGGCCTATGCCCGCGTGGCCCGGCCCGGCCAGCTCGCCGACCTTCAACGGCACTTCGGCGTCGACCCGGAGCAGGGCCTCGTCTTTTCGGCCGTTCCGCCGGGCCTCTTCGACGGCGTGGTCGCGCAATCGCGGCCGGCCCTTCCCCATCCTCACACCGGAGCGGCCCATGCCCATCCATGACGGCTGGTGGGGCGTCGTGCTGGGACGCCTGTCCTTCGACGCCCTGCCTTTCTACAGTGCCATCGCCACGGCCGCGGCCTCGCTCGTCGTGCTCAGTGCCCTGGGCGTCGCCGGCCTGCTCACCTGGCTGGGCCGCTGGGGCTGGCTCTGGCGCGAATGGCTCACCAGCCTGGACCACAAGAAGATCGGCATCATGTACGTGGTGCTGTCGCTGGTCATGCTGTCGCGCGGCGTGATCGAGGGCGCGCTGATGCGGGCGCAGCAGGCGGTGGCCCTGGACAGCCCCGGCTTTCTGCCGCCGGAGCATTTCGCCCAGCTCTTCTCCACGCACGGCTCGATCATGGTCTTCTTCATGGCCATGCCCTTCCTGACGGGCCTCATCAACTTCGTGCTGCCGCTGCAGCTGGGCGCGCGGGACGTGTCCTTTCCGCTGCTCAATTCGATGTCGCTGTGGCTCACGGCGGGCGGCGCCGGGCTGATGATGGTGTCGCTGGTCCTCGGCAAGTTCTCCACCGGCGGCTGGAGCGGCTATCCGCCGTACACCGAGGCCGCCTTCAACCCGGGCGTGGGGCCGGACTACTGGATCTGGGCCGTCACGCTCGGCTCCATCGCCTCCACCATGACGGGCATCAACGTGGCGGTCACGGTCTACAAGCGGCGCTGCCCGGGCATGACGCTGATGCGCATGCCGCTGTTCTGCTGGACGGCGCTGTGCACCGCCATCCTGATGATCTTCGCCATGCCGCCGCTCACCGTGGCCACCGGGCTGCTGGCGCTGGACCGCTACGCCGGCATGCACTTCTTCACCAACGATGCCGGCGGCAACATGATGAACTTCGCCAACCTGTTCTGGCTGTTCGGGCATCCGGAGGTCTACATCCTCATCCTGCCGGCCTTCGGCGTGTATTCGCAGGTCATCTCCAACTTCTCGTCCAAGGTGCTCTACGGCTACGACTCGCTGATCGCGGCCACCATGTGCATCGCCGTGCTCTCGTTCACCGTGTGGGTGCACCACTTCTTCACCATGGGCCAGAGCGCCAAGCTCAACGCCGTGTTCGGCATCGCCACCATGGCCATCGGCATTCCCACCGGCGTGAAGGTGTTCGACTGGATCCTCACCATGTTCCGCGGCCGGGTGCGCCTGTCGGTGCCCATGCTCTATGCCCTGGCCTTCATGGTGCTGTTCGTCGTGGGCGGCCTCACCGGCGTGCTGCTGGCCAACCCGGCCATCGACTACCAGGTGCACAACTCGGTGTTCCTGGTCGCGCACTTCCACAACATGCTGATCCCCGGCCTGCTCTACGGCCTGCTGGCTGCCTACACCTACTGGTTCCCCAAGGCCTTCGGCTTCCGGCTGCACGAGGGCTGGGGCCGCATCGCCTGCGGCTGCTGGGTGACGGGCTTCTGCCTGGCCTTCCTGCCGCTGTACCCGCTCGGCCTCATGGGCATGCCGCGCCGCAGCCAGGCCTTCTTCGAGCCCCAGTACCTGCCCTACACCATCGTCGCGGCCATCGGCGCGGTGTTCCTGCTGGCGGCGCTGGTGTCGCTGGGCGTGCAGCTGATCGTCTCCGTCCGCCAGCGCGCCGCGCTGGCCGTGCCGGGCGGCGACCCCTGGAATGCGCGCACGCTGGAGTGGTCCATTCCCTGTCCGGCGCCGCACTACAACTACGCGGTGCTGCCCGTGGTGCACGCCCGTGACGCCTTCCATGCCGCCAAGGCCGCGGACACCGCCTACCCGCTCACGCGCGATTACGAAGACATCGAGATGCCCCGCAACACAGGCACCGGCGTGGTGATGGGCGTGGGGCTGGCGGCGGCCTGCTTCGGCCTGGTCTGGTGGATGTGGTGGCTGGCTGTGGCGGGCCTGGTGGTGGCAGCCGGTGCCGTGGTCGCGCGCAGCTTTGCCACCGACACCCTGCACCGCATCCCCGCCGCCGAGGTGCGCCGGCAGGACCAGGCCTGGCTCGCCTTCGCCCGCGCATTGCCGCGCACGGGCCGCGAGGCCGAGGCGAGCCCCGCCAACCGCGGCATGGCCGAGGCGGCCGGCGTATGAGCGCCGCGCCCCCCAGCCGGCATCCCGGCATCAACCTTGGCCAGACCGACGCACCGGCCCATCGCGAGGCGGAAGAGACGGTCTTCGGCTTCTGGATCTTCCTGATGAGCGACCTGGTGCTGTTCGCCCTGCTCTTCGCGACCTACGCCGCCATGCTCGGCGCGACGAACGGCGGCCCCGGCCCGCGCGACGTGCTGGAGCTGCGCAGCGTGGGCGCGCAGACCGCGCTGCTGCTGCTGTCGAGCCTGAGCTTCGGCATGGCCTCCATCGCCATGAAGTACGGCGCACCGGTGCGCCGCCTGCAGCTGTGGCTGGGGCTCACGCTGCTGCTCGGGCTGGCCTTCCTGGGCCTGGCGCTGCGCGAGTTCGCGCACCTGGCGGCAGAGGGCGCCGTGCCGCAGCACAGCGGCTGGCTGTCGTCCTTCTTCGCGCTCGTGGGCACCCATGGCCTGCACGTGGCCCTGGGGTGCTTCTGGATCGGCGTGATGATGGTGCAGGTGCGCGTGTTCGGCGTGCAGCGGCCCGTCAAGCTGCGCCTGCTGCGGCTGGGCCTTTTCTGGCACATGCTGGACGTGGTGTGGATCTTCCTGTTCTCGGTCGTCTACCTGGGGGGCCTGGCATGAGCGGACACCCGTCCGATTCGGACGCCCCGCGCGACGCCGGTCAGGCCGGGCGGGCATTCGCGCACGGCGAGGACGTCCGGCAGGAGAAGCGCCGCGAGCTGCGCGCCTACCTCATCGGCTTCGCCCTCTCGGTGCTGCTGACCGCCCTGCCCTTCGCGCTGGTGGCCGGCGGCTGGGCCACCGGCCTGAGCGCCTATGCCGTCATCGGCGCAGCCGCGCTGGTGCAGGTGGCCATGCACTTCCGCTTCTTCCTGCACATCGGCCTGGGCCGCTCCACGCGCGACGACCTGCAGCTGATCCTGTTCACCGCGCTGATCATCGTGCTGATGGTGGGCGGCACGCTGTGGATCCTGGGGAATCTGCATGCGCGGATGATGTAGCCGGACGGGCGGCGTGGGCCGCCGTGAGTCCGCTGGCTCTTCCACCAGCGCCAGCACCCACAGCGGGTCCCCCTTACCCTCCCCCCGCAGGGAGTTGCAATTGAAGGTTGAGTAGAGTCCGCTTTCGGTGAAAAGACGGACATGAAGGAGAGCAGCTTCACCGACGGGTCGATCATCGGTTCTCTCAATCAGGCCTAGGACGCATGCCAGGCTGCCCACCGCCGCCCGGCGCCACTCAGGATCGCGCTGCCTGGGCCTTGAGCGACGGTGAGCGGCGATGGCGCGTGCCAACCTCGTAGGCATAGGCCTGCGCAAGCAGCTGCGGCTCGCTCCACTGCCGACCCAGGAACAGCAGCCCGAACGGCGCACCCGACCGGTAGTAGCCCGCCGGCATCGTGACGGCGGGCAGGCCGGCGATGTTGAGCTCGCCCACCGTCGTCTCCTGGATCGTGCCGGTACGCACCTGCGGCAACTCCTCCCGCATCTGCGGAAACACCAGCCCGTCCAGCCGCTCGCGGGCAAACACCTCATCGACGATCTGAAGGTAGCGCGCCTTGAGCGCGATGAAGTCCGACAGGTCCGGCGGTGCCGAAGGATCGCGCAGGCAGGCCACGAACTGCGGCAAGCTGTGCATGAAATGCAGCACGCCGCCCGGCTCGAACGCGCCCTGGGCCGCCGTGGCGCGGGCGAATTCGTCGAAGGTCTTCAGCGCCGCATCGGGGCCCAGCCGCTGCAGGTACCGGTGCAGGTCGTAGGGCACCGACTCCATGCCGCGGGCATCGAAGTTCGGCAGCGGCGCGGTCGGCTGGCGCAGCGACGCGAAGTCGGTGCCGGCGAAAGGGTCCTCCACGAGCACGGCGCCCAGGCTGCGCAACTCGTCGGCGGCGCGGGCATAGAGCTCACTGGCCTCGGGCGACAGCGGCTGGTCGCGCCAGCCCGGACCGTAAAGGCCGAGGCGCACGCCGCGCAGGGCGTCGGTGGACAGCAGCGACGTGTAGCCGCCGACGGGCTTCTTGCCCACGCCGGCCAGCGTCTTGGGGTCTTCGGCGCTGTAGCCGGCCAGCACATCCAGGCAGAGCGCCGCATCCCGCACGTTGCGCGCGATCGGTCCCACCACGTCGCGGTTGCCGGAGAGCGGCATGACACCGGCATTGGGCACCAGGCCGATGGTGGGCTTGATGCCGACCAGGTCCTGCGCGGACGCGGGATTCTGGATCGAGCCGCCCGTCTCCTCGGCCAAGCCCAGCACCACCATGTTGGCGGCGACGGCCGCGGCCGTGCCCGCGCTGCTGCCACCGGGCACACGGCCATCGATGGCCACATTCAGCGTCGGGCCCGCCCAACTGTCGTCGGCGTGGGTGCCCGTGTGGCTGAGCACTGGCACGTTGGTCTTGCCGAGGATGACGGCGCCGGCGGCACGCATGCGTGCGACCACCGGCGAGTCGGTGGCCGGGAACAGGTCCACGCCGCCGGTCTTGCTGTGCAGCAGCGACCAGCCCGCCGTGGTGGGGAAGCCCACCATGTCCATCGGATCCTTGACCACGACCGGCACGCCAGCCAGTGGGCCGAGCGCCTCGCCCGCCTCGCGGCGTGCATCGATGGCGCGCGCGTCGTCGATGGCCAGGGGGTTGAGGAAGATGATGGCGTTGTAGTGCGCGTTGTAGGTGTCGATCTGCGCGAGGCAGGCGCGCGCCAGGCTTTCGGCGGTGAAGGCGCCGCTGCGGAAACCGGCTTGCACGGCATCGACGGTCAGTGCGCCGAGGTCGATGCCGGCGAGGCCTGCGGCCGGCGGATTCTGTGCGGATTCGAGGGTACTCACGGAAGCGTTCCTTTGTGAAGGTTGCGACAGGGCTCCGCACCGCGGACGGCACGGGGGAAGGACGACAGCGCCGAAGGGCACCGCGTGGCTGCGCGCAAGGCGCAGGATGGGCGTGGAACGGCGCGGGCGAAGCCGCGCCGGCGTGCGGTCAGAAGGTCATGTGCCTGTCCACCACCTCGTCGGTCAGCCGGTCGATGGCGCCGCTTTCGACGACCGCGCCCTTCTCGAACATCGCGAAGCGGCTGGCCACGCGCCGGGCGAAGTCGATGTTCTGCTCGACCAGCACCATCGTCATGCCGAACTCCCGGTTGAGCCGGACGATGGCGGCCTCGATCTCCTCGACGACCGAGGGCTGGATGCCTTCGTTCGGCTCGTCCAGCAGCATCACGCGCGGATGCGCGGCCAGTGCCCGCGCGATGGCGAGCTGCTGCTGCTGGCCGCCGGAGAGCACGCCGCCGGGCCGGTCCAGGTTGGCCGCGAGGTAGGGAAAGAGTTCCAGCGCCAACGGTGGAATGGCCACCGGCCCGCGTCCGGCGAAGCAGCCCATGAGGATGTTCTGCCGGACGCTGAAGTCCGCGATGATCTCGCGGCCCTGCGGCACGTAGGCGATGCCGCTGCGCGCACGCAGATGCGTGGCCAGGCCGCCGATGGCGCGGCCTTCGAGTTCGATGGCGCCGGTGGAGCGCACCATGCTGCCCATGAGCGTGCGCAGCAGCGTGGTCTTGCCCATGCCGTTGCGCCCGAGTATGGCGGTGACCTGGCCGGCCGGGATGTCCAGGCTGACGTCCTGCAGCGCGTGGCTGCGGCCGTAGTAGCTGTTGACGGCGGTGAGCTTCAGCATGATGCGGCGATTCCGTGGGAGCCGAGATAGGCCTGGCGGACCCGGGGGTCGCGTTCGATCTGCGCGACGCTGCCTTCGGCCAGCACCTTGCCCAGGTGCAGGACGGTGATCTTCTCGGCGATGTCGCGCACGAAGGCCATGTCGTGCTCGACCACCAGGATCGTCTGGCGGCCGCGCAGGGCATTGAGGATCTGGGCCGTCCGGCTGGTCTCGGCATGGGTCATGCCCGCCGTCGGCTCGTCGAGCAGGATCACCTTGGGCTTCTGCGCGATGAGCAGGCCCAGCTCGAGCCATTGCGTCTGGCCGTGGCTCAGGTCCGCGGCCTGCCGTTGCTGCAGCGCCTCCAGCCCGGTCAGCGCCAGGATCTCGTCGATGCCCGACTCGGCCGCGCGGCCGAAGCCCCAGCGCAGGTTGCGCAGGATCGAGGGCTCGCGCGTCGCGGCCACGCCGAGGTTCTGGCGCACCGTGAGTTCACGGAACACGCTCGGGATCTGGAACTTGCGTCCGATGCCGGCGCGCGCCACGCGGTACTCAGGGCGGTTGGTGATGTCAGTGCCGTACAGCAGCACCTGCCCTTGCGAGCTGCGCGTCTTGCCGGAGATCAGGTCCATCAGCGTGGTCTTGCCGGCGCCATTGGCGCCCAGCAGCACGCGCAGTTCGCCTTCGGCCACCTGCAGCGAAACACCGTCGACGGCCTTGAAGCCACCGAAGCTCACGCCCAGCGATCGGAGTTCGAGTGCGGGGGTCGCCGTCATGCCGGGCCTCCCGCCTTGGGCCGCGCCGGCGCGTTCCAGCGCGCCAACAGGTCGTGGGCCCAGCCGCCGAAGCCCATCGGCAAATACAGCACCACCAGCACGAAGGCCAGCCCGACGATGACGCGCCAGGCCTCCACCAGCGACTGGGTCTCGCTCGCCGTCGACTCCAGCATGTTGATCAGGATGGCGCCGAGGCAGGCCCCCAGCAGCGAACCGCGGCCACCCACCGCCGCCCAGACAACCATGGTGATGGAGAAGGCCAGGTCCATGAAGGTGGGCGACGCGAATTCGGCCACGACCACGTACAACATCCCGGCCAGGGCCGCGATGCCGGCCGACAGGCTGAAGAAGAACACCTGGTAGTGCGCCACGTCGAAGCCCAGGTAGCGCGCGCGCTGCGGATCGGCGGCCGTGGCGCGCAGGATCAAGCCGGCACGGGTGGCCAGCAGCAACCGGGCGCCAATCAGCACCGCGAGCAGCGCGAACGCGACCAGGTAGTAGGTGGCCGGGCTGTAGGGGTCGAACTCGAAGCCGCCGAACTTCAGCCAGGCCAGGTCCGACAGGCCGTTGAAGCCGTTCGTCAGCGGCTGGGCATCGACCAGCAGCAGCCGCACCAGCAGCACGAGCGCCAGCGTGATGATCGACACGAAAACGCCCGCGATGCGTTTGCGGAACATGACCAACCCGAGCAGGAAGGCCACGATGACCGGCAGCACCAGCCCCATCAACAGCCCGAAGGACTGGTATCTGAACGGTGACCACAGGAAGGCCATCGGGTTGATGCAGCACAGGTCGATGGCAGCGCCGGGCTCGGCGTTGGACAGCATGAAGTCCGGCACCGGCCCGTTGCCCCCGTGCTGGAGGCTGGCGGGGCTGGCCATCTTGAGTGACATGGCCAGCATGTAGGCACCGAGGCCGAAGAACAGCCCCTGCCCGAGGTTGAGGATGCCGGCATAGCCCCAGCACATGGCGATGGCGATGCCGAGCATGCCGTAGACCAGGTACTTGGCGAGACGGTTGAGCCAGAAACCATCCAGCAGCAGCGGTGCCGCGAGCACGCACAGCACGAAGACGGCATAGGCGGCGAAGGTCGCGCGCCGATCGAGTGTCGAATGCATGGATCAGCGGCCCTTGAACGAGAACAGCCCGTTGGGGCGCGCGATGATGAGCACGATCACCAGGCCGAACATGGCAGCCCGCGCGACGATGTCGTTGGACAGGGCGGCCACGACGCCGTTGATCTCGCCCAAGCCCAGCGACATCAGCACGGCGCCGAGCAGGCTGCCGACACCGCCGGCCACGACGACCAGGAAGCTGTCGACCACCAGGGACGTCCCCATGTCGGGCGACACCGTCTTGAAGCCAGCCACCAGCACGCCGGTGATGCCGGCCAGCCCCGCGCCGAAGGCGAAGGTCCAGGCGTTGACGCGCTCCACGTCGATGCCACAGGCAGCCGCCATGCGCGGATTGCGGATGATGGCGCGCACCTGCATGCCGATGCGCGTGCGGTACATCAGCAGCCAGGTGGCGAGGGTCAGGACCACGGTGCAGGCCACGATGAAGGCGCGGTAGGCGTTGATCGACACGCCGCCCAGCTCGATGGCGCCCTGCAGTTCCGCCGGCACGGGCATGTTCTGCAGCCCCGGGCCCAGGCCCTGGATGTGGATGCCGAAGAAGGCAAGGCCGCCCTCCAGCCGGACCGCCTGCTGCACCAGGATGGCCACGCCCCAGGTCGCCAGCAGCGTGTCGCCCAGCCGCCCGTAGAGGCGGCGCACCACGCAGCGTTCGATCAGGAAGCCCAGCAGACCCGCCGCCACGAAGGCCAGCGGGATCGCGGCGTACAGGCTCCAGCCGAGCCAGATCTGCGCCAGCACGGCACAGTACGCGCCGATCATGACCATTTCCCCATGGGCCATGTTCACCACGCCCATGGCGCCGTAGATGATGACCAGGCCCAGGGCGGCCAGTAGAAGGATCGAGCCCACGCTCAGGCCGATCAGGAGGACGTCGAGCATCTCGCGAGTTCCGAAGGACGATGCCGCGCCGCCCGCACCCCGTGCGCGGGCGGTGGCGGCAATGGGGTCAGGCCTTGACCTGGGCCGCGCCCTTGGGCGTGCACATCAGGTTGTCATTGGTCTCGCCATAGGCGAAGTACGGTAGCGGACGCACCGGCCCCGGCGCAGCGTCGACCACCTTGCTCTGGCCGTCGGCCTGCCACTGGCCGATGCGCGGCGTGACCCAGGCATGCAGGCTGTCGGGGTCGATCCGGACCTTGCCGCCGGGTGCATCGAAGCTCTGGCCGCCGATGCGGGCACGGATCGAATCCGCGCTGGTGGACTTGCCCGCCTCCACCGCCTGCTTCCACAGGAAGACCTGGAAGTAGGCCGCCTCCAGCGAGTGGTACGTGACGGCCTTCGGGTCATTCACGAACTTGCGGTAGCGCTCGATGAAGGACTTGTTGGCGGGCGTGTCGATGGACATGAAGTACGGCACCGAGGTGTAGCTGCCGGCCGCATATTCGGGGCCCATGGCTGCAATCTCGATCTCGCTGGTGACGGTGGCGCAGATCGGCACGACGGCCTGCGACATGCCCTGATTCTTGTACTCGCGGTAGAAGGCCACGAGCGAGTCGCCGACCACGTTCGACAGCACCACGTCGGCACCCGATTCCTTGATCTTGCGGACCATGCTGGCCCACTCGGAATGGCCAAGCTCGAGGTACTCATCGGCGACCCAGGTCGCGCCGGCCTGCTCGATCAGCTTCTTGCTGACCTTCGCCATCTCCCGCGGATAGACGTAGTTGGAGCCGACGATGAAGAACTTCTTCTTGCCCAGCTTCTGCACGATCCAGGGGATGTAGTTGCCCAGCTGCTGATTGGCGACCGCGCCGCTGTAGACCACGTTCTTCGAGCATTCGAAGCCTTCGTAGTGGGTCTGGTAGAACAGCATGGCATTGCGCCGCTCGAAGACTGGCAGCACCGCCTTGCGGCTGGCCGAGGTGTGGCAGCCGAACACCGTCTCGATGCGGTCGCGCGTCACCAGCTTGGAGGCCTTCTCGTTGAAGGTCTTGGGGTCGGACGCACCGTCCTCCAAGACGACCTCGACCGGACGGCCCATGACGCCACCGGTGGCGTTGATCTCGGAGACGGCCAGCCGCACGGCGTTGGCCAGCATCTTCTCGACGATGGACAGGCCACCCGTCTGGGAATAGAGCGCGCCCACCTTGATGGTGTCCGCGGCGAAGGCCGGACGGATCCAGGCAGGGGCGGTCACTGCGGCGGCAGCGGTGGATGCTGCCGAAGCGGCGAGCAGGCGGCGGCGGGAAATGGTCAACATGGCTGAACCCTCAAGACGTGCGGCGTCGTGCTCTGACGAACGCCAGAAGTTGATGAACCTGAGTCAAGCAAACCAGTCGACGGCACTGTCGAGGGCGGGCGAAAAAAAACCCACAGCGCAGCGCTTGCTGCAGTGTGGGCTTCCTTGCCAAGTTCCAGGGGGACGGACATCGTCGCCTGGATCGACCTCACCAGGCCTGATTGCTCAAGGGGGGTGAGGCCACCATGCGGCAGAAAGGTCTGCCTGCAAGGTGCAACGATCTTATACGGTCACTTTGCGACGTGCAACAAACTTTCCATGTTGATGATCGATGTAGCCACCTGCTCCATGGACAGTCGCTTGGACATGGCCTGCCCACGGATGGCTTCGTAGGCTTCCTCCTCGCTGATGTTGCGCGACGCCATGAGGATCGTCTTGGCGCGGCTCATCGCCTGGTCGCTGGCGATCTTGCGCCGCAGCTTCCGGTTCTCCTTGAGCAGGGCCTGGCGCTCGGCCCACATGCTGCGCGCGGCGATGAGGCTGGCCAGCAGGCCGAAGGGCTTGATGGGCTTCTGGACCACGGCGCAGGCGCCGCTTTCCAGCACCAATTGCAGCGTCGTCGGGTCCTCGTAGTTGAGCACCGCGATCACCGTGGGGCCCGGCTTCGGCAGCGACTTGAGCAGGACTTCGATGGCGTGCCGGCTCTCGCCTTCGGTCAACAGGAAGAGCACGTCGGTGTTGGCGGCGAGCACGGCCGGGACCGGCCATGCCACGCTGACCATGCAGCCCACGCGCCGCAAGTGGGCCACGAGTGCGTCGCCCTCGCTGTCGGGCGGATGGACGACGACCACCTTGAGTTCGGGCAGCTCGCGCAGCAGCGATATGGCCATGCGATCAGTCTCCTCAGGCCGTCCGCTCGTAGAGCGGATCGAAGCGGCTCTCGTACATATAAGGATCGGGCTTGACCCGGATGCCAGGGTCGTCGACGACCCGGAACATGCCCTGGGCATCGATGCGCGCCACACGTGGCCAGAGGTAGGTGTGGTGGTTCTCCTTGTCGATCCGCACACGGCCCTGTGGCGCATCGAATTCATGCTCGTGCAGGTGGAGCAGCAGCGAATCCAGCCTGTCGTCTCCGGCGCGGGCCAGCGTCTGCGCATAGAGCTTCACCTGGAAATAGGCGGCTTCGGCACAGGCCGTGATCGGCAGCTCGGCGCCGAAGCGCGCGCGGTAGGCACGCACGAACTCATGGTTGGCCGGGGTGTCGATGGTCGAGAAATACGGTGCAGCCGTGATGCTGCCCTCGGCCACCTCGACCGGCATCTGGGCAATCTCGGCCTCCTGCGTCGACTGGCTGGCGATGGGATGGGTGCGCTGGTCGAATCCTGCCTCGCGATAGGCCTGATAGAAGCGCGCGATGCCGTCGCCCACCACAGTCGAATAGATGACGTCCGGCCGTGCAGCCTTGACGCGCCGTATGACCTTCGCCATGTCGATGTCCGCCACGCGCAGTGGCACATACATCTCGTCGATCAGTTGCCCGCCCGACTGCCGGAAGAGGTCGCCGACGATGCGGTTCGATTCGTAGGGATACACGTAGTCGGAGCCGATGAGGAACAGGCGCTTGCCAAAGTTCCGTGAAAGGTACCGCACGAGCTGCACCGAGTTCTGGTTGGGCGCCGCACCCGTGTACACACAGTGCGGGGAGTATTCGAAACCCTCGTAGAGCGTGGGGTAGAACAGCAATGCGCGGTGGGCCTCCACCACCGGCAGGACGGCCTTGCGGGTGCTGGACATGTGGCAGCCGAAAATCACGCGCACGCCCTGGTCATCGCACATTTCCCGGGCCAGTTCCTCGTAGCGCTTGGGGCGCGACTCGGGGTCGCGCACAACCGGCTCGATCGGTCGTCCAAGGACGCCGCCGGCCTGGTTGATTTCCTCGATGGCCAGCAAGGTGGCCGCCTGCTGCGTCCGCTCGACGGCAGCCGTCACGCCTGTGGTGGAGAACAGAACTCCGACCTGCCATGTTCGCGCCTGGGATGTGCTCACGCTTGCCAATCTCCAAAAAAAAAGCTCCCAACGACTGCCTGCGAGTCGTTGGGAGCTTCCCTGCTCCGGGGTTGATGGTTGCGGCGGGGCATGCCGCGCCGCGATTGGCAACACTCTATCAGCGTACGGGATTACCCGCACGACTCTGCGACACAGAAAGCGGCGAACCACCATGCGCAGCCGCTTCAACCACCGGCATCCGCCCGCACCCAGCCCGCCGCCTTCTCCGCGATCATCAGCGTCGGGCTGTTGGTGTTGCCGCTGGTGATGGTGGGCATCGCGCTCGCGTCGACCACCCGCAGGCCCGCAATGAGGCCGCCCCGGCCATCCCGCACGCGCAGCCGTGAATCCAGCACGGCCTGCGCATCCCCGTTCGCGCCCATGCGCGCGGTGCCCACCGGGTGGAAGATGGTCGTCGCGATGTCGCCGGCCAGGCGGGCCAGGTCTTCGTCGCTCTCGTACTGCGTGCCCGGCTTCCATTCCTGCGGCTGGTAGCGGGCCAGCGCCGGCTGTGCCGCGATGCGGCGCGTCACGCGCAGCGAGTCGGCCGCCACCTGGCGGTCCTCGTCGGTGGAGAGGTAATTGGGCGCGATGGCCGGCGCATCCTCGAAGCGCGGCGTCTTCAGCCGCACCGTGCCGCGGCTGGTCGGGTTGAGGTTGCACACGCTGGCCGTGAAGGCCGGAAAGCTGTGCAGCGGATCGCCGAAGGCGTCCAGCGACAGCGGCTGCACGTGGTACTGGATGTTGGGCCAGGGCCGGTCGGGCGTGCTGCGGGTGAAGGCGCCCAGCTGCGAGGGCGCCATGCTCATGGGGCCGCTGCGGCGCAGCACGTATTCGAGGCCGATTCGCGCCTTGCCCACCAGGCTGGAAGCGAGCACGTTCAGCGTCGGCGCGCCGTTGATCTTGAACACGGCGCGGATCTGCAGGTGGTCCTGCAGGTTGGCGCCGACGCCGGGCAGGTCCGCCTGCACCTCGATGCCCTGCGCGCGCAGCAGCTCGGCCGGGCCGATGCCCGACAGCTGCAGGATCTGTGGCGAGCCGATGGCGCCTGCGCACAGGATCACCTCGCGCGTGGCGTGCACCTCCACCATCTCGCGGCCGTTCCACACCCGTGCGCCGGTGCAGCGCCGGCCGCCTTCGGGCGTGGGCTCGATCAGCAGGCGGGCCACCTGGGCGCCGGTCCACAGCTCGAAGTTGGGCCGCCCGAAGCAGGTCGGTCGCAGGAAGGCCTTGGCCGTGTTCCAGCGCCAGCCGGCCTTCTGGTTGACCTGGAAGTAGCCCACGCCTTCGTTGCTGCCGCGGTTGAAGTCGGTGGAGTGCGGGATGCCAGCCTCCTGCGCGGCCTGCGCGAAGGCGTCGAGGATGTCCCAGCGCAGGCGCTGCTTCTCCACCCGCCATTCGCCGCCGTGGCCGTGGAAGCGGGCGAACTCGGGGTCATCCGCGCCGGGCTGGCCGGCGTCGCCGAGGTAGTGGTCCTCGTGGCGCTTGAAGGCGGGCAGGACGCTGTCCCAACGCCAGGCGTCGTCGCCGGTGATCTGGGCCCAGCCGTCGTAGTCGCGGGCCTGGCCGCGCATGTAGATCATGCCGTTGATGCTGGAGCAGCCGCCCAGCGTCTTGCCGCGCGGATAGCGCAGCACGCGGCCGTTGAGGCCGGCGTCGGGCTCGGTCTGGTAGAGCCAGTCGGTGCGGGGGTTGCCGATGCAATAGAGGTAGCCCACCGGGATGTGGATCCAGTGGTAGTCGTCCTTGCGGCCGGCCTCCAGCAGCAGCACGCGCTTGCCGCGGTCGGCGCTCAGGCGGTTGGCCATCAATGCGCCGGCGGTGCCGGCGCCGATGACGATGTAGTCGAAGGTGGTGTTGGACGCGGTACCTCGGAACGGCGAAGCGGCTGCGGTGGACGAAGGCATGTCGACGAAGGGATCGGGATGGTGCTGCAGGGGATGGGTCGCCAGGGGGTCGGTGCGACCGAGACATTGCGGATTGGAGCCTGGCGTCGCCCCGGACGTCCAATGAGTACTCGCGGCGCTGATATAAATTCCACGTATATGAGGCAAGCCTTCCAGGACCCGCAGCTGCTTCGCGCATTCGTCTATACCGCCCGCGAAGGCAATGTGTCGCGTGCGGCAGCGCTGCTGCATCTCACCCAGCCCGCCGTGAGCCTTCAGCTGAAACGGCTGGCCGAGGAGGCCGGCGTCGAACTGTTCGTGCGGGCCGCGCGCGGTGTCACGCTCACGGCCGAAGGCGCGGCGCTGCTGCCCCGGGCGGAGAAGGTGTTGATGGCCGCGAGCGACCTGCAACAGGCGGCCCTCGGCCTGCGTGCCGTCGTCCGCGGACGGCTGCGAATCGGCACCATCCTGGATCCGGAGTTCACGCGACTGGGCGTCTTCCTGCGCGAACTCGTGGAAGCGGCGCCGCACGTGGAGACCGAACTCCGTCAGGCGATGAGCGGCAACGTACGCGCCCAGGTTCGCAGCCGCGAGCTGGACATGGGCTTCTACCTGTCGACCGATGACGAGGACGCGCACGAAGCGGCAGGTCGGCCGGGCCCGGTCGCGTCACTGGCCCTCACGCGCTTCGCCTATCGCGTGGTCGCACCGGCGGGCTGGGACGTCGCCAATCGGGACTGGCGTGCGCTCGCCGCGCTGCCCTGGCTCGCAACGCCGAAGCAGTCGGTCCACCATCGGCTGCTGCAAGGCGTTCTGGGGCCGCTGGGCCTCACGCCACTCTGGGTGGCGATGGTCGACCAGGAGGCGTCGATGCTGGACCTGCTGAAGTCAGGTGTGGGCCTCAGCCTGGTGCGCGACTCCATCGCCATCCGCGAAAGCCATGCGCATGGCCTGACGCTTGCACGGCAGGTGCAGTTGCCCTGCACGCTTCGCGTGGTTGCACTGCGTCGGCGATTGAGCGAGCCGGTCCTGATGTCAGCATGGGGCGCGATCAAGCGCGCCTGGTCATTGAGCTGAGGACACCGATCGGGACGCACCACCAGCGCCTTGATCCCCGAACGGCGTCCTTCGCGTCCGCAGCGAGGCGGACATCGCCGGCAGCCCCTTTCGTAAGCGGCGGGCCCGGCGAGCAACCGGCGCCCTTATTCCTTCCACGCCCCCCAGGCCAGCGGGCGGCCAGAAGCCCATGGCTGATAACCGCGAACGGACCGCCCCACCGCTTCGACCGTCGGTGCGTAGAACAGGCCGATGATCGGCACCTCGACGCGCATCTGCGCATGCATGCGTCGAAAGATGGCAGCCCGGGCATCCTGGTCGGTGATCGATGAGCTCTCCTCCAGCAGCTCGCGCGCGCTCTGGCTGCCCCACTGCGCCCACTTGGCCGTGGCCTTGTCCGCAACGAACGCCGCATACATCAGACTCGGATCGAAACGCGGCGAGAACGCAAAGGAGGACAGCTGGAAGCGGCCGTTGACGTAGTTGTCGAGCTGCGCAGACCAGTCCAGCACCTCGAGCTGCACATTGAGCCCGACGGCGCTGAGCATCGCCTGGATCATCACGGCGCTGTCGTACATGCCCACCGTGCGCTTGTTGGTCTGCAGCTTGATCACCTCGCCCTTGTAGCCCGCCTTGCGGATCAATGCCGCGGCGGCGGCGGGGTCGTACTTGGGCCATTCGAGGAATTCCGGCGAGAAGGCCCGCATGCTTTCCGCCACGCCCGAAGGATTGGGCTTCGCCAGGCCGTTGCTGCGCACCGCCGTGAGCTGCGCCAGGTCGATGCCATGGGCAATGGCCTGCCGAAGGCTCTGGTTCTTCAGCAGCGGGTCGTCGGTCTGGATCAGCAGCGCCGACCAGGTCAGGCCAGGCGCCGTCATCACCTTGACACCAGCGGCCTTGAGTTCCGCCATCTTGCTCGAGTCGAGATCGGGAATGATGTCCACGGCACCGGTCTTCACCGCTGCCGAAGCCGCATCGGCATCGGGGATCACCTGGAAGCGCACGGCATCCACATAGGCGATGCGTGCCCCCGAATAGCCGCTGGCCGGCTCCTTGGAGGGAACATAGCCTTCATAACGGCTCAGGCTCAAGGCATCGCCGCGCTTCCACGTGCCCATCTTGAATGGCCCGGTCCCGATCGGCGTCCAGCTGCCATCGGCACCCGCACTCGCCGGGCTGGCAACCAGCACGCCGCACTGCACATTGGCCAGTTGCGTGAGGAACAGCCCGGAAGGCTTCGCCAGTCTGAAGACGACGGTCGATGGATCGGGGGTCTCGACCGCCTCGACCTTGAGGCCCGCCTGGCCATTGAAGAAGCGGGCGCACAGCCAGTTCGCCTGGGACATCTTGCGCTCCCAGCTCCACTTCACGGCCGCCGAGCTCAGCTTCTCGCCGTTGTGGAAGCTCACGCCTTCGCGCAGCTTGAAGGTGTAGCTCAGGCCGTCGGGCGAGATCGACCAGCTGTTGGCCAGCGCCGGCCCCACGCTCAGATCGGTCCGATAGCCGACCAGACCTTCGAAGAGGTGATTCACCACGATGTCCGAATTGGAGTCGCGATTGATACCGGGCTCCAGACTGCGCGGATCGGCATTGACGGCGATGACCAAGGTACCGCCCCGCTTCGGGGCATCCGCCGCCCGGCCCGCAGCGGGCGCGAGCGCGGCCCCCACGCTGGCGGCGAGCAGCACGCAGCGAAGCCCGATCGAGATGGGTGATTTCATGGTGTCCGTGTTCCTATGGTGGGGTGGGGGTGGGCACAGGCGATGCACCTGTGGAAGAGAGCGACAGGAGGCGTCAGCCGGACAGTCATCCGGCCGACGGGGGCGATCCGAGACAGCTGGCGAAGAAGGCCTTCACCGACGGCAGCAATGGCTTCTGCTGGTGATCCGCACCGGCCACGATGTCGTGGCGGACCTCGACGCCATGCATCTGCAGACTCGTCTTCAGAGCCACCATGCGTTCGAGTCGGTTGTGGCCGTGCGTCTCGAACGCCGGCTGCCACCACGGGTGGCGCGGCGAGAGCGCGATCTCCCAGGTGTCGGTGTCCTCGCCGCCGACGACCATATGGACCGCGACTTTGCGGATGGCGTCCAGATCGAGGGGTCTGCCGAAGATTCGCTCGAAGTCGCCCACGCCCGCCAGCCAGGGCGTCTGCGCATCCAGAAGCGTCACGATGCCCGGCGCACCGATGGACACCGCCGCCAGCCGCTGCGGATGGGCATAGAGAAAGCGATGGGCAAAGTGCCCGCCGCCCGAAAAGCCGAAGAGGTGGAAGCGCTGCGCGTCGAGCCGGTAGATGCGGGACACCTCCTCGATCATCGACAGCAGGACCAGGTCGTACGCAGGCCCTTCACCGTTCGCGCCGCGCAGCCGCTTGTAGCTCGACAACTCGCGCGGCGAGGTGATGCCGGCAGGAAAAAGCGGCGCCAGCACCAGGAGCCGGTGGCGTTCGGCCAGGTCGATGAAGTCGTCCCTGCAGGCGCCGTTGTCGCGGCGGGTGCCATGCACCACCACCAGCAGGCGAAGGCGCTCCGTGCCGCGCTCGTCATAGCTTTCGGGCACGTAGGCGCAGTACGAGAAGCGCAGGTCGGCGGCGCAGACCTGGACGGCCGTGCGGCCGATGTCGTAGTAGGACAGCTGGGCGCCGTGGCCGGTTCGCTTGTGCATGGTGCAAGGCCTCTCTGGGGCAGGTCAGCGCGGATCGATGGGGCACAGCCGCGGCATGGCCGCTTCGACCACGAAGCCGGCGGCAAAGCACAGGTCTTCTCGCCCCGGGGCGGCCACCAGCTGCACACCGGTGGGCAGGTCGATGCGGCCGTGCACGGTATCGACACCCGCCAGGCCGGTGGGCACCGACAGCGCGGGCAGGCCCAGCACCGAGATCGCCAGCAGCGGAGCTTGTGCACGCATGACCTGTGCCGCCATGGCGGGCGACTCCACATCCGCCAGTCGGGCAAAGGGCGGCTGCAGCGAAGTCGGCATCACGATCACCGGCCATTCGGCCAGAAGGCGCTGCCATTGCCGCAGCAAGCCATGCCGTCGAGCGACCGCGGCAAGCCCATCGGCGGCCGTGAACTCTCCGAGCGCCTGGCGCCAGTACGCGACCGCCGTCACGATGTTCGGATCGCCCGCCGCGGGAAGCACGGGCTCCAGTGCACCCATGAGGTCCGGGATGGTGATGGCCGCCCACATCCGGTGGAGCTCGTCCAGGCCGGGCGGCACCGCCTCCACCACGTCCCAGCCGGCGGCGGCCAGCGCCTGCGCCGCCTGTTCCACCGCGCGAGCCGCGGTGGGATGGCAGTCGGGCCAGGCGCTGCGCGCGAGCACCGCGGCCCGGCGTGGTGCGGGCTGGAGCGGCGCAGGCATCGTGCCTGTGCGGGGATCGTCGATATGCGGCACCGCCATCGCGGCGAATGCCAGCTCCACGTCCCGCACGGTCCGCGCGATGGGCCCCTGCACCGCCATCAGTTGAGATGCCACCGAACCCGCTCCCTTGGCCGTGGCGTTGAACGAAGGCACGCGCCCGTACGAGGGCCGCAGGCCCACCAGGCCATTGCAGAAGGCGGGGTAGCGCACCGAGCCGCCGATGTCGTTGCCATGGGCGATGGGAACCATGCCGCTCGACACGGACGCCGCGGCGCCACCCGAGGAGCCGCCCACCGTGTATTCGCGGTGCCAGGGGTTGTAGGTGGCGCCATGCAGTGTGTTGTCGGTGAACCAGCGCATCGAGTACACCGGCGCATTGGTGCGGCCCACGACAATGGCCCCCGCTGCGCGCAGGTTGGCAACCACGGGGTTGTCGGCGGCAGCGACCAGGTCCTGATAGAGCGCCGTGCCGTTGTCGGTGGGATGCCCCCGCTGATCGATGTTGATCTTCACCGTCACCGGCACCCCATGCAGGGCCCCCAATGGCTGCCCGTCGGCCGCTGCGCGGTCGGCGAGTTCGGCCGCCCGTCGCGCCTCGTCGTCCATCCGCCGGACCACGGCGTTCACCGCCGGATTTACCTCTTCGATGCGCGCCAACGCGGCCTCCACCAGCGCCGCAGCGGTCAGCTCCCGTTTGGCCACCCGGGCTGCCATGGTGGCAGCATCGAGCCTGTGAAGCGCCTCCGACGGGGCCGCCTCCGATCGATGGGCAGGCGATGAGGAGGCAGAGCGGGCAAGGGGCCGATCGGACATGGTGCGGTTCCGGGTAGTCAGCGAAGACTGGATTGTTTTTTGAGACTATATGATGCAGCATAAGGATATGCAAGAAATCGTTGCCGATTCCGCTGGCCCCTCGCGCCTTCAGCGCGATCTGCTGCCTCGCACGCTGGAGTACATCCGCACCTCCGGACTGCGCGTGGGCGACCGCCTGACCGAAATGGCGCTGGCCAGCCACCTGCAGGTTTCGCGCACCCCGGTGCGCGCCGTGCTCGAGGAGCTTGCGCGCAGGGGCGTGCTCGACAACGAGCCCCGGCGCGGCTTCAGTGTGCGCACGCTGCCCGAACTCGACGCACCCTCCGCCACCCCGCCGAACGAGATCGACCAGCTTTGTCTGCGCATCGCCGGTGACCGCCATGGTGGACGCCTGCCGGCCGAGGTCTCAGAAGCCGACCTGATGCGCCGGTACGGCGTGAGCAGGCCGCTGCTGCTGCGCGTGCTCGGCCAGCTGTCGGAAATCGGCATGGCCGAGCGCAAACCGGGCCACGGCTGGGCCTTTCTTCCCATCCTGGACGGAGAGGCCCGCCGGGAAAGCTACGAGTTCCGCCTGCTGATCGAACCGGCCTGCGTCATCGCCGCCGGCTTCCGGCTCGACGCGGGCTGGGTCGAGGAAATGCGTCGGCAGCACAAGACCTTCCTGGAGGCGCCATGGAGCGAGACGTCCAGCATTGCCCTGTTCGAGATGAATGCCGCCTTCCATGAAGGCCTGGCCCAGGCCTCCGGCAACCGCTTCATCCTGAATGCCATCCGGCAGCAGAGCCGCATGCGCCGTTTCTCGAACTACGACTGGGCCTACGGCCAGGACCGCGTGCGTGTTTCCTGCCTCGAACACCTGGAAATCCTGGACCGGCTGGAGCTCGATCAGCGCGAAGTGGCCGCCGCACTTATCCGTCGACATCTGGAGCAGGCGTCGGTCCTGACGCGCGCTCAGCAGGACCCGTGAATCAGGTCTTGCGCATTGTTTTATATTGCATCAAAATTCATTTGAGCACTATGGAGCAAACGGATGCGCCCTGACCCCCTGAACCCCGACAACGCTGACCTCGCCGGTTCTGCGAACGACAGCCTCCAACCCTACTGGATGCCGTTTACCGCCAACCGGCTGTTCAAGTCGAAGCCACGCATGTTCGTGGCCGCCGAAGGCATGCATTACGTCACCGACGACGGGCGCCGCATCCTGGATGCCATGGCCGGCCTGTGGTGCGTGAATGCCGGCCACAACCCGCCGCGGATCGTGCGCGCGATCCAGGAACAGGCGGCGCGCCTGGATTTCGTGTCGTCGTTCCAGATGGGCCACCCGCTGGCCTTCCAGCTGGCCGAGCGCATCGCCGAACTGGCGCCTCCGGGGCTTGATCGGGTGTTCTTTACCAACTCGGGCTCCGAGGCCGTGGACACCGCGCTCAAGATTGCCCGGGCCTACCACAAGGTTCGAGGCGACGCGAACCGCATCAAGCTGATCGGCCGCGCCAAGGCGTATCACGGGATGGGCTTCGGCGGACTGTCCGTGGCCGGCATTCCGCGCCACCGTCGCGATTTCGGCCCGCTGCTTGGCGATGTGGACCACCTGCCCCATACGCACGACCTCACGCACAACGCCTTCTCGCGTGGGCAGCCCGCATGGGGCGCCCATCTGGCCGACGAGCTGGAGGCCATCGTGCAGATCCACGACGCGTCGACCATCGCCGCAGTCATCGTCGAGCCCGTCACGGGATCGGGCGGCGTCCTGCCGCCGCCGGTGGGCTACCTGGAGCGGCTGCGCGAGCTGTGCACCCGCTACGGCATCCTGCTGATCTTCGACGAGGTCATCTCCGGCTTCGGCCGCCTGGGGGCACCTTTCGGTTCGACGGCGCTGGGTGTCACGCCCGACCTGATCACCTGCGCCAAGGGCATGACCAACGGCGCCGTCCCCATGGGCGGCGTGATCGCCTCCAGCGCGGTGTACGACGCTTTCATGGCAGCCCCGGAGGCGGCCGTCGAGCTGATGCACGGCTACACCTATTCCGGCCATCCCCTGGCCTGCGCTGCGGGCCTGGCGGCGATCGACACCTACGAACAGGAAGGCCTCTTCGCCCGTGGACCGCAGATCAGCGCGACCTGGGAAGCCGCCGTGCACCAGCTCAAGGGCGCGCCGCACGTGCGCGACATCCGCAATATCGGCGTGCTGGCCGCCATCGAGCTCACCCCCCGGGAGGGGGCGCCGGGCGCCCGCGCGGCAGAAGCCGTGGAGCACTGCTTCGCTGCCGGCGTGCTGGTCCGGGTGGCGGGCGACAACCTCGTGCTGTCTCCGCCGCTGACCATCTCGCCCGAGCAGATGACCCAGGTCGTCGAGACCATCGACGCTGCGCTGCGAAAGGTCGCCTGACACCCCGTGTGCCCCCAACCGCGCGCCGCCCGCCCCGGGCGGCGTGCGGCCTGCTCCTGCATTCAACGCCTGCCGGCGACATTCATCCATGGACAACCTTGCCCCCTTTCCCTTCGTGTCGGTCAGCGGCACGGCCTACGAGCGCGGACGCGCCTATGGCGCTGCCGTGCCCAATCGGGTGGCGCGCAGTGCCCAGATTTATGGCCGGGCGCTGGACGGACTCGGCGCCGGTGAGGCCTTCCGCCGGCAGCTGACCACCGAGTTCGCCGCGCGCATCGAAGCCTACGGCAGCCACTATCTCGAGGAGATGAGCGGCATCGCCGACGGCGCGGGCGTTTCGCTCGGAGACGTGGTGATGATCAACGCCCGCACCGAAGTGGTGGCCCAGGCGCGGCGGCAGGCGGGAGCCGGTGGCGCGGCCGCCACGCCGCCCGAACCCGAGGAGGGCTGCACGGGTGCCGTGGTCCTGGCCGGGCGCAGCAGCAACGGGCGCTTGCTTCACGGCCAGAACTGGGACTGGCGCTCGGAATGCATCGAGACCGGCATCGTGCTGCGCGTCCAGCGGGAAGACGGGCCCGACATCCTGACCTTCGTGGAGGCCGGCGGGCTGGCCCGCTCCGGGCTCAACAGCGCAGGCATCGCCTTGACGGCCAACTACCTGGAGTGCGAACGGGACTTCCGCACGACCGGCGTGCCGCTCTCGCTGCTGCGCCGCAAGATCCTGGAACAGCAGCACTTCGCCGAGGCGATGGGCGCGGTGGTGAACACGCCGAAGTCCTGCGCCAACAATCTGATGATGAGCACCGCGGAAGGCTTCGCCATCGACTTCGAATGCGCACCCGACGAGGTCTTCAGCGTGCTGCCCGAGGACGACCTGCTGGTGCACGCCAACCACTGGGTCAGCACGGCGGCACGCAGCAAGCTCAGGGACACGGGCGTCGCCAACATGCCCGACAGCTACTACCGGGACTGGCGCGTGAAGCGTCTGCTGCGCGAGGCGGGCCCCACCCTCGACCTGGCCGACCTCAAGCAGGCCTTCTTCGACGACTTCGCCACGCCCTTCGCCGTATGCCGGCCGCCCCGGCCGTCGTCCCTCGCGGGCAACCTCTCGGCCACAGTCGCCATGATCGCGATGGAACCGGCCGGCGGCTTCATGGACGTGCTGCCCCTGCCGGCCCTGCAGCGAGGCTTCACCCGCTATTCGCTGACCGAGCAGCCGCGGCCCGTGGCGGAACCCGCCTGAGCCGTCGCACGCCGCGCCGTCCGCGCTTCACGACCGATCCATTCCAGCCACCGACCACAGGCAGCACGGGACCCCGATGGGACGCTTCATCCTCACACGCATCACCATGGGAGTGCCCACGCTGCTGATCGTCGCAGCCACGGTGTTCTTCCTGATCCGGCTCATTCCGGGCGATCCCGCCACCCTGATGCTCGGCGACATGGCCACCCCCGACATGGTGGCGGCGGTGCACCGCGACCTGGGGCTGGATCGCCCCCTGCCCGTGCAGTTCGTGCGGTGGCTGGGCCAAGTGCTCAGCGGCGATCTGGGCCGCTCGATCTCGACCGGCCAGGCCGTGGCACCACTGGTGATCGAGCGCTTTGCCGTCAGCGGCACCATCGTCGCGGTGGCGGTGGCGCTTGCGACGCTGATCGCCGTTCCGGCCGGCATGGTGGCGGCCTGGCACCAGAACAGCGCGCTGGACCTGGGACTCGTCGCCGTCGCCACCTTGCTGCTGTCGGTCCCCACCTTCTGGCTGGGCCTGCTGCTGCTGATGCTGTTCGGCCTGCACCTGGGATGGCTGCCAGTGGTCGGCTATGTGGGCCTGTCCGAAAACCTGCGCGCGGGCCTGCTCTACCTGGCGCTGCCCGTCATGACCCTGGTCCTGCACGAGATCGGGGTCATCATCCGGATGGCGCGTTCGAGCATGCTGGAGGTGCAGCGCCTGGACTACATCGTCCACGCGCGTGCCAAGGGCCTGTCGGAAAGCGCCGTGCTGTGGCGCCATGCCTTCAAGAACGCGTTCGCTCCCACCTGGACACTGATCGGCCTGATCCTGGGCAATCTGCTGGGCGGCATCGCCGTGGTCGAGACCGTGTTCACCATTCCCGGCCTGGGCCGCCTGCTGGTGGACGCCATCTTTGCCCGCGACTATCCCGTGGTGCAGGGCTGCATGCTGTTCATCGCGGCGGTCTATGTGCTGGTCAACATGGTCATCGACCTGTGCTACCCCGCGTTCGACCCGCGCGTCACGCTGGACTGAGGAGCTCGCCGATGACCTTCCGTTCAACGCGCGGGCTGATCGGCCTGCTGCTCACCGGCGCCATGGCGCTGATCGCCGTCGTGGCCCAGGTGTGGACACCGCGCAGCCCGCTCGCGCTCGACCTGCTGCACCGATTCACCGCCCCGGGAAGCCCCGCCTTTCCGCTCGGCACCGACGAATTCGGACGCGATGTGCTCAGCCGCCTGATGGCAGGGGCGGCCTCCAGCATGGGCATCGCACTGATGACGGTGGTGTTCGCCGTGCTCATCGGCGGTGGGGTCGGCATCGTGTCCGGCTACTTCCGCGGCTGGATCGACCGTGTCGTGATGACCTTCAATGATGCGCTGCTGGCGTTCCCGGGCATTCTGCTAGCGCTGGGACTGCTGGTGGTGCTGGGCAGCGGCCGCAGCGGCATCGTGCTGGCGCTGGGCCTGGCCTATGTGCCGTCGGTGGTGCGCGTGGTGCGCGGCGCCACCCTGTCGCTGCGTGAGAACGCGTTCATCGAAGCCTCGCGCGTCATGGGCCACAGCGAGCTCTACATCATGGGACGCCACGTGCTGCCCAACTGCGTCGCACCACTGACCGTGCTTGCGACCTCGATGTTCGGCTGGGTGCTGCTGTCCGAAAGCGCCCTCTCCTTCCTGGGGCTGGGCCCGCCGCCCCCGGCGCCCAGCTGGGGCAACATGCTGGCCGGCGGCCGCGCGTTCATGGCACAGGCCCCCTGGCTCGGCATCCTGCCTGGACTGTGCATCTCGCTCACCTTGCTGGGCATCAACCTCCTGGGCGACGCCTTGCGCGATCGGCTCGATCCGCGCATGAGGAACATGGCATGACGACCGTCCCCCCTCCTCTGCTCGACGTGCGCGGACTCTGCCTGGGCGTCGGCGACGCCGGCCGGCTGGTGGTCGATCGCGCGAGCTTCCAGGTCCGCACCGGCGAGATCGTGGCCGTGGTCGGCGAGAGCGGCAGCGGCAAGACGCTCGCGGCGCGCGCCGTTCTCGGACTCACGCCGCCCGCCATCCGCGTGCGCGGCGGCGCCATCCACATCGAGGGCCGCGATCTGGCCGCGCTCAAGCCGGCAGAGCTGCGGGCCCTTCGAGGCCGCCGCATCGGCATGGTGTTCCAGGAGCCCATGACGTCGCTGAACCCGGCGCTCAGCGTCGGCCGCCAACTGGAGGAGGCGCTGGCCCTGCACACGCCGCTCGACGCCCAGGAGCGCCGGGCCGCCATCATCGCGATGCTGCAGCGGGTGGGCCTGGCCGACCCGGACCGGGTACTGCGCGCCTGGCCGCACGAGTTCTCCGGCGGCATGCGCCAACGCATCATGCTGGCCTCGGTGATGCTGCCGCGCCCAGCCCTGCTGGTGGCGGACGAGCCCACCACGGCGCTCGATGCGGTGGTGCAGCGGGACGTTCTGGAGCTGATGGTCTCGCTGACCGCAGAGAGTGGCACGGCCGTGCTCATGATCAGCCATGACCTGGCGATGGTGGCGCGCTACTCGCACCGTGTCATCGTGATGTGTCGGGGCGAGATCGTCGAACAGGGGCCGACCGAGCAGATCCTGCGGGCGCCGGCGCATCCCTACACACGTCAGCTGCTCGGCGCGATGCCACGGCGCCGCGACGTGCCCGCCGTCGATCCCCAGGATGCGCCGCTGGTCGAAGTCCGCCAGCTGGTGGTCGATTTCCCGGCGCGGGGTGGACTGCTGCGAAGGGGCCAGCCGCAGCGGGCGCTCCACGGCATCGACCTGGCTCTGCGCCCGCGCGAGGTGGTGGCGGTGGTGGGCGGCTCGGGCTCCGGCAAGACCACGCTCGGACGCGTCATCGCCCATCTGCAGAAGCCCAGCAGCGGCGAGCTGCTGTTCGATGGCCAAGCCGTGCGCGGCAGCTCTGGCGCCACCTGGGCCGCCTACCGCCGCGATTGCCAGATGGTGTTCCAGGATCCCTATGCCTCGCTGGACCCGCGGATGACCGTCGCGCAGAGCATCGGCGAAGCGCTGCGCGGCACCGGCCTGGACCACGAGACGGCTGCCGCACGCGTGCGCGAGGCGATCGAGGAAGTGGGACTGGACGCAGGCCACGCCTCGCGCTATCCCCATGAACTGTCGGGCGGACAGCGGCAGCGCGTCGCCATCGCCCGCGCGGTCGTGCGGCGGCCGCGGCTGGTGGTCGCCGACGAACCGGTCTCGGCCCTCGACACGACGGTGCGTGCGCAGATCCTGGACCTGTTCGCCGAGCTGCAGCACCGCCACGGTTTCGCCTGCCTGTTCATCAGCCACGACCTGGCCGTGGTCGAGCAACTGGCCAACCGGGTGGTGGTGATGAACCAGGGCCGGATCGTGGAAGAGGGACCGCGCGATCAGATCTTCGACCGGCCCGCCCACCCCTACACCCGCCGTCTGCTGCAGGCCATTCCGGCCCTGGAGCCCACGCCCGACGGAGGCGTGCGCCTGCGCTGGCGGCACGCCGATGACACGCCCGCGCCGGCCGCATCCGGCGGCGCGTGCCGCCCTGCGGACTGACCCGCTCCCGTTCTTGCCGCCTCGCGCACCGACGAACCTGCCATGACCTCTTCCCCCATGACGGACTATCCCGACACCCTCCTCCACATCGATGGCGCCTGGAGCGCCGGCGCGGCCGGTCTTGACGCGCCGGTCCTGAACCCCGCCACCGGGGCGGAGATCGGGCGGGTTGCGCACGCGACGACGGCCGATCTCGACCGCGCCGTGGAGGTCAGCCACCGCGCCTTCCAGCACTGGCGCCGCGTCGCGGCCTTCGAGCGCTCCAAGCTCATGCGGCAGGCCGCCCAGCTCCTGCGCGAGCGCGCCGACGCCACCGCCCGCCTGCTGACCCAGGAACAGGGCAAGCCGCTGGCAGAGGCGCGCGCAGAAGCCCTGGGTTCGGCAGACGTCATCGACTGGTTCGCCGAGGAGGCGCGCCGCACCTATGGCCGGATCGTTCCTGCGCGGGCGCCTGGCCACATGCAGCTGGTGACGCGCGAACCGGTCGGGCCGGTCGCGGCGTTCGGCCCGTGGAATTTCCCGATCAACCAGGTGGTCCGCAAGATCGCACCGGCGCTGGCGGCAGGCTGCACCATCATCGTCAAGGGTCCCGAGGAAACGCCGGCGAGCTGCGCTGCCCTGGTGAAGGCCTTTGCCGATGCAGGCATCCTGCCCGGTGTGATCCAGCTCGTGTACGGGAGACCTGCCGACATCTCGGCGCACCTGGTGCCGCATCCGCTGATCCGCAAGATCTCGTTCACGGGTTCGACCGCCGTCGGCAAGCAGCTGGCGGCGCTGGCTGGGCTGCACATGAAGCGCGCCACGATGGAACTGGGCGGGCACGCCCCCGCCATCGTCTTCAGCGACGCCGATCCTGCGCGGGCTGCCCGGGCGCTGGCGGCGCAGAAGTTCCGCAATGCGGGCCAGGTCTGCATCTCCCCCACACGCCTGCTCGTGCATGAGGATCTGGCCGACGCCTTCGTCGAGCACTTCGTCGCCGCCGCGGCCGCCATCCGCGTCGGCAATGGCCTGGAAGCCGGCGTCCAGATGGGCCCGTTGGCCCACGCGCGCCGCGTGGAGGCGATGCAGGCGCTGGTGGCGGACGCCGTCGATCGGGGCGCACGCGTGCGGACCGGCGGCAGCCGCATCGGCACGTCGGGCTTCTTCTTTGCACCGACCGTGCTGACCGACGTGCCGCTGTCCGCCCGCCTGATGAACGAAGAGCCCTTCGGCCCCGTGGTGCCGATCAGCACCTTCCGCGACTATGACGCGCTGATCGCCGAGGCCAATCGCCTCCCCTGGGGCCTGGCCGCCTATGCCTATACGTCCTCGGCCGGCACGGCGGCGGCCGTCTCCGCCGATATCGAGTCCGGCATGGTCTCGATCAACCAGGCGCCGCTGGGCCTGCCCGAAGTGCCCTTCGGTGGCATCAAGGACTCGGGACACGGATCGGAAGGCGGCACCGAAGCCATGGAAGCCTGGCTGGTCACCAAGCTGACGTCGCACAACACCGCGTTCTGAGACAGGCACGGCCGGCTGCTCGCGCAGCCCGCCGGCCGCCGGGATTCAGCGGCGTTGCAGATGGACGCCCAGGCGATCCACCACCTGCGCGAAAGCGGTCGCCGCACCCGCCGAAAGGCCGGCGTACCCCGGGAAGTTGTGGATCATGTCCGGCAGCTGCACATGCTCCACCACGCCGCCGGCGCCGGCCATCCGCTGCGCCATGGCATCGCCCTGGTCGCGCAGCGGGTCGTAGCCCGCCGTCACGATGACCACCGGAGGCAGATCCGCCACGCTCGGCCAGCGCAGGGGCGAGGCCTGCGGAGACAAGGCATCCTCATTGCGCAGGAAGTAGAGGTCGGCGAACCAGTCCAGCATGACCTGATCCAGGAAGTAGCCCTTGCCGAAGGCGGTGATCGATGGCCAGACCTCGCCGCAGCGATCGGTGTAATCGGTGACGGGGTAGAGCGACAGGCAGGCGGCTGGCTGCGGGCCCGCGCGCTCCCCGGCCGCGCGCAGTGCGGTCACGAGCGTCAGGCAGCCACCCGCACTGTCACCCGCCAGCGCGATCCGCGTGGGATCGGCGCCCCACCTGTCCGGCGCGTCGGCCACGGCCTGGAAGACGTCCCAGGCGTCATCCACGGCCGCAGGAAACGGATGCTCCGGCGCCAGCCGATAGTCCGGCACCAGCACGGCCACGCCCAGCCGGTCGGCGATCCAGCGGGACTGACGGTCATAGGCCGCCGGGTCTCCCACGACGAAGCCTCCCCCATGGAAATAGATCACCAGGGGCGCCGGCTTGCCCTCGGGCATTGACGCCGGTCGGTAGAGCCGTGCCGGGAGTTCGCGGTCGGGCAGCGCCAGCACCTGCTCTGTCATGGTCACCTCACGCTCCGGCGGCCGCAGGCCGCGGGCGAGGTAGCGCTCCCGGTAGGCGGCCCGCGCCATGGGAATGGGCAGTTCGCGGATGCTGGGACCGCCGGTGGCTGCCGCGGCAGCTTGCAGCATCGCCTTGAGGTCCGCGTCGAGGGCGTCGTCTTTCATTCGGCCATTCTCCAAATGTCGATGAATAAAATGTATTTTATTATCATACAATGCATTTCAGACTGGCTGATCGGACCCACCATGTATGTGCCTGACCATTACCGCAACGCCGACCCCGCGGCCGCCCTCGCCTGGCTGAGGCGGTATCCCTTCGGCACGCTGATCACCCGCGGGCCCGAGGGGGAACCGGTCGCCACCTCGCTACCGTTCTTCGCGCAATCCGATGCGACCGGAACCCTCCGATTGGTCTCCCATCTTGCCCGCCGCAATCCCCATGCCGCCTCGCTGGCGAGCGGCATGCGGGGACTGGTGGTGGTCAACGGCCCCAGCGCCTACATCTCGCCCCACTGGTACGAAAGCGCGGCCAATGTGCCCACCTGGAACTACGTCGGCCTGCAGTGGGAAGGCGTCCTGAGGGTGATCGCCGACAGGCAAGGCCTGCTCGATCTGATGCAGCGGTCCGTTCGCGCCTTCGAGCCCGACGGCGAAGACGGATGGCACATGGGCAAGGCGCCCGCCGACCATGTGGACCGGCTGATCGAGGGCGTCGTCGGCTTCGAGCTCACCGTCGAGGTGGCGCATTGCATGGAGAAGCTGAGCCAGAACAAACCCACGGACCGCGCCGTCATCCAAAGCCGACTGCAGGCCGGCACGCCTGGGTTCGGTCCGCTGGTGGCCCAGCTGATGGAAGAAGTCGCCAAATGAATTTTGTGACTTCATAGAACCATTCAAAGATCATTGGGACGTCTGAAATCGAGGGCGATGCGCCCGAGCTTCTTGGTGTCGATGTGCAGAAGCTCGCCCGGTGCCTCGCGCTCGTAGCGCAGCGACGCGCTGACGGGCTCGAGCGCCTTCAGGCTGGAAAGACCCAGGCGGGCGATCAGCCGGCACACCGTGGGCACGCTGCGCCCGACGATGCGAGCGATATGCTGCATGGGCATGCGCGAGCGGCGAAGCTGTTCGATGCGCTCGCACAGCCGGGCATCCAGGCAGGAGCGCGTGCGCAGGGGGCGTGAGCTGCGGTCCAGCAGGCCGTGCTCGTCGTGTTGCTCGAAGCGCCGGAGCCACTTGCGTGCGGTGCGCGCGCTGATGCCCGCAGCCTCGCCTTCGGGTATCAGCCCCAGGGTGGCAATGCGCTGGACAAGCTCAGCACCCCGACCCCGCCCAGCTCGCCCGCGGCGCTCTTGTGCACGAAGTGGGCCACCATCGCGGCGCGGCGACCCCGGAGCATTTCTTCGCTCGGGGTATGGAAATGGAAATGCAGCAGTTCGTAGCCCCCAGGAAGCTGGCGGCATCGGGGCTTCCCCTCATCGTATTGGTTCAACCATAACTAATATGATGCGGGATACGACCAGCATCCTCGCCATACGGACGCGGCTGCGCAGCCGAGGTGCCGTTCATGGGACGCGCAACGGCGCGTCAGCGGTGCCGAGCAGGTCGGGTCACTTCACCGAGGAAAAGGCGTCGCATGAGTGTTTTCAGTGGCATCAAGGTGCTCGACATCGGCAGCTTCGTGGCCGGGCCGATGGCCGCCACCATCCTGTCCGACTTTGGGGCAGACGTGGTCAAGATCGAGCCGCCCGAGGGGGACGGCTACCGCCGGATGCACCGCCTGCCCAACCTGCCCCGATGCGACCACAACTACGCCTGGGCGCTGGCGTCGCGCAACAAGCGATCGCTGGTCCTGGACCTGAAGAAAGACGCGGCCCGCGCCGTGCTCCACCGCCTGGTTCGCGAGGCGGACGTCCTGGTCATCAACTACCCGGCCGAGGTGAGGGCGCAGCTGGGCCTGACCGCGCCCGTGCTGATGGCGATGAATCCTCGCCTCATCTATGCGTCGCTCTCGGGCTATGGCGAGACAGGACCCGACGCCGGGCGCCGCGGCTTCGACGCGACCGCGTTCTGGGCCCGCTCCGGTCTGTGCGACATGGTGCGCACCGATGCCCATGCGCCTCCGGCCGCTCCCACGCTGGGCATGGGCGACCAACCCACATCCGTCGTGCTGTACGCGGCCATCGTCACGGCGCTGTTCCGCCGCGAGCGCACCGGCCTGGGGGGTGAGGTGTCCACTTCGCTGATGGCCAGCGGCATCTGGGCCAACGGCCCGATGGTGCAGGCCGCGCTGTGCGGCGGCGAGCTGCGCTACCGCGAACCGCGCACTGCGCCGCGCAGCGCGCTGAGCAACTTCTATCTTTGCCGCGATGGCCGCTGGTTCTCCCTGGCGATGGTCGAGGAGGAAAAGCTGTGGCCCGGGCTCACCCGCATCCTCGGCATCGAACACCTGCTGACCGACGCGCGTTTCGCCGAGCTGCCACAGCGCCGCGCCAACGCCGCCGCATTGGTGGCTGAGCTGGACCGGGTCTTCGCAGGGGATGACAGCGCGAACTGGCTGCGCCGCTTCGAGGGCAGCGCCCACACCGTCGGCGTCGTGGCCCGCACCACCGACGTCATCGGCGACCCCCAGGCCTATGCATGTGGCGCACTGGTCGAGGCCGACGGCATCGGCGGAACACGCTTCACGGTCGACAGTCCCTTCCACATGGCGGGCGAGCACAAGCAGCGCCCCGCCTGCGCACCTGAACTGGGCCAGCATAGCGACGAGGTGCTGCGCGAGTACGGCTGGGACGACGACGCGATCCAGCGTCTGCGGCACCAGGCCGCGCTGGGATAACCCGCGGCAACCGGCCATGTCGCTCCCCTCGCACATCGCGCGGCGCCTTCGCCTGCCGCTGATCGCCGCGCCTATGCTCAAGGTTTCGGGCCCGGAACTGGTGATCGCCGCCTGCCTCAGCGGGGTCATCGGCGCCTTCCCCACCGCCAACGCACGGGACGCGCTCGACGATTGGCTCGTCCGCATCGTGCAGGCGACCTCGGGCGAGCACGGACGCGAGCCCGCTGCCGCCCCTTTCTGCCCCAACCTCATCATGCATCGCGAGCCGCGGGCGCTCGCCGCCGACGTCGAGTGCCTGGTCCGGCACGGGGTCGAGATGGTGATCACCAGCGTCGGCTCGCCCGCACCCGTGATCGCACCGCTGCACGCCGCCGGCTGCCTCGTGTTCGCCGACGTCGCGACCGTCGCTCATGCACGCAAGGCCATCGCCGCCGGGGCGGACGGACTGGTGCTGCTCAGTGCCGGCGCGGGCGGCCAGACCGGCTGGCTCAACGGCATGGCCTTCGTGCGTGCCCTGCGCAGCTTCTTCCACGGCCCACTGATCCTGGCAGGCGGCGTCTCCGATGGCGCGGCCTTGTGGGCCGCACGTGCGCTCGGCTGCGACCTTGCCTACATGGGCACCCGGTTCATTGCCACTGAAGAGTCCATGGCCTCTGCCGCCTACAAGGCCATGCTGGTGCAGTCCGAGGCGGACGATGTGCAGCTCACCCGCGCCTTCTCGGGCCTGCCCGCCAGCATCCTGCGGCCCTCCATCGTTGCGGCTGGACTGGACCCCGATACGCTGGACGAAGGCATCAGCCCGGAGCGCGCGAAGGAGATGTTCAGCGACTCGCGCGGCAAGTTCACGGACACGCGCCAGCCCTTCGGTCCCAAGCGTTGGGGCGACATCTGGAGTGCGGGTCACAGCGTGAGCGGTGTGGACGCGATCGTGCCAACGGCCCAGCTGGTGGAACAGACCCGGGCCGAGTACCTGGAGGCGATAAGTGCCACCGAGTCGATCACGCGCGCCGGCGGAGGCTGGCCATGAGCACGCCGCCCGCCCCTCTTTCTTGAATGCGGTGCCAGCAGCTCCAGGCATGACCTGTCAACACGTGCGCCACTCGCGAACCCACCCTCAGGAGACCGTATGAACACCCGACGCAGAACATTCGTGGCGAGCGGCCTTGCCGGCGCGCTCGCCGCCGCCGCGCCGTTCGCACAGGCGCAATCCGGCGACTATCCGAACCGACCGATCCGCTTGGTCGTACCCACCTCATCCGGCAGCACGATCGACGTGATCGCCCGCGAATACGCCAAGGAACTGCAGCAGACCCTGGGCCAGCCCATCGTGGTCGACAACAAGCCCGGCGCCAACATGTCGATCGGCGTGGGCAATGTGATCGCCTCCCCTGCGGATGGCTACACCCTGCTGCTGACGACCACGGAGATGGTGCGGGCGCCGATGATCTACTCGAACATCAGCTATGACCCGTTCAAGCAGTTCGTCCCCCTGGCGCACATCGCGTCGACCTCGATCTTCTTCGTGGTGCCGGCCAGCAGCCCGGCCACCACACTGACGGAGTTCGTGGCGCTGTCCAGGTCGACCCCGCAGCCCCTGAGCTACGGCACCACGGGACAAGGCTCCGGTTCGCATTTCTACGGCGAGCTGATCGCCGTCCAGACCGGCGCGCGCATGAACCACATTCCTTACAAGGGCGAGGTACCGATGTTGCCGGACCTGCTTGCCGGCCGGCTCGACGCCGGCTTCATCTCGGGCGCGCCGGCATTGCAGTACTCGCGCTCGGGTCGCATCCGCATCCTTGCGGGTGCCAGCCTGAAGCAACGCGCGACGGCGCTCCCGCAGGTGCCGACACTGGCGGAGCAGGGCGTGCGCGGCACCGACATCGAAGGCTTCATCGGCTATTTTGTCGCCCGTGGCACGCCGACACCGATCGTGCAGAAGCTGGCCCGGGAGCTCAACCGCATCGCGGCACTGCCCGCCATGAAGCAGCGGGTGGAAGAGATGGGCTTCGAGTCGCGCTCCGGCAGCACCGTCGAGTCGTTCCAGACCACCATGAAGGGGGTGCACGACGGATGGGCCGAGGTGAACCGGATGGTCGCCATCAAGCTCGACTGAAAGCACGACAGCGACGATGGCGGCTTCGCGCCCGCCCGGCGAGTCGGTTCACGGCCCCTGCCCCGCGCCAGGCCGCGGCGCGGCGGACCCCGTGGGCGCCAGGCGCCGCAGCGTGCGCTCCAGCAACTCCACATCCACCGGCTTGGCCAGATGCGCCGCGAAGCCGCGCTCCAGCGTGGCGGCCCGGTGCGTCGGCAAGGCGTAACCGCTCACGGCGATGAAGAGCGGCGGCTCGCGCATCGCCAGATGTGCCTGATCGGCGACCGCCCAGCCGCTCAGCCCGGGCAGGCCCAGGTCAAGCACCACCAGCTGGGGCCGCAGGCGCCGGATGCTGTCGAGGGCCTCCACGCCGTCGTGCGCGCGGGCCACGGCATAGCCCATGGTCTCGATCAGCAGGCCCAGCGTCTCGGCGGAATCCGGCAGGTCGTCGACGACCAGCACCAGTGGTGCAGCGATGGCGGCCGCCGCCCCTTCTGCGCCGCCCTCGTCCACCGCCTCCAGCGCAGCCAGCGCGACCACGAACTCGGTACCCTCACCGGCCACACCCGTGCTTCGCGCCTCGACCTCGCCGCCGTGCATCTGCACCAGCTGCCTCACCAGCGCCAGTCCCAGGCCCAGGCCGCCCGGTGCCCTCTCGCTGCCCTGCTGGCCCTGCTCGAACATCTCGAACATGCGCGGCAGCTGCTCCGGCGCGATGCCCGGCCCGTTGTCGCGCACGCGGATCCACACGCGCGCGCCGGACTCGTCGCTCCCCGTCTCGACGCGGATGTGGCCGCGCGGCTGCGTGTACTTGGCCGCATTGGCGACCAGGTTGGAGACGACCTGTATCAGCCGCGCCCGGTCGCCCACCGTCCAGAGCCCCGGCGCGAGGTCGACCGAAAGCGTCTGCTCGCGCGCCGCGATGCGCGCCTGGAAGGCTTCGAGCGCCTCCTCGACGACGGTGGCGATCTCCACCGGCCTGCGCTCCAGCTGGATCTTGCCGTTGGCGATGCGGGCGGCGTCGAGCAGGTCGTCCACCAGCCGGGTCAGCTGGCGTGTCTGCCGCCCGATGATGCCGGCCATGCGCGCCACGGTCGCGTCGGCCTGGCCACGGCCGAGGATCTCGGCGGCGGTGGCGATGGGCGCGAGCGGATTGCGCAGCTCGTGGCCCAGCAGCGCCAGGAACTCCTGCAGGCGCCGGCCTTCGGTCTCCAGCGCCGCCACGCGGCGCTTCTCGGTGAGGTCGCGCGTCACCTTGGCGAAGCCCTTGAGCACCCCGCCCGCGTCGAAGATGGCCGAGATCACCACATTGGCCCAGAAGCGGGTGCCGTCCTTGCGCAGGCGCCAGCCCTCGTCCTCGAAGCGGCCCACCGTGCGGGCCTCCTTCAGCTCGCGCTCCGGAAAGCCGGTGGCCCGCACCTCGTCGGGATAGAAGACCGAAAAGTGCTGGCCGATGATCTCGGCGGCCTCGTAGCCGGTGTTGGCCCGTGCGCCCGCGTTCCAGCTCACGACGTGGCCACTGGGATCGAGCATGAAGATGGCGTAGTCCTTGACGCTGTCCACCAGCAACCGGAAGCGCTGCTCGCTGGCGCGGACCTCCTCTTCCTGCCGCTGGCGCTCGGTGAGGTCGCGCGTGACCTTCACGAAGCCCAGCACCTGGCCCCGGTCGCCGTCGATGCGCGTCATCGTGACGCTGGCCCAGAAGCGCGTGCCGTCCTTGCGCAGCCGCCAGCCTTCCTCCTCGTACTTGCCGACCTGGACGGCCACGGCCAGCTCGTGCTCCGGCCAGCGCCGCGCCAGCAGCTCGGGCGGATAGAAGACGGAGAAATGGCGGCCGATGATCTCGTCGGCCTCGTAGCCCTTCAGGCGTTGCGCGCCGCGGTTCCAGCTCAGGATCACGCCATGGGCATCGAGCATGAAGATGGCGTAGTCCTCGACGGCCTCGACCATGCGCCGGTAGTCGGGCGTGGGGGTCGCGGAGCGTCGGGGCAGCGGGCTGACGCTGGCCAGGGAAGGCGGCTTGTCCATTCGGATGAGCGTTGAGGCGGCGACCGAACTCTGCCCGTGCTGGCCCGCCAGGGTCAATCCGCGGCCGGCCACTTTGCGATTCGTCCTACAAACCGGCGCAGGACGGCTGCGTAGCGGCCTGCCTGCGGCCACCACGAAAGCTACGGCGCGGGGCCCTTGCTCACCTGCCACCAGCGCGGCAGCAGCGCCAGCACCTCGGGCTGGGCAAAGCGGTCGTCCAGCAGGTGCACCACGCCCGTGTCCTGCTCGGTGCGCACCACCCGCCCCGCCGCCTGCACCACCTTGCGCAGGCCGGGGTAGAGGTAGGTGTAGGCATAGCCCTGGCCGAACATGGCCTCCATGCGCTCGCGCAGCACCTCGTTGGCCTCGTCGTGCTGCGGCAGGCCCAGGCTGGCGACGAAGGCGCCCACCAGCCGGTCGCCGGGCAGGTCAACGCCTTCGGCGAAGGCGCCACCCAGCACCGCGAAAGCGATGCCCTGTCCGCCTGGCGCGAAGCGGGCGACGAAGGCGGTGCGCTCGCGTTCGGGCATGCCGGACGACTGCCGCCAGACCGGCACCCCGGGATGCTGGCGCGCGAAGGCCTCGAAAGCCATGTCCAGGTAGGCGAAGCTGCTGAAGAAGGCGATGTAGTTGCCCGGCCGCTGCGCGAACTGCCGGGCCATCGCGGCCGTGATCCGCGGCAGCGAGCGCGGACGGTCGCGCAGGCGCGTGGAGACGTCGCGCGCCACCTCCACGCGCAGCTGCTCGGCGCGGAAGGGCGAGTCCACCTCCAGCTCCACCGTGTCCTCGGGCAGGCCCAGCAGGTCGCGGTAGTAGCCGAAGGGCGCGATGGTGCCCGAGAAGAGCACGGTCGTGGACGCCCCCGCGAAGCGCGGCCGCAGGAAGCCGGCGGGCACCAGGTTGCGGACGGCCAGGGTCAGCGGCTCGCCCTCGGGCGTGTTCGTCACCTCGAAGACCGAATGCGGCCCGAAGACGTCGGCCAGCCGCACCAGCGCCAGCAGGCCGAAGAACAGTTCCTGCAGCGGCCCGGGCAGCTCCGGCGACGACTGCGCCGCATGCTCCGACAGGGCCGCGACCGCATCGGCCAGGCTGCGCACCAGCGGCTCGGGCAGGTCGGTGGCCGCGGCATAGGGCACGGCCTGGGCGCGCGACACCTGCCGCCATTCGCGCCGCAGCCTTCGCAAGGCCGCCTGCACGAAGGCCGGCGCCACCGCCTCGCCGCCGTCGAGCAGCGTGAAGGCCAGCGTGGTCGAGTACATGGCGCGTGCCCGGTCCACCAGGTTGTGGGCCTCGTCGACCAGCACGGCCACCTGCCACTCCTCCTCGCGGGCGAGCGCATGCAGCATCGCGCTGCCGTCGAAGTAGTAGTTGTAGTCGCCCACCACCACGTCGCTCCAGCGCACCATCTCCTGGCTCAGGAAGTAGGGACACACGCCATGGCCGGCGGCGATGCGGCGCAGGCCCTCGCGGTCCAGCCAGCGGGCCTCGGCGGCTTCGGCGCGGGCCGCCGGCAGGCGGTCGTAGAAGCCCTTGGCCAGCGGGCAGCTGTCGCCATGGCAGGCGGCACCGGGGCGCTCGCAGGCCGACTCGCGTGCGCTCAGCTCCAGCACCCGCAGCGCCCGGTCCTCGCCCAACTGGCGCAGGGCGTCGAGCGCCACTTGCCGCCCGGGCGTCTTGGCGGTGAGGAAGAACACCTTGTCCGTGCCGTGCGCCGCCAGGCCACGCAGCAGCGGATAGGTGGTGGCCAGCGTCTTGCCGATGCCCGTGGGCGCCTGGGCGATCAGGCAGCGCCGGCGCGCGGCGGCGCGGTAGACGTCGCGCGAAAGCTTGTGCTGGCCGGCGCGGAAGTCACCGAGCGGAAAGACCAACTGCGCCATCTGCGCATCGCGCTGCGCGCGGTGGGCCTCCTCCTGCTGCGCCCAGCGGGCATAGGCGGCGCACATGGCCTGCAGCACAGCTTGCAAGGCAGTCGCCTCGCAATGCTCCTGCAGCACCGTCTCCTCGCCACTCGCCAGGTCGAGGTAGACCAGGGCGACGGTGATCGACGTGAGCGCATCGCGCTCGCACAGCATGGCCGCATAGGTCTTGGCCTGCGCCCAGTGCAGCGCGCGGTGGTTGCCCTTGATGCGCGCGAAGTCGCCGCGGAAGGTCTTGATCTCCTCCACCCGCCGTTGGCCGGCGTCGTAACCGTCGGCCCGGCCGCGCAACTGCAGGCCGTCGACGACCGTCTCCAGCGCCACCTCGCGCTCGTAGCCCGGTCCGCGCCGCGACTGCACCAGCGAATGGCCGGCCTGCCCTTCGTGCGCGGTGGGCGCCGGCACGAAGCGGATGTCCAGGTCTCCCGCCTTGGCCGCGAAGGCGCACAGCGACTTGACGGAGACGCGGGTCATGTCGGACTTCGCTTGAGCGAGGCTGGGCGCTCAGCGGGGCATCGCCGCGGCGCGGACGACGCGTGCGCGGCCGGCACCTGCGCCAGCCAAAGCCAGCGCCACGCCGATCAACCCGAAGAGCACCGCCGAGGCGCGGAAGCTGCCCGTCCAGGCCCGCAGCAGCCCCACCAGCATCGGCCCCGTCGCGGCCACCAGGTAGCCCACGCCCTGCGCCATGCCCGAGAGCTGGGCGGCGACGCGCGCGTCGGGCGAGCGCATCACGATCATCGTGAGCGCCAGCGAGAAGGTGCCGCCCTGCGCGATGCCCAGCAGCACCGCCCAGCCCCAGATGCCGCCCAGCGGCGCGAACATGCAGGCCCACAGCGTCGCCACCGTGAGCACGGCCAGCCCCACGGCCAGCGCCACCTGGTTGCGCTGGCGCTGCGCCAGCGTGGGCAGCACCAGGCAGGTGGGCACCTGCACCAGCACCGACAGCGAGACCACGAAGCCGGCCGTGGCCGCAGCCAGGCCCCGCTCGCGCAGCACGGGCGCCAGCCAGCCCATCACCGAATAGGCGAGCGCCGACTGCAGGCCCATGAACAGCGTGACCTGCCAGGCCAGCCCGTCGCCCCACAGGCCGCGCACCCGGAAGGCGGAATCGCCGGCATCCCGCCGCGCCGGCCAGGCACGCGGCGCCCACAGCGCCAGGGCGACCGCGGCCGGCACGGTCCACATTGCCAGCGCGCCCTGCCATCCCAGGCCCAGCGCCTGCTGCAAGGGCACGGTGAAGCCCGCCCCGCTGGCGGCGCCGGCGCACACGGCCATGGTGTACAGGCCCATCATCAGCGCCGTGCGGCTGTCGAAGTCGCGCTTGACCAGGGCCGACAGCAGCACGTTGGCCACCGCGATGCCCACGCCCGCCAGCGCCGAGGCCGCAAACAGCAGTGGCAGTTGCGCCGAGCCGCGCAGCAGCGTGCCGGCGGTGATGAGCACCATGCAGGCCAGCAGCGTGCGCTCGATGCCCAGGCGCCGGCCGAGCCAAGGCGCCACCATCGCGAAGGCACCGAGGCAGATCACGGGCAGGGTGGTCAGCGCACTGGCCGCGGCCGCCGACATGCCGGTGGCCGCCACGATATCGGGCAGCACCACCGACAGGCTGGAGAACACCGGCCGCAGGTTGAAGGCGATGAGCACGATCGACAGGGCGAGCAGCCCCAGGTTCTGCGCAACGGGGCCGGATCGCGGGCGGGAGGACGTGGAAGCGGTGGGAAAGGCAGGCATGCAAGAGAAAGGCAGCACCCGCAGGTGCGCGAAGGTCGTGGCCGACGACGGGCGCCGCTGGAACGGCGGCAGGTCCGCCGTGGGAGCGCGGATGCTGCCACAGCGGGCCCATGCGGGCTGTCGCGCACGCCGAAACCCATGAAGGCCGCGCAGCCCGCAGCGGGTGGCTCGTAGGACGGCACCGCCAGGGCGCCGCGCATCGCGCGGCGGCGGGTGTAGTCCGGGGGCGGGGGGTCGGTCGCGGCCGACAGCCACCCGCGCTGCGCCCTTGCCGACGCGACCGGCCAACACCCCGATGGTGGACCCATGCAGAACACACGCCTTGCCCGAAGGGCCGCCGAAGAAGCCCAGATGCTCCACCTCACCCCCGCCGCGCCCCCGGCGCCGCGACAGCCCCGGGCTGCCGCCCCTGCCGCGAACGAGGACGGCCGGGCACTGGCCCACGGCGCCCGCGCGCTCTACGAGGCGCTGCTGCAGGCCAACGACCGGCCCGACGCCGCTTTGCGCGCCCAGGCGCGCGCCTTCATCGAGCGCTGGCGCGCGGAGATGCGGACGCAGCCCTGCGACCTGCCCGCTTCGCCCGACGGCCTGGCCACCTGGCAGCAGGCCAACCTGGCCTCGACCGGCGCGGCCTACCAGGCCTATCTGGCCGTGCGCAAGGCGGGCGGGCCACGGCGCTACTTCGGCAGTCGCTCGCATGCGCTCAACTTCCTGCGCGCGGTCGCGCCCACCAAGCTGGTGGATGGCGCCTGGCTGTATGGCCTGCTGCCCGATGCCGCCAACCCGCACCTCAACGACCTGATCCTCACGTACGTGGAGGAACTGGGCGACGGCGACCCCGACAAGAACCACGTGCTGCTCTACCGCCGCCTGCTCGATGCCATGGGCATCGTGGACTGGGCCGAACAGCCCGACGAGGCCTACGTGCAGGGTGCGCTGCAGCTGTCGCTGGCCGCCTGCACCACCGAGCTGCTGCCCGAGGTGATCGGCTTCAACCTGGGCTACGAGCAGCTGCCGCTGCACCTGTTGATCACGGCCTACGAGCTGGACGAGCTGGGCATCGACCCGACCTACTTCACGCTGCATGTGACGGTGGACAACGCCGCGGGCGGCCATGCGCAGCGCGCCCTGCGGGCCGCAGCCGAGAACCTGCCCGCCCTGGCCGACCGCGAGGCCTTCTGGGCCCGGGTGGCCGACGGCTACATGCTGAGCAACGCCGGCCAGGGCACCACGGACGCCATCGCCACCTTCGACCCCCACCAAGCCCTGCTGCAGGTGCTGGGGGGCCGGGCCGGCGAAGGCAGCCTGGCTCATTCCGACTACTGCCGCATCGAAGGCCGCACGGTCAACCAGTGGCTGGCCGATCCGCCCGCCATCGGCGGTTTCGTGGCCGCCCTCGAACGCAAGGGGTGGCTGGTGCGGGGCAGCGACCCCGCGCAGAGCCGCTTCTGGGCACTGCTGCAGGGCGAGCACGCGAGCATGTTCGGCGTCTTCGGCGACTACGAGCTGCAGGTCATCTACGACTGGATCCGCGGCGATGCCGCGGCCGATGGGGCGGCGTTCGTCCGCGCCGGCCCGTCAGCACGGGCGCCGGCGCCCCCGCGCGCCTTCCGGCATGTCCGGCGGGCCGCTCAGGGCCAGACGCCACTGTCGCTGGCCACGCTGGCCGAGGACGGCAGCACGCTCGACCCGGACCTGGCCGCGTTGCGGCAGATGCTGGACGGTGACGATGTGGCCGGTCGCGGCGCGGCGCTGCGCCGGCTGCTGGGACCGGCCATGCACTGGGGGCCGGCGGGGCTGGAAGCCACCCGTCACGTCGCCCAGATGATGCGGGCCGCCTGAGCGCGCTCGTGCCGGGCCGCGCCGCCCGCCGGGGGCTTCAGGCGCCGTGGGCGGCGCGACGCCCGGCGTCCAGCGCCAGCAGGCGCGCAAGCAGGATCTCCACCTGGGCCGGCTTGGCGAAGTGGTCGTCGAAGCCGGCGGCCAGCGCCTTCTGCCGGTCGGCCTCGCGGCCATAGCCGGTGAGCGCGATCAGCGCCATCCGGGCGGTGGCGGGCTGGGCGCGCAGACGCGTGGCCAGTTCATGCCCACTCAGTCCCGGCAGCCCGATGTCCACGATGGCCCCCTCCCCCGGCTCGTCGGCCAGGGCGTCCAGGGCCGCCTCCGCCGAATACACCACGCGCACGCGGTGCCCTTCCAGCTCCAGCCAACTGGCCAGCGAATCGGCCGCGTCCTGGTTGTCGTCCACGACAAGCAGCGACAGGACCTGCCGCGGCAGCGCAGGGGGCGCGGCCGCCTCTGCCGCGGCTGCGGGCAGTGCGTGAAGGGGCAGGCGCAGTTCGAAGGTGCTGCCCCGACCCACGCCCGCGCTGTGCACGGTGATGGCACCGCCGTGCAGCCCGGCCAGGCTCTGCGCAATCGCCAGGCCCAGCCCCAGGCCGCCCGCGGCCCGCTGCAGCGGCTGCTCGCCCTGCACGAAGCGTTCGAAGACGCGCGGCAGCAGCTCGGGCGCGATGCCGATGCCCTCGTCGATGACCTGCAGCACCGCCTGCGGATGCGCAGCCGCCATGTCCACCGCCAGCACCACGCGGATGGCCTTGCCCGCCTCGGTGAACTTGGCGGCGTTGTTCAGCAGGTTGCCGACCACCTGCGCCAGGCGCAGCGGATCGCCATGGACCGGCACGGGCTCGGCGGGCAGCCTCACCACGGGCATCTCTGGGCGCTGCTGCAGCACGGGCAGCGTGAGCTCCAGCGCCCGCGCCACCACGTCGCGCAGGTCCAGCGTCTCGGGGCGCAGGACGATCTTGCCCGAGACGATGCGCGAGACGTCCAGCAGGTCGTCCACCATGCGCGACAGGTGGCGCACCTGCCGCTCGATGATCTGCCGCTCGCGCGGGAAGGCCTGCGGGTCGCGGCGCTGCACCAGCTGCAGCGCCAGCGCGATGGGCGCGAGCGGGTTGCGCAGCTCGTGGCCCAGCATGGCCAGGAACTCGTCCTTGGCCTGGTTGGCGTCCTCGGCCTGCTTCTGCGCCGCGCGGGCCCGGGCGAAAAGCCGCACGTTGTCCAGCGCCAGCGCGGCGCGCTGGGCCAGATCGTTGATCAACGCGCCGTCCTCGGGCGTGAAGCGGCGGCCCGACTCGGCCTGCAGCACGGCCATCGCGCCGATGGTGCGGCCGCGCGCGACCAGCGGCACGATGCAGCCGGCCGTGACGCCGAAGGCCTGCACGAACTCCCGCAACTGCGGATCGAGCGCTTCGGGCATGCCCTCGTCCTCGATGTTGCGCAGGAAGCTGCGGCCGGTGGCCACGGCCCACGGGAAGGCGCCGGGCGCATCCGCTGGCGCGGCGCGCGTCTCCACCAGGGCTGCGATGGCGGCCGTGCGCGCGGGGTCGAAGTGGTGCGTCAGCTTGCGCTGCAGCACGCCGTGTTCGTCCAGCAGGTCGATGCGGCAGAGGTCGCCCACCGAGGGCACGATCAGCGCGGCGATGGCGCGCAGCGTGGCCTCCTCCTCCAGCGACTGCGACAGCACCGCGCCGGCACTGACCAGCCGGGCCAGCCGCTGCTGGGCCGCCTGCGCGGCCGTGCTGGCCGCGCGCTCGGCCTCCAGCAGCTGCTGGCGCTCGGCCTCGCTGCGCCGGCGCTGCAGCGAGGCCGCCGCCAGCGCGTCCGCCACGGCATCCACCTCGGGCACGCGGGAAGGCGCCATCGCAACCGGCTCGCCCCGGCCCAGCGCGTCGGCCTGCTGGCGCAGCCGGGCCATGGGGCCGGTGACGCCGCGCGAGATCCACCACGCGGCCAGCGCCCCGTAGGCCAGGGAGAAGAGCAGGCCGCCGAGATAGGCGACATAGGTGCGGCGCAGCGGCGACTCGGCCAGGTCGGCCGACGCGCCCAGCACGACGAACCACGGCGCCGACTCCAGCCGGGCCACGGCGGTCTGCGAGCGCACGCCGTCCACGTTGGTCGAGCGTCCGACGCCGTCGGGCGCATCGCCCATCTGCGCCAGCAGGCGGCGCAGCGTGTCGCTCGGGCCGCTGCCGCGCAACCGTGCGTCGTCGATGTTGCGCGCCACGCGGCGCTCGCGCGAGTCGAAGACCGACACCGACCAGCCCTCGGGCACGCGCTGGCGGCCCAGCACGGCGGTGATGGCCTCCGGCCGCACGACCGCGGTCAGCACCTGGAGGGTCTGGCCATCGCGGATCACGGGCACGCGCACCGCGAAGGCGAGCCGGCCTGCCGGCCCCGGCACCAGGGCGCCGACGGCAGGCTGGCCGGTGCGCAGCACCCGCTGCAGGCTGTCGTCGTCGACCACGCGCCGCAGCGGGCCGGAGACGCCGCCGTCGGTGTTGAAGAGCAGACGCCCGTCCGGCGCCGCGAGCACCAGCGCCAGCCATTCGGGATGCGAACGCCGCACGGCGGTGGCCAGCCGCGTCGCCTGGCTCAGGCCGTCGCCGGCCTGGGTGCCCAGCGGCTCGGTCAGGGCCAGGGCGTCGAGGGCGGCGATGGTCAGGCGCAGTTCGCTGTCCACCGCGGTGGCGACGGCGCGGGCCACGCCCAGGGTGCTGGCCCGGTGCTGGTCCTGCTGGCTTTCGGCCAGCGCGTACAGCGCCAGGCCGCAGACGATGGCCAGCGGAAGAATGGCCATCGATGCGATCAGCATCAGCCGGCCCTGCATCGTGATGATGCGCATGCGTCTCCTCAGGGGGGTGGGGCCGGCCGCCGGCGGGCGCGGCCGCGCGATTGTGCAGCAGCCCCCCGGCCGCCGTGTGCCGGGGTCATCCCGGCGCGGCCAGCGCGGCGAACTCCTCGTCCAGCAGTTGCATGAAGGCCTGGCCGAGCGTGGAGAGCGGCCGGTGCGTGTTGCTGGCGGCCAGCAACGGAAAGGCGGGCGCCTGGGGCACGGGCACCAGCACCAGGCGGCCCGGCGCGAAGCTGCGCGCCGACAGGTCGTCGACGAAGGCCACGCCGGCGCCGCTGGCCGCCATGGCACAGGCAGCGTGGCCAGAGCGCACCTCCACCGCACGCCGCGGCACGATGTCGCGCTCGGCCAGCCAGCGGTCGATGACCTGGCTCTGGGGTGCCTCGGGGCTGTAGAGCACCAGCCGCTCGCGCAGCGCCGCATCGAAATCGAAGACCGGTGCCGCCAGCAGCCGATGGCCCGGCGCGAGGGCGCACATCAGACGCCACTGGCCGATCTCGCGCAGGTCGAGCACGGGATGCTCCAGCGGCGCGGAGGAGACGGCGAGGTCCGCGTCCTCCGCCACCAGCAGCTTGACGATCTCGCGCGTGGGCAGCGCCTCGAAGCCGACCTGCGCATCCGGGAAACGCGCGAGCAGCCGCGCCGTGGCGCGCGGCACCAGTTCCAGCGCGGTGTTGGCACTGGAGAGCACGCGCAGCGTCGCGTGGGCACCGAAGCGCAGGTGCTGCGCCACGTCCTGCACATGACGCACGCCCCGGTAAACCTTGTCGACCTCCACCTGCAGCGCCCGCGCCTCCGGTGTGGCGAAGAGCCGGCCATTGCGCCGCTCGAACAGCGCCACGCCCAGTTGCAGCTCCAGGTGTCGGACCAGCCGGCTCACGCCGGGCTGCGACACATGCAGCAGCCGGGCGGCGCCGGTGATCGAACCGGCACTCATCACGGCCCGGAAGACTTCGATCTGGCGCAGGTTCATGGCGAGGGGCCGAGGCCACGAAGGCCAGAACAACAGAGATTCATCGACACGCCCAACCATAACAGCCAGGTATGCCCCGCCAAAGCCTTGGTATTGGGCGCCGGGGCCAGCGGTTCCTAGCATCGGCGCCACACCTTCCAAGGAGACAACCATGCAACGAATGCTTCGCCGCCGCTGGCTGGCGGTGGCCGCCGCCACCGCCCTCGGCACCGCCGCCCTGACGCCCACGGCCTGGGCCCAGAGCTATCCCTCCAAGCCGATCACCCTGGTGGTGGGCTTCGCGCCCGGCGGCTCGGGCGACATCCTGGCCCGGCTCATGGGCGACGCACTGGGCAAGGCGCTCGGGCAGACCGTGGTGGTGGACAACCGCCCGGGCGCGGGCGCCACCATCGCCACCAGCTATGTGGCCACCGCCCCGGCGGACGGCCACACGCTGCTGTTCGTGACCAGCGGCTTCCCGGGCAGCACCTCGCTCTACCCCAGGCTCAACTACGACACCGTCAAGACCTTCGCGCCGGTGGCCAAGGTCGGCGCCTCGCCGGTCGTCGTGGTGGTGCCGGCGGCCTCGCCCTTCAAGGACTTCCGCGCCGTGCTCGATGCCGCACGCAAGTCGCCCGGCAAGCTCAACTACGCCGCGGGCGGCGGCGGGGCCACCACCACCAGCCTGGCCGCGGAATTCCTCAAGAGCGACGCGAAGGTCGACATGCAGATGATTCCGTACAAGGGCTCCGGCCCGGCCCTCACGGCGCTGCTGGCGGGCGAGGTGGACCTGGGCTTCGACATCCCGTCCAGCGCCCTGCCCCACATCCAGACCGGCAAGCTGCGCGCGCTGGCCGTGACGACGGCGAAGCGCTCGGCCGTGCTGCCCGAGGTGCCCACGGTGGCCGAGCTGGCGCTGCCCGGCTTCGAGGTGACCGGCTGGTTCGGCATCCTGGCCCCGGCCGCCACGCCGCCGGCCATCGTGGACCGCCTGAACCGCGAGGTGAACGCTGCCCTCGCCCAGCCGGCCGTGCAGCAGCGCCTGCAGGCGCTGGGCGTGGAGCCCGGCGGCGGCACCAGCGCGGCCTTCGGCCAGTTGATCGCGACCGAGACGGTGCGCTACGGCGACGCCATCCGCCGCCTGGGGCTGCGGGCCGAATGACGCGCGCAGTGCACGCAGGGGCCGGCCTCGGCCATGAGCTGCAGGCCGACCTGGTGGTGGCGGGCGGCGGGCTGGGCGGCATCGCCGCCACCCTGGCCGCGCTGCGCCAGGGGCTGCGCGTGGTGCTGGTCGAAGAGCTCGACTGGCTCGGAGGCCAGCTCACCGCGCAGGGCGTGCCCTTCGACGAGCATCCGTGGATCGAGCATGTCAGCGCCTCGCTCAGCTATGCGCAGCTGCGCCAGGGCATCCGGGCCTACTACCGCGACCACCTGCCCCTCACGCCCGAGGCGCGGCTGCATCCGCGGCTCAACCCGGGCCAGGGCAACGTCAGCACGCTCTGCCACGAACCCTGGGTGGCCGTGCGGGTGATCGACGCGCTGCTGGCACCGCACGAGGCGGCGGGCCGCCTCGTCGTGCTGCGCGAGCACCGCATCGATGCGGCCGAGGTGGCGGGCGACACCGTGCGCGCCCTGCATGCCTTCGACCTGCGCGAAGGCCGCCTGCGCGTGCTGCAGGCCCCGATGTTCATCGACGCCACCGAGATAGGCGACCTGCTGCCGCTGGCCGGCGTCGAGCATGTGTTCGGCGCCGAGGCGCGCGCGCAGACGGGCGAGCCGCATGCGCTGGACGAGGCCGATCCGTACGACCAGCAGGCCATCACCTGGTGCCTGGCGGCCGAGCTTCGGCCCGGCGAGGACCACACCATCGAGCGCCCGCGCGACTACGACCGCCTGCGCATGCTGCAGCTGCCCTGCTGGCCCGGCCCGCAGTTGAGCTGGACCCTCAGCGACTTCGTGACCCACCAGCCCCGCGTGCGCCCGCTGTTCGTGGGCCCGACCGATGAAGAGGGGCTGTACGACCTGTGGCATGCGCGGCGCATCGCCTGGCGCGGGCACTTCGCGCCGGGCGCCTATGCCAGCGACATCACGCTGGCCAACTGGCCGCAGATGGACTACTGGGAGCAGCCGGTGGTGGGCGTGGACCGCACGGCGCAGCAGCAGGCCCTGCAGGCCGCGCGCGAACTGAGCCTGGCCTTCTTCTACTGGATGCAGACCGAGGCGCCGCGCCACGACGGCGGCGAAGGCTATCCGGAGCTGCGCCTGCGCGGCGACGTGCTGGGCACGGCCGACGGACTGGCCAAGCAGGCCTACTACCGCGAAGGCCGCCGCATCGTGGCCGAGTTCACCGTGCTGGAGCAGCACATCGGCGTGCAGGCCCGCCCGGGCGATGACGGCGCCGAAGTCTTCGCCGACAGCGTGGGCCTGGGCGGCTACCGCATCGACCTGCACCCGAGCACACGCGGGCGCAACACGGTGGACATCGACGCCTACCCGTTCCAGATCCCGCTGGGCGCCCTGCTGCCGGTGCGGGTGGACAACCTGCTGCCGGCCTGCAAGAACATTGGCACCACGCGCGTGACCAACGGCGCCTACCGCGAACACCAGACCGAATGGAGCATCGGCGAGGCCGCCGGCCTGCTCGCGGCCTTCGCGCGGCAGCGCCGCACCCTGCCGCGGGCCGTGCGCAGCACACCGGGCCTGCTGGCCGACTTCCAGCGCCTGTTGCAGCGCCAGGGCGTGATGCTGGCCTGGCCGCGCTTCGGCGCACTCACGCCGACGCTGCGCACCGGCTACCAGACGGCGCGCTGAAGACCGGGTGCGCGGTCACAAGGTGTGAATGAATCCGACGTGGCCGAGCGGGCTGCCAAAACGCGGCCAATCAAGGCGCAAAGCGCAGCCATAGCTCGGGCTATGGCGAGCATTTGCAACGCGGAGTGGGCGTGTTTTGGCAGAACGAGCGGGCATGGCGGGTTCGGTCACACCTTGTCAGACGGCGTCGCGCCAGCCGCCGCCCAGCACACGGTAGAGCCGCACCTGCATCTGCAGCAGGGCCTGGTGCAGCGAGGCCGCCTCGTCTTCGGCCTGGAAGAGCGTGCGCTGCGCGTCCAGCAGGGCCAGCGCGTCGTCGGCCCCGGCGCGCCAGCGCGCCTCGGCCAGGCGATGGGCGCGGCGGGCCTCGGCCAGTGCGCCGGCCTGCGCCTCGCGCCGGGCCCGCAACGCAGCCTGCGACTGCAGCGCCGCGTCGACCTCGGCGAAGGCTTGCACCACCGCGTGCCGGTACGCGGCCAGCCGCTCGTCCTGCACCGCCTCCGCCTCGTCCCGTTCGGCCGCCAGGCGGCCACCGTCGAGCAGGGGCGCCACCAGCCCCGCCGCCAGCGCATAGGCGGGATCGCGCAGCAGCGTGCGCGACGAGGCGCTCTCGGCAGCGAGGCCAGCGGTCAGCGTGAGGCGGGGCCAGCGTGCGGCTTCCGCGGCCAGGCGTTGCGCGTCGGCGGCGGCCAGCAAGGCGGCCGCGCGGGCGATGTCGGGGCGGCGCGCCAGCAGCGATGCGGGCAGGCCAGGGGCGACCGCAGGCAGGGTCAGTTCGGACAGCCGGCTGGTCGGCGTCGGGCCCGGGTCGGGTCGGCCCGTCAGGACCGCGAGCGTGGCGCGAAGCTCCGCCCACCGCTGGTGCAGCGCCTGCACCTGCGCGCGCTGCGCCTGCACCAGGCCGCGCTGCCGGCTGGCTTCGAGGGCGGTGGCACGCCCGGCCCGCAGCCGCACCTCGGTCAGTGCGGCGATGCGCTCGGCCGCTGCCTGGCTGGCTTCGCCGAGCCGGATGCGCTCGGCCAGGCCCACGGCCTCGAGCCATGCATCGGCTGCCGTGGCCGTCAGCAGGAGGCGCAGCGCCTGCGCATCGAGCGCGCTGGCCTGCACGGCGGCGTGCGCCGCGTCGCGCCCGGCCTCCAGGCGGCCCCACAGGTCCCATTCCCAGGCCGCGCTCAGGCCCAGCGCGTGGCGCGGCTCGGCGTCGACCGCCTGCCCGCCGAGGCCGCCCTGGCCACGGACCTGCACCTGAGCCTCCAGCGCAGGCCAGCGGCTGGCGCCGGCCTGGCGCGCCCGGGCCTGCGCCTGACGCAGCCGTGCCGCCGCGGCGGCCAGGTCCGGCGAGCCGAACTGCACGCGCGCGACCAGGGCGTCGAGTTCGGCACTGCCGAAGCGCGTCCACCAGCCCTCCTCGGCCAGCAGGGCGCCAACGGATGCCGGATCGGCGGCCGACCACCGCTCGGGCAGGACCGGCGCCGCAGCCCGGCCGGCCGGTAGCGTCGGCGCGGCGCAGGCGGCCAGCAGCCCGGCCAGCGCCAGGACCAGTGCACGCGCGCCGGGGCGGCGCGCCATCGGAATGAGGGGTCGCATGCTCAGTCTCCGGCCAGGGCCACGACCGGGTCCAGGCGCGACGCCGAACGCGCCGGCGCCCAGCCGAAGACCAGCCCGGCCGCCAGCGCACAGGCGAACGCGCCGGCCATCGCGCGGACCGAGAACACCACCGGCACGCCGCTGGCGACCAGCACGGCGCCCGTGATGCCGCCGGCCAGCACGCCGGCCACGCCACCCGCCAGCGTGAGCAGCACCGCCTCGGTCAGGAACTGCCGCTGCACGTCGCGCTGGCGGGCGCCGACGGCCATGCGGATGCCGATCTCGCGCAGCCGCTCGCGCACCGTCATCAGCATCACGTTCATCACGCCGATGCCGCCCACCACCAGCGACACGGCGGCGATGAGGCCCAGCATCATCGTCATGCTGCGGCGCGTCTGGGCCTCGGCCTGCAGGCGCGCCGCGGCGTTGCTGATCTCGAAATCGGCGCGGCCGTGGCGCGCCAGCAGCAGGCGGCGGATGGCCGCTTCGGCCGCCGCCACCTGCTGCGGCGAGGCGGCCGCGACGACCGTGTAGTCGGGCTGCGTCTGCACGCGATAGACGCGCGCCCGGCCGGCGCGGTAGGGAATGAAGACCATGTCGTCGTAGCTTTGCGCGCCGGACTCGGCGCCCCGCTCGGCCAGGGTGCCGATGACCTCGAAGGGCGAGTCGCCGATCAGCAGTTGCCGGCCCCGCGGGTCCGGATCGCCGGGGAAGAAATGCGCCTTCGCCCGATGGCCCAGCACCACCAGCGGCGTGAGCGCACGGTCCTCGGCCTCGGTATAGAAGCGGCCCTGCGCCAGCGGCCACTGGTGCACCTCGGGCATGAACCATTCGGCCGCGAACACGTAGACCTGTCGCTCCAGCCGGCCGCGGCGCACCGGGATCGGGTCGCCGATGACGGGCATGACATGGGCCACGTCCGGCAGGCCGGCGATGGCCGAGAGGTCCTCTTCGGTGATCCGGCCGGGCGGCCCCCCTTCGGCCGGCGCGCTGCCGCCCAGGTACATGATGGTGGTGCCCAGGGTGCCCATCTGCTGCACCACGCGCTGGCGCGCCCCCTCCCCCACGGCCAGCATGACGATGACCGAGGCCACGCCGATCACGATGCCGAGCAGGGTGAGGCCGGTGCGCAGGCGATTGCGGCCCATGCCGCGCCAGGCGGCGCGCGCGGCCTCGCCCAGGTCGGCATGCCAGGGCCGGGCCGGCCTGGGCGAGCCGGGCGACATCGGCGCGGCAGCGGCCTGCGTGCCACCTGCCGCGGCCGCTCCGGCCGACGTCGACGCCGACGACGCCGCACCCGGCCCCGGGCCATCGGCCACGATGCGGCCGTCCCGGATCTCCACCACGCGGCGCGCCTGCTCGGCCACGCCGCGGTCGTGGGTGATGAGCACGATGGTGTGGCCCTCGTCCGCGAGCTGGTGCAGCAGTGCCATCACCTCGGCGCCGCTGGCGCTGTCGAGTGCGCCGGTGGGCTCGTCGGCCAGCAGCACGCGGCCGCCGTTCATCAGCGCCCGGGCGATGGCCACGCGCTGCTGCTGCCCGCCCGAAAGCTGGTGCGGCCGGTGGCCGACCCGGTCCGCCAGGCCCAGGCGCGCGAGCAGGGCCTGCGCCCGCTGCGCGCGCGCTGGCGGCGGCAGGCCGGCGTACAGGGCCGGCAGCTCCACGTTCTCCCGCGCCGTCTCGCTGGCGATCAGGTGATAGCCCTGGAAGACGAAGCCGAAGGCCTCGCGGCGCAGCCGGGCCAGCGCGTCCGGACTCAGCGAGGCGACGTCGCGCCCCTCGAAGCGGTAGTGGCCGGCGCTGGGCCGGTCCAGGCCGCCCAGCAGGTTCATCAGCGTGGACTTGCCCGATCCGGACTGGCCCACGATGGCCACGAATTCCCCCGCGCGAATCTCCAGGTCGATGCCATGCAGCACCCCGGTCTCGGGCTGGCCACTGCTGCCGCCGCCGTAGCGCTTGCGCACGCCGGCCAGCGCGATCAGCGGCGGTGCAGCCCCGGACGCCGCGCTCACCATTGCAGCCACGCGGGCCACCGGGACACCTGCGTCTCGCCGACGATCAGCTGCTCGCCTTCGGCCAGGCCCTGCGTCACCTCGGCCAGGTGGCGGCTGCGCACGCCCAGCTGCACCTCGCGGACCTGGGCGCCGATGCGTGCATCCAGCACCCGCACCTGGGTGCGCCCGGGCGGGCCGGGCACCGGCTGCAGCGCCGACAGCGGCACGGCCACGGCCTGCGGCGCCTGCGCCACGCGCAGGCCGACCTGGGCGGTCATCTGCGGCAGCAGCGCCCCGTCGGCGTTGTCCACGTCGAAGAGCACGGTGTAGGTCACGGCCTTGGTGGCGGCAGGCGCGGCCGCAGCACCCTCGGCACTCTTGTCCGCCAGCGGCGGGGCGGGCAGCACCTGGCGCACGCGGCTGTGCCAGCGCCGGGGCTGCGCCTGGTCCTCGCCGCCCAGCGTGGTGAAGCTGGCCGGCATGCCGGCGCGCACGCGGCCGATGTCGGCTTCGGAGACCTCGGTCCACACGGTCATGGTGGCCAGGTCGGCGAGGCGCAGCACGCGCGGCGTCTGGTAGGTGGCGTTGAGGGTCTGCCCCTCGCGCGCCTCGACGCCGATCACCGTGCCGTCCATGGGCGCGTAGATGCGGGTGTAGCCCAGGCGGGCTTCGTCGGCGCGCTGGGTGGCGCGGGTCTGGGCGATCTGGGCGCGCCACTGGTCCAGGCGGGCGCTGCGCACGGCCAGCTCGGCCTGCGCGGTCTGCACGTCCTCGCCGCGCGTGGCGCCGTCGGCATCCAGCCGCTGCTGCCGCGCGGCCTGGTCGCGGGCCAGTTGCCATTGCGCTTCTTCCTCGGCCAGCTGCGCGCGCAGGGCCTGCAGCTGGGCACGGCCGGCATCGACCACGGCCTGCTGCACGCTGGGGTCGATCTCCACCAGCAGCTGGCCCTGGCGCACGGTGTCGCCGGCCGCCACGTGCAGGCGGCGGATCTGCCCCGAGACCTGCACCCCCACGTCCACGAAGCGGCGCGGCTGCAGGGTGCCGATGGCGGTCACGCTGGCCTCCACGTCGTGGCGGCGCACGGTCTCGGTCTGGTGCTGCACGGTGGGCTGCGCCATCCATGCCGTCAGGCCCGCGCCCGCGGCCAGCACCACGGCGGCCATGATCCAGCGCCGCTTCACGGAGACGTCACCTCGAAGCTCAGCGTGGCGCTGTGGCGCACCTCGTCATAGTCCTGACCCTCGAAGCGCGCCTTGCCGCCATCCACGCTTGCCATCACGGACAGCACGTAGAGCCCGGCAAAGGGCGTGGGCAGCGTCACCGTTCCATCCGCATCGGGCCGCAGCAGCCGTTGCCAGCCTGCATCCGTCTGCACCTCGACCTGGGTGGCCGCCACGGGGCGGCCCTTCCACATCAGGCGGAAGCGCCGGCCCTCGGGCTCGGTCGGCACCAGTTCCAGGTCATTGACGGGCAACGTCTCATTCCGGCCCAGGCGGGCCTGATGGTGGACCAGCACGCGCTGCCCTTCGGTCTCGACCGCCGTCAGGCGCAGGTCGCCAGCCGCCGCGTTGCCGCGTGCGATGCGGCCGTCAGGCCCGGGCACGTGCGCGGCATCCGCACCGGGCGCGGCCAGCGCCTGCAGCAGTGGCAGGGCAAGGGCGGGCTGGTCGGGCGGACCGGCGCGAAGGCGCGCGCCCTGGGCCGTGGGCTGCAGCCAGAGCGGCCCGGCCAACGCCGGGGCGGCCGCCACCGAGAGCAACCCGGCGCCTGCGGCCAGCAGCGCCGCGTGCATCAACGGCGAGACGGCGCTCACTGCACGAACCCCGGCCGGACTGGCATTCCGGCCTCAGCGCGCCACATAGCTCAGCGTGGCGGTGTAGTCGACGGCGTCCACGCGGGTGCCAGCCACGTCCTGGGCATGGCGGTCGGTGTGGGCGGCGATCAGCACATAACGGCCGGCACCGCGGTCCGGCACGGTGAGCCAGCCATCGGCGTCGGTCTGCAGGCGCCGGCTCCAGCCCGCGGGATCGACCACGGTCACTGCGCGGCTGCCCGCCGGCTGGCCCTTGAAGACCAGGCGGAAACGGCTGGCCCCGGCCTGTTCGGGGACGAACTCGTAGTCGAGCACGGCGCGCGTGTCGCGCCGGCCCTCACGGGCATTGAAGACAGCCGCCTTGAGCACCCCGTCCTTGCCGCGCCAGGGCTTCCAGACCTGGTCGTTGATCAGGCGCAGGTCCGCATCCGCGGGCACGGGGGCCGCCAGCAAATGGTCCTCGCGGACCGCGAGCGGCAACGGTGCGGCGGCATCGGCCGCGAAGAGTCGAGTGCTGGCACCCAGCCTGGCGACCTCGTCGCCGCGGTCGCGCTCGCCATCGACATCGCCGACGTAGACACGGGCCGTGCCGGGCGCGGCGCGCTCGATCCAGAGCTGGTGGGCCTGGGCGCTGCCGATCGCGGCGGCAGCCAGGGCAAGGGCGAAGAAGGCGCGGTGGGCCATCGATGGTTCTCCGTGGAAATGGAAAGGAAGCGAGGACGCTGCGCGTCGTCGACGGCAGCACGAGATCCGTTGGAAGACACGGGCACGCGGCGGACCGCGGCCGATCAGAAGCGGGCTTCGACGCCCAGCCGCAGCTGCCGCGGTGCGCCCCAGTAGCTGTTGCCCGTGGTGTTGTAGTAGCGCTTGTCGAAAGCGTTGAACACGTTGAGCGTGGCACTGAGCTGCGGCGTGAAGGGGTACTTCAGCATCAGGTCCACCACCGCATAGGCGGACTGCTCGAAGCGCTGGTTGCGCGCCGGCCCGAGGTCGTCGGTGTAGATCCCGCTCTGCCAGCGCACCGCGCCCCCAACGGTCAGGCCGTTGCCCACGCCGGCCATGCGCCAGCTGGTGGCCAGCTTGAAGTTGTTCTGCGCCACGTGGGTCAGCAGGCGCTGGCCCTCGCGGTCGCGCGTCATGTTGCGCGAAAAGCCGGCCGACAGCTGCCAGCCCGGGCGCAGCTCGCCGCTGGCTTCCAGCTCGAAGCCGCGCGTGCGGGTGCCCGACACGGCGCGGTAGGCCTGCGAGCCGTCGGGCGCAAAGGTGTTGGGAATGGAGACGGCCAGGTTGTCCTGCTTGCTCTCATAGACGGCCGCGCTCAGGTTGAGCCGGTCGTCGAGCACGCTGCCCTTGATGCCCAGCTCACGGCTGGCGCCGGTCTGCGGATCGATCTGGTCGTCCGTGGGCGTCTTGTAATCCTGCGGCTTGAAGATGTCGGTGTAGCTGGCGTAGGCCGTCCAGTCACGGGCGAAGTCCCACGTGACGGCGGCATAGGGCGTGACCACGCCGCGCTCGCGCCGGTCGGTGGCGGTGAGGCTTGCGCCGGTCCAGCTCTGGCTGCGCTGCTGGCGCCGCCAGTCGGTCACGCGGGCGCCGAGCAGCACCGCCACGCCATCCAGTGGCTCGAAACGCACCGTGCCGTAGGCGCTGTTGAGGCGCTCGTCCGAGTCGTCGGTGCCCACCTGCGGGTTGTAGGGTTCCAGTGGCGAGAGGCCGTTCCACAGGTAGATGTTGGGGATCGCCGGATCCCAGCCGGCATGCCGCCAGTTGGTGTAGGCCGGCGCGAAGTAGGCGGTACGCACGGCCGTCGCGCCGAACACCAGATCGTGCTGGCGCCCCAGCAGGTTGAAGCGACCGTTGACCTGCACGTCGGCCGCGTCCTGCCGCGGCGTGGCGGCCCAGCGCCCGGCCCACAGGCCCACGCCCGCGCCGGTCAGCCGGTCCGGATCGCCGTTGGACGCATAGCCGATCACCTCGTCGTAGGCGTTGAAGCTGCGCGCCACGGTGGCCTTGAGCGACCAGTCCGGCGAGAAATGGTGCTCCACCCCCCCGAAGAGGCTGCTGTATTCGCGGTGCGAGGTTGCCCAGGGCGGCGCGGCCGAGGCCGACACGTCCCACACGGCGCGGCTGCCGTCGCTGAAGTAGGCCGGCAGGCCGCCGCGGGCGTGCCCGGTCGCATCGAAGCGCTGCCACGACAGGCCGGCATGCAGCAGGGTGTCGGGCCCGACATCGGCCTCGAGCACGCCATAGAACACGTCCTTCTTCTCGTGCAGCCGGTCGATGTACGACGCGTTGTCCTGCTTGGCGGCGACCAGGCGCCCGCGCAGCGTGCCGGCCGCATTGAGCGGGCCCGAGACGTCGAGCTCGCCGCGGCGGTGGGACCACGACCCCAGCTCGCCGCGCACGCTGGCCTGGAAAGTGGCGGTGGGCCGCTTGCGCACCAGGTTGATGGCTGCGCCCGGCGAGCCGATGCCATTGAGCAGGCCGCTGGCGCCGCGCAGCACCTCCACGCGGTCGACCAGGGCGGTGTCGAAGGTCTGGAAGATGTCGGTGTAGTTGGAGTCCACCAGCTGCACGCCGTCCACCAGGTAGTTGTCGACCTGGAAGCCGCGCGCATAGATGGGCGAGCTGTCGCTGCCGGCATTGCCGGCCTGCGCGAGCGTGAGGCCCGGCGTCTGCTGGACCACATCGGTGAGCTGGGTGAGGCCCTGGTCGTCCAGACGCTGGCGGGTGATGACGCTGATGGACTGGGGGGTCTCGCGCGGCGCCAGCGGCAGGCGCGTGGCCAGGCTGGTGCTGCGCGCGATGTACGCACCGGTGCCTTCGGTGGTGGCGCTGCCATCCGCCTCGGCGCTGACCGTGATGGTGGCCAGCGTGGGCGCCGCGCCGGTCGCGGCTGGGCCGGCCTGGCCGGCCGGCGGTGCGGCAGGCGCCAGCACATAGCCGCCCGCGGCGGGCAGGGCTCGCAGGCCGGTGCCGCGCAGCAGCAGGGCAAAGCCTTCCTCCACGCCGTGGCGGCCGCGCAGCCCATCGCTGCGCAGGCCCGCCACGCGGGACGCATCCACCGACAGGCCGACCCCGGCCTGCTGCGCGAATCGCACCAGTGCCTGGTCGAGCGGGCCGGCCGGGATGTCGAACGGCGCCACCGCGGTGGACGGGGCGGGCTGCGCCCAGGCGGCGGCGGGCAGCCCCACGAGGCAGGCCAGGGCCAGGGCGGCGGCCACGGCGGTGGGGCGAAGGGCGGCGGGATGCGCGACGGTCATGATGGGCGGGAGGTCTTGGCGTAAAGAAGCGGTGTTCACTTCCCTTGACGGCCCGGCCCGCACATCCGGAACCGCCTTCGCCGAAAAAAGCCCCGGTACCCGGGCGCGGCCGGGGCCGGGACCTCAATCGGCCGTGCCCACCTGCACCCACCACGCCGTCACGCGGTGCACCTTCAGTTGCGGGAAGCTCGCCTGCAGCAACGCGAGCGCGCGGTCGGTGTCGTCCAGCGGCAGCACCGCACTGACGCGCAGCGCCGACAGCGCCGATGCGTCGTAGCCCAGGCGCCCGGCCCGGTGGCGGCCGAGCTCCTCCAGGACCTGCGTCAGCGGCATGTCCACCACGGCCCATTCGTGCCGCGACCACGCGCGCGCCAGCGCGGCCGGCTCGATGCCAGGCAGCCGCTGGACGGCGTCGGGCCGGATGCGCACCTGTTCGCCCGCATGGACACGAACGGCCTCTTCCAGCGGCCGGGCCAGCGCCTGGTCGGGCCGCACGGCGGTGACCGACTCGATCATCGCCAGCCGGGTCGCGTCCGCCTCGCGGCGCACCACGAACCGGGTGCCCAGGGCGCGGATCTCGCCGTCACGGGTGCGGACCTCGAAGGGCCGCGCGGCGTCGGGGGCCACGTCGACCAGCACGTCGCCCCGCAGCAGCCGCACCTGGCGACGGCCGCGGTCGAAGTGCAGGTCGACGGCACTGCCGCCGGCCAGGGTGAGCAGGCTGCCGTCGGGCAGGCGCTGCGTGTGCCATTCGCCGGGCGCCGTGCGCAGGTCGGCCGCAAGGCTCTGGGGCCACTCGCTGCGCCACAGCGGCGCTGCCACCAGCGCGGCCAGGAGCACGCCCATGACGCCGGTGGCCAATGCGCGGCGCCGGCGTGTTCCGCGGCCGGCGGCCGCCTCGCCGGCACGCAGCGCCGCCCGCGCGCCGGCCGCATGGCCGTGGCGCAGGGACTGCATGCCGCCCAGCAGGCGCTCCATGGGCGCGGCCGCCGCGGCGTGCCGGGGATCGGCGGCCTTCCAGGCTTCGAAGGCAAGGCGGGCCCGCTCGCGCTCGTGCGGGTCGGTGGCCGTCAGCGCCACCAGCCAGTCGGCGGCCTGCTCCTGCGCGCTGCCGTCGGCGGGCTGGGCCCTCATGCGGCTTCGACGGCCACCTGCACGAGCACCTGGGCCAGGTACTTGCGCACCATGCGGTCGGACACGCCCAGCTGCGCGGCCACCGCCTCGTGCGTCAGGCCGTCCAGGTGGTGCAGCAGGAAGGCCGCACGTGCCCGCGGCGCCACGGCGTCGAGCACCCGCGCCAGCGTCTGCAGGGTGCGCAGGGCGTCGAGCGCCTCCTCCGGCGAGGGGTAGGCCTGGTCATGCTCGGCGCGTGCCTGCATCTCGGCCAGCCAGGCACGTTCGATGGCGTCGTGCCGCGCCCGGTCCACCAGCAGCCGCTGGGCCGTCGTGCGCAGGTAGGCGCGGGGTTCACGCAGCAGCGGCAGCGCGGCGCGCGCGCCCAGCAAGCGCATGAAGGTGTCGTGCGCCACGTCGGCCGCGTGTTCCGAACAGCCCAGCCGGCGCAGCAGCCAGCTGCGCAGCCAGAGGTGATGGTCGCGGTAGAGCAGGCCGATGTCCTGCGCCGGTTGGGCGGGCACTGCCGCCATGGAAGCCGTGGACATCGTGTCCCTCGCACCCTCGTCGTTCTACATCATTCAAATGATAATTGTTTTTATTTGGAACGACGGGGAAGGACATGCTCCGCCGCAGGGATCAGGCGGACGGCGCGTCGTACGCCGCCAGGGCCGCCGGGAGCGACGCAATGACGGTGGCGCCCGCAGCCGGCAGCCCGATCAGCACGGCGCTGGCCACTTCCTGCCGCGTGGCACCCAGGTCGCGCGCGGCCTGCGCATGGAAGGGCACGCCCGCCGTGTTGCCGGTCGCGGCCAGCACCGCGAGGTAGCTCAGTGCCTGCGTCTTGGCGTCGAGGCTGCTGGCGGCGCCCAGCGCCTGGGCGGCCTGCGACCAGGCCGCGGCTTGGGCCGGCGCTTCCTTCATGAACAGGGCGAAGGCTGTCGAAACACTCATGGGCGGCTCCTTGCCGGTGTCGCCCCGGATCGAGGCGGCGCGATTGTCCGGCGCCGATGCCGGCCCGCGCGTGATGCAGCGCAGACGCAGACGCGCCCTACCCCGCCTTCAGGAACAGCTCCGCGCACACGCCCCGCAGCCAGCGGTTGCCCGCATCCTGGTGGAAGCGCGCATGCCAGTGCTGCCGCACCGGGAAGGCAGGGATGGGCACCGGGCAGGGCAGCACCCGCAGACCGCCCAGCGCCGCCAGCGTCTCGCCGATGTGCCGCGGCAGGGTGGCGATCAGGTCGGTGGTCGAGAGGATGGCCGGCAGCCCCAGGAAGCCCGGGATGCTCAGCACCACGCGTCGCTCGATCTGCAGTCGCCGCACGGTGGCGTCGAGCAGCGCAGCGCCGGTGCCCTGCACGATGCCGGCGTGCGCCTCGCGGCGGTAGTCCTCGAGCCCGAAGGCGGCAGGATGGATCCGGGGGTGGTCCGGATGGACCAGGCAGACCCAGTCCTGGTCGTAGAGCGTCTGCTGGTAGAAGCCCGCGTCCAGCGCCGGGATGAAGCCCAGGGCCAGGTCCGCGGCGCCCGACTCCAGCTCGGCCGCCATGCCCGCGTGGATGGCCGCGGCCTCCAGCGCGATGCCCGGCGCCAGCGCCCGCACATGCGAGAACAGCCGGGGCAGCAGCGTGATGTGGCTGGCGTCGGTCATGAAGATGCGAAAGCGCCGCTGCATGGTGGCCGGGTCGAAGGCCGCGGGCACCTCGGCGATGGTGCGCAGGCCGGCCAGCACGCTGCGCACGGTGCCGATCAGCGCCTCGGTGCGCGGCGTGGGCAGCATGCCCTGGGCCGTGCGCACGAACAGCGGATCGCCCAGCTGCTCGCGCAGGCGGGCCAGCCACAGGCTCACCGTGGGCTGGCTCTGCCCCAGCTGGTCGGCCGCGCGGGTGACGCTGCCGGTGGCGTAGAGCAGGTCGATCAGCTGCAGCTGCCGGCCGTCCAGCAGTTGAAGCTCGCTCATCGAGCACCTCCATGTGAAAACGACATGGAGTGTATTTGGCCCATGCGATTTACTGGATGGAGGTCGCGCCGAAGAATGCCGGCCAGTTCCAGGAGACTTCCTTTTGAAGATCGCAGTTCTCGGCGCCGGCGCACTCGGCTGCGCCATCGGCGGCACGCTGGCCACGGCCGGCAACGACGTGGTGCTCATCAACCGCAACGCGGCCCATGTCGATGCCATCCGCACCCATGGCTTGCGGCTGCGCGGGCCCGAGGGCGAACGCCGCGTGGCCGTGCAGGCCGAGACGGACTGCCGCGCACTCGCCCCGGTCGACCTGGTGATCGTGCTGGTCAAGTCCTTCCACACGCAGGCCGCCATCGCCGCCGCGACGCCGCTCATCGGGCCGCAGACGCTGGTGCTGTCGCTGCAGAACGGCCTGGGCCACGAGGACGTCCTAGCCGAGGCCGTGGGCCGCGAGCGCGTGATCGCCGGCAAGACCTACGTGGGCGGCGTGATGCTGGCGCCCGGCCAGGTGCAGGCCGGCGTGGCCGGCAAGGAAACGCTGATCGGCGAGCTCGACGGCAGCGACAGCCCGCGCGTGCGCCGCATCGCCGACATCTTCGAGGCCGCCGGCCTGCGCACCACGGTCAGCACCACGATCATGGGGACGATCTGGGACAAGCTGCTCATCAACGTCGCCACCGGTGCCGTGAGCGGCATCACCGGCCTGGGCTACGGCCCGCTCTACGCCATCCCCGAGATCGAGGCCACCGCCCTGGCCGCGGTGCAGGAGGCCATGGACGTGGCCCGCGCCAGCGGCGTGGCGCTGTCGTACACCGACCCCAGAGCTGCCTGGACCAAGGCCGCCGCCGGCCTGCCCGCGGACTTCAAGACCTCGATGCTGCAGAGCCTGGAGAAGGGCTCGATCACCGAGATCGACTTCATCAACGGGGCCGTGGTCCGCTGGGGCCAGCGCTGCGGCGTGCCCACGCCGGTCAACGCCACGCTGGTGGCCTGCATCAAGGGCATCGAGCATGCCCGCCACTGCCGCTGACCCTGCCCGGCCGACCTCATTCCACGGAGACACGACATGCCCCCCTTCACCCCGCCCACCACCGCCTATGTCGAGCACGTCGCCATCCGCGTGCGCGACATCCACTGGCACATCCGCTTCTTCCACGAAGTGCTCGGCATGGACGTGCGCGAGATCGACGGCCCCACCGACGACCCACGCCAGTACTGGACGCTCGGCGGCCTGCAGCTGATGGCCACGCCCGACTTCGAGGCCGCGCCCAGCAACGACGCCGGCTGGCTGGCCCACCTGGGCGTGATGGTGGACGACCTGGAAGCCGCGCTGGCCGCCGCCGAACCCTGGGGCGTGAAGCCGCTGCCGCAGGGCCGCAACTGGCTGCAGCTGCCCGACGGCCTGGCCGTCGAGCTGATCCAGGCCGCGCCCGGCAGCGTGGCCCAGGCCCTGGCCGTGAAGCCGCGCGGCTGAACTCTTTCGATTCCGGAGACGAACACCCATGAAACTGACCCCGCCCCCGCAGCACTTCTCGACGCCCGAGAAGTACTGGGACGACGCCCGCGAAGGCGACACCTGCACCAGCCCCGAGTACGAGGTGACCGAGGCCCGCATCAATGCCTATGCCGAGCTGACCGGCGACTACACGCCGGTGCACATCGACGAGGACTACGCCAAGACCACGCCCTTCGGCACCCGCGTGGCGCACGGCCTGTTTGGTCTCTCGATCGCCGACGGCCTGAAGACCCGCAGCGAATACCGCTTCCTGCCCGGCATGTCGCTGGGCTGGACCTGGGACTTCCTGCTGCCCATCAAGATCAACGACCGGCTGCATGTGCGCTTCACCGTCACCGGCCTGCGCGCCTCGAAGAGCCGGCCGGGCTGGGGCATCGTCATCCTGCCCTCGGAGCTGGTCAACCAGCATGGCGAGGTCGTGCACAAGGGCGAGCATCGCCTGATGATTCCGCGGAGGCCTGCATGAGCGCGGCGCCCGAGAACACCCAGCCGCTGCCGCTGGCCGGCATCCGCGTCATCGACTACTCGCACTTCCTGGCCGGCCCCTACGTGGGCCGCTGTATGGCAGGCCTGGGCGCCGAGGTCATCAAGGTGGAGCGCCCCGGCAGCGGCGACGCCGGCCGCCACCATGCCTTCTTCGTGGGCGAGGACGATGCCTATTCCGGCTACTTCCTGCAGCTCAACATGGGCAAGCAGGGCCTGTCGGTCAACACCAAGGACCCGCGCGGCAAGGCGCTGATGCACAAGCTCGTGGACAGCGCCGACGTGTTCATCGAGAACTACCGCCCCGGCGCGCTCGACAAGCTGGGCCTGGGCTATGCCGAGCTGAGCGCGCGCAACCCGGGTCTGGTGTATTGCTCCATCTCCGCCTACGGCCACACCGGGCCCGACGCGCACCGCGCCGGCTTCGGCCTGATCGCCGAGGCCAAGAGCGGCATCATGCAGATGGTGGGCACGCCGGGCGAGGCACCGCCACTGCTGCGCATCTCGCTGGGCGACATGTACACCGGCATCCACGCGGTGGCGGCCATCAATGCCGCCCTGCTGGGCCGCACCCGCACGGGCCGGGGCCAGCACATCGACATGGCCCTGTACGACACGCTGGTCTCCATGCATGAATACGCGGTGCAGTGCTACACGCTGTCGGGCGGCCAGGTGCTGCCCGAGCAGACGGGGCACGACATGCCCACGTCCACGCTCTACGGCGTGTTCCGCGCGGCCGACGGCGACCTGGTGATCGCCGCGCAGGTGGACGATGCGTGGAAGCGCTTCGCCGCGCTGGTGGAGACCCATGGCGGCCCGGCCGGCTTCGGTGCGGATGCACGCTTCCACACCTCTACGGGCCGCAATGCGAACCGGCTGGAGATCCTGGCCGTGGTCAAGCCCTGGGTGGCGTCGCGCCGCGTGGCCGAGGTGCTGGCGCTGCTGGACGGCATCGACGTGCCCTGCGCCAAGGTGCAGCGCATCGACGAGGTGCTGGCCGATCCGCAGATCCAGGCCCGCGGCATGGTGGTGGAGCAGGAGCATCCGGTGCTCGGCAAGATCCGTCTGCCCAACCTGCCCTTCAAGTTCTCGGACTGCGACACCACCATCCGCCAGGTCGCGCCCGACCTGGGCCAGCACAACGCCGAGATCGCCGCCGCGCTGGGCTTCAGCGCCGAGGAGATCGCGGCCATGCAGGCCGACGGCGTGCTCTACACCCAGGAGATGAAGTGATGAGTGCCCGCACGGCCGTTCCGAAGGGCGCTCGCACCGCAGGCGAAGCCGGAGGTAATTCAATGCACGACCAGTACGCCGTCATCGGCAACCCCATCGGCCACACCAAGTCGCCGCTCATCCACGGCATGTTCGCCGAGGCCACGGGCCAGGACCTGGTCTACGCCGCCATCGAAGGTCGCCTGGGCCAGTTCGCCGAGGATGCGCAGGCCTTCCGCGCGGCGGGCGGCCGCGGCATGAACGTCACGGCGCCCTTCAAGCTCGATGCCTTTGCCTTCGCCACTGAGCGCTCCGCGCGGGCCAGCCTGGCCGGCGCCGTCAACGCCTTGAAGTTCGACGGCGAGCGCGTGCTGGCCGAGAACTTCGACGGCGTGGGACTGACCCGCGACGTGGTCGACAACCTGGGCTGCGCGATGCGCGGCAAGCGCGTGCTGATCCTAGGTGCAGGCGGCGCCACGCGCGGCGCGCTGCTGCCCTTCCTGGAGCAAGGCCCGGCCGAACTGGTGATCGCGAACCGCACGGTCGACAAGGCCACCGCCCTCGCCGCCGAGCTGCGCGCCCACGGCCCGGTGCGCGGTTGCGGCTACCATGACCTGGACGGCCAGCGCTTCGACCTCGTCTTCAACGCCACCTCGGCCAGCCTGCGCGGCGAACTGCCACCGGTCCCGGCGACGGTGTTCACGGCGGAGGGCCTGGCCTACGAGCTGGCCTATGGCAAGGGCCTGACGCCCTTCCTGCGCATGGCGCAGCAGACGGGCGTGAAGCGCCTGGCCGACGGCGTGGGCATGCTGGTGGAGCAGGCCGCCGAGGCCTTCGACTGGTGGCGCGGCGTGCGGCCCGACACCGCCGCGGTCATCGCCCGGCTGACCGTACCGCTGCGCTGAGTGCAGGACAAGCAGGAGACAGCGCGATGAAGTTCCTCATGCTGCACGGCATCAACCACAACATGTTCGGCAAGCGCGACCCGAAGCAATACGGCACGACCACGCTGGCGCAGATCGACGGCGAGCTGCAGGCGCTGGGGGGCGAGTTGGGCGTGGCGGTAGAGTCCTTCCAGACCAACTACGAAGGCGCGATGGTCGAGCGCATCCACCAGGCCTACTTCGACGGCGTGGACGGCGTGATGCTCAACGCAGGCGCCTGGACGCACTACAGCTACGGCATCCGCGATGCGCTGGCCATCCTGACCTGTCCCATCGTGGAACTGCACATGTCCAACATCCATGCGCGCGAGGCCTTCCGGCACCACTCGGTGTTCGCGGACATCGTGCAGGGGCAGATCGCGGGCTTCGGGGTGGACAGCTATCGACTCGCGTTGCGCACGGCGGTGAGCCACGCGCGGGCCCGCGCACAGGCCTGAGCCCGCGGCCGTCAGGCGAGTGCCGACATGGGTGGATGGAAGCGCGCGTCCTGCCGGGCGCGCTCGACCAGCCAGGCCGAGGGCCGGTAGCGCTCGCCGTGCAGCCGTGCCAGTTCCTCGGCCTGCGCGACGAACTGCGGCAGCCCCACCGTCTCGATGTACGAGAGCACCCCGCCCGTCCAGGCCGGGTAGCCGATGCCGAAAATCGAGCCGACGTCCGCGTCCGCCGGGTCCATGACCACGCCCTCCTCCATGCAACGCGCGCCCTCCAGCGCCTGGATGGTGAGGAAGCGGCGCTTGAGGGTCTCGACCGGTGGCTGCTGCGCCGCCACCGGCCAGTGTTCGGCCAGGCCCGGCCACAGGAACTTGCGGCCGCCTTCCGGGTACTCGTAGAAGCCGGCGCCAGCAGCCTTGCCTCGGCGGCCCAGCTGCTCGACCATCTTGCGCGTGGCATTGATCGACAGCGCCGGCTCGTGCGGCGGATGCACGCCGTCCGCCAGCCACTGGGCGTGGACCTTGAGCGTGATCTCGAGCGAGACCTCGTCCACCACCGCCAGCGGCCCCACCGGCATGCCGGCCTGGCGCGCGGCGTTCTCGATCAGGGCTGGCGCCACGCCCTCCTGCAACATGGCGATGCCCTCCTTGATGAAGGTGCCGAAGACGCGGCTGGTGAAGAAGCCGCGGCGATCGTTGACGACGATGGGCGTCTTGCGCAACTGCGCCGCCAGGTCCAGCGCACGGGCCAGCGTCTGCGGGCTCGTCTGCTCGCCCACGATCAACTCGACCAGTGGCATGCGTTCGACCGGCGAGAAGAAATGGACCCCGATGAAGTCCTCGGGCCGCGCAAAGGCCTGCGCCAGCCCGGTGATCGGCAGCGTGGAGGTGTTGCTGCCGAAGACGGCCGTGGCCGGCATCGCCGTGCAGGCCTTGCGCGTCACTTCGGCCTTGACCTCCCGGTTCTCGAACACGGCCTCGATCACGAAGTCGCAGCCGGACAATGCAGCAGGGTCGACGGCGGGGTGGATGCGCGCGAGCACGGCATCGGCCTGCTCGCGCGTGGTCCTGCCGCGCGCCACGGCCTGCTCGAGCTGACGGACGGCATGGGCCTTGCCCCGCTCGGCCTGGGCCTGCGTGCTGTCGATCAGCACCACGTCGATGCCCACACCGGCCGCCACATGCGCGATGCCGGCGCCCATCATCCCCGCCCCCAGCACGCCCAGCCGCGCGACCTTGGACGGTGGCACGCCGGCGGGCCGGCTGACCAGCTTGTCGATGCGCCCCTTGTTGACGAAGAGCGTGCGCATCAGGTTGCGCGCAACCGGGTCGGCCAGCAGGCGTCCGAAGTATTTGCGTTCGATGCGCAGACCCACATCCAGCGGCAGCTGCGTGCCCTCGTAGACGCAGGACAGGATGGCCAGCGGGGCCGGCATGTTGCGCTGCGTCTGGCCTGCCAGCAGCGTGGTGCCGGCAGTGAAGCTGCGGCTCGCATGCGGCGCCGTCGGGCCGGCACCGCCGGGAAGGCGGAAGCCCTTGGCGTCCCAGGGTTGCACGGCCTCGGGCTTCTGCAGCAGCCAGCGCCGGGCCGCGGCCACGGTTTCGCCGGCCGGAGCCAGCTCGTGCACGATGCCCAGCTTGAGCGCCTCGGCAGCCTTCACGTGGCGGCCGGTGAGCAGCAGGCCCAGCGCCTTCTCGATGCCGATCAGGCGCGGCAGCCGCTGCGTGCCACCGCCGGCCGGCAGCAGGCCGATGCCCACTTCGGGCAGGCCCGCCACCGTCTTGGGCGTGTCGGTCATCACACGGCGGTGGCAGGCCAGCGCCAGCTCGAAGCCACCGCCCAGGGCCGGGCCCTCGATGGCCGCCGCAAAGGGCTTGCCGCAGGTCTCGATGCGGCGGGCCACCTGGCTGAAGGCCTCGCCCAGCGCCGCGCCCTGCGTGGCTGGCACCGGTCCCGCGTCGAGCAGGGCCAGCAGGCCCTTGATGTCGGCACCGGCCACGAAGGCGCCCGGCTTGCCGGAGGTGATGATGGCGCCGGCGATGCCGGGCGTCGCCGCCACCTGCTCGACCGCCGCGGCCAGATCGGCCACCAGCTCCGGCGTCAGCACGTTCATCGGCCGGCCGGGCAAGTCGATGCGGATCAGGGCGATGCCGTCGTCGCCCATGTGCAGTTCCAGGGTGTTCATGGGGTTCGCTCAGACACGTTCGATGATGGTGGCGGTGGCCTGGCCGGCCGCCGCACACAGGGTGACCAGACCGGTGCGCAGGTTGCGGCGCTCCAGCTCGTCGATGACGGTGCCCACCAGCATGGCGCCGGTGGCGCCGAGCGGATGGCCCAGCGCGATGGCGCCGCCGTTGACGTTGACCCGCTCGTGCGGTGCGCCGGTGGCGCGCATGAAGCGCAGCACGACGGCGGCAAAGGCTTCGTTGACCTCGAACAGGTCGATGTCGCCGATGGTCATGCGCGCACGGCGCAGCGCCTTCTCGGTGGCGGCGGCGGGACCGTCGAGCATCAACGTGGGCTCGCTGCCCACGGCCGCATAGGCCCGCACCCGGGCACGCGGCTTGAGGCCGGTGCGGCGGCCGAACTCGGCCGAGCCCACGAGCACCGCCGAGGCGCCGTCGACCACGCCGCTGGAGGTGCCGGCCGTGTGCAGGTGCCGGATGCCCGGCAGGTGCGGATAGCGCTGCAGCGCGACGGCGTCGAAGCCGCCCTGCTCGCCCACGGTGTCGAAGGCGGGCTTCAGCGCCGCCAGGCTCTCGGCCGTGGTGGCCGGCCGCGGGAACTCGTCGTGGTCCAGCACCACCTCGCCGATCACGTCGCGCACCGGGACCAGCGCCCGGGCGAAGCGGCCGTCGGCCACCGCGGCCGCACAGCGGCGCTGGCTTTCCAGGCCATAGGCATCGAGCTGCTCGCGGGTGTAGCCGTCCAGCGTGGCCAGCAGGTCGGCCGAGACGCCGGTGGGCGTGAAGTACGACTGCCAGATGACCTGCGGGTCGCTCACCCAGGCGCCGCCGCCCGAGAGCGAGGCCACGCGCGACATCGACTCCACGCCGCCCGCCACGATGGCATCGGCCTGGCCGGCCACGACCTGGGCGGCCGCGAGGTTCACCGCCTCCAGCCCCGAGGCGCAGAAGCGGTCGATCTGGATGCCGGGCACGTGCTGCCCGTAGCCCGCCACCAGGGCGGCCAGGCGGGCGATGTCGGCGCCCTGCTCGCTGTAGGCATTGGTGCAGCCGAGGATCACGTCGTCGACCAGGGCGGTGTCCAGCCCGTGGCGGTCGCGCAGTCCGGCCAGGACCTGCGCGGCCAGCTGCACGGGCGTGATCTCGTGCAGCGAGCCGTCGCCGCGGCCCCGCCCGCGCGGCGTGCGCGCATGGTCGTAGATGAAGGCAGCTTCCGTGAAAAGGGATCTCCGTTCTTGTCTGTCCTGTCGGATCGCGTCGCGGCTTCGCGACGCGTCCTCACTGCCCCAGTCTGTCAGCGCAGGCGAATCGGGCAAATCGTCGCATCCGACGAAAGCGGAGCCTGTCCGGCGTGGGGGCCGCGCTCAGCGTGCCAGCCCTGCGGCACGCAGGTCGGCGAGCGAGCGCTCCATCGCAGCGCGGTACTCCTGGCGGGTCGCCTGGATCAGCTCGGCCACGCCTGTCACGGCATGCACGCCGCCGACGGAGTGGCCGGCGCTCCAGATGTCGCGCCAGCGTTGCGGCGCGGCCGCCGGATCCTGCGCCATCTCGAAGGTGGCGCGCGCACCGCCGAAAAGCGCGCGGGCCTGCTCGGGTGTCACGTCTTCCTGCAGCGCGTCGGGGTCCAGGCCGGCCGCCTCGATGGACGCCCGAAGCATGTTCGTGCGCAGGCCGGTGAAGGCGCGTGTCAACAGCACGTCGTCGGGACCGGATTCGACCAGCATGGCCTTGTAGCCGGGCGCCGCCATCGACTCGCGCGTCGCGATGAAGCGCGTGCCCATGTAGGCCAGGTCGGCCCCCGCCGCCCGCGCGGCCCACAATGCCGCGCCGTCGGCCACGCCGCCGGCCAGCACGAGCGGTCCGTCGAAGAAGATGCGAACCGCGCGGACGAAGGCCAGGCCGTTGAGCCAGCCGGTCTGGCCGCCGGCCCCGGCGCTGAGCAGCACCAGCCCGTCCACGCCAGACTGCACGGCCTTGCGCGCATGGGCCACAGTGCCCACGTCCGCCAGTACCCGGCAGCCGGCGTCATGCAGCGGGCCGACCACCGGGGCGGCCGAGCCGACGCTGGTGATGACCCATTCCACCCGGTATCGCCGGATCGCTTCGATGTCGGCCTCGATCTGCGGGCGTGGGCGATGCAGGATCAGGTTGGGACAGCACGGCGCGTCGGTGGGGCCGAGCGCGCCGCAGATGCGTTCGAGCCAAGCGTCGAGCCCGCCGGCGCGCGCCGCATTGGCGGTGGGGAAGGCGCCCATCACGCCGCTGCGGCAGGCGGCGATCACGAGCTCGGGGCCGGACACGTGCAACATCGGCGCCGCGATGAGCGGCAGGCGCAGACGCGCCGCAAGTTCGTCGGAAATGCTCATCGTGCGTGCTTCAGGCGACGGCACGCGCCTGCCCCTTCCAGTAGGGCTCACGCAACGCCTTCTTGTCGATCTTGCCGACGGCGGTGCGCGGAATCTGGTCGTTGAATGCGACGACCTTGGGCGCGCAGACCGCGCCCTTGGCCTCGCGCACCCGCGTCTTCAGTTCCTCGCCGAGTGCGGCGCGGTCCAGGGCGGACGCGTCCGGCCGGCACTGGACGACGGCCATCACGCTCTCGCCCCACTTGGGATCGGGCACGCCGATCACCGCCACCATCGCCACCGCCGGATGGCTGGAGATCACATCCTCGACATCGCGGGGATACACGTTGAAGCCCCCCGAGACGATCATGTCCTTCTTGCGGTCGACGATGTAGATGTAGCCGCGATCATCGGCCTGGGCCATGTCACCGGTGTGCAGCCAGCCATTGCGCAGCGTCTCGGCGGTCAGCGCCGGCGCGTTGAGGTACTCCTGCATGACACCCGGGCCGCGCACGCACAGTTCGCCGACGCCGCCCGGCGGGACGGGGCGGTCCTCCTCGTCGAGCACGGCCACCGAAGCCATCGCGGTGGGGGTGCCGCAACTGGAGAACAGCGCCGGCCGGGCAGGATCGTGGTCCTCCCGGCGCAGGAAGGTGATGGGGTAGGCCTCCGTCTGGCCATACAGCTGCGCGAAGACCGGGCCCATGCGCTCCAGCCCTTCGATCAGCCTGGAGGGCGACATCGGGCTGGCGCCGTAGATCAGGGTCTGCAGGCTGCTCAGGTCGGCGTCGCCCAGCGATGGCTGATCGAGCACCATGTAGATCATGGTGGGGACGAGCAGCGAGAAATTGCATCGCTCGCTGGCGATCAGCTCCAGCCAGCGGTCGGGCGCGAAGCCATTCATCAGCCTGACGGTGCCGCCGCGCATCAGCGTGGGGGGCACGAAGCTGCCGGCCACGTGGGTGATGGGCGCCGCGGCCAGGAAGTGCGGCCGCTCGGGCAGATCGAAGCTGGCCAGGATGTCGAGGAACATCGAACAGTAGCCCGCCTGGCTGCGTGCGGCGCCCTTGGCGCGGCCCGTGGTGCCCCCGGTGTACTGCACGATGGCGAGATCGTTGGGCGCGCCCTCGCACCGCAGGCTGACTTCTCCGATCCGCTCCACCGCTGCATGCAGGTCCGTGCCCAGGGGGGACGGCCCCAGCGTATAGACGTGGCGAAGGCCTTCATACCCTGCCACCAGCGCCTCGACCCGGGCGCCGAAGGCAGCCGCATCGACCACCAGGACCTCGACGGCGGCGTCGCGCAGCTGGAAGAGATGGTCGTCCAGGCTGCCGAGCGGGTGCAGCATCGTCACGCACATGCCGTACGCGAGCGCCGCGCTGTTGGCGGCCCAGACGTCCCACCGGTTGCCGGCGAGGAAGGCGATGCGGGTCCCGCGGCCGCAGCCGGCGGCAGCCAGCACGCCCTGGGTGCGGGCACTCCAGTCGCGCAGCCCGCGGTAGCTCAGCGAGCCGCCCTCCCAGACAAAGGCCGTCCGGTCCGCATGGCGCTCGTAGGCGCGGTGCAGAAGCTGACCGATGAGCGGCGCCGTGCGCAGTGTTTCCATGTCGTGTCTCCTTGTGCTTTTCGAATGGGGCGACCTGCTCCGACCGAAGCGTGCTTTGCGGTCCGCGAGGTCCAGGAGGGGCGCACCGGCCGTCGGATGCCGGCCGCTGCCGGGAGGCTCGCGGCGGCACTCGGGGTCGGCAGGCCCTGTGCGGCGGGCGCCGGCACAGGCCGCCGTTCATGACCGCATGATCGACAACGCGTGCGCAGGACATATCGTCGCTAACGACGATTCGGGGGTGGGACTAGGTTCAGCGATGCCGCGGCGCCCGGCGCTCGCCGAAGGCGCGCACGCCCTCCGCAAAGCTGGGGCCTTCCACCAGCACCATCTGGCGCGCCCGCTCCCACTCGAGCTGCTGCGCCAGGCTCTGGTGGGCCGAGGCGGCGAACGCCGCACGCGCTTCGCCGACGGCGTGGGCCGGCATGGCCGCAAGTCGCAGCGCCAAGGCCTGGGCCTCGTCCGCCAGGCGGTCGTCGGGCACGCAGTCCCAGATCAGGCCCCAGTGCACCGCCCGCGCCGCGGGTAGCCGGTCGCCGGTGAGCGCCAGGCCCATGGCGCGCGGTGTGCCCAGGGCGCGCGGCAGCAGCCAGGTGGTGCCCATGTCGGGGACGGCGCCCAGCACGGGCAGGAAGGGCAGGTAGAAGTAGGCCGACTCGGCGGCGATCACCATGTCGCCCGCCAGCGCCAGGCCCACGCCGCCACCGGCGGCCACGCCGTTGACGGCGCAGACCACCGGTACCGGCCAGGCCTTCAGGTCCAGCAGCAGGGGCTGCATGCGGGCCATCAGCCGGCCGACATGCGCGCCCAAGGAGGGCGCGCCAACGGACGCGTCGAGCAGCGCGCGGTAGTCCGCCAGGTCGGCGCCCACACTGAAGCCGCGCCCCTTGGCGGTAAGCACCAGCGCACGCATGGCCGACTCCTGCCGCGCCCGCTGCAGGGCCGGCGCCAGGGCGTCGATCAGGCCATCCCCGAGCGGATTCATGCGGGCGCCGTCGTTGAGCGTGAGCGTGACCACGCCGTCCTGCAGGGCGTAGAGCACCAGGCCTTCGTTGGCCGGAGATGCGCTCATGGCGTGCGCCCCTTGGCGAACTGCGGCAGGTACAGCCGCACGACCTCGCCATCGGTCCGCAGCCCATGGCAACCGCCGACGGGCGTCCCCCCGGAGCCACTGTCCGCATCGGTGGCGTCCACATCCGCCCAGAGCACCTGGAAGGCCGTGGTGGCCATGGTGGGCAGCAGTTCAGTGAGGTGGGTACAACCGGCTTCGCCGCGGAACAGGCGCTTGACCGTCTGGGTGAAGCCTGCCTCGATGCGCAGGCCGATGAGCCGGGCGTAGGCGCCTTCCACGGCCTCGCACTCCCGGTAGGGCCGCGCCTCGCTGAAGGCCTGGGCATCGACGATCCGGCGCTCGCGGTCGATGGTCAGGCGCAGGCGCATCCGATGGATGGGCTGGCCGGCCTCGATCTCGCGGCCGGTCACCAGCCCCGTGCGGATGGGCCGGGTGTCGATGAGCACGGCGTCGATGTCGATCAGCCGGTCGTCGCGCTCGAACGCCTCGCACTGGATGCGCCGCAGATGCAGGGGACGCCGCGGTGCGGCGGGGGTGGCCTGGCTCATGCCGCCGTCGCCGCGAAGGCCACCCGGTCGGCCATCAGGGCCGCGACCTCCGAGGCACCGTAGCCGGCCAGGGCCAGCAGCGCGGCGGTGTCGGCGCCCGCGCGGGGGGCGGCCTCGGGCAACACGGACGGTGTGCGATCGAAACGCGGCGCGGGCGCGGGCTGCAGCACGCCGCCCGGCGCGACGAAGGTGCCGCGTGCGGCGTTGTGCGGATGACCGGCCACTTCCTCCATCGACAGCACGGGCGCGAAGCAGGCGTCGCTGCCTTCGAACACGGCGCACCATTCGTCGCGCGTGCGGGTGCGGAACACTGTCGCCAGCTTCTCGCGCAGGGATGCCCACTCAGCGCGCTGCCACTGGCGCTGGAAGGCGGGATCGGCGATGCCGCAGAGTTCGAGCAACTGCCGGTAGAAGGCCGGCTCGATGGCGCCGATGGCCACATGCCGTCCGTCGCTGCATTCGTAGGTGCCGTAGAAATGCGCCGCCCCGTCCAGGAAGTTCGACCGGCGCGCGTCCTGCCAGAAGCCCTTGGCCTTCATGCCGTAGATGGCGGCCATCAGCAATGCGGCGCCATCGGTCATGGCCGCGTCCACCACCTGGCCCTGGCCACCGGCCTGCACCTGGGCATGGGCGGCCAGCAGGCCCAGCGCCAGCAGCATGCCGCCCCCACCGTAATCGCCCACCAGGTTGAGCGGCGGCAGCGGCTGCTGCGCGGTGCCGATGGCATGCAGCGCGCCGGAGAGCGCCACGTAATTGATGTCGTGCCCCGCCGTCTGCGCCAGCGGGCCGGTCTGGCCCCAGCCCGTCATGCGGCCATAGACCAGCCGGGGGTTGCGCGCGTGGCAGGCGGCCGGGCCCAGCCCAAGCCGCTCGGCCACGCCGGGCCGATAGCCCTCCACCATCAAGTCGGCCTGCGCCACCAGCCGCAGCACGGCCTCGACGGCGCGCGGGTCCTTCATGTCCAGGGCCAACGACTCGCGGCCGCGGTCGACCACACTGTCGTTGCGCATCAGCGCATCGAGGTCGCTGCGCGCCGGGGTCGGCGGCCGGTCGATGCGGATCACGCGTGCGCCCATGTCCGCCAGCAGCATGCAGGCGAAGGGCCCCGGGCCGATGCCGGCGAGTTCGATGACGGTGAGATGGGCGAGCGGTCCGGGCATGGCCGGCCTCACATGCGCTTGGCGACTTCTTCCAGCATCACCTCGGTGGCGCCGCCGCCGATGGTCAGGATGCGGGCGTCGCGTGCCATGCGTTCGACCGGCGTGCCGATGATGTAGCCGCTGCCGCCATGCAGTTGCAGGCAGGTATGCACCACCTCCTGCAGCGTCTCGGCACCGAAGGCCTTGAGCATCGACACTTCGCGCACCGTGTCCTTGCCCTGGTCGATCATCTGGGCGCACTGATAGGTCAGCGCGCGCACGGCAGCCGCCTTGGAAGCGACCCAGGCCAGCTTGTTGCGCACCACCTGCTGGTCCCACAGCGGCTTGCCGAAGGCCTGGCGCTGGCGCACATAGTCCACCGTCAGCTCGATGGCGCGGGCGCAGGTGCCCGACACCAGCGCACCCACCACAAGCCGCTCGTTCTGGAAGGTGCTCATGATGTAGTAGAAGCCCTTGCCCTCCTCGCCCAGCAGCGCATCGGGCGGCAGGGCCAGGTCGTCGAAGAAGAGCTCGGCCGTGTCCGACGAGCGCCAGCCGTGCTTGTCGAACTTGCGCGTGACCTTGAGACCGGGGTTGTCCTTCTCGACGATGAACATCGAGATGCCGCGACTGCCCTTGGCCTCCGGGTCGGTGCGCGCGGCCACGATGTAGATGTCGCCATGCACGCCGTTGGTGATGAAGGTCTTGGAGCCGTTGAGCACCCAGCCCTCGGCCGTGCGCACGGCCCGCGTGCGCATGCCGGCGACGTCGGAGCCGGCACCAGGCTCGGTCACGCAGATGGCGCCCACCTTGCGGCCGGCGCAGGCGTCGGGCAGGTAGCGCTGCTTCTGCGCCGGCGAGCCGCGGTGCGCGATGTGGCTGATCGACATGTCGCTGTGCACCGTCAGCGCCGAGGCCACGCCGCCATAGCCGGAGCGCGACAGCTCCTCCCCCAGCACGACGGAAGCCAGCGCGCCCATGCCGCCGCCGCCGTACTCCACCGGATGGCGCATGCCCAGGAAGCCCATCTCGCCGAGTTCGAGGAAGACCGAGCGCGGGATCTCGCCCGTGGCCTCCCATTCGTCGGCGAAGGGCACGATGCGCTCTTTGGAGAAGCGCCGCACCTGGTCGCGCACCATGCGCAGGTCTTCGTCGAGCAGGTCGGGTTCGAGGAATTCGAATTCGGTCATGGATGGCGTCTGATGCAGATCAAGGACAGATGCCCGGCACTCATTGATAGTCCGGCGTGTCGGTTTATTTTATGGACCGCATCCGGGGCGTGCAACACCGCTTGATAAACTCGCGCCGCTTTTTCATCGCTGCCCCGCCCCCGGATGGAAAGAGACACTTCTGGGAACGCCCACCACACGGCGTGGGAAGCGCGAAGGCCATTTTTCAGGGAACGACATGCCGCGAATCCGCTCGGACGACTACGAAACCAAGGCCCTGGCCATCATGGATTCGGCAGCCGCCATCTTTGCCAAGGAAGGCTATCCGGCGGCCAAGATGCAGGACGTGGCCAAGGCCTGCGGCGCGACCAAGTCGATGCTGTATCACTACTTCCCGACCAAGGACGACCTGCTCTTCGCCATGCTGCAGGAGCACCTGCAGCGCCTGATCGGCGCACTGCAGGAGGCGGTGGACAGCCAGGCCGGTGCCCGCGCCAAGCTGCAGATGGTGGTGGAGGCCTACACGCAGAAGTCCAACCAGTCGCGTCGTCGGCACATGGTGGCCATGAACGACGTCAAGTTCCTGCCCAAGCCCAAGCAGACGCCGCTGATCGCACTGCAGCGCCAGCTGACCGAGCTGTTCGCGCAGCTGCTGCGAGAGGTCAACAAGGGCCTGCCCGAGGAGCTCTACAAGCCCTACGCCATGATGCTGGTGGGCATGCTGAACTGGACCGACTTCTGGTACAAGCCCACCGGCGCGGTCAAGCCGCAGGAGCTGTGCGAGCGGCTGACGCGGCTCTTCCTCGACGGGTTCGTCGGCGTCAAGAAGTAAGTCTGGCCGCCACACAGCAGAAAGGGGCACCCGCGGGTGCCCCTTCTGCATTGGCGAGTGTCCGACCCGCTCAGGGCACCGGCTTGTACGTACTCCCGGCCGGATCTGCCTTCAACAGAAAGAGCTTGGGCGCCGCCAGGTGGTTGGTGGGCGTGAAGCCGATCGGCGTCATGGCGCCGGTGTCCAGGTTGCTCACCTTGGCCAGCTCGGCGTTGGCGCAGTCCCAGGTCAGCGCCTTGCCGCAGCGGTCCATGGCGGCGAAGAGGGCGCGGGCCGAGGCGTAGCCGGTGAAGGTGTAGCGGTTGACGCGGGCGCGCTCTTCGGCCGACAGATACTTCTCGATCTTGTCCATGAAGCCCTTGGCCTCTGGCGCGCTCTCCAGGTACACGTAGTCGACCGTATACACGTTGTCGCCGGCACTGCCCATCATCTTGGCGCTGGCCGGCACGCGCGACACGTAGGTCACGCCCATCGGGATCTTGTGGCCCACGCGCTCCAGTTCCTTGGCCATGGTCACGTTCTCGCCCAGCACGCCGCCGGCCATCAGGGCCTCGGCGCCGGACTGCTTGACCTTGAGGATCTCGGAGGAAAAGTCCGACTGGCCCTTCTTGTAGACCTGGGTGGACACCACCTGCAGCTTCTTCTCCTTGGCGGCGCGCTCGAAGCCCTCGCGCACGTTCTCGCCGTAGTCGTCGTCCTGCGAGATCAGCGCCCACTTCTTGTCCGGAAAGCGCTCGGCCATGCGCGACACCAGCTCGTAGACGGCATCGCGCATGTCGTAGCCCACGGCGAACACGTTCTTGATGGGGGGCTTGTACAGGCCCTCGTAGGTGGTGATGGGCGCCATGGCCGGCAGGCCGGTCTGCTTGATCAGCGGCATGGCGGCCTGCGCCTGCGCCGTGCCCGAGATCGAGGTCAGCGCGAACACCTTGTCGCTGTTGACCAGCTTGCGCACGCCCTGGATGGTGCGCGAGGGCACGTAGCCGTCGTCCTCCGAGATCAGGCGCAGCTTGCGGCCCTGGATGCCGCCCGCCGCATTGGCCTCGGCCACGGCCAGCTTGACGCCCAGGTTGTGCGCCACGCCCAGCAGGGCCGGCGGGCCAGTCAGCGGCAGGATGTCGCCGATCACGATCTCGGTGTCGGTCACGCCCTGCTGCTGGGCAGCGGCGGGCAGGAAGGCGCCTGCGGCAAGCAGGCCCAGCGCGGCGGTGGCGAGTCTCCGGTTCATGGTTGTCTCCTGTGGAAGTCGTCTTGCTCGGGGGGTTGTCAATAACGCAGCGGCCAGTGCACCCAGGCATGGCGCAGGTCGTGCCACATGCCCCGCAGGCCGCGCGGGTCGAAGCGCAGGAAGGCGATGATGGCCAGGCCATAAAGGATGGTCTTGACCTCGTGGGCGCTGGTGGTCATCAGGTCCGCATAGCGCCCGCCCAGGAAGGACATGAGCGCAGAGAACACCTCGGGCAGCGTCAGGATGAAGACCGTGCCCAGGATGGCGCCCAGCACCGAGCCCAGCCCGCCCACGATGATGATGGCCAGCGCCTCGATGGACAGCAGGAAGGGAAAGCTCTCCACGCTCACGATGCTGATGTACATGGCCATCAGCGCGCCGGCCACGCCGGTGATGGCGGCGCTCAGCAGGAAGGCCATGAGCTTGAAGCGCATGAGGTTGATGCCCATGGTGCGCGCCGCGATGTCGTTGTCGCGGATCGCCACCATGGCCCGCCCGGCATAGGAGCGCCGCAGATTGAGCGTGACCAGCACCGCCAGCACGCACATGGCCAGGCAGAACCAGTAGAAGGCGCGGTCGCTGCCCAGGTCCATGCCCAGGATCACCGGCCGCGTGATGACGATGCCGCGCCCGCCGCCGGTGAAGCTGCCGCCGGCCAGCAGCGCGGCGCCCACGATGTGGCTGAAGGCCAGTGTGGTGATCGCCAGGTAGAGCCCGTGCAGCCGCAGCGAGGGCAGCCCGACGATGAGGCCGAACACCGCCGGCACCACCGCCGCCGCCACCAGCGCCAGCTCGGCCGGCAGGCCCAATCGCGCGACGGCGATGGCGTAGGTGTAGGCACCCAGCATCAGGAAGCCCACATGGCCCAGGGAGATCTGGCCCGCGAAGCCGGTGAGCACCGTGATGCCCAGGGCGCCGATGGCGACGAAGAAGATCGTCGTCATGTGCGCCATCAGGAAGGGGCTGAGCACCAGCGGCGCCAGCACCAGTGCCAGCAGCAGGGCCGCCGTCCAGGCCTTGACGGCCTTCGAGTCGGTCAGAACGACCAGTTCGCCGTAGCGCTGCTTGAAGAAACCGCTTCTCATCAGACCCTCTCGATCCGCTTTTCGCCGAACAGCCCGAAAGGCCGCACCATCAGCACCACCAGGATCAGGACGAAGCCGGCCACGTCCTTCAGGATGCTGGACAGGTAGCCACCGACCTGGTTCTCGAACACGCCGATGATCAGACCACTGAAGCCGGAGCCGATCACCGCGTCGAAACCGCCGAGCACCGTGGCCGGGAAGGCCTTGAGCCCCAGCTCGTAGATCATGGGCGAGAGCCCGTAGATCACCGCGAAGAACACGCCCGCCAGCCCGGCCAGGGCCGAGGCGCAGGCCCAGGCCACCGACTGCACCCGCGCGGTGGAGATGCCCATCAGGCGGGCCGTGTTCTCGTCCGCGGCCACCGCGCGCATGGCCACGCCGAAGCGGCTGTAGCGAAGGAACCACCAGAAGGCCGCCAGCACCAGCAGCAGCACCCCGATCACGCCCAGCTGGCTCACGCGCATGCCGGTGCCCAGCACATGCACGACGACATCGGCCCCCGCCACCTCGAACTTGCGCGGTGCCGCGCCCCACACCATGGTGACGATGGCGCGCAGCACCACGGCGAGGCCCACGGTGACCAGCACCACCGACAGCACCGGCTCGCCCAGCATGGGCCGCATGATCAGCCGCTCGCACAGCATGCCCAGCAGCGCGCCGCAGACCAGCGCGATGAGCACCGTGACGACGCCACCGGTGCCCAGCGTGACGGCGATGGACCAGGAGAGGTAGGCCGTCAGCATGCCCAGCTCGCCCTGCGAGAAGTTCACGATGCCGGTGGCCTTGTAGATCACGGCGAAGCTCATCGCCATGAGGCCGTAGATCGCGCCGATGGCCAGGCCCGACAGCACGAGTTCAGTGAAATAGCCCATGCTTTTGTTCCTCAGGACTTGCCGTAGATGAGCTGCAGCTCGCGCGCGAACTTCTTGTCGATGAGCCCGCGGCGCACCTTCTGCGTGGCCGTGAGCTCGCCGTCGTCGTGGTCCAGCTCCTTTTCCAGAAGCACGAACTTGCGGATGTTCTCGACGCGGGCGAAGCGGGCATTGACCTCGTCCACCACGCCCTGGATCAGCGCCACCACCTCCTGCATGAGGGTCAGCGACTTGAAGGTCGTGTACTGCAGGCCCTGCTCCGTCGCCCAGCGGCCCACCGTCTCGAAGTCGATCTGGATCAGGCCGCCCAGGAAGTGGCGCCCGTCGCCCACCACGATGGCCTCGCGCACGAAGGGGCTGTCCTTGAGTGCGTTCTCGATCTCCGAGGGCGCGATGTTCTTGCCGCCGCTGGTGATGATGATGGCCTTCTTGCGATCGACCACCGCCACCTCGTCGCCGCCGCGCACCTCGACGATGTCGCCGCTGGCCAGCCAGCCATCGTCGGACAGCACCGCCGCCGTGCCCTTGTCGTCGTACAGGTAGCCCCGGAAGACGCCGTTGGAGCGGATGAAGATCTCGCCGTCCTCGGCCACGCGCCACTGCACGCCTTCCATCGCGGGGCCGCTGCTGCCGGAAATCAGCGGCCGGTCGGGCACCTGCACGAAGGCCAGGCCGCCCGATTCGGTGAGGCCGAAGCCCTGCGCCACCGTGAGGCCGATGATGTCGAAGTACTTGAGCGTCTCCGGCGACACCGAGGCGCCGCCGCACATGCGGGTGTGCGTGCGGTTGAGGCCCAGGTGGCGCTGCAGGTTGCGGAACAGCACGACGTACCAGAAGGCGAACTCCAGCCGGTCCCCCAGCGATGTCAGGCGGCCCGCCTGCGCCCGGTGGTCCGACAGCCGGCGCCCCCGCTTCATGCCCTGGCGGTAGACCCATCGCTGGAACTTCCAGCTGTCCTTCATGCGGAATTCCAGGCCCTGCTGCAGCTTTTCCCAGATGCGCGGCACGCCGAGGAAATAGGTCGGCGCGATCTCGCGCACGTTCGCCGCCACGGTGTCCACCGATTCCGCGAAGTTGACGCAGCCGCCGGTGACCAGGTGCAGCACCGTCGAGTAGGTGCGCTCGGCCAGGTGGCACAGGGGCAGGTAGCACACCGACTCGTAGTGCCGGCCGATCATCTGCCGCGCCGAGGCATAGGCATAGGCGCTGAAGACGATGTTGCGGTGCGTGAGCATCGCGCCCTTGGGCGGCCCGGTGGTGCCCGAGGTGTAGACCAGGATGTTGATGTCGTCCGGCGTCAGGTCGTCGATGGCGCGGTCCAGCCGCTGCTCGGCCTGCGGGTCTTCGGCGACCAGCGCATCGCCCAGGGCCAGCAGGTCGTCAAAGCTGCCGGGGCGGCCGGGCGCGTAGCGGCTCAGGCCCTTCATGTCCACGCAGAACAGGTGCTGCAGCTCGGGCAGGCCGTCGCCCTGGGCCTGGGCGTCCAGCACCTTGTCGGTCTGCTCCTGGTCGCCCGTGATCGCCAGCCTGGCCTTGCAGTGGCGCGCGATGTACTGCAGTTCGGGCCAGGGGTTGGTCGGGTAGATGCCCACCACCTGCACGCCCAGCATCTGGGCGCCCAGGTCGGCATAGAACCATTCGGGCACGCCCTCGGCGGCGATGACGATGCGGTCGCCACGCGCCAGGCCCAGGCGCATGAGGCCGAGCGCGAAGCGGCGTGCCTGCCGGTGGTAGTCGGCCCAGGTGCGGGCGCGCCAGATGCCACGGTCCTTCTCGCGCAGGGCCACCTGGTCCCCGCGCTCGCGCGCATGCAGGCGCAGCAGCGCGGGCAGTGTGGTCGCGCCTTCGATCAGCTGTGCATGCTCAAGCATGGCTGCCCTCCTCGCCCAGGTAGGCCTTGAGCACCTGCGGATTGGCGGCGATCTCCGCGGGTGTGCCCTCGGCGATCAGGGCGCCGAAGTCCAGCACGTAGATGCGGTCCGACAGGTCCATCACCACCTGCATGTCGTGCTCGATCATGAGCACGGCGATGCCGAACTCGTCGCGGATGTCGAGGGTGAAGCGGGCGATGTCCTCCTTCTCCTCGCGGTTCATGCCGGCGACGATCTCGTCGAGCAGCAGCAGCTTGGGCTCGCAGGCCAGTGCGCGGCCCAGCTCCACCCGCTTCTGCTGGCCATAGGCCAGCTGCGAGACGGGCTTGTCGCGCAGCTCCTCGATCTCCAGGAACTCGATGATCTGCTCCACCCGCTCGCGGGCCGCGATCTCCTCGCGCCGCGGCCGGCCCCAGAACACCAGCGACTCCAGGATGCTGTAGCGGAAGTGGATGTGCCGGCCCACCAGCAGGTTCTCGACCACGGTGCCGTTGCGGAACAGCGCCAGGTTCTGGAAGGTGCGGCCGATGCCCAGCGCCGCGAAGTCGGAGGATTTCAGGCCCGCCGTGTCGCGGCCCTCGAACAGGATCTGCCCGGCGCTGGGCGGCAGCACGCCGCTGACCAGGTTGAAGGTGGTGGTCTTGCCCGCGCCATTGGGGCCGATGAGGCTCACGATCTCGCCGGGCATCACGCGCAGGCTCACGTCGTTGACGGCCTTGACGCCGCCGAAGCGCTTGGAGATGTTGCGTGCCTCCAGCACGGGCACATCACGAATGGCGGTCACGGGAGTACCTTCGGCTTCGCCTTCGGAGCGAGCTTGTTGGGGGCGGCCCGGCGCGGCGCTCATGACAGCCACCTCTTGCGGCGCTTGTAGTGCTTCACGTCTTTCATGTGGGTGCGGCCCGACGCGGAGGACAGGCCCAGGTAGAACTTGCGCACGTCGGCGTTGCGGCGCAGCTGCTCGCCGGTCCCGTCGAGCACCACGCGGCCGTTTTCCATGATGTAGGCGTAGTCGCAGATCGCGAGGGCGCGGCTGGCGTTCTGCTCGACGAGCAGGATGGTCACGCCCTCGGCCGCGCGCAGCTTCTGCACGCTGTCGAAGATCTCGGCCACCACCAGCGGCGCCAGGCCCAGCGAGGGCTCGTCGAGCGCCAGCACACGCGGCCGGCTCATGAGGGCGCGGCCGATGGCCACCATCTGCTGCTCGCCGCCGGAGAGGTAGCCGGCCACGGTGCTGCGCTTGTCGACCAGCCGCGGAAAGAGCCGGAACACGCGCTCGCGGGCCTCGGCCAGTTCGGCGGTGCTGCGCGTGTGGGCGCCGGCCATCAGGTTCTCTTCCACCGTGAGCGTGGCGAAGAGCCGGCGGCCTTCGGGCACCTGCACCATGCCCTGGCGCACGATGTCGGGTGCACCGGCTTCCTTGATGGGGCGGCCGAAGAGCTCGATGCTGCCCTTGTCGATCTCGCCGTCCTCGGCATCGAGCACGCCCGACACGGCCTTGAGCACCGTCGACTTGCCGGCGCCGTTGGAGCCCAGCAGCGCGACGATCTGGCCCGGGCGCACTTCGAGCGACACGTCGCGCACGGCCTCGATGGCGCCGCCGTAGACGACCTGCAGGCTGCGGATCGCCAGCGCGGGCGGCGCTGCGGCCGCCGGAGTGGGGTTGTTGTGATCTGAGTCCATATAATTAGACCGACGAGTCGGACTATCAATTGGGCGCGATTTTGCGCATGCGGGCCTGTGGCACCACCTGGGGCTTACACCTAAGTCAAGGCTGCAGCAGCGCCTTGAGCGGCTGCGACTCGTCGGCGAGGCGGGCCGCATCCACCTGCAGCGGCTGGGCCATGGCGCGGCGCACGAGCATGAAGTCGGCGGGCCGGTTCACCGCGTCGATGGCCAGCAGCTGGTCGCCCCGAAGGTAGAAGGCGCAGAAGCTGCGCGTGGCCGGATCGCCGCGCAGCACGCACTGGTCATGCCCTTGCGCCAGGCCCGCCATCTGCAGCTTGAGGTCGTACTGGTCGGACCAGAACCAGGGGATGGCGGTGTACGGCTTGGGCTTGCCGCCCAGCCAGCCGGCGACGGCGCGGGCCTGCTCGAGCGCGTTGGGTACCGACTCGATGCGCACATCCCGCGCATAGGCCGGGTGCACATGCCGCGTGCAGTCGCCCGCGGCGAACACGTCGGGGTCGGCCGTCTGGCCGTGCGCGTCGACCGGGATGCCGTCGGCCGCGCCGAGGCCCGCATCGACCGCCAGGTGCACTTCGGGCTCCATGCCGATGCCGGCCACCACCACGTCGGCCTCGATGCGCTCGCCATTCGTGCCCTCCAGCGCGGTGATGGCGCCGTCCTTGCACTGCACGGCGCGAACCTGCATGCCGGTTCGGATGTCCACGCCGTGGCGCCGATGTTCGTCCTCGTAGAACTGCGACAGCCGAGCGCCGGCCACGCGCGCCAGCACGCGCGGCTGCGCTTCGAGCACCGTCACCTGCATGCCGGCCTTGGTGGCCGAGGCCGCCACCTCCAGGCCCACATAGCCACCGCCCACCACCACCAGCCGTGCGCCCGGCTTGACGAACGCGCGCAGCCGGTCCGCGTCAGCGGCGGTGCGCAGGTACAGCAGGTTGGACGGCGGATGCGCCGGATCGATGCCCTCGCAGCGGTAGGGCCGGGGCCGGCCGCCGGTGCACAGGGCCAGCTTGCCGTAGTGAAGCCGCTCGCCCGTGTCGGCCAGCACCAGTTCGTGCCGGGCCCGATCGATGGCCACGACACGCACGCCGCTGCGGCGCACCACGCCGGCCCGCTCGTAAGCGGCATCGGGCCGCAGCGCCAGGGCTTCGGTGTCCATCTCGCCGCTGAGGTAGGCCTTGGACAGTGGCGGCCGGTGGTAGGGCAGCCCGGGCTCGTCGCCGAGCAGCAGGATGCTGCCCGCCCAACCCGCCTGACGCGTGGCCACGGCCAGCTCGCTGCCGGCATGGCCCGCACCGATCACGATCAGATCCCAGTGCGCTTGTGCTGCTGTCTCCATGTTCATCCTGTGTGCCGCCTCGAATCGGCGCCTTATAGTCCGTCCGGTCGGTCTAATATATCGACTGGGTCAACAAGTGGCAAGACAACCGGCGAAGGACACGCAACGTGACACGCACTCGGGCAGACGACTATGAGGACAAGAAGCGCGCCATCCTGGAGAAGGCGGCCGCGCTCATCGCCCGCAAGGGCTTCGACCAGGCCACGATGATGGACGTGGCCAAGGCCTGCAATGCCTCCAAGTCCCACCTGTACCACTACTTCCCCAGCAAGGAGGACCTGCTCTTCGCCGTGGTGCACGAACACATCGCGCAGCAGACCGCGGAGCTGCGCGCCATCGTCGCCCTGCCGCTGCCGGCCGAGGAGCGCTTCGCGCGCTTCGTCGACAGCTTCGTGCAGGGCGCGGCGCGCTCGCGCAGCGAGCACCTCATCCTGATGGCGGACCTCAAGTTCCTGCCCCGCGCCGAGCGCGAGCAGATCCGCGTGATGGAGGTGGAGCTGGCCGACCTGCTGGAGCAGCTGCTCGGCGAGGTGAACCCCACCGTCATGCGCGACCCGAAGGCGCGCAAGCCCTACTCGCTGCTGCTCTTCGGCATGATGATCTGGACCTTCACCTGGTACCGCAAGAGCGGCCAGATCCCGCCGCGCGAGCTGGCCGCGCGGGTGTCCGCGCTGTGGACGGCGGGCTTCGCTCAGCTCGACGCCGAAGGCAGGCCCATCAACGCCTGAAGCACGGAGGTCTCCATGTAGGCCTCGTCGCGGCACAGCTGGCCGCCGCGCACCATGCAGATGTCCATGCCACGCACGCGGCGGCTGGGCCCGCCCTCCCGGCGGCGGATGGTGCAGTCCCACAGCACCGCCTGGCCGTCCTGGCCTTCGAGGCGGTATTCCTCGGTGACCACGAACTGCATGTCCCAACGCTCGAAGAACTTGCGCAGGTAGCGCCGCAGGTTGTCCTTGCCGATGATGCGCTTGCCGGTCTTCGGGTCGCAGTAGATGACGTCGTCGGTGTAGGTGTCCAGCGTGGCCTCGAGGTCCAGCGTGTTCCACATGTCGATGCAGCGGCGGGTGGCGTCGAAGATCTCCTGGTCGCTCAGCATGGCGGCTCCCTGGTTCAGGCGGGGTTGGCGGGCAGGGCCTGCAGGGCGGCCGCGTCGTTGAAGCATTCGTCGCGCACGATCAGGCCGTCGCGGATCTCCAGGATGTTCATGCCCCGCTGCAGCATCAGCGCCTGGCCGGCACGGCCGTCGGCATGGCGCCGGCGCACGGCGCATTCCCACAGCGCGATGGCCGCATCGCGGCCTTCGAGACGGTGCTCCTCCAGTACGGCGAAGCGCAGGTCGAAGTCCTCCATCAAGGTGCCCAGGTGGCGCGCCAGGCCGGCCTTGCCGACGACGGCATCGGGCGTTCGGGTGTCCCAGTAGCGGGCCTCGTCGTGGTAGAGGTCCAGCACGCGCGCCAGCGGGCCATCCGCCCAGGCCGCGAAGCGCTCCTGGACGATGCGGTTGACTTCCTTGGTGCTCAGCATCGGCTTCGTCTCCTTCATGGTTTTCGAATCTAATTTCGATTTTATGGAGCTTCGGCTTCTGGTGCAAACTCGGCGGCTTGCCGCACGACACCGATCCGAGGTCCATGACGACGACCAAGACCCCGCCCCCCAAGCCCCCCAAGCCCCCCAAGCCCCCAAAGCCCGCCAAGCGCGCCGCGCGCAAGACCGCCGTTGCCGCCAGCGCGCCCGAAGAGCAGCGCAAGTCGGACGCCACGCGCCAGCGCATCCTGGATGCGACCGCCCTGGTGCTGAGCCGCGAAGGCTTCGCCGGCACCAAGCTCGTGGACATCGCCCACGAGGCCCAGCTCAAGATCGCCACGCTCTACTACTACTACCCCTCGCGCGAGGCGCTGGTCGAGGCCGTGATGGTGAGCGGCAGCGAAGACGTGCGCCGCCATACGCAGCAGGCACTGGACGCGCTCGATCCGGGCGCCAGCGCCGCCGACCGGCTCTGCGCCGCGGTCGAATGCCACCTGCGCTACGTGCTGGAGATCTCCAACTACACGCAGGCCGTGATCCGCAACACCGGCCAGGTTCCCGAGCATGTGCGCAGCAAGCTCAGCGACGAGATCGCGCGCTACGGCCGCCTCTGGCAGCGCCTGGTGGACGACGCGGCCGAAGGCACGACCTACCGCACCCGCACGCAGCGCCGCGCCCTGCGGCTGCTGATCCTTGGCGGGCTCAACTGGTCGGTGGAGTGGTGGAACGCGACCGACATGCCGCTGGACGACCTGGTGTTCGCGGCCGTCTCGATGACGCGTGCGGCGCTGGCCCGCACGCCTAGCCCCTGAGCTGCAGCGGATCCCACGGGTGCGACTCCGCGTGGCGCGCCTCGCCCCGGCGCAGCACACCGCTGGCGCGCAGCACGGCCTCGCCATCGGCATGCACCAGGGCCTGCACGAAGACCAGCGCGCCGGTGGCGCGCAGCACCTCGGCCCGGCCCTGGACCCAGGCGCCCAGCGGCGCGGGTGCCAGGAAGTCGAGCTGCAGCGAGACGGTCGGCAGCACCCGGCCCCAGCCCTCCTCGCGGTACATGGCGCTGGCGGCGATCAGCATGTCGGCCAGCGAGGTCAGCATGCCGCCATGGGCGCAGTCCAGCGGATTGGTGTGGCGGCGCTGCACCCGGAAGCCGAGCTCCAGCGTCTGCCCGTCCAGCCGGCCGAAGAGCGGCGCGGCCTCCGCGATGAAGGGGCCGCACAGCCCCGCCACCGGACGGAAGCCGGCCGGCACCGCCTCCTGCCCGGCCTCGGCTCCCTCGTCGCTCAGCCTCGTCATTGCGCGGGCTTGTACGAGCGCGTCTCGTACACCGCCTCCATCAGGATCGGCTTCTGCACCGAGAAGTGCGAGGTCTTGCTGAAGGAGATGGGGCCCATCACGCCCGTGTCGAAGCCGTTCATGCGCTCCAGCTCGTCGATGCCGCAGGCCCAGGTCACGGCCTTACCGCAGCGCCGGATGGCTTCGAACATCGTGCGGGCCGAGGCATAGCCGGTGAGGGTGAAGCGGTTGGCCTTCTTCGCCTCCTCGTCGCCCACGACCTTGCGCACGCGGTCCATGAAGGCGGCGCCCTTGGGTCCGGTCTCGGCCTCCACGTAGTCGGCCCAGAAGGTGCCGTTGCCCACCGGGCCCATCAGCTCCAGCGTGACGGGGTAGCGGCCGACGTAGAACATGCCGGTGGGCACGCGCAGGCCCAGGCGCTCCAGCTCCTTCATCATGGCGACGTTCTCGTTGACGATGCCGCCGGCGATCAGCGCCTCGCCGCCATCGCGCTTGAAGCGCGCCATCTCGGACGAGAAGTCCTGCTGGCCCTTCTTGTAGATCTGCCGCGACACCACCTGCAGGCTGTTGGCCTTGGCGGCCCGCTCGAAGCCGTCGCGCACGATCTCGCCCGACTCGTCGTCCTGCGACACGATGCCCCACTTGCGCCCCGGGTACTCGCGCGCCATGAAGGTGGTCAGTTCCTCGAACAGCACGTCGTAGGTCTGGCCGATCACGAAGATGTTCTTCTTCACCGGCTCGTACAGCTGCTTCGAGAAGCCCATCACGCTGAAGGTGAGCACGCCCGTCTGCTCGATCACCGGCAGCGCCGCCAGCCCCTGATTGGCCCCCGACACGGTGGTGATGCCGAAGACCTTGTCCACCGTGGCCAGCTTGCGCGCGGCCTGGATGGTGCGCGTGTTGACGTAGCCGTCGTCCTCGGTGATCAGCCGCACCTTGCGGCCGTTGATGCCGCCGGCGGCGTTGACCTCGGCCACCGCCACGCGCACGCCCATGTTGTGCGCGATGCCGGCCAGGGCCGGGGGGCCGGTCAGCGGCATCACGTCGCCGATCACGATCTCGGTGTCCGTCACGCCCTGCTGCTCGGCGAAAGCGGCCGTGGCCTGGATCGACAGGGCCGCCAGCAGGGCGGCCAGGAAATGCATCTTCATGGGTTGTCTCCGTTCTCGTTCTTGGTTCTGCCGTGGGACGCGCTCGGGGGATCAGCGGCGCCAGGTGCGCAGCAGGTGGTCCGAATCCCAGTAGTCCACATGGGTCTGGATCCGGCCCTGGGCATTCACCGTGCACAGCGAGATGCCCTCGATGCGCCAGGGCGAGCCGTCCTGCGGCGACGCCAGGCCGTGCAGGCGCAGCGGGCCGTCGTTGCTGCCGGCCCAGATCCATTCGGCCGCGAAGCCGCGCTCCGTCGCCATCCAGTGGGTGAAGGTGACGGTGCAGCGCGGCGAGAAGCCCAGGTAGACCTTCATGAAGCGCCCGAGCATGGCGTGGCCCTGCACGGTCACGTTCGAGGCCTTGTCGGTGTAGGTGCCGTCTTCGGCATAGAAGCCGATCAGCGTGTCGCGAAAGCCCCAGGCTGCGCCGTAGGCCTCGAAGAAGCCGGGCTCGCCGTAGCGCAGGAGGGGTGGCGGTTCCAGAATGGCGCTCACGGGCATGTCTCATTTTTTCGAATCGAATTTTGATTTTATAATCCGACACGTCGGACGGTGCAAGCTGGTTTTGCACGGGTCTCGTCTACCCTCCTCCCCTCTGCCCTCTTCTTCCTGGTGCCCATGACGCCTGAGCTTCGACAGATCACCGCGCTGGACGGTCAGCCCGTCCAGGTCATCCGCCTCGGTCCGGTGGACGTGCATGTGACGGGCGCCGGCGGCAAATACCCCGACGGCAACTACGCGGTGGTGCGCGGCGGCGACACCACCGCCTCATTCGACATGCCGATGGGCTGCCACACGCTGCCGCCCGACGCCCTGGGCCGCGACATGGTGGTGCTGAGCCATGTGCACGAGGACCACACGGCCGGCCTCGGCCTGCTGCCCGACGCGCCGGTGCATGTGCACGGCGGCGACGTGGAGGCGCTGCGCAGCCGGGCAGGCCTGGCCGTGCACTACGGCTACAGCCCGACGGTGAACGCGGCGCTGTGCGAGCGGGCGGCCGCCGAGTTCCATTACCGGCCGCGGCCCGATGCCCAGGCCTATGCGGACGGGGCGATCTGGTCGCTGGGCGGTGGCATCCACGTGCAGGCGCTGCATGCGCCCGGCCACACCTCGGGCCATTGCATCCTGATGGTCGAGCCGCAGGGCATCGCCTTCATCGGCGACATCGACCTGACCGGCTTCGGGCCCTACTACGGCGACGCCACGTCAGACCTTGCCGCGTTCCGCTGCAGCCTGCGGCTGGTGAAGGAGCTGGACGCCGCCTGCTGGATCACCTCGCATCACCGCGGGGTGATCACCGACCGGGCGGTCTTCCTGCAGCGCCTGGCGCAGTTCGGCGCCGTGCTCGACCGCCGCGACGAGGCGCTGCTGGACTTTCTGCGCGACGGTGGACCCGCCACGCTGGAGGGCCTGGCGCGGCACCGCTTCGTGTACCCGGCCCATTTCGAGGACCTGTTCGTGGACGATGCCGAGCGCCGGATGATCGGGCAGCACCTGGCGGCGCTGGAGGCGGCCGGTCAGGTGCGCCAGGAGGCGGGGCACTGGCGCGCCCTGTGACCCGACGTCCCTGCGCGCGGCTTGCGGGCAGCGCTAGTGGACCGAGCGCTCCTTGCCTGCCCAGTAGGGTGCGCGCAGCACGTTCTTCATGATCTTGCCGGCGCCCGACAGCGGCAACGCCTCGCAGAACGCCACGCGCCGCGGGCACTTGTAGTTGGCGATCAGCGTGTGGCAATGGGCGATCAGCGCCTGCTCTGTCGCGGCGTGGCCGGCCTTCAGCGCCACCACGGCCAGTACGGCCTCACCCCACTTCTCGTCGGGAATGCCGATCACCGCACACTCGCGCACAGCCGGATGCGCATGCACGGCGTTTTCCACCTCGCGCGAGTAGATGTTCTCGCCGCCGCTGATGATCATGTCCTTCACGCGGTCGACGATGTAGATGAAGCCGTCCTCGTCCATCCAGGCGCCGTCGCCGGTGTGCATCCAGCCGTCGCGCAGCACGGCCGCCGTGTCCTCGGGACGCTTCCAGTAGCCCAGCATGACCTGCGCGCCGCGGATGACGACTTCGCCGGGCGTGCCACGGGGCACCTCGCCGCCCTCGGGATCGACGACCCGCACATCGACGCCGTAGGAGGCCCAACCGGCTGCCTTGCGCCTGTGCAGCCCATGCTCCCCGTCCAAATGGAAGCGCCAAGGCAAACTCAGCGTCAACGCAGAACTCTCGGTCATGCCATAGCCCTGAAAGAACTGCCACCCGGGCAACTTCTCGATGGCCGCGGCCAGCACCGCGTCGGGAATCGGCGAGGCGCCGTACTCGCAATGGTTGATGCTGCTGAGGTCGTAGCGGCTGAACTCTGGATGGTTCAACATCATGTTGAGCATGGTGGGAACCAGCAGCAAGGCGCTGACCCGGTGCCGCTCGATCGCCTGGAAGGCCGGCACAACATCGAACTTGGGCAGACACACGTGCGTGCCGCCTGCCATGGTGATGGCCAGAACAGGCATGGTTCCGGCCAGGTGGAACAGCCCCGCCGAGTGCATGAACCGGGTCTCGGCTGAGAGCGCGAACGTGGCGACCCAGTTGATCGACGCCGCGACCAGGTTCCGGTGCGAAAGCATCACGCCCTTCGGGGTACCCGTCGTGCCACCGGTGTAGTAGATGCCGCACAGGGCGTCGTCGCGCCCGCAAGCGTCCGGCATGGGCGCTGAGCGGGCGATCAGCGCCTCGTAGTCCGCCATGCCGGCCGGCGTTGCCGCATCTCCCATGTGCACCACCTGCGCGACCGAATGGCTGGCCCGCAGCGCAGGCACCTGGTCCACGAAGGCGTCGTCGACCACTAGGCCGACGCAGTCTGCGTCCTGGAGGCTGTAGACGATTTCGGGGACGGCCAGGCGGGTGTTGAGCGGCACCAGCACGAGGTCGGCCCAGGCCGCAGCGAACAACAGTTCGATGTAGTTGTCGCTGTTGAGGGCCAGCACGGCAAGCCGCTCTCCGGGCTGCAGGCCCAGGCTGCGCAAGCCGGCAGCCAGTCTCGGCACGCGCGCGCCGACTTCTCCCCAGGTACGCGCACGGTCGTTGCAGAGCGTGGCGATATGACGATGACGCGTCTGCACGGCACGGGTCAAGGCTTGGGTCAGTTGCATGGGTTCCTTTTTTTCGCTCGATGCATTGAGCGCCTGTTGTCCTGGTAGCCGCGTCAGCCCGCCGCCTGCCGCACCACGCCCCGGTCGTGCAGGCGGCCGAAGCCGGCGGCATCGATGCCCAGCACTTCGGCCAGCACCGCTTCGGTGTCCGCCCCCAGCTGCGGCGCCGGCCGGGCCGGCTGGCGCGGCGCGGCGCCGAAGTCCAGCGGCAGGCCGGCCAGCAGCATCTCGCCGATGCCGGGCTGCGCGGCGCGGGTGAAGAGCGGATTGGCCGGCGAGCACTCGGGATCGCGTGCCAGGGCGGCCACGTCCTGGTAGCGGCTCCAGCACACGCCGTGCTGCTGGAAGGCCGCCGCCACCTCGGCGACGGGTCGCGCAGCGATCCACGGGCCGATCAGCGCGGCCAGTTCCTCGCGGGCGCGGAAGCGCTCGCCCTCGCGGTCCAGGTCCACACCGCGTTGCCGCGCCAGCGCCGCCACCGCTTCGGCGCAGCCGGTGGCCTCAACCAGCGAACGCCACTGCTTGAGCGTGAGGCCGACCACCATCACGCGTTCGCCATCGGCCGTCTCGAAGTCGCGGCCGAAGGCGCCGAACAGTGCATTGCCGTGCCGCTCGCGCGGCCGGCCTTGCTGCGCCTCGGCAATGAAGCCCAGGTGCTGCATCACGGCCAGCGCGACGTCTTCCAGCGCCAGCTTCACATGCTGGCCCTCGCCGGTGCGGCGGCGGTGGCGCTCGGCGGCCAGCAGGCCGACGGCGACTATCTGGCCGGTGATCAGGTCCCAGGCGGGCAGCACATGGTTGACCACGCCCTCGGCATCGACCGGCCCCGTCATGTGGGGCAGGCCCAGGCGGGCATTGACGGTGTAGTCGACCGCCGAGCCCCCATGCCGGTCGCCGGTGAGCGTGAGCTGGATCAGGTCGGGGCGGCGCGCGCGCAGCGCCTCGTGCGCCAACCAGCCGCGGGCCGGGAAGTTGGTGAGGAAGAGACCCGCGTCCTCGCCCGGCGCGCAGGCCAGGGCCATCGCGATCTCGCGCCCTTCGGCCGAGGCCAGGTCCAGCGCCACCGAGCGCTTGGCCTTGTTCAGGCCGCACCAGAAGAGGCTGGTGTCGTCGGCCGTGACCGGCCAGCGGCGATGGTCCAGGCCGCCGTGCAATGGATCGATGCGGATCACGTCGGCGCCCATCTGCGCCAGGGTCATGCCGCCCAGCGGTGCGGCCACGAAGGCCGCGGCCTCCACCACGCGCAGGCCGGCGAGGATGCCGTTGCTCATGTCAGCGCACCGCGCGAAGCGGGGGAGCGTGGGGGCTGTTCCATCTCATCCCCCTGATGATCCGAGGCCAAGCGCGCGCTCCATCAGGCTGCGCGCCACCACCTTGAGCGCCAGCGTCTCCTCGGCGCCTTCGAAGATCGACAGCACGCGCGCGTCGACGAAGTAGCGGCTCACGGCCGTCTCCTCGGCATAGCCCATGCCGCCGTGCAGTTGCAGCGCCTCGCGCGTGACCAGTTCGGCCGAGCGGCAGGCGAGCAGCTTGACCAGGCTGGCTTCCATGCGGCCCTCGCCCGTGTCCACGATGCGGGCCACCGCATAGGCCAGGCGCCGGCAGGCGGCCAGGCGTGCGGCCATGCGCGCCAGCTTGGCCTGCGTGAGCGCCAGGTCGGCCAGCGGCGCGCCGAAGACCTTGCGGTCCTGCGTGTAGCGCACCGCCGCGCGCAGGGCGGCGCGCATGACGCCGCAGGCCCGCGCCGAGGTCTGCATGCGCCCGCCGACCATGCCCGACAGCGTGTAGTAGAAGCCCTTGCCCAGGCCCGCCTCGCCGCCCACCACGTTGGCGTCGGGCACGAAGTAGTCTTCGAAGGCGAGGTCGAAGGAATGCATGCCACGGTAGCCGATGGTCGGGATCGCCCGGCCGCTGAGCTTGCCGCCACCGGGCTGCTGCACCTCGAAGCTGTGACCGTCGAAGGCGGGCTTCTCGGCCAGCAGCACCGACAGGCCCTTGTGGCCCAGGCTGCGGTCGGGGTCGGTGCGGGTCACGACCATCAGCACGCCGGCCTTGCCGGCGAAGGTGCACCAGGTCTTGGCGCCGGTGAGCAGCCAGCCGCCTTCGGTGCGCGTGCCCTTGAGCTGGCAGGCCGCCAGGTCCGAGCCGCAGTCGGGCTCGGTCATGGCGATGGCACACAGCGGGTCGCCCGCCGCCAGCCGCGGCAGCCAGTGCGCCTTCTGCGCCTCGGTGCCGCCGGCCATGAGTGCCCGCGTCAGGATCTCGGGCCGGGTGATCAGGCTGCCGGCGGCGGCCAGCGAGCCTTCCGACAGCGCCTCGGTTACCACCACCATGAGCAGCGTGTCCTCGCGGTCGTCCGGGGCGCTGCCGCCGTGCGACTCGGGAATGGCCAGGCCGAAGACGCCCATTTCGCGCATGGGCTGCAGCAGCGACTCGGGCACCGTGAGGTCGTGGCGGTGGATGGCCTCGGCCTGCGGTGCCACCACCTCGGCGGCGAAGCGGCGGAAGGCGTCCTGGGCCAGGGCATGCGGCTCGTCGAGCGCGATCTCGCCGATCAGGCCCTGGGCCTCGATCACGCCGCGGCCGGCTGTGCGCAGGGCCGGGGCGTTGCCGGTGGCGGCGCGCAGGGCGCGCCACGCGGGCAGGCTGCGCAGCGCGTCGACGGCTGTCGCATCCATGCCGGCTTCGGCGGCGATGACGTCCAGGCGGTCCAGCAGGGCGACGACGGCGTCGGTGGTGAAGACGAGCGCCAGTCGGGCTTCCAGCGGATCGGCCTGCGCGGGTAGCGAGGCGATGGCGGTCTCGGCGGCCAGCAGTTCGGCGCCGGCCCAGGCCAGTTCGAAGGCGGCGATCTGGTGGGCGTCGAGGCGGGCGGCGCTCAAGCGACCGGCTTCCAGGCAGTGCTCGGCGAGGGTGCGGACGGACTGGTCGAAGAGCGCGCGGAGGTGGGCCAGCACCTCGCGGGCGTGGGCGGCGCTTCGATGCAAAGGCTGCGCGCCGCTCTGCCCTTCGACAGGCTCAGGGCGAACGGAGTGGGAGTTTGGCTCAGGTCGAACGGATTCGGAGGTTGGCGCAGAGCAAACGGATTGGGACGTTAGCTCAGGGTGAGCGGGTTGGGCAGGTGCGAGGCTGTTCATCGTGCAGCCCCCACGACCCGTTCGGGCTGAGACTGTCGAAGCCGGGGCGCGAACGCGGCGCTCATGCCGGCACACCCACACCCAGAACCGCCAGCGCCTTGTGCGCGGCCTCGCGGCCCGTGTCGACGCAGGCCTGGGTGCCGCCGCCGCCGTAGTCCTTCACGGCATCGCCCACGTTCCACAGATTGGGCAGCGGCGTTTCCTGCGGCAGGTCGTAGCCGGCGCAGGAGCGTTGGGCCGGCCACTCGCCGCGCATGACGCGGATCGACAGCATCTTCGCGTCCTTGAAACCGGGGAATTCGTTGCGCAGGTCCTGCAGGCCCAGCTCGGTCTCGGCCTTCTCGTCGAAGTCGCCCAGCGCCGGCTTGGGCACCACATAGGCCACGTACAGGTGCCAGCCGGGCGGTGCCATCTCGGGGCACATGGCCGTCAGCTCGCCCATGTTGCACAGCCGCTCGGTGTTGGCGAAGGTGACCAGGCCGGGCAGGTCGATCAGCCGCTCGCGGGTGGCGAAGTTGACGACGATGTTGGCCGCGGGGCGCAGCACGCGGCGCACCTTGGCCACGTAGTCGGCGCCCAGTACCTCTTCGCCCGCCAGCGGCACCGTGGCTGCGGGGCCGATGTTGCTGATGACCACGCGTGCATCGACGCGCTCGGTGCGGCCGTTGCGCACCACGTCCACGCCCGTGGCGCGGCCACCCTCGACATGGATGCGCGTGACCGGCGTGTCCAGCCAGATCTCGCCGCCGCGCGCGCGGATGGCGTCGCCCAGGTCGTTCCACAGGCCGATGGTGCCGCGCGGACAGAAGCCGAAGCGCTTGAACGCGCCCTTGAAGGAGAAGTAGGTGAGGAAGGCGCGGGCCGGCAGCTCGTCGGCATTGGCGGCCCAGATGGCGGCGCACAGGTTGCGGAAGAGCTTGTGCACCGTCTGGTTCTTGGTGAACTTGCGCAGCCATTCCTCGGTGCTCAGCGCCTCTTCGGGCAGCTCGGTGTTGCCCTTGCGCACGTCGCCGAAGGTGGCGCCGATCTTGGCGGCGGCCTTGGTCAGCCCGCCGATGATCAGGTTCCAGCCGCCGCCCTTGCTCGGGTCGATGATCTTGCCGTCGATGCGGAAGACGGTGGCCGGCTGCGGCTCGCGCACGTCCAGCGGCACGCCCAGCAATTCGAAGGTCTGCTCGAAGCCACTGCCGCGCTCGATGGCGATGGCGCCGCGGTTGACGATGAAGCCGTCGATCTCCTCGCTGGAGGCGCGGCCGCCCAGGCGGTCCTGCGACTCCACGATCAGCACCTTGCGGCCGGCGGCCACCAGGTGGGCGGCGGCACTCATGCCGCCTGCGCCTGCGCCGATGACGATGGCGTCGAACTGGGGTTGGGTCATGGTCTTGTCTCCTCGGGAAGTTCGTTGGTAATGGGCGAGCGCCGCGTCACGGGACGGCTCAGCGCTGCGCCTCTGGCGTGGTCAACGGCAGGCCCAGCGCCACGCGGCGCTGCAGCCAGGCACTGGGGCGATAGCGCGGATCGCCCGTGGCCGCCAGTTGCGCCTGCAGCACCTGCAGCAGACGAGCGGCGCCCAGCTGGTCGCCCCAGCCCAGCGGCCCGCGCGGATAGCCCAGGCCCAGGCGCACCGCGTCCTCCAGGTCGGCCACGGTGGCGATGCCGCGCTGCGCGATGTTGGCGGCGATGTTGACGATGGTCGCCATCACCCGCTGCGCGATGAAGCCGGGGCTGTCGTTGATCAGGGTGACGGCGGTACCGTCGGCCGCCAGCAGCGCGTGGGCGGCATCGCGCACCGCTGGCGCGGTGACCGCCGTGAGCATCAGCGTGCGGCGCAGGGCCAGCGGCGGCAGGGGGTCCACGGCCACGCAGCGCGTGGCCTCCAGGCCCAGGCGCAGCGCGGCGGAGGTGGCGTCCTCGCCCCAGGGCTGCAGGAGCAGCAGGTCGGCATCGGCCGCCTGCGACACCGTGCGTGCGCCCGCGGCCTCGGCCAGCGCGCGCAGCGCTTCCGCGCCGCTGGCCTGCGGGTCCACCCACACGGCCAGCCCGGCGGGCAAGTCAGGCACCGCGCGCGCTGCGGGCCGCTGCTGCTGCCCATCGACGTAGCGGTACCAGCCCTCCCCGCTCTTGCGGCCGAACAGGCCGGCCGCCACCCGCGGTGGCACCAGCGACGAAGGACGGAAGCGCGGCTCCTGCTGGAACTGCTCGTAGATCGAGGCCATCACCCGCGCCGACACATCCAGGCCGGTCAGGTCCAGCAACTCGAAGGGCCCCATGCGAAAGCCCAGCGCCTCGCGCAGCACGTCGTCCACATCGGCAGGGCTGGCGACCTGCTCTTCGACGATGCGCAGCCCCTCGGTGTAGAGACCGCGACCGGCATGGTTGATCAGAAAACCGGGCTGGTCGGCCGTGACCACCGCGCGGTGGCCGGCCGACTCGGTGAGCACACTCAGGCGCTGCACCACGGCCGGCGCGGTGCGCACCGCGGCGATGACCTCGGCCACCTTCATCAGCGGCACCGGGTTGAAGAAGTGCAGGCCCGCCACGCGCTCGGGCCGGACACAGGCGGCAGCGATCTCGGCCACCGTCAGCGAGGACGTGTTGCTGGCCAGGATGGCATCGTCGGCGACCAGCGCTTCGAGCTGGCGGAACAGGCTGCGCTTGGCCTCCAGGTCCTCGACGATGGCCTCGATGACCAGCGTGCAGTCGGCAAGCTCGTCGAGCGCGTTGCAGGCATGCAGCCGGCCACGCGCGGCCTGGTGGTCGGCCGCCGTCATGCGGCCCTTCTCGACCGCGCGGGCGAGCATGCCGTCCACGTAATCGACAGCCTTGGCGGCGGCGCCCGGCAGCGCATCGTGGCAGCGCACGGTGTGGCCGGCCTGCAGGAAGAGCTGCACGATGCCGCGGCCCATGGTGCCGGCGCCGACGACGCCGATCGTGGTGGGGGTTGAATGATTGGCCATGGGAGAGATGAACGCCGTGGGGGGAGGACGGCCTTCAGCGGCCGTTGAACTGCGGCTTGCGCTTGTCGAGGAAGGCACGCATGCCCTCGGTCTTGTCCTCGGTGTCGAAGAGCAGCAGGAACTCGCGGTTCTCCAGCGCCAGCGCGGCCTCCAGCGGCAGGTCGGCGCCCTGGCGCAGCACGCGCCGGGTGGCCTCCACCGCCTTCGGCGGCAGGCGCGCGGCCTTGCGCGCGAGTTCCATCGCCCGCGCCAACGCCTGGCCTTCGGGTGCCAGCTCGGCCACCAGGCCCAGCTGGAAGGCGCGCTCGCCACTCAAGGGCTCGGCCGTCAGCAGCATCAAGCTGGCCACCTGCTTGCCGACACTGCGCACCAGCCGCTGCGTGCCGCCCGCGCCGGGCATGATGCCCACGGCCAGCTCGGGCTGGCCCAGCCGCGCCGTGGCGTCGGCCACGATGAAGTCGCACATCAGCGCCAGCTCGCAGCCCGCGCCCAGCGCGAAGCCACTGACGGCTGCGATGACCGGCTTGCGCGACTGCGCCACGGGCGCCCAGTACTGGCCCAGGTCCAGCGCGGCGACGTCCTGCGCGCCCTTGTCCACCAGCAGGTTGAGGTCGGCCCCGGCCGCGAACACCTGGTCGCCGCCGGTGATGACGATGGCCCGCACCTGGTCATCGGCCTCCATGGCGCGCATGGCCTCGGCAATGGCGGCGCGCATGGCCAGGTCCAGCGCGTTGCGCTTGTCGGGCCGGTTGAGCACGAGCAGGCCCACGGCGCCTTCACGGCTACGCAAGACGAGTTCGGCGCAGGCACTCACGCCATTGGCATCGGTGCTCATCGTGCGGCTCCAGGGCGGCCGATGAAGTCCGCGCTGCGTTTGTTCATGAAGGCGTCGTAGCCCTCGCGGAAGTCCTCCCCGGTCAGGCACACGGCCTGGTCGGCTTCCTCGCGCTGGAGCTCCTCGTCGAGCGTGGCGGAGGGATGGTGCAGCCGCTGCTTCATGCGGGCGAAAGCCTCGCCGGGCAGGCGGGCCAGCGCAGCGGCCAGCGCCACGGCCTCGGCCATCACCTCGCCGTCGTCGTGCACGGCATCGGCCAGACCCAGGCGCACGGCCTCCTCGCCGCCCACGGCCTGGCCGTCGCCGAGCAGGCGCCGCGCCACGGGCAGGCCGACGCGGCGCGGCAGCGTCAGCAACTGGCCCCAGTCGGGCGCCAGGCCCAGCTTGAGGAAGGGAAAGAGCACCCGCGCCCCGCGGCCGATGACGATGCGGTCGCCCAGCAGGGCCAGGCCGACGGCCGCGCCGGCCGTCACGCCCTCCATCGCGCTCACCACCGGAATGCGCGCATGGGCAACCAGCCGGCACAGGCCGTGGATGTGCTGCATGCGCTCGCGCGCCTGCGCTTGCGACAGGCCCACCATGCTCGGGATGTCGCCGCCGGCGGAGAACACGCCTTCCACGCCGCCCAGCACCAGCGCGCGCACTTGCGGCTCGGCCAGCAGCACCGTGAGGTGGTCGATGAAGCCCTGGCGCACGGCCTGGTCGATGGCGTTGCGCTTGTCGGGCCGGTTGATGCGCAGCCGCGCCACATGGGGCGCCGGATGGTCGAGCAGCACGACCGGCGTGCTTGCGATGGCATCCACCATCAGACCCCTTCCAGCCCCACGATGGACACCGCGCAGACGTTCTGCGAGGGCTGCCCGCCCAGGTTGTGGATCAACCCGGTCTTGGGATTGGCCAGTTGCCGCGCGCCCGCCCGGCCCTGGAGCTGCAGGTAGATCTCGTAGAGCATGCGGATGCCGCTGGCGCCCACCGGATGGCCGAAGCACTTGAGCCCGCCGTCGATCTGGCAGGGCACGCGGCCGTCGGCGTCGAAGGCGCCGTCGAGCACGTCGTAGACCGCGCGGCCTTCGTCCGACAGGCCCAGGTCTTCCATCGTCACCAACTCGGTGATGGAGAAGCAGTCGTGCACCTCGGTCATGCTGATGCCGGTGCGCGGATCGGCGATGCCGGCCTCCGCATAGGCGCGGCGGGCGGCGACGCGGGCCGTGTGCACGTAGCTGCCGTCCCATTCGCTGGACTGCAGTTCCCAGCCGTTGGAGGTGGCGATCTGCAGGGCCTTGAAGGTGACGAGGTCCGTCTTGCCCAGGCTGCGCGCGATCTCCGGCGTGGTGACGATCACCGCCGCTGCGCCGTCCGAGACGCCACAGCAGTCGAACAGCCCCAGCGGCGCCGCGATGGTCGGCGCCTTGAGGCACTGCTCCTCGGTGATCGGCTTCTGCAGGTGGGCCTTGGGGTTCTTGGCGCCGTTGGCATGGCTCTTGACCGACACATGCGAGATGGCCCGCTTGAGCAACGCCGCATCCACGCCATGCTTGGCGCGGTAGGCGGTCGCCAGCTGCGCGAAGTTGGCGGGCGCCACCGCGTTCGGGTACCACTGCGGGATGTAGGTGCCGACGGTGGCCATGGGCAGGCCGCCGTAGCCCGTGTCCTTGAGCTTCTCGACGCCCAGCGCCAGCGCGATGTCGCAGGCGCCGGCCGCCACGGCGTACGCCGCCGCCCGCACCGCCTCGGAGCCGCCGGCGCAGAAGTTCTCCACCCGCGTCACGCCGATGTTGGGCAGGCGCAGCGCGATGCCCATGGGCGTGCCGCCGCGGCCGGTGCCCACGTCGTCCATGTGGGTCGAGAACCAGGCCGCGCCGAGCTGCTCGGGCGCGATGCCGGCGTCGGCCATGGCCTCGTTGTAGGCCTCCAGCATGAGGTCTTCGGGGCTGGCGTCCCAGCGCTCGCCGAACTTGCTGCAGCCCATGCCGAGGATGGCGACCTTGTCCTTGATGCCTTGTGCCATGGTGTGCGTGCTCCTCAAGCCTGCGTCTCGCCACGCACCGGCGTGGCCTTCCAGAAATACCGCGTGAAGCCGCGGCGCTCGTCGATGTCCTTGATGCGGAACACCATCTCCATGGCGGTGCCGGCATCGACCTCGCCCACTTCCAGGTCGGTGAAGTCCATCAGGATGCGGCCCCCGCCCTCGAAGTCGATCTGGCCGTAGTGGTGCGGCGGGGCCGGGTGCCATGACAGGTACTCGGCCGACCAGCTCAGGATGCGCGCCGGCCGGTCCGCCAGCGGATGCGGCTTCTGCGTGTCCTGAAGCGGCGTGGCGTCGTAGCTCAGCCGCGAGGGCGGAAAGTGCACGCTGCCGGTCACCTCGCAGCGGCCGGCCACCAGGCCCTGCAGCGCCTGGTGGTGGCGCCAGGCGGTGGAAAGCGCCGTTTTGCGGTCGGCCTCGCCGCGCATGCCGCGCTCCAGCTGCAGCTGGCCCTTGAACGAGAGGAAGCGCGTGTAGTGCCGCTCTTCCACGCCGCGCGCCAGCCAGCGCGAGACACCCCGGGCCGGCGCGAAGCGGCGGATCGCTTCGGTCACGCGGAAGACCAGCGCCTGCGCGCCGCTGCCGAACTGGGCCAGCACGATGCACTGGCCGGGCGTGGCCTGCTCCAGCACCCGCGCCAGCAGCAGCAGGCCGTGTGGCACGCCGCTGTCGCCCACGCTGTCGGCCAGGTTGTCGGCCACCGCCTCGGCGCGGATGCCGCAGGCCTTGGCCAGCTGCTGGTCCATCTTGGCGAAGGTGGTGGGAAAGAGGAAGTGGTCGACCTCGGCCGCGGCCACGCCGGCCTGTGCCAGCGCCGCCTTCACGGCCGCCGGCACCAGCCGGGCGATGCCTTCGTCGCGCACCCAGCGCTCTTCCCAGTGGTAGTCCACGTCCTCGCCGGTGGCGCGGAAGTGGTCCACGAAGTCGGCCGTGACGGTGCCGGCGCCGAGGTACTCGGCCAGCACCTCCTCGGTGCCCACCAGCACTGCTGCGGCGGCATCGCCATAGTCCAGCTCCTGCGCGCTGGCGGCGCGGGTGCGGCGGTTGTCGGCGGCCAGCACCAGCGTGTCGCCGCCGCCGGCGCGCACCCGGGCCACGGCCTGGGTGAAGGCCGACAGCGCGGCGCGCTGCGTGCCGCCCAGGTCCAGGGCCTCGATGTCCTCGCCCAGCGCCAGCGCGCCGGCCACCACGCCGGCATTGAGCCGCTCGGCGAAGGGCAGCGTGTCCGAGGCCAGCAGCAGTGCGCGCACGCGGCTGCGGTCGCGCTGGGTGGCGGGGCCCAGCGCGTCGCGGGCGGCGGCCACGGCCAGCGTGATGCTGTCCTCGTCCCAGTTGGCGAAGGCGCGCGTGCCCTTGCGGCCGGCGAATTGCGGCGCGTACCAGGCATTGGCCTGGGCCGCGGCCTGGCGCGACAGGCGCAGGCGCGGGATGTAGCCGCCGTAGGCGGTGATTCCGATCATGGGGCGATGTCTCCGGTGGAAGCGCCACCCAGGTGGGTGGCAAGGAAGAGGCCGCCCTCCGCCAGCGCGGCGCGCGCCTGGGGCAGCTCGTTCGGGAATTGCTGGAACACGTGGACCATCTCCGGCCAGGCCTGGCACGCGGCCCGGCCGCCGGCGGCATTGACGCGCTGCGCGAACTGCACCGAATCGCTCAGCACCGTCTCGCGGTCGCCCACCTGCAGCAGCAGAGGCGGCAGCCGGCCGAGCGCCGTCGCATCGGCATACAGCGGCGAAGCCAGCGGATCGCGCGGTTCGGCCTGCGGGCCCAGGAAGTTGCGGGCCATGGCCTGGATCATGGGCCGCTGATGGATCGGGTCGGCCTTCGCACGGGTCTCGTAGCTCTCGCCGGTGGCGGCCAGGTCGGTCCAGGCGGACATGAGGAAGGCGGCGGCCGGGCCCGCGTCGCCCTGCGCCTGCAGGGCCAGCAGCGTGGCCAGTGCGAGCCCGCCGCCTGCGGAGTCGCCGGCCAATGCGATGTGCGGCAGCGGCGGGCCCTGCGTGCCCAGCCAGCGCATCACGGTGAGCGCATCCTCCAGCGGTGCGGGATGGTGGTGCTCCGGCGCGAGCCGGTAGTCCACGCCGAGCACACGCACGCCCGCCGCGGCGGAAAGCCGGCCCATCAGCTCGCGGTGCGACTGCAACGAGCCGACCTGGAAGCCGCCGCCATGGAAGTAGACGATGGCACGGTCCGCGCGCACGCCTGGCGCGGCGACCCAGGCGCAGGGCACACCGTCGGCCTGCACGGGCGTGAAGCGCGCGTCGCCGGTGGCGCCGAAGAGCTGGTCCCAATCGGCGCGCATCTGCGCCACCGGCGTGTCGCGCCGCCAGCGGCCATAGACGGCGCGGACCTTGGCGATGACGGCGTCGACACCAGCGACATTGATCGGATGGTCGTTCACCGTGCATCCCCCGCGATCCGTTCGGGCTGAGCCTGTCGAAGCCGGGGCGCGCTCATGCCCCGCACCCCATGCCGCCGGACACGCCCAGCACCTCGCCCGTCACGTAGCTGGCCTGCTCCGAGGCGAGGAAGGCCACCGCCGCCGCGACCTCCTCGGCGCTGCCGAGGCGGCCCAGCAGCGTGGCGCCGGTCATCCCATCCATCAGCCGCTCGCCGCCCGACGCCACGGCCTGCCGCAGCAGCGGTGTGTCGATGGGCCCCGGCGCCACCACGTTGGCGGTGATGCCCTTGCGGCCGTTCTCGCGTGCGATGGAGCGGGTGAAGGCGATCACGCCGCCCTTGGCCGCCGCATAGACCGAGCCGCCGCGCGAGCCCAGCCGGCCGGCCTCGGAGGCCACGTTGACGATGCGGCCGTGGCCGCGGGCCTGCATGCCCGGCAGCACGGCATGGGTGGTGTTGAGCACGGCCTCCAGGTTCACGGCGAGCAGACGGCGCCAGTCGGCGGGCGTGGTCTGGGTGAAGAAGGCACGCTGGTCCACGCCCGCGTTGTTGACCAGCACGTCGAGCGGACCGATCTCGGCCAGCGCAGCGTGCACGCGGTCGAAGTCGCAGACGTCGAGCGCGCAGGCCTGGGCGCCGGTCTCGGCCGCCAGTGCCTGGGCCGCCTCGGCATCCAGGTCCGCACACCAGACCTCCAGCCCATCCGCCGCCAGGCGCCGGACGATGGCGGCGCCGATGCCGCGCGCGCCGCCGGTCACCAGTGCGCGTCGCCGCGCTGCGGTCGCGCCCGGCATTCAGTGCCCCGTGAAGCGCGGGGCGCGCTTCTCGATCACGGCGGCCAGGCCCTCGCGCGCATCGGCCATGCCCGAGAGGAAGGCCTGCGCATGGTTCTCTTCGGGCATCGCGGCCTCCACGCCCTGACCGATGCCGTTCCACAGCAGGCGCTTGGTGTTGGCCAGCGCAGCCGGCGCGCCGGCCGCCAGTTCGCGGGCCAGCGCCCAGGCGGCGTCCTGCAGCTCGGCATCGGGCACCACGCGGGTGACCAGGCCGATCTCCTTCGCCTCGGCCGCACTGAGCGTCGGGTTGAGCATGAGGATTTCCATGGCGCGCCGGAAGCCCACCAGCTGGGTGAGCGTCACCGAGACGCCCGCATCGGGCACCATCGCCACGCGGGTCGCGCCGGCCAGGAACTTGGCCGACTCGGCCGCCAGCACGAAGTCGCTGGAGCAGACCAGGCCCATGCCGCCCCCGCCTGCTGCGAAGCCGTGCACCGCAGTGACGACCGGCGGGTTGAGCCGGATGAGCGCCGCCGTGGCCAGCTGCAGCAGCGCGGTCGCCACGCGGATGTAGTCGGGCAGCGCCTCGCCCTTGGAGAGGAAGGTGTGGACATCGCCGCCCGCGCAGAAGTGCCTGCCTTCGCCGGTCAGCAGCACCGCGCGCACCCGGCCGTCGCCATGGATGCGCAGCACGGCCTCGTGCAGGGCGCGCAGCAGCTCCACGTTCAGGCCATTGGCCGCGTCGGGCCGGTTCAGGTGCAGATGGGCCACGCCATCCGCATGCAGGCTCAGCAGCACCGGGCCATCGGCCACCAGCCGCTCGGGGCCGGGTTGGGTCGGGGTGTTCATGCTTGTCTCCGTGTGGGGCGGTCGTGGCGCTGTCAGACCAGAAAGGCCATGGAATAGAGGGCGTCCTGGTTGTTCACCAGGTTCACCTTCTTGCGCACCATGCGCAGCGTGCCGTCCACGCGGCGCAGCCGGTATTCGGTGCGCGCAGCCCACAGCACGTCGCCGCGGGTCTGGTTCTCGAAGATCAGCATGTTGCAGCCCACCGACAGCTCCTGGCCGTCGTCCTCTTCCACCTCGATGTTCGACACCAGGCGGCGCAGGCGCGACTGCGGCGTCTGGCTGAAGCGCTTGCCGGTGTGGTACTGGCGGATGCGCAGCGCGATGCGCGAGCGGTTGTCGTAGATGATGGACATGACCTGCTCCGGGTCGCCACCGTCGCCGTTGGCGGGCACCCAGTACACGCCGTCGTCGGTCCACAGCGCCTCCCAGTCGTCGTAGCGGTGCTCGTCCTGCAGGCGGGCCTCGCGGTAGATGAACTGGGTGACGTCTTCCAGCGCGGCGCGCTGCTCGGGGCTCATCGGCATCACGCGGCCTCCATCATCTGCCGGTAGTGGCGCCAGATGCCGCGGCTGGGCACCTCGTCGGTGTTGTCGCCGATCAGGAAGCCGTCCTCGTCGCGGCGCTCGCGGTGCTTGCCGCGGCCCAGGAACAGCCACTCGGGCTTGCGCATCTGCACGCCCATCTGCGTGCGCTCGTACATCTCGGCATCGTCGGCCAGCAGGAAGCCCGCCGGCCCCACCGAGCCCATGGTCTGCTGGCGCATGCGGCGGTTGAGGTCGGGTGCGCCCTTGAACTGCAGCGCGGTCACGTGCTGCACGGTCTCGTTCACCGACAGCGGCTGCAGCACGAAGATCTGGATCTCCGCGATGAACAGGTTCGGGAAGATCATGATGTGCGGCGTGCCGTCGATCATGATGCGCCGCGCCTTCTCCTCGCCATAGGCCGCGTTCATGCGCGCGGTGTAGTCGGGCAGCCGGTCGGCCGTGGTACCGAACCAGGACATGGGCTCGTCGCGCTTGCGGAACTCGGGCCGCAGGTCGTTCTCGGTATGGCCGTTGCCGAAGTCGCGCGACACCGCCGTCGACTCGGCGCTGTAGAGCGTGCCGATGCCGCTCTGTGCCACTTCGAAGATCGAGGCATGCACGAAGGAGGGGTGATAGCCGTCGGTCTCGTTCTCGACCAGGAACTTCCAGTTGGCCTTGACCTTGTGCTTGAGGAAGCCGGCAGTGATCTGCACCTCGCCTTCGGGCGAGGTCTCGCACAGCGCGTCGATGGACTTCATGGCCGCGCCCAGGTGCTCTTCGAGGCTGGGGCCTTCGGCCGCCATGGAGCCGAAGACGAAGCCGCGGTAGCTGGCCACGCGCGCCACCTTGCCCAGGCCATGGTCCTTGCGGTCCACGCCCTCGTAGCCGGATGGGAAGGGCCAGCCCTTGAGGGCGCCGTCGTTGGCAAAGGTCCAGCCGTGATAAGGGCAGGTGAAGGAGCGCGCATTGCCCTGCTCGGTCATGCACACGCGGTTGCCGCGGTGCGGGCAGCGGTTGTGCAGCAGGTGGATCTGCCCGGCGCGGTCGCGCGTCATGAGCACCGGCTCGGGGCCGATGGCCTTCATGACGTAGTCGTTGGCGTCGGGGATCTCGCTCTCGTGGCCGACGTAGACCCAGGTGCGGAACCAGATCTTCTCCAGCTCGGCCTGGTAGATGGCCGGATCGGTGTAGAGCGAGCCGTGCACGTGGCCGTCGCGCACGAGCTGGTCCCAACGCGGCGCTGCCGCAGCGGCGGCAGAGGCGACGGGAGCGATGGGGATCACGTGGGCGCAAGGGTCCATGCCAGGGGTCCTCCGTTCGGTGTGGATGTGTGTTGTCCGACGTTTGTGTTGATGGAATAATAGTCCGACGAGACGGACTATGTCAAACCCCGTTTCAGCGACTTTCATCAAGGACCCAGCCCCATGCCCACCGTTGTTTTCATCGACCCCCAAGGTGCCGAACATGCCGTCGACGCGCCGGTGGGGCGCAGCCTGATGCAGGTGGCCGTGGACCACGGCGTGCCCGGCATCCTGGGCGACTGCGGCGGCGCCTGCAGCTGCGCCACCTGCCATGGCTATGTGGACCCGGCCTTCCTGCCGCTGCTGCCCGCGCGCACCGAGACCGAGGCCTTCATGCTGGAAGGCGTGCCCGACCTGCGCGAGACCAGCCGGCTGTGCTGCCAGATCCGCATGCAGGCCGAACTGGAAGGCGTGCGGGTGCAACTGCCCGACGAGCAGGTGTGAAGCAGGGCTGAGAGGCTGAGAGTCAGCGCCCCGCGAAGGCCATCAGGCAATCCTGAGTCGCGGTGGCCACATGGCGGCCGTGGGCATCGTGGTACTGCGCCACCGCCAGGCCGTGCCCGCCGGCCGAATGCACGCAGGCGGTCTGCACATGCAGCCACGCGTCGGCGCGCGGCGAGGCATGCAGCCACAGCGCATGGTTGAGGCTGGAGATGTACATGGCGCGTTCCCCCGCCTGCCTCAGGTGCGGCAGCAGCATGCAGGCGTTGAGCCACCAGTCCGACAGATAGGCGAAGGCCGCGGTCTGCACGGCCGGGTCGTCGCCCAGCGGCTGCGGCGCCCTGAGCCAGTAGCGCAGTTGCGGGCCGGCGCGCTGCGGGTCCAGCTGAAGGTCCATGTCCGGGATGCGGAAGTCGATGGCGGCATCGCAGCCTTGGCCATAGCCGCCCATGCGGGCCAGGGCCTCCCGGGTGGCGGCGGGCACATCGTCCAGCGTGGGCAGCGACGCCGGCTGCTCGCCCGGCGGCGCGGTGCTGGCCAGCCGATGCGCCGGCCCTTCCATGGGGGCGGCGCAGGTCGCATGGGCATCCAGCACGGTGCGGTCGCCCTGCGTGCTGCGCACATGGCGGGCGCTGAAGCGCTTGCCTTCCTGCAGCCGCGCCACCTCGAACACGATGGGCTGCTCGGGCATGGCGCCTTGCAGAAAGAGGAACTGCATCATCGTGGGCGCGCGGCCGGCCGGCATGTCCAGCAGCAGCGCACGCATCGCCTGTCCCAGCAGCTGGCCGCCATAGGCGCGGCCGTTCTGGTTGGCATCGCCGTGCAGGTTGCGCCAGCGGCCGGGCCCCGCCGCGCGCAGCTGCAGCCGATCGGCCAGGGCGGGCACCGTCGCGCTGGCGCTCATCGGTCCAGCCCTGCATCCGGCGCGGGTGTCGCACGGCGGTGCCCGGCCGTGCGCGGCGCGACCTCGGGCTTGAGCCGCCAGTCGGGGCCGAAGTCCGAGAGTGGATGCGTGGGCATGGGGCGCTCGTGCGCGATGCCGCGCAGCCGCTCGGCCCATGCGTCGAGGTGCGCGGCGCGCTGGGCCTCGTCGCTGTACTGGATGGCCCAGCCCACGAAAGGCGGCAGCACCTGCAGGCCGCTGTAGCCGAAGACGCCATGCTGCAGGTGCCACAGGATCACGTCGCGCTCGCCCAGCAGGCCGTCGCTGTCCATCATGGCGGGGAAGCAGCCGGTGGTGAAGGACAGCATGGCCCGCCGGCCCCGCAGCCCGCCCTGATCGAAGCGCTTGCCGCCCGCGCCATAGACCAGCCCGTTGACGAACACCCGGTCGATCCAGCCCTTGAGGATGGCGGGCACCGAGAACCACCACAGCGGGAACTGCAGGATCAGCAGGTCGCAGGCGAGCAGCTTGTCGATCTCCTGCTGGATGTCGGGCGCGAAGCTGCCGCGCTGCGAGGCCTGCTTCTGCTCGCGGTCGTACTGCAGCGCATCGGGAAAGCGGCGCTCGCTGAAGTCGTCGGGTCCGGCCACCGGGTTGAAGCCCATGGCATAGAGGTCGGACACCACGACCCGGTGGCCCTGCTCGCCGAGCGTGCGTACGGCCGTGTCGAGCAAGGCGCGGTTGAAGGAGCGCGGCTCCGGGTGGGCATGGACGATCAGCACGTTCACGGAAGGGGCTCCTGGCTTGGAATGCGATGAGGGCGGGCATCGGCGGCGGGACGCCATGCGGGGCGCGGCGCCCAGCGGGGTCGGACAGCAAGTCGGACGACGACGTCGTTTATAACCCGACGCGTCGGTTTATTGAAACTGCGCGGCGGATCGCTTGCTCACCACCGGTAGGCCGGGTTGTCGATGGCCAGGCGCGCCAGGGTGGTGTGCCACAGATGGGCACACAGCGCCGGGTCGTCGGCCGGCAGGCGGCCCGCGGCGATGCCCTCGCACAGCCGCTGGCGCAGGGCGTCCAGGGCGGGCGCGTTCGCCCCGGCCGGTTCGGCCTCTGCGTCGACCTCGGTGTCGTCCATGCCCTGCGTGCGGAGCAGCTGCAGGAGGCCCGCGCGTTCCGCCGCTTCGGCCGCCCTGCCCTGCCGCTGCTCGCGCTGCAGCACAGCCAGCAACCGTGCGGCCACGCGCAGGTCGAAGTCGGACCGTCCCGCGCCCTCCCCCTTGCGCACGGCCGCTTCGATGGCGGCCTGCGCCGCGGCCAGGATCTCCTCGGGCTGGACAGGCAGGCTCATGATGAAAGGGCGCCGCGGGGCGCGATGAGTTGCAGCAGGTCGGCCTCGACCTCGGTGGCGCGGCGGCCGATGGCCAGGCGTTCGATACGGCGGTCCTGTCCGCTGCGCCAGGCCAGGCCCATGGCATCGCAGGTGACGCCCCACTTGAGGTTGCCCAGCACTTCCCAGAAGCGAACGCGCTGCGGGTCCACCCGAGCGCCGCCCGCCGCTTCGTAGGCCGCGAACAGCTGCTCGCGCGTGCCGAAGCCACCGGCCGGGCGCTGCGTGGCGCCGAAGCGCCAGGCGTTCACGCAGAACCAGCCCAGGTCTTCCATGGGATCGCCGCGGTGGGCCAGCTCCCAGTCGAGCACGGCGCGCAGCCCTTCGGGGCCGACGACCAGGTTGCCGGTGCGCAGGTCGCCATGCACCAGCACCGGCGGCACCTCAGGCGGACGGTGCGCCTCCAGCCAGCGCAGCGCCAGCGTGAAGACGGGCCGCGCCGTGCCGTTGGCCGCATGGGCCTGCGCCCAGTGGCGCAGCTCCTCGGCCGCCTGTCCTCCGCGCAGCGGCGGCAGCGCGGCCGGGGCAATGGCATGCAGCCGCGCGAGCGACGCCGCGCAGTCCTGCAGCAGTCGGTCATGGGCGGCCACCAGGGCAGGCTCGCGCAGGATGCGCGGCCCGGCGGTCTCGCCCGCCACATGGGCCATCACATAGCCCGCGCCCAGACCTTCGTCGTCCGCCAGCTCGCTGAACACCATCGGCACCGGCACGCCATGGCGGCCCGCCAGCCGCAGCAGCGCGGCCTCGGCCGGCATGCCGGCGCTCATGGCCTGGCTGTCCCGGCTCCACACCCGCGCCCGGCGCAGCACGCGGGCCTCGCGCGTACCGGCGTGGCAGGCGTCGAAGGTCCAGATCTCCTGGCTGGCGCCGGTGGTGACGGGCCGCAGCGCCTCCACGGCGTCGATGGCTGGATCGTGCGCGCGCAGGTGGCGCAGCAGCGCGGGCGCCAGCGCGTCCGTCCCGGCGCTCACCATCCCGCGGCCATGCCTTCGAAGCGGCCCTGCGCATCGACATGGTCCATGTACTCGGCCAGGCCCCAGCCCTCGCGGTCGCCACAGCGGTAGCGGGTCAGGCTTTCCATGATGCGGGTGCGGTCGCTGCGGCCGTCGTCCAGCCGGCGCACATGGCGGCAGGGCACGGCATTCGCCGTCTCGCCCTCGACCGTGTGCGCACGGCCCCGCTCGTCGACGAAGCGCAGGCTGAAGCCGGTGGGGTAGCCGTCGGCGCCGTAGCGGCTCTCCAGCGCGATCTCGTCCACATGCAGCAGCGCGGGCCCGCCGTCATGCAGGTAGCCGGTCTTGAGCAGCCGCCCATCGGCCTGGCGCACCACCATCAGGCAGAAGGCGAAGTCCGTGCCGAAGGTGCACGGGAACCAGCGATACCAGGGAATGGCCTGCCAGATGCGCGGCCCCCAGGAATGGTCGATGAGGCCATGGCCCTGCAGCGTCCACGATTCGCCGCCGACGGTGATGCGGCCCTGGCCGCGCAGCGACTGGTCGATGTGGGCGCGGGCGAAGTAACGGCCCTCGCCTTCGTCGTAGGGCTGGCCCGCGTCGTCCAGCAGCTCGCCGCCATGCGGGGGCGCCACGGATTCCACGGTCAGTTCCACCTCGCAGTGCACGGCGGGATGGGCCTGGAAGGCGGCGCGCGGGTCTTCCATGAGCGCACCGTGCGGCAGCACATGCAGCGGCCCGCGGTAGCTGAGCTGCCGCTGCGCGAAGGGGTCGATCACCTCGAAGCGCAGCCCGGCCGCTTCGGCCTGTTGCGGGTCCACACCCTGTGGCCGCGCATGGTGGAAGCCCACGCGCCCGTCCGGCAGGTAGAGGCACACCGTCATCTCGCCGAAGCCCTGGTTGGCCCGCTGGCCCACGCGGAACCAGCCGCCCAGCCCTTGGGCGCCGTCCACCAGGTGCAGGTAGCGGCTTTCGTTGAAGAAGGGATGCGCCTCCACCGCATGGTTGAAGTCGTCCTCCGGCCGCAGCGGGCGCACCGGGCGGAAGCGGCCGGAGTAGTCCATGCGTGGTGCTCAGGCGGGGTGGTAGCGCCCGCCGCTCGCGGCCAGATCGCGCAGAGCCGGTGGCACCTCGAAGCGCTCGCCATGCCGGCGCGCCAGGCGGTCGCAGGCCTCGACGAAGGCGGCAGAACCGACCGTGTCGATCTGCCCCAGCGCCCCGCCCAGCACGGCCGGAAAGCCCCAGCCGAGCAGCGAGCCCACATCCGCATCGCGCGGGCTGACGATGCCCTCGGCCACGCAGCGCGCGGCCTCCAGCGACTGCGAATACATCAGGCGCTCGCGCACCTCCTCCACCGTGGGCTGCTCGGCCGCGCGCGGAAAGACCTCCGCCAGGCCGGGCCACAGCTGCTTGGCCCCGTCGGCCGGATAGTCGTAGAAGCCCTGCCCCACCTTGCGGCCCAGCCGGCCCAGGCGCTCCACCATGGTCGTGAGCACATGGTCCTGCGGCTGCTCGCGGTAGGCCGCGCCCTGGTCGGCGCGCAGCTGCTTCATGGCCTTGTGCAGCAGCTCGGCCGACACCTCGTCGATCAGCGCCAGCGGCGGCATGGGCATGCCCGCCTGGCGGCCGGCGTTCTCGATCAGCACCGGGTCCACGCCCTCGCCCAGCATCGTCATGGCCTCGTAGGGGAACATGGCGAAGGCCCGGTTGGCATAAAAGGACGGGCAGTCGTTGACCACGATGGGCGTCTTGCGGATGCGCTTGGCGAAGTCCAGCGCATGGGCGATGGTCTCTTCGGTGGTCTGCCCGCCGCGGATCACTTCCAGCAGCGGCATCTTCTCCACCGGCGAGAAGAAGTGCAGGCCCACGAACTGCGCCGGCCGCGAGGACACCTCGGCCAGCCCCGTGATGGGCAGCGTCGAGGTGTTGGTGGCGAAGACGGCATCGGCATCCATGGCAGCCTCGGCCCGGCGCGTGACCTCGGCCTTGACGGCGCGGTCCTCGAACACGGCCTCGATCACCAGCTGGCAGCCGGCCAACTGCGCATAGTCGGTGGTGCAGTGCACGCGGGCCAGCGTGGCGTCGCGCTTCTCCCCGGCGAGCCGGCCCTTGGCCACCTGCGCGTCCATGATCTTCGCGCCGTAGGCCTTGCCCTTCTCGGCCGCCTCGAGGCTGGTGTCCAGCAGCACCACGTCCAGCCCGGCCTGCGCCGACACATAGGCCAGGCCCGCGCCCATCATGCCGGCGCCCAGCACCGCGATGCGCGAGTAGCTGCGCACCGGCACGCCGCGCGGCCGGTCGGCCAGGCGGTTGGCCTCGCCCATGGCGTAGAACAGCGTGCGGATCATGTTCTTGGTGGCCTGCGAGGTGGCCAGGCGCGCGAACTGCCGCTGTTCGATCCGCAGGCCCGTGTCGATGTCCACCTGGCAGCCGTCGTACACGCAGGCCAGGATGGCCTCGGGCGCCGGGTACAGGCCCTGCGTCTTCTGCAGCAGCCCGCCGCCCACGCCGAAGAAGAGCTGCGTGGGCCCGGGCGTCTGGGGCGAGCCACCTGGGAACTTGAAGCCCTTGGCATCCCAGGGCTTGACGGCGTACTGGGCACCTTCGGCCAGCAGCCATTCGCGGGCCCGGGCCAGCAACTGCTCGGCCGGCACGACCTCGTCGACGATGCCGGCGGCGAGCGCAGCGGCCGGGCCGACCTTGCGGCCTTCCAGCAGATAGGGCAGCGCGTTCTTGATGCCGATCATGCGCGGCAGCCGCTGCGTGCCGCCAGCGGCGGGCAGCAGGCCCAGCGTCACTTCGGGCAGGCCGAACTGGGCCTGCGGGTTGTCGGCCGCGATGCGGCGATGACAGGCCAGGCACAGCTCCAGCCCGCCGCCCAGCGCTGTGCCGTTGATGGCGGCGACGAAGGGCTTGCCGCCCGTCTCCAGCCGGCGCAGCGTGGCGCTCACCGGGCCGGAGGCGGCAAAGGATTGCTGCGCGTCGGCGATGCCCCGGATCAGGTCCAGGTCGCCCCCGGCCACGAACTCCGGCCGGGCCGAGGTCACGATGGCGCCTTTGACCGCCGGGTCTTCCAGCACCCGCCGCACCGCGGCGTCGAAGGCCGCCGTGCTCTCGGCGTTCATCACGTTCATCGGCCGGTCGGCCACGTTCCAGCGCAGGGTGGCGACGCCGTCCGCGTCCACCTGGTAGTCGATCATGTCCATGTCCTCGTTGCTCCTCACACCCGCTCGATCACCATCACCGAGCCCATGCCGCCGCCCACGCACAGCGTGACCAGCCCCGTGGCCAGATCTCGGCGCTCCAGTTCGTCCAGCACCGTGCCCAGCAGCATGCCGCCCGTGGCGCCCAGCGGATGGCCCATGGCGATGGCGCCGCCGTTGACGTTGACCTTGTCGTGCGGCACGCCCAGCGCCTCCATGAAGCGCAGCACCACGGCCGCGAAGGCCTCGTTGCATTCGAAGAGGTCGATGTCGCTGGCCGTCATGCCCGCACGGCGCAGCGCGGCCTCGGCCGCGGCGGCCGGCGCGGTGAGCATGATGGTGGGCTCGCTGCCCACGGCGCCGAAGCTGCGCACGCGGGCGCGGGGCCTGACGCCCAGCCGGTCGGCCATCGCGCGGCTGCCGATCAGCACCGCCGAGGCGCCATCGACGATGCCGGAGGAATTGCCGGCATGGTGCACATGCGCAATCGCGCCCACCTGCGGATAGCGCTGCAGGGCGACGGCGTCGAAGCCCATCTTCTCGCCCAGTTGCGTGAAGGAGGGCGCCAACTGCGCCAGCGAGTCCACCGTGGTGTCGCCGCGCACATGCTCGTCGCGGTCCAGCAGCAGGTTGCCGTGCATGTCCTTGACCGGCACCACCGAGCGGGCGAAGCGGCCTTCGGCCCAGGCCGCCGCGGCGCGGCGCTGGCTTTCGGCGGCATAGGCGTCCACGTCGCGGCGGCCGTAGCCGTACAGCGTGGCGATCAGGTCGGCCGAGATGCCCTGCGGCACGAGGCGGTTGGGCAGCGTGATCTGCGGATCGGTCACCCAGGCACCGCCGCCGGCGAACATGGGCACGCGCGACATGCTCTCCACGCCGCCGCCGATCATGAGATCGGCCTGGCCGGCCATGACCATGGCCGAGGCGAAGCTGCAGGCCTCCAGGCCCGAGCCGCAGAAGCGGTTGAGCTGCACGCCCGGCACCTCGCGAAAGCCCGGCGTGGCCAGCGTGGCGGCCTTGGCGATGTTGGAGGCCTGCTCCAGCGAAGGCTCGCCGCAGCCGAGGATCACGTCGTCGATCTGCTCGGGCGCGAAGCCGTTGCGCGTGCGCAGCGCGTCCAGGGTCACGGCCGCCAGGCGGGCGGGCGGCACTTCGTGCAGGCGTCCGCTGGCGCGGCCCTTGCCGCGCGGCGTGCGCACGGCGTCGAGGATGAAGGCATCGGTCATGGGTTCGAAGGGAGCGGGAAAAGAAAGGAGCGGCCGGTCATCGGCCCTGGAACTGCGGTTTGCGCCGCTGCTGGAAGGCGGCGATGCCTTCGCACAGGTCGGCGGTGGCGAAGACCTGCTGGAGTTGCCGGCCCTCGTGCGCCACCATGGAGTCGAAGTCGCCGCCCTGCAGCAGCAGCTGTTTGCTGAGGGCGAAGGCCCGCGTGGGGCCGTGGGCGATGTCCTCGGCCAGGCGCCGCGCCTCGGCAGGCAGATCGGCCGCCGGCAGCGCGCGATTGACCAGGCGCAGGGCCGCGGCCTCGCTGCCCTTGAGCAGCCGGCCGGTGTAGATCAGCTCGCTCGCCAGGCCCAGGCCCAGGCGGCTCAGCAGGTGGTGGTGCGTGCCGCTGTCGGGCACCATGCCGAGGTTGCGGAAGGGGCTGCCCAGCAGCGCGTCCTCGACCGCCAGCACGATGTCGCAGCACAGCGCCAGGCCGAAGCCGAAGCCCAGCGCCGGGCCGGCCACCTCGGCCACCGTGGGGACGGGCAGTTCGCGCAGCTGGCGCAGCAGCGGGCCCACCACCTCGGCGATCACGGCCATGGGGTCCGCATCTCCGGGCTGGATCGACGCCACGTCCCAGCCCGCGCAGAAGACCGGGCCGGCGCCGCGCAGCAGCACGGCGCGGGCGCCATCCGCCAGCGCGCTGTCGAGCGCTGCCGACAGGGCCTGCGCGTTGCCGGCGCGAAAGCTGTTCTTCGGCTGCGGCAGATCGAGTTCGACCACGGCCAGCGGGCCGTCGTGACGCACGGCGATGCCGTCGCGGGCAAAGGCGGATGGAGATTCGGATGCACGCATGCGGCTGTCCTTCAAAGATCGCGGGCGATCAGTTCCTTCATGATTTCGTTGGTGCCGCCGTAGATGCGCTGGGCGCGCGCATCGACATAGGCGCGGCCGATGGGCACCTCGGCCATGAAGCCGTAGCCGCCGTGCAGCTGCACGCAGGCATCGACCACGCGGCCCTGCAGATCGCTGCACCAGTACTTGGCCATGGAGGCGGCCTGCGCATCCAGGCGGCCGGCCATCAGGTCCGCGAGGCAGCGCTCGACGAAGGTGCGGCCGATGCGGATCTCGGTCTTGAGCTCGGCCAGCAGGAAGCGCGTGTGCTGGAAGTCGGCCACCGCCTGGCCGAAGGCGCGGCGGTCGCGCACATAGGCCAGGGTCTGGCGGTAGGCGTCCTCGGCCGCGGCCACGGCCGAGACGGCGATCTGCAGCCGCTCCCAGGGCAACTCCTTCATCAGGTAGACGAAGCCCTGGCCGCGTTCGCCCAGCAGCTGGTCGGCGGGCACGCGCACGTCCTCGAAGAAGAGCTCGCCCGTGTCCTGCGACTTGAGCCCGATCTTCTTGAGCGGCTGGCCCTTGCGCACGCCGGGCAGCGTGGTGTCCACCACCAGCAGGCTGATGCCGCGGGCGCCGGCATCGGGCTCGGTGCGGGCCACGACGATCACCAGGTCGCAGGTGGTGGCGTTGGAGATGAAGGTCTTGGCGCCGTTGAGGCGGAAGTGCCCGTCCTCCAGCACCGCATGCGTGCGGATGGCCTTGACGTCGGAGCCGCCGTCGGGCTCGGTCATGGCCAGTGCGCCGATGGCCTCGCCCGTCACCATGCGCGGCAGCCACTGCGCCTGCAGCGGCGGGCTGGCGAAGTGCAGCAGGTAGTTGGTGACGATTTCGGAATGCATCGTCAGCGACAGGCCGAAGTTGCTGTACGGCGCGGCTTCTTCCAGCAGCACCGCCGAATAGAGCAGGTCTGCGCCCGGCCCGCCCAGCGACTCGGGCACGGTGGGGCACAGCAGGCCCAGCTCGCCGGCCTCGCGGAAGATGGCCGGGTCGAAGCAGCCGCGCTCGGCCCAGGCGTCCAGCCGGGGGCCGACCCGCTCGGCCATGAAGCGGCGCACGCTGTCGCGGAAAAGTTCGTGGTCGGGGCGGTAGAGCTCGCTCGTCTGCGTCATGCGCCGCAGTGTCGAAAAGCAGGGCCGCGCCGGTATCGTCGCTTGCGACGAGATTGCGGGGCCGGCCGCACCGGAATGCGTCCGCTCAGGGAATCAAGCCAGCCTTGCGCGTGAGCGCGATCGCCTCCATGCGGTTGCGCGCATCGAGCTTGACGTTGATGTTGCGCAGGTGCGTGCGCACGGTGGTCTCGGCCACGAACAGGCGCTCGGCGATGTCGTCGTTCGACAGGCCCTCGGCCGCCAGGCGCATCACCTGGATCTCCTTGCGGGTGAGCAGCTCGCTGGCCGCGGCCGCGCTGCGCACGCCGGGTGCCTCGCTGGGCCGGGCCTCGGCCGCCGCCGCGGGCGGCTCGCGCAGCAGGCGGTCGATGAAGGCCAGCGGCGCGTCGGCACTGCCCTCCCCTGCGCCATCGAGCAGCAGCGTGGGCACGGCGCGCAGGTCGCGCAGCAGCGTGAGCAGGTAGGCGTCCTCGTCGAGGAAGGCGCGCACATAGCCCTCGGCCGCGGCCTGGCGCACGGCCTTGGCCAGCACGCGCATGGCCTTATTGCGCTGGTCCAGCCGGTACAGGGCCTGGGCCAGCAGCAGCCGCAGCGTGAGCGCGCGGCGCTCGCGGTGCGCGCGCTCGGCCGCATCCAGCTGGCGGCGCAGCAGGTCGGCGACCTCATCCGCATGGCCGCTGGCGATAGACCAGCGCGCCAGGCCCACGTCGTGCGTCTCGACCTCGTTGGCGCGCAGCGAGAGCCGGCTCACCCGCCGCCACAGCGCCTTGTCGTTGCAGCGCTCCAGCTCGGCATGGGCCTGGGCCAGACGGCCTTCCACCACCAGCGAGCGGGCGCGCTCCACCCGCGCGCAGGCCACCACGCGCGGCAGGCCCTCGCGATGGCCGATGTGCTCCAGCTCGGTCAGGAGGCGCTGCGCGCGGTCGGCATCGCCCTGCTCGCGCGCGATGCGGGCCATGACGATGTGCGCGCTGATCAGTTGGTCGGGAATGCCCACGCGGCGGATCAGCGGGATGTAGACCGCCAGCAGGCGCTCGGCCTGCTCGCACTGGTCCGCCTCGTACAGCGCCTCGGCCAGCAGCACGCCGGCCATGGCATTGCCGTTGGTGGCGCGGGTGGAATCGGCGGCGCCCGCGCTCACCGCCAGCCGCAGCCGGGCCAGGGCTTTGTGCAGGCGCCCCTGCGTCAGGTCGACGGCGCCTTCGGCCGCCTCGGAGATGGCGAAGTTGAAGCTGCTGGCATGCGCCGGCTGGCGGCTGCGCGCGGCATCGGCCAGACGCAGGGCCTCGGGATAGCGGCCGGCGATCATCGACAGGTTGGCCAGCACCACTTCGAGGAAGCTGCGCGCGAAGCTGGCGCTGGACGGCAGCGCCTTGAGCAGCGGCGCCACGCTGTCCATGGCCTCGTCGGTGCGGTCGGTGAGCACCAGCAGCAATGGCTGCAGCGCCAGCAGGATGGCATGGCTGTGCGGATCGTCATGCACCGCCGGCCCCAGCGCATCGGCCAGCGGCCCGGCCGCGCGCGGGCCGTCGGCCAGGCACACGGCCCAGGCATGCACCACCTGCAGCAGCGGCTGGTCGTGCAGCCGGCCGGCCTTGTGCAGCGGATCGAGCCAGCGCGACAGCATGCGCACCCGCCCCTGATCGAGCAGCGGCTGCGCATGCGCGCGCAGCAGGGGCAGCGCGAAGTCCAGGTCGCCCGCGGCCAGGCCATGCTCGATGGCCGGCACCGGCCTTGCGCTGGCCAGGAACCAGTCGGCCGCGGCCCGGTGCAGCACGGCGATGCGCCCCGGATGCTGGCGCCGCAGTTGCGCCCGCAGGAACTCCGCGAACATGCCGTGGTAGCGGAACTCGCTGCGGTCGGCCTGCAGGGGAATGAGGAAGAGGTGCGCCTGGTCGATGGCGCGCAGCAGTCCGGCGCTGTCGTGCTGCTCGCCCACCGCGGCGCACACGGCATCGCACAGCGAGGCATCGAAGCGCGCCAGGATGCTGGTGTGCAGCAGGAAGGCGCGCACGGTCTCGCTCTGGCGGGCCAGCACGTCTTCCATCAGGTAGTCCATGACAGCCGCGTTCGAACCCGAGAAGCCGGCGATGAAGCGGCCGGGCTCGTCCCGGTCCTCCAGCGTGACCGACGCCAGCCACAGCGCCGCCACCCAGCCTTCGGTGCTGCGGTGCAGGCGGCGGATGTCTTCGGGCTGCAGGGCCAGGCCGCGGCGCTCGCGCAGGTAGCCGTCGACCTCGGCTTCCGAGAAGCGCAACTGCTCGGGCTCGATCTCCAGCAGCCGGCCGCGGGCGCGCAGCCGGCCCAGGCCCAGCTCGGGCGCGCCGCGCGAGCCGGCAATGAGCTGCGCGCCGCGTGGCAGCTGCGCGATCAGCTCCTGCAGCAGGCCCAGGCCGACGGCGCCCTGCAGTTCCTCCAGGTCGTCGAGGAAGAGCGCGAAGGGCGTGGGATGGGCAGCCACCGCGTCGATGAGCGCGAAGGCGAGTTCGTCGGCACCGGCCGGGCCGCCGGGCTGCAGGCGGCGCAGGGCGGGGATGAGCGGCTCCAGCGCCGCGATCAGCACGGCCAGCAGCCGGCCCACGTCGTTGTCGGCCCGGTCCAGCGTCAGCCAGGCATGGGGCAGGCCCGTCTCCTCGAAGCGGCGGCGCACCTGCAGCATGACGGTGGTCTTGCCGAAGCCGGCCGGCGCGCGCAGCAGCACGAGGCGGGCGGCCCCGGCGTTGAAGATGCGCTCGCAGACCTCGGTGCGCGGCAGCTCGAAGGCGGTGTCCAGCGGCGGACGCAGCTTGCCGGCCAGCGGCACCGGCAGCGGTGCGGCGGGCGCGGGCGCTGGCGCGCCGGCATCGGCGATTAGCAGTCTCATGGGACTGGAATACTACCGGCGATGCGCGCCGGTGCGCACAGGGTTCAACCGAGTTCGTACACCGTGACCACGCAGGCGCCGCCCAGGCCCAGGTTGTGCTGCAGCGCATGGCGGGCACCCGGCACCTGCCGGCCGCCGGCCTCGCCGCGCAGCTGCCAGGTCAGCTCGGCGCACTGCGCGAGGCCCGTGGCGCCCAGCGGATGGCCCTTGGAGAGAAGGCCGCCCGAAGGATTGGTCACCACCCGCCCGCCATGCGTGTTCTGCCCATCGAGCACGAAGCCCTCGGCCTCGCCCTCGCGGCACAGGCCCAGGGCCTCGTAGCTGATCAGCTCGTTGGCGGTGAAGCAGTCGTGCAGTTCCACGACCGGGATGTCCTCGGGCCCGACGCCCGCCTCCTCGTAGGCCGTGCGAGCGGCACGGCGGGCCATGTCGTAGCCCACCAGCTTGCGCAGGTCCTGCTCGTCGAAGCTGCTGTTGCCGTCGGTGGCCATGCCCTGGCCGGCGATGCGCACGCGCATGTCCAGGCCGTGGCGGCGGGCGAAGGCGGCCGAGCACAGCACGGCCGCCGCCGCGCCGCAGGTGGGCGGGCAGCATTGCAGCCGCGTGAGCGGATCGAACACCATGGGCGAGGCCATGACCTCGTCCAGCGTCAGCGGCGTGCGGAACAGTGCCAGCGGGTTGTGCGCCGCATGGGCCCGCGCCTTGACCGCGATGCGGCCGAAGGTGTCGGCCCGCGTGCCGTAGAGCTGCATGTGCATGCGCCCCGCGCCGCCGAAGAGCTGGGCCGCGATGGGCGCCTGCGGGTCGCGGCCCTGCACCTGCTCCAGCGTGTCCAGCAACCGCTGCGAGGGGTCGGGCCGGTCGGTCCACTGCGCGGCGATGGCGCCGCGGCCCATCTGCTCGAAGCCCACCGCCAGCACGCAGTCCACGGCGCCGCTGGCCACCGCCTGACGCGCGAGGAACAGCGCCGTGGAGCCCGTCGCGCAGTTGTTGTTGACGTTGAAGACCGGCACGCCCGTCAGCCCCAGCCGGTACGACACCGCCTGGCCGCAGCAGGAGTCGCCGTACACATAGCCGGCCATCACCTGCTGGACCGACTGGTAGTCGACGCCGGCATCGTCCAGCGCGGCCCGGGCGGCGCGGGCACCCATCACATCGTAGGCCTCGCTGGCGCCGGGCTTGGTGAAGGGCAGCATGCCCACGCCGACGACGTGCACCGGCTGCATGGCCTTAGCGGAACTGGTCATAGTCGAGCACCACCTTCCAGCGGCCGTTCTGCAGTTGCGAGAGCCGCGAGCGGCTGGAGCCCAGGTGCTGCGTGGCCGAGAAGCGCATCGGCGGGTTGCCAAAGATATCGCCCGGCACGTCCACACCCTCCATCGCACGCGTGAAACCCTCGGTCGTGAGCTGCGGCCCCGCGCCTTCGAGCGCCCTGGCGATCAGGTTGATCTGGGTGTAGCCGTACACGGCGAAGATGGTGGGCACCGACTGGAACTGCGCCTGGTAGCGCTTCGCCCAGTCGGCCACCGGCGCGGAAGCGTCGTCCAGGTAAGGAAAGGCCGCGGTGTGCACCGCATAGAGCCCGTCCATGTCCTTGCCGCCCAGGCGCGGGATCAGCTCCGAATAGCCGGTGGACGAGATGAGGAAGGTGGGCGCAAAGCCCAGCTTGCGCGCCTCGGCGATCACGCCCACGGTCTCGCGGATGATGGTGCCGAGCACCACGAAGTCGCAGTTGGCCGCCTTCAGCCGCGCCACCTGCGAGGAGAAGTCGGTGGCGCCGCGCTTGTAGCTGGCACGCTCGGCCAGCGTCGCGCCCACGGCCTTGAGGCCGGCCTCGGTGCCGTTCAGCACCTCATGGCCGAAGTCGTCGTCCTGGTAGAGCACGCAGGCCCGCGTGGCCTTGCGCTCGCGGTACAGGCCCGGCACCACCGGCGCGATCTGATCGAAGGAGGCCGGCAGCATGGCGAACTTGAGCGGGTTCAGCGGCTCGTAGGTCTCGCGCGCCAGCGCCATCGGAAACAGGCTGAACACGCCCTTCGGGAACATCACCTGCATCGCCGCCAGCGAATGCGGCGTGCCGAAGCTGCCGACGATGCCGAAGACCTTGTCCTGGTTCACCAGCTTCTGCGCCGCGAGCACCGAGCGCTTGGGGTCGTAGCCGTGGTCCTCGACCAGCAGGCGCAGCTGGCGGCCGTGGATGCCGCCGCGCGCGTTGATCTCGGCGATGGCCATCTGCAGGCCGTTGCGCACGTCGCGGCCATAGGGCGCCACCGGGCCCGAGAGGTCTGCGATGGTGCCCAGCAACACCTCGCTGGGCGTCACGCCCTGGGGCGGCGTCTGCGCCTGGGCAAGGGCGGCGAGCAGGCCGGCACCGAGCAGCGCGAGGGCGTTGCGCAGCGGGCGTTGCAGGAAGGAAGGCAGCGGCATGTCCGTGTCTCCGTGGCGATGCAGGGCGAAGCGGGCCGACGGCTCAGCGCGCCATCTGGTCGTAGTCCAGCACCACCTTCCAGCGGCCGTCCTGGATCTGCGACAGCCGGGCCTTGTTGGAGCCCAGGTGGCGGTCGGGCGCGAAGGAGAGTTCGGGCACGCCGAACATGTCGGCGGGCGTCTTCAGCGCCTCGACTGCGCGGGCCAGGCTGTCGGTGTCGGGCTGCGCGCCGGCCTTGTCCAGGGCCTGCACCAGGCGGTCGGCGATCACGTAGCCGTAGATCGAATAGGCGCTCGGCGCCTCGTTGAAGCGGCCACGGTAGGCCGTGAGCCAGGGCTTGAGCGCGTCCGACACGGTGTCTTCGTAGGGATGCTGCACCGTCATCGTGGAATAGAAGCCGTCCATCGGCTTGCCGCCCAGCTTGTGGATGAGGTCGGTGTAGGTGCCGAAGGCGCCCAGGAAGGTGGGATTGAAGTCGATGCGGCGCGCCTCGTTGAGCGTGCCCACGGTTTCGCGGATCAGCGTGCCGGTGACCACGAAGTCGCAGCCCGCGGCCTTCATGCGCGCCACCTGCGACGAGAAGTCGGTGGCGCCGCGCTTGAAGCTGGTCTTCTCGACCAGCTCCGCGCCCACGGTCTTGAGGCCGGCCTCGGTGCCGCGCAGGATCTCCAGGCCGTACTCGTCGTCCTGGTAGATGATGCAGGGCCTGGCCGCCTTCTTCTCGCGGTAGAGCCGCGCCGCCGCCGGCGCGATCTGGTCGTAGTAGGACGAGAGGAAGGCGAACTTGAGCTTGCTCACCGGCTCGTACATGTCGCGCGACAGCGCGGCCGGGAAGAAGTTGAGGGTGTTCTTCGAGGCCAGCACCGGCAGCGCGGCGTTGTTGACGCCGGTGCCCAGCGAGCCGGCCATGACGAAGATGCGGTCCTGGTTCACCAGCTTCTGCGTGGCCAGCACGGCGCGCTTGGGGTCGTAGCCCGAATCCTCGACCAGCAACCGCAGCTTGCGGCCGTGCACGCCGCCCTTGTCGTTGGCTTCGGCGATGCGCATCTGCATGCCGTTGCGCAGGTCCTTGCCATAGCCGGCCAGCGGGCCCGACAGGTCCTGCAAGGTGCCGATGAGGATCTCGTCCTTGGTCACGCCCTGGGTCTGGGCGGCGGCCAGGCCGCAGGCCGCCAGGGCCAGGCCGCCGATGAAGGAATGAAGGCGTCTCGAAGTGCGCATGGGGTTGTCTCCGTCAGTGGCTGGCCGGTCGGTGCGCTGCCGGCATGTTGTCGTGCCCGAACCATAGGGCGTGCGGGGGCGGCCGGTATCGTCGTATCCGACGAGCGTGGGGCGCGGTCCTTTGCCTGCCCGCCGTACCCGGCTCGGCAGCGTGGGTGCGTCCGCGGCTCAGGCCGCGGCCAGCAGCGACTTCAGCTGCATGCGGTCGAAGTACACCGTGTCGCGCGAGATCTGGTCGCCGCGCACCATCACCAGGTCCATGCCCTTGGTCATGACGCGGTCGGTCGAGCCCGGGCGCCAGACTTCCATGTCCCAGAACACGACCAGGCCGTTCTGGCCTTCCAGGCGATGGTGCTCGTAGATGGTCCAGCGCGAGTCCCAGGCCTTGAAGTAGCTGTGCAGGTAGTTGCGCAGCCGGTCGCGGCCGTCGATGCGCACGCCGGCGCCGGGTTCGCTGTACTGCACGTCCTCGGTGTAGTAGTTCAGCGTGCCTTCGATGTCGCGCTGGTCCCAGCAGCGCGTGAGGCGCTCGATCACGTCCAGCAGGTGTTCGGTGCTTTGCAGTTCTGAATGGCTCATCGGTGTCTCTTTCGGTTGAACGGTGGATCGGCGGCCTCAGCGGTACATCGCCTCGATCTGCTCGGCGTACTTCTTCTGCACGAAGCTGCGCTTGAGCTTCATGGTGGGGGTCAGCTCCTCGTCCTCCGCCGACAGCTGCGTGTCGAGCAGGAAGAAGCGCTTGATCTGCTCGACGCGGGCGAACTTGCGGTTGGCCTTGTCGATCTCTTCCTGGATCAGCGCCTGGATCTCCGGGGCGCGCGTCAGGCTGGCGTAGTTGGAGAAGGGGATGTCGTGGTCCTGCGCATACTTCTCCACGTTCTCCTGCTCGATCATCACGATCGCCGTGAGGTAGGCGCGGCGGTCGCCGATCACCACCGCATCGGTCACGTAGGGGCTGAACTTGAGCTCGTTCTCCCACTCGCTGGGCGTCACGTTCTTGCCGCCGGCCGTGATGATGATGTCCTTCATGCGGTCGGTGATGCGGAAGTAGCCGTCGGCATCCACCGTGCCCACGTCGCCCGTGTGCAGCCAGCCATCGGCGTCGATGGTCTCGGCGGTCTTCTCGGGCAGGTTGAGGTAGCCCATGAAGACGTTGGGCCCGCGCACCAGCAGCTCGCCGGTGGCCGGGTCCAGCCGGACCTCGTTGTAGGGGCTGGCCGCGCCGATGGTGCCCAGGCGGATGCGCCCGGGCGGCATGCTGGTCGAGATGCCGCAGGACTCCGTCTGGCCCCAGGCCTCCAGCATGGGAATGCCCAGCGCGAGGTACCAGCGGATCAGCTCCGGCGAGATGGGCGCGGCGCCCGTGGCCATGAAGCGGCAGCGCTGGATGCCGATGAAGCGGCGCACGTTGTCCAGCGCCGCCAGCCCGGCGAGCCTGTAGCGCAGCTTGAGCAAGGCGCTCACCGGCTGCCCGGCCAGCACGCGGTCGGCCACCGCCATGCCCTGGGCGATGGCCCAGCGGTACAGCGCCTGCTGGACCGGGCCCGCCTCCTTGACCGCGATGGTGACGGCCGAATAGAACTTCTCCCACATGCGCGGCACGCCGGCGAAGACGGTGGGCGCGATCTCGCGCACGTTCTCGGGCACGGTGTCGGGGTTCTCGACGAAGTTCATGCGCGTGCCGGTGTAGATCGAGGCATAGAGCCCGACCACCCGCTCGGCCACGTGGCACAGCGGCAGGAAGCACATGCGCTCGTCGCGTTCGTCCTGCGGCAGGATGCGGTTCTGCCCGTGCACCACCGTCACCAGGCTGCGGTTGTTGTGCATGGCACCCTTGGGCTTGCCGGTGGTTCCCGAGGTGTAGATGAGGATGGCCAGGTCCTCCGGGCCGCGCAGCTCGCGCAGGCGCTCGAACTCGCCGGGGTGCGCCGCATCGTGCGCGCGGCCGCGCTCGCGCAGCGCGTCCATCGTCATCACCATCGGGTCGCTGAACTCGGCCAGGCCCTTGGGGTCGATGAGCACGATGGTGTGCAGCAGCGGCAGCCGGGCGCGCACCTCCAGCGCCTTGTCCAGCTGCTCCTCGTCCTCCACCACCAGCACGGTCGTGCGCGAGTCCTCGCACAGGTAGTGCACCTGGGCCGCCGCGTCGGTGGGATAGATGCCGTTGGACACGCCCGCCGCGCCCAGCACCGCCAGGTCGAGCCAGACCCATTCGACGCGCGTGTTCGACAGGATCGACACGCACCCGCCCGGCTTCAGGCCCTGCGCCACCAGGCCCATCGCGAGTTCGCGCACCAGGGTGCCGACCTCGTTCCAGCTCCAGCCGCGCCAGACGCCGAGGTCCTTCTGCCGCATCATGACCCGCTCGCCGCGCGCCGCGACGCCGGCCCAGAAGATGCGCGAGATGGTGTCGCCCGGCACGACGATGTCGTCCGTGGGCGCGAAGTGATCGAGGTTCCAGAGTGCCATGCGCCGCCTCACCGCCAGTTCTTCTTTTTCTTCCAGCGCCGGTCTCCGCGGGCGCCGGCTTCCTTCATGCCGAGGTAGAACTCCTTGATGTCGTCCTTCTCGCGCAGCCGGTCGCAGGCGTCGTCCATGACGATGCGGCCGTTCTCCAGCACGTAGCCGTGGTCGGCCACGTTCAGCGCCATGTTGGCGTTCTGCTCGACCAGCAGGATGGAGGTGCCCCGCTCGCGGTTGATGCGCACCACGATCTCGAAGATCTCCTTGGTGAGCCGCGGCGACAGGCCCAGGCTGGGCTCGTCGAGCAGGATCATGGCGGGGCCGGCCAGGATGGCGCGCGAGATGGCCAGCATCTGCTGCTGGCCGCCCGAGAGCAGGCCCGCGTCCTGCCCGGCCCGCTCGCGCAGGATGGGGAAGTAGCCGAACACCGTCTCCATGTCGCGCGCCACCGCATCGCGGTCGCGCCGGGTGTAGGCGCCCATCAGCAGGTTGTCGCGCACCGACAGCAGCGGGAACACCTCCCGCCCCTCGGGCACGTGCGACAGGCCACGCCGCACGATCCACGCCGGGTCGCGCGCCGTGATCTCCTCGCCCTGGAAGACGATGCTGCCCTTCTGCGGATCGATGATGCCGCTGATGGTCTTGAGGATGGTGGACTTGCCCGCGCCGTTGGAGCCCAGCACCGCGGCGATCTGCCCCGGCATCACGCGCAGGCTGACGCCGCGGATGGCCTTCACGGGGCCGTAGGCGCTCTCGACGTTGGCGAGCGACAGGGTGGGCTGCAGCTCGGCCTGCGGGGTCTGTGCAGAGATCGGCAGCGCGCTCATGCCGCCACCTCCGCGCGCGGCCGGCGCAGCGAGGCCACGTCGTCCACCGTGCCCAGGTAGGCCTCGATCACCGCCGGGTCGGCCTGCACCGCGGCCGGCTCGCCCAGCGCCAGCACGGCACCCTGGTTCATGGCCAGCACGCGGTCCGACACCTTGGACACCAGGCCCATGTCGTGCTCGACCATCAGCACCGTCACGCCCAGGTCGCGCCGGATGTCCTGGATCCAGAAGGCCATGTCGCCGGTCTCTTCCACGTTGAGGCCGGACGAGGGCTCGTCCAGCAGCAGCAGTCGCGGCTCGGTGCACAAGGCGCGCGCCAGCTCCACCACCTTGCGCACGCCGTAGGGCAGGCCCGCCACCTGGGCGTCGCGGTAGTGCTGCAGGTCGAGCAGGTCGATCACCTCCTCCACCTTGCGGCGCGTCTCGCGCTCGGCCCGGCGCACCTGCGGCAGGAAGAGCATTTCGCTCCACACGCTGGTGCGGCGGCGGATGTGGCGGCCGATCAGCAGGTTCTGCAGCACCGTCGCATGCTCGAAGAGCTCGATGTTCTGGAAGGTGCGGGCGATGCCCAGCGCGGCCACGCCGTGCGGCGGCACGTCGTTGAGGCGCCGGCCGGCGAACTGCAGCTCGCCGGTGGTGGCCTCGTAGATGCGGCTGATGAGGTTGAAGACCGTGGTCTTGCCCGCGCCGTTGGGGCCGATCAGCGTGAAGACCTCGCCGGGCATCACATCGAAGCTCACGTCGTTGACCGCCAGCACGCCGCCGAAGCGCACGCTCAGGTGCCGGGCCGAGAGAAGGGGCTGCGTGCTCATTTCAGCCTTTCGGATTTGGCATAGGACTTCTGGCGGCGGAACATGCCGCGGCGGTAGAAGGGGTAGAGCTCCAGCCAGGTGCGCAGCTTGAGCCAGCGGCCGTAGATGCCCAGCGGTTCCAGCATCACGAAGGCGATCAGCACGCCGCCGTACACCACGCTCTGCAGCCCCGCGGCCTGCGCCATGGCGGGCGGCAGCCAGTCCTTGGCGAGCGAGATCAGCTGCGGCATGCCGATCAGGAAGATCGCGCCGAAGAAGGCACCGTGCATGGAGCCCAGCCCGCCCACCACGATCATCAGCACCAGGTCGATGGACTGCACCAGGCCGAACTGGTCGGGCGAGATGAACTGCATCTTGTGCGCATACAGCGCGCCGCCCAGGCCCGCCAGCGCGGCGGAGATGGCGAAGGACATGAACTTGAAGCGCGCCAGCGGAATGCCCATGCTCTGCGCCGAGATCTCCGAATCGCGCATGGCGACGAAGGCCCGGCCGGTGGGCGAACGCAGCAGGTTGAGCACCACCAGCGTGGCGCCGACCACGCACACCAGGCACAGGAAGTACAGCGCCTCGGTGCTGTCCAGCGGCCGGCCGAAGAGCGTGGCGCTGGCCACCGTCTTGCCGGCGTTGCCGCCGGTGACGCTCTCCCAGCGGGCAAGTACCTCCTCGACGATGAAGCCGAAGGACAGCGTGGCGATGGCCAGGTACATGCCCTTGACGCGCAGGGCCGGCAGGCCGACCACCACGCCCACCGCCGCCGACAGCGCCATCGAGCAGGCCAGGCTCACGGGCAGCGGCCAGCCGCGGGCGATCAGGTAGGCCTCGGTGTACGCCCCCACGCCCATGAAGGCCGCATGGCCGATGGAGAACTGCCCCGTGAAGCCGGCCAGCAGCATCAGGCCCACGGCCACGATGGCATAGATGAAGACGAAGGTCAGCTGCGCCACCCAGTAGGTCGACAGCAGCCAGGGCGCGGCCAGCAGGGCCACGAGCAGCAGCCCGTACCAGAAGCGCTGGCCGCCGTGGCGGGCCAGGTCGATGTCCTGGTCGTAGCGGGTCTTGAAGATGAAGCGCATGTCAGTTGTCCACGGCGCCGACGCGCCACCTGCACGGCATGAAACCGGCGCCATCCTCCTGATCGAAGGGCCGCGGAGCAGGCCATGCCAATGCACCCGCGGAACGGGCTTTGCCCGGCCGCCGGGTGCGCCCCTTGAGGGGGATGGGACTTCCACACGCAGTGAGGAAGTCCAAACGGGGTGGTTTCATTTCAGACTTTCTTGCGGGCGCGGTCGCCAAAGAGCCCGGTGGGCTTGATGGCCAGCATGAGCAGCACCACCACGTAGGGCACCACGTCCTTGAAGCCTTCGGGCAGGTAGAAGCCCGACAGCGCCTCGACCAGGCCGATGATCAGACCGCCCACGATGGCGCCCGGCAGGCTGCCGAAGCCGCCCACGATGGCCGCCGGAAAGGCCTTGAGTCCGATGAAGCCCATGTTGGCGTGCACGAAGGTCACCGGCGCCAGCAGCAGTCCGGCGGCGGCGGCCACCGCGGCGGCCAGCGCCCACACCAGCCCGTTGAGGCGCTGCACCGGAATGCCCATGTAGTAGGCCGCCAGTTGGTTCTGCGACGAGGCCTGCATGGCGATGCCGACGCGCGTGAAGCGGAACAGCAGCCACAGTGCCGTGCAGAGGCCGGCCGTCGCCACGATCACCACCAGCTGCTCGGCCCCCAGCACCACCGCGCCGCCCAGTGCCACGGTCTCACCCTTGTAGGGCACAGCCAGGGTGTGGGTGTCGGTGCCCACGCCCGGCACCATCGTGATCAGCCCGCGCATCACATAGCCCAGGCCGAAGGTCAGCATCACGATGGTGAACTGCGGCTGGCCCAGTACCGGCCGCACGATCAGCCGCTCGATCAGCAGGCCGAGCAGCGCCATGGCGCCCAGCGCCGCCAGCGCGGCCAGCCAGAAGGGCCAGCCGAACAGGCCCATGCCCGCGAAGCCGGCGAAGGCGCCCAGCATCATCAGGTCGCCCTGCGCGAAGTTGACGGTCTCGGTGGCCTTGTAGATGAGCACGAAGCCCAGCGCGATCAGCCCGTAGACGCAGCCCTGCGCCAGGCCTGCGATGACGATCTGCAGTACCAGCAATGGTTTGTCTCCTGCTCGTTGTTCGTTCTGCGTGCCGGCATGGGCCGGCGCGGAACGAACCATAAGCAGTCCGACGGGACGGAATATCGTCGCATCCGACGATCTCCGGACGGGATGGAGACAGAAGGTGAGCAGGCGGGCTCCGCGGCACGTCGCCCAGCGACCGGACTTGCTATCGCCCGCGGCGCTCTGACCAGGAACGTCAGGCGATCAGCAGGCGGCGACGCGGCAGCCGCCGGTCAGTGCTCGGCCCCGCCACCCGATTGGCTCTTCAAAGTCGACTGGATCGTGCGACCACCCTGCTGCAGCAGACGCACCAGCAGGTCGTTGTTGAAGAGCCCTTCACGCGGGGACTCGAACACCAGCGACAGGCTGCCCCAAAGCCGCCCCTCCGCTCCGTAGACAGGCACCGCCACGCCCGTGACGCCTGGGTCGACTTCGCCATGGGAGACGTAGTGACCTGCCTTTCGTACGCGACGCAGCTTTTCGCCGAACGCCGCCATGTCCTCCTGCTGCGCGACAGCCTGCGATTCGCAGATGGACTGCACGCGTGCGGGCGGCAGGTGGGCCAGGATCACCATTGACGCGGCACCGCGAAGCAGTGGCAGCGTGCGGCCACGCCCATAGCTGAACACCGTGGCATCCGCACCCGCCTCATGATGCACGTTGACGATCTGGTCTTCGAACAGGCTGCTGAGTAGGACCGAGCAGTGCGTGGCGGCCGCCAGCGACGCCATGACAGGTTGCGCCGCGATGAGCATCGGGTCGCTACGCCGCATGAGGTAGTCGAGCTGGATGATGCGCGGCCCCAGGCTGTACCGCCCTCCCTGCTTGGCCAGCAAGCCGCTTTCGCAGAGCTGGCCCAGGTAACGGAAGGCGGTGGTTCGCGGAATCGCCAGAGCCTGCGCCACTTCTTCTGCACTTGCGGTGGGACGCGCTTCGGTAAATGCCGCCAACACCTGCAGCACCTTGTTCAACTGGGACATCTCCACATCGTAAGGGGCGCAATCCACAAACCAGCCAGCCCGGATATGGTATTTGCACTGATAAAACAGGCGATATAAATCCATGTAAATTCCAGAAAATGGAATTTATGAGCGATACAACGCCGTTTCCCGGGCCGTTTGCCACGGGCCTTCTCCCTCGCATCGCCGAAGCCACGGTCGATTTGCATCCCATCGGAATCGTGGGCGCCGGCCCCGTGGGGCTGACGCTTGCACTCGCCCTTGCGCAACACGGCGTGCCGAGCGTGCTGCTTGAAGACGAGGCGCGCGTGTGCGAGGGCAGCCGCGCGCTGGGCATGTCACGCCGCACGCTTGAAATCTGGCGCGCCGTCGGCGCTGCCAGCGGCATCGCACAGCAAGGGGTGACGTGGCAAGGTGGCAGGAGCTTCTGGCGCGACCGCGAGGTCCTGCACTTTCGCCTGCCCGACGACGAGCGCTTGCGCTTTCGCCCCATGCTCAACATCCAGCAGTGCCATGCCGAGGCCTACCTCGTCCAGGCGGCACACGGCCACGCCTGCATCGACCTGCGTTGGCAGCATCGCGTGCGTCGAGTCGAAGCGGGCCCGGACGCGGTCGCCGTCGAAGTGCAGACGCCGCGGGGCGACTACACATTGCAGGTGCGGCACCTCGTCGCATGCGATGGCGGGCGCAGCACGGTTCGGGAATCCATGGGCCTGCGGCTCGAGGGCTCGACCCATGACGCGAGCTACCTCATTGCGGACATCGAACTCGACACCGCCATGCAGATGGGCCGTCGCTGCTGGTTCGACCCGCCCTCCAACCCCGGCTCCACGGTGCTGATGCACGGACAGCCCGATGGCGTGTGGCGGCTCGACTTTCAACTGCGCGACGACGAGGACCCACGGGGTGCCCAGGAGCCGGCAGCGGTGGAGGCCCGCATCGCCCGCCACCTCGACTTCATCGGAGAACATGGGCGCTGGCGTCTGCTGTGGAACAGCGTGTATCGGGCCCACAGCCGCGCACTGGACAGCTTCCGGCACGGCCGGGTCTTCTTTGCCGGCGACGCGGCACACCTCATGCCCATCTTCGGCATCCGCGGCCTCAACTCCGGGGTGGAGGATGCGTGGAACCTCGGCTGGAAGCTCGCGCTCGTGCACCAGGGGCTGGCGGACGACGCGCTGCTCGACAGCTACACGGTGGAGCGCCGAGGCGCCTTCACCGACAACGCGGCGCTGGCAGACCGGAACGCGCGCTTCATGACCCCTCACAACGCGGGCGCGCGCCTGATGCGCGATGCGGTTCTGCAGTTGGCACCAGCGCAGCCCACCGTGGCGGACATCATCAATCCCCGCCAGACGAGCGAGATGCCGCTTCGCGGCTCGCCGCTGAGCACGATCGATATCCCCGACCTGTTCACTGCCGGCCCCCACCCCGGCGCGATCGTTCCCGACCTGAAGCTGGCCGGATCGCAAGGCTGGCTCCACGACTGGTTGGGTCCGCAATTCACCCTGCTTGTGTTTGGCGATGAATCGCGAACCGGTGTCGGGCCGGCGCCGGCGACGGACGCCCTCCCGTGCAGGCGCCTGTCCATCACGCGCGACGAATCCGCCGCGTTGCACCCGGATGCAATCGCGGACCCGGGCGGCATCCTTCACAAGGCCTTCGATGCCGTTGACGGCACGACCTACCTGCTGCGTCCCGACCATCACGTGGCCGGGCGGTGGCGCGCACCGGACCCCGCCACGCTGTCGGCGGCCCTGGCGCGGGCGCTCGGTGCGAGCGGTGTCGCCATGGCCCATCCGTCCGCACCGCGCCACACGGAGGTGCTCCCGCCCGCAGAGCGCATCTATCGGGCGCTCGGCGCGGTGGTGGCCGCAACCCCGGAGGGTGCCAGAGAGCCCCTGCTGGCACGCGTCGCCCTGGCTCTTGCCCTCGACTGCGGCGACCCCGAGCGGGTCGACACCCTGCTGGGCCACGCCGTGTCGTGCCCCCCCTCTTCCATGCCCCTTCAAGGATCCCCATGACCCACCGCCCCATGCCTGTGATCGGCGGGCTGCACCATGCAGCCTGGCGCTGCCGCGATGCGGAAGAGACCCGCCACTTCTATGAGGACCTGCTGGGCTTGCCGCTGGTGCATGTCATCCGCGCCGAAAAGGTGCCCAGCACCGGCGAGCACTGCCCCTACGTCCACGTCTTCTTCGAGCTGGGCGACGGCGCCTGCCTCGCGTTCTTCGACCTGGGCGACAACCAGGCCGCACTGCCTTCCGCCAACACGCCTGCATGGGTGCACCACCTGGCACTGCGCGTGGCTTCGGAACGAGACCTGGCGGCAGCCCACCACCGGCTGCTGGCCGCGGGTGTGGCGGTGATCGGACCCACCGATCACGGCTTCGTGTCCTCGATCTACTTCATGGACCCGAACGGCTTGCGGCTGGAATTGACCACGCCGACGGGCGATCCTGGATTCATGGCGACGGCGCGTCTGGAGGCGCATGCCGCATGTGCTGCCTGGACGGCGGCCAAACATCAGCGCACCCCCTCGCCGGGCAACGCGCCCTTCACCCCGCGACTTGAACAGGAGACACCATGACCCTCACCCGCCCACGCTTCTGGAAGGCCCTTGCGCTCTTGCTGCTCACGGCTGGGGCTGTGCTCCCGGCCTCCGCCCAGCCTTATCCAACCCGCCCTCTTCGATTGGTCGTGCCCTATCCCGCCGGCGGCGGATCGGACGTCTTCGCCAGGACAGTGTCTCCGGCCATGGCGGCCGAACTCGGCCAGCCGATCGTGATCGACAACCGCCCCGGTGCGGCCACGGCCATCGGCGCGGACATGGTGGCCAAGGCAGCACCCGACGGCTACACCGTGCTGCTGGGCGACAGCGCGACCTATGCCGTCAACCCCAGCCTGTATCCGAAGCTGCCTTACGACCCTCAGGAGAACCTGTCCCCCGTCTCCCTCACGGCACGGTTCGCGCTCGTGCTGGTGGTCGGCAATGCCACGCCGGTGCGCACGCTGGCCGACCTTGCCGCGCTGGCGCGCCGCAGCGACCTCTCGTATGCATCGCCGGGTACCGGTTCGCCGCACCACCTCGCCATGGAGATGCTGCGCCAGGGGCTGAAGATGCCGATGACCCATGTGCCCTACAAGGGCTCGGCACCCGCGACCAACGACCTGCTCGGTGGGGTGGTGCCGGTGATGTTCCTGGACCTGGCCTCGGCGTCCCAGCACATCCGCGCAGGCAAGCTGCGCGCCATCGCCGTGAGCGCACCCCGGCGCCTCAAGGACTGGCCCGACGTGCCGACCATCGCCGAGTCGGGGCTGCCCGGCTACGAGGCCTGGGCGTGGCAGGGGCTGTCGGTACCGGCCGGAACCCCAGCGGAGGTGGTGAACCGCCTCCAGTCGGCCTATGCCAAGGCCGCGGCAGATCCCACCAACCGGCAGCGCGTGGCCGAACAGGGCGGCGAGATCCTCACGAGTTCGCCGGCAGACATGGCCGCCTTCATGCGCAGCGAGAGGCAGCGCTGGGCGACGCTGATCCGGGACGCCAACATCCGCGTCGAGTAAGCGCCATGATCTTGCATTTGAACGACACCCATGACCCGGCGCTCACCAGTTGGGTGGACACCGCCAACGAAGCAGACACCGACTTCCCATTGCAGAACCTGCCCTTCGGCGTCTTCCGCCGCCTCGAGGGGCCGTCACTTGCGATCGGCGTCGCGGTGGGCGACCGGATCCTGGACCTTGCCAAGGTGCTCGAGACCGGATCCTTCTCTGCCTCCGATGCGCTGCGTGATGCGGCGCATCAGCCATCGCTGAATGCGCTCATGGCCTTGCCCCCGGCGCAGCATTCGCATCTGCGCGCACGGCTGTCGGCAGCGCTCTCCACGACGGCGTCCGCGCCGCTGCGCCGCCGCGTCGCGCCCTGTCTGGAGCCCATGTCAGGGGTCATGCTCGCGCTGCCCGTGGTCATCGGCGACTACACCGATTTCCTCACCTCCGCCTGGCATACGGAGCGCCACGGGCGCTTCAAGGGCCTGCAGGAGCCGCTCCCCCGGGCCTTCTTTTCGCTGCCGGTGGCCTACCACGGACGTGCCTCGTCGATCCGTATCAGCGGCACCGACGCCGTGCGGCCCTGGGGGCAGATCCGGTCCAAGGATGGCAGCGTGCGATTTGCGCCCAGTGCAGCCATGGACTTCGAGCTGGAACTCGCCGCCTACGTCGGCCAAGGCAACGAGCAGGGACATCGCATTCCCGTGGCCGACGCGGGCCGGCACCTGTTCGGCTACTGCCTGATGAACGACTGGTCGGCCAAGGACATCCAGTGGTGGGAACAGGTCCTCGGCCCCTTTCTTGGGAAGAGCTTCATGACGGTCGTCTCTCCCTGGGTGGTGACCGCCGAGGCGCTGGCCCCCTTCCGCGGTGAACTGCCCTCGCGGCCGGAAGGGCAAGCGCCGACGCCAGAGCACCTGGCCACCGCGGAGGGCACGCTCGACATTGCCATGGAGGCGTGGCTGCAGACCCGTGCGATGCGCGAGGCGGGGACTGCGCCGGTCCGCCTCTCGGCCACCACGCCGCGTCACCTCAGCTGGAGCTTCGAGCAGATGGTCGCCCATCACACCAGCAATGGCTGCAACATGCGCACCGGTGACCTGCTGGGCAGCGGCACCGTGTCGGGGGAGGAGGCCAGCGCCATGGGCTGCCTGACGGAGATGACCGCGGCCGGCACGGTGCCGCTGACGCTGCCGAGCGGCGAGCGGCGCCACTGGCTGGAGGACGGCGACGAAGTGGTGCTGCGCGCGAGGGCGACGCGGGAAGGCTTCGTGCCCCTCGGCTTCGGGGAATGCCGAAGTCGCATCTTGCCGGCGCTCCCGCCGGGGTGACTGCGCCTGCAGACGCTATCGGGATCGACGGCCAGGTGCGGCGGCAAGCCCGGCGTCCAGCACGATGCGGGCGGTCTCCACGTAATGCTGCCGCAGCAGGGCGCTCGCTTTGTCGGCATCGCGCGCCAGTGCCGCTTCCACCAAGTCCTGATGCTCATGCTCGACATCGCGTCTGCTGGCTTCGCGGGCCGGGGCAGCCCACACCCGATACAGGTCGGTGGACTGCGCGAGTCCAGCGGCGATCCGGAGCATTGGCTCGCAGGCGCACGCGGCCAGCAGCGCGTGATGGAAGCCCCAATGGGCACGCCGCCATTCATCGTTGACGCGATTGGAGTCTGGCAGGCGACGCGGCGTCTTCGACATGCGGTGATGGGCCGCCAGCAGGTTCGTCTCCCACTGGAGGTCGCCCCGGGCCAGCGACAGGCGCAGTGCCAGCGATTCGGTCACGCACCGCAGTTCGGTCACATCGGCGAACTCCTGCAGGTCGAGTTGTGGCACGAAAAAACCGCGGTTCGTCTTCGCCTCCAGGAGGCTTTCACCGGCCAGTCGCGTGAGCGCCTCGCGCACGACGGTCGAGCTGGTGTCGAACTGATCGGCGAGGGCCTGGGGCCCGAGTCGCTCCCCGGGCGGCCAAGTGCCGTCCAGGATGGCATGACGAATCCGCTCAAGAACCGGGGTCTCAGGGCTTGCATTGGGCATGATTAAGTCTATCATTCACGAATAATGCATTATTTCATGATAGTGCACTACACCAGGCGCTCCGCCCATGCGCAATGCGCTGCGGGGCGGTGTGACAAAAACAGGAGACTTCGATGACGGTGGCGCTTTGCGCACTTTCCCACTCGCCGCTCTACGGCATCGCCGAACCGGCCGCTGGCGTCCTGGCGGAGGTGGATGCAGGACTGAGGCACCTGCAAGCCTTTGCGCGGGCCTTCGACCCGGAGGTCACGGTCGTGTTCGGCCCCGACCATTTCAACGGTGTCTTCTACGACATGATGCCGGCCTTCTGCATCGGTCGAGCGGCCACGGCCGTGGGCGACTGGGGCACGCGCGAGGGGCCGCTGGCCGTGGACCGAGCCGCTGCATCGCGCCTGACACAGGCTGTGCTGGACAGCGGCATCGACATCGCCCAGTCCGAACGGCTGGTAATCGATCACGGCATCGCCCAGCCCATGGAGTTCCTGTTCGGGAAAGGCTTCATGCAGCCGCTGGTCCCAGTCTTCATCAACGCCGTCGGCCTGCCACTCGGGCCCATGCAGCGCGTTCGACTGCTGGGCGAAGCAGTGGGCCGGGAGGTCGCACGCTGGAACAGGCGCGTGCTGCTCGTGGCCTCCGGCGGCCTGTCCCATGATCCGCCGGTGCCGCGACTCGCCGACGCTACGGCCGACGTGGCGGCCCGCCTGATCGACGGCCGCAATCCCACGCCAGAGGCCCGTGCGCTGCGCCAGCAGCGCGTGATCGAGGCCGGACGCACGCATGCCCAGGGCCACGGGCATTACCAGGAAGTCAACCCCGCTTTCGACAGGAAGGTGCTCGACCTGCTGAGCACCGGCGCGCTGGAGGCTTTCGACGTCTGGCGCAACGAGCAGATCGAAACCGAGGGCGGTCATTCTGGCCACGAGATTCGCGCTTGGGTCGCCGCCTTCGCCGCCCTGCATGCCATCGGCCCCTACCGCATGACGCACAGAGGCTACTGGCCGGTGCGTGAATGGATGACGGGCTTCGCCCTTGCCTGTGCCGAACTGGAGCAACACCCATGAACCACCCCGAACGCCCCATCACACCCGAGCTGCGCCTGGCCCTCCTGGCGCTCACGCATGAACATGCCTGGCGCCTGGACCACGGCGCGGCCGACACGTTGCATGAGCTGTACGCCGAAGACGGCGAGTTGTTGCAGTTGCCGCCGCGCGACCTCATCGGCCGGGAAGCGATACGCGCCTGGGGCGCGGACCGGGTCAAGCTGCCGCGGGTGTCGCGCCATGTGGAGACGAATCACCGCTTCTTCTGGGACGGTGAGCGCCTGCGTGGAACGCTGTATGCAACCGTCTACCGCTGCGAGAGCGAACCGGCCACCGAAACCCGGCCCTTCATGGTGGGCGACTACCTGGACGAGTATGTCCAGGTGAACGGTACCTGGCTGATCCGCCAGCGGATCATCGCCAAGGCCCTGCGCGTGGCGCCCGCCCCGGCGACAGGGGGCCAGCGATGAGCGGCGCGGCACCGACGCGCCGCAACCGCGCGGCGGTCTACAAGCTCGACGAGATGCCCCTGGAGACGGTGCGCCCCGGCTTCGCAAGGACCGGGCTTCGCGCGGACGACTGCATCACCACCGTCAACTGGTTCGAGCCAGGCTACCGCAGCACTGGCCGCCACAGCCATCCCTTCGATCAGCTCAGCTACGTGCTCACGGGACGCCTTCGTTTCTGGGTCGATGACGAGGTCTTCGACATCACGGCCCCCAGCATGCTCTACATCCCCGGCGATGCCTTGCACGGTGCCGAGCCGCTCGGAGAGGAGCGCGTGCTCAACGTGGATGTATTCGCCCCGGTGCGGGCGGACTACCTGCCGCTGTGTGCGCATCAGCACTTCGTCGAACGGCCCTCTGACGAGACAAAGGCGCAGAAGGAGGAAGCACCATGAGCGCGGGCATGCAGCACGACGTCGACGTGCTCGTGGTGGGCGCCGGCCCGGTCGGCCTGACGCTGATCAACCTGCTGGCCGACGCCGGCGTGCGCACGCTGCTCGTCGACCGCGCCGGCGATGTGTCGGACGAACCCCGCGCGATCAGCATCACCGACGAGACACTGCGCGTGATGCAGGACATCGGCATCATGGATCGCCTCGCGCCCGAGATGCTGATGGACACCGGCGCACGCTACTTCGGCCGCAAGGGCCAGTTGCTTGCCGAGGTGCGTGCACGCCAGCCGCGGCTTGGGCAACCGGCCAAGTCCCAGTTCGACCAACCCGTGCTTGCGCAGTTGTTGCGTGATGCGGCCCGTGCGCGAGCGCAGGCCCATGTGTGCTTCAACACCGAAGCGACCCAGATCCGCATGGACCCCGAGGGCGTGACGGTGGACCTGAAAGGCCCAGAGGGCACCCGCACGCTGCGCAGCCGCTGGCTGGTCGCCTGCGATGGCGGACGCAGCACCATCCGCACCCAGTTGGGCATCGCGCTGGAGGGCTCCACCCAGGTCCAGAGATGGATCGTCATCGACGTGCTCAACGGTCGCGGCGAACCCGAGCCCTTCTCGCAATTCCACTGCAACGGACGGCGCCCGTGCGTGGTGGTGCCGGGCGTCAAGGGCCGCTGCCGCTACGAGTTCATGCTGCTTGCGCAGGACGATCCCCAGACGATCCTGCAGCCCGATGCGGTCGTGCGCCTGGTGGCGCCGTATCAGGCGATCGAACCGCGCGACATCCGCCGCGCGGCGGTCTACGTGGCCCAGCAGCGCATCGCAACGACATTCCGGCAAGGCCGCGTGCTGCTGGCGGGGGACGCGGCCCACCTCATGCCGCCATTCGCCGGCCAGGGCCTCAATGCCGGCGTGCGCGACGCCGCCAACCTGGCGTGGAAGCTGGCGGCCGCGGTCCGTGGCCAGGCGACCGACGCGCTGCTGGACACCTACGAGCAGGAGCGGCGGCCGCATGCCGCCGACATGGTTCGGCTGTCCTACCGGATCGGCAAGGTGGTCATGAGCACTCACCCTGTCGCGACGGCAATGCGGGACTGGGCACTGACCGCACTCGGGCTGGTTCCCGCCGCCAAGGCGTGGATCGTGGGCATGAAGTTTCTGCGGCAACCTCACTTCGTCGAGGGCTGCGTCCGCGAGCCTGCCCCGCACTTGCAGCCAGCGGTCGCCTCGCTGGTCGGCAAGGCGCTGGCCCAGCCGCGTGTGCGAACGGCGAAGGGCGAGACGGTCTGGCTCGATCGCCTGCTGGGCGCCGGCTGGGCCCTGCTGGAATTCCGTCCGGACGGCGGCCTGCAGGTCACCCGCGAGGCACAGGCGGGGCATCGCGAGACGCCCGTCGCCGTCGAAGACCTTGACGGACTGTTCACACAGGCGGCGGGCAGCGGCGCTGTGCTGCTCGTGAGGCCCGATCGCTATGTCGCCGCAGCCGTGGCAGGCCGTGACGAGCTGCCGCAGTTGCTGCGCAGCTTCGACACCCTGCTGCCTGGACTTGGCAGTTCGTTCGAGCGCAGGGAAGCGCAGACGCCGAACGCAACCCTTTCCCGCTCCGCGTTGGCCTGAAAGGCCACGCATCGATCCCCTCTTTCATCAAAGGTGCCATCTTGAAATTCGTCAGTTATGTCCACGAGGGCAGGGAGCGCTACGGCCTCGTCGCGGGCGAAGGCGTGATCGACATTCACGCACTGCTGGGCAGTCGCTATCCCGATCTGAAGTCGCTGATTGCTGGCGACGCGCTGTCGCAAGCAGCGCAGGCCGCCCAGGCCCGCGAGCCCGACCACCGTCTGAGCGATCTGCGACTGCTGCCAGTCATTCCGAACCCCGGCAAGATTTGGTGCGCCGGCCTCAACTACGGCGAGCATGTACGCGAGACCGGGCGGGAGGTCAGCGAGAAGCCGGTTTATTTCCTGCGCTTCGCGGACTCGCAGGTGGGGCATCTGTCGCCCATCCTGCGCCCGCCAGAGTCGACGCGGCTCGACTTCGAAGGCGAGATCGCGGTGGTCATCGGGCGGCCAGGCCGGCGCATCGCCGAAGCCGACGCCTGGACGCACATCGCTGGCTACGCCTGCTACAACGACGCCACCATTCGCGACTGGCAGCTGCACACCAGCCAATGGGGCCCGGGCAAGAACTTCTTCGCCACGGGCGGCTTCGGCCCCTGGCTCGTGAGCGCGGATGAGATCGAGCCCGACGCCGAGCTGACCATCGTCACGCGACTGAACGGTCAAGAAGTACAGCGGGCCACCACGCGCATGCTGATCCACAGCATTCCCCGCCTGATCGCCTACGCCTCCACCGTTGCCCCCCTGCAAGCGGGTGACGTGATCGTCACCGGCACGCCGGGCGGCGTGGGCGCCAAGCGCACTCCGCCGCTGTGGATGAAGGATGGAGACGTCGTGGAGGTCGAGGTCGAAGGCATCGGCACGCTGCGCAACCCCGTGAAAGACGAAGTTCTTTGAGCCTCGGGCGCCCGCCCACAGCCCCAACAGGAGACAAACATGCATCTCAAGAAGTTCATCTGCCTGCTCGCCGCCTGCGGCGCACTCACGCTAGGCGTGACGGCGCAGGCGCAGCAGGCCACCATCGGAGTCGTTCTGTCCACAACCGGCCCCGCCGCGTCGCTGGGCATTCTGGAGAAGAACGGTGTCGCGACAGCCGCCGACCAGTCGGCACAGAAGCTGCGACTGATCCACGTCGACGACGCGAGCGACCCCTCGGAAGCGACTCGCCTCACCCGCAAGCTCATCACGGAAGACAAGGTGGACGCCATCATCGGCACCACCGGAACGCCTGGCGCGCTGGCGATGATCGGTGTGGTGGCGGAAGGCCGCACACCGGTCATCTCGCTGGCGCCCGCCAACATCCTCGTGACTCCCGCGGAGGGCCCGAAGCGGTGGGTGTTCAAGACGACGACCAATGACGACCACGAAGGCCGACCGCTGTTCCAGCACATGAAGGCCCATGGGGTCAAGAACCTGGCCTTCGTCGGCTTCTCCGATTCCTATGGCGAGCAATGGGTGAAGATGTCCCGCCAACTGGCCAGCGAGAACCAACTGCAGATCGTGGCCGAGGAGCGCTATGCCCGCACGGACACGTCCGTCGCGTCGCAGGTCCTCAAGATCGTCTCGAAGACGCCCGATGCCGTCGTGATCGCCGCCTCCGGCGGCGGCGCGGCCATGCCCCTGCTCGAACTCAGGAAGCGCGGCTTCAAGGGGCGCATCTACGTGACGCTTGGCGCCACCTTCGGCGACTTCATCAAGCTGGCGGGCGCCGAGGCCGAAGGCATCTATGCACCCTTCGCGGCGGTCATGAACGTTGGCCAGCTCCCACAAGGCGATCCGGGCCGCAAGAGCGCGACCGACTTCGTGCAGGCCTATGAAGGGAAGTTCGGCGCCAATACCGCCAACATCTTTGCCGGCTCGGCATGGGACGCGGTCAAGCTCCTGGACATGGCCCTGCCGGTCGCAGCCAAGAGCGCTGCACCGGGCACGCCGGAGTTCCGCGAGGCACTGCGCACCGCGCTGGAAAACCTGAAGGAGCTGGCCGCATCGCGCGGGGTCTACAACACCTCCCCGACGGACCACACCGGGCTGGACGCCAGCGCACTGCGCGTGGGTCGGTACGCCCAGGGTCGCTGGGTTCTGGAGAACTAGGCCGCGGCCCTTGCCGCTTTTCTGCTTCCTCCGCTGCTGCGGAGGGTCATCGACCGAGCTCTTCCGACCATGGACCTTTCCATCGCTGCGATCCTGTCACTGGACGGCGCCGCCAACGGGGCTGTCTACGCCCTGCTGGCGCTGGCCACCGTGCTGGTGTTTCTGGTGACGCGCATCATCTTCATTCCCCAAGGCGACTTCGTGGCCTATGGTGCGCTGTGTTTCGCCGGGCTGCATGCCCAGCGCATGCCCGGCGTGATGTGGCTGCTGGTTGGCCTGACAGCACTCGCCGGCCTGGTGGAGGGCGCGGCACTGTTGCGCCGAGGCGTCTCGCCGGGCCGTGCCGCCCGGCAGTGGCTTGCGCTCGTGGGGCCGCCACTGGCCGTGGCCGTGGCAGTGGGGGCGACGACGCCGAGCCCTTCCGTGCTGGTCCAGAGCCTTGCCGCTGTGGCGCTGGTGACGGCGCTCGGTCCTTTGATCTACAGGCTGGCCTACCAACCCCTCGCGGATGCGAGCGTCCTCGTGCTCCTCATCGTGTCGGTGGGTGTGCATTTCGCGCTCACGGGCCTGGCGTTGTACTTCTTCGGCCCGGAGGGCTTTCGCAACCCGGCATTCTGGGATGCCAATTTCACCACCGGGCCGCTCACCTGGAGCGGCCAGACGCTGTTGACCTTCGCGGTGATGGCCCTCGTCATGGTGGCCCTCTTCTATTTCTTCGGCTCCACCCTTCGAGGCAAGGCACTGCGTGCCACCGCGGTCAACCGGCTCGGCGCACGACTCATGGGCATCTCGACCCAGGCGGCCGGAAGCCAGGCCCTCACGCTGGCCGCCTTCATCGGTGCGGTTTCAGGGCTGCTCATCGGGGCCACCACGACCATGTTCTACGACTCGGGCTTCCTCATTGGCCTCAAAGGCTTCGTGGCCGCCATCATCGGCGGCCTGGGAAGCTACCCGCTGGCCGCGGCCGGGGCTCTGCTGGTGGGCGTGCTGGAATCCTTCGGCTCCTTCTGGGCGAGTTCCTTCAAGGAGGTGATCGTGTTCACCCTGATTCTCCCGGTGCTGCTATGGCGCAGTTGGGCGCATCCGACCACCGACGAAGAGGAATGACCATGTCGCGCCCGCACAGTCCATCCAACACGCTCGCCTCGGCGCGCGCGCCCGAACTGCAGATCGGCACGAGCGACCAGCCCGGCCCCGACCTGCGTCGCGCCGGCCTGATCCTCTTCCTGCTCGCCATGGCCGCGCTCCCCCTGCTGCCCGTGCCTGAGTTCTGGATCACCCAAGCCGTCTACATCGGCCTCTACGCCCTGGTCGCACTCGGTCTTGTTCTGATCACGGGCATCGTCGGTCTGACCTCCTTCGGCCAGGCCGCGTTCGTGGGCGTTGGCGCCTACACCACCGCATGGCTCACCGTGAGTCACGGGCTCTCGCCTTGGCTGACGCTGCCGCTGGCCCTCTCTGCCACGGCGGTGATCGCCGCAATGCTGGGCTGGCTCACGCTGCGCATGTCCGGACACTACCTGCCCCTGGCGACGATGGCCTGGGCACTCTCGCTCTACTACCTCTTGGGCAACCTGGACACCTTCGGCAAATACGACGGCATCGTCGACGTGCCCGCGCTCACGCTGCCGGGCGGCCTCACGCTCGACTCGGGGCGTAGCTTCTATGCCCTCGTTTGGCCGCTGCTGATCGTGGCATCGTTGGCCGTCAGGCGATTGCTCGACTCCCGAGCGGGGCGCGCCTTGCGGTCGGTCAAGGGCGGCACCACGCTCGCCGAGGCCATGGGGGTCGACACGTTCAGGGCCAAGGTCCACGCCTTCGTACTGGCCGCCTTGCTGGCGGCGTTGTCAGGCTGGCTGTTCGCGCACTTCCAGCGCACGGTCAACCCCTCGCCTTTCGCACTGAACAAAGGCATCGAATACCTGTTCATGGCAGTGCTCGGCGGCGCCGGTCATGTCTGGGGCGCCGTCGCCGGCGCAGCCCTGGTCAAGCTGCTGGAAGACCAGTTGCGCGAGCTGCTTCCGTCACTGCTGGGCTCAAGTGGCAATTTCGAGATCATCGGCTTCGGCATCATCCTGATCCTGACCCTGCAGTACATGCGCGACGGCGTCTGGGAATTCGTGGATCGCAAGCTGCCGCGCCTGCCCCGTCGCGTCGACTGGCGGGACGCGGCACCCCTGCCGCGACGTGCGCAGCCCCCGCGCGGCCAGACGGTCCTGGCGGCGAAGGGACTGCGCAAGGTCTTCGGGGGGCTGGTTGCCGTCAAGGACGTCGAGTTGCACGTCGATGCAGGCGAGATCGTCGGTCTGATCGGACCCAACGGCGCGGGCAAGTCGACCACCTTCAACCTGCTCACCGGTGTGCTGCCGGCGAGCGCGGGCGAAGTGAGCTTCGTCGGCGCGCCGGTCGAGGGACTGAACTCCCGGCAGATCGCCCTGCGCGGCATGGCGCGCACCTTTCAGCACGTCAAGATGATGCCCACCATGTCCGTGCTGGAGAACGTTGCACTGGGTGCGCACGCGCGCGGCCACGCCGGCATGTGGCGCGCCATGATGCGCATCGACCGTGCGGAAGAGCGGCAGCTGATGAAGACCGCGCAGGACCAGCTCGAACGCATCGGCATGGGCGGCCTCATGCATGTGCCCGCGGGCAGCCTTGCGCTCGGTCAGCAGCGCCTGATGGAGATCGCCCGGGCGCTGGCCGCCGATCCTGTCCTGCTGCTGCTGGATGAGCCCGCAGCGGGCTTGCGCCATCGGGAAAAGGCGCAGCTGGCCGATGTTCTGCGTCAGCTGCGCGACGAGGGACTGTCGATCCTGCTGGTCGAACATGACATGGACATGGTGATGAATCTCTGCGACAGGATCGTCGTCATGGAGTTCGGCACCCGCCTCATGGACGGCACGCCTGCGCAGGTTCAGGCAGATCCGGCCGTGCGGGCAGCCTACCTGGGCACCGTCCACGAGGAGCCGGCATGAGGTCGCCAATGCTGTCGATCCATTCCCTGCGCGCCGGATACGGCGCGGCGCAGGTGCTGATGGATGTGTCGCTCAGAGCGACCGCGGGGCAGGTCGTGACCGTGGTCGGACCCAACGGTGCGGGCAAATCCACGCTGCTCAACGCCATCATGGGTGTCATCCCTTCGCAAGGCGGTATCGACTTCAAGGGTCGTCCGATGGCGGCAACCACGCTGGAAGAGCGCGTGCGCAGCGGCATCGCCCTGGTGCCCGAGACGCGCGCACTCTTCACCACGATGTCGGTCCAGGACAACCTCGTGCTGGGCGCCTACTCAAGACAAAGGAAGCAGCGCGATGGAGCCGAGCTCGAACGCGTGTACGCGCTCTTTCCGCGGCTGAAGGAGCGCTGGCGGCAGGAGGCAGGAACACTGTCGGGCGGCGAGCGGCAAATGCTCGCCATCGGCCGCGCACTGATGGGCCGACCGGCACTGCTCATGCTCGACGAACCCAGTCTGGGCCTCGCGCCCCTGGTGGTGCGCGACATCTTCAGGATCATCGAAGACCTGCGCGCCACTGGCGTCACCATCCTCCTGGTGGAACAGAACGCCCGTGCAGCCCTCGAGGTGGCCGACTACGGTTATGTGCTCGAAATGGGCGTGGTGGCGATGGAAGGTGAAGCAGCGGACCTGGCCAAGAACGCCCAGGTCATCGAGGCGTACCTGGGCAAGGCTCGCTGAACGGTGCAGGTGGACCTGTCGCGGGCCCGGCATGGGCCCCAGAGACGGCGCCGTGCGTGAATCGGTGGTTCGCTCGCGCCAGGCCTGTCAGGCCCCCGCGGCGCGCAGCGCCTGCAGCCGCTGCTCGGCCTGCTGGCGCAGGTCGGCATACACGCTGCGGCCATGGGCATCGATGGCCACCGTGGCGGGGCCCAGGTCCTCCACCTCCAGCGTCAGCAGGCGGAACTGGGCGATGTAGTCGGTCCAGTGCACGGCCACCACGCGCCGGATGGCCTGCGACAGCAACGTGCTGCCGCCGCCCAGGAAGGACAGGTACACGCAGCCCTGCCGCTGCAACGCCTGCACGCTGGCGTCGTCCAGCCCGCCCTTGCCGCCCACCAGCCTCAGGCCCGCGCCTTCGATCAGGCGCGGCATGTAGGGGCTGTAGCGGGTGCTGGTGGTGGGGTTGAGGTACAGCGCCTCGTGGCCCTCGCCGTCGGCCCGCTCGCGGTTGAAGCAGCTCAGGTGGAAGAAGGCGCCGTCCTGCAGATCCACTGGCAGCGGCTCGCCGCGGTCCAGGTGGTCCACCATGCGCTGGTGGGTGGGCAGGCCGATGGACATGGTGACCGTGCCGCTGACGGTGACCAGGTCGCCCACTGTCAGGGCCTCGACCTCGGCGCGCTGAAGGGGCAGTCTCAGCGCTTTCATTCGATGCGCTCCACGCGGCCGTCGGCATGCAGGCGTGCCCGCGTGCGGCGGTTGATCCAGCAGTTCAGGCTCACGGCCACCGGCACGAAGCCGTGCGAGGCCGCGTAGTTGATGTGCACCGCCATGGCCGTCGTGTCGCCGCCCGTGCCCATGGGCCCGAAGCCCAGTCGGTTGATGGCGGCGAGCAGGCGGCCTTCCATGGCGGCCAGCACGGGCTCCGGGTTGGTCTGGCCGAAGGGGCACAGCACCGCCTCCTTGGCGATGCGGGCCGCATGGTCGAAGGTGCCGCCGATGCCCACGCCCACGACGATGGGCGGGCAGGGCTGCGAGCCGGCGCGCACCACCGTGTCGAGCACGTAGTTCTCGATGGTCTCCAGCGAGGGGTAGACGAAGGTGTCCAGCGCCTCCCACCGGCCCGTGCCCATGGCCTTGGGCGCGCAGGTGATGTCCACGTAGTCGGCCTCGTCCAGCAGGTCGAAGGTGACGATGGGCATGTCCTTGCCCGCATGGCTGCGCTCGTGCGTGAGCGGGTTGGTCACCATCTTGAGGATGGGCGGATCGCTGCGGGCCGCCATGCGTGCGAACCCCTCGACGATGGCCTGCCGCACCGGCCCCTCGAAGCGCACGCGCGTGCCGACCTTGATGCTGTAGGTGGGAATGCCCACGTCCGAGCACACCAGGCCGCCCGTTCGCTCCGCCGCCTCGGCGGACTTGAGCATGATGGTGAGCGTCTTGCGGCCGGTGTCGTTGCCCTCGCGCGGCACCGCGTCGCGCAGGGCCGCCTGGGTATCGTCGGGCACCTTCTTGAGGGACCATTCGTAGAGGTCGGCCGCGACCTGGGCCACCTGTTCGCTGGTGATGGGCATGTCCGCTTCTTCCTGTCAGGCGGCGATGCCGCTGCTCTGCGCGCGCAGCCGCGCCAGGCCGTGGATGGTGGTGAGGGCCGGAACCGGCATCGCCACCGCGGCGGCGCATTCCAGCACCGCGCCGAGGATGGCGCCGATCTCCACCGGCCGGCCGGCCTCGAAGTCCTGCAGCATCGAGGTCTTGATGTGGCCCAGCGCCCTCGCCTGCGCAATGCGCCGCGCCGGCTCGATGTCCAGCGCCAGGCCGATGCGCCCGCCGATGCCCAGCAGCTCGTCCATCATGCGCACGAACAGGGCGTGGAGTTCGGGCGTGTCGATCATGTCGTCGGTGTGCGCACCGGTGAGCAGGCTCACCGGGTTGAAGCAGGCATTGCCCAGCAGCTTGAGCCAGATGTCGCGGCGGATGTCTTCGCTCACCTGGGCGTCGAGGCCTCCGCCCTTGAGCCGCTGCGCCAGCGCCTGCACACGCGTGCTGTCGCCGCCGGCCGGCTCGCCCAGCAGCAGCCGGCCACCGCTGTCGTGCTGCACCACGCCGGGTGCGGGGCAATGGCAGGCCGCGAAGACGCTCAGGCCCAGCACCTGCGACTGCGGCAGTGCCGCTTCGGTGCGGCCCTCGGCGTCGACGCTGCGCAGCCGCAGGCCGGCGCAGCTGCGCCCGCCGGCCAGGAAGTACCACCAGGGCAGGCCGTTGGCGGCGCTCAGCACCCGCGTGCCGGGATGGAGCAGGGGCGCGAGGCGCGGCGCCAGCGCCGGCAGCGCGGGCGCCTTGACGGTCAGCAGCACGATGTCCTGCGGGCCCAGGGCCTCGGGCGTATCGGCCACGCGCACCGGCACCACCTGGCGCTCGCCCTGGCTGCGCAGCTCCAGGCCGCGCTGCTGCAGGGCCTGCAGGGTGGCGCCGCGCGCCAGCACGCTGACCGCCTCGCCGGCGAGTGCCAGCCGCGCGGCCAGCCAGCCGCCGATGGCGCCCGCGCCGACTACGCAGATGCGTGGGGCGGCCGGCTCTGCGCCGCCGGCTTCATTCGGCCGAGGCGTGCTCATGAAGCTGTGGGCAACGGATAGTCGTGCTCGTTGGCCACCTTGCCCGGCTTGCCCGCGAAGTCCATGCGCGGCGGGGCGAAGATGTCCAGCAGCCAGGCGCCGCCGTCGTTGGTGTTGCGGCTGGTGTGGATCACCTTGGGCGGGATCACCGTGAGCGAGGGACTGCCGACCTGGATGGCCTGGTCCTCGCGCCAGTCGTTCATGTCGGCCGTCCACGGGTAGCGCATGTGGTGCACCCAGTCGCCGCGCAGCGCCAGCGAGCCCTGCTCGAAGTCCGTGTGCGAATGCGGGCTCAGCTTGCGCACGTCGCGCGCCACCATGCGCGGCGTCATCACGTTCACCATCAGGTTGGTGCTGCGGAAGATGCGCATGTTGCTGTCGGCCTGCGTGTGCTGCGCCAGCGGATAGTGCCGCAGCCGGAAGCCGTCGGCCGGCGTGGGCCAGGGCACGAGCGGCGCCACCTCGGGCGTGGGCCGGGCATAGTCGGCCGCGTTGCCGGCCAGCGCCAGCAGGTCGGCCGCCCGGTGCGAGAAGACGCAGACCACCTGCCCGCCCGCCTTCATCACGACCCGGCTGTCGCCGGGCGGCACGATGGTCACGGACTCGGCACCGGCCTCGATGCGGGCGTCGCCCGTATGGATGGTCGCGCCGGCATCGGGCAGGAAGACGAAGTACTCGTCGGGCTGATCGCGACGCGCCAGCGTCGCGCCGGGCTGGACCTCGCTCACGGTCACGATGAAGTTGGCGCCGCGGCTCACCCAGGTGCGGGCGCCGTCGGCCTCGTGCGCCGGCGGCTCGTCATGGTGGCGGGCGACAGAGGCCGGGCGGATCGTGGAAGTGCTCATGCGTTCACCTTCGAAGGGGAAGAGGAAGTCGGCGCGGCGGGCCGGGCGATGGCCTGCGCCGCCTGGCGCAGCAGCCCCTGGTCGGAGCCATGGATGAACCAGCGCACGCCGAGTGCGCGGTAGCGCTCGCGCTCGGCCTGGCTGCCGACGAACATGCCGACCAGCTTGCCGGCGGCCAGGCCGGCGCGGATGACCTGCTCGGTGGCCTCGGCCACCTCCGGCGCCTGGGCGCTGTCCAGGCCCATCGACAGTGCCAGGTCGGCGCGGCCGATGAAGAGCCCGGCCACGCCTTCGACGGCAGCGATGCCGGCCGCATTGCGCACAGCCTCCACGCTCTCGATCTGCGCCAGCACCACGCTGCGGTCGCCCTGGCGGATGGCTTCCTTCATGCCCAGGGCGCCATAGCCGGCCGCGCGCGGCGAGCTGGAATAGCCGCGGTCGCCACCCACGTAGCGGCAATGGGCGACCACCTCGCGCGCATCGGCCACGGTGTCCACATGCGGCACCAGCACGCCGGCCGCGCCCATGTCCAGCACCGAGAGCAGGCCGGCGGCCGTGCGCTCCAGCACGCGCACGAAGAGCGGCAGCCCGCAGCTGCGGCCCGCCATGAGCGCGAGATCCAGCGCCGCGCGATCGAAGGGCGCGTGCTCGGCATCGAGCACGGCGAAGTCCAGGCCGGTGCCGCCCAGGATCTCCACGCACTGCGGCGAGGTGGTCTTGACGAAGGTGCCGACATGCCAGTCGTCACCGGTGGGAAGAAGCGCGCGGGTCATGGGGTGTCTCCGGCAGGTTCGCCCGGCGGCCGCTGCAGGGCCGGGCGGTGGAAGGTCTCGCCCAGCGCGGCGTAGTACGGGCCGCCGAGCCGCGCGATGGGGCGCAGCCGCTGGCTGTCGACGTTGCGCCCGTCGTAGACGGTGCGCGACAGATGAAAGCTCAGCACCTCGCCGATGTAGAGCGTGTTGAGCCCGCGGCCCAGCGTGACGAACTGGTCGAGCCGGCATTCCATGTGGATGGGCGAGGCCGCGATGCGCGGCACCGGCGTGTGCACGCCGGGCAGTAGCGCGATGCCCAGGGCCTCGGGCTCGCCGACCTCCGGCGGATAGTCGGCGCCGCACTGGTGCAGCGTCTCCATCACGTCCTCGGTCGCCACGTTGACGCAAAAGAAGCCGGTGTCGCGGATGTTGCGCGCCGTGTCCTTGAGCGTGCCCTGGCGCGTGCCGATGTTGACCGCCACCATGGGCGGGCTGTGGGCCACGTAGTTGTACGAACTGAAGGGCGCGGCATTGACGCGGCCCTCGCGGTCGACCGTGGTGATCCAGGCCACCGGCCGCGGCACCACGATGCCGCAGATCAGGCGGTAGGCCGTGGCCGTGTCCAGGCCGCCAGCGGCGACTTCCTCGTGGTCGTTCACGCGCGCGCCCTGCTGCCGCCCTTGGCGAACACGCGCCGGCCGGTGTCGTGCCACACGGCCCGCTGCTCGGCCGGCGAGAGCAGGTCCGACGCATCGATCATGCGCTGGACCATGTCCTTGTAGGTGCCCGACGAGGTACCGATGTCCGAGCCCCACATCACCCGCTCGGCGCCGAACAGGTCGACGGCGCGCCGCAGCACCTGGTTGGCGGGAAAGCCTTCCTCGCGGCAGTGGTCGAGGTTGATGGAGGTGAACTTGAAGGAGATGCGCTCGCAGGCGGCCAGCTGCTCCCAGCGCGCGTCCATGCCGAAGTGCGGGCCGTCGTGCAGCTCGGGCTCCAGCAGGTGGTCGAGCACGATGCGCACGTTGCGGTAGCGCTCGGCCAGGGCCAGCAGCGCCGGCACGGCCGGGCCGCCGCCGCCCTGGGCCAGCACCTCCAGGTCCATCACGATGCCGGCCTCGTCCACGGCCTCCCAGCTCTTGAGCGCATGGGGCGAATCGAGCCAGGGCATGCTGCCGTCGGGCTTGCGGCCCCCGAAGAGGCGCAGGCCCACGAGGTCGTGCTCGCGCACATAGCGGCGCACCAGGTCGGGCGTGCCCGGGTCTTCGGCATCGAGGATCACCACGGCGGAGAAGAGCTCGGGATGCGCGTCCGACGAGTCCAGGATGTAGCTGTTGTCGTAGCGGTAGACCATGCGCTTCTGCACTGCGACGGCACCGTCCACGTTCTCCTCCTTCATCCACACGCGCATGCGCGAGACGTCGGGCACCTCGTTGATGGGGTTGGGGCCGTGGTGGCCGCCGGGCCGGCCGATCACGCCCGGCGGGCGGTAGGGCGCATCGGCGGCACGTTGCATGGGGTTGCGCGGATAGCGTTGCTGGTCGTCGGCCACGAGGTGGGCATGTGCATCGAACAGCAGGGGACGGGTGTCGCTCATGGGTCAATCCAGGGTGATGTTGGTGGTCTCTATGACCTTCTTCCACTTGGCGCTGTCGCTCGCCATCAGCTGCACCAGCTGCTGCGGGTTGCCGCCGATGGGTGCGGCGCCGTACTGCTCCAGCCGGGCGCGGGCCTCGGGCGTGGCGATCACGGCATTGATCTCGGTGTTCAGGCGCGTCACCACGGCCTCGGGCAGGCCCTTGGGCCCGACGATGGCCATCCACACGGTGGCCTCCACGGGAATGCCCTGCTCGATGGCCGTGGGCACCTGCGGCAGCCCCGCGAAGCGCTGGCGCGAGGTGACGGCCAGGCCCTTGAGCTTGCCGGCCTGGATCTGCGGCACCAGCGAGGTGATGGGCATGGACACCGCATCGACGTTGCCGCCCACGGTGTCGGTGATGGCCGGCGTGTCGCCCTTGTAGGGCACGCCCAGCGCCTCGACCCTGGCCTGGCTCTTGAGCAGCTCGGCCGTGAGGTGGCCGATGGTGCCGTTGCCCGGATTGGCGATGCTCACCTTGCCGGGCTGGGCGCGGGCACGCTCCAGCAGCGCCTGCAGCGAATCGACCTTGAGCGCCGGACTCACGGCGATGCCCATCGGGATCTCGCCGATGGCGATCACCGGCGTCAGGTCCTTCTGGGGGTCGAAGCGCAGGTTCTTGTAGAGGTACTTGTTGTTGGCCAGCGGGCCCGAGGTGGAGAGCGCCAGCGTGTAGCCGTCGGGCGCGGCCTTGGCCACCATGTCGGTGCCCAGGTTGCCGCCGGCGCCGGCGCGGTTGTCCACCACCACCGGCTGCCCCAGCTTCTCCGACAGGCGCTGGCCGATGAGCCGGGCCAGCGCGTCAGTGCTGCCGCCGGCCGGGAAGGGAACGATCAGGGTGATGGGCTTGGCGGGCCACTCGGCGGCCAGGGCCGGCAGGGCGGCGGCGCAGGCAAGCAGCGCCACGGCAAGGCGTCGTTTCATCGTGTGTGTCTCCGTTGGAATGCCGCGATCATGCGCAGCCCTGCCCCGCGGACCAAGCGGGCATTGCGGACTTTCCGCGCGGCGGAAAGTCAGCCGCGCGGCGACGCCAGCGCCTCCAGCGCCTGGGCGATGGCGGCCGCGGCCTGCTGCAGCGGCGGCAGGAAGCGCCCCACGGCCTGCGCGGGCGTGAGTGCGGAGGAGAACCAGGTGAGCCCGATGGTGGCGACCACGCGCGGGCCTTCGAAGATCGGCACCGCCACCGTGGAGGACTCGGGCCGCACGCGCGGATCGCGCAACGCGTAGCCACGCTCGCGGGTCTCATCCAGCATGGCGCGGATGGCGTCGGCATCGCCCACTTCGCGCTCTTCGGGATGCGGCGTGCGGGCCAGCAGCTCGATCAGCGCCTGCTGCTCCTGCACGTCGGCGAAGGCCAGGTAGGCCCGGCCCAGCGCCTGCGTGAGCAGGCTCAGCCGCATGTTGATCGTGGAATGGAAGAAGGACAGCGGCGACTGGGGGATGGTGCTGTAGCGCACCACCATCGCATCGCCGTCGTGCACCGCCACCGAGACGGGCCATTTGAGCTCGGCCGTCAGCCGGTCGGCGATGGCCGAGGAGGCCTCCACGATGCGCGGCTCGCTGTGGTAGCCGCTGGCGAGCGAGGCCACCTCGGCCGTGAGGTAGTAGGCGCCGTATTGCGGCGCATGCCGCACGAAGCCGGTGGCCTGCAGGGTGTGCAGCAGGCGCACGATGCTGGGCTTGGGAATGCCCGTCTGCCGGTGCAGCATGTCCAGCGTGGAGACGGGCTGGCGGTTGAGCGCCTGCAGCAACGCCAGGGCACGGACGACGACGTTGATGGGCGGGGCAGAGGGCATGGGGCGGCGACGGATTCTAGGGAGCGCCCCCTCGGCCCTACGCGCCCCCGCCGCCCCAGCCCTACTTCGACGGCACGACCGGGGCCAGCAGATCCGACAGCGCGGGCATGTCCTTCAGCGCCGTATGCCGTGCCCGGATGGCCAGCACGCCGCGCACGCGGGCCGGGTCGAGCGAGAGATCGCGCTGCAGCCCGCCGTCGGACGCGAGCAGGTCGTCGAGCACGCAACCGGCCGCCGCCGCATCCAGGCCTTCGTGCCGCGCCATGAGCACGTCGCAGGCCTCGGCGCGGTGGGCTGGCACGTGCAGCCAGTCGATGGCCTCGCGGTAGGCCCGCATGAAGGCCTGCGCCTGCGGTGCATGGGCCGCCAGCCAGCGCTGGCGCGCCGCCCCCACCGTCCCTATGTAGGGGCCGATGAGCGGCCCGGCCTGGGCCAGGATGCGAAAGCCGCGCGACGCGGCCAGCCGCTCGTAGGGCACGCGCAGCAGCGTGGCATCGTGCGCGCCGGCCAGCAGTTGCTGGTAACGGGCCGCGGTGCCGCCTGCGCTCACGATGCGAACGTGCTCGCCGCCCAGGCCCGCCTGCGCCAGCATGTCGCGCAGCACGAAGGCAAAGCCCGTGGTGAGCGCGTCCACCGACAGCGTGCAACCCGCCAGGGCCTGCAGCGATGCGATTTCGGGCCGCGCGACCAGCGCCAGGAAGCCGCCGTCGCCGCCCATGAAGGCCCGCAGGTCTGGCGGCTCGGGCAACTCGGCCTCGCCCTGGCCGAGCTGGTAGGCGGCGATGTTGTCGAAGCCACACAGGCCGATGTCGGCCTCGCCGTTCATTAGCGCCTGCACCAGGAAGCGCGAGTTCGGTGTGTAGGCCAGCGAGACGGCGAGTCCGTGCGCGGCGAAGACTCCGCGCGACTGGCCGATCCAGATCGGCAGGTTGAAGGCGCCGTCGAAGGCCAGCAGGCGCAGTGGATAGGCGGTCATGCGCACCTCGCTGCACAAGGCGCGGCAGCGCGCCTCAGGCGTCGGCGGCGCCGGTGGACTGGCGCACCACCAGCTCGGGCTGGAACACGATCACGCGCGGCGGCCGCGGTGCCTCGGCAGTGGCGCGCGCCTCGATCTCCTCGATCATCAGGGTGCCGGCCTGCCGTCCCATCTCCAGATGCTGCATGCGCACGGTGGTCAGCGGTGGACTCACCAGGTCGGCCATCAGCATGTCGTTCTGGCCCACCACCGACAGGTGCTGCGGCACCACCAGGCCCGCCTGGCGCGCCGCCTCGTAGGCGCCCAGCGCCAGCAGGTCGTTGGCCGCGCACACGGCCGTGAAGGGCGGGCGCGCCTGTGGGCCGTGCCCGGCCAGCCGCTGCTGCATCGCCTTCAGGCCGGCATCGCGGCCCGTGCCATCGGCCACGGCCACGGCTTGGGGTTCGAGCCCATGACGGGCCAGGGCCGCCGTCGCAAAGCGCAGCCGTTCGATGCCCAGTTGCATGTTCTGCGGCGTGGCCAGCAGCGCGATGCGCCGGTGTCCCAGCGCATGCAGATGGTCGATGGCCAGGCTGGCGGCCCGCTCGCGGTCGCCATGCACGGCGCTGAAGCGTCCATCGGGATCGGCCCGCGAGGTGAGCACGGCGGGCAGGCCGGCCTTGGCCAGGGCAGCGAGCAACTCGTCGTCCAGCGTGGCCACCACCACGCCGTCCACCCGCTGCCACAGCAGCCGCTCGACCATCGCCTTGCCCGAGGGCACGGCGTTCATGCTCACCACCAGGGGAAAGAAGCCGCGCGGAACGATGGCCGCCTCCACGCCCTGCATGATCTGGGCGGTGACCATGTTGGTCATGTCGGGCACGAGCACGCCGATGACCATCGAGCGGCCCCGGCGCAGCGAGGCGGCTGCACGGTTGGGGCGCCAGCCCAGCTCCTTGGCCGCGGCCTCCACCTTGGCGACGATGTCGCGGCTGATGAGGTGGCGCCGCTCGGGATCGAGGGCCCTCGACACCGTGGAGAGATGGACGCCCGCATGCTTGGCGACTTGCCGCAATGTGGCGGGCGCAGAGGGCGGCACTGTCATGGAGCGGCGGATCATACAAGGGGCATGGCGGGGTACGGCCCTGCAGGAAGGGGGTCGGCGACAGCGAAGGCGGGGGCGTCCTGGACATGCATTTCTCCTGCTTCGGAATCGGTCAGGCGCGCGCGGGCCAGCGGGGCTGCGCGAGGCGTTCGAAGCCCGCCTCGGCCAGCAGTTGCGCGGCATCGGCCCGTGCCGCGGCCATCACGGCGTCGGCATCGGGCACCTGCGGAAAGTGGCCGTCCTGCATCGCGATGCGGCCATCGACCATCACCAGCGTGGCGTCGGCACCGCGGCAGCCGCGCACGAAGGCGGTGAGCGGGTCTTCGATCATCTGCAGATGGGCGCGGCGGCGGTCGAAGAGCACGAGGTCGGCGCGCTTGCCGGGCTCCAGCGAGCCGATCTCGCGCTCCAGCCCCAGCGCCCGCGCCGCACCCAGCGTGGCCATGGCCAGCGCCTGGCGGGGCGTGATGGCATCGCGGTCGCCGTAGCGCACGGCCTGCAGGAAGCAGCAGGCCTTGATCTGCTCGACCATGTCGACGCTGTAGTCGACGGCCGGGCCGTCGGTGCCGAGCGCGCAGCGGATGCCGGCCTCGTGCATGGCGCGCCAGGGCCCCAGGCCGCCGCCGCGGATCGACTCGGAGGTGGGCGTGTAGACGACCGAGGCGCCGCGCCGGGCCACCTTCTGCAGATCCTCGTCGCTGAAATGGATGCCGTGCTTGAGGATCCAGCGGTGGTCGAGCACGCCCAGCTGCTCCAGGTATTCGACGTCGCTGCGGCCAGTCTGGCGGCGGTACTTGGTGAAGCCCATGCGCATCGACAGCGTGCCGCCGGACATGTGGACCGCCACGCGCAGGTCGAGCGCCTGGGCCAGCGCATGGCCCGCGCGCACCAGGCTGTCGGAGCTGCGGCCCATCTCCGTATGGTGGGCATTGCATTCGACGGTCAGGGCCGTGCGCGTCATGCCGTTGGCACCGCCCTCCAGGGCCTGCACCAGGGCGCCGATCTGCCGCGTGGCCTCGGCCTCGTCCCAGGGATGCTCGGGCAGCTTGGGCGTGCGGCACTGGAAGGGAATGGCCAGCACCTGCCGCAGTCCGGCCTGGGCCATGGCCTCGGCCGCGTCGTGCGTGAGCTCGGGCCAGGAAAAGGGCGACTGGTGGTTGAGCACGCAGGTGGTGCCGGTGCGCAGCATCTCCAGCGCGGCCAGCCGCGCCGAGTTGCGCACCGCCGGGCGGCGCATGGCGCGTCGGCTGTGGGCGCTGAAGTCGCGCGCCCAGGGTTCGAGCAGCATGCCGTCCGCCAGGCCCTTGAGCAGGTTCATGTGCAGGTGCTGGTGCATGTTGACCAGCCCCGGCGTCAGGAAGCGGCCACCGGCGTCCACGGTGCGCACGCCGTCCGGCACGCCGGGCAGCGCCGCCATGGGCCCGACGGCGACGATGCGTCCGCCCTCCACCAGGACGAAGCCCTGCGGATGGATGTCGCCGGCCTCGTTGCCGGTGATCACGCAGGCATTGGCAAAAAGGGTGCGCATGGCGGTTCCTTCGATCGGTGCGGAATGGGGGCCGGCCGGGGTTCGCGTCATGCCGCCGCCCCGTGAAGCCGGGCCAGCAGTGCCGCACGTCGCGCCCGGCCTTCCTCGGCCAGCGCGGCGTCGTCGTGCCGGGCCGGCGCCGTGGCGGCATGGATGCGGCGACCACCCACGAAGACGGCATGCGCGTCCCGCGCGCGCCCGCAGCACACGAAGGTGGAGACCGGCTTGTGCGAGACCTGGAAGTGCGGCGCACGCATGTCGAAGACCGCCACGTCGCCCTGCTTGCCCGGCTCCAGCGAGCCGATCTCGTCCAGCAGGCCCAGCGCCCGCGCGCCGCCCAGGGTGGCGGCCTCCAGTGCCGCCTCGGCGGACATCGCGGTGGGATCGAGGTTCAGGGTGTTCTGGACCATGACCAGCGCCTTCATCTCCTCGACCATGTCGACGGTGCAGCTCGCCGCCGGCCCGCCCGTGCCGATGGCGAAGTGCCCGCCCTGGCGCAGCAGCGCCGTCCAGCTGGTGCAGGCGCGGCCCAGGGCGGCGTCCGCCAGCGGCTGCGCCACGCCCGTGCAGCCGGACTCCAGCATGAGCATCAGGTCGGCCGGCCCGAGCCGGTCCAGACCCTCGATCAGCCAGCGCGAATCGAGCAGGCCGAGCTCCATCAGATGCGTGATGGCGCTGCGGCCCTGCCTGCGCAGGGCCGCCTGCCAGGACGCCTCGTCGGCACGCCCCCCAGGCTGCGTGAAGAGGCGAAGCCCGTGCCGGTCGGCAAGGGCGGCGGCGCGCACCAGCTGCGCCTCGTCCACGGCGCCGGTGCAGATCGACACCGGGTCGCTGCGCACCGACAGGGCCAGGCGCAGCAGTGGGTCGGAGACGTTGCAGGCGTGCCGGGCGAGGTCTTCACCCGTGGCGGCGAAGTCGAGGCAGGCCACCTGGCGCAGGCCGTGCGCACCGAAGGCCGCGGTGGCCGCCGCCAGCCGCGCGGCCGTGGCAGCACCGGGCACGTGGTGCAGCACGGTGGTCACGCCGCCGGTCGCCAGCTCGGCGGCCGCCAGTTGCGCGGCGGCGCGCACGTCCTCGTCGTGCAGCATCGACTCGGCCGCGGCGCAGCGGGCCGGGTCTGCGGCGCCCGGCCAGCCCATCAGCAGATGCTCCCAGGGCCGGTGGCTGGCATCGATCAGGCCGGGCAGCACGATCATGCCGCTGGCGTCCAGCCGCTCGCCCTCGAAGCCATCGGGAATGCGGGCCTGCGGCCCGGTGCTGGCGATGCGGCCGTCGTCGCCGATGAGCACGAAGCCGCCGGCAAAGACCTCCCGCGCCGCGTTCATCGTGACGACATGGCCGCCGTGGATGAGGATGGCCATGCGCTGCCTCAGCCGCAGACGGTCACTTCGGACGGCGACGCATGCATGGAGACGTAGCCGTGCGGCGTGATCAGGCCCATCTGCCCCAGCTGCATGCCGACCCTCTCGTCGGCGGTCGTCGGGTTGGGCTGCAGCACGATGGTCACGCCCGGCTCCAGGGTGTAGGGCACATGCGGCGGCGCGAAGTTGGGGCCCAGGGCCGGCGGCAGGATGTCGACGCCGAAGCCGTGCAGCAGCCCGTCCACCGTGGTGTAGCCCGCGTCCCGGATGCTCAGCGACACCTCGCGCAGCTCGTCGAGCGTGACGCCGGGCTTCATGGCCTCGGCCAGCGCGTCGTGCGCCGTCTTGAGCACGCCATACAGGTGCGCGTACTGCGCGGTGGGCTCGCCCAGGAAGAAGGGCCGCAGCAGCTGGGCCGAGTACATGCCGTAGCTCACGGTCAGCTCGGTGTTGATCACGTCGCCCATCTGCAGCTTGCGACGCGACAGGATCTGGTTGGGCACGCAGCTTTCCGAGGCCGCCATGGGCGTGCTGTTGAGGTAGAGGAAGTTGGGCTGGCAGCCGAACTGCCAGGCCACTTCCTCGCTCAGCACCAGCAGTTCGCGCTCTTCCACACCGGGGCGGATGGCCGCATGCAGGGCCGCCATCACCCGGTCGCAGCCGGCCGCGGCCACGCGCTGCCAGGCCAGCTCCTCCTCGCTCTTGCGGATGCGCAGGCGCTTGAAGGGCATGCTCAGGTCGCTCCATTGCGCATCGGGCACCAGGCCCAGCAGGCGCGTGTGCTCCTGATGGAACATGGGCCCGACCAGCCCGATGGCGGCATCGGCCAGGCCGCGGCTGCGCAGCTCTGCCGCGATCACGGCCGGCGCGTCGCGGCTGCTCCGGCGCACGTCGGCGATGCGCGACAGGTCCCGCGCGGTGGCGAAGTGGTTGTGGTGCGTGATCCAGAGCACGGGCTCGCCTTCCACCGGCACGAGGCAGTAGGCCTCGTGGAAGGGCGCCACTTCCGTCACGTAGTGGATGTCCGCCTGGTAGTGCCGGCGCGAGCCGCTGTGGCCGAACAGCAGCAGGGCGCGCACGCCACGCTCCTGCGCCAGCCCACGCACGGCCGCCAGGCGCCGCGCCATTTCGCCGTCGCTGAAGCGCGGCAGTCCTTCGATGCTCATGGAAACCTCCAGAGAAATGCCCGGCGTGAATGCAACCGGTTGCATGATCATATGCAAAGCTCGCAGTCCGGCGCAAGCGAACGTACGAGAAACAAAATCGTTTGACAGGCATTACGAGGTGCGGCACGATTCTCTTCAAGTGCAACCGGTTGCAGTCACCAAGGATTGAACGTGACCCTTTCGACGCGCATCACCCGCAGGGCGGGCCCGCCATGAACCGTCCCGCCATCGAGATCCGGGCGCTCACCAAGCGCTATACCAACGGGGGCGAGGCGCTGGTCGCCCTGCAGTCCTTCGACGTGACGGTCGAGGAAGGTGCCTTCGTCGCAGTGGTGGGCCCCTCGGGCTGCGGCAAGTCCACCCTGCTCAAGACGCTTGGCGGCCTGCAGCCCTACTCCGAAGGCGGCGTGGCCATCCGCGGCGAGCCCGTGCGGGGGCCGCGCAAGGACATCGGCATCGTCTTCCAGTCGCCGGTGCTCTTTCCCTGGCGCACGGTGCTGCAGAACGTGCTGCTGCCGGCACAGATCCTGCGACTCGATCCCGCCCGGCATGCCGCCGTGGCGCGCGAGCTGCTGGCGCTGGTCGGCCTGGCCGATTTCGCGTCCCGCTATCCGTGGGAGCTGTCGGGCGGCATGCAGCAGCGCGCGGCCCTGGCCCGGGCGCTGGTCAACGACCCCACGCTGCTGCTCATGGACGAACCCTTCGGTGCCCTGGACGCCATGACGCGCGAGCACATGAACGTGGAGCTGCAGCGCATCTGGCTGGAGCGGCGCAAGACGGTGCTGCTCATCACCCACTCCATCGCCGAGGCGGTGTACCTGGCCGACCGCGTGCTGGTGATGTCGCCGCGGCCGGGGCGGCTCATCGACGACATCCGCATCGACCTGCCCCGGCCGCGGGGCCTGGAGGTGATGGCCTCGCCGGAATTCGGGGCCCATGTGGCGCACATCCGTGCGCTGTTCAACCTGCGCGGAGGCGTGGACTGATGATGACCCGACGACAACTGGCCATGGTGATCGCGCTGTTCCTGTGCACGCTCCTGCTGTGGGAGGCGGTGTGCCGCCTGGGCGCGGTGCCCAACTATGTGCTGCCCTCGCCCAGCGAGGTGTTCGCCGCGCTGGTGCGCGGCCTGGCCTCGGGCATGTACCTGCGCCATGGCGCCGTCACGCTGCTGGAGACGCTGCTGGGCTTCGTCATCGGCACCGGCCTGGGCCTGCTGCTGGGCACGCTGATCGCCACCTACCGCTACGTGGACATGCTGATGTATCCCTACATCATCATGTTCCAGTCCATGCCCAAGGTGGCGCTGGCGCCCATCTTCGCGCTGTGGCTGGGCCTGGGCATGCAGTCCAAGGTGTTCAGCGCCGCCATCATCTGCTTCTTCCCGCTCATGGTGAACACCATCGCCGGCCTGCGCTCGGCCGACGAGGACCGGGTCAGCCTGATGCTGTCGCTGGGCGCCTCGCCCTGGCAGGTCTTCCGGCACCTGCGCCTGCCCGGCGCGCTGCCCTTCGTCATCGCCGGGCTGGAGCTGGCGGTGGTGCTGTCGCTCATCGGCGTGATCGTGGCGGAGTTCGTGGGCGCCGAGGCGGGCCTGGGCACGCTGATCCAGACCATGAGCTTCAACATGGACGTGGCCGGCCAGTTCTCGGTGCTGCTGCTGCTGTCGGTGATCGGCCTGGTGCTCAACCGCCTGATCAAGATGCTGCGCCGGCGCGTGCTGTTCTGGGACCCTTCCGAGAAGGCACGCCGGGCGACGCCCAGCGTCTGACCGCGCCCCGCGGGCGCCGCCCGCACCCCGATCCCACCCTTGAACCGGAGCCGTCGTCCATGACCCCTGCATCCCTGATCCAGCGCCGCACCCTCGTGCGTGCCGCAGCCGCCGCCACGGTGTCGGCCGGGCCCTTGCGCGCACTGGCGGCCGCGCCCTCGCGCGTGCGCTACGTGCTGGCGATCCCCACGCTGTCGGTGGTGATCTCCAACCAGACCTCCATCCCCACCGCGCTCGGCTACTACGACGAGGAAAGCGTGCGCGTGGAGCCGGTGCTCGCCGGTGCTGCCGGCATCACGGGGGCGGTGCAGCTGGTGGCCTCGGGCAACCAGGACATGGGCTCGGGCTCCTTCATTCCGGTGATGTCGCGCGCCGCCGCGGGCCAGGATTTGGGCCTCACCTTCTTCTACCAGCAGATCCGCAGCTACCCCGTGGAGGTGGCGGTGCCGACCGACCACCCGGCGCGCACCCTGGCGGACCTGCGGGGCAAGCTCATCGGCGTGCCGACGCTCGCCAACGAAGGCGTGGCGATGGTGGACTTCGCGGCGCGCGAGGCGGGCATGGTGCCCGGCACGGACCTGCGCGTGATCGCGGTGGGCTCGGGCGCGCAGGCCGGGCAGGCGCTGCGCTCGGGGCAGGTGGCCGCCTATGTCGCGCCGCGCTCGCAGACGCGGCAGCTCGAAAGCCTGGGCATCACCATGCGCGCCCTGCCTTCCCCGCCGCGCTTCAAGGACCTCTTCGGCGCCAGCACCTTCGCGCGGCGCGACTACATCGCCCGCAGTCGACGCACGGTGGTGGGCGTGGCACGCGCCATCGCCAAGAGCACGGTCTTTCTCGTCAACAACCCCGAGGCCGCCATCCGCCTGCACTGGAAGGCCTTCCCCGAGCAGATGCCCCAGGGCGGCAACCCCGACAAGGCGCTGCAGGATGCGATGCGTGTGATGACGGCGCAGATCGAGGCGCTGTCCTTCCAGGACAACGACAGCACGCACAAGTGGGGCTACTTCCGGCCCCAGTCGGTGGCTGCGCTGATCGACATCTTCGGCTGGACGAAGGTGCAACGGCCCCAGGACTTCTTCACCAACGACCTGATCGACGAGATCAATGCCTTCGACGCCGGCAAGATCGCCGCGCAGGCGCGCAGCTTCCGGGTCTGACGAAACGCCCTGGCACGCCGGGCCTTCGCGAAGCGCTCGGCATGGTGGAAGCGACGGGTGGCGGCGTTGCGCCCGCGCCCCGCCGCGCTCTGCATCAAACCGCGATTTCGAGCGAGGCGATCAGGCCCTGCGCAAGGCGGAAGCGGTACCGCAGGTCCACCGGGCTGCCGGGGAAGTCGCCCCGCACATGCGCCGTGACGGTACACACGTCGTCCCGCGCCTCCAGCGCGAAGGGCTCGACGGTGTAGCGGTACTGCGTCGACGCCGCGGCCTTCCAGGCCCGGATCGCCGCCCGGCCGGCATGGGTGCGTCCTTCGTCCGTCACGGTGGCGTCCGCCGTGAAGCAGGCGCCCACGGCGTCCGGGTCCTGGCGGTCTGCCGCGAAGTAGGCGGTGATGGGTAGCGGAAGCTCGGTCGTCTTCATTCTGTGCTCCTGGGTTGGAAAGACCTCACGATGCCTGCTGCGGAGTGATTAGAGAATCCGCCAGAATCTTCATGGGTCATGAAGCAGGAGATACAGAATGCGCGGATCGGAGTTTGCGGAGCTCAAGGCCTTCGCCGCCGTGGTCGAGCGCGCCAGCTTCGCGCGGGCCGCGGCGGCGCTCGGCCTCTCGCCCTCGGCCTTGAGCCAGACGATCCGGCAGCTCGAAACGCGCCTGGGCCAGCGGCTGCTGAACCGCACCACCCGCAGCGTGGCGCCGACGCAGGCCGGCGCCCGGCTCTACGAGCAGCTGGCACCGCTGCTGCAGTCGTTGTCGGCCGCCGTGGCCGAGGCGTCATCGGCCGCCGGGCAGATGGGCGGCGTCCTGCGGATCAACACGCTGGGCATGGCGGCACGGCAGCTCATCGCGCCCCGGCTCGACCGCTTCCATCGCGCGCACCCCGACGTGGTGCTGGACATCGTGGTCGACGATGCGCTCGGCGACATCGTCGCCGGCCGCTTCGACGCCGGCATCCGGGTGGGCGGCCGACTGGAGAAGGACATGGTCGCCGTCCGGCTGACGCCGGATATCCGCATGGTGGCCGTGGCCTCGCCCGACTACGTCTCGCGCCATGGCGCACCGGCCACCCCACAGGACCTGCACCACCACGCCTGCATCAACTGGCGGCTGGAGGCCGATGGCCGGGCCTACCGCTGGGAGTTCGAACGACGGCGCGAACGCCTGGAGATCGCCGTGACGGGGCCCCTGGTGACCAACGATGCCGGCCTGGGCCTCTCGGCCGCCCTGCAGGGCCTGGGCATCGCCTACGCCTTCGATCAGGAGAGCGTGGCCACGCTGCTGGCCGACGGGCGGCTGGTGCAGGTGCTGGCGGATTGGTCCATCACGCGGCCGGGCCTGTTTCTCTACCACCCGAGCCGGCGGCACATGCCGGCGCCGCTGCGCGCCTTCATCGACTGCCTGCTGGACCGCGATCAGCCCTCGCCGGCGGCATAGTCCCGCGCGCCGTGCATGCGCCACTCGCCGCCGCCCAGCAGTTCGAGCACATGCGTGTGGTAGCGCAGCACCGCTTGCCGGTGCGCGATGCTGACCATGGTGGCGCCCGTGTCGCGCAGGCGCTGGTAGAGCGCGGCCTCGGTGGCTGCATCGAGCGCGCTGGTGGCCTCGTCCAGGATGACCACGCGCGGCCGGCGGGCCAGCACGCGGGCGAAGGCCATGCGCTGCTGCTCGCCCATCGACAGCAGCTTCTCCCAGTCGTGGACGGCGTCGAGCCCGCCCACGCGCTCGGCCAGGCCGCCCAGGTGCGCGGCGTCGAGGATGTCCAGCAGCTGCGCGTCTGTGTGCTTCGATGCATCGGCGGGATAGAGGATCTGGCTGCGCAGCGTGCCCAGCTGCATGTAGGGCCGCTGCGGCAGGAAGAAGACCTGCTCGGGCGGCAGGGTGCGCACCGTGCCGCTGCCGTTGCGCCACAGGCCGGCCAGTGCGCGCAGCAGCGAGCTCTTTCCGCAGCCGCTGGGGCCCGCGATCATCAGACCCTCGCCCGGATTGAGGCGCAGCGAGAGGTCGCGGATCAGCAGCCGGTTGAACTGCGGCGTGTAGAGCGTCACGTTCTCCACGCACAACTCGTCGTTGCCGCATTCGCTCTGGATCTGGCCGGCCGGCGCGCTCGCCACCGCCACGGCCGAGGGCGCGCGCGTGCTGCCCGGCATCACCACGCCGGCGAGGGTGTGCAGGCGGTCGATGCCCGCCACGAAGCGGCTCAGGCCTTCGAAGTTGTCCACGATCAGGCCCACGGCACCGAGCACGGCGGCGAAGGCGCCGCCGGCCTGCACGGCGCGGCCCACTTCCAGGTTGCCAGCCAGCACCTCGCCCGCCAGGATGATGCTGGGCACCACCAGCGTCAGCTGACTGAAGGCGCGCTGGAAGAGATTGAGCGAGCGCTGCTTCTTGATGAGCCGACCGTAGTTGGAGAAGGCGGCCTGGAAGCGGTTGTCCAGCTCCACGCGCTCCTGCGCTTCGCCACGGTAGAAGGCGATGGATTCGGCGTTCTCGCGAAAGCGCATCAGCCCGAAGCGGAAGTCCGCCTCGCGCCGCAGCTGCCAGAAGTTGAGCCGGATGAGCGGCGCCCCGAAGACGTACAGCGCCACCACCGTGCCCACCGTGGCATAGATCGCCAGGAAGAGCACCAGCATCTTCGAGATGGACCACAGCACCGCGCTGAAAGCCACCAGCTGCATCAGCGAGCCGAGAAAGATCAGCGCGTAGTTGATGGAGCGGCCGGTGAAGGTGTTGATGTCCTCGCTGATGCGCTGGTCGGGGTTGTCCAAGTCCTGCCGGCTGCCCAGCTCGTAGTAGCGCCGCTGCTGCAGGTAGCCATCGAGGAAGCGGTGCGTGAGCCACCGGCGCCAGTGGTTGCCGAGGTAATCGCGCAGGTAGTAATAGCCGGCGTACATGGGCGCGGCGAAGGCCAGCACCACCAGGCTCCAGCGTACGGCGCTCCAGAAGCGGTCGGCATCGCGGGCGGCCAAGGCCGAGGTCATCTCGCCGGTGCGCGAGATCAGCATCACGGCCAGGTGCGTCTCGCACAACATCACCACCAGCAGCACGCCCAGCAGGCTCCAGGCCTTGACCCGCTGGTCCCCCACCCAGTAGGGGCGGGCCACTTCCATGAACTGACGCCACGCCGCCATCGAGAGCGTGGGGGCGCGGTGTCGGCGCTGCTTGTGGCTGCGGTCGCGGGGCTTGGGCGAAAGGTCAACGGGTTCGGGGGGCGCGATGGCGGACATCAGGCGTCTGAAGTCAGGGAGAGGAAGTGCAGCGCTCGCACGAAGGCGGCGCGGGCATGGGAGGCTTCAGACTCGGCCAGGGGCGGGTGCGCTCAGCAGCAGCCCAGGTGCGCCTGCACCGCACGGCCGTTCAGGCCGGCGCGGTCGACCGCGCCGATCAGGTGCTGCTCGTCGACGCCCAGTTCCTGGGCGTAGTGGCGGATCTCGGTGCGGTCGTTGACGTTGATGTCGGAGCGCTCGCTGCGACGCAGGGCGAAGGGCTCTTCGGCAAGGTACTTTTCCATGGAATGCATGACCGGCTCCCGGACGTTCGTGGGTGATCGAATGCCGACGATGATCCGGCCAGCCTGACATCCAGGCCCTGCGGACGGCGGCTGATGCCGTTGAAGTCCGCCGCCTACGCGCAGCGAAGGCGGCCATGCCGCTCGCAAGGCCTTCCGGCGCGGAGCCTTTGCCGCATGTGCGCCGGGACGCATTGCGAATCAAGTATGGTTCAACCAATTAGGTGCTAGCATGCCTGGCGTCCTTCTTCTTCTGCAAGCCCCGCCATGCACCAACCCCACTGGATGAATGCCGAGCTCGAGTCGCTGCGCGATGCCGCGCGGCGCTTCTACGAAACCGAACTGGTGCCGCACGAGCCGCGCTGGTGCGCCCAGCAGCATGTGGATCGCGAGGTCTGGTACAAGGCCGGCGCCGCCGGCCTGCTGTGCCCCGGCATCGCCGAGGCCTACGGTGGCGGCGGCGGCAGCTTCCTGCACGAGGCCGTGATCTTTGCCGAGCAGGCCCGTGCCATCGCCGGCGGCATGGGCAACTCGCTGCACAGCGGCATCGTGGCCCATTACGTCGAGAACTTCGCCAGCGAGGACCAGAAGCGCCGCTGGCTGCCGAAGATGGCCACCGGCGAGCTGGTCGGTGCGCTGGCCATGACCGAGCCGGGCACCGGCAGCGACCTGCAGTCCATCCGCACGCGGGCACTGCGCGATGGCGATCACTATGTGGTCGATGGGGCCAAGACCTACATCACCAACGGCACCAGCGCCGACCTGATCTGCCTGGTCGCCAAGACCGATCCGTCGCAGGGCGCGCGCGGCGTGTCCATCCTGGTGGTCGAGGCCGCGAAGGTGACGGGCCTGCGCCGCGGCCAGCCGCTGCACAAGATCGGCATGCATTCGCAGGACACCTGCGAGTTGTTCTTCGACGGCATGCGCGTGCCCTGCGAGAACCTGCTGGGGCCCGAGGAGGGCCAGGGCTTTCGGCAGCTGATGAAGGAGCTGGCGCGGGAGCGGCTGATCACCGCGCTGATGTCCCTGGCCTGCATGGAGCGCGCCATCGAGGAGACGCTGCGCTTCACCGCAGGCCGGCGCGTGTTCGGCCAGCCGCTGCTCGAGATGCAGAACACCCGCTTCAGGCTGGCGGAATGCGAGACCCAGGCCCACCTGGCGGGCGCCTTCGTCGACGACTGCGCCCGCCGCCTCCTGGCCGGCGCGCTGTCGCCCGCGACCGCCGCCATGGCCAAGTGGTGGGTCACCGACGCCTGCGGCAAGGTGGTGGACGAATGCCTGCAGCTGCACGGTGGCGCCGGCTACATGACCGAATACCCCATCGCCCGCCTGTACCAGAACGTGCGGGTGCACCGCATCCTGGCCGGCACCAACGAGATCATGAAGGAGCTGATCGCCCGCGACATGGCGCAGCGCGCGGTCTGACGCCGCGCCGCGCCGGGGCCCGGCCGGACGGCGCCGACGCTATTGCAGCTGGATCGCGCTCTTGCCCTTGATCCCCGCCCACTCGTCGTAGGCCTTGCGCATCACGGCGGCGAACTGCGTCGGCGTGATGGGCGTGGGCGGCTGCAGGCCGAAGCCGGCGATGCGCTCGCGCACGTCGGGCATCGCACCGGCCCGGCTGAAGGCATCGGCAAGGCGGTCGACCACCGGCTGCGGCGTCTTCGCGGGGGCGAACACGCCGGCGAAGGATTCGGCCGTCAGCCCGCCGATGCCCAGCTCCTGGAAGGTGGGCAGGTCCGGCAGCGAGGGAATGCGCCGCGCGCCGGTCGTGGCCAGCACGCGGATGCGCCCATCGGCAGCGAACTGCATGGCCGAGTAGCCCGACACCACGCCGGCATCCAGGCGCCCCGCGATCAGGTCGGGAATGATCGGCGCCTCTCCCTTGTACGGCACGTGGTTCAGGCTGAAGCCGCCGGCGCGCGAAATGATCTCGCCGAAGTAGTGCGAGGTCGAGGCATGGCCGGTGGTGCCGAAGCTCAGTGGCTTGGGGGCTTCCCGCGCGCGCTGCATGAATTCGGCCAGCGTGCGGGGCCCCTGTCCAGGCACGGCCCAGATGCCCGTGATCTCGTAGCAGCGCGCCACCGGCACGAAGTCGCGGAAGGGGTCGTAGTTCACCTGCGGCAGCAGCAGCGGATTCGTGACCAGCGCCGTCATGTTGAACAGCAGCGTGTAGCCGTCGGCCGGCGCGCGGGCCACGGCCTCGCTGCCGATCATCGAATTGGCACCGGGACGGTTGTCCACCACCACAGGCTGGCCGAGCAGCCCTTCCACCTTCTGCGCAAACATCCGCGCCACGGCATCGGTCTGCCCGCCCGGCGGGTAGGGAACGATCAACTTGATGGGACGGTCGGGGAAGGCCGGGGCCTGCGCACCGGCAGCGAAAGGGGCGATGCCGAGCAGGGCCAGGGTCTGGCGGCGAGAAATGGGCATGGGTGTCTCCGTCTTGAGGGGTGGCGCGCGGCCCGCGTGCGCCGCGCCCGCCAATGTTTCAAAGCAGGCGCGGCACGTCAATAGGTTCAACCATACGATTTATCGGCTAGCATCTTCGGGCCTACCCACCCGAGCTGACTGGCGGCGCCCGCGCCGCCCCGGAGACATCGCCCCATGAGAGCCCTGCAGGTTCCCGGCTACGGCCCCGACGACCGCATCACCCTCCTGACCCTGCCCCCGCCCCTGCCCGCGCCGGGCGAGGTGCGCATCCGCGTGCAGGCCTGCGGCATTTCCTACGTCGACCTGCTGCTTGCGCGCGGCGCCTACCAGGTGCGCCCGCCGCCGCCTTTCGTGCCAGGCAGCGAATACAGCGGCATCGTCGATGCCATCGGCGAGGGCACGGACACGCACCTGGCACCGGGCGACCCGGTCTGCGGCACGCGCCAGGGCGCCTGGGCGGAGTACATCTGCCTGCCGGCCGCACGCGCGCAGCCCCTGCCCTCCGGCATCGACCCGACGCTGGCTGCGGTGGCCAGCGCGTCGGCCTACACCGCGCTGTACGGCCTGCGCGAACGCGGGGCGCTGAAGGCCGGCGACACCCTGCTCGTGCTGGGCGCCGCCGGTGCCGTCGGCCATGCGGCGGTGCAGATCGGCCGGGCGCTCGGTGCACGCGTGCTCGCCCTGGCCTCCAGCGAAGCCAAGCGCGCCGCCGCGCGCGATGCCGGCGCCGACGCGGTGATCGACGGTGCCAGCGACGACTGGAAGGAGCAGGTCAAGCGCCTGGCCGTTCCGCGCGGCGTGGATGTGGTGTTCGACCCCGTGGGCGGCCCGGCCACCGATGCGGCCTTCCGCACCCTGGGCTGGGGCGGGCGGCACCTGATGGTCGGCTTCGCCGGCGGCGAGATCGGTGCCCTCAAGACCAACCTGGCTATCGTCAAGGGCGCTGCCCTGGTGGGGGTGGACGTGCGGCAGTTCGGCGAGCGCGAGCCGGCCCGCGCGGCAGCCCTGCTGCGCGAGAGCGTCGGCTGGTTCACCCAAGGCCGGGTGCGGCCCCTGGTCCGGCAGGTGCTGCCGGTCGAACGCTTCGACGAGGCGGCCACCCTGGCGCAGGAACGCCAGGGCGTGGGCCGCGTCGTCATCACCTTCTGAGGCGCGTCGCCATGCCCACTTCCGACACGCGCGGCGGCGTCCGCGTCGCCCGCCAGGACGCGCTGCTCTGCATCACGCTAGACCGTCCGGCCAAGCGCAATGCCGTGGACCGCGCCATGGCCGACGCCCTGGACGCGGCCTTGAACATGCTGGACGACGATCCCGCCCTGCGCGCAGGCGTGCTCGACGGCGGCCCGTCGGTCTTCTGCGCTGGCAGCGATCTGGCGGCGAAGGGCGACTACGTGACAGCCCGCGGTGGTGAATACGGCCTCATCCGCCGACGGCGGCGCAAGCCCCTCATCGCCGCCATCGAGGGGCTGGCGCTCGGCGGTGGGCTGGAGATCGCATTGGCCTGCGACATGGTGGTCGCGGCCCGCGATGCGCAGCTCGGCCTGCCCGAGGTCAAGCGTGGCGTGCTGCCCACCTGCGGTGCGCTGTTCCGCCTGCTGCAGGCACTGCCGCCCGCCATCGCGCGCGAGCTGGTGCTGACCGGCCAGCCCATCGACGGGGCCCGCGCCCATGCGCTGGGCCTGGTGAACCGTCTGAGCGAGCCGGGCCAGGCGCAGGCCGATGCGCGCGCCTTGGCCACACAGATCGCCGCCAATGCACCGCTTTCGGTCCAGGCCAGCCTGGAGGCCATGAACGGCCTTCTGGCCGCCGCCGACGCGGCGGGCTGGCAGGCCACCGAGGCCGCACTCGCACGCATCCGCGGCAGCGAGGACCTGGCCGAAGGCCTGCGCGCCTTCTTCGAGAAGCGGCCGCCCGTCTGGCAGGGCCGCTGAGCGATGCGCTGCGGCGGCCGTCCGCCGCTGCGGCGCCATCACGGCTTCGATGGCTTCGATGGCTTCGCAGCGCCCGTCGACAAGCCGCCGACGGCCATGTTAGATTTCCTTGGTCCAACCATTGATTTACGTCGACCGAACTCAGGAGACCCCATGTCCCTCTGCACATCCATCCCCGCCGCCGGAGCGCCCCGCTGATGCCCGGCCCGCTCCACGGCGTACGCGTGATCGAGATCGCCTCGATCGGCCCCGGCCCGCTGGCCGCCATGCTGCTGGCCGACATGGGGGCGGAAGTGATCCGCGTCGACCGCCCCGGCCCGGCCGCCGGCGCAGGCATGGTTCCGCCGCACCAGGACATCTCGCGCCGCGGCCGGCGCTCCATCGCGCTGGACATCAAGCAGGAGGCCGCCCGCGAGGTGCTGCTGCGACTGATCGACGGCGCCGACGTGGTGGTGGAGGGCTTCCGCCCCGGCGTGATGGAACGGCTGGGGCTGGGGCCCGACACCTGCCTGGCGCGCAACCCACGGCTGGTCTACGGCCGCATGACCGGCTGGGGCCAACAGGGGCCGCTGGCCGCGGCGGCGGGCCACGACATCAACTACATCGCGCTGGCGGGCGCGCTGGGCATGATCGGGACGCCCGAGGCACCGGTGGCGCCGCTCAATCTGGTCGGCGACTACGGCGGCGGCACCATGCTGCTGGCCTTCGGCATCGCCTGCGCGCTGTTCGAGGCGCGTGGCAGCGGTCAGGGCCAGGTGGTCGATGCGGCCATGGTCGATGGCGTGTCGCTGCTCATGACGCTGTTCCACAGCATGCAGGCCGCGGGCCGCAGCAAGCCGCGCGGCACCGGCGTGCTGGACGGCGGCAGCCACTTCTACGGCAGCTACCGCTGCGCGGATGGCGGCTGGATCTCGCTGGGCACCATCGAGCCGCAGTTCTACGCCCTGTTGCTGGAGAAGCTGGGCATCGAGGACCCCGCGGCCTGGCCGCAGCACGAGCCCAGCCGCTGGCCGGCACTGAAAGCCGAACTGGCGCGCCGGTTCGCCCAGAAGACACGCGACGAATGGTGCGCCCTGCTCGAAGGCACGGACGTGTGCTTCGCGCCGGTGCTGGCCCTGGACGAAGTGCCCCGCCATCCGCACCAGGTGGCGCGGGACGCCTTCTACACGCAGGACGGCCTGACGCAGCCGGCGCCGGCGCCGCGCTTCAGCCGCTCGGCGCCCGAACGGCCGCGCCCGCCGGTGTCCGCGGGCACGGACACCGACGCGATCCTGCGTGAACTCGGCTACGGCGACACGGAGATCGCGGCCCTGCGCGGCGCCGGCGCGGGCTGAACGGGCGCGGCCCCTCAGGGCTGCGCTTCACGAACCGTGCGGCACTCGGACGCTGCGGTTCGGCGCGGGCATCCTTAGCGCTCGATCCACCCGGCGGCACGCTGCAACAGGCCGCGCGCGGCGTGGTGCAGCCGCTCGCCGGTGGCCACCGGCGCGAGGCCGGCACAGGCCCGCGCATGCGTGCCCTCCAGCACGATGGCCAGCTTGTAGCAGGCCAGCACGGCATACCAGCGGAAGGCGGCAATGTCGCGCCGGGTGAAGCGGGCGTAGTGCTCGACCAGTTCCTCCTCGCGCACGAAGCCCTCCCACGGGGCGATGCTGAGCGTGAGGTGGTGCGAGCCGTCGGGCCGCGGCCAGGTGGCCAGCAGCCAGCCCAGGTCCAGCAGTGGATCGCCCACGGTGGACATCTCCCAGTCCACCACCGCGGCCAGCTCGCCGCTGTCGTGGCGGAACAGGACGTTGGACAGGTGGAAGTCCCCGTGCAGCAGCCCCGGCGCCGTGTCCGCCGGCTGATGGGCCTGCAGCCACTGGGCGATGGGCGCCACATCCGGCAGGCCCGCCGGCCCCGGCCAGCCGGCATGGGTGGCATAGCTTTCGAGCTGACGGCTCCAGCGCTGCACCTGTCGTGTCAGGAAGCCCTGAGGGCGGCCGAAGTCCGCCAGGCCCAGGGCCGTGGGATCGAGGTTGCCCAGCACCGCGATGGCCTCGGCCATGGCCAGGCCCATGCGCCGCCGCAGGTCGGGCCGCGCGGCATGCAGCGGCGGCAAACCGCCGGTGCCGGCGTTGAAGCCTTCGACCGCACGCATGACGAAGAAGGCGGTGCCCAGCACCTGCGTGTCGGCGCAGGCGGCGACCAGCGCGGGATGCGGGACGCCGCTGCCCGCCAGCGCGCCGAGCACGCGGGCCTCGCGCAGCATGGCCTGGTCGCTTTCGGGCCGGGGATGCGCGGGCGGCCGGCGCAGCACATAGGCCTGGCCGTCGCGCTCGAAGCGCAGGAGGATGTTCTGTGTGCCGCCGGTCAGCAGCCGGCAACCCTCCAGCGGCCCGCGGCCGACGCCCTGGCCATCGAGCCAGTCCTGGAGCCGATCCAGCGCAACCGGCAGGACTGCGGCGGCATCCGCAGCGATGTCGGCGCCCCTGCTCAGAGCGCCTCCCTGAAGCGCTCGCGCGCCTTCTGCGCCAGCGTGGGCAGGTGCTGGCTCGGGAACAGCTCGTCGCCCGGCCGGACCTGCGCCAGCAGCTCCTTGGCCAGGGTGATCTGGTGCACCTCGGTCGGGCCGTCGGCCAGCCCCATGACGTAGGACGCCAGCAGCTGGTCGAAGAAGGGCATCTCGTTGCTCACACCCAGCGAGCCGTGCACCTGGATGGCCCGCGACACGATGTCGTGCAGCACCTTGGGCATGGCGGCCTTGACGGCCGAGATGTCCTTGCGCACCTTCTTGTAATCGTCGTGCTTGTCGATCAGCCAGGCGGTGCGCATCACCAGCAGGCGGAACTGCTCCAGCTGGATCCACGAATCGGCCACCATGGCCTGCACCAGCTGCTTGTCGGCCAGGGTGCCGCGCCGGCTCGGGCGCGACACCGCCCGCTCGCACATCATGTCCAGCGCCTTGCGGGCCTCGCCGATGGTGCGCATGGCATGGTGGATGCGCCCGCCGCCCAGCCGCGTCTGCGCCACCAGGAAGGCGTCGCCCTGCCCGCCCAGCATGTGGTCCGCCGGCACGCGCAGGTCTTCGTAGGCGAGGTAGCCGTGGGCATGGCCCTGCGGCTTGCGGCCGGCCAGGTGCACATCGCGCACATGGCGCAGGCCCGGTGCGTCCGGGGGCACGATGAAGGCCGACAGCCGCCGGTGCGGCTTGGCCTCCGGATCGGTGACGGCCAGCGTGATGAAGAAGGCGGCGTAGTTGGAGCTGGAGGCGAACCACTTCTGGCCGTTGAGCACCCAGTCGCCACCCTCGCGCCGGGCGGTGGTGCGGATCAGCGTCGGGTCGGCGCCGCCGTGCGGCTCGGTCATGGCGAAGCTGGAGACGATCTCGTTGGCCAGCAGCGGTTCGAGCCAGCGGCGCTTCTGCGCGGGCGTGCCGTAGTGCGCCAGGATCTCGGCATTGCCGGTATCGGGCGCCTGGCAGCCGAAGACGGTAGGCGCATAGGCCGAGCGCCCGAGGATCTCGTTGAGCAGGGCCAGCTTGACCTGACCGTAGCCCGGTCCGCCCAGGGCCGGCCCCAGGTGACAGGCCCACAGGCCGCGGGCCTTGACCTGCGCCTGCAGCGGCCGGACGAGGCGGTTGCGCAGCGGATCCTGCACCGCATAGGGGCTGACGAGCACATGCTCGAGCGGCTCGACCTCTTCGCGCACGAAGCGGTCCACCCAGTCCAGCTGCTGCTGGAAGTCGGAATCGGTCTCGAAGTCCCAGGCCATCGCGTTCTCTCCTGCTGCTGTCAGGCCGTCAGGCCGCCGTCCACCGCAATGGTGTGGCCCACGACATAGGCCGCGAGCGGCGACGCCAGGAACATCGCCACGGCGGCGATGTCCTGCGGCGTGCCGATGCGCGCGGCGGGTATGCGCTGCAGGGTGGCCTGCAGGCGCTGCGGATTGCGGGTGGTCACGCGCGTGAGCTTGGTGTCCACCAGGCCCGGTGCGATGCCGTTCACGCGGATGCCGTCGGGCGCCAGGGCCACGCCCAGCGTGCGGGTGAGGTTGATCGCCGCCGCCTTGGAGGCGGCATAGGCCGGATTGCCGACGGCCGACCTGTAGCCCGAGACCGAGCTCACGACGACCACGGCGCCGCCCGCCGCCTTGAGCGGCCCGTGCAGATGCATGCAGCAGCCCATCACGCTGTGGAGGTTGACCTCGACCACGCGGCGGAAGGTGTCGAGGTCGAACTCGGCCCGGCCGTACTCGACGATGCCCTGCGACAGCACCAGCACGTCCAGCCGGTCGAAAAGCGGCGTCCAGGCGCCGATGGCCCGCACATCGCCCACGTCCACCTGCGAGAAGTGCAGGCCCTGCAGATCGCTGCCCTCCTCGGCCCGGTAGTCCTCGGCGCGCGCACGGGTGCCCCACACGTGCACCTGCGCGCCCGCCGCGCGAAAGGCCTGCGCGATGCCGTTGCCGATGCCGCTGGTGCCGCCCACCACGAGCACGCGCTGGCCGTCGAAGCGAAGGCCGTGCGAGCCGGGCTGTGTCGAGGCGGGGTTCACGCCGAGTCGCCCGCAGGCCGTCCGTTCACTCGAAGCGCTCGTTGCGCTCGGCCTTGCTCAGCAGCAGCGCCGGGGGCTCGAAGCGCTCGCCGTACTTCTGCGCGAGCGCCATGGCCCGCTCGGCGAAGGCCCGGGTGCCGACCATGTTGACGAACTGCAGCGTGCCGCCCGTCCAGCGCGGAAAACCGATGCCCAGGATGGAGCCGATGTTGGCGTCGCGCGCCGTCTCGACCACGCCCTCCTGCATGGCGCGGATCGACTCGATGGCCTGCGCATACAGCAGGCGGTCCTGCAGGTCCTCCATGGGCACGTCGGCACCGCCCTTGCCGTACTCCGCCGCCAGGCCCGGCCAGAGCCGCTTGGGCCCGTCCGCCGGATAGTCGTAGAAGCCCCCGCCGCCCGCGCGCCCCGGCCGCTTCAGGCCGTCGACCATGCGCTCGATCACCGCCCACGCCGGATGCTGCGGCAGCGGCTGGCCTTCGGCCGCCAGGTCCGCCTCGGTCTGGCGGCGCATGGACATCGCCAGCGCCATCGAGGTCTCGTCCATCACGGCCAGCGGCCCGACCGGCATGCCCACGGCCAGGGCCGCGTTCTCGATGACCTCCGCCGCCACGCCCTCGGCCAGCATCGCGGCGCCCTCCTTGGTGAACATGCCGAACACGCGGCTGGTGAAGAAGCCGCGCGCATCGTTGACCACGATGGGCGTCTTGCCGATCTGCTGCACGAAGTCCAGCGCCCGCGCGAGCGTCTCGGCCGAGGTCCTGCGGCCCTTGATGACCTCCACCAGCGGCATGCGGTCCACTGGCGAGAAGAAGTGCAGGCCGATGAAGTTCTCCGGCCTTTCGGAGGCCTCGGCCAGTCCGCTGATGGGCAGCGTGGACGTGTTGGAGGCGAAGATGCCGCCGGGGGCGAGCATGGGCTCGGCCTCGCGCGTCACCTGGGCCTTGAGCGGCCGGTTCTCGAACACGCCCTCCACGATCAGCTCGCAGCCCGCCAGGTCGGCGGCATCGCCCGTCGGCGTGATCCGCGCCAGCTGCGCATCGCGCTTCTCGGGCGCCAGGGCGCCCTTGGCGACGCGCTTGTCGAGGTTGGCCGCGACGCGCTCGAGGCCCTTGCGCGCCTGCTCGGCCGTCGCGTCCTTGAGCACGGCGGCAATGCCCCGCGCCGCGCACACCTGGGCAATGCCCGACCCCATCAGCCCCGCGCCGAGGATGCCGATGCGGCCGACCGTGCCGGTGGGGACGCCGGCCGGTCGCCCCTTGCCGGACTTCACCTCGTTCATCTGGAAGAAGAAGGTGGTGATCAGGTTCTTGGCCACCGGCCCGGTGGCCAGGCCCACGAAGTGCCGGCTCTCGATGCGCGTGGCGGTGTCGAAGTCCACCACCGCGCCTTCGACCGCGGCCGACATGATGGCCAGCGGCGCCGGATAGCGCCCACGCGTCTTCTTCATCAGCAGCACCGGCGCCGTCCGCAGGTAGGTCAGCGAGGCCGGCGCGGTGGCCGTGGCGCCGGGCAGGCGCCAGCCCTTGCGGTCCCAGGGTTGCGCCGGGGCGGGGTTGGCCGCGATCCACTGCCGCGCCAGCGCCATCAGCACGTCGGCGTCGGCGGCCACGCCATCGATCAGTTTCATTGCCTGCGCGCGCGCCGGGTCGAAGGTGGTGCCGTCGACGAGCAGCGGCATCGCCGCCTCGAGCCCGAGCATGCGCACCAGCCGCACCACGCCGCCACCGCCAGGCAGCAGGCCCAGGCCTGACTCGGGCAGCCCCAGCATCAGCCGCGGGTCATCGAGGGCGAAGCGCGCATGGCAGGCCAGGCACAGCTCGAAGCCGCCGCCGAGCGCCGTGCCGTTGATGGCGGCCACCACGGGCCGGCCCAGCGTCTCCAGCCGGCGCAGCACCGCCTTCATGGCCTGCGAGCGCTCGTACAGCGCCGCCTTGCCGTCCGGTCCCACGGCCAGCAGGCTGTTCAGGTCGCCACCGGCGAAGAAGGTCTTCTTGGCCGAGCTGAGGATGACGCCGGTGATGCTGTCGATCTCGGCGGCGATGCGGTCCACGGCCGCTGCATAGGCGCTGCGGAACACCGTGTTCATGGTGTTGGCCGACTGGCCGGCCATGTCGAAGGTCAGGGTGACGACGCCGCTGGCGTCCTTGTCCCAGCGGATGGCTTCCTGGATGTAGTCCTGGCTCACGGCGATCTCCTCAGACGCGTTCGATGATGGTGGCGATGCCCATGCCGCCAGCGACGCAGGCGGTAACCAGGCCGCGCCGCAGCTGCCGGCGCTCCAGTTCGTCCAGCAGCGTGCCCATCAGCATGCAGCCGGTCGCGCCCAGCGGATGGCCCATGGCGATGGCGCCGCCGTTGACGTTGACCCGGGCCGGGTCCACATCCATCTCTTCGAGGAAGCGCAGCACCACCGACGAGAAGGCCTCGTTGATCTCGATCAGGTCGATGTCGCCCATCGCCAGGCCCGCCTTGCGCAGGGCCATTCGCGTGGCGGGCGCGGGGCCGGCCAGCATGAGCGTGGGCTCGGTGCCGAGCGCCGCCACCGACACGATGCGCGCGCGCGGCACCAGGCCCAGCGCGCGGCCATGGTCTTCGCTGCCCACCAGCATCAGCGCTGCACCGTCGACGATGCCCGAAGAGTTGCCGCCGGTGTGCACATGGTCGATGCGGGCGAGCTGCGGGTACTTCATGAGGGCCAGCGCGTCGAAGCCGCCCTGCTCGCCCATGGCCTGGAACGAGGGCCTGAGCGCGCCCAGCTTCTCCAGCGTGGTGTCGGGACGGATGGCCTCGTCCTCGGCCAGGATCGTGAGGCCGTTGGCGTCCTTCACCGGCACGAGGGAGCGCGCGAAGCGGCCCTCGGCACGCGCCTGCGCCGCGCGCTGGTGCGAGGCCAGGGCATAGCGGTCCACGTCTTCGCGGCTGCGCCTGTCCAGCGTGGCCAGCAGGTCGGCCGCCACGCCGGTGGGCACGGGCTTGAGCTGGAACACCATCTCGGGCTTGGTGTCGCGCGGGCCGGGGGCGCCGCCCATGGAGATGCGCGACATCGACTCCACGCCGCCGGCCACGATCAGCGACTCCCAGCCCGAGCGGACCTTGGCGGCGGCGATGTTGATGGCCTCCAGGCCCGAGCCGCAGTAGCGGTCCAGCTGCACGCCGGGCACCTGCAGATCCCAGCCTGCGCGCAGGGCGGCGGTCTTGGCGATGCAGCCGCTCTGCTCGCCATAGGGCATCACGCAGCCGATGAGGGCGTCCTCGACGGCGGCGGTGTCCAGGTCGTTGCGCTGCTGCAGCGCCTGCATCAGGCCGGCCAGCAGGTCGACCGGGTTGACCTCGTACAGGCTGCCATCGGGACGGCCGCGCCCGCGCGGCGTGCGGATGGCGTCGAAGATCATCGCTTCGTTCATGGGAATCCTCGTAGGGGCTGGATGAAGGGAAAGGCGCGCCAGGAGAGGCGCCGCATTCAGGCGCTGCGCACGGTGCCGGCAGGACGAACCGACATGGCGGCCTCGTCCACGTCGTCACTGGCCGCCAGTGCCGCCGCTGCCGACAGGCGCTCGCGGCATTCGCGGGCCATGCGCGCCAGCAGGTCGGCGCATGAGGGGACGTCGTCCACCAGGCCGACCACCTGGCCGGCCCACACCACGCCGTCGTCGACGGCGCCGGACTGGAGCGTGGCGCGCCCGCGGGCGCCGGCCACCAGCGGACGCAGGTCGTCGAAGCTGCAGCCGCCGGGGCGGCTCTCGAGCGCAATCACCTCTTCGCTGACGGCGTTGCGCAGCACCCGGGCGGTGTTGCGCAGCGTGCGGAACATGAGCCGGGTGTCGGTCTCCCGCGCGGCAAGCAGGGCCTGCTTGATGTGGGCATGCACGGGCGCTTCCTGCGTGGCGACGAAGCGGGTGCCCATGTTGACGCCCTCGGCGCCCAGCGCCAGGGCCGCCGCCATGCCGGCGCCGGTGGCGATGCCGCCGGAGGCGATCACGGGAACGCGCAGGGCCCGCACCGCGGCCGGGATGAGCACCAGGCCGGGCACGTCGTCCTCGCCGGGATGGCCTGCGCATTCGAAGCCGTCGATGCTCACCAGGTCCACACCGCGCTTCTCGGCCGCCAGCGCGTGGCGCACCGAGGTGCACTTGTGGATGATCGTGATGCCCGCGCCCTTGAGCCGGTCGAAGATTTCGGCCGGCACGTTGCCCGCCGTCTCCACCACGCGTCCGCCCCGCGCCACGATCACCTCGAAGATGCGCTCGTAGGGCGGCGGGTTCATGGTGCGCAGCATGGTCACGTTGACGCCGAAGGGCCGGTCCGTCATGCCGCGGCAGCGCTCGATCTCGCGCCCGAGGTCTTCGGGGGTGGGCTGGGTCAGTGCGCTGAGGGTGCCCAGGCCGCCGGCGTTGCTGACGGCCGAGGCCATCTCGGCCGTGCCGACCCACTGCATGCCGCCCTGGATGATCGGCAGCCGGATGCCCAGGGCTGCTGTGACGCGTGTCTTCATGGAAACGCAACCGCTCATGCGCGGAGCGTGACGCGCCCGTGGCTCAACACGACGACGTCGCGCGCCGGCACGCGGGCGCGCAGGGCCAGCTCGCCGGCGCCCAGCTCCCAGAAGTCGACGGCCAGCGTCTCGCCCGGGAACACGGGCGAGGACAGCCGCGCCCGCAGGCCCGTGAGGCGCGCCGGATCGCCATCGCAGAAGTGCTGCACGGCGGCGAGGCCGGCCATGCCCCAGGTGGCCAGGCCGTGCAGGATGGGCCGCGGAAAGCCCGAGCGCGTGGCCACGGCCGGGTCGATGTGCAGCGGATTCAGGTCGCCGGACAGGCGGTAGAGCGCTGCCGCATCGGCCCGCGTCGCCACCGTCACGCTGAGGTCGGGCGCCGTGTCGGGCACGGCGGCCGGGGCCGGGGCCGGCGCGTCGCTGGCCGCGCCGGGCGCAAAGCCTCCGTTGCCCCGCAGGAACAGCACCTGCTCGCAGGTGGCCAGCCGCTGGCCGGTGGCCTCGTCGGTCAGCACCTTTTCGACATGCATCACGGCGCCCTTGCCCTCCCCCTTGTCGACGAGGCGGGTGACGCGGCTGCGGCCGACGAGCGCTGCCGCCGGCGGCAGCGGCGCATGCAGCGTGACGGCCTGCTCGCCATGCACCAGCTTCAGGAAGTCGATGCCCAGTTCGGCGCGCTCGCGCATCCATGAACCGGGCGACGCCAGCACCGCCGCCATGGTGGGCAGCGCCGCCAGTTCCTTCTCGTAGATGAATCGCAGCTGCTGCGCGTCGAGCGGATCGGCGCCCGCGCCGAGGCCGAGGGCGTAGAGGATGCAGTCCTTGGGGGTGTAGGTCTGGCGCACGTCGCCGGAATTCCAGGCACGGGTCTTGTCGGGATCGATCATGGGAAAAGCGCCGGTTCAGGCGTCGTTGGCGGAAGGGGAAGCCGGCCACTGGAACTGGGCCGGCTCCTTGTGGGCGAAGCGGCGCACGGCCTCGGCCACGTAGTCGCTCGCGGCGACGACGGGGTTGGACAGCACCTCCAGGTCGAGCATGGCGCCGAGCCCGCTTTGCAGCGAGGCCTGCAAGGCCCGCTTGCTCAGGCGCATGGCCACCGGCGATGCGCCGCCGAAGCTCTGCGCGATGGCCAGGGCGCGCGGCAGCAGCGCCGCAGGCGCGAGCACCTCCAGCGCCAGGCCCATCTGCCGCGCCTCGTCGGCACCGAATTCGCGCGCGGAGAAGATCAGCTCCTTGGCCCTTTGCAGACCGACGACGCGCGGGAGCGTGTACCAGGCGCCCAGGTCCGGCACCATGCCCACGCGATGGAAGGCCATGGCCAGCCGTGCACGGCGGCTGACGAGCACGATGTCGGCCGTGAGGGCCAGGCTGAGCCCCGCGCCGAAGGCCACGCCATCGATGGCGGCGACGAGCGGCTTGTCCAGGCCGAGCAGGGTTTCGGTCAGCATCCGGTAGCGCTGCATGCCGGCCAGGCGCTGCTCGGCCGTGCGCGGGCCGGCATCGGCCATGACCTTGAGGTCGCCCCCGGCGCAGAAGTCGCCGCCCGCACCGGCCAGCACCACGGCGCGCACCGCATCGTCCTGCTGGGCGTCGCGCAGCGCGGCGGTGAGCGCTTCGGCCAGGGCCGGGCTGAGCGCGTTGCGGCTGCCGGGACGGTCGAGGGTGAGCACGGCGACAGCGGCCTCGCGGCCCACCTGCAGGCCGTGGGTGTCGCTCACCGGGCGGGCTCCGGCGTTGCCGCGGTGGCGGTGGCGCGGTGGGCTTCGGAGGCGGGGACCCCGTCTTCCATGAGGTCGCAGAACTCGGCCATGCCCAGCACCGTTCGGTCGCCACAGCGCCATTCGGTCAGGCTCTCCGTGATCCGGGTGTAGCTGCGCCAGTCGCTGCTGCCGCGGCGCTTGTGGCGCAGCGGCACGGTGCGCAGGACCCTGCCCTGCAGGACATAGACACCCTGGGCGGTGGTGACGGTGGCGGTCACCGCACGCGGGTACCAAGCCTCGTCGTACGCCGCCTCGATGTGGCCATCGATGACCGGTTCGTAGACGCCGCCGCGCAGCACGTTGCCGCTGATGCAGTGCGGTCCGCCCTCGGGCCGGCCCTTGATCGACAGCAGAACGCCGAAGTCGCGGTCGAAGGTGGCGGGGATCCACTTGTACCAAAAGAAGCTGTGCCAATGCCGCGGGCCCCAGGACTTGTCGCGGTAGCCGGTGCCGCGCACGATGTGGTGGCGCTGCCCGTCCACCGTGATGTGGCCGGTGACGGCGAGGTTCTGCTCGGTGTGGCCACGGTAGACCGACAGGTCCGGGTCGACGTCGATGGGCCGGCCGTCGAGGGTGACGATCTCGCCGCCGTGCATGGGCGAGATGCCCTCGAAGTCCAGCACGAAGCTGCCGGGCCTCTTCGGATAGGTCTTGAAGGCCCGGCTCGGATCGGCCATGGCCAGGGGATCGTCCATGATGAGCAGCTCGCCCGTGTAGCTGCAGCGCAGATGGCGGAAGGGCTCGATCACCTCGAAACGCATGCCGCCCGCGTCCATGGCGTCGTTGTTGTCGATGGCCGGCCGCCCGAACATGAACGCCACCCGCCCGTCGGGCAGGTAGATGCAGCAGGTCATCTCTGCGTGGCCCTCGTTGGGCCGGTTGCCCAGCCGGAACCAGGTGCCGATGCCCGCGACCGTGTCGAAGGCATTGAAGTACATGCTTTCGTTGTAGTTGCCTGCGGCTTCGGGCGTGTGGGTGTATTCGTCCCGGGGATCGAGACGCAGACGCGTGTCGGGGGGCATGTACATGGGGGCTCCTGACGGGTCGCGGCGCTCAGAGGCTGATGTGGAAGCCGCCGTTGACGCCGATGTGCTGGCCGGTCATGTAGCTGCCTGCATCGGACAGCAGGAAGGCCAGCATGCGCACCGCCTCCTCGGCGGTGGACCAGCGGCCCAGGGGAATCTGCGCCAGCATGCCGTCCTTGAACTTCTCGCCGCGCACCACTTCGGTCATGGGCGTTTCCACCACGCCGAAGCAGATGGAGTTGGTGCGGATGTTGTAGCGGCCCCATTCGCGGGCGGCGGTCATCGTCATGCCCAGCAGGCCGGCCTTGGCGGCGGCGTAGTTGATCTGGCCGATGGAACCCTTGCGGCCAGCGTCCGAAGAGATGTTGATGATCGAACCGCCGCGGGTGTCGCCGCCGCGCGACCGCGCCACCATGTGCCGGCCCACGGCCTGCAGCCAGTAGAAGCTGCCGGTGAGGTGCACGTCGATCACGTCCTTCCATTGCTGGTCGGTCATCTTCTCGATCATGGCCGGGCGCGTGATGCCGGCGTTGTTGACCAGGCCGTGCAGCGCGCCGAAGCGCTCCACCGCCTCGTCCACGGCGCGGGTGGCCAGCGCGGCGTCTGTCACGCTGCCGACCACCGTCATCACCCGGTCGGCGGGCAGCTCGGCCATGGCGGAGCGCAGGCCGTCGCCGTTCATGTCCACCGCCACCACGCGGCCATCGAGCTGAACGATCAGCTCGGTCAGCGCCTTGCCGATGCCCTGGCCGGCGCCGGTGACGACGACCGTGCGGTCCTGCAGAGTGACGATAGGGTTCATGAGTCGGTGCTCCATTTTGTTTGGTTGAACCAATGTTAGATGTTGGCAGATTCAGACGTCAACGGTCGTCCCGGTGGCCGGCCCGCGCATCTGTCGCGTCCGTGTCTCGTCCCTATTTGGTTGAACCAATATTATGGCGGCGATCATCTTTCAAGGTTCACAGGAGAAACGCCGATGACCATCAAGGGCAAGGCCTGCATCGCAGGGGCCTTCGAGCATCCGACGCGCAAGGCGCCGGACAAGACCGTGGCCCAGCTGCATGCCGAATGCGCGCGCGGCGCGCTGGCCGATTCCGGCCTCACGCTGCAGGACGTGGACGGCTACTTCTGCGCCGGCGACGCGCCCGGCCTCGGCGCCAACAGCATGGCCGACTACCTGGGCCTGACCCGCCTGCGCCACGTCGACACCACGGATACCGGCGGCTCCGCCTACCTCATCCACGTGTCGCATGCCGCGCAGGCCATCGCCGCCGGCAAGTGCGACGTGGCGCTGATCACCCTGGCCGGGCGGCCGCGCACCGAAGGCGGCAGCGGCGTGGGCGTCGGTGCCCGCTTGGTGACGGCCGCCACGCCCGACGCGGCGTGGGAGATGCCGTACTCGCCGGTCACGGTCAACATGTACGCCCTGGCCGCCGCGCGCCACATGCACGAGTACGGCACCACCCTCGAACAGCTGGCCTGGATCAAGGTGGCCGCCTCGCAGCATGCCCAGCACAACCCGCATGCGATGCTGCGGGAGACCGTGACGGTCGAGGAGGTGCTGGCCTCGCCGTTGATCTCCGACCCGCTGCACAAGCTCGACTGCTGTGTGGTGAGCGACGGCGGCGGTGCCCTGGTGGTGGTGCGGCCCGAGATCGCACGCCGGCTCAAGCGGCCCGTGGTGCGGGTGCTGGGTGCCGGCGAAACCATCAAGGGCCAGCTCGGCGGCGCGGTGGACCTGACCTGGTCGGGCGCTGCCGTGTCCGGCCCGGCCGCCTTTGCCGAGGCGGGCGTGAAGCCGGCCGACATCCAGTACGCCTCGATCTACGACAGCTTCACCATCACGGTGCTGATGCAGCTGGAAGACCTCGGCTTCTGCCCCAAGGGCCAGGGCGGCCGCTTCGTGGCCGACGGCAATCTGATCTCCGGCGTGGGCAGGCTGCCCTTCAACACCGACGGTGGCGGCCTGTGCAACAACCACCCGGCCAACCGGGGCGGCATCACCAAGGTGATCGAGGCGGTGCGCCAGCTGCGCGGCGAGGCCCATCCCAAGGTACAGGTGCCCGACTGCCGGCTGGCGCTGGCACAGGGCACGGGCGGCCTGCTCGGCTCGCGCCACGGCAGCGCCACGCTCATCATGGAAAGGGAATGACATCATGGCGACCCCGTACACCGAACGCCCCCTCACCACGCTACCGCACGATGCCGCCACCGAGCGCTTCTGGGCCGGCACCGCCGAACACCTGCTGCTGACGCGCCAGTGCACGAGCTGCCACAAGCCCCACTGGTACCCGCGGCCGGTCTGCCCCTTCTGCCAGGGCGACACCGAGTGGCGCAGCCTGTCGGGCAAGGGCACGATCTACAGCGTCAGCGTGACGCGCCGCGCGGGTCCGGTGGCCTATGCCATCGCCTATGTGACGCTGGACGAGGGCATCACCATGCTGACCAACATCGTGGATTGCGACCTCGATTCGCTGCACATCGGCCAGCGCGTGCAGGTGCGCTTCAAGCCTGCCGAAGACGGCACGCTGGTGCCCATGTTCACGCCCAGCTGAAAGGCGCCGCCATGGACACCTTGCAGTTCGAGGTCCGGGACCAGGTCGGCTGGGTGCGCCTGTCCCGTCCCGCCATCCACAACCCCTTCGACGCGGACCTGCGTGCCGACCTGATGACCGTGCTGGAGCAGGTCCGCGACGACCCCAGCATCCGCGTGCTGGTGCTCACCGCCACGCCCGGCACCTTCTGTGCCGGCGGCAACCTGCATCTGCTCAAGGCGCAGATGGATTCCGGGCCGGCCTACTGGCAGCAGCGCATCCGCGGCGGGCTGCGATTCGTCCAGGACATGCTGAACCTGGGGCGGCCGGTCATCGCCGCCGTGGACGGCCCGGCCATGGGCGCCGGCTTCGCGCTGGCCCTCACGGCCGACATCGTGCTGGCGTCCGAGCGTGCGCGCTTCTGCATGGCCTACCTGCGGCTGGGACTGGTGCCCGATCTGGGCGCGATGTACCTGCTGCCGCGCGCGGTGGGCGTGCAGCGGGCCAAGGAGCTGATCTTCTCCACCCGCGACATCGATGGGCACGAGGCGCAGCGCCTGGGCATCGCGATGGAGGTCCATCCGAGCGAAGCGCTGGAGGCCCGCGCCGCCGCCGTCGCCCGCAGCCTCACGCAGGCCGCGCCCACGGCCCTGGCCCTGACCAAGGCCGCGCTCAATGCTTCGCTCGATGCGGACCAGCAGACCCTGTTCAGCATGGAGGCGGGCAGCCAGGCCGCCGCCTTCGCGGCGCCCGAGCCGCGCGAAGCCATCGAGGCCATGCTGGCCCGGCGGCCGCCGCCGTACCGCGGCTTCCCGCCAGCCGCCTGAGCGCGATCGCCCGAGCGTCCTGCCGGGGCCCGGGGACGCGTCGTCGCTGTATTACGATTGCCCAAAGAGGTTCATCCAATGCCGACGAAGCGCATCTCCCCGTCCATTCCGCGCGCCAAGGCCGGCCCCGGCGCCACAGCCGCCCTCGCAGAACCGGCCGTCACGCCCCTGTTCCAGCCGGTGCGCACGCGCCGCACCTTCGAGGCGGTCGCCAGTCAGATCCGCGAACAGCTGGCCCGCGGCGAGCTGCGCCCCGGCGACCGGCTGCCCGCCGAGAAGGACCTGGCCGAGCAGTTCGATGTCAGCCGAAGCGCCGTGCGCGAGGCGCTGCGCAGCCTGGAGTCGGCGGGCGTGGTGGAGGCCCTCACCGGCCTGAACGGCGGCTTCTTCATCCGCAACGGCAAGCCCACCAGCCTGACCCAGTCCGTGCGCGACATGGTGTCGCTGCAGCAGGCGTCGATCGCCCACGTCACCGAGGCCCGCATCGAGCTGATGGCGGTGGCCATCCGCCTGGCCTGCGAGCGGGCCACCGAGGAGGAGATCGACGCCATCGAGGCCGACATCGACTACCACACCGACCTGTTCCGGCAAGGCCACGGCTCGCGCAATACCCATTCGGTGATCCGCTTCTACCAGCTCATCGCCGAGGCCACCCACAACGAGGTGTTCACGGCGATGGTCGATGCGTTGTCGGAAATCATCCGCGGCCTGCTGGCCCAGGTGGACCCGCGTCCGCGCAAGGACTTCATGCAGGTGCGCCGCAAGGTGCTCACGCACCTGCGCGCCCGCGATGCCTCGGCCGCGGCGGCGGCCATGACGGCACACCTCAAGCTCATCAGCGACTACCTCGAAAGCGAAAGCAAGAAGGCCGCGACCAAGCGCGCCGCTGCCCGCCGGGCCGCTTGACGCCCCAGCTCTCCAGACCCATGGCAACCAAGACTTCGTCTCCCTCCGCTCTCTCCGCCGCGCCGCATCCCGACCCGGCGGCGCCGGCCGTGCGCTTCCAGGCCGTGCGCTCGGCCCGCGCCTTCGAGGAGATCGCCGACCAGATCCGCACCGAACTGGCCGAAGGCCGGCTGAAGGTGGGCAGCCGCCTGCCGGCCGAACGGGCCCTGGCGGTGCAGTTCGGCGTGTCGCGCAACACGCTGCGCGAGGCACTGCGCTCGCTGGAACACGGCGGCCTGGTGCGGCTGCAGAAGGGCGCCAGCGGCGGTGCCTTCATCAGCGAAGGCTCGGGCCTGGCCATCACCACCAGCCTGATGGACCTGTACCACATCGGCACCATCACGCCCGCCCACCTGACCGAGGCGCGCATCTGGCTCGAATCGGTGATCGTGCGCGAGGCCTGCAGCCGCGCCACGCCCGCGGACCTGGAGGCGCTGCGCAACAACGTCGAGGCCGCCGCTCAGGCCACGAAGGACGGCGACTTCCAGCGCCGCGCCGAGATGCACCTGGACTTCCACCGCATCCTGGCGCGCATGACGGGCAACCCGCTCATGGTGCTGATGATGGACAGCCTGATGGCCGTGCTCAGCCGTTTCATCCAGACCCTGGGCGAGTACGAGAACGCCTTTGTGCTGCCCTCGCGCAAGCGCTTCCTCAAGCACATGGAGGCGCGCGACGTCGACGCCGCCGTGGCCGAGATGGAGGCCAGCCTCAAGCGCCTGCAGAAGGGCTACCTCTCGCACCTGGCGACCGATGACGCTACGTCGGCGCCCGCGCCCCGCAGCCGCGCACCGGCCAAGAAGCGCTGAGCGCCGCGGGGTCGCGCCCCGCTTCCTTTTTCCTGTCTTTCCTGCCTCGCCGTTGGCGAAGGCGGATGCTCGCGGCCGCCTGCCCGGTGCGGCCGCGTTGCGTGCATGCGTCTTCGAGCCATAGAATGGCTCTACCATTGACAAATGCATGGCCTGCAGCCGTGCGGCCACCACCATGTCCTACACCTACGAGCGCACCCCGCGCGGGATGTATTTCGAGGATTTCGAGATCGGCCGGACCATCGTCACCTCGCGGCGCACGGTCACGCTGACCGACATCGTCAACTTTGCCTGCCTGTCGGGCGACCACAACGCGCCGCACGTCGACCATGAGTTCTGCAAGACCCAGTCCTATGGCGAGCCCATCGCGCACGGTCCATTGGTGCTGGCCATCGTGGGCGGGCTGCAGTGCCTCACCGGCATCAACGACGGCACCATCATCGCCATGACGGGCCTGGACCAGTGGCGCATGCACCTGCCGGTGAAGGCGGGCGACACCATCCATGCGCTGATCACGCCGGTGGAGAAGAAGCTCACCAGCAGCGGCACGAAGGGCATCGTGACCTGCGAACGCATCGTCAAGAACCAGCGCGGCGAGACGGTGCACACCATGGTGATCGGCAACATGTACCGCTGCCGGCCGACGGCCGCCTGACCGCGGCGACGGCCGGGCATGCGCCGCCAGGGGGCGGCCTCCGGTCAACCCCTAGGTGGACAGCGCGCAGGGACGGGCCACAATCTTATTGGCCCAACCATTGATTTCCCACCGACGCGCCGCCAAAAGGAAGACAGCCCATGCACCGCCCGACCGCCGCCCGAATCCTCTGCCTGGCCTTCGCTGCCGCGGCGCCGGCACTCGCCGCCGCCCAGGAGGCGTATCCGACTCGGCCCATCACCATCGTCGTGCCCTACGCGGCCGGCGGCACCAGCGATGGCCAGGTTCGCATGTTCCAGGACGCGCTGGGCAAGGAACTGGGCCAGCCCATCGTGGTGGACAACCGCCCCGGCGCCTCGGGCGCCATCGCCGCCCAGCTGGTGGCGCGCGCACGGCCCGACGGCTACACCCTGCTCTATCCCAACAACGGTGTGCTGACCACGCCGTTGCTCAACGACAAGGCCGGCTACGACGCCTTCAAGGACTTGCGGCCCGTGACGCTGACCTCGGTGGTGCCCATGGTGCTGGTGGTCAACAAGGCCGTGCCTGCGGACGACGCCAAGTCCTTCTTCGAATGGGCGCGCAAGCAGCCCAAGGGCGTCATGTACGCCTCCGCCGGCACGGCCTCCTACGGCCATCTCTCCACGGCCCGCCTCATCCAGCTGTCGGGCATCAAGGCCGAACACATTCCCTACAAGGGCGAGGCGGCCTCCACCATGGCGGCGCGCACGGGCGAGGTGCAGATGCTGGTGACCACGCCCTCCTCCGCCATGCTGGGCCAGGTGCAGCAGGGCAACCTGAAGCTGCTGGGCGTCGGCACCCGGGAACCCTCCAGCGTGGTACCGGGCACCCCGCCCCTGAACCGCGCCGTGCCCGGCTACGAGGCCCAGGCCTGGTTCGGCGTCATGGCACCGTCGGGAACGCCCGACGCCGTGGTGGAACGGCTCAACGCCGCCTTCCGCAAGGTCATGGCCGACGACGGGCTCAAGACCCGGCTGCTCGCCACCGGGGCCGTGGCTCGCACCACCAGCCCGGCCGAGTTCGCCCAGATGATGAGGACCGAGTCCGATCAGCTGCGCGAGATCGTCACCCAGTTCAACATCAAGGCGGAATGAACGCGCGCGCCCCCGAAGCGGCGGAGCACGACCTGGTGGTCGTCGGCTCTGGCGCAGCAGGCCTGACCGCCGCGATCACGGCCCGCAAGCGCGGGCTGGATGTGGTGGTGCTCGAAAAGGAGCCCGTCTTCGGCGGCACCACGGCACTGTCGGGTGGCGTGCTGTGGATTCCGCTGACGCACCACGGCCTGCGGCAGAACCCGGCCGACACCGCAGAACAAGTACGTGCCTTCATGCAGGCCGAGACCGGCCGGTTCTACGACGCAGCCGCGGTGGACGCCTTCATCGAGAACGGCCCGCGCATGGTGGACTTCCTGGAGCGCGAGACGGCCATGCAGTTCGTGCCCACGCTCTACCCCGACTACCACCCCACCGCGCCGGGCGGCGCCGACGTCGGCCGCTCGATCCTGGCCAAGCCCTACGACATCCGCGGCCTGGGCAAGGACATGGCCCGGCTCAAGCCGCCGCTGCGCAGCATCACCTTCATGGGGATGATGTTCAACTCGTCCAACGCCGACCTGAAGCACTTCTTCCGGGCCACCAAGTCGCTCACCTCCTTCTTCTACGTGGCGCGGCGCCTGGCCAACCACCTCAAGGAGCTGCTGCTCTACCGCCGCGCCGTGCAGGTCACCAGCGGCAATGCGCTGGCGGCACGGCTGGCGCAGTCCGCGCTGGACCTGGGCATTCCCATCCTGACCGGCATGCCGGCACAACGTCTGCTGGTGGAGGACGGCCGCGTCACCGGCGTGGTGGCCGGACCGGACGGGGCCGAGCGCACGCTGCGGGCACGGCATGGGGTGATCCTTGCCTGCGGCGGATTTCCGCACGACACCCGCCGGATCGCGCAGGCCTACCCGCACCTTCGACGCAGCCACCGCCACCTGTCGCCCACGCCGCAGAGCAACACCGGCGACGGCTGCGCCATGGCCGAAGCGGCCGGCGGCGTGGTGGAGATCCGCTTCCAGGAGCCCGCCGCCTGGATGCCCGTCACCCATGTGGATTTCGGCGGCGGCCAGACCGGCGTGTTCCCGCATCTGCTGGATCGCTACAAGCCCGGCGTGATCGGCGTGATGGCCAACGGCCGGCGCTTCACCAACGAATCCAACTCCTACCACGACGTCGGCGCCGCCCTGCACCGGGCCTGCGAAGGCATGCCCGAGACCGCGATGTGGCTCGTCTGCGACCAGGCTGCGCTCAGCAAGTACGGCCTGGGCTACGTCAAGCCGGCGCCGATTCCGCATGGCGCGCTGCTGCGCAATGGCTATCTCCTGCGCGGCCGCACGCTGGAAGAGCTGGCCCGCAACGCCGGCATCGACCCTGACGGTCTGGCCCGCACCGTGGCCGACTACAACCAGCCCGCGGCGCGGGGCGAGGACCCGGCCTTCGGTCGCGGCAGCACCAGTTTCAACCGCTACCTGGCCGACCCCGAACACGGACCCAACCCCTGCGTGGCGCCCCTCGCCCAGGGGCCCTTCTACGCCATCAAGCTGCTGATGGGCGACCTGGGCACCTTCGACGGCCTGAGCACTGCCGTCACCGGCGAAGTGCTGCGCCGTGACGGCAGCACGATTCCCGGCCTCTATGCGGCGGGCAACGACCGAGCCAGCGTGATGGGTGGCAACTACCCGGCCGCGGGCATCACGCACGGGCCCAACATGGCCTTCGCCTTTCTCACGGCCAACCAGATTGCCGATCAGGCGCTGCAACTCGGCAAGGCGGCGCCGTCCATGCCAGTCGGGCAGCCGATGCCAGGCGTTGCGGCGGGCCAACCGGTGCAGGTGGCGTGATGGGCAAGTGGCGAACCGAAGCGCGCTTCGTCGGCATGACAGTGGACGACGGGGTCGCCCGCGTCACCCTCGACCATCCGGCACGCCGCAACGCCCTGTCGTGGGACATGCTGGTCGAGCTGCGGGCCGCGCTGCTGGAGGCGGACGACCTGCGCGCCGTGCATGTCATCGTGCTCGAAGGCGCAGGGCCGGACTTCTGCGCCGGCTACGACATGCAGTCGGCCTACGCGCGCTATGCCAGCGAATCCGCCGGCGAGGCCGGCGCGGACGTCTACCGCAGCGGCAGCGGCTCCTTCGACGACGATGCCTGGAAGCTCGAGCGCTTCCAGGAACTGCTGCGCACGCCCTTCACGCTGCACAAGCCGGTGATCGCCAAGGTGCATGGCCATTGCGTGGCCGGTGGCACCGACTTGGCGCTGTACTGCGACATGGTGATCGCCGCGGACGACGCCCGCATCGGCTTCCCGGCCACGCGCGCCATGGGCTCGCCGCCCAACCACATGTGGTTCTACAACGTGGGGCCGCAATGGGCCAAGCGGCTGCTGCTGAGCGGGGATGTGGTCAGCGGTGCCGATGCGGCGCGAATCGGCCTGGCCGTGGCCAGCGCACCGGCCGAGGCGCTGGAGCAAGAGGTGATGAGCCTGGCGCGCCGCCTCGCCACCATCGATGCGGAGCTGCTGGCCACCAACAAGCGCATCGTCAACATCGCACTGGAACTCGCGGGTGCCGGCACCATCGCCCGCCTGGCCGCCGAGATGGACAGCCGGGCCCACCTGAGCCGCGCCAAGCGGGAATTCGATGCCGACGTGGCGGCGATGGGCTTCAAGGCCGCCGCACGTCGGCGGGACGAACCCTTCGGCGACGGCACGGTGCGACCCAGCTGGTGAGGCCTGCGGCGCCCGCAGGCGCCGTGGCTCCAGGCCCCAGAGGCCCCGGGCCGCCGGCTTGGCCCCTTCTCAGAGCTTGACGCGCCCCGAGCGCACCAGCTTCTCCGAACTCGCCAGCTGCTCCTTAAAGAAGGCGTGCGTGCGATCCGGCGCCCAGCCGACCGAGTCGAAGCCCAGCTCGGCAATCTTGGCCTTGACGTCGGGCAGCAGCACGATCTCGTTGACCTCCTTCGTGAGCAGGTCCACCACGGCCTTGGGCGTGCCGGCGGGTGCCATCAGCGCCGCCCAGCCCGGCATGTCCACGCCGGGATAGCCGAGTTCGGCAAAGGTGGGCACGTCGGGATAGCTGGGCGAGCGCTCGGCCGAGGCCACGGCCAGCGTGCGGATGCGACCCGGGTAGCGCTTGGTGCCGCCGATGGAGGCGCACACGGCCTGCACCTGGCCGCCGATCACGTCCTGCAGCGCAGGCGCCTCGCCCTTGTAGGGCACATGGATGGTCTCGATGCCGGCCGCCACGTTGAACAGCTCGCCGACGAAGTGCCCACCCGAGCCCTGCCCGTAGGAGGCGTAGGCGAGCTGCCCCGGCCGGGTCTTGGCCAGCGCCACGTACTGCCGCAGCGTGGAGGCCGCGAGGTTTTCGCTGATGCCCAGTGCGATGGGCGTGAGCGCGAGCATGCCCACGGTGCTGAAGTCCTCTTGCCGGTAACCCGGCTTGGACATCAGCAGCAGGTTGCTGAGAAAGGCGCTATAGGCCAGCAGCAGCGTGTAGCCGTCAGGGGCAGCCCGGGCCACGGTCTGTGCCGCGATGGCACCGGTGGCGCCGGGCTTGGACTCCACGATCACCGGCTGGCCCAGCCGCTCGGTGAGCTTCTGGCCCACCAGCCGCATCATGATGTCGTGGCCGCCGCCCGGGGGCGTGGGGATGATGAAGCGGATGACGTTGTTGGGATAGCCCTGCGCCTGGGCCGCCGTGGTGGCGGCGCCGCCCAGGGTGGCCAGGCCGGCCGCCAGCACCTGTCGCCGGGAAAATTCCATGGTGTGCGTCTCTTTGATTGGTTGAACCATCTACGTTATCAGGACGGAGGCGCCTCGCGCTCGGGAATAACGCGAAGGTGGCGCCCCGTGTGCCTTCGCCGGCAGCGGATGCATGGCGTTGACTGGCCTTCGGGTGCGCTTCACGAGTGCGCGCGCCGTCGGCATCTGCGGAGTCGGGCGAGCATCCCTAGCCGCCGGTGTCGCCGCCCGGCTGCACCCAGCGGGGGCTGTTGATGGCAAGCGCATCCCGCAGCCCATCGCGCAGATACGCCAGCAGGGTTGGCGAATCGAGCGGCAGCCGGCCGGAGGCGATCTCCGCGCGCAGGGCGTCGTCCGGGGCCAGGGCATCCGCTTGCGCCTCTGCGGCCGAGCGCTCACCGAGCAGCGCGGCCAGCCCGGCCCGCGCCTGCGCGTCGGCCGCCGGGCCAAGGCGCAGCTCACGCGCCACCAGCCGCAGCACGTTGACGCACACCCGCAGCTGGAAGGCGTGATAGCCGTCCAGCGAGGGGCGCAGTTCCAGGTCGAGGTAGTCGGCCGCGGCATCGAGCAGCACCTCGGCGGGCGGCACCCGTGTGGACACGGGGCGGTCTTCGGCCTTGCCTGCGGAGGGGGCGCTCACGGCGCCATCTCCAGCGGCGCGACCAGGTTCAGAAAGTCCCACAGCGGCTCCTCCATGCGGCGGCCGATGGCGGCCAGTTCCAGGCTGGCGGGGCGGCCGTCGGGCCGCTTCTGGCTGCCGCGGCGGGCGCAGGCGATGGCCCACTTGAGATTGGCGAAGGCCTCCCAGAAGCGCACCCGCTGCGGGTCGACGGGCTGCCCGGAAGCCGACTCATAGGCGGCATAGAGCGCCTCGCGCGCGCCGAAGCCGCCCACTTCGCCCGGGCCGCCGAATCGCCAGGTGCGCATGCACAGCACGCCCAGGTCCTGCATGGGATCGCCGATGCGGGCGATCTCCCAGTCCAGCACGCAGCACACACCGTCCGGCCCGACGACGAGGTTGCCGGTGCGGAAGTCGGCATGCACCAGCGCCGGCGCCACCGGCGGCGGCAGGTGGCGGCCGATCCAGGCCATGGCATGGTCGAGCGCGGCATGGCGCACGCCGCAGCCATCGAGCAGGGCGCGGTAGGCCGCCAGTTCCTGCGCCGGCGTGAAGGCCTGCAGGAAGGACAGCCCGCGGATGGGCGTGCGATGGATCGTGGCGAGGATCTCGCCGCACTGGCCCGCCATGCGGGTGCGGGCAGCTGCGAAGGCCTCGTCGCGCAGGATGCGCCGGCCCAGCGTCTCGCCGGCCACGCGCCGGGTGACGTAGCCCTCACCCAGGCCGTCCTCGGGCGCGAGCACCGCCTCCACCACGGGCGCGGGCGTGCCGGCGGCGCGGGCGGCCTGCATCAGCGCCGCCTCCTGCGGGCCGTTCAGCTTGGGCACCTGGCCGGCGGCGGCACCGAGTGGGGGCGTCTGCTGCAGGATCAGCGGCTGCGGCGGCGCGCCCGGCACGGCCCAGTCGAAGGACCAGGTGGCCTTGGTCCCGCCGGCCGTCAGCCGCTGCAGGCCACGCACCTCGCCGGTCGAACCGGAGCGGCGCGCCAGCACACGGCCCAGCGCGTCCGCGACTTCGTCGCTTGGCGACGCGGCCATCAGATCTGCCGGCCGGTGTTCTGCCAGAAGGGATCGCGCAGCCGGCGCTTGAAGATCTTGCCGCTGTCCTCGCGCGGCAGGCTGGCATGGAAGTCGATGCGCCGCGGCACCTTGTAGCGGGCCAGGCGGGCTTCCAGGTAGTGGCGGATGTCCGCCTCCGTGAGCTGCGCGCCGGGCTCGCGCTCCACGGCCGCAGCCAGCGACTCGCCGAAGTCCTCGTCCGGAATGCCGAAGACGGCGCAGTCGCGCACGCCCGGGCACTGGGCCAGCACCATCTCGATCTCCGCGGGATACACGTTGGTGCCACCGAAGATCACCATGTCCGAGCGGCGGTCGCACAGGTACAGCCGGCCGTCCTTGAGGTAGCCGACGTCGCCCACGCTGATCAGGCCGTCGCGCTCGACGCTGCTGCGCTTGGCGTCGTTGTTGAGGTAGGTGAAGTCGGGATAGGCGGACACGCGCATGTAGATCTCGCCGATCTCGCCCTCGGGCACCGGGCGGCCGTCCTCGCCGTAGAAGGCCACGCGCGTGCCCGGCGTGGGGGTGCCGACCGAGCCGGGGTGCGCCAGCCAGTCCTGCGGCGTGGACAGCGTGGCCGTGCCCACCTCAGTGCCGCCGTAGGTCTCGTAGACCACCGGCCCCCACCAGTCCATCAGGGCCTGCTTGACCTCACGCGGGCACGGCGCGCCGGTGTGGGTGACCCACTGCAGCGAGCCCACGTCGTAGCGCGCGCGCACCTCGGCCGGCAGCTTGAGCAGGCGCACGAACATGGTGGGCACCATCACCGCATGGGTGATGCGGTGCCGGGCGATCAGCGCCAGGGTTTCCTCGGCGTCGAACTTGGACTGCACCACCAGCAGCTCGGCCGCACCGAAGGCCTGGCGGCCATAGGCATTGGGCGAGGCGTGGTACAGCGGGCCGGTGATCAGCGCCCGCACGCCGGGCACGAGGCCGTACACGCGCTCGATGATCTCCCGGTAGGCCTGCGCCTGCTCGGGCGTGGAGGGATGGCGCCGCACGCCCTTGGGATGCCCGGTGGTGCCCGAGGTGTAGATCATGGTCGCGCGGCTCGGCCGCGGCGCCGCGTCCCAGGGCGCGAAGCGTTCGCACCATTGCGGCCAGAGCACGTCGTCGGGCGCGGGTCGGGCCTGCGCGGCGTCGATGCCGTAGCGCGCCAGCACCTGCGGCGGCGTGGGCACCACGCGCACGACGAGCCCGGCCGGCAGCCGGCCGCGCAGCGGCGCCAGCAGGTCCGCATGGGCCACCAGCACCTTGGGGCGGGCGTCCTCCAGCACGTAGAGCAGTTCCTCCGCCTTGCCGTGCCAGTTCAGCGGAACCGCGTAGGCACCGATGGCGGCCGCCGCCTGCTGCACCTCGAAGAAGGCGAAGTCGTTGCGCAGCAGCAGCGCCACGCAGTCGCCCTCGGCAACGCCCAGCTCGGCCATACCGGTGGCTGCGCGCCGGGCCTGCAATTGCACCTGCGACCGGGGCACGCCCTGGTCATCCAGATAGATCATGGCTTCGTTCATGGCCGTCTTGCTCTGCTCGTTGTCTCTGATGTTTCTATCGGGGGCTGGTCATCGGCGCCCGTCACGCCGCCAGCGCGGTCGCCAGCCGCGCCGTATGGGCACCGCTGTCGCCGAACAGCTGGTCCATCACGTGGATGCGGCGCAGGCAGTGGCCGACGGCGTATTCCTCGGTCATGCCGATACCCCCGTGCAGCTGGATGGCGCCATGCGCCACCTCGCGTGCATGGCGGCCGACGCACAGCTTGGCACGGTGCAGGTCGAGGCTCGACTCGTCGCCCTCGGGCAGATCGACCGCGACCGCGGCGGCCATGGCCATGCTGCGGGCCATCTCCAGGTCCACGCGCATCTCGGCCACCCGATGACGCAGCGCCTGGTTCTCGCCGATGGCGCGGCCGAACTGCTTGCGGGTGTGAAGGTAGTCGACCGCGAGCCGGTTGGCGGTCTCCGCCGCGCCCAGCATGTCGGCGCAGGCGAGCGCGATGCCCATGGCGACCGCACCGTCGATGGCACGGCCGCCCGCATCGCCGTCGGCGGGTTCGGCCAGGGGACGGGCCGGCACGGCCACCAGCCTCAGTTCGGCGGCCGGCGTGTCGTCCACCAGCCGGTAGGTGCGCCATTGCAGCCCGGGGGCGCCGGCATCGACGAGGAAGAGCGCACGGCCAGCCGGGCTGTCCGCGCTGCCGTCGATGCGGGCACTGACGATGACGTGGCCGGCCGAGCCCGCACCGAGCACATGGGCCTTGGCGCCATCAAGCACCCACGCTCCGCCGCGGCGCGTGGCGCGGGTCTCGATCCAGCAGGGCGCGTGCCGGCCGGCGATTTCGTCATGGGCCCAGGCCATGCGCGCGCTGCCGTCGGCCAGGGCGGGCAGCCGCTCGGCGCACAGTGCCTCGTCGGCGCCCAGTCGCAGCACCGTCGCAGCCAACACCTGGGGCAGCAGCGGCTCCAGGCACAGGGCCCCACCCAGGGCCTGCATCACCGGCAGCAGGGCGCGGGCGCCGCCGTCGAAGCCGCCGTGCGCCGACGGCACCGCCAGCGCGGTGACGCCCAGCTCGGCCAGGTGCTGCCAGGTCTGCGGGTCCTGCCCGCCCTCGCTGGCAGCATGGGCGCGGCGCTGCTCGAAGCCGTAGCGCTCGGCCATCAGGCGCGTCAGGCTGTCCTGCAGCGCGCGTTGTTCATCGTCGAGTTCGAAATTCATCGGGTTCCCTGCCTCATCCCAGGATGGCCTTGGCCAGAATGTCCTTCTGCACTTCGCTGGTGCCGCCGTAGATGCTGGCGGCGCGCGAGTAGAAGTAGCGTGGCACCAGCGGGCCGTGCACGAGTTCCTCGTCGCCCTCGCGCTGCTCCAGGCCGGCCGGACCGGCGAGCCGCGCCAGCAGCGCATTCACCGCCTGCTGCAGCGCCACGCCCTTGAGCTTGAGCACCGACGCGAAGGCCGGCAGCGCCTGCTGCTCGGCGGGGGTGAGCAGGAAGCGGTAGTTGGTCAGCTCGAGTGCGCGGATCTCCGCATCGAGTGCCGCCATCTCGGCGCGCAGCCCGGCATCGTCGATCAGCCGCCCGCCTTGGGGCAGCGCCGGGGCCGCCATGTGGCGTGCAAGGTCCAGCCGCTCGCGGCACAGCCCGACGTTGGCGATGCCGGTGCGCTCGTTGCCGAGCAGGAACTTGGCGCAGTCCCAGCCCTTGTTCTCCTCGCCCACCAGGTTGGCCACGGGCACCTGCACGTCGTCGAAGAACACCTCGTTGAGGTGGTGGCCACCGTCGATGGAGCGGATGGGGCGGATGGTGATGCCGGGCGACTTCAGGTCGATCAGCAGGAAGGAGATGCCGGCCTGCTTGCGGGCTTCGGGGTCGGTGCGCACCAGCGCGAACACCCAGTCGGCGAGGTGGGCGGTGGTGGTCCAGATCTTCTGCCCGTTGACCACATAGTGGTCGCCCCGGCGCTCGGCGCGGGTGCGCAGCGAGGCCAGGTCCGAGCCGGCACCCGGTTCCGAGAAGCCCTGGCAGAACCACAGGTCGAGGTTGGCGAGCCGCGGCAGAAAGTGGTCGCACTGCGCCGGCGTGCCGAACTTCATCAGCACCGGGCCCAGCATGGTGAGGTTGAACACCTGCGGCAGCGGTGCAGGCGCGCGGTAGAGCTCGTCCATGAGGATCAGACGCTCCATCTGCCCCAGCTCGGCGCCACCATAGCGCGCCGGCCAGTGCGGCGCGGCCCAACCGCGCTCATTGAGGATGCGCTGCCAGGTCACGGTGTCCTGCTTGCGCGCCGGATGGCCGGCGCGCAGACGCGAGCGGATGTCCGCCGGCAGACGCTCGTCGATGAAGGCCCGTACCTCGGCACGGAAGGCGCGCTGCGCCGGTGTGAACTCCAGATCCATCCAGTCCTCTCGATGGGGCCGGCCCGGAAAGGCGGCCCGCAGAAAATTATGGTTCAACCAATGATTGATGGCAATGGCGGCGGACCCGGGTGCCGCGGCGCCCTCCGCCCCTGAATGGGGTCGAACGCCGGGCCCCGGCCGGCTTCAGACGATGCGGCTGCTGCGGCCGCTCCAGTAACGCTCGCGCAGGAGCCGCTTGTAGAGCTTGCCGTTGTCCTGGCGTGGCATCTGGGCCTCGAAGTCGATGCTGCGCGGACACTTGAGCGCGGCCAGGCGCGAGCGGCAGAAGGCCAGCAGTTCCGCTTCCAGCGCGGGGCCGGCTTGGTCCATGTCCACCGGCTGGACCACGGCCTTCACTTCTTCGCCGAATTCGGCGTTGGGCACGCCGAACACGGCCACGTCCATGACCTTCGGATGCAGCGTGAGCACCCCCTCGGCCTCCTGCGGATAGATGTTCACCCCGCCCGAGATGATCATGTAGGCCTTGCGGTCCGTGAGGTAGAGATAGCCTTCCTCGTCAAGGTAGCCCACGTCGCCCAGGGTGGACCAGCCCTGCGCGTTGAACACGCCCTCGGTCTTGCCGGGGTCGTTGTGGTAGGTGAAGCGACGGCTTCCCTCGAAGTAGATGGTTCCGGGCTCGCCGGGCGGCAGCACCCGGCCCTCGTCGTCCACGATGCGGATGGTGTTGAGCAGCGACCTGCCGACCGAGCCGCGGTGCGACAGCCATTCCTCGGAGGTGATGAAGGTGCAGCCCGAGCCTTCCGAGCCGCTGTACTGCTCGACGATGCACGGCCCCCACCAGTCGATCATCTGCTGCTTGACGTCCACCGGGCAGGGTGCCGCGGCATGCAGGGCGCAGCGCAGCGAGGACACGTCATAGGACGCGCGCACCTCGGTGGGCAGCTTGAGCATGCGTACGAACATCGTCGGCACCACCTGCGTGTGCGTCACGCCGAAGCGCTGGACGGCGGCAAGGAACCCCTCGGGGTCGAACTTCTCCATCACCACCACGGTGCCGCCCATGCGCTGCACCGTCGTACTGAAGCCCAGCGGCGCCGCATGGTAGAGCGGTGCCGGCGAGAGATAGATCGTGTCCTCGTCGAAGCCCAGGGTGCGCGCGAAGGTCGCCATGATGGGCACCATGGCCTCGACCGGGTTGTTGGCGAAGGGCACCTTGATGCCCTTGGGCTGACCCGTCGTGCCCGAGGAATACAGCATGTTGTGGCCCCCCACCTCGTCGGCAATGGGCGTGTCGGGGCGAGTGCCCGCGGCTTCTTCCCACCGCGCGAAGGCGCCGAAGGATGCGTCCACCGCCAGGCAGTGCGCCACGGCGGGGCAGAGGTCCGGCAGTTGCAGTGCCACCGTCTGCATGGCCGCCGAGGACACCAGCGCCGCGGCGCCGCAGTCGTTGACGATGTACGCCGCCTCGGCGGCGCTCAGGTGCGTGCTGATGGGTGTGAAGTACAGCCCCGCACTCATCGCGGCCCAATAGACCTCGTAGAAGCGGAGGTTGTTCTCCATCAGCACGGCGATGTGGTCCCCCGGGCGCAGCCCGAGGGCACGCAGGAGGTGCGCGCCCTGATTGGCGCGCGCTGTCAACGCGGCGTAGCTGAGGACAGCACCGGTGCCAGCCATGATGACGGCCGCCTTGTCGGGGTGGCGGAGGGCGGCGAGGCGGGGATGGGTCATGCGCCGTTTCTTATGGTTCAACCAATCGAATACTAGCACGTCCACGCACGTCGAGGCTGTCAGGGGAAGTCCCAGGCGAAGCCGCGCAGCGGCCATGAAAAAGGGGGCTTGCGCCCCCTGATGGAGTCGGGCCGACCCGTTCAGCCCAGGTCCATCTGCTTGGCGAGGATGTTGCGCTGGATCTCGTTGGTGCCGCCGCCGATGGGGCCCACGCGCGAGTCGCGGAAGAACATCTGCATGTCGTACTCCATCGAATAGCCCGCGCCGCCCATGATCTGCATGCCGATATCGGCGCACTTGAAGTTGTTGTCGGTGGCGACGATCTTGGCGATGGAGGCCTCGGTCACCGCCGGGGTGCCCGAGTCCAGCACGTCGGCCGCGCGGTAGACCATCTGGCGGGCCGTCTCCGACAGGATCAGCATGTCCGCCAGCTTGTGCTGGATCACCTGGAACTGAGAGATCGGCTGGCCGAACTGCACGCGGTCCTTGGCATAGCCGCGGGCGTACTCGGTGATCTTGAAGCAATGGCCGGCCGAGATGGCGGCCAGGCCCAGCCGCTCCAGGCCCAGGCAGCTCATGATGTTCTTCCAGGCCCGGCCCTCGCCGCCGAACAGGTTCTGCGCCGGCACGCGCACGTTCTCGAAGAACACCTCGTTGGCATGCGAGGTCCGGCGGCCCAGCATCTGCAGCGGCCGCACCGTCACGCCGGGCGTCCTGGCGTCGACCAGCAGCGTGCTGATGCCCTGGTGGCGGTTGGCGCCATCGCGGTCGGTGCGTGTGATGACGACGAAGTAGTCCGCCACATGGCCGCAGGTGATCCACACCTTGTTGCCGTTGAGGATGTAGTCGTCGCCCTCGCGCTGCGCGAAGGTCTTGACGCCGGCCACGTCCGAGCCCGTGCCGGGCTCCGACATGCACAGCGCCAGCTTGGCCTTGCCCGCGATGATGCGGGGCACCAGGTCCTTCTTCATCTCGGGGCTGCCGAACTTGGCGATGTGCATGCCCGCATACACGGCCGAGGTGGTGATGGCCTGCGCGATGCCGGTGTAGTGGTAGCCCATGGCCTCCAGGAAGATGGCGATGTCGCGGTAGGAGCCGCCGGTGCCGCCCAGCTCTTCCGGATAGAAGAGGCCGATGTAGCCGGCATCGGCCAGCGCTTCATAGGCTTCGAGCGGGAACTCGCGGGCCTCGTCCATCTTGCGGATCTTCTCCCAGGGCAGATGGCGGCCCAGCAGGTCGAGCACGCCCTCGCGCATCATGCGCTGGTCGTCGGTGAGGCCGGTGGTGTTGAACAAGCTCATGGCTTTCTTTCTCCTGTGTATCGAATCGGGTTGAAGGCGAAGGCCCTTCTCAGCCGAGCGGGCGCGCGGCGAACAGCGGGCCGTCCCGGTACTGCAGCACCACCATCTCCACGGCCTGGCCGATGACCGGCGGACGCTGGGGGTCCTCGACCAGGCGGCAGGCCAGCCGCAGGCCATCGTCGAGATCGACGATGCCGCAGGCATAGGGTGCTTCGGCCGAGAACACCGCGGGGGCGGCGTGGATGCGGGTCCAGGAATAGAGCGTGCCGGTGCGCCCCAGCGGGGCCCACTCGACGTCCGTGGACCAGCAGTGCGGGCACACCGGCTTGGGCGGAAAGGTCTGGCGCGCGCAGGACTTGCAGCGCGTACTCATCCAGCGGCCTTCGCGCAGTGCCTGCCAGAAGGTGGTCGTGAACGCCGATTCCCGCGGCGGATAGGCCCGGTCCTCGGCCACGGGGAGTTGCGGCAGGGGCGGCGTCATTGCACGGCCTCCATGACATGGATGAGGGCGGCGTTGTAGTTGCCCAGTTCGCCCGTGGCCAGGCCGAAGCGGGCGTTCTTCACCTGCCGTTCGCCCGCACGGCCACGCAACTGCTCGGCGAGTTCCACATAGTTGTAGAGCGAGGTCACGTAGGCCGGATGGCCACGGGAGGTGAGGCCGCCCGAAGTCGAGATCGGAATGCGCCCGCCCAGCCGGGTCTGGCCTTCGGCCGCGGCCCGCGCACCCTGGCCGCGCGGCAGCAGGCCGATGGCCTCGCTCACCAGCACCTCCACGATGGTGCAGGGGGCATAGAGTTCGGCCAGGTCGAGCTGCTCCGGGCCGATGCCCGCCTGCCGGTAGGCGTCCTGTGCGGCCTGGCGCGCCGCCGTGAAGACGATCATGTCGTTGGGCACGTCGCTGATCTGGTGCGAGCCGTCGTGGCAGAAGCCGCGGCCGCGCACGAGCACGTAGGGCCGGCCGAGCGACTTGGCCACTTCTTCGCTGGCCAGCACCAGGCAGGCGGCACCATCGCCACGCGGCGGCACCTCGTACAGCCCCAGCGGCTCGACGATGGGGCGCTGGGCCACCACCTCCTCCAGCGTGATCGGCTTGCGGAACTGGGCCAGCGGGTTGAGCGAGGCATGGTGCCGGTTCTTCACCGCCACCGCCGCGATCTGCTCGCGCGTCGCGCCGTGCTCGTGCATGTAGCGCATGGCGTCCATGGCGTACCAGGCAATGGGCGTGAAGCCGGCCGAGGTGTGGAAGTCCACGTCGCCGGTGGTGCGCATGCTGCTCATCATGTGCTCGGTGGCGGACACCGCGCTTTCCATGTTGATGCCCAGGGCCAGCGCCACATTGGCCCGGCCCAGCAGGATGTCGTTGCAGGCCTGGTCGAAGGCCAGGGCGGCGGTCATGCCGTTGCCCATCACCTCCATCACATTGCCACGACAGGCCAGGCGCAGTTGCCCCATCAGGAAGGTGTGGAAGTATTTCTGCCGCGTGTAGGGCCGCGGCAGCGTGAAGACCAGGCTCTGGATGTCCTGCTTGTCGACGCCGGCATCGCGCACGGCCTCGACCACCAGGCGGGTCATGATCTCGTGCTCGAGCGTCTGCAGGGCGGCGTCGTCGGCCGTCTGGTGGCGGCCGACCGGAATGGCGCTCGCGCCGACGATGGCGACGGCGCGGCTCACGGGACGGCCCTCCGCGCAGGGCGCCCCGGGATTCGCGCTCGGGCGTGGACCGGGGCGTTCATGGCTGGGCCACCAAAGCAGGTGCGCCGAAGGCGCCGGCCGCGCGCAGCGCCTCGATGCGCTCCTCGTCCAGGCCCAGCGCGTCCGCCAGCACGGCCTCGGTGTCCGCCCCCACGGCCGGTGCCGCCCGCTCCACCACGGCCGGCGTGCGCGACAGCCGAAGCGGCGTCGCCACATTGGGCACCCATCCCTTGACTGGATGCGGGATGCGCGTGACCAGCTGGCGGTCGCGTGCCTCCTCCGAGGCCAGGGCCTGCGCCAGCGTGCGCACTTCGCCCGATGGCACGCCCGCCGCGCGCAGCCGCGGCTGCCAGTGGCGCCAGGGATGCTTGCCGAACTCGGCCTGCATGATGTCGAACAGGTAGTCGCGCTGCTGCAGGCGGTTGGCGCGCTTGGACAGCACGGGGTCGTGCGCGATGTCCGGCCGCTCCAGCACCTGCTCGAACAGGCGCACGAAGATGCCATCGTTGCCGCAGTTGATGTAGAAGGGCATGTCCTGGCACTGGAAGACGCCCGATGGGCAGGTGTCCGGGCTGGTGTTGCCGTTGCGCTGCGGCTCGTAGCCGGTGGTCAGGTGCTGCATGGCGCCGAAGCCGGTCATCAGCACTGCCGTGTCGAACAGCGCCACCTCCACGAACTGACCCTGGCCGTCGCGGGTGCGCGCCATCAGCGCCAGCAGGATCGCATTGGTGGCGGACATGGCGGTGGCCACGTCCATCACCGCCGCGCCGCTGCGCACGCCCTGGCGGTCGGCGTAGCCATTCATCGAGATGAAGCCGCTTTCGGCCTGCGCGATGGGATCGAAGCCCAGCCGGTCTGCATGCGGCCCCGTGCGGCCATAGGCGGACACCGAGCAGTAGATGAGCTTCGGGTTCAGCCGCGCGCAGCTGTCGTAGTCGAAGCCGAAGCGCTCCATCACGCCGGTGGAGAAGTTCTCCACCACCACGTCGGCGGTCTCGATGAGGGCGCGCACCACCTCGCGGCCCGCTTCGGACTTGAGGTCCACGCCGATGCTGCGCTTGTTGCGGTTGGTCCAGATGTAGGGCGCGCCCTGCGCGGGCAGCTCCGGGTCCATCGGCGGGTAGTAGCGAAAGTCCTCCCCCTTGACCGGCGCCTCGATCTTGATGACGTCGGCACCGAAGTCGGCCAGCGTCATGGTGGCCAGCGGCCCGGCCACGAAGTGCGTGAAGTCCACCACCCGGATGCCCTGGAGCGCCTGCGGCGTGCGCGCTGGGGGCACCGGCTGCTCGGGCAAGGCGTTGATTCTTGCTTGATCGAACACTGTCCGTCCTCGAAAATGTGTATGGTTCTACCATTCTTGCACAAGCACACCGGGAGGCAATCGGTAAATGACCCTGGACATCCCTGAGACGGAAGCGGACCTGCTGGTGATCGGCGCCGGCGCCGCAGGCATGACGGCCGCGCTCGTCGCCGCGCTGGAGGGACTGCGCGTGGTGCTGTGCGAAGCCACGCAGCAGGTGGGCGGCACCACCGCCACTTCCGCCGGCACGCTGTGGATTCCGGGCAATCCGCAGGGCGTCGCCGCGGGCCATGGGGACACGGTGGACGCCGCACGCACCTACCTCGATGCATTGATCGGCGAGCCCGACCACGACGGCCGACGCGAGGCCTTTCTGGGCAGCGGACCCGCCATGCTGCGCTACCTCGAAGCGCGCACGGCCGTGAGGTTCGCGAGTGCCGGCATGCATCCGGACTACCTTCCGCATCTGCCCGGCGCGGCCGTCCGGGGCCGGGCCGTCTCTCCCCTGCCCTTCGATGGACGGCTGCTGGGCGCCGACTTCGGACGCGTGCGCCCACCCCTGGCCGAGTTCATGGTGCTGGGGGGCATGATGCTCGGCAAGGCAGACATCGCCGCCCTGGTCGGCCGCTATCGCTCATGGCGGGCCTTCATCCACAGCGCGCGGCTGGTGCTGCGCCACGCCCGCGAGCGCATCCGGCATCCGCGCGGGGCCCGGTGGGTGATGGGCAATGCTCTCGTGGGCCGACTGCTGCACAGCCTGCGCACGGCGGGTGTGCAGCTGCACTTCGGCACCCGGCTGCGCGGGCTCGAGATGGAAGGCGGGCGCGTGGTGGGCGCACGGGTGGACGCACATGGCCAGACGCGGGTGATGCGTGCACGCCGGGGCGTCGTGCTGGCCACGGGCGGCGTGGGCCATGACGCGGCGCTGCGGCATCTTCTTGCGCCGCAGGGGCCGACCATGCTCGCGCTCGCGGCCGAGGCGGTGCGCGGCGACGGCCTGGGTGCGGGTCGCGCAGCCGGGGCGGCGCTGACGGGCCTGGAGCGGCCATTCCTCTGGCAGCCGGTGTCGGTGGTGCACCGCAAGGACGGCTCGACCGGCCTCTTTCCGCACTTGTTCCTGGACCGGGCCAAGCCCGGTCTGATCGCCGTGGACGGCCGGGGCCGCCGCTTCGTGGACGAGGCGGCGTCGTACCACCATTTCGTCGAAGGCATGGTGCGTGCGGACGCGGTGCCCGCCCAGCTGGTGTGCAGCACCGCCTTCATCCGGCGCCACGGGCTGGGCGCCATCGCGCCCGGCACGCGCGACCTGCGGCCCTGGGTGGCGCGTCGAATGCTGGTGGTCGCGCCGACGCTCGATGCGCTGGCGCAAACGCTGGGCCTGCCGGCCGCCACCCTGGCCGACACCGTACAGCGCCACGACCACTGGGCCCGGCTCGGCGAGGACCCGGATTTCCACAAGGGTGCCTCGGTGTTCGACCGCTTCAACGGCGATCCGGCACACGCCCCCAATCCCTGTGTCGGACCGGTAGGGCCGGGACCGTATGCCGCCATGGCGGTATGGCCCGGGGATGCGGCATCGAGCGCCGGGCTGGCCACCGACGCCCAGGGCTGCGTGCTCGACGCGCACGGTCGCCCCATCGGCGGGCTCTATGCCTGCGGCAACGATGCAGCCTCGCCGATGCAGGGCCACTATCCCGGCCCCGGCACGACGCTGGGGCCTGGCATGGCCCAGGCCTACCGCATCGCACGCCATGCCAGCGCAGCGGGCCGCGGTGGCAGCTGAGGCCGGGGCGCGCACAAGGTGCCGGTCCGCGCTCCTTTTGCGCGCCTCGTGCCGAGGCGCTTGACGTGCCGAACGAGTTTCATAGAATTGGTTCTACCAATTTGGCTCAACCAATCTACTCCGGCCGACCCACCCGGCCCCACGAACTCCATGCTCTCCCGAGAAGACAACGAAACCCTCGTCCATGTCGGCCCCCAGACGCCCATGGGCCAGTTCATGCGGCTGTATTGGATTCCCTTCCTCAAGTCCTCGGACGTCGCGCCCGACGGCCAGCCGTACCGCGTGCGGCTGCTCGGCGAGGAGCTCGTCGCCTTCCGCGACAGCAGCGGCCGCGTGGGCCTGGTGGCCCAGGCCTGCCCGCACCGCGGCGCGCCCCTGGTCTTCGGCCGCAACGAGGCCGACGGACTGCGCTGCGTCTATCACGGCTGGAAGTTCGGCGTGGACGGCCGCTGCCTCGACATCCCCGTCGAGCCGGCCGGCAGCCCGATGTGCAAGCGCATGCGCGTGACCGCCTATGCGGTGCGCGAGCGCAACGGCATGCTGTGGGCCTACATGGGCCCCGACCAGGAGAACCCGCCCGAGCTGCCCGCCGTGGAATGGAACCTGGTGCCCGAAACGCAGGTGGCCATCTCCATGCGCGTCCAGGAGTGCAACTGGCTGCAGGCCCTCGAAGGCGAGATCGACTCGGCCCATGCCGCCATCCTGCATGGCCGCGTCGATGTCGGCGGCACCATCAACCAGTGGAAGCAGGGCGCCGACCTCACGCCGACCTTCGAATGCGTGCAACACGATGCCGGCGTGAGCATCGCCGCGCGCCGCAAGACGCCGGACGGCCAGAACTACGTGCGCGTCAACCAGTTCATGCTGCCGTTCTGGACGCTGGTGCCGCCGCAGGCCCAGTTCCCCGACCTCAGCGGCCATGCCTGGGTGCCCATCGACGACGAACACACGCTGTGCGTGATGTTCTCGTACACGCCGGCCCAGCCCTTCTACGAAAAGACGCGCCAGGTCTTCAAGAACGGGCACGCCGGCCGCGAGACCGGCCATCACTCCGAGGGCGCCTACGAGAAGCGGCCGGTGACCGAGCCGTATCACACGTACTGGAGCCGCTTCAACCGCGGCAATGCCTACCACTTCGACTACGCGCAGCAGGTCAGCAAATACAACGCGGGCATGCCCGGCCTGTGGATCCAGGACGCGGCCTGCCAATCGGGCGTGCAGCCCATCTACGACCGCAGCCAGGAGCACCTGGGCACCAGCGACAGCGGCATCGCGCGCACCCGGCGCGTGCTGCTGGAGGGCGTGCGCCAGCTGAAGGCCGGCACGCCGCCGGTGTCGGCAGCAGAGCCCGGGCTGTTCATGAAGCGCGCCGTGTCCATCACCATTCCCGCCGGCGGCGACTGGATGACGCTCGGCGGCGATCACATGCGTGCCGAACTGGGCAAGGACTTCGGCTACACGCCCTGAGCCGTCCTCATGCCCGACCCGCGCACCGCCATCGAGCCCATGCACGCGCGTGGCGCCCAGGCGCCCGCGCGCCCGCGCGACGGCGGCGGCCAGATCGGAACGGTGATCTCCGGCGTGCTGGCCTATCTGCGCGAGCGCAGGCTGCAGCCGGGCGACCGCCTGCCTTCGGAACGCGACCTGGCGGAGAGCCTGGCCGTGGGGCGCAATGCGGTGCGCGAGGCCCTGGCCATCCTCGGCACGCTGCGGGTGGTGGACTGCCGCCCCAACTCGGGCGTCTACCTGCGCCACATGGGCCGCGACAGCAGCTTCGAGGCGCTGGTGATGCTGGCCGACATGGGCGCCACCCCCACGCCCACCGAGGTGGCCGAGACGATGGAGGTGCGCGCCCATCTCGAACTGCTGGCCGCCGGCCTGGCCTGCAAGCGCCGCACCGAGGACGACCTGCAGCGCATGGAAGGCATCCTGGCCCGCACCCGCGCAATCCTGGCGGGTGGCGGCAACATCGCCGAGGCCGACAGCGAGTTCCATCTCGCCCTGGTCGAGGCCACGCACAACTCGGTGCTGGTGCGCGTGCTCAACGCCTTCTACCGTTTCACCGCATTGCGGCGCGAGGCCCTGTTCCATAACCTGGCGCAGGGCCAGGCCTCGGAGCAGGACCACCGCCAGATGCTGACCCACCTGCGCGCGCGCAGCGCACCCGAGGCCCAGGCCCTGATCCTGCGCCACATGCAGCGCGCCCGACGCTACTGGACCGACCGGCTGGCCGATGCCGCGCCGGCCCCTTCATCCCAAGAACATTCCGGAGACGCCCCATGACCCTTGCCCCCTTCAACCGTTTCAACCGCCGCGCAGCGCTCGCCGCCATCAGCCTGCTCGCCGTCGGCGCGGCCTTCGCGCAGTCCTATCCCAGCAAGCCGATCCGCATCGTCGTGCCCTATGCCGCCGGGGGCAGCACCGACCAGCTGGCGCGGGCCATCCAGCAGCCGATGAGCGAGTTCCTGGGCCAGCCGGTGATCGTCGACAACAAGCCCGGCGCCGGCGGCACCATCGGCGTGGACAGCGTCGCCAAGGCAGCGCCGGACGGCTACACGCTGGTGTTCGGCAACAGCGGTCCCAATGCGATCGTCTCGCTCATGCGCAAGGTGCCCTATGACGAGCTCAAGGACCTGCGGCCGATCTCCACCGTGGCGATCACGCCCATGATCCTGGCCGTACCCACCGACAGCCCGGCGCGCACGCTGAAGGACTTCATCGCCTACGCGCGCAAGGAGGGCCCGGCGCTCAACTTCGGCTCGGTGGGCAACGGATCGCTGTCGCACCTCACCGGCGCCTACTTCAACGAGCTGGCCGGCACGCAGATGCAGCACGTTCCCTACAACGGCGGCGCGCCCATGACCACCGCCTTCGTCGGTGGGCAGATCCAGGCAGCCTTCGTCACGGGCCTGGATGGCGCCACGCTGCTGGCCTCCGGCCGCGTGCGCTACCTGGCCGTGGGCACCACGCAGCGCAGCGAGGCGGTGCCCGAGCTGCCGCCCATCGCCGAGGTCGTTCCCGGCTTCGAGAGCGTGGCCTGGTTCGGGGTACTGGCCCCACGGAACATTCCCGACGACGTGGCGGCGCGGCTGAACGCGGCCGTGCGCGCGGCGGTGGAACGGCCCGAGGTGCGGCGCCTCTTCGCCGATCGCAAGGTGGAGGCGCGCAGCAGCACGCCCGAGCAGCTGGAGCAACTGATCCGCAAGGAGGCGGCGCAGTGGGGCCCGGTGGTGCGCAAGGCCAACATCCAGATGTGAGCGGCACCCCCATGCCAGCGCACACGCGCCGGGCCGGCGCCACCGTTGCGGCGCGCGCCGCCCGCACGCTGCGCGGGCAGGTGGCGGTCATCGGCATCGGCGAGGGCGGTTACTGGCGCCATGGCCAGTCGCCCGACCCCGAATTCAAGCTGGCCCTCAAGGCCATCCTGGCCGCATGCCAGGACGCCGGCCTGGACCCGCGGGAGATCGACGGCTTCGCCTCGTATGGCGACGACCGCAACGACGCCTCGCGGCTGGCGACGGCCCTGGGCATCCACCGCCTGCGCTCGGCCACGATGCAGTGGGGCGGCGGCGGTGGCGGCTGCTGCGCCGCGGTGGCCAATGCCGCCGCCGCCATCGCGGCCGGCATGGCGGACTGCGTGGTGGTCTTCCGGGCCCTGGCCCAGGGCGAGCACGGGCGCTTCGGCCAGGTGTCGGGTGTGTCGACCATCTCGGGCGAGAAGGCCTACCTGATGCCCTACGGCGTGCTGGCCCCGCCGCAGCGCTTCGCCATGCGGGTGCAACGCTTCATGCACGAGCACGGCGTGCAGCAGGCGGCGCTGCGCGCCATCGCCCTGGCCTGCTACCACCATGCGCAGGCCAATCCGCGCGCGCTGATGCACGGGCGGCCGCTCGACGCCGCCCGGTACGACGCCTCGCGCTGGATCACCGAGCCCTTCCATCTCTTCGACTGCTGCATGGAGAACGACGGGGCGGCGGCGCTGGTGCTGGTCGCGGCAGAGCGCGCACGCGATTTCGCGGCCGAGCCGGTCTACCTGCTCGGCGCCGCGGCCGGCGCACCGCACCGCGCCGCCGCCACGGCCCACAACGCGCCCGATTACGGCAGCGCCGGCTACGCCGCCGTCGCCGAAGACCTGTGGCGCATGGCCGGCCTGGGACCCTCGGACGTGGGCTCGGTGCAGAGCTACGAGAACTTCACCGGCGGCGTGGTCATGGCGCTGGCGGAGCACGGCTTCTTCCGGCCCGAGGAGGCCAACGACTTCCTCATCCTCGACAACCTCGTCAGCCCCCACGGCCGGCTGCCCCTGAACACCAGCGGCGGCAACCTGGCCGAGTGCTACATGCACGGCCTCGAACTGGTGCTGGAGGCCGTACGCCAGGTGCGCGGCACCTCCACCAGCCAGGCACCGCGGCGCGACGCCGCACTGGTCATCGGCGCGCCCATGGTGTCGCCGGTGAGCAACCTTCTGCTGGGATCGGAGGCCACGCTGTGAGCGAGACCTCGATCCCGCCGCTGCCCGCCGGCCTGCCGATTCCCGTGTCGGAGCCTGACGGCCTCTCGGCCCCGTACTGGCAGGGCCTGTGCGAGGAGCGGCTGCGCGTGCAGCGCTGCACGCACTGCGGCACCTGGCAGTTCGGCCCCGAATGGATCTGCCACCACTGCCATGCCTTCGACCCGGCGTGGACCGAGGTGCCGCCGCAGGGCGTCATCCACAGCTGGACGCGGGTGTGGCATCCGGCCCATGCGGCCCTGCGCGGGCACCGCCCCTATCGCGTGGCGCTGGTCGCGCTGCCACACGCTGGCGGCGTGCGCATGGTGGGCAACCTGCTGGGTGACCCGATGCAGGATGTCGCCATCGGTGCTGCGGTGCAGGGCGTTTTCGCGCACCATCGCGACACGCAACCCGCGTTCTCGCTGCTGCACTGGCGGCTGTGCGAGCGGTAGCCACCGAACCCTGCCCCTTCACTGCAACATCTCTCCATGCCCATCGACCCAGCCTCCACTCGTGGCGAGCCTGCGCCCGCCCCCGCCGAGCCCGCCCTGGCGCTCCAGGCCCTGCTCGACCAACGCTACAGCTGCCGCGGCTTCCTGCCGCAGGAGGTGCCCCGCGCCACCATCGAGCGCATCGTCCAACTGTCGCAGCGCACCGCCTCGTGGTGTAACGCCCAGCCGTGGCAGGTGGTGGTCACCCGCGGCGCGGGCACCGAGCGCCTGCGCGAGGCGCTGCTCGCGGCGCAGGCCCAGCCGCCCCAGCCCGACTTCCCCTGGCCGCGCGAATACCACGGCGTCTACCAGGCGCGCCGGCGCGAATGCGGTCTCGCGCTGTACGACGCCGTGGGCGTCGCCAAGGGCGACCGCGAGGCCTCGGCCCGGCAGGCGCTGGAGAACTTCCGCTTCTTCGGCGCGCCGCACGTGGCCATCGTCACCAGCGACGAGGCACTGGGCGTGTACGGCGCGGTGGACTGCGGCGCCTTCGTCTCCAACTTCATGCTGGCCGCCACCAGCCTGGGCGTGGCCACCGTGCCTCAGGCGGCGCTGGCTTCGCGCGCGGACGTGCTGCGCGAACAACTGGGCCTGGCGGCCGACCGGCGCGTGGTCTGCGGAATCTCCTTCGGCTTTGCGGACGACACGCATCCGGCCAACGGCTTCCGCACCACGCGCGCGGGCCTGGACGAAGTGCTGACCTGGGTAGAAAGCTGAGCACCTGCGGGCACAGGCCAGGGCGCCTTGTGCTGCGGTCTCCCCTCATGGCAGGGCGTGGGCCGGGTGGCATGATCCCGGCCCGGCCTCCGGCCGGTTCCTGAAGCATTCCAACACCTAGACAGACAGGACCCTCGCCATGACTCTCGCCCCTTCGCGCCGCCGTGCGCTGCTCGTCGCCCTTTCCACCGGCCTGCTGGCCGCCGGCGCCTCGGCGCAGCAATGGCCCACCAAGCCGATCCACTTCGTCGTGCCCTTCTCGGCTGGCGGCGCCAACGACCTGATGGGCCGCGCGGCGGCCGACGGCGTCTCCAAGGCGCTGGGCCAGCCGGTGGTGGTGGACAACAAGCCCGGTGCCGGGGCCGTGCTGGGCACCGACGTGGTCGCCAAGAGCGCGCCCGACGGCTACACCTTCCTGATCAGCGCTGCGGGCGTGGTCTCCAACAGCATGATCCGCAAGGTGCCCTACAAGGACAGCGACCTGGTGCCCGTGGCCATGATCGGCCTGGCACCCTCGGTGATCGTGGCGCCGGCCAACTCGCCCTACAAGGACCTGACCGACTTCGTGAACAAGTCCAAGCAGGGCCAGGGCCTGCACTTCGCCACCGCCGGCACGGGCAGCACGCCGCACTTCGTCGAAGGCCTGCTGGAGAAGAACTACGGTGCCAAGCTCGACGTGGTGCCTTACAAGAGCGGCTCCGAGTCGATCACCGCCGTGCTCAGTGGCCAGGTCGATGCCACGTCGGAGGCCAGCATCGTGGTGCTGCCCTACGTCAAGGCCGGCAAGCTCAAGGCCCTGGCGACCACCTGGACGCAGCGCATCTCGGCCTACCCCGAGCTGCCCACGGCCGTGGAACTGGGCTTCAAGGACATCCGCATCGCCCACTGGGCGGGCGTGCATGCGCCGGCCGGCACGCCGCCGGCCATCCTCGACAAGATGGCCGAGGCCGTGGACAAGGCCATGAAGGACCCGGCCACCGTGCAACGCCTCAAGGGCATGGGCATCGAGCCCATCGGCGGCACGCGCGCCAGCTTCGTCAAGTTCGTCGACGAGGAGCGGGCCCGCCTGGGCGCGGTGGTCAAGGCCACCGGCATGAAGGAAGAGTGAGCGCGGCGGCCGGCCCGCGCCGGCCAGCCTGAACGGCGTCTGAAACGCACGGTCAGGAAGGATTCACGGCGGACTCCTAGCATCCGCCGCCATGCTGACCGACCCTTCTCCGGCGCCCGTTCATCCCGCGTTCACGCGCATGCGCCGTGACGGGCGGCGCGTCGGCGCATGCGGCTGCGGGGTCGCGCGATGACCCGCCCCGACATGGCCCTCTTCCTCGCGATGACGGCCGGCAGTTCGCCCACGCCCTGGCTGCTGTCCATCGCCAGCGCACTCGCGCGCTTCGGTCCCTGGCTCAGCGCGGCCGTCATGCTCGGCGCCGGCCTGCGCCACCGCGACGAACGTGGCTACCTGCTCGCGCTGCTGTGCATGGCGGCGATCGCCTCCCTGGTGGCCCATGCGCTGGCCAGCACGCTGGGCTATCCCCGCCCCTTCATGCTGGGCCTGACACCCAGCCATCTCCCCCATGGTGGCAGCGACGGCCTGCCGAGCACCCATGCCACCGTGATGGGCCTGGTCGCCTTCGGCCTGCTGGTGCGCCGGCCGCTGCGCTGGTATGGCCTGGCGGCCATGGTCCTGGCGCTTGCCACGGGCTGGGCCCGCATCCATGTCGGCGTGCACTTCCCGCTGGACGTTGTGGCAGGACTGGGGCTCGCTGCGGCGCTGCTGACCGGCTTCCTGGCTCTGCAGTGGCAACTCCGGATACGCCTGGGCGCCCAACCGGTCGCGCCGCCGCTCACGCCCCCGGCCATCGCCCCTTCGCATCGAGAGAAACCGCTGCCATGAATGCCGCCGTGCATGCCCCCACCGCGCGCCTGAAGGTCGTCGAGACCGACGAGGTCGTCGCCCAGCCCCCCGTGCAGCTCGCCGCGGCGGCACTGTCGTGCGTCATCCCCTGCTTCAACGAGGCGGCCAACCTGCGCCTGCTGCTGCCCCTGCTGGAGCAGCTGCTGCAGGGCATCGGCCTGCGCTGGGAAGTCATCGTGGTGGACGACGGCAGCAGCGACGACACCTCCGACGTGGCGCGCACCTGGTGCCAGCTGGCGGGCTTCCGGCTGGTGCGGCTGTCGCGCAACTTCGGCAAGGAGGCCGCGCTGAGCGCCGGACTCAAGGCCGCGCGCGGCGATGCCGTGGTGCTGCTCGATGGCGACCTGCAGCATTCGCCGCAGCTCATCGGCAAGATGGTCGAGCAGTGGCGCAGCGGCGCCGAAGTGGTCTACGCGGTGCGCGAGAACCGGGCCGACGAAGGCGCCCTCAAGCGCGTGGGCACGCGGCTCTTCTACCGGGCGGTGAACATCTCCAGCCGCACGCCGCTGCCCGAGGACGCGGGCGACTTCCGGCTGATGGACCGCAAGGTGGTGGATGCCCTGCTGGCGCTGCCCGAGCGCAACCGCTTCATGAAGGGCCTGTACGCCTGGGTGGGCTTCAAGACCGTGGCGCTGCCCTACACGCCGGCCCCGCGGGCCGAAGGCCAGAGCCGCTTCGGCGCGCTGCGACTGCTGAACCTGGCGCTGGACGGCATCACCTCCTTCACCACCTGGCCGCTGCGGCTGATCAGCGTGATCGGGCTGCTGCTGGCCGTGCCGGCGCTGGGCTATGGCGTCTTCCTGGTGTTGAGCCACTTCATCTCGGGCAGCGATGTGCCGGGCTGGTCCACCATCGTCGTGAGCCTCATGTTCTTCATGGGCATCCAGCTGGTGTCGGTGGGCATCGTGGGCGAGTACGTGGGCCGCATCTTCGAGGAGGTCAAGGCCCGGCCGCTGTTCCTCGTGCGCGAGGAACACGGCCACGGCCTCGCGGAGCGCACGCCGTGAGCGCCGCCGCGCAGGCGCGCGGCACGTCGTCGTGGTGGAAGGGGCATGCCGCCTTCCTGCTGATGGTCGGCGTGTGGCTGGCCTGGACGGCCGGCCTGCGCCCGCTGACCGCCCCCGACGAGGGCCGCTATGCCGGCGTGGCGCGCGCCATGCTGGAGTCCGGGGATTGGCTGGTGCCGCGGCTCAACGGCCTGCCCTTCTTCCACAAGCCGCCGCTGTTCTACTGGCTCGGTGCCGGGGCCATGCAGCTCTTCGGCGTGCACGAATGGGCCGCGCGCCTGCCTTCGGTGCTGGGCGCCTGGCTGGCGGCCGCATCGCTCTACACCTTCCTGCGGCGGCATGCCGACCTGCGCCTGGCGCGCGGGGCCACGCTGGCGCTGTGCACCAGCCCCTTCTTCTTCGTCGGCGCGCAGTTCGCCAACCTCGACATGCTGGTGGCCGGCTGCATCACCGCCACCGTCGCCTGCGCCGCGGATGCGCTGCTGTGCCTGGACGAGGAGCGCCCCTGGCGCATCGCCCTGGGGCTGGCATTCGCCTCGGCCGGGCTGGGCCTGCTGGCCAAGGGACTGATCGGCGTGGTGCTGCCGGGCGGCGTGATCGTGCTGTGGGCCCTGCTCACACGCCGCACCCGCGTGGCGCTGCGCATGGCCGTGTGGTGGCCGGGCTGGCTGCTGATGGCACTCGTCGCCGGACCGTGGTTCGTCGCCATGCAGCTGCGCTACCCGGAGTTCTTCGACTACTTCGTCATCACGCAGCACTTCCGCCGCTTCGCGGCCAGCGGCTTCAACAACGAGCATCCGTTCTGGTTCTATGCACCGGTGGTGCTGGGCCTGTGCCTGCCCTGGACGCCATGGCTGCTGCTGTGGTGGCGCAAGGCCGCGCCGGCGCCCTCGCGCGGCACCCAGGGCCTGCCGCTGCTGATGCTGGTGTGGATGGGCGTGGTGGTGGTGTTCTTCTCGCTGCCGCGCTCCAAGCTGGTGGGCTACGTGCTGCCGGCCCTGCCGCCCCTGGCTGCCCTCGTCGCGCTGGGCCTGGAGCGCGCCCTGGCCGGCTCGCCGCGGCGCGCCAGGGCGCTGGGCGCCACCGGCGCGCTCGCCGCCCTGCTGTGCGTGGGAGGCGTGGCGGCGGCCGGGCACTACGGCACCCCGCCCGACGCCCGGCTGCAGCTGCCCGCGGGCGAGTCCGTGCGGCCCGGGGATCGCGTGGTGATGCTCGACCACTACTTCTACGAACTGCCCTTCTACTGGCAGCTTCCCGGCCCCGTCACGGTGGCGTCCGACTGGCGGCCCGCCGTGGCCCAGGCCAGCGACAACTGGCGCAAGGAACTGGCCGACGCCGGCGCCTTCGAGCCCGCGACCCGGGCCACGTGGCTGCAGGGCGTCGACGCCCAACCGGCGCGGATCTGCGCCCCGGGCCGCACCTGGGTGATCGGCCCCTCCAACGCGCAGCTCGCCGCGCCCTGGGTGCTGGGCATGAAGCTGGTCACCTTCAACACCGAGATCGCGGTCTGGCGCCACGACGGGCGCGCGGGCGAGGGGCCGGACTGCCTGTCGGGCCACGGCACGCCCGGGGCACTGCCCGCCTGGGCCGGCGCCTCATGAGCCCACCGCACCCGGTCTTCCTGCGCCGCCTGTGCGTGTGCGCCGATGACTTCGGCCTGAGCCAGGGCATCGACCGCGCGATCCTGGCGCTGATCGACCAGGGCGTGGTCACGGCGACGAGTTGCATGGTGCTGCGGCAGGCCTGGGCGGCCGACGCGCCCTGGCTGCGCGCCCGTAGGGCCGACCTCGTCGACGTGGGCCTGCACCTGGACCTGACCAACGTGGACGGCACCGCCCGCGAGGCCAGCCTGGCGGGCCTCGCGGCACGCAGCATGCTGATGCCCCGCGGCGCCGACCACTGGCGCCCGCTCCTGCGGCAACAGCTGGACCGCTTCGAGGACGCGATGGGCCGGCCACCCAGCCATGTGGACGGCCACCGGCATGTGCACCAGCTGCCGGGCGTGCGCGAGACGCTGGCCGAGCTGCTGAACCAGCGCTACGGCCGTGCACTGCCCTGGCTGCGTGGCACGCGGCCCGGCCCGGCATCGGGCGCCGTCGCCTTCAAGCAGCAGCTCATCCACCGCCTGGGCGGGCCGGGCGCCCGGCGGCTCGCCCGGCGCCGGGGCATTCCCCTGAGCCATCGCCTGCTGGGCGTCTATGGCTTCGACCGCGACGTGCAGGCCTATGCGCGGTCGCTGGACGCGTGGATCGCCCAGTGCCAGGACGGCGATGTGCTCATGTGCCACCCGGCCATCGGCTCGACCCCTTACGACGGCATCGCCGCCGCACGCCAGATCGAGTTCGAGGCACTCAGCGCGCTGAGCCCCGCGCTGGTGGAACAGGGCTGGGGCGTGCGGCTTTCGCCCCAGCCCGTGCGCGCGGGGCGCTGAGCGCCGGTGCCGCCCCGGCGGCGTCTGGCGCGGACGACCCCGCCTGCCTGACCGCGTTCTCGGTCTCCTGCAGGTGGCGGTCCATCAGCGCGATGGCCGTCTCCGCGTCGCGCGCGAGCACCGCATCGACGATGGCCTGGTGCTCGGCATTCACGTCCCGCGCCTGCAGGTGGGCACTCTCCAGCCGGATCTTGCGGTAGCGCTGTGAATGGTCCGCCAGCTGGTTCCAGAAGCGCAGCAGCCATTGCGAGGTGCACGCTCCCACCAGCGCGGCATGGAAGGCACGGTGGTGCACTTCCCACTCCGAGGCCATGGCGTCGCTGCGGGTGAAGTCGGGCAGCGGCGTGCGGTGCAGCACATGCAATGCGGCCACGATGCCGGCCTCCCACCGCGCATCGCCATGGGCGATGGCATCGGCCAGGCACAGCCGCTCGATCTCGCGGCGCGTGCGGGTCAGGTCGATGAGTTCGGCCGGCGACGACTCCACCACACGCGCACCCCGATGCGCCTCGATCGCCACCAGCCCCTCGCTGCCCAGGCGGGCCAGCGCCTCGCGGATGGGTGTCAGGCCGAGCTGGAAGCGCTTGTCCAGGTCGGCGGCGCGCAGCCGCTCGTTGGGTGCCAGCTCGCCACGCAGGATCTCCTGGCGCAGCCGCTCGTAGGCGCGCTCCGTCCGCGAGCCGGAGGCGTCGGGCACAGGTTCGTTTAACACGGATGCCTCCATGAAGTAAATACGCCATTATACGAACGGCAATATTTCATGAAACTTGTAGATTTCATGAAATCCGAAGCGCCACATGAAAAACGCATCGGTTCATCCGTCCCATTTGCCGCTTCGCATCCCTGTCCTTCCGTCCCATGACCTCTGCACGTCCCCTCCCCTGTCTTGTTGCCCTGGCGCTTGCGAGCGCGGCGACCTCCTCCCTGGCGCAAAGCAGCGTCACAGTCTATGGGCTGGTCGACCTCGGCTTCGTGCGCGAAAGCGGCGGGCCGGGCGGCGCCGAGGCCAGCAAGCTGACCAGCGGGGTCTCCGCCGGTTCCCGGCTCGGCTTCCGGGGCGCCGAGGATCTCGGCGGCGGGCTCTCTGCCGTCTACCGGCTGGAGATGGGCCTGAATGCCGACACCGGCACCCTGGGCCAGGGCGGCCGCGGCTTCGGCCGGGAGTCCTGGGTCGGCCTGCAGGGCGACTGGGGCCGCGTGCTGCTGGGCCGGCAGTACACGCCGGTGGCCTTCCTCCAGGCCGAGTCCGACCCCTTCGGCACCGGGCTGGCCGGCGATTCGGCCAATCTGATCAGCCCCGGCGGCGCCGGCGGCAGCAACCGCATGGACAACACCGTGCGCTATGCGCTGGAGACCCGCCAGGGCTTCACCGTGGACCTGGCCTACGGCTTCGGCGAGAAGACCAACGACGCCAGCCTCTCGCGCGAGTGGGGCGCCGCGGTCGGCTACGTGTCGGGGCCGGTGTACGTCAAGCTGGGCCATCACAACGTCAACGACGCCAACGGCAGGCCGGGCAGCATGAGCCTGCTGGCGGCCAAGTACGACTTCGGCCTGCTCACCGCGCACTTCAACTACGCGATCAACAAGGGCTCGTCGGTGTTCGGGGTGCTCAACCGCGATTCGCGCGACGTGCTGCTGGGCGTCTCCGTGCCCTACGGACCCGGCCGGTTTCTTGCGTCGTACATCCGCAAGGACGACCGCACCCTCGCCAACAACGATGCCAACCAGTGGGCCATGGGCTACGTGCACAACCTCTCGCGGCGCACCGCCCTGTACGTGTCCATCGCACGCATCCACAACAACGCCCCGGCCGGCGCCGCCACCGGTTTCTACCGCGTGGGCAATGCCACCGAGCAGGGACTGGGCAGCCGCGCCTTCAACGTGGGCGTGCGCCATGCCTTCTGAGCGCCTGCCCGTCCGCCTCCGCCCTCATCCCCTTTGCCCATGAACCCGCACATCGCCATGAACCGCCGCTCCCTCTGCCAGCACCTGCTGGCCTGCGCTGCCGCCCCGCTCGCGGCCATCGCACCGCTGACCGCCTTCGCGCAGGGCACGGCCGGCTATCCCGCCCGGCCCATCACGCTGGTCGTCGGCTATCCCGCCGGCGGCGACTCCGACGTGCTCGCCCGCTTCCTGGGCGAGAAGCTGTCGGCGCGGCTGGGTCAGCCCGTGGTGGTCGACAACCGCACGGGCGCCGCAGGCACCATCGCCGTCAACTACGTCTCGAAGGCGCCGCCCGATGGCTACACGCTGCTGCTGGCACCGAGGCGATGTCCGAGCGGTAGCTGCCCGGCAGGCTCGCATCGGAGCCAAAGGCGTTGCCGCTGATGCTGCCGGCCGTGGCCGTGTCCCCGCGGATGGTCTCGCTGCGGTGCTCGTAGCGGGCCAGCGCATTGAAGCGGTCGTCGTCCTTCGGGCGGTAGGCCGCGCCCAGCTGCTGGCGCGACTGGGTGCGCTCGTTGCCCTGCTGGTCGCCCACGCCCTTGCTGCTGTTGTAGATGCTGCGTGCCAGCAGCGTCCACTCGTCGTTCAGCCGGTAGCCCACGCCCAGGCTATTGAGCACCGTGTCGGCGTCCGAGCCGGTGCGCTTCTCCAGGATGCCGCTCGCGCGGAAGGCGCCGTGGGTGTACTCCACGCCGCTGGTCACGGCGGTGGAGCTGCCCAGGCCCGAGGCCAGGCTGGTGCTGGAGACGGTGCCCAGGGCGCGGGTGCGCTCGATGCCGCCGGTCAGCTGCCAGTGCTCGCCGAGCTTGACGGTGTTGCGGATGCCGTTGGCGATCTGCGCGGTGCGGCTGCTGTCCGCATCGGCCAGGCGGTACTCGTTGTACACGCGCCCGCCCTCCATGTAGGCGCTCTCCACGCCCAGGATGCCCACGTTGCGGCTGGTGCTGCTGGTGGTGCTGTCCGTGTCCTCGTAGAGGCTGGAGCTGAGCTCGTAGCGGCCGTAGATGCGGGTCTTGCTGGTGATGGCGTAGTTGCCGCCGACGGCGGCCATGTGGCGGCCGCTGTCCTTGGTGTCCTGCTCGCCCTCCACAAAGACCTGCGCCTGCGGGGCGCCGGGCAGCGTGGCCGTCAGGCGCGCGCGCACGGTGGTCAGGCTGTTCTGGTCGCTCGCCAGGGAGCTGCTGCTGTTGGCCGCACTGCCCAGGGCCGTCACCGAGGAACCTGCTGCGCCGCTGTAGCTGGAGACCTGGTCGTAGCTGAACATCGAGGCCGAGCTGCTGTTGGCCGTGGCCCCATGGCGCAGGCCCACCTCGGCGCTGAAGTAGTCGTTGAAGCGCTTGAGCAGCGACACGCTCTGCCCGCGCGCGGCCGGCGTGGCCGCGGTGGCGGTGCTCAGGCTCGTGCCGTCGCTGCCAGTGGTCAGGCTGGCACTGGTGCCCTCGCTCTTGCTGTACAGCGCCTCGGCGCGCGCGGCCATGGTGGAGTCGATGCGGTACTCGGCGCGCACGCTGGCCTCGGTGTTGCCCGCGCCGAAGCCGGCCGCGGGGTTGTCGAAGCTGCTGGAGGCGCGCGCGACCTGCGCGGAGACGCCCAGGTTCTCCGTCTGGTGGCGCAGCTCGATGCGGCTGGCCGAGCCGGAGCCCTTGTCGTCGCTGTGCGTGCGCACGGCCTCGGTGGCCATGCTGGTGTTCTCGCCCAGGCGGGCCAGGCCCGTCACGGCGGCCAGGCGGCGCGGGTTCTTGGGGTCGTCGTCCACATGGGCCACCACGCCGGCCTGCACGCGCTCGCCCAGTTTGAACTGCGCATCCACGCCTGCCACGGTGTACTTGGGGCCGCCCGCGTCCACTTCATACGTCACGCGCACGGACTGCGGGTTCAGGTCCGCATCCACCGCCGAGACCGGGCTCACGAACATCAGCCGGCGCGTGCTCGGCTCCAGCGTGTAGTCCACGAAGCGCGTGAGCGTGGTCGCCTTCAGGATCACGTTGGCCTGGTTGCGGTCGCGCGAGACGATCTCCACCGTTTCGCTGTTCTCCACCATGTCGCCCAGGTTGCCGGCGAGGTAGTACGGGCCGGAGATGCCCTTGCCTGCGAATTCCTCGATCTGCTGGGTCTGCGAGGTGCGCGAGCCGTAGGCGGTCACGCGCATGCCGCCCTCGTCGTACACGCCCTTCATGCCGGTGAGCGTGCGGCTGGTCTGGCTGAGCTTGCGCACCTCGGTGCTGCTGGCGGTCTGGAAGTCGCCGTACAGCAGGTACGAGCGGTTCTTGTCGATGCGCACGTAGAGCTTCTGCGAGCTCTGCGCGTCGTAGCCGCGCTCGGAGGCGTCGCCATAGACGGGGTAGAACTCGTCCGGACGGATGTCGCGGAACATGCGGTCGGCGCTGGACTTGGCCGTGTCCAGAGAGGCCGTGAGCAGGTACTCGCCCTTGATGGCGCCCTTCAGGAAGAACGCGGCGCGGCCCCCGGCGCGGCTGTTGCCGCTATCGCCGTTGCTGCCCAATGAGGACAGCTCCTGCTCGAAGGCGGCGCCTGCGGGCAGCTGGTCGATGCCCAGCTTGCCGCGCTTGGTCAGGTCCAGCGTGCCCTCCACGATGCCCACGGCGATCATGGGGCGCAGGTCCGGCAGCAGGGCCAGGCGCGCCTCCTGCACGATGGCGTTGACGGTGACGCGCACGCGCACGTCCCCCGGGGTGCCCGGCGGGATCAGGTGATAGGTCGCGCGCCCGCCTTCGATGAAGGCCTGCAGGCCGGGCTCCTTGTCGTTGAGGTCCTCCTCCTGCCAGCGGCCGGCGTCGCTCTCCAGCGTGATCTGGGTGCGCGCGGTGACGGGCACGCCGGCCGCGTCGGTCAGCACGATCTGCACGGGCACGGGGGTGCGCGCGTCGGCACGCGCGTCGGTGGGCACCACGATGCGCACGAGGCCCAGCTTGTCGGGGGCCGTCACGCCGATCTCCACCGGCTCGCCGCGGGCGTTGCCCATCTCGTCCATCACCTGCAGGCGCAGGCGGTTCATGCCGGGCTTGAAGGCCACGCCGATGTACTCCCAAGCGCTGGTCCCGGTCTTGGGCAAGGTGGCCTTCTTGCCGACGCGGCGGCCGTCGATGGCCTCGCCGTTGACGCTCAGTTGCAGCACGGCGCCCGCGGGGCCCTTCACGCGCACGTTGATGGCCTGCCCGGGCAGGGTGTCGCCGTCGCGCAGCTCCACGAAGCCGGGCTTGTTGTCCAGCTCGGGCAGGAGTTTCTCCAGCTCGATGCTGCTCGGTGCCACCGGCTGGGGCACCAGGCCCGCGGTGACGCTGCCGGGCTGGCCGGCGGCCTGGCTGCCGACGCCGACGCCAGCGCTGGGGACCTGGCCCGTGGCCGGCAGCGACTTGACCTGCTGCGCGGCCGCCAGCGTGCCGGTGCCGCCCACGCTGCCGGTGCCGTCCAGGAAGTTGCCACCCCCGCCTACACCGCCACCGGCCGCACCCGCCCCGGCCGCACGCTGCGGCGCCCCGGGCAGCGCGATCAGCGGGCCCGTGGTGGCCGTGAGCGAGGCGCCCGCGCCGCCGCCGCTGCCGTTGATCTGGCCCGCGGCCGGCATGCCGCGCGTGTCGCTGGCCACCACCACCTGGCCCTTGGGATCCAGCCGGTTGCGCAGTTGCCCGGCCAGCTCCGCGTCGAGGTTCTTGGCGGCGGCCGCGCGGCGCGCCTGCACGTCCTTCTGGGTGGCCTCGTTGCCGCAGCCCTGCAGCGGGAAGTTGGCCTTGTGGAATTCGCCCTTCTTGAGGTCCACGAAGCGGCTGCCCGGCGTGCCGGCATTGCGGTTGCCCTGGATCGCCACCGTCGCGCCCACCGGCAGCGTGGTCTCGTCCAGGCGCAGCACGTGCGTCAGGGGCTCCGCCTCGTAGGCCCCGTCGGCCTTGAGCGCGAACTGCGCGCCACGGGCCGGCTGTGCCGAGCGCGCCACGTACTCCAGGCCCTCGGGCAGAGGCAGGTTCGCTGCCACCCCCTTCATCGCCTGCTTGCCCACGTTCCTGTAGACCGCCCGGTACTCGAGCACGTCCCCAGGGCGCACCCCGTCGACCTCCTCCAGCTTCTCGCGGCCCCGCTCGTCCTTGACCACCTTCTTCTGCGTCAGCTCCACCGTGATGGGCTTCTGCTCGGCCTTCTGCTCGACCTTCGCGGGAGCGGAGGCGGACGCCGACGGCGCCAACTGCGCAAAGGCCGGCACGGCCAGCACCACGCTCAGCAAGGCCGGCGCGATCAGGCGCACGTTCATCAAGGGATTCATCAGGCGGCGTTTCATGGTCTTCACCTCTTTCAGGTCTTCAGGGCTGCTACAGGACAGGGTCAAACACGCGGGCGCCCTCACAGGGGCGCCGCTCGAAGGCAGGGGCGGCCGCAGCACGCGGCACACAGGCACGGGCACGCATCGGCGCGTCATCCGCCAAGCGCTCCAGACGTCCGCTGCGCAACGCCCGCACGCACGGACGACGTGCCGTGTCGGGCAGCGGAAACGGGCATCGGGGAGGTCGGCTGCACCGGCGTGCGTGAGGCAGCGGCAGCAGCAGTGGCTGCGGGAACAGCGAAGGCGTCCGCGAAGGACGGCGGGATGGAAGGTGGGGTGGACGGGGTCAACGACTCGCCGAAGGACGAGGTCTGCAACAGTGCAGTGGAGGCCGTCCTGGACGGCGTGAGGGCCGGCGCCATGGGCACGCAAGCAGCAGCAGCAGTAGTGGCCATCTGGCCCACCTGCACCATCTGCCCACGCCCGCCCGCCGGCTCGTCACCCACCCTCAGCCGGTAGCCCCAGCCATGTACCGACAGGATCGGACACGGCGCGCCCGAGCGCTCGAGCTTCTTCATCAGCCGCATCAGGATCATGCGCATGCTGCTGGTGGCCAGCGGCTTCTGCCCGAAGCTCGCCCGCGTCTGCGTCAGCAGCTCGATCAGCCCACCCAGCGACAGCGCATGCTGCGGCGCGCACACCATCGCGCTCAGGATCGCCCGCTCGCACAGGTTCAGCCTCAGCCGGAATCCATCCGGCGCCACCAGCACCCATCCGTCGCGCAGCAGCGACCACCCCGTCTCGCCCAGCGCCCCGTCGATGCGCGGCAGCACGCCGCCAGCACCACCGCTGCCAGAGGCCGCGCTCGCCGAAGAGAGGAAGTCGGATGCGCTCGAAGCGCACGCGCCCCGGTCGTTCGCAGCCGCCGGCGAGGCCAGCAGGGACGACAGCGGGAAGGAGAGAGTCGGGGACGAAAAGGGTAAGGACGGAAGCGGCGCCGACGCCACGAAGGACGTGGCCCGCGCGCAGGCCGCACTCGACGTGTTCGAGGCCGCAGACCCGGCCCGATCGGCCCTGTCAGCCTCTTGCGACGCACCCAGAACCTCGCGGCAGGCCTGTACCGTCTCCAGCACGGCGCGAAGCTCCCGCTCAAGCCGCTCCAGGTGCCGCGCCAGCGGGGCGTCCATACCCCCGTACAGGCCATCGGCCGGCGCCCCGCCCATGGGCAAGCTGACCCCCGCCTGATCTCTGTTTAGACCAGTACGCCCCCCACGCGCGCCGCCCGCAGGAACCTGCCTTGGACAAAAAGGTTCCTTTAAATCCTAATAGCTACCAACTTTCTCAGGGCGACCGTTGTTACTCGTGGAGCACACAAACGTGATGGATGTAAATGACGCGGACAAAAAGG
>NZ_JACBFY010000006.1 GCF_021401245.1 Pseudacidovorax sp. NFM-22
GAGGACACGGACAGCACCACCAGCAGCACCAGCCGCAACGTGGGCATCCTGGGCGTGGAGAGCGCCTACATGGAGGGCGGGCGCGTGTACAACGAGTACCGCCTGGCCGATGCGGACAGCATCGCCGGGGTGGTGTTCAACGACGGTGGTGCACCCAGCAGCGGCGCCAACACCGGCACGCCCAACGACGGCGTGCAGAACGGCGCAGAAGCGGGCGTCGGCGGCCTCACCGTCAACCTGACCAACTGCGCCGGCACCACCTATGCCAGCACCACCACGGACGGCAACGGCGCCTACGGCCTGAGCATCCCGACGGCGCAGATCGGCCAGGCGGTGTGCGTGCAGCCGGTGCTGGCGGCCAACACGCTGGCCACCGGTGCCAACTCGGCAGGCACGGTGTTGGCGAACGGCAGCGCCACCACCGTGGGCGGGGTGGGCTACACCTACACCCGGGCCAGCCAGCAGGCGAGCTTCACCGCCCCGGCCTCGGGCACGGTGACGCTGAACTTCGGCCAGGTGCCGGCCAGCACGCTGAGCCCGACGACCAGCAGCCAGCAGACACAGCCGGGTGGGCGAGCCATCCATCCGCACACCTTCACCGCCGGCACCGGCGGGACGCTGAAGCTGCAACTGGGCACGGCCACGGCGACCCCCAGCACCGTCACGGGCTGGTCGGAGATGGTGTACCTGGACGCGAACTGCACGGGCAAGCTGGACCTGACCGCCCAGCAACTGGCACCGGCGGCAGCGACGCTGACGGTGGTGCAGGGCCAGCAGGTGTGCGTGCTGGTGCACGAGCTGGTGCCGGCGACGGCCGCCGAGGGCAACAGCAACACGGTGCCGGTGACCGCCACGCTGACGTTCACCAACGCGGCGCCCAGCCTGAGCGCGAGCTACACGGCCATCGGCTACAAGGGCGTCGTTCAGTACGACGACGTCAACAGGCAGGTGAACCTCGTGGCGGTGCCGCGGATTTCGGGCGTGGTATTCAATGACGGCGGCGCGCCCGCTGGCAGCAGCAACACGGGCACGCCCAACGATGGGCGACAGAACGGGGCCGAAGCCGGACTCGCTGCCATCACCGTCAACCTCGGCAATTGCGCGGGGGTCACCTACGCCAGCACCGCGACGGACGCGAGCGGCGCCTATGCGCTGAGCGTGCCGGCTGCGCAACTCGGGCAGGATATCTGCGTGCAGCCCGTGCTGCCCCCGGGCTTGTTGCCCACCGGCGCCAACGCAGCGGGTGCGCCGCTCGTGGATGGCGCCACCGTGTCCGTCGGCGGCGTGGCCTATGGTTATGGGCGTGCAGACCAGCGCGTGAGATTCACGGCTGCCGCGTCAGGCGATGGCACGTTGAACTTCGGGCAGGTACCGGTGAGCACATTCACGCCGGCGGTGAGTGCTCAACAGGCCCGGCCCGGCATGCGCGCGCTGCATCCGCACACGTTCACGGCTGGGACAGGCGGCACGCTGAAGTTGCAGCTGGGTGCTGCCACGGCTCTCCCGAACACCGTCACGGGCTGGAGCGAGGCGGCCTACCTGGACGCGAACTGCACGGGTAGCCTGGATCTGTCGGCGCCGCCGTTGACAGCCGCGACGTCGCTGACGGTGGTGCAGGGTCAGCAGCTGTGCTTTCTGGTGCACGAGCAGGTGCCGGCCACGGCGCCCGAGGGCAGCAGCAACGCGGTGCCGGTGACAGCGACGCTGGCGTTCACCAACGCAACGCCCAGCCTGAGCGCGAGCTACACGGTCACAGACACGACGTCGGTGAGCAACTCAGCGCTGCAGCTGACCAAGGAGGTGCGCAACGTGACACAGGGCGGCAGCTTCGGCATCAACAACCAGGCGAAATCGGGGGAGGTGCTGGAGTACCGGATCACGTACAAGAACACGGCGCCGTCGCCGCTCACGACCCTGGTGATCAACGACGCGACGCCGACGTACACGACGTTCGTGCAGGCGACGACGGACACGACGCCCCCGAGCCTGACGGCGTGCACGAAGGTGACGCCGGCGAACGTGGCGCCGGCCCCGGTGGTGGGCTGCGACGTGGCGCAGACCGCGGGCGGCACCGGCGCGATCGGCTGGACCTTCACGGGCACGCTCAATGGCGGCGGAACGGGGGCCGTGCTGTTCCAGGTGAAGGTGGACTGAGTCCCAAGGCCGGACTGGTACGAAGGTGCGTCCAACGCGGCCAAGCCAGCGCGAGACAGGCGTGGCTGGGGGGCGCGTTCAGGCGGCCGGCCGTGTCGATCCTCGAAGGGCGCGGCGTCGCGCCCCGCGTCCTCAGGCCAGCAGGTCGGCCAGCGTGCGCGCGATCACCTTGGTGGCGCGGCGCAGGTCTTCCAGCTCCAGGCGCTCGTCGGCGCGCTTGGCGTGGGACTCCAGCACCGTGCGCGGCCCGGCACCGTAGATCACGCCGGGAATGCCCGCCTCGCCGTACAGCCGCACGTCGGTGTACAGCGGCGTGCCCATGGCCGGAATCGGCTGGCCGAAGAGCTGTTCGCCATGCTTCTGGATGGCCTCGACCAGCGGCTGGTTGCCCGCCAGCGGCTTCATCGAATTGGCCAGCAGCAGGCGCTTGACCTCGACCTCGATGCCGCCCGCCGGCGTCTTGAATTCGGCCGCGGCCTTGGCGATCACGTCGCGGATGGCGGCCTCGACCTCGGCCGGGTTCTCCTCGGGGATCATCCGGCGGTCCAGCTTGAACACCACCTTGCCGGGCACCACGTTGGTGTTGGTGCCGCCTTCGATGCGGCCCACGTTGAGGTACGGATGGCTGATGCCCTCGACCTTCGACGTGACCTGCTGGTAGAGGGTGTTCTGCGCATACAGCGCATTGAGGATGTGCACCGCGCCCTGCAGCGCGTCCACGCCGGTGGTGGGAATGGCCGCATGGGCCATCTTGCCGTGCACCGTCACTTCCATCTGCAGGCAGCCGTTGTGGGCCGTGACCACCTCGTAGCTGAACCCCGCGGCGATCATCAGGTCGGGCTTCGTGAGACCGTTCTTGAGCAGCCAGCCGGGGCCCAGGATGCCGCCGAATTCCTCGTCGTAGGTGAAGTGCAGCTCGACGCCGCCCTTGGCCGGCCTGGCCACGGCCTCCAGCGCGCGCACGGCGAAGGTGAAGCTCGCGAAGTCGCTCTTGCTCACGGCCGCGGCACGGGCGTAGAGCTTGCCGTCCACGATCTCGCCGCCGTACGGGTCGTGCGTCCAGCCTTCGCCGGGCGGCACCACGTCGCCGTGCGCATTGAGCGCCACGGTGCGGCCGCCATCGCCATAGCGGCGGCGCACGATCAGGTTGGTGATCGATTCCAGGCCGTAGTCCTTGACCTCCTGCGCGGGCACGGCGTGCTTCTCGGCCTCGAAGCCGAAGGCGGCGATCAGCTCGGCGGTGCGCTCGGCATGCGGTGCGTTGTTGCCCGGCGGGGTGTCGGTGGGCACGCGCACCATCTCCTGGAGGAACTTCACCTCCTCGTCGAAATGGGCGTCGATCCAGGCGTCGAGCTGGGCGTAGTCGGTCATCGTTGTTCTTTCGCGAGGTTGTCCAGCAGCTTCTGCGTGGCGAGCACGGCCAGTTGCATGTCGTCGCTGGTGGTGGATTCGAGCGGGTTGTGGCTGATGCCGCCGTTGAGGCCCCGCACGAAGAGCATGGCCTGCGGCATGATCTCGTGCAGCTTCATGGCGTCGTGGCCGGCGCCGCTGGGCATGCGAAAGAGCGGCACGCCGAGCGATTCGACAGCCGCCTCCCAGCGGGCCTGCCAGTCGGGATGGCTGGGCGCGGCGGCGGCGCGCATGGCTTCTTCAAGCGTGTAGCGCAGGCCGCGGCGGGTGCAGATCTCTTCCAGCGCAGCCAGCACGTCGGCGATCACGGCATTGCGCTGGTCGTCGCGCGGTGCGCGGATGTCGAGGCTGAACTTCGCCAGGCCGGGCACGACGTTGATCGAGCCCCCCGGCACATTCAGCATGCCCACGGTGGCCACCGAGTCGGCGTCCTGGCGGGCGCGCTTCTCGGCCGCGAGGATCAGCTCGGCCACGGCACAGGCCGCGTCGCGGCGACGGTCCATGGGCGTGGTGCCGGCATGGCTGGCGATGCCGTGGATCTCGCCCACATAGCGCACCCCACCGTTGATGGAGGTGACGATGCCCAGCGGCAGGTTCAGCTCGTTGAGCACCGGGCCCTGCTCGATGTGCACCTCGATGAAGCCGAGGTAGCGGGCCGGGTCGCGCTGGATCTTCGGGATGTCCTCGATCTTCAGCCCTGCCTGCTGCATGGCCTCACGCATCGTGATGCCATCGGCATCGGCCTGGTCCAGCCAGGCGGGGTTGAAGTGGCCCGTGAGTGCGCCCGAGCCGATGAAGGTGGCCTTGTAGCGCTGGCCTTCCTCTTCCGCGAAGCCCACCACCTCGAAGGCGAAGGGCAGCCGGCGCCCCTGACGGGCCAGTTCTTTCACGCACGCCATGGGCACGAAGATGCCCAGCCGGCCGTCGTACTTGCCGCCGTTGCGCACCGTGTCGTAGTGCGAGCCGGTCAGCAGCGTGGGCGCGCCGGGGACGGCGCCGCCGCTGGTGACGAAGCCCTCGGCTTCGTAGCGGCCGATGACGTTGCCCACGGCATCGATCTCCACCGAGTCGAAGCCCACCTCGTGCATCCAGGTGCTGATCTGCAGCGCGCAGGCGCGGTGCGCCTGGGTGAGGTAGGTGACGGTGAGCTGGCCCTGCTCGGCGAAGCCGGGGTCGCTGTGCAGGGCCAGCTGTTCCTGCCAGTCCCACACCTGGTTGCCCAGTTCGGGCGAGACGCCGAACTTGTCGTTCAGGCGGATCTCGGCGATGCGGTGGATGTTGCGCAGCGCCTCGACGCGCTCGTAGTCCGGATGGTTGTTCAGCCGCCGCGCGAAGGTGGCCAGGATCTCGGCCTTGGGCAGCCCGGTGCCGCGCGGGCCGCGCACGGCCAGGATGAAGGGAAAGCCGAACTTCTGGCCGTAGGCCGCATTGAGTTCGCGGATGTGCGCCAGCTCTTCGGGCGTGCAGGCCGTCAGGCCCGCCTTGCTCTGCTCGTTGGTCGATTCGGCGGTGAGCGCGTTGCTCTCCATCGCCTTGCCGGCCAGCTCCGGGTGCATGCGGATCAGGGCGAGCTGCTGCTCGGCCGGCGCGCGCGTCACGACCTGGGCCATGGCGGCCTTCAGGTGCTGCAGCGAGCGGAAGGGCCGTTCGGCCAGGGCGCCTTCGGCCACCCAGGGCGAATGCTCGTAGGTGCCTTCCAGCAGCGCGACGGCGTCGGTGGCGGAGGCGGCGTTGAGTTGTTCGATGGTCAGGGCCATGGTCGTGTCTCCTCAGGCCGCGTCGACGAAGGGATGCGTGTGGCGCCAGTGGCGCGCGATGTCCACCCGGCGGCACACCCACACCTTGTCGTGGCGGCCGATGTGGTCCAGAAAGCGCTGCAGCGCCGTGATGCGGCCCGGGCGGCCGAGCAGGCGGCAGTGCATGCCGATGCTCAGCATCTTGGGCCGGTCCAGGCCGGCCGGGTCGCCTTCGGCATAGAGCGCGTCGAAGCTGTCCTTCATGTACTGGAAGAAGGGATCGGCATGCGAATAGCCCTGCGGCAGCGCGAAGCGCATGTCGTTGCAGTCCAGCGTGTAGGGCACGATCAGCTGCGGCACCACGCTGCCGTCGGTCTTCTGCACCTTCATCCAGAAGGGCAGGTCGTCGCCGTAGTAGTCGCTGTCGTATTCGAAGCCGCCGTCGTCCGCCACCAGGCGGTGGGTGCGCGGGCTGTCGCGGCCGGTGTACCAGCCGACCGGGCGCTCGCCGGTGAGCTTCTCGATGGCTTCCATACCCAGGCGCATGTGCTCGCGCTCCAGCGACTCGTCGGCGCTCTGGTAGTGGATCCAGCGCCAGCCGTGGCAGGCGATCTCGTGGCCCAGCTCCTTGAAGGCGACGGCCAGCTCGGGGTAGCGCTGCAGCGCCATGCCCACGCCGAAGACGGTGAGCGGCAGGCCGCGCTGCTCGAACTCGCGCAGGATGCGCCAGACGCCGGCGCGCGAGCCGTATTCGTAGATGCCGTCCATGCTCATGTGCCGGTCGGGATAGCTCGCCGGGTTGAACATCTCGGACAGGAACTGCTCCGAGCCCGGATCGCCGTGCAGCACGTTGTTCTCGCCGCCCTCTTCATAGTTGAGGACGAACTGCACCGCGATGCGGGCACCGCCCGGCCAGCGGGCATGCGGCACGTCGCGGCCGTAGCCGACGAGGTCGCGCGGATAGGGAAGGGTGGCGTCGTAGACGGTGGGCATGGGGGTCTCAGGAAAGCGCCAGCGTGATGTCGCTGGTGGGAACCTTGCGGTCCAGGGTGAGGTTGTCCTCGACGTGCTGCAGGTGCTCGGTCATCAGCCGGGCGGCCTTGTCGCCATCGCGCGCCGCCAGGGCGCGGACGATGTCGGCATGCTCGTCGTTGGAATGCGCAGCCTCGGCGGCGCTCTGGTACATGAGCGTGATCAGGGCGCAGCGCGAGATCAGATCGCTCAGGATCTGCGCCAACACCTGATTGCCCATCAACTCCGCCATGCGCACATGGAAGTCGCCGAGCAGCTCGGTCCGACCTTCCACGTCCTCCCCGGCCACGGCGGCCTTCTCTTGTGCAACGTGTTCCTTCAGGGCCTTGATCTGCGCGGTGGTGGCCTGGCGCGCGAACTCGCGCGCCATCTCGGCCTCCAGCATGCGGCGCACGCCGAACACCTGGCGGGCCTCGTCGGCCGAGGGCGCGGCCACGAAGGCGCCGCGCGCGGGTTCCAGGCGGATCAGCCCGTTCTGCGAGAGCTGGAACAAAGCTTGCCTCACCAGCGTACGCGAGACGCCGAAATGGTCGGCCAGCTTCTGTTCGGCCAGCTTGCTGCCCGGCTGCAGCCGGTGTTCGACGATGGCCCGGGTCAGGGCATCGACGATCGCGCGTGTCGTGGTCGGCTCCATGATGGCGGGCATGATAGCTTCACGACACAAATGTGTATACACTTTTGTGGACGGATCGCCCGGTCCTGCCCCGGTCCCACCCCGGTGCGTTTTGCCGTCCATTTCAACGACTCGCAAGGAGATGCCCCATGGGCTTGAGCACCCACGTACTGGACACGATGCACGGCTGCCCCGCTGCCGGCATGGAAGTGGCGCTCTACACGACGGACGGTGAGGCGGCCACGCTGGTGCGGCGCTTCGCCCTCAACCACGACGGCCGCAGCGACGGGCCGCTGTATGACAACAGCAGCCTCAAAGTCGGCACCTATCGCCTGGTGTTCGATGTGGCGGGGTACTTCAAGGCGCGCGGTGTCGAGCTGCCGCAGCCCAACTTCCTCAACCGCGTGGCGCTGGATTTCGGCGTGGCCCACACCGACCAGCACTACCACGTGCCGCTGCTGGTGAGCCCGTGGAGCTACTCCACGTACCGGGGTTCCTGAATGCCTCGCCCCCTGCGTCGATGGGGGGCTGGAGCCCCTCTCCCCTTGCGGGAGAGGGGTTGGGGAGAGGGGTGTTCACCCGCAGCGTGCCGCCAAGATGCACAGGCCGCTGCCCCCTCTCCCCGGCCCTCTCCCGCGAGGGGAGAGGGAGGAAGACCCTGGCTACTGCTGCAACTGGCCTTCGCTCAGCGTGTCCAGCTGGAAGCGGCCGCTCCGGTCCCAGAGCCAGGTGTCGGTCCACACGACGGACCCGAGCCGCGTGGCCACGGGGTAGGGTGCCGCGGCCAGGACGGTGCGCTCGATGCCGGCGATGGCATCGGGCGCGTGCTTCGGCGCCCGCAGCCAGTGCATGCCGGTCACCTGGCCGCGCGCGTCGAGCTTCACTTCCAGCACGCCGACGGCGTAGAGCATCGGCGGCAGCTTGCCCGAGTAGATGCGGTCCGCATTGCGCGCATAGACGTGGCGGGCGGCATCCTGCCGGTACTCGCGCGGTGTGCGGGCGCGGGAACTGCCCGCCGGCTCGGCGGCAGCCACCGCTTCGCGCGGCGCGGTGGCGTCGGAGATCTGGCCCGGCACCGTGGAGCCGGTGCTGCCGCAGCCGGCCAGCCATGCGGCGGCCACGGTGCAGGCGGCCAGCAGGCCCAGGCGCGAGAAGATGTTGTTGATCATGGCGCGGCTTTATACCTGCGCCGCGGCGCGGCCGTGTTTCCATTGATGACGGCACCTGCGGGCCCCGCCCGTGGCGCTGCGCGGCATCGATCTGCGCCGCTGTCCGGGGGCGCGCTATGAGTACCGGCACCCTCGACGACGGCCTCGCCCGCCTGGCTGCCGAAGACGGCGTGCTGGTGCGCGTCGAGGCCACCGAAGGCTCGGCCCCGCGCGAGGCCGGCACCTGGATGCTGGTCTGGGCCCGGGGCCTCACGGCCACCATCGGCGGCGGCCAGCTCGAGTTCCAGGCCATCGACGAGGCCCGCGCCCTGCTGCAGTCGCCGGCCGCCGGGCCGCAGCGCAAGCGCTACCCGCTCGGCCCCAGCCTGGGCCAGTGCTGCGGCGGCGTGGTGCACCTGTCGATGCGCCGCGTGGGGGCGGCCGATGCGGCCGAACTGCGCCGGCAGCTCACCGAGCACCTGGCGCCCGTCGCCATCTTCGGCGGTGGCCATGTGGGGCTGGCGCTGGCGCGTCTGCTGGCCACGCTGCCCTACGCCGTGCGCTGGATCGACAGCCGCGACGGCGTCTTCCCCGATGCCCTGCCGGCCCAGGTGCAGACCGAGCACAGCGAGCCGGTGCAGGACGCCGTCGCCGCGCTGCCGCCTGGCACGCATGTGCTCATCATGAGCTTCAGCCATGCGGAGGACCTGGACATCGTCATCGCCTGCCTCCGGCGGCTGCGCGAGCGCGATGACCTGCCCTACGTCGGTCTGATCGGCAGCAAGACCAAGTGGGCCACCTTCCGGCATCGGCTGGAGGCGCGCGGCTTCGGCGAGGCCGAGATGGCGCGCATCACCTGCCCCATCGGCGTGCCGGGCGTGACGGGCAAGGAGCCCGAGGTGATCGCCGTCGCCGTGGCGGCACAGCTGCTGCAGCGGCGCACGGCCTCGGGCTGAGCACCGCGGGGAGTCGGGCGCTGGGCACATCGCCCAACGCGAGCGCCATGAGCCGTTCCTCTCAGGCCGCGCGCTCCGCGCTCTCCCGCGCCACTGCATAGCGCTCCAGCGTCTGCTGGCGCGCCTCGCCATGGTCGACCACCGGGGCCGGATAGTCGTGGCCGATGCGCAGCCCGGCGGCTTCGAGTTCCACCGGCTTGGCGAGCCACGGCGCATGGATCATCTTGTTCGACAGCCTGGCGAGCTCGGGCACATAGCGGCGGATGAACTTGCCCTCGGGGTCGAAGCGCTCGCTCTGCGTCACCGGGTTGAAGATGCGGAAGTAGGGCTGCGCATCGCAGCCGCTCGAACTGGCCCACTGCCAGCCGCCGTTGTTGGACGCGAACTCGAAGTCGTTCAGGTGCTCGGCGAAGAAAGACTCGCCCCGGCGCCAGTCCAGGCCCAGGTCCTTGCACAGGAAGCTGGCCGTCACCATGCGCAGCCGGTTGTGCATGTAGCCCGACTGCACCAGCTGGCGCATGCCGGCGTCCACCAGCGGATAGCCCGTGCGGCCCTCGCACCAGGCGGCGAAGAGCTGGTCGGCATGCTTGCCGTGGTGCCAGCGGATGCGGTCGTACTCGGGCTTGTAACTCTTGCCCTCGGCCAGGTCGGGCCGGTGGGTCATCACCTGGGCATAGAAGTCGCGCCAGATCAGCTCGCCCAGCCAGGTGGCGGCGCCGCGGCTGCCGTTGCCGGCCAGCGCATGGGCCGTGGCCGCTGCCTCGCGGATGGACAGCGTGCCGAAGCGCAGGTGCACGCCCAGGTAGCTGGGGCCGCGCACGGCGGGAAAGTCGCGCGTGCTGTCGTAGCGGTCGATGCGGCCGACGAATTCGTCGAAGAGCTGCCGCGCGCCGGCCATGCCGCCGCCCAGGCCCAGCTCGTGCAGATTGGTGGGCTCGAAACCCAGGTCGGCCAAGGCCGGCACCTCGGTGCGGTGCTCGGCCGGCGTGGGGATGAGGGCGTCGGCGTAGCGCTCCACCGGGTAGGGGCTCAGGTAGAAGGCGTCTTCGGCCTTGGCCAGCCAGGCCCGCTTGTAGGGCGTGAACACCGAATAGACGCCGCCGGCCTGGGTCAGCACCTCGTCGCGCTCGAAGACGACGTGGTCCTTGAAGGTCTGGAAGCTCACGCCCGCATTGGCCAGCGCGCCCAGCACCTGGGCATCGCGGTCCAGCGCGGCGGGCTCGTCGTCGCGGTTGGCGAAGACGGCCTGCACCTCCAGTTGGCGGGCGAGGGGCGCGATCTCCTCCTCGGCCACGGCATGGCGCACCACCAGATCGCCGCCCATGGCGCGCAGGGCGTCCTGCAACTGCTGCACCGATTCCTGGATGAACTCGACCCGCCGGTCGCGCCGGGGCAGGGCGTCGAGGATCGCCCGGTCGAACACGAAGGCGCAGACCACCTCGCGGCAGCTGCGCAGCGCGTGGTAGAGCGCCGCGTTGTCCTGCACCCGCAGGTCGCGCCGGAACCACATGAGGCCCCGGGCGAAGGGCTTGTCGACGGCCACTAAAATTGGAGGCATATGTCCGTCGATTCTGCCCTGACCAATCTCACGCATCACTTCCTCATCGCGATGCCGGGCATGCAGGACCAGGCCTTCAGCCGCAGCGTCGTCTACCTGTGCGAGCACGGCGAGCGCGGCGCGCTGGGGCTGATCATCAACAAGCCGAGCGACATCGACCTCAAGGGCCTGTTCCAGAAGATCGAGCTGCGCCTGGCGCGTCCCGACCTCGACGATGCCCCCGTCTTCCAGGGCGGCCCGGTGCAGACCGAGCGTGGCTTCGTGCTGCACGAGCCCGTGGTCGGCGAGGACACCACCGGCGCCACGCCGGCCGACGACGGCAAGCCGCAGTCGGTCTACGCCTCCACCATGACCATCCCCGGCGGCCTGGAGATGACCACCTCCAAGGATGTGCTGGAGGCCATGGCCACCGGTGCCGGCCCGCGCAAGGTGCTGGTCACCCTGGGCTATTCGTCGTGGGAGCAGGGCCAGCTCGAATCCGAGATCGCCGAGAACGCCTGGCTCACGGTGGGCGCCGACCCGGCCGTCATCTTCGACACGCCGGTGGAGCAGCGCTACGACAAGGCGCTGTCGCTGCTCGGCCTGGCCGCCTGGACCCTGTCGCCGGAAGCCGGCCATGCCTGAGAACGCCGACGTCCCCGCGCACTTCCAGACCTTCCTCGCCTTCGATTTCGGCCTCAAGCGCACCGGCGTGGCCAGCGGCAACCGCCTGCTGCGCAACGCCACGCCGCAGGCCACGATCAAGGCCGAGGGCGACGCCCGCTTCGCGCAGATCCAGGCCCGCATCCGCGAATGGCAGCCCGACGCGCTGGTGGTGGGCGTGCCCTACCACCCCGACGGGGCGCCGCACGACAACACCCGCGCCGCCCTGCGCTTTGCCCGCCAGCTGCATGGCCGCTTCGGCCTGACGGTCTACCAGGTGGACGAGCGCTACAGCACCACCGAGGCCATCGCCTCCGGCGCGCGCGATGCCGACGCGGCGAGCGCCTGCATCATCCTTGAACAATTCCTGAGGAACCTTCCGTGAACGCATTGCCCGATGCCGAGGGGCTCTACCAGACGCTGCTGGCCGGCGTGAAGCCGCTGATGCGCGAGCACACCCGCCTGGTGGGCGTGACCTCCGGCGGCGCCTGGCTGGTCGAGCGGCTGCAGAAAGACCTGGGCCTGCCTGGCACGCCCGGCGTCATCTCCTCCGCGATGCACCGCGACGACTTCGCCCGCCGCGGCATGGCCGCCAGCGCGCAGACGCAGCTGCCCTTCGACGTGGACGGCAGCGACGTGCTGCTGCTGGACGACGTGCTCTACACCGGCCGCACCATCCGCGCGGTGCTCAACGAGCTGTTCGACTTCGGTCGCCCGGGCTGCGTGCGGCTCGCGGTGATGGTGGACCGCGGCGGGCGCGAGCTGCCGGTGGCGGCGGACTTCGCGGCGGCCCATCTCACGCTGCCCGACACGCAATTGCTCGCGCTCGCCCGGGGCAACGACGGCAGCCTGCGTTTCAACGTCGAGGAGCAGGCCTGATGCTCTACAAACGCAACCCCCAGCTCAACAAGAACGGCGAGCTGATCCACCTGCTGTCCATCGAGGGCCTGCCCAAGTCCATCGTCACGCAGATCCTGGACACGGCCGCCAACTTCGTCAGCGTGAGCGACCGCGAGGTCAAGAAGGTGCCGCTGCTGCGCGGCAAGAGCGTGTTCAACCTCTTCTTCGAGAACAGCACGCGCACCCGCACCACCTTCGAGATCGCGGCCAAGCGGCTGTCGGCCGACGTCATCAACCTCGACATCGCCCGCAGTTCCACCGCCAAGGGCGAGACGCTGCTGGACACCATCGCCAACCTGAGCGCGATGGCGGCCGACCTGTTCGTGGTGCGGCACAGCGAATCGGGTGCGCCCTACCTGATCGCGCAGCATGTGGCGCCGCATGTGCACGTCATCAACGCGGGCGACGGCCGGCATGCGCACCCCACGCAGGGGCTGCTCGACATGTACACCATCCGCCACTACAAGAAGGACTTCTCCAACCTCACGGTGGCCATCGTGGGCGACGTGCTGCATTCGCGCGTGGCCCGCTCCGACATCCACGCGCTGACCACGCTGGGCGCCGCCGAGGTGCGCGTGGTGGGCCCGCGCACCCTGGTGCCGGCCGACCTGGCGCCCATGGGCGTGAAGGTCTTCCACAAGCTCGAAGAGGGCATCAGGGACTGCGACGTGGTCATCATGCTGCGCCTGCAGAACGAGCGCATGAGCGGTGCGCTGCTGCCGTCGAGCCAGGAGTACTTCAAGACCTATGGCCTCACGCCCGAGAAGCTGCAGCTGGCCAAGCCCGACGCCATCGTGATGCACCCGGGCCCCATCAACCGCGGCGTGGAGATCGCCTCGGAAGTGGTGGACGGCAAGCAGAGCGTGATCCTGCCGCAGGTGACCTTCGGCATCGCGGTCCGCATGGCGGTGATGAGCATCGTGGCAGGTAACGAAGCATGAATACGTTGATCCAACACGGCCGGGTGATCGACCCCGCCTCCGGCTTCGATGGGGTGGCCACGGTGGCCATCGCGGACGGCCGCATCGCCGCCATCGGCGACGTACCCGCCGGCTTCAATGCGGAGCGCACCATCGATGCGAGCGGCTGCCTGGTGCTGCCCGGCCTGGTCGACCTGGCCGCTCGGCTGCGCGAGCCGGGCTACGAGCACGAGGGCATGCTCGAAAGCGAAATGGCCGCGGCCGTCGCCGGCGGCGTCACCAGCCTGGTCTGCCCGCCCGACACCGACCCGGTGCTCGACGAGCCCGGCCTGGTCGAGATGCTCAAGTTCCGCGCCGAGAAGCTGCAGAAGGCCCGCCTCTTTCCGCAGGGCGCGCTGACCCGCGGCCTCCAGAGCGAGGTGCTGACCGAGATGGCCGAGCTGACCGAGGCCGGCTGCATCGGCTTCGGCCAGGCCGAGGTGCCGCTGTCCGGCAACGTGGTGCTGCAGCGTTCGCTGCAGTACGCCAGCACCTTCGGCTACACCGTGTGGCTGCGTCCGCAGGACCGCGACCTGGGCAAGGGCGTGGCCGCCAGCGGCGCGCTGGCCACGCGCATGGGCCTGTCGGGCGTGCCCGTGGCCGCCGAGACCATCGCCCTGTTCACCATCTTCGAGATGATGAAGACCACCGGCGCCCGCGTGCACCTGTGCCGCCTGTCCAGCGCGGCCGGCGTGCAGCTGGTGCGCGAGGCCAAGGCCGCGGGGCTGCCGGTGAGCTGCGACGTCAGCATCAACTCGCTGCACCTGGCCGACACCGACATCGGCTTCTTCGACAGCCGTGCGCGCCTCACGCCCCCGCTGCGCCAGCAGCGCGACCGCGATGCGCTCTCGGCCGCGCTGGCCGACGGCACCATCGACGCGCTGGTCTCCGACCACACGCCGGTCGAGGCCGATGCCAAGACGCTGCCCTTCGCCGAGAGCGAGCCGGGCGCCACCGGCCTGGAGCTGCTGCTGCCCCTGGCCCTGCTGTGGGCCGAGCGCAGCGGCGCCGGCCTGTCGCGCGCCGTGCAGGCCATCACCCAGGCGCCCGCGCGCCTGCTGGGCGAGACGGGGGCGCAACTCGGCCGCCTGGCCGTGGGCGGCCCGGCCGATGTGGTGGTGGCCGACCCGCGCCGCGAATGGCAGGTGCTGCCCGAGGCCTTGCGCAGCCAGGGCAAGCACACGCCCTTCGCCGGCCATGCGCTGGTGGGCGCGGTGCGCGCGACCTTCGTGGGCGGACAGCTGGTGCACGAGGCCGCCTGAGCGGCGCGGCTGCGCCCTGTCTTCCGCGTTGCTTCCTCCGACCCTCATGCCCCGATCCCTTGTCGCCCTGGTCCGGCTGATCCGGCTGCTGGGCCATTCCGCACGCGGCTGGTGGACCATCCGCCGCCGCTTCGCCGCTCTGGATGCGCCGACGCGCGCCATGCTGGTCGAGCGCTGGGCCCAGCGCGCGCTGCAAGTGCTGGGCATCCGCCTGGTGGTGCGCGGGCCGGTGCCCGAGGCCGGCCCCGTGCTCGTGGTGGCCAACCATGTGTCGTGGCTGGACATCATGACGTTGCATGCGGCCCGCCATGTGCGCTTCGTCTCCAAGTCGGCCGTGCGGCACTGGCCGCTGATCGGCACGCTGGCCACCGGCGCCGGCACGCTCTACATCGAGCGAGAGAAGCGCCGCGACGCGCTGCGCGTGGCGCACCACATGGCCGAAGCCCTGCGCGCGGGCGACCGCATCGCCGTCTTCCCCGAAGGCACCACCAGCGACGGCCGTGGCCTGCTGCCCTTCCATGCCAACCTGCTGCAGTCGGCCATCTCGGCCGACGCGCCCGTGCAGCCGGTGGCATTGCGCTTTCTGGATGCCGCCACGGGCGAGGTGAGCTTCGCGCCCATCTACGTCGACGACGACACCCTGATCAGTTCGCTGTGGCGCACCCTGCGTGCGCCGCCGCTGGTGGCCGTGGTGCAGTTCGGCGAGCCCCAGAGCGCCGAGGGCCGCGACCGCCGCGGCTGGGCCCAGAGCCTGCATGCCGACGTGCTCGCGCTGCGGGGCGAGGCCTCGCGCTTGGGTTAAAGTCGCGGGCCTGCCGCCGGCCTCCCACGGCCCGCGGCCAGTGCCCCGGTCCCTATAGTTCAATGGATAGAACGGCCCCCTCCTAAGGGGCAGATGCAGGTTCGATTCCTGCTGGGGGCACCAGCTTCAGGCCCGCACATGCCAACGCGTGTGCGGGCTTTCTCTTTGGGGCGGCATCGCGCGACGCACCTTGTAAAGCCGTTGACATACACCCCCCAGCCGCCTTCCTAGACTGGCTGCGCCGCCCCCGGGCGTCTACAGCTTCGGCGCCAGTCGCCGCAACCCCTGCATGTCGCGGATCACGCAATGGGACTTCGCCATCTCGATCAGCCCCTGGCCTTGCAGCTGGCTCATCACGTTCGAGGTCATCACGCGGCTCAGGCCGGTGATGTTGGCCATCTCCTGGTGCGTGAAGGAGACCCCGATGGCCACGCCCGTGGCCTGCGTCTCGCCATAGGTGTCGGCCAGCTGCAGCAGGTGGTGCACCACGCGCTCGGCCGCGCTGGTCTGGCTCAGCAGCAGGTTCTGCTGCGCCAGCACGCGCAGCTTGGTGCCCATGAGCCACAGCACCTGCCGCAGGCAGGTGGCGTCGGCCTGCATGCAGCGCAGCAGATGCGTGCGCTCGATCTGGCGTGCCACCCCGTCGCACGAGGCCACAGCCGTCATCGACTGCCGGCCGTCCAGGAAGGCGCTGCACTCTCCCACCAGGCCGTGGCGGCCGACGATGGCCAGGTGCTTCTCGTGACCGGATTCGGACCACAGCATCAGCCGGACGCGCCCCTGTTCGATGAGCTGCACTTGGGTGGCGGCATCCCCCTGCGAAAACAGCGTCTGGCCCTTGCGGAAAGCCACCGCCGGCAGGACGCCGGCCGCCGTCAGTGCCTGCCAGTCGAACTGCGGCACCTCGATCCAGGCCGAAGGCGAAGCCGCCGCGCCGGCGTGCGGATTCATCGCTTCAAGCACCCCAAGGCCTCCACAACAACAGCGTCATGACCCATCCATTTTCTTCATACCGAAAGCTTTTCCCCATCCTGGAGAACACCGTCCAGTTGTCGAGCTGCTCGCAGAGCGCGATGAGCCTGCCGGTCAGGCAGGCGATCGACGACTACCTGGCGGTGTGGACCACGCGTGGCGCCGACTGGGGCTACTGGATGGAGCAGGTGGCGCTGGCGCGCGCCGAGTTCGCTCGCATGATCCATGCCGATGCCGACGATGTGGCGGTGCTCGGCAGCGTGTCCGATGCGGCGTCCAGCATCGCCTCGGCGCTGCGCTTCGAGGACGGGCGCGACGGCATCGTCACCGGCAGCCTGGACTTTCCTTCGGTCTGCCACGTGTGGCTGGCGCAGCAGTCGCGGCGCGGCGCCCGGGTGCGCTTCGTGCAGGCCCAACCCGGCGCGAGCGACACCACGGCCCGGCTGGTGCAGGCCATCGACGCGTCCACCGCGCTGGTCTCGGTGTCGCAGGCCTGCTTCTACGACGGGCAACTCGTGGACATCGCCGCCACGGGCGCCGCGGCGCGTGCGCAGGGCGCACTGCAATTCGTCGATGCCTACCAGTCGGCCGGCTCGCTGGCCATCGACGTCCGGGCCCAGGGCATCGACATGCTTGCCGCCGGCGCCCAGAAGTACCTGCTGGGCATACCGGGCATCGCCTTTCTCTACGTGCGGCCCCAGCTGGCACGTCAGCTGGAGCCGGCCGTCACCGGCTGGTTTGGCCGGGTCAATCCCTTCGCCTTCGATCCCGCCCAACTGGACTTTGCCGCGAGTGCGCAACGCTTCAACACGGGCACGCCCCCCATGATGTGCGCGAGCGTGGCGCGCGCCAGCATCGGCCTGCTCAACGAGGTCGGCGTGCCGGCCATCGAGGAATGGCTGGGCCTGCTCTCGGCCGCGGCGCTGGAAGAGGCGCCACGCCTGGGCCTGGAGGTGGTGAGCCCGACGGCTCCCGGCGCCAAGGGGGCCAACACAGCGATCCGCGTGCGCAACGCCGCCGAGGTGGAGGCGCGCATGCTGGCTGCCGGCTTCGTGGTGTCGGCCCGCAACGACGTGATCCGCATCGCGCCGCACTTCTACAACACCGCCGAAGACGTGGTCGGCGCGCTGCGTGAGCTGGCGCGGCTGACGCGCTGACCGGCACCGCCATGGACGCCATTCCCGCTTCCATCCATTGCGCGTCGGTGCTGTGCGCCGCCCCCGCCGACCGCGCGCTGGCCTTCCTGGCCGACGGCCTGGAACTCGGCCGCTGGGCGCTGGGCTGCTGGCAGACCCGCGACGCTGGCGATGGCGTGGTGCAAGGCCATTCGCTGTTCGACGGCGCCGAAGGCTTCGTGCGGCCGGTGCTCGATGCGGCGCGCGGCAGGGTCACCTATCACGTCGGTGGTGCGCCCGATGCGCTGACGCCCCGCATCCACGCCACGGTCGAGGCCGCGTCCTTGCCCGGGGCAACGACGCCCGGCTGCCGCATCAGCCTGCATGCCGCGCGCACGCCCGACATGGACGACGCACGCTGGCTGCGCCTGGTGCGCTGCCACGAGGTGGAAGTGCTGCTGATCCAGTCACTGCTCGCCCGATGAGCTTCTTTTCCACGACGCCATGAACCGAGGACCCCTGCCATGAACCGACGCCAGTTCAGCCGCCTCTTTCCCGCCGCCTGCGCGCTGCCCGCGCTTTCGTCAGTGCCGCTTGCCGCGGGCGCCAAGCCCTACGGCGGCCCGGTGCGCGTGCTGGTGGGCTTTCCGCCGGGAGGCGCCACCGACGTGGTGGCCCGTGCCATCGTCGACCGCCTGGGCAAGGCCATGAACGGGCAGGTCTTCGTCATCGACAACAAGCCCGGCGCCGGCGGCCAGATCGCGGCGCAGGCGCTCAAGGCCGCCGCGCCCGACGGCTCGACCATCATGCTGTCCATCGATCACACGCAGGTCATCGTGCCGCTCACGATTGCGGCGGCAGGCTATGACGCGGTGCGCGACTTCACGCCGCTGGCCGGCGTGGCCAGCTACTACAACGTGCTGGCGGTGAGTGCGGCCACGGGGGTGACCTCGATGGCCGAACTCGGCAGCTGGGTCAAGGCCCGGCCCACCGAAGCCAACTACGGCATCCCGGCCGCGGGCAGCGTGCCGCAGTTCATCGGCCATGTGATCGGCCAGTCGTTCGGCGTGCCGCTGAACTCCGTGCCCTACAAGGGCGGTGCGCCGATGGTGCAGGACCTGCTCGCCGGCCAGATCCCGATCGGCATCGCCTCGATGACCGAGCTGATCGAGCACCACCGGGCCGGCAAGGTGCGCATCCTGGCCAGCTCGGGCGAGACGCGCAGCCGCACCGCACCGGACATTCCCACCTTCCGCGAGCTGGGCTTTGCGGGCATCGACAAGAACCCCTGGCTCGCCTTCTTCGGCCCCAAGGGCGTGCCGCCCGAGGTGGTCGAGCCCTTCGAGCGTGCCGTGCGCACCGTGCTGGCGCAGCCGGACCTGCAGGAGCGGCTGGCCAAGATGGGCAACGAGGTCACGCCCGCGTCCTCCGCCGAGGTGGGACGCTGGGTGGTCGAGGCCAACGCCACCTGGGGCAAGGTGATCCGCGATTCGGGCTTCAAGGCGACATGAGCGGCCGCCGCTTCATCCTGAGCGGCTCGCGCTGGGAAGAGCTGGCCGGCTATGCACGGGCGGTGGTCGACGGCCGATGGGTCTTCGTCTCCGGCACCGTGGGACAGGACTTCCGCACCGGCCGCTTTCCCGAGGGCGCCGAAGCCCAGGCCGAACTGGCGCTCGACACCATCGGCGATGCGCTTGCCGAGGCGGGCGCGGGCTTCGACGACGTGGTGCGCGTGCGCGTCTACGTGCCCGACCGCGGCGATGTGGTGGCCGTCAGCCAGGCGTTGCGGCGGCGCCTGGGCGACAACCGCCCGGCCAACACCACCGTGTGCAGCCCGCTCGCCGTGGAGGGCGCACGGGTCGAGATCGAAGTGACCGCCCGGCGCAACGCCTGAGCTTCTCCCTCCCAACCAGGACCCACCGATGAGCCTACTGACCCAGCTTGCCGCGGCGATGCGCGCGCAGACCATCCGCACCATCGACCTCACCCACACCTTGAGCGAAGACTTTCCGCCGCTGCAGCTGCCGCCCCAGTTCGGCCAGGTGGCGGCGTTCAAGAAGGAGCGCATCTCGCGCTACGACGAAGCCGGCCCGGGCTGGTACTGGAACAACTTCTCCTGCGGCGAGCACACGGGCACGCATTTCGACGCGCCCGCCCACTGGGTGAGCGGCCGCGACCATGCGGGCAACACCGTCGACACCATCGCACCCGCGCAGTTCATCGCGCCCGCCGTGGTGGTCGATGCCAGTGCGCAGGTGGCCGAGAACGACGACTGGCTGCTGACGGTGGAGTTCCTGCAGGAATGGGAGTCGACGCACGGCCGCATCCCGAAGGGCGCCTGGGTGCTGCTGCGCACCGACTGGTCGAAGCGCCTGGCCGACCCGGCCGCCTTCGTGAACATGCGTGAGGACGGCGCGCACACGCCCGGCCCCACGCAGGCGGCGGTGGAATGGCTGATCCGCGAGCGCGAGGTGCACGGCTTCGGCGTGGAGACCATCAACACCGACGCCGGCCAGTCCTATGCCTGGCCGCTGGCCTACCCCTGCCACACGCTGATGCACGGCGCCAACCGCTACGGCCTGCAGTGCCTGCGCAACCTCGACCAGCTGCCGCCCACTGGCGCACTGATCATCTCGGCACCGCTCAAGATCGAGGAAGGCTCGGGCAGTCCGCTGCGGGTGCTGGCGCTGGTCGAGGCGCCCGACGCAGCGGCTGCGTAGCGCCACCCAGCGCGCGCGCCCTCAACTGCCCGCATCCGCCATCCACATCCTGCCCGGCGGAATGCCGCAGCTTGGTCAGGATGCCGCGCTCGTGCAGCGCGCGCGCCATGCGTTCGCAATGTGCGAGGTCGGGCCGCGTGAAGCCGCTGCCTTCCACGCTGTTGAAGGGAATGAGGTTGAGCACGCCCCAGCGGCCGCGCAGCAGGTGCACCAGGCCCTCGATGTCCTCGGGCCGGTCGTTGATGCCTTCGAGCAGCGTCCACTGGTACTGCACCGGGTAGCCGCTGGCGCGGGCGTAGGCGTCTGCCGCTTCGACCAACTGCTCGGGCGTGAGGTCGGGCGCGCGCGGCAGCAGGCGGCGGCGCAGCGCGGCATCGGTGGTGTGCAGCGACAGGGCCAGCGCCGGCCGCACCGTCTGCCGGTGCAGCCGCTCGAAGGCGCGCGGATCGCCCACCGTCGAGAAGACCAGGTTCTTGTGGCCCACGTTGCCCACGGTGCCCAGGAAGTCGATGGCCTCCAGCACGCCGTCGAGGTTGTGCGAGGGCTCGCCCATGCCCATGAACACCACGCGGCTCACCGGCCGCCGGGCCCGTGCCAAAGCCACCTGGGCCACGATCTCGGCGCTGCGCACCTGGCGCAACAGGCCGGCCTGGCCGGTCATGCAGAACTGGCAGCCCACGGCGCAGCCCACCTGCGACGAGACGCACACGCCGCCGCGCGGCAGCAGCACGCTTTCCACCGTCTGGCCATCGGCCAGGCCCACCAGCAGGCGCTCGGAGCCATCCGCGCCGGGGTGCACCGCCTGCACGCGCGCCAGCGCCGCCAGCTCGGCGTCGATGGCAGGCAGTTCGGCCAGCAGGCCGGCGGGGAAGTAGCGGGCGGTCGGTCGCTTGCCGCCATCGCGCGGCAGCGCCTGCGACCAGGTACGCAGGATGCGGTGCTCGTGACTGGGCCCGGCGCCGGCGGCGCGCAGGCGAAGGCGCAGGTCGTGGAGGTGCATGGGAGCGAGGAGGAAGGCGGCGATGCTAGCGCGCCAACCCTCGGCCCCGCACCGGCACGGCCTATCCGCCGGTCACCGACATGTGGCGCACCAGCCGCACGGGCTGTTCGCGGCCGGTGATCCGGAAGTCGTGGCCCTGTGGCTTTCGCGCGATGGCACCGTCGATGGCGGCGTGCAGCGCATCGTCGCTGGCCGAGGCGCGCAGCGCGCTTCGCAGGTCGGTGCCGTCCTCATGGCCCAGGCAGGTGTGGAGCATGCCCATGGCGGTGACGCGCACGCGGTTGCAGTCGCCGCAGAAGTGCTGCGTGAGCGGCGTGATGAAGCCCAGCAGGCCGCCGGTCTGCGCCACGCGCGCATAGCGGGCCGGGCCGCCGCTGCGCTCGGCCACGTCGACCAGTGTCCAGCGCTGCGCGATCTGCCGGCGCAGCGCCGCGAGGCTCAGGAAGCCGTCCGCCCGGTCCATGCCGGTGTCGCCCAGCGGCATGGTCTCGATGAGCGTCAGCGCCATGCCCCGGCCATGTGCGAAGGCGATCAGGTCGTGAATCTCGTGCTCGGTGCTGCCGCGCAGCGCGACGGCATTGAGCTTGACGGCCAGGCCCGCGGCCAGCGCGGCGTCGATGCCGTCCAGCACCGCCTGCAGCGAGCCGCCGCGCGTGAGCTGCGCGAAGCGATCGGCATCGAGCGTGTCGAGCGAGATGTTGATGCGCCGCACGCCGGCCGCGGCCAGGCCTTCGGCCAGCTGCGGCAGGCGGGTGCCGTTGGTGGTGAGCGTCAGCTCGTCCAGGGCGCCGTCGCGCAGGCAAGGCGACAGGCTCTCGAACAGCGAGAGGATGCCGCGGCGCACCAGCGGCTCGCCGCCGGTGATGCGCAGCTTGCGCACGCCCTGTCGCATGAAGGCGCGCGCCACGCGCTCCAGCTCTTCCAGCGACAGCAGCTCCGGGCTGGGCTGGAACTGCATGTGCTGCGGCATGCAGTAGACGCAGCGCAGGTTGCAGCGGTCGGTGACCGACAGTCGCAGGTAGCGCACGGCGCGGCCGAAGGGGTCGACCAGTGGCGGCAGCGCGCCGCGGCTGCGGGTGTCCATCAGCATGCGGCCACCTCCGGGCGAGCGGCGGCCCGCATCGCGTCCATGTCCACGAACTTCTCGCGTGGCTTGCCCAGGGCGGTGCCGCGGGCCACTTCGGCACGGTCGATGCGCTGCCAGGCGCCATGGTCCACCGCCCGTTCGCCGGCGGCCTGCATGGCAGGGGTGGGCGCCACTGGCCGCTCGCGCAGCAGGGGCAGGTCGGCCAGCACCGCTTCGGCCGTCTGCATGCCGCAGGCGCGGTTGCTGCCGATGGTGCCCTGCGGGCCGCGCTTGGCCCAGCCGCAGACATACAGGCCGGCGACGGGACGGCCGGCTTCGGTGATGCGTCCGTGCGCGTTGGCATGCACGCCTCGTGCCGCGTCGTAGGGCACGCCCGGCAGCGGCAGCGCGCGTCGGCCCACGCTGGCAAAGACCAGGCCGCAGTCCAGCGTCAGCTCGCCGCCGGCCGGGGCATCCGGTGCACGGACGAAGTGCATGGCCTGCACCCGCCCGTGGCCACTGATGGCGGCCGGCGCCAGGTGGAAGCGGAACACGCAGCGCCGCGACTGCGCGGGCACATGTGTCGAAAAGCCTTGCAGCAGTTGGATCGCCGCGCGGCCTTCGGCATCTGCGTCCGGCACCGGGTCGAAGCTGTGCGCCGTCCAGTCGCTGCCGTCCAGCAACGCGTCGCAGCCGGCCAGGGTGCCGAACTCGTGCAGTTCCTTGGGCGAGAAGCGCGTCTGCGCCGGGCCGCGGCGGCCCACCACCACCACCTCGCGAACGCGGCTGTCGGCCAGGGCGTCCAGGGCGTAGGCGGCGATGTCGGTGCGGCGCAATTCGTCCACCGGCCGCAGCAGGATGCGCGCGACGTCCAGCGCCACGTTGCCGTGGCCCACCACCACGGCCCGCTCGGCCGAGAGGTCGAAGCGGCAGTCGCGCTGGTCGGGATGGCCGTTGTACCAGCCGACGAAGTCGCCTGCCGCGTGGCAGCCGGGCAGGTCCTCGCCGGCAATGCCGAGCCGCCGGCTCTGCGCGGCGCCGGTGGCCAGCACCACCGCGTGGTAGCTGCGGTGCAGATCGTCCAGCGTCACGTCCTGGCCCAGCGCCACGCCGCCCAGGAAGCGCAGGCCGGGCATGGCGGCGATGCGTTCGAACACGGCGCTCACCTGCTTGAGCTTGGGATGGTCCGGCGCCACGCCGTAGCGCACCAGGCCATGCGGCACGGGCAGGCGTTCGATCAGGTCCACCTGCAGGCCGGAGATGCCGGCGCGCAGCAGCGCCTCGGCGGTGTAGAAGCCGCTGGGACCGGCGCCGACGACGGCGATGCGGGGGGCGAGGGGCGGGGCACTCATGCGCCTGCGCCCTGCGGCAGCGCTGGCGCGCCCGGCAGCGGCGGCAGGCGCTGCGTGAGAACCGGCGTCAGCGCGGCGCGTTCGCGGTTGATGCCGATCCATTCCTTCTTGTCCGCAGCCAGCAGGAAGTCCGCCTGGATGGCGCCGACCGGGCAGATGGGCACGCAGCCGCCGCAGTCGATGCAGTGGTCGGGGTCGATGTAGGTCATGCGTTCGTCGACGTGGAAGCACTCCACGGGACAGACGGTGACGCATTCGGTGTAGCGGCAGCCGCTGCACAGGTCGGTGACGACGTAGGCCATGGGTTCTCCGTCTTCCGCTCAGAGGGCCGCGACCTGGACCAGCGTGTCCGAGAAGGTCGGCGCCCGCCCCAGGTCGGCGAACACCGCCGGTGTGATCGCATGCACGTTGCCGGTGCCGCGGCTGCTGCGGTGCCAGTAGCCCGAGGGCGCCACCACCAGGCCCGGCATCACATCGGCCGACAGGGTGGCCTTGGCCTCGAAGGCGCCGCGGTCGTTGAACACGCGGATCGGCGTGCCGGCCTCGATGCCGCGGCGGCTGGCGTCTTCCGGATGCAGCAGCACCAGCTGCTCTTCGCCGGCCTGCATCTGCTGCGCCGGCAGGTTGCCGAAGTTGGAGTTGAGGAAGGCATGGCTCTTGGGCGAGATCAGGCTCAGCGGGTAGCGCTCGGCCAGTGCCGGCGCGGTGGCCGGGGTCTCGTTGGGCCGGATGTAGTGCGGCAGCGGGTCCACCGGCTCGCCCGACTGGTCGGCGCCGTAGCCCTGGCGGAACAGCGGCGCGACGAAGTTGCCGCCTTCGGCCAATGAGGACTTGAATTCGCACTTGCCCGAGGGCGTCGGAAAGTTGCCCTCGCGGTGCGGCGCCCAGTCGGCCGCGGCGGGCATGGACAGGCGCATGTAGCCGCGCGCCTTGAGCGCGTCCAGCGTGATGCCCTGCATCACGGGGCTCGCCCAGTCCATGGACTCCGCGATCATCTGCGCGTCGCTGCGCTGGAAGAAGGGGTCGTCGATGCCCAGCGCCTTCGCCAGGCGGCGGAAGAGTTCGGTGTTGGGGACCGCCTCGCCCAGCGGCGCGATGGCCGCGTTGTTGTACGTCAGGTAGAGGTGCCCCCACGAGAACATGATGTCCTCCTGCTCCAGCTGCGTGGTGGCGGGCAGCACGATGTCGGCATAGCGCGCCGTGTCGGTCATGAAGTGCTCGCTGACCACGGTGAACAGGTCATCGCGCATCAGGCCCTGGGCGATCTTGTCCTGCTCGCACACCATGGCCATGGGGTTGGCGTTGTAGACGAAGAGGGCGCGGATGGGTGGCCCCGACGGCAGCTCGCCGTTGAGCGCCGGGCCCAGTCGCCAGCTGTTGATCACGCGCATCGAGGCCGGCTGCAGGTCGGGCCGCATCAGGCCCGGCCAGTTGACCGGAAAGGCCCAGATGGGCAGCTGCAGCAGGCCGCCGCCCACCTGCTTCCAGGCGCCGATCAGCGCCGGCAGGCAGGAGATGGCGCGCACCGTCTGGCCGCCGCCCGCATGGCGCTCCACCGCCACGCCGATGCGGATCACCGCGGGTGGCGTGCTGGCGTATTCACGCGTGAGCCTGAGGATGTCCTCGACCGGAATGCCCGTCTCCTCGGCCGCGAATTCGGGCGTGTATTGCGCCACGCGCTCGGCCAGCTCGTCGAAGCCGACCGTGTGCTGCGCGATGTAGTCGCGGTCCAGCCGGCCTTCCTGGATCAGGATGTGCGCCATGGCCAGCGCCAGTGCGCCGTCGGTGCCGGGCCGGATGGGGATGTGCCAGTCGGCCAGCCGCGCGGTGCGCGTGCGCACCGGGTCGATCACCACCAGCTTGGCCCCGTTCTTCCTGGCCTGCTCGATGAAGGGCCAGTGGTGCGAGTTGGTGCTGAGCGTGTTGCAGGCCCACAGGATGATGTAGCGCGAATGCACGAAGCTCTCCGGGTCCACGCCCGGCGTGTGGCCGATGGTCATCATGTAGGCGGTGCACGAGCCCGAGTCGCAGAAGGTGCGCTCGCACACGGTGGCGCCCAGCTTGTTGAACAGCGGATCGCCCACGTTCAGCCCGTTGAGGATGCCCTGCGTGCCCAGGTAGCTGTAGGGCAGGATGGCCTGCGGCCCGTCCTGCGCGATGACGTCCTTGAAGCGGGCGGCGATCTCGGCCACGGCTTCGTCCCAGCCGATGCGCTCGAACTGCCCACTGCCCTTGGGGCCGGTGCGCCGCATGGGGTAGAGCAGGCGCTGGTCGCTGTAGACGCGGTCCTGGTAGTTGTTGACCTTCACACACAGCCGGCCACGGGTGAAGGGGTGCTCGGGATTGCCGCGCACGGCGATGGCCTTGCCATCTTCGACCGTGGTGATGAGGGAGCAGGTGTCGGGGCAGTCATGCGGGCAGGCGCCCATCACGGTGGTGCGGGTCATGGCGTTCCTTTCGCTCGTCGGCGCATCGGTGGGATGGCTGCAAGTCTGGCGAGCCAGGGCCCGGAATCCCTTGTCCGGGTTTGCTCTGTTCTTGTCCTCGTCGGCTGCTTCGACGATTGGCATGGAATCTGCGTGCCACGCCCCCACGTCTGCACGCCCGCCGTCGCGGCGCAGCGACAACCTGCCAGCACCATGTTGGGACATTCGGTCGACAAGTACGTCAACAGCACGATGCACCAGACCTCCAATGCGCAGGGCTGGCGTCATGTCCTGGCCGAGCGCTGGAGCCATGCGGCCGGCGAGCTGCCGCGGCTGGTGCCGCGCGACACCGAGGTCGCCATCCAGCTTGGCGGCCACACGCGCGTGGACCGCCGGGGCGGCGGCCGGCGCGAGAACACCGTGGGGCGGCCGGGCACCATCTGGCTGTGCCCCGCCGGCATCGAAGAGGAATACATCAACGTCGTCCAGCCCATGGCCGACTGCCTGCACCTGTTCCTGCCGGCCCGACCCTTTGCCGACACCGTGCAGCGCGAGTTCGACATCGACCCGGCGCGCGCCGTGCTGCGCTACCAGACCATCGAGCACGATCCCTTCGTGGCGGCCGTCGCGCAGCAGATCGTGGCCGAGCTGGACCAGGAGTCGGGCGCCGGCCGGCTGCTGGTGGAAAGCCTGTCGGTGGCGCTCAGTGCCCACCTTCTGCGCCACTATGCCGAGCAGGGGCCCGCCCGGCCGCTGGTCGAGAAGGCGGCGCGCCCCATGGACAGCCGCCGGCTGGCGCGGGTGCTCGACGCCATCGACGCAAGGCTGGACCTGGAACTCAGCGTGGCCGAGCTGGCCGAGATCGCCTGCATGAGCGTGGGCCACTTCACCCGCAGCTTCCGCGCCGCGACGGGCCAGCCGCCGCATGCCTTCGTCGCCGAGCGGCGCATCGCGCGGGCCAAGGCCTGGCTGCGCGAACGTGAATGCCCCATCGAGGAGATCGCCTATGCGGCGGGCTTCTCCACGGCCGCGAGCTTCTCCAAGGCCTTCCGCCGCGCCACGGGCTGCACGCCGCGGGAGTACCGGTTGCTCGGCCGGCGCTGAGCTTCGCCCGGATGGCGGCTCAGGCGCTGGCGAGCTGACGCGCTCCGGGTGCAGGGGCGGCGGCGCCCCAGCCCTTCCACCCCCGCAGCCACTGCACGAAGCGCGGTAGCCCTTCGGCCAGCGGCGTGGCTGCCCAGGGGCCGATGGCCGCCTCCAGCCGCGACGGGTCGGCGCAGGTGAGCGGCACGTCGCCCACCGGCCTGGGTGCGAAGGCCACCACGGCCCGGCGGCCCAGCGCTGCTTCGAGCTGCGCCACGAAGTCGACCACCCGCACCGGCTGCCGGTGGCCGAGGTTGAGCACCTCGCACGGCACGCCTTCCGCATCGGGCGCGGGCGGGCCGCGGCGCACCAGGCGCAGCAGCGCATCCACCACGTCGTCGATGCAGGTGAAGTCGCGCTGCAGCAGGCCGTGGCCATAGAGCGTGATCGGTCGGCCGGCCTGGATGGCCTCGGCGAAGCCCCAGTAGGCCATGTCGGGCCGGCCCCAGGGCCCGTACACGGTGAAGAAGCGCAGGCTGGTGGCCGGCAGGCCGTGCACGGCAGCCGTGGCATGCGCCATCAGCTCGTTGGCCTTCTTGGTGGCGGCATAGAAGGAGGCCGGCGCATCGGTGCTGTCCTGCTCGCGGAAGGGCGCGTCGGCCCGCTGGCCATACACGCTCGATGAGCTGGCATGGAGCAGGTGGCGGACGCCGTTCAACCGGCAGGCCTCCAGCACCGAGGCGAAGCCCACCAGGTTGGCCGTGGCGTACTCCAGCGGCCGCTGCACCGAATGGCGCACGCCGGCCTGCGCGGCCAGGTGCAGCACCACCTCGCAGCGGTGGCGGGCCCAGAAGGCCTGGGTGGCGGCCACGTCCGACAGGTCCAGCGCGGCCACCTCCACGCCCAGTGGCGCCAGCAGCGCCTGCACGCGGTCGTGCTTGAGCCGCGGGTCGTAATAGCTGTTGAAGCTGTCGCAGCCCACCACGCGGTGGCCGGCCCGAGCCAGGGCCGCCGCGGCATGGGCGCCGATGAAGCCGGCAGCGCCGGTGACGAGCACGGAGGTCATGCGCCGCAATGTGACGCCGCCACAAGTCAGCCATGTGGCATTCAGCTTTCCGTCGCACCGCTGACATGCAGCCTGCCTACCGTCGGGCGGTCCGCGTTGTCCATTGCCCCGCTGCGCCATGTCCTCGACCTCGACCTCCGATTCCATCGCGTCCCCGGCGCTGCCGATGCGCCGGCTGCCCCTGGCGGTGGCGGCCCTGCTGCTCGGCGCGCTGCTGCTGCGCCTGACCGAGGCCGACCTGCCGCTCTTCCGCAGCCTGAATGCGCTGGCGGCCGTGCTGCCCGACACGCTCTGGTCGGGCCTGAGCGTGCTGGGGCTCGGGCTGTCGATCGGACTCATCGGCCTGGCGCTGTCGCCGGGCCGCGAGCGTGGGGCGATGCGGCTCATCAACGGGCTGATGTGGGCCTTTCCGCTGGGCGGGCTGCTCTCGCACGTGCCCAAGCGCCTGTTCGTGCAGCTGCGGCCACCGGGCGTGCTGCCACCGGATCAACTGCATGTGATCGGCGATCCGCTGGTGCACCTGGCCATGCCGTCGGGGCATGCGCTGGCGGCGGTGGCCTTCGTCTGGGTGGTGCTGCACACGCGCCATTGCACGGCGGCGCAGCGCGCGCTGCTGTGGGGCATGGCGGCGGCGGTGGCGCTGTCGCGCATCGCCGTGGGCGCGCACTGGCCCAGCGACGTGCTGGCCGGCGCGGCGCTGGGCCTGGTGGCGGCGGCGCTCAGCCTGCGGGCGGCGCAGCGCTGGGACCTCAGCGGCCTGCTCACGCGGCGCCGGGCCCAGGCGGTGATGGCCCTGGTGCAGGTGGGTGCGGGCCTGGCCATGCTGTGGACGACGACCGGCTATCCGTTGGGCGCGCCACTGCAGTGGGCCCTGGGCCTGGCCGGCGTGGCCGGTGGCCTGCTGCGCCTGCGCTGGGTGGCGGTGCCGGCGCTGGCGGCACGCCAGCCGGGCTGGATGACGGAGCGGGCGGGGTGAGCCCCATGCCGCTGCGTGCCGGTTCCGCGATTCGCCGAGCGATGCAGGCCCTGTCGGCGCTGGTTGCGTTGCTGCTGCTGGCCTGGCTGCTCAGTGACGTGGATGCCCGTGCCTTGGCCGGCACGGCTCGGCGCATGCCGGCCGCGACCTGGGCCCTCGCGCTGGCAGGCGTGCTGGCCACCTACGGGCTGCGTGCGGCACGGCTGCATGCCGAATGGCGCGCCCGCACCGGCGCGCGCTTCGTCGACTGCCTGGCGCTGTTCGCCTGGCACAACGCGGCCGTGTCGCTGCTGCCGCTGCGCACCGGCGAGGCGGGCTATGCCTGGTGGCTGCACCGCCACTGGCAGGTGCCGCTGGCCCAGTCGCTGCCCAGCCTGCTGTGGCTGCGCCTGCAGGACGCGGCCGTGCTGGGCACGATGGTGCTGGCGCTGCTGGTGTCGCCCGCCCTGGCGTTCGTCGCGGTCGCCGCGCTGGCGTTGCTGGCCGCCGTGGTGCTGCGTGGTGGCCGGGGCGGGCCGGTGGGCGGCATGACCGAGGCCGACCGCGCACCCTGGCTTCCGCGCCTGCTGCAGGGGCTGTATGGCGGCCGCGGCGGCTGGCGCTCCTGGGCCTTCTGCGCGGCCAACTGGGGCGTCAAGCTGGGTATCTCGGCCCTGCTGCTGCAGGCGGCGGGGCTGCATCCGGCGGCGCTCGGCTGGTGCGGCGCGGCGGGGGCGGAGGCCGGTGCGGCCCTGCCGCTGCAGGCGCCCGCCGGGCTGGGCGTGTTCGAGGCTGGCGCCTTGGCGGGCGTGCATCTCTGCGCTGCGGGTGCCGCGCCGGTGGACGCAGGCGCCGTCGTCGGCGCGGCCCTGCTGGTGCATGCCCTCTGGCTGCTGGTGAGCGTGGGCGCGGCGCTGGTCGTGCTGGCGTCGCGCCGCAGCTTCGCCACGCCCGCGCGGGCGCTTCCGTGAATCCCGATCCTGCCGCCCCATGGACCGCACCGCCCCAACCCATCTGCTCGCGCGCGACACCGCGCAGTTGCCGCCGCACCGGCTTTCCGTCGTCGTGCCCATGTACAACGAGGTCGAGAACGCCGCCGCCCTGGTCGACGCCGTGCAGGCGGCGCTGGCCCATTACCCCGCACCCTGGGAGCTCATCGTGGTCGACGACGGCAGCCAGGACGGCACCGGCCCCGCGCTGGAGCGCCGCGCCGCCGAGCTGGGCCCGCATGTGCGCGTGCTGCGCCTGGCGCGCAACTTCCGCCAGACGGCCGCCATGCAGGCCGGCATCGACGTGGCGCGGGGCGACGTCATCGTCACGCTCGACGGCGACCTGCAGAACGATCCGCACGACATCCCGCGGCTGGTGCGCCGCCTGCTGGCCGAGGACCTGGACATCGTGGCCGGCTGGCGCCGCCACCGGCAGGACGGGCTGTGGCTGCGCAAGCTGCCCTCGCGCCTGGCCAACCGGCTGATCCGCCGTGTGACGGGGCTGGACTTCGAGGACCTGGGCTGCAGCCTCAAGGCCTTCCGCGCCGAGACGCTGCGCGAGGTGCGCCTGTATGGCGAGATGCACCGCTTCATCCCTGCGTGGCTCGCGACGGTGACCTCGCCCGCGCGCATGGCGCAGGAGCCGGTGGCGCACCATCCGCGCCGCGCGGGCCAGTCCAAGTACGGCCTGTCGCGCACGCTGCGGGTGGTGGTGGACCTGCTGGCCATCACCTTCTTCATGCGCTTCGCGGCGCGGCCCGGCCACTTCTTCGGCGTGCTGGGGCTGTCGGTCGGCGGGGCGGGCGCGCTCATCCTGAGCTACCTGGCGGCGCTCAAGCTGGCGGGCCACGACATCGGCGGCCGGCCGCTGCTGTCGCTGGGCTTCTTCTGCCTGCTGGGCGGGTTGCAGCTGCTGATGACCGGCGTGCTGGCGGAGCTGGTCACGCGCATCTACTACGGCGGCCGGCATGGCTCGCCCTATGTGCTGCGGCGCGGCCAGGCCGCGGCGCCGCCGGCCGCCGAAGGCTGGTGCGGCGGAGGTGCCGATGCGCATGGCTGAGTTCATCGCATCGCGGCCCGCCGCCGAGCGCCGCACGATGGCGGGGTGGGCGCTGGCCATGGGCCTGGTCGCGCTGCTGGGCCTGGGGCTGGCGCCGCTCTTCGATGTGGACGAAGGCGCCTTCTCCGAGGCCACGCGCGAGATGCTGGCCAGCGGCGACTGGGGCCACACCACGCTGAACGGCGAGCCGCGCTTCGACAAGCCCATCCTCATCTACTGGCTGCAGGCGGCGAGCGTGCAGCTCTTCGGCCTGAACGAGGCGGCCCTGCGCCTGCCCTCGGGCCTCGCCACCTGGGCCTGGGTGCTGGCCGTGGCGGCCTTCGCCTGGCCGCGCTGGGGCCAGCGTGCCGCCATGCTGGCCGGTACCGTGCTCGGCACCAGCGCGGGCGTGCTGCTGATCGGCCGCGCGGCCACGGCCGATGCGCTGCTCAATCTGTGGCTGGCGCTCACGGCGCTGGATCTGTGGCGACATGCCGAAGGCGGCGCCGATGCGCGCACCGCCCTGCGCCGGGCCGCCCTGTGGTGCGGGCTGGGCGTGCTCACCAAGGGACCGGTGGCGCTGCTGGTGCCCATGGCGGCCCTGCTGCTGTGGATCGTCACGTCGGGCCGCGCTGCCTGGGTGCCGCGCGCACGGGCACTTTTGTGCGACGGCTGGGCGTGGCTCATCTTCGCGGCCGTCGCGTTGCCCTGGTATGCCTACGCGCTGCACCGGCATGGCATGGCCTTCGTCGACGGCTTCCTGTTGCGCCACAACCTGCAGCGCTACGGCGGACCGCTGGAAGGCCATGGTGGCAGCCTGCTGTACTACGTCGTGCTGCTGCCCCTGCTGATGCTGCCGTGGACGCCGCTGCTGGTGCCGCTGCTGGCCCGCCTGCGCGCCACCTGGCGCGAGCCGCTGGGCCGCTACCTGCTGCTGTGGGCGGGCTTTGTGCTGGTGTTCTTCAGCTTCTCGGGCACCAAGCTGCCGCACTATGTGCTGTACGGCTTCACGCCGGTGGCGTTGCTGGCTGGGCGGGAGGCGGCGCGCTGGCTGGAGGGCGCGCCCGATGCACGCTGGGCCCTGTACGTGCAGGCGGGCCTGCTGGCGCTGTGGCCGGCGGCGGCCGTGGCGGTGACGGCCTGGGTCGCCCTGCAGGCGGCGCGCGTGGCCAATCCGCTCTACCGCGCACTGATCGGCCAGCCCGCCGCGCTGACGCCGCTGGCCGTCGCGGCCCTGACCGCCGCGCTGGGCGTGCTGCTGTTGCTGCGCCTGCGCCGCTGGACCCCGTCCGTGCGCTGGAGCGCGGCCGGCGCCGGTGTGGCCCTCGTGCTGACGCTGGCCGTCGTGCCATGGTGGGGCCGGCAGCTGCAGGCGCCGGTGCGCGCGGCGGGCCAGCGGGCCGCCGAAGTGCTGGCGCGGACCGACGACGCGGCCGATGCGACGCTGGTGCAGTGGGGCCTGCACCTGCCCAGCGTGGCCGTCTACGCCCGACGCGAAACCCCGCGACGGCCGCCCCTGCCGGGCGATCTGGCCCTGGCGCGCGAGGACCAGGTCGACGTCCTCGCATCGCAGCTGGCCGCCCTGCCGGCGGGGCGCCGGCCGTCCGACGCGGACGCCACGCTGCCGACCTGGCAGCCATTGCTGCGCATGGGCGGCCTGGTGCTGCTGCGATGGAACGGTGCACCATGAGCCTGCAGCCGCTGCCCCTGGGTGAGGAGATGTGCGCCGTGCCGATGGCGTCCATGGCACCTGCTGTGCCTGCTCCTGCATCGGCCCCTGCATCTGCAGCGTTCTGGGTCCGGCCGGTGCCCGGTCGCGCGCGGCGTCGACCGTGCCCGCGCCAGGTGGTCTGGCTCGGCTGGCTGGCGGCCGTGCTGGCCTGCGGCCTGGTCTTCCGCACCTGGCCGGCGCTGGACCTGGCGGCCTCCGCGCCCTTCTACCTGCCGCAGATTCCCACCGGCTTCATCGGCAACCTGTACCACGGGGTGCTGGACCTGTGGCGGCTGGTGCCGCAGCTCGGCCGCGTGCTGGGGTTGGCAGGCCTGCTGGTGCTGCTGGTGCCGGCGCGGCGCATTCCCTGCGGCGTGGTGCGGCGCTGGCGCGGCCGGCTGCTGGCCGTCGTGGCGCTGCTGCTGCTGGGCGTGTGCCTGGTGGTCAACCAGGGCCTCAAGGAGCATGTCGGCCGTCCCCGGCCGCAGCAGGTCCGGCCCTTCGGCGGGCCGAGCGACTATGTGCCGGTGGGCAGCCTCTCGCGGGCCTGCGAGCGCAACTGTTCCTTCGTCAGCGGCCATGCGGCCACCGGCTTCGTGATCGCGGGCTTCGGCCTGTGGGGCGTGCGGCGGGTGCGCCGGCGCTGGTGGGCAGCCGGCGCCCTGCTGTGCCTGCTGCTCGGTGCGGCGCGGGTGGCCCAGGGCGGGCACTTTGCCAGCGACGTGGTCTTCAGCCTGCTGGTGATGACCGGCGTGGCCATGGCCCTGCGTGCGGCCGTGGTGCGGTGGCGCAGCCTGCGGCGGCGCATCGGCCGGCAGCGGGCGGCGCGCGCGGGCCAGCGGGTGGCGCCCGCGTCAGGCTGCGGGCTGCCAGTCCGGCCGATCATTCCCTTGTCATGAGCACCGTCCTTCGCTTCCTGCCCGAGCTGGGCCACTGGATCACCCACAACCTCGATGCCGGCGCGCCACCCGATGGGCTGGTCGACGCGATGGCCGGCCAGGGCATGGCCGACCCTGCGGCGCAGGCCATCGTCGCGGCCTTCGTGGAGGCCCGCCGACGTGGCGTCGCTGCGCCGGTGGACAGCGTGGCGCTGCCGGATGAGCCGGCGGCACGTCCCTTCATCGCCCGGCCACGACTGCCAGCGGGCCACCGCATCGCCGCGGCGGACCGCGAGGTCACCGTGCATGCGCGCGGCCACGACCCCGTGTGGGCCGCGCTGGGCCCGGTGCTGGACGCGGACGAATGCCGGGCGTTGATCGACATGGCGCGCCCGCGCTTGCGGCCGTCCACGCTGGTCGACCCGATGAGCGGCCGGGACGTGGTCAGCCAGCACCGCAGCAGCTGGGGGATGTTTTTCCGCCTGGGCGAGAACGCGCTGGTCGCGCGGCTCGACCGGCGCCTGTCGGCGCTGATGAACCTGCCGCTGGAAAACGGCGAGGGCCTGCAGCTGCTGCACTACCCGGTCGGCGCGGGCAGCGAGCCGCACCACGACTACCTGGCGCCCACCAATGCCGCCAACCGCGAATCGGTGGCCCGCAGCGGCCAGCGCGTGAGCACGTTGGTGACCTACCTCAACGACGTGCCGGCGGGCGGCCAGACCGTGTTCCCTCACCTGGGACTGGCCTTCTCGCCCGTGCAGGGCCATGCCTGCTACTTCGAGTACGGCGACGGCCAGGGCGGTGTGGACCCGCGCTGCCTGCATGCCAGCAGCCCGGTCGAGCAGGGCGAGAAGTGGGTCGTGACCAAGTGGATGCGCGAGCGCCGCTTCGTGAGTGCGGGCGAGGCTGCCGCAGACTGAGGGTCGGCCCGCCATCGGCCTTGCGCGTCGCTCTTGCGCTCGCCTTTCCCTCGCGGGCGCAGGCACTGTCCGCACTGGCGGGCATCTTGCACCCTCTCCCCTTGCGGGAGAGGGCGGGGGAGAGGGGGCCACGGCGCCCGTAGGGTACAGGCGGCGGGTGGTGGTGCTCCCCCCTCTCCCCACCCCTCTCCCGCGAGGGGAGAGGGGCTCCGGTCACACCTTGTCAGTCCCCGCCGAAGAGGTCGCGGGTGTAGACGCGGTCCCGCACGTCGTCCAGCTCCGGCGTGGCGCGGTTGGCGACGATCAGCGCGGCCTCGCGCTTGAACCGGGCCAGGTCGCGCACCACCGGCGAGCCGAAGAACTGGTCATCGGCGAGCGTGGGCTCGTACACGATCACCGGCACGCCCTTGGCCTTGATGCGCTTCATGATGCCCTGCACGCTGCTGGTGCGAAAGTTGTCCGAGCCGGCCTTCATGGTCAGCCGGTAGATGCCCACCGGCCCGCTGCTGCGCGCCAGGATGTCGCGCGCCAGGAAGTCCTTGCGCGTGGTGTTGGCCGTGACGATGGCCCGGATCAGGTTCTGCGGCACGTCGGCATAGTTGGCCAGCAGCTGCTGCGTGTCCTTGGGCAGGCAGTAGCCGCCATAGCCGAAGCTCGGGTTGTTGTAGTGCAGGCCGATGCGCGGATCGAGCCCCACGCCGGTGATGATCTGCCGTGGGTCCAGCCCGTGGCTCAGGGCGTAGGTGTCCAGTTCGTTGAAGAAGGCCACGCGCATGGCCAGGCAGGTGTTGGCGAAGAGCTTGATGGCCTCGGCCTCGCTGCTGCCGGTGAGCAGCAGCGGCACCTCGGCCGCCAGCGCGCCCTCGCGCAGCAGGGCGGCCACGCGCCGGCCGCGCGGGCCGGTGTCGCCCACCACGATGCGGCTGGGATGCAGGCTGTCGTGCAGGGCGCGGCCTTCGCGCAGGAACTCGGGCGCGAACACGATGGCGTCGTGGCCCAGGCGTTCGCGCAGCGCCCGCGTGTGGCCCACGGGCACGGTGGAGCGGACCACCACCAGCGCCTGCGGCGCCCAGGCCAGCGCATCGGTCGTCACGGCGTCCACGCTGCGGGTGTCGAAGTGGTTGGCCACCGGGTCGTAGTCCGTGGGTGTGGCCACGATCACCAGCTCGGCGCCGTCGTAGGCCAGGTTGCGGTCCAGCGTGGCAGTGAGGTCCAGCCCGCCGCCGGCCAGCTGCGCCTGCAGCTCGGCGTCGACGATGGGGCTCAGGCCGGCGCGCAGGGCCTCGACCTTGCGTGCGTCGGTGTCGAGCACCACCACATGGTGATGGCGCGCCAGCATCACGGCATTGGCCAGGCCGACATAGCCGGCCCCGACGACGGCGATCTTCATGGCGGCGGCTCCGCGGTGGCGATCAGGCAGTGGCGGCCGCGGCCACGGCGGTGGGCCCGCTGCCCTGCGCGGCCCCGCCGTGGTCGGCGCGATCGTCATCGACGGCGGCCGTGCCCTCGGCGGCGATGCGTTCGGCGGCGGCCAGCGCGGCGGACTTGTCGCCGCGCCGGGGCGCCAGCGCCTGCAGCATCTGCCGCGTGGCGGCCGGCCAGCTGTAGCGCTCGGCGAAGCGCCGCACGCCCCCGCGCGGCTTCTGCAGGGCGGCCAGGCAGGCGGCGCGCAGGTCGTCGCTCAGCACGCCGCCGGGCGACTCCGGGCCCACCACGTCGATGGGCCCCGGCACCGGGTAGGCGGCCACCGGCGTGCCGCAGGCCATGGACTCGGCCATCACCAGCCCGAAGGTGTCGGTGACGCTGGGGAAGACGGTCACGTCGGCCGTGCGGTAGAGGCTGGCCAGCGCCTCCACGTCCAGCAGGCCCAGCCAGCGTGCCTCGGGAAAGCGGGCCTTGAGCTTGGCCAGTTCCGGGCCTTCGCCGGCCACCCATTTCTGGCCGGGCAGGTCGAGTTCGAGGAACTTGTGCACCTGCTTCTCGACCGCGATGCGGCCCACGTACAGGAAGACCGGTTCGGCCGGCCGTTCCATGCGCGGGCCCACCGGGTTCATTGCCGCCAGGTTGACGCCGCGCGACCACAGCCGCGCCTGTGTGAAGCCGCGCTGCTTCAGGTCGTCCACGATGGCCGGTGTGGGCGCCAGCGTGGCGCGTGCCGCGTTGTGGAAGCGGCGCAGCACCGCATAGCTCCAGCCCAGCGGCAGCCGCGCGCGGGCGTGCACGTATTCCGGAAAGCGGCTGTGGTAGGCCGTGGTGAAGGGCCAGCCGCGCGACAGGGCGATGCTGCGCGCCGCCCAGCCCAGCGGGCCTTCGGTCGCGATGTGCAGGCAGTCGGGGTCGATGGCGTCGATGCGGCGGGCCACGCCGGCGCGCGAGGTCAGCGCCAGCGAGATCTCCGGGTACGTGGGACAGGGCACCGAGCGGAAGTCCAGCGGCGAGAGCACATGCACCTCCACGCCCAGGCGCTGCAGCTCGCGGCGTGTCATCTTGAGCGTGCGCACGACGCCGTTGACCTGGGGTTCCCAGGCATCCGAGACGATCAGCAGTTTCATGGCAGGTCCCTGGTGGAAGAGGTGGCGGACAGAGAAGGCGCACGGGGCGCGCCTGTACAGCGAGGGGGTGCTGCGCTGCGCCTCGCATACAGGCCTGCGGCCAGCAGCGTGCCCAGCGCCACGCAGGCACCCAGGGCGGTGGTCAGCAGGGCGATGGACTGGCCCGACCCGAGCAGCGCTGCATAGACCCCCAGCATCGCCAGCACGCCCAGGTTCTCGTTGAAGTTCTGCACTGCGATGGATTCGCCCGGCCGCAGCAGCAGATGGCCGCGGTGCTGCAGCAGCGCATTCATCGGCACCACCAGCAGGCCGGCCAGGGTGCCGATCAGCGTGAGCAGCACGATGGCGACGGGCAGCGTGTCCACGCCCACCATCAGCGGCACACCTGCGCCCATCAGCACGCCCAGCGGCAGCACGCGGGGGGCCTGGTGCAGCCGCACCCATCGCCCGGCCAGTGCCGCACCCGCCACGATGCCCAGGGCCACCACGGCCTGCAGGTAGGCCGCCTGGTCCAGGCCCAGGTTCAGCGCGGCCTGCGCCCAGGCCAGCACCACCAGCTGCAGCGTGGCGCCCGCGCCCCAGAAGAGGGTGGTGATGGCCAGCGACAGCCCGCCCTGCGGATCGCGCCACAGCGTGGCGTTGGCCGTGGCGAAGCGGCCCACGAGCGCGGCCGGCGCCCAGCCCACGCCACTGCCGTGCGACACGCCGCGCGGGATCAGCAGGTTGAGCAGGCCTGCCAGCGCGTAGGTGGCCAGCACCACGGCCAAGGCCGTGTCCACGCCCGGCATGCGCGCGCTGACGAGCAGGCCGCCGAAGCCCGTGCCCAGCACGATGGCGCACACGGTGCTGACCTCGATCCAGCCGTTGGCGCGCACCAGCATCGCGGGCGGCACCTGCTCGGTGATCAGCCCGTACTTGGCCGGCGAATAGACCGCGGCCCCGAGCCCCGCCAGCGCGAAGGCGACCAGCGGGTGCAGCCCCAGCACCATGCCGCAGGCCGCGCCCGCCTTGAGCAGGTTGGCGGCCAACATGACCAGGGCCTTGGGCCAGCGGTCGGCCAGCGCACCCACCCAGGGCGCGAGCAGCACATAGGCCAGCGTGAAGCAGAACTTGAGCATGGGCGCCATCCACACCGGCGCGCCCATCGCCATCAGCTGCGCGATGGCGATGACCAGCAGCGCGTTGTCGGCCAGGCCCGAGAAGAACTGCGCGGCCAGCAGCCAGTGCATGCCGCGGTTCACGCGTGGTTCCGGCTCGTGCTGTGCATGGCCGGCATTGGAGGTGGCGAACGTGTCGCTGCGGTGACGGTGGGTTGGGGCGCTGTCTATGCTCGGGGCATGTCCGACGCTTCCGTTTCGTCCGCTTCGTCATCCGCTGCCGATTGGCGGCCCATGCTGCCGCAGGACCTGCCCGCCGTGCTGCGGATCGCGGCGGAGGTCCATCCCGCCTATCCGGAGGAGGCGGCCGTCTTTGCCGAGCGCCTGACCCTCTTCGCCGGCGGCTGCCTGTGCCTGGCCACGCGCGAAGGCACGCTCGCCGGCTATGTGCTGAGCCATCCCTGGCAGGCCGATGCGCCGCCAGCGCTGGACACGCTGCTGCAGCGCCTGCCGGTGCCCGCACCGGCCTACTACCTGCACGACATGGCGCTGCTGCCCGCCGCCCGCGGCCTGGGGGCGGCCGGGCGCGCCATGCCGTTGCTGGCCGCGCAGGCTGTGGCCGCGGGTTGCCGCGAGATGGCGCTGGTGGCTGTCAACGGGTCGGCCGGCTTCTGGGCGCGGCAGGGCTTCGAGGTGCGCGAGGTGCCCGCACTGGCAGCCAAGCTGGCCAGCTACGACGCGGCCGCGTGCTTCATGGTCCGGCCGCTGTAGCCTGACGGCGCCGCGCGGATCGCCCGCGTTCACGGGGAGCCGCGCGCTGCCGTCTGCGGCGCCCTGCCTTCAACCGCCCTCGCGCAGTGGCACGGCTGCAGCGGGGCCGGCGGCGCCGTCATGGCGCCGTCCCAGCCAGCACAGCAGCGGCAGCATGAGCGCCCATTCGACCGCCAGCCAGCCCAGGGCCAGCGGCGCATCGACGAACTGCGCGCCGCCCAGCCGCACGCCCGACGAGAAGGCGAGCGGCCCCGCCACCGCACCCAGCAGTGCCGCCAGCACGGGCCGGCCGTGCAGCCAGCGCAGCGTGAGGTTGATCGACGTGGCGAAGGCGGCCCACAGCCCGCTCAGCCAGAAGGGCGGCAGCGCCGCCGTCCATTGGCCGCTGGGGTAGGCCACGGCGCCCAGCAGCACTGGGCCGGCATCGGCCAGCGTGCCCAGCAGCACGGCATAGAGCACCAGCCGCGCCTCCGGCTGCGCGCGCCGGACCGTGCGCAGGTGCCAGGCCAGCCCGGCCACCAGCGGCAGGCAGCCCAGCACCGGCCAGCCGTGCGCCGCGCCCAGCACGGCGGCAAACCAGGCGATCTGCGTCCAGGCGAAGTTGGCCCCCAGCAGCCGACGCGGCGGCAGTGGGGCGACGGCGCGCCCGACGGCGTCGGGGAGCGAAGAAGGAGCGGGCGCTTTGGCAGCCATGTCGCTTCTACGGCGCAAGCAGCCGGTTGGATGAGGGGCGACCGCACCCAAAGGCCCGGCCTGCTCAACGCGGCGATCTGCGCAGCCGCTGGATGAGGAACGCTTCCAGAAGCTCCACCGCCCTGCGTCCTGGCAAAGGCACGGCCGCCAGCCAGACTTCGCATTCGGGCATTGCGGGCATGCCTTCGCGGCCGCCCAGCACCTTGAGCCGCTTCGAGATCGTGGCCTCGCGAAACACACCGATGGCGATGCCTGCGCGCACCGCCGCCTCCAGCCCCGTGACCGTGGTGCTGGTGTACGCGATCCGCCACGCGATGCCAGCCCGGTCGAGCGCGTGCGTCGCCCACTCCCGCAGCATCGCACCTTCGGGATTGAGCGCGAGCGGCAACGGGCGTTGCTGGTGGATGTTCGAGCCCGGCGTCGATGCCCAGACCACGCGTGACTTCGAGAGGCGCCGGCCCTCTCCTGAGCCGACCGGCCCGATGCCCACCACGAGGTCATAGCGCGCGCCCAGTTCCGCGTGCATGAGGGACGAGACGCCGTGCTCCAGCTCGACATGGATCCTCGGATACAGGCGGCAGAACTCCGCGATCAGCGCCGGCAGCACGCGCGTGGCGTAGTGCTCGATCGCGCCGATGCGGATGCTTCCCGACACCTCGGCGATGTCGAGGTCGTGGAACAGCTGGTCGTTCAGGCCGAGCATCTGCCGTGCCAGCGGCAGTAATTGCAGGCCCTCGGGCGTTGCGCTCAACCGGCGTCCGGTGCGATCGACCAGTTGGACCCCGAGTTGATCTTCCAGTCTCCGCAGCTGCATGCTGACCGCCGACTGCGTGCGCGACAGTGCCTTGGCGGCTGTGGTGAAGCTGCCGACGCGCAGCAACGTGTCGAACACCCGCAGCAGGTCGACGTCGACCGTATGGCTGCGGGGTGTGCGTGGTTCGGTCGGTGGCGGCATGGCAAGAGTCCCCTTCAGGATCATCACGAAACATGATGTGAAGAATCAAGAAGTATCACGCCGGGTGCTCCAAGCCGGCTCAAGAATCGGTGCAACGACAAATCGCGGAGACATCGGAGACACGCATGCCAGCCCTTACTGCTTTTTCCTCACGACGGCGCCAGCTGCTACGTGGCGCGCTCGCGTCGTCGCTGACGCCCGTCGTGGCGAGCGCGAACGCCGCATGGCCTCAGAAGCCATTGCGCCTGATCGTCGGATTTCCCCCAGGTTCATCCCCAGACGCGCTGGCGCGCCTGATCGCCGAACCCCTCGGCCAGGCATTGGGGCAGCCGGTGGTGGTCGACAACAAGGTCGGTGCCACCGGCAGCATCGGCGTCGCCGCGGTGGCGCGCGCGACGGACGGCCACACCATCGGCCTCACCGGCAACGGTCCGCTCACCACCGCCAAGGCGCTGACCCCCTCCACCCCCTACGACGTGGCGCGCGACCTGCGGCCCGTCTCGCTTGTCGCGAGCAGCCCCTTCGTGCTCGTGGGCAGCAATGCGATGCCGGCGACCGATCTGCGCGGCTTTCTCGACTTTGCGAGGGCCCGAGCCGACAAGCTGAGCTACGGCTCGATCGGTCCGGGCTCGGGTTCGCACCTGACCATGGAACTGCTCAAGACCCATACCGGCATCCGCGCAGTGCATGTCCCCTTCCAGGGCTTTCCGCAAGTAGCGACGGCGCTCATGGGCCAGCAGATCGACCTGGCGTTCATGATTCCCTCCATTGCCGTCCCGCAGGCAAAGAACGGGCGGTTGCGGCTCTACGGGATCAGCTCGGCCCAGCCTTCTCCGGGCGCGAGCGATGTGCCGCCGATCCAGTCGGCGCTCGAAGGCGCGGGCGGCACGTTCGACGTGACCTCGTGGAACGCCATCTTCGGCCCGGCCAGCCTGCCCTCGTTCGTGGCAGACCGGCTGTCGGATGAGATCGCCCGGATCCTGCGCGCCCCCGCCGTGACGCAGGGCCTGCAGGACCAGGGCTGGCTGGCCATCGGCAGTGCCCCCGATGTGCTCGCCCGCCAGATCGTGGAAGACACCGCAATGTGGGGCCGCGTGATCAAGCTCACCGGCGCGCGCAACGAATAAGGAGCGGACATGCAACGTCGAAATCTCTTCGCTGCCGGCCTGGCCGCAGCAGGGCTGGCCGGCCCGCTGCGCGCAGCGGCCCGTTCGGATGCGCCCCCCTTCGTCCTTGTGCACGGTGCATGGCACGGAGGCTGGTGCTGGAAGCACGTGGCGGCATCGCTGCGCGCTGCAGGGCATCTGGTGTTTGCGCCGACGCTCACCGGGCTCGGTGAGCGCCGCCACCTGCTGTCGCCCCAGGTCAACCTCGACACGCACATCGACGACATCGTCAACCTGCTCGACTACGAGGAACTGGAAGACGTGGTGCTGGTGGGCCACAGCTACGCCGGCATCGTCATCTCGGGCGTCGCCGATCGTGCGCGCGCCCGGCTGAGGCAGTTGGTGTTCCTGGATTCGCTGCTCCTCGAATCCGGCAAGAGCCTGTTCTCGGACTTTCCGCAGTCCGTGGTCGACCAGCGTCTGAAGACGATCCGGGAGACCGGTGCCGGCGTGGGTGCAGCACCTGCGCTGCCACCGGCGGCGTTCGGGGTGACGGCTGCGGCCGATGCGGCCTGGGTTCAACGCCGCATGACGCCGCAGCCCGTGGGCACCTACCTGCAGCCGCTGCAGCTCAGGTCCCCATTGGGCAATGGGCTGCCCAAGACCTACATCGAATGCACGGTCGATCCGATCGCCACGCTGGAGCCGACCAAGGCCCGCGTCCGCGCCGACGCGGCCTGGCAGACGCGAAAGCTCGCGACCGGTCACGACGCGATGGTGACCGCGCCCGTGCCCTTGAGCAATCTGCTTCGCGAACTCGCTGCCTGACATCCACCTCTCATTCTCGAAAGCTGCACGATGGGAACCCTCACCGCGGAAGACCGCCACTTCTTCCAATCCGACGTCAACCTGCGCCAGAGCCAACGCACACAGCGTGCGCCGCAGGGCCACATCGCCGAGGCTGCACGGCACACGCCGGTGCACACACGCTGTGATGTGCTGGTGCTGGGCGGCGGCCCGTCGGGCGTTGCGGCCTCGGTTGCCGCCGCGCGCTCCGGCGCGCGGGTGGTGCTGCTCGAACGCTACAACCACCTTGGTGGCCTTTCCACCGGCGGCCTCGTGATCTGGATCGACCGGATGAGCGACTGGCAGGGCGAGCCGGTGATCCAGGGGCTCGCCGCCGAATTCATGGAACGGCTGGGCGCCGATGCCGTCGCGGGGCCGCCGCGCGAGGCGTGGGGATCGCAGGACCTGGGCCAGGCCGCGCATTGGGCGCTGCGCACCGCTGCCTTCCACGGCGTGGTCACCCATTCGCCGACCATCGACCCGGAGATGCTGAAGGGCGTGTACCACCAGATGGTGCGCGAAGCCGGCGTCGACCTGATCCTGCACGGATGGATGGTCGCGCCGGTGGTCGAAGACGGCCGCGTGACCGGCGCCATCTTCGAGAGCAAGCAGGGCCGCCGCGCGATCCTGGCCCACGTGGTGGTCGACACGACAGGCGAGGGCGACCTCTACGCCGCTGCGGGTGCGGCCTATGACTCGGACATCGATGCACGCGAGATTCATCACTGCATGAACACCTCCTGGCTGTTCGCGGGCGTGGACATGCAGCGCTGGCTTGACTTCCGTGCGCATAAGCCCGAGGCCTTTGCCGGGTTCATGGCGCGCGGTCGCGCGACGGTCGGCAGCTTCGAGAAGCCCCTCGTCTCTTGGCGCAACGATGTCGCCACCTTCCTCGGGCCGCGCAAGGCGGGCTTCAGCGCGCTCGATGTCGACGACATGACGCAGGTGGAATGGGAGTCGCGCCGAAGCATGGAAGAGCATCTGGCGTTCTATCGTGCGCATGCACCGGGTTTCGAGCGCGCCTGGACCCTGCTCATGGCCCCGCAGATCGGCACACGCCACGGACGCAGGCTGGTCGGCGTCAAGCCGGTGCTTCGCGGTGCGTGGGACGCGGGTGTCATCGAGCCCGACGAGATCGGCATCAGTCCCAGTCCGTCGCCGCGCTTTCCCAACATCTCGGTGCCTTACGGTGCGCTCTTACCCGAGAGGCTGGACGGCGTGCTGGCCGCGGGCAAGCACATCGCCTGCGATGCGAACTCGCATGGCTTCCTGCGGGAGATTCCCCAATGCTGGCTCACCGGCCAAGCGGCCGGCACCGCTGCAGCGCTGGCAGCCGACAACAACGTGCTTCCGCGCAATGTGAACGTGAAACAGTTGCAGGCGGCACTCGCGGCGCAGGGCGTGCCGCTGCGCCAGGCGCTTGCGGCGGTGCCGGCATGAGCTTCACGCTCTCGCTCGCGCACCTGGGTATGCTGGACGCGTCGCCGCCGCTGCTGGTGGAGGCGGCCCATGCGGCGGGGTTTCGCGGCGTCGGAATGCGGCTGCATCCTGCGCGGCCCGGCGAGGCACCCTTTCCCATGCACGAGGGCGGCCCGATGCTGCGCGAGACGCTCGCGCGCCTTCACGACCTGGGGCTGGACGTGCACGATGTGGAGATCGTGCGTATCCGGCCCGAGTTCGACGCGCGGGCGTTTGACGGCGTCCTGGCCTCGGCCCAGGCACTGGGCGCACGGCGGCTGATGGTGAACGTGGACGACGTCGACATCGGCCGCGCCACGTCCCACATCGGCATGCTGGCCGAGCGTGCCGCATCGCACGCGCTGAGCCTCGGCCTCGAATTCATGGTCTACACGGCGGCGCGGTCGCTGTGGGTGGCCCGGGAGCTGGTTCGGCCGTTCGGGCACGATGCGGTGCGCGTGGTGGTCGACGCGCTGCATTTCTTCCGCGCAGGCGGCACGCCGGAAGACATGGCGGACCCGTCCATCGACCACCACTTCATGCAGATCAACGACGCACCGGCGCAGCGGCATCCTGGCCTGTCGGCCAGTGAGGAAGGCCGCGCCCACCGGCTTTTCCCCGGCGAGGGGGCCTTGCCGGTCCACCGCCTGCTGCCTTGCCTGGCCGACGACGCGGTGCTGTCGGTGGAGTCGCCGAGTGCGATCCGCACGGCCACGCTCGGCATCCATTCACGGGCCGCCGCCGCCTGGCGCAGCGCCCATCATTTCCTTCAAGGACACGGTCATGACCACCAATGAACCCTGGGAGGGGCTCCGGCTCGACGGCCACACCGTGGTGCTCGGCATCATTGGAGACCCCGTCGCCCAGGTGAAGGCGCCGCTGCCATTGACGCGCCTGCTCCAGGCGCGCGGAACGAATGCCGTGCTGGTGCCCCTGCATGTCCAGGGTGGGGACGTGGGCAGCCTGTTCGACGCCCTGCATGCAGTGCGCAACCTTGCGGGCATCGTCGTGACCGTGCCGCACAAGCAGCGCGTGGCGGCCCTGGCGATGGAACTGCTGCCGGCCGCGCAGCAGGCGCGTGCCGTGAACGTCGTGCGGCGCACCCCGCAGGGTTGGCAGGGCGACCTGCTCGACGGCGCTGGCTTTGTCCGCGGGCTGGTACGCAGCGGCTTCGACGTCGAGGGACGTCGTGTGGGCCTGGTCGGCGCGGGCGGCGCAGGCTGCGCGATTGCCGTGGCGCTGGCCGCGGCAGGCGCCGCGGCCATCGACGTGCAGGACGTCGACGAGACGAAGCAGCTTGCACTGATCGATCGTCTGCGTGCCCTCGGGCACATCGCCGGCCGATGGGACGCTGCCAGTCCCCGCGATCTCGTCGTGAACGCGACGCCTGCGGGCATGCGGCCCGAAGATCCGCTGCCGATCACGCTGTCGGCCATCCGGCCGGGCCACACGGTGGCCGAGGTCATCATGGAGCCGGCCATCACGTCGCTGTTGGCGCATGCGCAGCAGTTGGGTGCACGCGTGGTGCCTGGCCGGCACATGATGGAAGAGCAACTCGAAGCGATGGCAGACTTCTTCTTCGACGGAACCCAGGAATGAGCACGCCTTTCTTTCCAGGTTTCGACGTGCGTCGCTTCGCCCTCGGCGATGCAACGATCCATGCAGAGGTCGGCGGCGGCGGGCCGCCCCTGTTGCTGCTGCATGGGTATCCGCAGACCCATGTGGCCTGGCATCGCATCGCGCCGACGCTGGCGCGGCATTTCACCGTTGTGGCACCGGACCTGCGCGGTTATGGAGACAGCGTCGGACCGGGCGGCGATCCGCTGCATGTCCGTCATTGCAAGCGCACGCTGGCGGGCGACCAGGTCGCTCTGATGCATGCCCTTGGCTTCGAACGTTTCGCGGTCATGGGCCATGACCGCGGCGCACGCGTGGGGTATCGCCTGTGCCTGGATCGGCCGGAGGTTGTCAGCGCCTTCGTCTCGTTGACGGTCGTCCCGACCGAGACGATGTGGCAACGCGCCGGCATGGCCTTCGGGCTCAAGGCCTTCCACTGGTACCTGTTCGCGCAACCCTTCGACCTGCCCGAGCGCATGCTTCGCAGCGATCCAGGCTACTTCCTCGACTGGGCGCTGCGCAATGCAGTGCTCAAGGTCGACGCCGTCACGTCCGAGGCCCTGGCCGAGTACCACCGGGCCTTCGCCAAGGAGTCGGTGCGGCATGCCATGGTCGAGGACTACCGCGCGGCGGCCTCGATCGACCTGCAGCACGACCGTGACGATCTCGCGGCGGGCCGCCGCATCGCCTGCCCGCTGCAGGTGCTGTGGTGTGCGTCGAATGCGGGCACACCGGATCCGGTGGAAACCTGGCGCGGCTGGGCCGATCAGGTCGAGGGCGCGGCCATCGACTGCGGTCACCTGATGGCCGAGGAGGCGCCCGACGACGTGCTGGCGCATGTCCTGCCCTTCCTCCAGCGCCACGCCTGAACGCCGAAAAAGGAGACGAGACATGCGACCGACAACGATGCTGGCCGGACTTGTGCTGGCGCTGCAGGCCCATGCGCAACCGGCGCCCATGCGGCTGAGCCAGCTGGGCGACGCCGTGCCTGCGCGCCAACAGGAGTTCTTTCCCGCACCTTCCTTCGAAGTGGTGCATGCGGGCGGTTGCGGCGTGATGGAAGGCATCGCGAGTGCATCCGACGGTAGCGTCTATTTCACCGAGATCACACGCTCGGTCGGCTGCAGCGATGCGGCCGGCGTGCAGGGCGGTCGCATCTGGGTGGTGCCGCCCGGCGGTGTGCCGCGCATCTTCCGTGAGCCCAGCAACATGGCTGCCGGCCTGGCCATCGACGCGCAGGACCGGCTGGTTGCCGCAGAAGGGGCCGACTACGGCGGCCGTCGCGTGTCCGTGACCGACCTTCGCAGCGGCAGCTATCGCGTGGTCGCATATTTCCACGAGAACCGTCAGTTCAATGCGCCGAACGATGTGGCGATCGACCGTGACGGCCGCATCTTTTTTTCGGACCTTCGTCTGTTCGGGCCCGAGACCATCGAGCAGCGGATCAATGCCGTCTACCGGCTCGATCCGCCCGGCGCCAATGCGAAGGGCCTGTGGCCGGTGTCGCGCATCCTGGGCAACGATGCCAAGATGAACGGTATCGAGCTGTCGCCGGACGGGCGGACCTTGTACGTGGGCCACTGCGATCCCGGGACCAATGCGCTTGGCGAGCAGGGCAAGCCGGCCCTCGATCGCACCGGGGCAGGCGGCCTGGTGGCGTATCCGCTGGATGCGGCCGGTGGGCCTGGCGCACCGCGCGTCCTGCTCGACCTGGAGAAGGCGGGCTGCGTTGACGGTATGACGACGGATCTGGACGGCAACCTCTATCTCGCCCTGCCGAGTGCGCCCTCCGGTCCGGGCGTCTACGTGATGACGCCGGAGGGCGTGCTGGTGGCGCGACTCACCCTGCCGAACAGCGAAAGCCCCGTCAACGTGGGCTTCGGTCGCGGCCCGGAAGCGGGCACGCTGTACATCGCGACGGTCGGTGTGGGCAAGGTCTATCGCCTGCGCACGGGCAAGGTCGGGTTCGCGCCGTCCCGCTGATGGCTCTTCCCGGCCATCGACGGCGGGGCAACGCACCCGCCTTCAGTCGTACTGCACCGTGTAGATCAGATCGATCCCGCTCTGGATGCCCGCCTGCCCGCGCAGCGTGAGGTTGCGCGTGAGGTCGTAGAAGAAGTAGATCGTGCCCAGCGTGCCCGCCAGGCTGCGCTCGTAGGTCACGTAGAAGTCGTCCGAAAGCCGCTTGCCCAGCGTGATGGCCGAGCCGGCCACGTCGCCGTTGCCGCCACCCTTGAAGCCGATTTCGTCCAGGCCGAAGCGACTGGCCAGGCTGCCGCCTTCGCCGCCCGCGCCCAGGCGGCCCAGCAGCGCCAGGGCGGCCTGCTGCATCAGCTGCGCCTCGCCGCCGCTGGCGGCAGAGGCCCGGCCCAGCACCACCCACGACAGCACCTCGGCGTCCGACAGCGGCGGGTCGGAGTACAGCTTGACCCGCGGCGCCTGCGCCGAGCCGGTGATCTGCACGCCCGCGCGCTGGCTGATGTTGGGCCGCAGGGCCAGGATGTCCAGCTGCGGGTTGTCCACGGGGCCGTTGAAGCGGACGATGCCGCTCTCCACGTCCAGCGCCTGGCCGTAGGCACGGTACTGGCCCTGCACGGTGCGGATCTCGCCGGTCACGCGCGGCGGTGCCGTGGTGCTGGTGGCGCGGATGTCCAGCTTGCCCTCCAGCCGCGTGGTGATGCCGCGGCCCTGCACCGCGAAGTCGCGGCCCAGGTCGAAGCTCACCTGGATGTCCGGCGGCCTGGCCGTGGTGGGCTGCTGGGGCGAGACCTCGGCCGCCTCGGCCTTCTTGCGTTCCTGCGCGTCGCGGGCGGCCGAATGCACGACCACGTCGCTGCCCAGGCTGGGCGCGCTCTCGTCGGGCAGGATGATCACGGCGCGGTCGGCCGTCAGGTCGCCGCGCAGGCGGATCTGCCCGTCCTGCAGGCCGGCCTGCAACTGGCCCGACAGCGTGAGCTGCCGGTCGGAGCGCACCAGCGCGCGCAGGCTGCGGATCTCGCCGCGCATCGACATCGACAGCCCCGAGCGGCCGGCGCTGGCGGGCCCCCAGCCCAGTTCGCCGCTCATCGACAGGCTGCCGCCGTCCTGCGCGGCCTGGCTGGAGACGGTGCTCAGGTTGCCGCTGCGGCCGGGGATGCGCACGCGGCTGCCGGGGCCGCCCTGCAGGCGGAATTCCTCGATCGCCACGCGGTTGCCGGCCAGCGTGGCGCGCAGGCGGCCGTCGCGCAGGTCCAGGCCTTCGACAGCGGCCTTCAGCGCCAGCTGGTCGGCGCGGACGGTGCCGTTCCAGCGCGGGTCGTTGCGTTGGCCGCCGAGCGTGGCGTCGGCCTCCAGCGTGCCGGCGATGCGCCAGCCCGGCGGCGCCAGCATGGACCACACGCCCAGCTGCGGCAGGCTGGCCTGCAGCCGGCCGGCCAGCGGCGCGTCGGCGGCCCATTGCCAGCCCTCGCCCTGGCGCTGCAGGCGGGTGGAGGCGTTGGCCTGGATTCGGCCGGCGCGCTGGCTGTCCCAGTCCAGGCTGGCGCGCACGGTGTCGCCTTCGGCATCCAGCCGCAGCTCGGCCTGGCGCAGGCCGGCCGGTGTGGAGGGCGCGCTGTCGCTGGAGTCGGTCTTGACCTCGCCGGGTGCGCCGGTGCCGTGGCTTTCGAGCTTGCGCACCAGCGCGGCCTCGCCGGCCTGCACACGCAGGTCGCCGCTGGCGCGCCCGAGGCGCACGCGGGCGCGCAGCTGGTCGAGGGCGGCGATGTCCCAGTCGCCGTCGAAGACGAGGTCGCCGCTGATGCCCAGCTCGCGCAGGCTGGTGTCGCCGCCGAAGGCGCGGCTCCAGGCCATGGGCAGGCCCTGCAGCCGGCCCTTGGTCTGCAGCTGCACGCCGCTATGGCCCGAGCTGAGGCGGATCGGCTCCCACGACAGGCGCACGGTGCCGGGCACGGGGCCGCGCACGGTGGCGCTGCCGGCGGTGGTCTCCACCTGCAGACGGTCGCCGGACTGGCGCACCCGGGTCTCGAAGCCCTGGCCCAGTTCCAGCACCCAGGGCGTGTCGCCCCGGCCGCCGTCGTCCAGGTCGGCGCGCAGGCGGGCCAGGGCCAGTCGCCATTGGCCGGCGGCTTCGAGGCCGCCGCTGGCGGTGGTGTCGAGCCGCGCCCGGCGCTCGCCCTGCTGCACGTCGCCCGACAAGGCGAGGTTGGCGCGTGCCAGGCTGCCGTCGATCGTGGCGAAGAAAGCCATCAGCTGGAGCGGAACCGGCCGCGTGCCGTCCGCGGCGGGGCCCGGCCTGAGCAACAGTTGCGGCGTGCTCAGCCTGGCGTTGAGGGTGGGCTCGGCGCTGCCGCGGGGCAGGGGGGCCGTCGGCTTTGCCAGCCGTTCCTGGAAGCTGCGCCAGCCGCCGCTCCAGCGCGCGTCCAGCCGCGCGCCGCCTTCGGTCGTCATCGCCTTGTTGATGTTGGCGAGGCCGGGCAGCTTCTGCAGCCAGGCCTGCAGCCGGGCGGCATCCTGCAGCTGCACCTCGGCCTGGCCGGTGCCGCGCGCGGGCGCCATGTCGGCCTGCAGCCGCGCGTTGACGCCCGGCAGCACCACGCGCAGGTCGCCGCTGCCCGCCTGCTCGGCGACACGGGCGCGCACCTGGCCCTCGATGCTGGCGCCTTCGGCCTCGACGCGCAGGGTCGGCAGCTCGGCCAGTTGCGTGCGCAGGTTGTACTGGCCCTTGGCCAGCAGACGTTCCAGGCCGAAGCCCTGCAGGCCCTGGGCGCTGGCCCGGCCGCCCTGGGCGCGCAGGTCGGTGTCGAAGCGCAGCACATCGCCTTCCTGCCGGGCGGTCACGGGGCCGCTGATGGCACCGCCTTCCAGTGCGGTGTGCAGCTCGCCGGGGCGCACGCCGTCGATGCGGGCCTGCACCTGCCACGGCGCGGGCGCGGGCTTCCAGCTGCCCTGGGCGTCGATGCGGCCATGGCCGGCCTCGACATGGGCCTCGTCCACCGTCCAGGTGCCGTCGGCCGGACCGGCATAGCCGATGCGGGCGCGCAGGCGCTCCACCGGCAGGCGCTGCTGGTCCCAGGGGCCGGGCATGGCATTGCGAAGGTCGGCGCGCAGGCGCCAGGCCTGCTCGCCGGTCGGCGGATCGGGCTGCACGGCGACCTCGCCGCTCAGGCGGGTCAAGGGCCCGGTCTTCCAGAAGGTGGCGACATTGACGTCGCGCAGCGTGGCCAGGGCGTCGATGACGGGCTGCGGCGCCCAGGGTGCCAGGTTCGCATCGAGCTTGGCGTACAGCGCGCCGGCCTTCTCGTCGGCCTGCTCGGCGCGGGCCTCGGCCTGCACGGCCAGCCGTGCATTGGCGCCCGCCAGGTTGCCCTTGGCCGTGGCCGTGGCTTGCACGGGCAGGGTGCGGCCGTCGCCCAGCGGGGCCTGCAGGCGGCCCTGGAGCGCGGCATTCAGCGCCATCGGCCCGTCGCCCTGCAGCTGCACCTGGCCGCTGTAGTGGCCGCCTTCGATGTCGACGCCGTCCAGGTCCAGCCGGTGCTCGGCCTTCTGGTAGCGGTAGTGGCCGGCCAGTTGCTGCGCCACCACCGGCGGCGGGCCGGCCCAGCGGACCTCGCCGATGCGGAAGGGCACGTCCACCTCCACCACCGGCAGCACCAGGCGTTCGAGCGGCTGCAGCGGCTTCTTGGGCGCATCCGCGGGCGCGGGCTTGGCCTCGATGAGCACCTGCGCAGCGCGCACCTCTCCCAGTTGCACGCGGCGGTCGAACAGGGGGCGCAATTGCCAGCCGATCTCGGCCTGGTGCACCTCGACGGTGAGGTCGGGCGTGCGATAGCGCAGCAAGCCGATGCGGCCGCCTTTGCGCAGCGAGCCGGTCACCTCCTGCGTCTCCAGCGTCTGGCCGGCGGGCAGGTAGCGGGCGGCGCGGGTCAGCGCGGTGGCGAGCGAGCTGTCGCTGCCGGCCCACCACCAGGCGCCGCCCAGCAGCACCAGCACCAGGGCGAACAGGCCGACGACGGTCCAGGCCAAGCCGCGCAACACCCGGCGCGTGCGGGAGCGGGTGGGCGGCGTCGTGGGGCGCTGCGGCGTCGGGGGCGGCGGGGTGTCGGTACTCACGGCGTCGTCAGAAGCTGAATCCCAGGCGCAGGTGCAGCCGGAACTTGCGCGTCTCCACGCCATAGCCCAGGTCGGCCTGCACCGGTCCCACCGGGCTGCGCCAGCGCGCGCCCACGCCCACGCCCACCTGCGGCTTGTTGAGCTGGCTCACCTGGTCGGCCACGCTGCCGGCGTCGACGAAGACCACGCTTTCCCAGGCCGAGACCTTGTTGTTGAAGACCAGCGGCTTCTGCCATTCGGCGCTGAGCACGGCCAGGTAACGGCCGGCCACCGTGGCGCCGCTCGCATTGGTAGTGCCGATGGAGCGGTAGGCGTAGCCGCGCACGCTGGTGTCGCCGCCGGTCAGGAAGAGCAGGGTGGAGGGGATCTGCGCATCGTCCTTTGCCGTCACCGCGCCGACCTGCGCCCGCAGCGCCAGCCGCGATTGCCGTGCCAGGCCGGCCGTGTCGCCCTCGGCCACGCGGCCCAGCGGCAGGATGTAGAGCGAGCGCACGTCGGCGCGGGTGAACGGCCGCTGGGCGCCGCTCAGGGTGTAGCCGGCACCCAGCTCCAGGCCCAGGCCCCAGCCGCGCCGCGGCGCGCCGGCATCGTCGAAGTAGCGGCCCGTCCACGACCAGTTGGCGCTCAGGGCCGAGGCCGAAGGCGGCGCGCCCACGCCGCGGTTGAGCGCGTAGTCGTACTGCAGGTAGTAGGCGCGGTCGATCTTGGGGTCGGACTTGCTGCGGCCGAAGCGGGCCCGGCCGCTGTCGACCTCGTAGTCGCCCGACAGGTCCTGCTTGAGCTCGCCCGAGGTGATCCAGCGCCAGCCGTCGTCGCCCGGGATCGCGCTCCATTCGCTGTTGAGCGAACGGGTGTTGCGGTCCACCGAGAGCTTGGTCACCGCGCGCCAGTCCAGCAGCGGCATGCGGTTGTGGATGTGGTCGGCCGACAGCCGCGGCCCCGAGTCGGAGGTGAAGCCCGCCCCCAGCACGATCTTCTGCAGCTTGGCCTCGCGCACCTGCGCGACGACGGTGGCGGCCTGCGGGTCGGCGTCGGTGTCCAGCGTGAGGAAGACCGAGTCGTAGTAGCCACTGCTGGCCATGCGGGCCTGGGCGTCGAGCAGTTCCTGCTGGTCGTAGGGCTGGCCGGAGGGCACGCGGGCGATGCGTCGCGCGCCGTCCACGCTGTAGCGCTCGGCGCCGCGCACCTCCAGCGGCCCGAAGCGGTAGGCCGGGCCCGACTGGTAGGTGACCGACAGCCGCGCCGTGCCGGCATCGGCGTCGATGTCGGCGCGGCTCAGCGAGATGCTGCCGGTGGGAAAGCGCTGCGCCACCAGCTTGCGCAGGCCCGCGTTCTTGGCACCGTCCCAGGCGGACTGGGTGAAGTCCTGGCCGGCCGACAGCGTCCAGCCCTCGCGGATGGCCTTGCGCTGGGCGGCGGTCTTGTCGTCGGTGTCCGTGGCGATGGGGCCGGCGAAGTCCACCTGCGCTGCCGTCACCTTGGTGCGCGGTCCGGGGTCGACCTGGATGCGCACCTCGTAGGGCACGGCAGCATCGGCCGGCAGGTCCACCAGCTCCATCTTGAGCGTGGGCGTGAAGTAGCCCAGCGTGCCCAGCAGCTCGCGCGCATTGGCGTCGGCGGCCACCATCAGGCGGGAGATCTCGGCCAGCTGCAGGTCGTCCAGGCGGCGGTAGCGCTGCAGCTCCAGGTGCTGCTCCAGGAGCTCGCGCGCCTCGTCGGGGCCTTCGACGCGGACGTTGAAGCCGTGCCGCCCGTCCGAGGTTTCCTTGCCGTTGCTCGTGAGTGCCGAGGGCGCATCGTCGGCCCCCGCCTTGTCGTCCTTGTGGCGGCCGGGCAGCAGGCTGCAGCCCTGCAGCAGCAAGGCGCCGAGAAGCAGCAGCACAAAAAGAAACGCCGGCATGCGTGCCGGCGTCGGTCGACGGGAATCCACCCTGGGCATGGGGCGCCATTCTGGCATCGGGCCCCGGGCCGGCTTGTCGGAATGCCGCCCGTCCTGCGGGGGCTTGCCGATGCGGAGCCGGCTGCCTTGTGTTATTTCGACAGCAGCCGCATCGCGTCTTCCAGCCCCTTGAGCGTGAGCGGGAACATGCGCTGGGACATCAGCTGCTGGATCACCGAAATGCTCTGGCGGTACTGCCACACGCCCTGCGGCTCGGGGTTGATCCAGGCGAACTTGGGGAAGGCGTGCGTCAGGCGCTGCAGCCATTCGGCGCCGGGCTCCTCGTTGTTGTATTCGACGCTGCCGCCGGGCTGCAGGATCTCGTAGGGGCTCATGGTGGCGTCGCCCACGAAGACCAGCTTGTAGTCCTTGTTGTACTTGCGGATGATGTCCCAGGTCGCGAACTTCTCGCTGAAACGGCGGCGGTTGTTCTTCCACATGAAGTCGTAGACGCAGTTGTGGAAGTAATAGAACTCCAGGTGCTTGAACTCGGTCTTGACGGCCGAGAACAACTCTTCGACGCGCGCGATGTGCTCGTCCATGGTGCCGCCGACGTCCATCAGCAGCAGCACCTTGACGTTGTTGTGGCGCTCGGGCCGCATCTTGATGTCGAGGTAGCCGGCGTTGGCGGCGGTGCGGCTGATGGTCTGGTCCAGGTCGAGCTCGTCCTCGTGGCCCTCGCGCGCGAAGCGGCGCAGCCGGCGCAGCGCCATCTTGATGTTGCGCGTGCCCAGCTCCTGGGTGTCGTCGTAGTCCTTGTAGGCGCGCTGCTCCCACACCTTCACGGCGCTCTTGTTCTTGCCGACGCCACCGATGCGGATGCCCTGGGGGTTGTAGCCGCCATTGCCGAAGGGCGAGGTGCCGCCGGTGCCGATCCACTTGCTGCCGCCCTCGTGGCGCTCCTTCTGCTCTTCGAGGCGCTTCTTGAGCGTCTCCATCAGCTCGTCCCAGCCCATCTTCTCGATGGCCGCCTTCTGCTCGGGCGTGAGCTCCTTTTCCAGCACCTGGCGCAGCCAGTCGAGCGGCACCTCCTTGGTGAAGTCGGTGAGCATCTCCACGCCCTTGAAGTAGGCGGCGAAGGCACGGTCGAACTTGTCGTAGTGCTTCTCGTCCTTCACCAGGGCGGTGCGGCTGAGGTAGTAGAAGTCGTCCATGCCGAAGGCATCGTCCGAGTTCGGGCCCACCACGTCGGCCTGCAGGGCCTCCAGCAGCGTGAGGTATTCCTTGACCGACACGGGCAGCTTGGCCGCGCGCAGGGTGTAGAAGAAGTCGATCAGCATGGGTCAGGCTCCTGGCCAGCGGTCGGGGCTTTGGCGGAAATGGACGCAGGCCAGCACATGGACATGATGGCCGTCTATCCGATAGTGCAGGGCGTAGGGGAAGCGGCGCAGCTTCGCGCTGCGATAGGCACCAAGCCCGTGGCGGAAACGCTGCGGATCGCGCGAAAGCAATTCCACCAGTGCGGCGACGCTGCGCAGGAGTTCGGCGCCAAGGCCCGTTTGCTTCGCTTCGTACCACTCGAAGGCCATGCGCAGGTCTTGCTGCGCAGGCTTCTCGAGATGCACTTCGAACTGCATCGACTCAGAGCCGGACGCCCAGCGACGCGGCGAGTTCGGCGGGCGTGCATGCGGTGCCGGGATTTGCCTGAACCCACGCCCAGCGACGGTCGAGCTCGGCCTTGAGTTCTTCGCTCATCGGCGGCATGAGGTCCTGGTCGATGCTGTCCCAGAGATCCTCGACGAGTTGCAGCTTCTCGTGCACACCGAGTTGGGCGATTTCTTTCGGGAGCGCGCTCATGTCAGCCTCCTGAGACAAGACGGGGTTTGTCCAGCAGATACAGCAGCTGCGCCTTCACCTCCGGCCATTCGCCGGCGCGCACGCTGTACATCACGGTGTCGCGGATGGTGCCGTCGCGGCGCAGGGCGTGGCCGCGGATCACGCCGTCCTTCTTGGCGCCCAGGCGCTCGATGGCGCGCTGGCTGGCGAAGTTGAAGTTGTCGGTGCGCCAGCCCACCACGTGGCACTGCAGCGTCTCGAAGGCATGGCGCAGCAGCATCAGCTTGCAGGTGGTGTTGACATGCGTGCGCTGCACGCGCTGCGCGTACCACGTGTAGCCGATCTCCACCCGGCGGATGGCGGGCACGATGTCGTGGTAGCTGGTGGTGCCCAGCACCGTGCCGCTGGCCTCGTCGAGCACCGCGAAGGCCAGGCGGTTGCCGTCGTCGCGCATCTTCAGCGCCTGGGCGATGTAGGTGGCGGTGTTCTCCGGCTCCGGCACCGAGGTGACGCGGATGTTCCACAGCGCGCCGTCGGCGGCGGCCGCGGCCAGGCCGGCCTCGTGCTGCGGGGTGAGCGGCACCAGGCGCACGCCGCGTTCGCTCAGTTCAACGGGTTCGACGAAGGCCATGGCAGCTCGGCGCGGTCAGGAGGGTCGTGGGCGTGCGGCGACGGCTCAGCGGTTGTTGCGCTGCATGAAGACCAGCTTCTCGAACAGCGTCACATCCTGCTCGTTCTTGAGCAGCGCGCCCACCAGCGGGGGCACGGCCACCTTCTCGTCCTTGCTCTGCAGGGCTTGCAGCGGGATGTCCTCGGCCACCAGCAGCTTGAGCCAGTCGAGCAGCTCCGAGGTCGACGGCTTCTTCTTGAGGCCGGGCAGGCCGCGCACGTCGTAGAAGGTCTTCATCGCCGCGGCCAGCAGTTCCTGCTTGAGATCGGGGAAGTGCACCTCGACGATTCGGCGCATGGTCTCGGCGTCGGGGAACTTGATGTAGTGGAAGAAGCAGCGGCGCAGGAAGGCGTCGGGCAACTCCTTCTCGTTGTTGGAGGTGATGAACACCACCGGCCGGTGCTTGGCCTTGATCAGCTGGCGCGTCTCGTAGCAGTAGAACTCCATCCGGTCCAGCTCGCGCAGCAGGTCGTTGGGGAATTCGATGTCGGCCTTGTCGATCTCGTCGATCAGCAGCGCCACCGGCTCGTCGGCCGTGAAGGCCTGCCACAGCACGCCCTTGACGATGTAGTTGTGGATGTCCTTGACCCGCTCGTCGCCCAGCTGCGAATCGCGCAGGCGGCTGACGGCGTCGTACTCGTACAGGCCCTGCTGCGCCTTGGTGGTGGACTTGATGTGCCACTGCAACAGCGGCAGGCCCAGTGCGCTGGCGACCTCTTCCGCCAGCATGGTCTTGCCGGTGCCCGGCTCGCCCTTGACCAGCAGCGGGCGCTTGAGGGTGATGGAGGCATTGACCGCCAGCATCAGGTCCTGCGTGGCGACGTAGTTGTCGGAACCCTTGAATTTCATGGATGGCTTGCAGTGGGGAAAAGCGGGAGGGAGGTGCGCCCGATGCACGTGCGATCAGGGCTTTCCAGCGGGTCGGCGCAAGGGTCGGCTTCCTATAATCGCCCGCCGATCCCCCAAGTCCTCACGAGATTTTGCGCGCAAAATGAACAAGCTGTTGACCACGATGTTTGCCCTTGCTGTCGCTTGCGTGACCAGCGTGGCCTCTGCGCAGAAGGTGACGGGCAATGCCGACAACGGCGCCAGGAAGGTGGCCATGTGCGTGGGCTGCCACGGTATCGTGGGCTACCAGGCCAGCTTCCCCGAAGTGCACAAGGTGCCCAAGATCGCGGGCCAGAGCGCCGGCTACATCACGGCGGCGCTCACCGCCTACAAGGGCGGCGACCGCAAGCATCCCACCATGCGCGCCATCGCCGACACCCTGACCGAGCAGGACATCGCCGACCTGGCCGCCTACTACTCGGCCCTCGGCATGAACGACGGCGCGGCCCCGCCCGCCACCGCCAAGCCGCCCAGCGACAAGGTCCAGGCCCTGATCGCCCGCAATGCCGAGAACAGCTGCACCAAGTGCCACGGCGCCAACTTCAACACCCCCAACGACGCCACTGTGCCCAAGCTGGCCGGCCAGTACGGCGACTATCTCTTCGTGGCGCTCAAGGCCTACAAGACCAGCCACCCGATGGTCGGCCGCTCCAACGCGGTGATGAGCACCCAGGTCAAGCCCTACAGCAACGCCGAGCTCAAGCAGCTGGCCCAGTACATCGCCTCGCTGCCGGGCGAACTCAAGACGGTGCCGGAGTCCGAGCTGCACCGCACCGCCAGCAAGTAAGTCAGCGCTGTCGGTCCCAGGACGAAGAAGGCCTGCGAGGCGAACGCCCGCAGGCCTTTGTTCATGGGGCGCTTGGCTTACCGCCCCGGCTGCGCGGGGCGCATGGTTCAGGCGGTCTCCAGCGCCATCAATGCTGTCGCCGTGTTCGAGATCGGCAGGTGGTAGTTGGCGTGCACCTTGCGCACCGACGGGCCGGCCGCCGTCAGCGCTGCGCGCATGGCCAGCCACATGAGCAGTTCCACGCCCTGGGTGCCCGCCTTCTCGACGATCTCATGCACGGAGAACTGCGTGGCCCACTCCGGGTTGGTGAGCAGGCTGTCCATGAACTGCAGGTCGAAGCGCTTGTTGATGTGGCCGGCGCGCGTGCCGTCGAGCTGGTGCGACAGCCCGCCCGAGGCGACGAAGAGCACGCGCCGGTCCTCGCCCCAGGTCGCCACGGCTTCGCCGACGGCCTTGCCCAGCGCATAGACGCGGCTGGCCTTGGGCAGCGGGAACTGCACCGTGTTGATGCACACCGGCACGATCGTCACCGGCCACTCGCCCTGCGGCCACAACAGCTTGAGCGGCAGCGTGCAGGCATGGTCGACCAGCATCTCCTGGCAGCTGACGATGTCGAACTCGCGCTCGACCAGCGTGTTGATCAGCTGCCACGACAGCGCCGGCTCGCCGCCCACCGGCGGCTGCGCCGGAATGCCCCAGCCCTCGTCGGCCGAGGCGTACTGCGCCGCTGCGCCGACGGCGAAGGTCGGCATCTTGTCGAGGAAGAAGTTGAGCCCGTGGTCGTTGTAGAACAGGACCACCACGTCGGGCCGGGCCGTCGCCAGCCAGTCGTGCACGGGCGGATAGCCGTCGAAGAAGGGCTTCCAGTAGGGCTCGGCCTGCAGGCCTTCATGGATCGCCTTGCCGATGGCGGGAATGTGCGAGGTACCGATGCCGCCGATGATCTTGGCCATGGGGTGTCTCCGGGTTGGGGTCACTGGAAGTTGGCCGCGACGAGCCGGGCCTTGAATTCGTCCTTGGACAGGCCCGTCTGCTGGGCGCCGATGTCCTGCATGTCCAGCTTGAAGATGCCCGCGAACTTGGCCAGGTAGTAGGCATTGCCGCCCGCCGCAATGAGCTGCAGCACGTTGCGCGCACGGATGGCCGCCGCCTGCTCGGCATCGAGGCCGTAGCGGCGCATGTAGCCCTCCTCGTCGGCCATGAAGGCCTGCCGGTTGGCTTCCTCGTTGAAGGAGAAGCACATCTTGTTGAGCGCATAGCCCTTGCGGGCCTGATCGCCGTCGAACAGGGTGGTGCCCTCGATGGGCGCTGGCGTGCGAGTGTTCATGCGGTCTCCTCGTCGATCCCGTGGTGATGGAAGGCCGCCAGTATTCGCCCGTCGTTGCCAAAGATAAACCGATGGATCATCATGGATCGCATGAGCGATTTCGATTGGTCCGATCTGGACGCGCGGCTGCTGCGCCTGCTGGTGGCGGTGGTGGAGACGGGCTCCATCACCGGCGCGGCGCAGCGCCTGGGCGTGACGCAGTCGGCGGTGAGCCACCTGCTCGACAAGCTGCGCGCCATCACGGGCGACCCGCTCTTCGTCAAGTCGGGCCGTGGCATCGTGCCGACAGCGCACGCGCAGGCACTGGCGCCGCAGGCGCGTGAGCTGCTGGCGCAGCTGCAGGCCTTTGCGCGGCATGCCCGCTTCGATCCCGCCGCCTGGCGCGGTGTGCTCACCGTCGCGGCCAATGACTTCCAGCGCGAGGTGCTGCTGGTGCCGCTGGCCGCGCGGCTGCGGGCGCAGGCGCCGGGGCTGGTGCTGCGGGTGCTGCCTTCGGACGTGCCCACGGCCGAGATGCTGCGCAGCGGCCAGTGCCAGTTGGTGGTCAGCCCGCGGCCACCCGAGGGCAGCGACATCGTGCAGAAGCGCCTGTTCGAGGACCGCTGGCGCGTCTTCTACGACCCGGCCGTGCGCGAGGCGCCGACCACGCGCCGCGAGTGGCTGGCCGCCGACCATGCCACCGTGGTCTATCCGCCGCAGCGGCGCATGGCGCTGGACGAGGCGCTGGCGGCGCGCGGCATCGAGCGGCATTTCGTGGTGACGGTACCGGGCTTCGCGGGCCTGCCGGCCTTCCTGCGCGGCACGCCTTTGCTGGCCACGGTGCCGGGGCTGCTGGGCGAGGGCCTGATGCGCGAGTTCGCCAGTGCGGCGGTACCGGTCGCGTGTCCGCCGTTGCCGATGTACATGGTGTGGCACCTGCGGCATCAGCAGGACGCGGCCCATCAATGGTTGCGTGAGCAGTTGGTGGCGGTGGTGCCGGCGCGGCGCTGAGTGTTGCGTTGGGCGGTGGCGTGCCTACGTCGGGGTTGCCCAGGTCGCGCGGTATGCACGGGGCATGTGGGCATGTGGGCATGGGGTGCGTGGGTGCTTCGCATCCATCTGTCGCGGGGCAGCAGTGGCGTGCACGGGTCGCACGGGTCGCCTTGACGGTAATCCGGCAGAGGACGCCGGCATGCGTGCTGCCGGTGCACGCTCGCGCTGACCGGCTTGCTGCGCATGAAGGGTGCTCGCTCTCCACCGACGCGCCTTCTGCACTGCACGGCGCCGCGAATGGCACCTCCGCACGCACACCGGCATCCTCCGCCTGGACGCTGCGCCCGAACTGCCGGGTTCGACCGCCCAGATCCTCACTCCGTTCGCCCTGAGCCTGTCGAAGGGCAGAGCGGCGCGCGGCGCAAAGGCGGGCCGTCCTCGTCCGCCTCAGTTCAACCTCGACGGGCGAGGCTTCGACAGGCTCAGCCCGAACGGTCTGGGGTTGACTGGCCCACATTGCCCCACGCCCCCACGCCCCCACGACTCCACGACTCCACGACTCCATGACTCCATGACTCCATGACTCCATGACTCCATGACTCCATGACTCCATGACTCAAGGGCTCACGGCCCAACCTTAAAAGGGGAGGGCTCGAGCGCAGCGTCGAGGCGGAGGATGCCGGTGTGCGTGCGGAGGTGCCATTCGCGGCGCCGTGCAGTGCGGAAGGCGCGTCGGTGGAGAGCGAGCACCCGCGCTGTGCAACAAGTCGGTCAGCGCGAGCGTGCACCGGGAGCACGCATGCCGGCGTCCTCTGCCGGGTCACCGTGACGGCGACCCATGCGACCCGTGCGACCCATGCGACCCATGCGACTCATGCGACCCATGCGGCCCATGCGACCCATGCGACCCATGCGACCCGAACGACCCATGCGACCCAAGACCCAACCGACGCAATCGCCCAGGCATGCGGCACCGGGCGACGCCCGCCGAAGCCCAGGACCCCGCGTCCTCAGTTCGTCTGCGCCAACTGCTCCAGGATCGCCGGGTTCTCCAGCGTCGACGTGTCCTGCGTGATCGCCTCGCCCTTGGCGATGCTGCGCAGCAGGCGCCGCATGATCTTGCCGCTGCGCGTCTTCGGCAGGTTGTCGCCAAAGCGGATGTCCTTGGGCTTGGCGATCGGCCCGATCTCCTTGGCCACCCAGTTGCGCAACTCGTTGGCCAGGGCCTTCGCCTCCTCGCCCGTCGGGCGCGGCCGCTTGAGCACCACGAAGGCGCAGATCGCCTCGCCCGTCGTGTCGTCCGGGCGGCCCACCACTGCGGCCTCGGCCACCAGGTCGGTCTTGGCCACCAGCGCCGACTCGATCTCCATCGTGCCCATGCGGTGGCCCGACACGTTCAGCACGTCGTCGATGCGGCCGGTGATGGTGAAGTAGCCCGTCTTCGCGTCGCGGATCGCTCCGTCGCCCGCCAGGTAGTAGCGGCCCTGGAATTCTTCCGGGAAGTAGCCCTTGCGGAAGCGCTCCGGGTTGCCCCAGATCGTGCGGATCATCGACGGCCAGGGTCGCTTCACCACCAGGATGCCGCCCTGGCCCCAGGGCAGCTCGTTGCCCGTCTCGTCCACCACCGCGGCCGCGATGCCCGGGAAGGGCAGGGTGCAGGAGCCCGGCACCAGGCCCGTCGCGCCGGGCAGCGGCGTGATCATGTGGCCGCCCGTCTCGGTCTGCCAGAAGGTATCGACGATGGGGCAGCGCCCGCCGCCCACATGCTGGTGGTACCAGGTCCAGGCCGCGGGGTTGATCGGCTCGCCCACCGAGCCCAGGATGCGCAGGCTCGACAGGTCGTAGCGGGCCGGATGCACCGCCTCGTTGGCCTCGGCCGCCTTGATGAGCGAGCGGATGGCCGTCGGCGCCGTGTAGAAGATCGTCGCGCGGTGCGCCTCGATCATCTGCCAGAAGCGGCCGGCATCGGGGTACGTGGGCACGCCCTCGAACACGATCTGCGTCGCGCCCAGCATCAGCGGCCCGTAGGCGATGTAGGTGTGGCCGGTCACCCAGCCGATGTCGGCGGTGCACCAGAAGATGTCGCTGGCCTTCATGTCGAAGGTCCAGTGGCAGGTCAGGGCCGCATGCAGCAGGTAGCCGCCGGTGGCGTGCTGCACCCCCTTGGGCGTGCCGGTGGAGCCCGAGGTGTAGAGCAGGAAGAGCGGATGCTCCGCCTCCACCCATTCGGGCTCGCAATGCTCGCTCTGGCCCTCGACCAGCTCGTCCAGCCACAGGTCGCGCGGCGCCTGGAAGGGTACGGCCGCGCCGGTGCGCCGCGCCACCAGCACATGGCGCACGCTGGCGCAGCCGCCCTGGGCCAGGGCCTCGTCCACGATGGCCTTGAGCGGCAGCTGCTTGCCGCCGCGCACCTGCTGGTCGGCCGTGATGACCAGGCAGGCGCCGGTGTCGGCGATGCGGTCGCGCAGGGCGTGGGCGGAGAAGCCGCCGAACACCACCGAGTGGATGGCGCCGATGCGCGCACAGGCCTGCATGGCCGCCACGCCGTCGATGGACATGGCCATGTAGATGACGACGCGGTCGCCCTTCTTCACGCCCAGGGCGCGCAGCGCGTTGGCGATGCGGTTGACCCGCACCAGCAGCTGGCGGTAGCTGACGTGCGTGACGGCGCCGTCGTCGGCCTCGAAGATCAGCGCCGTCTTGGCGCCCAGGCCGCGCTCGATGTTGCGCTCCAGGCAGTTCCAGCTGGCGTTGAGGGTGCCGTCGTTGAACCACTCGAAGAAGGGCGCGCGGCTGTCGTCCAGCACGCGGGTGAAGGGCGTCTTCCAGCCCACGTACTCGCGGGCCAGGCGGCCCCAGTACCCCTCGGGATCGGCCTCGGCCTCGGCGACCAGGCGGTCGTAGGCGGCGCGGCCGGAGACATGGGCCTTCGCGGCCAGGGCGGTGGGCGGGGGATAGAGGGCGGCGGTGTCGCTCATGGTCGTCTCCGTCAAGGGAAAAAGGGTCACTCGATGGCGCGGGCGGAATGCACCCGCTCGCGCAGCACGAACTTCTGGGTCTTGCCGGTGGAGGTCTTGGGCAGCTCGCCGAAGACGATCCGCTTGGGCATCTTGAAGCGGGCCAGCAGCGGCCGGCAGAAGTCCAGCAGCGTGGCCTCGTCCACCGCCATGCCGGGCTTGAGCTCGACGAAGGCGCAGGGCACCTCGCCCCACTTGGCATCGGGCATGGCCACCACGGCGGCGGTCAGCACGGCGGGGTGGTGGTGCAGCGCGTCCTCCACCTCGATGGACGAGATGTTCTCGCCGCCCGAGATGATCACGTCCTTGCTGCGGTCGGTGATCTTCACGTAGCCGTCGGGATGCAGCACGCCCAGGTCGCCGGTGTGGAACCAGCCGCCGGCAAAGGCCTCCTCGGTGGCGCGCGGGTTCTTGAGGTAGCCCTTCATCACCGCATTGCCGCGGAAGAAGATCTCGCCCACCGTCTCGCCATCGGCTGGCACGGGCTGCAGCGTGGCGGGGTCGAGCACCGTCACCGCCTCCTGCAGCGGATAGGGCACGCCCTGGCGGCCGTTGAGCCGTGCGCGCTCGACCGGCGGCAGCTGGGCCCACTCCGGCTTCTGCGCACACACGGCCGAGGGGCCGTACACCTCGGTCAGGCCATAGACATGGGTGATGGCGATGCCGGCGGCCTCGCAGCCCTCGATCACGGCGGCCGGCGGCGCCGCGCCGGCCACCAGGCCCTGCACCGGGTGGTCGATGCCCGCGCGCAGCGCGGCGGGCGCGGCGATCAGCAGGCTGTAGACGATGGGCGCGCCGCACAGGTGCGTGATGCGGTGCTCGCGGATCAGGCCATAGATCACCGCCGGATCGACGCGCCGCAGGCACACGCTGGTGCAGGCCATCAGCGCCGTGGTCCACGGAAAGCACCAGCCGTTGCAGTGGAACATCGGCAGCGTCCACAGGTAGACCGCGCCCGGGGGCAGGTTCCAGGCCAGGGCATTGCTGGCCGCGTTGAGGTAGGCGCCGCGGTGGTGGGTGACCACGCCCTTGGGGTTGCCGGTGGTGCCGCTCGTGTAGTTGAGGGCGATGGCGTTCCATTCGTTGGAAGGCGGCTGCCAGTCGAAGGCGGGGTCGCCGGTGGCCAGCAGGGCCTCGTAGCCGATCTCGCCCAGCCGGGCGCCGGGCGGCGCCGTCTCGTCCTCCACCTCGATCACCAGCGGCCGGTGCGGGCCCAGGGCGCTCAGCGCCTGCGCCACCACGCCGGCGTACTCGCGGTCCACGAGCAGCACCTTGGCCTCGCCATGCTGGAGCATGAAGGCGATGGCCTGGGCGTCGAGCCGGGTGTTGAGCGTGTTGAGCACGGCCCCCGTCATGGGCACGCCGAAGTGGGCCTCGTACATGGCCGGCACGTTGGGCAGCATGCAGGCCACCGTGTCGCCAGGGCCCACGCCGCGCTGCGCGAGGGCGCTGGCCAGGCGCCGGCAGCGCTCGTAGGTGGTGGCCCAGCTCTGGCGCAGCTCGCCATAGATGAGCGCGGTGCGCTGCGGAAACACATGCGCCGCCCGCGCCAGGAAGGACAGGGGCGTCAGCGCCACGAAATTGGCCGCGTTGCGGTCCAGGCCGAGGTCGTAGGGATTGATGTGCGTCAAGCTTGTCTCCTGCGCAGTCATGCCATCGTTCGACGGCGGTCATTTGTTGGCTTGGGGTCAGCCACATGCAGCAGACTCCGCCGCCGCAAGGGATGCGCTTCACGAATCCAGCAGCATTCATGAAGCGCATCCCAAGGATGAACCCCGAAGATTGCAGGAGACGCCGCCGAATATGACGAATGTTTGCAGCCCTGCTGCAGCCGACGACGGCGGCGGCCCGGCGCCCCTGCAGCGCTACGTCACGCTGCAGACCGGCCTGGACATGCTGGACGACGGCATCTCCATCTTCGATGCCGAGCTGCGGCTGGTGGCCTGGAACAAGGCCTACCTGCGCCTCCTGGGCTTTCCGCCCGAGCTGGTGTGGCTGGGCGCACCCTTTCGCGACTTCATGGTGTTCAACGCCCGCCGCGGCGACTACGGCGCGGGCGACCCCGATCAGCAGGTGGAAGAACGCATGGCGCTGGCCCGGCGCTTCGAGCCGCACGACGTGGAGCGCACCCGGCCCGACGGCCGTGTGCTGCGCATCCGCGGCCAGCCAGTGCCGGGCCTGGGCTTCGTCACCCTGTATTCCGACGTGACCGAGCGCCACCGCGCCGAGGCCACCATCCGGCGCCAGAACGCCGAGCTCGAAAGCCGCGTGGCCGCACGCACCGCCGAGCTGCAGCGCAGCGAGCAGCGCGTGCGGCTGGTGATGGACTCCATCCCGGCGCTGGTGGCGTACTTCGATGCTGGCCGCGTCTACCGCTACCTCAACCGCGGCTATGCGGACTGGTTCGGCGTGGACACCGCGCGGCCCGAGGGCGTGAGCGCGCGCCGCTTCCTGGGCGAGGCGGTCTATGCGCATGTCAGGCCGCATGTCATGCGCGCCCTGGCCGGCGAGCCGCAGAGCTTCGCCTACGACCTGCGCACGCAGGACGGCCAGACCCGCACCGTGCGCACCTCGCTCGCGCCCGAGCGAGCGGCGGATGGTCGCGTGGCGGGCTGCTTCGAGCTCACCTTCGACATCACCGAGCAGCGCCGCGCGCAGGAGCTGGTGGCGAGGGCGCAGAAGCTGGAATCGCTCGGCCACCTCACCGGCGGCCTGGCGCACGACTTCAACAACATCCTCACGGTGGTGATCGGCAACCTCGACGCGCTGCTGCGCCGCGGCGCAGCCGACGACGAGGCGACGCGCGAGTTCGCCCAGCCGGCCCTGGACGCCGCCCGCCGCGGCGCCGAGCTGGTGCGGGCGCTGCTGAGCTTTGCGCGCCGGCAGCCGCTGCAGGCGGCCTCGGTGCACGTGGGTGCGCTCATCGAGACGGTGGCGCGCCTGGTGCGCCGCGCGCTGCCCGACACGCTGGCGCTGGAGGTGGACGCCGGCCCTTCGGCGCTGTGGACCTGGATCGACGCCACGCTGCTCGAGCAGGCGCTGGTCAACCTGGTCCTGAACGCGCGCGACGCCACCGGGCCGCTGGGCCGCATCGTGCTGCGGGCGCGCGCCGCCCGGCTCGATGCCGCCCGGGCGGCGCCCCTGCAGATGTCCGCCGGCGACTGCGTGTGCATCGAGGTGCAGGACGATGGCTGCGGCATGGACGCCGACACGCTCGCCCGCGTGTTCGAGCCCTTCTTCACCACCAAGCCGCCGGGCAGCGGCACGGGCCTCGGCATGGCCGTCGTCTACGGCTTCATCCGCCAGTCGGGCGGCGCCATCGACCTGCGCAGCACGCCGGGGCAGGGCACCACCGTCACGCTGTGGCTGCCCGCGGCCGAGGCACCCCCGCCCGAGGCCGATGAACTGCCGCCCGGCCAGAGCGCCGCACCGGCCTCGCAGGGCCTGGCGCTGCTGGCCGACGACGACGCGCAGGTGCGCCGCGTGATCCGACGCAGCCTGCTGGAGCTGGGCTACTCGGTGCTGGAGGCCGAAAGCGGCGCCGAGGCGCTGCAGCTGCTGGCCCACATGCCGGGCCTGGCGCTGGTGCTGTCGGACGTGCAGATGCACGGCCCGGTCGACGGCGTCGCCGTGGCCACCGCCGCCTGCGCCTTGCCGGCGTCGGACGGCGCGCCGGCACCTTCCGTGGTGCTGATGAGCGGCCACGCGCCCGAGGCCATCGCCCGGCCGGCCGGCGTGCCCGTGATCACCAAGCCATTCACCGCCGAGCAATTCGCGCGGGCCATCGAGGAAGGGAGACGACCGCCATGAACACGCCACGCCACGGCATGCCCCCAGCACCGGGTGCGCGCAGCCCCGGCGCCCACGACGAGGGCGGCGCGTCCGACCTCATCTACGTGATCGAGGACGAGCCCGAGGTGGCGCGCATCGTGCGCGCCACGCTGCAGGACTTCGGCTTCGCCTGCGAGGTCTTCGCGAGCGGGGCGGCGGCGCTGCGCCGGCTGCAGGTGGAAAAGCCCGACCTGTGCATCATCGACCTGGGCCTGCCCGACATGGACGGCCTGGACCTGATGCGCCGCATCACGGCGGCCAGCAGCGCCGGCGTGCTGATCCTCACCGGCCGCGGCCACCCTGCCGACCGCGTGATGGGCCTGGAACTGGGCGGCGACGACTACGTGACCAAGCCCTTCGAGGCGCGCGAGCTGGTGGCGCGGGTGCGCAGCATCCTGCGCCGCCGCGGCCAGGCGGGCGCTGCTGCGGCCACCCAGCGTCGCCGGGCGCGCTTCAACGGCTGGTGCATCGACTGGGCCTCGCACGTGCTCACCGCCCCCGATGGCACCGAGCACCTGCTGGGCACGGCCGAGGCGCAGGTGCTGCGCAGCTTCATCGAGCGGCCGCACCAGATCCTGACGCGCGAGCAGCTGCTGGGCACGCGCGACCTGCTGCCCACCGACCGCAGCATCGACGTGCGCATCTCGCGCCTGCGCAAGAAGATCGAGGCCGACACCGAGGCGCCGCAGGTCATCAAGACCGTCTACGGCGCGGGCTACCTGTTCGCGGCCAATGTGGAGTGGGACTGAAGTCGGCGTCAGCCTCGCGCAAGCCTCATTGCGCGACTTGGATTGCAATGTGACGAATGATTGCGCCGGGTCCGCGCGCCGGGACCGGCATCGAAGAATGCGGCACAGGCTCATTCCAGATGCCAGGAGACAACCCCATGAAAGACCCGGTCGCGGAGCGCATCCGCTCCCATCCCAAATACCTTGAGCTGCGGCGGCGCCGCAACCGCCTGGGCGGCTGGCTCACCGCGATCATGCTGCTCGTCTACTACGGCTATGTCGCGCTGATCGCCTTCGACAAGCCCTTCCTCGCGCAGCCCATCGGCCAGGGCGTGACCACGCTGGGCATTCCCATCGGCCTGGGCGTGATCGTCTTCACCATCGTCATCACGCTGGCCTACATCCGCCGCGCCAATGGCGAGTTCGACCGGCTCACGGCCGAGATCCTGAAGGAGGCCGGCCAATGACGCGCGTTTCCTTGCGCACCACCGCGGCCCGCCTGGCGCCGGCCGCGCTGCTCCTGCTGGCCGGCCTGGCCCATGCCGCAGGCGGCGACGTCGGCCAGGTGGCCAAGCAGCCCACCAACTGGATCGCCATCGGCATGTTCATGGTGTTTGTCGCGGGCACGCTCTACATCACCAAGTGGGCGGCCAAGCGCACGCGCTCGGCGGCCGACTTCTACACCGCGGGCGGCGGCATCACCGGCTTCCAGAACGGGCTGGCCATCGCGGGCGACTACATGTCGGCCGCCTCCTTCCTGGGCATCTCGGCGGCCGTGATGGCCACGGGCTACGACGGGCTCATCTATTCCATCGGCTTCCTGGTGGGCTGGCCGGTGCTCACCTTCCTGATGGCCGAGCGGCTGCGCAACCTGGGCAAGTTCACCTTCGCCGACGTGGCCGGCTACCGCTTCCGGCCCGGCCCCATCCGCGCCTTCGCGGCCAGCGGCACGCTGGTGGTGGTGGCCTTCTACCTGATCGCGCAGATGGTGGGCGCGGGCCAGCTCATCAAGCTGCTGTTCGGCCTTGACTACTGGGTGGCGGTGGTGATCGTGGGCGCGCTGATGATGGTCTACGTGCTCTTCGGCGGCATGACGGCCACCACCTGGGTGCAGATCATCAAGGCCGTGATGCTGCTGGCCGGCGTGACCTTCATGGCGGTGATGGTGCTGGCGGCCTTCCACTTCAGCCCCGAGGCGCTGTTCGCCAAGTCGGTGGAGGTGCGCACGCAGATCGCCGCCAACGCCGGCAAGTCGCCCGACGAGGCGCGCAGCATCGGCCTGGCCATCATGGGCCCGGGCGGCTTCGTCAAGGACCCGATCTCGGCCATCAGCTTCGGCATGGCGCTGATGTTCGGCACCGCCGGGCTGCCGCACATCCTGATGCGCTTCTTCACCGTGCCCGACGCCAAGGAGGCGCGCAAGTCGGTGGGCTGGGCCACGGTGTGGATCGGCTACTTCTACCTGCTGATCTTCATCATCGGCTTCGGCGCCATCACGCTGGTGCTGACCAACCCCGAGTTCGCCAACGTGGCCACGGGCGTGATCCACGGCGGCGCCGGCGCGACCAACATGGCGGCCGTGCTGGTGGCCAAGGCGGTGGGCGGCAACGTGTTCTTCGGTTTCATCTCGGCGGTGGCCTTCGCGACCATCCTGGCCGTGGTGGCGGGCCTGACGCTGTCGGGCGCCTCGGCGGTGTCGCACGACCTCTATGCCACGCTGATCAAGCAGGGCCGTGCCGAGCCGCGCGACGAGCTGCGCGTCTCGCGCATCACCACCGTGGCGCTGGGCGTGATCGCGGTGCTGCTGGGCATTGCCTTCGAGAAGCAGAACATCGCCTTCATGGTGTCGCTGGCCTTCGCCATCGCGGCCTCGGCCAACTTCCCGGTGTTGTTCATGAGCGTGCTGTGGAAGGACTGCACCACGCGCGGCGCGGTGATCGGCGGCACGCTGGGCCTGGCCGCCTCGGTGGGGCTGACCATCGTCTCGCCCTCGGTGTGGGAGGCGACGCTGGGCTATCCCAAGGGCTCGGCGCTGTTCCCCTACACCTCGCCGGCCCTGTTCTCCATGGCCATCGGCTTCGCGGGCATCTGGCTGTTCAGCCTGCTCGACCGCAGCCGCCAGGCCGCCGCCGAACGCGCGGCCTTCCCGGCGCAGCAGGTGCGGTCGGAGACCGGGCTCGGCGCGTCGGGCGCCTCCGGGCACTGAGCGCAGCATCTCGCGGGTGGGGCGGCATCCTTCGCTCCGCGCCTTTCCCGGGGGTGCGGCCCGCGCCAGGGGTGCGCCGGCAAGGACAGCTGGCGGCAAGGCGCAGCGGGGCATGATCGGGCCATGCCGTCTTCCGTCCGACTCCTGTCGCAGCTCTCCCGCCGTCGCCTGCTGCAAGGCGCGGCGGGCGCGGCGCTCGCCGCTCCCTTCCTCCGCTTGCATGCCCAGGGCGGCGACAGCCGGCCGCTCTTCACGCTGGGCGTGGCCTCCGGCTGCCCCACGGCCGAGGGCGTGGTGCTGTGGACCCGCCTTGCCCCCGATCCGCTGGCGGGCGGCGGCATGGGCGAGGCGCCGGTGCCGGTGGACTGGGAACTGGCCGAGGACGAAGGCTTCGCCCGCATCGTCGCCCGCGGACGGGCCATCGCGATGGCCGACCTGGCGCACTCGGTGCACGTCGAGGTCGCAGGCCTGGCGCCCGGCCGCGACTACTGGTACCGCTTCACGGCGCAGGGCATGCGCAGCCCCGTCGGCCGCACCCGCACCGCGCGGGCGCTGCAGGACGCGCAGCCGCTGCGGCTCGCCTTCGGCTCCTGCCAGCAGTACGAGCAGGGCTTCTACAGCGCCTACCGCGACATGGCCGCGCAGGACCTGGATGCGGTGGTGCACCTGGGCGACTACATCTACGAGTCCTCCTGGGGCCGCCACCATGTGCGCCGCCACGAGGCCGGCCTGCCGCAGGACCTGGCCGGCTACCGCAACCGCTACGCGCTCTACAAGGGCGACGCCGACCTGCAGGCGGCGCATGCGGCCTTCCCCTGGTTCGTCACCTGGGACGACCACGAGGTGCAGAACGACTATGCCAACGACCGCTCGCCGCAGACGCCCGATCCCGCGCAGTTCATGGCCCTGCGCGCGGCCGCCTACCAGGCCTGGTACGAGCACATGCCGGTGCCGGCCTGGATGCGTCCGCAGGGCGCGCAGGCCCGCATCCACGGCCGCTGGCAGATGGGCGGCATGGCCGAGCTCTTCGTGCTCGACGGCCGCCAGTACCGCTCGGCCCATCCCTGCGTGCCGGTGACCGGCAACAAGGGCTTCGTCGACTGCGACGAGCGCACCGCCGCCAGCCGAAGCTATCTGGGCGCAGAGCAGGAGGCCTGGCTCTACCAGGGCCTGGCGCGCGCCCAGGGCCGCTGGACGCTGATCGCGCAGCAGACGCTGATGGCGACGGCCCCGCGCAGCCGTGGCGAGGAGCGCGGCTACTGGGTCGACGGCTGGGACGGCTACGCCGCCAACCGCGAGCGCCTGTACGGCGCGCTGGCGGCGCGGCCCGAGCGCAACGCGCTGGTGCTCAGTGGCGACGTGCACTGCTTCTGGGCCGCCGACCTGCAGCGCGCCGGCGACGCGGCGCCACTGGCCACCGAATTCGTGGGCGGCTCCATCAGCTCGCAGGGTCCGTCGATAGCCACGGTGGCGGCGCTGCAGGCCAGCAACCCGCAGCTGCGCTGGGGCCGTGGCGACGTGCGCGGCTATGCGCTGGCCACGCTGGCGCCAGCCGAGGCGCGCGTGGAGTTCCGCGCGGTGGACGACATCCGGCGCGCCGATTCCAGCGTGAGCCGGCTGGCGCGCTTCGTGGTCGAGCACGGTTCGCCGGGCGTGCACACGGTGGCGGGCTGATGCCGCGCGGGTCTGCCGTCCCTGGAGTGGCGGACGACGCGCGGTGCCTGCCGGCATTGGGCGCCGTTCGGCCCCGGACGGCGCTCCGTGGCCCCTCGCAACCGCTGCACGGGAAGACCCCGCCTGCCGACCCGGATTCGCCCCTCTGTCGCCGCCATGCCCGCCGACGCTGTTAGGGTCGGCGATTTCCGGGTTTTCCCTCATCCTTGGCCGACCACCGGTTCCGCTTGCCGATTGGCAATGCCGGCCGGCGTCCTGCGCCCTGTTCTGTCCCGCGCCTTGCCCATGACTTCCGCCGCTTACCTCGCCGACGCCCAATCCGAACGCACGCTATTGCGGGCCGTGCTCGCCCTGGGCCTGGGCGGTTTCTCCATCGGCACGGGCGAGTTCGTCATCATGGGCCTGCTGCCCGAGGTGGCGCGCGACATCGGCACCAGCATTCCGCAGGCCGGTCATGCGATCAGCGCCTATGCGCTGGGCGTGGTGGTGGGTGCGCCGGTGCTGGCGGCGCTGGCCGCGGGCTGGCGCCGCCGTGTGCTGCTGATGGCGCTCATGGCCTTCTATGCCATCGGCAACATCGCCAGCGCCCTCGCGCCGGATTACCTGTCGCTGCTGGGCCTGCGGCTGTTGACCGGCCTGCCGCACGGCACTTATTTCGGCGTCGCGGCGCTGGTGGCGGCGGCCCTGGCACCGCCCGGGCAGCGGGCGCGCGCGGTCGGTCTGGTGATGCTGGGCCTGACCGGCGCCACGCTGGTGGGCGTGCCCATCGCGGCCTGGCTGGGCCAGCATTTCGGCTGGCGCGCGGCCTTCGTCTTCGTCGGGCTCATCGCCGCCGCGGCGGTGCTGATGATCCGCCTGTGGGTGCCCGACATGGCGGCGGCGCAGGGGGCCAGCCCCATGCGCGAACTGGGCGCGCTGCGCCGGCGCCAGGTGTGGTTCACCCTGGGTATCGCGGCCATCGGCTTCGGCGGCATGTTCTGCGTGTTCAGCTACGTCAAGCCCACGCTGACCGAGGTGGCCGGCCTGTCGGTGGGCCGTGTGCCGCTGGTGCTGGCGCTGTTCGGTGTCGGCATGGTGGCGGGCAACCTGGTCGGCGCGCGCCTAGCCGACCGGGCGCTGATGCCGACCATCGGCGGCATCCTGGCCTATGCGGCGGTCGTGCTGGCGGCCTTCTCGGTCACGGCCCACCACCCGGTCGCGGCGTCGATCAACATCCTGCTGGTCGGCACGCTGGTGGCCATCGGCCCGGCGCTGCAGATCCGGCTGATGGACGTGGCCGGCGACGCCCAGACCCTGGCCGCGGCCCTGAACCATTCGGCCTTCAACATGGCCAACGCCTTGGGCGCGTGGCTCGGCGGCGTGGCCATCGACGCGGGTCTTGGATGGACCTCGACGGGCTGGGTGGGCGCGCTGCTGGCGCTGGCCGGGCTGGCGCTGTTCGCGGCGGCCCTGGCAGATGGGCGTCGCACGTCGCGGGGGGCGCGGCTGGCGTGAGTTCGTTGTCTTGGCGGGCGCTTCTGCTGGGCGCTTCGTATTGGATGGTGAGCCGGGATTGCGTGTGTTCGGTGGTTGGCCTGGGTGGCTTGCTCATTGGCTGGCCCACGACTCCTGTTGCTTGATCTGCCAAGTGCCAACTTCGTCGGATGACCACCGGCAGGGGTGCTAACCGGCGGAGGGCGCCGGCATGCGTGCTCCCGGTGCACGCTCGCGCTGACCGGCTTGGTGCACACGGCGGGTGCTCGCTTTCCGTCGACGTGCTTGCCGCACTGCACGGCGCCGCGAATGGCACCTCCGCACGCACACCGGCACCCTCCGCCTCGACGCTGCGCCCGAACGGCCGGGTTCGGCCGCCCAGGTCCTCACTCCGTTCGCCCTGAGCCTGTCGAAGGGCAGAGCGGCGCGCTGGGTATATGAGCGGCGCTCCTGAGCCGCCTCCATGCAACCGCTAGGGGAGGGGCTTCGACAGGCTCAGCCCGAACGGGTTGGGTTTGACTGGCCGGCATTAGCTCCTGCGCCCGAAGGGTCCAGAGCACCCCAAGACCCAACAACGCCAAAGATCCAATGGTGTCAAAGGCCCAACGGCCCAACGGCCCAACGGCCCAACGGCCCAACGGCCCAAAGACCCAAAGACCCAAAGACCCAAAGACCCAAAGACCCAAAGACCCAAAGACCCAAAGACCCAAAGACCCAAAGACCCAAAGACCCAAAGACCCAAAGACCCAACGGCGCCAAAGACCCAGGATCCAAAAAACGGAGGGCTCGCGCGCAGCGTCGAGGCGGAGGGTGCCGGTGTGCGTGCGGAGGTGCCATTCGCGGCGCCGTGCAGTGCGGCAAGCACGTCGGTGGAGAGCGCGCACCCGTGTGGTGAGGCAAGCCGGTCAGCGCGAGCGTGCACCGGGAGCGCGCATGCCGGCGCCCTCTGCCGGGTTACCGCCCCGACGACCTGCGAACCCAGGCATTCATAGCGCCCCGACGACCTGCGGACCCGGGCCTTCAGAGCGCCGCGACGACTTGCGAACCCAGGCCTTGAGATCGCCTCACGACTTGCGAACCCAGTGCTTTCAGATCGTCCCTACGACTGGCAACAGTCCCCCCGGACTGCCCCACCCACCCGACCGGCTCAAGACCCCCGCCGCGCCCCCTCCATCGGCGGCGCGATCTCCTCCAGCGTGCGCCGTTCCGCATCCACGCCCCAGCGCAGCGCCGCCAGCCCCGCCGCGATCACCAGCGCTGCACCGATGCCGTAGCCGATGGCCACCGCCCCGCGGCTGCCCGTCTCGATCAGCGCACCGAAAAGCCAGGGCGCCACGAAGCCCCCCGCACCCGTGCCCACCGCATAGAACAGCGCAATCGCGATGGCCCGCATCTCCAGCGGGAACACCTCGCTCACCGTCAGGTAGGCCGAACTGGCCGCCGCCGAGGCCAGAAAGAACACCGCCGACCAGGCCAGCGCCTGCGTCAATGCATCCAGCCAGCCCGCCATGAAGGCCACGCCCGTCAGCGCCAGGCCCACGCCCGCGCCCGCATAGGTGAGGGCGATCATCCGCCGCCGGCCCACGCTGTCGAACAGCGGTCCCAGCAGCAGCGGCCCCAGCACATTGCCCAGCGCGAAGGGAAAGATGTAGAGCGCCACCCGCGACGCATCCACGCCGTGGAAGCGCGTCAACACCAGCGCATAGGTGAAGAAGATCGCGTTGTAGAAAAAGGCCTGCGACAGCATCAGCCCCAGCGCCACCGCACTGCGCTGGCGGTAGTGCACCAGCAGCACGCGCGCCACCTCGCGCAGGCTGGGACTGGGCCGGTGGCCCACCGGCGCATGCACGGCCGGCGGCGGCAGCGGCCTGTGCTCCCGCGCCACCCGGGCCTCGATGTCGGCCAGGATCCGCTCGGCCTCCGCCGCCCGCCCGTGCGCGGCCAGCCAGCGCGGACTTTCGGGCACATGGCGGCGGATCAGCACGATGGCCAGGGCCAGCAACGCACCCAGCGCGAAGCCCACCCGCCAGCCCCACACCGGGCCGAACACCCGCGGGTCGAGCACCACCAGCGCCAGCCCCGCGCCCAGCGCGGCGCCCAGCCAGAAGCTGCCGTTGATCGCCAGATTGACCCGGCCCCGCACCCGCGCCGGCACCAGCTCGTCGATGGCGGAGTTGATCGCCGCATATTCGCCGCCGATGCCCAGGCCGGTGAAGAAGCGGCAGACCGCGAAGACCGCGAAGGTGGGCGAGAAGGCGGTGGCGAAGGTCGCAGCGGCGTACACGGCCAGGGTGAGCATGAACAGCTTCTTGCGGCCCAGCCGGTCGGTCATGCGGCCGAAGACCAGCGCACCGGTCACCGCCCCCGCCACGTAGAGCGAGCCGGCCAGGCCCACCTGCGCGGCCGTCAGGCCCAGGGTGTCGCCGCGCTCCAGCACGCCGCCGATGGAGCCGACCATCGTCACCTCCAGCCCGTCGAGCACCCAGGCGATGCCCAGCGCGATCACCACGCGCCAGTGCCAGCGCGACCAGGGCAGTCGGTCCAGTCGTGCGGGGATGTCGGCGCCTGCAGGCGCCGAGGGAGAGGCAGAAGTGGCAAGGGTCGTCATGGCGCTCCGATCAGCGGGCCACGCTAGCGCGGCCCGGGACGCGGAGGCGTCGGCCATGGCTGACAGGCGATGTGGCGAATGGACGTAGACGGACCCGGGCGCCCGGCCGCAGCGTCGTGCCAATGACCCAAGCCCAAGACCCCTCCCAGGACGTCGCCGCGCAAGGCGCGACGCCCACCTCGTCGCCGCAGCGCGAGACGTCCCGCCAGGACAAGGCCTCGCCCGGCACGCATTACAAGGACGAGCCGGAAGTCACCCAGGAAGAATCCGTGCCCCTCGACGGCAAGGACCCGGTGGGCGAGAAGATGATGGAAAAGCTGGGCGACGAACGTCGCCAGCAGCAGGAGGATCGCCAATGAAGCGCGGGCACGACGCACTACTGGCAATGGGCGACCCGGTGCCCGTCATCGATCCGCCGCAGCCCACCCCGGTGCCGCCGTTGACCGAACCCTTCCCGCCCGGCACGGAGCCGGCGCCGCCCGTGCCGCCGTCGCCCTCGCCGGAGCCGCTGCCCGCGCCGTTTCCTGCGTAGCCGGCGAGACGGGCCGGAAGCCCCACGCCCCACGCCCCGGCCGCCCGGCCACGCGTGACGACCGATGCCGGGCCCATGCCGGCAATGGGCCGGCTCAGGTGGACCAGATGCGCGGTGGCGCCCCGTCCAGCCGCCACAGTTCGCGGCGCCAGTCGGTCCAGATGCCGCGCAGCAGCTGCATCGCCGGCTCGACCACCGGCGCCAGCACCCGAACGACGATCACCGAGGGCTGCGGGCTGGTGGCGCCCGCGGTCTCGCCCAGGGCGTGGCTGTCGATGCGGGTGCGTGCGATCTCCAGCAGGGCCTCGCGCCGTTCGCGAGGGATGGGCGTGCCGCTCACATGGAAGAGCGAGGCAAGGCAGCGCCGACCGGCCAGGCCCAGCGCACCGTCGAGCAACGGGGCATCGCCCGCCTCGATGCGCCCTCGCTCCAGCCAGACACCGGGCACCTCCAGGTGCTGCTGCAGGCGGCCCGCCACGAAGGGCTGGCCTGCATGGGGCAGGCCGAGGGCCGTCACGTCCCAGCCGATGAGTTCGCCGCCCGGTGCCACATCCAGGCGCAGGCGGTTGTGGGCCTGGCAGCCGCTGTAGCACAGGGCTTCCAGCGGCAGCCATTCCAGCCGTGCCCCGGCCTGCACCTGCAGCTGCGTCTGCTGCACTGCGGCTTCGCCTTCGCTGCGGTAGAAGCGGGATGCGCCCGGTGTGGTGACCAGGCCGTGGCTGCCGGCAGCGGCCGTCACGCGGATGTCGAGCGTGTCGCCACCCACCAGGCCGCCGGGTGGGTGCACCAGCACGTTGTGGCAGATGGCGTCGCCTTCAGGGTAGAGGCTCTGCAGGATGCGCAGCGGACCGTCGTGGCGGAAACGCGCCACGCTGCGGCCGTCGCGCGCGGCATAGTCGATGGAGAGTCGGGCGTGCCAGGGCATCGGGGGGAGTCTAAGCAGGCAGAAAGTGCGATCCCGGCGGCACGGGCCGCACAGACGGCCTGCCGCCGACGACTGCGTCGCGGCATCGCAGTGCGGCGGCCGGAAACGCGTCCGGAATGAAGCCGCTCAGGTTATGCGGCCTTCCACGCCCCGACGTGCGCCGCACCGGCCTCGTCGATCAAGGCGGGGCCGAGGCAGTCGATGGCATGCGGTGAGGCGCGGAACACGTCGCGGCAGGAGAGTTCGGCATCGCGCTGGTCCGAGCGCTCGCCACGGAATTCGCGCAGCCGCTCGGCGTCGATGCCGAACACCACCCGGCCGATGCCCGACCAGAAGATCGCCCCCGCGCACATCACGCAGGGCTCGGCCGAGGAATAGAGGGTGGCCTTGGCCAGCACCTCGCGGCCCAGGCCCAGGCCGGCGAGCTTGCGGATGGCGTTGGTCTCGGCATGGCCGGTCACGTCGCCGGTTTCGCCGCTGTTGCAGTAATCCTCGGTCAGCACGCGGTTGTCCTCGGAAACGATGACGGCGCCGAAGGGCCGGTTGCCGCGGCGGCGGCCGGCATGCGACCAGCCGATGGCCTTGCGCAGGTAGCGACCGTCGCGTTCGTCGAGCGCGACTTCCGGGGGAAGCAGGGAGGCAGAAGACATCAGGGAAGGCGGCGGGCAGTTGCCGCGGAACGAAGGGGGAGAGGCAGAACGGCCGGTCGCCGCAGACTGCAGGAGGCATGCCAGCCGCGCCGGAAAGCGCGCGGTGGGCACGGGACAGGGATTTCAATGCGCCAGGCTTGGCGACGGTGGACGGCCTGCGATGAAGCCGGCGGGAAGGACAGGATCAATCGGCGCGGGCGCGGGCGCGGGCGCGGGCGCGGGCGCGGACGATCAGGCGTCGAAGTCCAGCGAACGCTCCTGCCGGTGCAGCGGTGCCTCGGGCGGCAGCGTCGACTGGCGAAGGGTGCGCAGGCCCAGCTCGGTGATGCCGAAGACGACCGCCTCGCGGGCGGAGCCCGGCCCGAAAGGCCCTACAGCCGGCACGCTGGCGGTGATCAGCTGGGCGGCCTTCAGCAGCAGCACGTGGTCCACCTCGGCCGTCTGTCGGACGGCCAGCGGAAAGCGTTCCTTCTCGATGCGAGCCAGGTATTCGAGCGACATCGCCACCTCCTGTGCGAGCCGTGATTCTGTGACTTAATTCACAAATAAGTGTGACGCTGGATCAAGGCCTTGTGTCGACTGTGAGTACTTGTTCGCGACAGCGGCACGGGCCGGCGCCGGCAGCGCGGCGCGCCGCCGCATCAGGCCGCGGCGGCGATGCCGTAGGTGCGGCGGTACATCTCCACCAGGTGCTCGCCAGCGGTGCAGGGCGCGAAGCGCGGCGCCTCGCCCGCGGGCACGGTGCCGGGCACCGCCTCGATGCGGGCCAGGTAGTCGGGTTCGTAGAAGAAGGGGATGGAATAGCGCGGCGCGCCGCCCGAATGCAGGTTGCGCACGCGGTGCGGGTTGGAGTGGTACAGACCGTTGGTCCAGCGCGGGATCATGTCGCCCAGGTTGACCACGAAGCACCCGTCGACGGGCGTGGCGGGCAGCCAGTCGCCGCCGGGCATCTGCACCTCCAGGCCGCCATGGCCGTCCTGCGCCAGGATGGTGATGGCGCCCCAGTCGGTGTGGGCCCCGGCGCCGAAGGTGCGCTCGTCCGCGCCTTCGGGATGGGCGGGGTAGCGGATCATGCGCAGCGTGACCATGGGGCTGTCGCTGGTGGCGTCGAACCAGGTCTCGGGGAGCTGCAGCGACAGGGCCATCAGCTGCATCAACCGGCGCGACAGGGCCAGCATGGCCTGGATGTAGGCCTCGCACCGGGCGGGCGCCTCGGGCACCTCGGCCGGCCACTGGTTGTGGCCGTAGGTCTGGTAGCCGGCCAGCACATAGGGATGGTCGGCCGGGTAGGCCATGCCGCAGTAGAAGCTTTCCTTCAGGTCGGGCCGCGCCGCCGCATCCAGCGTCTGCGCGCCCATCAGCTCGTAGCCGCGCATCGCGGGCGACTTGTGCATCTCCAGCGCTTCGCGCGTGGCCATGGGCACGTCGAGCAGCCGGCGGGCCAGCTCGAACTGGGCCTGCACCTGTTCGGCCGGCACGCCGTGGTGGCGCACGTAGAAGAAGCCCGAGGCCATGGCGGCGGCGCGCATCTGCGCGGCCACCTCGGCGCTGCGCGGCCCGCCCAGGGCGAGCGCGCCGTCCAGGTCGATGACGGGGATGGTCATGACGGCCTCGTACGCGCTCAGGCCTTGAGCTTGCGGTCGGCGGCCGCGGGCAGGAAGCGGTCGGTCCAGATGTCGGCCACGGTGGGCGAGCCCTTCAGGCCGAAGGCGGCGACGGTCTCGTCGATGGTGGCCTGCAGGCGCTCGGGCGTCGCGGCGCCCCAGCCGTGGGCCATCGTACCGGGCGTCCTCATGCTGCCGTCGACGATCAGCTGCAGCCGCTCGTGCTCGATGGCCTCGTTGGCCAGCGGCTCGCGGGCCTTGATGGCGGCGGCGCCGGCCTTGGTGTCGGCCATGGCCTCGATCCAGCCGCGCGTGGTGGCCTTGACGAAGGCCTTCATGGCCTCGGCGTTCTCCATGCTCTTCGCGTTGGCGACCAGGCCGTTGCCGTACGACTTCATGCCGTAGTCGGAGAAGCGGAACGCCGTGATCTGCTCCGGCCCCATGCCGCGCAGCTTGAGGTTGAGCAGGCCGGTGAAGTAGAAGTAGCCCGCGCCATCGAAGTCGCCCTTGACGAAGCGGGTGTCGCCGATGTCGGGTGCCACGTTCTCCCACTTCACGCTGGCCGGATCGAAGCCCTGGGCCTTGGCGAAGACGGGGAACAGCTTGCGCGAGGCGTTGAAGGGCTGGCCCAGCAGCGTCTTGCCCGCCAGGTCGGTGGGCTTCTTGATGGGGCCGTCCTTGCGCACGAGGATGGCGTTGGGGTTCAGGTCGTACTGGATGGCCACGGCCTTGAGGCCGGCCGTGGGGTTGTTGACGTCGAACTCGACCATGGTCGCCAGGTCGGCCGAGGCGCAGTCGTAGGCGCCGCTGCCCACCAGGCTGATGGCGGCGGCCGAGCCGTTGCCGGTGTCGATGGCGACGTCCAGTCCGGCGTCCTTGTAGTAGCCGCGCTGCTGCGCCAGCAGGAAGCCGGCGGCCGTGGCCTCGACCTTCCAGCCCAGGTTGAACTTGAACTTCTGCAGGGAACCCTGGGCCCGCACGAAGGGCGTGGCGGCAAGCAGGGTGGCGGCGCCCGAGGCGGCCAGGAGGGAGCGGCGGTGCAGCATGGTGCGGTCTTCGAAAGGATGCGTTGGAAAGCCTCGCGGGCCATGGGCCAGACGCGGGGATGCCAGAGCAATTTCCGGGCGGCTCCGGGTGGGGCCGCTGAACGCTTCTACTCCTGCAAGGGTTTCAGCACGATCCATGCCGCGCGCGTCGCAATGCCTGCGCGCCCGCGCCGGCTGGGCTTGACTCATTAGCGCTCGCGTGTGGTGCAGGTATGGCAACGCGCGCACCGCCCTGGTTGGTCGCGCCCCGGCTTGGCGCAAGAGACCCTTGGTCGATCTCGGAAAGCGCACAAAACGCTTGCCGCGCCCCGGGGTGCGCCGCCCATAATCGCGGCCCAAAGAGTAGAAGCGTTCAGCAACGCCCGCCTGCCGCACCGGCAGGTGTCAGCGGCCCGGGAATTGCTCTTGACGTCCTGCCCACGTGCACCGTGGCGCGGCGCGATCAGGATGCAACAGCAGCCCGAAGCCCGCCCTCCATGGTCTCCGACGGACGGACATCTTTCCTTCCACCCACTCACGGAGAGCCCCACCATGACCGCCATCGCCACCACCGCCCCCGACTTCGCCCTTGCCGAGCTTGAAAAGGAATCGCGCATGGGCGCGATGGGCTCCGAGACCAACACCCGCGAAGTCCGCCGCATCAGCCTGGCCGACTTCGACGCCCGCCGCGCCGAGATCGCCGACCAGCTGTGGGACGCCGCCGTCGACGTCGGCTTCTTCCAGCTGGTGGACCACGGCATCGACTTGGCCGACATCCGCGCCGCCTTTGCCGAAGCCGAACGCTTCTTCGCGCTGCCCGATGCGGTGAAGGCCCAGTACCCGCTGGCCAACAACGCCGGCTGGGAAAGCAAGGCCCAGGTGCGGCCGTCGACCGGCACCGCCGACCAGAAGGAGAGCTACCAGATCACGCTGCCGCTGATGGGCCCGCTCTTTCCGACCGAGGCGGAGCTGCCCGGCTTCAAGGCCGCCATGCTGGCCTTCGAGCAGAAGAGCTGGGAGATCGGCATGAAGGTGCTGTCCTGCTTCGCGCTCAAGCTGGGCTTCGACACCGAGTTCTTCACGCGCGCCCACGACAAGTCCAGCGCCGAGTACCAGAGCACGCTGCGCCTGCTGCACTACTACGCCATCCCGCCCGAGGCGCAGGCGAACCTGGACCTCTGGCGCGCCGGTGCGCATACCGACTTCGACTGCCTGACGATCCTGTATCAGCGCCAGGGCCAGGGTGGGCTGCAGGTGTGCCCGGGCAAGGAATTCGAGAAGCAGGAGTGGACTTCCATCCCACCCGATGAGGACGTCATCACCTGCAACATCGGCGACATGCTCATGCGCTGGAGCGACGACCAGCTGCCCAGCAACTTCCACCGCGTGCGCAACCCGCTGCCGGGCGAGTACATGGGCCCGCGCTACAGCATCGCCTTCTTCTGCCAGGCCAACCGCGACGCGCTGATCGAATCGCCCTCTGGCAAGTACCCGTCCATCACGGCGGGCGACTATCTCAAGCAGCGGATTGCGGCGAACTTCGGCAAGAAGTACTGAGCCTCGGGGCGTGGGCCTGGGGCCCAACGCCAGTCAGCGAGCCAAAGACCGTTTGGGCTGATCGAAAGCCGTTCGGGCTGAGCCTGTCGAAGCCGGGCACGCGCCTGGCAAAGCCCTTCGACAAGCTCAGGGCGAACGGCTCAACTGACGTGCCTGGGCAACGGGCAACGGGCAACGGGCAACGTGCAACGTGCAACGGGCAGGCTTGCGCTCAGGCCAGCACGTAGTCCGGGTACTGCCGGCAGATTTCGTCCACCGCGCTGAGCGTGCCCGACAGGTGCGTGCGCAGCGCCTGCTGTGCGGCGGCCGGGTCGCCGGCCTCGATGGCGCGCACGATGGCGCGGTGGTCGCGCAGGATCGACTCGGTCTTGCCCGCCGTGGGCAGGTGCAGCCGCCGCAGCCGGTCCACATGGCCCGAGGCCTTGTTGACCAGCGTCCACAGGTCGGGCACCTCGGCCGCCTCGTACATCAGGCGGTGGAAGTCGCGGTCGGCGTCCACGAAGTCGCCGTAGCGCTGGGCCTTGGCCAGGGCCGACTGCTGCGTCAGCGTGGCCTTCAGCCGCGCCAGAAGATCGGGCGGCGCGCTCGTCGCCAGCTGGTGCACCAGCTCCAGCTCCAGCGAGCGGCGAAGGAAGTGCGCCTGCCGCGCGGCCGCGATGTCGATGCGGCTGACCAGCGTGGCGTGCTGCGGAAACACGTCCACCAGCCCTTCCTCGGCCAGGCGCAGCAGGGCCTCGCGCACCGGCGTCTGGCTCACGCCGAAATGGTCGGCCAGCTCCTGGCGCGCGAGCACCGAGCCGGGGGGGAGGTCGAGCGCGAGGATCGCGCCGCGCAGCGTTTCGAGCACCTGCGGCGCGGCCAGGCGCGTGCGGTCGAGTCGGGTCCTGGACAGGGGAGCCATCAGCGCCCGGATTCTGGCATTTGACGCACTAATATATTAGTGTTTCAATGCGCCTCGACCGCCGGATCGACGAACACCGGCGGCATCGGAGACACGCCCCTTCATGACCCGCCGCACCCCCGAGAGCCTGCGCAGCGCGCGCTGGTTCGCCCCTGACGACTTCCGCTCCTTCGGCCACCGCTCGCGCGTGCTGCAGATGGGCTATGGCTACGAGGACTGGATGGGCAAGCCCGTCATCGCCATCGTCAACACCTGGAGCGATGCCAACCAGTGCCACAGCCACTTCAAGCAGCGGGTGGAGGACGTCAAGCGCGGCATCCTGCAGGCCGGCGGCTGGCCGCTGGAGCTGCCGGCCATCTCGCTGTCGGAGAGCATGGTCAAGCCCACCTCCATGCTCTACCGCAACTTCCTGGCCATGGAGACCGAGGAGCTGCTGCGCAGCCATCCGGTGGACGGCGCCGTGCTCATGGGCGGTTGCGACAAGACCACGCCCGGCCTGGTGATGGGCGCCACCAGCATGGGCCTGCCCTTCATCTACCTGCCGGCCGGCCCCATGCTGCGCGGCAACTGGAAGGGCCGCGTGCTGGGCTCCGGCTCCGACGCCTTCAAGTACTGGGACGAGCGCCGCGCCGGCCGCCTGGACGAGACCGCCTGGCGCGAGATGGAGGCCGGCATCGCCCGCAGCCACGGCACCTGCATGACCATGGGCACGGCCGCCACCATGATGGGCATCGCCGAGGCCGTGGGCCTGACGCTGCCGGGCGCGAGCAGCATTCCGGCCGCCGATGCCAACCACATCCGCATGAGCGCCGACTGCGGCCGCCGCATCGTCGAGATGGTGTGGGACGACCTCACGCCCGCGCGCCTGCTCAGCCGCGCCAGCTTCGAGAACGGCATCGCCTGTGCCATGGCCATGGGCTGCTCGACCAACGCCATCATCCATCTGATCGCCATGTCGCGCCGCGCCGGCCACCCGGTGAGCCTGGAGGACTTCGACGCCGCCAGCCGCCGCGTGCCGGTGATCGCCAACATCCGGCCCAGCGGCGATGCCTACCTGATGGAGGACTTCTATTACGCCGGAGGCCTGCGCGCCCTCTTGGAGGCGATCCGCGGCCACCTGCAGACCGAGGCGCTCACCGTCAACGGCCGCACGCTGGGCGAGAACATCGCCGGTGCCGAGGTGCACCACGCGGACGTGATCCGGCCGCTGGACAACCCCATCTATGCCGAGGGCGCGCTGGCCGTGCTGCGCGGCAACCTGGCGCCCGATGGCGTGGTCATCAAGCCCAGCGCCTGCGCGCCGCACCTGCTGCAGCACACCGGCCGCGCGCTGGTGTTCGACGACTATCCCTCGCTCAAGAAGGCGGTGGAAGACCCGGCGCTGGACGTCACCGGCGAGGACATCCTGGTGCTGCGCAACGCCGGCCCGCGCGGCGCCGGCATGCCCGAATGGGGCATGCTGCCCATCCCCACCAAGCTGCTGCGCCAGGGCGTGAGCGACATGCTGCGGCTGTCGGATGCGCGCATGAGCGGCACCAGCTACGGCGGCTGCCTGCTGCACTGTTCGCCTGAGGCGGCGGTCGGCGGCCCGCTGGCACTGGTGCAGACCGGCGACCGCATCAGCGTGGACGTGCCTGCGCGCCGCATCCACCTGCATGTGGACGACGAGGAACTCGCCCGCCGCCGCGCCGCCTGGGCCCCGCCGCCGGCGCGCTACGAGCGCGGCTATGGCTGGATGTTCGGCCGCCACATCAAGCAGGCCCACGAGGGCTGCGACTTCGACTTCCTCGAGACCAGCTTCGGCCGGCCCGTGCCGGAGCCGGACATCTTCTGACGCCAACTGGGCGCGGATTGCAGCGCGCCCGTGCCTCCCGCACCGACTTCCTCTTCTTCCGACAGGAGCCCTCCGTGAAATACCAGACCCGCGCGCTGCTGATGAAGGTCAGCACCGCCACGCTGTGCACCGCGCTGTTCAAGCGCGGCCTGCGCCACCAGATGATCCAGGACGTGCGTCCGCTCAACCCCGGCCTGCCCAACATGGTGGGCGAGGCCTTCACGCTGCGCTACATGCCGGCGCGCGAGGACCGCAACCGCATCGACGTCTTCCTCGACCGCAACCATCCGCAGCGCCAGGCCGTGGAGCAGTGCCCGCCCGGCGCCGTGCTGGTGATCGACAGCCGCAAGGACGCGCGCGCCGCCTCGGCCGGCGGCATCCTGGTCGCGCGGCTGATGAAGCGCGGCGTCGCCGGCGTGGTCACCGACGGCGGCTTTCGCGACAGCCCCGACATCGCGCGCTACGACATGCCGGCCTACCACCTGCGGCCCAGTGCCCCGACCAACCTGACGCTGCACGAGGCCATCGAGATCAACGGCCCCATCGGCTGCGGCGATGCCCCGGTGTTCCCGGGCGACGTGGTGGTGGGCGATGCCGAGGGTGTGGTTGTCATCCCGGCCCACCTGGCCGACGAGATCGCGGCCGAGGCCACCGAGATGACGGCCTTCGAGGATTTCGTGCAGGAGAAGGTGATGGAAGGCCGCTCCATCCTCGGCCTGTACCCGCCCACGGACGAGCAGAGCCGCAGCGACTTCGCCGCCTGGCGCGCCGAGCGCGGCCGCTGAGCCCCGCAGGCCCGCACCCATCGAACAACAACGGAGACGACACCATGACCATCAACCGCCGCCAGGCCCTGCAGGCCGGCATCGCCCTAACTTTGCCCAGCCTGGCCTTTGCCCAGGGCGAATGGCCCACCGCCAAGCCCATCACCTACGTGGTGCCCTTCACGCCGGGCGGCTCCACCGACATTGTCGGCCGCACCCTGGCACAGAAGCTGGGCGAGAGCCTCAAGCAGTCCGTGGTGGTGGACAACCGCCCCGGCCAGGCCGGCGGCATCGGCGCCGCCTACGTGGCCAAGGCCGCGCCCGATGGCTATACCCTCTTCGGCGGCACCATCAGCACGCATGCCATCAATGCCAGCCTGTACCGCAAGCTGCCCTACGACCCGGTGAAGGATTTCGAGCCGGTCTGCCTCACGGCCCGCCTGCCCAACGTGCTGATCGTGAACACGCAGCTGGGCGTCAACTCGGTGGCCGAGCTGGTGGCACTGCTCAAGAAGGATCCGTCCAAGCGCAACTTCGCCTCGTCGGGCGCGGGCACTTCCACGCACCTGGCGGGCGAGATGTTCGCGGACGCCATCGGCGTCAAGTTGACCCACGTGCCCTACAAGGGCACGCCGCCGGCCATGACCGACGTGGCCGCGGGCCTGGTGCCCTTCATGTTCGACCAGGTGACGGCGGCCCTACCGCTGGTGCAGAGCGGCAAGCTCAAGCTGCTGGCCGTGACCACCGCCAAGCGCATCGCGCTGCAGCCCCAACTGCCCACCATGATCGAGGCCGGCCTGCCCGGCTTCGAGATGTCGTCCTGGCAGGCCGTGTATGCGCCCAAGGGCACGCCCAAGCCCATCGTGCAGCGCCTCAATGCCGAGATCGTGAAGGCCCTGCGCCAGCCCGACGTCAAGGACAAGCTCGAAGGCCAGCTGGCCATGGAGATCGTGGCGAGCTCGCCCGAGGAGCTGCGCGACTTCATGGCGCAGGAGATCCCGCGCTGGGCCGAGCTGGTGAAGAAGTCCGGCGCGACCGCCGACTGAAAGGGCGCGCGCCATGCAACGCAGACACCTGCTCGGCGCCCTGGGCGCCAGCGCCGCCGCCTGGGCCCTGCCGGCCGCGGCGCAGACGGCCTTTCCCAGCCGCTCGCTGACCATCGTGGTGCCCGCCTCGCCGGGCGGTGCCATCGATCTGGCCGCCCGCCTGATCGGCCAGAAGCTCTCCGAGGCCTGGGGCCAGCCGGTGGTGGTGGACAACCGCGCCGGGGCCACCGGCATCATCGGCACCGACTTCGTGGCCAAGAGCCCGCCCGACGGCCACACGCTGGCGCTGGTGGCCAGCAGCCATGCCATCAACCCGAGCATGGTGCGCAAGCTGCCCTTCGACACGCTGCGCAGTTTCGAGCCCGTGGTGCTGACCCATGTGGTGCCGCTGGTGCTGGTGGTGGCGCCCAGCCTGCCGGTGCGCAGCGTGCAGGAGCTGGTCGCCTATGCCAAGGCGCGGCCGGGCCAACTGGCCTTCGCCTCCAGCGGCTCGGGCGGCGCGCCGCACTTCTCGGGCGAGCTGTTCAAGAGCATGGCGGGGCTGGACCTCACGCACATTCCCTACAAGGGCAGCACGCTGGCCCATCCGGACCTGATGAGCGGCCGCGTGGCGCTGATGTTCGACACGCTGGCGGCGGTCAATGCCCAGGTCAAGGCCGGCAAGCTGCGCGCCCTGGCCGTGACCACGCCGCGGCGCGTGGCCATGCTGCCCGACGTGCCCACCATGGCCGAGGCGGGCCTGCCCGGCTACGAGACCAGCACCTGGGGCGGCCTGCTCGCGCCGGCCGGCACGCCGGCGGCGGCCATCGGCCGGCTGAACACCGAGGTCGACCGCATCCTGGCGCTGCCCGAGGTGCGCCAGCATTTCCAGAACGCCGGCATGGAGCCCGGCGGCGGCACGCCGCAGCAGTTCGGCGCCTTCATCGCCAGCGAGATGGCCAAGTGGGCGCAGGTGGCCCGCCAGGCCGGCATCCAGCCCGAATGAGCGGCCGTGCGCCCTTGACGAACGCAGCCCGGCGACGGTCGCCCGGGCGCACTTTGCGAGAACCATGACCCTCGACACCCGACCCCGCATCCTCCAGAACGGCCCGCTGCTCCCGCAGCTCGAACAGGCGCTGGCCGCCACCTACCGGCTCACGCTGCTGCAGGCCCAGCCCGACCCGGCGGCCTTCCTGGCAGCGGAGGGCGCGCAGTTCGACGGTATCGCCTGCACGGCGCGCATCGGTGCGCCGCGGGCGCTGATCGATGGGCTGCCCTCGCTGCGCGTCATCTCCAACTTCGGCGTGGGCTTCGAGACCATCGACGTCGAGCGGGCCCGCGAGCGCGGCATCGCAGTGGGCTACACGCCCGACGTGCTCAACGACTGCGTGGCCGACACGGCCTTCGGCCTGGTGATGGACGTGGCGCGCCGCTTCAGCGCGGCCGACCGCTTCACCCGCCGGGGCGACTGGCTGCGCGGGCAGTTTCCGCTCAGCCACCGCGTCAGCGGCAAGCGCCTGGGCATCGTGGGCCTGGGCCGCATCGGCCGTGTCATCGCCCGGCGTGCCAGCGGCTTCGACATGGACGTGCGCTACCACAACCGCCGGACGGTGGACGACGTGCCCTACGGTTACGAGCCCACGCTGGAGGGTCTGGCGCGTTGGGCGGACTTCCTGGTCGTGGCCAGTGCCGGCGGGCCCGCCACGCGCGGATTGATCTCGGCCGCGGTGCTCGATGCGCTGGGGCCGCAGGGCTTCCTCGTCAATGTGTCGCGCGGCACCGTGGTCGACCAGGCGGCGCTGGTTCAGGCCCTGCAGCAGGGCCGCATCGCCGGCGCCGGGCTCGACGTCTTCGAGCAGGAGCCCCAGGTGCCCGAGGCCCTGTTCGCCATGGACAACGTGGTGCTGCTGCCCCACGTGGCCAGCAATACGCACGAGACCCGCCAGGCCATGGCCGACCTCGTGATGGACAACCTGGCCAGCTACTTCGCCACCGGCCGCGTCCGCGTGCCGGTGCCGGGCTCGGCCTGACTCAAGCAGCCTTCGACGAATCCACAGACCAACGAGGAGCAGATCCCATGGAGACAAGACCTTTCCTTCGGCGCCGCGGCGCCCTGCTGGCGGCCACGGCCACGGCCACGGCCCTGGCCGTCCTGGCGCCATGGGGCGCGCTGGCGCAGCCGGCCTGGCCGGTGCGGCCGGTCACGCTGATCGTGCCTTTTTCGCCCGGCGGCGGCACCGACATCGCGGCGCGCCTGCTGGCCACGCGGCTCAGTGCCAAGCTGGGCCAGTCGGTGGTGGTGGAGAACCGCGCCGGTGCCGGCGGCCTGGTGGGCGCCGACCTGGTCGCCAAGGCCAAGCCCGACGGCTACACGCTCTTCTTCGGCAACGTGGGCACGCAGTCCATCAACCCCTGGCTCTACAAGATGCCCTACGACCCGGACAAGGCCTTCGCACCGGTGTCGCTGTTCGCCGAGCTGCCCTTCGCCTTCGTCATCAACACCGCGCTGCCGGCGCGCACGCCCAAGGAGCTGGTGGCACTGGCCAAGGCCGCGCCGGGCAAGTACACCTTCGCCAGCTCGGGCAACGGCGGATCGCCGCACCTCACGGGCGAGATCTTCCAGCAGGCCACGGGCATCGAGCTGCGGCATGTGCCCTACAAGGGCGGCGGGCCGGCCATGGCGGACCTGATCGCCGGCCATGTGGACATGCTCTTCGCCTCGGTGCTGGAGACCTCGGGCTACGTCAAGGCCGGCAAGCTGCGCGCGCTGGCCGTGACCAGCGCCCAGCGCTCGCCCGCCATGCCCGACGTGCCGACGCTTGCCGAACTGGGCGTGCCGAATGCCGAGTCCGGCTCGTGGACGGCCGTGATGGCGCCGGCCGGCACGCCGCCGGCCATCGTCGAGCGGCTCTCCACGGCCGTGCAGGAGGTGGCCCGCATGCCCGAGGTGAAGGAGGCGCTGATCGCGCAGGGCGCCACGCCGCGCGGCAGCACCGCGGCCGAGCTGCAGCAGGTGATCGATGCCGACAAGGCCCGCTACGGCCAGGTGATCAAGACGCGGGGCGTGCGCATCGACTGAGGCCGATGCCGCGCGCGGCCGGGCTGCCGTGGTGCGCGACGAGTCAGGGCCGCCGGGCGCTCACCGGCTGCTTGGCCCAGTACACGCCGGCAAGTTGATCCAGCCGCACCGTGCCGCCGGTCGACGGCGCGTGCACGAAGCGCCCGCCGCCCACGTAGATGCCGGCGTGCGTGGGCCGGCCGCGACCGAAGAGCACGAGGTCACCTGTGCGGAGCGCGTCGACGCGCACCGGCTCGCCGAACTCGTCCAGCTGCGCCACGGTGCGCGGTGGAACGAGGCCGGCGCGGGTGCGGTAGACATAGCCGATCAGCCCGCTGCAATCGAAGCCGCCGTCGGGCGTGTTGCCGCCATAGCGGTAGGGTGTGCCGACCAGGCCCAGGGCGTGGATGGCGATGTCGCTGGCCTGGTCGGGTGTGAGCGCGGGATAGTTGAAGCGGTCGGGCCGCGGTGGCGCGCTGCCGCAGCCTGCCAGCAGCAGGCCCTGTACAAGCATCGCCGAGAGGAAGAGTCGCTTGCCGGGCGTCACGGCCGCGATTCTGGCGCAGGCCGCTGCCCGCGCACCGACGGCCGACCCTGCTGCCATCAGCGCCATTGCAGCAGCAGCACCCACGGTGCGGTGTTCATGTGACGGTCGGTGCAACCGCTGCAGCCAGGCTGGTAGCTCGCATCCAGAAGTCGGGTGCCCGGCGCGAAGGCCAGGCGCCGACCAGTGACGCCCTCGAGCACATTGCCGCCGACGGTGTCGAGGCCGCCGTCGTCCACCTGCACGACCACGTCGCAATGCATGGGCAGGCCGCTGCCGGTGGCGCGGCGGCGCTCCAGCGCTTCGCCCAGTTCGTCCAGCGTCACGAGGTCGCGGCTGGCGGCGCGGGCATGGCACACCAGGTCGCCCACGCGGGGCGTGGTGGTGCGCAGGTCGCAGGCCCGCATCGCGCCCGCGGACGGGGCGCCGGCGCTTTCCTGCAGGCGGGTGTGCCAGGCCTCGGCCGCATAGTCGGCATGGGCCTCGGAGAAGATGAACTCGCCCGGCTGCAGGCCGGCCTCGCGCGCGACCCAGCTGACGAAGGCGGCGGACCAGGGCGTGTCGATCACGGCGACGCGGGCCAGTGCCACGGCGATGGCGCGGCGCTCGTCGCTCTGCAGTCCGACGCCCGTGCCGACGCCCAAGCCCTGCAGCAGGTCGGCAGAGGCCATCTGCAGCGCCTGTTCCAGCAGTTCGCGTTGCGCCGGGCGCAGGGCGCCGAAGCGCACGGCCGAGGGCCAGTGGGCCCGCTCGGCCTCGTCGACGGCGGACCAGTAGCGCATCACGCGCTGCCAGGGCGCGGGCCGGGCGAAGGCGCCGCGCTCCTCGGCTTCCGCGGCGCCGCTGCGGATCAGGCGGCCTTCGGCATCCAGCTGCGCGCCGCCCCAGGCGGCGTGCTCGGCCTGCGCGATGCGGGCCATGGCGAGGGCGCGCGGCGGCGAAGGCTGGCCGCTCGTGGCCGCGCAGCGTTCAGGTGGGGACGATGCCGCCGCCCTGTCGCTGGCGGCGGCGCAGGGCAGGCTGGCGATCAGCACAAGGCCGGCGACGAGACGGGCCTGCGCCCAGGTGCGCAAGCGGGATCGCGGCGCGGCGAGAGCCGATGGAGACATGGCGCGCGAGCATACGCTGCGCGGGTTGCGGGTTGCGGGTTGCGGGTTGCGGGATGCGTCAGTGCGCGCGGCGCAGGCGATGTCGCACCGGCGTTGCGCGAAGCGGGGCTTGGCCCTCCTGTATCGTCCATCCGAGACGTCGGCCAGCGCTTGAACGGCACATGGACTTGGAACACCGTCGCGCAGCCGTCGTCCCGTGGATTCCGGCCACGGCGCATCGCGGTTGAGCCGGACCCTTTCTTTTCCTTCCTTCCAAATCCAGGAGCACCGAATGACCGTCACCGTTCGCCGCAACGGCAGCAGCGGCACTGCCCACACGCTGCAGATCCGCGGCCATGCCATCACCGTCGACGCCTCGATCGCAGGCGGCGGCACCGATGCCGGCCCCGAGCCGCACGACCTCTACGACGCCGCGCTGGCCGCCTGCAAGGCGCTCACGATGCTGCTGTACGCACAGCGGCGCGGCATCCCGGTCGAGGACATCCAGGTCGACGTCGACCGCGACGCCAGCCAGGAGCGGCAGGGCATCTACCGGCTGTCGGCCCGGCTGCAGGTGGGCGGCGCGCTCAGCGATGCCCAGCGCGACGAGTTGCTGCGCGTGGCCGGCAAATGCCCGGTGCACAAGCTCATGACGGAAGTGAAGGCCGAGATCGAGACAGGCTGGGCGGACGGCCCGGCTGCCTAGGGCCGGCCGACCTTGGGCAAAGGGCCGTTTCCCTTCGGGCTGCGCCGCGCCTGCTCCTGTCCCATCGCGAAGCGGCGCGGCCCCCGTTCATCGCGCCGACAACCCTAGCCCGGCATGCGCTCGAAGGCCGTGAGCGACGGATCCACGCGGTCCCAGGTCAGGCCGCGCACGCGGTAGGTCACCACCTGCGGCGCAAAGCGCGCCGGTTCGTCCAGGCTGCCGGCGGGCACGGCGACCAGATCGGGCATGGCGGTGAAGCGCAGGGCCACCGATGTGCCGCACACCGGGCAGAAGGCGTGGATCTTGGTGTTTCCGCTGTCGCCCACTGTCTCCCAGTGCCGCAGTTCGCCGGTCAAGGCCAGCTCGGCGCTCGACGCGAAGGTCAGCCAGGAGCCATGGCCTGTACCGCTGCGGCGCTGGCAATCCCGGCACTGGCAGTGGTTCTGGAACACAGGCGCATGCGGCGTGCTGTAACGCACCGCGCCGCATGCACATCCGCCGGTGAAGGGCAGGTTCATGGCGGTGCCTGTTCAGGCCTGCGTGGGCTTGGCGAAGACGTCGATGCCTTCGCCGGTCTCGAGCAGGGACTTGAGGCTGGACAGCACGATCGGCCAGCCCTTCTGGATGCCGTTGGCCATGCCGCTGCCGGCCTCCAGCTCGTCGTGGGTCACGGTCAGCCGCACCATGCCCTGGTACTCGACGATGTCGAAGCTCACGCGGCTGCGGCTCGCCGGATCGCTGGCCTGCGAGGCATTGGCCCAGGTGATGACCAACCGGGTCGGCGGGGAGATTTCGAGCACCTCGCCCACCAGCTCGACGGTGCGCGCATCGTTGGCGCGCACATGCTGCCAGGGCGACCCGGGCCGCCAGTCGGAGATGTTCTCGTGGCCCCAGTAGCGCAGCGAGACGTCGGGCTGGGTGATGGCCTCGAACACCTTCTCGGGTGTCGCTCGGATGTAGGTCACGTAGACGAAACAGGTCTTGCTCATCCTCACTCTCCTTCCAGTTGCTTCTTCAGGTCATGCAGCAGGCCGAGGCGCTGGCGCTCGAACTTCCGTACCCAGCGTTCGTAGACCTCGTGCAGCGGCACCGGGTTGATGAAGTGCAGCTTCTCGCGGCCGCGCCAGACGGTCGTCACCAGCTGTGCGGCTTCGAGGATGCCGAGGTGCTGCGTGGTCGACTGGCGCGCCATGTCGAGGTGTTCGCAAAGTTCGCCCAGCGTCTGCCCGTTGTTCTCGTACAGCAGGTCCAGCAGCTTCCTGCGCGTCGGGTCGGCCAGGGCCTTGAAAACCTTGTCTTCATCCATTCGTTCTTGGGTGTGCGAGCCAATTATGCAGGCAGATGCCTGCATGTCAATCCGATCGAGGCGATGCGCTGACTGCACGCCGGGCAAAGCGGCGGTCAGCCGCGGCCGGCCGCATCAACTGCGATGAGCCCATCCAATGGCCGCTCGTCGAGCGTTGGAAGGTCTTATCGAATGGTGTGGCGGAGTCTTCCCCTTGGCGGGTGAACGCGGCGCAATTGTGTCCGGCGGCACCTGCGGGCAGAATATGACCGGTCGTCTTAAGTCGACTCCGCCTCGTATCCGTGGCCCTTTCCGGGGCCACTCCCCCTGAACTGGAGCCTCCATGAACAACAAGGAACTGGTCCTCGCCGCCATGACGCGGCTGTTCGGCCAACGCGATCTCAGTGCCCTCGACGCCTATTGGGACTCGGGCTATGTGCAGCACAACCCGCGCATGCCCAACGGCCTGGCCTTCTTCCGGCAGGTCATCCCCAGCCTGCCGGCGGACTTCCGCTACGAGCCCGGCCTGGTGCTGGACGACGGCGAGTTCGTGTCCATCCACGGCCGCTACGTCAACTGGAGCGGCAAGACCATGATCGGCGTGGACATCTTTCGCGTGAAGGACGGCCGACTCGTCGAGCACTGGGACGTGATCCAGGAAGAGGTGCCCGCTGCGCAGACGCTGAGCGGCAACGCGATGTTCCCGATCGCCTGACGAGCGGCGTTCCGGCACCCCGCGCTGGGTACCGGAACGCCTCGGTCCGGCACATGGCGCCGGGCCGAGCTGGCTCCTACAGGAGCTTCTCGCTGATCAGCCGCGAGAAGAAGAAGATCTTCAGGCGGGTGGCCAGGTCTACACCCGGTTCGTCGTCGTAGACCCGGGCCTGGCCGTCGCGGGTCTCGACCCACTGCACATGTTGATCGTCAGTCGACAGCCGCAACTGGTAGCTGCCGAGGCGCCGGAGCGTATCGATCAGCTGGATCACGTCCTCAGCCAGCGCGGGCGAATCCACCAGCAGGCCGACCTCGGTGTTCAGGCGGGATGAACGGAAGTCCATGTTCATCGAGCCCACGAAGGTGATGCGGCGATCGATGACGAAGCCCTTGACGTGCATGCGCCCGGCGCTGGAGCCGCCCGGCCGGTGCGCGGCGGCTTCCCGGTCGAGCACCTTGGGGCTGATCTCCACCACCTGCACGCCTTCGCGCAGCAGCATGGGGCGGTAGCGCGCGAAGGCCGCGCTGACGAAGGACTCGTCGGTTGCCGCGAGCGAGTTGGTCACCAGCGTGATGGCCACGCCCTTGCGCCGGCCCTCGCGGATCGCGGCCATGCCGCGCTCGCCCGGCACGAAGTAGGGCGAGACCAGCAGCAGCTCGCGCTGAGTGCGCAGGATGGCTGTCAGCGTCTGCTGGGTCACGGTGTGCGGGTCGTCGCCGTCCTCGGCCCGACCGGCGGCCTTCTCGGGGTCGTCGACCAGGACCTGCACGGTGCCGCGCAGCATCTTCATGGGGGGATGCATCAGGGCCGCGGAAACGGGGCCATAGCCGAGCAGGTCCTGCGCGGCAGCAGGCAGCGGCGGCAGCGTGTCGTGCGACCGGGCGGTCGCGGCGTCGAAGCGCGCCTGCCGCGCGGCTGGCGGCTCGTCGGAGGGCAGCAGGCGGGCCAGGGCATGGACGCGCGGACTGTTCCAGTAGGCGTCGAAGCCGGTCGCCAACGTGGGCACCGCGGCGCCGGTCAGCAGCAGGTCGAAATCCGCGAAGTTGCCACTGGCGTGCTGCAGGAAATACTCGTCCGCCATGTTGCGCCCACCCACCACGGCCAGCACGCCGTCCGCCACCAGCAGCTTGTTGTGCATGCGCCGGTTGAGGCGCGAGATGTCGAGCAGCGACAGCCCCCATCGTGTCGTGTCGAGCCGCCGCCCCGCGGGGAAGGGATTGAACAGCCGCACTTCCACATTCGGCGTGGCTTCGAAGTCGGCGAGCAGTTCCTGCGTGTCGGCGGTGTAGAGGTCATCGACCAGCACACGCACACGCACACCGCGCAGCGCCGCATCGCGCAGGGCGCGCAGGAAGTGACGCCCGACGCCGTCGGACTGAAGGAGGTAATACTGCACGTCGATGCTCCGCTGGGCCCGGGCGATCAGGGCCAGGCGCGCATCGAGGGCATAGGCGCTCAGTGCCAGCGGACGGAAGGCCGACTCCTGCGGCCCCAGTCCGGGTTGCGCCGCGGCGCGCGAAAGAAAGTCCTCCGGCGACGCAGGCATCGCCGCGACGGGTGGGTTGTGCGACGGCGCCAGCGCCACGCAGCCCTGCAGGAAGGCCAGCAGCGCCACGCTCGCCAACGCCGACCACCAGCGCACGCCAGCGAACATGTTCATCGGTGATCTCCTTGAAGCGAGGGCCTGCCTGCGCGACGCGGCGCTCGGGCCTTGTCACTCCTGCTCCACAGTTGCGGAGGACGTGAACTAAGACGACTGGTCATATTATGTCCAGCCAGACCGGCTGGCACAATGCGGACCCCGTTCAACCTCCCGCGCAAGGACGATCAGCCATGGGAAGACCCAGTGTCCGGCACAAGCTCGTGGATGCCGCCCTCGATGTGTTCGAGGTGCATGGCTTCAACGGGGCGAGCGTGCAGGACCTGACCGATGCGGCCGGCGTGCCCAAGGGCTCGTTCTACAACCACTTCGACAGCAAAGAGAAGCTGGCGCTCGAAGCGCTGCAGGCCTACATCGCCCGCAACGGCATCGAGGTGCTGCACGACGAGAAGCTGGCGCCGCTGGAGCGGCTGAGGCGCCACTTCCGCGCCAACTGGAAGACGGTGAAGGACCGCGGCTACCGCAGCGGCTGCTTCCTGGGCGCACTGAGTTCGGAGATCGCCGACAGCCACGAGACCTCGCGCGCGGAATTCGGGCGGCTCTTCCACCACTGGAGCGTGGCCATCGCCGGGGTCATCCGCCAGGCCCAGGCTGACGGTTCGGTGGCCGCCGCCACCGAGGCGCCGGTGCTCGCCCGCTTCGTGCTCAATGCCTGGCAGGGCACGTTGATCCGCGCGAAGGTGGTGCGAAGCGATCAGCCCTACGAGGACTTCGTGGCGATGGTCTTCGCCACGCTTCTGGCGCCGCCCGCGGCCCCCGCTGTCGCGGCACCTGCCAAGAAGGTGCCGCGAGCCGTCCGGCAAAAGTAGCCCGGCGGCGCGCCGGGCCTGGCGCGCTCAGCCGCCCTGCGTGCCCCGGTGCGCCCAGCCCGTGGTGTGCTTCTCCAGCGCGCTGAAGAGTTCGTACATGACCATGGCCATCGCGCCCACCACCATCAGCCCCGCAAAGGCCAGGCCCATCTGCATGGCCGAGCCGGCCGAGATCAGCAGGTAGCCGATGCCTTCGTTGGCGGCGGTCATCTCCGACACCGTGGTGCCGACGAAGGCCAGCGTGATCGCCACCTTGAGCGAGGCATAGAAGTAGGGCATGGAGCGCGGCAGGCCGATCTTCATCAGCACGTCCCAGCGCTTGGCGCCCAGCACCCGCAGCACGTCCTCCAGCTCCGGCTCCAGCGTGGCCAGGCCGGTGGCGATGTTGACCATGATCGGGAAGAAGCTGATGAGGAAGGCCGTGAGGATGGCCGGCCCGACCCCGATGCCGAACCACACCACCAGGATCGGCACGAAGGCCGCCTTGGGCAGGGCGTTGAAGGCGGTCATGAGCGGGTACATGGCGGCATAGGCCAGGCGCGAGCTGCCGATCACGAAACCCAGCAGCACGCCCACCACGATGGCGAGGCCGAAGCCCGCCATCGTCACCCAGAAGGTGCGCCAGGCATGGCCGGCGATGATGGCCTTGAATTCCCAGAACTGGGTCCAGATGCGCCAGGGGCTGGGGAAGATGAATTCCGAGACGGCGAAGGCCGAGCAGATGATCTGCCACAGCAGGATCACGGCCACCAGCAGCAGCCATGGCGACCAGCGTTCGAGCAATTTGTTGTTCATGGGCGGACGGCTCCCTGAGCGTTCTTACTGGGGCAGCGGCACGGCGGGTGCGCCGGTGGCGGCGCCCTGGCGGATGGCGCCGATGTGGCCGCGCAACTCGTGCACGATGTCGCTGAATTCCTTGGTGTAGGTCACTTCGAGCTCGCGCGGGCGCGGCAGCTCGATCTCGCGCTTGACCACGAAGCGGCCGGGTGACTTGCTCATCACGTACACCGTGTCGGCCAGGAAGACCGATTCGCGCAGGTCGTGCGTCACCAGGATCACGTTGAAGCGCTGCTCGGTCCAGAGGTCGCGCAGGATGCACCACAGCTCCTCGCGGGTGAAGGCATCGAGCGCGCCGAAGGGCTCGTCCAGCAGCAGCATCTTGGGCTCGTGGATCAGCGCGCGGCAGATGCTGGCGCGCTGCTGCATGCCGCCCGACAGCTGCCAGGGGAACTTGTCCTCGTAGCCGGCCAGGCCCACCTTCTGGAGCAGGCGGCGGGCGCGCTCCTCGTAGTCCTTCTTCTTGGCCTTGAAGGTGGAGCGGTAGGGCTCCACGATCTCCAGCGGCAGGAGCACGTTGTCCACCGTGGTGCGCCACGGCAGCAGCGACGGCGCCTGGAAGGCCATGCCCGAAATCTTGAGCGGCCCGGTCACCGGCTGGCCGTCGATGCGGATCTTGCCCATCGACGGCATTTTCAGGCCGGTGGTGAGCTTCATGAAGGTGGACTTGCCGCAGCCCGAGGGGCCGACGATGGCGATGAACTCGCCCTTCTTCACCTTGAGGTCGATGGCCTCGACGGCGAAGTGGTTCTCGCGCAGCAACTGCTCGTTGTAGGCGAGCCAGACGTCCTGGAAGTCGACGAAGGGGGTGGCGTTTTGCGTGTCCATGGGCGGTGCACAAGAAACGGCCTGCGCCGGCCGCAACGGGCCGGCCACAGGCCGAGGATGAGAAGGCGCGGGCGCCGCTTACTTCTTGAGGATGGCCAGCTCGGCGGCCGGCGGCAGCACGGAGCCGTTCCACACGGCCTCGGGCTTGACGCGGGTCTTGGTGCCGTAGGCGTCGGACACCTGCGAGGCCATCAGCGCCAGGCGCGACGGCACCACGTTGCCGAAGCCTTCGGCGCGGGCGTCGGGGCTGTTGATGACGGTGTCGATGGCCAGCTGCAGGCGGCGCGTCTCCAGCTTGGTGTCGATGATGCCGTCGCGGGCCTTGACCGACTCGATGGCCACGGCCGGGTTGGCGATGACTTCCTTGGCGCCCTTGGTGAAGGCCGACAGGAAGGCCTTGACCACCTGCGGCTTCTCGGCCAGCAGCTTGGGCGAGACGATGATGGCGTTGCCGTAGAGCTTCACGCCGTAGTCGGGATAGGGCAGCACCACCACGTCGCTGGCCTTGGCGCCGCGGGCTTCGAGGTTGAGCAGCGAAGTGAAGGTGAAGCCGGTGATGGCGTCGATGTCGCCGCGGATCAGCATGGTCTCGCGCAGCGTCGGGTCCATCGCCGTCCAGGTGACGTTGGTGATGTTGTTGGCCTTGGCGAAGATGGGGAAGGCGCGGCGGCCGGCGTCGAACACCGGGGCGCCCAGCTTCTTGCCCGAGAGGTCGGCCGGCTTGGTGATGCCGCTCTTCTTGAGCGCCATGGCCGAGGCCGGCGTGTTGTTGTAGACCATCATGACCGCGACCGGCTTGTTGGGGCTGTCGGGGTTGTTGGCGTGGAACTCCATCAGGGCCGCCAGGTCGGCGAAGCCCATGTCGTAGGCGCCCGAGGCCACGCGGGTGACGGTGCCGCCCGAGCCGTTGCCGGCGTCGATGGTCACGTCGATGCCGGCCTGCTTGAAGTAGCCCTTGGCGGCCGGGTGCAGGAACAGGGCGGCGGGGCCTTCGAAGCGCCAGTCCAGCTGGAACTTGATCGGCGTGGTGGCCTGGGCATGGGCCGCGCCCAGGCCGAGGGCGAAGGCCGAGGCGGCCAGGAAGGACTGCAGGACTTGTCGCTTGTTCATGAAGACTCTCGCTGAGGGATGTGGCAGGAAAAAGCAATAACGGTGCCTGCACCGTTGGGGTGCGATCCTCAGCCTTGCGCCAAAGCGGTGCACCCGGGTCATCCCGGAGCGGACAGCAAAACGCCCCACGGCGTGCACGCACGTGGGGCGTCGATGCGCCAAGTTGGCGCGTCTTCAGCGGCGGGAACTCAGCGCGTGGTGTTGGCGTTGGCCACGGCCAGGGCCGTCATGTTGAGCACGCGGCGAACCGTGGCGTTGGCCGTCAGCACATGGGCCGGCTTGGCCGAGCCCAGCAGGATCGGGCCCACCGTCACTCCGTTGGCGCCGGTCATCTTCAGCACGTTGAAGAGGATGTTGGCCGAGTCCAGGTTGGGGCAGATCAGCAGGTTGGCCTCGCCGGTCAGCGAGGAGCCGGGCAGCGATTCGCGCCGCACCGATTCCGACAGCGCGGCGTCGCCGTGCATCTCGCCGTCGCATTCGATGTCGGGCGCCATCTGCGCGAACAGGTCGCGGGCGATGCGCATCTTGCGGGCCGAGGCGCGCTCGGAGGTGCCGAAGTTGGAATGCGACAGGAAGGCCACCTTGGGCGGCAGGCCGAAGCGGCGCACCTCTTCGGCGGCCATCAGCGCGATCTGCGCCAGCTGCTCGGCCGTCGGGTCCTCGTGCACGTTGGTGTCGGCGATGAACAGCGTGTACTTGTCCAGCATCAGCGCGTTCAGCGTGGCGAAGTCCGGCACGCCGCGCTGGGTGCCCAGCAGCTGACCCAGGATCTTCAGGTGGCTGTCGAAGCGGCCGACCAGGCCGCACAGCATGGCGTCGGCGTCGCCCAGGTGCACCATCAGCGCGGCGATGGTGGTGTTGGAGCGGCGCACCATCGCCTTGGAGCCTTCCGGGTTGATGCCGCGGCGCCCCATCAGCTGGTGGTAGGCCTCCCAGTACTGGCGGAAGCGCGGGTCGTTCTCGGGGTCGACCACCTCCACGTCCACGCCGGGGCGCAGGTTGAGGCCGGCCTTCTTGATGCGCATGGCGATGATGTCCGGGCGGCCGATCAGGATCGGGCGGGCGATGCCCTCGTCCACGGCCATCTGGGCGGCGCGCAGGGCGCGTTCGTCCTCGCCTTCGGCATAGGCCACGCGCTTCTTCTCGGCCATCTTGGCGGCGGCGAAGACGGGGCGCATCACCATGCCGGTCTGGTAGACGAAGCGCGACAGCTGCTGGCGGTAGGCGTCCAGGTCCTCGATCGGGCGGGTGGCGACGCCCGACGCGGCGGCGGCCTTGGCCACGGCCGGCGCGATGCGCAGGATCAGGCGCGAGTCGAAGGGCTTGGGGATCAGGTAGTCGGGGCCGAAGGACAGTTCCTCGCCCGCATAGGCGGTGGCCACTTCCTCGCTGATGTCGGCCTTGGTCAGGTCGGCGATCTCGCGCACGCAGGCGAGCTTCATCTCTTCCGTGATCTTGGTGGCGCCGCAGTCCAGCGCGCCGCGGAAGATGTAGGGGAAGCACAGGACGTTGTTGACCTGGTTCGGATAGTCGCTGCGGCCGGTGGCGATGATGCAGTCGGGGCGCACGGCCTTGGCCAGCTCCGGGCGGATCTCGGGCTCGGGGTTGGCCAGGGCCAGAATGATGGGCTTGTCGGCCATGGTCTTGACCATGTCGGCCGTCAGCACGCCCGGCGCCGAGCAGCCCAGGAACACGTCGGCCTGCTGCACCACGTCGGCCAGGGTGCGGGCACCGGTGTCGGGCTGGGCATAGCGGGCCTTCGACTCGTCGAAGCCGCCGGCGCGGCCGGTGTAGATCAGGCCTTTGGAGTCGCAGGCGAAGATGTTGGCTGTCTTGGCGCCCAGGCCCACCATCACGTCCAGGCAGGCGATGGCCGCGGCGCCGGCGCCCGAGACGGCGATCTTCACGTCGCCGATCTTCTTGCCCACCAGCTCCAGGCCGTTGAGCAGGGCGGCGGCCGAGATGATGGCGGTGCCGTGCTGGTCGTCGTGGAAGACCGGGATGTTCATGCGCTCGCGCAGCTTCTTCTCGATGTAGAAGCACTCGGGCGCCTTGATGTCCTCGAGGTTGATGCCGCCCAGCGTGGGCTCCAGCGCCGCGATGATGTCCACCAGCTTGTCGGGGTCGCGCTCGGCCAGCTCGATGTCGAACACGTCGATGCCGGCGAACTTCTTGAACAGGCAGCCCTTGCCCTCCATCACCGGCTTGCCGGCCAGCGGGCCGATGTCGCCCAGGCCCAGTACCGCGGTGCCGTTGGTGACCACGCCGACCAGGTTGCCGCGGGCGGTGTATTCGGCCGCCTTGGAGGGGTCGGCCTGGATGTCCAGGCAGGGATAGGCCACACCCGGCGAATAGGCCAGCGACAGGTCGCGCTGGTTGACCAGCGGCTTGGTGGGCGTGACCGAAATCTTGCCGCGCATACCGGCGCGGTGGTATTCACGGGCGGCGTCGCGCAGGGCTTCTTCTGCGGGGGACAGCGGCTTGGACATGCAATCTCCTTGGGGACGGGAAACGGTCGGATTCGGGGGAAGGGGGCCGAGGCTAACGCAAGGGCGCTCGCCTGCGGGCTTGGGTGCGGGCGGGCCTTCGGGCATCCCATGCCGATCAGGCATGGCGTGATGCATGGCTGCCGCCGAGGGTGGGGCGGTCCCGGGCGCCGGTGAACCCGGCTGGGGTGGGGCCGGTCCGGGGGCAGATTGTCGCGCGGACCTGGGCGCCGCACCGTGGCTGCGACCACGGTTTCCTACACTGCCGCCGTCGCGTGGGCACGGTCAACTCGGCTGCGCACGGCGGCAATACCAAAAAGGGAGTGTCAAGAATGATCCGTTCCACCCGATCGGGCCGCCGGCGTGCGGCCCTGGCGCTGGGCGCCACTGTGTTGGCCCTGGGCGGCTGCGCCACGCGGCTGCAACCGCCCATCACCGGCTATCTCTGCTGCAACCTGCCGGTGCAGAGCGACATCATCTATGCGAGCAATGTGCTGGGCGGCCCCGTGGCCCGGCTGGGCCTGCCGGTGCGCGTCGAGCAGACCAAGCGCCATGCCTATTTCTGGGGCTATGTCGGCAACACCTACATGGGCTTCACGGACGACGTGACCCCCGGTTCGCGCAGCGCGACCGGCTCGCGCGAGTGGCTGGGCCGTATCGTGGTGTCGCAGGACCCCGCAGCCCGGTTGGCCACCTGGTCCACCGACGTGCAGCGCGCCGTCCGCAGCGGCCGCGTGCGGCAGGGGATGACGCGCGAGCAGGTGGCGATGGCCTTGGGCTATCCCTCGGCAGAGCTCACGCCGGAGCCGGCCACGGCCCCGTCCTGGGCCTATTACACGATGCAGGACGAGCAGCCGGTGACGCTCCGGTTCGACACGCAGGGACGGCTGGAGCGCGTCGATGGCTCCGAGGACGCCAAGGCGCTGGTCGACCCGGGGCTCTGACGTCGGGGTTCAGCTGGTGGCGTCGGGCGCCACGGGATGCCCGGCCATGGCCTCCAGCGCGCGTACGAGCGCGGAATGGTCCGCCTGGCCGTGGCCGAGGGCGGCGCAGGCGTTCATCAGCTGCGCCGCGCTGGCCGTCTGCGGCAGGGCAACGCCCAGGCTGCGGGCGCTTTGCATCGCAAGGTTCAGGTCCTTCTGGTGCAGCGCGATGCGAAAGCCGGGCGCGAAGCTGCGGGTGATCATGCGCTCGCCATGCACTTCGAGGATGCGGCTGGCCGCGAAGCCGCCCATCAGCGCCTGCCGCACCTTGGCCGGGTCGGCGCCGGCCTTGCTGGCAAAGACCAGCGCCTCGCCGACGGCCGCGATGTTGAGCGCCACGATGATCTGGTTGGCGACTTTGGTGATCTGGCCGGCGCCGACCTCGCCGACGCGGGTGACGTTGCGGCCCATCGTGTGCAGCAGCGGGCGCACGCCCTCGAACACCGCCTCGTCGCCGCCGCACATGATCGTGAGGCTGGCGGCCTTGGCACCGACCTCGCCTCCGGAGACGGGCGCATCGACGTAGCCGGCACCGAGTGCCACGATGCGACAGGCGAAGTCCTGCGTGGCGATGGGGTCGATGGAACTGCAGTCCACCACGGTCTTGCCCGCGCCGCCGCCGGGCGCGTCGGCCAGGCCCTCGGCCACGCCGTGCTCGCCGAACAGCACCTTCTCGACGTCGGGCGTGTCCGGCACCGTGAGGAAGACGACCTCTGCATGGCGGGTCACCTCGGCCGCGCTGGCGCAGACCTCGGCCCGGCCGGCCAGCGCCGCCGGTACCTGGCCGCGGGTATGGACGAAGAGCGTGTGGCCAGCCGCGGCCAGGTGGCCGGCCATGGGCGTGCCCATGATGCCGAGGCCGATGAAGCCGATGCGGCGGGGTTCCATCGGCTTGCCGGTCGGCGGGCCATCGGTGTGGGTGTCGCGGTGCGTGTGGGTGTTCATGGGGCGGGTCTCCTTCAGTGCTTCGTTGGCGGCCGTGCGGCTCAGGCGGCCAGGGCGCGCATCCAGCCCAGGCCTTCCTGCGTGCTGGCGCGCGGCTTGTATTCGCAGCCGATCCAGCCCTCATAGCCCAGCGCGTCGATCTGCTGGAACAGCCAGCGGTAATGGATCTCGCCCGTGCCCGGCTCGCCGCGGCCGGGGTTGTCGGCCACCTGGATGTGGCCGATGCGGCCCAGGTGCCGGCTCAGGGTGCCCGCCAGTTCGCCTTCCATGCGCTGGGCGTGGTAGATGTCGTACTGGATGCGCAGGTTGGCCTCTCCCACCTGGTCGAGCAGGGCCAACGCTTGGTCGGTGCGGGTAAGGGCGAAGCCGGGAATGTCGAAGTGGTTGATGGGCTCGACCAGCAGCCGAAGCCCGGCGTCTTCCAGCGCGCGGGCCGCGAAGCGCAGGTTGTCGACCAGCACCGGCTGCACGTCGGCGCAGGTCGCGCCTTCGGGCAGCTTGCCGACCAGGCAGTTCAGCTGCGGGCAGCCGAGCGTCTTCGCATAGCCGATGGCGCGGCCCACGCCGTCGCGGAACTCGGCCACGCGGTCCGGATGGCAGGCGATGCCGCGCTCGCCCGCCGCCCAGTCGCCGGCGGGCAGGTTGTGCAGCACCTGCACCAGGCCGCGGGCACGCAAGGCCTCGGCCAGTTCGCGGGCTTCGAAGTCGTAGGGGAAGAGGTATTCCACCCCTTCGAAGCCGGCGCGGGCGGCGGCCTCGAAGCGCTGCAGGAAGGGCAGCTCGGTGAACAGCATGGTCAGGTTGGCGGCAAAGCGGGGCATGGCAGTCTCTTGATTTCGGAATGGGACGGTGCTCAGCAGGCGTGAGTGAATCCGGCGTGGCCGAGCGGCCATGGCGGGTTCGCTCGCACCTTCAATCGAGCATGGCGGCGGCAAGTGCCGTGGGTGCGTCGGCGATGCCAGCGGCCAGCGGTTCGAACTCGCGGATGGCGTCGATCTCGGTGCCCATGGCGATGTTGGTCACGCGCTCCAGCATCACCTCGATCACCACCGGCACGCGGTGCTCGGCCATCAGCGCCTCGGCCTGGTCGAGCGCGGGTTGCATCTCCTCGGGCCGCTGCACGCGGATGGCCTTGCAGCCCAGGCCCTCGACCACCTTCTTGTGGTCCACGCCGTAGTGGCGCTCGATGCCGGCGTCGGGCGCGGCATTGATGTTCTCGAAGCCCAACTGCACGCAGTAGTCCATGTCGAAGCCGCGCTGCGCCTGGCGGATCAGGCCCAGGTAGCTGTTGTTGACCACGATGTGGAGGTAGGGCAGCTTGAACTGCGCGCCCACGGCCAGTTCCTCGACCATGAACTGGAAGTCGTAGTCGCCCGACAGCGCCACCACGCGGCGTGACGGGTCGGCGGCGCGTACGCCCAGGGCGGCCGGCACCGTCCAGCCCAGCGGGCCGGCCTGGCCGCAGTTGATCCAGTGCCGCGGCTGGTAGACGTGCAGGAACTGCGCGGCGGCGATCTGCGACAGGCCGATGGTGCTGACGTAGCAGGTCTCGCGGTCGAAGTGCCGGTTCATGCACTGGTAGACGCGCTGCGGCTTCATGGGCACGTCGGCGAAGTCGGTCTTGCGCAGCATCGTGCGCTTGCGTTCGCGGCACTCGGCGGCCCAGGCGCTGCGGTCGGGCAGGCGACCCTCGGCCTTCATCGCCTCGGCCACTTCGACGAACAGCGCCAAGGCCGCGCTGGCGTCCGACACGATGCCGAAGTCGGGCATGAACACGCGGCCGATCTGCGTGGGCTCGATGTCCACATGCACGAAGGTCCGGCCGTGCGTGTAGACGTCGACCGAGCCCGTGTGCCGATTGGCCCAGCGGTTGCCGATGCCCAGCACGAAGTCACTGGCCAGCAGCGCGGCGTTGCCGTAGCGATGGCTGGTCTGCAGGCCGCACATGCCGGCCATCAGCGGATGGTCGTCCGGGATGCTGCCCCAGCCCATCAGCGTCGGGATGACCGGCGTGCCGGTCAGCTCGGCCAAGTGCACCAGCAGCGCGCTGGCGTCAGCATTGATGACGCCGCCGCCGGCCACGATCAACGGCCGCTCGGCCGCATTCAGCATGGCCAGCGCCTTCTCTATCTGCGCCCGCGTGGCGGCCGGCTTGTAGGCTGGCAGCGGGGCATAGGTGTCGATGTCGAACTCGATCTCGGCCATCTGCACGTCGAAGGGCAGGTCGATGAGCACCGGCCCCGGCCGGCCCGAGCGCATCAGGTGGAAGGCCTGCTGGAAGACCTGCGGCACCTGCGCTGGCTCGCGCACGGTGACGGCCCACTTGGTGACGGGCTTGGCGATGGATTCGATGTCCACGGCCTGGAAGTCCTCCTTGTAGAGCCGGGCCCGCGGCGCCTGGCCCGTGATGCACAGGATGGGGATGGAGTCGGCCGATGCCGAATAGAGCCCCGTGATCATGTCGGTGCCCGCCGGGCCCGAGGTGCCGATGCACACGCCGATGTTGCCGGCCACCGCCCGGGTGTAGCCCTCGGCCATGTGCGAGGCGCCTTCCACATGCCGCGCCAGGATGTGGCCGATGCCGCCATGGGCGCGCAGCGCGGCGTACAGCGGATTGATGGCGGCGCCGGGCACCCCGAAGGCCTGCGTGATGCCCTCGCGTTCCATCACCAGCACGGCGGCCTGGGCCGCGGTCATTCTTGCCATGAGTGGTCTCCTCGTTCGATGGATCGCACTCTAGGAAGGGCGAGGCGAACGCAGAAGACGCAGGCGGGCGATAAGCGCTATTCCGTCAGCGAATGGCGCGGCCCGCACGGGCGAAGAAAAGCCGCGCGGGCCCTGGGCCGGCGCGGCTGTGCGAGGGCGGGTGCCGCCGAAGAATCAGCCCGTGTTGCGCAGGCCCGCGGCGACGCCGTTGATCGACAGGTGGATGCCGCGCTGCAGCCGCTCGCTGCCGTCGCCGCCGCGGAAGCGGCGCATCAGCTCGACCTGCAGGTGGTGCAGCGGGTCGATGTAGGGGAAGCGGTGGCGCACCGAGCGCTGCAGCTCGGCATTGCCTTCCAGCCGCTGCCTGGCGCCGGTGATGAGCGTCAGCGCATCGGAGGTGCGGCGCCATTCGGCCTCGATCATCGAGAACACCTTCTGGCGCAGCTTGCGCTCGCCCACCAGCTCGGCGTATCGCGCAGCCAGCTGCAGGTCGCTCTTGGCCAGCACCATGTCCATGTTGGACAGCAGCGTGCGGAAGAAGGGCCACTGGGCATACATCTTCTGCAGCAGCGCCTCGCGCTCCTTGCGGCCGGCCACGTCCTTGGCTTCGCCCAGGAAGGCCTGGATGGCGCTGCCGAAGCCGTACCAGCCGTTGATGGTGAGCCGGCACTGGCCCCAACTGAAGCTCCAGGGCACGGCGCGCAGGTCCTCGATGTTACGCTTGGGATTGCGCGAGGCCGGGCGCGAGCCGATGTTGAGCTCGGCGATCTCGCGGATGGGCGTCGAGCCGAAGAAGTAGTCGACGAAGCCGGGCGTCTCGTACACCAGCGCGCGGTAGGCGTCCATGCTGGCCTGCGAGATGGTCGACGCGGCATTGATGAAGGCCGTGGGCGCGGACTTGGTGGAGCCGAGGAAGGTGGCCTCCAGCGTGGCGGCGACGAGCGTCTCCAGGTTGCGCCGGCCGATCTCGCGGTTGGCGTACTTGGAGCCGATCACCTCGCCCTGCTCGGTCAGGCGCAGCTGGCCGCGCACGGTGCCGGGCGGCTGCGCCAGGATGGCCTGGTAGCTGGGGCCGCCGCCGCGGCCGACGGTGCCGCCGCGGCCGTGGAACATGCGCAGGCGGATGCCGTCCTTCTGGCCCTCGTTCAGCTCGTCGAACAGCTTCACCAGCGCCATGCCGGCGCGGTAGAGCTCCCAGTTGCTGGTGAAGATGCCGCCATCCTTGTTGCTGTCGCTGTAGCCCAGCATGATGTCCTGCTCGCCGCCGGAGCGCTGGATCATGGCGCGCACGCCGGGCAGTTCGTAGACGGCCCGCACGATGGGCGCGGCGTTGCGCAGGTCGGCGATGGTCTCGAACAGCGGCACGACGATCAGATCGCACACCGCGTCCTCCTGCAGCGTGCCGCGCAGCAGGCCCACTTCCTTCTGCAGCACCATGGCCTCGAGCAGGTCGCTCACGGTCTCGGTGTGGCTGATGATGTAGTGGCGGATGGCGGCGCGGCCGTAGCGGCGGTGCGATTCCAGCGCCTGCTGGAAGATCGCCACCTCGCTCACCGTCAGCGGCTGGTAGCTGGCGCCGGGCACACGCAGCGGCCGCGCGTCGTTCAGCAGCCTGAGCAGCAGCGTCTGCTTGTCCTCTTCGGCCAGCTCGGCGTAGGCCGGTTCGATGCGGGCCACCTTGAGCAGGTCGGCGATCACGGCCTCGTGCTTGTCGGAACTCTGGCGCAGGTCCACCGTGGCCAGGTGGAAGCCGAAGACTTCCACCGCACGCATCAGCGGCCGCAGGCGCTGGTCGAGCAGCACGCCGCCATGCTTGTCGACCAGCGATTCCTCGATCGTGCGCAGGTCGGCCAGGAACTCCTCGGCCGACTTGTAGGGGTTCTGCGGCGCCACGGCATGGCGCGCGGCCACGCCGCCGGTCAGGTCGCGCAGCGTGGCGGCCAGGCGGGCATAGATGCCGGTGAGCGCGCGGCGGTAGGGCTCGTCGTGGCGGTGCTCGTTGGGATCGGGCGAGGCCTCGGCCAGGGCCTGCATCTCCACGGTCACATCCACCAGCGTGGCGGACATCGACAGCTCGCCGCCCAGGTAGTGCACTTCGGTGAGGTAGTGGCGCAGGGCCAGTTCGCACTGGCGGCGCAGGGCGTATTCGAGCGTCTCGGCCGTGACGTTGGGGTTGCCGTCGCGGTCGCCACCGATCCACTGACCCATGCGGAAGAAGGAGGCGATGTGCTCCGCGCCCAGGGCCTTTTCCAGCGTGGCATAGACCTTGGGGATCTCGCGCAGGAAGGTGGCTTCGTAATAAGAGAGCGCGTTCTCGATCTCGTCGGCCACCGTGAGCTTGGTGAAGCGCAGCAGCCGCGTCTGCCAAAGCTGCACGACGCGGGTGCGCAGCAGGGCTTCGTTCTCTTCGAGTTCGCGCGGCGTGAGCGTGTCCTTCTGGCCGGCGAACAGGGCTTGGCGCTGCCGGATCTCGTCGCGCGCCGTCAGCAGCTGCGCGATGCCGCGTTCGGCGTCGAGGATGGATTTGCGCTGCACCTCGGTCGGGTGCGCGGTGAGCACCGGGGACAGGTAGCTGTGGGCCAGCGTGCCCACCACGTCTTCGGCCGAGACGCCCGCCTTGCGGATGCGGGCCAGGGCCGCGTCCAGGCTGCCGTCGATGGCCTCGCCCGAGCGTTCGGCCTCGGTGCGGCGGCGGATCAGGTGCCGGTCCTCGGCCAGGTTGGCCAGGTGGCTGAAGTAGGTGAAGGCGCGGATCACCTGCACCGTCTGCGCCGCCGAGAGGCCCTTGAGCAGCTGCTTGAGCGCCCGGTCGGCCGAATGGTCGGCATCGCGGCGGAAGGCGACCGACAGCGTGCGCACCTTCTCGACCAGTTCGAAGCTGTCCTTGCCTTCCTGCTCGCGGATGACGTCGCCCAGGATGCGGCCCAGCAGCCGGATGTCCTCGATCAACGGGGCGTCGTCCGTGCCTTTGCGCAGTGACGGGGTGGCGGAGTCGCCGGGCTTCTTCGTGCTTTTCGTCCGGGGGGCGGGCGGCATGCAGGACTCTCCTCTTCGCAATGGTTGTGGTGTGCGCCATCAGTCGTTGCTGCGGCGCAACATGCTAGCATCCAAGACCCAGCAAACCCACGCGGAGACCGCTCTGTGAGCCACATCGTGATCGCCACGCGCGAAAGTCGCCTCGCCCTTTGGCAGGCCGAGCATGTGCGGGACCTGCTGCAAGAACAGGGCCACACGGTCGAACTGCTGGGCATGACCACCCGCGGCGACCAGATCCTGGATCGCACGCTCAGCAAGGTCGGCGGCAAGGGCCTGTTCGTCAAGGAACTGGAGCTCGCGCTGGAAGAAGGCCGCGCCGACATCGCCGTCCATTCGCTCAAGGACGTGCCGATGGAGCTGCCCGAAGGCTTCGAGCTCGCGGCCGTGCTGGAGCGCGAGGATGCGCGCGATGCCTTCGTCTCCCCCAACCATGCGCGGCTGGAAGACCTGCCCGAGGGCGCCGTCGTCGGCACCTCCAGCCTGCGGCGCACGGTGCTGCTGCGCGCCCTGCGGCCCGACCTGCGCATCGAGCCGCTGCGCGGCAACCTCGATACCCGGCTGCGCAAGCTCGACGAAGGGCACTATGCCGCCATCGTGCTGGCGGCGGCCGGCCTGATGCGGCTGGGCTTGGCCTCTCGCATCCGCACCGTCTTCGAGCCCGAACAGATGCTGCCCGCCGCGGGGCAGGGCGCGCTGGGTATCGAGATCCGCGCGGACCGGGCCGACCTGCGCGAAGCCCTGGCACCCCTGGTCGACATGACCACCTGGCGCCGCGTGGCTGCCGAGCGCGCAGTGAGCCGGGCGATGGGCGGCAGCTGCTCCATGCCGCTGGCCGCCTTCGTGCAAGACCTGGGCGACGGCCGCCTGCATGTGCGTGCCGCCTGGGGCGATGCCGAGCAGGCCGGCGCGCTGGTGCGGGCCGAGCTGACCGATGTCGCCACCGACCTGGCTGCGGCCGAGGCCCTGGGCACCGAGGCGGCACGGCGTCTGCAGGCCGGTGGTGCCCGGCTCGGCTGAGCGGCGCCGGCAACCTGCGGCCCGAGCGCTTTCCTGCCATGACTGCGGCGCCGTCGCTGATCGTCACGCGGCCCGAGCCCGAGGCCACGCGCTGGACCGAGGCGCTGCGCGCGCGGGGCATCGATGCGCACGCCTTGCCGCTGATCGAGATCGCGCCGCTCGCCGGTGTCATCGCCTGGCCTGTGGGCACGCCGCCGCAGGCCTTGATGTTCGTGAGCGCCGCCGCCGTGCGGCACTTCTTCGCCACTCGGCCGCCAGAGGTCGTTGCCGCCTGCCGTTGCTGGGCCACGGGCCCCGGCACGGCCCGCGCGCTGGCCGAAGCCGGTGTGGATGCGACCCGCATCGACCAGCCGCCTGCCGAAGGCCCCTTCGACTCGGAATCGCTGTGGGCCCGCGTCCATGACCAGGTCGGGCCGGGCGCCTGCGTCTGGCTGGTGCGCGGTGCCGATGCCCAGGGCCGCGCCGCGGGCCGCGACTGGCTCTCGCGCCAGATCGAGGCTGCAGGGGGCGTGGCCGTGCAACTGGCCGTCTACCGTCGGCTGGCGCCCGCGCTCGGCGACGGGGATGCCCGAGTCGTGCAGGCCGGCATCGAGGGCGGGGCGACCTGGCTGTTCAGCAGCTCGGAGGCCGTGGGCAACCTGCGCGGCCTGGTGCCCCAGGCCGACTGGTCGCGCGCCGCAGCCCTGGCCACGCACGAGCGCATCGCCCAGGCCGCGCGCGATGCCGGCTTCGGCCTTGTCCGCGTGGTGTCGCCCGACCTGGACGTCGTGGCCGCGTCGATAGAATTCCCGCGATGAGCGCACCCCCCGCGACCGACGACACCGTCACCGATCCCGTCGCGCGACCCCTGGCCCCCGTTCCCCCATCTCCCATGCCCGCCCCCGGCGCCATGCTGGTGGTGCGGCTGGCCTTTGGCGCCATCACCCTCGCGGCGCTGGTCGCCATCGTCATGGCCGCCATGCTGTGGCAGAAGGTGGGCGGCATGCAGGAGCAACTGGCACGCCAGAGCGCCGATGCCACGCGCCAGGCCACCGAGGCCCGCACCCTGGCCCGCGAGGCGCAGGAGACCGTGCGCGCCGCCGATGCCCGCGTGGCGCTGCTCGAAACCCGCCTGGCCGAGGTCAGCCTTCAGCGCGCACAGGTCGAAGAGGCGCTGCAGAGCCTGTCCCGCTCGCGCGACGAAAGCCTGCTGGTGGACATCGACGCCGCCCTGCGGTTGGCACTGGAACAGGCCCAGGCCACCGGCAACGTGCAGCCGTTGCTGGCCGCCCTCAAGGCCAGCGACCAGCGCATCGTGCGCGCCAGCCAGCCCCGGCTGCAGCCCGTGCAGCGCGCCATCCAGCGCGACGCCGACCGCATCCGCGCCACGGCCAGTGGCGACGGTGGCGAGGCCCTGTCGCGCCTCGACGACCTGCTCAAGGGCGTGGACGAACTGCCCGTCATGAACGCGCTGGCGCCGCGCGGCAACCGCGCCGCGAGCGACGGCTGGGCCAACGAGGCCGTGCCGGCCGACGCGCCCTGGTGGCAGCGCATCCTGCTGGGCGTGCGCAACGAGGTGCGCTCGCTGATCCGCGTCTCGCGCATCGACCGGCCCGAATCGGTGCTGCTCGCCCCCGACCAGACCTACTTCCTGCGCGAGAACCTCAAGCTCAAGCTGCTGAGCGCCCGGCTGGCGCTGCTGGCCGGCCAGGTGGCGCCGGCACGGGCCGAGCTGGCTGGCGTGACGGCCTCGCTCAACCGCTACTTCGACCCCGCCTCGCGCCGCGTGCAGGCGGCCGCCACGCAGCTGCAGCAGGTGCAGGCGCTGGTGCGCGCCGCCGAGCCGCCGCGCATCGACGACACCCTCACGGCCCTGGCCGCCGTGTCCGCGGGGCGCTGAGGTCATGCGCGCGGCCGTCTGGCTCCTGGTGCTCTTCGCGGTCGCCGCCGCGGTGGCGCTGTTCGCGGGCAACAACCAGGGCATCGTCACCGTCTTCTGGCCGCCCACGCGGGTGGACCTGTCGCTCAACTTCGCGCTGCTGCTGCTGATCCTGGTGTTCATGCTGCTCTATGGCGCGTTGCGCGCGCTGCAGGCGCTGTTCGCGCTGCCCGTGCAGGCGCGGCAGTGGCGGCTGCAGCAGAAGGAGCGCAATCTGCACGCGGCCCTGCTGGATTCGGTCGTCCAACTGCTGGCCGGCCGCTTCACCCGCGCGCGCAAGTCGGCGCTGGCGGCGCTGGCGCAGGAGCATGTGCTGGCCGGGCTCGACGCCCGGCTGCCCCAGTCGCAGCAGGTGCGGGTGTTGGCGCACCTGATGGCCGCCGAGAGTGCCCAGGCGCTGCAGGACCGTGCGGCGCGCGACGCCCATCTGCAGCATGCGCTGAACGAGGGCCGCGACCGCGGCGGCATGTCCGCCGAGACACGCGATGGCGTGCAGTTGCGCTCGGCCCGCTGGGCCCTGGAAGACCGCAATGCCGTGGCCGCGCTGGACCGCCTGGCCGAATTGCCGCAGGGCGTGCAGCGTCGCACGCTGGCACTGCGCCTGCGTCTGAAGGCCACGCGCCTGTCGGCTCGCACGCAGGATGCGCTGGACACCGCGCGCCTGCTCGCCAAGCACCGCGCCTTCTCGGAAGACGGCGCGCGCAGCATCCTGCGCGGGCTGGCGCTGGAGCTCATCGGACAGGCGCACGACCCGGCCCAGCTGATGCGCGCCTGGAACGAACTGGACGCGGCCGAGCGCGCCATTCCCGAGGTGGCCATCCAGGCCGCGCAGCGCATGGTGGTGCTTCGCGGCGACCTTGCGATGGCGCGGGCCTGGCTGCTGCCGGTGTGGGAGCGCTCGCTGGCGCAGCCGGACGCGCTCAGCGACAGCCAGCGTGCCAAGCTCGTGCGTGCGCTGGAGGCGGGGCTCGACACGGTCGATCCCGAATGGCTGGCCCGCATCGAAGGCGCCCAGCGCGCCCAGCCGCGCGATGCGCACCTGCAGTACCTGGCCGGCATGGCCTGCATGAAGCGCCAGCTCTGGGGCAAGGCGCAGCAGCTGCTGACGCAGGCCGGTCTGGGCCAGCAGGACGCGGAACTGCATCGCCGCGCCTGGGTGGCCGTTGCCCAGCTCGCCGAGCAGCGCGAGGATGCCGAGCAGGCCCTGATGGCCTGGAAGCGGGCCGCGCAGGGCGGCTGAAAGGCCAAGGCGCGCCCGAGGGACGGGCCGGTGTCTTCGGACCGGCGGTGTTGTTCGGGCTCGGGTCCGGCATCTCCCGGTGACCGGCCGACTCCCATGCAAAAGGCCCGTGGTTTGCGCCACGGGCCTTTTGCTTTGCCGCAACCTGCAAGACGGGTCGGGCCTGGGCTGCCGGCCCGCCGCAGCGGGTCCGGCATGTTCCTTTCGATCAGGACACGGTTGCAGCCGGCTGGCTGCCGAGATCGGCCGCCTTCTCGAAGGGCAGCGTGATGGCGCCCAGGTCGCGACGGGTCTCGACCAGCACCAGCGGGCCTTCGTCCAGCACCACCACCGGCGGCCGCTCGCGCGGCACATGGACCGGCTTGGGTTCGGCTGCGATGGCCGCCCGCACTTCGGCGATGCGCTCAGGGTTGGAGTTCACCCATTCGAGGCCGGCACCCTGGGCCACGGCGGCCAGCTCGTCCGTCGGCAGGGCGAAGGCGGTCACACGGGGCAGTGCGCCGCGGCCCGGCGCGGCCGCAGCCGGTGCGGGCGCTGGCACGGGCGCGACGGCCACGGGTGCAGCGGCGACGGTCGGCTCGGTCGCCGGTTCGGCGACCGGCGCGGCAGCGGTCAGGCCCGGCTCGACGGCGGATGCCAGCGGCGCGTCGGCGGGTACCGCCTCCTCGCGGCCCGCCTCGCCGGCCTCACGCTCGCGCGAGGCGCGGTCGCGGCGGTCACGGCCATAGCGGTCGCGGGAGCGGCGGCGCTCCTCGCCTTCGCGGCGCGGCGCCTGGTCGTCGCCCACCGCGGCGTCGGCCGCTTCGGCCACGGCGGCCGCCTCGGCCGGCGTCTGGTGCAGGGCTTCGGCCTCGGTCACCGCGGCCGGCAGAGCGTCGACCGGGCGCCGCTCGCGGCGGCCCTCACGCGGCGCCTGGTCGCCGCCACGCGGTGCGTCCTCGCCCTCGGCAGCGGCGCCTTCGCGCACCATGCCTTCGTCGCGGCGGCGTTCGCCGCGCTCGCCGTTGCGTTCGCCGCGTTCACGGCGTTCGCCCTGGCGGCCGTTGCGTTCGCCGCGCTCTCCACGCTCGCCACGCTCGCCGCGTTCACGGCGCTCCGCGGGCGCATCGCTGCCCTCGACCGTGCCGTCGACCGGCGCCTGCAGGACTTCGACCGGCATGGCGTCCCGGCGCTCGCCGCGGCCGTTGCGGCGTTCGCGTTCACCCCCTTCGCGCGGTGCGCGGCCTTCGCGGCCCGCGGTGTCGCCGTTGCGGGCTTCACGCGGCTCACGGCCCTCGCGGGCCTCCCGGCCTTCGCGCGGCTCGCGCCGGCCTTCGCCGTTCAGTGCCTCGCGGCGTTCGCCACGGCCTTCCCCCCGCTCGCCCCGGTCGGCACGGCCTTCGCGGTTGCCACGACCTTCACTGCGACCTTCGCCACCACGGCCTTCACCGCGGCCGTTGCGACCTCCGCGTTCGCTGCGGCGATTGCCGCCGCCTGGGCGTGCCGTTTCTTCCGCGGCCGGTGCCGGTGCAGGGGTCGGGGCGGCGATGGGCGCCGGCGCCGGCGTGGCGCCGAACAGGCCCTTGAGCCAGCCGAAGAAGCCGCGTTCGGCCGGTGCGGGCGCAGCCGGCGCCGGTGCGACCACGGGTGCGGCGGCGACGGGCGCCGGCGCCGCGGGCTTTTCCTCGCGCGCGGGCACGACAGGCGCCGGCGCATCCGGCAGCACGCCCTTGATGACGGGGCTCTGGCGGTTGGTCGGCTCCTGCGAGCGGCGCGTGATGCGCGTCGGGTCCTCGACCTCGTCGGCCATGGTGTAGCTGGCACGCAGCTGGTCCAGGCGCGGGTCGTCGTGCTTCATCCGCTCCAGCTTGTAGTTGGGCGTCTCCAGCGTCTTGTTCGGGATCATCAGCACGTTCACGCGCTGCTTGAGCTCGATCTTGGCGATCTCGGTGCGCTTCTCGTTCAGGAGGAAGGAGGCGACCTCCACCGGCACCTGCACGTGCACGGCGGCGGTGTTGTCCTTCATGGACTCTTCCTGAATGATGCGCAGGATCTGCAGCGCGCTCGACTCGGTGTCGCGGATGTGGCCGGAGCCGCCGCAGCGCGGGCAGGGGATCGAGGAGCCTTCGGACAGCGCGGGCTTGAGGCGCTGGCGGCTCATCTCCATCAGGCCGAACTTGCTGATCGTGCCGAACTGCACGCGGGCGCGGTCCTGGCGCAGCGCGTCGCGCAGGCGGTTCTCGACCTCGCGGCGGTTCTTCGACTCGTCCATGTCGATGAAGTCGATGACGATCAGGCCGCCCAGGTCGCGCAGGCGCATCTGGCGGGCCACTTCGTCGGCGGCTTCGAGGTTGGTGCGGGTGGCCGTCTCCTCGATGTCGCCGCCCTTGATGGCGCGGGCCGAGTTGACGTCGATGGACACCAGCGCCTCGGTGTGGTCGATCACGATGGCGCCGCCCGAGGGCAGTTGCACGGTGCGGGCATAGGCCGACTCGATCTGGTGCTCGATCTGGAAGCGGCTGAACAGCGCGGCATCGTCGCGGTAGCGCTTCACGCGGGCGGCATGCTCGGGCATGACGTGCGCCATGAACTGCTGCGCCTGCTCGTAGATGTCGTCGGTGTCGATGAGGATGTCGCCGATGTCGTGATTGAAGTAGTCACGGATGGCGCGGATGACGAGCGACGACTCCTGGTAGATCAGGAAGGCGCCCTTGCCACCCTTGGCGGCGCCGTCGATGGCGGTCCACAGCTTGAGCAGGTAGTTCAGGTCCCACTGCAGCTCGGGCGCGGTGCGGCCGATGCCGGCGGTGCGCGCGATGATGGACATGCCCTTGGGGTACTCGAGCTGGTCCATCGCCTCCTTGAGCTCGGCGCGGTCCTCGCCCTCGATGCGCCGGCTGACGCCGCCGCCGCGCGGGTTGTTGGGCATCAGCACCACGTAGCGGCCGGCCAGGCTGACGAAGGTGGTGAGGGCGGCGCCCTTGTTGCCGCGCTCTTCCTTCTCGACCTGGACCAGCAGTTCCTGGCCCTCGCGGATCGCATCCTGGATGCGCGCCTGGCTGGCGGAGACGCCTTCGGCGAAGTACTGCTTGGAGATTTCCTTGAAGGGCAGGAAGCCGTGGCGGTCTTCACCGTAGTCGACGAAGCAGGCCTCCAGGCTGGGCTCGACGCGCGTGACGACGGCTTTGTAGATGTTGCCCTTGCGCTGTTCGCGCCCTTCGATCTCGATTTCGTAGTCGAGCAGCTTCTGCCCGTCCACGATCGCCAGGCGGCGTTCTTCGGCCTGCGTGGCGTTGATCAGCATCCGTTTCATGGGAGTGCGTGTCCTTGTTCGTGTGTGTCTTCACTGGCCCGGAAGGGGCCCACGATGCGCGGACGACGCGGCGAAACGACGGGACAGCGCCGTTCTCCTTTCCGCAGGTGTGCAGGCGGCACGCAGCCACCGGCCGGGCATCAGCCCGCAGGACGCAGCAGGGGAGGGGGCGCGAGGATGGGCGCGAGACCGATCTGCCGCCGGCCGGACATCTTGGGGACGTCGGGTGGCTGGGCAGGCACCGAGGTGGCGGGCGCTGGATGCATGGGCGCTGCCACCGGCATCAGCCAGCGCAGGCACATACGGAGCAGCCACATCAGCAGCACAAGGGGGTCTCGCATCGATCCGCCGTCCGGCGCCCGTCTCTGAAAGAACAGGCCGCCGGCTGGCAAGGGGGGAATCCGTCTCGGGGTTTCGTCGGCGTCGGCTCGCCTTGCGCATCCGGCGCCGCCCGTGGCCTGGTGGGCGCGGGGCCGGCGATGGTGGAGCACGCAAGTGGCATCGACCTCCAGCGCTTCCGGCGGGTGCTCTAAACTTCTCGTTCGAATAAGCACTGACCGAGCCGCGCTGGTGACAAATATTATAGGTCTTAAGCCCGGCCCCAAAGAGCGTCCGGCGCGGGCGCCGGCCCCCGAAGTCCGGTTGGTGACGGTGGACGCCGAGTCCGCCGGCCAGCGTCTGGACAACTTTCTTTTCCGTCATCTCAAAGGCGTCCCCAAGACGCATGTCTACCGCATCATCCGTTCGGGTGAGGTGCGGGTGAACAAGGGCCGCGTGCAGGCCGACTCCCGGGTGGAAGAGGGCGACGTGGTGCGCCTGCCGCCGGTTCGCGTGACGGCGGCTCCAGCGCCTTCCGCGCCGACCGCGCCGGCCCGCGACTTCGATCTGCTGATGGAGGACGAGGTGCTCCTGGCCGTCAACAAGCCCGCCGGCACGGCCGTGCATGGTGGCAGCGGGGTGAGCTTCGGCGTGATCGAGCAACTGCGCGCCGCCCGGCCGACGGCACGCTTCCTCGAACTCGTGCACCGGCTGGACCGCGAGACTTCCGGCATCCTGCTGGTCGCCAAGCGGCGCAGCGCGCTAACGGCGCTGCAGGCGCAGTTCCGCACCCGCGAGACGGGCAAGACCTACCTGGCCCTGGTGGACGGCGACTGGCCGGCCCGCCGCAAGGTGCTCGACGCCCCGCTCGCCCGCTACCTGCTACCGCCCAAGGATGGCGCCGCCGAGGGCGAGCGCCGGGTGAAGGTGGTGGACAAGGACCATCCCGATGCCATGCGTGCCCTCACGCTGGTGCGCGTGCTGGCGCGCCTGCAGCTCCCTGGCGACGACTCGCCGATGAGCCTGCTGGCCGTGACCATCAAGACCGGCCGCACCCACCAGATCCGCGTGCACCTGGCGCACGAAGGCCATCCCATTGCCGGCGACGACAAGTACGGCGACTTCGAGCGTCGCCGTACGCTGGCGCGGCTGGGCCTGCGCCGCATGTTCCTGCATGCCTGGCGGCTGCGCTTCCAGCATCCCGTCTCCGAGGCGCCCGTGGCGCTGCAGGCGGCGCTTCCCGACGAACTGGCGCAACTGCTGCCGCCGCAGGCGCTCGCCGCCCTGACCGATCCCCATGACGAACACTGACACGCCCGCGGCCAGCCGCCGCTTCGACCTGATCGCCTTCGACTGGGACGGCACGCTGTACGACTCCACCGCGGTCATCGTGCGCTGCATCCAGGAGGCGGTGGTCGACGTCGGCGGCCGCCGGCCCAGCGACCAGGACGCGGCCTGGGTCATCGGCCTGGGCCTGGCCGAGGCGCTGGCCCGCGCCGCGCCGGACGTGCCGCCCGAAAAATACCGCGAGTTGGGGGAGCGCTACCGCTTCCACTACCTGCGCCACCAGGACGACCTCGTGCTCTTCGATGGGGTGCTCCCGTTGCTCGATGCGCTGGCGGCGCGCGGCCATAAGCTGGCGGTGGCCACCGGCAAGTCGCGGCGGGGACTGGACCAGGCGCTTCATACCGTCGCGCTGCGCCATCGCTTCGATGCCTCGCGCACGGCCGACGAGACCTTCGGCAAGCCGCATCCGCGCATGCTGCTCGAGCTGATGGAAGAACTGGACGTGACGCCCGAGCGCACGCTGATGATCGGCGACACGGTGCACGACCTGCAGTTGGCACGCAATGCCGGCTGCGCCAGCGTGGGCGTGGGCTATGGCGCCCATTCGACCGAGGGCTTCGAGGCGCTGGGGCCGTTGCATGTGGCCCATTCCGTGGCGGAACTGAGCGACTGGCTTCTGCGGCACGGCTGAGGCCGCCCCGCCCCTGGCCGCGCAGGGGGCACTGCCGGTGTCGCCAAGCGGTGGCCGGTGTGGCGCTGCGGCAACCCCCGATACGGCATCCGGGGCGTTCTTTGGTACGCTGCCCAAGTGGCCGACGACGCCCCCATTCCCTTGTGCCGCAGCGCCGACCTGACCGATGGTGGGCTGGCGGTGTCATTCGACGTCATCTATGGCGGCCAGACCTGCCGGGCCTTCGCCATCCGCTGGCAAGGTCGGCCGCATGCCTACCTGAACCGTTGCACCCATGTCGCCATGGAAATGGACTACCAGGAGGGGCGCTTCTTCGATGACACCGGCCGCTGGCTGCTGTGCGCCACCCATGGCGCGGCCTATTCCCCCGACACCGGCGCCTGCGCCGGCGGGCCCTGCCGCGGCGGGCTGGTGCGCATCGAGCTCAGCGAAATCGAGGGCGTGGTGCACTGGCATACTGCCTGGAACCTGCGCCCGTTCACCTTCTGAACCCGAGCCTGCATTGATCATCACGGCTCGACGGCCTTCCGCATCATGAGTCCTCCCGACCGCCTGGAACCCTCCGGCTTCGAGCCTTTCGAGCCCAAGCCCGCGCCCTTGAACGAATCCGCAGCCCCTGCACCCACTTCCGTGAAAAACGATCCGACCTCCGCGCCCGGTTGGGAACGCGCCACCCTGGAAAAACTCGCCTTCGCCTCGTTGAAGGAGCAGCGCGCCGCGCGCCGCTGGAAGACCTTCGTCCGCCTGGCCTGGTTGGTGTTCTTCATAGCGCTGGCCTGGATGGCCCTGAGCCGCGCAGCGCCCAGCACAGCCACCACGACCGCCCACACCGCGGTGGTGAGCATCCGTGGGGAGATCGCCGACGGCGCCGACGCCAGTGCCGAATTCATCATCGCCTCGCTCAAGAGCGCCCTCGAGGATCCGGGGTCCAAGGGCGTCGTGCTGCTGATCAACTCGCCAGGCGGCAGCCCGGTGCAGGCCGGCATCATCCATGACGAGATCAAGCGCCTGCGCGCCAAATACGGCAAGCCGATCTACGCCGTGGTCGAGGAAAGCTGCGCTTCGGCCGCCTACTACATCGCCGCCGCCGCCGACAAGATCTACGTGGACAAGGCCAGCCTCGTCGGCAGCATCGGCGTGCTGATGGACGGGTTCGGCTTCACCGGCACGATGGAGAAGCTGGGCGTCGAGCGCCGGCTGCTCACCGCTGGCGAGAACAAGGGGTTCCTCGACCCGTTCAGCCCCATGAGCGATGCCCAGCGCGCCCACGCCCAGCGCATGCTCGACCAGATCCATGCGCAGTTCATCGACGTGGTCAAGAAGGGCCGGGGCGACCGGCTCAAGCTCGACACGCCCGGCCTGTTCAGCGGCCTGTTCTGGACCGGCCAGGAGGCCGTGGACCTGGGCCTGGCCGACCAGCTTGGCAGCATCGACTACGTGGCGCGCGACGTGATCCAGGCCGAGGACGTGGTCGACTACACCCGCCGCGACAACGTGGCCGAGCGCCTGGCCAAGAAGTTCGGTGCGGCCTTTGCCGATGTGGCGGTGCACGCCACCCTGCGCGCCGCGCCTTCGGTGCGCTGAGCCGGCAGCGGCGACGCCGCTTCTTTAGCGGGCGGTGCCGCGTGCCGCGAGCGGTGCCGACATCGCCAGTGCCAGCGCGAACAGCACCACCACCGAGAGGGCGTGGGTCAGCGAACTGGCGCCGGCGATGAGGCCGATGACGGGCGGCCCGGCCATGAATCCCAGGTAGGCGGCCGCAGAGACGGCGGCGATCCCCCGCGCGGGCTCCACGCCCGGGACGCGGGCCGCGGCTGCAAAGAGCAGCGGCACCACGTTCGCGAAGCCCAGGCCGACGCCTGCGAAGGCGGCCAGCGCCACCCAGGGTGAATGGGTGAGCAGGCCGACCGTCATGGAGGCGGCGGCCAGCAGGGCGCTTCCTGCCAGCAGCCGCGTCGACGGGACGCGGGCCCGCAAGGCATCGCCGCCAAAGCGCGCCGCGGCCATGGCCGCCGAGAAGCTGGCGTAGGCGAGGGCGGCCTGCTGCTGCGGGCTGCCGAGTTCCTGCTGCAGGTACAGCACGCTCCAGTCGTACATCGCGCCTTCGGCCACCAGGCCCAGGGCCGCCAGCAGGCCCAGGACGAGCAGCGGGCCGCCCGCATCGCGCAGGCCGCCGCCTTCGTCTGCGCTGGCGGTGGACGTGTGCGAGGTGGGGAGCATGCGCGTCGCTGCTACGCCGATGGCGAGCGCCATCGCCCCGGCGACGACAGCAAGGTGTGTGACGGGCGGGCAGCCGGCCGCGAGCAGCGCGGCGCCACTGCTGGCGCCTGCCATGCCGCCCAGGCTGAACATGCCATGCATGCCGCTCATGCGCGGCACGCCTTCGGCCAGTTCGATGGCGGCGGCCTCGGTGTTGATCGCGACGTCGAACACGCTGGTGAGCAGGCCGAACACGGCCAGCAGCGCGAGCAGGGCGGCATAGCCCGGCATGGCCAGCAGCAGGGCGAGCAGCAGCGCATAGCAGCAGCCGGCTGCGCCGGCGATGCGGTTGGCACCGTGGCGGCCGATCCAGCGGCCGGCGCGCGCAAGGCCGAGCAGCGCCCCCGCGCCAGCGGCCAGCATCGCGAGGCCCAGCGCCGCCTCGTCGATGCCGTAGTGCGCCTTGACGGTGGGAATGTGCACGCCCCAGGTGGCGAAGATGAAGCCGGAACAGAAGAACTGCGTGCGCGCCGCCCAGCGGGCGGCGGGCAGGCGGGCCGCCGGGTGAATCAGCGGTGGCGCACTCATCGGCCGAACGCGAAGACGGCCGGCAGCTTGCCGAGGGCGCGCTCGGGCAGGGCTCGCCAGGCCTTCACGCTGCGGCTGCTGATCTGCGCCTGCGGCAGGGTGAGTCCCGAGGCCACGGCCAGCCGCGTGTTCGGCTGCAGCGTCTGCACCAGGGCCTGGAGCACGGCCTCGTTGCGGTAGGGCGTCTCGATGACGATCTGCGTCTGGCCGCGCTTGAGGGCCAGGCCCTCCAGGTCGCGGATGCGCTGGCGCCGGGCCTCGGCGTCCTGCGGCAGGTAGCCGGTGAAGGCGAAGTCCTGGCCGCCCAGCCCGCTCGCCGCCAGCGCCAGCAGCAGGGACACGGGCCCGACCAGCGGCACCACCGGCGCGCCCAGGTCGTGGGCCGCGCGCACCACGGACGAACCGGGATCGGCCACGGCCGGCATGCCGGCCTCGCTCAGCAGCCCGACGTCGTGGCCGGCCTGCAGGTCGACCAGCAGCCCGCGGGCGTCGAAGCCGCCGCCGTGGTCGCCCTTCTTGTGCACTTCGCGGGGCAGCTCCCGGATCGACATCTGCTGGATCGGCACGGTGAGCGGCGCCACGCTGTCGATGCGCTTGAGCAAGGCCCGGGCGCTCTTGGCGTTCTCGCAGACCCAGTGGCCGAGGCCGGCGGCCGCGCGCAGGGTGGCGGCGGTCAGGCTGTCCTCGACCGGCACCTGGGTCTCGCAGCCGAAGTCCAGGGGGGCGGGCACCAGATAGAGCGTGCCGGGGCGCGGATGCCCGTCGGGTGGAAGGGCGTGGGCTGGCGTGGAGGGCTCGCTCACAGCAGTTCCACTCCCGCGGCACGCAGCATGCGGCAGGTGCGGATCAGCGGCAGGCCCACCAGGGCCGTCGGATCGTCGTTGTCGATGGCGTCGAGCAGCGCGATGCCCAGGCCCTCGCTCTTGGCACTGCCGGCGCAGTCGTAGGGCTGTTCGGCACGCAGGTACTGTTCGATGGCGGCGTCGCTGAGCGTGCGGAAGGTGACGCGCACGGGCGCCAGGTCCTGCTGCACGAAGCCCGTGCGCTGGCAGACCACGGCCAGCGCGGTCTGGAAGACCAGGGTGCGGCCGCTCATCCGGCGCAGTTGGACGGTGGCGCGCTCGTGGTCGCCGGGCTTGCCCAGTGGCTCCCCGTCGAGGTCCGCGACCTGGTCGGAGCCGATCACGATGGCCTCGGGAAATCGCTCGGCCACCGCGCGGGCCTTGGCCAGCGCCAGGCGGGCGGCGAGCGCGGCGGGCGCCTCGCCGGGGTGGGGCGTTTCATCCACCTCGGGCGGCTGGACATCGAAGGGCAGGCGAAGCCGCGACAGCATTTCGCGGCGGTAGCGGGACGTGGACCCGAGGATGACGGTGCGTTGCATGCGCGGATTCTCTGCGAGCCTTCGGGGGTGGCGGGTCGGCCGCGATGCCGTGCGGCCAGAGGCGGGACGTAGACTGCGCCCCATGAAGACGGAATTCGATGCGGCCCGCCTGGACGTGAAGGCCTTTGCCCAGGCCGGTGCCACCCTGGCCGAAACCAGCCCGCTCGCGCAATGGGCGCGCCTGACTGAAGAGGCGGCGCAGGCCACCGGTAATGCAGGACCTGTGGAAGTCGCCTGGAGCGCGCACGGTGAAATGCGCGGCAGCGCCGCCGGCCCCGGCGTGCCCTGGCTCCATGTCGAGGCCGAGGTGCAACTGCCACTGGTATGCCAACGCTGTCTGGGCCCTGTGCAGACGGTGCTGTCGGTGGACCGGTGGTTCCGCTTCGTCGCCGACGAGGCCACGGCCGCGGCCGAGGACGAAGAAGCCGACGAGGACGTGCTGGCCCTGGCGGCCGACTTCGACCTGCGCGCACTGGTCGAGGATGAATTGCTGATGGACATTCCCGTGGCGCCGCGCCACGAGGTCTGCCCCGAGCAGCCGCGCTTTTCGGCGGCGGACGAGGATTTCGACGCGGCCGGCAGCGACAAGCCCAACCCCTTCGCGGTGCTCGAAGGCCTGCGCAAGCCCAAGCCGGAATCGAACGATTGACGCCCGAGCCGGCCAGCTCTGGTGCTGACCCGGCCGGCTGGGTTATACTCATTGGCTTCGCGCGCATGCCGCAGGCCCTGTCAGACGATGCACGAATGCTTCGTGCATGTCCGGGCCGCCCCCGGTGCTCCGCTCTTTGGTCGGCATTGCTGACTGATTGTTGGCTGGGCACTCGCGGGTTGCAGCGCGGTTAGCCAGCCGGTTCGACCGCTGGCGCCGCTGCCTCAGGGTCTCGCGCCTTTCCGCCACCCCAACAGATTCGCAGGAGCCAACCATGGCCGTTCAGCAAAACAAGAAGTCGCCTTCCAAGCGCGGCATGCACCGTTCGCACAACGCGCTGGGCGTGCCCGGCATTGCAGTCGAGCCCACCACGGGCGAAACCCATCTGCGTCACCACATCAGCCCCAACGGCTTCTACCGTGGCCGCAAGGTGCTGAAGACCAAAAACGAAGCCTGATTGCCCCTTCAAGGCCAAGGCCCGAGGCTACTGAACCCGTAGCGTCGGGCCTTTGTTTTGATGTCCAGCACCGATCTGCACGCTTCTGCTGCCACGGCAATCACCCTTGCGGTCGATTGCATGGGCGGCGACCATGGCCCCCGCGTCACGCTCGCGGCTTGCCGTCGTTTTCTCGACAACCATCCTGATGCCCGCCTCGTGCTGGTTGGCGTCGAATCGGCCGTGTCCGGCTTCAGCCACGAGCGGGCACGGCATGTCGTCGCCACCGAGGTGGTGGGCATGGACGACCCCGTCGAGGTGGCGCTGCGCCGCAAGAAGGACTCGTCCATGCGCGTGGCCATCCAGCAGGTCAAGGACGGCGCCGCGCATGCGGCCGTCTCCGCCGGCAACACCGGCGCGCTGATGGCCATCGCCCGCTATGTGCTCAAGACGCTGGACGGCATCGATCGGCCGGCCATCGCCACGCAGCTGCCCAACATGAAGGGTGGGGCGACCACCATGCTCGACCTGGGTGCCAATGTGGACTGCGATGCCGAGACGCTGCTGCAGTTCGCAGTGCTGGGCTCGGCACTGGTGTCATCCATGAGCGGCGACGATTCGCCCACGGTCGGCCTGCTCAACGTCGGCGAAGAGGTCATCAAGGGCAGCGAGGTCATCAAGCGCGCCAGCGTGCTGCTGCGCCAAGCGGCCGAGTCGCGTGACCTCAACTTTCACGGCAACGTCGAAGGCAACGACATCTTCAAGGGCACCACCGACATCGTGGTGTGCGACGGCTTCGTCGGCAACGTGGCGCTCAAGGCCACCGAGGGCGTGGCGTCGATGATCGTGGACTTCCTCAAGCAGGAGTACTCGCGCGGCCTGCTGAGCAAGGTCGCGGCGCTGGTCTCCTACCCGGTGCTCAAGGCCCTCAAGAAGCGCCTTGACCACCGCCGTTACAACGGCGCAGCGCTGCTGGGCCTGCGTGGGCTGGTGTTCAAGAGCCACGGGTCGGCCGACGAGCTGGCCTTCGGGCACGCTCTGGATCGCGCTTATGATGCCGCCCGCAACAACCTGCTCGACCGCGTCCGCGCCCGCATCGCCCATGCCGCCCCATTGCTGGCGCGGCCCGAGGTGACGGCGCCCACCGACAACGCGGCACTCCAAGCCTCATGACGCTCTATTCCCGCATCACCGGTACCGGCAGCTACCTGCCGCCGCGCCGGGTCAGCAACGACGAACTGGCGCAGGAACTGGCTGGTCGCGGCATCGAGACCTCCAACGAATGGATCGTCGAGCGCACCGGCATCCATGCCCGCCATTTCGCGGCGGACGGTGTCAACAGCAGCGATCTGGCGCTGGAAGCCTGCCGCCATGCCCTGGAGGCCGCCGGCCGCAATGCGGTCGAGGTGGACCTGATCATCGTGGCCACGTCCACGCCCGACATGGTGTTCCCCTCGTCGGCCGCCATCCTCCAGCACAAGCTCGGCATCGCCGGCTGCCCCGCCTTCGACGTGCAGGCGGTGTGCAGCGGCTTCGTCTATGCGCTGACGGTGGCCGATGCCATGGTGCGCACCGGCGCGGCCAAATGCGCGCTGGTCGTCGGCGCCGAAGTGTTCTCGCGCATCCTCGATTTCAACGACCGCACCACCTGCGTGCTGTTCGGTGACGGTGCCGGCGCCGTGGTGCTGGAGGCCAGCGACACCCCCGGCATCCTGGCCAGCGACCTGCATGCCGACGGCTCGCACGTGGGCATCCTGTGCGTGCCTGGCCATGTGTCGGGCGGCCAGGTGCTGGGCACGCCGCTGCTGCACATGGACGGCCAGGCTGTCTTCAAGCTGGCCGTGCGGGTGCTCGAAGAGGCCGCGCGTGCCACGCTGGCCAAGGCCGGCAAGACCGAAGCCGACATCGACTGGCTGATCCCGCATCAGGCCAACATTCGCATCATGCAGGGCACGGCCAAGAAGCTGAAGCTGGGCCTCGACAAGGTGGTCGTGACCGTGCACGAGCACGGCAACACCTCGGCCGCGTCGATCCCGCTGGCGCTGGATGCTGCGGTGCGTGGCGGGCAGGTGCGTACCGGAGACACGGTCATGCTCGAAGGCGTGGGCGGCGGCTTCACCTGGGGCGCCGTGCTGCTGAACCTGTAAGGCGCTTCCGTCACCGGGATCGCTGGGCGTCGCGTCCACCACAGGATGCGCGCCGATGGAGACTCAATCACCATGAAGAACTTCGCATTCGTCTTCCCGGGCCAGGGCTCGCAGTCCGTGGGCATGCTCGACGCCTGGGGCGACCATCCGGCCGTTCGCGAGACCCTCGCCGAGGCGTCCGAGGCGCTGGGCCAGGACGTGGGCCTGTTGATCAAGGAAGGCCCGAAGGAAATCCTGGCCCTCACCACCAACACCCAGCCGGTGATGCTGGTGGCCGGCATCGCCGCTTGGCGCGCCTGGCTGGCCGAAGGCGGCGCCCAACCGTCGGTGGTGGCCGGTCACTCGCTCGGCGAGTATTCCGCGCTGGTCGCTGCCGGCGTGCTGACGCTGTCGCAGGCGGCGCCGCTGGTGCGCTTCCGTGCCCAGGCGATGCAGGAGGCCGTGCCGGTCGGTACGGGCGCCATGGCCGCCATCCTGGGGATGGCGGCCGAGCAGGTGAAGGCCGGCTGTGCCGAGGCCACGGCCGCCATGGGCGCCCCCGGTGAAGTGGTCGAAGCCGTCAATTTCAACGACCCGATGCAGACCGTGATCGCCGGCAGCAAGGCGGCCGTCGAGCGCGCCTGCGAGCTGCTCAAGAGCCAGGGCGCCAAGCGCGCACTGCCGCTGCCGGTGTCGGCGCCCTTCCACTCCAGCCTGATGAAGCCGGCGGCCGAGGCCCTGGCGCGTCGCCTGGCGGAGGTCGAACTGAAGGCGCCGCAGATTCCCGTGCTCAACAACATCGACGTGGCGATCGAAACCGATCCGGCCCGAATCCGCGAGGCGCTGGTGCGCCAGGCCGCGGGGCCGGTGCGCTGGGTCGAGAGCGTGCAGGCGCTGCAGGCCCGCGGCGTCGAGGCCGTCATCGAATGCGGTCCTGGCAAGGTGCTGTCGGGCATGGTCAAGCGCATCGCGCCCGGCCTGGCCAGCGGCTTCATCCAGGATCCGGCATCGCTCGGCGAAGCCAAGCAACTCGTCGCCTGAGCGTTCCGTCCTTCCTCCCTGAGCACACACGCATGAACACTCCCGCCATCCAGGGCCAGGTCGCCCTCGTCACCGGCGCCACGCGCGGCATCGGCGCGGCCATCGCGCTCGAACTGGCCCAGCGTGGCTACAAGGTCATCGGCACCGGCACGGGCAGCGACGGCGCCGCCAAGATCGGCGCGGCGCTGTCGCCCCACGGCGGTGAAGGCCAGGTGCTGAATGTGACCGACGGCCCGGCCGTCGAGGCCATGATCGACGGCATCGTCAAGGCCCACGGCGGCCTGCACGTGCTGGTCAACAACGCCGGCATCACGCGCGACATGCTCGCCATGCGGCTGAAGGACGAGGACTGGGACGCTGTCATCGACACCAACCTGAAGGCCGTCTTCCGCCTCTCGCGTGCCGTGATCCGGCCGATGATGAAGCAGCGCTACGGCCGCATCATCAGCATCACCAGTGTGGTGGGCGCCTCGGGCAACCCAGGGCAGGCGAACTACGCGGCCGCCAAGGCCGGCGTGGCGGGTATGACGCGCGCCCTGGCCCGCGAGCTGGGCAGTCGCGCGATCACCGTCAACTGCGTGGCGCCCGGCTTCATCGAGACCGACATGACCGCCAGCCTGCCCGAGGCGCAGCAGCAGGCGCTGCTGACGCAGATCCCGCTGGGCCATCTGGGCAAGCCGGCCGATGTGGCCCACGCCGTGGCTTACCTCGCATCGCCGCAGGCCGGCTATGTGACGGGCCAGGAGCTGCACGTCAACGGCGGCATGTACATGTAATCCACTCGACACCGCGCAGCCGCTTGTCGGACGAATCTGCGCGAGGGGCTGGACAGTGGCTTCTCCGAGCAGCCGTAGGCCCTTGCCGGGACTTCGCCCGGAGCGGCCCGGCTAAAATCCTTGATTCTTTACCACCCTCAGAGGGAACCTAAATGAGCGATATCGAAGCACGTGTCAAGAAAATCATCGCCGAGCAACTCGGCGTGGAAGAGTCGCAAGTGACCAACGAAAAGGCTTTCGTGGCCGACCTGGGCGCCGACTCGCTGGACACGGTCGAACTCGTGATGGCGCTGGAAGACGAATTCGGCATCGAGATCCCGGACGAAGACGCCGAGAAGATCACCACGGTGCAGAACGCCATCGACTACGCCGTCAAGAACCAGAAGGCCTGATCGGCCAAGATCCAAGCCGTTTGCCCGCTGCGCTGCACGACCGGCGCTCTGCGAGGCTCCCTCCTCTCCCGTTTCGCGGGCCTTCGGCTTCATTTCCTCCCGGAACCGTCCTTTCATTGACGCTCCAGGCGCACGGCGCCCCAGGTCTGGGAGACCCACCATTGCAGAAAGGTTCGCCGGCATGACTCAACGCCGCGTCGTCGTCACCGGGCTCGGTTGCATCTCCCCCGTCGGAAACACTGTGGCCGAGAGCTGGGCCAATCTCGTGGCGGGCCAGTCGGGGATCAGCACCGTCACCAGCTTCGATGCCAGCAACCTGGCGTGCCGCTTTGCGGGCCAGGTCAAGGGTTTCGACATCACCCAATACATTTCCGAGAAGGAAGCGCGTCACATGGACCGCTTCATCCATCTCGGACTTGCCGCCTCGATCCAGGCGGTGCAGGACAGCGGCCTGCCCACGGGCGATGCCCTGTCGCCCGAGTTGGCCGAGCGCATCGGCTGCAACATCGGTTCCGGCATCGGCGGCCTGCCGATGATCGAGGAGACGCATGCCGAGCTGACCAACCGGGGTCCGCGCCGCATCTCGCCCTTCTTCGTGCCGGCTTCGATCATCAACATGATCTCGGGCCACCTGTCGATCAAGTACGGCTTCACGGGCCCGAACATCGCGGTGGTCACCGCCTGCACCACGGGCCTGCATGCCATCGGCCTGTCGGCGCGCCTGATCCAGGCCGGCGATGCGGACGTGATGGTGGCTGGTGGTGCCGAATCCACCGTCTCGCCCCTGGGCATCGGCGGCTTCGCGGCGGCGCGTGCGCTGTCCACGCGCAATGACGACCCGGCCACCGCGTCGCGGCCGTGGGACAAGGACCGCGACGGCTTCGTCCTGGGCGAGGGGGCCGGCGTGCTGGTGCTCGAGGAGTACGAGCATGCCAAGGCCCGTGGCGCCAGGATCTATGCCGAGCTCGTGGGCTTCGGCATGAGCGCCGACGCATACCACATGACTGCGCCCAGCGTGGACGGTCCGCGCCGCAGCATGCAGGCTGCCCTGCGCAACGCCGGCATCAACGCCGACCAGGTCGACTACCTGAATGCGCATGGCACGTCCACGCCGCTGGGCGACCTGAACGAAACCAACGCCATCAAGCTGGCTTTCGGCGACCACGCCCGGAACATGGTGGTGAACTCCACCAAGTCCATGACGGGCCACCTGCTGGGCGGCGCCGGGGGCATCGAGTCGGTGTTCACGGTGCTGGCGGTGCACGAGCAGAAGAGTCCACCGACCATCAACATCTTCAACCAGGATCCGGAATGCGACCTGGACTACTGCGCCAATACGGCGCGGGACATGAAGATCGACGTGGCCGTGAAGAACAACTTCGGCTTCGGCGGCACCAACGGCACGCTGGTGTTCAAGCGGGTCTGACGCGTTCCCTTGGCGTTTATCCCGTCGCTTTTCGCCCCTCTGAATTTCCCATGCACCACGCCCCGGCGGTGAGTTTTCCGGTCGGGGCCTCCCGCCGCGCGGCAGCCCTGCATGGGGCCGTCGCGGGCATCGGAGGCCTCTGCGCCTTGGGTTGGGGCTTCCATTTCGCCGCCTTCGATGCGGCGACTGTCGCGATGATCCTGGCTGCAGTGGCGGGCGTGGCACTGGCGCGGGATGCGAGCCGGACCGCTGGCCGGGGCATGTTGCATTGGACCGGTGGCGAGTGGTCGATGACCGACCTTCGCGGCCTGCACCCGCAGGCGGGCGGCGCGCTGGCCGTGGTCATGGACCTCGGCACGCTGATGCTGGTGCGGTGCGTGATGACCGACGGCCGCACCCACTGGATGTGGCTGGATCGGGACGCCGATCCCCTGCGGTGGCGGGCTCTGCGCCGGGCTGCTTTCGATGGTGTGCCCGCCGAAGGGCGCCGTTCCCAGGGGGCGCCGGCATGACGAGCGCTCCGCTGCCGCCACCGCCTGCCAATCCGGGCGAGGCTGATCTTCTGCTGGTCCAGCGCACCCTGGCCGGCGACGCCAAGGCCTTCGAACTCCTGGTGATCAAGTACCAGCGAAGGATCGAGCGCCTGATCGGCCGGATGGTGCGCGATGTGGACCTGATCGAAGACATCGCGCAGGAAACCTTCATCCGGGCCTATCGTGCGCTGCACCAGTTCCGTGGCGACGCGCAGTTCTACACCTGGCTGTACCGGATTGCGGTGAACACCGCCAAGAAGGCGCTGGTGGACATGAAACGCGACCCGACGGTGTCCGAAGCGGCGCTGCGCAGCAGTGACGACGACGATGAAACTTACCGCGGCGGAAACGAACCAATCAGCGACGAAACCCCTGAATCCGTGCTCGCGGCCAATGAAGTGGCTGCGGCGGTGAATGCCGCCATGGAGGCGCTGCCGGCCGAATTGCGCCAGGCCGTGACCTTGCGTGAGATCGAGGGGTTGAGCTACGAGGAAATCGCCGAAGCGATGAATTGCCCGATCGGCACCGTCCGCTCGCGCATCTTCCGGGCCCGCGAGGCGATTTCTGCGCGAGTGAAACCCCTGCTGGAGAACCAGTCGGGCAAACGTTGGTGATCAGGTGAACCCCATGAACGAGCTTAGGACCCAGACCCTTGAACGGGTATCGGCGCTGATGGACGGCGAGATGCCGGCGGACGAAATGGCGCAGGCCGTGCAACAGGTGGTCGGCGACGGCGCACTGCGTGACTCCTGGCAGATGTACCACCTCGTGGGCGAGGCGCTGCGCACCGGACGGCACACCGCCTGCACCGACAGCGATGCCTTCCTCGACAAGCTGCGTCAGCGCATGGCCCAGGAGCCGCCGGTGCTGCGGCCCATCGAAGTGGTGCAACCGCCGCTCGAATGGAGCCGTCGCGCGGAGGCGGCCAACGAACCGGTGTTCCGGTGGCGCCTGGTGGCCGGTGTGGCCTCGGTGGCCGTGGCGGCGGCAGTCGGCTGGAGCTTCGTGTCGGGTGGCGCCACCTCCGGCGGTGCCCAGATGGCGAGGCAGGATGCCGGTGCGCCGACGCTGGCGTCCGTCAGTCCGGCGCCCGCGCAGCAGCAGAGCCTCGTCCAGGTGGGCAACCGCCCCGAGGTGATGCTGCGCGACCCGCGGCTCGACGAGTTGCTCGAAGCCCACCAGGAGGCCGGCGGCGCCTCCCAGATGCCCTCGGGCTTTCTGCGCAACGCCACCTTCGAAGCCCCTTCCCGCTGACCGACCGGATCGCCATTCCACTGCCGATGCCCGTTTCTCCCGCCTCGCGCCGCCGACTGGTCGCGACCGTTCCTGCTGCCTTGCTGGTATTGGCTGCTGCGCCAGCAGGCGCGCAGGCGGCACCGCCTCCGGGCAATGCCTCGCCTTCGACGACCACCTTGCCGCCCGTCCAGGCGCCGACCGGCTCGGGTGCGATCGACTGGCTGCGCCGCATGCACGAGGCGGCGCGCACCACCGAATACGTGGGCACCTTCGTGGTCTCGACCGGCGCCGGCGCGTTGTCGAGTGCGCGCATCTGGCACGCCTGCGACGGCCCGGTGTGCATCGAGCGTGTGGAGACGCTGTCGGGGCCTCAGCGGTCCACCTTCCGCCGCAACGAGCTGGTCCGTACCTTCCTGCCGGACCAGCGGCTGGTCAAGACCGAGCAGCGCGAGAACCTCGACGTCTTCCCCAATCTCCTGGGGGCGACCGAGGGCTCCATCACCGAGTTCTACGACGCCCGTCCGCTCGGGCGGGGCCGCGTGGCCGGCATCGAGGCCGACGTGGTCCAGATCGTCGCCCGCGACGCGATGCGTTTCGGTTACCGCGTGTGGTGCGAGCGACGCTCGGGTCTGGTGCTGAAGCTGCAGACCCTGGATGTGCGCGGCGCCGTGGTGGAGCAGTCGGCGTTCTCGGAACTTCAGTTCGAGGAGCCCATGCCCGTGCCGGCCCTGGCCGAGATGATGGACAACACCCAGGGCTGGAAGACCGAGCGCTCCAGGCTCGAGTCCGTCAATGTCGACGCCGAGGGCTGGACGCTGTCGCAGCCCGTCCCCGGTTTCAAGCCGGTGAGCAGCTACCTGCGTCCCATCGGCGAGCCGCGCTTCTTCTTCGGTCCCCGCAAGCGCATCCTGCAGTGGACCTTCTCCGACGGGCTGGCCACGGTGTCGCTGTTCCTGGAGCCGTATGGCGACCAGCCGCGCCAGGAGGGGGCCCAGGCCCAGGGCGCCACCTACACCCTCTCGCGCAAGCTCCCCGACGCGGCGGGCGACTGGTGGCTCACTGCCGTGGGCGAGGTGCCGATGCGCACCCTGGACGCCTTCGCCCGCGCGCTCGCGCGCACCCGCTGAACCTTTCGCCGCCTGGGCCTTCTCAAGGGCATCTCCCGAGAGGGGCGGCCCAGCGGCTATCGTGGTGCCCGCTCCCTTGCTCTCCCTGTTGTTGAAAGAAGTCCGAGGATGACGAACAGAGACCGTTTCATGTCTTCTTCCGCCCTGGCTCGCCGCGTTCCGGCGCTGGCCTTCGCCGCCCTGTCCGGATTGACGCTGCTGGTGCCGATGCAGCCGGCCGTGGCCCAGGCGGCACAGGCCACCCGCACACTGCCCGACTTCACCGACCTGGTCGATCAGGTCGGTCCGTCGGTGGTCAACATCCGCACCGTGGAGCGGGTCACGCGCCGCGGTTCGGGGGAGATGGACGAGGAGATGCAGGAGTTCTTCCGCCGTTTCTTCGGCCAGCCGCTGCCCAATGCGCCACGGCAGAACCGGCCCCAGCAGCAGCCCCAGGAGGAAGAGCGACCCCGCGGCGTCGGCTCGGGCTTCATCCTCACCTCGGATGGCTATGTGATGACCAATGCGCACGTGGTCGAGGACGCCTCCGAAGTGATCGTCACGCTCACCGACAAGCGCGAGTTCAAGGCGCGCATCGTCGGCGCGGACAAGCGCACCGATGTGGCCGTGGTCAAGATCGATGCCACGGGCCTGCCCGCGGTGAAGGTGGGCGACATCTCCCGCCTGCGCGTGGGCGAATGGGTGATGGCCATCGGCTCGCCCTTCGGTCTGGAGAACACCGTGACGGCGGGCATCGTCAGCGCCAAGCAGCGCGACACCGGCGAATACCTGCCCTTCATCCAGACCGACGTGGCCATCAACCCGGGCAACTCGGGCGGACCGCTGATCAACATGCGCGGCGAGGTCGTGGGCATCAACAGCCAGATCTATTCGCGCTCCGGCGGCTTCATGGGCATTTCCTTCTCGATCCCGATCGACGAGGCGATCCGCGTCAGCGACCAGCTGCGTGCGACGGGCCGCGTCTCCCGCGGGCGCATCGGCGTGCAGATCGACCAGGTGAGCAAGGATGTGGCGGAATCCATCGGCCTGCCCAAAGCGCAGGGCGCGCTGGTGCGCGGCGTGGAAAGCGGCTCGCCGGGCGACAAGGCCGGCATCGAGCCCGGCGACGTCATCCTGAAGTACGACGGCCGGGACATCGAGCGACCGAGCGACCTGCCGCGCATGGTCGGCAATACCAAGCCGGGCACCAAGACGACGGTGACCGTGTTCCGCCGGGGTGGGACGCGCGACCTGTCGATCACGGTCGCTGAACTGGAAGCCGACCAACCCACCCGAAAGCCCGCCGCTGGCAAGGAGGAGCCGAAGCCATCCGTTTCGGCGGCTGCGAAGTCGCTCGGGTTGGCGGTGGCCGAACTCACCGAGGCCCAGCGGCGCGATCTCAAGCTGCGCGGCGGCGTCCGGGTCGAATCCGCCACCGACGCGGCGGCCCGCGCAGGCCTGCGCGAGGGCGACATCATCCTGTCGGTGGGCAATGTGGAAGTGGCCAGCCTCAAGGAATTCGACGCCGCACTGGCCAAGATGGACCGGAACAAGGCCGTCAGCGTGCTTTTCCGGCGTGGGGATTGGGCCCAGTACGCGTTGATCCGCCCCACCCGCTGAGCGCCGAGGACGGTGTCGGGGTCCCTCATGAGTGCCGTGGGCGGATTCCGAGTGGCCCCATCCATGACTTGGTTTTTGAGGCCATTCGGGCTTCGTGGGGCGGCCTTGACCGAGCCTCTCGGATAAAAATTTGCGAACACCCGGTGGAGGCTGATAGGGCGCATCGCGTTGTCGGGATCCCAGGCGCTAACAACCATTTCGGTAGAATGCGGCCGCCTCAGTGCGGTTTTGCTTCATAAGCGCCCATCGCTTGTTCACGATGCGGGATTCAAGGTCGCGATGCACCGTCGGTCCACAGATCGCCCACAAGTTGTCCAGAAAACAGCCCACAACGGCTGTGAATAAGGTGTTGATAAATTCCTGTTGCTGACCTGCAACGAGGCTTCCCCGGCGTCCGCCGGCCTGTACGCGCCCCCCGTTTTGCCTACAATGAAGTTCCAACTACTGCAGTTGCCATTGCTTGTTGGTTCAGGGCGCGTCTGCCGAGGACGCGCCCTTTTTTCTTGTGCGCGTCGCCCTGCTGCACCAGCAAATTCAAAGACTTAAGTCTTCTCGTTGATGAACCACATCAGAAACTTCTCGATCATTGCGCACATCGACCACGGCAAGTCCACGCTGGCGGACCGCCTGATCCAGCGTTGCGGCGGCCTGGCCGAGCGCGAGATGGAAGCGCAGGTGCTCGACTCCATGGACATCGAGAAGGAGCGTGGGATAACCATCAAGGCGCAGACCGCGGCGCTGCACTACAAGGCCAAGGACGGGCAGGTCTACAACCTCAACCTCATCGATACGCCGGGCCACGTCGACTTCTCGTACGAGGTCTCGCGTTCGCTGTCCGCCTGCGAAGGCGCGCTGCTCGTGGTCGATGCCTCGCAGGGTGTGGAAGCGCAGACGGTGGCCAACTGCTACACGGCGCTGGACCTTGGCGTCGAGGTGCTGCCCGTGCTCAACAAGATGGATCTGCCGCAGGCCGATCCTGACCGCGCGAAGGAAGAGATCGAGGACGTGATCGGCATCGATGCCGGCGATGCGATTCCATGCTCGGCCAAGACCGGCATGGGCGTGGACGAGATCCTGGAGGCGGTCGTTGCCCGCATTCCTGCGCCGCGCGGCAACCCGGATGGCGCGTTGCGCGCCATGATCATCGACAGCTGGTTCGACGCCTACGTGGGCGTGGTGATGCTGGTGCGCGTGGTCGATGGCCGCCTGGCCAAGGGCGAGCGCATCAAGCTGATGGCCACCGGTGCTACCTACAACGCCGACAACCTGGGTGTGTTCACGCCGGCCAACGAGCCGCGCAACAGCCTGGAGGCGGGCGAGGTGGGCTACATCATCGCCGGCATCAAGGAGCTGCAGGCCGCCAAGGTGGGCGACACGGTCACGCTGATCAAGCAGGGCTCGGGTGGCGCGGCGTTCACGGCCACCGAGCCGCTGCCGGGCTTCAAGGAGATCCAGCCGCAGGTGTTCGCGGGCCTGTACCCGACCGAGGCGAGCGAATACGACCAGCTGCGCGACGCGCTCGAAAAGCTCAAGCTGAACGACGCCTCGCTGCACTTCGAGCCCGAGGTGTCGCAGGCGCTGGGCTTCGGCTTCCGCTGCGGCTTCCTGGGCCTGCTGCACATGGAGATCGTGCAGGAGCGTCTGGAACGCGAGTTCGACCAGGACTTGATCACCACCGCGCCGAGCGTGGTGTACGAGGTGCTCAAGAGCGACGGCGAGGTCATCATGGTGGAGAACCCCTCCAAGATGCCCGACATCGGCCGCATGGCCGAGATCCGCGAGCCCATCGTGACGGTCCACCTGTACATGCCGCAGGAGTACGTGGGCCCGGTGATGACGCTGGCCAACCAGAAGCGCGGCGTGCAGATCAACATGGCCTACCACGGCCGCCAGGTGATGCTCACCTACGAGATGCCGCTGGGCGAGATCGTGCTGGACTTCTTCGACAAGCTGAAGTCGGTGAGCCGGGGCTATGCCTCCATGGACTACGAGTTCAAGGAGTACCGTGCCTCGGACGTGGTCAAGGTCGACATCCTGCTCAACGGCGACAAGGTGGACGCGCTGTCCATCATCGTGCACCGCAGCCAGTCGCAGTACCGCGGTCGCGCGGTGGTGGCCAAGATGCGCGAGATCATCAGCCGCCAGATGTTCGACGTGGCCATCCAGGCGGCCATCGGCGCCAACATCATCGCCCGCGAGACGGTCAAGGCGATGCGCAAGAACGTGCTGGCAAAATGTTACGGCGGCGACATCACGCGCAAGCGCAAGCTGCTCGAGAAGCAGAAGGCCGGCAAGAAGCGCATGAAGCAGATCGGCTCGGTCGAGGTGCCGCAGGAAGCCTTCCTCGCCATCCTGCAGGTCGAGGACTGAGCGGACCCGCCGGTCCGCCGCCACTCAGCTTCTCCCAGAACAATTCCAAGCGATGCCCATCCTCACCTCCCTGATCCTCGCCGCGTTCGCCGGCTACATCGGCGCCTGGTACGTCGGCGCGGTGGAGGGCAACTTCGCCCTGCTGCTGTTCCTGGCCACCGTCGTCACCGGCCTGTACTGGCTGGCCGAGCGGCTGGTCTTCCTGCCGCGCCGCCGCCAGGCGGCGCAGGCCTTCGAGGCCACGCAGGCCCAGCGCCGCGAGGAACTCGCACGCCAGGGCATCGACCGGCTCGATACCGACGACGGCGGCAAGACCCGCGAACGGCTGCTGGCCCAGCCCTGGTGGCTGGACTGGACGGCCGGGCTGTTCCCGGTGATCCTGGTCGTGTTCCTGCTGCGTTCCTTCGTGGCGGAGCCCTTCAAGATCCCGTCCGGCTCGATGATGCCGACGCTGCTGACCGGTGACCTCATCCTCGTCAACAAGTTCACCTACGGTCTGCGCCTGCCGGTGCTGGGCACCAAGCTCACCGAGGGCACGCCGCTGGCCCGGGGCGACGTGGTCGTGTTCCGCTATCCGCCGCAGCCATCGATGGACTACATCAAGCGCGTCGTCGGCGTGCCGGGCGACGAGGTGTCCTACCAGAACAAGCGGCTGACCATCAACGGCCAGCCCGTGAGCAAGGACCCGCTGCCCGACTACTTCGACGAAGACACGATGCGCTACTCGAAGCAGTACTCCGAGAAGCTGGGCGCCGTCGAGCACCGGATCCTCAACGACGACAGCCGCCGTGCGGGCCTGTCGGACGCCGAGATCATGGCCTTCCCCAACCGTGAAAATTGTCGTTACAGTGTTGAAGGGTTTGTTTGCAAAGTGCCCGCCGGTCATTACTTCATGATGGGCGACAACCGCGACAACTCCCTCGATTCGCGCTATTGGGGTTTCGTGCCGGACCAGAACGTCGTGGGCCGTGCCTTCTTCGTCTGGATGAACTTCGGCAACCTCAAGCGGATCGGGCCATTCCACTGATCAGGCGCCGCAGCGTGGCGGCGGGCAACGAGGGCGGGTCATCCCGGCGAAGGAGTGAAGTTCATGAGGGCAGGCGAAGGCAGAACCCGTCAGCGGGGCATTTCGTTCATCGGGCTGTTGTTCGTCGTGGTCGTGCTGGGCTGTGTTGGCGTGGTCGCCGCCCAGCTGGTGCCCACGCTGATCGAGTACCAGGCCATCATGAAGGCGGCGGAGCGGGCCAAGGCCGGCACCACCGTGCCCGAGGTCCGCTCGCTGTTCGACCGGGGCCAGGCCATCGACGACTTCACCGCCATCTCGGGCAAGGACCTGGAGGTGCAGAAGGTGGGCGACAAGGTGGTGGTCTCCTTTGCCTACGAGAAGCAGATCCATCTGGTCGGACCGGCCTGGCTGCTGATGAAATACTCCGGCCGCACCGACTGAGAGCCCCTCCGGGTTCCAGCAGGCTGCGGCACCACAACGACAGGGAAGTCTTCACGTGAATCCGAGCAGCCTGGCGGCGCTCCAGGCGCGCCTGGGGCATGCCTTCTCCGACGAGCGCCTGCTGCAGCGGGCGCTCACGCACCGCAGCTATTCGGCCGAGCACAACGAGCGCCTGGAATTCCTGGGCGATTCGGTGCTGGGCCTGGCCATCTCGCATCTGCTCTACACCCGACTGGCCCGCCAGGCCGAGGGTGACCTGTCGCGCGTGCGCGCGAACCTCGTGAAGCAGGACACCCTGCACGGCATCGCGCAACGCCTGCAACTGCCCGGCCTGCTGCGGCTGGGCGAGGGCGAGGCCCGCTCGGGCGGTGCGGCCCGGCCGTCGATCCTGGCCGATGCGGTCGAGGCGCTGATCGGCGCCGTCTACCTGGACGCCGGCTTCGGCCCGGCACAGGCGCTGGTCCAGCGGCTCTATGCGGGCGTCGACATCGACCCGCAGATGAGCGCCGCCTCCAAGGACCCCAAGACCGAACTGCAGGAATGGCTGCAGGGCCACAAAATGAAACTGCCGGCCTACCGCGTCGTCGGTACCCTGGGCGCCGCGCACAAGCAGACCTTCGAGGTCGAGTGCGAGGTGCCGGAACTGGGCCTGGTCGAGCGCGGCAGCGGCGGCTCCCGACGGGCCGGCGAGCAGGCGGCGGCCGCCACCATGCTGCAGCGCCTGAAGACCCGCGGCCGCTGAACCTCCCCCTTGCTGTCATGAACGACCACAACGACCTTCCCGACCTTCCTTCCGAACCCGACCACGATCCCGTGCCCGACCACATGCCGCCCATGCCGGCGATGCCCGCCGGCGTGCAGGCCGAGCCCATCCCGGGCCAGCGTTGCGGGTTGGTGGCCATCGTCGGCAAGCCCAACGTCGGCAAGTCCACGCTGATGAATGCGCTGGTGGGCCAGAAGATCAGCATCACCTCGCGCAAGGCCCAGACCACGCGCCACCGCATCACCGGCATTCGTACGGTGGCCGATGCCGAGGGCCCGGGCGGCACGCAGTTCGTGTTCGTCGACACGCCCGGCTTCCAGACGCGCCATGCCAATGCGCTCAACCGCTCGCTCAACAAGACGGTGCTCGGCGCGGTGGCCGATGTGGACCTGATCCTGTTCGTGGTCGAGGCCGGCCGTTTCACGTCGGCGGACGCCAAGGTGCTGGGCCTGCTCGACCGCAACATCCCCGTGCTGCTGATCGCCAACAAGCTCGACACCGTGCTGCGCCGCGCCGACCTGGCCCCGTGGCTGCAGCAGATGCAGCGCGAGCACGGCGGCGAGGCGCAGGACCGCTTCGCCGAGTTCGTGCCCATGTCGGCCAAGAATGCCAAGGACATCGAGCGCCTGTTCGCCATCTGCGCCAAGTACCTGCCCGAGCAGAACTGGTGGTACGACGCCGAGGAGCTGACCGACCGCAGCGAGAAATTCCTGGCCGGCGAGACGGTGCGCGAAAAGCTCTTCCGCCTGACCGGCGACGAGCTGCCCTACACCTCCACCGTGGTCGTCGACAAGTTCGAGGAAGAGCCGCCGCAGAAGAAGGGCCACAAGCGCCTCGTCAAGATCGCCGCCACCATCGTGGTGGAGCGCGACGGCCACAAGGCCATGGTGATCGGCGACAAGGGCGAGCGCATCAAGCGCATCGGCATGGAGACGCGCCAGGAGCTGGAGAAGCTGATGGACGCCAAGGTGTTCATCGAGCTGTGGGTGAAGGTGCGCTCCGGCTGGGCCGACGACGAGGCCCGCGTGAAAAGCTTCGGCTACGAGTGACGTGGCGACCAGCCGCCGGGTCGCACATGAACCCGCCTTCGTGCTGCACCGCTACGACTGGAGCGAGTCCAGCCTGATCCTGGAGGTGTTCACCCGCCACCACGGGCGCATCGCGCTGGTGGCCAAGGGGGCGAAGCGGCCGAGCTCCAACTTCCGGCCGGTGCTGCTGCCGCTGCAGCCGCTGCAGCTGGCCTTCGGCGGCGATGCCGAGGTGCGCACGCTCAAGTCCGCCGAATGGATGGGCGGCCATGTCATGCCCACCGGCGACGCGCTGATGTCGGGCTACTACCTCAACGAGTTGCTGCTGCGCCTGCTGGCGCGCGAGGATGCGCACGCGGCCCTGTTCGACGCCTATGCGGCCGTGGTGCAGGTGCTGGGCACGCCGCAGGACCCGGCCTCGCAGCAGGCGGTGCAGGCCTCGGCCCTGCGGGCCTTCGAGCTGCTGCTGCTGCGCGAGATCGGCTTCCTGCCCGACCTGGACGCGCAGACCTCTACGCTGGCGCCGCTCGCCCCGGGCGGCCGCTACCTGCTGCTGCCTGAAACCGGCCTGCGCGAGGCCGGCGAGGACGAGCCCGCGTCCATCGGCGCCGAAGGCTGGCAGTCGCTGCAGCGTGCACTCGCCGACCATGCCCCCTTCACCCGCACGCTGCGCACCGTGGCCGAACTGTCGCCCGGCGCCAGCGGCGCGTTGCGCAGCCAGCTGCGCCAACTGCTCCACTACCATTGCGGCGTCGCCCAGCTGCGCACCCGGCAGATGATGCGCGACCTGCAGGATCTGTGAGGCGCGTCCGGCCACCGGCCGCAGCGCGTGCCTCACAGTCCAAGCCGAAGGTCCATCCGTGAACACCGCCACTTCCTCCCGCACGGCACTGTCCGTCAACGTCAACAAGGTCGCGCTGCTGCGCAACACCCGCCACCTGGGCATTCCCAGCGTCACCCGCGCGGCCACGCTGTGCCTGCAGGCTGGGGCGCACGGCATCACCGTGCATCCGCGGCCGGACGCCCGCCACATCCGCGCCGACGACGTGCACGAACTGCACGCGCTGCTGAAGCAGGACTGGCCGGGCGTGGAGTTCAACATCGAAGGCAATCCCTTCCACAACCTGATGGACTTCGTGCGTGAGCTGCGCCCGCACCAGGCCACCTTCGTGCCCGACAGCGAGGACCAGTTCACCAGCGACCATGGCTGGACCTTCCCGCAGGACGCCGAGCGCCTGCGCCCGCTGATCGCCGAGGCGAAGGCCCTGGGTGTGCGCGTGAGCCTGTTCATGGACCCGGCGCCCGAGATGATGGCCGCCGCCCGTGCCGTCGGTGCCGACCGGGTCGAGCTCTACACCGAAGGCTATGCCGCCTCCCGCGGCCGGCCCGATGCCGACGCCGTGCTGGCCCGTTACGCCGCCGCTGCCCAGGCCGCGCAGGCGGTCGGCCTCGACGTGAACGCCGGCCACGACCTGAGCCAGGACAACCTCGCCGACTTCCTGCGCGCCGTGCCGCAGGTCAAGGAGGTCTCCATCGGTCATGCCTTCGTCGCCGATGCGCTCGAAGCCGGCTACGCCGCCACCACGCGCGCCTACCTGGCCTGCATCGAGGCCGCGGCATCGTGATCCACGGCATCGGCACCGACCTCTGCGACATCCGCCGCATCGAGGCCACGGTCGGCCGCCAGGGCGACCGTTTCGCCGAGCGTGTGCTCGGCGATGCCGAACTCGCCATCTGGCGCCAGCGCAGCAGCCGCTGGCCCGCGCGCGGCATGCGCTACCTCGCCACCCGTTTCTCGGCCAAGGAGGCCTTCAGCAAGGCCATCGGGCTGGGCATGCGCATGCCCATGAGCTGGAAGCTGTGCGAGGTCCTCAACGACCGCAGCGGCAAGCCCTACATCGCGCTGCACGACCCGCTCAAAAGCTGGTTCGAGGCCCAGGGCCTGAGCGCGCATGTGACCGTCACCGATGAGGCCGACTACGCGGCCAGCTTCGTGGTGGTCGAGAAGCAGACCCCATGACCGATTCCCCGCTCATCATCGACGTCGCCGGCACCACCCTCACGGCCGACGACCGGCGCCGTCTGCAGCACCCGCTCGTGGGCGGCTGCATCTACTTCAGCCGCAATTTCGAGAGCCGGGCGCAGATCACGGCGCTCTCGGCCGAGATCCGGGCGCTGCGGCCCGACCTGCTGATCGCCGTGGACCATGAAGGCGGCCGCGTGCAGCGCTTCCGCACGGACGGCTTCACGGTGCTGCCGTCCATGCGTGCGCTGGGCGCGCTGTGGCAGTCGGGCGGCGACGGCCCGCAGCGCGCGTTGAACGCCGCTGCCGCACTCGGCCAGGTGCTTGCGGCGGAGCTGCGCGCCTGCGGCATCGGCTTTTCCTTCGCGCCAGTGCTGGACCTGGACCACGCCGATGCGGCGGCGGGCGAGGCGCCGGCCTCGCGCAGCGCCGTCATCGGCAACCGCAGCTTCCACCGCGACCCGGCCGTCGTCGCAGCGCTCGCCCGGGCGGTGATGCACGGCCTGCGCGATGCTGGCATGGCCCACTGCGGCAAGCATTTCCCTGGGCACGGCTTCGCAGCGGCCGACTCGCATGTGGCCGTGCCGGTCGACCCCCGCGGGCTGGAAGACCTCCTGGCCGACGATGTCGCGCCCTATGACTGGCTCAGCGCCAGCCTGGCGGCGGTGATGCCGGCCCACGTCGTCTATCCGGCGGTCGACGCGCGGCCGGCGGGCTTCTCGCGGCGATGGCTGCAGGAGGTGCTGCGCGGGCGGCTGGGCTTCACCGGAGCGGTCATCAGCGACGACCTGAGCATGGAAGGCGCGCGCCACCTCGAAGGCCGGCTGTTGACGCCGGCCCAGGCGGCGCTACAGGCCCTGCAGGCTGGCTGCGACCTGGCCCTGCTGTGCAACCAGAGCCTGGAGGGCGGCGCAGTGCTGGACGAATTCCTGGACGCGATGGCGCAGGCGCGTGCGCGCGGCGAACTCGCGCCATCGCCCGAACGCGAAGCCCGCCGCCGTGCCCTGCTGCCGCGCGGCGAGGCCCTGGGCTGGGATGCGCTGATGGCCGATGCAGGCTATCGCCACGCCCGCGCGCTGCTGCCCGCCACGGTCTAAAGAAGGTGTGAACGAACCCGCCATGCCCGCTCGTTCTGCCAAAACACGCCCACTCCGCGTTGCAAATGCTCGCCATAGCCCAAGCTATGGCTGCGCTTTGCGCCTTGATTGGCCGCGTTTTGGCAGCCCGCTCGGTCACGCCGGATTCATTCACACCTTCTGAGCTGCCATGGCAACCACCATGCTGCAGGTGAAGGTCAAGCCCAATGCCCGGGCCAGCACGCTGGTGCAACAGGAGGACGGCACCTGGCTGGCCCAGCTCAAGTCGCCCCCGGTGGACGGCAAGGCCAATGCCGAGCTGATCGGCCTGGTGGCGAAGCAACTGGGCGTGCCCAAGGCGGCCGTCGACATCCACGCCGGTGCGGGCGGGCGGATGAAGCTGGTGAAGGTGCAGCAGCGCTAGCGCGGCCAGGCCGCCGCGCCGGCCTTCGGAAGGAGAAGGCGTTCAGCCCTCGCGCCGCAGCGCAGGGAACAGGATCACGTCGCGGATGCTGGGCGAATCCGTCAACAGCATCATGAAGCGGTCGATGCCGATGCCGCAGCCGCCGGTGGGGGGCATGCCGTATTCCAGCGCGCGCACGAAGTCGTGGTCGAAGTACATCGCCTCGTCGTCGCCGCTGTCCTTGGCGGCCACCTGGGCGTTGAAGCGGGCGGCCTGGTCTTCGGCGTCGTTCAGCTCCGAGAAGCCGTTGCCGAATTCGCGGCCGGTGATGTAGAGCTCGAAGCGCTCGGTCACCTCCGGCCGCTCGTCGTTGGCTCGGGCCAGCGGCGAGATCTCGGTCGGGTGCTCCATGATGAAGGTGGGGTTCCAGAGCTTCTCTTCGACCACTTCCTCGAAGTACAGCACCTGCAGGCTGGCCAGGGTGCGGCCGGCCAGGCGGTCCTTCTCCTCGCTCATGCCCAGTTGGTGCAGCGCGGCGATCAGCCAGTCGCGGCTGTCCACGTTGTCGCCGGCCTCGGTGTGCTTGACGATGGCCTCGCGGATGGTCAGGCGCTCGAAGGGCGCGGCCAGGTCCACCGGCTTGCCCTGATAAGTGAGCTGCAGCGTGCCGACGGCCTTGGTGGCGGCGTCGCGGATCAGCGCTTCGGTGAAGTCCATCAGGTCGCGGTAGTTCCAGTAGGCCGCGTAGAACTCCATCATCGTGAACTCGGGGTTGTGCCGGACCGAGATGCCTTCGTTGCGGAAGTTGCGGTTGATCTCGAACACGCGCTCGAAGCCGCCCACGATCAGGCGCTTGAGGTAGAGCTCCGGCGCGATGCGCAGGTACATCTCCTGGTCGAGCGCGTTGTGGTGCGTGACGAAGGGCTTGGCATTGGCGCCGCCGGGAATGGGGTGGAGCATCGGCGTCTCCACTTCCAGAAAGCCATGGCTCACCATGAACTCGCGGATGCCGCTCACGGCCTTGCTGCGGGCGGCGAAGCGGGTGCGGGCGGCCTCGTCGGTGATCAGGTCGACGTAGCGCTGGCGGTACTTCTGCTCCTGGTCGCTCATGCCGTGGAACTTGTCGGGCAGCGGACGCAGGCTCTTGGTGAGCAGGCGCAGGCGGCTGACCTTGATCGACAGCTCGCCGGTCTTGGTCTTCATCAGCGTGCCTTCGGCGCCGACGATGTCGCCCAGGTCCCACTTCTTGAAATCGGCGTAAGCCTCTTCGCCCAGAGCGTCGCGGGTGACGTAGAGCTGGATGCGGCCGGTGGCGTCCTGCAGCGTGGCGAAGCTGGCCTTGCCCATCACGCGCTTGAGCATCATGCGACCGCCCACGCTGGCGGCCACGGGCGTGGCCTCGAGCGTCTCGGCGGCCGTCTCGCCGTGGGCGGCGAGCAGGGCGTCGGCGCGGTCGGCGGGCTTGAAGTCGTTGGGGAAGGCGACGCCGCGGCCCTCGGCCTGGCCGGCCCGCAGCGCCTTCAGTTTCTCGCGTCGTTCGGCGATCAGCTGGTTGTCGTCAACGGAAGGGGCGGCAGCGGCCGGCGTGGTGTGGTCGGACATGGAGGGCGTCGTGCAGTTGGAGGCCGCCGCCGGGCGCGGGGGCGACCGGGGGGAGGGCGGCTGTCAGGGGAAGGGCGCCAGGGTCGCCGGGCGGTGGGCCCGGTGCAGCGCGGCCGGCGATTTTAGCGGGGCCGCGCTGCGCAACGCGGTGCGCGCGCCGCAGTAACGTTGCCTGGGCGCAGCCTGGGTGCTCGCCGCGTGATGACGGGGGGATGCGGTCCGCGCCGTTCGCTCAGCGCTGGCCCGAGATGCGCGTCTGCGCCAGCAGGTCGCTCACCAGCTCCAGGCGAACCAGCGGACTGTCCAGGGCCAGCAGGCGCTGCCGCATCTCGGAGGGCAAGGGCAGCAGCTCGCACCAGCGGTTGGCCACCCAGGCGCAGTCGTCGTAGTCCGGCGGCTCGGCCAGGGGCAGCGGCCCGCCGCGCTGGCGCAGGGTCTCGGCGAACTGGCGCAGCGCATCGGCCACACCGAGCAGGTCGTCCGGCACGGGCACGCGGGCTTCGGGCGGCAACTTCTCGATGCGCGCCGTCCACAAGCCATTGGGTTGCTGCCGGCGCTCCAGGATGCGGAAGCGCTCGGTGCCCACGCATTCGATGACCAGCAGGCCGGACTGGGGCGACTCCAGGTGACGAATGGTGGCCAGCGTGCCCATGTCCGCGAAGACTTCGGGCGCAGCGCCGGCGGCGCGCACCTCCGCGCCCCGCATCAGCCCGACCACGCCGAAGGGCGTGCCGGCCTTGTGGCACTCGCCGATCATCTGCAGGTAGCGCAGCTCGAAGATCCGCAGCGGCAGCAGCCCGCCCGGAAAGAGCACGGTTCCGAGGGGAAAAAGCGGCAGGAAGACGTTGGCTTCGGACATGATGGGCGCAGAAGTGCGTGGCTATCATCGCACTCCCTCCATGCCCCCTGCGGCGTCTTTCTCTTCCTGACGATGCTCTACCAGATCCCTTCGTTCCTGCTGGACGTCATCGCCGGCCTGCTGGGCGGCGCCTGCCTGCTGCGCCTGTACATGCAGCTGCACCGCGTGCCCTTCGGCAATCCGCTGGGGCGTTTCGTCTTTGCATTGACCGACTGGATCGTGCTGCCCCTGCGCCGCATCCTGCCCGCGGCGGGCCGCTGGGACCTCGCCAGCCTGGTGGCGGCCTGGTTGATCGTCATGCTCAAGTACCTGCTGCTGATGCTGCTGGCCGGCGGGCTGCGGCCGGTGGCGCTGCCGCTGCTGTCGCTGTTCGGGTTGCTGCAGCTGGCGGTGTCGGGGCTGACGGCGATGCTGATCGTCTATGCGGTGCTGTCGTGGATCCCCGGCGCATCCCCCGTGCTGCATGACCTGGTGCAGCGCCTGGCCGAGCCGCTGGTGCGGCCCATCCGCCGGGTGGTGCCGCTGATCGGCGGCGTGGACCTGTCGCCGCTCGTGGCCATCGTGCTGCTGCAGATCGTGGCGATGGTGCTGGGCAATCTGCTGGTGGGCATCTACGGCATCGGGCGCTGAGGCACGGAGCCGGCGCCGAAGCCCATAGGACGCGAGGCGCCGGGCAACTGCGCCTGAAGCCGCTCAGTAGACGTCGCGGCGCAGCCGGCCTTCCATGAGCAGGGCCTCCACTGCCGCGGCGCCAAGCAGCTCGCGCAACGCGGCATCCACGCCCTGCGCCATGCCCGCCAGGCTGCCGCAGACATAGAGCACGGCACCGTCATCCACCCAGCGGCGCAACGCGTCGCCTGCATCCTTCAGGGCGTCCTGCACATGGCGGCCGGTGGGCGCCACGCGCGACCAGGCCAAGTCCACCCGCGGGAGCAGGCCGCGGGCCTGCCAGGCCTGCACGTCGTCGGCGAAGAAGGCATCGTGGTCCGGATGCCGCTCGCCGAAGATCAGCCAGTTGCGCCCGTGGCCGCGCCGCGCCCGCTCGCGCAGATGTCCGTGCAGGCCCGCAAAGCCCGAGCCGTTGCCGATGAAGATGCAGGGGCGGTCGTCGTCGATCAGCCGGAAGCCCGGGTTGTCGAGCAGTCGCAGGCGCAGCGGTGCGCCGGGCAGGGTCTGCACCGTGAGCCAGCTGGACATGAGGCCGAGGCGCCCGTCGTCCAGCACGCGCTGGCGCACCAGCAGGCTGAGGGCGCCGTCGTCCGGGATCGAGGCGACGGAATAGCGCCGGGGCGGCTCGCCGGCCGTGGGCGCTTCGATCTCCGCCAGCGCGCCTGGCTGCCAGTGGGCACCGGGGGGCAGGGCGATCTGTAGCTCGAACAGCGGCGAGCCGGCGCTCCCAGGATTCAGGTGCGTGCGCCGGCCCAACTCGGCCTCCAGCCAGCGGGGTGCGGCCAGGGCCGGGCCCAGCGTTGCGTCCTCGTCCAGCACGACGCCGAAGGCCGCGCCCACCTCGGCACGCCAGCGCACGAGGGCGGAGGCGTCCGCCTCGTCCATTTCCACCAAGGGGAACAGCGGCCGTGCGCCCAGGCGGCGCAGATGGCCATCCAGCGCATGGCCGAAGCCGCAGAAGGTGCCGTACTGGCGGTTGCCCAGGGCCAGCAGGCCGAAGGCGGGCGCCGGCGTCAGCGGCCCGCTCATCGTGCTCAACCGCCGGGCGAAGGCGCGGGCCGCGTCGGGCGGCTCGCCGTCGCCATAGCTGCTGGCCACGACCAGCAGGCGCGGGTGGTGGGACAGATCAACCGGGGCCAGCGCCTGCAGCGGCCGGACGGTGGCGGGCACGCCAGCCGCGCCCAGGGCGGCCGCGGTCTGCCAGGCGAGCCGTTCGGCATGGCCCGTCTGGGTGGCGAAGGCGATCAGCAGGCCGCCGGCCTCGGGCGTGGCGCTGCCACCCGCCGCCGCCAGCGAAGCCCGCCGCGCCCGCCGTGCCGCCGCCGCCTCGCGTCGGCGGCGCAGGTACAGCAGCCAGCCGGTGATGGCGAAGAGCAGGAGCCCGGCGCTGGCCAGCACCATCACCACCCGGCCGAGCGGGCCCCAGAAGCTGCCCATGTGCAGCGGATAGATGCTGTTGACCAGCCGCGCCGGCGCGCTCAGTTCGGCATAGCGGCGATGCTCGATGGGCTCGCCGGTGGCGGCGTCCAGGTAGAGCCGGTTGCGGGCGCGCTCGTGCTCGGCGTCGCGGCGCAGGTAGGTGACTTCGACGCGCGGATTGGCCCGTGCCGGCAGCCGCAGCGTCACCAGCTGCCAATTGCCGTCCGATGCGCGCAGGAAGCCCTGCCAGAGCCGGTCCAGATCGGGCGCGATGCGGGGAGGCGCGGGCGTGGGGATCGTCGTGGTCGCCGCGCCACCAGCGGCACCCATGGCCCGGCCGGCCGGGTTGCCGCCGCTGCGCTGCATGCGCGCCGCCTGTCCTTCGCCCACGGCGCCGTCCACCGCCGCACGCACCGCGTCGAAGCCCCAGTAGACGCCGGTCAGCCCCGACACCAGGTAGCACAGCAGGGCCAGCGTGCCTGCCACCGCATGCAGGTTCCACAGCAGCGCGCGGCCGCGCAGGCGCAGGTCCACGCGCAGCCAGGCGCGCCAGTCCAGCGCCCGTTGCGGCCAGCGCAGCACCAGGCCGGAGAGGGCCAGCAGCAACAGCGAGGCCGCCAGCACACCCGTCACCGGCTTGCCGATGTCGCGTGGCAGCAGCAGCCAGCGGTGCAGCGATTCGACGGTCTCGAAGAATTCGTCGCCCCGCGGCTCGGGCAGCGGCTCGGCGGTCCACGGGTCCAGCCAGTGCTGGGCGCCACGGCGCTGGCCGGGCGCCGGCGCGAAGCCGATGCGCACGGGCCAGCCGGCCTGCTCGCGCAGGGTGAGCGTCTGCACCTGCACTTTCGGGTCACGCGCCTGCACGGCGGCGACCAGCGCGGCGGGGGTGAGCGGGGCCGCGCCGGGCGTGGGCGGCTGGCGCTGGAACAGCGCCGGATTCACCGCCTCGACGATCTCCGCCCGGTAGGCCAGCAGCGCGCCGCTGCTGCCGATGACCGCCAGCACCGTGCCGGCCGTGATACCGGCCAGCCAGTGCAGCCGGAACAGGACTTGGCGCCAGGTCCAGCGCATGTCAGCCTCTCACCGCGCTCACAGGTCGACCTTCATCAAGGCCTTCACGGTGCGCGGCGTGCCGACGGCCAGACGCGTACCGGCGGCCGACCAGTAGCGCTTGTCGCCGGTGTTCTCCACATTCAGCTGGAACTGGGTGCGCCTGCCGAACAGCTGCGTCACGTAGCGCGCCCCCACATCGAACAGCGTGTAGCCGCCGATGAAGCCCTGGTTCAGGTCGTCGATGGGACGGCGACCGGTGTAGTAGGCGCCGCCGTTGATCGAAAGCCCGGGCACGCCGGCGATGTCGTACGACAGGAACAGGCTGGCCGTCCTGCGGGCCGTGTTCTCGGGCATCTTGCCGTTGTACTGGGCGTTGATGTCGCGGAAGGCGGCGTTCAGCAGTTGGCCCGAGGCCTGCCACGCCAGCTGCTTCGTGATCTGGCCCTGGGCCGACAGCTCCAGCCCGCGGTAGACCTGCCGGCCGTCGCCCACGAAGGTGTTGGCGCTGTTGGTGTAGGTGCCCGGGCGGTCGATGTCGAACAGGGCGGCCGAGAACATCGTGCCCATCGGCGCCTGCCAGCGCAGGCCGAGCTCCTTCTGCTTGCTCACGCCCGGGGCCAGCCGCTGGTTCTGGTTGGTGGTGCCGGCGGGCGCCGCCTCGCCTTCCTCCACGCCCTGCGCATAGGAGCCGTAGACGGCCAGCTCCGGCGTGAACTTGTAGGTCAGCGCGAGCAGCGGCGAGGTCTTGTCGACGTCGTAGGCGATCACCGGCAGCGTGGTGCTGGCGCCCTGCACGCTCTGGTAGCGCGTGTGGCGCACGCCGGCCACCAGTTGCCACTCGGGCGAGATCACGATGCGGTCCAGCGCGTAGAGGCCCAGGTCGCTGCTGTCCTGGAAGCCGTTGGTGGGCACCAGCGTGCGGTTGCTGAGCGCCAGCGGCGCGATGGGGATCGGGTCGTACAGGTACTGCACCGTGCTGGCGCTGCCGTAGCTGCGGTTGTAGAGCGGTGCCTGGCTCTTGTCGGCCCGTGCCACGCCCAGGGTCAGCTCGTGCTGGAGACTGCCCGTCTGGAAGGTGCCGAACAGCTCGGTGCGCAGCAGCTGCGACGTCTGCTCCAGGTGCTGCACGGTGCCGGTGATGCGGCCCCGGCCCGTCGTCACGTTGTAGTTGCTGAAGGTCGCCAGCCCGCGGTCGCGCTCGGCGTCGGATCGACCGGCCTCGACCATCAGCGCCCAGTCGCTGTTGATCGAATAGTCGGCGCGCAGTTGCTGGTTGGTGACCTCGGCGGCGAAGGGCGTCCAGGTGGGGCCGAGCAGGCGGGTGGGGTCGGGCAGCGCGGGCAGCGTGATCACCCCGTTGACCGCCGCCGGCCGGCCGATGCCGGCCTGCTCCACGATGCGCTTCTGGTAATGCTCGATGTCGGCCTTGAGGGTCAACTGCGAGTTCACGCGCCAGTCGAAGGCCAGCGACTGCATCTGGCGGTTGCCGTCCACGCCGCCGATGGCCGAGCCCAGGCTGCCGCCCGCGGCATTGATGCGCACGCCGAACTGATCGTCCGCGCCGAAGCGCCGGCCGATGTCCACCAGGCCCTGCGCGCCGCCGTGGTCGTCCACCTTCAGGCCCACGCTGGTCACCGGCGTGGCGCCGGCCCGTTTGGTCACGAAGTTGACGATGCCGGCCGGCGAGGTGAAGCCGTAGTAGAGCGCCGAGGCGCCCTTGAGCACCTCCACCCGCTCCTTGTTCTCCATCGGGATCTCGGAGATGTTGGGGATGGCCAGCGAGCCGTTGAGCCGGTAGTTGGTACGGTTCTCGACGCCGATGCCGCGGATCACCAGCTGGTCGAAGGTGTCGCCGCCGTTCTGCTGGCGCGTGACGCCGGCGGTGTTGCGCAGCACGTCGTAGACGCTGTCGGCCGCCTGCAGTGCGATGACGGCGCTGGTGACGGCATTCACGGTGGCCGGCACGTCCATCAGCTGTCCGCCGCGGAAGGTGCCCGCCTCCACCGTGTTGGCGACGAAGCCGTTGCTGCGGTCGGCGCGCACGTCCACGGTGTCCAGGGTGGTCTGGGCCAGGACGGCGCAGGGCAGCGGCAGCGCCAGGGCGGCGGCGACAGGGAGCAGTCTTCTCATGAGCAGGCGGGGCCGGCGAGCGGCCACAAAAAAGCGCGCCGATGCGCGCTGTTGGCGAACTGGTGAAAACCCTATTCTGCCTTGCTAATGAGAACTTTTCTCATGTTCGTGGCGATTGTCGCAATCGCACCACGGCCCGGCCACTGTGGGCCGGGCGCCCAAGGGTGATCAGCCGACCGCGTCGGCCGGCTGGCGCGTGAGCATGGCCAGCACGCTGGCGATGGTCTTGCGCAGTTCGCGGCGATCGCTGATGAAGTCGACCGCGCCCTTTTCCTGCAGGAACTCGGCGCGCTGAAAGCCGGCCGGCAACTTCACCCGCACGGTGGACTCGATCACGCGCGGGCCGGCGAAGCCGATCAGCGCCTTGGGCTCGGCGATCACCACGTCGCCCACGAAGGCGAAGCCGGCCGAGACGCCGCCCATGGTCGGGTCGGTCAGCACGCTGATGTACGGCAGGCCCTTCTTGGCCAGGCGGGTGAGGGCCGCGTTGGTCTTGGCCATCTGCATCAGCGACAGCAGGCCTTCCTGCATGCGGGCGCCGCCGGTGGCGGTGAAGCAGATGAAGGGCACCTTCTGCTCGATGGCGGTCTCGACGCCGCGCACGAAGCGCTCGCCGACCACCGAGCCCATGGAGCCGCCCATGAACTCGAACTCGAAGCAGGCGGCGACCACGCCGATGTTGAGCACCGAGCCGCCCATCACCACCAGGGCGTCGGTCTCGCCGGTGGACTCCAGCGCTTCCTTCAGGCGCTCGGGGTACTTGCGGCTGTCCTTGAACTTGAGGGCATCGACCGGCAGCACTTCCTGGCCCAGCTCGTAGCGGCCTTCGGCATCGAGGAAGGCGTCGAGCCGCGCACGGGCGCCGATGCGGTGGTGGTGGCTGCAGCTGGGGCAGACGTTCTGGTTCTGCTCCAGGTCGGTCTTGTAGAGCACCGTCTCGCAGCTCGGGCACTTGATCCACAGGCCCTCGGGCATCTGGCGCCGGGCACCGGGGTCGGTGGGCGCGATCTTGGGGGGGAGGAGTTTTTCGAGCCAGCTCATGGTGTGCGTCCGAGTTCTGTGCAAGGAGGCGGACGGGGCGGCCAGGCCGCCTGTCCGCGGCGCCTGCCGGGCGCGGTGGCCGGGCAGGGCGGGGAACGAGGGGACGGATTATCCCGCTTTCGGCCCGGGGGCCGGCAGCGCATCCAGCGCGGCACGGATGCCGCGCAGGAAATCGCCCGCCGCCGCCAGTGCCGCTTCGCGCGGCTGGCCTTCCAGCAGCTGGATGATCCGCGTGCCGATCACCACCGCGTCGGCCGTGCGGCCCACGGCCTGCGCCGTCTGCGCGTCGCGGATGCCGAAGCCCACGCCTACCGGCACGGTCACGTGCTCGCGGATGCGCGGCAGCATCTGCTCGACGGCACCGGTGTCCAGGTGGCCGGCACCGGTCACGCCCTTGAGCGAGACGTAGTAGACATAGCCGCTGGCCACGCGCGCCACCTGCGCCATGCGGGCGTCGGTGCTGGTGGGGGCCAGCAGGAAGATCAGGTCCAGCCCGTGCGCGCGCAGGTCGGCGGCGAAGGCCTCGCATTCCTCCGGCGGGTAATCGACGATCAGCACGCCGTCCACGCCCGCCGCCGCTGCGTCGCGCACGAAGGCGCCGACGCCATGCCTGAGGTCGTAGCGCTCCACCGGGTTGGCATAGCCCATCAGCACCACGGGGGTCGCGGTGTCCTTGCGGCGGAACTCGGCCACCATGGCCAGCACCTGCGCCATGCCGACGCCCATCGCCAGTGCGGCCTCGCCGGCCTTCTGGATCACGGGGCCGTCGGCCATGGGGTCGGAGAAGGGCACGCCCAACTCGATCACGTCGGCGCCGGCGGCGACCATGGCGTGCATCAGTGCAGGCGTGATGTCGGCTTGCGGGAAGCCGGCGGTCACGTAAGGGATCAGCGCCTTGCGGCCCTCGTCCGCCAGGCGCGCGAAGGTGGACGCGATGCGGCGGCTGTCCGGCTTGGTGTTCGCAGCGCTCATTGCTTGCCCCCCTTGACCGACAGGCCGCGCATGGAGGGGCGGTCGTAGAAATCGACGCCTGCCAGGTCGGCCACGGTGCCGATGTCCTTGTCGCCCCGGCCGGAGAGGTTGACCAGGATGGACCGGTCGGGCCGCATGGTCTTGGCGAGCTTCATGGCGTAGGCCACCGCGTGGCTCGATTCGAGCGCCGGGATGATGCCCTCGGTGCGGCACAGGTGGTGGAAGGCGGCCAGCGCCTCGCCGTCGGTCACGCCCACGTATTCGGCGCGGCGGATGTCGGCCAGGTAGGCATGCTCGGGGCCCACGCCGGGGTAGTCCAGGCCGGCGCTGACGCTGTGCGTCTCGGTGATCTGGCCGTCCTCGTTCTGCAGGATGTAGGTGCGGTTGCCGTGCAGCACGCCCGGGCTGCCGCGCTGGATCGAGGCCGAATGCTTGCCGCTGTCCAGGCCCTCGCCAGCGGCTTCCACGCCCACCAGCTTCACCTGCTCGTAGGGGATGTAGGGATGGAAGATGCCCATGGCATTGCTGCCGCCGCCCACGCAGGCCACCACCACGTCGGGCTGGCTGCCTTCGCCGGGCAGCATCGACGGCATCTGCTCGATGCATTCCTTGCCGATCACCGTCTGGAAGTCGCGCACCATGGCCGGGTACGGGTGCGGGCCGGCCACCGTGCCGATGATGTAGAAGGTGTTCTCCACATTCGTCACCCAGTCGCGCATGGCTTCGTTGAGCGCGTCCTTGAGCGTGCGGCTGCCGGATTCGACCGGCACCACGGTGGCGCCCAGCAGGTTCATGCGGTAGACGTTGGGGCTCTGGCGCTTGACGTCCTCGCTGCCCATGTAGACCACGCATTCCAGCCCGTAGCGGGCGCAGATGGTGGCCGTGGCCACGCCGTGCTGGCCGGCGCCGGTCTCGGCAATGATGCGCGGCTTGCCCATGCGGCGCGCCAGCATGGCCTGGCCGATCACGTTGTTGATCTTGTGGGCGCCGGTGTGGTTGAGGTCCTCGCGCTTGAGGTAGATCTGCGCGCCGCCCAGCTCACGGCTGGTACGGGCTGCGTGATAGATGGGCGAGGGCCGGCCGACGAAGTGCTTCAGCTCGTAGGCGAACTCGGCCAGGAACTCCGGGTCCTCGCGGTAGCGGTCGTAGGCCTCGCGCAGTTCGGCGATGGCATGGGTCAGCGTCTCGCTGACGAAGCTGCCGCCGTAGGGGCCGAAGTGGCCGGCGGCATCGGGCAGGGCATAGGTGGGTGTGTTCATGGCGATCGTGAAGATGGCGCCGGTGCGCGGGCGTGCACCGGCAGAACGATGAGGTCTTGTTGTTGGCACCGGCCAGGACGCGCAGTGTCCTGGTGGTGCAGCCGGTGGGCCCGAAGGCCCCGGCTCAGCGGGCGAGGAGCGCGTCGGCCGCGCGGACGGCGGCGACGAACTCGCGGATCTTGTCGCCGTCCTTGATGCCCTTGGCCGTCTCGACGCCCGAGCTCACATCAACCGACAGCGACCGGCAGCGCGGGCGCAGCAGCGCAATGCCATCGCCCACGTTTGCAGGTGCGAGCCCACCACTCAAGACGAGGTGAGCGTCGACGGCGGTTGGAAGGAGTGACCAATCGAAGACCTTGCCGGCACCGCCATAGCCGTCGACATGGGCGTCGAGCAGGATGGCGCTGGCCTGGGAATAGGAAGCCGCGTAGTTTAAGAGGTCGAAGCCGGCCCCTGCCGCGCCCAGGGGGATGCGGGCGGCGCGCAGCCAGCGGTGGCGGCCCTCGGCGGTGGACTGTCCGCACAGTTCAGGCGTCTCGTCGCCATGGAACTGGGCCATGGAACCCGGCACCGCCGCCAGCGCGGCCTGCACCTGGTCCGGCGCTTCATTGACGAAGAGCAGCACCGGCACCACGAAAGGCGGCAGCCGGCCGGCGAGTTCGGCGGCGCGCTCCACGGTCACGGCCCGCGGGCTTTTGGCGTAGAGCACGAAGCCCACCGCATCGGCGCCCGCGTCAACGGCCGCGTCCACGTCCTGCTCGCGCGTGAGACCGCAGATCTTGATGCGGGTGCGGAAGGTGGCGGACGAAGGGGTCATGGCGTGTGCGGACAGAGGAACAGGGTGCGTGACGGGGCGAGAGGCGGTGACTGCCCGACGATGTTCAGGGCAGGTCCTCGCAGGCACCAGGCTCCACGCCCATGGTGACCTCGGGCGGAAGCCCCCATGCGGCGTCGTAGAGGGGCCCGAGGAAATACAGCCCGTCGGCCGCGAAGGTGGGCGCCGCCGCCTGCCGGCTGCGCGCGTCGCGCACCTCGCGCAGCCAGTCGGGGGTGGCATGGCCCTGGCCCACGCGCACCAGGCAGCCCATGATGTTGCGGATCATGTGGTGCAGGAAGGCGTCGGCCTCGAAGTCGAAGTGCCAGCGGCAGCGCTCGGCCGCGCCGATGCGCGTGATGGCGATGCGACGCACCGTCTTGACCGGCGACCTGGCCTGGCAGGCCGAGGCGCGGAAGGAACTGAAGTCGTGCTCGCCCAGCAGGTGTTCGGCGGCGGCGCGCATGGACTCGCCATCCAGTGCATGCATCGACCAGCCCACCTTGCCCGTGTCCAGGCTGGGCCGCACCGGCGACTGGGACAGCACATAGCGGTAGCGCCGTCCCCGCGCCGCGGCGCGGCAGTGGAAGCTGTCGGGCACCGGCTGCGCCCACTGCACGGCGATGTCCTCCGGCAGAAAGCGGTTGGGCCCGCGCACCCAGGAGAAGGGCACGCGCTCGACGTCGGTGTCGAAGTGCACCACCTGCATCCAGCCATGCACGCCCGCGTCGGTGCGGCCGGCGCACAGCGTGCCGATGCGCTGCTGCGCAAAGCGTTCGAGCGCCCGTTCGAGCTGGTCCTGCACCGTGCGGCCGGAAGGCTGGCTTTGCCAGCCGTCGTAGGCGCGGCCGTTGTAGCGGACGCCGAGCGCGAGCCTCATGCGCGCGACGCGCCTGCAGCGGGCAGGCAGGCGAGGAAGATCGGAGGGCAGGACGGCAGCGCGGGCATGGCAGAAAAAAGAGGGCCGGGCCGGCCCCCCTGGCTGGGTGGCACGGCGCGGCCCTGGAGTATCAGCGCAGTTCGGCCAGCAGGCGGCGTGCGTCGTCCTGCAGGGCGCCGTCGCTTTCGGCGATCAACTCCTCCAGCAGCATGCGGGCGCCTTCCGGATCGCCCAGCGCGTGCAACTCGCGCGCGAGCGACAGCTTGACGGCGTCGGCGCTTTCCCCGGGGCCAGGGTCGATGCCCGTGGGAATGTGCAGCGGCAGGTCCATGGGCTGTGTGTCGGCCGTGTTGAGCGCGGCATGGAAGTCGCGGCTGAAGATGTCCGAGCCTTCCATGGAGAGCGGCGCATGCAGCGTGGCAGGCTGGGTGCGCACCTCGTCGCCGACATGGCGGAACCCTGCCATCGGCTCCAGTTCGGCTGGGGCGGTGTCGAAGTCGTTGCCCAGATCGCCGACCGGGGCCGAACGCAGGGGCGCCGGAATGGTGGGCTCGTCCGCCGCGCCGCGAAGTCCCGAGGACGGCCCGCCGGGAGCCGGGCGCGGGTCATCGGCCAGCGCCGACGGGAACAGCGACGAGACCGATGGCGTCGTGGGCGCCGGGGCGGCCGCCGGCGTGCGTGCGGGCGGCAGGTCCAGATCCAGGTCGAAATCTAGGGGCGCCACCGACGGCACGAACGCCTGGGGCTTCGGCTCCTCCTTGGGGGCGGCGGACATGGCGCCGGCCGCGCTGGCGGAGGCGGCGATGCCGGCGGCGCCCATGGCAGGCGCCAGGCCGGCAGGCAGGGCTGCTGCCGGGGCGTCGGCCGCATGGGCGCCCTGGTAGAGCGCGTTGGACGGGTCGAGGCTGCGGCCCAATTCCTGCGCGCGATGCCAGTCGGACCCTTTGCCGCCCGTCTGCGCCTGCAACTCGAGCGCCAGTTGCTCGAAAGCGCGGGCGTCGCGGCGGCGGGCGTAGATCTCCAGCAGCTTGAGCTGGATGCCGGTGCGTTCCGGCGACGTGCGCAGCGCTTCCTTGAGGATCTCCTCGGCCTGGAGGTCGCGGCCGTAGGCGAGGTACACGTCGGCCTCCGCCACCGGGTCCACATCGCCTGCATCGAGCTGGCTGGGCGAATAGTTGAGCGAGGAGGCGCCGCTGTGGTCCTCCTTGGTGTCGACCGTCGCGCCGCCGGAGCCGCCGAAGTAGGAGTCCTTCTGCAGGCTTTCGGGGAAGAGGCTCTCTGCCGCGTCCTTCTTCTGCTGCTGGCGCCGGCGAGCCAGCAGGGCGAGCAGCAACAACAGCACGACGATGCCGCCACCCGCCAGAATCAGCGGATTGGCCAGCAGCGACTCCAGCAGGCCTTGTTCTTCCTGCGTGGCGGAGGGGGCAGGCGGGACCGGTGCGGGAGATGCCGCTGCGGAGGCCGGTGCCGCGGGCACCGCCACGGCGGCCCCGCCGGACGCGGCAGCTTGCGGCGCCGGCACCGTGGCTGCGGGCGTCGACGAGGCGGCCCCTGTGGTGGAAGGCGCCGTCACGCCTGGTGTGCCCGTACCGCCCGCCGTTCCCTCGGAGGGCGCCGCGGTCTGAGCGGCGGAAGGCCCGGCAGGTGCGGACTGTGCGGGCGCCGCCGTGCCTGCGGACGCGCCGCTCGATGCGCCTTGCAGCCGGTTGAGCTCCTCGATGTTGCGGGAGAGTTCGGCGACCCGGCTGCTGGCTTCCTTTGCTTGGCGCTGCTGTGCCAGGCGCTCCTCGGCCGAGGCTTGGCCCGGCGCCGCGCCCCGCGAGATGGTCAGCCGGTCTGCGGATGCGCCCGCGGCCGATCGGTCCTGCACGCGCGCCTGGAGGCCGCCCGACGCCTGCCGGTCCGCCCCCTCCACGTTCATCGAGGGCGCGTTGGTGGCCAGGCGCTGCCGGTAGCTGTTGAAGTCGCGGCTCTGGGCCACGATGGTGCGGCGGGCTTCCTCCGGCGGTGTGGCCCGGGCCGCGTCGGCCGAAGGCATCTGCAGCACGGCGCCGGCGCGCAGCCGGTTGACGTTGCCGTTCATGAAGGCGCTGGGGTTGGCGCGCAGCATGGCCAGCAGCATCTGGTCGAGCGAGACATCGGCCGGCTTGGCGGCCGCGGCCAGGCGGCCGGCGGTGTCGCCCGCGCGCACGGTGATGGCGCTTGCAGCCCCTGGCGGGACCGCTGCCGGAGCGGGCGCTGCCGCGGCTTCCACCGGGGTGGCTGCCGGCCGCTCGGCTCTTGCGGCCCGGCGGATGGGTGCGGGCGTGATCGGGCGGTCGATGGCCACGCCGGACGATGGCGCGGGCGCCCGGCTCTGCGGCGGATCGATCAGTGCGGTGTAGTCCCGGACCAGTCGCCCGCTGGGCGAATTGGCTTCGATCAGGATGTCCACGAACGGGTCGTTCATCGGACGCACCCCTTCCAGGCGGACCACGTAGCCGCCGTCCGCGCGCCGCTGGAGCGTGGTGCGCACGCCCTGCAGCGTATCGGCGAACGTCAAGCCGGCGTTCTGGAAAGTCTGGGGTGCAGCCAGGCGGACCTGCAGGTTCGTCGCCTCGGCCTGGGTGACGTCGGTGACCTGGACTTCGGCCCGCAGGGGCTCGCCCAGCGCCGACAGCACATTCAGCGCGCCCAGCGTCAGCGCCTGCGACTGGCTGGACCACAGGCCGAACGCCGCCACCACGGCCCAGCCCAGTGGAGAAATGCGGAAACGGCGAACGGCCGCCGAAGCGGCCGTGTCGCGCCCGGCGGCCTGCGCAGGCGGCGAGAGTCTGGTCATGCTGTCGCGGGCCATGCCCGAAAAATGTAAGTAGACGTTAACACCCGCGCTGCCCGAAAACAAGGCGAAGGGCACCGCTCGGTTGGGGCGCCGGCCGTCTCATCCAGATCATGCGTTGCCCCGGGGCAACGCATGATGAGGAGTGTTAAGCGTCCAGCAGGATGCGCAGCATGCGGCGCAACGGTTCCGCCGCGCCCCAGAGCAGCTGGTCGCCGATGGTAAAGGCGCCCAGGTACTCGGGCCCCATGGCCATCTTGCGCAGCCGGCCGACCGGGATCGTCATGGTGCCGGTCACGGCCACGGGCGTCAGGTCCTTGAGGGTGGCTTCGCGCGTGTTGGGCACCACCTTCACCCAGGCGTTGTCGGCCGCGATCATGGCCTCGATGTCCGCCAGCGGCACATCCTTCTTGAGCTTGAAGGTCAGGGCCTGGCTGTGGCAGCGCATGGCGCCCACGCGCACGCAGAAGCCATCGACCGGCACGGCGGGGCTGCCGAAGCCTTCGCCCTGGCCGAGGATCTTGTTGGTCTCGGCCATGCCCTTCCATTCTTCCTTGGACATGCCGTCGCCCAGGTCCTTGTCGATCCAGGGGATCAGCGAACCGCCCAGGGGCACGCCGAAGTTGGCCGTCTCTTCGCCCGACAGGCTGCGCTGCCTGGCGATGACCTGGCGGTCGATCTCGAGGATGGCGCTCTTGGGGTCGTCCAGCAGGGCCTTCACTTCCGAGTAGAGCGTGCCGTACTGCGTGAGCAGCTCGCGCATGTGCTGCGCACCGCCACCCGATGCAGCCTGGTAGGTCTGCGTGCTCATCCACTCGACCAGGCCGGCCTTGTAGAGCGCGCCCACGCCCATCAGCATGCAGCTGACGGTGCAGTTGCCGCCGATCCAGTTACGGCCACCGTCGGACAGCGCGTTCTTGATGACCGGCATGTTGACCGGATCGAGCACGATGACGGCGTCGTCCTTCATGCGCAGGGTGGAGGCGGCGTCGATCCAGTGGCCGTTCCAGCCGGCGGCGCGCAGCTTGGGGAAGACTTCGGTGGTGTAGTCGCCGCCCTGGGCCGTGATGATGATCTCGCAGCGCTTGAGCTGCGCGATATCGAAGGCGTCCTGCAGCGTGGTCTCGTTCTTGGCCATGGCGGGCGCCTTGCCGCCGGCGTTCGAGGTGGAGAAGAACAGCGGCTCGATCAGGTCGAAATCCTTCTCGGCCACCATGCGGTCCATCAGGACCGAGCCGACCATGCCGCGCCAGCCGACCAAACCTACCAACTTGCTCATTTCAAAAGCCCTTTCAGAGTCATACAAAGAAGACCGCGGCGAAGGGGCTGGCCCGCCTGGCTCGTCCGGGGCCAGGGGGAAGGCACGCGCGACGAACCAGGCTGGGTCAGCCCTTAATGGTCGTCGTGGTTTTGGTGATGGATGCGCGCGCGGTGCTGGCCAGGGCGGCAGGCACGGTGTTCAGGGCGAACGGGCGGGCGACAAACATGGGGCGCGATTGTAGCGCGCATCGGTATCGTCCTACATGCAAAACGGCCCAACAGGGCCGTTTTGCAGCGGATGTCGCGTGCGCCCGACGGGCGCCGCGTTCACACCTTTTCAGGCCAGGGCCTTCAGCACGGCATCGCCCATCTCTCGCGTGCCGACCTTCGTCGTGCCTTCGCTCCAGATGTCGGGCGTGCGCAGGCCCTGCGCCAGCACGGCCTTGACGGCGGTCTCGATGCGCTGGGCGGCTTCTTCCTGGTTGAGGGAGAAGCGCAGCATCATCGCCGCGCTCAGGATGGTCGCCAGCGGATTGGCCACGCCCTTGCCGGCAATGTCGGGCGCGCTGCCGTGGCTGGGCTCGTACAGGCCCTGGTTGCTGTCGTTCAGGCTGGCTGAGGGCAGCATGCCGATGGAGCCGGTGAGCATCGAGGCTTCGTCCGAGAGGATGTCACCGAACATGTTGCCGGTCACGATCACGTCGAAGGCCTTGGGCTTCTTCACGAGCTGCATGGCCGCGTTGTCGACGTACATGTGCTCCAACTCGATGTCGGGGTAGTCCTTGTGCACCTCGGTGACCACGTCCTTCCAGAACTGGAAGGTCTCCAGCACGTTGGCCTTGTCCACGCTGGTCACGCGCCTGTTGCGCTTGCGCGCGGCCTCGAAGGCCACGCGAGCGATGCGCTCGATCTCCGGGCGCGAGTAGCGCATGGTGTCGAAGGCCTCGTCAGCGCCGGGGAAGTGGCCGTCGGTGGCGACGCGCTTGCCGCGTGGCTGTCCGAAGTAGATGTCGCCGGTCAGCTCGCGGATGATCAGGATGTCCAGGCCCGCGACCAGTTCGGGCTTGAGGCTGGAGGCATGCGTCAGCTGCTCGTAGCAGATGGCGGGGCGGAAGTTGGCGAACAGGCCCAGGTTCTTGCGCAGGCCCAGGATGGCCTGTTCGGGGCGCAGCGGGCGGTCCAGCTTGTCGTACTTCCAGTCGCCGACGGCCCCGAAGAGCACGGCATCGGCCTCCTTGGCCAGCTTGAGTGTGGCCTCGGGCAGCGGATGGCCGTGGGCCTCGTAGGCGGCGCCGCCGACCAGGGCGGTCTCCATCTCGAAGTTGAGGTCCAGCGCGTCCAGCACGCGCACGGCCTCCGCGACGATTTCGGTGCCGATGCCGTCGCCGGGCAGAACTGCGATTTTCATAAGTGGTGTTTCGGTAAGAGAGAAATGGGTCAGGCGATCATCTGGTGGGCAAGCCACGGCTTGGCGGCGAGCCGCTCGGCCTCGAAGGCCTTGATCTTGTCCTTGTGGCGCAGTGTCAGACCGATGTCGTCCAGGCCGTTCATCAGGCAGTAGCGGCGGAAGGGCTGGACCTCGAACGGCAGCTCTTCGCCATCGGGCTTGACGACCACCTGGCGGTCCAGGTCCACGGTCAGTTCATAGCCCGGGAAGGCGAACACCTCGTCGAACAGCTTGGCCACGGTGGCCTCGGGCAGCACCAGGGGCAGCAGGCCGTTCTTGAAGCTGTTGTTGAAGAAGATGTCGGCAAAGCTGGGCGCGATGATGGCGCGGAAGCCGTACTGGTCCAGCGCCCAGGGCGCGTGCTCGCGGCTTGAGCCGCAGCCGAAGTTCTTGCGTGCCAGCAGCACCGAGGCGCCCTGGTAGCGCGGCTGGTTCAGCACGAAGTCGGGGTTGGGCTTGCGGCTGGCCGGGTCCATGCCGGGCTCGCCATGGTCCAGGTAGCGCCACTCGTCGAACAGGTTGGGGCCGAAGCCGGTGCGCTTGATCGACTTGAGGAACTGCTTCGGGATGATGGCGTCGGTGTCGACGTTCTCGCGGTCCATCGGGGCGACGAGGCCCTTGTGCACGGTGAATTTCTGCATGGTGTCTGCTCCCTGGCTCAGGCGATGGTGCGGATGTCGACGAAGTGGCCGCGGATGGCGGCGGCGGCGGCCATGGCCGGGCTCACCAGGTGGGTGCGTCCGCCCGCGCCCTGGCGGCCTTCGAAGTTGCGGTTGCTGGTGGAGGCGCAGCGCTCGCCTGGCTCCAGCCGGTCGGCGTTCATGGCCAGGCACATCGAGCAGCCGGGCTCGCGCCACTCGAAGCCGGCCGCCTTGAAGACCTCGTGCAGGCCCTCGCGCTCGGCCTGTTCCTTCACGAGGCCCGAGCCCGGCACCACCATCGCCACCTTGATGTTCTTGGCCACCTTCTGGCCCAGCTTCCTGACCACCGTGGCGGCCTCGCGCATGTCCTCGATGCGGCTGTTGGTGCAACTGCCGATGAACACCTTGTCGACGAAGATGTCGTTCATCGCCTTGTTGGGCTCCAGGCCCATGTAGGCCAGGGCGCGCTCGATGGCGCCGCGCTTGTTGGCGTCCTTTTCCTTGTCGGGGTCGGGCACGCGGCCGTCGATGGGCAGCACCATCTCGGGAGAGGTGCCCCAGGTGACCTGCGGCTTGATCTCGGCGGCATTGAGTTCGACCACGGTGTCGAACTTGGCGTCCGGGTCCGAATGCAGCGTCTTCCAGTAGGCGACGGCCTGGTCCCATTCCACGCCGGTGGGCGCCAGCGGGCGGTTCTTCACGTAGTCGATGGTCTTCTGGTCGACGGCCACCAGGCCGGCGCGTGCACCGCCTTCGATGGCCATGTTGCAGACCGTCATGCGGCCTTCCATCGACAGGTCGCGGATGGCGGAGCCGGCGAATTCGATGGTGTAGCCGGTGCCGCCGGCGGTGCCGATCCTGCCGATGATGGCCAGCACGATGTCCTTGGCCGTGCAGCCCAGGGGCAGCTTGCCCTCGACCTTGACCAGCATGTTCTTGGCCTTCTTCGCCAGCAGGGTCTGCGTGGCCATCACATGCTCGACCTCACTGGTGCCGATGCCGTGGGCCAGCGCGCCGAAGGCGCCGTGGGTGGAGGTGTGGCTGTCGCCGCAGACCACCGTCATGCCCGGCAGCGTGGCGCCGTTCTCGGGGCCGATCACGTGCACGATGCCCTGGCGCTTGGACAGGAAGGGGAAGAAGGCGGCGGCGCCGAATTCCTCGATGTTGGTGTTCAGCGTGGTGACCTGTTCCTTGCTGATCGGATCGGCGATGCCGTCGTAGCCGCGCTCCCAGCCGGTGGTGGGCGTGTTGTGGTCGGCGGTGGCCACCACCGAGCTGACGCGCCACAGCTTGCGGCCGGCCTGGCGCAGTCCTTCGAAGGCCTGCGGGCTGGTCACTTCGTGCACCAGATGGCGGTCGATGTAGAGGACGGCGGTGCCGTCTTCCTCGGTGTGGACGACGTGCTCGTCCCAGATCTTGTCGTAGAGCGTGCGGGCCATGGGGTCTCGTCTTTGGTGGGAAATCGTGGGGGAAGAAGTCGTGCGGCTCAGGCGGTGGCTGCGCCGGCAGGCGCCTCCACGGCCTCGGGCGGCTGCAGGTGCTGCACCAGCGTGCGCGCCGCCACCGGCAGGGTGGAGAAGTCGCGGGCCACCAGGCGGATCTCGCGGCGCGCCCAGTCGTCGCTGAGGTCCACTGCGGCCAGGCGGCGGCCGATGCCGGCCTGCATGAGTTCGAAGGCGCGGCGCGGCATCACGCCCACGCCCAGGCCGTTGTCGATCATGCGGCACATGGCGTCCAGCCCGGTGACGTGGATGCGCAGCCGCACGCTGCGGCCTTCGGCGGTGGCGGCCTGGTACATCGCACGGTAGATGGAGCTGTGGGTGTGAAGGCCCACGTGGTCCTCGTCCAGCGTCTGGGCGAAGGCGACGGACGGCTGCGAGGCGAGCGGATGCTGCTGCGGCAGCACGAGCGCCAATTGGTCGCGGCGGTAGGGCAGCGTCTGCAACTCGCCGGCATCACCCTCGGGCACATGGCAGATGCCCAGGTCGGCCGCGCCGGCCTGCACCGCGCGCACTACCTCGTGGCTGAGGTGCTCTTCCAGGTCGATCTTGATGCCTTCGTGAAGCCGGGCGAAGGCGCCCAGATCCTCGGGCAGGTACTGCACGATGGCGGAGATGTTGGCATGCACCCGCACATGGCCGCGCACGCCCTCGGCGTACTCGGAGAGCTCGCCCTGCATCTTCTCCAGGCTGTAGAGCATGGCGCGGGCGTGGTGCAGAAGGCTCTCGCCCGCGGGCGTCAGGTCCACCCCCCGGGCATGGCGGTAGAGCAGGCTGATGCCGAGCGTGGATTCGAGGTCGGACAGTCGTTTGCTGATGGCCGATGCCGCGATGAACTCGCGCTCGGCCGCGCGGCCGATGCTGCCCAGTTCGCACACGGCCACGAACAGCTGCAGCGACGTCAGGTCGATGCGGCGCGCAAAGCTGCGTTCGAGGGTGAGTGGGGCAGGCGAGGTCATCACGATCCACGAGGGGAGGCGTGATTTTCCTATGGTTTGCTCATGTCAGTCATCGCGGATGGCGATGGGGCGGCTGGCAGCGCGAGAACACGTTGTGCGCCGTCGCGCCATGACGGTCGCGGCGTGCCAAGAAAAACGGCCCACGAGGGGCCGTCCGGTGGTGTGAAGCGGCGATGCCGCCCACGGTCACTGGCGCTTCTTCGCAGAATCTTCGATCTTTTCGCCCGCCTTCTGGACGTCCTGGCCCGCACCCTTGAAGGTGTTGCAACCGGCCAGCGGCACGGAGACGGCGAAAGTGATGGCGAGCAGGGCGGCGAGTTTCTTCATGGGACGTTTCCTTCCTCTTCGTGGACGATGTGGATGTCGGAGGTCACCCTCCGCAGCGCAATTTGACGACCGGAAAGTCAGGCGGATGTCAGCCAAGACGCAAAAAGGCCGCCCGAAGGCGGCCTATGCATTGCAGGCGGGCGCCTCGCGGCACCTGCATGCGGGCGGCGTTCAGCGCTGGGCGATCGGCTTGACGTCGCGCTTGTCGGCGCCGGTGAACAGCTGACGCGGACGGCCGATCTTGTACTCGGGGTCGCTGATCATCTCGTTGAGCTGAGCGATCCAGCCCACGGTGCGGGCCAGCGCGAAGATGCCGGTGAACAGGTTGACCGGGATGCCGATGGCGCGCTGCACGATGCCGGAGTAGAAGTCGACGTTCGGGTAGAGCTTGCGCTGCACGAAGTAGTCGTCTTCCAGCGCGATCTTTTCCAGCTGCTTGGCCAGGGCGAACAGCGGGTCCTTTTCCAGGCCCAGCTCGGACAGGACCTCGTTGCAGGTTTCCTGCATCAGCTTGGCGCGCGGGTCGTAGTTCTTGTACACGCGGTGGCCGAAGCCCATCAGCTTGACGCCGGAGTTCTTGTCCTTGACCTTCTCCATGAACTCGCCGACCTTGGAGACACCGCCATTGCGCTGGATGTCTTCCAGCATGTTCAGGCAGGCCTCGTTGGCACCGCCGTGGGCAGGGCCCCACAGGCAGGCCACGCCGGCCGCGATGGCGGCGAAGGGGTTGGTGCCCGAGCTGCCGCACAGGCGCACGGTGGAGGTCGACGCGTTCTGCTCGTGGTCCGCGTGCAGGATGAAGATGCGGTCGATGGCGCGCTCGATGACCGGGTTGACCTTGTACTCTTCGCACGGCGTACCAAACATCATGCGCAGGAAGTTGCCCGAGTAGCTCAGGTCGTTCTTCGGATACATGTACGGCTGGCCGGTGCCGTACTTGTAGGCCATGGCGACCAGCGTGGGCATCTTGGCGATCAGGCGGATGGCCGCGATCTCGCGATGCTCGGGGTTATTGATGTCGGTGCTGTCGTGATAGAAGGCCGACAGGGCGCCCACCAGGCCGGTCAGCACGGCCATCGGGTGCGCGTCGCGGCGGAAGCCACGCAGGAAGAACTGCATCTGCTCGTTCACCATCGTGTGGCGCGTCACCGTGTCGGTGAACTCGGCCTTCTGCGACTCGTTGGGCAGTTCACCGTTGAGCAGCAGGTAGCAGGTTTCCAGGAAGTCGCAGTTCACGGCGAGCTGCTCGATGGGGTAGCCGCGGTACAGCAGCTCGCCCTTGTCGCCGTCGATGTACGTGATGGCCGACTGGCACGACGCCGTGGACAGGAAGCCCGGGTCGTAGGTGAACATGCCCGTCTGCGCGTACAGCTTGCGGATGTCGATGACGTCCGGACCGACCGTGCCCTTGTAGATCGGCAGATCGATGGCTTGGCCGCCATTGCTGAACGCGAGCGTGGCCTTGATGTCGGAGGCTTTCATGTCGACTTTCTCTTGAGAAGGTGGAGGAAATGGGAGAGGGTGGCGAAGGATCGGATGGAGCGGCTCAGGCCGCGAGCCGGTCGCCCGGGGGGCGCATCAGCTCCAGCACCGCCGCCACCTCGGCCCCGGCCCATGCGGGCTCGGGCTCCTTTCGGCGCAGCAGAAGGTCGAGCAGGTCGTTGTCCGCCAGGTCCATCAGGGTTTCGATCGCCTGGGCCTGCGCCCGGGTCAGGCCAGCGCCATGCCGCTCGAAGAAGCGGGTGATGAAGATGTCGTTCTCCAGCAACCCGCGTCGGCAACGCCACTGCAGCCGGGCCAGGGCGCGCTCGTCGAGTCGTTCGTCGGATGCGCCCGGGGCTGGCTGCACTTGCGGCATGGCGTGTCGTCTCCGTTGCTTCGTTCGGCCAGGATCAGATGGCGCGGCGCACCATCAGCTCCTTGATCTTGCCGATGGCCTTGGTGGGGTTCAGGTGCTTGGGGCACACGTCCACGCAGTTCATGATCGTGTGGCAGCGGAACAGGCGGTACGGGTCTTCGAGGTTGTCGAGCCGCGCGCCGGTGGCTTCGTCGCGGCTGTCGGCGATGAAGCGGTAGGCCTGCAGCAGGCCGGCCGGGCCGACGAACTTGTCCGGGTTCCACCAGAAGCTGGGGCAGCTGGTGGAGCAGCTGGCGCACAGGATGCACTCGTACAGGCCGTTGAGCTCTTCGCGCTCTTCGGGCGACTGCAGGCGCTCGCGATCAGGCGCCAGGGCCTCGGTGATGAGGTAGGGCTTGATCGAGTGGTACTGCTTGAAGAACTGCGTCATGTCCACGATCAGGTCGCGGATCACGGGCAGGCCCGGCAGCGGCTTGAGCACGATGGTGCCCTTGAGCGTGTTCATGTTGGTGAGGCACGCCAGGCCGTTCTTGCCGTTGATGTTCATCGCGTCGGAGCCGCAGACGCCTTCGCGGCAGGAGCGGCGGAAGGCGATGCTCGGATCCTGGGCCTTGAGCTTGACCAGGGCGTCCAGCAGCATGCGCTCGTGGCCGTCGAGTTCGATCTCGACGGTCTGCATGTAGGGCTTGGCGTCCTTGTCCGGGTCGTAGCGGTAGATCTGGAATGTGCGCTTCATGTCGGTGTCTCGTGGGGTTGCGGCGATGTCAGAACGTGCGGACCTTCGGCGGCACGCTGTCGACGGTCAGCGGCTTGAGGTTGACCGGCTTGTAGGTGAGGTTGTTGCCCGCGCTGTGCCACAGCGTGTGCTTCATCCACTCCTTGTCGTTGCGGCCAAGCGGGAACTCCGGATGGTCGGCCGGGTGCTCGTAGTCGTCCACCGTGTGGGCGCCGCGGCATTCCTTGCGGGCAGCGGCCGAGACCATCGTGGCCTGCGCCACTTCGATCAGGTTGTCCACTTCGAGTGCTTCCATGCGTGCGGTGTTCCACACCATGGACTTGTCCTTGAGCGTCACGGCCGGCACGCGGCTGCGCAGATCGGCCACCTTGACCACACCCTCGTCCATGCTGGCCTGGGTGCGGAACACGCCGGCGTGCTGCTGCATGGTGGCGCGGATGTCGTTGGCGATGTCCTGCGCATAGAGGCCGTCATTCGAATCCTGCAGCTGGTTCAGGCGGGCCAGGGTGCGGTCGGCGCCGTCGGCCGGCAGGGGCTTGTGCTCGCCGCTGTTCTTGACGAAGTCGACGATGTGCTTGCCGGCGGACTTGCCGAAGACCAGCAGGTCCAGCAGCGAGTTGGTGCCCAGGCGGTTGGCGCCGTGCACCGACACGCAGGAGCATTCGCCCACCGCGTACAGGCCACCCACGACCTGGTTGTGCACGTCGCCGTTCTGCACCACCACCTGGCCGTTGATGTTGGTCGGGATGCCGCCCATCTGGTAGTGGATGGTGGGCACGACCGGGATCGGCTCCTTGGTGATGTCCACGTTGGCGAAGTTGTGGCCGATTTCCTCCACCGAGGGCAGGCGCTTGCGGATGGTGTCGGCGCCCAGGTGGTCCAGCTTCATCAGGATGTAGTCCTTGTTGGGACCGCAGCCGCGACCTTCCTTGATCTCCTGGTCCATCGAACGCGAGACGAAGTCGCGCGGGGCCAGATCCTTCAGCGTGGGCGCATAGCGCTCCATGAAGCGCTCGCCATTGCTGTTGAGCAGGATGGCGCCTTCGCCGCGGCAGCCTTCGGTCAGCAGCACGCCCGCGCCGGCCACGCCAGTGGGGTGGAACTGCCAGAACTCCATGTCCTGCAGCGGGATGCCGGCGCGTGCCGCCATGCCCAGGCCATCGCCGGTGTTGATGAAGGCGTTGGTGGAAGCCGCGAAGATGCGGCCCGCGCCACCGGTGGCCAGCAGCACGGCCTTGGCCTGCAGCACGAACAGGTCGCCGGTTTCCAGCTCGATGGCGGTGACGCCCACCACGTCGCCGTCGGCGTCGCGGATCAGGTCCAGGGCCATCCACTCGACGAAGAAGTTCGTCTTGGCCTTCACGTTCTGCTGGTACAGCGTGTGCAGCATGGCGTGGCCGGTGCGGTCGGCCGCGGCGCAGGCGCGCTGCACGGGCTTCTCGCCATAGTTGGCGGTGTGGCCGCCGAAGGGGCGCTGGTAGATCGTGCCGTCCGGGTTGCGGTCGAAGGGCATGCCGAAGTGTTCGAGCTCGATCACGACCTTCGGTGCTTCACGGCACATGAACTCGATGGCGTCCTGGTCGCCCAGCCAGTCGGAGCCCTTGATGGTGTCGTAGAAGTGGTAGTGCCAGTTGTCCTCGGACATGTTGCCGAGCGAGGCCGACACGCCGCCCTGCGCCGCCACCGTGTGCGAGCGGGTGGGGAAGACCTTGGACAGCGAGGCCACGTTCAGGCCGGCGCGCGAGAGTTCGAGCGCGGCACGCATGCCGGAGCCGCCGGCGCCGACGATGACGACGTCGAACTTGCGCGTCGCGATTTTTGCTTTGGTGTACGACATGGGCTCAGATCCTCCAGAGCACTTGAATCGCCCAGCCGGCACAACCGACGAGCCAGACGATGGTGAAGATTTGCATGAACAGACGGATGCCGACGGGCTGGACGTAGTCCATCCACACGTCGCGCATGCCCACCCATACGTGCCAGAGGAGCGCGGCGATCACTGCAAAGGTCAGGACCTTCATCCATTGCGGGGCAAAGATGCCTGCCCACTGGTCGTAGCCGACGGGGCCGCGGGTGAGGAGAACCTGCGCGAGGACGACGATGGTGAAGACCGCCATCAGCGCGCCGGTGACGCGCTGCGAGAGCCAGTCGCGCAGGCCGTAGTGCGCGCCGACGACGGTGCGCTTGGAGCCGTAATTCACTGCCATGGTGTTGTGTGCCTTCTTCTTGTGATCAGTACAGGCCGAACAGCTTGGCGCCGAGCGCCAGCGTCAGGAGGATGCTGATGGCCAGGACGACGATGGCGGAGGTCTTGCCGAACTCCTTGGTCACGGCCGCATGGCTGACGTCCATCCAGAGATGGCGCAGGCCCGCGCAGAAGTGGTGCAGGTAGCCCCAGATCAGAGCCAGGGCCACGAGCTTCAGGAACCATCCCGGCAAAAAACCAAGGCCGCTGTCGAAGGCGGCCTTGAACTTGGCATAGGAGATTTCCGAAGAGACGGAGGTGTCGAACATCCAGATGATGAAGGGCATCAGCAGGAACATCAGCACGCCGCTGACACGGTGCAGGATGGACACGATGCCTGCCGGCGGAAGCCGGTAGCCCGTGAGATCCGTGACCACGTTGATGTTGCGGAATTCGCGGCGCGGCGGCCTGGTCTTGGAAGCTAGCTCTGTCATGGGGAGGTTCTTTCTGGGAGGTCGATAGGGCGACTCGTGTCAGGACGTTTATGCAGGCAACTCAAAATTCTATTGCAATGCACCATGTTGCATGGGCTGTCTCTGAAGCTTTCTGTCGCCTTGCTTCGTTGCTATATTTTTTGAAGCAACATCGTTCCTGCCCATCAGTGCCGGAGGGGGCCGCGGGCTAGCCAAGGTCATTGCGATAGTGGTGCGTGTCGGTGCGGTACAGGCCGCGGCGCAGCTCCATCGGCGCATCGTGATACGTGTGGGCGATGCGTTCCACCGAGAGCAGCGGCGTCTGCAGTGTCACCTGAAGCAGCGAAGCCTGCTCGGCATCGGGGAGAACGGCGCGCAGCTTTTCCTCCGCCCGCACCATGCGGACGCCGAACTCGGTCTCGAACATCTCGTACATGGGGCCGCGCCACTCGGCCAGGCGTTCCGCCGTGAGCCCCTTGAAGGGCGCGCCGGGCAGCCAGAGGTCTTCGAGGATCGTGGGCACGCCGGCATAGGCCAGCACCCGGCGCACCTGCAACACGGCGTCGCCCGCGCGCAAGGCCAGCGCCCGCGCGACCTCGGCGCTCGCGCGCACCCTTCGGCAGTCCACGATGGTGCGCTCTGCAGGCCCCTCGCTGGTGGGGCTTCCCTGGTCGGGCACCAGCTTGAGGAACCGGTATTGCACCTGCTGCTCTGCATGAGTGGCGACGAAGGTGCCCTTGCCCTGCCGGCGGACCAGCAGGTTGTCGGCCGCCAGCTCGTCGATGGCCTTGCGCACCGTGCCCTGGCTCACGCGAAAGCGTGCGGCGAGTTCGATCTCGCTGGGGATCGGCTCACCCGGCTTCCATTCCCCCGCCTGCAGGCTCTGCAGGATCAAGGCCCGTATCTGCTGGTACAGCGGGCTGAAGGAAGGCGTGCCGGCATCCGCGGCGGGTGGGGAGGACATGGGTGGGGCGTGCAAGATGGGCATCGCGAAGCGTGCCAAGTCCCACATCTTATATAAGACATAAGACGTGCGCCATGGAATCGGCCTAGAATGCGCGGTTGTTTCCTGCCCCGGGTCGATTGGCGGTGCCGGTCGATGTGCAGATTCCTGCAGGCAGGGCTCGCACGGCACGTTCCGTTTCCTTTCTCTTCGTCTGGAGTCTTCCCATGAGCAAAAAGCCCGTTCGCGTCGCCGTCACCGGCGCCGCCGGCCAAATCGGTTACGCCCTCCTGTTCCGCATCGCCTCGGGCGAGATGCTCGGCAAGGACCAGCCGGTCATCCTGCAACTGCTGGAGATCCCCGACGAGAAGGCCCAGAAGGCGCTCAAGGGCGTGATCATGGAACTGGAAGACTGCGCCTTCCCGCTGCTGGCCGGCGTGATCCCCACCGGTGATCCGGAAGTCGCCTTCAAGGACGCCGACTACGCCCTGCTGGTGGGTGCGCGCCCCCGCGGTCCTGGCATGGAGCGCGCCGACCTGCTGGCCGCCAACGCCCAGATCTTCACCGCCCAAGGCAAGGCCCTGGACAAGGTCGCCAGCCGCGACGTCAAGGTGCTGGTGGTCGGCAACCCCGCCAACACCAACGCCTACATCGCCATGAAGAGCGCGCCCAGCCTGCCGCGCGAGAACTTCACCGCCATGCTGCGCCTCGACCACAACCGCGCCGCCAGCCAGATCGCCGCGAAGACCGGTGGCCAGGTCGGCGAGATCGAGAAGCTGACCGTGTGGGGCAACCATTCGCCCACCATGTACGCCGACTACCGCTTCGCCACCATCGGCGGCAAGAGCGTGAAGGACGCCATCAACGACCAGGTCTGGAACGCCGACGTGTTCCTGCCCACCGTGGGCAAGCGCGGCGCCGCCATCATCGATGCGCGCGGTCTGTCTTCGGCCGCCTCGGCCGCCAATGCCGCCATCGACCACATGCGCGACTGGGCCCTGGGCTCGCAGGGCAAGTGGGTCACCATGGGCGTGCCCTCCAACGGCGAATACGGCATCCCCAAGGACGTGATCTTCGGCTTCCCGGTCACCACCGAGAACGGCAAGTACAAGATCGTCGAGGGCCTGGAGATCGACGCCTTCTCGCAAGAGCGCATCAACAAGACCCTGGCCGAACTGCAGGGCGAGCAGGACGGCGTCAAGCACCTGCTCTGAGGCCTTCCGAGGCCACGCGCGTTCCGGCCGGCTCGGCCGGGCGCGCGGCGGGAAGAGGTTCCAGCCGCCTCGCGGACCTTCTTTCCGATGGCCCGGGAACGCGGGGCCCGTTTTCCGACTCTTCCTTCGACACCATGGATTGGGATCCCGCGCTGTACCGCCGCTACGAGGATGAGCGGACCCGCCCGGCCGCCGAGTTGCTGGCGCGGGTGCCGTTGACGTCGGCGAGGCGGGTGGTCGACCTGGGTTGCGGCCCGGGCAACTCCACCGAGCTCCTGGTGCGCCGCTTCCCGGATGCCGAGGTGATCGGCATCGACAACGCCGAATCCATGATCGTCGCCGCGCGCCAGCGGCTGCCGCAGTCCCGCTTCGAGCTGGGCGACATCGGCACCTGGCAGCCTTCAGGCGACGCGCCCGATCTCATCTATGCCAATGCCGCCCTGCAATGGGTGCCGGGCCACGAAGAGCTGCTGCCGCGGCTCTTCTCCTCGCTGGCGCCGGGGGGCGTGCTGGCCATCCAGATGCCTGACAACCGCCAGGAGCCCACGCATCGCCTGATGCGCGAGCTGGCCGGCCGTGCGCCCTGGGCCGCGCACATCGGCGACGCCGACCGCGTGCGCACCGAGCTGCTGACGATCGGTGGCTATTACGACCTGCTGGCGCCCGAGGCGGCCGAGGTCGACGTCTGGCACACCGTCTATCAGCACCGCATGGCTTCGGCCGCGGCCATCGTCGAGTGGGTCAGCGGTACCGGCCTTCGCCCTTTCCTCGATCCTTTGCCGGCGGACCTGCGGGCCAGCTACCTGCAGGCCTACGAGCAGGGCGTCGACGCGGCCTATCCGGGGCGCACCGACGGCCGCCGCCTGCTGGCCTTTCCGCGCATGTTCATCGTGGCACGCCGTCCCTCATGAGTGCCGATTCCATGGCTTTACGACGCGCCGCGCACCCGGCGGAGGTGCTGCTCGGCGCCCAGGCCGGCGCTGTCGCGCTGCCGGTGTGCGACCACTACAGCGGCGTCGAGGCCCGCATGCGCAAGAGCCTGGCGCTGCAGGCCGAGATGGCGGCCGAATTCGGGGCCTGTGTCTTCGACGTCACGCTCGACTGCGAGGACGGGGCGCCCGTCGGGGGCGAAGCGGATCATGCCCGGCTCGTCGTCGAATTGGCCCGCAACGCTGCGCCCGGCATGCGCGTGGGCGTTCGCGTTCATCCGGTCGACCATCCTGCGTTCGAGGCCGACGTCGACACCATTGCCGGCCAGGCCGGCGACCGCCTGGCCTACCTGATGGTCCCGAAGGTGGAACGGCCGGCCGATGTGGCGAGCGCCGTGGCCGCTCTGGACGCGGCCGGTGCCTCCCGACTGCCGCTGCATGTGCTGATCGAGTCCCCGCTGGCGGTGCACCATGCCTTCGACATCGCGGCGCATCCTCGGGTGCAGTCGCTCAGTTTCGGCCTGATGGACTTCGTCTCGGCCCATGCCGGCGCCATCCCGGCGGACGGCATGGGCGCGCAGGGCCAGTTCTCGCACCCGCTGGTCGTCCGCGCCAAGCTGGCCATCGCGAGTGCCGCCCACGCCTTTGGCAAGGTCCCGTCCCATTGCGTCGTGACCGAGTTCAACGATGCGCAGGCCATGAAGAGCGCTGCGCGCCGGGCGGCGCGGGAGTTCGGCTACACACGGATGTGGAGCATCCATCCGAACCAGATCCGTCCCATCCTCGAGGCCTTCGCGCCGGACGAGGATCAGATTCAAATTGCTACACAAATAATAGCTTCAGCACAAGAAGCAGATTGGGCGCCCATCAGCTTTGATGGCACATTGCACGACCGCGCGAGCTACCGCCACTTCTGGCAGGTGCTGATGCGCGCACACGCCACCGGACGTACGTTGCCGGACCAAGCCGCCGGCTGGTTTGCGACGGACGACGCGTCCACCTGAACTCCGCCATCCAAGGAAGGTTCCTCTCACCATGAACAAGACCCTCGCGTTCATCGCCGCTGCCGCGCTCGCGCTGCCGCTTTCCGCACTGGCCCAGGCCAGCAGCACCACCGAGAAGGCCGCCGCCAAGGCCAAGCCTGCCGCCAAGGCCGCGTCCAAGGACAAGGTCGTGCACGTCAAGGGCAAGCAGCACCTCAAGGCCAGCGCCGTCAAGGCGGTGGAAGAGACCACGCCCGTCGCCGACGACGCCGTGCTCACCGACAACGACATCGAGGTCGCCAAGCGCGTCTTCACCGGCAAGATCCAGTGCGAACTGGGTGCGGATGTGACCGTGACGGCCGACGACGCCAAGCCCGGTTTCTTCACCGTCAGCACCAAGGGCGCCAAGTACCGCATGCATCCGGTCGAGAGCCGCACCGGTGCCATCCGCCTGGAGGACAGCCGCGCGGGCGCCATGTGGCTGCAGCTGGGCAACAAGTCCATGCTCATGAACCAGAAGCAGGGCGTGCGCATGGCCGACGAATGCCAGGCGGCCGCGCAGGTGGCCTTCGCCGAAGAGATGAAGAAGAACCCGCCCAAGGCGCTGTTCGAAGGCGCCGACGCGCCCAAGAAATAACCCGCAGCCTGGCTGGCCATCGGCGCGGCTCTTGCTTGGAGCCGCTCGCCGTGGCCACCGTCGGCGCGCAGGCCCTGGGAGGGCTCGAACCCCTGCGGCTGCCGGCGTGAATGGATGCTGTCCGAACGTTTTCCGGAGAAAAGAAAGATGTTGCAAGCCTACGTTGACCATGTCGCCGAGCGCGCCGCGCTGGGCATCCCCCCGCTTCCCCTGTCGGCCAAGCAGACCAGCGAAGTCATCGAACTTCTGAAGTCCGCCACCGCCAAGGATGGCGAATTCCTGCTGAACCTCCTGACGCACCGCGTGCCCGCCGGCGTGGACGATGCGGCCAAGGTCAAGGCCAGCTACCTCGCCGCCATCGCCCATGGCACCGAGAAGAACGCGCTCATCAGCCGCGCGCACGCCACCGAACTGCTGGGCACCATGCTGGGCGGCTACAACATCGGCCCGCTGATCGACCTGCTCAAGGACGCCGAAGTCGGCGCCGTGGCGGCCGAAGGCCTCAAGAAGACGCTGCTGATGTTCGACCAGTTCCACGACGTCAAGGAACTGGCCGATGCCGGCAACGCCAACGCCAAGGCGGTGCTGCAGAGCTGGGCCGACGCGGAATGGTTCACCAGCCGTCCGGAAGTGCCCCAGAGCATCACCTTCACCGTCTTCAAGGTGCCCGGCGAGACCAACACCGACGACCTGTCGCCGGCCCCCGACGCCACCACCCGTCCCGACATTCCGATGCACGCCCTGGCGATGCTGAAGAACAAGCGCGAGGGCGCGCCCTTCGAGCCCGAGGAAGACGGCAAGCGCGGCCCGGTCAAGTTCATCCAGGACCTGGTCGCCCGCGGTCTGCCCGTGGCCTATGTGGGTGACGTGGTCGGCACCGGTTCGTCGCGCAAGTCGGCCACCAACAGCGTGCTGTGGTGGACGGGCGAGGACATCCCCTACATCCCGAACAAGAAGTTCGGCGGCATCTGCCTGGGCACGAAGATCGCCCCGATCTTCTACAACACCATGGAAGACGCCGGCTCCCTGCCCATCGAGCTGGACGTGAGCCAGATGAACATGGGCGACACGATCGAACTGCGCCCCTACGAAGGCAAGGCGCTCAAGGACGGTCAGGTCATCGCCGAGTTCCAGGTCAAGAGCGACGTGCTGTTCGACGAAGTGCGCGCTGGCGGCCGCATTCCGCTGATCATCGGCCGTGGCCTCACCACCAAGGCGCGCGAGGCGCTGGGCCTGCCGGCTTCCACGCTGTTCCGCCTGCCGAAGGCGCCGGTCGACACCGGCAAGGGCTTCTCCCTGGCGCAGAAGATGGTCGGCCGCGCCTGCGGTCTGCCCGAAGGCCAGGGCATCCGCCCGGGCACCTACTGCGAGCCCAAGATGACTTCGGTCGGCTCCCAGGACACGACCGGCCCGATGACCCGCGACGAGCTGAAGGACCTGGCCTGCCTCGGCTTCTCGGCCGACCTGGTCATGCAGTCCTTCTGCCACACGGCCGCCTACCCCAAGAAGGTGGACGTGAAGATGCACCACGAGCTGCCCGACTTCATCAGCACCCGCGGCGGCATCTCCCTGCGCCCGGGCGACGGCGTGATCCACAGCTGGCTCAACCGCCTGCTGACGCCCGACACCGTGGGCACCGGCGGCGACTCGCACACGCGCTTCCCGATCGGCATCAGCTTCCCCGCAGGCTCCGGCCTGGTGGCCTTCGCGGCCGCCACTGGCGTGATGCCGCTGGACATGCCCGAATCGGTGCTGGTCCGCTTCAAGGGCCAGATGCAGCCCGGCGTCACGCTGCGCGACCTGGTCAACGCCATTCCGCTCTACGCCATCAAGCAGGGCCTGCTGACGGTGGAGAAGAAGGGCAAGAAGAACATCTTCTCCGGCCGCATCCTCGAGATCGAGGGCCTGCCCGAGCTGAAGGTGGAACAGGCCTTCGAACTGTCCGACGCCAGCGCCGAGCGCTCGGCCGCCGGCTGCACGGTGCACCTGAACAAGGAACCGATCATCGAATACATCAACAGCAACATCACGCTGATGAAGTGGATGATCGCCGAGGGCTATCAGGACGCCCGCACGCTGCAGCGCCGCATCGACGCCCAGGAAGCCTGGCTGAAGGACCCGCAGCTGCTCAAGGCCGATGCCGATGCCGAGTACGCCGCCGTGATCGAGATCGACCTGGCCGACATCCATGAGCCCATCGTGGCCTGCCCGAACGACCCGGACGACGTGAAGACGCTGTCCGACGTGGCCGGCGCCAAGATCGACGAGGTGTTCATCGGCTCGTGCATGACCAACATCGGCCACTTCCGCGCGGCGTCCAAGCTGCTGGAGGGCAAGCGCGACATCCCGGTCAAGCTGTGGATCGCCCCGCCGACCAAGATGGACGCCCAGCAGCTGACCGAGGAAGGCCATTACGGCGTCTTCGGCAATGCCGGCGCCCGCACCGAAATGCCCGGCTGCTCGCTGTGCATGGGCAACCAGGCACAGGTACGCGAAGGCGCGACGGTGATGTCCACCAGCACCCGCAACTTCCCGAACCGCCTGGGCAAGAACACCAACGTGTACCTGGGTTCGGCAGAGCTGGCCTCCATCTGCTCCAAGCTGGGCCGCATTCCGACCAAGGACGAGTACATGGCGGACATCGGTGTCATCAACCAGAACGGCGACAAGATCTACCAGTACCTGAACTTCGACAAGATCGAGGACTACAAGGAAGTGGCCGACGGCGTCGCTGCCTGATCCTGGTCGCTGGCCTGAGCCGGCGCATCGCCAATGCAAGGGCCCGCCTTTCGGCGGGCCCTTTTTCGTTCGGCCAGGGGGCGGTCAAACTGCAGCCTTGCGGTCGTTCGGCTAAAGCGCTGGTGAGCCGCGCAGAGGCGCGGCAACGGAATCAGAGGTCCAGCTTCTTGTGCTCGCCCATCGACGGCGGCGCCTTGCCGCCCATCGCGGCGCGCGCAATCTTGAGCAACTGCGTGACCTTGCTCTCGGTCACGTCCCAGTACTCGGCCGCTTCGATGCCCACGGCCAGCAGGCCCAGGTTGGGATCGTCCACGCCCTTGGGGAACCAGGCCTCCGCGACCTTGTTGAAGAGTTCGCGCTTCATGGTCTCGTCATTCGAGAGCACCGCCCGGCCGGCCACCGACACATAGCTGTCGTCGTCCGGATTGGCGTAGGCCACGTTCACGACCGGATCGCTGGCGACATGGCGGGCGATCTCGCCGTCGAGCGGAATGAAGAAGTACAGCGTGGCGTTCTCGTCCACCGAGCGGTTCTGCGTGGTCAGCGGGTGGCTGTGTAGCAGGCCATCGCCGTGGCGGTGCGTGAGCATGCCGAAACGCGTGTCCTTGATCAGCTCCCAGAGCTTGGCGTGGTCGTCGGTGTGGGTCATGGCGAACTTCCTTTGTCCTTCTGATGGGTGGGTGAGGCGGCGCGTCGTGTGGACGCGTGCCATGCACCGTAGAAGCCCTCCGCGTGAGCGCCTGACGCCTGCAGGCGCGTCCGCCTGTCAGCGCATGCCGACCCCGTTCGACAGCGGCGCCTCGGTGGCCAGGGCGGCGAGCGCCGCCGAGGTGGCCGCGTCGGCCGGGAAGAAGGATTCGATGGCCAGGTCCTGCAGCGTGATGTCCACCGGCGTGCCGAAGACGGTGGTGGTGCTGATGAGATGGAGCACCGCCCCGCCATGGCGAAGGCACAAGGGCACGGCGATGCCGGCGAGATCGCCATCGGTCGCGGCCTCATCGCGGGTCGCCGGCAGGGTGTAGCCGGACAACTCCTGGTGCAGCGCCTGCAGCACCGGATCGCCGGTGGCGCCGATCTGCTGGGCCAGGCGCTCCAGCAGGTGCGCCCGCCAGGCGCGCAGGTTGGTGATGCGCGGCGCCAGGCCCTGGGGATGCAGGCTCAGGCGCAGCACGTTGGCCGGCGCTGCCAGCAGAAAGGGCGCGACGCCTTCGAGCAGCCGCGGCACGAGCGCATTGGCCGCCACCAGTTGCCAGTGGCGGTCCACGGCCAGTGCGGGGTAGGGCTCGTGGGCCTGCAGCAGACGGTCGACGGCCTGGCGGGCCATGGCCAGTGCCGGATCGTCGATGGGCCGTTCGCGGTACATCGGCGCATAGCCGGCGGACACCAGCCATCGGTTGCGTTCGCGCAGCGGCACCGAGAGCCGCTCGGCCAGCCGCAGCACCATGTCGCGGCTGGGCAGGGCGCGGCCGGTTTCGACACAGCTGAGGTGGCGCGTGGAGATGTCGGCCTCGTGGGCCAGGTCGAGCTGGCTCATTCGCCGGTGCTGGCGCCAGTGGCGCAGATGGGCGCCGAAGGACGCATCGCTGCCCGGCGGCGGGGAGGAGTCGGGGTGGGGACTGGCGGACATGCGGCCATTCTGGCGGTCCCCTCCGTGGCCGGACCATGACCTGCCAGGTCATGGCCGCGGTGCAGCGGCGGCGGGAGGATGCGTTCGACGGGGTGCCCCCGGCCCCCGTCGATTCCATCCACCCTGCAAGGAGTTGCCATGTCCCCGATCCTGAACTCGCCCCGTTTTCTTTCCCGCGTGATGGGGCTGGATGCCGCGTCCTGCCTGCTCACGGGCGCCATCCAGTGCGCAGCGACCGCGCCGCTGTCCGCGATGACCGGACTGCCTTCGGCGCTGCTTGGCTACAGCGGCCTGTTCCTGCTGGTCTATGCCGCCGCGGCGGCGTGGATGGCCAGCCGCGCTGTGTCGCCCCGCGTCCTCATTGCCCTGGTGGCCATCGGCAATCTTGGCTGGGCCCTGGGATGCCTGGTCCTGCTTGCCGGGGGCCGCCTGCAGCCTACGGCGCTCGGCGCGGCCTGGTTGGGGTTGCAGGCCGTGGTGGTGCTGGCAGTGGCTGCTGCGCAATGGGCCGGCCTTCGCGCCACGTCGCCGCGCCGCCGGCCCGCGCTGCAAGCCTGAGCGCCTCGGTAGGAGGGGCACCCCGCTGACGTCCAGTGCCTTCAAAGCCTGCTATCTTGCTCGTTGGTTCGAACAAGAAGGATGCTTCTCATGGCTGACGCTGCTACTCCCCACGTCTTCGCTTCCGCCCTCAAGACCTTCAAGACGGCCTCTGGCCGGCAAGGCAAATATTGGTCGCTGCCCGAGCTGACCAAGAAATTCCCCAATATCGCCAAGCTGCCGGTGTCGATCCGCATCGTGCTGGAGTCGGTACTGCGCAACTGCGACGGCCAGAAGGTCGCCGCGGAGCATGTGGAGCAACTGGCCAACTGGCAGCCCACTGCCGAGCGCACGGAGGAGATTCCCTTCGTCGTGACGCGCGTGGTGCTGCAGGACTTCACCGGCGTGCCGCTGCTGGCCGACCTGGCCGCCATGCGCAGCACCGCCAAGCGTCTCGACAAGTCGCCCAAGACCATCGAGCCGCTGGTTCCCGTGGACCTGGTGGTCGACCACTCGGTGATGGTGGACCATTACGGCACGCCCCAGGCGCTGGACCTGAACATGAAGCTGGAGTTCTCCCGCAACAAGGAGCGCTACCAGTTCATGAAGTGGGGCATGCAGGCCTTCGACACCTTCGGCGTGACGCCGCCGGGCTTCGGCATCGTGCACCAGGTGAACCTGGAGTACCTGGCGCGGGGCGTCTACAAGTCGGCCGACGACAAGGCCGACTTCCCCACCTGGTACCCGGACTCGCTGGTGGGCACCGACAGCCACACGACCATGATCAACGGCGTGGGCGTGGTCGGCTGGGGCGTGGGCGGCATCGAGGCCGAGGCGGCCATGCTGGGCCAGCCGGTGTACTTCCTGACGCCCGACGTGGTGGGCTTCGAGCTGACGGGCCAACTGCGCGAAGGCGTCACGGCCACCGACCTGGTGCTCTACGTCACGCAGATCCTCCGGCAGGAGAAGGTGGTCGGCAAGTTCGTCGAGTTCTTCGGGCCGGGCGCCGCGTCCATCCCGGTGCCGGACCGCGCGACCATCGGCAACATGGCGCCCGAATACGGCGCCACCATGGGCTTCTTTCCGGTGGACGAGAAGACCATCGCCTACTTCCGCGGCACCGGCCGCACGGACGAGGAGATCGAGCGCCTGGAGGCCTACTACAAGGCCCAGGGCCTGTTCGGCATGCCCGCCCCGGGCGCGCTGAACTACACCAAGACCGTCAAGCTGGACCTGTCGACCGTCACGCCCAGCCTGGCCGGCCCCAAGCGCCCGCAGGACCGCATCGACCTGGGCCACCTGTCCGGCCGCTTCACCGAGCTCTACAGCAAGCCCAACGAGGCCAACGGCTTCAACCAGCCGGCCGACAAGCTGGCGGTGCGCCACGACATCGCGCTCGACGGCAAGCAGGTCTCCATCGGCAACGGCGATGTGCTGATCGCGGCCATCACCTCCTGCACCAACACCTCCAACCCCAGCGTGCTGCTGGCGGCCGGCCTGCTGGCCAAGAAGGCGGTGGAGGCGGGCCTGACCGTGAAGCCGCACGTCAAGACCTCGCTGGCGCCCGGCTCGCGCATCGTCACCGACTACCTGCAGAAGACGAAGCTGCTGCCCTATCTGGAGAAGCTGGGCTTCTACCTGGCCGGCTACGGCTGCACCACCTGCATCGGCAATGCCGGCGACCTGGCGCCCGAGATCAACGACGTCATCACCGGCAACGACCTGGTGTGCGCGGCCGTGCTGTCGGGCAACCGCAACTTCGAGGCGCGCATCCACCCGAACCTGAAGGCCAACTTCCTGGCCTCGCCGCCCCTGGTGGTGGCCTTCGCCATCGCCGGCAACGTGACGGTCGACCTGATGACCCAGCCCGTGGGCAAGGGCACAGGCGGCAAGGACGTGTACCTGGGCGACATCTGGCCCAGCGCCTCCGAGGTGGACGAGCTGCTGCGCTTCGCCATGGACGCGCAGGCCTTCCGCCGCAACTACGAGCAGATCGCCGCCAACCCGGGCGAGCTGTGGAACAGCATCAAGGGCGTGCAGGGCGAGGTCTACGACTGGCCCACCTCCACCTACATCGCCGAGCCCCCCTTCTTCGAGGGCTTCGGCATGGAGCCGAAGGCGACGGAGGCCGGCGTGATCGGCGCGCGCGTGATGGCGCTCTTTGGCGACTCGATCACCACCGACCACATCTCCCCGGCCGGCTCCATCAAGGAAAGCTCGCCCGCCGGCCAGTGGCTCAAGGCGCATGGCGTGGGCAAGGCCGACTTCAACAGCTACGGCTCGCGCCGCGGCAACCACGAGGTGATGATGCGCGGCACCTTCGCCAACGTGCGCATCAAGAACCTGATGCTGCCGGCCGGTGCCGACGGTTCGCGCGAGGAGGGCGGTCTGACGCTGTTCCAGCCCAATGGCGAGAAGATGTACATCTACGACGCCGCGATGAAGTACATCGAACAGGGCGTGCCGACGGTGATCTTCGCCGGCGAGGAATACGGCACGGGCTCCAGCCGCGACTGGGCCGCCAAGGGCACGCAGCTGCTGGGCATCAAGGCCGTGGTGGCCCGCAGCTTCGAGCGCATCCACCGCGCCAACCTGGTCGGCATGGGCGTGCTTCCGCTGCAGTTCCTGGGCAGCGATTCCTGGCAGGGGCTCAACCTCAAGGGCGACGAGAAGATCGACGTGGTCATCCCCGGCGAGCTGAAGCCCCAGCGCGACGATGTCAAGCTGGTGATCGAAAGCGCGGACGGCAGCCGGAAGGAAGTGACCGTGCGCCTGCGCATCGACACGCCCATCGAGGTCGAGTACTACAAGCACGGCGGCATCCTGCCTTTCGTGCTGCGGCAGCTGCTGCAAGGCTGAAGCGCCCGGCCGCCGCGTCCGATTGGACGCGGTCCCGGTGCCAGCAAGGCCGCGGAACGGGGAACGCCGGTCCGCGGCCTTTGTTTTGCGCGGCCGGCGTTGGCCAGCATTGCCGAATGGCAACGCGGTTTCTGATCCCCGGGGCTCCTGCTTGCAATTGAAAATTGTTAGCATCTGGCTTTTGCCCGAGAGAGCTTCGCCTTGCGGCGGGGCCCATTGCTTCCGTGTCCACCTCTGCCTCGCGCGCACCGGCCGCCTTTCTGCCGCTCGACCAACTGCCCGACCGCCAATGGGCGACCGTGATGGATGTCGCCCGCGGCGAAGCCGCGGACGACCGCGACCTGGCGCTGCGCCTGACCGAAATCGGCTTCGTCCCCGGCGAGCGCGTCTGCGTGGTGGCCAGTGGTCACCCCGGCCGCGAGCCGCTGGCCGTGCGCCTGGGCCACACCACCTTCGCCCTGCGGCGCTACGAGGCCGCACTGATCCACGTCGCACCCGCGGAGGCCGCCCATGGCTGAGGCAAGCATCGCGTTCCAGTCGCCCAACCCGCCGCGCCGCGTGGCGCTGCTCGGCAACCCCAACTGCGGCAAGACGGCCCTGTTCAATCTGCTGACCGGCAGCCGCCAGAAGGTGGCCAACTACGCCGGCGTGACCGTCGAGCGCAAGGAAGGCGAACTGCGCACACCCGGCGGTCGCCACGTGGCGGTGCTGGATCTGCCCGGTGCCTACAGCCTCAATGCGCTGTCGGCCGACGAGGCGGTGACGCGCGACGTCGTCACCGGCCGCCGCGACCAGCTGCCCGACCTGCTGGTGTGCGTAACCGACGCCACCAACCTGCGGCTGAACCTGCGCCTGGTGCTCGAGGCCAAGCGCCTGGGCGTGCCGATGGTGATGGCGCTGAACATGACCGACATGGCCGAGCGCCAGGGCATCCGCGTCGACACCGACATCCTCTCGCGCGAGCTGGGCATCCCGGTGATCCGCACGGTGGGCGTGCGCCGCCACGGGGCCACCGAACTGCTGGCGGCCCTCGACGCGCCGGTGCCGGCCGCCTCGCCGCTGCCCTGGGAGGCGCCGTCGATGGACGACGTGCTGGCCTCGCACAAGGAAGTGCGCCGCATCCTCGACCTTGCGGTGCAGACGCCGCAGGGCAGCCTGGCCACCAGCGACCGCATCGACCGCGTGGTGCTGCATCCTGTGTGGGGCATGCTGGTGCTGGCCGTGACGCTGTTCCTGATGTTCCAGGCCGTGTTCAGCTGGGCCGCCGTGCCCATGGACGCCATCAAGGCCGGCACCGACGCCATCGGCGGCTGGATTCAGGGCGCCATGGCCGAGGGCCCGCTGCGCAGCCTTCTGGTCGACGGCGTGGTGGCGGGCGTGGGCGGCGTGCTGGTCTTCCTGCCGCAGATCCTGATCCTGTTCCTCTTCATCCTGGCGCTGGAGGACTCGGGCTACCTGCCGCGTGCCGCCTTCCTGCTGGACCGGGTGATGGGCACGGTGGGCCTGTCGGGCCGCTCCTTCATTCCGCTGCTGTCCAGCTTCGCCTGCGCCATCCCCGGCATCATGGCCACGCGGACCATCAGCAACTGGCGCGACCGGCTGACGACCATCCTGATCGCGCCGCTGATGACCTGCTCGGCCCGGCTGCCGGTGTATGCGCTGCTGATCGGCGCCTTCATCCCGCAGCGCGAGGTGCTGGGCATCTTCAACCTGCAGGGCGTGGTGCTGTTCCTGCTGTATGTCTTCGGCATCGTCTCGGCCATGGCCGTGGCCTGGGTGCTCAAGCGGCTGCGCACGCAACAGGGCCACTCGCCGCTGCTGATGGAGTTGCCGGCCTACCGCTGGCCCAACCTGCGCAACCTGCTGCTGGGGCTGTGGGAGCGGGCGTGGATCTTCCTGCGCCGCGTGGGCACCATCATCCTCACGCTCACCATCCTGCTGTGGTTCCTGTCCAGCTACCCGGCGCCGCCCGCCGGTGCCACCGGCCCGGCCATCGAGTACAGCTTCGCCGGCCGGCTGGGCCAGTTGCTGGAGTACATCTTTGCGCCCATCGGCTTCAACTGGCAGATCTCCATCGCCCTGGTGCCCGGCATGGCCGCGCGCGAAGTGGCCGTGGGCGCCCTGGGCACGGTGTACGCGCTCTCGGCCACCGGCGAAGAGGTGGCGGGCGCGCTGGAGCCGCTGATCGCCGGCAGCTGGTCGCTGGCCACGGCCCTCTCGCTGCTGGTGTGGTTCGTGTTCGCGCCGCAGTGCATCTCGACGCTGGCCACCGTGAAGCGCGAGACCAACAGCTGGAAGCAGGTCTTCATCATGGCCGGCTACCTGTTCGGGCTGGCCTACGTGGCCTGCTTCATCACCTACCGCGTCGCAGTGGCCCTCGGGGCCGGCTGACGCTCCTCTTGCGGAGATCCGAGTCATGCAGAACGCCGTCGTTGCCCTGATCGTCCTCGTGGCCGCCGTCTATGCCGCCTGGCACTGGATGCCGGCCGGCTGGCGCCGGTCGCTCGCGCCCCGCATGGCGCGCTGGATGGCGCGCAGCGGCCTGGTGCGTGAGGAGCGCGAGGCCAAGGTGGCCCGCTCCCTGGGCCAGGCGGGCGGCTGCGGTTCCTGCGACAGCTGCGGCACCTGCGGGCCGACGCCCGTCGCGGGCCGCGACGGCGCCTCGCCGTCGGCGCGCCGCTGATCCAGCGCAGCCCGGCCGGCGTCGGCGGGCCGAGAATCGTGGACTTTTTGGGATCCACGAGCGCATGCGCATCCATTCCCTCATCGTCGGCGGCGGCATCGGCGGTCTGACCGCCGCCTTGGCCCTGGCGCGGGCCGGCCACACGGCAGACCTGATGGAGCAGGCGCTCGCCTTCAGCGAGGTGGGCGCGGGCATCCAGCTGGGCCCGAACGTCGTGCGCAGGCTGCGGGCCCTGGGCCTCGATGAGGCGCTGGAGGCCGTCGTGGCCCGCCCCGAGCGGCTGTGCGTCTCGTCGGCGCTGACGGGCGCCCGCATCGCCGCCATGCCGCTCGCAGGCGCCATGGAACAGCGCTACGGCGCGCCGTACTTCACGATCCATCGTGCCGATCTGCACGGCCTGCTGCTGGAGGCCGTGCGCACGCAGGCCGCGGGCGCGGTGACGCTCGGCACGGGCGCCCGCATCGAGCGCCTGTCCACCCGCGGCGACGAATTCGTCTGCGCCGCCACCGAGGATGGCCGTGCGTGGGAGGGCGATGCGCTCATCGGCGCGGACGGGGTGTGGGGCCGTGTCCGGCCGCGCATCTGGCCCGACGCGGCGCCGGCCCGGCCGACGGGGCACATGGCCTTCCGTGCGCTGCTGAAGCAGGACACCCTGCCCGCTGCGCTGTGCAGCCGGCAGGTGGACGTCTGGCTGGCGCCGCGATTGCACGCCGTGGCCTATCCGGTGCGTGGCGGCGAATGGCTCAACCTGGTGGTGCTGGCCGAATCGCCGCTGGACGAGGCCGATGCCGACGCGCGAGAGTGGGATCAGGCCGCCAGCCGCGCCGCGCTCGACCGTGCCAGCGGCCATGTCGGTCAGCCGCTGCGGGCGCTGCTCGACGCCGTTCCGGCGTGGCGAGCCTGGACGTTGTGCGACAGGACGCCGCTGGCCGGACCGCAGGAGATGGTCGACGGGCGTGTGGCGCTGCTGGGCGACGCGGCGCACCCCATGCTGCCGTACCTGGCACAGGGTGCCGGCATGGCCATCGAGGACGCCGTCGAATTGGCCGAGTTGCTGAGGGGAAGCGGGCCGGCGCAGGTGCCGCAGGCGCTACAGCACTATGCGCAGCGGCGCTGGGCGCGCACCGCGCAGGTCCAGGCCCGCGCAAGGCGCAATGGGCGGATCTTCCATCTGGGGGGCCCGGCACGCTGGGGCCGCGACATGGTGATGCGGCTGGCCGGTCCTGCGCTGATGGACCAGCCCTGGCTGTACGCCGGATGAGGGGAGCGGAGTCGCCGTCAGGTCGCCCGCCTCGCCTGGAACCACCGCAGCGAGAGAATCAAATGGCCGCGAAGCGGCATGGGGTGCTAAAGCTCCGTCCTCAGCGTCCAGAGCTCAGGGAACAGCACCACGTCCAGCATCTTGCGCAGGTAGCTCACCCCGCCGGTGCCGCCAGTGCCGCGCTTGAAGCCGATCACCCGCTCCACCGTCGTCACATGGCGGAAGCGCCAGAGGCGGAAGGCGTCCTCGATGTCGGTGAGCTTCTCGCCCAGCTGGTACAGGTCCCAGTGCGCCTTCGGGTCGCGGTAGACCGTGAGCCAGGCCTCCTGGACGGCCTCGCTCGCGGTGTAGGGCTGGGTCCAGTCGCGCTCGAGCTTGTCGGCCGGAATGGCGAGGCCCTCGCGGGCCATCAGTCGCAGGGTCTCGTCGTAGAGCGAAGGGCGGCGCCATGCGGCGTCCACCATGGCCAACAGGTGCGGCCGGTGGGCATGCGGCTTGAGCATGGCGGCGTTCTTGTTGCCCAGCGCGAACTCGATGCAGCGGTACTGCGCGCTCTGGAAGCCGCTGGAATTGGCCAGGTAGGGCCGCATGGCGGTGTACTCGGGCGGCGTCATGGTCGAGAGCACCGTCCACGCGCCCACCAGCTGCTCCATGATGCGTGTCACCCGCGCCAGCATCTTGAAGGCCTCGGGCTTGGTGTTCTCGCTCGGGTTGGCGATGGCCGCCGTGGCGGCCGTCAGCTCGTGCAGCATGAGCTTCATCCACAGCTCGCTGGTCTGGTGCTGAATGATGAACAGCAGCTCGTCATGCGTGGGCGACAGCGGATGCTGGGCGCTCAGGATCTCGTCGAGGTGAAGGTAGTCGCCGTAGCTCATCGACTGGCTGAAGTCGAGCTGGGCCTTTTCTTCATGGACGATCTGTTCGGGCAGTGCTCCGCCCTCCGCCGGGCCGGCGGATGTCGAGGAATTCATCGCAAGGCTCCTGGGAGGGGTGGGGTCAGTCCAGCACGGCGGCCATGGCCTGGGCGACGTAGGCCACGTTCTTGGTCGACAGGCCGGCGATGCACATGCGGCCCGAGCGCACCAGGTACACCGCATGCTCTTCGCGCAGGCGGTCCACCTGCTCGGGCGTGAGGCCCGTGTAGCTGAACATGCCGCGCTGGGTCAGGAAGTAGCCGAAGTCGCGGCCGGGCAGGCGGTCGGCCAGCGTGGCATGCAGCGCCTCGCGCATGGCCTTGATGCGGCCGCGCATCTCGGCGAGCTCGGCGTCCCACTGGGCGTAGAGCTCGGGCGTGCTCAGCACGCGCGTCACGATGCGCGCGCCATGCGTCGGCGGGCTGGAATAGTTGGCGCGCACCGAGCTCTTGAGCTGGCCCAGCACCCGGCCGGCTTCCTCGGCCGAGCCGCACACCACCGACAGGCCGCCGCAGCGCTCGCCGTACAGCGAGAAGCTCTTGGAGAAGGAGTTGGCCAGGAAGAAGCGAACGCCCGCATCGGCCAGCGCGCGCGGCGCGAAGGCGTCCTCGACCAGGCCATCGCCGAAGCCCTGGTAGGCCATGTCCACATAGGGAATCAGGCCGCGCTCGGCGATCACGGGGATCAGCTGCTTCCACTGGTCCTGCGACAGGTCGACGCCCGTGGGGTTGTGACAGCTGGCGTGCATCAGCACGATGCTGCGAGCGGGCAGCGTCTTGAAGGCCGCCAGCATGTCCTCGAAGCGCAGGCCGCCGGTGGCCGGGTCGTAGTAGGGGTACAGGTTCACCTGGAAGCCGGCACCCTCGAACATGGCGCGGTGGTTCTCCCAGGTCGGGTCGCTCACCCACACCTGCGAATCGCCGAAGTAGCGCTTGAGGAAGTCGCCACCCACCTTCAGACCGCCGGAGCCGCCGATGGTCTGGATGGTGGCGACACGGCCGCTGGTGACGGCCTCGTGCGTGGGGCCGAAGGCCAGCTTCTGCACGGCGGCGCGGTAGTCGGCCATGCCTTCCATGGGCAGGTAGGAGCGTGGACCGATCTCCTGCAGCAGCGCGGTCTCGGCCGTGCGCACGGCCTTCATCACCGGCAGGCGGCCGTCGTCGTCGAAATAGATGCCGATGCTCAGGGACACCTTGTTGGGCCGCGTGTCGCGCTGGAAGTCCTCCATCAGCGAGAGGATCGGGTCACCGGGGTAGGCGGGAATGTGTTCGAACATGGCGTGGCTTTCGGTGGTGCGGTCCGTGGGCGGAGGGCGGCACGGACGATGCAAGCTGCGGGCCGGGCGGGCTGCCCCGCTCGGGGACGAGCGGCGTAGTACAGGGCGCTGCGGAGCGAAGCGGGGAAGTTATCACTGTCAAAAAATGCGTTGTGTCGCTTATTCCCAACGGTGACCATAAAATAAACGTCGTTTTATGTATGGAACATCTGGAGCTGTGATGAAGCAAGTGATCGATGTGGGTCTGCCGGCGCTCAAGCAACCTTTTTCGTGGGCCGTGAAGGCCACGGGCGCGATGCTGTTCACCGCGCATGGGCCCGTCCGCACCGACGGGACCATCGACACCGGGACGATCGAGGCGCAGACGCGCCTGACCTTCGAGAACCTCCGGCGCGCCGTGCAGGCAGCCGGCGGCACGATGGCCGATGTGACGCAGGTGCTGATCTACATGACCGATGTGGCGGACATGCCGGCCATCGACGCGGTCTACCGCGAGTTCTTCGAGGCGCCGTATCCCAACCGCTCCAGCGCCGCCGTGGCGGCGCTGGTGGTGCCAGGCATGAAGATCGAGATCGTGGCCTACGCCATGGTGCCGGCCTGAGGGCCGTCAGCCGAGCGCACGCAGCACGGCGCGCACCGGCGAGGCGTCCGCCTCCACCAGCTTGAGCGGCAGCGCGATCAACTCGTAGTCCCCTTCGGGCACGGCGTCGAGCACCAGGTTCTCCAGCACCCGCATGTCGTGGCGCCGGATGGTCTGGTGGCTGGGCAGGGCCTTGCTGTCGGCCGGGTCGATGCTGGCCGTGTCGATGCCGATCAGACGCACGCCGAGCGCGGCCAGGCGCTCGACCGTCTCGGGCGCGTAGGCAGGAAGGGCCGGGTCCCATCGGTCCACCGGCGCCTGGTCGTAGGTGCGCACCAGCACCCGTGGCGGCAGCCGGTCATCGATGGCATGGGCAATGTGACGCCATTCGATGAGCGGCGCGGCGCCGATGGCATGGATGACGCGGCAGGGGCCGAGGAAGGCGTCCAGGTCCACCTGGCCGATGGTGGCGCCGTCGGCCGCGTAGTGCAGGGGCGCGTCGGCGTGCGCGCCCACGTGCGGCGACATCGTGATCTGGCTGACGTTGACCGGGCAGCCCGGGCCCAGCGTCGCGGCCCATTGCTGGGCATAGGGCGTGTCGCCGGGAAACACCGGCGCGCCGACGTAGACGGGAGGGGAAATGTCCCAGAGACGGGGAGAGGTGGCAGACATGGCCCGGACCATAGCGCTGGCGCGGCGGGCGTGGTGTCGGTTATTCCCAACGCGAGCAAAGGGGCGGCCCGCCTGCGGGGCCCCGTGCGTCAGGGGCCGGCCTCTCAAGGTGTGAATGAAGCCGGCGTGGCCGAGCGGGCATGGCGGGTTCGTTCACACCTTGTCAGCCTTCGAGGGCCGGCAGGCCGTGCCGCGCGCGTGCCTTCTCGCAGCCGTAGCTGCCGGCTTCCAGTTCGCGGCAAGGATTCGGCCGCCATTCGTAGATGCCGCAGCCCACGGACTGGCCGACCTTGCCGGTGAGGGCAGCACAGCGGATCGGCACATGGTCCGTGCCCCGCATCCGGCAGGTGGCGCCATTGACTTCCACCGTCAGGCCGGCGGGGACCGTGCCGCCCATGTCGTCCAGTTCGTAGATGCTGAAGTCGACGCGGTAGCTGGCGCAGCAGGCGCCGCAGCTCTGGCAGGGGCTCATGGAGGCGGCGGGGCAGCGTCAGCCGATGCGGCCGAGCAGCAGGTACTCCATGAGTGCCTTCTGCACATGCATGCGGTTCTCGGCCTCGTCCCAGACCACCGATTGGGGACCGTCGATGACCTCGCCCGTGACCTCCTCGCCGCGGTGGGCGGGCAGGCAGTGCATGAAGAGGGCGTCGGGCTGGGCCACGGCCATCATGGCCTCGTCCACGCACCAGTCGGCGAAGGCCTGGCGGCGCTGCTCGTTCTCGGCCTCGTAGCCCATGCTGGTCCACACATCGGTGGTGACCAGGTGCGCGTCGCGACAGGCGTCCATCGGGTCCTTGAAGACCTTGTAGCTGTCGCCGGAGCGGATGCCGGCGACAGCCTGGTCCACCTCGTAGCCACTGGGCGTGCTCACGTGCACTGCAAAGCCGAGGATCTCGGCCGCCTGCAGCCAGGTGTTGGCCATGTTGTTGCCGTCGCCCACCCAGGCCACGGTCTTGCCGCGCAGCGCCTCGGGGTCCGGCGTGCCGTCGGCGCCGAGACCGCGGTGCTCCAGGTAGGTGAACAGGTCGGCCAGGATCTGGCAGGGATGGAATTCGTTGGTCAGGCCGTTGATGACCGGCACCCGCGAGTTGGCGGCGAAGCGTTCGATCTTCTCCTGCTCGTAGGTGCGGATCATCACCAGGTCGGTCATGCGGCTGATGACCTTGGCGCTGTCCTCGATGGGCTCGGCGCGACCCAATTGGCTGTCGCCGGTGGTCAGGTGCACGACGCTGCCGCCGAGCTGGTACATGCCGGCCTCGAAGCTCACGCGGGTGCGGGTGCTGGCCTTCTCGAAGATCATGGCCAGTGTGCGATCCGCCAGCGTGTGGTGCTTCTCGTAGGTCTTGAACTTCTTCTTGATGAGCGCCGCGCGTCGGAACAGGTACGCGTACTCGTCGGCCGTGAAGTCGCTGAACTGGAGGTAGTGGCGGATCGCAGGAAGGCTCATGGGCTTATTGTGCCGGCTCGGCCAGGAAGGCTTTCACGATGGGGGCGAGGAGGGCGACGATCTCGTCGGCCTCGGCCACGGTGAGGACGAGCGGCGGCACCAGGCGGATCACGCTGTCTGCCGTCACCGACAGCAGCAGGCCGGCGTCGCAGGCACGGGTCAGCACGGCGCCGGCGGGCCGGTCGAGCTCGATGCCCAGCATCAGGCCCTGGCCGCGCACTTCCTTCACGCCCGCCACGCCTTCGAAGGCAGCCTGCAGGGCGCCCTTGAGATGGGCACCGACATCGGCAGCGTTCTGCAGCAGGCCGTCCTTCTCCATGATGCGCAGCGTCTCGATGCCGGCGCGCATGGCCAGCGGATTGCCGCCGAAGGTGGTGCCGTGGTTGCCCGGCTGGAAGATGTTCGCGGCCTTGGGGCCGGCCACCACCGCGCCCACCGGCACGCCGGAACCCAGGCCCTTGGCCAGCGACATCACGTCCGGCACGATGCCGGCCCACTGGTGCGCGAACCACTTCCCGGTGCGGCCGATGCCGGTCTGGATCTCGTCGATCATCATCAGCCAGTCGTTGGCGTCGCACAGAGCCCGCACCTGCTGCAGGTAGTCCCAGCGCATCGGGTGGATGCCGCCTTCGCCCTGGATGGTCTCGAACATCACGGCCACCACGTTTGGGTTGCCTTCGGTCGCCTTCTTCAGCGCCTCGATGTCGTTGAGCGGCACGCGGATGAAGCCCTCGACCAGCGGGCCGAAGCCTTTCTGGATCTTCGGATTGCCGGTGGCCGACAGCGTGGCCAGGCTGCGGCCGTGGAAGGCATGCTCGTACACCACGATCTCCGGCCGCTCGATGCCCTTGTCGTGGCCGAACTTGCGGGCCAGCTTGATGGCGGCCTCGTTGGCCTCCAGCCCGGTGCAGCAGAAGAAGGCGTTGGTCATGCCCGACAGCGCCGTCAGGCGCTCGGCCAGCACTTCCTGGCCGGGCACGTAGTAGTAGTTGGAGGTGTGGATCAGCTGGGTGAGCTGTTCCTGCAGCGCCGGCACGAGTTCGGGATGGTTGTGGCCCAGCGTGTTGACGGCGATGCCGCCCAGGCCGTCCAGGTAGGCCTTGCCATTGACGTCCCACACGCGGCAGCCCTGGCCGCGCACCAGGGCGATGGGCAGCCGGCCATAGGTGTTCATGACGTGGGGCGAGGTGGGGGCGGCAGTGGCGCTCATGGGTTCTCCTGAAAGTGAAGAAATTCTAGGTGGGGGCATGACGCCTTCGTTGAGGATTGCGCATCACTGCCATGCGCCCCGATCCCCATCGGATGCATGTCCCGCGGAGGTCGCGCGCGGGACACGCTGGGTAGAATCCCTTGTGCGGCGCAACACGCCTGCGCCGAACACGAGAACAATGGTTTCCCCCTCTGCCAAAGAAGTCTTCATCCAGGGCGTCACGAGCCAGGGTCGCACCTTTCGGCCCAGCGACTGGGCCGAGCGGCTGGCCGGCGTGATGAGCCAGTTCCGCCCCGGCGGTGCCCGCCTCGGGGGGCACCTCAGCTATTCGCCGTGGTGCGTGCCGACGGTGATCAATGGCGTGAAGTGCGTGGTCGTCCACCGCGACCTCCAGGAGTCCGAGCCGATGGCCTGGGATTTCGTCATGAACTTCGCCAAGGACAACGACCTGCAGGTGGCCGAGGCCTGCCTGGTGCCGGACGGGAAGTCGGCCAAGGGCTGATTGCCTCGCCCCTTTGCTGCTCCGGAGTCGCCGGATCCAGAAACGAAAAAACCGCCCGAAGGCGGTTTTTCTTTTTTCGCTGCAGCGCACCCGATCAAACGGCGGACCGCCTGTGGGCAGTCCGGGCTGACCTGAATTCCGTCAGGCGGCGGCCGCCGGAGCGGCAGTGGCCAGGGCCTTGACCTTGGCGGCCAGGCGGCTCTTGTCGCGCGCGGCCTTGTTCTTGTGGAAGATGCCCTTGTCGGCGATGGTGTCGACGACGCTCTGGGCCTTGGCGAACAGCTCGGTGGCCTTGGCCTGGTCGCCAGCGGCAACGGCCTTGGCGACGTTCTTCAGGGCCGTGCGGTACTTGGAGCGCAGCGAGCTGTTGGCAGCGTTGAGTTTGGTGTCCTGGCGGACGCGCTTGCGGCCCGACGCGAGGCGCGGGTTCTTCTTCTTGGGCTTGGCGGATGCCATATTTGTGTTCCTTGAGTGTCTGGGGATGATGCGGCGAACCCGCGAGTATAGCCCACCCGTTTGTTGCTCGCCTCGTGCAAGAGTGCCCGGGCCAGCGGCGGCCACGGGAGCAGGCGGTGGCCCGCGCAGTCCGGCGCCCCAAGGCCCCGCCTACACTGCGCCGCCGTGTCGCTCTTCAAATCCGCTTCCACCGTCTCCCTGCTGACCCTGGCCTCGCGCATCACCGGCCTCGTGCGCGATGTGCTGATGAGCTCGGTGTTCGGCGTGAGCGCGCTGACCGACGCCTTCTACGTCGCTTTCCGCATTCCCAATCTCTTCCGGCGCGTGCTGGGCGAGGGCGCGTTCAGCCAGGCCTTCGTGCCGGTGCTGTCGGCCACCCGCACCGAGGGCGGCGAGGACCGGGCGCGGCAGCTGATCGACCACGTCGGCACGCTGCTGCTGTGGGCGCTGGTGCTGCTGTGCGTGGTGGGCGTGGTCGCCGCGCCGCTGATGGTCTGGGCCATGGCCAGCGGCCTCGAACGCTCGGGCAGCTTCGATGCCGCCGTCGTGATGACGCGCTGGATGTTCCCCTACATCGGGTTCATGTCGCTGGTGGCCTTTGCCGGCGGCATCCTCAACACCTGGAAGCGCTTCGCCGTGCCGGCGGCGTCGCCAGTGCTGCTCAACATCGCGCTGATCCTTTCCATCGTGGCGGGCGCGCCGCTGTTCCGGCGCTGGGGCATCGAGCCGATCTACGCCCAGTGCGTGGGCGTGATGGTCGGCGGCATGCTGCAGCTGGCGATCCAGATCCCGGCGCTGCGCCGACTGGGCCTGATGCCGAAGCTGGCGGTGCGCTTCGCAGCCCTGCGCGAGGCCTGGGCCGACCCGGGCACCCGCAAGATCCTCGGCCTGATGCTGCCGGCCATGATCGGCGTCAGCGGCGCGCAGCTGTCGCTGCTCATCAACACGCAGATCGCCTCGCACCTGACCGCCGGCAGCGTCACCTGGATCACCAATGCCGACCGGCTGATGGAATTTCCGAGCGCGATGCTGGGCGTGGCCCTGGGCGTGGTGCTGATGCCCCAGCTGGCGGCGGCCCGCGCGGCCCAGGATGCGGACCGCTATTCCGCCATGCTGGATTGGGGGCTTCGGCTGATCGTGCTGCTGGCATTGCCCTGCGCGGCGGCCCTGCTGGTGTTTCCGGTGCCGCTGGTGGCGGTGCTGTTCCACAACGGCGCCTTCGACGACGCCAGCGTGCTGCGCACGGCGGATGCGCTGGCGGGCTACGGCGTCGGCCTGGTGGGCATCGTGTCGATCAAAGTGCTGGCGGCGGGTTTCTATGCGCGCCACGACATGCGCACGCCCATGCGCATCAGTCTGGCGGCGCTGGCCATCACCCAGCTGCTCAATCTGGCGTTCGTGCCCTGGCTGCAGCATGCGGGCCTGACGCTGGCCATCGGCGTGGGGCAACTGGTCAACGCATTGGCGTTGTGGGTGGGCCTGCGCCGCAGCGGCAGCTACCGGTTGGCGCCGGGCTGGGGCCGCTTCCTGCTGCAGGTGCTGGCGGGAACCGTGGTGATGACGGCGCTGCTGGTCTGGGGGGCCCACGGTTTCGACTGGGTGGGCCTGCGCAGCCAGCGGCTGCTGCGCATCGGGCTGCTGGCGGCCTTCGTGGCGGGGGCGGCGGCGCTGTATTTCGGTGTGTTGACCGCCTGCGGCCTGCGGCTGCGCAGCTTCGTGCGGCGCTGAAGCACGGCTCCGGGCATCGCCGAGGTGGCCGTGGGGCTTCCGCCGGCTGCCTTGACGCTGGCGACGCGGCTCCACTACAAAGGCCCATGTCTCTTCGATACGACACGCCGACGCCACTGGCCTATTTCGAATCGCTGGTGCAGAGCGACGAGCACTTCCCCTTGTTCGAGGCCGCCGCCAGCCTCGCGCAGGACGAGTATCCCGAGCTCGACGTCCAGCAGGTGCTGGGCGACATGGACCAGCTGTTGGCCCGCCTCAAGCGGCGTCTGCCGGCGGACGCAGCGCCGCTGGCGCGGCTGCGGGCGCTGAACCAGTTCTTCTTCCATGACCTGGGTTTCGGCGGCAACGTCAACGACTACTACGATCCCGACAACAGCTTCCTGCATGTGGTGCTGCGCACCCGGCGCGGCATCCCGATCTCGCTGGCGGTGCTGTGGATCGAGTTGGCCCAGGGCCTGAACCTGCATGCGCGCGGCATCAGCTTTCCGGGGCATTTCATGCTGAAGGTGTCGCTGCCCAAGGGGCAGGTGGTGATCGACCCCTTCACCGGCCGCTCGTTGTCGCGCGAGGAACTGGCCGAACGCCTGGAGCCCTACAAGCGCAGCAATGGCTTGGTGGGCGAGTTCGACGTGCCGCTGGGCCTGTACCTGCAGCCCGCGCCGGCGCGGGAGATCATCGCCCGCATGCTGCGCAACCTGAAGGAGATCCACAGCGCGCAGGAGGACTGGGCCCGCCTCATCGCCGTTCTGGATCGCCTGATCGTGCTCCTGCCGCAGGCCTGGGGCGAGTACCGCGACCGCGGCCTGGCCTGCGCCGAGCAGGGCCACACGGCGCAGGCCGTGCAGGATCTCGACACCTACCTCGCCCATGCAGAGGACGCCCTGGATGTCGACGCCATCGCCGAGCGCGCCGCCGCGCTGAGGCGAGAGATTTCCTGAACGGGCGTCGTCCAGTCGCGAAGTCCAGGACGCCGAAGCCGTCCGCCGCCCCGCCGGCCCCGTGCGACGACCTGACCAATAGCTGACTCTTCTCTGGTCAGCTTCCCTTCGGGTGGGGTAGCCTTCGCCCCCATGCGAATCCTGTTGGTGGAAGACGATGCGACCCTGCGCGACGTGATGTTGCGCAGCCTGACCGATGCCGGGCATCGCGTCGATGTGGCGGCGAGCATGGAGGAGGCCGATTACCTCTGGCGTGTGCAACCCTTCGATGCCGTGCTGCTGGACCTGAACCTGCCGGCCGGCCCCGGCCCCGGTAGCCCGCTGGGCAGCGGCCTGACCGTGCTGCGCCAGGCGCGCAGCCGCGGTGACCGTACGCCGGTGCTGGTCCTCACCGCCCGCAACCGCACCGACGAGCGCATCGCCGGCCTGGACGCAGGCGCCGACGACTACCTCGGCAAACCCTTCGAGCTGCCCGAAGTCGACGCCCGCCTGCGTGCGCTGGTGCGCCGGGCCCAGGGCACGGACGACGTGGCGCTGGTCGGCCAGCTCAAGCTCGACCGCCGGGCGCGCCGCTTCTTCATCGGCAGTGCGCCGCTGGACCTGCCGGCCCGCGAATTCGAGGTGCTCTGGGAGCTCATGAGCCCGCCGGGCCACGCCGTCAGCAAGCGCGTGCTCTCCAACAAGCTCTCGAGCTTCGACGACGCGCTGGGCGACAACGCGCTGGAGGCCTTCATCTCGCGCCTGCGCAAGAAGCTGCTCGGCAGCGGTGCCGGCATCCGCACGCTGCGCGGCATCGGCTATCTGCTGGAAGGCGACGCTTGAGCGCCCGGCCGGCCACCGCCGCGGCAGTTGCGGCGGCCGGGCATCGACCGCGCCCGTCGCTGCGCGCGCGGGTGCTGCGGCAGGTGATGCTGCCGCTGGCGCTCACCTGGCTGGCCGGGACGGTGGTGGTGCTGACCATCTCCAACTACTTCGTGCGCCAGGCCTTCGACCGCGCGCTGGTGGACGATGCCTATGCCATCGCCGCCAACATCCAGCCCCAGGGCCGGCCCGACGCGCAGTTGCAGCTGACGGCGCGCGAGATGACGACGCTGCTGTTCGACCAGCGGGAGACGGTGTACTTCTCCGTCCGTCGGCCCGACGGCAGCCTGCTTTCAGGCGAGCCGACGCTGCAGACGCCCTTCCTGGCCGACGGTGCGACCTGGCATCTGGCGGACGTGCGCTTTGCCGGCAAGCAATTGCGCGCCGTGGTCCTGCGCCATCCCGCCGGGACGGGCGACTTCACCGTGGTCGTGGCCCAGACGACCGGCTCGCGCACGGCGCTGCTGCGGCGCCTGGCGCTCTATGCGACGCTGCCGCAGATCCTGCTGCTGGGCGTGCTCGCCTGGTGGCTGTGGCGTGGCATCGCACGGGAGCTGGCCCCGCTGGGCGCGCTCCAGCAGGACCTCGGCCGACGCGACGCCAGCGACCTGTCGCCGGTGATCGTGGGCGGCGACACACGCGAGGTCGCGCAATTGGGCGATGCCCTGAACGACCTGTTCGTCCGCCTGGACGGCAGCGTGCGGGCGCAGCGGGAGTTCGCCGGCAATGTGGCGCATGAGTTGCGCACGCCATTGGCCGGCATCCGCGCGCTGGCGCATTACGGCCTGGGCCATTCCGACCCGGGTGTCGCGCGCGAACAGTTGCAGCGCATCGCCGACAGCGAGGCCCGGGCCAGCCACCTGGTCGACCAGTTGCTCGCGCTGGCGCTGGCGGCCGAATCCGATGCCGTGCTGCAGCGCGAGCCGGTGGTGCTCGACGAACTGGCCCATGAGGCCGTGCTGCGCCACCTGACCCGTGCCGACGCCCGCGGCGTCGACCTGGGCGCCCGCGGCCTGGACGAGGCGCAGGAAAGCGGCGGCTTCACCATCAACGGCAGCGTGGCGCTGGTGGAGGGCATCCTCGACAACCTGATCGACAACGCCCTGCGCTACGGCGGCAAGACCGTGACCATCGAGCTGTCGAAGGAGGAGGTCGATGGCGCGATGGTGCCCGTGCTCTCGGTGGCCGACGACGGACCCGGGATACCCGAGGTGCAGCGGCAGGCGCTGATGCACCGCTGGGCCCAGGGTACCGATGGGCGCAAGCTGGGCGAAGGGTCGGGCCTGGGCCTGTCCATCGTCGCCCGCTATGCGAAGCTGCTGGGCGCGCAGATGCGCCTGGCCGCCACGGCGAGCTCGGGCGGGTTGCGGGCGAGCATCCTGTTCACGACCCGCTGAGCCGGCCGGCCATCACCGCCTGTCGGTGCGCCGGGCCCCCGCCTGCATCGACGGGCGCGCTGCTTCAACAGACCTGCGGCATGCATCCTGCGTGACCCGGACGACTTCCCGCTCTTCCATGGACTCCCTGATCTCGATCGACGGCCTGCGCGGCCAATGGCGGCTGCTCTTCCAGCGCGCGCAACCCCTGCGCGTGCTGCTGGCGCTGGCCACGCTGATGGCCGGCGCGCGGCTGGCCGGCCACCAGGATGCGGTCATCCCGCTCTTCCTCGGCACCATCGCCAGCGCGCTGGCCGAGACCGACGACAGCTGGCGCGGCCGGCTGCGTGCGCTCCTGGTGATGCTGGCCTGCTTCGCAGCCGTGGGCGCGGGGGTGCAGGCCCTGTTCGGCCTGTCGTGGGTGTTCATCGGCGTGTTCTGCCTGGCGGCCTTCGGCATCACCATGCTGGGCGCCATCGGCGCACGCTACAAGGCCATCGCCTATGGCACGTTGATCCTGGCGATGTACGCCACCATCAGCATGGAGCATGCCGTGGCGGCGCACGGCCCCGGCCACCACTGGCGCGAGCCGCTGCTGCTGGTGGCCGGCGCGGCCTGGTACGGGGCGATCTCGGTGATGTGGTGCGCGCTGTTCCCCTCGCTGCCGGTGCAGGCCATGCTGGTGCGGGTCTATGGCGTGCTGGGCGAGTACGTGCGCTACAAGGCCTCGCTCTTCGAGCCGCTGCGCGGCGTGGACGTGCAGCGCAAGCGGCTGGCGCTGGCCGGGCTCAATGCAAAGGTGGTCTCCGCCCTCAACGATGCCAAGGAAGCCATCTTCTCGCGCCTCGGCCCGCGGGCACCCACGGGCCGGCTTGCGCGCTACCGCGGCCTCTACCTGATCGCGCAGGACGTGCACGAGCGCGCCAGTTCCTCGCACGAGGACTACAACGCGCTGGCCGAGGCCTTCTTCCACAGCGACCTGCTCTACCGTTGCCAGCGCGTGCTCTGGCTGCAGGGCGATGCGTGCAGCCAGCTGGCCCGGTCGGTGGAGCGGCGCGAGCCCTTCGTGATGGATGGCCAGAGCGTGCAGGCCCTGGCCGAACTGCGCAGCGCCATCGCCCATGCGCGTGCGACCGCAGGTGACGACGCGCAGCAACGGCTGCCGGCCATCGAGGCACTGGCGCGCAACCTGGCCCTGCTCGACGGGCAACTGGCCGGCGCCAGCGACACGGCGCATCCCTCGGCCCGGCTCGGCCGCACCGACATGAGCCTGTTCGACCGCTCGGCCCGCGACTGGCGCGATGCGCTGGCGCGTGTGCGACGGCAGCTCACGCCCCGCTCGCCGCTGTTCCGCCATGCCGTGCGCCTGGCCGTCGCGCTGGCCGCCGGCTATGGCGTCATGCATGTGGTGCAGCTGCAGGAGGGCTACTGGATCATGCTGACCACGCTCTTCGTCTGCCAGCCGGGCTACGGCGAGACCATCGCGCGCATGGGCCAGCGCGTGGCCGGCACGGCCCTCGGCGTGGTGGCGGGCTGGGCGCTGATCGACCTCTTTCCGCAGCCGCTGCTGCAGTCGGTGTTCGCCGTGGTGGCGGGCGTGGTGTTCTTTGCCAACCGCAGCACGCGCTACCTGCTGGCCACGGCGGCCATGACCTTGCTGGTGCTGATGTGCTTCAACCAGATCACCGACAGCGCGCGCCTGATCGAGCCGCGGCTGATCGACACCGCCATCGGCAGCGTGATCGCCGGCCTGGCTGTGCTGCTGGTGCTGCCGCACTGGCAGGCCCGGCGCATCCACGAGATCGCCGCGCAGGCCATGCGCCAGCATGCGGCCTACCTGCGCCAGATCGCGAGCCAGTACGACAGCGGCGCACGCGACGACCTGGCCTACCGGCTGGCGCGGCGCAACGCCCATAACGCCGACGCGGCGCTGTCCACGGCCGTGACCGAGATGTTCCGCGAGCCCGGCTTCGCCCGCCGCCGCGCAGGCGTGGCGGTGCGCTTCGTGATCCAGTCGCACACGCTGCTGAGCTACCTCTCGGCGCTCGGCGCGCACCGTGCCGCGGTGCCCGACGGCCCGCAGGTGGCGGTGCTGCGCGAGGCCGCCCAGCAGGCTGCCGCGGCGCTGGAACAGTTGGCGGCGGACGTCGAGGCGGGCCGGTTGGGTACGGCGCCGCCGCACCCGGCGCGCGAGGCACTGGCCGCGGGTGCCGAGGCGGACGCCGGTCGCAACGTTCCCCAAGCGGACGAGGCCGACGAGGTGATGGCCCGCCTTCGGCTGATGCGCACCGAACTGCTGCTGGTATGGGTGCAGATCGACGTGCTGCGTGCCCACGCCGCCGACTGGCTGGCCGCGGCCGACGCGGCGCCCGATCAGGCGGCCGAGGGACGCGCGGGCGTGCCCGGCAGCCCGAACTGATGCCAGGCCCGGCGCAACTGCGTGTCCGTGCCGAAGCCCGAAGCCTCGGCCGCCTGGGTCACGCTGGCGCCGGCGCCGATGGCCTGCCGCGCCTTCTCGAGCCGCAAGCGCCGCAGGTAGGTCAGGGGCGCCACGCCGGCATGCTGGACGAACAGGCGTGTCAGGTGCCGTGGTGAGGTGTGGGCCAGGGCGGCCATGCCCGGCACCGTCCAGTCGGCCTGGGGCGCCTCGCTCACCGCATCCTGCACGCGGTGCACGGCGGCATGCAGGTGATGGCGGTGGGCCAGGAAGGGCGAGAGTTCCGGATCCTGCGGGCCGCGCCGCAGCGGCATCACCATTGTCTGCGCCACCTGGGCTGCCAGCGCCTCGCCGCACAGCGTGCCGATGCGGTGCAGCACGAGGTCGATGCCGGTGGTCACTCCGGCGCTGCTGAAGACGGGCGCGTCGAGCACGAATACCCGGTTGGCCACCACCTCGCAGGCCGGTTCGCTGGCCTTCAGCTCATCGAGGTGATGATGGTGCGTGGTGGCGCGCCGGCCCGCCAGCAGGCCCGCGTGGGCCGCGAGCAGGGCGCCGCCGCAGATGGTCAGCAGTTCCAGCTGGCCGGCTTCCAGACGCTGGCCGCGCAGCCAGTGCAGCAGATGACGCGCCTCGGGTGTGTCGACGTCGATGTGTCGCCCGGGCAGGCCCACCAGCACGAGCCAGGTCGCCCGCGCATCCCAGGCGCCGGGCAGCGGCATGAGGCCCGCCAGCTGCACGCCGACGGAGCTGCGCAGTTCGGGCTGGGCAGCCGCGAATTCCACCTCGAAACGCAATGGCCGGCCGCTGGCCTCGAGCAGCCGGTTGGCGATGCGCAGCGCCTCGGCGGGCCCGGCCCAGTCCAGCGCGAGGCTGTCGGGCAGCAGGGCGAAGACGACGCGGATGGTGGTGTGCGCTTCCTGCGGCTGGCGCGCCGGTGCTGTTGCGGCGCGTACGTGCGTGGGCGCGGCCGGACGGTCGCTCATGGCCGGCCGCTGCCATAGGCCCGTTCGACGCGGGCCACGCGCAGTTCGAAGGCCGTGTACCAGCGGCTGCGGCCCTGCGCGCGTGCGGCGGCGTGCTCGGCATGGCGGCGCCAGGCGGCGATCGCCTCCTCGCTGGCCCAGTACGAGACCGTGATGCCGAAGCCATCGGCGCCGCGTGCGCTTTCCACGCCCAGAAAGCCGGGCTGCGCCGCCGCCAGCTCGACCATGCGGTCGGCGGCCTCGGCGTAGCCGTCGTCGTCATGCCCGGCACTTCGCTGAGAGGAAAAGATGACGGCGTAGCAGGGGCCGTCGGGCAGGTGCGCAAAGGGGCTGGCGTTCGGGGTCGTCATGGAGAGGGTCCGGGGGCATGGGCCCTCAGCGCGCCGTCGCATGGAGGGCGCAGCGCGGGGCGCCGGACGTCGAGGTCTGCCTGCGATTCTGTGCGCTTCAGGCCGTTTCGAACGCCGGGAGGCGTGCGAGGGCCTGCGCCGCGCTGCACACCTGCGCGAACCGGCCCTGCAGCACGGTGGCCGTCCGGGCCTTGATCTGCGGGGCCGTCAGCGGCTGGCCATCGGGCTGGACCATGTCGAAGGTGAGCGTGGCGTCCAGCGCATAGTCCACCTGCCAGCCGAGATCGCTGGCGTGGCGGGTCGTCGTCTCGCAGCATTGCTCGGTGCGGATGCCGCTGACGATCAGCCGGCGGACGCCCTGCTGCGTGAGCCAGACGTCGAGCCCGGTGCCCACCAGCGCGCTGTGCCGGTGCTTGACGAAGGTGGCGTCGGCATCGAAATCGGCCAGGCCGTCGAAGGGGCGGACGTGGCCGCTCTCCTCGGCGAAAGGGTTGGCGGCATCGTGCGGGCCGTCGACGTGGTAGACCCTGACGATGGGCACACCGGCGTCGCGGCAGCCTGCGATCAGCGCGTTCTGCGCGGCCAGCCACGCGGGAACGTCGTCGGGACGGTAGAAGGGGCGGTGGAGAAAGGACGCCTGGGCGTCGATCACGAGCAGGGCGGTGGTCATGGCTGCTTCCGGTCTGGGCGTTGAGGAAGCCTGCATTGTTCGGACCGCTGCGCCCTGCGTCCGCACCGGCTGCGCCCGCCTTCGATCGGAATCGGACATCGGCAAATCGCGTCCCGCGCCTGCCTCAGACCAGCTTCGCCGCCTCCAGCTCCTTCTTGAGGTAGGCGTAGAACAGCGGCGCCGCCACCAGCCCGGCCGGCCCGAAGACGGTTTCGGCCACGAACATCACCGACAGCAATTCCCACACCGCCATGTGGGTGCGCTTGCCGACCACCTTGGCGTTGATGACGTACTCGGCCTTGTGGATCAGGATCAGGAAGACCAGGCAGGCCGCTGCCGTCACCGGCGAGACCGAAAGCCCCACCAGCGTCAGCACCACGTTGCACAGCAGGTTGCCCACGATGGGCACCAGCCCCGCCACGAAGGTGAAGGTGATCAGCACGGGCGTGTAGGGCAGCCGCGTGTCCCACAGCGGCAGCACCAGCAGCAGGAAGGTGGCCGTGAGGGCGGTGTTGAAGCTGGCAATCCAGAACTGGGCCGCCACGATCTGCTTGAAGGCCAGGCCGAAGGTGGTGATGCGCTGGTGGAGTTCGGCAGCCAGGGGGCGGCGGTGGAGCGGCGGCAGCGCGACGGCGGCCAGGCCGCCGACGATCAGGCCCACGTAGCCGTGCAGCACGGCGTTGAGCCAGGCCCGGCCTGCCAGGGCGAGTGTGCCCGCTTCGTTGCGCAGGTAGTTGGCCACCATGCGCTGGACGTCGTCGGCCGCCGCCGGCAGCGAAGCGGCCAACTCGGGCGGCAGCTTCTGGCGCAGTTCAAGGATGGTGCGGGCGATGTAGTCGAGCAGTCCGCGGTACTGCTGCGGCGCCTCCACCACGTATTCGCGCGCCTGCGAGACGCCCAGCGCCAGCAGCGCCAGCGGGCCCAGCACCACCAGCAGGATCGCCACGGCCTTGATGATCGATTCGACCCGCGCCCGCGCGCGGGGTGGCAGCCGCCGATGTGCCCACTGCACCGTGAGGCGCGTGAACCAGCGCGTGAACAGAAAGCCCACGCAGGCGCACAGCAGGCCCACCAGCAGATGGCTGACCAGGATGCCCAGCAGGCCCAGCCCCATCAGCAGGTAGCTGGCGATGACCACCGGCCGGTTTGCGCCGACGGCGACAGGATGCGGCATCGTCACGGCGTTGCCGGGCGGATCCTCAGGCCACGACGACCGCGGCGCCGTTGCCGCGCTCGGCGATGGTGCCGATCTGGTAGACCGTCTCGCCTTGCGCGCGCAGCGTGGCGGCGCAGGCCTCGGCGTCCGCCGCGGCCACCACCACCACCATGCCGATGCCGTTGTTGAAGGTGCGGTTCATCTCGATGTCGTCGATGCCCGCCACCTTCTGCAGCCAGGCGAACAACTCGGTCTGCGGCCAGCTGCCCTTGGTGAGGTGGGCGGCGGTGCCTTCGGGCAGCACGCGCGGAATGTTCTCCAGCAGGCCGCCGCCGGTGATGTGGGCCAGGGCCTTGATGCCGCCGTCGCCCGCCTCGCCGCCGTGCGGATGCGCGGCCAGCGCCGCCAGCACCGGCTTGACGTACAGGCGGGTGGGCGCCATCACGGCCTCGCGGAAGGGCTGGCCGTCCAGCGTGGCAGGCAGGTCGGTGCCGGCGCGCTCGATCACCTTGCGCACCAGCGAGAAGCCGTTGGAATGCACGCCGTGCGAGGCCAGGCCCAGCACCACGTCGCCGGGCTTGACGTTCTGGCCGGTGAGGATCTTCGACTTCTCGACCGCGCCGACGGCGAAGCCGGCCAGGTCATATTCGCCGGCGGGATACATGCCGGGCATCTCGGCCGTCTCGCCGCCGATCAGGGCGCAGCCCGACAGCTCGCAGCCGCGGGCGATGCCGCCCACGACGCGGGCGGCGGTGTCCACGTCCAGCTTGCCGCAGGCGAAGTAGTCCAGGAAGAACAGCGGCTCGGCGCCTTGCACCAGCACGTCGTTGACGCTCATGGCCACCAGGTCGATGCCAACGGTGTCGTGCATCTGCCATTCGAAGGCCAGCTTGAGCTTGGTGCCCACGCCGTCGGTGCCGGAGACCAGCACCGGCTCCTTGTAGCGCTTGGGCACCTCGAACAGGGCGCCGAAGCCGCCGATGCCGGCCAGCACGCCTTCGCGCATCGTCTTCTTCGCCAGCGGCTTGATGCGGTCGACCAGCGCGTCCCCCGCATCGATGTCGACGCCGGCGTCCTTGTAGCTGAGGGGGGTGGAGGAGGGCGAAGTCATGGTGGCGAGCGGCGCAGGGAAGGGACAAAAAGAAGGCGGCCCGGGCGTCTTCGACAGGCGCGGAGGCGGGCCGCATAGAATTTCACGCGATTTTAAGGGTCGGCTCCGGCCCGCCCCGCCGCATTCCCGCATCCCCTCCGCCGCCATCCATCTCCCTCGCATGAAGCAGCTCGCGCTCGACATCGGCCTGCAGACAGCGCCGACGCTGGCGAGCTTCCACGTCGGGCCGAATGAAGAGGCGGTGGCCCATCTGCGGGCCTGGGTGGGCACGGGCCGGGGCACGCTGCACTCGCCGGTACCGATCTATCTCTGGGGCGAATCGGGCACCGGCAAGACGCACCTGCTGGAGTCGGTGGCCGCGGCCCTGTACGACCAGGGGGCGCGGCTGGGCTGGATGCACCCGGGCCTCTACGACCCACCGCCCTTCGACGAGCAATGGGACGCCGTGCTGATGGACGACGTGCACCTGTACGACACCGTGCAGCAGCAGGCCGCCTTCAGCTGGTTCGTGCAGGCCCAGTCGCTGCAGTGCGGCGTGGTGGCGGCGGGCGAGCTGCCGCCGGCCGACCTCAAGCTGCGCGAGGACCTGCGCACGCGGCTGGCCTGGGGCCATGTGTTCCAGCTGCAGCTGCTGAGTGAGGCAGAGCGGCGGGCGGTGCTGCACGAGCTGGCCTCGGCGCGCGGCCTCAAGCTGCCGCCGGAGGTGGTCGACTACATGCTGCACCGCTTCAGCCGCGACCTGGGCAGCCTCATCGAGCTGCTCAAGAAGCTCGACGGTTATGCGCTGCAGACGCAGCGTGCCATCACCATCCCGCTGGTGCGGCACATGCTCGAGAACGAATGAAGACACTCCGGGCCGCCCTGCGGGGGCGGCCCGACATACGGATTCCATGATCAAGCAATTCATCGACAAGATCCTGGCCAAGACGGGCTCGGCCCGCGGCGGCCGTTCGCGCTTCGGCAAGCGCCAGGAAGTGGATGCCAGCGTGCACCGCATCGACCCCGCCCTGGTGGACGAGCGGGCCAAGAATGTGGTGACGACGCTGCAGCAGGCCGGCTTCGAGGCCTACATCGTGGGCGGCGCGGTGCGCGACCTGCTGCTGGGCCTGAAGCCCAAGGATTTCGACGTCGCCACCAACGCCACGCCGGAAGAGGTCAAGGGCCTGTTCCGCCGTGCCTTCATCATCGGCCGGCGCTTCCGCATCGTGCACGTGGTGTACGGCCGGGGGCGCGAGCACGAGGTGATCGAGGTCTCGACCTTCCGTGCCTACATGGAGGCCGGCGCTGCCGAGCAGGTGGCCGGCAACGAGCGCACCAGCAAGAGCGAACTCTCGGCCATGAAGCATGCCGTGGACGCCAGCGGCCGCGTGCTGCGCGACAACGTCTGGGGCCCGCAGGACGAGGACGCCGCGCGGCGCGACTTCACCGTCAACGCGATGTATTACGACCCGGCGCGGCAGATCGTGGTGGACTACCACAACGGCATCCGCGACGCGCAGAAGCTGGTGCTGCGCATGATCGGCGACCCCGCCACGCGCTACCGCGAGGATCCGGTGCGCATCGTGCGCGCCATCCGCTTCTCGGCCAAGCTGGCGGCGCTGGGCTTCAAGATGGACGCCAAGACGGCGGCGCCGCTGGTCGAATCGGCCCGGCTGCTGGCCGACGTGCCGCAGAGCCGCATGTTCGACGAGATGCTCAAGCTGCTGCAGACCGGCCATGCACTGGCCAGCATCGCGCAACTGCGCACGCTGGGCCTGGCGCGCGGCATCTATCCGCTGCTCGACGTGGTGGTGGAGCGCGCCGACCTGCCCTTCGTGAAAGCCGCGCTGGCCGACACCGACCGCCGCGTGGGCGAGGGCAAGCCGGTGGCGGCCAGCTTCCTGCTGGCCTGCGTGCTGTGGAGCGATGTGCGCGAGGGCTGGCAGGCGCGCCTCAAGGAGCGCCCGGGCCAGCGGGCACAACCGCCGATCCCCGCGTTGCAGGACGCCATCGACGACGTCTTCAACACCCGCATCGGCGACGTGTCGGGCCGCGGCAAGCTGGCGGCCGACATGCGCGAGATCTGGATGATGCAGCCGCGCTTTGACAAGCGCGTCGGCAGCACGCCCTACGGCCTGGTGGAGCAGGCGCGCTTCCGTGCCGGCTTCGACTTCATGCGCCTGCGCGCCGACATCGGCGAGGTGGACGAGGCGATTGCCGAGTGGTGGCAGGAGTTCAGCACCGCCGACGACATCCGCCGTGAGGACCTGATCGAGCAGGTGCGGGCGGAGCAGCGCAAGACACAGTCGGGCAACCGCGCACCGCGCGTGCACACGCGCAGCCCTCGTGCCGCGGCGCCTGCGCCGACAGGCGGTGGTGAACCGGCCGAGGCCGCGCTGGGCGAACAGACCGGCGATGGCGACGAGGCCCTGGTGCCCGTTGACGGCGAGGGCGGGGCACCGCGCAAGCGCCGGCGGCGCCGCAAGCCGCGTACCGGCGGCGGCGCGGCGGGTGGGGGCGACGCGGGCGGCTCCTCGCCCGACGCGGCGTGAGCCTCGCGCCGGGCACGCCGACGGGCGCACCCATCGCCAGCGACGCTGGAGGTCGCCCCGTCCCAGGCATGCACGCCGTACCCGAAGTGCCCTGCGTGCGCGCCTACGTGGCGCTTGGCGCCAACCTCGGCGACGCCCAAGCGGCCGTGGTTCGTGCACTCGCCGACCTTGGCGGCCTGCCGCGGACGCGCCTGGTCGCCCGCTCCAGCCTCTACCGCAGCGCGCCCGTCGATGCTGGCGGCCCGGACTTCATCAATGCGGTCGCCGCCCTCGACACGCAGCTGTCGCCGCTCGATTTCCTCGATGAACTGCAGCGCCTGGAGCTCGAGGCGGGCCGTGAGCGACCGTATCGCAACGCGCCGCGCACGCTGGATCTGGACCTGCTGCTCCATGGCGATGCCCGCATCGCCGAGCCGCGCCTCGTGGTGCCCCACCCGCGGATGCACGAGCGGGCCTTCGTACTGTTGCCACTGGCGGAAATCGCGCCCGAGCGGGTTGACGGGGCGCAGCTCGCAGCCGTGTCGGGCCAAGCCATCCAACGCCTCTGAAGCACCCGTTGGGGGCGCCGGCAGGCGCCGCCCTTTACACTCGCGGGTTGCTCGGGTGTCATCACCCTGTCGCATCTTTCGTGTAAGGACGCCAATTTCATGCTCGGCAAGCTGCTGCCCCGCGAGGGCAATTTCTTTGAGATGTTCAACCAGCATGCCGAGCGCATCGTCGAGGCCGCACGGGCCTTCGAACAGCTGGTCGCCAACTACAACGACGTACACCTGCGTGAGCAGTACAACCGCGACGTCGACAACGCCGAACGCGCGGCCGACCGGGTGACGCACGACGTCAACCTGCTGCTGCACAAGACCTTCATCACCCCCATCGACCGGGAGCAGATCCACAAGCTCATCAACACGATGGACGACGTGGCCGACCTGATCCAGGACTGCGCCGAGACCATGGCGCTGTACGACGTGCGGCAGATGACGGACGAGATCTCCCGCCTGACCGCCCTGTCGGTCAAGTGCTGCGGCCGCCTCAAGGATGCCGTCAAGTACCTGGGCAAGATCGCCGATCCCGCCGTGGCCGAGGCCACGCTCAAGACCTGCGAAGAGATCGACCGCATCGAATCCGACGCCGACCGGGTCATGCGCAGCGCCATGAGCAAGCTCTTCCGCGAAGAGCCCGACGTGCGCGAAGTGATCAAGCTCAAGGCCATCTACGAGCTGCTGGAAACGGTCACCGACAAGTGCGAGGACGTGGCCAACGTGATCGAGGGCATCATCCTCGAGAACTCCTGAGTCGCCGGGAGCAGTCTCCATGGCAACGGTTCAGGTCGCCCTCTGGGTGGTGGTGGTGCTGGTCGCGCTGGCCATCGCCTTCGACTTCATGAACGGCTTCCACGATGCGGCGAATTCCATCGCCACTGTGGTGTCCACCGGCGTGCTCAAGCCGGGCCAGGCGGTGCTGTTCGCCGCCTTCTTCAACTTGATTGCCATCTTCGTCTTCCACCTCAGCGTGGCGGCGACGGTGGGCAAGGGCATCGCGCATGCCAATGTCATCGACGTGCACGTGGTGTTCGGCGCGCTGATCGGGGCCATCAGCTGGAATCTGGTCACGTGGTACTACGGCATTCCCAGCAGCTCGTCGCATGCGCTGATCGGCGGCATCGTGGGCGCCGTGTTGGCCAAGACCGGCACCTCGGGCCTGGTGGGTGCGGGTATCTGGAAGACGGTGGCCTTCATCTTCGTTTCGCCGCTGCTGGGCTTCCTGCTGGGCTCGCTGATGATGGTGGCCGTGGCCTGGATCTTCCGCCGGGCCACGCCCTCCCGGGTGGACCGGTGGTTCCGGCGGCTCCAGCTGGTCTCTGCCGGCGCCTACAGCCTGGGCCATGGCGGCAACGATGCGCAGAAGACCATCGGCATCATCTGGATGCTGCTGCTGGCCACCGGCTACGCCTCCGCCGCCGACACCTCGCCGCCCACCTGGGTGGTGGTGTGCTGTTACACGGCCATTGCCCTGGGCACCATGTTCGGTGGCTGGCGCATCGTGCGCACCATGGGCCAGAAGATCACCAAGCTCAAGCCGGTGGGCGGCTTCTGCGCCGAGACGGGCGGGGCGCTGACGCTGTTCCTGGCGACGGCGCTGGGCATTCCCGTGTCGACCACGCACACCATCACGGGTGCCATCGTCGGTGTGGGGTCGGTCCAACGCGCCAGCGCGGTGCGCTGGGGCGTGGCGGGCAACATCGTGTGGGCATGGATCTTCACCATCCCCGCCGCCGCCTTCGTGGCAGCCATCGCCTACTGGCTGAGCATGCAGCTGTTCTGAGGCGGCGGCGCGCCGGCCTGCCACCTGCTCATTGCGAGATGCGGCGGCCTTCCTCGATCTGGTGCTCGAAGTAGCGCTGGAAGCTGAAGACGATGCTCGACATCAGCACCGTCGCGCCGATCAGCAATGCAAGCACGACGGCGCCGATGGTGAACCAGTTGGTGGTGCCCGGCGCCGCATCGGGCGCGAGCTGCGGGTTGTGCTTCGCGTTCCAGCGTTCCGGCGTCATCAGGCCGTAGATGATGGCCATCAGCGCGCAGCCCGCGATGGTGAAGCCCAGGAACGGGATGAGCACCCAGCTCCAGCCGTCGTCCAGCCCGTACATGCGGGCCCGCTCCACGCCGTAGAGGCCCAGCGCCGTCGGGATCGGCAGCAGCCAGCCCAGCATGTCGCCCAGGCCGTGGAGGTAGAAGCGGTGCAGTCCCAGCGGGCCGCCCACGAAGGCGAGCCACGCTGCGAGGGTCTTGCTGCGGGGGCTGCGAACGGTAACGGCGCCGGGGACGGTCCCGGCCTGGGTGTCGATGGTCATGGCGGGTCCTTATTCGGGTGACGTGCTGCTGCCTTCGCCGAGCACCTTGTCCATCAGCACCACATCGCGCCACTGGCCGAACTTCCAGCCGCAGTCCTTGATGACGCCGACTTCGACGAAGCCCAGCTTGCGATGGACGCCGACCGACCCGGCATTGGCCGAGTCGCCGATCACGGCGATGAGCTTGCGCACACCGGCTGCCTGGGCGGCGGCGACCAGGGCTTCAAGAAGCCGTGCCCCGACGCCCATGCCGCGTGCGGCGTCGGCGATATAGATCGAGTCCTCGGCGGAATAGCGATAAGCGGGCCGCGGCTTGAACCAGTTGCAGTAGGCGAAGCCGAGCACCTCGCCGGCCTCGTTCTCGGCCACCAGATAGGGCAGGCCCTTGGCCAGCACGTCGGCCCGGCGATTGGACATGTCGGCCTGGGTCGGGGCGTCGGTCTCGAAGGTGCCCGTGCCGTTCAGGACGTGATGGGCATAGATGGCCGTGATGGCCGCGAGATCTTCGTCGCGGCTGGGTCGAATGGTCAGGTGCATGGAAGCAGGGGTGCGGAAGGGCGCTATACTGGCGGGCTTTTCAGCGTGTCGCTGGCCGGGTGGCCATGTCGCGTGTCTCAACGCTGGAGAAGAATTCACCGGCCGATCCCAGGCATTCCCAGAAACCTGCGGCTGGCTCCACCCCAAGGATAAATCATGGTCGTCATTCGACTCTCCCGCGGCGGCTCCAAGGGCCGTCCGTTCTTCAACATCGTCGTCGCCGACAAGCGCACCCGTCGCGACGGCCGCTTCATCGAGCGTCTGGGCTTCTACAACCCCACCGCCCGCGGCGGCGAGGAAAGCATCCGTATCGCCCAGGACCGCCTGGCCTACTGGAAGAGCGTCGGCGCCCAGGCTTCGCCCACCGTGGTGCGCCTGATCAAGCAGGCCGGCACCGCCGCCCCTGTCGCTGCCGAACAAGCCGCCGCCTGATCGGCGCGCCGTCGCCGATGCTGCCCACGCTCGACGCTGCCGAACTGCCGGCGGACGCCATCGAAGTCGGGCGCATCGTCGATGCCTGGGGCATCAAGGGCTGGTTCAAGGTCCTGCCCCACAGCGCCGAGCCCGAGGCGCTGTTCACTTCCAAGCGCTGGTTCCTCCAGCCGCCTGGCAACGGTCGCCAGGTCTTTCGACTTCCCATCCGAGAAGCCCGCGAGCACACCGACTGCATCGTGGCGCATTCCGACGAGGTGCCCGACCGCAACGCGGCCGAGGCCCTGCGCGGTGCGCGCATCTTCGTGCCGCGCTCCCTGTTTCCGACGCCGGGCGACGACGAGTACTACTGGGTCGACCTTGTCGGCCTGTCGGTCGTCAACCGCGAAGGCGTGGCCTTGGGCACGGTGCGTGAACTGCTGGCGACCGGCCCGCAGACCACCCTGGTCCTCGAGGTGCCGCCGGCTGCCGAAGGCGACAAGCCCGGCGAGCGGTTGATTCCCTTCGTCTCCGCCATCGTCGACAAGGTCGATCTGGCCGGCCGCCTCATCGTGGCCGACTGGCAGCCCGACTACTGAGCGGCTGGCCCACTGCCGCCTGCACGCGGACGCGCATGCGCTTCGACGTCCTCACCCTTTTTCCGGAACTGTTCGCGCCCTTCCTCGCCAACGGCATCAACCGGCGCGCCTTTGCGTCCGGACAGGTGGACGTGCGCTTCTGGAATCCGCGCGACTTTGCCGAAGGTAATTACCGGCGCGTCGACGACCGGCCTTTCGGCGGCGGGCCCGGCATGGTCATGATGGCCGAGCCCCTGGCCCGTTGCGTGGAGGCTGCCGTTGCCGACCGGGGTGAGGCCTCGCCCGTGGTCCTTTTCTCGCCCGTGGGCCAGCCATTGCGCCACGCGGTGGTGACCGAATGGGCGGCCAGTGCGGGGGCGGTGCTGCTCTGCGGCCGCTACGAGGGGCTGGATCAGCGCTTCATCGACCGCTACGTCACCCACCAGATCAGCCTGGGCGATTTCGTGCTGTCCGGCGGCGAACTGGCGGCGCTGGCGTTGCTCGATGCCGTGGCACGGCTGCAGCCCGGCGTGCTCGGCGACGCCGACAGCCATGCGCAGGACAGTTTCAATCCCGAGCTGGATGGCCTGCTCGACTGTCCGCACTACACGCGACCCGAGGTCTGGCGCGACATGTCCGTGCCGGCGCCCCTGATGTCCGGCCACCACGCCCAGATCGAGCGCTGGCGGCGGGAGCAGCGGCTGGCGCTGACGGCCGAGCGCCGGCCCGACCTGATCGCCGCGGCCCGCGCCGAAGGCCGTCTCCAGCCGCGGGACGAGCAGTACTTGCAGCAACTGCCGCAGCCCGCGCTATAATCGAGGGCTTTTCGATCCTCTGTCCGGCCGCGGCCCTCGTCCCGAGGCTCGCCCTTGTGGATCCGGCGCCTTCTTCGCAACTCGCGATGCCGCAGGCACCGGCAGCCGCCTTCAGTGCAGCGCGGACACGATCCTTTCGCAGGAAACCATGAACCTCATCCAGACCCTCGAGCAAGAGGAAATCGCCCGCCTGGGCAAGAAGATCCCCGCGTTCGCTCCTGGCGACACCGTGATCGTCAGCGTCAACGTGGTCGAAGGCACCCGCAAGCGCGTGCAGGCCTACGAAGGCGTCGTCATCGCCAAGCGCAACCGCGGCCTGAACAGCGCCTTCACCGTGCGCAAGATCTCCAGCGGCGAAGGCGTCGAGCGGACCTTCCAGACCTACAGCCCGCTGATCGCCGGCATCGAAGTCAAGCGCCGCGGCGACGTGCGCCGTGCCAAGCTGTACTACCTGCGCGAGCGCAGTGGCCGTTCTGCCCGCATCAAGGAAAAGCTGCCGGGCAAGGCCTCCAACGCGGCCGCCGCGAACTGATCGCGACGTGCAGGCAGGACCGGTCACCGCTCCTGCCGTCCGCACAGGGCCGCCTTCGGGCGGCCTTTTTCATTGCAGTTCACCGCCATGTCCCTGAGTCCTGAACACCCTTCTTCCGGTAGCCCGGGCCATGCACCGCCCGAGGTGGTCAACGCGGTCGGCACGCCGGCCGGGGCGGTGACGGATCCGCGCGCCGTGCCGGTGACCCGCATCGACCGCCACCTGCCCGCGGTGCCTGCCGCCCGTCTGACGGCTGCGGCCCTGCGCGAGCGCTTCTCCACGCCCCACAGCGTGACGTGGACCCCCGAAGTCCGCCGGGAGCCGAGCCTGACGCGCCGCAACCCCGCCCCTGCTGCCGTCCTGGTGCCGATCGTGCAGCGGGCCGAGCCCACGGTGCTGCTGACCGAGCGCGCCACCCGCATGTCCACCCATTCGGGCCAGATCGCCTTTCCGGGCGGGCGGGTGGATCCCGGCGATGCCAGCATCGCTGCGGCAGCCTTGCGCGAAGCGTGGGAGGAGGTGGGACTGGAGGCGGGCTTCGTCGAGGTGCTGGGTGAACTGCCCACCTACACCACCATCACCGCCTTTGTCGTGACGCCGGTCGTCGCGCTGGTGCAGCCCGGCTTTGTGCTCCGACCCAATCCCGCCGAGGTGGCGGACGTGTTCGAAGTGCCGCTGGCCTTCCTGATGAACCCGGCCCACCATCGCCGCCATCAGGTGGAAGGGGAGGGCCCCGCGGCGCGGCACTTCTTCTCGATGCCGTACCAGGACGGCGGCCGCGAGCGCTTCGTCTGGGGCGCCACGGCGGGCATGCTGCGCAATCTCTACCGTTTCCTGGCTGCATGACGGCACTGTGCATGCCAGCGATGGCTGCGCTGCCGGAGTCCGTGGCGGGCCTCAGGGCCGTCTTATGATTCCTCGATGAGCTTCTTTGCCATCCTGTGCGCGCTGCTGATCGAGCAGGTCCGGCCGCTGGCATCCGACAACCCGGCGGCTCGCGCGGCGCTGGCCTGGACACGCTGGACGAGCCGCAACTTCGATGCCGGCAAGCCGCACCACGGATGGGTCGCATGGTCGCTGGCAGTGGGGGCGCCCAGCCTGCTGGCACTGGGGCTGCACTGGCTGCTGATGCTCACGCTGGGCGCGCCTTTTGCGCTGGTCTGGGGCGTGGGCGTGCTCTACGTCACGCTGGGCTTCCGGCAGTTCAGCCATCACTTCACGGAGATTCGCGACGCGCTGGATGTGGGCGACGAGGCGCTCGCGCGCAGCCTGCTCGCACGCTGGCAACGGGTCGACGCGGCCGAGCTGCCGCGCAGCGAGATCGTCCGGCACGTGATCGAGTACTCGGTCATTGCGGCGCACCGCCATGTGCTGGGCGTGCTTGCATGGTTCTCGCTGGGCGCGCTGCTGGGGCTGGGGCCGGCCGGGGCCGTGTTCTATCGCATGAGCGAGTTCGTCGGCCGCTATTGGGCCTACAAGCACAACGCCATGAGCCAGCCGGCGAGCGTCTGGGTGCAGCAGGCCGCGGACCGCGCATGGACGGTGATCGACTGGCTCCCCGCCCGCATCACGGCCCTGGGCTTCGCGGTGGTCGGCAGCTTCGAGGAAGCCATCGACTGCTGGCGCAACGACGCGCGTCATTTCGCCGGGGTGAACGATGGCGTGATCCTGGCTGCCACCTCGGGGGCGCTCAATGTACGCCTGGGTGGCGAGCAGTTGCGGCCCAGCCGGCCGCTGGCCGACGCGCTGGTGGATGCTGCCGACCAGCCCGGTCCTGCCATGTCGGCCGGTGGCGGCACGGCGGGGCGAGAGCCCGAGCCGGCCCATCTGCGCAGCGTCGTGGGCCTGGTGTGGCGCTCGGTGGTGCTGTGGATGCTGCTGCTGGCGCTCCTGACGCTGGCGCGCCTGCTGGGCTGAAGGCCCACGCCGTCTTCTCTCTTTCATCTTCCTCGGCGGTCTTGTGCCGCATGGCGAGCGATATGTCCCATCCCTATCCTGCCTTCTGGAGCCCGCGTGTCGCGGGGCTCGAGCCCTATGTGCCCGGCGAGCAGCCGCGCATCGCCAACCTGGTCAAGCTCAACACCAACGAGCATCCGAGTCCGCCGTCGCCGCGGGTGATCGCCGCCATCGCGGAGGCCGCGCGTGAAGGGCTGCAGCGCTACCCCGATCCCGAGTCCACGTCGCTGCGCGAGGCCATCGCCCGCCGTCATGGCTTGCAGCCCGGGCAGGTGTTCGTCGGCAACGGCTCCGACGAGGTGCTGAGCCACGCCTTCCTGGCTTTCTTCCAGCGCGGCGAGCCCCTGCTCTTTCCCGATGTCACCTACAGCTTCTACCGGGTCTGGACCCAGCTGCACGGCATCGAGGCCGAGGCAGTGTCGGTGGACGAGGCCTTGCGCATCGACATCGACGCCCTGGCCCTGCGGGCGGAGCAGGGCTGCGCGGGCGTGGTGATCGCCAATCCGAACGCGCCGACGGGGCAGGGGCTGCCCCTGGACGCCATCGAACAGTTGCTGCGCGCCTGTCCCACGCGGGTGGTGCTGGTCGACGAGGCTTATGTGGACTTCGGTGCCCGCAGCGCTGCGGCGCTGGTCGAGGCCCATCCCAACCTGCTCGTGGTGCAGACCCTCTCCAAGTCGCGCGCGCTGGCCGGCCTGCGTGTGGGCTTTGCGCTTGGGCAGGCGCCGCTCATCGAGGCCCTGGCCCGCATCAAGAACAGCTTCAACTCCTACCCGCTCGACCGGCTGGCACAGGCGGGCGCACAGGCGGCCATCGAGGACGAGGAGTGGTTCAGCGCGCAATGCCGCGCGGTGATCGACACGCGCGAAGGGCTGACGCTGCAGCTGGAGGATCTCGGCTTCGACGTGTTGCCTTCGCAGGCCAACTTCGTGTTCGCACGCCATCCGCAGCGCGATGCGGCCACCCTGGCGGCAGCGCTGCGTGAGCGTGCCGTGCTGGTGCGGCATTTCCGGCAGCCGCGCATCGACCAGTGGCTGCGCATCAGCATCGGCACGCGGGCGCAGTGCAGCGCTTTGGTGGAGGCGCTGCAGGCGATCCTGGAGGGCTGAGGCTGAGGCTGAGGCTGAGGCGAGGTTCGGCGCGGCTGGTCGCGCCAGCATGTCCGGCTTGCGACTGGGAGGCGGGGCGCAGCCCGTGGCCCTTCAGTACGCCGGCCGGCTCAGCTCGCCGAAGAGCTCGTTGTAGATGCGGTAGCGCATCGCGCTGATGTCCGCGTCGCTGTTGACGTTGCGCTCGTCACCTTCCACATGGGCGATCACGCCGCACCCAGGCTCGTGCCGGTGCGTGCAGTTGTAGAAGCGGCATTCGCCCGTGTGGGCCGCGATGTCGGGCATCAGCGCCGGCAATTGCGTGGGCTCGATGTGGTGAAGGCCGAATTCCTGGAATCCGGGCGAGTCGATCAAGGCCGTCCCGGCTGGCTTGTCCATCCAGTACCAGGTGGTCGTCGTGGTGGTGTGGCGGCCCGAATTGAGTGCCTGCGAGATCTCGCCCGTCTGGGCCAGCGCCGAGGGCACCAGCCGGTTGACCAGCGTGCTCTTGCCCACGCCCGAGGGTCCGAGGATGAGCGTGGTGCGGCCGGCCAGTTCGGCCTGCACTTCGGCCAGGCCCGAGGCGCCGTCGTCCTTCAGCGAAAGGGGCAGCACCCCGTAGCCCATGCGGCGGTAGGGTGCGAGCCGCTCCCAGGCCGGCGAGAAGAGGCCTGGCAGGTCGCTCTTGTTGAGCACGATCAGCGCGCGGATGTGCTCGGCCTCGGCCGCGATCAGCGCCCGCGCCAGCTGATGCTCCGAGAAGTCGGGTTCCGCCGCGACCAGCATCAGGATCTGGTCCAAGTTCGCCGCGAAGGACTTGGTGCGGATCTCGTCCTGGCGGTAGAAGAGATTGCGGCGCGTGTCCACCCGTTCGATGGTGCCCTCGTCGGTGCTTGGCAGCCATTGCACCCGGTCGCCCACCACGGCCTGGCTCTTCTTGCCGCGCGGGTGGCAGATGCGGCGCTCGCCGTCGGGCGATTCCACCAGGCAGTGGCGGCCGTGGCTGCCAACCACCAGGCCTGGCTGCACCGTTGCCGTGGCGGGTGCGGCGCCGACTTGCGTGCTGTGCTTGCTGCGGCCCACGGATGTCCTCAGGCCACCGCGGCCGGCTGCAGCCGCGCGAGGCGCTGCGCCGCCGGCGGGTGGGAGTAATAGAAGCCGACATAGACCGGATCCGGCGTCAACGTGGACGCGTTGTCCTGGTGCAGCTTGAGCAGGGCGCGGGACAGGTCGGCACCGTCGGCATGCGTGGCCGCGAAGGCGTCGGCCTCGAATTCGTCCCGACGCGACATGCGCGCCATGACCGGCGAGACGAAGAAGCTGAACACCGGCACCACCAGCATGAACAGCAGCAGCGCCAGCGCATCGTTGGGCGCCGCCATGTGCGGCTGCACGCCCAGCCCGGTGTAGAACCACGCCTGGGCCGACAGCCATCCCAGCAGCGCGAAGGCCGCCAGGCTCAGCACCAGCATCAGGCCCATGCGGCGGGTGATATGGCGGTGCTTGAAGTGGCCCAGTTCGTGGGCCAGCACCGCCTCCACCTCGCCCGGCGTGAGCTGCCGCAGCAGCGTGTCGAAGAACACCACGCGCTTGGACCGGCCGAAGCCAGTGAAGTAGGCATTGGCGTGGGCGCTGCGGCGGCTGCCGTCCATCACGAACAGGCCCTTCGCCGCGAAACCGCAGCGGGTCATCAGCGTCTGGACGCGCTGCTTCAGCGATTCATCGTCCAGCGGCGAGAACTTGTTGAACAGCGGGGCGATCCAGGTCGGGACGATGAACTGCAGCAGCAGCGTCCAGCCCGCGAGCGCCACCCAGGCCCATAGCCACCAGAGCGGCCCGGCCGCACCCATCAGCCAGAGCACCAGTGCGGCCAGCGGCAGGCCCAGCGCCACGCCCAGTGCCGTTCCCTTGAGCAGGTCGGCCAGCCAGAGCCGGGGCGTCATCTTGTTGAAGCCGAAGCGCTCTTCGAGCCGGAAGGTCTGCCACCAGGTGAAGGGCAGGTCGATCAGCCCGCCGATCAGGCTGAAGGCGCCAAGCAGCGCGAGCTGTTGCCACATGCCGGCGCCGAGCCAGGCGGCCAGCGTCTTGTCCAGCAGGTCCAGGCCGCCCAACAAGGTCCAGGCGATCAGGGTGGCCGCGCCCCAGGCGGCTTCGATCAGGCCGAAGCGCATGCGCGCGACCGTGTAGTCGGCGGCCTTGCGGTGTGCTTCCAGATCGACGGTGCCGGCAAAAGGCGCGGGCACGGCATCGCGGTGCCGGGCCACATGGCGGATCTGGCGTGCCGCCAGCCAGAAGCGCAGCAGCAATCCGGCACTCAGCGCGACGGCGAAAAGAAGGGTGAAGGCAAGGGAGGCGGACATGCGTGGCGCAGTGTAGTGGGCGCCCACCGGCCACACGGGGCGCAGGTGACTGTGGGCGAGAATGCCCCGATGTCCGCATCCCAAGCCTCTTCTGCCCCGGCCCTCCCCAAGAGCGACCAGAACCTCGTCTGGCTCGACTGCGAGATGAGCGGCCTCGATCCCGAGAAGGAGCGCCTGCTCGAGATCGCCGTCGTCGTCACCAGCCCCGACTTGTCGGTGCGTATCGACGGCCCCGTGCTCGTCGTTCACCAGAGCGACGCCGTGCTCGACGCCATGGACGCGTGGAACAAGGGTACGCATGGCCGCAGCGGCCTGATCGACAAAGTGCGTGCGTCGACTCTCGACGAAGCCGCGGCCGAGCAGCAGCTCATCGACTTCCTCATGCGCTACGTGCCGCGCAGCGGCTCGCCGATGTGCGGCAACACCATCGGCCAGGACCGCCGCTTCCTCGTCAAGTACATGCCGCGGCTGGAGGCCTTTTTCCACTACCGCAACCTCGACGTCAGCACGCTCAAGGAGCTGGCCAAGCGCTGGAAGCCCGCCGCCTATGCGGCCTTCAAGAAACAGCAGGCCCACACGGCGCTGGCCGACGTGCACGAGTCCATCGACGAGCTGCTGCACTACCGCGACACCTTCCTGCGCCTGCAGGATTGAACATTTGCTCAAAGCGGGATTAGGCAAAACCCTGAACTCCTGCCATAATCATGGGCTCGCTGCAAAACCAAGACCGCAGCGAGTTTGCGCATCTCCCTTCTTGCACATTGGTCGGCGGCTCCCGCACAGCGCGGAACAGCTCGATGAACCCGACCACGGCGCCTGATCCTCACCCGGATCGCCACGCGCCGATCGTCGTTGGATGGTTGATGTTTTTCTGAACCTCCAACGTGCCTGCCCCAACGGGGCGGCGTGCGTTCACGATCAGTTTTATGACCGACTCCCTGCATGAGCAGGGCGCTGCTGCGCCCGTGCTCGACCCTTCCTTTTCCACCGAAATCGTGGCTGATGGCCGCGCCGACGCGCCCGAAGCCGCCCTGGCCAACGACGTCGCCGCCGAGGCGGCTGCGCCCGAAGGCCCCCATCCTTTCGCCGAACTGGGTCTGGCTCCTGAGCTCGTTGCCGCCGTGCGCGACCTGGGCTACACCGAACCCACCGCCGTCCAGACGAAGGTCATCCCCATGGCCATGGCGGGCAATGGCGACGAAGACGCCAGCGCCGCCGGTTTCGTCGACCTGATGGTCTCCAGCCAGACCGGCAGCGGCAAGACCGCCGCCTTCCTGCTGCCCGTGCTGCACACGCTGCTGCTGCAACAGCAGCGCGAAGAAGAAGAGGCCAAGGCCGAGCACGCCCGCCTGGCGGCCGAAGCCGCCGCCCGCGGCGAAGCGCCGCCCAAGAAGCCCCGCCGCGTCAACCCGACGCAGTCGCGCAACTTCAAGGCGGCCGTCCCCGGCGCGCTGGTGCTGTGCCCCACGCGCGAACTGGCGCAGCAGGTGGCCCACGACGCCATCGAACTGGTGCGCCACTGCCGCGGCCTGCGCATCGCCAACGTGGTGGGCGGCATGCCCTACCAGTTGCAGATTGCCCGCCTGCAGAACGCCAACCTGGTGGTGGCCACGCCCGGCCGCCTGCTGGACCTGCAGCGGTCGATGCAGATCAAGCTGGACCAGGTGCGCTTCCTCGTCGTCGACGAGGCCGACCGCATGCTCGACCTGGGCTTCGCCGACGACCTGGCCGAGATCAACCAGCTGACCATCCAGCGCCAGCAGACCATGATGTTCAGCGCCACCTTTGCGCCGCGCATCCAGCAACTGGCCGCCCGCGTGATGCGCGAGCCGCGCAAGGTGCAGATCGACAGCCCGCAGCAGAAGCACGCCAACATCCGTCAGGTGCTGCACTGGGCCGACCACGCCAGCCATAAGCGTGCGCTGCTCGATCATTGGCTGCGTGACACGGCCATCCAGCAGGCCGTGGTCTTCGCCAGCACGCAGATCGAATGCGACGGCCTGGCCAATGACCTGCAGCAGGCCGGCTTCTCCGCCGTGGCGCTGCACGGGGCGCTGAGCCAGGGCCTGCGCAACCGTCGCCTCATGGCGCTGCGCAACGGCCAAGTGCAGATCCTCGTGGCCACCGACGTCGCTGCCCGCGGCATCGACGTGCCGACGATCAGCCACGTCTTCAACTTCGGCCTGCCGATGAAGGCGGAGGACTACACCCACCGCATCGGCCGTACCGGGCGGGCGGGCCGCGATGGTATCGCCGTGACCTTCGCCGAGTTCCGCGACCAGCGTCGCATCTTCGACATCGAAGCCTTCACCAAGCAGCAGTTCCAGCCCGAAGTGATCGAAGGCATGGAGCCGACCCGCCGTGCGCCGACGGCCCAGCCGCCGCGTGGCGGCGCGGGCCGGGGCCGTGGTGGTCCCGCCGGTCGCCAAGGAGACGACCGCCGTCGCTCGCCCGGCTTTGCCGGCGGTGGCCGTGCGCAGGGCTGGGGTGAGTCCTCGGGCGGCGCGCGTCATGGCGGCCAGCGCTCGCAGGGCTTTGACGGCGGCGCTCGCGCAGGGGGCGGCTTTGGCCGGCCTCAGGGCGACGACGGTTTCGGGGGCGGCCATCGCGGCCGTCAAGAGGGCTTCGGCGGCCCGCGTTCTGGCGAAGGCTTCGCAGGTCATCGTGGACACAACGAAGGCTTTGGCGGTCGTGGACATGGCGAGGGCTTTGGCGGTCCCCGCTCGCACGGCGACAGCCGCCGGCCCGCGCCTGCTGCGCGCGACGGTCGTCCTTCGGGCGCCGGTCGTGGCCCCGGCGGCAAATCTTTTTCGGGTCGTGCCTTCGTTCCGCGTGACAGAGGCTAAAAAAATCGTGTCATAATCTCACCTCTTCGGGCCGTTAGCTCAGTTGGTTAGAGCAGAGGACTTGAAGGGCAGCAGCCTAAAGGTGCCTCGGCGCCAACGGATGAGGCCCGACGGGTTGCTCAAGGTAAGTTCACTCTGCCTTGAAGTAGAACTTCTCAAATTCGGCGAACGCTAACGTGCTCTTCCGAGCGCCAGGCCAACGCCGAGCGAAGCCCCGAAAGGGGAACGTGTAGAGACTCGACGGGAAGGCCGAAAGGCAAGACAGAGTCCAGACCACGAACCGGAAACGGGCAGCGAAAGCTGAAGTGGTAGGCATAATCCTTTGGTCGCTGGTTCAAGCCCAGCACGGCCTACCAGGACGGAAGAAACGAAGAAAGTTTTGCTTGATAGTTGGCGCCACGAAAATGTCGTGCTATACTAGAAAGCTCAGCGGCTGTAGCTCAGCTGGATAGAGTACTTGGCTACGAACCAAGGGGTCGTGGGTTCGATTCCTGCCAGCCGCACCATATTTCCCTATGGGGAACAACGGGTTAGCGCCACAAGCGCTAGCCCGTTTTTCTTTGTCCGAAACTTTTGAGGGATCTCGCGCATGAGCAAAGCCTTCACCAAGGAAAGCGACAACGGTGATGAGGACGACGAGGCGGGCGGCCTCCCGCCCTTGCCCCCAGGTGGCAAGAACTACATCACCCCAGCGGGCTACGAGCGCCTGCGTGCCGAACTGCTGTCATTGATGGATGTGGAGCGTCCCAAGGTGGTCGAAGCCGTCCACTGGGCCGCCAAGAATGGTGATCGCTCGGAAAACGGCGACTACCTGTACGGCAAGAAGCGGCTTCGAGAGATCGACCGGCGGATCCGTTTTCTCACCAAGCGCCTGGAAATCGCCGAAGTGACCGATCCATCGGTCCACCACGGCAGCGACCAAGTGTTCTTTGGCGCCACCGTGACCTATGCGGACGAATCCGGCGAGGAGCACACGGTCACCATCCTGGGGATCGACGAGGCGGAGAGCGCACAACGCCAGGTGAGCTGGATCGCGCCCATCTCGCGGACCTTGCTCAAGGCCCGCGTGGGCGATGCGCTCAAGCTGGTGACACCCGGCGGTACGCAGGAGATCGAGGTGGTCGAGGTCGTGTACCCCGCCCCGGCCTCCCGCTGATCGGACCACAGCGCGGCCGGCCGACGGCGTAGGGGGGCGCTCAGGGTGCAGGCACGATCCGCCGGGCCGACAGCACCGACGGTGTACGCCGCGCGGCGCGCAGCACGGATTCGACATGGGCTGCGTCGCGCACAGCGATGACGAAGCGCAGGTCGGTCGAATCCTGCTGGCTTTCGTCCGGCATCTCGACGTGGGTGATGTCCGCCTCGGCCCGGGCGAGGGTGGAGGCGACGCGCGCCAGCACGCCCTTGTCGTTGCGAACCGTCACCAGGATGCCCGTCTCGAAGCTGCGCACGGGCTCGTCGGCCCATTCCACGGCGAAGAAGCGCTCGGCGTCCTTGTGGCGCAGTCGCTGGCCGACCCCGCAGGCGTCGGTGTGGACCACCAGACCTTCACCATGGCCCAGATAGCCCACGATCGGATCGCCGGGCACGGGGCGACAGCACAGCGCAAAGCGCACGGATGAGTTCTCGCTGCCGTCCAGCGTGACCGCGCCTTGCGAGACGTTCTCATGCGCCGTGAAGCGCTCGCGGCTCATCAGCAGCGCATCGGGCTTCTCGCCACGCTCGGCCAGCAGCGTCATCAGTCGCTTGGCCACGATGCTGGCCACCCGCTTGCCGAGGCCGATGTCGGTCATCAGGTCTTCGCGGTTGCGGTTGCCAGTGAAGCGCAGCAGCTTGTCCCAGATCGCCTGGTAGTCCGCTTCGGTTCCCGGCAACTTGCGCACGCCCTCGGCACGCAGCGCCTGGGACAGCAGCTTTTCGCCCAGGCGCTCCGACTCGGCCTGGGCCAGCGTCTTGAGGTAGTTGCGGATCTTCGAGCGGGCCCGGCCCGTGCGAACGAAGCCCAGCCACGCCGGGTTAGGTGTGGAGACCGGCGCGGTGATCACCTCGACCACGTCGCCGTTCTTGAGTTCGGTGCGCAGTGGCACCTGCTCTCCGTTGATGCGCGCCGCCGAGGCGTGGTGGCCCACGTTGGTGTGGATCGCATAGGCAAAGTCCACCACCGTGGCACCGCGCGGCAGCGCCAGGATCTCGCTGCGGGGCGTGAAGACATAGACCGCGTCCGGGAACAGGTCGACCTTGACGTGTTCCCAGAACTCACGCGCGTCGCGCGTCTCGTCCTGGATGTCGACCAGCGACTGCAGCCACTTGGCGCTGAGCCGCTCGCCCTGGTCTGCATCGCCGGCGGCCTTGTACAGCCAATGTGCCGCCACGCCGGACTCGGCAACCACATGCATCGCTTCGGTACGGAGCTGGAACTCCACGTTCACGCCCGAAGGGCCCACCAGCGTCGTGTGCAGCGACTGGTAGCCGTTGATCTTGGGGATCGCGATGTGATCCTTGAACTTGCCCGGATGCGGCTTGTACAGCTGGTGTAGCACGCCCAGGCCCGTGTAGCAGGCGATGGTGCTGGGCACGACCAGGCGAAAGCCGTAGATGTCGGTGACCTGTGCAAAGCTCAGGTGCTTGTCGTCCATCTTGCGGTAGATGGAGTACAGCGTCTTCTCGCGGCCAGCGATACGCACCTGCAGCCCGGCAGCGGCGAATGCAGTCTCCACGTCGCGCTGCACTTTCTGGATCAGGTCGCGCCGGCGGCTGCGGGCCTTGGCCACGGCCTTGGTCAGGATCGCGTGGCGCCATGGCTTGAGGTGCCGGAACGAAAGCTCCTGCAGCTCGCGGTAGGTCTGGTTGAGCCCCAGGCGGTACGCGATGGGGGCGTAGATGTCCAGCGTCTCGCGCGCGATGCGGCCCCACTTGGCCCGCGGCGCATCGCTGAGCGTACGCATGTTGTGCGTACGGTCGGCCAGCTTGATGAGAATGACGCGCACATCGCGCGCCATGGCCAAGAGCATCTTGCGGAAGGATTCGGCCTGGTTCTCCTCGCGCGTGTCGAACTGGAGCTTGTCGAGCTTGGTGAGGCCATCCACCAGTTCCGCCACCGCCGAACCGAAACGCTCGACCAACTCAGGCTTGGTGACGCCGCAGTCCTCGATGGCGTCATGCAGCAGCGCAGCCATCAGCGCCTGGGCATCAAGCTTCCACTCGGCACACTGGGCGGCGACGGCGATGGGATGCGTGATGTAGGGCTCGCCGCTGTTGCGCAACTGGCCCAGGTGGGCTTCGTCGGCAAAGCGGTAGGCACGGCGGACCAGTTCCACATCCTCCGCGGCGAGGTAGTCCAGCCGCGCGGTCAGCGCCGCGAAGCTGGCCGCGGCCGCGTTCAGCGCAGCGGTCGGCGCCTTGCCGGGCGCCGGCGCCGCGCCGGACGCGGAAGAGGGAAGGACCACACTCATGCTTCGACTTTAGCCGCTGAAGCGTCCCGCGGTCTCCGGGCGCAAAAAAAGCACCTCGAAAGGTGCTTGTTCTTCGCCGGAGTTGCAAGAGGTGGCGGCAATCAGCCCGGAACCTTCTTGAGCATCTCGAGGCCGACCTTGCCATCGGCGATCTCGCGCAGGGCGGTGACCGCGGGCTTGTTCTTGCTCTCGATCTTGGGCGCATGGCCCTGGCTCAGCATGCGGGCGCGATAGGTGGCGGCCAGTACGAGCTGGAAGCGGTTGGGGATCTGCTGCAGGCAGTCTTCGACGGTGATGCGGGCCATGACGGTATGCCTTGATGAAGTGTCAGGGAATGTTCAGTGCCGCGAAGGTATCGGCACGGGCGCGGCGCTGGGCAGAGTAGCGAAGCCGCTGCGCGTGAACGATCGCTTTGAGGTCGAAAAGCGCGCGTTCAAATAACTCGTTGATTATAACGTAGTCGAATTCACGGGTTTGCGTCATCTCCTCCGCCGCATTCTGCAAGCGCAGCTCGATGACCTCGGGGGCGTCCTCGCCGCGGCGCTCCAGGCGGGAGCGCAACTCTTCCCAGCTGGGCGGCAGGATGAAGATCAGCACCGCGTTGGCGAACACCTTGCGCACCTGCAGCGCCCCCTGGAAGTCGATCTCCAGGATCACGTCGGCACCCGAGGCGATGCGCTCTTCCACCGCGCGCTTGGACGTGCCGTAGCGGTGGCCATGCACATTGGCCCACTCCAGGAAGGCCTCGGCCTGCACCATGGCGTCGAATTCGGCGGGCGAGACGAAGAAGTACTCGCGGCCGTGCTTCTCCTGCCCGCGCGGCGCACGGGTGGTGTGCGAGACCGACGGATTGACGGCCGAATCCAGCTCGCGCAAGGCCTTGACCAGGCTGGACTTGCCGGCGCCGCTCGGCGCCGCGACGACAAACAGGTTTCCAGGATATTCCATGGCGCTCATTCGATGTTCTGGACCTGCTCGCGCATCTGCTCGATCAGCACCTTCATGTCGACGCCGATGCGGGTGAGTTCGAGCGCCGCCGACTTGGAGCCCAGCGTATTGGCCTCGCGGTGCAGCTCCTGGATGAGGAAGTCGAGCCGCTTGCCGACTTCGCCACCCTTGGCGAGCAGCCGGTCGATCTCGTCGAGGTGGGCGCGCAGACGGCCCAGTTCCTCGGCGACGTCGATGCGGATCGCGAAGGCCGTGGCCTCGGAGAGCGCACGGTCCTGCGCGGCCTCGGGCGTCGCACTGCCGGCGGCCAGGCCCATGGCTTCCTGCCAGCGCTCCAGGAAGCGGGTGCGTTGCTGCTCCACGAGCCGGGGCACGAGCGGTTCCGCCTGCTCGGCCAGGGCGCGCAGGCCTTGCAGCCGCTCCTGCAGCAAGGCCACGAGCCGGGCGCCTTCGCGCTCGCGCGCCGCGATCAGGTCGTCCACCACGGAGGTGGCGAGGGCGACGACGTCGAACTGTTCGGCGGGGAGCGTGCGGCCGCCGTCGCTGCCGGCCAGCCGCAGCACATCGGCCACGCTCAGCTCGCGGGCCGTGGGCAGCCAGGCACGCACCGCGTCCTGGACGCCGTTGAGCCGCTGCAGGAGGCGCACGGAGGGCTCGGCCACCGCGGCGTCCGTGCCGGTCTCGACCGAGCCTCGCATCTCGACCTTGCCGCGCTTGAGGCGGCGGGTGAGCAGTTCGCGAAGGGCCGGCTCGTGCTGGCGCAGCTCTTCGGGCAGCTTGAAACTCAGGTCCAGGAAGCGGCTGTTGACGGCGCGCAGCTCCAGGCCGAGGCCGGGGCCCGGGCGTTCCTCGCCCGCGGGCGCGTCCGCGCTCGACGCGCGGCTCTGGCCGCTGGCGTAACCGGTCATGCTGTAAACTGCCATTGCACCTCGCTCTCGGCTCGTGTTCGTCTGACAAGCCCCGCAGAAGCGACGGGCCGGCGCCCTCTCTCATGTGGATCGACGGGCTTGCCGCCTCACCTCTTCGGGCGAAGCCTCCGATTATGTCAAAGGTCAAACCGTCGCCCCTGATGCCGGACACGGTGATCGGTGGCTACCGAGTCGTTCGACGCATTTCCTCCGGCGGTTTCGGCGTGGTCTACCTGGCGGTGGACAAGGCGGGCCAGCAGGTCGCCATCAAGGAATACCTCCCTTCGTCGCTCGTGACGCGCGAGGACGGCAGCCTCATTCCGCAGGTGGCGCCCGAAAAGCTGTCGCTCTACCGGCTCGGACTCAAGAGCTTCTTCGAGGAGGGCCGGGCCCTGGCGCAGATCGCCCATGCCTCGGTGGTGAGCGTGCTCAACTTCTTCCGCGAGAACGAGACCGTCTACATGGTGATGAACTACCTGGAAGGCGCCACGCTCCAGGACTTCATCGTCACCGCCCGCGAACTCAAGCGCGCCAAGGTGCTGCGCGAGTCGACGATCCGCTCCCTGTTCGACGAGATCCTGCGCGGCCTGCGCGTGGTGCACCAGCACAAGATGCTGCACCTGGACATCAAGCCCGCCAACATCTTCATCACCGACGACGACCGCGCGGTGATGATCGACTTCGGCGCTGCCCGCGAGGTGCTCTCCAAGGAGGGCAACTTCGTGCGGCCCATGTACACGCCCGGCTTCGCAGCGCCCGAGATGTACCGGCGCGACTCCTCCATGGGCCCGTGGACCGACATCTATGCCGTGGGCGCCTGCATGTACGCCTGCATGCATGGCTACCCCCCGCTGGACGCGCCCCAGCGGCTCGACAAGGACCGCCTGGGCCTGTCGCTCACGCGCATGCGCGGCGTGTACTCGGACGACCTGATCGAGGTGGTCGAGTGGTGCATGGCCCTCGACCCGCTGTCGCGGCCCCAGTCCGTCTTCGCGCTGCAGAAGGAGCTGGGCCGCGAGGGCGAGCGCCGCTACACCAAGCTGTCGGTGGCCGAGCGCATGCGCCTGTCGATCGACAACATGCGTGCCGCGGAGCGCAAGCCGCTGGCCAAGGCCGGCACGCCCACCACCCGTCCGGCGGCGTCATGAAGTTCTCCGTCTTCCAGGTCAGCCGCAAGGGCGGGCGCCTCAAGAACGAGGACCGCATGGGCTACTGCTACACCCGCGAGTCGGCGCTGTTCGTGCTGGCCGACGGCATGGGCGGCCATCCGGAAGGCGAGGTGGCGGCGCAGATCGCGCTGCAGGCCGTGGCGGCGCTGTTCCAGCGCGAGGCGCGGCCCGTGCTCAAGGACGTGCGCGCCTTCCTCGCGGCGGCGGTCATGGCGGCCCACCAGCAGATCATGCGTTACGCCAGCGGCAAGGCCATGCTCGACACGCCGCGCACCACCATCGTGGTGGCGGTGCTGCAGCAGGGTTGCGCCACCTGGGTCCACTGCGGCGATTCGCGCCTGTATGCGGTGCGGGGCAATCGGCTGATGGTGCGCACGCGCGACCATTCCAATGCCGAGCGGCCTCGTGCCGAAGGGGGCGCCATGCCGGTGAACCGCAACCTGCTCCAGACCTGCCTGGGCTCGCCGGTGCCGCCGCTGTTCGATCTGTCCGAGCCGCTGCCCTTGCAGCAGGGCGACCGCCTGATGCTCTGTTCCGACGGGCTCTGGAGCGTGGTCGAGGACGCGCTGCTGGTCCGCACCCTCGGCGCGCGCCCGGTGGCCGATGCGGCGCCCGAACTCGTCGAGATGGCCCTGCGCCGCGGCGGCAGCCACTCCGACAATGTCACGCTGATCGCGGTGGAGTGGGAGACGCCCGATGCGCCCGGCTCCGAGCCCGGCGTTTCCACCGACAGCATCGGGGCCGACGTCTTCGCCTCCAGCATCCAGGCCGGGCTGCCGGGCGAGGAAGACCACGACGAGCTCGACGAGGCCGCCATCGAGCGCTCCATCGCCGAGATCAACGAGGCGATACGGCGCTCCGCCGCCCGAAAGAACTGATCCGCGCAAGGTGCTGCACGGCGAGCCGTCCGGGCCCGCGGCCAGCGCCTTGCTTTTCCACGTTTCCGATCCAGAGATTCACATGAGCCCTTTCATCCGCAGCAGCGCCCGCGCCGCCGACCAGCTCCGCCCCGTGCGCATCACCCGCGGCTTCACCATCCATGCCGAAGGCTCCGTCCTCATCGAATTCGGCCAGACACGCGTGCTGTGCACGGCCTCCGTCGAAGAGAAGGTGCCGCCGCACAAGCGCGGCAGCGGCGAAGGCTGGGTGACCGCCGAATACGGCATGCTGCCCCGCGCCACCCACACCCGCGGCGACCGCGAGGCCGCACGCGGCAAGCAGAGTGGCCGCACGCAGGAGATCCAGCGCCTCATCGGCCGTTCGATGCGCGCCGTGTTCGACCTGGCGGCCCTGGGCGAACGCACGATCTACCTCGACTGCGACGTGCTGCAGGCCGACGGCGGCACCCGCACGGCGGCCATCACGGGCGCCTTCGTGGCGGCGCACGATGCGGTCGCCAAGCTCATCGCCGCCGGCACGCTGGCCGCGTCGCCCATCCGCAGCCATGTGGCCGCCATCTCGGTCGGCATCGTGCAGGGCACGCCGCTGCTGGACCTGGAATACGTCGAAGACTCCGCCTGCGACACCGACATGAACGTCGTGATGACCGGCGCCGGCCACTTCGTGGAGGTGCAGGGCACGGCCGAAGGTGCCGCCTTCAGCCGCGACGAGATGAACCAGCTGCTCGCGCTGGCCGACAAGGGCATCGCCGAGCTGGTGCAACTGCAGAAGCAGGCGCTGCAGATCGCCTGAGTGGGCGTGAGCACGGAAAGCGCATCCATGAAACTGGTTCTCGCATCCAACAACGCGGGCAAGCTGGCCGAGCTGCAGCAGCTCTTCGGCACGCTGGGCCTGACGCTCGTGCGCCAGTCGGAGCTGGGCGTGGGCGAGGCGGAAGAGCCCTTCCGCACCTTCGTCGAAAACGCGCTGGCCAAGGCCCGCCATGCCAGCGCGGCCACCGGTCTGCCCGCCATCGCCGACGACGCCGGCCTGTGCGTGGATGTCTTCGGTGGCCTGCCCGGCGTGGACACGGCCTACTACGCCACGCAGTTCGGCTACGAGAAGGGCGATGCCAACAACGTCAAGGCACTGCTGGCGCAGCTAAGCGGCGAATCCAACCGCCGCGCCGCGCTGGTCAGCACGCTGGTCGCGCTGCGCCATGCCGAGGACCCCGAGCCGCTGGTGGCCGTGGGCCGCGCGGTCGGCGAGATCACCACCGAGCCCGTGGGCGAGCATGGCTTCGGCTTCGACCCGGTGATGTTCCTGCCGCAATTCGGCAAGACCTTCGCGCAACTGCCGCCCGAGGTGAAGAACGCCCACAGCCACCGCGGCCAGGCGGCGCGCGCCATGCTGGCCCTGATGCGCGAGCGCTGGGCCCTGGGCGGATGAGCAGCATCCCGATCCAACCCGCCGTGGCCGTCGCGCCGCAGGCCAACGACGTGCTGCACATGATGCGGCCCGGCCCGCTGCAGCTGGCCGCATCGCCACCGCTGTCGCTCTACATCCACCTGCCCTGGTGCCTGCGCAAGTGCCCCTACTGCGACTTCAACTCGCACGAATGGCGCGGCGAGGGCGCTGACGCCGCGGTGCCCGAGCAGCGCTACATCGACGCCCTGATCGCCGACCTGGACGCCGCGCTGCCGCTGGTGTGGGGCCGCACCGTGCACACCATCTTCATGGGTGGCGGCACGCCCAGCCTGTTCGCGCCCGACAGCATCGACCGGCTGCTCGGCGCCGTGCGCGCCCGCCTGCGGCTGGAGCCCGGCTGCGAGATCACGCTGGAGGCCAACCCTGGCACCTTCGAGCGCGACCGCTTCCGCGCCTACCGCGCGGCGGGCGTCACGCGGCTGTCGGTCGGCGTGCAGAGCTTCGACGACGCGCACCTGAAGGCGCTGGGCCGCGTGCACGACCGCCGCCAAGCCATCGCCGCCGTGGAAGAGGCCGCCCAGGCCTTCGAGACCTTCAACCTCGACCTGATGTACGCCCTGCCCGGGCAGACGCTGCAGGGCCTGGAGGCCGAGCTGGACCAGGCCCTTGCCCTCGCGCCGCCGCACCTGTCGATCTACCACCTGACCATCGAGCCCAACACCTTCTTCGCCAAGCACCCGCCCGCGCTGCCCGAGGACGACATCGCCTACGCCATGCTCGACCGCATCACCGAGCGCACGGCGGCCGCGGGCCTGGCGCGCTACGAGGTGTCGGCCTATGCAAGGCAGGGCCACAGCTGCACACACAACCTCAACTACTGGCAGTTCGGCGACTACCTGGGCCTGGGCGCCGGCGCGCACGGCAAGTTGAGCTTTGCCCACCGCATCGTGCGGCAGGTGCGCGTGCGCGATCCGCAGCGCTACATGGCGCAGGCCCTGGCCGGCCAGGCCGTGGCCCAGAGCGACGACGTGGCGCTGGCCGACCTGCCGTTCGAGTTCATGCTGAACGCGCTGCGCTTGAAGGAAGGCTTCACGCTGGCCCAGTTCGGCGAGCGCACCGGCCTGGCCATCAGCGCCATCCGCCGCCCGCTGGAAGAGGCCGAGGCCCGCGGACTGCTGGCGCGCGACCTGCACCGCGTGTGGCCCACCGAGCGGGGCATGGATTTTCTGAGCGACCTGCAAGCGATGTTCCTGCCCGAAGGCGACGGGGCAGACTGACGCCGCGGCCGCCGCGGCCGCCGCGGAAGGGCGCGGCGGTGCCCTTACACTTGCGGCCGCATTTCGCCTTCGGGTGCCTAACGGCACCGCCGCAGAAGGTCGACCCAGGAAGCGTGGCAGAGTGGTCGATTGCACCGGTCTTGAAAACCGGCGACGGGCAACCGTCCGTGAGTTCGAATCTCACCGCTTCCGCCAAGATCGATCCAAGGTAGTCCATCGGCGTCCAACTCGCCGCGTTCGGTCCCTTCTCTCCATTGGGAGAGCATCCATAATCGTCCAGAACAGCCCTTGATCGGTCCCGCCCAAGCCAGAGGCGGGCGATGGTACGGGGCATGGTACGGAGGCGGGCGATACCATGGGTTTGACGACGAAGGCGATAGAGGCGGCAAAGCCTCGCGACAAGGGCTACAAGCTGGCGGACACCGCCGGTCTGTACCTGTTCGTGACGCCGGCCGGAGGCAAGAGCTGGCGGGCCAACTATGTTCGGGATGGGAAGCAGGGCACGCGGACCTATGGCCGCTTCCCTGCGATGAGCCTGGCCGAGGCGCGGCGTGCCCATGCCGCAGCGCGCGAGCCTGGCGCCGTCGATGCGCCGGCCGCGCCGAGGGTTCCCACCTTCAAAGAGGTTGCGAAGCAGTGGTTGACGGTCAAGTTGCCGGGGCTGTCCAACCCGAAGCATCAGATCCAGGTGGCGAACACGCTGGAACGGCTCGTCTATCCCGGCATCGGTAAGCTGCCGATCAACAACATTCCGCGCACGCAACTGGTCAGCATCGTGCAGGCCGTGCAGCAAGAGGGCGACCGTGTCGAGACAGCGCATCGAGTGGCCGGCCGGATCACTCAGGTCTTCGAGTTCGCGCAGGACTCCGGACTGATCGAAACCCACGGGGCTGCGGGCCTAACGCGTGTGCTGCAGCCGCGCAAGGTGCGACGGCCCATGGCCAGTCTTCCGCCCGCCGAGGCGGGGCGCCTGCTGCAGCTGATTGATGACTACGACGAGCCCGTGACCCGACTGGGCCTGCAGCTGCTATCGCTCACGTTTGTGCGCGTGGGGGAGCTTCGACACATGCGGTGGGATGAGCTGCGCGAAGACGGGGCGATCTGGGTCGTACCTGGCGAGCGCATGAAGGCCAGGCTTCCCCATGTCGTGCCGATGTCCACCCAGGCGCAGGGTGTGCTCACCAAGCTCAAAGAGCTGACGGGCGACCGTGCATTGGTGCTGGAGTCGCCACGCCAGCCCCGGCATCCTCTTTCGGAGAACACCTTTCTTTTCGCGCTGTATCGCCTCGGCTACCGCGGGCGGATGACGGCGCACGGCTTTCGTGCGTTGGCGTCGACGGTGCTCAATGAAGAGTCCGGCTTCCCGCATGACGTGATCGAGCGGCAGCTCGCCCATCAGGAGACGGACGCGGTGCGCGCGGCATACAACCGCGCGACCTATCTCACGCAGCGGCGCGCACTGATGCAGTGGTGGTCTGATTGGCTGGATCGCCAAAAGACCGCTGCAGGTCCGCCACACGCCACCGCGTAGCGCTGCCGATCTTGATCGGCTTCGGGACGTGGCCGTCCTTGACGGCCTGCCAGAACGTGGATCGGCCCATCGAAAGCATGGCTGCCGCTTCCTTGGCGGGCACGAGCAGCTTTTGGGGTGGGGCTTCGGTGTCGCTCATACAGCGCTCCCTATGGTGATGAGGGGCGCGCGTTTGACGGCGACGGCCAGGCGGCCCAGTTCAAAGAAAAGGCCAGTGCCGTAAGCCTCGGCAGGCAGGGCCTCGATTTCGTTGCGGACATCGTCCAGCAAGCTGTGATGCGTCCAGCAGAAGCGCGGCACGTGGGCGGCAAGGTGGTCGCGCAGCGCGGTGCAGCGACAGCACGTGCGCACGATGTCGATGGACCCGTCCCACTTCGCGCGTACGCGCTCGTATCGCTCGCCTGGCTGAATGGCTCGCGCGCATTCTGCGCATCGGTGCACCTTGCGGGCGGTGTGCGTGGCCTGGTGATAGAACTCGGCGGGCTCGTAGTCGCAGAAGCATTCGCGATCAGGCATCGAGGGCCTCCTTCTTGCGCCCGCGATGCTCGTCCACCCATGCCTGCGCATCCTCGGGCTTGCCGAGCGCGCCGGTGACCCGGCGGCGGATCGTCATGAGGCCGGCTTGACGCCACGTGATTTCCACGGCACCGGCGGCCACGGCTGCGGCGCGCTTGGTCAAAGCGATGTCGTAGTGGCTGTCGTGACGCGGCGGGGCCTGGTGCCATCGGCGCTGCACGCCGATGCGGTCGGCCATCGCGTGCAGTTCCTCGTCCGTGTCGGCGATCATGTGACACATGACCATCCGGCCGAACTGGGCGCGCATGTCGTCCACGTAGACCGTCACGAGGGCACCCCGTCCCAAGTGCGGCCGTCGAGCGGGCGGCCTCCGTTGCTGATTGAGCCGAACTTGGCAACGGCGGCTTCCAGTTCCGCGATGCGGTCCAGCAGGGCAAGCATCGTCCGGGGGCACGCTGCGGCGATGTAGTCAGCGAGAGGCCCCGAGTAGTCGCCAACGCTGATGACGGAGGCGATTGCTTGCCGGCCCATCCCTCGAAAGTTGTCGCCGTAGACGGAGGCATGCACCGTCTTGTGATTGTGGCGTTGCGCGGTCGCGTACCAGCCCGACGTCTGGATATGGGCCGGGACGGCTTCTGCCAGCTTTCTTAGTAACTCGCGGTCGGGCAGGGGGCACACAAGGGGCGTCGCACCGGGGCCTTGTCCCCAGCATTCAACGGGAAAGACGCCTTCATCGCGCCACCGCCGCCGCTGCTCTTCGGTCATGGGGTGGACCTTGTCAGCCATGGGCCGGCCCCCGGTCTTTCTTGCTGGGAGCGACCGCATCCGAGGGGGCGGCCGGGTGGGGCCAGCACGTCACGCACTGAAAGCCCTTGCCGTGGATGCAAACGCCATCTGCGGCAGCAGGTGCAGAAAGCATCGCGCTAGGCTGGCTCACGATGGCTACCGCGCGGCAGCGAGTCCATCCGCTGGCGAATCCGTACTCGAAGAAGCGGCGCTCGCGTTCGGTCATGGGCATGCCGGCATGCCACTGGTCCGCGGCCTCGTTTCGGTTCGCCTCCATCAGCGCGCGTTGGTGCTCGTAGCGCTCGATGTCGGGGTGGGTGGCCGGCGCGTGCTGGGCAACGTAGAGGGGCGTCCACGCCCCCGAGTGCCTGCGCACGTTGTCCAACGCGGCGTCGGCCACAGGGCCCTCGTAGCCACCATCGGAGCGCGGTCGATACCAGAATGCTGGCTTGGCGGCGGGCTGCGCTATCACTCTGGCAAATTGCTGCAGGCGGCCGATGGCATGGCCGATCACGATGCGCGCCTCCCAGTCCAGGTGATCAGCGCGGGCTGTGGACATCAGCTTCGCGCAGATATCTGCCGTGCTGGGTGCTTTGGTCGACAGCGTGGGGTTTTGATCAGCCATTTGTGCTTCCTCCATTGACGGCCGGCGGTTGGTCGTTCTGGGCCTTGTCGAGGTGCGCGTCACTGCAGAACCCCTGACCCATCCAACCGATGTTGGAAGGCCGGCCGCAGAAGCACTTCGGCATTGGGTTCGACTGGTTGGCATCAAAGTAGGCTTGCGCTTCGCGCCCGTAGGGCTCGTCCTCGTCGGGGATGTGGCCTGGGCCCGCGAGGCCGTTTTGAATCCATCTCATGGCTGCCTCGGCGCCCGCGCCGTGCTTCCACTCGATCCACGCCGCCTGATTGGCTGTGATGTGATCGTGCAGGCAGTTGGCCAGGACGTTGAGGGTGCTGTCGGGCTTCTGGGCCTCGTCGGCCGCGAGCCGCGCGGAGGCTCGCATGCCGAGCGCGAAGCCGAGCCAAAGCAGGTCGGTGCGCGCGTCTTCGTAGTGCGAGAGCGTGCCGTCGCGCTCGACCGCGCGGAGGTCGGCGTGCTGCTGCACCGGTGGGGTGTCGTTCACCATCTTCTCGAAGACCGCCCGCATGCGCGCAACGGTCGGTGCGCCGGGTCGATCCACCAACGCCAGCGGGATCGTGGCGGGTGGCGAGGCGGTCGCCTTGGACTGCTGTGGTGCCGGCGGGTCGTCGCTCTTGGCGGCCTGCCAGCCGTCGCAGAACTTCGCCAGGTCCTCGACCATCGAGGGGTCTGCCGGGTCAGCGTCATACGTGGCCGAGAACGCGGCGAACATGCGTTCGCTGTCATTCGGCAACTGGGAGGGCGTGAGGGCCTGGCAGGCGGCGAGCAACGCGGGCGTCTGCTCGAAGGCTGCAAACGGGTCGGCGGTGCCGGCCGGAGCGGGGATGTGGTCGGCGCTCACGATGCCTTCCTTCCCTTTGCCGAGGGGGCCTTCGCCATGGTGTAGACGCCGCCATGCCGACCCGATTTGTCGAGGCCGTGCAGCGTGCTGCGGTCGCGGCCTTCGGCGCGGGCGCGTTCCACCGAGCGCGTGCTCGTCGCGCGCTTGGAAGCGTGCTCCTGCAAAGCGGCGCCGATGGTGCTGCCGCTCGATGCGGCGATCTGGCGAAACGCGGACAGCGGCGATGCAGGCCGACCAGCCGGCCAGCGCGGATCGCGGCCCGGGGGGAGGGTCGTGGTCTTCAAGCGGGTTCCAGTGAAAGGAAGTTGGAGGCGGCTCGTGCACCGAGCGCCTTGGCGATGTCCTGCGCCGAGAGCGCATCGCTCTGCTCGCACAAGCCATAGGACGAGCTGCACCCGAGGCCGTCGTTTTCGACGTCGTCCAGCAGGTTGCGTTGGCGGCCGCCGCGGCTGGTCTTCGACCACTCCACACGCGCCCAAATGTTCAGATCGGCGAAGACGACGCGCCGGTCCTTGGCTGGGTGGGCATCGGCCATGAAGGTGCTGTAGCCGTGCTTGCTGCATTGGCCGACGATCCGCTCCCATTCAGAGATGCGCGCGGGATGCTCGGGGAAGCGTGCGGCGATGGCGCGCAGCTCGGCCTTGTTGCAGTTGATGCAGGGCATGCAGCCAACGCGGCTCATGTCCTGCAGGTAGAGGGGGTTCGGCTGGACGCCGCGGGACTGCGCCAAAGCGAACACTTGGGCTGCAGTCGCGTCCACCAGCGGACGGGCGATCCGCAAGCGATGGCCAACGCGCTCCCACTTTTTGGCATCGGCGCGGTTCTGCGATTCGTCGCGGCGGACGCCTTGCCAGGAAATGACGCGGTGGCCCGCCTCCATCAGCTCCAACTGAAAGCCGACCGCCATGTTGCGTTTCAGCTCTTCGGTGCAGAACTGGGCCGTGCGCGACGGAAAGCGGCCCTTCCACATGCACAGGTCCAAGAACGGGTTGCCGGTGGGGTGCATCACGGCCAGGGCGCGGCGCTTCGCCTTGTTGGACCAGCGCACGCGGCGCCCGCCGCCGACCTTCACCGTCTTTTGGACGGGCTTGCCCTTCTTGTTGAGCACGATGTTTCCGCGACCATCACGCTTCGGCACCGGCGTCTTGCCGTCCGCCTCGAACACGGGCCGGGTGTCATATTCCCGACGGGTGCGAACGTCGGCGGCGATGAAGGCCCGCTTCGCCAGCAGCTGCTCGCGGAAGTCAGCTTTGAGGCGCACGATAGTGATACCCAGGGCCTGCTCCAGATAGATGAGGTAGGCGTAGGTCAGATCGTGTTCATTGCCCGTGTCGCAGAAGATCGCGATTACGTTCGCGTGCCCGCAGCGCTCCAGCGCGATGAGCAGCGTTGCCAGGCTGTCTTTGCCGCCCGATACGCTGACCACATGGATGACGCGTCGATACAGGGCCGTCATGCCGCCAGCCTTTCAGCCTCGAACTCGCGATAGTTCGCGGCCACGATGAGGCGCATCGGGAGTGGGCTCACGCTGTTGCCCGCCATGCGCACCTGCGCCGTCTTGGTCAGCGGCTTGCCGCTGGCCGTGCGGTCGATCACGTAGGTGCCCGGGAAGTCCTGCGCGTTGTACAGCTCGCGCGGCACCAGCATGCGCAGCGTGATATCCACGATCACCCAGGGCTCGCCCTGCAGCCACACGGTGACCAGCGCGAGCCTGTCGTGTGTGGTGATCGTGGTCATGGGGTAACGCAGGTCGGCCCACTGGCCGCCGTTGGCGTGGTAGCGCATCAGGAAGGCGGCGCAGCGCAGCGCGCCGGCCTCGTGCTCCTTGCTCAACGCGTACTGCACCAGCGCGTGATGCTCGGCGCCGGCAGTGACCGTCGACACGGGCTCATCCATGGCCCGGCTGTTGCAGTTGCGGCGCAGCGTGACCATGTGCGCGGCCGTGAGCTGCTGCTGACTGCCGGAGGTGGTGACCGTGGAGACGCCTTCGCGCAGGTCGCGGGCGTGGCTGGTGTTGAAACCGCCGTTCGCCTGGACCATAAACGCGGCGGCGAGGCTCTGGCCGCCGCCGCTAGCCGTCACGGTGCCGAGGGGGCCGGTCACGTCGTTGGCGCCATGGCTCCAGCGCTTCCCGCCCTGGCTGCCTTCGCCGTGGCCGGCCTGCACGAGGTAGGCCGAGGCGGTTGCGAACTTCTGGCCGCCGGCAGTGATGGTGCCCAGCGGCTTCATCGGATCGAGTGAGCGCGGTTCCTGGCCGGGGCGCTCGCCATAGCCCATCTGCACCAGGTGCGCCGCGGCGAGGGCCGTCTCGCCGCCCTTGGCCGTCGTGATCGTGCGCAACGGCTTGCCGATGTCAAACGAGGTGTCCCGCGTATGCGTGACCGGCACAAGAGCCGGAGCAATGCCCTCGACGATGAACGGCGTCGGCGTGTCCAGCACGTACTTCTGCATGCCGTGCGCGATGCGCCGCATGGTCGCCTCGGCCAGCGGCTTCCTGCGCCCGAAGATGCTCGTTCCGGCAATGCTCCAGTCGATGCACTCGGCCGCGGGCCGGTGGGCCAGCAGGCCGGCACGGGGGCGCTTCGCGTGCGTCTGTGCAGGCCACACGATGGGCAGGCCATCGCAGCGCGCGACCATGTACAGCCGCGTTCGCGTGCTGTGCGCACCCAGATCTGCATTGCAGATCACGCGCCATTCCACCTTGTAGCCCAGCGCCCTCAGGGCGGCGACGAAGTGGTCCCAGTTCTTGCCCTTGCGCTTCGGATCGGGGATCAGGAACTGACTGCCACGGGCGACCCGTTCGCCTGGCTCGGCAACGCGGTGCACGAGCTTGCCGCTCACGGGGTCGCGGACGCGCTCCAGTGTGAGCACGCGCCCGGTCGCTGGGTCGCGCTTCGCGATCAGCGGCGACCACAGCAGCATCTGCTCGACGTTCTCCAGCGTGATGACGTCGGGCCGCGTCTTGCCAGCCCAGCGCAGCACCTGCCATGCGAGCGAACGGATTTCGGCCTTGCGTGGCTGCCCGCCGAGCGCCTGCGAGTGGTGCGTGCAGTCCGGCGAGGCATGCAGCAAGCCCACGGCCTGGCCGCGCGTCACCGCCAGCGGGTCAACCTCGCGGATGTCGGCGCGGTAATGGCGCGTCTGCGGGTGGTTGATCTCGTGCATGCCGATGGCCTCGGCATCGTGGTTGATCGCCACGTCCACCGGGCGGCCGATGGCTTGCTCGATGCCAGTCGACGCGCCGCCGCCGCCGGCGAACAGATCGATGACCAGCTTGGCCGCCAGCGGCAGCAGGAATTGCGGGGTCAGCATGCCGGGCTCCGCTGCAGCTGGCGGGCGTGCTCCAGCGCGTCGAAGCGATCAAGGAAGGCTTGGCGCCAGTCCTGCCACGCCATCTGCCCACGCTCCCGCGTGTTCAGGCGCACCCAGTCCACGGGCTCGATGCGCTCCGCCGGGTCTTCGTCGCACAGCACTGCCCAGGGCGCATTGCGTTCGGCGTTCCATGCCGTCAGGTCTCGGCGCTCGGTGGCGAGCGCGATCAGGTCGATCTGCCTGATCACTGCCCTGGCCGTCACGAAGACCGTTTCCAGGCCCAGCGCGCGGCGGAAGCGCTTCGCATGCCCCGCCTCGAAGACCGTCCATGCGCTGGTGCCGCCGCCGGCGCAGGCAACGCGGTTTACGGCTCTCTTGGCGGGGCTGCTCAGGTCTTGCGTCGCGCACTCGTGCGCGTCGTGCCAAAGCGCGGCCATCTGCACATGCACCGAGCGGCCGAGCTGCTCGGCGATGTCGCAGCACAGCAGGGAGTGCTCGGCCACGCTGTACGGCCGCGAGGTCGCGCCATGGAAGCGGTTGATCAGCGCGAGCTGGTGCGCCACATCGTGCACGTTGACGGGGCGCCCGTCGTCGGTGAAGGAATCGACGCCGTCAAGGTGGTATTCCCCGCCGCTGGGGGTCAGCATCCAGCTGCTCATGACGGTTGGCCCTCCTGCGAGGCCTCTTGCGCCGCGCCGGCCTGCTCGGCCTGCTCTGCCTGCATGCGCTGGATCTCGGCTTCGTAGTAGGCCTTGAAGCTGCCTGCGGCAGCGCTCTCGAAGGGGTAGGGGCAGGCTTCGTCGGCGGACTTTCGTGCGCGCGCGGCTTCCTGGGCCCGCTTCTTCACAGTGGCGAGGGCCACGATGGAATGAGGCATGTGAGGGGATGAGGGAGTGAGGGGGTGAACGCCGCAGGACACAACCTGCGGGGGCGTGGGAAGGGCCGAGGGGTCCTCGGCGGCGGCGGGCCAGCGCGGCGGAGCCAAATCGCCGCGCTCGACGAAGCCGACGATCTCGTCCCGGCTGACGTGCAGCCGGTCAAGCTGCAGGTCCAGGCAGTCGCCGGCCTTCAATTCGGGGTGGGCCTGCATGAACGCGTCCGCCTCCGGGCCGAGCCACATGGCGGCAAGCATCTGGATGCCCCGCTGCGAATGGCGCTCGCCGAGCAGCAGCTGCCAGCCGTGGCCGTGCCCATCGCGCGGAGACGCCAGCTGCACGCGGTACGGCGGGCGCCGCAGAAAGAAGATGCCAGACGTCTTCATGGCTACTTGCCTCCGAGATAGAAGCCCAGCAGCAGCGCAACCATGCACATGGCTGCGATGGCGGACAGGATCGGCGTGATGGATTTGCGCCGGTCCTTGGCCTCTTCGGCTTCGGCCTGGGCCTCGGTGATGAGCGTGATCAGTTCGGCGCGCGTGCGGCGCGCGGGCCGGGTGTCCGTGGGTGGGGTGGGCTGCGGCATGGCGGGCTCCAACGCGTCACCGGGGCGGCCACGGCTCGGGTAGGTCGCGCTCGCGGGCAGCCAGGCGAGCGCCCTCGATGGCGTCGGCCACGGCGGGCGGGGGCGGCGGAGGCGCTTCGTCCTTGCCCACCGTGAGCGCCAGGATGAACGTCGCGACGATGGCGCCGAGCGCCCAGTCGGTGGCGTGCCGCTTGATGCTGGCTTTGCGTGCTGCGCTGATCACAGCAGCGCTCCCGAGCTGCGAACCGGCACGAGGAAGCCGAAGTCGTCGACGGTGGCGAGGTAGCCGCTGCGGATCGACGCGCCTGGGTTCATGACGTCGTACAGCTCGGCGGCCTGCGGCGCGCGGGGATAGGCAAGCCAATAGCTTCCGGCGGCACTCCACGATTCGGGAATGCAGTAGGGCACCTCCGGCATGCTGCGCTCGGCGTTCAGCCCCCGCTCGATGTTGTCGAACTCGCGACGGTCCATCTGGTCGCGGCGCTCTTCGGCCTCCGCGTCTTCCAGCGAGACAGCGGGCAGCGTGTGGCCGAACCCCATGTCGAGCAGGCCGCGTTTCAGCGCCTTTTCAGCCGCAGGGACGGGGAGGGTGATCCAGTTGCACCGCCGAGTGCCTTCTACCTCGCGGTAGAACGCCTGGCGGCGTGCACCGCGCTGGCGGATCTGGATGACGGCGCGCGCGGCGCCGGCTGCTGCTGTCGTCGTGACGAGCGCGCCCATGTCGGTTGACTCCGAGGTGGCGCGAGTCAGGCGACGACGTCGTCAAGGCGCTCGGCCTCGGCGATGGGGCAGCCCGTGACGTGATGGGCTGCGCGCTGCGCGCCCTCTGCGTTGTTGGCCTGCACCTGCACGAAGGGCATCACGCCTGCGTCTGATGGGGCCAGGTTGCCGAAGGGGCTCTTTGGCGTGTAGTAGCACCGGTAAGTCTTCACGTGTCGCTCCGGCCGACGGACTCCACGCGAGGGCGTGGAACTCATCACATCGGACTGCGGCGGACTGTAGCAAACGCTACTTGGACACGCAATAGCAAACGCTACTCGTGGGCGAGTGGCTTACGCTGGTTTTTTTTGACCGACGGGTCAGTAGATTGCGTGAGTGACTTGGTGGGCTAAGCTATGGCATGTCTAGGGAAGGTCGCACAGCTTTGGAGTTGCAAGCCATGCTCATCGCGAGAGTGGCTGAACTCTGTCCCCCGGTACTCGCGGGTGAGGCCCAGAACGCATTCCGTGTCGTAGGGGTAAGTTCAGAGGACGTAGATGCTCCAAACTGGACCGTGCGCACGAACACGCCCATTGCACAATGGCGGCATGATGTGGCGCGGGTCGTCAAACAGCTTCAGCTCGAATATGTCTTAGAGGCTGAAGATTTTTAAGACGATTCTGTTCTGCTATTTAGCGTCAACTCTCACTGCGGAGTAAACACGACCTGTGGCGCTGTCGAAAACTCTCACTTCATCTAAGCGCATTGCCACTGCCGGCCCGGTTTCAATGAGAGACGTGGGAGAGTTGAAGGTCGGCGAAATTGAGTTGAAGTACTTCCCGACGTAGGGCGCCGTTAAAGTGCCAACAAAGGCTAGGCTCAATCTTTCTTTCAGAGTTCTTGCTTCCTCTGTCGGAACTTCAAAAGATGTCTGAAAATTTACCTTTGAGATTGAGAACGCCTTTAGATTGGTGAATCCTGCGCCGCAGACCTCTCTGCGTAACTCAGTGACGTTTACCCTTGCCCCATAACCATTGGTTGCGGCGTACTCTCGTGTCGTTGGCCTCTCTGCTTTAATGATCGTGCCGGGAATGAATACAGCTGCTTTCGGTTGTAGGGCAAAAGAGTTGGATAGATTGCCGAATGAAACGGACATGACGTGCCGATCGGCGTCGTAGGTTACTTGACTGGGCTCAAGCCGCTTTGCCAAGATTAATGGGTCAATGCCGGTCACCGCCCCGTATATGGGTGAGGCCAATAAAGCGTCTAGCCGATCCTGAAACTGTTCTGTCGACTCAAACTCATCCTTTTGCGGCTTGAGAGCGGCTAGCCGAGAGGCAATCTGACCGCAGTCATATCCTGTGAAGCGGGGCGGAAAATTTGGCTCAGCAATGTCTATTTTTACCTGCGCGTGCGATAGTGAGAAGGAAGATAGAAACATGCACAAGAAAAGTTGTCGCGCGTTATTCATAGTCTTCCTTTTTTTGGTGGATCACCAGCGCTGTTTAATTTTGCGCCGGGGAACCGGGTAGGCAACGTAATAAATCCAAGTTACATCTTCACTAGGGAACGAGAGGACAGTGGAATTGTTATAGCTACCAAACCTATATCCGTTGCGCCTACTAAGCAAGCGTTTAAGCAAGGTTTCGCCCGTGTGAAGCCTCACGATGACGTCATCCTCAAGTTCTGGCTCTGTGCCAGGCTCAACCAAAGCAAAATCGCCTGGCACGTACTTTGGCACCATGCTGTCTTCGGTAACTTCACAAAGAAATGCCAGGGGATCAGTGCTGATAACGGCTCCCACACGGTCTGTCGCTCCAATTGGCTGATCGCCATCGTTCCATATGCGTTCGGGAAGGCCCCCAGCAACCTTGCCGACAACCACAATTTCCCGCTGCTTTCCCGGAGGCACCGGAATCGCGCCCGCCGGAAGCCCTTGCGAGACAGCCTCGCCTATCACCATTTGGCGGGCGATGTCTGGTTGCCGCTCGGCCCAAAGAGCTAGAGTTTTTTCATTGATTGGCCGCTCTCCCCGTAGAAGTTGGCCGATGTAAGCACCGTCTCGATAGCCGAGCAGGCGCCCAAGCGCAGTCTTCCCGCCGCGGGTCTCGGCTAGTTCGGAGAGCCGGCGGCGGCGCTGCTCTTGAGGATCGAAAGACATGCCGCACACAGTAGCATTCGCTACGGTAGCGGTTGCTACTTGTGAAAAGGTAGCGTTTGCTACAGAATTCCGGCCCATGCTACTTGACGCCTATCTGAAGCAGCGCTGCGGACTCACCGTCGCGGAGCTGAGGGCGGCCGTCGGTGCAAAGAGCGATTCGCAGGTGCGGCAGTGGCAGCACGGCTACCGTGAGCGAAAGCCCGATCCGAAATACTGCGTACGCATCGAGCGTGCCACGGGTGGAATGGTGCGGAGGCAGGATCTTCGCCCTGACGATTGGCACGAGATCTGGCCGGAGCTCGTTGGGCGGGGTTCCGCGCACCGCTCTGCACGGCCGCCCGAATCGTTGGGCCTCTTTGACCTGCCTGTTCAGGGTGCAGTCCATGGTTAGCCGCGGCAGCATGCCAGAGCCGCGGCACCCGGCTTGCTCTCCGGGGCGCCCTGCCCAGAGATGCCGCGGGCCGCCCGGCTAATGGCGGCCCGCAGTACGGCCGGCGCGCTCTCGTGCGCTTCCATCCGCTGGACACACAGCTCCAGCCATTCCCGGAACCCATCCACCGTGAAGGGCTCCGCATTGCCGTCCTCGCAACCGATGCCAGTTGGGCGCGAGGGGAGGCGAGCGCGCATGTCCGCGCTGTCCGCCTCGATTGCCAGCGCGAGCTGGCCGACCACAAATTCCAGGGCGTCAAGCCGATCCAGCACCGTAGGCGCGTCGTTGCCGTGTCGGGGTGTTTCCGTGCTCATTTGGGGGAGTCCTTTCCGTGCACTGCAGTTTCTCGATGTCGACCGGCGGCGGCCATGTCGACGATGAGGGCGCGCCCGACAGGGCAGGCCCCATGTCGATTGATGACGCCGCCTATCACGTGGTCCATGGTGGGCCGGGTGGTGTCGAGAGCCTGGCGCCTCGCATGGGCCTGCCGGTGGGCACGCTCACCCACAAGGCGAACCCCAACAACACGACGCACTTCCTGCGGCCTACCGAATTGGTGGCTGCACAGCTATTCAGCGGCCGGGCCCATGTCCTGCACGCGATGGCCGCGGCGCTGGGCTACGTGTGCACGCGGGCCACGCCCGACCAGGCGGGCGGCGAGCCCGTCGAGGCCGTCATGCGCCTTGAGGTGGCGCAGGCCGACTTCGTGCGCGCACTGGCAGATGCCGTGCTCGTGGGCGAAGGGCAGGTCACCCGGAATCAGGTTCGACGGGCAGAGGCGATGGGCCAGGAGCTGATTGCATCCGTGGGCCATGCCGTTGCGATGCTCCGCGGGCGGATGCGGCCGGCGCCGGTGGTGGATCTGTGAGCGGGGCGCAGTGAGTACGCGAATCATGGGCCTGTGCTGGCCGTTGAGCATGAGGCCGCCGGCGAAGGCGGTCTTGATCGCGCTCGCGGACATGGCGAACGATGAGGGGTTCTGCTGGCCCAGCATCGACCGCATCTGTGAGCGGACGTGCTACGGCAGGACGGCAGTGATCGAGGCGATTGGCTGGCTGGAGTCGGCGGGCATCGTGCGTGCCAACCGAACGAATGGGCGCAAGACGACGTACTGGGTTGAACCCGAGAAATTCGCTGCAGATGCAGCGGGCGAGCCGTCACCAAATGCGCCTGACCAGTCCGCCACGCGGACCGGTCCGCCAGGCGTACCGGTCCGCCACGCGAACCCCACCAGTCCGCCACGCGGACCGGTACCAGTTCGCCACGCGGACACTAATCGTCATTTAATCGTCAAGGAATCAAAGCCCCCCATACCCCCCGCCGTCGCGGGGGGCGAACACGTCCGCCGAGCCGATCCCCCACCGAAACCCGGGGCACGCCCCGCGCCGGATATGGCTGCCTTCGAGGCCCTCGTCGCGGTGTACCCGCGCCGCAAGGCGCAGGAGCGGGCTCGGCGGCAGTGGGTAGCTCTGGCGCCGGACCCCGCTCTGCAGCAGCGCATCCTCGCGGCGGCCACGGCACAGGCGCACGGGCCGGAATGGCTGCGGCTCAAGGCCGAGGGGCGCGAGCACCTGATTCCGATGCTGTCCTCGTGGCTGCATGGCCGCCGCTGGACGGACGAGGTGACCGCAGCGCCATCGTCGGCAGGCTCGGCGCGGGCATGGGACGAGACGGCAGACGGCATCGTCGCGATGGGCGTCAAGCTCGGTCTGCCGCCCTGGGACCGCAAGGCATTCGAGGCAGGCCGGGGCGAGCAATTCCCGGTGTACGCAGCGCGGGTGCGCAATGCCCTGCGGAAGATGGAGACAGGCCATGCGCATTGACGCGACCATCACCGGCATCGACAAGGTGCGCCACCTCGCCGACAAGCTCACGGGGCCGCAGATGCGCGCCGTGCAGGCTGCGGCCATCAACGACACCGCCTTCAAGGTGCGCGGCGTGATGGTGTCGGCGCTCACCAGCGCCTTCGACAGGCCCACGCCGTTCATTGCCCGCTCTCCGAAGGTGGTGCAGGCCACGCCCGAGAACCTCACCGCGCGCATCATCCCCACGCTCGATTCGCGTGGCACATGGTCGCCCGGCGGCAAGATCGGCGTTGATCCGCAGCATGTGCTCCAGGCGCAGGAGTTCGGAGGGCGGCGCGCCGACAAACGCAGTGAGGTTGCACTGCGGCGGGCTGGCATCCTGCCTGTGGGTATGCAGACGGCTATCCCGCGCACGCCGTACCCGGGCAGTGATGACGGTCGCGGCAACCTGCGCGGCGCCTTCCTATCGCAGCTCATCAGCTACCTGCAGGCCAGCGGAGAGCAGGGCTACCGCGCCAACATGACCGACCGGCGCAAGGCGCAGCTGCGCAACCAACAGGGCATCGGTTCGGTTGCTGCGCGCAGGGTCTACATGACCACGCTGGGCGTGCGCTACTTCGTGGCCTATGGCCGGCTGCGCGGTGGCCGCACTCGGCATCTGGCGCCCGGCGTGTGGGCGGCGCGGGGCACGCACGACGTGGACCTCGTGCCGGTGCTGCTGTTCGTGCGGACGCCTGGCTACGCGCCGAGGATCAGCATGGACGACATCGCGGCCGAGGCCCAGGCAAGCGAAGTCCTCGCGCGCCGCATGCGCTACCGCATCCGTCAGGCGGCGGGGGTGTGATGACGGAGACGCTGCCCTCAGTACGTTTCGCGTGGAACACACGCGGTCGTTTCATGGTCGACGGCCTTCGACACGTTTCGCGTGGAACACGGCCGACGTTCCACCACGGCCCAGCCCAGGGCGACCGGCCCCGCGGGGAGGCGGCCGACCCGGCCCACCCCCCCCGGGGGGTTAGGTTCTTCCGGGGTGGGTCGAGTGCGGGTAATTCGCACCGCGCCTTCGGACTGTTCATCGACTCTCCTAAGGGGGTTAAGTGAAGGTCATCCCTCTACTGGAGCAGTCGATCTCTCAAGCGGAGTTCGCGCAGTTGATCGGCGTCAGTGAGGCCCGTGTCAGCCAGCTCGTGAGCGAGGGCGTGATTGCCCGCGGCGAGACGGCGCAGGCCTGGCTCCTCGGCTACTGCGAGCGCCTGCGGGATCAGGCGGCGGGCAGGGCGGGTGCCGAGGCGGGCGGGCTCGACCTCGTGCAGGAGCGCGCTGCGCTCGCCCGCGAGCAGCGCATCGGGCAGGCCATCAAGAACCAGGTCGCGCGCAAGGAATACGCGGCCGTGGGCCTGCTGGCCGACGTGCTGGCGCGGGCGGCCAGTGCGGTGGTCGACCGCTTCGACCAGCTGGAGGGCACGCTGCGCAAGGCTGTGCCCGATCTGCCTGACGAGGCAAAGGTCGCAGTCCTGCAGGTCATCGCGCAGGCCCGCAACGAGTGGATCAAGGGAACGGAGCGGCTGGTCTCCGACGAGGTGGACGCCATGATGGCCGACGAGGGCGAGGAAGACGCAATGGACATTGGTGAGGCGGAGGGCTTCGCGGAATGACGATGAATCCGCCGGTGCTGCACCCGGAGACTGCAGCCGCCATAAAGGCCGCTGTGCGCCTCGGCCTGGACAGCCTGCGCGCCGATCCGCCGCAGCGGCTCGGTGACTGGGCTGCGGACGAGTTCAAGCTCGCAGGCGAGAGCAGCCACCAGAAAGGGGCGTGGGTGGCCTGGGCCTTTCAGGTCGGCATCCTCGACTTCATGAGCGATGACCGGATCGAAGAGCTGGACGTGATGAAGGCCAAGCGGGTCGGCTACACGAAGATGGTCACCGCGTTCGTTTGCTACAACATCGCGCACCGCCGCCGGAAGCAGGCGCTGTGGCAGCCCACCGACGACGACCGGGACAGCTACGTCAAGAGCGAGATCGATCCGTTGCTTGACCCCGTCACTGGAGTGCCGGCGGTCAATAAGGCCCGCAAGCGCGGCAAGGGTGCCAACGACGAGACCATCAAGCTCAAGAGCTTTCGGGACAGCGTGACGCACCTGCTCGGCGGCAAGGCCGCCCGCGCTTTCCGCCGGATCACGGTGGCGGTGTCCATCCTCGACGAGATCAGCAAGTTCGACCGCAGCATCGAGAAGGCCGGCCCGCCGCGCGGCCTGGCGCGTGGGCGCCTGGAGGGTGCGCCGTATCCCAAGCTCGTGTGCGGCTCCACGCCCCTGCTCAAAGGCCTCTGCCACATCGAGGACGCAGCGACCGAGGCCGAGGGCTTCGTGCGCTTCCACATCGAGTGCCCGCACTGCGGTCTTGACCATCCGCTCATGTGGGGCGGCAAGGACAAGCCCTACGGGTTCAAGTGGGACAGGGGGCACCCCAAGAAAGTCCGGCACGTGTGCCCCCACTGCCGGGAATCCATCACGCAGGCCGACTACCTGCGCGGCGGCGTGCCCATGCAGGGCGTATGGATCTGCGAGCGTACGGGCAAGCGCTACGGGCGGGATCGCATTTGGCGCGATGACGCCGGCATGCCGTGTCGGCCGCCCCGCTCGCTGGGCGTGCATGTGTGGACGGCGTACAGCCCGCAGCGTGCGTGGTCGGACATCGTCGAAGAGTTCGAGAACGCCCTCAAGGCGCTGGAGAAGGGCGACGCCGGCCCAATGCAGCTCTTCGTCAACGAGACGTTGGGCGAGACGTGGGAGCTGGCGGGCGAGCGTACGGACGGCCATGCCCTGCAGGCGCGCGCGGAGTCCTACAAGCTGTGCACGGTGCCCAAGGGCTGTCTCGTCCTCACCGCTGGCGTCGACGTCCAGCGCAACCGCTGGGAAATCACGGTCTATGGCTGGGGCCGCGGAATGGAATCATGGGTGGTTGATGTCGTCGTGATCGAGGGCAACCCTGCGGTGGATGAGGAATGGTCAGCCGTCACCGTGCAGCTGCAGCGCCGGTATCGGCAGGACTGGCATGGTGGAAGCCTGGGCATCAGCGCGACCAGCATCGACAGCTCCGACCAGACACAGGCCGTCTACAACTGGGTGCGCTCCGCACAGCACGTGCTGTCCCAGCTGCGCGCCATCAAGGGCGATGGCAACGAGTCGGTCCCCATCCTAGGGGCAAGTGGATTGCAGGACGTGGATTGGCGCGGGAAGAAGGTCGCGCGCGGCATCAAACTGTGGCGCGTGGGCACGGATGCGGCTAAGGATCTGCTGCTGGGTCAGCTCGCCATCGAGCAGGCTGGGCCCGGTTATGTCCACTTCTCCAATGAGCTCCCCCGCGAGTTCTATGAGCAGCTCACCGCCGAGCAACGGGTGCTGGCGAAGGTCCAGGGCCGCGACGCCTACAAGTGGGTCAAGCGGCGCCCGCGCAACGAGCAGCTGGACAACCGCAACTATGCGCTGCACGCGGCCATGGGCCTGGGCCTGCACAAATGGGCGGAGGCCCGATGGGCGGCGCTGGAGATGGCTGTGCAGCCGCCGGTTGATCTGTTCTCGGCGCCGGCGCCCGTGGTGGAGTCTGCCGCCGAGACGGCGGCTGCCGATGTGCCGGCGGTGGTGGCTACGCCGCCGACGCCGTCCCCGGCGCCCACGCGCTTGCCTCTGCAGCGGCGACCCAAGGGTCGGGCTTGGTGAGGGAAGCGATGAACGAAGACGGTCAGAAGGAGATCAAGGCGCTCATCGCTGCAGAGCCGGACCTCGTCGACAGGATCTTTGAATACCTGTTGGCAGAGTTCCCAGCGCTCGGTGTAGACGCAATGGGCCTGCGGCGCGCACGGGCCGCGGTGCGTGCGGAGTTCGCGGGCGAAGAGGTGTACATCGCGCGCCGTGGCAGCCGCGAGGCGGCCGAGGTTGCGGCCGAGGTGCTGCGGCTCTTCAACGGCAGGAACGCGGACGAGGTCGCCAGACGGCTGGGGGTCTCGCGCAGGACGGTTTATCGCTATCTCAAGCAGCCTGGCAAGTAGTGACAGCTTTCCGGGAAATGGCACAGCTGTCCCGATAGCGTGCCGGCATGAGCACGCAAGATCTCCAACAGCGCCTGGCCCGGCTCAATGAGGCCATCCAATCCGGTGAGCGCACCGTCACCACGCGTGACGGCGCATCCGTCACCTATCGCAGCCTCGACGAGATGCGCGAGGCGCGTCGCGAGCTGGAGGGGCAGCTCGCCCCTCGCGCCACGCGGCAGCGGGCCGTGGTCGTTCGCGCCACGTTCGGCACGATCCGGGGCGGCTGACATGGGCGCCGTCAGCAACCGCGTCCAGGCTATGGCGCGCGCCACCTGGCTCGACAGGGCCATCGGATGGGCGAACCCGAAGCAGGGCCTCAAACGCGCATGGTTCCGTGATGCGCTCGTGCGTGCCTACGAAGGTGCAAGCAAGGCAGACGGCTGGCGCCCACGCCGGCCTGGCGCGAGCGCCCGCGCCGACTACGTGGCCGACGCGCGCGAACTGCGGCACCGGGCGCGGGCGTTGTGCGCCAATGTGCCTTACGTCGCGCAGGCCCTGAGCGTCATGGTGTCCTGCACCATCGGCGTGGGCGTGCTGGCGCGCTGGGTCGGAGATCGCGAGGGCCTGACTGGCAAGCGCTGGAAGGCCTGGACGGCCATCGCCGACTACGACGGGTTGCTCGACTTCGGTGGGCTGATGGCGAAGGCCTGGCACACGATGAAGGTCGACGGCGAGGTGCTCGTGCGGCTGCGCGACCGACGCACCGGTCCCGCGACTGCGCCGCTGCAGCTGCAGTTGCTGGAGATCGATTGGCTCGACGTCGACCGCTGCGAGGTCCGCGGGGATAACGAGGTGATCGCCGGCATCGAGTACAACGGCCGCGGCGAACGGGTCGCGTACTGGCTCTTTGATCGGCATCCTGGCGACGTCGGCTTTCGGGCCATGCTGCGAGAGAGCCAGCGTGTGCCGGCCGACGAGATCCTCCACCTGTTCAATCCGGCGCGGCCCGGGCAGCAGGCAGGCATCACGGTCCTTGCGCCAGTCATCGCCAACGTGCGCGACCTGCAGGTCTATGAAGACGCCGAGCAGGCCCGCAAGAATCTCGAAGCCCGCATGGGTGCAATCGGCGAGTGGGACGAGAGCTTGCTGGAGCATGTCAAGCTGCCCGAGCAGCCTATCGGAGCGGATGGCCCGGGCCGTCCGGCCACCATGGATCTCGGCGAGCTGGCAGGCGGCGGCATCGTGGCGCTGCCGCCCGGCATGCGCAACCCCACGTTCATCCAGCCCACGGCAGCGCCGGGCCATGTGGAGTACGTCAAGCACCGGCAGAAGATCATCGCGGCCGGGCTGGGCGTGCCCTATGAGTACATGACGGGCGACATGGTGGAGGTGAACTTCTCCAGCTCGCGCGTGCGCACGAACCTCTATCGCCGTGAGGTCGAGCGCGAGCAATGGACGCTGCTGGTGCCCATGTTCCTGGCGCCAATCGCCCGGCGCTGGGCCCAGCTCGACGAGCTGGTCGCCGGGCCGCTTCCGGTGGGCGTCTATGCCGACTGGACCATGCCGAAGTGGCCCAGCGTCAACCCGGGGCAGGACGTCGCGGCCGACCTCTCGGAGATCAAAGGCGGCCTGCAGTCCATCAGCGAGAAGATTCGGGAGCGCGGCTACGACCCGGATCAAGTCTTCACGGAACTGCGTGATGACCTGCGCCGCTTGAAGGATGACGGCACGTTGCCACTGCTGGCGGCGTTGCTGGGTGCAGCCAATCCGCTTGAGCTGCTCGCAGCCCTTGGTGGCGACAAGACGACGACGGAGAAGCCGGCCCAAAAGTTGTGACAGTTTTCCGGGAAATGGCACAGCAGTCCCGGAACACTGCGCGCATGCCTCAAGCCACTGCACCCCAACAGCCCGCAGGCGATCAGCAGACCCGCGACATGCCCGTCCAGACGCGGGCCGCGCAGCTGGTGCCGGCGACCTTCAACGAGACCGAGAACACGGTCGACGTCGTCTGGACGCAGGGCGCGTCGGTGCGGCGCTACGACTACTGGAACGACCGGCCCTACGACGAGCAGCTCGACGTCACGCCCGAGGCGGTCGACATGGCCCGCTTCGAGGCCGGCACGGTCCAGGTGCTGGACAACCATCGTGCCTACGGCGGCATCGCGTCCATCCTCGGCGTTGCCACGCGCGGATGGATCGAGGGCGGCGAGGGGCGCGCAACCCTGCGCCTGAGCCAGCGCCCTGAGCTGGCCGGCATCGTGGCCGACATCCGCGCCGGAATCATCCGCGCGATCAGCTTCGGCTACAGCGTCGAGCGCTACGAAATCACCCGCGCGCAGGACCGCACGGACGGCGTCAACGTCGATCTGTACCGCGCCACGCGCTGGACCCCCAAGGAAATCTCTTTCGTCGCCGTGCCCGCCGATGGCAATGCGGGCACGCGCGGCGATCAGCAGTCTTCGCAGCAGCGGGCCAGCCAAGCGGGCACGCCGTGCGAATTCGTCCGGGCAGCCGCCCATTCCCCCGCAACTCAGGAGCAACGCATGCCCCAATCGAACGAGCAGGGCGCCGGCGGCGACGCTGGCACCCCGCGCCCCAACGACCCTTCTTCGCAGTCCCGCGGTGCAGCCCCTGCGCCCGCTGGCGGTCCTGCGCCCAACACGGACGCGACCCGCGCGGCCGACATCATTGCGCTGTGCACGCGCCATGGTGCGGCCGAGCTGGCCGAGCAGCTGGTGCGCAACAACTCGACGGTCGATCAGGCACGCGCCGCCATCCTCGACCGCATGGATGCGCGCGACCAGCAGCGCCGTGGCGGCAGCTCGGTGGTGACCACGGTCCGTGACGAGCACGAGGTGCGCATGGCCGGGATGGCCGAGGCGATCTCTCATCGCATGGACCCGGCGGCCCAGCTCACCGACGCGGGCCGTCAATACCGTGGCCTGTCGCTGGTCGAGATGGCGCGCGAGGCCCTGACCGGCCTGGGCGTGTCGACGCGCGGCCTCTCGCGCAACGAGATCGCCACGCGCGCATTCGCCGTGCGTGCGGCCGGCACCCACACCACGGGCGACTTCCCGTCGTTGCTGGGTGGCGTCGGCGCGCGTCGCCTGCGCAGCGCCTACGACCTGGCCCCGAGCACTTTCCAGCTGTGGGCGCGTCGGGCCGCCAATCTGCCCGACTTCCGCATCGTCAACGTGCTGGCGGTGGGGGGTGCGCCCGAACTCAAGAAGCTCAACGAGGCGGGCGAATACACCTACGGCACGATCACCGAGGACGCCACCGGCTATCGCGCCTTCAGCTACGGCCGTGCCATCGCCATGACGCGGCAGATGTTCGTCAATGACGATCTGGGCGCCTTCGACCGCCTGCTGACCCGCTTCGGCGAGTCGGCGCGTCGCCTGGAGAACCGCCTCGTGTACGACCAGCTGGCCGGCAACCCGACCATGCAGGACGGCAAAGCCCTGTTCCACGCCGACCACGGCAACCTGCAGGGCGGCGGCGGCAGCGCGCTTTCCCTGGACTCGCTGCGCGCTTCGCGCGCGGCCATGCGCAAGCAGAAGGACCTCGACGGCAAGACGACGCTGAACCTGCGCCCGGCCTTCCTCATCGTGCCTTCGGATCTGGAAACGCTGGCCTACCAGCTCACCAGCGCCAACTACACGCCCGCCAAGCAGACGGACATCAACGAGTTCGCCGCCGGCGGCCGGACGGCTGTCGAGCCGGTGGTCGAGCCGCTGCTCGACGAGAAGAGCGCAACGGCCTGGTACATGGCCGCCAGCGCGGGCCAGATCGACACGGTGGAGTTCGCCTACGTCGACGGCTCCGAAGGCGTGCGCACCGAGACCTTTGCCAGCGAGGACATCGACGGCGTGAAGGTGCGCGCCACGCTCGATTTCGCGGCCAAAGCCATCGACTGGAAGGGCCTGCAGAAGGCTGCCGGCGCCTGACGGCCTGCCGCAGGCCATGCCTGCGGCGCCTCATCCCTCTCTTCCCTGGAGCACTTTTCATGAAGAACTACGTTCAACCCGGCGACACCATCGAGGTGTCCGCCGCTGCTGCCGCGGTCGATTCCGGTGACCTCGTCGTCATCGGTTCGCACCTGGCCGTCGCCAACCACGGCGCCGCGGTCGGCGAGCCCTTCAATGCCAAGCTCAGTGGCGTGTTCGAGCTGCCGAAGGTCGCGGGCGCCGCCTGGACCCGCGGCCAGCAGCTCATGTGGGACGCGTCCGCCGGTGCCTTTGTGGCGGTCGGTGCGACCTCGGCCGGCGACGTCACGGGCGCGGGCGCGACCGCGTGGGAGCCGGCGCTTGCCGCTGCCACCGTGGGCCTCGTGCGCCTGGCCGGCATCCCCGGCACCGTCGCCGCCTGACCTGCGCGCCATGCTCAACGCAGATCGCGAGCGCCGGGTCAATGCGGCCGTGGTGCGCCACCACGCCAACGCCATGGCCGTCTATGGCGGCGGCGAGCCCTTTGCCGTCGTCTTCGTCCAGGCGCCCGCGGTCTTCGAGGGCATGGCCGAGGCCGTGGCGCCCACGGCGGCCTTCGACATCGCGCACGCACCGGAGATCGTGATGGACGCGCCCATCCTCATCAACGATGAGGAATGGTTCGTTGCCGGCGGGCTGACCCCCGACGCCGCGGGCTGGGTCACTGTCCGTCTGAGCAAGGGGGCCTGACGTGCACGCACAACAACAGATCCTCGAAGCGGTGCGCGCCGGCCTAGTCGGCGCCACCGATGCGGGCGACCGCGTCTTTCTCGATCGCGTCCGCGTGCTGGGCGCGAGCCAGCTGCCCGCGATCCTGATCCGGGAGCACGAGCAGGGCGAAGAGGTGGACCCGCCCGTCGCCGGCCGTGCCGAACAGCGGCGCCTGCGCGTGCTGCTGCGGGCCGTGGTCGCCGAGGCCGAGGACGCGCCTGCCAAGGGGCGCGAGCTGGGCCTGCAGATCGAGCGTGTGCTCGGCTCGCCCCAGTTCAAGGCGGTCAAGGCCGGGCGCATGCGAATGCTGGCGAGCCGGCACATGCCCTTCGATGGCGGCGAAACGCCCATGGCTGCGCGTGAACAGCTGTGGACCGCCACCTACTTTCTTCTCCGGCGCGAGTCGCCGGATCAACCTTCCTGAATCTGGAGCCGCACATGGACGTGCAAATCTGGGCCGACGTGAGCGTCGCCGTACAGACCGAACTGGGCGCTGCCAAGCCGCTCGCAGGCGTCACGAAGGGCGCCGAGACCATTCTGCAGTGCGTAGACCACGGCTTCGCCGATGGCGCGCCTGTGCTGGTGCGGGCGCGCGGCATCGGCGCACTGGACTACGCCGTGGGCATCGTGGACGTGGTCGACGATGACAGCTTCAAGCTGCTGGGTATCGATTCGACTGGCATGCGGGGCGAGCTCATCGCGGGCAGCACGGTGCGCCTGGTCACCTTCGGCGCCGAGGCCGAGACGCTGCAAGAGATCACTCCCAGTGGTGGCGAGGCAGCGGACGTCAACATCGAGACGATCCATCCGCATCCCAACTACTCGGTGCCGGGCAAGCCCACGCCCATCGTGTACTCGTTCGGCTCGCTGTGGGTGCCCACCGATCCGGCACTGGTGGCGCTCAAGGCCGCGGCGGGAGTGCGCGAGGTGTGCGCGGTGCGCTTCCAGTGGGCGGACGGCACGCAGCTGCTCTTCGCGGGCTCGCCCAGCGCGTCGATGGCGCCGGGCGGCAGCTCGGGCCAGGCCGTGACCACGCCGCTCAAGATCAACGTGCGTGGTCCGCTGGCGACCCTGGCCGGCGCGGAGGCCTGACGCGATGGTGCGGCGAACGAACCCGCCCACCGCGGCGGCGGTGCCCTCGCTGGGTGCAGCTGTGTCGGGCCCCGCATTGCCCGGCGTGCCCGAGGGCGTGCCGGCAGAGCAGGTGCCGACCCAATCCCTCGGAACCGTCACGGTGCGGGGCGCGCTCTTCACCGAAGTCCTCTCCGACGACGTGCTGACCGCTCGCGCGAAGCCTGCGGAGGGCGAGGACGAGCAGGCCGCTGCCGTGCGCGCGACCGTGGAGAAGACCGTGCGCACGCTGGCCCGCCAGGTGCTCGGCGCGGATGGCTTGCCGCTCAAGACCTACGCCGAGTGGCAGGTCTTCGGCGTCCGGCATCGCGACGAAGCGCTCCACCTCTTCAACGTCGCGAGCCGGCTGAACAGCTCGGCGGAGGACGCGGAAAAAAACTGAGGGCGCACCCCGCGCTGCGCGATGCCTTCACGCTCGCGCAGCTGCTGGGGTGCACCGTCGCCGGCCTGGCCCGGCAGAACCTAAGCGCGCAGGAGTTCGAGCATTGGCGAGTCATGATCAAAGCGGAGCAGTTGCATCCGCGCGTGGCACAGCTGCGCCACGCGCAGCTGCTGGCGGCTGCGTATCAGGGGCCGTCGACCCGGCGCGGGCAGCGCCGGCCGTGGGTTGCATCGGACTTCTCGGCGCCCGATCCCTGGGCGTCGGGGGGGGGCGATGCGGGTCAGGGTGGGTCCGTCCGGCGCGTCAGGAAGGGGCGCGACGTGCTTGCGATTGCCAGGGCCAGCCAGGCGGCGCGGCGCCGGTGAGGGCGGGGGCGCGATGACCGCAGAAATCTCGATTCTGTTGACGGCCAAGAACGCCACGAAGGGGGCGTTCGACTCACTGAACCGGGAGATCGACAGCGTGCTGTCGGGCGTGGGCTCGCTGCAGGGCGCGCTCGCTGGCGCCTTCGCGGGCCTGTCGATCTCCAGCGTCATGCAGAAGTTCTTGAACGAGACGCGCGACGCCGAGCAGGAGCAGGCCCAGCTCGCCGCCGTGCTTCGCTCGACAGGCGAAGCCGCAGGGTGGTCGCTCGATCAGCTCAATGACATGGCGACCGAGCTGCAGAAGAACAGCATCTTCAGCGACGGCGACATCAACAAGGCGCAGACGCGACTCCTGAGCTACACCGGTATCGTGGGCGAACAGGTGCCCCGCGCCATGCAGGCGGTCATCGACATGGCTGCGCGCCTGGGCATGGACCTGAACCAGTCAGCCGAGACCATCGGCAAGGCGCTTGACGTGCCGAGCCAGGGGCTCACCGCGCTGTCGAAGCAGGGCTTTCGCTTCACCGACGATCAGAAAGAGTTGGTCAAGCAGTTGGAGGCCACGGGCAAGACGGCCGAGGCCCAAGGGATCGTCCTGCAGGCCCTGGAGTCCAGCTACGGTGGTGCCGCAAAGGCCGCCCGCGACACCTTCGGCGGGGCCATCAGTGCCCTGCAGAACAACATCGACAGCCTCATGACGGGTGACACCGGCAGCATGCGGGTGCTCAAGGAATCCATCGAGGGGCTCAATCAGCAGCTGGAATCGGACGATACGAAGCAGGCGTTTCAGACCCTGCTCGGCTGGCTCACGCAGGTATCCAAAGCGGCGATCCAGGCCGGTACCGACATCGTGGCGTTTGCGTCGAGCCCTGCCAAGGGAACGATCCTGTTCGACTACCTGGCCTCGGAGTTCGGCCTAGACGGGCGTGTGAAGGGTGATCGGCTCGCGGGGTCGAACATCGCGGCGCGCAATCGAGAGATCGAGAACGCGAAGCGCTTCCTCGAAGCGGCAAAGACGGATGACGAGCGGCAGCGCGCGCAGAAGATGCTTGATCAGTCATTGGCTGCGAAGGCCTATTGGCTGCGGCAGCAGCGCGACCAGGCGCTCGATCTCGTCGACAGCTATCCCGATCAAGTCGACCGCCGCATGCGCAAGGCGGACGACGGCAAGGGAAGGAAGGTGGCGACGGGAGGCGGATCAGGCTCCAGTACCGACAAGACGAAGGACCCTGAGGCCGCGGCGAAACGCTACCTTGAGACGCTCGCCAAGCAGGTCGAGAAGGCGCAGGACCTGAGTCAGGTCGAGCAGACGCTCGCCGAGATCCAGCGCATCCGTAACAACGGGGGTGCTGTATCCCTTGCCCTTGAGCAGCAGTTGCTTCGCACCGCGGCCAACCTCGATGCGGCGGAAGAGAGAAAGCAGACCCAGAAGCAGACGGAGAAGGAGGACAAGGAGCGTCAGGCCGCCTATGAGAAGCAGCTTGACGAAGGGCGCCGCATCATGGAGCAGATGCGCACGCCTGCGGAGGCATATGCGGCTGAGGTGCAGCGCCTCAACGATCTCGTGAAGGCCGGCGCGCTCGATCAAGAGACCTATTCCCGCGCTGTGGCGGGCGCCTTCGGCTCCTATCAGGAGGCAGAGAAGGCGCTCAAGGCCATGAACAGCGAGGTCGATGACTTCGCGAAGCGCGCGGCCGGCAACATCCAGGACCAGATCGGCGACGTCCTCTACAAGTCGATGACGGGCGACTTCGACAGCATCGGCAAGGCCTGGGGCCAGCTGCTCCTGCGCATGGTGGCCGAGGCCGCTGCCGCGAAGCTGTCGCGTGCCCTGTTCGGCGACCTTGTCGAAGGCGGCAGCGGCAGCGGTGTGCTCGGCTCCGCGTTGAAGGGGCTGGGGGGCCTGCTTGGCCTCAGTTCGTCGTCTGCGTCCGTCACCAAGGCGCTGGCCGCCGGCAATGCCGTGACCGATGCGGGTGGGGATGGCCTGGGCATCTTCATGAACCTGTTGAGCGGTGCGCCCAAGCTCGATACCGGCACCAACTACGTGCCCGAGGACATGCTCGCCGTGATCCACAAGGGCGAGAAGATCACGCCCGCACGCTACAACCGCGCCGCCGACCCTGATGCGGCAGGCGGGGGCGGCATGGTCTTCGCACCCGTCCTTCACAACAACATCGATTCGCGCTCGGACAAGGCGTCCATCGTCCAGATCACGCAGCAGATCGTGGGCGAGTCGCTGCGCCAGTTCGCCGAGCAGCTCAAGCGTACCGGGGCCATTCCGTCATGAGCGTGATCGTGGCACTTCCCGACGACATCAACATCGCCAGCATGGAATGGGGCCTGATGTCCTTCGACCTCGGCAACACCAATGGCGACACGGGCAGCACGCAGGTCGCCGTCCTCGGGCCGCAGCGCCGGACGTGCGCCATCGTGAGCAACGAGCGCGAGGAAGACCCGGAAATGATGGCCCGGTGGCGGGTGCTGCTGCACGCCATGCGCGGACGCGTCGGCCGCATTGCCGTGTGGGACGTCCGCAGCCCGGAGCCGCGTGGTACCGCCCGCGGCGTGTGGACGGTGGCCGCGGCGACGGCGGCCGGTGCCACCTCCGTCACGCTAGCCGTTGCTGGCCAGAACGGCCGCACTGTGCTGATGGGGGATTGGGTCGGCGTGCATCAAGACGCGACGGGCGCTGCTCACCAGTTGCTGCACGTCCAAGCCGATGCCGTGGCGCAGGACGGCACGGTGACGCTGCAGTTCGAGCCTGCCCTGCGCGTGTCGTTGGCTGCCGGCGCCGTGGTGGTGTGGGACCGGCCCACCTGCCTCATGCGGCGAACGAGCAACGAAACGAGCTGGAAGGACACGCCCGGCAACTTCCAGGGCGGGTACAGCCTGGATCTCATGGAGAGCTGGGAATGACGGTCGCCGTCGACACGGACTTTGCCGCGCTTGCCGGCTCTGAGGTCTTCGGAGAGCTGACCCTCGTCGAGTTGCAGGCGACCACGGGGACGCTGCGCCTGACGAATTGGCCGCTCGACGTGGAGGTGATGGGCTATACGTGGTCGGGCGTGGGCGGACTCGGCAAGATTGGCGAGATCCACGAGAGCGACGATGGCGCCGCCGAGAAGCTCACGCTGTCGCTGTCGCCGGTGCCGCTCGACATGCGCGCCTTCGCGCTGAGCGACCCCCACGAGTACCGGGACCGGCCCGCACGCATCTGGGTCGCCATGGTGAACCCACACACGATGCAGATCAGCGGCGCCCCGGTGTTGCGCTTCGCTGGTGTGATGGATCAGATGGCCATCGACCGCAAGGACCGCGAGGGCTCCATCGGCGTGACCTGCCGCACGGTGAGTTATGACGTGCGCAGCAACCCGGCCGCGCTGCGCATGAACCATGTCCAGCACATCGCGCGCTTCCCGGATGAACGGGGCTTCGAGTACCTGCAGAGCCTGGTGGGTAACCCCACCGTGTATGCCTCGCTCGCTTTCCAGGCGTACCAGTACATCCGCGGGATGTTGGGATATCGATGATGGCGGACCTCGATGCTTTCATCGACGCGCGGCGCGCCGTGGCATTCGCCTACTTCAACCATGACTGCGCCCACGTGGCGGCGGACTGGGTGCGGGAGGCAACGGGCGTCGATGCGCTTGCGCCGCTGCGCTGCGATGGCGGGCCGCTCCACGGGGAGAGTCTGCTCAGGGCGCTGCGCTTCGTGCGCGAGGCGGGAGGGCGCGGGCCTGCTCGTGAGTGCTTTATCGCCGCGGGCGATTTCTTGCTCGGCCCGTCCGTGTCGGGGCTTGCGGCTCATCGCGGGGATGTTGTGCTTGTTCGCAGCGGCGGCCGAGTGGGGCGCGTTTCGGGGTATGGCTTCGGTGTTTGCACGGGCGCTCATGTTGTGGCGCCCGGGGTGGACCATTTGAGGTTCCTGCCGATCACAGCCGCGGAGGCCGCATGGCGCATCTGATCCGCGTGTTGTTGGTGCTCGGGGCGCTACTCGGCGCGACTGCTGCTCATGCTGAGGTGGTTTCTGGCTTCCTGGCAGCCATCGGCTCGATCACGGGTGCCACAGGCGCAGCTGCCGTCTCGGCTGGCCTCACCATCGTCACGACGGTGGTCAGCCTCGCGACCACGGCATACGCCAACAGCCAGGCGAAGCGCAAGGCACGGCAGGAGGCGGCGCGAAAGCTCGCACAGGACATCGCGAACCTTGCTGATCGACGGGTCACGCTGCTGCAGAGTGATTCGCCGAATGCCGTGGTCTACGGTTCGCCGGGGCGGATCGGCGGAAGCATCGTCGCGATGGTCACCACCGGCGCAGGGGCGCAGCTCACCCATCTGGTGGTGATCTTCGCGGCGCACCCGTGCGAGGGCATCGACGAGATCTACATCGAGGACGATCCCGTCCAGGCCGGCCCGGATGGCTGGACCACGAACGAGGCTTTAAGTCGCAAGCCCAGCGGCTTTCTCGACTACGACAACGGGCCGATGGTGCACGTCGGCATCCATCTATCCCCCGGCGGCGTGGACGTCGCGGATCAGTGGCTGATCGACCAGTGCAACGGTGCTATTGGCGGCGCGCCCGGCATGTGGACGGCCGAGCACCGGCTTTCGGGCTACACCTATGCGGTGGTCACCGTCAACAAGGTGATGGAGCGCTTCCAGGGTGGCCCGCCCTCGATCTCGGCCAGGGTGCGCGGTAAGAACACGATCTATGACTTCCGCACCGGCACGCGCGGATATACCCGCAACCCCGCGCTGTGCCTTGCGGACTTCATCATGTCCCGGGAGGGGTACGGCGCGAGCATCAGCCAGATCGAGACGGGCTCGGTCATTGCTGCGGCCAACGCCTGCGACTTCGAGGTCTACGGCTCCGAGGCCGACGACGACGGCGAGAACTACGGATGGTCCCGCGCCCGCTATGTGTGCGATGGGATGTTCCGCAGCGATCAGGACCGGGATTCCACCCGGCAGCAGCTGGAAGACAGCATGGCCGGCTTCACGCTGCAGGCGGCGGGCGTCTGGCGCATGCAGGCCGGCGCCTGGAGCACGCCAGTGCTGGTGCTGGGCGACACCGACATGCTCGCGCCCACCAGCGTCGTGCAGACGTGCAACCCCGGGGAACGCGTCTACAACACCGCCCGCGGGACCTACATCAACGCCGAGCGCAACGGCGTGAGCGAGGACTTCACCGCGTACCAGAACGCGGTGTTCCTGGGCCTGGACCCACACGAGAAGGCTACGGATCTGGCGCTGGCCTTCACTGGCTCGCACGTGCGCTGCCATCAGCTGGCCCGCGTGCTGGTCGAGCGTAGCCGCGGCGGCCTGGTGCTCAAGATCCGACCCAAGATGCTCGCTTGGCACCTGCAGCCCGGCGACCGCGTGGTGTATTCGAGCGCCTTCTACGGCATCGAGAACAAGCCGTTCATCGTCACGGACTGGAGCTACACGCGGGGGGCGCCGCTCACGCTGGAGTTGCTGGAAGACGTCCCGGCCTACTACGACACGGCGGACGAGGTCCTAGCCGATGCGGCGCCGAACAGCAACCTCCCCAATCCGTATGAGGTTCCGCCGGCCCCGCAGAACCTGCAGGTCGAGAGCGGCCCGGATCAGCTCGCAGTGCAGGGCGGCAGTGTCATCGCGCGGGCGCGGGTCAGCTGGAACCGCTCGACGAGCAGCTTCGTCCTGAACGGCGGCGTGACCCGTGCGCAGTGGCGCGAGGGTGCCACGGACCCCAACGAGCCCGACCCGCCGGACGTGGCGCCGTGGAAGACGGTCGACCTGCCGGGCGATGCGGTGGAGACGTTCCTGCTCGGCCTGGACGTGGGCAACGAGTACACGGTGCGCCTGCGCTTTCAGACGGCGTTCAATGCCTCGGCCTGGGCCTATGCCGGTCATCTGTTGAACGGCGCCGAGCCGCCGGCCGAGGTGGGCGACCTCACGCTGTCGGTCGAGGGTGACGGGATCTATGCGCGCTGGAGCCCGCCGGCGGGCGTGGACCTGATCGAGTGGGACCGCACCCGCATCGGCCGCGGCGACACGCCCGAGGCCGCCGGCGGCGATGTGCGCTTCGACGGCCATGCCACGGGCGCGAACATCGGGTGGTTTCCCGCGGGCCTGCAGACGGTGTGGGCGGTGCACTACAGCCGCAGCGGCCAGGGCTCGCAGCCGTCCAGCGCATCGCTCGATGTGCTCCTGCCGCTGGCTCCCGACGTGAGCGATTCCACGCAGGGCCGGTCCGTGTCGATCAGCTGGGGCGATTGCCGCACCACGCAGCCGATCCGCGAATACCAGATCCGCAAGGGCGACCCGCTCGACGCGGCCGAAGAGATCGCGAGAACCAACTCGCGAACCTTCACGCGCGTGGAGCAGGAGGCCGGCCTGCACCGCTACTGGGTGCGGGCCGTCGACATGGGCGGCAACGTCAGCGGCTGGGGCACGACCGAGGCCATGGTCCTGCCGCAGCTCGACGATGTGCCCAACATCGCCCAGTACGTCGAGCTCGTGGACACGCGCCTGCAGCGGGTGCGGGACGAACTGGCGGCGCAGACGGCCTCCGGAATCCTTCGCAGCGAACGGGCGGTGACGGAGGCGCGCAAGTCCTCGACCCGCATGAGCACGATCCTTGAGGCCAAGGTCGACCACAACTATGCGATCTATGCGGCCCAGGTGGAGGCGCTCGTCGCTGCGGACGAGGCGCTGGTGACGCGGACTGAGCTTCTGTCTGCCGGCCTGGCCGATGCTCGCGCCGACATCCTCGAAGAGCAGACCGTGCGCGCGACCGCAGATGCCGCGTTCGCCAGCTCGCTGGAGGTTGTGGTCGCCCGTGTGGGCGACATTGAGGCCTCCTATGTCAATGAGACCGAGGTCAACGCGACGGTCAATTCGGCCATCGCCACGAACAACACCTATCTGCAGTCGGCGGTGGGCCCCATCGGCGAGCTGTCGGCCACGGTCAGTTCAGTGTCGACCACGATGGCGAGCCTGGACGGCAACGTCGCCGCGCAGATGATGCTCAAGACCGAGATTTCCGCTGCGGGTAAACGCGTGATCGCCGGCATCAAGTCCAGCGTGTCGAGCACCAATGGCGGCGCGGACGTGCAGTCGGAGGTGGTGGTGCTGGCGAATCTGTTCCGCGTCATGAACGATCTGGGGTCGGGGATGGATGCGCCCTTCAAGGTGCAGGACGGCCGGACCTACATCGACATGGCCATGATCCGGAACGCGGAGATCGACACCTTGAAGGTGGCGGGCGGTGCCATCGTGGCGCCGGCCTTCGCCAGCGGATCGGGCGCCGCCTCTGTCAGCTTCACGGTGCCTGGGGGGCAGATCTGGGAAGTCTTCTCCGTCGCTGAATTCGGCCAGCAATCAGGCTGGGGTGCCATGGGCGCGGCCTCTCAGACGCGATCCCTGACGGGCGCCGGCATCAGCGTGGTCTATCCCGACGCGCAGTGGCAGGACGTGGGCGAGGGTGGCGGCAACGTCTACCGCTTCCCGGCTTCCATGATGACGGGGGTCGCCTCCTTTGGTCCCGGCTTTCATACGGTCACGGCGGTGGGCGGTGAGACGACGCGGCTCGCGGTGTTCATTGGAAAGCGAGGCGGCTGATGCTCATGCGTCCTTTCGTCATCGTCGACGAGTGCGGCCGGCAGGTCATGGCGGGCATGAGCCCGCAGCCGCCGGCATGCCCCGCAGGCTGCACGCTGCTCGGCCTGGAGCCGCCCACGCCTGCGTCCTTCTGGGATTTCGCTGCGCAGGACTGGCGCGAGCCGGCGCCGCGGCCCACGGCGCACCACGTCTTCGATTGGGCGGCCCATGACTGGATCGACCCGCGCACGGTCAAGGAAGTGCGGGCGGCCCAGCTGCGGGCACTCAATGCCGCCTTCGAGGCCGCCGCAGCGGCGCTGACGGCCGGCTATCCCGCGTCGGAACGCCAGACCTGGCCCCTGCAGCAGGAAGAGGCCATGGCCTGGCACGGGAATCCTGGCACTCCCACGCCCTACCTCGACGGCATTGCGGCCGTGCGTGGCATCGCGCCCGAGGACATGCGCGCCAAGACGCGGGATGCCGTCCTGCAGTGGCGCGCCGCCAGCCAGCAGCTCGTGGGCCTTCGCCAGCAGTTGCGCGATGCCATCCAGTCGGCCCTGACCGCTGAAGAGATCGAGGCCATCACCTGGCCGCCGTCCAACCTCCCCACCTGACACCATCATGAGCAACGTAGACACCCTTCCGATCATTGGGCTCCAGAAGCCCACCAAGTGCATGCGCACCGGCGCCGCCGCCACCTGGCACGAGGTCCACCTCTATCAGGTCAATGTGGTGGCCGGCTCCACGGTCGCGACCCTCGGCTCCTACGCCTCGCGCGAGGACCGCGACAACGGCTTGAATCACCTCAGCCACGTCAGCGCGCAGATCCCGGGCACGCCGACTGGTGACGCCGTGCAGTGGATCTATGCGCAGCTGCTGGCGAGCAGCTCGGAGAAGAACGTGCTGGCCGGTGCCACGGCCGTGCGGGTGCAGGCGCTGCCGGCGCCGGAGGCCGACTGATGGCCTGGTATCGCGTTGGCACCATCGCGCTGACGTCCGGCTCCGACCTTGTGGCCGGCACCGGCACGGCGTGGGTGCAGAACGCTGTGCCGGGCGGCATCCTCTTCACGAACAGCGGCCTGGCCCTGGAGGTCAAGAAGGCGCTGAGTGACACGTCGCTGCAGCTCGCCCAGCCCTACGCCGGAGAGACGGTCGCCGGCCTCGCCTATGGCATCGCGCCCACCCAGGCCTACGTGCCCGAGCTGACCGCCAAGCTGCAGGAGTTCCTCGACGGGCTCGGCGACCTGCGGCAGGAATGGCTCGAAGGCAACCTGCAGGGCAAGGGCCTCGCGCTCAAAGGGGCGTTGGACGATGAGTCGCAGCTGCCCCTGACCGGCAACGCGGCCGGCGACGGCTACATGGTGGGCCCCGACCTCTTCGTCTGGACGGGCAGCGGTTGGTCCAACCGCGGCAAGATGGTCACGACGCCCGAACTGGAGGATCTACGGACGGGAGCCCAGCAAGCCGCCGCAGCTGCCATCGCGGCCAAGACGGCCTATGAGGATCGCGTCTATCCCGGGGTCTACAGCACGCCTCCTACGACGAAACCGAGCGGCGCCGCCTGCGCCGAGGGTGACCGCTGCACCATCCTCGTGTCGGGCGTGCCCTATGAGCACCTTCGCGCGAGCGGGGCCTGGCTGATCCCCAACATTGACGCAACGCAGCTCCAACTGCCGAACGGCTCTTCGCGCATCGGCTATGACAGCGGCACCGTCCAGGACGTCCTGAACACCGTCAAACCCGTGGTGAGCTACACCGCGTTGCGCACGTACACCGGGCCAGCGATAGCTGTGCGCGTCACCGCATCCGGCATCGCTGGCGAATTTCAAGTTGCTGCCGGGTCCACCGAAGCGGACAACGGGGGTACGGTCATTCTGGATAGCACCGGGCGCCGGTGGAGACGCCTGTTCTCCGGGGCGCTCAACGTCAGATGGTTCGGTGCAAAGGGTGACAACGCGACGGACGACTCCGCGGCGTTCACGCTGGCCGTTGCCCTCTTGAAGACTGCAGGCGGCGGCGCTCTTTACGTTCCCACAGGCGGCTACCGCGCATCCATCCTGATGCAGGACATGTCCAACATCGATCTCTATGGGGACGGTGCAGGCTCGGAGATCTTCCGCCCGGTCATGGCGTCGGCGGGTCAGTCGGTCATCTCGATCAAGGCCAAGACCAAGGCCATCGCCAACATCGAGATCCGGAATCTGTCGCTGCGCGGCCCCGGCCTGGAGAACACGGCCGACGCGATGGGCATCGAGGTCAACCGGGACATGAACGAGTGTCCTTTCCTCGCCACCAACATCACGGTCCGCGGCGTGCAGGTCAGCTTCGTGCGCAGCGCCGGCATGGTGCTGCGCGGTGTGATCAATGCCAAGGTGCTGCACAACGATGTGCAGAACACCGGGCGCGACGGCATCCAGGTGATGGGCACGGCCCTGATCCAGGGCAACAGCACCTACAACACGGGCGATGACGGCATCGGGTGCCACGGCATCGTGAATGCCGGGGCCAATGTCTACACGCCGTCGTATCGGGTCCTCGGCAACAACATCAGCGTGGTGCGCAACAACGCGCGCGGCATCGCGGTGGCCGGCGGCCGTGACACCGTGGTGGCGGACAACACCATTCGCGGCTGGGGCAACGCCGCGATCATCGTCGTGCGGGCGAAGTCGTTCGCCGAAGAGAAATACCCCGTCTGCCGGGTCACGGTCGCCCGCAACATCTGCCTGAGCAGCACCACGCAGAACAATCAGGGCGCCATCGTGCTGTATGGCCTCACGGACCAGAGCACGTTCCCCGTCGATAACTTCGTCGACTACCCGAACCGGCAGATCCTCGACAACACGGGCAACGAGCCCATGACGCACGTCAGCGTACGCAACAACTACGCGGGGGGTTGTGAGTACCAGGACAAGACGGTGGATGGGGTCACGTACTACGCCCCCAAGTACGGCGCCCGCCTGATCGGCAACAGCTCCTATCAGCTGATCGCCATTGACGACAACGATTTCTATGGCGTCGCCACCCGCGCGGTGATGGTCGAGCTGATCACGACCAACGACTACGGCGTGCGCAAGATGCGCGTGCGGCGCAACGACTTCAGCGCCTGTGCGAGTGCCATTGCGGTGACGGGCAATGCCCCGAACGGTGGTTTCTTGGTCAATGACGTCGTCATGGATGACAACACCATCGACGGCGCCAACAACCTGGGCTATGCCGCGCCCACCGGGATCATTGCCAACGGTGTCCGGAAGCTCTCCGTCAACCGCAATTCGTTCTCGAACCTCGCGACGAGCTGGTCCTACTCGGCCTCGTCGTTCGAGGCGGACGGCAACAAGTTTCAGGACGCGCTGCCCCTGTTCGGCACGAACCAGAAGGTCTACAACCCCGCCACCAACACTTGGGTGACGACGCGGCACGTGACCTCGGGGTGGTCCGAGTCCCATCTCGTGATGGGAACGAAACACCTGTGGGTCGACAGCACCGACCGGCTGCGCATCAAGGCCAGTTCCCCCACCTCAGACATCGACGGCGTCGTCGTCGGCACCCAGACCTAAACAAGGACCGCAATGGCATTGCTCATCAATTGGAAGTTCAAGGGGCTCACCCTGGACGGCGCCTATGTGCGCATCGTGTCGCCCATGATCGGGCCATCCAAGGACCGGATCTCCTTCGGCGTTCACTACCACGTCGCCCCGGACGAAGAGGTCCTGCATGCGGAGACGCGCGAGGCCCCCTACAGCCTGCAGGGTGGCAACCCCTTCGAGCAGGCCTATGACTTCCTGTTGGCACAGGAAGAGTTTGCCGGCGCCGAGTCGGTGTAGGGGAGAGCGGGCGTTCCATGGCAGAACCTACGACGACGGCGGTGATGACCTTTGCCGCGGCGACGGCCACCGTGCCGGTGCTGACCGCCTTTGGCATCCCCCTGGGCTTGCGGCCCGACTTTCTGGTGGCGGGCTTCGCGGGCGCGGTGGTCGCCATCGCGGTCCTCGACATCGTGCCGCCGACCGGCGACACCATCGTGCACCTGGTGCGCACGTCGCTGCGGCGCATGGGCGTGGCCTTCGCCAGCAGCCTGACTGCGGGCTATCTGGCGCCTGCGGTGCTATGGGCCACGAACGCGCCCGAGCCCGTCATGCTGGGGATTGCGTTCGCCATCGGTGGCGGCGCGCGCGAGGTGCTCCAGCGGGCCATTAAACGGGTCGCGGATCGGGTGGAGGCGCAGCCATGAAGCTCATGCTCTGGGTCTATGCGATCTGTGGCCTCATCGTGGTCGCCGAGGGCCTCAACAAGCTGGAGCGCTGCCGCGGGTGGCGGCAGTGGCCGCGCAGCACGCGGGCCCGCGCTGTCGAGCTGCTCAAGATGCTCGCATGGGGCCTGCTCACCATTGGCGGGGCCGGCGCCGTTGCAACCCTGATCCTGCCGCTGCGCGCGCCGGACCTGCAGGACGTGTGTGTGATCGGCGGCTTTGCCGTGCTCATCGTGCGAACGCGCGTGAAGGAAGGTTGAAATGGTGCTGTCTGAAATGCGCTCGGGCGACGCCTGTCACGCGCTGAATCACCACTATGAGGCCTGCAGGTTGCTCGCCTATCCGGACCCGGCCTCACCGCTCTTTGCGGCGCTGCGCCGTGCCGGCTTCGACCCTTACAACATCCGAGCTGTGCCGGCGCCCTATGCGCGGTTGAGTGGCGCCCCGTGGACCATTGGCTGGGGTGACACGCTCGATGTGCGGCCGGGCCTAGTGATCTCGCAGGCGGAGGCGGACGCCCGCTACGCGCGTCGCCTTGTGCGCGACTTCGAGCCGCCCGTGCGCGTGGCCGTGACCGGGCCGCTCTCGCAGTGCCAGTGGGATGCGACCGTCTCGACCGTCTACAACACCGGGCCAGGTGGCCGGGGTCGCGATGGCATCCTATGGCTGGCAGACGGGCGGCCCAGTACGTTTCTGCGCAAGCTCAACGCTGGCGACTATGCGGGCGCGGCCGACGAGTTGCCGAAGTGGGTGAGAGCGGGCGGCCAGGTGCTCAAGGGCCTGCAGCGGCGGCGCCACGCGACGCGCCTGGTGTTCCTCGGTGGTGACGTGCAGGATGCGATTGCCGCTGGCGAGAGGGCTTTCCCATGATGACGGGACTGCAGACGCTGGGCTTGGCCCTTGCGTTGAGCGTGGCGGCGAATGGGGCCCTCGGCGCGGCGTGGCTTCATGCGCGGGACGCTGCCACGCGCACGACGGGAGAGCGCGACTCGGCGCGAGCCGATGCGTCGGCCTGCAGCGACGCGGCACAGGACCTGCGGGACCTCGCCGATGGACGGGAGAGGCGCGCCAAGACCGCTCAGGCCAATGCCGCCGAGCTTCGGCGCGGCAAGGAGGTGTTGGCGCAGATCATCCTTTCGACGCCGCCAGCCGTGCCAGGCGACGCCTGCGCCAGTGCTCAGGCTCGCGTAGATGCCTGGGTGAAGGGCCGGGCCGCGCCATGATCAGATCGGCCTCGCTCTGTACTCTGGCCGCCCTGCTGGCCGGCTGTGCGGCGCAGCCCGCTGGCCGCGTCAAGATGCCCGTCCCCGTAGAGTGCCGCGTGCGCATCCCCGAGCGGCCCTCGATGCCGACGGAGGCTCTTCGCCTGGGCGTCGATGTCGATCGCTGGGTAGCCGCAGCACAGGCCGAGTTGCTGCTGCGAGATGGCTACGAAGCCGAACTTGTCGCAGCGCTCGGCGAATGCACCGAGCCTGTTGCCGCACGTTGAAAGCAGGCCGGAAACACGAGTGCCAAGTGAAGCCGTCGGCCCCTGCCTGTACGCACTACGAGCTTCAGCGAGGCGGCCACCCCGCGTTCTGCAGTAAGTAGGCGAGGAAGACGGCGGGCGGACCGCTAGAGGGCTTCCGGCCGACGGAAGCCCGTGTCGAAGGCTTGATCGTCCAAGACGCGTACCGCATCGCCATCCCGCTGCACCGCGCCGCGATCCTCCAGCGTCCTAAGAACTCTGTTTACCACCTGCCGAGATAGCCCAGCATAGGATGCAATCACCCCCTGGGATATGTGGCGGTGAAAGGCATGATCACCCTCCGGAGCCAACTGGGTAAGTTCCTGCAGCACGCGGCCAACCAAGTGTTCGGCCGACAGTGTGGTCCGTCGGCGGATTTGCTTGCGTAGCGACAGAATTTGCTCGCCCTGAATGTGCATTAGCGTCAGCGCGACTCGCGGATAGGCTTCGCACAGACGCTTCAGGGTGTCCAGTGGCATCGTGTAAACAGACGAGGGCAGCGTAGCGACGATGCTTACGGTTGAAGCGTGCGCCGCGCCATCGAGCGGCACGCTCAGATGGAGATCGTCTGGGGCGAGCAGATTAGTCGTCGTTGTAGTTGCTGCGGGGCCATGCACGACGACCCGCAGGAGCCCGGAGCCGACGCAGTAGAGGGCGTCAACCTTATCGCCTGCCTTCAATACCACCTCATTGCGTCGAAAGTGGCGTAAGTCGATCAGCCGGATGAGCGCTTCGCGCACGCGAGCAGGCACAGAACAGAGCAGTGGGTGGATGTACATCCGTGGTTTCCTCCTTGATCACCTCCACGGCTTGCACTATTGCTGCACATTAGAAGAAAGTTGTGTCGGCAACAAGGGTTTTGCACGCAATGGTGTTAACCCCACGACAAGCTCTCGCATTCCTCATGGAGTTCGTGTGGCGGTGGGGTCTCACTCCGGCTGACAGAGAGCCCGCTCGATGGGAACGGACACCGGTGCGCATCAATGTGCCTGGGCCGGGCGTGGATGCCGAATCGATGGGTTGCCCCCGCACAGGCTGAGTCGTTGCTGCGGGAAGGCTACGAAGCCGAACTCGTCGCCGCGCTGAGTGCATGCACGGAGGCCGCAGGCGCCCATTGAAGCACCGCAGCTGCCGCCGGCGCGACCTCATTACCGGCGGTGCTCGCCAGTCCGCTGTAGGACAATGCATGGATGGTCTCGCCCCCGTCGTCTCTTCCGACCCTGCCAGCCAAAGATTTGGTCGAGCTCGTGCGCAAGGAGGTGAGAAGGCGGAAGCGCGACGACATGGCTGCCTACGCGGCGTTCGCAGTCCTGAGGTGCCCAGACGGTTCCGGCGATTGGCTGGTTCAGCCCAGCTTTGAGGTCCCTGACCCTGACGTCTACGCGCTCCAGAGCGCTGCGAAGGTCGTGCGAAAGCGGTTCCGGCTGGAACCCGTTTCGACAGGTGAAGATAGATGACCGATGAGGGAATCCTGCGGAGCCTTTCCGCCGACGATGTCGTCAGCGCAGGAAGGCTGCTTCCATATCCCGGTTCAGGGCAGCCCACGCCAGTGGCTATCCGGGTGCGAACCCAGAGTCATGGGCTGGTAAGCGTCACCTTCGAACTCTGGAAAGGCAAGCGCGGTGGGAATGAGGTGTGGCATTGGCGGGCTGTGCACGCAGCCCTCGACGCGCGTGAAGAGCGGGCGACCTGACTAGCAGCGTCGCTGAATTTGTGCGGTAGAAAAAGGGCTGTCAGCGATCCGCCCCAAGCTCTGCGTAGATCGGCTGCCAGAGCCAGACGGGATTGCCGTGCAGACTTCCCCTGGTCAGGCGATAGGTGATCCACACCCTTCCGATCAGCAGCGATGTAACTTGCACGGCGACCCTCTCGGGGCTGCCCTCTTCGGCTGGCGGGAGGGCGCGGCGTCCGGAGTCGATGAGCGCGGCATCGAGGCTCTCCAGGATGCCTTTGTGCTGCAACTGCATGCGTGCTCCTGCTTAGGATGTGCGACCGGCCTCTTGCCGCTCGTTGAAGCTGGCCAGAGATTCGAGCGCGAACTGAACGCAGTAGGGTGCGTCCGTGTGGTCCGCCAACTCGCGCGAGGCGCAGTAGTAGCGCATCATGCGCTCGCTCACTCCGAGCTGCCGGGCCGCCCCGCGCTGGGACATGCCCGCCCGCTCGATGAGTGAGCGGATGTAGGCGGGGTCGGGGTTGTGCTTACTTGCGTCGGGCTGCATTGGCGTTGGCGCGGTCGCGCGCGGCTTGGTAGAGGGGATGGCCTTCGAATAGCACCACGTGACCACGCTCGAAGTAGTCGACCATCGAGTCGGTCCTGTTTTCGTAGCCGGTGGGGATGATGGCGCGCAGATCGTCGCCATAGTCCCGGTCGTAGATCCTGACGCAGGGGCGGCCGTCGGCACGATTGTCCAAGCTGTAGTGCACGCGGGCCTTGAGCTTGCCCTTCGTGACGGCAAAGACGCCGAAGCGCACGCCGACGAACTGGTCCGCAGCGGCCTGCATGCGCGCGGCGTAGGTGGCAACCTCGGCCGTCTTCGCTGCGGTCGCCAGGACCTCGCGCGTCGTCGCAATGGCGACCAGCTCGTCCAGGTAGGGGCGGCCGTGCATCTTGCCGTTGATGAGGAACGTGGCGCGCAGGCCGCCGAAGGCGCGGGACAGGCGGTTGTCCCGGATCACGCGGCCGTCTTCGAGGTGCACAACAAACGACACGTCGGCGCCAATGGCCTCGGCGCTGGTGATGGCGCCGGATTCGGAGGCGCTGCCGTAGAAGCCTTGGAAATAGACGCCGAGACCGATCAGCCGCTCGGGCTGGGTGGCGAGCGTGCGGACTTCGTCGGCGGTGAGGGTGAGGTGCGTCGGGTGCATGGTGGCTCCGGTGGGGTTCGCCGCGCCGGGAATCGGCTGGCATGGGTCGCAGTATATAGGCAAAAACTGCCTAGTTCAAAGACCCTTTATCCCAATCAACCATGCCCCGCCGCAGCCGGGGCGAACTGCCGTCAGCCGTCTATGCGGACGGAGAAATAGGCCTCGGCGGTCTCCCCGAGATCACGCATGCCCGCCTGGCGGGCCTTGTCGTACGCGGTCGCCCAGCGGCTGGCGAGCCGGATTTCGTCCTTGCTCAAATCCTCCGCGCTGCTGTCCTGGGCGGACTCGAACGCGCGCAGTGCCGGTGCAAGGTCATCGCAGAGCAGCCGCTCCAGCTCGCGCAGGAAGCGAGCCTCCGCGGTGCGCAAGATATCTGCCGGTGTGCCGGCCGGTGCGTCGATGAGGTGTGCAGAGACAGGCATGGGGACCTCCGATCAGAAGGGGGCGGGCGAGCGGACCACGTCGACGGGGCCGATGCCGTCATAGACGACTGCACCGCTGGAGCTGGTGACGATCCATCGGCCGTTGATGCCCTGGCCGGGCTCCACGTCGTATTCCTCGGGCGCGAGCGGCAGCACGATTTCGTCCTTGATGCGGTCGCTGTACCAAGCTGGCACGCGAAGCAGGGTGGGATGGCCGAGAGTCATGGTCTATGGGGTGGGTATGAACTGAGCGAGTTGCGTCCAATGCACTGGATCTAAGTCTTCGGTTCCGTGGCAGGGGCGCAGCAGCCATAGCTGTGAGAACTCATGCACCCGGTTCTCTATCGCCTCGATCTCTGTGCCGGCGATCAGCAAGCCCAGGTCGGCCGGGCATGGCAGCAAGACCGGGTCAGCCATTACCAGTGGCGTGCGGTATGTGCGGATGCCGACGCTGACACGAACCTCGATGCGTCGGATGAACCGTTGGAGGTTGTTGTGCGGCCAGGCAGCCACCTCCACGCGGCCGCGCACCGGCGGCGGGTACTCGGACCGGCGCAGGCGCATGCCTTTGGAGCGGAGGGTGCTGACTTCACAGAACACTGTGCAAATATACAGTGAATCGGTAGACTGGCAACCTGGCGCCGGCGCCCGTTCAACCAAGGAACCACTATGCGCATTGAGCTTGACGTTTTCTATCCCGTGGCCACACCCGCGCAGTTGGATGCGGCGCGCGCGGCGGCCTTGGCGGTCTACGGGGCGGCTGACGTCGATCCCTACGACGCCTGGCTGGCCTGGGCCGAGGAAGTGCGGTGGATGGAGTGCGGCTGTGATGACGCCTTCCGCCCCAGCGAAGGCGCTCGGCGCCTGATGGATCTGCATTCCCGGGCGCAGGTGGCGGCGAATGAAGTGCTGGGTGTGCCGCTTGGCGAGGTGGTCACGCTGGACTTCGTAGAGCGCTGAACCGTAGCGGCGCCCGATCCATGGCACGGTTCATGGTATCGGACAGCTAATGCGTTGATTTAAAAAGGCTTCTGACTGTCACCGCTTCCGCCAGGACAGATCCCATGCGATCTGTTCGGTCCTCGTTGTGGGCCCAAGTCCCTAAGCTCCAACTGGCAGTCCGCCGTGCTCGCCCTTTGTGGCTCCAATCGATCCGCTAAGCCAGAGACGCGGCGTGGGCCGGGGAGGCGGCAAGATCGGCTTGGGGCCGCGGCACGCGTTCAAGACGCAGGAGTTTCGCTGACGCCAGCCCGACAAGCGCCGCGAGGGCGCACTGCCCAGCGCAGGCCGACGGCAATGTCCGAGCGCCGACGACGAGCGCAGCAACTTCGGCTCAGCTTGGGCTGAGCCTTTCAGGTTGGCATCCCTCGACTTCATGAGCGATGACCGGATCGAAGATCTGGAAGTCATGAAGGCGCGTCGGCTACACGAAGATGGTCACCGCCTTCGTTTGCTACAACATCGCGCACCGCCGCCGGAAGCAGGCCCTGTGGCAGCCCACCGACGACGACAGGGACAGCTACGTCAAGAGCGAGATTGATCCGCTGCTCGATCCGCAGACTGGCGTGGCCGCCGTCAACAAGGCCCGCAAGCGCGGCAAGGGCCTCAACGACGAGACGATCAAGCTCAAGAGCTTTCGGGACAGTGTCCTGCACCTGCTCGGTGGCAAGGCCGCGCGCGCGTTCCGCCGGATCACGGTGGCCGTCTCCATCCTCGATGAGATCAGCAAGTTTGATCGCAGCATCGAGAAGGCCGGCCCGCCGCGCGGCCTGGCCCGCGGCCGACTGGAAGGCGCCCCGTATCCGAAGCTCGTGTGCGGCTCCACGCCGCTGCTCAAGGGCTTGTGCCACATCGAGGACGCGGCCAACGAGGCCGAGGGCTTCGTGCGCTTTCACATCGAGTGCCCGCACTGCCGCGCGGACCATCCGCTCATGTGGGGCGGCAAGGACAAGCGCTACGGATTCAAGTGGGATCGCGGCCACCCGCAGACGGCGCACCACGTCTGCCCGCATTGCCATGGATCCATCACGCAGGCCGACTACCTTCGCGGCGGCATGCCGCTGCAGGGTGAGTGGGTGTGCGAGCGAACCGGCAAGCGCTATGGGACCGACCGCACTTGGCGCGACAGCGCTGGCAACCCGTGCCGGCCGCCCCGAAGCCTGGCCGTGCACGTTTGGACCGCATACAGCCCGCAGCGCGCCTGGTCCGACATCGTGGAGGATTCGAGAACGGATTGAAGGCGATGGAGAAGGGCGACGCCGGCCCGATGCAGCTCTTCGTGAACGAGACGCTGGGCGAGACGTGGGAACTGGCCGGCGAGCGCACCGATGAGCACGTGCTGCAGGCCCGGGCCGAGCCCTACAAGCTGCAAACCGTGCCCGTGGGTTGCCTGGTGCTCACGGCCGGCGTCGATGTGCAGCGCAACCGGTGGGAAATCACGGTGTGGGGTTGGGGCCGCGGCCTGGAGTCCTGGGTGATCGACGTTGTGGTGATCGAGGGCAATCCGGCGGTGGACGAGGAGTGGGCCGCCGTCACCGCCCAGCTCCAACGCCGGTACCGGCAGGATTGGCACGGCGGCAGTTTGGGGCTGAGTGCCATCAGCATCGACAGCTCGGACCAGACGCAGGCGGTCTACAACTGGGTGAGCAAGGCACAGCATGTCCTGCCGCAGCTGCGAGCCATCAAAGGCGATGGGAACGAGGCGATCAGCATCCTCGGGCCCAGCAGTCTGCAGGAAGTGAACTGGCGCGGCCGAAAGATCGCCCGCGGCATCAAGCTATGGCGCGTGGGCACGGATGCGGCGAAGGACCTGTTGCTTGGTCAGCTTGCCATTGACCAGCCCGGCCCGGGCTACGTCCACTTCTCTAACGAGCTCCCCCGCGAGTTCTTCGAGCAGCTCACGGCTGAACAGCGGGTGCTCGCCAAGCTGAACGGGCGCGATGCCTACCGGTGGGTGAAGCGCCGCCCGCGTAATGAGCAGCTCGACAACAGGAATTACGCGGTGCACGCAGCTCTTGGGCTGGGGCTTGAACGGCTAAGTGAGGAGCGGTGGTCCAAGCTAGAGGCGTGCGCGCAGCCGCCCAAGGATTTGTTCGCCTACACCGTGCCTATCGAAGTGAAGGATGCGATCGCACCGCCACATTTAGGAAGGTCGAATGACGCCACCGAATTTAATCATCGAGATCGCAAAGATGAAGTATTCTTTGCGCCAATCCAACTATGAACACGCCCGACCATGCTCAAGAATGTCCGCTTTCAATCATCGCGGACGAAGCTCGAAACGTCGCGATATGCTGCGGTGCGCAATGGTCTCCAGGCGCAACAGCCGACCTTATGCGACGATTAGCCGCTTGCCTAGGGGGGATGGAAATCTACATTCCGCGAGAAAGCGCAGCCGAAAGGCTGACGCGCCATGAAAAAATTCGGAATCGCTTCAATGGCCGCAATGTCAGAGAATTAGCTAAAGAATTCGGAATTTCGGAACGAACCATTCGACGGATATTGCGTGCGAGCGATTAGTTGGAACAAGTTCGATTTTATATTGTTATGCTTGCTGCTGCTCTTCCATCGTTCACGCCGCTGTTAGGGCAAAATTAAAGATAGCAAAAATTTTTTAATATAGGTGTTTTATGCTTCATACCCTGGGTCTGCGCATTGAACGGCTGCTCTATTTTGGCTTTGTATTGCTGCTTATTTGCGCTCTCGAAGTATATTTCACCGCTGCGGCTGCTTATTTCAATGCGACGGAGACACGCGCACTGGACTCTTTAATCGAAATTTTCGAAAAAGATCGCGACCAGCTCAAAGGGCTCTACGATGAGTCTAGAAAACCCTACCGCCCCTCGACGGATAGAGAAAATAAAGTGGCGGAGATGAGGGCTAGCCTCGGGCTGCCCGCTAAGAAAGGAGGGCCGCCCGGAGACGGGCCAACATATAAGAGCAAGGTAGAAAGCCTGCTTAACTCTTCGCCGGGAGCATGGCAAATTCAGGGGCAAATAGGAAGTTCACTTGATCTAGAGAAAAATCCCGATCAAATTCTTGATGCCCTGAAAAATTTGAAGAATCTTAGCAATCGAGAAAGAGGGACTGTACTCGGTATCGAAACACCTCGACTTTTAACCCTTCAATATGGCTCGGCAGATTTTAGGATATCCGCTCAGTTTCTCGCCGGGGGGCTATTAGTTGCACTTTATCCGCTGTCGCTCGTGTGGCTTGGTTCATTTTACATCACAAGACAGCGAGAACTTCTCGGGATACGGGCTACGCGAGACCTTAAAGATGTGTTCCCTCACATCTTAAACATCTTAGCTGTTGATTTCTCTGGGTTACGGCGGCGACTGGGTTTGAGTGTTAAGCCCCGAGACGCTCTCATAAACCTCGGGATAGCGCGAATAGCATCTATTTCACTTCGTAGCTTGTTCATAATTATCGCAGTGTTTCCCTACTTGCTGCATTAGGCTATTGCACTTTAGAACTTGTGGTTTTCTTTAAACTATCATATTTTTTGACCGGTATTGCTATAGTTGCGTATTTATTTCTAGTGCTTCTTGCAATATCATTGGTGGCACAAGAAGCATTGACCTTGCGCGGAAAGATATTCTATGAATAAGTGTATTCTTAAGTATTCTTTGATGATTGTCCTTGGCTGCTGGAGTTGCGCGCATAGCAAAGACAGAGAAATAACGATTCTTGCACCAATACGCTGCCCCGATTGGATCGAGGGAAGGAAAGAAGATAATTCTGTAAAGCTTAGCAATTTCAACTTTTTGGGGTTCCGCAACAAGTTCTGGATTTTGGGACTCGTTACCGGACTAAATTCAAATCGCAGCGGCCCCAATTTGCTTGAATCTGTGGACAGCGAATTAATATTTGATTGGTTGGACGCCTACTGTGCAAAAAATCCAAGTGCAGAGTTATTTGATGGAGCAAAAGAATTTTTGAATGAGGTCTCACGTCAGCGGAGACAGTAATTTTGATAAATATTGAATATCGCTGACGGATAATGTAGAGTTTGCATAACAAGCTATCCGCTGCGACTGCCGTACTCGAGATATCAATCCTTCTTCTGTCGTGCTAATTTTCGCGTCTCGCCTTTTTGCTGCGCGCGTGGCTTTGCTGCACCGCTACCATCATTTAGACTGCGGTTTAATCCAGTCGCCCCAGATATTTTTCTCTGGTTCAGGTTTAAGAATTAGCGAGACAACGTCGGACGCCCGAATGCGAACTGTGGATTCTTTTAGGGAAAAATATAAATGGGATGAGTTTTGATGAATTAGTTTCCCCTCTACTAGTTGCCGATCGGTCGTGACGAGTTCCGTCGGAATCTTCTTCAAGGCGTCGTCTGAAAGGCCAATTCTCACGGTTTGTGGTTTCGCGCCGCCGAGTTTAAGACTTACTTGTCCGTAGAACTGAGTGCCGAAACTCACCGCAGCACCGATTATGAATACCGTGCTGTACAGCCCAGTAAATAACATCTGGTCCCATGTAGTTTTATTTTTTGAAGTGACATGTAAGACGATATTTAAGTAAAACATTCCTCCAAGATAATGCGTGAAGACGATGATCATCATGTCTGTGTCGCTTCGGGAAAAAAATATATATATGGCGAATGTCTTCAGCATCGATTCTGCGATCTCTGAGCTTCGTGGAAAGCGGGCGTCGGCCCCTGTAATTTGTAATGTGAATGAAATTAAGAGAACCAGTGCGAGCGCTGAGTAGAAGAGAAAAGTTCCTGAGGCTCCAACAGCAAGTGAGCCAAACAGTGCTGCAGAAAGACAGCAAAAAAGAACCGTTTTGACGAGGGAGTGAAGAAAAATAACTTTAGGCCAAATCCTGCTTGGAAGTAGCTCTCTTTTGTCTTCAAGAGATTCTCTAAACCATGTGCTCCCATTTATGATTGATCGTGCGGCGAATAGATAGAAGCAAGTCAAATAGAATATAAAATTTGCGCCCGCAAGAAAATAACGCGCGTTAACGAACTCGATGTCTAAAATCCCTGATTTTGCCAAGTGTGAGTTCAAAACTAGAAAACCTGAGACATATATGAAACCTATGAATAAAGCGTAAAAAGATAGCCCAATTTCTTTAAAATCGGACAATTGTCGTATAAAGAGGCTGGGGTAGAGTTTTGAGCTCATTTTCGTGTCTGAATGATCCGGGGACGATATCAATTTATTAACGGGACAACGTTCCGAACTGTACCTCTTGCGAGCTCGTAGTGTCTGTCATAGCTCCGAAAAAAAGTCGCGTAGTGTTCTACGAGCTCAATACGTCGACTGGGTGAGCCGTCCCTTGTGCCAGTAAATTAGGGATCAGGGCTGGCTAGGTTTTTTTGTCTAAAGCAAGTCGTCGAAGACACATGCTTTTTGACATTGCCTCTGTGACTTGCCATGCTAATTCAGGTCTCATGCATGCATGGGCCTATACCGCCATTCGACCGATCAAGAACTGCAGCAGCTTCGCGCCAAGCTGTTTGCTTCGCTACATGAGCGCCTGACGGGCCCCACCTCGGCGACCGTCGACGGACGAGGCGTCCAGTACCAGCAGCGCGTCGATGAGCTGCGCCGCGAGCTGGCGGATATCGATGCCGAGCTGAATCGGCGCGCTGGCGTGCCGCTGCGCGGCCCCATCTACATCGTCTGAAGATGGGCCGCCGCGCGAAGCGCTTCGCCCGAAGCGCATCCCTTGCTGTGGCCGAGTCCGGGGCTGCGTCCGGCCCCAGCATGGCCGCCCACCACGCGGCCGGCCATGACCACGCCATGTTCGATTGGTACCCGGGCGGCGGCAGTGCCGACGCTGACCTCCTGCCGGACCTGGACCTGCTCACCGCCCGTTCGCGCGACCTCACGCGAAACAACGGCCTCATGGCCGGCGGCATCCAGACGCTGCGGGACAACATCGTGGGCGCGGTGCTCCGCCTCTCGTCCACGCCCGACTACCGCCTGCTCGGCTGGTCCCGCGAGAAGGCCCGCGACTGGGGCAACAACACCGAAGCCCATTTCCGTTCCTGGGCCGAGACGACGGAATGCGATGCGGGCCGTTCGCTCAACCTTCTGGGGCTCACGCTGCAGGCGCTGAGCGGCAGCATGGTCAATGGTGACGGGCTGGGCCTGCCCCTCTGGCTGCCGCGGCCGGGCAGCTCCTGGGGGACCCGCATCATGATGGTGGAGTCCGACCGGCTCGCCACGCCTTCGGCCTTGGCCGCCAATCCCAACATCCGCGGCGGGATCGAGTTTGACCAACACGGCGCGCCGACCTTCTACAACGTGCGCCGCACGCACCCGGGCGATGCCCTGGGTGCATGGGCATCCGGCGCCGACGAGTGGGAGCGCATTCCCGCGTTCACCGCCTGGGGCCGTCGCCGCGTCCTTCACCTGCACGACAAGGAACGCACGGGCCAGTCCCGCGGGAAACCCATCGTGGCCGCGGTCATGCGCGAATTCCACATGGCCGGCAAATACTCCAGCAACGAACTGGAGGCGAGCGTCGCCAATTCGCTGGTGGCCGCCTTCCTCGAATCGAACCTCGATGAGGAATCGGCCGGTGCGCTCTTCGGGCAGGACCCGCGCGCGCCTGGGGCGAGTCGGTCAAGCAGGCGCGCAACCTGCGGCGCATGCAGGGCGCGGCCATCATCCCGCTGCCCGTGGGTGCCAAGGTGTCGAGCTTCACGCCGGGCCGGCCCAATGCCGCATTCGAGGCGTTCATGCTGGCCGTGCTGCGCCACATCGCCGCGGGCCTGAATCTCCCCTATGAGCTGCTGCTGAAGGACTTCAGCAAGACCAACTACAGCAGCGCCCGTGCCGCGCTGCTCGAAGCCTGGCGCTACTTCCATGGCCGGCGCCGCTGGCTCATGGACTACTGGCTGCGGCCCATCTATGAGCTGTGGCTCGAAGAAGCCATCAACTCCGGCCTGGTCGAAGCCCCGGACTTCTACGCCAAGCGCTATGCCTACTCGCGTTGCCGTTTCATCTTCGGCGGCCGCTCGCGAAGACGCCATGGGCAATGTCGACGTTCGCCTCTTGCTGCTTGCCTTTGATTCGCCCGGCAGCGAAGTCGCCGGCGCCTTCAATCTGGCGGAGCGCATCCCGGGCCTGTGCGGTCGCAAGCCCATACAGGCCATCGCCGACGGCAGGCGTAGAAGCGTCTGAATTGCGAGAGCATCCGCAGCTCTTCGGATCTCAACGACTGACAAACGGCACCCGGACGCTATCGGACGCGCGGGGCAGCCGACCGGCCGTCCCAAGCCGGACAAGCACGGGTCGTTGACGTGGCGGCTCGAAGAAAATCGCGGCCACTCCATGGCCCCCGCCGTTCCGCCCCCCGTCGACACCGCCACCCGCGCCACCCCGCGCTGGCCCCGCCTTGCCGCCTGGGCAGCCCTGCTCGCCGCCGCCATCCTCATCATCGCCCTGGCCGGCCAATGGGCCGCCGACCGCGCCGCGCGCAACCAGGCCGACGAGATCCGCCGCGCGGCGGAGGTCCAGCTCTCGGGCCTGCGCGACGCCACCGGCCGCTACCGGCACCTGCCTTTCACCGCGGCCCTGCATCCCGTGGTGCTGGCACTGCTGAACGCGCCTGGGCAGGCCGCACTTGGCCAGAGCGCCAACCGTTACCTGGAAGAGCTCAACCGCCTGGCCGGCTCCGATGTGCTCTACCTCATCGACGCGCGCGGGGTCACGCTCGCCGCCAGCAACTGGGCGCTGCCGCAGAGCTTCGTCGGCCACAACTATGCCAATCGCCCGTACTTCACCGAGGCGCTGGCGGGACGCAGCGGGCGCTTCTATGGCGTGGGGCAGACCACTGGCGAGCCGGGGCTGTTCATGTCGGCGCCGGTGCGGGGCGATGGGGGGCAGGTGCTCGGGGTCGTCACGGTCAAGGTGAGCCTGCGGCAGGTGCAGGAATCGTGGCGCCTGGCCAAGGAGCCGATCCTGCTCACCGACGCGCGGGGCATCGTCTTCCTCAGCTCCGTGCCGCAGTGGCTCTACCACGCCACGCGGCCGGTGGATGCCGAGGGACTGGCGCAGGTGCGGCGCGACCAGCAGTACGGCCCGCGCGCCCGTTTTCCGCAGCTGCCCTGGCGGGTCACGCCGGACGGCGACCGGCCGGGCGTGCTGATCCGCACGCAGATCGACGGCCAGGTGCGCCGCTTCCTGGCCGTGAGCGAGCCCGTGGAAGACCTGCCCTGGACGCTCACGGTGATGGCCGATCACGAGCAGGTGCTGCGCACGCGTGAAAGCGCCTGGATGGTCGCCTTCCTGTGCCTCAGCCTGCTGCTGCTGGCCGGTCTGTACTGGCGCCTGCGCGAGCGGCGCTTCGCCGAGCAGCGCGACGCCCGCCGCGAGCTGGAGTTGCGCGTCGAGGAGCGCACCCACGCCCTGGGCGAGGCGAATGCCTTCCGCAAGGCCATGGAAGACGCGCTACCCGTGGGCATGCGTGCACGCGACGTGGACGGCCGCATCACCTACGTCAACCCCGCCTTCTGCCAGATGACCGGCTTCGAGGCCGGCGAGCTGCTGGGCCGGCTGCCGCCCTATCCCTACTGGCATCCCGACGAGGTGACGCGTCACTGGCACCACTACGAGGCCATGATGAGCGGCCAGCCCTCGCAGTCCGGCCACGAGTCGCGGCTGCGGCACAAGGACGGGCACGAGGTCATCACGATGGTCTACACGGCGCCGCTGATCGATGCCGAAGGCCGGCACGCGGGCTGGATGAGTTCGGTGGTCGACGTGACCGAGCAGCGGCGGGCCGAGCTGCTGCAGCGGCAGAACGAGGCCCAGCTGCAGCACGCGCAGCGCCTGGCCAGCCTGGGCGAGATGGCCTCCACGCTGGCCCATGAGCTCAACCAGCCGCTGATGGCGCTCAGCAGCTTCGCCAGCGCGGCCAAGGCCTTCGCGCAGCGCGGCGAGGGCGCGCTGCTGGCCCAGAGCCTGGACGACACCATCGCCCAGGCCCAGCGCAGCGCCGAGATCGTGCGGCGCATCCGCGGCTTCGTGCGCCAGCGCACGGCCGGCGCCGAGGACTGCGCCGTCGCCACGCTGGTGGCCCAGGCGCTGGCTCTGCTGCGCGGCGAGCTGCGCGAAGGCCAGGTGGTGCCCGAGGTGCGCATCCCCGACGACCTGCCGCTGCTGCGTGGCGACCGCGTGCTGCTGGAGCAGGTGCTGCTCAACCTCGTCTCCAACAGCCTGCATGCCATGCGCGGGGTGCCGCCCGCCGAACGCCGGCTCGAGATCGACGCCGAGCGGCGCGACGGCGGCATCCAGCTGCGCGTGGCCGACCGCGGCACCGGCATCGACCCGGCCATCGCCGACCAGGTGTTCGCGCCCTTCTTCACCACGCGGGCAGGCGGGCTCGGCCTGGGCCTGAACATCTGCCGCACCATCGTCGAGGCCCACCGCGGCCGCCTCACCTTTGCCGGGCGCGAGGGCGGCGGCACCGTCTTCACGCTCGAACTGCCCATCGCCCCACCATGACCCTGCCCGCCAACAACCTGTGCGTCGTCGACGACGACGAGGCCGTGCGCCGCTCGCTGGGGCTGCTGCTGCTGTCGCGCGGCTATGCGGTGCGCACCTTCGAGAGCGGCGAGGACTTCCTGGCCGGGGTCGACCTGCAGCATCCCGGCTGCGTGATCCTCGACCTGCGGCTGGGCGGCATGAGCGGGCTGCAGGTCTTCGACGCGCTGCGCGAGCGAGGCAGCGCGCTGGAGGTGCTCTTCCTCTCCGGTCACGGCGACATCCCCATGGCGGTGGAGGCGGTGCAGAACGGCGCGCTGGGCTGGCTCGAAAAGCCCTGCAACGACGAGCGCCTGCTGGCCGCCGTCGCCAAGGCGCTGGAGAAGGCCCAGGCCGGTGCCGAGCGCAGGCAAGCGCTGCAGGCGGCCCAGGCGCTGTGGCAGAAGCTCACGCCGCGCGAGATGCAGGTGGCGCGGCTGGTGGCCGAGGGCAAGCCCAACAAGGAGATCGCGCAGGAGCTGGCACCGGTGGAGCTGCGCACCATCGAGACCCACCGCGCGCATGTCTTCGCCAAGCTGGGCGTGGCCAACAGCCACGGGCTGTACCGCTTCCTGCGCGAGCACGGCCTTTAGAACGGCGCGTGCCGGGATTGGGGATAACCCCTGCGTAGCCCCACGGAGGCCGCCGGCCCGCGGCTACGGACGACGCCGCGCCGCCGCCGCGCCACACTGCCGGCCGGCCCGCAACGAGGCCGCTCCCGATCACGACAAAGGAAACAACCATGCAACGCAGTCCCTGGAAGGCAATGGCGAGTGGCGCCGTGCTCGCCGCCCTCGTTGCGGCGCCCGCCGCATTCGCGCAAGGCTATCCCGAGCGGCCGATCGAGCTGCAGGTGCCCTTCGCACCCGGCGGCACCACCGACATCGTGGGCCGCGTCATCGCCGATCCGCTGGGCAAGATCCTCGGCCACCCGGTGGTGGTGGTGAACAAGGCCGGCGGCGGCGGCGCTGTGGGCGCGCTGGAAACCGCGCGTGCCACGCCCGACGGCTACAAGCTGGGCGTGGCCACCGTGTCCAGCACGGCCGCCAATCCGGCGATCAACCCCAAGACGCCGTACAACCCGCTGACGGACTTCACGCCCATCATCAACATCGCGGCCACGCCCAACGTGATTGCCGTGAACCCGAGCTTTCCGGCCAAGGACTATGCGGGCTTCATCGCCGAGTTGAAGAAGAACCCCGGCAAGTATTCGTACGGCACCTCCGGCACGGGCGGCATCGGTCACCTGCTGATGGAGTTGTACAAGAGCGTGACCGGCACCTTCATCACGCACATTCCCTACCGCGGCGCCGGCCCGGCCCTCAACGACGTGGTGGCGGGCCAGGTGCCCATGATCTTCGACAACCTGCCCTCGGCGCTGCCCTTCATCAAGGCCGGCAAGCTGGTGCCCATCGTGGTGGCCGCACCGCAGCGCCTGAAGGAACTGCCCAACGTGCCCACCTTCAAGGAAGTGGGCCTGGAGCCGGTGAACCGCATGGCGTACTACGGCATCCTGGGGCCCAAGGGCCTGCCGAAGGAGGTGGTGGACAAGATCAGCGCCGGCACCAAGAAGGCCCTGGAAGACCCGGCCGTGCGCAAGCGCATCGAGGACACGGGCTCGATCATCGTGGCCAACACGCCCGAGCAGTTCGCCGAACAGATCAAGGCCGAGTACGCCGTCTACAAGGACGTGGTGCAGAAGCAGAAGCTGACGCTCGACAACTGAGGCGCGTCCTGCAGGCCGGCACGTCGCCGTGCCCGGCCTGCACCGCCAACGCCCGCCCGCCCGGCCTGTCCGTGCGGGCGTTTTCGTTGCGGCGGCCCCTCGCGACGCGATGGACAGCGTCGGGGCAGGATCGGCCGGCACCCACGCACCCACGCACCCACGCACCCACGCACCCACGCACCCACGCAGGCATCCGGCCCCCTCTCCCCTCGCGGGAGAGGGCTGGGGAGAGGGGGCAGCCGCCGTCGCAAGGTGCAAGCTGCAAAGCCGAAAGCGCAAGGCGGAAAGCGCAGGGGGCACGGCACAAGGCCGTTGCCGTGCGTGTGCCCCCTCTCCCCAACCCCTCTCCCGCGGGGGGAGAGGGGCTCAAGGCAGCGTTGGGGCTGGACGTCGCTTCAGCGTTGCATGACGTCGCGCAGCGAGACCTCGTCGCCCGTGTTGCCCCAACTGCTGCGCACATAGCTCAGCACTGCGGCGATCTCCTCGTCGCTCAGCACGTGGCCGAAGGGCGGCATGCCGTAGGGGCGGGGATTGCCCTCGGTGGCCGGTGGGTAGCCGCCGCGTCGCACCACCTGCACCAGGTTGACCGGGTTGGCCAGGTTGACCGCCCGGTTGCCCGCAAGTGGCGGAAAGGCGCCCGGCTCGCCCTGGCCCTGGTCGCCGTGGCACCAGGCGCATTGCTGGGCATAGACCTTCTCGCCGCGCGCCAGCAGCGATTCGTTGCGGCGCGGCGGCTGGGCGGGGGCGGGCGGGGACGGCTGCTGTGGCAGGTCCTTGAGGTACAGCGCCATGGCCTGCAGGTCCGCATCGCTCAGGTGCTGGGTGCTGCGGTAGACCACCTCGGCCATCGGCCCCAGCACCGAACCGTGCTCGGTGCGGCCGGTCTTGAAGAGCGCCACGACGTCCTGCAGCGGCCAGTTGGCCACGCCCGCCTCGTGCGGGGCATCGAGGGCCGGTGCATACCAGTTCTCGCCCGGCAGCATGCCGCCGGCCAGGCCGCGGCTCACGTCGGTCGCGCCCAGCGTGTTGCGGCTGCCGTGGCAGGCGATGCAATGGCCCAGGCCCTGCACCAGGTAGGCGCCGCGGTGGTGCTCGGCCGAGCGGCCGGGCTCGGGCACGAACTCGGCCGGCCGGAAGAACAGCGCTCGCCACACGGCCAGCGCGGCCTGCGTGTCGTAGGGAAAGCGCAGCGTGTGCGGCCGGTTGGCCTGCGTCATCGGCGGCAGGCTCTGCAGCCAGGCGAAGAGCGCGTCCGAATCCTCGCGCGTGACCTGCGTGAAGCTGGTGTACGGAAAGGCCGGATACAGCAGCCGCCCGTCGCGCGAGCGGCCGTGGTGCAGGGCGCGCCAGAAATGGTCGGCGTTCCATTGGCCCAGGCCCGTGAGTGGGTCCGGCGTGAGGTTGCCGGCGTAGAGCGTGCCGAAAGGCGTCTCGATGCCGCGCCCCCCGGCATAGGCGGCGCCGCCGCGGGCGGTGTGGCAGCCGGCGCAGTTGCCCGCCAAGGCCAGGTAGCGGCCGCGTTCGAGCTGCGCGGCCGAGGCCGCGGGCGGCGGCAGGTCGTCGCGGATCGGGGCCTCGCGGCGCAGGTTGAGCGCCACCACGGTGGCGGCGAGCGCGGCCAGTACCGTGCCCAGGGCCAGGGCGGTCCACAGCAGGGCGCGGCGCAGCGTCGACGGACGGGCCGCGGGTGCGCCTGGGAGCGGGGCGTTCATCGGTGCGCCTCCATCGCGCTGCACGCCACCGGCAGGCCGGCGGGCAGGGCCGAAGCGGGCACGGCCTTGTAATTCGCCGGCACCGGTTGCGCGGCCAGCCAGCCGGCGACGGCGCGGATGTCATCGCTCTTGAGGCGCCGGCCCACCTCGGCCATGCAGTCCGGCGCCAGGGCGCGCCGGTCGCCGGTGACCCAGGCGCCCAGCTGCGAGGCGATGTACAGGCGCGGCAGCCCCAGCAGCCCCGGGATGCCCGGCTGCACGCCGGTGAGCGCCGGTCCGTGGCAGCGGACGCAGGCCGGAATGCCGCGCGCCGTATCGCCCTCCAGCACCAGCGCCCGGCCGCGGGCGAGCTCCGCTGCGGGCAGGTCGGAGGGCGTGGGCGCGGGATAGGGCAGGTCCAGGCCGGCGAAGTACTCGGCCATCTCGCGCAGGTAGGCGTCCGAGAGCTGGGCCAGCAGGTGGTTCATGTCGGCCTGCTGGCGCCGGCCGTCGCGGAAGCTGCGCAGCTGGTCGTACAGGTAGCCGGCCGGCTTGCCCGCCAGCCGCGGGAAGTAGCCGGAATTGGTCGCCAGCCCCTCGCGACCGTGGCAGGTGGTGCAGGCGGCCATGCGGCGCTGCATCTCGTCGGCGGCCTGGGCGCTGGTCGCCGTGCCGGCCAGAAGTGCCAGGGCCAGCACGACCCCGCGTGCAAGGCGTGGGCGCACGCCGGGTCCCTGCCGCGCGCGGGCCGCCTCCGGCCCGCCTTGTCGTTTCGTCACCGTTTTCTTCATGGTCGACTCCGTGGCTCCGTTGCGTCCTCAACCCGCCGGGCGGGTCGCCCGGTGCAGGGCCCGCACCACGTCCGACTGCGTGATGATGCCCACCAGCCGCTTGTCGGCATCGATCACCGGCAGGTGGTGATGGCCCGCCTCGGCGAACAGCGGCACCAGCTCGGCGATGCGGCGGTGGCTGCTCACCACGCGCACCTCGCGGGTCATGATCTGGCCGACGGTCTCGGGCTTGTCGGAATGGGTGAGGCCGTCGCGCCGCAGCAGCGTGCGCAGGCGCTCGCCCACGCCCTCGCGCTGCTCCCAGCCCGCGTGCCGCAGGAAGTCGGCCCGCGTCAGGATGCCCACCACACGCTGCGAGCGGTCCACCACCGGCAGGGCCTTCACGCCCCGGGCGCGCATCAGCGTCCAGGCCTCGTCCAGCGGCGTGCCGAACTGCACCGACGCCGGCTCGGTCGACATTACCTCGGCGCACTGCAACTGGCCGAAGTTGCGCTCGTAGGCGGCCGATTCGGCGTACTGCAGGATGTCCTGCAGGTCGTCGCGGCTCACGTCCAGCACCTGGTTGTAGTGGGCCAGGGCCGCATCCAGGTCGGCGGCGGAAAAGCGGTCGGCCGCCGACGCGGGGGGCGGGGCCTGCGGCGCATGCGGATAGCGCCGGCCGGTCAGGCCGTTGTAGAGCATGCCCGCCAGCACCAGCAGCAGCGAGTCGACCAGCATCGGAAAGAGCGCGAAGCCGAAGCCCACCCCGCCCAGCGCCGCCAGCAGGGCCGAGGCGCCGCCCGGCGGATGCAGGCAGCGCAGCGCGAACATCACGGCGATGGCCGCCAGCACCGCCACCGCGCCCGCCCAGGCCGGGTCGGGAATCAGCAGGGCGCAGGCGCTGCCCACCAGCGCCGAGACGGTGTTGCCGCCCACCACGGCCCAGGGCTGGGCCAGCGGGCTGGCCGGCACCGCGAACACCAGCACGGCGCTGGCGCCCAGCGGGGCCACCAGCCAGGGGGCGCTCATGCCGGCGCGCAGCGCCCACCAGCGGGCGATCAGGGCCGTGAGCAGGATGCCCAGGCCGGCACCGGCGAAGGCACGCAGCCGTTCGCGGGCGTCCACCCGGGCGGAGGCGGGACGGAAGCGGGCCGCCAGATCGGCCCAGGAGAGAGATGGCATGGTCACGCAAGCAATGCCGGCGCGCGGGTGCCGGCGGGAAGAGGCTGGCCGGCTCGGGCGGCCGGTACGGGGCGGTCGGTCCGCCGGCCTGCATCCTACGTGGCGCACGGCTTTGGTGCATCTGCCCGGGCGCTCGCGGGCGACATCGGCGCGGCCCGCGGCATGCGATCAGCTGCAACCAACGTACCCGTACGCACGGGTCCGTCCAGACCCGCCGCCGTTCAGAAGCTCGGCGGTCCCAGGTGCTCCCAGGCCTGCCGAGCGCTGACGATGGGGATGCCCTCGTAGCTGGCCATCGGCAGCAGGTCGCGTCGGTCGCCCGAGACGATGAGGTCGGCGCCGACGCACAGGGCCGCAGCCAGGACGTGATCGTCGTCCGGATCAGTGGGTACGGCGCGCGGGACGTGGGTCGGCGAGACCACCAAGGCCAGCCGCCGTAGTTCGCCAACAATATCGAGCGGCGTCAGCCCCGCCTGTGTCAACGCCTGCACGAACTTGCCGCGACCCAGCACGTCCTCCAACTCGGCCAACAGGACATCGCTGCTGCACAGCTCGAACACGCCGGCGCGCGCAGCATTCAGCAGTTGCCGCGGCAGGCCCCTGAAGAGGACGCCCGAGACAAGCAGGTTGGTGTCGATGACGAATCGCATCAAGCCGTTGCCCCGTCGTCCGGTCGCTCACGCGTTCTTGCGGCGGGACTGGCGTGCGGCTTGCACCTCTGCTTCGATGTCGTCCTCGGACAGGGGGGGCAGATTCAGCGCATCGATCCGGGCAAAGGCGTCGGCCAGGCGGTCGGCTGCAGCAGCACGCTGTTCGCGCGCGGCCAGGAATTCCACGAAGTCCACCACCTCGGCCATGCGGCTGGGCGGCAGCTTCTTGAGGCCTTGCATCAGGCGTTGTTCAAGGGCGGTCATGGCAACAGTGGGCAACTCGGAGGAAGGACAGGGTGGGACGCCGTTGCCCGCGTCGAATCAACCACAGGGCAGCAGCAGCGCAAGTATGCGCGGATTCGGTAGAGCCTTTGCTCTGTGCGGGCCCATGGGCCGAGTCGAGAAGCAGGCCGCACGACTCGCCTGCGGGATGGCCCTGCTAGGCGCAGCCGACGCAGGTTCCCGTCAGGTTGAGACGCCGACCATCCCGCGCCCGGCCGGCCGCATGGTGCGGCCCGCCCACCTGGAGACATCTTCGTGACCCTCAATCGCCGCCTCTTCAACACCGGCCTCGCCAGCCTGGCCCTGCCGCTCGGCTTCGACGCCGCCGCGCAGGACGGCTATCCCAACAAGCCGATCCGCATCGTGTGCCCCTTCGCGCCCGGCGGCGGCTCTGACTTCATCGCCCGCGTGGGCTCCAACCTGCTGGCCAAGGGCGTGGGCCAGTCGGTGATCGTCGACAACCGGCCCGGCGCCGGCGGCACGCTGGGGACGGACTACGCGCTGCACCAGCCCGCCGACGGCTACACGCTGCTGCTGGTGGCCGGCAGCTACACGGTCAATCCGGCGCTCTACAAGCTCAAGTTCGACCCGGTGGCCGACATCACGCCCGTGATCCAGCTGTCCAAGGGCGCCTATGTCCTGTGCATCAACCCCAACAAGGTGCCGGCAAAGAACATGGCCGAACTGCTGGACTACATGCGCAAGAACCCTGGCAAGGTCGCCTTCGCCTCGGCGGGCAACGGCAGCCATCTGCACATCACGACCGAATACCTGTTCGGCATGGCCAAGGTCAAGGGCACGCACATTCCCTACAAGGGCACCGGCCCAGCCGTCACCGACCTAGTGGCCGGCAACGTGGACCTGCTGGTGGCGGGCACCGAGGCGCTGATGCCGCATGTGAAGGCCGGCAAGCTGCGTGCCCTGGGCGTGACCACGGCCCAACGCCTGGCGGCCTACCCCGACCTGCCCGCCATCGCCGAAGCTGGCCTGCCCGATTACGACGTGGTGGCCTGGCACGGCCTGATCGCGCCCAAGAACCTGCCGCCCGCGGTGCTGGCCAAGATCAACGGCGCCATCAACACGGGCCTGAAGGCGCCCGAGCTGGTCGCGCAGCTGGAGCCCACCGGCGTGTCGCCCGCGGGTGGCACGCCGGAGCAGTTCGGCGCGCTGATCAAGGCCGAGATCCCGCGCTACGCCAAGGTGGCCCGCGACAACAACATCCAGGCCCAGTAAAAACGGGCCGGCCGGCGCGGGCCGCCGGCCGTCTTCCCGCAACGCGGCGGCGCCTCCGTGCGCCGCCCGCTCCACGATCCCATGAACCGCCTCCACCGCCAGCCGCTTCCCGCCACCGACCTGCATTTCTACGATGCCCGCGCCGCCATCGAGGCGCTGCAGCCCGGCGCCTGGGCCCGGCTGCCCTACACCGCGCGGGTGCATGCCGAGAACCTGGTACGCCGCGCCGACCCGGCCCAGCTCGACGACTACCTGCGCCAGCTGATCGAGCGCCGCCGGGACCTGGACTTTCCCTGGTACCCCGCACGGGTGGTGTGCCACGACATCCTGGGCCAGACCGCGCTGGTGGACCTGGCCGGCCTGCGCGATGCCATCGCGGCCGAGGGCGGCGATCCGGCGGCGGTGAACCCGGTGGTGCCGGTGCAGCTGATCGTGGACCATTCGCTGGCCGTGGAGTGCGGCGGTTTCGACCCCGAGGCTTTCGCGAAGAACCGCGCCATCGAGGACCGCCGCAACGAAGACCGCTTCCACTTCATCGACTGGACCAAGCGGGCCTTCGACAACGTACAGGTGATCCCGGCGGGCAACGGGATCATGCATCAGATCAACCTGGAGAAGATGTCGCCGGTCGTCGCCGTGCAGGACGGCGTGGCCTATGCCGACACCTGCGTGGGCACCGACAGCCACACGCCGCATGTCGATGCGCTGGGTGTGATCGCCGTGGGCGTGGGCGGCCTGGAGGCCGAGAACGTGATGCTGGGTCGCGCGTCGTGGATGCGCCTCCCTGACATCGTGGGCGTGGAGCTGGTCGGCGAGCGCCGGCCGGGCATCACGGCCACCGACATCGTGCTGGCGCTCACCGAGTTCCTGCGGCAGCAGAAGGTGGTCGGCGCGTATGTCGAGTTCTTCGGCGAGGGCGCGGCGCGCCTGTCCATCGGCGACCGCGCCACCATCTCCAACATGTGCGCCGAGTACGGCGCCACCGCCGCGCTCTTCGCCATCGACGGCCAGACGCTGGACTACCTGCGGCTGACGGGCCGCGAGGAATCGCAGGTGCACCTGGTCGAGGCCTATGCCAAGGCGGCCGGCCTGTGGGCCGACACGCTGGCCGAGGTCGCGTACGAGCGCGTGCTGCGCTTCGACATCGGCACGGTGGAGCGCAACTTGGCGGGCCCCTCCAACCCGCACCGCCGCCTGCCGGCCAGCGCCCTGGCGGAGCGCGGCATTGCCGATGCGGCCAAGCTGGCGGCCGGCCGCGCCGACGAGGCCGCGGGCCGTCTGCCCGACGGCGCCGTGGTGATCGCCGCCATCACCAGTTGCACCAACACCAGCAACCCGCGCAACGTCATCGCCGCCGCGCTGCTGGCGCGCAATGCCAATGCCCATGGCCTGGTGCGCAAGCCCTGGGTCAAGACCTCGCTGGCGCCCGGCTCCAAGGCCGTCGAGCTGTACCTGCAGGAGGCCGGCCTGCTCGGCGAACTGGAGCGCCTGGGCTTCGGCATCGTGGCCTTCGCCTGCACCACCTGCAACGGCATGAGCGGCGCGCTGGACCCCGTGATCCAGCAGGAGATCGTCGAGCGCGACCTGTACGCCACGGCCGTGCTCTCCGGCAACCGCAACTTCGACGGCCGCATCCACCCGTATGCGAAGCAGGCCTTCCTGGCCTCGCCGCCGCTGGTGGTGGCCTATGCCATTGCCGGCACCATCCGCTTCGACATCGAGCGCGACGTGCTCGGCACCGACGCCCAGGGCCGGGAACTGCGCCTGGCCGACCTGTGGCCCAGCGACGCGGAGATCGACGCCGTGGTCGCGGCGAGCGTCAAGCCCGAGCAGTTCCGCCGCGTGTACGAACCCATGTTCGCGATCCGCGCCGAGGGCGAATCGCGCGCCAGCCCGCAGTACGACTGGCGCCCGCAGTCCACCTACATCCGCCGCCCGCCCTACTGGGACACCGAGGGCATGGGCGCGCTCGCGGCGCAGCCCCGCACCCTGCGCGGCATGCGGCCCCTGGCCCTGCTGCCGGACAACATCACCACCGATCATTTGTCGCCCTCCAACGCCATCCTGGCCGACAGCGCGGCCGGCGAGTACCTGGCCCGCATGGGCCTGCCGGAGGAGGACTTCAACTCCTACGCCACCCACCGCGGCGATCACCTCACGGCCATGCGCGCCACCTTCGCCAACCCGCAACTGGTCAACGAGATGGCCGTGGTCGATGGCGTGGTGAAGAAGGGTTCGCTCGCCCGCATCGAGCCCGAGGGCCGCGTGGTGCGCATGTGGGAGGCCATCGAGACCTACCTGCAGCGCCGCCAGCCGCTGGTGGTCATCGCCGGTGCCGACTATGGCCAGGGCTCCAGCCGCGACTGGGCGGCCAAGGGCGTGCGCCTGGCCGGCGTGGAGGTGGTGGTGGCCGAAGGCTTCGAGCGCATCCACCGCACCAACCTGATCGGCATGGGCGTGCTGCCGCTGGAGTTCCTGCCCGGCACCACGCGCCTGACGCTGGGGCTGGATGGCACCGAGACCTACGACGTGGAGGGCGAGCGCACGCCCGGTGCGCAGCTGACGCTGGTCGTCCACCGCCGCAGCGGCGAGCCGATGCGCGTGCCGGTGCGCTGCCGGCTGGACACGGCGGAAGAGGTGTCGGTGTACGAGGCCGGCGGGGTGCTGCAGCGCTTTGCGCAGGACTTCCTGGCGGGGCAGACTGCCCCTCTTCAACCGGCCACGCACTGACCCATGCCCATCCCCCAGATCAAGATCCCCGCCACCTACATGCGCGGGGGCACCAGCAAAGGCGTGTTCTTCCGCCTGCAGGACCTGCCCGCGCGGGCCCGCGAACCCGGCCCGGCGCGCGACGCACTGCTGATGCGTGTGATCGGCAGCCCCGATCCGTACGGCAAGCAGACCGACGGCATGGGCGGCGCGACCTCCAGCACCAGCAAGGTGGTCATCCTGTCGAAGAGCACGTGCCCCGGCCATGACGTGGACTATCTCTTCGGCCAGGTCGCCATCGACAGTGCCTTCGTCGACTGGTCGGGCAACTGCGGCAACCTGTCGGCGGCCGTCGGGCCCTTCGCCATCGCGGCGGGCCTGATCGATGCGGCGCGCGTGCCGGCGGACGGCGCGTGCACCGTGCGCATCTGGCAGGCCAACATCGGCAAGACCATCGTGGCCCATGTGCCCATGGTGGACGGCCAGGTGCAGGAGACGGGCGACTTCGAGCTCGACGGCGTGACCTTCCCGGCCGCCGAGGTACCGCTCGAGTTCCTCGACCCCGCCGAAGACGGCGAGGGCGGCGCCATGTTCCCGACCGGCCGCGTGGTCGAGCAGTTGGAAGTGCCCGGCGTCGGCACCTTCGCGGCCACGCTGATCAATGCCGGCATCCCCACCATCTTCCTCAACGCGGCCGAACTGGGCTACACCGGCACCGAGCTGCAACCTGCCATCAATGGCGACGCCGCCGCGCTGGCGCGTTTCGAGGCCATCCGCGCCTGGGGCGCCGTGCGCATGGGCCTGATCCGCGATGTGGCCGAGGCCGCCACGCGGCAGCACACGCCCAAGGTGGCCTTCGTCGCGCCGCCGCAGGACTATGTGGCCTCCAGTGGCAAGACCGTGCGCGCGGCCGACATCGACCTGCTCGTTCGCGCCCTCTCCATGGGCAAGCTGCACCACGCCATGATGGGAACGGCGGCTGTGGCCATCGGCACCGCGGCGGCCATTCCGGGCACGCTGGTCAACCTCGCGGCCGGGGGCGGCGAGCGCAGCGCCGTGCGCTTCGGCCATCCCTCTGGTCTACTGCGGGTCGGCGCCGAGGCGCGGCAGGTCGATGGGCCGGCCGGGCCGCAATGGCAGGTCACCAAGGCCCTGATGAGCCGCAGCGCCCGCGTGCTCATGGAAGGCTGGGTGCGCGTGCCCGGCGACTGTTTCTGAACCGGACGGCCTACACGCGCCAGACACTCCTTGCGCCCGACCGTCGAACCCCTCGCTTGCATGTCCACTCGCAAACAACTCAAGACCCTGGTCGAGGCCCGCCGCGGCGTGCTCGTGCCGGGGGCCTTCAATGCCCTCTCGGCCCGCGTGATCGAAGACCTCGGCTTCGAGGCGATCTATGTCACCGGTGCCGGCGTCACCAACATGTGGTTCGGCATGCCCGACCAGGGCTTCATGGGCCTGGCCGAGATCGCCGACCACACGGCGCGCATCCGCGATGCGGTGTCGCTGCCGCTGATCGTCGATGCCGACACCGGCTTCGGCAATGCGCTCAACGTCCATCACACCGTGCGCACGCTGGAGCGGGCCGGCGCCGATTGCATCCAGCTGGAAGACCAGGTCGCGCCCAAGCGCTGCGGCCACTTCTCGGGCAAGGAGGTGATCAGCACCGAAGAGGCCGTGAGCAAGATCAAGGCGGCCGTCGATGCGCGGCGGGATGCCGACCTGATGATCCTGGCCCGCACCGACGCCGCCGCCACGCACGGCTTCGAGGCCGCGGTCGAGCGCGCCCACAAGTTCGCCGAGGCGGGGGCCGACATCCTCTTCGTCGAGGCGGTGACGAAGGCCGACGAGGTGCGCGCCCTGCCGCAGCGCCTGGCCAAGCCCCAGCTGATGAACATGGTGATCGGTGGCAAGACGCCCATCTTCAATGCCGATCAGCTGGCCGGGCTGGGCTACGGCATCGTGCTCTATGCCAATGCGGCGCTGCAGGGCGCGGTGATGGGCATGCAGCAGGCCCTCACGGTGCTGCGCGACCAGAAGGAGGTGCAGGAATCGAGCGGCCTCGTCGCACCCTTCGCCGAGCGCCAGCGCCTGGTCGGCAAGCCGGATTGGGACGCGCTGGAAAAGCGCTACACGTGAGGCCTCCACCCATGCCCACGCGACGTGCCTGGCTCGGCGCCGCTGGCGCCGCGGTGGCCCTGCTGGCGGCCGGCTGCGCGCCCGCGCCGATGCGCCTGGACGGCACCTTCCTGCAGCCCTGGCGCAGCCACGAGGCGCTGTCGCTCGAGGAGTGGCAGCGCCGCCTGCGCGTGACGCGCGAGCTGGGCTGCCGCGAGGTGGTGGTGCAGTGGATGGGCCTGTACGGCGGCGCCAACGACTGGATGCTGACGCCCGCGCTGCTGCAGATGCTGTTCGACGAGGCCGCGCGCCAGGGCATGGGCGTGCGCCTGGGCCTGCCCTACGACGAGCGCTGGTGGACCACGCTGGGCGCCCGGCAGCCCGAGGCGCTGCCGGCCTTCCTGGACCAGACGCGCGAGCGCAGCCTGGCCGCCATGCGCAGCGAGCCCTGGCCGGGCCATGCCGCCTTCCGCGGCTGGTACCTGCCCTACGAGATCGACCAGTACAACTGGGCGACGCCGGAGCGGCGGCGCCTGCTCACCGCCTGGCTGCGCGAGCTGGCGGCCGAGCCCCTCAGGCGCAGCCAGCCGCGCCTGGCCGTCTCCACCTTCTACAGCCGCCTGCCCACGCCGGGCTCGCTGGACGGCCTGTGGGCCGAGATCCTCGACGCGGCGCAGCTGCGGCCCATGCTGCAGGACGGCGTGGGCGTGGCCGGCATGGGCAACTACGCCGGCCTGGAGCCGCTGCGCCGCCTGCTGCGCCAGCGCGGCGTGGCCTTCGACCTCATCGTGGAGCTGTTCGAGCAGTTGCCCAACCCGCCCGGCCAGCCCGATGGCTTCCGGGCCCGCGCGGCCACGCTGGAGCGCGTGCGTGCCCAGCTGGAGGTGGCGCGCACCTATGGCGCCGAGCATGTGCTCGCCTTCGCCATCGACCCCTGGCTGCTCGGCGACACGCCCGAGGCCAAGAAGCTGCTGCGCGACTGGCGCGGCGGCGACGCCTGAAAAAAGCGTCCGCGCGTGGCCGATGTCACACCGGGCGCGCCCGCGTCAGGTGCTGGTCACGCCCGCTCCGCAAAGCTTGCGAAAAGTGAACATATACTAAAAATGTATCAACATTCGCAAGTTGTGGACGGGCATGAAGGCCGCTGAATCGTTGTCTGCAGCGGCCTCCGTGGAGGACGCCACATCCCGTGCGGCCCAGGTGGCCGCCACCCATGCCGATGCCGTCGACCGCGAGGGCCGGCTGCCCACCGAGGTGCTTGACGCCTTGCGCGCGGAAGGGCTCCTGGGCCTGCTGGTGCCCACCCGCCACGGCGGCCCTGGGCTGCCGCTGCGCACCGTGGTCAACGTCTGCCGGCGCCTGTCGGAGGCCTGCGCCTCGACCGGCCTGATCTACGCCATGCACCAGTCGCAGTCGGCGGTGGCCATCCAGCATGCGCAGAACAGCGACTGGCTGCAGGGCCTGCTGGCCCGCATGGCGTCCGGGCAGTGGCTGGTGGCCTCGGCCACCACCGAAGGCGCCACCGGAGGGGCCATCCGCTCCAGCGCCTGCTTCCTCGACCCGCAGACGGATGGCCGTCTGCAACTGCGCAAGAACGGCGCCGTCATCTCCTATGCGCCTGCGGCCGACGTCTTCCTGGTCAGCGCCCGCCGCGCCGAGGACGCCGCCCCCACCGACCAGCGGCTGGTGGCCGTGCTCAGGGACCAGATCCAGCTGCACGCCCACGCGCCGTGGAACCCCATGGGCATGCGCGGTGCCCGCACCGACCGCTACGACCTGGTGGCCGACTGCGGGCCGGAGCAGGTCTACGCCGAGCCCTTCTCGGTGCACATGTCGCAGACCATGCTGCCCACCTCGCACCTGCTGCTGGGCGCCGTGTGGCTGGGCATCGCCGTGTCGGCGCTGGGCCGGGCCCGTGCCTTCCTGCGTCACCGCAACCGCGGCGGCGCGCCGCTCAACCCCATCGCCAACCTGCGCCTGGCCGAGGGCGAGACGCTGGTGCAGCAGTTCCGCGGCACGCTGGCGGCCTGCATGGCGCTCTACGAGGACGCCGCCGGGCCACAGACCGCCACCGAGCGCATGGTCAGCTACAACGCGCTGAAGGTCGGCGCTTCCGAGCTGGTGGTGCGCGTCACCGACATCGCGCTGCGCATCTGCGGCATCCAGGGCTACATGGAGCCGGGCGAGTTCTACCTGAGCCGCCACATCCGCGATGCCCATGCCGCGGCCGTGATGGTCAACGACGACCGCATCCTCGGCAGCCTTTCCACCGTGGTGCTGGGCGTGCCGCTCAACCGCGACCTTTGAACATCGAGGCCCCGCGCCTCCGCCTTTTCCATCCATGACCACGCCTGCCGAGATCGAACAACAACTCATCGCCCTGATCCAGTCCGCCATCCTCAAGAAGGTGGACCCGGAGGTGCCCCTGCTCGAATCCGGCCTGCTCGATTCGGTCGCTGCCGTCGAGCTGATGCTCGCCATCGAAAGCCGCTTCGGCTGCACGGTGCCGATCACCGAGGCGCAGGAGATCCTGTACTCGGTGCGCACGCTCACCGACTTCGTGGCCGCCAACGCCGCCTGAGGCCTGCCCCGCCCGCCATGCATTTCGACTACGACAGCGGCCGCTTCGTCCAGACCGGGTCCGGCGGTGAGCGGCCCGCCATCGTGGCCCGCGACGGCCACCTGGACTGGGCCCAGCTGCAGCGCGAGGCCGAAGCCTGGTGCGACGAGGCCCGCCGCCTGGGCCTGGGCGCGGACATGCCCATCGTCATCCGCGGCCACAAGGAAGCGGCCTTCATGGTGGCGCTGACCGGCGCGCTGATGCTGCGCGCGCCCTTCGTGCCGGTCGATGCGGTGTACCCGGCCGAGCGCCTGGCCAGCATCTGCCAGATCCTCGATGCCCACCTGCTCTACGACGCGGCCCAGGGCCGTTTCGAGGTGCTGCGCGACGGCCCTGGCATGCCGCTGGCCGAGAAGCAGCTCTGCTACGTGATGTTCACGTCCGGCACCACCGGCCAGCCCAAGGGCGTGCAGATCGGCCGTGAGAGCGTGCAGGGCCTGATCGACTGGATGCGGCTGGACTTCGGCCTGGGCGAGCGCCCGGTCTTCCTCGACCAGACGGTGTTCAGCTTCGACGTGTCGCTCTACGACGTGTTCGGCACGCTGGCGCTGGGCGGCACCATCCTCATGCTCGACCGGCAGGACGCCGCCTCGCCGCTCAAGGTGGCGGCGCTGATGGCCGAGCATGGCGTGACCACCTGGGTGTCCACGCCGTCCTTCGCGCAGCAGCAGCTGGTCAACCCGGGCTTCACGCAGGCCGCGCTGCCGCAGTTGCGCACCTTCGTCTTCTGCGGCGAGCCGCTGCCCGTGCCGCTGTGCCGGCAACTGCGCAAGCGCTTTCCCGATGTGCCGCTGCTCAACACCTATGGCCCGACCGAGGCCACGGTGGCGACCACGCTCCTGGTGGTGGAAGACGCCATGCTCGCCACCGACGCGCCGCTGCCCATCGGTCGTGCTAAGCGCGACAGCGCCGTGTACTGCGACGAGGGCGAGCTGTGCATCGCCGGCCCGCATGTGATGCGCGGCTACCTCAACCGGCCCGACCTCAACACCACGCGCATGTTCCTGCGCGACGGCCAGCGCGGCTTTCGCACTGGCGATCTGGGCACCGAGGCCGAGGACGGCCTGCTCTTCTGCCATGGCCGCATCGACGACCAGATCAAGCTCAACGGCTACCGGCTGGAGCTGATGGAAGTGGACGCCGCCCTGGCCACGCTACCGGGCCACCGCGGTGCCTCGGCCGTGGCCCTGCGCCGGCCCAACGGCGCTGTGGCGCGGCTGGTGGCCTTCGTCGAGACGGGCCGCGACGACCCGGCGCTGCCGGCCGAACTGGCCGACTGGAAGGCGCTGCTGGCCGCGCGCCTGCCGCACTACATGATCCCGTCGGAGCTGCTGCCCTGCGCGCAGCTGCCGGTGTCGGTCAACTACAAGACCGACCGCGCCAAACTGGCGCGGCTCTACGAGACGCTCAACGCTTGAAGGTGTCGGTGCGGGCCGGCTGCATCGTCAGCACCGGCTTGTCGGCCGTGCCGGTCATGAACAGGCTCAGGTGGTCGCCGGCCTGCAGCGCGGGCAGGGCCTGGGCCGCGCTCGCGGCGCTGCCGCAGGCCGCGGCCAGCTGGGCCTGCACCGGGTTCACCGAGCGCGCACCCGCCGCCATCGGCGCCACGTCGCGCACGACGGGCGTGCCGGCCGGCGCGATCTGCAGCTGGGCCTTCGCGCAGCCGGGCACCAGGTTGTAGAAGCGCAGCTCGGCCTTCAGCGCATCGGGCACGTCGCCCGTGTCGTCGATGGCGGTGAAGGCATGGCCGGCACCGTCGCGGCGCAGCACATAGGTGCCGAAACTGTCGGGCCGCACCTCCAGCGTCGCGGCCTTCTTGCCGCCCACCTGCACGGCGAAGGGCCGGCCACCGACGACGATGGCATAACTGGTGGCGGGCGCCTGCGGCCCGATGCGCTGCGCCGGGCCGCCGGCCACCTGCACCAGCAACGTCTGGTCCGTGGGATTGACCACGCGTACGAAGGACGAACCGGCGGGCGGGCGTGCGGCGTAGAGCTGGGACAGCGCACCGTCCTGGGCTCGGACGGGCAGGGCCGAAGCAAAGGCCGCCGCAACGGCCAAGTGCGACATCAAGGTGGCACAGGCAGGGCGGGCGCGGCCCGCGAAGAAGGGCATAGGCATAGGCATCCGACGGTGCTCAGGAGATGGCAGGGTGGTTCATATTCGTGACGGGTGCGCTCAGCGAACGGAAGGTACCTGGGGAGGCGCAATATCAATTCGGCGTGCGCAAAATCGATTAGAAATCCCTGGTTCTGTACAAAAACGATGGAGCTACGCGCGATAGCCGCAAGCTGATCGGGACGGCGCATCAAAACTGGAAGTAAAGGAACCGCGCTTCCCGGTGCAGGTTCATGACGCTGACCAGCAACAGCAGCAGCACCACGACCAGCCAGCCCGTGCTGGGCTGCCAGCGCAGCCATGCGGGCCGGCCTTCCTGCACGCGGCCCAGCGCGGGCGAGAAGCGGCCGAGGATCTGGTACGCATTGGGTGCGCCCCAGGCGATGGCCAGCAGACCCACGATGAGCAGCGCCTGCACATGGCGGCCGACGAAGGCCTGCCAGCCGGCCCAGCCTTGCGCCAGCAGGTCGGCCGCCTGGGCGACGCCCAGCGATTCCACGCCGCGCAGCCCGGCCATGCCTTCGAGCAACGCCAGTGCGCCCTGCACGTCATGGGCGCGGAAGAACACATGGGCCACCGTCACCGAGGCAAAGGTCAGGCCCACGCAGGCGATGAGCCACAGCCGCCTGCCGCGCGCGCCCTGCGGCGCGACGCGCGGCGCCAGGCCGATGCGCCAGGCGTGGTTGATGCACAGGTAGCTGCCATGCAGCAGCCCGTAGATGAAGAACTGCAGGCCCGCGCCATGCCACACGCCCGCCAGCCCCATGGTGTAGAGCGTGGGCCAGCCGATCATCAGCGCGAAGCCCAGCGGCGTGCGGCTGCCCACGGCGCCCACCGGCAGGCCGCGGCGGCTGCGCCAGCGCGAGACCTTCATGGCCATCGGGTAGTACAGGTAGGTGGTGAGGTAGCGCGTCAGCGTCATGTGCCAGCGCGCCCAGTAGTCGATGATGCTGGCCGCCTTGAAGGGCGAGTTGAAGTTCAGCGGAAAGCGCACGCCGAACATCTTGGCCAGGCCCAGCGCCATGTCCGAATAGCCCGAGAAGTCGAAGTACAGCTGCAGCGTGTAGGCCAGCGCGGCGCCCCAGGCGCCCCAGAACTGCGGGTCGCCCGGTGCCGCGAAGCCCGCATCGGCATAGGGCGCGATGCTGTCGGCCAGCAGCACCTTCTTGGCCAGCCCGATGACGAACAGCGTGCCGCCCACCGACAGGTTCTCGGCGCGGAAGCGGTAGGTCTCGGCCTGGTCGAACTGCGGCATCATTTCCTTGTGATGCAGCACCGGCCCCGCGATCAGGTGCGGGAAGAAGGTGACGAACAGCGTGTGGTTGAGCAGGCTGGCCTTCTTCACCGTGCCGGCCTGGCAGTCCAGCAGGTAGCCGATCTGCGTGAAGGTGAAGAAGGAGATGCCCAGCGGCAGCAGGATGTCCTGCACCGGCCCCGCGCGCAGCCCCAGGTCGGCCAGCGCACCCAGCAGCGTGGTGAAGTACTTGTAGTGGAACAGCAGCGCCAGGTTGCAGCCCACGCCCACGGCCGTGATCCACCACTGGCGCCGCTTGTCGGCGGCACTGCCGATGATGAGCCGGCTGAACACATGGTTGACCAGGATCGAGCCGGCCAGCAGCGCGACGAAGCGCGGGTTCCACCAGCCATAGAAGACGAAGGACGTCAGGCACAGCCACAGCGCCGCCCAGCGGCGGCCGGCCGCGGCCAGGGCGTAGTAGCCGCCCAGCGCCACCGGCAGGAAGAGGAACAGGAAGAGGTACGAGTTGAACAGCATGCGCGTCAGGGCAGGGCGGCGGCGGCGCGCGCCTCGTCGGCGCTCAGGGGCAGCGAGAGCGAGAGCTCGGAGAAGGTCCACACGACGAGCTTGAGGCTGGCGGGCCAGCGCTCCTGCTGCGCCAGGGCGGCCAGCATGGCGCCGGAGAAGTAGCCGCCGTCGTGGCTGAGCGTCCAGACCTCGCGGCCGAGCTGGCGGCCCAGGCGGCCGGGAAATTCGCTGCGCAGGCCGTTGGAATCGCCCACCAGCAGCACCTCGGCGGCGGGGCCGGCATCCAGCAGGCCGCCGCTGGCCACCGGCACGATGCGCTCGGGCGTGAAGCGCTCCAGCGCCGGGCGCCAGCCTTCAGGCAGCCGATCGAGGCCGGCCAGCATGATCAGGTCGCCCATGCGCGGCTCGGGCGCGGCGCCGCGCTGGTCGTCGAAGCGCTGGGTGCCGGGACCGCCCAGCATCGGCAGCGCGGCGCGCCCGATGGCATCGGCTGCCGCCTCGGCGCCCGCCGGGGCCATGTGCACGTCGGTGCGGTAGTAGGCCTGGGGCAGGGCCGCCAGCGCAGGGCGCAGGTCCACCTGCGACACGCCGGCCTCGGCCAGGCGCTGCTGCCAGTCGTCCAGCCGGGCCTGCATGGCGGCCGACACCGGCAGGCCGCACAGGTGCGCGGCCTCGATGCGCGACTTGTCCGGCACCGTGGCCACCACCAGCTGCACGCCGCGCGCGCGCAGCACCTGCGCCCAATGCCGCATCAGGGCCAGGCGGCGCGCATAGGCCGCGGCCGCGACGGCCTCGCCGGCCGCCGGGCGCAGGCCGTCGCGGTAGAACAGCCAGCCGGGGCAGCCCGGGGCCACCTGCGGACCCAGGTCGCCCAGCAGGCGCCAGCGCAGGCCGGCGCCCCAGCGCGTCCAGTCGGACTGGCCGGGCAGGGCGCCCAGGGTGCGGTTCATGGCGGCCTCGGCGCCGGCCTGCGGCCAGGCGCTGCGGTCCGCCGTCGCCAGCCGCCACAGCCCCCAGGCGAGGCCGGCGACCAGCAGCAGGCCGATGACGAAGGCGAAGCGGACGTGCCGGCGGTCGGGCGTGGCGGTGGCGGAGGGCGGGGGCGCCGGCGGTGCGGCCATGCTCACGCGAGCGCGGCCTGGATGCGGCGCTGCCACTCCTCGGCCGACACCACCGACGCGCTGTCCCACAGCCCGCGCGCGTCCGGTCCCAGGTGGAAGTTGGGCTCGAACAGCTGCCACACCAGCGCCTGCGGCTTCTGCTGGCGGAAGGCGTTCGATTCCACGTACTCGAGCAGCACGCGCCAGAAGCCCACGTCGCCCGGCTTCCAGTTGACCGACACCGGCCGGTCGAGCAGGTTCGACAGCTTCTGCGGAAAGCCGAAGTAGGGCTGCACCATGCTGTTGCCGGTGACGTGCACCGGCGAGGGCGCGTCGGCCAGCAGGCTTTCGCCATCGCCGGCGCGGCGCACCGAATAGATCTCGCGGCCCACGGCGCGGCGCTGCTCGGGCGAGAGGAAGCGGTCCGCCAGGTCGCCGTAGCGGCGTTCGTTGATCAGCGGCCCCAGCGCCATGCCGGTGCCGGGCTGGCCGGCCAGGTTGGGCACCTTCTGGCGGATCAGGTCGGCCGTGGCCTGGGCCGTGGCGTCGGCCGCGGGCTGCGCCCAATGCTGGTCGGTGCGGTAGTAGACCGGCTGGCCGGCGGCCTTGAGGGCCATCAGCAGCTTGTCGTCGTCGAAGGTGGCCACGCCCGCCGTCTGCAGGCGCGAGAGGATGCCGGCGTAGCGCTGGCGCATCTCGGGCGACATGGGCTTGTCCGCGGGCAGCTTCTCCTCGTAGATGCGCATCTTGTCGGGCAGCACCGGCACCACCAGGGCCACGCCCTTGGCCGCCAGCAACTGGCCGACCTGCGCCACGCGGGCCACGGTGGCGTCGATGCCCTTCCAGTCGGGCGTGGACAGGCTGTCCCAGGCCGCGAAGATGTAGTTGTCCTGGCCCACGAAGGCCAGGTTGTCGGCGGGCTGGGCGCGTGCCAGGCCGGCCAGGGCCAGGCCCATGGGCAGGCCCAGCAGGTGGCGGCGGCGCAGGCCGCTGGCGGTGCGGTCGTCGGTCATGGATGCAAACCCCTCGTGTGCGTGTCGTCCCGGTGCGCGCGGCGGGGCCGCGCGCCGGCGGGAATCAGTAGGAATAGGACAGCGTCATGAACAGGCCCTTGGCCCGGTCCGCGTCGCCGCCCAGGCGGGCGCGGTACTGCAGGCTCAGGTCGGCATGCGAGCGCTGGGCGTTGTAGCGGTCCTCGTTGAGCCAGTAGCGCAGGTTGACGCCGATGCCGGCGCCGGCCGACCAGCTGCTGCCGTTGCCCGCCAGCGCGAAGCTGCTGGCGCCGGCCAGGGGCACGCCGCTGACCCGCGCCTGCGTCGAGTACCAGTCGGCGGCCAGCGTGACGTGCGGGAACACCACCAGCCGGTCGCTGTACGAGGTCAGGAAGCTGCGGCCCACGCGCACTTCGCCGGCCGCGAAGCCCTGGCCGCGGCGAAGGCGCCCGTTGCCGGTGGCGAGCGTGTTGCCCGAGGCATCGCGCTCGGTGTAGTCCACGCCATGGTCCAGCAGCGTGTAGCCGGCCTGCACGTAGCCTTCCATCGTGTACCAGCTGGGCTTGTCCAGCCGCAGCGCCGTGCCCTCGTAGAAGCCGTAGAGCATGTAGGCCTGCCAGCCGCCCGAGGCCTTGCTGCCCTGGTAGTCGATGGTGGCGGCCTGGCTGTTGAGCGCGCAGCGCACCGAGGCGGGCCCCGCATTGATGGCACCCGAGCGCGTGGCCGTGCCCAGCAGGAACTGCCGCTCGATGCCGAAGGTGAGGTTGGTGCCCGCATCGGGCGTGAAGCGCGCGCCGATGGCGCCCGTGGTCGAGGGCCAGCCCGAGGCGCTGTTGAAGGTGCCCTGGTTCACAGTGGTCGTGCCGCCGCAGGGGTTGTCCACCACCTGCGCGCCGGTCACCGTGTTGCCGCTGTGCAGCGTGTTGGACAGCCGGCCGTAGACCTCGAAGGTGCGGTTGCTGCTGTTGAGGAAGGTCGGCGGGCGCCAGTAGGCCTCCACGGTGCTGAAGGTGGAATTGCCCGGCACCGAGATCGGCTGGCCCGCCAGGGCGTTGGACGGCGAGCGCGCGCCGCGGTAGCCCACCGAGGCATTGACGCCCCATTCGCGCGAGAAGTTGGCGATGGCGCTGCGGGTATCGAAGCGCTGCTGCTTGTCCAGCGTGAGCTTGCCCGCGTCGGCATCGTCGATGGCCTGCCGCAGCATGGCGGCGGCGGCCGGACGGTTGCCGACGGCGGCGGTGGCATAGGCCTCGTCCAGCACGTTGGTCTCGGGCGCCTCGCCGGTGCTGCGCGCCGCCACGAAGTCCTGCAGCGACAGGTCGTACTGCTTGCGCGCGCCATGGAGGTAGGCGCGCTGGCGCAGCAGGCCGGCGTCGGTGGGCTTGGCCGCCAGGGCCGTGTTCAGGCGGTCCATGGCCTCCTGCTGCTCCTGCGCATTGCCCGAGGCCAGCGTGGTGGTCAGCAGGTTCTGGTTGGCCTCGCTGTCGGGCTGCTCGGCCACGGCGCGGCGGGCCAGGGCGATGGCCTTGGGGTATTCCTGCCGGCCATAGGCCGCATAGGCGCGGCTGGCGGGGCTGTCGGTGCCCGGGTCGTCCCAGGGCGCCAGTTCGCAGACGGTGCCGTAGGGCGTGTCGCGGCACAGCTGCAGCGGCGCATGGGTCTCCAGGCTGTTGTCGGCATCGCTCCCCCAGCCGGCGAAGCGGCTGGCACGCTTGAGGCGTGCCTGCGCCTGGGCATCGTCCGCGGGCAGCGGGGCCAGCAGCGCCTTGGCGCGATTGGGCTGGTCGGCGGCCAGCGCCAGGTCGGCGCCGATCAGCCGGGCATTGCGGCGCTGGTCGTCGGTGATCCAGTCCAGGGCCAGCACCTCGTCGATGTCCTGCTGCGCGGCGGCGGTCTCGCCCAGCGACTGGCGCAGGTAGGCGCGCAGCAGCTGCACGCCGGTGTTCTCGTCGTCGGCCGACAGCGCCTCGGTGGCGGCCTTCTCGGCCGCGGCGTCGTCGCGCATGGCCTGCAGCACGCCGATCAGCAGCATGCGGTGGCTCGCCACGTCGGGCGCGATGCGCACCGCGTCGCGGGCCTCGGCCAGCGCCTCGCGGTTGCGGCCCTTGTTGAGGGCGGCATAGGCGGCCTGGGCGTGCAGGTTGGCGATCTGCTGCCGCGCCAGGCGCATGCGGGCCATGATCGCGTCCTTGTTGGGCGCGCCCAGGGCCATGGCCACGTTGCCGTACTGCACCACGTCGTCGTAGCGCTGCTGGTTCTCCAGCGCGTTGAGCCACAGCAGCGTCCAGGGGCCCTGGCTCGGATCGATGCGCACCGCCTGCTCGGCCAGCCTGGCGGCCTCGGCGTACTTGCCGTCGTTGTAGAGGGTGTAGGCCTCGGTGGCGATCGGGAAGCCGCGGCGGTAGGCCTCGGTGGTGGGCGCGGCGCCGGTGCCGGCGGGCGCCGGGCGCAGGTTGACCAGCGCGGCCTGCAGCTCGGGGCTGCCGTGGCCTTGCGCGATGGCCTGCACGGCGCTGCGCTCGGCCTCGTCCAGGCGGCCGAGCTTCTGCAGCGTGTAGACGCGCAGCAGCTGCAGGCGCGGCACGTCCGGCCGCAGCTTCAGGGCGGCGTCGGCGCGCTCCAGGGCCAGGGCATAGCGGCCCTGGTTGTAGGCGCGGTAGCCCTGCGCGGCCAGGCGCCAGGCGGTGCCGCGCAGGCGGTTGCCGCCGCGGCTCGCGCGCCCGGCGCGGGGCCCGGGCGCACGCGCGGCGGGGGCGGCGCGGCGTTCGCCGGGCCGCACGAACTGCGCGGGCGCATCGGGCGAGGGCGGCTCCTGCAGTTGCGCCAGGTCCAGGCGCGTCGGGATCGTCGGCAGGCGGCGGGCGCCGGCGCCCAGCACCACGTCGGGCCCGCCGGGCGGGAAGGGACCCTGCGGCGGCGCCGGCGGCGGCGCACCGCCGATCTGCATCAGCGGATCGGCGTCGGCGGAAGAGGGCAGGCCCCGCGGCTCGATGCGGGCCATGCGCACCATGGCCAGGCTGTCGCCCGACAGGCGCCGGCGCCAGCCGGGCAGCTCGGCCATCTGCAGGGCGTCCTGCGGGGTTTCGGGCACGGGTGCGGGCGCCGGCTGTCCGCCGGCCGTGGCCGTCTCGGGCAGCGCCAACCGGTAGGCGACACGCAGCTGGACGCCGGTGTCCTGCCCGGCGGGTGCCTCGGCGGCGAGGGGCGCGACCGAGGCCAGGGCCGGCATCACCGGCCAGGCCGCGGCCAGGGCCATCGCCAGCGTGGCTTTGCGGTGCAGCGGTTTCATGCGGGAGCCTGTTGTTGGGTGTGGGTTTCGAGGCCGACGAACTGCGAGTCGTTCTCCTGGAAGGCGATGGCCTCGTCGAGGGTGGCGTCGTCCAGCCAGCCGTTGTCCACCAGGATGGCGCCCAGCGGCCGGCGCGACTGCGCCTGCAGGCGCAGCGCGGCCTCCAGGTGCTCGGGGTCGATGGCCCGCCACGACAGCAGCAGCTCGCCCAGGCGCTGGCGTGTCTGCACCAGGTGGTCGTCGGAGGGGAAGTCGTGCATGGTCTTGTCCCACACCAGCCGCGTGCCGAGGAGCTTGTGCGACAGGAACAGGCGCCAGGCCCGCGCCGCGGCGGCGGCATTGATGAAGTTGCCCACCACCATGCGTGGCACCGACAGCAGGCCGTGCTCCCAGCCGTACATGCGGGTCACGAACCAGGCCCGCTGCAGCACGCGCCAGACCAGCAGCACGCCGTTGATGGCCATCACCGTCACCACCCAGCTGCCCGGGTGCAGCAGCGGCGGGTAGTGCACCGTGAACCAGCCGAACTGGTAGGCCAGGAAGAACAGCATGAAGTTCAGCACCAGCAGGTAGCCCAGCATGGCGACGAAGGAGGTCACCAGGCCCTTGCGGTCACGGTAGAGCAGGTACTTGGCCGCCAGCGAGCCGCGCCAGCCCACCTGTTCCCAGCCCTGGAAGCCGATGCCCAGCGTCCAGCGGGCCTTCTGCCGGTAGGCGGTACGGAAGGTGTCGGGAAAGAACTCCCGCACGCCCAGGGGCATGCGCAGGGCATGCACCTTCTCGCGCCCCAGGCCGAACCACGAGCTGCGCCGCGTCACGTAGTCCACCTCGAAGCGGCCGAAGATCTGCTTCATGCCCAGCTGGCCGAGGCGGTTGCCGATGTCGTAGTCCTCGGTCAGGCTGTCCACGTTGAAGGGCTGGTTCTGCGTCGCCTCGGCCAGGGTGTGCAGGGCGCGCAGCGAGAAGCAGGTGCCCACGCCGGCCGAGGGCACGGTGCCGGCCAGGCTCTCGCGCACCACCAGGTCCTTGCTGTGCCATTCGGCGAACTCGTCCATGTAGGTGCCGGCCACCAGCTCGAACCAGTGGCGCTCCAGCGAGGTCACCGGCAGCTGGATGAAGTCCATGCGCGGCAGCAGGTAGTTGTAGTACTTGAGCTCCAGCGGGTGGAGCACGTCCTCGCTGTCGTGCAGCACCACGCCGGCAAAGCGCTGGCCGGTGGACTTCTCGTACTTGAACACGGCCTGCACGACCCAGTTGAGGCAGTCGGCCTTGCAGGTGGGGCCGTCGTGCGGCACCTCCACGCGCACCAGGTGGCGGTAGCGCCGGCGCATGCGCTCCACCTCCTCGATGGTGCGTGCGTCGTTGCGGTAGGTGCCCACGAAGATGGCGTAGTCGCGGTACTCCAGCGTGGAGACCATGTTGGCCAGCATGGGCGCGATCACGTCGTACTCGTGCCACGCCGGGATCATGATGGCCATGGGCTGCTCGTCGCGTTCGCGCAGCTGCGCCACCGACAGCGGCGCATAGCGCCGCCGCACGGTGAGCGCGCGCCAGGCCTCGCGCACCCAGTACCAGAGGTCGATGAACAGGTCGTCCAGCCCCGAGATCAGCACGAGCACCGCCACGGTCGCCGTCAGCACCTCCAGCAGGTGGTAGTAGTCGGCCGCCAGGTACGGCCAGTAGAGCGAGTCCATGCGGGGATGCCGTCAGGACCCGAGGCGCGAGCAGGTCATCACTTGTTCTTGTCGTGGCGACGCTTGAGGCGATGGGCCAGCACGAAGAGCAGCAGGAGCAGCAGCAGCGCGAAGGCGATCACCGGCACGCCCCACGACAGGTGGCGGCGCCATTCGGCCAGGAAGCCGGAGCCTTCGGGCGCGGCGTCGCTGTTGGCCGCGGCGCTGCCGTCGGACCAGGCCACCGGGCCTTCATCGCCCAGCACGGCCAGGTCCCCGCGGTTGAGCACGAAGGGCTTGCCCAGCGCCGGCTGCGTGCCCAGCACCTGGTAGACGAGGCCGTACTGGCCGTGGCTGCTGGCCACCTCGATGGCGCTGGCCTGCGTCAGGCCGCCGACGTCCAGCCAGGGCGACTGCTTGCCGTTGATGCGCAGGTGGCCGTCCTTGACGGACACGCGGGCATTGGCACCGTCGACCGGCACCTGCAGCGCCAGGAAGGGGCGGGCGGGGTTGAAGGCGCCCTGGCCCTGCACCACCAGCTCGGCGCGCACGGGGCTCACGCCCGAGGCGGCGGCGATGCGCACCAGGCGCGGCAGCGTGGCGATGGCGTCGGCCAGGTAGGACTCGGGCACAGCCACCTGCGGGTGGTAGGCCATCAGCGGCAGCAGGCCGACGAAGGTGCCGTCGGGCGCGGCGTCGCCCGTGCGCAGGGCGGTCGTGCGCAGCACCTGCACGGGGTAGGCCTGAGGCGCCTCGTTGCAGCCGTCGTAGTAGGGCTGGCGCTGGATGGCCACGCGCAGCACGTTGTTCAGGCCCAGCACGTAGCTGGGCACGCGGGCGTCGATGCGCTCGGGATGGCCGTCGGCGTTGAGCTGGCGGGCGCCGAGCAGGGTGTCGTTCCAGTACACCGTGGCCACCGGGCGCGAGCGGCCCGCGCTGGGCGAGACGGCCAGGTCGACGCCGATGTCGGTGGGCAGGCGGCCATCGGCCGACAGCGCGGCCAGCGGCATGGTGACGGTCCAGTCGCCCTTGGCGAGCACGTCGAAGTTGGGGTTGGTGCCACCCCATTGCGTCGGATGGATGACCGTGCGGCTGGTGGCCTCGGCCTGGTCGGCCTTGTCGATCACGGCATTGCGACCGATGAGCACGTTGCGCCACGCGTCGGCGAAGGCACCGGCGGCCTGCGCGCCGGCATCTTCGGCCAGCACGATCACGGGCCGCGCACCCAGCGTGGCCAGGCGCACCATGTGCGAGGGCATGCCGTCGGCGGCCAATGCGGTCTGGCGGCCGCGCCAGTCCGACAGCGCGCGGGCGGCGTCGGCATCGGCATTGAGTTGCGTGGCCAGCGCGTCGAGCGCGGCATTCATCTGCTGGCGCAGGGTGGCGTCCATGACGAGCAGGTCGCCCGTGGCGGCGCCGGAGCCCAGCACCATCAGCGCGCCCACCTCGGCGGCATCGCGGATCTGGTGGCGGGCCTCGCCGGCGGCCAGGCCCGAGAAGGCGGGCAGGCCGGCCAGCGCGGGCGGGATCTGCCAGCCCTGGGTGTCGACGCTGTCGCCCACCGCGGGGAAGCTGCGCACGTTGATCTGGCGGCCGGCCTGTTCCATGGCCAGGCCGATGCGCCAGGCGCTGTCGTAGGCGCCCTTGGACAGCCGCTTGCCGGCCACGATCATCGTGGGCCTGGCGGGCAGCGCCACCCAGGCGTCGGCCAGGTTGGTCAGGGCGCCGCTGGTGAAGCGGTAGCTGAAGCGGGTGTCGGGCTCGACGGCCAGCACATTGCCCGAGGGACGCTCATAGGCGCAGATGCGCTCGGGCGAGTTGTTGATCCAGCTGACGCCCAGGCGCAGGAAGCCGTCGACGATGGTGCGGGTGTCCACCTTCAGCACCTGGCTGGCGTCGCCCTCGGCCGTGTCCACCCGGGTGGCATAGCTGGGCCGGCCGTTGACGGCCAGCGTCATCGAGGTGCGGGCCTCCTCGGGCTTGTAGTAGCGGCCGCGGAAGTCGATGCCCGCATCGGCAATCGCCACGTTGCGCGGCACCGGCAGGTAGAACTCCTGCTTGGCGTCGAAGCCGGTGAGCAGCACGGTGCGGGTGATCCCCAGGTCGGCCAGCGTGAAGCTGCGCGTGACCCAGGTCTCGCCCTGCAGCCGCTGCAGGGCGTCGCCCGCGGGGCTGGCCAGGGCGGCGACGGGGGCCAGCAGGCCGATCCCGAGGACCAGTGGAAGAGGATGAAGCAGGCGTTGGGGCAGTCTCATGCGAAGTCCAGGCTCGGAACGGAAGCGGGTTGGAGGGGCGGGGGCGCGAACTCGGCCACGGGGCGGCCGCACAGCGCATCGACGATGCGGCGGCAGGCATGGCCGTCGCCGTAGGGGTTGCCGCGGCGGGCGATCTCGGCATGGGCGTGCGGGTCGTCCAGCAGGCGCCGGGCGGCGCGCAGGATGCGCTCGGGCGCCGTGCCCACCAGGTGGGCGGTGCCGGCGGCCACGGCCTCGGGGCGTTCGGTCACGTCGCGCATCACCAGCACGGGTTTGCCGAGGTGGGGCGCCTCTTCCTGCACGCCGCCGGAGTCGGTCAGGATCAGGTGGGCGCGCCGCATCAGCCAGATGAAGTCCAGGTAGCCGACCGGCTCGATGAGGTGGACGTTGGGCAGGCCGTGCAGCAGCTGCATCACGACGCCGCGCACGTTGGGGTTCATGTGCACCGGATAGACCACCTCGACGTCGTCGCGCAGGGCCAGCTCGCGCAGGGCGGCGCAGATCTGCCGGAAGCCGTCGCCGAAGTTCTCGCGCCGGTGGCCGGTGACCAGCACCAGGCGGCGGCCGGGCGTCAGCCAGCCGTAGCGGCCGGAGACGGTGGCCGACAGCGCTGGATCGGCGTCCAGCCGGGCCAGCGCGGCGGCCAGCGCGTCGATGACGGTGTTGCCCGTCACCCAGGCGCGGCCGCCGAGGTTCTCGCGCCGCAGCGCGTCGCGTGCGGCGGGCGTGGGGGCGAACATCCACTCGCTCATCACGTCGACGACGCGGCGGTTCATCTCCTCGGGGAAGGGCGCCTTCATGTCTCCGCTGCGCAGGCCCGCCTCCACATGGCCGACCGGGATGCGCAGGTGGAAGGCCGCCAGGGCGCAGGCGGCGGCCGTGGTGGTGTCGCCATGCACCAGCACGCAGTCAGGGCGCAGTTCGCGCAGCACCTCGTCCATGCGCGTCGTGAGGCGGGCGCTGAGCTGGTTGAGCGTCTGGTCCGGCTGCATCACGTCCAGGTCATGGTCGGCCTTCAGGCCGAACAGCCCCATGGCCTGCGCCAGCATCTCGCGGTGCTGGCCGGTGATGCACAGGGTGCTGCGCAGCTGGGGCTCCGCAGCCAGCGCGGACACCAGGGGTGCCATCTTGATGGCTTCGGGGCGGGTTCCAAAAATCGAGAGGACGTGCATCGGAAAGCGGAAAACGCGCTGCGGCCACGGCACTCGGACGGCGGACTCCGCCGCGTCCCCGGGGCTCTTGGCTTCAACGGTATGGACTGTTAACTTTAGTTAACTATGGTATCGACCGTGCCAGACGAGACGCCGAACTGCAGGTCGAAAAAGCGCGGAAATGTGAACTATTGTTAACTAACGGCGAGCGTCGCTGTGCTTTCCCAGCGGAGCCTGACTCGGCGCACCCTGGCCATATGGCCGATGGCCCGGCCCAAAGCAAAAGGTCCCCCTGCCGGTGAAGGCAGGGGGACCTCGAAAAAAAGGGGGCAGCGGGAATCGCCGCCAGCCATGCGGCCCCGGCGCCCGGCATCTCCGGCCGCGCCTCCTGGGCGGGCAGCGAAGAAGTGCGGGGCCGGCGGCGGCCCGCGCTCAGTGGCGCAGCTTGTCGGCGGTGTCCTTGGCCGCTTCCTTGGTGTCGCCGTAGGCTTCCTGGGTCTTGCCAGCGGCCTTGTCGACCATGCCTTCGGCCTGCATCTTTTCGCTGCCGACGGCCTTGCCCACGGTCTCCTTGACCGAACCCTTGGCCTGCTTCAGGTTGCCCTGCACGGAATCCTTGTTCATGAATACCTCCTGGTCGAAGCGCCTGCGGCGGGATTGCCCCAGGCATTCGCGATGCGGCGAATGCATTCCATGCTAGGCAGACAAGGCGCGCCGAACAGGGCGGTGTACGCCATGCCGGCGTAGTGCGGAAAGCTTGCCGCCTGTAGGCGTCGGATGGCGTCGCCCGCCACGGGCACGCGCGCGCCACTGCCTCGCCGGCGTGGGCCAGTCCATCCCCCAGACGGTGCACGTTGTGGCAAAGCTACTAGCACGTCAGTTCCCGGTCCTGCAAGCAGCCGTTCGATTGACGTCATCGTTACGTCAGTTAACAATTGCGTAACAATTAGGCAAGCATCTCCTTTCTTTTCTCCATATTCGGCAAAGGCCCCGATGAGGTTCAGCACGCGGCACGCTCGGGGCTTCACGCTCATCGAGGTCATGATCGTGGTCGCCATCGTGGCGATCCTCACGGCCATCGCCCTGCCCAGTTACCGCGACTATGTGCTGCGCGGCCAGATGGTGGACGGCACCAACGGCCTGGCGACGATGCAGGCCAACATGGAGCGGTACTTCCAGGACAACCGGCAGTACTCCGACGTGAGCAGCAGCGTGCAGTCGCCCTGCCGCACCGGCACGGACCTGTCGCGTACGGTCGGCAAGTTCCTCATCTCCTGCGACAGCACGACGGCCAGCGCCTATTCGATCCAGGCGGTCTCCAGCGCGCTGGGCGGGCTGACCTTCAAGCTCGACCAGACCGGCAAGCGCTCCACCTCGAACCTGCCCTCCGGCTGGGGCGCCGACTGTGCCAATGCGTGGATCCTCAAGCGAGGCCAGACGTGTCCCTCCTGAGGCGCGGCGCGCGCGGGGGGCGGGGCCGCGTGGCCGGCTTCACCCTCGTCGAGCTGATGATCACCGTCTCACTGCTGGCGATCCTGCTGGCGGTGGGCGTGCCCTCGCTGGCCGACTGGGTCCGCAACAGCCGCATCCGCACCGCGGCCAACAACATCCAGGACAGCCTGCGCACCGCCCAGGCCGAGGCGATGAGCCGCAGCCGTCCCATGGTGCTGGTGTTCACCGACAGTCCGCCGGCCACCGCCCCCGCGTCGGTGGCCGTGCGCAGCGGCGGCAAGTTCTGGGCCGTCTACCAGCTGCCGCTGGACGGCTCGGCCGAAACGGCGCAACTGGTCGTCTCGGGCAACTTCAGCGGCGCGGCCGATGGCGTGGCGGTGACGGGGCCCGCGGCCCTGTGCTTCAGCAGCCTGGGGCGCGTCGTGTCCACCGGCGCGAGTTCGGGCCTGACGGCCGCCTGCCAGGTGCCCACCGGCACACCGCCGCAGCAGGCCTACAACATCACGCTCACGGGCGCCGACCGCCCCCTGCGCGTGACCGTGGGCCTGAGCGGCCAGGTGCGCATGTGCGACCCGGCCCGCAACATCACCAGCAGCCCCGACGGCTGCCCGAGCTGAGCGCCGCATGCCCCGCCACACCGATCGCGCCGCCCCGTCGCGCGGCCCCCGCCAGGCGGGTGTCGCGCTGATCGAGGTGCTGGTGTCCATCTTGCTCTTCTCCATCGCCCTGCTGGGGCTGATCGGCCTGCAGGCCCAGGCGACCTCGCTGTCGCTGGAGGCCGACTATCGCAGCCGCGCGGCCCTGCTGGCCGACGAGATCGCCGCCCAGGTCTGGATGAAGAAGACGGTCGCGCTGGACAACGACGCCATCACGAGCTGGAAGAACAAGGTGGCCTCGTCCGCCAGCCTGCTGCCCAGCGGCACCGGCGGCTTCGACCGCGTCGGCAGCACCAACGCGGTGGACATCACCATCACCTGGAAGCCGCCCTCGCGCAGCAGCACCGACGCCGCCAGCAGCTTCCGCACGCGGGTCACCGTGCCTTCGCTGTGAACCGGATGGCTGCACGCACGATGCTCCTTCGCGCTGCCGCGGGCCGGCGGTGCGCGCGCGGCGTTTCGCTGATCGAACTGCTGGTCGCCATGGCGCTGGGCCTGATCGTGGTGCTGGCCGTGATGAGCATGCTGGTGGTGGGCGAGGCCAACCGCCGCACCACCACCGGCACCAACGACATGACCCAGACCGGCGGCTTCACGGTCGCCACGCTCGACCGGGCGCTGCGCTCCGCCGGCGCCGGCTTCGCCCAGGGCTTCGACTGGGGCGTGATGGGCTGCAAGCTCCATGCGGCGCGCAACGGCACCAACGTGCTGCCGGTGAGCGCCGCCTTCCCGGCCCCCTTCGCAGGCCTGCTGGGCGGCGCGACGGACAGCGCCGACCTGCGCCTGGCGCCGGTGCTGATCGGCCAGGGCCAGAGCCAGACCGGCTCCGACATCCTCGTCACCATGGGCGGCAGCGCGGCGCTCGGCGACCTGCCGCGCCTGGTGCGCGGCAATGCCGGCACCCAGAAGATCCTGCTGGACAACACCCTCGGCCTGCAGGCCAACGACGTGCTGCTCATCAGCGCCAAGAGCGCGGGCGACTGCGTGGTCACGCAGGTCGACGGCAGCTTCGCACCGCCCGCGGGCGGCACCGACACGCTGCCGCTCGCCGGCCTGTACTTCCGCGCCAACACCACCAGCAGTTCGCTGGCCGGCATCGCCGGCAGTTCCGATGCCTACATGACCGCCCTCGGCAACCAGGATGCCGACAACCTGCAGATGCAGATGTTCGGCGTGGGCACCGGCGGCATCCTGTACCGCTACGACCTGCTGCGCTCGACCGGCAGCAGTGCCGCCGAGCCGCTGGCCGAGGGCGTCTATGCGCTGCGGGCGCTCTATGCCGTGGACAGCAGCGCGACGCCGGACGGCGTGTGGGACGGCGGCTATGTGGCGCCCACGGGCGACTACACCATCAAGACCCTGATGAAGACGCCGGACACCCAGCGCCGCATCGTCGGCGTGCGCGTGGCCATGCTGGTGCGCAGCCCCGTGTACGAGAAGACGATGGTGTCGCCGGCCACGTACGTGCTGTTCAGCGACCAGACGGCGCTCAAGTACCCGATCAACCTTTCCGACGACGACCGGCACTACCGCTACCGCGTCGTCGACACCGTCGTTCCCCTGCGCAACCTGCTGATGAAGCAGCCCGCCTCATGAGCCTTCGTCCCGTGTCACGGCCGCGTCGCGCGGCCGGCCTGCGGCGCCAGCGTGGCGTCGTGCTCGTCTTCTGCCTGATCGTGCTGGTGGTGCTGCTGGCCGGCGGCGTCGCCGTCACGCGCTCGATGAATGCCTCGCTGTCCAACACCGGCAGCCTGGCGCTGCGCCGCGACCTGGTCAACCAGGCCGAGTCGGCCATCAAGCGCGCCATGGACCAGACCTATCCGGTGGGCGGCACGGCCGCCGCCAACAAGGCGCTCAACTACAGCCCGACGCCGCTGGCCGTCAACGACATGGGCATTCCCAACGCGCTGCTCACCGACACGGCCTTCGCCGCCGTCGGCAGCACGGCCAACGACACGGACGGCGCCATCGGCGACCTGACCGGGGGCGTGCGCATCCGCTACGTGGTGGACCGCATGTGCGACATCGCCGCCCAGAGCGCCACCGACCAGGGCCGCGGCCACTGCGTGCCGATCACGCGCGAGGCCGTGGGCGGCAGCGCCCAGCTCGCCACCCGGGCGCCGCCGCCGGTGCAGCCCATCTACCGCGTCACCGTGCGCGTGACCGGGCCGCGCAACACGCAGGTCTTCGTCCAGAGCTCGTTCACCAAGCCCGAAAGCTGATGCGGGCCCGCCCCGAGCCGCCTCGCCTACCCGTCGTGAAGCACGAACCCGCCATGCCCAAGCCCCTCCTTCGATGCGCGCAGCGCCTGTGCTGCCTGCTGCTGATGCTGGTGCTGCCCTTCCATGGGGTGGCGCTGGCGGCGTCGCTGGCCGACCAGCCGGTGTTCTCCAGCTCCAGCGTGCCCGGCAACCTGGCGCTGGCGCTGTCGGTGGAATGGCCGACGGCCTCGCGCACGGCGCACACCGACAACTACGCCAACACCAGCCGCTTCCTGGGCTACTTCGACACCGAGAAGTGCTACCGCTACGTGCAGAACACGGCGGCCAACGTGACGGACGGCGGCATCACGATCGAGACCGGCAAGGGCGACCAGAGCTACTTCACGCCCATCGGCGCCGCCACCAACCGCACCTGCAGCGGCGCCTGGAGCGGCAACTTCCTCAACTGGGCCACCACCGCGGCCATCGACCCCTTCCGCTGGGCCATGACGGGCGGGCGTCGCGTGGTCGACACGGTCGACACCACCATCATCGAGAAGGGCTGGCATTCGGGCCAGGGCCTGTTCAACGACCGCAACCTGCCGCAGCAGTACATCGCCGGCGCGACGCCGTTCACCAGCGCCACATCGCTGGGCATTTCCATCAACGGCCGCGGCTTCGCGATGCGGCTGACGCCCACCACCGGCATCCGCGGCGACTACTACGCCAACACCGTCAACCAGAACCCCGCCGGCAATCCCACCTATACCAACTACGCCGATTCGCTCAACACCAACTGGGGTACCGGCGGGCCGGGCAACGGCGTGGGCACGGACAACTTCACGGCGATCTACAACGTCACCTTCGCCGCGCCGACCAGCGGCAGCTACCGCTTCCGCACCACGTCGGACGACGGCGTGCTGCTCTACGTCAACGACGTGCTGCAGATCAACCAGTGGAACGACCACGGCACGCAGCAGGACGTGACCGGCGACCTCGTCTTCACGGCCGGGCAGTCGGTGCGGGTGCAGGTCAAGTACTACGAGCGCGGCGGCGGCGCCGTCATGCAGCTGGAGATGCAGCCGCCGGGCGGCAGCTACGCCTCGCTGTCCTCCCAGCTCGCGCCGACGCTGGACTACACGGTGCGCGTGAAGGTCTGCGACCCCTCGGCCGGTGCTGGCGGCGTGGAGGCCAACTGCACGCAGTACGGCAACAACTGGAAGCCCGAGGGCCTGGTGCAGCAGTACGCGGGCGACATCCGGTTCAGCGCCTTCGGCTACCTCAACGACAGCTCGGCCACCCGCGATGGCGGCGTGCTGCGGGCACGCCAGAAGTTCGTGGGACCGACGATGCCGGTGCCCGGGCAGCCCGACACCGCCAACACGGCAGCCGCCGAATGGGACGCGACCACGGGCCAGTTCGTGCGCAACCCCGACAGGGACGATGCGCTGGCGACCTCCACCACGGCCGTGCCCATCGCCGACAGCGGCGTCATCAACTACCTGAACAAGTTCGGCCAGATCTACCCGGGCAGCTACAAGGACTACGACCCCGTCAACGAGCTGTACTACGCCACGCTGCGCTACTACCGCAACCTGGGCAATGTGGCCGAGTGGTCGAACCTGCCGGGCACCGGCAACGCCACCGACGTGGCGGCGCGTCGCAAGCAGCTCGACGGCTTTCCGGTGATCACCACCTGGGACGATCCCATCCAGTACTCCTGCCAGCGCAACTTCGTGCTGGGCATCGGCGACATCTACACCTGGAACGACAAGAACGTGCCGGGCAACAACACCGGCACCGACTCCGAGCCGCGCAAGCCCGATCCGGTCGCCAACGACGCCTCGGTCGACGCGGTCGTGGCCACCAACCGCGTCGGCGTGCTGCAGAACAAGGACGACTCGACGGTGAGCGTGAACCTGGCCTCGGTCAACACCGGCGCCGGCGCCTCGCGCTTCTACATGGCGGGCCTGGCCTTCGACGCCAACACCAAGGACATCCGGCCCGACAACGCCGCCGTGGCCAAGACCATCGGCAAGCAGACGGTGCAGACCTACTGGGTGGACGTGCTGGAGCAGCCCTTCCAGAGGAACAACAAGTTCTACCTGGCGGCCAAGTTCGGCGGCATGAAGGTGCCGGCCGACTTCGATCCCTATGCCTTCGCCGGCACCATTCCGACGGAGTGGTGGTCCACCAACGGCGACATGCTGACCGACGCCCGCGACAACCCGTTGAAGCCTCAGGCGCGCCCCGACAACTACTTCACCGCGGGCCGGCCCGACACCATGGTCTCGGGCCTGACGCGGGCCTTCGAGAGCATCGTGGGCAACATCAAGGCCTACACCAGCACCTTCTCGCTGGCGGGCCGGCAGGTGACCACCCAGGCCGACGTGTCGTATGCGGCGCAGTACGACTCCAGCAACTGGTCGGGCGAGGTCACCGGCACCGCCATCCGCTTCGACACCGACGGCACGCCCACCCCCGCCGCCACGGCCAGCTGGACCACCAACACCGCCTTCGAGGGCCAGCTGGGCAGCGGCGACGGCTGGAGCACCGCGCGCCGGGTGGTGACCTGGTCGGGCACCGCGGGCGTGGCCTTCCGCTACGACAGCCTCAGCAGCACGCAGAAGAGCGCGCTGGACACCAGCTACGTCAGCGGCAACGACGGCGCCAACTACCTGCAGTGGCTGCGCGGCGACCGCACGCTGGAAGGCCAGGGCTACCGCGCGCGCGTGGTCACCTCCACCGACAGCAGCGGCACCACGCAGCGGCTGCCGCGCCGGCTGGGCGACATCGTCAACTCCCGCATCGCGGTGGTCGGGCCGCCGGCGGGGCCCTATTCCGACGCCGCCAACCCGGGCTACAGCGCCTTCAAGACCGACGCCAACAATGCCGCGCGTCCCACCGTGCTCTACGTGGGCGCCAACGACGGCATGCTGCACGCCTTCCGCGGCGGCACCGGCACCACGGCCGGGCAGGAACTGTTCGCCTATGTGCCCTCGGTGCTGTTCGCCCGCGATCCCGGCGATGCCACCAATCCGGCCGACGGACTGCTGGCGCAGCTGGGCAAGCCCACCTACGCGCACCGCAACTATGTGGATGCGACCCCGCAGGTCATCGACATCGACTTCGCCCGCGCCGGTCAGGCCTTTGCCGACACGGCCGCCGGCCAGAGCCCGACGCCGGCCTGGCGCAGCCTGCTGATCGGCGGGCTGGGCAAGGGCGGGCGCAGCTACTACGCCATCGACGTCACCCGGCCCGACCTCATGACCACCGAGGCCACGGTGGCCAGCAAGGTGCTGTGGGAGTTTCCGAGCGCGGCGCAGCTGCCCTCCGCGGCGGGCGGCACCTGCAACCTCAGCAGCGGCAACTGCGTCGACATCGGCTACAGCTTCGGCGACCCGGTGGTGGTCAAGACCGCCAAGTGGGGCTGGGTGGCGCTGTTCACCTCGGGCTACAACAACCAGGACGGCAAGGGCTGGCTGTTCGTCGTCGATCCGCGCAACGGCCAGTTGCTGGAGAAGATCTCCACCGGCACCACCGCCGCCGACGGCATGGCCCGGCCCACGGCCTATGTGCGCGACTACAACGACTTCACCGCCGATGCTGTCTACGTGGGCGACCTCGGCGGCCAGCTCTGGCGCTTCGACCTGACGGCGCCCAAGGGCGGCGGCGCCTATCCCGCACCCACGCGCCTGGCGATCTTCAAGGACGGCAGCGGTGCCGTGCAGCCCATCACCACCGCGCCGCTGGTGGAGGTGCATCCCGTCACGCGCCAGCGCTTCGTGCTGGTGGGCACGGGCCGGCTGCTCGACCGCTCCGACATCCTCAGCAGCCAGAACCAGAGCTTCTATGCGCTGATCGATGGCGGCATCGGCAGCTTCGCCACCGCGGCGGCCGACGCCAGCGGCACCAGTGCCGGCAGCTATCCGGTGGACGGTCGCACCCGCCTGGCGGCGGTGACGCCCGCCGGCGCCACGGGCAGCGCCAACGGCGGCACCCTGACCGCGCCCGTGAACCTGGCCGGCAAGGCCGGCTGGTACATCGACCTGGGCCAGAGCGGCTCGGTGGGCTGGCGTGCCATCTCGCCGGCCACGGCCTTCAGCGGCCTGATCGCCTTCAGCGCCACGCTGCCCACCGGCGACGCCTGCAGCCCGGGCGGCCAGAGCCGCATCTATGCGCTCAACTACGCCAGGGCCACCTCGGTGCTCGACAGCAGCGTGGCCTACGTGCCCCAAAGCTCGGTGCTCACCGACCTGAGCTTCTACAACGCCCGCGGCAAGCCGCGCCTGATCGCCGGCAACACCAAGGGCGAGGTGGCCGCGCCCACGGGCAGCTTCTGGGCCTTCGATCCGCGCCAGCTGGGTTGGCGCGAGGTCGGCACGGTCAGGTAGGGGCGGCGGCGCCGGGCCGCGGCCGCGGCCCGGCGCGGGCGGCTTACAGCGGCGCGAACAGCGAGGGCGAGAAGTCGCCGTGCGAGCCGGCCGGCCGCCGGCCCAGGCTCCACGCGAGCAGCTGGTCCGCCGGCATCGGCCGGGCGAAGAAGAAGCCCTGCAGCTCGTCGCAGCCCATGCCCAGCAGGATGTCGCGCTGGCCGGCCGTCTCCACGCCCTCGGCCACCACGCGCAGGCCCAGCGCGTGCGACAGGCGCACCACCGCGTCGACCACGGCCCGCGCGTCGGCGCTGGTCTCCAGGTCGCTCACGAAGCTGCGGTCGATCTTGAGCTGGCGCGCCGGCAGCTGGCGCAGGTAGCTCAGGCTGGAGTAGCCGGTGCCGAAGTCGTCGATGGCCAGGAAGACGCCGATGTGCGAGAGGCCGTCGAACACCCGCTGCGTCGTGGCCACGTCCTCCATGGCCACGCTTTCGGTGATCTCGCACAGCAGCTGCTCGGCCTGGATGCGGTAGCGACTCAGGGCGTCGGCGATGCGCACCACCAGGTCGGGCTCGCGCAGCTGGTGGGCCGACAGGTTGATCGCCACGCGCATGTTCAGCCCTTCGTCCTCCCATTGCGAGAGCTGGCGGCAGGCTTCCTCGATCACCCAGTGGCCCAGCGGATTGATCAGCCCGAAGCGCTCGGCCAGCGGGATGAACACCAGCGGGCTGATGGGCCCCAGCGTCGGATGCGTCCAGCGCAGCAGGGCCTCGACGCCGCGGATCTGGTTGCGCTTGCCATCGATCTTGGGCTGGTAGTGCAGCTGCAGCTCTCCGCGCTGGATGGCCATCCGCAGGTCGGACTGCAGGCTCAGCTGGTTCTCGGCATTGGTGCCCATGCGCGACTCGAACATGGCGTAGTTGCCGCCGCCCGCGCGCTTGGCCGCGTACATGGCCGCGTCGGCGCACGCCACCAGCTTGTGCTTCTCGCCATGGTCCGGGTAGACCACGATGCCCACCGAGGCCGAGATCTGCACGGGCCGCTGGCCCACGAGAAAGGGCTCGCGGATGGCGTCCACGATCTTGCAGGCCACCTCGGTGCAGTCCGCGGCATAGACCACGTTCTCCATCAGCACCACGAACTCGTCGCCGCCGATGCGGGCCACGGTGTCGGTGCTTCGGGCCACCGCGCGCAGGCGGTCTGCGGCGTCGCGCAGCACGGCGTCACCCAGCGAATGGCCGAAGGAGTCGTTGACCGGCTTGAAGCCGTCCAGGTCCACGAACAGCACCGCCAGCTTCTCCTTGCCGCCGTCGGTGCGGGCCAGGGCATGGCCCAGCCGGTCGTCGAACAGCACCCGGTTGGGCAGGTCCGTGAGCGGGTCGAGGAAGGCGCGGCGGTGCAGCTCTTCGTTGGCTTCCTGCAGCTGGTGGTTGGCCTCCTTCAGCGAGCGCGCCAGCTGCATGGTGCGTCCGCGCAGGCGGGCATCGAGCACCGAAGTGAAGAGCGTGAGCATCAGCATCAGCAGCGTCGCCGCCATGACCATCAGGCCCAGGCTGCGGCCGCCGAGCGCGTCGGCACTCAGGCAGACGCTGCCTTCCACGAACCCCGCCGCCGCCATGCCCGCGTAGTGCATGCCGCTGATGGCCAGGCCCATCACCACCGCGGCGCCCAGCTGCAGCAGCCGGGCCCGGCCGCCGTCGCTGTCGCGCAGCAGGAAGAACAGCAGCAGCGCGGCCGCCGAAGCGCCCCAGGCGATGACGCCCGACGCGACCACCAGGGCCCAGTGCCAGCGGATGCCCGGGACGACGTCGATCGCGGCCATGCCCAGGTAGTGCATTGCACAGATGCCCAGCGCCATGGCGGCCGAGCCATACAGCAGCGATCGCGCCCCAAGACGACTGCGGGCGGCCAGTTGCAGCGCGAGGGCAGAGACCGCGACGGCCGCCAGCCAGGACAGGGCGGTCAGCGCATAGGTGTAGCCCAGCTCGATGGGCAGCGAGTAGGCCATCATGCCCACGAAGTGCATCGACCAGATGCCGGTGCCCATCACCAGCGAGCCGGCGGCGCACCAGGTGCGCGAGACGACACGGTCGCGCGTGTGCACGCGCTTGGCCAGGTCCAGCGCCACGTAGGAGGCGAAGGCGGCGATGAGGATCGAGGCGGCCACGATCCACAGGTCGTAGCGGGGAAGAAGCAGAGTCACGGCGGCGGTGGGCCCGCCGACTTGGAGGCCAAGCGCAGACCGTAAGAGGAAAAACGTCCAGGACTTCGTCTATACGCAGCCGGACCCGGGTTGGATGCAGCCGCGGATTGGACGGCTTTCGCTTGCCCCGGGCTGGCGTAGGGAGATTGCTGGCCGCCGCGCAGCCGTCAGTGGGCCGGCGAGGGCCGGCCTTCGCCGACGATGCTGTCGTGCTGGGGCTGCCACATCGCGCGGGCCGCCTGGGCATCGGCCCGGGGCGTGCACAGCCACATCTCGTGCCCGGGCCGGGCCCGTATCTGCAGGCCCGACGAGCGCAGCATGGCTTCCACCGCGGCAGCGTTGGGGGCCCACCAGTTGGTGGGGTCGCCGGCCAGGCGCTCCTCGATGAAGGCCATGCGCGGCCAGCCGGGTGCGCACAGCCGCGCGCGCTCGTCGATGCCGCAGTCGGGGGCGCCGTCCACCGCGTCGCCGGGCAGGGTGAGCGTCTGGAACATCATCAGCCGCCGGGTGCGGCGGGCCAGCAGGTCCAGCGCCAGCAGCGGGTAGCGCAGGTGGTAGAAGACGCCCATGAACCACACCAGGTCGAAGTCGCCCGGCTCGCCGGCCAGGTCATAGACCTGGGCGCAGCGGAAGTCGATGCGCCCGGCCAGGCCCATCTCGCCGGCGGCCCAGCGCGCCTGGTCGAGGTAGTGCGGGTCCACGTCCAGCGCCAGCACCTGCGCGCCGCGCCGGGCCAGCTCGAAGCTGTAGAAGCCGGCGTTGCAGCCCACGTCCAGCACGCGCCAGCCGCGCAGGTCCTCGGGCAGATGCGGCGCGATCTGCAGCCATTTGAAGCGCGGGAAGTCGCCGCCCAGCGGGTGTTCGGGCAGCGTCTGCAGGCCGCTGGGCAGGTGCAGGTTGTGGAACCAGGGGCCGAGTTCGCGCACGCGGCGGCGCTGGGCGTCGAGGGCGGCCTCGATGGCCTCGGGCGGTGGCGCGCTGGTCATGGCGAGGCCTCCGGCGACACGGCCACACCCATCGCCTCGGCCACATAGGCCTCCAGTTCGCGCGCCCGGTGTTCTGCGGTGTGCGCGCCCAGCACGCGCTGGCGCGCGGCCTCGCCGGCGGCGCGGCGCTGGTCCTCGGGCAGGTCGGTCAGCAGGGCCAGCACCTCGTCGGCGCTGTCGGCCAGGAAGATCTCGCGCCCCGGCGTCAGCACGTCCTCGATGCCCGCCCAGCGGTCGCTGATGATGGGCGTGCCACAGGCGGCGGCCTCGAACAGCCGCACGCTGGGCGACCAGCCGGCCGCCCGCATATCGGCGCGCGTGAGGTTGAGTGTGAAGCGCTGGCTGCCGTAGAAGGCGCGGTGCTCCGGCGGCGGCAGGTGCGGCACGTAGCGCACGTTGGCCGGCCAGTCCTCGGTGCCGGGATGGTTGGCGCCCGCGACCGCGAAACGGCCCTGCGGCCAGCGGCGTGCGGGGGCCAGCAGCAGCGTCTCCAGTCCGGCGCGGCGGTCGGTGCTGTCGGTGCCCATGTAGCCCAGGTCCAGGCTGCATGCCACGTCCTGCATCGCATGCAGCTGCGGGTCGACCGCGCAATACAGCACCCGCGCCGCGCGGGCGCCGAACTGCCGCTCCAGCCGCTCCAGGGTGGGGCCGCCGGTGAACGAGAGGTACAGGTCGTAGCCGGGCAGCTGGCTGTGCGAGAGGTAGGTGCAGGCCTGCTGTGCCAGCGCGGCGAGGGTGACGGGCGTGTCGATGTCATAGAAGGCCGTGACCCCGCGCGCCTGCTTCTGCACCCAGTCGCCCACCTCGATGCCGTCGGGCACGAAGGAGCCGACGATCACCAGGTCGGCGCCGGCGATGGCCTCGCCCCACTGCGTGCGCAGAGTCTCCAGGTCTTCGTACAGGACGGTGCGGCACCAGGGGGGATCGGGCAGATCGCGGTGGCTGGCATACCAGGGCACGTCGCGCTCCAGGAAGAGCACGTCGTGCCCGCGCTGCGCCAGGGCGCGAACCAGCGCGCGCCAGGTGGTCGCGTGGCCGTTGCCCCAGGAGGAGGTGATGGACAGGCCCAGGATGGCGATGCGCAGCGGGCGCTCGGCGAGGGAGTGAGCGATCTCCAGCGGTTCGGGCTGAGCGTCCCCGGACCATTCGGAAGGAGCACCTTCCAGCCGTCCGGGCTGAGCACCCCCCGACCGTTCGGGCTGAGCAAACCCCATCCGTTCGGGCTGAGCCTGTCGAAGCCGGGGCCCCTCCGTCGCCCGCGCGCCGTCCTGCCCTTCGACAGGCGCAGGGCGAACGGAGTGGGGTGCTGCGCCTGCGTTCATACCGCCTCCCGCACGCCGGGCGCCACATCGGCGCCCTCGAACAGCGCCTCCACCTGCGCGGCCCGGTGCGCATAGGTGTGGTGGGCCAGCACGCGCCGCAGGGCGGCCTGGCCGATGGCGCGGGCGCGGGCCGGGTCCAGCGCGTCCAGGTGGGCGGCGACGGCGGCCCCGTCCTCGGCCACCAGCACCTCGGTGTCCGGCTCCAGGAAGTGCTCGATGCCGGGCCAGGCGTCGGTGATCAGGCAGGCGGCCGCGCCCGCCGCCTCGAACACCCGGGTGGCCGGCGAGAAGCCGCAGCGCGCCATGCTCTCGCGGCTGATGTTGAGCACGGCCCGCGTGCTGCAGTTGAAGGCGTTGTGGTCGGCCGTGTAGACATGGCCCAGGTGCCGCACGTTGGCGGGCAGGGCGCGGTCCTGCCAGCCGCTGCCGCCCAGCAGGAAGGCGCGGTGTGGCAGGCGCCCGGCGGCATTGAGGAAGAAGGCCTCCACCCGGGCCTCGCGGTCGGGCAGGCGGTTGCCCAGGAAGCCCAGGTCGGCCTCGAAGCGCGGATCGGCCGCGACCGGGAAATGCGTCTCCGGGTCCAGCGCGTTGTAGACGGGCACGCAGCCGCGGGCGCCCAGTTCGAGGTAGGCCGCCACCACCGGCTCGCCCCCGCCGTAGGTCAGCACCAGGTCGAAGTCGGGCACCAGCGCGCGCAGCGGGTCGGTCGCATCGGCCTGCATGCGCGCCAGGGTGGCGGGCGCGTCCACGTCCCAGAACACCACCTGGGCGGTGGGCGCGCGCAGGGCCAGCACGGCGGACTCCAGCAGCGAATCGAACACGCCCACGCCGCTGGCCTTGACGATCAGGTCCGCGCCGCGGGCCTCTTCCACGCAGCGCAGCGCGGCGGCGGCGTCGTCGCCGGGATAGACCGTCACGCGGGCCCAGGGTGGGTCCGGGATGTCGCGGTGCTGCTGGCGGCCATAGGCATCGGGTTCGTAGAAGCGCACGCGGTGGCCGCGCGCGGCCAGGGCGCGCAGCATGCCGCGGTAGTAGGTGGCGGCACCGTTCCAGTAGGCCGAGACCAGGCTCGAGCCGAAGAAGGCGATGTCCAGCGGACGGGTCATGCAGGGCTCCGGGTGTGGGTGACGGTGGTGGCAGGGGCGGACGAGGAGAGCGCCCGGTGGATGGCCAGCAGCTGGTCCACGCGGTGAGCGCAGGTGTGGCGGGCCAGCACGGTGGCGCGGCCACGGGCGGCCATCTCGCGGGCCATGGCGGGGTCGTTCTTCAGCGCCCGCAGGTGCTGGCGCATCTCGTCGCCGTCGCGGGCGACGAGGTAGTCGCTGCCGGGGTGGAACAGGTGCTCGCTGTCGTTCCAGGGCGCGGTGACCAGCGGGATGCCACAGGCCAGCGCCTCGAACATGCGGATGGTGGGAATGCCCGGCAGCTGTTGCGCATAGGGCCGCCGCGGCACGTGCACCGTGCAGCCGAAGCGGGCGAAGGCGCGGGGCACCGCATGGTTGGGCAGCCAGCCGCGGTAGTCGATGCCGCAGGCGCGCAGGCGGCCCAGGGCCTCGGGCGGATAGCGCACGCCATGCACGCGGGCCGACAGGTGCAGGTCGGCCACGGGCTTGAGCAGGAACTCCTCCAGCTCGGCGGTGCGCTCCTCGTCGCCCCAGTTGCCGATCCAGATCAGGTCGCCGGCCCGCGGCAGGTTGGCCACCGGATGGAAGCGCCGCGCATCGGCCGCCTCGTGCCAGGTCCAGGCGCGGTGGGCCCAGCCCTGGGCCAGGTAGAGCTCGCGGATCACTTCGCCGAAGGCCAGCACGCCGTCGTAGTCCTCCAGCGCGTAGGCGCTCATGGCCTTCGGGTCGGTCCTGCTCCTGTGGTGCGTGTCGTGGAAGAACAGGCGGTAGCGGTGGTCGCGCCGGTGGCGGCCGATGCGCTTGACCAGGGCCGGGTCGCTCCATTCGTGCACCAGCACCAGGTCGGCGCCGGCGAGGGCGCGGTCCAGGTCCAGGCTGGCGGGCTCGTAGAGATGGCTGCGCAGGCGCGGATAGGCCTGACGGAAGCCTTCGAGGGCCGAGGGGCCCTGCTCGGCCACCATCTGGGTGCGGCTCCAGCTGTCCTGCGGCTCGTACACGCGCAGGCTGTGGCCGCGCAGCAGCAGCTCCTGGCAGACACCGCGCAGGAAGTGGGCGTTGCCATGGTTCCAGCAGGAGACCAGCGAATGGCAGAAGAGGACGATGTGCATCGGGTTCGGGGCTCCGTCAGATGAAGGGCTGGGCCGCACGCTGCGCGCCCGGGGCGCCGGAGGCCGGGCCGGCGGCAGGCGGTGTGGCAGGCGGATGGCGATCGGGCGCCTGCCTCAGCGCCTGGTACAGGCCGAGATAGGCGCCGGCCATGCGTGCGGGCGTGAACTGCAGCGCCCGCTCGCGGGCGGCGTCCGCCAGTTCGCGCCGCCGCGGCTCGTCGGCCAGCAGGCGCACCAGGGCGTCGCCCAGCGCGGCTGCGTCGCCGGGCGGCACGAAGATGGCGGCGCCTTCCCAGGTTTCGCGCAGGCTGTCGATGTCGCCCAGCACCAGCGCGCAGCCGCTGAGGGCCGCCTCCAGCACGGTCTGGCCGAAAGGCTCGTAGCGGGCCGGCAGGCAGTAGACGGCGGCGGCGGCATAGGCGCGCGCCATGCTGCTGGGGGGCAGCGGGCCGAGCGCGCAGAGCGGATGGGTGTCGACGGCCTGGCCGTCGGGTCCGCGGGTGGGGCCGGCCACGCGCACTTCCCAGCCCGCGGGCAGCGCAGAGGCAGCGCGGCGCAGCGTCTCCAGGTTCTTGGCCGGATCCCACAGCCGGCCGGCACTGAGCACCAGCGGCCGCTTGGTGCCGGCGACGAAGCGGCGCGGGTTGCGGCCATTGGGCAGCACATGGCCGGCGCGGTGCACGCCGTGGTGCCGTGCCACGGCGGCCAGCATGGCCTGCGTGGGGGCCGCGATGGCGCTGGCGCCTTCCAGGCCCGCGCGCACGGCGGCGCGGTAGCGGTCCCACTGGGCGGGCGCCGCTTCGCCATGCACGGCCTGCCACCACGACAGCACGCAGGAATGGGCCACCACCAGCGTGGGCGCGTCGAAGGGCAGGGCGCCGAAGGCGAACTGGTTCAGGTGCACCACGTCCGGCCGCAACCGGCCGGCCAGGGCCAGCAGCCATTCGCCGGCGCGGCGCACCTCGTCCCAGGGTTCGTGCATCCACTCCAGCGTGCCCTCGTGCACCTGCAAGGTCAGCCCGCGCACGGCGCCGGCTTCGGCGCGCTGGCGCTGCGTGGGCGGTGGCCCCAGTGCGGCCAGCACCACGCGGTGGCCCCAGCCCGCGAGAGCGCGTGCCAGTTCGATGCTGTGCTGCCACACGCCGCCGACGGTGTCGGTGGTCATCAGCACGCGCAGGGGCCGCGCCTCAGGCACGTCCATAGAGCTGGTCCAGCAGTTCGGCCACGCGCAGGGCCTGCCAGGCCTCGGCGTCGAAGCGCCCGCCTGTCGCCACGGCGCGGGCCCATTGCACCGCGGCGCGGCCGCCCCAGTCGTCGGGCGGGCCGGCCAGGCGCTCGGCGCGGGTGCCGTGGCAGCGCTCGGCCACGAAGTCGTAGAAGGAGCCGTCCACGTTGGTCATGCGCGCGCTGCCGCGGGTGCCGTGGAAGTGGGCCTCGATCACCGCGTCGCGCCCGGCCGAAAGGTTCCAGGAACAGGCCAGCCGCACGCTGGTGCCCGGCGCCAGGGTGAACTGGGCCAGGGCATGGTCCTCGACCTCGTCGGGCGCGGGGCCCAGGCGTCGGCCCTGCGCGTACAGCCGCGCCGAGGCTTCGTCGGCCACGGGAAAGTCCATGACCCACAACGCCAGGTCCACCAGGTGCGTGCCCAGGTCGATCAGGCAGCCGCCGCCCGCGAGCGCCGGGTCGCGGAACCAGGCCTTGTCGGGCCCATAGGCGTTGTGGAAGACCAGGTCGATGGCATAGACCTCGCCCAGCTCGCCGCTGCGCACCTGCGCGGCCACGGCCCGCGCGGCGGCGGTGTGGCGGTAGCACAGGTCCACGCCCAGCCGCCGGTCGGCGCGCTGCGCGGCCTCGATGACGGCGCGCGTTTCCGCGGCGGTGCGGGCCAGGGGCTTCTGGCAGAAGACGGCGAGGCCGGCCTCCAGCGCCGCGCGGGCCTGGGCGGCATGCAGGGCGCTGGGCGTGGCGATGACCAGGCCGTCGAGCGGCAGCCCGGCCGGCAGGTCGAGGGCGCCGGGCAGGGTGCGGGCCGCCGGGGCCAGCGCCGCCGCGGCATTGAGGCTGGCGGGGTCGCTGTCGCACAACAGCAGCGCCTGGGCGGCGCCGTCCTGCAGCAGGGCCTGCATGCGGTGGCGGCCGATCCAGCCCACGCCGAGAAAGCCGAGCTGGGCGGGCCTGAGCGCCGCCTGCGCGCCGTTCTGCCCTTCGACAAGCTCAGGGCGAACGGGGTCAGGGTCTTGGTGACCCCCTTCCCGTTCGGGCCCAGGGCGAACGGAGCCAGGGTCTTGGCGACCCCCTTCCCGTTCGGGTCCAGGGCGGACGGAGGCAGGGTCTTGGTGGCCCCCTACCCGTTCGGGCCCAGGGCGAACGGAGTCAGGGTCGTGATGACCCCCTGCCCGTTCGGGCTGAGCTTGTCGAAGCCAGGGCGCGCCTGCCGCCTGCGCGCCGTTCGTCATCCGCGCGTTCACGCGATGCCCTCCGGCACCACCAGCGCCTTGAGGAAGCCGTCGGGCCGCTCCCGGGTGAGGGTCAGGGCCTCGTCCAGCCGCGACATCGGCAGCTGGTGGGTGAAGAACTCGCGCGGGTCCAGCCGGCCTTCCTGCACCCAGGCGATGGCGCGGCGCATGCCGTCGATGTAGCGCGCGGGCTGGCGCTCGTGCGCGTTCACCACGTCCAGGCCGCGCCAGTTCCATTGCTGCAGGTTGACCTGGCGCAGGCCGTCCTGGTGGTAGCCGGCGATCACCAGCCGGCCGCCTTCGGCCGCGAGGGCGCTGGCCAGGTCGAGCGTGGACTGCAGGCCCGCCGCCTCGATCACCCGCTCGCACAGCCGGCCGCCGGTCAGCTCGGCCACGGCGGCGGTGGCGGCCTGCAGGTCGGCCACGTCCAGGGCCTCCTCGGCCCCGAAGCGCAGCGCCATCTGGCGCGCATAGGCCCGGCGCGAGAGCGCGATCACCCGCGCGCCGGCCTGGCTGGCCAGGCGCGTGAGCACCGCGCCCAGAAAGCCGATGCCCACGATGGCCACCGTCTGGCCCGCGCGGATGTCGCTGCGTTCCAGGATGTTGGCGGCGCAGGCCAGCGGCTCGCCCGGGAAGGGCAGGCCCTCCAGCGAGGGCGGCAGTGGCAGCACCGCGGCGGCGTCGGCGACATCGAATTCGGCATGGCCGGCGTAACTCAGCGCGGCGACGCGCTGCCCGGGCCGCAGCCCTTCCACGCCCGCCCCCACGGCCTCGATGCGGCCCCAGGCCTCGTGGCCCGGCGCGCCCGGCGGCAGCGGATAGTCGAACCAGGGCCGGCCTTCCCACACCGGCAGGCTGGAGGCGCAGACGCCGCAGCCTTCCAGGCGCAGCAGCACCTGGCCCGGGCCGGGCCGGGGACGCGCCACCTGCGCGACGGCGAAGCGGCCCGGCTCGGCGAGCACGGCGGCCTGCATGCTCGGCGCGGCCCCGGCCCCCGCGGCGGTGCGGTCGACCTCGAATGCGGCGGCGTCGTTCATGCGGCCTCCTTGCCCTGCAGCGGTGCGGGCACCTGGACGGCCTGCGCCACGCCGGCGCCGGCCTCGGCCGCCGAGCGGGCGGCGGTCTGGCCCAGCCGCTCGTGCAGCCAGTCCCGCAGGCGATGCAGCCCTTCGGCCACGCCCACGCGCGGCAGCCAGCCGGTGGCGGCCTGGAGGGCGCGGGTGTCGCTCACGTAGTAGCGCTGGTCGCCGGTGCGCCAGCCGTCGTAGCCCAGTCGCATCGGCGCCCCCTGCATGGCCTCGATCAGCGCCACCATGCGCCGCAGGCTCACGGTGTTGGCCGGCCCGCCGCCCACGTTGAACACCTGGCCGCGCAGCGTGTCCATGCGCGCGTCCAGCCGCAGCATGGCGTCGAGCAGGTCGTCCACATGCAGCACGTCGCGCACCTGCTGGCCATCGCCGTACAGCGTCAGGGGCTCGCCCTGCAGCGCCCGCAGCAGGAAGTGCGCGACCCAGCCCTGGTCCTCGGTGCCGAACTGCCGCTGGCCGTAGATGCAGCTCATGCGCAGCACCACCGTGGGCAGGCCGAAGCTGCGCGCGTAGTCGCGCACGTACTGGTCGGCCGCGCCCTTGGAGCAGCCATAGGGGCTGTGGAAGTCCAGCGGCCGGTCCTCGCCGATGCCATGGGCGGCCAGCTGCGCGTCCTGCGGCGCGTAGCCCTCGTCGCCCAGCTGCAGCGGCACGTCGTCGAGCGCGCCGTAGACTTTGTTGGTGGAGGTGATGAGCACGCTGGGCGGCACCGCCTGTCGGCGCGCGGCCTCCAGCACGTTGAGCGTGCCCAGCGCGTTGACCTCGAAGTCGGTGCGCGGATCGTCCAGGCTGGTGGTCACGGCCACCTGCGCCGCGAAGTGGAAGACGCGCCGCGCCTGCGCCACGGCCTCGCGCACGGCCGCGGCGTCGCGCACGTCTCCGGTCATCACCGACAGGCGCGCGCCGTGCTGCGTGCGCAGCCATTCGAGGTTGTCGGCCACGCCGGCGCGCGAAAGGTTGTCGAGCACCAGCACCCGCTCGCCCGCCGACAGCAGGCGGTGCGCCAGGTTGCTGCCGACGAAGCCGGCGCCGCCGGTGATCAGGGTCAGGCCCTCGCTGCCGTGCGCGTCGCGCGTGGCTTCTGCCGCCGTCATGGCGCCGCTCACAGCGCCAGCCCCCGGCGCGCCAGCTCGGCGCTGGCCTGCGACACGCGGTCGATGGCGGCCTGGCCTTCGAGCCAGGCGGCCAGCTCGGTCAGGCCGCCGCTCAGGTCGACCTGCGGTGCATAGCCCAGCACCCGCCTGGCCTTGTCGATGTCGGCATAGCAGTGGCGGATGTCGCCGGTGCGGTACTTGCCGGTGATCTCGGGCGCGATGTCCTCGCGGCCCACGGCGCGGGCCACGCGCTCGGCCACCTCGCGCACGGTGTAGGGCACGCCGCTGCCGAGGTTGAACACCTCGCCGGCGGCGGCCTCGCTCTCCATCGCCAGGCGGCAGCCGCGTGCGATGTCGTACACGCTCACGAAGTCGCGTTGCTGCAGCCCGTCCTCGAAGATCTGCGGCGCATTGCCGTTGAGCAGCCGCGCCGCGAAGATGGCCAGCACGCCGGTGTAGGGATTGGAGAGCGCCTGCCGCGGCCCGTAGGCATTGAAGAAGCGCAGCGCCACGGTCTTGAAGCCGTAGGCGCGGCCGGTCATCAGGCACAGCCGCTCCTGGTCGTACTTGGACAGCGCATAGACCGAGGCCAGGGCCGGCGCCTTGCTCTCGGGCGTGGGGGCCGGCACCAGGGCGCGACCCTGCGCGTCCTGCCACTCCCACTGGCCGGCACGCAACTGCGCCAAGGGCCGCTCGCCCATGTCGCGCACCTGGCCGTCGGCATCGCGGTACAGGCCTTCGCCGTACAGGCTCATGCTGGAGGCCACGATGAGCTGCTCCACCGGCTTCTCGATCAGCGCCTCCAGCAGCACCGCGGTGCCCAGGTTGTTGGTGCGCGTGTAGTGCGCGATCTCGTACATGCTCTGGCCCACGCCCACCGCGGCGGCGAAGTGGTAGACGGTGTCGATGCCCTGCAGCGCCGCGCGCACGGCCTGCGGGTCGGTCACGTCGCCCACCCTCAGCTCCACCGCGGCGTCCAGGTACTCGGGCCGTCCCCCGCCGTCGCCATGCACCTGCGGCACGAGGCTGTCGAGCACCCGCACATGGTGGCCGCGGGCGAGCAGCTCGTCCGCGAGGTGGGAACCGATGAAACCGGCGCCGCCGGTGATCAGCACGTTCTTGGGCATGAAGGCCTTTCTCGTCGTCTTGCCCCGCTGGAAACGGCGACGGCGCCGAAGGGCGCCGCGGCAGGCGGGCCGGGTGCGTGCCCCCACTGCGAAAGCCAGCGTGGAGCGGGGGGCGCGCGCGGCCTTGTCGGCCAACTTCCGGGGTGCCGTAGGTGGGACGCTGGACCGCCCCGCAGCCCGCGCAGCCAGGTAGAAGCCGGCGCTAATCTGGCCGCGAGCCCAGGTCGCCGTGCGCGCCCTGACGGCTTGCATTGCGCAGCGCGCACAACCAACCAGGCACATCGCAAATGGACCCCAACTCGAAGATCCGCGTCGCCATCGTCGGCGCGGGCAACTGCGCCTCGTCGCTGGTGCAGGGCGTGCAGTTCTATGGCGGCATCGAGCCCGCGGGCTTCGTGCCCGGCCTCATGCATCCGGTGCTGGGCGGCTGGCGGGCGCAGGACATCGAATTCAGCGCGGCCTTCGACGTCAGCGCCCACAAGGTGGGGCTGGACCTGTCGGAGGCCCTGGCCGCGCCACCCAACAACACGATCCGCTTCGCCGAGCTGCCGTGGCTGGGCGTGCCCGTGCACCGCGGCCCGGTGGCCGACGGCATCGGCGCCTACCTGGCCGACGAGGTGCCGGTGGCCCCGGGCCAGCCGGCCGACGTGGCCCAGGTGCTGCGCGACACGCGCACGCAGGTCGTCGTTTCCTACCTGCCGGTAGGATCGGAACAGGCCACGCGCTGGTATGCCCAGCAGGCGCTGGATGCGGGCTGTGCCTTCGTCAACTGCGTGCCGGTGTTCCTGGCCTCCGACCCGCTGTGGCAGGCCCGCTTCGCGGCCAAGGGCCTGCCGCTCATCGGCGACGACATCAAGTCGCAGGTGGGCGCGACCATCGTGCACCGCGTGCTCACCGACCTGTTCCGCAAGCGCGGCGTGCGGCTGGACCGCACCTACCAGCTGAACTTCGGCGGCAATGCCGACTTCCTCAACATGCTCGAGCGCGAGCGGCTGGTGTCCAAGAAGATCTCCAAGACCCGCGCGGTGACCAGCCAGCTGGGCAATCCCATGGAAGGCCGCAACGTGCATGTGGGCCCCAGCGACCATGTGCCCTGGCTGGAAGACCGCAAGTGGTGCCACATCCGCATGGAGGGCACGGCCTTCGGCAACGTGCCGCTGACCTGCGAGGTCAAGCTGGAGGTGTGGGACTCGCCCAACTCGGCCGGTGTGGTGATCGACGCCGTGCGCTGCGCGCGCCTGGCGCTGGACCGTGGCATCGGCGGCGCGCTCATCGCGCCGGCGGCCTGCTTCATGAAGTCGCCGCCGCAGCAGTTCACCGACGACGAGGCGCACGAGCTGGTCGAGGCCTTCATCCGCGGGCAGGCGGCCGGATGCGGCGCGGCGCGCGGCGATGTGCCGGCCCTCGCCACCGACGATGCCGCGGCGCCCGCGGCCCAGCCGGAGGGCGTGCAGCCGTGATCGAAGCCGTCAAGTTCTGGAACGAGCCCAACAACAAGTCGCACTGGGACCTGGAGCTGGACCCGCAGTGGCGGGCCTTCTCGGCCATGGTGCGCGCCGCCGCGCCCGCGGTGCGGGCCGAGAACCCGGCCCTCACGCGCGTGCTGGGCGGCATCTCGCCCATCGACCCCGGCTTCATGTCGCACCTGGTGGGCATGGGCACGATGGAAGACCTGGACGCGGTGGCCGTGCACGGCTTTCCGCTGGACTGGAACCACTGGCCGCTGGATGCCTGGCCCGAGCGCCTGGCCGAGATCCAGGCCGTGGTGCCGCTGCCGGTGTGGGTGACCGAGGTGGGCGTCTCCAGCTTCGGCGCGGAAGAGGTGCAGGCCTTCGGCCTGGCGCGCACGGCGCAGCTGCTGGCGGGCCGCAGCCCGCGCATCTTCTGGTATTCGCTCTACGACCTGCCCAGGGCCTGGCCCGCCACCACGCGCCACCGCGAGGCGGAAGGCTCCAGCTACTACCGCCACTTCCACATGGGCCTGCTGCGCGAGGACGGCAGTCCCAAGCCCTCGGCCGCGATCTTTCCGGCCTACACGCCCGAGTTCGGCATCTGCCAGTGGTTCCACTTCGAGGACCACCGGCTGGACGATGCGGTGCGCTGGCTGCGCCGCCTGGGCGTGCGGCGGCTGCGCACGGGCCTGAGCTGGGCCGACAGCTTCCGGCCCGGGGCCGATGCCTGGTTCGACCGGCAGATGCGGGCGCTGGAGGAGTTCGAGCTGACGATCACCTTCTGCTTCACGCCCGAGCACCGCGGCGTGGCGCCGCACCACAGCAGCCCGCCGCTGGAGGCGGGCGAGTACGCCGAGTTCTGCGCCCGGATGGTCAAGCGCTATGCGCCCGGCATGCGCATGGCGGGCAGCGGGCCGAGCGCCGTCGCGCCCGCGCTGCGGCTCGCCGGCTCGGCCTGAAGGGTTCGCGCATCGGACGCCGCCCCGGCCGGCGCGGGGCGGCCCAGGCGCTGGGCGAAGTGGCCGATGGTGCGCTGCAGGCCTTCGGCCAGCGCCACCTGCGGCTGCCAGCCCAGCAGCTCCTGCGCGCGGGCGATGTCGGGCTTGCGCTGCAGCGGGTCGTCCACGGGCAGGGGCCGTTCCACCAGCGGCGAGTGCGAGCCCGTGAGCTGCAGCACCTGCAGTGCCAGGTCGCGCACGCGGAACTCGCCGGGGTTGCCCAGGTTGACCGGCGCAGGTCCGCAGTCGTCGCAGTCCATCAGCCGCATCAGGCCTTCCACCAGATCGTCCACGTAGCAGAAGCTGCGCGTCTGCGAGCCGTCGCCATGCAGCGTGATCGGCTCGCCGCGCAGGGCCTGCACGATGAAGTTGGACACGACGCGCCCGTCGTCCGGCTGCATGCGCGGGCCGTAGGTGTTGAAGATGCGGGCGATCCGCACGTCCACGCCGCGATGGCGGTGGTGGTCCATGAACAGCGTCTCGGCCGCGCGCTTGCCCTCGTCGTAGCAGCTGCGCGGGCCGATGGGATTGACGTGGCCCCAGTAGGCCTCGGGCTGCGGATGCACCTGTGGATCGCCGTACACCTCGCTGGTGGAGGCCTGCAGGATGCGGGCGCCCTGGCGGCCGGCCAGGGCCAGCAGGTGGCGCGCGCCCAGCACGCTGGTCTCCAGCGTGCGCACCGGGTCCTCCTGGTAGGCGGGCGGCGAGGCGGGACAGGCCAGGTTGAAGATGCGGTCCACCTCCAGCTGCAGTGGCTCGCGCACGTCGTGCTGCATGAGCTCGAAGCGCGGATGTGCGAGCGCCCACGCGATGTTGGCGCGGCGGCCGGTGCTGAAGTCGTCGGCGCAGACCACGCGGTGGCCCTGGCGCAGCAGCCGCTCGCACAGGTGGCTGCCGAGGAAGCCGGCGCCGCCGGTCACGAGGATGCGAAGGGACGGATCGGGTCGCGAGGGCGTGGCGTCGGGCAGCGGCATGGAGGAGGGGCGATGGAAGGTGGCGTGGAGCCGGGCGGGTCAGCGGCCGATGGCCAGGTAGTCGAAGCCTTCGCTGCGGATGGAGGGCTCGTACAGGTTGCGGCCGTCGAAGATCAGCGGCTGGCGCAGCGCGGCCTTGAGCGCGCTCAGGCTCAGGCTGCGGAAGATGCGCCATTCGGTCAGCACCAGCAGCGCATCGGCACCGCTGGCCGCCTGCATCGGGTCGTCGGCGAAGTGCAGCTGCGCCAGCAGCTCGGGCCGGTCGGCCAGGTCCTCGGCGATGGCGCGGCGGGCCTGCTCGGTGGCCACGGGGTCGTAGGCCACCACGCGGGCGCCGCGGGCCAGCAGCGCGACGATCACGCAGCGGCTGGGCGCCTCGCGCATGTCGTCGGTGTTGGGCTTGAAGGAGAGGCCCCACACCGCGAAGCTGCGGCCCGTGAGGTCGGGGCCGAAGCGCTGCAGCACCTTGGCCACCAGGATCTGCTTCTGCGCCTCGTTGACCTGGCCCACGGCCTCGAGGATGCGTAGGCGCTGGCCGTGGTCGGCGGCGGTGCGCAGCAGCGCCCGCACGTCCTTAGGAAAGCAGCTGCCGCCATAGCCGAGGCCGGGGTAGAGGAAGGCATAGCCGATGCGCGGATCGGCGCCGATGCCGCGGCGCACCTGCTCGATGTCCACGCCCACGCGCTCGGCCAGGTTGGCCAGCTCGTTCATGAAGCTGATGCGCGTGGCCAGCATGGCGTTGGCCGCGTACTTGGTGAACTCGGCCGCGCGCAGGTCCATGGGCAGGATGCGCTCGCGCTGGCGGTTGAAGGGCGCGTACATCTCGCGCATCGCGGCGAGGGCCCGTTCGCCCGCCGTGCCTGGCTCCACGCCGATGACGATGCGGTCGGGCCGCATGAAGTCGTCCACCGCCGTGCCCTCCTTGAGGAACTCGGGGTTGGCCACCATGGCAAAGGGCACATGGTCGATGGCGCTGCCCGCGGCCGCGTCGCCCTTCTCGCGCCGGGCCTCCAGCTGCTCCAGCACGGCGGCGCGCACGCGCTGGGCGGTGCCCACCGGCACGGTGGACTTCTGCACCACCACCTTCCAGCTGCGCATGTGCCGGCCGATGGCGCGGGCCGCGGCCAGCACGTACTGCAGGTCGGCGGCGCCGCTCTCGTCGGGCGGCGTGCCCACCGCGATGAAGACGACGTCGCCATGGTGCACCGCCTCGGCCTCGTCCTGCGTGAAGCGCAGCCGGCCACCGGCCAGGTTGCGCGCCAGCATCTCGGGCAGGCCCTTCTCGTGGATGCAGGGCTCGCCGCGCGAGAGGCGTTCGATCTTGCCGGCATCGACGTCGAAGCACAGCAACTGGTGCCCGGCTTCGGCCAGGCAGGTGGCAGTGACCAGTCCCACATAGCCCGTTCCCAGGACCGTGATGTTCATGTTGTTGTGCGTGTGGTGAGGTGAGAAGAAGCTGCACCGCAAGGCGGTACGCCGGCCACGCTAGGACGGGGCTGCGGCGCGCATGTGGGACAAAGCTGACCACCTTGTGGGTCGCCAGTGCTTGCGCATGCATGGGCCCGCCCGCCAAGATCGGCGCCATGGATTCGCTGCGCCCTTCTCCTCATTTCGACTGGATCACGCCCCAACTGGCCGTGGGCGGCCACGTCCCGGTCGGCTTCTATTCCGAGCTCGCGAGCACCCATGGCGTGCGTGCCGTGATCGACCTGCGCGAGGAAGACCGCGATGACGAGGAAGCACTCACGCGGCACGGCGTGCGGCTGCTGCACCTGCCCACGCCCGACATGTGCAGCGTGGGCGATGCGCACCTGGACCACGGCATCCGCTTCGCCCAGGCCAGCCTCGATGCGGGCGAGCGCCTGTTGATCCACTGCCAGTGGGGCATCGGCCGTTCGGCCACGCTGGCGCTGTGCGTGCTGGTGGCGCGTGGCATGCCGCCGCTGCAGGCGCTGGCGGACATGAAGTCGCGGCGCGCGGTGGTCTCGCCATCGCCCGCGCAACTGGGCTGCTGGATCGCGTGGATGGAACGCCATCGCGACGTCGCGCCCGAGCCCTTCGCGGTGCCCACCATGGCGCAGTGCCAGCGCATCGCCTATGCGCACCTGATGGGCGGCACGGGCACCGGCACGGCCGACGCCGCGACGCGCGGCGCCCCCGACCGGTGAGGCGCCCGGCCCGGCCATGATCGTCTACGGCGACGGGCGGCGGAAGGAGCGTTCCGGGGCCAAGCTGGCGCGCGTGTGCATCGGCCTGCGCCGTGCACGCGCATTGCCGCCGGGCATCGTGCGGCATGCGCGGCTGGTGGAGGCGCTGATCGAGGCCGGTGAGCTGCTGCAGGGCGTGGCCGATGCGGTGGGCGACGAGGCGATGTCCCATGGCATGCCTCCGGGCGTGGCCAGCGCCACCCAGCTCACGCTGGCCCTGGCGCGCTGCTGTCTGCACAGCTGGTGCTACGGCTTTGCGCTGGCCCATGAGGACGCGGTGGAGGACGCCGTGCGCGACTGCGCCCGCCAGCCGCTGCCGGCCTGGATCACCGTGCACCGCTGCGAGGGCTATGCCTTCTATGGGCTCTACCCCGAGGGCCACGGCATGGCGGCGCTGCAGGTGCGCGAGTCCGGCGCGCTCTCGGGCGAGCGCACGCGCGTGGTGGGGCTGCGCAGCATCGGCACCAGCCTCGCTGCCATGGTGGCGGCCGGCCTGCGTGCGCCGGGCTTCGAGACACTGCGGCCGCAGGGCCATCCGTTCGACCGCCAGGCCGGTGCCTTGCCGCCGGCCGGCTGGGCCCCCGATGCCGCCCTGGTCGACGAGGGGCCGGGCCTGTCGGGCAGCAGCTTCCTGGCCGGCGTGGAGGCGCTGCGGCGCGCGGGCGTGCCGCCGCCGCGGGTGCATCTCTTTCCTTCTCACGGCCATGGCCCGGGTCCGGCGGCAAGCCCGCCGGCACGCCAGCTCTGGCGCGAGCAGCCGGTGCACTACCTGGGCTTCGACGACGTGGCCGGCGCCGCCGCCATGCCGCCGCACCGTGTGCTGGACTGGGTGCGCGACCCACTGCAGGGCGTGAAGGGGCTGGAGGGGGTGAAGGGCGACATGATCGACCTGTCGGGCGGCGCCTGGCGGGCCTGGCACGGCGAGGGGGCCGAGGCGCTGCCCGCGCAGGTGCACATGGAGCGGCTCAAGTTCCTGCTGCCGGCTGACGGTGGCGACTGGCTGCTGCGCTTTGCGGGCCTGGGCCGTGGCAGCCGCCTGGCCTGCGCGCGGCGGCACCTGCTGGCCCGGCATGGCTTCTGCCCGCCGGTGCAAGGCTTGTGGCATGGCTTCACGGCCGAGCGCTGGCTGGCCCATGCACCGCCGCTGCCGCTGTGGCCGGCGGCGCAGCAGCCCACCCGCGGCCTGCTGCTGGAGCGGCTGGCCGAGTACCTGGCCTTCCGCGGCACACGGCTGCCGGCACCTGCCACAGCCGGCGCCACGCGCGAGGTGCTGCTCGACATGGCGGGCCACAACATCGCCAAGGGCCTGGGCGACGAGGGCGCGCGCGCCTGGCAGGCCTGGCGCGGCGCACTGCCGACCGCCGCCCTGGCGATGCCGTTGCGCCGCGTGCTCACCGACAACCGGCTGCATGCGTGGGAATGGCTGTGGGACGGCCGCACGCTGCGCAAGACCGATGCGGTGGACCATGCCGTGGCCCATGACCTGGTGGGCAGCCAGCCGCTGGAGTGGGACGTGGCCGGTGCCACGGTGGAGTTCGGGCTAGATGCCGGTGAGCGGCACTGGCTGATGGGGCGATTGCGGGCGGCCGGGATGGCCGTGCAATCGACACTGCTGGCGCTGTACCTGCCGCTGTATGCGGCCTTCCAGCTGGGTGCGTTCACCATGGCCCTTCAGGCCGCGCCCGACGCGGAGAAGGCCGCGCTCGCGCGCGAGGTGCGCCGCTATGGGCAATGGGTGCGGCGCGTGCTGGGCTGATGCGGGTGCGTCCGCGCCTGCTCAACCCGCAGCGAGCATCCCGCGTTCCTCGATGAAGCGCACCACCTGGGCCAAGCCGTCCTGCGTCTTGAGGTTGGTCATCACGAAGGGCTTGCCCTTGCGCATGCGCACCGTGTCCGCTTCCATCACGCCCAGGTCGGCGCCCACGTGCGGCGCCAGGTCGGTCTTGTTGATGACGAACAGGTCGCTCTTGGTGATGCCGGGGCCGCCCTTGCGCGGGATCTTCTCGCCGGCGGCCACGTCGATCACGTAGATGGTCAGGTCCGACAGCTCGGGGCTGAAGGTGGCGGCCAGGTTGTCGCCGCCGCTTTCCACGAACACCACGTCGGCATCGGGAAAGTCGCCCAGCATGCGGTCGATGGCCTCGAGGTTGATGGAGGCGTCCTCGCGGATGGCGGTGTGCGGGCAGCCGCCCGTCTCCACGCCCAGGATGCGCTCGGCCGGCAGCGCGCCGGCCACGGTGAGCAGGCGCTGGTCTTCCTTGGTGTAGATGTCGTTGGTGATGGCGATCAGGTCGTACTGCGCGCGCATCGCCTTGCAGAGCATCTCCAGCAGGGTGGTCTTGCCCGAGCCCACCGGGCCGCCGATGCCCACGCGCAGGGGCGGCAGTTTCTTGGTGCGGTTCGGAACGTGGTGCAGGGCGGTCATGGTCTTGTTGCGTGAAGGTGGGGAAGGGCCGTCGGGCCTAGCTGCGGAACAGCCGTGAATACTGCGTCTCGTGCCGCGCCGACAGGATGGCCAGCATGGGCGAGAAGGACTGGCGCCGTTCGTCGGGCAGGACCATCGCGGCCTCGACCGCGGCGGGGATCTCCTTCGCCAGCCGCGCCAGGATGCGCTGGCCGGCGCTCTGGCCCAGCGGCACGGCCTTGATGGCGGCGGCGCTCATGTTCTCGGCCCAGCCGAAGGCGAAGGCCAGACAGCCGTCCTGGGCGCTGGCACCCGCGCGCGCGGCCGCGAAGGCGAAGGCCACGGGGTAGGTGGGCGGCAGCTCGGCGAAGCAGGCGGCGGCATCGGCATGGTGCAGCTTGAGCCATTCGACGAAGGAGCGGCCCATCTGCTCGGTCTGCAGCAGGAACTCGGCGGATTCGCGCGTCTGCCTCACCCAGTCGTTGAGCGACTGCACGCGGGCCAGGTCGCCCGCCGACCAGGCGGCGATGGCCTGGGCCACCACCGACAGGTCGCCGCGCGCGAGGCTCAGGTGCAGCTGGCCTGCCAGCCAATCGGCCGCGGTGGCCTCGTCCTTGACGCCGGCCCATTCGATGGCGGCCTCGAGCCCTTCGGAATACGAGAAGCCACCCACGGGCAGCGCGGGCGAGGCGAGCCAGATCAGTTGCAGAAGGCTGTGTGGGGCGAGCGGCATCATGGCGTGACGATGGCCTGCTTCGAAGGCCCAGCGCCGTTGGCTGTTTCTCCCTCTCCCCTCGTGGGAGAGGGCCGGGGAGAGGGGGCGGCCCGCACGAGGGGGCTGCGTGGGTGGGGCGCGGGCCGCCCCCTCTCCCCAACCCCTCTCCCACGAGGGGAGAGGGGCGCGAACGGGGGCTGGCTGCGGCGCACGTGCGCCTCAGTGCGAATGGTCATGGCCGCAACCGGGCCCATGCACATGGCCGCCCTGTGCCTTGCCGTGGTCGTGGCCTTGGCCGTGCTCGTGGTCATGGTCATGGTCATGGTCATGACCGCCGTGCGCATGCGCATGGTCGTGGTCGTGGTCGTGCCCACCCCCGTGCGCATGCCCATGGTGATGGTGCGAATGCCCATCGTTGGTCACATGCCCGCCATAGGCGCCGCCCTCGGGCTCGAAGCTTTCTTGCACCTCGTTCACGATCAGGTGCATGGCGCGCAGCATGTCGGCCAGCACATGGTCGGGCTCGATCTTGAGGTGGTCGGGCTGCAGCTCGATGGGCACATGGCGGTTGCCCAGGTGGTAGGCGGCGCGCACCAGGTCGAAGGGCGTGCCGTGGGCCGTGCAATGGGTGATGCGCAGCACCGTCTGCGGCGCCGCGATCACGCGCACCAGCGAGCCGTCTTCCACCACCAGGATGTCGCCGCCGCGCACGGCCGTGCCGCGCGGCAGAAAGACGCCGATGCGCCGGCCCTGCGAGTCGGTGGTGTCGAAGCGGCTCTTCTGGCGCACATCCCAGTCGAGTTCGATCGTGGCGGCGCGCTTGACTAGCACGGGCGCGAGGCCGCGGCCCTGGGGCATGAGTTTGTTGGCGGTGAGCATGGTGGTGTGGAGAATGCCGTCCGATCAACGGACACAGGCAGTGAACGTGTACGAAACGCGCATTGTCGAAGTGAACGGCGAAATGATCGTGCCGCTGCCGCAGGAGATGATCGGACGCTGGAATCTGGAGCCAGGCATGGCCCTGGAGTACACCTGGGAGGGTCGCTCGCTTCTGCTCAAGCCGCCCAGCAGCGAGGCGCCCGCCGAAACCTCACAGACATGAGGCCGCGCCTGGTCTGCGCTGGGCCGGCCCCGAAAGCGGGCAGGGCGCCGAGCGGCCCCTTGCCTGCGCCTTCTCTTCAGAACAGGAAGTAGCGCTGCGCCATCGGCAGCACCTTGGCCGGTTCGCAGGTCAGCAGCACGCCGTCGGCGCGTACGGCGTAGGTCTGGTGGTCGATCTCCATCACCGGCGTCAGGCCGTTGTGGATCAAGTCCTTCTTGCGGATGTTGCGGATGTTCTTGACCACGCCCAGCGTCTTGGCCAGGCCGTAGCGACGGCCGACGTCGGCGTCGTAGGCGGCCTGCGATACGAAGGTCAGGCTGCTCCTGGCCAGGTTGCCGCCGAAGGCGCCGAACATGGGCCGGTAGTGCACCGGCTGCGGCGTCGGGATGCTGGCGTTGGGGTCGCCCATCGCCGCCATGGCGATGCTGCCTCCCTTGATGATGCAGAAGGGCTTCACGCCGAAGAAGGCCGGCTTCCAGATCACGATGTCGGCCCACTTGCCCAGTTCGAGGCTGCCCACCTCGTGGCTGATGCCGTGCGAGATGGCCGGGTTGATCGTGTACTTGGCGACGTAGCGCTTGGCGCGGAAGTTGTCGTTGCGCGCGCTGTCCTCGGGCAGGCTGCCGCGCTGCGCCTTCATCTTGTGCGCCGTCTGCCAGGTGCGGATGATGACCTCGCCCACGCGGCCCATGGCCTGCGAGTCGCTGCTCATCATGCTGATGGCGCCCATGTCGTGCAGGATGTCCTCGGCCGCGATGGTTTCCTTGCGGATGCGCGATTCTGCAAAGGCCAGGTCCTCGGCGATGGCGGCGTCCAGGTGGTGGCACACCATCAGCATGTCCACGTGCTCGTCCAGCGTGTTCTGCGTGTACGGCATGGTGGGGTTGGTGGACGAGGGCAAAAAGTTGGCCTCGCCCACCACGCGCAGGATGTCCGGCGCATGGCCGCCGCCCGCACCCTCGGTGTGGAAGGCGCACAGCGCGCGGCCCTTGGTGGCGGCGATGGTGTCCTCGACGAAGCCCGACTCGTTGAGCGTGTCCGAATGGATGGCCACCTGCGTGTCGGTGGCCTCGGCCACCTCCAGGCAGTGGTCGATGGCCGAGGGCGTGGTGCCCCAGTCCTCGTGCAGCTTCAGGCCGATGACGCCGGCCTCGATCTGCTCGTGCAGCGGGCCGGTGCGGCTGGCGTTGCCCTTGCCCAGGAAGCCCAGGTTCATCGGAAAGGCGTCGGCCGCCTGCAGCATGCGCTCGATGTGCCAGGGGCCGGGCGTGCAGGTGGTGGCGAAGGTGCCGGTGGCCGGGCCGGTGCCGCCGCCGAGCATGGTGGTCACGCCGCTGGCCAGCGCCTCTTCGATCTGCTGCGGGCAGATGAAGTGGATGTGGCTGTCGATGCCGCCCGCGGTGACGATGTTGCCTTCGCAGCTGATGACCTCGGTGCCCGGGCCGATGACGATGTCCACGCCCGGCTGGGTGTCGGGGTTGCCGGCCTTGCCGATGGCGGCGATGCGGCCGTCCTTGAGGCCGATGTCGGCCTTGACGATGCCCCAGTGGTCGAGGATGAGCGCATTGGTCAGCACCGTGTCGACGGCGCCTTCGGCGCGCGTGCGCTGGCTCTGGGCCATGCCGTCGCGGATGGTCTTGCCGCCGCCGAACTTGACTTCTTCGCCGTAGCCGCCGGCACGCAGCGTGTAGTCCTGCTCGACCTCGATCACGAGGCCGGTGTCGGCCAGGCGCACGCGGTCGCCGACGGTGGGGCCGAAGATTTCCGCGTAGGCGCGGCGCGAAATGTGGGCCATCAGAGTTTTCCTTGCACCAGGCCGCGGAAGCCGTAGACGATGCGGTCGCCCGCGAAGTCGACCAGCTCAACGGTGCGCTGCTGGCCGGGCTCGAAGCGCACGGCGGTGCCCGAGGCGATGTTCAGCCGCATGCCGCGCGCGGCCTCGCGGTCGAAGTCGAGGGCGCCGTTGGTTTCGGCGAAGTGGTAGTGGGAGCCGACCTGGATCGGCCGGTCCGAGCCGTTCTTGACGACGACGGTGAGCGTGCGGCGACCGGGGTTGAGGTCGTGGTCGCCCGCGTCGATGAGCAGTTCGCCCGGGATCATGGGTGTGCCCTTTCGATCAGGCGACGCCGCCCAGCAGGGCCAGGCCGAACAGGCCGACGGCGGCACCGGCGATGCGCGGCAGCCAGCGGGTGGCATGGCGCAGCGCCAGGCCCAGGCCGATGCCCGCGGCATGCAGGCCGACGGTGGCCAGCAGCATGCCGGCCAGCGTGGCGACGGCGCCGCCGTGCTCGGCCAGCTCGCGGCCATGGGCGATGCCGTGGAACACGGCGAACACGCCCACCAGCGCGGCGGCGGCCGGTGCCGGCAGGCGGCGCTGCGTGGCCACCAGCAGGCCCAGCACCAGCAGCGAGGCGGCGATCATGGGCTCCACCGCCGGCAGCGAGAGGCCAGCCAGGCCTGCCAGCGCGCCGGCCAGCAGCATGCCGGCAAAGCCGATGGGCGCGGCCAGCAGCTCGCGGCGGCTGTTGGCGGCCAGGGCGCTCCACAGGCCCACGGCCACCATGGCGGCCAGGTGGTCCAGGCCGGTCAGCGGATGCACGAAGCCGGCGACGAAGCCGTGGTGCGCGCCGGCATCGGCGCCGGTGTGGGCCAGCGCGGGCAGGGCGGCCGTGGCGGCCAGGGCGGTGGCAATGCGAAGGAGCAGGGGGCGGGCAGTGCGCATGGGCGTCTTTCGGAGGAATCGGGGAAGAAGAGCGGGTCGGGCCGGGCAGTGCAGGGCGGGCCGGGGGCTCATTCGATGGGCTGGTGCACCGTCACGAGCTTGGTGCCGTCGGGGAAGGTGGCCTCGACCTGGATGTCCGGGATCATCTCGGGCACGCCTTCCATCACGTCGGCGCGGGTCAGCACCTCGCGGCCTTCGCTCATGAGCTGGGCCACCGTCTTGCCGTCGCGGGCGCCTTCCATCACGGCCGCCGAGATCAGCGCGACGGCTTCGGGGTAGTTGAGCTTCAAGCCGCGGCCCTTGCGCCGCTCCGCCAGCAGGGCGGCGGTGAAGATCAGCAGCTTGTCTTTTTCTCTGGGCGTGAGTTCCATGGTTCGCTTTGCTCTGGTGTCCGTGCGGCGACGGGCGGCCGCATGCCGGCAGGAAGGGCCGGGCGCCGCATGATAGGCAGCGTCAACGCGTTGCAACAGTCGTGCCTTGCTCGGCATGAAAGCTGCACTCTGCCGCCTGTGAACGCCGACGCCTCACCCCTGCCCGCCGCGCCCGACGCCGACGACGCGCCCCAGCGCATCGTCAAGGTCCGCCGCGACTACAACAGCTGGGTCGGCAGCGAGACGCTGGAGGACTACGCCCTGCGCTTCACGCCGCAGCGCTTTCGCAAGTGGTCCGAATGGCGGGTGGCCAACACGGCCTTCGGCGCCGCCTCCTTCCTGATCCTGGAGGCCGTGGGCGCCACGCTGCTGGTGCAGTTCGGCTTTGCCAATGCCTTCTGGGCCATCGTGGCGACGGGGCTCATCATCTTCCTGGCCGGCCTGCCGATCAGCGCCTATGCGGCCCGCTACGGCGTGGACATGGACCTGCTGACCCGCGGCGCCGGCTTCGGCTACATCGGCTCGACCATCACTTCGCTGATCTACGCGAGCTTCACCTTCATCTTCTTCGCGCTCGAAGCCGCGGTCATGGCCTATGCGCTGGAGCTGGCGCTGGGCATTCCGCCGGCCTGGGGCTACCTGGTGTGCGCGCTGGTGGTGATTCCGCTGGTGACGCACGGCGTCTCGGCCATCAGCCGCCTGCAGGTCTGGACGCAGGCCATCTGGCTGCTCATGCTCGTGGTGCCCTTCGCCTTCGTGCTGGCGCGCGATCCTGGTGCATTTTCGGGCATCACGCACTATGGTGGTGATCGTGGTGGCGCTTCCAGCTTTGGATTGCACGGATTTGGTGCCGCATTGACCGTGGGCATCGCCCTCATCACCCAGATGGGGGAGCAGGCCGACTACCTGCGCTTCATGCCGGCGCGCACCGCCGCCAACCGCGGGCGGTGGTGGGCGGCCGTGGTGGCCGGCGGCCCGGGCTGGGTGGTGCTGGGCGTGGCCAAGATGCTGGGCGGCGCCCTGCTGGCCTACCTGGCCATCACCCACATGGTGCCCACCGAGCGGGCGGTGGACCCGAACCAGATGTACCTGGCCGCCTACGAATACGTCTTTCCGCAGTACGGCTGGGCGGTGGCGGCCACGGCGCTGTTCGTGGTCATCTCGCAGCTCAAGATCAACGTCACCAATGCCTATGCCGGCTCGCTGGCCTGGAGCAACTTCTTCTCGCGCGTGACGCACAGCCACCCGGGCCGGGTGGTGTGGGTGGTGTTCAACGCCTTGATCGCCTTCATGCTGATGGAGATGAACGTCTTCGAGGCCCTGGGCGACGTGCTGGGCCTGTACGCCAACATCGCCATCGCCTGGATGATGGCCGTGGTGGCCGACCTGGTCATCAACAAGCCGCTGGGCCTGTCGCCGCCGGGCATCGAGTTCAAGCGGGCCTACCTGTGGGACATCAACCCGGTGGGCGTGGGCGCCATGGTGCTGGCCTCGGGCGTGTCGATCACGGCGCACCTGGGCGTGTTCGGGCCGATGGCGCAGGCCTTCTCGGCCGTGATCGCGCTGGGCACGGCGCTGGTCGCCTCGCCGCTGATCGCCTGGGCCACGGGCGGGCGCTTCTACCTGGCGCGGCATCCGGGGGCGCCTGCCGCCGCTGCGCCCGCTCCCTCCAGCGGCGCCAAGGCTGTTCCCCCCTCCCCCCCTGGGGGTGGGCAGGGGTGGGGGCCAGCTCAGGCGCAGCGCTCATCACTGGGCGCAGTGGCCCCCATCCCCGCCTTCCCCCAGCGGGGGAAGGCGCAACAGCCATCGGCGTCGCGGCAGCGGGCCCATCGCATCCACTGGGTCGCCCCCGAAGCCACCTACCAGCGCCTGGCCCCCCGCCGCTGCGTCATCTGCGAGCGCGAGTACGAAGGCCCCGACATGGCCCATTGCCCGGCCTACCAGGGCGACATCTGCTCGCTGTGCTGCACCCTCGACGCCCGCTGCGGCGACCTGTGCAAGCCGCATGCGGGCCTGTCGGCGCAGTGGTCGGCCGTGCTGCGCTGGCTGCTGCCCCGGCGCGTGTGGCCCTACCTCGACACGGGCCTGGGCCACTTCCTCATGCTGATGCTGATCGTGGTGCCGCTGCTGGCCGCCGTCTTCGGCGTGCTCTACCAGCAGGAGCTGCGCGGCATCGGCGACTGGATCGACAGCGGCGGCGCGCCCTCGGTGGCCGCGGGTCGGGCCGCCGGCAGCGAGGCCGCGCAGGCCCTGGGCTCGGGCTTTCTCAAGGCCTACATGGCGCTGCTGCTCATCGCCGGCATCGTGGCCTGGTGGCTGGTGCTGGCGCACCAGAGCCGCAAGGTGGCGCAGGAGGAATCGAACCGCCAGACCCGCCTGCTGATGCGCGAGATCGAGCTGCACCGCCAGACCGACCGTGCCCTGCAGGCCTCGCGCCAGGCCGCCGACGAGGCGCGCCAGACCGCCGAGGCCGCCAACCAGGCCAAGAGCCGCTACATCAGCGCCATCAGCCACGAGCTGCGCACGCCGCTCAACAGCATCCTGGGCTACGCGCAGCTGATGGGGCAGGACCCGTCGGTGCCGCCGCACCGCCAGCAGGCCGTGGCCGTCATCAAGCGCGGCGGCGAGCACCTGCTCTCGCTCATCGAGGGCACGCTCGACCTGGCCCACATCGAGGCCGGCAAGCTCACGCTGCAGGCCCGGCCCATGGCCTTCGGCGACATGCTGCAGTCGCTGGCCGACATGTTCGAGCTGCAGGCCGCGGACAAGGGCCTGCGCTTCGTCTTCGAGCCGGCCGCGCAGTTGCCGGCCGTGGTGCGCGCGGACGAGCGCCGCGTGCGGCAGATCCTCATCAACCTGCTGGGCAACGCCATCAAGTTCACGGCCCGGGGCCAGGTCACGCTGCGCGCCGCCTATGCCCGCGAGTTCGCCACGCTGGAGGTGGAAGACACCGGCCCTGGCCTGAGCGCGGACGAGATGGACCGCATCTTCGAGCCCTTCGCCCGCGGCGATTCCCGCGGCAGCGCCCCCGGCGCCGGCCTGGGCCTGACCATGGCCAAGATGCTCACCGACCTGATGGGCGGCGAGATGAAGGTCAGCAGCACGCCGGGGCAGGGTGCGCTGTTCCGCGTGCGGCTGTTCCTGCCGCGGGTGCACGAGGCCATGGCCGGCACGCTGGGCCACGGCGCCGCCATCGGCAGCACCAGCCTGGCGGCGGGACCGGCGACCGAGCTGCCGACGCCGCGCCGTGGCTACGAAGGCCCGCGCCGCCAGCTGCTGGTGATCGACAACGAAGAGGCCGACCGCGACCTGCTGGTGCACCTGCTGCAGCCCCTGGGCTTCGAGCTGCGCACCGCCGCCAGCGGCCACGACGCGCTCGACCTGCTGGCCGCCGGCTACCGGCCGCACGCCGTCTTCGTGGACCTGGCCATGCCGGGCATCGACGGCTGGGAGACCATCCGGCGCGCGCGTGCACTGCTGGCGGCCGGGCGCGGCGCCGGCCATGACGCCCAGTTCGCCATCGTCTCGGCCAACGCCTTCGACAAGCGCCTGGAGAACGACGTCGGCATCACGCCCGAGGACTTCTTCGTCAAGCCGGTGCGCCACAGCGAGCTGCTCGACTGGATCGGCCGCCGGCTCGACCTGCGCTGGACGGCCGACCCGGCCACGGCCGCCGCGGCGCAGCCCGCCGTGCCGGCCGCCATCGTCGCCCCGGCGCCCGGGCGCCTGCGCGCCCTGGAAGAGGCCGTCCAACTCGGCTACCTTCGCGGGATCATGACCAAGCTCGACGACATCGACGCCGCCCAGCCCGAATGCGCGGCCTGGACGGCGCAGCAGCGCACGCTGGCGCGGCAGTTCCGCTTCGACGACATGGGCCGCGCCCTGGCCGAAGCGCTGGAAGCTTCCTGAGACCATGAACGGCATCGGCATCGACGACCTCTCCGACGGCGGCAGCGCCTCCGCGCCCGCCATCTCCCCCCTGGCCGCCAGCCTGCGCGAGAACACCGCCCGCGGCGACCTCGTGCTGGTGGTCGACGACGTGCCCGACAACCTGGCCGTGCTGCACGACGCGCTGGACGAATCGGGCTACACCGTGCTCGTGGCCACCGACGGCCCCACCGCGCTGGCCCGTGCGGCGCAGGCCCATCCGGACATCGTGCTGCTCGACGCCATGATGCCGGGCATGGACGGCTTCGAGGTGGCACGCCGCCTCAAGGCCGATGCGGCCACGGCCGACATCCCCATCGTCTTCATGACCGGCCTGACCGAGACCGAGCACCTGGTCGCGGCGCTGGAGTCGGGCGGCGTGGACTACGTCACCAAGCCCATCAAGCCCAAGGAAGTGCTGGCCCGCATGAACGTGCACCTGCAGGGCGCCCGCCGCGCGCGCCAGCAGGCCCAGCAGGCCGGCCAGGCCCGCAACGCCCTGGACGCCTTCGGCTACGCCAGCATCACCGTGCGCATGCCCGAGGGGCGGCTGATCTGGCAGACCTCCTTGGCGCGCGAACTGCTGATGCGCTACTGCGGCACCGAGGCGCCCGCCACGCCCGCCGCCATCGTGGCCTGGCTGCAGCGCCACCTGCCCCAGGCCCAGCAGGCCGGCGCCGAACCTCCGCCCCTGGAGATTGGCCAGCAGGCCGCCAGCCGCCTGCAACTGCGCGTGCACCGCCAGACCGGCGACGCGGACGGCACCGCCAGCGCGACGGTGCCCGGCGCGGGCGACTGGCTCATCATCATCCGGGAGCTGTCCGATACGGCGGTGATCGAGGCCATGAGCCTGGCCCTGAAGCTCACCGCCCGCGAGGCCGAGGTGCTGTACTGGGTGGTCAAGGGCAAGACCAACAAGGACATCGGCGAGATCCTGGGCGCCAGCCCAGCCACCGCCAAGAAGCACCTGGAGCGGGTGTATGTGAAGTTAGGCGTGGAGACCCGCACCGCGGCGGCGGGGGTGGCGATCAAGCGGATTCGGGAGATTCAGCCGCATTTTGAGGTGTGAGGCTATCAAGATGCTCTCCACACCAATCTATGCGCCATGCTGAAGTACGTTCAAAGGCCTTGGTGGTCGAAGGCCCTAGTTGCACCGCAGATGATTTGCTGAGTTCGGCAAGCGGAACTGGACGGGTAATGTAGCCGGTGAAAATAGAGAGAGCGAGACAAGAAATGTTGACGAATATCGTTGCCGTCCCGGCGCCGTTCGGGGTCGGAAGCTGGGGTAAGAACAGAATAATATAAATTATCGCAGTGGCAAAGGTCATTGCGATAAATAACGACGGTGGAAGCCTGAGAAATATTGCAAGCGCTGGGAGTGTGAAAAGAGCGGATACAAATGGGCTTTGTCGACTACCGCCGGAGCAAAGTATCAAATAACTCACCAAGAGTATATCTAAAAAAATACCAAGGCGATCGAAGTGGTAGCCGATACAGTATTGATTCCAACGCCCTGAAAAATCGGGCTCCAGATTGAGTAAAGTTCCTCCGACACCAACAATGTCGCAAGAGAAAATAAGGCGATGAAAAGGAGCGGTGATCGACGAAGGCCGCGGGCGGCTAAACCAGAAAACCTATCGCTCATCCCAGCCGAATAATTTGACCTGCGGTCATGAAGTGATGCAGCTACAGCAAGGAGAGAAATAAAAAGTAGCTGTATCAGTATCGTCGCAGCGGCAACGTTGAGTGGTTTGATTGTTTGTTCAAGTTGCATTAACGTTCCCCTCCGTTGTAAGATAATTCTTAGAAAACAGGGGTCAGCGTTAGGTATTGACCAAATTTAGTTTAGGTAGCTTCCATGCACTAAATCGCGTCATTTTTAGGGAGAGATTTCGCTTCAATTTATCCAAAAATGGTTTCACGCGCAGTTCATTTCTTGCATTCGATGAGCCATCATCTGTGCTAATTATATTGATTGCGATCTCGGCGTAAAGTTCGATTGCCTTTCGCGCATATTTGGCGAGCGCCGATTTAAAGTCCGGTGACGTCATCCTCTTCAGCGTTAACTTGCTCATGTCAGACCCGGAGTTCTCGATAAGCACATTAGCGACATATATGCCCCAAGGTGTGCCGTGTATTCCCAGTATTGCACGCATTACCGGATCATCTTTTGCCTCTGTTGCCGACAGCATGTGAGAGCGCTCGGCCTCGATCTCTTGAGCTATTAACCAAGCAAGCAAAACCCGCTCCGGCTTCAGGCTTCGTGGGAATATGCTCTTATATGAGCGATCGAAAAGTTCTGCCTTTTTTGCGACCGCTTCTAATATTGTTTCATCCGACATCGCAGCCAGATATTGTGTAATTCTGTCGAGTTCGATGCGTTTGGAATTTTTTACCGTTTTCGCCCCTTCCTGCTTTGGGGCGTATAAATAGTCAATTGTCGCTAATGCAGTACGAAGACTTTCTTGTATTGGGTCTAAAAGACGTACGGCGGCAAGTTTTACCGGGTTCTGAGTATTGTTATACCTAACAATATCAGTTAATAATGCCTTTTTCGCACCGACAATTCTGACAAGGACTTGAGATTTTCCGGCATCAGTGGAACCTTCGATTGCCTTGGATAAACTTACGGTGGTCTGGCAGCCGTTAACAATTGAGAATCTTGTAATAGCGTATCTCGTAGAAGTTTCGCTTTCAAAATCATCTGCCACAATGGTGATCCCATTATTCAGGGCCCAAAATTCGCCCGGGCGTTCCCTGGCAGTCTCAACTATTTTTTCGTTAATGCCTCCTTTTCTTTGACCAATAAACAGGCGCACATTGCCTTCGAAGAGTTGGTTCTTATATTTGGCATGCAGTCGTACTAGTTCTGAAGCCGGAACTGCCCCAACTATTGCGTGGCCAAATTCCCCTTTGACGTCTACTACTGGACCATTGAAGGTTATAGTGTCACGACCGACATTTCGATCTGCCGCTCGCGCGACAACAAATTTATCGTATAGTGACTCCTGATATTCATAGAAAAAATTTGAATCGTTGTAAACTCTAGACCGTGTGGTGGACTCAAGATGGCGAGCGATTTGATCAGATTTAGATGCTAGCGTAACTAAACCAAAAACTAGAGAAAAAGATTTAACGTCGACTTCACTTAGACGCTCGAAAATATCTTGTCGGCCGCTGTGCTTGAACGATACTGGGTCTTTGATACTTGAAACTGCTGCTAGCAGGGCGTTCCACTTTTTTATGCCAGCTGTTCTTTCTGGCCGGTCAGAAACGTAGCCCTGCAAGACATAAACAGTCTCTTGATCCTCATCAATATAAATAAAGTCGCAGCCGCCATCTTCTGGCCCGTCTACTGATGCAGCGTCGATCGCTTCATCTTCATCAATGCCGAGCAGCGTAGATGCATACCAAGCGGTAATTGCTTTATCACGAGGGATGCCGCCGCGCTTTGCTACGGAATCGACGGCTTGAAGTAGCTCTTTCCGCGGGTCTGAGCTTGATGTGCCTGAGACTCCGCCGTAAGTAGTTGCCATTTCGTCCTCCGAACTGCTAGATGCTGAGGAGTCTAACCAAAAATCCAGCTGTTTCTGTAGCGCAAGTAGAGCAAATAGGCTAGTGCAGCAGACCCTGGCAAGGGAATGCAGTATTGGCAGCGCTGGCTATCTCTGCTAGAGGCAGGGTCTTGCATCCCGATTACATCCACTGACCGCCGACGCCCTCATCACGTGGCGATCTCATATTGCCCCGAGCGCGTTCTGGATTGAATCCTGTGCAGTCAGTTACCGCCAAGTCGAATTCTCCAAGTGCCTAATAGTCCCCTGCCGCGGCTGACAGCGCAACTGCCAAGGTGGACTATGTATGGTTACACGGCGTCGGTCCTCGGATTAAGAGCCGGGTTGCGCGCCCGAGCCACTTTAACTTCACCGACTACAGGCAAAAATTGAAAGACGACGTGGGTGCAGGATCAGCCCGAGGCTTATGCAGAAGTGGCCGTAGTGAGCGGAGTGCTGAGTTCCATCGCGACCCGCTGGATTTCTAAGTCATGCATGCCGAGGCTAGCCAACGCATCGACCGTGTGCTGAAAGTAATCCCTGCAGGTCCCCAAAGCTCCCCGCCCACTGGCGATATACCGCGCCACCTCCCCCGGCTCCATCCGCCCCGCATACCGCGGATGCGCCCGGTTCGCGACAAAGGTCAGCATCCGCCGCCGCTCCCCCTGGCACTCGGCCGTCACCCAGCGCGCGGCATAGGCCCCCGACAGCATCTCCCGCCGCCACACCAACTGCAGCTCGCTGCGCACCTGCTCGGCCGCGATGCGCAGGGCGATGCCGCGGCAGGCGCCGCCGCGGTCCAGGGCCAGCATCAGGCCGGGGTGTTCGACGGAGCCGCGGGCCATGTACAGCCACAGGCAGAAGCGCCGGCCCCAGCCGCGCACCAGGGCGGGCGCGGCGTCGATGTGGTGGATGGCGGGGTTCCACATCAGCGAGCCGTAGCCGAAGAGGTAGAGGTCGTCGGCCGGGTCGTGGCTCGCCAGGGTGGCGTCCAGGCAGGCGTCCAGCTCTTCCTGGGTGCGCAGCCGCACGTCGGGCGGGGCGCAGGCCTTCAGGGCGGCCATCACGGAGCCGTCGAACAGGCTCTCGCGGGTGAAGGGTTGACCGGCAGGCGCCGGAGGCAGCGGGCTGAGGCTGGCGGGCATGGCGTTCGATTGTGCGACGGGCGGGCTGACCGCCAGCATGTTTCGTGCGCGCCCGCCCGCCCGTTTGCTCACTCCAGCTTGACGCCGGCGTCAGTCACCACCTTGGTCCACTTGGGAATCTCCTTGGCCAGCAGCTCGCCGAAGGCCTCGGGCGTGCTGGCGACCACCTCGACGCCCTGGTCGCGGAACAGCTTGACCACCTCCGGGTCCTTCAGCACGGCCACGATGTCGCGGTTGGCGCGCTCGACGATGGGCTTGGGCACGCCCGCCGGCATCTGCATGCCGAACCACACGATCACTTCGTAGCCGGGCACGCCGGCCTCCTGCACCGTGGGCACCTCGGGCAGCAGCGCCGCGCGGCTGGCGCCGGTCACGCCGATGGGCTTGAGCTTGCCGGCCTTGATCTGCTGCATCAGGTTGGGCACGTTGTCGAACAGCACGTCGATCTCGCCGCCCAGCATGGCCATCACCGCCGGGGCGCTGCCCTTGTAGGGCACGTGGGTCATCTTCGTGCCCGTCATGCTCATGAAGAGCTCCATCGACAGATGGTTGGACGAGCCCGAGCCGGTGGAGCCGTAGTTGAGCTTGCCGGGGTTCTTCTTGGCGTAGGCGATGAGTTCGCGCACGTTGGTCACGCCCTGCAGGTCGGGCCGCACGACCAGCGCGTTCTGCGTGGAGCCGGCCCACACCAGCGGCTGGAAGTCGGCCGTGGCGTTGTAGGGCAGCTTGTTGCCGTACAGCGCGGGCAGGGCCGAGAAGGGAAGGGGCGTGATGAGGATGGTGTAGCCGTCCGCCGGCGACTTGGCGGCCAGGTTGTTGCCCAGCACGGTGTTGCCGCCCGGGCGGTTGTCCACCACCACCGACTGCTTCCAGGTGCGATTGAGGCGGTCGCTCACGGTGCGCGCGAGCGTGTCGTTGAAGCCGCCCGGCGTGTACGGCACGATGATCCGCGTGGGCTTGCTCGGGTAGTCGTCGTTGGCCCAGGCGTGGCCCACGGCCAGGGTCAGGGGGGCTGCGGCCATGGCCCGCAGCAGTTGGCGCTTGTCGAATTGCATGGCTTGTCTCCGTTGTTCGTCGTCGTTGTCGTGATGCCGGTTGCGCACCGGCGGGCGGGGTGGCGGCTGCGGCGTGGGTCAGAACTTCACGACATAGCCCGGGCCGTCGACCATGGGGTACTTGTCGAAGATCGACTCGTCTACCTCGATGCCGATGCCGTGGCCGCGCGGCGGTTCGACGCAGCCGTCGTCGCCGATCTGGAAGGTGCTGCCGAACATGTCGCGGAAGGGGTTGAAGTGCGACACACAAGCCTCGAAGTAGCCGGCGTTCTCGGTGGCCGCTAGGAAGTGCAGCGTGGCCGCATGGTTGAGCCCGGTGGCCGAGCTGTGGGCATGCAGCGGAATGCGGTAGGCCGAGGCCATGGCCGCGATGCGCACGCCTTCGGTGATGCCACCGCTCTTCGACAGGTCGGGCTGCCACACCTGCACGGCGCGCGCGTCGAGCATCTGGCCGAACTCGAAACGGGTGAAGTGGTTCTCGCCGGCCGCAATGGGCACCAGCGGCGAGATCTTGGCGGCTTCGCGGTACGAGGCGAAGTCGTTGCAGGCGAAGGGCTCCTCCAGCCAGCCCGCCTGGATCTCGGCCAGCACGGGCATCACGCGACGCACGTCGGCGATGGTGTAGGCGGTGTTGGCATCGGTGAGGATGTCGATGTCGTCGCCGAGCACCGCGCGCACCTTGCGCAGGCGCGCGACGTCGTTCTTGACGGTGTCGCCGATGCGCAGCTTGACGGCCTTGTAGCCCTGCGCCACATAGGACTGCGCTTCTTGGGCCAGCGATTCCGGGCTCTGGTAGCCCAGCGCGATGCCGCCCGCGTAGGCCGGAATGCGGCGGTGCGAGCCGCCGAGCAACTCGTACAGCGGCATCTTGGCGGCCTTGCCGCGGATGTCCCACAGCGCCATGTCGATGCCCGACAGCGCCAGGCAGGTGCCGGCGCCCAGCCCGTGGCTGGACAGCTGCATGCGGTGCACCCGCTGCCAGGCGCCCACCACGTCGGTGGCGTTCATGCCCACCAGCAGCGGCTGCAGCGTGTTGTGGATCAGGCTCACGATGGCGCCGGGGCTGCGGCCGGGATGCGCCTCGCCGTAGCCGGTGATGCCCTCCGAGGTCTCCACGCGCACGATGATGCAGTCGCGCTTGAGCGTGCTGCCGATGCCCATGGTGACGGTCTTGCCCTCGGGCAGCCGGTACGACAGTGGAATGGCGGTGATGCGGGTGATCTTCATCGGTTGTCTCCTGTTCTGGATTGGGGTGGGCGGCTTCAGCGGCCGGCCTGGGGCTCGGCGTCGAAGGCCGCGGGATTGACGATGTTGGGTGGCCGCTCGCCGCGCAGCAGCACGGCGGCCAGGGTGTCCACGGCCATCAGGCCCATGGCCCGCTCGGCCTCCTGCGTGATGCCCGCCAGGTGCGGCGTCAGCAGCACGCGGGGGTGATGGCGCAGGCCACTGTCGGCGGGCAGTGGCTGGGTCTCGAAGACGTCGAGCACGGCACCGCCAAGGGGGCCATGGGCCAGCGCCTGCACCAGGTCTTCCTCACGCACGACGGGGCCGCGGCCCACGTTGACCAGCACTGCGCCGGGCCGCGCATGGGCCAGAACGTCGGCGTCGACCATGCCGCGGGTCTGCGGCGTGAGCGGGCACGCCACCACCACGAAGTCGCTGGCCTCGAACAGCGCCGGCAGCGACAGCGCCTGCATGCCCGCAGGCACCTTGGCGGGCGTGCCGGTGCACACCGCCACCGCCATGCCGAAGCCCTGCTGTGCGATGGCGGCGATGCGCTGGCCGATGGCGCCAAAGCCGATCAGGCCCAGCGTGCGGCCCCGCAGTTCGAAGGTCCGGGCGCCGGCCTGGGCCCGCACCGCCCAGTCGCCTGCGCGCACGCTGGCGTCGAAGTCGGCCAGCTGCCGGGCGTGCGCGAGCAGGGCGGCAAACACGTATTCGGCCACCGCATTCGCATTGACGGCCGGCGTGTTGCCCACGGGAATGCCGCGCGCGGTGGCGAGCTCGATCGGAATGAAGTCCAGCCCCACGCCCTGGCGCATCACGCAGCGCAGGCGCTGAGGGCGGTCGAACAGGTCGGCCGGGAGCAGTCGCCGCACCACGATGCCGTCGAAGCGGTCGATGGCGTCGCGCAGCCAGGCGTCGCTGGCTTCACGCACCACGCCGTCGGGAATCTGCTCGGCCTCGGCCCACTGCGTGAGCTGTGCAAAGGCGTCGGGATGCAGCGGGTCGGTCAGCAGGACGCGAGGTGGACTCATGGCGGAGGCGTTGGCGGGTGCAGGGCCTGCCGCACGCCGAAGGTGCCTGCAGGGTGGGCGGCGGCGGTGTCCGTGCGGAGCCGCTCGCCAGATTTTTGCCAAAGTTGTGTGATGAATCTATCAGACAACTTTGCGCGCGGACCCCGTGTTTACCTTGGGGCGGAGGGCTTGCCCGCCTTGGCTGTCGCGGGCGATGCCGTGCCCAGCTTGGCGCGGGCCACGCGGCGTGCGGCGGCCCGGCTGTCGCCGGTCCAGAAGTCCTGGCCCGCCTGCTCGATGCGCCCTGCGGTGTTGTGCATGTGCATGAAGGCGGCGGTGCGGGCCGCCGCGGCATCGCGTGCCTTGATGGCGGCGCAGATGGCCTCGTGCTCGGCCTGCACCTGCGCGGCCAGGTCGGTGCGCCGCGCCTCATTGGAGCGGGTGAGGCGGATCGCGTCGTGCAGTGCACGCGTGAGCATGCCGAGCAGTTCGGTGTAGTGCGGGTTGTGGGCGGCCCGGGATATGGCGATGTGGAAGGCCAGGTCTTCCTCCACGCCGTCGCGGCCTTCCTTCTCGGCGCGGGCAATGGCGCGCAGCGCCTGCTGGATCTGCGTCATCTCGGCGCCGGTGCGGCGCTCGGCGGCCAGCGCGGCCATCTCGGCCTCGATGCCACGGCGCAGCTCCAGGATGCGCAGCACGCCCTGAGCGGGCGGCTCGGCAGTCGTGGCGCTGCCCTGGCCCAGGCGGAAGGCATCGGCGGCCTTGGGGTCGCGCACCACCGTGCCGCTGCCCTGGCGCGTCTCCACCAGCCCTTCGGACTTGAGGCGCGAGATGGCCTCGCGGATCACGGTGCGGCTCACGCCGTACTGCTGGGTCATGGCCAGCTCGGTGGGCAGGCGCGTGTTGGCGGGGTAGACGCGGGCACGGATGTCCGCCGCGATCAGGCCGGTCACCCGGTCGGCCAGCGTGCCTTCGGCAGCGCGGGAGGTCGCATCGTCTTGGATCGGGAAGGCCATGATGAGGGCAGGCAGGTCGGGGGCCGAAGAATAGCACCGGCGCTTCGTGCTTGACAGAAGTGATGTGACGTATTTGTAATACAACTTGAGCGCGAAACGGCGATGGCCGGCGCAACGAAGAACCCAGAGAGACAGTCATGAACCTTCCCGAGCGGCCCCGGGCCTTCCTCTGCCGACGCTTCACCCCCGCCGTCGAGGCGGCCCTGGCCGAGCGCTTCGAGCTGGTCGTCAACGACGACGATTCGATTCTTTCCGCCGCGCAGATCCCGGCGCGTGCGCAGGGCTGCCACCTGCTCTTCGTGACGGCCACCGAGCCGGTGACGGCCGAGGTCATCGCCGCGCTGGCGCCCTCGCTCGCCGTGGTGGCCACGCTGTCGGTGGGCCACGACCACATCGACCTGGCCGCCGCCCGCGCCCACGGCGTGCAGGTGCTGCACACGCCCGACGTGCTCAGCGATGCCTGCGCCGAGATCGCGCTGATGCTGCTGCTCAATGCCTGCCGCCGCGGCTTCGAGGCCGACCGGCTGGTGCGCAGCGGCGCCTGGCAGGGCTGGGCGCCCACCCAGCTGCTGGGGATGGGGTTGGTCGGGCGGCGCCTGGGCATCTTCGGCATGGGCCGCATCGGCCGCGCCATCGCCGAACGCGCGCGGGCTTTCGGGCTGGCCATCCACTATCACAACCGCTCGCGTCTCGTGGCCGAGCTGGAGGCGGGGGCCACCTACCACCCGACGCTGGAAGACATGCTCCCGGGCATCGACATCCTCATGATCGCGGCGCCCGGTTCGCCGGCGCTCAAGGGCGTCTTCAACGCCGAGCGTCTGGCACGCCTGCCGGCGGGCTCGGTGGTGGTCAACATCTCCCGCGGCGATCTGGTCGATGACGAAGCGCTGATCGATGCGCTGCGCCGTGGCCACATCCGCGGCGCGGGGCTCGACGTGTTCGCCAACGAGCCCCACGTGCACCCCAGCTACCGCGGGCTCGACAACGTCTTCCTTTCGCCGCACATCGGCAGCGCCACGCACGAGACGCGCGATGCCATGGGCTGGCTGCTCATCGACGGCATCGAGGCGCTGCGTGCCGGCCGTACGCCCGACAACCTTCTGCGCTGACCCTTTTCATTCCAAGCACGCACCATGAAGCTCCAACACACCCAACTCTTTCGCCAGCAATGCCTCGTCGGCGGCCGCTGGGTCGACGCCACCGACGGCGCCACGTTGACGGTCACCAACCCCGCGGACGACAGCACGCTTGGCACGGTGCCGCGACTCGGCGCCGCCGACGTTCGCGCGGCCATCGATGCCGCCAACCAGGCGCTGCCGGCGTGGCGCGAGACCAGCGCCAAGGAGCGATCGCGCCTGATGCGGCGCTGGTTCGACCTGTGCATGGCGCACCAGGACGACCTGGCCATGATCCTCACGCTGGAGCAGGGCAAGCCGCTGGCCGAGGCCAAGGGCGAGATCGCCTACGGCGCCAGCTTCATCGAATGGTTTGCCGAAGAGGCCAAGCGCGTCTATGGCGACGTGATCCCGGCCGCCAGCATGGACCGGCGCATCGTGGTGCTCAAGCAGCCCGTGGGCGTGGTGGCGGCCATCACGCCGTGGAACTTTCCCAACGCGATGATCACGCGCAAGGCCGGCGCCGCGCTGGCGGCCGGCTGCACCATCGTCATCAAGCCCGCGTCGGCCACGCCCTACTCGGCGCTGGCCCTGGCGCAACTGGCCATGGAAGCGGGCATTCCCGCGGGCGTGCTCAACGTGGTCACCGGCTCGGCCTCGACCGTGGGCGGCGAGCTCACGGCCAACCCGGTAGTGCGCAAGCTCTCCTTCACCGGTTCCACCGAGGTGGGCAAGACCCTGATGGCGCAGTGCGCCGGCACGGTCAAGAAGGTGTCGATGGAACTGGGCGGCAATGCGCCCTTCATCGTCTTTGACGATGCGGACCTCGACGCCGCCGTGGCGGGCGTCATGGCCTCCAAGTTCCGCAACGCGGGGCAGACCTGCGTGTGCGCCAACCGCATCTTCGTGCAGTCGGGCATCTACGAGCGCTTCACCGCGCTGCTGCGCAAGGCGGTGGAGGCGCAGGTGGTCGGCAACGGCCTGACGCCCGGCGTGCAACTGGGGCCGCTGATCGATGACGCGGCCGTGGCCAAGGTGCGCGAGCACATCGACGATGCGGTGACCCTGGGCGCGAGCATCGTCACGGGCGGCACGCCGCATCCGCTGGGCGGGCGCTTCTTCACGCCCACCATCCTGGCCGAGGTGTCGCCGAAGTCCCGGCTGATGCAGGAAGAGACCTTCGGCCCGGTGGCGCCGCTGATCCGCTTCGAGACCGACGACGAGGCCGTGGCCATGGCCAACGACACGCCCTTCGGCCTGGCGGCCTACTTCTACACGCAGGACTACGCCCGCGCCTGGCGCGTCGCCGAGGCGCTGGAGGTGGGCATCGTCGGCCTGAACGAAGGCCTGATCTCCACCGAGCTGGCGCCCTTCGGCGGCATCAAGGAATCGGGCGTGGGCCGCGAAGGCTCCAAGTACGGCGTGGACGACTACGTCGAGATCAAGTACGTGTGCGCCGGCGGCCTCGGCCGGCCCATGCCGCGCTGAGTGCGGCGCATCGTGTGCAGAGACCCCCAAGGAGACATCGAATGAAAGACAGGAAGATCGGCCTGATCGGCGTGGGCCTGATGGGCCACGGCATCGCCACCAACATCGTGCGTCATGGCCATTCGCTGGCCGTGCTGGCGCATGCGGGCAACCAGCCGCTGGACGCCCTCGAGGCGGCAGGGGTGCGCATCGTGGGCAGCGCACGGCAACTCGCGGCCGAGGTCGACGTGCTGCTGCTGTGCGTCACCGGCTCGCCGCAGGTGGAGGCCGTGCTGCTGGGCGACGACGGCGTGCTGCAGGGCCTGCCGCCGGGCGGCATCGTCATCGACTGCTCCACCGCCATCCCGTCGTCCACCGAACGTCTGGCCGGCGTGGTGGCCGAAGCCGGCGGGCGCTTCATGGACGCCGCCATGACCCGCACGCCCAAGGAGGCCGCGGAAGGCCGGCTCAACCTGCTGGTGGGTGCGCCGACCGCGCTGTTCGACGAATGCCGCCCGCTGCTGGCCTGCTTTGCCGAGAACATCACCCACTGCGGCCCGGTGGGCGCCGGCCACCGCATGAAGCTGCTGCACAACTACGTGTCGCTGGGCTCGGTGGCGTTGATCGCCGAGGCCGCGGCCTGCGCGCAACGCGCGGGCGTGGCGGCGGAGGTGTTCGTCGAGGTGCTGGCCAAGGGCGGCGGTGGCGGCACGGCACTGGAGCGGCTGCGGCCCTTCCTGCTGTCGCAGGACCCGAGCGGCCTGCGCTTCAGCATGGCCAACGCCTTCAAGGACCTGAGCTACTACACCACCATGGCCCGCGACAGCGGCGCCGCCGACACGATCGCCGAAGGCGTGCGGCAGACGCTGGAGACGGCCGTGGCGCATACCGGCGGCCAGCGCCTGCTGCCCGAACTGGTGGCCGTGCTGGCCGAACACCAATCGACCTGACCTCAGAGGAGAACGAGAACCCATGTCCCCCTATCGGATCGCCACCATCGACGGCGACGGCATCGGCCCCGAGGTGTGCCAGTCGGCCACCCGCATTCTTTCGGAGGCCTGCGGCAGTGCACTGCTGGACTTCGTCCGCTGCGACGGTGGTGCCGCGCACTACGCACGCACGGGGCAGGTGCTGCCCGAGGACACCTTCGCGCTGTGCCGCGACTCGGCGGCCATCCTGCATGGCGCAGCCGGGCTGCCCGGTGTGACCTATCCCGATGGCACCGAGGTCGGCAACGACCTGCATCTGCAACTGCGCTTCCGGCTCGACCTGTATGCCAACGTGCGGCCCGTGCGGCTCTGGCAGGGCGTGAAGTCGCCGCTCGCCGGCTGGCAGGCGGGCCAGATCGACTACGTGATCGTGCGCGAGAACACCGAGGGCCTGTACGCCAGCCGCGGCGGCGGCATCAACCTGCGCGGCGAGGTGGCGACCGACACCATCGTGGTCACCCGCAAGGGCGTGGAGCGCGTGGCCCGCTTCAGCTTCGGCCTGAGCCGCAAGCGCCAGGGCGCGCCGCGCGACGGCAAGCGGCGGGTGACCGTCTGCGACAAGGCCAACATCCTGCGCAGCTATGCCTTCTTCCGCGCCGTGTGCGAGGAGGTGGCCCGCGAGCATGAGGACGTCGAGATCGACTACGCCTATGCCGACGCGATGACGGTCCACCTGGTCAAGCGGCCCGACTTCTACGACGTGATCGTGGCCGAGAACATGTTCGGCGACATCATCTCGGACCTGGGTGCCGCCACCATCGGCGGCATGGGGCTGTCGCCCTCCGCCGAGCTGGGCGAGCACCATGGCCTGTTCCAGGGCGCCCATGGCTCGGCGCCCGACATCGCGGGGCAGAACCTGGCCAGCCCGCTGGCGACGATCCTCTCGGGCACGTTGATGCTGCAGTGGCTCGCGGAGCGCCATGGCGACGAGCGCCTGGCCGTCGCGGGCCGCCGCATCGAGACCGCCGTCGGCGAGGTGCTGGCCCATGGTGACGCGGTGCCGCGCGACCTGGGCGGCTCCGCCAGCTGCACCGAGGTGACCGAGGCCGTGCTGCGCCGCATGGCGCGGGCGCCCGCCTGAGCCATCGCCTTTCACTTCCAGAACAAGAACGGAGACCTTTCATGCGCAAGACCCCCATCCTCTTCCTGGCCGCAGCGCTGACCTGCCTGGCGAGCGCACCGGCGCGCGCGGAGGGCGCGCCCATCACCATGATCGTGACCGTGCCGCCCGGCGGCTCGTCCGACGCGCTGGCCCGGCTGGCGGCCACCGCGCTGGGCAACCGGCTCAAGCAGTCCGTGGTCGTCGAGAACGTCACCGGAGCGGGCGGCCTGGTCGGCATGCAGCGCTTCCTCAAGGCCAGGCCCGACGGCAGCACGCTGCTGTTCATCAACCAGTCGCTCACCATCCTGCCGCACCTGTACAAGCAGGCCGGCTACTCGGCCGTCGGCGATGTGGCGCCGGTCGGCATCGTGGCCAAGGTGCCGATGGTGCTGTCGGTCAGCAATGCCAGCGGCATCCAGGATCTGTCCAGCCTGATCGGCCGGATGAAGAGCGCGCCCGGCACGCTCAACTTCGGCTCGGGCGGACCGGGCACCACGGCCCACTTTGCGGAGGCGCTGTTCCTGCAGCAGGCCGGTGTGCAGGGGCAGCTCGTGCAGTACCGCGGCACGGGGCCTGCGCTGACCGACCTGATGGCCGGCACCATCCACGCCGTGATCGACCAGACCGTGACGATGCTGCCGCTGCACAAGGATGGGCGCGTGCGCGCGCTGGCCGTCTCGGCGGCGGCGCGGGTGCCGCAGGCGCCCGATGTGCCCACCTTTGCCGAGGCGGGCCTGCCCGCCTTCGATCTGGCGATCTGGAACGGCGTGGTGGCGCTCAAGGGCACGCCGGCCTCGACGCTGCGGCGCATCGAGCAGGCGCTCTCCGACGCGGTGGCCGAGCCCGAACTGCGCGCCCGCCTGGAAAGCCTCGGCGCCCAGGCCCCATCGGCCGAGGAGCGTGGACCGCAGCACCTGCGCCAGCTCATCGAGCAGGATGCGGGCCGCGTGGAGGCTTTGGCGAAGACGGGCGTCTTCGTGGCCAACTGAGGGGCGCCCAATCGGCGCTCGAAACGAAAAAGCCCCGCGGCGTCCGACCGTGGGGCCATGGGTCCGCTGCCGCAAGGGCAGCGGGTGCCTGCCGGGGAGGTCTATTCCTCGACGAAGGCCTCTTCCCGCTTGGCCTTCACCGACGGCAGCAGCACGATCACCAGCAGCAGGGCAGAGGCCGCCAGCAGGAAGGCCGAGATGGGCCGCGTGACCAGCACGCTCCACTCGCCGCGCGACAGCAGCAGGGCGCGCCGCAGGTTCTCTTCCATCATCGGCCCCAGGATGAAGCCCAGCAGCAGTGGCGCCGGCTCGCACTTGAGCTTGAGGAAGGCATAGCCCACCACGCCGAACACGGCCACCATCCACACGTCGAAGGTGTTGTTGTTCTCCGAGTACACGCCCACCGCGCAGAACAGCACGATGGCCGGGAAGAGCCACTTGTACGGAATGGTCAGCAGCTTGATCCACACGCCGATCAGCGGCAGGTTCAGGATGATCAGCATCAGGTTGCCGATCCACATCGAGGCGATCAGGCCCCAGAACAGCTCGGGGTTGCTGGTCATCACCTGCGGGCCGGGCTGGATGTTGTGGATGGTCATGGCACCCACCATCAGCGCCATCACCGGGTTGGGCGGAATGCCCAGCGTCAGCAGCGGGATGAAGGAGGTCTGCGCACCGGCGTTGTTGGCCGACTCGGGACCGGCCACGCCGCGGATGTTGCCCTTGCCGAAGGGCACCTCGCCCGGGGCGCGGCGCATCTTCTTCTCCAGCGTGTACGAGGCGAAGGACGACAGCAGTGCGCCGCCGCCGGGCAGGATGCCCAGGGCCGAGCCCAGCGCCGTGCCGCGCAGCACCGCAGGCGTCATGCGCCTGAAGTCGGCGGCCGTGGGCCACAGGCCCTTGACCTTGGCCGTGAACACCTCGCGCTGCTCGGCCGGCTGCGACAGGTTGCCGATGATTTCGCCGTAGCCGAACACGCCCATGGCGATGGCGATGAAGCCGATGCCGTCGGTCAGTTCCGGGATGTCGAAGCTATAGCGGGCCACGCCCGAGTTCACGTCCGTGCCCACCAGGCCCAGGGCCAGGCCCAGCAGGATCATGGTGATGGCCTTGAGCAGCGAGCCGGAGGCCAGCACCACGGCGCCGATCAGGCCCAGCACCATCAGGCTGAAGTACTCGGCCGGGCCGAACTTGAAGGCCAGCTCGGTCAGCGGCGGCGCGAAGGCGGCCAGGATGATGGTGCCCACGCAGCCGGCAAAGAAAGAGCCCAGGCCGGCGGCGGCGAGCGCCGGTCCGGCCCGTCCCTGCCTGGCCATCTGGTAGCCGTCGATCACCGTGACCACCGACGAGGATTCGCCGGGCAGGTTGACCAGGATGGCCGTGGTGGAGCCGCCGTACTGCGCGCCGTAGTAGATGCCCGCCAGCATGATCAGCGCCGACACCGGTGGCAGCGCATAGGTGGCCGGCAGCAGCATGGCGATGGTGGCGACGGGGCCGATGCCCGGCAGCACCCCGATCAGCGTGCCCAGCAGGCAGCCGAGGAAGGCGTAGACGAGGTTCTGGAAGGTGAAGGCGACGCCGAAGCCGATCGCCAGGTTATTGAAGAGATCCATGAGGCCCGTGTTCTTGTATGTCTCTGGAGAAAGGTGGGATCAGGCGATGAACGTGGGCCAGACCGGGAACTGCAACTTGAGTGCGACGACGAAGGCGAGGTAGCTGCCCACCGCCAGGATGGTGGCCAGCACCAGCGAGGACTTCACGCTGAAGTGGTCGCCCGCCAGGTTGGCGATGAAGGTGAGCGCATAGATGGCCACGATCAGCCCCATGGGCGGCAGGCCGATGCTGGGCAGGCCGCCCAGCAGCACGCCGAAGGCCAGGTTGGCACTGATGATGAAGACGAGCGGCCGCCAGGCGATGCGGCCGATGGGCTCGCCGTCTTCCGTGTCCACCGTCATCGCCTTGAGCGTGATCAGCGTGCCCATGATGGCGATGAGCACGCCGACGATGAGCGGAAAGTAGCCCGGGCCCATGCGGGCGCCGTCGCCCACCGTGTACGAGGTGGCGCCCCAGGCGAACGCCACGCCGAAGGCGCAGAACAGCGCGCCCGAAAAGAAATCTCTCTGACTCTTGATCTTCACCCTGCAGGTCTCCTTGATCGTTGATGAGCAATCCGCGCACGGCGGAGGGCCCGCCATGGCAGGCGGGAAAGCGCGGGCGATCGTAGGAAAGGGGGCGTGCGCCGTGGGTTACCGAAACATTGCCATTCGGCAATGTGGGCGCGGGCGCACGGGCGGCTTGCTGGGCCGCTTGCGCATCAGACGTGCAGGATGCGGTCGCTGTAGAGCGCCACGAGCGGGTCGTGCGTCAGCAGGTGCATGGGTTCGACCAGGGCCTGAGCCACCAGCAGGCGGTCGAAAGGATCCTTGTGGTGCGCGGGCAGCGTTTCCACTTCGATGATGTGTTCGGGCTTGATCGGCAGGAGCTGGTAGCCCGCCTCGCGGAAGTAGGTCCATGCCTCTTCGCTGCTGACCGGCATGTCGCCCCGGCCGAGCGAGTGTTTGATGGCAATCTCCCACAGGGATGCGACGCTCACCCACACCGTGGCCCGAGGCGACACGATGCGCTCGCGGGCGGCAGAAGGAAGGCGGGGGCTGTCGGCGATGGCCCACAGCGCGATGTGGGTGTCCAGCAGCAGGTTCAAGACTTGGTCTCGCCAGTGAACAGCGCGGCCACTTCGGCGTTGTGCGTGTCGATCGAGTCAGGTACCTTGAACTTGCCCTTTGCCACACCGATGCGCTTTTGCACGATGGGCTCGTCCACGGGCACGAGCTTGGCGACCGGCCGACCGTGCCGGGCGATGACGATCTCGCTCTCCGTGCCGGCCTCGATGGCCTCGACCAGCCGCGACAGCGAGGATTTGGCTTCGAACATGTTGACGGGTTGCATGGCGGACATCCTGGGTTAGCCAACCTTAGTCTAAATTGCTCGCCATGTGGTCACAAGGCCGGATCAGTTGTGTGATGGAGAGCCGATTGGCAGCGCCAGCCGCATCCGCAGCCCCGGCTGCGCGCCCTCCGCCGCCAGCCGGCCGCCATGCAGGGCGGCGACGGCGCGCACGTTGGCCAGGCCCAGGCCGTGGCCGGGCAGCTCGGGCTGGAGGCGGGTGAATCGCTCGCCGATGCGGGCCAGGTCGGCCTCGGGCACGCCGGGGCCGTCGTCCTGCACGTCGACGATGGCCTGGCCGGCGGCCATCGCGGTGCCGATGCGCACGGTGCTGCCGGGGCCTCCGTACTTCAGCGCGTTGTCCACCAGGTTGGCGATGGCGCCGGCCAGCAGGTCGCGGTCGCCGTCCACCCAGGCCTCGTCCGTGGGTTCGCGCAGCAGGTGCGCGCCCTGGCTCTCGGCGACGGCCTCGTACAGCTCCAGCACGTCGTCGGCGATGGTGTGCAGGGCCACGGGCGCGAAGGCGCGGCGGCGGGCGCCGGCCTCGGCCTCGGCGATCTGCAGCAGCTTCTGGAACACGGTGCCCAGGTCCTGCAACTCGTGCACCGCGCGGTCGATGGCCTCGCGGCGCGCCGCATCGTCCGCGCTGGGCGCCTGCGCCGCCTGCAGGCCCAGCAGGGCGCGGGTAAGCGGCGTGCGCAGCTCGTGCGCGATGGTGTTGGAGACATGGCGCACGCCTTCCATCAGCGACTCGATGCGGTCGAGCATGGCGTTGATGTCCTGGCCCAGGCGCGCGAATTCGTCGTCGCCCGTGGCCATGTCCACCCGCTCGGCCAACCGGCCTTCCTCGGCGATGCGGCCCGCCGTGCGGCGCACCCGGCCCACGGCCTGCTCCAGCTCCTGGCGGAACACGAAGACGCCACCCACCAGCAGCAGCAGCGCGATCAGGCCCGCGGCGGCGCTGGCGCTGACGACCAGCGATTCGAGCGCGTCCTGGTCGCTCAGGTCATGCCCGACGACCAGCAGCGCGTCGCCCGGCAGCCGGCGCACGGCCAGGTAGCCGGTGATGGTGGTGCCGCCCCGTTGCGCGCGCTGCTGGCCGTCGCGGTTGCCGGTGGCGTCGGCCGGCGGCGCATCCAGGTTGCCGGCCAGGCGCGTGCCGTCCGGCTGCCACAGGCCGAAGAGCTCGGTGTCGGATTGCCGGCCGTCGTCCAGCGCGCGGCCGATGGCGGCGGCCACGGCCTCCAGGCCCTGCTGCTCGGCCCGTGCCTGCATCTGCGTGGTGGTGACACCCACTTGCCGCGCGATGCGCTGGTGCAGCACGCCCACGGTCTGCAGGTAGACGATGGCCAGCGCCGCCATCATGGTGATGGCCACGAGCACGGCGTACTGGAAGGCGAGCCGGAAGCCCACCGAGGCCCACAGGCGGCGCCAGGCCTTCATGGCTGCTGCACCGGATGCCACGCGCCGACGGCGTGCGATGGCGACAGGCGGACTTCCTCCCTCTCCCCTCGCGGGAGAGGGCCGGGGAGAGGGGGCGGCGGCGCTTGCGGAGGTCGTGCGTCGTGGGCACGCCCCCTCTCCCCAACCCCTCTCCCGCGAGGGGAGAGGGGCTCATACGGGCCCCCATGCTGCGCCATGTCAGTTCTGAGCCGGGTCGTCCGGGGCTGCCAGCCGATAGCCCACGCCGCGCTCGGTGTGGATCAGCGGCGGGCCGCCGGCACCGTCGAGCTTGGTGCGCAGGCGGCTGATCTGCACGTCGATCACATTGGTCTGCGGATCGAACTGGTAGTCCCACACGGCTTCGAGCAGCATGGTGCGGGTCATGACCTGGCCCGCGTTGAGCATCAGGCAGGCGAGCAGGCGGAACTCGCGCGGCTGCAGCGCCACCGGCTTGCCGCCGCGCTCGGCCTTGCGCGTGCCCAGGTCCAGCCGCAGGTCGGCCACCTGCAGCACGCGCTGCTCGGGGCCGGGTCGGGCGCGCCGCACCAGCGCCTCGGCGCGTGCCGCCAGTTCGGAGAAGGCGAAGGGCTTGGCCAGGTAGTCGTCGCCGCCGGCCTTGAGGCCGCGCACCCGCTCGTCGAGCGCGCTCAGGGCGCTGAGCACCAGCACCGGCGTGCGCAGGCCCAGGTTGCGCAGCGTGCCCAGGATGGCCAGCCCGTCGATGCCGTTGGGCAGCATGCGGTCGAGGATGACCAGGTCCCAGGCCTCGCCCGTGGCGCGCGCCAGCGCATCGGCGCCGTCGCGGCTGACGGCGACCGTGTGGCCCATGCGGCGCAGGCCGTCGGCGATGTAGCGGGCGTTGGCCTCGTCGTCCTCGACGAGCAGGCAGCGCCAGGGCAGGGTCTCGTTCATCCTGGCAGCTCGGCGCCTTCGACCATCAGCCGCAGCCGGCGCACGCCCTGCCATTCGTCGGCGTCGAGCCGGAAGGCCAGGCGCACGCGGGGCGGCAGCGGCTCGGTCTGGCCGAACCAGATGCCATCCACCGGCTGGCCGGCCAGGCGCAGCTTGAGCGACAGGTGCTTCTCGCCCACCAGCCGCTGCGAGACGACCTCGACCTCGTCGCTGAACGTGGGTGGCGCAAAGCCCTGGCCCCACACCTCGCGGTGCAGCGTGTCGACCAGCTCCACGCGCAGGTATTCGCGGGCGATGGGGCCGTCGGTCTCCAGCCGGCGCGTGAGCGTGGCGGCGTCCAGCCATTCGGCCGCGACCTGCGCCAGCGCCCGCTCGAACACCGGGAACTGCTCGCGCGCGATGGTGCAGCCGGCCGCCATGGCATGGCCGCCGAAGCGCAGCAGCACGCCGGGGTGGCGCTTGGCCACCAGGTCCAGTGCATCGCGCAGGTGAAAGCCGGGGATCGAGCGGCCCGAGCCCTTGAGCTCGTGCGACTTGCCCTCGGCCCCGCTGGCCGCGAAGACGAACACCGGCCGGTGGTGCCTGTCCTTGAGGCGCGAGGCCACGATGCCCACCACGCCTTCATGGAACTCGTCATCGAACACGCTGATGGCGGCGGGCATGCCGGCCGCGGGCCGGTCCTGGCCCTCGACGGCCTGCTGCATGCCGAACAGCGATTCGGCCAGGCGGATGGCCTGCTTGCGCATGCCGCCTTCGATGTCGCGGCGCTCGCGGTTGATGCCGTCGAGCAGCTTGGCCAGTTCGTCGGCGCGGCCAGGGTCGTCGGTCAGCAGGCATTCGATGCCCAGCGTCATGTCGGCCAGCCGGCCGGCGGCATTGATGCGCGGGCCCAGGGCAAAGCCGAAGTCGAAGGTGGTGGCCACCTCGGGCCGACGGCCGGCGGCACGGAAGAGGGCGGCCAGGCCCGGCGGCATGGCGCCGGCGCGGATGCGGCGCAGGCCCTGCGCCACCAGGCGGCGGTTGTTGGCGTCCAGCCGCACCACGTCGGCCACGGTGCCCAGGGCGACCAGCGGCAGTAAGGCATCGAGCTTGGGCTGTTGGGCACCCGGGGCGTTCCAGGCACCGCGCGCACGCAGCTCGGCGCGCAGGGCCAGCAGCACGTAGAACATGACGCCTACGCCGGCGATGCTCTTGCTGGCGAAGTCGCAGTCCGGCTGGTTGGGGTTGACCAGCACATCGGCTGCCGGCAGCTCGGCGCCGGGCAGGTGATGGTCGGTCACCAGCACCGCGAGGCCCAGCTCGCGTGCCCGGGCCACGCCTTCGACGCTGGCGATGCCGTTGTCCACCGTCAGCAGCAGCTCGGCGCCGGTGGCGGCCACGCGCTCGGCGATGGGCGGCGTCAGGCCATAGCCATCGGTCACGCGGTCGGGCACCAGGTACTGCACCTGGCGCGCGCCCAGCAGGCGCAGGCCGCGCAGGGCGACCGCGCAGGCCGTCGCGCCGTCGCAGTCGTAGTCGGCCACCACGCAGATGCGGCGGTCGGCGGCGATGGCATCGGCCAGCAGGCGGGCGGCTGCATCGGCGCCGCGCAGGCCGGCGGGCGGCAGCAGGCGGGCCAGGCCGTCGTCCAGCTCGTCGGCCGAGGCCACGCCGCGGGCGGCATACAGGCGCGCCAGCAGGGGATGCAGGCCGGCCTGTTCCAGCGCCCAGGCGGTGCGGGGCGGCACGTCGCGGGGAATGATCTTCACAGCGACCCCAGCACGGCGGCCACGTCGGGCGTGCGCTGCAGCCAGCGCTGCAGCAGGCCACGCTGGCCCTGGTAGCGGCGAGCCGTGCGGTCGCCGCACAGGGTCAGCGTCACGGGCTCGCCGGCCCGGCTGCGTGCCAGCCATTGCGCGATGGGGCCGGCGTCGAGCGCGGCCCAGGCGGCGGCCCAGGCCTCGCCATGGTCGTCGAGTGCGGCGGGGCGCAGGCGCTCGTCCACAGCGGGCTCTGCAGCTGGCGCATGCACGAGCGGCGCGCGGCCGGTGCCGCTGAACCACAGCGAATTGACCAGCAGCTGCCGCCGGTCGCCACGCGCGTCGTTCACCGGGTGGTTGTAGAGCAGCATCTGCATTTCGTTCTGCAGCCGCCGCAGCGTGCGGGCGCCATCGGCCATGGGCAGCCAGGCGTCCAGCGGCTGGCCGATGGCGCGGTCCAGCGAGGCCGTGGGTAGCGCGTCGAAGACCGGGCCGCTGGCCAGCCAGGTGCCCGGTGCGTCGGTGGTGAAGAGGTGGATCTCGTCCTCTTCGAAGAAGGGCCGCACGGCGGCCAGCAAGGCCTGCGATTCGGCCGGCTGCACGCCCAGGTGCAAGGGATCGATCAGCACCACCTCGCTCATGCCGGCCTGCCAGTGGCACAGCGTGACCCAGGCCCAGGCCTGGTCGGTGGCGCCGGGCAGGCCGGCGCGGCGGGCCGCCAGCGCGGCCCAGGGCAGGGTGCCGTCGGCGGCGGGGGGCAGGCCCAGCGCGGCGGCGCGGGCGCGCTCGTGCGGCGGGGTGAGGCTGTGCTCGTCGTGCACATCGGCCGCGGCCTCGGGCAGGCGGGCGAGCAGGGCGGCCAGGTTGGGCAGCTTCAGGCCCGGCAGGGCGGCCTGGCAGGCAGGCGTGCCGCGCCCGGCGAAGGGGACGATCAGGTGCAAGGGGGAGGAGGAAGCGGGATGCGCGTCGGCGGAAGGCGACATGCGCCGTATTGTCGCGTCCGACGCGGGGGCTCGCGGGCCAATGCCACAATGCCCGGCCCGGCTTCCCGGGGGCTTCGGGCGCCATGCGGCGCTGTCTACGCATCCATGGCTCTTCCCTACGAACTGCAGCTGGGCTGGCGCTATACGCGCGCTGGCCGGGCCACCCGCCGCAACGGCTTCATCTCTTTCATCTCGGGCGTTTCGATGGCGGGCATCGCGCTGGGCGTGGCCGCGCTGATCATCGTGCTGTCGGTGATGAACGGCTTCCAGAAGGAAGTGCGCGACCGCATGCTGGGCGTGGTCTCGCACATCGAGATCTTCTCGCGCGACGGCCAGGCGCTGCAGGATCTGCAGCCCATCATGGACGCGGCCCGCAAGAACCCCGAAGTGATCGGCGCCGCGCCCTTTATCGCCAGCCAGGCGCTGGTCGCCCGCGGCGAGGACATGAAGGGCGCACTGGTGCGCGGCATCGAACCCAGGCTCGAACCCGAAGTCACCGACTTCTCCAGCACCGCGCAGAAGGGCGCGCTCGACCGGCTGGTGCCGGGGCAGTTCGGCATCGTGCTGGGCGCGGAGCTGGCGCGTCAGCTCTATGTGCGCGACGGCGACCAGGTCACGTTGATCGCCCCCGGCGGCCAGGTGACGCCGGCCGGCGTGGTGCCGCGGCTCAAGCAGTTCACCGTGGTCGGCACCTTCGATTCGGGCCACTACGAGTACGACTCGGCCCTGGCCATGATCCACGAGCAGGACGCGGCCAAGGTCTTCCGCCTCGAAGGGCCCACGGGCATCCGCCTCAAGCTCAAGGACCTGAACCAGGCCCGCGAGGTGGCCGACGAGCTGGCCAAGACGCTGCCGGGCCAGTTCCTCATCCGCGACTGGACGCGCCAGAACAAGACCTGGTTCTCGGCCGTGCAGGTCGAGAAACGCATGATGTTCATCATCCTCACGCTGATCGTGGCCGTGGCCGCCTTCAACCTGGTGAGCACGCTGGTGATGACCGTGACCGACAAGCGCGCCGACATCGCCATCCTGCGCACGCTGGGCGCGAGCCCGAAAAGCATCATGGGCATCTTCGTGGTGCAGGGCGCCATGGTGGGCGTGATCGGCACCTTCGCCGGCCTGGGGCTGGGCCTGCTGGTGGCCTACAACATCGACATCATCGTGCCGGCCATCGAACGGCTGCTGCATACGCACTTTCTGCCGCAGGACATCTACCTCATCAGCCGCATGCCCAGCGACCCGCAGCGCAGCGACATCATGCCCATCGCCATCATCTCGCTGGTGCTGGCCTTCGTGGCCACGCTCTACCCCAGCTGGCGCGCCAGCCGCGTGAACCCCGCGGAGGCGCTCCGTTATGAATGACATCGTGCTCAAGGCGCGCGGCCTGACCAAGCGCTTCCACGAAGGCCGCATCGACCTCACCGTGCTGCACGGCGTGGACCTGGACGTGCGGGCCGGCGAGACCATGGCCATCGTCGGTGCCTCCGGCTCTGGCAAGAGCACGCTGCTGCACCTGCTGGGCGGCCTCGATTCGCCCAGCAGCGGCACGGTGGAGCTCAAGGGCCAGCCCATGGGCCGCCTGGACGCCGCGGCGCAAGGCCGGCTGCGCAACCGGTACCTGGGCTTCGTCTACCAGTTCCACCACCTGCTGCCCGAGTTCAGCGCGCTGGACAACGTGGCCATGCCCCTCAAGATTCGCCGCGAAACGCCCGAGAAGGCCGCGGCGGCCGCACAGGCCACGCTGACCGCGGTGGGCCTGGGCCAGCGCCTGTCGCACCGGCCGGCCGAACTCTCCGGCGGCGAACGCCAGCGCGTGGCCATCGCCCGCGCCCTGGTCACCCAGCCCGCCTGCGTGCTGGCCGACGAGCCCACCGGCAACCTGGACCGCAGCACGGCCGACACCGTGTTCGCGCTGATGCTTCAGCTGGCGCGCGAGCGCGGCACGGCGTTCGTGATGGTGACGCACGACGAAACGCTGGCGGCGCGGTGTGACCGCGTGCTGCGGCTGGTGCAGGGGCGGTTGGCGGACTGAGGTCCATTCGGCGGCACAGACGGCTAGGCGCTGGCCGTGCCGGCGCCATCTGGCTTGGAACGAGGGCGACGAGTCGCCGCTACGGCGGGAGAAGTACTCGGTCGATTACTTTCGGCGGATGGAGAAGGCCGCACCCTTCGTTTTCGCCGGTCAGTATCGCCAGTGCCCCGGCGCCGCCGGCCCATGTCGTCGAGTGGTGCCGTGGTTGGGACCTGGAATCTAGTGAAGGCAAGGGCAACCGCACCTTCGGCGTGAAGGCAGGGCGGCTTGTGCTGGCGGGCGCCCGCGTGAGCAGTTCGTGCCTGATAGGCGGATTGCCTTGATCAAGGTAACGGCGCGCAGCGATGGGTTGATGCTCCGGCAGGATTCTGGGCAAGCCGGCGTCTTTTACAAGGTTGCACTCGTCAAAACTGGACAGCCACGACCTGCATTTCCAACCTCGAGTCTGTCTACAAGGTCACTCGTGCCACGCCGCTGGCCAGCCAGATCAACGCCGGCACTAAGCTGATGATGCGCGCGGATCCCGGAACAGGCCGTTTACGGGCGACTGCCTGCGGTTCCTATTCGGCAAGTTCAGTGACCAAGTGGACGCCGCAGCCCGCGGGATTAATCAGCTTCTACCCGCAGTAGCGGGATTTACGCATGACACCATCAAGGCTTGTCCCTCTCTGGTGCTTTTGGAGCATTGTCGCCTAACCAAGGCCGTTTGATAGCCTCCATTAATAGCTCTTGTACGTTGATTGGGAACGAGTCATTAGGAGTAGGCGGGAGTTCCCGGTTGCCAAAAAGCTTCGTAGCGATGTCAGTCTTGATTTTGTGTTGCGTTTCTTCGGGAAGCGAGGCTATATAAGGCGATATTGCCTTTAGATCAAGTGAGGTTTGTAAATGCAAATACTGTTGTGCCCGATGCTTGCTTGATTCGCGCGCGAGATAGGCGGTAGGGGCAGACAGTAAAAACGCCAGAATGACTCTAAATATTGATTTTTCAGCATCAAAGTTTAGTTTCGTCGTTTCATAAAATGAATAGCCAAGAATACAAACAATAAGCGCCATGCATACAAGTGAGCCATTTCTCAGCCAATCAGCGGCAGATTTTTCAGATCGCGCGCTGCTTTCGTAGTCGCCCGCAATGACACGACCTGCAGCATGGCCTAAGATCTTGTCAAGTTGATCGTTTTTTGCCTTTATTTCTGCGAGTACATTTGCAAAAATAGTGTCGAAAGTTTCGAATTTCTCGGAATATGTAGCCTCAAGCTTATCAATCGCGCTCTCTTGCTTGCCTAGCCTTCCGTCAGCCTTTTCAATGCGATTGATAAGTCTACGTTCATAATCTTGGAGGCTTCCTAAAAGGCGTTCGTGAAATTCTTGAATCTCTTTCGCCGTGGGAGCGGTTGCATTTTCGACAGGAAGCTTAAGGTTAAGCACTCCGCTCATTTTGGAGATGATTGATTCAGTGATATCTATAAGCTCATTTGATTTTTGAGCTAGCTTTAGTGCATTATCCACATGCTCCTGAGTAACGGTTGATTTTTCACTCATGCGAAACAGCGATTTGGCTACTTGAGCGTAGTGGCGCGCGCTGGTTAGAATTAATAGTAGGTTGTTTGTCTCTTTGGTAGCACGAATATAATCGTCGTGCGCAACGTCAAACCGCTGAAGGTTCGGCGGACGATCTCCAAGCAAAGCCCCTTTAATCGTGTCTACTAAGATTCTTATCTGTTCGACGTAGTCGTTAATGCGGGCGAGTTCTTGATCCATTTGGCAGGAAATGATGGTTGGACGTTATGCGCAAATAGGGCATGCACCCCTCCTAGCATGGTCGCAGGACCGTGTAGCCGTCAACTCCTACCAACTCCCACGTGCCCGCGCCGATTTCCTGCTAGACCCGGATTGGGATGCGAGTCGCACCGTGAAGAAGGTCGGATGCGTTCAATCGGTCGCCTTGGCCCGCTCCAGCAGCAACCCCCGCAGCGTCTCCATCAACGGCGACCAGGCCGACCCTGGCCGCGACAGCAGCACCACGGCGCGCGGAATGCGCAGCGCCGCCACCGGCAACTGCACGAAGCGTTCGGCCGGCGCCAGTGGCATCAGCGAGCGGGGCAGCAGCGTCACCAGGTCGGTGGCGGCCAGCACCGTGAGGTTCATCTCCGACGAGAAGGGCACCTCGACCACGATCTGCGGGGCTGGCAACCCCTGGCGCGCGAAGACGGCGGTCACCGCCTGGAAGGCGGCCGAATGTTCGGGCCCCAGCATCCAGCCGTAGGCCGCCACATCCTTCAAGCCCGGCCGGGCCAGGCGCGTGAGCGGATGGCCCACGCGCACCAGCGGCAGCAAAGGGTCGCTGTCGACCTTGGTGCGCTCGGTGGGCAGCGGCAGGCCTTCATAGGCCGGCACCAGGGCCAGGTCCAGCGTGCCTTCCTGCACCTGCGCGGCCAGCGCGTCCGAGCGGTCCACGCGCAGCTTCACGCGCAGGCCCGGCCGCATCGCCAGCATGGGGCCGAGCACGGCCGCCATGCGGTTGCCGCCGGTGGTGTCGGTCACGCCGAGGCGCAGCAGGCCGGCCTGGCGGGCGCGCATCTCGTCGGCCAGCAGCACGGTGTCGGCGTACTCGGCCTGCAAGCGCCGCAGCTGCTCGGCCACCCGCAGGCCGGCCGAGGTCGGGCGCATGCCGCGCACGCTGCGCTCCAGCAGCTGCAGGCCGAACTCGCGCTCCACGCGCTGCATGGCCTTGGTGAGCGCCGACTGGGTCACGCCCAGCTCGTCGGCGGCCGATGAAAGCTGCCCCTCGCGGGCCACGGCGAGAAAGTACTGGATGTCCTGGATCGAGAGATTCATTCCTGGCGCTCATGGCATCACATGGGAGCAGGAATGCTAGAAGACGTCGAGGCGTCATAGATTGCAGGCCATCGAATCCCTTCCGTTCCCGATGGCCTCCCACGCTTCTCCCCACATCGTCCTCATCGTGGCCGACAACCTCGGCTGGGGCGAACTCGGCTGCTACGGCGGCGGCGCCCTGCGCGGCGCGCCCACGCCGCGCATCGACGCCCTGGCCCGCCAGGGCCTGCTGCTGCAGAACTTCAATGTCGAGAGCGACTGCGTGCCTACGCGTTCGGCCCTCATGTCGGGCCGCCATCCGATCCGCACCGGCTGCCTGCAGTCCGTGCCGCCGGGCCTGCCGCAGGGCCTCACGCGCTGGGAGGTGACGCTGCCGCAGCTGCTGTCGCAGGTCGGCTATGCCACCGCCCATTTCGGCAAATGGCACCTGGGCGACGTGGCGGGGCGCTTTCCTTCGGACCGCGGCTTCGACGAGTGGTACGGCATTCCGCGCACCACGGACGAAAGCCAGTTCACGTCCTCCGTGGGCTTCGACCCCAGCGTGGTCGACCTGCCCCACATCATGGAAGGGCGCGCGGGCGAGCCCTCGCGCGAGGTGAAGCTCTACGACCTGGAGGCACGCCGAGGCATCGACGCCGACCTGGTGGAGCGCTCCTGCGCCTTCATGCAGCGCAACGTGGCGGCGAAGCGGCCCTTCTTTTTGTACCTGCCGCTGGTGCACCTGCACTTTCCGACGCTGCCGCATCCGGACTTCGCGGGCAGCACCGGCAATGGCGACTTCGCCGATTCGATGGCCGAGATGGACCACCGCGTGGGCCAGATCGTCGACGAGGTGGAGCGCCTGGGCATTGCCGACGACACGTTGTTCATCTTCTGCAGCGACAACGGCCCCGAGTTCCGCGCGCCCTACCGCGGCACGGCCGGCCCCTGGCGCGGTACGTACCACACGGCCATGGAAGGCAGCCTGCGCGTGCCCTTCATCGCGCGCTGGCCCGGCCGCATCGAGCCGGGCCGCGTGAGCAACGAGATCGTGCACGTGACCGACCTCTTCACCACCCTCGCGGCCGTGGCCGGCGCGCCGCTGCCGCAGGACCGGCCCATCGACGGCGTGGACCAGCGCGCCTTCCTGTTCGGCGAGCAGCCCAAGTCGGCGCGCGAGGGCTTCCTCTTCTACATCAAGCAGGAGTTGCGCGCGGCCAAGTGGCGCGACTGGAAGCTGCACTTCTACTGGGAGCCCGAGGTCAACCAGGGCCAGGGCAAGCTGGAGTCGCCCTACCTGTTCAACATCACGCGCGACCCGAAGGAAGAGACCGATGTGCTGGTCTTCAACACCTGGGTCATGGGCCCGGTGCTGCGCATGATCCGCGACTTCAACGCCAGTGCGGCGGCGCATCCGCACACCCCGCCTGGCCAGCCCGACCGCTGAGCCGCACTCCTCGAACAACTTTCGGAAGCAAGCCCATGACCACCTCCACTGGCCGCCGCCACCTCCTGCGCCTTGCGGCGCTCGCTACTACCGCGACTCTCGCGCTAGGCGCCCATGCCGAGCAGCCCTGGCCCGAGGCCAAGCCCATCACCTGGATCGTGGGCTTCGTGCCTGGCGGCACGGTGGACGTGCTCACGCGGGCCTTCGCCAAGGCCGTGTCCGACCAGATCGGCCAGACCATCGTGATCGACAACGTGCCAGGTGCCTCGGGTGCGCTGGCGCTCAAGCAGGCGGCGCGCGCCAAGCCCGACGGCTACACGCTGGTGACGGTGCCGGGGCCCGTGCTCTTCGGCCAGCAGCAGCCGGAGGTGGGCCGCGAGCTGCAGGCGGTGGGCCTGCTGTCGCAGGGGCCCATCGTGCTGGTGGGCGGCGCCTCTCTGGCGCCGACCGACCTCGGTGCGCTCATCGCCGCCATGAAGAAGAACCCGCAGCAGTGGGACTACGCCAGCTCGGGCATCGGCACCGGCCAGCATCTGGCCGGCGAGCTGTTCAACCAGCTGGCCGGCACGCAGATGCTGCATGTGCCGTACAAGGGCGGCGGCCAGGCCGTGGTGGACGTCGTGGGCGGCCAGGTCAAGCTGGGCATGCTGGGCGTCACGCCGGTGCTGTCGCAGATCAAGGCCGGCCAGCTGCGCGCCTATGCCGTGACCACGCCCTACCGCATTCCCAGCCTGCCCAACGTGCCGACCATGAGCGAGGCCGGACTCAAGGGCTACGAGGCCACGCAGTACTTCGCCGTCGCGGGGGCCAAGGGCCTGCCCGAGCCGGTGGTGGCGCGGCTCAATGCCGCCATCGCCAAGGCGGCCGAGAGCCCGCAGGTGCAGGCGGCGCTGGAGGCGGGCGGCCAACTGCCCGGCCGCATGTCGCCGGCCGAGGCGCAGAAGTTCGTGCAGGACAGCCTGCGCAAGTTCGGCGACGTGGCCACCAAGGCCCACATCGTGCTGAACTGAGCGGCCGGGCTGCTCCGGGTCGCGGCGCCTCAGCCGCCGACCCAGGCCTGGACCTCGATCTCGACTCGGGCGCCGCCGTAGAGCTCGGCCTGCACGCAGGAGCGCGCGGGCAGGCCCTGTGTAAAGTGGCGCGCATATTCCTGGTTGAACGCGGCGAAGTCGCCGAGGTCGGCCAGCCAGATGGTGGCGCGCACCACATCGGCCATGCGGGCGCCGCAGTCGGCCAGGTTCTGGGCCACCCGTTCGAGCACAGCGCGTGTCTGCGCCTGGATGTCGCCTTCGATGATGCGGCCCTGGGCATCCATGGGCAGCACTCCTGAGACGAACAGAAAGCCGCCGGCACGCACCGCCTTCGAGAAGGGCACGGGCAGTGGGGTGGGAAAGCGTTCGATGGGCATGGTGGTGACGCCGTGCCTCAGTGGGATGGGGCCGCCTGGCGGCGGATGACCTGACCCTGGCGCGCGCCCGTGTGCTGGCCGCCCTGCCAGGTGATGGCGCCATTGACGATCACCGCATCGATACCTTCCGCGGGACGCGTGGGCTCGGCATAGTCGGCCGCGTCGCGCACGGTGCCGGCATCGAAGACCACGATGTCGGCGGCCTGGCCGGCCTCCAGCGTGCCCCGGCCGTGCAGGCCGAAGTTGCGGGCCGTGAGTCCGGTCATCTTCCAGACGGCGGTCTCCAGGGGGAACAGGCCGACGTCGCGGCTGTAATGGCCCAGCACGCGCGGGAAGGTGCCCCAGAGCCGAGGATGCGGCTTGCTGCCGACCGGGATGCCGTCCGAGCCGATCATCGTGTCGTCGAAGGCCAGGATGCGCTGCACATCGCCCTCGTCCATGAGGAAGTAGATGGCGCTGCCGGGCTGCAGCCGGCGGGCGGCCTCCACCCGGTCCACGCCCCAGTCGCGGGCGATGTCGTCCAGGTCGCGGCCGGCGCATTCCGGATGCGGCAGGCTCTCGGCGATCAGCACGCGGCCTTCGAGCATGCCCCGGTCCGCGCGGATCATGGTCGAGCCCGCCGTGTAGGGATAGCAGTCGAGGCACACGCGCTGGCGTTGCATGGCTTCGCGGATGAAGGGCAGCGTGACCTGCGACTTGCCGAAGTTGGGCGTGTTCTGCACCTTGTGGTGGGAGACGACCACCGGCACGTCCAGCGCGCGGCCGATGCGGAAGGTCTCTTCCAGCGAGGTCATCACCTGGTCGGACTCGTCGCGCATGTGGGTGACGTACAGGCCCCCGGCGGCAGTGAGCGGCCGGCAGACTTCGATGATCTCCTCCGTGGTGGCCTTCACCGCGGGTGGATAGAAGGTGCCGGTGGAGACGCCGATGGCGCCCGCGTCCATCGCCTCCTGCACCAGCGCGCGCATGCGTGCGATCTCCTCGCCGTTGGCCTCGCGGTCCAGCGCTGGCATGGTGACGGCGCGCAGGGTGGAGTGGCCGACCATCGCTGCCACGTTGACCGACGAGGGGCGGGCACGCAGCGCATCCAGGTAGTCGGCGAAGCGGGTGAAGCGCTCCTCGGCGGGCACGTCGATCAGGTTGAGGGGCATGGGCAGGTCCATGTCCCGCCGCAGCGGCGCAGCGCTGATGCCGCAGTTGCCGGCGATCACCGTCGTGACGCCCTGCGACACCTTGAACGGGATCTGCGGCTGCGACAGCACCGCCTGGTCATCGTGCGTGTGCGAGTCGATGAAGCCCGGCGCCACGATGCGTCCCGTGGCATCGATCTCCTGGGCGGCCCGATGGTCCGCCAGATCGCCGATGGCGCTCAGTCGGCCGTCGCGCACCGCCACATCGGCGCGGAAGCGGGGCGTCCGGCGGCCGTCGATGACGGTGCCGCCGCGGATGATCAGGTCGTGCTCACGGGTGCTGTCGGTCATGGTGCGGGGTGTGGAATGGGCAGGGTCAGCGGAAGTGGCAGGCCACCTGATGGCCGTCGCCGCGGGACGTGAGGGCGGGGGCCTGCTCGGCACACAGCGGCTGGGCCAGCGGACAGCGCGTGTGGAAGCGGCAGCCCGAGGGCGGATTGGCCGGGCTCGGTGGGTCGCCCTGCAGCAGGATGCGCCGTGTCGGCGTGCGCGGGTTGGGCACGGGCACGGCCGACAGCAGGATCTCGGTGTAGGGATGCCGCGGCTGCGAGAAGACGGCGTCGCGCGGGCCGATCTCGACGATGCGGCCGAGGTACATCACCGCCACGCGGTGACTGATGTGGCGCACCACGGCCAGGTCGTGCGCGACGAACAGGTAGGCGATGCCGAACTCCGCCTGCAGGTCCATCAGCAGGTTGACCACCTGCGCCTGCACCGACACGTCCAGCGCCGAGACGGGCTCGTCGCAGACGATGAGCTTGGGGTTGAGCGCCAGCGCGCGGGCGATGCCCAGCCGCTGGCGCTGCCCGCCGGAGAACTCGTGCGGGTACTTGGCCGTGGCCTCCGGGCGCAGGCCCACCTTCTCGAACAGCCAGCGCACCCGCTCTCGCCGCGCGTCGGCGGAGGACATGCCGAAGTTGCGAAGCGGCTCGGCCACGATCTCGCCGGCGCGCAGGCGCGGGCTCAGCGAGGCATAGGGGTCCTGAAAGATGATCTGCACGTCCCGCCGCCGCAGCCGCATCTGCTCGGGCGACAGCGCGAGCAGGTCCTCGCCGTCCAGTTGCACCGATCCCGAGGTGGGCTCGATCAGGCGCATCACCGACTTGGCGGTGGTGGTCTTGCCGCAGCCCGATTCGCCGACCAGGGACAGCGTTTCGCCGCGTGCGATGTCGAAGGACACCTCGTCCACCGCCTGGACCGGCGGTCTGGCGCGGCCCAGCCAGCGCCGCGGCGCCACATAGTGCTTGCGCAGGGCACGCACCGACAGAAGAGGCGCTGCGCCGGCGTTCGGAATCGCGCTCGTGGCGGTGGCAGTCATGCGGCGGGCTCCAGGGCATGGGTGGGCAGGCGTGCCTCCTGCACGGCAAAGCAGGCGACGGCGTGATCGGCGCCTTCGCGCACCAGGGGCGGCACCTCGTTGCGGCAGCGGTCCGCAGCCCACGGACAGCGGTCCGCGAAGGCGCAGCCGCGCCTGGGCGCCTGCGGCGAAGGAACCAGCCCGGGGATCTCGGTCAGACGTGCGCTGTGCGTGTTCATCGCGGGCATCGATGCCATGAGCGCACGCGTGTAGGGATGCAGCGGCCGGTCGAAGAGATCGACCACGTCGGCCTCTTCGACGGTGCGGCCGGCATACATCACGACCACGCGGTGGCAGCTCTCGGCCACGACGCCCAGGTCGTGCGTGATCATCACCACGCCCATGCCGAGCTCCTGTTGCAAGCGGCGGATGAGGTCGAGGATCTGGGCCTGGATCGTCACGTCCAGCGCCGTGGTGGGCTCGTCGGCGATCAGCACCTCGGGATTGCAGGCCAGGGCCAGCGCGATCATCACCCGCTGGCGCATGCCGCCCGACAGCTGGTGCGGGTACTCGTGCACGCGGCGCTCGGGCTCGGGAATCTGGACCAGCCGCAGCATCTCCACGGCGCGCGACAGGGCCTGCGCGCGGCCTGCCCCCTGGTGCAGCTGCACCGTCTCGGCGATCTGCCGGCCCACGCTGAGCACCGGGTTCAGCGAGGTCATCGGCTCCTGGAAGATCATCGAGATGCGGTTGCCCCGGATGGCGCGCATCTGCTTCTCGCTCAGCGTCAGAAGGTCGGTGCCGCGCAGACGCACCTGGCCGCGGATGCGGGCCGGCGGCGTGGCCAGCAGCCGCATGATGGACAGGGCCGTCACGCTCTTGCCGCAGCCCGACTCGCCCACCACGCCCAGGGTCTGGCCGGCGCGCACGGTGTAGCTCACGCCGCCGACGGACCGTGCGGGGCCGGTGAGCGTGTCGAAGTGGGTGTGCAGGTCCTGCACTTCCAGCAGTGTCTCGCCCACCGGCAGGCGGGGCTGGGGGGAAGCGGCTGTCATAGCTGGCGGGCCAGGCGGGGGTCCAGCGCGTCGCGCAGGCCGTCGCCCAGCAGGTTGATGGCCAGGACCGTGGCCGCCAGCAGCAGCCCGGGATATAGGATGATGTGGAAGGCCACGGCCACGAAGTTGCGGCCCTCGGCCATCATGTTGCCCCAGCTCGGCGTGGTGGAGGGCACGCCCACGCCCAGGAAGGACAGCGAGGCTTCGATGAGCACGGCGGAGGCCGCGACGAAGGTGGCCTGGACCACCACCGGCGCGACCATGTTGGGCAGCACATGCCGCACCAGGATGGTGGGCAGCCGTGTGCCCACGGCATGGGCGGCCTCGACGAACAGCTGCTCGCGCAGCGTGAGCGCCAGCGATCGCACCAGCCGGACCACGCGCGGAATCTCCGGAACGGTGATGGCGACGATCACCGTCGTCAGGCTGGCGCGCGTGATGGCCATCAGCGCGATGGCCAGCAGAATGCCGGGAATCGCCATCAGCCCGTCCATGACGCGCATCACCGGTCCCTCGGCCCAGCGCACGAAGCCGGCCACCAGGCCCAGGAACACGCCGGCCACGGTGGCCAGCACGGCCACCGACAGGCCGACGAGCAGGGAGACGCGCGCGCCCCACACCGCCCGGCTGTAGACATCGCGCCCCAGCGCATCGGTGCCGAACCAATGCTCGGCCGACGGCGCCTGCAGCCGAGCCAGCGGGTCGATGTCCTGCGGGTCGTAGGTGGCCAGCCAGGGCGCCGTGAACGCCAGCACCACCATGGCCACCAGCAGCAGCGCCCCCAGGATCAGCGTGGGGTGCTTGCGCGCCCAGCGAAAGCGCGGCACCTTGAAGGGCGCGTCGGCACCTGCGTTCGGCGGCGATACGCCCGCGGCGGAAGCCGTGGAGCTCATTTCATTTCTCCTGAGTGCTTCGCATGAAGCCGGCACGCGAACATCCCCCCCTCCAAGCCGAAGGCGCAAGAGATGGGGGAGCCGTGAAGCGGCATGGGGGGTGTCTCATCTCAATACCTGATGCGCGGATCGAAGAGCCGATAGCTCAGATCGATCAGCAGGTTGATCAGCACATACACCCCGGCCGACAGCAGAAGCACGCTCTGGATGACCGGGTAGTCGTGCCGCTGCACCGAATCGACCACGAGCCGGCCCACGCCGGGCAGCGCGAACACGGTCTCGGTGACCACCACGCCGCCGATGAGCAGCGCGATGCCCATGCCGACCGTGGTCGCGATGGGCACGGCCGCATTGCGCAGCGCATGCCCCAGCACCGGCAGCACGCCCAGGCCCTTGGCGCGGGCGGTGCGGATGTAGTCCTCCTGCAGCACTTCGAGCACGGTGGCCCGGGTCATGCGCGTGATGAGGGCGATGTACACCAGCGCCAGGTTCAGGCACGGCAAGGCGAGCGAGCGCAGCCAGGGAAGGACGCCCTCCGAGAGGGGCACATAGCCCTGCACCGGAAACCAGTCCAGCCGCACCGCCAGGCCATAGATGAGCAGGTAGCCGACGAGGAAGGCCGGAACGGAGAAGGACAGCACCGCGAACACCATCACCAGCCGGTCGATGAAGGCACCCGCCTTCCAGGCGGCCAGCGTGCCCAGCGGCACGGCCAGCAGCAGCGTGAGCGTGATCGTGAGCAGCGCGATCGACAGCGTCGGCTCCAGCCGCTGGGCCAGCAGCTGCGTGACCGGCACCTGCGTGAAGATGGAGGTGCCCAGGTCGCCCGTGGCCAATCGGCCCAGCCACAGCGCGAACTGCCGCCACAGCGGCTGGTCCAGGCCGAGTGCGCCCCGCAGGCGGGCGATGTCGTCCGCCGTGGCCAGGTCGCCGGCGATCAGCGCCGCCGGGTCGCCCGGCGACAGGTGGATCAGCAGGAAGACGACCACCGCCACCACCGCCATCACGGGCACGGTGGCCGCCAGGCGCCGCAGGATGTAGCCCATGCCGTATCAGCCCGCGTGCGTCACTTGTCGAGCTGCCAGACCAGCGGCAGACCGCCGCTGAGCTTCTCGACGCCCTTGAGCTCCTTGCGGGCCGCGATGGCGGGCGAGTACTGGCCCACGTTCACGTAGGGCAGGGCCTCCCAGGCGCGGGCGTGGAAGGCGTCGAGCGCCTCCTTGCGCCGGGCCGGGTCGGTGGCCTTCAGCCAGGCCATGCGCAGTTCGTCGAGCTTCTGGTCGCAGGGCCAACCGGGCAGGCTGTTGCCGCAGGCGGCACTGAGGTAGGCGTTGGTGATCGGCGAATCGGCGTCGAAGCCGCCGGCCACGGTCACGTACATGCTCCAGCCGCCGGCGTCCGGTGCCTCGCGCTTGGCACGCCGGGCGCCGATGGTGGCCCAGTCGGAGGTCTGCACGTCGACGTTCATGCCCAGGCTGCGCAGCGTCTGGGCGGCCATCAGGCCTTCGGCGTTGAGGTAGGTGACGTCGCTGGGCAGCAGCAGCACCACCTTCTCGCCCTTGTAGCCTGCGTCGGCGAGCATCTTCTTGGCCTGGGCCAGGTCGGGCGTGCGGAAGGGCTCGGCACCGGCGAAGCTCTCGTTGGTCCCGCCGCAGAGGAAGAAGCTCACGCAGCTGGTCAGGCGCATGTCGCGCGGGTAGCCCATCGCCGCCATGAAGCGCTCCTGGTTCACCGCCTTGGCCACCGCCTGGCGCACCTTGGGATTGTTGAAGGGCGGATGCAGCTGGTTCATGACCATCCAGCCCTGCCAGGAGCCCGAGGCCTGCACCTTGACGTTGGCGTCCGCACGCAGCGGCAGGATGTAGTCGGGCGGCACCTGCTCGATGAGGTCGACCTCGCCCTTCTGCAGCGCCGAGATGGCGCTGTTGGCATCGGGCAGGTACAGCCACTCGACGCGGTCGAAGGCCGACTTCTTGCTGCCCGCGAGGTTGCTGGCGGCCTCGGTGCGCGGCACGTAGTGCGGGTTGCGCACGAACACCGCCTTGTTGCCCGGCACCCATTCGTCGCGCTTGAACACATAGGGCCCGGAGCCCAGCACCTCGGAGATCGGCGAGGTGGTGGGCAGCTTGGCCAGCCGCTCCGGCATGACGACGGGCGGAAAGCCCGAGGGCTTGGAGAGCCCTTCCAGCACCAGGCCGAAGGGCTCCTTGAGCGTGAGCGTGAAGGTCGTGGCGTCCACGGCCTTCCATTCGGGCGAGGAGATCGCCGTCATCGCGCGGCCGATGCTGTCGCGCCCGGTCCAGCGCTGCATGGAGGCCACCGCGTCGGCGGCCGTGACCGGGCTGCCGTCCGAGAACTTGAGGCCGGGCCGCAGGGTGAAGGTCCAGAGCCGGCCGTCCTTCGAGGTGCTGTACTTGTCCACCATCTGCGGCTTCGGCACGCCCTTGTCGTCCAGGCCGAAGAGCATGTCGTAGACCATGTAGCCGAAGTTGCGGGTGATGTAGGCCGTGGTGAAGGTCGGGTCCAGGATCTTCACGTCGGCATGGGCCACGACCTTCAGCGTCTTGGTCTGGGCCAGGGTGGGCAGGCTGCACAGGCTGGCGGCGGCACCCAGGCTCAGGGCGGCGAGGGAGGCAAGCAGGCGTCGTTTCATCGTGGGGACTCCGGAAGGCAGGGAGGACGGGGAAGACGGAAAAGAGGGAAGGACGGGGCGCTTCGCCTTCAGTCGAGCGGCCACTTGGGCCGGCGCACCTTGCGGTAGGGCAGGGTGCGCAGATCGAGCGTCACGGCGCCGGGTGCGGCCGCGTAGATCACATGCCGGCCCACCTTCGAGAAGGAGGCGTAGAAGTGCTGCGACGACTTGACCACCACGATCTTCTTGGCCGCCAGGTTGCAGCCCAGCTGCGTGAAGGCATCGGTGCCCATGGCCTGGTTGCGCAGCGTGATCAGCAGGATCTCGATGCCGGCGGTCTCGACCAGCGCGCTGTCTCCGACCGGAAAGGGCGCGCCGCCCAGGCCGGTCATGACCATCTCGGGCATCACGGCCTTGACGGTGCAGTCGAGGTCCAGCGGGTCGCCGGACAGCGGGCCGATCTTGCCGCCGATGCGAAGGGGCAGCCGCGCGCCGGCGCCGGCCTCGAAGGCGATGCGCACGGCGATGGGGTCCCACATCGGGCCGACGGCGGCGTTGCCGATCCCGCGCTCGAGCATTCGGCGCAGGATGAAGGTGGCGTCGCCCGCGGCGCCGCCGCCCGGGTTGTCGGCACCGTCGGCAATGATCACCGGCCCGCCGTCGAAGGCCAGGGCCTCGTCCAGTGCGGTGTCGATGGCCGGGTAGGAGACGGCCAGCGCCTCGCGCATGCCGATCAGCTCATCGGCCAGCTGGCGGGCCAGCGACCGGGCCTTGGCGGCGTCCCCGTCGGCATAGACCAGCAGCTTGGTGCCCATGTCCGGCACGTCGCCCCAGGCAAAGCCGTGCGACACCGAGATGGACAGAATGCCGTCCCGGCCTTCCAGCGCCTGGATGCGGTCCACGAAGCCGCGCGCCGGCTGCCGCGAGGTGTGCATGGTGACGATCATGTCGCAGTCCACCACCGCCGCCACGGGCCGGATGCGGCCCTGCACCTGGGCGGCGCACAGGTCCACCAGTTCGAAGGCGCGGTCGAGCACATCGGTGTGGGGATATTCCTTGTAGGCGATCAGCAGGTCGGCGTTGTCGACCATGGCCGAGGTGAGATGGTTATGCGGGTCCAGCTCGGCGCCGACCACCACGTCGGGGCCGACGATGGCGCGCACGCGCGCCAGCAGGTCGCCCTCGCAGTCGTCGTAGCCGTCGGCGACCATGGCGCCGTGCAGGCCCAGCACGACCATGTCCACCGGGAGTGCCGCCTGAAGGTCGGCCAGCAGTTCATCGCGCAGGCTTTCGTAGGCCTGGCGCGTGGTGGTGCCGCTGGGCTGCGCCGCGGCGACCATGCCCTCTTTCAGGATCCAGCCGGCCTCCTTGCCGCGCAGCCGTGCGGCCCAGAGCGGGCCGGCGAAGAACACCATGGTGTCCGGGTGCTCACCGGCCTTGAAGTAGCCGCGGTCACGGAACGACGCCATGCCGGTGGGCATGGGGGCGAAGGTGTTGGTCTCGGTCGCGAGACAGGCACTGAAGACGCGCAGAGGGGGCATGGCAATGGGCTTTCAGGCAGTGGGCAGGGGGCGCAGGCGCCGGGGAGAGAGCATGTCGGCCGTCAGGCCGAAGGCCGCCAGGTGGGCCGGGATCGGCAGGCCCTGAAGCAGGGCCGCACAGGCCTCGCCCATGGCGGCCGAGGTCTGGATGCCGTAGCCGCCCTGGGCTGCAACCCAGAAGAAGTCCGGCGCCTCGGCGTCGAAGCCACCCACGAGGTCGCCATCGGGCACGAAGGAGCGCAGCCCGGCCCAGGTTCGGTTGGGCCGCCGGATGTGCAGCGTGGTCATGCGCTCGATGGCGTCGATGGCCAGGGCCACGTCCAGCTCTTCGGGCTGCACGTCGTGCGGGGGCACCGGATCGGCATTGGCGGGCGAGCCCAGCAGCACACCGGCATCGGGCTTGATGTACCAGGTCTCCGACGCGGCGATGGTCATGGGCCAGTCGTGCACGGCCATGCCCTCGGGCGGAGCGAAGGTGAAGGCGGTGCGGCGCCGCGGCTGCAGGCCCAGGCCGGGCAGCCCGGCAAGAACCGCCACCTCGTCGGCCCAGGCCCCGGCCGCGTTGACCAGCACGGGTGCGCTGCACCGATGGCGGCCTGCCTCCACCTGCCAGCGCCCGTCCGTGCGTGCGATGCGTTGCACCGGCGCATCGCAGAGCAGCTGCGCACCCTGGCGCCGCGCACCGCGCAGATAGCCCTGGTGGATGGCATGCACGTCCATGTCGGCGGCGTCGGGTTCGAGCACGGCGCCGATGACCTGCTCCGGCCGCAGCACGGGCACGAGCGCATGGGCCTCGCTGGCATCGAGCCTGCGCGCATGCGGGTTGGTGGTGCGCAGCACGTCCCACCATTCCTCCAGTGCCGCTTCGTCGCCATGGGTGCCCAGCACCATGGCGCCACGCGGTGTGAGCAGCGGGTGCTCCGCAAAGCCGGCAGGCGGCGCATCGAAGAAGGGACGGCTGGCGCGCGTGAGCGTGCGCACCTGATGCGTGCCGTAGCTTTCCATGAAGAGCGCGGCGGACCGTCCCGTCGAGTGGTAGCCGGGCTGGGATTCGGCCTCCAGCAACAGCACCCGGCCGTGTGGCGCGAGCCAGTACGCCACCGAAGCGCCTGCAATGCCGGCCCCCACCACGATGAAGTCGGCGGTCATGCAGGCAGCGGTGGAGGGTGGCGTGTCCGGCGGCATCGATGCAGTCTAGGAACAAATTTGCGTATACGCAAAAAGAATCTGGCGTCATTCCCAAGAAATTGGTGCAGACCCTGATCTCTGATTTGCGCTTACGCAAATTGCGGGCCAAGGGCGGGCGGCCTTGCTGTCACAATCCGCGGCAACCTGCCTCGTCCATGAAAGAGCCGCGCCCCCGTACCCCGGCACCACGTCCTGCCGCCAACAATCTCGATCGGGAAACCTTCGGCCGCCGCCTGCGCGCGGCACGCAAGCAGCTGGGCTGGACGCTGGCCCAGCTGGCCGAACGCTCGGGCGTGTCGATCACCACCATCTCGCGGGCGGAGCGCGGACAGCTTGCGCTGGGCTACGAGAATTTCGCCGCGCTGAGCGAAGCGCTGCAGATGGACATGGGCGAGATGTTCTCCAGCGCGCACACCAAGGCGGCGCAGTTCAGCGGCCCCCTCGTCACCCGTGCCGGGGAAGGCGTGGCCTATCGCGGCGAGAGCTTCGTCTACGAGTTCCTCAACTCCAGCGCGGTGGGCAAGAAGATGATTCCCGTGCTCGGCACGGTGTGCGCCCGGCGCTTCAACGGGCCCGAGGATTTCGCCCGTCATCCAGGGGAGGAGTTCGTCTATGTGCTCAGCGGCGCGGTGGACGTGTACTTCGAGACCGGGCAGAAGGTGGCCCTGGCCAAAGGCGATTCCCTGTACTTCGATAGCCGCATCGGGCATGCCTACGTCAGCACGAGCCGCCAGTTGGCGCGCACCGTGGGCGCGATGACGGCGGAGAGCGATTCGATGCAGCGGGCGCGCAACCTGCCCGTGCTGCAGGACGACGACGGCGCGGCCGCAGCGACGGATTGAGGCGGGGCGCAGCCTGCGCGGCCAGCGCTCGGCCGTTCAGGCCGCCGAGGAGCCCCGCACCACCAGCGTGCCGGGCAGCAGCAGCTCACGCGCCGGGCCTTCCAGGCCCTGCATGCGCTCGATCAGGCAGGTGGCGGCGGCGCGGCCCAGCTCGTCGGTGGGCTGGGCCAGGGTGCTGAGGCCCGGTCCCACCAGCGAGGCCCATTCGGGCTCGTCGAAGCCGATGAAGCCCAGCGCGTCGCCGAACTCCCAGCCCAACTGGCGCACGGCCTGCGCCACGCGCAGCGTGACCACCGAGTTGCCCGCCACCACGGCAGCGCGGCGCGGGGCGCGGGCGCGCTTGCGCAGGGCGCGCAGGGCTTCGCGCAGCGCCTCGTCGGCGCCCTCGGGGGCTTCGAACACCTCGCCCCGGACGCGCGGCGACGCCCCGGCATGCGCGTTCATGCAGTCGCGAAAGGCGGCGGCACGCTCGCGCCGGGTGCTCACGCCCTGCTGCGGCTCGGTCACGTACAGCAGCTCGCGCCAGCCGTGATCGATCAGGTGGCTGCAGGCCTCGGCCATGGCGCCGCGGTTGTCGATGGAGACGAAGTCGGCCTCCAGGCCGTCGTGCCGCCGGTCCACCAGCACGGCCGGCTTGCCGTGGGCGGCGATCGCCTCGACCACGCCGGCCCCGCGGCCCAGGGTGTTGAGGATGAAGCCGTCCACCTGGTAGCCGGCCAGGGCGTCGATGGCCTCGCGCTCGCGGCCGGCCTCGTTGCCGATGTTGAACAGCATCACCAGGTAGCCCGCGTCCTTGCAGGCCTTCTCGGCGCCGCGCAGCACGGCCACCGAGAAGGGGTTGGTGATGTCGGCCACGATCAGCCCGATGAGCCGCGAGCGGCCATGGCTGAGCGCCTGCGCCATCGGACTCGGCACATAGCCCAGTTCGGCGATGGCGGCCTCGACGCGGGCCGCGATGTCGGGGCTGAGCAGGCGTTCGCGGTGGTTGAAGAAGCGCGACACCGTGGCCTTGGACACGCCCGCCACGCGCGCGACGTCCGAGATGGTGGGGCGGCCCGGCCGCACGGCCGGCGGCGGTGTGCTCATGAAGCCGCAGTGTCGTACACCGCGGCGGGGCGGCGGCCCGCCAGCGCGTCGAGCAGGTTGCTCACTGCGAGTTCGGCCATGCCGTGGCGCGTCTCGTGCGTGGCCGAGCCGATGTGCGGCAGCGGCGTCACCTTGGGGTGGGTGCGCAGCGGCGAATCGAGCGGCAGCGGCTCGCGCGCGAACACGTCCAGGCCAGCCGCGCGCAGGTGGCCGCTGTCCAGCGCGGCCAGGAGGGCCGCCTCGTCCACGGTGGCGCCGCGGCCGCCATTGATGAAGACGGCGCCGGGCTTCATCTGCGCGAACAGGCCGGCATCGACCATGCCGCGGGTCTGCGGCGTGAGGGGCAGCATCGCGACCACGAAGTCGGCGCGGTCCAGCAACTGGGGCAGCGGCGTGTGATGCGCGCGGCCTTGCAGCTCGGGCGCCTGCGTGGCCAGGTCGACCGGGCGGCGGGCGTGGTACAGCACCGGCATGCCGAAGCCCAGGGCGGCGCGGCGCGCGATGGCCTGGCCGATGCGGCCGAAGCCCAGCAGCCCCAGCGTCTTGTCATGCACGTCGAAGCCGAAGAGGTCTTCGCCGATGTTCCGGTCCCAGCGGCCTTCGCGCACCAGCGTGGCGAGTTCGACCACGCGGCGGCTGGTGGCCATCAGCAGGGCGAAGACGGTGTCGGCCACGGTCTCGTCCAGCACGCCGGGCGTGTGGGCCAGCACGATGTTGCGCGCGTGAAGGGCGGCCAGGTCGTAGTTGTCCACCCCCACCGACACGCTGGAGACCACCTCCAGCTTCGGCGCCGCGGCGATCACGTCGGCGTCGATCGGAAAGCTGGAGCCGATCAGCCCCTGCGCTTCGGACAGGGCGGCATCGAAGGCGGCACGGTCCTTCCTGGGGTCGGCGAAGCTGACGTCGTGCGCGGCCTGCAGGCGCGCCATCTGGTCGGGCGGCAGGGCGCGGAAGACCAGGACCTTCTTGCGTGCGTCGATCACAGGCCGGCCTCCTGCAGCTGGGCCCGCGTGGGCAGGCCTTCGGTGTCGCCCAGCACCTGCACCGCGCGGGCGCCGATCCAGGCGCCACGGCGCACGGCCTCAGGCACGCTGCGGCCTTCGAGCAGGGCGCTGACCACACCGGCCGCGAAGCCGTCGCCGGCGCCCACGGTGTCGATCACCTGTTCGACCGGGAAACCGGGCACCTGGCCGCAGCCGGCGGTGGCGCTGTCGTAGTAGGCGCCGTCGGGCCCGAGCTTGACGACCACCAGCGAGGCGCCGGCCGCGCGGTAGAAGCGGGCGATGCCCTCGGGCGTGGCTTCGCCGGTCAGCAGCCGGCCTTCCTCCAGGCCGGGCAGCACCCAGTCGGCCTTGGCGGCCAGCGCGTTGATGCATTCGCGCATGCGCTCGGTGCTGGCCCAGAGCGTGGGGCGCAGGTTGGGGTCGAAGGAGATGCTGCGGCCTGCGGCGCGCATCAGGTCCAACGTGCGGTGGGCGGTGGGCAGCGTGGTCTCGGAGACGGCGGCAAAGACGCCCGTGGCATGCAGGTGACGCGCGGCGCACAGCCAGGCCTCGTCGATGTCCTCGGGCCGCATCTGGCTGGCGGCCGAGCCCTTGCGGTGGTATTCGACCGGCGGGTCGCTGCCGTCGGTAACGCGACCCTTGAACTGGAAGCCGGTGCGCTGCGTGGCGTCGCACACCACATGCGAGCAGTCGATGCCCTCGGCCTGCATGGTGGCCAGCAGTGAGCGGCCCATGGAATCGGTACCCAGACGGCTGGCCCAGCCCACCCTGAGGCCGAGGCGGGCAAGGCCGATGGCCACGTTGGTCTCGGCACCGGCGCTGCGCTTGTGGAAGAGCGTGGCGTTCTCGATGGGGCCGGGCTCGTCGGCCACCAGCAGCAGCATGGCCTCGCCGAAGGTGGCGACGTCGAAGGTGGGGGCGGTGGTCATGCGGGACGGTTCAGCGAAGGCTCGGGCTGGGGTGTTCAGGCGGCGGTGCGCAGCTGGCGCAGGGCGGTGATCTCGGCGCGCGTGACGGCCGTCAGGTCGTCGCCGATCAGCGGGTACTCGATGGCATGCGGCACATCGGCCGGGAGCGCGCGCAGCACGGCGCGCCAGGGCGCGGCCGATTCGGCCAGCGGCACGGCCACCCATTTGTCGGGCCGGCGCTGCACGCCCTTGGCATGCACGTAGCGCACGCGGTGGGCGAGGGCGCGGGCGGCCTCCAGCGGGCATTCGCCCAGCCAGTGCCAGTTGCCCATGTCGAAGGTCATGCCCAGGTCCAGGCCGGCGGCCTGCTGGGCGTCGAAGAAGGCCACGAGCGCGTCGAGCGTTCCGGCGGTGGGCGTCTGGTCGTTCTCGATCACCAGTTCCACCGGCGTGCGGGCCAGCGCCTCGCGCAGCGCTTCCAGGGAGTCGCGGCTGCGCGTGGCGTGGAAGCCGCCGATGGCCATCTTGAGGCGTGGCGCATCCAGGGCCACTGCGCGGGCCAGGCCGGTCTGTAGCGCGGTCGTGTCGAGCTGCCCGTCGGCGGTCCACAGGCCTTCGGGGCTGGAGTAGACCGCGGCATGGCCCTTGAGCGCCGCCAGTTCGGACGTGGCATTGCGCAGCAGCTCGCCGCGCACCTCGACGCTGTCCACGCCGGCTTCGTAGGCCAGGCCCGTGGCCCAGGCCTGGCCATGGCGGCCCACCTCGGCCGCGCCGAAGGAGGAAAGAGAGATCAGGACGGAGAACATCGGGTCAGGCGTCTGTGAAACTGCGTGCCTGCTGCAGCACATGAAAGGAGATGGACCTCCCTCTCCCCTCGCGGGAGAGGGCCGGGGAGAGGGGGCGGCGGCGCGACCAAGGAGCCAAGACCCTCGTGGTGCGGGCGCCCCCTCTCCCCAACCCCTCTCCCGCGAGGGGAGAGGGGCTCAAGAAGGGCGCGCAGGTACCCGTCATCTCAATGACCGGACGTCAGGATCTGGCCCAGGAACTGCCGCGTCTTCTCGTGCTGCGGGTTGCCGAAGAAGGCCTCCGGCGTGCCCTGTTCGAGGATCTGGCCGCCGGCCATGAAGATCACGCGGTCGGCCACGCTGCGGGCGAAGCCCATCTCGTGCGTCACGCACAGCATGGTCATGCCGTCGTCGGCCAGGCCGATCATGGTGTCCAGCACTTCCTTGACCATCTCGGGGTCGAGCGCCGAGGTCGGCTCGTCGAACAGCATGATCTTGGGAGCCATGCACAGCGCCCGGGCAATGGCCACGCGCTGCTGCTGGCCGCCGGAGAGCTGGCTGGGGTACTTGTGGGCCTGCTCGGGAATGCGCACCCGCGTCAGGTACTTCATGGCCACCGCCTCGGCCTCTTCGCGCGACATGCCGCGCGAGCGCATCGGCGCCAGCGTGCAGTTCTGCAGGATCGTGAGGTGCGGGAACAGGTTGAACTGCTGGAACACCATGCCCACTTCCGCGCGCACGGCGTCCACGTTCTTGCCGCCGGCCGTCAGCTCGATGCCGTCGACCGCGATGCGGCCCTTCTGCACTGTCTCCAGCCGGTTGATGCAGCGGATCAGCGTGGACTTGCCCGAGCCCGAGGGCCCGCAGATGACGATGCGCTCGCCGGTGCGCACCGACAGGTCCACGTCGGTGAGCACCTGGAACTCGCCATACCACTTGCTCACCCCTTCCATGCGGATGATGGGGTCGCCCAGTTCATGGGGCGCGGCCACGCTGCTGTTCATCGTTCGGCTGCCTTGTGCGTTCGGAAGAGGGAAGAAGCCAATCAGGAGTTGGGCAGGGCCGGGAAGTCGGTGCCCAGCCACTTCTGGTAGAGCTTGTTCAGCTCGCCGTTCTTCTTGTTGCGCTCGACGAACTCGTCCAGCGTCTTCTTCAGCTCGGGCTGGCCCGGGCGCATGGCGATGCCCATGACCTGCTGGCGCAGATTGAACTTGTTCTCGAAGTTGCTGCCGGCGCGCTTGGCGATCTGCGCGGCCACGGTGGTGGAGCAGCCGATGGCATCGACCTGGCCCGACATCAGCGCCTGCATGGCCGAGGCGTCGTCATCGAAGCGGCGGATCTCGGTGCCTTCGGGCGCCACGGCGGTCAGCGACACGTCCTGCGTGCTGGCGCGGGCCACGCCCACGCGCTTGCCCTTGAGGTCGGCGGGCGACTTCATCTCGACCTTGCTGCTGCCGTACAGCACGATGGTGGCAGCGGCGTAGGGCACCGAGAAGTCCACCTGCTTGGCGCGCTCGGGCGTGACGGCCAGCGAGGCGATCAGCAGGTCGACCTTGTTGGTCAGCAGGAAGGGAATGCGGTTGGGGCCGGTGACGGGCACGATGTTGGCCTTGACGCCCAGGTCCTTGGCCAGCAGCTTGGCCACGTCGGCGTCGTAGCCGTCGGGCTGGTTCTTGGCGTCGGTGGTGCCGTAGGGCGGAAAGTCCACCAGCATGCCGATGGTGATCTCGCCCTTCTTCTTGATGTCGGCCACGGACTGGGCCGAGGCCAGGGGAGCGAAGGCGGTGGCGCAGGCGGCCAGGCCCAGTGCCAGGGCGGCGCGGCGGTGCAGGCTGAGGTTCATGGAGGTCTCCTTGGGGTTGGACGGGACGGGATGATTGAAGAGAAGAAGGGCAGCGGTCATCGCGCCAGGGCCCGCGCGCGGCGGCGTTCCATGTGCGCAGCCAGCAGCGACAGCGGCCAGCAGATCACGAAGTACAGCGCCGCCACGGTGCTGAACACCTCCAGCGGCTGGAAGGTGGCGTTGTTGATGATCTGCCCGGCGCGGGTGATCTCGGTGAAGCCGATGATGGCCGCGAGGGACGTGCCCTTGATGATCTGCACCACATAGCCCACGGTGGGCGGCAGCGCGATCTTGAAGGCCTGGGGCAGCACCACGTCGCGCAGGCGGGCGGTGTACGACAGGTTGAGCGCCATGGCCGCTTCCCACTGGCCGCGCGGAATGGCCTGGATGCAGCCGCGCCAGATCTCGCCCAGGAAGGCCGCACTGTTGAGGATGAGCGCCGCGCCCGCGGCCACCCAGGGGTTGATGTCCAGCCCCAGCACCGGGGCGCCGAAGAAGATCAGGAACAGCTGCAGCAGCAGCGGCGTGCCCTGGAACACCTGGATGAACACGCCCGAGGCGAAGAGCGCCGCGCGGTTCTCGCTGGTCCGGGCCAGCGCGACGATCAGGCCCAGGATGGCGCCGCCGACGAAGGCGATGGCCGACAGGGCCAGCGTCCACTGGGCCGCTTCGAGGATGAACAGGAATTCGGGAAAGCCGAAGGTACGCATGATGGTCGTGTCCTTGTGCTGCCTTCAGCGGCGGTCGGGGTAGTGCAGGACGCGCTGGTAGATCAGCTTGAACAGCAGCGAGAAGAGCAGGGCCAGGCCCAGGTAGATGGCGGCCACGACGATGTAGATCTCGAAGCTGCGGAAGGTCTGCGACTGCAGCGTGGCGGCCACCGAGGTGAGGTCGTCGGCTGAGATCACCGAGACGACGGCCGAGCTCAGCATCAGCAGGATGAACTGGCTGGTCAGCGCCGGGTAGATGGCCTTGAGCGCCGGCTTGATGATGATGAAGCGGAAGATCTCCCAGCCCTTGAGGTTGAGCGCGCGGCCCGCCTCGATCTGGCCCTTGGGAATGGACTCGATGCCGGCCCGGATGATCTCGGTGGCGTAGGCACCCAGGTTGACCACCATGGCGGTGAGCGCGGCCATGTAGGGCGACCAGCGCACGCCGATGACCGGCAGCGCGAAGAAAAAGAAGAACAGCTGCACCAGGAAGGGCGTGTTCCGGATCACCTCGATGTACGCATTGATCAGGAAGCGCAGCGGCGCCGGCCCGCTGGTCTTGCCCCAGGCGCACACCACGGCCACGGCCAGGCCCAGCAGCGTGGCGGTGAGGGAGAGCTGCACCGTGATCCATGTGCCCTTGAGCAGCAGGGGCCAGGCGGCGAGCACGGCATCGAACTGGAACTGGTAATTCACGGCATGGGGCGCGTGGAGGCGCCGGTGTGTCTCCGATGACGGAAATTATGAAACCGGTTTCAGCGATTGCGATCAGGGTTTGCCCTGAGGGTGATTGCCCGCCTTTTTCCCTTCGGCGCGCCGTGGTCAGCCGCGCCGCCCGCGGAGCAGGGGACTAGGATCGGTCGTGTGATCTACCGACTCATCTATGCCAGCCGTGCACAGGTCTTCCGCTCGGAGGACGTGGCGGGCATCCTGCGCCAGTCGCGCGAGAACAATCCGGCTGCGGGCGTGACGGGCGCCCTGTGCCTGCTGGATGGCGTGTACATGCAATACCTCGAAGGCTCGCAGGCGGCGGTGGAGCATCTGTATGGCCGCATCCTGGACGACGAGCGGCACCGGCAACTGCGCCTGCTGGACCGTGGCCCAACACCCGCGCGTGTCTTCCCCCACTGGTCGATGGCCCTGCTGGACTGGGACGAGCGCATCCGCGCCGTCTTCCTGCGCCACGGCATGCCGCTGCCGCTGGACCTCTACGCCACGCCCTCCGACCAGGCCGCCGAGCTGTTCGGCGCGCTCGCCCGCACGCCCAGCTGGGTGCCGCTCTAAAGAGGGCTTGTCGTGCAGGAGCGGGTCATCGCCCTCCTCCTGCCGCGGGACGCAGCGCTAGATCATCGGCACGCCGCCGGTGACGGCGATCGTGGCGCCCGAGATGTAGCTCGCCTCGTCCGAGGCCAGCATCACGTAGGCCGCCTGCAGCTCCTTGGGCTGCGCGGGGCGCTTCATCGGCGTCTGCTGTCCGAACTTGGCCACTTGCTCGGGCGGCATGGTCGAAGGGATGAGCGGCGTCCACACCGGCCCCGGCGCCACGCAGTTGACGCGGATGCCCTGCTCGGCCAGCAGCTGGGCCAGGCCGCCGGTGAGGTTCTGGATCGCACCCTTGGTGGCCGCATAGGCCACCAGCGTGGCATTGGGCTTGTCGGCGTTGATGGAGGCCGTGTTGATGATCGAGGCGCCGGGCTTCATGTGCGGCACGGCCGCCTTGGCCAGGAAGAACATGGCGAAGACGTTGGTGCGGAAGGTGCGGTCGATCTCCTCCTCGGTCAACTCCTGCAGCGACTTGTGGCTCATCTGGAAGGCGGCGTTGTTGACCAGCACATCGAGCCGGCCGAACTGCTGCACGGCGGCATCGACCAGCGAACGGCAATGCGCCTCGCTGCGGATGTCGCCAGCGATGGCCAGGCACTGGCGGCCTTCGCGCTGCACCCATTCGCGGGTGACGCGGGCGTCGCTTTCCTCCTCGGGCAGATAGGCAATGAGCAGGTCGGCGCCTTCGCGCGCGAAGGCCAGCGCGACCGCGCGGCCGATGCCGCTGTCGCCGCCCGTGATCAGCGCCACCTTGCCTTGCAGCTTGCCGCTGCCGCGGTAGCTGTCCGCGCCGAAGTCGGGCTGCGGTGTCATGCGCGATTCCAGGCCGGGCGGCTGCTGGGGCAGCGTGGAAGTCTGGGGCGTGGGTTCAGTCATTGGAGGGCTCCTGGCGGGGTGGTGGGGCGCGGGTCGGGGAAGGCGGCGCGTTCTGGAAGATCTCTCGCCAGGTGTCCGGCGCCTCGACCTTCCACGTCTCGCGCAGCTGCTGCAGCAGCACCTGGTGCCGTGCCTCGCCCTGCGAGGCGGAGCAGTCCGCAGGCACGATCGGGTCCAGCTCGCGCATGCGGGCGTCCGACACGGACATCAGCACGCACTGGTCGCTGGAGACGCCGGCGAGCACCAGCCGTTGAACCTTCAGGTGCTGCAGCAGGAAGGGCATGGGCGTGCCGTGGAAGATCGAATGCTTGGGCTTGAGCACGAAGTAGTCGTGCGCGTGGGGGCGCATCAGTCGCGTGATCTCGGCGCCCGGCCCGTCCTGGGCCAGGGCCGCATCGACCAGCGCGCGGAAGTCGGAACGCCAGCGCCCGCGGTTGTCGTTGGCATAGATGACGGGCACACCGCGGTCGCGGCAGGCCTGGGCCAGCGCTGCGATCTCGGTGGCCACGCGCTGGGCATGCGGCAGCAGGTGCTCGGCGTCCGGAAAGTCCCAGCCACTGATCATGTCGATGATGACCAGCGCCAGGCCGTCTGGCGCCGGCGCATCCGCCTCGCGCCCCTTGCTCACTTCTTCTTGGCCGCCGGCGGCGGGGTGACGCCGGCGCCCAGCTCGGCACCGGTGGTGGGATCGATGTCGGTGCGCGACTGCGTGCGTGTGGCCATCGCGCGCAGCACTTCTGCATCGCCCTCGGGCAACTCCACCGAGGCCCAGCCCGTGCGGCCGTCCACGGGGCCCGAGTCCTGCGTCATCGGTACGAAGTCCCAGTCCGGGCCTTCGTTCCACGGGCCCTTGAGGTCGGCCTCGCCCTTGGACATGCGAAAGTACACGCTGGTGAAGCGCGGATCGCCCGGCAGCTTGCCCGGCGGGAAGTTGGGCTCGATGCTGTAGAGCGCCTTCTCGAAGGACTTCTGGTGCGCCACCTCGCGCGTCATCAGGAAGGTGAGGGCGTCCTTCACGCCGGGGTCCTCGGTGAGGTTGATGAGCCGCTCGTAGACGATCTTGGCGCGGGCCTCGGCCGCGATGTTGGAGCGCAGGTCGGCGGTGGGCTCGCCGATGGTGTCGACGTAGGCGGCCGTCCAGGGCACGCCCGCCGAATTGACGAGTGGGGCGCCGCCGCCGTAGAGCACCTGCGTGAGGTGGCTGTCGTTGCCGGCGCCGGTGATGGAGCGATACATCTCGCCCTGCTCGTCCACGCCTTCGGCCAGCCGGCCCTTGGCGCCCTTGTTGAGCATGCACACCAGGTTGCCGATCACTTCGAGGTGGCTCAGCTCTTCGGTCGCGATGTCGAACAGCATGTCCTTGCGGCCGGGATCGTCCTCTGCGATCGCCTGCGTGAAGTAGCGGCAGGCGGCTGCCAGCTCGCCCTGCGGGCCGCCGAACTGCTCCAGCATGAGGTTGGCGAGGCCGGGGTTGGGCATGCTGACATGCACGGTGTATTGCAGTCGCTTGTTGTGCGAGAACATGAAGAAGACTCCTGTGGGGTTGTGGGGTTCGAAGGGCCCTGCTTTTGCGATGGCGAGGGCGCCAGCGCACAGCGTTCGCAGCCACCCCGCCGAACCATGTAGGCAAAGGCCCAGCTGGGAGTGGGAGCGCACAGCCGACGGGCGGCAGGCCTCTCCGTCGGCCTGTGTCGCCGGTGCCGGCCTCGCGTCTCGCCGGCCCGGTGCGGCGACTCTTCCTACAGGGGCGCTCCGGGCCGGCCCCAGGGTGGCGGCTTCGACATCCGGCAAGGAGCAATCCCCATGAATCCCCACTCTGGCAAGGCTTTCGGCGTGGACCTGGCACGCGAGTCCGCCGCGGGCGAGGAAGACCCGGGGGCGTCGCTCGACGGATTCGACGCGGTCGGCGCTTCGGCCGATCCGCTTTCCTCCACCCCGACCAGGAGCTTTTCGATGACCCATCCCGCCGACCATCTGATGGACTGGCTGCGTGACGCCCATGCGATGGAAGAGCAGGCCGAGACCATGCTGCAGACCGCCAGCGACCGCCTGCAGAACTACCCCGAACTCAAGGCCAAGATGCAGGCCCACCTGCAGGAGACGCGCGAGCAGGCGCGCATGCTGCGCGAATGCATCCAGCGCCGCGGCGGTGACACGTCCAGCATGAAGGACGTCGCCGGCAAGATGAGCGCCATGATGCAGGGCCTGGGTGCCCGCATGGCCGACGACGAGGTGATGAAGGTGGCGATGAGCTGCTATGCCTTCGAGCACTTCGAGGTGGCCACCTACCGCATCCTGGTGGCGGCCGCAGACATGGCGCAGGACGCGCAGACCCGCCAGGTCTGCGAGGACATCCTGCGCCAGGAAGAGGCCATCGCCGCCTGGCTGGGCGAGCGCCTGGGCGTGCTGACGCAGGAGTTTCTGGAGCTGTCGCAGGGCGCGGGCGCCGATGCCAAGCGCTGAGGAACATCGCATCGCCGCCCCCCTTTGGGATGGCCGCTCAGAGACTGCCGTCAATGCGGCCGTGAGCGCGCCTAAGGGGCTTATCAGCCCTTGCGCGTCTTGCCCGGCCAGGGCGGGGGCTCGGTGTTGGGATCGGGCTTCATGGATTCGCGCACGCCCCAGGGTGCGGCGCCGTCGTGCTCCGCGGCCTCGGCGTTCTGACGCTTGTCCATCATGCGTTCGTGCGGACCGGGCTTGACGGTGTCACCATCCGGGTAGCCTTTGGCAGGCCCCAGGTTGCTGGCGGCGCCATCGGTGGTGGGGCGGGTGCCCTCGCCGCTGTCGGTGATGGGGGTGGTACTCATGGGTGGATGCTCCGGGTTGGGATGGAAGGAAGCTCGGCGGACGCTGCAGCCCATGGCCACATCGTCCGTCCCTGGGTCGCGCGCTAAGGGTTCAGCGTGGGGGGCCCATTGCCATGGGCCTGTAGGTGGCGGCGCAGCCACACGTGGGGGGCTGCCGCAGCCCCTGCGCGCACAGTCGCCTGCGGCAATTCCTACTGCGGCGCGCTGCCGCAAGACACAGCCTTCAGGCCATCGCCTCTTCCGGCCGTGGCGCCATTCGCGTCGATGCTCGGCCGGGGGCGCAACCCTTTCCAGGAACCCGCCTCATGAACCCCAACGAAGACCGACGCCGCGCCCCGCCCCAAGGTGTGGGCGAGGATCCCGTCCGCACCCTGGACGAAGGCCTGCGGCCCGATGCCGACACGCCGCCACAGAAGATCCCGATGCCCGTGCCGCCTGTGGTGGGCGATGCGCGGCATCCGCCCACCACCCAGCTCGATCAGGACGCCTCGCCGGCCGGTGACCGCGGCGAGGGCGCGCATCGCCATGCCGAAGACCTGCGTCAGGTCGGCGGCGTGCCGGACGCCTGAGCGCCACACCTCTCCCGTTCGGGCTGAGCTAGGCGAAGCCGCGGCGGTGAGCACCCCCACAAGGCCTTACCCGTCGCGCGAGCTTCATCGCGTCTTGGCCGGCTTCGGCGCCTGATTCGTCTCGGTGGTGGGGTTGCGGGATTCGGCCGCACGCTGGCCGCCGAGTCCACCCGGCTGTCCTACCCCGATCTCACGGCCATGGCCGCTGCTCGCCTCGGGTTGATCCGGGTTGGTCCGCCGGCCTTCTGTCCCGCTCGTCGGCGCTGCGCTTTGCGGGGGGCGGCTGGCTGGCGGGGGCACGGCGCGGCCCATGGAGCCCGGCGTGGCGCTGCCCTGGGGATTGCCGCGCGGGTTGCCGGAGTTCTGCGCCGCCGCTGGCAGGCCGGCCGCCAGCGCCCCCATCACGACGGCCGCTGCGGCCCAGCGTTCAATGCACGCCATGACCACCGCCCTGGCGCTGCTGCTTCTGGTTGCCGCTGCCTGCATGGTCCTCGCGGTCATGCCGGCTCTCGGGCGTACGCCGGCCTTCGTTGCGCGGCGTGGGGGGCTGCTTGCCAGTGGCGTTGTGCTCGGTGTGGCCGGGACGGCCGTTCTGCGAATTCGACATGGAAATGCTCCTTGGGTCGTAGGCCCGCCGCCCGAAGATGCGGGCGCCGCCGACCTCGGCGGGTGGGGACGGGTCAGTTCAGCTTATGGAGCTGCCAGCGGCCCCATGTCGGACAAGGACGGGCGCATCGTCAGCGGGCCGGGGCGGCGCTTCGCCGTGCGGCTGCAAGGCTTGCGGCAACACTTGCCGCAAGCGATGAGGCCCGATCGGGGCGGGCCCCGCCAGCCGGCCTACATGTCGCCAACACGCAGCTTCTTCTTTCATCCTCAGGCGGATGTCGCGGCATGGGAGTTGCCAGTACACCGTCATGCAGAGCACCCTTCATGCGGCCTCCGCGCCCACTTCCGCCTTTTCGCTGTCTTCCCGCCTCCCGCGCGCCTTGCAGCCGATCCGTGTCGGCGTGGTCGACGACCACCCGGTCGTGCGCACCGGCCTCAAGGCGCTGTTCGGCGCCGAGGACGACCTGCAGATGGTGTGGGAATGTGACCGGGCCCGCGGGCTGGCCCGCGAGCTGATCGCGCAGCAGCTCGATGTGCTGGTGCTCGACCTGGTGATCCCCGGTTCGAACGTGCTCGACGAGGTGGTCCGCTTGCGCATGCAGGCGCCCGATGTGGGCCTGGTGGTCTATACCGGGTTTGCGGCGGAGCAATACGCCTGCACGCTGGTGCGCGAGGGTGTGCGGGCCTTGGTCGACAAGGAAAGCGATCCTCACGAGCTGCTGCGGGCGGTGCGCGCCGTCGCACGCGGCGAGCGCTACATGTCGCCCACCATGGCCAACCTGTTGCTGGAGCACTGCGTGCCTGCCGATGGCCGCCACGAGGAGCCGCTCACCCGCCGCGAACTGCAGGTGCTGCTCAAGCTGGCCCAGGGCTGCGACCTGCAGCAGGCCGCTTCGTCGCTGTGCCTGTCGGTCAAGACGGTGGGCGGCTACCGGACCCGCATCCTGGAGAAGCTGGGCCTGCGCTCCAACGGCGAGATGACGCTCTATGCCATCCGCCACCAACTGATGGAGTGAGACCTGCGCCGGGCCGTGCTTCGCCGGGCCGTGCGCGCCGCCGGCGGGTCAGACCGGCGGATCGTTGCGTCCCGAGGCGAGGGCGGCGAGCCGGGCCCGGAAGGCCGCGAACAGATCGTTGAGCTTGCGCACCTGCCGCGCGATCACGCCGCGGGCCTCTTCCTGCAGCACCGGGTCGTCGGTGGCCCCGAGCAGTTCTGTGGCGGCGGCCATCGCGCTCAGCGGTGAACGCGCGTCGTGGTCGAACTCGCGCAGCAGCGCCTGCTGCGGCGATTCCGGCGGCGCAGGTGGGGTAGATGGCGGGGAGCGAGTGGTCATGTCAGTCTTCCATGGCGCTGTGCGCCACCCGTCTCGCATGAAACTGGCGCAGTGATACCGATCGAATGGCCGCGGAGCAGGCCGCACGCCAGGGCACCCGAGGAACTGGCTTTGCCAGGCCTCTGGGTGCGCCCCCCTCCAAGCCGAAGGCGCCAGAGAGGGGCTGAGGGCCGCGGCTCCAAGCCTGCCAGTGCAGGCTTGGACGTGCCCGAAGAGCAGCCGCCTCCGGCGGCCGCCCGGAGCATTGAAGCGGCATGGGGGGTGTCCTCACCTGAGCAGCCGACGCTTGGTCGCGTAGTAGGTCAACTCGCTGTTCGAGTGGAGGTCCATCTTGGCCATGATGCGGGCCTTGTGGGTGCTGATCGTCTTGGCCGACACGCACAGGGCGTCGGCGATGTGGGCCGGGCTGTCGCCCTGCGCGAGCTTCAGGAAGATCTGGAACTCGCGCGGCGTGAGCGAGTGGTGGGGCGCCGCCTCGCTGGTCTGGGTGCTGGAGCGCTGGGCCAGCACGCCCGCCATGTCTGAGGTGATGTAGCGCCGGCCGGCATGCAGCGCGCGGATGGCGGCCAGCACCTCGGAGGGGTCGCAGTCCTTGCCCAGGTAAGCCCGGGCGCCGTCGCGCAGCAGCGCGGGGCCGTAGTGCTCGGCAGGGTAGCCGGTATAGACCATCACGGCCACCCCCGAGGCGCGTTCGCGCAGGGTCGTCATCAGGTCCAGCGCGCTGTAGCCCGGCATCATCAGGTCCATGATCAGCACGTGGGGGCGCACGTCCAGCGCCAGCGCCCGCGTCTCGCGGCCATCGCGCGCCTCGCCCACGACCGTCATGTCGTCGCAGGAGGAGAGCAGGGCCCGCAGCCCCGAGCGCACCACCGGATGGTCGTCGGCGATGCCGACCCGGATCACGTGGGTGCCCCCCTCCGGCGCGGCCATCGCGGGCGCGCGCCTGGCGTGCCGGGGGAAACGGCGGAGGGTGGGAGGGCTGTGCCGAAAGCAGTTGTTCTGGAAGGTCTCACTCCATTGACTGCGCAACGGATGTGCCACGCCTGAATGGCGTAAAAGTAATAAATAAGTATTAAGTTCCGTGTATTGGGCGGGGATGGATCGGCAGTACTTGCCGCAATTTCTGCATCCGTCCGACAGCGCGGCGACGCGGGCTGCGATAGCGTCCAGGCCTGCGCGCACGAGTCCGCGCCGCATCGCGCGCGCCGGGCCGCCGCCAGAAAAGCACATCCGAGGAGTGGAATGGGACGAGCACTGATCGTCGAGGACGATGAGGACGTGGCACGCATGCTGGCGGCCCTGGTGGCGCGCGAGGGTCATCGCGTCTCCACCTGCGGCACCCTGGCCGATGCGCGGCGTGCGCTGGCGGTCTCGCCGCCCGACCTCATGCTGCTGGACGTGCACCTGCCCGACGGCAGCGGCTTCGAATTGCTCGAAGCGGCCCAGGCCAGCACCCATGACATCGAGGTGGTGCTGATCACCGGGCAGGCGAGCCTGGAGACCTCGATCCGGGCATTGCGCCTGGGCGCGGCCGATTACCTGGTCAAGCCCGTACAGGCGCAGCAGCTGCGGCACCTGCTGTCGCGGCTGATGCGGCCCTCGCGGCTGCGGGCCGAGGTGGCCGAGCTGACCGAGACCTGGCGCGAGACCGGCCGCTTCGGCGCGCTGATCGGACGCTCCGAGCCCATGCAGAGCGTCTACCTGCAGATCGCGCGTGTCGCGGGCTCGGCGGCGACGGTGTTCATCCAGGGCGAGAGCGGCACCGGCAAGGAGCTGGTGGCGCGCGCCGTGCACGACCTGAGCCGCCGCCGCGAGCAGTCCTTCCTGGCCGTCAACTGCGGTGCGCTGTCGCCGCACCTGATCGAGAGCGAGATCTTCGGCCACGAGCGGGGCGCCTTCACCGGCGCCGAGCGCCAGCACCGCGGCTTCTTCGAGCGGGCGCATGGCGGCACGCTCTTCCTCGACGAAGTGACCGAGATGCCGGCCGAGCTGCAGGTCAAGCTGCTGCGGGTGCTGGAGTCGGGCACCTTCATGCGGGTGGGCTCCACCGAGCTGCAGCAGACCGATGTGCGCATCATCGCGGCCACCAACCGCGACCCGCATGCGGCCGTGCGCGCCGGCGTGCTGCGCGAGGACCTGCTCTACCGCCTCAACGTCTTTCCCATCATCCTGCCGCCGCTACGCGCCCGCGGCGACGATGTGGAACTGCTGGCCCTGCACTTTGCGCAGCAGCTGCGCGTGCAGGAGGGGCTGGGCCGCCGCTTCACGCCCGAGGCCCTGCGCAAGCTGCGCGCCTACCACTGGCCCGGCAACGTGCGCCAGCTGCGCAATGCCGTGCAGCGCGCCTGGGTGATGAGCGTGGACGGCTGGATGTCCGACGAATGGATGCCGCCCGGCGCGGCCGATTCGTCGGCCGAGCTGGCGGCGGCCTCGGCGCCCATGCCGCTGGAGCCCCTGGCGCCTGCGCCGGGGCAGACGCCAGCGGCGCCGGGCTGGATCTCCGTGCCGGTGGGCACCTCGCTGGCCGAGATCGAGCGCCAGGCCATCGTGGCCACCTACCTGCACTGCGACCGCCACAAGGAGCGCGCCGCGGCGGTCCTCGGGATCAGCCTGAAGACGCTCTACAACCGCCTCAAGGCTTACAGCCTCTGAGCCGGCATGGCGGCAGGCTTGGCGGGCCCGCCCCACCATCCACCGAGAGGAACCGCATGGACGACCCTGCCCGCTCCCACGCCCCTCCGCCCGGCCCTCCTGGCCCGGCCGCTGCCACGGGCTCGACCGATGCGGCCGCCGCCGGCCAGCGCGTGCGCGAGCTGGAGCGCGAGATCGAGGCCCTGCAGCAGAGCCATGGCCAGCTGCTCAACCTGCTCGACGCCACCGCCATCGCCACCGTCTTCCTCGACCGCGAGCTGCGCGTCGTGCGCTATACGCCGGCGGCCTGCGCCCTGTTCCGCTTCATTCCCGGCGACCTGGGCCGGCCGCTGTCCGACCTGGCCACGCCGCTGCGCTATGCCGGCCTGATGGCCGACGCCGGCCGCGTGCTGCGGCACCTGACGCCCGTGGAGCGCGAGGTGGAGGCTGGCGCCGGCACCTGGTACCTGGCCCGTTTGCTGCCGCACCGCACCGGCGAGGGCCAGGTGGCCGGCGTGGTGCTGACCTTCGTGGACATCAGCGAGCTGCGGCTGGCGCAGCGGGCCCTGCGCGAGTCCGAGGCGCGCTTCGGCGCCATCGTCAACCAGGCCTCGGTGGGCGTGCTGCAGGCCGACGAGGCGGGCCGCATCTTCTTCGTCAACCGCCACTACGCGCGCATGCTGGGCTACGACGAGGACGAACTCGTCGGCACCCTGCTGATGGAGCTGATCCACCCCGAGGACCGTGCCGCCAGCATGGAGCGCACCGAGCGGCTGCTGCGCGACCGCCAGCCCTTCCAGATCGAGAAGCGCTGCCTGCGCAAGGACGGCTCGGTGCTGTGGATGCACAACAGCGTGGGCCTGCTCGACGCCCAGGGCGACGCCACGCCCTCGCTGGTGGTCGTCAGCACCGACATCGGCGAGCGCCGCCGCGCCGAGGACGCGCTGCGCGCCAGCGAGGAGCGGCTGCGCCTGATCGTGGAGAACGCGGTCGAATACGCCATCTTCTCCACCGACCTGCAGGGCCGCATCACCGGCTGGAACACGGGCGCCGAGCGCCTGCTGGGCTATTCGGAGCCCGAGGTCGCGGGTCGCTTCGCCGACCTGGTCTTCACCGAGGAGGACCGCGCCTCGGGTGCGCCGCGGCTGGAGCTGCAGGCCGCGCTGCGCGAAGGCCATGCCATGGACGACCGCTGGCATGTGCGCAAGGACGGCTCGCGCTTCTGGGCCAGCGGCGCGCTCATGCCCATGCGCGGGCCCGATGGCCTGGTGGGTTTCGTCAAGATCCTGCGCGACCAGAGCCAGCAGCGCGCCGCGCAGCAGGCCCTGGAGGCCGCCAACCGCAGCAAGGACCGCTTCCTGGCGGTGCTGTCGCACGAGCTGCGCAATCCGCTCGCCTCCATCCATGCGGCGGGCACGGCGCTGGCCGAGCCGGACCTGCCCGCGCCGGAGCGCGGCCGGGCCACCGACATCGTGCGGCGCCAGGCACAGACCATGAAGGTGCTGCTCGACGACCTGCTGGACGTCTCCAGCCTGCGCCTGGGCCGCATGAACCTGCGCAAGGGCTGGGTGCCGGTGCGCGTGCTGGTGGAGGCCGCGGTGGAGTCGACGCGCCACGGGCTGGACGATGCCGCCCATGCGCTCGCGGTGTCGGTGCCCGAGCCGGAGCTGCAGCTCTTCGTCGACCCCGTGCGCATGAGCCAGGTGCTGTCGAACCTGCTGACCAATGCCGTCAAGTACACGCCCGACGGCGGACGCATCGCGCTCGACGTCGCGCGGCACGGCGGGGAGCTCGTCTTCTGCGTCAGCGACAACGGCATCGGCATGGAGGCTGGCGTGGTCGAGTCGATGTTCGAGATGTTCGCGCAGCGGCCCTCGGAGCTGCGGCCCGGCGCCGGCGGGCTGGGCATCGGCCTTGCACTGGTGCGCAGCATCGTGGAACTGCACGGTGGCCGCGTCAGCGGCGACAGCACGGGCCCAGGCCAGGGCTCGCGCTTCACCGTGGCCGTGCCCATCGACGGGCTGCCCGGCGAGGTGCGGCCCGATCCGCAACCGCCCGCGAGCGCCACGGACGCCGCTGCCGCGGCGCGCCTGACCCGCGTGCTGCTGGTGGACGACAACGCCGACGCGGTCTGGCCTATCGCGCGGCTGCTGGGGCTGCGGGGCTTCGACGCGCAGGTGGCGCTGTCGGGCAGTGAGGCGCTGACCCAGGTGGTCCATGCGCCGCCGGACGTGCTGGTGCTCGACATCGGCATGCCCTCGCCCGACGGCTACGAGGTGGCGCGGGCGGTCAAGGCCATGCCCGACGCGCAGGACGTGCGGCTGATCGCCGCCACCGGCTGGGGGCAGCCCGACGATGTGGAGCGCACGCGCCGCGCGGGCTTCGATGCCCACCTGGTCAAGCCGCTGGACCTCGACGAACTCGTGACGGCGCTGCGGCGGCTGTGCCCCGGCACCTGAGCCAGTCGGACCGAAGCCGTCACATGGCCGACAGGGGCGGCCGCTCCGCGCCGACGCCGGGGTCGTGCCGCGGCACACACGATGCGGCATCGGCCGCCCCTGATGCGTGCCGCAAGGAACCACTCGGATGGATTGGATCGGTCTGCTTCAATGGCCCGCGTTCGCGGCCTCGGTCATCTCGGCCTGGCTCGTGGCTTCGAACGACAAGCGTCGGCGCAACACCGGCTTCTGGATCTTCCTGGCCAGCAACGTGATGTGGGGAGCCTGGGGCCTGCACACGCAGGCCTGGGCCCTCATCGCGCTCCAGCTGTGCCTGGCCGTGATGAACGTGCGCGGCCTGCGCAAGACCGAGACGGGCGACAAGGGAGATTGAGCGGACGGGCGGCGAGGGCAACGGTGGCCCGGCCCGTCCGGCCCGTTCAGCGCGAAGGCGCGGCGGAGGCCTCGATGAACTGCAGTTCGACCGCCGGCTCGCCGGGTCGCACGCCCAGCGACTGGTTGGCGGCCTCCTGGGCGCAGAGCAGGACGTCGATGGCCAGGTCCTCGGCCTCGCTGAGCGGGCAGTCGCCGGTGGCGCCCGACTGCTCCCAGTCGGCGAGCTTTTCCATGGCCTGCCAGGCGAACTGCGGCGCCACCCGTGTCACACGAAAGACGTCATGTGCGGCCTCCAGCGCCGTGCTGTGCTGGGCCAGCGTGCCGTCGGGCACGAGGACCTGCATCATCACGGCGGGGCGGGTGGCGGCGGCGGTGCTTCGGGCGTCCATCCCCGTATTGAAGCACGAGCGGCTGAACGTCAGGCGACTTCCTGCAGCGCCTCGCCCACGGCGTTGATCAGGCGGTCGATCTCGGCACGCTCGGTGATGAAGGGCGGCGCCAGCTGGATGGTGTCGGCGCCGTAGCGCACGTAGAAGCCCTTCTTCCAGCAGGCCATGGCGATTTCATAGGGCCGCTTGGCCGGCTCGCCGGGCACCGGTGCGATGGTGATGCCCGCGGCCAGGCCGAAGTTGCGGATGTCGGCGACGTGCTTGGCGCCCTTGAGGCTGTGCACCGCGGTCTCGAAGTAGGGCGCCAGCGCCTTCACGCGGCCGGGGCCGTCTTCAGCGATCAGCAGGTCCAGTGCGGCGATGCCGGCGGCGCAGGCCACCGGGTGGGCCGAGTAGGTGTAGCCGTGCGGAAACTCGACCAGGTAGTCCGGGCCGCCGGCGGCCATGAAGGTGTCGTAGATCTCCTTGGTGGCCACCACGCCGCCCAGCGGCTGCACGCCGTTGGTCACTTGCTTGGCGAAGTTCAGGATGTCCGGCGTCACGCCGAAGGCCTCGGCACCCGTCATGGCGCCGGCGCGGCCGAAGCCGGTGATGACCTCGTCGAAGATCAGCAGGATGTTGTTCTGCGTGCAGATCTCGCGCAGGCGCTGCAGGTAGCCCACCGGCGGAATCACCACGCCGGCCGAGCCGGAGAAGGGCTCGACGATCACGGCGGCGATGTTCGACGCGTCGTGCAGGGCGATCACGTCCAGCAGTCGGTTGGCCAGCTCCACGCCGCCCACTTCGGGCATGCCCTTGGCGAAGGTGCCCATGGCGGGCTGGGTGTGGGGCAGGTGGTCGGCTTCGACGCCCTGGCCGAAGGTCTTGCGGTTGCCGCCGATGCCGCCGACGGAGATGCCGCCGAAGTTGACGCCGTGGTAGCCCTTCTCGCGGCCGATCAGGCGGGTCTTGGTGCCCTGGCCCTTGGCGCGCCAGTAGGCGCGGGCCAGCTTGAGGGAGGTGTCGGCCGACTCGGAGCCGGAGTCGGTGAAGAAGACGTAGTCCAGCCCCTGGGGCATCAGCGCCTTGACCTTGTTGGCCAGCTCGAACGAGAGCGGATGCCCGAACTGGAAGGCCGGCGAATAGTCCAGCGTGGCCACCTGGCGGGCCACGGCCTCGCTGATCTCGTTGCGGCAGTGGCCGAGGCCCGTGCACCACAGGCCCGACAGGCCGTCGAAGATCTTGCGGCCATCGGCGTCGGTGAAGTAGGCGCCCTTGCCGCTCACGATGATGCGCGGGTCGGCCTTGAACTGGCGGTTGCCGGTGAAGGGCATCCAGTGGGCTTCGAGCCAGGCGGCGTCGGTGCGCACGGTGGGGGCCGGGGCGGGAGAGGCGAGGGTGGAGCTCATGGCGGCGGTAGGAAAGGTCGGGGGATGGGCAATGCCAGTCAGTCAACCAAAGTCCGTTCGGGCTGAGCTTGTCGAAGCCTGGCGCAGGCCCTTCGACAAGCTCAGGGCGGACGGGTCAACTGACTGGCATTGGGAATAGGCGTGATTGTGGCCATGCCGATACTGGCGAAAATGGACATTCATCACTGTTCACTTGACGATCCATGCAAGCAAGAAAGCCGCGTGCCGCCGCGCCCGCTGCGGCGGCGCCGCCGGTGACCCGGGGCAAGGCGAAGCCGGCCGGCGCCTCGGAAGAAGCCCGTCCGCGCGGCCGTGCCGTGCTGGGCCAGGTCAGCGACATGGACCTGCGCCTGCTGCGCGTGTTCAAGGCGGTGGTCGACTGCGGCGGCATGACCGCGGCCGAGCTGGAGCTGAACATCGGCACCTCCACCGTCAGCCGCCACGTCAAGGACCTGGAAACGCGCCTGGGCCTGACGCTGTGCCGGCGTGGGCGCACTGGCTTCGCCCTCACGCCGGAGGGGCAGAAGGTCTACGAGCAGACGCTGGGCCTGCTGGCGGCGGTGGACACCTTCCGCGGGGGCATCGACGAGATCCACGGTCGCATGGGCGGCGAGCTGGAGGTGGCGCTGTTCGACAAGACGGCCAGCAACCCGCAGGCCCGCATCGGGGAGGCCATGGCGCGCTTTGCCGAGCGCGCGCCCAGCGTGTCGCTGAACGTGCACGTGGCCTCGCTCAATGCCATCGAGCGCGGCGTGATCGACGGCCGCTTCCATGTGGGCGTGGTGCCGGCGCACCGGGCTTCGCAGAGCCTGGCCTATGCCGACCTGTTCGGCGAGACGATGCAGCTCTATGCCGGTCGCGGCCATCCCCTGTTCGAGGCCGACACCGACGCGCTGGACTGGGCCGACCTGCGCCGCCATGCCTTCGCCGGCCTGGGCTACCACTCGCCCAACATGGAGCTGAGCCACCGCGCACGTCTGACCCGGCGCGCCACCGGCTACGACCAGGAGGCCATCGCGCTGCTGCTGCTGTCCGGGCGCTACCTGGGCTTCCTGCCCGACCACTATGCGGCCGGCTTCGAGCGCGAAGGCCGGTTGCGGGCTCTGGCGCCGCAGCGCCTGGTCTACGACTGCCGCTTCGTCGGCGTGTGGCGCCGCTCGCCGCAGCCGGCGCGGGCCACGGCGCTGTTCGCGCAATGCCTGCAGGAGGCGCACGCAGCGGCGTCGTCGCCCCAATGAAAAAGCCGGCCAGGGGCCGGCTTGCGCAGGCGTGCGGGACGTGCCCGCGACTCCTTATTCGGGCTTGACGCCCGCGCTGCGCAGGCTGTCGCCCCAGCGCTGCGTCTCGTGCTGCACGAAGCTGCGCACTTCGGCGGGCGTCATGTTGCCGGCCGTCACGCCCTGCTCGGCGAAGCGGGTCTTGACCTCGGGGTTGGCCAGCGCGGTGCGCAGTTCCTTCTGCATGCGCTCCTGCACGGCGGCGGGCGTGTTGTGCGGGGCCATGAGCGCGAACCAGGTCGTCATCTCGTAGCCCGGCACGCCGGCTTCGGCCAGGGGCGGCAGGTTGGGGAAGATGGGCGAACGGGTGGCCGAGGTCACGGCCAGGGCGCGCACCTTGTTCGCCTTGATGTGGGGCGAGGCCGAGGGGCTGGTCTCCAGCGCCATCTGGATGTTGCCGGCCAGCAGGTCGGCCATCATGGGCGCACCGCCCTTGTAGGGCACGTGCGTGATGTCGGTCTTGGTGATGGCGCGGAACAGCTCGCCGGCCAGGTGCTCGGTGCTGCCGGGGCCGGCCGAGCCGTAGTTGAGCTTGCCCGGGTTGGCCTTGGCATAGGCGATCAGCTCGGGCACGGTCTTGGCCGGCACCGACGGGTTGACGATCAGCACGTTGGGCGTGGTGCCGATCAGGCCGATAGGATCGAAGTCGCGGCCGAAGTCGTAGGGCAGGCTCTTGTAGAGCGCCGGTGCCACGGCGTGGGCGATGGCGGCCATCAGGAAGGTGTTGCCGTCCGGCGTGGCGCGGGCGGCGATGCCGGCGCCCAGGGTGCCGCCGGCACCGCCGCGGTTGTCCACCACCACCGGCACGCCCAGCTGGGTCGACAGCTTCTGCCCCACGATGCGGGCCAGGATGTCGTTGGTGCCGCCGGCCGCGAAAGGCACGATGAGGGTGATGGGCTTGGAAGGCCAGTCGGCCGCCGCAGCGATGCCGGCAGCGCCGGTGAGGGTGGAAAAGGCCAGGGCGCTCAGCACGGCGCGGCGGGAGATCGATCGCATGGTCGGCGGGTCCGGAAAAGGAGGGAGAGAGGAAAGAAAAGAGCGCCGGCGCGGGCATGCGCGGCGCGGGTCCGACCACCGGGAGCGGCGGCCGGCCACCGGGGGGGCTCGCTCAGCGCGTGCCGCCCTTGGTCATCGGCACCAGGCCGGTCGAGCGGATGACCTCCGCGTTCTCGGGCGTGGCCAGGAAGCGCAGGAAGCGCGTGGCTTCGTCGCGGCGCGGGCTGCTGGCGACGACGGCGGCGGAGAACTCGGTCACGTACTGCACGTCGGCCGGCAGGTCGCCCACGATGTCGATGCCATGCACCGGCAGCAGTTCGCTGCGCTGCTGGCAGCCGAAGTCGGCTTCCTTGGACGCGATGATCTCGCCCACCGGCGTGGCCGGGATCTTGCGGCCCTTGCCGCGCATCTGCTCGGCGATGCCCAGCTTGGGCAGCATCTCGCGCTCGATGTACTCGCCGCTGGCGCTGTCGGACCAGGCCACGGAGCGGGCATTCAGCAGCGTCTGGCGCAACTTGTCGACGGTGCTGATGTCGGGTCGCGGCGCACCCTGGGGCACGGCGCAGGCGATGGTGGAGTCGGCCAGCACGACCTTGGAGCCCGGCACCAGCTGGCCGGTGGCCATCAGCTTGTCGAGCGCGTCGCCGACCATGATGACGACGTCGATGGGTTCCTTGCGGTCCAGTCGCTGGGGAATGGCGTTCTTGGTGGCGCCCATCGACGGGCCCCACTGCGAGTTGACCTCATGGTCGGGCTGCTTCTGCCACTCGGCCACCAGCTTCTTGTAGGCCGCCGCGAAGCCGCCGGAGGAGACGACGGTCAGGGGTTCGGCCAGGGCATTGCCGGCAAAGGCGAGGAAGAGGGCGGCGCAGGCGAAGCTTCGCTTCAGGCTTGTCTCGGTCATGTTCTTGGAGGATGGGTTGAAACCGGCCCGCATCGTCGGTGCCGCGCGTTGTTGCGACAAGTGCAACGTTCAATACACTTGTTGCGTGCCACGCATCAATTTCGATCTCCAGCAACTGCAGGCCTTCGTGGCGGTCGCGGACCGCAGCGGCTTCCGGGCGGCGGCGGAAGACCTTCACCTCTCGCCCGCCGCGCTCAGCCGCCGCGTGGACCGGCTGGAACAGCTGCTGGGCGCGCGCCTCTTCGAGCGCACCACGCGGGATGTGCGGCTCACGCGCGTGGGCGAGTCCTTCCTGTCGCGGGCGCGCATGGCATTGGACGACCTGGAGGCTGCGGTGCTGGGCGTGCACGAGATCGCCGCACGCCATGCGGGCCGCATCTCCATCGCCTGCGTGCCCACCGTGGCGACGGCGCGCATGCCGCAGCTGATCGAGGGCTTCAGCCGCCGGCTGCCGCAGGTGCGGGTGCGGCTGATGGATGGCGGCATGGACGAGGTGGCGGCCGCCGTGCGCACGGGTGAGGCCGACCTGGGCCTGGGTTTCAGCGGCGTGACCGACCCGGCGCTGAACTTCGAGCCCCTGCTGGAAGAGCGCTATGTGCTCGCCGTGCGCCGCGACCATCCGCTGGCGCGCAAGCGCTCGCCGAGCCTGGCGATGTTCGCCGGCGAGCGCTGGGTGGCGGTGGCGCGCACCAGCGGTAACCGGCGCCTGATCGATGCCGGCCTGGGGGCCGACCAGCGTCCGCCTCCGGCTTGGCTGGAGGTCGGCCATGTGAGTGCGCTGCTCGCGATGGTGGAGGCGGGCCTGGGGGTCGGGCTGGTGCCCGAGTTGGCATTGCACCCGCGCCACACGACGCTCAAAGGCCTGCGCCTGGCGGATGTGCCGCTGAAGCGCCGCATGGGCGCGCTGACGCTGGCCGGCGCCACGCCGTCGCCGCTGGCGCAGCGCTTCCTGGCGCATCTGCGCAGCGCCTGGCGCGAGATTCCGCAGGCCGCGCCGGCCGCCGACGCGGCATCCGGTTGATCCAACTCAAACACGCGGCGAAAGCCGCGGGCGCCGCATCGACATGCGGTGGACTCAGGTCAAGAATCCGCCGTTCTTCGTCTTTCCGCCCCGGCGCCGGCCCCGTGCCCATCGAGCTCTACCGCGACGCGCAGCATGCCTGCCTGATGTTCACCGACTTGGTCCGCGACGGCGGCGAGGCGGTGCAGTGCAACCAGTTCCTGCTGATCGACCAGGGCGTGGGCGCGATCATCGATCCGGGCGGCAACATCGCCTTCAACGAGCTCTTCCTGGGCATGACGCGGCATTTCCCGCCCAACCGACTGAGCTATCTGATCGCCTCGCATGCCGACCCCGACATCATTGCCTCGCTGGACCGCTGGCTGACCACCACCTCGGCGCAGCTGGTGATCTCGCGCATCTGGGCGCGCTTTGCGCCGCACTTCGCCAAGAGCGGCAAGACGACGGAGCGTGTGCTGTCGGTGCCCGATGCGGGCGGGCGGCTGCGGTTGGGAGGCAGCGAGTTGTGGCTGCTGCCCGCGCACTTCCTGCATTCGGAAGGCAACTTCCAGTTCTACGACCCCGTGAGCCGCATCCTGTTCTCGGGGGATCTGGGCGCCTCGATGGTGGGCGGTACCGAGGCGCAGACGCCGGTGACGGACTTCGCCCGCATCCGCCCGCACATGGAAGCCTTCCACCGCCGCTACATGGTGTCCAACAAGGTGATGCGGCTGTGGGTGCGCATGGCACGGCAGCTGGACATCGCACTGCTGGTGCCGCAGCACGGCGCGCCGCTCGCGGGGCCGGCCATCGGCGCTTTTCTGGACTGGGCCGAATCCCTGCAGTGCGGGATCGACCTGCTGGGGCAGGACGCCTACCTCGTGCCGTCGGGCGTGTTGGGATAGGCGCCCTGCACCGCCTCAGGCGGCGGCTTGGTCGCCTCCTTCGGGGCGGATCTTTCCGGCCTCCACATACTGGTCGTACTGCAGGCGCGGCATGGCCGTGGTGCCCACGGTGCCGGGCTCGGATTCCCACGACAGGGTGACGCTGTCGTCGGCTTCCAGTATCTCGACCCGGCCTTCCGGGATCTCGATGGGCGCGCCGTCGCCGGGCGTGAAGGTGACGTGGCCATGAATGGTGGCAAATCGGGGCATTCGTTTCTCCTCGGACGATGGTTCGGGCGGGCCTTCCACTGCGGCCCGCCTCGCCGCGGATTGCATCAGGGCGGGGGCCGGATGCCGTGTCGGACGGCGGCGCATGCTGCAGCGCGGCAGGGTCGCTTTCCTGGCTGAGGCCGGCCGAAGGCTTCAGGCCTCGATGAAGAGCGCCGGGTCGACCATCGTCCGGTTGAGCATCACGCCCCAGTGCAGGTGCGGCCCCGTCACGCGGCCGGTGGCGCCCACGGCGCAGAACGCGTCGCCGGTGGCCAGGCGGTCGCCCACCTTGGCGTCGATGCGGCTGAGGTGGCAGTACATGCTCAGCAGGCCGCCGCCATGGTCCAGCCACACGGTGCCGCCGTTGAAGAAGTAGTCCCCCGTGTCGATCACCCGGCCGGGCAGCGGGGCGCGCACGGGCGTGCCGGTGCCGGCGGCGATGTCCATGCCGCTGTGCGGATTGCGGGCCTGGCCGTTGAACACGCGGCGCAGCCCGAAGGAACTGGAGCGGCGGCCGGGCACCGGCACCGCCATGGCCAGTTCGGCAGGCAACGGGTCGCTGAAGATGGCCATCACGCCGGCCTGATGGTCGCGCTCGCGCTCGTAGCGGGCCTGGTCCGCGGCGGAGAGGTCGACGGTCTTGGGCGCCACGGTGAGCCGCTGCTCGGCATAGCGCTTGGGCGCGATGGCATAGGCGATGCGGCGGCTGCCGCCCGCCTCGTCGACCCGCACATGGGCCTCGCCGGGCTGCGCGGCCAGCGGTATGCCGACGATGGCCGTCCAGGCGATGGCGTCGCCCACCACCAGCACCGGCAGGCCCGCTTCGGTCTTCACGCGCGGCCGCTGGTTGGCGGGGCCCAGCGGCAGGCGTGCCACGCCGCCCGGCACCTGCAGCGAGCGTGGCCGCACGGCGGGCTCAGAGGTGGCGGACACGGGCCGCGCGGCCTGCGCAGCAAAGGGCGTGGACAGGGGCAGGGCGCACAGGCCCAGCAGCGTGCGGCGGCGGTTCGGAAATCGAAAGTCTTGGGTCATGGGCAGGATGGACAGGCGAGCGGCCTGGCGGCCGGGCAGGCATGGAGCCTACCTGTCTGCGATACCCTTGCCGGCGCCTGCGTTCCTTCCTGCGTCCATGTCCACGTCACTTCGCCGGGTTCTGCTGACGGGCTTCGAGCCCTTTGGCGGCGATGCCTTCAACCCTTCGTGGGAAGTCGCCCGCGCGCTCGACCGGGAAGTGCTGGCGCCGGGCGTGGTGGTCGAATCCGCCTGCCTTCCCTGCGTGTTCGGAGAGGCAATTGCCTCTCTGGACGAGCACCTGGGCGCAGGTGCGCCGCCCCTGATGGTCGTCGCGCTCGGCCTGGCGGGCGGGCGGGCCGGCCTCACGCCCGAGCGCGTCGCGATCAACATCGACGACGCCCGCATTGCCGACAACGACGGCCGCCAGCCCGTGGACCGGCCCGTGGTGCCCGGAGCGCCGGCCGCCTACTTCTCGCGCCTGCCGATCAAGGCCATGGTGCGGGCACTTCAGGCCGCGGGCCTTCCTGCGGCGGTGTCGAACACGGCGGGCACCTTCGTCTGCAACCACCTGTTCTTCGCGCTGATGCATCGGCTCGCCACCCGCCCGGCGCTGGCGGGCGTGCGTGGCGGCTTCGTGCACCTGCCCTGGTTGCCGACGCAGCTGGCGGAGCATCCGGGCGAGCCGGCCCTGGCGCTGGCCGACCAGGTCGCGGGTGTGCGCCTGCTGCTGCGCACCGCACTGCGCGTCGACACGGACATCGTGGAGGGCGGCGGCGCCCTGCATTGAGGCGCCCAGGCCGGGCGCGGAGCGCTGGCCGGACAGGAGTGACTGCGGTGGTGCGTCGCCGCTCCCGGTCCCGGGCAATGCGTACAGAGACCCCGCTCAGCGCGCCCCGTCGCGGCCCACCGTCGCCCGCGCCATGGCCATGGCCCAGAAGCGCGACAGGGCCCGCGTCGGCTGCTTGTGCCGGTGCAGCACCAGGTGGCATTGCCGCCGCAGCGGCGGCAGCGCGGTCTGCAGCGCCACCAGCCGGCCGGCGGCCAGCGCCTCCTGCACCACCCAGCGCGAGAGGCAGGCCACGCCCAGCCCTTCCACCGCGGCCTGCTGGATCGCCTCGGAGCTGCCCAGCTCCAGGCTGCGGGCATGGGCGCCCAGGTGCGGCAGCAGCAGCTGGTCGGTGACCTCGCGCGTGCCGGAGCCGGGCTCGCGCAGCAGCCACAGCGACTCGCGCAGGCGGCGCATGGGCACGCGCGCTGTGTCGTCCGCGGTGCCGAAGGTGCCAGGCGCGGCGACCAGCACCATCTCGTCCTGAAGCCAGGGCGTGCTGGCCAGGGCGGGCAGGCGGTTGGGGCCTTCGATCAGGCCCACGTCCAGCTCGAAGGCGGCCACGGCCTCGCACACGGCCTCGGTGTTGCCGATGCGCACGCGCGCCTGCCAGCCGGCCGGTGCCGCCTGCAGCTGCGCCCCCAGAAAGTCGCGCAGCAGCGCCGGCAGCACATGGTTGCCCAGCGTGGTGCTGGCGCCGATGCGCAGCGCCAGCGCGTCGGCGTCGCCGCCCTCGTGGGCCAGGCGCTCGATGTCGGCGGCGGCGTCCAGCAGCGCCAGGGCGCGTGGCAGCACGCGGCGGCCATCGTCGTTGAGCACCAGGCGCTTGCCGGTGCGGTCGAACAGGCGCAGCCCCAGCAGGCGTTCCAGCTCGTTCAGGGCCGAGCTGGTGGCCGACTGCGACAGCGCGATGGCCTGGGCCGCCGCCGCTGTACTGCCGGTCTGGGCGACGGCGGCAAAGACGCGCATCTGGCGCAGGGTGAGGCGGGGCATGTCCATGGGCGGGGGTCTCATCGAGCGATCCAGTCGCTCGATGCTAGCCAGATTACCCGTTGGACGGGTCGAAGGCCGCTGCCTAGAGTCGATGCCATTCCCACTGACACAGCAGCCTGCCATGAACATCGAGGCCCATCCCCTTCCTGCACACGCCCTGCCGGCCGCAGCGCCGGTGTCCTGGGGCGCGCGCCATCTGCCCGGCCTGGCCCTGGCCGGACTGCTGGCCGCCGGGGGCATGGTGCTGGGGCAGATCCCGGCGCTGGCGCACAGCGGCCTGAGCGCGCTCACGCTGGCCATCGTGCTGGGCATGCTCGCCGGCAACCTGGTGCCGGCGCACTGGCATGCCCGGCCGGGGCCGGGCATCGGCATGGCCAAGCAGCAGTTGCTGCGCCTGGGCGTCGTGCTCTACGGCCTGCGCCTGACGGTGCAGGACATCGGCCACGTCGGCCTGGCGGGCGTGCTGGTCGACGCGCTGATGCTGGCTTCCACCTTCGGCATCGCCTGCTGGGTGGGCCTGCGCTGGCTGCGCATGGAGCGCGAGACGGTGATGCTGATCGGCGCCGGCAGCGCGATCTGCGGCGCCGCCGCCGTGATGGCGACCGAGCCGGTGGTGCGCGGCCGGCCCGCGCAGGTGACGGTGGCCGTGGCCACGGTGGTGGTCTTCGGCACGCTGGCCATCTTCACGTACCCGGCGCTGTATGCGCTCAACCAGCACTGGGCGCTGGTGCCCGGGGGGCAGCACGGCTTCGGCCTCTATGCGGGCGCCACCATCCACGAGGTGGCGCAGGTGGTGGCCGCCGCGCGCGGCATCGGCCCCGAGGCGGCCGACACGGCCGTCATCGCGAAGATGGTGCGCGTGATGATGCTGGCGCCCTTCCTGCTGATGCTGGCCGCCTGGCTGGGCCGCCGGCGGGGAGCCAGCCACTCTGAAGAGGGCCATGGGGACGGCCCCGCGCCCGCCGCCCGCCTGGCCGTGCCCTGGTTCGCCTTCGGCTTCGTGGCGGTGGTGCTCTTCAATTCGCTGCACTGGCTGCCGGAGGGCGCCGTGCAGGCGGCCAATGCGCTGGACAACCTGCTGCTCGCGATGGCGATGGGCGCCCTGGGCTTCACCACGCGGCTCGGCGCCATCCGGCAGGCCGGCCCCCGCCCGCTGCTGCTGGCCGCCTTGCTGGCCCTGTGGCTGGTGGTGGGAGGCGCAGTGGTCAGCCGGCTGGTGCTGGGCGTGAACTGAGAAGCACCCCCCATGCCGCTTCGCGGCTCCCCCCTCTCTGGCGCCTTCGGCTTGGAGGGGGGCGCACCCAGAGGCCTGGCGAAGCCAGTTCCTCGGGGCCCTGGCGTGGCCTGCTCCGCGGCCATTCGATCGGTATCACTGCGCCAGTTTCATGCGGCCCAGTGGCGCGTAGTGCGGTGAAGCAGCTGAGATGAGGTGCCCGGCTCACCGTCCTCGCCGCGTAGCGCAGGCGACGGCGCCTTGCCCGATGGGCGGGCACACTGGGCGCGGGCTTCGGCATGAAAGCCCGCCGCTCGCCGGACACCGCCTTCCGCCGGCGGAACGCCAACAACCAGGAGACACGCGTGACCCTTCCATCCTCCCTTCGAATGTCCGCCCTGTGCCTCGCGGCGCTGGGTGGCGCCGCCCAGGCGCAGAACATCGGCAGCTTCCGCGATTCCGCCCAGTCGGCTTCGCGCTATGCCGAGGCCAGCCTCGCCGCCACCGGCGACTGTGCGCGGCTCGGCCAGCAGGTGAGCTCGGTCGAGGGCACGCGGCTGACCGTGCTCAGCGCCACTGCCACGCCCGCCGCGCAGGGCGTGCCGGACTTCTGCCGCATCGTCGCCATGCTCGACCCCGAGGTGCTGGTCGAGGTGGCGCTGCCCATGCGGTGGAACGGCCGGCTCTACATGCGCGGCAACGGCGGCTATGCCGGCGAGCGCATCGACGCGCCCAGCCGCGTCGCGCTGCGCGACGAGGCACTCAAGCGCGGCTTCGTCGCCGCACAGACCAACACCGGCCACGATGCCATCGCGCAGCCGCTGGGCAGCTTCGCGCAGAACGACCTGGCCAAGCTGGTCGACTACAGCTTCCGCGCCGTGCACCTGACGGCGCAGGCCTCCAAGGACCTGGCCGCGGCCTTCTACGGCCGCAAGCCGGCCAAGTCGTACTTCGATGGCTGCTCCACCGGTGGTCGCCAGGGCCTGATGTCGGCGCAGCGCTATCCGGCCGACTTCGACGGCATCGCCGCCGGCGCGCCGGTGCTCAACTTCACCGGCACGATGTACGACTACGTGTCGTATGCGCCGCTGATCGCCAAGGCTGGCTTCACCGGGGCGCAGCTGTCGCAGATCGGCCGCGCCATCGTCGCCAAATGCGATGCGGTGGACGGGCTGAAGGATGGCGTGATCGCCGATCCGCGCCGCTGCGTCATCGACCCGAGGGCGGACTTTCCAGGCCTGAGCGAGGCGCAGGTCGCCGCGCTGGAGGCGGTGCACCGCGACATGCAGCACCAGGGCAAGGCCGTGTTCCCGGCCTGGCCGTGGGGTTCGGAGGCGCCCGATGCCAGCGGCATCAGCGGCTGGGCGGAATGGTTCGTCTCGATGCCGCGGGCCCCGGCTGCGACCTCCGGCGCGCAGGCTCTGCCCGGCGGCGAGACACGGCAGAGCGCCTATGCCCAGACCTTCCTGCGCTACTTCGCCGACCAGCCCGCCAGCCGGCCCGATGCCGACTGGCGCAGCTTCGACCTGGACCAGGGCTTCCGCGCCACCGGCTTCATCAGCACGCTGGTGGACGCGCGCAACCCCGACCTGAGCGCCTTCGCAGCCCGCGGCGGAAAGATGATCACGTACCACGGCTGGGCCGACCCGGCCCTCAATCCGATGATGAGCGTGGGCTACCACGAGGAAGCGGCGCGCGCCACGCCCAAGCTCGACGACACCTATCGCGTGTTCATGGTGCCCGGCATGCAGCACTGCAACGGCGGCGACGCGCCGAACGTGCTCGATGCGGTGACCGCCGTGATCGACTGGACCGAAACCGGCCGCGCGCCCGCCGCGCTGCTGGTCACCCAGCGCCGCGCCGACGGCAGCGAACGCAGCCGGCCCGTGTGCGCCTATCCGAAGGTGGCGCAGTACCTGGGCGGCGATGCCGACAAGGCGGCCAGCTTCGCCTGCCGGTGAGCGCTGGCCAGGGCGCCGCTGATCAGCAGCAGCGCCCCTTGCCCGCGCCGTAGCGCGCCTCGAGCCGCTCGCGGAAGAATTCCTCGTAGCTCATCGGCGCCCGGTCCGGATGGGTCTGCGCCATGTGCGAGAGGTAGGTGTCGTAGTCGGGCAGGCCCACCATCAGCCGCAGCGACTGGCGCACCGAGCGGGCGATGTAGCGCCCGGCCTCGGGCAGGGTGGCGAGGCTCACCATGGCGCGCACATGCCGGTCAATGGGCGCCGGCCGCACGGGCGCCCGCGGCCATCGGCTCGTAGGGCGTCTCGTGCACCGTCGGCCGGTTGGCGGTCCGGGCCGACAGGCAGGCGCGCACGGTGTAGACCAGCACGCTCAGCACCACGAACATGAAGAGGGCGCACAGCCCGGCGTCGAGCCGGTCGTTGAACACGATGCGGGCCATCGCCTCGGGCGTCTTGGCCGGCGCCACCAGCACGCCGTTGGCGATGCCCTCGGTGTACTTCGCGGCATGGGCCAGGAAGCCCACCTTCGGGTCGGACGAGAAGATCTTCTGCCAGCCCGCCGTCAGCGTGCAGGCCAGCAGCCACACGGCCGGCGCGGCCGCCACCCAGGCATAGCGCTCGCGCTTCATGCGGAACAACACCACCACGCCCAGCAGGAGCGCCACGGCCGCCAGCATCTGGTTGGAGATGCCGAACAGCGGCCACAGCGTGTTGATACCGCCCAGCGGATCGACCACGCCCTGGTACAGGAAGTAGCCCCAGGCCGCCACCGTCAGCGCCGTGGCCAGCAGGTTGGCCGGCAGCGAGTCGGTGCGCTTGAGCACGGGCACGAAGCTACCCAGCAGGTCCTGCAGCATGAAGCGGCCGGCACGGGTGCCGGCGTCCACCGCCGTCAGGATGAACAGGGCCTCGAACAGGATCGCGAAGTGGTACCAGAAGGCCATCATGGCCTGGCCGCCGATCACCTGGTGCAGGATGTGCGCCATGCCCACGGCCAGCGTGGGCGCGCCGCCGGCGCGGCCCAGGATGGTGTGCTCGCCGACGTCCTTCGCGGTCTGCGCCAGTATCTCGGGCGTGACCATGAAGCCCCAGCCGGAGATGGTGGCCGCGGCCTGCTGGGCCGTGCTGCCCACCAGCGCGGCCGGGCTGTTCATGGCGAAGTAGATGCCCGGCTCGATGCACGAGGCCGCCACCAGCGCCATCACCGCGACGAAGGACTCGGCCAGCATGCCGCCGTAGCCGATGAAGCGGGCATGGCGCTCGTTGTCCAGCATCTTGGGCGTGGTGCCCGAGGAGATCAGCGCATGGAAGCCCGACACCGCGCCGCAGGCGATGGTGATGAACAGGAAGGGGAACATCGAGCCCGACCACACCGGGCCGTTGCCATTGGCGAATTGGGTGAGCGCGGGCATCTGCAGCTGCGGCATCACGATCACGATGCCGATGGCCAGCGCCACGATGGTGCCGATCTTGAGGAAGGTCGACAGGTAGTCGCGCGGCGCCAGCAGCAGCCACACCGGCAGGCTGGCGGCCACGAAGCCGTAGCCGATCAGCATCCACGTCAGCGCCTTGCCGTCGAAGGTAAACATGGCGGCCCAGGCCGCGTTCTCGCTCACCGCCTGCCCGCCGAAGATGGCGGCCATCAGCAGCACGAAGCCGATGACCGAGACCTCACCGATGCGGCCCGGGCGGATGTAGCGCAGGTACAGGCCCATGAACACCGCCACCGGCACCGTGGCCGCCACTGTGAAGGTGCCCCAGGGCGATTCGGCCAGCGCCTTCACCACGATCAGGGCCAGCACCGCCAGGATGATGATCATGATCATGAAGGTGCCGAAGAGGGCGATCATGCCGGGCACGGTGCCCATCTCCTGCTTGACCAGGTCGCCCAGCGAGCGGCCGTCGCGGCGGGTGGATATGAACAGCACGATGAAGTCCTGCACCGCGCCGGCGAACACGACGCCGGCCAGCACCCACAGCAGCCCGGGCAGGTAGCCCATCTGCGCCGCCAGCACCGGGCCCACCAGCGGCCCCGCGCCCGCGATGGCCGCGAAGTGGTGGCCGAACAGCACGTTCTTGTCGGTGGGCACGTAGTCCAGCCCGTCGTTGTGCCGGTGCGCGGGCGTCTTGCGCGAGCCGTCCAGCCCCAGCACCTTGTCGGCGATGAAGAGGCTGTAGTAGCGGTAGGCGATGAGGTAGGTGCAGACGGCGGCGGTCACGACCCACAGGGCGTTGACGCTTTCGCCGCGCGTGAGGGCGACGGTGGCCAGCGCGAAGGCGCCGACGACCGCCACCACGAGCCACACGAGGTGGCGGCGGAGGCTTTGCATGTGCGTTGTCTCTCGAGGGTGAAAACCCATCGAGTGTCGGAAGCGGCGCCGCGCGGCGCATCCGTTGCAGTGCGTGGAGGAGGTGCGAGGGAATGCCTAAGGGACAACCCTCGCCAAGTTGGGTGCTAACTTGTAGCGGGGCCTATGATTGGTTTGGTGCGTCCGCATCAAGCGGAATATGTTATAGGACCCTTATGGCTGGGAAACGACATCACTTTATCCCTCGATTTCTGCAGAGTGGGTTTGCGAGCCACGTTGTCGGCGACTCAGTTTTTGCCTGGGTTTTCAGGGCACAAAGAAAGCCATTCAACACAAACATTATCAACATTGGAGTTGAAGGGCAGTTCTATTCCAACGGCGACGACAATGAGGTCGACGATTTGATCACCGAAGCAGAGGCGGGGTTTAGCCGCCTTGTGACTAGCTTGCGAAGTAATCGCGAAGCGGCTATTTCTAACTCTAGCGCGATTGGGGAATTAATCGCTCACTTGGAAATAAGAACGCGACAATTGCGTGAGGGCTTCCTTGATCTGGCCGAAGCGCTTAGTAGCGAGATTTTAAGCTTCATTGAAGACGAGCAGAGGCTTGAAGAATACCTGCGGCGAAAATTCGAAAGGGAGCCGGAATATCTAAATAGTATGTTAAAGGAGGAACTTGAAAAATCAGGTGTCCCCGGTCATTTGTCGGAAGAGGCTGCAGAATTGCTTAAGCCTTTGATCGAGCAGCTAATGCCGGCTTTTGTTGCGGGCATAAAATCCCACGCCCTGACGTACAAAGAACAAGTTCTTTCGAAAATGAGGGATGCGGCCAAGAAGGGACATTTGAAAGCTTTGAAGGAGTCAGTGGCTCCGCATAGAAAAAAGGAAATTTATCAGGATTTCAATTACCAGGTTTATTTTTTCAATGAAGGATTTCTTCCTTTGGGTGACTCCATCGTATTTTTCGAGACTAAAGGCGACCGAAGATTCAAGCCGTTTGCGGATTCTACTGATCTTGTAGAGTCGATATATTTGCCACTCTCTTCCAAATCTATTTTAGTTGGTCGCCGGCAACATAAGGAAGGTAACGATTTAACATTGGAGAAAATATCTTCTGCAATTGTAGGTTGCTCGAGAGAGTGGTTTATCTGTGCCAGCGAAATAATAGAAGAAGACTTGCAAAAAGAAATTGGTAAATTTAGTCACATATTGACCAACGAAGAGGTTGATAACCTATTATCAGAGGTTTTCGATAATCAGTGAATTGAAAATTGAGGAAGATTTTCGATTTCCGCTCAATTTCCAAATGAGCGCGTGTGCTCCACCGCATAGCGGATCAGCTCCGCCTGCCCCTCGATCCCCAGCCGGCGCTTGATGCTCTGCCGGTGCGCGTCCACCGTGCGCACCGACAGGCCCAGGTCGCGGGCGATCTGCTTGCTGGATTCGCCGCGGCCGATGGCCGAGAGGATCTCGCTTTCGCGCGGGGTGAGCAGCGGCCGCGGCGCCTGGTTGCGGAACAGCTTTTTCGACACCGCCGGGCTCAGGAAGGTGCCGCCGGCGGCCACGGCCTCGATGGCGGCCACGATCTCGGAGGCCGGCGCGTCCTTGAGTACATAGCCCTGGGCGCCGGCCTGCAGGGCCCGCTGCACGTACTCGGGGTTGTCGTACATGCTGAGCATGACGACGTGCGGCGGCGCCGGCCGGGCCAGCAGCAGCGCGGCCAGCTCGATGCCGTTCATGTCCTTCATGCCGACGTCCACCAGCATCAGGTCGGGCCGCGCGGCATCGACCTGGGCCAGGGCCTCGGCGGCGCTGCCGGCCTCGCCGACGATGCACAGGCCGGGCAGCGCCTCCAGCCGGGCGCGCAGGCCATCGCGCACCAGCGGATGGTCGTCGACCAGGAACAGGCGCACGGGCGTGGCGGGGGTCATGCGGAGTCTTCCTTGAAGGCGCGCGGCAGTTCGGCCGTCACGCGGGTGAGGCCGGGCGTGGACTGCAGGCGCAGGTGCCCGCCGGCCGCTTCCATGCGCTCGCGCATGTGGCGCAGGCCCAGGCCCCGGTGCGGGTCGGCCTGCGCCGCCTCCACATCGAAGCCGAGCCCGTCGTCCGCCACCGTGAGGCGCACGAGCCCGGGGTCGAAGTGCAGGTGCAGGTCGACATGGGCCGCGCCGGCATGCTTCTGGACGTTGGTCAGCGCCTCCTGCGCGACGCGGAAGAGGGCGGTCTTGGCCTCGGCCGACAGCTCGCCGGCCTCGCCCGTGACCTGCAGCGCGACCGCGGGACCGGCGCCGCCGGCCTCGTCCACCAGACGCTCCAGCGCGGCGGGCAGGCCCAGGGTGTCGAGCAGCGCGGGCCGCAGGCGGTGCGAGATGTGGCGCACTTCCAGCAGCGCCTCGCCCAGGCGCTGCAGCGCCCGCGCGAGCAGTGGCGGCACCGGCCGGCCTTCGCGCTGCAGGCCGTCCACGGCCGACTCGACCAGCAGCTTGGCCGACACCAGCGTCTGGCTGGTGCCGTCGTGCAGCTCGCGGGCCAGGTGGGCGCGCTCTTCTTCCTGCGACTGCACCACGCGCCGCGCCAGCTGGCGCAGCTTGGCCTCGGCCACGCGGTGCTCGCTGAGGTTGAGCAGCAGGCCGCCCGCGCTCACGGCCGCGAGCGAGAGCGTGGCGATGGCCGCGATCCACAGCAGCGTGCCGCTGACGTTGCCGCTGGTCTGCTGGTCCAGCGCGTCGAGCGTGGCCTGGATGTCGTCCAGGTACAGGCCGGTGCCGACCATCCATTGCCAGCGGTCCAGCGCCTGCACATAGCCCAGCTTGGGCGCCAGACCGCCTGCCGAGGGCTTGCGCCATTCGTATTCGACATAGCCGCCGCCGGCCCGCGCGCGGGCGATCAGGTCGCGGATGGTGTAGCGGCCCTGCGAATCGCGCAGGTCCCACAGCGACTGGCCGACCAGCTCGGGCTGGCGCGAATGCATCAGCACGTGGCCCTGCAGGTCGTAGACGAAGAAGTAGCCGTCGTTGCCATAGTCCAGCGTGCCCAGCAGGCGCAGCGCCTCCTGCCGTGTGGCGGCATCGTCGCCGCGCTGGTAGAGCGGGCGGATCACGCTCAGGCCTAGGTCCACGTAGCTGCGCAGTTCGCCGCGGCGCTGGGCCATGTGGCTCTGCTCGATCAGCAGCCGCTCGCGCCGGTACAGGTCGCGCGACTGGTGCTGCAGGCCGAAGGCGACCAGGCCCAGGGCCGCCAGCAGCGGCAGCACGGCCAGGGCGATGATCTTGGTGCGCAGGGTCATGGGCGGCGGCGGGGTGGGCTGCGGCGCGTCGGTGCAGCAGTTCGGGGCGCTCGGGGCACCGGCGCATCGAGCACCGGCGGCACGTCCAGTGCCTCCCAGGTGCCGGCCGCCAGCCCGTCGAGCACGAAGGGGCCGATGGCGACGCGGATCAGCCGCAGCGTCGGCAGGCCCACCGCTGCCGTCATCCGCCGCACCTGCCGGTTGCGGCCTTCGCGGATGGCGAGCTCGATCCAGTCGGTGGGAATGTTCTTGCGCTCGCGGATCGGCGGCTCGCGCGGCGGCAGCTGCGGTGGCGGATCGAGCCGGCGCGCGCGCGCCGGCAGCGTCGGCCCGTCGTTGAGCACGACACCGTGGCGCAGCTGCGCCAGCGCCTCGTCGGTGCCCAGGCCCTCCACCTGCACCCAGTAGGTCTTCTCCATCTTGTGTCGCGGGTCGGCGATGCGGGCCTGCAGCGGGCCGTCGCTGGTCAGCAGCAGCAGGCCTTCGCTGTCGGCATCGAGCCGGCCCGCCGCATGCACGCCGGGCAGGTCGATGAACTCCTTGAGTCCACGCCAGCGCCCCTCGGGCGTGAACTGGCTGAGCACACCATAGGGTTTGTGGAAGCGGATGAGGCGTGGGGACGGCGCAGTCATGGACGGCGGCGAGCATAGCCCCGCCTTCGAGTCCGGTCGCCGCCATGGCGCAATCGTCCGCGGCCCTCTTCGCGGCGAAGCGCATTGAGGCGCCGGGGCGTCAGCTCAAGTGCCGCAGGCGTGCATCCATCAGCGCCGAGAAGCGCGAGAACCACACCGCATTGGCCGGCGACGGATGCGGCAGCGGCGCGAGCGTGACGGGGTGCGGGACGCCGCCGTGCGCGTAGCCGACTTCCAGCGTGCGGGCATAGCGCTCGTCGCCCAGCGCCCAGAAGTCGTCGAGGGCCGCATTCACCGCTGGAGGCTGCCCGATGCCGAACCAGAAAAAGGCCTCGCGGCCCAGCGCGATCACGGTGCGCCGGCCACCGCGGCCCTGCCACAGGTCGATGAGCAGCTCCGCCATCAGCGGCTGGAAGCGCCGCTTGACCGCCATCGACCAGGCCTTGTTGCCCACCGGCTTGTAGGGCGCGGTGTTGAGCCAGAACACGCCCGATCCGGCCTCGATGGATTCCGCGAAGTCCGGCGCCGGCGCGTCTGGTCCATGCCGCTGCCGGTGCAGCGCCGCCCGCACCAGTTGCCCGCCCTTGCCCAGGAAGGGCTGCCCCTGCTGCGCCTCGGTGCGCCCCGGGTCGCGACCGAAGATGCACAGCGCCGCGTCCCGCGGCCCCAGCCCGATGACCGGATCGCGCCAGTCGCGGCCGGCGGATTCGTAGGCCTCGCGGTCGATGCCGGGCAGGTCCTGCGCCAGGCGGCGGAAGGCGGCGTGCTGGGCGGCTGAAATGCGGGCGCAGGTCATCGTTCGCTTAAGGGATAGGCATCGAGGCGAGGCGGCAGGAACGCTGGTCAGACCGCCTGCCAGGGGTTGAAGACCTGCACCGGCATGCCGGCGAAGTCCCGCGTGTTGCGCGTGACCAGCACCAGGTCATGGACGAGCGCCGTGGCGGCGAGCAGGCTGTCGATGGCCGGCACGGGGCGGCCAGCCTCTGCGACCAGCCGGCCCCAGCGGTCGGCAACCGCGGCGTCGATGCCCAGGATGCGGCCCGTGAAGAAGAGCGGCAGGTCCACCTCCAGCCAGTCCGCCAGCACCTGGCGCCGTGCGGGCTCCGGCACGCCGTCGATGCCCTTTCGTATCTCGCCCAGCGTCAGCACGCTGAGGTACAGCGTCGTGGGTGGCCGCCTGGCGAACCAGCTGGCCACGTTTGCATCGGGCACGCGCCGCCGCAACTCGGACAGCGCGTTGGTGTCGACCAGGTAGCTCACGACTCAGAATGCCGTGTCGCGCGTGGGGCTGGGGTCGCGGTCGAACACCAGCTCGTCCTGGCCCGCCAGCGGCGAGCGCTGCATGAAGTCCAGCAGAGAGCCCTGCGCCTGAGACAGACGGTCAAAGGTCTGGCGGGAGACGACCACCGCCACCGACTTGCCGTGCACCGTGATGTCCTGCGGCTGTTCCTGGGCGGACTTCACCAGCTCGGACATGCGCGCCTTGGCGTCCTGCATCTGCCATGTCTGCATCGTTTTCTCCCATTCTGACCAGAAAGGTCAGATTTTAGGCGGCGTTGCAGGCCCTCCATGCAAAAGGGCCAGTCTGCGGACCGGCCCTTGCCTGCTGCGTATCGGTCGAGGCCGATCACGAAGCGCTCACTTCCCCCAGCTGTCCTTCAACCCGCTCGTGCGGTTGAACACCAGCCGCCCCTCGGCCGAGCCCTTGGCGTCGACCACGAAGTAGCCCAGGCGCTCGAACTGGTAGTTCGTCTCGGCCGCGGCGCCGGCCAGGCTGGCTTCGACATAGCCCTGCACGGTGCTCAGGCTGGCATCGTTCAGCTCCTCGGCGATGTTGTCGGCGCCGCCGGGCTGCTCGGTCTTGAACAGGCGCTCATACAGGCGGACCTCGGCGGGCACGGCGTCATGCGCGCCCACCCAGCCGATCACGCCCTTGACCTTCACGCTGTCGGCGCCCGGCGTGCCGCTCTTGGTGTCGGGCAGCACTTCGGCCAGCACCTTGGTGACCTTGCCGTCGGCGTCCTGCTCGAAGCCCGTGCATTGCACGACGTAGCCGTACTTCAGGCGCACCTTGTTGCCGTCGATGGCCTGCTTGCTGGCGTTGGTGTGCGGCGGGTAGAGGCGGCGGTAGCCCTTCTCGGGCACGGCCTGGAAGTCCTCGCGTTCGATCCACAGCGTCTTGCCGAAGGTGAAGTGGCGCTGGCCGGCGGATTCGTCGTGCGGGTTCACCGGGGCGTGGCAGGGCTCCAGGTGGCCGGCGCCCATGGTCGCGTCCCAGTTCGTGATCTCCAGGGCCAGCGGATCGAGCACCGCCATGGCCCGCGGCGCGACCGGATCCAGCGCATCGCGCAGCGCGGCTTCCAGCGCGGCGTACTCGGTCCAGGCGCCGCCCGACTTGGTGGTGCCGCTGCGCTCGCAGAAGAGCTTGAGTGCCTCGGGCGTGTAGCCGCGGCGGCGCAGGCCGGCCAGGGTAGGCATGCGCGGGTCGTCCCAGCCGTCCACATGGCCTTCTTCCACCAGCTGGCGCAGCTTGCGCTTGCTGGTGATGACGTGGGTGACGTTGAGGCGGGCGAATTCGTACTGCCGCGGCGGCGGGGCGGTGAGCAGGCCGCCTTCGATCAGGCGCGCCATCAGCCAGTCGTAGAAGGGGCGCTGGTCTTCGAACTCCAGCGTGCAGATGCTGTGGGTGATCTGCTCCAGCGCGTCCTCGATGGGGTGCGCGAAGGTGTACATCGGGTAGATGCACCACTGGTCGCCGGTGTTGTGGTGCGTGGCGCGGCGGATTCGGTAGAGCGTGGGGTCGCGCAGGTTGATGTTGGGGCTCGCCATGTCGATCTTGGCGCGCAGCACGGCGGCGCCATCGGCCAGCTCGCCGTTCTTCATCTGGCGCAGGCGGGCGAGGTTCTCTTCCGGTGTGCGGCTGCGGAAGGGGCTGTCGGTGCCGGGGGTGCCGAAGTCGCCACGGTTGGCGCGCATCCGCTCGGGCGTCTGCTCGTCCACGTAGGCATGGCCGGCCGTCACCAGGTGCTCGGCCGCGCGGTACATGAAGTCGAAGTAGTTGCTGGCGTAGTAGATGTGGTCCTGTGCGGCGCCGGGCTGCGCGGGCATGTCGGCCAGGGCGGTGGAATAGCCCATCCACCGGATCGCCTCGCGGATGGAGTCGACGTATTCCTGCTCTTCCTTCTCGGGGTTGGTGTCGTCGAAGCGCAGGTGGCACACGCCGCCGTATTCCCTGGCGAGCTCGAAGTTCAGCCAGATGCTCTTGGCATGGCCGATGTGCAGGTAGCCGTTGGGCTCGGGGGGAAAGCGGGTGCGGATCTTCGCCGGATCGGGCATGCCGGCCTGGTGGAAGGGCCCGTCGCCCGGGCCACCGCCCCAGCGGCGCGAGTCATAGGTGCCCTGTTCCAGGTCGGTTTCGATGACGTGGCGCAGGAAGTTGCTCGGGGCGGCCGGGGCCGCGTGCGCGGCAGCCTGCTTGCCGCCGTTGTTCTTGTTGTCGCCGTGCGGGGCAGTGGGAGAAGTCATCGGGGAATTTTATGGGTGGGCCGGCGTCGATGGTTTCGCCGCGCTGCAGCGCAAGTGGCGCCCACGATGCCGGAGGGGTTACGTCTGGCAACCAACGTCACGTTCACGGGTGAACCTTTCCGGGGCTTTGGCCGTTCTATGGGTCAGGTGGACGGCAGTTTTGCGAATGGCGTCCTTCCCCAGTTTTTCCAGGAGATCGAGATGAATGTCTCTCGCACGGGCTTCTTCAAGTTGGCGGCGGCTGCCGCCGTTGCGGCGGGTGCCCTGTTTGCCGCTTCCAGTGCCAGCGCCCAGGTGAGCTGGTCGCTGGGCGTGTCGGCGCCAGGCGTGGCCGTGGGCGTGGCGGCGCCGCCGCCGGCGTATTACGGCCCCCCGCCGGCCTATTACGTGGCGCCCCCGGCCCCGGTGTACTACCGCCCGCCGCCGCCGGTTTACTACCGCCCGCCGCCGCAGGTGGTGTACGAGCCGGCACCGGTGTACTACGGCCCCGGACCGTACTACTACCGCCACCATCACCACTGGCGTTGATGGCAGCGGATCGGCCCCAAGGGCCGATCCGTGCAGCGCCCCAAGCCGCCTCGCCGCTTGCCGGCAGGCGGCTTTTTCGTGGGCGCTCGCACGCGCCTGCACCACGTGCTACATCGCCCGGAACAGCGGCGCGTAGAGCCGGCTCACGGGCAAGGGCTCATCCGGGCGGCCTCGCAGCGTCAGCTGCATGCGGCCGGCTTCGTCTCGGTGGACGGCATCCACGGCATCGGCCCGCACCACCACCGCGCGGTGGATCTGCCAGAAGCGCTGCGGATCGAGCTGCGGCAGCAACTGCTTGAGCGGCGTGCGGATCAGGTGTTCGGCGTCGGCCGTCAGCACCCGCACGTACTTGTCGGCGGCCTCGAAGTACAGCACCTCGTCCACCGGCACCATGCGCACGGTCGTGCCGCCCGCATTGCTGGCCGCGATGAACTTGAGTGGCGCCGATTCCCCGCGCGGCGGCGAGGCGGCGCCCAGCAGGTCGCGCCACTGCGCCAGCGCCTGCTGCGGCAGGGCGGCGGGCGCCGCCAGCCGCGCCTGCAGGCGGGCGACGGTGCGCGCGAGCCGCTGGGGCTGCACCGGCTTCATCAGGTAGTCCAGCGCCTGCGCCTCGAAGGCGCGCGCGGCGTATTCGTCGTAGGCGGTGACGAAGACCAGTTGCGGCATCGGCGCCTCGTCCGAAGGCCAGCGTTCGGCGATCTCCTCGGCGGCGGCCAGTCCGTCCTGACCGGGCATGCGGATGTCCATGAACAGCACGTCGGGGCGCAGCCGCAGCGCCTCTCGGGCGGCGCTCAGGCCGTCGCCGGCCACGGCCGCGATCTGCAGGGCGGGCCAGGCACGGGCCAGCTCGGCCTGCAGGGACTGGGCAAGGAGCGGTTCGTCTTCGGCGATCAGGGCGGTGGGCATCGGCAGGGCGTTGTCAGGCGGAAGCGGGCAGGGGCAGGGTGACGGTGGCGCGGGTGCCGCCGCCGGGCGGCGCGGCCAGCGTGAGCGTGCCGCGCTCGCCATGCAGGGTGCGCAGGCGCTCGCGCACCTGCGTGAGGCCGAAGCCGCCCGTGGATGCCGCGCCGTCGTCCGACGGCTGCGGGCCTGCGCCTTCGCCAGGCCGGCCATCCGGTGCCGTGGCCAGGCCCGCGCCAGTGTCGATGACGTCGATGACGAGGTCACCGTCCTCGCGCCGGGCCAGCACGCGGATCTCGCCGCCTTCGACCTGGGGCTCCAGCCCGTGGCGAATGGCGTTCTCGACCAGCGGCTGCAGCAGCAGCGGGGGCACCGGCACCTCGCGCAGCTCGGGCGGCAACTCGAGCGTGCAGCGCAGGCGCGGCCCCATGCGCACGGCCATCAGCGCCAGGTAGTCGGCCAGGCGGTCGAATTCCTGCGACAGCGGATGCAGCGTGCTGCGCGAGCCGCCCAGCGTGGCGCGCAAATAATCGTTCAGGCGGTCCAGCATGGCGACGGCGCGCTCGGGGTCGGTGACGATCAGCACGCGCAGGTTGGCCAGCGTGTTGAAGAGCATGTGCGGCTCCAGCTGGGTCTCCAGCAGCTTGAGCCGCGCCTCGCTGGCATCGCGGGCCGCCGCGGCAATCTCGGCGGCCATGGCGGCCGACTTGCCCTTGACGTGGAAGTAGAAGGAGCCGATGGCGCCGGCCGCCACCGTGATGTACAGGCCGATGATGTTCTTGTTGGCCGGGCCGGCGTCGCTGTCGCCGGGCCCGATCAGCCAGTAGGCCACCTCGTCGCCCACGTAGAAGCCCACCAGGATGCCGCTCACGGTGAGGACCATGCCGCGCCAGCCCTTGGGCCAGCCGCGGCCGCCCTCGGGGTTGCCATGGCAGTGGCGTGGGTCGACCAGGTAGCGGCCTGCCTCCATCGTGGCCCAGCAGAGCGTGCCGATGCAGACCGAATAGACGAGCTGGATCAGGTAGCTGCGCGTGGGCCACATCAGCGTGGTGAACACCGTCACCACGCAGCACAGGGCCAGCACATGCAGGTAGTGGCGCAGGAGGCTGCGCAGCAGGACGGTCATCGGCGAAGCGCCGTGGCCCGGCGGCCGGCCTCCAGGTGCTGCATCCGCGGGCTCGCTCATGGCGCCGGCAGTGGTGGCACGATCGCGACGTCCGTCGCCGGGCCGTGCGGGGCGGGGGCCGTGGGCACGGCCGGCGCGGCCAGCCTGGCATGGCGACGCAGCTCTTCCGTCGTTTCGCCTCCACCCGGGCGCCAGCCCGGCGGGCGCCACAGGTAGCCCAGTGCCTCGTCCACCGTCTTCGCGCCGCGAAGGTCGCGCCACAGCGCGCGCCAGCCGTCGAACTCGATGGCCAGCAGGTTGTACGAGGTCTGTGGCTTGACCAGGCCGTAGCGCGGCTTCACGTCCTCGCGCTCGGCGATGTAGGTGCCGAACAGGCGGTCGAACACGATCAGCACGCCGCCGTAGTTGCCGTCCAGGTATTCGAGGTTCGACGCATGGTGCACGCGGTGCGCCGAAGGCGTGTTCAGCACCCATTCCAGCGGGCCCAGGCGCGGGATCCAGGTGGCATGGATCCAGAACTGGTAGAGCAGGTTGAGCGTGAACATCAGCAGGATCAGCCGCGGCGGCGCGCCCAGCAGCGGCGCCAGCAGGAAGAAGGCCAGGACGCCGGTGAGCTTGCCCGTCCAGCCGAAGCGGTAGGCCGCCGACAGGTTGAGGTCGTTGGGCGAATGGTGGATGGAATGCGTGCACCAGAACCAGCGCACCCGATGCGCCGCGCGGTGGTACCAGTAATAGCAGAACTCCTGCAGCAGGAAGGCCGCCACCCAGCCCGTCCAGTGGTCCAGCGGCAGGGTGAACAGCCGGTGCGCATGGAGCCAGTCCATCCAGCCCACCCAGAAGGCCAGCGGCAGCAGCCAGCGCAGGGGGTATTCGCGCACCAGGAAGTCGACCACCGACAGGCCGGCGGACTTCCAGTCGTAGGCCGGCCCCAGGCCGCGAGCATGACGCCAGGACAGCACTGCGGCCTCCAGCAGCGAGGCCACCAGCACCGTCACGACGGCGAACTTGAGGATGAGCAGAAGAACCGGCATGGCGGCGCGCTCCGGGCTGGGATCAGGGGGGCGGCCCGACTGTCAGGCCATCAGCTCGTACGGGCCGCCGCGCTGCAGGGCGCGCTGGTAGGCCGGCCGGGCATGGATGCGGTCGAGCCAGGCGAGCAGCCGGGGCCGGCTGCCATCCAGGCCGCCGCGGGCGCGGGCCGCCTCGACCGGGAAGCTCATCTGGATGTCGGCCACGCTGAAGTACGGGCCGGCGAACCAGTCGCGCTGGGCCAGTTCGGACTCCATGAAGTCCAGGTGCTGGCGCAACTGCGGCTGCACGAAGCTGGCCAGGGCCTTGTCGGCGATGCCGCGGGCGATGGGCTTGACGAAGAAGGGCATCTTCGCGCCCTTGATGCGGTTGAACACCAGCGTGAGCAGCAGTGGCGGCATGGCCGAACCCTCGCCGTAGTGCAGCCAGTAGCGGCAGCGCAGGGCCTCGGGGCTGCCGGGCTCGGGCAGCAGGGCGGCGGCCGGGTAGCGCTCGGCCAGCGTCTCCAGGATCGCGCCGGATTCGGCCAGCACGCTGCCGTCATCGAGCGTGACGACCGGCGCCTTGCCCAGGGGGTGCACCCGCTTGAGCTCGGGCGGCGCCAGGCCGCTGGCGGGGTCGCGCTTGTACTGCACGATCTCGTAGGGGAGCTGGAGTTCTTCCAGCAGCCACAGCACGCGCTGCGAACGGGAATTTTCGAGGTGGTGGACGGTGATCATGGGGCGCGATGTTGCCTCAGAAAGCATGCGGGGATGGGGCGTCAGCGGCCGGTGCGGGCCAGCCGCTCCCGCTCGCGTTGCACCATGTGTGCCATCATCGGATTGCCGGGCGCGAAGACCCACACGCCCAGGCCGTGGAAGAACAGGCCCAGGCCCCAGCCCAGCAGCGGAAAGACCGCCCAGTGCCGGCCCTGCGCCAGCGACAGCACGATCAGTCCGAGGTTGACGAGCGCATAGACGGCGGCGTGGGCGAACCAGCCCAGCTTGGCCCGGGCACGGCGATGCGCCAGGGCATCGAGGGAGGCGGAAGACGGTTCGGGGCGCATGACGGGTCCGCTTCAATCGTGGGGACGCCGATCAGGCCAGCGATGCCGTGCGGTCGGCGCTGATCGCCAGGCGCCACAGGCGCAGGGCGCCGCCCGCGAAGATGCCGCTGAACAGGCCGTACAGGGCACTGATGCCCAGGGCGAAGCCGCTGTCCTGCGCAAGGCCGGGGTGGAGGACCAGCGTCACGCCGACGACGTACTTGGTCAGGAAGATGCCCAGCATCCGCACCAGCGGCCAGGGGCTGCCGGGCAGCAGGAACTCGCGCAGCTCGGGGTCGTACTGGGTGCGCGGCGACAGCGGCCGGGCCTGCATCCAGAGGCCGCTGGCGGCGGCAGCGATCACCCAGGCCACCAGGGCCAGCAGGCCGGCCTGCGAATGGCCGAAGGCCGAGGCCACGCCATAGAGCGCGAAGCCGACCAGGGCCAGCGGCAGCACGGTGACGCCGGCCAGGCTGACCTCGCGCGTCACCAGCTGGCGCGCGCCGCGCCAAGCCAGTAGCGCGAAGACGGCGAACACCCAGGTGGGGGTGTGCGCGACGATCTGGAAGAGCATGGAATCGGTGAGCATGGAAACTCCTTGAGTGAGGTCAGGTGGGTGAGGGCCGCCGGCAGGCAGGCTGCGATGGAGTGGACTGTGCCGGCGGCCCGGGCCCGCCGCCACCGGCCTGCGATGAACGGCGCCAGCGCGGCGCGAAACGGCCGGATGGCGGCGCCAACGGCAGCCGGCTGCGCCGCACACCGCCCCACCTGAAGTCGCCCGACGGGTCGCCCACCGACAGCCGCGAGGCTTTACCGCCGCTTTACGGTCGCTCCCACATCGCAGCTACGATTTCCCGCTCTACTCGCGGCACGCCCAGCCGCACGCTTGTCACGCATCCATGGACCCTCGCCACACTCCCCCTTCCGAGACTTCGAACGCCGCAGAGCCGGTGGTGCCGCCCGCGCGGCCTCCGGGGCGGCGCAGCCGCTGGCTGGGTGGCGCGGCGGTGCTCGTGCTGGTGGCCGGCCTGGTGGGACTGGGCTGGTACCTGGTGCACCGCCCGGCGGCCGAAGGCAGCGCCGGCTTCGGTGGGCCGCCGGGCCGCGGTGGTCCTGGAGGCCCAGGGGGGCCGGGCGGTCCGGGAGGGCCAGGTGGCGCGGGCGGCGGCTTCGGCAGCGTCACCGTGGGCCATGCCGTGGTGCGCAGCATGCAGTTGCCGATCACGCTCGACGCGCTCGGCACGGTCACGCCGCTGGCGACCGTCACGCTCAAGCCGCAGGTCGGAGGCGTGCTCACCGAGGTGCTGTTCACCGAGGGCCAGACGGTGCGCAAGGGCCAGCTGCTGGCCCGCATCGATCCGCGCCCCTACCAGCAGGCGCTGGACCAGGCGCGCGGAACGCGGCTGCGCGACGAGGCGCAACTGGCCGCTGCCCGCGTCACGCTGGAGCGCTACCGCACGCTGCTCTCGCAGGACTCCATCGCCCGCCAGGACGTGGACACCCAGGCCGCCCTGGTGCGCCAGCTCGAAGGCACGGTGGTCAGCGACAAGGCCGCCGAGGCCAGTGCGCAGCTCAACCTCGACTTCACCCGCATCACTGCCCCGGTGACGGGCCGCATCGGCCTGCGTGCCGTCGACCCGGGCAACTACGTGGCGGCCAATGCGACCACGGGCGTCGCCGTCATCACGCAGATGAACCCGATCGACGTGCAGTTCTCGGTGCCGCAGGACCGCGTGCCCGAGATCCAGGCGCAGCAGGCCACCGGCGCCAGGCTGCAGGCCACGGCGCTGGACCGTACCCGCAGCGACGTGCTGGACCAGGGCCTGTTCTCCACGCTCGACAACGTGGTGGACGTCGGCACGGGCACCGTCAAGGCCAAGGCCCGCTTCGACAACACGCAGGCCAGGCTCTTCCCCAGCCAGTTCGTGAACCTGCGGCTCACGCTGCGCACGGTCGACGCGCTGGTGGTGCCGGTGACGGCAGTGCGCACCGGCCCCAACGGCCCCTATGTCTACGTGATCCGCGACGACCGGACGGTGGAGGTGCGCGCCATCAAGCGGGGCGAATCCACGCCGGACGTGATCGCCATCACCTCGGGCGTGCAGGCGGGCGAGAAGGTGGTGACCGAGGGCGGCGATCGGCTCAACGAGGGCTCGCGGGTGCAGCTGCAGGGTGAGCGGCCGACCGCCGGCCCGCGCCAGGGCAGCCAGCGTCGCCGCGGCGCCGAGGGCGTGGGCGGCCCGGCTGGCGCAGCATCGGCACCGCAGGGCGCTGCTTCCGCTCCCGCGGGTGGCGCCCCTGTACCGGCGACGGCTCCTTCCGTGCCAGGTGCCGCCGCGCCCGCGCGTGCGCCCGGTGCCAATGCTGGTGGGCCAACTTCGGCATCCGGCAGCGCCGCCCCGTCGCCCGCAGCCGCGGCGCCCACCCTGCCCACGCCCGAGCAGCGCCAGCGCATGCTCGATGCGGCCAGCGACAACCCCGAACGCCTGGCCCGCATCAAGGCCCTGCTCGACGGACTGGACAAGGGCGACCCCGAGGCCATCGAGCGCTGGCAGCGCCTGCAGCAGCGCCGCCGCGAAGGCGGTGGCGGTGGCGGCGGTGAAGGCCGATGAATCCCTCGCGTCCCTTCATCGAGCGGCCGGTCGCCACCGGGCTGCTGATGCTGGCCATCGTGCTGGCCGGCCTGGTGGGCTTGCGCTTCCTGCCGCTGGCGGCCCTGCCGCAGGTGGACTACCCGACCATCCAGGTGCAGACGCTCTACCCGGGCGCGAGTCCCGAGGTCATGAGCCGCACAGTCAGCGCGCCGCTGGAGCGCCAGTTCGGCCAGATGGCCGGCCTCAACCGCATGAGCTCCACCAGCGCGGCGGGCGTGTCGCTCGTCACGCTGCAGTTCGACCTGGACCAGACGCTGGACGTGGCCGAGCAGCAGGTGCAGGCCGCCATCAACGCGGGCGGTTCCTTCCTGCCCACCGACCTTCCCGCGCCGCCGGTCTATGCCAAGGTCAACCCGGCCGACGCGCCGATCATGACGCTGGCGGTCACGGCCGACACCCTGCCGCTGACCGAGGTGCAGAACATCGTCAACACCCGGCTGGCGCAGAAGATCAGCCAGGTCAGCGGCGTGGGCCTGGTCACGCTGGCGGGCGGCCAGCGGCCGGCCGTGCGCATCCAGGCCAACACGCAGGCGCTGGCCTCGGCCGGCATCGGGCTGGACACGCTGCGCAACGCCATCGCCGCCGCCAATGCCAATGGCGCCAAGGGCAGCTTCGACGGGCCGCAGCGGGCCTACACCATCAACGCCAATGACGCGCTGCTCACCGCGGCCGACTACAAGAAGCTGATCGTCGCCTGGAAGAACAACGCGCCGGTGCGGCTGTCGGATGTGGCGCGCGTGGTCGACGGCGCCGAGAACGCGCAACTGGGCGCCTGGGCCGGCCTCAAGGACGACCAGCCCCAGGCCAACGGGGCCGGCGACGGCTCGCTGCGCCAGTCGATCATCGTCAACGTGCAGCGCCAGCCGGGCGCCAACGTGATCTCGACCGTGGATGCGATCCGCGCCCGCCTGCCCGAGCTGCAGGCGGCCATGCCGGCCAATGTGCGGGTGGAGGTGCTGTCGGACCGCACCTCCGGCATCCGCGCCTCGGTCGAGCATGTGCAGATGGAACTCGTGCTGGCCGTGGTGCTGGTGGTGCTGGTCATCTTCCTGTTCCTGCACAGCCTGCGCGCCACGATCATCGCCAGCATCGCAGTGCCCATCTCGCTCATCGGCACGGCCGGCGTGATGTACCTGCTGGGCTATTCGCTCAATAACCTGAGCCTGATGGCCATGACCATCGCCACCGGCTTCGTGGTGGACGATGCCATCGTGATGATCGAGAACATCGCCCGCAAGCTGGAGGAGGGCGAGCCGCCCTTCAAGGCCGCGCTCGATGGTGCTTCGCAGATCGGCTTCACCATCATCTCGCTCACGGTGTCGCTGATCGCGGTGCTGATTCCGCTGCTGTTCATGCAGGACGTCGTCGGCCGGCTGTTCCGCGAATTCGCCGTCACGTTGGCCATCACCATCCTGATCTCGGCGGTGGTCTCGCTCACGCTGGTGCCCATGATGGCCGCGCGCTGGCTGGAGCCCGAATCGAAGAGCGGCGGCCGGCTGGGCCGCACGGTGCAGCGCTTCTTCGACCGCGTGATCGCCCGCTACGACGTGGGGCTGGGCTGGGTGCTGCGCCACCAGGGCCTGACGCTGGTGGTGGCCGTGGGCACGCTGGCACTCACGGCGCTGCTGTACGTGGTCATCCCCAAGGGCCTGTTCCCGACACAGGACACCGGCCAGCTCCAGGCCCGCATCGAGGCCTCGCAGGACGTGTCGTACGAGCGCATGGCCCAGCTGCAGGAGCGTGCGGCCGCCGTCGTGCTGGCCGATGCCGACGTGCAGAGCGTGAGTTCGGTGGTGGGCGTGGACGGCGCCAGCAACATGGCGCTCAACACCGGCAGCATGCTGATCAACCTGCGCCGCAGCCGCGACGCGCAGGAGGTGGTGATGAACCGGCTGACCCAGGCGGTGCGGTCGCAGGTGGCGGGCGTCCGGCTCTACCTGCAGCCGACGCAGGACCTGACCATCGACGCCGAATCCGGCCCCACCGAATTCCGTGTGGCGCTGGAGGGTTCGGACACGGCCACCGTCAACGACTGGGCGAAGAAGCTGGTGGCGCGCCTGGGCAACGAGCCGCTGGTGCGCAATGCCACCACCGACGCCGGCGCGCAGGGCCTGGCCGCCTATGTGGACATCGACCGCAACACGGCCTCGCGCCTGTCGGTCACGGCCAGCTCGGTGGACGATGCGCTCTACAGCGCCTTCGGCCAGCGCATCGTCTCCACCATCTTCACCGAGACCAACCAGTACCGCGTGATCCTGGAGGCGCAGCGCGAGGGGCTCGATTCGCCCCAGGGCCTGGGCAGCCTGCAGCTGCGCACCGGCGGCGGCACGGCCACGCCGCTGTCGGCCTTCGCCACCGTGCGCGAGCAGCCTGCGCCGCTGCAGATCACGCGGGTGGCGCAGTACCCCGCGGCCACCGTCGGCTTCGACACCGCGCCGGGCGTGGCGCTGGGCAAGTCGGTGTCGGCCATCCGCGCGGCGGCGAAGGAGATCGGCGTGCCCGCCAGCATCAACCTGCGCTTCCTGGGGGCGGCCGGGGCCTACGAGAACTCGCTCACCAGCCAGCTGTGGCTGATCCTGGCGGCGGTGGTGTGCGTGTACATCGTGCTCGGCGTGCTGTACGAGAGCTATGTGCACCCGATGACCATCCTGTCGACGCTGCCCTCGGCGGGCGTGGGCGCGCTGCTGGCGTTGATGCTCACCGGCAACGACCTGGGCGTGATCGGCATCATCGGCATCATCCTGCTCATCGGCATCGTCAAGAAGAACGCGATCATGATGATCGACTTCGCCATCGACGCCGAACGCAACGAGGGCAAGCCGCCGGAAGAAGCCATCCGCCAGGCCGCGCTGCTGCGCTTCCGGCCCATCCTGATGACGACGCTGGCGGCGCTGTTCGCGGCGGTGCCGCTGATGCTGGGACTAGGCGAGGGCGCCGAGCTGCGCCGGCCACTGGGCCTGTCGATCTTCGGCGGGCTGGTGCTGTCGCAGCTGCTCACGCTCTTCACGACGCCGGTGATCTACCTGGCCTTCGATCGCCTCGGCCGGCGCTTCTCGCGCCGACGCCGTGGCGAGGATGACGGCGACGGTGGCACCACGGCCCCCGCACCGGAGGCCCGCGCGTGAACCTGTCGCGCCCCTTCGTGCTGCGGCCGGTGGCCACGGTGCTGCTGACCCTGGGCATTGCGCTGGCGGGCATCCTGGCCTTCTTCAAGCTGCCGGTGTCGCCACTGCCCAAGGTGGATTTCCCGGTCATCAGCGTCAGCGCCAGCATTGCCGGCGCCAGCCCCGACACCATGGCCAGCAGCGTGGCCACGCCGCTGGAGCGGCGGCTGGGCGTGATCCCGGGCGTGAACGAGCTGACCTCGACCAGCTCGGTGGGCTCCACGCGCATCACGCTGCAGTTCGACCTGGACCGTGACATCGATTCGGCCGCGCGCGAGGTGCAGGCCGCCATCAACGCGGCCCGTGTCGACCTGCCGGCCACCCTGCGCAGCAATCCGACCTACCGCAAGGCCAACCCGGCCGCGGCGCCGGTCATGATCATCGCGCTCACCTCCAAGACGCGCACGCCCGGGCAGATCTACGACACCGTCTCCAACATCGTGAGCCAGCGCCTTTCGCAGGTCGAAGGCGTGGGCGACGTGGAGATCGGCGGCGGCTCGCTGCCGGCCGTGCGCGTGGAGCTGGAGCCCTTCAGCCTCAACCGCCTGGGCATCAGCACCGAGGACGTGCGCGCGGCCATCCAGGCCAACAACGCCAACCGGCCCAAGGGGGTGATCGAGAGCGAGGACCGGCGGCTGCAGATCTACACGCCGTCCCCGGGCCTGCGCGCGGCCGACTACCGCGACCTGGTGATCGCCTGGCGCAACAACGCGGCCGTGCGCCTGAAGGACGTGGCCGAGGTCATCGACAGCGTCGAGAACACGCGCACCCTGGGCCTGTTCAACGGCCAGCCGGCCATCGTGGTGCTGCTGCGCGCCCAGGCCGACGCCAACGTGATCGAGACGGTGGACGCGGTGCGCGCGCTCATCCCCTCGCTCAAGGCCCAGCTGCCGCAGGACATCGAGGTGCAGGTGGCCTCGGACCGCACCGCCTCCATCCGCGCGGCGCTGCACGAGGTCGAGTTCACGCTGATGATCTCGGTCGCGCTGGTGGTGCTGGTGGTGGGCCTCTTCCTGCGCCGGGCGCGGGCCACCATCATCCCGACGGTGGCCACGGTGGTGTCGCTGCTGGGCACCTTCGGCGTGATGTACCTGCTGGGCTTCTCGCTCAACAACCTGAGCCTGATGGCGCTTACGGTGGCCACCGGCTTCGTGGTGGACGACGCCATCGTGGTGCTGGAGAACACGCAGCGCCACATCGAGAACGGCATGGGCCGATTGCAGGCGGCGCTGCAGGGCGCGCGCGAGGTGGGCTTCACCGTGCTGTCCATCAGCCTGTCGCTGGTGGCGGTGTTCATCCCGCTGCTGTTCATGGGCGGGCAGGTCGGTCGGCTGTTCCACGAGTTCGCGGTGACGCTGTCGGTGGCGGTGCTGATCTCGCTGGTGATCTCGCTCACCACCACGCCCATGATGTGCGCGGCCCTGCTGCGGGCGGAGGGCTGGTACCAGCGCCGCCCGCCCGGGCCGCTGGGCCGCCGCTGGGCGCCGGTGAGCGCTTGGCTGGGCCGCCAGGGCGACCGTCTGTGGGGCGGCATCCTGCGTGGCTACGCCCGCAGCCTGGACTGGGCGCTGGCCAGCAAGACCATCGTGGTGATCTCGCTGCTGGCGGTGATCGGACTGAACGTCTACCTGTTCGTCCATGTGCCCAAGGGCTACTTCCCGCAGCAGGACAACGGGCAGATCAACGCCGGCCTGCGGGCCGACCAGAGCATCTCGTCCGTCGCGCTGTCGGCCAAGCTCAAGCAGGCGGTGGACATCATCAAGGCCGACCCCGCGGTGGACACGGTGGTGGGCTTCACCGGCGGCACGCGCGCGGGCGGCGGCTTCATGTTCGTCAACCTGAAGCCGCTGGCCGAACGGGGCGTCAAGACTCAGGTGGTGATCGACCGGCTGCGGCCGCAGCTCAACCAGCTCACGGGCCTGCGGGTGTTCCTGGGGCCGGTGCAGGAGCTGCGCATGGGCGGGCGCTCCAGCAACTCCACCTACCAGTACACGCTGCGCGCCGACAACATCACCGACCTGCGGGCCGCCTCGGCCAAGCTGGCCGCGCGCATGGCCGAGCTGCCGCAACTGGCCGACGTCGACGGCGAGAGCTCCAACGACAACGGTGTCGAGACCTTCCTGTCGGTGGACCGCGACGCGGCCGCCCGGCTGGGCGTCGATACCACGGCGATCAACAGCGCGCTCTACGACGCCTACGGCCAGCGCTCGGTGGCCACCATCTACAACGACCTGAACCAGTACTCGGTCATCATGGAATGGGCGCCGCGCTTCCAGACCTCGCCGCTGGCGCTGAAGGACCTGTACGTGCCTTCCACGCTCAGCAGCGTGACCAATGCCGACGGCAGCACGGGCAGCACCTCGCTGCAGGCCAACACCGACAGCAGCACCGGCACCTCGACCACCACTTCGGCCAACCCGGGCCAGCGCGGTGCCTCCACCGGGCAGGCGCTGGCCACCAGCACCACGACGCTGGTGCCGCTGTCGGCCTTCGCCACGCTCAAGGAGCGGGCGGTGCCCAGTTCCATCAGCCACGAGGACACTGAGCTGTCGAGCACCATCTCCTTCAACCTGCCCGACGGCGTGACGCTGCAGGAGGCGCAGGCCGCGATCAAGCAGGCCGAGAACGACGTGGCCCTGCCCATCAACGTGCGCGGCAGCTTCGGCGGCACGGCGCGTGCGGCGCAGCAGAGCGGCAACCAGCAGGCGCTGCTGATCGTGGCCGCCATCGTGGTGATCTACATCGTGCTGGGCATCCTGTACGAGAGCCTGATCCATCCGGTGACGGTGCTCACCACGCTGCCTTCGGCCGGCGTGGGCGCGGTGCTGGCGCTGCTGATGCTGCGCATGGACCTGTCGATCATGGCGCTGATCGGGCTCTTCCTGCTGATCGGCATCGTCAAGAAGAACGCCATCATGATCATCGACTTCGCGCTGGAGGCGCAGCGCCAGCGCGGCCTCACGGCCACCGAGGCGGTGCGCGAGGCCAGCCTGCTGCGGCTGCGGCCCATCCTCATGACCACGCTGGCCGCCATGCTGGGCGCGCTGCCGCTGGCCATCGGCTTCGGCGTGGGCTCGGAACTGCGCCAGCCCCTGGGCGTGACCATCATCGGCGGCCTCGTGGCGAGCCAGTTGCTCACGCTGCTCACCGTGCCCGTCATCTATGTGCTGATGGACCGCCTGCGTCCCGGCGGCGGGCGCGTGCCGCCCATCGGCATCCACGAACACGCTTCCATCCGATGAAGACCCGCCTCGCTCCTTCCGCCTTCCTCGCGCGCCGGCAGCTGCTGCTGTCGGCGCCGGCAGCCGTCCTGCTGGCCGGCTGCGCCGTGGGACCGCGCTATGCGCCGCCGGCCGATGTCGCCCCCACGGCCTTCAAGGAGGCGCCGGCCGTGGCCGGCTGGTTGCCCGCCGCGCCGGGCGACACGCTGGACAAGGGACCATGGTGGAAGCGCTTCGACGACCCCCAGCTCGATGCGCTGGCCGAGCGCGTGCAGGTGAACAACCAGAACATCGCCGTGGCCGTGGCCGCCTACAGCCAGGCCCAGGCGCTGGTGCGTGAGCAGCGCGCTTCGCTGCTGCCGTCGCTCACGGCCAGCGGCAGCGGCCGCCGCAGCGGGCCCGTCCGGAGCAACAGCGGCACGTCGCCGTCCAACAGCTTCTCGGCCGGGCTGACGGCGAGCTGGGACGCCGACCTCTGGGGCCGCCTGCGCCTGTCGGTGGAAAGCGCCAGTGCCAGCGCGCAGGCCAGCCAGGCCGACCTGGCGGCGGCCCGGCTGTCGGCCCTGGGCGCGCTGGCCACCAACTACCTGCAGCTGCGCGCGACGGATGCCGAGATCGCGCTGCTGGACCGCACGCTCGAAGGCTACGAGCGCTCGCTGACCATCACACGCAACCGCTACCAGGCAGGCATCGCGGCGCAGACCGATGTGCTGCAGGCACAGACCCAGCTGGTCAGCGCGCGTTCGGACCGGGCAGGCCTGGTGCGCGACCGGGCCGTGCTGGAGCATGCGATCGCCGTGCTGGTGGGCGTGGCGCCCGCCGACTTCCGCATCGCGCCGCAGGCCGACTGGCTGCCGGTGGTGCCCGCGGTGCCGCTGAGCCTGCCGGCCGAACTGCTGCAGCGCCGGCCCGACATCGCGGCGGCCGAACGCGCGATGGCGCGGGCCAATGCGCAGATCGGCATCGCGCGCAGCGCCTACTTTCCCAGCCTCAATCTCACGGCCTCGGTCACGGGCAGTGCGAGTCGGGTGGGCGACCTGTTCAATGCCTCGAACCTGCTGTGGGCGCTGGGCCTCTCGGCCGCGCAGACGGTGTTCGATGGCGGCGCCATCGCGGCCCAGGTGGATGCGGCCGGTGCCACCTACCAGGGCGCGGTGGCCAGCTACCGGCAGACGGTGCTCACCGCCTTCCAGGCCGTGGAGGACCAGCTGAGCAATGCTGCCGCGCAGGCCGAGCAGGCCGTGCTGCTGCGCCAGGCCTCGGAAGCCGCGGACCTGACGGAGCAGCAGATCCTCAACCGCTACCGCGCCGGCCAGGTGAACTACACCGACGTGGTCACGGCCCAGGCCTCGGCCCTGAGTGCCCGGCGCAGCCTGCTCAATGCGCAGCTGTCGCGTCAGGCCTCGGCCGTGGCGCTGATCCAGGCGCTGGGTGGGGGCTGGGAGGCCGACTGGCTGCGGCCACCGGCCGCTGTGTCCGCGCCCCGCTGACGGTCCGCCCTCGCACGCTCCGCCGTGCGGCCCGGTGCGTGGCGACCTCCCAGATCGCTCCGCATTCGCTTTCCAGAATCGCCCTCCGCATCCCTCGGTCGGCCGGGCGCGGGCATGCGGGCGCCGGCGTGGGGCCGTGCGATTCATCCGGGAACAGGGCAATGAACGATTCGACCGCCAGCCGGCTGCGGCCGGCGCGCAGGCTGCCGTGGCTGATGCTGGCGCTCACCCTTGCAGGCTGCGCGCCCAGCCGCGTCGCGTGGCGCAATGCATCGCCGCAGGACGAGGAGCAATGGCGCCGCCAGCAGAAGCTGCAGCAGCAGCCCGACTGCAGCGTCGCGCTGTGGGGCGATTCGATCCTGCACGGGGCGCACAACGGCGCCCATCGCCTGGCCGAGCCGCCGGCCGCCATCCTCCAGCGGCTGCGGCCGCTCTATGTCGTGGAGGACAACTCGGTGCCGGGCGACAGCGCCTATGCGCGCCAGCCCCAGTTCGCCCGGCTCACGCTGAGGGCCCGCATCGTGGTTCTGCAGTACGGCATCAACGACGCCGGCCACCGCTATCCCTATGAGCCGTCCTTCCGGGCGATGGTGGCGCATGTGAAGGCCGAGGGGCGCACGCCGCTCATCACCGGCCTGTCGCGGGTGATCGGGGGCATGGCCGGCCGCGACGAGAACGATGCCATCGCCCGCCGCATCGCCGCCGACACCGGCAGCGTGTTCGCCGATTGGGGCGAGGTGCGCTTCGATCCGGCCGACATGGCCGACGGCGTGCACCCGGGGCCGCGCTATGCCGAGCGGCTGACGGCGCAGCTGGCGAAGGCGCTGGACCGCGTGGCGCCCGAGTGCGCCGCGTCCGGGGCCTGAGCGCGCCGCTCACCCCGCGGCGTGCCAGGCGCTCAGGCTGCCGCCAGCTCCACCGGCCGCTGGCTGCGCAGCCAGCGCTCCAGTTCGGCCGGTGGCATCGGCCGGCCGAAGTGGAAGCCCTGCAGCTCGTCGCAGCGCGCGGCATGCAGCATCTGCGCATGCTCGGGCCGCTCCACGCCTTCGGCCACCACCCGCAGGCCCAGCGTGTGGCCCAGGCCGATGATGGCCCGCGCAATGGCCAGTTGTGCCGGGTCCTCCAGCATCTGCTGCACGAAGGAGCGGTCGATCTTGAGCTTGTCGATGGGGAAGCGGTTGAGGTAGTTGAGGTTCGAGTAGCCCGTGCCGAAGTCGTCGATGGACAGCGTCAGCCCCAGCGCCTTGAGGGCATGCAGCTGGGCCATGGTCTCCTCAGCCGTCTCCATCAGCGTGGACTCGGTCAGCTCCACCTCCAGGTGGGCGGGGTTGACCTGGTGGCGGGCCAGTGCCGTGCGCAGCACCTCGGGCACGCCGCTGGTGCGCAGTTGCACCGCCGACATGTTGAGCGAGACGGTCAGCTCGCCCAGCCCCGAGCGGCGCCAGGCATCGTGCTGGGCGCAGGCCTGCTGGATCACCCAGTCGCCCAGCGCCACGATCTGGCCGCTTTCCTCGGCGATGGGGATGAACTCGGCCGGCGGCACGGCGCCCAGCTCGGGACTGTGCCAGCGCAGCAGCGCCTCCACGCCGATGGTGCGGCCGGTGTCCGCCTCGATGCGCGGCTGGTAGGCCAGCCACAGCTCGCCGCGTTCGATGGCGTGGCGCAGGCAGGACTCCACCTGCTGGCGCTGCTGGGCCCGGGCATTCATGGCCGGCGTGAAGAAGCGAGCGGTGTCGCGGCCACTGGACTTGCTGTCGTACATCGCCATGTCGGCATGCCGCATCAGCGTGTCGATGTCGGCCCCGTCCTCCGGGTACATCGCCATGCCCACGCTGCACGACACGTACAGGCGCGAGCCGTGCACCTCGTGCGGCTCGCGCACGGCGGGCAGGATGCGCTGCTCCACCACCGCAGCCAGATCGTCGCTGCCGCGCACGCCGTCGAGGATGACCATGAACTCGTCGCCGCCCAGGCGGCTGACGGTGTCCACGGGCCGCACCGAGTCGGCGAAGCGCTGCGCCACCGAGCGCAACAGTGCATCGCCCACATGGTGGCCCAGCGAATCGTTGATGTTCTTGAAGCGGTCCAGGTCGATGAAGAGCACGCCCACGCCGCGGCCGGCGGACTGCGCCCGGTCGATGGCCTCGCGCAGCCGCTCGGCACACAGGGAGCGGTTGGGCAGGCCGGTGAGCACGTCGTGCAGCGCCAGGTAGCGGATGCGCTCCTCGCTGCGCTTGCGGTCGCTGATGTCGATGGAGGTGAAGATGTAGTGCGAGATGCGGTCCGGCCCGTCGCGCACCACGCTGGCCACGATCCAGGCCGGGTAGGCATGGCCGTCGCGGCGGCGCATCAGCACCTCGCCCTGCCAGGCGCCGCGCTTGTCCAGCGCCGGCCACAGCGTGCGCAGGTGGGCGCCGTCGTCGGCCAGCAGCAGGGCCGGGCTCTGGCCGACCAGGTCGGCCAGGTCGTGCCCGGTGCCGCGGCACAGCGCGTTGTTCACGGTGATGATGTCGTGCTCGGCATTGATGATCAGGATGCCTTCGGACGAGGCCTCGAACACCTTGGCCCACAGCTTGAGCCGCTGCTCCATGTGCTTGAGCTGGTTGATCGGCGTGAAGGCGGTGAGCATCGCCTCCTGGCCCTGGTAGTGGATCAGCCGGGCCGACAGCACCGCCCAGCCGGGCGCGCCGCCGCCCTGCCAGCGCACCTCGAATTCGTCCACGGCGCGGCGGTCGGCCAGCTGCTGGAAGAAGCGGGCGCGCACGCCGGGCTCCAGCCCCTGGGCCCACGGATCCTGCGAGCGGCCGCCCAGCCAGGCCTGCGCCGGCGCATTGGCGTTGAGCACCTCGTGGCCCGGAATGGCCGTGACCATCAGCGGGATCGGGATCGATTCGACCAGCTCGCGCTGGGCATCCGCCGCCCGTGCCGAGGCCGCTAGCTCCTGCTGGATGCGGCGCTCGCGGTCGAGCTGGGCCAGCATGTCGTTGAAGCCCACCACCAGGCGGCCGATCTCGTCGTTGCTGTGCCAGCTGGCGCGCAGCGTGTGGTCGCCGGTGCGGCGCACCGTGTCCACCACGTCCGACAGGCGGCGCAGCGGCTTGGAGATCTGCCGCGCCACATAGAACACCGCGCTCAGGATCAAGAGCAGCAGGAACAGCGCCGTGCCCAGGTGCAGCCACATGCGGGTGAAGAAGCCGTGTTCGCGCACGGCGAGCAGCGTGCTCATCTCGCGGCTGGTGGCGCTCCAGGCCTCGTCCAGCCGGGCGAACAGCGCCTGCTGGGCGGGGTCGAAGGCGGCCAGCGGTGCGCTGTCCTGCTCCTGGGCCGCGCGGGCAGCGCGGCGGAAGTCCTCGATGGCGGCCAGCAGCCGGCCGCGGGAAGCATCCAGCGCGCCGGCCAGCGGACCCCGCGCGGCGGCGAAGGCCTCGCCGTAGTCGCTGCGGATGGCGGCGGCCACGGTGTCGAGCCGGCCCTCCAGGATGAAGAAGCGCGTGTTCGATTCCGTCCGCTCCAGGGGCGTGCGGGTCTGGCGGTGGGCGACGAGCTGGCTGCGCATGGCCGCGCCCAGCTCCATCAGCTCCGGAAAGCGCAGGAGCAGCAGCGACATGGTGTAGTAGCTGTCCAGGTCCGGATCGAGGATCAGGTTGGACTGGTTGCCCACGCGCGTGACCAGCGCCCGGCCGCTCTCCAGCGCCTCCCGGGCCGCCGCGTCGCGCTCGGGCTGCGGCGCCCGCCTCCAGGCCTGCGCATCCTGGCGGAAGTGGCGGCTGGCCTCGGCGCTTTGCATGCCTTCGCCCCAGTGCCGCTCGACGCGCGCCAGCGTGGCGTCGTCGGCCGCCCGCGCGCCCTGCCAGCCGGCCAGCGCCATGAGGGTGGGTCGCACGCCGTCGATGTAGGCCGTGCCCGCGGCTTCCTTGCGGCCGAAATCGATGGCGATGAACTTCTCGTTGATCAGGATGCCGCTGATGAAGATCACCGCCGTGAGGTCCAGCAGGTAGATCACCAGGAGCTTGCGGCCGACGCTGAGCCGTCCGAGGCGGCGCGAAAGAAAGTTCAACATGAGGGATGCTTTGGACACAATTTCTTGCAAATTGCGTGCCGCGGCCTTGCCCCATGCTGGTGCATCGCCGACGCCCGGTTGCACCACCGGGCACCCGAGGGAGGTGTCAGCGCGACATGTACAGCTGCGGATCGACCGCCACACCCTGGCGTCGGATCTCGAAGTGCAGGCGGCTTTCTTCGCCCGCATCGCCGTCGTCGATCTCGGCGATCACCTCGCCCTGGCGGACCATCTGCTGCTCGCGCACGCGGATGTTGCGCACATGGGCATAGGCGCTGATCACCTGGCCGCCGTGTTCCACGATCACCGTGCGGCCGTAACCTGCCAGCTCGGTGCCGACGAAGGCCACCTTGCCGTCGGCGGCCACGGCCACCGGATCGCCGGCATGGCCGGCGATGTCGACGCCCTTGTTCTGTTCGCCATCGAAGGCCTGGAGCACGGCGCCGGGTGCTGGCGCGGCAAAGCGCGGCATCTCGCCGGGCGTGGCGCTCAGGGCGGCAGCGCCGGCCGCGGCCGGGGCGGCGCGGCGGGCGACCGAACGGCCCTTCTTGCCGGGGGCTGGTCGGCCCCGCGCGCTCGTCCCGCGGGTGGCCTGCGCGGGTTTGGCCCGCCCGGCGCTGCGTGCCGGCGCGGCCTGTCTGGACTTGGAGGCGGCCGGCTTGGAAGCGGCGGGTTTCGAGGATTTGGCCGGCGTGTGGCTGGCCGGGGCGGCCATGGCAAGGCTGGCCGCGAGCATCAGGCTGCCGCCCAGCAGGGCGGCCCAGCCCGCCGACAGCGGGCGCGGCGGCCGCGGGCGGCGGCGCAGCAATGAAATGGGATTGAACATGGGGCGCTTGGAGCGATTGGCGGGCCGAGGGTTCAGCGTCGCGCGGTTCGGGAGCGTGCGGAACGCATGCCGGGATGTTCTCAGGCCGAGGCGCCGGCGACCTGCGCCGCGAGCGTCGGGTGGCGGGCCAGCACGGCCTCGCGCGGGCCGGCGTCCGCCACCCGCCCGGCCTCCATCAGCACGACGGTGTCGAAGCGGCCGAGCAGGGCGAGCCGGTGGATGGAGGCGACCACGCAGGCCTGCGGAAAGGCGGCGGAGAGGCGGTCGAGCACCTGGGCCTCGGTGGCGGCGTCGAGGGCGCTGGTGGGCTCGTCCAGCAGCAGCAGGGAGCTGCCGGCCGCGGCCAGCGCGCCGCGCGCCAGGGCCAGGCGCTGCCGCTGGCCACCGGAAAGGTTGAAGCCGCGCTCGGTGAGCGGGCTGTCCAGGCCTTGTGGCAGGCGCGCCAGCACCTCATCGAAGGCGCTGGCCGCGGCGGCGGCCTGCAGCTCGGCCTCAGGCCGGGCGTCGCCGAAGTCCAGGTTCTCGCGCACGCTGGCCTCGAAGACCTCGGCCTCCTGCGGAATCAGGGTGGCCATCTGGCGCAGGCTGGCCCAATCGGCCGGGCGGCCGTCCAGCAGCAGCGACCCCGCCTGGGGCGCGTACAGCCCGGCCAGCACGCGCAGCAGCGTGCTCTTGCCGCCGCCGCTCGGGCCCACCAGCGCCACCCGGCTGCCGCGCCGCAACTGCAGGTCGATGCCCTGCAGGCCATGGCCGCGGCTGCCGTCGGCATAGCGCCACTGCATCGCCTCCAGCGAAAGCGTCGCCCAGGCGGCTTGCGCATCCACCGGCGGCACGGGCTGCGACGGGTCGCCCGGGGCGTCCCAGATCGGCGCGGCGCTGCCCCAGTCGGTGTGCATGCGCGCAAAGCTCTGGAAGTTGGCCGCCATCGAGCCCACCACCGACGCCGCCTGCTGTGCGTACTGGTAGATCATGAACACGGTACCCAGCATCACCGGCTGGCCGGGCACCCGGTTCTGCCAAACGTATTCCATGACCAGCGCCCAGGTCAGGCCCAGGCCCAGCAGGTCGACGGTGAACCACTTGCCCTCGTTGACCACCACCGCCCGCTTGAGCGGCGCCGACACCGCGCCCATGCGCCGGCCGAGCAGCCGGCGCGAAGCCGCCTGCAGCCGCAGGCCGATCACCGTGCCGGCATTGCCGATGAAGTCGAACAGCGCCGCGGCATAGCGCCGGTCGGCGTCGTTCTCGGCGCGGGCCAGCTGCATCAGCGTGCGGTCGAAGCGCACGATGACGAACGCGATGGCGACGAAGCCCACCAATGCGATCAGCCCGCTCGCCGGCGCCAGCAGCGCCAGGGCCACCAGCGGCCCGACGAAGCTGAAGGCGTTCTGCACGTAGACGAACTGGTTCTGCGTGAAGTCCGACAACGCGCGGCTGGCCTGGTGCACGCGGTGCTGCAGCTCGCCGGAATGGTGGCCGTCGCGCCAGACCAGCGGCGCGGCCGCGATGCGGGCATAGAGCTGGTCCGCCACCCGTTCGCGCACGCGCAGGCCCACGTTGCGCTCCAGCACGCGGCCGGGGCCGTGCAGCATCCACGAGACGAGGTAGATGGCCAGCAGCAGCAGGATCCAGCGGCCCGAGCCGGCGATGTCGCCGCGCTGCAGCGTGTCGATGGCGCGGCCGGCCAGCCAGGGCAGGGTCAGGCGGATGAGCTGCGAGGCCGAGATGAGCGTGGTCGCGCCCACCAGGTGCGTGCGCACGCCCTCGGCATGGCGCCAGAGCGCCCGGTAGAGCTCGCGGACGGCGCGGGCGGGGGACGACGTCGCCATCGCCGCGCGGCCTCACTTCATCGGAATGAGCGTGCCACGGTCCACCGGCACGGCGGTGACCGCATTGGTGGGCGAGCCGTTGATCAGCTTGTCGGAGTAGGTGAGGTAGACCAGCGTGTTGCGCTTGGCATCGACCATGCGCACCACGCGCAACCGCTTGAACAGGATCGACTGCCGCTCGCTGTAGACCTCTTCCTGCTGCGGCAGCGGCTGGGCGATGGCGATGGGGCCGACCTGGCGGCAGGCGATGGAGGCCTCGGCCTTGTCCTCGGCCAGACCCACGGCGCCCGACAGGCCGCCGGTGCGGGCGCGCGACACATAGCAGGTCACGCCCGTGACCTTGGGGTCGTCATAGGCCTCGACCACCACCTTGTGGTCCGGGCCGATGAGCTTGAAGGCGGTGCTGACTTCGCCGACCTTGGTGTTCTGGGCGTGGGCCAGGCCGGCACCGGCCAACAGCAGCAGGGGCAGGAGCAGCGGTGCGCGCATCACTGGATGTCCAGGGTGTGGAACTGGAAGCGGCCGGCGCGCCGGTCCTCGAAGAAGCAGCGCAGCGCCTCGCGCACGGTGCGGAAGGCGATCTCGTCCCAGGGGATCTCGTCTTCCTCGAACAGGCGCGCCTCGATGGTCTCGTGGCCCGGGTCGAAGCGCTCGCTCTGCAGCTCGGCCAGGTAGAACAGGTGCACCTGGCCGACGCGCATCACGTTCATGAGGGCGAAGAGCTCGCCCATCTTGAACTGGGCCCCGGCCTCTTCGACCGTCTCGCGGGCGGCGCCGTCGGCGGTGGTTTCGCCCAGCTCCATGAAGCCGGCCGGCAGCGTCCACTTGCCCCAGCGCGGCTCGATGTTGCGCTTGCACAGCAGCACGCGCGTGCCCAGCACCGGCACCGTGCCCACCACGTTCAGCGGGTTCTCGTAGTGGATGGTGCCGCAGGCCGGGCAGACGGCGCGCTCGCGCGTGTCGCCGTCGTCGGGCACGCGGTAGACCACCGCGGTGCCGCAGGCCTTGCAGTGCCGGATGCGGGGGCGTTCGAACATGGGGCGGCGGCTCCTCGGTGGTCGGTCAGCCGATGCGCACCGACAGGCGCGGCAGGCCGGCCACCTCGCCTTCGAGCAGATCGCCCTGCACGACGGCGGCCACGCCTTCGGGCGTGCCGGTGTAGATCAGGTCGCCGGGCTGCAGCTCCCAGGCGGCCGACAGGTGCTCGATGGTTTCGGCGATGTTCCAGATCAGCTGGCTCACGTTGCTGCGCTGGCGGTCGGCGCCATTGACCTGCAGCGAGATGGCCGCCTTCTCGATGTCGCCGGCCTCGGCCTTGGGCACGATCGGGCCGATGGGCGCGCTCTGCTCGAAGCTCTTGCCGATGTCCCAGGGGCGGCCCTGCTTCTTCATGTCGTTCTGCAGGTCGCGGCGGGTCATGTCCAGGCCCACGGCGTAGCCGAAGATGTGCTTGTGGGCATCGGCCGCGGCGATGTTCTTGCCGCCGGTGCCGATGGCCACCACCAGCTCGATTTCGTGATGCAGGTTCTTGGTCAGCGTGGGGTAAGCCGCGGTGCCGGTGGTGCCGGCATCGACCACCACGGCCGCATCGGCCGGCTTCATGAAGAAGAAGGGCGGTTCGCGGCCGGTGAAGCCCATCTCCTTGGCATGCTCCTCGTAGTTGCGACCGACGCAGTAGATGCGATGGATCGGGAAGCGCGCGGCGCTGCCCGCCACGGGAACCGACACCACCGGTGCCGGCGCAAAGACGAAATCCTGGGAAGCCATGGAGACTGCTCTTGGGAGGGTTGGGGAAGGGAAGGGCGAGTGTGCCAGAGGCGGCGCCGTCGTATGCTCGGCGACCATGATCAAGCTGCACAACTACTTTCGCTCCTCGGCCTCCTTCCGCGTGCGCATCGCCCTGCAGCTCAAGGGCCTGGCCTACGACTACGTGCCGGTGCACATCGCCCGCGGCGACCACAAGACCGCGCCGTACGCGCAGATCTCGGCCGACCAGCTGGTGCCGCTGCTGGAGACCGACGACGGCCAGCGCTTTTCGCAGTCCATGGCGATCATCGAGTACCTGGACGAGCTGCATCCCGAGCCGGCCCTGCTGCCGCGCGACGCGGCCGCCCGCGCCCATGTGCGCGCGCTGGCGCAGTCCATCGCCTGCGAGATCCATCCGCTGAACAACCTGCGCGTGCTCAAGTACCTGGTGCGCGATCTCAAGGTGAGCGAAGAGGCCAAGAACGACTGGTACCGCCACTGGGTGCGCGACGGGCTGGTGGCCTTCGAGCGCCAGCTGGCCGCCTCGCCCGAAGGCCGCTTCTGCTGGGGCGACACGCCCACGCTGGCCGACTGCTGCCTGGTGCCGCAGATCTTCAACGCCCGCCGCTTCGACAGCGACCTGTCGGGCCTGCCGCGCACCATGGCGGCGTACGACGCCTGCATGGAACTGCCGGCCTTCCAGGCGGCGCAGCCTTCGCAGTGTCCCGACGCGGAATGAGTCCGGCAGCCCAGGCCGGAGTGCGGGCATGCAACTGATCTGCCCAGACTGGCCGGCGCCGCCTGGCGTGCATGCCCTGTGCACCACGCGCGACGGCGGCGTTTCCGGCAGCGCGCAGGGTGGCGGCTGGGCGGGCCTGAACCTGGGCACGCATGTGGGCGACGACCCGGCGGCGGTGGCCGAGAACCGCGCCCGGCTGGCCAAGGCCGCGGGTGTGCGTCCCGTCTACCTGCAGCAGGTGCATGGCACGGCCTGCGCGCCGCTCGACGCGGCAAGCCCGGACGGTCTCGAAGCCGATGCCTGCACGACCGCCGAGACCGGCATCGCCTGCACGATCATGGTGGCCGACTGCCTTCCGGTGCTGCTGTGCGATGCGACGGGCCGGCGGGTGGCCGCCGCCCATTGCGGCTGGCGCGGCCTGGCCGCGGGCGTGCTCGACAGCGCCTGCGCTGCCTTCGATGCCGACAGCGAGTTGATGGCCTGGCTCGGGCCCTGCATCGGCCCGACGGCCTTCGAGGTGGGGCCCGAGGTGCGCGCGGCCTTCCTGGCGTGCGACGACGGCGCGCATGCCTGCTTCGTGCCGGGCGCCGCCGAGGGCAAATGGCTGGCCGACCTGCCAGCCTTGGCGCGCCGTCGCCTGGCCGCGCTGGGCGTGAGGAAGGTGCATGGCAACGACGGCAGCGCCGCCTGGTGCACCGTCGGCAATCCCTCAGTCTTCTTTTCGTACCGGCGCGACGGGCGCGTCAGCGGGCGCTTCGCCGCCCTGGTCTGGCGCGACTGAGCCCGTCGGCTCCGGCGCAGGTTGGTCTGAGCCGTCCTCGGCCGCCTCGCGTGCACGCCGAGCCCGACGCCGCGCTGGCGTGGACAGGATGTAGCCCACGATGCCCATGGGCAGCAGCCCGTACAGCACGAAGGTGACGATCGCGCCGAGCAGGCTGCCATTGGTGTTCGTGGCTTCGGCCACGGCCATCATCACGGCCACGTAGAGCCAGGCGATCACGATGAGATGAAGGAACACGGGGCGGCTTTAGAGGTAGGCTTTCCGGGGGAAGAAGGGTCTCGAAAATGCAGGATACTCCCCCGACCATCCGTCAGGTGAGGCACCGGAGACTCCATGAACCAGCAAGACGCGAAGGCCCAGATGAACGCCATGTTCGGGCCGTTTCAGCAGGCATTGACCGATGGTTGGGGCAAGGCCATGAACGCCTTCGGCCAGCTCGGCAACGGCGGCAGCTTCGGTGGCGCCGCGCAGCCCGAGTTGCCGCGCTTCTCCTTCGATCCGGGCCGCCTGCAGGCCATCCAGCAGCAGTATGTCGAGGAGGCCGGCGCGCTGTGGCGCCAGGGTCTGTCGGTCCCGCCGCCCGGCGACAAGCGCTTCGCCGGCGAGGGCTGGGCCGCCAACCCCATGGCCGCCTTCTCGGCCGCCGTGTACCTGCTCAACGCCCGCACCCTGCTGGCCATGACCGAGGCGGTCGAGGCCGATGCCAAGACCCAGGCTCGGCTGCGCTTCGCGGTCGAGCAGTGGATGGCTGCCTCGGCGCCCAGCAACTTCCTGGCCTTCAATGCCGAGGCGCAGCAGAAGGCGGTCAAGACGCAGGGCGAGAGCATCGCGCGCGGCATGCAGAACCTCATGCACGACATGCGCCAGGGCCATGTCAGCATGACCGACGAAAGCGCCTTCGAAGTGGGCCGCAACGTGGCCACCACCGAAGGCGCGGTGGTCTTCGAGAACGAACTGTTCCAGCTCATCGAATACAAGCCGCTGGGCGACAAGGTGCACGAGCGTCCGCTGCTGCTGGTGCCGCCCTGCATCAACAAGTTCTACATCCTCGACCTGCAGCCCGACAACTCGCTGGTGCGCCATGCCGTCGAGCAGGGCCACCGCACCTTCGTCGTGAGCTGGCGCAATCCCGACGAGTCGCTGGCCCACACGACCTGGGACGACTACATCGAGAAGGGCGCCATCACTGCCATCGGCGCGGTGCAGGCCATCAGCGGCCAGGACAAGCGCGGCGGCAAGATCAACGTGCTGGGCTTCTGCGTGGGCGGCACCATCCTGGGCACGGCGCTGGCCGTGCTCGCGGCGCGCGGCCAGAAGCCGGCGGCTTCGGTCACCTTCCTCACGACGCTGCTGCGCTTCGAGGACACCGGCATCCTCGACGTCTTCATCGACGAGGCCTTCGTGCGCTTCCGCGAGATGCAGATGGGCCAGGGCGGCCTGATGCCGGGTGCGGACCTCGCCTCCACCTTCAGCTTCCTGCGGCCCAACGACCTGGTCTGGAACTACGTGGTGGGCAACTACCTCAAGGGCGAGTCGCCGCCGCCCTTCGACCTGCTCTACTGGAACAGCGACGCCACCAACCTGCCCGGGCCCATGTACGCCTGGTACCTGCGCAACACCTACCTCGAAGACAAGCTCGCCGACAAGGATGCGGTCACGGTCTGCGGCGAGAAGGTGGACCTGGGCCGCATCGACATCCCGGCTTACATCTACGGCTCGCGCGAGGACCACATCGTGCCCATCGGCGGCGCCTATGCCACCACGCAGCTGCTGTCGGGTCCGATGCGCTTCGTGATGGGCGCCTCGGGCCATATCGCCGGCGTGATCAACCCGCCCGCCAAGAAGAAGCGCAGCCACTGGCTGCGCGAGGACGACCGCTTTCCGCCCACGCACGCCGAGTGGCTGGACGGCGCCACCGAGTACCCGGGCAGCTGGTGGACCGACTGGGACGCCTGGCTCAAGCGCCATGCCGGCAAGCAGATCGCCGCGCCCAAGGCCTATGGCAACGGCGCCGCCTACAAGGCCATCGAGCCCGCGCCCGGCCGCTACGTCAAGGCCAAGGCCTGATCCTCCCACCCATCCCCATTCGATTTCACTGAAGAGAGAGCACCATGGAAGACATCGTCATCGTCTCGGCCACCCGCACCGCCATCGGCAAGTTCGGCGGTTCGCTGGCCGGCATTCCGGCCACCGAACTGGGGGCCATCGTGATCAAGGAAGCCCTGGCCCGTGCCAATGTCGAGGCCGGCCAGGTGGGCGAGGCGATCATGGGCCAGGTGCTGGCTGCCGGCGCCGGCCAGAACCCGGCCCGTCAGGCCTGGCTCAAGAGCGGCGGCGTCAAGGAGACGCCGGCCCTGACCATCAACGCCGTCTGCGGCTCGGGCCTGAAGGCCGTGATGCTGGCCGCTCAGGCCATCAACGCCGGCGACAGCGAGATCGTGGTGGCCGGCGGCCAGGAAAGCATGAGCCTGGCCCCGCACGTGCTGCCCAACTCGCGCAACGGCCAGCGCATGGGCGACTGGAAGCTGGTCGACACCATGATCGTGGACGGTCTGTGGGACGTGTACAACCAGTACCACATGGGCATCACGGCCGAGAACGTGGCCAAGCAGTACGACATCAGCCGCGCCGCCCAGGACGAGCTGGCCCTGGCCAGTCAGCAGAAGGCCGCTGCCGCGCAGGACGCCGGCAGGTTCAAGGACGAGATCACGGCCGTCAACATCCCGCAGAAGAAGGGCGACCCGGTCGTCTTCAATGCCGACGAATTCATCAACCGCAAGACCAACGCCGAAGGACTGGCCGGCCTGCGTCCGGCCTTCGACAAGGCCGGCGGCGTGACGGCGGGCAATGCCTCCGGCCTGAACGACGGCGCCGCCGCCGTGGTGGTGATGAGCGCCAAGAAGGCCGCCGCCCTGGGCCTGACGCCCCTGGGCCGCATCGCCAGCTTTGCCACCTCTGGGCTGGATCCGGCCATCATGGGCATGGGCCCGGTGCCGGCCTCGAAGAAGGCGCTGGAGCGCGCCGGCTGGAAGGCGGCCGACCTGGACCTGCTGGAGATCAACGAAGCCTTCGCCGCCCAGGCCTGCGCCGTGCACAAGGAAATGGGCTGGGACACCAGCAAGGTCAACGTCAACGGCGGCGCCATCGCGCTGGGCCACCCCATCGGCGCCTCGGGCTGCCGCATCCTGGTCACGCTGCTGCATGAGATGGCCCGCCGCGATGCCAAGAAGGGCATCGCCTCGCTGTGCATCGGCGGTGGCATGGGCGTGGCGCTGACCATCGAGCGCTGACCCGGCGCCGACGGCTGGCCGCATTCCGGCACAGCCGCTCCGATCCCAGCGACAAGGCCCGGCATGTCCGGGCCTTGTGCTTTCAAGCCGGAGGCATGTCGCTCGCGAAGCTGAAGCCCGGCGCTTCGGACTGTTGCTTGCTGTGGTACATCGCACGGTCGGCGGCGCGCAGCAGGGCGTCGAGGCTGTCGCCGTCCTGCGGCCGGCGGGCGATGCCGATGCTCATGCCGACGCGCAGGCCCTGGCCTTCCCAGTCCACGGGCAAGGACGACTGGGCGAGCAGGCGCTGCGCCAGTCCGGTGAGCGCGTCGGGGTGGGGGTCGCCGGCCACCAGCAGGGCGAATTCATCGCCCCCCAGCCGGGCCACCAGGTCCGAGTCGCGCACCGCTTCGCGCAGGCGCGCGGCGAGGGCTGCGAGCACCGCGTCGCCGGCCGCATGGCCATGGCGGTCGTTCACGGCCTTGAACCCGTCCAGGTCGAGCAGCAGCACGGCAAAGGGCCGCCCCTCGCGCAGCCACCGGTCGGCCTGCACCTCCAGCCCGGCCCGGCTGGCCACGCTGGTCAGGGGATCGGTGCGCAGGGCATCGATCAACTCCAGGTTGTGGGCCGCCAGCGCCTGTTCGGAGCGCAGCACCAGCCGCAGACGCGAGGCGGCCGCGACGGCGAACACGACCAGTTCGAGCACCAGCGCACCCTGCGTCAGGTTCATCTGGCCCGGCCGCCAGTTCAGCCAGCCCCAGGCGGCAAAGATGATGGCGCACACCGCCAGCAGGAGCAGCGCCACGCCCACGCAATACAGCACGGCCGGCCAGTAGCGGCGCCGGCCCGCCACCAGGGCGCCGGCCAGTAGGACGGCCGAGGCCAGCACCACCGACGCCTGCACCAGGTTGAAGGTCAGCAGCGGATGCCGCCCGAAGAGCCCGTAGACGGCCGCGACACTCAGCGCAAACAGCAAGCCGACCACCAGCCGGTCGAGCCAGGGCGCGAACTGCCGCAGGTTGAGCAGCCGCCGCCCGAACTGCAGCTTGCAGATGGCCCACAGCGCCGGCATGAGCGTGTAGGTGACGCCCGCCGCTGCCGGCCAGTTGGCGAAGGGGTAGCGCAGCAGATGCCCGTTGATGCCGGCCAGCGCACCCAGCGCGCACAGGCAGGACAGCAGGTAGTAGACGTAGATGGCTTCGCCGAAGACCAGCAGCAGCACCAGGCCGTACACCAGCAGGCCGATCAGGATGCCGTAGCTGATGCCGTCAAACATGCGCTTGTCCTGGGTGGATTCCAGGTAGTCGGCGGTGCGCCAGACGCGCATGTCGTAGACGCGGGCGAAGGTGGATTCGGCCCGCACATACACCGTGTAGGGCTGCGCGTCGGGCAGGTGGAAGCGCCAGGCCATTTGCTCGGAGGAGGCCGGGCGCGTGCGCCACGGATGCCGCATGCCCGTCACCACGGGCTCGGCCAGCGCATGGCCGTCGGGTGCGAAGGGGCCATAGAAGCGCATCTCGTGCGTGGAGACCGAAGGGACCAGCAGCAGCCATTCCTGCGGTGCATCGGCCGGATCGGCCAGTCGCAGCTGGAACTTGAACCACAGCACCCGATCGGCCTCGCGGCCCCGCAGCGGATCCTCCGGCAGGGCGAAGCGCGACTGCCACTCGGGCCGGCGCACCTCGTCGAGCGTGAGCGTGCGGCTGGTGTCGTCCAGCACCTGCAGGTGCCAGGCCAGGGGCAGGCCGCCGGCCTGGCGGCTGATGGCCGCGGGCGCCATTCGCTCGGACGGCGAGGGGACGATGGCCTGCGCCACGGCCCAGGCCGCCAGGCCCAGCCACAGCAGCGTGCCGAGGCACAGCCTGCGCCAGTGGCGTGCGCCTGCCGCGGCGCTGGGCCTCATGGGGCGCCGGCTCCCAGCAGGCGGGCGAGCATCCGGACCGCGCTGGCGGCGTCCTCGGCCAAGGGCGTGGCGCCCGTGAGCATCAGGTTCAGCCGCTGTCCCCGGCCCTCGACCTCGGTGCCGTCCGCCTGCTCGCGCAGCACGCCGTGGCTGTCGGTGCCGCAGGGTCGTGCGGCCCGGACCCGGTCGGCATAGCTGCCCGCCGGCACGCCGTACGCGACCACGGGCTTGCCCAGCGCGATGGCGAAACCCACCTCGAACACCGTGCCCGAATCGGGCTCCAGCCCGCGGAAGCACTGCAGGTTGGCGATCACGCCGCTGCAACTGTGGATCAGGTCGACGTTGCCCTGGTAGATGCGGCGGGCCTGCTCGTCGTCGTCCCTGGCACCGGCCAGGTCGATGTGGGCATCGGAAGGCGCCACGCCTTCCAGGCCGCAGGCGCTGCACAGCCGCTTGAGTTCGCGGAACACGGCCGGATGGTCGGGCCGGAAGATGTCCGGGCCCGCCAGGTAGACACGCGGGCGCAGGGGGTCTGCATTCATCGCGCGCATTTTCGCGGTCCGACGTGCGTTTGGGGATGACGAAGACCATAAGCCGTGCTGATGGCTGCCGCCGCAGACGCGATGGCCGCGGCCTCGGGCGGCCACCTAGCATCGGTCCATGCCTGTTGCCGCCTTTTTGCCGACGATGACCGCGCCCGAGGCTGGCCGCGACACGCCCCCGCTGGCCCCCATCGGCATCCTGGGCGGCATGGGGCCGCTCGCGACCCTGGACTTCATGCACAAGGTGCTGGCCGCGACGCCCGCCCGCTGCGACCAGGATCACCTGCCGCTGCTGGTCAGCTCCATCCCCCAGATTCCCGACCGGACGGCCGCCTTCCTGGGCGAGGGCGCGTCGCCGTTGCCTGCGCTCGTGGACAGCGCCAGGCGGCTGGCGGATGCGGGCGCGCGGCTGCTGGTCATGCCCTGCAACACGGCGCACCTGTGGTTCGAGCCGCTGCAGGCCGCGCTCGGCCTGCCGATGCTCCACCTGGTGGATGCCGCGCTGGACGAGGCTGTGCGGCAGGCGCCGCCCGGGGCGGCGCTTGGTCTGCTGGCCACGCCGGCCACGCTGGCGTCGGGCCTGTATGTCCGGCGCGCCGGCGCCGCCGTCCGCTGGCAGATGCCGACACCGGACGAACTGGCCCGGTGGGTGATGCCGGGCATCCAGGCCATCAAGGCCGGCGATCTGGCACAGGGCGAGGGCTGCCTGCGCCAGGCCGCCCAGGCCCTGGCCGACCGCGGCGCGCGCATTCTGGTGCTGGGCTGCACCGAGATCCCGCTGGTGCTCGATGCCGGGCGAGCCGGGCTGCCGGTGATCGATGCCACGGCCGCCCTGGCGCGGGCCACGGTGGCCTGGGCGCTGGCGCAACGCGCAGCACCACCGATGCGGCAGAAGGCGCCGGCCTGATCCCCGCCCGCGTCGACGATCCCGCCGCTGACCGCCCGTGCCGGCCTTCCGGCCCGGCGTGGGTACCGCCGGCCGCTCAGCGAGGCTCGGCGGTGACGGCCCGCAGCGCCTTCAGGAAGTCGGCCACCGGCCGCGGCGAGCGCACGCCCTGTGGCAGCAGCGCCCGCACCTCCACCGCGATCTCCGGCAGCAGCGTGCGCACATGCAGGGCCTCGTCACGCCGGGCCTGGGCGGTGAAGGAGTCGACGATGGCGGGCCCGAAACCCTGTTCGGCCAGCACCAGCGCGATGTGGTGCGTCTGCACCGTGATGCCGCCCGTGGGCGCCACGCCCAGCCTCGACCACTGTTCGGCCAGCATGGTGCCGATGGGGTCGCGCTCGTCGATACGGATGATGGGACTGCGCAGCACCTCGTCCAGCGCCACGGTGGCGCGGGTGTCGGCGCCGGCATGGTCCACGCGCGAGACGCACACCAGCCGGCCGCTGGCGATGGCCTCCTCGTGCAGGGCCGGATGCGGCGCGCTGCCATAGACGATGCCCACGTCGCCCTCGTGCAGCGCCATCGCCTGCGCGATCTCGCGCGAATGCAGCGTGCGGATGGTGACTGGCATGTCGGGATGGCGCCGCTTGAAGACGGCCAGCGCGTCGGGCAGCGCCCGCACCGCGAGCGAGGGCACGATCAGCACCCGCAGCGGCGTACCTTGGTCGCGGCCGAGCGCCAGCGCCACGCGGCGCACCCGCTCCAGCTGCGCCATCAGCGGCTGCACCTCCGCATACAGCGCCTGCGCCTCGGGCGTGGGCACCAGCCGGTTGCGCTGCCGCGTGAAGAGGGCATAGCCCAGCTGCAGCTCGGCATGCTGCAGCGTCTGCGTGGCAGCCGGCTGCGTCACATGCAGCAGCCGCGCGGCGGCGCTCACGCTGCCCGTCAGCATGACGGCGTGGAAGACCTCGAGGTGCTTGAGCTTCATCGGCGGACGCAGCGGACGCCGGGCAGCCGTCAGCCCCGCTCGTAGATCACGAACGCGAAGGGCAGGGCTTCGGGCGCGGCGCTGATGTGCGTCTCGCGCGCCGTCTCGCGCCAGCCGGCATCGAGCACCGGCGCGAAGGCGTCGCCTTCGAAGTCGCGGTCGATCTCGGTCACGACGGCGCGTCGGGCCAGCGGCGCGGCCTCGGCATAGAGCTGGGCGCCGCCGATCACCCACACATCCTGTGCATCGCCCGCGGCGGCGATGGCCTCGGCCAGGCTGCCGACGCGCATGGCGCCCTCGGCCTGCCAGTCCGCCTGGCGCGTCACCACGATGTTGGTGCGGCCGGGCAGCGGCCGGAAGCGCGGCGGCAGCGAATCCCAGGTACGGCGACCCATGATGACCGGGCAGCCGCGGGTCTGGGTGCGAAAGTGCGCCATGTCCTCGGGCAGATGCCAAGGCAGGGCGTTGTCCTTCCCGATGACGCCGTTGGCGGCGCGGGCGTAGATCAGGTTCAGGCGGCCCTTCGACATGGCAGCGCCTGGATCAGACCGCCACCGGCGCCTTGATGGCCGGGTGCGGGTCGTAGCCCTCGAATTCGAAGTCCTCGAACTGGTAGTCGAAGATGCTGGCCGGCCGGCGCTTGATGCGCAGCGTGGGGTACGGCCGCGGCTCGCGCGAGAGCTGCAGCGCCACCTGCTCCGCGTGGTTGCTGTAGATGTGGCAGTCGCCGCCGGTCCAGATGAAGTCGCCCACCTCCAGGTCGCACTGCTGCGCCAGCATGTGGGTCAGCAGCGCATAGCTGGCGATGTTGAAGGGCACGCCCAGGAAGATATCGGCGCTGCGCTGGTAGAGCTGGCATGACAGCCGCCCCTCGGCCACGTAGAACTGGAAGAAGGCGTGGCAGGGCATCAGCGCCATCTTCGAGAGCTCGGCCACGTTCCAGGCGCTGACGATGATGCGGCGCGAGTCGGGGTTGGTCTTGAGCTGTTCGACCACCTGCGCGATCTGGTCGATGTGGCCGCCGTCGGGCGTGGGCCAGCTGCGCCACTGCACGCCATACACGGGGCCGAGGTCGCCGTCCTCGCGCGCCCATTCGTCCCAGATGGTCACGCCACGTTCGCGCAGCCAGTTGTTGTCGGACGAGCCGGCCAGGAACCACAGCAGCTCATGGATGATGGACTTGAGGTGGACCTTCTTGGTGGTCACCAGCGGGAAGCCTTCGCGCAGGTCGAAGCGCATCTGGTGGCCGAACACGCTCTTGGTGCCGGTGCCGGTGCGGTCGCTCTTGAAGACGCCATGCGTGTCCACATGGCGCATGAAGTCTTCGTACTGGGAGCGGATGGGGTGGGTGTCGGCGCGGGTCATGGGCGGTCGCAAAAGCAGGCCGGATTCTAGAAGGCGCCCTCCGGGCGCGTGTCGCTGGCGCCGGGATCGGCGGCCGGCGCTGACGACAGGGCGCGCAGCCGTTGCCGGGCGCTGCCGTCCGGGTCGACCGGTTGCTGGTTCTTCGCCTGCAGGTAGTGATGGGTGAAGACGTCCAGGTAGGCGTCGAGCACGCGGGCCGCCCGCGGCTCGTCGGCGAGTTCGAGGCACAGCGCGGCGACCTCGCTGGTGCAGAGGTGGTGCTCGTGGCAGGTCTGGCGCAGGCGGTACTGGGACGACTTCGTCGGCGACAGGCTCAGCACCGGGAAGGCATCGAGGTAGGGGCTGCGCCTGAACATCTTGCGCGCCTCGGTCCATGTGGCGTCCAGCAAAACGAAGAGCGGTCGGCGGCCGCCCTCGCCGTTCGCCCCCACAGCCGGCGGCACGGCCTCGACCACACGCTCGGGCGCGGCGTACTGACCGGGAAACACCACCAGCGGCTGCCATTGCGGGTCGCGCAGCAGCGCCAGCAGGGCCGGGTCGGGCTGCGTCCGCGTCCAGCCGAAGGCGAAGGTGTCGGGCACCACGTCGGCCACCAGCCAGCCCGTGTTGGTGGGTTTGAGCGGCTCGATGTCGGCCATGAGCAGGCACACGCCCGCGCGCACGGTCAGCGCGGGCCGCAGTGCGCACATGCAGTGGCTGGGCACCAGTCGGCAGGCCGGGCAACGCTCGCGCTTGAAGCCACCACGCGCCATGAACGGCTTGGTGCTGCGCGCGAGACGGTCCGCACGCAGGCGGGCGACGGCATGGGGCATGCAGGGGTGTCCCGGGTTCCGGGTCGCGCAGGCGTTCAGGCCGCCAGGACCCGGCCTGGATTGAGCAGGCCCTGGGGGTCCAGCGCCGACTTGATGGCCCGCATCATGCCCAGCGCCACGGGCGACTTGTGCTGTTCGAGCGTCTGGACCTTCAGGCTGCCGATGCCGTGCTCGGCCGAGAAGGAGCCGCCGAACTTCTGCACCTGCGCATAGACGAGTTCGTTGACCCGCTTCTCCTGCTCGCGCAGGAAGGCCTTGGCATCGCCTTCGGCGGGCGCCTGGACGTTGTAGTGCAGGTTGCCATCGCCCAGGTGGCCGAAGTTGACCAGCCGCACGCCCGGGATTTCGCGCGCCAGCAGGGCGTCGGTCTCGGCGCAGAAGGTCGGGATGCGCGACACCGGCAGCGAGATGTCGTGCTTGATGTTGAGGCCTTCCTCGGCCTGGGCCAGCGGAATGCTCTCGCGGATGTGCCAGAGCTCGTGCGCCTGCGACAGGTTCTCGGCCACCACGGCATCGGCCACGCAGCCGGATTCGAAGGCCGCTTCCAGCAGCGATTCGAAGCGGGCGCGGGCATGGTCCTCGGACTCGCTGTCGGAGTTCTCCAGCAGCACGAAGTACGGATGGCCGTCGCCCGCCTCGTCGGCGAAGGGCACGCGCAGCTGCGGCATGTGCCGGCGCACCAGGCTGAGGGCGAAGCGGCCCATCACCTCGAAGCCCGTCAGCCCCGCGCCCAGGTGGCGCTGGGCCTGGCCCAGTAGCTGCACCGCGTCGTCGAAGGAGCCCACCGCCGCCCAGGCCGTGAGCCGCGCCGCCGGCTGCGGAAAGAGCTTGAGCGTGGCGGCCGTGATGATGCCCAGCGTGCCCTCGCTGCCGACCATCAGGTCGCGCAGGTCGTAGCCGGTGTTGTCCTTGCGCAGGCCGCTTGTGCCGTCCCACACCTCGCCCTGGGCGGTCACCACCTCCAGGCCGAGGCACAGCTCGCGGGCATTGCCGTAGCGCAGCACCTGGGTGCCGCCCGCGTTGGTCGCCAGATTGCCGCCGATGGTGCAGCTGCCTTCGGCCGCCAGGCTGAGCGGGAACAGGAAACCGGCCTTGGCGGCGGTCTCCTGCAGCACCTGCAGCACGCAGCCGGCCTCGACGGTGATGGTGAGGTTGGCCGCGTCGATCTCGCGCACGCCGGCCATGCGCGCCAGGCTCAGCACCACCTGGCTGCCGCTCTCGTCGGGGATGGAGCCCACGGCCAGGCCCGTGTTGCCGCCCTGCGGCACGATGGCCGTGCCGGCGGCGGCGCAGGCCTTGACCACGGCCGCCACCTCGGCGGTGCTGCCGGGGCGCACCACGGCCAGCGCCTTGCCGCGGGCCCGCTTGCGCCAGTCCTGTTCGTAGGCGGTAAGGTCACCATCGGTGAGCACATGGGCGGCGCCGACGATGGCGCGCAGCGATTCGATCAGGACAGGGGTCGTCATGGTTTCAGGAAGTCGATGGGTCGGCAGCGCGCATCCGCTGGCCGGCCCGCAGCCGCAGGCGCACATGCCAGGCGCATGCCACGAAGAGCAGCAGGCACAGCACGATCTCGATGCCCGCGAGGGCGCGGCTCGTCGGCAGCGTATCGCTCCAGGCGCGCACCACGCCTTCGGTGAAATAGAGCCAGATCATCAGGCTCAGCCAGCGGTAGGTGTACAGCCGCCACTTGAGCAGCCCCGCCAGCGGCACCAGCAGCGGCAGCACCTTCAGCGCCAGCCAGCTGCCGCCGGGGCGCAGCGGCGCCAGCCAGAGTTCCCAGGCCAGGCCCAGCCCGATCAGCCCCAGCAGGCAGCCCACCGCCAGCACGCGCGTGGCGACGACGGAGGCCGAGGGGGGGGCGGAGGGCGTGTTCAAAACGGGGGGAGGAAAAGAGGCCGCGGCAGACAGGCGCGGCGGGGGGTGTCGAAGGGCGGTGGCATGATACCCAGCATGATTCGCCATCGGCTCTGGAGGGATCTCACGCGCTTTCCGTGGCGCAGCACCGCGGCGGTGCTGGGCGAGCGGTTCCGCGACGATCGGCTGGCCCTCACGGCCGGCAGCCTCACCTTCACCACCACCATCGCCCTGGTGCCCTTCTTCACGGTGGCACTGGCGCTGTTCACCGTCTTCCCCATCTTCGCCACGCTGCAGGACCGGCTGCAGCGCTGGCTGGTGCAAAGCCTCATTCCCGAGAACATCGCGCGTCAGGTGCTGGGCTATCTGACGCAGTTCGCCGGCGCGGCCAGCGGGCTGGGCATCGTGGGCCTGGGGGTGCTGCTGATCACGGCCATCGCGCTGATCCTGACCATCGACAAGACGCTCAACGGCATCTGGCGCGTGCAGCGGCCGCGGCCCCTGGCGCAGCGGGTGCTGATCTACTGGGCCTCGATCACGCTGGGCCCGCTGCTGCTGGCAGTGAGCCTGTCCACCACGGCCTACGTATTCAGCGCCTCGCGCGGCCTGATCGGCCAGGCGGGCCTCAACCTGCGCTGGCTGTTCGACGGGGCGGAGTTCCTGCTGCTGGCGCTGGGCATGGCCTCGCTCTACCACTATGTGCCCAACACGCAGGTGCGCTGGGCCCATGCCTGGGCGGGTGGCCTGTTCGTCGCGGCGGCCATCGAGGTGGCCAAGCGGGTGCTGGCTTGGTATCTGAGCTTCGTGCCCACGTACTCGGTGCTCTATGGCGCCTTCGCCACCGCGCCCATCCTGCTGATCTGGATCTACACCGCCTGGGTGATCGTGCTGCTGGGTGCGGTGATTGCGGCCTATTTGCCGATCCTGCTGTCTGGCGTGGCCCGGCGCGGTGGTCGGCCGGGCTGGCCCATGCAGCTCGGCATCGAGGCGCTTCGCCTGCTGGCCCAGGCCCGCAAGGGGCCGGCCCGCGGGATGGGGGCGCAGGAGATGGCCAGGCGCCTGCGGGTCGACGTGTTGCAGCTGACCCCTGTCATCGAGGCGCTGGTGTCGCTCGACTGGGTGGCTCCGCTGGCCGAGGAGCCGGCGAGTGGCGATCCGCGCTACGTGCTGTTGGTGGACCCGGCCGCCACCCTGCTGGCGCCGATGGTCGAGGCGCTGCTCCTGCCCCGCAAGCCGGTGCTGGAGCCGATGTGGGAGCGGGCCCCGCTGACGCGCCTGACGCTGGCCGACGCACTGGCGTCGGAGCGGTCGCCGGGCTCTGGCGAAGGCATCCCGCGGGCGGATGGCGTCGGCACCTGAGTGCGCGGGTCGCGTCCCGAAGCGGTCCTGATCAGAGCTTGACGCGTCCGGCCCAGATGTCGCGATACATCACCCAGTCGCCCATGAAGCTGTAGAGCGGCCGCTTGAACGAGGCCGGCCTGTTCTTCTCGAAGGCGAAGTGGCCGACCCAGGCGAAGCCGTAGCCGGCGAAGAGCGCGCCTAGCAGCCACCACGGGTTGGCCGTCACCACCAGCACTGCCAGGCTGGCCAGCGCCAGCGTGGAGCCGATGAAATGCAGGCGCCGGCAGGTGCGGTCGGCATGCTCGCTCAGGTAGAAGGGATAGAACTCGGCAAAGCTCGAGAACTGGCGCGGATCGACGGCAGCACCGGCCGGCGTGCGCGCGGCGGCGGGGGAGGGATTCATCGCTGTCTCCTGTCGCCTCGGAGGGCGTTGCCCATAATAGCGACGGCCTTTTCCCTGGCCAAAGCCCCTTTCCAAGACCCTGACGCCCGCACCGTGACCGACGCCCCCGCAGCCGATTCCACCTGGGCCGTGTGCCTGTGCGCCGAATGGTGCGGCACCTGCCGCGACTACCGCGCCCTGTTCGCCGAGGCCCAGCGCACGCATCCGCAACTGCGCTTCGCCTGGGTCGACGTGGAGGACCACGCCGACCTGGCCGACGAATTCGATGTCGAGACCTTTCCCACGCTGCTGCTGGCGGGGCCGCAGGGCGTGCATTTCCTGGGCCCGATGCTGCCGCACGCCGGCACCCTGGCGCGCATGCTGGACTCTCCGCCCGCTGCCCGGCCGGCCGACGCCGCGGTCACCGCGCTGCTGCAGGCGCTGGGGTCGCGGCAGGATGATGCCTTCGCCGTGGAAGATCGCTGAAGGGCCTCAGATTCCCTTCATCCCCTCGTCCTAGCCTGCGCCCATGCGGATCCTGCTGGTCGAAGACGATGCCTCGCTGGGCGCCACCGTGCAGTCATGGCTGCAGATGGACGGCCACGCCGTGGACTGGCTGCAGCGCGGCGACCAGGCCGTGACGGCGCTGGCCATGCACGACTACCAGTGCGTGCTGCTCGACCGGGGTCTGCCCGGGCTCGATGGCGATGGCGTGCTGCAGGCCCTGCGCGCCCGTGGCGCCACGCTGCCGGTGCTGCTCATCACCGCGCGCGACACGCTGGCCGAGCGCGTCGAGGGCCTGGACCTGGGCGCCGACGACTACCTGGTCAAGCCCTTCGACCTCGAAGAACTCTCCGCCCGCGTGCGCGCGGCGCTGCGGCGCGAAGCCCGGCAGCCTTCGCCGGTGCTGCAGCATGGGGGCGTCATGCTCGACCCGGTCGCCAAGCGCGCGACGCGGGATGGCGCCCCCGTGTCGCTCACCGCGCGCGAGTTCGCCGTGCTCGAAGCGCTGATGCGCCGGCCCACCCACATCCTCAGCCGGGCGCAGATCGAGGAGGCGCTCTACGGCTGGGGCGAAGAGGTGGAAAGCAACGCCATCGAGGTCCACATCTACAACCTGCGGCGCAAGCTGGGCAGCGCCTTCATCACGACGGTGCGCAACCAGGGCTACGGCCTGGCGCCTGCATGAGGGCGGACCGCCCCTGGTCGCTGCGCCGCCGCCTGCTGGCCACCGTCGTGGCCGCCAGCGTGGTGGTCTGGCTGGTCAGCCTGGCCATCGTCATCCAGGTGGCCTGGCATGGTGTGAGCGAAACCTTCGACGAGGCGCTGGAGGAAAGCGCCCAGCTCGTGCTGCGCCTGGGCCGCGAGCCCGCCACGGCGGCGGCGGCCGGCGCGCGCAGCGATGGATTGCGCCTGCGCATCTACTACCAGCTGGTGTCGCCCGACGGCCGCGTGCTGCAGCGGGGCAGGGAGGCGCCGGCCGCGCCCTTCGTCGCGCAGCTCACGGGCAACGACGAGCACTACAACGTGCGGGTGGACGGCCACTACTGGCGCGTGCATGTGCTGCGCGACCCCGCCACCGGTCTGCAGGCCCAGGTCGGCCAGCCCTGGGAAGAGCGGCTGGACCTGCTGGAGGACATCGCCGAGCGCCTGGCCTGGCCGGCGCTCGGCCTGCTGCTGCTGCTCGTGGGCGTGTGCTGGTTCGCCATCCGCCGGCTGCTGCGGCCGCTGGAGACCGCCGCCGCCGGCATCGCCGCCAAGTCGCCGCAGGACCTGACGCCCGTCGACGCGCAAGGCATGCCGCAGGAGCTGCGTCCCATCCTCGGCGCGCTGGACGGCCTGCTGGCCCGGTTGGGGATGGCGATGGAAAACGAGCGCCGCTTCACCAGCGATGCCGCGCATGAGCTGCGCACTCCGCTGGCCGCCCTGCGCAACCGCGTGCAGCTGCTCGCCCGCCAGGGCCACCTGCCGGCGGAGGAGGCGCGCCAGTTGCGGGCCGACGTGGACCGCAGCACGCAGCTGGTCGAAAGCCTGCTCGCGCTGGCGCGGCTGGACCCGGTGAGGACGCTGGAGGCGGTCGAGCCGGTGCCGCTCTTGCCCCTGGTGGACGAGGCGCTGGCCGGCGCCGGGCCGGGCCGTGGCGGCCCTGGCGTGGCGCCTGCCGACGCTGCGCGCATCGGGACGGCACTGTCGGTTCCGGTCATCGTCGGCCATCCCGCGCTGCTGGCCACGCTGGTGCGCAACCTGGTCGACAACGCCCGCCGCTACGGCGGCCCCGACGCGCGCATCCGCGTGGAAAGCACGGCCCTGCCCGGCGGCGGCACGCGCCTGGCCGTGCGCGACGACGGGCCCGGCGTGCCACCCGCGCAGCGCCAGCGGTTGGGCGAGCGCTTCTTCCGGGTGCTGGGCAGCGGCCAGCCGGGCAACGGCCTGGGCCTGTCCATCGTGGCGCGCATCGCGGCGCTGCACGGGGCGCGGCTGCACTTCGAAGAAGGGCTGGACGGGCGCGGGCTCTCGGCCATCGTGGACTTTCCGCCGCGCTGACACGCACCGAGGGCCATCAGTTGGCCTTCATCTTCGGGCCGCCCAATGACTTCACTGGCCCGGGATTCCGGGTACAGCCTTCGTCCCGTCGGATTCGTCGAGCCGAACCGGCCTCGTCCCAACCCTCTTCAGGAGCCTTGCCCCATGCGTTCTTCCATCCTCGCCTCGACCCTCGCCCTCTCGCTGCTGGCCGCCGGCACGGCCGGCGCCGCAGGCAGTGCCGCCTCCGCACAGAGCGCCGCGCCGGCCCCGGTGGCCGCAGCGCCCGGCGGCTACAGCGGCCCCAGCACCGTGCCCGTCAGCACCGTGCGCCAGCTGCTCGACAGCGGCCGCGACGACCAGCAGGTGCGGCTGCAGGGCCGCATCGTGTCGCACGACGGCGGCGAGAACTACACCTTCGCCGACGACACCGGCCGCATCCGCGTGGAGATCGAGCCGCACCACTTCCCGGCCGGCCGTACGCTCGGCGCCGAGCAGCGCGTCGAACTGCACGGCGAATTCGAGAAGGGCCTGCGCACCACCGAGGTGGAGGTCGAGCGCCTGATCGTCCTCAACTGAGGGCCTCAGCCCAGGAAGTCGCGCAGCGCGAACAGCACCGCGTCGGGCGCCTCGCTCATCAGCGCATGCCCGGCCTTCACCGTCACCACGCGGGCGCCCGGCGCCTTGTCGCGCAGCGCCTTGGTGGCGCGCGGCGGCGTCATCTGGTCGGCGCCGCCGAGCAGGAAGAGCACCGGGCAGCGCACCTTCTCCATCGCCGCCTCCCCGCCCGCATAGTCGTTGCAGGCCTTGAAGCCGGTGTGGAAGACGTTGACGGCCGGGTTGCTCGCCAGCACCCGCCGCATCAGCGCCCGCGAACCGCCCATCAGCCAGGTGCCCGGCCCGAGCGAGGACGGCGGCGGCGCCAGCATGGAATGCGAGAACACGTTGACCATGTCGATGGCCTTCTGCGGCGCGTTCAGCGAACTGTCGAGCAGCGCTGGCGACACCGCCATCGGATAGGCCGTGCCCACCAGCGCCAGGTGCGTGACCCGCTCCGGCGCGCGGGCCGCGGCCTCCAGCGCGATCAGCGAGCCGAAGCTGTGACCCACCAGCGCGGCGCGCGCCACGCCAGCGGCATCCAGCAGCGCGAGCACGAAGTCGGCGGCCGTCTCGACCGAAGCGGGCGGCGCGCCCGCGCTGCGGCAATGGCCGGGCAGATCGACCGCCAGCACGTTCCAGCCATGGTGGGCGAACCAGCGGCTCTGCAGGATCCACACGCTGTGGTCGTTGAGCACGCCGTGGATGAAGACCACGGTCGGCTTGGCGGCGTCGAAGGGCTTGCCGCCGGTATAGGCATAGGCGCGGTGGCCGTTGACCTGCAATTCCATCTCAGGCCCCCGCTTTCTCGGCGGCTTTCAGCGCGCGCTTGAGGTCGTCGATCAGGTCGTCCGCATCCTCCAGGCCGATGGACAGGCGGATCGTCCCTTGCCCGATGCCCGCGCCTGCCAGCGCCTCGTCGCTCATGCGGAAGTGCGTGGTGCTGGCCGGATGGATCACCAGCGAGCGGCAGTCGCCCACGTTGGCCAGGTGGCTGAACAGCCGCAGCGCCTCGATGAAGGCCTTGCCCTGCGTCCGGCTGCCCTTGATGTCGAAGCTGAACACCGCCCCCGCCCCACGTGCGCCACCGCGGAGCAGCCGGCCGGCCAGCGCGTGGCTGGGGTGCGACTCCAGCAGCGGATGCCCCACGCGTGAGACAAAGGGATGGCTGGCCAGGAACTGCACCACGCGCTCGGTGTTGGCCACGTGGCGCTCCATGCGCAGCGGCAGCGTTTCGATGCCCTGCAGGATCAGCCAGGCCGTGTGCGGGCTCATGGCCGCGCCGAAGTCGCGCAGGCCCTCGCGGCGGGCGCGCAGCAGGAAGGCGCCCACGGTGCTCTCCTCGCTGAACACCATGCCGTGGAAGCCGTCGTAGCCCTGCGTCAGCTCCGGAAAGCGGCCGGAAGCCTCCCAGTCGAAGCTGCCGCCGTCGACCAGCACGCCGCCGATCACCGTGCCGTGGCCCGAGAGGAACTTGGTGGCCGAGTGGTAGACCAGGTCCGCGCCCCAGTCGAAGGGCTTGATGAGGTAGGGCGAGGTGAGCGTCGAATCGACCAGCAGCGGCACCTTGGCCTCGCGGGCGATCTGGGCGATGGTGGGAATGTCCAGCACGTCCAGGCCGGGGTTGCCGACGGTCTCGCCGAAGAGCAGCTTCGTCTCCGGCCGGATGGCGGCGCGCCAGCCATCGATGTCGCCGGGCTTGACGAAGGTCGTCTCGATGCCGAAGCGGCGCATCGTGTAGTGCAGCAGGTTCTGCGAGCCGCCGTAGAGTGCCGTGCTGGCCACGATGTGCGAGCCCGCGCCCATCAGCGTGGCCACGGCCAGGTGCAGTGCGGCCTGGCCGCTGGCGGTCGCGATGGCGCCGATGCCGCCTTCGAGCGCGGCCACCCGCTGCTCCAGGACCGCATTGGTCGGGTTGCTGATGCGGCTGTAGACGTGGCCGGCGCGCTCCAGGTTGAAGAGCGCCGCCGCATGGTCGCTGGATTCGAAGACGAAGGAGGTCGTCAGGTGGATGGGCACCGCGCGGGCGCCGGTGGCCGGGTCGGGCGCGGCGCCGGCATGCAGCGCGAGCGTGTCGAAGCCGGGGTCGGAATAGCCAGTCATGGCTGGGCTCCGAACGGGGGGCGGGCGGAAAGGCGAGGTATCAAGCGTGTCTCCTTGTCAGTGCCTGCGGGCTGGCCCTGATAAAAGTGTCGAGGCCGGGCGCCAGTCGCGAGGGATTGTGGGCTATATTTTCAGGACGGTTTCTTGAGGAGCACCCCGATGAAAGTCAGCGACATCCTGCGCGTGAAGGGCAACACGCTCTACACGATCGGCCCCGACGATCCGCTGGCCGAGGCGGTGGGCATCATGGCGGACAAGGACATCGGCTCGCTGGTGGTCATGTCCCATGGCGACTTGGTGGGCATGCTCACCTTCCGCGAGGTGATCCTGCAGATCCAGCGCAACGGCGGCGCCATCGGCGACACCCGGGTGCGCACGGCCATGGACGACGCGCCCCTGACCTGCACCAACGGCACCGACCTCGACGAGGTCCGGCGCATGATGCTGGAGCGCCATGCCCGCTACATGCCGGTCATGGACAAGCGCATGCTGATGGGCGTGATCAGCTTCTACGACGTGGCCAAGGCCGTGGTGGACAGCCAGAACTTCGAGAACAAGATGCTCAAGGCCTACATCCGTGATTGGCCGGCGGAAGAAGAGAACGCACAGAACCAGCCCTCGCTCTGAGGCGAGGCCGCGTCAAGACGAGCCGCGTCGCCTGCTGGGCCACGCGGCTTTTTTGTGGCTGCGCGCAGGCGACAGGAGGACGTCACCCCAGTTCAGCGGCTTGATGGATCGTCTCGCGCACCCGCGGATAGATCTGCGCATTCCACTTGCTGCCGCTGAACACGCCGTAGTGGCCCACGCCCGCCTGGAGGTGGTGCGCCTTGAGATAGGGCCGGATGCTGCTGCACAGGTCTTGCGCGGCCACCGTCTGGCCCACGGCGCAGATGTCGTCGCGCTCGCCCTCCACGGTGAGCAGGGCGGTGCGGCGGATGGCCCGTGGCTCGACGCGGCGACCTGCCACGGTGAGTTCGCCGCGCGGCAGGTCGTAGGTCTGGAAGACCCGCTCCACCGTCTCCAGGTAGAACTCGGCCGGCAGGTCGTTGACGGCGAAATACTCCTCATAGAAGGTGCGGATCGCCTGCGCCTTGTCCATCTCGCCTTCGACCACATGCGCGTAGAGGCGGCGGAACTGCTCCTTGTGGCGTTCCATGTTCATGCTCATGAAGGCCGAGAGCTGGACGAAACCGGGGTACACCCGGCGCATGAAGCCGGCGTGAGGCAGCGGCACATGGCTGATCAGGTTGCGCTCGAACCAGTCGATGGGCCGCTCGGTGGCCAGGCGGTTGACCTGCGTGGGGTTGATGCGGCAATCCACCGGCCCGGCCATCAGCGTCAGGCTGCGCGGGGTGGCGGGGTCGTCGTCCTCGGCCATCAGCGCGGTGGCGGCCAGGGCGGCCACGCAAGGCTGGCACACCGCCACCAGATGCACGCCAGGCCCGACCGCGCGCAGGAAGTCCATCAGCTGCAGCGTGTACTCGTCCAGGCCGAAGCGGCCATGGGCCAGCGACACGTCGCGCGCGTTGTGCCAGTCGGTGATGTAGACATCGTGGTCGCGCAGCAGGGTGCGCACCGTTTCGCGCAGCAGTGTGGCGAAATGGCCCGACAACGGTGCGGCCAGCAGCACGGGGGGCTCCGCTGGTGCATCGGCCGGCCGCAATTTGCGAAAGCGCAGCAGTGTGCCGAAGGGGGCCTGGAGGGCCTTTTCCTCGACCACGGGCACCGCCTCGCCGTTGATCACGACCTCATGGATGCCGTAGTCGGGGCGCTGGTGGGTGAGCTTGAGCCGGTCGAACACATCCATGGCCGCCGACAGGCGCCGGGGAATGGTGCGCTCGTTGCCCGCGGCGAAGAGGGCATGTCCGAAGAAGTGCGACAGCTGCCGCAGCGGCGACAGCAGGTCGGCCTGCATTTGATAGGCCTGGTACAGCATGTCCCGGTCAAGGCAAGTTGCGGGCCAAGCCGGTGCATGGGCGGGCGGCGGCCGATGCACTGTTCTGGCACAGGCTTTGCACTGCTGCCGGTGGAGTCACCGATTGGAGCAATGCGACATGGCCAAGGCCGTTCTCACCATCAGCAGCAAGAACTACGGCGCATGGGCCCTCCGCGGGTGGCTGATGTGCAGGCTGGCGGGTCTGGATTTCGTCGAGAAGGTCATCCCGCCCGACGATCCGGCCATGAAGGCGGAGATGCTGCTGCTGTCCTCGTCCATGCTCGTGCCCTCGCTGGAGCACCGGGGCATCCGGGTGTGGGACACGATGGCCATCGGCGAGTACTTGCACGAGAACTTCCCCAAGGCCGGCCTGCTGCCCACGGATGCAGCCGCCCGCGCCCACTGCCGTGCGATCTGCGGCGAAATGCATTCGGGCTTTTCGGCCCTGCGCGGTGCGCTGCCCATGAACATCAAGGCCCGCTTCAAGGACTTCAAGGTGTGGTCGCGCGCCCAGGCCGACATCGACCGCATCGTGGCGATCTGGCGCGAATGCCTGTCGACCTATGGCGGCCCCTTCCTCTTCGGCGACCGGCCGGGCCTGGCCGATGCGATGTATGCGCCGGTGGTGACGCGCTTTCGCAGCTACGGTGTGGCGCTGGACGACCTGTGCGCTTCCTACAGCCAGCAGGTGCTGGAACTGCCGGCCATGCGCGAATGGATGGCCGCGGCCCTGCAGGAGCCCGAAGAGATCGACGAACTCGACGCGGAGTTCTGACCGCGTCCCGGCGCCTGGCGTGGCCAGGCAAGCAGGAACGAAAGACGCTCAGTCCCGGGCCGGCCGAATCGCCGACTTGGGCCGGAAGGCCTTGCAGACGTCGTCGTGCGTCTCCAGGTAGGGCCCGCCGATCAGGTCGATGCAGTAGGGCACGGCCGCAAAGATGCCGGGAACGGTCTGGCTGCCATCGGCCGCCTTGAGTCCTTCCAGCGTCTCGGCGATGGACTTGGGCTGGCCGGGCAGGTTGATGATCAGGCTGCGATCACGGACCACCGCCACCTGGCGCGACAGGATCGCCGTGGGCACGAAGCGAAGGCCGATCTGCCGCATCTGCTCGCCGAAGCCGGGCATCTCCTTGTGGGCGACGGCCAGCGTGGCCTCGGGCGTCACGTCGCGCGGTGCGGGGCCGGTGCCGCCGGTGGTCAGCACCAGGCTGCAGCCAGCGTCCACCAGCTCGATCAGCGCGGCGCTGATGCGCGCGGCCTCGTCGGGGATGAGGCGGGGTTCGAAGGCGATGGGATTCTTCAGCGCCCGCGTCAGCCAGTCCTGCAGAGCCGGCAGGCCCTTGTCCTCGTAGACGCCGCTGCTGGCGCGGTCGCTGACCGAGACGATGCCGATCTTGACCGGCTCGAAATCGGCGGCGGCCATCAGGCGTCTTCCTCGCGCGACTGGGCCGAGGCCTGGTCGGCATGGTCGTCGTCGCCATGCACCGACAGCTGCTCGCGGATGCGCTGGAACAGCTCGCGGAAGGCCTTGCCCTGGCGGGGCGCCTCGCCGGGCTTGCCGGCCTGGTGGTCCTTGCGGGCCTGGCGCACCAGGGCGCGCATCTGCTGGGCATCGGTGCCGGGGTGGGTCTCGATCCAGGCGCCCAGGGCGTCGTCGTCGGCCAGCAGGCGCTCGCGCCACTGCTCGGCCTCGTGCAGCATGGCGGTGGCCTGGGCGGGGCCGCGGGCCTGCTCGTCGAGGGCGGTGCGCACCGCGTCCAGCGTCTCGGGGTCCAGCTTGCGCATCAGCTTGCCGACGAACTGCGACTGTCGCCGACGGCCTTCGAAGTTGGTGATGCGGCCGAGTTCCTTGAGGGCCTCGATGAGCTGGTCGGGCAGTTGCAGGCGCTCGCGCGCCTCGCCGCGCAGCGTGAGCAGGGCCTCGCCCAGCGCCTGCAGCTCGGCGCTTTCGCGCTTGAGGTCGGTCTTGCTGGTCTCGATGCCGCCCTTGAGCTCGCGCTTGTATTCGATGTCGAGTTCGCTGCCTTCGGCGACGAACTGGCCACGGACGAAGTAGCCTTTTTTGGGTTTGCGGGGCATGGCGGGGGAATTGGGTGCGCCGCCCGGCCATCGGGGGCGCGTCGCTATCATTGTCCCTCACATGAGCACCACCACTTCGCGCGCGGAAAGCGGCTTCGCCTACAGCCGAGATTACTTCGAGAACCTGGTCGACACCGCCCTGGCGCATGCCAAGAAGCTGGGTGCCACCGACGCCGGCGCCGAGGCGTCCGAAGGCTGCGGACTGAGCGTCTCGGTGCGCAAGGGCCAGCTCGAGAACGTGGAGCGCAACCGCGACAAGTCGCTGGGCGTGACCGTCTACGTGGGCAACCGGCGCGGCAACGCCAGCACCTCCGACTTCTCGGAAGCGGCCATCCGCCAGACGGTGCAGGCGGCCTACGACATCGCCCGCTTCACCGCCGAGGACCCGGTCGGCGGCCTGCCCGACGAGGCGGACATCGCCAAGGACCATCCGGAACTGGACCTCTTCCATCCCTGGGCCATCGACAGCGAAGGTGCTGCCCAACTGGCCCTGGAGTGCGAGGCGGCGGCCCTGTCGACCGACCGCCGCATCACCAACAGCGAAGGCGCGGGCGTGTCGGCGCAGCAGAGCCACTTCTTCAGCGCGCACACGCACGGCTTCCGCGGCGGCTATGCCAGCTCGCGGCATTCGATCTCGGTGGCGCCCATCGCCGGCCGGGGCGACGACATGCAGCGCGACGCCTGGTACAGCTCCATGCGCTCGGCGGACGAGCTGGCCTCGCCGCAGGCCGTGGGCCGCTACGCGGCGGAGCGGGCGCTCAGCCGCCTGAAGTCGCGCAAGATCAAGACCACCGAATGCCCGGTGCTGTTCGAATCGCCGCTGGCCGCCGGCCTGCTTGGCGGGCTGGTGCAGGCCGTCAGTGGCGGATCGCTGTACCGGCGCAGCACCTTCCTGCTCGACTCGCTGGGCAAGAACGTGCTGCCCTCGCACATCGACGTGATGGAAGACCCGCACATCCGCCGTGGCAAGGGCAGTGCGCCCTTCGACGACGAGGGCGTGATCACCCGGGCGCGCACGGTGGTCGATGCCGGCCGGCTGGAAGGCTACTTCCTGTCCACCTATTCGGCCCGCAAGCTGGGCATGAAGACCACGGGCAACGCCGGTGGGTCGCACAACCTGACGCTGTACTCGCGCCTGACCGACCCGGCCGACGACCTGGACGCCATGCTGCGCAAGCTGGGCACCGGCCTGTTTGTCATCGAGCTGATGGGCCAGGGCGTCAACTATGTCACCGGCGACTATTCGCGTGGCGCCAGCGGCTTCTGGGTCGAGAACGGGCAGATCGCCTTTCCGGTGCAGGAGATCACCATCGCCGGCAACCTCAAGTCGATGCTGATGGGCATCCAGGCCGTGGGCGCCGACGCCTACAACTACGGCGCCAAGACGGTCGGCTCGATGCTGATCGACCGGATGAAGGTGGCGGGGGCCTGAGCCTCTTCAGGCCGCGGCCTGCGGGACGGCGGTGAGTCGCGCCAGCAGAGCGCGGGCCTGCGGCGACAGCACCGCCTCGTCCCGCACGCAGGCCCGCAGTTCGCGGGCCGCCCAGGCGTCCGACAGCGGTACTCGCGCCAGCGCCAGTCCGCGCGCGCAACGCGCCGCCGCGGTGCGCGGGACCACGCCGACGCCGATGCCCTGCGCCGCCATCCGGCACACCGCCTCAAAGCGTGGCACCCGCACGCGGTAGTGCCACTGCAGCCCGGCCTGGCGGGCCTGCGCGGCGATGTGCTCCTGCAGCGGGTTGCCGGCCGGCAGCCCCACCATCCCGGCATCGCCCAGTTCGGCCAGTGCCACCCGGCGGCGGCCGGCCAGCGCATGGCCGCGCGGCAGCACCAGCACCAAGTCGTCGCGGCGGAAGGCGTGGTGCGTCAGGCCGCGGAAGTCGGCGAGGTGCGAGGCGACGCCGATGTCCGCCAGGCCGGCGCGCACGGCGTCGGCCACGTCCGTGCTGGCGCGCTCGTCCAGGTCCACCGAGACCTGCGGATGCGCCGCCAGGAAGTCGGCTAGGGGGCCGGGCAGGTGCTCGATCAGCGCGGCGGTGTTGGCCAGCAGGCGCACGCGGCTGCGCAGGCCCTGGCCGTGCTCGGCCATCTCGCCGTACAGGCACTGCATCTGCGCCAGCACCGTGCGGGCGTGGTGCAGCAGCGTGCGGCCGGCCTCGGTGGGCGTCACGCCCGCCGCATGCCGCTCCAGCAGCGGGCCGCCCAGCGCCTGCTCCATGCCGCGCACCCGCTGGCTGGCAGAGGCCAGTGCCATGTGGCTCCGGTCGGCGCCACGGGTCAGGCTGCCGGCCTCGACCACGTGGACGAAGAGGCGCAGGTCGGTCAGGTCGAATCGCATGCCGCGCAAGTTAGCACGCGAAAGCGGCGGCGGGGCGGAAGGCCCCCGGGCTCAGGCACAGCCTGAGGGGGCTGCGTTTCTTCCGCATTGGCGGCGTGCGGCTGGGGCGGCCAGACTCGGCCTCTCATCCACCGCGTTGCCCTTGCCGACCTTCACACCATGGCCTGTCCTCGCCACTCCCCGAATGCCGCGTCGGCCGGCCCCGTGCGCCATGTCGGCTGAGCTGTCCTCGGGCCCGTTCTGGGCGCTGACCGCCAGCGTGTTCGTGCTCGCCGGGGCCGTGAAGGGGCTGCTCGGCCTGGGCCTGCCCACGCTGTCGATGGCCCTGCTGGCGCTCTGGATGCCGCCGGCCCAGGCGGCGGCGCTGCTGGTGCTGCCGTCGCTGGTGACCAATCTCTGGCAGGCCGGACCCTGGCGCGAGGCCTTGGCGCTGCTGCGCTGCACGATGGGTCTGCAGGTCGGCATGGCTGCAGGCACGCTGGGCGGACTGGCGGTGTGGGGCCCGCCTTCGGGCCGCACCGGCGTGCTGCTGCTGGGGCTGGCGCTGATGGCCTATGCCGCCTGGGGCCTCGCCGGCCGTGCGCCGACCTTGACGCCTGCGCAGGCCCGCTGGATGGGGCCGGCGGCCGGCCTGTCGACCGGCGTTCTGACGGCGCTCACCGGCGTGTTCGTGATGCCCGTGGTGCCCTATCTGCAGGGCCTGGGGCTTCCGCGGGCCGCGTTGATGCGGGCGATGGGCCTGTCTTTCAGCACCTGCACACTGGCGCTGGGCATGGGGCTGGCGGGCAATTCGGACGGGGTGCCGGCGGCATCGTGGTGGCCTTCGCTGGCCTTGCTGGTGCCGGCCTGGCTCGGCATGGCGCTGGGGCAGCGTCTGCAGGCGCGCCTGCCGTTGCCGGTGTTCCGGCGCTGCTTCTTCGCCGGGCTGGCGCTGCTGGGCGGATGGATGGTGCTGCGCGCGGTCGTCTGAGCGGATGCGGACTGGCGCAGGCCCCGGAGGGCGGCGCGCGTTCAGGCCCGCAGCGCCTGCCAGACCCGCTCGATGGCCTGCCGGTAGGGCAGGGTGAAGCCGTCCAGCGCCTCGCCCTCCGTCAGCCAGCGGAAGTCGAAGACGAGGCCGTCCTCTTCCGGGCTGCCGTGGGCTGTGTGTTCGAAGCGCTCGGGCAGGGGCGCCTCGATGCGCATCAGGAACAGGTGCCACAGCTGCTCGTGCGTGTGGTCGTTGCCCTCGTGGCCGGCATCGCAATGACGCAGGAGCGTGCCCAGGGGTTGCAGCGGGCCGTCGAAGCGCAGGCCGGATTCCTCCAGCAGCTCGCGGCGCACGGCCTCTTCCGGCGACTCGCCAGGCTCGATGGTGCCCTTGACCAGCTGCATGCCCCGGTCGCCCGGATGGTGGAAGACCAGCAGCCGGCCGCGCGCGTCCACCACGCAGGCGCAGGCCTTGCCGACGGGCGTGGCAGCTGGCGCGCTCATGCGATCAGCCGGCCAGAGCAGCCTTGACGGCCGCGCTCACCTGGCCCATCTCGGCCTTGCCGGCCAGGCGTTGCTTGGCGGCGCCCATCACCTTGCCCATGTCGCCAGGGCCGCTGGCGCCCAGCTCGGCCACGATGGCCTTCACTTCGGCAGCGATCTCGTCGGCGCCCAGGCGCTGCGGCAGGTAGGCCTCCAGAACGACGACCTCGGCGGCTTCCTTGTCGGCCAGCTCGATGCGGCCGGCCTGGGTGAAGGCGGCGATGGAGTCCTTGCGCTGCTTGATCATCTTGTCGATCACGGCCACGACGGCGGCGTCGTCCAGCTCGATGCGCTCGTCCACTTCCTTCTGCTTCATCGCGGCCAGCAGCAGGCGGATGGTGCCCAGGCGCTCGGCTTCCTTGGCGCGCATGGCGGTCTTCATGTCTTCGGTGATGCGGGCCTTGAGGCTCATGGTGCGTCCTTGCTGGGTGAAGAAGAGGGAGTGGGAAAAAGACGAAAGCCGCGGCAGGTTTCCCCGGCGCGGCTTGCGTGGTGCGCGACCGGCGGCGTCGAGGACGTGCCGGCGTTGCCCGCGGATCGATCAGTACAGCTTCTTGGGCAGCTGCATGCTGCGCACGCGCTTGTAGTGGCGCTTGACGGCCGCGGCCTTCTTGCGCTTGCGCTCGGCGGTCGGCTTTTCGTAGAACTCGCGGGCGCGCAGGTCGGTCAGCAGGCCGATCTTTTCGATGGTGCGCTTGAAGCGACGCAGTGCGACGTCGAAGGGCTCGTTTTCTTTAACGCGGATGGTGGTCATTGATTCAAAGAGATGTTGAATTTGACCAGGGAAGATCGAGGCCCCCGGCCGGTGGTCCTCAACTCGAAAGATTTTGCGGCCCGCTGAGGGGTAGGCCAAAGTTAGCCGGCTAATGTAGCAGGTTTGGGGCTGCCGCTCAAGCTGCGTCGGGAGTCTGCCGGCCGTGCCCAGCGCGATGCTGGAGACGCTGGGGCCCGGGCGCTGCACGCAGGCAAACCTGTGACGTCGTGCTGCGCCGGCAATGGTCCGGCGCGCTCAGCCCGCCTGCAGCGCCTGCGCGCAGGCATGGGCGCTGGCCCAGGCCCACTGGAAGTTGTAGCCGCCCAGCCAGCCGGTCACGTCCACCGTCTCGCCGATGAAGAACAGGCCGGGCTGGCGCGCGGCTTCCAGGGTTTGCGAGGAGAGCTCGCGCGTGTCCACGCCGCCGGCCGTGACCTCGGCCTTCTTGTAGCCCTCGGTGCCGTCGGGCACCAATGACCAGCGGCTGATGCGCTCGGCCAGCCGGGCCAGTGACTTGTCGGCCGCCTCGTTGATGGGCCGCTGCAGGCCCGGGTCCTCGCCGGTCCAGGCGTCGGCCAGCCGTGAGGGCACCAGCGTCGCGAGTTCATTGGCCACCCGCTTGCGCGAATCGCGCTTCGCCTCGCTCAGGCGGGCCTGCACGTCGGTGCCGGGTGCAAAGTCCAGGGTCAGCGCCGTGCCGGGCTGCCAGTAGCTGGAGATCTGCAGGATGGCCGGGCCCGAGAGGCCGCGGTGCGTGAACAACAGGTCCTCGTCGAAGCGCATGCGCGCCTTGCCACTGCCGGTGCTGATGGCCACCGGCAGCGCCAGACCCGCCAGTTGCGCATAGGGCGCCCAGGCCTGGCCGCCGAAGGTCAGCGGCACCAGCGCGGGCCGCGGGGCGATGGTCTTCAGGCCGAACTGCGCGGCGATGCGCCAGCCGAAGTCGGTGGCGCCGATCTGCGGAATGGCCAGGCCGCCGGTGGCGATGACCAGCTGCGGCGCTTCCACCGGCCCGCGTGCGGTCTGCAGGCGGTAGCGGCCAGCCCCGGCGTCGAAGGCGACCCACTGCACGTCGCAGGGCTGCCAGCGCTCGACGTGGCCATCGGCGCATTCGGCCAGCAGCAGGTCGATGATCTGCTGCGAGGGCCCGTCGCAGAAGAGCTGGCCCTTGTGCTTCTCGTGCCAGGCGATGCCGTGGCGGTCCACCAGGGCGATGAAGTCGGCCGGCGTGTAGCGGGCCAGGGCCGAGCGGCAGAAATGCGGGTTCTCGCCCAGGTAGTGGCGCTGCGGCGCGCGCGTGTCGAGTTCGCGGTTGGTGAAGTTGCAGCGGCCACCGCCGGAGATGCGAATCTTCTCGGCCACGCGCTCGGCATGGTCGATGAGCAGCACGCGCAGGCCGCGCTGGCCGGCCTGCGCCGCGCAGAAGAGGCCGGCGGCGCCGGCGCCGATGACGATGGCGTCGAAGGAAGAGGACATGGGCCGCGCAGTATCGGCCCCACGGCGCCGCGCCGTGAGCCGCTCAGGTGCCGAAGCGCGAGGCGGCCGGCGCGCCGGCCGCTGCCATGCCGCGCAGCACGTCGCCCACCACGATGATGGACGGGCTGCCCAGGCCGCTCTGTGCGAGCTCGGTGACCAGCGTGCCCAGGGTGGCGACGATCTGCCGTTGCCGCGGCAGGCTGGCATGCTGCACCACCGCGACCGGCGTGGCGGCCGGCAGGCCGCCGGCCAGCAATTGCTGCTGGATGTGGGCCGCGCCGGCCACCCCCATGTAGATCACCAGCGTCAGCCGCGCGTCGCGCGCGGTCGCGGCCAGGGCCGCCCAGTCGGTGCTGTCGTGGCGGGCGCTGTCGGCCGCGCCGGTCTTGGCATGGCCGGTGACGAACACGACGCCCGCCGCATGGTCGCGGTGGGTCAGGGGCACGCCCAGGGCGGTGACGGCGGCCAGGCCGGCGGTGATGCCGTTGACCACTTCGCAGGCGATTCCGGCCTCGCGCAGATGCTCGACCTCCTCGCCGCCGCGGCCGAAGACGAAGGGGTCGCCGCCCTTGAGGCGCACCACCGTCTCGCCCTCCTGCACGGCCGTGATCATCAGCTTCTCGATGAAGGCCTGGGGCGTGCTCTTGCAGCCGCCGCGCTTGCCGACGTGCACGATGCGCGCGTCGGGCCGGGCCCACTGCAGGATCTCGTCGTTGACCAGGTCGTCCACCAGCAGCACGGTCGCGGCCTGGATGGCCTTCACGGCCTTGAGGGTGAGCAGTTCCGGATCGCCGGGCCCCGCACCGACGAGGGTGCAGCGGCCGAGGGGGCGGGAGGCGTTCGTGGGCGTGTTCATGCGTGGGCAGCCAGATGGCGGATGTGCGCGACCTGGGCGGCGATCGCTTCGGGAAGAGGCAGTTCGCCCGCCAGCACGCGGCGGGTGTAGGCGGCGGTGACGGCGGCGTCCAGTTCGGCGGGCAGGCCCGGGATCTCGGCCAACGTGCCCGGCTGCTGCGTCTGCAGCGGCTGGCGCTGGCCGCGCACGAAGCCTTCGATGTGCAGCGTGCGGCGCGGGTCCACCACCACCTCGCCTTCGAGGCCGCGCGAGAGCATGGCCGTCATGCCCAGCAGCTCGAACAGCTCGGTCATCACCGTGCCGAAGGCGGGATGGGTGTAGCTGCCCACCACCACCGCCGGGCCGGCCACCGGCTGCATCAGCTTGACCACGCTGTGGCCCGCGTTGCGCAGGCCGACCACGCGGCGCACCTCCAGCAGGCGCTTGAGGCCGGGATGCAGCAGGCCGGTGTCGACCACGGCGATCTGGCCGGCGTCCAGCGGCGTCAGCGTCGTCGCTTCGGCATGGCCCAGTTCGGCCAGCACCTCGGCGGCCGTGACCCGGCTGCTTTCGGTGCGGCTGCCGTGCACCAGCACCGGCAGGCCTTCGCGGGCCAGCAGCAGCGCCAGCAGGGGCGTGAGCACCGGCAGACGGCGCGCGCCGTTGTAGCTGGGCAGCACGACCACCGGGCCGGCCAGGCTCTGCACGCAGGCCAGCCGCGCATGGGTGGCGTCGAGGAAGCCGGCCATCTCCTGCGTGGTCTCGCCCTTGACGCGCATGGCCAGGCAGAAGGCGCCGATCTCCAGGTCGGTGACGCTGCCGTCCAGCACCTGGCCGAAGAGGTCCGCCGCCTGTTCGCGGGCGAGGGGCTTCGCACCGCGGGCGCCGCGGCCGATGTCCTTGATGTAGTGCGCAATGCTTCCCATGGGTGCCTGGATTGTCCCGCAGCGCTTATGCCGGAATGCGCGGGCGCTTATGCCGCCTGGCGGTGCAGGCGCACTGGCGTCTCGCGCACCATGCGACGCAGTTCGGGCACGCAGGAGCCGCAGTTGGTGCCGCAGCGCAGCGTCTGCTGCAGGCTGGACAGTCGCGCGGCCTCGCTGCCGTCGCAGGCGGCCAGGTGGCCGGCGATGTCCTGTTCGGCCACGCCGAAGCAGTTGCACACGGTCTTGCCGCGCGACACCACGGCCACCGGCGGCGTGGCCTGGTAGGAGAGCAGGCGCCGGCCGAAGTCCTGCGCCGGCAGGCGGTCCTGGATCAGGGTCTTGAGCCAGCCCTCGGCCCGCGTGTCGCCGGCCAGCAGCACGGCGCGCACGTGCGCCAGTTCGCCGTCGCGCTGCAGCCGCACGGCGCGGCGGTGGCCCCGGGCGGGGTCGGCGTAACGCAGGGCCTGGCCGTCGCCCAGGCCGAGCAGGGCCTCGATGCGGTCCACCAGTGCGGCCGGTGGCGGCGCATCGGCCGCGGCGCGCAGCAGCACGCCGCCTTCGCCGCCGCCGGCACCTTCGTCGCCGAAGGGCACGCAGCTGACGAAGCGCAGGTCGCGCGCCGCCTCGCGCAATGCCTGCCGCACGGCCAGCGCCCGGTCGGCCGGCAGCCAGGCGATGCCCAGCAGCGTCCAGGGCAGGGCCGCGCGGCGGATGCGCACGGCCGCATGCTTGAGCTCGGGCTGCTTGGAGGTGGGGCAGAAGGCGGGCGTCGTCAGGCCGTTGACGCCGGTCATCTCGCGGCCCTGCGCATCCCGGCCGCCGAGGAACTCCTCGCCCCAGTGCATGGCGAGGAAGGTCTGCGCTGGCGCCAGCGTGGCATCGGGCTGCACCGGCAGCACCGCGCTGCCGCGGCGGGAGCTGACCTCGACCAGGTCGCCGGCCGCCAGGCCTTCGCGGGCCATGTCCTGCGGCGTCATCTGCAACGCCGGCTCGGCCACATGGCCGAACAGCCGGCCCAGCGTGCCGGTGCGGCTCATGCCATGCCATTGGTCGCGCAGGCGGCCGGTGTTGAGGGAATAGGGCCAGTCGGCGTCGCGCGCTTCGGCCAGCGGGCGCCAGGGCTCGGGGCTGAAGCGGGCGCGGCCGTCCGGCGTGGCGAAGACGCCGTCCTGGTAGAGGCGCGCCGTGCCGGCCGCTTGCCCTTCGGGCATGGGCCACTGCTGCGGGCCGAGTTCGTCCAGCAGGGCGTAGGAAAGGCCGGTGATGTCCAGGTCGCGGCCACGGGTGGTGGCGCGGTGCTCGTTCCAGACCTGCTCGGGCGTGTCGTAGGCGGTGAGGGTGGGCATGGCGGGTGCCCGTGCCTGCAGGGCCAGCCGCGATTGCAGCCGCTGGCCGAAGTCGGCCGCGATGGCCCAGTCGTGGCGTGCCTCGCCCGGCGCCGCGACGGCGGGCCGCACGCGGGAGATGCGCCGCTCGCTGTTGGTGACCGTGCCGTCCTTCTCGCCCCAGGTGGTGGCGGGCAGCAGCAGGTCGGCGTAGGCGGCGGTGGCGGTGGTGGCGAAGGCCTCCTGCAGCACCACGAATTCGCAGCGCTCCAGGGCCCGGCGCACCAGCGCCTGGTCGGGCATGGACTGGGCCGGGTTGGTGCAGGCGATCCACAGCGCGCGCACCCGGCCTTCGGCGGCGGCGCGGAACATCTCGATGGCGCTCAGGCCCGGCGTGGCCGGGACGGCGGGCACGCCCCAGAAGGCGGCCACCTCGGCCCGGTGCGCGGCATTGGCCATGTCGCGGTGGGCCGGCAGCAGGTTCGACAGGCCGCCCACCTCGCGCCCGCCCATGGCATTGGGCTGGCCGGTGAGCGAGAAGGGACCGGCACCCGGTTGGCCGATCTGGCCGGTGGCCAGGTGCAGGTTGATGAGCGCGGCGTTCTTGTCGGTGCCGTGCGAGGACTGGTTCAGGCCCATGCAGTAGAGGCTGAGCGTGGGCGCACGATGCGCCACATCGCCGCTGCCGCCGGTGGCGAAGAGCCGTGCGGCCTGCACGATGTCGGCCACGGCCAGGCCGCAGACCTCGGCCACGCGCTCGGGCGTGCAGTCCTGCACCGTCTCGCGCAGCGCTTCGAAGCCCTGGGTGTGGGCGGCGATGAAGGCGGCGTCGGTCCAGCCCTCGCGCAGCATCACATGCAGCAGGCCGTGGAAGAGCATCACGTCGCTGCCCGGTTGCAGCGCCAGGTGCAGGTCGGCGATCTCGCAGGTGTCGGTGCGGCGCGGGTCGACCACCACGATCTTCATGGCCGGGTTGGCGCGCTTCGCTTCCTCGATGCGGCGGAAGAAGATGGGATGGGCCCAGGCCGTGTTGCTGCCGGCGATGAACAGGCAGCCGGCGTCCTTCACGTCGTCGTAGCAGGCGGGCGGGGCGTCGGCGCCCAGCGTCTTCTTGTAGCCGGCCACGGCGCTGCTCATGCACAGGCGCGAGTTGGTGTCGAGGTTGTTGGTGCCGACGAGGCCCTTGGCCAGCTTGTTGAAGACGTAGTAGTCCTCGGTGAGGAGCTGGCCCGAGAGGTAGAAGCCCACCGCGTCGGGGCCGTCCTCGGCGATCACGCGGGCGAAGCGATCCGCGGCCAGGTCCAGCGCCTCGTTCCAGCCGATGGGCTGGGGCATCGCGCCGCGCGCCGGTCGCAGCGCCGGTGCCAGCAGCCGCACCTGCTGCGCGATGGCGGGCGATGCCGTCAGGTGCAGCGTGCTGCCCTTGGTGCACAGGCGGCCGAAGTTGGCGGGATGCGAGGGGTCGCCGCGCACGCCGGTGATGCGGTCGCCTTTGGTCTGGATCACCACACCGCAGCCCACGCCGCAGTAGGGGCAGGTGGATTTCGTTTCAGACATGGCTCGACAGGGACAGGCTGCGGTGTTCACATGCGCCGCGAAGCGGACCGCCGCAGGCGTGTCCGCAGCCCACGCCGCAGCAGGGGCAGGTGGAGCGCGTCTCAGCCATGGACGGGCTCCCCGAAGATCAGCTGCTCGCGCAGCCCCGCCACGCTGCGGCCTTCGCGCAGCAGGTCCAGGTACCAGCCGCCGCCCTCGGCGTCGCCGTAGAGGCAGGCGCCGACCAGCCGCTCGTCCTTGAGCACCAGCTTGCGGTAGACGCCGCCTTCGGGGTCGCGCAGCACCAGCTGCTCGGTGCCCTCGCCGCCCATGAAGTCGCCGGCCGACAGCAGCTCGACGCCCGTGACCTTGAGCTTGGCTGAGACGGTGCTGCCCTCGTAGCGGCCGATGCCCATCTGCGCCAGGTGGTTGGCCGCCACGCGGCCCTGCTCGAACAGCGGCGCCACCAGGCCGTAGGCCACGCCGCGGTGCTGGGCGCATTCGCCCACGGCGTAGATGCGGCCGTCGGTGACGGTCTGCAGCGTGTCGCTGACGACGATGCCGCGTTCGCAATGCAGGCGCATCTGCTGCGCCAGCGCGATGTGCGGCCGGATGCCGATGGCCATCACCACCAGGTCGGCCGGCAGTTCGCTGCCATCCGTCAGGCGCACCGCGCGCACGCGGCCCTGGCCGTCGTCCAGCAGCGCCTCGGTCTGTGCGCCCAGGCGGAAGTTCAGGCCCTGCTGCGTTTCCAGCGTCTGGCGCAGCAGCGTGGCGGCCTCGGCGTCGAGCTGGCGCTCCATCAGCCAGTCGTTGCGGTGCACCACGGTCACGGCCATGCCGCGCCGGGCCAGGCCGCTGGCGGCCTCCAGCCCCAGCACGCCGCCGCCGATCACCACGGCATGGCGGTGCGTGCGGGCGGCCTCGATCATGGCCTCGGTGTCGGCGATGTCGCGGTGGGCCAGCACGCCGCGCAGGCCCGCGCCCGGCACCGGCAGCAGCACGGGCTGCGAGCCGGTGGCCAGCAGCAGCCGGTCGTAGGCGGCCTCGGTGCCGTCGTCGGCGCGCACGATGCGGCGGGCGCGGTCCACCTGCGTGAGGGTGCGGCCAGCATGCAGGGTGATGCCCTGCTCGCGGTACCAGTCCCAGTCGTTCAGCACGATGTCCTGCAGGCTGCGCTCGCCGGCCAGCACCGGCGACAGCAGGATGCGGTTGTAGTGCGGATGCGGCTCGGCGCCGAACACCGTGATGTCGTAGAGGCCCGGCGCGATGGCCAGCAACTCCTGCACCGTGCGCATGCCGGCCATGCCGTTGCCGATCACCACCAGTTTCTGCCGCATCCTCGTCTCCTGCGTGCCGTGATCCCGCGTGGCGCCCCTCAGGCGGCCTGCTTCTCCACGTGGCCCTGGCGGGTGTAGAGGAAGTCGATCACCGCCTTGCGATAGTGCACGTAGTCGCGGTCCTCGGCCAGCTCGACGCGGTTGCGCGGGCGCGGCAGGTCCACCGCCAGCACCTCGCCGATGGTGGCGGCCGGGCCATTGGTCATCATCACGATCTTGTCGGACAGCAGCACGGCCTCGTCCACGTCGTGCGTGACCATGACCACCGTGCTCTGCGTCTTCTGCACGATGGCCAGCAGCTCGTCCTGCAGCTTGGCGCGGGTCAGGGCGTCAAGGGCGCCGAAGGGTTCGTCCATCAGCAGCACCTTGGGCTCCATAGCCAGGGCACGGGCGATGCCCACGCGCTGCTTCATGCCGCCGGAGATCTCGCCGGGCCGCTTGTGCGTGGCCGGCGTCAGGCCCACCAGCGCGAGGGCGTCAGTGGTGCGCTGGCGCAGTTGCGCCTTCGACTCGGTGCCGCCGAAGACCCGCTCCACGCCCAGGTAGATGTTCTCGAAGCAGGTCAGCCAGGGCAGCAGCGAATGGTTCTGGAACACGACCGCGCGCTCCGGGCCGGGGCCGGCGATCTCCTTGTTGGCGCACAGCAGCGTGCCCTGCGTGGGCCGCGTCAGGCCGGCGATCAGGTTCAGCAGCGTGCTCTTGCCGCAGCCGGAGTGGCCGATCAATGCCACGAACTCGCCCTTGGCGACCGTGAGGTCGATGCCCTGCAGCGCGACGAAGCGGCCCTTGGGGGTCTTGAAGGCCTGCTCGACGCCCTGGATCTGGATGAACCTGGCGTCAGCAGCGGAGGTGGTGGTGGAAGCGGCGGTGTTCACGACTTGACCTCTTCGAAGGTGAATGCGGTGGCGAGCTTGACCAGGGCCATCTCCAGCAGCAGGCCCACGATGCCGATCACGAAGATGGCGATGATGATGTTCTTGACGTTGAGGTTGTTCCACTCGTCCCACACCCAGAAGCCGATGCCCACGCCGCCCGTCAGCATCTCGGCGGCCACGATCACCAGCCAGGCGGTGCCCACGGCCAGGCGCACGCCGGTCAGCATGTAAGGCAGCACGGCAGGGAACAGGATGCGGGTGAGGATCTTCCATTCCGACAGGTCCAGCACGCGGGCCACGTTCATGTAGTCCTGCGGCACGCGCTGCACGCCCACCGCGGTGTTGATGACCATCGGCCAGATCGAGCAGATGAAGATGGTCCAGATGGCGGCCGGGTTGGCGCCCTTGAAGACCAGCAGGCCGATGGGCAGCCAGGCCAGCGGCGACACCGGGCGCAGCAGGCTGATCAGCGGATTGAACATGCGCGCCAGGAACACCGAGCGGCCGACGGCGAAGCCCGCCGGAATGCCCACCAGCGCCGCCAGGCCGAAGCCCACCGCCACGCGCTGCAGCGAAGCCAGCACGTTCCAGCCCACGCCCTGGTCGTTGGGGCCGTTGCTGTAGAACGGGTCGGCGAAGACCTGCACCGCCTGCTTCCAGGTCTCGGCCGGGCCCGGAAAGCTGCCGCCGCTGCGCGCGGCCACCAGCTCCCACACCAGCAGCAGCAGGCCGAAGCCCAGCAGCGGCGGGACGATGCGCAGCCACAGGCCGCTGAAGTCGTGCGGGGCACGCGCCGCCTTGGCCGGCTGGGCGGGCGCCGCCGGGGCAACGGGCGCGTCGGGCGCAGACGCCACGGTCAGCGGCTTGGCCAGCGCATGCACGGCGGGGGACGGGGCCGCGATGTCGGCCTCGCGCGGAAGATGGAAGACGGCGGCAACCATGGTGATGGGCTCCTGGTGGATGGAGGCTGCGGCCTCAGGCGCGGACCTTGAACGAATCGGCGTACTTGGCCGGCTCCTTGCCGTCCCACACCACGCCGTCGATGAGCTTGCTGCTGCGCATCGGGCTGGCGGGCACGGGCGTCTTGGTGGCGGCGGCGGCCTGCTTGTAGATGTCGATGCGGTTGATCTCGGTGGCCACCTTCAGGTAGTCCGGATGCTCCTTGAGCAGGCCCCAGCGCTTGTGCTGGGTGAGGAACCACATGCCGTCCGAGAGGTAAGGGAAGTTCACCGCGCCGTCGTTGTAGAACTTCATGTAGTTCGGGTCGTCCCAGGTCTTGCCCAGGCCGTTCTGGTAGCGGCCCAGGATGCGCTGGTTGATGGCGTCCACGCCGGTGTTGACGTAGCTCTTCTCGGCGATGGTCTCGGCCATCTTGTTCTTGTTGGAGAGGCCGCCGTCGATCCACTTGCTGGCCTCCAGGATGGCGGCCGTCACGGCGCGCGCCGTGTTGGGGTACTTCTTGACGAAGTCGGCCGAGGTGCCCAGCACCTTCTCGGGGTGGTCCCTCCAAATGTCCTGCGTGGTCACGGCCGTGATGCCGATGCCGTCCATGATGGCGCGGTGGCCCCAGGGCTCGCCGACGCAGAAGCCGTCCATGTTGCCCACGCGCATGTTGGCCACCATCTGCGGCGGCGGCACCACGATGGACTTGGCGTCCTTCATCGGGTTGATGCCATTGGCCGCCAGCCAGTAGTACAGCCACATGGCATGGGTGCCGGTGGGGAAGGTCTGGGCGAAGGTGTATTCGCGCTTGTCGGTGGCCATCAGCTTGGCGAGCGAGGCGCCGTCCACCGCGCCCTTGTCGGCCAGCTTCTTCGACAGCGTGATGGCCTGGCCGTTGTTGTTGAGGGTCATGAGCACGGCCATGTCCTTCTTGGGGCCGCCGATGCCGAGGTGCACGCCGTAGACCAGGCCGTAGAGCACGTGGGCGAAGTCCAGATCGCCATTGACCAGCTTGTCGCGCACGCCGGCCCAGCTGGCTTCCTTGCTGGGGACGATCTTCACGCCGTACTTCTTGTCGATGCCCAGCACCGAGGCCATCACGACGCTCGCGCAATCGGTCAGCGGGATGAAGCCGATCTTGACCTCCTCCTTCTCGGGCTTGTCCGAGCCCTGGGCCCAGACGCAGGCGCGCAGGGCAGGATCGATGGTCAGGGCGCTGGCGGCGGCGGCCTGCAGCACGCGGCGGCGGCTCAGCGGGGCGGGGCGGTGGGCGTCGGTCATGGGCAGACTCCGGGGCAAGAAGGGCAGCGAAGGGGAAAAACAAAAAGGCGTCCTCGCCGCGCCGGGCCCATCGCATGCGGTGCATGCCATGGAGCCAGCGGGAGAGGACGCCTTTGTCCTGTGTCCAGCCTGCCGTGCCCGCCTTTGGGCGCCGCCTGCCGGACGACCGTTTCCGGTCTGTGGTCAGGACTACGCAAGCGGTGTGCCAGGATGGGCCGATGGGCGGTCCAAGGTGGCGTCGTCAGAGGGAGAAGGGCCGGAGAGGGCTTGCCGAGCCCACTGCTGCAGGCGTCCCCGAGGCAACCGCCATGCGCCACGGACGTGCACCGCGGATTGCTGCTGTGCACCAAAAGCAGCTGCGGTGCGGGCGTCAGCGCCGGGTCTGTGTCAACCTGGGGCGCGGCTGGGCAGGGGCCCGGCTCAGCGCGGGGCGCTGCCGCCCAGCGGCAGGAAGTCGGCCATGGCCAGCACCGACTCCGCCACATCCACCAGCCGGCGGTTCTGGTTCATGGCGGTCTGGCGCAGCATCTTGTGCGCCTCTTCCTCGCTGAGCTGGCGGTGGGCCATCAGCAGGCCCTTGGCGCGCTCGACCACCTTGCGCTCGTTGAGCGAGGCCCGCACGGTCTGCAGTTCGTCGTTCATGGCCTGCAGGCGGCGCGACTGCTCCTGCACCATCTGCAGCACCGAGCGCTCGAGGTTGCGGCCGTAGCCAGCGGCGGGGGCTTCGGCGGTCTCGGCCGCGGCGTCGGCGAAGAAATCACCCGGCGTCACGGCCTCGGCCTGCAGCGCCTCGTAGCGCTGGAGTTCGGCGCGGGCCTGCCCGATCTTGTGGCCGCACAGCGCGCGCAGTTCGCGGGCCAGGCCGTCCTCGATGGCCTGCATGGCATCGATGCGGCGGGTGCAGCCCTCGAACCAGAGCGGGCTGAGGTTGGCGTCCAGCACCGTGCCGGCCGGCGAGGTGCAGCCGATGCGGCGCAGGCGTTCCAGCTCGGCCAACTGGGCCGGCGCCTGGCTGGCCTGCCACTGGGCGCGCAGCGTCTCGTCGCTGAACTCGCAGAACAGGCCGAAGCAGCGCTCCTGCGATTCGATCAGGTGCAGCCACTGCTGGCGCTGGGCGTCGTCGTTGCCGCCGCGCAGGAAGGCGGCGGCGCCGAAGGCACGCTCCTGGCCGGCGAACTCCTTGCCCTGCATGAAATTGAACATGGCGACCAGCCAGCGCGAGATGTCCGGATCGGTGGCGCCGTCGGCCGCTTCGAACACCACCGCCAGCAGGCCGGCGATCAGCTTCACGAAGGCGGCGGTGGCCAGGTCGGGCGCCACGGCCAGGCCTTCGATGCGCGCGCGCAGGGCGGGGAGGGCGTCCAGCCCCTGCAGCACATAGGCGACGCGGGGAAAGAGCCGCGCGCCGCCGGCCAGCCGCCGCGGGTCGTCCACCAGCGGATCGAGTGCGGCGCGGACCTGCTGCTCCCGGGCCAGGCAGTCGGCCACCTGCGCGGCCCGCTCGGCGGCGAAGCGCTGGCCGCCCGAGCCCAGGAAGACGTTGGTGATGCCGCGCTCGCGCTGCAGCGCATGCACCAGCCGGCCCAGCGTGCCCACCAGCTCGCTGGTGCGGGCGAGCTGGTCGAGCTCGTCGATCTCGCAACGGCGGGCGGCGATCAGGAAGCCAAGGCTGGTCGTCATGGGTGAGGCGGCAATGAAGCAGGAAAACGTGGGGGCGAGAGCATGCCGCAAATTCCATGCCCCTCGGCGGGCAACCCCGCTGGCTCGCCGGCCTTGCACGCCGGGCCGGCGCAGGGGCATGGGGTTGCCGCCCGGCCCCGCGCAGGAGCGCCGCCTACACTGCCGCGATGCGCATCCTGGGCATCGAATCCTCCTGCGACGAAACGGGCGTGGCCCTCGTCGAGACCCTGGCCGACGGCGGCGTGCCGCGCCTGGCGGCCCACGCCCTGCACAGCCAGATCGCCATGCATCAGGCCTACGGCGGCGTGGTGCCCGAGCTGGCCAGCCGCGACCACATCCGCCGCGTGCTGCCCCTGACCGAGGCGGTGCTGACCGAGGCTGGGTGGACGCGGGCCGACATCGACGTCGTCGCCTTCACCCGCGGCCCCGGCCTGGCCGGCGCGCTGCTGGTGGGCGCCGGCGTGGCCTGCGCCCTGGGCGCGGCGCTGGGCCGGCCGGTGCTGGGCGTGCACCACCTGGAAGGGCACCTGCTCTCGCCCTTCCTCAGCGCCGACCCGCCGCAGTTCCCCTTCGTGGCGCTGCTGGTGTCGGGCGGCCACACGCAGCTGATGCGGGTGGAAGGTGTCGGGCGCTACGAGCTGCTGGGCGAGACCATCGACGACGCCGCCGGCGAGGCCTTCGACAAGAGCGCCAAGCTGATGGGGCTGCCCTATCCCGGCGGGCCCTGGCTGTCTAAGCTGGCGGAGGGCGGCGATGGCCAGGCCTTCAAGCTGCCGCGTCCGCTGCTGCACAGCGGCGACCTGGACTTCTCCTTCGCCGGCCTCAAGACGGCCGTGCTCACGCAGACGAAGAAGCTCGGCACCGAGCTGGAAGCGCGCAAGGCCGACCTGGCCGCGTCGACCCAGGCGGCCATCGTCGAGGTGCTGGTGCGCAAGTCGCTCGCGGCGCTGGAGCGCACTGGCCTCAAGCGCCTGGTGGTGGCCGGCGGCGTGGGCGCCAACCGGCTGCTGCGCGAGCAGCTCGATGCCGCCTGCGCCAAGCGCAAGGTGCGCGTGCACTACCCGGAGCTGGCGCTGTGCACCGACAACGGCGCCATGATCGCCCTGGCGGCGGCCATGCGTATCCAGTCCGGCCTGTCCCAGCCGGAGGCGCGCTACGCCTTCGACGTCAAGCCGCGCTGGCCGCTGGATGCGCTGGCCGAGGCGGCGCCACCGTCGCCGACGGCCTGAGCACGCTCGAGCCCCGCACCAGCAGCTCGCCTTCGAGCACGATGCGCCGCGGCGGCCGGCCGGGTTCGGCCATGCGCTGCAGCAGTAGTTCGGCCGCGGTGCGGCCGATGTCGGCGGTGGGCTGGGCCATCACGGTGACGGCGGGCTCGGGCAGGATGGTCCAGTCGTTGTTGTCGAAGCCGGCGATGGCCACGTCCTCGGGCATGGCCAGGCCGGCCTCCCGCACCGCCTTCCAGGCCCCTAATAGAAGAAGGCCGTTGGTGGCCAGCAAGGCGTCCGGGCGCTCGGTCTGGGCCAGCAGCGTGGCGGCCGCGGCCTGGCCTTCGGCCGCCAGGGGACGCAGGGCCACCACCTGCGGCTGCAGGCCGGCCTCGCGCATGGCGGCCTCGTAGCCGGCCTGGCGCTCGCGGCCGGTGCTGCTGCGCGAGCCCGCCAGCAGTGCGATGCGGCGGCAGCCCTGGGCGATCAGATGTTCGGTCAGGCGGCGGGCGGCGGGGGCGTTGTCCAGCAGCACCAGGTCGCTGGGCGTGCTGCCTTCGGGCGCCCGGTCGACCATCACCACGGGAAAGGGGTGCTGCCCGGCGCGGAAGCGCCGCGTCAGCTCCAGCGTGGGCGAGAGGATCACGCCGCTGGCCTGCTCGTCGGCCATCAACTCCAGGTAGGACTGCTCCTTGGCCGGGTCCTCGTCGCTGTTGCACAGGATCAGGCGCAGGCCGTGGCGGTAGGCGATGTCCTCCACCGCCCGGCTGATCTCGGTGAAGAAGGGGTTGCGGATGTCCGAGACGATCAGCCCGATCAGCGAGGCCCGCTGCTGCCGCAGCCGCCGTGCGGCCAGGTTGGGCCGGTAGCCCAGTTCGTCGATGGCCTGCTGCACCCGCTGGCGCAGGTCGGGCCGCACCGCCTCGGGATGGCTCAACACCCGCGAGACGGTGGTGGTGGAGGCGCCGGCGCGCTCGGCCACATCCTTGATGCTGGCGCTCTGGCGGTGAGAAAGAGGCTGTGTCATGTCGAATGACTGGAATCGTTACCAGGATTCTGCATTCTGAGTTGGAAACTGCCGCCCAGGTTTCAAGTCCTCGATCTCAGTGTTTACCCTGATTTTTGAGGCAAATCAGCGGGTTTCGATGGACAGCCAAGCGCCCAATTCGATAATTCCGCCATTGGTATCGATTCCAAAATTCACAGGAGACGGTATGGATCTACCCGTGCAAGTCCAACTCGCCGCCACGGTCGCCGACCGTGAGGCCGCCATCCGCGCCGCTGGCGCCCTGCTGGTCCAGGCCGGCTTCTGCGACCCCGCCTATGCCGACAGCCTGCTGCGGCGCGAGCAGGTCGCCACCACCTACATGGGCCGCGGTCTGGCCGTGCCGCACGGCATGGTGGAAGACAAGGGCCTGGTGCGCCGCACCGGCCTGGCCGTGGTGCAGATTCCGGGCGGCGTCGCTTGGGACGCGCCCGACCACCGCGTGCAGCTCGTCGTGGCGGTGGCCGCCGCCTCCGACCAGCACATCGCCGTGCTGCGTCGCCTGACCCGGCTGATGGCCGACGGCCAGCGCCTCGAAACCCTGGCCGCCACGGGCAATGCGGAAGAGATCGTGGCGGCGCTCACCCGCGACGGCGCCGCCCCCGTCGCCACCGCCGTGCCCGAAGACCTGCCGATGGCGCAGGACGTGGTGCTCGACTACCCGAACGGCCTGCATGCCCGCCCCGCCACGCAGTGGGCCCAGGTGGCCTCGCGCTTCCTGGCCGAGTTGCGCGTGCGTCATGGCGACACCGTAGCCGACGCGCGCAGCATGCCCGCGCTGCTGGGCCTGGGCGCAGGCCGCGGCGCGCGCCTGCGCATCTCGGCCGCCGGCCCGGACGCCGCGCAGGCGCTGGCCGCCCTCAAGGACGTGATCGTGCGCCTGGCGCAGGACGAAAAACGCCAGGCCGAGCAGGCCGCCGCCCGCGAGAAGCAGGCGCACGGCCTGGGCCGCGAACTGGCGGGCTGGCAGCCCGAGGCGCGCCAGCACATCGGCGGCATCGCGGCCAGCCCTGGCCTCGTGATCGGCACGCTGGTGATGGCCGACGCCCCCGCGCTGGAGGTGGCCGACCAGCCCGGCCAGGGCGTGGCTGCCGCCGCCGCAGCGCTCGACGAGGCCCTGGCCGCTGCCGAGGCCGAACTGATCGACCTGGCCGAAGGCGCCCGCCGCAAGAACGCCGCCGAGCAGGCCGGCATCTTCGAGGCGCATCGCCAGATCCTGGCCCACGCCGACCTGCTGCGCGACGCCACCCGCCTGGTGGTGCAGGGCCACGGCGCCGCCTGGTCCTGGCGCCATGCGCTGGCCGGCCATGTGGCGGCCCAGCGCGCCGTGGCCGATCCGGTGCTGGCCGCCCGCGCCGCCGACCTGCAGGACGTGGGCGACCGCGTGCTGCGCGCCCTGGTGGGCGAGGCCGGCGCCGCCGCGCAGGACCCGTCGCGCTGGCCCGCCGACAGCCTGCTGCTGGCCGACGACCTGTCGCCCTCGGTCACGGCGCAGATCGACGTGCAGCGCGTCAAGGGTTTCTGCACCGCCCGCGGCGGCCCGACCGCCCATACCGCCATCCTGGCACGCGCCCTGGGCCTGCCGGCCGTGGTGGCCGCCGGCCCCGCCGTGCTGGCCGCCCGCAGCGGCGAGCGCGCCATCCTCGACGGCTACCGCGGCCAGCTGCACATCGGCCCCAGCGACGAGGCGCTGGCCGAGGCCCAGGCCATGATCGACCGCCTGGCCCGCCGCCAGGCCGAGGAGGCCCGCAGCCGCCTGCAGCCCGTGACCACGCTGGACGGCCACGGCCTGGAGATCGCCGCCAACATCAACAAGCCGGAGCAGGTGGCCAAGGCGCTGGACCACGGCGCCGAAAGCGTGGGCCTGATGCGCACCGAATTCCTCTTCCTGGAGCGCGACCACGTGCCCGACGAGGAAGAGCAGTACGCCGTCTACCGCGACATGGTGCGTGCCCTGGGCGGCCGGCCGCTGATCGTGCGCACGCTGGACATCGGCGGCGACAAGCAGGTGCCGCACCTGGACCTGCCGGTGGAAGAGAACCCCTTCCTCGGCCTGCGCGGCGCCCGCCTGTGCCTGGCCCGCGACGACCTGATGCTGCCGCAGCTGCGCGCCCTGGTGCGCGCCGCGCAGGAAGGGCCGCTGTCGCTGATGTTCCCCATGATCAGCACCCTCGACGAAGTGCGCCGCCTGCGCGAGCGCCTGGCCGAGGTGCAGCAGTCGCTGGGCCTGGCGCCCGAGCAGGGCGGCCGGCGCATTCCGGTCGGCATCATGATCGAGGTGCCCTCGGCGGCCATGATGGCCGACCGGCTGGCGGCGCATGTGGACTTCTTCTCCATCGGCACCAACGACCTGACGCAGTACGCGCTGGCGGTGGACCGCCAGCATCCGCAACTGGCCACCATGGCCGACAGCCTGCATCCCGCCGTGCTGCGCCTGATCGCGCAGACCGTGGAGGGCGCCCGCCGCCATGGCCGCTGGGTGGGCGTGTGCGGCGGCCTGGCCGGCGAGCCGCTGGGCGCGGCCCTGCTGGCCGGCCTGGGCGTGCAGGAGCTGAGCATGAGCGTGGGCGACATCGCCGGCGTCAAGGCCCTGCTGCGCCGCCACAGCCTGGCCGAGCTGCAGGCGCTGGCCCGCGCCGCGCTGGACATGGACGACGGCGACGCCGTGCGCGCCCTGGCCGCCCAGCTGCGCGACACCGCGCCGGCCGGCGACGAGGTGGCGGCATGACGCCCACCGTCATGCAGCTGATCACGGTCACGCCCAACCCGGCGATCGACCACACCGTTTCGCTCGACCGGCTGGAACCCGGCGCCGTGCACCGCGCCCGCGCCGAGCAGTTCGAGGCTGGCGGCAAGGGCATCGGCGTGGCGGCCGTGGCCGCGGCGCTGGGCCTGCGCACCGCGGCCTCGGGCTGGCTGGGCGACCAGAACCCGCAGCTGTTCGAGCGCGCCTTCGCCGAGCGCGGCATCGCCGACGCCATGGTGCGCGTGCCGGGCCGCACCCGCACCAACATCAAGCTGGCCGACGCCGCGCGCGGCGACAGCACCGACATCAACCTGGCCGGCATCGCCTTCGACGCCGACGCCACCGCGCAGGCCGAGGCTGCGCTGCTGGCGCGCCTGGCCCCGCTGGTGGGCGAGGGCACCTGGTGCACCCTGGCCGGCAGCCTGCCGCCGGGCGTGGGCGTCGAAAGCCTCGGGCGCCTGGCCGAGGCCCTGCGCGCCCGTGGCGCCCGCCTGATGGTGGACACCGGGGGCAAGGTGCTGGGCGAGCTGCTCGACCGGCTGCCGGCCGCGCCCGACTTCCTCAAGCCCAACCGCGCCGAGCTGGAAGAGCTGGTCGGCCAGCCGCTGCCCGCTGCGGCCGACGTGGCGCGCGCCGCGCTGGCGCTGCGTGCGCGCGGCGTCGGCCGGGTGGTCGTCTCGCTGGGCGGCGACGGCGCCGTCATCGCGGGCGAGGGCGGCTGCTGGCTGGCCCTGCCGCCGCGCGTGCCGGTGGCCACCACCGTCGGCGCCGGCGATGCGCTGGTGGCCGGCACGCTGGCGGCCCTGGTCGAAGGCCAGGCCTTCCCCGAAGCCGCCGTCTTCGGCATGGCCTGCGCCGCCGCCCGCATCCAGCGCATCGCGCCCGGCCTGCCGCCGCGCGCCGAGATCGAGGCCCTGGCCGCGCGCATCGCGCTGCAGCCGGTCTGACCGGCATCGAAGCCGCCGACGCCCCAATCCAGGTTCCGTTTTCCTTCTGTCACTCACCCCACCAAGACCCCGCCAGGAGACACCATGGCCTCACTCATCGCCATTGCCGCCAGCCAGGCCGGCCCCGCCCACAGCTTCATGCTGGGCGAGGTGCTGGCCGACGCCGCCCGCCAGCTCGGGCACGACCTGAAGCTGCAGGTGCAGAGCTCGCTCGGCACCCAGGGCAAGCTTTCGCCCGCCGAACTCGCCCAGGCCTCGGCCGTCATCGTGGCGGCCGACGCCGGTGCCGCCGTGGATCGCAGCGCGCTGCCCACCGGCCGCGTGCTGGACGTGGCGCCCGACGCCGTGTTCCGCGATGCCGGGGCCGTGCTGCGCCAGGCGCTGGCCCTGGCCGGCGCGCCGGCTTTGGCGCCTGTTTCCGCGGCGCCCGTGGCAGCCGTAGCAGCCGCAGCGGCAAAGCCGCTGAAGATCGTCGCCATCACCTCCTGCCCCACCGGCGTGGCCCACACCTTCATGGCCGCCGAGGCGCTGGAGCAGGGCGCCAAGGCGCTGGGTCATCAGATCCAGGTGGAGACGCAGGGCTCGGTCGGCGCGCAGAACACGCTGGGCGCCCAGGCCATCGACGAGGCCGACCTGGTGCTGATCGCCGCCGACACCCAGGTGGACCGCAGCCGCTTCGCCGGCAAGCGCCTGCATTCCTCGGGCACCAAGGCCGCCATCCACGATGCGCAGGGCCTGATCGCCAAGGCGCAGGCCGAGGCGGCTGTCTGGGGCGGGGAGGGCGCGGCTGCTGCGGCGGCGGCCGGGGCCGCGGCCGGTGCCAAGCCCGCGGGCAAGGTGGCCGCCACCGGCCCCTACAAGCACCTGATGACCGGCGTCTCCTTCATGCTGCCCTTCGTGGTGGCGGGCGGCCTGCTGATCGCGCTGGCGTTCGCGCTGGGCGGCATCTATGTCTACGACGACGCGCACAAGGGCACGCTGGGCTGGACGCTGTTCCAGGTCGGCGCCAAGGGCGGCTTCGCGCTGATGGTGCCGGCGCTGGCCGGCTACATCGCCTTCTCCATCGCCGACCGGCCCGGCATCGCGCCCGGCATGATCGGCGGCCTGCTGGCGGGCACCGTGGGCGCGGGCTTCCTGGGTGGCATCGCGGCGGGCTTCATCGCCGGCTATTCGGTGAATGCGCTCAACCGGTGGATCCGCCTGCCGCGCGGGCTGGAGGGCCTCAAGCCGGTGCTGATCCTGCCGCTGCTGGGCGCGGCCATCACGGGCGTGGCCATGATGCTGGTCATCGGCCAGCCGGTGGCAGCCATCATGGCGGCGCTGACCGACTGGCTCAAGGGCATGCAGACCAGCAGCGCCGTGCTGCTGGGCATCACGCTGGGCGCCATGATGGCGGCCGACATGGGCGGGCCGATCAACAAGGCGGCCTATGTGTTCTCCACGACGCTGATCGCCTCGGGCGTGGCCACGCCGATGGCCGCGGCCATGGCCGCCGGCATGGTGCCGCCGCTGGGCATCGCGCTGGCCTGCCGCCTGTTCGCCAGCCGCTTCACGCCCGACGAGCGCGAGGCCAGCAAGGCCGCCGCGGTGCTGGGCCTGGCCTTCATCACCGAGGGCGCGATTCCCTATGTGGCGCGCGATCCGCTGCGCGTGATCCCGGCCTGCGTGCTGGGCTCGGCCACCGCCGGTGCGCTGTCGATGATGTGGGGCATCGCCCTGCAAGCGCCGCACGGCGGCGTGTTCGTGCTGGCCATTCCCAATGCGGTCAACCATGTCGTCCTGTATGCGCTGGCCATCCTGATCGGCAGCGTGGTGACGGCGCTGGCGCTGGGGGCGTTCAAGAAGAAGGCGGTGGTGGCGGCCTGATTCAGCCCACACCGACTTCCGCCGGCGGCGGGCCTGTGCATGCGCGGGCCCGCCGCTTTTTTTGGCGCGTTAAGCTGCGCCGCCTGATTTCCAAGGAGAGCCATCCATGAGTGCTGCGAAGGACATGCGCCTGACCCTCAGCCGCGACACCCGACTGTGCATGTCGCTGTCGGGCCGGCCGAGCAACTTCGGCACCCGGCTGCACAACCACCTGTACCAGGCGCTGGGCCTTGACTATGTCTACAAGGCCTTCAGCACCACCGATCTGCCCGCCGCCATCGGTGGCGTGCGCGCGCTGGGCGTACGCGGCTGCGCGGTCTCCATGCCCTTCAAGGAGGCCTGCATCCCGCTGCTGGACGAGCTGACGCCCTCGGCCGCGCGGCTGCAGTCGGTCAACACCATCGTCAACACGGACAGCCGGCTGGTGGCCTACAACACCGATTACATCGCCGTCGCGGCGCTGCTGAAGTCGCACGGCGTGCCGCCGGGCACGCCCTTCGTGCTGCGCGGCAGCGGCGGCATGGGCCGGGCGGTGGCCGCGGCGCTGGTCGACCATGGCCTGGGCCTCGGCACGCTGGTGGCGCGCAATGCTGCAAGCGGCCGGGTGGTGGCCGATCTGCATGGGCTGCAATGGCAGCCCGAGTTGCCGGAGAAGGCGCCCGGCGCGGTCCTGGTCAACGTCACGCCGCTGGGCATGGCGGGCGCGGCGGAGTCCGAGGCGCAGGCCTTTCCCGATGCACTGATCGCCGAGGCGGCCTGGGTGTTCGACGTGGTGGCGCTGCCCTCCGAGACACCGCTGGTGCGCGCGGCGCTCCGGCTGGGCCGGCCCGTGATCACGGGCGAGGAGGTGATGGTGCTTCAGGCGGTGGAGCAGTTCGCGCTCTACACCGGCGTGCGGCCCGATGCGGCGCGGGTGGCCGAGGCGGCGGCCTTCGCGCGGGCCGGCTGAGCAACGGCGGCCCGCTGGGGTTGCTCATGCGGAAACGGCCCCTGCGGTGCAACGCCAGTCGTTTGTCCCGTTCGCCCTGAGCTTGTCGAAGGGCTTGGGTCCGTGCGTGCCTTGGCTTCGACAGGCTCAGCCCGAACGGACCTGGGTCAACTGACTGGAATTGGGCCGCGGAGGCCGTTCTTCATGTTCACGGGGGGCAAAGCCCCCGCGTCCGTCGCCAAGCTCAGGCGACGGTCAGCTGCGTGACCTTGCTCACCGGCGCCAGGCGGGCCAGCTTCAGGGTCAGCACGCCGTTCTCCAGCTTGGCTTCGCTGGCGCCAGCGTCGATCTCCTGCGGGAGCTCGTAGGCGGCCTTGTACTGGCGCTTGGCCTCGGCGCGGGTCTCGATGCGCACCACCTGGCCCTCGATGCCCACGCCCAGGTCTTCACGGGCGATGCCGGGCACGTCCAGGCTCAGGGTCCAGCCCTGCTCGGTGCTTTCGACTTGTGCGCCGCGGGCGGTCGGGAAGAAGGCGTCGTTGACGAAGCGCTCGAAGCCGCGGTCGAAGTTGCGGGGCGAGGCGAGGGCGGCGGAACGGATGGCGGGTGCGAAGAGCATGGTTTCTCCAGTCTGAAAGAGGGTCGATACAAGGGCGCAGGATGCGCCCCTTACACTGCGCGGCCTTTCAGTCGTGAGTGCCGCTTGAAGCCTATCTAGGCACCCTCCCAGCGGCTTTCAAGAGCATGTCCCAGACCTATATTTCTCGCCGTCGCGCCTTGAAAAGCGGCGTTGCGGCGCTATGTGCATCGACCTTCGGCGGCCTGGCCCGCGCGCAGGGCGGGGCGCCCATCCGGCTGGCCCTGGTCGAGAGCCTGAGCGGTCCCTTCGCCAACACCGGCGAGGCCGTGTTCCGCAACCTGCTGTGGGCCGTGGAGCGCGTCAACGCGCGCGGCGGCATCGCGCTGCCAGGCGGTGCGCGTCCGCTGCAGCTGGACCGCTACGACAGCAAGGGGCAGACCGAAGAGGCGCTGTCCGCATTGCGCTCCGCTATCGACAACGGCGCGCAGGCGGTGCTGCAGGGCAACTCCTCGGCCACCGCTGCGGCCCTCCTGGATGCGGTGGACAAGCACAACGAGCGGGACGCGCGCCGGCGGCTGCTCTTTCTCAACTACTCGGCGGTGGACCCGATCCTCACCAACGAGCGCTGCAGCTTCTGGCACTTCCGTTTCGACGCCCATGCCGACATGCGCGTGGCCGCGCTGATGGCCGTGTTCAAGGAAGACCGGGCCGTCGGCAGCGCCTACCTGATCGGCCAGGACTACAGCTTCGGCCAGGCCGTGCTGCGCGAAAGCCGGCGCCGCATCGCCGAGCTGCGGCCGGACGTGCGCATCGTGGGCGAGGAGCTGCACCCCATGGGCAAGGTCAAGGACTTCGCGCCCTATGCCGTGAAGATCAAGGCCAGCGGCGCCCAGGCCGTGTTCACCGGCAACTGGGGCAACGACCTGACGCTGCTGGTCAAGGCGGCGCGCGAGGTCGGTTTCGAGGGCAAGTTCTACACCTTCTACGGCAATGCGCTGGGCGCGCCCGCCGCGCTGGGCGATGCCGGCGTGGGCAAGGTGATCGCGGTGGCCGACTGGCTGCCCAATGTGCCGACGCCGGAGTCGGCGGCCTTCTACAGGAGCTTCCGCGCGCGCTTCCCGAACCCGGCGGACGACTATGTGCACATGCGCATGCAGCTGATGATCGAGGCGCTGGCGCAGTCCATCGCCCAGGCCGGCAGCACCGAGGCGGCCGCCGTCGCGGCCCGACTGGAGAATGCGAAGGTGTCGCTGGCCGGCCGCAGCGGCCGCATGCGGGCGGCGGACCACCAGTTCCAGCAGCCGTTGGTCGTGGGCCTGATGGACCGTCAGGGCACGCCGGGCGTGACCTTCGATGTCGAGGGGTCAGGCTACGGCTTCCGCGTCATCAAGGACATCGCGCCCGAAGTGGCCGAGCTCCCCACCACCTGCCGCATGTCGCGGCCATAACCGACCACCCCCGTTTCTTGCTCACTTCGTGTAGCCGAATCCCCCCTCAAGGGGGCGCACCCGGCGGCCTGGCAGAGCCAGTTCCGCGGGTGCTCCCGCTTGGCCTGCTCCGCGGCCACCGGATTGGCTCCGTCTGAGTTGAGACTCAGAACCATCGAACAGGATTGATATGCGCCAAGCCATCGACAACCTCGAAGCCTCCAAGATCCGCGAAGTCGCCAACGCCGGCATGGGCCGCAGCGACGTGCTGGCCTTCTGGTTCGGCGAGAGCGACGAAGTCACGCCCGAGCCGGTGCGCCGGGCCGCCATCGAATCCATCGAGCGCGGCGAGACCTTCTATGCCCATAACCTGGGCCTGCCCGAGCTGCGCGAAGCCATCGCGCGCTATGCCTCGCGGCTGCACCCGGCCGTGGGCATGGAGCGCATCGCCGTCACCTCCGGCGGCGTCAGCGCGCTCATGATCGCCGTGCAGGCACTGGTGGACCCGGGCGACGAGGTGGTCGCGGTGACGCCGGTCTGGCCCAACCTGACGGCGCAGCCCGCCATCCTGGGCGCCACGGTGCGCTGCCTGCTGCTGCAGCCCGTCGACGGCAACTGGACGCTGGACCTGGACGCGCTGCGCGCCGCGGTGACGCCGGCCACGCGCCTGCTGATCCTGAATGCGCCCAACAACCCCACCGGGTGGACGCTGGCCCGCGCCGAGCAGCAGGCCATCCTGGACCACTGCCGCGCCACCGGCACCTGGATCCTGGCCGACGAGGTTTACGAGCGCCTCTACTTCGCCGGCGACACCGCCAACGGCTGTGCGCCAAGCTTCCTGGACATCGCCACCGCCGACGACCGGCTGGTGGTGGCGCACAGCTTCTCGAAGAGCTTCCTGATGACCGGCTGGCGCCTTGGGTGGCTGGTGGTGCCGCCGACGCTGCTGGACGCGGTGGGCAAGCTGATCGAGTTCAACACCTCCTGCGCCAGCGTGTTCAGCCAGCGCGCCGGCATCGCTGCGCTGGCGCACGAGGCTGAGATCACGCCGCGGGTGGTGGCGCATCTGCGGTCCTGCCGCGACACGCTGGTGCCGCTGCTCCAGGCGCTGCCAGGCCTGAAAGTGTCGGCCGCAAAGGGCGGCATGTACGCCTTCTTCCAGGTGGAGGGCGCCGCCGATTCGCTGGCGCTGGCCAAGCGCCTCGTGACCGAAGCCGGCCTGGGCCTGGCTCCGGGCAACGCCTTCGCGCCGGAGGCGCAGGGCTGGCTGCGCTGGTGCTTCGCCTCGCGGGACACCGGCCGGCTGGTGCAGGGCGTGGAGCGGCTTTCGGGCTGGCTGACCAGAAACTGCTAGAATTTCAAGGCTTTGCGCGTTGCAAAGCTCCACGGCACCCCCGGTTCCAGGGAGTGCCGCAAGTCAACAACCCCGCGCCCACGGCTTTGCGTTTCAACCCCGCAGGCCGCACCCGGTCGGGAATCACAGGACACATCATCATGATTTCTTTCGAAAAGAAGGCCGAGGTCGTCAAGGCCAATGCCCGCGCTGCCAACGACACCGGCAGTCCCGAAGTGCAGGTCGCCCTGCTGACGGCTCGCATCAACGAGCTGACCCCCCACTTCAAGCAGCATGCCAAGGACCACCACGGTCGCCGCGGCCTGCTGCGCATGGTGAGCCGCCGCCGCAAGCTGCTGGACTACCTGAAGTCCAAGGACGCCGAGCGCTACACCGCCCTGATCGCCAAGCTGGGCCTGCGCAAGTAAGCCGCTTCGCATCGCACGAACGCCTGAGTTAGCCCGCTAGCTCAGGCGTTTTTAACTTCGGAGACCGCAGAACGGATCGAAGCTGTGTCATTCCAACGGGCCCCTCGCGCGAGGGCTTCGCTGGAATGGCATCGTGTTCCGCCACTGCACTCCGCCACCCGCGGGCCGGCCTCGACGCCGGCACCGCACCACCCAAGGAGCAGAGCATGAGCCTCTTCAACAAAGTCACCAAGAGCTTCCAGTGGGGCGACAAGACCGTCGTCATGGAAACCGGCGAGATCGCCCGCCAGGCCACCGGCGCCGTGCTGGTGGACATCGACGGCACCGTGGTGCTGGCCACCGTCGTCGCCTCCAAGTCGGCCAAGCCCGGCCAGGACTTCTTCCCGCTGACCGTCGACTACATCGAGAAGACCTACGCCGCCGGCAAGATCCCCGGCAGCTTCTTCAAGCGCGAAGCCAAGCCCAGCGAACTCGAGACGCTGACCAGCCGCCTGATCGACCGCCCGATCCGCCCGCTGTTCCCCGAAGGCTTCCTGAACGAAGTGCATGTGGTCATCCACACGCTGTCGCTCAACCCCGAAGTCGACGCCGACATCGCCGCCATGATCGCCGTGAGCGCCGCCCTGTCGGTCTCGGGCATTCCGTTCAGCGGCCCCATCGGCGCCGCGCGCGTGGGCTACATCAACGGCCAGTACGTGCTGAACCCCGGCAAGACCGCCCGTGCCGACTCGCAGATGGACCTGGTGGTCGCCGGCACCGAAGCCGCCGTGCTGATGGTCGAATCCGAAGCGCTGCAGCTGTCCGAAGAGATCATGCTGGGTGCCGTGGTCTTCGGCCACGAGCAGGGCAAGATCGCCATCGAGGCCATCCACCAGCTGACCCGCGAAGCCGGCAAGCCGCTGTGGACCGAGAACGGCACCTGGGCCCCCGAAGCCAAGGACGAAGCCTTCGAAGCCAAGATCAAGGGCCTGGCCGAAGAGAAGCTGCGCGCCGTCTACCAGATCCGCAGCAAGCAGGCCCGCACGCAGGCCCTGCGCGAAGCCAACGCCAGCGTCTTCGAGGCGCTGAAGGCCGAAGGCGCCGAGTTCGACGCCGGCAAGGTCAGCGACCTGCTGTTTGCGATCGAAGCCAACATCGTGCGCAGCCAGATCCTGCAGGGCGAGCCCCGCATCGACGGCCGCGACACGCGCACCGTGCGCCCCATCGAGATCCGCAACAGCGTGCTGCCCCGCACGCACGGCTCGGCCCTGTTCACCCGCGGCGAGACGCAGGCGCTGGTCGTGACCACCCTGGGCACCGAGCGCGACGCGCAGCGCATCGACGCGCTGGCCGGCGAGTTCGAGGACCGCTTCCTGTTCCACTACAACATGCCTCCCTTCGCCACCGGCGAAGTGGGCCGCATGGGCTCCACCAAGCGTCGCGAAGTGGGCCACGGCCGTCTGGCCAAGCGCGCCCTGGTGGCCGTGCTGCCGCAGAAGGACGAGTTCCCCTACACCATCCGCGTGGTCAGCGAGATCACCGAATCCAACGGCTCCTCGTCGATGGCCTCGGTGTGCGGCGGCTGCCTGTCGATGATGGACGCCGGCGTGCCGCTGAAGGCGCACGTGGCCGGCATCGCCATGGGCCTGATCAAGGACGGCAACAAGTTCGCGGTGCTGACCGACATCCTGGGCGATGAAGATCATCTGGGCGACATGGACTTCAAGGTGGCCGGCACGACCAACGGCATCACCGCCCTGCAGATGGACATCAAGATCCAGGGCATCACCAAGGAAATCATGCAGGTCGCCCTGGCCCAGGCCAAGGAAGCGCGCATGCACATCCTGGGCAAGATGCAGGACGCCATGGGCGAGGCCAAGGCCGAGATCTCGTCCTTCGCGCCCAAGCTCTACACGATGAAGATCAACCCCGAGAAGATCCGCGACGTGATCGGCAAGGGCGGCGCCACCATCCGCGCGCTGACCGAAGAGACCGGCTGCCAGATCAACATCGAGGAAGACGGCACCATCACCATCGCTGCGACCGACGCCGCCAAGGCCGACGTGGCCAAGCAGCGCATCGAGCAGATCACGGCGGAAGTCGAGATCGGCAAGATCTACGAAGGCCCGGTCACCAAGATCCTGGACTTCGGCGCGCTGATCAACCTGCTGCCCGGCAAGGACGGCCTGCTGCACATCAGCCAGATCGCCCACGAGCGCGTCGAGCGCGTGACCGACTACCTGACCGAAGGCCAGATCGTGAAGGTCAAGGTGCTCGAGACCGACGACAAGGGCCGCGTGAAGCTGTCGATGAAGGCCCTGGCCGAGCGTCCGGCCGGCATGCCCGAGTTCGGCGATCGCCCGCCGCGCGAAGACCGTGGCGATCGTCGCGAGCGTGGTGATCGTGGCGACCGTGGTGATCGCCGTGACCGTCCGCCGCGCGAAGAGCGCCAGCCGCGCGTGGAGCCCGGCAACAGCCAGGAGCCCACGGCTGACGCGGCGGCCGCAGCGGCGGCACAACAGCAGCAGGCCGCACCGCAGGGTGCCCAAGGCGGCGCCCAGGCGCCCGAGCAGCAAGGCTGATCGGCCTTGACCCGAGGCCGGCAGTCCACCTTGCGTGGCCTGCCGGCTTTCGTCCATCACTGCCCTGAACAGGAGATCGCATGAAAGCCGTCGAGATCAGCAGCCATGGCGCCCCCGAGGTGCTTCGCCTGTGCACGCGCGACGATCCGCAGCCGGGCGTCGGCGAACTGCTGATCCGCGTTGCGGCCAGCGGTGTGAACCGGCCCGATGTGCTGCAGCGCATGGGCCAATACCCGGTGCCGCCGGGTGCGTCGGACCTCCCGGGCCTGGAAGTCGCCGGCGAGATCGTCGGCGGCGATGCGGCCGAACTGGCGCAGGCCGGCTTCAAGCTGGGCGACCGCGTATGTGCGCTGGTCGCTGGCGGCGGCTATGCGCAGCTGTGCGTCGCGCCCATCGGCCAATGCCTGCCGGTGCCGGAGGGCTGGTCGGACATCGAGGCGGCAGCGCTGCCGGAGACCTTCTTCACCGTCTGGAGCAACGTCTTCGACCGCGGTCGGCTGCAGCAGGGAGAGACCTTCCTGGTGCAGGGTGGCACGAGCGGCATCGGCGTGACGGCCATTCAGCTGGCCAAGGCATTCGGCGCGACCGTGATCGCCACGGCGGGCAGTGCCGACAAGTGCAAGGCCTGCCTGTCCCTAGGTGCCGATCATGCGATCAACTACCGTGAGCAGGACTTCGCCGAAGAGGTCAAACGCATCACCGGCGGCCGCGGCGCGGACGTGATCCTCGACATGGTCGCTGGCGACTACGTGGCGCGCGAAGTGGGCTGCCTGGCCGAGGACGGCCGGCTGGTGATCATCGCCGTGCAGGGCGGCATCGAGAGCGGCTTCAACGCCGGGCTGGTGCTGCGCCGTCGGCTGACGATCACGGGCTCCACGCTGCGCCCGCGTCCGGTCGCCTTCAAGGCGGCCATCGCGCGCAGCCTGCGCGAGAAGGTCTGGCCGCTGCTGGCTACGCGCAAGGGCGTGCAGCCGGTGATCCATTCCACATTCGAGGCCGCGGATGCGGCCAAGGCCCATGCGCTGATGCAGTCCAATCAGCACATCGGCAAGATCGTGCTGACCTGGTGAGGGCTGGGCGGCTTATCCATCGAGAACCATGAGCAAGAAAAAACAACTCATCGCTGGCAACTGGAAGATGAATGGCGGCCTGGCCGCCAACGAGGCGCTGATTGGTGCGCTTCGTCAGGGAGTGGGCCAGCCGGTCTGTGATGTCGCGGTGTGCGTGCCCGCGCCCTATCTGGCGCAGGTGCAGGTGCTGACGCAGGGCTCGCCCATCGCGCTCGGCGCACAGGACGTGTCGGCCCATGCGCAGGGCGCCTTCACGGGCGAGCAGTCCGTGTCCATGCTGAAGGACTTCGGCGTGGGCTATGCCATCGTCGGCCATTCCGAGCGCCGCCAGTACCACGGGGAGACCGACGAGGTGGTGGCCGCCAAGGCGGGTGCCGCCCTGGCCGGCGGCATCACGCCCATCGTCTGCGTCGGCGAGACGCTGGCCGAGCGCGAAGCCGGCAAGACGGAAGAGGTGGTGCGTCGCCAATTGGCCGCCGTGATCCATGCCAACGGCCACTGCATCAGCGAGATCGTCGTCGCGTACGAGCCCGTCTGGGCCATCGGCACGGGCAAGACCGCGACGCCGGAGGAGGCGCAGGCTGTGCACGCCGTGCTGCGCGCGCAACTGCAGCATGCGGCCGGCGATGCCGCCGCACGGATCCGCATCCTCTACGGCGGCAGCATGAACGCCGCCAATGCCGCGTCGTTGCTGGCGCAGCCGGACATCGACGGCGGCCTCATCGGCGGTGCCTCGCTCAAGGCGCCCGACTTCCTCCAGATCATCGCGGCCGCGCGCTGACGCGATCGCACCCTTCAAGGAGTTCTCCACACATGACCATCGTCCACAACATCCTCATCGCCGTGCAGATCCTGGCCGCCATCGCCATGGTGGGCCTGATCCTCCTGCAGCACGGCAAGGGCGCCGACATGGGCGCCGCGTTCGGCAGCGGCAGCGCCGGCAGCCTGTTCGGTGCCAGCGGCAGTGCCAACTTCCTGTCGCGGACCACGGCCGTGCTGGCCGCCCTGTTCTTTGCCTGCACGCTGCTGCTGGCCTATTTCGGCACGCCGCGGGCGGCCGGCGGCGACAGCCTGCTCGAGCGGGCGCCCATCACGGCGCCGGCTTCCCAGATCCCGGCCGGCAACGCCGTGCCCGCACCTGCTGCGCCCGCTTCGGACGCGGCCCAGATCCCGGCCAAGTGACACAGGCATGCCCCGGGCATCACTTTGTGATGCAGTCCTGTCCAAACCGGGGCATTTCAGGGTAAACTCCAAGGCTGCCCCGGAAAGCCAATAACCTTCTTGGTTCCTCATGCCATCCGGGGCAAGCGTAAACCGCCGTCGTGGTGAAATTGGTAGACACGCTATCTTGAGGGGGTAGTGGCGAAAGCTGTGCGAGTTCGAGTCTCGCCGACGGCACCAATCTGCACCGGCTGATGCGCCAACCTACAACGGGTCTGGCCATCGGTCGGTGGCAAGCGGTGATAGAGCCCCCCGATGAACCTCGCGACCTACCTTCCCGTTCTGTTGTTCATTCTGGTGGGGGTGGCGGTAGGCATACTCCCGCAAGTTCTGGGTTTCGTTCTGGGCCCGAACCGGCCCGACGCGGCCAAGAATTCCCCTTACGAGTGCGGCTTCGAGGCGTTCGAGAACGCCCGCATGCAGTTCGACGTCCGCTACTACCTCGTCGCCATTCTCTTCATCCTCTTCGACCTGGAAATCGCCTTCCTCTTCCCGTGGGCCGTCGCCTTCAAGGAAGTGGGTCCGCTGGGCTTCTGGGCGGCGGTGGTGTTCCTGGCCATCCTCGTCGTGGGCTTCGCCTACGAGTGGAAAAAAGGCGCCCTGGATTGGGAATGAGGCGAAGCAACCCGAGAGGAAAAGCTGGCCATGGCCATTGAAGGTGTGTTCAAGGAAGGCTTCATCACCACGTCCTACGACGCGGTGGTGAACTGGGCAAAGACGGGCTCGCTGTGGCCCATGACCTTCGGCCTCGCCTGCTGCGCGGTCGAGATGATGCACGCGGCCGCGGCCCGCTACGACATCGGCCGCTTCGGCGCCGAGGTGTTCCGGGCCAGTCCGCGCCAGTCCGATCTGATGATCGTGGCCGGGACGTTGTGCAACAAGATGGCGCCGGCCCTGCGCAAGGTGTACGACCAGATGGCCGAGCCCCGCTGGGTGCTCTCCATGGGTTCCTGCGCCAACGGCGGCGGCTACTACCACTACAGCTATTCGGTGGTGCGCGGCTGCGACCGCATCGTGCCGGTCGACGTCTACGTTCCCGGCTGCCCGCCGACGGCCGAGGCGCTGATCTACGGGATCATCCAGCTGCAGCAGAAGGTGCGCCGCACCAACACCATCGCGCGTGCCTGAGCGCGCCCCTCCCATGACATCGATTGCCATTGATCCGCAGGTCCTGAAGGACCAGCTTGCACTTGCCCTGGGCGACAAGGTGCGCGAGGTCAGCCTCGCGTTGGGCGAGGTGACGATCATCGTCAGCGCCGCCAATTACCTGGACGTGATGAAGACGCTGCGCGACACCGCCGGCATGCAGTTCGAGCAGCTCATCGACCTGTGCGGGATGGACTATTCCGCCTGGCGCGACGAGGTGTGGGAAGGCCCGCGCTTCGCCGTGGTGGCGCACCTGCTGTCGGTGAGCCTCAACCAGCGCGTGCGCGTGCGCGCCTTCTGCCCCGACGACGACCTGCCGGTGATCGCCTCCGTCAACGAGCTGTGGGCCGCCGCCAACTGGTTCGAGCGCGAGGCCTTCGATCTGTATGGCATCGTCTTCGACGGCCACCCGGACCTGCGCCGCATCCTGACCGACTATGGCTTCATCGGCCACCCGTTCCGCAAGGACTTCCCGCTGTCGGGCCATGTCGAGATGCGCTACGACGAGCAGATGCAGCGCGTGGTCTACCAGCCGGTGACCATCGAGCCGCGCGAGATCACGCCGCGCGTGATCCGCGAAGAGCACTACGGCGGCCTGCACTGAACCCCCGACCGACCCATGGCTGAAATCAAGAACTACACGCTCAACTTCGGGCCGCAGCACCCGGCCGCGCACGGTGTGCTGCGCCTGGTGCTGGAGCTCGACGGCGAAGTGGTGCAACGCGCCGACCCGCACATCGGCCTGCTGCACCGCGCCACCGAGAAGCTGGCCGAGCACAAGACCTTCATCCAGTCGCTGCCCTACATGGACCGTCTCGACTACGTGTCCATGATGTGCAACGAGCACGCCTACTGCCTGGCCATCGAGAAGCTGCTCGGCCTGGAAGTGCCGATCCGCGCCCAGTACATCCGTGTGATGTTCTCGGAGATCACGCGCATGCTCAACCACCTGATGTGGCTGGGCTCGCACGGCAACGACTGCGGCAGCTCCACGATCCTGATCTACGCCTTCCGCGAGCGCGAGGACCTGTTCGACGCCTACGAGGCCGTGTCGGGCGCGCGCATGCATGCGGCCTACTTCCGTCCGGGCGGCGTGTACCGCGACCTGCCGGACAGCATGCCGCAGTACAAGCACAGCAAGATCAAGAACGCCAAGGCCCTCGCTCGCATGAACGAGAACCGCCAGGGTTCGTTGCTGGACTTCCTCGAAGACTTCACGAAGCGCTTCGACACCTACCTGGCCGAATACCACACGCTGCTGACCGACAACCGCATCTGGAAGCAGCGCACCGTGGGCATCGGCGTCATGGACCCCGACCGCGCGCTCAACCTGGGCCTCACCGGCCCGATGCTGCGCGGCTCCGGCATCGCCTGGGATCTGCGCAAGACGCAGCCCTACGACGTCTACGACCAGCTCGACTTCGACATTCCGGTGGGCAAGACCGGTGACTGCTACGACCGCTACCTCGTGCGCATGGAGGAGCTCAACCAGTCGAACCGCATCATTGCCCAGTGCGTGAAGTGGCTCAAGGCCAACCCCGGCCCGGTCATCACGGACAACCACAAGGTGGCGGCTCCCAAGCGCGAGGCCATGAAGGCCAACATGGAAGAGCTGATCCACCACTTCAAGCTCTTCACCGAGGGCTTCCGCGTGCCCGAAGGCGAGGCCTATGCCGCCGTCGAGCATCCCAAGGGCGAGTTCGGCATCTACCTGGTCAGCGACGGTGCCAACAAGCCTTACCGCCTGAAGATCCGGCCGCCGGGCTTCGTGCACCTGGCCGCGCTTGACGAGATGGCGCGCGGCCACATGCTGGCCGACACCGTGGCCATCATCGGCACGCTGGACATCGTCTTCGGAGAGATCGATCGATGAGCGATTCCCTCAACAATCCTCCCATCGCCCCCGCGGCACTGCCGCAGGACATGCTGGACCGCTTCGCCCGCGAAGTCGCCAAGTACCCCGACAGCGACGCCGGCCGCCAGTCCGCCGTGATGGCCTGCCTGTCCATCGTGCAGCAGGTCTACGGCTGGGTCAGCGACGAGAACGAGGCCGCCGTGGCCGCCTACCTGGGCATGCCCCAGATCGCGGCGCGCGAGGTGACCACGTTCTACAACATGTACAACCAGCAGCCGGTGGGCAAGTTCAAGCTGAACGTCTGCACCAACCTGCCGTGCCAGCTGCGCGACGGCTACAAGGCGCTGCACCACCTCGAAGCCAAGCTGGGCATCAAGATGGGCGAGACCACCGCCGACGGCATGTTCACGCTGCAGCAGAGCGAATGCCTGGGTGCCTGCGCCGATTCGCCGGTGATGCTGGTCAACGACCGCACCATGTGCAGCTTCATGAGCAACGAGAAGCTCGACCAGCTGGTCGACGGCCTGCGTGCCGCCGAGCCGCAAGGGGAGAAACGCTGATGACCCCCGATCAAGTCCTCTCGCAGTTCCGCGCCACCGGCGTGCAGACCTGCTTCCATGGCCGCCACATCGATCCGCAGATCTATGCCGGCCTGGACGGCACCAACTGGAGCCTCGCCGACTACGAGGCGCGCGGCGGCTACCAGGCGCTGCGCAAGATCCTCGCCGAGGGCCTGACGCAAGACCAAGTGATCGCCGAGGTCAAGACCTCCGGCCTGCGCGGCCGCGGCGGCGCCGGCTTTCCGACGGGACTGAAGTGGAGCTTCATGCCCCGCCAGTTCCCGGGCCAGAAGTACCTGGTCTGCAACTCGGACGAAGGCGAGCCCGGCACCTGCAAGGACCGCGACATCCTCATGTTCAACCCGCACATCGTCATCGAAGGCATGGCGATCGCGGCGTATGCCATGGGCATCAGCGTGGGCTACAACTACATCCACGGTGAGATCTTCGAGGTGTACGAGCGCTTCGAGGCGGCCCTGGAAGAGGCGCGCGCCGCCGGCTACCTGGGCGGCAACATCATGGGCAGCAACTTCAGCTTTCAGCTGCACGCGCACCATGGCTTCGGCGCCTACATCTGCGGCGAGGAAACCGCGCTGCTCGAATCGCTCGAAGGCAAGAAGGGCCAGCCGCGCTTCAAGCCGCCGTTCCCTGCCAGCTTCGGCCTGTACGGCAAGCCGACCACGATCAACAACACCGAGACCTTCGCGGCGGTGCCCTGGATCATCCGCAACGGCGGCCAGGCCTACCTGGAGTGTGGCAAGCCCAACAACGGCGGCACCAAGATCTACTCGGTCTCGGGCGACGTCGAGCTGCCCGGCAACTACGAAGTGCCGATGGGCACGCCCTTCTCCAAGCTGCTGGAGCTGGCGGGCGGCGTGCGCAAGGGGCGCAAGCTCAAGGCCGTGATCCCGGGCGGCTCGTCCGCGCCGGTGCTGCCAGCCGACATCATGATGTCCTGCACGATGGACTACGACTCCATCGCCAAGGCGGGCTCCATGCTGGGCTCGGGTGCCGTCATCGTGATGGACGACAGCCGCTGCATGGTCGAGTCGCTCAAGCGCCTGTCGTACTTCTACATGCACGAGTCCTGCGGTCAGTGCACGCCCTGCCGCGAAGGCACGGGCTGGCTGTGGCGCGTGGTCGACCGCATCCACCATGGCGAAGGCCGCGCCTCCGACATGGACCTGCTGAATTCCGTGGCCGACAACATCCAGGGCCGCACGATCTGCGCGCTGGGCGATGCCGCGGCCATGCCCGTGCGTGCCATGCTGAAGCACTTCCGTCACGAGTTCGAGGCCATGGTGCCCGGCTACGTGCCGAAGACGCCGGCCCAGGCCTGAGCGGGAGCGAGAACCTCACATGATCGAAATCGAACTCGACGGCAAGAAGGTCGAAGTGGCCGAAGGCAGCATGGTCATGCATGCGGCCGACAAGGCCGGGACCTACATCCCGCATTTCTGCTACCACAAGAAGCTCTCCATCGCCGCCAACTGCCGCATGTGCTTGGTGGACGTGGAGAAGGCGCCCAAGCCGATGCCGGCCTGCGCCACGCCCGTCACGCAGGGCATGATCGTGCGCACCCAGTCCGACAAGGCCGTCAAGGCCCAGAAGTCGGTCATGGAGTTCCTGCTGATCAACCATCCGCTGGACTGCCCCATCTGCGACCAGGGCGGCGAATGCCAGCTGCAGGATCTGGCGGTGGGCTACGGCGGTGGCGCCTCGCGCTACCAGGAAGAAAAGCGCGTGGTGTTCCACAAGGACGTGGGCCCGCTGATCTCCATGGAGGAGATGAGCCGCTGCATCCACTGCACCCGCTGCGTGCGCTTCGGCCAGGAAGTGGCCGGCATCATGGAACTGGGCATGGTGAACCGGGGCGAGCACTCCGAGATCACCACGGTGGTCGGCGACACCGTCGACTCCGAGCTGTCCGGCAACATGATCGACATCTGCCCGGTCGGCGCGCTCACGAGCAAGCCCTTCCGCTACAGCGCCCGCACCTGGGAACTGTCGCGCCGCAAGTCGGTGAGCCCGCACGATTCCACCGGCGCCAACCTGATCGTCCAGGTCAAGAACAACCGCGTGATGCGCGTTCTGCCGCTGGAGAACGAGGACGTCAACGAGTGCTGGATCGCCGACCGCGACCGCTTCTCCTATGAAGCCCTCGGCAGCGAAGAACGCCTGACGCAGCCCATGCTGAAGCAGGGCGGTCAATGGCAGGCCGTGGACTGGCAGACGGCCCTCGAGTATGTCGCCACCGGTCTCAAGCAGATCAAGGCCGACCATGGCGCTGGCGCCATCGGCGCGCTGGTGAGCCCGCACAGTACCGTGGAAGAACTGGCCCTGGCCGGCGCGCTGGTGCGCGGCCTCGGCAGCGAGAACATCGACCACCGTCTGCGCCATGCCGATTTCGGCAACGTCGGCGGCGGCATCCGCTGGCTGGGCACCTCCATCGCCTCGCTGTCGAACCTGCAGCGCGTGCTGGTGGTCGGCAGCAACCTGCGCAAGGACCATCCGCTGTTCGCGCAGCGCATCCGCCAGTCCGTGCGCAAGGGCGGCAAGCTGTTCGCCATCGCCACGGCCGAGCAACTGGCGGCCGACGCCTCGTGGGCCATTCCGCTGGCCGGCTTCCAGCAGGTCGACGCGGCCGGCTGGTACGGCGCGCTGGCCCAGATCGCGGCCGCCGTGGCGGCAGAGAAGGGCGTCGCCGCACCTGCACAGGCCGACGTCACCGATGCTGCACGCGGCGTGGCGCAGGCCCTGGTGGGCGGCGAGCGCAAGGCCATCCTGCTGGGCAATGGTGCCGCGCACCATGCCGAGGCCTCGCGCCTGCTGGCGCTGGCCCAGTGGATCGGCGCCCAGACCGGTGCCAGCGTCGGCTACCTGACCGAAGCGGCCAACACCGTCGGCGCGCAGTGGGTCAACGCCCAGCCGGGCGCCAAGGGCCTGAACGCCGGCCAGATGCTGGCAGGCGGCCTCAAGGCGGCACTGCTGCTCAACACCGAGCCGGTGTTCGATTCGGCCGCCGGTGCGCGTGCTGCGGACGCACTCGGTCAGGCGCAGATGGTGGTCACCCTGAGCCCCTTCAAGGCCAACCTCGAATTCAGCGACGTGCTGCTGCCCATCGCGCCCTTCAGCGAGACGCCGGGCACTTTCGTCAATGCCGAAGGCCGCATCCAGAGCTTCCATGCCGTGGTGCGCCCCCTGGGCGAGGCGCGTCCCGCGTGGAAGGTGCTGCGCGTGCTGGGCAACCTGCTGGGCCTGTCGGGCTTCGACTTCGAGTCGACGCAGGACGTGATGGCCAAGGTGCGTGGTTCGTCCGCTGCCGACTTCGTCGCCGCGGAGCGCCTGGGCAACGACGCCCCGGTCGTCGACCTGGCTTCTGCCTCGGCCGCCGGCCAGGCCGCGCCGGTCACCGCCGCCATCTACCAACTGGATTCGCTGGTGCGCCGCGCACCGTCGCTGCAACTGACGACCGACGGCCGCCGCGCCGCCGCCGCACAGGAGGTGTCGGCATGATCGACGCGCTGTACAACGCCGGCTACGGCCTCATCGGCGCCCACTGGTGGACGGCTGGCGGCTGGCCCGTCATCTGGGCGCTGCTCAAGATCATCGCCGTGCTGCTGCCCGTGCTGGGCGCCGTGGCCTATGCCACGCTGTGGGAGCGCAAGTTCCTCGGCTGGATCCAGGTGCGCCACGGACCCAACCGGGTCGGCCCCTTCGGCCTGCTGCAGCCGATCGCCGACGCGGTCAAGCTGCTGACCAAGGAGCTGATCAACCCGACGGCGGCGAGCTCCGGCCTGTTCCGCCTCGGCCCGGTCATGGCCATCATGCCGGCCCTCGCGGCCTGGGTGGCCATTCCCTTCGGGCCCGATGCGGTCATCGCGAACGTCAACGCCGGCCTGCTGCTGATCATGGCCATCACCTCCATCGAGGTGTACGGCGTGATCATCGCCGGCTGGGCCTCGAATTCGAAGTACGCCTTTCTGGGCGCGCTGCGCGCCTCGGCCCAGATGGTGAGCTATGAAATCGCGATGGGCTTCTGCTTCGTCGTGGTGATCATGGTCTCGGGCAGCCTGAGCCTGGGCGACATCGTCGCCGTGCAGGGCAAGGGCACCTTCGCCGACATGGGCCTGTCCTTCCTGTCCTGGAACTGGCTGCCGCTGCTGCCCATCTTCATCGTCTACCTGATCTCGGGCGTGGCCGAAACCAACCGCCACCCCTTCGACGTGGTCGAAGGCGAGGCCGAGATCGTGGCCGGCCACATGGTCGAGTACTCGGGCATGGGCTTCGCGATCTTCTTCCTGGCCGAGTACGCCAGCATGTGGCTGGTGTCGATCCTGGCCGTGCTCATGTTCCTGGGCGGCTGGCTGCCCCCGGTCGGCTTCCTGGCCTTCATCCCCGGCTGGATCTGGCTGGGCCTGAAGACCTTCTTCGTGCTGTCGCTGTTCATCTGGATCCGCGGCACCTTCCCGCGCTTCCGCTACGACCAGATCATGCGCCTGGGCTGGAAGATCTTCATCCCCGTCACGCTGGTCTGGCTGCTGATCGTCGGCGGCTGGATGCAGACGCCCTGGAACATCTGGAAATAAGGTGGACCACGAATGACCGCCGTCGCTGCTTCTCCTTTTTCGATCAAGGACTTCTTCAAGAGCTTCATGCTCGTGGAACTGTTCAAGGGCATGGCCCTGACGGGGCGCTATGCGCTGCGCCGCAAGGTGACCGTCCAGTTCCCTGAAGAAAAGACACCCCTGTCGCCGCGCTTCCGCGGCCTGCACGCCCTGCGCCGCTACGAGAACGGCGAAGAGCGCTGCATCGCCTGCAAGCTCTGCGAGGCCGTGTGCCCCGCCGTGGCCATCACCATCGAGTCCGCCGTGCGCGACGATGGCACCCGCCGCACCACCCGCTACGACATCGACCTGACCAAGTGCATCTTCTGCGGCTTCTGCGAAGAAAGCTGCCCGGTCGATTCGATCGTCGAGACGCACATCCTGGAGTACCACGGCGAGAAGCGCGGTGACCTGTACTTCACCAAGGACATGCTGCTGGCAGTGGGCGACCGCTACGAGCAAGAGATCGCGGCCAGCAAGGCGGCCGACGCCAAGTACCGCTGAACCGGCGAAGCGAAAAGAAAAACCCATGGACGCCAAGACCGGCTTCTTCTACCTGTTCTCGGTCGTGCTGTTGTTTGCAGCCTTCCGGGTCGTGACCGCCCGCAACCCCGTGCATGCGGTGCTGTACCTGATGCTCGCCTTCTCGCAGGCCTCCGCCGTGTGGCTGCTGCTCAAGGCCGAGTTCCTGGCCATCGTGCTCGTGCTGGTGTACCTCGGCGCGGTGATGGTGCTCTTCCTCTTCGTGGTGATGATGCTCGACCTCAACGTCGACCACCTGCGCCAGAACTTCTGGAAGCACTTTCCGCTGGCCGCGCTGGTGGGTGTGGTGATCGCCCTCGAGATGGCCTATGTGCTGATGGGCGGCTTCCGCCTGCAGACGCCGGCCGCCGAGGCCGTGGCTGCCGCCGGCCAGGTGTCCAACACCAAGGCGCTGGGCCTGCTGCTCTACAGCGAATACGTCTACCCGGTGCAGGTCGCCGCCGTGATCCTGGTCGTGGCCATGATCGCCGCCATCGCCTTGACGCTACGCCGCCGCAAGGACACGCGCTACGTGGATGTGAAGGACCAGATCCATGTGAAGGCCAGCGACCGCCTGCAGGTGGTCAAGGTGGCGCCCACCCAGGCCCCGCAACCCGCCGCGGCCGCCGCGGAAGGGGAGAGCAAGTGATGACATTGACCCTCGGCCACTACCTGTCGCTCGGCGCCATCCTGTTCGCGCTGGCCGTCATCGGCATCTTCCTCAACCGCAAGAACCTCATCGTGCTGCTGATGTGCATCGAGCTGATGCTTCTGGCGGTCAACATGAACTTCGTCGCCTTCTCCTCCTACCTGGGCGACATGCACGGACAGATCTTCGTGTTCTTCATCCTCACCGTGGCAGCGGCCGAATCGGCCATCGGTCTGGCACTGCTGGTGCTGCTGTTCCGCAACAAGTCGACCATCAACGTCGATGAACTCGACGCGCTGAAGGGATAACGATGGCCACGACCTTGTCTGCATCCACCCTGCTGGCAGTGCCGCTGGCACCGCTCGTTGGCTGCGTGCTCGCCGGCATCCTCGGCACGCAGTTCGGCGGCAACCGCATCGGCCGCGCCGCCTCGCACTCGCTGACCATTCTGGGCGTGTTCATCGCCTTCGCGTTGTCGGCCATGACGCTTTATAGCGTGGCCGTCGACGGCGCCCGCTTCAACGCCACCATCTACGAATGGATGGTGGTCGGCGGCCTGAAGATGGAAGTCGGTTTCATGATCGACAGCCTGACCGCCATGATGATGTGCGTCGTGACCTTCGTGTCGCTGATGGTGCACATCTACACCATCGGCTACATGGAAGAGGACGAAGGCTACAACCGCTTCTTCGCCTACATCTCGCTCTTCACCTTCTCCATGCTGATGCTGGTGATGAGCAACAACCTGCTGCAGCTGTTCTTCGGCTGGGAAGCGGTGGGCCTGGTGTCGTACCTGCTGATCGGCTTCTGGTACAACAAGCCGACGGCCATCTTCGCCAACATGAAGGCCTTCCTGGTCAACCGCGTGGGTGACTTCGGCTTCATCCTCGGCATCGGCCTGATCGCGGCCTACACGGGCACGCTCAACTACACCGAGATCTTTGCCAAGTCGGGCGAGCTGGGCAAGATGGGCTTCCCGGGCACCGACTGGATGCTGATCACCGTGATCTGCATCTGCCTGTTCATCGGCGCGATGGGCAAGAGCGCGCAGTTCCCGCTGCACGTCTGGCTGCCGGATTCGATGGAAGGCCCGACGCCCATCTCCGCACTGATCCACGCCGCCACGATGGTGACCGCCGGCATCTTCATGGTGTCGCGCATGTCGCCGCTGTTCGAGTTGTCGGACACGGCCCTGAACTTCATCCTGGTGATCGGTTCGATCACGGCGCTGTTCATGGGCTTCCTGGGCATCATCCAGAACGACATCAAGCGTGTGGTGGCCTACTCGACGCTGTCGCAACTGGGCTACATGACCGTGGCGCTGGGCGTTTCGGCCTACCCGGTCGCCGTGTTCCACCTGATGACGCACGCCTTCTTCAAGGCCCTGCTGTTCCTCGGCGCCGGCTCGGTGATCATGGGCATGCACCACAACCAGGACATCCGCTGGATGGGCGGCGTGCGCAAGTACATGCCCATCACCTGGATCACCTTCCTGCTGGCCTCGTTGGCGCTGATCGGCACGCCGTTCTTCTCGGGCTTCTATTCCAAGGACGCCATCATCGAGGCGGTGCATGCCAGCCATCTGCCGGCCGCGGGCTTCGCCTACTTCTCGGTGGTCGCCGGCGTGTTCGTCACGGCCTTCTACTCGTTCCGCCTGTACTTCCTGGTCTTCCACGGCAAGGAGCGCTACGACCAGAACCCGGACGCGCACCACGGTGATGCCCACGGCCACGGTGACCATCACGGCCATGGCCACCACGAGCCGCACGAGTCGCCGAAGGTGGTGACGGTGCCGCTGCTGCTGCTGATGATCCCGTCGGTGGTGATCGGCTTCTTCACGCTGATGCCGATGCTGAACAGCTTCTTCGACGGCGTGATCTTCGTTGACACGGTGCGTCACCCGGCCATGGCGGAGCTGCGCGAAGACATCCACGGCCCCGTCGCCATGGCCCTGCATTCGCTGACCAGCCTGCCGTTGTGGCTGGCCATCGCCGGCGTCGCCTTGTCGTACTACATGTACATGGTCAACCCGGCGCTGCCGGCGGCCATCAAGCGCGCCTGCATGCCGATCTACAGCCTGCTCGAGAACAAGTACTACCTCGACTGGATCAACGAGAACATCCTGGCCCGTGGTGCCCGTGCGCTGGGCACCGGCCTCTGGAAGGGTGGCGACCAGGCCATCATCGATGGCGCGCTGGTCAATGGCTCGTGGAAGCTGGTGGGCCGCATATCGGCCGCCATCCGCTGGATCCAGTCCGGTTACATCTATCACTACGCCTTCGCGATGCTGCTGGGGGTGTTCCTTCTCATGACGTACTTCGTCTGGTTCAAGCGCTGACGCGGGCTGGAGAACAAGAAAAATGGGTTTGCTGAGCCTTGCCATCTGGCTGCCGATCGTGATCGGCGCCTTGCTGCTGGCGTTTGGGCGGGACGACCAGGCGCGCTTCGTGCGCTGGGCGGCACTCGTCGGGTCGGTGGCGAGCTTCCTCGTCACCATTCCGGTGTACACGCGCTTCCAGACCGGCACCGCCGCGATGCAGTTCGTCGAGCGCGCGCCGTGGATCGAGCGCTTCAACATCAACTACCACCTGGGCGTCGATGGCCTGTCGATGTGGTTCGTGCTGCTCACGGCCTTCATCACGGTGATCGTCGTGATCTCGGCCTGGGAGGTGATCACCGAGCGCGTCAACCAGTACATGGGCGCGTTCCTGATCCTGTCGGGCCTGATGATCGGCGTGTTCGCCGCGCTGGACGGCATGCTGTTCTACGTGTTCTTCGAGGCCACGCTGATCCCGATGTACCTGATCATCGGTATCTGGGGTGGTCCGAACCGGATCTACGCGGCCTTCAAGTTCTTCCTGTACACGCTGCTCGGTTCGCTGCTGATGCTGGTGGCGCTGGTCTACCTGTACCGCGCCTCGGGCGGCAGCTTCGACATCGCGACCTGGCACCGCACGCCCCTGGGCGCGACGGCGCAGACGCTGATCTTCTTCGCCTTCTTCGCGGCCTTCGCAGTGAAGGTGCCGATGTGGCCCGTGCACACCTGGCTGCCCGACGTGCACGTCGAGGCGCCTACCGGCGGCTCTGCCGTGCTGGCCGCCATCATGCTGAAGCTGGGCGCTTACGGCTTCCTGCGCTTCTCCATGCCGATCGCGCCCGACGCTGCCCGTGAATGGGCCTGGCTGATGATCGCGCTGTCGATCGTGGCGGTGATCTACGTGGGCCTGGTGGCCATGGTCCAGCGCGACATGAAGAAGCTGGTGGCTTATTCGTCGGTCGCCCACATGGGCTTCGTGACGCTGGGCTTCTTCATCTTCAATCCGCTCGGCGTGGCTGGCGGCATCGTGCAGATGATCGCCCACGGCTTCGTGTCGGGCGCGATGTTCCTGTCCATCGGCGTGCTGTACGACCGCATGCACTCGCGCCAGATCGCCGACTACGGCGGCGTGGTCAACGTCATGCCCAAGTTCGCCGCGTTCGCGCTGCTGTTCGCCATGGCCAACTGCGGCCTACCTGCCACCGCCGGCTTCGTGGGCGAGTGGATGGTGATCCTGGGGGCCGTGAAGGCCAACTTCTGGATCGGCCTGATGGCTGCGACCGCGTTGATCTTCGGCGCCGCCTACACCCTGTGGATGTACAAGCGCGTGTACCTGGGCCCCATCGGCAACGACCATGTGAAGGAACTGACGGACATCAATGGCCGCGAGTTCTTCATGCTCGCCGTGCTGGCCGTGGCCGTGCTGTGGATGGGCCTGGATCCCAAGCCCTTCACCGACGTGATGGACGCTTCCGTGGCCGAGCTGCTGCGCCACGTGGCCGCCTCCAAGCTGCCCTGACCAGAGTCCACGCAGACAAGAGAACAAGATGATCGACAAACTCAGCTGGGTGGCTGTCTACCCCGAGATCCTGCTGCTGGTGATGGCCTGTGTCATCACGCTGTTCGACCTGCGCGTCAGCAGCACGCACCGCACCGCCACCCATTGGCTCACGATGCTCACGCTGGCCGCGACGGCGCTGCTGACCGGCATGAACGCCGTCGCCGGCCACACCTTCCACGGCTTCGGCGGCATGGTGGTGAGCGACCCGATGGGCAACTGGCTCAAGTGCTTCTCGGCCGTGGCGCTGATGGTCACGCTGGTCTATGGCCGTCCCTACGCGGCCGACCGCCAGATGCTGCGCGGCGGCGAGATGTTCACGCTCAGCCTGTTTTCGCTGCTGGGCATGTTCGTCATGATCTCGGGCAGCAACTTCCTGATGATCTACTTGGGCCTGGAACTGCTCACGCTGTCCAGTTATGCGCTGGTGGCCCTGCGCCGCGACCATGCGACGGCCAGCGAAGCCGCCATGAAGTATTTCGTGCTCGGCGCCATGGCCAGCGGCTTCCTGCTCTATGGCATGTCGATGATGTACGGCGCCACCGGCTCGCTGGACGTCAACGAGGTCTTCAAGAGCATCGCCAGCAGCAAGGTGAACCACCAGGTGCTGGTGTTCGGCCTGGTGTTCATCGTGGCCGGCCTGGCCTTCAAGCTGGGTGCAGCGCCCTTCCACATGTGGCTGCCGGACGTCTACCACGGCGCCCCGACGGCCGTGACGCTGCTGATCGGCGCCGCCCCCGAGCTGGCCGCCTTCGCCATCGTCATCCGTCTGCTGGTGGAAGGCATGCTGCCGCTGGCTTTCGACTGGCAGCAGATGCTGGCCGTGCTGGCCGTGGCCTCGCTGCTGGTGGGCAACCTGGCCGCCGTCGCACAGACCAACCTCAAGCGCATGCTGGCCTACTCGACCATCGCGCAGATGGGCTTCGTGCTGCTGGGCCTGGTGGCCGGTGTGATCGACGGCAACACGCTCAACGCCCAGTATGCGTACAGCGCGTCGATGTTCTACATCATCACCTATGTGCTGACCACGCTGGCGAGCTTCGGCATCATCCTGCTGCTGGCTCGCGAAGGCTTCGAGAGCGAAGAGATTTCCGACCTTGCCGGTCTCAACCAGCGCAGCCCGCTGTATGCCGGCGTGATGGCCATTGCGATGTTCTCGCTGGCCGGCATTCCTCCGCTGGTCGGCTTCTATGCCAAGCTGGCGGTGCTGCAGGCGCTGCTGGCTTCGGGGCAGGGCGTGTACATCGGTCTGGCGGTGTTCGCCGTGATCATGTCGCTGATCGGCGCCTTCTACTACCTGCGCGTGGTGAAGGTGATGTACTTCGACGCACCGCTGACGGCCACCACCGTGGCGGCGCCGCGCGACGTGCGGGCCGTGCTGTCGGTCAACGGCGCCCTGATCCTGATCCTGGGCATCCTGCCCGGCGGCTTGATGACCCTGTGCGCCCGGGCCATCGTGGCCACGCTGGGCAACTGATCGCGCTGTGGGCAGCAACGCATCGGCCTGGGTCGTCCTCGGCGTTGCGCTGGTCCTGGCCAACCTGCCTTTCCTGAACGAGCGGCTGTTCGCCGTGCTGCCTTGGCGCACGGCGGTCAAGCCGCTCGCGGTGCGTCTGGGGGAACTGGTGCTGTGCTATCTGCTGGCCGGCATGGTCGGCAGGCTCTTCGAGGGCAAGCAGGGCATGGTGGCGGCGCAGGGCTGGGAGTTCTATGCGGTGACGGCCGCCTTCTTCCTGGTGCTCGCCTTTCCAGGCTTCATCTGGTGCTACCTCCTCAAACGCAAAGGAAACTGAACCGTGACCGCTGACATCGCCCACCTGGAAGAAAAGAAGGTCGCGTCGGAGCGGCTGTTCGAGGGGCGGTTCCTGCGCGCCTACCGCGACACGGTCGCGCTGCCCGACGGCGGGACGGCGACGCGCGAGTACGTCATCCACCCGGGCGCGGTGGTGGTCATTCCGCTGCTGGATGACGGACGTGTCGTGCTCGAGCGCCAGTTCCGATACCCGGTGGGCCAGGTCATGGTCGAGTTCCCCGCCGGCAAGCTCGACGCCGGCGAGGATCCGCTGGTATGCGGTCAGCGCGAACTGCTGGAAGAAACCGGCTACCGCGCCCGCGAGTGGGCCAAGGCCGGGGTGATGCACCTGGCCGTGGCCTACTCGACGGAGGTCATCCACATCTACTTCGCGCGGGGCCTGAGTGCCGGCGATCGCAAGCTCGACCAGGGCGAGTTCCTCGACGTGTTCACGGCGTCGCCCGCGGATCTGCTGGGCTGGTGCCGTGATGGCACGGTGACGGATGCCAAGACGCTGGCCTGTTCGGTCTGGATGCAGAACGTGCTTTCCGGCGACTGGGCACTGGAATGGCGGGCTGCGGATAATCCCGCGCCATGAAGGTCCTGAATCTGCGTTGTGCCCATGGCCACGGTTTCGAGGGCTGGTTCGGCTCCGAGGCGGAGTTCGAGACCCAGCGCGACGGTGGCCAGATCGAATGCCCGCTTTGTGGTGACAAGGCCATTGTCAAAGGCCTGAGCGCACCGCGTCTCAACCTCGGTGCCGGGCGCGAGGCGCTGCCGGCCGAAGTGCAGCCCCCGCTGCCGCAGCAGCAGACCCCGGAAGCCCGCTGGATGCGCGCCGTCCGGGAGGTGCTGGCCAGGACCGAAGACGTGGGCGACCGGTTTGCGCAGGAAGCGCGGCGCATGCATCACGGCGAGGTGGAAGAGCGCGGAATCCGTGGCCAGGCCACGCCCGAGGAGACCGCCGCTTTGCTGGAGGAAGGCATTGCGGTGTTGCCGCTGCCGCTGCCGCCTGCACTCAAGGAAACCTTGCAGTAGGCTTGTGGATCGATGCGCGGTCGCCCGACCAGGCTGCTGCACCGCGCTCGCCACCGATGAGTCAGCCCGCCGTGTGCGGGCTTTATTGTGTCTGGGTGACGCCACACGGGCGCGAAGCGCCGGTTCCCGAAACCGGGTGCCGCAGGCTCAGGCCGTGAACTGCAGCGCCGCCAGCTTGGCGTAGCTGCCGCCGCGGGCGATCAATTCGGCATGGGTGCCTTGTTCGACGATGGCGCCGTGGTCCAGCACCACGATGCGGTCGGCCCTTTGCACCGTCGCAAGGCGGTGGGCAATGACCAGCGTGGTACGACCTTCCATTGCCGATTCGAGGGCGGCCTGAACGACCCGTTCGCTTTCCGCATCGAGCGCCGAGGTGGCCTCGTCCAGCAGCAGCAGCGGCGGCGCCTTCAGGATGGCGCGTGCAATCGAGAGACGCTGCTTCTGCCCCCCCGACAGACGCACGCCGCGTTCGCCCAGGAAGGTGTGGAAGCCGTCGGGCAGGGCGTCGATGAAGCCCTCGGCGTGCGCAAGGCGGGCCGCATGCCGGACTTCGGCCTCCGTCGCCTCCGGCCGGCCATAGCGGATGTTCTCGAACGCCGTGGTCGAGAAGATCACGGCGTCCTGCGGCACCAGGCCGATGCGTCCCCGAAGGTCATCCAGCGCAAATCGACGCAACGACTGACCGTCCAGCCGGATGTCGCCGGTCTGCGGATCGAAGAAGCGCAGCAGCAGCTGGAACACGGTGCTCTTGCCCGCGCCGCTCTCGCCCACCAGGGCCACGGTTTCGCCAGGCGCCACGTCGAGCGAGAAGTGGCGCAGGGCCGCCGTGCCCGGACGTGAGGGGTAATGGAAGCCGACATCCTCCAGCACCACCTGGGCGCCTGCGGAGGCGGGCGGCGCGGCCTGCGCGGCCTCCGGCGACGAAATGGCGATGGGCGCGTGCAGCAGTTCCATCAGCCGTTCCGTGGCGCCGGCCGCGCGCAGCAGGTCGCCGTAGACCTCGCCCAACACGGCCAGCGCGCTCGCCAGGATGACCACGTAGACCACCGTCTGGCCCATGTGGCCGGGACTGATCTCGCCCCGCAGCACGGCCTGCGTGCCGGCGTAAAGGCCCCAGAGCAAGGCGGCCGAGGTGGCAATGATGATGAAGGCGACCAGCACGGCCCGCGCCTTGGTGCGCCGCACGGCCGTCTCGAAGGCCGCCTGGGTGGAGCCGGCAAAGCGCTCGGCCTCGCGGGTCTCGGCCGTGTAGCTTTGCACCACCGGAATGGCATTGAGCACCTCGGCCGCGATGGCGCTGGCGTCGGCCACGCGGTCCTGGCTGGCTCGGGAGAGCCGACGGACCCGGCGACCGAAGGCCATGGCCGGCAGCACGACGAGCACGAGCACCAGCGCCACCTGGGCCATCAGCCAGGGATTGGTCCAGATCAGCATGGCCAGCGCGCCGACGCCCATGACCGCGTTGCGCAAGCCCATGCTGAGAGAAGAGCCCACCACGGTCTGGACCAGCGTCGTGTCGCCCGTGAGGCGCGACAGCACCTCGCCGGTCTGGGTGGTCTCGAAGAACTGCGGGCTCTGGTGCAGCACGCGGCCGTAGACGGCGGTGCGCACGTCGGCCGTGATGCGCTCGCCCAGCCAGCTCACCGTGTAGAAGCGCGCGGCAGAGAACAGCCCCAGCGCGATCGCCACGCCGAACAGGGCCAGGAAGTGCTCGCGCAGGGCCATCACCTGATCGCCGGGTGCCTTGGGTGCGAGACCGGCGTCGATCAGGCCGCGAAGCGCGATGGGAAACACCAGGGTCGTGACCGCCGCCATGACCAGGAACAGAGCCGCCATCGCAATCTGGAGGCGGTAGGGGCGAAGAAAGGGCGCCAGGCCGGCGAGCGAGCGGGGGGAGCTTTTGGCGTTCTTCACAGGAGTGCGGGGCAATCGCGGCGCAGTGGCCGGGCGGCGCGGATTCTAACGAGACCTTGCCGCCCCAGAATCAGCCTTGACAATATTTGACGAGGCAAATAATATCCGCCCATGTCCAAATCAGAGACCACTCCGCCCGGCGGCACCGCCGGGCCGCCGCCCGTGGATTTCTATCGGGCCGAGAGCTACACCGCCGAGGAAAGCCTGGGCTACGCGATGAAGCGCATCCTGACCTGCGTGTCGCAGGCAGTCGAAAGCGAACTGGTCGAGCCCGGCGGCCCGACCTATCCGCAGTGGGTGCCACTGCACAAGTTGCACATGGGCAGCGCCGGCACGGTGGCCGAGCTGGCCCGTGAGTGCCAACTGGACACCGGCGCCATGACGCGCCTGCTGGATCGACTCGAAGCCAAGGGGCTGGTGCGCCGGGTGCGCTCGCAGGAGGACCGGCGGGTCGTCAACCTCGAATTGACGCCCGAAGGCCTGAGTGCCGCCCAGAAGGTACCGGCCGTGCTCAGCCGGGTCCACAACGAGATGCTCGCCGGCTTCACGCAGGTGGAGTGGGAGCAGCTCAAGGATTACCTGAACCGCATCCTGGGGAACGCCCAGAGAAAGCAGGCCGCATGCCATCGGGCATCGGGCCAAGGAGTTTCGCGATGACTTTTTCTTCGACCCAGGGCCGCGAGGGCCGTCCGGCGCTGATGGCGGTGGGCCTGGCGGTTGCGTTGCTGGCCGCGGGCTGTGCCGACACCGCAGGCATCGCCTCCCACGCCCACATGCGGGATGCGGCGCAGGCGGGCGTGCCGGCGACCGCGCAGCCGGCCAACGATTTCGCGCAGGTCGACGCGCAGTGGTGGCATGCCTTCGGCGATGCCCAACTCGACACGCTTGAGCAGCAGGCCCTGGCGGCCAGCCCCAGCCTGCAGGTGGCCCAGGCCCGCGTCGCCAAGGCGCTCGCGGCGACCGGCGTGGCCGAAGCAGCCGGCCGACCGCAGCTCAGCGGCGATGCGCAAGTGCTGCGACAGCGCTACAGCGAGAACTACATCTATGGCGCGCTCGGCGGCACGGTGCAGGAAAACGGCACGCTGCAGCTCAATGGCAGTTGGGAGCTCGACTTCTTCGGCCGCAACCGCGCGGCCATCCAGGCTGCGGTCGGCAGTGCACGCGCCGCGCAGGCCGATGCGCAGGCGGCCCGCATCCTGCTGACCACCAATGTGGCGCGCAGCTACATCCAGTGGGCGCGGCTGGAGGCGCAGCGCGATGTCGCCCGCCGCACGCTGGCCCAGCGCGAGGAGACGCTGCGCCTGGTGCGTGATCGCGTGTCGGCCGGCCTGGACACCCAGCTGGAGCAGCGGCAGAGCGAAGGCGGGCTGCCCGAAGCACGTCAGCAGATCGAGGTGCTGAACGAGCAGATCGAGAACGCCCGGCATGCACTCGATGCGCTGGTGGCCGTGCCCGACGCCACCCGTGGTCTCACGCCGCCCGCGCTGGCGTCGCTGCAAGCGGTGCCGCTCGCCACGCAGATTCCCGCCGACCTGCTGGCCCGCCGCCCTGACGTGGCGGCCGCGCGCTGGCGCGTCGAGGCGGCGGCGCGCGACGAGGAAGGCGCCCGCGCCCAGTTCTATCCCAACATCAATCTCACCGCCTTCGTCGGCACGCAGTCCATCGGATTCGACAAGCTGGTCAAGTCGGGCAGCCTGCAATGGGGCGTGGGGCCCGCGCTGCACCTGCCCATCTTCGAGGGCGGGCGCCTGCGGGCCAACCTGGGTGGCAAGGCGGCCGACCACGACGCGGCCATCGAAAGCTACAACGGGGCCGTGATCGATGCCGTGCACGAGGTCGCCGACCAGGTCGCCAGCGCGCGGTCGATCGGCCGGCAACAGGTCGAGCAAGGCAATGCGCAACGCGCCGCCGAGGACGCCTACCACATCGCCCTGCAGCGCTATCAGGCAGGACTGGGCACGTACCTGAATGTGCTCACCGCCGAGACGGCGGTGCTCACCCAGCGCCGCCAGGCGGTGGACCTCGTGGCCCGGGCGCTCGATACCCAGGCCTCGCTTGCTCGCGCGCTGGGTGGCGGCTGGGCTGGCGACGCCCCCGCGGCCGAGAAAACGGCCGCCCTCAACGAATCCGCCGCGGCGCGCTGAGACGCAGCGTCCGCACGTCCGCAAGGAGCCAGACCATGAACGACAACATTGCTTCTTCTTCCCAGGCCGCCGACGAGAAGGCGCCCAACACCCGTCGCCGCAAGGCGCTGACGACCCTGGCCGCGGTGGTGGTGGTGGCCGGCGCCGGCTGGGCCGCCTACGAGTGGCTGGTCGCGAGCCATTACGAATCCACCGACAACGCCTACGTCCAGGGCAACATCATCCAGATCACGCCGCAGGTGGCCGGTACGGTGATGAGCATCGCGGCCGACGAGACCGACTACGTCAAGCAGGGCCAGCCACTGGTGCAGTTGGACCCGGCCGACGCCCAGGTGGCGCTCTCCCAGGCGGAGGCCGCACTGGGGCAGGCCGTGCGGCAGGCGCGCACGCTGTACGTCAACAACGGTTCGCTGGCCGCGCAGGTCAACCTGCGCCAGGCCGACGTGGTGAAGGCCCAGGCCGACGTCGCCCGTGCACAGGACGACCTGCAGCGCCGTCGCTCGCTCACCGGCAATGGCGCGGTCTCGAAGGAAGAGCTGAGCCATGCCGAGACGGCAGTCGCCAACGCCCGCAGCGCGCTGGCGGCTGCACAAGCGGGCGTTGCGGCGGCCCGCGAGCAACTGGCCAGCAACCGGTCGCTGACCGAAGGCACCACGGTCGAGGAACACCCCAGCGTCCAGGCCGCCGCGGCGAAGGTGCGCGAAGCCTGGCTGGCGACGCAGCGCGTCGCGCTGCCCGCGCCGGTCGATGGCTACGTGGCCAAGCGCACGGTCCAACTGGGCCAGCGCGTGGCGCCGGGCGCCCCGCTCATGTCCATCGTGCCGCTGGGCCAGTTGTGGGTCGACGCCAACTTCAAGGAAAGCCAGCTGCGCAGCATCCGCATCGACCAGCCCGTGACGCTGACGGCCGACGTGTACGGCAAGAAGGTGGTCTACCACGGCAAGGTCGCCGGCCTTGGCGTTGGCACGGGCGCGGCCTTTGCGCTGCTGCCGGCGCAGAACGCCACCGGCAACTGGATCAAGGTGGTGCAACGCGTGCCGGTGCGCATCAGCCTGGACGTCAATGAACTGAAGGCCAACCCGCTGCGGGTCGGCCTGTCGATGGACGCGGAAGTCGACGTGGCCAATAGCAACGGCAAGATGCTCGCCGATGCGCCGCGCGCCGCCGACTTCGCGTCCACCCAGGTCTACAACGGGCAGGACGATGGTGCCGAGAAGGCCGTGCAGCGGATCATCGCGGCCAACCTCGGGCGGCCGGTCCCGGCTTCGGCCGGCCCGGCGCCGGCTGGTGCCAAGCCGGCCGTGGCTTCGCCTTCGAGCCAGGCCGCCGAGGGTGGCGCCCGCCACGCGCTGCAGGCTTCGGCCGCCCAGCGCCCGCTCTGATCGCCGCCAGGAATTTCATCCATGGCTGCTTCTGAGCCGAAGGCGGCCCCGGCCGCCATTGCGCCACTGGAAGGCTCGGCGCGCGTGCTGGGCACCATTGCCCTGTCGGCCGCCACCTTCATGAATGTGCTGGACACGTCCATCGCGAACGTGTCGCTGCCCGCCATCTCGGGTGACCTGGGCGTCAGCCCGACGCAGGGCACCTGGGTCATCACCAGCTTTGGCGTGGCCAATGCCATTGCCGTGCCGCTCACCGGCTTCCTGACACAGCGCTTCGGGCAGGTCCGCCTGTTCATGGCCAGCGTGCTGCTGTTCGTGCTGAGCTCGTGGCTGTGCGGCATGGCCCCCAACATGACGATGCTGATCGCCTTCCGGGCGCTGCAGGGCTTCGTGGCGGGGCCGATGATCCCGCTGTCGCAGACGCTGTTGCTGTCGAGTTATCCGCGCGCCAAGGCGGGCCTGGCCATGGCGATGTGGTCCATCACCACGCTGGTGGCGCCGGTGATGGGGCCGCTGCTGGGCGGCTGGATCACCGACAACATCTCGTGGCCCTGGATCTTCTTCATCAACGTGCCAGTCGGCCTGTTGGCGGCGTCGGTCACCTGGAGCATCTACCGCAAGCGCGAGACGCCCACGCGGCACGTGCCCATCGACGTCATCGGCCTTGGTCTGCTGGTGGCCTGGGTGGGCGCGCTGCAGCTGATGCTGGACAAGGGCAAAGAGCTCGACTGGTTCCATTCCGGCGAGATCATCGCGCTGGCAGTGGTGGCGGTCGTGGGCTTTGCGTTCTTCCTGGTGTGGGAGTTGACCGAGAAGCATCCGGTGGTCGACCTGTCGCTCTTCAAGCGCCGCAACTTCTGGTCGGGGGCACTCGCCACGTCGGTGGGCTATGGTCTTTTCTTCGGAAACGTGGTGATCCTGCCTTTGTGGCTGCAGCAGTACATGGGCTACACGGCGACGAGCGCAGGCATGGTGCTGGCGCCGGTCGGCCTGTTCGCCATCGTGCTGTCGCCCATGGTCGGCCTCACGGTGGGCAAGGTCGATCCGCGCTACTACGCGACGATGTCCTTCATCGTGTTCGCGTTGGTGGTGTGGATGCGCTCGCACTTCACCACGCAGACGGACTTCGAGACGATCATGATCCCGACGCTCATCCAGGGCATCGCGATGGCCTTCTTCTTCATCCCGCTGGTGACCATCACGCTGTCCGGATTGCCTCCGGAGCGCATTCCGGCGGCGTCGGGGCTGTCGAACTTTGCGCGCATCACGGCAGGCGCGATGGGCACCTCGATCTCGACCACGCTGTGGGAGAACCGCGCGGCGCTGCACCATGCGCAACTGGCCGAAGCCGTCAATCCGAGCAGCCCCGCCGCGAGTGCCACCCTGTCGATGTTCGGCAATGCCGGTTTCAGCGCCGAGCAGGCGCTGGCGCAGATCAACCGGCTGGCGGACCAGCAGTCCTTCATGCTGGCCACGGCGGATCTGTTCTATGCGTCGGCGGTGCTCTTCATCCTGCTGATCCCGATCATCTGGATCGCGCGGCCCGCCAGGGGCGCAGCAGGAAGCGACGCCGCGGCAGGCGCCCACTGACCACGCGGCGGGGCCCGTCGGCCGCGCCGCGTTCCGCGAAACGAACAAGACAACGCCCGCCGGCAGACACGCCGGCGGGCGTTGTCGCATGCGCGGCGTGGAACTGCTCACCCGTCGGCGTGGCCGTGGCTCCCAAGGAATGGTCTGGACCCGCGCTGCGGCGCTTTTCGCGCATTGCACTGCAGCATCCGCATTTGCCCCAGTAGCAGCCGAGGGAGCCGCTGCCAACAATGCGCCAACGTTCGAGGCTTGCGATGCAGGCTCCCCTGGCACGACAACGACGGAGACGCATGACCCCAAGATTCGATGCGCAGCGGCAGGAGGCCCGCCGATGAGCGACATCATTCTCGAGACGCGGCAGCTCACCAAGGAGTTCAAGGGCTTCACTGCGGTCAGCAAGGTCGACCTCCGGGTCCAACGGGGCGCGATCCATGCACTGATCGGCCCCAACGGTGCCGGCAAGACCACCTGCTTCAACCTGCTCACCAAGTTCCTGGAGCCGACGTCGGGCACGATCCTGTTCAACGGGCTCGACATCACCCGCGAGCGGCCCGCGCAGATCGCACGCCGGGGCATCATCCGTTCCTTCCAGATCTCGGCGGTCTTCCCGCACCTGACCGTGCTGGAGAACGTGCGGCTCGCCCTGCAACGGGCGCTTGGGACCTCCTTCCACTTCTGGAAGAGCGACCGCACGCTCGTCCCACTGAATGCCCGGGCACGTGAGCTCCTGGCCGAGGTCGGCCTGGAGGCCATGGCGGACGACCTGGCGGTGAACCTTCCCTATGGGCGCAAGCGTGCCCTCGAGATCGCGACCACGCTGGCCATGGAGCCTGAGTTGATGCTGCTGGACGAACCCACCCAGGGCATGGGCCATGAGGACGTGCATCGCGTGGCCGAGTTGATCAAGCGCGTGTCCGCCGGGCGCACCATCCTGATGGTGGAACACAACATGAGCGTGGTCTCGACCATCGCCGACACCATCACCGTGCTTCAGCGCGGTGCCGTTCTGGCCGAAGGACCTTATTCCGCCGTGTCCCGCAATCCCCAGGTCATGGAAGCCTACATGGGCACCACCGACGGCCAGTTGCAAGGAGCCCATTGAATGCGCGAGTCCTCGTTGCCTGACGCGGGTTGGGTACGTGATCCGGCTGCAGCCTGCGCAGCCGCGAAGGAGCGTTCATGACCACGCCCGCATTGGCCATCGAAGGCCTGCATGCCTGGTATGGCGAGTCGCATGTGCTGCATGGCGTGGACCTTCATGTGAACCCTGGTGAGGTCGTCACCTTGCTGGGCCGCAATGGTGCCGGCCGCACCTCCACGTTGCGCGCCATCATGGGCCTGACAGGCGCCCGCAAGGGCAGCATCCGCGTCGGCGGACAGGAGACGATCGGACTGTCCACGCACCGCATCGCCCACCATGGCATCGGCTACTGCCCCGAGGAGCGGGGCATCTTCGCCAGCCTGTCGGCGGAGGAAAACCTCCTGCTGCCGCCCCCACTCAAAGGGGTGGGCGCCGGCATGTCGGTGGACGAGATCTACGCCATGTTCCCCAACCTCGCGGAGCGACGCCATAGCCAGGGGACACGCCTGTCTGGCGGCGAGCAGCAGATGCTGGCCGTCGCGCGCATCCTGCGCACGGGGGCCCGGCTGCTGCTGCTTGACGAGATCTCGGAAGGCCTGGCCCCCGTCATCGTGCAGGCCCTCGCCCGCATGATCACCACGCTGCGCGCCAAGGGTTATACGGTGCTCATGGTCGAACAGAACTTCCGCTTCGCGGCGCCGCTGGCCGACCGCTTCTATGTCATGGAGCACGGCTGCGTCGTCGAGTCCTTCGATGCGGCGCAGCTCGACGCCAAGATGCCGCTGCTCAACGAGTTGCTCGGCGTGTGATGCACCCCACACGCGTTCCGATTTCATCCCTAGGAGACACACCATGAAGATCACCCTTACCCGTGTTGCGACGGCTGTCCTGGCGCTGGGCCTTGCCGCACCGGTGCTCGCGCAGGAAAAGGTCAAGATCGGCCTCGTTACCGACATGTCCAGCCTTTACTCGGACGTGGAAGGCAAGGGCGGGGCGACGGCGATCCAGATGGCCATCGACGATTTCGGCGGCAAGGCACTTGGCCAGCCGATCGAGCTGCTGACTGCGGATCACCAGAACAAGGCGGACATCGCCGCATCCAAGGCGCGCGAGTGGATCGACACCGCGGGCGTGACCATGGTCTTCGGTGGTACCAACTCGGGCACGGCGCTCGCCACGGCCAAGGTGGCGGCCGAGAAGAAGCGGGTGTACTTCAACAACGGCGCGGCGACGTCCGCCCTCACCAACGAGCAGTGCACGCCCTACACGGTGCACTACGCCTACGACACGGTCGCGCTGGCCAAGGGCACCGGCGCAGCGGTGGTCGACCAGGGTGGCAAGAGCTGGTTCTTCCTGACGGCCGACTATGCATTCGGCCACGCGCTCGAGGCGGACACCACCAAGGTCATCAAGGAGAAGGGCGGTACCGTGGTCGGCTCCGTGCGCACGCCGCTCAACGCCAGCGACTTCTCGTCCTTCCTGCTGCAGGCGCAGAACTCCAAGGCGCAGATCCTGGGCCTTGCCAACGCGGGAGGCGACACCATCAACTCCATCAAGGCCGCCAAGGAATTCGGCATCGACAAGACGATGAAGACGGCGGGTCTGCTGGTCTTCCTGTCCGACATCCACAGCCTAGGCCTCAAGAACACCGAGGGCCTGCTTCACACCACCAGCTGGTACTGGGACATGAACGACGACTCCCGCAAGTGGGCGCAGCGCTTCTTCGACAAGACCAAGCGCATGCCCACGGACATCCAGGCGGCCGACTATTCGGCGACGATGACGTACCTCAAGGCTGTCGAGGCTGCCAAGACCACCGACTCGGACAAGGTGATGGAGCAACTCAAGAAGATGCCCATCAGCGACTTCTACGCCAAGGGCCAGATCCGCGCCGATGGCCGCTTCGTGCATGACATGTACCTGGTCGAGGCCAAGAAGCCCTCGGAATCGAAGCGGCCATGGGACTACCTCAAGGTCGTCAAGACGCTGCCGGGCGATCAGGTCTTCACCACCAAGGCCGAGAGCAAGTGCGCTCTCTGGAAGTGATGGACGCGGGCGGCTGAATCTTCAGTTCGTCCGGCCGGTTTCTTGTGCCGGGTCGCGCGTGCGGGCCCGGTCGGCAGTCTCTTCCAGCGCCATGACATGACCGTTTCCCTTCCTGCCTTGCTGAGCCAGCTGTTGCTGGGGCTCGTCAATGGATCGTTCTATGCGATCCTGAGCCTCGGCCTTGCCGTGATCTTCGGGTTGCTCAACGTCATCAACTTCGCCCATGGTGCGCTGTTCATGCTCGGCGCCGTCCTGAGTTGGGCGGCGATGAACTACTTCGGCATCGGCTACTGGTGGATGCTGATCCTGGCGCCGTTGATCGTCGGGCTGCTGGGCGTCGTCATCGAGCGGCTGCTGCTGCGCTGGATCTACAAGCTCGACCATCTCTATGGATTGCTGCTGACTTTGGGACTCACGCTGCTGGTGGAAGGTGTCGTTCGGTCCTTCTACGGCGTCTCCGGTCTGCAGTACGACGCGCCGGATCAGCTGTCCGGTGCCACCAACCTGGGCTTCATGATCCTGCCCAACTATCGGGCCTGGGTCGTCGTGGCTTCGCTCGTGGTGTGCCTGGCCACCTGGTTCGTGATCGAGAAGACCCGTCTGGGCGCCTACCTACGGGCGGGTACCGAGAACCCGAGGTTGGTCGAGGCCTTTGGCGTCAACGTGCCGTTGATGATCACGCTCACCTACGGCTTTGGTGTCGCGCTGGCCGCGTTCGCGGGTGTCCTGGCGGCACCCGTCATCCAGGTGTCTCCGCTGATGGGGCAGAACCTGATCATCGTGGTCTTTGCCGTGGTGGTCATCGGCGGGATGGGCTCGATCATGGGCGCAATCCTCACCGGACTCGGCTTGGGCGTCATCGAAGGCTTGACGAAGGTCTTCTATCCCGAGGCCTCCTCCACTGTGGTGTTCGTGATCATGGTCGTGGTGCTGCTGCTGCGTCCCGCAGGCCTGTTCGGCAAGGAAAAGTAGCAAAGGTGTCGCTCGCAATGAACTCCAGATCCACCTTGGGCTATGGCCTCTTGCTGGCGGCGTTGGTGGCCGCTCCGTGGCTGGGCGCCTACCCGGTCTTCGTGATGAAGCTCATGTGCTTCGCGCTGTTTGCCGCGGCTTTCAATCTCTTGCTGGGGTATACGGGCCTGCTGTCGTTCGGGCACGCTGCCTTTCTGGGCGGCTCTGCCTACGTGGCCGGCCATGCGATCAAGGTCTGGGGGCTGACCCCCGAACTGGGGTTACTGCTTGGGACGGCGGTGGGCGCGGCGCTAGGCTGGGTCTTCGGCATGCTGGCCATCCGTCGGCAGGGGATCTACTTCGCAATGATCACGCTGGCGCTGGCCCAGATGGTCTACTTCTTCGCGCTGCAAGCCCCGTTCACCGGCGGCGAGGATGGTCTGCAGGGCGTGCCGCGCGGAAAGCTGTTCGGCGTCCTCAGTCTGCAGAGCGACCTGACGATGTATTACGTGGCACTCGTTGTCGTGGCCCTGGCGTTCGCGCTGATCGTGCGCACGGTGCACTCGCCGTTCGGCCAACTGCTCAAGGGGATCAAGGAGAACGAGGCGAGGGCGCTTTCCCTTGGTTATGACGTCGGCCGTGTGAAGCTGGTGGCCTTCGTGATCTCCGCGGCGCTCTCGGGGCTGGCCGGCGCACTCAAGACGGTCGTCCTCGGCTTTGCCACGCTGACGGATGTGCACTGGTCCTCGTCGGGCTCCGTCATTCTGATGACGCTGCTGGGCGGCCTGGGCACGTTGTCGGGCCCGTTGGTCGGCGCCACGGTGGTGGTGGCGCTGGAGAACAAGATCGGTGAGTTGGGCAATCTTCTTGCGTCGGTGACAAAGGTTGACTGGTTCAGCACCCTCGGAGAGTCCGTGACGATCGTGACCGGCCTGATCTTCATGGTCTGCGTTCTCGCATTCCGACGCGGCATCATGGGCGAGGTGATCGCCTTCCGGAGCCGCAAGCGGCGATAGCTGCTCGGTGCATCGGGAAGAGCCGCCGCGTGGACGAAGGGTGGTGGGCGCTTCGGCAGCAGCCTTCATCTCTCACATGAGAACCCGCGTGCGAGCCGCAGTTGCCGAGCAACGTGACTCCACGCATGAATCTCTTCAGCGAGTTCCCGACGCGGGGGCGTCACTCAGCTTGGCGCCCTGACAGGCGGGACAAAGAATTTTGTCAGCAGCTTGCTTCCCAGCCGAAAACCCTCGTATACTGGCGGGCTCGCTGACTGACACGCATCTTTGTTGTGAGTTTGGCTGGTGAGGGGTTTGAGAGAATGACGGCAGCTTCTGGAAAAAAGAAGTTGCGCTTTTAGAAAAAAGCGTGT
>NZ_JACBFY010000007.1 GCF_021401245.1 Pseudacidovorax sp. NFM-22
GCCGCGGCAGCCACGTCGGCCGGCCTCGCGCCCTCTCCGACGATCAGCTCGACGCGCTGCTGCTCGAGCTGCAGCACGAGCCCCTGGAACAGGTCGCGCAGCGCATGGGCGTGCATCCGCGCACCTTGCAGCGGTACATGAAGTCCGCCGAATGACCTGTCGGGCCCCGCCGCCGCCCGAGAGCAGGGGCAGCGCCGACGCCACGCCCCCCGATAGGCCGGCGTCGGCCATCAACCGATCGGCGCCGGGCTCAGCGTGCGCCGTCGCCCGCCAGTTCCGCGTAGCGGACCCGCAGCGCCTCCACCGAGGCGGCCTGGCTCGCTTCGTACAGCGCGATCTCGTCGGCGACCGGCGCGCCCAGGGCCTGCTCGAAGGCGGCCTGGGCCGCATTGGCGGCGTAGCTCTTCTGCTCTTCCCCGCCCAGGTTGGACTGGAAGATGCCGGCCGCACTCACGGGCAGGAAGTCTTCGTAGACGATGGGCCGCGCCCCCACGATGCCGTCGCGGCGCAGGGCGGCCAGGTCGAAGGGCGCGCCGCTCGCCGCGCGCGCGGCAAAGCCGGCCTCGTCCGCCACGTGATGACGGAAGAAGGCCAGCGCCTGGTCCAGCAGCACCTCCGGCTCGTCCGGGAAGTCCGCGAAGGCCGCGGCCAGCCGTTGGCCGTAGTCGGCCGCGGCGCTGCCGGCCCCTTCCATCGACCGCACCTGGGCCAGCAGCTGGTCATAGAGCGCGCGGCCCTTGCGGGTGAGCGCCATGCCGCGCTGCTCGATCTCGCCGAAGCGGGCGGTGTGCGAGCCGGCGTCGCCGCCCTGCGTGAAGACGATGGTCTCTTCCAGCGCCTTGAAGCTGGTCTGCCGCAGCAGGATGGGATGGCGGCGGCGCGGCGGACCTTCGACCACGTCCTTGGCGGCCAGGCCGCGGCGCGGCATCTCGGCCTGGGCCGCATCGATGTCGAGCGTGCGCGGCGTCAGATGGTTGATGTGCGGGCCCTTGAACGACACCACGTCCGCCACCAGGCGGTGCGCGGCATGCAGCTGGCGGTAGGTGTCGAGGCTCACGGTGGCCTCGCTGTGCCAGCGGAAGGTCTCGGTCACCTCGCGCACGAAGGCATCGGCCTGCGCTTCGCTCAGCCCGCCCTCGGACTCGAAGCGCGCCGTGAGTGCCAGGGCCTCGTCCGTGAAGATGCGGCGCTTCGCGAGGATGTCGCGCGCCTGCGCGCGCAGGCCCGCGTCGGCGATGAGCTCCAGCCGCAGCAGCGAGGTGAACACACGGAAGGGGTTGAGCCGCAGTGCCTCGTCGCTCACGGGCCGGAAGGCGGTCGCATGCACGGGCACGCCGGCGACGGAGAGGTCGTAGTAGCCGACCGGGAACATGCCCATCACGCGGAAGATGCGCCGCATGGTCGCCAGCTCCTCGGGCGTGCCCAGGCGGATGGCGCCGTGGCGCTCCACGTCGAGGCGGTGCAGCTCGCCGGCCTCCGTGAGCGACTGCCGCAGCGCGGGCTGCGCGTCGAGCGTGGCCTGGTTGATCTGCGCCACGAGTTCGAGCAGGGCGCCGTACTGCGGCACCTCGGTCTTGTACATGGCCGACATGGACTGCGAGAAGCGGTCGCGGACCTGGTCCGGACTGACGAAGGAGGACATGGTGGAAGCGTCTGGAAAGCGGGGAATGCGGAAATGCGGAGGGCGCAAGCCCTCAGGGCGTGCGGGCCAGCACGCGGCCCGGGTTGAGCAGCTGCTGCGGATCGAGCGCCTGCTTGATGGCCTGCATCAGCTGCAGCGCCACGGGCGACTTGTGGTGGGGCAGCTTCTCGCGCTTGAGCTCGCCCACGCCATGCTCGGCCGAGATCGAGCCGCCGAAGCGGCTGACGGTGTCGTAGACGATGGTGCTGATCGTCGCCTCGTGCGCGGCCACGAAGGCCCGGGCGTCGCCCTCGGCGGGCGCCTGGATGTTGTAGTGCAGGTTGCCGTCGCCCAGGTGGCCGAAGTTGACGAAGCGCACGCCGGGCACGCCGGCAGCCAGCGCGGCATCGGCCTCGCACACGAAGTCGGGGATGCGCGACACCGGGATCGAGATGTCGTGCTTGACGTTGACGCCCTCCTCCGCCTGCGCGAGCGTGATGCTCTCGCGGATGTGCCAGAGGTCGTGGGCCTGCTTGAGGCTCTCGGCCACGATGGCGTCGGCCGCCAGGCCCTGCTCGAAGGCGGTCTCGAGCAGGCCTTCGAACTGCGCGCGCGCATGGTCCTCGGACTCGTTGTCCGACAGCTCGATGAGCACGCACCAGGCATGCTCGCGCCACATCGGCACGCGCAGTTGCGGATAGTGCCGGTCGACCAGGCCGAGCGCGAACTGGTTCATCACCTCGAAGCCCGTGAGCCCGGCCGCCAGGTGCCGGTGCGCCAGGCCCAGCAGCGCCGTGGCGTCTTCGAGCGACGCCAGCGCCACCCAGGCCGTGAGCTGCGCGGCAGGCCGCGGATGCAGCTTGAGCGTGGCCGCGGTGATGATGCCCAGGGTGCCCTCGCTGCCGATGAAGAGGTCGCGCAGGTCGTAGCCGGTGTTGTCCTTGCGCAAGCCAGAGAGGCCATCCCACAGCGCGCCCTGCGCGGTGACCACCTCCAGGCCCAGGCACAGTTCGCGGGCATTGCCGTAGCGCACCACCTGCGTGCCGCCCGCATTGGTGGCCAGGTTGCCGCCGATGGTGCAGCTGCCTTCGGCGCCCAGGCTCAGCGGAAACAGGAAGCCGGCCTCGTCTGCCACCTGCTGCAGCGTCTGCAGGATGCAGCCCGCCTCGACGGTGAAGGTCATGTTCTGCGGATCGATGGCCCGCACGGCATTCATGCGACGCAGACTCAGCACCACCTGCGTGCCGGTGGCGTCGGGCGTAGAGCCCGCCACCAGGCCGGTGTTGCCGCCCTGCGGCACGAGGCTGGTGCCGGCGGCGGCGCAGGCACGCACCACGCGCGCCACTTCGTCCGCCGTGGCGGGGCGCACCACGCACAGGGCACGGCCCCGCACGCGGCCGCGCCAGTCCTGTTCATAGCTGTCGAGATCGGCGCCGGTGAGCACATGGGCGGGGCCCACGATGGCGGCCAGGGTGTCGGTGAGCGTCGTCATGCGTCGGCGTCGTCCTGCAAAGCGGGGTGGGCGGCGCGGCTCACTGCCGGGGAACGCCGGCGTCCTTGATGATGGCGCCCCAGTGGCGGTACTCGCTGCGGGCGAAGTCGCGGAAGGCCGGACCGGCCAGCGGCTTCACCTCGCCGCCCAGGGCGGTGACGCGCTCCTTGAACTCGGGGCTGGCCGCGACCTTGAGCGTGGCCTCTTCCAGGCGCTTGACGATGGCGGCCGGCGTGCCCTTGGGGGCCAGCACGCCGTTCCAGGTCGCGGTCACGAAGTTGGCATAGCCCAGCTCCTTCATCGTGGGCACGTTGGGCAGCACGGGAATGCGCTCGGCCGAGGTCACGGCCAGGGCGCGCAGCTTGCCGCCCTGGATGAAGGGCAGCGCCGGCGTCACGTTCTCGAAGATGAAGTCGATCTGCCCGCCCAAGAGGTCGGTAAGGGCCAGGGAGCTGCCCTTGTAGGGCACATGCACGAGGTTGAGCTTGGTGGCGGTCTTGAAGAGTTCGCCGGACAGGTGCACGGTGGAGCCGGTGCCCGGCGAGCCGTAGTTCAGGCCTTCGCGCCTTCCTTTCTCGCTGGCCGCCAGCTCGGCTACGGTCTTCGGTGCGCCCTTGCTGTCGCTGACGACCAGCACGTTGGGGATGGAGGTGACCATGGCGACGTACTCGTAGTCGTCGAGGTTCTTCTCGCTCAGGTTCTTGTACAGGCTCTGGTTGATGGCCTGCGTGCCGGCGGTGCCGAACAGCAGCGTGTAGCCATCGGCCGCGGACGTGGCGACGCGGCTGGCACCGATGGAGCCATTGGCCCCCGACACGTTGTCCACGACCACAGGTTGGCCCAGGCTTTCGGTCAGGCCCTGGCCCACCATGCGGGCCAGGATGTCGGTGTTGCCGCCGGGCGCGAAGGGCACCACGAGGCGGATCGGCCGGGCGGGGTAGCCGCCCGCCTGCGCCTGGGCCCAGGTGGGCAGCAGAAGGGTGGTGGCGGCCAGGGCAGCAGCGCCCAGGAAATGCTTGCGCGAGAGGATGCGGGTCAAAAGAGGGAGTCTCCGTGTTCGGGCCCCATCGGCGGGGCGGAAGCCCCGTCGGCCGCGGCGCGTCATGCGGGGCATGGCGCCGCGGCGTGCGGGCAGGTCGGGGGCGCATGGTCTTGAAAACCGCACCTTGACGTCAATCAATGTTTTGGAAGATGGTCATTCCGTTTGAGAATGATCCCGGCGATGCCTGCAGGCGTCGCGCTTTTCTTGCGGCCGCTCGGCAGACGAGCCGATGGCTGGCCCGCATCCCGCCCATCGGTCACGCGCGCTCATGAATTCCCGTAAATATCTTCCATCGATGGGCCTGCTGGTGGCCTTCGAAGCCTGCGCGCGCCTGCAGAAGTTCACCGCGGCGGCGCACGAGCTCCATCTGACCCAGAGCGCCATCAGCCGCCAGATCCGCGCGCTCGAAGACGCCGTGGGCGTGGAGCTCTTCACGCGCGACCGCCAGACGGTGCGGCTCACGCCCGCCGGCGAGATGTACGCCCTGGAGATCCGCGAGGCGCTGCGGACCATCGGCAATGCCACGCTGCAACTGCGAGCCGACCCGGGGGCCGGCACCCTGACCCTGGCCATCCTGCCGACCGTGGGCACGCGCTGGCTGGCCCCGATGCTGCCCGACTTCATGCGCGCCAACCCCGGCATCACGCTCAACCTGGTGACGCGGCTCGACCCTTTCGACCTGGACGCGGAGGGCGTGCATGCGGCGATCCACTACGGGCATGCGCAGTGGCCGCAGGCCGAACTCGATCTGCTGTTCGGCGAGACCGTCGTGCCGGCCTGCTCGCCCGCCCTCAAGGCGCACTACGGCTTTGCGGCAGCGGCCGACTTGCGGGCCGCGCCGCTGCTGCACCTGAACTCGCGTCCCCTGGCCTGGGCGGACTGGTTCGCCGCGCAAGGCCTTGCGCCCGGCGACGAGGCGGGCACCCGCATCGACCAGTTCGCCACCGTGACCCAGGCCGCTTCGGCGGGGCTGGGCGTGGCCCTGCTGCCCGAGTTCCTGGTCCGCTCGGAGCTCGACCGCGGCGAGCTGGTGCCGGCCGTCGATCTGCGCTGCGGCAGCGCCGGCAGCTACTACCTCGCCTGCGCCAGCAGTCAGTTGCGCTATCCGCCGCTGCGGGCGTTCCGCGAGTGGCTCGGACGGCAGGCGGCGGCGTCGCCGCCCTGAGGGACCCGGAATCGCCCATCGCCAGGGGCAGGCACGGCCGCACAGGCCACACGTCGGACATGATCACCGGACTCATGCTGGACGGTCCTACGCATCTTGGGCGAGAAGGCTCAGGTGATGCCGCATCGGCGGGGGCGATGCTTGGACGCAATGCGACCTCACTTCATCGATTCCATGCGCCAGTCTTCCACCTCTTTGCTTCCCATCGGTCACCAGCGCGGACGCCGGCTGCTGATGTCGGCCCTGCTTGCCGGCTGCACGGCCCTGACCATGCCGCTGGCTCATGCCCAGCCCAACAGCAAGGACCCTGACGAGGCCACGCTGCGTGGCGACATGAGCAATGGCGACCGCGTGTTCCTGCGCTCCGCCGGCGGACTCATCGTGCGCGACCGCGAGATCGGCAAGCTGGGCCAGCGGCGCTTCCAGAAGCCGGCCCTGCGCGAGTGGGCCGCATCGCTGGAGAAGAAGTCCGACGCGCTCTACCGCGACATGACGGACTACGCCGAGCGCCACAAGACCAACCTGCCGCTGGACATGTCGGAAGTCTCGCGTCGCCTGGTCGACCGGGTCGCAGAGAGCAAGGGCGCCACCTTCGACCGCGACATGGTGCGCACCGTCCGGGCACTGCTGGAAGAGCAGGTGCGCGTGTTCACCGACTCGGCAGAGACGGCCGAGCATCAGGAGGTCGCCGCCCTGGCCCGCCGCGCTGCGGACGACCGCCGCACGCTGTTGCAGGCGCTGGACAAGGTCGCTCCACGCTCCTGAGATCCCCCGCGTGCCGACGGGTGGAACCACTGTCGGCACCGCCTTGCCTTCACGCCGGCCGACCGCCCATGAAAAAGCCCGGTCGGCCCAAAAGCCGCCGGGCGAAGTCGCAGCAAGGGTGCTGCGAGGAGACCGCTTTCTCCAAGCAGGATCCGGGCCAGCTTCTGCGGGCGCCTCCGGGCCGCCTACAGCGGCCGATGTCCGGCGCCGACGTCGGGCGAGATGCGCCATGCCCACCATGAGGCGATGCAAGATACCGAGGCGCCCGTGCTGATCGACCGCTCTTCCTCCCGCACCGCGGAACACACGACGAAGGGCTTAGGCGCGCCCGCGCATCCATCCCGCTGGGCACGGCTGTGGCCCACGGTACGCCGCTGGGCGGTACCTGCACTCGGGCTTCTGGTGCTGGCCATGCTCATCTCGCATGCACACAAGGTGGACTGGGCCGGCGCCTGGGCGGCGCTCAAGCGCTATCCCGGCACCGTTCTCCTGGAGGCCTCGATCCTGGCGCTGGCCAGCCACGCGTTGTACGGCTGCTTCGATCTCACCGGACGGCATCACACCCGGCATGGCCTGCCGGTGATGCGGACTTGGGCCATCGCCGTGGCGAGCTACGGCTTCAACCTCAACCTGGGCTCCCTGGTCGGCGGGGTGGCGCTGCGCGCGCGGCTCTATGCACGCGACGGGCTGGACGAGACCAAGGTGGGCCAGATCATCGCCATGAGCCTGAGCACCAACTGGCTCGGCTACGGGCTCGTCGCGGGCGGCCTCTTTGCGTCGGGCATGCTGGACCTTCCCGATTCGGTGCCGCTGTCCAACGGCATGCTGCAGGTCATCGGCATCGGGCTGATGCTGCTGCCGGTGGCCTATCTGCTGGCCTGCCTGCGCTGGCACGGCGCCACCTGGAAGGTGCGCGGCAAGTCGGTCCACCTGCCCACGCCACGCCTCGCCCTGGTGCAGCTGGCACTGTCCACGGGCAACTGGTGCCTGATGGGCACGCTGATGTACCTGTTGCTGGGCGGCAGCGTGCCCTATGCCCATGTGCTGGGCGTGCTGCTGGCCGCATCGGTGGTGGGCGTGTGCGTGCCGATCCCCGCCGGGCTCGGCGTCCTGGAGGCTGTGTACCTGGCGTTGCTGTCGGGCACGGTGCCGCAGGGCAAGCTGATGGGCGCGGTGCTGGCCTACCGCGCCCTGTACTACCTGCTGCCGCTGGCCATCGCGCTGGGTCTGTACGCGTACCTGGAGAAGACGGCCGACCCGAATGCGGGTCAGGCCGAGGCCACCTGAGCCTGCGTCCCCTCCGCCGCCAGCTCGATGCGGACGGCGCGGATGCGCTGGCCCTCCACATCGAGCACCTGCATCTGCCATCCGTCGTGGACGAGCACCTCGCCGGCGGCCGGCATGCGGCCCAGCCGTGAAAGCAGATAGCCCGCCAACGAGGTGTAGCTGTCGTCCTCGCTGACCAGACCTTCGGTTTCCAGCATGCGTTGCAGCTGATGGATGTCGGCCGTGCCGGCGACACGCCAGGCGCCGGCCCCCAGGCGCTCGATCTCGGGCGACTCGTCCTCGTCGGGAAACTCGCCCGCGATGGCCTCGAGCACGTCGAAGGGCGTGAGCAGGCCCTTGAGCAGCCCGTATTCGTCATTGACCAGCACCAGCTGGCCCTTGGCCTTGCGCAGGACGTCGATGGTGTGGGTGACGCTGGCACTCTCCGGCAAGTAGAGCGGCACACGCATGTGCGCGCCCTGCTCGTCGATGCGGCCCTGCGCCACCAGCGCCGCCAGCAACTCGGTCGCCCGTCCGACGCCGACGACCTGGTCCAGACTGCCGCGGCACACCGGCAGCAGGCTGTGCGGCGAGCCCAGCAGGCGCTCGCGCACTGCGTCGGGCGACTCCTCGAGATCGATCCAGGACACATCCGAACGCGGCGTCATGATGCTGCGCGCCGTGCGCTCCGCGAGGGAAAGCACGCCGCTGACCATGTGGCGCTCCTCCGGCGCAAACGCCGGGGCATCGGCCCGCGCATGTGCATCGCCATCGGACACGGCGGCCGCCTGCAGGCGCCGGCCGCCACCCAGCAGCCGCAGCACCGACTCGGCCGTGCGCTCGCGCAAGGGCCGCAGCGCCTGCTGCCGCGCCTGGTTGCGCCGCGCCAATTGGTTGAGCAGCTCGATGAGGATCGAGAAGCCGATGGCCGCATACAGGTAGCCCTTGGGCAGGTGGAAGCCGAAACCCTCCGCCACCAGGCTGAGGCCGATCATGAGCAGGAAGCTCAGGCACAGCACCACGACCGTGGGATGCGCGTTGACGAAGCGCGTGAGCGGCTTGGCCGCCAGCAGCATCACGCCGATGGAGATGACGACGGCGGCCATCATCACCGGCAGGTCGTTGACCATGCCGACGGCGGTGATCACGGCATCGAGCGAGAACACGGCATCGAGCACCACGATCTGCGCGACGACCAGCCAGAAGCCCGCATAGACCGGGTTCGTGGCCACCTGGTGCTCGGCACCTTCGAGCCGCTCGTGCAGCTCGGAGGTGGCCTTGAACAGCAGGAACAGGCCCCCGAACAGCAGGATCAGGTCGCGCCCCGAAAACGAGAGCGGCCCGAGGGCGAACAGCGGCCGCGTGAGCGTGACCATCCACGAGATCACCGACAGCAGGCCCAGGCGCATGACCAGCGCGAGCGAGAGGCCGATGACGCGCGCGCGGTCCCGCTGGTGGGGCGGCAGCTTCTCGGCCAGGATGGCGATGAAGATCAGGTTGTCGATGCCGAGGACGATCTCCAGCACCACCAGCGTGAGCAGGCCGGCCCAGACGGCCGGGTCGATGAAGAGTTCGATCATCGGTGCCCCTGCGCGCCTGGGCAGTGCAGGCATGCCGCATGCAGCGCACCCCTCGGCGAGGTGCGGCAGGGCGAGGCAGCAGGATCAGGGAAGGCACGCGTGCGTGGCACGCAGCAGCTGGCGAAGGCCAGCCGCGGACTGGGAGGCTCGGAAGAGTCGCTGGTCATCTCGTGCCAGTCTAGCGAGCGTCCCGGCACGGCCCGCACAAGGCCGGCGCGGCTCAGGGGCTTTGGCGGCGGTGGACGCTCAATGCGCTATTCGCGCGCGCCGCAACGGCAAGGGGCGGCAGCGGTCCTCGTCGCCGGCCAATGGCGCCGAGGCACTATCGCGCACCATCAGCCAGCGACCCTCGACCTTGGAGGCCTGGCCCGGCGCCATCCACGGCAGGCCCGGTGCCTGCGGCAGGTGTTCGGCCACGAGCAGCGATGGCGACGCAGACGTCGGCATCGTCGCGGCATCGCCGGAGGTACGGACATGCACCGGTCCTTCCGGCCACGCCGGCGCCACGTGGTGCAGCCGGCATACCCAGCGCGCGACATTCCTCAGGTGTGGCCGCATGCGCGCACTGGCCGGCGTGGGATGGGCCAATAGATGCCGGTAGGCCGCACTGTCGAGCACCTCGGCCGAGGCCAGGGCGTACAGCGTGAGGTAGAGCGGCCGCAATGCCGGCGCCATGGCCGCATAGCGTCGTGCGTCCAGGATCCCGGGCACCGTCAGCCGCTCGGGCACATGCTCGTTGGCATGCCAGTCCTCGTACGCGGCTTCCACTTCCGGGTCGACGTCGTTCCACAGCGCCAGCAGCGCGCCGGCGCCCGCGAACCCGTCAGCCATCCGAGGGCTCCGGCGCCAACAGCACCTTGCAGGCCTTCTTGCCATGCGCCAAGGCAAAACCTTCGGCCGCCTGCGACAGGGGCAGAACATGGCTCACCATCGGCGCGAGCACCGGGGCGAGTTCCTGCATCAGGTCGAGGGCGAGCGGCCAGTCCGACTCCGGCGGCCGGAAGGAGCCGCGCAGCTGGTGCTGGTTGCGCACCAGGGGCGTGAGGTCCAGCGTCAGCGGGCGGGCATGGATGCCCGTGACCACGACCACGCCATTGCGGCGCAGCAGCGGCAGCGCCTCCTGGATGGTCTCGGGCACGCCGGTGGCCTCGAACACCACGTCGAAGCGCTGGCCGTCCATGAACGCAGCGACGCCCTCGGCCAGGCTGCCGCGGGCCACGTCCACCTGCTGGGTGAAGCCCATGCGCTGCAGCGCCTCAAGGCGCACGGCATCGTCGAAGCCACTGACCACCACCTGCGCCGCGCCGGCCCGCCGCGCCAGTGCGGCGATGCCCTGGCCGATGGTGCCCGGGCCCATCACCAGCACGCGCGCATCCTTCACGTCGCCGGCGATGCGCAGGGCCTGCATCGAGATGGTGAGCGGCTCCGTCAGCGCGGCCAGTTCGTCGCTCACGCCATCGGGCACGGGCACGCAGTTGCGCTCGGGAACGCGCACCCAGGCCGCGAAGGCGCCGTCGCGCGTCATGCCGATGCCGCGGCGCTGCTCGCAGCGGTCGAACTCGCCGGCGGCGCAGGCCGCGCACACGCCGCAGGTCACCGAAGGCCGCACCACCACGCGGCGGCCGGCGAGCGGCCCGGCCTGTGCCACGCCCACGAACTCGTGGCCGATGGTCACGGGCAGCGAGGGTGCGATGAAGGTGTAGCTGGAGGTCCAGTCGTCGACGTGCAGGTCGCTGCCGCAGATGCCGGCGGCGTGCACGCGCACCAGCACCTCGCCGTCCCGCACATCGGCGGGCTGTGGCGCGGGCACCTCCACCAGTTCGAGTCCGGCCGCAGCGCGGGTCTTTCTCAGGGCTTGCATGGTCGGGGGTTCCTTGGCATCAGTCGAGGCGGATGCCGGTCTTCTGGATGATGGCGCCCCACTTGCTGCGCTCTTGCGCCATGAAGCTGGCGAGCGCCTGGGGCGTGCCGCCGCCCGGCACCAGGCCCTGCTTGGCGAAGGCGGCCTGCACCTCGGGCTCCTTCAAGGTGGCGTTGACGTCGGCATTGACCTTGGCGACGACGGCAGCGGGTGTGCCGGCCGCACTGAACAGGCCGTTCCACGCCAGCGCCTCGAAGCCGGGATAGCCAGACTCGGCGATGGTGGGCAGCTGCTCCATGCCTTCCATGCGCTTGGCGCTGGTGACTGCCAGCAGGCGGATGCGCCCGCTGGCCACCAGCGGCAACAGGGCCGGCGCCACGGTGAACAGGGCCTGCGTCTCGCCCGAGGCCAGGGAGATGCCCGCGGGCGGCGAGCCGTTGAAGGGCACATGCGTGGCCTCGAAGCCCGCCGTGGTACGCAGCAGCTCCATGGTCAGGTGCGAGGAGCTGCCCGCGCCGACAGAACCATAAGCCACGCCATTGGGCTGGGCACGTGCCCAGCTCACGAACTCCTGCACCGTCCTGGCCGGATGGCTGGCCGGCACCGCCAGCACATTGGGCTGGGACGAGGTCATCACGATGGGCGCCAAGTCCTTGACCGGGTCGTAGGCCATCTGCTTGTACATGAAGGGCGCGAAGGCGATGGGCCCGTTGAAGCCGATGCCCAGCGTGTAGCCATCGGGTGCGGCCTTGGCCACGGCGGACATGCCCAGCATGCCGCCGGCACCCGGCTTGTTGTCCACGATCACCGGCTGGCCCCAGCGGCTGCTCAGGCGGTTGCCGAGTGTGCGCACGATGAAGTCCAGCGAGCTGCCGGCGGGCGCGGGCACCACCACCTTCACGGGCTTGGTGGGCCAGGACTGGGCTGCGGCATGCAGCGTCAACAAGGGAAAGAGGGCGAGGGCGAGGATTCGATTCATGGTCATCGGTGTGTCTCCGTTCGGGCCGCTTCGCAACGAGCAGCGTCGGCCGGATTCTTGGTGCCGCCCGGCAATACGTCCAGCACCGATTCGCTATGCTGCCCATACCTGTGAGGTATGGAGACACCATGAACATCGAGATGCGCCATCTGCGCTACTTCATCGCCGTGGCCGAGGCCGGCAACCTCAGCCGCGCGGCGCAGAAGCTGTTCATCGCGCAGCCGCCGCTCTCGGTGCAGATCCGCCAGCTGGAAGCGGCACTGGGCACACCCCTCTTCGTTCGCCACCCCAAGGGCGTGCACCTGACCGAGGCCGGCGAAGCGCTGCTGCCCGAGGCGCGGGCGCTGGTGGACCGGGTGGGTGGACTGCGGGCATGGATCGCCGGCGCCACGCCGACCCGCCGGCTTTCGCTGGGCTTCGTGCCCTCGGCCGGCAGCACCGTGCTGCCGCAGTTGCTGGCCGCGCTGCGTGCGGACGATCCTGGCCTGCAGTTCGAGCTGCGCGAGATGATCAGCAGCGAGCAGATCGATGCCCTGGCCAGCGGCCAGATCGACCTGGGCATCGCGCGCGCCGACACACGCCACCCGCGCATCGCGACCGTGGCCCGCATCCTCGACCCCTTCTGCGTCGCCGTGGCTGCGGCGCATCGCACGCCGCGCGGTGGCGCGGCAGACCTGCGGGAATACGCCGAAGCGGACTTCGTGGCCTTCACGCGCCACCGCGGCCCGGCCTACTTCGACCAGGCGATCCACCTGTGCGCGCAAGCGGGCTTCTCGCCGCGCATCCGTTACGAGGCCAGCACGGTGCACGGCGTGCTCGACCTGGTGGGTGCCGGACTGGGCGTGGCACTGGTGCCCGCGAGCTGCGTGTTGCTGGCCGCGCCACGGGTGCGGCTGCGTCCGCTCGCCATGACCCAGAAGAGCGCCGTGCTCACGCTGCTTCGGCGCAAGCCCGGCAGCGGCATACCCTGGCTGATCGGCGAGGACGGCCTGCAGCGCATCGTGGACATGTTCGAGAACCTGCGCGAACGCACGGCTGCCCGGCTGGACGCACCTGGGAACATCGGGACGACGCAGCGGACGGCCACGCCCCGTCGTCGAACAGCACAAACGCTGTAAACTTGTTTTACGCATTCAAATGCGTTAATCTGAATAACAGACCATAGCCTGTATGCCCGCCTTCACTGTCCGAACCGCCGACCAGTTGCCTGGCCTGCTGCGTGCGCTTCGCAAGCAGGGCGGGCTGACGCAGGCCCAGATGGCGCAGCGGCTGGGCGTGACCCAGCAGACCTACTCGGCGCTGGAGCGCAATGCCGAGAGCATGGGCGCGGCGCGGCTGCTGTCGGTGCTGCACATCCTGGGTGCGGACATGGTGCTCATGCCGTCCGAGCCTGAAGCGCCCCTTCGCGCGGCCGAGGGCGATTCGCCCGCCTGGTAGTCATGGGCCGCCGCTCCCACCGCCGGGCCCTGGGCCTCTGGATGAACGGCGCCTTCGTCGGCACCTGGAGCCTGGCGCCCCACGCGCCCGACACGCTGCAGTACGACGCCGCATGGACCCGGTCGCCCGAAGGCCGTCCGGTGTCGCTGTCCCTGCCCTTCACGCCCGGCAACGCCCCGCACCGCGGCCCGAAGGTGCGTGCCTATTTCGAGAATCTGCTGCCCGACAGCCGGGACATCCGCGAGCGCATCGCGCGGCGGCACGGCACGGGCAGCACCGACGCCTTCGATCTGCTGGCACGCATCGGGCGGGACTGTGTCGGGGCGCTGGAGCTGCTGCCCGAGGGCGAAGCCTCGGGCAACGCCCGCCTCATCCAGGCCGAAGCGCTCAGCGAGGCGCGCGTCGCGGCCCTCCTGCGCAGCGCCACTGCTGCCACACCCCTGGGACTCGCCGCCGACGCCGACGACCTGCGAATCTCCATCGCCGGCGCACAGGAGAAGACCGCCCTGCTGTTGCAGGACGGCCACTGGTGCCTGCCGCAGGGCAGCACGCCCACCACGCACATCCTCAAGCTGCCGCTCGGCCTGGTCGGCGGCATGAAGATCGACATGCGCCACTCCGTGGAGAACGAATGGTTGTGCGCACGCATCCTGCGCGCCTTCGGCCTGCCGGTGGCCGACTGCCAGCCGCTGCAGTTCGAGGACATGCGGGTGCTGGCCGTGGCGCGCTTCGACCGGCGCTGGTGGACGGCCCCCGACGGAGCGCAGCAACTGCTGCGTCTGCCGCAGGAGGACTTCTGCCAGGCGACCGGCACGCCGCCCGACGCCAAGTACGAGGCCGACGGCGGGCCCGGCATCGACCGCATCATGGGCGTGCTCGATGGCTCGCTGACACGCGAGGAAGATCGCCGCACCTTCTTCCTCGCCCAGTTGCTGTTCTGGATGCTGGGCGCCACCGACGGCCATGCCAAGAACTTCAGCCTGTTCCTGCGGCCGGGCGGTCGCTACCAGCTCACGCCGCTGTACGACGTGCTGTCGGCGTGGCCCGTGCTCGGCGAAGGGCCGGGCGCCATCTCGGCGCACAAGGCGCGCATGGCCATGGCGGTGCGTGGCCGCAACGCGCACTGGAAGCTGCGGGAGATCCTGCCGCGGCACTGGGTCGCGCTCGGCCAGCGCCACGGCGTGCGGGCGGCGGACGGCCGCGGCGTGGAGGCGCTGATCGAGGCGGCCGCGATGCTCACGCCGGGCGTGGTGGCGGCCGTCCACGGCGAACTGCCGGCGGGCTTTCCGGCCGAGCTGGCCGACCGCATCCTGGGTGGCCTGGAGGACGCGGCACGCAAGCTCTCCGCCGGGCTGTGACGCGTCCGATGCCGGACGGCCCGCCCTGCGCCAGCCCGTGGTTCACGGCGTCCACTACAGTGCCCGCCATGGATTGCCGCCCCGACTGCGGTGCCTGCTGCACCGCGCCCTCCATCTCCAGCCCCATTCCCGGCATGCCGCACGGCAAGCCCGCGGGCGTGCGCTGCATCCAGCTCGCCGACGACAACCGCTGCCGCATCTTCGGCCAGCCCGAGCGCCCGGCCTGCTGCGGCGGCCTGGCACCCTCGGCCGAGATGTGCGGCAGCTCGCGGTTCGAGGCGCTGCACTGGCTGACGCAGCTGGAAGCCGAGACCGCGCCCGACACCGTGCGTTGAGCGACGACGCTCCGCCGGCAGCGGCGCAGTGATCCGGCGCGGGTGCGACTCGGGACCTACGAACCGTCCTTCTTCATCGAAGCCGCAGCCGCCATGTCCGTGGCGGCCGCCGTCGACGACGACTGCACAGCCACAGATGCAGCGCCCCATCCGCCGCCCAGCGCCCGCACCAGCGCCACCGTGGCCTGGTACTGCGCAGAGCGCACCTGCAGCGCCTGCCGCCGGTTGCGCAGCTCGCTGCGGCGTGCATCGAGCACATCGAGCTGGCTGATGTAGCCATTGCGGTAGCGGGTGTCCGACAGCTGCAGCGCCCGCGCCGCGGCCTCCACGGCCGTGGCCTGCGCAGCGGCCTGCTGCTGCAGCAGACGCAGGCCCGAGAGTTGGTCCTCCACCTCGCGGAAGGCATCGAGCGATTGCGCGCGATAGGCCGCGACCGCCTCGTCGAGCACGCCGCTCGCCTGCTCCACACCCGCGGCACGGCGGCCGCCATCGAGCAGCGGCAGCGACAGCAATGCACCCACGCCCCACGAACGCGCCGACCACTTGAACAGGTCGCCCAGCTCTGGCGAGGCAAAGCCACCGCCGGCCGTGAGTGCGACGTCCGGGAAGTACGCCGCCTGCGCCGCGCCCACGCGGGCCTGCGCGGCCAGCACCGACGCCTGGGCCGCGGCCACATCGGGCCGACGCAACAGCACAGTGGAGGGCACGCCCGCCGGCACCACGGGCAGTGCGGTCTGCCAGCGATCGACGCCGATGCCGAAGTCCGCCGGCGCACGGCCGACCAGCACGGCCAGCGCATGTTCAAGCTCCGCACGGCGGCGGTCCAGGGCCAGGGCCTCGGATTCGTTGGCCGAGACCTCGGCCTGCATGCGCGCCACGTCCAGCGCGGCCACGTCGCCGGCCTGCTCGCGGCGCTGCGTCAGGCGCAGCGTGTCGCGGTAGGCGGCCACGCCGTCGCGCACCAGGGCGCGCTCCTCGTCGGCGGCGCGCAGGGCCAGGTAGGTCTGCGCGACCTCGGCCTGCACCATCAGGCGCGTACTCTGCAGAAGGGCTTCGCGCGCCTGGGCGTCGAGCGCGGCAGCATCCTGCAGGCGCGACAGGCGGCCGAACAGGTCCAGCTCCCACGAGGCACTGAGGCCGGCGTTGAGCAGGGTGGAAGGCTGGGTGGACTGGTTGCGGTCCAGCCCGCGCTGACGCGTGGCGCCGCCTCCCAGGCCGAGCCGCGGCGATCGGTCGGCCTCGGCATTGCGCAGCAGCGCCCTCGCCTGCCGCACACGGGCCGCCGCCTGCTGCAGGCTGGTATTGGCCTCGGCCGCCTGCGCCACGAGCGCATCGAGCACCGGGTCCTGGAAGGCCTTCCACCATTCGCCGCGGGGCTGGGCCTCGGCGGCGGCGGCCTCGGTCCAGCGGCCTTCGGTCGTGGTCTGCGTGACGGACAGCGCCTCCTTGAAACGGGCAGGCGTGGGGACGGCTGGTAACTCCGCAGGTGCGGTGGCGCAGCCGGCGAGCACCAGGGCGGCCAGCAGCGGAACGAGGGTGCGGCGCTTCGACAGGCTCAGCGCGAACGGCTGGAGGCGATCGAGGATGGGGCGGGCCTGCGCGGCGCGGTTCATGGTCGTATCCATCGTCGACGGTGCGCTCGACGAGCGTGCATGCGTGTGGGTCATGGTCGTTGTCCTCGTGAACAAGGAATGCATGGGCGTCATTCGTGAGCGCCGCGCGGTGCCGCGGGCAGGGCTGCAAGGCCACCGCCACCACCGCCGTGATGGCCCGGCGTGGCGGGATGCTCGGCCGAGACGAAGTCGTCGGCATGGGCGGGCACTTGGCCGTGCTGCCGCAGTGGCCGGTTGCCGGCCAGGCGGCGCAGCGCCACGTAGAAGACGGGCGTGAGGAAGAGGCCGAAGGCCGTCACACCGATCATCCCGGCGAACACGGCCACGCCCATGGCATGGCGCATCTCCGCGCCGGCACCGGAGGACAGCACCAGAGGCAGCACGCCCATGATGAAGGCCAGCGAGGTCATCAGGATGGGCCGCAGACGCAGCCGGCTGGCCTCGATGGCCGCCTGCACCGGCGTTCGACCCGCAAACTCCAGCTCGCGCGCGAACTCCACGATCAGGATCGCGTTCTTGGCCGACAGGCCCACCAGCACGATCAGCCCGATCTGCGTGAAGACGTTGTTGTCCCCCGCAGAGAGCCACACGCCGGTCATCGCCGCCAGCAGCCCCATGGGTACGATCAGGATGATGGCCAGCGGCAGCGTCAGGCTTTCGTACTGCGCGGCCAGCACCAGGAAGACCAGCAGGATCGCCAGCGGGAAGACGAGCATCGCCGAGTTGCCGGCCAGGATCTCCTGGTAGGTCAGGTCGGTCCATTCGAAGTCGATGCCCGCCGGCAGCGTCTCCGCGGCGATGCGCGCGACGGCCGCCTGTGCCTGGCCCGACGAATAGCCGGGTGCGGCGCCGCCGTTGACATCGGCCGTGAGATAGCCGTTGTAGCGCATGGCGCGCTCGGGGCCGAAGCTCGCGTCGACCTTCATCAGGGCAGACAGGGGGATCATCTCGCCCGAAGACGAGCGCACCTTGAGCGCGCCGATGTCCTCGGCCCGCGCGCGGTAGGGCGCATCGGCCTGCACGCGCACGCTGTAGGTGCGGCCGAACTTGTTGAAGTCGTTCGCATACAGGCTGCCCAGGTAGATCTGCAGCGTGTCGAAGATGTCGGTCAGCGGCACGCCCAGCTGCCGCGCCTTGGTGCGGTCCACGTCGGCGAAGAGCTGCGGCACGTTGACCTGCCAGCTGGTGAACATGCCCGCCAGCTCCGGTGTCTGCCGTGCCTTCGCCATGAAGGCCTGGACGGCCTTGTCCATGGCCTCGTAGCCGAGGGACGCGCGGTCTTCCAGCTGCAGCTTGAAGCCACCGGTAGTGCCCAGGCCCGCCACGGGCGGCGGCGGGAACATCACGATGAACGCGTCCTGGATGCCCGCGAAGGCTTGGTTGAGCTGGCCGGCCACCGCAGCGCCGCTCTGCTCGGGCGCCTTGCGCTGGTCAAAGGGCTTGAGCATGGCGAACACGATGCCCGCGTTGGAGCTGTTGGTGAAGCCGTTGATCGACAGGCCCGGGAAGGCCAGCGTGCCTTCCACGTTGGGGTTCTTCTTCATGATGTCGCCCATGCGGCGGATCACGTCGTCGGTGCGATCCAGCGTGGCACCGTCGGGCAGCTGGGCGAAGCCGATCAGGTACTGCTTGTCCTGCGTGGGCACGAAGCCGCCGGGCACGGCCTTGAAGAGGCCGAAGGTCAGTGCGACCAGCGCGAGGTAGAGGGCCAGCATCAGCGTCTTGCGCGAGATCACGCCGCGCACGCCGCGGCCATAGCCTTCGCTGCCGCGGTGGAACAGGCGGTTGAAACCGCGGAAGAAGCCACCCAGCAGCCGGTCCATGCCGCGGGTGAGCGCATCGCGCGGCGCGTCGTGGCCCTTGAGCAGGAGGGCCGCCAGGGCCGGCGACAGCGTGAGCGAGTTGATGGCCGAGATCACCGTCGAGATGGCGATGGTGACGGCGAACTGCCGGTAGAACTGGCCCGTCAGGCCCGAGATGAAGGCCAGCGGCACGAACACCGCCACCAGCACCAGCGCGATGGCGATGATGGGCCCGGACACCTCGCGCATGGCCCGGTAGGTGGCCTCGCGCGGGGTCAGGCCGGCCTCGATGTTGCGCTCCACGTTCTCCACCACCACGATGGCGTCGTCCACCACGATCCCGATGGCCAGCACCAGACCGAAGAGCGACAGCGCATTGATGGAGAAGCCCAGCAGGTGCAGCACGGCGAAGGTGCCCACCACCGACACCGGCACGGCCAGCAGCGGAATGATGGACGCGCGCCAGGTCTGCAGGAACAGGATGACGACCAGCACCACCAGCGCCACGGCCTCCAGCAGCGTGTGGATCACCGATTCGATGGACGCCCGCACGAACTGCGTCGGGTCGTAGGCGATGCGGTATTCCACGCCTTCGGGCATGGCCTTCTGGATCTCGGCCATGGTGCGGCGCACCTGCTCGGAGATCTGCAGCGCATTGGAGCCCGGCGCCTGGAAGACGCCGATGCCCACGGCCGGGTCGTTGTCCAACAGCGAACGCAGCGAGTAGTCGGCCGCACCCAACTGGATCCGGGCCACGTCGCGCAGACGCACCACCTGCGTCGAAGGCTCACCGGCGGTGCCGCCCTTGACGATGATGTCGCCGAACTCCTCTTCATTGGCCAGGCGGCCACGCGCGTTGACCGACAACTGCAGGTCCACGCCCGAGAGGCCCGGCGAGGCGCCGACCACGCCGGCCGCAGCCTGGATGTTCTGCCCGCGGATGGCAGAAACCACGTCGCCGGCGGCCAGGCCGCGCTGGGCCATCTTCTGCGGGTCGAGCCACACGCGCATGGCGTACTCGCCGCCGCCCCAGATCTGCACCTGGCCCACGCCCTCGATGCGGGCCAGGCGGTCCTTGACGTTGAGCACCGCGTAGTTGCGCAGGTAGTCGATGTCGTAGCGCTTGTTGGGCGACACCAGGTGCACCACCATCGTGATGTCCGGCGAGCTCTTGACGGTGGCGAGGCCCAGACGGCGCACCTCCTCCGGTAGCCGCGGCTCGGCCTGGGCCACGCGGTTCTGCACCAGCTGCTGAGCCTTGTCGGGGTCGGTGCCGAGGCGGAAGGTCACCGTCAGCGTCATCACGCCGTCGGTGGTGGCCTGGCTGCTCATGTAGAGCATGCCCTCCACGCCGTTGATCTGCTCTTCGAGCGGCGTGGCCACCGTCTCGGCAATGACCTTGGGATTGGCGCCGGGGTACTGCGCGCGCACCACGATCTGCGGCGGCGCGACTTCGGGGTACTCGGAGATGGGCAGGCCGCGCAGTGCGATCAGCCCGGCGATCAGCATCAGCAGCGACAGCACGCCGGCAAAGATCGGCCGGTCGATGAAGAACTTGGAGAGATTCATGGCGCCAACTCCTGGTGGCGGGGTGAAGCGATCCCCCGCGCGCAGCCCGGGGGCTGCGCACGGTGGCGACTTGGAAGCGGAAAGAGAGGAAGCGCGCCGCGTGCGGCGCGATGCGTCAGCGGCGTGATGCCTTAGCTGCGCGAGGCGACGCGCTCGGCACCGGCCGAGCTGGCGGCCGTCATCGGCACCTCGGTGGGCGCCACGACCATGCCGGGCCGCACATGCTGCGTGCCGTTGACCACGACACGTTCGCCAGCCTTCAGGCCGGTGCTGACCACGCGCAGGCCCTGAACGGGCGCACCCAGCGTGATCTCGCGGTATTCGGTCTTGTTGCCCTCGCCCACCACCAGCACGAACTTCTTGCTCTGGTCGGTGCCGATGGCCCGCTCACTGACCAGCAACGCACGGCTCTCGCCCGCCCGGCCCATGCGGATGCGGGCGAACTGACCGGGAATGAGCGCGCCGTCCGCGTTGTCGAAGCGGGCGCGCACCCGCACCGTGCCGCTGCGCGCATCGACCTGGTTGTCGATCAGCTGCAGGCGACCTTCGTAGGGCGTGCCGTCGGTGGCGGCAGTGCCCATCTGCACCGGGATGCTGGCGAGCTGGCCCCGCGCACTGGCACCGCCGGGCAAAGCCTTCAAGGCGCGGGCCACCACCTGCTCGTCGGCATCGAAGCTGGCATAGATGGGGCTCACCGACACCAGCGTGGTCAGCACCGGCGCACCCGGGCCGGCGGGCACGAGATTGCCCACCGTCACCTCGGCCCGGCCGATGCGGCCGGCCACGGGTGCGCGCACCTGCGTGTACGACAGGTTCAGCCTGGCACTCTGCAGCGCGGCCTGGGCGGCGCGCAGGTTGGCTTCGGCTTCCTGGCCGGCATTGAGGCGCTCATCCAGTTCGCGCTGGGCGATGGCCTGCTCGCCGTACAGCCGGCGGGCGCGCTCCTGCTCGCTGCGGGTGTAGGCGGCGCGGGCCTGGGCCGAGGCCACCTGCGCCTCGGCGCGCTGAACCTCGGCCTGGTAGGGCGCGGCGTCGATGGTCAGCAGCAGTTCGCCCTGCTTGACCAGCGCGCCTTCGCGGAAGTGGATGGCCTGCACGGCGCCGGCCACGCGCGAGCGGACCTCGACGCGCTCGACGGCTTCGAGGCGGCCCGAGAACTCGTCCCAGGCGCTGACGGGCCGCGACTCGACGGCGGCCACGGTCACGGGCGTGGCAGGGGGAGCCGCGGGCACGGGCGTGTCGCTGGCCTCGGCGCGCAGGCCGGGAACCCCCAGCACACCGGCGCCGATGGCGAGCACGGCGGTGAGGCTGGTGATGGCGGGCCACACACGGCGGCGGGTGGGCGACGCGGCGGCCGCGGAGGTGTTGTCGAGGTGGGACATGGAGGTCTTTCTTTCGGATCGAAGGAATGCAGGGGCCAGCCCGGCGCTTGTGGCGCAGGCGGCATGGGCGTGGCAGAAGAAGTGGCGTGTGCGCGAATTCAGCAGGCGCAGCACGGCCCGCGCGGCCGGGCAAGGCCGCGAGCGCAGTCGCTAGGGGGTGATCGGTCAGCGCCGTACAGCGGCGCCGTCGGCACGCCGATCAGCTGGGCGGCGTGGCCGCCGCCGCGCGCCGGGCCTCGAAGAAGGCCATGACCCTCTGCCGCGCGGCCACGCCGCAGGCTGGACATCCCGGGTCATCGGGCTGGTACAGCGCCTCGGGCCATTGGGAGGTGGCGGGCAGCACTTCCGCCACCACGTCGATGCCGGCGGCGCGCAGCCGCTTGGCATAGGCCAGGGCCTCGTCACGCATCGGGTCGTCGGGGCCGACCAGCACCAGCGTCGGCGCCACGTCGGTCAGTCGCAGGGCCGAACCGGGCACCGCGTAGGGATGCGTGGCATCCATGGGGCGGCGCAGGTATTGCTGCCAGCCGGTGGCCCATTTGCAGGCCGCATCGGCGCAGGAGGCTTCGCGCAGCGAAGCGGTGCCGGCGCAAGGGTCCAGCATGGGCGAGAGCAGGATCTGGCCCGCCAGCGGCGGGTGGCCGCGGTCGCGGGCCACCAGCGCCACCGCAGCGGCAAGGTTGCCGCCGGCCTCCTCGCCCGCCAGGTAGATCTGCGCACCCTTGCCCGCCAGCTTGACGCGCTGCTTGTAGAGCCATTCGAGGGCCGCGAAGCCCACCTCGATGGGCTTGGGAAAGGGATGCTCGGGTGCCAGCGGATAGGCCAGCGACAGGACGCGCGCACCCGCAGCGGCCAGCAGCCGGCCCACGTTGCGCCCGTTGTCCAGGTCGCCGCAGACGAAGGTGCCGCCATGGAAATGCAGCACCAGCGGCATGACCGCCGCTCCCTTGACACGCTCGCCGTAGATGCGGGCCTTCACGGGCTCGCCGCCGGGCAGGTCGATGTGCAGGTCCTCCTCCGCCACGGCGCAGCCGCCGGCCGGGGAAGTGGCGGCGGACGCTGGGGCTTGGGGATTCGTGCTCATGGCAGGCCTTTCGGATCGGACGTGGGGAGTCTTTAGGGTGCGGCGTGGATCGAACTATACGAACGCCCGCCGCTTGCACGGACCGTGCCGATGCCCCTACTCTGTTTCCCGCGCAGCAACAATGGAGGGCTGGTTGCCGCACAGAATGCGGGGCCACAAGGCGGACTGGCCATCGCCAGCCTGCCGCATCCCGCGCGCGCGGGATGTCAGCCCTTTTCGCACATCGATCCATGGACCAGATCCAGACCATGCGGGTGTTCGTGCGTGTCGTGGAGGCGGGCAATTTCACCCGCGCCGGCGACTCGCTCGGCCTGCCCAAGGCCACCGTGACCAAGCAGATCCAGTCGCTGGAGTCGCGGCTGCGCGTCAAGCTGCTCAATCGCACCACGCGGCGCGTGACCGTCACGCCCGACGGGGCGGCCTACTACGAGCGCGTCGCGCGCCTGCTCAGCGACTTCGACGAGCTGGAGTCGAGCATGACCAACAGCAACGCCGCGCCTTCGGGCCGGCTGCGCGTGGACGTGGGCACCGCCATGGCGCGGCTCGTCCTCATCCCGCGGCTGCAGAGTTTCTGCGACCAGTACCCCGACATCCAGGTCGACCTGGGCGTCAGTGATCGTCCGGTCGACCTGATCGGCGACAACGTGGACGTGGTGATCCGCGGCGGCGAGATCGGCGACCAGTCGCTGGTGGCGCGGCGCATCGGCACCCTGCCCTTCATGACGGTCGCCTCGCCCGACTACCTGAAGCGCTACGGCGTGCCCCGCACGCCGCATGACCTGGAGCGCGGGCGGCAGCACGTCATCAATTTCTTCTCGCACAACTCGCGCCGGGTCTATCCGCTGGAGTTCCACAAGGATGGCGAGACGCTGGAGGTAACCGGCCCCGCCCGCCTTGCCGTGAACGACAGCAATGCCTACACCGAGGCAGCGCTCGCCGGCTTCGGCGTGGCGCAGATGGTGCGCTTCATCGCCGCGCCCTACGTGGCGCGGGGCGAGCTGGTGGAGTTGTTTCCGGACTGGGAATGCCCTCCCCTGCCGGTGCATGTGGTGTATCCGCCCAACCGCCACCTGAGTGCCAAGGTCCGCGCTTTCGTGGACTGGACGGCGGCGGAGTTCGCCCGCAACCAGGATCTGGCCCGGGCGCCGGACACGGCAGCGGTCCGCGCCGGCTGACGTCGGCGCTCACCGGTCTGCCCTGCCGGGCCGTGCCGGCATCACTCCTCGTCGCCGCCCATCTCGGTCGCGATCTCCAGCAGGTCTTCGGCGCTGGGCTTGTCCCAGCCGGGGCCGAAGGTCGCATCGCCGAAGAAGCGCAGCATCTCCTGCCGCACCATCGGATGCTGCCAGCCGCTGGAACCCAGCCGCTTGATGATGGACGGGTGGGCGCCGCGGCCCTGCAAGGCGAGCATCAGCTGGCCTTCCAGCTCGTGCTGGGTTTCCTCTGACAGTTGCTCGATGGCGGACAGGCAACGCTCGTTGGCGCGGCGAATCCACTCCGCCTGCCAGCGCTGGCGACGCTGCGACTGCTGCTCGCGCGCCGCCAGCGCCGCTGCGGCAGGATGGGCTGCGGCGGCCTGCGCCGCAGCATCGACCTGGTCGCTGCCCCGCGCCAGCAACGCCTTGAGATAGCGGGCCGGATCCCGCAGCGGTTCGGGATAGGCCGTGTTCACCCGGCGCTCCAGCACGTCGAGCGCCGAGCGCACCGCGGCCTCGTCGCAGCCCGCCGCCATCTGCTCGAAGGCTTCCTCGCTCACTCCCAGCGCGATGGCGCGGCTCACGGCGACCATGTCGACCGGCGCGGGCGCGCGGGCCAATGTGAGCGCCGACTGCTTCTTCCGGCCAATGTGGAACTGGATCTCGTCGATGAAGCGCCCCTGCTTGTGCTCGACCAGCTCGATCTCCAGATCGGTGATCGCATTGACTTCGGCGATGGCCGGCTTGAGGGTGTCGCGCTTGAAGATCCGGTATTCGAGGCGGTCGGTTTTCTCGGTGTGGGGATTGCCGCTGAGCACCGGGTACCACCAGCGCCAGGGCTGTCGTGCCGTCCGGCCGATGTCCTTGTAGCGGGTGCAGATCTCGTAGAGCACCACGCCCGCATGGGTGCGCAACTGGCTGATCACTTCGAGCCGAAGCCGCGCGAACACGCTCGGGTCCAGCAGTTCCTGCTTCAGGTTGACCGCATAAGACCACTCGACCCAGACCTGGCCCCGCTCCTTGCTGAGTCGCGCATGGGCCAGCAGGCCACTGACGTTCCAGGCCGCGCCCTCCCCGCTCGTGGGCGACTGCCACTCCACGGTGGTGGACACCATGGCCCTCAGGTGCTTCTTGATCAGCGCATGGTCGTTGCTGTCGAAATCCAGGCCGCGGACCACCGAGTCGAGCGGGGTCCGGAAGACGTCCTTTTCCATCCCCTGCTCCTGCGCCAGGTACAGGAGCACGTTGTAGCTCTTGCGTCCAAGGGTGGTGATCCGCGTCGACTTGGGAACGATGGCCAGCGTGTTGACGGCCTTGCGCAGCAGTTGCACGTCGTCGGAGACGGCCGGACCGCCGCCGCCCGCGGAAGCACGGGCGCGCACGGTGTCGGGAGTCCGGAGGGTTCGAGCCATGGACGGTAATGTACGCGAGAGGTGATCGGGCCTTTCACCTGAAAGCGTTCGGATCCTGTTCCTGAAAACTCTCACGTGAAACCGGCGCTGCGCCCCGCTCACACAGGCGCAAGCGGAGAGTTTTCGGGATGACCGGCTGAAGGAGTCCGGGCGCAGCCACCTGGGCACGGCGCGCCGCCCCGATTTCGGCCCTGGAGAGCCCTTCCCTCTTCCACAGCGCACCACAAAGCGGCGCCACGCGCCTCGACGGAGGCCCACGGAGCGATGGCCCGCCCTTCTTTCCTGAAAACACTCACCTCAGCCCGCCTCGCCGGGACCTCGCGGACTCATGAAAACACGCACCCTCACTACCGAAAAGTCTCCGTCTTCTCCCGTCTCCCTGGCTCTCAGCTCCCGATCCGTCGCCGTATCGTCCCGAATCCCTGCATGTCTTAGGCGCCAAGTGCTTGTCACCATTGGGTTTTCTCGATGCTAAAGGTATTAAAGGGATTGAAGGACTTAGAGTCTTTCCTAAAGGCAATCTAACCCCCAGAAATCGAATCACACCGCAGATGCGGTGGCCTTGACGTTTTTCCAGCCATTTCACGGAATTCCGTCAAGCGGCTCGGTAAACTCGAGCGATCAGGAGTTTCATATGGCATCTTCCCCCCTTCCAGCCCCTAGGCCCATCAGCCTGTCAGACATTGCCGCGCAGGCCGAGCGCGCGGTTGCCATGATGGAGCAGATTCGCTCCGCCATGTTGGCGCCCACTGCCCGCAAAGAAGCCCCCATGTTCAGCCTCTCCCAGCTGGCCAGCTTGCTGGAGATGGAAAAAGGCTCGATCTCGCACCGGCTAGGCAAAGGCGACCTGCCGGCGGGGCGGCTCAACGCATCGGGCAGCCGACGGGAGTTCACGCTGGCCGAAGCGCGTCAGTGGGTTCGCGAGTACCGCAAGGACCGCCTGCGGCCCGAGGGTGCCGAAGCCGTGACCATTTCCATCGGCAACTTCAAGGGCGGCGTGTCAAAGACGACGACGGCCGTCACCCTGGCGCAAGGCCTGTCGCTGCTGGGGCATCGCGTGCTGGTCATCGACACCGATCCTCAAGGTTCGCTGACCACGCTGTTCGGCATCCTCCCAGACACGGAAGTCGAGGAACAGGACACCATCCTGCCTCTGGCCATGGGAACGGAGACCTCGATTCGGTACGCGATCCGCTCCACCTATTGGGACGGCATCGACCTGGTGGCTGCCGCGCCCGTGTTGTTCGGTGCAGAGTTCGCGCTCCCTGCGCGGCAGACGCAGGAGCCCGGTTTCGAGTTCTGGCGGGTGCTGGACCTCGGCATCGACGACGTGCGTGGCGACTACGACGTGATCGTGATCGACACCCCCCCTGCCCTGTCGTACACGACCATCAATGCCTTCATGGCCTCCAACGGCATCATCATGCCGTTGCCGCCGAATGCCCTCGACTTTGCTTCCGCCTCGCAGTTCTGGAGCCTTTTCTCCGACCTGACCGGGGAACTGCTCACCAAGCGAGGTTTGGACAAGCATTTCGATTTCATCCATGTGCTGCTGGCCCGGGTCGATTCGGCCGACGCCGCCAGTACGGTGATCCGCCAATGGATCGGCCAGACCTATGCGGAAAAGGTGCTCCCCGTGGAGATTCCCAAGACCGCCGTCACCGGAGTGGCCAGTGCTGAGTTCGGCACCGTGTACGACGTGTCCCGCTACGACGGAAGCGCCCGCACCTTCAAACGTGCACGGGACGCCTATGACAGCTTCGTTGGGCAGATCGAAGGGTCAGTCCGCGCCGTGTGGAACGGGCAGGCCGGGGTGTTGAACGGTTCAACACCCCCGGTCAACTCGCCTAAGGAGGGTCGTCGATGAGCAAGAAGCTTGCAGCCAAGGCGAGCCTGATCCAGCTGCCGCCCTTTCGCATGCCGCCTGCGGTGCCGGCGGCCCCGTCCGTTGACGACCAGCCCCGCGAACTGCCGGTCAGCCCCACGGGTGCGCCATCCGCAGCCAGCGCCCCCAACCCGGAGGCGCGACCCAAGACCGCGCCCGGGTCCATGGCGGTGTTCATGGCATCGCAGTCGGCGGCGGTGAAAGAGGCGGAAGAGCTGAAGCTCAAGCTGCGCGCCTTCGAGGGTGCGGTGCCGATGAAGGCTTTGGATCCCCGGCGGATCCGCGCTTCCCGGTGGGCGAACCGGCATGCCAACGCGCTTGCCGACAAGGCCTTCGAGGAGTTGAAGGCGGACATCGCGTCGAGCGGGACGAACGTGCAGCCTGTCTGTGTCCGTGCGCTGGCTGTAGGTACCGATCCGTCGGCCGACTATGAGCTCGTGTTTGGCCACCGTCGACATCGCGCCTGTCTGGAACTGGGCATCCCCGTCCAGGCCATCATTGCGGACATCGACGACAAAGGCCTGTTCGAGGCCATGGAGCGCGAGAACCGCGCCCGCAAGAACCTCAGCGCCTGGGAGCAGGGCATGATGTACCGGCGGGCGCTCGACAACGGGCTGTACCCGTCCCAGCGCAAGCTCGCCGAAGCGGTGGGCGTCGATCTCTCGCTGATCTCCAAGAGCCTTGCGCTGGCCCGTTTGCCCGATGCAGTGGTCGAGGCGTTTCCGTCGCCTCTCGACGTGCAGTTCCGTTGGGCACAGCCGCTCAGCGAAGTGCTGCAGCGGGACCCCGAAGGCCTTGTCGCACGCGCCAAGGAACTGAAAGCCAGCAAGGTGGCGTTGAATGCCAAGCAGGTGCTCGACGCCCTACTGGGCCAAGCCGACAAGGTGTTGAACCGTTCAACAACCCCGGCTGAACGGCGCTTGGGCAGGGCAGGGCAGGGGGCTGTGCTAGCTGCGGACGCGACCGGCCGAATGACGCTGCGCTTCGACCCGGGTGTTCTGACACCGGCGCGTGAAGCGGCGCTGATCGACTGGTTGAACGCGCAACTCGAGGCAGACTGATCGCGCGCGGTGGTGTTGAACCGTTCAACACCACCATTTGAGCGTCATGGTGCCGGGGCCATGACCACTTGGAGGAGGGTGTTCATCCACCCTCCGCCTTGTGTCCCCAGATTCCCGAATTCTTCCTCTCTGGCAATGGCGCGGCGCTCCGCCGATGCATGTACACAGGTCTGGTACTTCGCATCACCATTTCGTCCCCGCGCCCCATCTCCCCCTGCAACGCGGCAGGCCCTGACCCTGCGTCCGAATTGCGCCGGCATCGCACACGGTCTAGGTCAGAAGCCTTGCCAGACGCCCACGCTTGCGCTGCACTGTTGCTACACCGACTGCTGACCGAGTTCATCTCATCCTCTCAAACACTCGGGGGCGGGACTCACCCCTCGAAGGTCGGGCACCCGCCCTGCTGAGGCGCGCTCGTCTGTCGGCGCAAGAACGTTGGCATCCATTGCCGGGCGCTCGGCGTGCGCCGTCGACGCCGTCTCAAAGCTGTCGGAAATCGTCTGCAGGCAGGGTTCAACCCTGCCGATGTCACTTGCTCTCGGCCATGCGCCGCATAGGTACGCCTTCCTCTGATTGAGCACCCGCCGCAATTCGTAGCCGGGATGGGCTTGTACTCGGAAGGGGGGAATCCTGAGATCCTGTTGATCTGCAGGGCAGGGCAGGGCAGGGCAGGGCAGGGCAGGGCAGGGCAGGGCAGGCGTGCCGATCAGGAGCCCGGCATTCCAGTGACCTCGGAGGCGGGCCGCGCCGACTTCGCCACGGCGAGACGTGGATGCGCCGGGGCAGGATCGCTCCATCGATTCGGGCCTGTCCAAGGCGCCAAGGAACGAATGACCATCCGCGCCCCGCTCCAGCCGCGGACCCGTGGCTCTGCTGCTTCCAGGAGGCCGCTCGCGCGCTCAGCGTGCCCCTGTTACACCGACCGATGGTTCGCCACTCCCAGACGCCGTCTGGTGGGGGCGCGCTCGACTGCCCATATCCAATGCAAAAAGTCCTTGTCGATCAACCAGTTGCCAAGGAATCAGAAGGTCTTCGGAGAAGAAGTCGGCGCTAAACCTCCAAAAAACCGTGTATTGGTAATAAACTCAGCGCGCCGACCAAGCTCCGGCTTCCGGTTCTACAACCGGAAGAAGCTGAGTGACGTCCAAGGCAGCACGTGCGCTCCACGACGTCGGTCCCATGCCGCCCTCAGGCCACCACCCTCCCACCCATGACGCCCGCTCGCGCCTCCAAGGCTGCCCCCGTCTCCGCACCCGCTGCGAAGCCGCGGGCGCTGCATCGCGGCCATTTCGCCTTCATGCGCGCCGTCATCCAGGGCATCGATGCGCGGCAGGCATGGTCGCGCTACATGCAGGGCGAGGAAGACCGCGTCGACGAGCGGCTGATCCGCCGTGTCATCAACACCTACCGGGACGAGCTGGCGGCGGCGGCGCGCCGCCATGCGCGTCCGGGCACCGCCCGCCTGGTGCTCATGGACGCAAGCAGGCTCCCCGACGCCAAACGGGTCCGTCCGACCCTGGAAGAGTTCGCGCTGGAACGCGGGCTCGAAGACTTCTCGCTGGAGGACCAGCTCGCCGCCTTCGAGGAAGCCTGGGGTGCCGAGACGGAGGACCGTCGTCAGCAGTCCAAGCGCCGGCGGCTGGTGGACCGCCAGCTGGAGGCGCTCTCGTGGCTGGAGGGGCTGGCCTCCCGCGCCCCCAGGGCCGACGACCCTGTGGAGGATTGGCTCGCGCCCGCCCTGGCTCAGCGCGTCGCGGCGGCGGGCATGCCCACGTTGCGCAGCGTGGCGGACCGCATCCAGGCCGTCGGCGTGCGATGGTGGACGACCGTGCCGGCCGTCGGTCCCACCAAGGCGGCGCGCATCGTCGAGTGGCTGCGTGTCCATCAGCAGGAGACGGGTCTGGCGCTGGGCCCCCACGCCTTCGCGCCGATCTCTCGCGTGGGTCGCGCCGCCTTGCAGCCCGTGGTGCCCCCTGCGACCGCGTTGCGTCCGCTCGAGAAGTTCGTGGTGCCCGAGCCGCTGCGCGGCAGGACCGGGCGCTTCCGCGCACCGCTGGCCCTCTGCCGGATCGCTGCGGCCGACGACCTGGAGGCAGTGGCCGTCTGGCTTCAGGGCCGTTGCCGCCGCACGGGCGGCGGCGAGGCTGCGGTGCCCGCCGAAGAGACGCGGCGTGCCTACCGCAAGGAAGCCGAGCGCCTGCTGCTGTGGGCAGTCCTGGCCCAAGGAAAAGCGCTGTCCTCGCTGGACAAGGAGGACTGCGCCGCATACGTCGCGTTCGTCCGCTCACCACCCCCGGAATGGTGCGGTCCGCGTCACCACGAGCGCTGGTCGCCCCTCTGGCGGCCGTTCGAAGGTCCCCTGCGCGGCGCCGCGCTGCAGCGTTGCATCGCCGTGTTGCGGGCGCTGTTCCGATTTCTGAACGACTCCGGCTATCTGACGCACGATCCATCCGGCGGGCTTCGGGGAGAGGGCGGGGGAGGGGCGTCCGACGCTTCCACGCCGAGCGCGGCCCAGCCCATGGCGCTGGATGTCCAGCAATCCTCCCTCAGGGTTCCGGCGACGCCGGGCCTGGTACGCGCCCGGCGCGTAGCAGCATGGTTGCAGGAAACGGACGTCCAACCCGGCGCCCTGGCCCGCGCTCGCTGTGCGGATCTCGTTCCACCCGCGGCCGCCGACGCTGCTGACACACCGTGGCGACTGCGTGTGCAAGGGCAGCGGCGCGGCAGGCGCAGGGCGGCGCAACAGGATGCGATGCTGGCGGTGCCGGCCGCCCTGGTCGCGCAGCTGCAGTCGCTGCTGCGCACGATGGGCCGCCCGGCCGATCCGTGCGACGAAGTGAACGCGGAACTTCCCTTGATCTTTGATGTACGCGACGGCCGCGTCGTCGGGCTGAGCCGAGGAGGTGTCTACAAGGCCATCAAGCGGCTCCTGCACCACTGCAGCGTCGGCATGCCCGAGCCGCAGCGGCAGGCGCTGCAGGCCGCATCCCCCCAGCGCCTGCGCCAGCACCGGGTCCGTGCGCAGGCACCGTCAATGAATGCAGCGGACGCGGCCGCCGATCACTTGCGCGCCTGAGCGCCGTGCAGGCCCTCGGCATGCTGAAGGTGCTTCTGCACCACCGGCAGAGTCTTGGCGGCGTACGCACGCAGGTCGTTGTCGCCGGTCTCGCGCTCCACCCGCTGCAGCTTCTCGACCGTCTGGCGATGGTCGGTCACGCCCACCATGCGGATGTACTGCTTGTCGAAGGCCTCGCCGCTCAACGCCTTGAGGCCCGTGGCGACGAGCTTGTGCTTGGCGTCGGGCTCCGTCGGCAGCTCCACGTTCTTGCCGCGGGCGAGTTCCTGCAGCTCGGAAAGCGCCTTCTGATGGTCTTCCACCATCTGGCTGCCGAAGCGCTTCACCTCCTCGCTGCCGGCCTTCTCCTGCGCCAGGCGGCCGGTTTCGATCTCGGCCAGGTTGGCCTGGGCGAGGTCCCGCATCATGCGCTGGTCGGCGACTGCGACCCCGGGCGTCTTCTGGGCGGTGGCCCGCTGCGCGGGCGGCTGGGGCGCCGCGGGTGCGGTGGGCGAGGTCTGCGCCTGCTGGGCGGCGGCGTTGGGCAGCAGTGCGGGGCCGAGGGCGAGCGCGGCGGCAAAGCCCAGGACATGCAGACGGGTGGCTTGTTGGCGGTTCATGAAGGTCCTTTTCTGAAAGAAGGGCGGCGCCGAAAAGCGCCGGCCTTCGTCCAGACTAGGCAGCCAGTCCGCCCTCTCCGTCGGACGATTCATGCCCCGGCGTGGGACCCCGGGGCCGGACCGCCGACCCCTTTGACTTACGGCGACCGCGTGGCGGCGGGCAGGGCGTAGGCGCGCACCGCATCGCCTGGCTTGGTGCCCGTCGAGCCGTGACCACCCGCGGCCACGAGCACGTACTGGCGGCCGTCCTCACCGGTGTAGCTCATCGGCGTGGCCTGGCCGCCCGCAGGCAGGCGGTCTTCCCACAGCTGGCGGCCGCTGCGCACGTCGTAGGCCCGCACATAGTTGTCCAGCGCGCCGGAATAGAAGGCCACGCCGCCCGCCGTCATCATCGGGCCGCCGATGCCGGGCACGCCCATGCGGAAGGGCAGGGGCAGAGGCGACAGGTCGCGCACCGTGCCGTTGCGGTGCTTCCAGGCCAGCTGGCCCGAGCGCAGGTCCACACCCGCCACATAGCCCCAGGGCGGCGCTTGGCAGGGCAGGCCGACGGGCGACATGAAGGGCTTCATGGAGGCCGCGAAGGGCGCACCGAAGTTCTCATTGAGCGCGGGCAGGGAGCCCTTGGGCGGCCCGCCGTCCTGGACCATCAGCGTGGTGTCGTCGGGCCGGCGCACCAGCCGCGACACGAAGGCCAGGTACGTCGGTGTGGTGAAGGCCCAGCCGTGCTGCGGATCGACCGCGATCCCGCCCCAGTTGAAGACGCCGAAGTTGCCCGGGTAGATGATCGATCCCTGCTCCGACGGCGGCGTGAAGCGGCCTTCGTAGCGCAGCCGATGGAAGGCGATGCGGCAGGCGAGCTGGTCGAACATCGTCGCGCCCCACATGTCGCGCTCGGCCAGCGGCGGCGGCTCGAAGGAGAGGGCGGACTTGGGTTGCGTGGGCGCGGTGTGGTCGCCTTCGGCCGCGCCCTGCGGCGCGGGCCGTTCAGTCACGGGCAGCAGCGGCTGGCCGGTGCGCCGGTCGAGCACGAAGAGCTCGCCCTGCTTGGTCGGCTGCACCAGTGCCGGCACGCGCTGGCCGCCGATGTCCAGGTCGATCAGCGTGGGCTGCGAGGGCACGTCGTAGTCCCACAGGTCGTGGTGCACGGTCTGGAAGTGCCAGCGCACCCGGCCGGTCGCCAGGTCGAGGGCGACCACCGAGGACGAGTAGCGCTCCACCGCCTCGCTGCGCTTGCCGCCCCACTGGTCGGGCGGCTGGTTGCCCATGGGAACGTAGACCATGCCCAGGGCTTCGTCCACGGACGAGATCGACCAGCTGTTGGGCGAGTTGGGCGTGTAGGTGCGGCCCGGGGGCAGGGGTGCGGTGTCGTCCGGATTGCCCGAGTCCCAGTTCCAGACCAGGTCGCCGGTCTGGATGTCGAAGGCGCGTATGACGCCCGATTGCTCCTTGGTGGACGCGTTGTCCAGCACCGTGCCGCCCACGATGATGAGCCGTTCGGTCACCACCACGGGCGAGGTCGAGTAGTACGCCCCCGGCCGCACGTTGGGCATGTGGCGCCAGAGGTCGATCTGCCCGCTGCTGCGACCGAAGTCGGCGCACACGGCACCGTTCTCAGGGTTGAGCGCGATCACGCGGCCATCGGCGGTGGGCATGAAGAGCTTGGCGGGGCAGCTGGGCGCCGTGGGTCCCTGGCGCGCGGCCACCGGAAGGGGCTGGGTCGCGGGATGGCTGTCCTCCTGCTTCGAGTCTTCGCCGGTGGGGGCACTCATCGGGGCCGGGTTGGCCGCGGTGCCGGCGCCGGGACGTGCCGGCGCAGGTGCGGTGGCGGCCTCCGTTGCGGGTTGTGCCGCCGTCTCGATGGCGCTCTCTGCCACCGACGCGGCGTGGTACGAAAGGCCCCGGCAGGTCAGGTGCTGCAGCGCGAGGTCGCCCGCGATCTGAGGATCGAAGCGCCACAGCTGCTTGCCGCTCGTCGCGTCGAGGGCGATGACGGACTGGTGCGGCGTGCACAGGAAGAGCCGGTTGCCGATCTTCAAGGGCGTGACTTCGAAGGTGGTCTCTTCAGGATCGCCCGGCCGGCCGCGCAGGTCTCCGGTGTTGAACTCCCACGCCAGCTTCAGCTGGTCGACGTTGGCCGGCGTGATCTGCGACAGCGGTGAGTAGCGCTGGCCTTCGCCCGTCCGGCCGTAGGCATGCCATTCGCCGGGCGGGACGGCAGGGGAGGGCGGCTGCGCCGCCGCGGCCGCTGCGGCCTGCAGCTCGCCGTCGACCGCATGCGGCGCGCGGAACCAGGAGGCCACTGCCAGCGCGGCCGACGCCACCAGCACCAGTCCGAGTGCCGCCCTGCCGCGACCCACCGCCGCGCTCGCGGGCGACGCCACGATCTTCGGCCGCAGCCCGCGTTCCAGCGGCCGGGGGCGTGCGATGTCGCGCGACAGCGCCCGGCGCATCCAGGGCAGCACCAGCCAGAGTCCGAGCACGAAGAGCACGTCCAGCCGCGCGGCCAGCGGCCACCAGTCGAGCCCCACCTCCCACAAGGCCCAGGCGGCCGAGCCGAGCAGCAGGGCGGCATACAGCCACAGCGCCGACGCGGCCCGCCGCATCAGCAGGATGCCGGTCACGGCAAGCACCGCGCCGGCGATCAGGTAGTAGGCGCTGCCGCCCAGGGTGAGCAGCCAGACGCCGGCCGCAGCCAGCGCCAGGCCGAGCAGGAGGAAGAGGACGCCGGTGATGCGTGCCATGGGAGCCTTTCGCGATGAGGCGCCGCATCCCGCGGCCCGGCGGGCACGCGTCGACGGCGCAGGAGGTACACGCCGACGAGGTTGCCGCCGACACGGCCGCTGCGCTGTCGGTCATCGCCCGGCCGGGCTGTCGTCATACGCGGGGAGCTGCGGCGCCCGCTCCCGGGCCAGGGCGCCTTCATGCGGCATGGCGATGCGGTCTGCGATCGGCTTCGACCCTTGGCATCGACACCATGGTTGCCCTGGCGTTGGGGCGCGCGCCTGCGCGTCACACCACGACTTCGGGGTCCGGGAGCACGCGGTCGTACCGCTTCATTTCGCCCGGCTCCACGCCCATCCATCGCGCAACCATCTCGGGCCGGGTGCCGCGGCGCAACTGCCGCAGCGCGAAGGTGTGCCGCAGCCGGAACGAGCCGCCGGCGCCGCCGCGTCCTGCCACGCCGGCGGCTTCGAGCACCTTGCGTGCGCACTGGTACTGCGAATCGGCCAGCCACGGCTTGCCGGTGCGGGTGGAGGGGAACAGGAACTCGCCAGCGATGCGCGAGGCCGCGCGCACTTCCAGCCAATGGTGAAGCAACTCGGCCGCCCAGGGCGCGACCGGCGTCTCGCGGGCCCGGATCGTGCCGTTCGCGGGCACGCGCAGCTTCCAGGTGCGGGCCTTCGGTCCCACGCCATTCATCACGGGGGACGCCAGGGTGAGCGCGCGCACGTCGCTGGGCGCCAGCCCGGCACCCAACTGGAGCGCGACGGAGGCGCGGTTGCGCACCTCCTGCCAGGGCAGGCTGGCGAGGGCGGCGAGGTCCTGGCCCGGGCGGGGCCGAGCGGCGGACAGGTGGGTCAGCAGCTGCCCGGCCTCCTGGGGCGTCAGCACCTCGGGTGGCGGGTCGGCCTGTTGCGATTCGGCATAGCGCACCTGGGGATTCGCGCGGACCCAGTCTGCAGGGGCGCGATTGGGACGGCGGCCGGTGCGGCTGGCATGGTGGGCCAGTACCCGCTCGATCAGCCGCATCAGCCGCAGGGCGTAGCGGGGCGAGAGGGACTGGTCCGACGCCTTGCGCCCATAACGCGCCGCCTGGAAGGCATGCAGGTCGCGCGGGTCGACGGTGTCCAGCCGGACGGCGGGGGACTGGCCGATGCACCAGGTGGCAAAGCTCTCCCACATCGCGCGGTAGACCTCGTGGGCCCCTGGCTTGCGCAGCACGCCGGCGCCCTGCTGGTCGGCAGCCCATGCCTCGAAGGCATGCTGGAAGTCCACGGAGATCGGGGGAAGGGACGTGTCGATCATGGGAGGGGAGACGCCACAGAAAATAAGTTAACGGTCGAAGTGTCTCCTGGATTGGAGGCTGGCTTGATGTGGTGTTAGGTTTGCCGTTAACTTATTTATTGGGCACCCTGCCGGCTCCCCCACCGATGGCTGGCACGGCCCGTCAACGCCCGCTGACGTACAAACCTCCCCAATCCGGGACGATCACCCGCGGTAACCACCCGCATCCATGTCCCAAGAAAACAACCCGCTGCCCATGACCCGGGCGCCTGACGGCATCGTCCGGGCCCACACATTGCCGCACAAAGGACTGGTCCGGCATGCCAGCCCCTTGTCACTGCTGGTACTGGGCGGGGTGCTGCTGCTGGGCGTATCGGGCCTCCTCGGTCATGCAGGAATGGACCGCGACACGTACCGCAGCGACACGCCGTCCCACACCCTTGATGTCGAGATGCCCGTGGTGATCCGCACCGGCGACTTCTTCGAGACGCGGTTGCACGTCAAGGCCGGCGCGGACATCGGCAAGCTCACCCTGGCGGTACCGGTCGGCCTGTGGCGGGAGATCACCGTCAACGCGATGGTCCCTCAGCCCGAGTCCGAAAGCGCAGACGGCGAGGCCTACACCTTCGACTTCGGCCCGCTTCGCGCCGGCAAGGAGATGCGCATCAAGATCGCGGCCCAGGTCAACCCGCGCCTGCATGGCGTCCTCGAAGGCGACCTCGAACTGCGCGATGGCGAACGTGTCCTGGTGCGTGCGCCGCGCCGACTGCGGGTGCTGCCCTGATGGAAGTCGTCCTGCGCGCCACCGCCATGTTCGCGGTCGTATACCTGCTGGTGCGGGTCCTCGGCAAGCGCGAACTGGGACAGATGACCCCCTTCGAATTCATCGTCATGGTCGTGGTGGGCGACCTGATCCAGCAGGGCATCACGCAGAACGACTTCAGCCTGACCGGCGCCACGCTGGCGATCAGCACCTTCGCCTTCTGGGGTGTGGTGCTGAGCTGGGCCTCCTATCTGTCCCCCAAGGCCGAACGGCTTCTGGAGGGCGAGCCGCGAGTTCTCATCCAACATGGCCGCCTGCTGCAGCACAGCTTGCGCCGTGACCGCCTGACGCGCTCGGAGATCGAATCCGAGATGCGCCTGGCGGGCATCGCATCGATGCGCGAGGTGGCATGGGCCGTGCTTGAACCCAACGGCAAGATCAGCTTCATCAAGCGGGAGGAGGGCGCCGACGAGCCGTCGCGGCAGCAGAACGATCAAGCCGCGAGCTGAGGGCCAATCCTTCGGTATGAGGCCGAGTTGTGCGAGCGTGCACCCCTTGCGACCTGAGATGATCCGTTCGCCCCGACACCGTTTTTGCGCCCGACATGACCGACGCCCTCTCCCAATCCCTCGAAGCCGCCATCGACCGCTACGCGGCCAACAACCCCATCAGCCGCCGTCTGCTCGACGAAGCCGCCACCGCCATGCCCGGCGGCAATACGCGAAGCGTGCTCTTTCACCCACCGTTTCCGCTCGCGATGAGCAGGGGCGAGGGCTGCCGCCTGTGGGACGAGGACGGTCACGTCTATCTCGATGCGTTGGGGGAGTTCACCGCAGCGCTCTACGGGCACTCCAACCCGCAGATCCGCGCAGCCATCGCCGAGGCGCTGTCGGCAGGTCTGAACCTTTCCTCCCACACGGCGCGCGAGGCGGCGCTGGCCCGCGAGATCCAGCGCCGCTTCCCCGGCATGGCGCTGCTGCGCTTCGCCAACTCGGGCACCGAGGCCAACCTGCTGGCTCTGGCCGCCGCCAAGGCCCACACCGGCCGCAGCAAGGTCATGGTGTTCGAGGGTGCGTACCACGGCGGCGTCCTGACCTTCGGCGGCGGCCCCTCGCCCATGAACGTGCCGCACGACTTCGTCTTCGCGCGGTACAACGACCTGGGCAGCGTAGAGGCGCTGCTCGCCGCCCATGGGCCCGATGTGGCCGCCATCCTGGTCGAGCCGATGCTGGGCGCCGGCGGCACGATCCCGGGTGATCCCGCCTTCCTGCGTGGCCTGCGCACCCTGGCCTCCGCCCACGGCGTGCAGCTCATCTTCGACGAGGTCATGACCTCGCGCCTGTCCTTCGGCGGACGCCAGGCGCTGCTCGACATCGCGCCCGACCTGACCACCGCCGGCAAGTACCTGGGCGGCGGCCTGTCCTTCGGCGTCTTCGGCGGCCGGGCCGAAGTCATGGCCCCCTTCGACCCGCGCCGGCCCGATGCCCTGGCCCATGCCGGCACCTTCAACAACAACGTGCTGACCATGGCAGCCGGCCTGGCCGGGCTGACGCAGGTACTCACGGCCGAGGCGCTCGATGCGCTCAACCGCCGCGGCGATGCGCTGCGCGAGCGCCTGAACGCCACGCTGGCGGACCAGGCCGTCGACATGCAGTTCACTGGTCTCGGCTCGCTGATGACGCTGCATGCCACGGCCCGGCCGGTGCACTCGCCGGCCGACCTGGCCGGCACGGACGGCCGCGCCAAGGACCTCGTCTTCTTCGCTCTGCTCGAACGCGGCATCTTCATGGCCCGCCGCGGGATGATCGCGCTCTCGCTGCCCTTCGGCGACGCCGAGTGCGACACGCTGGCCGCCGCCTTCGAGGACGCGATCCGCACCCATCGCGACGTGCTTCCCCGCCGCTGAGCGCATCCTTTCGGCAGCGCCCTCGCCACGACCTGTCACAAACGGCCCGGCCCATCCGTCTGCCGGACATGAGCGACACGACCGACCTGTTCATGCGCCTGCGGCCCCGGCTGCATGGCATCGCCTACCGCATGCTCGGCTCGCCCGCCGAGGCGGAGGACGTGGTACAGGACGCCTGGCTGCGCTGGCAGTCCAGCCCGCACGATGCGCTCGAAAGCGCCGAGGCCTGGCTGGTCACCATCACCACGCGCCTGGCCATCGACCGGCTGCGCAGTGCCCAACACCAGCGCGAGCGCTATGTTGGCACCTGGCTCCCCGAGCCGCTGATGGCCGACGGGGCCGCGCCCTCGCCCGAGGCCCTGCTGGAACGGGCCGACGACCTCTCGGTCGCCTTCCTCGCGGTGCTCGAACGCCTGGCCCCGGAGGCCCGCGCGGCCTTCCTGCTGCGCGAGGTCTTCGATGCGGGCTACGACGAGGTCGCCCGCACCCTGGACAAGAGCGAGGCCGCCTGCCGGCAGATCGTGCACCGGGCCCGCACCCAGTTGCAGGACGCACGGCCCCGCCATCATGTGCCGCCCGAGCACCAGTTGCGCCTGCTGCGCGGCTTCGCCGACGCGGCTGCCAGCGGTCAGTTCGCCGACCTGCAGGCCTTGCTGGCCGAAGATGCGCAGCTGGTCAGCGACGGCGGCGGCAAGGTGCCCAGCTTCGGCGTTCCGCTCGTGGGATCGCGCCGCATCGCCCAGCTCTACTGGGCCGTGCACCGGCGCCATGGCGCACGCGTGCGCTACGAGGTGGCGGTGCTCAGCGGCCAATGGAGCGTGCTGCGCTTCATCGACGAGGCGCTCGAATCGGCCCAGACCTTCCAGACCGACGGTCGGCGCATCCAGGTCGTCCATACCCAGCGCAATCCCGACAAGCTGGCCCGCATCGCCGCCGCATTGGGCCGGCCGCTGGCCGCTGTCACAGGGGCCGTCTCCCGCTCGTCTTGAGGGTGTGTTCCACCCCTCTTCGAGATGACCGCCATGACCCTGCACGCCCAACCCCGCCTTTCCTGGATGCGCATCGCGCCCAGGCCCTACCAGGCCATGATCGCCGCCGGCGCCACGCTGGCCGAGTCCTCCCTCGGCCCGGTACTGATCGAGCTGATCAAGACCCGCGTCTCGCAGATCAACGGCTGCGCCTTCTGCCTCGACATGCATGTGCGCGACCTGCGCAAGCTGGGCGAGCCCTGGCAGCGCATCAACAGCCTGGTCACCTGGCGCGACGCGCGCCTCTACACCGAACGGGAGCGCGCCGCGCTGGCCTGGGCCGAAGCCCTGACGCACCTGCCCGATGGCCACGCAGGCCACGACGAGGTCTTCGACCAGCTGAGCGCGCATTTCAGCGAGCAGGAGATCGTCGAGCTCAGTTGGGCCATCGCCCAGATCAACAGCTGGAACCGCATGGCGGTCGGCATGAGCGCACCCGTGCCGGCGCAGGACATCGCCTGACGGCTCGCCACGACGCTGCGGCGCCACGTCGCCCCGACGGCCGCACGCTCAAGTCTCGGGCACCGTCATCCACCGACCCAGGGCCTGCAGACCGGGCGGTGTGACCGCGAGCGAGCGCTCGCCGTCGCGTCGGCGCAGCCAGCCGGCGTCCAGGCAATGGCGCAGCAGCGCATTGGCCAGCGGCCCCGCCAGATGGTCGCGGCGTTCCGACCAGTCCAGGCATGGCTTGGCGATGGCGGCGTCGGCCGGCTTGGCCTCCAGCCCGTCCAGCTTCACGCCCATGGCCACCAGCGCCTCACCGCCCGCCGCGGTCAGCCCGTAGCCGCCCGGCACGCTGCGCAACCAGCCCTGCCGCAGCATCGCGTCCAGCATCTGCACGCCCAGGCGGCCGGCCAGATGACCGTAGCAGCTGCGCGCACAGCGCAGGCGCAGCCGCGCCGGGCTGGACCAGGCCCGTGCGTGGCCTTCACGCTCGGCCACCAGCGCCAGCGCCTCCAGCACGCGCAGGATGTCCTCGCCCGCGAGCCGGAAGTAACGGTGACGGCCGCGCACCTCGGCCGTCACCAGGCCTTCGGCCTCCAGCCGGGCCAGGTGGCCGCTCGCAGTGGACGCCGCCACGCCGGCCGCGCGCGCCAGCTCGCCGGCGCTGGCCAGGGATGCGCTTCACGAATCGAGCGGCAAGTGGGCGCTGCGGATCGGGATGAGCTGCGAGGCGCAAAGCGCAGCAATAGCCCAGCTATTGCGAGCATTTGCAACGACGCAGATCGCCCGAGTCCGCAGATGCCCACGGCGCGCGCATTCGTGAAGCGCATCCCTAGGTCGCCGCCCATCAGGTAGGTCAGCATGCGGGCGCGGGCGGGCTCGGCGATCTGGGCCGCGACCCGGGCGATGCGGGGTTCGTCGGTGGGGGAGGTCATCCTGCGATCTTCTCAGCGCGCGGCGTCGTGCGCGTGGTGCATGGGGTGCGCCTCGCCGGAGTCCGCCGGCGCCTCGGCACGTTCATCGAGTCCGTAATCCCGCAGCACCTGGGCCACGCGCAGCCGGTAGCCGCGGAACAGGCCGCCGCGCCCGACTTGCTGCGCGCCGCGGTGGGCAGGCTGGTTTCGCCACTGCCGCACGGCGTCCTCGTCCCGCCAGAAGCTCAGCGACAACAGCTTGCCGGGCACGGACAGGCTCTGGAAGCGCTCCACGGCGATGAAGCCGTCGATGCCGCGCAGCTCAGCCGCCAGCCCTGCGGCGATCTGCAGGTACTGGTCCGTGCGGCCGTCCTGCGGCTCGACCTCGAAGATGACGGCGATCATGCTGCTGCTCCAACGGCAGGCTGCGGCAGCTCGGCCGGCCGCAGCCAGGCCTCCGGCACGACCTCCAGGAAGCGCCGCTCCTCCCGCAGGATGAAGCGCTCGCGCTGGGCATAGGCAAAGTTGGCGCGGCCCTCGGCATCGTCGGGCAGGCGGGCGCGGTAGGCCTCGTAGGCGGCCAGGCTGTCGAAGGCGACGAGGCCCCAGGCCTCGACATTGGAGCCCTCGTGCGGCAGGAAGTAGCCCAGCAGCTGGCCGCCGCAGCGGGGAATGATGCGGCCCCAGGCCTAGGCATAGAGGCGGAAGGCCTCCTTCTGGAAGGGGTCGATCTCGTAGCGGATGAAGCAGGTGAGGGTCATGGGCACTCGAACTGATGAAGTGCCCCGAGCGTAGGCGCCGCGTGCGGGCAGATGCTTCGGGTTGGGCCGAAGCGTCACGGCGCATGCGGTGACCGCGCCGCTACCCGCGGCGCCGAGTCTTCGCCCTCAGTCGGGCAGACCGTCCAGCGTGGTGGGTTGCGCGACCGAGGTGCGGTTGCCCGTCTCGCGGTATGCCGCGGCGGCCACGTAGGCGATGCGCCGCACCCGCATGATGGAGCCCAGCGGCCGGTGCGCCGCAAGCCCGTGCCAGGGCGAGAAGGCCATGCCATCGTCGACGGCCTTGACCCGCGCTTCGCTCCAGGCGTTCTGCGGCCCGGCCATCACGCGGGCCACCGTGACGTAGGGACTGCGGTCCTCCGGCCACTGGACCGTCGCGTTCTCGATCGGCATCGTGTCGAGGTCGGTGCACAGTTGCACCTGCAGCGCCCAGATGCCGCCCTGCGTGCGGAAGTGCTCGACCACCGCGTCGCGGATGGCGTTGGGACTGTCGCCCATGTCCAGCACCTGGTCCTTGAGCGCCAGCAGCTCGGGCGACACCGGCGTCATGCGCAGCTTGGCCATGTAGCGGCCGTAGAGCACCGGCACCTGGGTGAAGAAGGTCTCGCCCAGCAGATGCGTGAGCGGATGCGCGCCCATGGCCTTGAGCGCGCCGCTCTCGCCGCCTACGGCCTCCAGCGTCTTCTCCACGCGGCGCAGGGCCGCCGAGAGCAGCTCCTTCGCCTTGGGCGCACGGTCGGTGGTGGCGGCCAGCAGCTTGAGGTTGCCCAGGAACTTCTTCGCATTGGGCGTGCTGAACACGGGCCCGTTGATCATGATGAAGTCCTGCGTCACCTCGCCTTCGGAGCCTTCCATGCGCTCGCCCGGCACGCCCACCAGCTTCAGGGCCACGCCGCGCGGCGTCGACACCTTGTCGCTGAGCAGGTCGCCCGGCGGCGTCGACAGACGCATCACGGCCGGGTAGCGCCCGGCGGTGGCGAACAAGCCCCGGGCGTACGCGGGCGGCAGGCCGTCCAGCACCTCGACCTCGGCGCGCAGCAGGCCATGCGACTTGGCATGCACGCTGCGATAGGCATGGCCCTCGTCGCGGTGCACCTTCTGTGCGACCTGGATCATCGTCTCGACCAGCTCGCGCGCAGTCTGCAGCTCGTCCTCCTCGGTCTGCTCGAACTCGGGCCGATAGGGCAAGGGCGTGACGGCGGCGGCGGGTGGGGTCATGGGGCAAGGGTCTCCGGTTGGACGAGGATGGGCACCGACTTGTAGGCCGGCACATGGCTGCCTTCCGCGTGATGCCACAGCGGCACCAGCGGATTGCATTCGGGGTAGTAGCCGGCCACGCAGCCTTCGGGGATGTCGTAGGCGCGCACGGTCAGGCCGCGCACCTCGCGCGGCACGCCGTCGTCCACGGCGGTGCGCACGTCGATGCGCTGGCCGGGCTGCAGGCCATGACTGGCGATGTCGGCCTCGTTCATGAGAAGCACGTGGCGCGTGCCGCTCACGTCGCGGAAGCGGTCGTCCAGGCTGTAGATGGTGGTGTTGAACTGGTCGTCGCTGCGCACCGTCATCAGGCGCAGGGTCTGCGGTGGACGGCCGGGCGCATCGGGGTCGGCCACCAGCGAGCCCGGCACGATGAAGTTGGCCTTGCCGGTGGGCGTCTTCCAGTCCCTCTCGCGCGCCGCATTGGGCTTGGGAAAGCCGCCGGGCTGCACGAAGCGGGTCTCGAAGCCGTGGAAGATCTGCGGATAGGTGGCTTCGATGGCCGCCCGCACGCGGGCATAGTCTTCGCGCCACTCGGCCCAGGGCACCTGGGCGGCATCGCCCACCGCGGCCTGCGCCAGCGCACTGACGATGGCCAGCTCGGAGCGCAGCCGCGCGTCTGCCGGCTCGCCCACGCCCTGCGAGGCGTGGATGAAGCCGGTGGAGTCCTCCATCGACACGCGCTGCTCCTTGCCCGCCTGCCGGTCGATCTCGATGCGGCCGATGCACGGCAGCAGGTAGCTCATCTCGCCCGGCACCAGGTGCGTGTGGTTGAGCTTGGTCGCCACATGCACGGTGAGCGCCAGCCGCGCCCAGGCCGGCTCCAGCCGCGTGCTGTCGGGCACCGAGCGCAGCAGGTTGCCGCCGAGGTTGAGCATCGCCCGCACGCTGCCGTCGAGCACGCCTTCGCAAGCGCCCACCGTGTCACGCCCCTTGTCGCGCGGCGGCTCGAAGGCGTATTGCCGGGCCAACTGGTCCAGCGGCGCCAGCTCGGGCTTTTCGGTGATGCCCACGGTGCGCTGGCCCTGCACGTTGGAGTGGCCGCGCACCGGGCAGATGCCCGCACCCGGACGGCCGATGTGGCCACCCATCAGCAGCAGGTTGCACAGCATCTGCACGTTCTTCACACCCAGGCGGTGCTGCGTCAGGCCCATGCCGTAGACCGCGATCACCGACTTGGCGCCGCCCACCGTGGCGGCCACGCGCTCCAGTGCCGCGCGAGGCAGGCCCGATTCGCGCTCGATGTCTTCCCATGACTGCTGCGTCACCCAGGCCGCGAATTCATCGAAGCCGTGCGTGTGCTGCGCGATGAATTCGTGGTCCAGGCCCTGCCCGCCGGCCGCCGCGGCCGTCAGCAGGGCCTTGGCGACCCCGGTCATGGCCGCGAGGTCGCCACCCACCTTCACCTGCAGGTATTGGGTCGAGACCGTGGTCGAGGCCGGCGTGAGCATCTGCGTCGGCGATTGCGGATCGATGAAGCGCACCAGCCCCGACTCGCGCAGCGGGTTGAAGCTGATGATCGGCACACCCCGCTCGCGCGCCTCCTTGAGCGAATGCAGCATGCGCGGGCTGTTGACGCCGGGGTTCTGCCCCACGAAGAGCAGGCAGTCGGCCTCCGCGAAATCCTCCAGGTGCACCGTGCCGATGGGCACGCCGATGCTCTGCGGCAACGCGACCGAGGTGCTCTCGTGGCACATGTTCGAGCTGTCGGGCAGGTTGTTGTTGCCGTAGACCCGCGCGAACAGCTGCCAGGCGTAGCTGGTCTCCAGCGAGGCGCGGCCCGATGCGTAGAAGACGGCGGACGTCGGGTCCTCGGCCCGCAGGCTGCGCAGGCGGGCCGCGATGTCGGCGATGGCCTCGTCCCAGCTCACCTCGACATAGCGGTCGGTCGCCCGGTCGTAGCGCATCGGCGCGGTCAGCCGCCCGCCGGCTTCGAGATCATGGTCCGACCAGCCGCGCAGCTCGCTCACCGGATGGGCGTCGAAGAACTCGGGCGACAGGCGACGCGAGGTCAGCTCCCATGCCGTGGCCTTGGCGCCGTTCTCGCAGAACTCGGCCACCCGGGGCTCGGCCGGCTTGGCCCAGGCACAGCTGACGCAGGCGAAGCCATCCGTCTTGTTCTGCTGGAGCAGGGCACGCGTGATCAGCGCGACGTTGCCTTCTTCCAGGGTGTAGCGGGCCACGGCCTTCAGCGACTGCCAGCCGCCGGCGGCCATGGGTTCTTGGGGATCGGTGGAACTTCGGGTCATCGCACGAGCGTCGGACCGCCTCACGCATCGCCGCGTCGTCCCGGGCGCGCCCGCGGCGTAGGCCAGACGGCCAGCCCGTGTCATCCACCGCGCAGGCGGGGCCGCCGCGCCCCGGATGGTCAGCCTGCGTTCAGCTTACCGGCGGCATCTGCTGCGCGACGGCGACGATCTGCTCGCGCACCCAGCGCACGCCGGGGTCGTCGTCGCGCAGGCGGTGCCACTGCAGCACCTCGGTCAGTCGCGGCGTGGGCATGGGCGGCGACAGCAGCCGCAGCGGCATGGCCTGTACGAACTGCTGGGCCAGCCGCGTCTGGATGGTGGCGATGCGCCGCGTGCCCACGATGAAGCGCGGCATCAGCAGGAAGCCGTGGGCCACCACCTCGACGCGACGGTTGCCGCCATGCTCGTTGGCATACCACTGCTCGAACCAGGGGTTGGCCCCCAGGTCGGCCTGGTAGACAACATGACCGAGTTCCACATATTGCGCGGCGCTGATGCCATCGGCCAAGGCGTCGTTCTGCGCACAGGCGACGACGTGGTAGGTGTCCTCGAACAGCAGCTCCTGCGGATGGTCGGCCAGCGTCAGGTGCGCGGGTGTGACCAGCAGGTCCACGCGGCCCTGGTCCAGGTCCTGCGCCATGGCGGCATGCGTGGGCCGCACGTCGAAGCTCAGGCCCGGCGCCATCTGCGCGATGCGGCGCAGGGCCTCGGCCATCAGCACCTGCACCACGTAGTCGGAGGCGATGACCGTGAAGTGCCGCCGCGCCGTGGCCGGATCGAACTCGGGCTGCACGCCCAGCGTGGCATCCACCTGCAGGATGATCTGGCGCACCGGCGCGATCAGCGCCTCGGCCCGCGGCGTGAGCTGCAGCGTGCGCCCGACGGGCACGAGCAGGGCGTCGCCAAAATAGTCGCGCAGGCGCGCCAGCACGCCGCTCATCGCCGACTGCGTCATGTGCAGCCGCTCGGCGGCGCGGGTCACGTTGCGCTCGGCCAGCAGCGCGTCGAGGGCCGCGAGCAGGTTGAGGTCGATGCGTTGGTAGCGCATGCAGGTCGTCTCCGGTGGGGCGCCGATCATAAGGAGGCGCCTCGCGAAGGCGGGCCCGGGCTGCGCACGCATATGGCGGGGGCCGATCCATCGCGCCGGCCGATGGCTGGCATCGGCCGAATCTGTTGGTCTTCGTGGCGGCGCCGAAACACACTGCGGCCCGCTTCGAGATTCCCCATGACCCGAGACAACCCCCTGCGCGGCTGGCAGGTCGACCGCGCCGCCATCCGCCATGTCGGCCGCGACCTGCAGCGGCCCGAATGCATCCTGTGCCAGCGCGACGGCACCGTGTGGGCGGCGGACGCCCGCGGCGGCGCCATGCGTATCGCACCCGACGGCAGCCAGCAACTGCTGGCGCCGGCCGCACCGGCCCAGCCGGACGCCATCGACTTCGACCAGCGTTATGTGCGCAGCGAAGGCTCGCTGCCCAACGGCATGACCTTCCTGGCCAACGGCGAGCTGCTGATCGCCAACTGGGGCACCGACGCGGTGGAGGTGATGGACCGCCAGGGCCGCGTGCGCCGCCTGTTCGACCGCATCGACGGCCAGCCGCTGGGCAAGGCCAACTTCCCGCTGCGCGACCGCCACGGCCGGCTCTACCTCACGGTCACCACGCGCATGCAGCCGTGGACCGACTCCATCAACGCCCGCGCCACCGACGGCTACATCGCGCTGTTCGACCTGCAGGGCAACGCACGCATCGTGGCCGACGGCTTCGAGGGCACGAACGAGATCCGCCTGGACGACGCCGGCGAATGGATGTACGTGGTCGAGAGCAACGCCCGCCGCATCTCGCGCCTGCGCGTGCGGCCCGACGGCACGCTGGGCGAACGCGAGGTCTACGGCCCGGCCCGGCTGCCCGGCTTTCCCGACGGCTTCGCCTTCGACGTGTTCGGCAACCTGTGGGTGACGCTGATCATGACCGACCGGCTGGTGGCCATCACGCCCGACGGCGAGCTGCTCACCCTGCTGGACGACGGCAACGCCGAGGCCACGCGCGCGCTCGATGCGCACTTCGAGGCCCGCACCCTCACGCCCGAGATCATGGCCGCCGCCCACGGCACGCTGGCGCCCTGGATGGCCAGCCTGAGCTTCGGCGGCCCCGACCTGCGCACCGTCTACCTCGGCAGCCTGCGCGGCACCACCCTGCCCAGCTTCCGCGCCCCCGTGGCCGGCCAGGCCCCCATCCACTGGAACGAAGACTTTCCCGCATGAAACTCGCCACCCTCAAGAACGGCCGCAAGGACGGCCGGCTGGTCGTCGTCTCGCGCGACCTGCGGCAGGCCGTCGATGTCGCGGCCATCGCGCCCACCCTGCTCGACGCGCTGGAGCGCTGGCACGAGGCCGAGGCACCGCTGCTGGCCCTGTACGCGCAGCTCAATGCCGGCACGGCCGAGGGCGCCTTCGCCTTCGACCCGGCCCAGGCCGCCGCGCCGTTGCCGCGTGCGCCGCAGTGGTGCGACGGCTCGGCCTTCCTCAACCATGCCCGGCTGATGGAGAAGGCCTTCAACATCGAGCCCGCGCCGGATTCGGACCGCATCCCGCTGATGTACCAGGGCGGCTCCGACGACCTGCTGGGCCCGCACGACGACCTGCCGCTGCCCGACGAGGCCCACGGCATCGACTTCGAGGGCGAGTTCGGCGTGATCGTCGGCGACGTGCCGCTGGGCTGTCCTGCCGCGCTGGCGCTGCGCCATGTGCGCCTGCTGGTGCAGATCAACGACGTGAGCCTGCGCGGCTTCGGCCCGCGCGAGATGCGCACCGGCTTCGGCTTCTTCCAGGCCAAGCCTTCTTCCAGCTTCGCGCCGGTGGCCGTCACGCCCGACGAGATCGGCGAGGCCTGGCGGGACGGCCGGGTGCACCTGGACCTGACCGTGATGCGCGGCGACGAGCGCTTCGGCCATCCCAACGGCGGCGAGATGAACTTCGGTTTCGACCAGCTGATCGCGCATGCGGCCTTCACGCGCCGCCTGACGGCCGGGACCATCGTGGGCTCGGGCACCGTCTCCAACGCGGGGGGCCAGCGTGGCTCGGCCTGCATCGCCGAGCGGCGCGCCATGGAGTTGATCGAACACGGCGCCAGCCGCACGCCCTTCCTGCACTTCGGCGAGCGGGTGCGCATGGAAGCGCAATGGCAGGGCGCACCGGTGTTCGGTGCCATCGACCAGCGCGTGGTGCAGGCCCTGCCGCCCACCGCCTGAAGGAACCACCGCCATGCCCCGCTTCGTCGACCTGTCGATCTACCTCGAAAACGATGTGCTCTCCGACCCGCCGCCGCTGGCGCCGAAGATCACCTACCAGACGCACCAGGACACGCTGCCCGAGTTCCTGCAGCTGATCCCCGGCACGCGCGCCGAGGACTATCCCCAGGGCCAGGCCGCCGCCGTCGAATGGGTGACGCTGACCACCCACAGCGGCACGCACCTGGACGCGCCCTGGCACTTTCATGCCACGCAGGACGCCAAGGCCGGCGGCGCCCGGCCGTCGATGACCATCGACCAGATTCCGCTGGACTGGTGCTTCCGCCCCGGCGTGAAGCTGGACTTCCGCCACCTGCCCGACGGCCATGTGGTGAGCGCGGCCGAGGTGGAGGCCGAGCTGGCCCGCATCGGCCATGTGCTGCAGCCGCTGGACATCGTGGTGGTCAACACCCGCGCCGGCAGCCGCTATGGCCAGCCCGACTACGTCAACACCGGCTGCGGCATGGGCTATGAAGCGACCATGTACCTGCTGGAGCGCGGCGTGCGCCTGACCGGCACCGACGCCTGGAGCTGGGACGCGCCCTTCTCGTACACCGCGCAGCGCATCGCCGAGACCGGCGACACCGCGCTGATCTGGGAAGGCCACAAGGCCGGCCGCGACATCGGCTACTGCCACCTGGAGAAGCTGCACAACCTGGAGTCGCTGCCCGGCCACGGCTTCACCATCTGCTGCTTCCCGCACAAGATCCGCGGCGCCTCGGCGGGCTGGACGCGGGCCGTGGCGATCTTCGAGGATTGAGGTGAAGCGTCCTGCCCGAAGCGCTGCCGTGAGCCCCTCTCCCCTCGTGGGAGAGGGGTTGGGGAGAGGGGGCTCGTCCACCGCGACAACCTGTCACCCCGCGCGCGCTGCCGCCCCCTCTCCCCGGCCCTCTCCCGCGAGGGGAGAGGGCGACACGCCCCGTGCCGGCGATGGCGCGCCGGCCGCTGCCTTGGCGCGCGGGAGGATGCCCCGATGAACATCCTGGTCACTGGCGCCGGTGGCTTCATCGGCGCGCATGTGCTCGCGCTGCTGCACCGCCAGGGCCAGATGGGCGGCCAGCGCATCGACACCCTGGCCGCCGCAGACCAGCGGCTGGGCGCGCTGCCGGACGGCGTGCTCGGGCTGGAAGGCGACCTGGGCAGCGACGAGGTGCTGGCGCGCATCGCCGCCCTCGCGCCCGACGTGTGCTTCCACCTGGCGGCCGTGCCCGGCGGTGCGGCCGAGGCCGACCCGGCGCTGAGCCGCCGCGTCAACCTCGACACCACGCTGGACCTGTTCGACACGCTGGCCGCGGCCGACGCCGGCCATGCGCCGCCCGTCGTGGTCTATGCCAGCACCATCGCTGTCTACGGCAGCGCGTTGCCCGAGGTGGTGACGCCGCACACGCCGCTGCGGCCCCCGCTGGCCTACGGCGCCCACAAGCTGGCCTGCGAGGTATTGCTGGCGGACTTCTCCCGCCGCGGCCGGCTCGATGGCCGCGCGCTGCGCCTGCCCGGCATCGTGGCCCGGCCGCGCGCGCCTTCGGGCCTGGTGTCGGCCTTCATGAGCGAGCTGCTGCATGCGCTGGCGGCCGGCGAGCCCATCACGCTGCCCGTGGGGCCGCAGGCCACGGCCTGGTGGATGTCGGCGCGACGCTGCGCCTGGAACCTGGTTCAGGCCGCCACCATGCCGGTCGGTGACGACCCGGCCCGCGCCTGGCCGCTGCCCGTGCTGCACCTGTCGATGGACGACATCGTGCAGGCGCTGTCGGCCGAGTTCGGCGTGGACGGCCGGGCCCTGGTGCGCCATGCGCCGCAGCCGGCCGTGGAGGCCGTGTTCGGCCGCTATCCGCCGCTGGACGACCGCATTCCCCGCGCCCTCGGCCTGCGCGACGACGGCGATGCACGGGCGCTGGTGCGCCGGGCGCTCGCCCCGGCCGGCGATCCCCACGATTTTTGAGCACCCCCGTTCAGGAGACCTTCTTCGATGACCGATTCCGCCTCGCCCTTCGCCCATCCCACCCGGCGCACGCTGCTGCGCGGCGCCGCGGCCCTGGCCGCCGCGCCACTGGGCCTGGCCGGCACGGCCGCCCACGCCCAGGCCGGCTTTCCCTCGCGCCCCATCACCTGGGTGGTGCCCTATCCAGCCGGCGGCTTCGGCGACGCGCTGTCGCGCATGCTGGCGCAGAAGCTGTCGGCCAGCCTGGGCCAGCCGGTGGTCATCGACAACCGGCCCGGCGCGGGCGGTCAGATCGGCGCCAACTTCGTCAAGCAGCAGCCGGCCGACGGCCACACGCTGTTCTATGGCGACCTGGGGCCCTTCTCGATGAACGCAGGGCTGTACCCCAAGCTGAGCTACGACACGCTCAAGGACTTCATGCCGCTCACGCGGCTGCTGGTCTCACCCACCGTGCTGCTGGTGCCCACCGCCAGCCCCTACCAGAGCTTTGCCGACTTCGTGCGCGCCGCACAGGCTGGCGGCGCAGGCCTGAACTACGGCTCCTACGGCATGGGCAGCCAGCCCCACATCTGGATGGAGATGCTGCGCGGCCAGATCAAGGGCAATCTCACGCATGTGGCCTACAAGGGCGGCGCCCCCGCCGTGCAGGACCTGATGGCCGGCCACATCGACGCGCTGCTGGACGTGTCGCCCAGCGCCATCCCGCTGGTGCGCGAGAACAAGGCCCGCGCCCTGGCCGTGGTGGGCAGCGACAAGCGCCTGCCCCAGCTGCCGCAGGTGCCCACCATCGCCGAGCTGGGCATGCCCGCGCTCAACATCCCCGGCTGGACAGGCATGGTGGTGCGTGCCGGTACGCCCGAGCCCATCGCCAACCGGCTGCACGACGAGCTGGTCAAGGCCGTGACCGCGCCCGACGTGGTGCAGCGTTACACCGACCTGGGCCTGATCGTCGCGCCCAGCTCGCGTGCCGAATTCGCCGAACTGATCCGCACCGAGACCGCACGCTGGGGCCAGGTGATCCACCAGGTGGGGGTGAAGCTTGAGTGAGGCTTCGCCGGCACCGCGCCTGTTCGCACTGGACGGGCAGGTAGCCCTCGTCACCGGCGCGGCCGGCGGCCTGGGCCGGGCCATTGCGCTGGCCTATGCGCAGCACGGCGCGCGGCTCGTGCTGTCTGACCGCGAGGGCGACGGCCTGCACGAGGTGGCCGCCCAGTGCGCGTCGCTCGGCGCTGCCGTGCACGCCGTGGCCGCCGACCTCGCCGAGCCCGCGCAGGTGCAGCGCCTGGCCGAACAGGCCCAGGCCGCCTTCGGCCGCATCGATCTGCTGGTCTGCAATGCCGGCATGCAGGGCCCGGCCGGACCGCTGCTGGCGGTGCCGGCCGAGGACTGGGCGCGCGTGTTCCAGGTCAACCTGGCCAGTGCCCATGCGCTGTGCGCCGCGCTGGTGCCGGCCATGGGCGCACGCGGCCATGGCCGCGTGGTCCTGATGGCCAGCATCGCCGCGCTGCGCGGCAACGGCGCCATCGGACTCTACGGCCTGAGCAAGGCCGCCCTGGCCCAGATGGCCCGCAACCTGGCTGTGGAGTGGGGTCCGCGCGGCGTGTGCGTCAACGCCATCGCACCGGGCCTGATCCGCACGCCCCTGGCCGACGGCCTGATGGCCAACGCCGCCTTCATGGCCCGGCGCCTGGCCACCACGCCGCTGCGCCGTGTCGGCGAGCCGCACGAGGTGGCCGGCGTGGCCGTGATGCTGGCCTCGGCGGCCGGCGGCTTCATCACCGGGCAGACGCTGGTGGTGGACGGCGGCACGCTCATCTCGGACGGCAGCTGACCCGCGCGCCGACCATCCCTACAGCAGGCCTCATCCAAGAGGCAGGAGACAGGCAACCATGTTCAAGTACTTCCCCACCAACTACGTCTGGAACCTCTCGGTCGACCTCGCCATCGAGATGGGCGCGCGCATCGGCGAGATCGAGGCCATGTGCGCCCCGCTGCAGGACGCGGCACGCCAGCCCGATGCGGCGGCCACGCTGGCCTTCCGCCACAGCTGGGAGGCCATGGCCGACCGGCTGTGCGAACTGGCGGCCGAGGATGAGGCCCGCGGCCGCCTCATCTCGGCCGGCGACAAGCTGGGCCGCGCGGCCACCTATCTGATCACCGCCGAGCGGCTCCAGGCCCATGGCGCGCCGGGCCGTGCCGCGCTGTACCGGCGCTTCCTGGACACCTTCGATCGGGGCATCGCGCTGGCGGGCGAGAACTGCGAGCGCGTGGAGATTCCCTACGAGGGCGGCGTGCTCGCCGGGCTGTACGTGCGCGCCCAGGGCGTGTCCGGCCGCGCGCCGGTGCTGCTGCAGCTCAACGGCCTGGATTCGACCAAGGAGATGAAGTACCGCGTGGGCCTGCCGCACTGGCTGGCGCAGCGCGGCGTCTCCTCGCTGGTGCTCGACCAGCCCGGCACCGGCGAGGCGCTGCGCCTGCACGGCATGACCGCCCGCTTCGACGCCGAGCACTGGGCCAGCCGCGTGGTCGACTGGCTGCAGGCGCGCGAGGACATCGACCCGCAGCGCATCGGCTGCGAGGGCGTGTCGCTGGGCGGCTACTACTGCCCGCGCGCCGTGGCCTTCGAGCCGCGCTTTGCCTGCGGCGTGGTCTGGGGCGCCAACCACGACTGGCGCGATGTGCAGAAGCGCCGGCTGGAGAAGGAAGGCAGCTTTCCCGTGCCGCACTACTGGGAGCATGTGCGCTGGGTCTGGGGCGCGAAGGACATGAACGATTTCATGCGCATCGCCGAGCAGGTGCACCTGGACGGCGTGGTCGAGAAGATCCGCGTGCCCTTCCTGGTCACGCATGGACAGAAGGATTCGCAGATTCCGCTCAAGTGGGCCGAGCGCACCTACGCGCAACTGGTGAACAGTCCGAAGCGCGAGCTGAAGGTCTTCACCGACCGCGAAGGCGGCGCCCAGCATTCCAGCTTCGACAACTCGGCCAATGCCGGCGCCTACATCGCCGACTGGGTGGCCGAGACGCTGGGCGGGCGCACCGCCGCAGCCGCCGCACGCTGAGCCAGAACGACAAGGAGACATTGCCATGACATCCACCCGCCGCCACTTCCTCGCCGGCCTCGCGCCCCTCGCCCTGCCGCTCGCCTTTCCGACGGCCACGGCCGCAGCGGAAGAGGGCGCCTACCCGCAGCGCCCCATCAAGCTGGTGGTGCCCCAGCCGCCGGGCGGCCCCTCGGACATCGTGGCGCGCTTCCTGGCCGAGAGCCTGCGCGCCAACCTGGGCCAGCCGCTGGTGATCGACAACCGGCCCGGTGCCGCGGGCCTGATCGGCACCGCCGCCGCGGCCGCCGCGCCGGCCGACGGCTACACGGTGCTGGTCACCTCGCGCTCCAACCACATCATTGCGCCGCTGGTGCAGCAGGGCGCCACCGTGCAGCCCGCGCGCGACCTGGTGCCGGTGGGCCTGGCGCTGCGGGCGGTCGGCATCCTGTCCACGCCCGCGCGCTCGCCCTGGCGCAGCCTGCGCGAGCTGGTGGCCGCGGCCAAGGCCCAGCCGGGCCGGCTCTTCTACGGCAGCGCCGGCATCGGCGCCACCAACCACATCGCCCTGGAGCAGTTCAAGGCGCTGGCCGGCATCGACCTCGTGCACGTGCCCTACAAAGGCTCCGGCCCGCTCATCACCGGCCTGATGGCGGGCGAGGTGCAGCTGGCGCTGCTGGACTTCGCGTCGGCGCAGCCGGCGCTCAAGGGCGGCAGCGTCGTGCCCCTGGCGCAGACGGGCCTGAGGCGGCTGTCCTCGATGGCCGAGGTGCCCACCCTGATCGAGAGCGGCTTTCCGCGCTTCGATGCGTCGTTCTGGATCGGCCTGGCCGTGCCGCAGGGCACGCCGGCCGCCGTCATCGCGCGACTGTCGTCGGCACTCGACGCCGCCCTGGCCGACACCCAGATGAAGGCCCGCGCCCAGGTCAACGGCTGGGAACTGGCGGGTGGCGGCCCCGCGCCCTTCGAGGCGCTGATCCGGCAGGACATGGCCGACTTTCCGCCGCTGGTGAAGCGGCTGGACATCAAGGCCTGAATCGACCCCCGTTCGCCCTGAGCTTGGCCTGTCCTGAGCTTGCCGAAGGGTCGAAGGGCGTCGACTCGCCCGCCGCCGCGCCGCCGTGCCGCGCAGCCTCTTCAATCAACCATCCGAGACAACACACATGCGCCTTTCCACACCTTCCCGCCGCCAGTACTGCGCCCTGGCCGCGGCAGCCCTGCTGGCCGTCGGCCTGCCCACCGCGGCACTGGCCCAGTCCCCCTATCCCACCAAGGCCGTCAAGCTGGTCGTGCCCTTCCCGCCGGGTGTCTCGCCCGACGTGATCGCGCGGCTGTGGGGCGAGGGCTTCACCCGCCTCACCGGCCAGCCGGTGGTGGTCGAGAACCGCCCGGGCGCCAGCACCATCATCGGCGCGCAGGCCGTGGCGAATGCGCCGGCCGACGGCTACACGCTGCTCTGGACGGTCAACAACACCTTCTCGATCAACCCCTACGTCTACAAGAAGCTGCCGTACAAGGCCGAGGACTTCGTGCCCGTCACGCGCATCCTGTCGGTGCCCTATGTGCTCGTGACCTCGGTGGACTCGAAGTACCGCACGCTGCAGGACCTGGTGCGCGAGGCCAAGGCCCGCCCCGATGCGCTCAGCTATGCCAGCGCCGGCATCGGCCAGGGCACGCATGTGGCGCTGGCGCGCTGGCTGAACCAGGCGGGCCTGAAGATGACCCATGTGCCCTACAAGGACCAGTTCGTGCCCGACGTCATCGCCGGCCGCATCGACGTGGCGCTGGACGCCAGCACCGGCGCCATCCCGCAGGTGCGCGCCGGCAAGGTGCGGGCCCTGGGCGTGACCAGCGCGCAGCGCATCGCGGGCCTGCCCGACGTGCCCGCCATCGCCGAGCTGTACCCCGGCTTCGTCGGCGACTCGTGGCACGGCATCTTCGTGCCCAGGGGCACGCCCGACGCCGTGCAGGCGGCGCTGCTGGCCACCTCGCAGAAGGTGATGGCCGACCCGGCCTTCCGCGCCAAGCTCATCGACTACGGCCTCACGCCCGTGGGCGAAGGCCCCGAGGCCTTCCGCAAGTTCCTGGACGAGGACGCGCGGGCCTGGGCCAAGGTGGTCAAGGACAACCACATCACCGCCGAATGAGCGGTCGGCGCCCGGGGCGCGGCGGCGCGCAGGACCGGGCAGCCTGCGCATCGCTCATTCGATCCGGATCTTGGCCTCGGCCACGATGCGCCGGTAGAGCGTCATGTCCTCGGCGATGGCGCGGCCCAGCTGGCCCGGCTCGCCACTGGCGGGATTGAGGCCCAGGTCTTCCAGGGTACGGCGCAGGCCCGGATCGGCCAGGGCAGTGGCCGCCGCCCGCTGCAGCCGCTCCATCGCGGGCTGCGGCAGGCCCTGCGGCGCCAGCAGCCCGACCCAGGAGTCGAGCGTGAACCGGGGCAGCCCGGACTCGGCCACCGTGGGCACGTTGGGCAGGCGTGGGTCGCGCCGCGAACCGGTGACCGCGATGATGCGCACCTTGCCGGCGTCCGCATAGGCCTTGGACGCCGCATCGAAGGTCAGGTCCAGCAGGCCCGCGGCCACATCGGCCGCCGCGGCCGCGGTGGACTTGTAGGGCACGTGCACCATGTTCGTTCCGGTCAGCAGCTTGAAATACTCGCCGCCGAAGTGGGTGCCGCTGCCCTGGCCGGCGCTGCCGTAGCTGAGCTTGCCCGGGTGGCTGCGGGCATAGTCGATCAGTCCTTGCAGGTCGGTCACCGGCAGCTTGTTGCTCACCACCACCGGCAGGCCGTAGGTGCCGGCCATCGCCAGGGGCGCCAGCAGCCGCGTCGGGTCGTAGCGCGCCGTCGGATCGACGATGGGCAGGATGCTGTAGCTGGTGTTGGTGAACAGCAGCGTGCGCCCGTCCGGCACCGCCCGTGCCACGGCATCGATGCCGATGCGCGAGCCGGCACCGGGGCGGTTCTCGACGATCAGCGTCTCGCCCAGCAGGCGTGACATGCGCTCGGCGAGCGCGCGGGCGGCCACGTCGGTCACGCCGCCCGGAGGGAAGGGCACGACGATCTTGATGGCCTGCGACTGGGCCAGCGCCGGCCCGCAGGCCAGGGCACCGAGGCCCAGCAGCAGCGAGCGGCGAAGAAGGGAAGGGTGGGCTGTCATGGTGTGTCTCCGTCGTTGTCGGTCGTTGTCGTGGTCGGGCTGCGCCCTCAGCCGCCCGCGGGCACGAGCCCGTCCCAGCAGAGGTACTTGATCTCCACGAATTCGTCGATGCCGTGGCGCGAGCCCTCGCGGCCCAGGCCGCTCTGCTTGACCCCGCCGAAGGGCGCCACCTCGTTGGAGATGAGGCCGCAGTTGATGCCCACCATGCCCGACTCCAGCCCGGCCGACACGCGCCACAGGCGTGCGGCATCGCGACTGTAGACATAGGCCGCCAGACCGAACTCGGTGGCATTGGCCATCTGCAGCGCCTCGGCCTCGGTGTCGAAGCGGAACACCGGCGCCAGCGGGCCGAAGGTCTCCTCGCGTGCGACGGCCATCGCTGGCGTGGCGCCGACCAGCACCGTGGGCTGGAAGAAGTGGCCGCCCAGCGCATGCCGCCCGCCGCCGTGGGCGACGCGCGCACCTTGCGCGCAGGCATCGGCGATGTGGGCCTCGACCTTGGCCACGGCCGCGTCGTCGATCAGCGGACCGAGCTGCGAGCCAGCCTCCAGCCCCGGGCCCACACGCAGCTGCGCCACGCGCCGCACCAGCCGCTCGACGAAGGCATCGTGCACGCCCGACTGCACCAGCAGACGGTTGGCGCTGATGCAGGCCTGCCCGGTGTTGCGGAACTTGGCGGCCACGGCGCCTTCCACGGCCGCGTCCAGGTCGGCGTCGTCGAAGACCAGGAAAGGCGCGTTGCCGCCCAGCTCCATCGAGCATTTCTTGACGGTGCCGGCGGCCTGCGCCAGCAGCAGCCGGCCCACCTCGGTGGAGCCGGTGAAGGTGATCTTGCGCACCAGCGGATGGCTGCACAGCACGCTGCCGATGGCCCGTGTGTCATGCCCCGTGAGCACGTTGAAGACGCCATCGGGCAGCCCGGCACGCCGGCCCAGTTCGGCCAGTGCCAGCGCCGTGAGGGGTGTCTGGCTCGCGGGCTTGACCACCATCGTGCAGCCGGCCGCCAGTGCCGGTCCGGCCTTGCGGGTGATCATGGCCGCCGGGAAGTTCCAGGGCGTGATGGCCGCGCACACGCCGATGGGCTCGCGCAGCGTGACGATGCGCGCCGTGGTGCGTGGCCCGGCCAGCACCTCGCCGGCCACCCGGGTCGCCTCTTCGGAGAACCAGCGCAGGAAGGAGGCGGCGTAGTCCACCTCGGTGCGCGCCTCGGCCAGCGGCTTGCCGCCTTCGAGCGTGATCAGCGTCGCGAGGTCCTCGCGGTGCGTCACCATGCCTTCGTACCAGCGCCGCAGCACGTCGGCCCGTTCGCGCGCCGTGGTGGCGCGCCAGGCCAGGAAGGCGCGCTGGGCGGCCTCGATGGCGGCCTCGGTCTCGGCCTCGCGCAGCCGCGGCAACTCGGCGATCAAGGCGCCATCGGCCGGGTTGTGCACGGGCGAGCGGCCATGGGGCGTCTCCTCGATCCAGCGGCCATCCACGAAGGCGGCGGACCGCAGGAGGCTGGCGTCCTGCAGCAGCGATGCGATGGGCAAGGCGCTCAGCATGGATGGCGGCCCGTCATGTAGGCGCTGTCCGGGTCGGCCGTGACCGGCAGGCCCGCGGCCACCAGGCCCTGGCGCAGCATCTTCATCAGGCGGTCGGGCACACGCATGGCCGGCCCGCGCAGCGGCCCGCCGTTGAAGCCGGCCAGCCAGTCCTGGTACTTCCACATCGTGCGGTTGAGCACGCCGGTGCCGCCTGCGTAGGTCTGGGCCGCCGCGCCGTTGGCATTGCGCGCCGGGCCCACGCGCCAGTAGGCTTCCATGGCGGCGTCCCATTCGCCGCGGCGGGCCAGCTCGAAGGCGCGCGGGTAATAGTGGCTCATCCACTGCGTGTTGCTGGTGCCCGAGAACTGCAGCTGCATCAGGCTCATCATGGGAATCGCATCACCCTCGATCGGGCAGCTGATGACCACCTCGTCGCGGAAGTGGTGGTACATCTCGCACAGCCCGGCGATGAGCGGAAAGCCCTGCTCGGACTTGATCGCCACGATGTTGGGGCAGTCGTCGAGCAGGCGGCGCACCAGGGCCACCGACATGCCCGCCGGGTGCACGCGCTCGAAGCCCCACAGGGGAATGGGGAAGAGCATCACCGCCAGGTCGGTCGCCTCGCAGAAGGCGCGGGTGTAGTCGTAGATCTCCTGCTCGGTCGTGGGCCAGAACTGCGGCGGGTACGACAGCAGCACGATGTCGGCGCCGGCCTTCTGCGCCAGCTGCGCCGCCTCGATGTTCTCCGCCAGCGTGCCGAAGGCGGCATGGAAGAACAGGCCCATGTCCTGGCCCACCGTGTCGCGGGCCCAGGCGGTGAACTGGGCGTTCTCCTCGGGCGTGATCGCCACCTCGCTGCACAGCAGCGTGTAGCGGTAGCCCAGTTCGCGCGCCAGGGCCACGTCATGGCGGATGCCGCGTTCGTTCAGCCGCTTGAGGTCGGCGGAGTAGCTGGGAATGGTGACGGCCGAGCAGCCGGTGAGATGGTCGCGCGCCCAGGCACGGGCGTCTTTGCGGGCATAGGAAGGCATGGCGTTGCTCCGAGGGAATGAAGGGGAAGGGCTCACTTGGCCACGGGCACGATGGACCGCGCCAGCGCATCGCCCCGGCCGCCGGCCCGGGCGCGTTCGAACAGCATCTCGGCCACCACCACGTCCTGCAGCGCCGAGCCGACGGACTTGTAGAGCACGATGTCCGACGGGCCACGCACCAGCCGGCCGGCGACGAGGTCGGTGAGCGCATGCAGCCGGTCTTCGAAGGCGACGCCAGCGGCGCGGGCGGCCAGCATGTCGCCGGTGTCGTGCGCCACCTCATCGGGCATGTCGGCCACGATGAGCGCGCTGCGGGCGAGGGTGTCGACGTCGACCTCGCGCTGCTCCGGCAGCGTGGAGCCGATGGAGACCACGGTGGCGCCCGCGGCCAGCCAGCGGCCCTGCAGCACGGGCGTTTCGTCGCGGCTGCGGGCGGCGCACAGCACCACGTCGGCCTCGGCCACGGCGGCCTCGGCACTGGGGCTGCCCTGGACGTCGTCGCACAGCTGCCGGTGGAAGTCCGCCGCGAAGGCCTCGCGGCGCTGCGGCGTGGGGCTGTAGACCCGCACCCGCGACAGCGCACGCACCGCCGCCAGCGCAGACAGCAGGCCGCGTGCCTCGAAGCCGGCGCCGATCACGGCCACCGCGAGCGGACGCCGGGGCGCCGCGGCGTCCACCGCCAGGGCGGCCGTCGCGGCGGTGCGGATGCCGGTGATGCGGTTGCCGTCGATGAGCGCCGCCAGCGCGGTGCTGCGCTGGTCGAACAGCGACACCAGGTAGCTGGCGCGTCGCGCCGTCATCGAGGCCGCGATCAGCTTGCAGCCCATGTGTGCGCCGGTGGGCGAGACCGCGCTCAGCCCGCGCAGCCACAGGCCGTCGCCACGGGCCATGGAGCGTGGGGGCACCGCGGCCGCTGCGGTCGGTTGGGCGTAGGCCTGGCGCAGGGCCGCGATGGCCGCCGGCCAATCGGCCAGTTCGGCCACGTCCTCGTCGCTGAGGAACAGGGTCGGCGGCGGCGCAGAAGCCGCTTCTGGGTGGGACGAGCCCATGGTGTCTCCTTGGAAAGAGACCCGATGCTAGGGAGCGCCTGCCTCCCAGGCGAGCGCATCGGCGCGAAAGCAGCATTCGCGCAAATGCAAAGCGGACGGACTCAGCCGTGCAGTCGCAGCACGCCCGGCGCCAGCGTGCGCAGCAGCGCCGCCACCGAGCGCGTGGCCAGCGTGCTCGGCCGCTGGGCCGTCTCGGCGAGCACGACCGCGCGGGTGAGCGTGGGGCGCGCGATGCGCACCACGGCAAGCTGGCGCGCGAGCGGCGCGTCGAGCGTGCCGGCGGTGATGGCCACGCCGCCGCCGCTGGCCACCATCTGGTGCTGGAGCCGGATGGAATCGGCCTCGAGCGCGCAGGTCAGCGCGACGCCACGGTCCCGCGCCAGCTTCACCAGCCGGGCCCGCAGCGGATGCGGGTCGCTCGGCAGCACCAGCGGCAGGCCGGCCAGCTCATCGAAGGAGACGGTCTTGCGCCCGGCCAGCGGATGCTGGCGCGGCATCACGAGGTTCAGGTGCAGCCGCGCCAGCACCGGCTCGGTGGCGTCGTCCGGCGTGTCGGTCTCGCGCAGCAGCGTGGCCATGTCGAGCCGGCCCTGGCCCAGCCATTCCTCCAGCTGGCCGCTGGCGCCCTCGGTCAGGTGCAGGCGCACCTCCGGCCAGCGGCGCCGGGCCTCGGTGAACAGCGGACCGGCGAGCACGCCCACGGTGGAAGGCAGCATGCCGACCCGGACATCGCCCATGGGCAGCCCGCTGCGGGTGCGCATGTCGTCCGCCAGCTGCTCGGCCTCGCGCATGAGCGCCTGGATGCGCGGCAGCACCTGCGCGCCGAACTCGGTGAGCACGACGCCGCGACCCGTGCGCCGGAAGAGCCGGGTGCCCGCCTCGGTCTCCAGCTGGGCGATGTTGCGGCTGACGACCGACGCCGGCATGTCCAGCGTCCCCGCGGCCCCCGTGACGCTGCCAGCCTGGGCCACGTGCACGAAGAGCCGCCATTTGGCGTCGAGGATGGTGGGAGCAGAGGCGACCATGGCCCCGGATTGTGCGCAGGGCGCGGTGCGGACGGGCTCGGCTTCCCCCGCCGCATCACCTTGTCGCGGCACCGGCGGAGGAGTGGCCGCGCCAAGTGCCACTCAGGCGCGGAGATCCGGCACGCGCGGCAGAGCGCCCGCGTGGGCCGGAATGGCGGCGCCGTCGTGGACGCGCCCGCCCGTCCGCTGGGCCAGCACGAAGGCCGGCAGCGCCAGAAGCGCGCAACCGGCGAGCACGGCAAAGGCCAGCCCGAAGTGCCCCGCGCGGCCCACGATGCCATTGGCCAGGCCGGCGCTGAAGGCTGCGCCCACGCCTTGCATCGTCAGCACCAGGCCGAGGGCCAGGTTGTAGCGGCCCGAGCCGCGCACATAGCGCTCCACCATCAGCGGGGTGGCCACGCCCAGGGCGCCGGCAGCGATGCCGTCCAGCACCTGCACCGGCAGGTTGGCCCACACGCTCGGAAAGGCCCAGGCCAGCAGCCCCCGCACCGGCAGGATCAGGATGGCCAGGTAGACGAAGGCCGACAGGTCCCAGCGCCGGCTGCGCGACACCCACAGCGCCACCGGCACCATGGTGAGTTGTGCCACCACGATGGCGACGCCCGTCCACAGCAGCGGGGCCGCGTCGGGCTGAGTGGCCGCCAGACGCTGGTTGAGCAGCGGCAGCATGGCCGCGTTGCCCAGGTGGAAGAGGGCGCAGGTCAGCGCGAAGAACCACAGGGCCTTGTGGCGCAGCAGGTCACCGAAGCCTTCGGGCGCGGCCTGCACCGGCTGGCTGCTGGTGGGCGCCGCGGTGGCATCGACGCCGCGGGCCGCGGCATGGTCGATGTCCTGCGCACGGATGGCCGCCACGCACAGCAGCGCGCCCACCGACATGGCCAGCATGACGGCCATCATCCACGGCGCGCCGAACAGGTGGGCCACCACGCCTGCGCCCAGCGCCGAGACGATGTTGCCCGCATGGCTCCAGGCCTCGTTGCGGCCGGTCTGCCGGCGCAGGCCCTCGCGGCGCGCCAGGCCGAGCGTGAGGCCGGCCAGCGCCGCGGCCAGCAGCGCCCCGGCCGCACCCGCCACGGCCTGCGAGGCGATCAGCAGCGCGGGTGAGCGCGTGGTGAAGGCGCAGGCACTGCCGGCCAGCACCAGCACCACCGCGACGACCAGGAGCAGCCGCTTGGCGGCGGACCGGTCCACCCACGCACCCGCCAGCGGTGTCATCACCACGGCAGCCAGTCCCCCCGCGGTCAGCGTCAGGCCGATCAGCGACTGCGCGACCCGCTGGCTCTGCAGGTAGGTGGCCAGGAAGGGCCCGAGCCCGTCGCGCACGTCGGCCAGGAAGAAGGCCATCCACGCCAGTGCCGTGAGCGACCCCGCGGTGGCGGTGGCGGTGGCGGTGGCGGTGGCGGTGGCCGGGGCCGGGCACGAAGCGGCGGCCATGGGCATCGCCAGCGTGGGGGTGGTGGTCATGCCGCGCCTCTGTGGCCGCGTCAGCGCTGCGGCAGCGGCTGGCCGTTGACGGTGCGGGCCTCCATCACCCGGCCCTTGCCGCCGGCGAGCGGGCGCGCGGGGCCTTCGGCCTCCACCGCGTCGCCGACCTTCAGGCCGGCATGCACGAAACCATCGGGCTTGAGGTGCACGAAGTCGCCGCTGTCCAGCACCACGCCGTTGGGCGCGCCGTGCTTCGCATGGTTGATGCGCACCACCCGCCCGCGCACGGGGCCGTCGGTGCTTGCCGCGTCCACGGGCCTGCCGGCCACATGGCTCAGTCGGTGGAAGTCGTAGACCACGTGGTCGCCTTCGCCCTTGTCGGAAGGCAGGCGCAGGCTGCCTTCCACCGTGACCGACTGGCCCGGCTTGACGTTCGCGAAGGCATCGGCGGCGGTCTCGTCGTGCTTGTCGAACACGAACTGCGTGGGAATGCCGTGGGTGTCGATGAGCAGCCCTTCGTAGCCGCCGCGCGGGCTGTAGATGAGGTGCTGGAACTGGCCTTCGACGGCATAGACGTCGATCATTTCTTCGGGATGAGGCATGGATGCTCCGGGTTCTTGGACAAGGGAAGGAAAGGTGGCGCGGCGCCAACGCGCCGCGCAAGAAGACGTCAGACCGGCCGACGCTGCGGGCCCGGCGCCGGGCCCGGGCGGGGTGCCGGCATGTCGACGCTGCCCGAGAGCACGTCCTGCAGGGCCTGCGGCGAGGTGCCGAGGCGCGTGGCCTCCAGCGACGTGCCCAGAGGGCCACGGGTGCCCCAGCCCTGCGCATACAGCGGTGCGCCGGGTTGCAGCAGGCCGCCGATCATGCGGCCCACATGCGGCGGAAAGCGCACGATGGTGCCGTCCTGCAGCAGCACGCCGTTGACGTCGCCGCGGCCGGTGGAGAGCACGCGGACGATGCGGCCCCCGGCGTCCATCGCGGCCAGGGCGCCCATGGCGCGCGGTGCGGGCGGCACGGCGCCCGGCGCCGGCGGCTGGTCGACCACCGTGCGTCCCCGCGCGCCGATCTGCTGCGCCTGCAGCACGCCGCCGTCGGTGGCCCGCCAGCCGCTCACGTCGATGCGCTCGCCGGGCTGGGCCAGGGCCGTCAGCTCGGCCGAGAGGTGCGGGGGAAAGCTCACCTGCGTGCCGTCCTGCAGCAGCAGGCCGTCGGCTTCGCCGTTGGGGTTGATCAGCCAGCGGGCCAGCGGGCCCGACACGCTGGCCTGGGCCTGGGCGGGCGGCGGCAGGGCCATCGGCCCGGCGACGGGCATCGGACGCGGTTCGGGCAGGGGCGCCGCCAGGGCGCCGGCGCGCGGTGCGGCCATGGGCCGCGGGGCCGCATCGGTCATCGGAAACACGGGTGCGGCGGGCGGCACCGCCTGCGGTGCCGGCTGGGCGCCCGCGATGCCGGAGGCGACGACGAGGCCGGCGAGCAGGCCGGCGCGAAGGGGGAATCGGGTCAAGGTCATGGAAGGCTCCTGTTGACGGATGCCTGACTCGTCCCAAAAGACGTGCCAGCCGCGCTTGCCTTGCAGATCAAGGACTTGGCTGCGGGTGGGCGCCGTGGGTTGGCCGCGTGGCGGACAGCGGCTGTCCGGGAACAGGACAGCGGCCCGCGCCTGGCGTCACTCCAGCCCGTACTGCGCGAGCTTGGTGTAGAGCAGCTGCCGATGGATGCCCAGTTGCCGGGCCGCCATCGAACGGTTGCCGCCGGCCGCGGCCAGGGCATGCTGCAGCAGCAGCTTCTCCAGCCGCTCCACGGCCTCGGGCAGGGTGCCGTCGTACCAGTCGGCCGGCAGGCCGCCGATGCCCTCGGCCGCATTGCCCACGCTTCCCGCTCCCGGCAGCTCGACCTGCGCGATCACGGCGCCGCGCTGCAGCGCGTGGCAGCGCTCCATGGCATTGCGCAGCTCGCGCACGTTGCCGGGCCAGTCGTAGGCCAGCAGGGCGCGGGCCGCCTCGGCCGACAGCCGCTTGGCCGGGCCGGGTGCCGCCGCCAGCCGCAGGAAGTGCTCGGCCAGCGGCACGATGTCGGCCAGCCGCTCGCGCAGTGGCGGCAGGCGCACCGACAGCACGTCGAGCCGGTAGCGCAGGTCTTCGCGGAATCGGCCGTCGCGCACGGCCTGGGCCAGGTCACGGTGGGTGGCGGCCACCACGCGCACGTCCACCTTCTGCACGCGGTGGCTGCCCACGGGCGTGACCTCGCCTTCCTGCAGCACGCGCAGCAGCTTGGCCTGCACCTCCAGCGCCATGTCGCCGATCTCGTCGAGCAGCAGCACGCCGCCGTTGGCGGCCTTGAAGCAGCCGGCCCGCTCGGCCACCGCGCCGGTGAAGGCGCCCTTGACGTGGCCGAACAGCTCGCTTTCCAGCAGGTCCTTGGGGATGGCGGCGCAGTTGACGGCCACGAAGGGCCCGTCGGCCCGGTCGGAGTGGCGATGCAGGGCGCGTGCGACCAGCTCCTTGCCGGTGCCCGTCTCGCCGATCACCAGCACCGGCGCGCGGCTGCCGGCGGCCAGGCCGATGCGCTTGTGCACCTCGCGCATGGCCTCGCTCACGCCGATCAGCTCACCGTCGTCCGCCACGGGCTGAGGGGCCGGCGCCGCCGAGGCGGGCGTGGCCGAGGCCAGCGCGCGGCGCGCGGCGTCGACGACCGCGTCGCGGCTGATCGGCTTGGCCAGGTGGTCGAAGGCGCCCAGGCGCATGGCCTCGATGGTGCCGGCGCTGCCGGCATGGGCCGTGAGCACGATGACGGGCGGCCGGCGTGCCAGCCGCGCGTTCATCGCAGCCAGGGTCTGCAGGCCGTCCATGCCGGGCATGCGGTGGTCGAGGAAGACCAGGTCGAAGCGGTGCGCGCCCAGCAGCGCCAGGCCCTCTTCGCCGCCGGGCGCGGTCTGCACGGCATGGCCCAGGCTCTCGAGCGTCTCGCGCAGCGAATCGGCGAAGGCCGCGTCGTCGTCGACGATCAGCAGGTCTGCCATGGCATCTCCAGGATGAAGCGGGCGCCGGGCGCGTCGGGTTCGTGGCGCAGCTCGCCGCCGTGGGCGAAGGCCACCTCGCGCGACAGCGCCAGGCCCAGGCCGGTGCCGTCGGCCCGGCCGGTGCCGAAGGGCTCGAACAGGCGGCTGCGCAGGGTCTCGGGCACGCCCTCGCCGTCGTCGCTGACCGTGATCGCCAACTGGCCGCGCGCCGCATCGGCGTGGGCGACCAGCCGCACCTGGCCGCCGGGGCTGCGGGCATGGCGCACGGCGTTGTCCAGCAGGTTGTCGATGGCGCGGGCGAGGTGCATGGGGTCGAAGACGGCGCAGGCCGGGGCGCCTTCGGCCAGCACCAGCCTTACCTGCCGGGCCGCGGCGGCGGGCGTGGCGGCGGCCAGGCGCTCGTCCAGCCAGGCGGGCAGGTCGACGGGCTGCGGCTTGAGCTCCAGGGGCTGCACCAGCGCCAGCAGGCTCTGCACCACGGCATCGAGCCGGTCGATCTGGCCGACGATGGTCTGCAGCGCGCGGCCCTGCGCCGGCGCGTCGCCGGCCAGCGCGTTCTCGGCCTTCAGGCGCATCGCGGCGATGGGGTTGCGGATCTCGTGCGCCACGGCCGAACTCATGCGGCCGAGCGCGGCCAGGCGCATGTCCCGGCTGCGCTGCGCCTGGGCGTCGCGGGCGGCGGCGCGGGCTTCCTCGAAGCGGCCGGCAAAGCCGTTGTAGCTGGCGACGATGCGGTCCAGCTCTTCCAGACCCGTGCGCGGCAGGACCGGCATGGCGTCGGCCGGCGCGGCGGCCAGCGCGAGCTCCAGCCGCCGCAGCCGGGCCTGGCCGCGGTAGAGCAGCAGCCCCAGCCACAGCCCCGAGAAGACGATGGCGGCCACCAGCGCCGCCACACCCGCACGCAGGCCGCCCTCGGCCGCAACGGCGCCGAGCTGGGTGCGGGTCATGGTCCAGGCAGCGGCACCGCCGGCGTTCAGCGGGCAGGCGGCCACGATCAGCAGCTCACGGCTGCCGCGAACCTGCTGGGCCTGGTCGCGGCCGGTGTCCACGGCCTGCCGGGCCAGTTGTTCGAGCAGCGGGCGTTCGGCCGGCGGCACGTCGGTCTTGACGCCGGCGCCTTCATAGGTGGGGTAGGCATAGCCCACCATGCCGCCGTCGCGGCTCCAGATGCCGCCTTCCACGTAGGGCGCCTCGGTCAGCACCAGTTGCAGCAGCACCCGCGCCAGGTCGGCCTGCAGGTCGGGCGCGGGCGGCGCGGACTGGGTGTAGCGCTGGGCGAGCTGCCCGCAGGCCTGCTCGACCCGGGCGCGGCCCACCTTCATCTGCATCGCGGGGCTCAGGCGGTACAGCCCGAGCAGCACCACGCCGAGCAGCAGACAGATGGCGATGAGCAGCGCCCAGAACACGGCAAGTTGCAGGCGCAGCGATCTCATGTGGGGGCGCGGGGCAGGGTGGCGGAGCGAAAAGGGGCGCCAGTATGCGGGAGGCCTACAGGCGCCCGGAATGGCCCTACATCCTCCGGGTGCGTCAGACGCTGGTGAAGCAGAACGTCGTACAAACCGCCGCCCATGTCGTCCCTCCCGGTCTTTGCCGCCCGTCCCACGGCCCCAGCCATCCCTGCCCGCGAGGTACTGCCGCGCGGCGCCGTGGCGCTGGTGCTGGCCGCGCTGGTGTTGCTGTGGGCGCTGCCGCCTGTGCTCGCCTACCAGTCGCCGCCGTGGGACAACGTGGAAGAGCTGTTCTGGGCCCAGCGCTTCCAGTGGGGTTACTACAAGCACCCGCCGCTGCCCACCTGGATCATGGCGGTGCTGGTGCGCCTGGCGGGCCCTGAGCCCTGGCTGACCTACGTGGCGGGCGTGGGCTGCGGGGCCGGCGCGCTCTACCTGCTGTGGCGCTGGGCGCGCGAATGCATGCCGCCGCAGCGGGCGCTGCTGGCGGTGGTGCTGGCCTCGCTGGTGGCCTACCACCTGCCGCGCACCGTCGTCTTCAACCACAACACCGTGCAGCTGCTGCCGCTGGCCGGCTACTGGTGGATGCTGTGGCGCACGCTGTGCCGCGGCGACGCCCGCCCGCGGCACTGGATCGCACTGGGGGTGTTTGCCGCGCTCTCGCTGCTGACCAAATACAGCGCCGTGGTGCAGTTCGCGGTGGGCGCCCTGCTGCTGATGCAGGCCGGTCGCTGGCGTGAGCCGCGCATCTGGCGCGGCCTGGCCCTGGCGGCGGCCGTGGCCCTGGTGCTGCTGTCGCCCCACCTCTACTGGGCCCTGACCCACACCGACCAGACCCTGGGCTACGCCGCCGCTTCGGTCGAAGGCCACGGACACCGGCACCACCGCACCCTGCAGCTGCGCCAGCAGCTGGGCATGCAGATCGGCCGGCTGCTGCCGATGCTGGTGGTGGTGGCCCTGGCCTTCGCGCTGCGGCCGAGGGCCAGCGCGCCCCCGGCCTCGAACGGGACGGCGGCGTCCGACGCGCTCCGGGCCGAGGACCGGCGCTTCCTGGCCTGGGCGGCCTTCGGTCCGGTGGTGCTGGTGCTCGTGACCATCACCCTGCTGGGCACCAAGGCGCACGGCCACTGGTTCACCACCTTCTTCCTGCCCCTGCCGCTGTGGCTGGCGATGCGCGTGCCGGGGCTCGACGCCGAGCACTGGCGCCCGCGACGCTGGGCGGTGCTGCTGGCCGCCGCCGGCCTGTTCCACGCGGTGGGCGCCATCGGCGGCGCCTGGGCCGAGGGCGGCGGCGAGGCGCGCCGGGGCCACATCACGCGCGGCAGCCTGCCCTCGCAGCAGATCGCGGACCGGCTGCAGGCCGTCTGGCATGCCCATGTGCCCGACCGGCCGCTGCCCCTGCTGGTGGGCGACACCTGGTTCGCCGGCGCGGTGGCGCTGAAGCTGGGTCCGCCGGTGCAGTTGTGGATCGACGGGGAGGAGCGCACCTCGCCCTGGATCGCGCCCGGTGCGCTGGAACGCGAGGGCGGCATGGTGGTGATCCTGGACACGCAGCCCTTCCAGTCGGAATGGCCCACGCTGGAAACCCGGCTGGCACAGACGGACTGCCAGGGCCGCATCGAGGTGCCGTGGGCCGAGGGCAGCACGCGAACGGTGTCGATGCGGTGGGGCCTGGTGCTGCCGCATGAGCAGGCGGCGGCCGGCGATCGCTGCGCCGCCGACCCGGCCCAGAGCCGCTGAGCCGCCCGTCCGCGCAAGGGGCGGCCTGCGCGGCAGGCACGCAATGTGCGGCAGAAGGCGCCATGAGCCTCCTGCCCTCCACGCAGACACTGCCCCTCCCGCGCGAACTCCCGCAGCGCCAGCGCCTGGCCGACGAACTCCACGCGCGGCCCTTCGAGACGCTGGCCAGCCCGGGCCGGGTACTGTCGGTGGCCACGCTGCGGGCCGGCGTCGCGCAGGACGCGCAATGCCTGGCCCACTTGGCCGAGCTGGACCCGGCGGCGCCGGACGCCATGGGCACGACCCACGTCCGCCTGCAATGGCGCGGCCTGCGCATCAAGTGGGAGCGGCATACCGAGTTCTTCAGCCTGAGCATCTTCTGCGAGCGCGGTGAACATGGCCTGGGCGGCACCTTCGACACCGGCTGGCTGGATGTGCTGCCACCGGGCTGGCTGGCCCGGCTGCCGGGCGAGATGGTGTCGGCCACCCTGGTGGCGCTGCAGCCCTGCGCGGGCGAGCCGCCGCATGTGCGCGAGGTGGCGCCCCTCTTCGGCGGCGAGCCGGTCGTCGGCAACCGCATCGCCGAGGGCGCCGCCACCGTGATGACCGACCTGCGGACCGTGGACGGTGTGACCCGCTTCCTGGTGTTCGACCACCGGCTCAACCGCCGCCGCGCGGGCCGCACCGTGCAGCGGCTGGTGGAGATCGACACCTACCGCATGATGGCCCTGCTGAGCCTGCCGCTGGCCGCGCGCCGCATGGGAGAGCTGGGCGCGGAAGAGTCCCAGCTCGCCTCGCTGATGGAGCGCTTCCGTGGGGCCGCAGAAGGCGACGAGGCCCTGCTCGCAGAACTGGTGAGCCTGGCCGCACGCGTGGAGCAGGCGCTGGCCGATCATGGGGCCCGCTTCTCCGCCACACGGGCCTACAGCGGCATCGTGGACCGCCGCATGGCGGAGCTGCGCGAGGTGCTGCTGCCCGGCCTCCAGCCCTTGTCCGAATTCCTGGACCGGCGCTTCCGCCCCGCCGTCGACAGTTGCGCCGCGACGGCTGCGCGCCAGGCGGAACTGTCCGGGCGCATCGCCCGCGCCGCGCAGCTGCTGCAGACGCGTTCCGAGGTGGAGCGCGAGCGCCAGAACCAGGCCCTGCTCGCCTCGCTCGACCGGCGCCAGGGCATGCAGCTGCGGCTGCAGGAGACGGTGGAAGGCCTGTCCGTCATCGCGATGAGCTACTACGGCGTGGGCCTGGCGGGCTATGCCCTCAAACCGCTCGCCAAGATGGCAGGCATCAACGAGGTGTGGGTGGTCGGTGCCCTGGTGCCGGTGGTGGTGGGGGTCGTGATGTGGAACCTGCGGCGGCTGCGGCGTCACCTCGCGTCGACGCACTGACGCTGGACGCCGGCCTTCCAGTGTGGACCGACGACTGGAAGCGCGGCTTTCGGCAGCGTCCGGTTTCAACGCCGCGGGCGCGGCTTCAAGTCAAGCCGTGGCAACGACTTAAGCGCCCCCGTTCGGTGTTTTCCCTGAGCGACCGGGAACTGGCGCGCGACTTGTAAGAAGGCTCCTGCCGCCGAGGAGCGGTCCCACGACGAGGCCGCACAGGTCAAGGAGACAAGCCCAGATGGAAACCTTCTACGAGGTCATGCGCCGGCAAGGCATCTCGCGCCGCAGCCTGCTCAAGTACTGCTCGCTCACCGCCACATCGCTCGGCCTCGGCCCGGCCTTCGTGCCGCAGATCGCGCACGCCATGGAAACCAAGCCGCGCACGCCGGTGCTGTGGCTGCACGGGCTGGAGTGCACCTGCTGCTCCGAGTCCTTCATCCGCTCCGCGCACCCGCTGGCCAAGGACGTGGTGCTCTCGATGATCTCGCTGGACTACGACGACACGCTGATGGCTGCTGCCGGCCATCAGGCCGAGGCCATCCTCGAAGAGATCATGACCAAGTACAAGGGCAACTACATCCTGGCCGTGGAGGGCAACCCGCCCCTCAACCAGGACGGCATGAGCTGCATCATCGGCGGCAAGCCCTTCATCGACCAGCTGAAGCATGTCGCCAAGGACGCCAAGGCCATCATCAGCTGGGGCTCCTGCGCCAGCTGGGGCTGCGTGCAGGCCGCCAAGCCCAACCCGACGCAGGCCACGCCGGTGCACAAGGTCATCTTCGACAAGCCCATCATCAAGGTGCCGGGCTGCCCGCCGATCGCCGAGGTGATGACGGGCGTGATCACCTACATGCTGACCTTCGACCGCATCCCCGAGCTGGACCGCCAGGGCCGCCCGAAGATGTTCTACAGCCAGCGCATCCACGACAAGTGCTACCGCCGGCCGCACTTCGACGCCGGCCAGTTCGTCGAGGCCTTCGACGACGAGTCCGCGCGCAAGGGCTACTGCCTCTACAAGGTCGGCTGCAAGGGCCCGACCACCTACAACGCCTGCTCCACGGTGATGTGGAACGAGGGTACGAGCTTCCCGATCAAGGCCGGCCACGGCTGCATCGGCTGCTCCGAGGACGGCTTCTGGGACAAGGGCTCGTTCTACAACCGCCTGACCGACATCCACCAGTTCGGCATCGAGGCGAACGCCGACAAGGTCGGCGCCACGGCAGCCGGCGTGGTGGGCGCCGCCGCGGTGGCCCACGCGGCCGCCTCGGCCATCAAGCGCGCCTCGCAGAAGCGCGAGCAGAGCACGGACACGACCTCCAGGGTCTGAGACGGAGACGACACGACATGGGTGCCTACGAAACTCAAGGCTTCAAGATGGACAACTCCGGGCGGCGCATCGTCGTCGACCCGGTGACCCGCATCGAGGGCCACATGCGCTGCGAGGTCAACGTCGACAGCAACAACGTGATCCGCAATGCCGTCTCCACCGGGACGATGTGGCGCGGGCTGGAGGTCATCCTCAAGGGCCGCGACCCGCGCGATGCCTGGGCCTTCGTGGAGCGCATCTGCGGCGTGTGCACCGGCTGCCACGCGCTGACCTCGGTGCGGGCGGTGGAGGACGCGCTGGGCATCACCATCCCAAAGAACGCCTACCTGATCCGCGAGATCATGGCCAAGACGCTGCAGGTGCACGACCATGCCGTGCACTTCTACCACCTGCATGCGCTGGACTGGGTGGACGTGGTGTCTGCCCTGAAGGCGGACCCCAGGAAGACCAGCGAGCTGCAGCAGACGGTGTCGCCCTCGCACCCGCTGTCCTCGCCGGGCTACTTCCGCGACATCCAGAACCGCCTCAAGAAGTTCGTCGAGAGCGGCCAGCTCGGCCCCTTCATGAACGGCTACTGGGGCAGCAAGGCCTATGTGCTGCCGCCCGAGGCCAACCTGATGGCCGTGACCCACTACCTGGAGGCGCTGGACCTGCAGAAGGAATGGGTCAAGGTGCACACCATCTTCGGCGGCAAGAACCCGCACCCCAACTACCTGGTGGGTGGCGTGCCCTGCGCGATCAACCTCGACGGCACGGGCGCCGCGGGCGCGCCCATCAACATGGAGCGCCTCAACTTCGTCGAGGCCCGCATCCGGGAAATGATCGAGTTCAACAACAACGTCTACATCCCGGACGTGCTGGCCATCGGCACGCTCTACAAGCAGGCGGGCTGGCTGCACGGCGGCGGCCTGTCGGCCACCAACGTGATGGACTACGGCACCTACGAGAAGGTGATGGGCCAGGCCGGAACGCAGCAGCTGCCCGGCGGCGCCATCATCGGCGGCAACTGGGACGCGATCCAGCCGGTGGACCCGCGCGACCCCGAGCAGGTGCAGGAGTTCGTGGCCCACAGTTGGTACAAGTACGCCGACGAGACCAAGGGCCTGCATCCCTGGGACGGCGTCACCGAGCCCAACTACGAGCTGGGTGCCAAGACCAAGGGCACGCGCACCCACATCCAGGAGCTGGACGAAAGCGCCAAGTACTCCTGGATCAAGTCGCCACGCTGGCGCGGCCATGCGGTGGAGGTGGGGCCGCTGTCGCGCTACATCCTCGGCTACGCCCATGCACTCAAGGGCCACAAGTACTCGCAGCGCGTGAAGGAGCAGGTCGAAAGCTCGGCGCGCATCATCAACACCGACTTCCCCAAGGCCCTGGGCCTGCCGACGACCGACTACACCGCCAAACAGCTGCTGCCCACCACCATCGGTCGCACGCTGGCCCGGGCGCTGGAATCGCAATACTGCGGCGAGATGATGCTGGACGACTACAAGGAACTCATCGCCAACATCAAGGCCGGCGACCTCGCGACCGCCAACGTCGAGAAATGGGACCCGGCCACCTGGCCCAAGGAGGCCAAGGGCGTGGGCACGGTCGCGGCACCCCGCGGCGCGCTGGGCCACTGGATCCGCATCAAGGACGGCCGCATCGAGAACTACCAGTGCGTGGTGCCCACCACCTGGAACGGCTCGCCGCGCGACACCAAGGGCCAGATCGGCGCCTTCGAGGCCAGCCTGATGAACACGCCCATGGTCAACCCGGAGCAGCCGGTGGAGATCCTGCGCACGCTGCATTCCTTCGACCCCTGCCTGGCTTGCTCCACGCATGTGATGAGCCCCGACGGCCAGGAACTCACCACCGTCAAGGTGCGCTGACCCCCACAAGAACAGGAGACACACCATGCAACGCTCGAACACGAAGGCCTGCCGCGGCGGCCTGGCCGTGCTGGCCCTGCTGGCGGCGGGTGCCGCCCAGGCCCACCCGGGACACGGCACGGAAAGCTTCGTCGATGGCCTGGCCCATCCCTTCTCCGGCTTCGACCACCTGCTGGCCATGCTGGCCGTGGGCCTGTGGTCGGCGGCGGCGCTGCCGGCGGGGCGGCGGCTGGCCGGGCCGGCCGTCTTCCTCGCGATGCTGCTCGTGGGCGCGGCACTGCCGCAGTTCGGCGTGCAACTGCCGGGCGTGGAGGCCGGTGTCGCGCTGAGCGTCGTCGCGCTGGGTGCGCTGATGATCGCGGCCCGCTCGACGACGCTGCGGTTGCCCGTCCCCGCGGGCCTGGCGCTGGTGGGCCTGGCGGCGCTGTTGCATGGCATGGCGCACGGCGCCGAGCTGCGCGCAGGCCATTCCTTCGCCGGCTATGCGATCGGCTTCATGACGGCCTCGGCCCTGCTGCATGGTGCCGGCCTTGCCGCGGGCAGCTGGCTGCAGGCGGGTCGCGGCTGGGCGTGGCGCACGGCCGCGGGCCTGATGGGCCTGAGCGGCCTGGTGCTGCTGGCCGGGCGCCTCTGAACCGGTCACCGCAGAAGGACGCTGCCATGTCCCATACCAGCACCTCCCATCACGGCCTCTCGCGCGACGACATCACCGATGCCGGCGAGGTCGCCGCTGCACGCTCGATCAAGTCGGTCTACGTCTACGAAGCGCCGGTGCGCATCTGGCACTGGGTCAACGCCGCGGCCATCACCGTGCTGGCGCTGACGGGCTACTTCATCGGCTCGCCGCTGCCCACGCAGCCCGGCGAGGCCAGCGCCAACTACCTGATGGGCTACATCCGCTTCGCCCACTTCGCCGCCGGCTATGTGCTGGCGGTGGGGCTGATCGGCCGCCTCTACTGGGCGCTGGTGGGCAACCACCATGCCCGCGAGCTCTTCTGGGTACCGCTGTTCCAGCGCGCCTACTGGGCCGAGATGTGGGGCATGATCAAGTGGTATGCCTTCGTGGCCGCCCGGCCCGGGCGCTATGTGGGCCACAACCCGCTGGCGCGCTTCGCGATGTTCTTCGGCTTCCTTCTGCTGACGCTGTTCATGATCGTCACCGGCTTCGCGCTGTATGCCGAAGGCGCGCAGCGCGACTCCTGGCAGGACCGGCTCTTCGGCTGGGTGATCCCGCTGTTCGGCCAGTCGCAGGACGTGCACACCTGGCACCACGTGGGCATGTGGGCGCTGGTCTGCTTCATCATCCTGCACATCTACGCGGCCATCCGCGAAGACATCATGGGCCGCTCCAGCGTGGTGAGCACCATGATCTCCGGCCACCGGACGTTCAAGGACTGAACCGGCCATGAGCCTCGTGCAGCGCACCGACCCGTTGCCGCGGCGCCCGCCTGCGGGCGTGCCGGTGCGCCTGCCGACCCACCCGGGCCGCTTCCTGCAGCGGCACTACCTCGCGCCGCTGGCCATCAACCAGAGCGACGCTGCGCGGCGCCTGGGCATGTCGCGGCGGCGCCTGCACGAGATCGTGCATGGCCAGCGCGCCGTGTCGCCCGACACCGCCCTGCGCTGCGCCCTGGTGTTCGGCAGCGACACCGCCTTCCTGCTCGCCATGCAGTCCGCCTGGGACAGCTTCCACCTCTGGAAGCAGATGCGCGCCCAGTCGCGCCCGGGCACCCACCCCTGATCCGCCCCGCCATGGACCCGCTACGCCCCACTGCGCCCGAAAACGCCTGTCACCCCTCGGGTGACAGGCCCGAGACGATCTGCGTGCTGGGCATCGGCAACGTGCTCTGGGCCGACGAAGGCTTCGGCGTGCGCTGCGTCGAGGCCCTGCAGCAGCGCTACGAATTCGCATCCCATGTGCAGCTCATCGACGGCGGCACCCAGGGCCTGTACCTGATGCAGCATGTGCAGCAGGCCGGCCGGCTGCTGATCTTCGACGCCATCGACTACGGCCTGGCGCCGGGCGAACTCCGGCGGGTCGAGAACGAGGACGTGCCCCGCTTCATGGGCGCCAAGAAGATGAGCCTGCACCAGACCGGCTTCCAGGAAGTGCTGATGCTGGCCCTGCTGACCGAGAAGTACCCGCAGGAGGTGCTGCTGATCGGCTGCCAGCCCGAGGAGATCGAGGACTACGGCGGCAGCCTGCGCCCGGCGGTGCGGCAGGCGCTGGAGGACGCGCTCGCGCTCGGCGTGGACACGCTGCGCCGCTGGGGCGCACAGCCCGCGCCGCGGCAGCGGCCGCTGAGCGAGGTCGAGAGCGTCACCTTCGCCGAACTGGCCCTCGGCCGCTACGAGTCGCAGCGGCCGGGCGAAGACCTGGCCTGCCGCACCGGCGACGAGCGCTTCATGCCCACGCGGGAGGCGTCCTGACCATGTGCATCGGCATTCCCATGCAGGTGCTGGCGCTCGAGCCCGGTCATGCCCTGTGCGAGGGCCGCGGCGAGCGCCGCCGCGTGCGCACCGCGCTGATCGGCGAGCCGCGGATCGGCGACTGGCTGCTCGTGTTCCTGGACAGCGCGCAGGAGCGCATCTCGCCGGAACGCGCCGCGGAAGTGAACGCCACGCTGGACCTGCTGGCCGCGGCGCAGAACGGCGGCAGCGCCGGGCTGGACGCCGCCTTCGCCCTGCCTTCGCAACTGAGCGCCGCGGACCTGTCCGCGCTGACGGGCGCCACCCCCATCACGGAGACCACCCCATGAGCACCGAATCCCTGCTGAGCCTGCCCGTGCAGGCCCCCAAGTCCGTGCCGGACACCTCGCCGCTGGTGCGCCGCCTGGCCGAATCCTGCGGCGCCACCTGGGTGGATGCCGACACCCTCGACGCCTGGGCCGCCGAGGGCGGCGACCGGGTCGTCCTGCTCGCGGGCGACCCGGTGCGCCATCCGGAAGGACTGGACGTGGCCGTCGTGCTGCCCGAGCTGCAGCGCAGCCTGCCGGGCCGCTTCGCGATCGGTGTGGTCCGCCGCCACGACGAGGAGGCCGTGGCCCGCCGCTATGGCGCACAGCGCTGGCCGACGCTGCTCTTCCTGCGCGACGGCCAGTACGTGACGACGCTGCCCGGCATGCACGACTGGGACGTCTTCCTGCGCAAGACCGAGGAGGCGCTCGCCGCACCCGTCTCGCGCCCGCCGGGCATCGGCATTCCCCTGGTCTCCGCCGCCGCCGATGGCGCCGGCTGCCACTGAACCCCTCGACTGCGGACACCCCATGAAAGACTTCCCCATCCCCGTGCGCAGCATCGGCCCCGGCAGCCAGGTCGAGGACGAGGTGCTCGACTACATGCCCATGCCCCAGGGCATGGAGACTTTCCGCGCGCCACTGCTCCCGGAACCCGAGCAGCTCGCCGGCCGCGAGCGCGCGCATGCGGCGCTGCGCGAGGCGCTGGCCCAGCTGGAGGCCGTCTGCCAGGGCGCCGGCACGCGCCAGGTCGACCTTGCCGGTCTGGACGCCGCCGACCTCGCGCTGGTCAACCAGGTGCTGGGCGAGGGCGAGGTCAGCGCCGTCGTGCACCCCGCCGGTGAGGCCGGGCTGGCCGTGCAGGTGCAGGAGGCCGGGCTGGCCGTGCAGGTGCAGGAGGCCGTGTTCGCCGGCGTCTGGCGCGTGGTGACCACGGCCCAGGGCCGCGTGGTGGCCGATGCCATCGAGCTCGGCGCCATCCCCGAGGTGCTCAAGCAGGTGGCCCGGCAGGACGTCGACCCCGTCGTGCCGCGCTGGCAGGGCGCGTTGCCGCCCAACGTGCAGAACGCGCCGGCCCTGCTCGCCGAGATCGAGGACCAATGGCGCGTCTGGCGCCCGGGCCAGGCGGCGCACGTGGTCAACCTCACGCTGCTGCCCATGTCGGTGGAGGACATCGGCTTCCTCGACCACCACCTGGGCACCGGGCGCGTGCTGATCCTGTCGCGCGGCTACGGCAACTGCCGCATCACCAACACGCTGCGGCCCCACACCTGGCGGGTCGTCTACTACAACTCGCAGGACGTGGTCATCCTCAACACCGTCGAGATCAGCGAACTGCCCGAGGTGGCCCAGGCGGCCGCCGAGGACCTCGAGGACTCGCTGGAGCGCCTGAAGGAGGTGCTGGCGTGGGTGGAGCAGGCATGAGGGCGTGCCGGGCGCCGGGACGCTCCCAGGCCGCCACGCATCCCCTCGGGGGACCGACCGCCGTGGTGGTGGGCGAGGGGCGGGCATGAGCTTCGAAGGCAGCTACCTGGGCGACGCCGCGCGCCTGCCGGCCGAGGCGCGGCTCGAATGCAAGATCTGCTGGTGGGTCTACGACCCGGCCCTGGGCGACGAAGTCTGGCAGGTGCCGCCCGGCACCGCCTTCGCCGACCTGCCGGCCTGGTGGCGCTGCCCCCAGTGCGATGGCGATGCCGACCAGTTCATGGTGCTGGCGCCATGAGCGACCTGGCGGCGCGCGTGCAGGCGCTGGTGGCGCTGTTCCGCCATGTCGAGCGCACCCGCATGGCGGGCGTGCCGGTGCTCCATGCCGCGCTGCAGGTCGAGGCCGTGGGCTTCGAGCCCGTGCCGGTCGAGCCGCAGGAGCCGCCGGCCACGGTGGGGGTGCTGCTGACGCCCTGGTTCATGAACCTCGTGTGGCTGCCGCTGCAGCCCGACGCACGGACCGACGGGGTGGGGCAGGCGCGGTTGAGAGCAGTCGGCAACACGCGCTTCCAATTCATCGGCGCCTGCGAGGCCGGTCTGGGCGCCTACGAAGCCTGCTCCCTCGCCTCGCCCATGTTCGAGTTCGCCGACCAGGCCCAGGCCCGCGCGACCGCGCGGGCGGTGCTGGACGCGTTGCGGCCGCCCGCGCCGGCGGTCTCGAAAGGGCGCCGCGGCTTCCTGCTCGGCCGCTCGGCCGTCGAGGCGCGGCCGTGACCGGCCTGGACGGCCTGGCCGGTGTGCTGCGGCTGCGGCCGGGTGCGCCTCGGCCGCAGAACCTGCGCAACGACCGGCCCGACTGGGCCGGCAGGCTAGCGCAGGGCAAGGCGCCGGCCGAGGTGCCGGGGCTGCTGGCCAGCCTCTACAGCCTGTGCGGGCATGCCCACCGGCTGTGCGCGCAGATGGCTTTGCACGCGGCACAGCACGGCGACGCACCCGTCGATGCCGCGGCGGCCCGCACGCTGCAGCACGAGACGCTGTGCGAGCACGTGCGCCGCATCGGCCTGGACTGGCCCGCCGCGCTGGCGCCTGACGCAGCGCCCGGCGCGACCCGTTCGCTGCAGTCCTGCCCGGCCCTGCGCCTGCGAGAGGCCGACCCGCGCGACACCCGCCTGTGGCTGCAGCAGCATCTGCTGGCCATGCCGCCCGCCGACTGGCTGCGCGGCTGGGAATCCTCGCCCGGCTGGTGGGCCGACTGGAGCGACGGCAGCCCGGGCTGGTTGCCCGCGCTGGCGCGCGACGCACGCCGGGCCGCCGACTGGCCGGTGCGCGCGGCCGCACCGCTGCATGTGCATGCCGACGCCGCATCGCTGCACCGGCTCGCCGCCAGCCTGCGCGGCACGCCCGGCTTCACCCGCCAGCCGCGCTGGCAGGACCATGAGGCCGAAACCGGCAGCTGGACCCGCGTGAACGACGCCGCCCGTCCCATGCCGGCGACGCCCTGGCAGCGGCTGGGCGCGCGCATCGCGGAGCTGGTGCGGCTGAGCCTGCCCGACGAATCGGGCCGCAGCGGCAGCGGCTGGCTGGCGTTCGGCGCGCGCCAGGTCGCGCCCGGCGAAGGGCTGGCGTGGGCGGAGATGGCGCGCGGCCTGCTCGTCCACCACGTCATCCTGGACGAGGCGGGGCGCGTGGCGGCCTACCAGGTGCTCGCGCCGACGGAATGGAACTTCCACGCCCACGGCCCCGTCGCCACGGCGCTGGAGCAGCTGCATCCGGCGCAGGGCGCCCTGGCGCAGCGTCGCATCGCGGCGCTGGTGGCGGCTTACGATCCCTGCGTGCGCTTCGAGGTCGAGGCGCAGCCCACGCAAGAGGAACGCGCCCATGCATGAAGCCAGCCTTGCCGGAGGCATCCTGAAGCTCGTGGAAGACGCCGCGCAGCGCGAGGCCTTCGGGCGCGTGACCGTGCTGCGGCTGGAAGCCGGACGGCTGGCCGGCGTCGAGGTGCGGGCCCTGCGCTTTGCGCTGGAGGCCATCGCCCCCGGCACCGTTCTGCAGGGCGCCGAGATCGCCATCGAAGAAACCGATGGCCAGGCCTGGTGCCTGCCCTGCGCCGCGACCGTGCCGCTGGCCCGCCGCGGCGACCCTTGCCCGCACTGCGGCAGCCATCAGCTCCAGCCCACGGACGGGACCGAGCTGCGGGTGCTGGACCTGTTGGTAGACGATTGAGGAGACGACGATGTGTGTGGTGTGCGGATGCGCCGACGGCGGCGACGGAGCGACCCAGGCCCACGGCCATGGGCACGAAGAAGGCCATGGGCACGGTGATGGTCATGCCCATGAGCACGGCCACGATCACGGCCATGTCCACGTGGACCCGAAGCATGGCGACCTGCATTTCGGTGCCGGCGCGGCGCGCGTGTCGGTGCCGGGCATGAGCCAGGCCCGCACGGTCAAGCTGGAGGCCGACATCCTCGGGGAGAACCGCCGCATCGCCCGGCAGAACCGCGGCCACTTCCAGGCCCATGGCGTGACGGCGCTCAACCTGCTGTCCAGCCCCGGCTCGGGCAAGACCACCCTGCTGTGCGCCACCATCGAGGCGCTCAAGCACCGCGCACCGCATGTGGACGTGGCCGTCATCGAAGGCGACCAGCAGACCAGCTTCGACGCCGACCGCATCCGCGCCACCGGCGCGCCGGCCGTGCAGGTCAACACCGGCAAGGGCTGCCACCTCGATGCACCGATGGTGGCCGAGGCCTTCGGCCAGCTGCACGGCCACGATCACCACCACCATGGCGATGCGGCCGGCAGCCTGCTCTTCATCGAGAACGTCGGCAATCTCGTCTGCCCGGCGCTGTGGGACCTGGGGGAGGCCGCCAAGGTGGTCGTGCTGTCGGTGACCGAGGGCGAGGACAAGCCGCTCAAGTACCCCGACATGTTCGCCGCCGCCGAGCTGATGGTGCTGAACAAGGTCGACCTGCTGCCGCACCTGCGTTTCGACGTGCAGCGCTGCATCGACATGGCCCGGCGCGTCAACCCGACGCTGCAGGTGCTGCAGCTTTCGGCGACGACGGGCCAGGGCATGGATGCCTGGCTCGACTGGCTGCTCGAATGGACGGCGCCCCGGGACGCCAGCCCGCATGCGCTGCGCGCCCGCGTCGCCGCGCTCGAGGCCGAGCTGGCCCAGGCCCGCGCCGCGCTGGAAAGCTGATGCCGGCCGTGCTCGCCTTCGGCGCCTGGCTGAAGAACGCGGCCTGCCTGCTCGACGGCGGCGACGCCCAGTGGTCGCCCGTGCATGGCGACCTCGGCGACCCCGAGGCCTGCCGCGCGCTGGATGCCTCGGTGCGGCGCTTGGCTGCCGAATCGCGCCGGCCCCCGGCTGGCGTCGCGCACGACCTGCACCCCGACTTCTTCAGCACCCGCCTGGCCGTCGAACTGGCCGCGGCCTGGGGTGTGCCGGCCGTGCCGGTGCAGCACCACCATGCGCACATCGGCGTCGTCATGGCCGACCATGGCCTGCAGGAGCCCGTCGTCGGCCTGGCCCTCGACGGCGTGGGCCTGGGCACCGACGGCACGGCCTGGGGCGGCGAGCTGCTGTGGGTGGCGCCGCGCGACTGGCGCCGCATCGGCGGGCTGTGGCCGCTGCAGCTGCCCGGCGGCGACGTGGCCGCGCGCGAGCCCTGGCGCATGGCCGCGTCGGCCCTGCATGCCCTTGGGCGCGGCGACGAGATCGAGGCGCGCTTCGGCCCCGCCGTCGGCGCGCCGGCAGCCCGGGCCGTGCAGCGCATGCTGGCCGCAGGACTGAACTGCCCCGTCACCAGCAGCGCCGGACGCTGGTTCGACGCCGCCGCGGGTGCGCTCGGCCTGAGCGTCAGGCAGGCGCACGAGGCCGAGGCGGCCATCGCGCTGGAGACGCTGGCCGCACAGCACCTGGCGCAGGCCGGCGTGCCACCGCGGCGCGATCTGGTCGACCCTCATGCGCTGGCGCGCCTGGATCTGCGGCCCCTGCTCGCCCGCCTGCTGGACGCGACCGAGCCCGGCGAGGCCGCCGCCTGGTTCCATGTGTCGCTTGCCGAAGCGCTGGCGGACTGGGCTGCCGCAGCCGCACGCGAAACCGGCACCCGCACCGTCTGCCTCGGCGGGGGCTGCTTCTTCAATGCGGTGCTGACGGCGCAGCTCGGCGCGCGGCTTGCGTCGCACGGCCTGCGCGTGTTCGCGCCGCGCTCCACGAACTGCGGCGATGCCGGCCTGGCCCTGGGCCAGGCCTGGGTCGCCGCCCAACAACTGGCAACCTGACCGAGGCCGCCCCATGTGCCTAGCCATTCCCACCCGCCTGATCGAGATCCGCCCCGGCGCGCAGGCCCTCGTCGACCTCGGCGGCATCCGCAAGCAGATCTCCATCGCCCTCGTGCCCGAGGCGACGGTCGGCGACTACGTCATCGTCCACGTCGGCCACGCCATCGGCCGCATCGACCCCGAGGAGGCCGAACGCACGCTGCGTCTGTTCGGCGAACTCGCCGCGCAGGAGGCGCAGTGACATGAAGTACATCGACGAGTTCCGCGACGGCGACATCGCCCGCAAGATCGCCGACCGGCTGCAGGCCGAAGCCCGGCCCGACCGGCAGTACAGCTTCATGGAGTTCTGCGGCGGCCACACGCATGCCATCTCGCGCTACGGCGTCGCCGAGCTGCTGCCGGCCAACGTGCGCATGGTGCATGGCCCGGGCTGCCCGGTGTGCGTGCTGCCCATCGGGCGCATCGACCTGGCCATCCAGCTGGCGCAGGAGCGCGGCGCCATCGTCTGCACCTACGGCGACACCATGCGCGTGCCCGCCTCAGACGGCCTGTCGCTCGTGCGGGCCAAGGCGCGGGGCGGCGACATCCGCATGGTCTATTCCGGCGCCGATGCGCTGGAGATCGCGCGCCGCGAGCCGGGCCGCGAGGTGGTCTTCTTCGCCATCGGCTTCGAGACCACGACCCCGCCCACGGCCCTCACCCTCCAGCGCGCCCGCGACGAGGGCTTGAAGAACTTCAGCGTGCTGTGCTGCCATGTGCTGACGCCCGCGGCCATCACCCACATCCTCGAATCGCCCGAGGTGCGGCAGTACGGCACCGTGCCGCTGGACGGCTTCGTGGGCCCCGCGCATGTGAGCATCGTCATCGGCTCCGCACCCTACGAACCCTTTGCCGCGGCCTACCGCAAGCCGGTGGTCATCGCCGGCTTCGAGCCGCTGGACGTGATGCAGGCCGTGCTGATGCTGGTTCGCCAGGTCAACGAGGGCCGCGCGGAGGTGGAGAACGAGTTCACCCGCGCCGTCACCCGCGAAGGCAACCGCCATGCGCAGGCGCTGGTGGACGAGGTGCTGGAACTGCGTCCGAGCTTCGAGTGGCGCGGCCTGGGCGAGGTGCCGCACAGCGCGTTGAAGATCCGGCCGGGCTATGCCGAGTTCGACGCCGAGCGGCGCTTCGGTCTGGACTACCGCGCGGTGCCCGACAACAAGGCCTGCGAGTGCGGGGCCATCCTGCGAGGCGTGAAGAAGCCGACCGACTGCAGGATCTTCGGCACCGTCTGCACGCCCGAGAACCCGGTGGGCTCGTGCATGGTGTCGTCCGAGGGCGCCTGCGCGGCGCATTACTCGTACGGGCGCTTCCGGGACATCCCGGTGCGCGTGGAGGCCGTCGCGTGAGCGCCCCAACGAAGAAGGGCTACATCCGCCCGCTGGACATCCGCCATGGCCGGGTGGACATGAGCCACGGCGCAGGCGGACGGGCCTCGGCCCAGCTCATCGAGGAGCTGTTCCAGGCGGCGCTGGCCAACGAATGGCTCGCCCAGGGCAACGACGGCGCCGCCTTCGCCATCCCGGTGGGCGCCCGCATGGTGATGGCCACCGACGCCCATGTGGTCTCGCCGCTCTTCTTTCCCGGCGGCGACCTGGGCTCTCTGGCCGTGCACGGCACGATCAACGACGTGGCCATGTGCGGCGCCCGGCCGCTGTACCTCTCGGCCAGCTTCATCCTCGAAGAGGGCTTTCCCCTGGCCGAGCTCAAGCGCGTGGTCGACGCCATGGCCGCCGCCGCCCGGGAGGCAGGCGTGCCCGTCATCACCGGCGACACCAAGGTGGTGGAGCAGGGCAAGGGCGACGGCGTCTTCATCAGCACGACCGGCATCGGCGTCGTGCCGGCGGGCGTGGACGTCTCGGGCGCCAATGCGCGGCCAGGCAACGTCGTCCTGCTGTCCGGCACCATCGGCGACCACGGCGTGGCCGTGATGTCCCAGCGCGAGTCGCTGGAGTTCGAGACCACCATCGAGTCGGACTCCGCCGCGCTGCACGGCCTGGTGGCCAACATGCTGGCCGCGGCGCCGGGCGGCGTGCGGGTGCTGCGCGACCCCACGCGCGGCGGCCTGGCGACGACGCTGAACGAGATCGCCCGCCAGTCCGGAGTGGGCATGCTGCTGGAGGAGGCCGCCATCCCGGTCAAGCCGCAGGTGGACGCGGCCTGCGAGCTGCTGGGGCTGGACCCGCTCTACGTGGCCAACGAGGGCAAGCTGGTGGCCGTCTGCGCACCCGAGGCGGCCGAGGCGGTGCTCGCGGCCATGCGGGCGCATCCGCACGGCACGGCGGCGGCCCGCATCGGCAGCGTCACGGAAGACCCGCACCACTTCGTGCAGATGGCCACCCGCTTCGGCGGCCGCCGCGTCGTCGACTGGCTCAGCGGCGAGCAGCTGCCGCGCATCTGCTGACCCCGCCGCGACGGGCGCGCACCCGGGCCCTGTCGCACAATCCGGCGCGCCGCCAGGCACAAGGCGCATCGCCCCCATCGCCACCGTCGCCAGGATCCACGCCCCGCATGCACCGCCACTTCTTCGGTCTCGACTCCCACCGTCGCGTATGAGCCCCGCGCAGCCATTGCCCGTCGTGCTGGTCGTCGACGACGAGGTGCGCTCGCAGGACGCCCTGCGCCGCACGCTGGACGAAGACTTCGTGGTGCTCACCGCCAGCGGGGCCGACCAGGCGCGCGTCCACCTGGAGCGGCAGGAGGTGAGCGTCATCCTGTGCGACCAGCGCATGCCCGGCCTCACCGGCGTGGCCTTCCTGAAGGAGGTGCGCGAGCGCTGGCCCGACACGGTGCGCATCGTCATCTCGGGCTATACCGATTCCGAGGACATCATTGCCGGCATCAACGACGCCGGCATCTACCAGTACATCCTCAAGCCCTGGATCCCCCAGCACCTGCTGGGCACGGTGCGCAATGCGGCCGAGGCGCGCACGCTGCAGCGCGACATGAACCGGCTCGACCTGGAGCTGCGCACCAGCACGCCGGTGCTGCGCCAGCGGGCCGAACGCAAGCTCGACCGCGCGCGCGCCACCTTCGACTTCGACCGCATCGAGCGCCTGCCCGGCAGCCCCATGGACGCCGTCTGCGCGCTGGCCGAGCGCATCGCCCGCGTGGACCTGAGCGTGCTGGTGCAGGGCGAATCGGGGACGGGCAAGGAGCTGCTGGCCCGCGCCATGCACTACGCCAGTCCGCGCGCCGCGGGCGCCTTCGTGGTCGAGAACTGCGCGGCCCTGACGGACACGCTGCTCGAATCGGAACTCTTCGGCCACAAGCGGGGCGCCTTCACGGGCGCCTTCGAAGACCACGTGGGCCTGTTCCAGCGCGCCCATGGCGGCACCATCTTCCTGGACGAGATCGGCGAGACCTCGCCCGCCTTCCAGCTGCGCCTGCTGCGCGTGCTGCAGGAAGGCGAGGTGCGCCCCGTCGGTGCGACGCGCGTGGTGCCGGTGGACGTGCGGGTGATCGCGGCGACCCACCGCGACCTGGAGCAGCGCGTGCGCGACGGCCTGTTCCGTGAAGACCTCTACTACCGCATCGCCTGCGTCACCTTCACCGTGCCTCCGTTGCGCGAACGCAGCGGCGACATCGGGCCCATCGCCCGCCGCCTGCTGGCCGAGATCGCGCCTGCTCTCGGCCGCGGGCAGGTCCGGCTGGGCGACGACGCGCTGGCGGCGCTGCTGGCCTATCCGTGGCCCGGCAACATCCGTGAGCTGCGCAACGAGATCTCGCGGGCCGTGGCGCTGAGCGAGGGCGAGGAGATGGGCGCGGCCGCCTTCTCGTCGCGGGTGCTGCAGGGCCAGGCCGGGCGCAGCGTCCCGGCCCAGGCGCAGGCGCTGCCGTCCAGCGGCACCCTGGCCGAGCGGCTGGATGCCGTGGAGGCCATGCTGCTGCGCGAGACGCTGCTGCGCCACCGCTGGAACAAGACCCGGGCGGCGCTGGAACTCGGCCTGTCGCGCGTGGGCCTGCGCGGCAAGATGAAGCGCTTCGGCCTCGAGGATTGATCGAAGGAGAGCGACGTGGCGCGAACCGAACCCTTCAACGTGCTCTGGCTGCAGTCGGGCGGCTGCGGCGGCTGCAGCATGTCGCTGCTGTGTGCCGACACCACCGACTTTCACGGCCTGCTGCGCGACGCCGGCATCCGGCTGCTGTGGCATCCCTCGCTGTCGCTGGAGACGGGCGGCGACGTGGTGGCGATCCTGAACGACGTGCTGGAAGGGCGGGTGCGGCTCGATGCGCTGTGCGTGGAAGGGGCGTTGCTGCGCGGCCCCAACGGCACGGGGCGCTTCCATGTGCTGGCGGGCACCGGCCTGCCGATGATCCACTGGGTGCAGCGCCTGGCCGGGCAGGCCGGTGTGGTCGCGGCCATGGGCAGCTGCGCGGCCTGGGGCGGCATCACGGCAGGCGGCGCCAATCCGACCGATGCCTGCGGCCTGCAGTACGAAGACGACCGCCCCGGCGGCCTGCTCGGGGCCGGCTTCCGGTCCCGCGGCGGGCTGCCCGTGGTCAATGTGGCCGGCTGCCCGACCCATCCCGGCTGGGTGATCGACACCCTCATGGCCATGGCTGCGGGCGAGTTGACGGCCGATGCGCTGGACGCGCTGGGCCGGCCGCGGCTGTATGCGGACCAGCTGGTCCACCATGGCTGCACCCGCAACGAGTTCTACGAGTTCAAGGCGAGTGCGGAGAAGCCCTCGGACCTGGGCTGCATGATGGAGCACATGGGCTGCAAGGGCACGCAGGTGCATGCGGACTGCAACACGCGGCTGTGGAACGGCGAGGGCTCCTGCACGCGCGGTGGCTATGCCTGCATCGCCTGCACCGAGCCCGGCTTCCAGGAGCCGGGCCATCGCTTCCACGAGACGCCGAAGATCGCCGGCATTCCCATCGGCCTGCCCACCGACATGCCCAAGGCCTGGTTCGTGGCGCTGGCCTCGCTGTCCAAGTCGGCCACGCCGCAGCGGGTCAAGCTCAACGCCACGGCCGACCACCGCGTCGTCACGCCGTCCATCCGCAAGACAAGGCTGAAATGAAGCGCCTGCTCGTCGGCCCCTTCAACCGTGTCGAAGGCGACCTGGAAGTGACGCTGGACGTCGCCGATGGCCGGGTGCGCTCGGCCCGCGTCAATGCGCCGATGTACCGCGGCTTCGAACAGATCCTGCACGGCAAGGCGCCGCATGACGCCCTGGTCTACGTGCCGCGCATCTGCGGCATCTGCTCGGTCTCGCAGTCGGTCGCCGCAGCCCATGCGCTGGCCGACTTGGCGGGCGTCGCGATGCCGCCCAACGGCCGCCACGTGACCAACGCCATCCTCGCCATCGAGAACCTGGCCGACCACCTGACGCACTTCTACCTGTTCTTCATGCCCGACTTCGCGCGCGCCGCCTACGCGGGCCGGCCCTGGCATGCCGAGGCGGTGGAGCGCTTTACGGCCGGGCACGGCGAGCAGGTGCGCAAGGCCATCGCGGCGCGCCAGCGCTGGTTCGAGCTGCTGGGCACGCTGGCCGGCAAATGGCCGCACACGCAGAGCCTGGAGCCGGGGGGCTCCTCGCGGGCCATCGAGCCCGCAGAGCGCACGCGGCTGCTGGCGCGGGTGCGCGAGTTCCGCAACTTCCTGGAACGCGAACTCTTCGGCGGCACGGCGCTGGAGGCCTTCGATGCGCTGCCGGGCGAGCCGGCCTTGTGGGCCTGGCATGCCGAGCAGCCCGCGCGCGGCGACTTCCGCCTCTTCCTCAGCGCCATGCTGGACCCGGCGCTCGCGGCGCTTGGCCCCGGCCCGGGGCGCTACCTGAGCTATGGCGCCTACCCCCAGCCCGAGGGCGGCCACAGCTTCGCGGCGGGCCTGTGGGATGCGTCGCACGATGCCCTGCAGCCGCTGGACACCGCCGCCATCACCGAGGACGCCACGCATGCCTGGCTGCTGGCGACCGGCGGCCCCCGCCATCCGCGCGACGGCATGACCGAGCCCGACGCCGACAAGCCCGGCGCCTATACCTGGAACAAGGCGCCGCGCCTGGCCGGGCAGGTGGTGGAGACCGGGGCCATCGCCCGCCAGCTGGCCGCGGGCCATGCCCTGGTGCACGACGCCGTAGGCCGCCACGGCGGCACCGTGTTCACGCGCGTGCTGGCCCGCGTGCTGGAGCTGGCGCGCGTGGTGCCGCAGATCGAGCGCTGGCTGCAGGCGCTGCAGCCCGGCCAGCCGTACTGCGTGCCGGTGCGGTTGCCGGCGGATGGCGAGGGCATGGGCCTGAACGAGGCGGCACGGGGCGCGCTGGGCCACTGGGTGTCCGTGCGCGATGGCCGCATCGCCAACTACCAGATCGTGGCGCCCACCAGCTGGAACTTCTCGCCGCGCGACGCCGCCGGCACGCCCGGCGCCCTGGAGCAGGCCCTGGTCGACGCGCCTGTCCAGGACGGCGAGGACACGCCGGCGGCCGTCCAGCACATCGTGCGCTCCTTCGACCCCTGCATGGTCTGCACGGTGCACTGATGGCCCCTCGCCGCCGCATGGACGCCCCGCCGCCCCTGCCCCCGCAAGGCATGGACGACGCTGCCTGGGTCGACGTGATCCAGAAGATGGACGAGGTCTATTCCCAGCTGGTCACCGACGAGATCGAGCTGGAGAAGAAGAACGCCGAGCTGGAGCAGTCGCAACAGTTCATCTTCAGCGTGCTGTCGGCGATGTCGGACGTGCTGGTCGTCTGCGATGCCCAGGGGCTGATCGAAGAGACCAACGCCGCGCTGTGCGAGCTGGTGGGCCGCACCGACCAGCAGCTGCGCGGCACGTCGCTCTACGACCTGCTGGCCGACGACGGCAGCGTGGCGGCCGCCCGTTCGGTGATGGCCAACCGCAGCCCGACGCGCCGCGGCGAATCGATCGAACTGAACCTGCGGGGTGCCGGCGGCGAGGCCGTGCCGGTGGATGCCAACTGCACGCCGCGCTTCGCCGCCTCGCAGCGCCGTGTGGGCACCGTGCTGGTGGCCCGCCCCACGGCCGAGATCCGCCGCGCCTACGAGGAGCTGCGCACCGCCCACGAGGCGCTCAAGCGCACGCAGCAGCAGCTGCTGCATTCCGAGAAGATGGCGTCGCTCGGGCGCCTGGTGGCCGGCGTGGCGCACGAGCTGAACAACCCGATCAGCTTCGTGCTGGGCAACGTGCACGCCCTGGGCCGCTACAGCGACCGGCTGCGGGACTACCTGCAGGCCGCGCACGAAGGCCGCGACGCCGACGAGCTCCAGGCCATGCGGACCCGGCTGCGCGTCGACCATATCCTGGACGACCTTCCCTCGCTGCTGGAAGGCACGCTGGAGGGCGCGCAGCGCACCGCCGACATCGTCAACGGCCTGAAGCGCTTCTCGGCCATCGACCCCGAGACCCGCCAGGACATCGACCTGAACGAGGTGGTGGACCGCGCCGTGCTCTGGGTCACGAAGGGCGCGCCCAGTAGCCTGACACTGCACTGGCAGCCGCAGGCGCCCTGCTGGGTGCACGGCAATGCGGGGCAGCTTCAGCAGGTGGTCATGAACCTGCTGCAGAACGCGCTCGATGCCACGTCCGAGCTGCCGGGCCAGGCGCCCGAGCTGCGCATCGAGATCGTGAGCTCCGACGAGCATGTGCATCTGCGCGTGGCCGACAACGGCCCCGGCATCTCCACCGCCCATCTGTCCCACATCTTCGAGCCCTTCTTCACGACCAAGCCCGTGGGCAAGGGCACGGGGCTCGGCCTGTCCATCAGCTACGGGATCGTGGAGCGGCACGGCGGGGTGCTGCGGGCGCAGAACCTCGCTGCGGGCGGCGCGCAGTTCGAGGTCACCCTGCGTCGGCTTGCCGCGCCTGCGGCCTGACGCGCCCGCTGCCGGGCGCCTGGCTACTTCGGGCGGCTCTGGCTTTGCGAGGGCCGTTCATCGAGCCACCGTTGCAACGCGGCTGTCACGGCATCCGGCTGCTCCATGGTGCTCATGTGGCCGCAGTCCTCCACCGCCACCAGCTGCGCCTTCGGAATGTGGCGCAGCATCTCCTCGTGCCGCGACAGCGGGCTCCAGCCGTCCTCGCGGCCGCACAGCAGCAGGGTCGGCGCCGTGATGCGGGCCAGCAGACCGGTGGCCTCGGGCCGGTGGAGCAGGGCGTGGATCTGCGCCTCGAACTGCGCGGGCGTGAAGCGCTCGATCATGTCCAGGATCTGCGCGAACACCGGCGAATCCCAACGCGCCGGGTGCACCATGCCGCGGGCCCACTGGCGGCCCATGGCGCGCATGCCCTCCGCGCGGGCCAGGGCCAGCAAGGCCATGCGCTGGGCGGCCTCGGCCTCGCCGGTCGTGCCGGCGGGGCGCGCCTGGTAGCCCGTGTCCAGCAGCGCAAGACGCTGCACGCGCTCGGGCACCTGGCGCCAGATCTCGAGCGCGCAGCGGCCGCCCATGCTGTGGCCGGCCACGCTGAAGGGCCGCTCGGCAGGCAGCAGCGCCAGCGCCTGCCGGGCCATGCCCTCGATGGTGTCGGCCATGCCATGCCGCGCCACGACGCAGTCGGCCACCGGTGCCAGGGCCTGCACCTGCGCCTGCCACACGGCCTCGTCGCACAGCAGCCCGGGAATCAGCAGCAGCGCCGGCCGAGCCGACGGCTGCATGGCGTCGGCGGCCTCAGTCAAGCTTGGCTCCCGACTTGAGGACGATGCCGGCCCACAGTGCCTTCTCGGCCACCACGAAGCGGCCGAACTCCTCCGGTGTGCTGGCCACCACCTCGGCGCCGGTCGGGCGGATCTGCGCCTCGACCTCCGGCGTGTGCAGCGCCCGGGCCGTGGCGGCCTGCAGTTGCTGCACCGTGGCGGCCGGCGTGCCGCGCGGCGCCCACAGCCCGTACCAGTTGGTCAGCACATAGCCGGGCAGGCCGGACTCGACCATGGTGGGCAGGTCGGGCAGCAGCGCCATGCGCGCCTGCGAGGTCACGGCAAGCGCCCGCAGCCGGCCCGCGCGCACCTGCTGCATCGACGAGGAGGCCGAGTCGAACATCACCTGGATCTGCCCGCCGATGAGGTCGGTCTGGGCCGGCGCCGCGCCCCGGTAGGGCACGTGCACCATGTCCACGCCCGCGAGCTGCTTGAGCAGTTCGCCCGCCAGATGGGCGGCGCCCGCGTTGCCCGAAGAGCCGAAGGAGAGCGCCCCCGGATGCGCCTTGGCATAGGCGATGAGGCCCCGCACATCGCGCACCGGCAGTTGCGGATTCACCAGCAGCAGCATCGGCACGCGGGTGAGCTGCGTGATGGGCGCGAAGTCCTCGATCACGTCGAAGCCGACATGCTTGAACAGCGCGGGATAGGTGACGTGCACCGAGGCGTTGACGAGCAGCGTCTCGCCATCGGGCCGCGCCTGGGCCACGGCCTGGGCGCCGAGCATGCCGCCGCCGCCCGGGCGGTTGTCGACCAGGAAGGGCGTGCCGAGCGCCTGCTGCAGCCCCTGCGCCGTGATCCGCGCGATCTGGTCGGCCGGCCCGCCGGGCGGATGCGGCACGATGACGCGCACCGGCCCCTTCGATGCGGACTGGGCCCGCGCGGCCCATGGCAGCCAGGGCAAGGCGCCAGCGGCCAGCGCAGCCGCCAGGGCTCGCCGCCGGCCGGGTTGTGCGGGCTGCCGTGTGCACCCGGTGTTGCTTGGAATCATGTCGTCTCCTGTCGATGCGGGCTCCAGCCCGAGCTTCGCAGGATGCCGTCAGGCGCCGCGCACAACCATGCGCGCACGCCCCTTTCGATGCGTTCTGCCTGTCACCCCTGCCGGGTCGCCGCGGCGGCCAGGGCCTCCTGGAAGGCCGCGAGAGCGGGGGTCGGCGCGAAGCCGGTGCGCACGGTGAAGCCGATGGCCCGCGGCGGATGCGGCAGCGCGACCTGGAGCGTCGCGAGCAGCCCGGCCTGAAGCTCGCCATGCCACTGGCTCGGCGGCGCCACCGCCAGCCGGTCGCTCTGCTGCAGCAGCGTGGCGATCAGCGCCGGACTGTTGATGTGCACGCCGCTCGGGGCGGGCAGGTCGTGGGCATCGAAGGCACGGGCCAGCGCCTCCCAGGCGGGCGAGCCCGCCATCGGCAGCACCCATTGGGCACGCCGCAGGTCGGCCAGGCGCAGCCGGCGACGCGCCAGCAGCGGGTGGCCGGCGCGCACCAGAAACGCCAGCGGGTCGTGGAAGAGCTGCACCTGCCGCAGGTCCGCCGGCACCTGGGGCCGCAGCGCGCCCACCATGATGTCGATCTGCGCCTGCTGCAGGCTGCTGCGCAGCGTGTCGTAGGTGCCGTCCACCACCGACAGCTGCAGCTCGGGCCAGCGCGCACTGACGTGCTGCAGCGCCGCGGAGACCACGGCCCCGGTGGAGTAGGGCAGCGTGCCGATGGCCAGGCGGCCCCGCAGGCGACCGCGGGCGGCGGCGGCATCTTCTGCCAGCGCCTGCATCTCGCGCAACGCCAGCGCCGCATGGTGGGCCACCCAGGCGCCGCGGCTGGTCGGGCGCAGGCCGCCGGCCAGGCGGTCGAACAGCGGCTCGCCCGCCAGGTGTTCGACCTGCGCCAGTGCCTGCTGCACCGACGCCTGCGCCATGCCCAGCCGCGCCGCCGCGCGCCGCTGGCTGCCGGCCGTAGCCAGCAGCACGACAACGTCCAACTGGCGCTCGCTCACCTGGGCGGCCAGGCGACCGCCCCCGACGGCCGTCCGCCAGGGCCCGGCATCCGCACGCGCGAGGTGGGCCAGCGTCTCGCGCATGCGCGCGAAGAGCGGCGCGCCCTGCGCGGTCGGCCGCATGCCCTGGCGGCTGCGTTCGAAGAGGCGCAGGCCCAGTGCCGCTTCCATCTGCACGATGGCCCGCGCCACGGTGGGCTGCGACAGGTGCAGCGACCCGGCCGCGGCGGTCGTGCTGCCGTGCGCGGCCACCGCCATGACCGCGCGCAAGGACCGCAGCGTCGGCAGGCCGGCGTCTGCAGGAGCCATGGCGCCCGCCGACGTACTCAGGCGGCCGCCACCATCGGCAGCCGCAGGTCGAAGCGCGCCCCGCCACCCGGCGCATTGCCCGCCTCCAGCCGCGCGCCGTGGGCATGCATCACGGCCTGCGCCAGCGACAGGCCCAGGCCCAGGCCGGCCGCCGCCTCGCGGGCGCGGGCGCCGCGGTAGAAGCGCTCGAACAGGTGCGGCAGGTCGCTGGGCTCGATGCCGGGGCCGTCGTCCGTCACCCGCACGATGGCCTCGCGGGCGGACGCATCGGCCAGCAGGCTCACGTTGACGGCACCGCCCTGCGGCGAGTACTTGATGGCGTTGTCGATCAGGTTGGTCAGGGCGAGCTGCACCGGCACGCGGGCCGACACGGCCTGCACGTCGGCGCCTTCGCTCACCGTCAGCACCACCTGGCGCTGGCGTGCGACGGGCGCCATGCGCCGCATGGTCTCGCGCACCAGGTCGGCCAGCGACAGCGATTCCATCTCGCCGCGCTCCTGGCCGGCATCCAGGCGGGCCAGCACCAGCAGTTCTTCCACAAGCAGGGTGAGCGATTCCACCTCGTCCAGCGCGGAATGCAGCGTCTCCACATAGCTGGCGGCATCGCGCGGGCGGCGCAGCGCGATCTCCAGCTCGGCCCGCAGCCGCGACAGCGGCGAGCGCAGCTCGTGCGAGGCATCGGCCGTGAAGTTGCGCTGCGCCTCGATGCCGCGCTCCAGGCGATCGAGCATCTCGTTGAGCGTGTCCACCAGCCGCCCGATCTCGTCGGGCACGCCGGGGTGCGGCAGCCGGCTGGCCAGGTTGCGCTGGCCGATGCGGCGCGCCTGCTCCACGATGTCGTCGATGGCATTGAAGACACGGCGCGTGAGCAGTTCGCCCGCGATGCCCAGCGCCAGGATCAGCACCACGGTCAGCAGCAGCATCATGACGCCGGCACTGGCCACGGCGTGGTTCAGGTCCTCCAGCGAGGCGGCGACCTGCACGGCCATCAGATCGGGCCGGTTGGGCACCGGCACCGACACCACCCGCGTGGGTTCGCCGGCAAAGCGCTCCAGGTCCTCGTAGAGCGGGCCGCCGCCGACCAGTTGGGCCCGCAGGTCGGCCGGCACCGGCAGCGTGGCCGATCCCATGTTGGCACTGCGTGCCACCACCTGCCCGTCCTTGTCCACCACCTGCACCAGGCGATCCACCCGCGCATACGAAGGCCCGCGGTTGCGCGCGGCCTCGTGCACGACGGCGGGCGTGCCCGGCTCGGCCACGGCCAGCATGCCGGACTCCAGCTCGGCCAGCGCCAGGATGGCATCGTCCAGGTCGCCGCGCAGGTCGGTCGAGAAGGCCCAGATGCCCACGGCCGCCACCACCGCCATCACCAGCGACACGACGGCGAAGTGCACCATGGCCAGGCGCCGGCGGAAGCTCAGCATGGTCATGCGGCCGTCCCCACGTCCAGCCGGAAGCCGCGCCCGCGCACGGTGACGATGGAAGGATCGGCGATGCCCTCCAGCTTGCGCCGCAGGTTGCCCATGTGCACGTCGATGAGGTTGTCGATGGCGAGCAGATCGTCCTTCCAGATCTGCTCGGCGATGCGGGCCCGGCTCACCACCTCGCCCGGATGCCGCATCAGGATGTGCAGCAGCGCGAACTCCTTCTGCGTGAGGTCGATGGGCTGGCCATGGCCGGTGAGGGCATGGCTGAGCGGATCGAGCCGCAGCGCACCGACGACCAGCACCGAGGGCCGGGCCAGGTCCGAGCGGCGCAGCAGGGCCCGCGCACGGGCCAGCAGTTCGTCGAAGGCGAAGGGCTTGGTCAGGTAGTCGTCGGCGCCGAGGTTGAGGCCTTCCACGCGGTCCACCAATGCATCGCGGGCCGTGAGCATGAGCACGGGCGTGGTCACGCCGCGCTCGCGCAGGTCGCGGCACCAGCTCAGGCCGTCCTGGCCGGGCAGCATGCGGTCGAGCACGATGAGGCCGTAGGCGGTGACGAAGGCCTCTTCGTCCGCCTCTTCGGCCGAATGGACCACGTCGACCACGAAGCCCTCCTCCTGCAGGCCGCGCGCCAGCACGCGGGCGGCCTTGCGGTCGTCTTCAACCAGGAGGATGCGCATCGGGAGTGGGCAATGGCGGGCACATGGGGCAGGCAGTATGCCTTTGCAGGCCCGTTTTCCGCCTGAAGAAGTCTTCAGGATTTCTTGGGACTTTCTTCAGGCAGCGCTGCGTAATCTGCGGCCCCAACGACGGATGGCCCGCCCGCACGAGGCAGGGGTCCGTGGAGCCGACGATGACCGCATCCTTCCTGTCCGACGCTGCTGCGTCCCCCGTGCGCGGCGCCGTCCTGCTGCTGCCCGGCCTGTGCAGCACCGCCGACGAACTGCTGCACCTGCAGTCCTCGCTGCGCCGAAGCGGCTGGCACGTGAGTGCGCCCCACATCGCGGGCTACTCCTTCGATGCCGATGGCCAGCGCACCACCGGCTTCGACCAGTGGGTGGACCGGGTCTGCGCCGAGTTCGCGCAGCTCAGGCAGCAGTACGGCACGGTGCTGCTGGCCGGCATCTCGGCCGGCGCCGCACTGGCCCTGGCGGCCGTGGCCCGGCTGGGGCAGGCCGCGGCCGGCGTGGTGCTGATGTCCACCACGCTGCGCATGGACGGCTGGAGCGTGGGCCGCAGCCGCTGGCTGCTGCCGCTGGCCCTGTACACGCCGCTGGGCCGCCTGTGGCGCTACCGCGAGCGCGCGCCCTATGGCGTCAAGAACCAGCGCGTGCGCGAGTGGATCGTGCAGGAGCTCAAGGACCGCCAGATCTCCCGCGCCGGCTGCGCCGCCATCGGCGTGGCCCATCTGCGCGAATACGACCGCCTGCGCCGGGCCGTACGCCGCAGCCTCGACCGCGTGCGCTGCCCCGTGCTGGCCCTGCACGCCCGCGAGGACGAGGTGGCCAGCCTTTCCAACATCGATCTGCTGGCCCATGGCCTCAAGCACGCACCGCTGCACACGGTGGTGCTCGAGAACAGCTACCACATGATCTCGATCGACAACGACCGCCGCCAGGTGGCCGAAGAGACGATCGAGTTCGCCCGCGCCGTGGCCGAAGGCCGCGCTCCTTCCACCTGCAACCCGAGCTGAACCATGCCGTCGACCACCTTCCAGACCATCGCCCGCATCGCCCAGGAAGAGCACCGCTGCGACCCCGCGCTGCTGCGCCCCGAGGTGCCGCTGGCCGACCTCGGCCTCGATTCCCTGGCGCTGATGGAATTCATCTTCTCGGTCGAGGACGCGCTCAAGCTGCGCCTGCCCGAGGAGCGGCTGGACCCGCGCGAGGCCGGCATCACCCTGGGCGACCTGTGCGCCGCCATCGACGCGCACATGGCCCAGCAGACCGGCAACGCCACGCCGGCCCACGCCTGAGCATGCGCGCAGAAGGACACCGATGAGCACGCCTGTCGCCATCACCGGCATGGGGCTGGTCAGCCCGCTGGGCACCAGCGTCCAGGCGCTGGACCTGGCCCTGGCCGGCAACCAGTGCGCCATCGCACCGCGCGAGGTCGTCATCGACGGCGTGGAGCGCTTCACCGTCGGCGTGGCGGCCTGCAGCGAGTTCGACGAACGCAAGAGCCGCGCGCCCTCGGGCGTGACCCTCGACCGCGGCACGGCCATGGCCCTGAGCGCCGCCTTCGAGGCCGCGGAGCAGGCCGGCCTGTTCGACGCCAGCCGCCAGCCGGCCCCCGAGCGCCTGGGTGTGTTCTGGGGCACGGGCATGGGCGGCGCGAGCAGCTTCGACCAGTCCACCGAGCAGCTCTACGGCCGCAAGCGCCGCCTGCGGCCCACCACGGTGCTGACGACCATGCCCAATGCAGCCGTGGCCGAACTGGCCCTGGCCTTCGGCGCACGGGCGTCGGCCGTCGGCTATGCCTGCGCCTGCGCCTCGTCGGCGGTGGCCATCGGCGAGGCCATGCGGGCCGTGCGCGGCGGCTGGGTGGACGTGGCCATCGCCGGCGGCCACGAGGCGCTGCTGACGCCGGGCGTGATCGCCAGCTGGCAGGCCATGCGCGTGCTGGCGCCGCTGGAGGCGCATGCCGCCCACACCTGCCGCCCCTTCTCGGCCGACCGGGCCGGCTTCGCGCTGGGCGAAGGCTCGGGCGCGGTCATCATCGAATCGGTGGCCTCGGCCGAACGCCGCGGCGTGGACGTCCGCGCGCTGCTGGCGGGCTACGGCACCAGCTGCGATGCGGTGCACATCAGCAACCCGAACAGCGATGGCCAGGTGCGCGCGGTGCGGGCCGCGCTGGCGGATGCCGGCCTCGCGGCCAGCGACATCGGCCATGTGAACGCGCACGGCACCGGCACGGTGGCCGGCGACGCGGCCGAGGCCGCCACGCTGGCAGAGATCTTCGGCGCGCGCGGCGTGCCGGTGAGCGCCACCAAGACGCTGCACGGCCACATCATGGGCGGCGGTGGCGCCATCGAACTGCTGTGCGCCCTGCGCGCCATGGACCTGGGCCAGTTGCCCGCCAGCGCCACCGCGCCCGATGCCGCCCTGGGCGTGGACCTGGTGCATGGCCTGGCCCCGCGCGCGGCCGGCGGCATCCGGCATGTGATGTCCAACGCCTTCGCCTTTGGCGGGACCAATGCGGTGTTGATTGCGAGCCGGGTGGGCTGAAGAGCATTGCGGACCGGCCCGAGGTAGGCCGATGATTTGCCCTATCCTGATAGGCCATATGTGCGTTCTACGCGATCATTTTGACTATCATGATCGCCAAAATGCGCGATCGGACCACGTTCATCGAGATTCACCGTGCGGGCAGCTGGCTGCCCGCGGCGGAGCTTCGCGCCCTGGGCCCGGATCGCTGCCGCATCGACTACCTGCCCGACTACGTCTTCGGCACATCCGACCCCTGCCCGGTGTCGCTGCGCCTGCCGGTGAACATGGCACCGGACCGCTACCGCGAAGGACCGTCGGGCCCGGAGGCCGACCGCCGGGCACCCGCCTTTCTCTACGACCTCGTGCCACAGGGCAGGGGGCGCAAGTACCTGCTCTCGCAGCTGCACCTGCAGGACGACGAGCACCTCGTGCTGCCGCTCGTCATGGCCGGCGCCTTCAATCCCATCGGCTGCCTGCGCCTGCAAAGCGCAGTCGCGTTCTTCGCCGAGCATGTGCGGCGCAACCCGGATCCCGCGAGCAGCCGCGGCTTCGCGCTGCAGGACCTGCACGCCCACAGCGCCGATGTGCTGGACCATCTCTCCATGCATGCCATGCTGGCCTCCGGCACCACCGGCGTGCAGGGCGTGGCGCCCAAGTTCCTGCTGAGCACCGACGCCGATGGCCGCTGGTTCGCCGACATGGCGCTCCCCGACGAGGACGCGCAGGCCCACTGGCTGCTCAAGCTGCCGCGGGGCCCGGCCCAGGAGGACCGCACCGTGCTGCGCAACGAAGCCGCCTACCTGCGCCTGGCCGCCGCTTGCGGCCTGCGCACCGGTGCCGAGCCCGTGCTGCATGGCGACATGCTCCTGCTGCGTCGCTTCGACCGCGAGGTGCAGGGCGGGCGCGTGCACCGGCTGCACCAGGAGAGCCTCGCCAGCCTGGCCGACCTGCGCGGCTTCGGCATCGCCGCCGACCAGCAGCAGTTGCTGCGCGCGCTGCGGGCGGTGGTGTCCGACCCGTTGGCCGAGACCATCGAATTCTTCAAGCGCGACGTGCTGAACCTCGCGATGCGCAACACCGACAACCATGCGCGCAACACCGCGGTGCAGCGCCTGGCCGATGGCCGTGTGCAGCTCACGCCGCTGTTCGACTTCGCGCCCATGTTCCTGGACAGCGAGCTGATCGTGCGCAGCTGCCACTGGCGCGATTCGACCGGCCGTGTGCAGGACACGTGGACGCAGGTGCTGGCCATGCTGGACGTGCCGGACGACGAACGGCCGCGCATCGTGGCCGCCCTGCGGGCCTTTGCCGACGTGGTCGCCGAGCTGCCTGCGACTGCCGCGCATTGCGGCGTGGAGGCCGCCGTCATCGACGCCTGCCGCGCCACCATCGACCGCCAGAGCGAGCAGCTCGCCGCACTGTCGGCCCTGCTGCCTGCCGGCGGCGGAATCGCGTGACGCCATGGACAAGCGCCGCACCCGCGCCGACGCCGACTTTGAGCGGCAGTACCGCGATGCCTTCTATGAAGCGGTGAGCAGTGGTCGCCTGTCCATCGGCCAGGCCGTGGCCGCCATGCGCCGCATCAGCCGGCTGACCCAGCCGGAGTTTGCCCGGCACCGCGGGCTCAGCGTGCAGATCCTGCGCCGCATCGAGGCCGACAAGGCCAACCCGACGCTGGACACGCTGGAGAAGATCGCCGGCATCTTCGGGCTGCAGGTCGGCTTCGTGCCGAAACAGGGCGATGCCCTCTCGGCCCGCGATCTGGTGCAGGTCGCGAAGGACCGGCCGAAGCACGACGAGGCCGACTGAAGCCGGCCCGGCGCTGGGGACTCGGCCCCGAACAGGGCCGCGCCCCGCGCGCCGGGTATCAGTGGCGCGGCATCCGGCCGATCAGGAGCGCCACATCCCCTGTGTCGCCATCTCGCCGACGATGCGCACGATGTGCCCCGTCACCGCCGTGACCGCACTCGACGGCCCCTTGGACCGCGAGAAGGCCAGGGCGACGGTGCGCTGGAAGGGCGGCTCGACGATGCGCGCGGCCTGCAGTCGGCCTTCCTGCACCTCCTGCCACACGGCGTGCAGCGGCAGCACCGTGTAGAGCCCTTCCTGGGCCGTGAGCTGCTTCTGCAGCGGCAGTGAATCCGCCTCGATCACCGGCGCCAGCGCGATGCGCGCATGCCGCGCGCCGGCATCGAGCGCCGTGCGCAGCCCGTTGGGCGCGCTGGGCAGGATGAAGGGCAACCCATCGAGGCTCGCGAACGGAACCTGTCCATTCGCCGTGAGCCGGTCGTCGCGCGGGCCGATCAGGTAGCTGTCCACCGTCGCGAGCGCTTCTTCCCCTTCGGGCAGCGTGGGGGCATAGCGGTAGAGGATGGCGATGTCGACACGCGCGTCGGTGAGCCATTCCTCCACCTGGCCGCTGGAGCCTTCCAGCACCTTGAGGCTCACGCCCGGCAGGCGCGCGCGAACGGCCGCGAAGAGCCGGCCCGTGAGGATGGTGCCGATGGAGGGCAGGCTGCCCAGCGTCACGGTGCCCACGGGCTCGCGCAGGTCGGCGCGGATGTCGTGCTCCAGCGCCTGGGCGCGCTCCAGCAGGTCCTTGACCTGGGGGAACAGGCGCTGACCCGCCTCCGACAGCTCCACGCCACGGCCCGTGCGGTTGAAGAGCCGCGTGCCGCATTCGCGCTCCAGCGCATTGACCTGACGGCTCAGGAAGGACTGGTTGCTGTCCAGAAAAAGCGCAGCCCGCGTCAGGCTGCCGAGCTCGCCGATGGCCACGAAGGAGCGCCACTTCTGCAGGTCGGCGGCGATGTCCAGCGCGAAGTCGGTGGCTCTAGGCTTGTGCATGGGCGGCGATTATGGGACGGCCTTCGCGCCCTGAGCAGGGCATCGACCCGCTTGCTCGCGCCCGCATAACAGCCTTGCACGATCGGTGCATAGCTCGCGAAGAGGGTGCCTCCTAGACTGCCTGCAGAGCCAATCCAAGGAGACAAGCATCATGGGCCAAGGCCGTCCCTCGTACCGCGCGACTGCCGCCCTGGCACTCGCCTGCAGTCTCGCTGCCAGCCCTGCCGCCCATGCCGAGGACTGGCCGGCCCGGCCCATCAAGCTGATCGTCCCCTATGCCGCGGGCGGGCCCACCGACGCCATCGCCCGCCTGCTCGCCACCAAGGTGGGCGCCCGCCTGGGCCAGCCCGTGGTGGTGGACAACCGCGCGGGCGCCGGCGGCACCATCGGCGTCGACGCGACGGCCAAGGCCACGCCCGACGGCTACACCTTCGCCCTGGTGGCACCCGGCCCGCTGGTCGGCATGCCCAACCTCATGAAGGCGCCGTACACGCTCGGCGACCTGCAGTACCTCACGCTCGTGGCCCGCATTCCCAGCGTGATCGTGGTCAACACCAAGTCGGGCATCGACTCGCTGGACGCCCTGGTCAAGAAGGCCAAGGCGGCGCCGGGCAAGCTGAGCTACAGCTCGGCCGGCCCCGGCACCACGCCGCACATCGGCATGGAGATCTTCGACGACCAGGCGGGCGTCAGCCTGCTGCATGTGCCCTACAAGGGCGCGGCACCCGCCATCACCGGCCTGCTGGGCGGCGAGGTCGACGTGGCCATGGTCGACCTGCTGCCGGTGCTCGCGCACGTCAACAGCGGCTCGCTCAAGGCGCTGGCGGTGGCCTCCAAGAGCCGCGCGCCGCAACTGCCGAACGTGCCGACCACAGCCGAAAAGGGGCTGCCCGGCGTGGTGATGGAAACCACCTACGGCATCGTGGCGCCCAAGGGCGTGCCCGCGCCCATCGCGGCGAAGCTGCGCGACGCCTTCATCGCCGCCGTCGATGCGCCCGACACCCGGCAGCAGTACCTGCTGCAGGGCGCCTTGCCGATGACGTCCACCGGCAACGAGTACCAGCAGCTGATGCAGGCCGAGTCGGAAAAGTGGCGGGACATCATCGCCAAGGCCAAGATCACGATTCAATGAGCAGCGGCCCGATGAAGATCGTCGCCGCCACCGTCGAACCGTGCACCCAGGCGCTGGCCGACCCGCAATGGAAGTTCGCGCGCGCCCAGGTGCCGTCGCTCGAAGGGCAGGTGTTGCGCCTGCAGGACGAGGACGGGAACGAAGGCATGGGCTATTGCCATGCCATCCCGGCCATCTCCACGCACGGCGCAGGAGCTCAGGCCGGGCTTGCCTTCCTGGCGCCACGCCTGGTGGGCCGTGCCGTGGACGACCTGGCCGGCACCATGGAAGAGATCGACGCGCTGCTCGCCTACCAGCCGACGGTGAAGGCCGCCATCGACATGGCGCTGCACGACCTGCTGGCGCGCCGCCTGGGCGTGCCGGTGCACGTGCTGCTCGGCGGCAAGCTGCGCGATGCGGTGCCGCTGTCGCGCATCCTGCCGATCAAGGCGCCCGACGAGATGGCCGTCCTGGCGGGCCGACTGGCGGCCGAAGGCTACGGGCAGCTCAAGCTCAAGCTCTCGGGCGACACCGACCTGGACGTGCAGCGGATCGCCGCCGTGCGCGCCGCCGCGGGCGAGGCGGTCGCCCTCACCCTAGACCCCAACCAGTCGTACAACGCCAAGCAGATGATCGCGGCCTTCCGTCGCATGGAGCGCTACGACATCGCCCTGATCGAGCAGCCGGTGCCCGCCGCCGACTTCGCCGGCCTGGCCCTGCTCACGCGCACGCTGCCGGTGGCCATCGAGGCCGACGAGAGCGCGCAGAGCGTGCGTGACGTGTTCAGGCTGGTGGCCGAGCGGGCCGTGGACGTCATCAACCTCAAGGTCACCAATCTGGGCGGCATCCGGCGCTTTGTGCAGGCGGTGCGCCTGTGCGAGGCGGGCGAGGTGGGCTGCCGCGTCGGTGCCGCCTTCGGCCCGTCGCTGCTCCAGGCCATGGCCTTGCAGGCCGCCAGCGTCGTTCGGCGCCTGCCCTATGCCTGCGAGCTGTCGGAACACCTGCACCTACAGGACGACCCCTTCACACCGCTACCGGTGCAACACGGCCAACTTCGATTGCCGCCCGGGCCGGGCTGCGGCGTCACCTACAAGCCCCGTTGAACGCGATGAAAAAGCTTTTTGCCAGGACCGCCGCGTTGTTGTGCGCCGCCATTGCCTGCAGCGCAGGCGCGCAGGACTTTCCCACCAAGCCGCTGCGGATGGTGGTTCCCTTCGCACCCGGCGGCGGTGCCGACTTCGTCGCGCGGGCCATCGCGGCGCCTCTGGCCAAGCGGCTGGGCCAGCCCGTGGTGGTCGACAACAAGCCGGGCGCGGGAGCCGTGCTGGGTGCGGACATCGTCGCCAAGGCGCCAGCCGACGGCCACACCTTGCTGTACACCACGCCGGGTCCCCAGATGACCAGTCCCTACCTCATGGCCAGGCCGCCCTACGACCCGGTGCATGACCTGGTGCCGGTGTCGGAAGTGGCGATCGTCCCCAACGTCCTGGTGGTCAACAAGAACCTGCCCGTGCACTCCATCGAGGAACTCATCGCCTACGCCAAGGCCAACCCTGGCAAGGTCAACTTCGCCAGTGCCGGCCAGGGCGCCAGCAGCCATCTGGCGGGCGAGCTCTTCAAGCAGGCCGCGGGCGTCTCGATCATGCACATTCCCTACCGCGGCACCGGGCCTGCGCTGGCCGACCTGCTCTCCGGCCAGGTCCAGATGGCCATCGACAGCATCGCGGCCTACAAGCCGCACATCGACAGCGGCGCCTTGCGGCCGCTCGGCGTGGCCACGGCCAAGCCGTCGCCCCTGTTGCCCGGCGTGCCGCCGATCGCGCAGACGCTCAAGGGCTTCGACGCCGCCCCGGTCAACTACATCTCGGTGCCGAAGAACACGCCGCGCGCCGTGATCGACAGGCTGAATCGCGAGATCAACGCCGTGCTGGCGTCGCCCGAGCTGAAGGAGCAGTTCGCCGCCAACGGCGTGGTGCCCCAGGGCAGCACGCCAGAGGAGATGGCAGCACTGGTGCGCAGCGAGGCCGCCAAGTGGAAGAAGGTCATCGAGACCTCCGGTGCCCGCATCGATTGAACCGAACAACCCAGGAGCCAACCATGAACGACCTGACCCAGCTCGAAGTGCAGATCGAGGACTTCGTCGCCACCCTCACTTTGAACGCGCCGCCGGTGAATGCCCTCACGCGCACGCTCAACGACGAGCTCACCCTGGCGCTGGACCGCATCTCCGAAATGGACGAAGTGCGCGCCGTGGTGCTGACGGGCGCCGGCAAGGTGTTCTGCGCCGGCGCCGACCTCAAGGGCCGCAAGGACGTCATCAAGGGGCCCGGAGATTTGCCGGCCCATTCGCGCCGCACCCGCGAATGCTTCCACGCCATCCGCGAATGCGCCAAGCCGGTGGTGGTGGCCATCAACGGCGCAGCGCTCGGCTCGGGCCTGGCCATGGCGGCCTCCAGCGACATCCTGGTCGCATCGGAGAAGGCGACGCTGGGCATGCCCGAGGTGGACGTCGGCCTGCTCGGCGGCGGCCGCCATGCCATGCGCCTCTTCAGCCACTCGCGCCTGCGCTTCATGGCCCTCACGGGCACGCGCGTCGATGGCGCAGAGATGTACCGCCTGGGCATCGTGGAGGCCTGCGTGCCGCCCGACGAGCTGATGCCCAAGGCCCTGTCGATCGCACGCAGCGTCGCATCGAAGAGCCCCATCGCCACGCGCATGTTCAAGCACACGCTCAACACCATCGAGGACATGAGCCTGCGCGATGGCTATCGCTACGAACAGGACATGACGGCCCAGATCGCCAGGACCGAGGATGCCAAGGAAGCCCAGCGCGCCTTCGCCGAGAAGCGCCCGCCGGTGTTCACGGGTCGTTGAATCCACCCGCGCTGTCGCTGGCGTGATCGACAGGAAACGCCACTGCCGGTTCAATCGCGCGGTCATCCAAAGGAATCCTCATGTTCGCCGATCCATCCCCCAAAGCCGCCGACCTGCTCCAGCGCCTCAAGGCCTTCTTCGACCAGCACATCTATCCCAACGAGGAGCGCTACCACCGCGAGATGGACGCCTTCCGGCGCGCCTGCGACCCGTGGCAGACGGTGCCGCTGATCGAGGAGCTCAAGCCCAAGGCGCGCGAGGCGGGCCTCTGGAACATGTTCCTGCCGCATCCCTATGAAGGCCACGGCGGCGTCTCCAACCTCGACTACGCGCCGCTGTGCGAGGTCATGGGCCGGGTCCATTGGTCCAGCGAGGTGTTCAACTGCTCCGCGCCGGACACCGGCAACATGGAGACGATCGAGCGCTACGGCACCGCTGAGCAAAAAAAGCAGTGGCTGGTGCCGCTGCTGGCCGGCGAGATCCGCTCGGCCTTCCTGATGACCGAGCCCGCGGTCGCCTCGTCGGACGCCACCAACATCCAGTGCTCGATCCGCCGCGACGGCGACCACTACGTGATCAACGGCCGCAAGTGGTTCTCGTCGGGCGCGGGCAGCCCGCGCTGCCGCATCTTCATCGTGATGGGCAAGACCGACCCGGACGCGCCGCGGCATGCGCAGCAGTCCATGGTGCTGGTGCCGCGCGACACCCCCGGCGTGACGGTACTGCGCCACCTGTCGGTCTTCGGTTACGACGACGCGCCGCATGGCCACATGGAGGTGCTGCTCGAGGATGTGCGCGTGCCGGTCGACAACATCCTGCTGGGCGAGGGACGCGGCTTCGAGATCGCCCAGGGCCGCCTGGGCCCAGGCCGCATCCACCACTGCATGCGCTCCATCGGCGCGGCCGAACGCGCGCTGGAGCTGATGTGCGATCGCCTGCGCAAGCGCATCGCCTTCGGCAAGCCGCTGGCCGAGCAGTCGGTGTGGCACGAACGCATCGCCGAGTCTCGCTGCATGATCGACCAGGCCCGCCTGCTGACGCTCAATGCGGCCTGGAAGATGGACACAGTGGGCAACAAGGTGGCGCGCGCCGACATCGCCATGATCAAGGTGGTGGCGCCCAACATGTCGTGCAAGGTGGTGGACTGGGCCATCCAGGCCCACGGCGGCGGCGGCGTGAGCCAGGACTTCTGGCTGGCCGAAGCCTATGCGCACCAGCGCACCGTGCGGCTGGTGGACGGCCCGGACGAGGTGCACCGCAACGCCATCGCCAAGCTGGAGCTGGCCAAGGGCGTCTGAAGGCTGAGGGCCGCAGGCTGGTATGCGCGCACGCGCATCCCAGCGTTGCAGCCGCCGCGGTAGTCGCCTGAAGGGCCCCTTCCGAGAATGGGCCATCGTGAAGGAGATCTGCCCATGAGCACCGCCGCCGGCCCGTTGTCGCACGTCCGGGTCCTCGACCTCAGCCGCATCCTGGCGGCGCCCTGGGCCGGCCAGATCCTGGCGGACCTCGGCGCCGAGGTCATCAAGATCGAACGGCCCGGGGCGGGCGACGACACGCGCAGCTGGGGCCCGCCCTTCCTCAAGGACGCCGAAGGCCGCGACACCCGCGAGGCCGGCTACTACCTGGCCGTGAACCGCGGCAAGCGCTCGATCACGGTGAGCCTGGAGAAGCCAGAAGGCCAGCAGATCGTCCGCGAACTCGCGCTGCGCTCCGACATCGTGCTGGAGAACTACAAGGCTGGCACGCTGGCCCGCTACGGGCTGGACGAGGCCTCGCTGCGCAAGATCAACCCGCGGCTCATCTACTGCTCGGTCACCGGCTTCGGCCAGACCGGACCGCGCCGCGACCAGCCCGCCTACGACTTCCTGATCCAGGCCATGGGCGGCCTGATGAGCGTGACGGGCGAGAAGGACGGCAAGCCGGGCGCCGGCCCGCAGAAAGTGGGCGTGCCCATCGTGGACCTGATGACGGGCATGTACACCGCCGTCTCCGTGCTGGCCGCGCTGGCCCGCCGCAACGAGACCGGCGTGGGCGGCTACATCGACATCGCCATGCTGGACGTGCAGGTCGCCACGCTGGCCAACCAGGCAATGAACTACCTGGTCTCCGACAAGGTGCCCCAACGCAATGGCAATGCGCACCCGAACATCCAGCCGCAGGACGTCTATGCCTGCGCCGACGGCGACGTGATCCTGGTGGTGGGCAACGACGGGCAGTTCGCCAAGCTCTGCCAGGTGTTCGCGCATCCCGAATGGGCGGCCGACGCGCGCTTTGCGACCAACGCCCAACGCGTGCGCAACATCGCCGAACTCTCGGCGCTGCTGCGCGAGGCATTTGCCCAGTGGGAGCGCGAACCGCTGATCGCCGCCCTGGACGCCGCAGGCGTGCCCTGCGGCCCGATCAACAACGTCGCCCAGGTGTTCGAGGAACCGCAGGTGAAGGCGCGCGGGCTGCTGCAGCACGTGCCGCATCCCACCGGTGTGGATGTGCCCCTGGTGGCCAGCCCCATGCAGTTCGACGGTGCGGCCCTGCCCATCCGCTCGGCCCCGCCGCTGCTGGGCGAGCACAGCGCGGACATCCTGTCCGAGCTGGGCTATGCGCAGGCCGACATCGCCGCACTGCGCCAGAAGGAGGTGATCTGATGACCGGCCCACTGACCCTGCACTGGTCGCCCAAGTCGCCCTACGTGCGCAAGGTGATGGTGTGCGCGCACGAGCTCGGCCTGGTGGACCGGCTGCATCTGGTGCGCTCCGTCGCGGCGATGCTCAAGCCCAACCCGGAGATCATGGCGGTGAACCCGCTGTCCAAGATCCCGACGCTGGTGCGGGAGGACGGCTCGGTGCTGTTCGACTCGGTGGTGATCTGCGAATACCTGGACACGCTGGCGGGGGGCACGATCTTCCCTGCGGAGGGTGAGGCCCGCTGGCAGGCCCTGCGCTGGCATGCCTTCGGCGACGGGCTGCTGGATGCCCTGATCCTGTGGCGCAACGAACGTGAGCGTGCGCAGCCGCTGCAGGGCCTGCTCGACGCCTTCGCGCTGAAGGTGCGTTCGTCGCTGCTGCTGCTGGATGCCGAGGCCGCCGCCCTGCGTGCGGCGCCGTTCTCCATCGGCACGCTCACGGTGGGCTGCGCATTGGGCTACATCGACTACCGCTTCGATGCGCTGGGCTGGCGCAGCACCGCGCCGCAGCTGGCGGCCTGGCATGCGGAGCTGATGCGGCGGCCCTCGTTCCAGGCCACGGAGCCCATCGACGGCTGAGCAGGTGTGAGCGGGGGCGCATCGGCCCCCGTCGATCAGCCTCGGGCCGCGGCCATCTGCGCGACGATGGCCGCGCGCCGCGCCTGCACCGCGGCCTTTTCCTCGTCGTAGAGGCTGCGCCCGTGGGCGTCGATGCCGACGGTCGCGGGCCCCAGGCCCTGCACCTTCAGCCGCACCAGACGGTAGTGGGTGAGCATGTCGCGCCAGCCCACTTCCACCACGTCCTGCACCGCGTGCGAGAGTAGCGTGCATCCGCCGCCCAGGAAGGACAGGTACACGCCGCCGACTTCCTGCAGCGCCTCGGCCGAGGCCGCATCCAGCCCGCCCTTGCCGCCCACCGCATGCCAGCGGAAGCCGCGCAGCAGCCGCGGCATGAACGGGTTGAAGCGGGTGCTGGTCGTCGGGTTGAGGTACAGCACCTCGAAGCGTTCGCCCATGTCGCGGCTGAAGCTACCCAGGTGCATGACCGAGGCCTCCTGGAGCTGCATGGGCAGCGGCTCCTGCCCGTCCAGGCAGCGCAGCAGCCGCTCGTGCGTGGGCATGCCGGCGGTGATCACGATCTCGCCGTCGAGCGTGACGAGGTCGCCGGCGCGCAGGTTGCGGGCATCGGCTTCGGAGAGCGGAAAGCTCAGTCGGTGTTCGCGGACGGCCATGGCGTCACTCCAGGATCTCGACGCGGCCGTCGTTGAAGAGCCGCGCGCGGGTACGCCGGTTGATCCAGCAGTTGAAGGCCACGGCCACGGGCGTGAAGCCGTGACCGGCGCAGTAGTCCACATGCACCGCCATCGCGGTGCTGTCGCCGCCGGTGCCCATGGGCCCGAAACCGGTCTGGTTCACGGCCTGCACCAGGCGCCGCTCCATGTCGGCCACCATCGGCTCGGCGTGCGCCGTGCCGATGGGGCGCAGCGTCGCTTCCTTGGCCATCTTGGCTGCGTAGTCGAAGGTGCCGCCGATGCCCACGCCAATCACCACCGGCGGGCAGGGCTGGGCACCGGCCTGGATGACCGTGTCCAGCACGAATTCCTCGATGGTCTTCAGGTCGGGAAAGCTGAAGATCTCCAGCGCCGCCCATCGGCCCGAACCCAGCGCCTTGGGCGAGCAGGTGATCTCCACATGGTCGCAGTCGTCCACCAGGTCGAAGGTGACGATGGGCATGCCCTTGCCTCGGTAGCCGCGCTCCAGCGTCAGCGGATGCGTCACATGCGGCAGCAGCGGCGGCTGGATGGTGCCCACCAGTTCCGCGAAGCCTTCGGTGATCGCCCGGCGCAGGTTGCCGGCGAACTGTGCCTGCACGCCTACCTTGACGAAGTAGACCGGCACGCCCGCGTCGGAGCAGATGAAGTGCTGCTCGCGCTGCGCCGCCTCGGCACTCTGGAGCATGACGCGCAGCGTGTGGCGCGCGGTCTCGTTGCGCTCGCGCGCATCGGCGCTGCGCAGGGCTGCCTCGGTGTCCTTGGGGATGCCGCGCAGCGAGCGGTCGTACAGCTGCGCCGTGACCTGCTTGATGGTCGTGAATGCGATGGCCATGGGGAGTCAGTCCATCCGCACGCCGGCCGCCTTGGCCAGTGCGGTCCAGCGCTTCGACTCGCTGGCCACGAAGCTGCCGAATTCCTCGGGCGTGCCGCCGTTGACGATCAGCGCTTGGCTGCCGAAGAAGCTGGCGGCGTCGGGCGAAGCCAGCACGGTGCCGATGGCACTGTTGAGGCGCTTGACCACGGCCGGCGGGGTCTTGGCCGGCGCCAGCACGCCGTACCAGGTGGAGGCCAGCACGTTCCTGTAGCCGCCCTCGGCCGTGGTGGGCACATCGGGCAGGCCCTCGACGCGTGTCGGCGTGCCCACCGCCAGGGCGCGCAGCTTGCCGCCCTTGATGTAAGGCAGCACCACCGGCGCGTCGGCGAACATCACGTCCACCGTGCCAGCCATGACATCGGTGAGCGCCGGGGCCGCGCCCTTGTAGGGAATGTGGATCATCTCGGCCCCCACCTCGCGCTTGAGCAGTTCGGAACCCAGCTGGGTCGTCGTGCCCGGCCCCGCGCTCGCAAAGCTGACCTTGCCGGGATGCGCCTTGGCGTCGGCCACCAGGGCGGCCAGGTCGCGGTGGCGGCCGGTGGCCGAACTCACCAGCACCATGGGCGCGGTGGCGACGCGGATCACCGGTGCCAGGTCCCGCGCGACGTCGTAGGGCTGCTTGTCCATCAGGTAGGGCGCGATGGCGACGGCACCCACCGAGGCGAAGAGCAGCGTGTGCCCGTCGGCCGGCGCATTGATCACGGCCTGCGCACCCAGCACGCCGCCGGCGCCCGCGCGGTTGTCGATCACCACCGGCTGCCCCAGGGCCGCGCCGAGCTTCACGCCGAGCCAGCGGGCCTGGATGTCGGCCGGACCGCCCGCGGCGAAGGGCACGACCAGCTTCACGGGCTGGCGGGGGAATTCCTGGGCGCCCGCCTGCACGGCAAACAATGCGCCCGCCAGCGCCATGGCAGCGCCGAACCAATGCTTCATGCGTGTCTCCTGTGATCGTGGTCTGGCGGCATTCTGGGCAGCGCCTGCGCGCCGCGGTACCCCCGCGGCGTCATAGCTGCTATGCGGCGTCCAGCGCCTGCGGATTGACCAGGCCCGCGGGCCGGCCGCCCTGCAGGCGCGTCACCACGGCCTTCGCGGCCGCCATGGCCACGCGGTGCATGGCCTCGCGCGAGAAGGTCGCCATGTGCGGCGTGACCACGATGCCGGGCACGCCGATGAGTGGGCTGGTGCTGCCCGCGCCCTGCTGGCGCAGCACGTCGACGGCGGCCCCGGCCAGGTGGCCCGCACGCACGGCGGCCGCCAGCGCCGCCTCGTCCACCAGGCCCCCGCGCGAGGTGTTGACCAGGTAGGCGCCCGGCTTCATCCGCGCGATGGCACCGGCGTCCAGCAGGTTCGCAGTCTGCGGCGTCAGCGGCGCGTGCAGCGAGAGGAAGTCGGCCTCGCGCAGGGCCGTGTCCAGGTCCACGTAGCTGAGGCCCAGGCGGTGCGCCAGGTCCTCGTCGCGCTTGCGGCTGACCGCGAGCACGCGCATGTCGAAGCCGCGCGCGCGCCGGGCAACGGCCTGGCCGATGCGGCCCAGGCCCACCAGGGCCAGCGTCTTGCCCCACACCTCGGTGCCGGTGACGCGCGTCCATTCCTGCTGCTGCACGCTGCCCGCAGCCGGAAGCAGGCCGCGCGCGGCGCCGAGCAGCAGCGCGAAGGTGAAGTCGGCCACGCTCTCGTGGTTGGTGCCCTCGGCGATGGTGACGGCGACGCCCTGCCGCGTTGCGGCGTCGAGGTCCACCGTGTCGTAGCCCACGCCCGGGCGCGCCACGATGCGCAGCTGCGGGGCGTTGGCCAGCAGCCGCGCCGAGACGGGCTCCATCGCGAAGATCAGGGCAGCGGCATCGCGGCTCTGGGTCAGCAGCCAGTCCTCATGCAGTGGAAGCGGCGGAGTCGCGAGTTGCACCACGCAGCCCGCATCGCGCATCAGCTGCAGCGCGGGCTCGCATCCCTTCACGGATCCTGCCGTGACCAGTACCTTGCCGAGGCTCATCCCGGGCCTTCAGCGGTAGAGCCGCTCGGGGTTGTCGATCAGCACGCGCTGCACGAGCGCGTCGTTGCCGGCCCAGGCCATGAACATGTCCAGCAACTGTGTGGCGTCCGGCACCGGGTTCACGCGCAGGTGGGGCCAGTCGCTGCCCCACACCAGCTGCTGCGGATTTGCTTCGAGCATCTTCTGCTGGAAGGCACGGCCCGCGTCCCAGTCGGCCTCGTTCAGCAGGTTGCGGTACGCGCACAGCTTGACCCAGACCTTGCCGCTGGCGAGCAGATCCAGCAGCACGCGGAAGCCCGGCTCGTCGACGCCGGCCTTCGCATCGAAGCCGCCCATGTGGTCGATCACCACCGGCACGGGCAGGTCCTGCAGCGCGTCGGCAATCGCCGGGAGGGCCTGGCAGTCGGTCCAGAGTTCGGCATGCAACCCCGCATCGGCGAGCGCGGGCGCCAGGGCGCGCAGGTCGTCGAAGGAGGCACTGCCGCTGAAGTTGGCGCCGGCGCCGCTGCGATGACTGAAGCGGGCGCCGCGCACGCCCCTGGCATGCAGATCGCCGAGCGGCAGCGCGCTGCCGGGTCGCACCACGACGACACCGCGCAGCGCCGGCTGCGACTGCAGGGCATGCAGCAGCAGCGAATGGTCGTCGCCGTAGGCACTGGGATGCACCAGCACGCCATGGCGAAGGCCGAGTCGTCGCAGCAGTGCCAGGTACTGCGGCTCCAGCGCCTCCGGCGGCGTGTAGCTGCGATCCGCGGCCAGCGGGAAGCGTGCGTAGGGGCCGAAGAGGTGGGCGTGGCAGTCCCAGCCGCCGACGGCCTCGGATGGCGCGCCCACCGCGTGCCGTGGCGCTTCGCCTGCTGGCCGGGCACTGTCGGGCGCGGCAGCGTCGGCGGTCACGACAGCGCCTCCTGCTGCGGCAGCGCGAAGGCCGGCGCCACGCCTTCCGGCAGTGGGATCTCGTGGCAGTTGAGCGTCATCGCCACCATGGTGTAGTAACCGATGAGCGCCGTGAGCTCGACCACGCCCTTGGTGCCGAAGCGCGCCAGCGCCTCGGCATAGGTGGCCTCGGACACCGAGCGGTGCCGGTTCAGCTCGACCGCATAGCGCCAGACAGCCGCGTCGTCGGGCGACATGGCGGGCGGCTCGGACTCGGCGAGCAGTGCCTCGATGAAGGCCGGCTCCAGGCCCGCCTTCTCGCCCTCGATGCGGTGCGCATACCACTCGAAGGGCGAGCGGCAGGCCCGGCCCGTCACGAGGATGGCGATCTCCGACAGCCGCGGCGGCAGCGAGGTGCCATAGCGCAGCAGGGCGCCCAGCGCCTGCCACTTGTCGGCCAGCTCGGGGTTGTGCAGGGCAGCGCGCAGCGGGCCCTGGATCCGGCCGCGCGGGCCGGAGACGACCTTGTCGAGCACGAGGCGCTGCGCCGCGTCCATGTTGTCCGAAGGGAAGAGGGGAATGCGTGCCATGGTGGATCGGAAGCTGTGTCTCCGGGCGAGGCTAAACGATCGAGACGCAGCGCAGAGACGCTGCACCGGCAAGCATGCTATGCGGCGATCTGCATGGCTCGCCCGCCGATGGCGGCCTATTCTTTGCAGACATCACAAGCAGGAGACAACGACCATGCCGGACCTCCATCGGCCCCTGCCGCGCCGCGCCCTGGTGCTGGGCCTTCCCGCCGCGCTTGTTTCGCTGCACGGCTGCGCCATGAACCCACTTCCACCTCAACGCCACCGCGAACTGCTGAAGAACGGCACGACCGCCATCGACGTCATCGTCGATGGTGATGGACCGGCCATCGTCATGCTGCCCTCGTCGCTGCGCGACTCCGAGGACTTCGACGAAGTCGCCGCATTGATCGCTGCCCGCGGATTCCGCGTGCTGCGGCCCCAGCCGCGCGGCATGGGCCGCAGCTCCGCACCGCCGCCGGGCATGACGCTGGACACGCTGGCCGGCGACGTCGCATTCACCATCGAGCGCCTCGGCGGCGGCCGGGCGGTCGTCGTCGGTCATGCCTACGGGCACTGGACCGCGCGCGTCACCGACATGAACCATCCGGCGCTCGTGCGTGGCGTGGTGGCGCTGGGCGCATCGGCCCAGGTCTTTCCGGCGGGCATGGCCGAGGCGCTGGCCATCGCGTCGGACCCGACACGGCCGGCCCCGGAGCGGCTGGCCGCGCTGCGGTTGTGCATGTTCGCCACGGGCAACGATCCCACGCCGTGGCTGCAGGGCTGGCATCCGGCGCTGCGCGCGGCCTACCGGGCCGCGGGCCAATCGCCCGCGAAGTCGGTGTGGTTCGGGCGCAGCCATGCGCCCATCTTGGACCTGCAGGGCGGGCAGGATGCGTGGCGCCCGGCTTCCACGCGCAACGAGCTGAAGGCCCTGCTGGGCGACAAGGTCACGGTACAGGTGATCCCGCACGCCGGCCATGCGCTCGTGCCCGAGCAGCCGCATGCGGTGGCCCAGGCCATCGCCGACTGGGCGCAGGCCCTGCCGACCTAGCGCGCCGCGCGGTCGCCGTGCTGGCTGCGGCAGGCGCGGCCGGCGTCGACGCTCAGCCGCCCGCCTCGAACTGAATGGTCGCCAGACCCCGGTCCAGGTGGATCTCCAGCTCCGCCAGCATCTCGTCCAGGCTGTCGCCCAGCGCGCAGTCGAGGAAGCGCCGGTGGTTGGCCTCGAAGTCCACCTTGGGCGCATGCGCGATCTGGCAGATGCCGAAGCCCAGCTGGATCTTCTGCGTCATCTGCTGCCAGAAGGCGGGCATCAAATGATTGCCGCAGCGCTCGTACACCAGGCCGTGAAAGTGCGCCTCGGCACGGATCTCCTCCGACAGGTCGTCGCTGCGCACGGCCGCGATCATGTGGTCGAAGCGGGCCTGCAACTCGCCCCGGAAGGCCGCATCGCGCAGCGGCCAGACACGGCGGTAGGCCTGGGTCTCCATCACGCGGCGCATCTCGTACACGTCGCGCAGCACTTCGGCATTGACCTCGGTGACGAAGGTGCCGGCATAGGGCCGGTTGGTGGCCAGGCCGCTCTCGATCAGCTCGCGGATGGCCTCGCGCAGCAGGCCGCGGCTCACGGCCAGGTCACCGGCCAGCCGGCTTTCGACCAGCTGCGTGCCCGGCGCGATGCGCCCGGAAAGGATGGCGCGGCGCAGCGTCTCGGCCACCTGATCGCGGCGGGTCAGCGTGGGCAGGGGCTCGAAACGGGGGATGCTGCTCATGGTGTGCGCGCGATTCTCGGCGAGGGCTCGATGCGGCTCGCGGGGTGCAAGGGCTTCAGGCCCGCAGCGCGAAGCGCTTTTCCAGCCGCGAGGCCAGGTAGGAGCCCGGGTAGATCAGGACGAAGTAGATCAGGCCCACGGCCGTGAGGATCTCCAGCGGTCGGTAGAAGGCGGCCGACAGCGCGCGGCCCTGGTACATCAGCTCTTGCACCGCGATCACCGAGGCGATGGAGGTGTTCTTGGCCAGCTCGATGCCACGGTTGGTGAAGGCCGGCAGCATGCGCGCCAGCACCTGCGGCACGATCACCCGGCGCATCAGCTGGGTGCGCGTCATGCCCAGCGCACGGGCGCCTTCCCACTGGCCCGCCGGCAGGGAGGCGATGCCGCCGCGGAAGATCTCCGAGCAGTAGGCCGAGGCATTGAGCACCAGCCCGCACAGCGCCGCCACCAGGGGCGTGAGCTGCACCCCGGTGAGGATGGGAAAGGCATAGAAGAACCAGATCAGCTGCACCATCACCGGCGTGTTGCGGAACAGCTCGACCCAGCTGCGCCCCAGCATCACCGGCACCCGCCGGCCCGAGCCGGTGGCCAGTGACAGCAGCAGGCCCAGCGCCATCGACAGCGGAAAGGCGATGGCCCACAGCAGCGCCGTCATGCCCACGCCCTTGAGCAGCACGGGCCAGTTCTGCAGCACCGGCGCGAAGTCCCACGAGAAGTCCATGCCGGTCACCTCGCGGTCGCGGAAACGGGCCGGGTGGCGCGGGTCAGCCGTGCCTCCAGCAGGTGCGCCAGCGTGCTGAGGACCAGCAGCGTGACGAAGAAGATGGCCGCCACCACGGTGTAGACCTCCAGCGGGCGGAAGGTGATGCTGTTGACCTGCATGGCCTGGTAGAGCAGGTCGGAATACGCCAGCGTCGAGGCCAGCGCGGTGGTCTTGATGAGCTCGAAGGAGCGTTCCATGAAGGGCGGCAGCATGCGCTGCAGGGCCTGCGGCAGCACCACCCGCCGCAGCACGGCCGGCGGGCGCATGCCCAGGGCGCGGGCGCCTTCCCACTGGCCACGGTCGATGCTGACCACGCCACCGCGGAACACCTCGGCATAGAAGGCGCCCGACTGGGTGGAGAGGGCGATGATGGCCGCCACGTACGGGTCCAGGCTCACGCCCAGTACCACGGGCAGCGCATAGAAGGCCCAGAAGAAGTGCACCAGCGGTGGCGTGTTGCGGTAGAACTCGGTGAACCACAGGGCCGGCCACTGCAGCCAGCGCGTCTTCGTCAAGCGCAGGGTGGCCAGCACGGCGCCGATGAGCACGCCCATGGCAATGGCCACGGCCGCGATGCGGAAGGTGCCGAGCACGCCCGTCAGCAGCATCTGGCGGTATTCCCAGACGGCGCCGAAGTCCCAGTCGTAGTTCATGTCATGTGTCCGTGGCGCTGCGCAGGAGCCGCAGCGCAGGCAGCAGGGTCAGTGGCGAGCATCGGAGGCCGCGCACCCGCTGGGCTTGGCTCCCTCTCCCCTCGCGGGAGAGGGCTGGGGAGAGGGGCCGCTGCGATGGCCGGAGGCACTGCGGTGGAGATGGGCACACCCCCTCTCCCCGACCCCTCTCCCGCAAGGGGAGAGGGGCTCTCTCAGCCTTGCCGGGTGGGGGCTCCATGCCGGCGATACCGCCATTGCCCGCCTTACTTCTCCAGCGACTCCTTGGTCACGCCGGGCATCTTGTCCGGATCCAACCCCTTGGTCTTGAGGTACTGCGCATACAGCGCCTGCGTCTGGCCTGAGGCGTAGAGCTTCTTGAACTGCTCGTCGAGCATGTCGCGGAAGGCCGGGTCCTGCTCCTTGCGCACGCCGGCGCTGGTGGCGATGGCGACCACCGGCTGCGGGATCTGCACGCTGCCCTTCTTGATCTTGGAGTACGCGATGGTCAGCACCGAGTGGTAGAAGCCGATGGCGTCGACCCGGCCGGCGTTGAAGGCGGCCACGGTCTCGTCGGTGTTGGTGAAGCGCTCGATCTTGGCGTTGGGCAGGCGCTTGGTGAGGTCGCGGTCGGTGGCGGTGCCCAGGGCCACGCCCACGCGCACGGTGGGCTTGTCGAGGTCGCTCCAGTTCTTCACGACCAAGCCGTCCTTGGCCAGCACACCCTGGGCATACCAGAGCATCGGCGCGGCAGGGAAGTCGATGGCGCGCTTGCGCTCCTCGGTGGCGTCCAGCACGAACATCACGTCGAACTGGCCCGACTGCAGGCCGGCCACGCTGTTGGCCCAGGTGGTCTCGACCGGCACCATCTTCACGCCGATGTTCTTGGCGATCTGCTCGCCCATGAGCACACCGACGCCGGTCCACTGGCCGGTGGCGGGGTCGCGGTAGTACCACGGGTCGCCCGGCGCCACGCCGATGCGCAGCTCACCGGATTTCTTGACCTTCTCCAGCGTCTGGGCCTGGGCCGGCACGCCGGCCAGCAGGCCCAGGCCGAGCAGGCCGAACAGCAGGCCGCGGCGGACGGCGGCAAAGCGGGACAGGATGTTCATTCGTCGCTCCTACGAGGGTTGGACAGGAAGGGGAGGGGTGGAAAAAGTCAGGCCGCCGGTGCCGTGATGTAGGCCTGGTACAGCTCGGCCAGGCGTTGCGTCAGCGGGCCGTAGCCCTCGGTGGGCAGGCGGCGGCCGTCGATGGCCGCCACGGGCGTCAGGCCGCCCAGCGTGCCGGTGACGAAGGCCTCGTCGGCGGCATAGACCTCCGCGAGCGTGTAGTCGCCCTCGTGCACCGGGATGCCGTTCTCGCGCGCCAGGCGCAGCACCGTGGCGCGCGTGATGCCGTTGAAGCAGTAGCGCCCGGACGAGGTCCACAGCGCGCCGCCGCGCACGATGAAGAAGTTGGTGGAGTTGCAGCTGGAGACGAAGCCGTTGGTGTCCAGCATCAGCGCCTCGTCGGCACCCACATGGATGGCCTGGATCAGCGCCTGGATGAAGTTGAGCCGGCTGTGCGAGTTGAGCCGCAGGTCGAACACGTCGGGCGTGCTGCAGCGGATGGTGCTGGTGTGCAGCGCAAGGCCGCGCTTCTTGGCCGCGACATCGACCACCTTGTGCTCGGCCACGCAGACCACGGTGGCGCTGCCGATGATGAAGCGCGGGTCCTGGTTGGGCGTCTTCTTGAGGCCGCGCGTGACCATCAGGCGCGCATGCGCGCCGTCGTGCATGCCGTTCACCTCGAAGGTGCGCAGGATCACGTCCTTGACCTGCTGCTTGCTCAGGCCGATGTCCATGGCGATGGCATTGGCGCCTTCGAACAGGCGGTCGATGTGGGCGTCGAAGGAGATCACGCGCCCGTTGACCAGGCGCACGCCTTCCCACACGCCGTCGCCGCAGACGTAGCCGGCATCGAAGATCGAGACCTTGGCTTCATTGCGAGGCACGAAGTCGCCGTTGAGGTAGACGAGCACCTGCTCGTTGCGGTCGTCGGCCCGGTAGGCCTGGGAGCTGGTGGCGGAGGCGGGGTTGGAAAGCTGCATGGGAGGAGGGCGCGGAATGAGGGAACGGCTGCTTCAGAAGCTGAAGGCCGTGAAGCGTTCGAGGAAGCGCTGCGTGCGCTCCTTGCGCGGGTGCTTGAGCACCTCGTCGGGGGTGCCGGCTTCGTAGATCAGGCCGTCGGCCAGGAAGAGCACCTTGTTGGCGTAGTGGTAGGCAAAGCCCAGCTCGTGGGTCACCAGCAGCATCGTGCGGCCTTCCTCGGCCAGGTCGCGGATGACGTTGAGCACCTCGCCCACGAGTTCGGGGTCGAGCGATGACGTGGGCTCGTCGAAGAGCAGCACGTCGGGCTCCATGGCCAGCGCGCGGGCGATGGCCACGCGCTGCTGCTGACCCCCCGACAGGTGGCCGGGGTAGGCGTCCGCCTTGTGGGCCAGGCCCACCTTGTCGAGTTCGCGCAGGGCGATGTCCCGGGCCCGCGCAGCGGCCATGCCACGCACCGTGATGGGGCCTTCCATCACGTTGCCCAGCACCGTCATGTGCGGAAACAGGTTGAACTGCTGGAACACCATGCCCACCTGCCGGCGCACCTGCGCCAGCTCGGCCTGGGTGTAGCGCACGGCATTGCCGCCACGCGCGTCGGGCCGGCCGATGGGGCGGCCCTTGAGCTCGATCCTGCCGGCACTGGGCGTTTCCATGAAGTTGAGGCAGCGCAGGAAGGTGCTCTTGCCCGAGCCGCTGGAGCCCAGGATGGCCACGCGGTCGCCGGGTTGCACATCGAAGTCGATGCCCTGCAGCACATGGTGATCGCCGAAGCGCTTGTGGAGGCCGCTGATGCGCAGGATGGGCTGGGTCATGAAGAGCGGAAGGATGGATCGGCGTCTGGCGAGAAGGCCGGCGGGGATTTTGTTGGATTGTCTAACAATCGACAGTCTGGTTTTCCCTTGCAGCATCCATGCCAGCCTGACCGTCATGCCCACGCAAAAAGGCCCGCGGCGCTTTCACGTCGCGGGCCTTCCCGGGTCCGAGGCCGCTGTTTGTCTGCAGATCGGCCCTGCGCGGCCCTGCGGGGCTCCGCAGCTTGGATCTGGCAGTTTTGCGTGTTTTATGGATTTCGACTAATTAGCCGATCTGGGTAAAATCGCCGAAATGACCTTGTTCCACCGTACAGCCCTGGCCGACCAGATGGCGCGGCAGCTCCTGCGTCCGGGCCTGCTCGACCAGGGCCTGCGCTCCGGACTGTTCCTGTCGGGCCTGCGGCGGACCGGCAAGACCACCTTCCTGCGGCAGGACCTGATCCCGGCCTTGGAGGCGCTGGGCGCTATCGTCATCTATGTGGACCTGTGGACGGATACGCGGGCCAACCCGGCCACGCTCATCCATGCGGCCATCCAGCGCGCGCTGGCCGAGCTGCAGACGCCCGCCTCCGGCGTGCTCGCGCGCCTGAAACGGCTCAAGGGCCTCGATGTCGGCGCCGCCGGCTTCAAGTTCGGCTTCCAGCTGAACGAGGTGGGCGCCAAGGGCGGCGTGACGCTGGCCGACGCACTGACCGAGGTGGTCGACAAGGCCCGGACCGACGTGGTGCTGATCGTCGACGAGGTGCAGCAGGCGCTGGCCGGCGAAGACGGCGCGCAGATGCTGCTGGCCATCAAGGCGGCGCGCGACGCGATCAATCCACGGCCCGGCACGCCCGGTCACTTCATCTTCATCGGCACCGGCTCGCACCGTGCGCAGGTGGTGGGCATGACGCTGCAGGGCCGGCATGCCTTCGCCGGCGCGACCTCGGTCGACTACCCGACGCTGGACGGCGACTACGTGGCCCATGTGCTGGACGGCATCGCCCTGGAAGGCGCCCGCGTCCAGCCCAGCCTGGCCGTGGCCATCGAGGCCTTCGACACGCTGGGCCGGCGCCCGGAAGAGTTGATCCGCGCTCTGCGCCAGCTGCAGCAGGCCGACCCGGCCGAGGCCGACCGCTTCCTGCCCGTCATTGCCGCCACGCTCAAGACGGCGGCCGCCGATGTGGAGCTGCGCAAGGTGGAAGACCTGGGCACCCTCGCCGGTGCCGTGTTCGACCGCGTTGCGCAGGCCGAGGGCGACGCCACCGGCCTGTTCGGCGCGCAGGCCCTGGCCGACTACACCGCGCAACTGGCCCGCGACGTGACGGCCGACCAGGTGCAGCGCGTGGCCGACGAACTGCGCGACGCCAACCTCATCATCCGCAAGGGCCACGGCATCTACGCCGTGACCGATCCCTTCGTGCAGACGGCCTGGCGCGAGCGCAAGGCGCTGGGCGCAGGGGGAGCTCCGGCTCGCTGACCCACGAGGGCCATGCCGGCCTCATCCTTTCCCACGCCCGAACGGCCGCTGCCGTTGCCCTACGAGAAGCCGATGCTCCAGCGCGCCGCCTCCGCCGCCGATCAAGAAAAAATCTACCGGGACCACACCCGCCAGCGTCTGCAACTCACGGCGATCGAAATGGGCCTGACCGCCGTGGCCGGCTCGGTGGCGGCGCTGCTGGCGCGGCTGCTGATCCCGATGCCGGAATATGTGGGGCTGCGGGTACTGCTGCTGCCGCTGACCGCGCTGTTCGCCTTCCTCATCGCGCGCGCCCCCTCGGTCCAGGCCTACGGCCTGGCCTGCATGGCGACCATTGCCACGGTGAGTTTCAACAGCTATCTGGGCGCGCTCGGCACCGACCGGCCGCTCATGTACTTCCTTCCCGCGGCGATCATCATCGCCGTCACCACCAGCTTCTTCTGGATCACGTTGGCGCAGTGGGTCGGCGGTTCGCTGGCCTGCTATGCCTTCTTCCTGCCTTTCGTGTTCGACCCCACGGCCAACCGGACCGACACCGTCTTCACGTTGCTCTATGCGGGCATCGCCCTCGCCACGGGCTTTGTCACCCACCGCCGCATCCAGGACTACCAGCGCCGCGCCTTCGACCAGGAATGCCGGCTCGCGGAACTCAGCGCCACGGACGCCCTCACGGGCGCCCGCAGCCGGGCAGAGTTCCTGCACCAGGCGGAACAGGCGGCCGGCCTGGCGCGCGAGACTGGGGCGCCGCTTGCCCTGCTGTACCTGGACATCGACCATTTCAAGCGGCTCAACGACAGCCACGGCCACGCGGCCGGGGACGCGGTGCTGCGAGGCATGGCCGGGGCGCTGAGGCAGGCCCTGCCGCAGCATGACGTGCTGGGCAGGCTCGGCGGGGAAGAGTTCTGCGTGCTGCTCCCGGGCCAGGAGCAAGCCCAGGCCGTGGCGGTGGCCGAGCGCCTGCGTCTGCTGCTCGCGCAGGTGCCGCGGCCCGATGAACGCCTGACCGTCTCTGTCGGCATCGCCGTGCTGCGGGCAGACGAATCCGTCATGCACACCCTGCATCGGGCCGATCTGGCGATGCTGAAGGCCAAGCAGTCCGGCCGCGACCGGGTATGCACGGCCGACTGAGGTGAAGCGCCTCCGTGCCCAGCAGCACGGCCCGCACCTCGTCCGCGAACAGATAACGGCGGCCATCGATCAGCACCGCGTCCGACCCGTCCGGGTCGGGCAGGGCGGCCGGCATGCCGTGGTCCCGCAGCGCCTGGGCGCAGCCAGCCCAGTCGCCCTCGCCTGACGGCGTGTTGAGCGAGGCCCAGGACAGCGTGCCCCGCACGTCGTCGCCGAAGCCATGCGGGGCCCGCCAGTCGGCGCCGTTCTCCAGCAGCAGCCGCGCAAGCGCCGCGTCGCCGCGGAACACGGCCTGGTTCAGGGCCGAGCCGTCGATGTCGCCGCCGCGAACTTCCAGCGGCCAGCCACAGGCCACCATGGCACGCACGGCGGCGTCGCAGCCATCGGCCGCCAGTTCCGGCAGCAGGCGCCGCTGCGCGTCGTCCAACCGGGCGAGCACATCGGGCTCGGCACGCTGGAGGGCAAGCGCGGACGGCGTGTCGCCACGGGCGCATGCGGCCACGAAGGCCTCGACCGTGTCGAGGTCGTCGCCGCCTGGACGCCCCGACGCGGCCAATGCCGGCAGCGCGGCGATCTCCGGCAGGCCGAAGCGCAGCGCGAGGACGCGGGCCGTCACACCGTCGGGCGTGCGCACATCGGTGCGCGCGCCGGCGTCGATCAGCGCCTGGACATGCGCCACCGAACGGCGCCGCCGGATCGCCCACAGCAGCGGCGTGCCCCATTCCGAGGTCGGCGGACCGGCCGGCGGCTCGTCCGGATCGCCACCATGCGCCAGCAGCAGTTGCAGGGCCTGCGGATCGTCGAAGTCGAGCGCGCGGTAGATGGCGTTGGTGCCCGCAATCGTGGCGCCGGCCTCCAGCAGCAGGCGGGCGCAGGCGGGGGTGCCGAGCGCGTGGTAGAGCGATTCGCCATCGTCCGGCCGGGCGCCCGCATCGAGCAGCTGCTTCGTCATGGCCGCGTCGCCCGCCTGGCCCGCTGCGCCGTACAGCGCCGACACGCGCAAGGACTCGTCCGGCGCGTCCAGCGAGGCGGGCGTCCACCGGCTGCCGATGGACTGGTTGGGCGAGGCGCCGCCGGCCAGCAGTTCTGCCACACAGGCCCGCAGGCCCTCCGCGAAACCGGGCACGCGCGCCAGGCCGGAATGGGTGACCGCCACCAGCGGCGGCAGCCGCAACGGGCCGCCGGGCCGGTGGACCCAGGACGGATCGCGTTGCATGGCGGCCCGCAGCGTCGCCTCGTCGCCGATGGCGCAAGCCAGCCAGGGATCGGCGCCGGCCACGAGCGCAGGATGTTCCGCCAGCAGCCGCGCCGCCACCGCGGGCCGGCTGGCGCCGTTGCCGCCGGCCACATCGCCGGCATAGACCAGCCGCAGCCAGTGCAGCAGCGCCGCCTGCGGATCGTCGAGGAGCGCTCGCCGCGCCTCGACGAAGCGCAGCAGATCCGCCCAGTTGGCGAAGCCGTGCTCGCGTGCGATGCAGGACTGCGCATCGTGCAGCCGCAGCGACTGTGCCGTGAGGGCGGCATCGTCCCGGCCGCGCGCGGCGGGCAATGCCGACCGGAAGCGCTGCATCGCCGCGGGCGCGCCGCGCCGGTAGTCGGCCAGCAGGGACTTGGCCTGCTTCTTCAGATGCCCGATGTCGGGCCGGGGAGGGAGGGATTGCATGGACACCTCTGTGCATCGAACGCCGATGGCCCGCAAGACCGGCTGCACCCAAGGTGGTGAGGAGGCGGCATCGCGATGGATGCCGCAAGACAGGCAAGTGGGTTCAACCCTTCCCGCGGACCCGGAGGCGTCTTGCACGCGGGCCGGATCATAAAGGGCGGGCCGGTGCCGGCCCGCCGCCGCCCTGTCCCTCAGACCATCGCGAAGCCGCCCGAGGCGCCGATGGTCTGCCCGGTGATGAACAGCGCCCGGTCCGAGGCCAGGAAGGCCACCAGACCCGACACGTCGTCCGGCCGCGACAGCCGGCCCACGCCCTTGGAGATGGGGTAGATGCCCAGCATCTTGGCCAGCAGCTCGTTGTTCTGCGGCGTGGCGTCCACATGCAGCGGGCCGTCCTTGATGCCCTCGTGCGACACGGCGCCCAGCGCGATGGAGTTGACGGTCACCGCATGGCGGCCATGCTCCTTGGCCAGGGCCTTGGCAAAGCCGGCGATGGCGGCCTTGGCGCCGGAGTAGACGGCCATGTTGGCCTCGCCGATGCGGCCGGCCTCGGAAATGATGTTGACGATGCGGCCGCCCTTGCGCGCCACCATGCCGGGCAGCACCGCGTGGCAGCAGTGCAGCGTGCCGTACACGTTGAGGTTGACGATCTTGGCCCAGTCCTCCACCGGCATGTCGATGAAGGCCGGCGTGCGCCCACCCTTCTCGCGGCGCTCGGGAATGATGCCGGCGTTGTTGACCAGGATCTCCACCGGCGCATCGAAGTGGCTCGCGGCCTGGTCCACCATGGCCCGCACCTGCTCGGCCTGCGTGATGTCGGCCGGTGCGGCCATCGCCTCGCCGCCCTGCGCACGGATCTCGGCCGTCACCGCTTCGGCACGCGGCGCGAACAGGTCGTTGACCACCACCCGCGCACCCTCGCGCGCCAGCTCGATGCAGATCTGACGGCCCACGCCCTGGCCGCCCCCGGTGACGAGCGCGACGCGGCGCTCCAGATTGAGTTTCATGGTGTTTCCTTGTGAATGATGGGAATGGAGAGGCCGCGCTTCAGCGGCCCTTGAAGACAGGCGCCCGCTTCTCGACGAAGGCGCGCATGCCTTCCTTGCGGTCCTCGCTGTCGATCAGCATGGCGGCGGCGTAGCGTTCGTATTCGAGGCCGCTGTCCAGGTCGGTCTGCATGCCGCGGTTGACCGCACGCTTGATGAGGCGGATGGACAGCGGCGGCATCGCGGCCACGGTGCCGGCCAGCTTCATGGCCTCGGTCATCAGCTCGGCGCCGGGGCAGACCTGCGTGACGATGCCCATCTGCAGGGCCTGGGCCGCGTCGATCTGGGCGGCGGTGAACATCAGGTATTTGGCGCGCGCCTCGCCGATCAGCCGCGGCAGCCGCTGCGTGCCGCCGGCCGCGGGCAGGGCGCCGATGCGCGCTTCGGGCAGGCCGAACTTCGCATGGTCGGCCGCGATCCGCAGGTCGCAGCACAGCGCGATCTCCAGGCCGCCGCCCAGGGCGACGCCGTTGATGGCGGCGATCACCGGCTTCTCGAATTCCTCGATGTCGCGCAGCAGGTCGTGCGTGGCCTTCTGCGCGACGAAGAAGTCGTTGGCGGAGATCTGGTGATCGGCGCGCTCCTTGATGTCGGCGCCGGCGCAGAAGGCGCGGTCACCCGCACCGGTCAGCACGACGGCGCGCACACGCTCGTCGGCCCGCGCCAGCTGCAGGAAGGCCTGCGCCAGGTCGGGCTTCATCGTGCTGCCGATGGTGTTCATGCGCTCGGGGCGGTTGAGGGTGATCACGGCGACCTGGCCCTGCACTGCATAGGTGAGGGTGCCGAGGTCGACGTGGTCGGGGGCCGTGGCGTAGTTGGTCATGCGGCGGTCCTCCTTCAGGCGTCCGGGGCGGACAGAACATGGGCGATGGCCACCGAGCCCAGCCCGATCATGTGGGCCATGGCCCAGCGCGAATGGCTGTGCTGGCGCTCGCCGGCCTCGCCGCGCAGCTGTCGGGTCAGCTCGGCGATCTGGCCGATGCCGGTCGGCCCCAGCGGATGGCCCATGCCGATCAGGCCGCCCGAGGCATTGATGGCGCAGCGCCCGCCGATGCGCGAGTCGCCGCGCATCAGGAAGCTTGCGCCCTCACCGGGCGGGCACACGCCGATGGCCTCGCTGTAGAGCAGCTCTTCCACCGAGAAGGCGTCGTGCAGTTCGAGCAGGTCCAGCGTCTGGGCCGATATGGCCGCCTGCTCCAGCGCCGACTGCGCGCTGCTGCGCACCAGGTCGACCGCGGCCTGGCCGTAGGCGGTCTCGGGCGTCTCGCTGCAGGCGGTGGAGGCCCGCACGCGCACGCAGCGCTTGGGGTCCAGGCCAAGCCGGCGCAGGGCACGGCCCGAGACCACGATGGCCGCCGCCGCGCCTTCGCCGCGCGGGCAGCACTGCTGCACCGTCAGGTCGCCGGCCACGCGCGGCGAAGCCAGCACCTGTTCCAGCGTGCGCGGCTTGCGGTACTGCGCATAGGGGTTGCGCGAGGCGTTGCCATGGTTCTTGACCGCCACCTGCGCCATCGCGGTCGCGTCGGCATTGCGCTCGCGCAGGTAGGTGCGGGCCATCATGGCGAACTTGACCGGCGGCACGTTGGCGGTGTCGCTCAGGTGCGCCAGGCCGTCCTTGTCGGCGGCGCGGCGGCCGTCGCCGTGCTTGTCCACGCCCACGGCCAGCACCACGTCGCTGACGCCACGCGCCACTTCCAGGCAGGCCTGCCGGAAGGCGAAGGAGCCCGAGGCCGAGGCGTTCTCGACCTGGGTGACGGCCAGGCCGGTCGAGCCCAGGTGGCGCAGCATCACCCGGCCGGCCGCCATGCCGATGGAGGTGGTGCCGATGTAGGCGCTGTTCACCTGCGGCCAGGTCAGGCCCGCGTCGGCCAGGGCCTGGCGCACCGCGGTCAGGCCCAGGTGGGTGTAGGGCGTCTCGGTGGGGAACTGGTAGGCATGCATGCCGATGCCGGCCACGTACACGCCCTCGTTGTCGTCGATCCAGTGGCTCATCGCTGCGCCTCCGCGGCCGGCACGAAGCGGCAGTCGAACACCTCGCCCGCGGGCAGGGGATGGGCCACGGCGCGCAGGGGCATGCCCACGCGCAGTTGCGACTCGTCGGTGGTGGCCATCACGCCTTCCTCGATGGGGCCGTCCTCGCCCAGACGGATGTCGGCGGCGATGCGCGGCACCTCCATGCCGGGCAGCAGGGGCACATGCAGGGTCACGAACTCCAGCAGCGTGCCGCTGCCGGGGCGCGTGATGCGCTCGGCGTCCTTCATGGGGTCGCCGCACTGGCTGCAGCCGGGCGCGTCGGCCGGAAAGGCCAGGTGGCCGCAGGCGGGGCAGCGGGCGAAGACGAAGTCCAGCGATTCGCCATCGGCGGCCAGCTGGTAGAGCGTGGGATGGCGGGGCTGGTAGCCCCGCAGGTCGAGGGTCATGGGAGTCCTTGGGATGAAAGATGAAAGAGGAAAGGGGAGGCAAGGCCGGTCAGTCGACCTTGGCGCCCGAGTTCTGCACCACCTCGCGCCAGCGGCTCATTTCCGACTTGACGAAGGCGTCGAGCTTCTCGCCGCGCATGCCACGCATGGGCAGGCTGCCGTTCTTCTCGCTCACGGCGACGAACTCGGGGTCGACGATGGCGGCGGCCACGGCATCGGACAGCCGCTGCACGATGGGGGCGGGCGTCTTGGCGGGCACGAAGACGGCGCCCCAGGCGGTGGAGTCCGCGCCGGAGATGCCCAGCTCGCCCAGCGTGGGCAGCTGCGGCACGTTCGCCAGTCGGGTCTTGCTGGTGACGGCCAGGGCCTTCAGCTTGCCGGCCTGCACGAAGGGCATCACCACCGCCGCGTAGTCGAAGGCCATGTCCAGGTTGCCGGCGATCAGGTCGGTCAGGGCCGGGCTGCTGCCCTTGTAGGGCACATGGGTCATCTTGATGCCAGCCGCCGTCTGGAACAGTTCGGCCGTGAGGTGCGTGCCGGTGCCGGCACCGGCCGAGCCGTAGTTCAGCTTGCCGGGGTTCTGTTTGGCGTAGGCGACCAGCTCGGGCACGGTCTTGAAGCTGCGCGTGGGGTTGATGACCAGCACCAGCGGCGACTCCGAGATGCCATGCACGGCGACGAAGTCCTTGATCGGGTCGTAGCGCACGTTCTTGTAGAGCGCCAGGTTGGCGCCGTGGGTGCCCTGCGTGCCGTAGAGGAAGGTGTAGCCGTCGGCCGGCTGCCGCGCCGCGTACTCGGCGCCGATGGAGCCGCCCGCACCCGGCCGGTTGTCCACCACCACCTGCTGGCCCAGCTTGTCGCCCACCTTCTGCGCCAGCACGCGGGCCGTGTTGTCGGTGATGCCGCCGGGCGGAAAGGGCACGACGAAGGTCAGCGGCTTGGTGGGCCAGGCGTCGTCGGGCGCGGCAGTGGCAGGGCCGTGGGCGACGAGCGCCGCCAGGGTCAGGGCGAGGGTGTGGAAAGCGCGTTTCATGGATGTCTCCGGTTGCTCTTGATATTCGGTATGCCGTAGACTACTTCAACACGTCGTAGAAAAGCAAATCGAAATCGATGCATTCGCAGCGCAGTCACGGAAAGTCAGCCCGATGCCGCAAACGGCACGGTCTGTACCATCGTGCTTTTCTACGAAATATCGGAGAGGCGATGCCCACCCTTGTCCCTGCCGCTGCCCGCACCATGACCTTGCTGGAGGTCTTTGCCCGCGAGAAGCGGGAGCTGTCCAACTCCGACCTCGCGCGGCTCATGGACCTGCCCGAAAGCAGCTGTTCCGACCTGCTGCACACCCTGCACGAGCTGGGCTACCTGCTGCGCACGGCCCGCAGCCGGCGCTTCTATCCCACCGCCCGCCTGCTGGCCGTGGCCAAGGAGATCTCGGCCAGCGACCCGCTCTATGCCGTGGGCGCCGAGGCCAGCGAGCTGCTGCGCGACCGCACCGGCGAGACCGGCCTGTGCGGCCGGCTGGAGAACGGCATCGTCAAGGTGATCGCGCTCAGCGAAGGCCGCCATCCGCTGCGCTATATGCAGCACGTGGGCGACAAGCTGGCGCTGCACGTCTCCGCGCTTGGCAAGGCGATCCTGTCCATCGGCACGCCCGAAGAGGCGGCGCGCCAGTTGCGGCTCAAGCCTCTGCGCGGCCTGGCCTCGGGCACGCTGACCGACCTGGCCGCCCTGGAGGCCCAGGTGGCGCAGGCCAAGGAACAGGGCTGGATCTGGATCGAGAACGAAGGCAGCGAAGGCCTGACCGCCGTCGCCGTCGCCGGCCAGATCGGCGGCGAGGCCATCGCCCTGTCGGTGGCCGGCCTCACCGACCGCATGCGCGCACAGCGCAGCCTGTGCATCGAGGCCCTGCAGGAAGTGCAGGCCCTCGTCTTCCGCAAACACGCGGCCGTGGCCGAAGCCGCGGCGTCTGCCGAATCCCCCGCGCCCGCACCTTCCAAACGAACCAAGGCCCGGGCGTAGCGCCACCCCGGCACGGCCCCCCCGGGCCGGCCATCCATCCGACCACCCAGGAGACAAGACCATGTTCACCCTTTCTTCCGAGCAGACCATGCTGCGCGACAGCATCCGCCGCTTCATGAAGGCCGAGATCGCGCCCATCGTGTCGCGCCACGACCAGGACCGCACCTTCCCCTTCGAGGTGCTCGGCAAGCTGGCCGAATTCGGCTACCTGGGCGGCCGCCTGCCGGAAGAAGAAGGCGGCATGGGCATGGACCAGCTCACCTGGGCCCTGCTGATGGAAGAGGCGGGCTATGCCTGGCTGTCGCTGCGCACCATCCTCAACATCACCAACGCCGCGATCAACAAGCTGGCCCAGGAGGCCACGCCCGAGCAGAAGGAACGCTTCCTGCGCCCGCTGCTGACCAACCAGCGCCGCTGCTTCAGCGCCATCAGCGAGCCGGGCACCGGCTCCAACATCGCGCAGGTGCAGACCCGCGCCGACCTGCAGGGCGACCACTACGTACTCAACGGCCGCAAGCTGTGGATCACCAACGGCGCCTTCGGCGACTTCGGCATCGTGGTGGCGCGTACCTTCAGCCCGGACTGCCAGGGCCAGCTGTCGACCTTCCTTGTCGAGCGCGACGTGTCGCCCTTCGAGGTGCGGCGCGTGGACACCATGGTGCTGCGCAGCACCGGCACCGCCGAGCTGAACTTCGACAACGTGCGCATCCCGCGCGAGAACCTGTTGGGCGAAGAGGGCAAGGCCCTCAAGAAGATGCTGATCGGCCTGGACAGCGCCCGCGTCAACATCGCCATGGGCGCGGTGGGCGCGGCACAGTCGGCGCTGGACCTGTCCATCGAGCATGCGCGCACGCGCACCCAGTTCGGCAAGCCCATCGGCAGCTTCCAGCTGGTGCAGAAGCTGATCGTGGACATGACCATCCGCGTCGAGGCCGCCCGCGCGCTGGGCCTGCGCGCCGCCGCGGCGCTGGACTCCGAGGGCGAGGCCCGCACGGCCGCCTCCATCGCCAAGCTCTACGCCACCGAGGCCGCGCATGAAGTGGCGAGCATGGCGCTGCAGGTGCACGGCGGCCTGGGCTATGCCACCGACTACCCGATCGAGCGCATCTTCCGCGACACGCGCGGCGGCACCATCCCCGAGGGCACGACCGAGGTGCAGACCCTGATCGTCGGCCGCGAGATCCTGGGCATCTCGGCCATCGCCTGAGCCGCGGGAGCACGCATGACGACCTCCGCCCAACGCGCCGACCTGGCGCGCCTGATCGACCCTGCCTGCATCGCCCTGGTCGGTGCCTCCGACCGGCCTCACAGCATCGGCGGCCGCACGCTGACCAATCTGATCGACCACTCGACCATCCGCGGCGAGCTGTACCTGGTCAATCCCACCAAGACCGAGCTGCGCGGCCGGCGCTGCTGGCCCAGCATCGCCGCGCTGCCGCAGACGCCCGACGTGGCCATCATCGCGGTGCCCGCGGCCGGCGTGCTGGCCGTCGCCGAGGAATGCGCGGCCCGCGGCGTGCCCTTCCTGGTCATCCTGACTTCCGGCTTCGGCGAGGCCGGCGCCGAAGGCGAGCGCGCCCAGCAGCGCCTGAAGGAGATCGCCGACGCCGCCGGCATGCGCATCTACGGGCCCAACTGCCCGGGCCTGTGCAACATCAATGCGCGGCTGGGCATGACCTTCTCGCCCTCCTTCCCGCACGACCTGGTGCCCGGGCCCATCGGCCTGGCCACGCAGGGCGGCGGCCTGGGCCGCAACGTCATGCAGGCCATGGAGCGCGGCGTGGGCATCGGCCTGTGGGCCTCCACCGGCAACGAGGTCGACCTGCAGGTGGCCGACTTCATCCACTACATGGCCACCGCGCCGGACATCAAGGTCATCATCACGCTGCTGGAAGGCATCAAGGACGGCCCCCGCCTGCTGGCCGCGCTGCAGTGCGCGGCCGACAACGGCAAGCCGGTGATCGCGCTGAAGGTGGGCAAGTCCGAATACGGCCAGCGCGCTGCCCAGTCGCACACCGCCTCGCTCACCGGCTCGGCCGAGGTCAACAGCGCCGTGTTCCGCCAGTACGGCGTGATCGAGGTGGACGACATCGACGAGCTGGTCGACACCGCCTGGCTGTTCGCGCGCGCCATGCCGCCCGCGCAGGAGGCCATCGGCATCTACTGCTCCTCGGGCGGCACGGCCGCGCTCACGGCCGATGCCGTGGGCACCTCGGGCCTCAAGCTCGCCGAGTTCGCACCGCACACCCGCGAGCTGCTGCGCAGCCGGCTGCCCGACTACGCCGCCATCGACAACCCGGTGGACACCACCGCCGCCATCCTGGCCGATGCCGACCTGATCGAGCAGACGCTGGGCGCCGTCACCACCGACCCCAACCTGGGCTGCGTGCTCGCGCCCATCGCGCTCGAATACGGCGCCACGACCGTGAGCCTGGCCCACACCATCCGCGCCGCGCAGCAGCAGAGCAGCACGCCCATCATCCCGATCTGGATGAGCGACCGCCTGGGCGAGGGCTACCGGCTGCTGGTCGAAGGCGGCTTCGCGCCGCCGCGCTCGGTGGGCAAGGCCCTCAAGGCCGTGCAGCGCTGGACTGAATGGGGCCGCTGGCAGCGCGCCGGGGGGCTGGGCGAGCCCCGCAGGCCGCTGCCAGCCACATCGTCGGTGCCGGCCACGGGCACGGTGCGCAACCTGTCGGAGCTGGAGGCCAAGCAGCTGCTGGCGCAGTCGGGCATCGCGCTGCTGCCTGCGGCCGTGGCGGCGACGCGCGAAGAAGCGCGGCGCATCGCCGACGAGATGGGCTATCCGGTGGTCGCCAAGATCGCCAGCCCGGACGTGGTGCACAAGTCCGACATCGGCGGCGTGAAGGTGGGCCTGGCCAGCGGAGCCGAGGTCGAGCAGGCCTGGGACGCGATCATGGCCTCGGTGCGCCAGCACAAGCCCACGGCCGCCATCGATGGCCTGCTGATCGAGAAGATGGCCCCGCGCGGCGGCTTCGAGCTGATGGTGGGCGTCACACGCGACCCGGTCTTCGGCCATGTCATGACCTTCGGCCTGGGCGGCATCTATGTGGAGCTGCTGCGCGACGTGACGCGCCGCCTGCTGCCGCTGCGGCCCGCCGATGCCAGCGCCATGGTGCGCGAGATGCGCTGCTACCCGCTGCTGCAGGGCGCGCGCGGCAAGCCGCCGGCCGACGTCGCCGCGCTGGAGCGGCTGCTGCTGGCCGTCTCGGACTTCGTCATGGCCCATGCCGGACACCTGGAGGAGATGGACCTGAACCCCGTCTGGGTGGGCAGCGAGGGCGAAGGCGCCCTGCCGCTGGATGCCGTCATCGTGATGCTGGACGGCGCATGAAAGGCGAGCCCGCCCCGCCGCTCGCCGGCATCACGGTGCTGGACTTCAGCGAGTTGCTGCCCGGCCCCTTCTTCACGCAGATGCTGGCGGAGATGGGCGCCGAGGTCATCAAGGTCGAGCGTCCGCCGCATGGCGACAACGCCCGGCGCCTCGGTCCCGGCGGCTTCGAGGCCGTCAACCGCGGCAAGCAAAGCGTGCTGCTCGACCTGAAGGACGAGGCCGGCCGCGCCCGCGCCCATGCCCTGCTGGCCGGGGCCGATGTGCTCGTCGAGTCCTACCGGCCGGGCGTGATGGCCCGGCTGGGGCTGGACCATGCCAGCCTTCAGGCCGCGCATCCGCGCCTGGTCTATGTGTCGCTGAGCGGCTATGGGCAGGCGGGCCCCTGGGCCCAACTGCCCGGGCACGACATCAACTACCTGGCGGCCGCGGGCGTGATGGCGCTCTCCGGCGAGCCGGGTGGATCGCCCGCACCCGGCTTCGGTCTGCCGGCCGCCGACCTGTGCGGCGCGATGTATGCGCTGTCGGCCACGCTGGCCGCCCTGCTGCAGCGCCAGCACAGCGGCCTCGGCCAGCACCTGGACGTCGCCCTCGCCGACTGCGCCCTGCACTGGATGACGCCGCGGCTGGGCAGCTTCCGCGATGGCGGCACGACCACGCTGGAGGCCCAGCGCGGCGTGGCCCTGGTCAAGCCGGCCTACGGCATCTTCCGCTGCCGCGATGGCCGGCACCTGTCGGTCGCCGCGCTGGAAGACCACTTCTGGGCGCGCCTGTGCGAGGTGCTGGACATGGGCCCCTTCGCCGACGCGCGCTACCGTGGCTTCGCCGCACGCAAGGCCGAGGCCGAGGGCATCAATGCGCAGCTGGCGGCACAGGTCGCGACGCTGGATGCCGACGCCGCCTTCGAGCGGCTGGCGCGGGCCGATCTGCCGGTCGCACCCGTGGTGGCGCCCACGGAGCTCGTCGCCACCGCCCAGTTCGCCGAGCGCGGCCGCTTCCTCGGCCGCGAGCCGCTGGCGGCGGTGCCCTTCCCGGTGGGCCTGCGCGGCGTCGATCCGCACGCGCTGTCCGGCGCGCCCGCGCTGGACAGCGCCAGCGCCGCGCCATGACGCCCGCCCTGCTGCAGACCCGGCTGACGCAGCTGTTCGGCATCCGTCACCCGGTGCTGGGCGGCGGGCTCATGTGGCTGTCCGATGCCGCGTACGTGAGTGCGCTGGCACGCGCGGGCTGCATGGGCTTCATGACGCCCCGCTCTTTTGCGGGCGAGGCCGAATGGCGCACGCAATTGCAGCGCTGCACAGATCTGTCGCAGGGCCAGGCCTTCGGCGTCAACCTCACGCTCTCGGCCCGGCCAGAGGCCAATGCCGAGGTGCCGCGCTGGCTGGACATGGCGCTCGCCCACGGCGTGCGCCACTTCGAGACGGCCGGCTACGGCCCGCAGGCCCTGATCGAAACCATCCATGCGGCGGGCGGCATCGTGGTCCACAAGGCCTCCAGCCTGCGCCATGGCCTGGCGGCGCAGGCGGCCGGCGCCGATGCGATTGCGCTCATCGGCATGGAGGAGGGCGGCCATCCCGGCATGAACGAGCTGCCCACCATGCTGATGGGCGCGCTGGCACGCGAACGCATCACCGTGCCACTGGTGCTGGGCGGTGGCATCGGCCACGGCCGGCAACTGGCGGCAGCGCTGGCCCTGGGCGCGGACGGCGTGCTCATGGGCAGCCGCTTCCTGGTCTGCGAGGAGATCTCGGCCCATCCGGCTTACAAGGCGCACCTGGTCGACTGCGACGAGCACAGCACCGTGCGCCTGCTGCAATCGCTGGGCAACACCTGGCGCGTGCTGCGCAACGAGACGGCGCGCCAGATCGAGGCCATCGAACGCACTGGCGTCACCGACCACGCGGCCTTCGGTGGCCTGATCGCCGGCCGCCTGGCGCGCGACGCCTGCTACCAAGGCGGCGACTGGCAGCAGGGCATGCTGTCCCTGGGGCCCGCCATCGCCTTCGCCCACCGCATCCAACCCCTGGGCGCCATCGTCGACGAGTTCCTGGCCCAGTGCCGGGACGCGATGCGCGCCCTTCCCACCCTGCTGCCATGAACGATTCCCTGGACTTCCTCGGCCGCCTGGCCCTGCCCGTGATCGCCGCGCCCATGCTGCGCGTGTCGGGCATCGAGCTGGTCTCTGCCGCCTGCCGCAACGGCGTGATCGGCGCCTTTCCCACCGCCAACTGCCGCTCGCTCGACGAGCTGGACGCGTGGATGTCGCGCCTGGACGACGAGGCCCGCACCGGCGGCGAGACGGTGGCGCCGTACTGCCCCAACCTGATCATGCGGCGCGACCCGGCCAAGGTGCGGGCGGAGGTGGACCTGATCGCCCGCCATCGCGCGCGGCTCGTCATCACCAGCGTGGGCTCGCCCTCGTCGGTGGTGCCGGTGCTGCACGACGGCGGCTGCCGGGTCTTTGCGGACGTGGCCTCGCTGCACCATGCGGAGCGCGCCATCGCGTCCGGCGTGGACGGCCTGGTGCTGCTGACCGCCGGCGCGGGCGGCCACACGGGCTGGGCCAATCCCTTCGCCTTCGTGCGCGCCGTGCGCCGCGTGTTCGACGGCCCCATCGTGCTGGCAGGTGGCATGGCCGACGGCGTGGCCCTGCGCGCGGCGATGACGCTAGGCTGCAACCTCGGGATCATGGGCACGCGCTTCATCGCCACGCAGGAAAGTCTGGCGAGCGAGGGCTACCGCCAGATGCTGTGCGACGCCGGCATCGACGACGTGCTGCTGACGCGCGCCTTCACCGGGTTGCCGGCCAGCTTCCTGCGCCAGTCGGCCGAGCGGCTGGGCATCGACGTCAACACGCTGGACGAAAGCACATCGGTGGAAGAGGCGCGCTGCCGCTGGGGCGGTGGATCGGAGGGCGCGGCCAGCCAGCGCTGGACCGACATCTGGAGCGGCGGCCACACGGTGTCGGCCGTGCGCGAAGTGCAGAGCGTGGAAGCGCTCGTGCGAGAGCTGCGGGCGGAGTACGAGGGCGCGGCACGCTGAGCCCCTCATGTGAAGCGCTCGTGCCCCACTGCGGGCCGAGTACGCGAGCGCAGCGCGCTAAGGCCGCGCGCCGCTGGCTGGGCGATTCAGCGGCGCCGGCTGGCGGGCCTGGCCTCGATGCCAAGCGGGACGACGGAGGCCCGCTCTTCATAGCGCAGTTCGACGCGCTCGCGCCGCGCCGGCAGGCCCGGCTCGGCGATGCGGTCCACCAGCAGCCGGGCCAGGCGCCGCGCTGCATCCGCCATGTCGATGGTCAGCACCGACACCGCGGGCGCATGGTCACGGGCGAAGGCCGTGTCGCCGATGGCGACGATGGACACGTCCTGCGGCATGCGCAGCCCGCGCGAGGCCACCGCGCGCAATGCGCTGTTGAGCATGTGCGTGCCCTGCACGATCAGCGCCGTCGGCCGGGCGGGGCGCGCCAGCAGCTCGACGATCTCGTCGAAGGCGGAGGCGGTCACGCTCTGCGCCTGCACGATCAGGTCGGGCACCGGCAGGCCCGCGGCGGCATAGGCCGCCCTGTAGCCCTGGATGCGGCGGCGCACCGGCCGCGTCTCGCCCTGCCACAGCACCAGCGCGACGTCGCGGTGGCCCAGCGCCATGAGCCGCTCCACCGCCGCACGCACGCCCGCCGTATGGTCGATGACGACGCTGTCGTGCGCACCGGGCAGCTCGCGGTCGAAGACCACGGCCGGCATGGGCAGCGTCCGCAGCGCCTCGACGAGCTCGGGGCTGCGCTCGTTGCCGGAGGCGAGGATCACGCCATCCATGCCGCGCTGCATGAACATGGACAGCGTGCGCAGTTCGCGCTCCAGGTCGTTGGCCCCGTTGGCCAGCAGCGGCAGGTAGCCGAGCGCGAGGAACTCGTCTTCCAATGCCCGGAAGACCTGCGCATAGAGCGGGTTGCCGATGTCCGGCAGCAGGCAACCCACCGTGCGGCTGAGCCGCGAGCGCAGGGCCTGGGCCGCATGGTTGGGCCGCCAGCCCAGGGTGGCCGCGGCCCGCTCCACCTTCTCGCGCGTCGCCGCCGAAGCGCCCACGCCGTTCATCGCGCGCGAGGCGCTGCCCAGCGACACGCCGGCCAGCCGCGCCACATCGCGCAGGTCCACGCGTCCCTTGTCTGCCTTCATCCGGATACGTTTCCAGTCCACACCATGGCTGCATCTTAGGTGACAGCAGTCGAGGGTTAGCGCTAGGCCGGAAACGTTTCCAACTCGGCACGATGCAGCCTTTCCGAAGCGTTGCAGACAACCGAAGGAGACCTTCCCCATGCCCTCATCCGCCCCCGCCATCCAGCCCGATGCCCAGCTCTACGACGAGGCGCTGGGCCGGCTGCGCCCCTCGTCCGGCCGACTGGCGGGGCGCCGCATCCTGGTGGTGGGCGCCGGCCAGCGCGACATCGACGATCCGCAGCCGCCCGTGGGCAACGGCCGCGCCATCTCGCAGCTGTTCGCCCATGAAGGCGCCACGCTCAGCTGCGTGGACATCAACCCGGCTGCGCTTGCGCAGACCTGCGCCCTGGTGCGCGAGGCCGGCGGCACCGTGCACGAGGACGTGGCCGACGTGGCGGATGCCGAGGCCATCCCCGGCGTGGTGGCGCGCGCCGCCGCCCGCATGCAGGGCCTGGACGGGCTGGTGATGGTGGTGGGCGTGGCCAGCGGCCTTTCGCTCGATGCGCAGTCGTCCCAGGCCTGGGACGCGGAGCATGCGGTCAACGTGCGCGCCTGCATGCTCTTCGGCCAGCAGGCGCTGCGGCACATGGCGCCGGGCGGCTCGATCATCCTGCTCTCCTCCATCGCGGCGCTGCGCAACTCCAGCTTCAATCCTGCCTACGAGACCACCAAGGCCGCGCAGGTGTCGCTGGCACGGTCCATCGCAATGGCGGGCCAGGCCAAGGGCATCCGCTGCAACAGCCTGCTGCCGGGCCTCATGGACACGCCCATCGGCCGCGCCGCCACGCGCCGCCGCACCGACCGGCTGGCCATGCCGCTGCCCTTCGGCCGGCAGGGCACGGGCTGGGAGGTGGCGCATGCCGCGCTCTTCCTCATGTCGAATGAATCGTCGTACGTGAACGCGCACGCGCTGGTGGTCGACGGCGGGCTGATCGGTGGCATCTCGCGCAAGTAGGAGCGGCCATGCAGCCTTCGTCGCTCCGACGCCGGGAGTTCGTCCTGGGCACGGCCATGGCCTGCATTGGCGCCCGCACGGCCATGGCCGCGGGCGAGGCCTCGGCCTATCCCGAGCGGCCGATCCGGCTCATCGTCGGCTTTCCGGCCGGCGGCTCGGCGGACCAGTCGGCACGCCGGCTGGCCGACCAGATCTCACACCAGTTGGGCAAGCCGATCGTGATCGACAACCGCCCCGGCGCCTCCGGCAACATTGCCGCCGCCGCGGCGGCCCGCAGCCCCGCCGATGGCTACACGCTGTTCTACGGCACCAACGCCACCCAGGCGATGAACGTCAGCCTGTACCCCAGGCTGGACTACGACCCGATCAAGGACTTCGTGCCCATCGCGCTGGAGGGCAAGGTCTACAACGTGATGTGCACTCATCCGGCCTTCCGCCCGGCGGAGGTGCCGTCCCTGCTGTCGCAGGTGCGGGCATCGCCAGGCAGCCTGGCCGTCGCCACGCCGGGCAATGCCACCAGTGGCCACCTCTCGCTGGTGCTGCTGCAGCGCTCGGCCCGGGTGCAGTTCACCCATGTGCCCTACAAGGGGAGCGCGCCCGCCGTGACCGACGTGATCGGCGGGCAGGTGCCCATCCTCTTCGACAACGTGGCCGGCACCATCACGCATATCCGCGCCGGCAAGCTGCGCCCGCTGGCGGTGACGGCGCCGAAGCGCCTGCCGCTGCTGCCCGACGTGCCCACCTTCGAGGAACTGGGCCTGCCCGACTGCGTGATGGCGGCCTGGGGCGGCCTGTGGGCGCCTGCCGGCACGCCAGCGCCCATCGTGCAGCGGCTCAACGCCGAGATGAACCAGGCCCTGGCCACTGCCGCCGTGATCGACCGCATGCGCGAGCTCACCGTCGAGCCCGTGGGTGGCAGCGCCGAAGCCGCTGCCGCCTTCGTCATCGAAGAAACCCAACGCTGGCGCGAGGTGCTCCACGCCGCCGGCATCCGACTGGACTGATCCATGGCACGCATTCCCTATTTCGACCTGGCCCAGGCGCCCGAAGGCTTCCAGCGCCTGCTGAGTGACCGGCCGCCTCTCAACATCTACCGCATGGTGGCGCACGGCGGCCCGACGGGCGAGGGCTTCCTGGGCCTGGGCAGCGCGATCCTGCGCCGCTCCTCGCTGCCGGCCCCGCTGCGCGAGCTGGTGATCCTGCGCGTGGGCGCGCTGTGCGGCTCGGCGTACGAGGTGTTCCAGCACCGGCGCGTGGCCGCGCAGGCCGGTGTGCCGGCCGCGCAGATCGAGGCCGTGCTCTCGGGCACAAACGGCGAGGCGCCCGCCGAGGCCTTCGAGCCGCTGGCGCAGCAGGTGCTGCGCTTCACCGACGCGGTGGTCCGGCAGGTGAAGGCCCCCGCCGACTGCTTCGATGCGCTGTCGGCCCAGCTGCCGCACCAGCAGCTGATGGAGATCGTCATGACCATCGGCTACTACATGCTGGTGTGCCGTGTGCTCGAGAACTTCGAGGTGGACATCGAAGACACGGACCCGCTGGCCGGCTTCTCGCAATGGTCGGGCGTGCTCGGCACGCAAGCCGCAGGGGCCGCCAACACCGCACAAGGAGACAAGGCATGACCCTCAACCGCCGCCATTTCTCGCTCGCCCTCGGAGCCCTCGGCGTGGCGCCTCTGGCCCGTGCCCAGGCCTATCCGCAGGGACCCATCACGCTCGTCGTGCCCTTCAGCGCCGGCAGCGTGGTGGACCAGCAGGCCCGCGTCATCGCACGCGTGCTCGCCAGCCGGCTGGGCCAGCCCATCGTCATCGACAACCGCGCGGGCGTGAGCGGCTCGCTGGGCGCCGAGGTGGTGGCCCGCGCCGCGCCCGACGGCTACACCCTGCTCATCGGCACGCAAGGCACGCAGGGCACCAACAGCGCCATCTACAAGACCATCCGCTACGACCCGGTGAAGGACTTCGTCGCCATCCACGGGCTGTCGGGCAATGCGACGGTGCTGGTGGTCAACCCCACGCTCAAGATCCAGTCGGTGGCCGAGCTGGTGGCCTACGGCAAGGCCAACCCGGGCAAGCTCAACTTCGGCTCGGGCGGCAAGGGCACCTCCGGCCACCTCTGCCTGGAGCTGCTGCAGAACCGCACCGGCGCGCGCTTCACGCATGTGCCCTACAAGTCCAGCTCCACCGCCCTGGTGGACCTGGTGGCCGGCAACCTGGACGCGATGTTCGACTTCGTGCAGACCTCGGGTCCGCAGATCCGCAGTGGCAAGCTGCGGCCCCTGGCCGTGACGCGCAGCCCGCGCATGCCCAGCCTGCCCGACGTGCCGACGATGGCCGAGGCCGGCTTTCCGGGCATCGAGTCCCAGAGCTGGGGCGGACTGTTCGCGCCCGCCAAGACGCCGGCGGCCATCGTGCAGCGCCTCTCCGACGCGGTGGACGAGACCTTGAAGACGCCCGAGGTGCGGCGCACGCTCGAATCGGTGGAGAGCTTCACCATCGACATGCCTCACGCCCAGTTCCAGGCTTACGTGGCCGCCGAGGCCGCGCGCTGGGACAGCGTGCTGCGCGACGCCGGGATCACGCCCGAATGAGCCGCCTTCGCGTCGCGGCGGTCACCGGTGCCGGCAGCGGCATCGGCCGCGAACTGGCACTGGCCTGTGCGCGCGAGGGCATGGCCCTGGCGCTGACCGACATCGAGGCCACGGCACTTGCCGAGACCGCGTCATTGGCCGGCGCGCTCGGCGTGCCCGTCATCAGCCAGATGGGCGACGTGGGCCGCGAGCAGGACGTCGAGGCCTTCGCGCAGGCCTGCGACGCCGAATACGGCGGCGTGGACTGGCTGTTCAACAACGCCGGTGTGGCCGTGCTCGGCCCGGCCTGGCTGGCGACGGCGGACGACTGGCAGTGGCTGTGGCATGTCAACGTGATGGGCGTCGCCCACGGCGTGCGCTGCTTCGTGCCGCGCATGCTGGCCCGCGGCACACCCGCGCATGTGGTCAACACGGCCTCGGCCGCCGGGCTCGCCACGCTGGCGGGCTCGGGCGTCTATGCGGCCACCAAGCATGCGGTGGTGGCGTTCAGCGAATGCCTGGCGCACGACCTGCAGCAGGCCGGCGCACCCATCGGCGTGTCGGTGCTGTGCCCCTCGCTGCTGCCCACCGGCATCCACCAGTCGGGCCGCAATCGGCCCGCCGGCCTCGATCGCACCGTGCCCCCGGCCGCGGCCTACGAGGAGCGGGTGCGGGTCGGCATGGCCGCCTCGCCCATCGGCGCGGCGGAGGTGGCGGCGCTCACGCTCGAGGCCATCCATCAGCAGCGTTTCTATGTGATTCCGCATGCCCACACCGGCGCGTCCGTCGAGCGCCGCATGCACCGCATCCTCGACGACTTCCGTGCCCAGCATCCGCTCACGGCGGAGGGCGGGCCGACCGCTCAACCCTGAAGGAACCCTTGATGACGACCACCCCCGACACCGAACTGGCGCGCCTGGCTGCCCAGGTCGCCCAACTGCAGTCCCGGCTCGACCGGCAGGACGACCTGGACGCCATCCGCGCCCTGCGCAACCGCTACCACGAACTGGTCAACGAGGACGAGGGCCCGCGCCTGTACGAACTCTTCGCGCCCGAGGCCACGGTGGTCTACAACGGCCGACCGGAGGTGCGGGGCCGCGACGCGATCCGCCGCTTCTTCCAGGACTTTCCGGTGCAGCACGCGCGGCAGTTCATCCACCAGCACGAGATCGAGCTGCAGGGCGACCGCGGCACCGGCCGCAGCTACATGGACGGCCGCCCCGTCAGCCAGGGCAAGAGCCTGTACGTGGTCGGCCGCTTCGACGACGAATACATCCGCCTCGACGGGCGCTGGCTCTTCCAGCGCGTGGTGCTGACCGTGCACTACATGATCGAGGCCGCCGAGCACTGGGAACACCTGCTGCCCGTGCAGAAGAAGAAGGAGGCCGCCCAATGAGCCTGCCCGCGCTCTTCGACCTGAGCGGCCGCACGGTCGTGGTGACCGGTGCCGCCAGCGGCCTGGGCCTGGCCATCGCCGAGGCCATGCTGCAGGCCGGCGCACGCACGGTGATGACGGACGTGGACGCCGACGCGCTCGCCACCGAGCACCGGCGCCTGCAGGCCGCGCATCCGCTGGCCGAGTCGGCCGTGCTCGACGTCACCGCGCCCGGCGCGGTCGATGCGCTGATCGACGACGTCGCCGCGCGGCATGGCGCCCTGGACTGCGTGTTCGCCAACGCGGGCATCAGCGCGGGCCGCGGCTTCATGGTCGACACCGGCCGCCTGGAGAACCTGGACATGGCCAACTGGGACCGTGTGCTGCGCATCAACCTCGACAGCGTGCTGGTGACCGTGCGTGCCGCCGCCCGTCACATGAAGCCGCGCGGGCAGGGCCGCATCGTGGTCACCTCGTCCATCGCCGGGCTGCGCTCGGAGGCGCTGTCGGGCTATGCCTATGTGGCCTCCAAGGCGGCGGTGAACAACCTGGTGCGGCAGGCGGCGATGGAGCTGGCGCCCTTCAACGTGCTGGTCAACGCCATCGCGCCCGGCCCCTTTTCGACCGGCATCAATGGTGGCCGGCTGCGCCTGCCCGAATCGGTCGAGCGCATGCGCACCTACATCCCGCTGGGCCGCGTGGCCGACCCGCGCGAGATCCAGGGCCTGGCCCTGTTGCTGGCCTCGCCGGCCTCCAGCTACATGACGGGCGCCATCATTCCGGTGGACGGCGGCGCCTCGGCGCGCTGAGGGTCCGCATCACGCCTCGCACACCCGCGGGCGCACGGGCACCGGCGCATGCGCGAAGCGCTCACCGAGGTGTCAGCAAGGCCAGCAGCACGTTGGCCACCGCCACGGTGGCCAGCCGCAACTCGTGCAGCGGCACGCGCTCGTCGGCCCGGTGGCCGTTGGCCTCGATCAGGCTCTTGGGGCCGGCACCGAACATCACGGTCGGGATGCCGGCCTCGGCATAGAGCCGCGCGTCGGTGTAGAGCGGCACGCCGATGGGCGTGACCGGCTGACCCATCACGGCGCTGGCCTCGCGGCAGACCAGTTCCACGAAGGCTTCGCTGCCGCGCGCTGGGGCAAAGGGCCGCGCCAGCAGGATCTGCCGCACCTCGGCGCGGATGCCGGGCAGCGCGGCGCAGGCGCCTTCGATCACTTCGCGCAACTCGGCCTCGACCTGTTCGGGCACCTCCTCGGGCACGATGCGGCGGTCGATGCGCAGCGTCAGCCGGTCGGCCACCACGTTGGTGTTGATGCCGCCCTCGATCAGCCCCACGACCAGGGTGGGATGCGTGATGCCCGGCGTGGCCGAGGGCCGCCGTGCCAGGCCGTCGCGGTAGCGGTAGAGCGCGGGCAGCAGATGGGCGGCGGCCTCGATGGCGTCGTGGCCGGTGTCGGGCCGCGCCGCATGGGCCGACAGGCCGTGCAGCGTCACTTCGAGGTGCAGGCAGCCGTTGTGGGCGACCACCACGTGGTGGCTGAAGGCGGCCGACAGCACGTAGTCGGGCCGGCTGAGGCCCTGCGACAGCAGCCAGCCGGGGCCGGTCATGCCGCCGGTCTCCTCGTCGTAGGTCAGGTGCAGCTCCACGCTGCCGGCCAGTGGCAGGCCGGCCGCATGGGCGGTGCGCAGTGCGCGCAGGGCCTGGCCGTAGGTGGTGAAGTCGGACTTGGACACGGCCGCACCGCGGCCGTAGAGCCAGCCGTCGCGCACCTCGCCGCCGTAGGGATCGGTGCTCCAGCCGCCACCGGGCGGCACCACGTCGCCATGCGCGTTGAGCGCCACCACCGGGCCGTCCCCGAAACGCTCGCGCACGATCAGGTTGACCACGCTGCGCATGCCGTGGCGTGCGGCCTCTTCGGCGGGCACCGGGTGGCGCTCGACGGTCAGGCCCTGCGCCTCGTACAGGCGGGCGGCGAGCTCGGCATGCGGCGCGCAGTCGCCGGGCGGGTTGTCGGAAGGGCAGCGCACCAGCGCCGAAAGCATGTCGACCTGCTCGTCGAAGTGGTCGTCGATGAAGCCGCGCATCAGCGTGCGGGCGGCCTCGGGCGTGAGGGTCGGTTCGGTCATTCGAGAGAAAGTCACAGGAAGCGGTCGATGCGAAAGGGCGTGAGGTCCATGCCGGCATCGCCATGCACCAGCAGCTCGGTCACCAGCTTGCCGGCGATGGGTGCCAGCGTGTAGCCGTTGGAGGTCACGGCGTTGTAGAAGCCCGGCACGCCGGGCACTTCGCCCAGGATCGGCGCGCCGTCGATGTTGACGTTCATGCCCGCCCAGCAGCGCACCATGTGCAACCCGGCAACGGCCGGCAGCACATGTCGCGCGACCCACAGGCTGCCTTCGAGGCTGTCGCGCACGGCGCGGTTGAGGCGCATGGCCGGATCGAAGGCGGCCGTCCAGCCGCCCCCGATGAGCAGGCCGCCACTGGCCGCCTGCTTGAGGCTGAGGTGCCGGTCGGCGTGGGCGATCAGGTGGTCCACCAGCGGCGGCGCGGGCTCGGTCACGATCATCTGCAGCGGCGCGCCCTGCACCGGGATGCGCACGCCCAGCATCTCGCCCACCGCGCTGGACCAGGCCCCGCTGGCGTTGACCAGCCGGCGCGCCCGCACGGTGCCGCGCGAGGTGGCGAGCACGAAGCCGGCGCCGGCGCCCGGCAGCCGTTCGATGGACTGCACGTTGCAGCCGCGCACGAAGCGCGCCCCCTGCGCCTGGGCCCGGGCGGCCAGCGCATAGGTGGCGCGCAGCGGGTTGATCTTGCCTTCCATGGGGCACAGCTCCGCGCCCAGCAGGCTCTCGGACAGGGCCGGAGACAGGCGCCGCAGCTCGGTGCCGTCGATCACATGCGCCTCGATGCCGTGCTGGCGTTCGAGCGCGGCCTTGGCCTCGATGAAGCGCATGCCGGCTTCGCTGTCGGCCACCATCAGGCCGCCGGTGATCTTGATCTCCAGGTCTTCGCCGCAGTCCTGCTCGAACTGCTGCCACAGCCGCACCGACAGCGGCCCCAGCGGCAGCGTGGCGGCGGCGGGCCCGCCCCCGGCCTGGGCCTTGGCGCCGAAGTCGAAGCTGAGCAGCTGCACATGCAGGCTGCCGGCGTTGGCGCCCGAGGCCTGCAGGTTGAGCTCGTCGCGGTCGAGCACCAGCACGTCCTGGCCCGCCTGCGACAGGTAGTAGGCCAGCGAGGCGCCGAGCACGCCCGCGCCGATGACGACCACCTCGGCCTGCATGTCGGGCAGCGGCGCGCTCTCGAGGGGCCGCGCCAGGTTGGGCGTGATGGCCGGCTTGTGGCCGCCCCATTCGGGCTTCTCGAAACCCAATGCACCGGCCGGCACTGGCTTGGCCGGGGGGCGCGGTGCCAGGTACTGCTCGGGCGACACGGCGCGGCCGGTCATCTCGGTCACCAGTCTGGCGGCGGTGACGGCGCAATAACGACCCTGGCAGCGGCCCATGCCGAGCCGGGTGTTGCGCTTGATGGCGGCCAGCGAGTCGCGGCCGGCGCGGATCTGCGCACGCACGTCGCCGAAGCGGATCTCCTCGCAGCGGCACAGCACCGTGTCGTCGGGCACCGCGGCCAGCGACAGGGGAGGGGCCTGGTAGAGCGTCCACAGGGCGCGCTGGAAGGCCTCGGCGCGGTGCAGGTCGGTGACCGTGCGCGCGTCGGCGGCCACGGTGCGGCCCAGGGCGCGCGCCACGGCGGCACCAGCCAGCGTGCCGCGGGCCAGCGCCACGCGGGCGCCGCCCAGGTCGGCGCCGTCGCCCACCACGTACACGCCGGGCACGGACGTGGCGCCGTCCTCGGCCGTTGTGGTGGCCAGGTGGCCCAGGTGCCGGCCGGCCGCGTGGTGCGCGCAGCCCAGCATGCGGGCCAGTTCGGTGGAGGGGATGAAGCCGTAGCCGAGGCACAGGGTGTCCACGTCGAAGGCGGTGGTCTGCGACGGCATGGCGTGCTCGGCGACCACCACGCGGCGCACCCGCTCCTCGCCCTCGGCGGCCACCACATGCCGGCCCCACAGAACGGGCACGCCGGCGCGGCGCAGCAGCCGCAGGTAGCGGGCGCCCTGCCACACGAGGTCGGGCGCCGCACGCATCGCCGCCAGGGCGGGCTGGATCTGCGCGGCGGAAGGCGCCGGGGCGGACTCCACCACGGCCAGCACGTGGGCGCCGCCTTGCAGCAGTTCCACCGCCAGCTGCAGGTTGAGCGGGCCGTTGCCGGCGATCAGCACCCGCTCACCCGGCGCGACGCGATAGGCGCGCGCCAGGGTCTGGGCCGCACCGGTCGTCATCACGCCGGGCAGCGTCCAGCCGGGAAAGGGAACGGGCCGCTCGTAGGCCCCGGGCGCGATCACCAGCTGGCGGCAGCGCACCACCGTCGCACGCCCGTCGATCAGCGCGCCGACCTCCTGCGGCGAGAAGGCCGCCCACACCTGCGCGCCCTGTTCGAAGCGGACGCCGGCCGCCTCGGCCTCGCGCCGCAAGCCCTCACCCATGGCGAACTGCGCATCGAGCGGCCGTTCGCTGCGGTGCGAAGGCGCCAGCGGCTTGAAGTACTGGCCGCCCGCCTGCGGCCGCTCGTCCAGCACCAGCACCGACAACCCGGTGCGGGCGGCGGTGCGCGCCGCCGCCAGGCCGGCCGGGCCGGCGCCGATCACCAGCACGTCGACCGAGCGCTCGTCGGGCGCCGCACCGGCGGGGGTCGTCAAGGGCTGCAACGGATCGTCCGGCGTGCCGGCCGGCATCTGCGAGCGGATGTCCTGCCCGTCCTCGGCCTTCGCCAGGCAGGCCCGCTGGCTGGCCCGGCCGTCGATGGTGACCAGGCAGTCCTGGCAGGCGCCCATGCCGCAATAGAGGCCGCGACGCTCGCCGCTGCGGGTGTGGCGCAACGCCACATGGCCGGCAGCGGTCAGCGCCGCAGCCACCGTCTCGCCTTCGAGGGCCGCGACGGGCTGCCCGTCGTAATGGATGCGGATGGTGCGGCCGGCCGTGGCGACAGAGGGATGGCGAAGGCGAAGGTCGGTCATCGGCGCGAAAAGGAACGGCTGCGAAATCGTGTTGATTTCACATATCGTATACGTATACTGCACGTATACCAACCGTATCGCGACCCTTTTTCGAGCAAGGACCGGGCATGACAGCGTTCCGTGGCACCTATACGGTGCTCATCACCCCACTCACCGCCGACGGCAAACATGTGGACGTGCCGGCTCTGAAGAAGCTGGTGAACTGGCAGATCGAGCAGGGGATCCACGGCCTGATCCCCCTGGGCAGCACCGGCGAATTCCTGTCGCTGGACGCCGAGGAACGCAATCTGGTGATCGAGACCTGCATCTCGACGGCAGCAAAACGCGTGCCCGTGCTGATCGGCACCGGCGCCGAGTGGACCGACGAATGCGTGCGCCTGTCGCGCGAGGCCCAGACCATGGGCGCGGACGGCGTCATGATCATTCCGCCCTTCTACAGCACGCCCACCGACGACGAGCTGTTCGAGCACTACCGCAAGGTGGGCGAGGCCATCGACATCCCCATCATGGTCTACAACAACCCGGCCACGGCCAATGTGGACCTCAAGCCCGCGCTGGTGGCGCGCCTGTCGCGTATCGACGCCTGCCAGTACATCAAGGAGTCCACGCTCGAAGTGACCCGGGTGCGGGACATCATCGAGCTGTGCGGCGACCGCATGACGGTGTTCGCCGGCATCCTGGGCTACGAGTCCTTCTGGCTGGGCGCGCAGGGCTGGGTGGCCGTGTGCTCCAACCTCATTCCGAAGGACTCGGCCCGCCTCTTCGAGCTGGTGGCCGACGAGCGCGACATGGAATCGGCCCTGGCGCTCTACAAGAAGATCCTGCCCATCGTGCGCTGGGTCGGCGGCCACCGCTATGTCGCCGCCTCCAAGGACGGCCTGGCCATGATGGGCCTGCCCGTGGGCCAGCCCCGTGCGCCGCGACTGCCGCTGCCGCCCGAGGACCAGGCCGACCTGCGCGCCGAGCTCGACCGCCTCGGCCTGCTCGACTCCATCGCCGCCTGAGCACCGCCGCGCCTCATCCCATTCCCTTCACTTCGACCTGCCCCCGAGGACTTCCCATGAAACTGCGCTTCGCCACCGTCGCCGCCGCGGCCCTGCTCGCCACCGGCCTCGCCTCCGCCCAGACCTGCAAGTCGCCGGTGCCCGATTCGGCACTGGTGAAGAAGGGCACGCTGACCATGTCGGTCAACCCGACGCTGCCGCCGATGCAGTTCGTGGACCAGACCGGCGCGCTCAAGGGCATGCGCGTGGAGCTGGGCGAGGCCATCGCCAAGCGCCTGTGCCTGACGCCCGAGTACGTGCGCATCGAGTTCTCGGCCATGATCCCGGGCCTGCAGGCCGGCCGCTGGGACCTGATCAACACCGGCATCTTCTACACCGAGGAACGCGCCAAGCTGATGCAGATGCTGCAGTACGAAGACCAGGCCATCAGCATCAGCACCGCCAAGGGCAACCCGCTGAAGATCGCCAAGCCCGAGGACCTGTCGGGCAAGACCATCGGCGTGGAGATCGGCGGCTTCGAAGAGCGCAAGGCGCGAGAGCTGGACAAGGCGCTCACCGACAAGGGCCTCAAGGGCATGACCATCCGCACCTTCGAGAACTTCGCGATGGCCTTCCAGGCGCTGCGCGCCGGCCAGGTCGAGGTGGCCCTGTCCATCGACTCCACGGGTGCCGAGTACCAGAAGCGCGGCGACTTCGACCGCGTGCTGTCGGGCCTGTTCCCCACGCCCGTGGCGCTGGCCACCAAGAACAAGGAGCTGGCCAATGCCGTCGCCAAGGTGCTCAACGACATGAAGGCCGACGGCAGCTTCCAGAAGCTGTTCGACCAGTACGGCGTGAAGCCCATCGACGGCCCCGTGGTCGTCAAGGGCCCGGCAGCCTGACAGGGCAGGGCGCCCGTCCCGCCACGGGATGGGCGTGAGGCGCACCCCCGGGGGGGTGCCATCGAAGCGACACGAAGGACGCCACATGGGCCAAGGCTGGAGCTGGTCGGGATTCGCCGACTACTTGTTCAACCCCTACATCCTCCAGGGTGCGGTGACGACCCTGTGGCTGACGCTGGCCGCCATCGCGGGCGGCCTGCTTTTGGGCTGCGCACTGGCGCTGGCGCGGCTGTCGCGCCATGGCTGGCTGTCGGCCCCGGCGCACTTCTACATCTGGGTGTTCCGCGGCACGCCGCTGCTGGTGCAGCTCATCATCATCTACACCGGCCTGCCGCAGATGGGCCTGAAGCTGTCGGTGATCGAATCGGCGCTGCTGGGGCTGATCCTCAACGAGGCGGCCTACCTGGCCGAGATCGTGCGCGGCGGCATCCAGTCGATCCCGGCCGGACAGACCAATGCCGCACGGGCGATGGGCTTCACCGGCGCGCAGACCATGCGCTACGTCGTGCTGCCGCAGGCCATGCGGCTGATCATCCCGACGCTGGGCAACAGCATCAACGGCCTGCTCAAGACCACCTCCGTGACCTCGGTCATCTCCATGGAAGAACTGCTGCGCCGCACGCAGGTGCTGATCCAGGAGAAGTTCATGGTGCTGGAGCTGTTCCTGGTCGCGGCCATCTACTACCTGCTCATGACCACGGCCTGGGACCTGCTCCAGCGCCGCATCGAGCGTCACTTCGGCCGCGCCTACGGGCACGGCACCGAGTCCAGGTCGCATGGGCCCGTGCCCGGCGAGGCCGCCCTCGAACAGCGCTGAGGCCCACCCCCACCATGGCCCACTACGACCTCATCGTCCGCAACGCGGACATCGCCACCGTCGGCGACCGCTACCGTGCCGACATCGGCGTGAAGGGCGGCCGCATCACCGCCATCGCGCAGGACCTCGAAGGCAGCGCCGCCCGCGAGCTCGACGCCGCCGGCCGCCTGGTCACGCCGGGGGGCGTGGACGGGCACTGCCACTTCGATCAGCCCACCAGCGACGGCTCGAAGTTCGCCGACGATTTCGAAAGCGGCACCCGCTCCGCCGCCTGCGGCGGCACCACCACCGTGCTGCCCTTCGCGCTGCAGCAGCGCGGCCACAGCATCCAGGCGGCGGTGGACGACTACCACCGCCGTGCCGAAGGCAAGGCCTGCATCGACTACGCCTTCCACCTCATCGTGGCCGACGCCACCAAGGACGTGACGCAGCGCGAGCTGCCTCAGCTGATCGAGAAGGGCTACACCTCCTTCAAGATCTACATGACCTACGACGACCTGAAGCTGGGCGACCGCCAGATCATCGAGGTGCTGGCCACGGCCCGCCGCCATGGCGCGATGACCATGATCCATGCGGAGAACAGCGACTGCATCGCCTGGCTCACCGAACAGCTGCTGGACGCCGGCCTCACCGCGCCGCGCTACCACGCGGCCTCGCGGCCCATGGCCGTGGAGCGCGAGGCCACGCACCGCGCCATCGCCCTGGCGGAACTGATCGACACGCCCATCCTGATCGTGCATGTGTCGGGCCACGAGGCGGTCGAGCAGATCCACTGGGCCCGCGGCCGTGGCCTGCCGATCCATGCGGAGACCTGCCCGCAGTACCTGTTCCTCAGCGCCGAGGACCTGGGCATCGACGAGAGCGACCCGATGCACGGCGCCCGCTGCATCTGCAGCCCGCCGCCACGCGACAAGGCCAACCAGCAGTTCATCTGGAACGGCCTTTCCAGCGGGCTCTTCACCATCGTCTCGTCCGACCACGCGCCCTTCAACATGAACGGCCCCGATGGCAAGCGCGTCGCGGGCGTCGATGCGTCCTTCGACCGCATACCCAACGGCATCCCGGGCGTGGAGACGCGCCTGCCGCTGCTGATGAGCGAAGGCGTGATGGCTGGGCGCATCGACATCCACCGCTTCGTGGAGCTGACGGCCACCAACCCCGCGCGGCTGTACGGCCTGTACCCGCGCAAGGGCACCATCGCGGTCGGCGGCGATGCCGACCTCGTCATCTGGGACCAGTTCGCGCCCGGCGAAGAGCGCACGATCCGCAACGACATGCTCCACCACGCGGCCGACTACACGCCCTACGAAGGCATGAAGCTGCGCGCCTGGCCCGCGACCACGGTCTCGCGTGGCCGGCTGGTGTGGCACGACGGCCGCTTCGATGCGGCGCCGGGCTCGGGCCTGTTCCTGCCCTGCCTGCGGCCGCGTGCCCCGCGCGACGGCAATCCGCTGGAGAAATGGCTCTGAGCGCCCGTCCCGCCCTTGTGTCGGCCTGCTAAGCTTTTGCCCTCCGCGCCACGCCGTTCCGCATGCCCACCCTGCCCAGCCCCGCCCAGCCGGCCACCATCACGATCGCGCCGCTCGAGGTGCGCTCGACCAGCCTGGCCGAGCAGGCCTACGACCGGCTGCGCACGCTCATCCTCGACCGCAAGATCTCCGGCGGCAGCCCGTTGCAGGAAGGCCGGCTGGCCGAGGAACTGGGCATCTCCCGCACGCCCATGCGCGAGGCGTTGGTGCGCCTGGCCGGCGAGGGCCTGCTGGTGCGGCGCGACGCGCGCTCGTATGCGGTGCGGGCCCTGGGCACCAAGGAGTATTTCGACTGCATGCGCGCGCGCGAGGTGATCGAGGGCGAGGCCATCGCGCTGGCGGCGCCCCGCATCTCCAACGAGGAGCTCGACGCGCTCGAGGCCGAAGTGCGTGCCCTGGACGAGGGCGAGCACGACGAGACGGCGCACTGGCACTTCGACGACAAGCTGCACCTCTTCCTGGCCGGGGCCAGCGGCAACGTGGTGTTCCCGCGCCTGGTCGAGGAGCTGCGGGTGAATGCGCGGCTCTTCCGCCTGCACAGCCCGCTGCATCGCCAGCGCGAGAACCACGACGAGCATGGCCGCATCCTGGAGGCGCTGCGCAGCCGCGATGCGGACAAGGCACGCGAGGCCATGCGCGCGCACCTGCGCAGCCTGCAGGAAGACGTGCGCCGCGCGATCCTCGACTGACTGGTCCGTCCGGGCGACCGGCCGACGCTAGCCGCCGAACCAGCGTGCCGGCACCGTCACCAGCGACGGGAACAGCACCATCACAAACATGATGGCGAACTCCGCCGCCATGAAGGGCAGCACGCCGCGCGTGACCTCGTCCATCTTCATGCGGCCCACGCCCGCCACCACGTTCAACACCACCCCCACCGGCGGCGTGATGAGGCCGATGGAGTTGTTGATGATGAACATCACGCCGAAGTAGACCGGGTCGATGCCCGCCTTGATCACCACCGGCATCAGCACCGGCGTGAGGATCAGGATGGTCGGCGTCATGTCCAGTGCGGTGCCCACCACCATCACCAGCAGCATGAGGCCGATCATCAGCAGCACCTTGTTGCCCATGAAGGGCTCCAGCAGCCCCACCACCTTCGAGGGCAGGTCGGCCACCGTGATCAGCCAGGCGCTGACCATCGCCGCCGCGATGAGGAACATCACCACCGCGCTGGTCTTGGCCGCCGACACGAACACGTCGCGCAGCTGGCCGAAGTTCAGCTCGCGGTAGACGAAGGTCGCCACGGCAAAGGCATAGACCGCGGCCACCACCGCGGCCTCCGTCGGCGTGAACACGCCCATGCGCAGGCCCACGAGGATGATCACCGGCAGCAGCAGCGCCCAACCCGCCTCGCGCGCGGCGATCAGGATCTCGCGGCCGCTCTTGCGGGGCGGCGGCGCGACCTTCTCGCGCCGCACCAGCCAGGCCCAGGTGATCCACAGCGCGCCACCGATCATCAGGCCCGGCGCGATGGCCGCGAGGAAGAGCTTGGAGATCGACACGTTGGCCGCCACGCCGAAGATCACCAACCCGATGCTGGGCGGGATGACCGGCCCGATGATGCCCGTGGCCGCGATCAGCCCGCCCGCGCGGGCCTTGTCGTGGCCGGCGGCGGTCATCATGGGCAGCAGCAGTGCGGTGAGCGCCGCCGCATCGGCCACGGCCGAGCCCGACAGGGCCGACAGCAGGCAGCCGGCCATGATGGTCACGTAGCCCAGGCCGCCGCGCACATGGCCCACCAGCGCGAGTGCCAGGTTGACGATGCGCTTGGAGAGCCCGCCCACGTTCATGATCTCGCCGGCGAGCATGAAGAAGGGCACGGCCAGCAGCGGAAAGCTGTCGGCGCCGCCGATGAGGTTCTGCGTCAGGATCTGCGCGTCGAACAGGTCCAGCTGCCACATCAGGGCGACGCCGCTGGCCAGCAGCGCGAAGGAGATCGGCATGCCGATGGCCATGGCCAGCAGCAGCGATCCGATGAACACGGTCAGCGTCATGGCCGGCCCTCCCGGGGATGTGGGTTGCGATCCGCCTGCGATGACTGGGCCTGGCCCAGCACCTGCGCCAGGGCCGCGGCCTCTTCCGATTCCTGCACGGCGACGAGTTCGTCCTCGCGCAGGCGGCCGGTGAGCAGACGCCCCAGGTCGATCAGCAGCAGCAGCCCGCCGCCGATGGCGAACACGATGCCCACGCTGTAGACGATGGCCATGGACAGGCCCGTCACCGGCGCCTCCACGTCCCAGTTGATGCGCGTCTGCACGATGCTGCCCTGCAGCAGCAGCCACAGCATGTAGAGCATCAGCAGCTGGCTCAGCAGCAGGCACAGCTTCTTGCCCGCGGGCGGAAGGCGGCCGACGACCATGTCCACGCCCAGGTGGGCGCGCTCGTGCAGCGCCACCAGCGCGCCGAGGAAGGTCATCCAGATGAAGAGCCAGCGCGAGACTTCTTCGGACAGCAGGATGCCCGAGTTGAAGCCATAGCGCAGCACGACGTTGCCGAACACGAGCACGACCATCACGGCCAGCATGAGCGCAACCAGGTTCTCCACCGCGCGGCAGGCGCGGTCGATCCAGCGATTCATGGTGAGGATCTCCCGGGGCGCGCCGCAGCGGGCGCGCCCCTGTGGAGGCCAGGCGTCAGCGCCGGGCCTCGCGCACGAGCTCGACCAGCGCGCGCAGCGCCGCCAGGTAGGACTGCGGTCCCAGGCCCTGGATCGTGCCGCGCACGGCGGGCGAGATGATGGAATGCGCGCGCCAGCTTTCGCGGGCGGCGATGTTGGACATGTGCACCTCCAGCACCGGGAAGGGCATCGCCTTGATGGCGTCGTGCAGCGGCACGCCGTGCTGCGTCAGCCCGGCGGGGTTGACCAGCGCGCCCTGGGCGCTGTCGATGTGCTCGTGGAGGAAGTCGATCAACGCGCCCTCGTGGTTGGACTGCAGCGTGTGGATCTGCACGCCCAACTCTTCGGCCAGGGCGGCGATGCGCGCATTGATCTCCGCGAGCGTGGTGGTGCCGTAGATGTGCGGCTCGCGACGGCCGAACAGGTTGAGGTTGGGTCCGTGCAGGACGAGGATGTTCATGGAAGCGCTCATTCGGTGGGCCAGGTTCACTGCTTGCGGATGCGGGCCAGCTCGTCCTTGTAGAGCTTGACCATCGCGGGGTCGTACTGCGCGGCGAACTTGTCGATCACCGGCTGGGCGATCTGGCGCATGCGGGCCTGCTGGTCGGCCGCCAGTTCATTGAACTGCGCGCCCTTGGCCTGCAGTTCGCCCAGGGCCTTCTGCGCGGCGGCGCGGCTGACCTGCCGCTGGTAGGCGCGCGACTCGTCGGCGGCCTCGCGCATCCACTTCTGCTCCTGCGGCGTGAGCTGGTCCCAGAACTTCTTGCTCACCAGCACGATGTTGGCGGCGTAGACATGGTTGGTGGCGCTGACGAACTTCTGCACCTCGTAGAACTTGTTGGACAGGATCACCGAGAAGGGGTTTTCCTGGCCGTCCACGGCCTTGGACTCGAGCGCGCCGTAGAGCTCCGCGAAGGGCATCGGCACGGGGTTGGCCTTGAAGGCCTTGAAGGTGTCGAGGAACACGGGGTTCGGGATCACGCGGATCTTCAAGCCCTCCAGGTCTTCCGGCTTGGTGATGGCCTGGCGGCTGTTGGTCACGTTGCGAAAGCCCAGGTCCCAGTAGCCCAGCGCCACCAGGCCCTTCTCGGGCAGCTTGGCGATCAGCGCCTGGCCCAGCGGCCCGTCGAGCAGGGCATCGGCCTGCTCGAAGGTGGCCACCGAGAAGGGGAAGTCGACCAGGCCGAACTCCTTGACGATGCCGGCGAGCGAGGTGGTGGCCGGGGCCGACATCTGCTGCACGCCGCCCTGCAGCGCGGCCTGCTGCTGCATCTCGTTGCCCAGCTGGTTGGACGGGTACTCCTGCACCTTCATCTTGCCGCCGCTCTTGGTCGAGAGCAGTTCGGCGAAGCGCTTGACGCCGAAGCTCACCGGATGGTCGGGGTTGTTGAGGTGGCCGAAGCGGATGGTGCGCTCCTGCTGGGCCAGGGCGGGCAGGGCGAACGCGGCCGCGAGGCCCGCGGCGACAAAGGCTCGGACGAATTTCTTCAAGGTTGTCTCCATCAGGGTTGGACGGTGGCCGGCCGGTGCAGCCTGCCAGGCGGCGCGATCATAAGCACATGTGGAAAGAATTTCCACAATGAAAATCTATTCGGCGCTTTGGTACAGTCACGGCCGTCCAGAAATTCGCCGACCCCTTGTCGGCCGGGAGCCGAACATGAGTGGTGTGATGGAACGCAGCTTCAAGGTGCTCGAATACCTTGCCGACCATCCGCAGGGCTGCGCGCTGTCGGTGCTTGCCAGCGAGCTGCAGTTGCCCCTGTCGGCCACCCACCGCATCCTGTCGGACCTGGTGCGCTGCGGCCATGTGCGGCAGGACGAGCGCGACGGCCACTACCAGATCACCATCAAGCTCGCCGCCCTCGGCCTGGCCTTCCTGAGCCGCTCGGGCGTGGTGGACGTGGCGCAGCCGCTGCTGGAGCGCCTGGCCCAGGCATCGGGCGAACTGGTGCGCCTGGCCGTGGTCGACGGCGAAGAGCTGACCTTCGTCGCCAAGGCCCAGGGCGCCACGCGCGGCCTGCGCTACGACCCCGACATGGGCCTGTCGGTGGAGCTGTCGTGCAGCGCGGCCGGGCATGCCTGGCTGTCGACGCTGGGCGACGACGAGGCACTGGCCATCGTGGCGCGCCGCGGCCTGGGCAGCCCCAAGGACTTCGGTCCCAAGGCCCCCACCTCGATCAAGGCCGTGATGACCTATGTGAAGGCCGCGCGCCAGCGGGGCTTCAGCATGATCAACGAGGTCTTCGCGCCGGGCATGACGGCGATGGCCGCACCTGTGGCCGGCCCGGACGCCAAGGCCATCGGCGTGGTCACCATCGCCGGGCCGGCCGTGCGCCTGACGCCGCAGCGCATGGAAGAGCTGGGCCCGGCGCTGCTGGAGACCGCCCAGGACGTCTCGCGCGCAAGCGGCGCCTCGCCGCTGTTCCGCCGCCGCGCCTGAGCCCGAGGCCCCGGCGGCGCGGCCCCGCATCGGCGGTCACGCCCGCTGAACGCCGCCTCGCGGCCTTGGCCGTGCCCCTGTCGCATCGGCGGGGCCTGCACGCCCACGCTGGCGGCGCCGCACGATCCTGTCCTGCTCCCTTGCTGTGCCACGGCATGCCGTGTGCCGTGTTCAGTTCGCGCCTGCAGGCGAGCCCCCCTGCCCACAGTCGCGGTCGCCCAAGACGGAACAACATTTCTTCTTGGAAAACTTTTCCTGTTTGATTACGATGCGCCCACACGGGAAGCATCAAGAGAACAGGAGACACGCGTGAACGCAGCCAGATGGCCGCGTCGAAGGTGCCTGCGCCTTCGTACGACGGACCTTGACACCCCTTCCATCCATGGGCCCCGCGCGCTTCGCGCACGCGGCCGCCCCTGCGCGCCCATCCCCGACCGCCCGGCCTGACGCACAGGCCGTCCGTCGCACCTTTCCCCATCCCTTTTTTCGCCGCCTGGCGCCGATGCGCCATGGCCGGGCGGGCCCCTGCACGCCCCGGCCGACCTTCTCACCACACTCAGGAGACAACCTTGACCCTCTTCCATGCTCAACTCTTGCGCGCCGCGACGGCCGCATGCCTCGGCCTGGCGCTGGCCGCATGCGGCGGCGGCAGTGGCGGCAACGACAACGCAGCGGCCGCTGCGCTGCTGGCCGCCGCCGCGGCCAACAACCCGCCTGCCACCGGCAACAGCCCACCGGCCACCACACCGCCGACTACCACACCGCCCGACGACCCGGCGCCGGCCGAGCCGGAGGACGACAGCTTCGACACGTACTACAACGTGTGCCGGGGCACCAATCCCAAGTGCTACCACGACTGGGGCGCCTTCGCCTCCACACCCGACCGCGTGCTGATCTACTCGCGCACCGCCGGACCGCGCCATGCCAACCTCGGCACCCCGATGGCCGCCGGACTCAACCCGACGCTCAATCCGGACAACCTCATGCAGATCGGCCTCATCCGCATGCTCAAGGCCGAGGGCATCACCGCCGACTGGACCGAGGACGTGTCGGTGCTGTCCGGCCGCATCAACAACTACAAGGCGGTGATCTTCGCCAGCCCCAACCGCGACACGCTGTGGAACGACGCCGTCACCACCAGCAAGGACGCGGCCCGCACGGCGCTGCGCAACTACATGCGCCGTGGCGGCGGCTTCGTCGGCCTGCACAACGCCTTCGGCGCCGAATACACCTGGCCCTACTACGAAGGCCTGCTGGGCAACGCCAATTTCTACAACCACGGCCCCAACCGCGCGGGCGACGTGCTGATCGTGGCGGACGACCCCTCCACCCAGGACCTGCCCAAGCGCTTCTCCTTCCAGGACGAGTGGTACAACCTCGAGCCCTTCCCGTCGAACGTCAAGTTCCTGGCCACCGTGGACACCTCCACGCTCAAGCCGCTGACGGCCGCGCCCCATCCGGGCCATGAAGGCTTCCATCCCGTGGCCTGGTGCCAGTACTACGACGGCGGCCGCGCCTGGGTCACCTCGCTGGGCCACAACGGCGACTCCTTCGCCGAGAACTACTCCGGCGTGGGCTCGGAGTTCTTCCAGAAGCTGGTCGTGCAGGGCGTGAAGTCGGCCATGGGCCTGACGCCCTTCTGCACCACGCCCTGACCGGGGCAGCGCGGCCGGCTTGCACCGGCCGCGCCTGCTCGCGCGTCTGCCCCTGCATTTCCACGGAGACAACCCCATGAAACTCACCCATCTGGCGACGGTGCTTCTTTCCGCCGGCGTCATCGGCTCGCCCCTCATGCTGGCCGCCTGTGGCGGCGACTCGAACGGCAGCGGCGTGCTGCCCATCGTGCCTGCGCCCACACCTGCGCCACCGGCGCCTTCTCCCTCGCCATCGCCTGCACCGCAGCCCGCGCCAGCGCCGGCCGCCGCGTTGTCCGACTGCTGCACCGCCGGCGACAAGGACTTCCCGAAGGTGGGCGGCAACCTCGGCAACCAGAACTACACGAGCCTGGGTGCCATCGACAAGAGCCGCGTCGGCCAACTCGGCGGCGCCTGGGTCAACCGCGTCGAAGGCGGCGTCGTGAGCGGCAACAGCCAGAGCACCACGGTGGCCGTGGACGGCGTGCTGTACATCGAATCGGCGCAGGGCAACCTGATCGCGGTCGACGGCAAGACCGGCGCCACCAAGTGGAAGTGGACGACGCCCTACGGCGCCATCACCCGCCGCGGTGCGGCCGTGGCCAAGGACCTGGGCCTGGTCTTCACCATCGGCGGCGGCAACCGGCTGGTGGCCCTGGACAAGGACACGGGCAAGGTCGTCTATGTGAAGCAGTACCCCACCTCGTCGTCCGACGCGGCTTTCCTGGGCGCGGTGCAGAAGGTGGCGCTGGTCTACCACGACAAGCGCCTGTTCATCGGCACCAACGACGGCAACCGCGGCGCCGCCTTCACGGCCGACGCGGCCACCGGCAAGGTGCTCAATGCCTTCTGGGGCGTGCCGCGCGCTGGGGAGATGGGCTACGACACCTGGGGCGGCGCACCCGACAGCGACCGCACCGGCGCCACGCCCTGGATCCACCCTGCCGTGGACCCGGCCCTCAAGACCGTGTACTGGACCTTCGGCAACGTGCGCGGCGGCTCGTCGCAGAACGGCTCGACGCGGCCGGGGCAGAACCTGTTCGCCAACTCCATCGTCGCGCTGGACATGGACACGGGCGCCTACAAGTGGCACTTCCAGTCGGTGCACCACGACATCTGGGACATGGACAACGTCATGTCGCCCGTGCTGGCCGATGTGAAGATCAATGGTGCCGACCGCAAGGTCGTCATCTACGGCAGCAAGACGGGCATGTACTACATCCTCGACCGCCGCGACGGCAGCGCGCCGCTGGGCATCGACGAGATCCCGGTCAAGCAGGACGCGCGGCAGGCCACCTCGGCCACGCAGCCCTTCCCGCGCCAGGGCGCCTGGACCGAGACCTGCGTGGTCAACCAGGCCCTGGGCACTGCCGTGCCCGGCGACCCCAACCGGGCCGTGCCCAACTACGTGACCGGCTGCCTGTTCGACCCGCACTGGGACGTGCCGGTGCTCACCATCCCGGGCCATGGCGGCGGTGCCAACTGGAACCACCAGTCCTTCAGCCCGCGCACCGGCCTGGTCTACACCGGCATGGGCTACGTGGCCGCGGCCCATTCGCTCACCGAAGCCAGCAACGGCCTGCGTCCGCCCGGCGAGTACCAGACCGGCGCGGTGGTGGCCGTCGACCCGAGCACCAACCTGGTCAAGTGGAAGAAGCCCATGCCGTACTCGCTCGCGCATGGCAACGGCATCCTGAGCACGGCCTCGAAACTGCTGTTCATCGGGCAGCCCGACGGCAACCTGCTGGCCCTGGACGCGCAGGACGGCAGCGAGCTGTGGCGCTTCCAGACCGGCTCGGGCATCAGCGCCAGCCCCATCGCCTACGAGATCGATGGCGAGCAGTACATCGCCGTGTATGCGGGCGGCACCAGCATTCCGTACGGCAACTCGGCACCGCGCGGCGACTACCTGTGGGCCTTCAAGGTGGGCGGCACCGTGCCGCCAGCCGCCACGCCCACGCCGCCCGAGGTGCGCCGGCCCGTCTCCGGCTCAGCGGTGGAAGGCGCCGCGCTGCCCACGCCGAACACCGTGTTCCTGGGCCGCGTGCAGACCGCCACCAACGCACCGGGCGCCACCGAGTCGACGGCCGTGAATGCCATGACGCCCACCTGGATGCGGGTGCCGGCCAACACCACGGTGACCTTCACCAACCCAGCGGATAACCCCAACACGCATTGCGCCACGCAGTTCTTCGAAGGGGCCTTCAACTTCCGCCTGGCACCGGGGCAGTCGGCCAGCTACACCTTCACGCAGAAGGGCGAGTACTTCTACAACGACTGCCACAGCCCGCGGCCGACGGGGAAGGTCGTGGTGTATTGACCCACCCCCAGGCTGCGCGCTTCGCGCTCCGCCTCCCCCTTCAAGGGGGGGGGAACCAGCGGCCTGGCCAAGCCAGTTCCGCGGGTGCCCTGGCGGGGGCGGCATCAGATCCCGGTCTTCGCCCGTGCCTGCCTCAAGGCAGCTTCAGTTCCATGCCGAGCCCCGCCGCGACCCCGAACGTCAGGAGCAGCACGGCCGTGAGCACCAGGATGAACACGGCAGCGACCTTCCCCGCCGTGAGCAGCAGCGCGCGTTTGCTCAAGCCCTGGCCCTGTTCGTAATGCCACTTGATGGCGAAGAACATCGTTGCGCAGAAGACGAGCGCCTTCAGAGTGATGAAGCCGACGGGAACCCATTCCATGGGGCGGATTGGATACGTCGGTGGGTGGGGCGGGAACTGGGCAAATTGTCCTAGTGCGCGATTGATCGCAGACGGGCCGGGGCTTGTGTGGGCCGTGGCGCTACACCGAGGCGGAAGGGCGGGTATTTCAAGCCTGCAGGCGCTCAAAAAGTCGCTGGGCTTAGCTGAGGATCCAGACCGGGTGCTTGGGGGCGGCGGGTTGCTGACCGCGACGCCGGCCTAGCCCTGCCGAAGCGTTGCGCGGGTACGGATGCCCCCGTTGGCAATCCAACACCATTTGATGCCGCGTATGTGATTCCCGCATACTCGGAAATAAAGTCAATGCCGCTCGAGCTACCTAAATCGCCAAAAAAGATGCCGAGCGTAACTCGAATCGCGAGCGATAAGTTCGTTTGTCAAAAGCAGATTTCACCAAAATTCTCTTGAGCTCCTAATTTTCCCAAATTTTTTATAATTTAGGCTTGATAAGCCGGTCTCAGATTTTCACAAGGATTGCAACTGCGCCAACCCAACATGCAGCGCCAAGGAATGAAAAAATCAAAGATTTGCGAACCCAAGAGTGTTTGAGTGTTGCGATCTGAGCATTTCTATGAACTTGACGCAACCAATCATCTAATAGTTGCTGCTGAGTCTTCAATCTATGCGCATCGGCAAAGTCTGCAGAGTTCCTGATTTCTGCTATCTGTCCGAAGTACAAGCCGCTGATATACTCTGCCGGTAAAGTTCGCGGCATCAAGCACATCGCTCCACATAACACAGCAGCGCACAAAAGGCCTACGCAGGCGGACGCAAGCAGCACCGACCAAGCTGGATGCGATTGAATATTCGTCCATGCCGCGAACAGGCCGCCGAGCATAGCTATATCAATCGTCACAACAGCTGCAACCTTCAGTTCTGCTTGTGCAATCCAATACAATTGTCGCTCAAACATCCATTGCGCGGCAGATAGCTGTTGCTCGATGGTTGGCATATTTTAGCCCAAGCAAGAATTAAGATAGAGCGACAATTTCTAGTTGGTTGAACGAGAAATTCTGCGTTAGCGTTTATAGTCAGTCTTGTCCGATACAGCCCAATTTCTTAATGTGTTCTCTCAACTTGTCACAGGCTGGGGCAAATTTCTCCGGAGCGCCTTCCACGAAGTCGTATCGAATCGTCGTTAAACCTGCCATGTCACTCGGAAGCTTGAGCCCTACACCCTTAGGCTCCATCAGAATCGCCCGGCTTCGGCCAAGTCTGCCCATGAACAACCCAAGCTCAAACACCACATTGTCTCGAGGTGCCGGCCAGTTTTTATTTCTGGTTCGCACCCTGTCCTCGCCATGAGCGATAGCAACCGCAAAGTCGCATTGATCAAGCTGCTGCTCTAAATCGTCAATTGTGTAGTTCGCAATTCTAAATACTCCCTGATTCCATGGGACCGTTGCGAACTCATCATGCTCAAATTGATTGTGGAGCGCTCGCACAATCTTGACATTCTCAGCTGTAGATATAACGAAAACCCTGATCTTGTCACGTCTTGCCGCGACCATTTGATTTCTCTCCAAAAGCCTTTTAGAGAGTACTTGCGCGAGGTGGCGCCAGATGTCTGGAAATTCTCCCGCAATCTCAGTTAATTGCGTTTCAGTGAGTTTCGCTAGAACACTGGCCTCGCGGGCGCGCACGGTTGCAGATCTTTTTTGCAAGGGCTCCACCGCGGCCATCTCTCCAACGGACTCACCCGCGACCCGAGTTCTAATTATCTTGCTATTGATGACAATGTCGCAAGAACCCGTGAGTATGAAATACAGGTCATTGTCTTCACCCCCCTGCTCTATGACAACCTCGCCCGTATTTAGCTCGCGCAAATCGACTATGTCAGCGAGCTTTTCGGCCAATCGCTCATTTCCCGCTACGAGACGCTGGCGTCGAATCAAATCAACGCGTTGACGTCGCCCGCGCGGACCTTCAAGTCTTTCCTTCATAAATTCTCCGGGGCAATCTGTTAGTTTTTGGCAATGGCGAGCTTGAATTCCTGGTAATTAGCGATCTTCAGTGGCGTAGCCGCAGGATTTCCGTCAATATCCGCCGTATCTAGCCTTAGATTCTTTTCGAAGTAAAAAAGGAGCGCTCTTCGAACAGATAAGACCAATTTTCCATCGGTCATCCCGTAGTCTTCTATTACTCCGCGTCGCTGGCTGTCAGTTAGTTTAGGATTTGGGCAAATTACAACGTCAAATATTTCGTTCCAGCTGGTATCGTTTGCTATGTCGCTTTGAGATTCTCCGAAACCTCTAGTGCTATTGCAACGGGAAAGCAGAAAATCCCTAAAGGCCTGATTCCTATGGCAGAAAGCTCTGATATGCCATCTTGCACCATCATTGACGAGAGAGTGAGGCGACAACCAACGCCAGGAGTACTCCTGCTTGACCTCACTCATTGAGTGATAAAATACTTCTATTGACTGTTTTTTTCTAATTGCGGTCACCAACTGACGAAGAACGCTTGGGTCCACTTGACGCACAGGTAAGGGCATGACAGCAGCGCTTGGAGCAGTGCCAAGCCAGTGATCAGTGAGGCTAGGGCGTTCCTTCACATGATCCCGAACTTGCGACAAATAGATCTCAGGTTCGAGACTCAGGTACAGCGGAGCGAAGGTGTCAGTGCTCACGTAGCGCTTCTCGCTTGCGTCATAGGTAAGGTTGTCTGGAGCGAGCTGCTGGTACAGGCCTAGGTCCGCTGAGGCTTGAGGAATAGACACTCCAAACTTCTCACTGATTTCCCCTCGCCTGACGCCGCCCTCCCAGTACAGACGGAACTCTATGAACTCTAGGCGTCGCTCGGTGCCCCAACGAATCTTCGAAGCGGTGGTCATGTGTATAGTTGCTTGACGGGTTAGAAAACCTTACCCATAATCAAACTATACGCAACAAGCTGCTTCCTGTCGAGGCGGTTCTTCGGAGATCACTGTGAGCCACACTTGGAACTACGAGCGCGCCAGCACCCACATTGAGAAGAAGATGGGGGACGTCAGTACCGTGACGATTAAGAAGTACGGACGTGACATGTCTCTTGAGTCAATTGCCACCAACGCGGCCTACCGGGTGGATGGTGTCCACATGTACGCAGACATACAGAATCTGGACGAGATGCTGAATGTCACTGGAGTAGAGGGCACTGACTGTCACAAACGCACGCTTAGGTTCCTAGATCAGCACTACCGGGCCGTCAACCGGATCCTCAAGCGAGTGGACGCGAGGCGGGTGGACTTCCACAACCAGCGACTTCACTCGTTGTTTACGAAGCCGTACAACTCAGAGACGGGTGCTGAGAAGAAGCGTGTGCAGCGCGCGGTCGCAACTGCCCAGCTCATGATCAATGTTCTCCACGAAACAAAAGATACCGATGCGAAGATCCCTGCCGCAATCTTGCGAGTCGGTATCGACACGGGCGAGACCCTTGCCGTCAACAACGGCCGGAACGGATACAGAGAGCCCTTGTTTCTCGGCGATGCAGCGAACCATGCTGCCAAGCTTGCCAGCAATCGCTCGGCAAGAGGTATTTACCTCACCAATGCTGCACGGCGCGTGATTGGCCTAGAGGAAGTGGAATTTCCAGAAAAAACTGCCCTGTCGGATGATGAGATCAAGGATTGTGAAGACGCCGCGGACCTAGGCGTTACTGCCGATGTTGTCGTGGACGAGTGGCGTGAGGACCAGAAAAACAACCCCCTTGGGGGCATTGAGTTCACTAGGCATACGCCTCCGTTCTCTACGATGGATATTGCGTCCCTAACGCCTGCTAACTCACGGCGGCAAGAGGCGGTGAGCATCTATGCAGACATTGATGGTTTTACGAAGTATGTCGCCGAAAACATTGAAGCGAATGCCGAAAATGTTGTACGTGTACTTCATGTTCTTCGAGCTGAATTAGAGCGTGTACTGACAACTGAATTTAAAGGCCGCCGCATTCGATTCATTGGCGACTGCATCCACGGTTTAATCTGTGAGGGGACCGCAGCGGCCACGGCCGTCCACGACACGATTTCTGAGGCCACTCGGCTGGCGGGCGCTTTTCGTAGCAGCTTCGATCTCGCGATTGAGAAGCTGGAGAAAGAGAACTATTTTTCCGGGACCCTGGGCCTTGCCGTTGGTTTTGACTACGGCCCGATGACGGTCACTCGCCTCGGAGTGAAGGGTAGTCGAGTTCGTTGTTCAGTGAGCCGTGGTGTGCTTGCTTCAGAAGCTGAACAGGTACGATGCAACGGCACAGAAACTGCAATTGGTAAAAACGCCTACAACGAGGCATCGACAGCTGTCAGAAAGTTATTTGGCAGCACACGTAAGATTGCAAATTTCGACTATCTCGAAGCAACTGAAGCATTAGCCGACGAGGGCGAAAAATCTGCAGGTGTTGCTAGATCCGTGGGTTTGGTCGTGAGCACCCCTGCCATCGCCAAGGCGCAGGAGCAGGTGGTACGTCCTTATTGCGAATCTAGACGAGCTTGATGTTGACTGCCGTTGACTTCATCGCGGCAGTTGCTTCTGAGTACCACGCGTCAGCAGAGCATGCGTCGACCGATTGCGTCATCCTAAAGTTCAATCTCGCTTTAAGCGATGGCCGAACCGTCGCCTACGAGATTGAGGCCACCCACGTGGGCGGCAATAAGGTCGCCGCTAAGGAGCGCGTACCAGTAAATCTGCCAAAATTCTGCCCACATCGCCATATCAACATTGATGGCACTTTCTGCCTTTATTGGTGGGAGGTTTCTAACCTCGATGTGTGTGACAATGACAGCGCTCATGCTTGGTGGCGAACACTATGGAAGTTTCTGGTCCTCCAGTACCGAGCGAAGAAAATTCGTCGCTGGCCAAACAATAATGAGTGGGCACACGGCCCGAAAGCTGCGCTGGAGCAGCATCGTGCGGAGTCAGCCGCTCGAGCTCTTGGCGCCAAGTACGAGTTGGCGTTGCGAGAGCGGAGACTTTCGATAGTAAGTACGAAGAGAGTCATGAAGCTGTACGAGAACAATGCGTACCTCTACAGTGTGTGGCGCGATTCGAAAAAGGTCGTGAAGCTGAAGCAACGATGCATTTGTGATTCGAGTGGGGGCAAGGTGCCGAAGCGGTTACGCCGATGCGGCACACACGCAGCGGATGCGTCTATCCTTGCCTTCTCGCTTCATTTGTGGGCGATCAGAGAAGAAGAGTTCTGGTCAGAAATTAAAGATTTTCCTTGTTGTGGATCTTGTGACAACTGCCGACTGAAGACGGCGTGACTGGATAATTCGATGCCACTGACCTGCATACCAGTTGAAGGTTAGTAGAGTCCGTTTTCACAGGAAGAACGGACATGAAGAAGCGCAGATTCACCGACGAACAGATCATCGGGTTTGCACGGAGACCGAGTGCGGCATGTCGGTCAAGGAGTTGTGTCGCCGGGGTGGTTTCAGCGATGCGACCTTCTACAAGTGGCGCGCCAAGTTCGGCGGCATGCAGGCCAGCGAGGCCACGCGTCTGTGCGAGATCGAGAGCGAGAACGCTAGGCTCAAGAAGCTGCTGACCGAGGCCCACCTGCACATCGAAGCGTTGAAGGTGGGCTTCGGGGTAAAGCGCTGACCCCGCAAGTCAAGCGCGAAGCCCCTGCCAGGATGGTCCAGGAACTGTCCATCAGCGAGCGCCGCGCCTGTAGCTATGCGGGGTTTTGTCCAGGAACCAGCTATCGGGAGTCGCCCAGCATGCGCGAGCCCACAGTCTCGCCTGAGCACACGCATTGTCGAGTTGGTGCACGAGCGCCGGCGCTTTCGCTATCGGCGCATCACGACCTGTTGAGTCTTGAAGGCCACTAGGTGAACCGCAAACGCGTGTGGCGCCTGTACAGCTGGCCAACCTGTCGGTGCGCAAGCGCCGCAGGGTCAAACGCCCCACGGGCGAACGCCAGCCTCTGGCAGCCAGCCAGCTCGTCAATGACACCTGGAGCGCAGGCTTCGTGATGGACACGCTGGCCAACAGCCGGCGCAGCAAGTGCCTGCCGGTGGTCGATGACTTCATTCAAGACGCTCAAACGAATAGCTGGTCCGGCCCAACCGCAGCCGCTCTCAAACTGCCGCCACCCCGTCGCCCCGGCACGTCGCCGCACCATCCACCCGCCGCAGCCAACGCACCAAAGCCTCAACCACCGTCGCAGGCTGCTCCAGGATCGCCATGTGCCCCGCCTCGGCCACCGCCACCAGCTCGGCGTCCGGCAGAAGTGAGGCCATCTCCTGGCTCAGGCTGAAGGGCGTGATCTGGTCCTCACGCCCACAGATGACGACGGCGGGGGCGTGCATGCGAGGCAGCAGGTCGCGGGTGTCCGCCCGGTGCATGGCCGCCCGCTGCTGCCGGACAAAGCCCTGGCTTCCCACGGTCGAAGCCATGTCGAACAGCAGGTTCAGCAGTTCGCGGTCCTGCAACCTCGACGCGTGAACGATCCTTGCGGCAAAACCCTGGGCGACCTGGCCGAAGGTGGCGGTGGCGGTGCCTGCGCCTTCGGCACCCTCCACGGCCTGGATCATCCTTTGCCGGACCTGCTTCGCGTCCTCGGTGTCCGCGCGGGCGCCCGTGCTCAGGAGGCCCAGCCCGGCGATGCGGCTGCTCGCCTGGCGGCAGACCTCCTGCGCGACGTACCCGCCCAGCGAGAAGCCGGCGACCGCGAATGCGCCGGCGGGCATGGCCGCGATCGCGTCACGGGCCGACTCGGCGATGCGGTCGTGCAGGTGCGTGGGCGCGACGTGCACGGTGCGCTCTCCGGCGATGGCGGTCGTCAGCGGATTCCAGATCCGGGCATCGTTCATCAGCCCGGGAAGGAGGAGAAGGGGCGTCGTCGCGTGGTTCATGGCCAAGGTTATAACTATGCAGTTGGATGCATAGTCAACATGGGGAACACGCCGATGTGGATCGCTGAATTCGCGCGCCGCGCAGGGGTGAAGCCGACGACCGTCCGGCACTACCTGCGGGAAGGCCTGCTGTCGCCGCGCACCGGGCTCGCCGGCGGGTCGCGGCCCTACCTGGAGTTCACCGAAGCCGACCTGCGCCGACTCTCGGCCATCCAGGCGGGCCAGGCCCTGGGGCTCTCGCTGCCGGAGATCAAGCTGCTCATCGGGGAGCGGCGTTCAGGCGGCGGCCACGCGCGGATGCTCAAGGCCCTGACCGCCCACCGCGACACCTTGCGCGGCAGGGCCCTGGAACTGCAGGCGATGCTCGCCTTCCTCGACCGCAAGATCGCCTGGCTCGAAGCGGGCGCGAAGGGGCCGCCGCCGTCGCATGCCGCCACCCATGCCATCGGATAGCATCGCGCCCCCCACGGCGGCGGCCTCTGCATCGCAGGCGCCTGCGCCGTCCGGACGCGCCCCATGACTGCCCACATCCACGTCGACCGCCTCACCAAGGTCTACCGCATCGCCGAGCGCGATCCGGGGCTGCGCGGGGCGCTGCGCGGCCTGTGGCGACGGCGCTATCGGACGGTGGAAGCGCTCGCCGGCGTTTCCTTCTCGCTGCAGCGCGGCGAGTTGCTGGGGCTCATCGGGCCCAATGGCGCGGGCAAGTCCACCACGGTCAAGCTGCTCGCCGGCATCCTGCGGCCCGATGGCGGACGCATCACCATCGACGGCCGCGATCCCTTTGCCGAGCGCGAAGCCCATGTGGGCCGCATCGGCGTGGTGTTCGGTCAACGCACCCAGCTGTGGTGGGACCTGCCGGTGGAAGACGGCTTCGACCTGCTGCGCGACATTTACCGGGTGGACGCGGCGGACTACCGCCGCACGCGCGACGAACTCGTGGCGCTGCTCAACCTGGAGGGCGTGCTCGGCCAGCCGGTGCGCCAGCTCTCGCTCGGCCAGCGCATGCGCGCCGAGATCGCTGCGGCGCTGCTGCACCGGCCCGACATCCTGTTCCTGGACGAGCCCACCATCGGCCTCGATGCGCCCTCCAAGCTCGCAGTGCGCGACTTTGTGCGCAAGACCAATCGCGAGCGCGGCACCACGGTGCTGCTCACCACCCACGACATGCACGACATCGAGGCGCTGGCCCAGCGGGTCATCATCGTCGGCCATGGCCGCGTGCTGGCCGACAGCCCGGTGGAGGCGTTGCGGCGGCAGGTGCTGGCCGAGCGCCGCCTGGTGGTGGACTTCGCCGGCACGCCGCCAGACGGAACTGAACTCGCCGGCACGCCCGTCGCGGCGCGGGAGGGACGCACGCTGGTGCTCCGCTTCGATCCGCAGCAGACGCCCGCCGCCGACCTGATCGCCCGCATCGCTGCCGCCCACGCGGTCGAGGACATCCGCATCGAGTCGCCCTCCATCGAAGAGGTCATCGCCCGCTTCTACGCCCTGCACGGCGCGGCCGAGGCATGAGCGGCCGCCGATCGGTGCCGGATGGCCGCGCGCTGCGGCCCTACCGTGCGGCCTTCGTCTCGCGCTTCCTGCAGATGCTGCAGTACCGCACCGCGGCCTTCGCCGGCTTCGCCACCCAGTGCTGGTGGGGCGGCATCAAGGTGATGGTGCTCGCGGCCTTCTATGCGGCCGGCGCGGCGCCCATGCCGCTTGCCCAGGCGGTCACCTACACCTGGCTCGCGCAGGGGCTGCTGGCCTTGCTGCCCTGGGCGGGCGACCCCGAGGTGGCGCAGGCGGTGCGCACCGGTGCCGTCGCCTACGACCGCCTGCGCCCGGTGGACGCCTATTGGCTGTGGTTCGTCCGCAGCGCAGGCTGGATCGCGGCGCGGGTGCTGCCGCGCCTGGCGCTGATGGCGGCCTTCGCGGCGCTGCTGCTGCCCCTGGCAGGCTGGGGCGACTGGTCGTGGCGCCCGCCCGCCAGCCTGGCGGCCGGCGTGGCCTTCGGCGTGTCGATGGTGCTGGCCTTGCTGCTGTCGGCCGCGCTGGTCATGCTGCTGAACGTGGCCGCGGTGGCGGCGCTCGATGCCCGCGGCATCAACATGCTGGCTCTGCCGGTGGTGATCATCCTGTCGGGCAATCTGGTGCCGCTGTCGCTGCTGCCCGACGGCTGGCAGCGCTGGCTTCTGCTGCAGCCGTTGGCCGGGCTGGTGGACATTCCGGCGCGGATCTATTTCGGGCAGCTGGCGGGCAGCGGTGCCCTGGGCGGCCTGCTGCTGCAGGGCTTCTGGGTCGCGGCCCTGCCGGCCGCCGGCCGGCTGGCGCTGCAGGCCGCCTTCGCGCGGCTCGAAGTGCAGGGCGGGTGAGGCCATGGCACGCCGCGGTTCCATGGGCAACGCCCGCCTGTTCCTGCGCTTCGCCGCGGCCTCCATCGCAGGCCAGGCCCGCTATCCCGCATCGGCGCTGATGCTGGCTGCCGGGCAGTTCCTGGCCACCGGCATCGAGGTCGTCGGCATCTGGGCGCTGTTCGACCGCTTCGGCAGCCTGCGGGGCTGGAGCCTCGGCGAAGTGGCGCTGTTCTACGGACTGGTGCACGCCATGTTCGCGCTGGCGGACATGCTGGGCCGCGGCTTCGACGTGCTGGGCACCGAGCTGCTGCGCACCGGCGCCTTCGACCGGCTGTTGCTGCGCCCACGGCCGGTGGCATTGCAGCTGATGGGGCACGACCTGCGGCTGAGCCGCCTCGGCCGTCTGCTGCAGGCCGGGCTGGTGCTGGCCTTCGGCAGCGTGCAGGCGGGCATCGACTGGACGCCGGCCGCCATCGCGGTGGCCGTGTTCGCCGTCGCGGGCGGCGTGGCGCTGTTCCTGGGCATCCTGGTGCTGCAGGGCGCGCTCGCCTTCTGGACGGTGGAAAGCCTGGAGATCGCCAACGTGTTCACCTATGGCGGCGTGGAGGCGGGGCAGTACCCCATGGCGCTGTACGCGCGGTGGTTCAGGCGCCTGCTCACCTTCGGCGTGCCGCTGGCCTGCGTGGCCTACTACCCCGCGCTGATGGTGCTGGGCCGCGCCGATCCGCTGGGCGCGCCCGCCTGGGTGGGCGCCGTCTCGCCCCTGGCGGGCTTTGTCTTTCTGGGACTCGCGTTCGGCGTGTGGCGCCTGGGCCTGCGCCGCTATGCCTCCAGCGGCAGCTAGCCGCGTGCTCAGCGCAGCCGCTGCTGCAGCGGATCGCCCAGCAGGCTGAGCCGCCCGGCGCGATCGATGCGCCAGAGCCGCTCGTTGCCGTGGCCGTCGTCGGCCGTGAACAGGACGGCATTGCCCACGGCGGTGAAGCCCACCGGCATCGAATGCGCCGCACCGGGCACCACGTCGGCCATGCGGCGCGTGCCGGCGGCGGTGCCGTCGGTGGACCAGGGCTCCACGCCATGCGTGGCATCGCCGGCCGAGAACCACAGCCGGCCCGCCGCCACCTCGAAGCGCGAGGGTGTCGCGCTCGATGCGCCAGCGGCGATGTCGGCCACGCGCCGCGTGCCGGCCTCCGTGCCGTCCGAGGTCCACAGCTCGGCACCGGATTCGCCATCGGTGGCCGCGAAGTAGAGCCGCCCGTTCATCACGGCCACGGGGCTCGACAGGCTGCCGCGCGGCCCGGGCTGGATGTCCTTGACCAGGCGCGTGCCGTCGACGGTGCCGTCGCTGCGCCACAGCTCGATGCCGTGGCGGCCGTCGTCGGCCGCGAAGTACAGCACGCCCTTCATCGCCGTCAGGTGCCGCGGCTGTGACGCGGCTTCGCCGGCTCGCACATCCTTCACCAGGCGCGTGCCCGCCGTCGTGCCGTCGCTGGTCCACAACTCGGTGCCGTGCTGGCCGTCGTTGGCCGTGAAGTACAGCTGCCGCCCCACGGCCGTCAGGCGCGCGATGCCGCCGTCCTCGGCTCCGGCTCTGACGTCCTTCACAAGCCGCGTGCCCTTGGCACTGCCGTCGGTCACCCAGAGTTCATGGCCGTGCTCGGCCGTGGTGGCGGTGAAGAACAACCAGTCACCCACCACGGTGAGCTGCCGCACCAGGGCCCGTGGCCCCGGCGCGATGGCCGCCACGCGCACGGTGCTCTGGGCCGTGCCCTGTGTCTTCCACAGCTGGAAGCCGCCGTCCGGCTCCTTGGCCACGAAATAGAGCGCGTCCTTGAAGACCGTCAATTCGGCGGGCAGGGCGCCATCGCTGCCGGGCGCCCCGGGCAGACGCGCGACGGGCACGGTGCCGCGCCCGGTGCCATCGGTGCGCCACAGCTGCACGCCCTGCGCACCGTCGGTGGCGGCAAAGTAGATGCGGCCCCGGTACGACGTCAGGCTGGAGGGATAGGCGCCGCGGAAGCCGGGCAGGATGTCCTTGACCAGGCGCGTGCCGCCCGAGGTGCCGTCGGTGATCCACAACTCCTGGCCGCTGAGCGCATGCACCGCGGTGAAGACCGCACGGCGCTCGCCCAGCGGCGTGATCTGTGCGGGCGCGACGAAGGCGAGGGGCGCGCGCTGTTCGGGCAGCACCGGCCGCTCGGGGTCGGCGGTCACTGCCGGCTGAGCCATGGCCGTGCCGAGGAACAGCGTCGCAGCGGCCGTCAGCGACAGCGCCAGACGGCAGGCATGGAGAAGAGGGGAGGGCGTGAACGCGTGCATGCGCGCACTCTATCCAAAGAGGAAATGTTTTCCACTTGGAGATTCCACCCGGGTGGTGGCGGGGGTTAGAAGCGCCCTGCCGCGCCGGCCGTCACCCGCGGGCTCGGCAAACCCCTTAGACCAAACGGCCGAATGTTGACTTGTATTGCCAAATGCTTAAGTGCAGCATCCCGTTGCGCCGAACCCGGCGCGAGAGGAGACAGGCACATGAAGAAAGCAATGATCCTGGCCGCAGCGTTGTCGCTGTGTGTCGCCGCAGCCGCCAAGGGTGGCGGCGGAGGGCACAGCGGCGGCGGTAGCCTCCATTCGGGCAGCCATTCGGTGAGCGGCTACACCCGGCACGACGGAACCCACGTCGCGCCCAGCCATGCCACCAATCCGAACCAGACCAAGCTGGACAACTGGAGCACCAAAGGCAACGTCAATCCGTACACCGGCAAGGAAGGGACCCGCAAGCCATGAAGCGCCGAGTGCTGGGAGCAGTTTTGATGGCCACCCTCTTCGGGGGTCTGGGCGCCAACGCCGACGCACGGGGCCGACGTGGGGGTCACTCGTCCGGCAGCCGCCACGCGACCTACAGGGGCGGTGCAGGCGGGGGTGGGGGCGGCAGCGGGGGCTGCGGCTCCCGCGGCGGGCCCGGCTATCGCAAGCCGAACGGCCAATGCGCCAGCCACCGGGATTGACAGCCTCGCGGCCCTAGCGTCGCGCCGGAATCAGCGGCATCAGCAGTCGGCTGTCGTGGTCGCCACCCGTGAGGACCGTGGTCACGCCGCCGAACTCCTCCGCGGGCCGGTCCTCGGGATGGTCGTGGCGCATGCGACCGGGCGGGGTCACGATGAAGTCGTGGCCCTGCACCGTGAGCACCAGGCGCCAGCCCTTGGGAAAGACCAGGCAGGTCGGCCAGATCTCGACCTCCACCGGATAGGCCTCGCCGGGCACGAGCTTCTGCACCTCGTCATGGCTGTGCCAGGGCCGCCAGGGCAGGCTGCGCGCCGGGTCCAGCTTGCGGTGCGAGGCACGCAGCCAACCCATGGCCATGGGCACGCGTTCATGCGCGCCCACGTAGCTCACCTCCTGGCCCTCCGGATCGAAGACGCGCAGCACGACAAACAGGTCGGCATCGGTGGTGCTGGACGAGACCCACAGCCGCAGCACGGCCGGGCCGGTGAACTCGGTGTCCTGCGCGAAGGGCGCCGTCGAAAAGCTCAGGCCTTCGCCCATGGCCTCGAAGCTCGCCTGGGCGGCAGCGCGCGGCGGCGCGTCGCCCAGCGAGGCGTCGGCGGCGTCCAGGTGGAAGGGCGTCCAGGCGGTGCGCGCGAGCGGCCATTCCTGCTCCGTGCGCATTTCGGCCGTGCCATCGGCATGACGGATGGCGAGTTGCACCGGCGGCTCGCGGTCCCAGCCGTTGTCCTCGCCCGCCAGGAAGTGCTTGAAGAAGCGCTGCTGGATGGCCACGTAGTGCGGCAGGTAGAAGCTCTCGTAGTGCGTGCCGATGTGCGCGAAGAGCCACTTCTGCCGCGAGCCGGCACGCAGCCAGCCTTCGAAGTTGCCGCGCAGGTGCATGCCCGGGCCGCCCCAGTTGGCGGCCGACAGCAGCGGCACCTCGATGGCGGGCAGGTTGGCGGCGCGCGCCCGGTTCCAGGCGTCGTCCAGCGGATGCGACAGCCGGTCGTTGGGATGGTCGGCGCGGTTGCCTTGCAGCAGTTCGTCCGAGAGCGCCGGGCCGGTGGTGCGCTCGCCCGTGAGGCGGTCGCGGTGCGTGCTCTTGCCGCTGCCGTACTGGTTGGCCAGCACCTGGCGCGGCCACCACTCGAAGGTGAAGCTGTTGCTCAGGATGCCGCCGTGGTGGCCGCCGTCGCGGTAGAACTCGCTGGAGCCCTCCCACGGCACGATCGCCGCCAGGTGCGGGGGCCGCAGCGCCGCCACCTGCCACTGCTTGATGGCCAGGTACGACACGCCGATGAGCCCCACCTTGCCGTTGCTCCAGGGCTGCGTGCCGGCCCATTCGATCCAATCACAGAAGTCGCGGGTCTCCACCGGTCCGAAGGGATCGAGGTAGCCCTCGGAGCGGCCGGTGCCGCGCGAATCGACCTGGATCACGACGAAGCCTTCGGGCACCCAGCGTTCCGGGTCCACCACTTCCCAGCGCAGGTAGCGGCCGGTGCTGCCCTCGGCGTCCAGACCCGGGTAGATGCGCTTGAGCACCTGCCACTGCGGATTGAAGGCGTCCTCGAAATGCACGTCCTTGCCGTAGGCGCCCATGGCCATCACCACGGGGTAGCGGCCGGGCGCCTCGGGGCGGAACACATTGGCGCGCAGCGTCACGCCGTCGGACATGGTCACGGCCACGTCACGCATGAACACCAGGCCGTTCTCGACGGTGGTGCGGGTTTCCAGATTGGGCATGGCGCTCATCCTCCTCGGGCTCCTCTTCTCATTGCAGCGGCACATTGGCCTGTTTGACGATGCGGGCGAACTTGTCCATCTCCTGGCGGAAGAAGACGGCGAATTCCTGTGTGCTCAGCGTGGCGGGCGGGCTGTCCCAGCCGACCATCTTGTCCTTGACCTGCGGCACCTGCATGGCCCGCTGCACCTCGGCGGCCAGCTTCTGCACCACGGCATCGGGCGTCTTGCCAGGCGCGAACAGGCCGACCCAGCCACCGTTGTAGTCCATGCCCGTGAGGCCGCTCTCGGCCATGGCCGGCACATCCGGAAAGGCCGCGATGCGCCTGGCACTGGTGACGGCCAGCGGTCGCACCTGTCCGGCCTTCACCGCCATCGTGGCCGCAGCGGTGCTGAGGAAGCAGGCCGTCACCTCCTTGCTCATCACGGCATTGAGCGCCGGGGCCGCGCCCTTGTAGGGAACATGCAGCATGCGGGTGCCGGCCGTCTCGTTGAGCAGCTCGCCGGCCAGGTGCAGCGTGTTGCCGGTGCCGGGCGAGCCGTAGGTGATCTGCGCACCGGGCTGGCGTGCAGCCTCCAGGAACTGGCCGAAGTTCTTGTACGGCGAGTCGGGCGCCACCACCAGCGTCAGCGCGGGTGCGACGGTGAACAGCGTGACCGGCGCGAAGTCGGCCAGCGTGTCGTAGGGCAGGCTCTTGTAGATGCTCGGATTGATGGCCTGCGAGCCTGTGGTCACCAGCAGCGTGTAGCCGTCGGGCGCGGAACGCGCCACCGCTTCGGCCGCCACGATGCCGTTGGCGCCCAGGCGGTTGTCGACGATGACACCCTGGCCCAACTGCTGGCCGAGCTGGGTGCCGATGACGCGGGCCAGCAGGTCCGGACTGCCGCCGGCCGAAAAAGGCACCAGCAACTTGATCGCCCGGTTGGGATAGGCGCCCTGCGCGAAGGCGGACGCGAACGGGGCCGCAGCGAGCGCGCCCAGCGTGGCCAGGCAGTGCCGGCGATGGATCATGGTGTGTCTCCTCTCTTGTGAAGCTCGGAAGCGTGCGTCGAAGCGTCAGTTCGGCTGTGCGCCCGTTTCGCGTACCACGCGCGCCCACTTGTCCAGCTCGCGATCCAGGTAGCCGCGCACGGCCTCCAGGTTGCCGCCCATGGGCTCGAAGCCGGTGGCGGCCAGGCGGGCCAGGAACTCCGGGTCCCTCTGCAGGCGCGCCACTTCATCGTTGATCCGCTGCAGCACAGCCGGCGGCGTCTTGGCGGGCGCGAAGACGCCGACCCATGTCACGTCCTCGAAGCCCGGAAAGCCCGACTCCGCCACCGTCGGCACGTCCGGCAGCGCGGGCGAGCGCTGCGCGCCCGTCACCACCAGCCCGTGCACGCGGCCGGACTTGACCAGCTCCACCGCCGCCGGCAGCGCCACGCTGGCCAGCTGCGTCTGGCCGCTCATCGCGGCATTGAGTGCCGGGGCCGCGCCCTGGTAGGGCACGTGCGTCACCGGCACCTTGGCCAGCACCTTGAACAGGTACTCGGCCGTCAGGTGCGGCGTGGTGCCGGCACCGGCCGTGCCGTAGTTGTAGCTGCCCCCCTTGGCATCGGCCACCACCTCCTGCAGCGTGCGGGCCTTGAGGTTGGGCGCCGTGACGATCAGGTTGGGGCTGGCCGCCACCAGGGCCGCGAGCGTGAGGTCGGACCTGGCGTCGAAGCCCAGCTGCCGCTGCATCGACGGGTTGACGGCATAGGAGCTGGTGTTGATCAGCAGGGTGTAGCCATCGGGCTCCGCGCGTGCGACCAGGGCCGAGGCCACGCTGCCGCCGGCGCCGGGCTTGTTCTCCACCACCACGCTCTGGCCCAGGGGCTGGGCCAGCCGGTGCGCCAGCAGCCGGGCAATGATGTCCGCCGGGCCGGCCGGTGCGAAGGCGACCACGAAGCGCACGGGCCGGGTGGGCCATTTGTCCTGCGCCGCTGCCGCCAGCGGCAAGGCCGCGAGGGCGAGGGCGGGCAGCAGGCGCCGCCAGAGCTTGGATGCCATGTCTTTGTCTCCTGGGAAGGCCCGGCCGCTTCTGCGGCGGCTCGGACCGAGGGGCTGCACTGCAGCCCGGCGGCTCAGATCGACGCGAGCACGTGGCGCGCCATCTCCTCGCGGGTGCAGATCCACACGTCGCCGGCCTGCTTCACGCGGGCCATGATCTCGTCGTAGACCCAGGCGCCGGAGGGCCGGCCCATCACGTGGGTGTGGGCCGTCACGTCCAGCATCAGCGGCACGGGCTCGGCGCGCATGGCGGCGAAGGTGTCCTCGAAGGTGTCCAGCATGTGGCGCGGCCCCTGGCCGTAGCGGATGCAGGTGGGCAGGTCGTTCACGTCCATGGTGAGCGGGATGCCCACGATGCGCTTGCCGCCGAAGTCCATCACGTAAGGCCGGTCGTCGTCGTTGACGTCGCCATGGTGCAGGTAGCCCGCCTCGGCCAGCAGGCGCGAGCTGATGGGGCTGCCGGTGCCGCGCGGACTGATCCAGCCGATGGGCGCCACGCCGGCCGTGGCCGTCAGCAAGTCGTGGTTGCGCGTCAGGTTGGCGCGCTCGCCGGCCTCGTCGAAGTAGACCGGGATCACGTCCATGCCCCACGAGTGGTTGATGACCTCATGGCCGAGCTCTGCCAGCTTACGCACCGTGGCCGGATCGCGTTCGCAGATGACGCCGTTGACCATCACGCTGGTGCGCACCCCGTGCTTCTGCGCGATGCCCAGCAGCCGATGGATGCCACGCACCAGGCCGAAGCTGGCCCAGGAGTGGGCATTGGTGTCGAAGAAGCCCGGCTTGAGCACATTGCCCATGGGCCCGATGCCCGGCGCCTGGCCGTCCGACCAGGCCTCGTAGGCGATGTTGAAGATGACCGCGAGCCGGTGGCCGCCCGGCCAGCGGAAGTCGTCGGGCAGACGGGTGATGACGGGGTCCATCTCAGCCTTCCTCCTGCACCACGGGGTTGGCCAGCAGGCCCACGCCCTCGATCTCGATCTCGATGCGGTCGCCCGGCTGCATCCACACCGGCGGCGTGCGCGCATAGCCGACGCCCGAGGGCGTGCCCATGGCGATGACGTCGCCCGGCTCCAGCGTGAGCACTTCGCTCAGCAGCACCAGCGCGCGGGCCACGGTGACGATCATGTGGCCGGTGTCGTCGCTCTGCATCACGCGGCCGTTCAGGCGCGACTCGATCTTCAGGCCCGCCGCGCCGGGCGGCAGGTCGGCCGCCGGCACCAGCCAGGGGCCAAAGGCGCCGGTGCCGTCGAAGTTCTTGCCGATGGTCCACTGGGCGGTGCGGCGCTGGTAGTCGCGCAGCGTGCCGTCGTTGAAGCAGGCGTAGCCCGCCACGGCCGACAGGGCATCGGCCTCGGAGAGGTGCCGGGCGCGGCGGCCGATCACCACCGCGAGCTCGGCCTCGAAGTCCAGCTTGTCGGACACCCGGGGCCGCACCAGCGGCGCGCCATGGGCGATCAGCGAGCTGGCGCCGCGCATGAAGAAGCTGGGGTATTCGGGGGCCGCATTGCCGCCCTCGGCCGCGTGGGCGGCGTAGTTGAGGCCCAGGCAGATCACCTTGCCGGGACGGGCGACGGGCAGTTCCCAGCGCACGGCATCGGGCGCGAGCGGCGTGGCCTGCTCCAGCTGCCGGGCGCTCGGGCCGTGGGCCATCAGGTCGAGCCAGGCGCTGTCGTTCACCCCGGCCGGCACCTGGTCACCCAGGCCCCACAACTCGCCTCCGCGCTCCACGGCCCATTGGGTGGGGCGCCCTGGTGGCGTCACGCGCGCATATCTGGACATAATTTCGACAAACCCTTGTTGAGTGGTGTTTGACGATATTAATTATCAAGAGGATGTTTTGTCGATAAAAACGGAACCAGGGATTCTCCCAGGGCTGGCCGCCGTCGCCGATGCCTCGTCGCCCACCCTGGCACGCCAGACCTACGAGCGCCTGCGTGCCGATGTGCTGGCGGGCCACTGGCAGCCCGGGCGCAAGCTGCTGATGCACGAGCTGCGCGAGCGCTACCAAGTGGGCGCGAGTCCGCTGCGGGAGGCGCTCAACCGCCTGGCCAGCGAGGAATGGGTGGTGCACAACGACCAGCGTGGCTTTGCCGTGGCCCAGGCCACGCAGGCACAGCTGGAAGACCTGGTGAACACACGGGTGGCGGTGGAGTCGATGGCCATCGGCCAAGCCTTCGACCGCCGCGGTCCGGAATGGGAAGAGCCGCTGGTGCTGGCCTTCCATCGACTGTCGCGCACGCCGCGCTCGATTTCCGACGACGCCTATGCCGAGAACCCGGAATGGGAGCGCCAGCACCGCGCCTTCCATCGCGCGCTGCTGGCCGGCTGCGGCTCAGCGCTGCTGCTGGGCTTCTGCGAACAGCTCTACGACCAGGCCTACCGCTTCCGTCAGCTCGCGGCCCGCGTGGCCTACAAGCGGCGCAACGAGCAGGACGAGCACCGCGCCATCTTCGACGCCGTCATGCAGGGCGAACTGGAACAGGCGCGGGCGCTGCTGGCGGAGCACTACCGGCGCACGGCCAGCATCTTCGCGCACGAGCGCGACGGTGCCAGTGCCAGTGCGCCCGACGAGAAGGGTTGACCGGCCCGGCGCGCACCGCGGGCCGCGGGCTGCGAGGTCAGCCCTCGATGCGCCGCGGCCGCGAGGCGCGCGCAGGCGGAGCGTCGCGCTGCCCGGCGCGCAGCTTGTCCGTGAGGGCCTGCGCAGCCTGCTGCACCGCGCCGCGCAGACGCTCCAGTGCCGCCGCGCTGGCCGCCCGGCCCTTGGCCGGCACGATGGCGACCAGGCTGCCCAGCACCTTCTTCTCGGCGCTGAAGATGGGCGCGCCCACGCCGATCAGGCCCTTGTCGATCTCGCCGTGCGAGACGACCACGCCCTCCTTGCGCACGCGGCGCATGTTGGCGCGGAACTCGTCCCAGTTGTCGCCCAGACCTGCCGCCCGGATCTCGGCGGGGTGCCACAGCATCAGGTTGCGCAGCTGGTAGGGCGTGAGGTGGGCCAGGATGGCCTTGGCCGTGGCGCCCAGGAACATCGGCATCGGCTTGCCGCGCTCGTAGCTGGAGGTGTAGCTGGTGTCGGGCCACTCGGTGTCGGCGCACATCACCTTGTCGCCGTAGTAGGCGCAGAGCATGACGTTGACCTTCTGCTCGCGCGCCAGCGTGGCCATGACGTCCCGGGCCGCCAGCAGGATCGGGTCGCGCAGCCGCAGCAGCCGGTCGAGCTCGATGATGCGCGAGCCCACCACGTAGGCCCCGCCGTGCACCGGGCTGATCAGGCCCGCGGTGGAAAGCGACTTCAGGTAGCGATAGGCCGTGGCGCGCGAGCAGCCGATGCGCGCCACGATGTCCTCCTGGGTGATGGCGCTGTTGTCCTCGGTGAAGAGGTTCAGGATGCTGAGCATCTTGTCCAGGCTGCCATCGGGCGTGCCGCTGCCGCGGGCGCCGGCCGCGTCGGTGGACTCGTCAGGATCGCTGTGGGACATCGGGGGCGGGGCTCTCCAGGTGCGGCGGCAGTTTATCGCGCGGGTCTTCTTGGGCAGGCCCGCGCGGGGCCACCGCCGCAGTGTGGCGCTGCTTACTTCTTGACCAGCGGGCAGGCCGGGTCCGGCGCCTTGAAGGCCTGCTGCGCGGGGATGGTGCGCACCACCGTGTAGTAGTCCCACGGGCGCTTGGACTCGGACGGCTTCTTGATCTTGTAGAGGTACAGGTCGCGCATCACGCGGCCGTCCTCGCGGATGGTGCCGTCCTTGGTCATCAGGTCGTTGATCTTCATCTCGTGCATCTTCTTCATGACCGCGCCGGCCTCGTCGGTGCCGGCCGCCTGCACGGCCTTGAGGTAATGCAGCGTGGCCGCGTAGTTGCTCGCCTGCACGCCCGAGGGCATGCGGCCCGCGACCTTGTAGAAGCGTTCGGACCACTGCCGGCTCTCGGGGCTCTGGTCCCAGTAGAAGGCCTCCACCAGGTTGATGTCCTGGCCGATGGCCAGGCCCATGCTGTGCACGTCGTTGATGCCCATGTAGAGCGCCGCGATGCGCTGCTTGCCGGTGCCGATGCCGAACTCGCGCGCCTGCTTCATGGTGTTGATGGTGTCGGCGCTGCCGTTGGCCAGGCCGATCACCTGCGCCTTGCTGGCCTGCGCCTGCACCAGGTAGGACGAGAAGTCCGAGCTGCCGATGGGATGCCGGATGGCCCCGAGCACCTGGCCGCCCTGCGCCTTGACGACGGCGGAGGCGTCGCGCTCCAGCGCATGCCCGAAGGCGTAGTCGGACGTGATGAAGAACCAGCTCTTGCCGCCCTCGGCCATCACGCCCGAGGCCGCGCCGGAGGCATAGGCATAGGTGTCGTAGGTCCAGTGCACGCCGTTGGGCGAGCAGGCCTTGCCGGTGAGATCGGAGGTGCCGGGGCTGGTGAAGATGGCAACGCGGTTCATCTGCTTGGTCAGCTCCTGCACGCCCAGCGCGATCGCCGAATTGGGCACGTCCAGGATCATGTCCACGCCTTCCTGCTCGTACCACTTGCGGGCGATGGCCAGGCCGATGTCCACCTTGTTCTGGTGGTCGGCCGACACGAGCTGGATCGGCTTGCCCAGCACCTTGCCGCCGAAATCGTCGATGGCCATCTTCACGGCCTCGATGGACATCTTGCCGGACATGTCGGCAAACAGGCCCGACTGGTCGTTCAGCAGGCCGATCTTGACGACGTCGTTGGACACCGTCTGCGCATGGACGGCGCCGGCCAGGGCCAGGCTCATCAGGCCTGCGGCGGCGCAGGCGAGGGTGGGATGCTTCTTCATGGGTTGTCTCCTGTTGTCGGTATGGGATGCAAGGCGGGCGGTGGGCCGCGCTATTCCAGCTTCTGGCCGGCGAACTGGTCGATGAACACGTTGGGCTTGAGGAAGAAGGACAGCACCAGCGCGCCATGGGGCGAACGGGCCACATGGCGGTTGCCCCGCGGACGCCAGACATAGCCGCCGGCGCGGGCCTCGCCCTCGGCGTCCACGATCGATCCTTCGAGGATGTAGCTCTGCTCGATCTCCACATGCTCGTGCATGGGCAGCTCGGTGCCCGGCTGCCAGCGGAAGAGGGCCGTGAGCAGACCCGTCTCCTTGTCCTGCACGAGCACCTTGATGTCGATGCCGGGCACCTGTGTCGGCTTCCACGGCAGGGCCTCCACGTCGAGGTAATGGGAGGCCAGCGGGCCGAGCAGGTGGGCCCCGGCCTCGCCGGGTGTTTCTAGCGCCATGACGGATGTCTCCTTGGAGGGTGGGCCGGGTTTCCCCGGGCGTCGAAAGCTTGGATGGCCCAAAAATTCTTTCGTATAGTACAAATCGTGTCAAGTCTCATAAAACGAGACTTTTACTGATTTGGCAAGTGGCGCAACGCCCTGCGGACGGCGCCCACTGCCGCCATTCGAACGAGGAGACAAGCTTGAATACAGCCTTCCTGGCCGAGACCTTCGGCCTTGCCGGCCGCACCGCGCTCGTGACCGGTGCCGCGTCGGGCCTGGGCTTCGCCATTGCGCGCAGCCTCGGGGGCGCGGGCGCCCGCGTCGTCGTCAACGACCTGGCCGCCGATGCCTGCGCCGCCGCCGTCGCCCAGCTGCAGGCCGCCGGCATCGAGGCACGCGGCGCCGTCTTCAGCGTGACGGACAGCGAGGCCGTGCATGCCGAAGTCGCGCAGCTGCAGGCGACCGGCTGGGCGCCCGACATCCTGGTCAACAACGCCGGCAACCAGAACCGCAAGCCGCTGGTCGAGATGTCGCTCGACGAGTGGAAGCAGATCCAGGCGGTGCACGTGGAAGGCGCCTTCAACTGCTGCCATGCCGTGCTGCCCGGCATGGTGGCCGCCGGCCGCGGCACGGTGGTCAACATGTCGTCGGTGGCGGGCCAGGCCACCATGCCGGGCATCGCCGCCTACGCCACGGCCAAGGGCGCGCTGGCCGCCCTCACGCGGGCCATCGCCGTCGAATACGGCCCCCACGGCATCACCTGCAACGCGCTGGCCCCCGGCTTCGTCAAGACGCGCTTCACCTCGGCACTGCAGGCGCGAGAGGGCTTCCAGGCTTTCATCGAGCAGTCCGTGCCCGCCGGGCGCTGGGCCGAACCCGAGGACATCGCCCCGCTGGTCGTGGCCTTTGCCGGCCGCGCCGGTGCCTTCATCAACGGCCAGGTGGTGGCCATCGACGGCGGCATGCTCGCCCGCATGTGAGGAGACCGCATGGCTGAACGCATCGCCCTGGCCTGCGAGGGGCTCACCAAGCGCTTCGGCGGCTTCAAGGCCGTCGACAACGTGTCGCTGACCGTGCGCGAGGGCACCATCCACGCGCTGATCGGCCCCAACGGGGCCGGCAAGACCACCTGTTTCAACCTGCTGACCAAGGTGCTGCAGCCTGACGCCGGCCGCATCGCCTACTTCGGCCGCGACGTCACCCGGCTGCAGCAGGAGGCCGTGGCGCGGCTGGGGCTCGTGCGCTCCTTCCAGATCTCGGCCGTTTTCCTGGGCCTCACGGCCCTGCAGAACGTGCGCGTCGCGCTGCTGCAGCGCACCGGCCTGGGCCCGCGGTTCTGGCGGCCCGCCCGCGCCATGGCCCACCTGGACGGCGAGGCACTGCGGCTGCTGGGCGAGGTGGGCCTGGAGGCCGATGCCGGCACCCGCGCCGCGCAACTGCCCTACGGCCGCAAGCGCGCGCTGGAGATCGCCATGACGCTGGCGCTGGACCCGCGCATGCTGCTGCTCGACGAGCCCATGGCGGGACTGGGCCAGGAGGACGTCGCCCGCATCACCGCATTGATCCGGCGCGTGTCGGCCCAACGGACAGTGCTGATGGTGGAGCACAACCTGTCGGTGGTGTCCGAGCTGTGCCACGCGATCACCGTCCTGGCGCGCGGCAGCATCCTGGCCGAAGGCGACTACCGGCGCGTCTCGACCGACGAGCGCGTCATCACCGCGTACATGGGCGTCGAACCTACGCAGGAGACCGCGTGATGCTCCAGATCAGCAACCTGCACGCCTGGTACGGCGAGTCGCACATCCTGCAGGGCGTGAACCTCGAAGTGCGCCAGGGCGAACTGGTGACCATCCTCGGGCGCAACGGCGCCGGCAAGACGACCACGCTGCGCGCCCTGATGGGCATGATCGAGCGGCGCACCGGCTCCGTCGTGTTCGACGGCACCGAGACCATCGCGATGGCCGACCACCGCATCCCGCGCCTGGGGCTGGCCTACTGCCCGGAGGAACGGGCGGTGTTCCGCAGCCTGACGGTGACCGAGAACCTGATGCTGCCGCCGGTGCTTGCGCCGGGCGGCCTCGGCGTGGACGAGATCCATGCGCTCTTTCCCAACCTGAAGGAGCGGGCCGGCAGCACCGGCGGCAACCTGTCGGGCGGCGAGCAGCAGATGCTGGCCATCGGCCGCATCCTGCGCACCGGCGCGCGCATGCTGCTGCTGGACGAGCCCACCGAGGGCCTGGCGCCGGTGATCGTCAAGCAGATCGCCACCGCCATCCGCGCCCTCAAGCAGCGCGGCTTCACCATCGTGCTGGTGGAGCAGAACTTCCACTTCGCCTCGTCGGTGGCGGACCGCCTCTACATCATGGACCACGGTGTCGTGGTCGACCACCTGAGCGCCGCCGAAGCCGCGGCGCAGCCCGAGCGCATCCGGCGCCAGCTCGGCGTCTGACGCAGCAGCAGGAAACCACACCATGTTCGACATCTTCGGGATCCCGTCTTCCGCGCTGCTGAGCCAGCTGCTGCTGGGGCTGATCAACGGCGCCTTCTATGCCACGCTGTCCATCGGCCTGGCCGTCATCTTCGGGTTGCTCAACATCATCAACTTCGCGCACGGCGCGCAGTACACGGCCGGCGCCTTCGTCGCCTGGATGCTGCTGAACTACCTGGGCATCGGCTACTGGGGCGCGCTGGTGCTGGCGCCGCTCATCATGGCCGTGCTCGCCGTGGTGCTGGAGAAGACCATCATCGCGCGCACCTACAAGATGGACCACCTCTACGGCCTGCTGCTGACCTTCGGGCTGGCGCTGTGCATCGAGGGCGCGTTCCGGCAGGCCTATGGCGTCTCGGGCCTGCCCTATGCCATCCCGGAGCAGCTGCTGGGCGGCATCGACCTCGGCTTCATGTTCCTGCCGCTGTACCGCACCTGGGCCATCGTCGTCTCGCTGGTGGTGTGCGTGGGCGTCTGGCTGCTGATGGAGCGCACGCGGCTGGGCGCGGTACTGCGCGCCGCCACCGAGAACCCCGCGACGGTCAAGTCCTTCGGCATCAACGTGCCGCGCTACATCACGCTGACCTATGCCCTGGGCGTCGCGCTGGCGGCCATCGCCGGCGTGGTGGCCGCGCCCATCTACCAGGTCAGCCCGCTCATGGGCTCCAACCTGGTGGTCGTGGTGTTCGCGGTGGTGGTCATCGGTGGCATGGGCTCGATCGGCGGCGCCATCGTGAGCGGCCTTGGCCTGGGCGTGATCGAGGGGCTCACCAAGGTCGTCTATCCCGAGGCGTCGAACTTCGTGATCTTCGTGATCATGGCCATCGTGCTGCTGGTCAAGCCTTCGGGCCTGTTCGGCCGGCCATTGCAGGTGCAGAACACCGTGGCGGCCGAGGCCACCCGCGTCACCTTGCGACTGGCGCGCAGGTACCAGGTGCTGGGCTGGTGGCTGCTGCTGGCCCTGGCGCTGGTGGCGCCGCTGGTGCTCTACCCCACCTTCCTGATGAAGGTGCTGTGCTTCGCGCTGTTCGCGGCGGCCTTCAACCTGCTGCTGGGCTACGTCGGCCTGCTGTCCTTCGGTCACGCGGCCTTCTTCGGCGCCGCGGCCTATTCGACCGGCATGGCCATGAAGGTCTGGGCGCTCACACCCGAACTGGGCCTGCTGGCCGGCACGGCCACGGGCGTGCTGCTGGGGCTGGTGTTCGGCGCGCTGGCCATCCGCCGGCAGGGCATCTACTTCTCCATGATCACGCTGGCGCTGTCGCAGGTGGTGTACTTCGTGGCCGTGCAGGCGGGCTTCACCGGGGGCGAGGATGGCCTGCAGAACGTGCCGCGCGGCCGGCTCTTCGGCCTGTTCGACCTGGGCAACTCGATGGTCATGTACTACGTGGTGCTGGCCGTCTTCCTGGCGGCCTACCTGTTCGTGGTGCGCATCCTCCAGTCGCCCTTCGGCGAGGTGATCCGCGCGGTGCGCGACAACGAACAGCGCGCCCGCTCGCTGGGCTACGGCACCTCGCGCTACAAGCTCCAGGCCTTCGCGCTGTCTGCCGGGCTGGCGGGCCTGGCCGGCTCGATGAAGGTGCTGGTGTTCGGCGTGGCCTCGCTCACCGACGTGCACTGGCATGCGTCCGGCGAAGTGGTGCTGATGAGCCTGCTGGGCGGCATCGGCACCCTGCTGGGGCCCATCGTCGGCGCGCTGACCTTCGTCACCCTGCAGAACTACCTGGCGCCGCTCGGCTCGTGGGTGCTGATCGTGCAGGGCGTCATCTTCATCGCCTGCGTGCTGCTCTTCCGCGAAGGGCTGGTGGGCCTGGCGGTGCAGGGCTGGAACCGCCTGGGCGGGCGCAATCCGGCCGAAGCGGGCAAGAGGGGCTGAGCCATGTTCATCCATGCCGTCCTGATGGCCTTCAAGCCGGGCACCGATGACGCCTTCCACCAGCGCGTGCAGGACTACGCGGCGCAGATCCGCGCGGGCTCACCCGGCCTGGTGAGCTACCTCTACGCGCCCAACGAGGCCAGCCGCGCGCAAGGCTTCAGCCATGCGGTGATTGCCTGCTTCGACGACGAGGCGGCCCACGAGCGCTACCAGGTCAGCGCCGTGCACCAGGAGATGAAGGCCTTCATGGCCGGTCGGACGGAGCGACTGGTGGTCTTCGACTCCGGCCACTGGCGCTGACCGAGCGGTAGTCCGCAGCTGTCAGTCCGGACGGCACAACGCCCGGCGACCTGATGATCGCGCGCGCCGCGACGGAAAGCGGTCACGGCCGGCTCCTCGGCGCTCTGCCCGCCGCGCATGGCGCGCGAGTGCCGGATCCCCTCGAACCTTCAATGCGCACAGGGCAGGCCAAGCACTGGGCGCACGGGCTCACCGGCTCGCATCGACCCGCGCAAGGGGCGATCGGCGAATGCCCAACACTATGATGCGCTGGCTCAACACCCGCGCCTCCATGGAACGCTTCACGATCTCTCTCGACGATGAACTCGCCCAGCAATTCGATGCATTCATCGCGGCGAAGGGCTACGGCAACCGGTCGGAGGCCTTCCGCGATCTGATCCGCTTTCGCCTCGGCAGCGCGACGCTCGCGCAGCCTGCGCCCAGCGGGCGACCCTCGTGGTGCGTGGCGAACGTCAGCTACGTCTACGACCACCACGAGCACACCGTCACGGCTCGCGTGATGGATCTGCAGCATGACCATCACGACCTGGTCATCACCAGCCTGCATACCCACCTGGATCACGACCACTGCCTCGAAACGGTCGTGCTGCGCGGCCCCACGGCCACCGTGCAGGCCTGTGCCGAGCAGCTGATCGCGCTGCGGGGCGTGCGTCACGGCAATGTGCACCTGGTGCCGCTCGACGCGGGCGACCAGCACAGCCACGGCGCCAGCAAGCCGCACCGGCACTTCAAGCCCGTGAACTGAGCGGCTGCGCCATTTGGCGTATGGGGTCGGGCTCACATGGTATGAATAATTGGAAATTGTTCATACGACAAGGAAACGCCGTGCGCATCGCCAATCGCCGATCCCCCGGCCTGCTCGCTGCAGCCCTCATCACCAGCGTACCGGCCTGGAGCCAGGACGGCCACCTGCCGGAGGTGTCGGTGCGCGGCCCGCGCGACGCCACGATCGGTACGGCCGACTCCGCCAGCGAAGGTGCGGCCGAGAAGGCGTCGTTCCAGGCCCGTCCCAAGCTTCGGCCGGGCGACATCGTGGAAGCCGTGCCCGGGGTGGTCGCCACCCAGCACTCCGGCGACGGCAAGGCCAACCAGTATTTCCTGCGCGGCTTCAACCTCGACCACGGTACGGATTTCGCAGTGACGGTCGATGGCATGCCCGTCAACATGCCCACGCATGGCCACGGCCAGGGCTTTGCGGACCTCAACTTCCTGATTCCCGATCTCGTGTCCGGCGTGCGGTACCGCAAGGGACCCTACTTCGCGGACAGCGGCGACTTCTCGCTGGCCGGCAGCGCTTCCCTGGACTACGTCGGCGCGCTCGATGCGCCGTTCGCCGAACTCACGCTCGGCAAGAACAACTTTCGACGGTTGCTGGCCGCAGGCTCGCGCACCGTTGGGGACCAGACCTGGCTCGGCGCCGTGGAACTGGAGGGCAACGACGGCCCCTGGGACACGCCCGAGCGGCTGCGCAAGGCCAACGCCGTGGTCCGCTACTCGCAGGGCTCGCCGTCCCGCGGCTTCAGCCTCACCGGCATGGCCTACCAGAGCCGCTGGAACTCGACAGACCAGATCCCACAGCGGCTGGTGGACAACGGCGAGCTGTCGCGCTTCGGCTCGCTCAACACCACGGATGGCGGCAAGACCCGCCGCCTCAGCCTGTCGGGCAAGTGGTTCGACAACGGCCCGCAGGGCAATACGCAGATCAGCGCCTATGCCATCGACTACCGCTTCGACCTGTTTTCCGACTTCACCTACTTCCTGGACAGGCCCGACACGGGCGACCAGTTCGAGCAGACCGATCGGCGGCACATCTTCGGTGCGCAGGCCTCGCACAGCATGCCCAACCGCCTGGGCGGGCTCGACGGCATCCTGAGCTTCGGCGCGCAATGGCGCGGCGACCGCATCGGAGAAGTCGGCCTGTACGACACCGTCGCGCGGCAACGAACGTCGACCGTGCGCAACGACAAGGTGTCGCAGGACCTGGTGTCCGTCTACGGGCAGCAACTGGTGAACGTCACCGAGCGGCTGCGGGGCTACGTCGGCCTGCGCGGCGACCTGCTGCGCTACACGGTCGATGGCCGCGAGCCTGTCTACGGCCCGGTGAACAGTGGCCGCGGCCACGACTCGCTCGCAAGTCCGAAGGCCGGGCTGGCCTTCACCGTCACGCCCGCGCACGAGCTGTACCTCAATGCCGGCGTCGGCTTCCATAGCAATGACGTGCGCGGCGCCACCATCCAGCTCGATCCGCAAAGCGGCCTGCCCGCGGACCGCGTGCCGGCGCTGGTCAAGGGCCGTGGCGCCGAGGTCGGCTGGCGCTTCCAGCCCGATGAGGACTTCACGGCCACGGTCGCGCTCTGGCAACTGCGGCTGGACTCCGAGCTGGTCTATGTCGGCGATGCCGGCAGTACCGAGCCCGGGCGCGCCAGCAGCCGGCGAGGCATCGAGGCCACGCTGCGCTGGAAGCTCGACCGGCGCTGGCGGCTGGAGGCCGACGCCGCGCTCTCGCGTGCCCGCTTCCGTGGCGCGGCGCCGGAGGGTGAAGGCAATTACATCGACAACGCCGTGGAGCGGGTTCTGGCTGCCGGCGTGACCTACACCGATGGCCCGCTCACCGCATCCCTGCGCCTGCGCTACCTGGGCCCGCGCGCGCTGGACACGCTGGACAACGTCCGATCCAGGTCGACGACACTGGTGAACCTTGGGACGCGTTACGCGGTGAACCGCCACCTGACGCTGGGCCTCGACGTGTTCAACATCGCCGGGCGCAAGGGCAACGACATCGAATACCTCTATGCCTCGTGCACCGCGGGCGAGGTCGCCCAGGGCGTCTGCGGAAGTGGCATCGAAGGCCGGCACATCCATCCGATGGAGCCGCGCAGCGCGCGCGTCAGCGCCCGCTGGACGTTCTGACGGACCTTCCCAGGTCTTGCCTCCGGCCGCCCATGCTGTTGCTATTGGCTCGGCGTCGGCCGGGTGCGCACTGAATCCTTGTGTTCCGACGCCAGGGCTTTGTCCCGAACCCTGCCCATCACCTCACCATGAAGTCCGAAGGGCTGTCCCTGCGGCTCGCCCGAGCAGCGCGGACCTTGGTCCCGAGCCGTCGCCAGCCGATCACCACGCCCGTCACGCTCACCAGGGCGCCACCCAGGCTCAGCGCCACCAGCAGCACGTCCCACAGCGGCCGGCGGTCCAGCAGGGGCAGCCAGTCCCAGCTGTGCAGCAGCGCGAACAGCCAGCGGCTGGCGCGTCGGCCGCTGTCGCTGCGGCCGAGCACGGCACCGGTGGCCGGGTCGATGTGCACCCAGCTGTGCTGCGCATCGCCGAACACGGCGCGCAGCACGGGCAGCGGGCGCTCGGCGCCGCCGGTCATCGTGTGGGCCGCGCGGTCGTAGTAGTGGAAGTCGTAGGCCTGCAGGCGCTCGACACGAAACAGGGGCGCCGGCAGCAGGCCGGCGATGGCGGCATGCAGCCGAACTTCGTCGACGACATGGGAAGACGCATCGACCGCCTTCAGCAGCCTCGGCGCACCCAACGCCCCGTGGGCCTGGACGACGGGCGTGCCCAGCACCGGCGTCCAGCGCAGCTCCCGCGTCCCGGCACCGGCGGCCGCGAGCAGCGCAGCCGGGGCGGCCTCGCCCGGTGCCGGCTGCAGCCCGATGCCCTGCAGTGCCTGCACCCGCAGGGGTGCGGCACCGGTGTCGAAGAGCCGCCAGGGGTTCATCGACATCAGCCCGCTGAAGATCCAGGTGAGCGTCACGGCGCCGAACAGCAGTCCGCCGATGTGATGCCAGCGCATGGCCCGCCCGCCGTAGGGCGAGCGCGAGCCGCTCTTGTAGGGCCGGCCGAAGCGCCAGCGCAACAGGCCCACCCCCATGCCGGCCAACACGAGCCCGATGCCCGCGATGGACAGCCAGTTCACGATGTCGGCCCACCACGCATCGAGCACCCCGCCGCGGAAGGGGTAGAGCCAGTGGATCCAGGCACCGGCGTAGTTCCACAGACGCTCGGTACGCGTCGCATCGCGCACCACCTCGCCGGTCAGGCTCGAGACGTACAGCCGCGTGTCATCGACATCGCCCAGTTGCACCTGGTGCAGCGGCCGGTGTGCATCGAGCGCGCGGGAATGCGTGAAGGCGTCTTCCTGCACCAGGCCGATGTGCCGGGGCAGGGGTGCGTCCGCGCCGGCCGGCGCGCCGAAGGCGGTGGCGCTGGCCAGGGCCGCGGCCACGTCGGCCGCGGGCAGCCGCTGACCGCTGCGCGCATCGATCACCACGGTGCCGGCCCCGGGCGCCGCACGTCGCCGACCCTCAGCCGCCGTGGCCGTGGTCTGCGGCACCGCCAGGTACACCGGCCGACCTGCGCGGCCGGCGGCCAGCCGCAGTTCGCGCAGGGGGCCGGCGACGCCCGCCCTGTCCAGCGCCTCGCGCGGGCCCAGCAGTCCGGCCCCGTCGCCCAGAGGCGGCAGGTGCGCCAGACGTTCGGCGGACGTGAGCTTGGGATAGCCCACGTACATCATCACCACGCCCGAGACGAACCACATCGCGAAGAAGGCGCACAGCCCCACGCCCATCCAGCGGTGGACGAGAAAGAGCCAGCGCTTGAAGCGCACTCGCATGGCGGGCCCCCGCTCAGAAGCCGACGCGCAGCGTCAGGTCGGCAGTGCGCGGCTCGCCCAGGTAGGCCATGGTGCCGGTCAGGTTGGCGGCATAGACCCGGTCGGTGGCATTGCGCAGGCGCAGCGTCAGCTCGGCGTTGCGGTGCACCTGGTAGCTCAGGCCCAGGTCCAGCAGCGTGTAGGCCGGCCAGCGCAGGGTGTTGGCCGCGTCGCCATACACGGCACCGACCCGACGGATGCCGATGCTCGCCTGCCACTGGGGCGCAAAGGCACAGGACGTCCAGAGGTTGGCCACCGTGCGCGGGGTGTTGGTGGGCGTCTTGCCCGCATAGTCCACGCCGCCCTGCCTGTACGCGTCGTATCGCGCGCGGGAGTAGCTCCAGTTGGCCTGCACCGACCAGTCCCGCGTGGGCTGCAGGCCCACGGCGATCTCGCCGCCGCGGGACGACTGCTGGCCCACGAGCACGGTCAGGCTGCTGTTGGCCGGATCCTGCGTCGCGATGTTCTTGCGCACGATGTCATAGACCGCCAGCGTCGCCGTGCCCTTGCCCTGCCAGAAGTCCAGCTTGCTGCCCAGCTCGACCTGGCGGCCCGTCGTGAGCTCGCTGTTGTCGCGCACATTGGCGAAGCTGGCGGTACTCAGCACGCCAGCCGGCGGGTCCGCCGCCGTCGCGTACTGCGCATACAGGTTGGCGCCTGGCGCCACGTCCCACACCAGGCCGGCGCGGCCGGTGGTGGGGTTGTAGCCACGCGAGTAGGTGGCCGGACTGGCCGCGGTCACCTCACGGCGATTGATCAGGTCCAGGTCGATGCGCTCGTGGCGCAAGGCCGTCACCAGGCTGAGCGAAGGCGTGAGGAAGGTGCGGTTCTCGGCAAAGGCTGCCACCGTGCGCACCTTGTTCTCCCGGTCGGGCCGGAAGCCCGGCGTCATGCCGCGGATGGTGAAGAAGGGCTCGGTGGTGAAGACGTACGGGTTGACCGTGCTGACCGTGGCCGACAGGCTGTTGGGGAAGCGCGTCTGGCGGTTCAGGCTCACGTCCAGCCCGAAGGACCAGTCGCTGCGCAGCCCGGCCAGCCGGCCCTGGTAGCTGCCGTCGATGCGGTTGCCCACCATCCGCTGGTCGTGCCGCTGCAGCAGCGTGGCCGAGCGCGTGACCGCCGTGTTGCTCCGGTTGAAGGTGTAGCTCTCGACGTTGCGGTAGTCGCGCAACGCGTCGTAGACGTAGAAGGTGTTGCGCAGTTGCAGCGCATCGCTCACGCGCCAGTCGGTGAGCGAGCGCAGCCACTGCACGCGCTGGGCGTAGATGCCGTCGGCGCTGTTGTAGTTCTTGGTCCGCGTGCCAGGGTCGATGCGCGCGGTGCCTGCCAGCGGCTGCATCAGCGGCGTTCCCCAGTAGGGCCGGTCCACGTATTCCTTCTGGTATTCGTAGGCCAGCGTGTGGCTCAGGCCACCGCCGAAGTCCGAGAGCAGCGAGGCCGCCAACTGGGTCGCGTCCTTGCGCGTGCCATCGGTCCAGCCATCGCCGTGGCGGCGGTTGAGGTCGATGCGCAGGTAATGGTCGCCGCTGCCCAGGCCATCGCCTGCGATGCGGCGATTGAGGCCGACCGACGCTTCCTTCAGACGGTCGCTGCCGAGGCGCAGCTGTGCCTCGGAGATGTCGTGCCGGGTCGCAAGCTTGGTGATGTAGTTTATGGTGCCGCCCACACCGCCTGCGCCATAGAGGAAGCTGGACGCACCGCCGATGGCCTCGACCCGGTCGTAGATCCAGCTGTCCACCGGCCGCGCGGCGATCGTGTACTGCACGTTGATGCCATTGAAGAGCTGGGTGAGCGAGGCACCGCTGAAGCCGCGGTACTGCACGCCGATGTTGCCGGGCGCGTCGTGCGCGGTGACTCCCGGGATCGCGCGCAACGCCTCCTGCGTGTTGGTGACACCGCGGGCATCGAGGGTGGCACGATCCACCACGGTGACCGTGGCAGGCGTCTCGCGCGGCGTGAGGCCCAGTTGGCTGCCGGTGGTCGCCGGCACGTCCAGGGCAAGGCGGCCGTTGGGCTGGGCGGGCGCGTCGCGCACCTGCACGGGAGGAAGGCTGCCGGTCGTCTCGCTCTGTGCAAGGGCAGGAGCGGCATGGGACAGGGCGATGAGGCTCGCCCACGCGAGCGGCGCGGGCGCAAAGGGAAGGCGTAATGAGGACATGGTTCTCGTCGAAGGACACGGGGATCCGCGGCGGCGCATCGGTGCACCGCCCACGCAGGCGCCAGCCCGCAGGCCAGGGCGGCCGCGGGACGTCAATGGCGCAGGGTCATCCGGCGAGAGCCGGTGGCGCGCGGGCCTGCAGCGGACGCCAGGGCGCGTCGGCAACGAGAAGAACGCAGAGGGGTGGGACGGGCTGCGGCAGGGGCAGCGCCCGCCAGGCCAGACCGGGCGCCCAGACCGGCAGGGGCATCAGGACGCGCGCATGGCAGAGCGCGCAGCCATAGGACGCGGAGGCGGCATCGGGCGCGTCGCCCGTCGCGGCGGCATCCTCCTGCGCATCGAGCGTGCGGGGCTCGCCCGAGACGCCCGGTACGGCGCGGACCGCCTGCATGCCCTGAGCCGTGCAGACCATGAAGGCATCGGGCGGCAGGGGCGCACCCTGGGCCTGCGGACCGCCCAGGGCTGGCCACATCGGCAGCAGAAGCAGCAGCCAGTGCGCCAGCAGCAGCCAGCGCGCTGCCCTGCCCGGGAAGGGCATGCGAAGCGGAAGGCTGTTACGTGTGCGCATGGGTCAGGGTGGCGTGCGGCCCGTCGATCGGGCCGCGAGCTTCCTGGATCAGTGCTTGTGCTCGCCGTGCGTCATCGGCATCGCCTCGGTCTTCAGCGGGCGCACCGGTGCCTGCACCTGAACGGTCTGCCGCTTGCCGTCCTTGCCCTCGAAGACCAGGCTCAGCGGCACGGTCTCGCCCGCCTTCACCTGCTGCTTCAGGTCCATCAGCATCACGTGGTAGCCGCCGGGCTTCAGTTCCACCGGCTTGCCGGCAGGCAGATCGACAGCCTGGACCTGGCGCATCCTCATCACGTTGTCCTGCATGGCCATCTCGTGCACCTCGACGGTGGGCGTCAGGGGCGAGCTGGCCGAAATCAGGCGGGCGTCCTGCGGCGACTGCAGTTGCATGAAGGCGCCCGTGGCCTTCTGCTGCGGCACCGTCGCGCGGACCCAGGCGTCCCTGACGGTGACCTGGGCATGGGCGGTGGCGGCTGCGAGCAGGAAGGCGCCCAGGGCGAGCGGGCGGAAGAGGGAAGTCATGCGAAGGCTCCTTGATGGATGGATGAGTGGGTGGGTGGGAGGAAGAAGGAGATGGGGAGGCGCTCAGGCCGTCTTCGGCAACAGTTGCCGCACGTCCGCCGCGCACTGCTCGGCGCTCTGCTCGTGCCGCAGCAGGATGCGCACGCGGCCCTGCGGGTCGTACAGGTAGCTGAAGGCCGAATGGTCCAAGGTGTAGGACGCGCCGGTGGGCACCTTGCGGTAGTACACGCGGAAGTCCTTGGCGGTCCGGGCCGTGCCCTCGGCGTCGGTGTACAGACCAAGGAAGCTCGCATCGAAGGCGGCGGTATAGGCCTTGAGCACCTCGGGCGTGTCGCGCTCGGGGTCGAGGGTGACGAAGATCACCTGCAGTTGCGGGCCTTGCGGACCCAGCAGCTCCTTGATGCGTGCGGCGCGCGTGAGCGCCGTCGGACAGACATCCGGGCACTGCGTGAAGCCGAAGAACATCAGCACCGCCTGACCGCGGAAGTCGACGAGCGTTCGCTCCTGCCCATCGGGGTCGCGAAGATGGAAGTCACGCGCATAGGCTGCGCCGGTGATGTCGACACCGTTCACCGCGAGGGGAGACGGTCGGAAACCGTCGCAACCGGCCAGCGCCAGGCCGACGGGGGCCAGCAGGCCGGCCCGAAGAAAGCGTCGGCGGCCATGGCGCGAAGGGGCAGGGCCGGCCGCATCGGCCGAGGCGGGAGCAGGCGCAGTCGATGGCACACAGACCAAAGGCGCAGGAGGCGGAATGTCCATGGGAAGGGCAGTCGTTCGGTGGAGCCTGGCCGACGCCATAGGCCGCCGCGCGGCCCTCCGGGACCGCACGGCACGAGCCGCGTGCGCAGGCGTGAATGAGGCGAGCCGGCCCCTGAAGCCGCATGGCGTCGCCGCCCGATGGCGATGCGACGTGCGGCGATCAGGCCGTCGGCAGCAGGGTGGAGGGCGGCCCTCGGGGCGGCAACGGCGCCCCGACCAGCGCGGCGATGCGCGCGCGAACGATGGGGTGAAGCGCGTGCGCCAGCGGCTGGGGCTGGCGCAACGTCGGCAGGTCGGCCGAGGGAGGCAGGCCGCTCGCCAGGCACAGCGGGCAGTCCAGTCCGTGGTGGACCGCCGCCTGCGCCTTGCCGTCGTCGTCGACGACCACGAGCTTGACGGAGCCGCCCTGGGCACAGACCAGCTCCATGGCCTGCGGTGCCACCAAGGGCGATGCGAATGCCACGCCCAAGGTCAGCAGCAGCCACGCCAGGACGAGGCGGACTACCGTGGACGAACTGCGCAGGCCATGCATCGGGGCATTATGCATAGGGCTTGCTGCGAGCCGCGATGCAAGGCTGCGCGGCCCTGGCCGTTCGCCCAGTTGGCGCCAGCCCGGGCCCTGGCTAGCATGGGCCGATGGACTTCCGCCGCCGCCTCTGGATCGTGTCTGCCGCGCTGGCCATCGCCGGATGCGCGCTTCCCATTGCCACGCCACCGCCGTCGGCCGGTGCGCCCACTGTGCAGACGAACAGCCTGGGCATGCGCTTCGTGCGCATCCCTGCGGGCGAGTTCCTGATGGGCAGCGAGGAGCCGGCCGCCACCCTGGCCCGGGACTTTCCGCAGCTGCCGCCCGAGCGCTTTGCCCTGTTGGGCGACGAGGGCCCGGTGCACAAGGTGCGCATCACGCATGCCTTCTGGATGGGCCAGCACGAGGTCACGGTCGGCCAGTTCCGCCGCTTCCTCGAACGCTCGGGCTATGTGCCCGAATCCATCGCCGATGGCACCGGCGGCTATGGCTGGCGCGTCGACTACGACCCCGCCAAGACCGTGCGCGGCGATGCCTTCGAAGGCCGCGACCCGCGCTACGCCTGGAACAACCCCGGCTTTGCGCAGGGCGACGACCATCCGGTGGTCAACGTCACCTGGAACGACGCGCAGGCCCTGGCCGCGTGGCTGAGCCGCACCGAAGGCCATCGCTACCGCCTGCCGACCGAGGCCGAATGGGAATACGCCTGCCGGGCCGGCACCCGCACCCGCTACAACACGGGCGACGACCCGGCCTCGCTGCGCGGCAGTGCCAACGTCTTCGACCAGCGCACCGCGGCCTACTGGCCGCAGTGGAAGGCGATGGCCCTGCCGGCCGACGACGGATTCGCCTTCACCGCGCCGGTGGGCAGCGGCGCGCCCAATGCCTGGGACCTGTACGACATGCACGGCAACGCCTGGGAATGGGTGGCCGACTGGTACGGCGAGGACTACTACGCCCGCTCGCCCGTCGACGATCCGCAGGGCCCCGCCGACGGCGCGGTGCGGGTGCGGCGCGGCGGCTCGTGGCACACCTGGCCCTTCTATGCCCGCGCCAGCTACCGCAACTGGAATGCGCCAGACACGCGCTACACGTTGGTGGGCATCCGGCTGGTGCGCGAGGACGGGCCCTGAGCCTCGCGGATCGGCGCCAGATGCGTTCCGCAGCGCGCGGCCTCCGCGGGATCAGCTTCCCGGCAGATGCAGCCGGGCCGAGTCCTTGACCTCTTCCATCACCGCATAGGTGCGCGTCTCGCGCACGCCCGGCAACTGCCACAGCACCGCGCCCGCAAAGCGGCGGTAGTCGGCCATGTCGGCGCTGCGGGTCTTGAGCAGGTAGTCGAAGCCGCCGGCCACCATGTGGCACTCCATGATCTCCGGGTGCACCTGCACCGCGGCCTTGAAGGCGTCGAACACGTTGGGCGTGGTGCGGTCCAGCAGCACCTCCACGAAGACCAGCATGCCCGCGCCCAGCTTGAGCGGGTTCAGCCGCGCCTCGTAGCCCAGGATGTAGCCCTCGTCGGTGAGCCGCTGCACCCGCGCCAGCACCGCCGTGGGCGAGAGGCCGATGGTCTCGGCCAGCTTGACGTTGGTGATGCGGCCGTCGGCCTGCAGCGTGGCCAGGATGCGCAGGTCCAGGCGGTCCAGTTCCGGCGCGGCGTCCAGTGGTTTGTTCGGCATGAGTGAACAGATTCGAACGAATATTCGGCGATGACTGCGCAATTATTCAGGCATTCGCTACGCCAGCACTCATCTGCGGAACTGCCATGCCCGACCTTGTCACCCCTCGACCCACCGCCGCCGACCTTCCTGGCACCGACACCCGGATTGCCGACAAGGCCACCGGCACCGCGTCACCCCTTCGCCGTGCCATCGCTGCGTCCTGCCGGCAGGACGAGGCCACCGCCGTCCAGGCATTGATGGGCGAGGCCCGCCTGTCGCCCGACCAGGGCCGCGCCGTCCACGAGCTGGCCTGCCGCCTGGCCACCCACCTGCGCGAGCGCGGCACCGGCGCCGGCCGAAGCGGCCTGGTGCAGGGCCTGCTGCAGGAATACGCGCTGTCGTCGCAGGAGGGCGTGGCCCTGATGTGCCTGGCCGAGGCGCTGCTGCGCATTCCCGACGCGGGCACGCGCGACGCCCTCATCCGCGACAAGATCGCCCAGGGCGAATGGCAGGCGCACCTGGGCCGCAGCCCCTCGCTCTTCGTCAACGCGGCCACCTGGGGGCTGCTGCTCACCGGCCGGCTCGTCGCCACGCACAGCGAGACGCGCCTGTCGGCCCAGCTCGGCCGGCTGGTGGCCAAGGGCGGCGAGCCGCTGATCCGCAAGGGCGTGGACCTGGCCATGCGCATGATGGGCGAGCAGTTCGTCACCGGCCAGACCATTGCCGAAGCCTTGACCAAGGCGCGCCCGCTGGAGGCGCAGGGCTTTCGCCATTCCTACGACATGCTGGGCGAGGCCGCGATGACGGCCGAGGATGCCGCCCGCTACCGCCGCGCCTACGAAGAGGCCATCCATGCCATCGGCCGCGCCTCCGCCGGCCGCGGGCCCATCGACGGACCGGGCATCTCGATCAAGCTCTCGGCCCTGCATCCGCGCTACTGCCGCGCGCAGAAGGCGCGGGTGATGGACGAGCTGTACGCCGTGCTGCGCGACCTGGCCACCCTGGCCCGGCAGCACGACATCGGCCTCAACATCGATGCGGAAGAGGCCGACCGGCTGGAACTGTCGCTCGACCTGCTGGAGCGCCTGTGCTTCGAGCCCGCCCTGGCCGGCTGGAACGGCCTGGGCTTCGTGGTGCAGGCCTACCAGAAGCGCTGTCCCTTCGTCATCGACTTCCTCATCGACCTGGCTGCGCGCAGCAGCCGTCGGCTGATGGTGCGGCTGGTCAAGGGCGCCTACTGGGACAGCGAGATCAAGCGCGCCCAGGTCGACGGGCAGGACGGCTTTCCGGTCTACACCCGCAAGGTGCACACCGACGTGGCCTACCTGGCCTGCGCCCGCCGGCTGCTGGCCGCGCCGGCGCAGGTGTACCCGCAGTTCGCCACCCACAACGCCCACACGCTGGCGGCCATCCACACCCTGGCCGATCCGGCCCGCTGGCAGCCGGGGCAGTACGAGTTCCAGTGCCTGCACGGCATGGGCGAGCCGCTGTACGAGCAGGTGGTGGGCCGCGCCGAAGAGGGCCGCCTGGGCCGGCCCTGCCGCATCTACGCGCCCGTGGGCACGCACGAGACGCTGCTGGCCTATCTGGTGCGCCGCCTGCTGGAGAACGGTGCCAACACCTCCTTCGTGCATCGCATCGCCGATCGCCTACTCCCCATCGAGGAATTGGTGGAAGACCCCGTCGGCACGGTGGACCGGCAGGCGGCCGAGGAGGGCAGGGCAGGCGCCCCGCACCCGGCCATCGCGCATCCGCTGCGCCTGTACGGCGAGGCGCGCGCCAATTCGCGGGGCATGGACCTGGCGGACGATGCGCAGTTGGCCGTGCTGGAGGCCGCGGTGGCGGAGAGCCGGCACCTTCCATGGTCATCGGCGCCGGTGCTGGGGACAGCGCAGGATGGGGCCGGGGCTGGGGCCGCGCCTGCGGATACGACCGCCGCGCCCATGCTCGGCAGCGCCATCGCCGGCGCTATGGCCGCGGCCTCGCCCGGTGCGCTCACCGCGATGCCCGTGCGCAATCCCGCCTGCCACGCGGACGTCGTCGGCACCGTGCGCCCCGCGACTGCACATGACGTGGCGGCCGCGCTGGCCGCCGCGGACAGCTTCGCCAGCCCTTGGGCCGCCACACCCGCTGCCGAGCGCGCCACCGCGCTCGAACGCGCGGCCGACCGCATGCAGGCCCGCATGCCCCAGCTGGTCGCACTGCTCTCCCGCGAGGCCGGAAAGACCTTCGCCAACGGCATCGCCGAGGTGCGCGAGGCCATCGACTTCCTGCGCTTCTACGCCGGCCAGGCGCGCCGCGCGCTGCAGGGCGACGACCACGCGCCCCTCGGCCCCGTGGTGTGCATCAGCCCCTGGAACTTCCCGCTGGCCATCTTCACCGGCCAGATCGCCGCGGCACTCGCCGCCGGCAACCCGGTGCTCGCCAAGCCCGCCGAGCAGACACCGCTGATCGCGGCCGAGGCCGTGCGGCTGCTGCACGAAGGCGGCGTGCCGCCTGCGGCGCTGCAGCTGCTGCCCGGCGACGGCGAAACCGTCGGCGCCGCGCTGGTGGCCGACCCGCGCGTGCAGGGCGTGATGTTCACCGGCTCCACCGAGGTGGCGCGGCTGCTGCAGCGCAGCCTTGCGCAACGGCTCGGCGCCCACGGCGGCCCCGTGCCGCTCATCGCGGAGACGGGCGGACAGAACGCCATGATCGTGGACTCGTCCGCGCTCACCGAGCAGGTGGTGGCCGACGTGCTGGCCTCGGCCTTCGACAGCGCGGGCCAGCGCTGCTCGGCCCTGCGCGTGCTGTGCGTGCAGGAGGAGTCGGCCGACGCGCTGCTGCACATGCTGCGCGGCGCCATGGCCGAGCTGAACCTGGGCGACCCCGCGCTGCTGCACACCGATGTCGGCCCGGTCATCGACGCCGAAGCCCGGGCCGGCATCGAGGCCCATGTGCAGGCCATGCAGGCCCGCGGCCGCCGTGTGCACCGCGCAGGCCGCGCGCGCCCCGGCGCCACGGAAGGCGGCACCTTCGTGCCGCCCACGTTGATCGAGATCGACAGCCTGGCCGAGCTGCAGCGCGAGGTCTTCGGCCCGGTGCTGCATGTGCTGCGCTGGCGGCGCCCTGAACTCGACGCGCTCCTCGCACAGATCGCCGCGACGGGTTACGGCCTCACGCTGGGCCTGCACACCCGCATCGACGAGACCATCGAGCGCGTGGTGCAGTCTGCGCACGTGGGCAATGTCTATGTGAACCGCAACATGGTGGGCGCCGTGGTGGGCGTGCAGCCCTTCGGCGGCGAAGGCCTGTCGGGCACCGGGCCCAAGGCCGGCGGGCCGCTGTACCTGTACCGGCTGCTGGCGCGGCGACCGCGGGGCTTCCTGGCCCACGCCGTGGCGTGCGCACTGCCGATGGCCGAGGCCGACCACGTGGACACCGCCGACCTACCCGCGCTACGCGTCTTGCAGGACTGGGTTCTCCGCAGCGGCGATGCGCCCTTGGCCGAGCACTGCGAGCAGTTGCACATGGCCATGCCGCGTCCCACCGCCTGGCTGCTCGCCGGCCCGACCGGCGAGCGCAACCGCTACGCCTTTCACCCTCGCCGCGCGGCCCTGTGCCTGGCCGACGAAGACCGCGCGCGACTTGCCCAGCTCGCCGCCGTGCTGGCCGCCGGAAGCCACGCAGTGTGGCCTACGGATGCTTCAACGACGTCACTGCATGCACGGCTGCCGCCGCCCGTTCGGGCGCACGTCAGCCTGGTCGACGATCCGCTGGGTACCGACGGGGCGTCCTTCGAACTGGTCCTGCACCACGGCGACGCGGCCCAGCGCCTGGCCGTCGCGCGCCAGTTGACCGAGCGGCCCGGGCCCCTCGTCGCCCTGCACGCCTGGCCGGCGGCAGAGCCTGCCGCGGCGCTCGCGGCACTGCTCGGCGAGCGCTCGCTGAGCGTCAACACCGCCGCCGCCGGCGGCAATGCCAGCCTGATGACGATGGGCTGAAGCTCAGGCGCCGCGAGGCCGCTCGCCGCCAGCCGGCCGCCGCGGCGCCTCGCGCCCGGCCCGTTGCCGCGCCGGTCCGTGCGCGGTGGCCAGGTTGTGCGCCGTGTTGATCAGCCCGATGTGCGAAAAGGCCTGCGGAAAGTTGCCCAGTTGCCGACCGGCCTGCATGTCGTATTCCTCCGAAAGCAGGCCGACATCGTTGCACAGGCCGAGCAGGCGGTCGAAGAGGACGGCGGCGTCGTGGTGCCGTCCCGCCAGCACATAGGCGTCGGCCAGCCAGAAGCTGCAGGCCAGGAAGGCGCCTTCCCGACCGCCCACGCCATCGTCCGTGGCGCCAGTCGAATAGCGCTGGACCAGCCCGTCCTGCATCAGCCCGCGCTCGATGGCGGCGATGGTGCCGGCCACGCGCGAGTCCGTGGCCGGCAGGAAGCCCACCTGCGGCATCAGCAGCAGGCCCGCATCCAGGCTCTGGCCGCCGTAGTACTGCACAAAGCTGTCGAGCTTCGCGTCGAAGCCGTGCGCGCAGATGTCCGCATGGATGGCGTCGCGCACCTCGCGCCAGTGCTCGACGGGGCCGTCCCGGCCATGGTGTTCCACGGCAGCGACGGCGCGGTCGAAGGCCACCCAGGCCATCAGGCGCGAATGGGTGTACGCCCGAGGCGGGCCGCGCGTCTCCCAGATGCCCTGGTCCGGTTCGCGCCAGACCTTCTCCAGGTGCACCAGCAGGGCCTTCTGCATGGCCCAGCCCTCGGCATTGGGCTGCAGCTCGGCGCACCGGGCGGCATGCAGCGTGTCCATGAGCTCGCCATACACGTCGATCTGCATCTGGCCCGCGGCGCCGTTGCCCACGCGCACCGGCCGGCTGCCTTCGAAGCCAGGCAGCCAGGGCAGCTCGTACTCGGGCAACCATCGCTCGCCGCCAATGCCGTACATGATCTGCAGCTGGTTCGGGGAGCCAGCCACCGCGCGCATCAGCCACTGGCGCCAGTGCTGCGCCTCCTCGCGATAGCCGGCATTGAGCAGCGCATACAGCGTGAGCGCGGAGTCGCGCACCCAGCAGTAGCGATAGTCCCAGTTGCGTGTGCCGCCGATGGCCTCGGGCAGCGAGGTGGTGGGCGCCGCGACGATGGCGCCAGTGGGCGCATAGGTCAGCAGCTTGAGCGTGATGAGCGAGCGCACCACGGCGCCGCGCCAGGCGGGCGGCATCGGCGGCAGGGTGGCACGGCCGACCCAGTCGCGCCACCAGAGCACCGTGCGCTCCATCGACTCGTCGCGGTCCTCGACGAAATGCGGCCGGCGGTGGGAAGGGTGGTAGGCCAGCGTCATCGGCACGCGCTCGCCGGCGCGCACGGTGAAGCGCGCCTGCGTGCTCATGCCATGGCCTTCCAGCGGCAGATCGGCATGCAGTTCGATGGCATCCGGTCCCGCGACCATGCTGAGGCCATAGTCCTTGCGCTGTACCCAAGGCACGGTGCAACCATGGGCGAAGCGCACCGTGAGGTCGAGTTGCATCTCCACCTCGCCCTCGACGCCCCCCACCATCCGCACGACGTCGACATGGGCGGGGTCGTCGTCGTTGCGGGGCATGAAGTCGGTGACCGTGACCACGCCGGTGGCGGTCCGGAAGCGGGTTTCCAGCACCGCCGAGTCGGACAGGTAGCGCCGGCTCACCTGCGCGTCTGCGTCGACGGGGGCCACCTTCCAGCGACCATGGCGCTCGTCGCCCAGCAGGGCCGCGAAGCAGGCGGGCGAATCGAAGCGCGGCAGGCACAGCCAGTCGATGGCACCGTCGCGGCCGACCAGCGCCGCCGACAGCATGTTGCCGATGAGCGCGTAGTCCTCGATGCGGCGGTGCGGGACGGAAGGCTCGGCGGCTTCGCCCTCGTTCACCGCTGTGCGAGGGGTCGGGGTCGGACGCGGGCCGTTCATCCGCCGTGCGCAAAGTCGGGGTAATCGGTCATGCCGCCATCCACGAACACCGTGGTGCCCGTCATGTAGCGCGCCGCATGCGAGGCCAGCACCACCGCCATGTCGGCGATGTCCTCCGGCTCGCCCATGCGACCGAGCGGGATCTTGCGCAGCAGGTCGGCATGGCCTTCCGGGTCTTCCCACACGTCGCGGTTGATCGGCGTCCTGATGGCGCCGGGCGCCAGGCTGAGCACGCGCACGCCGTGCGGCGCAGCCTCCTGCGCCAGCGTGCGGCCCATCATGGTGAGGCCCGCCTTGCTGGCGCAGTAGGCGCTGTAGCCGCTCCAGGCGATGGTCTCGTGCACGCTGGTGGTGTTGAGGATCACGCCCGACTTCTGGGCCACCATGCGCCGCAACGCCTGGTGCGCGCACAGGAAGGCGCCCTTGAGGTTGGTGTCGATCACGCGGCCCCAGCCGTCGAGATCGGCCTCCCAGCTCAATGCATGCTCGCCATCGATGCCGGCGTTATTGACCAGCACGTCGATGCCGCCCCAGGCCTGGTCCAGCGCCGCGAACATGCCGTCGACCGCCTCGGCGTCGGCGATGTCGGCCTGCACGGTGATCGGCCGGCCCGCTGCGGTATGGCGGCAGGCGTCGGCCAGGGCTTCGGCGGCCTCGGGCTTGGAGCGGTAGTTGATGGCGACGCGGGCGCCGGCGTCGGCGAAGGCCTTGACGATGGCGGCCCCCAGGCCGGAACTGCCGCCGGTCACGAGCACGCGCTTCTGTTCGAGATGGAGGTCCATGCGAATCCCTGTTCGGCACAGCCCGCCGGTGCGGGGGCTGCGGTGCCACGTTGCTGGCACGGATTCATTGGCGCATCGGCCGGGGCCCCTTCGCGTCGGACGAGGCAGACAGCGACTGAGCGCCCGGACGGATGGTTGGCTGACGGGAAGCCTTCCCGGTCGGTGCCAGCAGGTCGATCACAGCAGAGTGGACGAGCTGAAGCAGGACGCCGGCAAGCACGCCCCGTCGATACCCGCTCAGCGCTTGGCCACCTGGACGATCAACGCGGTGGACAGCAGGATGCCCGTCACCAGCGCCGCAATGGCCAGCATGCCGCCGGGCGTCACCTCGACCCGGGCGCTGACCGAGAAGGGCCGCGTGCTCACGTTCAACACGGCGGTCTGGGGCGAGGCGGAAGAGGACACGGCAGCTCCTTGCAAAGCGAGGCAGTTTGCCAGCGGCCCGGCGGCACGCCGCGGGTGGGCGGCGCCACCCGCTGTCGGACGAGGCTTCATCCGCCCCGAGCGATCCCGAAGGCTTCAATGGCCCGCGACGCCGGGCGGCGACAGCCTACAGGCGCCACGTGTCCCACACCGCAGCATGGACCGTCAACCTTTCACCTGGAGACCCTGGACATGACCCCTTCCAACGATTCCACACGCGCCGACGGCATCGAACGCATCGACATCGAATCCCCCGAAGCCCTCGAACGCTGGGGCCGCAAGCTCGACGTCACGGCCGCCCAGCTGAAGGAGGCTGTGGCCGCCGTGGGCGACAAGGCCCCCGACGTCGAGATGCACCTCAAGGGCACGCGGGCCTCGACCAACGACGACCAGGTCGACAAGGCGGGCGGCTGAACCTCCACCCTTTCGGGGCTTGATCGTTCCTGCGAAGCCGGATGAGGCTTTGGGCCATTCCCGCGCAGCCCCGTGCTGCCTAGAGTGGCCCGCATGTGGAACGACCCCCAAGACCGACCGCAGGCCTCGCCCGCCGTCAGCGCCCAGGGCGCGCCGCTGGCAGGCGTGCGCGTGCTGGACCTGACCCGGCTGCTGCCGGGTCCCATGTGCACGCTGCATCTCGCCGACCTGGGCGCGGACGTGATCAAGATCGAGGACCTGGGCGCGGGCGACTATGCCGTGGCCGGCGTCCGTCGCCAGGTCAACCGCAACAAGCGCGGCATCCGCCTCGACCTCAAGCAGCCCGGTGGCGTTCAGACGCTGCTGCGGCTGTGCGAGCGCGCCGATGTGCTGGTCGAATCCTTCCGGCCCGGTGTCATGGACCGGCTGGGCGTGGGCGTGGCCGCCGCACAGGCGCGCAACCCCCGGCTGGTGTACTGCAGCATCACCGGCTACGGCCAGACCGGACCGATGCGCGAGGCCGCCGGCCATGACATGAACTACGCCGCGCTGACCGGCGTGGCCGAACAGATGGGCCGCGCCGGCGCGCCGCCCGCGCTGTCCAGCGTGCCGGTGGCCGACCTGCTGGGCGGCACCATGCCGGCGGTCATGGGCATCCTGGCCGCGCTCTTCGATGCGGCACGCACCGGCCGCGGCCGCCATGTGGACGTGGCCATCGCCGACGGGCTGCTGGCCCATGCCGTCATTCCCCACATGGCCGTGGCGGGCGGTGACCGGGCCCGGCCGCTGGGCACCGACAAGCTCACCGGCGCCCTGGCCTGCTACGACCACTACGCCACCGCCGATGGCCGCTGGATGGCCGTCGGCGCCCTGGAGCCCAAGTTCTGGCGGCGCTTCTGCGCCGTCATCGAGCGGCCCGACCTCGCGGACGCTCTGCCCGACCTCGACGCGCCCGGGCGCGATGCCGTCAAGGCAGAAGTCGCCGCCGTGCTGCGCCAGCACAGCCAGGCCCACTGGGCGGCGCTGTTCGCGAAGGAGGACTGCTGCGTCACGCCCGTGCTGCGGCTGGACGAGGCCCTGGCCCATCCGCAGATGCAGGCCCGCGGCATGTCCGTGGCGGCCCCGGCCGGCGACCGGCAGTTGGGCCCGCCGGTGCGCATCAGCGGGCATGACTTCGCCATCCGCTGCGATGCACCCGCGCCGGGCCAGCACACCGACGAGGTGCTGGCCGAACTGGGCTGGAGCGAGGAAGAGCGGGAGCAGCTCCGGGTCGTGGCCGCCATCGGCTGAGGCCCCATTGAGCCGCTGGTGGCTTTCGGGTACGGTCGGCGCCGGCCCGCCGCCGCCCGCGCCCCTTGCCATGCCTCCCAGCTTCGCCCGCCCCGTCCAGCACACCATCGCCATCGCGCAGGTCGACCAGATCCTGCAGGGCGCCCGCACGCGCGGGCTGGACTGCGATGCGCTGCTGCGCCGCGCGGGCATCGCGCCCACGCTGCTGGGCTCGAACCTCGCGCGCGTCACACAGGCGCAGTACGCCACGCTGGTCGTGCAGCTCACGCGCCGCATGCGCGACGAGCTCTGGGGCCTGGCCGGCCGCCCGGTGCCGCTGGGCACCTTCGCCACCGGCTGCCGCATGCTGGTGCGCTGCGAGACGCTGGGCGAGGCCCTGCGCCAGGGCGCCCGCTATGCGCACCAGGTGCTGCCCGACATCGGCGTGCATGTGCAGCGCCACGGCGGCCTGGTCACGCTGCGCATCGACACGCGGCAGCCACCGTCGGCACCGCTCGAATACGCCCAGCGCTCCTTCATGTTCTTCGCCTTCGGCGTGGCCTGCTGGCTCGTGGCGCGTCGCATCCCCCTGCAGGAGGTGGTGTACGACCGCGCGGTCAATGTGCAGCGCTCCGAGGCCTCGCGCCTGTTCCAGGCGCCCGTGAGTGCCGGCCGCGACTGGATGGGCCTGCGCTTCGAGTCGCGCTGGCTCGACCTGCCGGTGGTGCAGAGCACCGAGAGCGTGGAAGGCTTCCTGCGCAGCGTGCCGGGCGACCTGCTGGTGCGCTACCGCGACCACACCAGCCTGACCGAGCGCATCCGCCGCGTGCTGCGCCGCCACCTGCACGAGGAGCTGCCGTCGCTGGAGCAGGTGAGCGGCTCGCTCGCCATGACGCCGCAGACCCTGCGCCGGCGGCTGCAGCGCGAAGGGCAGGGCTTCCAGGCCATCAAGGACAGCCTGCGCCGCGACGTGGCGGTGGAATACCTGTCGCGGCCCGACCTCACGCTGATCGAGATCGCCGAGCGCCTGGGCTATTCGGAGGCCAGCACCTTCCACCGCGCCTTCAAGGCCTGGACGGGGCTTGCGCCCGGCGCCTACCGCGAGCGCTACCTGGCGCGGGCGCAGGACGCGGCGGCACCGTCCGCCGAGCCGCAGCTGTCGCACTGACGGCGCGGGCCGGCCACCGGGCCGGCGATGTTTTCTGCCAATCCTTTTGCGCCGATCCGCGATTGGCCGCCGGGGGTGCGCTGGCCACACTGGCGGCCATGGAGCAACGCCAGAGGAACCCCCGATGACCCGAACCGGCCGAACCGTCCACGTCGTGGGCGTGGGCATGATCCCCTTCACCAAGCCCGGCGCCAGCGAGCCCTACACCGTCATGGGCATGCGCGCCGCCCAGGCCGCCCTGCGGGACGCGGGCGTCGACTATGCCGAGGTGCAGCAGGCCTATGTGGGCTATGTCTACGGCGACTCCACCGCCGGGCAGGCCGCCATCTACGGTGTGGGCCTCACCGGCATTCCGGTGTTCAACGTCAACAACAACTGCTCCACGGGCTCCAGCGCGCTCTTCCTGGCGCGCCAGGCGGTGGAAAGCGGCATGGTCGAATGCGCCATCGCCCTGGGCTTCGAGCAGATGCAGCCCGGCGCGCTCAAGGGCGCCTGGGACGACCGTCCCTCGCCCATGGCCCGCTTCGCCGAGGCCATGACCGAACACCAGGGCTTCGATGCGGCCGCACCCCGGGCGGCGCAGTTCTTCGGCGGCGCCGGCCGCGACTACATCCGCGCGCATGGCATCCGGCCCGACACCTTCGGCCGCATCTCGGTCAAGGCGCGCCAGCATGCGGCCCGCAATCCGCTGGCCGTGTTCAGGCAGACGCTCACGCTCGAAGAGGTGATGGCGGCGCCCACGGTGTTCGATCCGCTCACGCGCTACCAGTGCTGCCCGCCCACCTGCGGCGCGGCGGCGGCCGTGGTGTGCTCGGCGGAGTTCGCCCGCAGGCACGGCTTGGACGCCAGCGTGGCAATCCGCGCCCAGGCCATGACCACCGACCGTCCCAGCACCTTCGACAGCGGCGACATGCGCCGCGTGGTCGGCTACGACATGAGCGTGGCCGCCGCCAATCAGGTCTACGAGGCCGCCGGCGTGGGCCCGGAAGACCTGGACGTGGTCGAGCTGCACGACTGCTTCACGGCCAACGAACTCATCACCTACGAAGCCCTGGGCCTCACGCCCGAGGGCACGGCCGAGCGCTTCATCCTCGACGGCGACAACACCTATGGCGGCCGGGTGGTGACCAATCCGTCGGGCGGCCTGCTGTCCAAGGGCCATCCGCTGGGCGCCACCGGCCTGGCCCAGTGCGCCGAACTGGTCTGGCAACTGCGCGGCCAGGCCGAGCAGCGGCAGGTGGAAGGCGCACGCCTGGCCCTGCAGCACAACCTGGGGCTGGGCGGCGCCTGCGTGGTCACGCTCTACGAGAAGGTCGGCGCATGATCGACCGCCAGTACATCGGCCATGCCATGCCGCCCTTCGAGGTGGACGTGGAGCCGGGCCGGCTGCGCTTCTTTGCCAAGGCCACGGGCCAGACCGACCCGGTGTATGCCGACGAGGCGGCGGCGCGCGCCGCGGGCCATCCGGGCCTGCCGGTGCCGCCCACCTTCCTGTTCTGCCTGGAGATGGAGTCGCCCGATCCGGCCGCCATCCGCAACCTGCTCGGGCTGGACTACCGCCGCCTGCTGCATGGCGAGCAGGGCTTTGCCTACCACCGGCTCGCCCATGCCGGCGACCGCCTGCGCTTTGCGCAGCGCATCGAGGACATCTACGACAAGAAGGGCGGTGCGCTGGAGTTCGTCGTGCGCCAGACCCGGGTGAGCAACCAGCGCGGCGAGCATGTGGCCGACCTGCGCAGCGTGACGGTGATGCGCCATGGCTGAAGTCCTGGCCCACACCCCGCCCGCGACCACCCGGCTCGCGCCCGCCCAGCTCGCCGGACTGCGCGTGGGCGACCGGCTGCCGCCGCTGCAGCTGCCGCCGGTCAGCCGCCTCACCCTGGCGCTGTACTGCGGCGCCTCGGGCGACCACAACCCCATCCACGTGGACAGCGACTTCGCCCGCGCCGCCGGCCAGGCCGACGTGTTCGCGCACGGCATGCTGTCCATGGCCTGGCTGGGCCGGCTGCTCACCGACTGGGTGCCGCAGCAGGCCCTGCGCCGCTTCGAGGTGCGCTTTGCCGCCATCACCCAGGTCGGCGAGGCCATCCGCTGCACCGGCGAGGTGGCCGAGATCGTCGTCGAGCTGGGCGAGCGCCGCGCGCGGCTGCTGCTGCAGACGACCAACGAGGCCGGCCAGATCAAGCTGCAGGGCGAGGCCGTTGTCGCCCTGGGCTGACCGGCCGCCCGCGCATCGCTCCCCCCAATTCCCCGAAGGAAATCCATGTCAAGAAAACTCGAAGGCAAGGTCGCCATCGTCTCGGGCTCCGGCCGCGGCATCGGCCGCGAGATCGCCCTCAAGCTCGCAGGCGAAGGCGCCCGCGTGGTCATCAACGACCTGGACGCCGGCCCGGCCGAACAGACCGTGCGCGACATCCAGGCCCGTGACGGCCAGGCCGTGGCCTGCGTCGGCAGCGTCACCGAGGCCGGCTTTGCCGAGCGCTTCGTCGCCACCGCCATCGACACCTTCGGCGGGCTCGACATCATCGTCAACAACGCCGGCTACACCTGGGACAACGTGGTGCAGAAGATGAGCGACGAGCAGTGGGAGGCCATGCTCGCCGTGCACCTGACGGCGCCCTTCCGCGTGCTGCGTGCGGCCTCGGACTTCATCCGCGACGCCGCCCGCCGCGAGGCCGAGGAAGGCCGGCCGGTACACCGCAAGGTGGTCAACATCTCGTCGGTGTCGGGCGTCTACGGCAATGCCGGCCAGGCCAACTACGCCGCCGCCAAGGCCGGCATCAACGGCCTGACCAAGGCCCTGGCCAAGGAATGGGGCCGCTACCGCGTCAACGTCAACAGCGTGGCCTTCGGCCTCATCATGACGCGCCTGACCGAAGCCGCTGCCGGCAGCGACGCAAGCATCGACATCGCCGGCCGGCAGATCCGGGTGGGCGTGAATCCGCAGATCCTCAAGTCCATCGAGCAGACCATTCCGCTCGGCCGCGGCGGCACGCCCGAGGAGGCCGCGGGCGCCGTCTACCTGCTGTGCATTCCCGAGTCCGACTTCGTCAGCGGCCAGGTGCTGGTCTGCGGCGGCGGCAAGCCCTGAGCGGGCGTGAGCGAAGGCGACCATGGAAAGCATCCTCACCTATCCGCGCCAGGTCTTCCGCGAAGACCATGAACTGCTGCGCCAGACCGTGCGCCGCTTCCTGGACGGCGAATGCCGCCCCCGCCAGGCCGAGTGGGACCGCGAGGGCCGCGTGGACCGCGAGACCTGGCTCAAGGCCGGCCGCGAGGGCCTGCTGTGCCCCACGCTCGACAGCGCCTGGGGCGGCGGCGGCGGGGACTTCGGCCATGCGGCCGTGATCGTCGAGGAGATCGGCCGCTCGGGCATCTCGGGCCTGGGCTTCGGCCTGCACTCCGACGTGGTGGCGCCGTACATCGCGCGGCTGGGCACCGAGGCGCAGAAGGCGCGCTGGCTGCCCGGCTGCGTGAGCGGCGAGACCATCCTGGCCATCGCCATGAGCGAGCCCGGCGCCGGCAGCGACCTGCGCGCCATCCGCACCACGGCCCGGCGCGAGGGCGACGACTACGTCATCAACGGCAGCAAGACCTTCATCTCCAACGGCCTGAACTGCGACCTGGTGGTCGTGGTCGCCAAGACCGCGCCCGACCTCGGCGGCAAGGGCGTCTCGCTGCTGCTGGTGGAGGCCGACCGGCCGGGCTTCCGGCGCGGGCGCAAGCTCGACAAGATGGGGCAGGAGGCCGCCGACACGGCCGAGCTCTTCTTCGAGGACATGCGCGTGCCCGCCGGCAACCTGCTGGGCGAGGAGAACAAGGGCCTGGGCTACCTCATGCAGGAGCTGGCCCAGGAGCGCTTCGTCATCGCGCTCGGCGCGGCGGCCAAGCTGGAGGCCATGTACGAGGAGACGGTGCGCTACACCCGCGAGCGCATCGTCTTCGGCAAGCCGCTGCTGGACATGCAGAACACCCGGTTTGCGCTGGCCGGCATCCGCACCCGCGCGACGGCGGTGCGCATGATGGTCGACCAGTACCTGGCGGAACACCTGCGCCGCCGGCTGACGCTGGACGAGGCCGCCATGGCCAAGCTCTTCGCCACCGAGGAGCTGGGCCGCGCGCTCGACGAGATGCTGCAGCTGTACGGCGGCTACGGCTACATGATGGACTACCCGATCTGCCGGGCCTTCGTCGACTCGCGCGTGATGCGCATCTACGGCGGCACCAGCGAGGTGATGAAGGAGCTCATCGCCCGCAACCTGTGACCGCCCCGTGATCCCACCCGCCGCCCCGGTGCAGGGCGGCGCGCATCAACGGAGACAACGCCGATGCCCTCGCCCCCCCGTCCCTTCTGGCCCCGTGGCGTGCCCGCCGACGTGCGGGTGCCGCAGGTGCCGCTCACGCATTACCTGCAGACCGCCGCCGAGCGCTGGCCCGACAAGCCGGCCATCGTGTTCGCCGGCAGCACGCTGGACTACGCCGGCCTCTGGCAGCGCAGTTGCGCGCTGGCCGGCCATCTGGCGCAGCGCCTGGGCGTGCGGCCGGGCGACCGCGTGTTGCTCGTGGCACAGAACTGCCCTCAGTTCGTCGTCGCCACCTTCGGCATCCAGCGCGCCGGCGCGGCCGTGGTGCCGGTCAACCCGATGAGCACGGCGCCCGAGCTGGCCCACTATGCCCGCGACAGCGGGGCACGGGTCGCCATCTGCGCGCAGGAACTGCTCGGGCCGGTGCAGCAGGCCGTGGCCGACGGCCTGCTCGATGCGGTGCTCGTGCTGGCCTATGCCGATGCGCTCACGGGCAGCGGCGCCTCGACGCAGGCCGAGGCCGTGCAGGGCGTGCCGGCGCTGGCCGAGGCACGCCGCCCGCTGCCCGACGGGCCCTACCACGGCTTCGAGGCCGCCATCGCCGAAGGCCTGGCACCGCCGCCCGCGCATGCCGATGTCCATGCGCTGGCCGCGCTGCCCTACACCTCGGGCACCACCGGCGCACCCAAGGGCTGCCGGCATTCGCATGCCACGCTGCTGGCCTCCAACCTGGCCTCGCAGGTGTGGCGCGGGCTGCACTCGGAATCGGTCTTCCTGTGCGTGGCGCCGCTGTTCCACATGCTGGGCATGCAGAACGGCATGAACCTGCCCATCACGCTGGGCGCCACCGTGGTCATGATGCCCCGCTGGAACGCGGCCCAGGCCGTGGCCCTGGTGGCCCGCCACCGCGTGAGCGTGTGGGCCGCACCGCCGGCCATGGTGATGGACTTCTTCGCCCAGCCCGAGGCCGCCACGGCCGACCTGGGCAGCCTGTCGATGCTCTCGGGCGGCGGCGCCGCCATGCCCGAGGCCGTGGCCGCCATGCTGCAGGCGCGCTTCGGCCTGGCCTACAACGAGGCCTATGGGCTGACGGAGACGGCGGCCTTCCTGCATGCCAACCCCGTGGACCGCGGCAAGCGCCAGTGCCTGGGACTGCCCACGCAGGGTGTGCATTCGCTGGTGGTCGACCCGGAATCGCTCGCGCCGCTGCCGCCCGGCGAGGTGGGCGAGCTGGTCACGCGCGGCCCGCAGCTCATGCTGGGCTACTGGCGCCAGCCCGAGGCCGATGCCCAGGCCTTCGTCACCATCGACGGCCAGCGCTACCTGCGCACCGGCGACCTTGCGCATGTGGACGAGGAGGGCTACTTCTTCATGCGCGACCGCCTCAAGCGCATGATCAACGCCAGCGGCTTCAAGGTCTGGCCGGCCGAGGTCGAGGCCATGCTCTACGAGCACGAGGCCGTGCTGGAGGCCTGCGTGGTCGGCGTGCCCGACCCGCGCCGTGGCGAGACGGTGCGGGCGCTCGTGGTGGCGCGGCCCGGCCACACGCTCGCCGAGGCCGGCCTGCTCGACTGGTGCCGCACGCGCATGTCGGCCTACAAGGTGCCGCGCAGCGTGCGCTTCCTGCCCGCGCTGCCGCGCTCGGCCACCGGCAAGGTCGCCTGGCGCGCCCTGCAGGAGGCCGAAGCCCGCGCGGCCCTCGTTCCCACCCAGGAGGCCGCATGACGGCATCGCCAGAAGCCCGGCGCATGGTGCGCCTGGAGGTGCGCGAACAGGTCGCCACCCTCACCCTCGACTGTCCCGAGAAGCGCAATGCCTTCGACCTGGTGCTGCGCGACGAGCTGGCCGAGGCGGTGCGCACGGTACGGCGCGACCGCGACATCCGCGCCGTGGTGCTCACCGGCGCAGGCGGCCACTTCTGCGCCGGCGGCGACCTGCGCAACATCGGCAGCCTGCAGATCGACAGCGGCCAGTGGCGCGAGCGCCTGGGCAACGTGCACGAATGGCTGCGCGACCTGCTCACGCTCGACCGTCCGGTGGTCGCCGCCGTCGACGGCGCCGCGGCCGGGGCGGGCTTCAGCCTGGCGCTGGCGGCGGACTTCGTGATCGCCACGCCGCGCGCCTGGTTCTGCATGTCCTTCATCAAGGTCGGGCTGGTGCCGGACGTGGGCGCCTTCCACACGCTGCCGCGCGTGGTGGGCGTGCAGCGGGCGCGCGAGCTGATGCTCTCGGGCCGCGACGTGCGCGCCGACGAGGCCCTGCGCCTGGGCATCGTGAGCGAGCTGCATGCGCCGGAGGCACTGCTGCCGCGCGCCTGGGCCATCGCGCGCAGCTTCACCGGCGCATCGCCCACGGCCGTGGGCCTGATCAAGCGCGCACTGGCCGAGGGCGCGCCCTCGCTGGCCCAGGCGCTCGACGCCGAGGCCAATGCCCAGGCCGTGGCGGCCGGCACGCCCGCCCACCGCGAGGCCGTGGCCGCCTTCCTGGACAAGCGCCCGCTGCCCTTCAGCTGGCCGCCCGCGGCCTGACACCGCGCACGCCGCTCGTCGCCGCGGGGCCCGCGGCGGGGCGGCTGCATCCCTGCCTTCTTGAACGAGGAACGACCGCATGATCCGAGACCCCGACACCCTGGCGCAGCTGCTGGACAGCGTGAACCGCTTCGTGCGCGAGCGCCTGGTGCCCGCCGAGGCCGAGGTGGCCGAGACCGACGAGATCCCGCCTGCCCTGGTGCAGGAGATGAAGGCCCTGGGCCTGTTCGGCCTGACCGTGCCCGAGGAATACGGCGGCCTGGGCCTGACCATGGAGGAGGAGACCGAGGTCATGCTGGCCATGGGCCAGACCTCGCCCTGCTTCCGCTCGCTGTTCGGCACCACCGTGGGCATCGGCTCGCAGGGCATCGTCTTCGACGGCACGGCCGAGCAGAAGGCCCGCTACCTGCCCAGCCTGGCCACCGGCGAGCTGATCGCCTCCTTCGCCCTGACCGAGCCCGAGGCCGGCTCGGACGCTGCCTCGCTGCGCACCACGGCCATCCGCGATGGGGACCATTACGTGGTCAACGGCACCAAGCGCTACATCACCAACGCGCCGCATGCGGGGCTGTTCACGCTCATGGCCCGCACCGACCCGGCCGACAAGGGCGCGGGCGGCGTGTCGGCCTTCATCGTGGAGCGCGGCACGCCCGGCATCACCATCGGCAAGCCCGACCGCAAGATGGGCCACCGCGGCGCGCACACCGCCGACGTGATCTTCGACAACTGCCGCGTGCCCGCCGGCCAGCTCATCGGCGGGCGGGAAGGGCAGGGCTTCAAGACGGCCATGAAGGTGCTGGAGAAGGGCCGCATCCACATCGCCGCCATCTGCGTGGGCGTGGCCGAGCGCATGCTGCGCGACGCCCTGGCCTATGCCATGGACCGGCGCCAGTTCGGCCAGCCCATCGCCGACCTCCAGCTCGTGCAGGCCATGCTGGCCGACTCGCAGGCCGAGGTGTATGCCGCCCGCTGCATGGTGCTGGACGCGGCCCGCCGTCGCGACGACGGCCGGCCCGTGGCCGTCGAGGCCTCCTGCGCCAAGATGTTCGCCTCGGAGATGTGCGGCCGCGTGGCCGACCGGGCCGTGCAGATCTTCGGCGGCGCAGGCTACATGGCCGAGTACGGCATCGAGCGCTTCTACCGCGACGTGCGCCTCTTCCGCATCTACGAGGGCACCACGCAGATCCAGCAGATGGTCATCGCGCGCAACATGGTGCGCCAGGCCGCGCGCTGAGCCGCTTCCCGCATCCACCACGAAGACCCCAGGAGACACACCATGATGCGCATTGCACGCCGTTCGCTGCTCGGGCTGGCCCTCGCCGGCACCACGGGCGCGCTTGGCCTGGCCGGCTCACTGCCGGCCGCGGCTGAGGCCTCGCCCGCCTATCCCGATCCCAACCGGCCCATCCGCATGGTGGTGCCCTATCCGGCGGGCGGCGCCACCGACGTGCTCGCACGCCTGGTGGCGCAGAAGCTGGGCGAGGCCTGGAAGGTGCCGGTGGTGGTGGACAACCGCCCCGGCGCCAGCGGCACCCTCGGCGCGCAGCTGGTGGCGCGTGCCACGCCCGACGGCCACACGGTGCTCTTCAGCATCGTGGCGCTGGTGCAGCAGATCCCGCTCATGAACCTGCCCTACGACCCGCTCAAGGACTTCGTGCCGGTGACGCGCGTGGCCCTGAGCCCCAGCATCCTGGCCGTGCCGCGCAGCACGCCGGCCTCGAACGTGCGCGAGTTCGTGGAGCTGGTGAAGGCGCAGCCGGGCAAGTACAGCTATGGCTCCTACGGGGCGGGCAGTTCGTCGCACATCCAGGGGTCGCTGCTGAACCTGCAGGGCGGCCTGGACATGGTGCACGTGCCCTACCAGGGCGGCGCCCCGCTGGTCAACGCCATGATGGGCGGGCAGCTGTCGGCCGCCTTCGTGGACGCTGGCTCGTCGCGGCCGCACCTGCCCAAGTTCAAGCTGCTGGCCATCACCGGCACGCAGCGTGTGAGCTGGCTGCCCGACGTGCCCACCTTCAAGGAGCAGGGCTTCACCGGCTTCGAGCCGCTGGGCTGGTTCGGCATGCTGATGCCGGCGGGCACGCCCCAGCCGGTGGTGCAGAAGTTCTCGGCCGAGTCGCTGCGCATCCTGGCCCTGCCCGACGTGCGCGAGAAGATCGAGGCGCTGGGCCTGGTGCCCGCCGGCGACACGCCCGCCGAATTCGCCGCCGTGCTGCGCAGCGATGCCGCGGCCTATGCGGCCATCATCCGGGACGCGCAGATCCGGTTGAACTGAACCGAAGAAGACCGGCCTGCGGCAGACGGCGCGACGCGGGCCGCATCGCGCCACAGCCCGAGCCCCTCTTCCCTCGCGGGAGAGGGGTTGGGGAGAGGGGGCGCATCCATCGGCCCCTTCGGTCAAAAGCCGCCCCAGCTCTCCGCCTATCTCGACGCCCCCACCATCGCATAACGGAAGGTCGCCATGGCCCGCGCCACCGTCCGCCCCTGCGCATCGCGCAACTCGGCCTCGCAGAAGCACACCGACCGTCCGCCACCGGTCGCTTTGGCCTGGGCCTGCGGCGAATCCCCCGGCGCGCCGCTGAACATCAGCTGCATGTCGATGGCCGCCAGCGGGCGGTGGGCATCGTCCAGCCGGTTGCGGGCGGCGCGGGCCAGGGCGGCATGCAGCAGCGCGGTGCTGCGCAGGGCGTCGTCTCCGGCTGCGCCAGCCTCCACGTCGCTGCCGATGCCGGCGCTCATCGGCGGCTGGCCGCGGCGGCGGCGCTGAAGTCGCGCGGGCCGGTCAGTGCCAGGCCGCCGTCCACCGGAATGATCGCGCCCGTCACGTAGCTGCCCCAGTCGCTGGCCAGCAGCATGGCCATGCGGGCGATGTCCTGCGTCTGCCCCAGGCGGCGCAGCGGCACGCGCCGGGCCATGGCGGCCAGCGTGTCGTCGGTGGGCGCCAGGCGGCGCAGGCCCTCGGTGTCGGCGATGGGCCCGGGCACGATGGAATTGACGCGGATGCCCTGCGGGCCCCATTCCATGGCCAGCACCTGGGTCAGCATGTCCACGCCCGCCTTGGCCGCGCACACATGCGCCTGGAAGGGCGTGGGCGTGAAGGCCTGGCTGGCGGAGATCTGGATCACGCACGCCCCCGGCTGGCGCAGGTGCGCATGGGCCAGCCGGGCCACGTGGAAGCTGCCCATCAGGTCGATGTCCACCACCGTGCGAAAGGCATTGGGCGACATGTCCAGCACGCTGGCCAGGAAGTTGCCGGCCGCGCCGGAGACCAGCACGTCGATGGGCCCGAAGCGGGCGGCCGCGGCCTCCAGCGCGGCCTGCACGGCCTCGGGCTGGCGCACGTCGGCCGCCTGGCCGAAGGCCTCGGCGCCCTCGGCTTCGAGCTGCGACACGGCCGTGGCCACCTTGTCGGCCGAGCGGCTGATGAGCGCGATGCGCGCGCCGGCCCGCGCAAAGCCCTGCGCGATGCCGAAGTTGATGCCCGAGGAGCCACCGGCCACGAAGACATGGCGGCCGGAGAAGTCGAACACGGGAGCGGCGGAGGATGCGGTCATGGCAAAGGTCCTGTGGAAGGGCGTGGGCAGCGGGGCCGGCGCTACTCGGGCTTGAAGCCGATCTCGGCCAGCATCCTCTGGTCGCGCGCGAACTGCTCGCGGGCGAAGGCGGCGTGGGCCTCGGGCGAACTCGGCTGCGGCACCATGTCGTACAGGTCGAGCTGGCGCAGGTAGGCCGGCGAGGCAGCGGCCGCGCGGAAGGCCTCGTGCAGCCGCTGCACGAGGGGCGCCGGCAGCCGCTTGGGCGCCACCAGGCCGACCGGCGAGTCGATCACGAAGTCGTAGCCCAGCTCGCGCAGCGTGGGCACGTCGGGATGGTTGGGCAGCCGCTGCGCGGTGAAGCTGGCCAGCAGGCGCACGCGGCCGCCCTGCACCTGGGCGCCGAAGCCGGGATCGGAATACACGTCCAGGTGATGCCCGATGAGCGCCTGGAAGGCTTCGCCGCCGCCCTTGTAGGGCACCATGTTGAAGGACGTGCCCGCCGAACGCGCGAGCCGCTCGGCCGTGATGCGGTTGATGCTGATGGCGCCCACGTTGCCCCAGCTGATCTTGCCGGGCCGGGCCTTGGCGTCGGCCATGAGGTCGTCGAAGCGCTTCCAGGGCGCATCGGCGGCCACGCACACGCCGGTGGTCAGGCCGAACAGGTTGCCCAGGTAGCTGAAGTCCTTGAGCGGGTCCCAGTTCACCCGCTGCACCAGCGGGGCGCGGATCACGGAGTTGTGGATCACTGCGATGGTGTAGCCGTCGGCCTCGTTCATCAGGGCCACGTTGGCCGTGCCCGTCACGCCGCCGGCGCCGGGGTGGTGCATGAGCACCACCGGCTGGCCCAGCTCGCGCGAGGCGGCCTCGGCCAGCGCGCGGATCACCGGGTCGAAGGAGCCGCCGGGCGGAAAGGGCAGCACCAGCTGGATGGGCCGGCTGGGGTAGGGCGCATTGGCCCGGGCCGTGAAGGCCATCGGGGCGGCGCCCAGGGCGGCCAGGCCGGCGACGAGGCGCCGGCGGCGCGGCGAGGCGATGACGGTGGTCATGGGTCGTGTCTCCTTCGTTGTGATGGGGTCGGCAGGCAGTGCGCGCTCAGCGTGGGAGCGGCAGGTAGCGGAAGCTGCCCTGCGCCCGGGCCACCGTGCGGCCCGCGGCATCGGTGGCGACGGCGCGGCACCAGGCCACCTGGCCGTCGGTGGCCACCACCTGCGCATCGGCGGTGAGGGTGCCGTGGCCCGGCTCCAGGAAGCTGGTGCTCAGGTTGAGCGTGACGGCGGTGCGCGCGAAGTCCACCTGCGAGACGGCCGCGCTGGCCATGGCCACGTCCAGCAGGGTGGACACCACGCCGCCATGCACGGCACCGATGACATTGCCCAGCTCCGCGCGGGCATCCAGGCTCATGCGGGCCCGGCCGGCCGACGAATGCTCGCGCCGCATCTGCAGCAGCGCGCAGAAGGGCACCCTGGCAAAGAGCTGGCGCGGATCGTCGCCCGTCACCGGGCGCGGGCCGGCATCCGGGGCCTGCGGCGCGGCGCTCATGAGGCGGCGCGCGCCTGCTCGCGCAGCACGTTCTTGAGCACCTTGCCGGCGGCCGACAGCGGCAGCTGCGGCAGCACGGCCAGGCTGCGCGGGCACTTGTAGCCGGCCAGGCGCTCGCGGCACCAGTCACGCAGTGCATCGAGCGTCGGTGCGTCGGTGCCCGGCCGGGCGACCACCACCGCATGCACCCGCTCGCCCCAGTGCGCATCGGGCAGGCCGATCACGGCGGCCTGGGCCACGGACGGATGGCTGCGCAGGGCGCCTTCCACCTCGGCGCAGTACACGTTCTCGCCGCCCGTGATGATCATGTCCTTGAGGCGGTCGACGATGCGCAGGTAGCCCTCGGCATCCATGCAGCCGGCATCGCCCGTGCGGAACCAGCCATCGCGGAAGGCCGCCGCAGTGGCCTCGTCGTTGCGCCAGTAGCCGCGCGTGACCATGGGCCCGCGCACGACGATCTCGCCCACCGTGCCACGGGGCACCGCCTGGCCGTCTTCGTCGACGATCTCGATCTCGGCCCCCAGCCCTGCGCGGCCCACCGATTGCAGGCGGCCGGCGGCACGCGCCTCGGCCGAGCGGTGGTTGACGGGCAGGTTGATGCACACCGCGCCGGCCGTCTCGGTGAGGCCATAGGCCTGGAAGAACTCGGCATGCGGCCAGGCCTGCAGGGCCCGGTCGAGCAGGTCGGGCGGCATGGGCGCCGCACCGAAGGCGATGCGGTCCAGGCTGCGCACGCGCTGTGGCGCGAAGCCCGGCTCGTCCAGCAGGGCCTGCAGCATGGTCGGCACCAGGATCACGTCGGTGATGCCATGGCGCTCGATGGCCGCGAGCACCTCGGCCGGCCGGAACTGGGCCATGGTGATGGCGCTGCCGCTGACCAGCGTCTGCCCCACCAGCCGGCCCAGCCCCGCCACGTGGAAGAGCGGCGCCACCAGCAGCGACACTGACCCGGGTGCGTTGTTGAGCTCGGCGCCGCGCGTCATCGAGGCCGTCCAGAAATTCGCATGGCTGAGCACCACGCCCTTGGCGCGCCCCGTGGTGCCGCCGGTATAGAGCAGGCAGGCCACCGCGTCGCCGCCGGTGCGGGTGTCGGGCAACGCTGGGCAGGTGGCGGCCTCATCCGCCAGCGCCGCCAGGCGCAGCACGGGCACGTCGAGGCCGTTCGGCAGGGCCGGCCCCAGGCCGTCGCCTACCAGCAGCAGCCGCGCGCCGCTGTCGGTCACTGCATGGGCCACCTCGGCCGCCGACCACCGCACGTTGAGCGGACAGGCCACGGCGCCCAGCCACCAGCAGGCATAGAGCGCGCGCACCAGCAGGTCGTCGTTGGGCGCCAGCAGGGCCACCCGGTCGCCGGCGGCCACGCCGCGCCCGCGCAGGGCCGCGGCATGGCGCGCCACGTCGTCCAGCAACTGCGCGAAGCGGTGCTGCCGCACGAAGCCCTCACCCACGTGGGTGAGGGCGATCTTCTCGGGATGTCGCTGCAGGGCGCGATGCAGGCCTTGGGTGAGGTACACGGTGGGGACGCGCGGGGCGGGTTCGTTCAGACGGCCCGAGCGTAGGCAGCGCCGGCGCTGCACCCAATGGCTGGATCGGTCGGGGGCGTTGGCGAAACCTTCCAATCACGCGCGGCTGACCCGAGCGTGCAACCCGCCGGCGCCCCGGCGTTCCAGCCCTATTGCCGCACCCAGCCCGAGGCGTTGATCACAGGCGCCCACTCGCGCGTCTCCGCGGCCATGCGTGCCTTCAGCTGCTCCGGCGTCGAGGGACTGGGTTCGAACACGAGGGCCGCCATGCGCTCCTGCACGGCCGGCGCGCCCAGGGCCTTCTGCAGGGCCTGGTTGAGGCGGTCCACCACCGGACGCGGCACGGCCGCCGGGGCGAACATGCCGATCCAGAAGTGCATCTTCAAGGCATGGCCCGCCTCCGTCACCGTCGGCACGGCCGGCAGCTGGGGCACGCGCTGATCGCCCGTCACGGCGATGACCTTGAGCTTGCCGGCCTTGTGGAATTCGAGGAAGTCGCCCAGCGCGGTGATGCCCGCCGTCAGGTGGCCGCCGGCCAGGTCCTGCACCATGGGCACGGAGCCGCGGTAGGGCACGGCGGTCAGGGCCAGCCCCTGCTGCCGCGCCAGCATCGACAGCAGGAACTGCGGCTTGCTGCCGGGCGCGGACACGCCGACGTTGCCCGCGGGCGGGTCCGTCCTGACGCGGGCCATCAGGCCCGCCATGTCCTGGATGCCGCTGGCCTGGCTGACGGCCAGGGCGCCCTCGTAGCGGGCCACCAGGCCGACGGGCTGGAAGTCGGTCGCCATGTCGAAGCCGGGATTGGCCAGGGTCAGGGGAAGGATCACGGCCGTGTGGTCAGGCGCCACCATCAGCGTGCGGCCGTCCGGCGCGGCGCGCTTGAGCTGCTGGGCCGCGAGCTGGCCACCCGCGCCGGCCGCCACCTCTACCACCATGGGCACGCCCAGCGCCTTGCTCATCTCTTCCGCCACCTGCCGGGTCACCACGTCGATGGTGCCGCCCGCCGGAAAGCCGACCAGGATGCGGATCGGTCCACCGATGGCGTCGGTCTGCGCCAGGGCGCCCGCGCCCACGAGGCCGGCCACGCAGAAGGTGGCGGCGGCGCGGAGCCAGCGACGGAGAAGGTGCGTTCGAAAAAGGCAGGGCATGGGAAGTCCTTTCATCAGAGCCAATCAACCCGCCGTGCGCGGCAGCAGCAGCACGCTGCCATGTCGGCGGGCATCGAGTTCGATCTCCAGATCGACGACGGGCGGGCGCACCGCATGGCAGGTGACGGTGCAGCCGGCGCCTGCGCGCGACGACAGGCCCTGCAGCAGCGGCCGATGCAGGTCGTGCACGCTGTAGAGGTTGAGCTCCTTCACGTCCGCCCAGCCCACGCCCAGCGGCGCGAAGCGCGATTCGAGATCGCCCAGGGCGAACTGCAGCTTGTCGCGCAGCGCATCCGGCGAGGTCTCGCCCAGCCGCACGATCGCCTCGCGGTAGCCCGGGCGGTCGGGGCATTCGGCTGCGCCCGAGGTCACGAAGTCGGGCCGCTGCTGCGCCAGGACCGCCGGTCGCGTGTAGCTGAAGGCGTGGAACACCACGGTCTCGGGCGGCCGGTCGGCCGGCACCAGGTTGCATCGGGCCACGGGATTGGCCCCGTCCAGGTAGATGCCCCATCGCTCCAGGGGCTGCACGTAGCGCCGGTTGAAGGCCACGAAATCCGCCTCGGTCAACGGCGCGGGCGAGCGCAATTCGCAGGCGCACAGCGCCGCCATCGGCCGACCCAGCGCGCTCAGATGGGCTTCGATGCGGGCAAAGCCCTCTTCGAGCGGCAGGGCGGTGTCGAAGACCGCGCGCTCGATCACGAAGCCAGGCTCCGCGACGACCGCCGCCGAATACTGGAAGCCACCCGGCAGGTAGCGGAAGCCGCCGTGGGGAACGGGAAGGGTGGAGGGCAGGGTCATCGCGACGGACGTATCAGAGGTTCGAAGGAAGGGCCGATGCCGAAGCGCCGGCCATGAGAAGTCGGCACGCCCGGTGGACGTCGTGCGCCGGGTCGGCCAGGGCCTCGACCACGGCGAAGTGGCCTGCGCCCGGGCAGACGTCCGCCACGGGCACCGCCGCCTCGCCCCAGGCCTCGCGCAGCCACTGCGTCTGGCGCTGGAACTCCGCGCTTTCCGCGCCGCCGACCACGGCATGGACCACGGTCCCGGCGGCCGGGCGATGCAGCGCAGGGCTCCAGGCCCGGGCCGTCTGCGCCGTGAGCTGCAGATCGCCATGCAGGAAGGGCACCTGCATCAGTGGCCGCAGGTCATGCAGGCCCGACAGGCCGAACACCCGGGCCGCCTGCCGCACGCCGAGCATGGCCGCCAGGTGACCGCCCGCCGAATGGCCGGCCACGGTGATGCGCGCCGGCCCCGGGGCGCACCAGGTCGCCGCCTGCGCTTCGACCCAGCGCAGGGCCGCCCCGGCCTGGTCGAGGATGGTGCCGATGGTCACGGCCGGGCACAGCGCGTAGTTGGGCAGCACGACCGCGGTGCCGGCCGCCGTGAACGCCGGCGCGATGAAACGGTGCAGCGCCTTGTCCGAGCCGCGCCAGAAGCCGCCGTGGAAGAACACCAGCACGTCCCGCACCGGGGTGCCGGGCGCGGGCATGAACACATCGAGCGTCTCGGCCGGCGTCGGGCCATAGGGCACGTCGAGGCGTCCTCCCAGAGTCTCGACCGCCTGCGCGGACCGGCGGGCCCACGCGCCGAACAGCGCCTTGGGGTCCACGCCGGCCAGGGCCTGGTACTGGGCATCCCACCACGATGCATCTGGCATGTCGGCGCCTTCCATTTAGTACGTATTCGTATCATATGGACGGAGGGCGAGGTCGGCAAGCCGCGGCTGCGTCTTTGCGGTTCAGCCGCCGAAATCGAGCATCTTGCGCAGCAGGGCGGCCAGTTGCTCGCGTTCGGCCTCGCTCAGCCGGCGGGCCACCTCGGCCTGGTATTCGCGGGCGAGCGCCAGGCCATGCGCCAGCACGGCTTCGCCGGCGGGGGTCAGGTGCAGGCAGAACTGCCGGGCGTCGACCGGCGACCTTTCGCGCCGAAGCAGGTCCTTGCCGATGGCGCGCATGACCAGGTCGCTGCAGGTATTGGCATCGAGCCCGATCTCCTGGGCTGCCTGGCTCTGCGAGATGCCCGGCCGCTGCGCGATCGCCACCAGCAGCGCCAGCTGGCGCGACGTGAAGTCCGTGCCATAGACCTGGCTGAAGATGGCGTCGGCCGCAAAGTGGGCGCGCCGCAGCAGGTAGGGCAGGTGGGCTTGAAGGTCGAAGGTGGTGTGGGTCATGGCGCCGGATTCAGTTTAAGCACCCATCCCGAAGGATCGCCTGCGCCAAGGGTCTGCGCCGCTGACGGCCGGCGAGAATGCCCCGATGGCCCAAGGCAAGCGCATTTCCACCGACATCGGCGACGACGCCCTCCATTCCATCCAGGCGCTGGGCGCCGCCGCCAAGGCCGCCCGGCTTGCCGCCGGCGAAGGCCAGGCCGCCGCGGCCGCGCGCCTGGGCGTGCACGTGCAGACCATCGGCCGCATCGAATCGGGCGAGCCGGGCGTCTCCATCGGCCACATGGTCGGCCTGCTGGCGCTCTACGGCATCGGCGTGCAGCCGCAGCAGGCGCAGGACCGCTGAGCGATGGCATCGACCCCGCCCCCGCACGCCCCCGCCCTGGTCCGCACCTTGCCCAACGGCGTGCGCCTGCTCGCCGTGCCCATGCCGCAGGTGCAGAGCGCCAGCGTCGGCGTCTTCCTGCGCGTGGGCTCGCGCGACGAGACGCCGGCCACCAACGGCATCAGCCATGTGCTGGAGCACATGGCCTTCAAGGGCACGGCCACGCGCTCGGTGCAGGCCATCAACCTCGACGCCGAGCGCCTGGGCGCCGACGTCAACGCCTTCACCGGCAAGGACAGCACCGGCTACTTCATGACCGGCCTGGGCCGCCACGCCGAGCCGCTGCTTCGCATGACGGCCGACATCGTGCTCAACAGCACCTTTCCCGAGCACGAACTGCAGCGCGAGCTGGAGGTGATCCGGCAGGAGGCCATCGAGTACGACGAAGACCCGCAGGACAGTGCCGACGACCTGCTCGACCGCGCGATCTGGGGCGAGGCATCGATGGGCATGCCGGTGATCGGCACGTTGGAGAACATCGAAGGCTTCCGCCGCGACGATCTCGTTCGCCATGTGCAGGCGCACTACGTGGCCGACAAGACCATCGTGGCAGCGGCGGGCAACTTCGACGTCGAGGGGTGGATGGCCCTGGCGGCGCAGCTCTTCGGTGCGATGCCTTCCTCGGCCGCGGCTGCCGCCCAGGCGCCCGAGCCGGCGGCCTACGTGGGCCAGGCCCTCGCGCGGCGCTTCACGCAGGTGTCGCAGGTGTTCGTCAACGTCGCCTATCCCATCGCGCCGGCAAGCGCCGACGGTCTGCTGGCGCCGCGCTGGCGCCTCACGGCCCAGCTGGCGGCCAACCTGCTGGGCAGCGGCATGTCGGCGCCCCTGTCCGACACCATCCGCGAGAAGCTGGGCCTGGCCTACACCGTGGACGCCAGCATCGACAAGGGCGACGTCTGGGCCAACTTCATCGTGAGCGCCGTGACCACGCCCGACAAGCTCGATGCGCTGGTCGCGGCCACCGGCGACCTGCTGCGCGCGCATGCCGCCAGCATCGATCCCATCCACCTGGAGCGCGCCCGCAACCAGCTGACCGTGTCGCGCGTGCGCACCGCCGAGCGCACCTACGGGACAATGGAACAGGCGGTGGAAGAGCTGCTGGCCACCGGTACCGTGATGCCCATGGCCGAGACGCTGGCGCTGATCGAGGAGATCGGGGCCCATGAAGTGCGTGCCGTGTTCGAGCGCATGCTGGCGCATGCGCCCGCGGTGGCGATCACGGGCAAGGGGGCGACGGCGCGGCAGGCCAAGGCGCTGGCCGCGCGGCTGGCGGGATAGCCGCAGAGCGCCACCTCCGGCGTGCGGTCGCGCGACGGCCCTCAACGGGCCTTGTATTGCGACGAGCCGCCCCAGGCTTCATTCATCAAGACCACAGCCGTGCGCCGTATGCCAGCCGCTCCTGCCCTTCAGAGCGACGCGTGGCGCTGCAACCCCAGCAACAACGCATCGAACGTGACCTTGCAGCGAGCACTGTGGCGCAGGTCTTCGTGCATCGTGACCCACGTCTCCAGTGGAAGCGCGAAGTCATCGGCCAATACCCGCACCAGTTCCGGTTCGCGCCTTGCCAGCGCAACCTGGCAAACGCCGATGCCCGCTCCCGCACGGATCAGGGCGAGTTGGCCCAGGTCGCTGTCCGTGCGCATGGCAAAGGCGTTGCGCCGCCACCCCGGCAGCGCCTTGCTGGCCGCGCGCAGGAAGGGGGTCTCCGCATCGAAGCCGATCAATGCATGCTTCGCCAGTTCGGCCGGTTTCTCCGGCGTGCCGTGTTCACGCAGGTAGCGGGGATGCGCATGCAAGCCCAGCTCCACGACGCCGATGCGCCGGGCCAGCAAGGCGTCCTGGTTGGGCGGCGTCATGCGGACGGCAATGTCGGCTTCGCGCAGCAGCAGATCCTGGACGCGGTTGGTCAGCGCAAGCTCGATCTTGAGTTCAGGATGCGTCGCTTGCAGTTGCGCCACGATGGGCGGCAGGACCTCGACGCCGATGACTTCGCTGGCGCTGATGCGCACCGTGCCCTTGACGTCACCCTGGCCTTCCGCCGCGCGCAGCAGTGCGGCTGCCGAACTGCCCATGGCCTGCGCGTAGGGCTTGAGCTCCAGCGCCGCCGGCGTGGGCAGGAGCCCCAGTTGCGAGCGGCTGAACAGGTCGAGGCCCAGGGACTTCTCCAGTGCTTCGATGTGCCGACCCACCGTCGGCTGCGCCAGCCCCAGGGCGCGGGCGGCACCGGACAGCGAGCCTTCCTGCAGCACGCTGAGGTAGGAGCGATAGAGTTCCCAGCTAGGCTCGGATGCCATACATAAATCTATAGCGGCTATGCAAAGTTAGTCAATTTCATTCTAGTGAGGGCGTGCTGAGAATCCTCTCATGTTCAAGAGGAAATTCGACATGCAAACCAGCAACACAGCCTTGGTCCTCGGCGCCACAGGTGGCATCGGTGGTGAGGTTGCCCGGCAGCTTCGCGACGCGGGGTGGAAGGTGCGCGGGCTCAAGCGCGGCCAGCAGGCCACCACGACTCGGGATGGCATCACCTGGATCGCCGGCGATGCGATGAATCGCGACGACGTCATTGCGGCGGCGCAGGGCTGCTCGGTGATCGTGCACGCGGTGAACCCGCCGGGCTACCGCCGTTGGGCAGAGCTGGTACTGCCCATGCTCGACAACACGATCGCCGCAGCGACGGAGCAGGGCGCCACCATCGTGCTGCCAGGCACCGTCTACAACTTCGGCCCGGACGCCTTCCCGGAGTTGCGCGAAGACTCGCCCCAGCACCCGCAAACCCGCAAGGGCGCGATCCGCGTCGAGCTGGAGCAGCGCCTGCGCTCGGCCACCGCCCGCGGTGCGCGCGCCATCGTGGTCCGCGGTGGCGACTTCTTCGGCCCCAGACCGGGCAACAGCTGGTTCTCGCAAGGGCTGGTCAAGCCGGGCCGCCCGGTCAGCGTCGTCAACCTTCCGGGCCGCAGCGGAACCGGCCATCAGTGGTGCTATCTGCCGGACGTGGCGCGCACGATGGTCGAATTGCTGGCGCGGCGTCACTCGCTGGAGCCATTTGCGGTGTTCCACATGAAGGGGCACTGGGACGCCGACGGCACGCAGATGGCCGAAGCCATCCGCCGCGTCGTGCTTCGCCGCAGCGGCCATGCGCCGAAATTGCGCGCATTCCCGTGGTGGATGCTGACGCTGGCGTCGCCCTTCGTCGCCACCTTCCGCGAAATGCGCGAGTTGCGCTACCTCTGGCAGGAGCCGGTGCACATGGGCAACGACAAGCTGAAGTCCGTGCTCGGCGAGGAGCCGCACACGCCGCTCGACGAGGCCGTGGAGGCTGCCCTGGAAGGCATGGGGTGTCTCGCTGCCGGTACCCGGCGTGAACCGGCGGTCAGTGCACCATCAACACCGGCAGGGTCATCGACGCCAGTACGCTCCGTGTCATGCCGCCCGTCGCCCACTCGTGAACGCGGCTATGGCCCCAGCAACCCATGACCAGCAGGCCGGAGCCCAGATCCGCGGCGAGCGAAAGCAGGCGCTCGGGCGCATCGCCGTGCTCGCGGCCGCCGTCATGGACCACGGCGTCGATGCCGTGCTGCTGCAGTTGCGCCTTCAACGGCGCCAGCGCCTCCAGGGCCGCCTCCGAGTACGAGACCAGGTCGACGCCGCGCGCCAGCCGCATCCAGGGGATGGCCGCCGTGACGGCCCTGGCGCACTCGCGGGTCGGCCTCCAGGCCACCAGCACACGGCGGCCCAACGGGTCGAAGCGGCCGGCCCACGGCACCACCAGCGTGGGCTTGCCGCTCGCGATCATCACCGCGCTGGCGAAGCCTGCGGGCACTTCGTCCACCTGAGGATCCGCCGGATCGCGCTGCCCCAGAACGACGAGATCGTGGAACAGCGCGCTCTGGGCAAAGGCCCAGGGCGTGCTGCCGCGCGGTGACAGCAGACGGAGGCGGTCGGAGCCGGCCGCCACGATGTCGAAGCTCGTCCTTGCCCGGTCGAGCGCCTCCCGGTCCAGGGTCTGGAGCGACGACAGCGCCGCACCGGTGAAATCCATGGCGTAGGGGTAGCGCTCGTACGCGCTGAGGATGCAGGGCAGCACATCGCATTGCGCACCAAATGCCTGCGCGAGGTCGGACGCGAGGCGCAGCCGCGCGGCGCTGTGGGACGAACTGTCGAGGTGGACGAGGATGGATCGGGGTGGCGTCGGCATGGCTGCTTCTCTCTCGAATGCGCCGGCGGCACGGGCGTCTCGCCGCGTTGGCGCGGAACGGGGAGCGGACGCATCCCGTCGACGGAGACGGGATGGCACCATCGTGCAACGCAGCCTTGGCGCACGGCTTGCGCTGGGTCAAGCACATGCGGCTGGCGTCTCGGCGGCCAGCAGTCCGCCCGATCGCGTCGGCGCTCAGACGGAGCGGATGAAGCGCTCGGCCAGCGCCACGATCCGATCCTTGTCGTGATCCATCGAGGCGATGTGGTACGAGTTGTCCAGCCAGGCCATCTCCACCCGCCTGGCGCCCACCTTGCCTGCGATCAGCGGGCCGTTGGCGGGGTCGACCTTGATGTCCGAACCGACGCCCGGCACGGTGTCGGGCAGACGCTGGTCGCGCGGCGCGGGCATGCGCGCCGCCGCCGGAGGGGGCTAGGCAGGCTCGAAGCCCGCCAGCCGGTAGGCGCCTTGCGGATGCGAGGTGTCGCCGGCAAAGCCGCGGCGCACGAGCTCGGTGATGTAGAGCTCGTCCCATTCCACTTTGGCCAGGTTCACTTCGGTGCCCAGCTCCTTGACCAGCAGGCTGCAGATCTTGTGCTTGTAGTCGCGCGAGACCCCGGGAATGATCACCACCGGCAGCTCGTAGATCAGCTTATTGGGCGGAAAGCGCCGCGCCAGCTCGGCGATGAGGGCAAGCCGCACCTCCGTGCCCGCGAACAGCTCCGAGGCTTCCAGGAAGACCCAGTCCGCCCCCGCATCGAGGCAGTTGGCCACGTCCTGCACCAGCGAGGCATCGTCCATCGAGCCTTCCTTGCGGCCGACCTCGCCGAACACCGTCAGCCCCTTCGACTTGGCCAGCGCAATGGCCGCGGCCTTGTCGCGCGCCTCCGGCTTGAGCAGGTTGTCCGAGACCTCGATGCCGGTGAAGCCGGTCTGCACCACCTCGTCGACGAAATGGTCGTAGCGGCCCATCTTCAACGCCAGCTCGGCGAACAGGCCGCCCGGCGAGGTGGAGATGCCCGCCGCCTTGTAGCTGGCGAGCTTGGCCTGCAGCAGATCCTGCGGCATGAAGCGGGCGATGCCGGCCGCGATCTTGGCGAAGTCGATGAACTCGCCGGCCGACTCGACGGTGTCGTTCTGCCGGGCCAGCCCCATGCCCCAGTCGATCATCATGGTCAGGCCCAGCGTGCGCGGCTTGGTCTGGCGCTCGGGGATGGGGAAGTCGGGGAATGCGGGTTCGTACATGGAGGCGTCTCCTTCGATGGATCGTTTGGTCAGTCGAGGGCCAGGTTGGCCTTCTTGGCGAGTTCGTCCCAGCGCTGCTGGTCCTTCTGGACGACCTGGGTGGCTTCCGCGCCGCTCGCCATCTCGGGCGCGATGCCCACCGTGGCGAAGCCCTTGGCGACTTCCGGGTCCTTCAGTGCTTGGTTGATGGCGCCGTTGAGCTTGGCGATGCGCTCGGCCGGCGTGCCCTTGGGCACAGCCACGCTCATTGCCACATCCATGCGCTCGCCCAGTTCATGGACGCCAAGCAGCCGCCGTGATGCACATGACCCGCGGTGGTTGAGCGAACGACTGCCGGCTTCGTTAGAGGTCGGAGATCTCGGCCAGCTTCGGGGGCGCCGAACAAGACGGCGCACCATTTGGGAGCGGCGCGCCTACGGAAAATTCTTTAATTGAAGCAGACTGCCGCAGCGCTAGCTTACGATCTCTGGCCTAACACCTCTAAAACTGCAATGTTCAATGCCGATCCCACCGGTTGGATGGATCATAGCTACTGCGGGCTCATGTCGTAATGCCAAGAGCACGCAGGCGCTTAGCCAGAATCGCGGACGACGACCTTTCGATGTACGGACGCATAACGTCGGAGATCATTCGACCAAATGGGGCTGCTCAGGTGCATTTTTAAAGACGGTCTGGTGAGATATAAATTTTCGGCAGGTGTCAGTTTGGATAGACGACCACGTTCGGACCTAGCCGCCGTATTTGAAACCCCAAAAGCAGCAGAAAGCAGATCTGAAAGCGCAAACTAACCTCATCCGGGCGGCGATGAAGCGCAACCCGAACGCGGCCGACACGCGCCACGCTCTACGCTCTACGCAAGCAAGACGGCCCGCCAGAGTTTCCAAAAGACAGCAATGGGGTCATCCGTTTGGCCATCGTCGCCTACTTGACACCCCACTAACTTGCGTTAATCCTCACACGGCCCTACGAATCAAGGGCTGCTGCTTGCAGCATTCCTGAGATGAAGGTGTGTCCAATTGACATTTAGATGCTCGCCGCTACCTACCTAAAACAAAACCGCTATGTACGGAGCCACAGCAAAGGCAACTGAGTTCTAATTTCTTTTCATAACATGAAAATCGAAAATTTCTCCTAAAGAATCTGAAACTATCTCATGAATAACATCGTCAATGCACTGACATTTTGTCGAAATCTTCCTTCCGAACCGGGAAAAAGAATTGCGCGCGATAATTTGTATTCCCATCTTGAAAAACTCTTTACGTCACCAGCCAATTGTGTATTTATAGACGGCCTAGAACTGTCCGGAAAAAGCGAATTTGTTGCCGAATACTGTAGGAAACAACCTGAGACCACGGTCTCTGTCTTTTTACACCACGGAGACGCCTACTTTTATTCTCAGGACTATGCGCGGCTAGCAATGGCCGAGCAAATGCACTGGATTCTCCATAAAAAGCCATCTAACTTCGATGCGATAACGCTTGCAGACTACACCCGCCTGCTTCATATGTTACACAAGCAGACCCGGTCTAAGCGCATTACTTTTGTAATAGACGGCTTAGTTCAATCTGAAAAAAATGATTCTCGTACAAACCGAGAGATTCTTCAGCTTTTACCATTAAGCCAACCTAATTTCAAATTTCTTATCACCGGCGATACGGAGATTGAGAACACCGTTCGAAGTCTTTCGAAAGCCGTTAAGACGATGGCCCTTATTGAAGTCTCACGGGAAGAAGCTACCGAATATTTTTCGGACTTTGGTTCCCTTAGCGTAAAGGAGATCGATGACATAAGGAAATTCTGCGGCGGCTCCATCGGCGCCATGAGCAGATTTAAGCAGATCTTAACAAGTGGCGCTGCTTCCGTCGCCGACGTCCTCCAATATGCCGGCAATGGGCTTGAGCATATTATGGAAATCGAATGGAAACGCTGCTCTACGAATAAGGAGGTTCGCGCAATACTAGCCAATCTTGCATTCGCAACCAGAAAAATATCATTGGTAAACTTGGCATTAATGACCGGTCTACATACCGATGACATTAGCGCGCTGTTGTCGGATTGTTCATTTGTCTCGCTCGACACAACTGGAGGAACAATAAACATTCCGTCAACAAGCCAACGCAATTTTTTGCAGCAAAAACTTCGCGATCAAAAAGAAACTGTTGAAGCAGCCTACCTCACTGAGCTGCTAAAAGACCCGGAAAGCAAAGATGCGGTATTGTATTTGCCTACTGCGCTGATGCAGGCTGGAAAATACAATGAAATTGTAAAAAAACTCGACGAAAACCATTTCTTTAAAATTCTTGATACACAGAAGTCTCTTCGGGCGCTCAGAACCAACTCAGAAATAGGTTTGCAAGCGGCTAGAAAAATCAATGACGAAAGCGAAGAAATACGGTTCTCCTTAACATCCAGTTTACTAAAGGGTTTAACGTTTTCTGTTGGGACTAAGGCTCGCATAGAAGCACTAATAAAACTTGGACTAAGCGAAGAAGCAATTAGCTTGGCGATGTCAGCTCCGACAGAAGAGGAAAGATTTCATTTACTAGCGCTTGTTGGGAAAGTATTGGTTGATCAGCGTCAGCCAGTTCCTGAAACGGTAAAGGCAGAGATAGATAGACTCTACGCCGAATGTCCTATAGATGCTTTAGGCGATTTGGCAATCGATATAGCTTGTGATTTGTTGGCAATTGATTTGGATGCGGCAATTTCTCTTTTCAGCAGTGTGCATGCACAAAGCAGAGAGGGAGAAAAATCGGACGCGCACGAGATGACAGACGAGCCGCCTAGTGCCGCGAAAAAATTCTTGCATGAGCAACCGCCCCAGAGCGAACAAAACCTCGGATTGCGACTACCTGAAAGGCATCATCGACAGTTTATTAACGCACTTGGAATGCTCGTGGATCGGACAAGCGCTAGTCAGATCCTGAGAAGAGCGGGAAAAGATGTTGAAACGTCGAGTGAGATATTCTTCTTAAAGGAATGGTTATCCAAAAGAAAAAAGGATGTTGATGCATACAAGGTTGCGAACCTTTCCCTAGATTTAATGCTTCGCGATCTAAGCCGACCACCGATGGCGGAAGACCTTAGAGCGGTTGCAGAAGTACTACCCTACTGCCAGGATGTTCAGGAGGCCGAACGCCTCATAAACAGGATTCATGCCCTGGTAGGTACCGAGCTCTTCCTGGGCACCAGCGTCGAAACTGTCCGTATGCAGATGGCAATCGAGCGAACACGTCACAAATCTAGCCAAGCCGAATCGGAATATACAATTCTCGAGTTATTCTATAAGATTGATGCAATAGACGAGTTAAGCACAAAAGTAGAATGCTTTTCTTGGTTATTACACTCGCTCCAGCGCTTCGATTCGCCAGAAGAAATAGAGCAAAGAACCGGGTTGCTATCGAGCACAACTGATTCTCTAGTTTCAGCAATTAGTAATATCCTCAGTTCATCTGCGGATCATTATGCCGCCTCAAAGGGGGCGATCGTCGCACTGGCCAGAAACAACATTGATCTTGCGTTGGAATTAGCCGGACGCCTTAACACCTCCGAACGGCGAGACTTCGCGTTCGCCCACCTCGCAGATGAGCTTTTCGCAAACGGCTCGTATGTTGACCATCCGGGTAAGGTCTTCGAGTGCATTAATTCAATAGTGAGCGAAGCAAGGCGAGCGTTCGTAATAATCAGCGGGCTCAAAACTGCCGCCAACCACGCAGAGAAAGATGGCCGGAAGTGCCCCAAACGATTTCTAGATCTGGTTAACGGGATTCGCGTCGCAAATCTTAAATTTCTTGCCCTCGCGCAATGGGTCAAAATATGTCGATTGCTCAATTTAGTTGATGACGTGGAAAAAAATCGGTATAGCCGAGACCTTGATGAAGCATGGGCGAACATTTCAGTGGACTGGGTGAAGTGTGACGTCGCATATGCATTTGCAGCTGATATGGCGACGGCAGACCCTGCTCTCGCCGAAAGCTGGCTATCCAAAGCACAAGCAGAGGAGCAATTGATTCGTACACCTTCGAAGAGGTATGCCGAGGTATTGCAGCGGACAATTTCCCTAGCCGTGCGAGCGTTCGCACACTTGGCGGACGATAGCAATATTCAAGAATCTTATGCCCTTCATCGGATCAATACCTTAATTGATGCGTTGCCAGTCCCACAGGATAAGATAATTAACTGGGGAGAGCTTGGAATCGCCCTGCACTTTGCCAACAAGCGTACAGCAAGTAAGTTTGTTTGCTCGAACTTTATTGAGCCGCTTATCAACGACAATTTGACGGGCAATGAGTATGTGCGAGAACTCATGATCGAGGAGGCCGCACCAATTCTGTATCTTAGCCACCCTGCGTCCGCGATATTTCACATCGATAAGATCAAAGGAAAAATGAGAAGGGATGTTGCGCTATCTGACGTCTGCATGACCTTACTACGTCACAAAGGCCCGTATGAACAATATAAGGCACCCGAAAATGATGAGTATGAGATCGACAGCGAAACCGCCACCGCGATCTGCCAGCTTTTAGACGGTATTCATAGCGACTGGATCGTGTTCTCTGTGATCAAGGCACTTGCGGCAAGCCTTGCGTCGAAAAAGAACATTGCGCGTATTAGGCGACCTCATGCAATTGACCTTTTAACCAAGCTGGCACAGATCATCGAGAAAAAATTTCCCGACATAGATAATATTAGGCATGATGGCTATAAAATATCGAGCGAGGCGCAGATTTTTAAAGCAAGAGTCTCCCTAGGAATTACAGTGCCACCTGCGGAATGGCAGAGGCTTTATGCTTCAGCAAGAGCAATAAGCAATGCAGCTGACAGATCAGTAGTCACAGGATTTGTGCTAGCAGCTGCAAAAGCTAAGCATAATCTGACCGACGCAGGGTGGGCGGCGTCGGTGAAATCAGATATTCTTGCAGTTCCGACCATTGCGGACCGCCTTGATCGCTTTGTATGGCTTGCTGAGATCATTTCCAGCGTTGATAAGCCTCAAGCACTTGCTTGGTCCCGCGATGCGATGGCTTTGTCAATCAAGCCAGATGTGGCGGACGATGCCTTTGATCGTCAAACCAAAATTATCGATTTGGTTTATAGCATTGACCCAGATGCGGTGAATGATTACATCGAATTAGCTGATAAGGACGAGGCACGCTCTTTTAACAAGAAGGCACTAGAAGAGCGGTTGAAATTAAAAAATCTCCAGAAAGATGCGGCTGAAGACCTGACAGAGACGGATTTCAGCGACGGTTCTATGGAGGACGTCGCAGAGCTTTGCATGCGAAATCTTGCGGCGCTGAATGCGAACCGCATTATACCTCTGCCAATAAACAGCTTTAAAGAGCTCGCATCGAGAGCTGCCACGTTTGGAATCGATGAGGCATACTGTGTGTGGAGCTGGATTCTAGAGAACTCAATAAGAAAAACACCAAGCGGTAGGGTTTCAAAGACAGCTGAGGAGATCCTCGGCGCCGCTCTTGTCTCGGGCGCCCTTTTGTTACGGCTGCTTCGCGGCTCGGAAGCTGTCCTACGTCCTATGCGCTTTTCCGTAGATGGACTTGTCAGGCCTGGCGATAGGGAAAGCGTTATGGCGAAGATTAGCGACTGGGCAAGAGAAATCGACGGTGAAGATATTTTTATCTCAGATCCATTCTTTGGCCCATCAGACATGGATATATTGTTCCATATCGTTCAAGCTGCCCCCGCGTCCGCCATTAAAGTGCTTACGAGCAAAAAGCACATAAAAGATCAATCAGCAGACAGTCAGACAAGTGATCTATTCGAAGACGCATGGCGCTCATTAGCAGACATATCGCCGAAAGATATGAGTATAGGCATAATTGGAATGGGCAGTGCCGGTGCGCATCCAATTCATGATAGATGGTTGGTGTCTAAAAATTCAGGGCTAAGGCTAGGCACTTCGGCCAACTCGATCGGCCTCATAAAATTATCGGAGGTTTCCGATATTGATAGCGCTAAGGCATCCGCAATGTTCAATGAAATTGACGCACTATTTAATAGAAAAAGGAGGTCCTGGGAGGGCATGAAAGTCTCCGTATCAACTTTCGATATTCTTTGAGACCAAGATGCTCTAGCGCACAGGGTTACGATAAAAGATGACATCTGGTCGGCGGTCGGCACGTCTGACCTTAACAGTTCATCTTGAGGTGGACCTCCACGTTCTATATTCAGTTTGTTACTGGCCCCAATTCCATTTCGAGATACCCCGTCCGCACGTCAAAGGCCCGCCCCAACCGCCACCCCACCATCTCCGCCACCACCAGCTCCACCGTCGTCCGCACCGCATTCCCATACCCCACATGCCCGCCCCACACGCGCCCTTGCGCGTCGGCCACGCTCATGTGCAGGTGCGTGCCCTGGGGCGACAGCGAGCCCGAGAGGCTGAGGATTTCGAAGGGCCCGGTCCAGCGGGTTTCGTGTTCGGCGGCGGCCAAACGCAGCACGGCGCCGTCCAGACTGCCGATGCCGGCGACGACGAAGAGGGCGGGGCCGTCGGCATGGTCGGCGGCGTGCTGTTCCAGCGTGCGCCGCAGGTCGGCGCCGGGCGGCAGGCGCAGGGGGGTGAAGCTCATGGCGCCATCGTGCCCGGGATGGGCCCTCGTCGGCAAGCGAGCGCAATGCCAGGTGGTCGTGAGACCGAGCACCTCATCCGGCCTTGCGCTGCTGATCCATCGCCCAGGTGGCTCGGTGTGCCTGCGCGGCCAGCCGCGCAAGCCTGCTCAGCCCATCAGCGCCCGGTACTGCGCAATGACGGCGTCGAAGCTCGCATCCGCCTGCAGCCCCAGCCGCCGTGCACGCTCGCTCTCGAACCGCGAGGGCCAGCCGCCGACGATGCGCGTGATGGCCGCATCGGGCCTGACGGTGACGCGGGCGGCCACCGCCTGGCCGGCGCTGCGTTCCAGGGCCTCCAGCATCTCCGCCACGGTCACGCTGAGGGCCGGCAGGTTCAGCGCGGTGCGTCCGCCGAACTCGGCGCGGCTGGCTTCGGCCACGCGCAGGATGCCGGCGATGGTGGTGTCGGGCGAGGCCAGGGCGACGGCCGTCGCCGGGTCCACCGGGCAGATGGCGTCGATGCCCGCCAGCGGCTCGCGCACGATGCCCGAGAGAAAGCCCGAGGCCGCCCCGTTGGGCCGGCCCGGCCGCACCGACACCGTCATCAGCCGCGCGGCGCGGCCGTCGATGTAGCCCTTGCGGGTGTAGTCGGCCACCAGCTGTTCGCAGATGAACTTGTGGATGCCGTAGCTGGACTGGGGCGTGGGCAATGTGTCGTCGCGCACGACGGGCGGCAGCGGCACGGCCTCGTCGGCGCCATAGACGGCGACCGAGCTGGCGAAGAAGAAGAGCGGCGCCTTGCCGGTGCGGGCGTGCTGGGCGCGCAAGGCCTCCAGCAGGCGCCGCGTGGCTTCGAGGTTGCTGCGCAGGCCCAGCGCGAAGTCCGCCTCGCATTCGCCCGACACGGCCGAGGCCAGGTGGAAGACGGCGTCATGGTCGCCCACCATCAGGCCGTCCAGCCGCTCCAGCAGGTCGCCGGCGTCGCACTTGACCCGCGGGTCCGCCAGCAGGCCCGGATCGCCGACCGGATGCAGGTCGGCCAGGGTGAGCGTGTCGATCGGCTGGCCGCACAGGCTGCCGCGTTGCAGCAGGCTGCGCGCCAGCAGGGTGCCGAGGAAGCCGGCGCCGCCGGTGATGAGGATGTTCATCCCGCCACTATCGCCCTAGATCACTGCGCAGCCGCAGCTCATGCGCCAGTTGCCGCGATCGCCCACGATGATCGGCGCCGACGCGGGCCCGGCACAGCAGCCGGCGCCATGCGTGGCCGCCGCACTGGGCGCCTGCGCCATGCCGCTCTTGCGCCGCTGCTGGTAGCCGCCGTACACGTTCACCGGCAGCCAGTCGGGCATGGGCTTGACCACGGCCGGCGCCTGCGCGGCAAAGGCGCCGCTGCCGTGCACCACCGCGCCGCCCACCACCGTCAGCACGGCGGTGATGTCGCGGATGTCGTCCTCGGGCACGGCAAAGTAGTCGTCCGACAGCAGCGCGAAGTCGGCCAGCTTGCCGGGCTGGATGCTGCCTTTGCGGGCCTCGTCGCCGGTCAGGGCCGCGCCCTCCAGCGTCCACATGCGCAGCGCCTCGTCGCGGCTGACCAGGTTGCGGTCGGCATTCAGGCGCGTGTCGCCCATGGTCTTGCCCGTGACCAGCCAGTGCAGCGAGACCCATGGGTTGTAGCTGGTGGCGCGGCTCGAATCGGTGCCGCAGGCCACGGGCAGGCCCATGGCGCGCATGCGGCCGATGGCGGGCGCGTCGGCCGCCGCCTCGCGGCCCCAGGTCTGCGCAAAGACCTCGCCGTCGAGCGACATGCGGTTCTGGATGGCGATGCGTCCGCCCATGGCGGCCACGCGTTCCATGGAGCGTGGCGACAGCGTCTCGCAGTGGTCCAGCGCCCAGCGCACATTCTTCATCGGCACGTCGCGGTTGACCTTCTCCAGCACGTCGAGGATGCGCGTGGCCGTGCTGTCGTAGCTGGCATGCATGCGGATGGGCCAGCCCTTGCCCACCAGGTAGGTCGCCACCTCGGTGAGCTTGCTTTCCATGATGGCCGGGGCGGGCGCGACGCTCTTGCCGAAGTTGGCCGGATCGGTGGCGGCCCACAGGATGTATTCGCCCGCGCCCACCATGCGCAGCCAGTCGTCGCCCTGGCCGGGGGCGACCTTCTGCGACCAGGCCTGGTAGTCGGCCAGCTCCTGGCCGGGGCGCTGCGCGAACAGGTTGTACGAGATGCGCAGCGTCATCCTGCGCTCGGCCGCGAGTTGGGCGATGCCGCTGTAGTGCTCGGGGTAGTTCTGGCCGCCGCCGCCGGCGTCGACCACGCTGGTCAGGCCCAGGCGGTTCATCTCGCGCATGTAGAGCTGGGTCGACAGCGCCTGGTCGTCGTCCGAGAGCTTGGGCACGCGCGCGAACAGGGCCACCAGCCCGCCCAGGCTGGTGGTGTTGACCACCAGGCCGGTCGGGTTGCCGGCGGCGTCCTTCTCCAGCACGCTGCCGATGGGGTTGGGCGTGTTGCGGTCGAAGCCGAGCACCCGCAGCGCCGCACGGTTCAGGAAGGCGCGGTCGTACAGGTTCATGACGAAGCAGGGCACGTCGCCGGTGGCGGCGTTGATCTCCTGCAGCGTGGGCAGCCGCTTCTCGCGGAACTGGTAGGGCGAGAAGCCGCCCACCACCTGCACCCAGTGCGGCGGCTGGGTGCGCCGCGCCTGGTCGCGCAGCATGACCAGCGCATCGGCCAGCGAGGGCACGCCATCCCAGCGCAGCTCCTGCGTGTAGGTGAGCCCGCCGCGGATGAAGTGCGCATGCGAGTCGATGAGGCCCGGCACCACGGTGCGGCCCTGCGCGTCGATGACGCGGGTGCGCGGGCCGATCCAGCGCTGCATGTCGGCATCGCTGCCCACGGCGGCGAACTGCTCGCCCACGATGGCCAGTGCCTGGGCGCGCGGGCGCTTGGGGTCCACCGTGGCGATGCGGGCGTTGAGCACCACCACGTCGGCCGGGCCGGCGGGCACGGTGCTGGCACAGCTGGCCAGTGCGCCGCCCAGGCCCAGGCCCGCGAAGCCGCCGGCCGTGGCCAGGCCCAGCGAGCTGCGCAGGAACTGCCGGCGTGGCGGCACGGGCTCGGCCTCGTGGGCACAGGCGGGGTCGCACCAGTGGCGGTAGCGGGGCGTGTCAGAAGTCGTCGTGGCGGCGGCGTTGCCGCCCAGGCTGAAGCGCTTCATGGCGAGGCGGCTCCGGGCTCAGTCGACCTTGATGCCGGAGGCCTTGACGATGCGCGCGCTCTTGGCCGTCTCGTCCGCCAGGAAGGTGTCGAACTGGGCCGAGGGCATGGTGAAGGGCTCGGCGCCCAGCTTGTCGAGGCGGTCCTTGAGGTCGGGCGCGGTCATGATCTTGGCGACTTCGGTCTGCAGGCGGTCGATGACGGGCCGCGGCGTCTTGGCCGGCGCGAACAGGCCGACCCAGAACAGGTACTCCGAGCCGGGCACGCCGGCCTCCACCGTGGTGGGCAGGTCCGGCTGCACCGACGAGCGCTTGCCTGTGCCCACGGCCAGTGCCTTGAGCTTGCCGTCCTTGATGAGCGGCAGGGCCGACACCATGGGCGCGAAGAACCAGTCCACGCGGCCGCCCATCACCTCGGTCATGGCCTCGGGCGTGCCGCGGAAGGGCACATGCTGCGCCTGGATGCCCGCCGCCAGGCGGAAGACCTCGGCATTCATGTGCGTGGCCGAGCCGTTGCCGGCCGACGCGTAGTTGAAGCCACCCGGCTTGGCCTTGACCTGCGCGACCAGGTCCTTCACATCCGCGAACTTGCCGGGCGAGGTGACCAGCACGTTCGGCAGGCTGGCCATGGGCGTGATGCCGGCGAAGTCCTTGAGTGTGTCGTAGCTCAGGTTGGGATAGATCGACGGATTGACCAGGTGCCCCGCCGAATGCACCAGCAGCGTGTAGCCGTCGGCCGGCGCACGCGCCACCTGCACGGCGCCCAGCGTGCCGCCGGCGCCGGGCTTGTTCTCGACCACCACCGAGGTGCCGAGCGCGGGGCCGAGGCGCTCGGCCACCAGCCGGGCCACGATGTCGGTGCCGCTGCCGGCCGTGAAGGGCACGATCAGGCGGATGGTCTGGCCGCGCGGCCAGTCGCCCTGGGCATGGGCGCTGGCGAAGGCCGTGGCAGCCAGGGCGCCAGCGATGAAGAGGCGGCGGCCGAAGCCGCGGGTCGAGGGGAAGGTCATGTCTTGTCTCCGTCTTTGTCTTCTGTGGGTGGATGGGGCAGTCAACCTCGATCCGTTCGGGCTGAGCTTGTCGAAGCCTCGCGCGGCGCTTCGACAAGCTCAGCGTGCACGGGTGGGGTGAGCTTGAACGGTTGGGGTCAGCGTGACCGGCTGGGGGTCAGCGCGAACGGCTAAGGCTCAGTGCGAACGGCCAGGGGTCACTTGGGCCCTGGCGGCTCGTGCGGCATCACCAGCGCCACCAGCACCGGCCGGTTGCTGCGGTTCACCAGCTGCCGCTTCTCGCCCGGCGCGAAGCGGCAGGAGTCGTAGGGGCCGAGCTCGTGCTCCTCGGTCTGCCCATCCAGCTCGCCGATGACGGTGAGCCGGCCTTCGAGCACGAGGTAGAGCTTTTCCATGGGCGAGCCGTCCAGGCCGGTGTGGCCACCGGGCAGGATCTGGCTCATGCCCATCCACATCTGCTCGGAGGGCCCGGCCTCCTTGCCCTGCAGGCGCAGGCAGCGCATGTCGAAATGGCGGGGCGCCTCATAGGCGGGCGCCTGGTCGAAGCGGGTGACGTGCATGGCGGTCGTCTCCGTGCCTGCGCTCAGGGCCGCAGCACCACGCGATCGGTGCTGCCCGACAGCACCTGCCGGTAGGCCTGCAGCGCCTCGTCCAGCCCGAAGCTGCGCGCTACCGCAAAGGGCTTGAGCGTGCCGCGCTCGAAACCCTCGCGCATCGCGTCCAGCTGCGCGGTGGAGGCCACGCAGTCCATGGCCAGCGAGTCGATGCCCACGTAGGTGTGCATGCCCCGGTAGAAGGCAAAGATGTCGAAGGGCACTGCGCGGTCGTGCGTCGCGATGAAGATCTGCGTCGCCCCCTTGGCCATGGCTTTGTTGGCGGCCTCGAAGTAGGCGCTGCCGACGGTGTTGTAGACCACGTCCGCCCCGCGCCCGCCGGTGAGTTCGAGCACGCGCGCGGCCACGTCTTCCTGGCTGGCGTCGATGACGTCCACCGGCGCGCAGGCGAAGCCCTCGAAGGGGCCGGGCCGGCGCTGCACGGCGATCACCTTCGCGCCACCCTGGGCCGCGAGCTGCACCGCCGCCTGACCCACCTTGCCGTTGGCGCCCAGCACCAGCACCACCTGGCCCGCCTGCGGCATGCCGCTGCGGCGAAAGCCCTCGTAGGCCGTCACGAAGGGCACGCCCACGGCGCCGGCCTCGTCCATCGAGATGTTGCGGGGGCGCTCGCGCAAGGCGGCTTCGGGCAGCAGCAGGTAGCGCGCGTGCGAGCCGTCGCGGGTGATGCCCACATCGCCGCCGGAGCCATACACCTCGCGGCCGATCCAGGCGCTGGGCCCAGCGATCACGGTGCCCGCAAAGTCGCGGCCCGGCGTGCGCGGCCACACGGCCTTGGGCATCAGGCCCAGCGTGGCCTTCACGTCGCTGGGGTTGACGGCCGCGGCGCCGACCTGCACCACGGCCATGCCGGCAGCAGGCGTGGGCGGCGGCTGGTCGACGAGGGCGAGCTGCAGCGACGCGAGGTCGGCGGCCTTCTGCTCCACGCGCAGGGCGCGGGCGGCGCCGTGGGGGTTCGGGTTCGAAACGGCGTTCATCGTGCGGCTCCTGCGGCCGGCAGGCCGAGCATCTGGCGCGCCTCGGCGGCGCTGGCCACCTGGCCGCCCAGGCTGCGGATGATGTCGCGCGCCTTGGCCACCAGCTGGGCATTGCTTTCTGCCAGCACACCGTGCGACAGGTAGATGTTGTCTTCCATGCCCACGCGCACATGGCCACCCATGAGCCAGGCCTGGGCCACGATCGGGAACTCCATGCGGCCGATGCCGAAGGCGCTCCAGAAGGCGCCGCGCGGCAGCATGTTGCGGGCGTAGAGCAGCGTCTCGGGCGTGGGCGCAAAGCCGTACTTCACGCCCAGCACGAAGGTCCACATGCCGGGGCCGTCGAGCGTGCCGTCGGCGATCAGGTCCAGCGCCAGGTTGATGTCGCCCGAGTCGAAGATCTCCAGCTCGGGCTTCACGCCCGCCTCGCGGATCACACGAGCCATGCGGCGCACGTTCTTCGGCGTGTTGATCACGACGTCCGGGCCGCTGTTCATGGTGTTGAGGTCCAGCGAGCAGACGTCGGGCTTGATCAGCGCGATGTGCGCCACGCGCCGCTCCGGCGGCAGCAGCGAGGTGCCGGGCGCGTAGACCTTGGGGTCGTCCTCGCTGGGCACGAAGCGCCCGCCAGGGCCCGTGGTGAGATTGATGATGAGCTCGCGGTCGTGGCGGCGGATGCGCTCGACCACCTCGCGGTAGAGCTCCACCTCCATCGACGGCTTGCCGGTGCCCGGGTCGCGCACATGGATGTGCACCTGGCCGGCGCCCGCCTCGGCCGCGGCCAGGCATTCGTCGGCGATCTGCGTGGGGGTGATGGGCAGGTGCGGGGTCTGCTCGGGCTTCACCAGGTTGCCCGTGACCGCGCAGGTAATGAGTGTCTTGGTCATTGGACCCCCACGCTTGTCACTTCGTGTACTTCGCTGCCCCCCGAGGGGGCTTTCGCGCCTTTGGGCGGCCATGCGGCGCTCATAGGTGCCTCCCCCCATCCACCACGATGCGCGTGCCCGTCACGAAGCGCAGCGTGGTGGCCAGCGCCTCGACCGTGGCGGCTACGTCGTCGGGCAGGCCGATTCGGCCCAGCGGCGTGGTGGTGGCCATCTTGGCCTTGAAGGCCTCGCCGCGGCCGGGCACGAAGGCCGACTCCACCGCGCCCGGCGAGACCGACACCACGCGCACGGCCGGTGCCAGCGCCTTGGCCAGCGCATCGCCCACCACGTCCACGCCGGCCTTGGCGGCCACATAGGCCAGGTTGCTGCCCACGCCGGTGAAGCCGGCGATGGACGACACGTTCACGATCAGCCCGTCGCCGCTGGCCTTGAGCAGCGGCGTGAAGGCGCGGATGGTGGCGAACACGCCGCGGAAGTTGGCCCGCAGCAGCTCGTCGATCAGTTCGTCGGTCAGGCCGTCGAGGTCGGCCGCAGCCACCGGCCGCGTGTGGCCGGCGCTGTTGACCAGGATGTCGCAGCGGCCGTGATCGGCCTTCACCTGCGCGGCGGCGGCCTGCAGGCTGGCGCTGTCGACGATGTCGGCGCGCAGCGCGCCGTGGCGCTGGCCTTCGGCCGAGGGCAGGGCGGCGGCGCGGGCGTCGGCGTCCTCGGCCTTGCGGTGCAGCAGCACGCAGGTGGCGCCCAGGGCGGCCAGGCGCTGCGCGCTGGCATAGCCGATGGCGCCCAGCCCGCCGGTGATGACGGCCACCTTGCCGTCCAGGCGTGAAACAGGGGTGAAGCTCATGGTCTTGCAGTCATGAAGGAAGGGGTTGAAAGAGGAAGAGGAAGAAAGGAGCGATCAGGGAATCGGCGGGCGCGGGAACTTGGTCTCGCCCGGCTCCAGCTGGAAGTCGTAGGCCAGCGTGGCGCTCTGCCCATCGGGCTGCAGCGCATAGCGGCCGATCAGCCGGCGCGTGACGCCGAAGGTCGGGTCGCTTTCGAGGTTCTCGTCATCGTCGGCATACACCTGGCTGACCAGCACCTTGAAGCCCGGCTTGCTCACCATGAAGTGCAGGTGGGCCGGCCGGTTGGGATGGCGGCGCTGGGCCTTCAGCAGCACGCCGCAGGGACCGTCCACCGGCACCGGGTAGCCGGCGGGCCGCACGCTCTGGAAGTGGTAGCGGCCCTCGGCATCGGTGCGAAAGCGGCCGCGCAGGTTCATGTTCTCCTGCGTCGGGTCCTGGTTCTCGTACAGGCCCACGGGCGAGGCCTGCCACACGTCCACCATGGCGTCGGCCAGCGGCCGGCCCTGGCCGTCGCGCACCACGCCCGAGACGAAGAGTGGCACGCCCGGCGTGCCCGAGCGGGCGATGGAATCGCCGCAGGCGCAGTCCGGCGCATTGGCGCGCCAGAAGGGGCCCAGCAGGGCAGAGGGCGATTCGCCCTGCGGATCCTGGTTGTTCTGCAGCGCCACCAGGGTCGAGATGCCGAGGATGTCGGCGGCCAGCACCACCTCGTTCTTCTTCTCGCCGGTGGCCTGGCCGATGGCCACGATGAAGTCCAGCGCCTGCTCGAACTCCTCTTCGCTGAGCTTCACCTCCTGCACGAAGGCATGCAGGTGGCGGGTGAGCGCGGCGATCACCTCGCGCAGCCGGGGGTTGGGGGTGCGGGCCATCGCGTCCAGGGCGATGGGCAGGACCGAGTCGGGGGTCGTCACGATGTTCATGACCGGGGCTCCGTGTGCAAACGTTTGCACATTATTGGTTCTGATCCAGCGCAAAGCAAAGGGCACAATCGCAGCATTGACCCTCTTGACAGCCTGCCTCTCGAAAGGCAAACGTTTGCACACATGAAAGCCGCCAAGCCGCCCAAAGTCACCATCCGCGATGTCGCCACAGCCAGCGGCGTGCATGTGTCGACCGTCTCGCGCGCCCTCGATCCAGCGCGGCGCAAGCGCATCAGCAAGGAGGTGCTGGAGCTGGTGGAAGAGACGGCCCGGCGCCTGGGCTACCAGCCCAACCGCGCGGCCTCGGCGCTGCGCACCGGCCGCACCCACACCATCGGCGTGCTGCTGCCGGACATCACCAACCCGGTGTTCCCGCCCATCCTGCAGGGCATCGAAGCCGCGGCGGCGGCGCGCGGCTACTTCGTCTTCGTGGCCAACGTGGGCGACCCCAAGCTGGCGCAGCCCATCCTCGCGCGCATGAAGGCGCAGCAGATCGACGGGCTGGTGATGGCCATCGCGCTGCGCGAGGATCCGCTGATCGACTTCGTGCGCGACAGCGGCATGCATGCGGTGATGGTCAACCGCGCCGACGAGAGCGGACGCCTGCCCGCGGCGGTGAGCGACGACCGCCTGGCCATGAAGCTGGCCGTCGACCACCTGGTGGCCCTGGGCCATCGCCGCATCGCGCACCTGGCCGGCCCGCAGACCGTGCCCACCGGCGTGGGCCGCCGCCAGGGCGTGGAGCAGGCGCTGCGCGACCACCGCCTGCCGCCGCCGCGCATCGTCGAATGCGACAGCTACAGCCGCGAGGCCGGCCAGCAGGCCATGCGCGCGCTGCTGGAGGGCGAGGGCGAGCGGCCCGAAGCGGTGGTCTGCTGCAACGACCTGGTGGCGCTGGGCGCCTACGACGTGCTGCGCGCGGCCGGCCTGCGCATTCCGCAGGACATCTCCATCACCGGCCACAACGACATGCCGCTGGTGGACATGGTCGATCCGCCGCTCACCACCATCCGCCTGCCGCACCGCGAGCTGGGCTGGCAGGCGGCGGAGATGCTGTTCCAGGCCATCGAGGGCCAGGCGCTGCTGGCCTCCACGGTGGTGCTGCGGCCGGAGCTGGTGGTGCGGGCGTCGACCGCGGCGCCTGCGGCGGCCTGAGCGTTCGCTCGACCGCTGCTCAGGGCCGTACCGCCAGTCCCAGCTGCCGGATGATCCCGCCCCAGGCGTCGTAGGTGGAGCGCGTGAGCGCCGCCAGTTCGCGCGGGCTGGAGGCCTCGGCCTCGTAGGCGCCCTGGCGGAAGAAGGCGCGCGTCTCCGGCTGCGACAGCACCTTGGCGAGCGCGGCGCTCAAGGTGTCGACCACCGCGGGCGGCATGCCAGCCGGCCCGTAGAAGCCCAGCCAGCTGGGCATGTCGACGCCGGTGATGCCCTGCTCGCCCATGGTGGGCACATCAGGCAGAAGCGGGCTGCGTTTGGGGGCGGCCACCGCCAGCATGCGCACCTTGCCGGTGGCGCTGTTCTGGATCGCATTGGGCGCGGCGTCGAAGTAGAACTGCACCCGGCCCGCCAGCACATCGCGCGCCGCATCGGCCCCGCCCTTGTAGGGCACATGCACGGCGTCGAGCCCGGCCTGCCGGCAGAAGGCCTCGCCGTAGATGTGCGAAGACGTGCCGGCGCCGAAGGAGGCATAGCTCACCGTGCCCGGATGGGCCCGCACATAGGCCACCAGCTCTTGCACGGTGTGCACCGGCAGGCTGCTGTGGGCCGTCAGCACCAGCGGGCCGCGGGCGCCCAGCGAGATGGGCGTCAGGTCCTTGAAGGGGTCGTAGCGCACCTGGGCCAGCGTCTGCGGGTTCTGCGCCACCACCGAAGAGGGCGCGTACATCAGCGTGTAGCCGTCGGGCGCGGCGCGGATCACTTCCTCGGTCGCGAGGATGAAGCTGGCGCCGGGCCGGTTCTCGACGATGACCGGAATGCCCAGCACATCGGGCAGCCGGTTGGCGACGAAGCGGGCCTGCGCGTCCGACGCGCCGCCTGCGGCCAGGCCCAGCACGATGCGCAGGGTGCGCCCCGGCTGGGGAAAGGACGCCGGCGCGGCCCGCACCACCGGCCAGGGCGAGAGCGCCAGCGCGGTGGCCAGGCCCGTCAAGGCGCGGCGGCGGGAAAAGGGAAGGGTGGGGGTCGTGCTCACGGATGGACCTCGGGAATCGCGTCGGGGGTGCGCAGGGACATGCCTGCGCTCACTGGGCCGCCTGCAGGCCGACCTGGCGCACCATCGCGCCCCATTGCTCGTAGGTGCGGCGGGTCAGCTGCGCAAAGGCCTCGGGGCTGCTGGCCGCCGCCTCGTAGCCGCCTTCGCGGTAGAACTTGCGCACCTCGGGCAGCGCCAGCACCTGCGCCAGCGCGGCATTGAGCCGCTGCACGGTGGGCGCCGGCATGCCCGCCGGGCCGTAGAAGCCCAGCCAGCTCGGCAGGTCCAGGCCGGTGAAGCCCTGCTCCGACAGCGTGGGCACGTCCGGCAGGGCGGGGATGCGCTGCTCGGCCGCCACGGCCAGGATGCGCACCTTGCCGCTGCTGGCGGCGATCAAGGCGGACGACGCCGAATCGAACATGAAGGGCACGCGGCCGGCCATCAGGTCCTTGGCGGCGTCCGAGCCGCCCTTGTAGGGCACATGCACCGAGTCGATGCCCGCCTTGCGGGCAAAGGCTTCGCCGTAGATGTGCGACGAGGTGCCCGCGCCGAAGGAGGCATAGCTCGTCTGGCCCGGCCGCGCCTTCACATAGGCCACCAGCTCGGCCACGTTGGTCGCCGGAACGGCGCTGCTGATCGACAGCACCAGCGGTCCGCGGCCGCCCAGCGAGATGGGCGTGAAGTCCTTGAAGGGGTCGTAGGGCACCTTGGCGAAGGTGTGGGGGTTCTGCGCCATGGTGGAGGAGGGCGCATACAGCAGCGTGTGCCCATCGGGCAGGGCGCGCGCCACCTCGCTGGCGGCCAGCATGGTGCTGGCGCCGGGGCGGTTGTCCACGAGCACCGTCGCGCCCAGCACCTCGCCCAGGTGCCTGGCCACGATGCGCGCCTGCGCGTCGGTCCCACCACCCGCAGTGAAGCCGACCACGATGCGGATGGGTTTGCCGTCGAGCGGGAAGGCAGGGCCGGCCGCCTGTGCGGAAGGCATCAGGCCCACCAGGGCCGGCACGGCAGCCGCGAGCGCCAGCAAGGGCGCCAGCGCGCGGCGGCGCATGGCATGAGGAAGCGAGGGACGAGGTCGCATGAAGTCTCCGAATTCCGTTTTGCACAGACTATCTTTCCGATAACCGGCATTTCACGACCGTGTTAACCCTTGATTCGGCGTCATTTGATTGACTTTATGGACCTCATGTCCAAAAAATGAATCCACTTTGAACGACGCCGCCATGAAAACCATCGTCCGCTCCGACGAGCGCATCCTCAGCTCCGACATCTTCGACCGCGATGCCCGCGTGGCCCGGCCCGACCATGGCTTCTGGGACGAGCCCGGCCGCCGGGTGCCCATCTACCACCGCTGCGGCGTGCTGGTGGTGGGGGGCGGCCCGTCGGGCACCGCTGCCGCGGCGGCGGCGGCGCGGGCGGGTGCCGACGTGGCCCTGCTGGAGCGCTACAACCACCTGGGTGGCCTCTCGACCGGCGGCCTGGTGATCTGGATCGACCGCATGACCGACTGGCAGGGCCAGCCGGTAATCCGCGGCTTTGCCGAAGAGCTGTTCGACCGCCTGCCGGCCGATGCCGTGGCCGGCCCGGCCCGCGAGGACTGGGGCTCGCAGGATCCGGCCAAGGCGGCCCACTGGTCGCAGCGCACGGCGGCCTACCACGGCGTCGTGACCTGGTCGCCGACGGTGGACCCCGAGCGGCTCAAGCTGCTGAGCCAGGAGATCGTGCTGGAGCGCCAGGTCAAGCTCATCTACCACTCCTGGGCCGCTGTGCCCATCGTGCAGGACGGCCAGGTGCGCGGCGTGGTGTTCGAAAGCAAGGAAGGCCGCATGGCCATCATGGCCGACGTGGTGGTGGACGCCACCGGCGACGGCGACCTCTTCGCGCGGGCCGGCGCTGCCTTCGTCAACGACATCGAAGAGGCCGACGTGCACCACTGCATGAACACGTCCTGGCTCTTCGGCGGCGTGGACATGAAGCGCTGGATCGACTTCAAGGCCGGCCAGCCCGAGGCCTTCTCGCAGTTCATGGCGCAGGGGCGCGAAGCCATCGGCCTGTTCGAGCGGCCCTTCGTCTCCTGGCGCGACGACATCGCCCTCTTCATGGGCCCGCGGCAGACCGGCTATTCGGCGCTGGATGTGGACGACCTGACGGCCGTGGAGGTGCGCTCGCACCGCGCCATGGCCGCGCACCTGGACTTCTTCCGCGCCCATGCGCCCGGCTTCGAGAACGCCTACCTGATGCTGAGCGCGCCGCAGATCGGCGTGCGCCACGCGCGCCGGCTGGTGGGTACCGGCGCCGTGCTGCGCAGCCAGTGGCCGGACGGTGTGCCGCTGGCGGACGAGATCGGCGTCTCGCCCGCCGTCTCGCCCAAGTTCCCCAACATCTCCATTCCCTACGGCGCGCTGGTGCCGCAGTCGCTGGACGGGCTGCTGGCCTGCGGGCGCCACATCTCCTGCGACCGCAACTCGCATGGCTTCATGCGCGAGATCCCGCAATGCTGGATCACCGGGCAGGCCGCGGGCGTGGCAGCGGCACTGGCCTCGCGCGGCGGCATCGCTCCGCGTGAGGTGGACATCGGCGCCCTGCAATCGGCGCTGATCGCGCAGGGCGTGTACCTGCGCCCCGGCGCCACCGGCAATGCGGCGGCGCCGGCGGGCGAGCCGGCCACGACCGCCTGAACCGGGGCGGCCCGCGCGCATGACGATCTACAGTGGCCGGTCCTCCTCAGCCGCATCCGCATCCCTGCCCATGACGCCCTCCGACAAGGCCGCCGTGCCCGATTCCTCCGACCTGCGTGCCGAGCGCGGCGACACCGTCAGCGCGCTGGAGCGCGGCCTTTCGCTGCTGCGCTGCTTCAGCGAAGACCGGCCCGTGCTGGGCCATGCCGAGATGGCGCGCATGACCGGCATCCCCCGCCCCACGGTCAACCGGCTGGTGGCCACGCTGCTGGCCAACGGCATGCTCAAGCCGGCGGCCGTGGCCGACCGCTTCATGCTGGGGCCCGGCGTGGTGTCGCTTGCGCGTGTCTTCCTGGGCAGCCTGGACGTGCGCGCCGTGGCCCGGCCGCACATGCAGGCGCTGGCCGAAGAAGGCGGCGCCTCGGTCTACCTGGCGGTGCGCGACGGCATGGAGATGGTGCTGATCGAGGCCTGCCGGCCGCGCTCGTCCATGCTCTCGCCGCGGCTGGACGTGGGCTCCCGCGCGCCCCTGCCCAACTCGGCGCTGGGCCGTGCCTACCTGGCGGCGCTGACGCCCGCGGCGCGGGAGCAGCTGATCGATTCCATGCGGCTGCTGCGCGGCCCCGAGTGGGACGCCATTGCGCAGCCGCTGCAGCGCGCCCTCACGCAGGCCTCGCGCACCGGCTGGACGCTGTCGCTGGGCGAGTTCCACCGCGAGATCAACTCGGTGTCGGTGCCGCTCATCGGCCCGGGCGACGAGGTGATGGCGCTCAATGCCGGCGGCGCCGCCTTCGTCTTCACCGAGGAGCGGCTGCGCGAAGAGGTCGGCCCGCGCCTGCGCGAACTGGCCCGCCAGATCGCCCGCGAGATCGGCGGGCGGCTGCCGCTGGAGGCGGACGCGGCGTCGTCGCCCTGACAGCCTGCGCACCCCACCACCGCACAACGACAAAAGACCCGAGACAAGGACCCGCCCCATGCACCTGAGCGACGAAGAGAAGGCCATGTACGACGGCCGCGACGGCCCGGCCGTGCAGAAGGCCATGGACCTGCTCGTGCGCTATGGCGAGGCGCTGGGGGCCGAGCGCCTGGTGGAGACGCGCAACGTCTGCGCCACCATCACCTCCACCACGCCCTTCCAGCGGGACTTTGCGCAGACGCGCGGCGGCATGGATGCGGTGTTCTCCGAATTCAGCCTGGACAGCCAGGAGGTGGTGCCGATCCCGAAGTTCAAGGTCTTCACCAGCCACCTGCAGCTGGGCTTCGACCCCGGCCAGCCCGAGCGCATGGGCATCGACACCCAGACCCTGCAGTTCTACGAGCGCAGCGAGCGCCATGCGGCCGGCCTGGGCGCGCAGATCATGAACACCTGCACGCCCTACCAGGTGGGCAACGTGCCCACCCGCGGCGAGCACTGCGCGTGGATGGAATCGTCGGCGGTCGTCTACTGCAACTCGGTGCTCGGCGCCCGCACCAACACCGAGGGCCGCGAAAGCTGCGGCGCGGCCATGCTCACCGCCCGCATCCCCGACTGGGGCTACCACCGCGACGAGAACCGCCACGCCACCCACCTCGTCGAGCTGGACGTGGACGTGGAGTCCGTGCAGGACTGGGGCCTGCTCGGCTACTTCATCGGCGAGCAGGTGCAAAGCGGCGTGCCCGTGGTGCACCGGCGCGGCCGCGATATCGGCCGCGCGCCCAATCTGCCGCGGCTCAAGCACTTCGGCGCCGCAGCCGCGTCCTCCGGCGGTGTGGAGCTGTTCCACCTGGTCGGCATCACGCCCGAGGCGCCGACGCTGGAACATGCGCTGGGCGGCAAGAAACCCGTCGAGGTGCTGCGCTACGGTCCGGCCGAGCGTCGCGCCGCCTACGAGCGGCTCAACACCACCGCGCGCGAGGCCGAGATCCAGTACGTGATGCTGGGCTGCCCGCACTACACCATCGAGCAGATCTGGGAAGCCGCGCAGCTGCTGGAAGGGCGCCGACTGCACCCCGACGTGCAGCTGTGGATCTTCACGCCCCGCGCCATCAAGGCGCTGGCGGATCGCAGCGGCCACACCCGCATCATCGAAGAAGCGGGCGGCGTGCTGATGACCGACAGCTGCTCGGCCATGAGCCGCGCCGTGCCGCCCGGCACCCGCGCCGTCGCGCTGGACTCGGCCAAGCAGGCGCACTACCTGCCGGCCATCCTGGGCGTGCAGGCGTGGTTCGGCAGCACGGCCGAGTGCATCGAAGCGGCGTGCACCGGCCGCTGGCAAGGCGGTCTGAAGTGAAACACCCCCCATGCCGCTTCGCGGCTCCCCCCTCCCTCGCGCCTTCGGCTTGGAGGGGGGCGCACCCGCAGGCCTGGCAAAGCCAGTTCCTGGGGTGCCCTGGCTTGGCCTGCTCCGCGGCCACTCGATCATGAGCAATCGTCCCGACACGGCACCGAACCCGGTCCCCGACTTCGTGCTGCACGGCCGCAAGGTGGTGGGCGGCGTGGTCGAGGCCGAGGCGCTGGTCACGCACGAGCGCATCTCGGGCTGGGGCGGCATCGATCCGCGCACGGGCACCGTCATCGAGATCGGCCACGCGCTGCGCGGCCAGAGCTTCGCCGGCAAGGTGCTGGTGTTCCCGGGCGCCAAGGGCTCCTCGGGCTGGTCGGCCATGTTCCACACGGCGCGACTGCTCAAGGCGGCGCCCGCGGCCTTCCTGTTCAACGAGATGACCACCAAGATGGCGCTGGGCGCCGTGGTCACCCACGCCCCCTCGCTCACCGACTTCGACCGCGATCCGCTGGCCTGCATCGAGACGGGCGACCGCGTGCGCGTCGATGCCGAGCGCGGCACGGTGGAAGTGTTCAAGCGGCCGCGTGCCGCCCACGATGGAGACCAGACTGCATGACCGAACGACGACGCCCGCTGCGCAGCAACTTCCCGCGCGGCTCCTACCTCTGGTCGGTGCGCAATGCGCACTGGCGCGCCCTCGGCATTCCCGAGGCCGATTGCGAGAAGCCCAAGATCGCCGTGGTCAACAGCTCGTCCGAGCTGGCCGCCTGCTTCAGCCACCTGGACCGCGTGGCCCAGGTGCTCAAGGACGCGATCCGCGCCGCCGGCGGCGTGCCCTTCGAGATCCGCACCGCGGCGCCCAGCGACTTCATCACCGGCGCCGGTGCGCGCGGCGCCTACATGCTGGCGGCGCGTGACCTGGTGACCAACGACATCGAGGTGGCCGTGGAAGGCGCCCAGCTCGACGGCATGGTCTGCCTGACCTCCTGCGACAAGACCGTGCCCGGCCAGCTGATGGCGGCGGCGCGGCTCAACATCCCGACGCTCATGGTGCCCTGCGGCTACCAGCCCAGCGGCGAGTGGCAGGGCAGGCATGTCGACATCGAGGACGTGTTCATCGGCGCCATGCATGCGGTGACCGGCAACCTGCCCGTCGACGACCTGGTGGGCATGAGCCGCGAGGCCATCCGCGGCCCCGGCGTGTGCTCGGGCATGGGCACGGCCAACTCCATGCACATCGTCTGCGAGGCGCTGGGCATGGCCCTGCCCGGCAGTGCACCCGTGGCGGCGCTCGGCGACAAGATGATGGCCGACGTGCGCGCCGCCGGCACCCGCATCGTCCACATGGTGTGGGACGACCTCAAGCCCCGCGACATCCTGGGGCCCGGCGCCTTCGCCAACGCGGTGCGCGCCGTGCTGGCGGTCGGCGGCTCGCTCAACTGCGCCAAGCACCTGCAGGCCGTGGCCACCGAAGGCGACTGCGGCGTGGACGTGTACGGCCTGTTCGACCAGCTCGGCCCGAAGACGCCGGTGCTGGCCGGCGTGCGCCCCGTGGGCGAGCAGACCATCGAGGCCTTCGAGGCCGCCGGCGGCTGTCGCGCGCTGATGAAACAGCTGGCACCGCTGCTGGACCTGGGCGCACTCACCGTCACCGGCGCCACGGTGGCCGACAACCTGCGCCATGCCGAGGTGGCCGACCCCGAGGTGATCCGCCACGTCGACCGGCCGGTCAGCGCCCATCCCGCCATCGTGCTGCTGCGCGGCAACCTGGCACCGGAGTCGGGCCTCATCAAGGCCGGCATCGGCGAGCGCAAGGTGCGGCGCTTCACGGGCCCCGCGCTGTGCTTCTGGAGCAGCGACGAGGCCATCGCCGCGCTGAAGGACGGCCGCATCCAGCCGGGCCAGGTGGTGGTGATGCGCGGCGCCGGCGTGCGCGGCGGGCCGGCCATGGGCGGGGGCGCCTCGCGCGTGGTCTTCGCCATCGACGGCGCGGGCCTGGGCGACCAGGTGGCGCTGCTGACCGACGGGCATCTCTCGGGCCTGGTGTGCAAGGGCCTGGTCGTGGCCGAGGTGGCGCCCGAGGCGGCCCTCGGCGGCCCCCTGGGCCTGGTGCGCGACGGCGACCTCGTCACCATCGACCTGGACGAGCGGCGGCTGGCCGTGGACCTCACCGACGCTGAACTCCAGCAGCGGCGCGACACCTGGCAACCACCGCCGCCGCAGCATGACCGCGGCTGGCTGCAGCAGTACCGCCGCATGGTGGGCCCGCTGCCGCACGGCGCGGTGATGGTGCGCAGCGAAGCGCCCATCGCGCCCGGCCGCTGAAGGCCGGCGCCTTCTTCTCTGTCTCCCCTGTTTCAGGCCGCCGGTCGATGGTGGCCAGGGCGCCCGTGCGCGCCTTCTTGACGACGAAAGGAATCGACGATGCGACGCAGAACCTTGCTGGGCGCCAGCGGCGCGCTGGCCGCCCTGTCCCTGGGCACCACCGCCACCCAGGCCGCCACCGACGGCTATCCCAACCGGCCGTTGCGGCTGCTGGTCGGCTTCTCGCCGGGCGGGGGGGCTGACTCGCTCACCCGCGTGATCGCCGAAGGCCTGGGCCGCGAACTGGGCCAGCAGGTGGTGGTGGACAACCGCCCCGGCGCCGACGGCGTGATCGCCGCGCAGGCCGTCTCGGCGGCGGCGCCGGACGGCTACACGCTGCTCATGGGCACCAATACCGCGATGGTGGCGGCCCCCACGGTGCGCCCCAAGCCACCCTACGACCCTTTCAAGGCCTTCACGCCCATCAGCTCGGCCGGGCAGTTCTCGATGTTCCTGGTGGTGCCGGCGAGCCTGCCCGTGCGCAGCGTGGACGAGCTGCTGGCCTGGATCGACAGCGGCAAGGGCGCGCCCTACAACTCGGCCTCCAGCAACAGTGCGTCGGAGCTGGCCATGCTGCAGCTGCTGGGCAAGCGGCCGGTGGTCAACGCGCGCTACAAGGGCGACTCGCAGGCCATGACCGACCTGCTGGGCGGCCAGGTGCAGATGATGTTCACCACCGGCACGCTGGCGCCCGGCTTCGTCAAGGAGGGCCGCATCCGCGCGCTGGTGACCCTGCTGCCCAAGCGCAGCGAGCTGCTGCCCCAGGTGCCCACCGCCACCGAGCTGGGCCTGGGCAAGCTCACCATCACGCCCTGGGCGGGATTCTTCGGGCCGCCGGGGCTGCCGCCAGCGCTCACGCAGCGCCTGTCCGAAGCGCTGCAGCGCACGCTGGCCCAGCCGGGGGTACGCGCCCAGCTGGCCGAACAGGCCTTCGACGGGCATGGCATGTCGCCCGAGCAGTTCGCCCGCTTCTTCCGGGTGCAGTACGACGCCTTCGGCGAGACGCTGCGGTCCAGCGGCATCAAGTTCGAGTAGCCGGCGTCGCGGGCGGCGGCACCGTGCTGCGCCCGTCGTGGAACACGCGCGTCACGCAGGTACGCAGCCATTGGTGCGCCTCGTCACCCTCGTGGCGCGGATGCCAGGCCATGCGCGTGGGCTCGGTCTGCACCGCCACCGGCAGCTTGAACAAGGCGAGGCCCAGCGGCTCGGCCATCTTGCGGGCGGTGCGGGTGGAGGCGGTGGCCACCAAGTCGGAGCGCGAGGCGGCGATCAGGGCCGTGAAGGTGCTGGGCACCAGCAGGGCCACGTCGCGCGTCAGCCCCGCCTCGGCCAATGCGCGGTCCACGGAGGCGGGCTCGCCCGCGCGGGGCGAGGTGTCGACGTGGCGGGCGCCGGCGTAGCGCGCCAGCGTCATGCGGCCCTTGAGCAGCGGATGACCGGCGCGCGCCGCGCCCATCAGCGGCTGCGCGGCCAGCAGCACGGCCTGGGCGCGGGTGTCGGCCCGGCGCACGGCGCCGATCTCCAGGTCGATGCGGCCTTCGCGCAGGGCCCCCGGGTCGAGGGGTGCTTCGGGCAGCCACTGCAGGCTGGCGTGCGGCATGCGCTCGGCCAGCGCCTGCGCGATCACGACGCCATAGGCCACGGCCCAGCCCTCGGGCGCGCGCACGACGAAGCGGCGCGGCTGGGCCTGCCAGTCCTGTCCTGCCGTGGCGCGCAGCGCCTGGGCCTGGGCCAGCAGCTGGCGCACCGGCTCCGCCAGCGCCAGGGCGCGCGGGGTAGGCACCAGCCGGCGGCCCGCACGCACGAGGATCGGGTCCTCGAACACCTCGCGGATGCGCGCCAGGGTGTGGCTCATGGCGGGCGTGCTCAGGTGCATGCGGGTCGCGGCGGCCGTGACGCTGCCCGTGGCCAGCAGGGCGTCAAGGGCAGCCAGCAGGTTGAGGTCGTACTGTTTCATCGGGCGAAACCATCGATTTCGGACATTGCACTGTACGGAATCGACGAGCATCCGGACACTGCGGCGCATCGCCCATTCCCCGAGCTTCTCCCGCCATGCCGCCGCCCCTTGCCGTGCCGTCGCCCTCGTCCGACTTCCCGCCCGCCCGCCAGCAGCGCATCGCCTTCGCGATGCTCATGCTCACCCTGGCCATGGCGGCGCTGGACCAGACCATCCTGTCCACCGCGCTGCCGGTGATGGCACGTGAGCTGCCCGGGCGATGGCCGCTCGCCTGGGCCTTCTCCTCGTACCTGCTGGCCGCCACGGTGGTCATCACGCTCTATGGGCGCCTGGCGGACCTGCTGGGCACCCGGCGCGTGCTGCTGTGGGCGCTGGGGCTGTTCCTGCTCGGTTCGCTGGCGTGCGGCGCCAGCCGCAGCGTGGCCCAGCTCGTGCTGGCGCGCGCCGTCCAGGGCGCGGGCGGTGGGGGCCTGATGACGCTGGCCATGCTCAGCGTGGCCAGCCTCTTTCCGCTGGAGCAGCGGCCCCGCTTCCAGTCGCTGCTCGGGGCGGCCTACGGCATCGCGACGCTGTTCGGTCCGCTGCTGGGCGGCACGCTGGTGGAGCACCTGACCTGGCACTGGGCCTTCTGGCTCAACGTGCCGCTGGCCTTGCTGGCCGCGGGCCTCCTGGCCATGACGCTGCCGGCCGGGCGTCGGCATGGCGCGGCCGACGCGCGCATCGACTGGCCGGGCGGTGCGCTGCTGGCCGGTGCGCTGGTGCTGCTGTTGCTGGCCACGCAGCGCGGGCGGCTGGGCCTGCCGGCGGCGCTGGGGCTGGGCCCGCTGCTGGCGGGCGGGCTGGCGTTGGCCGCGCTCTTCCTGTGGCGGCAGCAACGGGCCGCGCATCCGCTCCTGCCGCTGTCGCTCTTTGCGCCCGCGGCCTACCGGGCCGCGAGCCTGATGGCCATGGCCTCGGGGGTGGCGCTGTACGCCGCGGTGGCCCTGCTGCCGCCCTACCTGCAGGACCGCCTGCGCCTGTCGCCCACCGGATCGGCCTGGCACCTGCTGCCGCTGATGGCTGGCGTCACCTTCGCCGCCATCGGCAGCGGACGCCTTCTGCGTGCCCGCCGCTCGCCTGTCACCGTGGCCCGCGCGGCCTGCGCGTCGATGGTGCTGGGCTTCGTGCTGCTGGCGGGTGCCCTGCAGTGGTGGCCGACGCAGCCGCTGGCGCTGTCGCTCGGCCTGCTGCCGCTGGGCATCGGCCTGGGGCTGGTCTTTCCGGTGGTGACGGTGGTGTCGCAGCGGTCCTCGCCCGTGCAGCACCTCGGCATTGCGACGGCCGTGCCCGTGATGCTGCGCAGCCTGGGCGGCGCGGGCGGCGTGGCCCTGCTTGCGGCGCTGCTGGTGCACATGGTGGAGGCGGAGATGGCCACGGCCATGGCGGCGGCTGCACCGGCCGGGCTCGCATCGCCGGCCGTGGCGCAGGCGCTGACCGGGGCCCATGGGTACGGGCTGCGGTCCGTCTTCCTGATCGCCGGGCTGGCGGTGCTGGGCGCCGGACTGTGCACCCGCTGGCTGCCCGTGCGGCTGACGCCTGCAGCCGACGGCGCGGGCAGGCCCGCCGCCCGCCCCGCGGCCTGATGGCGTTCAGCCAATGAGCGCCGAAGGCGCGGCCCCGTGCGGCGCCGGCGCGTCCGCCGCCCGCATGCGCCCCCGCACCCACAGCGAAAGCTGGGCCGGGGGCAGCGCGGGGCTGAACACGTAGCCCTGCAGCTCGTCGCAGCCCAGGCGCACCAGCGCCTCGCACTGGGCCTGGGTCTCGACGCCCTCGGCCACCAGCCGCATGCCCAGCGCATGGGCCAGGTCGACCGCGGCCTTGACCACGATCTGCACGGCCGGGTCGGCCGCCACGTTCTGCACGAAGTAGGCGTCGATCTTCAGCTCGTTCGCCGGCACGCGCCACAGCCGGCTGAGCGAGGAATAGCCCGAGCCGAAGTCGTCGATCGACAGGCCGAAGCCGCGCTGGCGCAGCACGCGGAAGAAGTCGTCGGCCGCGCCGCTGGCGGCCAGCGACCAGCTTTCGGTGATCTCGAAGCTCAGCTGGTCGGGCTGCAGTCCATGCTCGCGCATCTGCTCGTCGAAGTAGTCGGCCAGCGAGGGACTGTCCAGCTGCAGCGGCGACAGGTTGATGGAGGCAGCGATGCGAAGCCCTTCCGTCCGCTGCCAGTCGGCCAGCTGCCGGCACACGGTGCGCACCACCCAGCGGCCCAGTTGCACGATCAGCCGGTGGCGCTCGCAGAAGGCGATCAGGTCCTCCGGCGACACCCAGCCCACGCGGGGATGGTGCCAGCGCACCAGGGCCTCCACGCCGCTGAGCCGGCCGTCGCAGGCATGCAGCTTGGGCTGGTAGTGCACCTCCAGCTCCTCGCGCTGCAGCGCCTGGGCCAGATCCGCCTGCCATCCGCCCACGGGCCGGACCTGCCGGCGGCGACCGGACTGCAGACCAGGGTGGAAGGCGTCGGGCATGGGATCAAAAACGCGACCCGAAGTCGATCGGGAAATCCTTGTCCGGATGGTCCGGCGCGCGCGACGGCGGCGCCAGCTCGTCCGGGCCCAGCGGCGCATGGAAGTCGGTGTTGAAGGCAAGGTCGTCGCGCACATGCACGGCGTCGCCGTCGCGCTGGACCACGCCGCGCTCCTCCAGCTCCTTGAGCACCTTGTTGACCATGGGCCGCGACAGCCCGGCGTAGGAGGCGATCACGCCCTGCGAGATGCGCCGGTCGAAGGCATGGTCGCCCTCGGGCGCCAGCTGCGTGAGCTCCTGCAGCACGCGGCCGACCAGGTGCTCGGCCGACATGGTGGTGCGGCGGCGGATCTGCTTGCGCAGCGCCAGCATCTGCCTGCACTGCATCTGCATCAGCACCAGCGGCACGCTGGGGTAGCTCTCGCACAGGCGCCGCAGGGTCCACAGCGGCATCACGTAGACCGACGAGGGCAGGGCGGCGATCAGGCTCAGGTCGGACGGCTGCTTCGGCCCATCCAGGGGCGCGCCCAGGTGCAGGTCGTCGGGGCTGAGGAAGTTGGTGGTGACGGTCGCGTCGTTGGGGCCGGGCACCACCACGCGCAGCAGGCCCGAGCCCACGCAGTACAGGGCGTCGATGTCGTCGCCCACGTTCAGGACGACCTCGTTGCGGCGGAAGTTGCGCAGCTCGATCAGCCGCACCAGCGCCTCGCGCGCACGGGGCGGTACCGACGAAAGCAGAGGGTGGATGTACATCAGTCGTCTCCTGCACGAGGCCACGGCCCGCGCAGCAGCTTCACGTCAAACCGGATTTCGGGGAAGAGGTGCCCGGCGGGCGCCCAGCGTCGCTGGCTGCCGGCCACACAAGCACCTTTCAGGCCGCACGGGCGCGGTGCGCCCCAGTGGCGCACGGATCTTCAGAGCGACGGGGCCGCCGAACGCAGCCAGCGGCCGCTGCCTGGCGGGCGGCCCGGCGGCCGGGTGCCCACGCCACCGAACTGGTAGCCCCCGCCCACGGCGCGCAGTGGCAGATGGCCGCCGGCGATGCGCGCGCGGCCGCGCAGGCTGCGCACCACCTGGTCGATGGCGGCGACGTCGTCGGCGAGCTGGTAGGCCGCAAAGATGGCCTGCATCGCCCCACGGCCGAGGCGGTGGCCGCGCGTGAGGGCCAGCGACATCATCAGCAGCCGCTCCTCGCTGTTGAGCGGCATGCGCAGGCCGGCGCCGGGCAGCACCAGCGTCCAGCCCTCGTCGACCAGCCGGTGGTCGGCGAAGTTCAGGCCGGCCGCGGATGCGCCCGGGGATTCGAGTTGCTCCAGCAGCGGCGCCAAGGCGGGCTCCGCCGAGGCGGCGGCGACGCGGGAGTGGCGGCTCGCCTGCTCGGCAATGGCCTGCTCCAGCATCCGGTACTGGTGCTGGAGCATGAGATCCAGGCTTTCGCCCTCGTGGCAGGCGCCGTCGGCCGCGGCACCGCAGGTGCAGGCGCTGCGGGCGGCGGGCGCCTCCTTCGGGCCGCGCTCGCGCAGGCCGGCCCAGGGAGAGACCGTCCCCGGCAGCGGCGTGGGCGTACGGACGGGGGTCATCAACGGCGGGCGCGTCTCGGGTCGCGCCCGAAGGCCGGCGAAGCTGCTCATGCGAATCTCCTCAATGCCAAAAATCGATGGGGGGCCGGGCCACCTCGGGCGCCGCCGCGGCGACCGCCAGCGGCGCCACGCGCCTCGCGGTGGGGCGGCCCAACGCCACTGCCTCGCGCCGGACGGGGCTGCGGGGCACCCCGCGGCCGCAGACCCACTGCGCGCCGGCAGCCCGGGCATGCGCCAGATCCTGTTCGCCGTCGACACCGGCGACGACGGTGTGGGGCACCAGCGCGCCACAGGTGCGCACCATGTCGCGAAGCTCCTGCCGGCCGGCCTCCGAATGGCGGGCACGCAGGATGCAGAGTTCGTCCAGCACCAGCATGTCGGGCCGGCAGGCCTGCAGGCCTTCGAGGCCGATGCTGTCGCTGCCGCTGCCGAAGCGCGAGACGGCGATGCGCACGCCGCGCTCGCGCAGCTTCTGGCAGAAGGCACGGGTGGATTCCAGCGCCGGCAGCGCGGCCCGGCCGCCGATCTCGAGCGTGAAGCGGCGCGCCATGGCCGGCCGCTGTGCCAGGGCATCGAACACGCTGGTCCAGTAGGCGTCGTCCAGCGCACTCAGCGGCGAGATGCGGCAGGACAGGTGCAGGCGGGTCATCCGGTCCAGCCGGGCGAGGGTGAGCAGCACCATCGTCCGGTCGAGGTGGCGCGTGAGGTTGAGCCGCTCCAGGGCCGGCACAAAGATGTCGCTGGACAGTGCCTGCATGCCTTCGGCCATCGGCACCAGGCAGGGTGTGCCCCGCAGGCACAGGCTGTCGCCGGGCGACTGGGCGTTGGCCACCTCCTGCCAGTCCAGCGCGACGCGGCTGGCGCCCAGCGCGCCGGCCAGTTCGCTCGCGGCCGACATGTCGGCGCGGAAGCGGTCGGCGGCCGCCTGCCAGCCACCGGCCGCGCTGGGGCTCGGGGTGGCGACGAAATGGGCGTAGGCGGACTCTTCCGGCGTCAGCATCCGCGCCTGGTCGCCTTCGATGTCGAGCCAGTCGGCATGCAGCGCGGGCAGGCAGGCCTGGCCGTCCACCGGGAAGGACTCGCGCCCGGCGCGGGCCAGCACGCGCTCCAGCGCGGTGGCATCGCCATCGATCCACAGCACCAGGCAATCGTCGGCCACGCGTTCGGCCCGCAGCGGGTGGCCGAGCCACTCGCGCACGCCATGGAGCAACTGGGCACTGAGGCTGGATGCCGCCACCGCGCCGTAAGCCTCGGCGATGGCGGCCGCGTTGGTGATCGAGAGAAAGGCCGCGCGCAGCGGCGGCGCGCTCCGGGCCGCGGCGCAGAAACCGCTTTCAGGATGAGGCGCGACAGCGCCGGCGGGCAGCGGGGCCTGCGTCAGCGCCACGGGCGGAGCGTCGTGCTCTGCACACGCGCCTCCATGCCCAATGCCGCGACTGCCCATGAACCGACTCCTTGACCTTGATGGGGCGGATCGTAGGCAGCGGGTTCCCGGGCCGCAGCCGAAACACAAGTGTTTCTGTAGCGTAGTTAACAAACGTAAATGAAGCCGGTCAGAAACAGGTCAGCGCCCGCGCCGGGCATGGCTGGTGGGAGGGCCAGACTTTGTTGACAATGCGCAGGTTGACCGCCTGAATTGATCCTCGTCCTGTGCCCCATCCTTCCGACCTCCTCGCCGACGCCGACTTTTCCCGCTGGGAGAAGGAGGTGGCGTTCCGGCTCTTTGCCGACGCATCCGGCCTCACGTTGACGGTGCCCGAACAGGTGGCGGCCCGGCTCGGTGACCGGATCCTTTCGGGCGAGCTGGCGCCGGGCGCCAGGGTGGGCGAGCAGGAGGTGGCCGACGAATTCGCCATCAGCCGCGGCCCGGTGCGCGAGGCGATCCGCATCCTGGAGCGCGAGGGCCTGATCCAGGTGCTGCCGCGCCGCGGCGCCATCGTGGCGGTGCTGACGGCGCAGGAGCTGCGGGAGCTGTTCGAGATCCGCGCCGGCCTGTTCGACGTGGTGGTGCGCAAGGTGGCGTCGCAGCGGCCGCCCGAGTTGCTGGCCCTCATGCGCGCCGGCGTGGCGCGGCTGGAGGCGCTGTCGACCACGCCCGAGGGCGGCGACGCCTACGCGGAGACGGTGCACCGTCTGCTGCAGCTGACGGCCCGCTTCGCCGGCAACGAGCGGCTGCGCCGCATGATCGCGGCGCTGTCGCTGCAGACGCTGCGCTACAGCAAGCTGGGCCTGGCCTCGGTGGAGCGGCGGCAGCAGTCGGTGCAGTTGTGGATCGAGGCGCGCGACGCGCTGGAGCAGGGCGACACGGCCCGCATGATGCAGCTGGCCCGCGCGCGCAGCGAGGCCTCGGCGGAAGAGGCGGCGCGGCGCCTCGAGGAACAGGCCGGCGGCGCGTAGCCCGCCGGGCGCCACCGGTGCGCCCCGGCTTGGGCCTGCGCAGGGCCCCGGACCTTGTCAGCCCAGCACGACCACCGGCTGGCCCTCCGCCACCGCCTCGCCCTCTTTCACCAGCAGCTGCCGCACGACGCCGGCAGCGGGTGCGCAGACGGGAATCTCCATCTTCATGCTCTCCAGCACCAGAAGGGACTGGTCGGGCAGCACGGTGTCGCCCTCCTGGACTTCGATCTTCCAGACGGTGCCGGTGACTTCGGATTGCAGGGTGGTGTTCATGGCGTCTCCTTGATGGCCTTGTTGAAGCCCGAATTGTAGTCACCAATAAGATTGTTGACAATACGAATGTCGGATGCTTCAATCCCGCCCGGAGACAACCTACGAAAGGGCACCATGACCCGGAATCCGGACGACAAGGGTCCGCAGGCCGACCGCGCGCAACGCGCGGGTCGCGCCTCGGACGATCCCGCCCCCCGCGGCAGCGCGCTGCAGGGCCTGAAGGTGATCGAGATCGCCAGCACCATCGCCGGCCCCGCCTGCGCCCGGCTGCTGGGCGACTTCGGCGCCGACGTGATCAAGATCGAGCCGCCCGAGGGCGACCCGGTGCGGCAGATGGGCCGCCATGTGCCCAGCGCGGAGGGCGACGTGTCGCTGTACGCCGCCTCCATCCTGCGCAACAAGCGCAGCGTGGCGCTGGACCTCAAGGACCCGCAGGACCGCGCGCTGGCCCAGGCGCTGATCCTGCAGGCCGACATCCTGGTCGAGAACTTCCGCCCCGGCGTGATGGAGCGGCTGGGCCTGGGCTACGAGGCGCTCTCGGCGCAGAACCCCGGGCTGATCATGGTGCGCATCAGCGGCTACGGCCAGGACGGGCCCTATGCCCAGCGCCCCGGCTATGGCGCCATCTGCGAGGCGCTGGGCGGCGTGCGCCACCTCACCGGCGACCCGGACCGCCCGCCGGCCCGCGTGGCCGTGGCCGCCACCGACTACCTCAGCGCCACCTATGCCGCCTTCGGCGCGCTCGCGGCCGTGCACGAGCGCAGCCGCTCGGGCCGTGGCCAGGTGGTCGATGTGGCGCTCTACGAGGCCGCCTTCACGCAGCTCGAACCGCTGGTGCCTGCCTACGAGCAGCTCGGCGTCGTGCCCACCCGCGAGGGGCCCAACCTGCCCTCGATGGCGCCCAACAGCCTGTACCCGGTGCAGGGCGGCGGCTATGTGCTCATCGCCGCCAACAGCAACCGCACCTTCGAGCGGCTGGTGCGCCTGATGGGCCAGCCCGGGCTGCTGGACGACCCGCGCTTCAGCACCATCCGCAGCCGGGGCGAGAAGCCGAACATGCAGGCGCTCGACGCGCTGATCGCGCAGTGGACGGCCTCTTTCGAGGGCGCCGCGCTGGAGGCCCTGCTGCAGGAGGCCGAGGTGCCGTCCTCGCGCATCTACACCATCGCCGACATCTTCCAGGACCCGCAGTTCGCGGCGCGCGCCATGCTGCAGCAGGTGCCGCATCCGGCGCTGGGCCACACCACCCAGGCCGGCGTGGTGCCGCGCCTGTCGGCCACGCCCGGCCGCATCCGTCACACCGGCCCCGAACTGGGGGCCCACACACAGGCCGTGCGCGACGAACTGGCGGCCACCCTTTGCGCCCAGGAGGCTTCATGAACGCCACGACCCCGTCCCTTGAACTGGATGCCAGCGGCGAATGGGCCGACGAACTGGCCGAGCTGCAGCAGCGCCGGCAGATGGCCGCCCGCATGGGCGGCGAAGAGGCCGTCGCCCGCCACAAGGCGCGCGGCCGGCAGACGGCGCGCGAGCGCATCCACACGCTGCTGGACACCGGCAGCTTCCGCGAGCTGGGCCGCATCACCGGCCGTGGCCGCTACGACGAGGAAGGCCGGCTGCTGGACCTGCAGCCCGTCAACGCCATCATCGGCACGGGCCGCATGGAAGGCCGCCGCATCGTGGTCTCGGCCGACGACTACACCATCCGCGCCGGCTCGTCCGAGGGCACGCTCTCCGACAAGTGGATCTATGCCGAGCGCCTGGCGCTGGCGCAGCACATGCCGCTGGTGCGCCTGGTGGACACCGCCGGCGGCAGCGTCAAGCTGCTGATGCAGCAGGCCGCCGCCAAGATTCCCGGCTATGGCAACTGGCCGGGCGTGGAACTGCTCAAGACCGTGCCGGTGGTCGGCGTGGCGCTGGGCGCCTGCGCCGGGCTGGGCGCCGTGAAGGTGCTGCTGTCGCACTTCTCGGTGATGGTGCGCGACCAGGCCCAGGTCTTCGCGGCCGGCCCGCCGGTGGTCAAGCAGGCCTATGGCATCGACGTCGACAAGAACGACCTCGGCGGCTACAAGGTCCATCGCAAGAGCGCGCTGGTGCACAACGAAGCCGTGGACGAGGCCGATGCGCTGCGCCAGGTGCGGCAGTTCTTGAGCTACCTGCCTGCCAGCGCCCACCGCCTGCCGGCGCGCATGACGCCCACCGACGACCCGGGCCGCGCGGACGACTGGCTCAAGAACGCCATCCCCCACGACCGCCGCAAGATCTACGACCCGCGCCGCATCATGGCCTCGCTGTTCGACCGCGACTCGGTGTTCGAGATCGGGCGCTGGCAGGGCGGTTCCATCATCACGGCGCTGGCGCGCCTGGACGGCTGGCCGGTGGGGGTGCTCTGCAGCGACCCCAAGGTGGCCGGCGGCGCCATGACCCTGGCCGCGGCCTACAAGACCGAGCGCCATGCCAAGCTGTGCGACACCTTCGGCCTGCCGATGGTCAACCTGGTGGACCAGCCCGGCAACGCCACCGGCCCCGAGGCCGAGCTGGCCGGCACGCTGCTGGGCGCCGTCCGCGTGGTGCAGACCATCGAGGACGTGCGCATCCCCTGGCTCAGCATCATCCTGCGGCGGGCCTTCGGCATGGCCGGCGGCATGCATGCGCCCAAGTACTTCCCGGCGCTGAACCACCGCTTTGCCTGGCCGTCGGCGCGCTGGGGCTCGATCCCGATCGAAGGCGGCGTGGACGCGGCCCACAAGGCCGAGATCGAGGCCGCCGCCGACCCGGCCGCCGCCCGCGCCGCGCTGGAGGCGCGCTACCACCGCATCGGCTCGCCCTTCCGCACGGCCGAGCACTTCGGCATCCTGGACATCATCGACCCGCGCGAGACGCGGGCCCTGCTGTGCGACTGGATGGCCGATGCCCGGGCGGTGCTGGAGAACACGCGCGGCGCCCGCGCCTGACGCGCCATCCCGAGAACAAGCAAGGAGACAACCCATGGCCCTTTCCCGCCTCCGGCGCAGCATCGCCGGCCTGCTGCTCGCGCTGCCCCTGATGGCCACGGCGCAGGACTGGAAACCCGAGCGCACCGTCGAATACATCGTGCCCGCCGGTGCCGGCGCGGCGCTGGACACCGCGGCGCGCGAGATCAAGTCCCTGATCGACCGCGACAAGCTGCTGCCCGTGCCCATGCTGGTGGTGAACAAGCCGGGCGGCGCCGGCATGGTGGCCATGGGTGCGCTGGCCGCCAAGCCGGGCGACGGCCACCTGCTGGCCACGCTGACGCATTCGTCGATCAACAACAAGCTGGTGGGCGAGGTGTCGCTGGGCTACGAGGACTTCACGCCGCTGGCCATCCTGTTCGACGAATACATCACCGTCGCCGTGCGCGCCGACTCGCCCATCAGGAGTGGCCGCGACCTGGTCGAGACGCTGCGCAGGAACCCGGCGGCGCTGTCCATCGGCGTGGCCACCTCCATCGGCAACCACATCCACGCGGCCATCGCCAAGCCGCTGCAGGTGGCGGGCGTGGACATCGCCAGGCTGACGGTGGTGCCGTACAAGTCCTCGGCCGAGTCCATGACCAACCTGCTGGGCGGTCACCTGGACGTGGTCTCGGCCTCGGCCATCAACGTGGTGCCGCAGCTCAAGGCCGGCAAGATCCGCGTGCTCGCGGTGGCCTCGGCCGAGCGGCTGGGCGGCGACCTGGCCGGCGTGCCCACCTGGCGCGAGCAGGGCGTGGACGCGGTCTATGCCTCGTCGCAGGGCCTGCAGGGGCCCAAGGGCATGACGCCGGCGCAGATCGCCTTCTGGGAAGGCGTGCTGCGCCGCAGCTCCGCCACGCCGGAGTGGAACGCCTTCCTCGCGCGCAACTACTGGCGCCCGCGCTTCATGGGCGCCGCCGAGGCCGTCAAATACCTGGACAGCGAGGCCGAGGGCGCGCGTGCGCTGCTGGGCGAGCTGCACCTGCTCAAGAAGCAGCCATGAGCGGCCCGGTTACAGAGAAGGGCGGCGCGCTGCGCCGGGTGCTGGTCGCCAACCGCGGCGAGATCGCCGTGCGCATCGTGCGCGCCTGCCACGCGCTGGGCCTGGAGGCCGTCGTCGCCGTGTCCGACGCCGACGCGGGCGGGCTCGCCTCGCGCCTGGCCGGCGCCGAGGCGCGCATCGGGCCCGCGCCCGCCGCGCAGAGCTACCTCGACATCGAGCGGCTGGTGGCTGCGGCCGTGGAAAGCGGCTGCCAGGCCGTGCATCCCGGCTACGGCTTCCTGTCCGAACGGGCCGGCTTTGCCCGCGCCTGCGCCCAGGCCGGCCTGGTCTTCGTCGGCCCCTCGCCTGAGGCCATCGAGGCCATGGGCGACAAGATCGCCGCCACGCGCATGGCCGCGGCCGCGGGTGTGCCGCGCGTGCCGGGCTCGGGCGCGCTGCCCGATCTCGCAGCAGCCGAGGCCGAGGCGGCGCGCACCGGCTATCCGGTGCTGCTCAAGGCCAGCGCGGGCGGCGGCGGCCGGGGCATGCGCATCGTGCGCGAGCCCGCGCAACTGGCGGCCGCCTTTGCCAGCGCAAGCGCCGAGGCGGGCGCGGCCTTCGGCGACGCCACGCTCTATGTCGAAAAGCTGATCGAGCGCGCCCGCCATGTGGAGATCCAGGTGATGGGCGACCGCCACGGGGCGCTCGTGCACCTGGGCGAACGCGACTGCTCCACCCAGCGCCGGCACCAGAAGCTGATCGAGGAAAGCCCGTCGCCCCGCCTCGACGCGGCCACGCGCGAGGCCATGGCCCAGGCCGCGCTCGCGCTGGCGCGGGCCGTGCGCTACCACGGCGCAGGCACCGTCGAGTTCGTGCTGGACGAGACGAGCGGCGCCTTCTACTTCCTGGAGATGAACACCCGCATCCAGGTCGAGCATCCGGTGACCGAGATGGTGAGCGGCCTGGACCTGGTGGCCGAGCAGTTGCGCGTGGCCGCGGGCCTGCCGCTGTCGTTCACGCAGGAGGACGTGCGCCTGCAAGGCCACGCCCTCGAATGCCGCATCAACGCCGAGGACCCGGCTAAGAACTTCCTGCCACGCCCCGGCACGGTGACGCGCTTCGTCGCGCCGACGGGGGAGGGCGTGCGCTGCGACAGCCACGCGCACGACGGGCTGGTCGTCACGCCGTACTACGACTCGCTGCTGGCCAAGCTGGTGGTGCACGCTCCGACCCGCGAGGAGGCCATCGCGCGCATGCGGCAGGCGCTGGCGGAACTGGTGGTCGAGGGGGTGGCGACCACGGCGGCCTTTCACCGCGAGCTGCTGGCGCATCCGGATTTCGTGGCGCGCGGGGTGTGCACGCGGTGGGTGGAGGAGGTGTTGATGCCGCAGCGGCAGGGGCGGGCGGTGGGGCAGGGCTGAGGAGTCGCTCCGGCAGCGGGCAAGGGCGGCGCCGCAGGGCAGAGGGGCGAGGGCGACGGCCGGTGCGCCGATGACTATGCTCGGGCGTGCCCACGGCCGGCCAGGCACAGCCGGCCGCTGCCACTCAAACCCTGCAGCAAAGAACAATGAAGACCCAGTACTACACCGCCACAAGCCTGGATGGCTTTCTCGCCACCGAGGACGACTCGCTCGACTGGCTCTTCGCCCTGGGGAGCGTGAACGAGTCCAGCTATCCAGCATTCATCGCCAACGTCGGCGCCCTGGCCATGGGCTCTTCCACCTACGAATGGATGGTTCGCAACGCCGAGAAGGTGGCAGCCGAAATGGGTTCGCCGTGGCCCTATGCCCAGCCGGCCTGGGTGTTCACGAGCCGCACGCTCCCGGCGATCGATGGCGCGGACATCCGGTTCGTGAGCGGCGACGTGCGCGCCGTGCACCGCGAGATGCAGGCCGCGGCGGGCGACCTGAACATCTGGATCGTGGGGGGCGGCGACCTGGCGGGTCAGTTCCACGACGCGGGCCTGCTGGATGAACTCATCGTCCAGATCGGGTCTGCCACCCTTGGCAAGGGAAAACCGCTGTTTCCCCGCCGCGTGGTCGGTTCAGGCCTGCGCCTGGTTTCCGTCGACCGGATGGGCCCGGGCATGGCGGAGTTGCGGTACGAGGTGCAGCAGGCCGGGCGTTGATGCGATCTGCGCCCGCAGGTCGAAGCATTGGAACGGGTCAGTCGCCTGTCACAGCGCCTTCGCGTCGAACGTCTGAGGGGTGGGAGGTCGATTGCGGCCTCCGTCCCACCCCAAAGATCGAAGGAAACCGTTTCATGGATCGCGCTGTCTGGTTCCAAGCATCTCCCGAGGGCGCCAAGGCTGTCGGGGCGCTGCACCACTTCGTCAGCAAGGGCACCGGGCTTCCGAGCCTGCTGACGCACCTGGTCTTCCTGCGCGTGTCGCAGATCAACGGCTGTGCGCACTGCATCGACATCCATACGCGGGACCTGCTCGCCGAAGGCATGTCGGTCGAGAAGCTCGTGCTCGTTCCGGTATGGCACGAGGCGCACTATCTGTTCTCCGAGCAGGAGCGTGCCGCGCTGGCGTGGTCCGAGGAGGTCACCCGGGTGAGCGAGACCCACGCCAGCGACGATGCCTATGCGGCCGCGCTGGCGGTGTTCGGCGAGAAGGATCTCGTCGACCTGACGCTCACGATCGCCACCATGAACGCCATCAACCGCATGGGCGTGAGTTTCCGCATGAAGCCGCGGGCCAAGGCGTGAACCGTCGGACCGCCGCGGCGCTTCGGCGTTCGGCGTTCGGCGTTTCGGCGCCCATGGGCTCGCGAGGTCCACGGCGTTGTCCTTGCCGAAGGGCACAGGCTGCCGGCGGGCTGCGCGGCAGCAGGCCGGCTACGGCTCGATGCTTCTTCTTAATTTTACATAATACACATTGAGTGATTCAAGGCAGTACCGGCAGCCCCGTGTGCACCGGGCAGCGCCCCGCGGGCGCCGCCCCGTCCAGCCCTCATCCCGCCACGCCCACCCGGTTCCGGCCGGCCTTCTTCGCCTCGAACATGGCCAGGTCCGCTTCACGCATCGTCTCGGCCGGGTCGCCCAGGGCGCGCAGCGCGGCCACGCCGACCGAGACGCTGGTGCGGATCGCCTGGTCGGCCGTTCCCGGCAAGGACAGGCGCTCCACCTCGGCGCACAAGGTCCGGGCGCGGGCCGCCGCCTCGTCCAGGCCGGCATCCTGGAGCACGATGGCGAATTCATCGCCGCCCGGGCGGGCCAGCACGTCGCCGGGCCGCAGCGCCGTGCGCATGCAGCGTCCCACCTCGGTGAGCACGCGGTCGCCCACGTCGTGGCCGAAGCGGTCGTTGATCGACTTGAAGCGGTCGATGTCCACCACGGCCACCGCATGCCGCGCGCCCTCGTCGACGGCCCGCTGCGCGCGCGACAGGGCCGACTCGAAGTGCCGCCGGTTGGGCAGGCCGGTCAGGCTGTCGGTCTCGGCCCGGTCGCGCAGTTGGGCATTGAGCGCCATCACCTCGCCGTAGGCCGCCTGCAGCGCCTGGCCGCGCTGCATGAGGTCGGTCACGTCGGTCCAGACCGAGGCGACGCCGCCGCGCCAGTCCTCCTCGGCGATGCGGAACCAGTGCCCGGTGCGGGCCTGCAGCGTCACCGGCCGGGGCAGCCGGCCACCCCCGGGCAGGCCGCACAGAGCCTCGTAGGCCGGGTCGCCCCCGAAGATCTCGGCAAACTGCCGCCAGAACGCGGCGTGGGTGCCGCGCGTGCGCACGTCCGGCAGCGCGGTCAGCACGTGCAGGAACATCTCGGAGAAGTAGCGCGCGTTGCTGTAGAGCAGCCGCCCCTGCGCGTCATGGACGATGAGCCCCACATGGGCCACGGTGAGCAGCTCCAGCATGCCGCGGTCACCGGCATCGGCGGCCGCCTGCTGCTCGGCGGTGACGTCGTTCCAGATCTTGATGCGGCCGCCGTCTGGCTGCGGAAACATGCGCAGTTCCAGCCAGCGGCCGCCGTCCGCGCGCTGGTAGCGCACCGGGCCCTCCAGCGCACGATGGCGGCGCAGCGCCGCCGCGACGCCCTCCTCGATCTCCTGCGCACCCGCAGCGGGATGCTGCAGCCGCAGGAAGGGACGCACCGTGTCCGTGAAATGCAGGCCGACCTTCAGCAGCGGCGCCACCTCGGGGAAGAACTCGGGGTAGCGCGCGTTCCAGCGCGTGATGCGCTCCTGCGCGTCATAGACGCACAGGGCCGAAGCGCCATGGCACAGCAGCAACTGCGCTGCGGCGTCGGCGGGCTCGGGTCGGGTCGTCTTCGGGCGCCGCGGCATGAAATCGTGTCGAGTTTGCAACCGCTGGCATTGCAGCACAGGCGCGGTCCGCTGCCGACACAGACACTGCGCCGTGTCAGAAATAGCATCTGTCCTGCTTTCATTTTTTTACATTCATAGGATGCTGTCGGTATTCCCCACTGACTTCTGGATGCCTGCGCGAATGAGAGAACGGCTGCGCGCCGCCACCACCCGTCGACGGTGGTTGTTCGGGTTCACCCTGCTCGAACTGATGATGGTCATCGGCCTGATCGGCGTGCTGCTGGGCATCGCCCTGCCGCGCTATGCCGACTACCGCGACCGCATGAAGGTGGCCGACGCGGTGCGCGACATCGGCGTGATCGCCGCCAAGCTGAGCATGTACGGCCTGGACAGCAAGGGCTTTCCGGATTCGCTGGCACAGATCGGCTGGACCCAGCCCGACCCCTGGGGCAACCCCTACCAGTACCTGTCGATGGCCGACGCCACGGTGGGCCAGAAGCGCAAGGACCGCGCGCTGCATCCGCTCAACAGCGACTTCGACCTCTACAGCATGGGGCCCGACGGGCGCAGCGTGCCGCCATTGACGGCCCAGGCCAGCCAGGACGACATCATCCGGGCGAACGACGGCGCCTTCATCGGCAAGGCCGCCGATTACTGACGACGGTGCCCGTGCCCTGGCAGCGCTTCACCGTCGTCTTCCGCAGCCGCTGGGGCTGGCGCATCTTCCTGGGCGCCTTCGGCATCGTCGCGCTGCCGCTGCTGGCGGTGTCGCTCATCTCCTACGAGCTGACCGACGCTCTGCAGCGCCGCGCCACGCAGCGGCTGATGGCCGAGACGACGAAGGCGGCGAGCCTGAACCTGTTCGACCGCCTGCGCGCGGCCGAGCTGCTGCTGCGGGCCCGGGCGCAGGCCCAGGCCTCGGGCGCCCCCAACGAGGCGCTGGAGCTGCAGGCCGCGAAGGTGTTCGAGGGCATCACGTCCCTGCGCGAGGCGCCCGCCCATGAACGCAGCGAAGTGTTGCTTCAGCCTCTGCCGGGTGGGATCGGCATGCGCCCCGTGATGCGCGTGGCGGCACCCGATGGCGGCATGGTCGAAGGCCGCATGCGGCCGGAATACCTGCTGGAGAACCTGGCCAGCAGCAGCCACACGATCTGCCTCCAGAGCGAACAGGCGCCCGGTCCGCACTGCCTCACGCCGCTCGAGGGCGACATGCTGGCACTGGCCCACACCCGGCCGCTGTACCTCGCGCCCGTGTTCGAAGGGGCGAGTTGGCTGATCAGCGCCGCGCCGCAGCGCAATGCCTATCGCTTTCTGCCGCTCGGCACCGGCGCGGCCCTGGCCCAGGCCACGGGCCTGGCCTTCCTGCTGGCGCTGATCGCCAGCTCCTTCTACGCCCGGCGCATCACCCTGCCGCTGGAGACGCTGATCGAGGCCACGCGCGCCGTGCGCACCGGCGATTTCGGCCAGCGCGTCGATGCCTCGGCCATGACCGACGAGTTCCGCGAGCTGGCGGACTCCTTCAACGGCATGGTGGGCGAGATCGGCGCCGACCTGGCCTTCTCGCAGGTGCTCGCGCAGATGGACACCGCCATCCTCGCGCGCCAGCCGCTGCACGACATCGCGGCGCTGGCACTGCAGCACCTGGCGCAGTCGGCGCCGCAGCTGCAGTTCACGCTGCGCATCCATCCCAGGGACGGGGCGCCGCCGGAGGCGCTGGTGCTCGACGCCGACCACCGGCGCCTGCGCCGCGCACCGCCGTCGCAGGCGTCGTCGCCCGTCGCGCCGTGGCATGTCGAGGTGCTGCCCGTGGCCCAGCGGCCGGACAGCACCTTCACCCTGCAGGTGGCCAGCGCCGACGGCGCCCCGTGGCCCGCGCGCACCCGCCACGAGCTCGACGCCCTGTGCGCCCGGCTCGCCGTGGCGGTGCAGGCGGACGAGCGCGAGCGTCAGCTGGTGGCACGGGCCGTGGTCGACAGCCTCACCGGCCTGCTCAACCGCCTGGGCCTGGTCGACGCCGTGGACCAGGCCATGGAGCGCGCCGCGCGCCGCGACCAAAGCCTGGCCCTGGCCTTCATCGACCTGGACGGCTTCAAGGACGTGAACGACGCCTATGGCCACAGCGTGGGCGACCGGCTGCTGCAGCAGGTGGCCTACCGGCTGCGCACGAGCCTGGCCAAGGCCGACGCGCACCTGGCCCGCATGGGCGGGGACGAGTTCGTGCTGCTGCTGTGCAACGAGCCGCCCGAGGCCCTGCACGCGCTGCTGCACGGCGTGCTGGCGGCCCTGCAGCAGCCCTTCCGCATCGACACGCTCGACGTGCAGATCGGCGCCAGCATCGGCGTGGCGGCCTTTCCCGACCATGGTCGCGACCACGAGACGCTGCTGAAGAACGCCGACGCCGCCATGTACGCCGCCAAGACGGGCGGGCGCAACCGCGTGGTCGACTACACGAGCACGCTGAACGCGTCCACGGCCGAGCGGCTGGAGCTGCGCCGCAACCTGGCCGGCGCGCTGGCGGCGGGACAGTTCTTCCTGCTCTTCCAGCCGCGCGTGCGTGCCAGCGACGGCGCGGTCGCCTCGGCCGAGGTGCTGCTGCGCTGGCAGCACCCGCTCAAGGGCCGCATCCCGCCCGACCGCTTCATCCCCATCGCCGAAGAGGCCGGCCTGATCGGCGAGATCGGCCGGTGGGTGCTGCGCGAGGCGATGCAGCAGGTCAGCCACTGGCGCATGCAGGCCAGTCCGCCGCTCACGCGGCTGTCGGTCAACCTCTCGCCGCTGCAGCTGGCGCACCGCGACTTCCTGCCGGAGGTGGAGGCCCTGGCCGCAGAGTTTCCGCAGGCGCGCGGCGCCATCGAACTGGAGATCACCGAAGGCGCCTTCTTCCGCGACATCGAGGGCTGCGTGCACAAGCTGGGACGGCTGCGCGCCATGGGCTTCGACATCGCGCTGGACGACTTCGGCGTCGGCTATTCGGCGATGAGCTACCTGAGCACCCTGCCGCTGGACACGCTCAAGATCGACAAGAGCTTCGTGCAGGCCTTCGGCCGCCAACCCACGGCCTATGCCATCGCCTCCGCCATCGTGGCGCTGGCCACCGCCCTGGACAAGCGCGTGGTGGCCGAGGGCGTGGAGACCGAGGCGCAGGCAGCCATGCTGCGACAGCTGGGTGTGGACGAGCTGCAGGGCTATCTCTACAGCGAGCCGGTGCCCGTGGCTGCGCTGACGCAGCCGCCCGAAGGCACCCGCGAGCCCGCATCGGTCGACAGCTAGCTTGCTCGATCCGTGAAGCGCTGCCCCGGGCCCGCGCCTCAGCGCCCGACGCGACTGCTGTCGCGCACGACCAGCGTACAGGGCACGAGCGTGCGGGTGGCCACCGCCGCCTCGTCGCGCCCGCCCGCCAGCAGGCCCAGCACGCGCCGGGCCGCCTGCTGGCCGATCTCGTAGCGGGCGGGGCGCAGCGTGGTCAGCGCGGGCCGCAGCCGCACCGAGATCGGTGCGTCGCCGAAGCCGGCGATGGCGGCATCGCGCGGCAGCGCGAGGCCCAGCGAAGGCGCCTCCAGGATGGCGCCGGCCGCCATGTTGTCGTTGGCGAAGACCAGCGCCTGCGGCCGGGCACCCGGCGCCTGCGCGGCATGCGCGGCCATCACGCGGGCGCCCGCCTCGTAGTCGTCGTCGACCTCGGCCACGGCCACATCGGGCGGCAGGCCGGCGGCCTGCATGGCCTCGCGGTAGCCGGCGGCCCGCTGTTCGGCGCGGAAGTCCTGGCTGGCCCGCGGCAGCACGAAGCGGATGCGCGTCGCGTCCTGCGCCAGGAAGTGCTCGGCCAGTTGCACGCCCGCCTCGGGATGCGGAAAGCCGACCTGGTGGAAGGGCCGGCCCTCCACCAGGCCCCAGGCCTCCACCACCGGGATGTGGAGCGCCTGGAGCATGGCCTCGGCCGCCGGCGTGTGGTCGTCGCGCGTCAGGATCAGCGCGCTCGGGTGCCATCCCGCAAAGGTGCGGATGGCCGACTCCTCCAGCTCGCGCGAGTACTGGGCATTGGCCAGCAGCAGCTGCAGGCCCGAGGCCTTGAGCTCGTCCGTCATGCCGTTGACGAGGTCGGCGAAGGTGCTGCTGGCGATGTTCTGCATCACGGCGCACACCACGCGGCCGCGGCCCGCGGCCAGTCCGCCGGCCATCTGGCTGGGCACGTAGCCCAGGCGGTCCACGATCTCCTTGAGCCGCTCGCGCGCGGCGGCCGACACCTTCTCGGGCGCATTGAAGTAGCGCGACACCGTGATCGCGGAGACGCCGGCCAGGGCGGCCACGTCATGGATGGTGTGCGTGCCCGCCTTGCGGCGCGGTGCGCGGGGCGCGGAGGAGGACGAAGAAGACGAGGAGGCAGGCTTCATGGTTAGCACCGATGGCCGGCAAGCGGCCCAGGCGCCTAGACTAACAGCATGTTAGCGGTAACAGTTACCGCTGACATCCCCAATCAGGAGACTCCCATGCCCGTCGACCGCCGCCTGTTCGCCCAGTTGGGCCTGGCCGCCTGCGCTGCCTGCGCCCTGGGGCCGGCCGCCGCGGCCGAGCCCGCGGCCTACCCCACGCGGCCGCTGACGCTGGTGGTGCCCTACCCGGCCGGCGGCGTGGCCGACCAGTTCGCGCGCAGCTTCGCGCAGGGGCTGTCCGAGCGGCTGGGCCAGCCGGTGGTGATCGACAACCGCGCCGGCGCCAACGGCAACATCGGCTCGGCCTACGTGGCGCGCAACCAGCCGGCGGACGGCTACACGCTGCTGCTGGGCTCGCTGAGCACGCTGGCCATCAATCCGCAGCTCTACGCCAGCATGGGCTACGAGCCGCAGAAGGACCTGCAGCCCATCACCCTCACCCACCAGATGCCCAATGTGCTGCTGGTGGGCGCGCAAACGCCCTACCGCAGCGTGGCCGACGTGGTGGCCGCGGCCAAGGCGCAGCCCGGCCGGCTGGTCTTCGGCTCGGCCGGCAACGGCAACACCATGCACCTGGCGGGCGTGCTGTTCGAGAAGAACAGCGGCACGCAGCTCGTGCATGCGCCCTACAAGGGCGGCCCGCCGGCCCTCACCGATGTGCTGGGCGGGCAGATCCCCATGATGTTCAACAACCTGCCGGCCGTCACAGGCCACAGGCAGGCCGGCAAGGTGCGGGTGCTGGCGGTGGCCGACACCAAGCGCTCTGCCGTGATGCCCGACGTGCCCACCTTTGCGGAGGCAGGCGTGCCGGGCGTGGTCTCGGTGGTGTGGAACGGCATCCTGGTGCGACACGGCACGCCGGCCGACATCGTGCAGCGGCTCAATCGCGAATCGGTGGCCGTGCTGCAGCAGGCGGCCTTCCGCCAGCCGCTGGAGGCCCAGGGCTACGAGGTGCTGAACTCCACCCCCGACGAGTTCGAAGCGCTGATCCGCAAGGACGGCACCGCCATGCGCGCCCTGGTCAAGGACGCCGGCGTGAAGATGGATTGAAAGGAAGACGCGTGCGCCGCAGCATCGATCAATTGCGAAGCCAGCGCTGGTTCGCCAGCAACGATATCCGCGGCTTCGCCCACCGCCAGCGCATGCAGCAGCAGGGGCTGGCGCGCGAGGAATTCATGGGGCGGCCCATCGTGGGCATCCTCAACACCTGGAGCGACCTGTCGCCCTGCCACGCCCACCTGCGCGAGCGCGCGCAGGCCATCAAGCGCGGCGTGCTGCAGGCGGGCGGCTATCCGCTGGAGCTGCCCGCCATGAGCCTGGGCGAGGTGATGGTCAAGCCCACCACCATGCTCTACCGCAACTTCCTGGCCATGGAGGCCGAGGAGCTGATCCGCAGCCTGCCCCTGGACGGCGTGGTGCTGCTGGGCGGCTGCGACAAGACCACGCCGGGCCTGGTGATGGGCGCCCTGTCGATGGACGTGCCCGCCCTCTTCTGCCCGGCCGGGCCCATGCTCAACGACCGCTACCAGGGCCAGAGCGTGGGCGCCGGCACCCACACCAAGAAGTACTGGGAGAAGTACACCGTCGGCGAGATCGACCAGGCCGAGTGGATCGCCCTGGAGGCCCGCATGACGCGCGCGCCCGGCACCTGCAACACCATGGGCACCGCCAGCACCATGACGGCCATCGTCGAGGCCATGGGCCTCACGCTGCCGGGCGCCAGCAGCATCCCGGCCATGGACGCCAGCCACACCCGCATGGCCTGGGCCTGCGGCCAGCGCATCGTCGAGATGGTGTGGGACGACCTCAAGCCCTCGCGCTTCATCACCCGCGCGTCCTTCCTCAACGGCGTGGCGACCTGGATGGCGCTGGGCGGCTCGACCAACGCGGCGGTGCACCTGCCGGCCATGGCGGGGCGCACCGGCATCCCGCTCGGGCTGGACGATTTCGACGACATGGCGCGCCGGGTGCCGGTGCTGGCCAACCTCTTCCCGGCCGGCGACCGGCTGATGGAAGACTTCTACTACGCCGGCGGCCTGCCCGCGCTGCTTCAGCGCATCGCCGGCGTGCTCGACCTGGACGCGCAGACCTGCACCGGCCGCACGCTGGGCGAGAACATCGCCGGCGCCGTGCCGCTGGACGACGCCGTGATCCGCCCGCTCGACCAGCCCGTGGTGGCCGCCCCCGCCGACTGCCCCGAGGCCGGCCTGGCGCTGGCCGTGCTGCGCGGCAACCTGGCGCCCGATGGCGCGGTGATCAAGCCCTCGGCCGCCAGCCCGCGGCTGCTTCGCCACACCGGGCCGGCGCTGGTGTTCGACTCCAACGCCGACATGCTGGCCGCCATCAACGACCCCGCGCTCGACGTCACCGAGGACAGCGTGCTGGTGCTGCGCAACGGCGGCCCGGTGGGCGGCCCCGGCATGCCCGAATGGGGCAACCTGCCCGTGCCCAAGAAGCTGCTGCAGCGCGGCGTGCGCGACATCCTGCGCCTGTCCGACGCGCGCATGAGCGGCACCCACTACGGCACCTGCGTGCTGCACATCTCGCCCGAGTCCGCCGTCGGCGGTCCGCTGGCCCTGGTGCGCACGGGCGACCTGATCCGCATCGACATCGGCGAGCGCCGCCTGGAGCTGCTGGTGCCCGACGAGGAACTCGCCGCCCGCCGGCGCGACTGGACGCCGCCGCCCCAGCCCTATGTGCGCGGCTTCACCCGCATCTACCAGCGCGAAGTCACCCAGGCCCACCTGGGCTGCGACTTCGACGTGCTCGCCGGCAACGCCGCCACCCCCGAACCGCCCATCTACTGACCCGACGCATGCCTGCCTATCCCGACCTGCTCGACAACCCCTTCCGCCGCCGCCTGGCCCAGCCCGGCGCGCCGCTCGGCACCTGGCTCATGTCCGGCGCCGCCAGCACCGCCGAGGCCATGGGCCGCGCCGGCTTCGACTGGCTGCTGGTGGACCTGGAGCATGTGCCCATGGACGAGAAGGACACGCTCGCCGTGCTCCAGGCCATCGCCGGCACCGACGCCTGCCCGGTGGCCCGCCTGGCCGCCAACGAGGCCGTGCTGTTCAAGCGCGCGCTGGACATGGGCGCGCAGACGGTGATGGTGCCCTTCGTCGACAGCCCAGAGGCGGCGGCGCGCGCCGTCTCGTACGCCAAGTACCCGCCGCAGGGCGTTCGCGGCTTCGCGGCCGTGCACCGCGCCTCGGGCTACGGCACGGCGCGCGACTACGGCCAGCGCGCCAACGACTCGGTGTTCACCATCATCCAGCTCGAGACGCCGCAGGCGGTCGCCGCGCTGGAGGAGATCGCCGCCGTGCCGGGCGTGGATGCGCTCTTCCTCGGCCCCGGCGACCTGTCGGCCAACATGGGCCACATCGGCAACATCGCCCATCCGGACGTGCAGGCCGTCATCGCCGACGTGGCCCGGCGCTGCCGCGCGGTGGGCAAGCCCTGCGGCATCGTGGGCCCCACGCCGCAGATGGTGGGCAGCTTCGTGCAGCTCGGCTACGACTTCGTGGCCGTGGCCTCGGACATGGGAATGATGATGCGGCAGGCCACGGCCTTCATCGAGGCGATCCGTCCTTCGCTCGCCAAGGGATTCGAGAGCAGCGTGTATTGACGCGCGCCCGACCCCATTCAAGGAGACAACGATGAAGATCCGACCGGCCGCCGTGCGCGGCCTGCTGTGGGCCGCCCTGGCCTGTGCCGCCGCCCTGCCGGCGCAGGCGCAGCCCACCTATCCCGACAAGCCCGTGACCCTGGTCGTGCCCTTCGGGCCCGGCGGCACCTCGGACATCATGGCCCGCATCCTGGAGCGCCACATGGGCGAGCAGCTGGGCCAGGCCATGGTGGTCGACAACAAGGCCGGCGCGGGCGGCGCCATCGGCATGCTGCAGCTCATGCGCGCCCGGCCCGACGGCTACACCGTGGGCCTGTCGGTGATCGGGCCCGAGGTGCTGCAGCCGGCCATCCGCAAGACCGGCTACAGCCACCAGAACTTCGACCACGTCTGCCGCACCTACGCCGTGCCGCTGATGATGATGGTGCCCAAGGAGTCGCCCTTCCAGAGCGTGGCCGACGTGCTGGCCTTCGCGCGCAAGAACCCCGGCACGCTCACCTACGGCTCGTCCGGCCGCGGCACGCTGCTGCACCTGGCCATGGAGATGCTGCTCGACAAGGCGCAGGCCAAGGGTCTGCACGTGCCCTACAAGAGCTCGGGCGAGATGGTCACCGGCCTGCTGGGCAAGCAGGTCATGCTGTTCAGCGAGACGCCCACCGTCTCCAAGCAATACGGCCTGCGGCCGCTGGCCGTGTTCGCCGAGCAGCGCCTGCCCGGCTATCCGGACGTGCCCACCATGGCCGAGGCCGGCTGGCCCATCACGGCCTCCATCTGGGGCGGCGTGATCGCGCCCAAGGGCCTGCCCGCGCCCGTGCTGGCCAGGCTGGAGTCGGCCTGTCAGGCCGCGCTGGCCAGCGAGGCGTACAAGAGCGAAGCCCAACGCCTGGAGACGCCGCCCGCCTACCTGGACGGCCCGCGCTTCGCGGCCTTCGCCGCGCAACAATCCGAGGCCTACGGAAAACTCATCCGCGACCTGGGCCTCGCCGACAAGGACTGAGCCCCTGGGCCTTTCGGCGTCGGCCGAAATGGGCTCAGCCGTCGAGGCTCCTGTGCCGGCCGCCGGGCCGACTTCCTCTCCCGCATGCCGCCCTCGCTCACCTCGCTCGCCGCCCTTCTCGGTTCGCCCGCCACGCTGGCCCTGTACCTGCTGTGCGTCGCCATCGCCACCTTCGCCCAGACGCTCTCGGGCTTCGCCTTCGGGCTGGTCTTCCTGAGCCTGGTAGCCAGCTTCGACCTGGCCTCGGTGGCCGATGCGGCCAACGTGGCGACGGTGCTGACGCTGGCCAATGCCTGGGCCTATTTCCGCGCGCACCGGCAGCCGGTGCCCTGGACGCTGATGAAGCCGGCCATGCTCACGAGCTGCGTCGGCGTGGGCCTGGGCCTGGTGCTGCTGCACTGGCTGAGCGCGGGCGCCACCACGGCGCTCAAGCTGCTGCTGGGGGTGGTGATCGTGCTGTGCGCGCTGGTGCTGCTGCGCCGGGGCGCCGTGCGGGCCACGCTGGCGCCGCCGCGGCAGTTCGCGGTCGCCGGGCTGGTGTCGGGGTTGATGGGCGGGCTGTTCGGCACCTCGGGGCCGCCCATCGTCTACCACCTCTACCGCCAGCCGCTGGGGCTGGACGTGGTGCGCCGCAGCCTGCTGCTGATGTTCGCGGCCAATGCGCTGACCCGCATCGTGTTGAACGTGCCCACGGGCGGCTTCTCGCTGCGGGCGGTGCTGCTGTCGGCCATCGCGCTGCCGCTGGTGCAGGTGCTCACGCGGCTGGCGTTGCGCCTGCAGCCGCATGTGCCGGCCGCGGCGCTGCGCTGGGGCGTGGCGGCGCTGCTGGTGGCCACGGGCGGTTCGCTCGCGCTTGGGGCGCTGCACGCCCACTGACACGGCCTGCGCGCCACCGACCCTCAGGCACTGGCGCGCGGCGGCGCGGTCGATTCGCGCACGACCAGCGTCGCATCCACCTCGTGGTGCATCACGCAGGGCTGGCCACTGAGCTGCTTGACCAGGTGCTCGCCGGCCCGCGTCCACACCTCGTCGGTGGGCAGGTGCATGGTCGTGAGGCTGGGCCGCAGGTGGCGGCTCCACTCCAGGTCGTCGAAGCCCATGACCGAGATGTGGCCGGGCACCTGCAGGCCGTGGCGCTCGACCTCCAGCAGCACGCCGTAGGCCAGCACGTCGTTGCCGCAGACCACCGCCGTCGGACGCTCGGGGCGGGCCATGAGCGCCCGCGCGGCCTGGCGGGCATCGTCCAGCCGGTAGTGCACCTCGTAGTACCAGTCGTCGGGCAGCGGCAGGCCCTGCTCCTTCAGCGCGCGCCGCACGCCGGCCACGCGGGCCGAGGCACGGTCGTTGTGGGCCGACATGGCCGCCACCATGGCGATGCGCGTGTGGCCGAGCCCGATCAGGTAGCGCGTGGCGCGCCAGGCGGCGTCCTCGTTGTTGGCGCCGATGGAGGCATAGGGCTTGTCGGGGTGGTAGACGCCCACGTTCACGAAGGGCATGCGCTGGGTGGCCAGCAGGCGCCGCAGGCCTTCGGTGTGCATGTCGCCGCGCAGGATCAGGCCGTCGACGCCGCGGCTGACCATGTTCTGCGCCTGGCGGAACTCGACCTCGGGGTCGTAGCCGCTGGTGGCCAGCAGCAGCAGGTAGCCCTGCAGCGACAGGTAGCGCTGCAGCGCCTCGATGCCGCGCGCGAACATGGCGTTGTCCACCGTCGGGATGATGGCGCCGATGGTGCGCGTGCGCCGCGACGACAGCGCCCGCGCCGCCGCGTCGGGGATGTAGCCCAGCGCAGCGATGGCCGCGTCCACCTTCAGGCGCAGGGCCGGGCTCACCGATTCGGGGCTGTTCAGCGCCCGCGAGATCGAGGCAGTGGACACGCCCGCGTGCTGCGCCACTTCGCGGATGCCGACGGATTTGTTCTTCATCGATGAAACAGTTTACATAAAACAGGTACATCGGCTGAAGCACCGTTTTCAAGGGCAAACCCCAATAAAAAACACCCCATCTCCGCCCGCGGCGCGGTTGATCGTCACCCGTCAATCACCCACAATTCTGTAAACGGTTACATCGCTTCGACCCGTCGGCATGGCCGACAGAACAAGGAGACATCCATGCGTTCCATCCACCGTCCCATCGCCGTGCTCGGCACGGTCGCCCTGGCCACGCTGTCGCTCACGGCGGGCGCCCAGGAGTTCAACTGGAAGAAGTACCAGGGCACGACCCTCACCTTCCTGGCCAACAACAACCCGGTGGCGGCGGCGCTGCTCAAGCACAAGGACGACTTCGAGAAGCAGACCGGCATGACGCTCAAGGTGGACAGCTACCAGGAGCAGCAGATGCGCCAGCGCATGGTGACGGTGATGAACTCGCGCAGCGACGAGGTGGACCTGTTCATGTCCCTGCCCTCGCGCGAGGGCCTGCAGTTCGCCAAGGCCGGCTGGTATGCCGACCTGACCGACCTCATCAAGACCTCCGCCGCGCCCGGCTACGACTTCGCCGACCTGAGCCCCGGCCTGGTGAAGGACGCGAGCTACAACGGCCGCGTGATGGGCGTGCCACTCAACATCGAAGGGCCGGTGCTGTACTACCGCAAGGACCTGTTCCAGAAGTGCGGCGTGCAGCTGCCCAAGAGCCTGCCGGAACTCGAAGGCGTGGCCGCCAAGCTCAAGAGCTGCGAGCCGGACGTGACGCCCTTCGTCTCGCGCGGCCTCAAGCCGGCCCTGCCCTTCAGCTACAGCGTGTTCCTGCACAACTTCGGCGGCGACTACATGAAGGACGGCAAGTCGCAGCTGTGCAGCAAGCCGGGCCAGGAGTCGCTGGCCCTGTATGCCAAGCTGCTCAAGGACTACGGCCCGCGTGGCGTGGTGAACTACAGCTTCTATCAGATCAGCAGCCTGTACCGCGAGGGCAAGGCGGCGATGGCCTTCGAGTCCTCCAACGAGCTGCGCAGCGTGATGGAAGGCGGCGCCCGCCTCAAGGACACGGCCATCGCCGTGCTGCCCGCCGGCCCCGGCGGCTCGCGCCCCACGGTGATCGGCTGGACCATGTCCGTCTCGGCCTACAGCAAGAAGAAGGAAGCCGCCTGGTACTTCGTGCAGTGGGCCACCAGCCGCGCCGTGCAGGAGAAGCTGGCGCTGGACGGCGTGGCGCCGCCGCGCGCCTCGGTCGCCAACGGCGCCGACTACAAGGCCTGGATGGACGGCGAGCCGGTGCGCCGCGAATGGGCCGCCACCGTCAGCGAACTGGGCAAGACCGGCACCTCCGAAGTGGGCTACCCCATCGTGGCCAACCCGGCCTCGCGCGAATACGTGGGCCAAGCTGTGAACGAACTGCTGCTGGGCCAGAAGACCGTCGCCCAGGCCTGTGCCGACGCCGACAAGCAGCTCGACGCCCTGATCGCCAAGGACTGATGGACACGATCGCCGAAGACAGCCGCCCGCGGGCGGCCGGGAGCCCCTTCGCCTTCGCGCCGGGCCACCGCGTGCTGGTGGTGGGCGGTGCGGGCGGCATCGGCAGCGCCATCGCGCAGGCCTTCGCCGACGCCGGCTGCGAGGTGGTCGCCACCGGCGTGGACGACGCCGCGCTGGCGGCGTCCACCTTGAAGCCTGCCGCGCACCTGCGCCTGACCACGCTGGACGTGACCCGCGACGACGACGTGGCGCGGCTGGTGGGCGAGCTGGACGGCCTGCACACGCTGGTCAACTGCGCCGGCATCCTGGCGCGCTTCAAGGAGTTCGAGGTTGCGACCTTCCAGCGCGTGCTGGACGTCAATCTCACCGGCACCTTCCGCCTGTGCACGGCCTGCAAGCCGCTGCTCGCGGCGCATGGCGATGCTGGCGGCGGCAGCATCGTCAACATCGCCTCCATGAACGCCTTCGCGGCGCTGCCGTGGATTCCGGCCTACTGCGCCAGCAAGGGCGGCGTGGTGATGCTCACCAAGTCGCTGGCCCTGGCCTGGGCCGCCGAGGGCATCCGTGTCAACGCGGTGGCGCCCGGCTATGTCGAGACGCCGATCAACGCCGAAGGCCGCCAGGACGCGGCCCACTACGAACGCATCCGCGCGCGCATTCCGCAGGGCCGCTGGGCCCAGCCCACCGACATCGCGGGCAGCGCGCTCTTCCTGGCCTCGCCGGCCGCCCACTACATGACCGGCACCGTGCTGGCGGTGGACGGCGGCTTCCTGGCCGGATGAGGACCTTCCCATGAGCCAATCCATCGGAACCCGCCGGCAGCTGAACATGCTGTCCACGCCGGCCGTGATCTTCACGCTGGCGCTGATCGCCTTTCCCTTCGCCTACACGATCTGGCTGAGCCTGCACGAGTTCAGCTTCGGCGGCAGCGCCACGCTCAACTACGGCCAGAACTACCTGCTCATGCTGCAGGACGGCGAGTTCTGGAACGGCCTGAAGATCACCCTGGTGCTGTACGTGCTCTCGCTGGTGCTGCAGCTGGTGCTGGGCACCTACGTCGCACTGCTGCTGCATTCGTCCAAGAAGCTCTCGGGCATCGTGCGCACGCTCATGATCTCGCCCTTCGTGCTGCCGCCGGTGGTGGTGGGCATGATGTGGCTGGTGGTGCTGGACCCGTCCATCGGCGCGGCCAACTGGCTGCTGGAGAGCGTGGGCCTGCCGCGCTCGGACTGGCTGGCGTCGCCCCAGTGGGTGATCCCCACCGTCGCCTTCATCGACACCTGGCAATGGACGCCCTACGTGGCGCTGATCGTGCTGGGCGGGCTGCAGTCGCTGCCGCCCAACGTATACGAGGCGGCGCAGATCGACGGCGCCTCGCGCTGGAAGACCTTCTGGCGCATCACGCTGCCGCTGCTGATGCCCACCATCGTCACGGCCGCCATCCTGCGCAGCGTCGACCTGCTGCGCTTCTTCGACATCATCTACATCACCACCCAGGGCGGGCCGGGCAATGCCTCGAACACGCTCAACATCTACGGCTTCCGCAAGGGCTTCGAGTTCTTCGAGATCGGCTATGCGAGCGCGCTGATGATCACGCTCTCGACGCTGGTGCTGGGCGCCGTGGTGGTGCTGACCCAGGCGCGCAAGCGCGTCGCCTGGTGAGGAGACACGCATGCACGACGACGCCCTCATCCGCCGCCTGAACGCGCTGCAGATCGCGCTGGTGGGCCTGATCATCCTGGCGCCCATCGCCTGGATGGTGCTGGCCTCCTTCAAGCCCTCCGCCGAGGTCACGGCCTACCCGCCCAAGCTGTTCTTCACGCCCACGCTGGACAACTACCGCCAGCTCTTCGGCACCACGCCCTTCGCCCACTACACCTGGAACAGCCTGGTCATCACCATCGGCTCGACGGTCATCGGCATCGTGCTGGGCGTGCCGGCGGCCTTCGCGGTGTCGTGGACGCGCATCACCTGGCCGGCCACGGTCACGCTGCTGGCGCGCATGGCGCCGGGCACGCTCTTCCTGCTGCCGTGGTACGTGATGTTCCGCGAGCTGAACCTGATCGGCACCTACACGGCGCTGGTGGTCACGCATGCGGTCATCACCATGCCCATCGTCATCTGGGTGCTGCTGCCCTTCTTCGACAACATCCCGCGCAGCGTGCTGGAAAGCGCGCAGGTGGACGGCTGCAGCGTGCCGCGCATCCTGTGGCGCATCGCCCTGCCGCTGGTGATGCCGGGGCTGGTGGTGTCGGCCATCCTGGCCTTCGTCTTTTCCTGGAACTACTTCCTCTTCGCGCTGGTGCTGTCCAACGGCGACACCAAGACGCTGATCGCCGCCTCGTTCAACTTCATCGGCGAGGGGGCCTCCAACTGGGGCGCCCTCATGGCCGCGGCCACGCTCATCGCGCTGCCGCCGCTGGTGCTCGCCTTCTTCGTGCAACGCCGTCTGGTGTCGGGCCTCGCGCTCGGTGCCGTCAAGGGCTAGGAGCCAACCTCATGCAAGCAGCTGTCTTCCATGGCGACAAGACCATCACGGTCGCCGACATCGAACGTCCCGTGCCCGCCGCCGGCGAGGTGCTCCTGCGCGTGCGCCGCACGGCGCTGTGCGGCTCGGACACCAAGCTCTGGATCAAGGGCGCGACCTTCACGCCCGGCCACGAGATCTTCGGCGTGGTCGAGCAGCCGGGCCATGCGCTCGACGGCCGGCGCTGCCTGGTCTACATCCCGGTGCATTGCGGCCACTGCGAGAGTTGCCGCCGCGGCGACACGCAGATGTGCCTGAACGAGTCGGTGCTGGTGGGCTGGAACCGCCCGGGCGGCTACGCCGAATACCTGGCCGTGCCCGAGCAGTGCCTGCTGCCCGTGCCCGACGACATCGAGGACGAACTGGCGCCGCTGCTGCTGGACACCATCGGCACCGCGGCGCACGGCATCCGCTTCGTGCAGAACCTGGTGCCGCCGCAGGGCGCAGGGCCGGTGCTGGTCACGGGCGCGGGTCCGGTGGGCATGGGCGCCATCGTGGCGCTGCTCAACCTGGGCTACACCGAGGTCTACGTGTCCGACCTGAAGGAGGAGCGCCTGCAACTGGCCGAGTCCTTCGGCGCGCGCCGGCACCCGGTGGGCGACAACAGCAAGCGCTTCAAGCTCATCGTCGAGTGCAGCGGCTCGCATGCGGCGCGCTCGCTGGGCATGAACATCGTGCTGCCGCGTGGCGTGCTGATCCTCATCGGCGAAAGCGATGCCCCCTGGCCCGTGCAGGAGACGCCGGCCATCCGCCGCAAGGACTTCTACATGGTGCGCACCTTCTACTTCCCCAAGTCGGACTTCGCGCTCAACGTGGAGCTGCTGCGCAAGGAGAAGGCGCGCTACCGCCAGCTGGTGGACGCGCAGTTCGGCATCGCGCAGCTGCCCGAGATGTTCGGCCGCTTCGTGGCGGGCGAGCTGGTCAAGCCGCTGCTGGCTTTTTCCTGAGGCGACGCGAATGGCAGCGATCCATCTGCGAGGCCTGACCAAGCGCTACGGCGACATCACCGTGGTGCCCGCCATCGACCTGGAGGTCCGGGACCAGGAATTCGTCGTCTTCGTCGGGCCCTCGGGCTGCGGCAAGTCCACCCTGCTGCGCGTGATCGCGGGGCTGGAGCCCATCGACGGCGGCGAGCTCTACATCGGCGACACCTGCGTCAACGACGTGCCGCCCGCGCAGCGCGACATCGCCATGGTGTTCCAGGACTACGCGCTCTATCCGCACATGAGCGTCTACCAGAACATGGCCTTCGGCCTGGAGATGCGCGGCATGGACAAGGCCGAGATCGACCGCCGCGTGCAGCGCGCGGCCGGCCTGCTGCACATCGAGCCCTTCCTGCAGCGCAAGCCCAAGGCCCTGTCGGGCGGCCAGCGCCAGCGCGTGGCCATGGGCCGCGCGATGGTGCGCAACCCGAAGGTCTTCCTCTTCGACGAGCCGCTGTCCAACCTGGACGCCAAGCTGCGCGGCGAGGTGCGCACCGAAATCAAGGCGCTGTCGCAGCAGCTCAAGACCACCATGATCTTCGTCACCCACGACCAGGTGGAGGCCATGACCATGGCCGACCGCATCGTGGTGCTCAAGGCCGGCGTGGTGCAGCAGTTCGGCACGCCCGACGAGGTGTACCGCCAGCCCGCCAACCAGTTCGTGGCGGGCTTCATCGGCTCGCCCACCATGAACTTCTTCGACGTGGGCGTGGAAGCCGGCGGCCTGTGCCTGGCCGATGGCACCCTGCTCGCGATGCCCGCCGAGCGGCTGCAGCCGATGCTCGCGGCCGGCCGCGCCAGGGCCGTGCTGGGCATCCGCCCCGAGCACCTGCTGGCGCAGGCCGAGGGCCCGCTGCGCACCACCGTGAGCGTGGTCGAGCCGCTGGGCTCGGACACGCTGGTGTACTTCGACTTCGACGGCAAGCGCCATGTGGCGCGCGTGGCGCCCGAGCTGGCGGTGAACGCGGGCGCCCCCATCGCGCTGGGCTTCGACCCAGCCAAGGTGCACCTGTTCGACGCCGCCACCGGGGACGTGCTGCGGTGAACGCCCTGCCCCCCTTGCCCGATGCGCTGCGCGCGGCGCGGCCCGTGGTGATCTGCCTGGGGTTGTCGGCCTTCGACCTGACCTGGGGGGTGGACGCCCTGCCTACGGGCGGTGGCAAGACCCGCGCCGGCGACTTTCGCGAAGGCGGCGGCGGCATGGCCGCCAATGCGGCGGTGGCCGCCGCCCGCCTGGGCGCCGACGCGCGCTTCTGGGGCCGTGCCGGCGACGACAGCGCCGGCCGCGCCATGCGCGACGAACTGGCGCGGGACGGCGTGGACGTGGCGCAGTTCCGGCTCTTCGACGGGGCCCGCTCCTCGGTCTCGGGCATCGTGGTCGACGGCCGCGGCGAACGCATGATCGTCAACTTCCGCGGCGACGGCCTGCCGGCCGATCCCACCTGGCTGCCGCTCGACGCGGTGGCCGGCGCCCAGGCGGTGCTGGCCGACCCACGCTGGCCCGAGGGCGCGCTCGCCCTCTTCCAGGCCGCCCGCCGGCACGGCGTGCCCTCGGTGCTCGACGGCGACATGGCCGAACCCTGGGTCTTCGACCAGCTGCTGCCGCACACCGATGTGGCCGCCTTCTCGGAGCCCGCGCTCGCCGCCTACAGCGGCGGCGGCGCACTGCACGCACAACTGGGCGTGGCCCGCGCGCGCGGTTGTCGGCTGGCCGCCGTGACCCTGGGCGAACGCGGCGTGGCCTGGCTGGACGAAGCCGGCGCCCTGCAGACGCTGCCCGCCTTTGCCGTCGACGCGGTGGACACCACCGGTGCCGGCGATGTTTTCCACGGAGCCCTCGCCTTCGCCCTCGGTGCCGGACTGGCACCGGCGCAGGCCTTCCGTCTGTCCGCCGCAGCCGCGGCACTCAAGTGCCGGCAGGCCGGAGGCCGCTCGGGCGCGCCCCGGCTGGGCGATGCACTCACCTTCCTTCAAGAGATCCAGGAGCACTGAACATGGCGAACAACCTCCGTCTGGGCAAGCAATGGGGCCTGCGCCGCATGGCCACGCCCGCCGGGCATTTCACGATGGTGGCGCTCGACCAGCGCCCGCCCATCGCCAGCCTCATCGCCAAAAAGCAGGGCATCGCCCCGGCCGACGTGGCCTTCGCCGACATGGTCGCGGTCAAGCGCGTGCTGGTGGACGTGCTGGGCCCGCATGCCAGCGCCATGCTGTTCGATCCCAACTACGCCTTCCCGGCGGGCCTGCAGAAGCTGCCGGCCCACACCGGCCTGGTGGTGACATTGGAAGACCACCGCTTCCGCGACCAGCCCGGCGGCCGCCTGTCGCATTCGATCAAGGACTGGAGCGTCGAGAAGATCAAGCGCGCCGGCGGCGACGGCGTCAAGGTGCTGGCCTGGTACCGGCCCGATGCCGATGCCGACATCGTGGCCCACCAGCAGCGCTACGTGGCCGAGATCGGCGAGCAGTGCCGCATCCACGACATCCCGCTGGTGCTGGAGCTGCTGGTCTACCCCTTTCCCAAGAGCGAGCGCCACACCACCGACTATGTGGAGTCGCCCGAGAAGCTGCCCGAGCTGGTGCTCGACAGCGTGCGCGAGTTCGCCAAGCCGCATTACGGCGTGGACCTGTTCAAGCTCGAAAGCCCGCTGCCCGGCGCTAGCCTGCCGGCGCATGGCGACAGTGCCGAGTCGCGCCAGGCCCAGGCCCTGTTCGACCAGATGGGCGGCATCTGCCGCGATGCCGGCATCCCGTGGGTGATGCTGTCGGCCGGTGTCACGCCCAAGCAGTTCCTGCGCGTGATGGCGTACGCCTACGCGGCGGGCGCCCATGGCTTCCTGGCCGGCCGCGCCGTGTGGTGGGAGGCGCTGCAGCAGTTCCCCGACCTGGCCGGCTTCGAGGCCCAGCTGCGCCGCGAAGGCACGGCCACGCTGGCCGAACTGGCCGCCCTCACCGAGCGCGCCGGCAACGCCTGGCAGGCCGACTACAGCGCCTTCGACACGCTCAAGGCCGAGGGCGAGTTCTGCCTGGCCTACGCGGGATGACGGCAGCGGCGACCGATCTGCGCCTCGAACGCATCGAGGCCTTCGTCTTCCGCGCGCCGGCCGATCCGCCGGTGCAGACCTCCTTCGGCATCATGCGCGACCGGCCGGCCCTGCTGCTGCGCGCCATCGCCGACGACGGCGCCGAGGGTTGGGGCGAGGTCTGGTGCAACTTTCCGACCGTGGGCGCGGAGCACCGCGCGCGCATGGCGCTGACCTACCTGCCGCCGCTGGCCTGCGGGCCGCAGTGGACGAGCCCGCAGCACTGCTTCGAGACGCTCAGCGCCAAACTGGCCGTGCTGGCCATCCAGTGCGGCGAGCCCGGCCCGCTGGCGCAGATCGTGGCCGGCCTGGACATCGCGCTGTGGGACCTGCTGGGCCGCCGCCACGACCTGCCCGTGTGGAAGCTGCTCGCGCCCGACCTGGCGGCGCCTGCGCCGGTGCCGCTCTATGCCTCGGGCCTCAACCCGACGGCGCCCGAGAAGCTGGCAGCGGCCAAGCGCGCGGAGGGCTACCGTGCCTTCAAGCTCAAGGTCGGCTTCGGCGCCGAGCGCGACGAGGCCAACCTGGCTGCCCTGCGCGAGGTGATCGGCCCCGCGGCGCCGCTGATGGTCGATGCCAACCAGGCCTGGGACCTGGACGAGGCCATCGCGGCCGGCCGCCGCATGGCGCGCCACGACCTCGGCTGGCTGGAGGAGCCCGTGCGCGCCGACACGCCGCTGGCCGACTGGACCCGGCTGGCGCGCGAGCAGCCGCTGCCGCTGGCCGGTGGCGAGAACCTGGCCGGCCTGGACGCCTTCGACGCCCACATCGGCGCCGAGGGCCTGTCGATCATCCAGCCTGACCTGGGCAAATGGGGCGGCTTCAGCGGCTGCCTGGCCGTGGGCCGGCGCACGCTGGCGCAGGGCAAGCGCTTCTGTCCGCACTGGCTCGGGGCCGGCATCGGCCTCACGGCCTCCTTCCACCTCAAGGCGGCGGTGGGCGGGCCGGGCCATGTGGAGGTGGATGCCAACCCCAACCCGCTGCGCGACCTGCTGGCCACGCCGGTGTTCGCGCTGGAAGAAGGCGCCGTGCACCTGGGGATGAAGCCCGGCCTGGGCGTGCAGCCCGACCTCAAGGCGGCCCAGGCTTTCCGCATCCCGCTCTAGGCGGGGTCGGCGCCGGCCGTACGGCGTGCGTTCATCGAAGGCTGGGATCATCCCGGTCGCTGCCATCCGGCGGCGTCCAACACCTCCAAGAACGCACGCCTTCCGCCATGTCCTCTTCCGGTTTCCACGTCCACGGTCCGCACGACCACGAACTCCAGCATGCCGCCGAACACGAGGCCGAGCATGCCGCCGCCGCCAAGAAGCAGCGCAGCATCACCAACGAGGTGGCCGTCTTCACCGCCGTGATCGCCACGGTCGGCGCCATCTTTGCCTACATGGGCGGGCTGACGCAGGCCAATGCCGGCCTCTACAAGAACAACGCCGGCATGAAGCGCACCGAAGCCGCCAACCAGTGGAATTACTACCAGGCCAAGAGCACCAAGCAGGCGCTGGCCGAGTTCGCGCGCGACCTGTCGCCCGAGGACCGCAAGCCGGCCATGCAGGAAAAGGCGACGCGCTACGACAAGGAGAAGGCCGAGATCCAGCTGGCCGCCCAGAAGCTGGACAAGGAGGCCGACGACTGGGACCACCGCTCCGACGCGGCCCTGCACGAGCACCACCGCTGGGCCCAGGCCACCACCGCGCTGCAGGTCTCCATCGCCCTGGCCGCCATCGCGCTGCTCACCCGCAAGCGCTGGCTGGAGTGGGGCATGTTCGGGGTGGCCGGGCTGGGCCTGGTGATCGGCGGCCTCGCGCTCGCCCACATCTGAGACACGCTTCGCAGCGCAACCCCTACGCCGCGGGCCGCCGTTCCGGGGGTCACGCGCAGAGTTCTACCGATGCAACGACGTAGGTAATCACGCCGCGATTGTTTCGCTGGCGTGAACGTGACGTTCGTCAAAGACAAGGGTTTTCCCTAGATCTTGGGTCCACAATTCATCTCACGGGCCAGCGATTGAACGCAGACCCGAAGCCGGCGAGGCGGGTGCCTTGCCAGCTCTGTTCAACGCAATGCCTGCCTACAGGAGAAAAATCATGACCAAGACCTCGAAGATCATCGCCCTCGCCGCCCTGTCGTTCGCCGCCGTTTCCGGCGCCAGCGCCGAGGAATACCAAGGCGTCGTCGCCCCCGTGTCGGCCTTCAGCCGCGCCGAAGTGAACGCCCAAGGCGTGCAAGCCGCTCGCGCCGAGCAGAACCTGGAATACGTCGGCCAGCAAGTCGCCGTCGCTCCGGCCGCTCCCCGCAGCCGTGCCGCCGTGCAGGCCGAAGCCGTGGCCGCTGCCCACAACCCGACCGCCAACCTGGACTCCAAGGCTTTCGTGAACAGCACGATCCCGACGCAGTACACCCAGGGCAGCCTGTCGGTCTACCGCAAGGCCGGTCTGTAAAAGACCTCCGCCGCCCGGCGCGGCGCCCGTTGTCAGCGGGCAAGGCGCAGGGCGGATGCCTTCGGGCAATCCGGAAGCCGGTATGCGAAAGCATGCCGGCTTTCTGCTTTGGGGCATCGCAGCCGCCTGGGCCCAGGCAAGCTCCGGCCTGCTTCCGTGGCCGGGCTGGCTGTCCAGGCCGCAGCCAAGTGTTCGCAGTCTGCGGATAGCCACCGCCGTGCGCGGCTAGGCCCGCGGGGACGGGCGCCGCACCATTCATCCACGCGCCGGGTCGGGCTCGCAGAGCCCGACCTGCGGCGCCGACATCACGGATGAAAGGCAACTCACATGCATCGCTTGGACGGAAAGGTCATCGTGCTGACCGGCGGCGCCACCCTCATCGGCGCGGGCGTGGCCCAGGTGCTCCTGCAGGCTGGCGCGAAGGTGGCGGTGTTCGACATCGATGAGGCGGGCGGCGCGCGCGCCGTGGCCGGCCAGGAGGACCGCGCCCGCTTCTGGCCGGTGGATGTGACGAAGGACGACGCGCTGGCCCAGGCCGTGGCCGAGGTCGCCACCCATTTCGGCCGCATCGACGGGCTGGTCAACCTGGCCTGCACCTACCTGGATGGCGGCGCCGAATCGGGCCGGCAGGACTGGCTCACCGCACTGGACGTGAACGTGGTCAGCGCCGTCATGGCCGCCCGGGCGGTGCGCCCGCACCTGGTCCAGGCCGGCGGCGGCGCCATCGTCAACTTCACCAGCATCTCGGCCAAGGTGGCGCAGACCGGGCGCTGGCTGTATCCGGTGTCGAAGGCGGCGCTGGTGCAGGTCACGCGCAGCATGGCGATGGATTTCGCGGCCGACCGCATCCGCGTCAATTCCGTGTCGCCGGGCTGGACCTGGTCGCGGGTGATGGACGAGCTGACCCAGGGCGACCGCGCCAAGACCGACCGTGTGGCGGCCGCCTACCACCTGCTCGGCCGCGTGGGCGACCCGGCGGAAGTCGGCAACGTGGTGGCCTTCCTGCTGTCGGAGGGCGCCAGCTTCGTCACCGGCGCCGACTACGCGGTGGACGGCGGCTATTCGGCCATGGGCCCCGAGCAGGCCGTGCCGGCCATTCCGAGGCTGGCCGAATGAACGCCGTCGCCCTTGCCCCCACGATGGCGGCCAATGATGCGGCGCCCGACAGCGCCCAGCCACCCTGGAACGACGAGGCCCTGCACCCGCGCCTGCTGCGCACGGTGTTGGGCTGCTATCCCACCGGCGTGGCCATCGTGACCACCCGCACGGCCGACGGCCGGCCGGTGGGCCTCACCATCAACTCCTTCGCCTCGCTGTCGCTGGAGCCGCCGCTGGTGCTGTGGAGCCTGGTGAACCGTTCGCCCAGCCTGCAGGCCTTCCGGGACTGCGCGCACTTCACGATCAGCGTGCTGGGCTGCGAACAGGAAGCGCTGGCCAGGCATTTCGCCAACCCGGCGGTCCTCGACAAGTTCGCGGGCACCGCCATCACGGAAGCGCCGGAGGGCGTCCCCGCCATCGCGGGCGCGGCGGCCACGCTGGTGTGCGCCAGCGACCACCATCGGGAGACGGGCGATCATCATCTGCTGGTGGGTCGCGTGCTGCGCGTGGCGCGCAGCGAGACGGCGCCGCTGGTGTTCCATGGGGGGCGGTTCACGGGGTTGGCGGCCTGAGGCCCGCAGCCGCGCCCAGGTCGCGCTCAGCTCGAGCGCAGTGCGTTCGCCACGCTGTTCCGCCGCCAGCTATCCATTGACGCCATGTTTCCCATGGCAGGCGCTCCTCGGCGTCATCGGGACCGAACCGGATCAAAGCTGATCTTGAGCCGGGCCCCGATTGCGTGGGCGAACTTCTCCAGCGTTCGCGTGGATGGCGAACTCCGGCCGGCTTCCATGCGCGCAATATTGCTCTGCGTCGTTTGCATGCGTTCGGCCACTTCGGCCTGCGTGAGCCCTGCCGCCGCCCTCGCCTCCGCGATGGCCTCGGCGAGGGCGAATTCTTCCTCCAGTGCGTCGTAGGCTTCCCGATATGCCGGGTCCTTGGACCACTTCCCGTGCAGGTCCTTCAGCTTGGTCATTCGACTTCCTTCGCCCGTTGCCGAGCCAATTCCAGTTCGTGCTTCGGTGTCTTCTGGGTCTTCTTGACGAAGACCCGGACGATCACGACCCGCCGCCTGACCGCGGTCAGGTAGATCGCCCTTGCAATGCCGTCCTTGCCTCGGATGCGCAGCTCCCACAGCTTGTCCTCCAGGTGCTTCACCGTGTCGGAGGGCAATCCGTCAAACCCCACCGTAGCTGCGTTGCAGCCCACGGGGCGAGCGCGACTCGGCCCAGTGGCCAACGGCCATCCTGAGCGACGCGGCGGGCGTGCCTGCCTTCAATGCCGCCGCACCGTCTCGCTCGGATACTCGCCGAAGCGCGCGCGGTAGTCGGCGCTGAAGCGCCCCAGATGGCCGAAGCCCCAGCGCAGGGCGACGCCGGCCACATGGGTGCTGCCGCCCAGCAGTTCGGCGCGTGCCCGCTCCAGCCGCAGGTCCTTGAGGTACTGCATGGGGCTCACGCCCAGGAATTCCTTGAAGCCGGCGTACAGGCTGCGCACGCTCACGCCGGCAACCTCGGCCAGCTGGTCGGCGCACAGCGGCTCGTGCGCATGCGCCTGGATGTGGTCCTGCACGCGGCGCACATGGCGCGGCAGCACCGTGTTGCAGCGCGCAGGCGACGCATGGCTGTGGCTGTGGGGCTGCACCGACAGCAGCGTGGCCGCCACCAGCTGGCCCACCTGCTGGCTCACCAGGCGGTGCTGCGACAGGTCGATGTCCTGCGCCATCATCTCCTGCAGGTAGCCCAGCAGGTGCATCCACATGGCGTTGTCGCGCCAGCCGAAGCCCAGCTGGAAGCGCACCGGCGCGTCGAGCGCGCGGCCCAGTTGCAGCGCCAGCGTGCGCTCCACCAGCGCGCGCGAGACGCGCACCATCAGCTGCTGGTTGTCGGCCGACCAGCGCATCACCGTGTCCTCGCTCGGGCTGAGCACCGTGGCCTCGTGCGGGCCCGAGTCGCTGTGCTGACCGCCGCTGTCGACCTGCGCGCGCCCCGCCAGCGGCATCTGGACCAGGAAGAAATCCTCCAGCGGACCGGGCTGGATCTCCACCTCCGCCCCATAGGCCAGCAGGCTCAGCGACACGTCGCCGAAGCTGGCGTGGTGCATGCGCGCATCCAGGCGCTGCGCGCGGCCGGCCACGTCGAGCCGGTGCGGCTTCATCACGCTGCCCACGCGCAGCCGCGTCTCTTCGAGATCGGCCGAGGCGAAGAAGGGCCGCAGCGGCCGCGTCGCCGGCAGGGGCGCCGACGGCGGGCGGGTGAAGAAGGCACTGGCAGTGGGGTTCATGGCGGGCCTCGTGTCGCGCAGAGCCGGTGGCCGGCGGGTTTGGACGCGCTGCGATCGATGCAGCAGTGGCTTGACCGATAGCAAGATCGGCGCCACGGCAACGGCCCATTTAATTTAACCCTCAACCAATTCGGGCGCACTCCGGGCAAGCCCCAGATGCCACCGGGCGCCCGCCGCCGGTGCATGACCGCACCGTGTCGGTGGCCCGGTCCGCACGGGCGGCAGGGGCACGGCCGGTCGTCCAGCCGCCGGATGGCCTGCTCCTTGCGTCTGCCGTCCCCTGGCCGCCCGTGCGGTCCTTGCCGCCCATGTCCTCCGCCCTGCCCGCTCCTCCCGTGCCGCTGAACCTGCGGCAGATCGAAGTCTTCCACGCCATCATGATCGCCGGCTCCCTCAGCGGGGCGGCGCGGATGCTGTGTGTGTCCCAGCCGGCCGTGAGCCGGGTGCTCGCCACCGCCGAAAGCCGGCTGCGCATGCTGATGTTCGAGCGGGTGCGCGGCCGCCTGCAGCCGACGCCCGAGGCGCAGCGCCTCTTCTCCGAGGTCGAGGGCATCATCGAAGGGGTACGGCGCTTCAATGCGCTGGCGGCCGACCTCGCGGCGGGCACGCACGGCGAACTCTCGCTGGTGTGCAGCCCCAGTTATGCGGAGTGGCTGATGCCCGTGGCCATCCGCCGCTTCCGGGCGCGCTACCCCGAGGTGCGCATCAAGTACCGGCCCCTGCCCTTCGACTCGCTGCTGCCGCACGTGCTGCTGGGCCATGCCGACCTGGCGATCTCGTCCATGCCGCCGCCTTCCAGCGCCAACACCTCGTCGCAGGCCATCGGCCATGGCTTCATCCAGTGCGCGGTGCCCGAGAAGCATCCGCTGGCGCCGGCCACATCGGTGAGCGTGGCCGACCTGGCGGGCCAGACCCTCATCGGCTACGGGCCGAACACGCCCTTCGGCCGGCTCACCAGCGACTTCTTCGCGGCGGCCGGGCTGACGATGCGCGCCCATGTCGAGATCCGCTCGACCCCCGAGGCCATGGGCCTGGTGCGCGCAGGCGTGGGCGTGGCGCTGGTCGAGGCCTTCGGCGCCCGCCGGCCGCAACAGGACGGCGTGTTGCTCAAGCCCCTGGCGCCGATGCTGTCGCACCGCATCTACCTGATCCATGCCAATGCCACGCCGCTGTCGGCCATGGCCAAGGAGTTCCTGGCGACGCTGCGCCGGGTGCTCAAGGAAGAAGGACGCGACGCGGCGCTGGCGCCCACGCTGCCGGAGCATCCGGGCGAGCACCTGCCCTTGCGCACCCTGGCGCAGCAGGCCTGAGCACAGGGCGCCCGCGCATCATCTTTTGGCGGCGGCCCATAACCGGCGGCTATCGAATTCGACCACCGCCGCGCGCCACGCGCCGGCTTTTCCTTTTGCATCAACGACTTGGGGCATGCGCCGCAGCCCGGGCGCACGGCGGGCGCCGGCTGTGGCGCATTTGCCAGGGCACGCCGCGGCGCCGAGCATCGCGCCACTCCCAATCCTCCATGCGCTCTCCATGAAACGTGTGATCACCGTGGCCGCCGCCCAGCTCGGCCCCATCCAGAAGGCCGAAGGCCGCGACGTCGTCGTCGCCCGCCTGGTGCGGCTGCTGGAGCAGGCCCACCATCGCGGCGCCCAGGTCGTGGTGTTTCCCGAACTGGCCCTCACCACCTTCTTCCCCCGCTGGTACGTGGAAGACCTGGACGAGGCCGATGCCTGGTTCGAGCCCTCGCTGCCCTCGCCGGCCACGCAGCCGGTGTTCGACGCCATCCGCCGCCTGGGCCTGACCTGCTACCTCGGCTATGGCGAGATCGCCCACGAGGCCGACGAGACCGGCGTGGTGCGCAAGCGCCGCTTCAACACCGCAGTCGTCATCGCGCCCTCGGGCGAGATCGTGCTCAAGTACCGCAAGGTGCACCTGCCCGGCCACAAGGAGTTCTCCACGGTGCGCAAGGTGCAGCACCTGGAGAAGCGCTACTTCGAGGTCGGCAACCTGGGCTTTCCGGTCGTGCGTGCCCCCGTGGGTGGGGTCGACGTGAACCTGGGCACGCTCATCTGCAACGACCGCCGCTGGCCCGAGGCCTGGCGCGAGCTGGGCCTGCAGCAGGTGGAACTGGTCATGCTGGGCTACAACACGCCGGCCGTGAACCAGGAAAACCGCGGCTTCGAGGCCAACCATCTGCGCAACTTCCATTCGCAGCTGTCGATCCAGGCCGGCTGCTACCAGAACGCCACCTTCGGCGTCGGCGTGGCCAAGGCCGGCAACGAGGACGGCTTCGAGCTGATGGGCCACTCGGTCATCGTCAACCCGCAGGGCGAGATCATGGCGATGGCCACCAGCTGCGGCGACGAGCTGGTCGTGGCGGACTGCGACCTCGCCATGTGCGAGCTGGGCCGCACGACCATCTTCAACTTCGCGCAGCATCGCCGGCTGGAGGCCTACGCCCGCATCGCCACCCAGACGGGCAGCACCGAGCCGCCCGTGTGGCAGCCCGCCCGATGAGCGCCGTGGCCTCCCGCGCGGGCGCGCTGCCGGCGCAAATCACGCACGAGCTGCTGGGCGCGATGGACGTCCCCGGCTTCGCCGACGTGCTGCGCGCCGCCCACGCCATCGCCCCGCATGTGCGTCGCACGCCGCTGCTGCGCTGGCCCGCGCTCGATGCGCTTGCCGGCGGCCCGGTGTGGCTCAAGCTGGAGAACCTGCAGCTCACCGGCTCCTTCAAGCTGCGCGGCGCCTTCAACGCCCTGCTCGCCCTCGATGCCGGGCAGCGCGCCCGCGGCGTCGTCGCCTATTCCACCGGCAACCATGGGCAGGCCATCGCCTGGGCCGCACGCCAGCTGGGTGTGCCCGCCACCATCGTGATGCCGGTCGATGCGCCGCGCAACAAGGTGGAGAAGGCACTCGCCCAGGGCGCGAAGGTCGTTCACTACGACCGCCGCAAGGAAAGCCGCGAGACCATCGGCCTGCGCCTGCTGGCCGACACGGGCGCCACGCTGGTGCCGCCCGGCGACCATCCGCAGGTGCTGGCCGCGCAAGGCACCGTGGCGCTGGAGGCGCTGCAGGACCTGCCCGCGGACGCCCGGGCCGAACTGGGCCTGTTCGCAGCCCCGTGCGGCGGCGGCGGCCTGATGGCCGGCTGCTGCCTGGCGCTGGACGCCCTGAGCCCCTGGACGCGCCGCATCGCCGTGGAGCCGGCCGGCTTCGACGACACCGTCCGCTCGCTGGCCAGCGGCCGCCGCGAAAGCAATGCGGCCGATGCGCGCAGCCTGTGCGATGCGCTGCAGGCCGCCACGCCGGCCGAGCTGCCGTTCGCCATCAACCAGCCGCTGCTCGCCGGTGCCGTCGCCGTCACCGATGCCGAGGTGGCCCGCGCCATGCGCTTCGCGCTCGAAGAGCTGCGCCTGGTGGTCGAGCCCGGCGGCAGCGTCGCCCTGGCCGCACTGCTGGCCGGCCACCTGCGGCTGGACGGTCGCCCGGCCGTCCTGGTGCTGTCCGGCGGCAACGTGGACCTTTCCGTGCTGCAGGACGTGATGGCGCGGCAGGACGCCTGAGTCGAATTTCCCCCCGGCGCCCCGCCGGATCGTTTTGAAAAGTATTCCCCCATGTCGTTCCCCCACTTCTCCCGCACCCTGCCCCACCGCGCCCTGCGCCGCGCCCTGGCCGCGACGCTCGCCGCCTTCGCACTCGCCGGCCAGGCCCTGGCCGCCTTTCCCGACAAACCCGTCACGCTCATCGTGCCCTTTGCCGCCGGCACCACACCCGACATCGTCTCGCGCCTGCTGGCCGAGGCCGTCGGCCGCGATCTGGGCCAGCCGGTGGTGGTGATGAACCGCGTCGGCGCCTCCGGCATCATCGGCACGCAGGCGCTGATCGCCGCGCCGGCGGACGGCTACACCATCGGCTACGCCAACGTGGCCACGCTGGCCATCAACCAGTCGCTCTACAAGAAGCTGCCCTACGACGCCGACCGGCAGCTCGCGCCCATCGCGCTGACGGGCTCCGTGCAGAACGTGCTGGCCGTGCGCAGCGACCTGGGCGTGCAGGACGTCGCCGGCCTCATCGCCCTGGCCCGCAAGAACCCCGGCAAGCTCACCGTGGCCTCGGGCGGCAATGGCACCACCGGCCACCTCAGCGCCGAGATGTTCAAGTCGATGGCCGGCCTGGCCATCGTGCACATCCCCTACAAGGGCGGCGTCGAGGCCGACCTGGCCCTGCTGCGCGGCGAAGTCGACCTGGTCTTCGAGAACACGACCTCCATCGCCCCGCACCTGAAGACCGGCAAGATCGTGCCCCTGGCCGTTACCGGCGCCGCGCGCGACAGCCGCCTTCCGACGCTGCCCACGCTGGCCGAGAGCGGCCTGCCCAAGTACCAGGCCGTGGCCTGGAACGGCTACGTGGCACCGGCCGGCGTGGACCCGAAGATCCTCGACGTGCTGAACGCGGCCTTCAACAAGGCGCTGCGCACGCCGGCCGTGAAGCAGCAGCTCGACGCGCAGGCCTACGACGTGCACGTCGGCCCGCGGCAGGATCTGTTCGACCTGGCCCAAAAGGAGCGGCCGGTCTGGGCCGAGGCCATCCGGCACTCCGGCGCCACGCTGGATTGAGCCACGGGATCCAGAATCCGACGACCATGATGCAACTGCCTTCGATCTTCCACTTCGCCTTCAACGTCACCGACCTGGACGCCGCCCGGCATTTCTATGGCGGCGTGCTCGGCTGCCGCGAAGGCCGCAGCACCCAGACCTGGGTCGACTTCGACTTCTTCGGCCACCAGATCTCGCTGCACCTCGGCACGCCCTTCGCCACCGCACCCACGGGCGTGGTGGGCCAGCACATGGTGCCCATGCCGCACTTCGGCATCATCCTGCTGCTGCCCGAGTGGCAGGCCCTGGCCGAGCGCCTGCGGCAGGCGCAGACCGCCTTCGTGCTGGCACCCCAGGTGCGCTTCGAGGGCGAGCCGGGCGAGCAATGGACCATGTTCTTCCGCGACCCCTTCGGCAATCCGATCGAGGTCAAGGGCTTCCGCAGCGTCGAGGCCATCTACGCGACCTGACAAGGGGTGAACGCGGCACGCCGCCCGGTCGCCGCGCCGGCGCCCGGGTTGCTCACTCAGCCGCGTTCGAGGCCGATGAGCGCGCTGAAGGCGCCCCGGCCGCCCGGTGCCGCACGCGGCACCTCCGGGGGCAGGGGCCGGCCCCGGGAAATGAACTGGCCCGAGCCGCGCTGCGCGCGCAGCTCGCCGCCGCGCACCACGCTGCGGCCGCGGCTGAACACGTCCTCGGGCCAGCCCGTCAGGCGCATGCCCTCGTAGGGCGTGTAGCCCACGTTGTCGTGCAGCATCGCATGCGTCACCTGCACCTCGCGGGCCGGGTTCCAGATGGCGATGTCCGCGTCGGCGCCGACGGCGATGGCGCCCTTGCGCGGTGCCAGGCCGTACATGTGCGCGTGGTTGGTGGACGTTAGCGCGACGAAGCGCTCGATGCCCATTCGGCCCTTCATCACGCCCTCCGAGAACAGCAGCGGCATGCGCAGCTCGATGCCCGGCACGCCGTTGGCCATCTCCTTGAAGGTGGTGGCTTCGCCCTTGGGCAGCTTGCCGGCCTCGTCGAAGCGGTAGGGCGCGTGGTCGGACGAATAGATGCCCAGCGTGCCGTCGAGCAGGCCGGCCCACACGGCCTCCTGCGAGGCCTTGTCGCGCGGCGGCGGGCTGCAGCAGAACTTCGCGCCCTCCACGCCGGGCAGGTCGGCGTCCGACGCTTCCAGGAACAGGTACTGCGGGCAGCTCTCGGCATGCACCTGCGCGCCCAGACGCCGCGCCTTGCGCAGCACCTCCACCGTCTCGGCGCCGGCCACGTGCACGATCAGCGCCGGCACGTCGAGCAGGCGCGACAGCTGGATGGCGCGGTTCGTGGCCTCGGCCTCGGCCAGCGGGTCGTGCGCCACGCCATGGAACTTCGGCGCCACATGGCCGCGGTCGAGCAGGCGCCGCGCGATCCAGCGGATCATGTCGTGGTTCTCGGCATGGATCATCACCATCGCCCCCTCGCGGCCGGCAGTGGCCAGCACGTCCAGCAGCGCGTGGTCGTCCAGGCGCAGCAGGTCATAGGTCATGTAGACCTTCAGCGAGGTGATGCCGTCGCGGATGGCCTGCGGCAGATGCATCTGCAGTGCCTCGTCGTCGGGCCGCGTCAGGATCAGGTGGAAGCCGTAGTCGATGACGGCCTTCTCGCGTGCGCGGCGGCCGTAGTCCTCCAGCACCTGCGGGATGCTGTCGTGGCGGTGCTGCGCCGCGAACGAGAGGATGGTCGTGGTGCCGCCAAAGGCGGCGGACACGGTGCCCGAGTAGAAGTCGTCCGCGCACATCAGCCCCATGCCCGAGAGCTGCTCGATGTGGCAGTGGCTGTCGATGCCGCCGGGCAGCAGCCAGCGGCCCGTGGCGTCGACGTCCTCGCGGCCCGCGGGCAGGCCCGGCGCGATGGCGGCGATGCGGCCGTCCGTGATGCCGACATCGGCGTCGACGCAGCCATCGGCATTGCAGACCCGGCCGCCGCGCAGCGTGAGGTCGAAGGAAGGGGTCATGAAAGCCTCCAGCTTGGGGAAAAGACGTTGGGGGTTGCCGGAGCCTGGCGATGCGGGGCGTGACAGGCGGACATGGACGTGACGAAAGCCGATCCGGCGCTCAGAACACGCCGGGGTACAACCCGCCGTCCATCAGCAGGTTCTGCCCGGTGATGAAGCCGGCCTGCGCGCTGCACAGGAAGGCGCAGGCATCGCCGAACTCGGCGATGGTGCCGAAGCGGCCCGACGGGTTGGCCGCGCGCCGCTCGGCCAGCACCGTCTCCTCGCTCTTGCCGCTCTGCAGGGACCACCGGCGCGCCGTCTCGCGCAGCCGGCCGGTCTCGAAGGGGCCGGGCAGCAGGTTGTTGACGGTGACGTTGTGCGCGACCGTCTGGCGCGCCAGCCCGGCCACGAAGCCGGTGAGCCCCGACCGCGCGCCGTTGGACAGGCCCAGGATGTCGATGGGCGCCTTCACCGCGGCGGAGGTGATGTTCACGATGCGGCCGAAGCGCCGGGCGATCATGCCGTCCACCGTGGCCTGGATGAGGGCGATGGGCGCCAGCATGTTGGCGTCGAGCGCGGCGATCCAGGTGTCGCGGTTCCAGTCGCGGAAGTCGCCCGGCGGTGGGCCGCCGGCATTGGTGACCACGATGTCCGGCGCCGGACAGGCGGCCAGGGCGGCCGCCCTGCCTTGCGGCGTGGTGATGTCCGCCGCCACGGTGGCGACCGCCGCGCCCGTGGCCTGGCGCAGCGCCTCGGCCGCGGCCTCCAGCGCGTCGGCACCGCGCGCCACCAGGGTCACGGCCACGCCCTCGCGCGCCAGCGACTGCGCGCAGCCGAAGCCGAGGCCCTTGCTGGCGCCGCAGACCAGCGCCGTGCGTCCTGTCAGTCCCAGGTCCATCGCTCAGCCTCCGTTGTGCTGCGGCGCGATCACGGCCTGGGGCACGTCGTAGCGCAGCAGCGATTGCCAGTGCGCCTCGACATCGTCGCGGAACAGGCCGCGCGTGATGCCGTGGACCAGCTTGGGAATGGCGGTGGTCAGCGCGTTGATCGACGAGCCCGAGGCACCGAAGCTCATCGTCGCGCCGATGGCGAACAGGTGGACGTCGCGCAGCCAGGGTGTGAGGCCGGGCTCGCGCTCGGTGAAGGCATGGTCGTCCGCCAGGTACGGAAAGGCCGCCAGGCGCGGGTTGCGCTCGTCGTCGGGCGGCGTGTAGCGGTCGCCCCATGTCGCGATGTTGCCGGCGCAGGCGGCCAGTTCGGGGCGGGCGTGGAAGTCCACCTCGATGCCGGTGGCGGCGATCACGTAGTCGGTGTGCAGCGCGCCCTGCGGCGTCTCCAGCACGATGCGGCCCGATGCGGCGTCCCACTGGCTGGCCTGCACACCGGCGCCGGTGCGCAGGTGGAAGCCGGCATGGCGGGCGCAGCGGTCGTAGGTGCCCTGCGGAAAGCCTTCGCGCATGCCCAGGATGTACTGCATGAAGCGCCAGCGCCAGCGGTCGTCCAGGTCGGAGAGGTGGCGCATGAAGCCGCGGAAGGTGAGCCAGCGGTAGGGCTGGACGACCTGGGGCGCCAGACGTCGGCACAGCAGGTGCACCTCGGCGGCGCCCGCCTCCAGCGCGGCGGCGGCGTTGTCGAAGGCGGAGGCACCGGCCCCGATCACGGTCACCACCTTGCCGGCCACGCGGCCGAAGTCGAAGGGCTCGGCCGAGTTCACGCAGCGGTCCGCCGGCAGGCCGGCCAGGGCGCGCGGGATCGACCAGCGGCCGACGCCTTCCTGCCCCGTGGCCAGCACGATCTTGCGGGTGTAGAGCGTGCGCCGCTGCCCGCCGGATTCGACCTCCGCCGCCAGCAGGCCGTCCGGGCCCGCGGGCGCGATGCGCAGCAGCCGCGTGTCGTTCTGCACCGGCACGCCGACCACGCGGCGCACCCACAGCAGGTACTCGCACCACAGTTCCTTGGGCAGCATGTCCAGGGCCTCCCAGGCGGCCGCGCCGAAGCGGGCCGAGTACCAGGACTGGCAGGTCAGGCCGGGGATGTCCAGGTCGGGCCCGGTGAATTCCTTGGGGTTGCGCAGCGTGTGCATGCGCGCATAGGTGTTCCACGGCCCTTCCTGGCCGGCGGGCGCCGCGTCGATGACCAGCAGGTTGTCGACCTTGGAGCGCAGCAGGCCGAAGGCCGCCGCGCAGCCGCCCTGCCCGCCGCCGACGATGAGCACGTCCAGCGCGGGCGCGCCGTCCGGCCCGGTGCGGGGCGTGAGCCAGGGCTGCGCCGGGTGGGCGATGAAGGCCAGTTCGCGCTTCAGGCGCGCTTCCAGCGCGGCCAGTGCCGCGGGTCCGTGTTCGTTGCTCTCTGAATCCGTCATGCTGCAGTCCATCCACCATCGACCACCATCGTGGTCCCCGTCATGAAAGCGCCCGCGTCGCTGGCCAGGTGCAGCGCCGCGGCGGCAATGTCTTCGGCGCGGCCGAAGCGGCCCAGCGCGTGGCGCTGCATCGACGCCGCGCGGGCCTGCGCCGGGTCGGGCTGGCGCGCGAAGCCCCGCGCCAGCATGGGCGTGTCGATCGCGCCCGGCGCGATTGCGTTGACGCGGATGCCATCCGCCGCGTAATCGAGGGCCATGGTGCGCGTCAGGCTCAGGATCGCGCCCTTGGCCGCGATGTAGGCACTGTTGCCGCGGCCGCCGGCCAGCGCGAGCTGCGAGGCCAGGGTGACGACCGCACCGCCGCCCTGGCGCTGCATCGCCGGAATGGCCGCGCGCGCCCACAGCCAGGTGCCGTCCACGTTGGCGCGGAACACGGCCTGCCAGTCGGCCGGATCGACGGTGGTCACCGTGCCGCCGCAGGAGAAGCCGGCAGCGCACACGAGCACGTCGATGCGGCCCCAGCGGGCCAGCACCTGGGCCGCGTCGGCATCGGCGGTGCCCGGCTGCCCGACGTCCGAGCCGAAGGCGCAGGCCGTGCCGCCCGCCGCCTCGATCGCCGCGACGGTGGCCTCGGCGGCGTCGGCGTGCCGATCGACCACGGCCACGCGGGCGCCCTCCTGGGCGAACAGCTGCGCACAGGCCGCGCCGATGCCCGAGCCGCCGCCGGTGACGACGGCGACCTGATCCTTCAATCGCATGGGTTCTTTCTCCAGAGGGTGTCGTGCGTCCCGTGCCACGCATCCAGCGCATGGGCCGAATCCGCGCAGCCCCATTGCGCCTGCCAGCCGAGGTCGGCCGCGATGCGGGCCACGGACAGCGGTGCCCGGTCCGTCTCGGCATGCAGGTCGATGGTGGGTGCCTCGCCCGGCTGCACCACTCGGCACGCGAAGCCGGGCCGCCCGGCGGCGTAGTGCCGGCCCCAGTCCAGCACCGTCCAGGCCGCCGGGGCCGAGACGTTGTAGCAACGCGAAGGCAGCGCCGGTGCCCGCGCGACGGCCGCGACGGCCCGCGCCACGTCGGGCGCGTAGATCCAGTCGCGCAGGCCGGCGCGGGGCAGCAGGGCCGGGCGGCCGGCATGGGCCGCCTCGGCGATCTGGAACTGCGGGCTCAGGGTGTCGCGCACGCCGGTGCGGTGCTCCCACGGGCCGAAGACGCCACTGAGGCGCAGGTTGACCACGTCGAGCCCGTACAGCTCGCCCAGGCGCAACGCCACCATCTCCGCGCTCAGCCGGGAGATGCCATACAAGCCGACGGGCTGCGGTGGCGCCGTCTCGGCCACCGGCTCGCCCCCCAGCGCGGCGCGGCCATAGACCGCGGCCGAGCTGAGCTGGATCACGCGGCGCACACCCGCGGCGCGCGCGGCCTGAAGGATGCCGGGCAGCGCCAGCACATTGACCTGCAGGATGCCCGCCGGATCGTCCGCCTCGCGCTGCGTGCCGGCCGTGACGGCCGCGCCCAGCACCAGCACGTCGAGGCCCGGCGACACGGCTTCGCGCACCGCCTCGGCGTCGGTGACGTCGCCACACAGCGCGCGCCAGCGGCCCGGCAGCGCGTCGAAGGCGGCCTGCGCAGCCTCGGGGATCGCATTGCGGTCGAACAGCAGCACCTCATCGCCGGCGCCCAGCAGGTGCTGTGCGACGTTCAGGCCGACGAAGCCGGCGCCGCCGAAGACGAGTGCCCTGAGCGGTCGGCCTTCGGCGGTGCCTGCGGTGTGCGCCTCATGCGCAGCGGCCGGACGGGCGCTCATGCGGCGCGCTTTCGCGGCTCGGCCAGCGCCACATGCGGGATGGCGTCGATCAGCGCTCGGGTGTAGTCGGACTGCGGGGCGCTGAAGAGCTCGGTGCTGCGCCCCTCCTCCACCACGCGGCCATTGCGCAGGACGAGGGTGCGCTCGCACATCATGCGCACCACGTTCAGGTCGTGGCTGACGAAGACGAAGGCCAGGCCCTCCTCGCGCCGCAACCGGTCCAACAGCTGCAGGATCACCGCCTGCACCGACACGTCCAGCGCCGCCGTGGGCTCGTCCAGGATCAGCAGGCGCGGCTTGCAGGCGATGGCCCGGGCGATGCCCACGCGCGCCTTCTGCCCGCCCGAGAGCTGGTGCGGAAAGCGGTCGAGCAGCTCGCCGGGCAGCCCGGCGCGGGCGGCGCAGTCGCGCACGGCACGGTCCAGCTCGGCATGGCCCTTCAGACCCATGAGGCGGCGCAGCGGATGGGCGATGCAGTCCCAGGCCGAGAAGCGCGGATTCAGGCTGTCATGCGGGTCCTGGAACACGAGCTGCACCTCGCGCCGCAGCGGCGAACGGTGGAAGTCGCGCGCCGGAATGCCGCTGAGCGTCTGGCCGTCGAACAGCACCTCGCCGTGCGTGGCGTCGATCAGCCGGCACAGGATGCGCGACAGCGTGCTCTTGCCCGAGCCCGACTCGCCGACCAGCCCCAGGCTTTCGCCGCGCGCCAGGCGGAAGCTGACGTCGTGCACGGCGACGATGCCGCCGTCGAAGTGCTTGGCCACGCCCTGCACCTCCAGCAAGGGCGGCGTGCCGGGCGGCTGGGGCACCTGCGCCACCGGCAGGCGTGCCGGGGCGGCGGCGCCTTCGGGCGTCCCGGCGACCAGGTCGGCGATGGTCGACGTGGGCGTGGGCGAGGCCGCCACCAGCCGCTGCGTGTACGGATGCCGGGGCGCCTGGAACAGCTGCAGCGGCGGTGCCTGCTCCACGATGCGGCCCTGCTCCATCACGACCACGCGCTGGCAGTAGGTGGCCGCCAGGCCCAGGTCGTGGGTGATGAGGATGATCGCCATGCCACGACGGCGGGCGATGTCCGCCAGCAGATCCATCACCGTCTTCTGCGTGGTGACGTCCAGGCCGGTCGTGGGCTCGTCGGCGATCAGCAACGCCGGTTCGCTGGCGATGGCCATCGCGATCATCACGCGCTGGCACATGCCGCCGGACAGCTCGTGCGGATAGGCATCGAGGCGCTTCTCCGGCTCGCGGATCATCACGTCGCGCAGCAGCCCCAGGGCGCGCTCGCGCGCCTCGGCCGCGCCCAGGTCCGCATGCACGCGCAGCGCGTCCGCGATCTGAAGGCCGACCGTGCGGATCGGGTTGAGCGCCGCCCGGGGGTTCTGGAAGATCATCGAGATCGCGGCGCCGTGCGTGCTGCGCAGCGTCTTCCAACTGGCCCGCGTGATGTCGCGCCCGCGGTAGGCGATGCGCCCGCCGGTGATGCGGCCCGCAGCCTCCAGCAGGTGCGTCACGGCGAAGGCCGTCACCGACTTGCCGGATCCGCTTTCGCCCACGATGCCCAGCGTCTCGCCGGCATCTAGGGACAGGCTGACGCCGCGCACGGCCTCCACCCTGCCGCGTCGCGTGGAAAAGCTGACCTGCAGGTCCTCGACGTCGAGCAGGCGGGCGCCCGCCGTGCCGGCGTCCTTGGCAGCGAGGGGAAGCGCGCTCATGTCCGCATCCTCGGGTCGAGGATGTCGCGCAGCCCGTCGCCCAGCAGGTTGAAGAACAGCACCGCGGTCATCAGGGCGAAGCCCGGGCAGGCCACCAGCCACCAGTTGCCGGTGGAGATGAAGCGGGCACCCTCGGCCACCATGATTCCCCACTCGGGCGTGGGCTGTTGCACGCCCAGGCCGATGAAGGACAGGCCGGCGGCATTGAGCACCGCCCAGCCCAGGTTGAGCGACACCTGCACCGCCATGGCCGGCAGCACGTTGGGCAGCAGGAAGCGCAGCACCACCGACAGGTGCGAGTCGCCGCAGGCCCGCGCCGACTCGACCCAGCCCGCATTGCGCCGCACGTTGACCTCGGTCCGCGCGAAGCGGATGTAGAAGGGCAGGTTGATGAAGGCCGTCGCGATGACGATGTTCTCGACCCGGTTGCCCAGCGCCGCCACCATCGCCATGGCCAGCACGAACAGCGGGAAGGCCATGAGCACGTCGACGAAGCGGCCGACGGCGCGGTCCAGCCGTCCGCCGATGTAGCCGCACAGGCTGCCGATCACCGCGCCCAGCGCGAAGGACAGGCTCACCGCCGAGGCCGCGATCGCCAGGTCGAGCCGCGCCGCGGCGATGGTGCGGCTGAACACGTCGCGGCCGAGCTGGTCGGTGCCCGCCCAGTGCGCCGCACTCGGCGGCTGCAGGGCGATGGCCACGTTGGAGGCCAGCGGATCGTGGGGCACGATCCAGGGCCCCAGGGCGGCCACCAGGCACAGCCCGGTCACACCGAAGGCGGCGATGGCCGTCAGCGGATTGCCGCGCAGCACCCACGCGGCATGGTTGAGGGTGGCGCTCTTCATTCGATGGACACGCGTGGGTCGCACACGCTGTAGAGGATGTCGATGGTGAGGTTGACCAGCACGAAGATGGACGCCATGAGCAGCACGAAGCCCTGCACCGGCGCGTAGTCGGAGGCCAGCAGCGCGTCGAGCGCGTACGAGGCGACGCCGGGCCAGGAGAAGACCTTCTCCACCAGCACGTTGGCACCCAGCATGGTCGAGAACACGATGCCCAGGATGGTGAGCACGGGCAGGATGGCATTGCGCAGCGCATACACCAGCGTGACCCGCCACGGCGCCATGCCGAGCGAGCGCGCGGTGCGCACGAAGTCGCTGCCCAGGGCCGCCAGCATGGAGGCCCGCGTGATGCGGGCGATGGGCGCGAGCACAAACAGGGCCATCGTCAGCGCCGGCAGCACCAGTTGCCGGGCGGCGCTCCACCAGCCCGCGAAGTCGCCCGCCACCGCGAAGTCGATCAGCAGGAAGCCGGTGACGCGCGGCGGCGCGGTGACGAACACGTCCAGCCGGCCCGTGGGGTCGGGCGCGATGCCCAGCTTGTAATAGAACACGTAGACCAGCAGCAGGCCGGACACGAAGGTCGGCACGCACACGCCGGCGACACACAGCATGCGCACCAGATGGTCGATGAGCGAGCCGGCGCGCAGCGCGGCCACGATGCCCAGCGGCACCGCCGCGAGCAGCGCGATCAGCAGCGCGCAGAAGGTCAGCTCCAGCGAGGCCGGCAGCCGCGCGCGGACATCGTCCACCACCGGCTGGCCCGTGGTGAGCGAGCGGCCCAGGTCGCCCGTCGCCACGTCGCGGCCGTACAGCACCAGCTGCTCGTACATGGGCCGGTCCAGGCCCATCTGCTTGCGCACCATGTCGATCTCGGCCTGCCCGGCATTCGGGCCGGAGGCGAAGAACACGGCGGGGTCGCCGGGCAGCACCCGCATCAGCATGAAGGTGAAGATCAGCACCCCCACCAGCGCCGGCAGCGAGGAGACGAAGCGGCGGCCGATGCGGCGGGCGGTGGTGGCGGCGAGACTCATGGCGCGTCGGCGTCGGGCTTACTTGCGCGACAGGTCCCGGAAGTCGGCCTGGCGATGGAACTGGTAGACGTAGCCCGCGACCGAGGGCGCCATGACCGCGTCCTGGCTGGCCTGCCACACGGGAATCTGCGGCATCAGCTCGAAGGCCATGGCATTGAGCTTGCGCGACTGCGCCGCGTACTTGGCCGCATCCGGCTCGAAGCGGGCCGTCTCGGCGAGTTGCTGCAGGGCCGGATCGTTCAGCGAGCTGTAGTTCCAGCGCTGGTTGCCGGTGTAGAAGTTGCGGTAGTAGTAGTCGGTCGCCGGGAGCCAGGCGGCGATGTTCTCGGTGAAGAAGGGCAGCTTCTTCTCGGTGACCATCGTGGACATCTGGGCGTCGGGCAGCTTCTGGATGTCGACCTTGATGTTGATCTTCGCCAGCGACTCCTTGATCAGCGCCGCCATGGGTTCCGCCACGCCCGCCTGCCCCAGGTTGAAGGAGAAGCTGGTCTCGAAGCCGTTGGGAAAGCCCGCCTCGGTCAACAGCTGCTTGGCGCGCGCGAGGTCGAGCTTGACGGGTTGCGCGACCGGGTATTCGGGACCGGGGCCGGCGGCGGTCCAGGTGGCGTTGAACAGCGGCTTGCCGCGGCCGAACAGCGCCGCCTTGAACATGTCGTCGTAGGGAAGCGCATAGGCGATGGCCTGGCGCACCTTGACCTTGTCGAAGGGCGGCATCTGCGTGTTGAACGAGACGAAGGTCACGGCGTTGTACATGGGCGTGGAGATCACTTTCACCTTGCCCTTGGCCTGCAGCGCCGCCGCGTCGCTGGCCTGCAGGTCGATGACCAGGTCGGCGTCGCCGCGCTCCACCAGGTTGGCGCGCGTGGCGGCCTCCGGGATGGTCTGGGCGATCACGCGGCGAAAGCTCGCCGGCTTGCCGCCGGGGCCGCGCGTCCAGGCGTCGTTGCGCTTGAGCACCACCTGCTCGCCCGGCTTGAAGCTCTCGATCACGTAGGCGCCGCTGCCGGCCGTGTTGCTCTTGAGCCATTCCTGCGCCCAGGGGTCCTCGGCCGTGGCATGGGCCTTGGCCACCTTCGAATTGATGATGATCGGGTAGACGGTGGCCAGGTTGGGCAGCGCCAGCCGGTCGGGCTGGGGCAGGCTGACCTGGAAGGTGTGGGCATCGACCACCTTGAACTGGCTGGGGCTGGTCATGGAGCCGGTCAGCAGCTGCGCGGCCGCCAGCGACTTGGCGCTGACGGCGCGGTCCAGCGACCACTTCACGTCGTCGGCCGTGACGGGGGTGCCGTCCTGGAACTTCGCGTCCTTGCGCAGATGGAAGGTCAGGGTCAGCCCGTCGGGACTGACCTCGAAGCGCTCGGCCAGCTCGCCACGGATGTTGCTGAGGTCGAACACCGTGCTGTCGCCCTGCGGCTTGGTGCCGAAGGCCACGAGCCGGTCATAGGTGGCCATGCCCACCGAGAAGGATTCGCGGGTGCTGCCGAGCATGGTCGGGTCCAGCGTGTTCACGTTGCCGCCGCTGACGAAGCGCAGGGTCTCGGCGCGGGACTGGGCCGCCGCCGGCAGGGACAGCACGGCGGCGGAGGCGGCGATCACGCCGGCCATGAGCAGAGAAGGACGGAGGACCATGGTTGCTTTCTGTCGAAGAGAAGAGGAAGGAGGAACGCAGAAGACTCAGAGCGCAGGCGCAGGCGCATCGATGCGCAGGCCGACGCGGGCGACGACGGCCTCCAGCTCGCGGGCCGTGAGCGGGTCGATGCGCATGCCGGGGGCACGGATCGCATCGCAGGCGATGGCGCCGCGGCGCATGTAGATGTACTTGCGCAGCGCCAGGCCGATCCGTGGCTGGAACTCGTAGCGGATGAGCGGGCAGAAGCGGTCGAACATCGCGGCCGCCCCCTCGACGTCGCCGGCCTCGAAGCGGCGGTGGATGCCCACCAGCACCTCGGGGAAGGCAAAGCCGGTCATCGTGCCCACGGCGCCGCGCTGCAGCTCCTCCAGCAGGTACACGCCGCCGAGCCCGCCGAAGATGCGCATGCGCTCGCCCGCCAGTTCGCGGATGCGGCTGATCTTCTGGCCGACGGGCGGCTCTTCCATCTTGATCATGGGCACGCCGCCCTCGCGGCCCAGGCGCGCCACCAGCTCGGCACTGATCTCGGTGCCGAAGGAGTCGGGAAAGTCGTGGATCACGACCGGAATGCGCACCGAGCGCGCCAGCTCCGCGTAGTAGGCGAACTGCTGCGCGTCCGACACCTTGTCCATGGGTGCGGCGAAGACGGCGCCGGCGCCCAGCGCCTCTGCCTCGCGGGCCTGCTCGATGGCGCCGGCCACGCCCAGTGCCCGCACGCCCACCCACACCGGGACCCGGCCGCGCGCCGCCCCCACGAAGGCCGCGACGACCTGCGTGCGCTCGGCCTGCGACAGCTTGTGCGCCTCGCCCAGGAAGCCCAGGATGGCCAGCCCGGCCACGCCGGCCGCGATCTGGAAATCGACCAGCGTGGCGATGCTGTCCAGGTCCAGCGCGCCGTCCTGCGTGAAGGGCGTGGGGCAGATGGTGAAGACGCCGCGCGCCTGGGCAAACGAGTCGGTCGACGGGGAAGCGGAAAGGGTCATGATGCGGCGGTGAAGGCCGTGCTGGCTTCGATGCCGCGGATTATTTGGAGCCGGCCCGAGCGCTGTCGCGTGCCTTTTTGTGCGCCGCCCTTAACACCAGGTTAAGCAGCTGCCGAAGCGTGCATCCGCGCTCCATCTTGGGGAGCCTCCGCACCCGGATGCATCAATTCGCGCAGGACCTCGGTGAAGGCCTGGGCCACGCGCGACATCGGCTCGAAGCGGGGATGGACCGCATTGGCATGCAGCAGATGGGCGCCCTGCACCGGCCGCACGACGAGCCGACTGGCCTGCCAGCTGCGCACCGAGAACTCGTCCACCAGGGCGATGCCCACGCCGGCCTGCACCATCGCGCAGGCGTTCTGCGGCGAGCCCACCTCCACCGCCGCGCGCATGGTCTCGCCCGCTGCCTCGAACAGCTCGCCCACCATGCGGCCGAAGGCCGTCGTGCGGTTGTAGGCCACGAAGGGCCAGGGCAGCAGATCGGCCACGGTCAGGGTGGCCCGCGCGGCGAGCGGATGGCCGTAGGGGCAGGCGCACACCATGCGCGCAGAGCCCAGCAGCGAGGTCTCCAGGTTGGGATGGTCGACCGGCATCAGCGTGACCGCGAGGTCCGCCTTCTGGTGCAGCACGTGCTCGATCAGCGGCCCGTAGGCCAGGTACTCGAAGGTCAGCTTGACGTTGGGATGGTCTTCGCGAAAGCGCGCCACCGCCTGCGGGATGAGCATCTGGCCCACGCTCGGGCTGGAGACGATGTTCAGGATGCCGTCGCCGTGGTCCCGCAATTCCTGCGCAAGCACGTTGACGCGCTGCACGCCGGTGTAGACATGCTCCACCTCGCGGAACAGCTTCTTGGCCTCGGGGGTGGCATACAGGCGGCCCTTGATCCGCTCGAACAGCGCAAAGCCGACCCGCGCCTCGGTGTGGGACAGCAGCCGGCTGACCGCCGGCTGCGAGACGAAGAGCAGCTGCGAGGCGCCGCTGATGGAACCGGTGGTCATGACGGCCCGGAACACCTCGATCTGGCGCAGGTTCAAAGACATGGGATGCGTCCGCCCGCGTGGCGGCCCATAACAACGGGTTAATGGCGACCCACGTTTTAGCAAGTGCCATGCCGCGCAGGCCGGCCGTAGACTTTTCGGAACGCCCGCCTGCCCCGCCCCGAATGACCCGCACCCTCTACGTCATCAATCCCAACAGCAACGCCGCGGTGACGGCCGGGCTGGACGAGGCCGTGGCGCCGCTGCGCCTGGCCGGCGGCCCCGCCATCCGCTGCGAGACGCTGCATGACGGCCCGCCGGGCGTGGAGACCCAGGCCCACGTGGATGAGGCGGCGCTGAGGGTGCATGCCTTTGCGCAGCGCCATCGCGACGACGCGGCCGCGTTCGTCATCGCCTGCTTCAGCGACCCCGGCCTGCAGCTGCTGCGCGAGAGCATGCCGGTGCCGGTGCTGGGCATCAGCGAATCGGCCGCGCTGACCGCCATGACGCTGGGCCACGGCTTCGGCGTCATCGCCATCCTGCCGGGATCGATTCCGCGCCACCTGCGCAACTGGGGCGCCATGGGCATCTCCCAGCGCTGCGTGGGGGAGATCGCCATCGGCCGCGGCGTGTCGGCACTGGCCGACCGCCCGGCCACGCTGGCCGCCATGACCGAGGCTGGCCGGCGCCTGCGCGACGAGCGAGGGGCGAACGTGCTGGTGATGGGCTGCGCCGGAATGGCCACCTTCCGCGAGCCGCTGGCCCAGGCGCTGGGCCTGCCGGTCGTGGAGCCCACCCAGGCGGCCACGGCCATGGCACTGGGGCGCGTGCGGCTGGGCTGGTGAGCCCTGCCTGCCCCCCGATCGCTCGAATCAGTCCGGCACGACCGCCGTGACCTCGATCTCCACCTTGGCCCGGTCCTCCACCAGCGCCGACACCTCCACCGCCGTCATCGCGGCGTTGTAGCAGTTGATGAGTTCGCGGAAGTGCTTGCCGATGGCCGGATAGGCGGCCACGTATTCGCGCTTGTCGGTCACGTACCAGGTCATGCGCACGATGTGCTCGGGGCTGGCGCCGGCTTCGCGCAGCACCTCCACGACGTTCTGCAGCGCCTGGCGCACCTGCTCGCCCAGGTCGTCGGTGTGGAACACGCCCTGCGCATCCCAGCCGATCATGCCGGCCACGAAGACCATGCGGCCACGGGCGGTGACGCCGTTGGCATAGCCCTTGGGGCGCGGCCAGCCGGGAGGAAGAAGAACTTGCATGCGGGACTCCTGCGGGGAAAAACGGGGGATTCAGGGGTGGGCCGGATCGGGCGCGAAGCGCGCCAGCGCCTCGCGCACGTCCGGCGGGATGTCGATGGCGCGGTGCGTCTGCAGGCTGGTGAACACCAGCACCTGCCGCGAGGCCACGCGCAGTTCGCCGTCGGTGCCGGTGCACTGGAGCGCCAGCGTGAGCGAGCGGCCGCCCGCGCGCTCCACGGACAGGCCCAGCTGCACCGTGTCGCCCAGCCGGCTGATGGCGCGGAAGTCGCACTCCAGCCGCACGATGGGCAGGCCGATGTGGCGGCCGGCGATCATGCCGGCGTAGTTGACGCCCAGGCCCTCGTTGAACCAGTCCTCGACGAGCTGGTTGAACATCACCAGGTACTGGGGAAAGAAGACGATGCCGGCCGGGTCGCAGTGCGAGAAGCGGATGAGCTGCGTGCGCGCGAAGCGGCCCGGCGATGCCTCGGTGGTGGCCTCGCCCGGGTCGGCGGGGGTGGCGATGCGGATCACGGGGTGGCTCCCGTCTGCGCCGCCTGCTTGAGCACGAAGCGCTGCAGCTTGCCCGTCTGCGTGCGCGGCAACTGCGCCACGAAGACCACCGAGCGTGGGTACTTGTAGGGCGCCACGGTGGCCTTCACGAAGTCCTGCAGCGTGCGCACCATGGCCTCGCCCGGCTCGCCCTGGCCGGCGCGCAGCACCACGAAGGCCTGCACGATCTGGCCGCGGTCGGCGTCGGGCGCACCGATGACCGCGCATTCGGCCACGGCCGGGTGCTGCATCAACGCCTCTTCCACCTCGGGCGCGGCGATGTTGTAGCCGGCCGAGATGATCATGTCGTCGGTGCGGGCCTGGTAGAAGAAGTAGCCGTCGGCGTCCATCACATAGGCATCGCCCGTGAGGTTCCAGCCGCCCTGCACGTACTGCGCCTGGCGCGGGTCCGACAGGTAGCGGCAGCCCGTCGGGCCCTGCACCGCCAGCCGGCCCACGGTGCCAGGCGACACCTCACGGCCTTGCTCGTCCACGATGCGGGCGCGGTAGCCGGGCACGGGCTTGCCGGTGGCGCCGGGCCGCGCGCCGGCCTCGTCGTGCGAGATGAAGATGTGCAGCAGCTCGGTGGAGCCAATGCCGTCGATCAGCTCGATGCCGGTGGCCTGCTTCCACAGCGCGCGCGTGGTGGCGGGCAGTGCCTCGCCGGCCGAGACGCACTTGCGCAGCGGCGTGGCGCGCAGCACGGCGCCCTGCTCGGCCAGCAGCCGGTAGGACGTGGGCGCGGTGAACAGCACCGTGGCGCCGAAGTCCTGGATGCCCTGCAGCAGTTGCGCCGGGCCGGCTTTTTCCAGCAGCACGGTCGAGGCGCCCACATGCATGGGAAAGAGCAGCAGCCCGCCCAGCCCGAAGGTGAAAGCCAGCGGCGGGCTGCCGATGAACACATCGTCGGCCGTGGCGCGCAGCAGGTGCGGCGGCCAGCAATGGCACACCGCCATCACGTCGCGGTGGAAGTGCATGGTCGCCTTGGGCACGCCGGTGGTGCCCGAGGTGAAGCCGAACAGGCAGGTGTCGTCGGCGGCCGTGTCCACGTTGTCGAAGACGGGCGAAGCCTCGGCCATCAGCGCCTCCAGGCCTTCGGGCCCGTCGGCATGGAAGTGGCGGATGTGCTGGAGCACCGGCGCCTTCTGCGCGGCGAGGGCCAGCTCTTCGGCCAGGGCGGTGTCGCACAGCGCATGCGTGACCTGGCCGATCTCCAGGATGGGCACCAGCTCCTTGGCGCGCAGCAGCGGCATGGTGGCCACGGCGATGCCGCCGGCCTTCATCACCGCGAACCAGCAGGCCGCGAGCATCGGGTTGTTGGGCGCGCGCAGCAGCACGCGATTGCCCGGCACCAGGCCCATCTGCGTCACCAGCACGTTGGCGATGCGGTTGGCCTTGTCCTGCAGCTCGGCATAGGTCCAGCGCAGGCCGGGCGCCAGGATGCAGGGCCGGTCGCCGCGGCCTTCGGCCACGTGGCGGTCCAGCAGTTCGGTGGCGCAGTTCAGGCGCGCGGGCATCTGCAGCGAGGGCATCTCGAAGATGAACTCCGGCTGCTGTTCGGGCGGCGGCAGGTGTTCGCGTGCGAAGGTGTCGACGTGGGCGCTGGCGGTCATGGCGGTCTCCGGCCGTGCGCGCTCAGGCGGCCTTGGGCGTGCCGGCCTCGCGCAGCAGCTCGCGGGCGATGATGAGCTGCTGCACCTCGGTCGCGCCCTCGTAGATGCGCAGGGCGCGGATCTCGCGGTAGAGCCGCTCCACCGGCTGCTCGCTCACCACGCCCAGGCCACCGAACATCTGCACGGCGGCGTCGATGACCTGCTGCGCGTTCTCGGTGGCGGTGAGCTTGGCCATGGCCGCGTCCTTGGTCACCGGCTCGCCGCGGTCGCGGCGCCAGGCGGCGCGGTAGGTCAGCAGCGCGGCGCTGTCGATGGCGGTGGCCATCTGCGCCAGCTTGGCCTGCGTGAGCTGGAAGTCGGCCAGCACGCCGTTGAACATGCGGCGCGTGGTGGCACGGGCCAGCGCCTCGTCGAGGGCACGGCGGGCAAAGCCCAGCGCGGCGGCGGCCACCGAGGTGCGGAACACGTCGAGCGTGCGCATCGCCACCTTGAAGCCCTCGCCCGCCGCACCCACGCGCTGGCCGGCGGGAACGCGGCAGCCGGTGAAGCGCAGCCGGGCCAGCGGATGCGGCGCGATCACCTCGATGCGCTCGGCGATCTCGAAGCCGGGCGTGCCGGCTTCGACGATGAAGGCGCTGATGCCCCGGGCGCCAGGGGCCTCGCCGGTGCGCGCGAACACGACGTAGAAGTCGGCGATGCCACCGTTGGAGATCCAGGTCTTCTCGCCGTCGAGCACGTAGTGGTCGCCGTCCTGCCGCGCGCTGCACTGCATGGCGGCCACATCGGAGCCGGCATCGGGCTCGGAGAGCGCGAAGGCCGAGATGGCCTCGCCGCGGGCCACGCGCGTCAGGTAGCGCTCGCGCTGCGCGGGCGTACCGTGCAGGCTGATCGCCCCGCTGCCCAGGCCCTGCATGGCGAAGGCGAAGTCGGCCAGGCCGCTGTGGCGGGCCAGGGTCTCGCGGATCAGGCAGATGGCGCGCGCGTCCATGGTCTGCGCCGATTCGCCGACGGCATGCTTGAGCCAGCCGCCGGCGCCCAGCGCCTTGACCAGCGCGCGGCATTCGGCGTCCACGTCATGGCCATGGTCCTGCGCGATGTTCTGCGCGGCCCAGGCGTCCACGGCCTTCGCCAGCTCGCGGTGGTGCGGCTCGAAGAAGGGCCAATCGAGGTAGGTCATATCGGCCACGTCAGTTCCCCTCGAAGACGGGCTTCTGCTTCGCCACGAAGGCCTCGTAGGCCCGCGTGAAGTCCTGCGTCAGCATGCACAGCGCCTGGGCCTGGGCCTCGGCCTCGATGGCCTGCTCAATGGTCATGGCCCATTCCTGGTGCAGCATGGTCTTGGTGATGCCGTTGGCGAAGCTGGGGCCTTCGGTCAGCTGGGCGGCCAGCTTCTGGGCCTCGGCCAGCACCTCGTCGGGCGCGCACAGGCGGTTGAAGAAGCCCCAGCGCTCGCCCTCCTCGCCGCCCAGGCTGCGGCCGGTGTAGAGCAGCTCGCTCGCGCGGCCCTGGCCCACGATGCGCGGCAGCATGGCGCAGGCGCCCATGTCGCAGCCGGCCAGGCCCACGCGGTTGAACAGGAAGGCGGTCTTGCTGCGGGCCGTGCCCAGGCGCAGGTCCGAGGCCATGGCCAGGATGGCGCCGGCGCCGGCGCACACGCCGTCGATGGCGGCCACGATGGGCTGCGGGCAGGCACGCATGGTCTTGACCAGCTCGCCGGTCATGCGGGTGAACATCAGCAGCTCGGGCGCCTTCAGCCGCACCAGCGGGCCGATGATCTCGTGCACGTCGCCGCCCGAGCAGAAGTTGCCGCCGGCGCCGGTGAGCACCACCGCCTTCACGTCGTCGGCCCACTTGAGCTGGTGGAACAGGTCGCGCAGCTCGGCATAGCTGTCGAAGGTGAGCGGGTTCTTGCGCTCGGGCCGGTCGAGCACGATGGTGGCCACGCCGTCCTTCACCGACCAGAGAAAGTGCTTGGCCTCGTAGCTGGCCAGGGGGCGCTGGTTGCCGGCCACCAGGGCCGGGTCCACGCGGGGAATGCTCTCGCTCATGCGGTCTCCGTTCTTTGCTGTCTGCGTTTGGGGGGCGGAAGGCGACGGCGCGGTCACATGACCTCGCCGCCCGCCACGGAAATGGATTGGCCGGTCACGGCGCCCGCGCCCTGGCCGCACAGCCAGGCGACGGCATCGGCCACCTCGTCGGGCTGCACCAGGCGGCCCTGCGGGTTGCTCTTGACGAGTTCGGCTCGCGCGGCCGCGGGGCTGCGACCGGTCTTGGCGACCACACGCTCGATGCTCTGGCGCACGATGTCGGTCTCGGTGTAGCCCGGGCACACGGCGTTGACAGTGATGCCCTTGGTGGCCAGCTCCAGCGCCAGCGAGCGGGTGAGGCCCACCACGCCGTGCTTGGCCGCGCAGTAGGCCGACACGTAGGCATAGCCCACCTGCCCCGCCGTGCTCGCCACGTTGACGATGCGGCCCCAGCCCGCCGCCAGCATGCCGGGCAGCACGGCCTGGCTGCAGACCATGGTGCCGGTCAGGTTGACGGCCAGCATGCGCTGCCACAGGCCCATGTCCATCTTGTGGAAGGGCGCGCTCTCGGCCTGGCCGGCGTTGTTGACCAGCGCGGCCACCGGGCCGAAGCGGCCTTCGGCCTGGGCCAGTGCGGCGGCCACCGCCTCGGCGTCGGCCACGTCGGCGCTGACGGCGAACAGGTGCTCGGCATCTTCCGCCGCCACGGCCTGCACGGCCTCGGCGCTGCGGCCCAGCACGGTCACCTGCCAGCCCTCGGCCACCAGGCGCCGCGCAATGGCGGCGCCGATGCCGCGCCCGCCGCCGGTCACCAGTGCATGGCGCGGGCCCGCGGCGCCGCTCACTTGGCGGCCCCCGCGGCCTCGGCCATGGCCTTCTCGCGGGCGAAGTTGGCTTCCATCTGCGGCTTGGCCGAGCGGTACTGCTTGGGCCATTGGATGGCCGTGTAGCCGATCTTGGCGGCCTCGGTCAGCGTCCAGGCCGGGTTGGCCAGGTGCGGACGCGCCACCGCGCACAGGTCGGCGCGGCCGGCGGCCAGGATGCTGTTGGCATGGTCGGCCTCGCTGATCGCGCCCACGGCGATGGTGGGAATGCCCGCCTCCTGCCGGATGCGGTCGGCGAAGGGCGTCTGGAACATGCGGCCGTAGACCGGCTTTTCCTTCTTGCTCACCTGGCCGGAGGAGCAGTCGATCATGTCCGCGCCCGCGGCCTTGAAGGCCTTGGCGATGGCCACGGCGTCTTCGGGCGTGATGCCGCCCTCGACCCAGTCGTGGGCCGAGATGCGCACCGAGATCGGCTTGTCCGCCGGCCAGGCGGCGCGCACAGCGGCGAACACTTCGAGCGGATAACGCAGGCGGTTTTCGAGCGAGCCGCCGTACTCGTCGGTGCGCTGGTTGGTCAGCGGCGAGATGAAGCTCGACAGCAGGTAGCCGTGGGCACAGTGCAGCTCCAGCCAGTCGGCGCCGGCCTCGGCCGCAGCGCGGGTGGACGCGACGAACTGCGCCTTCACCTCGGCCATGTCCTCGTGCGTCATGCCGCGCGACAGATGGCTCACGCCCTCCAGGTACTGCTGCGGCGAGGCCGACAGCAGCGGCCAGTTGCCCGATTCCAGCGGCTGGTCGATGCCGTCCCAGGCCAGGCGGGTGGAGGCCTTGGCGCCGGCATGGCCGATCTGGATGGCGAACTTCGCATCGGTGTTGGCATGGATCCAATCCGCGATGCGCTTGAAAGCCATCGTGTGCTCGGGCTTGTACAGGCCGGGGCAGCCGGGGGTGATGCGGCCCTCGGGGCTCACGCAGGTCATCTCGGCGAAGACCAGCCCGGCGCCACCCAGGGCGCGCGCGCCCAGGTGCACCAGGTGGTAGTCGCCAGCCACGCCGTCCACCGCCGAGTACTGCGCCATGGGCGAGACCACGATGCGGTTCTTGAGCGTGACGCCGCGCACCGTGTAGGGCGTGAACATGGGCGGCGGCGGGGTCCTGCCCTCGGCCACGGGCACGTCGGCGCGCTGCGCGAACCAGCGCTCGTAGCCTTCGAGCCAGCCGCGGTCGCGCAGGCGCAGGTTCTCGTGGCTGATGCGCTGGCTGCGCGTGAGCATCGAGTACATGAACTGCTCGGGCTCCAGCTGGTCGCAGTAGCGCTTGCCGCAGACCTCGAACCATTCCATGGCGTTCCAGGCCGCGTTCTGGATGCGCAGCGTCTCCACGCGACGGGCTTCCTGGTAGGCCTTCAGCACCTCGCGGATGTGCGCGCGGGTGTCGCCCTGGGCGACGAACAGGCGGGCCAGCTCGATGGCGTCCTCGATGGCCAGCTTGGTGCCGGAGCCGATGGCGAAGTGCGCCGTGTGCACCGCGTCGCCCATCAGCACCACGTGGCTGCCGTGTTCGTTCTGCAGCGACCACTGCTCGCAGACCACGCGCTGGAAGTTGATCCAGGCCGAGCCGCGCAGGTGCCGCGCATTGGTCATCAGCTTCGCGCCCTGCAGGTCGCCGGCAAAGATCTTCTCGCAGAAGTCGATGGACTGCTGCTGGTCGGCCTGGTCCAGGCCGTGGGCCTTCCAGGTGTCCTCGGTGGTCTCGACGATGAAGGTCGACGTGGTGTCGTCGAACTTGTAGATGTGGGCCTGGAACCAGCCGTGTTCGGTGCGCTGGAAGTCGAAGGTGAAGGCCTCGTAGACCTTGTTGGTGCCCAGCCAGATGAAGCGGTTGGGCCGCGCCACGATGTCGGGCTTGAAGACGTCGGAGTACTTGCTGCGGATGCGCGAGTTGACGCCGTCGCTGGCGATGATGAGGTCGGCGTCGGGGTAGTCGGCGTCGCTGTCGGCCTCGGTCTCGAAGACCAGGTTGACGCCCAGCGCCTCGCAGCGCGCCTGCAGGATGTTCAGCAGCTTCTTGCGGCCGATGCCCACGAAGCCATGGCCGCCCGAGCGGATGCGCCGGCCCTTGAACAGCAGCTCGATGTCGTCCCAGTGGTTGAAGGCCTGCTCGATCTCGTCGGCCGTCTCCCGGTCGCAGGCACGCATGTTCTCCATGGTCGCGTCCGAGAAGACCACGCCCCAGCCGAAGGTGTCGTAGGGCTTGTTGCGCTCGACCACGGTCACCTGGTGACCGGGGTTGTGCTTCTTCATCAGCAGTGCGAAGTACAGGCCGGCCGGCCCGCCGCCGATGCAGACGATGTTCATGGAGAGGCTCCTTTGCGATGGCTTGGGTTGGAGTCTCCTCCTCATTTAGTTTAGTTGTCAAGCAATTTGGGCCTGCCCCGCGTCGCCTGCGCAACTCGTGCAGCGGGCGGACAGGCGCTGCGGCCAGCGGATAGCGGCGGTGCGGGGCGCTTCCTAGCATGGCCCTGCCACGGTCGGGACAACCCCGCCGGTGCACCGCGAACCCCTTCCTGACTTGTTCATTCCCTTCCTCTTCGTCTGCATCCGCCAGGAGAACCATCCATGAGCCGCAAGATCGCCATCGTCGGAGCGGGCCAGTCCGGCCTGCCCCTGGCCCTCGCCCTGCAGGGCCGGGGCGACCAGGTCACCCTGCTCACCAACCGCAGCCCGGACGACCTGCGCCGGGGCAAGGTGATGTCCAGCCAGTGCATGTTCGACAACGCGCTGCAGATCGAGCGCGACTTCGGCCTGGACCGGTGGGCCGACGACTGCCCGCCCGTGGAAGGCATCGGCCTGACGGTGCCGCATCCGGAGCACCGTGGCGAGCGGCTGATCGACTGGTCTGCCCGGCTCGACCGTCCGGCCCAGGCGGTGGACCAGCGGCTGAAGATGCCGGCGTGGATGGAACTGTTCCGCGAGCGCGGCGGCAACCTCGTGCTGCAGGACGCCGGCATCGCCGAGCTGGAGGAGCTGGCCGCCACGCATGACCTGGTGGTGGTGTCCGCCGGCAAGGGCGAGATCACCCGCCTGTTCGAGCGCGACCCGGTGCGCAGCGTGTTCACGCAGCCGATGCGCGCGCTGGCCCTGACCTATGTGCACGGCATGGCGCCGCGCACGCCCTACTCGCGGGTGTGCTTCAACCTGATCCCGGGCGTGGGCGAGTATTTCGTCTTCCCGGCGCTGACGCTCAGCGGGCCCTGCGAGATCATGGTGTTCGAGGGCGTGCCCGGCGGCCCGATGGACTGCTGGAGCGACATCCGCACGCCCGAGGACCATCTGCGGCAGAGCCTGAAGATCCTCGACACCTACCTGCCCTGGGAGGCCGAGCGCTGCCGCAATGTGCGCCTGACCGACGACGGCGGCGTGCTGGCCGGCCGCTTCGTGCCGACGGTGCGCCGGCCGGTGGGCACGCTGCCCTCGGGCCGCCAGGTCTTCGGCATGGGTGACGCAGTGTGCGTGAACGACCCGATCACGGGCCAGGGCTCCAACAACGCGACCAAGGCCTTCAAGGTGGTGCACGACGCCATCGTGGCGCGCGGCGATGCGCCTTTCGACGCGGCCTGGATGACCGCGACCTTCGAGCGCTTCTGGGACTATGCCCAGCACGTGGTGCGCTGGACCAACACGCTGCTGGAGCCGCCGCCGCCCCATGTGCTGAACCTGCTGGGCGCGGCGGGCCAGATCCCGGGCGTGGCCCATGCCATCGCCAACAACTTCAACCACCCGCCGGGGTTCTTCCCGTGGTGGACCGATGCGCAGGCGTGCGAGCGGTTCATCGCGGAGCACGCGGGGGGTGGGGTGGCGGTGGCTGCCTGAGTGGGCGCGGGTGGTCCATGCTTCGATGCTTCGATGCTTCGATGCTTCGATGCTTCGATGCTTCGATGCTTCGATGCTTCGATGCGTCGGCTCGTGGGCTCGTGGGCTCGTGGGCTCGTGGGCTCGTGGGCTCGTCGGTTAGTCGTTCCACGGTTGGCGGTTGGCGGTCAGCGGCTGCGGTTGGCTGTGCCAGGTGATCGGCGGACCGGGGCGACGGTCCGGCCCTGGCGCCGGTGAGGGCGTGTCGGCGCTTCAAGTGGAGCGGTCGGCGCTGCGCGCCGACTCCCCTCCGGTGCTCGGGCAGACGGGCCGCGGCATAACTCGCTACGCGCTTCGCGCTGCGCTCAGACAAACGCCGCGAGTCAGTTCACGAAGCGGGCCTGTCCTTCGGCAGGCCCGCAGCCCGTCCGC
>NZ_JACBFY010000008.1 GCF_021401245.1 Pseudacidovorax sp. NFM-22
CGGTGGGGTCGAGCAGGGCATCTGCGTCGGCATCCGCATCCGCATCCGCATCCGCATCTGCGTCCGCATCCGCATCCGCGTCCGCGTCCGCGTCCGCGTCCGCGTCAGCATCGGCGTCGGCGTCGGCATCGGCATCGGCATCGGCATCGGCATCGGCGTCGGCGTCTGCGTCTGCGTCAGCGTCAGCGTCGGCGTCTGCGTCTGCGTCAGCGTCAGCGTCAGCGTCAGCGTCAGCGTCAGCGTCAGCGTCAGCGTCAGCGTCTGCGTCTGCGTCTGCGTCTGCGTCGGCGTCGGCGTCGGCGTCGGCGTCGGCGTCGGCGTCTGCGTCCGCATCGGCATCGGCATCGGCATCCGCATCCGCATCCGCATCCGCATCCGCATCGGCATCGGCATCGGCATCGGCATCGGCATCGGCATCGGCATCGGCATCGGCATCGGCATCGGCATCGGCATCGGCATCGGCATCAGCATCAGCATCAGCATCAGCATCAGCATCAGCATCAGCATCGCCGTCATCAGGCGGGGTCGTGGGCGGGTTGGTGCCGCCAGGCTGTGTGAGGAAGACGGGGAAGGCCGTGCCGTTGTCGTCGCCGCCGCCGGCCAGTGCGCCCAAGACCAGTCCACCGCCCAGGGCGGCCAGGGCGAACTCGCCGAGCCCGAGGCCGCCGGCCATCGGGGGCGCGCCTTTCTTCACGGCCAGCGCGGCGGAGTCGACGCCCGAGTCGACCTGCAGATCGCCCGAGGCAAGTCCCACATCGAGCTGGGAGCCGCCGCCTTCGAGCGCGCGGGTGGTCACGGTGGCGTCCGTGCCACCGACGAAGGTGCCGCTGATCGGCTGGGCGTTCGGCCCCGTCGGGTTGAACACCACGCCTGCCTGGCCGTCCTGCGGCACGAGGACCCGGTCACCGGCCTGCAGCAACTGGTTGGCCTGCGCCGGGATATCCACGCCGTCGCGCACCACCATCACGCCGGGCGAAACACTGGTCAGCGTTCCAATTCCGGCGGCGGCATTGGCGGTGCCCCCCCCCATCGGAATTGGCGTGGCCATGACGCCCGCGGATGAGGCCTGCGCCATGAGTACAGGGGCCGTGCCGGAATTGCCGGCCGTGTCGGTCGTCGTCGTTGCCATCGCTCTTGCTCCACGCGTCTGGTTGAAAGATGCGGCTGAAGGGGGCAAGACGTGTGCCGCAGCGAAAGCGGCCACGGGCACGCACAAAAGTGTGGATTTTTTGGCGTTTTGAGGGGGCTGCCGGGGTCCTCGCCCAGGATGTTCCGGCGGGCGTTACGTAACGGCCGCGGTAACGAAGCGGTGACGTGCCGGGGGTCGCAGGGGCGCCATGAGGCTGCGCGAAACGTCGAAATTCAATTCGGACGAAATAGACCGAACCGTGGAAAAACAATTCTTTTGCGTACGGATTGCCGGCCAATCCGGAATTGAAATTCGAGGCCAGGGGCCAATCGGAATCGGCACGGCCAATTGCTGGCAGGGGCTTGTCCCGCCCACGGCCCGCGCGCGACGGGCGGTTCGACGCAGCCGGACTTTCCTGCGGGCGGGGTCATGGCGGGCCGGCGATCAGCTGCGCCGGTCCGCCGAAGCGGCGGCCGCGCATGGCGAGCCGCCGCGCCTGCGCGCAATCAGCCCACCAGCGCCTGGGCGAACTCGCGGGCGTCGAAGGTCTCGAGGTCCTCGAGCTTCTCGCCCACGCCGATGAAGTAGACCGGCACCGGCGCCGTGCCCGGCTTGGTCCGGGCGCGTTCCTCGCCCCAGCGGGCGATGGCGCAGAGCACGCCGCCCTTGGCGGTGCCGTCGAGCTTGGTGACCACCAGACCGGTGAGGCCCAGCGCATCGTCGAAGGCCTTGACCTGGGCCAGCGCGTTCTGGCCGGTGTTGCCGTCAATGACCAGCAGCACCTCGTGCGGCGCGGCCACACCGCCGGCCGCGTCGGTGTCGGCCTTGCCGATCACGCGCTTGATCTTCTTGAGCTCGTCCATCAGGTGCAACTGCGTGGGCAGGCGGCCGGCGGTGTCGACCAGCACCACGTCCTTGCCGCGCGCCTTGCCGGCGTTGACGGCATCGAAGGCGACGGCCGAGGGGTCGCCGCCCGCCTGGCTGACGATCTCGACCAGGTTGCGGTCGGCCCAGATGGCGAGCTGCTCGCGAGCGGCGGCGCGGAAGGTGTCGGCCGCGGCCAGCAGCACCGTGCAGCCTTCGTTGGCCAGGTGCTTGGTGAGCTTGCCGATGGAGGTGGTCTTGCCCGCGCCGTTGACGCCCGCGACCATGATCACGGTGGGCGTGTGTCGGCCGATCTCCAGCGGCTTTTCCAGCGGCTTGAGCACCTCGGCCACGGCGTCCACCAGCAGGGCGCGCACGGCCTGCGGCGTGGTGGCGCTGTGGCGCCACACGCGGTCCTTCAGGTCCTGCAGGATGTGCTCGGCCGCTGGGATGCCGGTGTCGGCCATCAGCAGCGCTTCTTCCAGCTGTTCGTAGAGCTCGTCGTCGATCTGGGCATTGACGAACACGGCCTGGATGCCGCTGCCGGTCTTCTTGAGCCCTGTGCGAAGGCGGTTGAGCCAGCCCTGCCGCGAGGGCTCGGGCGCCGGCTCGGCAGCGACGGGCGGCGCCGGCCGCACCACGGGCGTCGGCGGGGCGACCGGCACGGGGGCGGGCGTGGCGACACTGGCGGGCGGCGCTGTGGGAGCCGGTGGGGTCGGTGGCGTCACCGGTGCCGGGGCAACCGACGGGATGTCGCGGCCGGCAGGAGCGGGCGTCTGGGCCGGCGGCACGACGGGGGGCACCGCAGGCGTCGGCGCCGGGCTGGGTGTTGGGGCCGGGGGCTGCGGTGCGACCGACGGGCCGGGCGATGCCGGAGCAACCGGGGCCGGTGCCGGCGCGGGCGCCACCGGTGCCGCGGCGGGAGGCAGCGGCGAAGGCCCCGGGGTCGGCGCGCTCGGCTTGTTTCCGAACCAGCTCGACGGCGAGAACACCGAGCGCCCGCCGCCGGCTTCAGGGGCCGGCGCAGGTGCAGGGGAGGGCGGGGAGCCGGCCGGCGCCGCAGGCTCCGCCGGCGGCTTTTTCTTGAAAAAACTGAACATCCAGGCGCTTTTTAGAATCCGAGCCATTCTATGAAACACCCCCCGCCGAGCCGCCGGCCCCTTGCTGCGGCCCTGCTGGCGGCCTGCCTTGTACAGGCGGTGCCCGTCCATGCCCAGCAGCCCCCCGCCGAAGGGGCGCCCCTCACCCCCTCCGCATTGCCTTCGGCGGCCCAGCCGCCCCAGCAGTTCCGGCTGGCCAACGGCATGACGCTGATCGTGCAGCCCGACCACCGCGCCCCCACCGCCGTGCAGATGCTGTGGGTGCGTGTCGGCTCCGTCGACGAGCTGGACGGCACCAGCGGTGTCGCGCACGTGGTCGAGCACATGATGTTCAAGGGCTCGGCCCAGCTCAAGCCGGGCGAGTTCTCGCGCCGCGTGGCGGCGCTGGGCGGGCGGGAGAACGCCTTCACCACCCGCGACTACACCGGTTACTACCAGCAGATCCCCGTCGAACGGCTGGAAGAGGCCATGCGCCTGGAGGCGGACCGTTTTGCCAGCAACCAGTGGCCGGACGACGAATTCAAGCGCGAGATCGAGGTGGTGAAGGAAGAACGCCGCATGCGCACCGAAGACCAGCCCCGCGCACTGCTGGGCGAGCAGCAGAACGCCGCCATCTTCGACGCTTCGCCCTACCGGCGGCCGGTGGTCGGCTGGATGAGCGACCTGTCGGCCATGACGCCCGACGACGTGCGTGCCTTCTACCGCCGCTGGTACGTGCCCGACAACGCCGCCGTCGTGGTGGCCGGCGATGTCGACCCGCAGAAGGTGCGGGCCATGGCCGAGCGCTACTACGGCCGCATCCCGGCGCGCGCCGTGCCGATACGCAAACCCTACACCGAGCTGCCGCAGCGCGGCATCCGGCGCATCGAGTTCAAGGCACCCGCCGAGCAGGCCTATGTGTCGCTGGCCTTCCGTGTGCCGCAGCTGGACTCGTTGGACCAGGACTCCGATGCCTGGGCCCTCCTTGTGCTGGCGGCAGTGCTGGACGGCTACAACGGCTCGCGGCTGGACCGTGCACTGGTGCGCGGCCCCGAGCGCGTGGCCGACGGCGTGAGCGCCGGCTACGGCCTCTACGGCCGCGGGCCGCAGCTCTTCTACCTGACCGGCGTTCCGGCGGCCGGCAAAACCACCGAGGCCGTCGAGGCGGCCTTGCGTGCCCAGGTGGCGCGCATCGCCCAGGAAGGCGTCTCCGAGGCCGAACTCGCCCGCGTGAAGACGCAGTGGGTCGCCAGCGAAACCTACAAGCGCGACTCGGTCATGGCCCAGGCGCGCGAGCTGGGCAGCCAGTGGGTGCAGGGCCTGCCGCTCGACGCCGATGCCCGCATGCTCGCCAGGCTGCTGGCCGTGACGCCGGCCCAGGTGCAGGCCGTCGCCGGCCGCTATTTCGGGGACGACCAACTGACCGTCGCCACGCTGCGGCCGCAGCCCATGTCGTCGGCGGCCAAACGGCCGCGCAGCCCCTTCGGCCCGGTGGGAGAGATCCGATGAAGCGCGCTCTTGTCCTGATGCGGCGCTGTCGCCGCACCGCCCTGCTGGCCGTGCTGGCCGGCGCCGCCGGCCTGGCCCAGGCGGGCGTGGCGATCGAACATTGGCGCCTGGCCAACGGCGCGCAGGTCTACCTGGCGCGCACCCCGGCCCTGCCCATCGTCGATGTGCAGATCGACGTCGACGCCGGCAGCCGGCGCGACCCCGCCGCCCAGTCCGGCCTGGCGGGCGCCACGGCCGGCATGGCCGAGAAGGGCGTGCGGGCCAGCGGCAGCGAACCCGCGCTGGACGAGAACCAGCTGGGCGAAGCCTGGGCCGACCTGGGCGCCGAGTTCGACGTCGGCGCCAGCGCCGACCGCATGAGCTTCAGCCTGCGCAGCCTGGCCGATCCGGCCCTGCTGGCCCGCGCGGCGGCCCTGGCCTCGCGCGAGATCGGCGAGCCGGCCTTCCCCGACGAGGTCTGGCGCCGTGAACGCGAGCGCATCGCCGCCGGCCTGCGCGAGGCCGACACCCGGCCGGCCAGCGTCGCCGGACGCGCCTTTGCGCGCGATGTCTACGGTGGCCATCCCTACGGCCAGGAGATGACCCAGGCGACCTTGGCGGCCATCGGCATCGAGGACATGCGGCGCTTCCATGCCGAGCTCGTGCGGCCCTGCCGGGCGAAGGTGAGCGTGGTGGGGGCCATCGACCGGCCTGGCGCCGAACGCCTGGCGACGCAGCTGCTGTCTCGACTGCCGCAGCAGGGCTGCCCGGCGCTCGCCGCCGTGCCCGAGGTGCCGCCCCTGGCCGAGGCCCGGCTGGAGCGCATCCCCTTCGACGCCGCGCAGGTTCATGTGTGGATCGGCCAGCCGGGCTATCGCCGGGCCGATGCCGACCACTTCGCGCTCACGTTGGGCAACTACATCCTGGGCGGCGGGGGCTTCGTCTCGCGCCTGACCGAGGCGGTGCGCGAGAAGCGCGGGCTGGCCTACAGCGTCTACAGCGGCTTCTCGCCCGGGCTGCATGCGGGCGCCTTCCGCATCGGCTTCCAGACGCGGCCCGAGCAGGCCGAGCAGGCCGTGGCCGTGGCGCGCGAGGTGCTGGCGAAGTTCGTCGCCGACGGGCCGACGGCGGCCGAACTGCAGGCCGCCAAGGACAACCTGATCGGCGGCTTTCCCCTGCTGCTGGACAGCAACCGCAAGCTGCTGGGCAACGTGGCCAACATCGCGTGGAACGACCTGCCCCTGGATTACCTCGACACCTGGCGCGAACGCGTGAACGCCGTCACCGTCGAGGACGTGCGCGCCGCCTTCCAGCGCAAGCTGCAGCCGCAGCGCATGGTGACGGTCATCGTGGGCGGCACGGAGAAAGCGCGCTGAGCACGGCGGGGCGCATCGGCGCCCCGGCGTCTTCGGTCCGGGTCATGTGCGCCGTTAAGCTCGGCCCGATGAACCGAAGCAAGTCCTCCACGAAGGCCGGTGCGGGCCGGCCCCACGAAGTCCGCATCATCGGCGGCGCGTGGCGCCGCACGCGGCTGCCCGTCGCCGATCGGCCCGGTCTGCGCCCCACGCCCGACCGGGTCCGCGAGACCCTCTTCAACTGGCTGGCCAGCCTGGCGGGTGCCAGCGGCGGCGAGCTGCCGGGCTGGCGCTGCATCGACGTCTTCGCCGGCACCGGCGCGCTCGGCTTCGAGGCGGCCTCGCGCGGTGCGGCCGAGGTGCTGGTCTGCGAGCAGGATGCCGCGCTGCTGCAGCAGATGAAGGCCACGCGCGACAAGCTGCAGGCCGATGCCGTGCAGGTGCAGCGTGGCGATGGCGCCGCCTGGCTGGAGCGCAGCAGCCCGCGCCACTGGCATGCCATCTTCCTCGACCCGCCCTTCGAACAGGCGGCGCTGTACGAGCGCGCACTCAAGGCCGCGGCGGCAGCGCTGCAGCCCGACGGCGTGGTCTATCTGGAGGCCGACCAGGTCTGGACCGACGAGCGCCTTGCGCCTTACGGGCTGGCCGTCTTCCGCCACCTCAAGGCAGGCGCTGTGCATGCGCACCTGCTCAAGCCCCTGGCGCCCGCGACCTGAGGCGCGTCCGCGCGACCCGGGCGCGATATGGTGCAGTGCAGCGTGGCGTACATAATGCGCGCCGAGACAACCCCCGGCCCCCGACCCAGGAGGAAGAGATGACGACCGATGTGATAGCCGTCTACCCCGGCACCTTCGACCCCATGACGCTTGGCCATGAGGACGTGGTCCGCCGTGCCACGCAGCTGTTTCCGAAGGTGATCGTGGCCGTCGCGGCCGGACACCACAAGAAGGCGCTGTTCTCGCTGGCCGAGCGCATCGAGATGGCCCGCGCCGTGGCCGAGCCCTTCGGCGACCGCGTGACGGTCGAGAGCTTCTCGGGCCTGCTGCGCGACTTCGTGGTCGAGCGCGGCGGCAAGGCCATGGTGCGCGGCCTGCGCGCCGTGACCGACTTCGATTACGAATTCCAGCTGGCCGGCATGAACCGCTCGCTCATGCCCGAGGTCGAGACCGTCTTCCTCACGCCCAGCGACAAGTACCAGTTCATCTCCAGCACCTTCGTGCGCGAGATCGCCATGCTCGGCGGCGAGGTGGACAAGTTCGTCTCGCCGCATGTGCAGGAGCGGCTGGCCGCCAAGGTGCGCAGCCTGGGCCGCGAATGAGGCCGATGGGCGGACCCGTGCACGTTCCGGACTCGCCCGCCGTCCTTCGCGCGGCATGAACGCGCCGGCCCTTCCCCGCCTCCACGCCTTGGGCGACGCCGCCCTGCTGTGCGAGCTGCCGCCGCCTGCCACGCTGCCGGCGCAGCAACGCATCTGGGCCCTGGCGCGCGAGGCCGCCGCGTGGCCCGAGGTGCAGGAAGTGCTCCCGGGCATGAACAACCTCACCCTGCTGTTCGATCCGCAGCAGGTCGATGCCGACGAGCTGGAGTTGCGCGTGCTCACCGCATGGCCCGCGCTCGCCGTCGAGGCCCCGGGCGCCGGCCGCGTCGTGGAGATTCCGGTCGCCTATGGCGGCGAGCACGGCCCCGACCTGGGCGACGTCGCCCGTCACACGGGTTTGTCTCCGGCCGAGGTGGTGCGCCGCCATGCGGCCGGCGAGTACGTGGTCTACCTGCTGGGCTTCTTGCCCGGCTTCGCCTTCATGGGCGGTCTGGCGCCAGAGTTGCACACGCCGCGCCGCCGCGAGCCGCGCACCGCGGTGCCGGCGCGCTCGGTGGGCATCGGCGGTGCGCAGACGGGCATCTATCCGCTCGACTCCCCGGGCGGCTGGCAACTGATCGGCCGCACCGCGCTCACGCTGTTCGACCCGGCTGCCGAGCCGCCCACGCTGCTGCAGCCGGGCGACCGGGTGCGCTTCGTGCCTGAAAGCGTGACGCTGTGATCCTCGTCCACAAGCCCGGCCTGGTGGCCTCGGTCCAGGACCTGGGCCGGGAGGGCCATCGCCAGCGCGGCATCTGCCCGGGCGGCGCGTTGGACCGTGCGGCGCTGGCGGTGGCCAACCGGCTGGTGGGCAATGCGTATGGCGCCGCCGGGCTCGAACTCACGATGGGCAACGCCGAGTTGCGTTTCGAGGCGCCGACGCGCATCGCACTGATGGGCGACGACTTCGGCGCCCGCCTGGACGGTCGCGCGTTGCGCCCGGGCTGGAGCGTGCCCGTGCAGGCGGGCGCGCGCCTGGTGCTGGGCGGCGTCAATGCGCAGGCGGGCAAGGCCGGCGTGCGCAGCTGGCTGGCCGTGGCGGGCGGCATCGACGTGCCGCAGGTCCTGGGCTCGCGCAGCACCGACCTCAAGGCCGGCTTCGGCGGGCTGGACGGCCGCGCGCTGAAGAAGGGCGACCGGCTGGCGCTGGGCGTGTCGGCGCTGGCCGAGGCACAGCGCGCGCGGCGCGCCTTCGGCATCCACCTGCTCGACCCCTGGCGCGACGAGGGCGCCGACGAGCCGGTCTGCGCGCTGCCGCCCGAAGACGGTGTGTGGCCGCTGCGCGTGATGCCCGGCCCCGAATACGCGCAGTTCGGCGCAGCGGCGCGCGCGCAGTTCTGGCAGGCCGCCTGGCGCATCACGCCGCAGAGCAACCGCATGGGCAGCCGGCTCGACGGCCCGCCGCTGCGGCGCGAGCAGGAGGCCGACATGCTCTCCGCCGGCGTGGTGCCCGGCACCATCCAGGTCCCGCCCTCGGGCCAGCCCATCGTGCTGATGGGCGATGCCCAGACCACCGGCGGCTATCCGCGCATCGGCGTGGTGGTCCGCGCCGACCTGTGGAAGCTGGCGCAGGCGCCGCTGGGCAGCCGGCTGCGCATGGTCGAGGTCGACGCCGCCGCGGCGGCGCGGGCCTGGCAGGCGCTCGAACGCTGGCGCCACGACATCGACCGCGGCCTCGCCGCGCTCGGCTGGCCGGCGGCGCCGCCGGTACGCCTCTGACTCTCTTCCTGGAGCAAGGAACCATGCAGATCGACCTGAATGCCGACCTCGGCGAAGGCGCCGGCAACGACGAAGCCCTGCTGGGCCTGGTGAGTTCGGCCAACATCGCCTGCGGCTGGCATGCCGGCGACGCGCTGACCATGCAGCAGTGCGTGCGCTGGGCGCTGGCCAAGGGCGTCGCCATCGGCGCGCATCCCAGCTTTCCGGACCGCGAGAACTTCGGCCGCAGCGCCATGCAGCTGCCGCCAGCGCAGATCGTGGCCGACATGCTCTACCAGATCGGCGCGCTGGACGCGATCGTGCGTGCCGAAGGCGGGCGCCTGGCCCACGTCAAGCCGCACGGCATGCTCTACAACCAGGCCGTGAAGGAACCCGAGCTGGCCGCGGCGCTGTGCGAGGCGGTGCGCCGCTTCGACCCGTCGCTCAAGTTCTTCGGCCTGGCCGGCAGCGGCATGATCGACGCGGCTCGCGCCGCCGGCCTGACGCCGGTCGAAGAGGTCTTCGCCGACCGCGGCTACATGCCCGACGGCAGCCTGGTGCCGCGCAGCCAGCCGGGCGCGCTGATCGAGAGCGAAGAGCAGTCGCTCGCGCAGACGCTGTCGCTGGTGCGCGACCGGAAGGTCACCGCCATCGACGGCAGCGTGGTGCCGGTCAATGCGCAGAGCGTGTGCCTGCACGGCGACGGCGCCCATGCGCTGGCCTTCGCGCGCCGCATCCGCGAGCGGCTGGCCGCCGAGGGCATCGGCGTCGTGCCCTTCGCGGGCTGACGCTCGCTTTCGCCCTTGGCGCCGGGCAGGCAGCGCAGGCGCTCAGCCCAGCGTGTCGTACACGCCCTTCTCGAAGCGGTAGAGCAGCTCCATCACCCGCGCATCCGCGAAAGGGAAGGTCTGCGTGGCTAGCAGCCCGGCGATGCCGGTCTGCGGATCGATCCAGAAGAAGCTGTTGGCCAGGCCCGCCCACGACAGGCTGCCGGCGGGCCGGCCGGTGGGCGCCGGTTGCTCGTTGATCTGGAAGGCCAGGCTCCAGCGCTTGGTGATGCCGGGAAAGAACTCCGCATCGGCCGTGAGCGGGATGGCCGCCTTGAGCAGGCTCACGCGCGCATTGCCGATCTGGTTGAGCGACAGGTGCGTGGTCACCGTCTCGGGCCGCAGCACGCGCTCGCCGTCGAGCTGGCCCAGGTTGAGCACCATGCGCATGAAGCGCGCGTAGTCGCCCATGGTGCTGTAGAGCCCGCCGCCGCCCATGTGGAATTCGGGCTCCTGCGCGATCTCGAAGGGGAAGGGCGCGAAGGCGCCGTCCTCGCCGCGCAGATGCACGCCGGCCAGGCGCTGGCGCATGTCGGGCGTGATGCGGAAGCCGGTGCTCGCCATGCCCAGCGGCTCCCAGAGGTTCTGGCGCATGAACTTGCCCAGCGTCAGGCCGCTGACGGCCTCGACCATGCGGCCGGCCCAGTCGATGCCCACGCCGTATTCCCAGCGCTCGCCGGGGTCGGCCACCAGCGGCAGCCTCAGGGCCTTGAGCTGGCAGCCGATGACGCCGGGGATGTCCAGCGCCGCCTGCACCTTCTGCATGTCGGGGTTCCAGATCTCGTAGCTGCAGCCGGAACTGTGCGAGAGCAGGTGGCGCAGCGTGATCGGCCGCCTGGGCGGCCGGGTGGTCGGCCGGCCCTCGGCGTCGAAGCCGGTCAGCACGCCCAGTTCGCCGATGGCGGGCACCACGCGGGCAGCGGGCGCGTCCAGGTCGAGCAGGCCGCGCTCCACGCACTGCACGGCCGCCACCGAGGTGATGGCCTTGGTCATGGAGGCGATCCAGAGCACGGTGTCGGGCGTCATGGCGACGCCGCTGCCGAGCTGGCGCTCGCCGGCGGCGCCTTCGTAGCGCAGGCCGTCGCGGTCGGCCACGAGGGCCACCACGCCGGGGGCCTGGCCGCTGGCCACGCCTTCGGCCAGGATCGTGTCGAGGGTCGTCTTGAGGGTCATGTCTGTCTCCTGTGTCGTTGGAAGCGCACCCGCCGGCGTACGCACGCGGGCGCGGCGGCCGCGCGGGCGGCCTGCCGGAAAAAAGTCTAGGAAGCCGGGGCGCCGGCGGCTCGCCGTATCGCGCCAACCGGCTGGCCGCTGCGTGCCAGCGCGCAAGCGCCTAGCGCAGGGCCTGGGCGCGGAAGGCGGCGGGCGCGATGCCGCGCTGGCGCAGGAACTGCCGTGCGAAGTGCGAGGCATCGGCAAAGCCGCATCGCCGGCCGATCTCGGCCACGCCCAGGTGGCGCAGGCGTGGTTGCACCAGCATGCCGGCGGCGGCCTCCACGCGCAGCGCCATCAGCGTGGGCAGGAAGCCGCGGCCCCCGGCCGCCATGGCGCGGTGCAGGGCGCGCAGCGACACGCCCGCTTCGGTGGCGACCTCGGCGGCCGTCAGCCCGGGTTGCATGAAGCGCGCGCGCAGCACGCCGAGGATGCGGGCCTGCGCATCGGCCGGCTCGGGCTGCGCCGGCGCGTGCGCATCGCCCAGCAGCGAGAGCAGGCCGCCGAGCTGGGCCTCGATCAAGGCGTCATGGTCGGCCGGCTGTTGGCGCAAGGCCCGGGGCACCAGCGCCTCCTTGACGCCGCGCAGCGCCAGGCCCCAGCCGGCGTCGGCGCGCAGCGGCCGGCCGATGAGCCGGGCCGGGTCGGCCACCCAGTGGGCCACCCAGTCGATGGGCAGCTCGATGGACAGGTCGTCCAGCCCTGCGCCGAAGTCGAAGGCATAGGGCTCGCGCGAGTCGATCAGCACCGCATCGCCCGGCTGCAGCAGGGCCATGTGGCCGGCCTGGGCGGCGCGCCAGGGCAGGCGCGGCTGGGAGAGCAGGTAGTAGGCGTTGTGCTGGCTGCGTGCGATGTCGGCCGCGCCGCGCACGATCTTCTGTGGCGTGCCGCGCGCCTGGTGCGGCAGGATGCGCTGCAGGGCACAGCGCTCGATGCTGCCGAAGAAGCCGTCGCGTTGCAGCGGCACGGCGTCCATCTCCAGCACGGTGGCATGCAGCGCATCGCGCCAGCCGCGCAGCCGCTGGGGCTCGGGCAGGCTTTCCGAAGACCAGGAACAGAGGTTTCTCATGGGCGACCTCGGCAGCGGACGGGAGGCCGAGCATACGTCCGGCGGCGTGCGGCGAGGCTGACGCCGGAGACGGGCGCTGCTTCGTCGGGCGCGCGACGTGCAGGGTGATCAGCGCAGGAAGGGCGCCAGCCAGCGCAGCAGCGCCGCGTTCACCGCCTCCGGCGCTTCCATGGTGAGCATGTGGCCTGCCTCGGCCAGCCACACCACCTCGGCCTGCGGGATCAGCGCCGCCATCGCGTGCGTGCAGTCGGGCGGTGTGAGACGGTCGGCCTCGCCGCACATCAGCAGCACGGGGCAGCGCAGGTCGCCCAGGTGCAGCCGCGCATCGGGCCGCGCCATGACGGCGCGGTTCTGGCGGATCAGCTGTTCGGCGCCGGCATCCAGCACCATGGCCAGGTAGCGCTGCACCAGGGCCGGGTCCGTGGCATTCGTCGGATGGAAGGCGAAGGCCACGTTGGCGCGGATCACCGCCTCGGCGCGGCCGGCGGCGAACTCCTCGATGGCGGCGCTGCGCAGCGCATGCATCTCCGGCGTTTCCGGCAGGGGCGAGGTGCCGAGCAGCGCCAAGCCGGCGATGCGCCCGGGCGCCTGGCGTGCGGCCTCCATGGCCACCATGCCGCCCATGGAGGCACCGGCCAGCAGCAGCGGGCCGTCCTCCTGCGCCAGCAGCGCGGCGGCCATGGCTTCGATGGTGTCGTGGTGGCGGCTGACGTCGGCCACACGGGGGCGCAGCGCGGCCGGCATGGCCGGCATCTGTGCCTCCCACAGGCGTTCGTCGCAGGCAAGGCCGGGCAGGAAGACGAGGCGGGGCAGGGCGGTGTCGGACATGCGGCCATTGTTGCAGCGGCCGTCGCGCGGTGCGCCATCGGCATAGGCTGCACGGCCAGCAGCCAGCGCGGTGCTGGCTGCCTAGACTGCGCGTCGATCCAACGCCGGAGCCCCTTTCCATGAACCTGGTCCAACGCGTGCAGGACATCCTGCTGCGCCCCAAGCACACTTGGCCCGAGATCGAGGCCGAATCCACCGACGCGGCCACGCTCTACCGCGAGTACGTGCTGATCCTGGCGGCGATCCCGGCCATTGCCGGCTTCATCGGCCTGTCGATCATCGGGGCCGGCGCGTTTGGCGTCAGCTTCCGGCTGCCCATCGTGACGGGGCTGGTGCAGGCGGTCGTGAGCTATGGGCTGTCGCTGGTGATGGTCTATGTGCTGGCGCTGATCGTGGACGCGCTGGCGCCCAGCTTCGGCGGGCAGCGCAGCCCGATCCAGGCCCTCAAGCTGGTGGCCTATGCCAGCACCGCCGGCTTCGTGGGCGGCATCTTCGGCCTGCTGCCCTCGCTTGCGGTGCTGGGGGCGCTGGTGGGCCTCTATTCGGTCTATCTCTTCTACACCGGCGTGCCGGTGCTCATGAAATGCCCGGCGGACAAGGCGCTGGTCTACACAGTGGTGTTCGCGCTGTGCGCCATCGTGGCCTCGCTGGTGCTGGGTGCGCTGCTGTCGGTGTTCACACCCGCTCCTCGCATGCCGGTGGGGGCCTTGCCCCTGGCTCTGCCTCTGGCTTGACAGGAACAGGGCCGGCCCGCCATGGACAATGGCCGGCGCATGCCCACCGACCTGATCCTCATCCGCCATGGCGAGACGGACTGGAACCGCGAATTGCGCTTCCAGGGCCACATCGACGTTCCCCTCAACGACACCGGCCACGAGCAGGCGCGGCGCCTGGGCCTGGCCCTGGCGCACGAGCCGGTGCGCCACATCGTCTGCAGCGACCTGCTGCGCACCCAGCAGACGGCGGCGCCCGCGGCGCAGCAGCTGGGCCTGCCGGTGCGCACCACGGTCACGCTGCGCGAGCAGTCCTTCGGCGTGGGCGAGGGCCTGCGGGCCGAGGAGATCCGCGAGAAGCATCCCGAAGCCTGGGACGGCTGGCTGCGCTTCGAGGCCGACCGCTCGCTGCCGGGCGGCGAGAGCACGCGGCAGTTCCATGCCCGCGCGATACAGGCTCTGGCCGACATCGCCGCGCAGTACACGGAGGGCCCGGTGCTGGTGGTCACGCATGGCGGCGTGCTCGACATGGTCTGGCGCACGGTGCACGGCCTGGGCCTGGACGGGCCGCGGCAGAGCGACATTCCCAATGCCGGCATCAACCGCATCCGCATCGACGACCCGGCGAGGCCCGAGGCGCTGGTCATCGTCGGCTGGGCCGAGACGGCGCACCTGCAAGGCCTGGGCCCGCAGCCCAGCTACGACCAGCGGCGGCATCTCAAGCTGGGTTGAACTGCGGCATGAACCACGTCTGGATCGACACCGACCTCGGTTTCGACGACCTGGCCGCCGTGATCACGGTGGCGCAGCAGCCGGCCTGGACCATCGACGGACTCTCCCTGGTGGCCGGCAATGCGCCGCTGCCGGTGGTGACGGACAACGCCCTGCGCGCGGCGCACTGCTTCGGCTGGCGCATGCCGATCCATGCGGGCTGCGCGGCGCCGCTTGTGGGCACGCTGGTCACGGCGCAGAACATCCTGGGCGACGACGCGATGGCCTCGGCTGGCGAGCAACTGCCGCCTGCGCGCGCGGTGCTCGATGCGCTGCCTGCGGTCGATGCCCTGGCCGCCTGGCTGCGCCAGGCCGACGCGCCGGCCACCGTGCTGGCCCTGGGCCCGCTCACCAACATCGCCACGCTGTTGCAGCGCGACGCCACGCTGGCACCGCGCATCGGCCGGCTGGTCTGGATGGGCGGCAGCGCCGGCCCGGGCAACCACACGGCCGCGGCCGAGTTCAATGCCGCGGTGGACCCGGAGGCCATCAACGTCGTGCTCGATGCCGGCGTGCCGCTGGAGATGGTGGGCCTGGATGCCTGCCGCCAGGTGCGCGTGCATGCCGACGATGCGCAGCGCCTGCGTGATCTGGGTACGCCGCGCGGCCGGCTGCTGGGCGACCTGCTGCTGGGCTATGTGCGCATCGCCAGCCCCGACGGCCGCCTGCCCATGTCGCTGTACGACCCCACGGCCGCTGCGGCGCTGGTGGACGCCGACTGCATGCAGTGGCGCCCGGCCCATGTGGTGGCCGAGTGCGAGGGCCGCCACACCCGCGGCATGACCGTGGTGGAGTGGCGCGTGCCGCGCAAGGCCACGGCCAATGCGCGGGTGGCCCACATCGCCGACGAGGCGCGCGTGCGGCGCGTGGTGCTGGACGCCCTGGCCGCCGCCGCGGTCTGAGCCCGAGCCCTGCGCTCGGTCGGGCGCTGCGCATCACGCTCACCGAGGCGCCCCGCACTACGATGCCCCGATGACCGACGCGCTCACCGACTTCTGCCACGCCCTGCCCAAGGTGGAACTGCATTGCCACCTGCTGGGCACCGTGCGCCACGCCACCTTCAGCGACCTGGCGCGGCGCGCGCAGGCGGCCATCACCCAACCCGAGATCGACGCCTTCTACATCCGCGGCGAGAAGCCGGTCGGTGTGCTCAAGGCCCTGCGCACGCTGGACGCGCAGCTCATCCGCTCGCCTGACGACCTGCACCGGCTGACCTACGAATACCTGCAGGACGCCGCCGCCCACACCGTGCGCTATGCCGAGTTCTTCTGGAACCCCACGGGCACCGCGCAGAAGTCGGGCATCGCCTATCCGCAGGCGCTGGCCGCCATCGTGTGCGCCATCCATGACGCCCAGGCGGACCACGGCATCGTGGGCCGGCTGATCCCCGCCATCGACCGCGAGGCCTCGCCCGAGGCCGCGGTGGAGATGGTCGAGTGGGTGCGTGCGCACCGCGTGGACGAGGTGGTGGGCATCGGCATCGACTACAGCGAGATCGACCACCCGCCCGAATGGTTCGCACCCGCCTATGCGCTGGCGCGCGAGGCCGGGCTCAAGACCACGGCCCACGCCGGCGAGTTCGGCATGCCCTGGACCAACGTGCGCACCGCGGTCGATCTGCTGAAGGTGGACCGCATCGACCACGGCTACACCATCGTCGATGCGCCCGACTTCGCGCGCGAGTGCGCCGAGCGCGGCATCGTCTTCACCGTGGTGCCGACCAATTCCTACTACCTGCGCACCCTGCCGCCCGAGCGCTGGGCGCTGGACCACCCCATCCGCCGCATGCCGGGCCTCGGCCTGCGCATCCATCCCAACACCGACGACCCGACGTTGCACCTGGTCACGCCCACGCAGGCCTGGCGCAAGATGGTGAGCGACTTCGGCTTCACGCGCGAGGACCTGCGTGGCTTCATGCTCAATGGCCTGGACGCGGCCTGGATCGACGACAGTACGCGCCGCGACTGGCGGGCAGCGTTCACGCGCGAGTTCGATGCGCTGACGGTGGCGTGAAGCTCAGAGGTAGTCGTCCTCGCGCTGGTGGCGCAGGGCGGTGACCACGACTTCGCGGTCGCTTTCGATCTGGAACAGGGCCACATAGCCCGAGCCGCCGAACGGAATGACCAGCTCACGTTCGAGCCGATCGTCGAAGGCGATGCGGCACGTGAAGGGATTGCGCCGCAGGATGGCGAACTCCTGCTGGATGGCATCCATGGCGCGCCCGGGAAGGTCGAAGTCGCCGTGCTTCAAGGCCGCGTCGACCAGGAAGTCTTCCAGGCGCTGGAGGTCTTCGAGCGCTTCCGGCGTCAACCGGACCGTGTAGCCCATCAGCGGGGAGTCGGTTTCTTGCCGGCGGCCTTCGCCTTTGAAAGGCGAGCTGCCATGCGGCTGCGCATGGCTTCCAGCGCTTCGTCGGCGTCATGGAGTTCGCCCGTTTCTCGCGCGCGGGCCAACGAAGCGCGCCCCCGGGCGATGAATTCCTGTTGGGCCTGGCGGCGCCGCGCCGCATCGACAGCGGCGCGCTCGACGAACTGCGACAGGCTTTCGCCTTCGAGCAGCACGTTCTCGATCTGTTGCCTCACGTCGGCCGTGACGCGCACGGGCGGCAGTTGTGCGTTTTTCAGCATGTCCGCAGTGTAGTGCAGATGCTATGCGTCCAAGCGCTGCGTCGTGCTCGCTCCCCCCATCGACAGCCGGCCCGGATCCGGCACCGGTGTCGCCGCCAGCAGCCGCTGGGTGTACGCATGCTGCGGCCGCTCCAGCACCTCGTCGGCGCTGCCGCTTTCGACCACGCGGCCGCCTGTCATGACCAGCACGCGGTCAGCCAGGGCGCGGACCACGCCCAGGTCATGCGTGATGAACAGGTAGGCCAGGCCGCGCGCGCGCTGCAGCTCGGCCATCAACCGCAGGATCTGCGCACGGATGGAGACGTCCAGCGCCGAGACTGGTTCGTCCGCCACGATCACGGCCGGCTGGGAGGCCAGGGCGCGGGCGATGCCCACGCGCTGGCGCTGACCGCCCGACAGCTCGTGCGGCAGCCGGTGGCGGAAGTGCGCGGGCGGCAGGCCGACCTGCTCCAGCAGTGCATCCACCTCGCGGGCGCTCGCAGCCGCGTCGAGTCCGCGGTTGTGGCGCAGCGGCAGGGCCACGCTCTGGCCGATTGTGTGGCGCGGGTTGAGCGAGCCGCCGGTGTCCTGGAAGACGACTTGAACCTCGCGGCGGAAGCGCTGCCAGGCGGCGCCGCGCAGCTGCGCCACGTCTTCGCCGCGGAACAGCACCTGGCCGCTGCTGGGCGCCGTGAGGCCCAGCAGCATGCGACCCAGCGTGGTCTTGCCGCTGCCGCTTTCGCCGACCAGGGCCACCACCTCACCGGGGTGGATCTGCATCGAGACGCCATCGACCGCCAGCTGGGTCTGGCGCGCGCGCCACAGGCCGCCGGTGCCGCGCTGGGCGAAGCTGCGGCCGACGTCGCGGGCTTCGAGCAGCGGCGCAGTGCTGGCAGCGCGCTGGGCGTCGGCAGGTGATGGTGCGATGGATGCGTCCACAGGCATCTGCACGCCGGCTATCGGAGAACCCTCTGCATGGCTTGCAGCAGGAGCGCGGCTCGGCGCGGTCGTGCGGATGCTCATGCGCCAGCCTCCACCGAGCGCCACGCATTGGCGCTGCCACGCTCGGCACTCAGGTGGCAGCGGTCCGCGCCTTCGCCCATGCCGCTGCCCAGCAGCGCCGGCGGTTGCACGTCGCACAGACCGGGGCGCGCGATGGGGCAGCGCGGATGGAAGCGGCAGCCCGTCGGCCAGCGCCCGGCGATGGGCACCGCGCCCGGAATGGAGAACAGCGAATGCGCCCGCGAGCGCGGCGTCAGGATGCTGCCCAGCAGCCCCTGCGTGTAGGGGTGGCGCGGTGCGGCGAACAGCGGGCCGACGGCCTCCTGCTCGACGATCTCGCCAGCGTACATCACGTTGACGCGCTGGCAGGTCTCGGCCACCACGCCCAGGTCGTGGGTGATGAGCAGGATGCCCAGGTCCAGCTCGCGCCGCAGCCGCGCCAGCAGTTGCAGGATGCCAGCCTGCACCGTCACGTCGAGCGCGGTGGTGGGCTCGTCGGCGATCAGCAGGGCGGGCCGCATGGCCAGTGCCGCCGCGATCAGGATGCGCTGGCGCTGGCCGCCCGACAGCTCGTGCGGGTACTTGCGCGCGGTCTGTGCAGGCTGGGGCAACTCCATCAGCTCGATCAGCTCGCGCACGCGGGCGTCGAGCCCGTCGGTGCGGCCGTGGGCGCGCAGCGGCTCGGCGATCTGGCGGCCGACGGGGATCAGCGGGTCGAGGTAGCTGGTCGGGTCCTGGAAGACCATGCCGATGCCCGCGCCGCGCACCTGCCGCAGCGATTCCGCGTCCAGGCCACGCAGGTCGCGGCCCTGCAGCCGCACCTCGCCCCCGGCCACGCGGGCCAGCGGCGAGGGAAAGAGGTTCATCAGCGCGAAGGCCGTCATCGACTTGCCCGAGCCGGACTCGCCCACCAGGCCCACGGCCTCGCCGCGGCGCACGGTGAAGCTCACATCGCGCACCACGCGCAGCGCCTGCGTACCGCGGCCCACGTCGACCGACAGGCCGCGCACGTCGAGCAGTGGCGGCTCGGCCGACGCGCTTTGCGGATCGCTGCCGAACATCGCGGAGGAGGATGTGCCATTCATCGGAAGGACTCCCCGCGCGGATTGAGCGCATCGTTCAGGGCGTCGCCCATCAGGTTGAAGCCGAGCACGGTGAGCGCAATGGCCAGGCCCGGGAAGACCGACATCCACCACGCATCGCGCAGGTACTGCTGGGCCTCGTTGAGCATGGTGCCCCAGGAGACGAGGTTCGGATCGCCCAGGCCGAAGAAGCTCAGGCTGGCCTCGATCAGGATGGCCATGGCGATGTCCAGCGAGCCGAGCACGATGATGGGCGCGGCCACGTTGGGCAGGATCTCGCGCAGGATGATGCCGCCATGGCCCATGCCCGCCACGCGCGCCGCCTCCACGAACTGCGACTGCCGCAGGCTCGCCACCGACGCCCGCACCACGCGCGCCAGTTGCGGCCACGAGAGCGCGGCGATCACCATCACCATCTTGGCGACGCTGGTGCCGTAGAGCGCGATGACGATCAGCGCCACCACGAAGCGCGGCAGGGTCTGAAAGAACTCGGCCGTGCGCATGAGCACCGCATCCAGCAGCCCGCCGAAGTAGCCGGCCAGCGCGCCCACGACGACGCCGACGGCCACCGCGAGCAGCGCGCTGGCCACGCCCACGATCAGCGAGATGCGCGAGCCGTGCACCACCCGCGCCCAGACGTCGCGGCCCAGGTCGTCGGTGCCCAGCCAGTGGCCGGCGGACAGTGGGGGGAGCAGCGCATCGCCGCCGCCCGAGAGCGGATCGACCCGGCCCACCCAGGGCGCCAGGATCGCCGTGGCCAGCAGCAGCACCAGCCAGGCGAGTGCGAGCCGGCTGCCGGGCCGGCGCAGCAGCCGGCGCCAGAAGCCGGCATGCTGGAAGGCCGTGCCCACCGCGGGCTCGTTCGCCAGCGGCAAGGAAGGAGAAGAGGAGGAGGTCATCGTCGTCTCGCCATGACAGCGCAAGAGCACGGCATTGCTCCCTCTCCCCTCGCGGGAGAGGGCGGGGGAGAGGGGGCGGCGGCGCTGGCATAGCGCGAGGCTGCGGGCATGGGCACACCCCCTCTCCCCAACCCCTCTCCCGCGAGGGGAGAGAGGCTCGAGGCCGCGCTTCGGTCGAGCTGCTTCATCTCAGGTGCGTTCCAGGCGCGGGTCCAGCAGGCGATGCAGGATGTCCGTCAGCAGGTTGGCCAGCACCACCGTCACCGACACCATCAGCAGGATCGCCAGCATCACCGGATAGTCGCGCTTGGCGATGGATTCGTAGAGCAGGCGGCCAATGCCCGGCCAGGCGAACACGGCCTCGATCAGCGCCGAGCCGGCCAGCACGAAGCCGAGGTTGTAGCCAATCACGGTGAGCACCGGCGCCGCCGCGTTGCGCAGCGCATGGCCCAGCACCACCTGCCATTCGGCACTGCCGCGGGCGCGGGCGGCCAGGATGTAGTCGGCATTCATCACCTCCAGCATCGAGGCGCGCGTGATGCGGGTGATGAGCGTGAGGTAGCGCATCGACAGCGCCAGGGCCGGCAGCAGCAGGTAGCGCAGGTGCTGCACGAAGCCTTCCCAGCCCGGCGCCACGCCGCGCACCGGGTTGTAGCCCTGCGAAGGCAGCCAGCCCAGCCCGATGGCGAAGGCCAGGATCAGCAACTGGCCGAGCCAGAAGTCCGGCACCGCATAACCGGCCGACGATGCGGCCTGGACCACGGAATCGGCCGGCCCGCCGCGCGCCCGGGCCGCCAGCACGCCGAAGGCGACGCCCAGCACGCTGGCGAGTCCCAGCGCGGTGAGCGTGAGCTCTAGCGTGGCGCCCAGCCGCTCCAGGATCAGGCTGGCCACCGGCTGCTGGTTGGCGAAGGAATAGCCGAAATCGCCCTGCAGCACCTTGCCCAGGTAGTGCAGCAGCTGCATCCACACGGGCTTGTCCAGGCCGTAGTCGTGGCGCATCTGCGCAAGGTATTCGGGCGGCGCCGGAAAGTCGCCGACCAGCAGCGTGATCGGGTCGCCGGGCGTGAAGGCGATCAGCAGGAAGTTGAGCACCACCACCGCGAGCAGCAGCGGCACCGCCTGCAGCAGGCGGCGCAGGATGAAGCGTCCCATCGGGCTGGCGGGCCGCGCTCAGTCGGCGCGGCGCACGCCGGCCCACTGGTCGCGGGCGTCCAGCGCGGGGAAGACGCCGCTGAGCTTCTTCGAGGCGGTGTCCACCGTCTCCTCGTCGAACAGCACCAGCGAGGGCAGGTCCTCGTTCAGGATCACCTGCAGCGCCTGGTAGTCGCGGGCACGCTGGGCGCGGTCCACCGAGGTGGCGGCCTCGGCCAGCAGCGCATCCACCTTGGGGTTGGAATAGCCGCTGGCGTTGGTGTTGGGCGCCGTGCCGGTGTAGGTGGTGTACAGCCGCGTGTAGCCGATAGCCGGGTCGCCGGCCGAGAAGTACGAGGCCAGCGTCATGTCGAAGTCGCGCTTGGCGAACACGCGGTCGTAGTACACCGAGCGCTCCAGGGGCTCCAGTTTCACCTCCAGGCCGATCTGGCGCAGGTTGTCCTGGATGATCTGGGCCTGCGCCCGCATCTGTGCGCGGCCGGCGTCGAAGGGCATGCGCAGCGTGGTCGTGCCGGGCTTGACGCCCAGCTTGTCGAGCAGGGCCTTGGCCTTGGCCGGGTTGAGCGGGTACTTGCGGTCGTAGCCCACCTCGTCGTTCATCAGCCACTTGAAGCCGTCGCCGAAGGCGCCGGCGCCCGGCCGGGCGATGCCGTTCATCACCTGCTTGACCAGCCGCGGCCGGTCGATGGCGAAGGCCAGCGCATGGCGTGCCTCCACCTTCGACAGCAGCGGCGACTGCGTGTTGAACATCAGGAAGTAGATGGCCGGGATGTTGACGCCGCGGCGCGTGGACAGGCCCTTGTCGGCCAGGATGCGCGGCACCTCGGGCTTGGGCGTATAGAAGTCCAGCAGCCCGTCGATCTCGCCCGTCTGCAGCGCCGGCACGCGGTTGGCCGCCTGCGGAATGACCTGGAAGATCAGGCTCTGCAGGTAGGGCTTGCCGGCGTCCCAGTACTGGTCGTTGCGCACCAGCGTCAGGGTGGAGCCGCGCTTCCATTCGCTGAACTTGAAGGGGCCCGTGCCCACCGGCTTCTGGTTGGCGGGGTTGGTGCCGACGTTGCCGTTCTCGTACAGGTGCCTGGGCAGGATGGGTGCGTCGAACACCGTCATCTGCGACAGGAAGGGCGCATAGGGCTTCTGCAGCTTGATGACGACGGTGGAGGCATCGGGTGCCTCGACCTCCACGCCCAGGTTCTTGAACACCGGCGCCGCACGCGGATGCAGCTTGCCCACGATCTCGGTCAGCGAGAAGCGCACGTCGGCGCTGCTGAAGTCGCGGCCGTCGTGCCACTTGACGCCCTTGCGCAGCGTGAAGCGGTAGGTCTTGCCGTCGGGCGAGACGGTCCAGGCCGTGGCCAGCGAGGGCTGCGGGTTGTATTGCTGGTCCAGCCAGACCAGCCCTTCGAGGATCTTGGCCGACACGTCGCCGGCCGCGAAGTCGGTGGTGGTGCCCAGGTTGAGCGTGGGTGGATCGGCATCGATGCCCAGCACGGCCGTGCCCTTGCCGGTGGCGGCCCAGGCGCGCGGACCCGCGGCCAGCCCGCCGGCCAGGGCGATGGCGCCCAGGCCGAGCTGGCGGCGGGTGAGGGAAGGAAGGAGGTCGGAGGGTGCCATGGTGTTGTGGGTTCTGGGCAGGCCGGGAGGGCACTGTTTATAGCAAGTTCAGGGCCATTTGCCGGGGGCTGGCGCAGCGGCGCAGAATGCGCGCCTTCGGCTGACCGGCGCCTGCCCGTCGCCGTGTGGCATGGCAACTGCAAGACCCTTCGCATGATCGACGTCCCCATCCATCCCGGCATCGCCGCCCACCTCGACGACATGGTGGGCCTGCGCCGGCAGATCCATGCCAACCCCGAGCTGGGCTACGAGGAAGAGCAGACCAGCGCACTGGTGGCCGAGCGCCTCGCGCGCTGGGGCTACACCGTGCACCGCGGCCTGGGCGGTACCGGCGTGGTGGGCACGCTGACGGTGGGTGCGGGTGGCAAGCGCCTGGGCCTGCGTGCCGACATGGATGCGCTGCCCATGACCGAGACCACCGGCCTGCCCTGGGCCAGCCGCCAGCCCGGACGCATGCATGCCTGCGGCCACGACGGCCACACCGCCACGCTGCTGGCGGCGGCGCAGGTGCTGGCCGCGAGCCGGGCTTTCGAGGGCACGCTCAACCTCATCTTCCAGCCTGCCGAGGAAGGCCTGATGGGCGCCAGGCGCATGGTCGAGGAAGGCCTGTTCGAACGCTTTCCCTGCGACGCCGTCTATGCGTACCACAACGAGCCGGGCTTTCCGGCCGGGCGCTTTGGATTCCTGGCGGGGCCGATCTACAGCTCGTCCGACACGGCCGTCATCACCATCGAGGGCAAGGGCGGCCATGGCGCCATGCCGCACACCACGGTGGACCCGGTGGTCGTGGCGGCGCACCTCATCCTGGCGCTGCAGACGCTGGTCTCGCGCGAGGTGGACCCGAACGACATGGCGGTGGTCACCGTGGGTTCGGTGCACGCGGGGCAGGCACCCAACGTGATTCCCAACACGGCCGAGCTCAAGCTCACCATCCGCGCGCGGCGGCCCGAGGTGCGGGCGCTGCTGCGCGACCGCATCACGGCCATGGCGCCCGCACAGGCGGCGGTGCACGGTGCCACCGCCAAGGTCGACTATCAGTGGAAGATGCCGCCCTGCGTCAACGATGCCGGAGCCGCCGCGTTCGCCCGCGAGGTGGCACTGCAGACCATGGGCGAGCGGGCGCTGATCGCGGACATGGCGCCGCTGCAGGCCAGCGACGACTTCGCCTTCATGCTCAATGCAGTGCCAGGCTGCTACTTCATCGTGGGGAACGGCGACGGCACGCCGGGCAACGGGCCGGGGTGCATGGTGCACAACACGGGCTACGACTTCAACGACGAGATCCTGCCCAGCACGGCGAGCTACTGGGTGTCGCTGGTGCAGGCCTACCTGCGCTGATCGCTGCCTGTGGCCTTCGCGGCCGTGAGCGCCTCCTGCGCGTCTTCCATCCACCAGTCGGCAGCGGCATAGAAGCCGTCCCACACGCAGCCGTTGCAGCCGCGGCCGCAGCAGGTGGTGGGCTCGGGCGGCGGTGGGCGCAGCGGCACGCCCGCTTCGGCCGCCCGGCGCTGCATCCGCGCGAAGAGTTCGCGGACCTGGGGCAGGGCGGGCGGCGTGGCGGCGTTCATGGGGCGCCGAGTGTAGGAGCGGCCAGGCGCCCACGGCTTCAGCCCTCTTCGGCGTGATGGCGAAGGTAGAGCCCCAGCACGATGTCGCGCACGCTCTGCACATGCGCGGCCACGGCCCGGGCGGCGCCTTCGGCGTCGTCGCGGCGGCAGGCCGCCACGATGACGCGGTGGTCCTCGTTGGAGCTGCGGTTGAAGCCGGCCAGGGACAGCTGCATGAAGGACATGCGCTGGATGTGCCCCTGCAGCATGGCCAGGATGTTGCGCGACAGTGGCAGCTCGGCCGGCGCATAGAGCAGTTCGTGGAAGCGGCTGTTGCAGTCGCTGAAGCGCCAGGCGTCCGTGGCTACGTCCATGTCCCGGATCAGCGACTCGGCCTGGTCCAGCATCGTGGGTGTGAGCCCTGCCGCCGCCGTGCGCATGAGGTGCGGCTCGATCATCAGCCGCAGCTCGAAGGCGTCGCGCAACTGCGCCAGGGTCGGCGCCTTGACGAGGGCGCCGCGGTTGAGCTGCAGTTCGACGAAGCCCTGCGCTTCGAGCGTGCGCAGTGCCTCCCGCACCGGGATCTTGCTGACGTGGAACAGGGCGGCCAGCTCGTCCTGGCGCAGTGCGCGCCCGGGCGCCAGCAGGCCGCGCACGATGGCCTGGTGCAGCACATGCACGATGTCGTCGGTGGTCGGCCGTGCACCCGCGGTGCCCAGGCGCTCGCGCACCAGGCGGGCCAGCGGGCTCTCTGCGGCTGGCGCGAGCGCCACGGCCTCAGGCCTGGCGCTCGCCATGGCCCTCGTGGATCCTGTCGCGCACGAAGGCGCAGATCTGGTTGAACACCGGGTCTTCCTGCAGCCCTGCATGCCGTGGCCGCGCGAGCGGCACGCGGATGTCGGCCACGATGCGCGAGGGCCGCGCGTTCATCACCAGCACCCGGTCGGACAGCAGCACGGCCTCGCGGATGCTGTGGGTGATGAAGACGGCGGTGCGGCGCTGCTGCTGGTCCCACAGGCGGGCCAGCGCCAGGTTCATGTCGTCGCGGGTGATGGCGTCCAGGGCCGAGAAGGGCTCGTCCATCAGCAGCAGCCGCGGGTCGTGGATGAGGCCGCGGCAGATGGCCACGCGCTGGCGCATGCCGCCGGAGAGTTCGGCCGGGCGCTTGTCGCGGAAGTCCCACAGGCCGGTCAGGCGCAGCAGCCGCTCCGCTTCGGGCCGGAACTCGGCCACCGGACGCCGGTGCGCCCGGATGGGAAAGAGCACGTTGTCTAGCACGCTCTTCCAGGGCAGCAGGGTCGCGTCCTGGAACACGTAGCCGAAGTCGCGCCGCGGACCGTCCACGGGCGTGCCGCCGACGCGGATGCGGCCGGCACTGGGCGCTTCCAGCCCGCCGATCATGGACATCAGCGTGCTCTTGCCGCAGCCGCTCGGGCCGACCAGGCTGACGAAGTCGCCCTCGTCGATGTCGAAGTCGGCATGCGCGACGGCCTGCACGGCGCCGCTGCGGCCGTCGTAGGTCTTGCCGGCGTCCTGCACGCTGAGGTAGCTCGCCGTGCGGTCGGGGGCTGTGCTGCGCGGGAGCAGCCAGGAGGGTGCGTTCGGGGTCATGGTCATGGCATCAGCCACCGAAGCGGCGCTGGGTCCAGCGCTCCAGCATCGCCACCAGGCCATAGAAGGCCAGGCCGAAGAAGCACAGCACCAGGATGGCCGCCAGGATGAGCGCGGTGTCGGCCTGGGCCGAGGCGAACAGCACCAGGTAGCCCAGCCCCGCCTGCGAGGTGATGAACTCGCCCACCACCACGCCGATGATGGCGAAGGTGGTCGCGATCTTCATGCCGCTGAACACGTAGGGCAGCGCATGCGGCAACCGCACCCAGGCGAAGACCTGCCAGCTCGACGCGGTGAGCGCCCGGCACAGCCGCAGCAGCGACCGGTCCACATGGTCCAGCCCCGCGAGCGTGGCGATCACCACCGGAAAGAAGCTGATGAACACCGAGAAGGTCAGCCGCGACTGGAAGCCGATGCCCAGCCATACGATGAACAGCGGCGCCAGCGCGATCTTGGGGATGAGCTGGAACAGCACCACGTTGGGATAGAGCATGTCGCGCATCAGCGCCGATGCGCTGAGCAGGGCGGCCAGCGCCACGCCCAGCACCGATGCGATGGCGAAGCCGGCCACGCTTTCCCACACGGTGGGCCAGGCATGGTGCATGAGCAGCGGAAAGGTGTCGACCAGCCGCGCGGCGACGGCGCTGGGCGCCGGCAGCAGCACCTCGCGGATGGCGAAGACGCGCACCGCGGCCTCCCAGGCCAGCAGGGTGACCAGGGCAAAGGCCAGGGGCAGGACGATGCGGCGCAACGGTGCTGTCATGGGGCGATGGCCTCGGCGCCCGGCGCCGCCAGACCCTCCAGGAAAGCCACCATGTCGGCGGTCGTGGCGGTCCAGCCGAAGAACTTCTGGATGTTGAACACGCTGGATTCATAGACGGACGGCGGGCCGGCCTGCAGCGTGGCGTCGGCGACCATCACGGCGAAGAACTCGCGGTGGAAGGCATCGCGCACGGCGGTCTCGACGCACACATTGGTGTTGACCCCGACGAAGACCAGGGTGGTGATGCCATGCGCCCGCAGCATCATCTCCAGGTTCGTGCCGGCGAAGGCGCTGTAGCGGGGTTTGTGCACCACGGGCTCGTGCGGCAGCGGCTGGAGGGCTTCGACGATCGCATGGTCCCAGGTGCCGCGGATCAGCAACTGGCTGCCGGGATGGGCGCGCATGTACTTGAGCGGATTGGACTTGTGCCACATCGGCGAGCGGCGTGGCCCTGCTTCGGCCAGCGAGGGGCTCCAGCCGTTCTGCGCATGGACCACCATGAGCCCCGCGCGGCGTGCCGCCTGCAGCACCTGCGCCGCACGTTCGATCACCGGCGGCGTGCCGCTGACATCGAAGCCGGCCAGGTCCAGGTAGCCGCCGGGCGACAGGTAGCCGTTCTGCATGTCGATCACCACCAGCGCCGTCTGCGAGGCGCAGGCCTCCAGCGGCTCCGGCAGGGTCGGCAGCGTGATCGCCCTGGCCTGCGCGGCCATCAGGCCATGCCCACCAGCTTGGCGTAGGGCGCCACGTTGCGCCGCACCGCATCCCATTCGGCGGCGCTCAGCTTGATGCGGCCGGCGAAGCGGTTGGTGGCCAGGTCTTCGGGCACCAGCGGCTTGGCATCGGCCTTGAGTGCCCCGGCGCGCGCGGCCAGCGAGATCATGCCGGCCAGCTTGGGAATGCTGCTGTAGCCCATGCCGTGCTCGATGGCCTCGGGCGCCACCATGGTGGCCTGGGCCAGGCCCTGCGACAGGCGGGCGTTCTCCTTGCCGCCCTTGGTCAAGGCGATCTCGGGCTGGGCCTTGAACAGGATCTCCAGCGATTCCTCCGGCTTCTTGAGCGTGTAGACCACCGATTCGAGGATGCCGTCGACCATCGCCTGGCACAGCCCCGGGTCGGCCTGGATGGTCTCGGTGCGGGCGATGACCTGGGCCGCATACAGCTCGATGCCGGCGGCGGACCAGGGGATGAAGCGGGTCTTGACGCCCAGGGAGTCGAGCACGGGGATGCTGGACGAGCCGATGGCCGTGATGGCGTCGACCTGCTTGTCCATGAGCGCGCGTTCGATCAGCCGCGCATCGAGCTGCTGGCGCGTGACCTTGGCGAGGTCGATGCCGGTCTTGGCGGCGTAGGCGGCCCAGTAGGGCGACTCGGCCGACGTGGCGACGGTGCCGACGCGCTTGCCTTCGAAGTCCTTGGGGCCGCGGATCGGCGAGTCGGCCAGCACCAGGTTGCCCATCAGCGAGTCGTAGCCCACGGTGGCCAGTGCCTGCAGCGGCAGGCCGCGCGCCATGTTGACCAGGGTGCCGCCAAAGAACACGACGCCCATGTCGAACTGCTTGTTGGCCACGGCCTGGGCCGCGGCCACCGAACCGTTGCCGCGCGACACGGTCAGGTCGATGCCGCGCTTCTTGAAGAAGCCCAGTTCCTTGCCGACCATCGGCCAGTAGTTGGAGCCGTTGACCACCCACGGCAGGGTGATGCTGATGGCGCGGGTCTGCGCCAGGACCGGGGCCGAAATGGTGGCGCCGGCCGCGGCGGCGGCCTGCAGCCAGCTGCGGCGGGTGAGAGTGCCTGCAGGCGCGTGCGGGCGAGTGGTCGGGGCGGGTTGGGACATGCGGGACTCCATCGCACACCCTGGCGCGGCAGCAGCGCGGCCGGGGCGCGAGCCGCTGCATGCACCAGAACGTATACGAAAAGGGATACGGAAGGGTGATGCGGCTGCTTCAAGCAGTTTGCGTACCACCTTGGCAGCGGAGCGGCGGCCGCGATGCCCAGGCGGGCTCCGCGGGCGCTCAGTCCCGCGGCACCCAGCCCTCGTCGGTGGCGCGCAGCAGCGGGCTTTCGAACACGCCGACCACGCGGGCGACGCGCTCCGGCCCCAGCGTGTCGCGCCACCGGTTGCCCTGGCGCATCGCCACGCCCACCGCCGCCACCTGCACGCCGATGGACTCCAGCATGGTCCAGGGCGCCAGCAGGGTGCGGCCGCTGCTCACCGCATCGTCCACCACCACGGCGCGCTTGCCCTGCACCAGCGGCAGCAGGTGCGGGTCGAGGTAGACGCGCTTGCCGCCTGTCGGCGTGGTGATCGACTGCACCGCCCCCGACAGCGCCTCGTCGTACCAGAACTTGCGCGAGTAGCCGAGCGGTACGTACCGCGCGTGGCCCAGGTGGCGGGCCACCAGCGGCGCGAAGGTCAGGCCCAGCGTGGGCAGGCCGATCACGACCTCGGGTGCCAGCGGTGCCAGGCGCTCGGCCAGCAGGCGGCTGAGTTCATCCACCACGTCCAGCGAGGCCTGGTTGCACAGGAAGGAGGCGACCGCCAGGCCCGGGTCGTCGGCCATCTGGCGGATGGGCAGCACCAGCACCCGGCCGTCCGGCAGCGTGGCGGGCACGCCGTGGCGCCACGGCGGCGTGGGCGCCGGTGCGGCGTCGGCCGGCAGCAGTTGCTGCCAGTAGTGGGTCGTCGGCTCGGTGAAATGCGGGACGGGCGTGGTCATGGAAGGGCGGAGGCCGAAGACGATGAGAGGGATGCGGGGGCAGGGGCCGATGGAGGCGCGGCGCCAGCAGCGCACGCCGACGGCGTGTCGCACACGCCGTTGCAGCGGCCGCGTGCTCAGTGCGCCACCGGCGGCAGCCCCAGGCCGGCGTGGATCGTATCGGCCAGCCGCGCCAGCCGCAGCGATTCCGGCTGGCCGTTGCGCTGCGGCTGCACCACGTCCAGCGCCTGCGCCAGGTGGCGGGCTTCGCCGCTGCGCACCAGCGCATCGACATGGATCTGGCCGAAGAGGTCGCGCTGCGCATGGCTGCCGCCGATCTCGATCATGCGCGGCAGCGCAGTGCCCAGTGCCTCGGCCGCCTTCTTGAAGTCGCCGCGCGCATGGGCCACCAGGCCATGGGCCGCGGGCACGCAGACCTTTTGCCAGGCATGGCGGCTGGCTTCCGGCGCCTGGGGCGCGAAGGCCTCGATGCGCGCCAGCAGGGCGTCGGCCTCTGGCCGGGCAGCGCGGGCCAGGCCGTAGAGGTACTGCAGGTCGAGGAAGGGCAGCACCTGGTCCTGCGTGTGCTCGGCGAGGTAGGTGCCCAGTTCGGTCCAGCGCTCGCCCACGTCCTGGCCGGCCAGTTCGAGCCGCGCGAGCAGCGACACGGCGCCGATCTGATCCTGCGAATAGGCCTTGGCCACGCCCCAGCAATGCCGGTCATGCACGGCCAGCGCCTCGTCGGCACGGCCCAGGTCGATCAGGAACAGCGCCAGGTGCCACCAGTTGTGCGTGACCATGAAGGAGTTCAGGCCCGTCCAGGTCTCGCTCACGTCCTCCATGAAGGCCAGGCCTTCGCGCAGCCGGCCTTCGGTGAGCATGACGTGCGCCAGCGCATGGTGGGCCCAGGGCTCCTTGCGCTGCAGGGCGATGGCGCGGCGGGCGCTGGCCTCGGCCTCGCGCAGGCGATGGCATTGCTCGAAGCCGAAGGCCACCATGCCATGAACCTGTGCCACGTCGGCCGCATGCGGCAGGGCGGCCAGGCCGAGCCGCAGCATGCCGGCGCAGTCGCCCAGGTTGAAGCAGTGGTACTGGCCCAGCTTGACCGAGACCAGGTCGCGCGGGAAGTCGCGGGCCTGTTCCTCGTGCAACTGCACCGCGCGGCGCATGTCGCCCTCCACCCAGGCGGCCACGGCCTCGATGAAGCGCCGTTCGCGTTGCGTGACGCCGGCGGCACCCGCCCGCGCGCGCTCGATGTGGGGCCGGGCGGCGGCGGGCGCATCGCCCGTCTCCGCGAACATCTGCAGGGCCGCCGCATAGGCCTGGAAGAGCGGCGCGTCGTCGTCGTGGCCTTCGGTGACCAGGTTGGCCGCCTTGGATTCGCAGGCCAGGAAGCCAGAGGCGAAGTTGTCGATCAGCCGTCGGCTGGTGCTGTCGCTGACGCTGATCGGATTGCCGAACGGATCGGCGGGCAAGTTGGAGGCGGCGGGCATGCATCCATTCTGCCGCCGCCTCTTCAACCAGGCATCAGCCCCAGTGCAGCGCGGCCAGGTCGTTGCAGAAGATGGGCATCTGCGTCCACAGGCCCTTCACGCTCTTCTTGGCGATCACCGGGAACTGCGGCTGGTACATGAAGCCGTTGGCCGCGTCCTGGGCCAGCAGCTTCTGCGCGTCGCCCAGCAGCTTGTTGCGCTCCTTGGCGTCGCCCGTCGTCTTGATCTTGTCGTAGAGCTGGGTGAAGGCCTTGTTGTCGTAGCCCCAGTAGTAGTCGGGCTTGGAATAGTTGCCCAGGTCGAAGGGCTCGACGTGCGAAATGATGGACAGGTCGTAGTTGTGGCCGCCGCCGTAGGTCTGGCTGAGCCACTGGGCCCACTCGACGTTCTGCGTCTTGACGTTGATGCCTACCTTGGCCAACTGGGCCACGACCACCTCGCCGCCCTGGCGGGCATAGGGCGGGGGCGGCAGCGTCATGGTGAGTTCCAGCGGCAGCTTGACGCCGGCCTCGGCCAGCAGCTTCTTGGCCTTCTCGGGGTCGTAGGGGTTGATGCCGGTGGTGTCCACATAGCCGGGCGCGCCGGGCACGTAGTGGCTGCCGATGGGCGTGCCGAAGCCGTCGGCCGCGCCGTCGATGAAGGCCTTGCGGTCGATGGCGGCCAGGATGGCGCGGCGCACGCGCACGTCGTCCAGCGGCTTCTTCTTGCTGTTGATGGCCACGATGGTCTTGGCGCGCGAGCCGCCCAGGATCACCTGGAACTGCGGGTTGGCCTTGAACTGCGGCACCACGCGCGTGGCGATGCGCGGGAAGGCGTCCACGTCGCCGGCCATCAGCGAGGCGGCCTGCGCGGCCGGGTCGGAGATGAAGCGGAAGACGATCTTGTTGAGCTTGGCCAGCTTGGGGTCGCGGAAGCCGTCCCACTTGCTCAGCGTCAGCGTCGAGCCCTTGGCCCAGGCGTCCAGCTTGTAGGGGCCGGTGCCCACGGGCTTGGCGGCGTTGCCGTCGGCGCTCTTGGGCTCGACGATCACGGCCGTGGCCTGGCCCAGCACGAAGGGCAGGTCGGGGTCGATCTCTTTGTTGATCAGCACCACGGTGTACTCGTCCACCGCCTGCGTGCTGATGGCGGCGAAGGTGCGCTTGTCCTTGTTGGTGCTCTTCTCGCCACCGGCACGGTCGAAGGCGAACTTGACGGTCTGCGCGTTGAAGGGCTCGCCGTTGCTGAACTTCACGCCGCGGCGCAGCTTGAAGGTGTAGGTCTTGAGGTCGGGCGAGACTTCCCAGCTCTCGGCCAGCAGGGGCGACACGCTGCCGTCGGCATTGATCTTGGTGAGCGTTTCCAGGACGTTGTAGAGCACGACTTCGCCGATGGCCGAGGCGGCGCCGGCGGTCGGGTCCAGGCCCGGCGGCTCCAGCGTCATGCCCAGCACCATGGTGTCCTTGCGGCTCTGGGCCAGCGAGGCGAGGGGGCTGGCCAGCGCGACAGAGGCGCTGCCGGTGACCAGGAGGGTGCGACGATTCAACATGAGGTGATCTCCGAAAAGGCTGACGGAAACGGGTCTCGAGCGGCCGGCGGCCCCTCGGCGCGGGCCATTGTGGCCCAACTCTGGAGCGGCTTTCAGGCCGCGTGCAGCACATCGCCGGAGGGCGCATGCTGCACCGCCTCCAGCAGGCCGCGGGTGTACGGATGCTCCGCCTCGCGGAACAGCCGCTCGGGCGGCCCCTGCTCGACGATGCGGCCCTTGAGCACCACGCAGACGTCGTCGCACAGGTGGTTGACGACGGCCAGATCGTGGCTGATGAGCAGGTAGCTCACGCCGAACTGCTGCTGCAGGTCCTGCATGAGGTTGAGCACCTGGGCCTGCACCGACACATCAAGCGCGCTCACCGGCTCGTCGGCCACGATGAGCTTGGGCCGGGTGATGAGGGCGCGGGCGATGGCGATGCGCTGGCGCTGGCCGCCCGAGAACTCGTGCGGGTACTTGTCGATGTCGGTGCTGCGCAGGCCCACGGCGGCCAGCGACTCGGCGGCGCGCTCGCGCTGCTCGGCGCGCGAGGCGTTGGCGAGCGCGTCCAGCGGCTCGGCCACGATGCGGCCCACGGTCTGGCGTGGGTCGAGCGAGCCGTACGGGTCCTGGAACACCATCTGGAAGTCGCGGCGCGCGGTGCGCAGCTCGGCGGCCGACAACCGGTTCAGGTCGCGGCCGAGCAGCTCGATGCGGCCGGCCGTGGGCTTGTCCAGCCCCATCACCAGCCGGGCGATGGTGGACTTGCCCGAGCCCGATTCGCCCACGATGCCCAGGCTGCGTCCGGCCTGCACCTCGAAGCTCACGCCATTGAGGGCCTTGACGGTGGGGGGCGGCGAGAAGAGCTTCTCGCGCGGCAGCGCGTAGTGGCGGACCAGGTCGGTGACCTTCAGCAGGGGCGGGGTGCTCATCGGAAGGCCCTGGAGAGGAGGGAAGCGTCGCGCATGGCGGCGGCTGCGTCTGCGCGCGTGGTGAGGGCTTGGCGCGCGCTCATGCGGTGGCTCCTTCGGCCGCGGCCGCGGCAACGGCCTCCAGCCGCAGGCAGCGCACCGCATGGTCGCCCGGCAACTGCGTGGGCGGCACCGGCGTCGTGTGGCAATAGTCTTCGGTGAAGCTGCACCGGCCGGCGAACGGGCAGCCGGCCGGCAGGTCAACCAGCTCGGGCACGCTGCCGCGGATGGTGGCCAACCGGCCGCCGCGCGGCGCGCCCAGCACCGGCCGGGCCGCGAACAGGCCCTGGGTGTAGGGATGCGCCTTGGCCGCGAACACCGAGGTCGTCGGTCCGCTCTCGACCACGCTGCCGCCGTACATCACCAGCATGCGCTGGACGTTGTTGGCGATCACGCCCAGGTCGTGCGAGATCAGGATCAGGCCCATGCCGCGCTCCTTCACCAGGTCCTGGATCAGGTCGAGGATCTGCTTCTGGATGGTCACGTCCAGCGCGGTGGTGGGTTCGTCGGCGATCAGCAGGTCGGGCCCGCAGGCCAGCGCCATGGCGATGCCGATGCGCTGGCGCTGGCCGCCGGAGAACTGGTGCGGGTACGCGTCCAGCCGCGAGGCCGCGTCGGGAATGCCCACGCGGTCGAGCAGGGCCAGCACTTCCTTGCGCGCGTCGGCCTTCGACAGGCCGCGGTGCAGCCGCAGCGGCTCGCCCACCTGGCGGGCGATGGTGTGCACCGGGTTCAGCGCCGTCATCGGCTCCTGGAACACCATGCCGATGCGGTTGCCGCGGATGTCGCACAGCGCCTTCTCGGGCAGGCCCACGAGTTCCTGGCCGTCGAAGCGGATGCTGCCCGTCACGCGGGCCGTGTTGGGCAGCAGGCCCATCAGCGCCATCACGGTGATGGACTTGCCGCAGCCGGATTCGCCGACGATGCCCAGCGTTTCGCCACGCTCCAGCGAGAAGGAAATGCCGCGCACCGCCTCGGCCGGGCCGCGGTGGGTCTGCAGGCCGATGTGCAGGTCGTTGACGTCGAGCAGGGCCATGGTCAGCGCGCCGCCCGGTGCAGGCCGGGCGCGTAAAGGGAGGCGGAAGGAATGCGGTTCATCGGGCGCGGGCCAGGCGGGGGTCGAGCAGGTCGCGCAGGCCGTCGCCCATCAGGTTCAGGCCGAGCACCGCCATGGCGATGGCCGCGCCGGGCCACACCGCCAGCAGCGGCTGCTGGAACATCAGCGTCTGCGCCTCGCTCAGCATGCGGCCCCACGAGGGCTGCGGCGGCTGCGTGCCAAGCCCCAGGTACGACAGCGCCGCCTCGGCCAGGATGGCGATGGCGAAGCGGATGGTGATCTGCACGATCAGCACCGCCGAGATGTTGGGCAGCACGTGCTGCACCGTGATCGCGAACGGCCCCTTGCCGCAGGCCTGCGCCGCCGCGATGTACTCGCGCGACCACACGGCATTGGCCGAGGCGCGCGTGATGCGCGCAAAGATCGGGATGTTGTAGATGCCGATGGCGATGATGGCGTTGACGATGCCCGCGCCGAACACGGCCGTTAGCATGATCGCCAGCAGGATCGCCGGGAAGGCCAGCGAGAAGTCGGTCAGGCGCATGATGGCCTCCTCGACCCAGCCACGCTTCGCCGCCGCGAGCAGGCCCAGCCCCGTGCCGGCCACCAGCCCGATGCCCACCGCGATGATGCCCACCAGGATCGAGGCCCGCGCCCCCACCAGCAGCAGCGAGGCCACGTCGCGGCCGAAGGCGTCCGTGCCCAGCCAGTGCTGGGCCGACGGTCCGGCCAGCTTGTTGGCCATGTCCATGTCGTAGGGCGACCAGGGCGTCCACACGAAGGACAGCGCGGCCGCCACGATCAGCGCCAGCGTGAGCACGCCGCCGATCATGAAGCTGCGGTGGCGCAGCGCGCGCTGCCAGAAGCCGTGCCGGCTCGCAGGGCGGCCGGCGGCGGGGGGCGTGGCCGCGGGAATGCCGGCGCTGCTCATATGTCGGAAGCCTTGATGCGCGGGTCGATCACGGCATAGAGCACGTCGACCACGAAGTTGACGATCACCACGAAGGCGGCCAGCAGCATCACGCAGTTGCGCACCACGACCAGGTCGCGGTTGCTGATGGCCTGGAAGATCAGGCGGCCCAGGCCGGGCAGGTAGAACACGTTCTCCACCACGATGGTGCCGGCCAGCAGTTCGGAGAACTGCATGCCCATCACCGTGATGACCGGGATCAGCGCATTGCGCAGCACATGCAGCCACAGCACGGCGCGCTGGCTCACGCCCTTGGCGCGGGCGGTGCGCACGAAGTCCTCGCGCATGACCTCGAGCACGGCCGAGCGCGTGATGCGCGCCAGGATCGCGGCCTGCACCACCGCCAGCGACAGCGCGGGCAGCAGCAGCGACTTCACGCCGTCGAGGATGCCGCCCGCGCCTTCGCCCCAGCCGTCGAAGCCGCCCGCCGAGAACCACTGCAGCTTCACCGAGAACAGCAGGATCAGCAGGATGGCGAACCAGAAGTTGGGAATGGCGATGCCCACCTGCGTCAGGCCCATCAGGCCCACGTCGCCCAGCTGGTTGTGGCGCGCGGCGGCCGTCATGCCCACCAGCAGCGCCAGCACCGTGGTCAGCAGCATGGCCATGAAGGCGAGGGGAATGGTCAGCTGCAGCCGCTCCAGGATCAGCTCGGCCACTGGCGAGCCGTAGGTATAGCTGTCGCCCAGGTTGCCGGTGAGCATGCCGCCGACCCAGTGCCAGTAGCGCGTCCAGGCCGGCTGGTCCAGGCCCAGCTTGGTGGCCAGGGCCGCCACGGCATCGGGCGAGGCATCCGGGCCCATCAGCATCTGGGCCGCGTTGCCGGGCAGGATTTCGAGAACGAGGAAGATGATGACGGACGCCCCGATCAGGGTGCCGACCAGCGTCGCCAGACGCTTGAGAAGAAAGAGACTCATCGTGAAAGCTGGGCCCGCGAAGGCAAGCGGCGCAGCATAACCGGACAGGGGAATGATTCACGCGCATGCAACGTGCGTGCCCGCCCAGGGATAATCCGGGGATGGCCCTGATGATCACCGACGAATGCATCAACTGCGACGTCTGCGAGCCGGAGTGCCCCAACGACGCGATCTCGATGGGCGAATCCTTCTATGAGATCGATCCGCACCGCTGCACCGAATGCGTGGGCCACTTCGACGAACCGCAGTGCGTGCAGATCTGCCCCGTGGCCTGCATCCCGGTCAACCCGGCGCATGTGGAGACGCGGCCGATGCTGATGGCCAAGTACGAGCGGCTGACGGGCGCCGTGTCCGTGGGGCCGGTCGAGCCGCAGCGTTGAGCGCTGCGGCGCCAGGCCGCTTCACGCCTCCGACTTTTTCTTCTTCTTTTTCTTGGCGCCAGCGGGTGCCTCGCCCGCGGCACGTGCGCTGAAGTCGCCGCCGACGGTGGCGCGCTTGGGCGCGCGGGGCTTGTTCAGGTGGTGGTCGGCCAGTGCAGGCCCGGCGTGTTGCGCCGGGGGGTGGTCGAAGACGGCAGGCCGCTGACCATTGGCCCGGTCTTCCATCCGCTCCCGCTCGCGGGCCATGGCATCGGCGCGGCGCTGGATGCGGTCGGTCTGGGCCTGCGCCTCGCGGGCCTTCTGGGGTGATGACGGCGGGGTCTCGTCGAGCGAGCGCCCGTTGTCGCAGGGGATCTGGCTGTAGGTGTTGCCGCAGCGCCAGATGGTCCCGCTGCGAGCCGGCTGGGGCTGCGCCTGCGCTGCTGCAGTCGTTGCCAGCAGCACCGTCAGCACGGCGAGCATGGACTGCCGGCCCGGGCGCTGCCCTGGATGATCGTGGTGCGCCGGTTGTTGGTGGTGGATGGGTCGCACGGTTCCTCCCTGATCGAACGAGTGGTGGATCTAGCCTGGCGGTTTTTCCGCAGGCGCGTTCTCCTGGCGCGGCGGCTTGGGCCGGGGCGGCTTGTGGGTGTGGATCTGCTGCATCGCGGCGGTCATGTCGCCGGCCAGGAGGGTGGGGACCGCCCGCAGGCTGCGGACGATGGCGTCGTCGATGGCATCGCGCTGTTCGCGCAGGGGCTTCTTGAGCACCCAGTTCACCACCTCGGACTTCACGCCCGGATGGCCGATGCCGACGCGCAGCCGCCAGTAGTCGCCGGTGCCCAACTGCGCATGAATGTCGCGCAGGCCGTTGTGGCCGGCGTGGCTGCCACCGAACTTGAGCTTGGCCTGGCCGGGCACTACGTCCAGTTCGTCGTGCACCACCAGGATTTCTTCCGGCGCGATCTTGAAGAAGCGGGCGAGCGCCGCCACTGACTTGCCCGACAGGTTCATGAAGGTCTGCGGCTCCAGCAGCCAAACTGTCTGGCCGCCCACATTCGTTCGGGCGGCCAAGCCGTGGTAGCTGCGCTCGGGTGCGAGGTGGAGCTTCCAGTCGCGGGCGAGGGCGTCGATCCACCAGAAGCCGGCGTTGTGGCGCGTGTCCTCATATTCGGGCCCCGGATTGCCGAGGCCGACGAAGAGCTTGATCATGGATGGATTATCCCGGCGCCTGGCCGGGCCAAGGAGAGAAGGAGTAGGCGATCGGCCCATGAAAAAGGCCCGCGCGAGGCGGGCCTGTTCGAGCCGTGAGGCGGGTGCACCGAAGGTGCGCAGCCTCGGGCGAAGAAGCAATTACTTCTTCTTGCCCTTGCCCTTGGCGGGCTCGGCAGCCGGAGCGGGCGCAGCAGCAGGCGCCTCTTCCTCGACCACAGGCGCCACGGCCGACACAATCACGGGGTTCGGCTTGCCATGGGTGATGGCCTTGGCGCGGCCAGGCAGCTTGATGTCGGCCAGGTGCACGGTACCGCCAGCAGCCAGACCCGACAGGTCGACCTCGATGAACTCGGGCAGGTCGGCCGGCAGCACGCTGATTTCGATTTCCGTCATCACGTGGTTCACCAGGTTCTGGTGCAGCTTGACGGCTTCGGACTCTTCTTCACCCTTGAAGTGCAGCGGCACCTTCACGGTCAGGCGGGTGCGGGCATCGACGCGCTGGAAGTCCACGTGCTGGACCAGTTGCTTGTACGGGTGGTACTGCACATCGCGCAGCAGCACCTTGGTCACGTTGCCGCCCAGGTCCATCTCGAGGATGGAGGAGTGGAAGGCTTCCTTCTTCAGGGCGTGCCACAGGGCGTTGTGGTCGAGCTCGACCAGTTGCGGCTGGCCTTCGCCACCGTAGACGATGCCGGGCGTCTTGCCCGAATTGCGGAGACGGCGGCTCGCACCCGTGCCCTGCTTGGCGCGCTCGAAAGCGACGAATTTCATAAGTGACTCCTGTGAGGCCTGGACCGAAGGCCCGCCTCTGTGGCACCCACCGCGACCAGTGCGGTGCCGTTCGACAAAAAGGCGCCGCGAGGGCGCCCACTGGAAGTTCCAGGACCGGAATGCGCCTCAGGCGGCGCTGTCCGAATCCGAGAACAGGCTCATGACCGATTCGCCGTTGGCGATACGGTGGATGGTTTCCGCGAAGAGGGGGGCCACGGACAGCTGGCGGATCTTGCCGCAGGCCAGGGCGCCGTCGGACAGCGGGATGGTATTGGTGACGCAGACCTCGTCGAGGGCCGAGCCCTGGGCGATGCGCTCGATGGCGGGACCCGAGAAGACCGGGTGCGTGCAGTAGGCGTACACCTTCTTGGCGCCGCGCTCCTTGAGCACCTCGGCCGCCTTCACCAGCGTGCCGGCCGTGTCGATCATGTCGTCCATGATCACGCAGTTGCGGCCTTCGATCTCGCCGATGACGTGCATCACCTCGCTGACATTGGCCTTGGGGCGGCGCTTGTCGATGATGGCCAGGTCGCAGCCCAGCTGCTTGGCGATGGCGCGGGCACGCACCACGCCGCCGACGTCGGGGCTCACCACCATCAGGTCTTCGTAGTTCTTGGTGCGCAGATCGCCCAGCAGAACCGGAGAGGCGTAGATGTTGTCGACGGGGATGTCGAAGAAACCCTGGATCTGGTCGGCGTGCAGGTCCATCGTCAGTACGCGGGAGACGCCGACGGTCTGCAGCAGGTTGGCGACGACCTTGGCCGAGATCGGCACGCGCGAGGAGCGCGGGCGGCGGTCCTGGCGGGCATAGCCGAAGTAGGGGATCACGGCGCTGATCCGCTCGGCCGAGGCGCGCTTGAGCGCGTCGACCATGATCAGCAGTTCCATCAGGTTTTCGTTCGTGGGCGCGCAGGTGGACTGCACCACGAAGACCTCACGGGCCCGCACGTTCTGGTTGATCTCGACCGTGACCTCGCCGTCGGAGAAGCGGCCGACGCGCGCAGCGCCAAGCGAGGTGTGGAGATGCTGAACGATCTCTGCTGCCATGCCCGGGTTGGCATTGCCGGTGAAAACCATGAAGTCAGGATGTGGGGCCTGCATGTGTGCTTCCCGGCGGTCAGAGAGAAAAGGTGGAGCCTGATGCTTTAGAGCATTTGGCAGGGGAGGAAGGACTCGAACCCTCGAATGCCGGAATCAAAATCCGGTGCCTTAACCAACTTGGCGACTCCCCTACACAGGAGGACGGTCCAGTGACCATCCACCGATGAATGTCGCAACCAACCGCGAGCGATTGGTTATTGCCTACGCGGCCCAGCCCTGGAGGGGATGGTGCGCGAGATTGCTGCAGATCCGATGTTGCCAACCCTCGGGAAGATCCTTCGAGAGATGATCGATCGGGCCTTGCGGCGCATCGTTCGGCAGCTGCGCGAAGACGGCACTTCCGGAGCCGGTCATCCTGGCACTGAGGCCTTGTGCATCGAGCCATTGAAGGGCTTGACTCACTTGCGGACAAAGCCGCTGGGCAACCGGCTGCAGGTCGTTGTGTCCGAATCGGAAGATTCGTTTGCCGTCCTGAGCAGCGAAGACAGAAACTATAGCAGGTTTTGTGGCCCTGTGAAGATCATCCGCAGAAAAAATAAGGCGTGTGTCGAGTCCAGCCTCTGGCTTGAGCACGGCGAAGCGGGCTGCGGGCAGCGTCAGCGGAGTGATCTGCTCGCCGATGCCCTCGACCCACGCATTGCGGCCGCGCAGAAAGAAGGGCACGTCGGCGCCCAGGGTGAGGCCGATGCGTTCGAGTTCGGCGAGCGGCAGATCCAGCCGCCAGAGCCGGTTCAGTGCCAGGAGGCAGGTGGCCGCATCCGATGAGCCGCCGCCCATGCCCGCCTGCGCCGGTACGCGCTTGTGCACGCCGATGTGTGCGCCCTGCTGCGTGCCGGTCGCGCTCTTCAGCGCGCGGGCTGCGCGCAATACGAGGTCCTCGACGGGCAGGGGTTGTCCCAGGTCTTCGCGCGACAGGCCACCGTCCAGGCGCAGCTCCACATGCAGCGTGTCGCACCAGTCGATCAGCATGAACACCGACTGCAGCAGGTGGTAGCCATCTGCACGCCGACCAGTGATGTGAAGGAAGAGGTTCAGCTTGGCAGGCGCGGGCAGGTCATAGAGGGCCTTCACGGCGAAGGGCGCTCGAAGACGACGCGCAGCTGCGCGGTGGGCAGGGGGGCATCGCGCGTCGCCTGGAGTCGGCCTTGCGCCACCTGCGACAGTTCGGCCCGCCAGCCCGGAACCTGGGCCGGGCGGCCCTGCAGCCATTCGAACAATGCGTCGATGGGCAGTGCCGCGCCGGTCACGGCCTCGGTCAGCGCGGCGATGGAGGCGAAGCGTCGCTGCTGTGCGCCATCGCGCAGCACGGCGGTGCCGGGGCTCCATTGCAGGGCGCCCAGGGTGTTGCCAAGCGGCGTGGTCAGCAAGAGCTCGCCCTGCTCCGGATTGCCGTCCAGCTCGAACACGGCTGCGAAGGACTGCGGCGGGTTGCTGTCGACCGACAGGGACAGGCGGCCGCTCCAGTGGCTGCTGCCCGTGTCCGCGCGGCGTGCCGCCTGGGGGGCGGCGCAGCCGGCCAGCGCAAGGGTGGCGCCCGCCACGCCGGCCATCAGCACGCGTCGCTTCACAGCTTGACGCGCAGGCGCCGCAGCGTGGCCTGCAGGGTCTCGTTCTCCGCGTCGGCCATGGAGGCCTCGCGCCAGATGCTCAGCGCACGGTCGCGTTGGCCCTGCGCCCACAGCACCTCGCCGAGGTGGGCGCCGATCTCCGGATCGGGCCGCGTCTTGTAGGCGCCTTCGAGGATGCGCTGCGCCTCGGCCATATTGCCGAGCCGGAACTCGACCCAACCCAGGCTGTCGGCGATGAAGGGATCGTTGGGCGACAGTTCCACCGCCTTGCGGATCAACTGGCGGGCTTCCGGAAGACGGATGTTCCGATCAGCGAGCGAATAGCCCAGCGCGTTGTACGCGTTGGCATTGTCCGGCTTGAGGGCGATCACGCGGCGCAGCAGCCGTTCGGTCTCGTCCACGCGGTTGAGCTTCTCGGCCGCCATGGCGAGGTCGTAGAGCAGGTCGGCGTCGTTCGGCGCCTGGGCGCTGGCGGCGGCAAGCAGGTCGTACACGGCCTGGTTCATCTTGGCCTCGCGCAGCACCTGGGCTTCGGCCTGCAATTGCTGGCGGCGGTCGGCATCCGTGCGTGCGGGCATGCTGCGCACGATCTGGCGTGCCTCGGCCACCTTGCCTTGCTTGGCCAGCAGCATCGCCCGACGCAACTGGGCGGACGCCATGTCCTCGTCGCCCTCCACGCGCGACAGGTACTGTTCGGCGGCGGCGAAATCCTTGCGACGTTCTGCCAACTGGGCGAGCTGCAGGTAGGCCTGCGCGATGCCGCGGGCGCGTTCGTCCGCATCGCTCTGGCGGGTGGCGAGGTCCAGGTAGCGCTGCAGGGACGTCTGCGCGGCCGCGTCCTGATGGACCTGCGCCTGCAGGGAGCCGAGCAGCAGCCAGGGATCGGGCAGGTCGGGTCGGCTGCGCGTGAGCGTCTCCATCTGCGCCGTGGCCTCGTCGTAGCGCTGCCCCAGTGCCAGTGCGCGGGCATAGGCCACGCGCGCCTCGGGCAGGGCGTCCTCCTGGCTCAGGTAGCGGCGTACGAGCGCCTCGGCTTCGGGCCGGGACGGGTCCATCAGTTCGAGTGCCAGCACGGCAGGCGCGTCGGCCTTCGGGTCGGCGGCGTTGCCCTGCTGGGCAGCCGCCAGGGCGCCGGCGGTGTCGCCTGCGTTCAGGCGCAGACGGCCGACGGCCGCCCAGGCCAGGCCAGCCGAGGGGGCGCCCGCCTTCAGTTCATCCGACAGGCCTTGTTCGAAGGCCTGGGCAGCGGCCTGCTTGTTGGACGCCCGGCTGTAGGCCCGGACGGCGCTCGCAAGGGCTGCGGGGCGCTCCGGTACCGGCGTGGCGGCCAGGTCGGCACGCAGCGGGTCCACGGTCTCGGTCAGGCGGCCCAGCAGGATCAGGATCTGCAGCTCCAGCCGGCGCGGCTCCCGGGCGTCCGGGATGGCTTGTTTCCAGGCTCGGACAGCCACCAGGGCAGCCTCCGGTGAGCGGGCGCGCACGGCGACATCGACGGCGCGCTGGAAGAGGGCCGGCTCGCGCGTGCGGCGAGCGGAGTCCAGGAGCAGTTGGAAGCCCTCGACCGGATCGCCGTCGCGGGCGTTGAGTTCGCCCAGCAGCACTTCGTAGAACAGCTCGGCCGTCATGGCCGAGGGCTGGGCTGGTTCTGCCGCCGGGGCGGGCGGCGCGGGTGGTGGACCGGGGGGCACCGACTGCGCGGCGGCGCTGAGCGAGGCGAGGGTCAGAACGGCTGTCGCCAGATGGCGCCGGCGGGGCAAGGGACTCATCGAACCATAATAATCCAAGCCTTTGTCCGCATCTGGGGCGAGGGCGATGGTGCGCTGCTCCTGCGCATGCGGCGTGTTTCCGATGCCCGAGCTCCCAGAAGTCGAAGTCACCCGCCGCGGTTTTGCCGACCGCATCGCCGGCGGCGTCATCACCGCCCTGCGTGTGGGCAAGCCGCTGCGATGGGCGCTGGAGGTGGACCCGGACGCGGTGGTCGGGCGCACCGTGGTGCAGGTGCGGCGGCGTGGCAAGTACCTGCTGATCGATCTCGACCGGGGCATGCTGCTGGTGCACCTGGGCATGTCGGGCAGCCTGCGGTTTGCGCCGGCGCTGCCCGAGCCCGGACCGCACGACCACTTCGACCTGACCACCACGCGTGGCACGCTGCGGTTGAACGATCCGCGGCGCTTCGGCGCGGTGATCCATGTCGATGGCGAGGACGCGCCGCTGGCGCGCAAGCTGCTGGGTGGGCTGGGCATGGAGCCGCTCGGCGATGCCTTCGACCTCGGCCGCTTCCACGAGGGGCTGAGAAGACGGCGCGCGCCGGTCAAGCAGGTGCTGCTGGCCGGCGACGTGGTGGTGGGGGTGGGCAACATCTACGCGTCCGAGGCACTGTTCCTTGCCGGCATCCGGCCGACGGTGCCGGCGGCCCGTATTTCACGGCCGCGTGCCGCACGGCTGCATGCCGCCGTCCGCGAGGTGTTGGCGCGCGCGGTCGAGGCGGGCGGCAGCACGCTGCGCGATTTCTCCCACATCGACGGTCAGGCTGGGCACTTCCAGTTGCAGGCCATGGTCTACGGACGGGCAGGCGAGCCCTGCCGGCAGTGCGGGGCGCCAATCCGGCTTCTGCGCCAGGGCCAGCGCTCGACCTATTTCTGCCCGAATTGCCAGAAGGCCTGAGCGCCGTACGGATCGGAGCCCCGGGCGCCGACGCCTTGCCGGTGGGCGGTGAAGGGCATTCGCAACTGTTATATTTTGTAAATTCTTCCGCAGGCGTCCGTGAGCGTTCCTTTCTCCCAGCAGTTCGAGCAGCACGGCGCGTGGCGACGCAGTCTGGCCCATCGGCTGCGTTGGCTGGCTTCCTGGCTGGGCGACAACGACCTGCTCGATGACGCCGTGGCCGAGCGGCTGAGGGATGCCGAGTCCCTGATGCGCGACAGCCGGGTCATGGTGGCCTTCGTCGCGGAGTTCTCGCGCGGCAAGTCCGAGCTGATCAACGCCTTGTTCTTTGCGGACTATGGCCGGCGCATCATGCCGGCCAGCGCCGGACGCACCACCATGTGCCCCGTGGAGCTGCGCCATGACGCGGGGCAGGCCCCCGGGCTGCGGCTGCTGCCGATCGACACGCGGCTCGTGCCCCGGTCGCTGCAGCAGTGGCGCGAATCGTCCGAGGGCTGGACCGGGATTGCCCTGTCGCCGGATGACGGCGAGCAGCTCGCGGCCGCCATGCAGAAAGTGGCCGAGGTCGACCGTGTCCCGCTCGAACGGGCCAAGGCGCTGGGTTTCTGGCGCGAGGACGCTGGCGACGACGCCCTGCCCGTGGATGCCCACCGGCACGTCGAGGTCCCGCGCTGGCGCCATGCGGTGCTCAACCTTCCGCATCCCCTGCTGGAGCAGGGCCTGGTCATCCTGGACACGCCGGGCCTCAACGCCATCGGCGCCGAGCCCGAGCTCACGATGAGCCTGCTGCCCCAGGCCCACGCCGTGCTGTTCATCCTGGGGGCCGACACGGGCGTGACCCGCTCCGACCTCGCCATCTGGCGCGAACACCTGGGCGGGGCCGCACCGGCCGTTGCCTCGCGCATCGTCGCGCTGAACAAGATCGACACGCTGTGGGACTCGCTCAGCGCACCCGGACAGATCGAGGCCCAGATCGAACGGCAGTGCGCCCTGTCCGCCGACATGCTGGGCGTGCCCCGCCGGCGCGTGCTGCCGGTGTCGGCGCAGAAGGGCCTGCAGGCGCGCATCGCAGGCGATGCGCCGCTGCTGCAGGCCAGCCGGTTGCCGGCCCTCGAGGCGCTGCTGGGCCAGGGGCTGCTCGCCGAAAGGGAGGCCATCCTGCGCCGCGCCGTGGAGGGCGGGCTGGACGCCTTGCGCGCCGAGGCACAGCGCATCCTGCGCCTGCGCCAGCGGGAGCTGACGGAGCAGGGCATGGAGCTCGAAGGCCTGCGCGGCAAGAACACCGCCACGCTGCGGCACATGATGCGCCGGGTCGAGCAGGAACAGTCGGAATTCGAGGCGGGCGCCGAACGCGTCTCGGCCCTGCGCGCCGTGCTGGGCAAGCGCATGCGCGAGATGCAGGCCGTGCTCGGCCCGACGGCCCTCAAGTCCGACATGGCGCAGTTCGCGCAGGCCTTGGGCCGGCCCGGCATCAAGCTGCAGCTTGCGCAGGTCTACGCCCGCACCTTCGACGGGCTGCGCACCAACCTCGGCGATGTGCAGGCCACCATGGCCGAGCTGCAGGCCATGCTGCATGCGGCCTTCCGCCAACTCAATGCCGAACATGGCTTTGCCCTGCAGGCCCCGGCCGAGCCCGATCTGTCGAAGTACATTGCCGAGATGAGCAGCATCGAGCAGAGCCATCTGCACTACCTCGGCATGGGCAACATCCTGCGCCTCGTGCAATCCGAATTCTGCGAGCGGCTGGCGCAGGCCCTGTCCAGCCGCGTGCGCACCGTCCGCGACGCCGCGCTGGGCGAGATCGAGGACTGGCGCCGCAGCGCCTTTTCCCAGATGGACCGCCAGATGAACGAGCGCCGCGCCACCTATGCCCGGCGCGTGGAGTCGATGGCCCGCGTGCGCGACGCCGCCAGCAGCCTGGACGAGCGCCTGGCGGAACTCGCCGGCCAGGGCGCGCAGCTGCGCGCCCTGGAGCAGCGGCTGCGCGACCTCTGCGAGGTGCTCGTCGGCCGCAAGCCCGAGCCCGGCGCCCCGCCGGCTGCCGGCGACACCCAACTGCGCGCGGCGTGAGATCCGCCGCGACCGACGCCGCACCGGTCGTGCGGCAGGCGCGCCAATGCGCCGATGCGTTCTGGCTGCGCCTGGTGACCTGGCAGAAGACGCATGGCCGCAGCAGCCTGCCCTGGCAGAACACCCGCGACCCCTACCGGGTCTGGCTGTCCGAGATCATGCTGCAGCAGACGCAGGTGTCGACCGTGCTGGGCTACTACGAGCGCTTCCTGACGCGCTGTCCCACGGTGGCGGACCTGGCTGCCGCGCCCGAGGACGAGGTCATGGGCCTGTGGAGCGGACTGGGCTACTACAGCCGCGCACGCAACTTGCACCGCTGCGCCCAGGACGTGGTCGTGCGCTTCGGCGGCAGCTTTCCGCACAGCGCCGAACTGCTGCAGACGCTGCCCGGCATCGGCCGCTCCACGGCGTCCGCCATCGCCGCCTTCTGCTTCGGCGAGCGGGTGTCGATCATGGACGGCAACGTCAAGCGCGTGCTCTCGCGCCTGCTGGCCTTCGAGGGCGACCTGGCGAGCAGCGCCAACGAGAAACTGCTGTGGAAGGCGGCCGACGAACTGCTGCCGCCCGAGGGCGACACCGAGGCCATCTCCCGCTACACCCAGGGCCTGATGGACCTGGGCGCCACGGTCTGCCTGCCGCGCCAGCCGCAGTGCCTGATCTGCCCGGTCGAGGCGCTGTGCGAAGGCCGCCGCCAGGGCGATCCGGCGCGGCTGCCCATCAAGACGCGCAAGCTCAAGCGCAGCGCGCAGTCGCTGTGGCTGCTGCTGGCGCGCTCGGCCGACGGGCAGGCGGTGTGGTTGCAGAAGCGGCCGGCCAGCGGCATCTGGGCCGGCCTGCATGCGCTGCCAGTCTTCGACAGCGCTGAAGCGCTGGAGGACGCCCTGCCGACGGCGTTGCGGCCGGCGTTGCGGCATCTGCCGGCTTTCCTGCATGTGCTCACGCACAAGGACCTGCACCTGCATCCGGTCGAGGTCGACGCCGCGCGCAGCGAGATGGCTGGTCTGGAAGGGCGGTGGGTGGCCGCCGAGGACTGGCCGGCGCTGGGCCTGCCTGCGCCGGTGCGTCGGTTGCTGGAAGAGCGCGCCACCCGGATCGGCTGAGTCCGCCGGGTGGGACCCGGGTCAGGACGCCTCACCCGGGGCGCTGGAGCCCGGGCGACCAGCGGTTATTCGGCGTCCATCTCGCGGTGCCGCCGCAGCGTCACCCAGCGTTCGCCGAAGGTGCGGGCCAGTTGCTCGACCAGGAAGACCGAGCGGTGCTGACCGCCCGTGCAGCCGATGGCCACGGTGACATAGCTGCGATGGTCGTCCGCCAGCGCATCCATCCAGTGCTGCAGGAACTGCTCGATGTCGCCGAACATGCGTGCCACGGCATCGTGCTGGCGCAGCCAGTCGATCACCGGCTGGTCGCGGCCGGTCAGCGGGCGCAGCGCCGCCACGTAATGCGGATTGGGCAGCATGCGCACATCGAAGACGTAGTCGGCATCGAGCGGCACGCCGCGCTTGAAGGCGAAGGACTGGAACACCAGGGTCAGCGTGCGCTGCGGCGCCTCGATCAGGGCCTTGATGTAGGTGCGCAGCTGGGCCGGGCGGATCAGGCTCGTGTCGATCAGGTCTGCGCCCTCGCGCAGTTCGGCCAGCAGTTCGCGCTCCAGCTCGATGGCCTGGATCAATGCGCGCTCCTGCTCCGGCGCGTCGACGCCGCCGTGCTGGCGCGACAGCGGATGGCGGCGCCGGGTCTCCGAATAGCGGCGCACCAGTGCCTCGGTGGTCGCGTCGAGGAACAGCGAGCGCACGGCCATGCCTTCCTGCCGCAGCGCCGCCAGGCGGATGGGCGCCTTCGACAGCGAGGTGCCGCTGCGCGCATCGATGGCCACGGCCACCAGTGGCGCCTGGTTCTCCTTCTGCAGTCGGATGAAGTCATCCAGCAGCTCGGGCGGCAGGTTGTCGACGCAGTAGTAGCCGGCGTCTTCGAGCGCGGCCAGGGCCACCGACTTGCCGGAGCCGGACATGCCGGTGATCAGCACCAGGTCCATGGAGGGGTTCATCGTCGTCAGCTTTCCTGCGGGCTCAGCATTTCGCGGGCATGGGCGAGGGAGGCGGCCGAGACACGCTCGCCGCCCAGCATGCGGGCGATCTCCTGCATGCGGCCTTCGCCGTCGAGCGGCGCGACCGTGCTTTCCGTGACCGGCTGCGGCTTGCCGCCCTGTGCGGTCGCCGCATTGAGCGTGCGTTTGGCCACGCGCAGATGGTGGTCGGCGCAGGCCGCCACCTGCGGCAGGTGGGTCACGGCCAGCACCTGGCGATCGCGGCCGAGCTGGCGCATCAGGCGACCCACGGTGTCGGCCACTGCGCCGCCGATGCCGGTGTCCACCTCGTCGAAGATCAGCGCCTGCGCGGTGCCCAACTGGCTGGTGGTGACGGCAATGGCCAGCGCGATGCGCGACAGCTCGCCGCCCGAAGCCACCTTGCCCACCGGCCGCGGGGTGCCGCCGGCATGGCCGGCGACGAGGAAGGCGATGTCTTCCATGCCGTGGCGCGCTGGTTGCGGCAGCGGCTGCAGCTCGACGGCGAAGCGGCCGCCCTGCATGCCCAGGCCCTGCATCGCTTCGGTAATGGCCGCGGCGAGCTTGGGGGCGGCCTTCTTGCGGGCCTGGCCGACGGCGCGTGCCTCCTTGTCGAAGGCCTGGCGTGCCCGCTGCTCGGCCTGTTCCAGCGCGGCCAGGTCGGCCTGCGCTTCCAGCGTCTGCAGTTCCTGCCGCCAACTGGTGAGCAGGGCAGGTAGCTCCTCGGGCGGGCGGCGGTAGCGGCGGGCCAGCGACATCCACAGGCCCAGGCGTTCGTCCAGCGCCTGCAACTGGTCGGCGTCGGTCTCGGTACGGCGCAGGTAGCCGTGCAGCGCATGCAGCGCGTCGGAGGCCTGGGCCAGGCTGCCGGCAAGTTCGTCGCCCAGCGCCTTGAATTCGGGCTCGATGTGGGCCAGGTCCTGCAGGCGGTCGGCGGCGCGCGAGAGCAGGGCCAGGGCGCCCTGTTCGTCCTCATCCAGCAGGCCGGTGGCGGCCTGCGCGGCGTCGATCAGTGACTGGGCATTGGCCAGGCGCGTGTGCTGGCTGGAGAGTTCTTCCCACTCGTCCGCGCCCGGCGCCAGCTTGTCGACCTCGCCGATCTGCCACTGCAGGCGTTCGCGCTCGCGCAGCAGGCTTTCCTGTGCATTGCGGGCGGCTTCCAGCGCGGTGCCGGCCTGGCGCCAGTTCTGCCAGGCGGCGTCCAGGGCGGCGGTGCGGACGCCGGCGTAGGCGTCCAGCAGCCCGCGCACGGCATCGGGCCGGGTCAGGCTCTGCCACGCATGCTGGCCGTGGATGTCCAGCAGGTGGCCGCCCAGTTCGCGCAGCTGCGTGGCGGTGGCCGGGCTGCCGTTGATCCAGCCGCGGCTGCGGCCCTGGGTGTCGACGGTGCGGCGCAGCAGCAGGGTGTCGCCGGCCTCGAAGCCGCCTTCTTCCAGCCAGGTGCCGAGCGCCGGGTCGGCGTCGAATTCGGCGCTCACATCCAGTCGCTCGGCGCCTTCGCGCACGGCGCCGGCGTCGGCCCGGTTGCCCAGCGCCAGTTGCAGGGCGTCGATCAGGATCGACTTGCCGGCGCCGGTTTCGCCCGTGAGCACGGTAAAGCCCTCGGCCAGGTCCAGGTCGAGGGCGCGGACGATGACGAAGTCGCGCAGGACGATGCGTCGCAGGGCCACTCAGGAGCCTCCTTCGTTCCAGTGAAGTTTCTTGCGCAGGGTGTCGAAATAGCTCCAGCCGCGCGGATGCAGGAAGCGCACGCGGTGCTCGGAGCGCCGCACCAGCACCTGATCGCCATGGGCGAGCGAGGCAAGGGACTGCATGTCGAAATTGGCGCTGGCGTCGCGCCCGCCCACCACCTCGACCGAGATCTCCTCGGCGTCGGGCAGCAGGATCGGCCGGTTCGACAGGGTGTGCGGCGCGATCGGCACCATCACCCAGCCGGGGATGGAGGGATGCAGCATCGGCCCGCCCGCCGACAGCGCATAGGCGGTGGAGCCCGTGGGCGTGGCGATGATCAGGCCGTCGGCACGCTGGTTGGCCACCAGATGCCCGCCGACCGAGACGCGCAGCTCGACCATGCCGGAGGTGGCGCCGCGGTTGACCACCACGTCGTTCATGGCCTGGGCGGTGAACACGACCTCGCCGGCGCGCATGACCCGCGCCTGGATCAGGCTGCGGTGGTCTTCCTCGTACTCGCCGGCCAGCATTGGCGTGAGTGTGGCCTCGTAATGTTCCAGCGGGATGTCGGTGACGAAGCCCAGGCGGCCGCGGTTGATGCCGATCAGCGGCACGCCGTAGCGGGCAAGCTGGCGGCCGATGCCGAGCATCGTGCCGTCGCCGCCGACGACCAGGCCCAGGTCGCATTGCTCGCCGATTTCCTGCACCGTGAGCAGGGGCCAGCGGCCGGCGCGCGGCACGCCGTCCTCGCCGCATTCGGCGCTGCTGCGCTCGAGCACCACGACGCAGCCGCGCGACTCCAGGAACGCCGCAATGCCCTCGATGACGGCATCGCGCTCGCGCGCGGCCGTCGCCTGGTACTTGCCGATGAGCGCCACATGGCGGAAGGGTGCGTGCATGGGGACAAATTACATCACGACACCGGAGGCGTCCCACCGCGTGGCAAGGCCTTGTCCGCCGCCTATGGATCGCGGGCCGCGGGGTATCATTTGCCGATGCTGGACGACCGCGCCAAGCTGCTGCTCAAGACCCTGGTGGAACGCTACATCGCCGACGGCCAACCCGTCGGCTCGCGCACGCTCTCGCGCGCCGCCGGTCTCGAGCTTTCCCCCGCCACCATCCGCAATGTGATGGCCGACCTCGAGGACCTGGGGCTGATCGTCAGTCCCCACACCTCGGCCGGCCGCATCCCCACCGCGCGCGGCTACCGCCTGTTCGTCGACACCATGCTGACGGCGCAGCGGGCCCAGTTGCAGGCCACGCCACCCAGCCTGCCGCCGGACCAGCCGCAGAAGGTGATCGCCAGCGCCGCGCAACTGCTCTCGAACCTGTCGCAGTTCGTGGGCGTGGTGATGGCGCCGCGGCGCACCACGGCCTTCCGGCACATCGAATTCCTGCGGCTGTCGGAGCGCCGGCTCCTGGTCATCATCGTCTCGCCCGACGGCGACGTGCAGAACCAGGTGATCTTCACCGACCGGGACTACACGCAGTCGGAGCTGATCGAAACGTCGAACTACCTCACCGCCCACTACGGTGGCCTGTCCATCGAGCAGGTGCGCGACCGCCTCAAGGGCGAGATGGACGGCCTGCGCGCCGAGATCGCCTCGCTGATGCAGGCGGCCGTCCAGGCGAGCTCGCAGGCGTTTTCGCAGGCGCAGGAGGAAGTCATCATCGCGGGCGAGCGCAACCTGCTGGCCGTGAGCGACTTCTCCAGCGACATGGGCCAGCTGCGACGCGCTTTCGAGCTCTTCGAGCAGAAGGCCGAGCTGATGCGGCTGCTGGACATGTCCAGCAAGTCCGACGGCGTGCGCATCTTCATTGGCGGCGAAAGCCAGGTGGTGCCGTACGAAGAGCTGTCGGTCGTCAGCGCCAATTACGAGGTCAACGGCGAGGTGGTTGGCACCCTGGGCGTGATCGGACCGACCCGCATGCCCTACGACCGCATGATCCAGATCGTGGACATCACGTCGCGGCTGGTCAGCAACGCGCTGAGCCACAACAACAAGTAGCGGTTCGCCGCGGCACGGGCGAGGCGCCGAGGCGCGCGACCCGCGTTGCGGCCGGTCGCCGCTCAACGCGCCGGCGCTTCCCCCGCCAGCGCCTGCAGCGCCGGCACGTCGCGGATCAGCACGACGTAGCCATGCATCTCGATGCAGCCCAGTTCCACCAGCCGGCGGAAGCAGCGGGACAGCGTGGCCTGCGCCATCACGAGCTGGCGCGCAATGGAGCGCTTCTGCACCGGCAGCCGGACCGAGCGGTCCTTGCCGGCGGGCTCGAAGGGCTCGCGCAGCAGCCAGGCGGCCAGCCGGCCCAGCACGTCCTTGGTGGCCAGTTCGTGCCGGCCATCGGTCAGCTGGCGGATTCGCTCGGCCATCACCAGGCCGACGGCGCGCTGCAGGGCGGGGTCCTGCCGGGCGGCTTCGAGCAGGTGCTCCAGCGGCAGCGCCGCCAGGGTGACGCGGGCCGGGCACACGGCCGACTCGATCCAGTCCGATTCCAGCCAGGCGGAGGCCAGATCCAGCCATTGGCCGGGACCCAGGACGCGGTTCTCGACCAGGCCCCCATCCGCACCGATGCGGCCAACCACGATGCGGCCTTCGGCAACGAGCCACCACGACGGTGGATGGTTGTCCGGCATGGCGGCGATGGCGCCTTTGGGCAGCACATGCAGGCGCAGGGCGCCGGCCAGCCGCTCCAGCGTGGCCGGTGCCGGCTCGCACGGGGCGAAGGCACCGCGCAACAGGGGCACGCCGGACAGCACGACCGGCCGCCGCCCGGTGGCGGCTTTCCAGCGCCGCGCTTCGGGGCGCGGGGCGTCGGAGGTCAGGGAGGACAAGGCCGGCAGCATGAAAGGTCGGGGTGGCGTCAGGTGGTCGATGCCCGACTCTGCCCACGATGCGACCGCGCTGCCTTGAGCCAGCGCAAGGGTTGGCGGATCGGCCGCCGCCTGCGCTCAGCCGCACAGTCCGGTGAAGCCGCAGGCGGTACAGAAGCTGCAGCCGTCCTTGCGGATCAGGGTGGCGTTGCCGCATTCGGGGCAGGCGGTACCGGCCATGGCCTGCTGCACGCCCGGCGCTGTGGCGGCAGGGGCCGCCAGGATGCCCATCTCCTGGAGCGGAAAGCCTTCCTCGTCCAGCACACCGAGCATGGCGTAGCGATGGATCACCAGCCGCGCCAGGTACGCCACGGTCGAGGGCCAGGTCTGCTGCCGCCGCACCTTCGGGTCTAGGCTGGGCACGAAGGCCATGAAGTGGCCCAGCGGCTCGGCATAGCTCAGCAGCTTGCGCAGCTTCATGCCGATCCAGGCCGGGTCGATCACCCGCATGTCCAGCGACAGCACGCGCGCCAGGCCGTCCAGTGCGCGCGGGTAGTTGCCCGAGAAGCCCAGGGCGCAGGGCCGGGTGTGGGGGGCGCCGCCGGGGCTGGGCAGCAGCACCTCCTTGAGCGTGAGGGTGAAGGCTTCGCCCGTGGCCGGGTTCTCGATGTCCACCGCCCAGGCCAGCGTGCCGGAGGGGCCGGTGTGCGGCTCGTCCAGGCTGAACAGGGCGTCGAGCACCGGCGTGCCGGGTGCGGGCGGGTTCCACAGGCCCAACTGCTCGCAGCGCCAGCACAGCACGGCGGCGGTGGCGGCAACCACACCGGGGAAGGTGCGGACCTCGCCATGGGGTGGGAAGGGCATGTCGAAGGGGCGCTCCTCCTGCACGGTGGCCAGCGCGTCGAGCTTGAGGCGCACCCATTCGGCGTCGCGCGCCCGCAGGTCCATCGACAGCGTCTTGGCCAGGGCGCCCAGGCCGCGCGGCTGCTCGGCGCCGTTGACCCACACCTCGAAGGGCAGCGGGCTGGCGCCCTCGCCGCCGTCCGGGGCCTCGCCGACGAAGAGCGCGAACTGCCCGTGCGGATGCCGCACCATGGTGCACCAGGCCGCATTGCCGGCGGGAAAGTCGGGCCGGCCGGGCCAGCGCAGCGAAGCCAGCACGGGCTCGCGCGGCAGGCGCTCCAGCGCCAGGCGGCGGTCGGCGATGTCCGGCGCGGGCAGGGCGGTGGCCGGCTGCGGCACGCTGAGCACGGCGCCCAGCACGGCATTGGGCCGGTAGGTGGCCAGGCCCTTCAGGCCGGACTGCCACGCCTGCAGGTAAAGATCCTGGAAGGCCGCGTAGGGATAGTCGGCCGGCACGTTCACCGTCTTGCTGATCGAGGTGTCGATGAAGGGCGCGACGGCGGCGACCATGGCCGCGTGCGACTGGGCGCTCATCTCCAGTGCCGTGACGAATGCGGGTGGCAGCGGCGCGTCCGGCCCGTGCAAGTGGCGGAACAGGCGCCAGGCATGGTCCTCCACCGCGAATTCCTGGAAGGTGCCATCGGCCATGCGCTTCTTGCGCTGGTAGGTCCAGCTGAAGGGCGGCTCGATGCCGTTGCTGGCGTTGTCGGCAAAGGCCAGGCTGATGGTGCCGGTGGGCGCGATCGACAGCAGGTGCGAGTTGCGCAGCCCGTGGCGGCGGATGCGCTCGCGCAGCGCGGCCGGCAGGCGTGAGGCGAAGCGCCCGCGCTGCAGGTAGAGGTCGGCATTGAACAGGGCGAAGGCGCCGCGCTCGCGCGCCAGTTCGGCGGAGGCGGCATAGGCCGCGTCGCGCAGCCGCTCGGCGATGTGGGCCGCCATCTGCCGCGCCGCCTCCTCGTCGTAGCGCAGGCCGAGCATGGCCAGCGCATCGCCCAGGCCGGTGAAGCCCAGGCCGATGCGGCGCTTGGCCATCGCTTCCTCGCGCTGGCGGGGCAGGGGCCAGATCGACACGTCGAGCACGTTGTCGAGCATGCGCACGCAGGTGGGGATCAGCGCGTCGAAGGCCGCCTCGTCGAAGCGGGCCTCGGGCTCGAAGGGCTGGCGCACGAAGCGCGTGAGGTCGATGGAGCCCAGGCAGCAGCAGCCGTAGGGCGGCAGCGGCTGTTCGGCGCAGGGATTGGTGGCGGCGATGGTCTCGCAGTAGCCGAGGTTGTTGTCGGCATTGATGCGGTCCAGGAAGAGCACGCCCGGTTCGGCGTGGTCGTAGGTGGCCCGCATGATCTGGTCCCACAGCGCCCGGGCCGGTACGCGGCGGTACACCCACAGGCCGTCGCCGCGCGGATGGGCGCCTTCGGCCCTCTGCGCGTCGCCCGGCTCGGCGCGGTGCACCAGCTCGATTTCGGCATCGGCCTGCACGGCCTGCATGAAGGCGTCGGTGATGCCGACCGAGATGTTGAAGTTGCGCAGGTCTCCCGCGTCCTTCGCGTGGATGAATTCCTCCACGTCCGGATGGTCGCAGCGCAGCACGGCCATCTGGGCGCCGCGGCGGGCGCCGGCCGATTCCACCGTCTCGCAGGAGCGGTCGAACACGCGCATGTAGCTCACCGGGCCCGAGGCGCTCGATTGGGTGCTGCGCACCCGGGTGCCCTTGGGCCGGATGCGCGAGAAGTCATAGCCCACGCCGCCGCCGCGCCGCATGGTCTCGGCCGCTTCGGTCAGGGCCGTGTAGATGCCGGGATGGCCGTCGTCGTCCTCGGCAATGGAATCGCCCACCGGCTGGACGAAGCAGTTGATGAGCGTGGCTTCCAGCGGGGTGCCGGCGGCCGAAAGGATGCGGCCAGCGGGGATGAAGCCGGCCTCCAGCGCATCGAAGAAGGCGCTTTCGAACTGGGCGCGGCGCTCTGGCGCCTCGACGGCAGCCAGCGCCCGGGCCACCCGCCGCCACACGTCGCCGACCTCGCGTTCGTCGCCCTTGGCGTATTTCTCGCGCAGCACGTCCTGGCTGATGGCCTGGGCGGGCGGGACGGTGGTGTTCAGGATGGACACGGGCAACTCCTGGCGGGTGGGCCGCTGCATTGCCTGGGAGGGGCGTAGCAGCGATCAGGCGAACTGTATGGAAATCCAGCTCCGCGGTCTGTCGGAAGACCCCTTTCGCGCCGTGGGCTGGAGTTTTTAAACTCGTTCTTGATCTTTCAAGATATATCATTGAGTCATCTTGAGCTTATTGAAAGAAGCGTGATGACTGAAGAATGGATGCACCCGGGGCGCGGCGGCGGTCGAGGCCATGGCCATCGGCGTTCAGGTGCCGACACGCTGGCCGAGGGGGCGATGGAAGGCCGCGGTGGCGGCCGGCGCCCGCGCCAGCTGGAGCCCGGCGACCTGCGACTGCTGATGCTCCATGCGCTGGCCGCCCAGCCGAGCCATGGCTATGAACTGATCAAGGCGATCGGAGAGTGGGTCGGGGGTGACTACACCCCCAGTCCGGGAACCGTCTATCCGACGCTGGCGTTGCTGGAGGATCTGGGCCTCGCCCGCTCGGAAGCCAGCGATGGGGGCCGCAAGCGCTTCCATCTGACGCCCCCGGGCGAGGCGGAACGTGCTGCGCAGGCGTCGGCCATCGAGGCGGTGCTGGAGCGCCTGGCGCAGGCGCGGGCCCGCGCCCATGCGCGCCGGCTCCCCGAGATCCGCCGCGCGATGGAGAACCTGAAGATGGCGCTGCGCCTGCGCCTGGAAGGCGAGATGGAGTCGACGGAACTGGTCCGTCGACTCGCCGAGATCATCGACCGCGCCGCGGTCGAGGTGGAACGCGCCTGAGAGGCGCCCCGACAGAGAGACCGACCATGAAACAACACCGCTACCAGATCGCCGTCGAACACCTGGCCGATGCGCACGGCAACCCGTCCACCCACGCCGAGCCGCTGCGCTTCGAAGCCGGCAACCACGACGACATCCTCGCCATCGCCGAGCGCATGCGCGGACGCGGCGAATTTCCGCCCGACACAGCCAATGCGTTGGCCGTGGGCCTCAAACTGTTCAGCGAGGTGATGCTGGAGAACCGCGGCCATCCGCTCTTCGCGGAATTCGCGCCGCACTTCCGCGCCTTCATGCAGCACCTGAAGAAGGGCCCGCAGCGAGCCGCCGGCGATGCGCCGGCGACCGACGTCTCGCCCGAATCCGACCAGGCTCAGTAGTTGAGCCGCTCCGGCCGCAGCTCCTGCAGGATGGTGGTCGCGATCTCCTCGATCGACTTGGTGGTGGTCGACAGCCAGCGGATGCCGGCGCGGCGCATCATGGCCTCGGCCTCGCTCACCTCGTAGCGGCAGTTCTCGATGCTGGCGTAGCGCGAATTGGGCCGCCGCTCGTTGCGGATCTCGGCCAGCCGCTCGGGCTGGATGGTCAGGCCGAAGATCTTCTTGCGGAAGGCGATCAGCGCCGGCGGCAGCTGCCGGCGGTCGAAGTCCTCGGGGATCAGCGGATAGTTGGCTGCCTTCAGCCCATGCTGCATGGCCAGGTAGAGCGAGGTCGGCGTCTTGCCGCTGCGGCTCACGCCCACCAGGATCACGTCCGCCGCCTCCAGGTCCGCATGGCTCTGGCCGTCGTCGTGCTGCAGGCTGAAGTCGATGGCGGCGATGCGGTCGTGGTATTCCTTGCTCTTGCTGATGTCCGAGAAGCGACCGATGCGGTGGTTGGACTTCATCGCCAGCTCGATCTCCAGCGGCCGCACGAAGGTGCCGAACAGGTCGAGCAGCATGCCCTTGCAGCCGGTCTCGATCACCTCCAGCACTTCCATGTTGGCCAGGGTGGTGAAGACGATGGGCCGGTAGCCCTCGAGTTCGGCCGTGTGGTTGATCTGGCGCACCGCCTGGTGGGCCTTGTCCACCGTGTCGGTGAAGGGCATGCGCACGTGGCGCGCCTTGAGCTCGAACTGGTTGAGCACGGCATTGCCGAAGGTCTCGGCGGTGATGCCGGTGCCGTCCGAAACGAAGAAAACGGTGCGCTTGTGCATGGGGCGGCCTGTAGTTTCTGTCCTGCGGCGCCGGCTCGGGCCGGCCCCTACAATCCCGCAGATTATCGGCGCGTGCCCTCCGCGCGCCGCACCCGCATCCCTTCCCATGCAGTCGCCCCGCGCACCCAGAGCAAGAAGAACGATCGCGCCCGGCTGCCCGCTGCATGGAACGCACCGCTTTTTAAACTCCGGAGTCTTCCCATGTCTGCACTGTTCGAAGCGACCGCCCTGGTCGTCCCCTTCGAAAACCTGAGGATGAGCGATGTCGAGGCCGTTGGCGGCAAGAACGCCAGCCTCGGCGAGATGATTTCCCAACTGCCCGAGGGCGTGCGCGTCCCCACGGGCTTTGCCACCACCGCCCACGCCTTCCGCGAATTCCTGGCGCATGAAGGCCTGACCGAACGCATCGCCCAGCGCCTGGCCACCCTGGACATCGAGGACGTGCGCGCCCTGGCCGCCGCCGGCGCCGAGATCCGCGGCTGGATCGAGGCCCAGCCTTTCCCCGCCAACCTCGAGAAGGCCGTGCGCGACCATTTCGCCAAGCTGAGCGCGGGCAACGACCAGGCCAGCTTCGCCGTCCGTTCTTCCGCCACCGCCGAGGATCTGCCCGATGCCTCCTTTGCCGGCCAGCAGGAAACCTTCCTGAACGTCGTCGGCATCGAAGACGTGCTGCACAAGATGAAGGAGGTGTTCGCCTCCCTCTACAACGACCGCGCCATCAGCTACCGCGTGCACAAGGGCTTCGCCCATGACGTGGTGGCCCTGTCCGCCGGCGTGCAGCGCATGGTGCGCTCCGACCTGGGCGCCGCGGGCGTCATGTTCACCATCGACACCGAGTCGGGCTTCGACCAGGTCGTCTTCATCACGTCCAGCTACGGTCTGGGCGAGACGGTGGTGCAGGGCGCCGTCAACCCGGACGAGTTCTATGTGCACAAGCCGATGCTCGAAGCCGGCAAGCGCGCGGTGATCCGCCGCAACCTGGGCTCCAAGCTGATCCAGATGGAATTCGCCACGCCGGAGGAGAAGAAGGCCTCGGGCAAGCTGGTCAAGACCACCGACGTCAAGGCCGAGCTGCGCAATCGCTATTCGCTGACCGACGCCGAGGTCGAGCAACTGGCGAAGTACGCCATGGTCATCGAGAAGCACTACGGCCGCCCGATGGACATCGAGTGGGGCAAGGACGGCACCGACGGCCAGCTCTACATCCTGCAGGCCCGCCCCGAGACGGTGAAGAGCCAGCAGCAGGGCAAGGTCGAGCAGCGATTCAAGCTCAAGGGCAAGAGCGCCGTGCTGGCCGAAGGCCGCGCCATCGGCCAGAAAATCGGCACCGGCCCTGTGCGGCTGGTGCACAGCATCAGCGAGATGGACAAGGTGCAGGCCGGCGACGTGCTGGTCACTGACATGACCGACCCGAACTGGGAACCGGTGATGAAGCGCGCCAGCGCCATCGTGACCAACCGCGGCGGCCGCACCTGCCACGCGGCCATCATCGCGCGCGAACTGGGCATTCCGGCCGTGGTGGGTTGCGGCGACGCCACCAGCCTGCTCAAGGACGGCACGCTGGTCACCGTCAGCTGCGCCGAGGGCGACACCGGCCACATCTACGACGGCCTGCTGGAGACCGAGGTCACCGAGGTCCAGCGCGGCGAGATGCCCAAGATCCCGACCAAGATCATGATGAACGTGGGCAATCCTCAGCTCGCCTTCGACTTCGCCCAACTGCCCAACGAGGGCGTAGGCCTGGCGCGGCTGGAGTTCATCATCAACAACAACATCGGCGTGCACCCCAAGGCCATCCTGGACTATCCGCAGGTCGATCCCGACCTGAAGAAGGCCGTGGAATCGGTGGCCCGCGGCCATGCCTCGCCCAAGGCCTTCTACGTCGACAAGGTGGCTGAAGGCGTCGCCACCATCGCGGCGGCCTTCTGGCCCAAGCCGGTCATCGTGCGCCTGTCGGACTTCAAGTCCAACGAGTACCGCAAGCTGATCGGCGGCAGCCGCTACGAGCCGGAGGAAGAGAACCCGATGCTGGGCTTCCGCGGCGCGGCGCGCTACATCAGCGCCGAGTTCGGCGAGGCCTTCGCCATGGAGTGCGAGGCGCTCAAGCGCGTGCGCAACGAGATGGGCCTGACCAACGTGCAGATCATGGTGCCTTTCGTGCGCACGCTGAAGCAGGCCGAGCGCGTGACGACGCTGCTGGGCGAGCACGGCCTCAAGCGCGGCGAGAACGAGCTCAAGATCATCATGATGTGCGAGGTGCCCAGCAACGCCATCCTGGCGGACGAGTTCCTGCAGTACTTCGACGGCTTCTCGATCGGCTCGAACGACCTGACGCAGCTCACCCTGGGCCTGGACCGCGATTCCGGCCTGGAACTGCTGGCGGCCGACTTCGACGAACGCGACCCGGCGGTGCAGGCCATGCTGTCGCGCGCCATCGAGGCCTGCAAGAAGCAGGGCAAGTACGTGGGCATCTGCGGTCAGGGCCCCAGCGATCATCCCGACTTCGCCCTGTGGCTGGCGGACCAGGGCATCGCGTCGATCTCGCTCAACCCGGACAGCGTGATCGAGACCTGGCAGCGACTGGCGCAGCGCTGATCGCAACCTGCAGCGCTGCGAGGCCGACCCGGCATGTCGCCGGGACGGACGCACATTGAAAAGGGCGGCCCGTCTGTGCGGGCCGCCTTTGTCTTTGCAGCTTCTGGAAGAACGCTGGCGAGGTTTGCCCGTTCCGGCATATACTCGTGGGCTTTCCCTTGCCACACTGCCTGGACGCGGCGGGTGGCTTTTCTGGACGGTGCGCCTACGCGCATGTGTCCGCAAACCCCCAAGGAGTGTCATGCGTCACTACGAAATCATTCTGCTGATCCATCCGGATCAAAGCGAGCAGGTTCCGGCCATGCTGGAGCGTTACAAGGGCATGATCGCCGCCGGCAACGGCAAGGTGCATCGTGTCGAAGACTGGGGCCGCCGCCAGCTGGCCTACCAGATCAACAAGCTGAACAAGGCCCACTACCTGTGCGTCAACATCGAGGCCGACCAGGCCGTGATGTCCGAACTGGAGCATGCCTTCAAGTTCAACGACGCCGTGCTGCGCCACCTGACCGTGCTGAAGAAGAAGGCCGACACCGGCCCGTCCTCGATGATGAAGACCGTCGAGCGCGAGGAAGCCCGCAAGGCCCAGCAGGCCGAGTACGCCGCCAACAACAGCAGCAACTGATGTGGCTGCGCCCGCGGCGGCCAACCATCTGCTCCTGACGGCCTGCATCGAAGAGATCGCCGCCTTGCGTTTCACCCCGGCCGGACTCCCGGCCATCGACCTGCGGCTCGACCATGAGTCGACCCAGGACGAAGCCGGACAGACCCGGCAGGTGAAGGCGGCACTCAAGGCAGTGGCCTTTGGCGCAGTGGCCGAGCGGCTCGCACGGCAGGCGCTGGGCAGCCAGTGGCGGTTCCAGGGTTTCCTGGCCAACCCCCGCAACGGCAAGCACCCGGTGCTCCACGTCACGGATTTTCAGCAAGATTAATTTTCGACAGAGGTCCCTCCATGGCCACGTTCAAGAAATTCAACAAGGACAAGCGTCCTAAGCGCAACACCCAGTCGCTGCTGTTCAAGCGCAAGCGTTTCTGCCGCTTCACCGTCGCCGGTGTCGAAGAGATCGACTACAAGGACATCGACACCCTGCGCGACTTCGTCGGCGAGAACGGCAAGATCGTGCCGGCCCGCCTGACCGGCACCCGCGCCATCTACCAGCGTCAGCTGAACACCGCGATCAAGCGCGCCCGCTTCCTCGCGATGCTGCCGTACAGCGACCAGCACCGCGTCTGAGCCGGAAGGAGTACATCCCATGCAAGTCATTCTTCTGGACAAGATCGTCAACCTCGGTGCGCTCGGCGACATCGTCAAGGTCAAGGACGGTTATGCCCGCAACTTCCTGATCCCTACCGGCCGTGCCCGCCGCGCCACCGAATCGGCCAAGGCCGAGTTCGAAGCCAAGCGCGCTGAACTGGAAAAGTCTGCCGCGGCCAAGCTGGCCGAAGCCCAGTCGCAAGGCGAGAAGCTGTCGGGCTCCACCGTCAAGCTGACCCAGAAGGCCGGCGTCGACGGCCGCCTGTTCGGCTCGGTGACCAACCACGACATCGCCGACGAACTGAAGAAGTCCGGCTACGACGTGGTCAAGTCGCAAGTGCGCCTGCCCAACGGCCCGATCAAGACCGTGGGCGACACCACGGTGAGCGTGGCCCTGCACACGGACGTGGTCGTCGAGATCACCGTCACGGTCTACGGCGAAACCGCCTGATCCCCCTTGCGAACGGCCGGCGGATTTCCGCCCGCCCTCGCATTTCAAGGCCGCCTCCGGGCGGCCTTGTCATTGGCGCGCCGGCCAGTTGTCCCGGCCTGCGCACCGGAAGCCCACGGGTTGTCCCCAGACTTATCCCGTGACTCGGCTGCCATGGCGGCCTAGCATCGCCGCCTGCACTGCACGCCATGTCCGCTGTCTTTTCTCCCTTTGCTCCCAACGATCCTTCCGGTGACCGCCAGGTGGCGCAGCTGCGCGTGCCGCCGAACTCGGTGGAAGCCGAATCCAGCGTGCTGGGCGGCCTGCTGCTCGACAACAGCGCCTGGGACCGCGTGGGCGACCTGCTCACCGACGGCGACTTCTACCGCCACGAGCACAAGCTGATCTTTGCTGCCGTCGGCCAGCTGATCAACGGCAACAAGCCGGCCGACGTCATCACGGTGCACGAGCACCTGCAGAACCTCGGCCAGTCCGAGGAGACGGGTGGCCTGGCCTACCTCAACTCGCTGGCGCAGTTCGTGCCGAGCGCGAGCAACATCCGCCGCTACGCCGAGATCGTGCGCGAGCGGGCGGTGCTTCGAAAGCTGATCTCCGCCGCCGACGAGATCTCCACCGCGGCCTTCAATCCGCAGGGCAAGGCCGTGGACAAGATCCTGGACGAGGCCGAGCAGAAGATCTTCAACATCGGCGAAGAGGGCGCGCGCAACAAGCAGGGCTTCCACAGCATGGACTCGCTGGTGGTCGAGCTGCTGGACCGCGTGACCGAGATGGCCGACAACCCCAACGACATCACGGGGGTGCCGACCGGCTTCTACGACTTCGACCGCATGACCTCGGGCATGCAGGCTGGCGACATGATCGTGCTGGCGGCGCGGCCGTCCATGGGCAAGACCTCGCTGGCCATCAACATCGCCGAGCACGTGGCGCTCAACGAGGGCCTGCCGGTGGCGGTGTTCTCGATGGAAATGGGTGCCGCTCAGCTGGCCATCCGTATCGTGGGCTCCATCGGCCGCATCGACCAGGGGCACCTGCGCACCGGCAAGCTGACCGACGAGGAATGGCCGCGCCTGACCGAGGCCATCGAGAAGCTGCGCAACATCTCGCTGCACATTGATGAGACGCCGGGCCTGACCACCAGCGAGCTGCGCGCCAATGCGCGGCGGCTGGCGCGCCAGTGCGGCCAGCTGGGCCTGATCGTGGTCGACTACCTGCAGCTGATGAGCGTCTCGGGCGGCATGGCCGACGAGAACCGCGCGACGGCGGTGGGCGAAATTTCCCGCGGCCTCAAGATGCTGGCCAAGGAGCTCAAGTGCCCGGTGATCGCGCTGTCGCAGCTGTCGCGCGGCGTGGAAAGCCGCACCGACAAGCGCCCGATGATGAGCGACCTGCGCGAATCGGGCGCCATCGAGCAGGATGCGGACGTGATCATGTTCATCTACCGCGACGACTACTACAACAAGGACTCCAAGGAGCCGGGCGTCGCCGAAGTGATCATCGCCAAGCAGCGGAACGGCCCGACCGGCACGGTGAAGCTGGCCTTCCTGAAGCCGTTGACCAAGTTCGAGAACCTGGCAGGCGGCTTCGGGGGCGATGACTTCTGAGTAGGAGCGACCGCCGACCCGCTGGTGAATGCACCGCGGCGGGAGGCCGGCGTGGCTGGGGGCGCTCCCGATGCTGCATGTGCGGTGCGCCGTCGTGGCAATCCGCACGCTCTGTTTCTTGAACGTCGCCGGTCGGCCGCTCAGATGCTGCGGTCGTCCGCGCAGTTGGCTTCGATCCGGCGGCGCAGGTCGGCCAGTGTGCGACCGGGCTCGTCCCTGAAGCCTTCCTCCAGCATGCGCGCATCGCGGATCCGGTCCATGCGGAAGGCGCGGAAGTCCTGCCTCAGCTCGCACCAGGCGGCCAGCGTCCAGACCTTGCCCCAATAGAAGCAGCCCAGCGGACGCACCTGGCGCTCGCTGGGCTTGCCGCCCTCGTCGCGATAGTCGAGCCAGAGCTTGCGGCGCGCCTGCACTGCCTCGCGCAGGGTGCGCAGGTGGACGCGGGTCGCGTCGTCCAGGGCGATGGCGGGCGCGTACAGCGCCAGCGACTCGGCGGCCGCGCGCGCCGTTGGCGGCAGCACCGACAGGATCTTGCCCAGCGCGCCGTCGATGTTGTCGCCCAGCGCCGGATCGACCCAGCTTTGCGCCAGCCGTGCCGCAGCCACCAGCGCCCGGGCCTCGTCCTGCGTGAACATCAGCGGCGGCAGGTCGAAACCCTGGCCTAGCCGGTAGCCGATGCCGGCTTCGCCCTCGAGTGGCACGCCCTGGCGCTGCAGGTCGGCGATGTCGCGGTAGACGGTACGCTCCGACACCTCCAGCCGCCCGGCCAGGAAGGCGGCCGTGGTGAGCCGCCGGCCGCGGATCAGCTGGACGATCTGGAACAGGCGGTCGGCACGGCGCATGGGGGAAACGGATCAGGCGGGATCGGCGATGGGAAGGCGGGCCTGCATGGCGGCGGCGATGCGGCGCATGTCGTCCGCGCTGATCTCGAACAGGCCGAAGCGCAGCTTATAGCCCCATCCGCGGCGGTCTCGGGTGAAGTCCAACTGGTCCACCAAGCCGGCGATCGGCACCTCGCAGGCCTCGGCGTAGTGCATGTCGCGCCGCCATGGCACGAAGCCGCCGCCCATGTCGGCCTGGTAGGGCGCGGACGCGGCGACCGTGCCGACCGAGACGAAGGCCTGCAGCCGGTCGCGCGCGCCAAAGTGCTCGGAGGGCGCGTAGTAGGCTACGCAGTCGCCCGTCGCCAGGCGCCGCAGCGGCGCGCCGTGGCCATGGCACACCTGCATGAAGCCGGCGGGCCGGTGATCGCGGCCCAGGCGGGCATGTTCGGCGCTGGCCACGGCGATCCAGTGGCGGGCCGGCCGGGCGGACGCGCTGCACGGCGGCATGAGCAGGCCGAAAGGTGGGGGCGGCATGGCGTCAGTCCAGGGCATGCAGGCCGACCACATTGCCCTCGGGGTCGCGCACCAGGGCGAAGTAGCCGATGCCGGGCGCGATGAGCGTGCGCGGCGCGACGACCTGGCCACCGGCGGCCACGGCACGGTCGAGGGCCCCCTGCACGCCCGGCTCGCAGTCGAGGTAGACGACGGTGCCGCCCTCGGCCGGGCGGTGGCCCTCGCGGCGCACGAGACAGCCGCCGGCGCCGGGCTTGTCGTGGTCGAACACGGCCATGATGTCGCCGCCCACGTCCTCGGTGCCGCGCATCGCGCGGTCGAGCATGCGTTCGTAGAAGCGCTGGGCAGCAGCAAGGTCGGTGACGGGGATCTCGAACCAGGTATTGGCATTGCGCATGGAAAGCTCCTTCCGGTGGTGTTGAACAGGAGCGTGATGCTGCGCCGGGCCTCCTGACAGCGTGTTGTCAGGAGGCCGGCGGCGGTCCGCATTCGGCCTTCGATCGCCCAGGAAAAAGCCCGCGCGGCCTGGCGGCGGCGCGGGCTGACGGCGATGCGAGCGTCTACGGCCGCGTCAGAGCACGTCGCTGGCGAAGTCGGCCAGCCGCGAGCGCTCGCCGCGCGCCAGCGTGATGTGGCCGCTGTGCGGCCAGCCCTTGAAGCGGTCGACCGCGAAGGTGAGGCCCGACGAGCCCTCGGTGAGGTAGGGCGTGTCGATCTGCGCCAGGTTGCCCATGCAGATGATCTTGGTGCCCGGGCCGGCGCGGGTGATCAGCGTCTTCATCTGCTTGGGCGTCAGGTTCTGTGCCTCGTCGATGATCACGTACTTGTTGAGGAAGGTGCGGCCGCGCATGAAGTTCATGCTCTTGATCTTGATCTTGGAGCGGATCAGTTCGTTGGTGGCTGCGCGGCCCCATTCGCCGGCGCCGCCGTTGTCGCCCTTGGCCAGGAACTCCAGGTTGTCGTCGAGTGCGCCCATCCAGGGGCCCATCTTCTCTTCCTCGGTGCCGGGCAGGAAGCCGATGTCCTCGCCCACGCTCACGGTGGCGCGGGTCATGATGATCTCGGTGTAGCGACGGTCGTCGAGCACCTGCGTCAGGCCCGAGGCCAGGGCCATCAGCGTCTTGCCGGTGCCGGCGGTGCCGGTCAGCGTGACGAAGTCGATGTCCGGGTCCATGAGCAGGTTCATGGCGAAGTTCTGCTCGCGGTTGCGCGTGGTCACGCCCCAGACGGCGTTCTTGCCCGAGCTGTAGTCCTTCAGCGTCTTGAGCACCGCGGTCTTGTCGCGCACCTCGGTCACGCGGGCGTACATGCTCGGCTCGCCGGGGGCTTCGAAGTAGACGAACTGGTTGATGTACAGGCTGGGCACCATCGGGCCGGTGACGCGGTAGAAGGTGCTGCTGCCCGACTGCCAGCTTTCCACCGCCTTGCTCTGGCGCGTCCAGAAGTCGGGCGGCAGCGCGAGCGAGCCGGAATACAGCAGGTCGCCGTCCTCGAGTGCCTTGTCGTTCTGGTAGTCGTCGGCGGCCAGGCCCAGGGCGCGCGCCTTGACGCGCATGTTGATGTCCTTGGACACCAGCACCACCTCGCGTCGGTCGGCGCCCTTGTTCTTTTCGTGGAGCGCGCGCAGGGCCTGCACCACCCCCAGGATCTGGTTGTCCGCCTTGCCCTGGGGCAGGCTGGTGGGCAACTGGTAATCGAGCGGCTGGGTCTGGAAGAACAGCCGGCCACCCGCTTCCTTGTGGCCGGTGGTGTCGAGCTTGAGCCCTTCGCCCATGTCGGCGCCCTGCGCGCCCGCCAGGGCGTCGAGCGTGCGGCTGGCCTGGCGGCCGTTGCGCGCGACTTCGGTCGTGCCTTTCTTGTGGCCGTCCAGTTCCTCCAGCACGATCATCGGCAGGTAGATGTCGTGCTCCTCGAAGCGGAACAGGCAGGTCGGGTCGTGCAGCAGCACGTTGGTGTCGAGCACGAACAGGCGCTTGGGGCCGGTCTTCTTCACGCTGCGCTTGCGGCGATCCTGGGCCGGCTCCTCGGCGGCACGGCTGGCCAGCGGTGCCGGGGGCAGCGGGGCGACGACTGGCTCCGCCTGGCGGACCGTGATCGGCGCCGCGACGGGCGCGAGCGCCACGGCTGGCGAGGCACCGCCTGCATCGGGCAACTGGCGGTCGTCGAACAGCGTGGGGGATTCTTTCCGCGCGTCCGTCTGCCGTTCAGCCGAAGTACGGCGCGCCTTGGGGGCGGCGCGCGCCGGTGCGTCGAGCGCTTCCGGCGAAAGCAGGGCTGCACGCTTGGTCGGGGCGGGGGGCAGGGGCATGGAGGAACAGGCTCGCTGAAAAGTCGCGCGCAAAGGCGCAGGGGCCGAAAAACGAAAAAGCCGCCTGGAGACCAGGGCGGCTTCTTTCGGGGGATGCTGTCGTCGGGCTCAACGGCATGGGGCCATTATGCACACCGACCGGGCTCCCTCTCGTGACGGACAGCGCCGCTTGGCGATGAACGCCACCAGGGCGTCAGGTGGCCTTCTTGAGCGCCTTGACTTCCTTGAGGACCTCGTCCACATGGCCGGGCACCTTGAGTCCGCGCCATTCGGCCTTGAGCACGCCGTCGGGGCCGATCAGGAAGGTGCTGCGCTCGATGCCCTTGACCTTCTTGCCGTACATGATCTTGTTCTTGACCACGCCGAACATGTGGCACATCTTTTCTTCGGTGTCGGCGATCAGTTCGAAGGGCAGCTCGAGCTTGGCCTTGAACTCGTCATGGGACTTCATGTTGTCGCGCGACACCCCGAAGACCACCGCGCCGGCCTTCACGAAATCCTTGTAGTGGTCGCGGAACTGCATGGCCTCGGTGGTGCAGCCGGGCGTGTTGTCCTTGGGGTAGAAGTACAGCACGACGGTCTGGCCGAGGTGGGACGTGTTCGAGACCTTGATTCCGCCGGTGGCGCTGGCATCGAATTCGGGAATGGGTTTGTTGACAACGATCGCCATGAAACTTGTAATCTCCGCTCTGGGTTCCCGAGAAATGACGCGAAACCGGGATCCCTTGATGCAACGTGGTTGCGTTCCACGACGCAAGCATGTGCAAATTCTTCGAGGGAACGCGGTCCGGTCTGCAACCGCCGATTTTATCCCGATTGCCAATCAGCGGATAGCCGTCCGTGCTTCCAAAAGGAGGGCGGCGACCACATGGCGCCCTTCGCCGGCCAGGATGTTGTAGGTGCGGCAGGCGGCGGCGGTGTCCATGGTCTCCACCCCGGTGCCCGCCGCGATCAGCGGGGCAAGCCATGCAGGCTTGGGAAAACGGATCCGCTCCCCGCTGCCGAAGATCACCACCTCCGCCTTCAACGCGGCCAGCTGTGCGAAGTGCGCGGGCGTCAGCGCCTCGAACCGGTCGCAGGGCCAGTCGAAACGCTCGTCGCGCGAGCCGACAACCACGCTCGCATCCACCCGCTGACCATTGATGGCCACCCATCCAGGCCCCGTCGCGGTAACGGTCTGGACGTCGTGTTTGTCGGGCTGGAGCTTCATCGGGAGGGGGCTTTCATCTGTGTTCCAATTGTAGGTTTCCCCTTTTGGCGGCGCCCCTCGGAGGGACTTTGAAAGCGATCAAGAAATCGGCCAAGCTGGCCCATGTGCTGTACGACATCCGCGGTCCCATCATGGACGCGGCCAAGCAGATGGAGGAAGAGGGCCAGAAGATCATCAAGCTGAACATCGGCAACCTCGCGCCCTTCGGCTTCGATGCGCCCGAAGAGGTGCAGCAGGACATGATCCGCCACCTGCCGGCGTCGGCGGGCTACTCCGACAGCAAGGGCATCTTCGCCGCGCGCAAGGCGGTGATGCACTACACCCAGCAGCAGGGCATCGCCGGCGTCACGCTCGAGGACATCTACCTGGGCAACGGTGCCAGCGAACTGATCGCCATGGCCACCAACGCGCTGCTGGACGACGGCGACGAACTTCTGCTGCCCGCGCCCGACTATCCGCTGTGGACCGCCGTCACCAGCCTGTCGGGGGGCAAGCCGGTGCACTACCTGTGCGACGAGGCCAACCAGTGGATGCCCGACCTGGACGACATCCGCGCCAAGATCACGCCGCGCACCAAGGGCATCGTGGTGATCAACCCCAACAATCCCACGGGCGTGGTCTACAGCGACGCGCTGCTCAAGGGCCTGGTTGAGATCGCCCGCGAGCACGAGCTGGTTCTGCTGGCCGACGAGGTCTACGACAAGGTGCTGTACGACGGCGTCAAGCACACGGCGCTGGGCAGCCTGTCGACCGACGTGCTGACGCTGACCTTCAACTCGCTGTCCAAGAGCTACCGCTCCTGCGGCTACCGCGCGGGCTGGATGGTGGTGTCGGGCGACAAGCGCGCCGCCAGCGACTACATCGAAGGCCTGAACATGCTGGCCAACATGAAGCTGTGCTCCAACGTGCCGGGCCAGTGGGCCATCCAGACAGCGCTGGGCGGCTACCAGAGCATCAACGAGCTGGTCGGCCCCGGCGGCCGGCTGCGCCGCCAGCGCGACCTGGCCTACGACCTGATCACCTCGATCCCCGGCGTGAGCTGCGTCAAGCCGCAGGCGGCGCTGTACATGTTCCCGCGGCTCGACCCCAAGGTCTATCCCATCGCGGACGACCGGCAGTTCTTCCTCGAACTGCTCAAGGAAACCCGCGTGATGCTGGTGCAGGGCACCGGCTTCAATTTCCCCGACCAGCAGCACTTCCGCATCGTCTTCCTGCCGCACGAGGACGACCTGCGCGAGGCCATCGCCCGCATCGAACGCTTCCTTGCGCGCTACCGCCAGCGCCACGCCTGATTCCCGAGCATCCCGATTGACTGACGAGTGATCCGCTATGACGACTGAATCCATGAAACCCATCCAGGTCGGCCTGCTCGGCATCGGCACCGTGGGCAGCGGCACCTTCGAAGTGCTGCGCCGCAACCAGGAAGAAATCCGCCGCCGCGCCGGCCGCGGCATCGAGATCGCCATGGTGGCCGACCTCGACACCGAGCGCGCCCGACGCGTGGTGGGCGAGGGCGTGAAGGTGGTGGGCGACGCCCGCGAGGTGATCGCCAATCCCGAGATCGACATCGTGATCGAGCTGATCGGCGGCTACGGCATCGCCAAGGCGCTGGTGCTGGAGGCCATCGCGGCCGGCAAGCATGTGGTCACGGCCAACAAGGCCCTGCTGGCCGTGCATGGCACCGAGATCTTCGCGGCCGCCCACCAGCGCGGCGTGATGGTGGCCTTCGAGGCTGCGGTGGCCGGTGGCATCCCGATCATCAAGGCGCTGCGCGAGGGCCTCACCGCCAACCGCATCGAATGGATCGCCGGCATCATCAACGGCACCACCAACTTCATCCTGTCGGAGATGCGGGACAAGGGCCTGGACTTCGGCACCGTGCTGAAAGAAGCGCAACGCCTGGGCTATGCCGAAGCCGACCCCACCTTCGACATCGAAGGCGTGGACGCCGCCCACAAGCTCACGCTGATGAGCGCCATCGCCTTCGGCGTGCCGGTGCAGTTCGACAAGGCCTATGTCGAAGGCATCACGCAGCTGGCCGCGCAGGACATCAAGTACGCCGAGCAACTGGGCTACCGCATCAAGCTGCTGGGCGTGACGCGCCGGACGCCCAAGGGCATCGAGCTGCGCGTGCACCCCACGCTGGTGCCGACCAAGCGCCTGCTGGCCAATGTGGAGGGCGCCATGAATGCCGTGGTCGTGCACGGCGACGCCGTCGGCACCACGCTGTACTACGGCAAGGGCGCGGGCAGCGAGCCCACGGCCAGCGCCGTGATCGCCGACCTGGTCGACATCACCCGCCTGCATTCGGCCGACGTGCAGCACCGCGTGCCGTACCTCGCCTTCCATCCGCAGTCGATGAGCGACCTGCCCGTGCTGCCGATGAGCGAGGTCACCAGCAGCTACTACCTGCGCCTGCGCGTGGCCGACCAGGCCGGCGTGCTCGCCAAGGTGACGGGCCTGCTGGCGACCGCCGGCATCAGCATCGACGCCGTGCTGCAGCGCGAGGCGGAGGACGTGGGCGGCGAAGGCTCCACCGACACCGACCTGATCATCCTCACGCACGACGCGCGCGAAGGCGCCGTGGACAGCGTGATCGCCGAACTGCAGGCCCTGCCCACGGTGCTCGCCCCGGTGGTGCGCCTGCGCAAGGAAGAACTGCGCTGAAGACGCCGCGATGAACTACCTTTCCACCCGCGGGGACCCGACCCCCCGCAAGTTCTGCGAGATCCTGCTCGAAGGCCTGGCCCCTGACGGCGGCCTGTACCTGCCCGAGCGCTATCCGCAGGTCGATGCCGCCATGCTCGCGCGCTGGCGCACGCTGGCCTACCACGAGCTGGCCTTCGAGATCCTGTCGCTCTACATCGACGACATCCCGGCCGACGACCTGCGCACGCTGTGTGCAAAGACGTACACCGAAGAAGTCTTCGGCACGGCCGACATCACGCCGCTGCGTGAGCTGGAAGACGGCGTCTACCTCGAAGGGCTGTCCAACGGCCCGACGCTCGCCTTCAAGGACATGGCGATGCAACTGCTGGGCAACCTGTTCGAATACGAACTGGGCCGCCGCGGCGAGCAACTGAACATCCTGGGCGCCACCAGCGGCGACACCGGGAGCGCCGCCGAATACGCGATGAAGGGCAAGAAGGGCGTGCGCGTCTTCATGACCTCGCCCGACGGCCGCATGAGCCCCTTCCAGCAGGCGCAGATGTTCAGCCTGCAGGACGCCAACATCCACAACATCGCCATCACCGGCGTGTTCGACGACTGCCAGGACATCGTCAAGGCGGTGAGCAACGACCTGGCCTTCAAGCGCCAGTACCGGATCGGCACCGTCAATTCGATCAACTGGGCACGCCTGCTGGCCCAGGTGGTCTACTACTTCAAGGGCTGGATCGAAGCCACCGGCCCGCAGGGCGGCGAGGTGAGCTTCACCGTGCCCTCGGGCAACTTCGGCAACGTCTGCGCCGGCCATGTGGCGCGCATGATGGGCCTGCCGATCCGCAAGCTGGTGGTGGCCACCAACGAGAACGACGTGCTCGACGAGTTCTTCCGCACCGGCGTCTACCGCGTGCGCGGCGCGGCCGACACGCACGAGACCTCCAGCCCGTCGATGGACATCAGCAAGGCCAGCAACTTCGAGCGCTTCGTGTTCGACCTTTTGGGCCGCGACGGCGCGCGCACCAAGGCGCTGTTCCAGGACGCGCTGGCGCGCGAAGGCAAGTTCGACCTGAGCGCCGACCCGGTCTTCGCCGATGCGGCGGGCCGCTTCGGCTTCCGCTCGGGCCGCAGCACGCATGCCGACCGCCTGGCCACCATCCGCGACACCGACGAGCGCTTCGCCGTGCTCATCGACACCCACACGGCCGACGGCCTGAAGGTGGCGCGCGAGCACATTGAGCCCGGCGTGCCGATGGTCGTGCTCGAGACGGCGCTGCCCATCAAGTTCGCCGCCACCATCGTCGAGGCCCTGGGCCGCGAGCCCGACCGGCCGGCCAGGTTCGAGGGCATCGAGTCGCTGCCCAAGCGCGTGGTGCGCATGCCGGCCGACGCCGAGCAGGTCAAGCGCTACATCGCCGAGCACTGCGCCGCATGAAGGTCGTGGTCTTTGCCGGCTACTCCGGGGCGGGCAAGACCACCCTGGTCGAGCGGGTGATCGCCGAGTTGCGCGGCCAGGGCCAGCGCGTGTCGGTCATCAAGCATGCCCACCACAAGTTCGACATCGACCATCCCGGCAAGGACAGCTGGCGCCATCGCCAGGCGGGTGCCTTCGAGGTGGTGGTCGCCTCCGACCGGCGCATGGCGCTGATGCGCGAGTTCGAGCAGCCGACCGAGCCCGACGTGCATCACCTGCTGGCCGAACTGTGGGACGGCGTGGACTGGGTGCTGGTCGAGGGCTTCAAGCACTGCGACCTGCACAAGGTCGAGGTCATGCGCCGCATCGAGCCGGGCCAGGAGCCGCGTCCGGCGCTGTATCCGCTGGACGATTCCGTCTGCGCCATCGCCACCGACACGACCGAGAACCTGCCCCAGCCCACCGGCCTGCCGGTCTTCGACCTGGACGATGCCGCGGGCGTGGCGCAGTGGCTGCTGCAGAGCGGCGAACGCTTCGTCTACCACCCCGAGCACCATGTCTGACGCAACCGCTGCCCCGGCGCCAGCTGCGCGCCGCCCGCTGATGCCCCTGGACGACGCCCTGGCCCGGCTGATGGCCCAGGCGCAGCCGCTGGCGGGCATCGAGGACTACAACACCTTCGACGCCGATGGCCGCGTGCTGGCGCGTGACCTCGTCGCGGCGCTCACCGTGCCGCCGGCGGACAACAGCGCCATGGACGGCTATGCGGTGCGCACCGCCGACTGCGCCGCGCCGGGCACGGTGCTGCGCGTGGCGCAGCGCATCCCGGCCGGCAGCACGGGCGAGCCGCTGGCGGCCGGCACGGCGGCGCGCATCTTCACCGGCGCGCCCATCCCGCCCGGTGCCGATGCCGTGGTCATGCAGGAAGACACCGAGGCCCTGCCCGAAGAGGGCAGCCTGGGCCGGGTCCGTGTGACGAACCTGCCGCAGGCCGGCCAATGGATCCGCCGCGCTGGCGAGGACGTCGAGCGCGGCAGCGTGGTGCTCGCCGCCGGCCAGCGTCTCACGCCCCAGGCGCTGGGCCTGGCCGCCAGCATCGGCTTCGCCAGCCTGCCGGTGCGCCGCCGGCCGCGCGTGGCGATGCTTTCCACCGGCGACGAGCTGGTCATGCCCGGCACCATCGCGCCCGAGGCCATGCCGCCCGGCGCCATCTACAACTCCAACCGCTTCTTCCTGCGCGCGCTGCTGCTGCGCATGGGCTGCGAGGTGCAGGACCTCGGGCTGGTGCCCGACCGGCTGGAGGCCACCATCGACGGCCTGCGCGCCGCCGCCTCGCAGAACGACCTGATCATCACCACCGGCGGCGTGTCGGTGGGCGAGGAAGACCATGTGAAGGCCGCCGTGCAGTCGCTCGGCACGCTGGAGCACTGGGCGCTGGCCATCAAGCCGGGCAAGCCGTTCGCGTACGGCACCATCGCGCGGCCGGCGCTCGAAGAGGGCGGCATCGAGCTGTGCCATGTCTGCGGACTGCCGGGCAATCCGGTCTCCAGCTTCATGACCTTCCTGCTGCTGGTGCGGCCCTTCCTGATGGCGCTGCTGGGCGCCACCCAGGCCGTGCCGGCCGCGGTGCAGATGACGGCGGGCTTCGACTGGCCGCGGCCCGACCGGCGGCGCGAGTTCCTGCGCGCGCGCATCGGCGCGGACGGCCGTCTCGAACTTTTCGCCAACCAGGGCTCGGGCGTGCTGACCTCCACCGTGTGGGGCGACGGCGTGATCGACAACCCGGGCGGCCAGGCGATTGCGGCTGGCGACACGGTGCGCTTCATCCCCTTCGGCGCGTGGCTGGCATGACGAAGACCATCCGCGTCCGCTATTTCGCCTCGATCCGCGAGGCCCTGGGCACGGGCGAAGAAGCCATCACGACCCAGGCCGAAACGCTCGGCGCCCTGCGCGACGAACTCATCGCACGGGGTGGGTCGCATGCCGCCGCGCTGGCCCGCGGCCGCGCCGTGCGGCTGGCGCTGGACCAGGTGATGGCGAGGGACGACGCCGCGCTGCGCGACGGCGCCGAGGTCGCCTTCTTTCCGCCCGTGACAGGCGGCTAGGGCCGGTCAACGGCCCCTGGGCGTCTGCCACCGTCCTCTGCGTCATCGGCCCGGCGCTGTCGTGTCCCGATGATGCTGATCGACCTCAGCCGCCGCTGGACAGCGCCGCATCCAACGCCAGCAGGCGCGCCGTCAACGCCGCACCGGCGCTGGTCATCGGTGCGCGCAGCTCACCGGCCATCTCGCCACGGCCGCTCAGCAGCGCCTTGATCGGTGCCGGGTTGGGCGCCTCGAACAGCCCTTCGATCAGCGGCAGCAGCGGCTGCCACAGCGCCCGGGCCTCCAGCAGCCGGCCCTGGCGCAGCAGCGTGATGACGCGGGCCAGCCGTGCCGTCTGCACGTGGGCGCAGGCCGCAATGGCGCCGCAGCCGCCTTCGGCGACGGTGGGGAAGATCTGGGCGTCCTCGCCCGCCAGCACCTGCAGCCGGCCGTCGGCGAGGAGGGCGCGGGTCTTGCCGAAGTCCCCGCCGCAGTCCTTGATGCCGACGATGCGCGGGTGGGCGGCCAGGGCCAGCAGCGTGTCGCGGGCCAGCGTGCTGCCCGTGCGATACGGGATGTCGTAGACGAGCACCGGCACCGGGCTGGCATCGGCCAGCTGCTGGAACCAGTCGAGCAGGCCGGCCTGCGAAGGACGGATGTACAGCGGTGCAGGCAGCAGCACCCCAGCCAGCTCTGCGTCGACGAGTGCGCGCAGCCGCTGCGCGGTGTCGCCCAGGTGGTAGCCGGAGATGCCGAGCACCCGACGCACGCCGGGTGCTACGCCGGCGATGGTGGCCAGCACGGCCTGCTGCTCGGCATGGCCCAGGGACGCGGCTTCGCCCGTGGAGCCGCAGACCACGAAGCCGGCGATCGGCTCCGCGGCCAGACGCAGGGCCAGCGCTGCCAGGGCCGCATGGTTCACGGCACCGTCACGGAAGGGCGTGACGAGCGGTACCCAGAGGCCCGAGAAGTCGCGGCTCGGCGAAACATTCGGCGATGCGCCGACGGCGTCCGATGCCGCATCGGTGGAGAGGAGGGAGGAGAAAGAGGACACGCGTTTTCCTTGAACAACAGGCTTCGACCGACGACGAGGCCGTGGGCGGATGCAGGCAACAGGGGAAACGCAAGGACGGCTGCTGCCGCCCGGAGGCTGCCGTGTCGCTCATCCGACGACGGCAGCCGCAGCTCCGGTCAGATGAGCTGGACTTTCTTGGCTTTGGTCGCAGCCGCCGGCTGCACGCCGACCGCCTGGGCGCGATGCCGGGCGGAGAGCGTGTACAGGAAGCGGGTGGCCATGGGGCGCGAGTGTAGCGACCCTGGGCCCGCCCGCCCGCGCCCGCCCGGGGCTAGCCACACCGCCCGCCGACATCGGGCGCGGCAGAATGGGCGGATGACTGCCCCATCGCGTGTTCGCATCCAGACCCAGGACTTCGACCTGACCACCGAGGTGGCCCTGCTGCGGGCGGGCAACGCCGGCGTCGGTGCTGTCTGCGCCTTCGTCGGCACCGTGCGCGACCACAGCGACGGCGCCACTGTGGCGGCCATGGAGCTGGAGCACTACCCCGGCATGACCGAATCGTCCGTCGAGGCCATGATCGACGAGGCGCATCGGCGCTTCGACATCCTCGGCGCACGGGTGGTGCACCGGGTCGGGCCGCTGCAGCCGACGGACCAGATCATGATGGTGGCGGTGGTCTCGGCCCACCGGGGCCAGAGCTTCGAGGCCTGCGAGTTCCTGATGGACTACCTCAAGACCCAGGCGCCGTTCTGGAAAAAGGAATCCACGCCCGATGGTGCCCGCTGGGTCGACGCACGGGTGAGCGACGACCGGGCGTTGGCGCGGTGGGGGCTGGACCTGCCGAACGCATGAGCGCCACGCGGGCGTCGGTCGTGTAACGGACCGGCCCGGGTCGCCTGTCGGCATCCACGCGTCTCAGGAGCCGTCCTGCAGCCGCCGCCAGGAGATGCGGCGGGTGCCGGCCGCGGTGGTGGAGGTGGGCACCGTCGTGATCTTCACCGCGCCGGTCGAATCCTTGGTGGTGGCCACGATCCGGCCCGAAGGCGTGATCGAGAGCGTCGCCGCGCTCGACACGCCGGCGCTCGACAGCAGCGCCCCCACGTTGGTGGTCCCCGTCACCGCCAGGCCGGTGGCGAAGTTCACGTAGTTGATGAAGCTCGAGCCGCCCGTGGTGCAGGCGCCGGCATTGCTGGGCGTGTTCGACACGTAGACCAGCGTGCCCGCGTACAGGATCGGGTCCACATCGACCCGCTCGCCCGAGCGCGGCAGGTCGGCGAACCAGCCGTTCATCGTGCGGAAGTCCATCGTGGTGTTCGCCAGGCTGCTGGCCGTGCGCGTGCCGGCGTTGTCGGTCAGCGTGATCGGCATGAAGCAGTTGATGGTGGAACCCGTGGTGCAGGCGTTGGTGCGGGGCGTGTTGAACAGGGCGCTGGTGCTCGTGGTCAGCGGGTCCTTGATGGCGTACATGGTCTGCGCCTGCGTGGTGGTCACGTCGGTCACGCCCAGGTAGGCGCCGGTGCCGACGAAGACCACGTGCTGCCCGGCTGCCAGGCCCAGTTCGGGCGTGGTGGTGACGGGTTGGCGGGTGTTGGCTGCATCGGTCAGCACGGCCAAAAGCTGCACGGGTACGGTGCCACCGCTGGCGGTCAGGCTCCGCAGGTCGAAGCGCCAGAGATTGCCGTAGAGGTCGCCGCCGTAGACCTGCGTGGCGGTGTTGTCGACGGTGCTGTCCGTCCAGGCGCTGATCTGCGACAGGCCGCTGGGGCAGGGCGCTGCCGAGCAGCCGGTGACCGTGCCCGTGCCGCTGGTGCCCAGGCCGTTGCCGATCTTCTTGATGACCGCGCCGGTCACGGCGTTGAGCACCCAGATCGTGCCCTGGCCGCTGCCGGGCGACAGGTTGTTGTAGCCCGAGCTGACGATGGCGACCCAGGTGCCGTCCGACAGCTTGGTCACCACCGGGGCGCCGTAGGTGAAGCCCACGTCGTCGTCGCGGCGGCTGGTGGGCAGCACGCTGCTGCTGCCGAATTCCCACAGCACCGTGGGCGAGGCCGGGTTGGTCACGTCGAGCGCCCAGTAGGCACGGCCGCCGCCGCCCAGGCCACCCACCAGGATCGTGCGCCAGCTGCCGCTGGCGTACACGTCCGCCTGCGTGATCTGGCCGTCGACGAAATAGCTGTGGTTGGCGGCGTAGTTCTTGTCGGCGAGCTTGTACAGATTGGGCAGCAGCACGGAGGGGATGTAGGCCCAGGCCTCGGCGCCGGTGCCGGCATTGATGGCGTGCAGCATTCCGTCGTTGGCACCCACGTAGACCATGCCGGTGCGCGAGGCCTGGCTGGACTTGTAGGCGGCGTAGCCGGTGTCCGCGTAATTGCGCAGGGGCGCCTGCACGTACACCGGCGCCGAGTTGACGATGTCGCCCAGCACATGCGTGCGCGAGCGGTAGTAGCGGGTGCGCGGCGTGCCCTCGTTGCTGCGGTCGCCGCGCAGGTAGTTGACGAGGTTGAGGCCGCCGGCGCCGGTGGTCGTGCCGGCCTGCGTGCTGTCCACCCGCTGGTCCGCCGGCAGGCAGCTGGTGCCGGCCGTGCACAGCTGGGACATCGACGAGATGGACGCGATCTGGAAATAGCCCTGCATCGTCGGCGTGAGCGAACTCCAGTCGAAGCTCACCCGGACGTTGTTGGTCGCGTCATAGGTGAAGAGGGTGCGGGCGGTGTAGGTCGTGTTGTCCAGCAGCGGCGCCGTGGTGAGGGCGCCGGAGTTGCTCGCGCAGTCGCTGCCCGCGCCCGACAGCGACCAGTCGGGTGTGGTGCCGGTCGCGCCCGTGGTGGCATCCACGGGGTAGCGTGCCAGGTCCCCGAACCACTTGCCCGAGCAGAAGGTCGCCGAGTAGGTGTAGCTGTTGGTGCTGGTGCTCAGCACCTGGGCGCTCTGCGCCACGGCCGCGGAGCTGGCGGTGGTGGCGTCCACCGTGTTCAGGAAGTTGCTCAGTCCGGCCTTGATGTCGGCGGCGTTGGCGGCGCTGTAGTAGGTGCCGCGGCCGTTGACGGCGGCGTGCCAGAGGTCGTCGATGGCCGTCTGCGTGTCGCCCACCGGCGCCGGCCAGGTGCAGCGGCCCGAGCTTTGCCAGATGCAGGTGCCGGCGGTCTGGGTGCTGCCGCTCGTGAGCGTGCCATTGGCCACGTCGAAATAGTCGCCACTGGTGGCGTTGGCATAGTCCGGGTCGTAGAGCATGAAGCCCGAGGCCCCCAGCCCGATCGTGGACGTGACCATGTTCTGCCACTTGTTGGCGTAGGCGTTGCTCGAGACGTCGGTGCCGGCGCTGTTGGTGGTGTTGCCGAAGGCCGAGGCGCGCAGGTCGGTGACGTAGTAGTACTCGGCCACGTCGGCCAGCGTGTCGGCGATGGCGTTGCCGTCCAGGAAGGGCCGCGATTCGGCGCCATCGCGATCGCCGATGGCGCCGCCGGTGACGGTGACGCCCAGCTGGCCGGTGGCGGTCGAGGCGTTCCAGTAGCCGTCGGTGGACAGCAGCGTGTAGTTGCGCTGGCAGGCGTACTGCATCGGGTCGGTCGTGGTCACGCCGTTGATGCTGCTCACCTTGGCCGCGTAGTACTGGCCGGCCTGCGACAGCGCGAAGCGCAGCGGCGTACCGCCGCCGGGCAGGGCGGTGGTCAGGCGGCTGTACCACAGCTGCTTCTGGCCGCCGCTGCCCGCGTTGTTGTCCGCCACGTTCAGGAAGTTGGTGGTGCCGCTGCTGTTGTTGATGCTCATGTACCCCAGCCGGTAGTTGGCCGTCAGGGTGTTGAAGGCGATGCTGGTGGCGCTCTTCATGGCCTGCATCCGCGTGCGGTAGTACGCCCACCAGTTGGCGAAGTTGGTCATCTCCTCCGCGTAGGTGCAGGTGGTGGTGTTGGTGGTGCAGTCGGTGCGGGTGCTGGCGCGGGTCGTGGTGCCGGGGTAGGTGTAGGTGGCCGTGCTGGACGTGATCGTCGTCAGCAGGTTGCTGCCGGGCGTGCCGCCGCTGAAGGCGGAGGGCGTGACCGAAAGCACGCCAGAGCTGGTGACCACCGGCGTCGCCGTCGTGCCGCCGCTCGCCGCGTTCACGGTCACGGTGCTGCCGCTCACGCTGGCGCTGTAGCCCGAGACCTGGCAGTTGCCCGTGGCGGCGGCCGTGCAGTTGTTGATGTTGGCGGCGATACGCGAGGCCACGGTCGAGGTGCTGGTGCTGCCCGAGGTGGTCCCCGACAGGATCTCCAGCCCATTCACCTTGATGCTGCTCACGCTGGTGTTGGTGAACAAGGCGAAGCCCGAGACTGAAATGGTTGCCGTGGCTGGAATTCCGGCGGGGCGTTCCCAGGTGTAGGTGGCCGGTGCACTGCTGCTGTCGATGCGCGAGGCCTGGCAGTTGGTCAGCGACGCCGACGTGCACCAGCGCAGGTAGGCCGGAAAGGGGTAGGTCGTCGAGGGCGCGTTCTGCGTGTTGCAGGTGCGCAGGTTGGCAGCGGTGCAGTACTCGCCGGGCACGAAGGTGTAGTAGTAGGCCTGGCTGGTGAGGTTCTGCGTGCTGCCCGAATTGGAGTTGGTGAACAGGTTGGTGGTGCCGGTGTTCGGGATGTTGCTCGTCGACATGGCGCCGAAGCCGTCGTAGGGCACCCGCGTCCAGCTCGACGTGTTGGCCGCCGTCATGCTGGGATAGCTGCTGCCGTCGTAGTAGAGCGGCGGCGAGTAGGTGATGGCCGGGTCGTAGTACACGCCGTTGAAGCGGCTGTTGCGCACCAGCGGATCGTTGCCGGCATAGTCGCCCGCCCAGTCGGGCATGAAGTCCCACACCATGCTCCCGGAGTTGTCGAGCACGTACAGGATGTTGGGCTTGACCAGCGTGGCGCTCGACGTTTCCAGCGGGGCGGTGGCCAGGTCGGTCACCGCGCCGAGCGCCGGCGCCACCAGGCCTAGCGCCAGCAGGCCCAGGTGCACCCGCCAGCTGCGGGCGCGCGCGACGTGACGGCGAAGGGATGCATTCATAGCGCCACCATGGCTTGGATGAAGGAGACGGTGTTGCGCGGCCCCGCCACGCGCACGGTGATGCGGTAGTACACCTGAGCGTTGGTCGGAGGCGCCAGGCTGCCGGCCTTGCGGCTGCTGGAGGTGTCCAGCGCCAGCGGCGAGGCGCTGCATCCGTTGGTGCTGGAGGCATCGCCGGCCGTGCTGCACATGCGCTGGATCAGGTAGGCGGGGGTGTTGCCTGCGCTGTCCTGGGCGGGACTCAGCGTGACGGCGGTGTAGCCGGCCGCGACGAGGGTGTTCCAGACCGTGGTCCAGGTCTGGCCGCTGGCCGGGTCGGTGCGCACTGCCGCATAGCCGGCGGCCTTCTGGTCGCAGGCGAGCACCGTGGTGCCGGTGCTGCAGGTGCCCAGGCCCGACACGCTGGCCTTGCCCGTGCTGTTCTCCAGCCACGCGATGGCCGCCTCGACGGCGCGGTCGGCCGACGTCGCGGCCGCCTGTTCGAACGCGAGGTTGCCTGCGATGGTGGCCGAGGTGGAGACAGTGCGCATCAGGCCCAGGGCCGCCAGCGTCATGATGACCAGCGCCACCAGCGCAATCACCATGATGAAGCCGCGCTGGCCGCGGCGTGGCCGGCGCGTGCTCAGCATTTGACGTTGCCCCCCTGGTAGCTCTGCTGGTTGCCGTTCCAGATGATGTTGCGCAGCGGGATGCTCACCTCGATGGTCTTGTAGCGGTAGTGCTGCCATTCGCTGTTGCCGCTCAGGTCGATGGGGGCGGCCGTGGGCGTGACGGTGGCGAGCGTGCTCGTGGTGCTGGTGTTGGCCGTGGCACCCGACCAGGTCGGCGCGGCCGTGGTGACGAGCGCCTTGTCGTACTGCTGGCTGCGTGCCACCAGCGCCAGGCGCAGCCCGATCACGCGCAGCCAGCCGCAGTACAGCGGCACGGTGCCGCCGCTCGCCGGCGTGGTCTGGTCGAAGCTGTCGACCACGCCGTCCATGACCGGTGGCGTGCTGCTGGTGCCGCTGGTGTCGCGGCCGTACTGGGCACGCAGGCTCACCACATTGCTGGCGATCGGCACCCACACCGCGCTGTTGCTGGTGGCGCTGCTGCTGCCGCAGTTGTTGACCAAGTAGTCGCACATGGTCAGGTTGCCGTTGCGCACGGCAAAGGCATGGATGTTCGGCCGGGCCCCCAGGTTGTAGGCGCCGCTGTTCAGGGGCAGGCTGGCTGTCGCCGAGGTCAGTGTCAGGGCCGAGCCGGAGATGGCCGTCACCCGGCCCAGGCGCAGTGCGCAGGCCGAGCTGCTGTCGCGCGTGGTCCCGGCCGCCACCACCCAGTCGCCGACGGCAAAGCTGGTGGGCGTGCTGACCGTGAGGCTGGTCGATGTGCTCACGGCCAGGGTCGCGTCGCCCTCGGACGGGCTGCCGGAGGCGCCGCCGATGACCAGCAGCGTGTCGGTGTTCGCGTCGCCCGCCGGCACCAGCGAGGTGGCGGGATTGACCGTCACCGGCGCCAGTGCCCCCAGCGTCACGGCCGCGCCATCGCCGGTCGTGGTGTAGCCCAGCGAGCAGCCGAGCAGCGTGTAGGCGCTCAGGCCCAGGCCGGCCTGCGTCAATTCGCGGCTGAGCAGGTGCGAGGCGATGGCGCCGTTGATCTGCGCGTCGCCGCTGCTGCCCGCCAGCCGCTGCTGCGTGCTGGTGGAAGAAAGCAGCTGCAGGATCACCAGCACGGCGAACATGCCGATGAGGATGCCCACCATGATCTCGACCAGGCTGAAGCCGCCCAGGCGGCTGCGGCGCCCGGTGCGGGGGGCAGGGAGGGTAAGGCGGGTGGCGGTCATGGCTTCATCTGCGCCAGGGCGACGTACTGGTGGGCGGTGGCATCGCCGGGGCCCTTCCAGAAGATGGTGATGGTGGCCAGGCTGGTACTGACGGGCGATGTGCCGCCGCCGCTCACGGTGCTGAAGGTGACGGTGGGGGCCAGCGTGCTGCTGTCCGCCCCGGGCAGGCCCGAGTTGGTGACCGCGGCGCGCCAGCTGGCATAGCCGGCGCCGTTGCCGCTGCTGCCGTAGTTGCCCTGCAGCGTGGCGGCGGTGCGGTCGCTCATCCACATGCGGCCGATCAGGTCGTTGGCCAGCATGGCCGCGGTGGTGCGGTACTCGGCACCCGAGGCCTGGCGCACGGCCGTGGCATAGAGGCCGGCGATGCCCAGCATGCCGATGGCGAAGATGGCCAGCGCGACCAGCACTTCGATGATGGTGGCGCCCTGCTGCGGCCGGGCGCGGCGGGCGCGGGTGTGCACCGGGGTCAGCATTTCATGGGGTCGTTGGTGGTGGTGCGGGTCAGGTCGCACAGGCGCGCGTCGCCGCTGACGCTCACGGCGATGCGCAGGCAGCGCACGTTGCCGCCCTGGGCGATGCAGCTGCCGCCGCTGCTGCCCAGGTCGACCGTGAACTGCGCCGGCGTCGCGACGGTGGGGTTGGTGGTGCCCGTCATGCGGCCGAGCGGATCGAAGGCGATCACGCCGCTGCCGCTGGCGGTCAGGGTGATGTCGCTGGTCGCATTGCTCACCACCGGACTCTTCTGGATCAGGAAGGGCGAGACGGTCGCGCTGATGGCGCCGGCGCAGCCCGAGGCCGGCGACACGGAGGCGCCGGCGTTGCTCACCCAGAAGGGCCCGCTGGTGCTCAGCGCGCAGCCGTTGTCCAGGGTGGTCACCAGCTGGAAGCGCACGTTGGCGTTGCGGCGGATGGCTTCGGCGCGCGCCTGCTGCAGCCCGGCGCGCAGCGACTCGGCCGTGGTGCGCACCCGGGCGTTGCGCATCCAGTCGCCGAAGGCGGGCACCGCGAGCGCCAGCAGGATGGCCAGCAGGGCCACGCCCACCATCAGCTCGATCAGGCTCATGCCCCCCGCGCCCCGCCGACGCCCCCGCTGCATCAGCAGATCCCGCCCTTGTTGGTGACCCAGCAGTTGTTGGGCGTGGCGGCCGTCCAGCCGGAGACGCCGGTGATGGTGCTCGTCTTGTTGCCGTCCTGGTCGACGGTGTAGGTGAAGCCAGCCATGCTGCCGGAGCCCATGGCGGTGAGGGTGTAGGTGGTGGTCGAGCCGTTCGTGTTGGCCGCGCCGGGCGTGCAGCTCAGGCCGAAGTACTTCAGCGTGACCGCCGCCTGCATGGCGCCGCAGACCGTGGCGGAACCGGGCGCGGAGTAGGTCTTGGCGTCCTGGAACCATTGCTCCATGCGCCCCTGGTAGGCGGCGAGGTTCGAGGTGGCCTCGGGGATGCGCCCGCGGCGGACGTAGTCCGAGTAGGCGGGCAGGGCGATCGCCGCCAGGATGCCGACGATGGCCACGACGATCATCACCTCGATGAGGGTGAAGCCCGCCGACGCGGGGCGCCGTAGGCGGCCGGAGGAGGAGAGGGGGCAGTGCGAGGAGGTCACGTCAAGATTCTTCATATTGCAAACAAGTGCAATATTCCTCGAACTTAACGTGGCGTCGGGCGGGTGTTAACGCTTTCGGTTGACGTTCATTAACATTTCCGACGAGCGGTTTTCATGGCGCGACGAGTGGCACGGGCGGCGCTTGGCTCTGTCAGAGGGCCGGCCTCGTCCCCGTGCATGGGTGGGCCTGCCCGGCAGCCCGCGACCTTCCCGACCGAGGGCGGACATGAAAAAGCCCCGGGCCGGAAGCCGCGGGGCAAGTGGGACGTCGGTGCCGTCGGCCGCGCAGGCGCGGCCCACCGGCTCACTGGGGCTGGAAGCCGCTGTCCTTGATGATGCGTTCCCAGGTCTGGGTATAGCTGCGCACGCGGCCGGCGAACTGGCCCTGCGGCTCGTAGTTCACATGCAGGCCCATGTCGACCAGCTTCTTCTTGGTCTCGGGCTGCGCCAGCACCTTCTGCAGCGCCGCGCTGAACTTGTCGATGACGGGCTGGGGCGTGCCCACGGGGGCGAAGACGCCGTACCAGGGATAGTCGTCCAGGTTGTCGAAGCCGAGTTCGGTGAAGGTGGGCACCTGCGGCAGCAGCGGATCGCGCTTGGCGCCGATGGCGGCCACCACGCGGACCTTGCCGGTGCGCTGCAGTTCCATCAGGTCGGGCACGCCCGCGATGCCGGCAGCGATCTGGTTGCCCATCATGTCGGCCAGCAGCGGCGCGCCGCCGCGGTAGGGCGCGGCCTGCACGTCGATGCCGTACTTCTTGCCGATCAGCTGCGTCAGGAAGACCGGGATCGAGCCCGGCGCGGGCACGCCGATGGAGTCCTTGCCGTCCTTCTTGGTCTTCACCCACTGGACGTATTCCTGGATCGTCTTGGCGGGCGTGCCGCCCGAGACGGCCAGCACGTTGGAGAAGGTGGCGATGCCGGCCACGGGCGTGAAGTCGGCCGCGGGGTTGAAGCCGGGGTTCTTGGTCACGGCCGGCAGGATCGAGATCGTGTGGTCGTGCGACACGAAGAAGACGTGGCCGTCGGCCGGCGCGGTCTTCAGGTACTGCGCGGCGATCTGTCCGCCCGCGCCGGCGCGGTTCTCCACCACCACGGGAGTGCCCAGCTCGTCCTTGAGCTTGTCGGCGATGGTGCGGGCCAGCGCGTCGGTGCCGGCACCGGCCGGGAAGCCGACCAGCAGGCGGATCGGACCGGTCGACTGGGCCTGGGCCAGACCGGCGGCGACCAGCAGCGCGCCGAGTGCGAAGGTGCGGCGCATCAGGCCCGGACGAAAGACAGAAGGCAGGGACATGGGGCAGAACTCCGAGGAAAAAAGCGAGCGTACCCGCAACAGGGACAGGGGACCGACTCGTTTGTTGAAGGAATGATCCATGGTTTCACCAATGGATCATGTGAGAGGTTTGAGCCAACGCAAGAGATGTGCCCGCGCTGGTCTTGAATCGTCCGCGGCCAGCCCAATCTCCCCGTCAACCCGGAGGTTTTTCACCACCATGCGCCAAGACAAACTCACCACCAAGTTCCAGGAAGCCCTGGTCGACGCCCAATCGCTCGCCCTGGGCAATGACAACGCCTACATCGAACCCGCCCACCTGCTGCTGGCCATGCTGCGCCAGAGCGACGGCCCGCGCCCGCTGCTGGAGCGCGCCGGCGTCAACGTGCCGGGCCTGAGCCAGGCGGCCGAGCAGGCCGTCAAGAACCTGCCGCAGGTGCAGGGCGGCGACGGCGTGCAGGTCGGCCCCGAACTCGGCCGCCTGCTGCAGGCCACCGAGAAGGAATCCATCAAGCGCGGCGACCAGTTCATCGCCAGCGAGCTCTACCTGCTGGCCGTGGCCGACGCCAAGGGCAGCGTGGGCGACATCGCCCGCCAGAACGGCCTGACGCGCAAGTCGCTCGAAGCGGCCATCGACGCCGTGCGCGGCGGCCAGTCGGTCAACAGCGCCGATGCCGAGGGCCAGCGCGAGGCCCTCAAGAAGTACACGCTGGACCTCACCGAGCGCGCCCGCATCGGCAAGCTCGACCCGGTGATCGGCCGCGACGAGGAAATCCGCCGCGCCATCCAGGTGCTGCAGCGCCGCAGCAAGAACAACCCCGTGCTGATCGGCGAGCCCGGCGTCGGCAAGACGGCCATCGTCGAAGGCCTGGCCCAGCGCATCGTGGCCGGCGAGGTGCCGGACTCGCTCAAGGGCAAGCGCGTCCTGTCGCTCGACCTGGCGGCACTGCTGGCCGGTGCCAAGTTCCGCGGCGAGTTCGAGGAACGGCTCAAGAACGTGCTCAACGAGCTGGCCAAGGAAGAAGGCCAGGTCATCGTCTTCATCGACGAGATCCACACCATGGTGGGCGCCGGCAAGGCCGAGGGCGCCATGGACGCCGGCAACATGCTCAAGCCCGCCCTCGCGCGCGGCGAGCTGCACTGCATCGGTGCCACCACGCTGGACGAATACCGCAAGTACATCGAGAAGGACGCCGCGCTGGAGCGCCGCTTCCAGAAGATCCTGGTGGGCGAGCCCAGCGTGGAGGACACCATCGCCATCCTGCGCGGCCTGCAGGAGAAGTACGAGGTGCACCACGGCGTGGAGATCACCGACGCGGCCATCGTCGCGGCGGCCGAGCTGTCCAACCGCTACATCACCGACCGCTTCCTGCCCGACAAGGCCATCGACCTGATCGACGAGGCCGCGGCCAAGATCAAGATCGAGATCGACTCCAAGCCCGAGCAGATGGACCGGCTGGACCGGCGCCTGATCCAGCTCAAGATCGAGCGCGAGGCCATGAAGAAGGAGACCGACGAGGCTTCCATGCGCCGCCTCGAACTGCTCGACCAGGAAGTGGCCAAGGTGCAGAAGGAGTATTCCGACCTGGAGGAAATCTGGAAGTCCGAGAAGGCCGCCGCCCAGGGCTCGGCCCAGATCAAGGAAGAGATCGACAAGCTGCGCTTCCAGATCGAGGAATCGACCCGCAAGGGTGACTTCAACAAGGTCGCGGAGATCCAGTACGGCCGCCTGCCCGAGCTGGAGAAGCGCCTCAAGGAAGCGCAGGCCAAGGAAGCCGGCGCCGACGGCAAGGGCAGCGGCAACCGCCTGCTGCGCACCGAGGTGGGCGCTGAAGAAATCGCTGAAGTCGTCTCGCGTTCCACCGGCATCCCGGTGTCCAAGATGATGCAGGGCGAGCGCGAGAAGCTGCTGCGCATGGAAGACAAGCTGCACGAGCGCGTGGTGGGCCAGGACGAGGCCATCACCGCGGTGGCCAATGCCATCCGGCGCTCGCGCTCGGGCCTGTCGGACCCGAACCGGCCGACCGGCTCCTTCCTCTTCCTGGGCCCCACGGGCGTGGGCAAGACCGAGCTGTGCAAGGCGCTGGCGGGCTTCCTCTTCGACAGCGAGGACCACCTCATCCGCATCGACATGAGCGAGTTCATGGAGAAGCATTCGGTGAGCCGGCTGATCGGCGCGCCGCCCGGCTACGTGGGCTACGACGAAGGCGGCTACCTCACCGAGGCCGTGCGCCGCAAGCCCTACAGCGTGGTGCTGCTCGACGAGATGGAGAAGGCCCATCCGGACGTGTTCAACATCCTGCTGCAGGTGCTGGACGACGGCCGCCTGACCGATGGCCAGGGCCGCACCGTGGACTTCAAGAACACGGTGATCGTCATGACCAGCAACATCGGCTCGCCCATCATCCAAGCGATGGCGGGACGCGACCAGCAGGAGGTGAAGGACGCCGTGTGGGACGAGCTGCGCAATCACTTCCGCCCCGAGTTCCTGAACCGGATCGACGAGACGGTGGTGTTCCACGGTCTGGACGCGAAGAACATCGAGGCCATCGCCGCCATCCAGCTGGAGGTGCTCAAGGCACGGCTGGCCAAGCTGGAGATCGGCCTGGACGTGGCGCCGGCCGCGCTGGCCGAAGTGGCCAAGGTGGGCTTCGACCCGGTGTTTGGCGCGCGGCCGCTCAAGCGGGCGATCCAGCAGCGCATCGAGAACCCGCTGTCGAAGCTGCTGCTGGAAGGCCGCTTCGGGCCGAAGGACGAAGTGCGCGTGACCGTGGACCCGATCCGCGAGCCGGGCGCCTTCCACTTCGCCAAGGCGGGCGAAAGCGCCGAGGCGGCTGCCTGATCGCAGCGCCTGGCGCCCACAGGAGGCCTGCGCCCTTTGAAGGCGCAGGCCTTCGTGCATCTGCGCCCTGAGCGCACGCGCGTCTCCTGCTGCTTCTTTTCAATTCGTATCGATGCGGGAACCGCAGGTTTCCGCCTTCGCCTAAGCTTTCATGATGAACTTCCTGATCCGAATCGTCCTCGTGCTCATCGGCCTCGTCTTTGCGGCGAGCCTCGCCGTCGCAGCCCTGCTGCTGGCGGCCGTGCTGATGGTTCGGAGCCTGTGGGCGCGGCTGACGGGCAAACCGGTGTCGCCCCTGGGGGCGGCGGTGTTCGGCAGCCGCTTCGATCCGCGCGCCGGCTTCGAGCGCTTCCGCGCCGCGGCCGAGGCCCGCAAGCCCGAGCGCACCGCGGCCGACGAGATGGCCGCGCGGGCTCGTGGCGAGCTGGTGCCTGCCGGCCGTCGCGGCTTCAACGCCGACGTGAGCGACGTCAGCGCCCGTCCGGTCGGCCGCGACGACTGAGCATTCTTGCGGGCGCGCGGCCCGCCGCCGGGGCGTGCTAGAAACGCCCGCATGACCTCCGCGCTTCCTCCCATTTCCGAACTGCGCCGGCGCATCGCTGGTGGCGCCCTGACGCACCTGTCACTGGTCGAGCAGGTACTCGAAGGCGCCTCGGCGCCGGCCGCTGGCCACGTCTTCACCCGCCTCTATCCCGACGCCGCGCGGGCGGCCGCGCACCATGCCGATGCCATGCAGGCCGCGGGCGTGACGATGCCCCCGCTGGGGGGGCTGCCGGTGTCGATCAAGGACCTGTACGACGTGGCCGGGGAGGTCACGCTGGCCGGCTCGGTGGCCTGCCAGGGCGAGTCGCCAGCCAACCGGGATGCAGCGGCCGTGGCACGGCTGCGGCTTCAGGGCGCCGCCATCGTCGGCAAGACCAACATGACCGAGTTCGCCTTCTCCGGCGTGGGCATCAATCCGCACTACGGCACGCCGCGCAATCCGGCGGATGCGCAGGTGGCGCGCATTCCCGGCGGCTCCTCCAGCGGCGCCGCGGTGTCGGTGGCGCTGGGGCTGTCGGTGGGCGCGCTGGGTTCGGACACGGGCGGCTCCATCCGCATCCCGGCCGCGCTCTGCGGGCTGGTGGGCTTCAAGAGCACGCAGTCGCGCACGCCGCGCGACGGGGCCTTCGAGCTGGCCCGCTCGCTGGACACCGTCTGCGCCATGGCGCGCACGGTCGAGGATTGCCTGGCCTTGGACGCTGCCATCGCCGACACGCCGCTCGTGGTGCGTCGGCGCGACGGCGTGGCGGGCTTGCGCCTAGCCGTGCCGACCTCGCTCATGTTCGACGGCGTCGAGCCTGCCGTGGCCCGCGCCTTCGACCGCGCGCTGTCGTGCCTTTCGGCTGCGGGGGCGCTGGTGACCGAATTGCCGCTGGAGGAATTGACCGAGATCGCCCGCATCAACGCGCCCGGTGGCTTCTCGCCGGTGGAGGCCGCGGCGGTGCACCGCCATCGCATCGGCGCCCGGCGTGCCGAGTACGACCCCCGCGTGGCGGCCCGCATCGACCTGGGCATGTCGGTGGGGGCGGCCGACTACATCGCCATGCAGGACGGCCGCCGGGGCTGGATCGCGCGCATGGAGGCGGCCTTGCAGGGTTTCGACGCGCTCGTCTGCCCCACCGTGCCGATCACCGCGCCGCCCATCGACGAACTGCTGGCCAGCGACGAGGCCTTCTTCAAGGCGAATGGCCTGCTGCTGCGCAACACCTTCGCCATCAACTTCCTCGACGGCTGCGCCTTCAGCCTGCCCTGCCAGGCGCCGGGCGAACTGCCGGTGGGGCTGATGCTGGCCTCGGTGCGCGGCGACGATGCGCGGCTGGCGGCGGCCGCGTTGGCGGTGGAGGCGGCGTTGCAGGCGGCCCCTGTCTGAGCCGTTCGCGGACGCCAGGCCGAAGTGCCCGGGCCGCCGTGCCCGGTCGCGGATCAGGCGGCGCCGCGCGTGGCGGGCAAGTCGAGCACGATGCGCTGCGGCATCCGCACCCAGGCATGCCGCTGGTCCGGGCCGATCACGCGCACCAGCACATCCAGGACGCCGCTGCGCAGCCGGTCCTTGGGAGGCGGGCGCAGCAGCACCTCGTCGCGGTAGACCAGTCCCGGTCGCCACAGTGAGGTGGGATGCATCCAGTCGCAGGGGTCGTGGTCGGAGTCGCCGCCCCAGGCCAGCGGCGGCTGCGCGCCGTCCTGGCACACGGCGCGGATCTCTAGCCGCCAGTCCTGCGCCAGCGGGTGCGCCGCCAGTCGCCAGAAGGACGTGACCCGCAGCAGCGCGCGGCCATCGAGGCGCGGCGGGCCGATGCGCAGGCCCAGCAACCGCAGCGGGCCGAAGTCGCAGGGCGCAGGCAGACGGGCGTCGGCCGGCACCTCGTCGGCCAGCCATTCGGGTGCAGGCACCTGCGCCGCCCTTAGCTGGGGCAAATTGCGCACCGGCCAGGGGGCGCCCTGAGGCGAAAGCGCCAGAAAGGCCGTGCCGTCGGCATTGCGGGTGAAGTGGCTGCCGAGGGCCTCGCTGCGTGCCATGAAGCACGCCACGGTCGACTCGGCGTGCGCGCCTTCATCCTGCCGCGAGTGGCCGAAATCCACCCGCAAGGGCGTGAAGCCCACCCGTTCGATGCCGCCGGGTCCCAACGTCAGCGAGAACACGCCGCCCCGATGGTCCTGGCGCTGAACGGCGTCGAACAGCAGGTCGCCCGCGTCATGCAGGATCGGCCGGCCTTTGTGAATCTCCACGCCCTGGACCACATGGGCGGAGGCACCGAGCACTGCGTCGGCACCGAGGTCGATCAGCGTGCGACAGAAAGCGCGCGAATGGGCATCCGGTTCGGCGGCGAAATTGCGGCCGGCATGCACGGCCACCAGCACCGCGCTGGCGAAGCGCCGGGCGAATCGGATCGGCCCGGCCAGGTGCTTGCGCAGCCCATCCAGATCGGCTGTCCGCAGGTAGGCGTGGCCCGGTCGACCGGGGCCGGCGGCGCTGCTGGCCTGGGTGGTGTCCACGGCGAACAGGGCGATCAGGAACGGCCCTGCGTCGCACCAGAGCGGCCGGAAGGCCTGAACATCGTCCAGGCCCGAGCCGACTTGGCCGATGCCTGCGGCGGCCAGCCAGCGATGTTGATCGAGCATCGCGGCGGGCCCGTAGTCGCCGCTGTGATTGTTGGCCGTCACCACAACGTTCACGCCCGCTTCGGTCAGCACACGCAGCATGTCGGGCCGTGCGCGAAAGTGGTAGGGGCCCTTCTCGCCTTTGTCGAGGGCCGGCGTGCCCAGCGGCGACACCACGCATTCGAGGTTGACGATGGTGAGGTCCGCCTCGCGCAGGACGGGGACGTCCAGCACGGGCGAGGGCAGGGCAGCCGCACGGGCATGCTGGCGCCGGCCAAGATTGACGTCGCCACCCCAGGCGATGACCGCGCGTGCGGCCGGGTTCATTTGCCCGGGGTCACCCGATGGCTGGTGCATGCGGAAGGACGTCCGATTGTTCGCGACAGGCCGCGCTCACTTCAGCCATTTATCCGCGGCTTGCCGCAGCGCGCCACGCGTCTCCAGCTGGTCCCAGACGAAGTTCATCACGCGCAGGTAGTCGGTGTCGTCGGCCGGCAGCATGAAGCCCAGCTTGCTCGGCGGGGTTAGCGGCGTGTCGATGAAGGCGGCATGCAGGCGCGGGTCGGCCTTGGCGTAGACCAGCGCCTCATAGGTCTCGGTGATCATCACGTCGCCCTTGCCCTCGGCGATCAGCGCGGGGATCTCGGCGTTCTTCTCGTGGGTGCTGACCTCGGCGGCCTTGAGGTTCTCCAGCACGAAGGCCTCGTTGGTGCCGCCGGGGTTCTTGATGACGCGCACGCCGGGCTGGTTGAGCGATTCGAGCGTGGTGAACCTGGCCTTGTCGGCCGCGCGCACCAGTGCCACCTTGCCGAAGGGCGCATAGCCCGGGAGCATCGCCACCACGCGCAGGCGCGTCACGTTGCGCGTGATGCCGCCCACGGCCAGGTCGTACTTGTCGGCCTGCATGTCCTTGAGCAGGTTGGGCCAGGTGGTGGGCACCCATTCGATGCGAACGCCCAGCTCCTTCGCCATGCGCTCGACCAGGTCGATGTCATGGCCCGAGTAGCCGTCGCCGGTCTTGATGGCGAAGGGCCGGTAGTCGCCCGGCGTGCCGACGCGCAGCACCTTGGTGTCCAGCACGCGGTCCAGGCGCGGGCCGGCGTGGGCGGTCGAGATCAGCGTGAGGCCGGCGACCAGGGCGGTGGCTGCGAAGGAGAAGAAACGACGGGTGAGCATGGGCGGTGGCTCTTCGGGGAAGTGGAAGTGCGCGCATTGTGCGGCGCGCCCGCCGCGCGCCGGCATGGGTGACGCGTGCCCGGCATCGGCGACCGGCGCGGCGCCGCGGTGCCGGGGCGCGCGCCGCAGGAGGCCGTCCCTAGAATCCGGCGGCCCGCCCGTCCATCGCCGGCAGCGGGCGTCCTTCATCGGAGACAAACGAGCATGAGCGACGACGCATCCCCCCTGCTGACCTCGCGCGAAGGCGCGGTGGCCATCCTGCGATTCAACCGGCCGCAGGCGCTCAACGCCATCGACGTGCCCATGGCCCAGGCCTTCCTGGCGGCTGTCCAGGGGCTGGCCGCCGATCCGGGCGTGCGGGCCCTGCTGCTGTGCGGCGAGGGCAAGGGCTTCATGGCGGGCGGCGACCTGGCGGTGCTGTCGGCCGATCCGCAGGGCGGCGCTGCCGCGCTGATCGGTCCGCTGCACGAGGCCCTGCAACTGCTCGCCACGCTCGACCTGCCCGTCATCGCCCAGGTGCACGGCGTGGCGGCCGGTGCGGGCCTGAGCCTGATGCTGCAGGCCGACTTCGTGCTCGCCGCCAAGGGCACCCGCTTCAACCTGGCCTACGTCAACATCGGCGCCAGCTGCGACGTCGGCGCCTCCTGGGCGCTGCCCCGCTGGGTGGGCCTGCGCCGCGCGCTGGAGATCGCGATGCTGGGCGACATGCTCGACGCCGAGGCGGCCGAGCGCATGGGCCTGATCAACCGCGTGGTCGAACCCGACGCCCTGCCGGCCGAGGCCCTGGCGCTGGCGCAGCGGCTGGCGGCCGGCCCGACCCGGGCGCTGGGCCAACTGCGGCGTCTCCTGCGTGGCAGCGTGGAGCGCGATCTTCCGGCACAGTTGGCGGCCGAGGAGGCCGCCTTCCAGGCCTGTGCCGCCACCGCCGATTTCCGCGAAGGCGTCGACGCCTTCTTCGCCCGGCGCAAGCCCGCCTTCCAGGGCCGCTGATCCGCCGCCCGCTTTCGACTTTCACGACGAGGACTTCACCATGACCCCACGCGACATCTACGTCGTCGGCACCGCCCGCACGGCCATCGGCACCTTCGGCGGCGCCCTCAAGGACGTGCCCAACACCCAGCTCGCCACTACCGCCGTCAAGGCCGCCCTGACCCGCAGCGGCGTGGCGCCCGACGCCATCGGCCATGTGGTGATGGGCAACGTGATTCCCACCGACACCAAGGACGCCTACCTCAGCCGCGTGGCCGCCATCGACGCGGGCTGCCCCATCGAGACGCCGGCCTTCAACGTGAACCGGCTGTGCGGCTCGGGCCTGCAGGCCATCGTGTCGGCGGCGCAGGCCATCGCCCTGGGCGACTGCGACATCGCCATCGGTGCCGGCTCCGAGTCGATGAGCCGCGGCCCGTACTTCGACACGGCCGCCCGCTACGGCGCCCGCATGGGCGACGTGCAACTGGTCGACTACATGCTGGGCATCCTGCACGACCCCTGGCAGAAGATCCACATGGGCATCACGGCCGAGAACGTGGCCGAGCGCCACGGCATCACGCGCGAGCAGCAGGACGCCCTGGCCGCCGAGAGCCACCGCCGCGCCGCCGCCGCCATCGCCGCGGGCCGCTTCAAGGAGCAGATCGTCCCGGTCGAGATCAAGACCCGCAAGGGCGTGGTCGTCTTCGACACCGACGAGCACGTCAAGGCGTCCACCACCGTCGAAGTGCTGGCCGGCATGAAGCCCGCCTTCAAGAAGGAGGGCGGCACGGTCACCGCCGGCAACGCGTCGGGCATCAACGACGGCGCTGGTGCCGTGGTGCTGGCCGAAGGCGAACGCGTCAAGGCGCTGGGGCTCAAGCCGTTGGCGCGCCTGGTGGGTTATGCCCATGCGGGCGTGGAGCCCGCGTACATGGGCATCGGCCCGGTGCCGGCCACGCGCAAGGTGCTGGCGCGCACCGGCCTGAAGGTGAGCGACCTGGACGTCATCGAGTCCAACGAGGCCTTCGCCGCCCAGGCCTGCGCCGTGATGAAGGAGCTGGACTTCGACCCGGCCAAGGTCAACCCCAATGGCTCGGGCATCTCGCTGGGCCATCCCGTGGGCGCGACCGGCGCCATCATCACCGTCAAGGCGCTGGCCGAGCTGCACCGGGTGCAGGGCCGCTATGCGCTGGTGACCATGTGCATCGGCGGCGGCCAGGGCATCGCCGCCATCTTCGAGCGCGTGTGAGGCGCACGCGCAGCCAGGCGAGGGCGACGCGGTGCCGGGCCTGATCACCAGCCCGGCGGCCGAGCGCAACAAGGGGCCGATCCTGGCCGAGTTGCTGCGCCTGCTGCCGGTGCGCGGCCACATGCTGGAGGTGGCGGCCGGCACCGGCCAGCATGCGGCGCACTTTGCGGCGGCGCTGCCCGAATGGACCTGGCTGCCCACCGAGCCCGACGCCGCCATGCTGCCCGCCATCGCGGCGCGCACGGCCGATCTGCCCCAGGTGCTGGCGCCGGTGGCGCTGGATGTGCGCGAGGCCTGGCCCGTCGCCCCGGCCAGCCTGGACGCCGTGTACTGCGCCAACATGGTCCACATCTCACCCTGGGACTGCACAGAAGGCTTGATGCGGGGCGCGGGCCGGGCGCTGCGGCCGGGCGGGCTGCTGGTGCTCTATGGCCCCTATGTGGTCGAAGGCGAGCCCCTGGCCCCCAGCAACGCGGCCTTCGACGCCGACCTGCGCCGCCGCAATCCCGCCTGGGGGCTGCGGACGCTGGCCGAGGTCACGGCAAAGGCGGCCGAGGCCGGGCTCGACGCGAAGGAGCGGGTGGACATGCCTGCCAACAACCTGCTGCTGGTCTTCGTGCGGCGGGCCTGAGGGCGCCCGTCGGCCGCAACCCGGCCGGGCCCGGGTCGGCGCAATAAGGCGGGCTGCGATCCTACGTCGTCCTACGCCGACGTCTCTCCATCCCCCGCCCGGCTCGGTCGCATATTGAGCGCGCAAACTGCAGAGACACCCATGCGCATCACCAACATGCTGGCCGGCGTGGCCGTGAAGGACCTGGACCAATCCATCGCGTGGTATGCGCTGCTCATCGGCAGCGCGCCCGTGCGCCGCGATGCCGAAGTCGCCGAATGGCGCTTCGAAGGGGGTTGCTGCCTTCGGCTGATGCGACAGACGCGGGGCGCGGCGGGTGCGTCGGTCACGATGGTGGTCGACGACCTGGATCAGCAGCTGGAGCAGATGGACTTCGCAGGCCTGCGCCCGACCCGGCGCCAGGATGCGGATGCCGTGCGCATCGCCTTCCTGCGCGATCCCGATGGCAACCAGCTGGTGCTGGCGCAGGTACTGAGCGCGGCGCTCGCCTGCTGACTTCTTCCCGCCTTCGCCCGTTCCGGTCACCCTTCGCGTTGCTGGCGTGCGTTCTCAGCGTGCGCGGGCGTGGGCTTCGATCTGCTGCACCAGCGGATGATGCTGGCCCCGCCGCGACCGGATCAGGTGGATCTCCTCCTGCAGGTCGTCGCTGCGGCCCAGCAGCCGCAGCCCGCGCATCAGCCCCAGGTCGCCGGCCCCGAGCCGGCTGACCGGAAACACCCCCAGCCCACGGGCCGCGAACACCGCCAGCAGCGCGGAATCCTCGAACTCGCCCGCCACGCGCGGGCGCAGGCCATGCCGGTCGAACCAGCGCTCCAGTTGCGGGCGCAGGGCCGAATGCGCGGTCGGCAGCAGCACGGGCAGGTCGGCCAGGCTCTGGGGAAACTGGCGCATGGCGGCCGCACGCACCAGCGCCGCCGGCCCCCACCAGTCGACGGGTGCCTCGGCAATGCGATGGCTGCTCAGCCGCAGGGCCGGCCTGGAGGGCGCCGGCTGGCCGGCCAGAACCATGTCGAGGTGGTGCATGGCCAGCTCGCCCAGCAGTTGCTCCAGTTCCCCCTCATGGCAGACCAGGCGCAGGGCCGGGGTGTGCAACACCGGCTCCACCATCGCATGCGCGGCGAGCTTGGAGATGCCGTCCGACAGTCCGACGGCCAGGCGCACCGCCGGCTCGGTGGCGGCCTGGCGGACCAGCTCGGGCAGCTCCTGGCCGAGCTGGAAGATCTCCTCGGCCCGCTGCAGCGCGGCCATGCCGGCCTCGGTCAGCGCGACGCTGCGGCCCTCGGGCTTGAGCAGCTGGTGACCCAGCGACTTCTCCAGTTCGCGCACCTGGGCGCTCACTGTCTGCACCGCCACGCCCAGCCGCGCGGCCGCCTTGGAGAAGCCGCCCTCGCGCGCCACGGTCCAGAAGTAGTGCAGGTGCCGGTAGTTGAAGTCGTAGGACGCCATGCCTTGAAGTTTCGTAAAAACCGAAGGGTTGTTCCATCTCTGGCTGGTTTTTCTTGAGCGGATGGCTGGGCATCATCGCCGCCAGTTTCACTCCAACACCCCCGACACCATGGAAACCCTGCTCTCCTTCCTTGCGGCCGACTTCCTCGGCCGGCCGGCCGGCCTCTGGCTGGCCTTCATGGCCATCGTGGTCACCCTGCTGGCGCTCGACCTGGGCGTGCTGCACAAGGGCGACCGCGAGATCGGCGTGCGCGAAAGCCTGCTGCTCTCGGGCGGCTACATCAGCGTGGCCCTGCTCTTCGGCGGCTGGGTCTGGGGGAGCCTGGGTGCGCAGAGCGGCATGGAATACCTCACCGGCTTCATGATCGAGAAGTCGCTGTCGATGGACAACGTGTTCGTCATCGCGCTGATCTTCAGCTTCTTCGCCATCCCGCGGCAGTACCAGCACCGGGTGCTGTTCTGGGGCATCCTGGGCGTGATCGTGCTGCGCGCGCTGCTCATTGGCGCAGGCGCGGCCCTGATCACCAACTTCAGCTGGGTGCTGTACTTCTTCGGTGCCTTCCTGGTGTTCACCGGCATCAAGATGTGGCGCATGGCCGATGCCGAGCCCGACATCGCCAACAACCCGGTGCTGCGCTTCCTGCGTGGCCGCATGCGGGTGACCGAAGGCCTGCGCGGCAACGCCTTCACGGTGAAGGAGGTCGACCCCAAGACCGGCCGCGTGGCCCGCTTCGCGACGCCGCTGCTGCTGGCCCTGGTGCTGATCGAGATCGTGGACCTGGTGTTCGCCGTGGACTCGGTGCCGGCCATCTTCGCCATCACCACCGATCCGTTCATCGTCTACACCAGCAACATCTTCGCCATCCTGGGCCTGCGCGCGCTGTACTTCGCGCTGGCCGCGATGATCCATCGCTTCCATTACCTCAAGTACGCGCTGGCCCTGGTGCTGGTGTTCATCGGCACCAAGATCTTCCTGGTGAACTTCATCGGCAAGTTCCCGCCGGTGATCTCGCTGGCCGTGACCTTCGGACTGATCGCGGGTGGCGTGCTGTACTCGCTCTACCGCACCCGCGGTCAGCAGGCCGAGACGCCGCCGTTGCCCGACCAGTCGGCCGCGCGCTGACCGTCGGCAGGCCCCGCGAAAAGCGGCCGGGGTTGGCGCCCCGGCCGCTTTTTTTCCTGGGCGCGGCGCGGGGCTCAGCGGGTCTCGGACTGCATCTGATGCAGCGCCTGCTGGCCCGCATGGAGCGCCGACATCAGGGTCGGGAAGGTGCCCAGCGATTCGCACAGTGGCACGTCCTCCTCGTCCAGGCGTTCGACGATCAGCCAGGCATAGCGGCGGTAGGGCGGGGGCGTCTGCGTGGCGAGGACGGCGAACGGCTGGGAAGGCGACATGGCCGGCAGCTTGGCGGGCTTTCAAGTCGGCCTCATGAAGGCGCGGGTGGGGGCCCTGTGGCCGGGAGCGCCATGTCCGCCGGGTAAGCTCGCGCCCCATGAAGCGCAGCAGCCCCGCCCGACCGTCCCATGCCAAGACCCCTGCGCCTGCGCCCCGGCCGGCCGCAGCGGGCGGGCAGGCCCTGGCGGTGCTCGCGCGCATCGAGACGCTGTGGTCCTCGCTCGGGCCGGTGGGCCAGCGCATCGCCAGCTTCATCGCCAACCATCCCCGCGAGGTGGTGCACATGTCGGTGAGCGAGGTGGCCGAGCGAACCGGCTCCAGCGAAGGCAGCGTGGTGGGCCTGTGCAAGAACCTGGGCGCCACCGGCTTCCAGCAGGTCAAGATCGCCCTGGCGCAGGAGATCGTGCGACCGGTGCAGTTCATCCATGAGGACCTCGACCCGCAGGACACGTCGGCGGCCGTGATCCGCAAGATCTTCCAGAGCAACATCCAGACCCTGCACGACACGCAGGCCTCGCTCGACGCGGCGGCGCTGGAGCGCGCGGTCAAGCTGCTGCGCGAGGCCGAGCGCATCGAGATCTACGGCATCGGCAGCTCGGCCACCATCGCCGAGGATGCGCACTACCGCATGCTGCGCATCGGCCTGAATGCCAAGGTGGTGGTCGATTCGCATGTGCAGGCGATCTGTGCCTCGCTCACCGATGAACGTGTGGCGGTGCTGACCATCTCGCATTCGGGCAGCACGCACGAGACGGTGACGGCCACGCGGCTGGCCAAGGAGGCGGGCGCCTCCACCGTGTGCATCACCAACTTCGGCAAGTCGCCCCTGCAAGCATTCGCCGACGTGGTGCTGTTCACCATGGCGCGCGAGACCCATTTCCGCACCGAGGCCATGACCAGCCGGCTCGCGCAGCTGGCCATCATCGACGTGCTGATCGCGTGCCTGGCGCTGTCGGACTACGACACCGCCGTGCGCACCCTGCGCCAGACCTTCGACGTGCTGTCGATCAAGCGCTACTGAGCCGTACCGGCGCCGCCGGCAGGGCCGCCAGCTGCGCCACGGAGGCGGCGTGGGCGCCGGGCGCATCGCCCACCAGCAGGCAGGCCAGGCCCATCCGGGCCGCACCGGCAGCGTCGGTGGCCGGGTTGTCACCCACCACCAGCGTGCGGGCCGGGTCGGCGCCCAGGCAGCGCAGCCCCTGCTCGAAGAGAAGCGGCTCGGGCTTGCCCACCACGCGCCAGGGCCGCACGCCGCTGGCGGCCACCACGGCGGCCAACAGGGCGCCCGTCTCCGGCACCAGGCGGCCCTGCGGACCCGGATGGCTGGTGTCGACATTGGCCACCAGCAGGCGGGCGCCGCCGCGCAGCTCGTGCACCACGGCCGACAGCCGGGCGTGGCTGAAGCGCAGGTCCAGCGCCAGCAGCACCACGTCGGCTCCTGTGGCCACGGGCCGCAAGCCCCGGCCCGCCGCGAGCCGCTGCAGGGCCGCGCTGCCCACCACCATCACGCGCGCGCCGGGCTGCTGCCGTGCCAGCAGGTCCACGGCGCCTTCGCCAGCCAGCACGATGCGCGCAGGCGGCACCCGCAGGCCCAGCCGCCGCAGGCGCAGCGACAGGCCCTGGGCCGTGTGCGTGGAGTTGTTGGAGACGATGGCGAAGCGGCCCTCGAAGCGCGCGAGCAGCTCGGCGGCGCCGTCGATGGTTTCGTTCTGCCGCACCAGCGTGCCGTCGAGGTCCAGCAGCAGGTGGTCGGCCCGTGCCAGCGCGTCGCGGACGGAAGCGCCCGTCTTCTGCAGGGGCAGCGGCGACGGGCGGGCGAGGGAAGCGAAGGTGTTCATGAATCGACGGGGCAGGCGGCCGGCGGGCAGGGCGCCGGCGTGGGGCGGGATTCTATTGAGTAAAGCTCAGTAGATCGTATTGAATAAAATGAGCTTATTTCATTTGCCTGTCATCTTGGCTTCCTAAGCTCACCGGCATCCGAGCGGCACCGGCCCTCGTCCCCGCCTCAGCAACGAAGGAATCCATCATGAAGAAGCTCCTGGCCCTCGCGGCCGCCGCCGTCTCGCTCACCGCCATGCTGGCACTGCCTTCGGTCGCGCAGACCGTCGCCGACGGCTCGCGCGAGCATCCGCTGCGCGTGCTGCTGATTCCCGCCGATGGCGGCACCGAATCGGGCACCAAGGCCGACTACGCGCCAGTCTTCAACGCCGTGAGCCGGGCCACCGGCCTGAACTTCGACCTCAAGGTGGGCCAGTCCTACGGTGCCGTGGTGGAGGGCATGTGCAACCAGCTGGCCGACATCGCCTTCTTCGGGCCGGTGTCGTACGTGCAGGCCCACAAGCGCGGCTGCGCGCAGCTGCTGGCCGTGGGCGTGGAGAAGGGAGCCTCGGTCTACTACGCCGGCATGTTCGCCAAGGCCGATGCGCCCATCGCCACCATCGCCGACGTCAAGGGCCGGCGCGTGGCCTTCGGCGACGTCAATTCGGCCTCCAGCTTCACCTTCCAGGTCGCGATGCTCCTGGACGCAGGCATCGATCCGGCGCGCGACCTGGCCGCCATCCGCATGACGGGCAGCCATGCCAGCAGCCTGGCGGCGCTGGTCCAGGGCCAGGTGGACGTGGCCTCGCTCTCCTTCGATTCGTACGAGAAGGCGGTCAAGCAGGGCGCGGTCGATCCGAAGACCATCAAGGTCGTCGCGCGCAGCATGGCCATTCCCTATCCGCCGCTGGCGCTCAACGCCCGCCTGCCCGAGGCGATGAAGGCCCGCCTGAAGGAGGCCTTCCAGACCGTCAACAAGGCGCCGGGCGTGACGCCCGAGATGATCCGCGGCTACGGCGGCGCGCGCATCGACGGCTACGACACCCGCTTCTCGGAAGACGAGTTCAACGTCGCGGCCGAGAAGCTGGGCCTGCTGACGGACGACCTCAAGGGCCGCATCCTCGCCAAGGCGGCCGAGCGTTGAGCGCCGGCGCCCGCATCCCGATCCCCCATACCGGAGGCCTGCCCATGCTGTGCTTCGACTCGGTCGCCCTGCGCCATGCCGACGGCACCCAGGCGCTGGACGGTGTCTCGCTCGACGTGCCCGCGGGCCAGTTCTGCGTGGTGCTGGGGGCTTCGGGAGCGGGCAAGTCCACGCTGCTGCGCACGGTCAACGGCCTGGCCCGGCCCACCGCGGGCGCGGTGCGCGTGCAGGGCACGCCGGTGGCGCCGCGCAACCTGGCCCGCCTGCGCCCGCGCATCGGCATGATCCACCAGCAGTTCAACCTGGTGGCGCGGGCCACGGTGGCGCAGAACGTGCTGTGCGGCGCGCTGCCGGCCATGCCGCTCTGGCGCGTGCTGCCGGGCCTGTTCACGGAGGCGGCCCGGCGCAAGGCCTGTGCGCTGATCGAGGCCGTCGGCCTAGGCGAGGAACATCTGCTGCGCCGGGTGGGCGAGCTTTCCGGCGGGCAGCAGCAGCGCGTGGGCATCGCGCGCGCCTTCATGCTCGATCCGCCGCTGGTGCTGGCCGACGAGCCCGTCGCCAGCCTGGACCCGCAGACCAGCCACGACGTGCTCGACCTGCTGCGCCGCCAGGCGCGCGAGCGCGGCGCCACCGTGCTGTGCAGCCTGCACCAGCTCGACCTGGCGCGGGAGTTCGCCGACCGCATCGTGGCGCTGCGCCGTGGCCGCGTCGTGTTCGATGGCGCGCCGCAGGCCTTCGGGCAGGACGCCTTCGAGGCGGTCTACGGGCGCAGCGCCGAGACGCCGGCCCAGGCCGCGTCTCCGGCCGGACGCCGCCCCTTGCCCATCGCGGCGCCGATGCCGCCGTCGGCGCTGCCGGCCGGTCTTCTGGAGCTTGCGCCATGACGGTCCCCGCATCCTTCGCGACCGGCGCGCAGGCGCCCGTGCGCCCCGCGGCGCAATGGGCCTTGCCGCGGCCCTTCGGCCTGCGCACGCTGCTGGTCCTGGCGCTGGTGCTGGCCGGCGGACTCTGGGCCGGGCAGCGCGTCGAGCTGGGCCGCATGCTCTCGCTCACGGGCGAAGGCGTGCTGGCGGCCGTCGGCCTGCGCGAGCAGTCGCAGGTGCTGAACGGGCTGGGCACGATCGCCCGGTCGCTCTTTCCGCCGCAGATTTCCGAGCGCACCGAAGTTACCCGCATCGAGGGCTTCGACCGCCAGCGGCTGCCCTGGCTCTCCCACATCGAGACGGTGGAGATGCACGAGCCGCGGCTCAATCCGCAGACCCTCGCCATGGAGGACCGCGTGGTGCGCCAGGAGGTGCTGGTCGAGCCGCTGGGCTACCTGTGGCATGTGGCGGCCAAGATGCTGGAGACCTTCGAGATCGCCGCCTGGGCCACGCTGATCGCCGTCGTGCTGAGCGCGCCGCTGGCCTGGTGCAGCGCCCGCAACTACGCGCCGCACCGGCTGGTCTATGCCGCGGCGCGGACGGTGGTCGGCCTGCTGCGGGCGGTGCCCGAACTGGTGAGCGCGCTCTTCCTGGTGCTGGCCTACGGCTTCGGTCCCATCGCCGGCGTGCTGGCGCTGGCCCTGCATGCGGCCGGCTTCCTGGGCAAGTTCTACGCGGAGGACATCGAGACCGCCGACAAGGGCCCGCAGGAGGCGCTGCGCGCCATCGGTGCCGGCCCGCTGGCGGTGATGCGCTTTGCCGTGCTGCCGCAGGTGATGCCGGGCTTCATCGCCTACACGCTCTACGTGCTGGACCGCAACGTGCGCATGGCCACCGTGGTGGGCCTGGTGGGGGCGGGCGGCATCGGGCAGGAGCTCAAGGGCCGCTACGACATGTACAACTATGCGCATGTCGGGACGATCCTGATCGCGATCTTCCTGACGGTGCTGGTGCTCGACCGCGTCGCCGCCCGGCTGCGCAGCCGCTATGGCTGAGCCCTGATCCCGCGCTGGCCGCTTGACGCGCGCCTGTCCGCGCCCCGGCCTGCCGCCGCATTCCGCTTTCCTCGTCTGCCCGATTCCGTGGGGCCTGCCCGGCCCTGCGGATCGGTCCTGGCCGCGCCCTGCGCGCGCGTGCCTTCTTCTCCCCCTCGTGTCCTTCGATCCCAAAGGAAACCCCATGAAGACAGCATCTTCCCGATACGGCCTCGCTGCGGCGGGCCTTCTCCTGTGCCTGGCCCTCGGCGCCTGCGGCGGTGGCAGCGGCGGTGGTGGCCTGGCCTTCCTGCCCGGGCAGGGCGCGCCGGCCGGCAATGGCAACGGCAGTGGCACGCCGCCCGCCGCGGGCGGCGGCACGGCCGCCGAGCCTGCGCTCAAGTGCGCGCCCTGAGCCCCTGGCGCACCGCCTTCTTCACCGAATCCCCTGTCGTCCCTGGCGTTGAAAGAACCCCATGAACCCCTCTTCCCGTCGCGATTTCTTCCGCAAGTCGGCCGGTGCGCTCGGCGCAGCCTCGGCCCTGAGCGTGCTGCCGCCCGCCATCCGCAAGGCCCTGGCCGTCGAGGCCGCGGTCGACAAAGGCACCATCGATGACGTCAAGCACATCGTCATCCTGATGCAGGAGAACCGCAGCTTCGACCACTACTTCGGCACCCTGCGTGGAGTGCGCGGCTTCGGCGACCGCTTCCCGCTGCCGCTGTCCACCGGCAAGCCGGTGTTCTACCAACCCAACCCCAGCGGCGGCGCGGACATCCCGCCCTTCCGCCGCGACTCGCGCATTGCCAATGCGCTGATCGGCTCGGGCACGCCGCACAACTTTCCCGACCAGCAGGCAGCCTGGAACCAGGGAAAGATGGACCGCTGGATCCAGTTCAAGAACCAGGCCACGATGGGCTACTACCTGCGCGACGACATCCCCTTCCAGTTCGCGCTGGCCGATGCCTTCACGCTGTGCGACGGTTACCACTGCTCCATCCTCACCGGCACCGATCCCAACCGGATCATTTTCTGGTCGGGCTCCAACTTCAATCCGGAGCTGCGCAAGAAGGGCATCAACAGCACCGATGCCGACTCCGAGCCCGTCAACTCGCGCTGCTGGCCCAGCCCCTCGAACTGGGTCGCCGGCCGCGCGCAGCAGGCGGACGGCTCCGGCCAGGTCGATCCGGGCACTGGCGCCTACAACTACAAGTACGTCAACACCGCCTTCAAGTGGGACACGCTGCCCGACGTGCTGCAGAGGGCCGGCATCAGCTGGCACATCTACCAGAACATGAACAACAACTGGACCGGGGCGATGCACGGCTGCCTGGCCTTCCAGAGCTTCCGCACCGCGCAGCCGGGCTCGCCCATCTACGAGCACGGCCTCACCGGCGGCCCGGCCACCGCCGATGGCGCCACCAACTTCCTGGCCCAGCTCAGGCAGGACGTCATCAACAACACGCTGCCGCAGGTCTCGTGGGTGCTGCCCACGCAGGCGCTGGCCGAGCATCCGGGCAGCAGCGAGGGCGTGGCCGGTGCGGCCGACTTCATCGCCGACGTGCTGGACGCGCTCACCGCCAATCCGGCCGTGTGGAGCAAGACGGTGCTGTTCGTCACCTTCGACGAGAACGACGGCTTCTTCGACCATGCGGCCATGCCGGCGGTGCCGTCGTACGACGCCAGCGGCAACCTGATGGGCAAGTCCACCGTGTCGCTGGACGGTGAGTACTTCGACGCCTCGGTCGGCAGCTACCTCAAGGCCGAGGACACCACCAGCGGCAAGATCCGCCCCTGGGGCCTGAGTTCGCGCGTGCCGATGTACGTGGTCTCGCCCTGGAGCAAGGGCGGCTGGGTCAACTCGCAGGTGTTCGACCACACCTCGGTGGCCCGCTTCCTGGAGCAGCGCTTCCGTATCAGCGTGGACGCCATCAGCCCCTGGCATCGCGCGGTGTGCGGCGACCTGACCTCGTGCTTCGACTTCGCCACGCCCAACGATCCGGTGGTGCCCAGGCTGCCCGACACGAGCAACTACGCGGCCATCAATGCCGCGCAGCGCCTGCTGCCCACCTCGCCCGTGACCACGGCGCCGGCCACGCCGCAGCCGCTCTACCAGGAGACCGGCACGCGCCCCTCGCGCGCACTGCCCTACGAGCTGCACACCAGCGCGCGCGTGGAATCGCGTGGCATGGTGCAGCTGATCTTCAGCAACACGGGCAGCCAGGGGGCCGTGTTCCATGTCTACGACAAGCTGCACCTGGACCGCATTCCGCGCCGCTACACCGTGGAAGCGGGCAAGCAGCTGTCGGACTACTGGGACGCCGGAGCCTCCGATGGCGGCAAGTACGAGCTGTGGGTCTACAGCAGCAACGGCTTCGTGCGCACCTTCAAGGGCGATGCGCTCGCCCAGGACGCGGCCGGCTTCAAGCCCGAAGTGCAGGTCTGCTACGAGCCGGCGGGCGGGCAGGTCTACGTCAAGGTGCGCAACGCCGGCAAGGCCGCCGGCAGCGTCACCGTGACGTCCAACGCCTACCGCAACGACGGGCCGTGGACGCTGGCCGTGGACGCCGGCGCCACCGGCATGCTGCACTGGAACCTGGACGGCAGCGGCCGTTGGTATGACTTCACGGTCGCCGCCGCCGGCATGGAGCGCCGCTTTGCCGGCCGCGTGGAGACCGGCAAGCCCAGCGTGAGCGACCCGGCCATGGCGCTGCACCTGGCCAAGCTCTGAAGCCCGCCACCGCGGCCCGGCCGCCAACCGGGACGGCCGCTACGGCATCAACTTGGGCCGAGGCGTGACGCGGCGCGTGCGTGGTGACGTGGCGGGCGCTGATGACGGGCCTGTTCGCCTGCGCGACCACGCCGCCGGCCAGCCCCGGGCGTTCAATGCGCGCGCCCGCCGCCCGGGGCCGGGCGCTGCTGCTTGTGCCGGTACATGGCCCGGTCCGCGTCCTGGAGCAGGTCGTGGATGTCGGTGCCTTGCCGGGGCGACCAACGGGCCAGGCCCGCGCTGTAGCGCAGGGCCATGGCCGGCGGGCGGCCCGCGTTGCAGTCGTCGATGACGGCCCGCAGCCGGGCGAGCGCCGCCTCGGCCGCCGCATCGTCGGCATGGCTCATGAGCACCACGAACTCGTCGCCGCCCAGCCGCGCGCCCACGTCGGCCGCGCGGAAGACCCGCCGCAGCGCCTCGGCAAAGCGCTGCAGCGCGGCGTCGCCCTCGGCATGGCCGAAGCGATCGTTGATCTGCTTGAAGCCGTCCAGATCGAGAAAGAGCAGCCGCGCGGGCATGGCCAGCCGCTCGCACACCTTCAGCACATGGCCGCCCAGCAGTTCCAGGCCGCGCCGGTTGCTGAGCTGGGTGAGGTGGTCGGTGGTGGCCGCGTGGGCGGCGATCAGCTCCTCGCGCACCATGTCGGCCAGGTCGCGCAGCAGGGCGCGGTCCTCTCCCGTCAGGTGGCGTGGCTCGCGGTCGAGGATGCACAGCGTGCCCAGACGCAGGCCCTGCCGGTCCGTCAGGGGTGCGCCGGCATAGAAGCGCACGCGCGGGTCATCCACCACGAAGGGGTTGTCGTGGAAACGCTCGTCGAGGGTGAGGTCGGGCACCTCCAGGATCCCGTCCTGCAGGATGGCGTGGCCGCAGAAGGACGTCTCGCGCGCCGTCTCTGCCGTGTCGAGGCCCTGGCAGGACTTGAACCACTGGCGGTCGGTATCGACCAGCGAAACCAGGGCGATGGGCACCTGGAACATGCGGCGCGCCAGGCGGGTGACGCGGTCGAAGCGTTCCTCGGGCGGCGTGTCCAGCACCCGCAGGGCATGGAGGGCGCACACGCGGGCGGTGTCGTCGGGTGGAATGGGGGCAGCAATCATGGCGCGGGTCGAAGGCGCGGCGCGGCGGCCATGGCGGGCGGGCAGGCGCCGGCGGGCTTCGCACGTTGGGATGTCTCCAGGGAGAAGGGCGGCGGGCGGCCGGGGACGGCCCACGATGCGATCCATTCTGCGGGCCGTGTCCCGCACGGGGCAAGATCAGCCGAAAGTGCTACTTCTTGCAGCCGGCGCCGGCGGCTCAGCGCCAGCCCTTGGCCAGGGCCATCACCTTGCCCAGGTCCATCTGGCTGGCCTGCTGCTGCATCTGCGGCAGGTGGCGGCCCTGCAGGCCCTTGCCCTGTTCGAGGATGCTGGCGTAGCTGTCCTTGAGCATCTGCGGCGAGAAGCTGCGGCCCCCGGCGTAGTAGCGCCGGGCCAGGTGACCCAGCGCATAGGTGGTGGCGAAGCTCATGCCCGAGCTCACAGCCTGTTTGCCAACCCCGCCCAGCAGCCCGCCGCCCATCTTGCCGAACAGCCCGCCGATCAGCTTGCGGCCGGCCTGCTCGAGGTACTGCGAGGTCAGGCCGACCCCGGCGGTGGCCAGGAAGTCCTTGATGTGGCCGCGGTCGAGCTCGTAGCCGTGGGCCTGCCCGATGGTGTAGACCAGCCGCATCTGCAGCGGAATGATGGCCAGCGTGGACAGGGTCTCGGGCAGCAGTTCCAGCGCGCCACAGGTGATGGCGGCCTTGAGGATGCGGTCGTCCAGTTCGGCGCCGTCCACCGCGGCGGCCGGTCGTGCGGCGGGTTCATCGAGCGGTGTGGGCGGGAGGGCTGCTGCGCCCGCGGCAGCGGCCGGCGCCAGGGCGGTCGGGCCGGCCAGGGGCGCCTCGGCCAGCGTGCGGGCCTCGGACTCGAAGGCTTCTGCCGCGCCGTCCAGCGCCAGGACGCGGCGGGCCTCGGCCAGGAAGGCCTGCTCGCGGGGGGACAGGGCGCCGTCGGCATCGCACACGCACACGGCCATCTCGTAGGCCAGTTGCCGGGCGCCGCGCTCGGGCAGTCCCTGTGTCACGTCGGCCAGCGTCACGCGCTGCAGCAGCACGTCCTGGTAGAGCGTAGGCAGGTGCACCGCGCCCTCGGCGCCCAGGCCCTGGGCGATGCGGCGGATCTCTTCGCGCTCGCGCTCGTGCTTGTCGCCATCGGCAAAGGCCGCCATCAGGCTGAGCGACAGGGTGGCGCGTAGGGCGGAGGTGTCCATGAAGGCATCCTTTCTGGGTGAAGAACGCCAGTCAGGTCATGGTCAGGAAGAAAAGTTTCCGCGAGGCCAAGGGCCGGCCTTGCGGGCACTCGGCCCGGCCCTGGCGCCCGGCCCCCGGCGGAGGCGACCGGGCCGCCCGAACCCGCGCCGGGGTGCCGCTCAGAACCGGAAGTCCAGATTGCCGCGCAGGCCCTGGCTGCGGGCGTGGCTGCCGAACTGCCCGGTGTAGGACAGGCGCAGCGAGGCATTGCGTGCGAGTTGCGTGGACACGCCGGCCTCGACGAGGGCGGCGTTCTTCGCGATGGGCACGCCGCTCACGCCGAAGGCGTCCGAGCCGAGGAAGCGGAAGCTGGCCTGCGGCGTGGTGTCGCCGAAGGCATGGCGCCAGGCGAGCGAGGCGCTGGCGGTCAGGGTGCGCCCGCCCAGGTTGAACTCGCCCGAGCCGCGCAGTCCCAAGGTGGAGAAGTTGACGTCGGTGTTGCTGCTGCCGGAGGTCAGGGCCGCCACGCCGCCGCGCTCGGTGAAGCCGTCGGTGCGCACCGCCACATGCGCCAGGCCGGCGAAGGGCTCGAGCGCCACCGCGCCGGCGTCGATGCGGTAGCCCGCCTCGGCGAAGGCCTGGAAGGTCCGGCCGTCGTACTTGGCCGACAGGCCGTTGGCCAGGCCGCTGAAGACGACGTCGCGATGGGTGCTCACGTCGCTCCAGGTGTAGGCCGTGCCCAGCCGCACGCCGACGCCGCCGACCTGCGTGCCGCCGTAGGCGCCCAGGGTGTAGCCGTTGGACGAGCCCGAGGCGCTGCGTCCGTCGCCGTCGTACGAAGCATGGCCGTAGCCCAGCAGCACACCGGCCCGGGCCGTGTCGAAGACGGGCAGGTCCGCGCCGCCGACGAAGCCACCCGTGTCGTGCGAGAGCGAGGAGGCATTGCCGTTGCCGCTCGTCTTGCCCCAGGTGCCGTAGACGTGGGACCACACGGCCAGGCCGTTGGCGTCGGCACTGGCGCCTGCCGGCACGGTCGCAGCGCCGGAGGCGGCGCGCAGCCGGTCGATGGCGGCCGTGCGCACGAAGCGGCTGTCCTCCACCATCGCACCGCGGAGGGAGGCGTGGATCTCGCCCGAGAGCTGGTCGAAGGCGACGCGGGCCTGGGCGTCGTCCGGCAGGTAGCCGATGGCGGTGCGCAGGGCGCCGCCGGCGGCCAGGCTCTGCAGCGCGCCGGCCGTGGCGACCTGGTTGGGCGTGAGCGCCGCGCTGGTGAAGGCGCGCACCTGCTGGGCGGCGACGTAGACGCTGCCCGCGTCGGTGCCGGTCGTGAGGGCGTAGAAGGTGGAGATGCCGGTGTCGCCGGTCAGCACGTAGCGGCCGGTGACGCCGCCGTCGGCGGTCAGCACCGTGTAGCGGTCGGTGAGGCTGAAGGGCGCGGTGCTGCCGTAGCGCGAGACATGCAGGACGGCGCCATCGGCGATCTGGGCCGTGCCCTTGACGGCGATGCGGTCGGAGGTGCCGGTGCCGGGCACGAACTCGGCCTCGTAGGTGGAGCCGGCGGCCTGGGTGTAGTTGCCGGCGACGGTGAGCGTGCCGGGGCTGTTGCCGGGCGCCACGGTGGCGCCGGACTGCAGGCTCAGGCTGCCCACCGTGCCGCTGCCCGACAGGCGCGCGCCGCTGCCCACCGTCACCGCGGAGCCGGCCAGCGAGCCGTTGACCCGCAGCTCACCGCCCTTGACGGCGGTGCTGCCCGTGAAGGCCGAGCTGTCGCCGCTCAGGATCGTGGTGCCGGCCAGTGCCTTCAGGGTGCCGTTGCCGCTCAGCGTGCTGCCGAACAGCAGGCCCGTGCCCGTGTGGTTGAAGACCAGCTCGCCCGCGCCGTCGCCGAAGACGATGCCGTTGGCTGCGATCACGTTGCCGGGTGCGGCCGCGGCCTGGCCTTCCTGGGCGCCGATGACCAGCTTGCCGGAGCCGCTGTCGTAAGCGATGCGCACCTCGTTGTCGGCCTTGATGGTGCCGCCGTCCGAGACCACGACCAGCGCGTCGCCCGCGTAGCCGACGTAGAAGTTGCCGCGCGTCGGCGTAGTCAGCGCCGTGTTGGCCTTGGCCCAGAGCTGCGAGCCGTTGCCGGTCACCACGGCCACGCCCTTGGAATGCGGGTCCATGCCCACGCCCACCGTGCCGCCCCAGGCGGTGGCGCCGTCCGCGATGGTCAGCAGGCCATTGCCGTTGACCGGATCGACGTCGCGCGAGCCGTTCTGCCCGCCGACATAGATGCGCTGCTCGCCGATGAAGCTGGTGCCCTGGCCCGTCACGGTCATGGTGGTGGCCCAGGCGCCGCTCGCACCGACGTAGGTGCCGCTCGTGTAGAGGCTGGCGCCGCCCGAGACCCGGATGTTGCCGCCATCGGCGCTCAGCCAGCCCGAGGACGTGGCCTGCAGATCGTTGGGGTCGGTGGGGTCGCCGATCTCGACGCGGGTACCGGCGCCCGTGAAGTTGAGCGTGGCCCCCGCGCCGGTGTAGACGCCCGTGCTGCGGATGCGTGCCGTGGCACCGTCCGAGATGGTCAGGGTGCCGGTGGACCCCGGGCTTTCGTTGCGCGCGACGTCGACGCCCGCGGTGTTCTCCCACAGCGTGCCGGCACCGCTCACGGTGAGCGAGCCCGAGCCGCCAGCGGGCGTGCCGCCGGCCACCTCCCAGGTCGGCGTGCCGAGGGCCAGCCGGCGAGACACCAGGTGCGCGCCGCCGGTGACGGTGAGCGAGCCGGTGCCGTTGCGGCCGATGGTCATTTCCGAGGTGTTGGTCAGCATCGAGCCGGGGCCGCTGACCACGACGCTGCCGCTGCCGCCCGTGGCGCCGATCACCCCGAGGGCGGCGGTCAGTCGGCCGCCGCCGCTGATGGTGAGGCGCGTCGTGTCCGCGAGGCTGGTGGCCAGCGAGAAGGCATTGAGGGTCACCGATTGGTCGGCGATCAGGATGCTGCCCGTGCCGTTGAGCACGGCCGTGTCGGTGCTGCCGGGGACCGCGCCGCCGATCCAGTTGCCGGCCGTGGACCAGTTGCTGCCGCTGGGGTCCGACCAGCTGATGTCGGCGGCATGGGCTGGCCCCCAGATGGACGCCAGCAGCAACGGAAGAGCGAGGCGTTTTGGCAGCCGCACGAATACTTTTTTTTGCACGTCGTATTTCGTGTCTTCCGGGTGCGGCGGGCGCTTTGCTGAATGTGGGGCCATGGGTGTGATCTCCTTGGTGAAGACCGGACATTGGCGTTGGGTCCGATCAATTGGCTGGGAAATTGAATTGGCAGGCGCACCGAGCCGCGGCGCAAAGGCAATGGCTCGCGCGAAATGAATTTAAAAGGAATTGCCCCGCTGCCAGGCGGCGTCGGGGCCCGCGGATCAGGGCGCTGCGGCCATGCGCACCGCTTTCCGGGCGGGCCGAGGGGTGCCTGCCCCGGTATCGGCGGGTGTGTTCGTCCAGGGAAGAACGCTCGCTTCATGGCGAGGTGGGATGCAGCTTTCAAGGACTGCAGATCGACGGCTCATGCCCCCTCCGGAGACTCATTGTTTTTGATTCATGGATCGTCGGGATCCGACACGGAACTGGCGGCCCGCATCCCGGCGAGCGAATAAATCGGCTTTCAATCCGGGAGCGCCATAGCGTATGTTGTCGGCGCGCAGGAGGCAAATATTTTTTCCCGCCTGTTGTTCACGGTCAATTTCACAATTGATCGTGATTAATTGAAACGGTGAATTTGCATCTGAAATTTCTGGCGGGGCGGCGCAAGATTTCGGGTCGGCAATCCGCCCGACGACCTCGCGTTCCTCCGGGCCGGGGCGTGCTGTCTGGCGCTGCAGCGCGGCGATGCGCTGGCTCAGCCGCGCAACCGGGATGCCGCTGCTGTGGCCGGCCGGCCGGCTGCGCTTGCGGTGGAACCTCTGCCTGTGCCGCCTTCGCTACCATCGTGTGAAGCAGTGATGTACAAGGAAAGTCGAGTCGATGGCGCACAAAGGCCGGCGCAAGGCGCTGCAGGAACCAGTCGAGCCGGCCGCGCGCCCGGTACAGATGGATGAAGATGAAGGGCCGGAACGGCGCGTGCAGACCGATGCTCTGGACGAGGCCGGAGCCGAGCCCCCATCGCGTGCGGCCAGCGAATCCAGCCTGTCCCGCCTGCTCGGCACACTGGGCCTGTTCTCCACCGACGCCCCCTCGCTCACGGTCGAGGAGATCGCCGCCCGCCTGGGCGTGCCCAAGAGCACGGCCTACCGCTACATCCAGGAGCTGTCGAAGGTGGGCCTGCTGGTGCGCCTGGACCGCAGCATCACGCTGGGTCCGCGGATCATCGAGCTGGACCGCTGCATCCGCGAGTCCGACCCCGTGATCCGCGCCGCCGCGCCGCCGATGCGCGAACTGGCCGAGCAGACGGGGCTGGACGTGTTCCTGTCCAAGCTCTACGGCCATTCCATCATCACGGTGCACACCGAGTTCAACGACCCGCTGCCGCATCTGCGCTATGGCCGCGGCCGGCCGGTGCCCGTCTCGCGCGGTGCCAGTGCCAAGGCGCTGGTGGCCTTTCTCCCGGCGGCGCGGCTGCGGCGGCTTCACCAGGAGCTGGCGAGCGAATCGCCGGACACGCTGCCCTGGGAGGCCTTCTACGAAGAGGCGCAACGCATCCGCCGCGAGGGCTACTGCCGCACCTCGGGCGAACTCAATGTGGGCAAGACGGGCGTGTCGGCGCCCATCTTCGGCCGCGGGCGGCTGGTGGTGGCCAGTGTCACGGCGCTGGGCAGCGATGCGCGGCTGGCGCTGTTCGACGCCGAAGCCATTGCCGAACTGGTGCAGCGAACGGCCCACATGATCAGCGTGCGGCTGTCGGCGGACGGCCACCTGTAGCCGGCCGCGGTGCAGCCCGCTTCGTATGGCCAGGCCGCTGGCGTGATGCAGGGCCTGCCGCGCGAGGCTCAGAAGACGATGTTCGCCTTCTTGACGATGGGCGCTGCAGCCGCCAGCGAGCGGCGCCAGGTGTCCATCGCCTGGGCCGGCGTGCTCACGACGGGTTCCAGGCCCAGGGCCACCATGCGGGCCTGCACGTCGGCATCGGCGGCGATGGCCTGCAGCGCCGTGGCGAGCGTGCTCACCACCGACGCGGGCGTGCCGGCCGGCGCGAAGACGGCGAACCAGCCGGCATTGCCCATGTCGCGCACGCCCAGTTCCTCGAAAGTGGGCACCGCGGGCAGGGAGCGCACCCGGCGCAGTCCCGTCACCGCCAGGGGGCGCACCGAGCCGGCCGTGACCATGGCCTCGACCGCGGCGACGGTGAGGAACACCGCATCCACCTGTCCACCCATCAGGTCCGTCAGGGCGGGGGCGGAGCCCTTGTAGGGCACGTGCAGCAGATCGATGCCGGCCGATTCGGCCAGCACCTCGCCCATCACGTGGGCCGACGAGCCCGCGCCGAAGCTGCCGTAGCTGAGCTTGTTGGCCCTGGCCCGCTGCAGAAAGCCGCGGAGGTCGTGGGCCGGGCTGTCGGCACGCACGGCCAGCACCAGCGGCGCATTGGCCATGACGCTCACGATGGTGAAGGCCTCCTGCATGGTCTTGCCCGGTGCCACCGACTGCTTGGAGGCCAGGGCGGCGATCACATGGGTGGAATTGCTGCCAAACATCAGCGTGTGGCCATCGGCCGGCGCCTGCAGCACGGCGCGGGCCGCGATCAGGCCGTTGGCGCCGGGGCGGTTGTCGATGACCACCGTGCCGCCGAGCGCCGCCTGCAGCTTCTGGCCAATGAGCCGGGCCACGGTGTCGGTACCGCCGCCGGCGGCGAAGGGCACCACGAGGTTGATCGGGCGCTCGGGCCAGGCCGCGGCGCGGGCCATGCTGCAGCCCGCCGCGGCGAGTGCGGCCAGGGTGGCCAGCGCCTGGCGGCGCTGTGGCAAGAAGGTTGTGCGTGAAGAAGGCATGGAAGGTCTGGAGAACAAGAGAGTGGGGAGCCGTCAGTCGACGTGGATCTGCCGCGCCTTGACGATGCGCGCATAGGTGGCGCGGCCCTCGGCGATGCGGGCGGCCATCTGTTCGGGCGTGCTGTAGACCGTGGTGAAGCCCAGGTTGCCGAAGGCCTTGGCCACGGGCTCCGAGGCCAGGGCCGTGCGCATCGCTCCGTTGAGCCGTGCCACGATCTCCGGTGGCGTGCCGGCCGGCGCCAGCAGGCCGAAAAAGCCCTGGATGGTCATCTCGGGCAGGCCCGCCTCGGCGGCGGTGGGGATGTCGGGGAAAGCGGGGTCGCGCCGCTCGCCGGTCATGAACAGGGGCACCAGTTGCCCGGCGCGCAAGGCGCCGATCAGGGGCGAGGTCACTTCGTCCATCAACTGCGCCTCGCCGCGGATCACGGCGTCCTTGGCCATCACCGCGCCCTTGTAGGGCACATGCACCACGGGTGCACCGGTGGCGGCCAGAAAGATCTCGCCCAGCAGGTGGTTGCTGGAGCCCATGCCGGCCGAGGCGAAGTTGAGCTGGCCCGGCTGCCGTTTGGCCAGCGCGACGAATTCCTGGACCGTGCGTACGCCGAGTGAGGGGTTGGTGACGAAGACGAAGGACTGGGTGGCGCCCAGGCTCACCGGCACCAGCGTTGCCACATGGCCCTGGTCGGGGTAGAGCACCGGCGCGGCGGTCAGGCTGCTGCCGCTGCCCCACAACAGGGTGTAGCCATCGGGCCGGGCCAGTGCGGCGGCCTTGGTGCCGATGCGCCCGCCTGCGCCGGTGCGGTTCTCGACCACCACCGGCTGTTTGAGCTCCACCGCCAGTGCCTGCGCCACGGCGCGGGCCGAGATGTCGGTCGAGCCGCCGGGCTCGAAAGAGACGATGAGCGTGATGGCGCGCGCCGGCCAGCTGTCGGCGGCGCGGGCAGCGGTGCTGGCGAAAAGGCTGGCGACCGCCAGCAGGAGGAACAGGCCGGCGCGGCGGCGGGTGGCATGACGAAGGGGCATGGCGGACTCCGGCAACTGAGGGAGGTGTCAGTCCAGCGACACGTTGGCCTCGCGGGCCACGCGGCGCCACTTGTCCAGCTCGGCCTGCAGCTTGATGCGGAACTGGGCGCCGTCTGCGGCCGTGACCACCACGCCGCGGGCATTGAGCCGGGTTTCCATGTCGGGCGTGCGGATGACCTTGTCCAGCGCCGAGCCCAGGGTGCGCACGATGGCAGGCGGCGTGCTGGCGGGGGCGAACACGCCCATCCAGCCTTCGGCGACCAGGCCGTCGTAGCCCAGTTCCTGCAGCGTGGGCACCTCCGGCAGGCTGGGCAACCGCGTGGGCGAGGGCGTGGCCAGGGCGCGCAGCTTGCCGGCCTTGATCTGCGGCAGCGCCACGGCGGTGGTGTCGAAGGTGAAGTCCACGTCGCCGGCCAGCAACGAGGACATGGCCTGCTGGCTTCCCTGGAAGGGCACATGCGTGGCCCGCGTGCCGGTGGCGTGGAGGAAGAGCTCGCCGATCAGGTGATTGGTCGAGCCCATGCCGAAGGACGAGTAATTGAGCTTGCCCGGCTGCGCCTTGGCCCGGGCGATCAGCTCCTGCACGTTCTGCACCGGCGAGCCCGCGGGCACGGCCAGCACGAAGGTCACGATGCCCACCTCGGTGATCGGCACGAAGTCCTTGAGCAGGTCGTAGGGGGCGGTCTTGCGGGTGACGGGGTTGATGAGCAGCTCGGCCCCGGTGCCGAAGAACAGCGTCTGGCCGTCGGGCCGGGCGCGCGCGACCGACTGTGCGCCGATGGTGCCGCCCGCGCCTGCGCGGTTGTCCACGACCACGGACTGGCCGAGCTCGGGCGCCAGCTTCTCGGCGATCAGCCGGGCCGCACCGTCGGTACCGCCACCGGGCGGAAAGGCCACCACCAGGTGGACCGGCGCGGAGGGGTAGGCGGCCGGCTGGGCGCAGGCCAGTGCCGGCGCCAGGGCGGCCAGGCAGGACAGAAGAAGACGTCGCGACAACGGCATGGTCGTTCCTTCGAGGAGTGGAATCCGGGGTCAATGGGCCGGGGCGGCGGCGGCTCGGGCGGCGGCCCGTTCGCGCTCCCGCACGCCCTGCGCGGCAGCGGCCGCCTCGGCGGCGCGCACGCTCGGGCGGGCGCCGCAGCGCGCCAGGTAGCCCTCCAGGTGGGGCCAGCCCTGCGTGTCGATGGCATGGGCGCGGGTCCACATGGCGATCGTGTAGCAGTGCGCGTCGGCGATGGTGAAGTGCTCGCCGGTGAGGAAGCTGCGCCCGGCCAGCTGTTCGTCCACCCACTGCAGCTTGGCCTCGACGATGCGGCGCGCGATGGCCTTGTACTCGGGCGGCGTCACGGCCTTGAACAGCGGCATGAAGCCGCCCTTGTGCAGGTCGGCGGCGATGAAGCTCATCCACTCCAGCACGCGGTAGCGCGGCAGGCCCGCGGCCGGCAGCAGGGTGTTGCCGGGGCACTGGTCGGCCAGGTACTGCATCACGATGCAGCCCTCGCTCAGGTGCTGGCCGTCGGGCATCTCCAGCGTGGGCACGGTGCCCTTGGAGTTGACGCTGAAGTAGTCGCGCCCGTCCTCCAGGCGCTTGGTCTTCATGTCCACCCATTCGAGTGCCAGGGGCAGCTGCAGTTCGCGCGCGACGATGTCGACCGCGAGCGAACAGCCGCGGACTTCGTGATAGAGCTTCATGGGGTTCTCCGTGGAAGGGTTCGCAAGGTGTGAATGGATCCGGCGTGTTCCGGCGGGAGGAGCGGGCAGGGCGGGCTCGTTCGCCTTGTCAGGGTCAGGCGTTGGCCCGCCGGGCGATCTCGGCACGCTCCGCGGCGCGGGCGGCCTGCACGCTGGGCCGCGCCTCGATGCGCTGCACATAGGCCTGAAGGTGGGGCCAGGCCCCGAGCGGGATGGCCTGCAGCCCGGCCCAGCTCACGACGGCATAGGCATGGGCATCCGCGGCGGTGAAGCCCTCGCCGTGCAGGAAGTCGCGCCTGGCCAGCACCTCGTCGAGCCAGGCCAGGCGGCGCTGCACGTTCTCGGTGGCGATGGGCCGGTACTCGGGCGGCGTGTTGGCGCGGAACAGCGGCGTGAAGCTCTTGTGCAGCTCCGAGCCGAGGAAATTCATCCACTCCAGCACGCGGTAGCGCGCCATGTCCAGCGCGCGGGGCAGGAGCGCGTCGGCGCCGTGCCGGTCGCATAGGTACTGGAGGATCACGGCCGCCTCGGTGAGCACCTGGCCGTCGTCCGTTTCCAGCGCGGGCACCTGTCCCTTGGGGTTGATGCGGTGCAGATCGCGGCCGTCGGCCAGCCGCTTGGCGCGGACATCCACCCAGACGAGGTCGAGCGGCACACCGATCTCGCGCGCGACGACGTCCACTGCCAGGGCGCAGGTGTGGGGGCTGAGGTAGAGCTTCATTGGCGGGTGGTCCTTGCGCGGCGTGGTTGCCGCCTTGTGGTGCGGCTGTGCACCGATTCGTTGCATAGGGTCAAAACCATGGTCATGAAATTACTGCTATGCGATAAATGTGCCATTCGGCGCGGCGGGGGTGTGTTGGTGGAACTACCTGAGGGGGAAGGGCGTGCCTCTGTCCTTCGGCGCGTCGAATGACCGGCCTCGCTTGAAGAAGGGCATCCGGGTGGATCGTGGATTACTGCATTGCGGTAATTCGTGGTCCTTCATCGGTCATCCAGCCTGGAACGACCCTTGCATGCTCCGATGTCACTTGGACAAAACTGTGCACTTCACCGCCATTTTGTTGCTTGATATTAATGCTGTATTTCGTCACTAAGAAAAAACAGCATATGATCTGCACATCGACGAGCGGTTCGGAGTTGCCCGTTGTCCATCGCCGCCCAGGTGCTCACCCCCGGCACCTGGTCCCGGCCCCGTCTTCGCTGGGGTGCCAAGGAATCGCGCAATGAGAAGGAAATCCGTACTGCAGGCCTGTGCCGCCATCGCTCTGGCGGCGGCATCCGGGCTGCTGCCGCTGCAGGCATCGGCCCAGGGCAACTGGCCCTCGCGGCCCATCCGCATCGTGGTGCCGTACCCGCCGGGCACCGGCCCCGACGTCATGGCCCGCCTGGTGGCAGACGGCCTGGGCAAGGAGCTCAAGGCGTCCATCGTGGTGGAGAACAAGGCGGGGGCCAACGGCATCATCGGCACCACCGAAGTGGTGAAGGCGCCGGCCGACGGCTACACCTACCTGCTGGTCGACCGGCTCACGCTCACCGTGAATCCGCTGCTCTACCAGCCGCCCTACGACCCGAAGAAGGACCTGGTCTCCGTCAGCAACATCGCCGACGTGAACCTGTACCTGGTCACCAGTGCCCAGTTGCCGGCCAACGACTTCAAGTCCTTCATCGCCTACGCCAAGGCGCATCCGGGCAAGGTCACCTTCGGCACCGGCGGCGTGGGCAGCGTGATGCACCTGAACATGGAACTGCTGCAGTCGGGCACCGGCGTGCAGTTCCTGCATGTGCCCTACAAGGCGCTGGCCGAGGTGATCCCGGCCATGCTGGGCGGGCAGGTCGAGGCCACTTCCGGCGGGGTCGAGGCCATGCTGCCCTACGTGCAGAAGGGCAGCTTCAAGCTGCTGGCGGTAGGCGCGCCCACGCGCCAGTCCATCGTGCCCAACGTGCCGACCATCGTGGAGGCGGGCGGCTCCGACATGCTGCTGTCCACCTCGTACTCCTTCCACGCGAAAAGCGGCGTGCCGCCGGAGATCCTGGCGCGCATGAACGAGGCGCTGACCAAGGTGCTCTCCCAGCCCGAGCTCAAGCGCTGGGCGGCCGAGCGTGGCCTGGGCGCAGGTGCTTCCACGCCGGCCGAGCTGGACGCGCGCATCGCCGTCGACAACGAGCGCATCGGCCGCCTGGTGCGCGAGCGCGGCATCAAGGTGCAGTGAGCACCGCGTCTCGACCCACAAGCAAAGAGGACATCGGCGATGACTGAGCAGACTGGCGCGCAGGCCCTGTGGGCGGCGCTCTCCGGCGAGGGGGTGGACACCTGCTTCGCCAACCCCGGCACGACGGAGCTGGATCTGGTGCGCGCGCTGGAAGGCCAGGATGCGATCCGCTGCGTGATCGGCCTGCAGGAGAACGTCTGCACCGGCGCGGCCGACGGCTACGGCCGCATGACGGGGCGGCCAGCCGCCACGTTGCTGCACCTGGGGCCTGGCTTCGCCAACGGCATCGCCAACCTGCACAACGCGCGGCGTGCGCGCACGCCCATCGTCAACCTCATCGGCGACCACACCAGCTGGCACCTGCCCTTCGATGCCCCGCTCAGCTCGGACATCGAATCGCTGGCGCGGCCGGTGTCGGGCTGGGTGCACCGCATCGCCAGCACGGCCGATGCGCCGCGGGCGGCGGCCGAGTCGGTGCGCCAGTCGCTGGCCGACGGGGGGCAGGGCGCGACGCTGATCTTTCCGGCGGACTACCAGGCCGAGCCGCTGCCGGGCACGCCCGCGCCGGCCGCAGTGCCTGCCGCGGTCGCGGCGCCCGAGGCGCCTGCCCTCGACCTGGCGGCCTGCGCGCAACGCCTGCGCACGGCCCGCCGCATCGTGCTGCTGCTCGGCGGCGGTGGCGAAGCGGGCGGCCTGGGTGCACGGGCCCAGCGCGCGGCGTCCCGCCTGTGCGCCGCCCTGGGCGCCACCGCCTATGCCGAGACCTTCCCGGCCCGCGCCGAGCGCGGCCAGGGCCTGCCGGCCTTCGACCGGCTGCCCTACTTTCCCGAGCCGGCACGCGCCGTGCTCGACCCGGCCGACCTGGTGCTGCTGGCCGGTGCGCTGCCGCCGGTCACCTACTTTGGCTACGCGGGGCATCCCAGCCTGCTGGTGGCGCCCGAGCGCCTGCTGAGCCTGGGCTCCCCCGGCCGTCCGGTGGCCGAGGTGCTGGAGCAACTGGCCGACGCGCTCGATGCACCGCCCTTCGAGGCCCCGGTTCACCCGCTGCCTGCCGCGCCCACCGGGCCGCTCACGCCGGCCGCCATCGGTGCAGTGCTCACGCGGGCTCTGCCGGAAGGCGCCATCGTCTCGGTCGAAGGCGGCACCTGCGGCTATCCCTTCTATGCCGCTTCGGCCGTGGCGCCGCTGCACACGGCGCTCACCAACACCGGCGGTGCCATCGGCCAGGGCCTGCCTGTGGCGGTGGGCGCGGCCATCGCCTGCCCGGGGCGGCAGGTGGTGGGGCTGCTGTCGGACGGCAGCACCCAGTACACGATCCAGGCGCTCTGGACGATGGCGCACGAGCAGCTCGACGTGGTCGTGCTCATCGCCGCCAACCACCAGTACGCCATCCTGCGCAACGAACTGCGCCGCGGCGGCGCACCGCTGGGCAAGCGGGCCGAGGCGCTGACGGCGCTCGATTCGCCGCGCATCGACTGGGTCGGGCTGGCGCAGTCGTACGGCGTGCCCGCCACGCGCGCGGCCACGGCAGAGGAACTCGCGGCCCAACTGCAGGACGCCTTCGGCCGCCGCGGCCCGGCCCTCATCGAAATGGCCCTCTGAGCACCCGCTCGGGCCGGAACCCTCCAAGGAGCAAACGAACATGGACCTCAGACTCAAGGGCAAGGTGGCCGTGGTGACCGGCGGCAGCCTGGGCATCGGCCGCGCGGTGGCCGAGGCCTTCGCGGCCGAAGGCGTGCGCGTGGCCATCGTGGCCCGCAGTCAGGGCGCGCTGGAGCAGGCCGCGCGCGAGATCACCGAGAAGACTGGCACCGAGGTGCTGGCCGCCCCGGCCGACGTGAGCGACACGGCGCAGGTGCAGGCCGCCGTCGACAAGGTGGCGGCGCACTTCGGCCGCATCGACATCCTGGTCAACGGTGCTGCCCATCCGGGTGGCCTGGTGCGCAGCGAGATCGAGAACGCCGACCCCGAAGGCCTGCTGCAGGACATCGACATCAAGGTCGTGGGCTACATGCGCTTCGCCAAGGCCTGTGCGGCGCACATGCGAAAGGGCGGCTGGGGCCGCATCGTCAACATCGGCGGGCTCACCGGGCGCGGCAGCAAGCAGCTGTCGGGCATGCGCAACGTGGCCGTGGCGCACCTGACCAAGACGCTGTCCGACCAGCTCGGCCCCTCGGGCATCACCGTCAACGTGATCCATCCGGGCGTGGTGGAGACGCCGCACATCCACGAGCTCTACGCCAAGGAGGCCAAGCTGCAGGGCCTGACGCCCGCGCAGGTGGAGGCCAACTACGCCAAGGCGACGCCGATCCGCCGCGTGCTGCAGGTGGACGAGATCGCGGACGTGGTGCTCTTCCTTTCGTCCGACCGCGCGGCGGCCATCACCGGCGAATCCATCGCGGTGGATGGCGGCATCACGCGCGGCATCTTCCTCTGAGACCGAGACATCCAGCCATCCAAGGAGCGATCGACATGAACGGAACCATTCTTGTGGGCACGGCGGGACAGGGCATCCTGCGCAGCGTGGACGACGGCGCCACCTGGCACCGCCTGGGCCTGAAGGAGGCCATCGAGTTCGACGGCACAGTGCGGGCGCTGGCGGTGGATCCGTCCGACCCGAGCCGGGTGCTGGCCGGCGCCGACGTGGGCATCTGCCTGTCCACCGACGGCGGCGCGCATTTCCAGCGCGTGGCCTCGCCGGCGGACGGCCAGACCGTCTGGGCCCTGGCCTTCTGCCCGACCGATCCGCAACTGGTGCTGGCGGGCACCGGAGCACCCTCGCGGGCCTGCATGTACCGTTCGCGCGATGGCGGGCGCAGCTGGCAGACGCTCGACGTGGAACTGCCCGAGTTCTGCGCCGGCGTGAACCGCCCGCGCATCCTCACCATCGCCTTCCATCCGCAGAAGGCCGGCGAGGCCTGGTTCGGCGTGGAGGAGGGCGGCGCCTGGCGCACGCGCGATGCCGGCGACCGGTGGGAGCGCATCGACACGCCCGGCCGCGGCATCAACAACTCCGACATCCACGCCATCGCCGTGCTGCCCGCCACGGCCGATGCGCCAGCCAAGCACATCGTGGTGACGGTCAACGCCGTGTGCGAGAGCACGGACGACGCCGAAAGCTTCCGCTGCCATCCGTCGAAGGACCGCTTCGATGGCCTCTACTACACCCGCACCGTGCAGCCGCTGGACGCCGAGGGCCGCGAGCTGCTGCTGGCCATCGGCGACGGCACGCCGGGCTCGCGCACGCGCATCTACCGCTCCGCCGACCGCGGCGAGACCTGGGCGCAGACCCTGCTGAACACGGCGCCCAATTCCACCGTGTGGACCTTCGGCACGCATGCCAGCGACCGCGGCCTGCTCTTCGCCGGCACCAAGTACGGGCACCTGCTGCGCTCGACCAACGGCGGACGCAGCTGGTTCAAGGAATGGCGCGACTTCAGCGAGATCACCTCGGTGGCCTGGACGCCCTTCGTGGCGCCCGTGCACGCGCATCCGCAGTCCATCAACTGACATCCGAAGGCCGGCCATGAACACCCGCACCCCCGCATCCGCCAACGGCGCCGGCACCGAGGTCCGCCCGCGCATCCGACGTACCCACCTGGCGCTGTTCGTGAAGGACCCCTTCGCCTCGGCCCCGTGGTACGAGGATGTGCTGGGCATGCAGGTCACGGCGCGCGGGGCGCGCTGGGTGTTCCTGTCCTTCGGCCAGAAGCACCACGACATCGCGCTGATCAAGGTGGACGACCCGGAGACCGCCACGCGCGGCACGATCAACCTGCAGCACTACGGCCTGGAGATCGAGGGCGACATCGACGACCTGCGCCGCCTCTACGGCATGCTGCTCCGCAAGAACGTGGAGGTGGTCAAGACCACCGACCACAAGGTGGGCTACGGCCTGTACTTCCACGACCCCGACGGGCACCGCTTCGAGTTCTTCCTCGAAGTGGTGCACGACGACGAGGAGGCCAAGCGCCTGCTGGGCGAATACAACGCCCCCAGCGATGCCTTCGACCTGCAGCCGTTGTGAGCCGCCGGTCCCGACCCTTCTCCGCATTCAGAAAGACGCCTTCCATGAGCACCCCCGACCTCAGCGCCTTCCACATCCGCAAGTGGTACCTCCAGATCGAGGACACCCTGGCCGGCGAGACCGGTGCGCCCGCCGACGGCGAGCCGCTGCGCAAGATCGTCATCGCCGCCTGCCTGCGCAACCCCTTTGCGGGCCGCTTCGTGCAGGACCTGTCCGAATGGATCGGTCCCTCGCCCGAGCTGGGCAAGGAATTCGGCCGCCGCATCCGCGAGGCCGCGGCCGGCCAGCGCATCGAGAGCTACGGCAAGGCCTGCCTCGTCGGCATCGACGGCGAGTACGAGCACGGCAACGCGCTGCTGACCAACCCCGCCGCCAACCCGGTGCGCGAGGGCGTGGGGGGCGGCAAGTCCTGGGTGCCTTCCACCGGCAAGCGCGGCGGCCCCGGCACCATCATCGACATCCCGCTGGCGCACAAGGACGCGCTGTACGTGCGCTCGCACTACGACACCGTGTCCGCCATGTTCGGCGACGGACCCAACCGCGACGAGGTGGTGCTGATCTGGGCCTTCGCCACGCGCGGCCGTCTCAATGCACGCCTGGGCGGCCTGAAGGCCTCCGAGATCAAGGGCGCGGACGGCCTGGTCTGAGCGCCGCAGGAGAGGCTCCATGCAACGCTGCGATCATCGCCTGGCCCTGAACGGCCTGGTCTTCCATGTCACCGAATGGGGCGAGCCCGACGCCTGGCCGGTGCTGATGCTGCACGGCATCCGCGGCTATGCCGAGACTTTCGCCGGCGTGGCTGCCGCGCTGCAGCCGGGATCGCGCGTCATCGCCTTCGACCAGCGCGGCCGCGGCGAGACCGACTGGGACCCGAAGCACGACTACTACACCGACGCCTACGTGGCCGATGTCGAGGCGCTGGTGGCGCAACTGGGCCTGGCGCGCTTCGACCTGTTGGGCCATTCCATGGGCGGCATCAACGCCATCGTCTATGCCGCCCGGCATCCACAGCAGCTGCGCCGCCTGGTCATCGAGGACGCCGGGCCCGGTGCCTTCGAGGCCAGCGATGGCGCCACCCGCATCCGCAAGGAGCTGGCGACCACGCCCACCACCTTTGCCAGCTGGGACGAGGCCGCCGCCTTCATGCGCGCGCTGCGACCCACGGTGACCGAAGAGGCACGCCAGCAGCGGCTGCAGAACATGCTCAAGCCCCTGGAAGGCGGCGGCTTCACCTGGCGCTACGACCATGCGGGCATCGTCGCCACGCGGCTGAACCCGGACCCGGCCCGCAAGGTGGACCTGGCCGCGCATGTGCAGCAGCTGCGCTGCGAGACGCTGGTGGTGCGGGGCGGCCGCTCCGATTACCTGCAGCCGGCCATGGTCGCGCACATGCAGGCGCTCAATCCGCGCATCGCCGCCATCGAGATTCCCGATGCGGGCCACTACATCCACGACGACCAGCCGGCGCGCTTCGCCGAGGCCGTCACCGCCTTCCTGAAGCGGCCCGACGCGGCCGCCATCGACCCCCTCCGACCATGATTCACGAACTGCGAACCTACACCCTGGTGCCCGGCGGTGTGCGCGACTACCTGCGCATCTACAACGAGACCGGCCGCGAGTTGCAGACCGGCATCCTGGGCCGGCTGGTGGCGCTCATGACGCCCGAGAGCGGCGACGTCAACCAGCTGGTCTTCCACTGGTCCTTCGACAGCCTGGACGAGCGCAGCCGTCGCCGCGCCACGCTGATGGCCGACCCGGCCTTCGCGGAGTTCCGCAAGCAGGTGCGTCACCTGCTGGTGCGGCAGGAAAGCCGGCTGCTGTCGGCCGCCTGAGTTCCCGGCCCCGTTCCCCTCCCACGTCTCCGGAGTCCCCATGAGCGCTTCCGCGGAAGAAGTCCCCGTCCTCATCATCGGTGCCGGCCCGGTCGGCGTGACGCTGGCCAACCTGCTCGGCACCTACGGAGTGCAGACGTTGGTGGTCGAACGCAGCCCCGCGGTGCTGGACTTCCCGCGTGCCGTGGGCCTGGACGACGAAGCCCTGCGCACCTTCCAGGCCACCGGCCTGGCCGAAGAGATGCTGCGCGACATGATCCAGAACGTGCCCATGCGCATGTACACGGCGCGCAAGCAGTGCTTCGCCGAGATCCTGCCCAGCACACGCGAGTTCGGCTGGTTCCGCCGCAACCTGTTCTCGCAGCCGCTGGGCGAGAAGACGCTGCGGCGCGGCCTGGCGCGCTTTCCCCACGTGCAACTGCGGCTCGGTGTGGAACTGGTCGCGCTGACGCAGGACGAGGCCGGCGTCAGCGCCAGCCTGCGCGACGAAGCCGGAGCCGAGCGGCAGGTGCGCGCCGCCTATGTGGTGGCCTGCGACGGCGGTCGCAGCACGGTGCGAGAGATGCTCGGACTGCCCTACGAGGGCCGCACCCATCCCGCCAAGTGGGTGGTGATCGAATGCGACCAGGATCCGCTGGACGCGCCCTACACCGCGCTGCACTGCGAGCCCGCGCGCCCCTACGTCTGCCTGCGCCTGCCCTACGGTCTGCGCCGCTGGGAGTTCATGCTCTTTCCCGGCGAGGACGGCGAGCAGATGCTGGCGCCCGACAAGGTGCGCGAGCTGCTGGGCCGCCATGTGGCCGATCCGTCGGCGCTCAACGTGATCCGCGCGCGGGTCTACACCCACAACTCGCGTGTGGCCGGCCGCTTCGTCAGCGGGCGCGTCTGCCTGGCCGGCGATGCCGCCCACATCACGCCGCCGTGGATCGGCCAGGGCCTCAATGCCGGCCTGCGCGATGCCTTCAACCTGGGCTGGAAGCTGGCCTGGATCCTCCAGGGCCGGCTGCGGCCCGCGCTGCTGACCAGCTACCACGACGAGCGCCATGCCCATGCCAAGGCCATGATCGACCTGGCCGACACCTTCGGCGCCGTGCTGTCGCAGCGCAATCCGCTGCTGGCCTGGGCGCGCGACCGCTTCTTCATGGCCATCCGCGGCGTTCCGGCGGTGCGCGACTATGTGCTGCAGATGAAGTTCAAGCCTATGCCGCGCTTCGTGCAGGGCGTGGTGCGCAACAGCGGCGTGGCGGCGCGGGACGCGCTGGTGGGCCGCATGTTCATCCAGCCCAACGTGGAGCGCCGGCGCGGCGGCGCCGAGAAGCTGGACGACCTGGTCGGCGCGCGCTTCGCGCTCATCAGCTGGCGCTGCGATGCGCTCGCCGATGCGCCGCCTTCGCTGCGCGAGCAGCTGGCGCGCCTGGGTTGCGACCACTACCTGGCGGTGCGCTCGCGCAGCGCGGGCAATGAGGCGGGTTCGCCCATGCCGGCGCAGCCCTCGGGCACCGTCGTCGAGGACCTGGAGAACGGCCTGCACCTGTGGTTCCAGGGCAAGGACGTGGACTGGGTGCTCGTGCGGCCCGACCGCTTCATCGCGGCCGTCGGCCGCGTCGGGGACGCGGTGATGGAACTGGGCGCGTTCTGCGAGGCGGTGTTGCCGCCGGCGGATGCCACCCCTGCCACGCATGCCGCGCAGGCGGGCGGCACGGCGGCCCAGCTTTCCCGCGTCGGGGCAGAGGCGCTCGCTGCCTGACGCCGTGCCCGCCACCCTTGCCATGTACCCCGAACTCTTCCTCTACATCGCCGGTCGCTTCGTCGGTGCCGAAGGTCGCCGCACGCAGGCCGTGCAGGACCCGGCCACCCAGCAGGCGCTCGGCCACCTGCCCTGGGCCGAACCCGAGGATGTCGACGCTGCCGTGCAGGCGGCCCACGCTGCCTTCACCCTCTGGCGCCGCGTGTCGCCCGTCGAGCGATCCGACCTGCTGCGGCGCGTCGCAGCACTGGCGCGCGAGCGGGCGCAGGCCATCGGCCAGGCCATGACGCTGGACAACGGCAAGCCGCTGGCCGATGCGGTGGCCGAGGTGCTCAATGCGGCCGAGCATGTGGAATGGCATGCCGAGGAAGGCCGCCGCATCTACGGCCGCGTGGTGCCGGCGCGCCAGCCGGGCGTGCGCCAGCTGGTGGTGCGCGAGCCGGTCGGCGTGTGCGCGGCCTTCAGCCCCTGGAACTTCCCTTTCGGCCAGGCCATGAAGAAGGCCGCGGCCGCCATCGCCGCAGGCTGTCCCATCGTGCTCAAGGGGCCGGAGGAATCGCCCAGCGCCCTGGTGGCCATGGCGCAGCTCTTCCACGATGCCGGGCTGCCGGCGGGCGTCTTCAACCTGCTGTGGGGCGCACCGGCGGACATCTCGCGCCGGCTGATCGAATCGCCGCGGGTGCGTGTCGTCTCCTTCACCGGCTCGGTGCCGGTGGGCCGGCAACTGGCGGCGCTGGCCGGGCAGCACATGAAGCGCATGACCATGGAGCTGGGCGGCCATGCGCCGGTGCTGGTCTTCGACGATGCCGACGTGGACGCCGCCGTGGCGCTGCTGGCGCGCCTGAAGACGCGCAACGCCGGCCAGGTCTGCGTCTCGCCGAGCCGCTTCTACGTGCAGTCGGGCATCTACGACCGCTTCGCCGCCGCCTTTGCCGAGGCGCTGGCCGCGGTGAAGGTGGGGCACGGGCTGGAGGCCGGCGTGCAGATGGGGCCGTTGATCCACGAACGGCGCTTCCAGGCGGTGCAGGCGCTGGTCGAAGACGCCCGCGGGGCCGGCGCCGAGTTGCTGACGGGGGGCGGCCGCCTGGGCACGCAGGGCCACTTCCACGCGCCCACGCTGTTGGTGCGCGTGCCGGCCGGCGCGCGCGTGATGCACGAGGAGCCCTTCGGCCCCATCGCCGCGATGGTGCGCTTCGACACCGTGGAAGAGGCGCTGCAGCAGGCCAATGCCTTGCCCTTCGGCTTGGCCAGCTATGTGTTCACCCGTTCGCTGCAGACCGCCACCCGCGTGGGCGACGGCCTGGAGGCCGGCATGGTCAACATCAACCATTCGGGCATGGCCCATCCGGAGCTGCCCTTCGGCGGCATCAAGGACAGCGGCTTCGGCAGCGAGGGGGGTACCGAGTCCTTCGACGCCTTCCTGAGCACCAAGCTGATCACGCAGATTTGACGTGCCCATGCCGACCTTGAACAACTTCTTCCTGTCGCGTTCACAGCGCCTGGTGGCCGGCGAACGGATCGCCGGCGAGCTGTATGCCCGGGTACGTCAGCGCCGAGCCGCCGACACCGGCATCGACAAGGCGGGCCTCCTCTGAGAGGCGCATCCGCCACCCCACCCCTTTCTTTCGCACCTTCAACTTTCGAATGAGCAAGCACCGCCAACCCGCCCATCCCATCGATCCCCTGTTCACCGAGCGCTGGTCGCCGCGCGCCTTCACCGAGGAGGCCATCGCCGAGCCGGCCCTCATGAGCCTGCTCGAAGCCGCGCGCTGGGCGCCCTCGGCCTACAACGCGCAGCCCTGGCGCTTCATCTACGCCCGCCGCGACACGGCCGCCTGGCAGCCCATCTTCGACAGCCTGGTCGAGTTCAACCAGATGTGGACGAAGCGCGCCGCCGCGCTGGTGGTGATCGCCTCGGCCCGCGAAGCCGTGTTCCCGGGCAAGACCGAGCCGGTGCCCAACGCCTCGCATGCCTTCGACGCTGGCGCCGCCTGGGCCAGCCTGGCCTTCCAGGCGCAACTGTCGGGCTGGTCGGCCCATGCCATGGCCGGCTTCGACGCTGGCAAGCTGCGCACGGCCATTGGCCTGCCCGAGATGTACGCCATCGACACCGTCGTGGCCGTGGGCCGGAAGGGCGATCCGGCCGTGCTGCCCGAAGGCGTCCGCGCCCGCGAAGTGCCGAGCGACCGCCGCCCGCTGGCCGAGTCGGCCTTCGAGGGCAAGTTCGGCGCGCAGGGCTGAGGGGGCGCCGGGCTCGGCCCCGGCGACGCGGGGCTTACTGGAGAATGCAATGTTGCCGCGCCGCTGCGGCCTCTGCCCATCCCCCATCCCGACCGCGCCTCCCCGACGATGAACAGCCTCCGACGCATGCTCGATGTCCTCGACCTCTTCCGGCCCGACCAGCCGGTCATCGATGTCGAGATCATCTGCCAGCAGCTTGGCTACACCCCGGCCAGCGCCTACCGCTACCTGCGCGAACTGGGCGACGCAGGTCTGCTGGTGCGGCTGCCGCGCGGCTATGCGCTGGGCCCGCGCATCATCGCGCTGGAGCACCAGATGACCGACTACGACCCGGTGCTGGTGCGCAGCCGCGACCTGGTCGAGAAGCTGGTGGCCGAGACCGGCCTGGACGCCATGATCAGCGAGTGGTACGGCGATGCGGTGGTCAACGTGCTGATCCGGCGCGGCCCCGACCCGGGCCCGGCGGGCGGTGGCCGGGGACGGCCCATCGACCTGTTCCACAGCGCGACCTCGCGCGTGGTGCTGGCCTACCTGCTGCCGCGGCAGATCCGCCGCATCTTCGATGCCCATGCCAGCACGCCCGAGGCGCAGGCGCAGGGTCTGGAATGGAAGGCGTTCTCCAAGGGCCTGCTCGCCATCCGCAAGCAGGGCTACTGCATCAGCGAGAGCGAACTGCATGCGGGCCGCACCGGCGTGGCCGCGCCCATCTTCGACGAGAAGCAGCGCGTGCTGGGCAGCATGACGCTGGTGGGCCGCAACGAGCGCTTCCGGGCCTTCCAGGAAAGCTACCTCTGCAACCTGGTGACCACGGCCGCCGCCGAACTCACGGCGCGCATTGCGCAGCAGTAGGGCGGGCCGAACTTCTCCGGCGGCAGCGCGGCCTGGGCGTCCGTACGCCTCCAGCGCGCTGGCCGTCGTGGTCTATCTCAGGTGCGCGCCGGGCATGTCGCGCTCGGTGACGACCAGGTCGCAATCGGCATCGGGCGGAACGGCCGGCAGGCTGGCGTACCAGTCGGCATAGGCCTGGCGCATCTGTGAAAGTCGCGCGGGCTCGTCGACGGCGCGGTTGGTGGAAGCGGCCGTTCATGGCGCAAATCCGTCACAGGCCGGGACGGACAAGAAAAAAGCACCTAGGTCGCGAGACCTAAGTGCTTGATTCATTCTGAATTTTGGTGGGCCCTGAGTGACTCGAACACTCGACCTACGGATTAAGAGTCCGCTGCTCTACCAACTGAGCTAAGAGCCCGCTTGCATCGATCTGTCGATCAACTCAGCGAAGAACGCGATTATAGGCAGGCTTTTTCGGCATGGTCAACACCCCTCGCAAAAATTTTTCGCCGGGGTGCGGTCACCCCGTGATCGGGCGCGGTCACGGCTGGCCGGGCAGCCCCGAACGCCGCGCACAGGACCGTCCCAGCCGCGGGCGGACCCCAGCAAGCGGAGGGCGCCAATTAAGTTGACAACTAAACCAATCAAAAGTAATGTTTATGCGGCCTCGGCAGACCCTCGTCCGCCAGCCATTCCAGGAGCAGACATGAGGATTGCGGTATTGGGTGGAGGGCACGGCTGCTACGCCGCGGCCGCCGATCTGTCGGAGGCCGGCCACGAAGTGCGGCTGTGGCGCCGCGACGCGCAGGCGCTGCAGCCGGTGGTCGAGGCGGGGAGCATCCGCCTGAAGGACGCGGCCGGGGCGCGCGACGTGCCCATCGCCCTGGCCACGGCCGACATCGGCCAGGCCCTGCGCGACGCCGAACTGATCGTGGTGCCGGTGCCGGCCACCGCGCAGGCCGACATCGCCCGCGCCATGGCGCCGCATCTGGTCGATGGCCAGGTGGTCTTCCTGCCGCCGGGCACCTTCGGCAGCGTGGTGATGGCGCGCATCGTGCGCGAGTCCGGCAACCGTGCCGACGTGGCCTGGGCGGAGACCGGCACGCTGCCTTACCTGGCGCGCAAGCACGGCGAGCGCGAGGTCAACGTCACCATCCGCGCGATCCGCCTGCCGACCGGCGTCTACCCGGCGCGCCACGCCGATCACGCGATTGCCGTGATCCGCGGCGCCTATCCGGCGGTGCATGGCTGCGGCGATGCGCTGTCGGGCGCGTTGATGAACGCCGGGCCCATCATCCATCCGCCCCTGATGGTGATGAATGCCGCGCCGCTGCAGCACTTCGAGCGCTGGGACATCCACAACGAAGGCACGCAGCGCGCCGTGCGCGAAGTGACCGACCGCCTGGACCAGGAACGCATCGCCGTGCGCGAGGCCTTCGGCCAGGGCGCGCCGCACTATCCGCTGGCCGACCACTACGACAACGACCGCTGGATGTACGGCGACGCCCACAAGCAGCTGGTGAAGTCGGGCGACTGGCGCGAGAACATCGACCTCTACGGCCACCGCTACATCACCGAGGACACCGAACTCGGCCTGGCCTTCCTGGCCTCGGCCGCGCGGCACGCGGGCGTGGATGCGCCCATCGCGCACGGCCTGCTGGCCATCGTCGGTGGCTTCCTGGGCCGCGACCTGCGCCAGGGGCCACGCAGCTTCGAGGCGCTGGGCCTGTCCTCGCTGTCGCGCGAGGCGCTGGCGCAAAGGCTGCACGATGGCGAATGAGCCTGGTGCGCCCGAGGCGCCAGTCGGCGAGTCCGCCGGCCGAGTGGGCGCTGATGGCACGGCGCCGCGCCCCCGCTTCGTCGCCGTCGGTGCCGGCCGCATGGGCCGCGGCATCGCCATCGCCTTCGCCTATGCCGGCCACCGCATCGCCCTCGTCGACCTGCGCCCGCGCAGCGACGAGGCCTGGGCGCGCCTGACGGCCGAAGCCACGGCCGAGATCGAGGGCGCCCTGCGCGGCCTGGCCCGCCAGGGCGTGTTGCGCGAAGCGCAGGTCGCGCCCATCGCCGCCCGCGTGCAGTTGGTCCGCGTGGACGAAGCGCCCGCTGCGCTGGCGGCCGCCGAGCTGGTCTTCGAGGGCGTGCCCGAGACCCTGGAGGCCAAGCGCGAGGCCTTCGACTGGCTCAACCGCCATTGCCGCGACGAGGCCATCCTCACCTCCACCACCAGCAGCATCCTGGTGACGCAGTTGGCGGCGCTCGTGCGGCGGCCGGAGCGCTTCCTCAACATGCACTGGCTCAATCCGGCCTACGTGATCCCGGTGGTGGAGCTCAGCTGCCATGCCGGCACCGACGCCGAGGTGCTGGCCCGCACCAAGGCGCTGCTGGAGGCCATCGGCAAGCTGCCCGTGGTCTGCGGTGCCACGCCCGGCTACATCGTGCCGCGCCTGCAGGCGCTGGTGATGAACGAGGCGGCCCGCATGGTGGAGGAGGGCGCCGCCACCGCCGAGGAGATCGACAAGGCCACCCGCTTCGGCCTGGGCCTGCGCTTCGCCGCACTGGGCGTGGTCGAGTTCATCGACTTTGGCGGCTGCGACATCCTGCACCACGCCAGCCGCGAGATGTCGCAGACCATCGACCCGGCGCGCTATGCCGCGCCCGCCATCGTCGAGGACATGGTGCGCCAGCAGCGCCTGGGCCTGAAGACGGGCAGCGGCTTCTATGCCTATGAAGGCCGCGACCTGGCGGCCTACCGTGCCGACGTGCTCGCCCGCACGCTGGCCCAGTTGCGCAGCGCCGACCTGTGGCGCGGCCCGCAGGACGAGACGCTGGCATGAGCCTCGCCGTCCGCCGCACCTTCACCGACCTGTCGGTGGGCCAAGTGCACCACGCCGCCTGCGGTGCCCCGCCCGCGCCGGCGGTGCTGCTGCTGCACCAGTCGCCACGCAGCTGGCGCGAATACGCGGCCGTGCTGCCGCGGCTGGGCGCGCACTGGCATGCGATCGCCATGGACACCGTCGGCTTTGGCGACTCGGCCGCTGGCGAGGGGCTGGCCTCCATCGAGCACTTCGCGCGCGTCGCGCTGGAGCTGATCGACGCGCTGCAGTTGCCGCGTGTGCATGTGGTCGGCCATCACACCGGCGGCGTGGTCGCCATCGAGCTGGCTGCCCTGGCGCCTGCGCGCGTGGCCTCGCTGGTGCTGTCCTCGACGCCCTTCACCGATGCCGCATTCCGAAAGGCGCGCGCCGAACGGCCGCCCATCGACGAGGTGGCGCCCAGCACCGACGGCAGCCACCTGATGGCGCTGTGGCAGCGGCGCCAGGGCTTCTACCCGCCCCAGCGGCCGGACCTGCTCGAGGCCTTCGTGCGCGACGCGCTGGCCGTGGCCGACCCCGAGGCCGGCCACCGTGCCGTGGCGGCCTACCGCATGGAAGACCGCATCGGCCGGCTCACCCAGCCGGTATGCCTCCTGCGCGCGACGGCCGACCCCTTCGCCGCGCCGCATGCGCAGGAGCTGATGCACCAGCTGCCGCAGGCCACGCTGGTGGAGATCGAAGGCGGCATGGTGCCGCTGCCCGACCAGATGCCCGAGGCCTTCGCGGCTGCGGTGCACGGCTTCCTGTCGGGCCTGCCGGCATGAAGGCCTGGCGCGTCCATGCCTGGGGCCAGCCGCCGGTGTTGGAGGATGTCCCCGATCCGCAGCCGCGCGCTGGCCACACGCTGGTGCGCACGGCCGCCGCGACCGTGGCCCATGTGGACCGTACGGTGATGAAAGGCGGCTTCCTGCAGCCGCCACCGCTGCCCTACACGCCCGGGGTGGAGGCGGCGGGCATCGTCGTGCAGTCGGACCGCTTCGCGCCCGGCACCCGCGTGTGGCTGCGCGGCGGTGGACTCGGCACGCGGCGCGACGGCACCTGGTGCGAACTGATCGATGCGCCCGATGAGTCCATCGGACTGTTGCCGGAGGGCGTGGACATGGCGCTGGGTTCGGCCTTCTTCTCGCCCTGCACCTCGGCGTGGGCGGCGCTGCGCCATGTGGCGGATCTGCAGCCGGGCGAGCGCGTGGGCGTCACCGGCGCGAGCGGGGCCGTCGGCAGCATCACGCGGCAACTGGCGCGCGCATGGGGTGCCGACCTCGTCGAAGCGCCCGGTGTCACGGAGCCGGTGGACCTGCTGGTCGACACCGTCGGCGGCCCGGTGCTGGAGCAGGCGCTGTCGGCCATCGCACCGGGTGGCCGCATCGTGCTGGTGGGCTACACCGCGGGCGAGCAGGTGGGCCTGTCGCTGCCGCTCTTGATGCAGCGGGACGTGCGGCTGCTGCCGCTCAACATGTACCGCCGCGAGGCGCAGGGCCGGGCCGCGGCGCCGCAGTTGCTCGAACTGCTGCGTGATGGCCGCCTGAGCCTGGCCACGCAGCGCTTCGCGCTGGCGCAGGCACCCCAGGCGCTGGCTTGGCTCGGCCAGCGCGGGCACCGCGGCCGGGCGGTGCTGGCCTTCGACTGAAGGCCACCGGCAGGCGCCGGCATCGTCGCGCACGTCGCGCTGCAGTGGCAGCGATGAGCGTCACGTCAGCGGCATTCACTCTGTCTCTTCACTGTCCTCGGCCTGGTCCGCGTGCAGCGCGATCATCTGCCGCAGCGTCTTCTTCAGCTCTTCCGCGCGCTGCAGGCCGAAGGGCTCCAGCACGCGGTGTTCGTGCTCGCGGGCCAGCTTCATGAGCTGCGCCACCGCCTCGGCGCCCTGGGGCGTGATGCGCACCAGCGTGATGCGGCGGTCACTCTCATGGGGCAGGCGCTCCACCTGGCCCTTGGCCTCCATGCGGTCGAGCAGGCGCGTCACCGTGGGCTGCTTGGTCACCGTCACCTGCGCGAGGTCGCCGATGCTGATGGCCTCGCCATCCGCCAGCGAGGCCATCACCCGCCATTCGGACACCGAAAAGCCGTGCTGCCGCGCCACCTTGTGGAACTCGCCGGAGATGAGCTGGCTGGCCTGCGCCAGCAGCGCGGGCAGGTAGTCGTCGACGAACAGGCGCGATTCGGGGGTGTGCAAAGTCATGGCCGGGATGATCCTCTCGCTGGCATACCGATTGCTTGGCTAGGGTAATGCATGATTGTGAATAGATTCAGGTCTAAATAGAGTTGGATCTTGCCACCCCACGAATGGAAGCGCCGTACGCGTTTCCCAGGAGAGCAGTCCCATGGCCGAGCGTTCGTTCGTCGAAGAAGTCAAGAAGCTGCGTCTTGCCGAAGGCGAGACCTTTCGCGGTGAGGGCATTCTGGCCGTCACCAAGGCCCTGCTGGAGTCCGGCGTCTCGTACGTCGCGGGCTACCAGGGCGCACCCATCTCGCACCTGATGGACGTGCTGGCCGATGCGCAGGACATCCTGGCCGACCACGGCATCCGTTTCGAGAACAGCGCCAGCGAGGCCACGGCCGCCGCCACGCTGGCCGCCTCGGTCAACTATCCGCTGCGCGGTGCCGTGACCTTCAAGGCCACGGTGGGCACCAACGTGGCGTCGGACGCGCTGGCCAACCTGGCCTCGGGCGGCGTCACCGGCGGCGCGCTCATCATCGTGGGCGAGGACTACGGCGAGGGCTCGTCGATCATGCAGGAGCGCAGCCATGCCTTCGCCATGAAGTCGCAGATGTGGATGCTCGATCCGCGGCCCAACCTGCCGAGCATCGTGCAGGCGGTGAAGACCGGCTTCGAGCTTTCGGAGGCGAGCAACACGCCCGTGATGCTGCAGCTGCGCATCCGTGCCTGCCACGTACACGGCCAGTTCACGGCCTCCGACAACCGCCGCGCCAGCTTCACGCTGAAGGAGGCGCTGGAGAACCCGCGGCGCGACGTCGACCGCATCGTGCTGCCGCCCGCGAGCTTCCTGCACGAGCAGGAGAAGATCAAGCAGCGCTGGCCCGCGGCCGTGCGCTTCATCGAGGAGCGCGGCCTCAACGAGTTCTTCGCCGAGGGCGCGGACGACATCGGCATCATCGTGCAGGGCGGTTGCTACAACACGCAGGTGCGGGCGCTGGAGCGTCTGGGCCTGGCCGACGTGTATGGCCGCTCCAAGGTGCCGCTGTACGTGATGAACGTGGCCTACCCGGTCATCGACAGCGAGGTACGGCGCTTCTGCGAAGGCAAGCGCGCCGTGCTGGTGGTCGAAGAAGGCCAGCCCAACTTCGTCGAGCAGAACATCGCCACCATCCTGCGCCAGGCCGGCAGCAACACCGCGCTGCACGGCAAGGACCTGCTGCCCGTGGCCGGCGAGTACACGGCCCAGGCCGTGATGGCCGGCACGCGCGCCTTCTGCGAGCGCTACGGCCGCCTCGCGCCCAAGGCCGTACCCGCCGAGGTGGTACCCGCCAGGCCGCGCAAGATCATCCCGCTCATCAGCGAGGCGCAGCTCATGCCGCTGGAACGCAGCGTGCATGCGCGACCGCCGGGCTTCTGTACCGGCTGCCCCGAGCGGCCGATCTTCAGCGCCATGAAGCTGGTGCAGCGCGAGCTGGGCCAGCACCATGTGTCGGCCGACATCGGCTGCCACCTGTTCTCCATCCTGCCGCCCTTCAACATCGGCAACACCACCATGGGCTACGGCCTGGGGGCGGCCGGTGCGGCGGCACTCAACACCCAGGCCGACAAGCGCGCCATCGCGGTGATGGGCGACGGCGGCTTCTGGCACAACGGCCTGACCAGCGGCATCGCCAATGCGGTGTTCAACCAGAGCGACAACCTCACGGTGGTGGTCGACAACAACTACACCTCGGCCACGGGCGGGCAGGACATCCTGTCGTCCAAGGCCGTCAACGCCACGCGCAGCACCGGCCACGAGATCGAGCAGGCGGTGCGCGGCGTGGGCGTCAAGTGGGTCAAGACCCTGCGCCGCACCTACGACGTGGCCGGCATGCGCGACACGCTCAAGGAAGCGCTGACCACCAAGGACAAAGGCCCCAAGGTCATCATTGCCCAGTCCGAGTGCATGCTGAACCGCCAGCGTCGCGAGAAGCCGCTGGTGCGCAAGGCCATCGCCGACGGCAAGCGCATGGTGCGCGAGAAGTTCGGCGTCGACCCGGACACCTGCACCGGCGACCATTCCTGCATCCGCCTGTCGGGCTGCCCCTCGCTGTCGATCAAGCCCAACCCCGATCCGCTGCGGCAGGAGCCCGTCGCCGCCGTGATGGACAGCTGCGTGGGCTGCGGCGTGTGCGGCGAGGTGTCGCATGCCGCGGTGCTGTGCCCCTCCTTCTACAAGGCGCAGGTGGTGAGCAACCCCACCGGCTGGGACCGGCTGCGCGAGCGCGTGCGCGGCGCCGTCATCGGCTGGATGCAGCGCCGCGACGCCGAGCGCCGCGCGCGCCTGGCTTTCTGATGCAACCCGGGAGCTCGTGATGACGCAACAACCCATCAAGATCGCCATCCTCGCCATGGGCGGCGAGGGCGGCGGCGTGCTCGCCGACTGGCTGGTGGACCTGGGCGAGGCCAACGGCTGGATCGCGCAGACCACCTCGGTGCCGGGCGTGGCCCAGCGCACGGGCGCCACCATCTACTACGTGGAGATGTACCCCGAGGCACAGGCCCATGCCGACGGCGGCCAGCCCGTGCTGGCGCTGATGCCGCTGCCGGGCGACGTGGACGTGGTGCTGTGCTCCGAGCTGATGGAGGCCGGCCGCGCCGTGCAGCGCGGGCTGGTCACGCCCGATCGCACCACGCTGGTCGCCTCCACGCACCGCGTCTATTCCATCGCCGAGAAGAGCGCGATGGGCGACGGCCGGGTCGACAGCACGCAGCTGCTGGCGCATGCCGAGCAGGCGGCGCAGCGCTTCGTGCGCTTCGACATGGCCGAGGCCGCGGCGCAGAACGGCAGCGTGATCAGCGCCGTGCTCTTCGGCGCGCTGGCGGGCACCGGCGTGCTGCCGTTCGGACGGGAACAGTTCGAGGCGACCATCGAGCGCGGCGGGGTGGGGGTGAAGCCCAGTCTCAAGGCCTTCGGCGCGGCGTACGCGCGGGCGCAGGCCGGCGAGGCTGCGGCGCAGGCTGAGCCCGTGGCGCCCACGGCGCCGCGCGCGACTTCGGCCGATCCGGCCATCCAGGCGCTGCTGACGCGTCTGTACGGCGAGTTTCCAGTCCAGGCCCAGCCGCTGATGCTCGAAGGCCTGCGCCGCCTGGTCGATTACCAGGACACGGCCTATGCCGCGCTCTACCTGGACCGCATGGCCGAGGTCTGCCGCCTGCCCGACGACGCGGCCCGCACGCTGGCCTGCGAGACGGCCCGCCACCTGGCCCTGTGGATGAGCTACGAGGACACGGCGCGCGTCGCCCAGCTCAAGACCCGCTCCAGCCGCTTCGCCCGCGTGAAGCAGGAGACGGGCGTCAACGCCGACCAGGTCATCGCCATCAACGAATACATGCACCCCGGCCTGCGCGAGATCTGCGAGACGCTGCCTGGCGGCATCGGCCGCTGGCTCATGGGCTCGGGCGCGCCGCGCCGGCTGGTGGAGGGCATGACGAAGAAGTGCCGCGTGGTGCAGACCAGCTCGGTGCACGGCTTCCTGCTGCTGTCGGCCGTGGCCTTTGCCCGTCGGTGGCGCCGCAGCACCATCCGTTACTCGGAAGAGAACGGCCGCATCGCGCAATGGCTGCACGGCCTGCGCGAGGCGGCCACGGCCTCGCCGGAGCTGGCGGTGGAACTGGCCCGCTGCCAGAAGCTGGTGAAGGGCTACAGCGACACCCACGAGCGCGGCGTGCGCAACTACGACACCGTGATCGCTGCCTGGCGTGAAGCTGGCCCAACGCTGGCGCCCGCCACGCTGCGCGCCTGGCGCGAGGCGGCGCTGGCCGACGAGCACGGCCATGCGCTGAAGGCTGCACTGGCAAAGCATTCGGCCACGGCCTCGGCGACGTTCGGCGCCCTGGCCGTTCCCGCCTGACGGAAGCCCACCCATGACGGCATCGCCCGCCATCGCGACCCTGCCACTGCGCGTGACCGAGGCGCGTGCGCTCAACCCGCTGATCCGCCTGCTGCGCCTGGAGCATGCCGAGGGCGCCGCGCTGCCCGGCTGGACGCCGGGCGCCCACATCCAGGTGCAGGTGCAGCTGCCGGACGGGCAGGCCGACTGGCGCCACTATTCGCTGATTGACCTGGACGGCGTGGCTGGGACGCCGGGCTTCTCGCCCTCGGCCTACACCATCGCCGTGCGGCTGGAAGAGGGTGGCCGCGGCGGCTCGCGCTTCATGCACGACGGCCTTCAGCCCGGCGACCGCCTGAACGTGCAGGCACCGCGCAACGACTTCCCGCTGGACGACGGTGCCACCCGCGCTGTGCTTCTGGCCGGCGGCATCGGCATCACGCCGCTGGCCAGCATGGCCGCTCGCTGCCGCGCCCAGGGCCGCCGCGTCAGCCTGCACTACGCCGGCCGCAGCCGCACGCTGCTGGCCTTCGCCGACGAACTGCAGGCGATGCTGGGTGCCGACCTGCGCCTGCATGCGGACGACCAGGCCGGCGGCCAGGGCTTCGACATCGGCGGCCTGCTGGACGGCATGGGCGCCGACGAACCGCTCTACGTCTGCGGCCCCAAGCCGCTGCTCGATGCCGTGCTCGCCGCTGCCCAGGCGCGCGGCTGGGCGCCGGGCCGGGTGCACTTCGAACTGTTCAGCGCGCCGGTGGTGGAAGCCGGCGACCAGCCCTTCGAGGTCGAGCTGGCGCAGTCCGGCCAGCGCTTCACCGTGCCGGCCGACCAGACGATCCTTGATTGCCTGATCGAGCACGGCTGCGACCCGCTCTATGACTGCAAGCGTGGCGAATGCGGCGTCTGCGCGGTGCCGGTGATCGAGGGCGAAGTCGACCACCGCGACTACGTCCTCTCGCAGGCCGAGAAGGACGGCGGCCAGGTGATGCAGATCTGCATCTCCCGCGCCAAGGGCCCGCGCCTGGTGCTGGACCTGTAGGCCCCACGATTGCAAGGAAGGCATGCCATGACACGCTACCGAGACAACCCCGAGGCGATCCGCGCCCTGGTGCAGCCGCAGCAGGTGCACCGCGACCTGTACATCAGCCCCGAGCTCTTCGAGCTGGAGCAGGAACACTTCTTCGCCAACACCTGGAACTACGCCGGCCACGACAGCCAGGTGCCCAAGCCGGGCGACTTCATCACCGTGGACATCGCTGGCCGGCCGCTGATCGTGGTGCGCCACACCGATGGCACCGTCAAGGTGCTGATGAACCGATGCGCCCACAAGGGCTCGCGCGTGGTCAACGGCGCCTGCGGCAACACGGGCAAGTTCTTCCGCTGCCCGTACCACGCCTGGACCTTCAAGACGGACGGTGCGCCGCTGGCCATTCCGCTCAAGAACGGCTACGAGGGCACGGCGCTGAAGGAGTGCGATGCGGCCAAGGGCCTGGCGCCGGTGCGGCATGTGCGGCTCTACCGCGGCTTCATCTTCGTCAAGCTCAACGACGTGGGACAGGACTTCGAGGAGTACTTCGGCGACTCGCTCTCTTCCATCGACAACATGGCCGACCGCTCGCCCGAGGGCGAGCTGGAGGTGGCCGGCGGGTGCCTGCGCTTCATGCACCAGTGCAACTGGAAGATGTTCGTCGAGAACCTCAACGACACCATGCACCCGATGGTGGCGCACGAATCCTCGGCCGGCACCGCCAAGGCCATGTGGGCGGGCCAGCCAGCCGATGCGCCCAAGCCCATGGCCATCGAGCAGTTCGTGCCCTTCATGTCGGACTACCAGTTCTTCGACGGCATGGGCGTGCGGGTGTACGACAACGGCCACAGCTTCTCGGGCGTGCACTTCAGCATCCACAGCAAGTACTCGGGCATCCCGGGTTATGAAGAGGCGATGAAGGCCCGCTACGGCGAGGAGCGTACGGCCCAGATCCTGGGCATGGCGCGGCACAACACCGTGTACTACCCCAACCTCACGATCAAGGGTGCGATCCAGGCGATTCGCGTGGCGCGGCCCATCGCGGTGGACCGCACCCTGGTCGAGAGCTGGACCTTCCGCCTCAAGGGCGCGCCGGACGAGCTGCTGCAGCGCACCACCACCTACAGCCGCCTCATCAACTCGCCCTTCTCGGTGGTGGGCCACGACGACCTGCAGGCCTACCGCGGCATCCAGGCCGGCCTGCATGCCAGCGGCAACGACTGGGTCAGCCTGCACCGCAACTACGACGAGAACGAAGGCCGCGCGCCCGAAGAGACCAGCAACGGCACCAACGAGCTGCCCATGCGCAACCAGTACCGGTCGTGGCTCAAGCACATGACCCTGACGATGGGAGCATGACCATGGCTGAACTCACGCCCGCCACCGTCACCCGTGACCAGCTGATCGACTTCGTCATGAACGAGGCCCGGTTGCTCGACGAGAAGCGCTTCGACGAGTGGAATGCGCTGTTCACCGACGACGCCATCTACTGGGTGCCGCTCACGCCGGGCCAGCCCGACGGCCTGAACCACACCTCGCACCTGTACGAGGACAAGCTGCTGCGCGACCTGCGCATCGAGCGCTTCAAGAGTCCGCGCGCCTTCTCGCAGCAACCGCCCAGCCGCTGCCAGCATGTGCTGCAGCTGCCGGGCCTGGAGTCGCGCGACGAGGCCGCCAACCGCTTCGTGCTGCGCACGCCCTTCCACTACAGCGAGGCGCAGGCGGACGAGATGCTCTTCCTGACCGGCGTGGCCTGGCACCACCTGTGCGTGCAGGATGGGGCACTGCGCATGGTGCAGAAGCGCGTGGACCTGATCAACAGCGACGCCGCGCTGCCGGCGGTGCAGCTCTTTCTTTGAAGCGGGCCCGCATGTCCCACCGCACCATCCACGACGCCTTCGCGACCAGTGCCGCACGCACGCCGCAGGCGGACTTCCTCTACACCGAGTCGGTCACGGCCGAGATCTACGGTATCCCGCCCGGCGTCACCGCGTGGGCCGAGGCCGCGGCAGAGGTCGAGCGCCTGCGCCTGGCCTATGCCCACGCCGGCTGGGGCCACGGCCACCGGGTCGGCCTGCTGCTGGAGAACCGGCCGGCCTTCCTCTACCACTGGTTCGCGCTCAATGCCCTGGGCGTGAGCGTGGTGCCCATCAATGCCGAGATGCGCTCGGCTGAGCTGGCCTACCTGATCGGCCACAGCGAGATCGGCCTGGCCGTCACGCTGCCGCAGCGCGCCGCGGACCTTGAAGCCGCCGCGGCCCAGGCCGGCCGCCACCTGCACACCATGGCGGCCGACAGCACAGATGTGCCCAGGCCCGCCGAGCCCGCGCCCCGCGCCAACGAGGTCGTGGGCCTGGGCACCGAATGCGCGCTGCTCTACACCTCGGGCACCACCGGCCGGCCCAAGGGCTGCATGCTGAGCAATGCCTACTTCCTGCGTGCAGGCGAGTGGTATGCGGGCCTGGACGGCGTGTGCGCCTTCCGCTGCGACCAGGAGCGGCTGATGACGCCGCTGCCGCTCAATCACGTCAATGCCATGGCCTTCTCGACCATGGTGGTGCTGGTGGCCGGCGGCTGCCTCGTTCAGCTGGACCGCTTCCATCCCCGCAGCTGGCTGCAGAGCGCGCGCGACAGCGGCGCCACCATCGTCCACTACCTGGGCGTGATGCCCGCCATGCTGCTGGCCGCCGCCGAGACGCCGGCCGACCGCGACCATGCCATCCGCTGGGCCTTCGGCGCTGGCGTGGACCGCAAGAACCACGCGCCCTTCGAGGCCCGCTTCGGCTTCCCGCTGGTGGAGGCCTGGGCCATGACCGAGACGGGCGCCGCCGCCTGCATCATGGCCAACCATGAGCCGCGCCACGTGGGCACCAGCTGCTTCGGCCGGCCCGAGGATTTCGTCGAGGCGCGCCTGGTCGATGACGAGGGCCAGGACGTGCCCGCCGGTACGCCCGGCGAACTGCTGGTGCGCTCCAGCGGCGACGACCCGCGTCGCCACTTCTTCCGCGGCTACCTGAAGGACCAAACGGCCACCGACGAGGCCTGGCAGGGCGGCTGGTTCCATACCGGCGACATGGTGCGGCGCGACGAGGCGGGCAGCCTCTATTTCGTGGACCGCAAGAAGAACGTCATCCGCCGCAGCGGCGAGAACATCTCGGCGGTGGAGGTGGAGAGCGTTCTCAACCAGCACCCGGCCGTGAAGGTGTCGGCCGTGGCCGCCACGCCCGATGCGGTGCGCGGCGACGAGGTGCTGGCCTGCATCGTCATCGACCCCGACGCCGCGGCCGCGCCCGGCGAGGCCCTGGCGGCCGACATCGTGCGCCATGCGCTGGCCCAGTTGGCCTACTACAAGGCGCCGGGCCATGTTGCCTTCGTCGAGGCCCTGCCGCTCACGGCCTCGCAGAAGATCCAGCGCGGCGAGCTGCGGCAGATGGCGCAGGCGCTGCCGGGCAGCGCGGGCTGCTTCGACACCCGCGCCATGAAGAAGAGGCAGGACTGATGGGCCGGCGACAACGCAGCAACTACGACGGTGTGGCCGTGGCCGTGCCGGTCACGGTGCCCTACCAGCGCTATTCCACCGAGGGTGCGCACTTCTTCCTGGGCAGGGCCGTGCGCGCGCTGCTGGAGGTCAGCGGCATCGCCAAGGACGACATCGACGGCCTGTGCCTGTCGAGCTTCTCGCTGGCGCCCGACACGGCCGTCGGCGTCACACAGCACCTGGGCCTGTCCCCGCGCTGGCTGGACCATGTGCCCACCGGCGGTGCCTCCGGCGTGATGTGCCTGCGCCGCGCGGCGCGCGCCGTGCAGTGCGGCGACGCCGAGGTGGTGGCCTGCGTGGCGGCCGACACCAACCATGTGGATTCCTTTCGCCAGACGCTGGGCGCCTTCAGCAACTTTGCGCGCGACGCCACGTACCCCTACGGCTCGGGCGGACCGAACTCCATCTTCGCGATGATCACCGCGCACTACATGCGGCAGTTCGGTGCGAGGCGCGAGGATTTCGGCCGCATCTGCGTGGCCCAGCGCCAGAACGCCCTGGGCAACCCCAACGCCATGTTCAAGAAGGCGCTGACGCTCGACGAGTACATGGCGGCGCGACCCATCTCCGACCCGCTGCACCTGTTCGACTGCGTGATGCCGTGCGCCGGCGCCGAGGCCTTCCTGGTGATGACGGCGGAGCGGGCTCGCGACCTGGGCCTGCCGTACGTCACGGTGCGCGGCAGCATCGAGCGCCACAACGCCTTCGCCGACGACCCGATCATGGTGCGCGGCGGCTGGGCCCGCGACCGCGACGACCTGTATGCGCAGGCCGGCGTGCAGCCGAAGGACATCGACTTCATCCAGACCTACGACGACTACCCGGTCATCGTGATGATGCATTTCGAGGACCTGGGCTTCTGCGAGAAGGGCGAGGGCCCGGCCTTCGTGCAGTCGCACACGCTGACGCACGACGGCAGCTTTCCCAACAACACCAGCGGCGGCCAGCTCTCGGCCGGCCAGGCGGGCGCCGCGGGCGGCTTCCTGGGCATGACGGAGACGCTGCGCCAGCTCACCGGCCAGGCCGGGCCGCGCACCGTGCCCGACGCGCAGCTGGGCCTGGTGGCGGGCTTCGGCATGGTCACCTACGACCGCTGCCTGTGCACCGGCGCGGTGATCCTCGGGAAAGAACCATGACCCCCACGTTTGCCACTTCGTGTGCTGCACTGCCCCCCGAGGGGGCCGCGCAGCTGCCCTGGGGCGGCCCGGCGGAGGTGCCACGATGACCATGCCCCTGATGCGCCCCAAGCGCAAGAACCCCGTCCTGCGCACCCGCCAGATGAACCTGCCGCCCTGGGCGCGCGGGCGCGAGGCGCTGGGCATCACCGCCGCCGCGGCCGAGGGCCGCTTCGAGCTGCAGGTGTGCGAGGAATGTGGCACCGTGCAATACCCGCCGCGCGGCGCCTGCAAGCAGTGCCTGTCGACCGAGCTGCGCTGGCGGCCCCAGACCGGCGAGGGCGAGCTGCTCAGCGCCACCACGCTGCACCACAGCAACGACCTGTTCTTCCGCGAGCGCCTGCCCTGGCGCCTGGGCATGGTCAAGCTCGACAGCGGCCCCTCCCTCATGGTCCACCTGCATGGCGAGGTGGGCGAGGCACCGCAGCGCGTGCGCGTGGGTGCCCGGCTCGACCGCGCCGGACAGGCGGTACTGATCGGATTCCCCTTTGAAGGAACTGCACACATGGCCGACGACCCGATGCTCCGCGAAATGACCAGCGACCCCAAGTTCCGCAAGGTGCTGGTGACCGACGGCAAGACGCCCGCCGGGCAGGCCCTAGTGCGCGCCCTGGTCAAGGCCGGCGCCGACATCGTCTGGGTCGGCCATGCCGAGCCGTGGAAGCAGCTCGGCGGCCTGGAGGACATCAGCGCGCTGCCGCAGGTGACGCTGGTGCCGCTGGACCTGACCAACGGCCGCGCCGTCACCGAGCTGGCCGGCGAGATCGGCGGCAAGGTGGACATCGTCATCAACAACGCCGAGGTGCACCGCACCTTCGGCATCGGCGCGCGCCGCGGCACCGACGTGGCCAGGCTGGAGATGGACATCAACTATTTCGGTCTGCTGCGGCTGGCGCAGGAGTTCGGCCCGGCGCTCAAGGGCCGCTCGGCCGATGGCGCGACCGGGGCCACGGCCTGGGTCAACCTGCTGTCGATCTATGCGCTGTCCAACTTTCCGCCGCACGGCACCTTCAGCGCCAGCAAGGCGGCAGCCTATTCGCTGGCGCAGTGCCTGCGAGCCGAGATGCGACCGGCCGGCATCCGTGTCATCAATGTCTTTCCCGGCCCCATCGACGACGAATGGAACCAGCACATGCCGCCGCCCAAGCTGGGCCCGGACGCGCTGGCCAATGCCATCGTGAAGGCGCTGCGCGACGGCGTGGAGGACGTCTACCCCGGCGACGTGGCGCAGGAATGGCTGCAGCGCTGGCGTGACAACCCCAAGGTGCTCGAACGCGAACTGGCGACAAATGGTGGCTGAACCCGCTGGCAAGGAGACACCCATGAGCAACGCAACCACGACCCCCGCCGCCGCACCCACCGGCCTCGACGCCCTGGCCGGCCTGGTGGGCGCGCTGGCCACCGGGCGCATCCGCGTCATCGACCTCACGCAGACGCTGACGCCCGAGTTCCCGCAGATCGCGCTGCCGCCCGAGATGGGCCAGTGCTGGCCCTTTCGCATCGAGGAGGTGTCGCGCTACGACGAGCGCGGTCCGGGCTGGTACTGGAACAACTTCTCCTGCGGCGAGCACACCGGCACGCACTTCGACGCGCCCATCCACTGGATCTCCGGCCGCGACCTGCCGAACAACGCGGTGGACACCATCCCCGTGCAGAACTTCGTGGCGCCGGCCTGCGTGATCGACTGCTCGCCGCAGGTCAAGGACGACCCGGACTACCTGCTCACGCTGGACGACATCGCCGAATGGGAGGCCGCGCACGGCCGGATCCCGAAGGGCGCCTGGGTGCTGATGCGCACCGACTGGTCCAAGCGCACCGACCCGGCCGAGTACCAGAACTTCGACGAGACCGGCCAGCACACGCCCGGCCCCAGTACGGCCGCCGTGCGCTTCCTGGTGGAAGAGCGGGACGTGCTGGGCTTCGGCTCCGAGGCCATCGGCACCGATGCCGGTCAGGGCTACCACCTGCGCCCGCCGTACCCCTGCCACTACTACATGCACGGGGCAGGACGCTACGGCCTGCAATGCCTGTGCAACCTGGACCTGCTGCCGCCGGCTGGCGCGGTGCTGATCTGCCCGCCGCTCAAGATCGAGAAGGGCAGCGGCAGCCCGCTGCGGGTGCTGGCGCTGGTGGGGTCGGCATGAGCGCGGTGACTCCAGACCGCGGCGTCGCCGTCGTCACCGGCGGCAGCGCCGGCATCGGCAAGGCCATCTGCCAGGACCTGCTGGACGGCGGCTGGGAGGTGGTGAGCCTGGCCCGCCGCCCGGCCGACATCGCCCATGCGCGGCTGCACAGCATCGAGGTGGACCTGAGCGACCGCGCCGCCACGGCCCAGGCCGCGGCCGAGGTCGCGTCGCGCTGGCCCGTGACCACGGTCGTGCACAACGCGGGCGTGATCCGCGCCGCCCTCTTGCCGCAGGTGCAACTGACCGACCTGGATGCGCTGGTGGACCTGCACCTGGGCTGCGCCGTGCAGCTCGTGCAGGCCGCCTTGCCGGCCATGCGCGCCGCGGGCTTTGGCCGCGTGGTGCTGCTGTCGTCGCGGGCCGCCCTTGGCCTGGCCACGCGCACCAGCTATTCGGCCACCAAGGCCGGCATGCTGGGCATGGCCCGCACCTGGGCGCTGGAGCTGGGCGGCGAGGGCATCACCGTCAACGTCGTCGCGCCCGGGCCCATCCGCACCGACATGTTCTACGACGTGGTCGACGCCGGCAGCGAGAAGGAACGGGCGCTCGCGGCCAGCGTGCCCGTCAAGCGCCTGGGCGAGGCCGCCGATGTGGCACGGGCCGTGCGTTTCTTCGTGGAGCCGGCCAACAGTTTCGTGACCGGACAGGTGCTCTACGTGTGCGGAGGCACCAGCGTGGGGAGCCTGACGCTCTAGGTCGTGCATCGACGCACCACGCTGCGGCCCGGCTTTCCACCATGAGGACAGTCCCCTTGCAACGCCTGGATGTGCTCGCTAGGATTGTTTAAGACTAAATAATTGATAAGTCATGTGCCAGTGCGACAGCCGCAGGAGTGTGGAAGAGGCGGCCCGTCGGCAGTGGCGTTGTTCCACCGTGTTGCCACCGAAGAGATGGAGTCCGCGATGAAGATGATGAAGTCAGTACGTCCCCTGCGCAGCCTGGCTGCCCTGGCCTGTGCCACGCTGCTGGGGGCCACAGCCCCCGCCGCGCTGGCCGCCGACTACAAGGTCGGCTTCATCACCTCGCTGTCGGGCCCGGTCTCGTCGCTGGGCATTCCCTACCAGAAGGGCATGGCTGCGGCGCAGGCCTTCAAGGGCGACATCGACGGCAAGAAGGTGCAGGTCATCCAGCTCGACGACGCGTCGGACCCGAGCACCGCGGCCCGCAATGCGCGCAAGCTGATCGACGAGGACAAGGTCGACGTCATCATCGGCACCGCAGGATCGCCGGGCGCGCTGGCCATCGCCGCCGTGGCACGCGAGACGAAGACGCCGCTCATCTCCATCGCCAATGCCAACCTGCCGGGTGAGGAGGGCGCCTGGATGGTCACGCTGCCGCAGCCCGCGCCGCTGATGGTCAGCGCGGTGGTGGACCGCATGAAGAAGTCCGGCGTCAAGACGGTGGGCTACATCGGCTTCTCCGACGCCTGGGGCGACCTGGTGTACGACGCGTTGCAGAAGAGCGCCGAGCCGGCCGGCATCAAGGTGGTCTCCAACGAACGCTATGCGCGCGCCGATTCGTCGGTGACGGGCCAGGTGCTCAAGATCGTGGCGCTGCGGCCCGACGCGGTGCTCACCGGCACCTCGGGCACGCCTGGCGCCTTGCCCTACCTGGCGCTGGCTGAGCGCGGCTACAAGGGCCAGATCTACGGCATGCATGCGCTGATCAACCCCGACTTCGTGCGCGTGGGCGGTGCCTCGGTCGAAGGCCTGCTGGCGCCCACCGGCCCGGTGATCGTGGCCGAGCAGCTGCCGGCCGACAACCCGATCCGCAAGGTGTCGATGGACTTCCGGGCCGCCTACCAGAAGGCCAACGGCGCCATGCCCACCGATGCCTTCTCGGCCTACAGCTTCGACGCCTGGCTGATCTTCCTGGACGCCGCCAAGCGCGCCTCGGCCAAGGCCGAGCCGGGCACGCCGCAGTTCCGCGTGGCCTTGCGCGACGCCATCACCAGCACGAAGGAGCTGGCCGGCACCCACAGCGTCTACAACTTCACGCCCAACGACCGCTACGGCTCGGACGAGCGCTCGCGCGTGGTCGTGCGGCTCGAAAAGGGCCAGTGGAAGCTGGTGCCCTGAGCCGGCTCCATCGCGCCGCCATGCGGGCGACCGCCGGCGCACGCCACTGACGGAGGCCGGCGGTCCACTGCGCCGGCCCCGACTTCGTCCCTTCCTGCCCTTCCTTTTTGGAGTCCCTGTCGATGGCCTCTCGTGTGCTTCGTCCTCTCGCCCTGCTGGCCGCCTCGGCCTTCGCCGTCGGCGCCTTCGCGGCCGACCTCAAGGTGGGCGTCATCAGCTCGCTCTCCGGCCCGGTGTCCGCGCTGGGCATTCCGTACGAGAAGGGCATCCGCGCCGCCCATGCGCAGATGCCCACCATCGCCGGCCGCAAGGTCGAGCTGATCGTGCTGGACGATGCCTCCGACCCGACCACGGCCGGCCGCAATGCCCGTAAGCTGGCCACCGAGGACAAGGTGGACGTGCTCATCGGCACTTCGGGCGTGCCGGGCGCCATGGCCATCGCCGCCGTGGCGCGCGAGCTGAACGTGCCGCTGATCTCGCCCACGCCCGTGTCGCTGCCGGGCGCCGAGAACGGCTGGACGGTGTCGGTGTCGCAGCCCTTCGAGCTGATGGTTGCCGCGGTGGTTGAGAAGATGAAGGCCGCGGGCGTGAAGACGGTGGCCTTCATCGGCTTCTCCGACGCGCTGGGCGACCTGGCCTACGACTCGCTGGTCAAGAGCGCGGGCGAGGCCGGCATCAAGGTGGTGGCCAACGAGCGCTATGCGCGCGCCGACAACTCGGTCGCAGGCCAGGTGCTCAAGATCGTGGCCCAGCGGCCCGACGCGGTGTTCGCCGGCAACTCGGGCACGCCCGGCGCGCTGCCCTACCTGGCGCTGGCCGAGCGCAACTACAAGGGCCGCATCTACGGCACGCATGGTCTGATCAATGCCGACTTCGTGCGCGTGGGCGGCAAGTCCATCGAGGGCCTGGAAGTGCCCAGCGGTCCGGTGCTGGTGGCCGAGCAGCTGCCGGCCGACAACCCGATCCGCAAGGTGTCGATGGACTTCCGCGCCGCCTACCAGAAGGTCAATGGCTCGCCGCCGGTCGATGCCTTCTCGTCGTACACCTACGACGCCTACCTGCTGCTGGCCAATGCCGCGGCGCGCGCGAAGGGCGAGCCCGGCACGCCGGCCTACCGCCAGTCGCTCAAGGACGCCATCGTCGCCACCCGCGAGCTGGTGGGCACGCATGGCATCTACAACTTCACGCCCGACAGCCGCTACGGCTCGGACAAGCGCGCGGTGGTGATCGTGCGCATGGAGAAGGGTCAGTGGAAGCTGGTGCCCTGAACGCCTGACCCGCTAACCGCCTTCACCGCAGCACGACCCACGCCATGAGCACGCGCTACCGCGAGGACCCCGCCGCCCTCCAGGCCCTGGTGCAGGATCGGCGCGTCCACCGCGACCTGTACCTGAGCCAGGAACTCTTCGCGCTGGAGCAGGAGCGCTTCTTCGCCCGCACCTGGCAGTTCGCCGGCCATGCGAGCGAAGTGCCCGCGGCTGGCGACTACTGCACGCGGGAGATCGCCGGCCGGCCGCTGCTGATGGTGCGGCAGGCCGATGGCGACGTGGGCGTCTTCTACAACCGCTGCGCCCACAAGGGCGCGCAGCTGGTCACCGAAGCGCACGGCAACACGGGCCGCTTCTTCCGCTGCCCCTACCACGCCTGGACCTACAAGCTGGACGGTGCGCCGCTGGCGCTGCCGCTCAAGGCAGGCTATGAGGGCACGGGGCTGGCGCAATGCGAATCGGGGCAGGGCCTGCAGCCGGTGGCCGGCGTGGCGGTGTACCGCGACTTCGTCTTTGTGCGGCTGGCGAAGGAGGGCCCCGCCTTCGACGACTACTTCGGCGACATCCTGCAGGTGATCGACAACATGGTCGACCGCTCGCCCGAGCGGCGGTTGACGGTGGCGGGCGGCGTGCTGCGCAACGTCATCCACTGCAACTGGAAGATGTACCTGGAGAACATCAACGACACGGTGCATCCCATGTCCACCCACGAGTCGGCCACACAGGCGGCCAACGCGCTGTGGAAGGACCAGCCGGCCGATGCGCCCAAGCCGATGGCGATGGAGCAGATCCTGCCCTTCGGCTCCGGCTACGACTTCTTCGACCGCATGGGCGGGCGCGTGTATCCCAACGGGCACAGCGTGCTGGGCACGCGCTTCAGCATCCATTCCAGCTACGCGCAGTTGCAGGACTATGAGGACGCGCTGCGCAGCGCGTTGGGCGAGGAGCGCGCCAACGAGGTGCTGCAGCGCTCGCCGCAGAACGCGGTGCTCTTTCCCAGCCTGTCGGTCAAGGGCTCGCCGCAGGCCATCCGCGTGATCCGCCCATTGGCGGCGGACCGCACGCTGGTGGAGGCCTGGAGCTTCCGCGCCGAGGGCGCGCCCGAGCTGCTGCTGCAACGTTCGATGAACTACAACCGGCTGGTCTTCTCGCCCATGTCGGTGGTGGCGCATGACGACGTGCACCTGTTCGAGAGCATGCAGCAGGGCCTGCGCGGCGAGGGCAACGAATGGGTCAGCCTGCACCGCGGCTTTGCCGAGGGCGAGCGCAGCGACGTGGTGGAAGAGACCAGCGGCACCGACGAGCGCCTCATGCGCAACCAGTTCCGCGCCTGGGCGAAGTGGATGGGAGAGGGCGTATGAATCCCGATCCCGACCCCAACCCCGCTCGCCCCGAGTCGGCCAACGCCGTGCGCCTTGAGGCGTCCAACCCCGGTCGCCCCAAGTCGCCCAACCCCGTTCGCCTCGAGTCGCCCAACCCCGTTCGCCCTGAGCTTGTCGAAGGGCAGGACGGCGCGCAGGCGGACGTCGCGTCCCGGCTTCGACAAGCTCAGCCCGAACGGATCGTTGGGGTGCCGGTGGCGGAGGGGCGACTCTCTCCCGAAGACTTCGTCGTCCACGAAGCCGAGCTGATCGACGACCGCCGCTGGGACGACTGGCTGGCCCTCTTCGCGCCCGACGGCCGCTACTGGGTCCCGTTGCAGGGCGCCGCGCAGGCCGACGCCCAGACCCACAACGCGCTGGCGCTCGAAGACCGCTTGCTGCTCGAACTGCGCGTCAAGCGCCTGCACAGCCCGCGGGCCCACTCGCAGCATCCGGCCAGCCGGTGCCAGCACGTGCTGCAGGCGCCGCGCCGCTTGCCCGCCGGGCCCGACGCTCGCGTTGCCGAAGGAGACAGCCTCGTCAACGTCGAAGCAGTCCGCCTGCGCACCGCCTTCCTCTACATCGAGTCGCGCGGCCCGCAGCAGGTGCTGCTGGCCGGCCACTGCATCCACACGCTCGTGCCCGGCGGGCCGCTGGGTTGGCTGATCCGCGAGAAGCGGGTCAACCTGCTCGATGCGGGCCAGCCGCTGCCGGCCATCCAGTTGTTTGTCTAGTCCTTCCGTCCGTCCCCATTTCTCCCAAGCAGGAGTTGCCATGAAGAAGATGCTGATGTCCCTCGGCCGCGGTGCGCTGGCTGCCGGTGCCCTGGCCGCGGCCGCGGTCGTCGCCCAGGCGGCCGACCTCAAGGTCGGCCTGAGCGTGTCGCTCTCCGGCCCGAACTCCTCGCTGGGCGTGCCCTATGCCAAGGGCATGCAGGCCGCACTGGCCTACAAGGGCGAGATCGCCGGGCGCAAGGTGCAGCTGATCGTGCTGGACGACGGCTCCGACCCCACCACCGCCGGCCGCAACGCCCGCAAGCTGGTGGAAGAGGACAAGGTCGACGTGCTGATGGGCACCTCGGGCGTGCCCGCCGCCATCGCCATGGCGCAGGTTGGGCGCGATGCCAAGGTACCCATGATCGGCCTCACGCCCATCATGCTGAACCCGGCCGACAACGCCTGGGTGATGACGGTGGCCCAGCCCACGCAGCTGATGATCGACGCGGTGGTACAGCGCATGAAGAAGGACGGCGTGCGCTCCGTGGGCTACATCGGCTTCTCCGACGCCTGGGGCGATCTGGTGTTCACCGCCCTCAACCAGGCGGCCAAGGAAGCCGGCATCCAGGTGCTGGGCAACGAGCGCTATGCGCGCTCCGACCAGTCGGTCACCGGCCAGGTGCTCAAGCTGCTGGCCATGCGGCCCGACGCGGTGATGACAGGCGGCGCCGGCACGCCCGGTGCCTTGCCCTTCCTGGCCCTGGCCGAGCGCGGCTTCAAGGGCAAGGTCTACGGCCAGCACGGCCTGATCAACCCCGACTTCGTGCGCGTGGTCGGCGCGGCCGGGCAGGGTGCGCTGATGCCCACCGGCCCCGTCATCGTGGCCGAGCAGCTGCCGGCCGACCATCCGACCCGCAAGATGGGCATGGCCTTCCGCGACATCTACCAGAAGGTCAACAACGCGCCCACCAGCGATGCCTTCTCGGCCTATTCCTTCGATGGCTGGCTGGTGTTCGCCGACGCGGCCCAGCGCGTGCTGGCCGCCGGCAAGACCGAGCCCGGCACGCCCGAGTTCCGCTTGGCCCTGCGCGACGCCATCTTCAGCACCCGCGAAGTGGTGGGCACGCACGGTGTCTACAACTTCAAGCCCGGCGACCTGTACGGCGTGGACGAGCGCGCCCGCGTGATCGTCACGCTCGACAAGGGCCAATGGAAGCTCGTGCCCTGATCGCCCGCGCACGCCTGCAACCTATGGGAAAGAACGCAATGACGCAAAGGACCGCCCGACCATGACCTGGGACGTCGCCCTCATCCTGGGCATCGACGGTTTGGCCAACGGGGCCATCTACCTGCTGGCCGGCATCGGCCTGGTGCTGATCTTCTCGGTCACGCGGGTCGTGTTCGTGCCCTTCGGCGACATCGCGGCTTTTTCCGCGCTGACGCTGGCGGCCTTCGAGACCGGCAAGCTGCCGCCCACCATCGGCATGGTGATCTTCCTGGCCGCGCTGGCGCTGCTCACCGAGGTGGGCAGCCTGCTGCGCAAGGGCGAGGCGCGGCACATCCCGAAGGCGCTGCTGCTGTGGGGCGTGCTGCCGCTGGTGCCCTGCGCCATCGCCTGGGCGGCGGCGCGGGCCGGCGTGCCGGTGGCACTGCAGATCGTGGCCTCGGTGCTGCTGGTGGTGCCGGTGGCGCCGCTGCTGGCGCGGGTGGTGTTCCAGCCCATCGCCGATGCCTCGGGGCTGGTGCTGCTGATCGTGTCGCTGGCGCTGCACTTCCTGCTCTCGGGCCTGGGCCTGCTGTTCTTCGGGCCCGAGGGCTCGCGCACCAGTGCGCTGACCTCGGCCACGCTCACCCTGGGCGACGGCTTCACCGTCAGCGGCCAGGTGGTGCTGATGGTGAGCGCGGCCATCGTGCTCAGCGGCCTGTTCTTCCTGGTGTTCGAACGCACCGTCACCGGCAAGGCGCTGCGCGCCACGGCGGTGAATCGCACGGGCGCGCGGCTGGTGGGCATCCGGCCCGCGCGCACCGCGCTGCTGGCCTATGGCTGCGCCTCGCTGCTGGCGGGGCTGATCGGCGTGCTGATCGCGCCGGTGACCACCATGTACTACGACTCGGGCTTCATCATCGGCCTCAAGGCCTTCGTGGCGGCCATCATCGGCGGGCTGGTGAGCTATCCGGTGACGGCCATCGGCGCGCTGGCCGTGGGCATCATCGAGAGCTTCGCCTCCTTCTGGAGCGGGGCGCTCAAGGACGTGATCGTGTTCAGCCTGCTGATCCCGGTGCTGATGGCGCGCTCGTACATGGCGCGCCACCACGAGGAAGAAGCCGAGGAGATCGACCAATGAAGCGCGGCACTTCCGCATTCCTCATCGCGGCGGTGGTCGTCGTGCTGGCCCTGCTGCCGGCGGTGGCCGGCAGCTTCACCGTCTCGCTGCTCAACGACATCGGCATCGGCGCGCTGGTGGCGCTGGGGCTGGTGCTGCTGACGGGCGTGGGCGGTGCCACCTCCTTCGGGCAGGCGGCCTTCGTGGGCATCGCGGCCTATTCGACCGCTTGGCTCACCACGGCGCAGGGCCTGTCGCCCTGGCTGGGGCTGCCTTTCGCGCTGCTGCTCACGGGCCTGTCGGCCCTGGCCATCGGCGCGCTCACGCTGCGGCTGGGCGGGCACTTCCTGCCGCTGTCGACCATCGCCTGGGGGCTGTCGATCGCGCTGCTCTTCGGCAATGTGGACGGGCTGGGGCGACACACGGGCCTGTCGAACATTCCGCCGCTGCGCATCGGCAGCTGGGCGCTGTCGGACCCGCGCTCCATCTACTACCTGATCTGGGCCCTCGTGGGCCTCGCCTGCCTGTTCAGCCACAACCTGCTCAATTCGCGGCCGGGCCGCGCCATCCGCGGGCTGCGCGGCGGTGCCACGCTGCTGGCGAGCGTCGGGGCCGATGCCTACCGCGTCAAGCTCACGCTCTTCGTCACGGCCGCGTTGTTCGCGGGGCTGGCGGGTTGGCTGTATGCGCACATGAACCGCTTCGTCAGCCCCTCGCCCTTCGACGTGCGCGCCAGCATCGAATACCTGCTGATGGCCCTGGCCGGCGGCCTGGGCAGCCTGGCGGGCGCGCTGGTGGGCGCGGGCTTGGTGCTGGTGCTCAAGAACGTGCTGCAGGACGTGCTGCCGCTGGTCACCCAATGGGCCGGTCAGCTGGAGGCCGTGACCTTCGCGGCCCTGTTCATCGCGCTGCTGCACTTTGCGCGCGGCGGCGTGATGGGCTATGTGCGCCGCTGGCGCCTGCGCCGCGGTGCACGCGCGCCCGTCGCCGTGCCCGAGCTGGCGGCGCCGGTGCCGCCCCTGGCGCAGCGCGCCATGCCGGCGCGGGGCACGCCGCTGCTGTCGGTGCAGGGCGCCGTGAAGCGCTTCGGCGGGCTGGTGGCGGTCAACGACGTGAGCTTCGACGTGCAGGCCGGCGAGATCGTGGGCCTGATCGGGCCCAACGGCGCGGGCAAGTCGACCATGTTCAACCTGCTCACGCGCACCGCGCAGATGACTTCGGGCCGGGTGCAGTTCCTGGGCCAGGACATCAGCACGATGCAGCAGCGCGACGTGGCCCGGCTGGGCCTGGCGCGCACCTTCCAGCACGTCAAGCTGCGGCCGCACATGAGCCTGCTGGACAACGTGGCCCTGGGCGCCCATGCCCGTGCGGGTGCCGGCGTGCTGCGCGCCGGCCTGCGGCTGGACCGGCAGGAGGAGCGCCAGATCCTGCAGGAGGCCCAGCGCCAGCTGGACCGCATCGGCCTGGGCGACCGGGCGCACGAGATGGCCGGCGCCCTGCCGCTGGGCACCCAGCGAATCCTGGAGATCGCCCGCGCCCTGGCGGCCGACCCGGTGCTGCTGGTGCTGGACGAGCCCGCCGCGGGCCTGCGCCGCAAGGAGAAGATGGCCCTGGGCGATCTGCTGCGCAAGCTGCAGGGCGAGGGCGTGACCATCCTGATCGTGGAACATGACATGGACTTCGTGATGAAGCTGGTGGACCGCCTGGTGGTGATGAACTTCGGCTCCAAGCTGGTCGAGGGCGTGCCCGCCGCGGTGCGCGCCGACGAGCGGGTGCAGGCGGCCTACCTGGGGAGCACGGTATGAGCGGTACGCCCATGCTGGAGATCGCCGACCTGCACGTGGGCTACGGCCAGGTCGAGGCGGTGCGCGGTGTGTCGCTGGCCTTGCAGCCGGGGCAGATCATTTCGGTCATCGGCCCCAACGGCGCGGGCAAGACCACGCTGCTGGCCGCGGCCATGGGCCTGCTGCCTTCGCGCGGGACGATCCGCTTCGAGGGTGAGGACCTGGCCGGGCTCGACGTCGAATCGCGCGTGGAGCGCGGCCTGTGCCTGGTGCCCGAGAAGCGCGAGCTCTTCGGCGAACTCACCGTGCTGGACAACCTGCGCCTGGGTGCCTATTCGCGCCGCCTGCGCTCGGACGCGCTGCGCCAGCGCCTGGACGGCGTGTATGCACGCTTTCCGCGCCTGGCCGAGCGCCGCGGGCAGCGGGCCGACACGCTCTCCGGCGGCGAGCGGCAGATGCTGGCCGTGGGCCGCGCACTCATGTCCGCGCCGCGCCTCCTGATGCTCGACGAGCCCAGCCTGGGGCTGGCGCCGCTGATCGTGCAGGAGATCCTGTCCATCGTGCGGCAGCTGCGCGAGGACGGCGTGTCGATCCTGCTGGTGGAACAGAACGCCCGCGCCGCGCTGGAAAGCTCGGACTTCGGCTACGTGCTGGAGACGGGCGAGGTGGCGCTGTCGGGCGACTCGGCGGCCCTGGCCGATGACGAGCGCGTGCGCGCGACCTACCTGGGCGGCGGCACCCATGACGACGACTGAGGCCGACGCGCTGCTGCCCGTGGCGCAGCGAACGCTGCCGCAGATGCTGCGGCGGCAGGCCGAGCGCTTCGGCGACGCGCCGGCCGTGCGCATCGGCGGCCAGCGCTGGCGGCACGCCGAGGTGCCGCAGCGCGCCGCGGGACGTGCCGGCGCGCTGGAGGCCGCCGGCATCGCGCGCGGTGACCGCGTCGCGCTCCTCGCGGGCAACCGGCCGGAGTTCCTGGAGGCCTTCCTCGGCTGTGGCTGGGCAGGCGCGGTGGCGGTTCCGGTCAACACGGCGTCCATGGGGCCGCAGATCGAATACTTCCTGGCCAACAGCCAGGCGAAGCTGCTGGTCATCGAGGCGCAGTACCTGCCGCGGCTGGCCACGGCCGACTTGGCGCGCACGTCGCTGCAGCGCATCTGGGTGCTGGAAGGTGAGGGCGATGCCATCGACCTGCCGGGCGTGGCCGTCGAAGCCTGGCCCGCGCCCGGAGAAGAAGTGGCCGCGGCAGAGACCGGCCCGGCCGACACGCTCGCCATCCTCTACACCTCCGGCACTACCGGCCCGTCCAAGGGCGTGCTGTGCCCGCATGCGCAGTACTACTGGTGGGGCGTCAACAGCCTGCGGGTGCTGGGCGTGCGCGCCGACGACGTGCTGTGCACCACGCTGCCGCTGTTCCACATCAATGCGCTCAACACCTTCGCGCAGGCCTGCCTGTCGGGGGCCGAGGTGGTGTTCGAAGGCCGCTTCTCGGCCTCGGGCTTCTGGCCGGCCATGCAGGCGTGCGGCGCCACCGTGGTCTACCTGCTGGGCGCCATGGTGCCGATCCTGCTGGCGCAGCCCGAAGGCGCGGCCGAGCGCCAGCACCGCGTGCGCATCGGCCTGGGCCCCGGCGTGCCGGGCGCGGCGGGCGAGGCCTTCGCGGCCCGCACCGGCGTGCGGTTGCTCGAAGGCTATGGCTCCACTGAGACCAACTTCGTCATCGCCACCGCGCCCGATTCGCCGCGCGGCGGCGTGATGGGCTGGGTGCTGCCGGGCTTCGAGGCCCGCGTGGCCGACGAGCACGATGCCGAACTGCCCGACGGCCAGGCCGGCGAGCTGCTGCTGCGCGCGCATGAGCCCCACGCCTTCGCCAGCGGCTACTTCAACATGCCCGACAAGACGGTCGAGGCCTGGCGCAACCTCTGGTTCCACACCGGCGACCGCGTGGTGCGCGAGGCCGACGGTGCCCTGCGCTTCGTGGACCGCATCAAGGATGCGATCCGCCGCCGGGGCGAGAACATCTCCTCCTTTGAGGTCGAACAGGTCCTGCAGAGCCACCCGGCGGTGGCCACCGTGGCGGTGTACCCGGTGCGCTCCGAGCTGGCCGAGGACGAGGTGATGGCCGCGCTGATCCTGCGCGAGGGCCAGGCGCCCGCGCCGCAGGAACTGGCCGACTGGTGCGAGGCGCGCCTGCCGTACTTCGCCGTGCCGCGCTGGTTCGACATCGTGGCCGACCTGCCGCGCACCGAGAACGGCAAGGTGCAGAAGTACAAGCTGCGCGAGCGTGGCGTCACGTCCACCGCCTGGGAGCGGCCGCCGCAGGCGCGCGCCCGCCGGGCCTGAGCATGCCGGCGACACCTTCCGCCCCCGTGCTGGCCGGCCGCGTGGCCCTGGTCACCGGCGCGGCGCAGGGGCTGGGCCTGGCCATGGCCCATGCGCTGGGACAGGCCGGTGCGCGCGTGCTGATGGCCGATGCGCAGGCGGCCGTGCACGACGCTGCCGCGCCACTGCGGGCCGAAGGGCTGGAGGTGCGGGCCGTGGTGGCCGACGTCGCGACCGAGGCCGGTTGGCAGCAGATGCTGCAGGCCGGCTGCGACGCGTGGGGCTTCGTCGACGTGCTCGTCAACAACGCGGCGCGCACGGCCTCCACCCCGCTGTGGGACATCGCGGTGGAGGAATGGGACGCCCTCATGGCCGTCAACCTGCGCGGCTGCTTCCTGGGCTGCCGCGCCCTGGGTGCACACATGCGCGCGCGGGGGCAGGGTGGGCGGATCATCAACCTGGCTTCGCTCGCCGGGCAGCAGGCGAGCGCGACCACGGGCCTTCATTACGCCGCCTCCAAGGCCGGCATCCTGGCGCTCACGCGCGGCTTCGCCACGGAACTGGCGGCCGACCGGATCACCGTCAATGCCATGGCCCCGGCGGCCATCCGCAGCCCGGCGCTGGAGGCCCTGGCGCCCGCCCGGCAGGATGGGCTGTTGAGCGCCATTCCCCTGGGCCGTTTCGGCGAGCCCGAGGAGGTCGGCGCGGCGGCGGTCTTCCTGGCGTCGGACGCGGGGGCCTTCATCACGGGCGCGACGCTGGACATCAATGGCGGGCGGCTGATGCGCTGATGCCCACCGCGCGACACACGCTCTTCATTCACTGGCCGGGGCCGGTGCGAAGCCGGCGCGCGGGGGCGAGGTGATGGGCACGCCCTGCGCCGACAGCCGAAGGCAGGCCTGCCGGCTATGCTCGGCGGCAGGGATCCGGCATGCGCTGGCCGGCGGGTGGGGGCGTGTTGGGGCGCCTCGGCCTCACGAGCGTGACTGAAGACACAACAACAGGACAACCCGAATGGCCACCCATTCCAAGCATTTCCGCCTCGTCGAGTCGCTCGGCGACGAACACATCGGCCTGGAGGCCCGTGCCCAGGTCGACGACCACCTGGACACCAAGATCTGGCTGCGCCTGCTGGCCTGCAGCACGCAGATCGAGCAGCAGATCCGCCAGCAGTTGCGCACCCGCTTCGGCACCACGCTGCCGCGCTTCGACTACCTGGCCCAGCTCGACCGATATCCGGAGGGGCTGCGCATGAACGTGCTGTCGCGCTACCTCATGGTGACGGGCGGCAATGTGACGGGCCTGACCGACCAGCTGGTGAAGGAAGGCCTGGTGGAACGCATCGACGATCCGGAGGACCGCCGGTCCTGGCGCGTGTGCCTCACCGACAAGGGCCGCACCGAATTCGCCGCCATGGCGGCCGAGCACGAGAAATGGCTGATCGCCATGTTCCAGGGGCTGCCCGCGGGCAGCAAGGAAGCCCTGTACGAGCACCTGGGCCGCCTGCGGGTGCACCTGGTGCAGAAGCCGGCCGAGCCGGAAGCCGGCGCGGCGGCGGAGAAGCGCACGGCGCGCAAGCCGCGAAAATGAGCAAATGAAAATGCCCGCAGTGGCCGAAGTCACTGCGGGCATTCGCATGGAGTGGTCGGAACGGCGGGATTCGAACTCGCGACCCTCTGCTCCCAAAGCAGATGCGCTACCAGGCTGCGCTACGTTCCGACAAGCCCGCCATTCTAGCGCTTCTGATACTGGGTCTTGCCGAACAGGATCTCGCGCGACTTGTCGTCGGTGATCGGCTTGCGCCGATCGGCCAGCACCTGCACGCCCCGCTGCACCGCCGGACGGGCCGCGATGCCGTCGAACCAGGCCTTGAGGGCGGGGTAGTCGTCCATCACCACGCCCTGGTTCTGCCAGCTGCGCAGCCACGGGAAGATGGTGATGTCGGCAATCGAGTAGTCGGCACCGCCGACGAAGGCGCTTTTCTCCAGGCGGCGGTCGATGACGCCGTACAGCCGCTTCGCCTCGTTGGTGTAGCGCTCGATGGCGTAGGGCAGCTTCTCGGGCGCGTACATGCGGAAGTGGTGGGCCTGGCCCAGCATGGGGCCGACGCCACCCATCTGGAACATCAGCCACTGCAGCACCTCGAAGCGCGCACGGTCGCCCTGGGGCAGCAGCTGGCCGGTCTTGGCCGCCAGGTAGACCAGGATGGCACCCGACTCGAAGAGCGAGATCGGCTGCCCGTCCGGCCCCACGGGGTCGGTGATCGCCGGGATCTTGTTGTTGGGGCTGATGGCCAGGAAATCGGGCGCGAACTGGTCGCCCTGGCCGATGTCGACCGCGTGCGCCCGGTAGGGCAGGCCGGTCTCCTCCAGCATGATGTGGACCTTGTGGCCGTTGGGCGTGGGCCAGGAATAGACGTCGATGACAGGTTGTGCGGACATGGGCTGATGGCTCCTGGGGATGCGCTTCACGAATCGAGCGGCAAGTGGGCGCTGCGGATCGGAATGAGATGCTAGGCGCAAAGCGCAGCAATAGCCCAGCTATTGCGAGCATTTGCAACAACGCAGATCGCGATTCCGCAGATGCCCACGGCGCGCGCATTCGTGAAGCGTATCCCTATGCAGGCGGGCCGCAGGATAGCGCCGCGCGGCCACCCGTGCGGGGCCGTCACGCAATTGCCACGGCTTCGACATGCGGGCTTCATCCGCGCGGCACAGACTGCGCGGCAATCCGAAAAGACCAGAAGCCGCTCATGAAAGAACTGCCGACGCCCACCCTCGCCCTGTCCCGCCTCGGCCTGCGCGAGACGCTGTGGCCGCAGCCGCCGCAACTTCCCCAGCCAGCCGCGGCCGGCGGCGTGACGGTCGCCTGGGCCCGCCACCAGGACGAGGTGCGCGAGGCGCAGCGCCTGCGCTGGCGCGTGTTCGTGCAGGAGATGGGCGCGCGCCTGCCCACGTCGCTGCCGGGCCATGACGTGGACCTGTTCGACGACTTCTGCGAGCACCTGCTGGTGCGCGCCGAGCCGGGCGGCGAGGTGGTGGGCACCTACCGCGTGCTCACGCCGGCCCAGTCGCGCCGTGTGGGCGGCACCTACAGCGACACCGAGTTCGACCTGACCCGCCTGCGTGGCCTGCGCGAGCGCATGGTCGAACTGGGCCGTAGCTGCGTGCATCCGGACCATCGCCAGGGCGGCGTGATCCTGGCCCTGTGGGGTGCGCTGGCGGCCTTCATGCACCGCAACCGGCTCGACACCATGATCGGCTGCGCCAGCATTCCGATGCTGCAGAACGGCGTGCATGGTGGCGATGCCGCGGCCAGCATCTGGCGCCAACTGTCGGCCACGCACATGGCGCCCATCCAGTACCACGTGCAGCCGCGCCTGCCGCTGCCGGTCGACCAGCTCGACGGCTCGCTCGATGTGGATCCGCCCGCGCTCATCAAGGGCTACCTGCGCCTGGGCGCCAAGGTGCTGGGCGCGCCGGCCTGGGACCCGGACTTCAACACCGCCGACCTGCCGATGATGATGCGGCTGGCCGACCTGCCGCCCCGCTATCGCCGGCACTTCCTCGGCGCCTGAGAGGGGGCGGCGCGGCACATGACAGTGTCATGACGGCGTCACATTCAAACATGACAATCGGATGACAGTCTTGCCTCTGTCCCTCGACCCCGACGTCATGCCCTTTTCCGAAGAGTCCCTGCCGACGCCGAATGTGCCGGCAGCCACCCCGTTGCTGGACCGGGACCACAGCATCCTGGCCTTCAACCGGCGCGTCCTGAACTGGTCGGAGCGGCCCGAAGTGCCGCTGCTGGAGCGCCTTCGCTACCTGTGCATCGTCTCGTCCAACCTCGACGAGTTCTTCGAGGTGCGGGCCGAGCCGCACGTGCGGGCGTGCCTCGAAGCGCAGGGCACCGGGCCCTACACGGCCGAGTCCTTCGATGCCCTGTCGGCGGCTGCGCATGCGCTGGTGGCACGCCAGTACCAGCTCTACAACGACGAGTTGCTGCCGGCCTTTGCCGAGCATGGCATCCATGTCATCTCGCACGGCAAGCGCAATGCGGCACAGCGCAAGTGGGTGCAGGAATACTTCGAGCGCGAGGTGCGGCCGCTGCTGATCCCCGTCGCGCTGGACCCGGCCCATCCCTTTCCGCAAGTGGCCAACAAGTCGCTGAACTTCATCGTCAAGCTCTCGGGCAAGGACGCCTTCGGCCGCGAGAACCCCATCGCCATCCTGAAGGTGCCGCGCGTGCTGCCGCGGCTGATCCGCATGCCGGCCAAGGTGTCCGAGGGCAAGACGCTGGTGGTGGCGCTGTCGAGCATCGTGCGGGCGCACCTGCATGCGATGTTCCCGGGGCGCGAGGTGGGGCAGTTCTCGCAGTTCCGCGTCACGCGCCATTCCGACCTGGCCGTGGACGAGGAAGATGTGAAGAACCTGCGCACCGCGCTGCGCCAGGGCCTGCAGCACCGCAACTTCGGCCAGGCCGTGCGGCTGGAGGTGTCGGCCGACTGCGACGAGTCGCTGTGGAGCTTCCTGCTGGCGCAGTTCAACCTGCCGCAGGGCGCGCTCTACCGCGTGCCGGGTCCGGTGAACCTGGCGCGCTTCTCGCAGATGGTCGACCTGATCGACGAGCCGCGCTTCAAGGACCTGCGCTTCACGCCCTACCAGGCTTCCTACCCGATCAACCTGTCGACCGGCCAGTCCTTCTTCGACCGGCTGCAGCGCAGCGATGTGCTGATCCATCAGCCCTTCGAGAGCTTCGACGGCGTCATCGAGTTCCTGCGCGAGGCGGTGGCCGATCCGCAGGTGCTGGCCATCAAGCAGACCATCTACCGCACCGGCTCCGACTCGGTGCTGATGGACCTGCTGCGCGAGGCCGTGCGCCGCGGCAAGGAAGTGATGGCGGTGGTGGAGCTCAAGGCCCGCTTCGACGAAGAGGCCAACATCAACTGGGCCGAGGTGCTCGAATCTATCGGCGCGCAGGTGGTGTATGGCGTGGTCGGTCTCAAGACGCACGCCAAGATGCTGCTGGTCACCCGCCGCGAAGGTCGCCACATCCGCCGCTACGGCCATCTCTCGACCGGCAACTACAACCCCCGCACCGCGCGGCTGTACACCGACATCAGCCACCTGACGGCCGACCCGCAACTCACGGCGGACATGGACGCGCTCTTCGTGCACCTGGCTGGCCAGAGCCGGCTGCCCAAGCTGCAGCGGCTGTGGGTGGCGCCCTTCGACCTGCACAGGAACCTGGTGGCCCGCATCGACGCGCTGGCCGAGGCTGCGGGCGAGGGCAAGACCACGCGCATCGTCGCCAAGATGAATGCGCTCACCGACGAGGCACTGATCGCGGCACTGCTGCGTGCCGGCAGCCGCGGTGTGAAGATCGACCTCATCATCCGTGGCGCCTGCATGCTGCCGGCGCAGGTGCCGGGCCTGAGCGAGAACATCCGCGTGCGCTCGATCATCGGGCGCTTCCTGGAGCATTCGCGGGTCTTCTACTTCCGCGTGGACGAAGACGAGAGCCTGTACCTTTCCAGCGCCGATTGGATGAACCGCAACATGATGCGGCGCGTCGAGGTGGCCTGGCCGGTGACGCACCCGGTGCTGCGCCAGCGGCTGATCGACGAATGCCTGGTGGCCTACCTGCACGACGGCCGCGATGCCTGGGAGCTGGAAGCCGACGGCCGCTACGAGCGGGTGGACCGCAACCTGCATGCGGGCGAGCCCGGTGCCTCGCGCGCCATCGAGGCGCACGGGGCACAGGCGGCCCTGATGGGGCGCTATGCCTTCCGCGGCCGTGGCCCGGGTGTCTGAGACGCGCACTGTTCGCAAGGGAAGGACAAGACCATGGACCTGATCCTCTGGCGCCATGCCGAAGCCGAAGACTGGCACGAGGGCTGCGACGACCTGGCCCGTTCGCTCACGCCGCGGGGCGAGAAGCAGGCCAAGCGCATGGCGGCCTGGCTCGACCGCCAATTGCCCGAGGGCACGCGCATCCTGTGCAGCCCGGCGCGCCGCTGCGAGCAGACGGTGCTGGCGCTGGGCCGCAAGTACAAGTTGCGCGAGGAAATCGCCCCGCACGCGACCGGCGATGAACTGCTGGCCGCGGCCGGCTGGCCGCATGGCAAGTCGGTGATCGTGCTGGTGGGCCATCAGCCGGCCCTGGGTCAGGCCGTCGCGCGCCTGCTGGGGCTTCAGCAGGACAGCTGCGCCGTGCGCAAGGGCTCGGTGTGGTGGCTGCGCACGCGCGAGCGCGATGGCGAGGAGCAGACGGTGATGGTCACGGTGCAGGCGCCCGAGCTGCTCTGAACGTCGTCCTGCGCCCTGGCTTCGACAGGCTCAGCCCGAACGGTTGCCGGTGAGCCGAGCGGCGCTCGAGGCGCAGCGGCGCGGCTTCGGGACAGATGCATTCCTCCGTCCAGGTGCAGCCTTCAGTCCAGGGACAGCCTTCAGTCCAGGTGCAGCCCGAGCATCCAGCTCGTCTTCTGCCAGGCCAGCACCTCTTCGCGCAGCAGGTGCGCCGACTGGGGATAGCGCTCCGCCCAGTCCTGGCGCGCCCGCACCGCAAAGCCGCGCGCGCCCGACAGTTCCACGGCCAGCGCATCGGCTTCCGGGTCGCGCCGTGCGTGGCAGAGGATGACGGCCAGCCGCAGGGCCAGCAGCTGCGCGGCGAAGGTCTCGTCGGCCATCGAGGCCTCGACCTTGCGCAGCTTGCCGCGATGGCCGAGCACCAACTGGCTCAGCGCATGGGTCTCGTTGACCGCGAAGCCGGGCACGTCCACGTTGTCGAGGATGTAGGCGCCGTGCTTGTGGTAGTCGCTGTGCGAGATGTGCATGCCGATCTCGTGCAACTGCGCCGCCCAGCGCAGCTTGCGCAGGGCCCGGCCGGCCCGGCTGGCGCCGGCGCCGCCGCGGGCCTCGGGCACCAGTTGCACGAAGAGCGCCGCGGCCACGTCGCCCACGCGCCGCGCCTGCGCCTCGTCGGCGTCGAAGCGGTGCGCCAGCCGCGCCACCGTGCTGTCGCGCAGGTCGGCCACGCTGTCGTCGCGCTCCAGCAGTTCGTACAGCACGCCGTGGCGCAGGGCGCCCTGGGCGACGCGCATCTCGTCGATGGAGAGCAGGTCGAACAACGCCCGCAGCACGGCCAGGCCGCCGCCGATCACGGGCTTGCGGTCTTCGCGCAGGCCATCCAGGCGCAGGCGGTCGGCGCTGCCGGCCTTGAGCAGGCGCTCGAGCAGCCAGTCCAGGTCGGCGCGCGTGACCACGCCGGCGCGTCCGCCGGCCGCGGCCACCAGGTCGCCCACGGCGCCGATGGTGCCCGAGGCGCCATAGGCCGTGTCCCACTGGTCGCGGGTGTAGTTGTTGAGGGCGTCGTCCATGACGGCCTTGGCCGCGATCTCGGCGACGCGGAAGGCACTGGCCGAGAACTGGCCGTCCGGAAAGTGCTTCATCGACCAGGCGACGCTGCCCACCCGGTACGACTCCGTGGTCTGCGCCTGCAGGCCCGAGCCGATGATCATCTCGGTGGAGCGGCCGCCGATGTCGACCACCAGCCGGCGCTCGCTGTCGGCCACCTCGTTGCGCGGCAGCAGGTGGGCCACGCCCTGGTAGATCAGGCGGGCTTCCTCGCGCCCGGGGATGACGTCGATGCCGAAGCCGAGCACGGTGCGGGCGCGCAGCAGGAATTCCTCACGGTTGCGCGCCTCGCGCAGCGTCTGCGTGGCCACCGCGCGGACCTGGGCGCGCTCGAAGCCGGCCAGCCGCTCGCCGAAGCGGGCCAGGGCCTCCCAGCCGCGCTGCATGGCCTCGTGGGTCAGGTTGCGTGCGCTGTCCAGGCCGTTGCCCAGGCGCACGGTCTCCTTGAAGTATTCGGCCCGCTGGATCTGCCCGTGGTCCACGCGGCCGATCTCCAGGCGAAAACTGTTGGAGCCGAGATCAATGGCGGCCAGGCGCGTTCCGTTCTGCATACATCAAGGAGGGAAAAGTCGGCCCCGATGGTAGCGGCGGCAGGCTGGCGATCCTCCGTCCGGGACATGACGGATTGATGACAGTGTCATGGTGGGCGAGGGCGCCCCGGGGCGCTTTTCCCTCGGAGACGGGGTGTCACATGGCTGTCACATGGCCTTTCTACAGTCCGCCGCAGACCCCCGGACCCGGGGGTGGTGACCCTTCGGAAAGGAAGACCATGAAGTCCGTGTTTCAAATTGCCGCCGCCGGCCTGACCCTCGCCGCCTTCGCGCATGTGCCCGCCTTCGCCCAGGAAGCCACCGGCGCCGGCGCCAGCTTCCCCGCCCCGCTGTACGCCAAGTGGGCCTCCGATTTCAACAAGACCACCGGCGTCAAGATCAACTACCAGTCGGTCGGTTCCGGCGCCGGCATCAAGCAGATCGAAGCCAAGACCGTCGACTTCGGCGCTTCCGATGCCCCGCTGAAGGACGCCGAGCTGGAGGCCAAGGGCCTGCTGCAGTTTCCCACCGTCATCGGCGGCGTGATCCCCGTCGTGAACATCCAGGGCATCAAGGCCGGCGAGCTCAAGCTCAGCGGCCAGGTGCTGGGCGACATCTACCTGGGCAAGATCGCCAAGTGGAACGACCCCGCCATCAAGGCCCTGAACCCCTCGCTGAACCTGCCCGACGCCGCCATCGCCCCGGTGCGCCGCGCCGATGGTTCCGGCACCAGCTTCCTGTTCACCAACTACCTGTCGAAGGTGAACACCGAGTGGAAGGACAAGGTCGGTGAAGGCACCGCCGTGAACTGGCCCACTGGCGCCGGTGGCAAGGGCAACGAAGGCGTGGCCGCGTTCGTGGGCCGCCTGCCCAACTCGATCGGCTATGTCGAGTACGCCTACGTCAAGCAGAACAAGATGACCTACGCCCTGCTGCAGAACGCCGCCGGCAAGTTCGTCTCGCCCGAGGACACCGCCTTCAAGGCTGCCGCCGCCGGTGCCGACTGGAACAAGAGCTTCTACCAGGTGCTGACCAACCAGCCTGGCGACGGCGCCTGGCCCATCACCGGTGCCACCTTCATCCTGATGCACAAGGTGCAGGACAAGCCGGCCCAGGGCACGACCGTGCTCAAGTTCTTCGACTGGGCCTACAAGAACGGCGACAAGACCGCCGACGACCTGGACTACGTGCCGATGCCCGACGCCGTGAAGGCCACGATCCGCAAGTCGTGGGACGGCATCAAGGACGGCTCGGGCAAGGTCGTCGCCTCGCACTGAGCCCGGCCCCCTCGGGATTCCATAACCAAGACAAACCAGGAACAGGGAGCCGCATGACCCGCATCGCTGCCGAGTCGACGGTGCGGGTCGATGCGCGCCCGCAGGAGGTTCACACCGTGTCATCCACTCTCACCGCCGACGGCCAGGGGCTCGAGCGGCCCGCCGAGCGGGCCCGCCCCGCGGTGCCGCCGCCGGTCAAGCGTCCGCGCTCCGGCCCCATGGCCGACCTGCTGTTCGGCTGGGCCGCCAAGGGCGCCGCGCTGCTGACGCTGGCGCTGCTGATCGGCATCCTCGTCTCGCTGGTCATCGGCGCCTGGCCCGCCATCGCCAAGTACGGCCTGGGCTTCCTGACCAGCAGCGTCTGGGATCCGGTGCAGGAAGAGTTCGGCGGCCTGGTGATGATCTACGGCACGCTGGCGACCTCCATCATTGCCCTGCTGATCGCGGTGCCGGTGAGCTTCGGCATCGCGCTCTTCCTCACCGAACTCTCGCCCAGCTGGCTCAAGCGCCCGCTGGGCACGGCCATCGAACTGCTGGCCGCCGTGCCGTCCATCGTGTACGGCATGTGGGGCCTGCTGGTCTTCGGCCCCATCCTCGCGACCTATGTGCAGCAGCCCCTGCAGAAGCTGCTGACCGGCGTGCCCGTGCTGGGGGCGCTGGTGGCCGGCCCGCCGGTGGGCATCGGCATCCTGTCGGCCGGCATCATCCTGGCCATCATGATCATTCCCTTCATCGCCTCGGTGATGCGCGACGTCTTCGAGGTCACGCCCCCGATGCTGAAGGAGTCCGCCTACGGCCTGGGCGCCACCACCTGGGAGGTGGTGAGCAAGGTCGTGCTGCCCTACACCAAGGCTGGCGTGGTCGGCGGCATCATGCTTGGCCTGGGTCGCGCCCTGGGCGAGACCATGGCCGTGACCTTCGTCATCGGCAACATGAACCAGCTCGATTCGCTGTCGCTGTTCCAGGCGGCCAACAGCATCACCTCGGCGCTGGCCAACGAATTCGCCGAGGCCGGCGCCGGTCTGCACCAGGCCGCGCTGATGTACCTCGGCCTGGTCCTGTTCTTCATCACCTTCGTCGTGCTGGCGCTGTCCAAGCTGCTGCTGGCCCGCATGAAGAAGAGCGAAGGAGCCCGTTCGTGAGCACCCCCAGCCCCCTCAGCCCCACCAGCACCTCCCAGCAGCTGCTGGCCGCCCAGGCCCTGGCCCGCACCCGCGAGGCCAAGTACGCCCGCCGGGCGCGCGTCAACCAGATGGCCCTGGCCCTGTCGCTGGCCGCGATGGCCTTCGGCGTGTTCTGGCTGATCTGGATCCTCTGGCAGACGCTGTACCTCGGCATCGGCGGCCTGTCGGTGGCGACCTTCACCGAGATGACGCCCCCGCCCAACGAGGCTGGCGGCATCCTGAACGCCATCTTCGGCTCGCTGGTGATGGTGGGCGTCGCCACCTTCGTCGGAACGCCCATCGGCATCATGGCCGGCATCTACCTGGCCGAGTACAACCCGCACGGCTGGCTGTCGTCGGTGATCCGCTTCGTCAACGACATCCTGCTGTCGGCGCCGTCCATCGTGATCGGCCTGTTCGTCTACTCGCTGGTGGTGGCGCAGTTCAAGTCCTTCTCGGGCCTGGCCGGCTCCATCGCGCTGGCGCTCATCACCATCCCCGTGGTGATCCGCACCACCGAGAACATGCTGCAGCTGGTGCCGCCGGGCCTGCGCGAAGCCGCTTACGCCCTGGGCACGCCCAAGTGGAAGGTGATCCTGTCGATCACGCTGCGTGCCGCCCGCGCTGGCGTCGTGACCGGCATCCTGCTGGCCGTGGCCCGCATCGCCGGCGAGACCGCACCGCTGCTGTTCACCGCCCTGAACAACCAGTTCTGGACGGCCGACGTCACGCAGCCGATGGCCAGCCTGCCCGTCACCATCTTCAAGTTCGCGATGAGCCCGTACGAGAACTGGCAGCAGCTGGCCTGGGCCGGCGTGTTCCTGATCACCGTCGCTGTTCTCGCCCTCAACATCCTGGCCCGCGTGCTTACGCGCGGCAAGAACTGATACCAAGAAGAGTCAAGCCATGGTTGCCACCGTCTCCACCCCCCCGCGTTCCAAGATCGCCGTCAAGGACCTGAACTTCTATTACGGCAAGTTCCACGCGCTCAAGGGCATCAACCTCGACATCCCCGAGAACAAGGTCACCGCCTTCATCGGTCCTTCGGGCTGCGGCAAGTCCACGCTGCTGCGCACCTTCAACCGCATGTTCGAGCTCTATCCCGAGCAGCGCGCCGAAGGCGCCATCGAGCTGGATGGCGAGAACCTGCTGACCTCCAAGCAGGACGTCGCCCTGGTGCGCGCCAAGGTGGGCATGGTGTTCCAGAAGCCCACGCCCTTTCCGATGTCGATCTACGACAACATCGCCTTCGGCGTGAAGCTGTTCGAGAACCTGTCGGCTTCCGACATGGACGACCGCGTCGAATGGGCGCTCAAGAAGGCCGCCCTGTGGACCGAGGTGCGCGACAAGCTGCACCAGAGCGGCTCCGGCCTCTCTGGCGGCCAGCAGCAGCGCCTGTGCATCGCCCGCGGCATCGCCATCAAGCCCGAGGTGCTGCTGCTGGACGAGCCCTGCTCCGCGCTGGACCCGATCTCCACCGCCAAGATCGAAGAGCTGATCGCCGAGCTCAAGGACGAATACACCGTGGTCATCGTGACCCACAACATGCAGCAGGCAGCCCGCTGCAGCGACTACACGGCCTACATGTACCTGGGGGATCTCATCGAGTTCGGTGCCACCGAGCAGATGTTCTTCAAGCCCAAGCGCAAGGAGACCGAGGACTACATCACGGGCCGTTTCGGCTGATGCCGCAGGGAGACACAGCGATGGCTGACAAGCATCTTTCCACCCAGTTCGACAGCGAACTCAACGGCGTGTCCTCACGCGTCATGGAACTCGGCGGCATGGTCGAGTCCCAGATCCGCCAGGCCGTCTATGCGCTGCTGCAGTTCGACACCGACGCCGCCGAGCGCGTGATCGAGACCGAGCCGCGCGTCAACGCGATGGAGATCGAGATCGACCGCGAGCTCTCGTCCATCATCGCCCGACGCCAGCCGACGGCGCGCGACCTGCGCCTCCTGATCGCCATCTCCAAGACCACCGCCAACCTGGAGCGCGTGGGCGACGAGGCGACCAAGATCGCCCGCATGGTCAAGTCGATCATCGAGAGCGGCTCGGCCCGGGCGCTGCCGTGCTCCGAGCTGCGCATCGCGGCCGATCTGGCGTCGGGTCTGCTGCGCAAGGCGCTGGACGCCTTCGCCCGCCTCGACACCGCCGGTGCGCTGTCGATCCTGAAGGAAGACGACCTGATCGACCAGGAGTTCGACGGCTTCGTGCGCAAGCTGGTCACCTACATGATGGAAGACCCGCGCACCATCTCGCCCAGCCTGGACCTGCTGTTCCTGGCCAAGGCCATCGAGCGCATCGGCGACCATGCGAAGAACATCGCCGAGTTCATCATCTACATCGTCAAGGGTGAGGACGTGCGGCACACTTCGATGCAAGAGATCGAGAGCGCGTTGAAGTGATGCCCCCCCAGGCTTCGCGCTTCGCGCTCCGCCAACCCCCCGGAGGGGGGCGCACCCAGCGGCCTGGCAAAGCCAGTTCCGCGGGTGCTTTGGCGTGGCCTGCTCCGCGGCCGTTCGTGCAGTGGCTGGCTGAGCGGCCATCGGCGATGGCTGCGCTGCCCGGGACTGGAAGAACACCATGAAGAAACCTCGTGTACTGATCGTGGAGGACGAGTCCTCCATCGCCGAGCTGCTGGCGGTGAACCTGCGGCACAACGGCTTCGAGCCCATCTGGGCCGAGGACGGCGTGAGCGCGCAGCGCGAGATCGATGCGGTGCTGCCGGACATGATCCTGCTGGACTGGATGCTTCCGGGCCAGAGCGGCCTGCAGCTCGCGCGCCAGTGGCGCCGCGACGCCCGCACGAAGCAGGTGCCGATCCTGATGCTCACCGCCCGCGGCGACGAGCCGGACAAGGTGGCCGGGCTGGACGCCGGCGCCGACGACTACATCACCAAGCCCTTCTCCACGCAGGAGATGCTGGCCCGCATCCGTGCCGTGCTGCGCCGCCGCGCGCCCGAGGCCGCGGTCGAACGGCTGGAGGCCGGCGAGCTGGTGCTCGACACCGCGACCCACCGCGTGACCTGGCAGGGCGCCGCCCTCAAGATGGGCCCGACCGAGTTCAAGCTGCTGGCCTACCTGATGCAGAACGCCGAGCGTGTGCACAGCCGCTCGCAACTGCTCGACAAGGTGTGGGGCGACCACGTCTTCATCGAAGAGCGCACGGTCGACGTCCACGTCAAGCGGCTGCGCGAGTCGCTGGGCGCCGCCGCCAGCATGGTCGAGACCGTGCGGGGCGCGGGCTACCGCTTCACCGTCCAGGCGACCGTCTGACCTGCCTGGCGACGGGCCGCCGGATGCGCCGGCCGCTGCCCGTCTTCCTTCCTTCCGTGCGCGACTTTGCCCGCGGGCCCGCCGAGGCGGTGCCTGCCGATAATCCATGGCCATGCCCGGTCGTCTAGCCGCCTTTCTCTGCCTGTCCGCCGCAGGTGCCGCTGCCGCGGGCTTCTTGATGGGATGGCGCCTGGCCTGGGCCGGGGCCTGGGCGGGGGCGCTGGGCTGGCTGGTGCTGGACATGCTGCGGGCCCACAGCCTGATCCAGGCGATGCGCAACGACGCCCTGGGACTGCCGCCCGGCCGCTTCGGCCTGTGGGGCGAGCTGTCGGACCGCATCCGCCGCGCCTTGCGCCTGCGCGAGCAGCAGACCCAGCAGGCAGAGCAGCGCCTGCAGGAGTTCCTGGCCGCCATCCAGGCCTCGCCCAACGGCGTGGTGCTGGTCGACGAGGAAGGCCGTATCGAATGGTGCAACCAGACCGCCGGCGTCCACCTGGGGCTGGACGTCGAACGCGACCTGCAGCAGCTCATCGCCAACCTCGTGCGCGATCCGGCCTTCATCGGCTACCTCGCTTCGTGGAACTACAGCCGGGAGGTGGTCATCGACGCGCCGGCGGCCTCGCGCTCCACGTCCGGACAGCCGATGCGGCTGTCGGTGCAGGCGCATCCCTACGCCGGCAACCGCCGGATGCTGCTCACGCGCGACATCACGGCGCTCGAGAAGGCCGAGGAGATGCGGCGCGACTTCGTCGCCAACGTGTCGCATGAGATCCGCACGCCGCTCACGGTGCTCACCGGCTTCGTCGAAACGCTGCAGACGCTGCCGCTGGACGCCGACGAGCGGGCCCGCTACCTGGCCCTGATGGGCCAGCAGGCGCAGCGCATGGGCACGCTGGTGGCCGATCTGCTGACGCTGTCGCGCCTCGAAGGCAGTGCGGCGCCGCCGGTCAACCAGTGGACGCGCATGCGGGCGCTGATGGCGCACTGCGAGGACGAGGCGCGCGGGCTCTCGGGCCGCATCGCCTCTCAGCCGCACAAGCTTTTCTTTGCCGTCGAGGCCGATTCGGAAGTCTCCGGCGTGCCGACCGAGCTGCAGAGCGCCATGTCCAACCTCGTGACCAATGCCGTGCGCTACACGCCCGGCGGCGGCGAGGTGGTCGTCACCTGGCGCCTGCTGTCCGACGGACGCGGCGAGTTCATGGTGCGCGACACGGGGCCGGGCGTGGCCGCCGAGCACATTCCGCGGCTGACCGAGCGCTTCTACCGCATCGACCGCAGCCGCTCGCGCGAGACGGGCGGCACGGGCCTGGGCCTGGCCATCGTCAAGCACATCGTGCAGCGGCACGGCGGGCAGTTGCGCATCGAGAGCGAGTTGGGCAAGGGGTCGCGCTTCTCGATCACCTTCCCGGCGACGCGCGTGCGCGAGGTGCGGGCGCGGCTGGCGGCCTCGGCCTCCGCACCGGCCGCCTGAGGCGCCACGCGCCACCGTTTGTGGCCAGGCGGGCGCCCGGCGCGCTCAGTCGATGGGCCAGCGCTGGCGCACTTCGGCCAGGCGCGGCGCGATGGCCAGGAAGAGCGAGACCAGCGTGGGATCGAAGTGCCGGCCCGATTCGCTGCGGATGTAGTCGAGGGCCCGTTCGGCGGCCCAGGCCTCCTTGTAGGGACGACGCGAGGTGAGGGCGTCGAACACGTCCGCGATGGCCACGATGCGTGCCTCCAGCGGGATCGCCTCGCCGCGCAGGCCCTGCGGATAGCCGGTGCCGTCCCATTTCTCGTGGTGCGACAGGGCGATGGCGCGGGCCATGGTCAGGATCTCCGAGCTGTCGTTGCCGATGATCTCGGCGCCGATCAGCGGATGGCGGCGCATCACGTCCCATTCGTGGCTGTCGAGCGGGCCGGCCTTACGCAGCAGCGCGTCGGGGATGCCGATCTTGCCCACGTCGTGCATGGGCGCGGCATGCAGCAGGTCGTCGGCCCATTCCTGCGTGCTGCCCGCGGCCAGCGCCAGCTCGCGGGCGTAGTGGCTCATGCGGATGACGTGCATGCCCGTCTCGTTGTCCCGGTACTCGGCGGCGCGGCTGAGCCGCTGGACGATCTGCAGCTGGGTGCGGCGCAGTTCCTCCGCGCGCACCAGCGACAGGTGGGTGCGCACGCGCGCCCGTACCACCGGTGGGTAGAGCGGCTTGGTGATGTAGTCGACGGCGCCGGCTTCCAGGCCCAGGGCCTCGCCCTGGCTGTCGGCGCGCGCGGTGCAGAAGATCACCGGGATGCTCGCCGTGGCCGGGTCCTCCTGCAGCACGCGGCAGACGGCATAGCCGTCGAGCTCCGGCATCATGATGTCGAGCAGGATCAGGTCGGGCCGGTGTTCGCGGGCGAGTTGCAGGGCCCGCCGCCCGTCGGTGGCGAACACCAGCCGGTAGTCGGCCTGCAGCGCCAAGCGCAGCACCTGGAGGTTGGAGGGTTCGTCGTCCACCAGCAGCAGGCAGGGCCGGCGATGGCGCGGGGCGGCCGCTTCGCCCGCCGTGGCGGGCAGGGCGGTGGGCGCAGCCGCGGAGGCGGGGGCCGGCATCTCCGGCGCCTGCGGTGCGACAGCCTCGCCCACCAGCTGCTCGGCGGGCAGCGGACGCAGGAACTCGTGGCGCTCCCGGCCCCGGGCTTCGAGCCAGGCCCGCACCAGGCCCCGCGGCAGCAGCGCCGGCATCCGCCGTTCATGGCCACTCGCGCCGTAGCGGGCCATCAGCGGATGGTCATCCGCGTTGATGGTGAGCAGTGCGAAGCTCAGTTGCCGCACGCCGTTGTCGTCCAGCCAGCTGCTCCACAGGCCGGCGATGCACAGGGCATGGCCGTCGCGCCGGCTGATGCGTGCGAGTTGCGGCACCCGGGGGTCGACGCGGAAGTCCTGCACATAGATGGCCGCCACCGGCACCACGCAGAGCTGGTCCTTGGTCCAGGCCGTGGCGTAGGGCGACTTGCGCACTTCGTCGTCACGCACGAGGGCGGTACGCAGCCGCAGCGCGGCCTCCATGCCGCCACGCCGGCTTTCCGCCGTCACCAGTCCCCAGCGCCCCATGCCCACCACGGGCGCGCCGGTCTGCTTGTGGATGAAGGCGCCCTGGCCGCCGGGCAGGACATCGTCCGCATGTGCCGCCGGGAGCTCCAGCGGCATGCTCTGTCGAAGATCGCGCGCAAGGACATCCCAGTGGCGATCTTGAGCAGGAGCGTATCGGGAGATCATCGATATCCAGCATAAGCGTTTGCGGGTCAGCGATGCGTCAGCCGAATCGCACTCGGCCATTTGGCATGCCGGCTGCCGTGTCGGCGGCCCGAAAGTGCAGGGCAATCCCGGCTATTTCCGACTGTTTATGTTGGTTACTCTGTGCGACCCAAAAACCATCGCTATACTCTAAGGCTTCCTTCCCCGATAGCTCAGTCGGTAGAGCGCCGGACTGTTAATCCGTAGGTCCCTGGTTCGAGCCCAGGTCGGGGAGCCAAACAAAGTGGCGGTGAATCAATCACTTAGCCGCTCAGAGAGCCCGCCTTGTGCGGGCTTTTTGCTTTGGTTTTGGGCGTCATTTTAGGCAGATGCCCAATATCCAGCTCCTGAGTGCCGCGGGCGAGTCCGGCCGGTCTCATGAGAGCGGCCGGACATAGGCCATCAGGAGCCCGGCTGATCGCCTCCATCGATGCGCTCGGCGTGGATCGCATGCCACCCCCAGTGGCGCATCTTGTAGTGCTTCCACAGTCTGCACTCCAGCGTGACCCGGACCCGACCCGTCTGGGCGGTGTCCATTTCAACCGTCGCCGTCTTCGGTTGATCAGGGCCAGCCGGTGGGAGCATGCTTCCGGCGTCCGAAACTTCGGGCCCGAGCATCTTGCAAAGCACCCCGCTACTACTGTTCCACGCCATATAGCCTCCAAAAAATGCTGGTGAAATATACAGTGTTTGTCGCTAGACTGAGGGCTATGGAACAGCTCGACGACGAACTCTGGATTGCGGCATGTGCCCACCGCCTACAGCAGCACTGGCGCACGGTAGACCCCCTTGAACTGGAGGCGACGGCGAGGGAGCTTGCGCACGATCTGGAGTTGCGCAAGCTGGCGCCGGCCGCGGCTGCCTCGCGCTGGCTCGCGCCTGTGGAGCTGACGGTTGGGTGCTGATCAGGCCCTGATCCTGATGTGCGGCGCCACCGCGGCCTGGCTATCTCAGGATCAGCGACCCGCTCGATCCCGGTGGGCCTGTCTCTTCGGCCTGGCCAGCCAGCCGTTCTTCCTGCTGTCGACTTGGCGCGCGGAGCAGTGGGGAATGTTCCTGCTGGCCATCCTCTACACGGCCGCCTGGTCAAAAGGGGCATGGTCCTATTGGCTTGCGCCGGCGCTGCGCCACAGAATCCGGCATGTGCAATCGATACGTCGCCCCAAACGAGGCTGACATGGAGCGCCTGTTCCACGTCGGTGCGCGCAACCCGTTTCCTTGGAAGCCGCATGTCTTCCCTCGTGCTGCGGGCCCTTTCATCCGGCGCGCACGCGACGACATGGGATACGCGCGTGAGTTGGTAGTGGGGCAGTGGGGCTTGGTGCCTTGGTTTGCCAAGACTGCCAAGCTGACCTATTCGACCAACAATGCCCGGTCCGAGGAGTTGTCGGAGAAGGCCACTTTCCGGGATCCGTGGAAGCGTGGCCAGCGTTGCATCATCCCAGCGCTTAGCTTTGATGAACCGAATTGGGAAACCGGGCGAAATGTCTGGTGGACCTTCCGCAGAGCGGACGGCGCGCCCTGGGGTCTGGCTGGCCTGTGGAACACGTGGACGGACAAGTCGACTGGCGAGAGGATGGAGAGCTACACGATGCTCACCATCAACGCCGACCAGCATCCCTTGATGCGTCGAATGCACAAGCCCGACAACAAGCTGCCGCCCGACCAGCAGGACAAGCGGAGCGTAGTTCCCCTGGAGCAGGTCGATTGGGATTGCTGGTTGGCCGGGACTGTTGAAGAAGCGCGTTCCCTGCTCCGCCTCGCCCCTGTCGAGATTTTCATGGCCGCCCCGGCCGAGGAGTCCGCTTTATGAACGTGCAGTTGGAAGTGTTCTGTGAGGGCGCCACCGCAGCGCAACTGGAAGCGGCAGTGCAAGCAGCCGCTGGGGTATTCGCCGCCGCTGACGTCGACCCTATGGTTGCTTGGTGCGCCTTAGGCGCGCTGGAGGATTGGGATGACATGGGCTTCCCGGAAGACTGGGCCATGTCAGCTCGCGAGAAGCGAGCAGTGGAAGTGTTCGGAGATGCACAAGCCGCGGCTAGCGATGTACTGAACTGTCCTCCGGGCAAGCCGGCGATGCTGGACTTTCGGGAGGTTTAGCCGCGCCTGGCGGTCATTAGCCGAGCGACACCATGTTGGGCTCGGCAGTCTCCAGCCATCGCTGCTTGATGTAGATCTCGGTCGTGGTCTTCGAAGCGTGACCGCACAGCAGCTGGATCCGCTCGATGGGCTCGCCGGCCAGCCACATGTCGGTAGCGCCCTTTCCCTTCAGGTCGCGGAAGCCGAAGGACGGCATGGGCTGGCGTCCAGCCTTCATGCGCAGGCGGTTGGCCTCGGCGATGGAACGGCGCAGCATCGAGCACAGGCCGTCATATGTGTAGGCCTCGCCATCCAGGCGGTGCACCAGCGGTTGGCGCAACTTCTGCACTGTGGCGCCGGTGCCCAGGGCCTGATCCAGCATTTTCAACAGCGTTTCGGGCAGGGCGATCTTCATCTCTTGCTTCGTCTTCCACTGGCGGTGTACCAGCAAGCGCCGGCCGCCCTCGGTTACGAGGTTCGCCGAGGTCCATCCGATGATGTCGCTTTCGGGGCGCTGCAGCGTCCTGTAGGTCAGCTCCATCATCATCCGCTCGCTGGCAGTCGCGACGGCGTAGACCTCGCGGAACTCCTCATGCGTCACATAGCGCGCCCGTCGCTTCTCAGTGTTGCGCTTCACACCGCTCTGACGTAGGCAAGGGTTCACCACCAGCCCTGTGACCTTGCCGGTCCGCAGCAACCAGCTGAAGCAAGCCGACAAGCAGGCACGCTCACGGTTCGCCGGCACCGGGCGCCCCAGCTCGGCGTTGATGGCCAGGAAGTCCTGGACCATTGCCGGGGTGATATCGAGGGGTGTCGCCGGCGGCTGGAAGAACTCGCGAAGGGCGCCCCGCCTGGTCTTTCTCGCATCTGGCGCGAGGATCGCGTCCCGATAGTCGTCTAAGGTGCGCTGGCTAAGCGTTCCGCGCTTCACGCGCTCCTCGCAGTGCAGCACGAACTGATCGAGCCAGTACACCATCGTGCCAAACAACCCATTAGGGTCGTTGTAGATGGCAGCTTTGCGGTTGGCCTCGTTCTTGTCGGTGCCCAGATGTTCCCATTTGCCATTGCGATGGGCGTAGTAGAAGGCCCCATGGCTTTTGTAGACGCGAAGGGCCAGGCCCTCGTCCGTTTTTCTCTTTCGTGGCATCAGGTGGCTTTCTGGGCGAAGCGCTGGATGTAGGCGACGCGATCAGGTTTGAATGGAGTGGGTGGTTGCTCGGAAGCGGGGCCGAACTGGGTGCGGCCGCTCAGCACCGCCTCGGCGTGCGAGCGGATCACGAGGGCGCGGCCGTTGGGCTTCTTGTTGACGACGAGGCCCAGGATGCGAAGGTGTCTGATCTTGGCGGCATTCGTGGTGAGGCCGGCGCAGATCGCGTCCACTTCGTCGTCATTCAGAAAGAGGTCGGTCATGGCTCTTCCTCCTCGTCCGCGTGTTCCTCGATGTCGAAGATCTCGCCGCACGCTGCGCATCGCTCCAAGTTCTCGATCTGGGGCGCATCCTCGTCGTTGAACTGGTAGCAGACCTTGCATCCGCAACGGGGGCAGGCCATCACCTTTTCTCCAGGGCGCGGAAGCTCACGGCCCCGCCGTCGATGGCGGTGTTTTCAGCCATTGCAGTTCCCTTGCGTGATAACGGCGCGGCTCCTGCGCAAAGGCATACTTCCGAGCGCTGATCGAGAGAGGAGATGAAGATGGGCAAGCCGACGCGCACCGCTGCGCAGCTCAAGGCAATGCTGTTGGAGCGAATTGAGGCGATCCCCGACCTTGCAGGCCGCACGACCGATGTGCACCGATGCGGCGTGATGTGGACCGAGACAGACGGTGAAGGTGGACCGAACTGGACGGTACCGGTGGTCAGCGACCGCAGCCTGCACCGTACGGACATTGCCCGCATCATTCGCGAGCTGCAGATGCGCTACGACCTGGAGGAAGACTGAGCATTGCGTCATGCGCCGGCTCCTTAAACGGACATCGGGACGACGACGTTGCGCACCGAGATGGGCGTGCTGTCGAGGGCGAAGGTCTCGCCCCTCTAGGCCAGCATCGAACTGGGGCTTAGCGTGGAATAAATCGGTAGAGCTGCCGCTCATGCCTGCGTCTCCGATGGAAGAGCCTCAGCGGCCATGGTCTGCGCCTCCTGCTGGTGGGGCACTGGAGGCATCGAGGTTGGCGCGGATCATCACGGTGCTGGTGATCGCCATGTTCAGCGAGTCGTCGCCGTGGCGTCCTTGCTGCCAGTTCATTTGGATCGGGTCGCTCCAGTCCTGCCGGAACCCGGGACGGATGGTCAGGCCGATGGACTCAAAGCCAGCTTCACGGCCAAGCCTCGCAACGGTCTTGCAGAATTCGACGTAGGCCTCGGGAATCGGGCCCGATATGGTGTCGATGCTCATGCCCGGTCTCCCGGGCTCGCGCTGACAGCCACAGCCACATTGCGCACCCAGATTGGCGTGCTGCCCAGGGCGAAGGTCTCGCCGCTCCAAGCCAGCATGAGCGTGCGGCCCATTTCCTCGGCGACTGCCTGCGCGGCCTTGGGCGGGACGGCGTTGCCGATGCGCTCGCGCCATGCCTGATCACTCAGGCCGTCGAGTTCGAGCTGCTCTTCGGGGTCCACCAGCGACTGCAACGCGGCCAGCTCCAGCGTGGTGAACGGCCGGTGCCAGGTGCCATCGAGCGATCGGATGCGGCAGACCAGTTTGTCGGCCGGCGCGGGCATGGGGCGCGGATCGGCCACGCTCCATCGGCCGTTGTCGTGGCCGGCCGAGGCGCTGACGGCGCCGCTCTGGCCGTCCCATGCCACCACGCCGTAATGGCCGCCCGTGAGGTAGGCATCGCCGGCGCTGCGCTGGATGCCCGGCCGCGGGTCGGCGACCGCATAGGAGCCCTCGCCCGAAGTGCTTCCGCCGATCACCGTGCGGCCCGCGGCGGTCCAGTCCGCGCAGTGGTACTTGCCGAAGAGTCGCTCTTGCGGGCCGCGCGGATCGGCGACGGCCTGGGCGCTGCCATGCGCGCCGGTGACGGTGTTGCCTGCTCGGTCCCGGGCGACGATGCGGAACTCGTTCGAGAACTTGGCGGGCCCGCCGTGGCGCGGGTCGGCCACGCTGAATGTGCCTTGGCCAGGGGACTTCACGCCGATCACCGCGCCCGCGGTCTGATCCATGCGCATGACTCCGTACTGCTGGTACTGGGCGGCGCTTGCCTCGGCGCGTGGGTCGGCCACCGCGAAGCGGCCATTGCTGGGCAGCGACTCGCCCGCGATAGCGCCGGACGTACCGGTCCAGTCCGTCACGCCGCAGCCGGCACCGTAGAGCTGGTGCCGCGGATCGGCCACCGAGAAGGCACCGTTGTGCGGCCTGTTCGCGCCGGCGACCACGCCCGTCGGTTCGGCCCAGTCGCGCACGCCCAGGGCGCCGCCGTGCATGTCGGGCACGATGAGGAAGTCGCTCAGCACGCCATCCTCCACGGCCAGCCGGTTCAGGCTGCGCCAGTCGCTGCCGGCCTCGACGAACGCGAGGCGAACCCATGTCTTCCACTGCAGCGACGGCACGCGGTGCATGGGCCCGGCGCGCAGGTCGCCCGGCAGCGGCATGCGGCCGAGCACGTCGCCCACGGCGCGCAGCTGCTGCTTGGCGGGCTCGTAGAGGAAGGGCGGCACCTTGGCGATGTGGCGAGCCACCAGCAGGAAGCGCTTGCGGCTCTGGGCCAGGCCGGCCAGCTCGCCGCAGTCGTGGGTGGTTTCGGCGACCGCGTAGCCATAGGCGCGCAGCAGGTCGCCGATCTGGTCGAGCAGGTGCCGGCCGCGCGTGGCGATGCGCGGCACGTTCTCGAAGAGCAGCATTTCGACCGGGTCGTCCTTGTAGGCCTCCAGCAGGAGCCAGATGCCGCGGAGAGTGAGGCGGTTGAGGGCCTGGTATTTCTCGGTCTTGCTCTTGCCCTCGGACAGCAGTCCGCTGAAGCCCTTGCAGGGTGCCGACAGGAAGACGATGTGCGGCCGCTCGTGGTGGAAGGCCGAGTGAATGTCGGCGGGCGTGGCCTCGCGCCAGGTGGCCGGCGGCTCGGCGCCGTGGAAGGCCGTGTACTGGCTGCGGTCGAACATGTCGAGCACGGTGCCGGCGACGCCGGCGGCGCGGCTGAAGTCGGCGATGGCGGCCGGGTCGTTGTCGATGCCGCCGACGCAGCGGAAGCGCGCGCGCTGGCTGCCCAGCACCGGCCGCGCGGCATTGAAGCCCTTCGCGCCGCCGCCCAGGCCGCAGAAGAGGTGACCATGGCGGATCTCGATGGTGGTGGGCATCAGCATGCTGCACCGCCTTCCTTCGACTGGGCATGCAGCGCCGCGTCAACGGCCGCATCCAGGCTGTCGCCATTGAGCACCACGTTGTCCGGAACTAGGCCGGCGAACACGCCACCCTGCTTGATGGTGTCGAGGGGGCGGGACCGCAGGTAGGCGTATCGCGCAGCGTCTTGGCGAATCGCCTCGGTCCGATCTGGGCGGGCGCATGCGTTGAACGCCATCGCTGCGCACTCAACGCTCTGCGACCCATCGAAACGCCCGCAGTCGGGATGTGTGCATGCGCGGCAGCCCAGCGGGTCGGGAAGCTGCTCGGCCGGTGCGGGCTGCGGTGCTGCGGTACTTGTCCCGTGGTGCCACAAGAAGGCACAGTACGCAGCAACGTCCCGCGGGTCGCCCTTGGCGATGTGCTCCATGAGCTTCGCGCGGCACTCGTCCATCCAGTCCGGCGACCGCCATCCGTCGCTGTAGCCGTACTTCCTTTCCGCAGCCGCCAGCTTTTCGGCCAGCGCGCGGGCAAAGCGCACGACGAGGCGGATCGTCTCGGGGTGAAGGGCGGCACGGTTCGTCAGCCAGTCCGCTGCGAAGGAGTCGTTCACGAGATCGGCGGGCTGCGGTGCTGCTGCGAGTGCTTCCGTGTGTCTGGACCTCGCGGCTTCATGAAACGCCGCATCCAGCTTGCGGACGACGGTGCCCGGCATATCGGACGCGTGGATGCTCGCCCCATGCACATACGCGCTCGGCGGCCGCTCCGGTGCCTTGTCGCGCATCACCTCGCTTACTGCCTCGCATGCGGACAGCGCAGGTTCATCCCTTGGTAATGGCTGCGTGTCAGCGTCGGAGGCCGACGAAGGAGATCCCTCATGTGGAAGTGCAAGGCCTGCGGGCTGGAGATGATGTTTCGAGCCGTCACGCCCGAGGTCGATGAGCGGGGATGCTTTTTCCTCTGCCTGGGCTGCGGCCACCGCAACCGGCTGATCAACGTCAGCCGCGGAGAGGGCGTCGCGCTCGCCCAGCCCGACGACTGAGAGCGGCCCGGCATGGCCGGCGCAGTAAGCGGATGCAGTCTGGACCCGTGCATGCTCCCGCTCGGCATGAGGATCGAGTCCCAGCTGCTCGCGCAGGTGACCTGAATGGACGAACACCTGCTGATACCAGTCCTCGGCGGTGGCTGCGAGATAGCGGTCGGTCAGGGTGGCTGCAATCGGGTTGTGCGCCATCCAGCGGCCGTCTTCCTGCAGCATGAGCCGCAGATGCTCCATCTGGTGCGCTTGCCAATAGCGGCGGTTCTGCCACGCACGAAAGCGGCGGATGAGTTCACGCATGGGCCTTCTCCTTGTTCAGGACTGGATGGCGTGATGGCCAGACCTCAACGTCATGGCAGGCATGGCCCATCGCGAAGGGCTGCAGCGGTAAGCGCTCTATGCGCACGCATATGCCGTTCTTTTCGGCCAGAAGGACAAGTTCCCAAGCAGCTTGGCTAATGTCTCTGACATCGGTGCGGCCTTGCCTCTCCAGGGGGGCCGGTGCTGCAGCAAGCAGCGCCAGGATCTGCATGACCATCTCGCGTTCGGCGCGGCCACGCACATCGTTCCAGCCGTGCTCGTTCAGATAGCTCACGCATTCGTCGATGGTGAGGTCGTCGCGTTCAAGCTGGTGATAAGTCAGCCGCTCCAGAATGTCGGGGCGGCAAGGCTCTGGGGTCGCAGGCACCGTGGTCGCGGCGGTTTGCGGCGCGAGCGCGGCGTGACCTATCACCGCAGTCACAGCGGCGCGCATGCGGTCGCGCAGGATGTCCTGCTCGGGCTCGACCTTGGTGACGCCGAACCAGGCGGCCACGCCAGCATCGAGGGCGGCGGCGTCCATGGCGAAAAAGCGGTGCCCTTCGGTGCCGGGCTTGAAGGGGTTCGCCAAGCCGCTAGTGAGGAGGTACTTGGGTTGTGCGTCGTTGCTCATGGTCAGATGACCTCCAGTTCGGTGTAGTCGGCGGAGAGAGAGAAGCTCAGGTGATCGGGCTGCACCATCCAGGCGCGGTCGCCCACGGCGTGCAGGATCTCGGCGGGCTTGCCGGCCGTGGCGATCACGTCCATGCCGCGGCGTAGGTCGACCTTCACGGTGACGCGCTGGCCAGGCTGGAACGCGTTGGGGTTGCCGGCGTCCTGCAGGCCTGCCGCGATCTCCGCGGAGGCCTCGGCGGCCGTCTTGCGAGGCTTGCGCCCCGTCTTGGTGGGCTCGGGCCCGGCCTGGCCCTTCACGGCCGCGGCGGCGGCATCCACGCGTTTCTCGCGCTGGGCGTCGCGCAGCTCTGCCTTGACCTCGGCGCGCACCTCCGAAAGGTCGACCTGCAGGTCGACGGCGAGCGCATCAAGGCGGGGTGTTGTGGTCGCCTTGCCCGTCGAATGGTCGATCAGGGCGCGCATATCGTGCTGGGCCAGCAGCAAGTGCATCACGCGCTCGATCTGGTCTTCGCCACAGCTGCGGATGTGGTCGGCAAGGCCCTCGGCTTCGGCGACCTTGCCGATGCCCAACAACTGCGCGCTGTGGCTGCGCTCGTCGGCCGTCAGGCCGGCCAGCAGCAGGATGGCGATTTGGCGCATGGCGTCCGCGCTCACGCCGTTGGCTCCCTGCTCGTCGGCCGCTGCATCAAGGCGCTCCACCGCACGGCGGCGCCACGTGCGTTCGTAGCGCTCCAGCGCCTTGCGCTTCGCTTCCGCCTCACCCTGGTCTGCGGGCGCCTTGTAGCCTTGGCTCTTCAGCAACTGGCCCACGGTGGGCGAGGGCAGTACTTCGACCAGTGCCTTCGTGTGCGGGTGCTCGATCAGGACCGTCGCCGGCATGTCCTGGCCAAGCGCTTCGCGCAGCGGCTTGACCTCGCCGCCGACCTTCACGGTGTCATCGACCGCGACATATCCCCGCAGCTGGCCGCCCGGCATGATCTCGCGCGCCTCGCGGCCGGTGATGATCGTCTGGCCTCGCGACTCCGCTCTGGCGCGCAGCACGGTGTAGTGCGCCTCCTTCTTCGCGGCGAAGCACGCCGGATCCGTGCAGGTGTCCCCGTTCGCTATGTCGTCGAAGAGTTGAGGGTTTGCGCCGGCGCGCTTCGGGCAGGTCGCGCAGGCGCCTGCCTCCGGCACCAGGCTTGCGTCCGCTGTGTTGAACGCCGCTTCGGTCAGCTTCAGGCGGTAGCGATCATCGACCAGCGCCTTCGCGGCCCGGAAGCTCAGCGGATCGCCCGCGAAGTTCTTCGCCGTGAAGGACTTCAGCGCCTCGGGCTGCAGGTGGCTCGGCAGCGTCGCGAGCAGGCCGGCGGTGGACCGCGTCAGCTCGCCCGCATAGAACGCTTCGCGCGCTGCGTCCACCAGCGCGATCAGCTTCAGCGTGTTGTAGACGTAGGTGGTCCCCTTGCCGATGCGCGCTGCGATGTCCTCCGCAGCCATGCCCAGGTCGGTCATCAGCTTCTGGTAGCCCTCGGCCTCCTCCATTGGATGAAGGTCCGCCCGCTGGAGGTTCTCCACGAGCTGCAGCTCCAGCACCGCCGCGTCGGTCAGGTCGCGCACGAGCACCGGGATCTGGTGGACGCCGGCCATTTCGCAGGCCCGCCACCGGCGTTCGCCGGCGACGATCTCATGCGTCGGCCGCGGCGCGTCGGCGCGGCGGTCGGTGTACGTCTCCTGCAGGCGCTCGCCAGGCAGTGGCCTGGCCAGCAGAGGCTGCGCGACGCCGTGCGCACGGATGCTGCTGGCCAACTCCTCCATGAACGCCGCGTCGAAGCGCTTGCGCGGGTTGGTGCGGCTGGCGACCAGTGCGCGCCGGTCGAGCACCATCAGGCCGGCGGGCGGGGCATGCTCCGCACGCGGTGCGTCAGGCACGCTGACCGTGGCCGCCGGCGCGGCGGCGCTGGCCGCCTTGTTGCGGCGGTACTCGCGCTTGATGGCGGTGCCGCAGCTGCGGCAGTACCGCTGCAGGCCATCGGCCGATGCGGCGTTCGCGGCGAAGGCGCTGGCGGGCAGGTCCCTGTCGCAGTGGTTGCAGTGCTTGGTGATGGGCGTGGTGGTCATGTCGAGGACTTCCCAGGAAAGGGCACCACGCGGCCGTCGCGGTAGTGCAGACGATCTCCCATGCGGCTGGGGTGGACGAAGGCATCCATGGCCCCGGGGCGGCCCTCGTAGGGCTCCAGTTCTTCACCGGCATAGCTGTCGGCGGACCGCTCGTAGATGCCTGTGCGGCGCTCTGCCACAGGCAGCGGCATGCCCTCGGCATCCAGCTGCTCCAGCACCCGGCGGCCGGCGCGGGTGATGCTGTAGAGGTCGGTCGGTTTGCCATCGGCACGCCTGGCTTCACTGAGGTAGAGCAGGCTGTGACGGCACAGCACGCGCAACTCGCGCACGGCGCTGCCGGAGTGCTCGCGCGCGAAGGTCTGGGACTCGCTGAAGTCGGCCTTGCTCGCAGTACGGAGCACGGCCACTTCGCGGGGGGTCAGGACAGGCGCGCTCATGCTGCGATCTCCACGCGCACGCGGCTGCGGTCGATGTCCAGGTCTCGCGATATGAACTCGGCCAGAACCACGCCCTGAAGGTGCCGCACGTCGTGCAGGTTGTTCACGACGAAGGCGGGGGAAAAGTGGCAGCCGTCCGTGGCGCTGCTGTGGCCTCCCTCCAGCTCGCCATTGCGGCCAGGGCGGGCCACCTGCCAGATGCATGCGCCCATGGAGCGCAGCGCGGCCGCTTCGTTGTCCATTCGGACGTCGGTGATGACAAAGCGCGTGCCCAGCTGCTTTTGCATCAGGAGAATCAGCCGCGAGCGCAGCTGGTGCACCCAGTAGTCTGGGTTCTGGCGGCGGCGGTATTCGCTGCCCCACCATTGCATGATCTGTCGCGGGGACCGCGGCGCACGCATCCAGGTCGTGTCCGTCGCCACGCATTCGCGGCCCTTGGCGCAGTCCGCGAAGCCATGGCACCGGAGCGCGTTCACGAAATCGAATGGCGCCCTGTCCAGGCTCAGCGATGCCGAAGGCTCCTGTTTGGTGACAGGGTTCGTCAGCAACTCCATGTCCACGCCGAAAGCATCGGCAACCTCGCCGCGCAGCGCGTCTGCGAACGCCAGCTTGCGGAAGCCAGCATGCGTCACCAGAAGGTCGGCGACCGTGTCCTTGCCGGTGCCGGCATAGCCCGTCAGGCCGATGATGTGGCGGCGCATCAGCGAGCCCCTCCCGCGGCCGAGTTGCGCTGCTCGATGGCCGCGGAGAAGGTGCGCAGCTCATCGAGCAGGCTGTGGGCAATGACCGTGGCCTGTTCGATGGACGTGTCGCGTGCACCGGCCTCCAGCCAGCGATGGGTCGCTTCGAGGGCTCCGGCGTAGAAGGCCATGCGAAGGGCTTCAACCCAACTCGCAGAGGTGCCGGCGGGAACGGTGGCCACGTTGAACGCGAGCCACGCATCGGCCAGTGACCACTGGGCGGAAGGGATTCGGCTGGGCGCGGGCGTGTTCGTCCGTGCCCCGGTTTCGGGGTGGTTCATTTCAGGCTTTCAGGGGTGAGGAGAGGAAGAGGGCGCCGGGCCTTGAAGGGCGGGCTCGGCGTGGTAGCTGGGCCACCGCTCGGGGGCGAGCTGGCAGTCGGTGATGAACGCGATCAGGCCGTCGCGCGTGGGGTGTGGACGGACCCGATCCAGCTTCAGGCGCAATGCAGTGCCTCGCACCAGGTGTCGCCGATAGGCATCCACGAAGAGCGATGCATCCGGGTCCGACCAGTACGCAACCAGCCGCTGCGTGCCGCGCTTGTGGCGCTCCAGCAGGTTGAACTGGTGCACGAGCTGGTCGCCGCGCTCGCGCGTGGTGATGTGGGCCACGCTCGGCGCAGACGTCAAGAAGAACAGGCCGGTCGCATCCATGTCGGCCTCAGCGGCTGAGCAGGTAGCCGACGAGCAGAAGGGCGACGACGGCGAACGCAACCAGCTCCAGCAGCCAGACGGCACCGCGAGCGAGCCACGCCGGCGCAACGTCTTCTTCGGGCTCGTGCGTGCGCATGAGAGGGTCGTGGTAGTTCATCGCACGGGCCCTCCCAGCGCGAGGCCGGGGCCCTCGCGGCCGAGGTCGGCCACGATGTCGGCCGTGATCTGAAGCGCGTCGGTCTCTTCGGGCAGGTCCAGAAGATGGGCCAGCGAGGGGGCCCCGACGAACAGGAGCAGCAGCAGGGCCGCGATGAGGCGGCGCGACAGATGGGCGGCGCTCACGGTGCACCCCCTTCCTGCGCAGCCAGCTGCAGGATCCGCGTGGGCTCCCAGTACGCCATCTTCTCTGCGAGCTTGCGCGCCTGGATGCCGGTCTTGCCGAGACGCTGACCGAGGCGCAGGAAGCGGGCTTCGTCCCAGGTCGCCACGATGGCGCGCGCCTTGGCCCGGTCCCTCGCGCGCTGAGCGCTGCGCACGAGGCGCTCAGCGCGCTCAGCCTTGCGCTTCTCGCGCTTGGCCTTGTCGACCTGTGCGTCGATGTTGCCCTGGCGCTTGTGCAGCGGCAGGTTGAGGATGCCGTGATCGAAGCTCATGCGGCACCGCCTTCCTGCACCCCATTCGCGGCCAGCTCCTCGCGGAATTGGCGCAGCTCGGCCAGCAGCGTCTCCGCGGGAAGGATCGTGGGCGGGATGTCGCACACGCTGCGGCGGAGGTCGGCCTCGTGCCAGCACACGGGCGCAATGGCGGCCTCGACCTCCGCCTGGCTCAGCGTCGTTGCGACCTCCAGGTCGTCAAGCGACGTCTTGCCATCCCAGCAGGTCAGCGTGCCGCCGTAGGCGTAGTCGAAGGCGTCCTTCAGTCCGCGCAGCTCTTCCATCTCGGCCGCGCTCGCGAGGTAGATGGTGGTTCGTGGCTGCTGCAGGTTGCCGATCTGGTCGACCGAGTCGTCCGTCAGGTAGACGGACGCGCCGAGGTGATCGTCAAAGAGCGCCGCACGGGCATGCCCCGGCTGGCTGATGGCGTGGCTGACCGCCGCAAGGATCAGGTTGGCCTGCTCGATGCTGTGGACGGGGATGTCGGCCGGGCGCTGGCCGTGGTGTCCGCACTGCCACTCGGTGAAGCGCAGCGTGTAGGGGGCCGATTGCGTCGCCATGGCTGCCCCTCAGGCCGTGGCGACGTCGTCCAGGCGCTCAACCCCGGTGATGGGGCAGCCCGTGACGTGGTGGGCGGCGCGCTGGGCGCGCTCCGCGTCAGCTTCCTTTAGCTGCACGAAGGGCTGGACGCCGCTCTCGCACAGATCGGGCGCGCCGAAGCGGTCGAGGGGGGTGAAGAAGCAGCGGTAGCTGCGCTTGGGCGTGATCTGCATGTCCATCTCCGGTTGGGATGGACAAATTATCACGAACGTGATTTATCGTGTCAACACGAACGTGATAACGAGTGCCTTGGCTCTTTGCGCCCTCCCGTTCTCACAGCTGCCAAGCACAGGAGTGGCGTTATCGTGTGCCGATGTGGACCAGATCTAGGGCAATGCTCTACGGAACCGCGCTGGTTGGGGTTGCCCTGGCTGGCGGCCATATCGGCGCGATAGCGCAGGTAGCCTGCGAAATGCCGAACGGCAAGACCATCACCTTGCAACTCACTCGCACCTGCCCGTCCGGAGCGGTCAGCGCACGAGCCCTTGACGGTGGGGCCGTGCAGGTTGCTCCGTCACCGATGCCGAAGCCAGCGCCGGAGCCCCCGGCTCGAAAGCAAGCTGGAGTCGCGCTCACTGAGGAAGAGCGGGAGCACGCAAAGAGGGTGCGCGCCTTGGCCGTCGAGGCGGAGAAGCTCTGCCGAGTGTTCACGCAGTCTGTCGCAACCGAGTGCTCGGTGAGCCCCCACTACTTCGACCTCAGCACGATTGACTTGCTTGTCAAACTAGACTGGATTGGGGCGCAAATGGCATGCCCTGCCTTCACTCGCGAAGTGAGGCAGCGCACAAAGCAGTTCACGGGGGCGGGTTGGGCGCTGCGTCTGTTTCACCTGAGTGCAGACCATGAGCCGGTCGTATGTGATTTCTAGCCGTCTTCCCATTTGCCAATGACCGTGCCAAGCACCCTGAACCTTTGGCGGATCGGCTCATGTGACGGGTTGATCGGCTGCAGCCACTGACGGCCGTCCTCGTTCTTGTAGATCTTGAACGTGACCTCGCTCTCTCCATCCAGGATGGCAACGATGCGATCACCGTTCATTGGTGACCGCTTTTCGGGATCCACGAAGATCAAGCAGCCCTCTGGGTAGCTTCGGGTATTGGGATAAGGCGCAGTCATGCTGTCGCCCTTGACGCGCAGTGCATAGGTGCCCTTGCTGTGCGGCAATGGGCAGCCAAGCCACCGTTCTGCGTCGCCAGGAAGGAGAGGGTTGCTGGCCTCGTCCCAGCTGCCGGCCCGGATCCAGGAGATCACTGGTACCAAGCCACGGACCTCTGGCCCGGCCTCGACGTTTGAATCAAAGGTCCACTCGCCCTCAGCGGTCTCCAGCCAGTTCGCCGAAGCACGAAGGGCCTTCGCGAGGGCAATCAGTTCGCGGGGCTTTTCGCGAAGCCCTGATTCAAGGTTGCCGATAGCGCTGGTCGACACCCCGGCTGCCTTGGCCAGTTGCGCCTGCGTCATCTTCCGCTCGGTGCGGGCCCATTTCACTCGTTCGCCAATCGTTTTCACGCTTGTGATTTGACAGGCTCGTTGCATCACATTGGTGTTTTCGTGATAATCACGAACGTGACAATTCGGAAGGGCCATGGACCTAGACACCAACCGTTCGGCGGATTGCCTTGCCGCCCTTGACGACGCAATCAAGGCAGCGGGAGGCGTGGGCGCCTTGGCAGAGCGCATTGGCGCCGCGGCCAGTGCCCCGAGCATGTGGCGCAAGAGAGGCCGCGTCCCGGCGGAGCACTGCCCAGCCATCGAGCGTGAGACCGGCGTGCGTTGTGAAGCGCTGCGCCCCGACGTGGCGTGGCACGTCTTGCGAGGTTGCGCTGCAGCACCTCAAGCGGAGGGCGCTCATGCTTGAACGCACGGTGCTTCGGTATGCGTCCGCCGCCGCTCGCCGGCCGTTGCCTCCGCTCCCACCGCGCAAAGCCAGCCTGCGCATTGCCGAGCGGGAGGCGCTGCGCCGTGCGCGCCTGGAGCCGCCCCTGGGGATCGTCGAGCAGTGGGAGGCCTGGCGCGCTGCCCGACGTGCGTGGTTCAGCGGATCGCCCGCTGCAGGTCGATGAGCAGCGACTCCACCATCGTGTCGCCGGCCTCTTCGGCGGCCATCGCAAAGGCGGCCAGGTCGTTCGCCATTGCCTCGCGGTCTGCTTGGGGCAGGCGCCGGGTCAGCACCATGGCCAGCGCGCCCATGGCCTCGGCGACTGCATTCAAGGATTCGGACGACAAGGGTAGGGGCGTTGCATGCATGGGCGTCCGCCGAGCCGGCGGGATTGGTTGGGGAACCGGATTCTCCGGCGCGGAGGGACGCCCACCCCTGTGTGGACTGCTGGATGGCGGGATTGATCGTCATGACCAGCAGTCTCTTTTTTTTGCCCGGACGAGTCTTTACGAACGCTTCCGAACGATTCGGAAGCGTTCGTAAAGGGTGGGAAGGAACACCATGCAAGAGTCATTGAACGACGCCATCATTGAGTGCGTGCGCGCCTGTGGCGGCAGCAAACAGGTGGGCGCGGCCTTGTGGCCGGAGAAGACGCCCGATGCCGCGCAGCGCGCGCTGCTGGATTGCCTCAACGAGGACAGGCCGGCGAAGCTCTCGCCGGAGCAACTGCTGCTGATCCTCCGCATGGCCCGCCAGCGAGGCCACCACGACGGCATCAACTACATCGCGGCCGAACTCGGCTATGGCACGCCGGTGCCCATCGAGCCGCGCGACGAGATCGCCGACCTGCAGCGCCAGTTCATCGAAGCCTCGCGTGCCATGACGCGCATGGCCGAGCGTATGGAGAAGCTGGGTGGGAGCGCCGCCAGCTGATGGACAACCTGGACAACGTGCTCCGGCAGATGGAGCTGTTCGGCATCGACCTGCGCGACATCGACAAGGCCAAACTGCATAGCTTGATGGGCAGCCGGCATGTGGGCCGGCGGGTGACATGCGGCAAGGGTGGCAAGCACTGGTTCAAGTTCTACCTGTTCCACCCGAATGCCGGGGGTTCCTACATCACCGGCAGCTTCGGCTCCTACCGCTCCGGCAAGTGGGAGAAGGTGGAGCAGGACTGGGCGCCGCTGAGCGAGGCCGAGCGGGCCCGGCAGCGCCGCGAGCGCGAGGCGCAGGCGCGCGCGGCCGCGGAGCGCCGCGAGGAGGAGCGCCGCGTGGCCGCTATGGATGCGGTGGCGCTGTGGCACCACGCCGCGCGCACGGGTCGCTCCCCCTACCTGGAGCGCAAGGGTCTGGAGGGCGAGTGCTGCCGATACCTGAAGGACGGCACGCTGGTGCTGCTGCTCCTGCGCTACGACCTGCCGCGGGCCGAGGCCGTCCAGGCCGCGCAGCGGATCCTGCCGAGTGGAGGGAAGTACTTCACCAAGGGCTTCGCCAAGCCTGGCTGCTCGCTCCGGCTGGGTGACGTCGGCGATGACGTGCAGCTGGTGATGGTGGTCGAGGGCTATGCGACCGGCTTGTCGGTTCGCCTGGCCACCGGCCGCAGGTGGCCGGTGTACGTGGCGCTCGATGCTGGGAACCTGGCGCACGTGGTGCCGATGCTGCGGCAGCTGCATCCCGAGGCGCGGATCCTCATCTGTGCCGACGACGACTGGCGCACGCGCGACCCCATCACGCTGCGGCTGACGAACCCGGGGCGCACGGCCGCCATGGCCATCGCCCGTCAGGTGCCCGGCTGCGACATCGTCTACCCGATCTTCCACGCAGCGATGCGTGGCGAGAAGGACACCGACTTCGATGACCTGCGGCAGCGCCAAGGCCTCGCGGCCGTCGAGGCCCAGCTGCAGGGCGCGATCCGGATGCTGGAGCGCGTGCATGGTGGATGAGCCCATGGACCCAGTCGACGGATTGACCCAGCCGCCGGCACTGCCACCGGACGCGCCGGAGGACGCGGCCGCTCCTGCGCCAGAGGCGCAGGAGCCTTCTGAAGCTCTCGGCGCGCAAGCGCCGCTCGATGACAAGGTCGTGAGCATCGCGCAGCGCGCGAAGAAGAGACGCGTGGGCGCGGCTGAGGAGGCCAGATCGTCTGCGGTCGCCCCCCCACCCCCGGGAAATGCGACTGCGCCGACCGCGGGGACGGGGGGAAGCAAGGGCACCGATGGCGCTGGCGAGGCCGGGCCGAAGAAGCGCGAGCGGGTCATCGACTGGGGGAAGTTCAACTTCCTGGCCGAGCACTTCGCGCTGATCTACGGCACGGACACCGTGTGGGACGGCTCGACGCGGATGATCATGAAGATCAGCGCCATGGCGCACGCGCACAGCGGCGACATGGTGAAGATGTGGAAGGCGTCGGAGCGGCGCCGAACGGTGCTGCTGACCGATGTGGTGTTCGATCCCACCGAGCAATGCGGCGACCACTGCGTCAACCTGTACGACGGCATGGCGCTGGAGCCGGCCGAGGGCGACGTGCAGCCCATGCTTGACCTGATCCGGTTCCTGACCAGCCGCGCGTCCGACAACTACGACGACTGCGACCAGATCATGCACTGGCTGCTGTGCTGGCTGGCCTACCCGATGCAGCACCCGGGAGCCAAGCTCCGGTCGGCCGTGATCATGCACGGCGACGAGGGAGCGGGGAAGAACTTCCTCTTCGACACGGTAGTGGCCATCTACGGCAAGTACGGCGCGCTCGTGGGCCAGGATGAGCTGGAGGACAAGTTCAACGACTGGCGCAGCGCCAAGCTGTTCATCGTGGGCGATGAGGTGTCGAGCCGGGCCGAGCTGGTGCACAACAAGAACCGGCTGAAGGCGCTGATCACCAGCCCGACGGTGATGATCAACCCGAAGAACTTGGCCCGGCGCGAAGAGAAGAACCACATCAACATCGTGTTCCTCTCGAACGAGTTGCAGCCGCTGGCCCTGGACAACTCAGACCGGCGCTATCTGGTCATCTACACCCCGCGCGCCAAGGACGTCAGCTACTACCGGCAGTTGGGCCGATGGCGGGACGAGGGCGGGATCGCGGCCTTCTATCACTACCTGCTGACGTATCCGCTCGACGGCTTCGACCCCTATGCGCCGGCGCCGCTCACGCAGGCCAAGCTGGATCTGATCGACATCAACCGCAAGTCGCCGGAACGGTTCTGGTCGGAGTGGTCGGATGGTCAGCTCGAACTGCCGTACTGGAGCTGCGCGGTGTCGCAGGCATACCAGGCGTACCTGAAGTACGCGCAACGCACCGGCGACCGCTTCCCTATGCAGCGGCACATCTTCACGCGAATGGTCACGCGCTTCAGCGAGGCGATGGGCAAGCCCGCGCGCGAGAAGGTGATGAAGGTCGAGCGGGCGGGTACGAAGAAGGCCGAGCGAATGCTGCTGGTGATCGACCCGCCCGCCGACCAGCCGCAGGGTGAGTGGGCCTCCGAGTGTGTGGAGAAGTTCCAGGAGCACCTGAAGGTCTATTGCGGCTGGATGCCCCCGTCCCCCGGCGATGGTGATTCTGGTCGCAGAGGAGCGCCGGAATGACCCGCCGCCGTTACGCGGTTACGGCGCCCCGTAACTCGCAAACCCAGCACTGGCGCGGGAAGTTACGCGGTTACGCGGTTACGGCCCCCTGCGTGTGCATGTGTGCAGGCGCGTGGGTGCGTGCATGTGGGCGCGCAGGTGTGTACGTGCGAGGGGTGCGTAACCGCGTAACCGCGTAACTCGCTAGGCGTGGTGCGGGTGTGCCTGTTACGCGCGCCCGTAACCACGTAACTCAATCTCTTTGAAAAGGAAAAAGGAAATGATGAAGGTGATGGTGAACGAGGCGGCCGGGCAGAACCGGCGGCCGGGCATCGAGAAGGTGATCGCCGAGGTGCGCCGCCGAAGCCCAAGGCTGAGCGAGCAGGAGGTGCTGGCCCAAGCCAAGGTGCTATGGACGTCGCGCTACCTGGTGGCCGATGGCAGCCGTGGTCGGACCTCGGTGCACCAAGGCGGTGCCACACCCCCCCGGGGTGGGTCCTTCCGCCGCGAGGTCCGCGGGGGTAATTCGACCCCCGCGCTCGCGCCAGTCGCTGGCCCGGACAAAAGTCCGGTATCCGGTCCGGTCCAAGGGGTCTAGGTCCGATGGCGATGCGCCTGATGTCCAAGGCCGAGTACGCGCGCCACCGCGGCTGCGACGAGAAGGCCGTCCGCAAGGCGATCAAGGAAGGCCGGATCTCGGCCATTCCGCAGCCGAACGGCCGCGAACTGATCGACCCCGAGGTCGCGGACATCCAGTGGGCGCGCAACACCCGCGCGCGGGCCGACAGCGCCCGCACGGCGCCGCTTTCCGAGGCCGAGGCAGGGCAAGGGGTGCCTGCACCTGAAAACGCTCCTGAGGGCCCCGTGGCCGAGGCTGCTGCCAAGGCGCCGGCCTATGCGGACTTCCGGGCCCGGCGGGAGGCGGCCGACGCCGAGATGGCCGAGATCGCTCTGGCGAAAGAGCGCCGGCTGCTGGTGGACCGCAAGGTGGCCGAGCAGGCCGCCTTCGAGAGCTTCCGCGCGCTGCGCGACAAGGCCTTCAACGTGCCACTGCGCGCGGCGTCCCGGATCGTCGGTCTGGCCGACGTGCGGGCCATCGATGCCGTCATCGCCGAGGAGCTGCGACTGGCCTTCTCTTCCTGGGAAAGCGACATGCTGGCAAGGCTGCCGGCCAAAGAGGACTGACCATGGACTACGGATCCTTCCTTCGCGCCAAGATCAAGCTCGCGCCGACCGCCGGCATCGAGGTGCCGCTGGCGGACATCAACCCGAGCTTGAAGCCCCACACCCGCGACATCGTGCGCTGGGCGCTGGCCGGCGGCAGCCGCGCCATCTTCGCGAGCTTCGGCTTGCACAAGACGGCCACGCAGCTGGAGATCCTGCGGCAGCTGGGCGTGTGCTTCCCCGAGCTGCTGCGTCTGCAGGTCGCACCACTCGGCGTGCGCCAGGAGTTCAAGGCAGAGATCGAGGCGCGCTTCCGCGGCGACTTCGGCATCGACCTCCGCTTCATCAGGAGCGACGCCGAGGTCGACGGGCCCGGCCCCGTCTACATGACGAACTACGAAAGCGTGCGTGATGGCAAGGTGACGCCCGGCCGCTTCGGAGCCACGAGCCTCGACGAGGCGAGCGTGCTGCGCAGCTACGGCAGCAAGACCTACCAGGAGTTCCTGCCGGCCTTCGAGCCCGTGCGCTTCAAGTTCGTGGCCACCGCCACGCCGAGCCCGAACCGCTTCAAGGAGCTGATCCACTATGCCGGCTACCTGGGTGTGATGGACACCGGCCAGGCGCTGACCCGCTTCTTCCAGCGCGACACCCAGAAGGCCGGCAACCTCACGCTCTACCCGCACAAGGAACGGGAGTTCTGGATGTGGGTCGCCAGCTGGGCGGTCTTCATCCAGCGCCCGAGCGACTTGGGCCATTCGGACGACGGCTACGTGCTGCCCGAGCTGGATGTGCGGTACCACGAGGTGCCGAGCGACTACAGCGCGGCTGGCACTGAGAAGAACGGCCAAGGCCTGCTCATCCCCGACCTGGCCATGGGCCTCTCCGCGGCGGCAGCCGAGAAGCGGCAGAGCCTGCCCGCGCGAGTCGCCAAGGTCCGCGAGCTGGTGAAGGCTGACCCCGCCGACCACTTCGTGGTCTGGCACGACCTGGAGGACGAGCGCCACGCCATCCAGCAGGCGATCCCCGAGGCTGTCAGCGTGTGGGGCACGCAGGACCTGGAGGAGCGCGAGCAGCGCATCGTCGACTTCGGCAACGGCGCGCACCGGATCCTGTCCACCAAGCCTGTGATCGCGGGCAGCGGCTGCAACTTCCAGCGGCACTGCCACCGCGAGGTGTTCGCCGGCGTGGGCTTCAAGTTCAACGACTTCATTCAGGCCATCCACCGCGTGCACCGCTTCGGCCAGAGCAGGCGCGTGCGCATCGACATCGTCCACACGGAAGCGGAGCGCGACGTGCTGCGCACGCTGCAGCAGAAGTGGGCCCAGCACGAGGAAATGCAAAGGACCATGACAACCATCATTCGAGAGTTCGGCCTGAACCGGCTGGCGATGCAGGACGTGCTCGCGCGCTCCATCGGCGTGAAGCGGATCGAGGTGGCGAGCGACCTCTTCACCGTCGCCAACAACGACTGCGTGGAGGAGGCGAAGCTGCAGCCGGAGAACAGCGTCGACCTGATCGTCACCAGCATCCCTTTCGCCAACCACTACGAGTACAGCCCCAGCTACAACGACTTCGGCCACACCGAAGACAACGGCCACTTCTGGGCGCAGATGGACTTCCTGACGCCCCAGCTGCTTCGCATCCTCAAGCCCGGCCGCGTCTACGCCTGCCACGTCAAGGACCGCATCAACTTCGGCAACGTCACGGGCGCCGGCATTCCCACCGTCAGCCCATTCCACGCGGAAGCCCTGTTCCATGGCCTGAAGCACGGCTTCGACTACCTGGGCATGATCACCGTGGTCACCGACGTGGTCCGGGAGAACAACCAGACCTATCGCCTGAGCTACAGCGAGATGTGCAAGGACGGCAGCAAGATGGGGGTGGGGTCGCCGGAGTACGTCCTGCTCTTCCACAAGCCGCAGACGGATCGGGCCAAGGGCTATGCCGACACCCGGATCGCGAAGCAGAAGAACGACTACAGCCTGGCACGCTGGCAGGTCGATGCCCACGCCTTCTGGCGCAGCAGCGGCAATCGGCAGCTCACAGCGGCGGAGATGGCCGGCTACGGCCCCGAGAAGCTCGCAAAGCTCTTCACCACCTTCTCGCTGTCCCAGGTCTACGACTACGAGTTCCACATCCGCATCGGCGAGGAGCTGCAGGCGCGCGGCGCGCTGCCGACCGAGTTCATGAGCCTCGCACCGGGGAGCCATCACCCCGAGGTCTGGCACGACGTGGTGCGCATGCAGACGCTGAACAACGACCAGGCGAAGCGCGCTGTCGAGCAGCACGTGTGCCCCCTGCAGTTCGACATCGTCGACAGGCTGATCGAGCGCTACAGCATGCGGGGTGAAACGGTCTACGACCCGTTCCATGGCCTGGGCACCGTGGGCGTGCGTGCGATCCGTGCCGGCCGCAAGGCGCGAGGCTCCGAACTCAACGCCGGCTACTTCATGGACCAGGTGCACTACCTGCGCGCGGCCGAGCGCGAGGCGCAGACCCCGTCGCTCTTCGACTTCGAGGCCGAGCAAGAGGAGCGGACTGCAGCATGAGCGTCGTGCATGTGGTCAGCGTCTCAGGCGGGAAGGACAGCCTTGCCACGCTGCTGATCGCCATCGCTCGCTGCGGGCTGGCCAACGTGATTGCCATCTTCTGCGATACCGGGAATGAGCACCAGGAGACGTACTCTTACCTTGACTATCTTGAGCTTGCGCTGGGCCTCAAGATCGTGCGCCTGAAAGCCGACTTCCGCGAAGAGGTGTTGGCGAAGCGAGCGTTCATCGCGGCCGATGTGCGCAACGCGCGCGTTTACGCCACCCGGCCAGTGTTCGAGGCAGATGGCAAGACGCCAGTGCTCAAGCGTGACGGCCGCGGCAACATCGTGCTCAACAAGAAGGGCAAGCCCTTGCAGAAGACGGTGAAGGTGGGTGGCGGGCGGCGGATTCGCTGGACCAACAAGGCGAAGCGTCGCGCGTTGGCCGTGATGCTCCCCACCGGAAATCCGTTCTTAGACCTGTGCATGTGGAAAGGGCGGTTCCCCAGTCGAAAGGCCCAGTTCTGCACGGAAGAGCTGAAGCGCAACATGGCCGTCAGCTACCAGCTGCAGCTCCTGGAGGCCGGCCACCGAGTGATTTCCTGGCAGGGTGTCCGCCGCGACGAGTCGCCGAACCGTGCCAACGCCAAGAAGTGGGAGCGCGTCGGCCGGGGCCTGTGGATTGCCAGGCCCCTTGTGGAAGCGACCGCAGCGGATGTCTTTGCGCTCGCCCAATCCCACGGCATCCGCCCGAACCCCCTCTATCTGCAGGACATGGGGCGCGTCGGCTGCATGCCGTGCATCAACTGCAGCAAGGCTGAGCTGCGAGCCATTGCCGCACGCTTCCCCGAGCACCCTGTCCGTATTGCTGAATGGGAGCGGATCGTCGGCCAGTGCAGCAAGCTGGGCTACAGCACCTTCATGGCCGATGCGCACCCTGCCAAGGACCGGCGCGTGGTGTTTGCAGACCTGAACATCCAGGCTCGCGTTGAATGGTCCAAGACCAGCCGCGGCGGCCGCCAGTTCAACCTCCTCGACGAGGAGGAAAACGAGGGCGGCGGCTGCAGCTCGTCCTATGGCCTCTGCGAACAGCTGGAAGCCACGGTCGAGGCGGAGGTCACATGAGCCTCGCTGACGGCCACGAGTTGATCGTCCGTAAGGCTATCGAGGGCGCGCGCCCGGATCCGGAGTTGCGCGTAGATGACTGGGCAGAGGAACACATCATCCTGCCCAAGAGCGGGGCCCAGCCGGGCGAGTTCCGCTTCACGCGCACGCCCTACGCGCGCCGCGTGCATCAGGTGCTGTCCCCATCGCATCCATCGAAGCGCGTGGTGGCCCGTGTTGCTTCCCAGATGTTCAAGACGCAGACGGCGTTGAACTGGATCGGGTCGATCATGCATCGCCGGCCGCGGAACATCCTTGCACTGGAACCCACAGACACGCTGGTCAAGCGCTTCTCGGCACGCGTGTCGATCATGATTCGGCTCGCCAAGGATGGCGTTCTGACATCGCGAGTGGCCGCCGCAAAGAGCCGCGATTCGCGCAACACGGTTCAGGCCAAAGACTTCCTGGGCGACGCCACGCTTTACATGAACACGGCAGGCTCCGCAGCGAACCTCGCGGAGGTATCGGCGCCGTACATCTACGTCGACGAGATCGACCGCCTGGAGCGGAACGTTGATGACGAAGGCGATCCAGTTGAACTGGCCGAGGCGCGCGCCACCCAGTTTGGCAACGACTGCAAGTTCTTCTACACGAGCAGCCCTTCCGTGGTGGGCTTCTCCAAGATCGACGAACTGCACGCGCTCGGCACCCAGGAGGAGTACCACGTCCCCTGTCCACACTGCGGCGAACTGCACCCGCTGCTGCTCGAACGCTTCCGGTACCGCCGCGACCCCGACACCGGCTACATGGACCGCGCCTGGTTCGTCTGCCCGGCCTGTGGCGCGGACATCGAGGAGCACCACAAGGCGACCCTTCTGCCGGACGAAGCGGCTGGCGGTACCGCCCGCTGGGTCGCGACCAGCCGAGGGGACGGCGAGACGATCAGCTTCACGATGTCGGCGTTCTACATGCCGGTCGGCGCGATCACCTGGCTGTCTCTGGCGCGCCAGTATGCGCGTGCCAAAGAGCGCCTTGCGCGTGGCGACCACGAGGCGATGCAGGTGTTCTACAACACCCGCCTGGGCCTCAGCTACCAGAACACCGAGCGCGTCAGCACTGCCAAGGACCTGATGGACCGCGCCGAGGGCTATGCCTCGCGCGTGCTTCCCGATCAGGCGCTGGTCGCGACCATGGCCGTCGACACGCAGGCCAACCGGCTGGAAGTCCAGATCGAGGCATGGGGCCCCGGCATGGAACATTGGGTGCTCGACTATGTCGTGCTGTCAGGCTCTCCCTCGGTGCCGCCGACGACAGAGGGAAGCGTCTGGCAGCGGCTCGATGAGCTGCGGCGCACGCCGCTCATGCACGCCGGCGGCGGCAAGCCGATCTACATCAGCGCCTATGGCATCGACTCGGCAGGTCACAACACCCAGGACGTCTACAACTACGGATCCGGCCGGCAGGCCATGGGCTGTACCGTGCTCCACGGCGCGACCCGTCCTAATCGCCCGGTGATCAGCAGCGCGCCGAGCCGCGTGGACATCGACTGGAACGGGAAGAAGACCCCGGGCGGCGTGGAGTTGTGGCAGGTCGGTACCGACGTGGCGAAGGACTACCTGCACAACCGCATGCAGCTGCAGGGCGGCCCTGGCGCGATGCACTTCCACAAGGATCTGCCGCCAGCTTGGTTCGAAGGCCTCGTGATTGAACAGCCGCGCACGCGGTATGCACGCGGCCGCACCATCCGGGAATGGATCAACCCGCCCGGCGGGCGTAATGAACCGCTGGATCTGTCCGTCTACAACTTGGCCGTTGCCTACAAGCTGGGCCTGCACCGTTGGTCAGATCTGGACTGGAGCCGGCTGCGCCGGAAGCTGGTGCCGCCCGGTGCGACCCCCGACCTGTTCGTCGCGCAGCCGCCCCCCGTAACCCCACTGCCGGCGCCCCCGGTGGACGCCGCGCAGGCCGTCGATCTGCTCGATGTTCCACGCGAAACCGCAGCGGGTTCGCCGCCAGTCCACACGTCTGGACAAGCTGCGGCAGAGCCTGTGCCCTTGCCGCCGGTGGCTCCGCCGCCCGCGCATGCATCCCCCCCGCCGCCTGTCCAGGCGGCACCATTGCCACCGCCGGCACTGGCCGGCCCGGCGTACGGTGGACGCCGCTATCGCTCCCGAGGAATCCAATGACCGCAGACCCATCCACCGTGGGCACCAATAAGCCCGAGACCACCGAGGAACTGTGCGAGCGCTGGCTGGCGTGGTGCCGCAGTCGTCGCATGTTCGGGCCGCCGCCAGTCAAGGAGAACGTGTTGGCACGGCTGCAGAAGGCGCCGCCGAAGCCGAAGCGCGAGTTCGATCCGGGGTGCAGCCCGCGGATGGCGGCATTCCACATGGCCTATCTCAGCCTCGGCGATGGCCAGCAGCGGCGCGTCTTCGACCTGTACTACGTGCACCACGTGCGCCCGGTCAAGGCGGCCGCGGACGCCCTGGGTATCTCTCGGGTGCACTTCTACCGTCTGCTTGCGGAGGCGAGGCAGTCGCTGTCCGAGCGCGCCGCGGCGATTGAGCACGACGTGGAGCGGACGCGGGCTGTTGTGATCGACGTGTCCGGAGAATCGACGCCATGACATGCGCGCATCGAAAGCGCAACCGCTTTTTTGTCACCTAAACAGGTGACAAAAAAGGGCTCACGCTCATGTGACAAATCGGCCCAAAATTCGACCCAATTCAGGCAGTTCTGAAAAGTCCGTCTGAAGATTCCTGATCAAGTTTCATCGTGGGTTAGGCCCCGGCACCGCAAGGTTCCGGGGCCTTTTTCTTTGGGTCGCTCAATGCTCGATGTCCGCCGCTCCGGGGCCAGCCTGGAACAGATTGCCGCCGAGATCCAGGGGCTTCCCACGCGCGTGATTCCTTACGCCGCGGCCACCGCGCTGACCAAGGCGGCGAAGCGGGGTCAACAAGCCGTGATCGACGCCATGCGTGTCGACTTCAACAACCCGGTCGCCTACACGCTGAACGCCACGCGGATCGAGCCTGCTTTCAAGGACCGGCTGTGGGCGCGCATCGCGGTGAAGAACCAGAAGCCGGGCCGCGGCGTCCGCCCCGAGAGCTATCTGCTTCCCGAAGTGGAGGGCGGAGACCGGCAGGCCAAGGGCCTCGAAGTCGGCCTGCGCGCTGCGGGGATCTTGCGCAGCAACGAGTTCGCGCTCCCCGGCAAGGGTGTTCAACGCGACGCGTTCGGCAACGTCAGCGGCGCGACGGTGCGCAGCATCCTCAAGCAGGTGGCCCGACCCGGCGCAGCCCAGCGCCGAAGCGGGAAGGTCTTCGCCGGCGAGGTGGGGCGCCGGCAAACGCGCGGCATTTGGCAGCGCGATGACCGGCGGCTCAAGGCGCTCTTCATCTTCACCACCTCCGTTCCCAGCTACACGCCGCGCCTCGACTTCGAGGGCGCTGCTCGGCAGGCGGTGGATGCGCACTTCGCCACGGACTTCAGCGCGGCGGCGCTGTCTCTGATGCAGAGGTACGGCCGATGACGCTGCAGCAACTGCGCGACCGCCTCTCTGCCTACCTGGCCGCAGAGACCTCGATCCTCAAGGCCCAGGAGTACCAGGTGGGCCAGGGCTCGACCGCCCGCCGCCTGACGCGCGCCGACCTGTCCGAGGTGCGCGATGAGATCCGGCGCCTTCAGGGCGAGATCGCACAGGCCGAGCGGAGTCAGGCCGGCGGCCGCCGCGTCACCTACCTGAGGCCGTTCTGATGAGCGTCTCCCTCTTCGACCGAGCATTGGCCACTGTGGCACCGGGCCTTGCCATGCGCCGCGCGGCGGCCCTCGGCGCGATGCGCGCCATGGACGGGCCCGGCGATCCCGGGCCGTTCGGCACCCAAGCCGGCGCGGCGCCCATCGCCCGGCGTTGGTGGAAGCCTCTGGCACGCGATGCCCGCACGGACACGGTCCGGGAGTTGCGCGACCAGCGTGCCAAGTCGCGCGATCTCGCGCGCACCACGCCTCTGGCGGTGGGCGCGATCAACACGAACGTCGACCGAATCGTGGGGACGGGCCTCGCCCTCAGCGCGCAGCCCAATCGCAAGGTACTGGGCTGGAGCGATGACCAGGCCGAGGCCTGGCGCGAGAGCGTGCAGAACGAGTTCTCGATGTGGGCCGACAGCAACCTCTGCGACTATGGCCAGGAGCTGAACTTCTACCAGCAGCAGGCACTCGTGCTGCGCTCGACCCTGGAGTCTGGCGACTCTTTCACGCTGATGCCGGACGGGGAGCGAAGCGCGTCCATGCCTTACGCGTTGCGCCTGCAGCTGCTGGAGGCAGACCGTTGCGGAAACCCGGACGGGGGGATGGACACCCCCGAGATGTGCGCCGGGGTGCGGATGGCGGCCAACGGTGCGCCGCAGGCCTACTTCATCTACGACCAGCACCCGGGTAGCGGCCTCGGCCTGTTGCGAGGCAACCCGATGGCGGGCAACTGGATCGAGCGCGTGGGCCCGTCCGGCCGCCGGAAGATCCTGCACCACTACCGCAAGCTGCGCCCGGAGATGCCGCGGGGCGTGCCGTACCTGGCGCCCATCGTTGACTGCATCAAGCAGCTCGCGCGATTCACCGAGGCCGAGATCATGGCCGCGGTCATCAGCGCCTATTTCACGGTGTTCATCGAGACCCCCGGTGGTAGCGCCGCTCCGGTGTTCGACGGCGGCGCCCCTGGTGAGGCCGATGGCTCGCCTGAGGCGCCCATCGGGCTCAGCCCGGGGGCCGTGATTGGTCTGGCGCCCGGGGAGAAGATCAACGCAGCCCAGCCGTCGCGACCCAACCCCAACTTCGACCCGTTCGTCCAAGCCATCATCAAGCAGATCGGGATCGCGCTGAGCATCCCCTACGAGATCCTGGTCAAGCAGTTCCAGTCGAGCTACTCGGCCAGCAAGGCGGCGCTGCTCGACTTCTGGGTGTATGTGCGCACCATGCGCTTCTGGCTGGCCGCCAGTCACTGCCAGCCCGTGTACGAGACCTGGATGGCCGAAGCCGTGGCGCAGCGTCGCATTGCCGCCCCGGGCTTCTTCACCGATCCGCTGATGCGCTGGGCATACACACGCGCTGCCTGGCCTGGCGATTCCATGGGTTCGATCAACCCGAAGGACGAGATAGAGGCCTATGTGCGGGCCATCGACAACCGCCTGATGACGCGCGAGCAGGCGGAATGGTTGCTCTGGGGCACCGACTGGAACCAGACCTTCCCCCTGAAGGCGGCGGAGCAGAAGCGCCTGGTCGGTGCCGACCTGCTGCCCATCTCGGCGCCGGGCTCCAACAGCGCATCCACCCGTGACTCCACCAAGGAAGGAAGCCCCGCATGAGCCTGCTCGACATCCTGCGCGCCCCCTGGGCGCTGCATCCCGAGAAGCTCGACGAGCTGCAGGCGATCTATGCCACGCACCTGCGCGGCGAGAAGATCGACATCGAAGCCGTGGAGGCCCGCCTCGGTCGGCCCCTCGCCAATCAGGAGGCGGGCTACGAAGTACTCGACAGCGGCGTGGCCGTGCTCACGCTCGACGGCGTGATCGCGCCCAAGGCCAACCTGTTCATGCGCATCAGCGGCGGTGTCTCGGCGCAGCAGGCCGAACAGGCCGTCTTGACCGCCATGGAGGATCCGGCTGTTCGCGGCATGTTGACCGCCATCGATTCCCCTGGCGGGGCCGTCCACGGCACGCCCGAGCTGGCCGCCGCCATGCGCCGCTTCGGAGAACGCAAGCCGCTGGCGTCCGTCGGTACCGCCGTGATGGCAAGCGCCGCGTACTGGGTCGGCAGTGCCGCCAATGCGGTCTACATCACCGGGCCCACCGTCACCGTCGGCTCCATCGGCATCGTGGCCCGTCACGACTACACCCCGAATGCCACCGGCGGCCAGCGCACCGAGATCACCGCCGGCAAATACAAGCGCATCGCATCGAGCGACGCACCCCTCACGGCGGAAGGCCAGGCCTACATCCAGGCGCAGGTCGACCACCTCTATCAAGTCTTCGTCGATGCCGTCGCGGAAAACCGCGGCGTGTCGGCGGAGCAGGTGCTGGAGCACATGGCCGACGGCCGTGTCTTCACAGGCAATCAGGCAGTGCAGGCTGGTCTGGTGGACGGTGTTGCCACCCTCGACCAGCTCGCCGCCGAGATGGCCAAGTCCCCCGACCGCTTCGTGAAGCGCCGCAAGGCGCAGATCGTCGTGGCCAACCCCCCGTCGAAGGGCGCCGGTGCTGCGCCCAAAGACACCCAACCCGTGAAAGGAAAGTCGATGTCCGACCCCATCACGCGTGCGTCTTTGGAGCAAGACCACGCGCCTCTCTTCGCCGCCCTCAAGGGCGAGTTCATGGCCCTGGGCGCCCAGGCCGAGCGCGAGCGCATGGCCGGCGTGCGCGCCCAGGTGATCCCGGGCCACGAGGCCCTAATCGAGCAGCTGGCTGCCGACGGCAAGACCACCCCGGCTGAAGCCGCCATGGCGGTCAACGCCGCGCATCGCACGGCGCTGGCCGCCGCCGCGGCCGCACACGCCAAGGACGCGCCGCCCGCGGCCAAGCCGTCCATGACGCCCCCCGGCGCCGATCCCAAAGGCGACGGCACGGCAGGCGCCGCCAAGGCGGACGCGAAGGCCGCGGCCGCCGGCATCGTCGACATCTTCAAGCGCGCCAACGGAGGCTGATCACCATGACCGACACCACCCTCGCCGCAGGCGTCAGCTCGGCCGACAGTCCTGTCTACCAGGAGCTGATCGCCAACAACTCCAGCCTGCTTTTCGCACGCAAGGCCACCCTGGCCGCGGGTCAGAACCTCAAGCGCGGCGCGCTGCTCGGCCGAATCACCGCCAGCGGCAAGCTGGTGCTGTCGCTGGCCGCGGCCAGTGACGGCTCCCAGACGCCGGTGGGCGTGCTGGTGCACGACACCGATGCCACGGCGGCCGACGTCGAGACGCTGCACTACGTGCGTGGTGACTTCAACAGCGCCGGCATGACCATCGGCGCGGGCCACACCCTCGACAGCATCGCCGGCGGCTTGGCCGACCTCGGCATCTTCATCAACAAGACCTACGGAGTGGCCTGACCATGAGCGACATCCTTTTCGACACCGCGACGCTGCAGGGCGTGGTGCGTGCCCTGCCGCTGCCGAAACTCGGCTTTGCGGCGAAGTACTTCCAGCGCGTCGTGGAGTCGGATGCCCCCGAGATCAACTTCGATGTCGAGGGCACCGACCTGACCATGTCGCCCTTCGTCTCGCCCCTGGTGCCGGGCAAGATCGTGGTGGAAGAAGGCTACAACACCAAGACCTTCCGGCCGGCCTACGTCAAGGACAAGACGCCGTTCACGCCGCAGCGGGCCACCACGCGGATGCTGGGCGAGAAGATCGGCGGGGAGTTCTCCCCGGCCGAGCGTTTGCAACTGGCCATTGCGATGGAACTGTCCAAGAAGCTCAATCGCCTGGAGCGCCGTCTGGAATGGATGGCCGTGCAGGCGCTGATGTATGGCAGCGTCGAGATCAAGGGCGACAACTACCCCGCGCGCATCGTCAACTTCGGCCGGGACGCTTCGCTGAGCATCACCAAGGCGGCCGGCACCAAGTGGACCGACGCCGGCGTGTCGCCGATGGACGACCTGCATCTCTGGTCTGCGCTGGGCGAAGCGCCGATCACCGACTACTTCATGACGCAGGACGTCTACGCCGTCTTCCGCGCCTCCGCCGACGTCAAGGAGCGCATGCTGTGGGTGCGCGGCAGCGACACCATCACCACTGCCGCCGTGCTCAGCCGCGACCTGACGCTGATGGGCACCCTGGACAGCTTCCGTATCTGGGTGATTCCCAAGCTGGAGATCAAGAACGAGGCTGGCCAGAAGGTGCGCATGGTGCCCGACGGCACCGTGCTGGGCGTTGCCGACCTCTACTTCGAGGGCGTGCGCCACTACGGGGCGATCCAGGACGTCGACCATTTCGAGCCCGGCGCCTACTTCGTCAAGTCGTGGGTGGATCCGGACCCCAGCGTGCGCTACATGATGCTGCAGTCGGCCCCCCTCATGGTCCCCTACCGGCCCAACTGCACGCTGCGTGCGACGGTGAAGTGACGATGGACTACGTCGCCGTCGAAGCCCTCGTCGTCGCCGTGCCCGCCCGCAAGGGCGCGCGACCGGAGACGCGCACCATCGCCCCGGGCGAGCCTGTGCCCGACCTGGGCGCCGCTGAGCTGGAGCGCCTGCACCGCCTCGGTGCCATCGGCATCGACGTGGAGGCCAAGGCCAAGGCAGACGCCGATGCCAAGGCCAAGGCGGACGCCGACGCCAAGGGCGACCTCAACGCAGGGCCCAAGCTGCTGTGATCGACCACGCCGCCGACCTGGCCGAGGTCTTCTACGGGCCCGACTCTGCCTATCCGTTCACTCGGAAGCGGCCGGGCTTCGCCGATGTGACCGTGATGCTGATCCTGGGCGCGGATGACCGTTCCGCACTGGAGGACCGCGTCATTGCCACGCATCGCCTAGGGCGCTTCGTGGCCGGCCAGGACGTGCGCGCGGGCGACCTTCTGGTCGCACAGCAGGAGGTCCCACTTCAACTCGCACAGGGCGCCGCGCTGCGCGTGCTGGAGGCGCCGGAGCGGGTCAACGACGGCATGGAAATGGAGGCGCTGCTCGGCAGCGGGGCGTGATGGCGACCGGCATCGATCCCTTCCCGCTCGGTCTGCCCTACGCAATGGGCGACGCCATCTACGCCGCGCTGAGAACCGCGCCGGCCCTTCAGGATGCGCGGGTCCTCGACAACCCCGTTCGGCGCGCCGACATCCAGGAGGGTGAGCGCATCGTCTTCTTCGAGGACGTCGGCGATCAACCGCGGGGCGGCGACAAGGACGGAAACCGGACCTACAGCTTCAACGTCTGCGCGATCAACCGCAGCGAGCAAGCGCGGAGAGGCTCCCATGCCGACTACCGCGCGGCGAAGCGTGCAGTCCGGGCCGCGCTGAGCAGTCTGCCCAAGGTGCCGATCAGCAGCGTGCTGCGGGAGGGCGCCGTGACCTACCGCCTCGAAAACATCGACGTCGGGGGCTCGCTTGTGCTGGGCACCTTCAGCGTCGATTACCGCGATCCGACCCCTGCGTCGGAGCGCTTCACCCAATCGCCTACCCCGTAGGCACCCTCTCTCAGGAGCACACCATGGCTGATGCACAGGCAATCCTCGGAGCCGGCGCCGTCCAGCTCAACATCTACGACCCCGCCACGCAGTCCTATTCGGGCTGGGGCGACCAGATCGGCGCCGACAAGTTCGCCATCACCCCCGACTCGGACCTCAAGGAGAAGACCTCCAAGCGGCGCGAGAACTATGGCCAGGCCATTGCCTCGCTGCCCATCGGAAAGCCGACCAAGATCGCCATCACGATCTCGGCCGCCGACAAGGCGTCCATCGCCATCCAGCTGCAGGGCACGCTCTCGACCTTCTCCCAGGGCGCCGGCGCTGTCGACGAGACGATCACCGCAAAGCTCGGCAAGTGGGTGTCGCTGTCGAAGCGGAATCTGCAGGACACGGGCTTCGCGGTGAAGAACGCAGGCGGTACCACCACGTACGTGCTCGGCACCGACTACGAAGTGAACTACGCCACCGGCGAGGTCAAGGCCCTGGCCAGCGGCGACATCGAGGCGAACGAGCAGATCAAGGTGACCGGCAATGCAAATGCCGTGAGCGGCCAGCGCATCCGCGGCGGCACGCAGGTCAAGGTGCGGGCACAGGTCCGCTTCGTGGGGGTGAACCTGGTGGATGACCAGCCCATTCGCGTGCAGGTCTGGGAGGCCAGCATGCGCTCGACCAAGGAGCTGGATCTGCTCGCCGACGACTTCAACGGCGTGGAGCTGGAGGGGACGCTCGTGATCCCCGCCGGGAAGACCGAGCCGTACGTCATGGACTTCGACGACGCCGCCGCGTAGGCCCAACGCACTCCCGCTGAAGCGCGCCGGCACATCGCCCGTCTGTCGGCGCGCATCCCACACCTCGACTGCACCCATGGCTGATCCGAAAATCAGGTACGACATCGAAGCCGCCATTGGCGGCGAGTCGGATGTCAAGCGTCTGGCCGACCTGCTGCGCAACCTCGGCGCAACGCTGGAAGGCGACCTGAAGAAGCAGGCGGAGGACGCCGCGCTGGCCCTGGAGAGCCTAACGGGAAAGCAGGACGCCGTCACGAAGTTCGTAGAGCTTCGGCGTGAGACGCAACGGCTTGGCGCCGACCTGAATGCGGCCACTGCTGAGGTCGACCGTCTGGCGGCCGACATGACCCGGGCCGCCCAGGACAGCGAGCGATTCGCCCGAGCCGAGCGAGAGGCCCAGCAGGCAGTGGAGGAGGCTAAAGCCGTCTTTGACGAGCAGAAGCAGGCCCTCAAGGATCTGCGGGAGCGTTACACCGGCGCAGCGCGGCGCACCGATGAGTACCGGGAGGCCAGCAAGCAGCTGATGGTGACCATCAAGGAGCTGGATCGGGCCTACGGAGAGAAGAGCACCGCCCTGAAAGCTGCCGAGCAGCAGGCAGATCGCGCCGCCACCGCAGAGAAAGCATCCAACTCTGAGTACCAGAGGTCGGTCGAGGCCGCCCGTCGGCTCAGCGCAGAGCTGGGCGTCAAGAACGAAGCGCTCGCCAGATCCCGCGCGACGCTCGACAGCGTCGGCATCAGCACCGATCAGCTTGCTGCCACGGAGCGCGGCCTGGCCGCGGCAGTGGCCGAGGCGCGCAGGGGTATTCCTGCGCTCGCGGCGTCGCTGACACAGACGGCGGAGGCCACGGAGAAGGCTGCACAGGCTGCAGCGGCTGAAGAGGCAGCGCTGGGGAGCCTCCAGGACCACATCACTCGCATCACGCAGGCGATTCGCGAGGAGGTCGCTGAGCGCACCGCGAGCCTTGACGTCGAGCGCCGGCAGTTGGAACTGGACAAGCAGCTCGTTCTGGCACAGCAGGACAACGCCCGGGCCCAGCAGGACGTGGTAGCCGCGGATCGGGCAGCTCTGGCCGTGGCTGATCAGGAGCTTCGCGTCAGCCGCCTGGCTGTTGAGGCGAAGCGGTTGGAGGCCGATGCTCTCCAGCGCACGGCAGACGCTCGCCGTACAGCCCTTGCCTCTGTCGGGCCTTTGACACAGGCGCAATCCCGAGAGTTGGCCCTGTCGGAACTCAAGGCCGAAGCCCTGCGCGTTGAGGCCGCGCAGATGGACGTGGCAGCCAACCGGCGCCGCGCGGCGGCGGAAGAGGCGCTGAGGGCTGCCAAGGCCGAGCGCGATGCGGCAGCGGCTGCAGGTGCAGCGGCAGATCAGTCGGCGGCGAAGGTCAACGTGCTGAGCGACGCGGTTCGGACACTGCTGCCGCTGATGGCATCCGCCTTCAGCGCACAGCAGTTCGTCGGCCTGGTCGCTGAGTCTCAGCAGCTTTCCCTGTCCTACGAGGCGATCTTCGGATCCGCCAAGCGAGCCGCCGAGGAGATGGATTTCGTCCGCGGGATGGCCAACCGCCTCGGGATCGAGAGTCAGACGCTTGCCCGCAGTTACCAGTCGTTGGCTGCAGCCACCCGCGGCACCACCCTGGAAGGCCAGCAGACCCGGGCCGTCTTCGAGGCCACCGCGCGGGCCATGAGCATGCTGGGCAAGAGCAGCGTGGAGACGGATCGCGCGCTGACCGCAATCTCTCAGATGGCCAGCAAGGGCACCGTTTCCATGGAAGAGCTGCGGTGGCAGCTCGGTGAGGCGCTGCCCGGGGCGCTGCAGGCGACGGCGAAGGGCGCTGGAATCACGACCGAACAGCTGATCGGAATGGTCGAGAACGGGCAGGTTCTCGCGCGGGATTTGCTTCCCGCCCTGACGGTCGGGCTCAATGACCTCTATGCCAACGCGCGGCCGCCTGAGAACCTCATCTCTGAATGGGCCCGGCTGAAGAACGTCATCGCCGACACCGCTGCCGAAGTTGGCAAGAGCAAGGCGGCCGACGCCTCTGCACGTGTCCTCGCGGGTATGGCGCTTGGCCTGCGCGGCGTCGTCGGGTGGGCAGATGTCGCCGGTACCGCGGTCGGGGAATTCGCCGCCAAGGTGGCCACAGGCAACTATGCGCTTGGGACGGCCGCGGACCTCTACGCGAGATACGACTCCGACCTGAACAAGGCGGCGGTCTCCGCTGGCCTGGCAGCAGGATCACAGCAGTCGCTGACAACTGCCACCCAGGCGCAGGTGCGAGCCGTCGACAACGCCACCGACGCCCAGACCCGCAACGTGCAGTCCACATTGGCGGTGCGGGCTGCTTACGCCGAGACGATCAAGGGCGCCAAGCAATACACCGAGCTTGCAACCAAGGTCGTCGATGCGCGGGAGAAGGAAGCGTCGGTCCTGACCTCTTTGGTGGGCATCTACGGGACGGAGCAGGAACGGCGCCTTGCATCTGTCGAGGCGACCAACATGCAGGCCCGGTCGCTGAAGGACAAGGCCGATGCGATGAACGTCGAGGCGATCATCCTCCAGAGCTATTCCTTGAAGCTGCAGGAGGAGGCGCAGCGTCGTGGGGCCGTGGATGAGGCCACCAAGAAGGAGATCCAGAGCGCGCAGCAGGCCGCCAGCGCGAAGCGTGCTGAGGCAGACCAAGCAGCGGCGGTCGCGCAGGCCAAGAAGATCGAGGTGGGTGCGGTGGAGGCGTCCGCCGCTGCGTACGCGGACAACGCAGCGAAGGTCTACCAGTACCGCGGAGCCGCCGCCGACGCCGCGCGTGAAGTCGACCGCCTGGTGGCGTTGGAGAAGCAGGGGCGTGCGACGAGTGAACAGGTGGCGGCCGCGCGCGTCGCCGCAGCCAAGGCCACAGCGCTGTACCGCGATGCTCTGAGCGATGCCACCGCCGCTGCGCAAAGGCAGCTCGATCAGGACCGGCAGATGGCCCAGACCACGCAGGCGGCGATCAGCCTGGACGTTGAGCGAGCCAACGCGCAGCGGGAGGTCGCCGAGGCGAGCGGAAACGCCAAGGAAGCCGAAGCCGCGCGAGGGGCAGCAACAGCGGCCCAGGTCCGGGCCGCCCGCGAGTCCGCAGCGGCGGCAAGACAGGAGGCCGCAGACATCCGCGCGGTCGCCGACGCTCAGGAGACCGAGCTGCGCGCGACAGGCCAGCTCACGGCAGAGAAGAAGGCGCAGCTCGACGCCCAGCGTCGCTCTGCGGACCTCAAGGACATCGAGGCGCAGAAGGCCGACATTCTGGCGGGCAAGCTGATCGCCCTGGCCAACAGCGAGAACGCCCGGACCGAGGCTCTGGAACGCCAGATCAGCGCGCAGGAAAAGGCGGTGGAGCTGGAAGAGCGCCGGCAGGCACTCGAAGACAAGCGCCTCGGCCGTGACAAGGCCGGGTTCAGTACCGACAAGAACGGCAACACCGTCGTGGCCGGCGGTGAGCTGACCACGCTGACCGGGATCGCCGCCTTCCTGAAGGCGGCCGGGGTCGCTGACGATGCCGCTGCCCGCAAGATCGCCCTGGAGTTCGCAGACGGCCGCGGGCAGATCCCGTACTTCAACAACCCCGGGCAGAAGCGGTACGGCGGGGACACCCTCAGCGTAGCGCTGCTGCGCGCTGCCGAGCGCTACACATTCGGCGGCGCCGGCCAGCAGGCCCAGCAGCCCTCCACCGTTCCGCAACCCCAGAGCACACGCAGCGTGCGGCTGGATCTGAACCTCAACGGCAGCAGCATGGGGGCACTCAACACCGACGAGGCCGGCGCAGCCACCTTCCAGGCCTTCATCGAGGCCCTCAAGCAGGACAAGGGGCGCGCCCAATGATCACGCTTTCCAACGGAACGGACACGGTCGAGCTCGACGCCGACCTGCGGTGGACGGACGAGTTCGATTGGTCGCCTGTGATCGAGAGCCGGGATCGCAGCCTCACCGGGGCGCTGCTGGTCGACAGCTCGGAGTTGATTGCGGGACGGCCGATCACCCTGGCGCCCTTCGACGCCGACAGCGGGTGGATGACGCGCGGCCAGGCGCTCGCTCTGCGGCAATGGGCGGCCGAAGCTCCTGATGCAGCCATGACTCTCACCTGGAACGGCGCAGCTTATGCGGTGCGCTTCCGCCATCCCTCCGCTGAGGGTGAGCAGCCCGCCGTCGGCGCCGAGCCCGTCGTGTTCTACGCCGACCCGCAGGACGAAGACCCCGTCCTCGTCACCCTGCGTCTCATCACTGTCTGACTTCCATGACCATCCAACAAGGCGACATCAAGCTCAAGGCCACGCAGGTGATGCAGGACGTGCCGGAAGGCGGCGGCGCTCCCACCTCTGTGGTCATCCCAGACGGCACCAGCAATGCCGTTTATCCCGACGTGTCGGAAACCGACCGCGCCCTGGGCCGTGTGAACCTTCGCAAGGTGGTGGTGCATGTGGACAGCCCGGGCACCGAGGACTATCTGGGCGCCAATGCGGTGGTATCGCGGCAGCCCAGCGATCCGAACATCTCTATCACGGCTTTCAGTACGGGCGACCTGTTCGACACACGCAAGTCGGCGGTCGCCCGCATGGAGGCCTACCTGTTCACGGGGCCGCAGTACCAAGGCTATCTGTTCGGCAACCACATCGCGGGGCAGTCCACGCTGTTGCTCTTTCAGAAGACCGACGCGTTGCCCGGCATCGGCGACACCCTGGTGCTCACGAAGCGCGAAGGCTACCCCGATGAGCACACCCAGTACGTCCGCGTGACGGAGGCCAGCGCCGTCCTCACGACCTTCGAAGACGACCGCGGCACGTACACGCGCTATGTGGTGACGTTGAAGCTGCAGGGCACGCTCGATGCCGACTATCCCGGGCATGACGTGAGCCGGTTTGAGATCACGAAGGCCGCCTTGGCTGCGGCGACCAAGATCAGCAGCACTGTGGTGGCGGACGCGGCCCGCTACTACGGATCCACGGTCTCCCAAGAGGCCGGAGCCGTCGGGCAGTACTCCCTGAAGTGCGAAAGCATCTTCGCGCAGTTGGTGCCGAGTTCGCAGATCGAGTCGCCTATCGCTGATGCGCGAACGAACCAGACCTCGGCGGCCGCTGCTCCTTCCGGGCAGACGATCACGCAGACGGTCAACGGGCTGTTCACGACCACGCAAAACCTGTTCTTTGGCGGAACCAGCGCGCCCGGCACCGTCTCGATCTCGGCCGGCGGCGTCACCGTCACCGACAGCGGCGGCCGCCTCATGAGCGCGGGCACGCAGGTGGGCACCATCGACTACGACAATGGCGTAGGCGCGCTCACGACGAATGTCTTCGGCACTGTTGCCCAGGTGTTCACCATCGTCTACGACCCGGGCGCAACGCCCGCAGCAGTGAACCAGTCCCAGGGCTTCGTCGTCACTGCTGCAAACCGCGCCCTGAACTACGTCCGCACGATCCAGCCGGCGCCGCAGCGCGGAACGCTGGCGGTCAGCTACATGTCGCAGGGCCGCTGGTACGTGTTGCGAGAGCAGGGAGACGGCGCGCTGAGGGGCCAGGAGTCGGGCTACGGCGCGGGGAACCTGAATTTCACCACGGGTACGGTGTCGGTCACGCTGGGGGCCTTGCCCGACGTGGGGAGCGCCATCATCTACACCTGGGTCGACCCGACAGCGAGCCGCGGGACCGATGCGCTGCAGCTCGACAACGACGGGAAGCTGTACTGGCCCTTCAACACCGCCGGAGCGTCAAGCCTCGAACCGGGGCCGAAAGCCATCGAGCCGCACGGACTGAGCATCACCTGGGACGACAACGGAGCGACCCGCGTTGCGACGGATGATGGCGCCGGCCGCCTGATCGGTGACGCCACCGGCAGTGTGAACTACGCACGTGGCGTCTACCGCCTGACGCCCAACGAGCTGCCGGCGCCCGGCACCCCGATCCAGTCGACGCTGGCAACCCGGGCAGTTACCCAGGCAGACGTGAGTGCCACGGGCGGAATCATCGAACTGGGCGTGAGCGATGTTGAGCCTGGCTCCGTCGCCTTGACCATCCCCTGCGCGCTCACCGGCACCTACCTTGTGACCCCAGCCGTGTTGTGGGAAACGACAGAGCGGCTTGTCACCGACGACGGCGCAGGTGCGATGCAGCTCCATGTCGGCGACTACCTGGTGACGGTGGGCTCCATCAACTACGCCACCGGGCGTATCACGCTCGCGTCGAGCACAGATCTCCCCGCGCCCGCTGTGCAGCAGGTCGCGGGCTTCCACACCTTCCAGTACTGGGATGGTGCACCTCCTCTCTGGCAGAACGTCGGAGGCTGATCCCATGGCGCTCATTGACATTCGACCCACCGCCGGCGCAGCAACGGCGCGGCAACTTCCCTCGGCGATGGTCGCCCTGGGCTCCGTCCTGCGAGCCAGCTTCGGGGCGACGGCGAAGGCCCGTTACGCCACGACCTCGGCTGCAGGCAGCGACATCCTGTCCGCCGACATGACCGCGCTGCATCTGCGGACCAACGTCGCGAATGCCTTCAGCCTCTCGGGGGCAAGGTTCCGGCAGGGTGGCCGCGATTACGTGGTCAAGGCCGACGGCAGCGTGCAGGTCGCACCATCGCCCGCCACGGGCATCGGCACCACGGTGGGCACCATGACACCCGCGCAGGGCGAGGTGGTGCTCAACAGCTGGCAGCGCGGAACGGCCCCGCAGGTCACCGACTGGCGAGGCGTGGCAGGCGCTCCGGTCAACGGCAGCGATAGCCCTTTCAGTACCTACGCGGTGACCTTCCGCGTGCCAACCGCGCCTTTGCGTCCCGGCAGCATGTCGGTGCTGGGCACCATGATGGACGGGACCACGTTCAACGTGACCGCAGATGCGAACGGCTACATCAACAGCAGCCGCATCAAAGGGCGCGTCAACTACAACACGGGCGTGGCGGTGCTCGTGGGCGTGTCTCCAACGGGCGCGGCGGGCCAGGGGCAGGCCGATCTGTCCTTTCTTGGCATTCCTGGGGTTGCTGAGGCCTTCATTGACCTGATCCAGCAGGAGACGCTCCGCTACAACGCGGTCGCCTACGCCTACCTGCCCATTGATCCGAGCATCCTCGGCATGGACCCAGTGCGGCTGCCCACCGATGGGCGTGTGCCGATCTTCCGCGCCGGCGGCGTCGTCGTCGTGGGCCATGCGGCGACCACTGCTCCGGCCAATGCCGTCAACGGTGGGACGGTCGACGTGGGGCGCACCAGGTTGTCGCGTGTTCGAGTGATCGGCAACGATGGCCAGACCATCAACTCCGGCTACTCGGTTGACTTGGACGCCGGGGTGCTGACGTGGACCGACGTTTCCGGCTACAGCCAGCCAGTGCGCATCGAGCACCGAATCGAAGACATGCTGCAGGTGCGTGACGCGCAGATCGACGGGACGCTCACCTTCACCCAGCCGCTGACTCACGTGTATCCGCTCGGCGCCTACGTGTCGAGCGCGCTGCTCTTCGGGGACATGCGCGCGCGCGTCTCGGTTGTGTTTGACCAGGCCAACTGGGATGGCGTGACCTTCTCGGATGTCATCGTGGGCAACCCTGCGACCGGCACCTACAACCATGCCGAGCATCCCATCGTGGTGACCAACGCGGGAGCCGTCACCGAGCGCTGGGTCCTGCTTTTCACGAGTAACACGTCCTTCCGCATCATCGGTGAGCACGTGGGCGAAGTGGGTACCGGGAACATCAACAGCACCACTGCGCCGATGAACCCGAGCACCGGCCAGCCCTACTTCACGATCCCCGAGGCCGGTTGGGGTGGCGGATGGGTGCCGGGAAACATCGTGAGGGAGAACACGGTGGGCGCCATGGCGCCGATCTGGCTCGCCCGGACGATCAAACAAGGTCCCGCCGTGGGCGAGGACTACGCCTTCGAGCTGCTCGTGCGTGGCGGCATCGACAACCCTCTCTGATCTATCACCATGACCTCTGTTGTCGACACCTCGGTTAAGTTCGTCCACAGCGACATGGCCGGTGCGCCCGTGCTCACTGGGCAGGCGGGCTCGCTGATCGCGCTGCTCGATGCCTTCCTTGTGACGGGTTTCGGCTTGATGAACGCCACGAGCCTGGTTGTCAGCGGCGGGGTCGCAACGCTGGCGTTCAGTGGCAGCACGGCAGCGGAGGCCGATGTTGTGATCGTGGTCGCCGGAAGCAGCGTCGCAGCGCTGAATGGCGAGCAGCGAGTCACGGGCAAGACGGCCGGCACCGTGACCTTCGCCACCGCGGCTCCGGATGGTGCGGCCAGCGGGAGCATCACGTTCAAGATTGCGCCGCTCGGTTGGAGCAAGGTTTACGCGGACACAAACAAGGCCGCATACAAGTCCAACGATCCGGCGACCACGGGATGCGTCCTGCGCGTGGATGACACCGACCCTCAGGTGGCACGAGCGGTGGGATTCGAGAGCATGTCGAGCATCGACATCGGCACCGGCCAGTTCCCCCTCAACTCCCAAGTCTCTGGAGGCCTGCGCTGGGCCAAGTCCTATTCTGCGAACAGTAATCCCGTTCGCTACACCCTGTGGGGGGACTTGCGGGCGTTCTTCATGGCGCTCGCCGCCCGTACGGGCAGCAGCCCGTCCGATGCGCAATACGTCGCGGCCGGCGTCCGTGGATTCGGCGACATGGTGGCGCTGCGCCCGAGTGGTGACGTCTTCTGCTGCGCCATCTCTGGCAACCCGGATGACTCCTGGCAGAGCTACCCCCACTACGGAACGTTCAGCAGCAGCGACGGCGCAGGACTGTTCATGCCGCGGAGTTGGAGTGGCTTTGGTTCCTCCTGGCAGGCCTACAGCCGCGCGTACATCGGAAGTGAGGGGGCGACTTCTGGCGCTGACCAGGTTTTGGGGACGTTCCCAAGCCCCATTGACGGCAGCATGCGGCTTTCCCAGCGCTATCTCCGGCAGTACGCCATCGGCAATACCAGCGACTACGCCCCGCGCGCATCGATTCCCGGCATCTACCACGTCCCCCACGCGGGTGTCTACGCGACGCTGGGGTACCGGGCGAAGATTCCCGGCACTGGCTCTTTGACAGGGCGCAAGCTCTTGTCCGTGGCGGTCTCCAACACCTATGGTGCCCAAGACGTGAACGGGGGCATGGGTGTGGTGATGATCGACATCACGGGGCCGTGGCGCTGAGATGGCCGCACATCGCTACTGGCGCGCCCGGACATTCACCACCTATGAGGGTGGGCGCGTTTTCGCGCTCTCCGAGTTTCAACTGCTGGCCGGGGCCACGCGGGTTGACGGATCTGCCGTGTTGACGGCCGATGCCTCGCCTGTGAGCGGGACTCTGGCGTCGTTGAAGGACGCGAGCACCGCAACAACCTGCGTGCTGCCCATCTCGGCGGTTCTGCAGTGGGATTTCGGTGGCTCGCCCCAGAACGTAACGGACGTGCGTCTGGGCTCAACGGCCTCGCAGCTGCCGTTTCTGCTCTCGTTCTTCATCGACTGGTCGGACAACGGCGCGGATTGGTCGGTGCTGTACGAGGACGGCTTCCCGGGCGTGGCGTGGCCTGGGCCGTCGTCTATGACCGTCACGGCCCCACGGTTGATGGCCGGTGAAACCATGGTCGACCGCGACTGGAGTGACGGTGTAACCAGCGATGGCACGACCTACAGCACGGGCAGTCCCACCTACGGAATGAGCGGGGGAGGTGACACGCTCGCCTTGGGGGTGTCAGGCACGGACGTGAAGGTCCGCTTCACCCCGCATGTCAGCTTCGCCGATGTGGACCTGACGTGCGAGTTGGTGCCGGCGGGAGGCGAGGCTGGGATCGTCCTGCGCACGGCAGGCTGGTCCAACGCAAACGACTCCTATGCCTACGGCGTGTTCATGAACGCGACCGCGGTGGCAATCGCTCGGGGCGACAACGGCGGCAGCGGCTCTTACACGCCGATGGTGAGCGCCGCACACGGGGCGAACGTCGGCAACCTCAACACCATGAGGGTGCGCTGGGTGGGAAACCAATACTCGGTGTGGGTCAACGGTACGCTGCGGCTCACCGGAACCGACAGCACATACCTCGGAGCTGGTGAAGTCGGCCTGCGGGTCTACAACAGCACTGCCTACTTCAAGAGCCTTGTTGCTCGCAAGGTGTACACGCAGGACTCCCTGGCGCTGAACCCCATCGGCGGCCCTGTGGCACCGCCTGACTCGCCGTTTCTGCCGCTGGGGGCGTACGCGCCTTCAGTCGCGGCCTTCGACGTCACGAGGCCGCTCGCTGCGCGACCGAACTTCCTCTATTCGGCAGAAGCGCGAGGACGGATCAGTGGGACCGTCAAGCGCAAGGCCGATCCCACCAACGTCCCGGTGCGTCGCCGCGTCAGGCTGATTCGGGATCGCGACGGCCTGCTCGTGGCTGAGACGTGGAGCGATGCGGTGACGGGCGCCTACGAGTTCCTATGGGTCGAAGAATGGGAGGCGTACACCGTCATTGCATATGACTTCGAGCACGACTTTCGTGCAGTCGTCGCAGACAACCTGCAGCCGGAGGTGATGGCGTGAGCGCGCTCGACTTCTCCGTCGACGTGAGCGACGCGATCCTTGCGGGCATCGCGTCGCTGCTGGATGCAGGCAGTGCCTCCGCCTTCATCACCCTGTTCTCTGGGCCGCGACCGGATCCTGGTGCGGCTGCGGGCTCCGCTGTCGCTCTGGCCACCATCGTTCTGGCCAAGCCGGCGACATCCCTTGTTGACCATCACCTGGTCTACGTGCCGGCGGATGCGTCGGGAGCGTTGGTGATGGCGCAAGGGGATGCCGTTTGGGGCCGCTGCGTGACCGGCGCGAATGTTTGGGTCTGGGATGCTGACGTGACGGGGCCTGGCGGTGCTGGCCCGATCAAGATCCAGGGAGCGTCTGCCGAGCTGCCGACGCGGCTCTATGCGGGCGCTTTGGTTCGTCTCGTTGACCTCTTGATGGCGTGACGATGTGGCAGCCGTGGACCTCCTCTTCCAGCAGGCGCCCGCAGCAGACGGGCAGCTTGTCTTCGGCGATGACGGCGCCCCGCCGGGTGGCGATGCGACGGTCGGTGGCTTCATCGCGCTCAGGCTCCCCGCGCTTGCTGGGCGCGTGCAGGTGGTGCATGCCGTGGGCGGTGCGCTGGTCGCATTGCGTCCGACGCTTTCGGGGGGCGTCCGCTATCTCTCCAACACGGAGCGGCCGCTGGTCGGCAAGTCGGCGGTCCGCTTTCAGCAGTCCGCCCAGCGTGCTGACGGCGTGCGCGATGCGGCAGGTCCGTCAGGCAGGCAGTTGCATGGCGTGGTGGATCTCTCCCAGGCGGCGCAGCCCCTGTCAGGTCGCCTGTCTGGCCGCTTCGCGGCAGCAGTGTCCGCCGGCGATCTGTCCACCGTTCGAGCGGGACAGGCAAGCGCGCTCGGTGGTCGAGGGGCTTCGCGGTTTCAGCGCGCCCTTGGCGCATCCGCCTGGCGGTCTGCGCGCTTCCAGGGAGCACTCGGTCGAGGCGAGCAGCACGACTTTCGTTTCCAGCGGGCGGATGAGCGGGGCGGACGCTGGCGGAGTACTGCCGGTCCTGCGCTCGCTCGCGCCGTCTCGCTCCTCGCGCCCATCGGTCCCGCGCACCCGCTGCAGATCGGAGCTGTGGGGCGCTTCCAAGATGCGCGACGGCCGCCGGCCGGCATCTGGATCCGGCCGGGCCCGCAACCTGAGGATCCCTGCTACCTGCCGTCTGCGGAGCTGCTGTTCGCTGAAGCCTGGACCGGATCGCCAGACTTGCTCTTCATCTGTGAGCGGCACTCACCGGAGCCACCTGCGGGCACGGTGGTTGTGCCCATTCGAAGGATCTATGCCGTGAAGAACAGCATCGTGCTCACCCGGGTGGATACCAGCGAGCCCATCCCGGCGACGGGCTTTGGCCTCAACCTCGACGCCGATTCGTGGGACTGGCAATGGTCTGCGCAGGTGCCGGGTCGATACCTGCCCGTGGTGACGCCGGCCGACCCTCGGGCGCCGTTGGACGTGCTGGCGGTGGTCAACGGAACCGCGTTCCGGCTGTGCATCGAGCAACGCGGCCGGGAGCGACGCTTCGGCAGCGATCAGATCCGAGTGAGCGGGCGCGGCCGTGCGGCTCGCCTCGATGCGCCTTACTCGCCCGTTCGAAACCACGTCGCTTCGTCGGCGCTCACCATCCAGCAGCTGCTCGGGCATGTGCTCAGCGATAACGGGGTGGGCATCGGATGGGCGGTCGAGTTCGGCGGCACCGACTGGCTGGTGCCGGCGGACACCTGGTCACTGCAGGGCACCTACATCGCGGGCGTACTCGACATCGCCCAGGCCGCCGGCGCCATCGTGCAGCCGCACCGTACGGAGCAGACGTTGCGCGTGCTGCCTCGCTATCCGGCAGCGCCGTGGGCCTGGTCAGAGCTTGCGCCCGACTTCGAGCTGCCGGCTGCTGCTGTGCAGGTTGAAGGCGTGGAGTGGCAGCAGAAGGCCGACTACGACCGGGTATTCGTTGCGGGCACTACCGCGGCGGGCGTCCTGGGCCAAGTGACGAGGGCTGGGACGGCGGGCAGCAATGTGGCGCCCATGGTGACCCATTCGCTCATCACGCATGCCGATGCCGCCCGCCAGAGGGCTCTGCCTGTGCTGGCCGACACGGGGCCGCAGGCGTTGGTCACGCTTTCGCTTCAGGTCCTTCCGGAGACCGGGCTGATCCTCCCGAATCAGCTGGTGCGCTATGTGGATGCCGGCCAGGAGCGATTGGGCCTGGTGCGGTCCATGTCACTCGATTGGCGGCGCCCCCGGCTGCGCCAGTCGATCACTCTCGAAACCCACTTGGAGGACTGACCTTGCCCCGCAACATTTTTCGCGCCCTGGCCGAGGTGCTTCCGGATCCGCCGCTACAGGTGGCGACGGTGCAGGTCGTCGCCGAGGGCCGCGTCACGCTGGAGCTTCCTGGCGGCGGTGTCCTGATCGCCAGAGGCGTCGCCACGGAAGGGCAGTCCGTCTTCGTGCGCGACGGGCTGATCGAGAGCGAGGCGCCGGCCTTGCCCATCGTGGTGCTGGAGGTCTGACGCAATGCCCCCTGTCTCTCAACAGACCTCGGTGACCGACATCGTCGGGCTCTGCGTGTTCCTGGCCGCACTGGTCTTCAGCGATGAGGTCGCCGCAGTGGTCGGGCCCTACATCGTGATCCTCGCGGCCGCCTCGATTGGAGCCAGCTTCGCCGTGGCAAGGCGCGAGCGCACATCGCGCGGAGCTGCGGTTTGGTTCTTCACGCGCGTGTGCGGGCTGGCCGTGTTGCTCACGGCCGGCTTGGCCGCGTGGGCCAGCACCTACTACCCCGACCTGAACGAGCGGCTGCTCCTCGCGCCTATCGCGCTGATGGTGGGGTTCGTGGGCGACCGATGGCCGTCCGTTCTCAACCGTGTTCTTCGGGCATGCCTGGGGTTGCTCGACCTCTTGCGCGGCGGCCCGAAAGGAGGCCCGCAATGATGCCGTCCGCAACGTACCTGTTCGCCCTGGCCAACCTGGCCGTGTGCGCGGCCATCGTCGGCATCAGCATTTGCCGATTGAACGCGATGTGGGGTGCGCGCTGGATGGTGCGCGCCGAATACGCGGGCTACATCGGGGCGGCCTTCGCCTCGGGTCTCTCCCCCATGTACGGACGCTGGCCGTGGTGGGACTCCATCGCCGTGGCGGCCGCCATTCTGCTCGGCCTCCTGGCCAGCGGCCGCGCCTGGGCGGGAGACCGAACGCCAGCCGTCGCCACCGACCTCGCACCTCTGGAGCACCAATGATCGATGCACTGAACCTCGCCGCCTGCACCGGCGCTACGGCCGCGAATGCGGCTCGCTTTGCCCCTCATCTCGCTGACGGCATGACCCGCTTCGGCATCGCCTCCCCGCGGGCCATCTCTGTGTTCTTGGGCCAGGTGGGCATCGAGTCTGAAGGCAAGGCCGGCCCGCTGGCCAGCGTCGAGGAAGACCTGTACTACACGACGGCGGATCGATTGCGTGCCGTGTATCCCAGCCTCTTCGTGAAGGGCGGGTACCGCGCCGAGCAGTACCTCCGCAACCCCTCGGCCCTCAGCCAGTTGCGGTACCAGGGCTTCCATGGGCGGGGGCTGATCCAGTTGACCTGGCGCGATGCCTATGTCGCTGCAGGCAAGGCCTTGGGCTATGACTACGTCGAGCGGCCGCAGCTGGTGTGCGAGCCCTTCCACGCGGCGCTCACCGCCTGCTGGTTCTTCGCCGAATACAAGGCCTGCCTGCCGGCGGCCGAGGCCGGCGATGTCTACACCGTGACGGGCCGCATCAACGGAGCAGCCCGCCTCAAGCTGGCCGAGCGCCGGATGCTGACGGATCGCGCGTACCGCGTGCTGGCCCGCTCCCTTTGAACCTTCAGTCGAAAGGAACCATCATGACTATCCAGATCCTGGCCCCCGCCACCAACGTCGCATGGAGCCCACCCTTGGCCTTGGCGAAAGGTGCACGCATCGAGCTGGTGCTCGTTCGCGGCGACGGTGAGACGTTGCCGGCGGCCGGCTACGTCGACGTCCAGTTCGCGCGCGAGAGTGGCGATTGGGCCACCGTGGCGGGGCTGAGCGCGAATGTGCCGCGGCTTCTGGTCGAAGGCCCGGTGTCGATGCGGGTGGGGCGCCGCGGTGAGACCAGGGCCCCGCTTGGCGTCGAGTACCTGGACCTCGCTGCAGCCGGCGGCGGGAGCTCCACGGGTGGAGCGACGGAGGCGACGCTCGGCACCCGGGCGAGCGAGGCAACGCTGGCAGCGCTGAGCGCCAAGGTGCCGGCGTTGGTCGCCGGCGGCCGGACGCCGGTCGACGGGTCGGGCGTCACTCAACCGGTGAGCGCCGCCGCGCTGCCGCTGCCGGCGGGCGCTGCGACGGAAACCACCTTGGGGACGGTTGCTGTGCGGCTGCTGACCTTGCTCGGTGTGCTGCCGGCAGCGCGGGGGGTGCAGACGGCAGCTGCTTCCCTCAGCATGACGGTTGCGTCGGACGATGCACTAGCTACCGCGTTCGGCAAGCAGAACGATGTCGGCGCCACGGGCGATGGCGTCGACGGCACGCACATGTCGTTCATGAAGCGGCTGTCGTCCCTGCTGAACCTGATCGCGGGCCGGTTGCCCACGGCCCTGGGTTTCCGCGGCTCGTCTGCCGCGTTGAGCACCGTGCCCGCTGCTTCCCAGGTTGCCTCCAGCTACACGGTAGCCGGCTCTGCAACGAGCGTGACCATCCGCCCGCTGAACGCCTCACGCCTTGGGCTGATCATCACGAACGACAGCACCGCACTGCTTTACCTGCTGTTCGCTACCTCTGGCGCTACGACCACCAACTACACCTTGACCGTCAATCCGGGGGACACGCTCATCATCGGCCCGGGTGACTACCAAGGCCCCATTTGCGGCTTGTGGAGCAGTGCCACCGGCACCGCCCGTATGTCGGAGATCAGCTGATGCGACTCATCCGAAACCAACCGCCCTACCTGGGCGCGATGACCTGGGCAGCGCTTTTTGCCCTTTCGACGGCGGGCCTGGCGGTGGGCACGCAGGTTCTAATCACAGACTGGAACCAACCTTTTATCTGGAGCGGCACCCAATGGAACCCGGTCGGGGGATCGGTTCGGTTGGCACAAGCCGGGACCATTCTGAGCCTGACCGGGACCACCGCCCAGACTTCATTGGCGTCCTTCAATGTTCCGGGCGGCGTAATGGGAGCAACGGGCCGCATCGAGCTTGAATTCCAATGCACGATGGCCACCAACGGAGGCGCTACGACAATCATCGGCACGAAGATCGGCGGCATTACGGTGATGTCGCTGACGTCCACGGCGAATCCCTCCGCTGAACTCAGCTATCGCCACACGATGCGAAACATCAGCGCGAGCGATCAGCGTCATCTTGGTCTCAATTCCCGTGGCGATGCCCTTGTGCAGGCGGTGCGTGCGTCGGATCGCGCACTAGACACCTCGGCGGCATTCACGATGGAGATCATCGCAATCCCCGGCTCAACCGCCACTTCTCTCACCATCACGGGCTATTCGGCCACGCTTCACAAATGATCGTCATCCCTGCAATCGAAGTGGACGGGGTGCTTCGCCCGTCCGAGCCCTACCCCGAGAACTGCATCGAGATTCGTTGCAACGGCATCACCTACACCGTCTACGAGCCGGGCGACGATGTACCGATGCTGCCAGGTGCAGCGGCAGACGATCCTTTGCCTAGCGAGCTTGGCTCGCCATGATCTCCGGACTACACGTGCTGGCCCTGGCCCTAGTGGTCAGCCTGGCGGCGAATGCGGGCCTGGGCGCGGCCTGGCTGCATGCGCGGGACGCGGCTACGCGCACCACGGGAGAACGCGACTCGGCGCGAGCCGATGCATCGGCCTGCAGCGATGGGGTCGCCGACCTCCGCGACCTGGCCGACGAGCGCGGCCGGCGCGCGAAGGCGGCGCAGGACACTGCGGCGCAGCGGCGCCGGCAGCAGGAGGCCATGGCGCAGCTCATCCTGTCGACGCCAGCGAGCGTGCCGGGCGACGTCTGCGCGAGTGCACAGGCGCGAGTCGACAGCTGGACGCGGGGGAGGGCAGCGCCATGAGGCGAACCGCGGCCCTTGGTCTGTCTGCGGCCCTGCTGGCGGGATGCGTGGCCGGCGCACCGGTGCGCGTCAATGTGCCTGTGCCGGTCGAGTGCCGCGCGAAAGAGCCGGAGCGGCCCGCCATGCCCACGGAATCGCTGCGCGTGGGCGTCGACGTTGATCGCTGGGTCGCCGCGGCACAGGCTGAATTGTTGCTGCGGGAGGGCTATGAAGCCGAACTCGTCGCCGCGCTGAGTGCATGCACGGAGGCCGCAGGCGCCCATTGAAGCACCGCAGCTGCCGCCGGCGCGATCTCATTGCCGGCGGTGCTCGCCGGTCCGATGTAGGACAATGCATGGATGGTCTCGCCCCCGTCGTCTCTTCCGACCCTGCCAGCCAAAGATTTGGTCGAGCTTGTGCGCACGGAGGTGAGGAGGCGGAAGCGCGACGACATGGCTGCCTACGCGGCGTTCGCGGTCCTGAGGTGCCCAGACGGTTCTGGGGATTGGCTGGTTCAGCCCAGCTTTGAGGTCCCTGACCCTGACGTCTACGCGCTCCAGAGCGCTGCGAAGGTCGTGCGAAAGCGGTTCCGGCTAGAACCGGTTTCGACAGGTGAAGATAGATGACCGACGAGGGAATCCTGCGGAGCCTTTCCGCCGACGCTGTCGTCAGCGCAGGAAGGCTGCTTCCATATCCCGGTTCAGGGCAGCCCACGCCTGTGGCTATCTGGGTGCGAACCCAGAGTCATGGACTGGTAAGCGTCACCTTCGAACTCTGGAAAGGCAAGCGCGGTGGGAATGAGGTGTGGCATTGGCGGGCTGTGCACGCAGCCCTTGACGCGCGTGAAGAGCGGGCGACCTGACTAGCAGCGTCGCTGAATTCGTGCGGTAGAAAAAGGGCTGTCAGCGATCCGCCCCAAGCTCTGCGTAGATCGGCTGCCAGAGCCAGACGGGATTGCCGTGCAAACTTCCCCTGGTCAGGCGATAGGTGATCCACACCCTTCCGATCAGCAGCGATGTAACTTGCACGGCGACTCGCTCGGGGCTGCCTTCTTCGGCTGGCGGGAGGGCGCGGCGTCCCGAGTCAATCAGCGCGGCGTCGAGGCTCTGCAGGATGCCTGTGTTCTGTAGCTGCATGCGTGCTCCTGCTAAGAAAGTAGGTGCGCCGCGGTCAGGTGTCAAGTCGCACGGCGAAGTAGGCCTCGCCAATGGCTCCGAGGTCGCGCATGCCTGCTTGTCGCGCCTTGTCGTACGCGTTCCCCCATCGGCTGGCCAGCCGGATCTCGTCCTTGCTTAGATCTTCCGCGCTGCTGGCTTGGGCGGCCTCGAAGGCACGTAGGGCAGGTGCTAGATCATCGCCGAGGAGGCGCTCCAGCTCGCGCAGGAAGCGACCCTCCGCGTGGCGCTGGATGTCCGCCGGTGTCCCGGACGGTGCGTCGATGAGGTGAGCAGAACGGGGCATTTGACTCCAATCAGACGGGATCGTGATGCGCTGGGCGTGTGCCCGCCGATACGGTCAACCGCAAATTTGCGAAGGGCGCAGTAGGCTGGCTCCTCCTATTATTGCTGCCCGTCGTTGGGCTCGCGAAACTCAGCCGGAAAGTATTTGATGCGGCCGTCTGTTCTTGTGGTCGCATAGAAGGAGCGGGGGCTCCATTGACTGACCGTCGCGATCTCCGCGGTATAGCCTGCAAATGGACCGTCCGTTCCTGCCTCGAACAGCGCGTATACATGAGGTGTCTGCACGTACTCGTCGCCGAGCTCGTCGATATCTAAGATGTCGTCGAATGACACAAGTCCAATGAGTTCTAGCCATGCCCTATTTGCCTCCGGAATATTGCACCAAAATTCATAGATGGCTTGCCGATGTTTGCCGTCTTGCTCTACGCCCATCCAAGGGTCCTCATGTGTCCTGCTTCTAACCTCGTTCACCGCCATTGCGGCGTCCCACGAGCGGCCGTCATCGGAGAGGAAGGCAAAGTTGCGCTGCACGCAGAACTTGAGGCCAGCATGTGAGATGCCACGGTAGGGCCACATCATCCACAGGGGGTTCTTCTTGAAACTGGCAAGGTCGCCAGTGTCAGGGTACGCCAAGGCCTCAGGCGAGCGGAGCAGAATCGGTGTTTCTAGAACGTCGTTCAACGCCCTGTACGCCTTCCTTTTCATCGCCAAGCGGGCTCGTAGCTCAGTCCGTTGTGAGCGCCTGCGGATAGTCAAGGAAACCCCGAAATAGGCAAACAAGAGGTGGTCGTTCTCAGGGCGAAAGAGTCTGTCTTCCAGCTCAGCCTTCCCCCATAAGTGCCACTCTCCCAGACCCATGTCTCGGCACTTATCCGCAAAGGCGTCGCGAGCCGCCTTTGAAAAATCGCAAGCCGCGGTGAACACGAGTCCGTGCAGACGCTCAAAAGGTCCGAGCACAGTGTCATCTAAATACTTGACTAATGCCTTGGGCCCAATTGCGCGCTCGCGTTTACACTGTATGAGCCAAAGCCTGTCATTCAAACCCTCTTCTAGGGACACCTGCTCTTCGAGGCTTGCGCCTTCGCCGATTGGGGAATTTTGTTGCTCCCCCAGACTAAAAATTTCATAGCCTCGCGCGTCAAATCCATCATCGCTGCCGGATCGGCCGGTAGCTTCAAGCCTCCGCCAAGGCTTGAACTGGTAGGCCAACTGTCGCACTAGGTCCTCGAATCTTTTCGGGTCTAGGTCTTCAAAGTGCAGCGGTCCGATGGTGCGAGTGGTGGTCATGCTGCACGATAGCAGTTGCTCCACCCTTCACATCGACCGCCGCTATGTAAGGTCACAGTCTGCGCAGCATCCGTCGTCGAGGCCCAGGGCCTCTCGTGCCTCGGAACGTGGAAGGCGCGGCGGGGTGGAGTGGCGACGCTGACGGCAAGAAATTGCCCATGTGCGGCACTCCCGGCCTGCCAAATATCCAGTGATTGATCCCCGGCTTTTGCACAAAAAAGTCCCGGGAATAGGGAGTGAGTCCGGGAGGAGTATTAGGCACCCGTAAGTAGCACCTCAAGGAACCATGCGGGTCCCCGGCCGGATCGCCTACAGGACTGTTAATCCGTAGGTCCCTGGTTCGAGCCCAGGTCGGGGAGCCAAACGAAGCACTTGGTGGTCGTCACCAGGCTGCTCAGAAAGCCCGCCCAGTGCGGGCTTTTTGCTTTGGAGCGGCGGGCGCGGATTGTACGGTGGCGCCTTCGTCGATCCGATTGCCCGCGCGGCCGTCTGCTCAGGCCAGCATCCGCAGCGCCAGTCCTGCTGCCGCGCTTGCCGCCAGCACCGGCATGACGCCCCACTTCAACCGGATCAGCGCAAAGGCGGCGAGCACCATCAGCACCGCAGCCCCGGTATCGAAGCCCTGTCCCTCGGGCCACAGCACATGACCGGCGAAGAACAGGGCCAGCTGCGCGATCACGCCCACGACCGCCGCCGTGATCGCCGCCATGGGCGCGGCCAGCCCCAGGCGGCCGCGGGTCGACTCCACCAGCGGGCCACCTGCCAGGATGAACAGGAACGACGGCAGGAAGGTGAAGAAGCTCACGGCCACCGCTGCCACTGCGCCGCCCAGGAAAGGCAGGTCCGGGCCCAGTGCCAGCTGGTTCCAGCCCCCCACGAAGCCCACGAACGCCACCACCATGATCAGCGGGCCGGGCGTGGTCTCTCCCAGCGCCAGCCCGTCGATCATCTGCGGGCCCGAGAGCCAGTGGTAGTGCTCGACGGCCGCCTGGTACACATAGGGCAGGACGGCGTAAGCGCCGCCGAAGGTCATGAAGGCCGCCTTGGTGAAGAACCAGCCCATGCGCGCGAGGGTGCCTTGAAGTCCGCCAATGGCGATGGCGGCGGCCATGCCCGCAGCCCAGAGGGCGACGCACACCGCTACCACACGGACCATCCGGCCGCGCGAGAAGCGGGCGTGCGCCGGGGGCGGGCTGTGGTCGTCGATCCAGGCGGCGGGCGCCAGCGCATCGCCGGACGCCGCCGCTGCATGGGCCCCCCGGCCTTGGAAAGCGCCGGGCCAGCGCCTTCCGCCCCAATGCCCGGCCAGTGCCGCCAGGGTGAGCACGAGCACGAAAGGCAGGTGCAGGACCGCCATCGCGATGAAGGCCGCCGCAGCGATGCCCATCAGCGGACGGCTGTGCAGTGCGCGGCCCGCCAGACGCCAGCCCGCCTGCAGCACGATGGCGGTGACCGCCGGCTTGATGCCGTCGAACATCGCGGTGACGAGCGGCTGCTGCCCGAAGGCCATGTACACCCACGACAGCCCGATTAGCAGCACCAGCGAGGGCAGCACGAACAGCAGGCCTGCCGCGATGCCGCCCCAGGTGCGGTGCATCAGCCAGCCCAGGTAGGTGGCCAGTTGCTGTGCCTCGGGGCCGGGGAGCAGCATGCAGTAGTTGAGGGCATGCAGAAAACGGCGCTCGCTGATCCAGCGCCGGCGCTCCACCAGTTCGGCATGCATGATGGCGATCTGCCCCGCCGGTCCCCCGAAGCTGATGAAGCCGAGCTTGAGCCAGAAGAGCAGGGCGCGGCCGAAGCCGATCGGCGAAGGCTTGGAGGGTGTATTGGGGGAGGGGAGCATGGGCCGCACAGGGAGCGCTTCCGCATCATCCCATCGCGCCATGACGGCGGACTGAACCGCCAGATCGGCGCGCCGCGCGTGGCCGCCGACCCGTCTGCGCGGCCTTGGCCGACGGGCATGTCGGAGTTGTTAACACTGGGTTAACTCCCATCGCTGCGCAGGGACGATCACGGTATCGTCACATTCAGGAAGCACGGCGGGCGTCCGACGGCGGCCGCCAGGGCTTCCCTCACAACGAATGGAGACGCGCCATGTTGATGGTCATTGCAGGATTCATGTTGGGCGTGGTGTGCGGCACCGTTCTGGTCGGCTTCATGGTCGGCCGCAGCCGCTACGCCGAAGAAGACGCCGTGCGCTATCCGACCTACTGAGGTCGTCTGCCGCCGCAGGAGCCGGCATCGGATGCCGGTGACATCGCCGTGCGCCCCGTCGCGCCGCGGCGCCCGCAATGCGGCCGCGGCACTGCGAGCAGCAGGCGGCTGTCTCAGCGCCGGCTCTTGGCGCCGAAGATGCCGCCGAGCACGCCGCGCAGGATTTCCTTGCCCACATTGGTGCCCACCGTGCGCACCGCAGACTTGGCCAGCGTCTGCACCAGACCGTCCTTGCGGCCGCCCCGCGGCCCGGTCGTCCCGAAGAGCAAATCGTTCAGGAAGCTTCCTTCGGCCTGGCCCGCATTTCCTCCGGTTGTCCCCGTGCCCGCAGCGCTGCCAGGGCCGGTCCCGTCGGGCCGTGCCGTCGCCGGCGCGTCCGGTGCCGACGCGGCGCGGCCCTTGAGCTTCTCGTAGGCCGATTCGCGGTCCACCGCCTGTTCGTAAACGCCGGCCACCAGCGAGCCGCTCATGAGCGTATGGCGCTGCTCCGGCGACACCGGCCCGATCTGGCCGGCGGGCGGCAGCACGAACACCCGCTCGGTGATGCCGGGCCGGCCCTTTTCATCCAGCAGGCTGACCAAGGCCTCGCCGACGGCCAGTTCGGTAATGGCCTGGCCGATGTCCAGGCCCGGCTTGGGGCGCATGGTGCTGGCGGCGGACTGCACGGCCTTCTGGTCGCGCGGCGTGAAGGCGCGCAACGCGTGCTGGACCCGATTGCCGAGCTGGGCCAGCACCGAGTCCGGGATGTCCAGCGGGTTCTGCGTGACGAAGTACACACCGACGCCCTTGGAACGCACCAGCCGCACCACCAGTTCGATGCGCTCGACCAGCGCCTTCGGCGCGTCCTTGAACAGCAGGTGGGCCTCGTCGAAGAAGAAGGCCAGTTTGGGCTTGTCCAGGTCGCCCACCTCGGGCAACTGCTCGAACAGCTCCGACAGCATCCACAGCAGGAAGGTGGCGTACAGGCGCGGCGCGTTCATCAGCTTGTCGGCCGCGAGGATGTTGACCACGCCGCGGCCCTCCACCGTCTGCATGAAGTCCTGGATGTCCAGCATCGGCTCGCCGAAGAAGCGGTCGCCGCCCTGCGATTCGATGGCCAGCAGTCCGCGCTGGATGGCCCCCACGCTGGCGGCGCTGATGTTGCCGTAGCTGGTGGTGTACTGCTTGGCGTTCTCGCCCACATGGGCCAGCATGGCCCGCAGGTCCTTCAGGTCGAGCAGCAGCAGGCCGTTGTCGTCGGCGATCTTGAACACCAGGTTGAGCACGCCGGCCTGGGTCTCGTTGAGGTCCAGCATTCGGCCCAGCAGCAGCGGCCCCATGTCGGAAATGGTGGCCCGTACCGGATGTCCCTGCTCGCCGAAGACGTCCCACAGCGTCACGGGACAGGCCTGCGGCGTGGGCAGGTCGATGCCGCGCTCCTTGAGCGTGGCAGCCATCCGCTCGCCGATGCGGCCGGGCTGGCTGATGCCGCTCAGGTCGCCCTTCACGTCGGCCATGAAGACGGGCACGCCGATGCCTGACAGGCGCTCGGCCAGGGTCTGCAGCGTGACGGTCTTGCCGGTGCCCGTGGCCCCGGTGATCAGGCCATGGCGATTGGCCAGGGCGGGCAGCAGGAAGCATTCGATGGCGCCGTGGCGCGCCAGCAGCAGAGGATCGGCCATGGGACTCCCGGATCAGGGCGAAAAACCGCGGCAGTCTACCGAAGGGCGAGGGCTGCGGCGGGGTGTCGCGGCCGCACCGGCCGCGGCCATGGCCATCGGGGCGACTCCTATAATTTTTCTCTTTTGCCGTACGGACTGTGGCCGACGGTTCATCTCTACACATCCGGGAGCCCCTCTTGTCCTCGACCACCTCTTTTGACCGCACTCCGCTCGAGAACGAGCTGGCCGAACTGCTGGTGAGCGCCCTCAATCTTGAAGTGGCCGCCGAGTCCATCGACCCCGAGGCGCCGCTTTACGGCGACGGGCTGGGCCTGGACTCCATCGACATCCTCGAAGTGGCGCTGGAGATCTCGCGTCGCTACGGCTTCCAGCTGCGTTCGGACGACGAGCGCAACCAGCAGATCTTCGCCTCGCTGCGCGCGCTGGCGGCCCACGTCGCCGCCAACAAGGCCGGGTAAGGGGCATGCCCGCCTGGCGCATTGCGCTGATGCTGCTGGTGGGCGTGGCCTATGCCGGCGCCTCGCACTGGATGATGGTCTATCACGCGGCCGAGCCCTGGGCGGTGGTCGTCCTGCTGGCGCCGCTGTGGCTCACCGGCATGGGGCTGGCGGGCCAGCACCTGGGGCGTGCCGGCCTGGCTGTGGTGGCCGTGCTGGGCCTGGCCGGGCTGGCCCTGATCATGAGTGGCCATGCCGGTGATCCCAATCCGCTCTATGTGCTGCAGCACGTGGGCATCAACGCGCTGCTGGCCGGCTGGTTCGGTGGCACGTTGCGCGGGGGGCAGATCTCCTTGATCGGGCAGTTTGCGCAGCGCATCCACGCGCTCACGCCCGACATCCGGCACTACACGGCACGCGTGACGGCGGTGTGGACGGTGTACTTCTGCGTGGTTTGCGTGCTCTCGCTGGCCGTGTACCTGCTGCGGCCCTTCGAGGACTGGTCGCTGTTCTCGAACGTGATCACGCCCGTCGGCGTCGGCGCCCTGTTCGTCGGCGAATACCTGCTGCGCTACCGCCTGCATCCCGAGTTCGAGCGCGTGCGGCTGATCGATGCCGTTCGCGCCTTCTACGCGCCTGCCAAGCAATGAGCGTGTCCCACCTGCTCGGCCCGCGCGACCTGCGCGCGCCGCTGGCCTGGCGTCATGGCCGGCCGATCAGTGCACTGGCCTGGCTCGCCGATGTCGAGGCCGTCGCCGCCAAGCTTCCGGCCCAAGGCCCGGCCGTCAACCTGTGCGGCGACCGCTACCGCTTTTCGGTCGGGCTGGCGGCGGCGTTGCTGCGCGGCCACGCCAGCCTGCTGCCGCCCGATGCGCGCGAGGACACCCTGGCCCGCGTCTGCGCCGAGCATCCCGCGGCCTTCGCGCTGGTCGACCCCGGCGAGCCCTACGGTGCCGGACTCGCACAGCGCGTCGAGGTCGACGCCGATGGGGCGCGCACGCCGCTGGCCGCCATGCCCGACTGGGCGGCCATCGCGCTCGATCGCCACGCGGCCAGCCTGCTCACCTCGGGCTCCACCGGCGTGCCGCAGCCGCATGCCAAGACCTGGGGCACGCTGGTGGGCGACGTGGCCGCCGCGGTGCCGCGGCTGTGCCAATTGCTTGGCCTGTCATCGTTGGACGGCCTGACGCTGGTGGCCACCGTGCCGGTGCAGCACAGCTACGGCCTCGAGTCCTCGGCGCTGCTGGCCATGCTCGGCGGGCCGGCCTTCGAGGCCGGGCGGCCGTTCTATCCGGCCGACATCGTGCAGGCGCTGGAATCGGTGCCACGGCCGCGCGCGCTGGTCACCACGCCCTTCCACCTCAAGACGCTGCTGCAGTCCGGGCTGGCCGTGCCGCCGGTGGACATGGTGCTGTCCGCCACCGCGCCGCTGTCGCCGCAACTGGCAGCCCAGGCCGAGCGCGCCACGGGCGGCGTGATGGTCGAGATCTACGGCAGCACCGAGACCGGCCAGGTCGCCACCCGTTGCCCGGTGCGCAGCGAGGTGTGGGAGGTGATGGGCGACATCCGCGTGCAGGCCGAGACCGGCCCGGATGGTGCCGAGCGCTTCGTCTTCTCGGGCGACTTCATTCCCGCGCCCACGCCCATGGCCGACCTGCTGGAGCTGCTGGGCGATGGCCGCTTCCGCCTGCTGGGCCGGGCCAACGACCTGGTGCACGTGGCGGGCCGGCGGACGTCGCTGGGCCACCTCGACTTCCACCTCAACAGCATTCCCGGCGTCGAGGACGGCGCCTTCTGGCTGCCCGACGACGTCGCCGACGGCGTGGTGCGACCGGTGGCCTTCGTGGTGGCGCCCTCGGTGGATGCCGCGACGGTCATCGTCGGCCTGCGCGAGCGCGTCGAACCGGTGTTCGTCCCCCGCCGCGTGGTGCATGTGCAGGCGCTGCCGCGGGTGGGCACCGGCAAGTTGACGCGTCGTGAGCTGCGCGAATTCGCGCTCGCCCAACTGGCGGCGGACGGCAGCCCGGTGCGGCTGTCGCACCGCGTGCCCGAGGACCATCCCGCCTTTGCCGGCCATTTCCCCGGCCAGCCGCTGCTGCCGGGCGCCTTGTTGCTGGCCGAACTGCTGGAGGCGATGCGCGGCGTGCCGTCGCTGCGCGCGCGCCTGGGCGACGCGCCGATGCTGGCGGCGGCCAAGTTCCTGGCGCCGGTGCGTCCGGGCGCCGATCTGGTCTTCGACCTGCAGCCCGAGACGGGCGTGGCGGCCGGCATGCGCTTCGAGGTGCGCATGGGCGACACCGTGGCCGCCAGCGGACGCTGGCTGCCGGGCGATGGCGCCCGCACCGCAGGCGAAGCCGGAGGTTTGCAATGAGCGCCCTCGGCGACGACCTGCGCCCCGGCACCGACTGGGCCCGCGCGCCCGAGCGCAGCAACATCCTGGCGCTGCGCTTCATCTGCTGGATGGCGCTGCGCTGCGGCCGGCCGCTCACGCGGCTGATCCTGCATCCCATCACGCTGTACTTCCTGCTCTTCGCGCCCACGCCGCGTCGCCATGTGCGGCGCTACCTGACGCGGGCCATCGGGCCGAAGGCGGGCTGGCGCGACGGCTACCGGCTGCTGCACAACTTCGCGTCGACGGTGCTCGACCGGGTGTATTTCCTGCGCGCGCGCATGGCGCTCTTCGACGTGCAGGTGCAGGGCGGCGAAGCCGTGGAGGCCGATGTGCGCGCGGGTCGCGGCGCCTTCCTGGTCGGTGCGCACATCGGCAGCTTCGAGGCCCTGTCGGCCTGCCGTCAGCAGGCCGAGGCGCCGGTCGACCTGCGGCTGGCCATGCTGATGTACCCCGACAACGCACGCCGCATCAACGCCGTGCTCGAGGCCATCAGCCTGCCCGAATACCGGCCGCACATCATCGCCCTGGGCCGGCCCGCCGCCATGCTGGAAATGCGCGACTGGCTGGACAGCGGCCGCATGGCCGGCATGCTCGGCGACCGTACCCTGGCCGTGGGCGAGGACGACGGCGGCCAGCGCGGCAACCGCGTGCAGATCGACTTCCTGGGCCAGCCGGCCTGGTTCAACGACGGGCCCTTCCGCCTCGCCGCGCTGCTGCGCCGGCCGGCCGTGTTCATGGCGGGCCTGTACCTGGGCGGCAACCGCTACCGCGTGGTGTTCGAGCCGCTGGCCGATTTCTCGGCGCCGGCGGTGGAGAGTGGCGCCACCGATCCCGGTGCCCCGCCTCCGCGCCGCGCCCGCGGGCTCGATCCCGCCGAGCGGGAACGCCGCATCCGCGAAGCCCTCGAAGCCTATGTGCGGCGCCTGGAAGACCTGTGCCGCGCCCATCCCCACAACTGGTTCAACTTCCATGACTTCTGGCTCGAAGATTCGCCGCGTGCGTGAGGCCCTGGCCGGCGTGCGCCGCCTGCGCGCCGCGTTGCTGCTGGCCCTGGCCGGACTGCTTGCGGCACCTGCCTGGGCGTTCGACCTCCACGAGCTGATGGCCCTGCTGGCCCAGCGCCGCAGCGGCGAGGCCCGCTTCACCGAGCAGCGCTACGTGCGCGGCCTGGACGGCCCGCTCGACTCGGCCGGCGTGCTCAGCTTCACCGCGCCCGACAAGTTGGTGCGCCGCACGCTCACGCCGCGGCCGGAGTCGATGGAGGTGCAGGGCAACGTGCTGATCCTTTCGCGCGGCGGCCGCACCCGCACCCTGAGCCTGGATGCCATGCCCGAGCTGCAGGGCATGATGGAAGCCATGCGCGGCACCCTGAGCGGCAACGCGCCGGCGCTGCTGCGCTACTTCAAGGCCGACGTGAAGGGCGATGCCAAGGCCTGGACGCTCGATCTGTTGCCCACGCTGCCCGCGCTGGCCGCCCAGGTGCGCAGCCTGCGCCTGTCGGGCATCGGCAGCGACGTGCGCGGCATCGAGATGGAGTTCATCGGCGGCGACCGCTCGGTGATGAACATCGTGCCCGGGCCTGCCGGCTCATGAGCCGCCGTCCTCCTGCCGCGCCGGCCCAGGACGCCGGTCTCCCGACTGCGCGCCGTCTGGCCGTGGTGCTGCTGTGGCTGCTGGTCCTCGCGGCCGGTGTGGGCGTGATCGCCCGCTCCCGGATCGACGCCGACCTCTCGGCCTTCCTGCCCGCCCACCCCGATGCGCGTCAGCGCATGCTGATCGAGCAGATCCAGACGGGCGTGGCCTCGCGCACGCTGTTCATCGGCATCGAGGGCGGGCGTGACGAGGCGCAGCGCGCGGCCGTCTCGCGCGAGCTGGGCCAGCGCCTGCGCAAGAGCGGCCTGTTCGACCAGGTGCAGAACGGCGACCAGAGCGAGTGGCGCGACGCCGGCACCTGGGTCTTCGACCGGCGCTACCAGCTGTCGCCCGCGGTCACGCCCGAGCATTTCACGGTCGAGGGGCTGCGCAACGCCATCCTCGACACGCTCTCGCTGCTGGGCACCCCGGGCGGCAACGCCTTCAAGCCGCTGCTGGAGCGCGACCCCACGGGCGAATCCGCCCGCATGGCCGAGACGCTGATTCCGGCCACCGCGCCGCGCAGCGTCGACGGCGTGTGGGCCGCGCGCGAGGCGCCGCGCGCGCTGCTGCTGGCCAGCACCCGCGCCGCCGGCGGCGACCTGGACGCCCAGGCGCAGGCCATCGCCACCATCCAGGCCGACTTCGCCCAGGCGGCCGCGCAGGTCGGCGCCAGCGACACGCGCCTGCTGATGAGCGGCACGGCCGTGTTCTCGGTGCAGAGCCGGGACAGCATCAAGCGCGAGGCCGTCCACCTGGCGGTGGTGGGCGCCATCGTGGTCAGCGGCCTGCTGCTGCTGGCCTTCGGCGCGCTGCGGGCGCTGGCGATCGCGATGCTGCCCGTGGCCACGGGCGTGGTGGTGGGCACGGCCGCCGTCAGCCTGGTCTTCGGCGGCGTGCATGGCCTGACGCTGGGCTTCGGCAGCACCCTGATCGGCGAGACGGTGGACTACGCCATCTACTACCTGATCCAGGCCCGCCAGGTGGCGGGCGAGGGTCCGGCGCAGGCGGGCTGGCAGCGCTGGCGCGACCTGCACTGGCCCACGGTGCGCCTGGGTCTGCTGACCTCGGTGGCGGGCTTCGCGGCGCTGGTGTTCTCGGGCTTTCCGGGCCTGGCGCAGCTGGGCGTCTTCTCCATCGCCGGCCTGGTGGCCGCGGCCGTGGCGACGCGCTTCCTGCTGCCGGTGCTGGCGCCCCAGGGCGCCTCGGGCCGCGGCCTGCGCCGCTACATGGCGCACGCGGCCGGCGCCATCGTGCGCGCGCTGCCGCGTCTTCGCTTGCCGCTGATGGCCCTGGCCGTCGCCGGCTTCGCGCTGGTGCTGTGGCAGGGCGACCAGCTCTGGCGCGCCGGTCTCAGCTCGATGAGCCCGGTCTCGCGCGAATCGCAGGCGCTGGACGAGCAACTGCGCGGCGACATCGGCGCCAGCGACGGCGCCACGCTGGTGGTGGCCTATGGCGACACCGTCGAGGCGGCGCTGCGCCAGGCCGAGGCGGCCGGCGCGCGGCTCGACCCGCTGGTGGAGCGCGGCGCGCTGCTGGGCTACGACAGCGTAGCCCGCATCCTGCCCAGCCAGGCGCTGCAGATGCAGCGGCGCGAGGCCTTGCCCGACGCCACCACGCTGCGTGCCCGGCTCGAAGAGGCGACCGTTGGCCTGCCCATCGCGGCCGACCGCCTGGCACCTTTCGTGACCCAGGTCGAGGCGGCGCGCGCGGCGCCGCTGATCAGCCGCGAGGACGCACGCCAGGGGCCGCTCGGCGCCGTGGTCGACGCGCTGCTGTTCGAGCGGCCGGGTGGCGGCTGGGCCGCGATGATCTCGCTGCACCCCGGCCCGCAGTTCAAGCATGCGGACGTCGTCGCCGCCCTGCAGGGCTTGCCGGGCGTGTCGGTGGCCGAGGTCGGCGAGGAGCTGGGTGCGCTCTACAAGCGCTATCTGCACGAGGCCTTCGTGCAGGTGGGCCTGGGCGCACTGGCCGTGGTGCTGCTGCTGGGCGCCTGGCTGCGCTCGGGCCGGCGCCTGCTGGCCGTGTGCCAGCCGCTGGCCGCCGCCGTGGCGCTCACGCTTGGGGCGATGGCGGCCATGGGCATGGCGCTGTCCATCCTGCACCTGGTGGGCCTGCTGCTCGTGGTGGCCGTGGGCTCCAACTACGCGCTCTTCTTCGACCAGCTGCGCGAGACCGGCCATGCCGACGAGGACACGCTGGCCTCGCTGATGCTGGCCAACCTGACGACGGTGATCTCGTTCACGCTGATCGCCATCTCCGACATCCCTTCGCTGGCCTCCATCGGCCAGGTGGTGGCGCCCGGTGCACTGCTGGCGCTGTTGCTGTCGGCCGCCTTCGCACGGACGGCGAAGGCATGAGTGCCCTGGCTGGCCGCTGGCAGCCCACGCCCTTCCTCAAAGGCAGTGCGGTGCTGCATGCCGGCGCGCTGGGGGCGAGCCTGCTTGTGCCGGGTGCCTGGCCCTGGGCGCTGGGCGCGGTGGTGCTCAACCATGCGGCCATCACCGCCATCGGCCTGACGCCGCGCAGCCACTGGCTGGGCCAGAACACGCTGCGCCTGCCTGCCGCCGCCGAAGCGCGAAACGAAGTGGCGCTGACCATCGACGATGGGCCCGAGCCGGCGGTGACGCCGGCCGTGCTCGACCTGCTCGACGCCCACGGCCAGAAGGCCACCTTCTTCTGCATCGCCGAACGGGTGCAGGCGCATCCAGGCCTGGCGCGCGAGATCGTGGCCCGCGGCCACAGCATCCAGAACCACACGGCGCGGCACCGGCACAACTTCTCGATGCTCGGCCCGCGCGGTTTCCATGCCGAGATTGAACGCGCGCAGCAGATGATCGAGGCCGTCGTCGGCCAGCGGCCAAGCTGCTTCCGCGCGCCCGCCGGCCTGCGCAATCCCTTCCTCGCCCCGGTGCTGCATCGCCTGGGGCTGGAGCTGGTGAGCTGGACCCGCCGCGGCTTCGACACCCGCGAGCGCGACCCGGCCCGCGTGCTGGCACGCCTGACCCGCGGCCTGCGCGCCGGCGACATCCTGCTGCTGCACGATGGCCATGCGGCGCTGGCATCCAGCGGCCGGCCGGTGATCCTCGACGTGCTGCCGCCGCTGCTCGACCAGTTCTCGCGCCAGGGCCTGCGCGCCGTGACCTTGCCCCATGCGCTCGGCCATGCGTGAACCGCTCGGCGCACCAGACCTTCTACGCCTGTGCACCTCTCCAGCAAACGGAGAGGGCGCCATGACCCCAACGCATCCGTGACCTCGACCCCGCCTTCCTCCGACGCCGCGTGGCGCGAACTCCACGCCCGCGCCACCGAGCCCTACCGCCAGGGCGGCAACTTCGCCTGGCATTTCGCACGCGGCAAGCTCGGCCATGACCCGGTGTTCCGCGGCATCGTCGAGCGTGGCCTGATCGGCGAGGGCCGGCCGCGCATGCTCGACATCGGCTCGGGCCAGAGCCTGTTCGCCAACGTGCTGCACACGGCCCAGGCGGTGCGCGCCGAGGGCCGCTGGCCTGGCGCCTGGGCGCCGCTGCCCGCCGATGCCCGCTACACCGGCATCGAGCTGATGCCGCGCGACGTGGAGCGCGCGCAGCGCTCGGTCGGCCACATCCGGCCCACGCCCACCATCGTCTGCGGCAACATGTGCGAGGCCGACTTTCCGGCCTGCGACGTGGTTGTGATCCTCGACGTGCTGCACTACGTGGACCATGCCGCACAGGAAGGCGTGCTCGTGCGGGTGCGCGATGCGCTGGCCGCGGGTACCGCGGAGCGTGACGGCGTGCCCGGCCGGCTGCTGCTGCGCGTGGGCGATGCCGCGAGCCGCCGCGGCTTCGCCATCAGCCAGTGGGTGGACCGCACCGTGACGCGCATCCGCGGCCACAAGGTCTCGCCCACCTGGGGCCGCACGCTGGACGAGTGGATCGCGTTGCTGCAGCGCCTGGGCTTCGCGGTGCAGCCCATGCCCATGAGCCAGGGCACGCCCTTCGCCAATGTGCTGCTGATCTCGGACCTGCCATGACCGCGCCTGCCACCCTCGACCGCAGCGGCATCGCCGCGCGCATTCCCCATGCAGGCAGCATGTGCCTGCTCGACCGGCTCGAAGCCTGGGATGCGCAGTCCATCCATTGCACGACGGCCACCCATGCGGACCCGGCCAATCCGATGCGCACGGCCTCGGGCCTGCTCGCCCCCTGCGCCATCGAGTTCGCGGCGCAGGCCATGGCGCTGCACGGCGGCCTGCTGAGCACGGGTGACGGGCCGCCCGCGGCCGGCTACCTGGCCAGCACGCGCAACGTGCGCCTGCATCGTGCCCGCTTCGACGACGCCCCCGCGCCGTTGCACCTCCATGCCGAGCGCCTGTCCGGCGACGCGCAGCAGGTGCTCTATGCCTTCCGCGTGCTCGATGCCGACGGCCAGTCCGTCGCGGACGGGCGGGCGGTGGTCGTTCTCAACACGCCCTTGCCGGACGCCGCGCCCTGAGCGCCTGCCCGGCCATCACGACCGGTGTCCCTGACACCGTCACCGACGGAGGTACTTCCCCATGACCCTTCAGAACAAGCGCGCCCTCGTCACCGGTGCCAGCGGTGCCCTGGGCAGCGCCATCGCCGAGCGCTTGGCGCGCGACGGCGCCACCGTGCTGCTGCATGCCAACGGACGCCGCGACGCCATCGAGGCCCTGGCTGTGCGCATCGCCGCGGCCGGCGGCCAGGCCGAATGCCACGTCTTCGACCTGACCGACGACGAAGCCACGGCGGCCGCCTGCGCGCGCATGCTGGAGGGCGGGCCGGTGCAGGTGGTGGTCAACAACGCGGGCATCCACGACGACGCCGTGATGCCCGGCATGCGGCCCGATCAATGGCACCGCGTGATCGACGTATCGCTCAACGGCTTCTTCCGTGTCACCCAGCCACTGCTGCTGCCCATGCTGCGCACGCGCTGGGGCCGCATCCTCAACATCTCGTCCGTGGCCGCCATCATGGGCAACCGCGGCCAGGTCAACTACGCCGCGGCCAAGGGCGCGCTCAACAGCGCGACCAAGGCGCTGTCGATGGAAGTGGCCTCGCGCGGCGTGACCGTCAACGCCATCGCCCCGGGCATCATCGCCTCGCCCATGGCCGACGCCGCCTTCGACCCGGCGATGGTCAAGCAGATGGTGCCCGCGCAGCGCGCCGGCACACCCGAAGAGGTGGCTGCGCTGGCCGGCTTTCTGGCGAGCGCGGAGGCGGGGTACATCACGGGGCAGGTCATTTCGGTGAATGGCGGGATGGCCTGAAAGCCATCCGGGTCGGCTGAAAACAAAGCCGATCAGTCGCGCTATCACCGACCCAGCAGCCGGCGTGCGAGCAGGGTCTGCATGTCCCGCCGCCCGTCGGCGATCAGGTGGACCACGACCCGGTGGTCCAGCACCTGGTACACGATGCGATAGGGCTTGAACAGGACCTGCCGGTAGGCCTTGATGCCCAGGCTCAGCAGTTCTCTGGGGTGACTGCCGCGCTCCGGCATATGGGCCAGGCCGTCGAGGGTCGCTGTGATGCGGTCCAGCAGGCGACGGGCGTTGGCGACGCTGTCGGCTTCGGCCACGTAGTCGTAGAGCGATTCCAGGTCCTGCTCCGCACCGCGGGTCAGCAGGACCTGAAAGCCCTTCGGCTTGCGCGTCATTCGGTGCCGGAATGCTTGCTGCGAAGCCGCTGCACCACATCGGCCAGCGGCTTGAGGTGCCCGGCCTCCACATCCTGCTGGCCCAGGGCCAGCAGCTTGAGCAGGGCCAGGGTCTCCTGGGTCTCCTCGAAGGAGGCCACGTCCTGGATCACGGCGCGGGCCTCGCCGTTCTGGGTGATGACCAGAGGCTCGCGCCGCTGCGCGAGCGTGTCCAGCACTTCAGCTGCGTTGGCCTTGAGGTAGCTGATCGGTTTGACTTGCGTCGAATAGCGCATTCGCGGCTCCTGGGAAAGAGGACTGAATATAGACTTTTTCCAGTCCTTTCCAATCGGCCGCTCAGTGCGCAACCGTGAGCGACATCACGGTCAGTTGTCCGTCGACCATCTGTGCCGTGAAGCGCACCTTGTCGCCCGCCTTCACCTCCTTCAACAGCGCCGGGTCACGGACGCGGAAGACCATGGTCATCGCGCCCATGTCGAGGTTGGGGATGTCGCCGTGGCGCAAGGTCATGCGGCCCTGGGCGGCATCGACGCGGCGGACTTCGCCGTCGACCTGAGGCAGTGGCACATCGGTTTGCGCGAAGGCGGTGGGCAGGAAGACCGAGGCGGTCGTGGCCGGCAGCAGGGCGAGGAAGCTTCTCTTGTTCATGGGTGGGTCTTTCGAAATCGAATCTGTGGCTCTGTCATGCGCTGGGCGATGTCCGCCCTTCCGGTTCGGGGAAACGCCGGGCGCGGCAGAGTCGGGAAAGATGAGGGACGTGACGTACCGGCTTTCGTTGGCGTCGGCAATCGAGCCTCAGGCGGCGGTGCCCTTGTCAGTGATGGTCATGGCCACCGGGCTTACGGACGGAGGCGGGTGCGGCATCGGTCATGCCTGGAGCCACAGCGTCTGCCGGACCGGCTCGGCTCGCCGCAGAAGGCGCCTGGCCCGCATCGACCTCATGCGCCACGCTGCCGGCCGGATGCCTGAACCAGCCCGGGTCACGGAAGTCCCCGAGCGCCTGGTCGCGCCGCACCTTCAGCAACGTGAACATGCCGCCCATCTCGGCCGGACCGAAGGGGCCGCGGCCGGTCATCATGGGCAGGGTGTTGTCGGGCAGGGGCATCTGCATGGATCCCATCTCGGCCATGCCCTTGTCGCCCATCACCATGTAGTCGGGCACCAGCCGGCGGATGGTGTCGGCGACGCCGCGGTGGTCCACGCCGATCATGGTGGGCACGTCGTGGCCCATCGGGCCCATGGTGTGGTGGCTCTTGTGGCAGTGCAGGGCCCAGTCGCCTTCCTCGTCGGCGATGAACTCGATCTGGCGCATCTGGCCGACGGCGACGTCGGTGGTCACCTCGGGCCAGCGTGCGCTGCGTGGCACCGCGCCGCCATCGGTGCCCGTCACCTCGAATTCATGGCCGTGCACATGGATCGGATGGTTGGTCATGGTGAGGTTGCCCACGCGGATGCGCACCCGGTCGCCGCGCCTCACGCACAGCGGGTCGATGCCCGGGAAGACGCGGCTGTTGAAGGCCCAGGTGTTGAAGTCGGTCATGGTGTTGACCTTGGGCGTGGCGCTGCCGGGCTCGACGTCGAAGCTGCCGAGCAGAAAGCAGAAGTCGCGCTGCACGCGGGCGATCTGCGGATGGTTGCGCACCTTGGGGTGCGTCACCCAGAAGCCCATCATGCCCATGGCCATCTGCACCATCTCGTCCGCATGCGGGTGGTACATGAAGGTGCCGGGCCGGCGCGCGGTGAACTCGTAGACGAAGGTCTTGCCCGGTGGGATGTGCGGCTGCGTGATGCCGCCGACGCCGTCCATGCCGTTGGGAACGCGCTGTCCATGCCAATGGACCGTGGTGTGTTCGGGCAGCCGGTTGGTGACGAACAGGCGCACCCGGTCGCCTTCGACCACCTCGATGGTGGGCCCGGGGGACTGGCCGTTGTAGCCCCACATGTTGACCTTGAAGCCCGGTGCCATCTCGCGCACCACGGGCTCGGCGACGAGGTGGAACTCCTTGACGCCGTCCTTCATGCGCCAGGGCAGGCTCCAGCCGTTGAGGGTGACGACCGGGTCGTAGGGCCGGCCGTCGGGCGGCAGGAGCGGCGGGGCGGTGGCGGGGCCGGTCTGCTGCGCGGCCTCGGGCACGGCGGCCAGGGCGACGCGGCTGACGGCACCGGCGGCGGCGCCGGCCAGCATGCCGGAGAAGAAGTGTCGGCGGTCCATCAGTGGCCTCCTTCGTTCGTCGAGTTGGCGAGGGCTGCGCCTGTTCCGGCACCGCGCAGGGCCGAGAGGCCGGCGGGCGAACTGCCGGTCAGCGCCATCTGCAGATCCACCTCGGCGAGCCAGAAGTCGCGCTGGGCCTGCATGGCCGCATCCACCGTTCGCGCACTGGCGCGGGCTTCGGCCAGCAGCTGCCAGACGCTGGCACCCATGGCGTTGTAGCGCAGCACCATCTCGTCGCTGATCTGGCGCTGCAGCGGCAGCACCTCGGCCTGGTAGCGGTGCGCGATCTGCCACGCATGCCGGCGGGCGGCCTCGGCTTCGCGCACTTCGCTCGCTGCGGCCAGCGCCACGCCACGCACGCGGGCGGCGGCCTGCAGGTAACGTGCCTCGGCCTGCGCACTGCGCGCCTGGCCGAAGTCGAAGAGCGGGATCGGCAGGCCGATCTCCCAGCCGCGTTGCGTGCTGCGGCCGCGGTCGATGTCGTTGGTGAAGGTGGTGTTGCGCGCAACGCCCAGCTCCATGGCGTCGACGAAGCGGGTGGCGCGCGTCAGGCCCTGCGCTTCGGCCGTGGCTGCGGCGTCGGCGCGGGCGGCGCGGAGGTCCAGACGATCACGCAGGGCCTGCGCCTGCAGGTCGGCATCGGCGGGCAGCGAGGCGGGCAGGTCGGGCAGGCGGTCGGGCAGCGTGAGCCGCGCGGCCTGCGCGCCATCGAGCCCGAGCAGACGGACCAGGGCCTCACGGCTGGCGGTCGCGGCCTGCTCGGCGCGGGCCAACTGGGCCTGTGCGTCGGCCTGCTGCAATTGCTCGCGTGCGGCCTGCAGGGCGGGCCAGTTGCCGGCCTTCTGCATGCGCTGGGCCAGTGTCGCGCCGGCTTCGGCGGCATCGCGCACGTCGCGCAGGTACAGGGCGCTCTGCCGGTCCGCGACGGCGCGCAGCCAGGCACGGCGCGTGTCGGCCGCCAGCTGCAGGACCGCCTGCGCCGCATCGAGTCGGGCCGCCTCCTGCCGCTGGTCGGCCCAGCGGGCGCGCCACGGCAGGGTGAGCAGGCCCACCACGTTGAAGCTGATCAGCCGGTCCAGCTCCAGCTCGCGGCCCTCGCGCAGGCGGCTGAAGGAGAACACGGGGTTGGGCAGCGTGGCTGCTTCCGCCCGCTCGGCGTCGGACAACTGCAGGGCCGCGAAGGCGGCCTGCATGCGGGGGCTCTGGGCCAGGGCGATGCGCACGGCCGTCTGCTGGTCGAGCGGCCGGGCCAGCAGCGCCTCCGCCTGCGCCGCGGATGCGGTGTCGGGCCCACGCTGGGGCCGGGCGTCGCCGACGAGCGACCGGCCCTGCACCAGCGAAAGCGCCTGCGGTGCATCGCCCTCGGGCGACAGGCTGGCGCAGCCGGCGAGCAGCAGGGCGACGCCTGCCAGGGCCGTGCAGGACGCACGGCGCAACATGGCTGGCGGCGCCGCGATGGGAAGATGGGGAAACGGCGGCGCTTTGTCGTGACGGCGCCGCAGCGGCAGCCCGCGCACGCTGCGCGGGACGAGAGGGGTGGACAAGAGAACGCTCCTTGAAGCAATGCATCGGCACCGCGGCGCGTCAGGACGGCTGCGGCGGACGGACTACGGGCAGGACGTTCAGGAAATGGGCGGCTTGTCGGCCTGGGCGAGCAGGGCGCTTGCGAAGTGCGGGGCGCTGCTGCGGGGTTGCACGCGTGCGGGCGGCGCAACAGGGGCTGCCGGTGCCGCGTCGGTCATCGCCACCGAATGGCAGATCTGGCAGAGGCCGCAGTGGCCGTGGTCGTGCGCGGTGCCGCTGTCGTCGCCCTGGTGCGCCACGGACAGGGCGCTGGCGACGTGGGGCGATGCTTCTTGCATGCCGTGTCCCTCATCCGCGGCATGCTCATGGCAGTGCGCCGGGGGCTGCGCTGTGGCAGCCGCCATCGCCGGCATGTGTTGCGGCGCCGGCATCGGATTGGCCGCGTGGGCGGCATGTGTGGACGGCGCGGCGGGCGTGACCTCCACCGCCATGGCGCCACCGATCCAGCCACGCAAGGGCAGCAGGACGAGGGCAAGGACCAGGACGAAGAGGCGCACGGGCGGCATTCTAGGAGTGCACGCCAGCACGGGCCTTGACGCCCCGCAGGGCCGCTGCGCCGCTGCGGAGCCAGCCTTGCCCTCGCAGTCTCATGCACCATCGTCCGACATCGCGATGTGCACGCCGTCGCAGGCTTGGGTCACCCGGCAAGACGCTTGCCCTCCACCAATGAAAGGAACATTGCGATGACGCCCATCGACCACCAGGACTGCATCGACGTCTGCAACGCCTGTGCCGTGGCCTGCAGCCATTGCGCCGCGGCCTGCCTGCGCGAGCCCGATCCGGGCGCCATGGCCGGCTGCATCCGGCTCGACATGGACTGCGCCGCGGCCTGTCAGTTCGCGGCCGCGGCGCTGGCCCGCGGCAGCGAGCATGCGGCGGCCATCTGCGCGCTCTGCGCCCGCCTGTGCGATGCCTGCGCTGCCGAGTGCGCCCAGCACGAGGCTGACCACTGCCAGGCCTGTGCCACGGCCTGCCGCGACTGCGCCGACGCCTGCCGGGCCATGGCTGGCTGAGAACTTCCAGATCTGTCAGCGCCCGGGCAGACCGCGCAGCAGCCGCAGCCCGTTGGCCACCACCAGCAGGCTGGCACCCATGTCGGCGAACACGGCCATCCACATGGTGGCCTGCCCGGCGATGGCCAGCGCGAAGAACACGGCCTTGATGCCCAGGGCCAGCGTGATGTTCTGCCAGAGCAGCGCATGCGTGCGGCGCGACAGCGCCACGGTGTCGGCGATGCGGCCGAGGTCGTCGTTCATGATGACCACGTCGGCCGTCTCCATGGCAATGTCGGTGCCGGCAGCGCCCATGGCGAAACCGATGTCGGCCTGGGCCATGGCGGGCGCATCGTTGATGCCATCACCCGCCATCGCGATGACGCCGTGGCGCTGCTGCAGGTCGCGGATGGCGGCCAGTTTGTCCTGCGGCAGCAGGCCGCCGCGCGCGTCGGCAATGCCGACCTGCTCGGCCACGGCGCGGGCGGTGCTGGGGTTGTCGCCCGTCAGCATCACGGGGGTGACGCCCAGGCGTTTCAGGCGTGCCACCGCTTCCTTGGAGCCGGCCTTGAGCGTGTCCGCCACGGCGAAGACGCCGAGGACCGCATGTTCGCCGGCCAGCAGGGTCAGGGTGCGGCCCTGCGCCTCGTGCTCGGCCAGCAGGGCTTCCAGCGCCGGGCTGCACAGCCCCTGCTCCTCGATCAGGCGGTGGTTGGCGAGCACCAGCGGCAGTCCGTCGACCACGCCCCGGACGCCGCGTCCGGCGAGCGCTTCGAAGCTGTCGACGCCGGGTATCGCCTCGGTCGTGTTGAGGCCCTGGGCAATGGCGAGCGAGACCGGATGGTCCGAGCGGCCCGCCAGGGCCGAGGCGACGCGTTGCACCTGGGCCGGATCTGCATCGCCCCAGGCCTGCCAGTGCACCAGCACCGGCTTGCCCTGGGTCAGCGTGCCGGTCTTGTCGAGCGCGATGGCCCGGAGCCGCCGCGCGCCTTCGAGGTGCGTGCCGCCCTTGATGAGGATGCCGCGGCGCGCGGCCGCCGTCAGACCGCTGACCACGGTCACCGGCGTGGAGATCACCAGCGCGCACGGGCAGGCGATGACGAGCAGCACCAGCGCCTTGTAGATGGCGTCCAGCCAGGCCCAGTCCAGCAGCAGGGGCGGCAGCACGGCCACGGCCACGGCGGCGATGAAGACTGCCGGCGTGTAGATGGCGGCGAAGCGCTCGACGAAGCGTTGCGTGGGCGCCCGAGACTCCTGCGCCTTCTCGACGGCCTCGATGATGCGGTCCAGGGTGGTCTGGCCCGACACCGCCGTCACGCGCACCTGCAGCTCGCCGCCCTGGTTGACGGTGGCGGCGAACACCGGGTCGCCCACCGTCTTGTCGACCGGGATGCTTTCGCCGGTCACGCTCGCCTGGTCGATGGTGCTGCGGCCGGCGCTCACCTGGCCGTCCAGCGGCACGCGCTCGCCGGGGCGGATGCGCACGATGGCATCCAGGGTCACGCTGGTGGCGGGCACGCGCTGCCAGCTGCCGTCGGCGGCCTGCACCTCGGCCTCGTCCGGCGCCAGGGCCATGAGGCCCGAGATGGCGTTGCGCGCGCGGTCGGCCGCCTTGTGCTCGATCAGTTCGGCGAGCGCATATAGCGCCATCACCATGGCCGCCTCGGGCCATTGGCCGATCAGGAAGGCGCCCGTCACCGCCACGGCCATGAGCGTGTCGATGCCCAGGCGTCCACGCAGCAGGGCGCGCAGGCCACTCAGGTATATGCCGGTGCCGGCCAGCGCGATGGCCCCGGCGGCCAGCGCCATGCCGGCGATCCGCCACGCCGGGGCTTCGGGCAGCAACAGGTGGCTCAGCTCGGCCGCGATGGCGACGCCGAGGGCAGCGGCGATGCGGGCTGGACCGGGCAGGGGGCCGTGGTCGTGCCCATCACCGGCCTCGTGTGCATGCGTGTGCGCGTGGGCACTGTCATGGTCGTGCGCGTGACCATCGCCGTGACCGTGGTCGGCTTGGCGGTGAGACGGGGATGTGGCGGCGACCGCAGGCGCGGGGGCGCCGCATCCGCAGCCGGTACCGCAAACCGCGGCAATGCGCAGCGTGCGCGGCGCCGCAGGCGGGGCGACCGGCTCGGTGGCGTGGGTGTGCGGCGTGCGGTGGCGGTGCGCCGGCTCGCCGGCGAGGGAGGGGGAAGGGCGGCTCGTCATCGGGTTTTCGCTTTCGTGCCAGCATTGAAAACCTTCAAGCCACTTCAAGGTCAAGCATGCCTTCTGCAAGCCCCCACCTGCGCATCGGCGAGGCAGCCAGTCGCTCGGGCGTCAGCGCCGCCAACATCCGCTACTACGAAAAGGAAGGCCTGCTCGGCGCGGAGCAGCGGGCCGACAACGGCTACCGGCTCTACAGCGCCGACGACGTGCACCGCCTGCGCTTCATCCGCATGTGCCGGGCCATGGACATGTCGCTGGACGAGGTGCGTGCCCTGCTGTCGCTGGACCTGCGCAGCAAGGCCGACTGCAGCGCGGCCTGCGAGGTGCTCAATGCGCACCTGGGGCATGTGCGCGAGCGCATCGCGGAGCTTCGATCGTTGGAGCAGGACCTGAAGACGCTGCGCGACCGCTGCGACGGGCAGGACAGTTACTGCCACACCATCGAGGCGCTGCATGCGCGTGCGGATGCGCAGACCGCCGAAGGCACCGCCACGCAGGCCGGGCCTCGGCGCCATGTATGAGCGGTGAGCGGAAGTCCGGCTAGTGCTTGTAGCCCAGGGCGGTTGCGGGGGCGGGCCGGGTGAAGGGCCGTTGTGCCAACTCCGCGCTGGGCCGGGGCTCGACACGCGCCACTGGCGGCTCCATCCCGGATAGCTCTGCCAAGCGCCGATCGGCCTCGCGCCTCAGTGCGGAGATCCGGGCCATGGCCTCTGCCTTGACGATCCGCCGACCCCCCTGCGTGCTTTGCTGCAACTGGTGGATGGCTTCGTACGTGTCGCGCTCGGCCCGCATCCATGCTGCGAATCGGGGGTCGGGTGTGTCGGTCATGGTGGCTTGTGTCGGTCCTGGGTCTGCACGCGTTCGTCCAGCTCAAGGTCGGCAGTGTGAGGGCCGGCCGGACCTTTGCTCGTAGGACAAGCCTTGGGGCGCCGGTAGGTCGAGGCTCCCGAACCTCCTCATGGCGCCCGGCTGGTTGCGAGGCAGCGGGCAGCCTTTCACTTGCGCCAGCGCCCTGAAAGGCCGCGGCGCCGAAGAGGTGGTTTCGCGCTGCGAGGCGTGCGCGTCATGCGTTGGGCCGTTGATCGGCCGTGTGGTCGGCGTCGACAGATCGAGGCCGGCCGCACGCCGGTGCGTGTGCCTGCCCGATGTGCGTGGGATCGGCGTCGGCTGACTTCATGTACCGCTGTAAGGTGCGCGGATGCACGCCCATGCGCTGCGCGACCTGCTCCAGGGGCTCGTGCTGCAGCTCGAGCAGCAGCGCGTCGAGCTGATCGTCGGAGAGGGCGCGAGGCCGGCCGACATGGCTGCCGCGGCTCTTGGCGGAAGCCATGCCGGCCTTGGTGCGTTCGCTGATGAGGGAGCGCTCGAACTCGGCGAGGGCACCCATCATGTGAAAGACGAGCATGCCGCCCGGGGTGCCGGTGTCGATGCACTCGGACAGCGAGG
>NZ_JACBFY010000009.1 GCF_021401245.1 Pseudacidovorax sp. NFM-22
CGCCACGCTCGACACGGCCGGTCACCACGGTGCCGCGACCCGAGATCGAGAAGACGTCTTCCACGGGCATCAGGAAGGTGCCGTCCACGGCGCGCTCGGGCGTCGGGATGTAGGTGTCCAGAGCGTCGGCCAGCTTCATGATGGCCTCTTCGCCCAGCTTGCCCTTGTCGCCTTCCAGGGCCAGCTTGGCGCTGCCGTGGATGATGGGGGTGTCGTCGCCGGGGAAGTCGTACTTGTCCAGCAGTTCGCGCACTTCCATCTCGACGAGCTCGAGCAGCTCGGCGTCGTCGACCATGTCGCACTTGTTCAGGAAGACGATGATGTAGGGCACGCCCACCTGGCGGGCCAGCAGGATGTGCTCGCGGGTCTGGGGCATCGGGCCGTCGGCGGCCGAGCACACCAGGATGGCGCCGTCCATCTGGGCGGCACCGGTGATCATGTTCTTGACGTAGTCGGCGTGGCCGGGGCAGTCAACGTGCGCGTAGTGGCGGTTGGCCGTCTCGTACTCGACGTGGGCGGTGTTGATCGTGATGCCACGGGCCTTTTCTTCGGGCGCCGCGTCGATTTCGTCGTACTTCTTGGCTTCGCCGCCAAACTTGGCCGACAGCACCGTGGCGATGGCCGCCGTCAGGGTCGTCTTGCCATGGTCCACGTGACCGATGGTGCCCACGTTGACGTGGGGCTTCGTACGTTCGAACTTACCTTTTGCCATTTCTCAACTCCAAAAAGAGCAATGCCCGTGTGGTGGTTTTACGTCTGCACCGCATTGCTTGATCCTTCGCCACGGGCAACGAGGGGCATGCGGTCGCAGACAGATGAGGCGCCCTGGCCAGCCCATGGTCTCGGTTGCTCGAGGGGCCGTGGAGCAGGCCATACCGGCTGCACTCGCGGAACTGGCTTTGCCAGGCCGCAGAGTGCGCCCCCCCCCGGAAGGGGGTTGCCGGCGCGGACGAGGTCCGCAGAGGCTGGGTGCGAACTTACTTCGCGCGAGCGGCGACGATGGCTTCGGACACGTTGCGCGGAGCTTCAGCGTAGTGCTTGAACTCCATCGTGTACGTGGCGCGGCCTTGCGACATCGAGCGCAGGGTGGTCGAGTAGCCGAACATTTCGGACAGCGGGACTTCGGCCTTGATGACCTTGCCGCCGCCAACCATGTCGTCCATGCCCTGCACCATGCCGCGACGGGACGACAGGTCGCCCATCACGTTGCCGGCGTAGTCTTCGGGCGTTTCGACTTCCACGGCCATCATCGGCTCGAGGATGACGGGGCTGGCCTTACGGGCTGCTTCCTTGAAGCCGAAGATGGCGGCCATCTTGAACGCCTGCTCGGACGAGTCCACGTCGTGGTACGAACCGAAGGTCAGCGCGACCTTGACGTCCACCACCGGGAAGCCAGCGAGCACGCCGGTGTTCAGCGCTTCGATCACGCCCTTTTCCACGGCCGGGATGTACTCGCGCGGCACCACGCCGCCCTTGATCTCGTCCATGAACTCGAAGCCCTTGCCGGCCTCGTTGGGCTCCAGGCGGAACACCACGTGACCGTACTGGCCCTTGCCGCCCGACTGGCGAACGAACTTGCCTTCGACGTCGGACACCGACTTGCGCACGGTTTCGCGGTAGGCCACCTGGGGCTTGCCCACGTTGGCTTCAACGCCGAACTCGCGCTTCATGCGGTCCACGATGATTTCGAGGTGCAGCTCGCCCATGCCGGAAATGATCGTCTGGCCGGACTCTTCGTCGGTACGCACGCGGAACGACGGATCTTCCGACGCCAGGCGTTGCAGCGCCAGGCCCATCTTTTCCTGATCGGCCTTGGTCTTGGGCTCCACGGCCTGCGAGATCACAGGCTCGGGGAACACCATGCGCTCCAGCGTCACGATGGAATCGGGGTCGCACAGGGTTTCGCCCGTGGTCACGTCCTTCAGGCCCACGCAGGCGGCGATGTCACCGGCGCGGATTTCTTCGACTTCCAGGCGCTCGTTGGCGTGCATCTGCACGATACGGCCGATGCGCTCCTTCTTGCCCTTGACGGGGTTGTAGACGGTGTCACCCTTGGAGAGCACACCCGAGTACACACGCACGAAGGTCAGCTGGCCGACGAAGGGGTCGGTCATCAGCTTGAACGCCAGGGCGGAGAACTTCTCGCTGTCGTCGGCCTTGCGGGTGGTTTCCTGCTCGTCATCGTCCGTGCCGGCGACCGGGGGAATGTCCACGGGCGACGGCAGGTAGTCGATCACGGCGTCCAGCATGCGCTGCACACCCTTGTTCTTGAACGCGGTGCCGCACAGCATCGGCTGGATTTCCGTCGCGATGGTGCGCTGGCGCAGGGCGAGCTTGATCTCGTCCTCGGAGAGGTCACCCTCTTCCAGGTACTTGTTCATCAGCTCTTCGTTAGCCTCGGCCGCAGCCTCGACCATCTTCTCGCGCCATTCCTTGGCGGAGGCGACGAGGTCGGCCGGGATGTCCTGGTACTCGAACTTCATGCCCTGGGAGGCTTCGTCCCAGAGGATGGCCTTCATCTTGAGCAGGTCGACCACGCCCTTGAAGTTGTCCTCGGCGCCGATCGGGATCACGACGGGCACGGGGTTCGCCTTCAGGCGCAGCTTCATCTGGTCGTAGACCTTGAAGAAGTTGGCGCCGGTACGGTCCATCTTGTTGACGAACGCGAGACGGGGCACCTTGTACTTGTTGGCCTGGCGCCAGACGGTTTCCGATTGGGGCTGCACCCCGCCCACGGCGCAGTACACCATGCATGCGCCGTCCAGCACGCGCATGGAACGCTCCACCTCGATGGTGAAGTCCACGTGGCCGGGGGTGTCGATGATGTTGAAGCGGTGTTCCGGATAGGACATGTCCATGCCCTTCCAGAAACAGGTGGTGGCGGCCGACGTGATCGTGATGCCGCGCTCCTGCTCCTGTTCCATCCAGTCCATGGTCGCCGCGCCATCGTGCACTTCGCCGATCTTGTGGTTCACGCCGGTGTAGAACAGGATGCGCTCGGTCGTGGTGGTCTTGCCGGCGTCGATGTGGGCCGAGATACCGATGTTGCGGTAGCGCTCGATGGGGGTCTTGCGTGCCATGAGAAAACTCCTTTAACGGCATAGAGCCCGCCCGCCGGTTGCGGCGGGTCGGGCTCCAAGCCTCTGAGATATGGGGACGAAAATCAGAAGCGGAAGTGGCTGAAGGCCTTGTTGGCCTCGGCCATGCGGTGCACTTCGTCGCGCTTCTTCATCGCACCGCCACGGCCTTCGGTGGCCTCGAGCAGCTCGTTGGCCAGGCGCATGGCCATCGACTTCTCGCCGCGCTTGCGGGCGGCTTCCTTGAGCCAGCGCATCGACAGGGCCAGGCGACGCACGGGACGCACTTCGACGGGCACCTGGTAGTTCGCGCCACCGACGCGGCGGGACTTCACTTCGACCATCGGCTTCACGTTGTTGATGGCCGTGGTGAAGATTTCGAGCGGATCCTTGCCGCTCTTCTTCTCGATGGTGTCGAGGGCACCGTAGATGATGCGCTCGGCCACCGCCTTCTTGCCGCCTTCCATGATCACGTTCATGAACTTCGACAGCTCGACATTGCCGAACTTGGGATCCGGCAGGATTTCACGTTTGGGGACTTCGCGACGACGTGGCATGTTTCAAACCTCTTTGCTTCAGTTGGCACCGCCTTCCGGCACTGCCGCGAGAGCCAGCAGGACTCTCACTTACTCGACCCGCACAGACCTCTGCGCTTGGGGTCACTACGTCCGGACGGCCCGCCAAGGCTGCCGAACACCGAATGATCCGGAGATCGGGAAGGCGGTCAGGCCTTCTTGGGACGCTTCGCGCCGTACTTGGAGCGGGATTGCTTGCGGTCCTTGACGCCTTGCAGGTCAAGCGAGCCGCGCACGATGTGATAACGCACACCGGGCAGATCCTTCACACGGCCGCCGCGCACGAGCACCACCGAGTGCTCCTGCAGGTTGTGGCCTTCGCCGCCGATGTAGGAAATGACTTCGAAACCGTTGGTCAGGCGCACCTTGGCGACCTTACGCAGTGCGGAGTTCGGCTTCTTGGGCGTCGTGGTGTAGACGCGGGTGCAGACACCGCGACGTTGCGGCGAGTTCTGCATGGCCGGGCTCTTCGACTTGGTCTTCTCGACCTCGCGACCCTGGCGCACCAGTTGGTTGATGGTTGGCATGGATAAATGGTCCCAAAAATCCCCTGAAGCCCCGTGACAGGCAACCCGGCTCGGCGAGCGGGTGGGGAAACGACAAAAACGTGAAACCCTTCGGAAAATTCCGAAAAGCCCTCGATTCTAGCGCGGCCCGCGAAGGCTGGCAACCTGCGGCCGCGGTCATCCTACCCGAGCCGGACGTTCAAACCCACATTAACAGGCACCTGGGCGCCCCGGCACCCCGGCACCCCGGCACCCCGGCACCCCGGCCCCCCGGCGCGCCGGGACGCCGGAACTCCGGCGGCCGGCGCTGCGTGCGAGGCGGGTTACTTGATCCAGAGGCGGATCGCATCCCAGGCCCGGCCCAGGACACCCGCCTGCTCGACGGGCTCCAGCGCCAGCAGCGGCACCTCGGTCACCGGCTGGTCCGCCAGGGAGATCTTCAGCCGGCCCACCACCTGGTTCTTCGTGAAGGGCGCGACCAGCGGATCCGGACGCACCACCTCGGTCTTGACCTTGTTCGCCGAGCCAGACGGCACGGCCACGACGATCGGCTCAGGACGGCCGAGCTTGAGCGTGTTTTCCTTGCCCTTCCAGACCGCCGGCGTGGCGACGGGCTGGCCGCCATCGAACAACTTGACGGCGTCATAGGCCGTGTAGCCCCAGTTCACCAGCTTCTGCGACTCGTTGGCACGGGCGTTCTCGCTGTTCGTGCCCAGCACGATGGACAGCAGCCGCCGGCCGCCCGCCAGGTTGGGGAAGTCACGCTTGGCCGTGACGATCATGCAATAGCCGGCGGCTTCGGTATGGCCGGTCTTCAGGCCATCCACCGACGGGTCGCGGAACAGCAGCAGATTTCGGTTGGTGTCATTGGAGGCCGGCGTGCCCGGGTAACGGTACTTCTTGATCGAGTAGTAGTGCAGGTACTCCGGGAAGTCCTTCATCAACCGCGTCGCCAGGATGCTCAGGTCGCGCGCGGTGGTGGTGTGGCCGGGCGCCGTCAGGCCTTCGGGGTTGCGATAGCCCGTGTTCTTCATGCCCAGGGCCTTGGCCTGCTCGTTCATGAGGCGCACGAAGTTCTCGGCCGAGCCGCCCACGCCCTCGGCGAGCGCCATGGTGGCATCGTTGCCCGACTGGACGATCATGCCCTTGATCAGGTCGTCCACCGGCACCTGCATCTTGGGATCGATGAACATGCGCGAGCCGGGCATCTTCCAGGCGCGCGTGCTCACCGGCAGCGTCTGGGTCAGGCTGATCTTCTTGGCCTTGAGGGCGTCGAAGACCAGGTAGGCCGTCATCAGTTTGGTGAGCGAGGCCGGCTCGACCGGCGAATCGATGTCCTTCTCGGCCAGGATCTGGTTGGCCGTCACGTCCAGCAGCAGATAGCTTTTGGCAGCGATTTCGGGCGGGATGGGAGCCTGGGCACCGGCCAGCGTGCTCACCGTGGCGGCCACGACGAGAACCAGCGATCGAAGAAAACGGATCATGCGTTGGAAATGGGAAGCGTCCGAAGACGAAGGAAACGAAGGGCGCGAAGGTGTGGGCGGTCGGTCCGGCAGGCAATGTCGCCGCACCAGGGCGCATCACGGCCGTCGCCGACGACGGCCCTCGGCATGGAAACGGCCCGCCCGTCTTCATGACACGGTGCAGGCCGATTGGTTCACATCTCAGTCTGCAGACGACAGATGCCGCACCACCAGCGACTTCAGCAGCGGCAATTGTCCGTGAAAGAAATGCCCGCCTCCGGGCACCACGGTGATCGGCAGCGCCTGCGGGCGCGCCCAGTCCATGACCGCAGCGAGCGGCACGGTGTCGTCCTGCTCGCCGTGCACGACCAGCGTGCGCTCGTGCAGCGCCACCGGCAGGGTCGCGACCTCGAAGCGCGACGCGGCGGTGCCGACAAGGACCAGTCGGCGGATGTCGCGCTCGCCGTCGAGCCGGGCCGTGGCCTGGCTGGCCACGAAGGCCCCGAAGGAGAAGCCAGCGATCGCGAGCCGCCCTTGCGGCGCCAGTTCCCGCACGACCTGCAGGAAGTCGTCGGTTTCGCCCCGCCCCTCGTCGTGCACGCCGGCACTGGCGCCCACGCCACGGAAGTTGAAGCGGATGGCCGTGTAGCCGCAGGCCACGAAGGCCCGGGCCAGGGTCTGGACCACCTTGTTGTCCATCGTCCCGCCGAAGAGCGGATGGGGGTGGGCGATCACGGCGACACCGGCGTCCGGGACGCCATCGGCACCGCGGTCGCGCAGCACCTCGATGGCGCCGGCGACGCCGGCAAGACTCAGTCGTTCAGTCTGTGCGTTCATGAGAGCAATCGTGTCCAGCCGGAGAGTGGCTCGCACGAGCCGGAAAGAGATCGGGCGGCCGAGCCTAAGGCGATTCAGCGCCCCACGTCGGGCGGCAGCACCAGGCGCTCCACCACCTCGCCGCGCTTGAGGTGGGATTCGACGATCTCGTCGATGTCGGCCTTGTCGACGAAGCTGTACCAGGTGCCCTCGGGATAGACCACCGCCACCGGGCCGCCCGCACAACGGTCGAGGCAACCGGCCTTGTTGACGCGGACCTTGCCCGGCCCGGACAGGCCCTCTTTCTTGACCCGCGATTTGCAGTGCTCGAAGGCCGACTGCGCGTCGTGCGGGGCGCAAGAGTCTTCGCCAGCCTTGCGCTCGTTCAGACAGAAAAAGATGTGGCGGGCGTAGTACTGCGGCATGGTCGGGCGATTCTAGGAGTGGCCTCGCCGGCTCAGGGCGTGGAGCGAATAGCCCATGGCGGCGAAAGGCCAGAGCCAGCCCAGCCACTGGGCCAGGCCATGGAAGCGGATGAATCGGCCCTGCTCCCAGGTGGCGAGAGTCTGGGCGAAGTAGGCGCTTTCCGGTGCCTGGTTGAGCAGGCTCAGGTGCAGGCCCAGCGCGAGCAGCATCAGCCCCATGGTCAGGCGCCGGCGCGCGGCGACCAGCCCCCCGGCCAGCAGAAGGGCGAGGCCGATGCCCACCTGGACAGGTGGACTCAGCCAGGCCCAGGCATGCTCCGGCCCATAGCTCAGCGCAGCGGAGAGCGCGCTGGCCCCCACGCCGGCCACCGCGACGATGGCGAGCATCAGCAACCGGGCCGGACGCGAACGCGTGATGGAAAACGCCAACAGGCAGGGCACGAGCAGCCCCAGCATGGCGCAGAGCATCTCCGCCGCAGGCACCAGCGGTTCGAGCTCGAATTCGCGCATGGGCAGCCAGTCGAGGAAGGGCGTGTCCACCAGCCAGTCGGCCACGGCCGCCTCCAGCCGCTCGAACACCTGCCCTAGCCCGAAGGGCACGGCGGCCGGAAAGAGCAGGGCGGCGGGCCACAGCGCCAGCAGCACCAGCGCCCCCCGGGCCTCGTCGATGAACCAGGCTTCGCGCAGCCGGCTCCACCGCTCCAGCAGGCCGAGCCTGACCAGCGCCGCAGCGATCAGCGCGCCCAGCAGCGCGCCCACGGCGTTCAAGCTCAGGTCCACGTTCGAGGGAATGCGCGAAGGCAGGTAGCTCTGCAGCGTCTCCATGACCAGCGACAGCAGCAGTCCGGCCACGAAGGCGCGGCCGGTGGCCGTCCAGCCGCCGGTGGCCACGCCACCGCGCAGCACAGCCGTGGCCACGAGAAAGCCGAAGGGCACGTAACCCGCGACGTTGATGCCGAGGTCGAAGCCGGTCCAGTACTTCGGCCAGGGCGCGCTCAGGAAGGCCCAGGGCGCGATGCCCTGGTCACGCCACTGGTCGAAGGGATAGAGGCTCGCATAGACGATCAGCGCCGCATAGGCCAACGCCAGCGGAAGTGCCGTCGTCTTGCGCGCTGCGGCCGTCACCGGGCCGGCCGCTCAGAAGGGCTTGACCACGGCCAGCACCACGATGGCCAGCAGCAGCAGCACCGGCAGTTCGTTGAACCAGCGGAACCAGCGGTGACCCAGGCGGTTGGTGTCGGCCTCGAAGCGGCGCAGCAGGCGCGCGCACACATGGTGGTAGCCGATGACCACCAGCACCAGCGCCAGCTTGGCATGCAGCCAACCGCCGCCGATGCCATAGCCCAGCCAAAGCCAGGCCCCGAAACCCAGCGCCGGCACTGCCAGCAAGGTGGTGAAGCGCAGCAGCTTGCGCGCCATCAGCAGCAGGCGCGCCCGTTCGGCCACCGAGGAGGCGGGCACCATCGCCAGGTTGACGAAGATACGCGGCAGGTAGAACAGGCCCGCAAACCAACTGGCCACGAAGACGATGTGAAAGGACTTCACCCAGAGCATCGGCGCAGTGTACGGAGCCCCGGCTTGACGGGGCCGCGGACAAAAAAAAGCCCGGCGTCTTTACGCCGGGCTGGGAAGCCCTTTTGCTGTCACACATCAAGGCACCCGCTCAGGGAGGAAAAGCGGGGAGCGGCAAGCCGCTCAACAGGGAATCTAACAAGATTGCCGGCCTTCTTCAACATTTGATCAAGTTTTTTTACCATCTGGTTGAGCAGTAAGAAAAAGAGCCTCATTCTGAAGCTCCCTGCCCGCCCCACCAGGACGGCGCAGGCCTGGGGCACAATTTTCGGATGACCCTCCACGCCCCCTACCCCGCCGGACGCCCGCGCCGTCTGCGCCGCGACGGCTTTTCCCGCAACCTGGTGCGTGAGAACGTGCTCACGGCGCACGACTTCATCTACCCCGTGTTCGTGCACGAGCAGACCGGACGCGCGCCGGTGCCTTCGATGCCGGGCGTGGAGCGCGTCTCGATCGACGAGCTGTTGCGCGTCGGCGAGGAGGCCCTCGAACTGGGGGTGCCGGTGCTGGACCTGTTCGGCGTGCCCGATCCCACGGCCAAGACCGCCGACGGCGCCATCGCCTGGGACGAGAACGGCATCATCCCGCGCGCCATCCGCGCGCTGAAGGCGCGCTTCCCCGAACTGGGCGTGATGACGGATCAGGCGCTGGACCCCTACACCACCCACGGCCAGGACGGGCTGATCGACGACAGCGGCTACATCCTCAACGACGAGACCATCGAGGCCCTGATCAAGCAGTCGCTCGCGCACGCAGCGGCGGGCGTGGACATCCTCTCGCCCAGCGACATGATGGACGGCCGCATCGGTGCCATCCGCTCGGCGCTGGAGGCCAACGGCTTCATCCACACGCGCATCATGGCCTACAGCGCCAAGTACGCCAGCGCCTTCTACGGCCCCTTCCGCAGTGCCGTCGGCAGCGCCGGCAACCTGGGCAAGGGCAACAAGTACACCTACCAGATGGACCCGGCCAACACCGACGAGGCCCTGCGCGAGGTGGCCATGGACATCGCCGAGGGCGCCGACATGGTGATGGTCAAGCCCGGCATGCCCTATCTGGACGTCGTGCGCCGGGTCAAGGAGACCTTCCGCGTGCCGACCTTCGCCTACCAGGTCAGCGGCGAGTACGCCATGCTCAAGGCCGCTGCCCAGAACGGCTGGCTGGACCACGACGCGGTGATGATGGAAAGCCTGCTGGCCTTCAGGCGCGCGGGCGCCGACGGCGTGCTGACCTATTTCGCCCTCGACGCCGCGCGGCTGCTGCGCGCGGCCTGAGGGCGTCGGCGGCAGCGCTGCAATGCGGGTCCTCGACATCAACAGCGTGCAGGCGCGCGAACTGCCGCCCTGTTCCGCGCACACGCTGCCCGAGCCGCCGGCGCCCGGGCACTTCTACTGGCTCTCGGTCACTCGGGCCGAGCTGCACGAGGGCCTGCCCCCCTTGCAGACCTGGCTGCAAGCCCTGACTGGCGTGCGGCTGGTCGACCTGCATGTGAGCGACCTGCTCAACGAGCACCTGCCTTCGCACTACGACGCGACGTCGGCCTACGACGTGCTGGTCCTGCGCCGGCTGGCCAGTGCCCCGCCGGGCGAAGCCACGCCCGAGACGGCGGCGCCGGCCCTGCGCAGCGGCCCACCGGTGCTGCGCCACATCGACACGCGGCCCGTCGGCTTCGTCGTCTTCGAGCGCCTGTTGCTGACCGTGCATCCCGAGGACGGCAGCGTGCGCGATGCCGTGGCCGAACGCCTGATGACGGCCGACGCCCAGCCGCTGGACGTGCGCGCGGTCTCCAGCCGCCTGCCCGCCAGCCCCGCCGACCTGATGCTGCGCGTCGCCAACCAGATCGTGGACGGCTACCTGGCCCTGCGCCGCGAACTCACGCGCCAGCTGGACCATTGGCAGGCCGAGCTGATCGATCCCAAGACGCGCTTCACCAACTGGGGCGCTCTGATGCAGGCGCGCCAGGGCCTGCATCACCTGGACGAGATCTGCGAAGACCAGCAGACGGCCGTGCAGGACTGGATCGACACGCTGGAGGCGCTCCCGGTGCCCGACGAGGCCGGCGCACGCCGCGACCACGAACTGCTGCTGGTGCGCAGCCGCGACGTGCTGGAACACATCGAGCGCGTCGTGCGCCATGTGCGCCGGCTGGAGCAGAACGCCGAACTGGCGGTGCAGCTGCACTTCAACGTCCAGAGCCACCGCACCAACGACATCATGCGGGTGCTCACCGTGCTGACCGCCGTCTTCCTGCCGCTGAACCTCATCGCCGGCATCTTCGGCATGAACTTCGAGTTCATCCCGCTGGTGCATGCGGCCGACGGCTTCTGGGTGGCGCTGGTGGCGATGGTGCTGATTGCCGCAGCGCTGGTGGTCGTGTTCTGGCGCAAGCGCTACCTGGCGCGCACCACGCACTGAACAAGGCAGCGCACCCCAACGCCGAAGGGCCGGACACGCTCATCGCGCATCCGGCCCTTCGGTGGAAGCAGCCTGCCGCGGGGGCGGCAAGCCTGTCTTGGGAGGTCTTAGAACTTGCTGGCGCCGGTGCTGCGGGCAGCGGCATCGACCGGGTTGGCCAGCGTCGAGACGACCTTGCTGTTGAAACGCGAACCGCTGCTCACGTTCTGGTCGGGCGCGTAGGCGGCGCGCACAGCTTCGGCCTGCACGGTGGCACGGGGTTGCGACACGGCCACGGTTTCGGCGCCGCGCGAGCCGCGCACCACGTTCTGGTTGGCGGCCTGGGCCGTCGCGACGGCCTGGGCCTGGACGTCGGTGCGGCTCAGGGCCGACACCGGGGCTTGCACGCCTTCGTAGGTTTCGGCCTGGGCGCCGGCGATGGCGGCGAAGGACAGTGCGGCGGCGGCGAGGATCTTCGATGCGTTCATGGTTCAACTCCTGACATTTGACGGAACGCGAACGAAGCTCCTGTTTTGGAAGCACTCACGCTTTGTGGCGCCTTGCTTTCGTCCGCCGGACCCGCAAATCGCTGAGCCCGTGGAACGAATTGTGTCGTTACGACTCCGTAGAAACCCGGCCTGTCGAGAACCACGCTGTTCGCGTATTTGAAACAATGATGGCCGCTTCTTCGTACCCACTCCGCACGCGCCATGGACAGCCTCGATCTCCTCCGCACCTTCCGCGAAGTCGCGATGCAGGGCAGCTTCTCCAAGGCGGCTAAGCGCCTGGGCCTGTCCAAGGCCACCGCCAGCAAGTACGTGGCGGAGCTGGAAACGCGCTTCGGCGTCCGCCTGCTCAACCGCTCCACCCGCTCGGTCAGCCTGACGGATGCCGGCTCGCTGCTGCTGGAGCGCAGCCAGCCGGTGATGGAGATGGTGGAACTCACCCAGGTCGAGTTGCAGGAACGGGCCAACCAGCCGCGCGGGCGGCTGCGCATCGCCGCCCCGGTTGGCATGGCCAGTGGCGACCTGCCGAACCTGCTGGCCGAGTTCCTGGGCTACTACCCCGACGTCAACATCTCGCTGCAGTTGACCAACCAGGTCGACCTGGCCGAGGAGGGCATCGACGTGGGGCTGCGCTTCGGGCCCATTGAGGACGAGAACCTGATCGTGCGCCGCCTGCTGTGCATGCAGATGGTGGTGTGCGCCTCGCCCGTGTACTGGCGCAAGCATGGCATGCCGAAGCGGCCCGAAGAGCTGGCTGAGCACACCGCGCTGACACTGGTGCGGCAAGGCATCGACCCGACCTGGCGATTCGAGGAACGGGGCCGCAAGATCGACGTGCCGGTCAAGAGCCGGATGGAGGCGTCCGAGGCGGGGCCACTCATCAATGTGGCCATGCGAGGGCTGGGGGTGATCTACGTGCCGGCCCTGGTGGTGCAGCCGCATCTGGACCACGGCGAGCTGGTGCCCGTGCTGGGGGAGTTCAGCCGCAAGGACATGTGGCTGTCCGCGGCCTACCTGCAGCGGCGCCACAACAGCGCGGCGCTGCGGGCGCTGCTCGACTTCCTCGAATCGCGCATCGGCCCCAAGAGCAATTACGCCAAACGGCAGGCGCAGTGCCAAGCCCTGCAGAAAGAGGCCGAGGGCAAGACCACCGACAAGACCGCCAGCCCGGCCGCCCCCGTCGCCTCTGCGGCCGCCTGACAGCGTCCGCCCCCAGGCAGCTGTGCACCGTCGGCGGAAGCGGCCTCGGATGGGCCGCTTCCGCGCGCGTCAGCCGACGTGCTTGGCGAAGAAGGCCAGCGTGCGTTCGCGCGCCAGCTTGGCCGAGGGCGCGTCGTAGGAGCCGCGCTGGTCGCAGTTGAAGCCGTGGTTGGCCTCGTAGATGTGCACTTCCACCTCAGGATGCGCCTTCTTGAAGGCTTCCACGGTCTCCAGCGGAATCCAGTGGTCCTGCTTGCCGAAGTGGGCCATGACGGGCACCTTGGGCTGGCGGGCCGATTCCTCGGGCGTGGTCATGCCGCCGCCGTAGTAGGGCACGGCGGCCGACAGGCCGGCCAGCTCGCTGGCGCCGCGCCAGGTCAGCAGGCCGCCCCAGCAGTAGCCCACCAGGCCGACCTTGCCGGCCCGGCCGGCGTATTCGATGGCGGCCTGGATGTCCTGCAGCACGCCGGGCGCGGGCAGCGCTTCGACGGCCGTCTTGAGCTCGAAGCCGGCCTTCATGTCCTCATCGGTATAGCCCAGCTCCACGCCCTGCTTGACGCGGTGGAAAGTGGCCGGCGCCACGGCCAGGTAGCCCTCGGCCGCGTAGCCGTCGGCCACCGAGCGGATGTGCGAGTTCACGCCGAAGATTTCCTGCACCACCACGACGGCGCCCTTGGGCGCGCCAGCGGGTTCGGCCACGTAGGCGGGGAAGGTGAAGCCATCCTTGGCGGTCAGGTCGATGAATTGGCCCATGGGGGTCAGCTCCTTTGGGTACAAACGGGGGGTTGGACACGTGCGGCCGGTCAGGCGTCAGGCCGCCGGCAGGTGCTGGCGGCGCACCGCCACCAGCGGCCGGGCGCGAGTTTCACCCGAATCCTCGAACCACGTCGTCAGAGAAGGAGTCGACCTTGGAAACCGGAGTGCTCTTGGTTACCGGCGCGAGCCGCGGCATCGGTGCCGCCGTCGCGCTCGAAGCGGGCCGCCGCGGCTGGGCGGTGGCGGTCAACTATGCGAGCCAGTCGCTGGCGGCCGACGAGGTGGTGCGCCGCATCCGCGAGGCGGGCGGCCGCGCCATGGCCGTGCGGGCCGATGTGGGCGACGAGGCCCAGATCGACGCCATGTTCCGCCAGGTCGACGCCAAGTTCGGCCGCTTGACGGGCCTGGTCAACAACGCCGGCGTGGTGGACGTTCAGGCCCGCGTCGACGAGATGCAGGGCGCGCGGCTGGAACGCATGTTCCGCATCAACGTGACCGGCAGCTTCCTGTGCGCGCGCGAGGCGGTGCGGCGAATGAGCACCCGTCATGGCGGCAGCGGCGGCGCCATCGTCAACCTGAGCAGCGCCGCGGCCCGCCTGGGCTCACCTGGTCTGTACGTGGACTACGCCGCGAGCAAGGCCGCCATCGACACGATGACGCTGGGCCTGGCGCGCGAGGTGGCGGCCGAAGGCATCCGGGTCAATGCGGTGCGGCCCGGGCTGATCGACACCGACATCCACGCCTCGGGCGGCCTGCCCGACCGGGCCTTCCAGCTCGCCGGCACCGTGCCGATGCAGCGCGTGGGCACGGCCGACGAGATCGCCGCCGCGGTGCTGTGGCTGCTCTCTCCCGAGGCCAGCTACACCACCGGCGCGCTGCTGGACGTGACGGGCGGGCGCTGAGCGATGACCGGCATGGGCCACTCGATGGACCTGATCAAGCCGCTGATCACGCTGATGGCGATCGTGAATCCGCTGGCGATCGTGCCCTTCTTCATCCACTACACGCAGGGCTACAGCGACCGCATGCGCGAGCGCACCGCCCGCGTGGCGGCCTTCAGCGCCTTCGTGGTGATCGCGGTGAGCGCGCTGATCGGGCTGCAGCTGCTGTCCTTCTTCGGCATCTCCATCGCCAGCTTCCAGGTGGGTGGCGGCATGCTGCTGCTGATGAGCGCGCTGAACATGCTCAACGCGCAGCCGGCCGAGGCCAAGACCAGCCAGGAGGAGATCCGCGCGACCGAGGTGAAGGCGTCGCTGGGCGCCTCCATCGCCGTGGTGCCGCTGACCATTCCGCTGCTGACCGGCCCGGCCACCATGTCGACCATGGTGATCTATGCCGAGAAAGTGCAGCACTGGTGGCAGATGCTGGTGTTGGTGGGCTACGGCGCCGTCATCGCCCTGGCCACGCTGCTGGCGCTGCTGATGGCCGAGCCCATCGCCCGCGTGCTCGGCAAGACGGGCATCAACGTGATGACGCGGCTGATGGGCCTGATCCTGGCGGCGCTGGCCGTGGAGGTGATGGCCGACGGGTTGGGCAAGCTGTTCCCGGTGCTGGCCCGCGCCGTGCCCTGATCAGCGGCGGCTGTTGACCCAGCGGACCATGTCCGCGATCACCTCGTCGCTGCCCGAAGCCAGGGCCTTGGCGCCGCCGGCCGCATCGGCCGTGGCGGCCGGACGCTGAACCACGAAGACGCGCTGGCCCAGCACCCGCTCGCCGGTGGGCGACAGCGACAGCAGCGTGGCGCGCACCCGCACCAGCCCGCTGCTCGACGTGGGCGAGGCGAAGTAATGGCTGAACTCGTCGAGCGAGATGCGCAGCACCTCGCTGCTGCGGCCTTCGCGCGCCAGGTTGCCGGCTTCGAGCGTGCCGAGCACGGTGCGCTGCTCGGCGAGGGCATCACGCAGCCGTTGGCGGAAGAGCTGCAGCGGCGGCTGCGTCCAGCGCGCCGTGGCGTAGGGCCGCAGCGCCTGCGCGTCCTCGTAGCCCATCCGGTAGTTGAGGGCCGTGCCTTCCAGGCGCGAAGCGGACGTGTCCAGGTCGGCCAGGGTGATCGGTGGCAGCGCGGCCGTGGCTGCAGATGCCGTGGCAGCGGGAGCCAACGGGCCGGGGCCGAAGTCATAGCTGACGCTGCGGTGGGGCTTGTCGGGCAGCGCGCTGCAGGCGGTCAAGGCCAGCGCCGCGGCAGCGAGCAGTGCGCCGCAAGCGACGCTCGCGCGACGTGCGATCCCGGCGCCAGGGCCTTGTGGTTCGGAAGCGGAACTGCGGCGTGGCGCGACAGGCACCTCGCACAGGGAACGACGGTGGATCAGGCGGGACATGGAAACGCTCCTTCGCATCAGCGGCCGGCCGCCGCAGGCACCGGCGCCACGAAGCCGGGCTCGCCCGGACCGGGCGCCGGCACGCCCGTGCCATAGATCAGCGACTGCGGGCTGTCGGCAATGGTGTCGGCCACGCGGCCGAGGCGGCGAGCCGCCAGCGAGGTGTCGTCGGCCGCGCGATTCAGGCGCGGCAACGTGGTGGCATTGACCGACTCCAGCGTCTGCTGCAAGGCGGCCGTGCCGCTGCCCAGTCGGGCCAGCGCGCCGTCCTCGGCATTCAGGCGCTGCAGCGTGGCGTTGAGCGACTGCGCCGCCTGGCCGAAGTTCTGCGCGGTGCCGCGCACCGTCTGCGCCAGCGGCGGGATGGCGGCCAGCGCCGGATCGACCCGTGTGCGCAAGGTCTGGTCGAGCGTGCGGGTGAGGTCGTTGGCATGGGCCGTGACCTGCGCGATGTTCTCCAGCGCCTGCGCGATGCGCTGCTGGTTCTGGTCGCTGAGCAGCGCGTTGGCGCGGCGCGTGGCCTCTTCCACCTGGTTCAGGATCGCTTCGCCGCGGCCCTGCAGCTGCGAAAACATGGACGGGCGCAGCGGGATCTGCGGCGGGTCGTCGTTGTTGGGCAGCAGCGGCTCCTGCGATTCGCCCTTGTCGTCCAGCGCCACGAACGCCAGCCCCGTCACGCCCTGGTAGCTCAGGCTGGCGAAGGTGGACTTGGTGAGCGGCACCCGCTCGTCGATGGCCAGGCGCACCCGCACGTTGCCGCGCTTCTCGGGGTCGAAGTCGATGCTGGCCACCTTGCCGACCATGATGCCGCGGTAGCGCACCGCCGCCTGCGGCTGCAGGCCGCTGACCGCATCGCGCGTGCTCAGCTCGTAGGTGTTGCGCACCGTGCTGTCACGGGTGAACCAGAGCACCAGCGCCACCAGCAGGGCCAGCATGCCGAAGACGAAGGCACCGGCGGCCAGGGCATGGGACTTGTTTTCCATGGTGTTCCTCTTCCCGTTCAGGATGGCAGGGCGAGCGCGGCGCGATGGCCGCGTCCGCCCAGGAAGTACTCGCGGATGAAGGGATGGTCCACCGCCATCACCTCGCGCGCGCTGCCCAGGGCGATCACGCGATGGTCGGCCAGCACGGCGATGCGGGTGGACAGGTCGAACAGCGTGTCCAGGTCGTGGGTAACCATCACCACCGTCAGGCCCAGCTCGCGGTGCAGGCCGCGCAGCAGTTCGCAGAAGCTGTCGGACGCGGCGGGGTCCAGCCCGGCGGTGGGCTCGTCGAGCAGGAGCAGCGGCGGGTCCATGATGAGCGCCCGCGCCAGCGCTACGCGCTTGATCATGCCGCCCGACAGGTTGGCCGGCATCTTGTGCGCATGCTCGGGGCCCAGACCCACCATCTGCAGCTTGACCAGGGCGGCGTCGCGGATCAGCTCGTCGGGCAGCAGCTTGAGTTCGCGCAGCGGAAAGGCGATGTTCTCGAGCACGCTGAAGGCCGAGAACAGCGCGCCGTGCTGGAACAGCATGCCCACGGCCGCGGCGCCGCGCGCACTCAGCTCCGCGGGCGGCGCGCCCAATACCCGCACCGTGCCACGCGTGGGCGCCTGCAGGCCCAGGATCTGGCGCAGCAGCACCGTCTTGCCGGTACCCGAGCCGCCCACCAGCGAGAGGATCTCGCCGCGCCGGATGTCCAGGTCCAGGTCGCGGTGCACCACCTGCACCTGGCCGCGCCCGCGTGGGAATTCGGTCCACAGGCCGCGGATCTCGACCACGCTGTCGCGCTCATGCAGGCGGTCGATCATCGGAAGCCCACCCCGCGGAACAGCAGCGCGAAGAGCGCGTCGACCAGGATGACCATGGTGATCGCCGCCACCACCGAGGCGGTGGTGCGCCGGCCCAGGCTCTCGGTGTTGGGCTCAACCCGCAGGCCGTGGTGGCAGGCGATGAGCGCGATCATCACGCCGAACACGGCCGACTTGGCCAGCGCGATGTACAGGTTGACGAAGGGCACCGCCCGCGGCAGCTGCTGCATGAAGAACACGGGCGCGATGTCCAGTGCGGACCAGGCCGCGAACATGCCACCCGCCAGCGCCGAGAGCGAGGTCCACAGCGCCACCAGCGGCATCACCACGGCCAGGGCCAGCACCCGCGGCATGACCAGGCGGTAGCCCGGCGGGATGCCCATGACGCGCATGGCGTCCAGCTCCTCGGTCACGCGCATGACGCCGATCTGCGCCGTGATGGCCGAGCCGGAACGGCCCGCCACCAGCACCGCGGCCAGCACCGGGCCCAGTTCCCGCAGGATCGACAGCCCCAGGATGTTGACCACGAAGGACTCCGCGCCGTAGTTGCGCAACTGGTTCGACATCAGATAGGCCAGCACCACGCCGATCAGCAGGCCGACCAGCGCCGTGATCGGCAGCGCCGTGGCGCCGATGCGGTAGAGGTGCCCCGAGAAGTCGCGCCAGGGTCCGCGCTGGGGGGCGCGCACCAGCCGAAGCAGGTCCAGCGCCAGCTGTCCGACCAACAGCAGGGTCTGACGGCCCAGGCGCAGCAACGCCGGCCCCTGCGCCAGCACACGGGCCGGCCAGGTGGCCCAGCCCTGCGCGGCGGGCGGGGGCAGCGGCACGGTGTACTGCGCCACCTGGTCGAGCACGGCTTTCTGCGAATCGCTGAGCTGGAGCTGCGCCGGCCACTGGCGGCCCCAGTGGTTCCACAGGATCTGCGCGCCCACATGGTCGAGTTGCTCGATGCCGCGCAGGTCCCAGCCGCCCCCGGAGCCGGCCGCATCGTCCAGGCAGCGCTCCAGCGCCAGCCACTGCTCGCGCGAGGAGAAGGCCAGCACCGTCCACCGCCCCGTGGGCGCCCACGGACCATGCTCCTCGGCCTGGGCGCGGTCCACGCGTGGCCAGGCATCGTCGCTCGGAGGCTGGATAGAGGAGGAAGGCATTCGGTGGCGGTTTGCCCGGGCCATGGATGGACGGTCGGCGGGCAATCGGCGAATGCTACCCGCTGACCCGCCACTGACGCATGACCGCGCCGGGCCCGATCGGCGGTGAGGCGACTCCCACAAGCCCAGCAAGCACGATGCCCAGGCGCGCTGGCGACGTACGCCCCGCTCCGGCCGTTCAGCCGGCGGGACTCGGCGGCGCGAGCGGCACCGAAAAGCCATCCGCGAAGGCTTCCCGCAGCCAGGCGACGAAGGCCGCGACCGCACGCGGTACGTGCGGCGCGTAGGGGCGGATGGCGAACAGCTGCTCCGCGAAGGCGCCCACCGGCTGCCAGGCGGGCAGCACTTCCACGAGCCGGCCGCTGCGCAGGCCCTCCTGGGCGCTGAAGTCGGGCAGGAGCGCGATGCCCAGGCCCGCGGCGGCCGCGTCGCGCAGAGCCTCGCTGTTGTTGGCCGCGAACGGGCCGGCCACCGGCACCGTGATGCGCTCGGTGCCGGCCGCCGCCGGCCGGGGCAGGAAATGCCAGGCCGGCTGGTCCTGGCGCGGGTAGTAGAGGCAGTCATGGCCGGCCAGGTCAGCGGGCGCGACGGGTTCGCCGCGCCGGCGCAGGTAGGCGCGGCTGGCCACCAGCAGGCTTCGGGTGGGGCACAGGGGCCAGGCCACGTGCGTGTCGGGCGGCGCGGCGCTGTGGCGGATGGCGAGGTCGAAGCCCTCCATGGCCAGGGCGCTGAGGCGGTCGGACAGTTCCAGTTCGATGCGCACCTCGGGGTGCATGCGCAGGAAATCCGCCAGCCGCGGCACCAGCTGCTGCCGCGCCAGCGCCACGGGCGCCGTCACCCGCAGGCGGCCTCGCGGCACGCCGGCCAGGTCGCGCACGCCGGCAAAGCTCTGGGCGATGGCGTCGAAGGCGGTGCGCGTTTCTTCCACCAGCCGCTGGCCGGCCTCGGTCAGACGCACGCTGCGGGTGGTGCGCTGCACCAGGGGCACGCCGGCCTCGCGCTCCAGCTCGGCGATGCGCTGGCTCATGCCGGCCTTGCTCACGCCCAGGCGGCGGGCCGCGGCGGTGTAGCTGCCCTGCTCGGCGAGCACGGTGAGCCAGTGCACATGGGCCCAGAGGCCTTCGATCTTGGAATGATCCATCGCGCCATTGTTCGCCAGATTGAACAATCAGTTCAACCGTGGCGGCTAGGCGGCCGAGGGGGGCGGTCCTAGACTGCCCGCCATTCCAGCCCTCCACCGACGAGATTCCCGATGAAGAACAGCATTGCCGCCATCGACCACTACATCCACGGCCACGTCGTGGCCAACACCTCCGGCCGTACGCAGGACGTGTTCAACCCCGCCACGGGCGCCCTGACCGGCCGCACCGGCCTGGCCGACGTGGACCAGGTGAGCGCCGCCGTGGCCGCCGCGCAGGCCGCCTTTCCCAAGTGGGCCGATACGCCGCCGATCCGCCGCGCGCGGGTGATGTTCAAGTTCCTGGAGCTGCTGAACCAGCACCGCGACGAACTGGCCCACCTGATCACCGCCGAGCACGGCAAGGTGTTCACCGACGCGCAGGGCGAGGTCACGCGCGGCATCGACATCGTGGAATTCGCCTGCGGCATTCCGCAGCTGCTCAAGGGCGACTTCACCGAGCAGGTCTCCACCGGCATCGACAACTGGACCATCCGCCAGCCCCTGGGCGTGGTGGCGGGCATCACGCCCTTCAACTTCCCGGTGATGGTGCCGATGTGGATGTTCCCGGTGGCCATCGCCGCGGGCAACACCTTCGTGCTCAAGCCCAGCCCGACCGACCCGAGCCCCTCGCTGCGCATCGCCGAGCTGCTGAAGGAAGCAGGCCTGCCCGACGGCGTGTTCAACGTGGTGCAGGGCGACAAGGTGGCCGTGGACGCGCTGCTGACGCACCCCGACGTCAAGGCCGTGAGCTTCGTGGGCTCCACGCCCATCGCCAACTACATCTACGAGACCGGCGCCCGCCACGGCAAGCGCGTGCAGGCCCTGGGCGGCGCCAAGAACCATATGGTGGTGATGCCCGACGCCGACATCGACCAGGCCGTGGACGCGCTGATCGGCGCCGGCTACGGCTCGGCTGGCGAACGCTGCATGGCCATCAGCGTGGCGGTGCTGGTGGGCGACGTGGCCGACAAGCTGATCCCCAAGCTGGTCGAGCGCACGAAGACGCTCAAGGTGCTGGACGGTGAGAACCTCGACGCCGAAATGGGCCCCATCGTCACCAAGGCGGCGCACGAGCGCATCCGCGGCTACATCGACCTGGGCGAGCAGGAAGGTGCCAAGCTGCTGGTGGACGGCCGCGGCTTCGACGGCAAGCAGGCCGGAGAAGGCTGCGAAGGCGGCTTCTGGCTGGGCGGCACGCTGTTCGACCATGTCACGCCCGAGATGCGCATCTACAAGGAAGAGATCTTCGGCCCGGTGCTGGGCTGCGTGCGCGTGAAGGACCTGGCCGAGGCCGTCGACCTGATCAACGCCCACGAATTCGGCAACGGCGTGGCCTGCTTCACCCGCGACGGCAACGTGGCGCGCGAATTCGGCCGCCGCATCCAGGTGGGCATGGTCGGCATCAACGTGCCGATCCCGGTGCCCATGGCCTGGCAGGGCTTCGGCGGCTGGAAGCGCTCGCTCTTCGGCGACATGCATGCCTATGGCGAGGAAGGCGTGCGCTTCTACACCAAGCAGAAGTCGATCATGCAGCGCTGGCCCGAGAGCATCGGCAAGGGCGCCGAGTTCGTGATGCCCACGGCCAAGTAAGGCCCGCGGGAGGCGGTGCTACCATGGTGTTACCCGATTGAGATCGATTGGAGAACGCGATGGGCACCACCTCCTTGAAGCTGCCTGAGGACCTCAAGCAGACGATCCAGCACTTCGCCGAGCAGGACCAGGTTTCGGCGCACGCCTTCATGCTGCGGACCTTGCAGGATGAAGTGCGCCGGCGCCAGCAGCGCGCGGAGTTCCTGGCCGATGCCATGGCGGCCGCGGCGGAGATCGATGCCGGCGGGCCGGTGTATGACGCCGAGGATGTCCGCGCTTGGCTCAAGGCGCGCATCCGCGCCCGCTCGACGGGCGAGGCAGTGCCTGAGCCGGTTCCCGTGCGCGGCCGCGGCGCAAAGCCTGCGGTGTCGAAGGCCAAGTCGGCCGCATGACCCGCCTGACGTTCTCGCCGCGCGCCAGACGCGACCTGGATCGCCTCACCGAATTTCTGTCCCCCACCGACATCGAAGCCGCCGACGACACAGTGGATGTGATCGTCGACGCGCTGCTTGTGCTTGAGCACCAGCCACGAATCGGCCGCCCGGCACCGCACCGCTGTCGCGAATTGGTGATTCATCGTGGACGCTCGGGCTATGTGGCGCTTTACCGTATCAGCGCCGACGAGGCCTGGGCCGAGGTGCTGGCCATCCGCCATCAACGCGAATCCGGCTACCACCCGGGCGATCTGTAGCGCCCCACTCACCCCCTTTTTGCCACCCGCACAAGGCCCGCCAGAGGCCAAGGAGACAACCCGTGAGCGACACCACCTTCGACTACATCGTCATCGGCGCCGGCACCGCCGGCGCATTGATGGCCAACCGCCTGAGCGCCGACCGCGGCAAGCGCGTGCTGCTGCTGGAGGCCGGCCGCAAGGACGACTACCACTGGATCCACATCCCGGTGGGCTACCTCTACTGCATCGGCAACCCCCGCACCGACTGGCTCTACCAGACCGAGCCCGATGCGGGCCTGAACGGCCGCGTGCTGCGCTATCCGCGCGGCAAGACGCTGGGCGGCTGCTCCAGCATCAACGGCATGATCTACATGCGCGGCCAGGCGCGCGACTACGACGGCTGGGCGCAGCTCACCGGCGACGACGCCTGGCGCTGGGACAGCGTCCTGCCCGCCTTCAAGCGCCACGAGGACCACTACCTCGGCGACGCCGGCCAGCCCGGCGCGGATGACCCCGAATTCGCCCGCTTCCACGGCCACGGCGGCGAATGGCGGGTGGAGAAGCAGCGCCTGCGCTGGGACATCCTCGACGCCTTCGCGCAAGCCGCGCAGGAGGCTGGCATCCCGCACTCCACCGACTTCAACCGCGGCAGCAACGAAGGCGTGGGCTACTTCCAGGTCAACCAGAAGGCCGGCTGGCGCTGGAACACGGCCAAGGCCTTCCTGCGGCCCACCTGCTTCGGGCGGCCCAACTTCGAGCTGTGGACCGGCGCCCAGGTGGCCCGCCTGCTGATCGAGCCCACGCCCGAAGGCGGCCGGCGCTGCACGGGCGCGCGGGTGTGGAATGGCCGCGAGATGGTGGAGGTGCACGCCACGCGCGAGGTGATCCTGTGCGCCGGCGCCATCGGCTCGCCGCAGATCCTGCAGCTGTCGGGCATCGGCCCGGCCGAGCTGCTGCGCGCGCAGGGCATCGAGGTGCAGGCCGACCTGCCCGGCGTCGGCGCCAACCTGCAGGACCACCTGCAGATCCGCGCCGTGTTCAAGATCAACGGCGCGCCGACGCTGAACGTGCTCGCTTCCAGCCTGGTCGGCAAGGCGCGCATCGGCCTCGAATATGTGCTGCGTCGAAGCGGCCCCATGAGCATGGCGCCCTCGCAGCTGGGCGCCTTCACCCGCAGCACGCCCGACCGGCCCTGGCCCAACATCCAGTACCACGTGCAGCCGCTGTCGCTGGACGCCTTCGGCGATCCGCTGCACAGCTTTCCGGCCTTCACGGCCAGCGTGTGCAACCTCAACCCGACCAGCCGCGGCACGGTGCGGCTGAAGACGCCGCGCTTCGAGGATGCGCCGGCCATCGCGCCCAATTACCTCTCCACCGACGAGGACCGCCAGGTGGCGGCCGACTCGCTGCGCGTGACGCGCCGCATCGCGGCACAGCCGGCGCTGGCCCGCTACCAGCCGCAGGAATGGAAGCCGGGCCCGCAGTACGAGAGCGACGAGGACCTGGCCCGTCTGGCGGGCGACATCGCGACGACCATCTTCCACCCGGTGGGCACGGCGCGCATGGGTACGGACGGGGATGCACACGCGGTGCTGGATTCGCGGCTGCGCGTGCGGGATGGCCGGGGCGGCCTCATTGCGGGCCTGCGCGTGGTCGACGCGAGCGCGATGCCCACCATCACCAGTGGCAACACCAACAGCCCGACGCTGATGATTGCCGAGAAGGCCGCGGGCTGGGTGCGGGAAGCGGCGAAGGGCTGAAGGCGGCACCCGACTCAGGCAGCCCGCGCGGCCGCCTCGCCCGCCAGATGCCCGCGGGTGAAGGCCTCCTCGAAGATCGAGTAGCCGGACCAATCCGCATGCGCGAAGTGCAGCCGGCCGGCTTGCACTTCGCCGCCGGGCGCAGTCCGCGCCAGGCGCGCCCGCAGGCCCGGCGCGGGCACCGCCATGGCATGCCCGTAGCGCGTGATGGCCAACCGCGTCGCACGCTCGGCCAGGTCGGGATGCGGCACCGACAGCTCAGCGAGCATTTCGTCGCGCCAGGCCGCCCAGGGGCGCTCGGCCAGCAGGCGGCGGCCATCGCCGCCGTCGAACTCGCTGGGGCCCAGCGGGCGGTACCAGCTCAGCACCGTGGGCGCGGGCGTCGGGTCCAGCCGCTGGTGACCCGCGTCCACATAGCCCAGCCCGCGCGTGCCATAGACGACGTTGTCCCAGCTGGGCGCCGCGCCCGGCCGGTCGCGCAGCGGCGAGGACAGGTGCACGTTGGCCACCAGCCAGGGCGAATACCTCAGGCCGGCCGCGAGCTCCGGCAGGAAGGCCGGCGGTGACGCCACCACGCGCGCCGCGACGAAGACCGGCAGCGCAACGACGCACTGCGCGGCCTGCCAGCGCACGCGCTGCTGCGCCGCCGCGTCCCAGGCATCGACCGCCACGCCGCTGCGCGTCTGCTCGATGCGCAGCACCACCTGGCCGGTCTGCAGGCGCCCTGCCAGCGGCGCGGCCAGGCGGCCGGTGAGCCAGGCATTGCCCTCGGGCCAGGTCAGCACGGCCTCGCGCTCGGCATCGAGGCCATCGCCCGGCGCATGGAAACCGTGTCGGCTGGCGAAGTAGTGCAGCCCCGCCCAGGCCGAAACCTGCGCCAGGCCGGCGCCGTAGTCGTCGCGGCAGCAGTAGCCGAGGTACCAGCGCAGTTGCGGGTCATCCAAGCCCTCGGCTTCGAGCCAGGCGGCGAAGCTCAACCGGTCCAGATCGGCCAGCAGCGCCGATGGCGCGGCCCGCAGCGTGGGGATGGCGAAATGCGCCGCGCGTCGCAGCGCCTCGACCTTCTGCGCGAAGCGGCGGTACTGCGCCAGCGTGCCCGCGCCCACCCCGTTCAACGGCAGCAGGCCGTCCTGCCACTCGCCGCGGAAGAAGAGCCGCTCCTGCGGGCTGTGGCACAGGTGCCGCTCTTCGTAGACCCAGCGGCCGACCTCGCGGCGGCGCAGACCCAGTTCTTCCAGCAGGTCCTGCACCTCGCGCGCATCGTCGCCGGGCACCGGCAGGTAGTGCGCGCCAAGCGGGCAGGCCAGGCCGCCGACCTGGCCGCCGCGGGCATTGCCGCCGGCTTCGTCCTCCAGCTCGAGCAGGGCAAAGTCATCGATGCCGGCCTGCCGAAGCGCACGCGCGGCAGCCAGCCCGGCGACGCCGCCGCCCGCGATCAGCACGCGGGTGCGCCGCTCCTTTGCCACGGGCTGCGACGCCCAACGGCCATCACGCAGCGCATGGCCTCGCGCCATGTCGATGCCGGCGAAGCCGCCTTCCAGCGCAGGCGACACGCGGCCGCAGCCGGCCAGCCACGCCGGCAGCCCGACCGTCGTCGCACCCGCCGCGACGACACCGACGAAGCGCCGGCGCCCGCCGTTCAATGGCCCGAGACCTTGCCCCATTCCTGCTCGTAGGTATGCACCAGCACCTGGTTCGACAGCCGGTTGACCTCGGCCGGCACACGCGCCATGTCGCGCGGAAAGTCGAACAGCAGCGGCAGCGTCGCAGGCGACAGGAAGCGCAGGCCCTCGGGCAGCGCCGTCGGCATGCGCCAGGGGCGCCGGCTGGCAATCACATAGCCCCATTCGCCGAAGCTGGGCACGTGCGCGTGGTACGGCGTGGCCGTGAGGCCGGCGGCCTCGATGGTCTGCACCACCGTCCAGAAGCTGCGCCGCGCCACCAGCGGCGAGGTGGTCTGCACCACCGCATAGCCGCTGGCCGACAGGCGCTGGCCCAGCAATGCATAGAAGCTCTGCGTGTAGAGCTTGCCGATGGCGAAGTTGGTGGGGTCGGGGAAGTCCACCACGATCACGTCGTAGAAGCCGTCGTCGCCCGCTGCAGGCGCTTGCTGCAGCCACTGGAAGGCGTCGGTGTTGACGATGCGCAGCTTGGGTGAACGCAGCGAATGGCCATTGAGTGCCGCCAACTGCGCATGGCCGCGGAACAGCGCCGTCATGTTCGGGTCCAGTTCGACCAGCGTGACCTGCTCGACCGAGGGGTACTTGAGGATCTCGCGCACCGCCATGCCGTCGCCACCGCCCAGCACGGCCACCCGGCGCGGCACGCCCTGGGCGGCCATGGCCGGATGCACCAGTGCCTCGTGGTAGCGGTATTCGTCACGCTCGGCGAACTGCAGGTTGCCGTTGAGGAAGAGCCGGTGGCCCGCATTGCCCCGCGTGACCACGATGCGCTGGTAGGGCGAGCTGGCGGCGAAGACGATGCGCTCCTGGTAGAGCTTGTCTTCCGCCAGGCTGCTGATGCGCTCGGCCCCCACGAAGGCGCCCGCCAGTGCGGCCAATGTCAGCACGCAGGCCATCGCATGCGCGCCGAAGCGCCGCAGCTCGTGCCGGAACAGCCACAGCGCCCACAGCCCCACGGCCGCGTTCATCAGCCCGAACAGCAGCCCTGTGCGCACCATGCCCAGCTGCGGCACCAGCACCAGCGGAAAGGCCACCGACACGGCCAGCGCGCCGAGGTAGTCGAAGGTGAGCACCTGCGAGACCAGGTCCTTCAGCTGGATGTCGCGCCGCAGGATGCGCATGACCAGCGGGATCTCCAGCCCCACCAGCGTGCCCACCACCAGCACGCCGCCGTACAGCAGCAGGCGGAAGGCGCCGGGCACATAGGCATTGGCCAGGAAGAGCATCGCCGGCAGGCAGCCGCCGACCAGCGCCACCAGCAGCTCGATGCGCAGGAAGTGGGCGGGCAGCTGCCGCTCGAAGTAGCGTGACAGCCAGGAGCCCACGCCCATGGCGAACAGATAGGCGCCGATCACGGTGGAGAACTGCAGCACCGAGTCGCCCAGCACATAGGAGCTGAGCGCCGCCGCGCTGAGTTCGTACACCAGCCCGCAGGCCGCAACCACGAAGACGCTGGCCAGCAGCGACACCGCCACGGGCGACGGCGCGCGCACGTCGGCAGTCATGCGTGGCCTCCGCCACGCCAGCGTGATCGCTGCGCGATGGAACTCAATGAATCGCTGCCGCCACGATGATCGAGATACCCAGGCACATCGCCGCGACCACCAGCGCCAGCGCCCGGTTCTGCTTCTCGACGATCTCCGCCCACAGGTCGTAGGGCGTGATCTTGTCGATGATGATGAAGGCCACCCAGAACACGATGATGCCGATCAGCGCATACAGCAGGGTGCCCGCGATGGACACGGGATGGAGCCATTCGAATTTCGCCATGTGTCTCTCCGCGAAGGGATGAAGAAGGGAAAGGCGCCACCTACTTGTGGCCGCCGCCGCTGGAATAGCCGCCGTAGGAGCCGCCCGTGCTGCGCCAGCTGCTGCCCGACGAGCCCGAGCCGCCGCTGCAGGTCGACAGGATCAAGAGCAGGATGATCACCACCACCACGATCAGGATGATGGTGCCGCAGCCGAGGCCCGAGGCCGCGCTCAGCGGGGCCGCATCGGCCCGCTTGAACTGGTCCTTGCGGGCATCGAGCTTGAAGGCCTGGGCCACGGCAGCGCCGTCCAGCCGGTTGCCGAGCGACCAGGTCAGCTCCTTGTCGGCCCGCTCCAGCGACAGCACCGTGCCCTTGGGGCCGGCATAGTCGCGGTTGCTGGTGCGCTGGCCGCGCTCGACGCGCCAGTAGAACTCGCCGGCCACGTAGGTGGTCTCGGCGTCGTAGCTGTACTGCTGGCGGTAGGAGGTGCCCAGGTAGCGCGCGCTGGCGCCGCCGCCCGACACCACCGGCGCGCCGGTGGTCGGCCGCACCAGGCTCCAGCCGTCCTCGGCGTCCACCAGAAAGCAGAAGCCCTTCTGCCGGTTGTAGAGCAGGTATTCGCTCCAGCCGAACTGCTCGTCCTCGCCCGGCGAACGGCCCATGCGGTGCTGGAAGCCCACCACCTGCCAGTCGCTGCCCTCCAGCCGGCCCGTGCTGCCCAGCGCGATCAGCGGTTTCACCGGCTCGTCCTGCAGCGCGTACTTCAGCTCGGCGCCGACGCCGGCGCTCAGGTCGATCAGGCTCTTGCAGCTGCCGCAGGTGATGCTCTTGCTGCCTTCCAGCTGCACCGTCACCGGCGCGCCGCAGTTCGGGCAGTTGAAGGCGCGGCCTTGCTCTTCCTTGCCGGATTCGCTGCGCAGGCCGGTGAGCTGCAGGTCGGCCAGTGCCACCTGCCGGCCCAGCCAGGCCGTGGGCGGCTGGCTGCCGTACTCCAGGCTGAGCACAAGGCCCTTGTCGTTGCGCAACTCGACCACGCGGAAGGGCTGGCCCAACTCGGGCAACCGCGGCAGTTCGCCCTGGGCCGAGAGCAGCGCCGCCTCTTCGTTGGAGGCCACGGTGTACGACTGGCCGTTGATGGCCGTCGTCATGCCCACGCGCAGGGCGTCGGCGGGCGGCGCCTCCTGCGTCAACGCATAGGGCAAAGAGAAGACGTAGCTGCCGTTGTCCTCGCTCAGCGTGCCCTGGCGCTCGCCGTCGAGCTCGGCGATCCATTCGGTCCAGCGGCCGCCGGCATAGGCGTACTGCAGCCGGCCGACCAGGGTGAAGGGCTGGTCCTGCAGGCGGCCGGCGGCAAAGAGCTGCAGCGGACTGAAGTCCTCGAACAGCTCGGCCATCTTGCCCACGCGCGCCAGCTGCTCGCCCCGGCGGACGACTGTGCTCTGGCAGTAGGGGCAGACGGCATAGACCGACTGCGCCGACCGGAACTCGACCGGCGCGCCACAGCCCGGACAGGGTGCGCGGTAGTGGCGCTGGGTGCCGCCGGCCTCAGCCATGGCGGGAGCGTGCGGCGCGGATCACGTCAGCTTTTTCAGCAGTTCGGTCTTCTTGGCGTCGAACTCTTCCTGGGTCAGGATGCCCTTGGTCTTGAGTTCGGCCAGCTTCTCGAGGGTGGACATCACCTCGGCCGGGCTGACGGTCGGCGCCGCGGCCGGCGCGGCAGCAGGCGCCTGGGCCGGCTGCTGCAGGCCCTGCGCCAGCGTGTTGGCCATCACCTGCCCCAGCGCGACGCCGGCGCCCAGCCCCATGGCATCGCCGGCCACGCCGCCGCCATGGCCGCTGTTTTCGGCGAAGACTGGGATGGCCTGACCCGCCTGGTACTGCATGAACTTGCCCATGTCGTTGCCGACCATGCCCATGCCGATCTTCTGGTCGAGGACCTTCTGCAGCTCCTCGGGCAGCGACAGGTTCTGCAGCGTCATCACGTCCAGGCGCAGGCCGATCTTGGCGAACTCGGGGGCGAGCTGCGCGGCCAGCGCCTGCGCGAACTGGTTCTGGTTGGCCGCCAGGTCGAGGAAGGGCACGCCGCTGGCCGCGATGGCGTTGCTGATGTTCTGCAGCACCAGCCCACGCAGCTGACCGTCGAGGTCGGCCACCGTGTAGCGCTCGCGCGTGCCGGAGATCTCGGTGTGGAAGAGCTTGGGATCGGCCACCCGGTAGCTGTAGTTGCCGAAGGCCCGCAGCCGCACGGCGCCGAAATCCTTGTCGCGGATGGTGATGGGCTGGGGCGTGCCCCACTTCTGGTCCACCTGCTGGCGGGTGCTGAAGAAGTACACGTCGCTCTTGAAGGGCGACTCGAAGAGCTTGTCCCAGTTGCGCAGGTAGGTCAGCACCGGCAGCGTCTGCGTCGTCAGCTTGTACATGCCGGGGCCGAAGACGTCGGCCACCGTGCCCTCGTTGACGAAGACGGCCATCTGCGACTCGCGCACGGTGAGCGAGGCGCCGTTCTGGATCTCCATGCCCGCCATCGGGAAGCGCCAGGCAAGCGTGCCGTCGCCCTCCTCCGTCCATTGGATGACGTCGATGAACTGCTTCTTGATGAAATCCATCAGGGCCATGCGTTGCTCCGTGCTCGCAAAGTGAGGAGCCGCAAATGTTGCCACAGCCCGCGCGGACGCCGGCCGTGGCCGCCCTGGCCATGCAGCCTATGGCGGCCGGGACAGCGACAGGGGCAGGCCTACAATCGGCGCCCTTTTCCAGTGAGCCAGGCAGCGGCGGCGCCTCGACAGCCCGCCGTTTGCGTCGAGGAGCAGCGTCCCCATGTCCGAGTCCAAACCCCTGAGCGCCGAAGACAAACGCGCGGAACTTCGCCGCGCCGCACTCGAATACCACGAGTTTCCGGTGCCGGGCAAGCTGGCGATCAGCGCCACCAAGCAGATGACGAACCAGCGCGACCTGTCGCTGGCCTATTCGCCCGGCGTGGCGGCACCCTGCGAGGAGATCGTCAAGGACCCGGCCGCCGCCTTCCGCTACACCTCGCGCGGCAACCTGGTGGCCGTGATCTCCAACGGCACCGCCGTGCTGGGCCTCGGCGACATCGGCCCGCTGGCCTCCAAGCCCGTGATGGAAGGCAAGGCCGTCCTGTTCAAGAAGTTCGCGGGCGTGGACGTCTTCGACATCGAGATCGACGAGAAGGACCCGGCCAAGCTGGTCGAGGTGATCGCCGCGCTGGAGCCCACCTTCGGCGCCATCAACCTCGAGGACATCAAGGCCCCCGACTGCTTCTACGTCGAGCGCGAGCTGCGCAAGCGCATGAAGATCCCGGTCTTCCACGACGACCAGCACGGCACCGCCATTACCGTCGCCGCCGCCATGCTCAACGGCCTGAAGGTGGCCGGCAAGGACATCGGCCAGGTCAAGCTGGTGGCCTCGGGCGCCGGCGCCGCCGCCCTGGCCTGCCTGAACCTGCTGCTCAAGGTGGGCCTCAAGCGCGAGAACGTGTTCGTCACCGACCTGGCCGGCGTGGTCTACGAAGGCCGCACCGAACTGATGGACGAGGACAAGGCCCGGTTCGCGCAGAAGACCGAGGCCCGCACGCTGGGCGAGGTGATGGAAGGCGCCGACGTCTTCCTGGGCCTGTCGGCCGGCAACGTGCTCAAGCCCGAGATGGTCGCCAAGATGGCGGCCCGGCCGGTGATCTTCGCGCTGGCCAACCCCAACCCAGAGATCCTGCCGGAGCTGGCCCACTCGGTGCGCGGCGACATCATCATGGCCACGGGCCGTACCGATTACCCGAACCAGGTCAACAACGTCCTGTGCTTCCCGTACATCTTCCGCGGAGCCCTGGACTGCGGCGCGACCACCATCACCGACGAGATGGAGATCGCCGCGGTGCGCGCCATCGCCGATCTGGCGCAGGCCGAGCAGAGCGAGCGCGTGGCCGCCGCCTATGTGGGCGAGAAGCTGAGCTTCGGCCCCGAATACCTGATCCCCAAGCCCTTCGACCCGCGCCTGATGATGAAGATCGCGCCGGCCGTGGCCAAGGCGGCGGAAGAAAGCGGCGTGGCCGCCCGTCCCATCAAGGACCTGGACGCCTACCGCGACAAGCTGCAGAGCTTCGTCTATGCCTCGGGCACGACGATGAAGCCGATCTTCGACGCCGCCAAGCGCGCGGCCAAGAAGCGCGTGGCCTATGCCGAAGGGGAAGAAGAGCGCGTGCTGCGCGCCGCCCAGATCGTGGTGGACGAAGGCATCGCACGCCCCACGCTCATCGGCCGCCCGGCCATCATCGCCCAGCGCATCGAGAAGTTCGGTCTTCGCCTGAAGGAAGGCCAGGACTACGACGTCGTCAACGTCGAGTGGGACGAGCGCTACCGCGACTTCTGGCAGACCTACCACCGCATGACCGAGCGCAAGGGCGTGACGGTGCAGGTCGCCAAGATCGAGATGCGCCGCCGCCTGGCGCTCATCGGCGCCATGCTGCTGCACAAGGGCCATGTGGACGGCATGATCTGCGGCACCTGGGGCACCACGCACGCCCACCTGCCCTACATCGACAACGTGATCGGCAAGCGCAGCGGCGCCTCGATCTATGCCTGCATGAACGCGCTGCTGCTGCCCGAGCGGCAGGTGTTCCTGGTCGACACGCACGTCAACTACGACCCCAGCGCCGAGGAACTGGCCGAGATCACCATCATGGCCGCCGAGGAAATGATGCGCTTCGGCCTCAAGCCCAAGGCCGCCCTGCTGTCGCACTCCAACTTCGGCACCAGCGCCCATCCCAGCGCGCTCAAGATGCGCCAGACCCTGGCCCTGCTGCGCGAGCAGGCGCCCTGGCTCGAAGTCGACGGCGAGATGCACGGTGACGTGGCCCTCGACGGCCGCCAGCGCATGAGCGTGATGCCGCACAGCGCGCTCGCTGGCGACGCGAACCTGCTCGTGTTCCCGAACATCGACGCCGCCAACATCTCCTACAACCTGCTCAAGACGGCCGCCGGCGGCAACATCGCCATCGGCCCGGTGCTGCTGGGCGCGGCCAAGCCGGTGCACATCCTCACCGCCAGCGCCACGGTGCGCCGCATCGTCAACATGACGGCCCTGACGGTGGCCGACGCCAACGCCGATCGCTGATCGCTTGGCAGACAGGCGCGCAACGCGCCTGTCTGCCCCGCACCATGCTGGTGCCGACTCTGCGGAGCGTCAACTTTTTGGCACTTCGCAGGGCATTCCCATTGCCCAATCCTTGGGCATTCGCTTGCTATTTAGGCAGCACTGGGGCACACTGGCGGGCTTGAATTTACGGGTTAACCCGTAAATCGCAGTCCCGTTCTTTAGCCTTCCGGTGCCTCATGGCGGTTTTCGCCTCGATTTCTTCCCCGGTTTCCAAGTTCACGCGCGTTGGCGTTCTTGCGGCAGCCTTGTGGGGAGGATTGGCGGGGATGCCCGCCGCATCCGCCCGGGAGACGACGGACCGGGGCACTTCGATTGCACTGGCGGAACTGCCTCCCCAGGGCCAGCAAACCTACCGAACCATCCTGCAAGGCGGCCCCTTCCCTCACGAGAAGGACGGCACGGTCTTCGGCAACCGCGAGCGACTCCTGCCTCGTGAACCACGCGGCTACTACCGCGAGTACACAGTCAGGACGCCGGGCGCGAGCAACCGCGGCGCGCGCCGGATCGTGTGCGGGGGCCAGCAGCCCAGCCGACCCGATGGTTGCTGGTACACGGCCGACCACTACGCCAGTTTCAGAAAGATCGTGCCCTGATGCGCACGTCATGGGTTGACGCACCAACGCGTCCGGAACAAGTCTTGACCATCATGGAAAGAACAGCGGAGATGAATGAGCAGCCTCTCAAGGGCGTGCGGCCGAACATCGTGCAGTCGATTCGCGCCTTTCGCGTGGCCGATCTGCAGCAGGCGGCGCAAGAAGCGGGCCACCACTTCCTCTATGCCAACCTGGCCGTTGCCCAGAGCAAGCAGGACGTGCTCGACCTGATCGCGCAGCAGTTCACCTTCCCGGCGCACTTCGGCAAGAACTTCGATGCCCTCTACGACTGCATGACCGACCCGCTGTACAAGTCGGGCCCGCAGCCCGGCTTCGTCGTGGTGCTGGAGCAGATCCCGGCGCATGCCAAATTCGACAAGGAAGCGCGCGAGCAACTGCTCGACATTTTCCGGGACGCCGCCGACTACTGGGGCGACCGGAAAGTGCCCTTCCGGTGCTTCTATTCTTTTCTGTAGCCCGTTCTGCACAAGCCGGCCAAGCAGAACGGGCCAGCGAGGCCCCGGTGACCACCACCGCCCCCGTCGATGGCATCGACCTGAGCGGCGAAGAGAAGATGCCCACCGACAAGCTGGTGGACGTCTCCCCGCAGGCGCTGCGCATGAGCAGCCCTTTCAACAGCAGCTACTGGCTGTCTGCCGCCTGAGCCTCCGGCCGGGCGCTGACGAACGAAGCCCGCCGAAAGGCGGGCTTTTTCTTGGGCGCGACGCAAGCCTCGAGGACGACTGCGCCACGGCGCACCGAGGCGCCGGCCTTCTTTCAGGACACCGAAGCAAGTGCCTGCGCGAGCGCCACGTACTCCTCCACCGGCACTTCCTCGGCGCGGCGCTGCACGTCGAACTGGCCGGCGAAGTGTTGCTCGTCCAGCCAGCGGCCCAGGGTGTGGCGCACCAGCTTGCGGCGTTGACTGAAGGCCAGTTGCACGATGCGCTCGAGCAGAGCAGGGTCCAGTGCCGCCGGCGCTTCGCGCGGGACCATCCGCACCACCGCGCTGTCCACGCGAGGCGGCGGGTCGAAGCTTTCCGGTGGCACGAAGAGCACGTTCTCCATGGCGTAGCGCCACTGGAGCATCACCGACAGACGGCCGTAGTCGGAGGTCGCAGGCTTGGCCACCATGCGGTCGATCACTTCCTTCTGCAGCATGAAATGCTGGTCGGCGATCCGATCGGCAAAGCGCAGCAGGTGGAAGAGGATGGGCGTGGAGATGTTGTAGGGCAGGTTGCCTGCCACCCGCAGCCGCTGGCCCGCCGTATCGGCCAAGACACCGAAATCCACCGTCAGAACATCCGCCTCGACGACGGTCAGCTGTGGATGGCTGCGCAGCCGTGCGGCCAGGTCGCGGTCCAGCTCGACCACCGTCAGGCGTCCGAGCCGCTCGACCAAGGGCTGCGTGAGCGCGGCCAGGCCCGGTCCGATCTCGACCATGGCGTCGCCGGGACGCGGCGCGATCTCGCGGACGATGCCGTCGATGATGGCATCGTCGGTCAGGAAATGCTGTCCGAAGCGCTTGCGCGGGGCGTGGGGTTTCATGCGGGCGGGGGTGGCGCGGCGGCGATCACGCTCAGGAGGCCGGCGCCTCGCGCATTTCCACGTAGGCACGCTGGCGCACTTCCTGGGCCCAGGCCTCGTAGGCATCTTCCATCTTGCGGTCCCGCAGCACATTGCGCGCCGCTTCGCGCAGTTCGGCGGGATTGAGCTTGGCTTCGCGCCGGCCCTCGACCTGGATCAGGTGGATGCCGAACCGGGTGACGATGGGGTCGCTGATCTGGCCGGGCTGCAGGCGGCTCATGGCCTCTTCGAACTCCGGCACGAACTGGCCCGGCGTAGACCAGCCCAGCTCGCCGCCCTCGCGGGCGCTGACGGTGTCCTGCGAGTTCTCGCGGGCCAGCGCGGCGAAGTCGGCCGTGCCGGCCTGGATGCGCCGCTTGAAGTCGGTCATGAGCGAAACGATCTGCTCCGGCGTGCGGCGCGTGTCGGGGCGCATCAGGATATGGCGCACCTGCGTCTGCGTGACCACGGAATCCGGCGACGCGGCATTCTGCTTTGCCAGCACCTTCAGCACATGGAAGCCCGCGCCCGAGCGCACCGGTCCGACGATGCCGCCCACGGGCGTGGACTGTGTCGCCTCGACGAACAGTGGCGGATAGCGGTCGGCCGCACGCAGCCCCAGCACGCCGCCGGTGCCCTTGGCATCGGGCGCGTCGGACAGCTGGGTCGCCAGCTGGGAGAAGTCCTCGCCGGCGCGGGCGCGACGGGCGATGTCCTCGGCCCGCTTCTGCGCCTCGGCGATCTGCGCCGCCGTCGCCTTTTCGGGCACCGTGACCAGCACTTGGGCGAGATTGATGTCGGGCGCCGCGCTGCTCGCGGCCGCGCGCTGCTCGCGCAGGAACTGGTCGATCTCGTCGTCGCTGACCTTCACGCGGCCTTCCAGCTCGCGCTCGCGCAGACGGGTGAGCAGCAACTGGTCGCGCAGGTTATTGCGGAACTCGTCGCGCGAGATCCCCGCCTCGCTCACCCGGCGACGCAGCTCGGGCAGGCTGACCTGGTTCTGCCGCGCCACCACTTCCTCCGCCTGGTCGATGGCCATGGCATCCACACGCACGCCCAGTTCCTTGGCCAGCTGCAGCTGCGCACGCTCGGCGATGATCTGCTCGAGCACCTGGCGGTTGATCTGGTCGCGCGGGATCCGCTGCGCCTCCGGCCCGGCCTCGCGCAGGATGCGCTCCACCCGCTTCTGGACCTGGGTGTTGGTGATCGGCTCGGAATTGACCAGCGCCACGATGTATTCCGCGGCCCGCTGGCCCTGCGGCTGTGCCGCCGCAGAGACGGGCGGCGGCAGCGTGGAGGTGGCAGGACCTTCACGCATGATGTCGGTGATGCCCCGACGGGGTGTGGCCGCCTGGGCACTGCGGCCCTGCTGGGCCGAGGCACCCTGGCGTGTGGCGGCGCCACCCTGCTGGGCCTGCGCGGCCGGCGTGGCGGCCAGCAGGGCCGCGCACGACAGGGCGAAGACGGAAAGCTGGAATCTCATGGCGTTGGCCTCCTGGATCAAGCGCCACGCCCGGACAGGCGGGCGGGCTGGAGAAAGCCCCCGTCGCCAGCGAGGCGGGCGGGGTCTTGCTCACTCATAGTTGGTGAAACGGCTCGGCGCCAGCGTGGGCTCGCGCAGCGAACGGTAGCGCGGCACGTTGGTTTGAAGCGTGCGCATCGGGCTGGTTCCGAGGCTGGTGAAGCCCATGAACTCGATCTGGAACATGATGCGCTTGGTAGCCGTGGCCACCCCGGTGCTGACCTTCTCCAGCACGACGCGGCCGATGTAGCAGCAGCCGTCGTACTCGACGCCCATCACCGCATCCGTGACCACCTTGTCGCGCAGGCTGTAGTTGACGCGGCCGACGGCATACCAGCGCCCGCCGCCCAGCCCACCGCCGGCCTTGGGCGAGCCCTTGTCGCCCCACAGGTCGTTCAGCGGCCATTGCCAGCCCAGGTCGATGGATTCGTAGCCCGAGTTGTTGACGGAGATGCGGTCGTCCTGGTAGCGGTACGAGGCACTGAGCGAGCGGTACGGGCCGGGCGTGTAGCGCGCGGTGATGGCGCGGCGCTCCGACTTGTCGATCTGCGGGTTGTACTGGACCGCGCCTTCGACACTCCACTGTGGATTGATGTTGATCTGCGCGCCCGTCACCACGTCGGATGCCCGGTCGGTGGAGGCGGTGCCGCCCGGCAGCGTCACCAGCTGGTCGGACAGCCGCCGCCGCTGCGCGATGCCGAAACGGGCCCGTTCGAAGCCGGTGTCGGGGTCGATCAGCCGGGACGTCACGCCCAGGGTGACCGCCTTGGTGGCCGAGATGCGGTCATTGCCGGTGAATTCGTTCTCGGTGAAGAGCGACGCCAGGCTCAGGTCGCTCTTGGCGGTGTCGTAGACCGGCAGCGTGCTCTGGTCCCGATAGGGCGTGTTGACGAAGAAGGCGCGCGGCTCCAGCGTCTGCGTGTAGGCCTTGCCGAAGAGGCTGGTCTCGCGCTCGAAGGTCATGCCCGTGTCGAGGCTGAAGGTCGGCACCGTGCGGTTGGCCGAGGTCGCGCCGTTGGACAACGGGCCGTCGAAGCTGTAGCTCGTGCCCGACAGCGTGAGCTTGGGCGTGACGTAGTAGCCCGGCCGCACGAAGGGCCGCGACAGCTGCACCTGCGAGAACAGCCGGTCGGCGTTCGGCTGGCCCTGCTGGGTCGAGTTGGCGCTGAAGCGCGTCAGCTCGTTGTTGAAGCTGAAGTCGAAGCCGTTCCAGTCGTACAGCGCGTAATTGGCCGTGAGCTGGGGCAGGCGGTCGTAGGCCGGCGTGATCGGCGCCTCGGTGTAGGTGAGCGTCTGCCACTTCTGGGCGAACAGGCGGCCGCTCCAGTCGCCCTTGCTCCAGTTGACCGTGCCGTCGGCCGACAGCTGACGCGAGGTCAGCGTGGGCGTGCGGGTGAAGTCGCGCCAGTAGTCGTCGTCGCTGACCCGGTCCACCGACAGATTGGCACTGAGCGTGTCCATGCCGAGGGTGCCGGCATCGAAGTTCTGCCGGTGGCGCAGCCACAGGCCCCAGCGGTCGCGGTTGCGCAACTGGTCGTCGGGCATGAGGTCGAAGCGCACCTCGCCGCTGTAGTCCTTCTCGAGGTAACGGAATTCGTTGGCGATGTTGATGCCCCGCTTGCTCATCACCGAGGGCGTGAAGGTGGCGTCGCGGTTGGGCGCAATGTTCCAGTAGTAGGGCAGCGTCAACTCCAGGCCGTTGACGCTGTCCATGCCGATGACCGGCGGCAGGATGCCGCTCTTGCGCTGGTCGTCCAGCGGGAAGCTCACACTGGGCAGGGCCGGCGAACTCATGCCCATGAAGTGCAGTTGCACGTTCTCGGCGACGCCGACGCCCTCGGCGCTGTCGGTGCGGAGGTTCTCGGCGCTGAGGAACCAGGCCGGCTTCCAGCCCGGCTGGTCGTCCTCGCGGCGGCAGGTGGTGTAGGTGGCCCGGCGCGCGATCGTGCGGTCGGAATCGACGAAATCGACGCGGTCCGCCGTGCCATGGGCGCCATTGGTCAGCAGCTGGTAGCGAACGCTGTCGAAGAAGCCCTCGAAGGTCTCCAGCTTGAGCTGCAGCCGCGGCCCCTCGTAGATGTTGCCGGCCTGGTTGACGCGCACCTCCCCCTCGGCGGTGGCCAGATCCTGCGGCTGGTCGTAGTTGAGACGGTCGGCGCGGATGACCGTGTCACCGCGGCGCAGGGAGGCGTTGCCCTCCACGGTGGTCTCCAGGTCGGGACGGCCGGAGATGCGATCGCCCTGGACGATGCTGGGACGCTGGCTGCGCTCCGTCGGAAGGATGTTCTCGGTGAGCTGGGGGCTGCGGCGCAGCACCAGCGGCGGCTCGTCGGGCAAGGCGGGCGCGGACTGCGCCCAGGCGCCCTGGACGGCCGCGAGCGCCAGCGTCAGCAGCGCAAGGGGCAGCGGCGGCAGGCGTCGGTGCCCGGGGGCGCGGCTCTGGTCTGGCATGGATGCGTGTGGCAAGCGTCTCGGCGCTGGAGGCGGCCGGTCCTGCGCCCGGCACGCGCCCATCTGGGAGAGGGCGGATTTGTAGAATGTTGATTATCCATGACCGCTTCAGCGCCCCCTTCCGGCCCGGCTTCCATCGCCTGGGCCGATGCGTCCCGGGGCCGGGTGTTCGAGGCCTGGCTGGCCCGCATCGCGCCGGCCCACGCCCTGCAACCCGCCACCCTGCGCCCTGCTTCCGCCGACGCCAGCTTCCGCCGCTATTTCCGCATCGACGGCGCGGCCCCCGGCCTCTCCCGCATCGTGATGGATGCGCCCCCCGCCCAGGAGGATGCCCGCCCCTTCGTGCGGGTCGCCGCGCTGATGCGCGAGGCCGGCGTGCGGGTGCCGCAGATCCTGGACTGGGACGAGCCCAACGGCTTCCTGCTGCTGGACGACCTGGGCACGCACACCCTGCTGGACGTGATCGACCGCGAGCAGCCAGCGGCCAACCTGCCCCGCTACCAGCAGGCGGTGGACGCGCTGGTGCGCTGGCAGCAGGCCTCCCGCCCCGGCGTGCTGCCTGCCTATGACGAAGCGCTGCTGCGCCGCGAGCTCGCCCTCTTCCCCGACTGGTATCTGGGGCGCCACCGGGGCGTGACGCTCGACGCGGCGCAGACGGCCACGCTGCAGCAGGCCTATGACCTGATCGTGCGCACCAACCTGGCCTCGCCTGCGGTGTATGTGCACCGGGACTTCATGCCCCGCAACCTGATGGTCGGCGACGATCCCGGCGTGCTGGGCGTGCTCGACTTCCAGGACGCGGTGCATGGCCCCATCACCTACGACATCGCCAGCCTGATGCGCGACGCCTTCCTGAGCTGGGACGAGGAATTCGTGATCGACGTGACGGTGCGCTACTGGCAGGCCGCGCGCAAGGCCGGGTTGCCGGTGGGCGACGATTTCGGCGAGTTCTACCGTGCCGTCGAATGGATGGGCCTGCAGCGCCACCTGAAGGTCGCAGGCATCTTCGCCCGCCTCACCCTGCGCGACGGCAAGCCCAAGTACCTGGCCGATGCGCCCCGCTTCATCGGCTACATCCGGACCACCGCCGGCCGCTATCGCGAGCTGACGCCGCTGCTGCGGCTCATCGACCGGATCGAGGGAACGGAAGCGCCGACGGGCTTCATGTACGGGCGGCCCTGAGACCGGCAAGCCTTGCCGCGGCGTGAGCGGCCGCGCCCCGGACAACCAGGGTCCTCAGGCCGGCCCCGGCATGTGCACCGAGCGGTCGGTGTGGATCAGGTCCAGCGGATGCCGCTGGCCTGCCAGGTAGTCCTCCACGCACTGCAGCAGCAGCGGGCTGCGGTGGCGCTCGACACTGGCACGGATCTCCTCCGGCGTCATCCAGAGCGTGCGCACGATGCCCTCGTCCAGCGCCCGCCCCGGATCGAGCGCGCCCACTTCCCCGGCAAAGGCGAAGCGCAGATAGGTGATGTCGGTGTCGCCCTCATCACCGGGCGAGCGGCGCTCGAAGCGGGCCATGTAGATGCCCACGATGGACGTGGGCGTGAAGACATGGGCCGTTTCCTCCAGGGCCTCGCGGGCGCAGCCTTCGGCGGGCGTCTCGCCGGCTTCGAGGTGGCCGGCCGGGGTGTTCAGGCGCAGGCCCCGGTCCGTGTGCTCTTCCACCAGCAGGAAGCGGCCTTCCTTCTCGATGACCGCCGCCACGGTCACATTGGGTCTCCAGCGCATGAAAGGATCTCCGGACAGGTTGCATGCCCGACGGGCGAGGTGTTGCGTCGCTCGCCCCGCCGGGCAGTGCCGCGGACGCCCGCAGGAAGGGCAGCACGGCGGGGAAAAGCCGCGCACTTTAGCGCGCCTGCCATCGCATGCGCGTCTGCCGCGGCAGGAGGTTCGCGCCGGACAACGGGCGGCCGACCTCGCAAGGCAGGGAAGCCAGCCCGTCAGCCGAACGCGCGGAGCGAGGACGGGGGCAGCTCCGAAGGGTCCACGGATTCGAGGCGGTAACCCATGCCGTAGGTGGCGGTCAGCATGAATCCATGTTCGGGGCGCAGCGCGAGCTTGCTGCGGACGCGGGAGATGTGGGTGTCCAGCGAGCGGGAACCGTCCTCGCGGGCACTGCCCCAGATGGTGGCACGCAGGTAGTCCCGGCTCAACAGCCGTCCCAGGTTCTGAAACAACAGCAGGGCGAGTTCGTACTCGCGGTTCTTGAGCTCGACGGGCTGGCCGTCCATCAGCAGTTGGCGGGCGGCGGGCAGGAAGCGGTAGCGTCCATAGTCCTGAGGCTGGTCGCCGCCGACCGAGAAACGTGCCCGCCGCATCAGCGCTTCGGCACGGGCCTGGAGTTCGGCGACGCGCAGGGGCTTGCTGATGAAGCCGTCGGCGCCGGCCCCCAGCGCCTCGACCAGGTCCGCCTCGTCGCACCGGTGCGTGAGCAGGATCACCGGCACCGAGGTGCCGAAGCTTTCCCGCACGAGCCGCAGGAGGGCGCCGATGTCGAGGTTGGGCAGATCCCAGTCGAGGACGAGCAGATCGAACTCCTTGGCACGCAGGCCGGGCTGCAGATCGGCACTGCGGTCGAAGCAGTGGCACTCGTGGCCTGCTTCGGTCAGCGCCGCGCTGATCAGCGCCTGTTGATCCAGTTCGTCGTCCAGCACCGCAATGCGCATTCCCTCTCTCCCATTCGCCTCGGGTCTGTCGAGCATCATGTCTTCGCCCAGGCGGCGCGGCATGCTACCCATCCGGGGCACCCCGCGTGAAGGAAGTTCCGCACGGAAATCGTCTCCCGCCCTCGGCATGGCGGTCGGTGGCACGGCGACGGCTTGTCGCCCAGGCGCGCCGGAGCCCGTCAAGTTACTGTAAGCTTTGGCGCAGTTGGGGCGGCCGAGCCGCTGTGGTGACGAGGAGATTCCAAGATGCTGATCGGAGTGCCCGCCGAGTGCGTGGCCGGTGAATCGCGCGTGGCCGTCACGCCCGAGACCGCCAAGAAGCTGGTGGCCCAAGGCCACCAGGTGCTCATCCAGTCCGGGGCCGGCCTTGCCGCCAGCGCCCCCGACGCCGCCTATGAGGCCGCCGGGGCGCAGACCACGGATGCCGCGGGGGCGCTGGGGGCCGAACTGGTGCTCAAGGTCCGCGCACCCACCGACACCGAATGCACCGCCATGAAGCCCGGCACGGTCGTGGTCGGCATGCTCAATCCCCATGACGCGCCCGGCCTGCAGCGGCTGGCTTCGGCCGGGCTGACCGCCTTCGCGCTGGAAGCCGCGCCGCGCACCACGCGCGCCCAGAGCATGGACGTGCTCTCCAGTCAGGCCAACATCGCCGGCTACAAGGCGGTGATGATGGCGGCCAACGCCTACCAGCGCTTCTTCCCCATGCTGATGACGGCTGCGGGCACTGTGAAGGCAGCCCGCGTGGTCGTGCTGGGCGTGGGCGTCGCAGGGCTGCAGGCCATCGCCACCGCCAAGCGCCTGGGCGCCGTCATCGAGGCCAGCGACGTGCGCCCCAGCGTCAAGGAGCAGGTCGAGTCGCTGGGCGCCAAGTTCATCGACGTGCCCTACCAGACGCAGGAGGAGCGCGAAGCCGCCGAAGGCGTGGGCGGCTACGCCAGGCCGATGCCCGCGAGTTGGCTCACCCGCCAGCAGGCCGAGGTGGCCAAGCGGGTGGCCCAGGCCGACGTGGTGATCTCCACCGCGCTGATCCCCGGCCGGCCCGCGCCCACGCTGATCACCGAGGCCATGGTGCAGGCCATGAAGCCCGGCGCGGTGATCGTCGACATCGCCGCCGGCCGCGGTCCGGACGTGCACGGCGGCATGACCGGCGGCAACTGCCCTCTGACCGAGGCCGACCGCACCGTCGTGCGCCATGGCGTGACGCTCATCGGCGAGACCAACCTGCCCGCGCTGGTGGCCGCCGATGCCTCGGCGCTCTACGCCCGCAACGTGCTGGACTTCCTCAAGCTGATCCTGCCCAAGGAGGGCGGTCTCAAGATCGACCTCGAGGACGACATCGTCGCCGCCTGCCGCGTCGCGCAGGACGGCCAGGTCACCCGCAAGGCTTGATTGAGAAGGAACGCGCACCATGGACATCGTCAACCCGACCCTCATCAACCTCACCATCTTCGTGCTGGCCATCTATGTCGGCTACCACGTGGTGTGGACCGTCACGCCCGCGCTGCACACGCCGCTGATGGCCGTGACCAACGCCATCTCGGCCATCGTCATCGTCGGCGCCATGCTGGCGGCGGCCCTCACCACCACGCCGCTGGGCAAGGTGATGGGCGTGGCAGCCGTGGCGCTGGCCGCGGTCAACGTCTTCGGCGGCTTCCTGGTCACGCGCCGGATGCTGGAGATGTTCAAGAAGAAGGAGCGCAAGGCGCCCGCTTCCTCCACCGGCACCGAGGGGAAATGACACCATGTCGATGAACCTCGTCACGCTGCTCTACCTGGTGGCCAGCGTCTGCTTCATCCAGGCGCTCAAGGGCCTGTCGCACCCGACCACCTCGATCCGCGGCAACGTCTTCGGCATGGTGGGCATGACCATCGCCGTACTGACCACGGCGGCACTGATCGTGCGCCTGGCCGGCTCGCCGCTGGGGCTGGGCTGGGTGCTGGTGGGCCTGGTGATCGGCGGCGGCGCCGGCGCCTTCATGGCCCAGCGGGTGGAGATGACCAAGATGCCCGAACTGGTCGCCTTCATGCACAGCATGATCGGCCTGGCCGCGGTGTTCATCGCCGTGGCGGCGGTGGTGGAGCCCTGGGCCTTCGGCATCGTGCCGCCGCCGGCCACGGGCACGGTCACCTACACCACCCAGGCCGGCATCGTGATCACCCAGGGTGTTGCGCGCCAGCCGATTCCCTACGGCAACCGGCTGGAGCTCTTCCTCGGCGCGGCCATCGGCGCCATCACCTTCAGCGGCTCGGTGATCGCCTTCGGCAAGCTGTCGGGCAAGTACAAGTTCCGCCTGTTCCAGGGCGCGCCGGTGCAGTTCAAGGGCCAGCATGCGGTGAACCTGGTGCTCGGCCTGGCGACCATCGGCCTGGGCCTGGTGTACATGGCCACCGAAAGCTGGAGCGCCTTCCTGCTCATGCTGGCCCTGGCCTTCGTGATGGGCGTGCTGATCATCATCCCCATCGGCGGCGCCGACATGCCGGTGGTGGTGTCGATGCTCAACAGCTACTCGGGCTGGGCGGCGGCGGGCATCGGCTTCTCGCTCAACAACAGCATGCTGATCATTGCCGGCTCGCTGGTGGGCAGTTCGGGCGCGATCCTGAGCTACATCATGTGCAAGGCGATGAACCGGTCCTTCTTCAGCGTGATCCTGGGCGGCTTCGGCGGCGAGGCCACCGCGGCCACGGCCGGCAGCGCGGTGCAGCGCCCGGTCAAGAGCGGCAGCGCCGACGACGCCGCCTTCGTGCTGGGCAATGCCGAGACGGTGATCATCGTGCCCGGCTACGGCCTGGCCGTGGCGCGCGCCCAGCATGCCGTCAAGGAACTGGCGCAGAAGCTCACCGACAAGGGCGTCACCGTCAAGTACGCCATCCACCCGGTGGCCGGCCGCATGCCCGGCCACATGAACGTGCTGCTGGCCGAGGCCGAGGTGCCGTACGACCAGGTCTTCGAGATGGAAGACATCAACAGCGAGTTCGGCCAGGCCGACGTGGCCATCATCCTGGGTGCCAACGACGTGGTGAACCCGGCCGCGCACACCAAGGGCAGCCCGATCTACGGCATGCCGATCCTGGAGGCCTACAAGGCCAAGACGGTGATCGTGAACAAGCGCTCGATGGCAGCCGGCTATGCGGGCCTGGACAACGAGCTCTTCTACATGGACAAGACCATGATGGTCTTCGGCGACGCCAAGAAGGTGGTCGAGGACATGATGAAGGCGGTGGAATAAGGCCCTGCCTCGCCCCGAGCGGCGGCCTCACCGCCACCGCCGCTTTGCTACGATTTCAAGAGCCTCGGCCGCCACCGCAGCAGCGGCCGCTTTTCATTCCGGACACTGGAGACTTCGCACATGACCGACCGCCCCTGGCTCAGCAGCTATCCGCCGGGCGTGCCTGCCGACATCGACCCCGCGCAGTACGCCTCGCTGGTGGCGCTGATGGACGAGAGCTTCAGCCGCTATGCGGACCGCCCGGCCTACAGCTTCATGGGCAAGCTGGTGAGCTATGGCGAGGTGGACCGCGCCAGCCAGGCCTTCGCCGGCTACCTGCAGGGACTGGGCCTGGCCAAGGGCGACCGCGTGGCGGTGATGATGCCCAACTGCCCGCAGTACCCCATCGCCGTGGCGGCCATCCTGCGCGCGGGCCTGATCCTGGTGAACGTGAATCCGCTGTACACGGCGCGCGAACTGGAGCACCAGCTCAAGGACAGCGGCGCCAAGGCCATCGTCATCATGGAGAACTTCGCGAATACGCTGCAGAAGTGCATCGCGAATTCGATGGTCAAGCATGTGGTGCTGGCTTCCATGGGCGACCGGCTGGGCCTGCTCAAGGGCGCCATCGTCAACTACGTGGTGCGCAACGTGAAGAAGCTGGTGCCGGCCTTCAGCCTGCCGGGCGCCGTGCGCTTCAATGACGCGCTGTCGCAGGGCCGCCGCCGCGGCCTGCAGGCGCCGGCCATCGGTGGCGACGACGTGGCGGTGCTGCAGTACACCGGCGGCACGACCGGCGTGAGCAAGGGCGCGGTGCTCCTGCACCGCAACGTGATCGCCAACGTGCTGCAGTCCGAGGCCTGGAACAGCCCGGTGATGCAGCGCGTGCCCCAGGGCGAGCAGCCCACCACCGTGTGCGCGCTGCCGCTGTATCACATCTTCGCCTTCACGGTCGGCATGATGCTGTCGATGCGCACAGGCGGGTTGCTGATCCTCATCCCCAATCCGCGCGACCTGGCAGCCACGCTCAAGGATCTTTCCAAACACCGCATCCACAGCTTCCCGGCCGTCAACACGCTCTTCAACGGCCTGGCCAACCACCCGGACTTCAACACCGTCGACTGGAGCCATCTCAAGATCTCGGTGGGCGGCGGCATGGCGGTGCAAAGTGCCGTCGCCAAGCTATGGCTCGACAAGACCGGCTGTCCGATCTGCGAGGGCTACGGCCTGTCCGAGACCTCGCCCTCGGCCACCTGCAACCCGACCACCAGCCAGGAATACAGCGGCACCATCGGTGTGCCGCTGCCCAGCACCGAGATCACACTGCTGGACGACGCCGGCCAGCCGGTGCCGCTCGGCCAGGTGGGCGAGATCGCGCTTCGCGGCCCGCAGGTGATGGCGGGCTACTGGCAGCGCCCCGACGAGACGGCCAAGGTCATGACCGCGGACGGCTGGTTCAAGACCGGCGACCTGGGCGTGATGGACGAGCGCGGCTACACCAAGATCGTGGACCGCAAGAAGGACATGGTGCTGGTCAGCGGCTTCAACGTGTACCCCAACGAGGTCGAGGACGTGGTGGCCACCCTCCCCGGCGTGCTCGAGTGCGCGGTGGTCGGCGTGCTCGACGACAAGACCGGCGAGGCCGTCAAGCTGGTGATCGTCAAGAAGGACCCGGCGCTCACCGAGGAGCAGGTGCGCAGCTTCTGCCACGACAACCTGACCGGCTACAAGCGGCCCAAGATCATCGAGTTCCGCACCGACCTGCCCAAGACGCCCGTGGGCAAGATCCTGCGGCGCGAACTGCGCGACGCGCGCAAGTAGGCCGAGACCCCTGAAAAGGGCGGCGCGGCGCCGGCCTGGCGTCCGTGCTGCCCGGCCGCCCGTTGGACGGTGCTGCGAGCAGGCTCGCTGCCAAACGGGTACAAGGGCGGCGGTACGTGCAAGACCATTTCCTCCACGGAGATCCCCATGCTGGACAAAGTGCATTCCGCCGCTTCGACCCCCTCTGCTGGCCGCTTCGGCAGCGGCCAGGCCGTGCGCCGGCTGGAAGATGAAGCCCTGCTCGCCGGCCGCGGCCGCTACACCGACGACATCCGGACGCCGGACTGCGCCGCGCTGGCCTTCCAGCGCTCACCCCATCCGCACGCCCGCATCCGCAGCATCGACGCCGACGCCGCGCGGGCAATGCCGGGCGTGCTGGCCGTCTACACCGGCGCCGACCTGGTGGCCCAGGGTGTTCAGCCCATTCCCGGCGTGGCTGGCTTCGTGCGTGCCGACGGCTCGCCCGGCGTGACCGCGGCGCGGCTGCCGCTGGCGCACGAGGTGGTGCGCTTCGTCGGCGAGCCGGTGGTGGCCGTGGTCGCCACTTCGCTGCAGGCCGCCAAGGACGCCGCCGAGGCGGTGTGGGTGGACTACGAAGACCTGCCTGCCATCCCCACGCTCGATGCCGCGCTGGCCGAAGGCGCGCCGGCCCTGTGCGACGCGGCCCCCGACAACATCAGCGCCGAGATGCGCCACGGCGATGCCGAGGCCACGGCCCGCGCCTTCGCCCAGGCTGCGCACGTCGTCGAACTCACCGTCGACAACCAGCGCGTCGCCGCCGTCACGCTGGAGCCGCGCGCCGTGCTGGCCGAGGTCGATGCCCAGGACGGCCGCCTCAGCCTGCAGATGAGCACCCAGATGCCCACCGGCGTGCGCGGCACGCTGGCGACGGTGCTCGGCCTGCCGGCCGAGCAGATCCGCGTGCGCGTGAGCGACGTGGGCGGCGGCTTCGGCATGAAGACCGGCCTCTACCCCGAGGACGCGGTGGTGGCCTTCGCTGCCAAGGCCCTGGGCCGCGGCGTCAAGTGGACCGGCGAGCGCTCCGAGGAATTCCTCACCACCACCCACGGCCGCGACGTGCGCGCCCGCGCCGCCATGGCCCTGGACGCCAACGGCCGCGTGCTCGCCCTGCGCGTGCACAGCGACGCCAACGTGGGCGCCTACCCGACGGGCACGGGCGTGGCCATCCAGCTGCTGATCGGGCCCTGGGTGCAGACGAGCGTGTACGACATCCCGGTCATCGACTTCCACTTCCGCGCGGTGATGACCAACCAGTCGCCCACCGGCGCCTACCGCGGTGCCGGCCGCCCGGAGGCCATCTTCCTCATTGAGCGGCTGATGGACGAGGCCGCGCGGCAGACGGGCATCGACCGCGTGGTGCTGCGCCGGCGCAACTTCATCCGGCCGGAGCAGATGCCCTACACCAACCCGATGCGCCAGACCTACGACACCGGCGCCTTCGAGCACATGATGGACCGCGGCCTGGCCTTCGCCGACTGGGACGGCTTCGACGCGCGCGCCGCGGAGTCGGCCGCGCGCGGGCTGTGGCGCGGCCTGGGGCTCGCCACCTTCCTCGAATGGACGGGTGGCAACGTCTTCGAGGAACGCGTGACGGTGGACGTGCAGGCCGACGGCGTGATCGAGGTCTATTCGGCCGTCAACGCCATGGGCCAGGGCATCGCCACCACGCTGGCGCAGCTGGTGGTGGATGCATTCGGTGTGCCCATCGAGCAGGTGCGCGTGGTGCTGGGCGACACCGACCGCGGCAATGGCTTCGGCAGCGCCGGTTCGCGCTCGCTGTTCACCGGCGGTTCGGCCATGCGCACCGGCGCCGACCGCACCTTGGCCCGCGGTCGCGAGCTGGCGGCCGAGGCGCTGGAGGCGGCCGCCGCCGACATCGACTACGGCCAGGGCCGCTTCACCGTGCGGGGCACCGACCTCGGCATCGGCCTGTTCGAACTGGCCGGCCGGCAGGCCGAGGGCCGCATCTTCGTGGACTCAACCAGCAAGGTGGACGGCCCCACCTGGCCCAACGGCTGCCATGTCTGCGAGGTCGAGGTCGATCCGCAGACCGGCGACGTGGCGGTGGTCGCCTATGCCTCGGTCAACGACGTCGGCCGCGTGGTCAACCCGATGATCGTGCGCGGCCAACTCGATGGTGGCGCCGTGCAGGGCATCGGCCAAGCGCTGCTGGAGCAGGTGGTTTACGACGACGCGACCGGCCAGCTGGTCACCGGCAGCCTGATGGACTATGCCCTGCCGGTGGCGGGCACGGCGCCGGACTTCCGCACCGAGATGGACGAGTCCGTGCCCTGCAAGAACAACCCGCTGGGCGTGAAGGGCGTGGGCGAGCTGGGCACCATCGGCGCCACGCCGGCGGTGGTCAATGCGGTGGCGGACGCCCTGGCGCGCAATGGGCGCGGTGCGCTGGCCGCCCGGTTGCAGATGCCGCTGACGCCGGTTCGGGTGTGGTCGCTGCTGCAGCAGGCGGATTGAGCGCGGCTGGTGCTCGGGGCGGGCTTCGACAAGCTCAGCCTGAACGGGTTGGGGGTGTGCTTGGGTTCCTGGGGCTCAGCCTGAACGGTTGCAGGGCGGCTGGGCTCCACAAACTTCAGCCGAAGCGGCAGCGATCCCCTCGCCCTGCCCCGGGCACGGACCCGATGAGAAAATCGCGTCCATGAACGCGATCTCCACCCTCGAACTGATGAACACGCTGGGCGCCCAGGCGCGCGCGGCGTCGGCGCAGATGGCCAAGGCCAGCGCCGCGGCCAAGGCGCGTGCGCTGCGCAGCCTGGCCGAGCGGCTGCGGGCGAGCGTGGGGCCATTGGCCGAACACAACGCCCGCGACCTGGAGCGCGCCCGCGCCGCGGGCCTGGCCGAGCCGATGGTGGACCGCCTCAAGCTCACGCCCAAGGTCATCGCCACCTGCGCCGAAGGCTGCGAGCAGCTGGCGGCCATGCCCGACGCCATCGGCGAGATCATCGGCATGAAGCAGCAGCCCAGCGGCATCCGCGTGGGCCAGATGAGGGTCCCCATCGGGGTGTTCGGCATGATCTACGAGAGCCGGCCCAACGTGACCATCGAGGCCGCCAGCCTGGCGATCAAGAGCGGCAATGCCGCCATCCTGCGCGGCGGCTCCGAGGCCATCGACTCCAACAAGGCCCTGGCCGCCCTGGTGCGCGCCGCCCTGCTGGACGCCTGCCTGCCCGAGGACGCCGTGCAGCTGGTGCCCACCACCGACCGCGACGCCGTCGGCCGCCTGGTGGCCATGCCCGAATACGTGGACGTGATCATCCCGCGCGGCGGCAAGGGCCTGATCGAGCGCATCAGCCGCGAGGCGAAGGTGCCCGTCATCAAGCACCTGGACGGCAACTGCCACACCTTCGTCGATGCCAGTGCCGATCTGGACATGGCCGTCACCCTGGTCGACAACGCCAAGACGCAGAAGTACAGCCCCTGCAACGCGACCGAGGGCCTGCTGGTGGCCCGCGCCATCGCGCCGGCCTTCCTGCCGCGCATCGGCGCCGTGTTCGCCGCCAAGGGCGTGGAGATGCGCTGCGACGCCGAGGCCGCGGCCCTGCTGGCCGGCCAGCCCCGCGTGGTGGCCGCCACCGAGCAGGACTGGTCCGAGGAATACCTGGCGCCGATCATCAGCATCAAGCTGGTCGACGGCGTGGACGAGGCCATCGACCACATCAACCGCTATTCCAGCCACCACACCGACGCCATCGTCACCAACGACCACAGCCATGCCCAGCGCTTCCTGCGCGAGGTCGACTCGGCCAGCGTGATGGTGAATGCGAGCACGCGCTTCGCGGATGGCTTCGAGTACGGGCTGGGCGCCGAAATCGGCATCAGCACCGACAAGTTCCACGCCCGCGGCCCGGTCGGCATCGAGGGACTGACCTCGCTGAAGTACATCGTTCTGGGCCAGGGCGAGATCCGCCAGTAACCCGGCTGCGTACCAGCAAGAGGCCGCTGCGCTGTCATGGGGCGGCCAGGCCGGCTGCCTACAATCGCCGGTCCGACTCTGGCCGCAAACCCGCATAACAAGGCAGCCGCATGGTTCCGCATCTCGTCACCGCCCTGACCGGCCCGATCAACGAACTCGAGCAGCGCATCCTCGACAGCATGCCCGCCATCGAGCGCTGGTTCCGGCTCGAGTGGATGGAGCACACCCCGCCCTTCTACACCGCGGTCGACGTGCGCAACGCCGGCTTCAAGCTGGCGCCGGTGGACGCCAATTTCTTCCCTGGCGGCTGGAACTACCTGACCACCGAGATGCTGCCGCTGGCGGTGCAGGCGGCCCAGGCCGCGATCGAGAAGATCTGCCCCGAGGCGCGCAACCTGCTGGTCATTCCCGAGAACCGCGGCCGCAACACCTCGTACATGGCCAACGTGGCCCAGCTGGTGCGCATCTTCCAGATGGCCGGACTGAACGTGCGCGTGGGCTCCATCGACCCGGCCATCAAGTCGCCCAAGAAGGTGGAGTTGCCCGACGGCAGCACCGTCTGCCTGGAGCCGGTGGTGCGCAGCAAGCGCCGCCTGGGGCTGAAGAACTTCGACCCCTGCACCATCCTGCTCAACACCGACCTGGCCGCCGGCACGCCCGGCATCCTGGAAGACCTGCACGAGCAGTACCTGCTGCCGCCGCTGCATGCCGGTTGGTCGGTGCGGCGCAAGAGCAACCACTTCCACAGCTACGAGGAAGTCTCCAAGCGCTTCGGCAAGCTGCTGGGCATCGACCCCTGGCTGATCCAGTCGATCTATGGCAGGGCCGAGGGCGTGGACCTGGCCCGCGGCAAGGGCGTCGAGGGCCTGACGGCGGCGGTCGACCAGGTGCTGACCAAGGTGCGCCGCAAGTACAAGGAATACGGCATCAACGAGAAGCCCTTCGTCATCGTCAAGAGCGAGAACGGCGCCAGCACGCTGCCGATCTCGACCATCCGCGATGTCAAGGAACTCGAGGCCCTGACCAAGAAACCGCGCCAGAAGGCCATGGCCGGCGCCACCACCGACGACGCCGGCCCGACCGACGTGGTCGTGCAGGAAGGCGTGCTCACGCGCGAGCGCGTGCACGACGGCATGGCCGAGCCGGTGGTCTACATGATGGACCGCTACGTGGTGGGCGGTTTCTACCGCGTCCACCCCGACCGCGGCCCGGACGAGAGCCTGGCCCTGCCGGGCGCGAGCTTCGTGCCGCTGGCCTTCTCGCAGAGCGGCCATCTGCCCCAGCCGGGCGCCAAGCCGGGCGCCAGCGCGCCCAACCGCTTCTACATGTACGGCGTGATCGGTCGGCTGGCCATGGTCGCCGCCTCCTACGAACTCGAGGCCACCAACCCCGAGGCCGAGGTCTACGAGTGATCCGGCGCCGCCCGGCCGACGCCCGCGCGGGCTTGCGGCGACATGGGCGGCGCGCACAATCCACACTTCCACAGCAACGGAAAAACGAGGGCGGAGCTTGGCTCCCCGGCGCCGCCAGGCCGCCGGCGGGGTAAGGCGCGGCCCAGCCCTTTCCTCGCCACTTCGTGTCTGCCTCCAAGTCTTCCATGCCGGCGCTCGTGCTCGGCGCCATCGGCATCGTCTATGGCGACATCGGCACGAGCGTGCTGTACGCCATCAAGGAAATCTTCGGCCACGGCCACGTGCCGTTCACCATCGAGAACGTGTACGGCATGCTCTCGATGATCTTCTGGACGATGACCATCATCGTCTCGCTGAAGTACGTGGTGCTGGTGCTGCGGGCCGACAACGAGGGCGAAGGCGGCCTGGTGGCCATGCTGGCGCTGGCCTCGCGCGCCGTGGCCGACAAGCCGCGCCTGCGCAACGGCATGCTGGCACTGGGCATCTTCGGCACCGCCCTCTTCTATGGCGACGGCGTGATCACGCCGGCCATCTCGGTGCTCTCCGCGGTCGAAGGCCTGGAAGTGGTGTCACCGCACTTCACCGGCTACGTCATTCCGATCACGCTGGTGGTGCTGTTCTGCCTGTTCGTGGTGCAAAAGCGCGGAACGGCCGGCATCGGCCGTTTCTTCGGACCGATCACGCTCACCTGGTTCGGCGTGCTGGCCCTGCTGGGCGTGGCGCAGATTCTGACGCACCCCGAGATCCTCAAGGCCGTCAGCCCGCACTACATGCTGCGCTTCATCTGGGACAACCCGGGCACCAGCTTCATCATCCTGGGCGCGACGGTGCTGTGCGTGACGGGCGCCGAAGCGCTGTATGCAGACATGGGGCACTTCGGCAAGGGGCCGATCCGCATCGCGTGGTTCTCGGTGGTGATGCCGGCCCTGGTGCTGAACTACTTCGGCCAGGGCGCCTTGCTGCTGGGCAATCCGGCGGCGGTGAAGAACCCCTTCTTCCTGATGGCGCCCGAATGGGCGGTGGTGCCCGTCGTGCTGCTGGCCACCGCCGCCACGGTGATCGCCTCGCAGGCCATGCTCACGGGCGCCTTCAGCGTCACGCGGCAGGTGATCCAGCTGGGCTACCTGCCGCGGCTGCGCATTGAGCACACCAGCGCGCGCTCGGCCGGGCAGATCTACATACCCTTCATCAACTGGTCGCTGTTTGTGGCCATCGTGCTGGCAGTGGTGATGTTCCGCAGCTCCAGCAACCTGGCCGCGGCCTACGGCATCGCCGTGACCACCGACATGCTGATCACGACGATGCTCACCTTCTTCGTGATCCGCTATGCGTGGAAGCTGCCGTTGCTGCTGTGCATCGGCGCGACGTCCATCTTCTTCGTCATCGACTTCGCCTTCTTCGCCTCCAACCTGCTCAAGCTGCCGCAGGGCGGCTGGTTCACGGTCATGATCGGCATGGGCGTGTTCACGTTGATGATCACCTGGAAGCGCGGGCGCAGCCTCATGGGCGATGCCCAACGCGCCGACGCCATCGACCTGCGCAGCTTCCTGGAGGCGGTGTTCGTCAGCCCGCCAGCGCGCGTCGAGGGCACGGCCGTCTTCCTCACGTCAGAGGCCGGCGTGGTGCCCACGGCGCTGCTGCACAACCTCAAGCACAACAAGGTGCTGCACGAGCAGAACCTGTTCGTCACGGTGCGCAACCACGAAGTGCCCTGGGTGCCCATGGAGCGCCGGGTCGAGATGGAGCCGCTGGGCCACCACTGCTGGCAGATCACCATCCACTACGGCTTCAAGAACGACATCGACCTGCCCCGCGCGCTGGAGCAGGCCAAGCTGCGCGGCTGCCAGCTGGAGCCGATGACGACCAGCTACTTCATCTCGCGCGACACCGTGATCCCGACGCTCGGCAGCGGCATGGCACCCTGGCGCGAGAAGCTGTTCGCGCAGATGCACCACAACGCCAGCGGCGTGGCCGACTTCATGAGCCTGCCGAACAACGCGGTGGTGGAGCTGGGCTCCAAGATCGAAATCTAGCCGCGCATCCGCCCATGCGCGCCGACGGAATGCGGACGCCTGGGCGGCATCCCCGAGCCCACACGCTGCCCGAATCCGGGCCACGGGTTAGTCCCAATGCACTACCGCGGTGCAGGACCTAAAGTCCTGCCACTCGCAGCAGGCACCGCCCTGCTGATGCGCGAGGGTCTGAGGAGACAAATCCAGAAAAATCAAAATTCATGAGATTCCCAAAGGCCTCCGTCCGACGAGAAGCCAGACAACTTTCAAAGCGCCGCTCAGTCGGCGCTTTTTTTTGCCTCGCATTTGGGTGATGCCTGCCTGCTTCCTGACGAGAGCGCCCCGCATCGCTCGCTCTTCCGCTCCCAAAACAGGAGCAATTCCGCTGCGACAATCGCGCCCCTATGGAATGGGCATGGATGGCATTGGCCTCGCTGACGGCGGGATTCATGGACGCGATCGTCGGCGGCGGCGGGCTGGTGCTGGTGCCAGCGCTGTTCGCCGCCTTTCCCGACACCGCCGGTGCCACGCTGCTGGGCACCAACAAGAGCGCCTCGGTCTGGGGCACGGCCGCCTCGGCGGCGCAGTACCTGCGGCGCGTGCGCCTGCCCTGGCGCTCGCTGTCGGTGGCGGCGGTGCTGGCCTTCGGCGGTTCGCTCGCGGGCGCCTGGGTGGTCACCTGGGTGCCGACGGATGCGCTGCGCAAGGCGCTGCCGGTGGTGCTGGGGGCGCTGCTGCTCTACACCCTGGCCCGCAAGGACCTGGGCCTCACCCACCAGCCGCGCTTCACGGGCAAGGCCGAACTGGCCGCCACCGGTGCCGTCGGCCTGCTGCTGGGCTTCTACGACGGCATCTTCGGGCCGGGCACAGGCAGCTTCCTGATCTTCCTGTTCGTGCGCTGGCTGGGCCACGACTTCCTGCATGCGTCGGCCAGCGCCAAGGTCATCAACATCATGACCAACCTCGGTGCGCTGCTGCTCTTCGGGCTCAAGGGCCATGTGATCTGGACGCTCGGGCTGGCGATGGCCGTAGCCAACATCAGCGGCAGCCTGATCGGCACGCGGCTCGCGCTGCGGCATGGGGCCGGCTTCGTGCGCGGCGCCTTCATCGTCGTGGTGAGCGCGCTGATCTGCAAGACGGCCTACGACGCCTTCCTGCGGTGAGCGTGGGTTGACAGGGGTGGGCGGTCGCGCCCGCGCGTCGACGCCCACCACGGCTGAAGACGCCGGCATGGCACCGCGGGCGCGCGTCAGGAACGCCCTGCTGCGTCGAAGGCGCCGCGCTCAGGGCGCCGTGGCGGCCGACGCGGTCGAGGACGGCAGTGCCACCTCTGTCGCCGGCAGCGGCTGCCCGATGGGTGCGGCCGCCTTGCCCGCGCGCACCGCGGCCATGTCCTGCTCGTTGGGATACTGGCCCAGCAGCCAGTAGTCGAACACCCGTCGCACGATGGGCGCGGCTGCGGCGGCGCCGAAGCCGGCGTTCTCCACGATCACCGCCAGGGCGATGCGCGGGTTCTCGGCCGGCGCGAAGGCGGCGAACAGCGAGTGGTCGCGCTGGTGCTCCTCCAGCGCCTTGGCGTTGTACTTGACGTTCTGGCCCAGGCTCACCGCCTGGGCGGTGCCGGTCTTGCCGGCCGAGGTGTAGGGCGCCCCCGCGAAGATGCGCGTGCCCGTGCCGGCCTTGTTCACCGCCACCAGTCCCGCCCGCACGATGTCGATGTTCTTCGCCTTGAAGCCGAGGTTCTCGCCCGGCGGCTGGATCTCTTCCTGCACCTGCCCGGTCACGGTGTTCTTGATGGCCTTGACCACATGCGGCCGGAACTTGGTTCCGCCGTTGGCGAGCGTCGCCTCGGCCGAGGCCAGCTGCAGCATGGTGAAGTTGTTGTAGCCCTGGCCGATGCCCAGCGACACCGTCTCGCCCGAGTACCAGCGCCGGGCCTCCGGCCGCTTGTTGACGCTGCGCTTCCACTCGGTGCTGGGCAGCACGCCGCGCACCTCGCCGGGCAGGTCGATGCCCGTGATCTGGCCGAAGCCCAGCGGCTTCATGAAGTCGTGGATGGTGTCCACGCCCATGTCCACCGCCAGCGAATAGAAGTAGGTGTTGCTGGAGAACTGGAGGGCCCGCACCATGTCCACGCCGCCCAGCCCGCCCTCGTGGCTGCGGAAGGTGTGGCCACCATAGGTGTAGTAGCCGGGGTCGTTGATCACCAGCGTGGGCGAGCGCTTGCCCAGCTCCAGCGCGCCCAGCGCCATGAAGGGCTTGTAGGTGGAGCCGGGCGGGTAGGTGCCGCGCAGGGCGCGGTTGAGCAGCGGCTTGTCGATGGACTCGTTGAGCGCGGCCCAGCTCTCGCTGTCGATGCCCTCGACGAAGAGATTCGGGTTGAAGGTCGGCTTGCTGACGAAGGCCAGCACCTCGCCGTTGCGCGGATCGAGCGCCACCAGCGCGCCGCGCCGGTCGCCGAACATGTCTTCCACCAGCTTCTGCAGCTTGATGTCCAGCGACAGCATGACGGTGTTGCCCGGCGTGGCGGGATGGCTGGCCAGCCGCCGCACCGCTCGCCCGCCGGCCGAGGTCTCCATCTGCTCGACGCCCGTCTGCCCGTGCAGCACCTTCTCGTAGCTCTGCTCGATGCCCAGCTTGCCGATGTAGTCGGTGCCTTTGTAGTTGGCCTGGTCCTCTTCGGGCCAGTCCTCCATGGCCGCCTTCTCGCGCTGGTTGATGCGGCCGATGTAGCCCAGCACATGGCTGGCCAGCTCGCCCATCGGATAACTGCGGAAGAGCCGCGCCTTGATCTCCACACCCTGGAAGCGGTAGCGCTGCGCCGCGAAGCGGGCGACCTCCTCGTCGCTCAGGCGGGTGCGGATGGGAATGGAGTCGAAGCTGCGCGAGTCCTCGCGCAGCCGCTTGAAGCGGCGGCGGTCGCGCGGCTGGATCTCGACGATCTTGGCCAGTTCGTCGATGGTCTGCTCCAGGTCGCCCGCCTTGGAGGGCGTGATCTCCAGCGTGTAGGCCGAGTAGTTGGAGGCCAGAACTACACCGTTGCGGTCGAGGATCAAGCCGCGGTTGGGCACCACCGGCACCACGGCCGTGCGGTTGCTCTCGGCGCGCTCGGCCAGTTCCTCGTGGCGCGTGACCTGCAGGTGGAACAGGCGCAGGCCCAGCAGGACGAAGGCCGTCAGCACCACCAGGCCGATCACCAGCACGCGGCGCTTGAAGCGCGCGAGGTCGGCGGCGACGTTGCGGATCTCGGTCATGGCAGGCGCAGGGCGGATGGGCGCGCGAAGCTTAGGGCGCCAGCGAGGGCATGCATAGCAAGACCCGCACTCACAGAGGGCGGTTCTCGTCCTGCTCGGGCGGCCGGCGCTGCGGGATCAGCAGCAGCCAGGTGACCACCGGCCACAGCATCGCCTCGAGGGCCGCGCCCAGCAGCGTGATCCAGCCCGGGAAGATGCCCCCGCCGATCAGCCGCACGCCCAGCTCGATCAGCCGCGACAGCGCGAAGAGCGGCACCAGCTGCAGCGCCTGCGCCGAGAGCCGATACCACAGCAGCCGCCGGTGGATGGTGATGGCGAAGAAGCTCAGCGTGGCATAGGACAGCGCGTGCTGGCCCAGCAGCGAGGACTCGTGCACGTCCATGGCCAGGCCGAAGAAGAAGGCCGCGCCCAGCCCGATGCGGGCGGGCTGATGCACGCCCCAGAACACCAGCACCACGGCCAGCAGGTCCGGCATCCAGGGCAGGCGACCCAGGGGCAGCATGTTCAGCAGCAGCGCGACGAACAGGCTGCCCCAGATGAAGAGCGGCCGCACGGGCAGCAGCAACTGCTCCTGGCCAGGGCGCATGATCATGGCGCGGCCCCTCCTGCCGCCGGTGGGCGGATCGTCGAAGCGCGCGGCTTCTGGGCGGGGGCCGGTGCCGGCGCGGCGGCCCGGGGCGCCGCAGAGGCGGTCGGCGCCGTCGGCGCGGGGGACGCTGCCGGCGCGCCGGGCCGACTGGCCGGAGCGGGCAGGGCGGAGGCCGGCGTGTCGTTCCTGCGGCCCGGCCGGTCGGGCTTGCGCGCGTCGCCCGTCGTGGCCGCAGGGCTGGGCCGGACCACGGGCGGCGCCTCGCCCACGGGCGTGAGCACCATCACGTAGCGCGCCGCGCCGACGCGGGCCAGCGGCACGCAGTGGATGCGCGCGAAGGCGGTGTCGGCCCGGCGGTCGATGCGGTCGACCCGGGCGACGGGCAGGCCGGCCGGGTAGACACCGTCCACACCGCTGGTGGAGAGCATGTCGCCCTCGCGCACGTCGGCGTTGGCGGCGGTGAAGCGCAGCTCCATGCCCGCGCTGTGCGGACCGGCATCGCCGAAGGCCACGCTGCGCGCACCCGTGCGCGTGTTCTGCACGGGGATGGACAGGTCACGGTCGATCACCAGGGTGACCTCGCTGGAAAACGCCATCACCCGCGTCACCTGACCCAGCACGCCCTGCTCGTCGATCACCGGCGAGCCCGCGGCAATGCCATGCACCTGACCCTGGTCGATGACCACCTTGCGGGTGTACGGGTCGGCTGCGTCGTACAGCACTTCGGCGGCGCGGCCGGGCGTGGGCGCGTTCTGCCGCAGCTCCAGCAGCGTGCGAAGGCGTGCGTTCTCGCGCGCCAGGGCGTCGGCCTGGCTGGCCCGCTCGGACTGCAGCACCAGCCGGCGCCGGGCCTCGGCCTCGTTGCGCTGGGCGGTGGCCAGATCCTCGAACTGGCGGTTGGCGGTCGACACCCACTGCACCGGCTTGAGCACCGCCCATTGCAGTGGATACAGCAGCGTGCCGAGGGCCGTGCGCACCGGCGCCACCACGTCGAAGCGGGCATCGGCCACCATCAGGAAGACGGCCAGCGCGCTGCAGAAGACGAAGCGCGACAGCGCGGACGGCCCCTGGTTGAACAGGGGCGGCGCGGAGCGGTCGAGCGTGCCGAGCGGCATGGGGTCGGACCTTGCGGAATGGCTGGGCGTCTATATGGCAAAAAGGCCGGCCCGTACAACCGGGCCGGCCTGTGGATGCAGTCCTGGCTTACTCGCTGGTGAAGATGCTGCCCAGGCGGTCCATGCGCTCCAGGGCGATGCCGCAGCCGCGCACCACGCAGGTCAGCGGGTCTTCGGCCACCAGCACGGGCAGGCCGGTTTCCTCGGCCAGCAGGCGGTCGAGGTCGCGCAGCAGCGCGCCGCCGCCGGTGAGCATCATGCCGCGCTCGGCGATGTCGGCGCCCAGTTCGGGCGGCGTCTGCTCCAGCGCGTTCTTGACGGCCGAGACGATGTTGTTGAGCGGATCGGTCAGCGCCTCCAGCACCTCGTTGGAGCTGATGGTGAAGCTGCGCGGCACGCCTTCGGAGAGGTTGCGGCCCTTGACCTCCATCTCCTTGACCTCGGAGCCCGGGAAGGCAGAGCCGATGTTCTTCTTGATGGTCTCGGCCGTGGGCTCGCCGATCAGCATGCCGTAGTTGCGGCGGATGTAGTTGATGATGGCGTCGTCGAAGCGGTCGCCGCCCACGCGCACGGAGCCCTTGTAGACCATGCCGCCCAGCGAGATCACGCCCACCTCGGTGGTGCCGCCACCGATGTCCACCACCATGGAGCCGGAGGCCTCGGACACCGGCAGGCCGGCGCCGATGGCGGCGGCCATGGGTTCCTCGATCAGGTAGACCGAGGTGGCGCCGGCGGCCTCGGCCGCGTCCTTGATGGCGCGGCGCTCGACCTGGGTCGAGCCGCAGGGCACGCAGATGATGATGCGCGGGCTGGGCGTGAGCAGCGTGCGCGGGTGCACCATCTTGATGAACTGCTTGATCATCTGCTCGGTGATGACGAAGTCGGCGATCACGCCGTCCTTCATCGGGCGGATGGCCTCGATGTTGCCGGGCACCTTGCCCAGCATGGCCTTGGCCTCGGCGCCCACGGCCTGGATGACCTTCTTGCCGTGCGGACCGCCCTCGTGGCGGATGGCGACCACCGACGGCTCGTCCAGCACGATGCCCTTGTTGCGGGCGAAGATCAGGGTGTTGGCGGTGCCGAGGTCGATCGCGAGGTCGGTCGAGAAATACCGACGGAATGCTCCAAACATGGGCGATGTCCTTGCGGGGGGGCACGGCGGGCGCTTCGGACCGGCGTCGCCCCTGAGGTGAAGAGAGAAAAGGGAGAAGTTGGGTGGCTTTGCCGCTCGCCGTGGCGGCCGTGCCGGCACATTGGCGGCAGTTGCGGCAAAGGCGGGATAATACCCGATTCCCCCTGGCGCTTTCCCTACTTGCAGGCCCTTCTGCACGCAAACGGGGCGCCTGCTCTCTGGGTTTTTCCGATGTCTCTCTCCACCACCAATACCGCGCGCATCGCGTCGCTGGCGCGGCTGGCGCTGGCGCCCGAAGAAAGCGAACGCCTGCGCGGCCAGATCAATGGTTTCTTCGACCTCGTCGAGCGCATGCGCGCCGTGGACACCACCGGGGTCGAGCCGCTGTCGCATCCCGTCTCCGCCATCGAGGACATCGTCCTTCGCCTGCGCGAGGACGCGGCCACCGAGCCCAACCAGCGCGAGGCCAACCAGAAGAGCGCCCCCGCCGTCGAGAACGGCCTGTTCCTCGTGCCGAAGGTGATCGAATGAGCGCGCCCGACCTGCACCAGCGCGGCGTGGCCGACCTGGCCCGCGCCCTGGCCGCCCGCGAAGTCTCGGCCGTGGAGACCGCCCAGCATTTCCTGGGCCGCATGGCCGCCCGCCAGGACCTCGGCGCCTTCGTCGCCGTCGACGCCGACGCCACCCTGGCCCAGGCCCGCGCCGCCGACGCCGCCATCGCGGCCGGCAGCGCCGGCCCGCTGGCCGGCGTGCCCATCGCCCACAAGGACATCTTCGTGACCACCGGCTGGCCCAGCACCGCCGGCTCGCGCATGCTGGCCGGCTACCAGTCGCCCTTCGACGCCACCGTGGTGCGCAAGCTGGGCGAGGCCGGCATGGTCACGTTGGGCAAGCTCAGCTGCGACGAATTCGCCATGGGTTCGTCCAACCAGAACGTGGCTGTGCCCGCGGTCGGCGCCGAGCAGCCCGTGCCCGTGCGCAACCCCTGGGACACGACGCGCGTGCCCGGCGGCTCCTCCGGCGGCAGCGCCGTGGCCGTGGCCGCGGGCCTCGCGCCCGCCGCCACCGGCACCGACACCGGCGGCTCGATCCGCCAGCCGGCCAGCTTCTGCGGCATCACCGGCATCAAGCCCACCTACGGCCGTGCCAGCCGCTACGGCATGATCGCCTTCGCCTCCAGCCTGGACCAGGCCGGCCCCATGGCCCGCTCAGCCGAGGACTGCGCCCTGCTGCTGTCGGCCATGTGCGGGCCCGACCCCGACCGCGATTCCACCTCGCTGGACCGCCCGGCCGAGGACTTCTCCCAAGGCCTGGCCGGCTCGCTCGACGGCCTGCGCATCGGCGTGCCGAAGGAATTCCTGGGCGACGGCGTGGCCCCCGGCGTGCGCGCCGCCATCGACGCTGCGCTGGCCGAGTACGAAAAGCTCGGTGCAAAGCGCGTCGAAATGAGCCTGCCGCGCACCGAGCTGGCGATCCCCGTGTACTACATCATTGCCGCGGCCGAGGCCAGCTCCAACCTCAGCCGCTTCGACGGCGTGAAGTTCGGCCACCGCGCCAGCCAGTACAAGGACCTGGCCGAGATGTACATGAAGACCCGCGCCGAAGGCTTCGGCGACGAGGTCAAGCGCCGCATCATGATCGGCACCTACGTGCTCTCGCACGGCTACTACGACGCCTACTACCTGCAGGCGCAGAAGGTGCGCCGCATGATCGCGGACGACTTCCAGGCCGCCTTCCGCGACTGCGACGTGATCGCCGGCCCCGCCGCGCCCACCGTGGCCTGGGCCATCGGCGCGCACAGCGACGACCCCGTGGCCGACTACCTGGCCGACGTCTTCACGCTGCCCGGCTCGCTGGCCGGCCTGCCCGGCCTCTCGCTGCCCTGCGGCTTCGACGGCGGCATGCCCGTGGGCCTGCAACTGATCGGCAACTACTTCGCCGAAGGCCGGCTGCTGAATGCCGCCCACCGCTTCCAGCAGGCCACCGACTGGCACCAACGCACGCCCACCGGCTTCTGAGATGAGCACCGAGACCAACACCTTCGCCGCCGCCCAGGAGGGCCGTCCCACCGGCCCGCTGGTGCAGGGCTATGAAGTCGTCATCGGCTTCGAGACGCATGCCCAGCTCTCCACGCAGAGCAAGATCTTCAGCCGCGCGCCCACGGCCTTCGGCGCCGAGCCCAACACGCAGGCCTGCGCGGTGGACCTGGCCCTGCCCGGCACGCTGCCGGTGATGAACCGCGGCGCCGTCGAGCGCGCCATCCGCCTGGGCCTGGCCCTGGGCAGCACCATCGCGCCGCGCAGCATCTTCGCGCGCAAGAACTACTTCTACCCCGACCTGCCCAAGGGCTACCAGATCAGCCAGTACGAGATTCCCGTCGTGCAGGGCGGCTCGGTCAGCTTCTACCTGGACGGCGAGCTCAAGACGGTGCGGCTGGTGCGCGCCCATCTGGAAGAAGACGCCGGCAAGTCGCTGCACGAGGACTTCGTCGGCCAGTCGGGCATCGACCTGAACCGCGCCGGCACGCCGCTGCTGGAGATCGTGACCGAGCCGGACATCCGCTCCAGCGCCGAGGCCGTGGCCTATGCGCGCGAGCTGCACAAGATCGTCACCTGGATCGGCATCTGCGACGGCAACATGCAGGAAGGCTCCTTCCGCTGCGACGCCAACGTGTCGGTGCGCCGGCCGGGCCAGCCGCTGGGCACGCGCCGCGAGATCAAGAACCTCAACAGCTTCCGCTTCATGCAGCAGGCGATCGACTTCGAGATCCGCTGGCAGATCGAGCAGATCGAGGACGGCCACGCCATCCAGCAGGCCACGGTGCTGTTCGACCCCGACACGGGCGAGACGCGCGCCATGCGCACCAAGGAAGACGCGGCCGACTACCGCTACTTTCCCGACCCGGACCTGCCGCCCCTGGTGATCGGCCGCGACTGGGTCGATGCCGTGAAGGCGCAGATGCCCGAGCTGCCGCGTGCGATGGCCGAGCGCTATGTGCGCGACTTCGGCCTGACCGACTACGACGCGACGCAGCTCACGCAGAGCCCGGCGCATGCGGCCTACTTCGATGCCGCCGTGGCCGCGGGCGCCACGCCCAAACTGGCCAGCAACTGGCTGTCGGGCGAGATCGCCAAGCGCCTGAACACGCAGGAGGTCGGCATCGACGCCGCGCCGGTCAAGCCCGCGCAGCTGGCGCAGCTGATCGGCCGCATCGGCGACGGCACCATCTCCAACAACGCCGCCCGCCAGGTCTTCGACGCGCTCTGGAGCGGCGAGGGCGAGTCGGTCGATGCGGTCATCGAGGCCAAGGGCCTCAAGCAGATGAACGACACCGGCGCGCTGGAGAAGATCGTCGACGACGTGCTCGCGAAGAACGAGAAGAACATCGCCGAATACCGCGCCGGCAAGGAGAAGGCCTTCAACGCCCTGGTCGGCCAGGTGATGAAGGAGAGCAAGGGCAAGGCTAACCCGGCCCAGGTCAACGCGTTGCTGAAGGCGCGGCTGGGGGGCTGAGGCCCCAGAGCCGGTCCAGGCGCTGACGCTCCTCGTCGAAGCGGGCGTCGATGCGCTGCTTCTCGCCCTGCTGCTCGTTGAGCAGCCGCTCCTGCAGCGTGACGGCCGCGGCGTTGTCGGCGAGGCGTGCCTTCAGCGCCGCAGGGACCTGGGACGGGTCCTTGCTGTAGAACTCCAGCTCCTCGTCCAGCTTGCGGCGCGCCTGCGCCAGCTCGGCCAGCCGCTTGCGCGCTGCGTCGATTTCCGCTTCGGCCTGGGCCAGCGCCTCGGCGCGCCGGCGGTCGTGCGCCGCCGCATCGGGGTAGCGCGCCAGCAGCGCCAGGTCGCGCCGGCGTTCGTCCCTGCGCTGGGCCGCGGCCCGTTCCTCGTCCTTGCGGCGCTGGTCGCGCTCCGCCTGCTGCTGCGGCGACAGCGCGGGTTCGATGCGCCGCCGCACGCTGCCGCTGGGCGAGAGCTCCAGCTGCAGCCGGTCGGCACATTCGGGGATGAATCGATCGGAGGTCAGGCGCCGGCCGCTCGCATCGGTGCAGCTGTAGATGCTGCCCGGCGCGCCGCCCGCGGCGGCCTGGGCCTGGACCTGGGCCGGAGGAAGCCCGCCGACGGCAAGCGTTGCGAGGCCCGCCAGCGTGCGCAGCGCCCGCGCGACGGCGGGGCTGCGCGGATCAGGCACCGTAGCGCTCGCGGTAGGCCTGCACGCTGGCGCGGTGGGCGCGCAGGTCGGCACCGGCCCGCTGGTCCAGGTAGGCCAGCAGGTCGTCGAGCGTGGCGATGGCCACCACCGTCATGCCCAGCTGATCGCGCACGTACTGCACCGCGCTGTGGGGCACGTCCTGTCCGTTCTCGGTCGCCTGTTCCTGGCGGTCCAGCGCGATGGCCACGGCATGCGGCGTGGCGCCGGCGGCGCGGATGGTGGCGATGGACTCGCGCACCGCGGTGCCGGCGGACATGACGTCGTCCACGATCAGCACGCGGCCGGCCAGCGGTGCGCCCACCAGCGAGCCGCCTTCGCCGTGGTCCTTGGCTTCCTTGCGGTTGTAGGCAAAGGGCACGTTGCGGCCGCGGCGCGCCAGTTCGGCCGCCACCGTCGCGCCCAGGGGGATGCCTTTGTAGGCGGGGCCGAAGATCATGTCGAACTCCAGGCCGGAGTCCATCAGTCGCGCTGCATAGAATTCCGCGAGCCGCGCGATGCGGGCGCCGTCGTTGAACAGGCCCGCATTGAAGAAGTAGGGACTGAGGCGCCCGGCCTTGGTCTTGAACTCGCCGAAGCGCAGCACGCCAGCCTCGATCGCGAACGCCACGAAGTCCTGCGCCAGGCGCTCGTTCTGATGCTGCTGCCTCTCGTCCACTGCCATCCGGATTCCTCGAAACGTGTTCAAACTCACCAGCCTCAACCTCAACGGCCTGCGTTCCGCCTCGACAAAAGGGGTCGCCGACTGGGTCGCCGAAGCGGCGCCGGATTGTATTTGTATGCAGGAGATCCGCGTCCAGGCCAGCGACGTGCAGGGCCGCTTCGAAAAAATGGCCGGCCTGAACGGCCACTTCCACTTCGCCGAGAAGAAGGGCTACGCCGGCACCGCCATCTACACGAAGCATGAGCCCACCGACATCGTGATCGGCTGGGGCAACACCGAGTTCGACGCCGAAGGCCGCTACCTGGAACTGCGCTTCGACACGCCGACGCGCAAGCTGTCGATCATCAGCTGCTACTTCCCGAGCGGCAGCTCGGGCGAGGAGCGGCAGGCCGCCAAGTTCCGCTTCCTCGAAGGCTTCATGCCCTACCTGGTGGAATTGAAGCGCACGCGCGAATTCATCCTGTGCGGCGACATCAACATCGCCCACAAGGAGGCCGACCTGAAGAACTGGAAGGGCAACCTCAAGAACAGCGGCTTCCTGCCCGAGGAGCGCGCCTGGATGACGCGCCTGCTCGACGCCGGCGCCGAGGGCGCGGGCCTGGTGGACGTCTACCGCCACCTGCAGCCCGACACCACCGACGCCTGCTACACATGGTGGAGCAACCGCGGCCAGGCCTATGCCAAGAACGTGGGCTGGCGGCTGGACTACCACCTGGCCACACCGGCCATGGCGCACCTCGCGCGCAACGAGCACATCTTCAAAACGATCAAGTTCAGCGACCACGCGCCGATCACGATCGATTACGACTTCACGCTGTGATGGTCGGCCCGGCGGTGCCGGGCCCTTTCGTGCTGGAACGGCAAAGCAGATTCCAGAGCAATAGAAGAGTAAATTTCGCAGCTATAGCAAAGTAAAATTTGCACGAATACCAAAGTGGATTCGTGGACCCCGCACCCAACCGCCCGAAAGGCAACCCAACGCTCGCAGCGGCCCTGAAGACGCTCAAACGGCTTCAGGAAAAGCACCACGGCGTAGTGGAGGCGTCGGACCTCAGGAACGACGGTCAGCGTGCTCTGCTTATCGACACGGGCTTCCTGAAGCCGGTGATGAAGGGGTGGTACATCTGCAGCAGCCCGAGCGAAGGCGACGGGGACAGCACGGCCTGGTACGCCTCCTTCTGGGCCTTCGTTTCGGGCTACCTGGGCAAGCGTTTCGGCAAGCGGTACTGCCTGAACCCGGAGGCATCGCTGATGCTCCACACGGGCAACACCACCGTCCCTCGACAGGTCACCTGCGTCACGGTCGACGGCGGCACATCCAAGGTCGACCTGCCCTTCGACACCTCGCTGCTCGTGTATCCGGACGGCAAGCGGGTGCCCGCTGCACGCGTGGAAGTGCGTGGCCTGCAGGTCTGGCCCGTCGCCGAGGCCCTGTGCCTGGCCGGCCCCTCGTTCTTCGTGAACAACCCGCGGGAGGCCGAGATTGCACTGGCGACCATCCGCCATGCATCCGAACTGCTGCCGACGCTGCTGGCCGGCGACAAGATGGTCACGGCCGCCGGGCGACTGGCTGCCGCCTTCGAATTCGTCCAACGCCCCGACGAGTCCGCGCACATCCAGAAGGCTTTCGCCAAGTTCCGGATCAAGCTCAAGCTGGTGAACCCCTTCGAACTGGCCGAGCCCACGATTTCGCCCAGCAAGGAACGCTCGCCCTATGTGCTGCGTCTGCGCTCGATGTGGGCCGGATGGCGCCAGGACGTCATCGACGTGTTCCCGCCCGCACCCGGCCTGCAGAACCGGACCGCCGACTACCTCGCGCAAGTCGATGAACGCTACGTCGCCGATGCCTACAACTCGCTGTCCATCGAAGGCTACCGCGTCACCGACGCGCTGATCGAACGCGTGGCACGCGGTGACTGGAACCCGGACGGCGATCCAGCGCACGACAAGACCCGGGACGCGCTGGCCGCCCGGGGCTACTACCAGGCCTTCCAGGCCGTCAAGGAAAGCATCGCCAAGGTGCTGGCGAAGGACAACGCCGGCGCGGTGGCCAGGCGCGATCACCACGATTGGCATGCCGAGCTGTTCGGCCCGTCCGCGACGGCCGGCATCGTCGAAGCCAGCCAGCTCGCGGGCTACCGGCGGGGTCCGATCTTCATCCGCAACTCCATGCACACGCCCTTGCCGAGCGACGCCCTTCTGGATGCGCTGGAAGCACTGTGGGAACTGATCGAAGCGGAATCCGAAGCCTGCGTCCGGGCGGTGCTCGGGCACCATCTGTTCGTGTTCATCCACCCCTACTACGACGGCAACGGCCGCCTCGGCCGATTCCTGATGAACACGCTGCTGGCATCCGGTGGTTACCCGTGGACAGTCATCCGGATGAGCCGGCGGGATGCGTACATGCAGGCCCTCGAAGCCGCGAGCGTCCAAGGACGGATCGGACCGCTGGCCGAGTTCATCGCCCAGGAAATGGAGGAATGGGCACCGACTCGCGAGAGCAAAAGCGACAAGGCCTGAGAAAGCGCGAACCGCCGAGCCGCCGCTCAGCCCAGGCTGAACACCACGTCCTGCGCCCCTTCCCACAGCACGCGGCGGCCCAGTTCGGGCAGGTGCTCGCGGCCTTCGACGATGGTGAGGAAGTGGTTGCCGGCCAGCGTACCCATGCGGCTGGCGAAGCTGCAGGCGCCGTAGGCCAGGATGATCTCGGTCTCGCTGTAGCCGCCGGGGTAGAACAGCACGTCGCCGCGCGAGGGATGGCTGGTGTGGTTCTCGAAGCCCACCGGCGCGCCCTCGTTCGTCAGGCGGAACTCGCCCAGCGGCACCCAGCAGCCTTCGCCGCTCCAGCGCACATGGATGAGCTTCTGCCGATAGGGCAGCAGCTGCAGGAAGGCGGCCACGGTCTGCGGCGCGTCGGGATGGGTCTCGGCGACGAAGTCGAAGCCGGCGGCCTGGATGCGGATGCGGGTCATGAAGAAGGATTCTGGAAAAAGAGAAGGGTCAGCAGCAGCCGCCCAGGAAGCGGCCGTCGCGGCAGAAGGGGGCCATGTCCTCGGCGAAGGCCTGGACGGTGCGGCGCCAGCCGGCATGGGCAGTATCCGCCGCCAGGGCCGCCCGCATGCGGGCGCGCAGCTCGACCTGCAGGGCGATCTCGTCCACGCCCAGCACGCGGCCGGCCTCGACCACGGTGCGGCCACCGGCGATGACGGTGTGCACGTGCCGGCCGCTGCCGCGGGCGAGCAGCAGGTGCAGCGGATCGACGTCGTCGAACAGGGCGTCGTCGTCCAGCGCGTCCCAGTCGAGCAGCACGAGGTCCGCCCGCTCGCCCGGTGCGAGGCGCCCGCGCGAGGCGAAGCGCCAGAGCTGGGCCGGCGTCATGGTGGTGTCGTAGCCCCAGCCGCGGTGCAGCGCATAGGCCAGGCGGGCCTCGCGCAGGGCGTCGTCGTCCTCGTCGAAGGCCATGCCGTCCAGGCCCATGGCCACGCGGCAGCCGCTCGCCAGCATCTGCGCCAGCGGGGCGATGCCTGATTGGAGGCCCAGGTTGGAGCTGGTGTTGACCGCGATGGTCGCGCCACGCTCGGCGATCAGGGCCAGCTCCTCCGGCCGCGCCCAGGTGCAGTGCGCCAGCGTGAGCCGCGGGCCGAGCAGGCCGATGTCGTCCAGGAAGCGAACGATGCCGCACGGGTGCGCGGCATCGGCCCAGGCGCGCTGGTACTGCGTCTCCAGCAGGTGCATGTGCACGCGGCGGCCGGTGTCGGCCGAGGCCCGCGCGATGGCTTCGAGCAGCGGCGTGCTGCACCACTGCACGCCGGTGGGGCCGTACTGCAGGTCTGCGTGGGCGCCGAGCCCTTCGTCGGCGAAGCGCTGCGCCACCTCCTCCACCAGCGCGAGCTGCTGCGCGGGCGGCACCGAGGGCGCCGACAGTCGGCGGGCGATGTCGTCGCGGATGGCCGGGCGCAGCGCGGCCAGCACCGCCCCGTCATCCGCGTAGCCCAGCCCGTGGCGGTCGCGCATGGCGACGGCGAAGCCGATGCGCACGCCCACGTCGCGCGCGGCCCGGCCCACGGCCGCTGCCTCGTCGACATAGGGCAGGCCGCCCTGCACACGGGTGTAGTGCACCATCAGCTCCACCACGCCGTTGCGCAGCGAGCGGGCGAAGGAGGTCGCGGCGCAGAGGTACGGGTCCATGCCCGGCACCACGCCCAGGAAGGGCAGCCAGCCTTCGAGCGGCTGGCCGAAGGCGCCCAGCGTGGCGCTGCGCACCGTGCGCGCATGGTCGTGGGCATTGGCCAACGCCGGCAGGGCGAGGCGTCGACGGCCGGGCACCGGCGCAGGCAGGGCCTCGATGGCGGACACGACACCGCCATCGAGCCGGATGCGCATGTCGCGCTGCGCGGGCGCCGCACCGGGCGCGGCCAGCAGCCAGGCGCAGTCGAGGGCGGCGGCGGTGTCGCTCATCGCTTCGCCACCGTGCGCTCGGCCAGCGGCGGCAGGAAGCGGCGGTCGAAGACCTCGGCGGCCGTGGGCACGCGCGGCAGGTCGAAGGCCTCCTTGAGCTGCAGGAAGCCGCGGGCGAAGCGGGCATCGCTCACGTCGCCCAGGCCCTGCGTGGCCACCTCGGGCGTGAGCATGACGGTCTTGAGCGTGTAGAGAAGCCGGCGCTTCTCCAGCTCCTTGTTGAGCAGCGGCTCGCGCTTGACCAGCGCGGCGATGGCGGCGTCGGGATCGGCGATGGTGTCGCGCACCGCGTGGTTGATCGCCCGCACCAGGCCGGCCACGGCCTCGGGCCGCTCGCGCAGCAGCTGCTGCGACACCATCACGCCGTTGCCGTAGAGCTCCACGCCGTAGTCGCCGTAGTGGAACCAGCGGATGTCCTTGTCGGGGTCGATGCCCTGCGCCACCAGGTTCATGTAGCTGGTGACCGAGAACACGGCCGCGGCGTCCACATGGCCCTTGAGCAGCAGCTGCTCCTGCAGGTTGGGTGCGACGTTGGTCCAGGCGACCTTGGCGGCGTCGATGCCGGTGCGCGCCGCGATCACGGGGAACATGCGGGCCGCGGCGCCGCCCGCGGGCGTGCCGACGGTGCGGCCCTGCAGGTCCTTGGGCGTGCGGATCGGCCCGTCGGCCTTGGCGATCAGCGCGAAGGGCGCGCGGTTGTAGAGCATGTAGACCATCACCGGCGCCTGGCCCGGCTTGGCCGCGGCGTTCTGCACGATGGCGTTCACGTCGCCGAAGCCGGCCTGGTAGGCGCCGGCCATGATCTTGGTGACGGTGGCGGCCGAGCCTTCGCCCTGGTCGATGGTCACGGCCAGCTTCTCGCGGGCGAAGTAGCCCCGGTCCTGCGCGAGGTAGTACCAGGCATGCACGCCCTGCAGCTTCCAGTCGAGCACGAACTTGATCGGGGTCTCGGCCTGCGCGGCGGCCGGCGCGGACGCCAGCGCGGCGCCCAGGGCCATCAGCAGGGACAGGGCCGACAGCGCCAGGCGGGCGGCGCGACGGGGGAGGAAGCGGGACATGGAAGCTCCTTAAAGAAGGGAAGGCAGAACGGCAGCCGTGCGCCGGTCCGCATTCATTGGCCGTTCGCCCTGAGCCTGTCGAAGGGCTTGGACACTCGCGCGCCCCGGCTTCGACAGGCTCAGCCCGAACGGGCTTGGGTTCACCGACCCGCGCCTCAAGCGCCGGTAGCCGCCAGGTCGGTCTTGCGCTGCGACCAGCCGGTCACGCGCCGCTCCACCAGCGCCGACAGCGCATAGAGCACCACGCCCATGGCCGCCAGCAGGAAGAGGCCGGCGAACACCATCGGCACGTCGAAGTTGCCGCTGGCGATCATCATCACGGTGCCGATGCCGCGGTTGGAGGCCACGGTCTCCGACAGCACCGTGCCCACGAAGGACAGCGTGATGGCGATCTTGAGCGAGGCGAACAGGTAGGGCATGGCGCGCGGCAGGCCCACGTTCCAGAGGATGTCGCGCTTGCGCGCGCCCAGCACGCGCAGCACGTCCTCCAGCTCGGGCTCGGTGCTGGCCAGGCCCGTGGCCACGTTGACCACCACCGGGAAGATGCTGATGACCATCGAGGTCAGCACCGCCGGCACGGTGCCGGCGCCGAACCACACGACGAACAGCGGCACCACCGCCACCTTCGGGATGCTGGAGAAGCCCACCAGCAGCGGATAGGTGACGTCGTAGGCCAGCCGCGACGAGCCGATGCCCACGCCGATGACGATGCCCGCCGCCACGCCGAGCGCGAAGCCCAGCAGCGTGGTGTAGAGCGTCTGCACCGTGTGCGGCCACAGCAGTGGCATGCGCTCGATCAGCACGCGGGCGATCTGGCTGGGCCGCGGCAGCACCAGGTCCGAGATGCCGGTGGCCAGGCAGACCAGCTCCCAGGCCACGAAGAAGCCGACCAGCGCCAGGCCGGAGAGCAGGCGCTGGCGCGCCAGCGGGGACAGGCGCGGCGTGGCGGGGCGGGCGGCTTCGCCTGCGGATGCAGATGCAGATGCAGATGCGGATGCGGATGCGGATGCGGATGCGGATGCGGATGCGGACACGGGTTCGGCCGCGTCCGCGATGTTCACGCGCGCGTTCATGCCACCACCTCCTGCAGCACCGGCACGGCCACGGCCACGGGCGCGGGCGTCGCGTCGCCCTCGCAGCGCGCCTCGGCGATGCGCATGCGCAGTTGCTGCACCAGCGCGCCGAAGGCCGGGTCGTAGCTGGACTGCAGCGTGCGCGGCCGGGCGAAGTCCACGTCACGCGTCTCCAGGATGCGGCCGGGCCGCGCGCTCATCACACAGATGCGGTTGGCCAGGTAGGCCGACTCGCGCAGGTCGTGCGTCACCAGCAGCACGGTGGGCCGCTGGGTCATCCACAGCGTCTGCATGATGTCCCACAGCTCCTCGCGGGTGAACTGGTCGAGGGCGCCGAAGGGCTCGTCCAGCAGCAGCAGCTCGGGCTGGTGCACCAGCGCGCGGCACAGCGAGGCGCGCTGCAGCATGCCGCCCGACAGCTGCCAGGGCCGCTTGTCGCCGAAGCCGCGCAGACCCACCTGGGCCAGCAGCGCATCGGCGCGTTCGGCGTACTCCCCGCGCTTCTTGCGGGCATAGTCCTGGCGGAAGGGCTCGACGATCTTCAGCGGGATCATCACGTTCTCGCGGATCGTGAGCCAGGGCAGCATGGTCGGGTTCTGGAAGGCCAGGCCGATGCGCAGCGCCGGCCGGCCGGTCGCCACGGGCCGGGCACCCGCCGTCCCCACTTCGCGCCCGCCGGCGATGACCGCGCCGGTGGTGGGCCGCAGCAGGCCGGCCAGCAGCTTGAGGATGGTGGACTTGCCGCAGCCGCTGGGGCCGACCAGCGCGACGAAGTCGCCGCGGTCGATGCCCAGCGTGGTGTGGTCCAGGGCGATGGTGCCGCCGCCGTAGCGCAGCATCACGTCGGAGAGTTGGATGAAGCTCTGGCTCATGGAGGTTCCCGCGAAAGAGGTGTCAGCCGACGCGCACCAGCGCGGCCACCGGGCCGCCGCCGGGCGGCCCCTGGTGCTCGGCGCCGCCCGAGACGTACAGCGCCGTGCGGCCGGCCATCGAGGCCAGCACCGCACCGACGGCCGCGCGCGCATGGCGGGTGGAATGGATGTCGGAGTCGTTCAGCATGGTGTGGCGCAGGCCACGCACGCGGCCGTCGGGGCTGGCCTCGGCCTTGGCGAGCAGGTTGACCAGCTGCTCCGCGATCAGCGCCGCATCGGCCTCCGGGTCCAGCCCGAAGTGCTCGCGCAGCAGCGTGCGCAGGCCGGCGGTGTCGACGGCATCGCGCATCAGCGCATGGCCGATGCGCAGCGGCGAGGCGCTGCCCGTGGCCTCGCCCAGCACGATGACCACGTTGCCCTCCAGCTCGATGCCGGCCGACACCGAGGCGCGCGCCGAATGCAGCGACATGTCGTGCAGCACGGCGGCGTCGGTGGCGCGGGCCGGGTCGATCTCGCCCAGCGCCACGCCCACGCCCAGCGCCGAGGCGGCGCGCGAGTAGCCCATCGACTCGTAGGTGTCGCGCGTCACCGTGTCCCGCCCGCGGCCGAGCGCGTCGTCCACCTTGGCCGAGGTGAGCAGCGGGCACTTGACCTGCACGAAGTGCACGTCGGCCGCGCTGTCGATACCGGCGTCGCGCATGGCGGCCTGCACCGCCTCGGCCGTGGCGGCGATCTGCGCCTGGCGGCCCATTTCCTCCGGCGCAAAGTCGCGCGTGTGGGCGATGCCGACCACCAGCCGCTTCTCGCCTTCGACCACTTCGTGAGCGCCAGCGGCGCGGCGGGTGAAGACGGTGAAATGCGGCGACAGCACACCCTCGGTGCCGCCGGACATCACCAGTGCCACCTGCGCATGCACCGCCTGCGGCGTGCAGCCGCGGTGGGGCGCCAGGTAATGGCACCAGGCCATGGCGGCGAAGTCGCGCGCGTGGTCGTTGACGCAGCCGTTGCCCTCGGTCTTGCCCATCACCGCGACGATGTCGCGCGGTTCGAGCACGCCGGCCTCGACCAGCGCCTGCACGCCGCTCAGGTCGCCGGGGCCGCGGCAGGGCACCACATGGGCATCCACATGCTGGGGAACGCGGGCGCTCATTCGGCGCTCCAGTCCACCTCGCCCACCGGCACCGCGGTGGGCGGCACGCCGGCTGGCGTCTCGAGGATGGCGCGGCTGTAGTGCTCGGTGTTGCGCGGCCGGGGCGTGGGCATCTTCTGCACCGCCTTGACCGAACGGCCCCAGCCCACGGCGTCTTCCACCAGCCGGCCTTCGCGCATGACGAAGCGCCCACGCAGCAGCGTGTGCAGCGGATAGCCCTGCACCGGCCGACCGTTCCAGGGCGAGATGCGGCTGATGCTCTGCAGCCTGTTCTGCGACAGCACGCCCTGGCGCGCCATGTCGACGATGGCGATGTCCGCATGGGCGCCGGGCGCGATCACGCCCTTGGTGCCGTACAGGCCCCAGGCCCTGGCCGGCGCCACGGCGCTCCAGCGCACGTAGTCCATCAGCGTGGCGCGGCCGCGGTTGACCTCGGTGAGCATCAGCGGCATCTGCGTCTCCACGCCGGGGAAGCCGCAGTCGCAATCCCAGATGCTCTCGCGCGTCTTTTCCTCGGGCGCGTGCGGCGCATGGTCGGTGGCGATCATGTCCAGCGTGCCGTCCATCAGCGCGTCCCACAGCGGCTGGTTGTGGCGCGGCTCGCGGATGGGCGGGTTCAGCCGCATCACGCCGCCCAGCGTGCGCATGTGCTCGGTGTTGAGCAGCAGGTACTGCGGGCAGGTCTCGGCCGTCACGTCCACGCCGCGGCGCTTGGCCTCGCGCAGCAGGAAGAGCGAATCCGCCGCGCTGTGGTGCGCGATGTGCACCCGCGCGCCGGTCCATTCGGCCAGCGTGAGCACGCGGCCGATGGCCTCGATCTCGGCCACGGCCGGCCGCGCCGCCAGGTGGGCCAGCGCGTCGATGCGGCCGGCCTCCTGCATCTTCTTCTGGCGGCGGAAGAGGATGGACGAGTTCTCGGCATGCACCACGGTGCGGATGCCCAGCGGCGCCAGCGTCTCGAAGCCTTCCAGCAACGCACCGTCGGTGGGCGCGGGCAGGTTGCCGAAGGTGTTGCCGACGAAGGCCTTGAAGCTGGTGACGCCGGCCTCCAGCAGCTCCTCCAGCCGCTCGATGGTGTCGTCGCCCAGCAGGCCGTGGATGCCGAAGTCGCAGTACGAAGCCTCAGCCGCCTTCTGCTTGAGGCGCAGCGCCTCCACCGTGCCCGTGGCCGGCGAGGTGTTGGGCATGTCGAAGACGGTGGTCACGCCGCCCAGCGCCGCGGCGGCCGACCCGGTACGCCAGGTCTCCTTGTGCGGATAGCCGGGGTCGCGGAAGTGCACATGGCTGTCGATGGCGCCCGGCAGCAGGAACAGGCCGTCGGCGCGCAGTTCCTCGCGTGCGGGCGGCATGGTGTCGTCGTGGCCCACGGCCACGATCTGCTCGCCGGCGATGGCCACGCTGGCGGGCACGATGGCGTCGGGCGAGACCACGCTCGCGCCGCGGATGACGAGGTCGACGTCGGGTCGCATGTTGCTCACTCCCCGGCTCACAGCGCGGCCCAGCCGCCGTCCACCGGCAGGTCGGCGCCGGTGATCTGCCGCGACACCTCGCTGGCCATGAACAGGCAGGCGTTGGCGATGTCGGTGTCGGTGGAGACGCGGCGCAGCGCGTAGTCGGCCGCATGGCGCTGCATCGCTTCTTCCAGCGTGATGCCCAGGCGCTGGGCCATGTTGGCGCACACCTTCTCGCGGAAGCGCGGCCCGTCGACCATGCCCGGTGCGACGTTGTTGACGTTGATGTTGTGCGGTCCGGCCTCCAGCGCGAAGCTCTTGGTGATGCCGCGCAGGCCCCACTTGGAGGCCGAGTACGCCATGCGCCCGGCGCGCCCACGCAGGCCGAAGGTGCCGCCCACGTTGACGATCTTGCCGCTGCGCTGTTCCACCATCGCGGGCATGACGGCGCGGATGGTGTTGAAGCAGCCGGTCATGTTCAGGCGCACGATCTCGTCGAACTCCTCCGTCGTCGTCTCCCAGCCGGTCTTGCCGATGGGGCCGGAGCCGCCGGCCACGTTGACCAGGATGTCGATGCGGCCGAAGGCGGCGAGCGCCGCCGTGGCCAGCGCCTCGGTCTGGCTGGAGACGGTGAGGTCGCAGGCCACCACCTGGGCCGCCACGCCCAGGGCGCGGGCCTCGGCGGCCACGGGTTCGATGGCGGCGGTGTCGCGGCCGGCCAGCACCAGCTTCGCGCCTTCGCGGGCGAAGGCCAGGGTGATGGCGGCGCCCATGCCCTTGGCCGGGCCGGTGATGATGGCGACCTTGTCGCGCAGTTGCAGATCCATGGCGGTCTCTTCTTTCTTCAGGGGGCTTGTCGGGGTGTTCAGGGCGCGACGGTGCTGGACGGGCGCTCGGCGCGCGCCGGCAGGAAGCGGCGGTCGAAGACCTCGCCCACCTCGGGCTGGCGCGGCAGCTGGTTGGCCTCGGCCACGATGCCGATGGACTTCTTCAGGCGCGCGTCGTCCACGTCGCCCAGGCCGATGCGGGCGATCTCGGGGTGGCTCATGTCGTTCTTGAGCGTGGCCAGCAGCTTCTCCTTCTCGACGTCGCGCTTGAGCAGCGGCTCGCGCTTCATCACCGCGTCGATGCCGGCGTCGGGGTTGGCCAGCACGTCCTTGATGGCGCGGTTGAGGGCCTTCACGAAGCCGGCCACGGCCTCGGGCTTGTCCTGCACGAAGCTGCGCGAGAAGAAGACGGTGTTGGCATAGAGGTCCATGCCGTGGTCGCCGTAGCGGATGAAGCGCAGGTCCTTGGCCGGATCCAGCCCCATGCCGCGGGCGCTGAAGCTCACGGTGGTGACATAGCCGAAGGCGCCGTCGATCTGGCCGCGCACCAGCATCTGCTCGCGCAGGTTGGGCGCCATGTTCGAGATCGTGACCTTGGCGGGGTCGATCTTGGCGAGCTTGGCGAAGGCCGGGAAGAGCTTGAGCGCGCCGTCGTTGGCGGGGCCGCCGATGGTCTTGCCCTCCAGATCCTTCGGCGTCTTGATGGGGCTGTCGCTGCGCACCACCACGGCGAAGGGCGGCGTGTTGTAGAGCATGTACACGCCCACCGGCGCATCGGCCGGCCGCTTGGAGGCCAGGTCGATCAGCGCGTTCATGTCGCCGAAGCCGGCCTGGTAGGTGCCCGCCGCGACCTTGGGGATCGAGGCGGCCGAGCCCTCGCCCTGGTCGATGGTGACGTCCAGGCCTTCCTGCTTGAAATAGCCACGGTCCTGCGCCAGGAAGAACCAGGCCTGCGGGCCTTCGTACTTCCAGTTGAGCACCAGCTTGATGGGCGTCTGCGCAGCGGCGGGCAGCGCGGCCAGCGCCAGGGCGGCGGCCCCGAGCAGCGGCCGCAGTCGGCGGGCGAACAGGGAGAGGGTCGAGGTCATGGCAAAGGCTCCTCAGTCGGGTTGGGAAGGAAGGTCGAAGAAATCGGCGAGCGCCGCGCCCAGGTCGGCGGCGCGCGCGGTGAAGCCGTGCAGCAGGCGCACGAGGTAGAGCACGCCGTCGGTCACGTAGCCGGGCGACGAGGTGCTGCAGGCGTCCTCCAGCAGCACGCAGTCGTAGCCCAGGAAGGCCGCGTCCTGCAGCGTCGAGAACACGCAGCGGTCGGTGTTGATGCCGGCGAACAGCAGCGTGGTGATGCCGGCGTTGCGCAACACGCTGTCGAACTCGCTGTCCCAGAAGCCGGAGAGCCGGTGCTTGTGCACCAGGATGTCGCCGGGCTCGGCCGCGAGTTCGTCGATCAGCGCCGCGCCCCAGCTGCCCTGCACCAGCGACGGGCCGTGGTCGATGGGCGAGCGCTCGCCATAGCCCACGCCCTCGGCCGTGCGCTTGCCCTTGAACTGCACCGTGGGGCCGAGGTTGCGCCGGTCGGCACGGATGCCCCAGTTGCACCAGACGAGCGGGCTGCCCGCGCGGCGCCACGCGGGCAGCAGCGCCTGCAGCACCGGGATGGGCCGCCGCGCGGCCTGCACGTCCTGGCCCTTCTGGCCGAACCAGCCTTCGGGGTGGCAGAAGTCGTTCTGCATGTCGACCACCACCAGGGCGGTGCGGGCCAGGTCGATCACCAGCGATTCGGGCTGCGCCGGCAGCGCCAGCGGCCGCGGGCCAGGCGCCGTGCGGACGAGGCTCAGGTGCCCATCCTGCAGCTGCCAGCGGTTGGCGGCCGCGGGGCCGAAGCCGGGGGTGTCGCCTGGGGCCGTGTCCAACTTGGTGCCGGGAGTGCGTTCATCGCTGTGCATGCGTCAGGGGCACGCATCGCCCGTGCCACGGGCGCTCACTTTCCGGCGCTTTATCGCGGTAGCGCCGTTGCCGGACTGGCAACGGTCCGGGCATGCGGCTTGCACGGCACAGGCATGCGCCATTGCCCTTCACCCCGCCTGCCATGAACCACCTGCGCCTGCTGCGCTACGTCGACGAAGTGGCACGCATCGGATCCATCCGCCAGGCGGCCGAGCGGCTGCATGTGGCGCCCTCGGCGGTCAACCGCCGCATCCAGGACATCGAGGAGGAGCTGGGCACGCCGCTGTTCGAGCGGCTGCCGCGGGGCATGCGGCTCACGGCCGCGGGCGAGCTGTTCGTGCGCTACGTCCGCGACCGGGGCGCCGAGCTGGAGCGCGTGCGCTCCGAGATCGAGGAGTTGCAGGGTCTGCGCCGCGGCCGGGTGCGGCTGGTGGCCAGCCAGGCACTGGCGCCGCGCTTCCTGCCCGCGGCCATCGCGGCCTTCCGCGAGACGCATCCGCTGGTAGCCTTCGACGCCCGCATCGGCGACCACGTGCAGGCGGCCGAGGCCCTGCGCAGCCTGGACACCGACCTTGCCCTGGTGTTCAACCTGCCGGCCGAATCGGACATCCAGCGCCTCGACGTGGCCGGTCAGCGACTGATGGCCATGATGCATGCCGAGCATCCACTGGCGGGCCGCAGCGCGCTGCGCCTGCGCGATTGCGCGGACTATCCCCTGGTGCTGCCCAACCGCGACATCGGCGGGCGTCAGCTGCTGGAGCGCTTTCTGTCGCGCAGCTCCATCCGCTTCCAGCCCATGGTGGAAAGCAACAGCTTCGAGTTCCTGCTCGGCTGCCTGGCCGACCGGCAGTCCATCACCTTCCAGATGGCCATCGGCACCGACCTGGCGACGCCCGACCTGGTGGCCCGCGCCATCGAGGACCGGGCCTTTCCCCAGGGCGAACTGGTGCTGGGCTGCCTCCGGGGGCGGCAGTTGCCGGTGATCGCCTACGCCTTCGCCGAGTTCCTGCGCGAGCGGCTGGCCGCGCTCGGCGCCGACGGCAACGACTGAGGGCCGGCGCGCACTGCGCGGCCTTGGCCCCCCTCGGAAGGCCTCCGCGTCTGGCTGCTCACCGCGGCGCGTGCCGCCGCAGGCACAAGGCCGTCAGCGCCGCCGTGACGGCCGCCGTGGCGGCCAGCGTGCCCAGCGACATCGACCGCGCCATGGCCGAGGCCAGTTCGCCGGTGCGGGGCACCAGCAGTTCCATGCGCCGCTTGGTCATGGCCAAGCCGAGTTCGCCCAGACGATCGTGCAGCCGCCGCTCGGCCAGCGGCAACAGGATGGTCTCTTCGTCCGCCACATGGTGCAGCACGTCGCGCAGCAGCTCCATGAAGGTGTCGTCGAAGGCCGCATCGTCGGCTTCCATGCCGCGCAGGCGACCGATCAGGCGCTTCATCTCGTCGTGCTCGGGCACGCTCTTCTGCATCGCCTCCTCGTCGCCGGCGACGGCGCGCAGCGCGGGATAGAAGATCTCTTCCTCCAGCTGTGCATGCACCTCCAGCGCCAGGCAGACCTGGTCGACCAGTCCGCGCTTGACGCGCGGGCTGTCGGTGGTGCGGTACTGGTGGAAGGCGGTGACCACGTGGGTGTGGTCGAGCCGGATCATGTTGGTGGCGTGGGGCGCCAGGTATTCGGTGGCGGTTCGCATCATGGGGGCTTTCGTTCTTGAAGGATCGTCTTCGTGGGGAGCGCGGCGAGGTCCCGCGCGGCTACTCAGCGCATGCGCCGGCTGCCGCGCTTGCGGCCCATCAACCAGCACAGCAGCACGGCGCTGCCGGCGGTCCAGGCCAGCTTGCGCACCAGCCTCGGCCGGTCGTGCTTCCAGGCGGCGCCCAGGCCCATCTCGGCCACCACGTTGGGGACATGACCACGACGCAGGTCGTCGATCACGCCTTCGACCATGTCGGTGCGGTCGGCCAGCAGCAGGATCAGCCAGTGGCGCAGGTCGTTTTCGCTGAAGCGGAAGGCCGCGCGCCGAAGCCCGCCGCTGGCGCCCTGCGGCGGCAGCGTGCTGCCGAAGAGGGGCGTGATCGTGCTGTCGCGCTCGGTGGAGCACAGCACCTCCACCGTCTGCGGCTGCTGCGCGGGCTGCGTCCAGTGCACGCCCTCCAGCCGGGGCGGCGTGCGCTCCATCGGCACGGCGGGGCGGCTGCTGCGCTCGCGGTCCACGCCCCATCCAGGGATGTGGGCATGGCGCGCAGGCGTGGCCGCGGAAGAGGATGCCGAGTCGTTCGTCGTGGTGTCTGCCATGGGAGTGCCTCCGTGTCCGTTCGTCAGGCGCGCGCCGAGGGCGGCAGCAGCACGACCTTGATGCAGTCGTCCAGCTTGCTGCTGAACAGGTGGTAGCCCTCGGCCACCTCCTCCAGCGGCAAGCGGTGGGTGATGATGTCGCTGGGCCGGATGCGGCCGGCCTGGATGTGCTCGATCAGCTTGGGCAGGTGGCGCTTGACCGAGGCCTGGTTCATGCGCAGCGTCAGGCCCTTGTTGACCGCATTGCCGATGGGCAGCGCGTTGAAGGTGGGGCCGTACACGCCCACGATGGACACATGCCCGCCCTTGCGCACCGAGTTGATGGCCCAGTGCAGCACCGTGGCGGCGCCCCCTTGCAGCTTGAGCTTCACGCCCGTCAGCGTCTGCGCGAAGCTGCCGGCGGCCTCGGCGCCCACGCAGTCGATGCAGACGTCGGCGCCCAGGCCGTCCGTCATCTTCTTGATGTGGATGGCCATGTCGCGCACCGACTTGAAGTCGACCGTCTCGCAATGGGCGAACTCGCGTGCAAAGGCCAGGCGGTATTCGACATGGTCCACCACGATCACCCGGCCCGCGCCCATGAACCAGGCCGAGCGGGCGGCGAACAGGCCCACCGGCCCGGCGCCGAACACCACCACCGTGTCGCCCTCGCGGATGCTGCCCATCTCGGCGGCCTGGTAGCCGGTGGGAAAGACATCGGTCAGCAGCACCGCGTCGTCCTCGTCCAGGCCCTCCGGCAGCACCGTGGGGCCGATGTCGGCCATGGGCACGCGCACGTATTCAGCCTGCCCACCGGCGTAGCCGCCGGTGGTGTGCGAGTAGCCGAAGATGCCGCCCACGGCGGTGGCTTCGGGGTTGACGTTGTGGCAGTTGCTGAACAGCTCGCGGCTGCAGAAGAAGCAGGTGCCGCAGAAGATGTTGAAGGGCACCAGCACCCGGTCGCCAGGCTTCAGGCGCTGTACATCGGGCCCCACGCGCTCGACCACGCCGGTGAACTCGTGGCCGAAGGTGGTGCCCACCCGGGTGTCGGGCACGAGGCCGTGGTAGAGGTGCAGGTCCGAGCCGCAGATGCAGCTGCGGGTGACGCGCACGATGGCGTCGCCCGGGTGCTCGATCTCGGGCTCGGCGCGTTCGTCGATGCGTACCCGGTAGGGGCCGCGGTAGTTCATGGCAAGCATGGGGTCGGGGTCCTTGCGTGGAGGAAGGAAGATCGACACCCATCGTTGCCGCGCACGGCGCGGCCCTTGTAGGAAGCGGGCGAGGCGCGGGTAGGCGAGCCCACGCGGCGCGCGCGGGGCATGCGCCCGCTGGCGCGTCGCCGTTCAGTCCGTGCCGCGCGCGGCCCGGCGCACCACCTGCGGCGGCACGCCGAAGCCGCGCAGGAAGACCTCGCGCAGGTGCCGCGCATCGCGAAAGCCCGTCTCGCGCGCCACCACCTCCAGCGGATGGCGGCTGCGCTCCACCATCAGCCGCGCGGCCTCCAGCCGCAACCGCTCCACCGCCTTGGCGGGCGACTGGCCCGTCTCGGCCGCGAACACGCGGCTGAACTGGCGCGGGCTCAGGTGCGCCACCTCCGCCAGTTGCTCCACGGGCAGCGGCGCCGCCAGGTGGGCGCGGGCGTATTCCAGCACCTGCTGGATGCGGTCGGAGCGCGGCGCCATCTGCAGCAGCTCCGAATGCTGCGACTGCCCGCCGGAGCGCCGCTGCGGCATCACCAGGCCGCGGGCCACGGCGCGGGTGGCGTCGGCGCCCAGGTCCTTCTCGACCAGGCCCAGCGCCAAGTCGAGCTCGGCCGTCATGCCTGCCGACGTCCAGAAGGGGCCGTCGGTGATGAAGATGCGGTCGGGCTCCACCTGGATGGCCGGATGGCGCTGCTGCATGGCCTCGGCCCAGTTCCAGTGCGTGGTGGCGCGGCGATGGTCGAGCAGGCCGGCATCGGCCAGCAGGAAGGCGCCGGTGCACAGGCCCGCCACGCGCCTGGCCCGAGGCGCGGCACGGCCCAGGGCCTGCACCAGCGGCGCATCGGCCGCCATGCGCAGCGGCGCCAGCGTTCCGGCCACCAGCCAGGTGTCCACCGCCGTGCGCGAAGTCAGCGCCCGCGTGGGCACGCGCGTGCCCACCGACGAGGCCACCTCGCCGCCGGCCAGCGAGTAGTTCTCGACGCCATAGACGCGCTCGCGCGCCGCCAGGTTGGCGAACTCGAACACGGCCTGGGTGGCCAGGGCCATGACCTGGAAGCGGTCGGGCAGCAGGTAGCCGATGCGGTGCATGGAAGGGCCTCGGAGGCGATGTCTGGAATCCTGTCGTTATACGTCATTTGAGACAGCCACTGCCCGCCGCATCATCCGTCCCATGCCGCCCACCGAGGCGGACTCCAAGGACCCTCACCATGACCTCCATCGCTTCCGGCACCGCCCTCGTCACGGGCGCCTCCTCCGGCATCGGGGCGCTGTATGCCGACCGCTTGGCCCGCCGCGGCCACGACCTGATCCTGGTCGCCCGCGACCGCGAGCGGCTCAATGCGCTGGCGCGCGACATCAGCAGCCGCACCGGCCGCAACGTCGAGGTGCTGCCGGCCGACCTGACCGATGCGGCCTCGCTGGCCACCGTGGAGGCCAAGCTGCGCGAGGACGCCAGCATCGGCCTGCTGGTCAACAACGCGGGCATCGGCACCCACACGCCGCTGCTGGCCAGCGGCGTGGCCGCCATGACGCGCATGGTGGCACTGAACGTCACCGCGCCGATGCGGCTGGCCTATGCGGCCGTGCCCGCCTTCGTGGCCCGCGGCGCCGGCACGGTGATCAACATCGCCTCCATCGCGGCGGTGGCGCCCGAGATCCTCAACGGTGTGTACGGCGGCACCAAGGCCTTCGTGCTGGCCTTCAGCCAGTCGCTGCAGCACGAGCTGGCCGACAAGGGCGTGCGGGTGCAGGCGGTGCTGCCCGGCGCCACGGCCACCGACTTCTGGGCCGCCGGCGGACTGCCGGTGGAGAACCTGGACGCCCGCATCGTGATGCGCGCCGAGGACATGGTCGATGCCGCCCTGGTCGGCCTGGACCACGGCGAGACGGTCACCCTGCCCTCGCTGCATGCAGTGGAGGCCTGGGAGGCCTTCGAAGCCGCCCGCCGCGCCCTGGGCCCGCAGCTGTCGCGCAACACGCCGGCACCGCGCTACCTCGCCGCCCACTGAACCGGAGACGCGCGATGCAGATGCAGCAAACCTCCTTCGGCCGCACCGGCCTGCGGCTGTCGCAGATGGCCCTGGGCACCGCCAACTTCGGCCAGCGCTGGGGCCACGGCGCCGACGCCGCCGAAAGCGCCGCCCTGCTGGACGCCTATGCCGCGGCCGGCGGCAACGTCATCGACACGGCGGACGTCTACCAGTTCGGGCAGTCCGAGGAGATCCTGGGCAGCCTGCTGGCCGGGCGGCGCGACGACTTCTTCCTGGCCACCAAGTTCAGCAACGGCGCCTCGCCCAAGGCCGGCCCGCTGGTCACCGGCAACAGCCGGCGCGCCATGGTGGCCTCGGTGGAGGCCAGCCTGCGACGGCTGAAGACCGATCGCATCGACCTGTACTGGGTGCACCACCCCGACGGCGTCACGCCGTCGGAAGAGATCGTGCGCGGCCTGGACGACCTGGCGCGCGCCGGCAAGATCGTCTACGCGGGCCTGTCCAACTTTCCCGCCTGGCGCGTGGGGCGCGCCGTGACGCTGGCCGAGCTGACCGGTGCCGTGCCCATCGCCGCGCTGCAGTTCGAATACAGCCTGGTGCACCGCGCGCCCGAGGCCGACCTGCTGCCCGCCGCCCAGGCGCTGGGCCTGGCCGCCGTCACCTGGTCGCCGCTGGGCGGCGGCATGCTCACCGGCAAGTACCGCCAGGGCGAACGCGGACGGGCCGAGGCACTGGGCGGCAAGGTGTTCCAGGCGGAGAACTCCGCCGAGCGCACCGCCGTGCTCGATGCCGTGCTGGCCGTGGCCGCCGAGCTGCACGCCACGCCCGACCAGGTCGCCATCGCCTGGCTGATGGGCCGTGACGTGCAGCCGCTGCTGGGGCCACGCACCCTGGCCCAGCTGCGGTCCAACCTGGGCGCGCTGCAGGTCACCCTTTCGGCGGAGCAGCGCCGCCGGCTCGACGCGGCCAGCGCGCCGCGCACCGCCGCCTCCGCCCCCGCGGCGGCAGCGGCCTTCACGGCGCCCGCCACACCCGTGGCCTGAACGCCGACACACCCGCAAACCAGAAGCAAAGCAAGGAGATCCCATGAAAGCCGTCATCGCCGCCTATGCGCGCTCGCCCTTCCACTTCGCCCGCAAGGGTCGCCTGGCCGAGGTGCGGCCGGACACGCTGGCCGCCGGCGTCGTGCAGGGCCTGCTGCAGCGCACCGGGCTGGACCCGGCGCTGCTGGAGGACGTGATCCTCGGCTGCGCCTATCCCGAGGCCGCGCAAGGCAACAACCTCGCGCGCATCGTCGGCCTGCTGGCCGGGCTGCCGCACGAGGTCGGCGGCATGACGGTCAACCGCTTCTGCGGCTCGTCGATGCAGGCGGTGCACATCGCCGCCGCGCAGATCGAGGCCGGCATCGGCGACGCCTACCTCTGCGTGGGCGTGGAGTCGATGACCATGGTGCCGCAGGGCGGCTTCAACTTCTCGCCCCACCCGGGCCTGCTGGCCGACACCGACGCCTACCTCTCCATGGGCGAGACGGCCGAGAACGTGGCCGAGCGCTGGGCCGTGAGCCGCGCCGACCAGGAGGCGCTGGCCGTGCAGTCGCACCGCAAGGCCGCCGCCGCGCGCGAGGCCGGCCGGCTGGCCCAGGAAATCGTGCCCGTCGCGTTGCCCGACGGCAGCATCGTCGACAGCGACGGCTGCATCCGCCCGGCCACCTCGGCCGAGGCGCTGGCGGCGCTCAAGCCGGCCTTCCGGCCCGATGGCGTGGTGACGGCGGGCACCTCCTCGCCGCTGACCGATGGCGCGGCGGCGGTACTGGTCACGCGCGACGACTTCGCCGAACGCCACGGCATGGCCGCGCTCGCGCGCATCCGCAGCTTCGCCACCGTGGGCGTGGACCCGGCCGTGATGGGCATCGGCCCGATCCCCGCCACGCGCAAGGCCCTGGCCCGCGCCGGTCTGCAGGCGGCCGACCTGGACGTGGTGGAGATCAACGAGGCCTTCTCCTCGCAGGCGCTGGCCTGCATCCGCGAACTGGGGCTGGACATGGCCACGGTCAACCTGGACGGCGGCGGCCTGGCCATCGGCCATCCGCTGGGCGCGACGGGCGCGCGCATCACCGGCAAGGCGGCGGCGCTGCTGGCGCGCGAGGGCGGCCGCTATGCGCTGGCGACGCAGTGCATCGGCGGCGGGCAGGGCATCGCGACCGTGCTGGAACGCGTCTGAGGGAAGGCTTCGGGCTTTCGAGGTGCGCCCGCGACAACGGGCGAGGCACAGCGGCAGCGGCGCTCAGCCGCCCTGCTGCCGCGCCAGGTAGACCTGGTGCAGCGTGATCTTGCGCACCTCGGACTGGCTGGTCTCGATGTGGGCGCGCAGCATCATGGCGGCCTGGTCGCCGCGGTTGGCGCGCACGGCCTTGAGGATCTTGGCGTGCTCGTCGTAGGTGGCGTCGATGCGCGGCTGCTGCGTGAAGTCCAGCCGCCGGATGATGCGGATGCGGTCGGTCACCTCGCGGTGCACGCGCGCCATCTCGGCATTGCCGGCGGCGGCCACCAGATGGCAATGGAAGTCCTCGTCCCAGCGGGCGACCTGCGCCGCATCGCTGCTGCGCTGCTCGGTGGGCACCAGCCAGATGGCGGCCAGCGCATCGAGCTGGGCGCGGTCCACCGCGCGGCCCGATTCGCACAGGCGGTGCACGGCGGTGGTCTCCAGCACCATGCGCAGGTCGTAGAGTTGCTCGAACTGCTGGAAGTCGAAGGGCAGCACGCGCCAGCCGGCGCGGAACAGCACCTCGACATAGCCTTCCTGCTGCAGCCGGATCAGCGCCTGACGCACCGGCGTGCGCGAGACGCCCAGCCGATCGCAGATCTCGTTCTCGGTGAAGCGGTCGCCGGGCACCAGGCGGAAGTCGGCGATGTCGCGCTTGAGCTGGTCGTAGACCTCGTCGGCGCGCGAGCGGAAGGGAAGCTCCGCCTCGGCAGGGGCGGCTTTCTTGGAACGGGCGGGAGCGGCGGCAGGCACCATCGGATCGTAGCGGGCGGCTCAGAGGCTGAGAGTTTTTTGGCCGTGCCCGAAAGGCGCGTCCAAACGCCCCGGATCGAGGCGCAAAGCACAGCCATAGCTCGGGCTATGGCGAGCATTTGCAACGATGAGCCGGGGTGTTTGGGCGGGCAAGGCGGGCATGGACAAAAGACTCTCAGCCTCTCAACCCCGCGGCCCGGCGATGGCCGCCATGAGCTGCGGCCCGGTGGCCGTCCAGCCCACGATGGCACCCTGCGCGCGGATCATCTCCACCGCCGCGGCCTTGAACTGCGGGAAGTAGCTCTCGGTGCAGTCCTCCAGCAGCAGGCAGTCGTAGCCGCGGTCGTTGGCCTCGCGCATGCTGGTCTGCACGCAGACCTCGGTGGTCACGCCGCCGAAGACCAGGTGCGTGATGCCGCGGGCCTGCAGCCGCTCGTGCAGGCCGGTGGCATGGAAGGCGCCCTTGCCGGGCTTGTCGATGACCCATTCGCCCTCGATGGGCGCGAGCGCGTCGATGATCTGGTTGCCCGGCTCGCCGGCCACCAGGATGCGGCCCATGGGGCCTTCGTCGCCGATGCGCAGCGAAGGGTTGCCGCGCAGGCGCTTGGCGGGCGGGCAGTCCGACAGGTCGGGCCGGTGCGCCTCGCGCGTGTGCACCACCAGGCCGCCGGCCTGGCGCCACGCGGCCAGCACGGCCTGCGTGGCAGGCACGATGGCCGCCAGCAGCGACACGTCGTTGCCCAGCGTCTCGCCGAAGCCGCCGGGCTCGATGAAGTCGCGCTGCATGTCGATCAGCACCAGGGCCGTGCGGGCCAGCTCGAAGTCGTAGGCGAAGGGGCGGGCGTCGTTCAGGCGCATGGGGTTCTCTCCTTGCTCAATGCCCGCCGCCCATGTGGGCGCCAAGCACATGTCTGTCGGCCGAAGCGGCTGGTGTTTCGTACACGATGCGGCCTTCGCTCATCACCACAATGCGATCCGACAGGGCCAGCAGTTCGTCCAGGTCCTCGCTGACCAGCAGCACGGCGCCGCCGCGTTCGCGCACCTGCACGATGCGGGCATGGATCTCGGCGACGGCGGCGAAGTCCAGGCCGAAGACCGGGTTGGCCGCGATCAGCACCTGGATGTCGCCCGCCAGCTCGCGGGCCAGCACCGCGCGCTGCACGTTGCCGCCCGAGAGGCTGCCGATGGGCGCGCGCTCGCCACGGGTCTTGATGCCGTACTCGGCGATCCACTGCCGTGCCCGCGCCCGCCAGCGCGCAAAGCGCAGCAGGCCGCCGGCCGCCAGCGGCGGCTGGTCGAAGTCGCGCAGGGCCATGTTCTCGGCCACGCTCAGACCTGCGACGCAGGCGTTGCGCAGCGGCTCCTCGGGCAGGCTGCGCACGCGCAGGCGGCGGTTGTCGCCGCGGCTGGCGCGGTAGGGCTGGCCGCCCACGCGCACGCGGCCGGCGCTGCGGGCGCGCTGGCCCACCAGGGCCTCGACCAGCTCGCGCTGGCCGTTGCCCGAGACGCCGGCCACGCCCAGGATCTCGCCCGGCCGCACCTGCAGGCTGAGCGACTGCACGGCGGGCGTGCCGCGGTCGCCGGGGGCGGAGAGCGATTCCACCTCCAGCGCCGGCGCCGCAGCGGCCGCGACCGGCGTGCGCGGCGTGGCGGCGCTGGCGCCCTCGCTCGCCTCGTCGGGCGTGGCGCCCGCACCCATCATGGCCTGGGCCAGACGGGTGGGGTCGGTGTCGCGCACCGCGGCATGGTGCACCGCGCGGCCGCGGCGCAGCACCGTCACGGCGTCGGCATAGGCCATCACCTCGCGGAACTTGTGCGTGATGATGAGCACGGTGCAATGACCGCCCTGCGCGAAGGCGCGCACATGGCCCAGCACCTCGTCGGCCTCCTGCGGCGTGAGCACCGAGGTGGGCTCGTCCAGGATCAGCAGGCGCGGCTTGAGGTACAGCTGCTTGAGCAGCTCCAGCTTCTGCTTTTCGCCCGCGGCCAGCTGCGAGGGCCGCGCGTCCAGGTCCAGGCGGAAGGGCGTGGTCGCCAGAAAGTCCTGCAACTCGGCGCGCTTGGCCTTCCAGTCGATCAGCGTGGGCACCTGGCCGCCGGCCAGCAGCAGGTTCTCGGCCACCGTCATGCCGGGGGCCAGCGTGAAGTGCTGGTAGACCATGCCGATGCCCAGCTGCCGCGCCACCACCGGGTTGGCGATGACCTGCTCGCGGCCGTCGATGAGGATGCTGCCCTCCTCCGGCCGCTGGAAGCCGGCCACGCACTTGACCAGCGTGCTCTTGCCGGCGCCGTTCTCGCCCAGCAGCGCATGCACGCTGCCGGGGGCGACCTGCATGCTCACGTGGTCCATGGCGGTGAAGTCGCCGAAGCGCTTGGTGAGGTCCAGCGTGTCCAGCGCGAGCGCGCCCTGGGCGCGCGGATGGGGCGTGACGGGCGCGATCATGACGCCAGCGCCTCGATCAGCGCGGTCGACACCGCATGCGCGCCGAACACGCCGCCCTGCATGGTGATCATCTTGAGCGCCGCCGCGTGGTTGCCGGGATCGGTGGCGGCCGTGCAGTCCGACAGCAGCAGGCATTCGAAGCCGCGGTCGTTGGCGTCGCGCATCGTCGTGTGCACGCAGACGTCGGTGGTGATGCCGGCCAGCACCAGGTTTCGGATGCCGCGGGTGCGCAGGATCATCTCCAGGTCGGTGGCATAGAAGGAGCCCTTGCCGGGCTTGTCGATCACCACCTCGCCGGGTAGCGGCGCCAGCTCGGGAATGATCTCCCAGCCCGGCTCGCCGCGGATCAGGATGCGGCCGCACGGCCCGTCGTCGCCGATGCCCACGCCGCCCTCGCCGATCTGGCGCGAGCGCCAGCGCTTGTTGGCCGGCAGGTCCGACAGGTCGGGCCGGTGGCCTTCGCGCGTGTGGATGATGGTGTAGCCCAGCGGGCGCATCACCTCCAGCAGGCGGCGGATGGGCGCGATGGGCGCCTGCGTGAGCGAGATGTCGTAGCCCATCACGTCCACATAGCCGCCCTTGCCGCAGAAGTCGGTCTGCATGTCGATGACGATGAGCGCCGTGTTGTCGGGGCGCAGGTCGCCGTCGTAGGGCCAGCGGTAGGGTTCGGCAACCGCGAAGCGCGGCGCCGTGGCAGCGGGGGAAGTCGTGGCGTCCATGGTGTCAGTCCAGCGTCTTGAGCCGTTCCTTGTCGGGCACCGGCGGCGTCGGCGCCGGCACCAGCGGATGGCTGCCCGCACCGCCGTACAGGCGCACCGGCGGCGCGAAACCGAAGCCGCTGCCGTCGGTGACCTGCACCTTGTCGCTCCAGGGCAGCTGGTAGCGGCCGGCCGCCATGTCGTGCATGTAGGTGTAGGGGCAGTCCTGCGCGCCGCCCTTCACCGCCACGTAGCCGCGGTGGTAGAGCTGGTAGATGTTGTTCTCCACGCCCCAGCCGGTGCGCGCCTCGCGCACCAGGTCGGGCCGCAGCTCGGCAGTGATGATCTCGTCGGGCCGGCCGCCGCCTTCCACCATCACGGTGCCGTCGAAGCTGCAGAACATGCCCTCGCCCATCGAGTCGAAGGTGCCGTCGCTGCCGCACATGCACACGCTGGCGGTGTAGGCCAGGTTGCAGAAGGCGTTGGCCTGGTTGGTGATCTTCCAGGCATGGCGGATCGGCGCGGTGTAGCCGGCCGTGCGCAGGATGATCTCCGCGCCCTTGTACGCCGCCTCGCGCGCCATCTCCGGGAACATACCGTCGTGGCAGATGATGAGCGCGAGCTTGCTGCCGTTGGGCCCGTCGCACACCGGCACGCCCAGGTTGCCCGGCTCCCACGGCTCGACCGGCACCCACGGATGCAGCTTGCGGTAGTACAGGCGGATGGCGCCCTGGTCGTCGATGATCAGCCCGCTGTTGTAGGGGTTGCCATCGGCGTTGGCTTCCATGATGGAGAAGCAGCCCCAGATGCGGTGCTCGATGCAGGCGGCGCGGAAGGCCGCCACCTCGGGGCCGTCCAGGCTGCACATGATCTCGGGGTTGGTGTCCATCGACAGGCCGTGCAGCGCATATTCCGGGAACACCACCAGGTCCATGGTCTGCTGGTTGCGGCGGGCCTTGCCCACCAGATCGCAGATGCGCTGCGTCTGCGCCGCCAGTTGCTCGCGCGTGGCGACCACCGGCAGCTGCAGCTGCACCAGGCCCACCACCACGCCGTTGGCCGATTTGTTCAGGCCGCCCAATCCGCTCATCGAAGACTCCTTGTGTTTGCGCCGCCCGTCACTTGGCCGACAGCTCGCCCGGACTGCCCGCCGCCACCTGCCCCGGCCGGCACGAGGCCACCAGGATGAGGAGCGTGAGCACATAGGGCACGGTGTTGAAGAGGTGGTAGCCCCAGCCGATGCCGATGGACTGCAGCGCCGGCCCCACGGCCCCGGCACCGCCGAAGAGCAGCGCCGCGCCCACGCAGCGCAGCGGGCTCCAGCGCGCGAAGATCACCAGCGCCACGGCGATCAGGCCCTGGCCGCTGGAGATGCCCTCGTTCCAGCTGCCCGGGTAGAACAGCGTGAGCGAGGCGCCGCCCAGCCCGGCGATGGCGCCGCCCGCCGTGGTGGCCGCGATGCGCAGCGCCGAGACCGAATAGCCCAGCGCCCGCGCCGCATCGGCCGAGTCGCCGGCCAGCCGCACCAGCAGGCCCGCGCGGGTGCGCGCAAAGCCCCACCACAGCAGCCCGGCGAGCACCAGGCCCAGCGGCACCAGCGCATTGACCTGCAGGGCCGCACGCACCGCCGAATTGCTGCTCCAGTCGCCCAGCGGCAGCGCCGGGATCTGCGGCGCCTGCGGCTGGATCAGCGGCTTGCCCAGGTAGAAGGCCAGGCCCGTGCCCAGCAGCATCAGCGCGATGCCGGTGGCGACGTCGTTGACGCCGCGCAGTGAGCACAGCAGGCCGTGCAGCAGCGCCAACAGCGCACCGGCGATGGCACCCGCCCCCACGCCCAGCCAGGCCGAGCCGGTGAGGTAGGCGCCGCCGAAGGCCGCCATGGCCGACAGCACCAGCACGCCTTCCAGGCCCAGGTTGACGCGGCCCGACTTCTCGGTCAGGCACTCGCCCAGGCTCACGAAGAGGAAGGGCGTGCCCACGCGCAGCGCCCCGCCCACGATGGCGGCGACGAAGGCGGTCATCATGTCGGCGGTCATGGCTTCGCTTCCTTCAAGGCCGGGGCACCGGCACTGCCGCGCAGGCGGCGCAGCGGCGTGAGCCAGTCGCGCCCGCGCAGCGCCTCGCTGGCCAGGATGAGCACGAAGGCGATGCCCTGCAGCACCAGCACCGAGGCATCGGGCAGGCCCAGCCGGCGCTGCAGCAGGCTGCCCGCCGCCCCGAAGCCGCCGAAGAGGATGGCCACCGGGATCACCGCCAGCGGCTGCTGCCGCGCGATGAAGGCCACCAGGATGCCCGCATAGCCATAGCCCGCGATCAGCGAGGCATTGGCATTGGTGTGCACCGCCGCCACCTCCACCGCGCCGGCCAGGCCCGCGCAGGCGCCGCCCAGCGCGCAGGCCAGGAGCACCAGCGGCGTGGCGGGCAGGCCGACCAGCTGCGCCGCCCGCGGATTGCCGCCCACCACGCGCACCGAGAAGCCGGTGGGCGTCCAGCGCAGCCACAGCGCCAGCAGCACGCAGGCGACCACGCCCAGGACCAGGCCCCAGTGCACGTCGCTGCCCGCGATGCCGCCGATGCGCAGGCCCTCGGCCAGCGTGTTCGTCGATGGCTTGTTCAGGCTGGCCGGGTCGCGCAGCGGTCCTTCGACCAGATGTTTGAACAGCCCGATGGCCACATAGGCCAGCAGCAGGCTGCTGATGGTCTCGTTGATGCCACGGTACTGCCGCAGCGCGCCGGCCAGCATGATCCACAGCGCACCGGCCGCCATGCCGGCCAGGCACACGGCCACCGTGCCGGCGATGTTCTCGGGCAGCGCCACCGCATAGGGCAGTGCCGCCGCGGCCAGGCCACCCAGCACCAGCGCGCCTTCGCCGCCGATGATGACCAGGCCGGCGCGCGCCGGCAGCGCCACGCACAGCGCAGTGAGCATCAGCGGCGCCGCGCGCTGCAGCGTGTTCTGCCACGAGAACCAGCTGCCGAAGGCGCCCTGGTAGAGCACCGTCCACACCTCGGGCGGCGAGCTGCCGGCTGCCACGGCCGCGAAGACGCCGAACAGCGCCACCGCGGCCGCGATGCTGAGCACCGGCAGCGCCAAGTCCTGGCCCATGGATCGCATGGCAGGTCTTCCTTGCAACGGAGCGCCGACCTCAGACCGAGCCGACCACGCCGTCGACCAGGTAGTTCATCTGCTCGAGCTTGAGGTCCGTCTGCTTCTGCACCTGGCCGGCGGCGATGACTTCCTTGCCCTTGTTGTCCTTGAGCGGGCCCTTGAAGATGTCGAAGCTGCCCGCGACCATCTTGGCCTTGACGTCGTCGGCCTGCTTCTTGGCGGCGTCGGTCACCATGGGACCGTAGGCCGAGGTCTTGACGTAGCCTTCCTTCAGGCCGCCGCGCAGGAAGTTGGGATGCGGCTTGCCGGCCTGGGCGGCTTCGAGGATGGTCTTGTAGGCGGTGAGCCAGTTCCACTCGGCACCCGTGAGGTAGGCATTGGGCGCCAGCTTGGCCTGGCTGGCGTGGTAGCCGCAGACCATCTTGCCGCGCTTGGCGGCCGTCTCCACCACCACCTTGGGGCCGTCCACGTGCATGGTGAACACGTCGCAGCCCTGGTCGGCCAGGCTGTTGGTGGCCTCGGCCTCCTTCACGGCCATGGACCAGTCGCCGGTGAAGATCACATGGCAGGTGATGTTCGGCTTGACCGAACGCGCCCCCAGCGTGAAGGCGTTGATGTTGCGCAGCACCTGCGGAATGGGCTTGGCGGCCACGAAGGCGATCTTGCCGCTCTTGCTCATGTGGCCGGCGATCACGCCGTTGAGGAACTGGCATTCGTCGATGTAGCCGAAGAAGCTGCCCACGTTCTTGGGGTTCTTCTCGGTCCACAGGCCGCCGCAGTGCGAGAAGCGCACGTCGGGGTACTTGGGCGCCAGCGCCAGGATGTGCGGGTCGAAGTAGCCGAAGGAGGTGGGAAAGAGCAGCGAGGCGCCGTCCTGCTGGATCATGCCGGTCATGGTCTTCTGCACGGCGGCGGTCTCGGGCACGTTCTCTTCTTCGACCACCTTCACGCCGGGCAGCTTCTTGAGCTCGGCGGCGGCCTGGGCATGGGCCTGGTTGTAGCCGTAGTCGTCGCGCGGGCCGACGTAGATCACGCCCACGGTCAGCGGCTTCTGGGCCCAGGCCAGGGGGCCCAGGCTGCCGGCGGCGCCCAGGGCGGCAAGGGTCTTGAGGGAATCGCGGCGGTTCAAGGCGGTCATGCGAAAAGCTCCAGCGGAAGGTTGAGGGGGAGAGAAATGAAAGGTCGGTCAGGCGAGCGGGGCGACGGGCGCCTGCGTGACGCCCGCGGCCTCCAGGGCGGCGGCGGCGCGCAGGGCGATGTCTTCGCGCCAGGGCGCGGCGATCAGCTGCACGCCCACCGGCATCGGCGTCTGCGCGCCCCACACCGGCACGGCGCACACGGGCAGGCCGATGCACGAGATGGGCTGCGTGAGCGCGCCGAAGCTGGGCCGCAGCGGCTGGCGGCGGCCATCCAGTTCCAGCCATTCGGTGCCGATGGGCGTGGCCGAACAGGGCGTGGCCGGCGCGAGCAGCAGGTCGAAGTCCTGCATGACGGCGGCCACGGCCTCGGCATAGCGGCGACGCACGCGCTGGGCGCGCGTGACCCAGGCGGCGGGCAGCAGCGCACCGGCCAGGAAGCGGTCGCGCGACAGCGGCTCGAAGTCGTGGGCGCGGCGGCGCAGGTCCGGCAGGTGCAGGGCCGCGCCCTCGGCATTGCTGATCAGGAAGGCGGCGGCGCGGCCGGCCTCCACCAGCGGCAGCTCGACGGTGCGCGTGGCGCCCAGCGCCTCGGCCACGCGGGCCACGGCAGCCTGGGCTTCGGGCAGGGCGTTGCGGGCGAACCAGCCGCCAAGCACGCCGACGCGCAGGCCGGCCGCGCCCTGCGGCAGCAACGCCGTCACCGGCTCGGTCGCACGCTGGGCACAGCCCGGATCGCCGGGGGCGCCGTCCTCGGGCCCCTGCATCGCGTCGTAGGCCAGGGCCAGGTCGCGCACCGAGCGGGCGAAGGGGCCCAGGTGGTCCAGGCTGCTGACGAAGGGATAGCTGCCGGTGCGCGGCAGCCGGCCGAAGGTGGGCTTGAGGCCGTACACGCCGCACAGCGAGGCCGGCACGCGGATGGAGCCGTTGGTGTCGGAGCCCAGCGTGATCGGCACCTGCCCCGCCGCCACCGCCGCGCCGCTGCCGCCGGAGGAGCCGCCAGCGATGCGCGACAGGTCGTGCGGATTGCGCGTCGGGCCTTCGTGCGAGTTCTCGGTGGTGAAGCCGTAGGCGTACTCGTCCATGTTGAGCGCGCCCACCAGCACGGCACCGGCGGCTTCGAGGCGGCGCAGCAGCAGGGCGTCGTCGGTGGCCGGCGGCGTCTCGCGCTCGATCTTCGAGCCCGCCAGCGTGGGCAGGCCGGCGACGTCGAACAGGTTCTTCACCGCCACCGGCACGCCGGCCAGCGGCAGCGCGGCGCGGGCCTCGGCCGGCAGGGCATCGAGCGCGGCGGCCCGCTGCAGGGCCCGCTCGCCCGTCACGGCGGTGAAGGCGTTGACGCGGGCGTCGGTGGCGGCAATGCGGTCCAGCGCGGACTGCACCACGGCGGTAGCGCTGGCCTCGCCGGACTGCACCGCGGCGGCGATGCGGGCGGCGTCGGCCTGGAACCAGGGCGGCGTGGCGCTCATGCCTGCGCTCCCGGCACCACCGGCTCGAAGCGCAGCGCCGACTCGTCGTGCGGCGCCAGGTCCACCGCCTCGGTCAGCGCCGCCATGTCGGCAGCGAGCGCGAAGTAGCGCAGCACGCCCGACCGGTGCTCGGGCGCAAGCGGCAGGTCCAGCGCCGCGGCGGCGGCGTCCACGTAGGTCTCGATCTGTTGAGGCGTCATGGGCGGCTCGTTGGCGGTGGATCAGCGTCGGACTTCGCGCTGGAAGATCTCGAGGCTCTGCTTCTTCATGGCCACGAAGCTCGGCTGGCTCAGCGTCTCGACGGTGCGTGGCCGCGGGTCGTCGTAACGCAGGATCTCGGCCACCCGCGTCGGGCGCTTGGTCAAGAGCAGCACCTCGTCGGCCAGGTACACCGCCTCTTCCAGGTCGTGCGAGACCAGCAGCATGGTGGTGCCCGTCTGCATGAACACCTCCTGCAGCTTCTCGCGGATGAACAGGGTCATCTCGAAGTCCAGCGCCGAGAAGGGCTCGTCCAGGAACAGCACCTCGGGCCCGGGGGCCAGCGCCCGCATGATCGAGGCCGTCTGCTGCTGGCCGCCGGAGAGCTCGTAGGGAAAGCGGTTGAGGTCGAACTTGACGTCGAAGCTGGCCACCAGCTCTTCCATGCGCCGGTCCACCTCGGCCTTGCTGCGGCCTTCCAGCTTGAGCGGATAGGCGATGTTGTCGATGGTGCGCATCCACGGGAACATCGCCTCGCGATAGTTCTGGAACACGTAGCCGATCTTGGTGTCCTTGAGCGACTTGCCGTCGAACAGGATCTCGCCGCGGTCGATGGGGATCAGCCCCGCGATCATGTTGATCAGCGTGCTCTTGCCACAGCCGTTGGGCCCGAAGACCGAGACGATCTTGTGCTTGGGGATGTCGAGGTCGAAATCCTCGTACAGCGGCCAGCCGGCGAAGTACTTGGTCAGGCCGCGGATGGTGATGTGCGTGCCCGCCGGCCCGGGGCGGAATCGGGGCGTCGGCACATCGGCGAAGACGGGGGCGTTGAGGACGGCGTTCATCTTCCGCTCCAGTGCACGATGCGGCGTTCGATGACCAGGAAGAGCACATTGAGCGCGTAGCCCAGCGCACCCGCCGCCAGGATGCTGGCGTACATGCTCTTCACGTTCAGTACCTGCTGCGAATTGATGATCCGGTTGCCGAGGCCGCTGTCGGCGCCGATGAACATCTCGGCCACGATGACGATGACCAGCGCCATCGACACCGCCGAGCGCAGGCCCACGAAGCTGGGCTGCAGGCTTTCCCACACCAGCACGTCCTTGAAGATCTGCCAGCGCGTGGCGCCCATCACCTTGGCCGCCATCACCCGCTGCTTGCGGGCGTTGATGACGCCGTAGGCACTGTTGAACACCACGATCAGCATGGCGCCGAAGGCGGCGATGGCGACCTTGTTGATGTCCGAGGTGCCGAAGATCATCAGGAACAGCGGGATCAGCGCCGACGACGGCGTGGAGCGGAAGAAGTCGATCAGGAACTCCACGCTGCGGTAGGCCTTCTCGTTGCTGCCCAGCAGCACGCCCAGCGGCATGCCGACGGCCGCGGCGATCAGGAAGGCCTCCAGCGTGCGCCACACCGTGACCAGGAAGTCGTTGAGCAGCGGCCCGCCCGCCAGGCCCGTGATCAGCGTCTGGAAGGTGGCCAGCGGCGGCGGCAGCAGGATGGGCTTGATGAAGCCCAGCCGCACCACCAGGTCCCACAGCACGAACAGCGCGATGGGCCCGATGGCCGGCAGCAGTTTGTTCCACACCGGCGGCCGGGGCAGCGCGGGGGCGGCATCGGCGGCGGGCGGCTTCCAGGCGCCGGTGGCGGCGCCCGCGGTGGAGGACGGCGCGGTCATGGCCATCAGCCCCGGTAGAGCAGCCCGTCCACGGCCACCTTCTTCTCGAAGATGCCCTTCTCGGTGAACAGGTCGAAGAACTTCTGGAAGTAGGCGATGTCGGCCGGCTTGAACTCGTCGTGCAGCATGTACGACGCGAGCGGCACTTCGTTGGTGAGCGCACCCTCGATGGCGGTGTAGCCCTTCATGTACTGCCGCGCGTCGGCCGGGTTGTTGCGCACCAGCTCGATGCCGCGCTTGTAGGCGGCGATGTACTTCTTGGCGACCTCGGGGTTCTTCTTGATGAAGTCGGTGGTCAGGCTGGCCGAGCCGCCATGCCAGGGCGCCATCGGATCGCCCAGGACGTAGTGCGCCACCACGCCGGCTTCCAGCACGCGCGTGGTGCCGTTGAGCCGGCCCACGGTGCCGGTGGGTTCCAGCGTGTAGACCGCGTCGATCTGGCCGGCGGCCAGGGCCGCGACGTGCTGGCCGATGGGCAGCTCCACCACGTTCATGGGGCCGGCGCCGGCGCGCTCCAGCATGGTCTTGGCCAGGGTCACGTTCTGGATGCCGGGGCCCGAGGCCACGCGCTTGCCCTTGAGCTCGGCCACGCTCTTGACGGGGCTGTCCTTGGGCACCAGGAATTCCTCCAGCACGTACTTGGCGTTGCTGGGGTTGGTGCAGAAGATCTTGAAGAGGCCCGGCTGCGCGATCTCGCCGATGGCCAGGTTGGCGCTGCCGGTGCCGTTGGCGCTGCCGTCGGAGCGGCCGGAGAGCATGGCCTCCATCACCTGCTGGGCGCCTGCGAACTTAAGCGGCTCCACGTCCAGGCCCGCTTCCTTGAAGTAGCCCTTCTCGACCGCGGCGAAGAAGGGCAGGCCCGCGGCCACCGGCCAGTAGCCGATGCGCAGCTTGGGGCCGCCCTGCGCACGCACGATGGCGGGCGCGGCCAGCGCGCCGAGGGCGGCACCGCCGGCCTGCAGCACATGGCGGCGGGAGGGACGGAAGGACGACGATGGGCTCATGCGAAGACTCCTGCGGACGGACGAAAGGAAGGACGGAATGAGAAAGACGGTGTGCGGCGTGCAGTGCGCTCAGGCGCTGCGCGAAGCGATGTAGGCCCGCCAGCCGCCATGCGCGCTGACGTCCTCGGCGCCCTGCAGCGCATGGGCCTCGCAGATGAAGCTGTGCACCCAGCGGCCGTCGGCCAGCTCGACGCTGCCCAGGCCCAGCGGCGGCGGGATCTGCGCCAGGAAGGCGCCGACCTCGGCGCGCGGCACGTTCCACACCTCCAGCGCGATGGGCACACCGTTGCCGGGCTCGCGCTGCAGGCCGGGCTTGGGCGGCGTGGTGCCCGGCAGGGCATACAGGCGGTAGTGCGGCGCGGTGGTGGTGGCCTCGACCCGCACGGCCCCGCGTGCGATGAGCTGGTGGTTGAGCGGCATGCCCGTGAGGTGCGCGCCGACCACGGCGATGGGCATGGCCTCGCCCTCGGCCAGCGGCGGCCAGACCGGCGGCTCGGGCGCCGGCAGCGGGCCGCCGGTGGCGCCCATCGGCAGGCCGGTGGCATGGTGGAAGCGCTGGCCCAGTTCGGCCAGGCGGAAGTCGCTGCCGCAGGGCCCGATGAAGGTCACGCCGAAGGGCAGGCCGTCGGGCCGCAGGCTGGCGGGCACCGACAGGGCCGCATAGTCCAGCAGGTTGACGAAGTTGGTGTAGTGGCCCAGCTCGCTGTTGCGGCGCACCGGCTCGGCGCGCATGGCATCCAGCGTGCAGTGCGTGGGCGCGGTGGGCACCAGCAGCACGTCGATGCCGGCCCACATGGCGGCGGCCTGCTGCCCGAGCGCCTGCAGCTGCGTCTGCGCATCGACCAGGTCGGCCGCATCGAAGCTGCGGCCGCGCGCGAGGATGCCGCGCACGGGCTCGATCACCTCGGCTTCGTGCGCATCGAAGAAGGGCCGCACGGCGGCATAGCGCTCGGCCACCAGCGCGCTGTCGTAGAGCAGGCCGGCGGCCCGGGCGAGCGGGGCGTAGTCGACCGATACCGGCTCGCCACCCAGCTCACGCAGCTGCGCGATGGCGCGCTCGAAGGCGGCGGCGGCCAGCGCGTCGCCGTGGAATTCCAGCGGCTGCGGCACGCCGAAGCGAAAGCGCGCGGGCAGCGGCGTGCGCACCAGGTCGAGCCGGCGCGAGTACGGATCGCCCGCGTCCGGCCCCATGGCGCAGGCCAGCACCCGCGCGGCCAGCGCCACGGTGGGCGCGAAGATGGAGACGCAGTCCACGCTCTGCGCCGCCGGCACCACGCCCTTCGCGCTGATGAGGCCCTTGCTGGGCTTGAGGCCGACGATGTTGTTGAGCCCCGCCGGCACGCGGCCGGAGCCTGCGGTGTCGGTGCCGAGCGAGAAGTCCACCTGCCCCGTGGCCACCGCATAGGCCGAGCCCGAGCTGGAGCCGCCCGACACGTAGCGCGCATCGAAGCTGTTGGGCACCGCGCCGTAGGGCGAGCGGCTGCCGTTGAGCCCGCAGGCGAACTGGTCGAGGTTGGTCTTGCCCGCCACCGACGCACCGGCCGCGAGCAGGCGCTGCACCACCGTGGCGTGCGCTTCGGGCGCATAGGCGAAGGCCGGGCAGGCAGCGGTGGTGGGCAGGCCGGCGACGTCAATGTTGTCCTTGACCGCGAAGCGCAGGCCGGCGAGCGGGCCGGTGGCCGCACCGGCGATGGGCGTGGCCGGGCGGCTGATCCAGGCCGCCTCGGGCCGGCCATCGGGCGCCGGCTGCGGCGCGGGCACCTGGGCGGAACCCGCGGCCGCGAAGGGGCGGGTCAGGGCGTCGGGGGAAGAGGCTTCGTGCACCATGTTCAGGCATCCATTCTTGGATACATGATGTGATGCAAGCAGCGTGCCACCCGGTTTGCCCGCCGGACGAGCATTCGGGCACCGGCAATGGTGAGATCGACGAGGCTGTGACACCGGTGCATCGCGCGGCACTGGACCGCAGATGGCGCATGCCAGCCTTGACAGGCACGCCATCACGAAACATCATTAGTTACATGAAACGCGACAGCCGCCTCTCTTCCGTCCTGCATGCGCTGCTGCACATGGCCGAGTACGACGGCCCCGTCACCTCCGAAACGCTGGCGCAGTGCCTGGGCACCAACCCGGTCGTCGTGCGACGCACCATGGCCTACCTGCGGGAGGCCGGCATCGTGAGTTCGGACCGCGGCCACGCCGGCGGGTGGCGCATCCAGGCCGACCTCCGCACCGTCACCCTGCGCCAGTTGCACGAAGCCCTGGGCGAGCCCGCGACCTTCGCCATCGGACACCGCAACGAAGCGCCGGCCTGCCTGGTCGAACAAGCGGTGAATGCCGCACTGGAAGACACCTTCGCCCAGGCCGAAGCGCTGCTGCTGCAGCGCTTTTCGGAAATCACCCTCGCCGATCTGGCGGCCGACTTCGCGCGCCGTCATGCAGCGGCCCGACTGGAAAGACATTGATCATGGAATACGACGTCATCGTCATCGGCGGCAGCTATGCGGGAATGGCGGCCACCCTGCAGTTGGTGCGCGCGCGCAAGACCGTGCTGGTGATCGACGCGGGCGAGCGGCGAAACCGCTTCGCCAGCCACTCGCACGGGTTCCTCGGTCAGGATGGCGCGCCCCCGGCGGCGATCGCCGCCGAGGCGCGCCGCCAGCTCGGCGCCTACCCCACGCTGACGTGGCTCGACGGGCGAGCCGACGCCGTCACGGGATGCATGGACGCCTTCACGGTGACGGTATCCGACGGTGCCCGGCACCGCGCGCGCCGCATCCTGCTGGCCACCGGCGTGTCCGATCGGCTTCCCGATGTCGAAGGCCTCGCCGAGCGCTGGGGCACGTCGGTCTTCCACTGTCCCTATTGCCATGGCTACGAACTCGACCAGGGCCGCATCGGCATCGTCGGTGCGAGCCCCCTGTCGATCCACCAGGCCGAACTGCTCACCGAGTGGGGCCAGGTCACCCTGCTCGTCAACAGTGCAATGGCAATGAGTGCGGACGCACGCACGGCCTTGCAGCGCCGCGGTGTGACGATCGAGGAGGCCGCCATCGACCGCATCGAAGGCCATGCCGATGTGGCGATGGCCGACGGACGCCTGCTTCGCTTTGCCGGCCTGTTCACCGCGCCGCGGACCTCGCCCTCCAGTCCTTTGGCGCAGGCCATGGGTTGTGCGCTGGAAGAAACGCCCATGGGCCTGCAGGTACGCACCGATGCCGAGAACAAGACCTCGGTGGCGGGCGTGTTCGCCTGCGGCGATGTGGCAAGGGCACCGCATTCGGTGTCCCTGGCCGTGGGGAACGGCGCCATGGCCGGCGCCCAGGTCCACCGTTCGCTGGTCTGGCCCGAGGCCGTGGCCTAGGGCCTGTCAGTGGCAGCAACGGGTGGCGAAGCCCATCGCAGCCCGCCGATCAGGCGCGCGGGGCGATGCCCCGCACCTCCAGAACCAGCTTGCCCATGGCCTGCCCCGATTCGAGGCGGGCATGGGCCTGCGCGGCCTCGGCGAGCGGGAAGACCTCGCTCACCCAGGGCCGCACGCGGCCGGCTGCCACCAGCGGCAGGGCCACGGCGCGCAGGCGCTCGGCGATCAGCGCCTTCTCGGCCAGCGGCAGCGGGCGCAGCAGCGAGCCGGTGATGCGCAGTTCCTTGGCCAGGATCGGCCGCAGCGGCGCCACGAAGTCGGCGCCATCGCCGGGCGACAGGTGCACCAGCCGGCCGCGTCGCGCCAGCACCTGCACGTTGCGGGCGGCGTGGGCGGCGCCGGCCATGTCCAGCACCACGTCCACGCCCCGCCCGTCGGTCCAGTCCAGCGCGGCCTGCACCCAGTCCTGCGTGCGGTAGTCGAATGCCGCCGCGGCGCCCAGGGTTCGCGCCTCGGCCACCTTGGCCGCGTTGCCGCAGGTGACGGCCACGCGGTGGCCCAGCGCGCCCAGCAGCTGGAGGGCCAGGCTGCCGACGCCGCTGGTGCCGCCATGGATCAGCACGGTCTCGCCCGGCCCCAGCGCCGCGACGCCGAAGAAGTTGTGCCAGACGGTGAACAGCGCCTCGGGCAGCGCCGCCGCCTCGCGCAAAGCCAAGCCCGGCGGCACGGCGAAGGTGAGCGCGGCGGGCGCCACCACCCGCGTGGCATAGCCGCCCCCATCGACCAGGGCACACACCGCATCGCCCACGCGCAGGTGACCCGCCCGGGCGCCGGCCCGGCGCACGGTGCCGCTCACCTCCAGGCCCGGCACGTCGCTGTGCGCGGGCGTGGGGCCGCGGCGGCGCTGGTTGCAGTCGTGCCGGTTGACGCCGGCCCAGGCCACGTCGATCAGCACCTCGTCGGGCGCCGGCACGGGCAGGTCCAGGCCGGGTGTCCAGCGCAGCACTTCGGGGCCACCCGGCGCGCGGATGACGAGGCCATCGGCGCGCAGATCGGGCAGATTCGTTGCGTCCATGCTCACCACACGCCGATGTGAATGCCGTGGCGCTTGACGGCTTCGGTGCGCTGCGCAACGTCGCTGTCGGGCACCGTCGTGCGGTTCTTGCGGCGCAGACTCCATTGCAGCAGGCGCTCGCGCATCTCGCGCTCGACGGCGGCCGGCGGATCGGCGCCGAGGTCGTGCAATTCGTCGGGGTCGTCGTGCAGGTCGAAGAGCTGTGGGCGGAAGCCTTCCCAGTCCACGTACTTCCAGCGTTGCGTGCGCACCATGGTGCCGCGGCATTCGCCGGGTGCGCGGCCCAGGGTCCACCGCGCGGCGCGGTAGGCATAGTCGGCCTCGGAGAACACGGCATCGCGCCAGGGCACCGCCTGCCCCTGCAACAGCGGCAGCAGCGAGCGGCCTTCCACACAGTGCTGCCAGCCATCGGGGTCGGCGCCCAAGGCCTCCAGCAGCGTGGGCAGCACGTCGATGGCCTCCACCAGCGGTTCGAGCACCTGCCCGCGGGTGACATCCGCCTCGGGCCGCGGATCGACCACGATCATGGGCACACGCACCGCCGCTTCGTAGAACAGCTCCTTCTCGCCCAGCCAGTGGTCGCCCAGCATGTCGCCATGGTCGGCACACAGCACCACCATCGTGTGCGATGCCTGGCCGCTGGCTTCCAGCGCGGCCATCACGCGGCCAATCTCGTCATCCAGCTGCGCCACCAGCCCCATGTAGGTGGGCTTGACGTGCGCGGCGATGGCGTCCTGCGCGAAGTTGAGGCTCTCCTCGTGCTGCTGGAAGGCCCGCACCACGGGATGCGCCTGGGCGCGCTCGTGCGGCGCCTTGACCACAGGCCGCTGCGGCGCGTTGCGGAACATCGCGTGGTAAGGCGCGGGCGCCACATAGGGCCAGTGCGGCTTGACGTACGACAGGTGGAGACACCAGCGCGTCCCGCCCTGCGCCCGGATGAAGTCGATGGCGCGATCACTGAGATAGGCGGTCTCCGAATGCTCGGCCCTCACGCGCGCGGGCAGGTGGGCATGGCGCATCGACCAGCCGGAGTGAACCGTGCCGTCCGGCGCCTGCACCGAGATGACGTGTGTGCGCCATGGGTCGTCGCCCGCATAGCCGGCCGTACGCAGAAAGTCGGCATAGCCGCTGCGCCGGTCGGGGCGGCTGTGGCCGTCGAAGCGTTCGATGGGCGTGAAGCCGCCTTCGCGCAGCAGGGCGCCGCGCTCGGATTCGATCTCGATGCCCGCGCGGTCCAGGGCCTCGGTGTCGGGCAGCACATGCGACTTGCCCGCCAGCGTGGCCCGCACGCCCAGAGGCCGCAGGTAGTCGCCCAGCGTCTTCTCGGCGCTGGACAGCGGCACGCGGTTCCAGCGGGCGCCGTGGCTGAGCACGTAGCGGCCGGTGTAGTAGGACATGCGCGAGGGACCGCACACCGGCCCTTGCACGAAGGCATGGCGCATCAGCGCACCCCGCCGGGCCAGGGCATCGATGTTGGGCGTGGGCACGGGAGAGACGCCATAGGCGCTCACATGGTCCCAGCGCAGCTGGTCGACCATGATGAACAGCAGGTTGCGAACAGGCTGCATGCCGGTCACTCCAGCCGGATGCCGGCCCGGCGCACCACCTCGGCCCACTTGGGCAGCTCCGCCCGGATCAGCGCCTGGAACTGCTCGGCGCTGCCCGTGTGCAGATAGGTGCCCATGCGCGCGAATCGCTCTACCACGCCCGGCTCGGCCAGCGCCTGCACGATGGCCTCGTTGAGCGGGCCGATGCGATCGGCCGGGACGGACCGGCAGGCGACGATGCCGGCCCAGTCCCGCACGTCGAAGTTGGCAAAGCCCTGGCTCGCAAAGGTGGGCACGCCGGGCAGGGCCTCCAGCGGCTCGCGCGACGTCACGGCCAGCGCCTTGAGCCGGCCGCTCTGCACGTGCGGCACGGCAGCGGCCACCGAGGCGAACATCAGGTCGGACTGGCCACCCACCAGATCCTGCAGCGCCGCCACCGGCCCGCGGTAGGGGACGTGCAGGATGTAGGTGCCGGTGAGCTGCTTGAAGGACTCGCCCATCACGTGCGCCGGAGACCCGTTGCCGCCCGAGCTGTAGCTGAACTTGCCGGGATTGGCGCGCACCTTGTCGACCAGCGCGCGCACGCTGTCCACGCCCAGCGAGGGACGGGTCACGAGCACGTTGTAGGTCCACTGGGTCTGGGCCACGGGAACCAGGTCGGCCAGGGTGTCGTAGGGCATGCGCGCATGCAGCGCAGGCAGCAGCGCGTGCGGCATGAACATGACACCCAGGGTGTGACCGTCGGTGGCCTTGGCCACCAGGTCCATGCCGATCAGCCCGGTGGCGCCCCCGCGGTTGTCGACGACGAAGGGCTGGCCGAACTTCTGCGCCAGCCGGTCGGCCAGGTGCCGGGCCACGGGGTCCCAAGGGCTGCCGGCGATGGAAGGAATGATCAACCGGACCGGGCGGCTGGGCCAGGCCGGGGCCTGCGCGCGCGCAGCACCGACCACGGCGGCCGCGCCCGCGCACGTCCAGCGCAGCACGTCGCGGCGTCGGGCGCGGGCGGGTAGGGCAATGTTCGAACAGGCAGAAACGAGCATGCGGCCGCCCCTCAGTCCAGCTTCACGCCCGCGGCGCGCACGACCTTGCCCCACATCGCACGGTCGGCCTGGATGAAGGCGGTGAACTCGGCGGGCGTGTTGCAGCGCAGTTCGCCGCCGTAGTCGCGCCACTTCTTGGCCAGCTCGGGCGACTGGCAGACCTTGGCCATGGCGGCGCTGAGCTTTTCCAGGATGGCCGGCGCGGTGCCGGCCGGCGCCAGCAGGCCCTGCCAGGCGATGGGCGTGTAGTCGGGCAGGCCCTGCTCGGCGAAGGTGGGCACGTTGGGAAAGCTCGGATGCCGCTCGCGGCCGGTGATGGCCAGCAGCTTGAGCTTGCCCGCCTGCACGTTGGTGGCCGCCGCGGGCAGGCCGTCGAACATCAGCTGGATCTGCCCGGCCAGCAGGTCGGCGTAGGGGCTGTTGCTGTTGTAGGGCACCAGGTTCGATTTCACGCCCGCCACGCTGTTGAACCACACGGCCGACAGGTGCGAATAGCTGCCGATGCCCTGCGTGGCCACCGTCACCGAATCGGGCTTGGCCTTGAGCTGGGCGACCAGCTCGCGCGCGTCCTTGGCCGGCACCGAGGGCGTGGCGATCAGCCCCGTGTTGAGCACGCCCAGCAGGCTGATGGGCGCGAAGTCGCGCTCGGCATTGAAGGGCAGCTTGCCGTAGAGGTGCGGCACGACCGACAGCGAGCTGGTGGTGCCGATGTAGAGCGAGTAGCCGTCGTTGGCGGCCTTGGCCGCCACCTCGGTGCCAATGATGTTGGAGGCGCCCGGCCGGTTCTCCACATAGAAGGACTGGCCCAGGATCTTGGTGAGCTCCGCGGCCAGTTCGCGGGCGTTGGCGTCGGGGCCGCTGCCCGCCGGGAAGGGGGCAATGATGCGCACCGGCTTGGTGGGGTAGTCAGGCTGGGCGGCGGCCCCGGTGGGCGCCAGGGCGAAGGCCGCCACGAGCGGCAGAGCGGCCGCGCTGGCGGCGAGCCTCTTGAGAAAGGTCATGAATGTCTCCGTTTGCGAACGCGTGCCGATTGCACGGGGTCGGATCATACGAATACATTGTTTATTGTCAAAATACGATAATCACAATACGATTCATCCAGTCGAATGGCCTGCCAGGCCTTCCGTTCTCGCCCGGAGACAAAGTTGACCCCTCAAACACCCCTACAGCTGCAGTTCAGCCACATCGGCCTGTACGTCACCGACCTGGCCCGCATGGCCGGCTTCTACAAGCGCGCCCTGCGCTTCACCCAGACCGACGCGGGCGACCTGGGCCCGGTGCAGCTGATCTTCCTGAGCCGCGATCCCAGCGAGCACCACCAGCTGGTGCTGGCCACCGGCCGGCCGGCGGACATGGCCTTCAACGTGGTCAACCAGCTGTCCTTCCGCGTGCCCGACGTGGCGACGCTGCGCGCCTTCCATGACCGGCTGCTGGCCGAGGGCGCGAGCGAGATGCTGCCGGTGACGCACGGCAATGCCGTCTCGGTCTACTGCCGCGATCCGGAGGGCAACCGGCTGGAGCTGTTCATGGACACGCCCTGGTACTGCGAGCAGCCGCTGCGCGAGCCCATCGACCTCGCCCAGAGCGACGAGGCCATCCTGGCGCAGGCCGAGGCCATCGCGAAGCGCTTCCCCCGATTCATGAGCCGGGCGCAATGGCAGGCCGATGTCGCCCGCCGCATGCAGGAAGACCAGCATGGCTGAGCCGGTGCCCGTCTACGACGTGGCCATCGTGGGGCTGGGCCCCACGGGCGCCACGCTGGCCAACCTGCTGGGCGCGGCCGGGCGCTCGGTGCTGGTGGTCGAGAAGGAACGCGACATCTTTCCCCTGCCGCGCGCCATCCACTACGACGGCGAGGTGCTGCGCATCTTCCAGGCGGCCGGCCTGCGCGAACAGGTGCTGGCCATCTCGCGGCCGGGCACGCAGGGCATGCACTTCGTCAATGCGGCGGGCCAGACGCTGCTGATCCGCGGCGGCACCGCGGCGCTGGGGCCGCACGGCGGCGCCAACAACTACTACTTCCACCAGCCCGAGCTGGAGGCCGTGCTGCGCGAAGGCCTGGCGCGCTTTCCCAACGTGCATGTGCGGCTGGAGACCATCCTCACCGCCATCGACATGGACGGCGAAGGCGCCACGCTGCACGGCCGCCAGGGCCAGGACGGCGGCAGCTTCGAGGCCCGCGCCCGCTGGGTGGTGGGCTGCGACGGCGCCCGCTCGCCGGTGCGCCAGCACATGGGCAGCCCGATGGTGGACCTGGGCCTGCGCCAGCCCTGGCTGGTGTTCGACGTGGTGCTGACCGAGCCGGTGGACCTGCCGCCGCACACCGTGCAGCACTGCGACCCGCGCCGGCCCATGACCTACTGCAACGTGGTGGGCAACCGCCGTCGCTGGGAGATCATGGTGCTGCCCGGCGACGACCGCGAGGCCATGGTGCAACCCGACAACCTGTGGAAGCTGGTCGCGCCGTGGGTAGGGCCGGATCAGGCCCGGCTGGAGCGGGCCGCCATCTACACCTTCCATTCGGTGATCGCCGACGGCTGGCGCCAGGGCCGGCTGCTGCTGGCGGGCGATGCCTGCCACCAGACGCCGCCCTTCCTCGGCCAGGGCATGTGCGCGGGCATCCGCGATGCGTCCAACCTGGCCTGGAAGCTGGACGCGGTGCTGGCCGGCCGCGCACCCGAGGCGCTGCTGGACACCTACGAATCCGAGCGCAAACCGCATGTGCGCGCCCTGATCGAGCTGGCCGTGCGCCTGGGCGACATCATCCAGACCACCGACCCGGCTGCGGCGGCCGAGCGCGACGCGCGCTTCGCGACCGGCGCGCCGGAGGTCTTCGAGCTGCCGCCGCAGCTGCTGGGCGCAGGCGCCTTCGACATCCTGCAGCAGGACCTGGCGGGCCGGCCCTTTCCCCAGCCGCGGCTGGCCGACGGCCGGCTGCTGGACGAGCTGCTGGGCCGCCGCAGCGCGGTGATCGGCCGGCGCGATCTGCTGGCCGCCGCGGCCCCAGGCACCGCCGAACGCTGGGCCCGCAGCCAGGCCCTGGTCATCGACGAGCCCGACCCGCCGCTGGCGGACTGGCTGCGCCGCCACCAGGCGGGCGCCGTGATACTACGGCCCGACCGCTACATCGTCGGCGTGGCGCGCACGGGCTCCGAGCTGGACCGCATCTCCCAGTACCTCCCGGTGGCGCCATGACGACCCACATCCCGGGGCCCCACCTTGTCCGAACCTTCGCCCTCGTCCAGCCTGGAACGCATGCTGGGCGTGCTCGACCTCTTCGACGACCACCACATCACCCGCACCGCGGAGGACATCGCGAAGGCGCTGGAGGTCTCGCTGCCCACCAGCTACCGCTACGTGCGCCAGCTGCTGCAGGTGGGGCTGCTGCAGCGCGTGGAGGACTCGCACTACGCGCTGGGTCCGCGCATCATCCTGCTGGACCACTACATCCGCCGCGCCGACCCGGTGCTCAAGGTGGGCCTGCCGGTGCTGCGCGAGCTGGTCGATGCCACCGGCTTCGACTGCGTGGTGACCGAGGCCTTCGGCCAGCAGGTGCTGGACACGCACCGCGAGATGGGCGGCGCGCCCGCCACGCTGGCCTACACGCGCGGCCGGCCGCGGCCGCTGTTCCAGGGCGCGGCGCCCAAGGTGCTGCTCGCCACGCTGGGCACGGCGCCGCTCAGGAAGCTGTTCGACGCGCGCCGCGACGAGGCCCTGCGCTGCGGCCTGCCCGGCGACTGGGCCGAGTTCCGGCGCCACTTCGCGGCCATCCGCAAGGCGGGCCACTATGTCTCCAAGGGCGAGCTGGAGCCCCAGCTGGCGGCCGTGGCCGCGCCCGTTCTCAAGTCGGATGGCGGCGCCTGGGCCGCCATCTCCCTCGTGTTCGATACCTCGCGCCTGGCGATCGTCGACCTTGAAAAGATGGTCCGTCTGATCACCGAGGCCGCGACGCGGATCGGAGGTCGGCTGGCCTAGCACCACCCTCCCTCCCCTTCCCAAGGAATCCCCATGAGACTCATCAGCTACCAGTACAACGGCCAGGACGGCTATGGCGCCATCGTCGGCGACCGCGTGGTCGACCTGCGCGCAGTGTTCGGCGCGCAGGCGCCGGACCTCAAGGCCTTCATCGCCGCCGGCCTGGCATCGCAGGCCGCCGCGCATGTCGAGGCCGCCCGCGCCACGCTGCCGCTGTCCGAGGTGACGCTGCTGCCGGTGATCCCCAACCCCGGCAAGATCTTCTGCATCGGCCTGAACTACGGCGAGCACATCCGCGAGACAGGCAAAACCGAGACCGAGAAGCCGGTGATCTTCCTGCGCGTGGCCGACTCGCAGCTGGCCCATGGCGAGGACATCGTGCGGCCCAGGGCCTCAGAGCGCCTCGACTACGAAGGCGAGATCGCCATCGTCATCGGCCGGGGCGGCCGCCACATCAGCGAGGCGGATTCGTGGTCGCACATCGCCGGCTACAGCTGCTACAACGACGGCAGCGTGCGCGACTGGCAGCTGCACACCTCGCAGTGGGCGCCCGGCAAGAACTTCTGGAAGACCGGCGCCTTCGGCCCCTGGATGGTCACGGCCGACGAGATCGCGCCCGACCAGAAGATGACGCTGGTCACCCGCCTCAATGGCCAGGAGATGCAGCGCGCCACCACCGACATGATGGTGCACAGCATCCCGCGCCAGATCGCCTACATCTCCACCTTCATCCCGCTGGAGCCGGGCGACGTGATCGTCACCGGCACGCCCGGCGGCGTCGGCAACAAGCGCACCCCGCCCGTGTTCATGAAGCCGGGCGACGTGTGCGAGATCGAGGTCGACGCCATCGGCGTGCTGCGCAACGGCATCCGCGACGAGTGAGGGCGGCGCGCCCATGAACGACGTGCTGCATCGCGGCGCGCGGGCCGCGCTCGGCCTGCTGCTGGCCGCCCTTTCGCTCGGCGCCCCGGCGCAGGAGTTTCCCCAGCGGCCCCTGCAGATGGTGGTGCCCTTCGCTGCAGGCGGCGGGCTGGACCTCAACGCCCGCAACCTCGCCGAGGCCCTGGCCGAGCCCCTGGGCCAGCCGGTGGTGGTGAGCAACCGCGAAGGCGCGGCCGGCACCATCGGCCTGAACGCAGTGGCGGCGGCCCGGCCCGACGGCTACACGCTGGCCTTCACGCCGGCGGTGCCGCTGTCGAGCGAACCGCACCGGCTCCGGCTGAACTACGGGCTCGACAGCTTCCGGCCCGTGTGCCAGGTGTTCGACAACATCTTCGCCATCGCGGTGCCGGCGGCCTCGCCCTGGCGCAGCGTGGCCGACCTGCTGGCGGCGGCCCGGCGTGAGCCGGGCGCCATCAGCTACGGCACCTCGGGCACGGGCTCCATCCCGCACCTGGGCACGGCGGACATCGAGGCGGTGGCGCACGTCAGCCTGACGCACGTGCCCTACAAGGGCGACGCGCCGATGCTGCAGGACCTGATGGCCGGGCGCCTGGGCTTCGGCGCGGTGCTGGTGAGTTCCATCACCGGGCAGCTGGGCAGCGGCGCCCTGCGCCTGCTGGCCGTCTATGCCGACCGGCGCCATCCCGCCTTCGCCGAGGTGCCGACGCTCCAGCAAGCGGGCGTGGACGTGGTGCAGGCCAGCTTCGGCGGCGTGCTGGTGCCGGCCCGCACGCCCGACGCGGTGGTGCAGCGGCTGGAGGGCGCGTGCCGGCAGGCTGTGGCCTCGCCGCGCTACCAGGACTGGGCCCGCCGCGCGAACCAGGTGGTGGACTTCCGCCCCGCCGCCGACTTCGAGCGCCACCTGCGCGAGGACAGCCGCCTCAAGGCCGCGACACTGCGTCGGCTGGGGCTCGCCGCCCCCTGAAGGAGAAACGCATGCTGCCCGGACGCCCCGAACCGCCCATCGCCACCCTGCTCGGTGGCCGCCTGCTCGCCCTGGACACCACGGCCGGCACGCTGGCCGCCGAGTACGAGGCCACCGCCGCCTTCCTCAACCCGGCGGGCACGGTGCAGGGCGGCATGCTCGCCGCCATGCTGGACGACCTGTGCGCTGCCGTCGTCGACGCCCGCGCGGGCGAAGGCGGCGGCGTGGTCACGCTGACGCTGAACCTGAGCTTCCTCGCGCCGGCCCGACCCGGCCGCCTGCAGGGCCGCTCGGCCATCGTGGGCGGCGGACGCAGCATCTGTTACGTGGAGGCGGTGCTTGCGCAGGCCGGCACCGAGGTGGCGCGGGCCACGGCCTGCTGCCGCGTCGTCGGCGCACGCGCGGGCTGAGAGGCGGTCGGGCGTTGCGGCCGCCCATGTCGGGCATGGCCGTCGCGACAATCGCCGGCTCCGACCCACGACCGCCTTCGCCATGCTGCGCTACCAAATCCTCCCCGTCACACCCTTCCAGCAGAACTGCTCGCTCGTCTGGTGCGACGCGACGAACAAGGCCGCGCTGATCGACCCGGGCGGCGAGATCGACCGACTGGTCGCCGCTGCCGAATCGCGCGGCCTGGCACTGGAGCAGCTGTGGCTCACGCATGCGCACATCGACCATGCCGGCGGCACCGGCGAGTTGGCCGAGCGCCTGGGCCTGCCCATCGTGGGACCGCACCCGGGTGACCAGTTCTGGATCGACGGCCTGCCGCAGCAGAGCGCAATGTTCGGCTTTCCGCCCGCCCGGGCCTTCAGGCCCACGCGCTGGCTGGCCGACGGCGACACGGTGACGCTGGGCGAGGAGACGCTCACGGTGCGCCACTGCCCCGGGCACACGCCGGGCCATGTGGTCTTCCATTCGGCCAGCGCGCAGCGGGCCTTCGTGGGCGACGTGCTCTTCGCCGGCAGCATCGGCCGCACCGACTTTCCGGGCGGCAGCCATCCGCAGCTGATCGACAGCATCGTGCAGCGGCTGTGGCCCATGGGCGACGAGACGGTGTTCATCCCCGGCCATGGGCCGGAAAGCAGCTTCGGTCGCGAGCGCCAGAGCAATCCCTATGTGCAGGGCACCTGAGGCGCAGCCGGCGGCCTTTTCCATTTCCAGGGGGCGCGAACGCCGACCAGCGATGTGATGGCGGGCTAGGGTGCAGGCGGCACACCCGCAAAGACGGGCTGCGCGGCTTGTCCGTCACGGGCGCAGGGCGCCATGCCCACCGGCGGCGCGAGCCCCCGCCTACGTCGCGCGGTCCTGACCGCGCACGCGACCGCCAACCGGACTCGCTGAAGGTGCATGCCAGTCCCGCAGACCCCTCAGGGCTGCGGCCCTGCCGCTTACACCACAAGGAACACCGCCCATGAGCAACGGCGAGCCGAATCCCATCCTCAATGCCGCCTCGAATGCCATTGCCGCCCTGCGCGCCGATGACGACCAGCTGGAGTTGGCCAAGGCGCACGAGTCGCTGAATCCCAAGGCCATCGAGAAGCTGGACGTCACCGAAGCCCGGCAGCAACCGACCGCCAAGGACGCCGTGGTCACGCTGCTGCAAAAGCGCGGCGAATCGGCCGACCCCGAAGTGCTCGTACCCGGCGTGACGCTCAAGCGGATCACCGTCGATGGCGCGGTGGGTGCCCTGCCCGCCAACGTCTACACACCCGCCGGTGTGGGCCCTTTCCCGGTGATCCTGTACTTTCACGGGGGCGGCTGGGTGATCGCCGACAAGGAGGTCTATGACGCCGGCGCCCGCGGCCTGGCGAAGGCAGCAAACGCCATCGTCGTGTCCGTCGACTACCGACAGGCGCCGGAGCACCGCTTTCCCGCCGCCTGGGACGACGCGCTGGCCGCCTACCGCTGGCTCGGCCAGAACGCCGCCTCGCTGGGCGGCGACCCGGTGCGTCTGGCTCTGGCCGGCGAAAGCGCGGGCGGCAACCTGGCGGTGGCCACGGCCATCGCCGTGCGCGATGCGGGCCTGCCAGCACCGCGCCATGTGCTGTCGGTCTACCCCGTCGCGCAGACCAGCCTCAATACCGAGTCGTACCTCGAGAACGCCATCGCCAAGCCGCTGAACCGCGCGATGGTGAAGTGGTTCGTGGACCACCTCGTCAACTCGGAAGAAGACCTCAAGGACACGCGCTTGTCGCTCATCGACGCCGATCTGGCCGGCCTGCCGCCGGTGACGATCATCAATGCGCGCCTGGACCCGCTGCGCAGCGACGGTGCCAAACTGGAAGAGGCCCTGCGCGATGCCGGTGTGCCGGTCGAGCGCCGCGAGTACGAAGGCGTGGCGCACGAGTTCTTCGGCGGCGCGGCCGTGCTGCAGAAGGCGCGCGATGCGATGGCCTACGCGGGCGACCGCTTGCGCACCGCCCTGGGCTGACTCGCCCCCACCCGCCTGCGCGCGGGCAAAGAAAAAGCGCCTCGGCATCGAGGCGCTTTTTTCATGGGCGGGCGAACCGCGCGATCAGCTCAGGACCACGCTCGACAGCCGGCGGCGGTACGTCGCCACCACCGGATCGTCCGGCGGGATCTGGCCTTCGGCCACCTTGGGCTTGGGCGGCTCGATCACGTCGAGGATGGCGATGTAGGTCTTGCGGGCCAGTTCCTCGTTCCAGCCCTTGTCGCGCATGAGGATCTCGAGCAGCTCGTCCATGGCCTCGGTCCATTGCTGCTGCGCCACCAGCGCCTGGGCGCGGGCGTAGCGGGCGTCGAAGTCGCGGCGGTTGGCGGCGATGCGTGCGTCCAGCGCGGCGATGTCGGCGCCCTCGGCGGCGTCGAGCGCGTCCATCCAGCGCTGCAGCGAGTCGAAGCGGCGCACCAGCGAGCGACGGTCGATCACCGGCGCGAAGGCCACCTTGGCGTCGTCCGTGCGGCCCATCTGCAGCAGCAGCTTGACGTAGTCGAAGCGGGCATCGTCGTTGGACGGGTCGGTGGCCACGGCATGCTGCAGCTTCTCGAGCGCGCTGTCGGTGTCGCCTTCGGCCAGGGCCTCCTGCGCGGCCTCTTCCTCCTGCTGCGCGGCCAGCTCATCGGCGCCGGGCACGTGCTTGTCCAGGAACTCGCGGATCTTGTCGGCCGGCAGCGCGCCGACGAAGCCGTCCACCGGCTGGCCGCCGGAGAACATCACGCAGAAGGGAATGCTGCGCACGCCGAACATCTGCGACAGCTGGCTGGAGATCTGCGGCACCTTGTCGGCGTCGAGCTTGGCCAGGATGAAGCGGCCGCCGTATTCGACCTCCAGCTTCTCCAGCACCGGGCCCAGCTGCTTGCAGGGGCCGCACCATTCGGCCCAGATGTCCAGCAGCACCGGCGTGGCAAGCGAGGCTTCGACCAGTTCGGTCTGGAAGTTGTCGAGGGTGATGTCGATCATGGGTGAGGCTGCGTCGTTGGGGGATGGCCGGGCGCCCGGCCGATTCAGATTCCCGTTCCAGGTGGGACCGAAACGTAAAATTGAAAGATGAGTGAAACCATCCAGGTCGGCGTGGTCATGGGCTCGAACTCCGACTGGGAGACGATGCGCCATGCGGCCGAGATTCTCCAGCAATTCGGCATTGCCCACGAAACACGCGTCGTCTCGGCGCACCGCATGCCGGACGCCCTGTTCGCCTATGCCGAAAGCGCCGCCCCGCGCGGGCTGACCGCCATCATCGCGGGGGCCGGCGGCGCCGCCCATCTGCCGGGCATGCTGGCCGCCAAGACCACGGTGCCCGTGCTGGGCGTGCCGGTGGCCAGCCGCCACCTGCAGGGCGTCGATTCGCTCTACAGCATCGTGCAGATGCCCAAGGGCATTCCGGTCGGCACCTTCGCCATCGGCACCGCGGGTGCGGCCAATGCGGCGCTGTTCGCGGTGGCCATGCTGGCGGTGAACGACCCGGCCCTGCGCCAGAAGCTGGACGACTTCCGCACCGCCCAGACCCGCGTGGCCGAGGCCATGACGCTGCCCCCACCGGCCGAAGGCGCACCGGCCGCCGCTGCGGCGGCGCCCGTGTTCTCGCCCCAGGGCGGAGGCGCGCTGTGAGCCCCAAGGTCCTGGCCCCGGGCCGCAAGACCCTGCCGCTGCTGCCCGGCAGCACGCTGGGCGTGATGGGCGGCGGCCAGCTGGGCCGCATGTTCGTGCACGCGGCCCAGGCCACGGGCTACTTCACCGCGGTGCTCGATCCTGATCCGGACAGCCCCGCCGGCCGCATCAGCCACCACCACCTGCATGCGGACTACCTGGACAGCGACGCCCTCGGCCGCCTCTCGCGCCTGGCCGATGCCGTCACCACCGAATTCGAGAACGTGCCGGCCCAGGCCCTGGCCACGCTGGCCGGCGACGTGCCGGTGGCGCCCGCGGCCGATGCCGTGGCCATCGCGCAGGACCGCATCCGCGAGAAGGCGCATTTCGTGCGCTGCAGCGCCGCCAGCGGCATCGGCTGCGCGCCCTACGCGGTGATCGAGAACGCCGACCACCTGGCGGCCGTCTCGGCCGAGCTGCTGCCCGGCATCCTCAAGACCGCGCGCATGGGCTACGACGGCAAGGGCCAGCAGGGCGTGCAGACCCTGGCCGAACTCGCCGCCGCGTGGGAAGCCACCGGCCGCGTGTCCTGCGTGCTCGAAAAGCGCCTGCCCCTGGCGCTGGAATGCTCGGTCATCGTGGCCCGCGGCCACGACGGGCAGGCGGTGCACTTTCCGCCCCAGCGCAACCTGCACCGCGGCGGCATCCTGGCCGTGACCGAGGTGCATGACCAGGCCCTGCCGCCCGCCGTGGCCGAGCGCGCCGTCGAGGCCGCGCGCGCCATCGCCGACGGCATCGGCTACGTGGGCGTGCTGTGCGTGGAGTTCTTCATGCTGGAGGACGGCAGCCTGGTCGCCAACGAGATGGCGCCGCGCCCGCACAACAGCGGCCACTACACCATGGACGCCTGCGACGTCTCGCAGTTCGACCTGCAGGTGCGCACCCTGGCCGGCCTGCCGCTGGTGGCACCGCGCCAGCACAGCCCGGCCATCATGCTCAACCTGCTGGGCGACCTGTGGTTCGCCGACGGCAGCGACCAGCAGCGCGACCCGGCCTGGGCCCAGGTGCTGGCCCTGCCGGGCACGCATCTGCACCTCTACGGCAAGACCGAGGCGCGCCGTGGCCGCAAGATGGGGCACCTGAACATCACCGGCGCCGACATTGCCGGCGTGCGCGCCGCCGCTGCACAGGCCGCGGCGCTGCTCGGCCTGCCCGACAGCTCCGCCTGCTGAGCCCGCCATGATCCTCGACGGCCAGGACAGCCACGCCATCGAACGCGCCGCGCTCGCGCTGCGGGCGGGCGAGCTGGTGGCCTTTCCCACCGAGACGGTCTATGGCCTGGGCGCCGACGCCGCCAACGACGACGCCACGCGCGGCATCTTCCGCGCCAAGGGCCGGCCCTCGGACCATCCGCTGATCGTGCACCTGCCCGACGGGCTGCGGCAGGCCGAGTCACTGTCGCGCTTCGCGCAGCCGCTGCCGGCCTTCGGGCGCGCGCTGGCCGACGCCTTCTGGCCCGGCCCGCTGACGCTGATCGCCACCCGCCAGCCCGGCGTGGGCGCGGCCGCCGCGGGCGGGCAGGACACCATCGGGCTGCGCTGCCCCGACCACCCGGTGGCGCAGGCGCTGCTGCATGCCTGCGCCCGCCACGGCGTGCCCGGCCTGGCCGGCCCCAGCGCCAACCGCTTCGGCCGCGTGAGCCCGACCACCGCCGCCCATGTGGCCGGCGAGTTCGGCGACGACCTGCTGATCGTCGACGGCGGCCCCTGCACCGTCGGCATCGAATCGACCATCGTCGACTGCAGCCGCGGCGCGCCGGTGCTGCTGCGCCCGGGCGTCATCACCCGCGCGCAGATCGAGCGCGTGGCCGGCGAGCGCCTGCGCAGCCAGGCCGAGCTGGCCCAGCCCGACCCGCGCGCCTCCGGCACGCTGGAGTCGCACTACGCGCCCGCGGCCAAGGTGCGGCTGATGGACGGCCGCATGCTGCAGTCCGCGCTGGACGTGCTGGGCGCGCAGGCCGCCCACATCGCCGTGTGGTCGCGCACGCCGCTCAAGAGCCGCTCGCAGCGCCTGATCCTGCGCCGCATGCCCGACGACGCCACCGAGGCGGCGCGGCAGCTCTTTGCGCTGCTGCGGCAGTTCGACGACGAAGGCGCCAAGCTGATCTGGATCGAGACGCCGCCGGAGACGCCGGAGTGGGAAGGTGTGCGGGATCGGCTGATGCGCGCGGCGGCTTAAATCAACACGTAAAACCCGAGTCAGGCAACCCCTAGCCTTTATTTGGGCGCCGCTTCGCTGTGTGGCCTCTCAAACTCAGGCCAAGCTGCTCGAGGGCAAAGTCATAGTCTTCTCTAAAGTCTATGTACTTTTTCATTTTAAGAAGAGTTGGAATCTCGCAATCCTCTATCAAAATAGGGATTACATAGATTTGGCGGGAACTAATCTCGTCCCAATGTTTAGCCTGCCATTCATTTTCGACCCACTTCGATGCCACAGATTTTTTGGAAAGCACCAAAAGAACGTAATCAGCGCTAGCCAAACCCTCGGCGATCTTGGTCGGTATCGATTCACCTCCCAATATTTGCCACTCGTCTACCCAAGGTCGATGCCCCATCTCTGCAAGATCGACAGCAAGGCTTTTTACAAAATTCTTATCGGCGGAAGAATGTGACAGAAATATCGAAGCGCCGTCGTGTTTATGCATGAATTGTGCCTCAAACATTTTTTGATTTAGTAAGCTGGCAATGTAAGAGTATTCTTCCAGAAGGCCTATTCGCTCCTCCCCCAGGGCAGGAGATGGGGAATAAGATGTTAATCTTCTCCACACTATTTCGTGGCGGCTGAGCAAATCCATACTGGTTGGTCTGCGCAAATATGTTATTGGGATACGCCGATAACTTAATGTCAAACCAAAACCGCCAAAATACACAATCCCATGCAATCGACCTTTTTCGAAGGTCTCATCGTCGAGCATTCCGATTCGGCCTTGATGAGCCCCTTTAATAACAACAACCGGACCATACTCGAAATTCTCTGAGTTGAATTTCATACGAATCCTATGCCTGCCTTGCGCTAAAAAGGGCGGAGTCACTGACTTAGTTCTGCCGAGCCACCCACTCCACCAACGCATCGAACGCCGGCCGCGCGGCACCCGCCACCGGATCGTTGGCAATGCCGACGACCACCCATCGGCGCCCGCCAGCGCCATCCACATAGCCAGCAATCGCCGCCACGTCGCGCAGGCTCCCTGTCTTGAGGTGCGCCGACGTGGTCGCCGGCCGGTTGCGCAGCGTGCCGTCCACGCCCATCACGGGCAAGGACGCCATCAGTTCGGGCATGACCGGCGAGCGCCAAGCCACCTGCAGCATGCGCGCCAGGCCGGCGGCGGTGAGCCGGTCCTCGCGTGACAGCCCGGCGCCATTGACCATCACCGGGGCCGGCTCGGCACCGCCCACGCGCGAGGTCCACCATTGCCGCACGGCCGCACGCGCGGCGTCGAAACTGCCGCGCTGGCGTTGCGTGAGGCCCAGCGTCAGGAAGAGCTGCTGGGTCATCACGTTGTTGCTGTACTTGTTGATGTCGCGCACCACCTGCCCCAGCGGCGGCGAGGCGGCCTCGAACAGCAGGCGCGCGGTCGTCGGCACGGCACCCAAGCGCAGCTGGCCGTCGATCTGGCCGCCCATCTGCTGCCACAGGCCGCCGATGGCGCGCAGACCGAAGCGCTGCGGGTCGGGCCAGGCGACCGGCCAGCTGCGCGCGCCGCAGGCGGCCGGCAGGGCGCCGGCGAAGCGCGGCTGGGCCGGGTCGGCAAAGTCGGCCTGCAGCGCGGTGCGCCAGTCGCCGCATTCGCCGGTGCTCAGCGGCACGCGCGCCGGAAAGCTCACGCCGGCCAGCGGCGGTTCGGCGCTGACGACGGCGAAGCGGCCGCCGGCCTCGGGCGTGAAGTCCAGCGTGACCGAGCGGAAGTTGACGAGGAAGGCGTCGGGCGAGGCGTTGTAGGGGCGCAGCGGCTCGCCGTCGAAGGCGGCCGGGTCGCTTTCGACGCCGGCATCGAAGGCGCTGCGGTCGACCACCACGTCGCCGGCGATGCGGCGGATGCCCAGGGCCTGCACGCGGCGCAGCAGCAGCCACAGCCGCTCGACCACCATCGTGGGGTCACCCTGGCCGCGCAGGTACAGGTTGCCCTGCAGCGTGCCGTCGACCACGGCGCCGTCGGCGTAGACCGGCGTGCTCCAGGTGTAGGCGGGGCCCAGCAGGTCGAGCGCGGCGTAGGTGGTGACCAGCTTCATCACCGAGGCCGGGTTGACCAGTTCCTGCGCCCGCCAGGCAAGGCGCGGCGGCTGCCGACCCTCGGCGTCGGCCACAAAGAAGGTGACGGCATCGCGCGGCACCTTGGCGCGGGCCAGGGCGGCTTCGACCGAGGGTGGGAGGGCGGTCGAGGGCAGGGGGGCGGCCGTCGCGGCGCTGGCGGCAGGCTGCGCGATGGCGGCCGGCACGGCGACCAGCGCGCAAACGGCCAGCAGGGCGGCCTGCAGGCGGGAGGAAGGGCGAAGAAGGGAAAGGCGGGAAAGGCAGCACTCAGGCATGCGGCGGGATTATCGGGAGCGACTGCGTCCGCAAGGCCGCCCCTCGATAATCGCCCGATGCCTGCTGCCGACCGACCGCTCCTGCGCCTGTCTCCCCGGGCGGTGGGTGTCGGCTCGGCCGTCATCACCGTGCTGGTGTGGACGGGCTTCATCGTCATCTCCCGCGCCACCGCGGGCCGCGCCCTGGCGCCGCTGGACATCGGCCTGGCGCGCATCGTGGGCGCCAGCGTGGTGCTTGCGCCCTGGGGCGCCTGGCTGGTGGCGCAGGCCCGGCGGGCGGGCGACGCGAATGCCGGGTCGCTGTTCGGCCTGTCGCCGCTCTCGCTGCGGCTGAGCGCGCTGGCCGGCATCTTCGGCGCGGTGCTCTATGCGGGCCTCGCGTATTCGGGCTTCTTCTTCGCGCCGGCCGGCCATGCCGCCGTGCTGATGCCCGGCAGCCTGCCGCTGTGGACGGCGCTGCTGGCGGCCGTGGTGCTGCGCGACCGCATCACGCCGCTGCGGGCCGCGGGGCTGGGCCTGATCGTCGCGGGCGACCTGATGGTGGGTGGGCGCAGCCTGCTGCAGGCCTTCGGCGATGCCGAGGCGGGCGGCGCCGGCAACCACCTGTGGAAGGGCGACCTGCTCTTCATGTCCGCCGCCTTCTGCTGGGCCTGCTACGGCGTCATCGTGCGTCGCCATGCGCTGGACGCGGTGCGCGCCACCATCGCCATCACCATGTTCGCGCTGCTCACCTATGTGCCGCTCTACCTGCTTCTGGCGTGGACGGGCGTGATCCCCAGCCGGCTGACCACGGCGCCCTGGGGCGACATCGCCTTCCAGATGGCCTTCCAGGGCATCGGCTCGGTGGTGATCTCGGGCATCACCTTCACGAAGATGATCGGTTACTTCGGCCCGGTGCGCACCACCATGATCACGGCGCTGGTGCCGGGCCTGTCGGCACTGTCGGCGGTGTTCTTCCTCGACGAGCCGCTGCATCCGGGCCTGCTGGCCGGGCTGGCGCTGGTGACCCTCGGCATCCTGCTGGGCGTGCAGCGCAAGGCGCCGGCCGCGTCCGCCGCGGTGCCGGCCCGTGCCACGGCCAAGGGTTGCAATGCCTGAACTCCTCGCTTTCGATTGCAGCACCGACACGCTGTCGGTGGCCGTGCAGCACGGTGATCGCGTGGTCGCCCGCACGCAGGCCGGCGGCGCCCAGGCCTCGGCCGCGCTGATCCCGCTGATCCACGAACTGCTGGCCGAGGCCGGCCTGACGCTCCACGGGCTGCAGGCCCTCGTCTTCGGCCGCGGCCCCGGCGCCTTCACCGGCCTGCGCACCGCCTGTGCGGTGGCGCAGGGCCTGGGCTACGGGGCGGACATTCCCGTGCTGCCCATCGACACGCTGCACGCCGTGGCCGAGGAGGCCCGCCATGCCACCGGCGCGGCGCAGGTGATGGCGGTGCTCGATGCGCGCATGGACGAGGTCTATGCCGCTGCCTGCGACACCGCCGCCGGCCACTGCGAGGCGCCGCGCCTCATGGCGCCGGAGCAGGTGCAGGTGCCGCCCGGCTTCCTGCTGGCCGGCAACGCCTTCGCGGCCTATGGCGAGCGCCTGCCCGCCGACGCACCGCGCCATGCCTGTCTGCCCACTGCCACCGCCCTGCTGCGCCTGGCCCCGGCCATGCTCGCCGCCGGCCGCGCCGTGCCGGCCGCCGAGGCCCAGCCGCTGTACGTGCGCGACAAGGTCGCCCAGACCACGGCCGAGCGCGAGGCGATCAGGAACGCCGCGGCCACCATCGGAGCGACGCCCGCATGAGCGCCCTGCCCCAGTTGCCCGAGGCGCGCCTGGAGCCCATGCGCGTCACCCACCTCGACGCGCTGCTGCCCATCGAGCAGCAGGCCTACACCCATCCTTGGACGCGGGGCAACTTCATCGACTCGATGCATGCCGGCTACCACTGCATGTGCCTGGTCGGCCCCACGCCGCCCGAGGCCCCCGGCTTCGGCGCCGACGGCGCCGCGCCGCGTCCGCAGGGCGATACGCTGATCGGCTACTTCGTCGCCATGAAAGGCGTGGACGAGGTGCATCTGCTCAACATCACCGTGGCGCCGGCCTTCCAGCGCCAGGGCTGGGCGGCGCTGATGCTCACGGCGCTCGGCGTGTGGTCGCGCGCGCAGGGCGCCGGCTGGCTGTGGCTGGAGGTGCGGGTGAGCAACACGCGCGCCCAGCAGGTCTACGAACGCCATGGCTTTCGCCGCGTGGGCCAGCGCAAGGGCTACTACCCGGCCGCGCCCGGCCGTCGCGAGGACGCGATCGTCATGAGCCTGCGGCTGGAGGGCACGGCCCCGTGACACCGTCCTCCGCCCCCATTCAACAGGGCGCGCCGCACGCACGCGCGTTCGCACGCCCAGGAAGCCCGAGATGAGCCTGATGCTCGATGCGCGCCAGCGCGCCATGCTGGAGGAGATGGGCGTCAAGGTCTGGTGGCCGGTGCAGACGGCGGAGGTGGCGGCACCGGTCGCTGCGGCTGAGACAGCCCAGGCCACCGAGCCCACTGCGCTTGCCGGCGAGCACATTGGCGAGCCCGCGGTCGCCCGCGCGGCCCGCCCGCCGATGGATCGGCCGGGCGCCGACACGTCCCACACGCCGCCTTCGGACGACGGCCCGCCCGCATGGATCGACGACGTGCCGCCGGAGGACATGCCGCCTTCCGCGGCAGCGCCACCAGCCGTGCGCCAGGAGGCGCCGGCTTCCTCCACGCCCGGTCGCCGTCCGGCGGCCGAGGCGCCCTCCTCCGCCACGGCGTCCCCGGCCCCACGAACCGGCGCATCCTCCGCACGGGCCGGAACCGCCCCCGCCGTGCGCATCGAGCCGGCCCAGCGCCTGTACCTGCCGGCCGGCGCCGGCGGCGACGCGCCCGCACCGGGAGGCTGGCTGGTGCTGGTCGACATGCCGCCCGGCCCCGATGGCCGCCATGGCGCTGCCTTCGCCGGCGACGCCGGCCGCCTGCTCGACCAGATGCTGCGCGCCCTGCGCCTGCACGCCGGCCCCACACCGGTGCACCTGCAGCGCGTGCACCGCCCCGCCCCCGGTGTGCCCGAGGGCCAGGACGACGAAGCCTTCGAGGCCGGCTTCGGCCATGCCTGCCGCGAACTGGCGCCACGCATGGTGCTGGCGCTGGGCCCGCTGGCGGCGCAGCAGCTGCTGGGCGCCCAGCCGCTGGGCCGGCTGCGCGCCCAGATCGGCCGCTGCGCCGACGGCCGTACCGCCGTGGTCGCCAGCTATGCGCCGGCCTACCTGCTGCGCACGCCGGCCGACAAGGCGCGCGCCTGGGCCGACCTGTGCCTGGCCGCCGCCGAGTTCGAGCGGATCGCCGCCGCCCCCCGAGCGTCGGAGGGCGGCTCCTAGAATCCCGCCCCATGTCTTTCCTCGATCAGCTGCAGGCCGCGCAGCGCCAGAACCGCTCCATGCTGTGCGTGGGGCTGGACCCGGAACCCTCCCGCTTCCCCGAGGGCATGAAGGGCGACCCGCGCCGCATCTACGACTTCTGCGCCGCCATCGTCGAGGCCACGGCCGACCTGGTGATCGCCTTCAAGCCGCAGATCGCCTACTTCGCCGCCCACCGCGCCGAGGACCAGCTGGAGCGGCTGATGGCCCACATGCGGGCCGTGGCGCCGCAGGTGCCGGTCATCCTCGACGCCAAGCGCGGCGACATCGGCTCCACCGCCGAGCAGTACGCGGCCGAAGCCTTCGAGCGCTACGGCGCCGACGCCGTGACGCTCTCGCCCTTCATGGGCTTCGATTCCGTCTCGCCCTACCTGCGCTACCCGGACAAGGGCGCCTTCCTGCTGTGCCGCACCAGCAACCCGGGCGGCGACGACCTTCAGAGCCAGCGCCTGGCCGACGTGCCGGGCCAGCCGCTGCTGTACGAGCATGTGGCCTCGCTGGCGCAGGGGCCGTGGAACCTCAATGGCCAGCTCGGCCTGGTGGTGGGCGCGACCTATCCGCAGGAGATCCGCCGCGTGCGCGAGCTGGCGCCGACGGTGCCGCTGCTGATCCCCGGCGTGGGCGCCCAGGGTGGCGATGCGGTGGCCACCGTGCGCGCCGGCTGGCGCGAGGACGCACCGATCATCGTGAACTCCTCCCGCGCCATCTGCTACGCCAGCAGCGGCGTCGACTTCGCCGCCGCCGCCCGCCGCGAGGCCGAGCGCACGCGGGACGTGCTGGAGGCGGCGAAGCAGGGTTGAGGTTGGGGGGGTGCCCCCCTCTCCCCAACCCCTCTCCCGCGAGGGGAGAGGGGCTTTGAAGTCATCGCCGCCGTTCCCCGAAGCGGGGGGTGTCAGCGGCGGGGGGTGTCAGCTGAACAGCAGCGACGCCTCCACCGGCTTGCTGAACAGCCAGCCCTGCGCCAGCGCGTCGGGCGCCAGGGTGTGGAAGTAGGCGGCCTGCTGCTCTTCCTCGATGCCTTCGACCACCATGGTCAGGCCCAGCACCTCGGCCATCACCACGATCTGCGGCGCGATGGTGTCCTGGTCGCTCTGGTCGTGCAGCGCCTGCATGAAGGTGCGGTTGATCTTGATCGCGTCCACCCGCAGGCGAGACAGGTACGACAGGCTCGAATAGTCGGTGCCGAAGTCGTCGATGTAGACCTTGTGCCCCGCCTCGCGCACGCGGGCGATGGCGCGGCTGAGTTCGCGGCTGTTGGCGGTGGTGCGCTCCGTCAGCTCCAGCCCGATGCTGCAGGCCTGCAGCCGCGCCGCCTGCAGCCGCGCCGACAGGAAAGGCAGAAAGCCGCTGTCCATCAGGTCGTCGGCCGAGACGTTGACCGTGACCTGGAAGTCCGGCCGCCGGCGCAGGCCGTCGCCCAGGTCCTCCAGCACGCGGCTGATCACGAAGCGCGTGACCTGCCCGATCATGCCGTTGCGCTCGGCCTCGCTGATGAAGGCGTCGGGGCTCACCGGCTTGCCAGTGGCATCGGTCCAGCGCAGCAGGGCTTCGGCGCCCACGCGTCGGCGATCGGACAGGCGCACGATGGGCTGGTAGACCACGCGCAGCTCGCCACTGCGCATGGCCAGCAGCAGCTGGCGGCTGAGCGAGCGTGAGCGTCCCAGGAAGGCGCTGAACGCAAAGCCGCCGCTCAGGCCCAGCAGGAGGCCGAAGGCCCCCATCTCGATCATCACCGGCGAGCCCCACACGCCCTGCGGCACCCGCAGCGTGGCCACGATGCAGCCGGTGTAGGCCTGCAGGCAGCGCACCTGGTAGCGCTGGCCGTTGAAGGTGAGCGTGGGTTCGGTGCCGGAGACGCGCTCCAGCCCCTGCAGCGCGGGCGTGTTGGTGAACAGCAGCCGCCCCACGTCGCCGTCCTTGGCCACCAGGGCGAAGTCCAGCCGCGGGTCGGCCAGGTCGATGAAGGTGCGCGCATGGATGGAGACCATCGCATTGCCTTCGCGGATGACCATCGAGCGGCTGCCGGGCGCACCCAGTTCGGGCACGTTGAAGGAGATGCGCCGGCCGCCGTCGCCGGCCAGGTCCACCCGCGGGGGCTGCGCCGGCGGATCCACGCGGCCGATGATCGAGCTGCAGACCACCTGCCCGTTCTCCAGCCGGGCAGCGGCCTTGAGGAAGCGGCTGTTGAGCACCAGGGCCCGCAGGCGCGCGACTTCCTGGGGGCCGCACTCGGCCGGCTCGGCATGGATGGCGTCGATGGTCTCGACCGCCTCGCCGGTGATCCGGCGCGCCAGGTTGACGTAGCTGTCGGCCAGTTCGCCGGCCTGCTCGGCCCGGTCGCGCTGCACGGACCAGGCGCCGAAGGCCAGGCACAGCACCACGGCCAGCACCGCCCCTCCGGACATGCAGAGAACATGGCGCGTCAGGGGCTTTCTGAACATGGGCGCGGGCAAGAGGGGGACGGCCGCAGGACCGTCGTCTGGAGAAAAGCGCGAGTATCGCCGCGGCCAGCGACTCTCTGCGCGGCGGGCACCCGCCTTATGGGGGGCGCCGTTGCAGCAATGCCGCAGCAATGCCGCAGCAGGACGTCAGCCGGGCCGGCGGGCGCCCAGGCGCGCCGAGATGTCGGCCGCCGCCTCGCGCAGCACCGCCGCCAGGCGGCCGTCCCAGCGCGTGTCGAAGACGGCGGAGGCGCCGATGGCCGTGAGCGCGATGACGATGCGCCCGCCCGCGTCGAAGACCGGCGCGGCCATGGCGCTGATGCCGGGCAGCACCTCGCCCTCTGAACGCGACAGGCCGCGCGCGCGCACCTCGCGCAGCTGGCCCTCGAAGGCGTTCCAGTCGGGCAGCGGCGCAGGCGCGGGCATGCCGGCCTCGCCCGGCTGCGCGCGGGCCCGCTCGGCCTCCAGCGCGGCGCGCACGACCGCTTCGTCCAGGTAGGCGCCGAACAGCCGGCCCGAGGCCGTGCCGGCGAGCGAGAACACGGTGCCATGGCGCATCGCCACATGCACCGCCGCAGGCGACTCGGCCGTGCGCACGATGGTGGCGCCGCGCTCGCCCCACACCGCCAGCGCCAACGTGTGGCCGGTGCGCCGGGCCAGCCCCTCGATCACCGGCGTGGCCAGTTGCACGGGGTTGGTCTGCGCCATGGCGATCAGCCCCAGCTGCAGCGCCAGCGGGCCGAGCTGGTAATGGCCCGTGGCGCCGTCCTGCTCGATCAGGCCCAGCCGGCCGAAGCTCACCACATAGGGATGCGCCTTGGCCGGCGTCATGCCGGCCTCCTGCGCCAGCGCCTTCAGCGGCATGGGCCGGCCGGTGTGCACCAGGGCCTGCAGCAGGGTGCCGCCCACCTCGATGCTCTGGATGCCGCGCTGCGCGCCGCGTTCGCCGTCTTCCGCCATCACCCGCCCAGATTCGTTGATTTGTAAATCGTTAGACATTACCAGATGCGCGGCCTACACTCGCCGCCAGTTCGGCATAGTCGAACTCGTTTCATTAAAACTAATTGGAGCCAACCCGGATCGCATGGCCCTGCGGCCCCGGTCCGTCCACCTTGCGAGGATTCCCATGACTGCCTCCGACCCCTCTTCCTCCCTGCGCTACCAGAGCGGCTTCGGCAACGAATACGCCACCGAGGCCGTGCCCGGTGCGCTGCCCCAGGGCCGCAACAGCCCGCAGCGCGCGCCGCTGCAGCTCTACCCCGAGCTGATGTCCGGCACCGCCTTCACCGCGCCCCGCCACCAGAACCGCCGCAGCTGGATGTACCGCCGGCAGCCCAGCGTGGTGGCCGGCCGCTACCAGGCCTGGGCCCAGCCGCTGTGGACCACCGGCGGCGACCGTGGCGCTGCCCTGGCACCCGAGCCGCTGCGCTGGCACCCGATCCCCTTCGAGGCCGGCGTGGAGGCCGACTTCGTGGAAGGCATGCGCACCCTGGCCGCCAATGGCGATGCCGATGCGCAGACCGGCGTGGCCGCCCATGTCTACCTGGCCACGAAGTCGATGGACCGCCGCGCCTTCGTCAATGCCGACGGAGAGCTGCTGGTGGTGCCGCAGCAGGGGCGCCTGCGCATCACCACCGAGCTGGGCGTGCTCGACGTGAAGCCGGGCGAGATCGCCCTGCTGCCGCGCGGCCTGGCCTTCAAGGTGGCGCTGCCCGACACCGAGGCCGGCGCCGGCCCGTCGCGCGGCTACGTGTGCGAGAACTACGGCGCGCAGTTCCGCCTGCCGGAGCTGGGGCCCATCGGCTCCAACGGCCTGGCCAATCCGCGCGACTTCTTGGCGCCCGTGGCCGCGTACGAAGACGTCGCCGGCCCCTACGAGCTGATCAAGAAGTTCGGCGGCCGCTTCTGGCGCGCGCCAGCCAGCAACACGCCGTTCAACGTGGTGGCCTGGCACGGCAACCTGGCGCCGGTGAAGTACGACACGGTCAACTTCATGACCATCGGCTCGATCAGCTTCGACCATCCCGATCCGTCCATCTTCACGGTGCTCACCTCGCCCAGCGACACGCCGGGCACCGCCAACTGCGACTTCGTCATCTTCCCGCCGCGCTGGCTGGTGATGGAAGACACCTTCCGCCCGCCCTGGTACCACCGCAACCTGATGAGCGAGTTCATGGGTCTGGTGTACGGCGAGTACGACGCCAAGCCGGGCGGCTTCAAGCCCGGCGGCGCCAGCCTGCACAACGCCATGGTGCCGCACGGCCCGGACGAAGAGGCCTTCGAGAAGGCCTCCAGCGCCACCCTGCAGCCGCAGAAGCTGGACAACACGCTGGCCTTCATGTTCGAGAGCCGCTACCGTTTCGTTCCCACCGCCTTCGCGATGGAGACCGCGCCGCTGGACCACGACTACGCCGATTGCTGGGCGGGACTCAAGGACAAATTCAAAGCATGAGACATCCCCTCCTCACCCGCCGTGCGGCGCTGGCCACCACGGCCGCCCTGGCCCTGCCGCTGCTGGCCCACGCTGCCGACTTCCCCGCCAAGCCGATCCGCTTCATCGTGCCCTACACGGCCGGCGGCACCACCGACCTGGTGGCGCGCACCGTCGGCCAGCGCGTGGCCGAGAAGCTGGGCCAGCCGGTGGTCGTCGACAACCGCGGCGGCGCGGGCGGCAACATCGGCATGGACGTGGTGGCCAAGGCCCCGGCCGATGGCTACACCATCGGCTTCGGCGCCATCTCCACCAATGCGCTGAATCCGCACATCTACAAGTCGGTGCCCTTCGACCCGCGCAAGGACTTCACCGCCATCGGCCTGCTGGGCACCTCGACCATCGTGCTCGAAGTGCCGGCCAGCTCGCCCATCAAGTCAGTGCCCGAGCTGATCGCCGCCGCCAATAAGACGCCCGGCCTGCCCTATGCCACGGCCGGCGCCGGCACCTCGATGAACCTGGCCGGCGTGCTGTTCGCGCAGATGACGGGCACCCAGCTCACGCACGTGGCCTACAAGGGCAGCGGCCCGGCCATCACCGACCTGCTGGGCGGCACGGTCGGCGTGATGTTCGACAACCTGCCGGCCTCGCTGCCGCACATCCAGGCCGGCAAGCTGCGCGCGCTGGCGGTGGCCGGGCCGACGCGCTCGCCCTCGCTGCCCGACGTGCCGACCATCGCCGAGACGGGCCTTAAGGGCTATGCGCTGGAGCCCTGGTTCGGCGTCTATGGCCCGGCCAATCTGCCGCCGGCCATCGTCAAGACGCTCAACCAGGCCTTCGCCGAAGCCCTGGCCGAGCCCGCGGTGCGCGACAAGCTGCTGCAGGCCGGCTTCACGCCGCGTGCCAGCACGGCCGAGGAACTGGCCGCGCTCAGCCAGTCCGAATACCAGCGCCTCGGCGAGGTGGCCCGCAAGGCGGGCATGACCGCCGACTGACCCTTCGCACAACTTTCTTTCGCCATGACCGTTCTCGACAAGACCCACAACCCCCACCTGCGCAGCTGGGTGGAATCCGCCAACGTGGCGGGCTGCGACTTCCCGATCCAGAACCTGCCCTTCGGCCGCTTCCGCCGTGCCGGCAGCAGCGACGCGGGCCTGCGTATCGGCGTCGCCATCGGCGACCAGGTGCTGGACCTGCGCGCCGCCGGCCTGGTGGACCACGACGACATGAATGCGCTGATGGCCGCCGCGCCCGCCGAGCGTGTGGCGCTTCGCCAGCGCCTGTCCGACGGCCTGGCCCAGGGCAGCACGCAGCAGGCGGCCTGGGCCGCCGCGCTGGTGCCGCAGTCGGCCTGCGAACTCGCGGTGCCCTGCAAGGTGGGCGACTACACCGACTTCTACACGAGCGTGCACCACGCCACCAACATCGGCCGCCAGTTCCGCCCGGACAACCCGCTGCTGCCCAACTACAAGTGGGTGCCCATCGGCTACCACGGCCGCGCCAGCTCGATCATCCCGAGCGGCACCGCCTTCAAGCGTCCGCGCGGCCAGACCAAGGCACCCGACGCCGCCGAACCCAGCTTCGGCCCCTGCAAGCGGCTGGACTACGAGCTGGAACTCGCCTGGTTCATCGGCCAGGGCAATGCGCTGGGCGAGCCGGTGGCCATCGACCAGGCCGAGGACCATCTCTTCGGCGTGGCCCTCTTCAACGACTGGTCCGCACGCGACATCCAGGCCTGGGAATACCAGCCGCTGGGCCCCTTCCTGTCGAAGAACTTCGGCTCCACCGTCTCGCCGTGGATCGTGACCATGGAGGCGCTGGCGCCCTTCCGCGTGCCCTTCACCCGGCCCGAAGGTGATCCGCAGCCGCTGCCCTACCTGGACGGCGCCGCCAACCGCGCGCACGGCCACATCGACATGCAGCTGGAGGTGCTCATCCAGACCGCGAAGATGCGCGCCGACGGCCAGGCGCCCACGCGCCTGTCCCTCGGCAAGCTCAAGGAAGCGGCCTACTGGACGCCTGCGCAGCTGGTGGCCCACCACACGGTCAACGGCTGCAACCTGCAGCCCGGTGACCTGATGGGCTCGGGCACGCTGTCGGGCCCGTCGCTCGACACCGCTGGCTCCCTGGCAGAAATGAGCGTGGGCGGCAAGCAGCCCATCACCTTGCCCAACGGCGAGCAGCGCACCTTCCTGCAGGACGGCGACACGCTGATCCTGCGCGGCTGGTGCGAGCGCGAGGGCGCGGTGCGAATCGGCCTGGGCGAGGCCAGCGGCACCGTGCTGGCCTGAACCCCGGCGCGGCCCGCCGCCCCCATGAAAAAGACCCTGCCGGGCCAACGCACCGGCAGGGTCTTTTCTTTGTGCAGCGCGTGCTCGCTCAGTCCACCTTCGCGCCCGAGTCCTTCACCAGCTTGCCCCAGCGCGGGATGTCGTCGCGGATCAGCCTGGCGAAGTCCGCGGCGCTGCTGCCCTGCACGTCGGCGCCCTGGCCGGCCAGCTTCTGCTTGAGCGTGGGGTCCTGCAGCGCCTTGTTGATGTCGGCATTGAGCTTGGCCACGATGTCCTTGGACAGCCCGGCCGGGCCCACGATGCCGAACCAGGTGATCGACTCGAAGCCCTTGTAGCCCGACTCGGCCACCGTGGGCACCTGCGGCAGCTCCGGCGCGCGCTGCAGCGAGGTGATCGCCAGCGGATGCATCTTGCCGGACTTGATGTGCGCCTGCAGCGTGGGCACGGAGGACACGTACAGCTGCACCTGGCCGCTGATCACGTCGGTGATGCCCTGGGCCGCGCCCTTGTACGGGATGTGCGTGAGTTGGATGCCTGCGGCCTTCTGGAAGGACTCCATGGCCAGGTGCGACACCGTGCCGTTGCCCGACGAGGCGAAGTTGATGCTCTCGGGCTTGGCCTTCGACGCCTTCACCAGGTCGTCCAGCGTCTTGAAGGGCGTGGCGGTGCCGGCCACGATGACCAGCGGCGAGGTCGCCACCAGGCTGATCGGCGTCAGGTCCTTCACCGGGTCATAGGGCAGCTTGCTGTAGAGCGTCGGATTGATCGCCAGGTTGCTGGTCTGGCCCAGCACCAGGGTATAGCCGTCGGGCGCGGCCTTGGCAGCGGCGTCCACGCCCAGGTTGCCGCCGGAGCCCGGCTTGTTGTCCACCACGAAGTTGTAGCCGTAGCTGGTGAGCTTGTTGGTCAGCTCGCGGGCAATGATGTCGGTGCCGCCGCCGGCCGGGAAGGGCACGATGAGGCGGATGGGGCGGGCGGGCCAGGTCTCGCCCTGGGCCGTACCGGCAACGGCGAGCAGGGATGCGGCGGCGAGCGCCAACGCGGCGCGGCGGGAAGTCTTCATGGTCTGTCTGTCTCCGACTGTGGCGAACGCGCGGTCGCGTCCTGGGGCGCACTCTAGGTGGGGGTTTCAATCCATACAATGTCGTTTCGTTCAGCGAACCGAGGTCCGACATGCGCAACGAAGCCCCTGAGGAAAGCCCCAATGGCCTTGCTGCCGAACGCGGCGAAGGCGGCGTGATCGCCGTCACGCGCGCGCTGTCGCTGATGGAGGCCTTCGAGGTGGGTGAATCGGCCCTGAGCCTGGCCGAGCTGAGCCGCCGCTGCGGCATGCACAAGACCACCGTGCTGCGCCTGGCCCGCACGCTGGCGCAGTCCCACTACATGGTGCAGACCGACAGCGGCCAGTGGCGGCTGGGGCCGGCGGCCGGCTGGCTGGGCGCGCGTTATCAAGCGGGCTTCGACGTCAACAACGTGGTCGAGCCGGCGCTGCACGAGCTGGTCAAGCTGACGGGCGAGAGCGCATCGTTCTACGTGCGAGAGGGCGACATCCGCTCCTGCGTGGCGCGGGTGGAAGGGCCGCAGTCGGTGCGGCACAACGTGCGCATCGGCGAGCGCCTGCCGCTGGACCGCGGCGCGCCGGGCCGGGTGATCCTGGCCTTCAGCGGCGCCAAGGGCGAGCCCTACGAGGCGATCCGCACCTGCGGCTACCAGATCTCGATGGGCGAGCGCGAGGCCGAGGTCTCCAGCGTGGCGGCGCCGGTCTTCCGCAGCGGCTGGCACCTGCTGGGCTCGATGTGCATCTCGGGCCCCAGTTCGCGGCTCACGCGCGAGCGGCTGGAAAAGTACGCCAAGAGCGTGGTGGCGGCGGCCAACCAGCTGTCGTATGCGCTGGCGGGTGGTCGCTCGCCGGCCACGCCGCCCGTCGTGTCGCGCTGGCATCCTTGATGCGGGCGGCCGGCGCGCGGGTTCAGTTCAGCTGGATGCCCGCGTCGCGGATCACCTTGTCCCAGGTGGGGGTTTCACGGCGCGTGCGCTCGCCCAATTCCTTGGCCGAACTGATCGACAGGTCGACGCCCTGGGCCAGCAGCCGCTCGTCGAAGGCCTTGTCGGCGGCAAGGCCGGCGAGCGCGACGCCGAGCCGGTCCACCACCGCCGCGGGCAGCCCGGCGGGACCGTAGAGGCCGTACCACGTCGTGTATTCGAAGTTGGGGACCCCGGCGTCCTTGATGACCGGAATGCCCTTGTAGGCCGGCGAGGCAGAAGGGGCCGTGACGCCGATCACGCGGATCGCGCCCTTGTCGATCAGGCCCTTCATCGAAGGCAGGCTGCTGAACATGGCCTGGACCTGCCCACCGGCCAGATCCGACATCGCCTGCGAGGTCCCCTTGTAGGGCACATGGCGCGCATCGATACCCGCGGCGCGCTGGAACAGCTCGGTGCCCAGGTGCGCCAGGCCACCGACGCCGGCCGATGCGAAGTTGACCTCGCCCGGGTGGGCCTTGGCATAGGCGACGAACTCCTTCACCGTGTGCACCGGCAGCTTGCTGGACACGACCAGCACATGCGGGCTGGCCGTGACCATCGCCACAGGCGACAGCTGCTGGAGAACGTCGACGCGGGTCTTCGTCAGCAGCGGCTGGATCACCACATTGCCGGACGCGGCGAAGAGCAGCGTGTAGCCATCGGCCGGCGCACGCGACACCGTGCCCAGCGCCGGCACGCCTGCGCCGCCGCCCTGGTTCTCGACGACCAGTGGCTGCCCCAGCGCAGGGGCCAGCGACTGGGCCAGCTCGCGCGCCACGACATCGGCCGGGCCGCCTGCCGCGAAGGGCACGATCACGCGGATCGGCTTGGTCGGATAGGCGCCTTGCGCCCAGGAAAGAGGCGTGGCAAGGGCGGTGAAGGCGGCCAGCGCGGCGGCCAGCCAGGGGCGTGAAATTCGCAAGTGTTGTCTCCGGTGGTGATGCAATGTGTTCGGCGCAGGCGCCGCGAAGGGCGCCTCAGCCGCGCCGCGCCAGCGGCAGGCCCGGCACGTCCATCTCGGCGGTCATCACGCGGCCGTGGGTGGAGTCGGTGACGTAGAGCGTGCGGCGCTCCGGACCGCCGAAGGCCAGGTTGGTGATGGAGGCGCCGGCCGGTCCGCGCAGCACCTCGACGGGCTCGGCGCGCGTGTTGAGCACCCACACGTAGCCCAGGCCTGGGTTGGCCACCAGCACGCGGCCCTGCGCGTCGACGGCCAGGCCGTCCGGGCCGCTGGGGCCGTAGGAGGTGAAGAACTGGCTCACCTTCGAGACGCTGCCGTCCGGCAGCAGCGGCACGCGCCACACGCAGTTGCCGCGCGTGACGGCCAGGTACAGCACCTTCTCGTCGGGCGACAGCGCCACGCCGTTGGGGCTGGGGATGTTGTCCAGCAGCAGGTCCAGCCGGCCCTCGGGCGAGAGGCGGTAGAGCCGGCCCGTCGGGTCGTGCAGGCCGGTCTGGCCCTGGTCGGTGAAGTAGAGGTTGCCGGCACGGTCGAAGACCAGGTCATTGACGCCCTTGAAGCGCTCGCTGTTGCGCCGCGCCAGGAAGGGCGTGACGCGGCCGCTGGCCACGTCCAGCTGCATCAGGCCGTTCTTGTAGTCGGTGATGAGCAACGTGCCGGCATCCAGGAACTTCATGCCGTTGGGCTCGCCGTCGTACTCGGCCACGAGCGACCAGCGGCCCTGCATGTCGATGCGGAAGACGCGGCCCCAGGGGATGTCGGTGACGTAGAGCTGGCCGTCCTCGCCCAGCACCGGGCCTTCGAGGAAGGAATCGGTGGGCGTGCCGCCGCGGTTGGCGTCGGCCCAGTCGCTGCGCCGCGGGCGGCGGAACTCGTCGGGCATGGCGCTGAACAGGGTCAGTTCGCGCACCTGGGGCGGTTGGAGAAGGAACATGGGTCTGCGATCGTTCAGGAAGAAGGCACGGGGCCGAAGCCGTAGAGCCGCGCCGGGTTGTCGACCAGGATGCGCGCCAGCAGCGCGGCATCGCCCGCGCACCAGCGGCCCAGCAGGTCGACCAGGCCCGCATCGTCCACGCTGCCGGGCACTTCGGTGGTGTGGGGCCAGTCGCTGCCCCACACCAGCCGGTTCGGCGCGCGGCGCACCAGGGCCTGGCCCATCGCCAGCGTGTCGGCATAGCCGGGGCCGCCCACCACCGAGCGCATGTAGGCGCCCGAGAGCTTGACCCAGGTGTTGCCGGCATCCAGCAGCTCGCCCAGCAGCGCGAAGGCCTCGCCGTCCGCGCCGTGCACGGGATCGAGCCGCGCCATGTGGTCCACCACCACCGGCACCGGCAGGCCGCGCAGCAGCTCCGCCATGGCCAGCAGCTGCTCGGAATGCACGAAGACCTGGAGGTGCCAGCCCAGCGGCGCGACCTTGTCCGCCAGCGTGGCGAGCATCTGCGGCGTGGTCGTACCCCAGGACTGCGGCGTCACGAAGTTGACGCGCAGGCCGCGCACGCCCAGGCCGTGCAGGCGCTGCAGTTCGGCGGCATCCACGTCGGCATCGACCACGGCCACGCCACGCGCGGCCTCGCCCAGTTGCGCCAGCGCGTCGAGCGTGCAGGCGTTGTCGGTGCCGTAGGTGGAAGGCGTGACCACCACCGCCCGCTGCGTGCCGATGCGCGCCTGCAGCTGCCGATAAGCCGCCACGGGCGCATCGGGCGGCTGGCGCGTCCAATGCTTCGACGGCGCGAAGCGCGGGTCGAAGATGTGCATGTGGCTGTCGCAGGCCCCCGCGGGCAAAGCGAAGCCCGGCCGTGCGAGCCCGGCCGAATGGGGCACCGAATGCAGCAGCGGCAGCGGGGCGGCCATGTCAGTGCTCCATGGCGCCGCACGCCACCCGCATCGCCTTGAGCCGGCGTGCCGCCCAGGATCGAACGGCCGCGGAGCAGGCCACGCCAGGGCACCCGTGGAACTGGCTTTGCCAGGCCACCGGGTGCGCCCCCCTCCAAGCCGAAGGCGCCAGAGAGGGGGGAGCCGCGAAGCGGCATGGGGGGTGCTTCTTCATCAGTCCAGCTTGATGTCGCCCTTGCGCACCACCTCGCCCCACTTGGCGTCTTCCTTCTTCAGGAAGTCGGCGAAGGCAGCCGGCGTGGAGCCGATGGGCTGCGCGCCCAGGTCCTTCATGCGCTGCTGCACCTCCTCGTCCTTCAGCACCTCGGCCAGCGCCTGCTGCAGCTTGTCCGCGATGGCCTTGGGCGTCTTGGCGGGCAGCAGCATGCCGTTCCATTCGGAGGCCTCGTAGCCGGGCACCACGGTCTCGGCGACGGTGGGCACGTCGGGCAGGCGGGGCGAGCGCTGCGGCGAGGTGGCCGCCAGCGCGCGCAGCTTGCCGGACGACACCAGCGGATAGCTGGCCGCCACGGTGGCGAACATGAAGTCCACCTGGCCCGCCATCGTGTCGGTGATGGCCGGGCCGCCGCTCTTGTAGGGCACGTGCACCATGTCCAGCCCCAGCTTCTGGCGGAACAGCTCGGCCGCCAGGCGCTGCACGGTGCCCGCGCCGCCGGAGGCGAAGTTGATCTTGTGGGGCTGGGCCTTGGCCGCGGCCACCAGGTCGGCCACCGACTTGTACGGCGAATCGGCCTTGGTGACGAGCATGTTGGGCATCGTCAGCACCAGCGACAGCGGCTGCAGCGCATCGGCCGCATAGGGCATGCGTGGGAACAGGTGCGGGTTGATGGCGTAGGGCGTGGCGTCGTAGAGCACCGTGTAGCCGTCGGGCGCGGCCTTGGCCGCATAGGCCGCACCGATGGTGCCGCTGGCGCCGGCGCGGTTGTCCACGATCACGCTGGTGCCCAACTTCGGGCCCAGCTTGGCCGCGATCACGCGGGCCATGGCGTCGGCCGCGCCGCCGGGCGCATAGGGCACGACGATGGTGATCGGACGCTCGGGGTAGGCCGCGTGCGCGGCGAAGGCGGCCGTCGCCAGGCTGGCGACGAGCAGGCGGCGGGTCAGTGAGAAGAGGGAGGAAGAGGCCACACGCATATCTCCGAAGTCTTGGGATGGAAGAAAAAGGGGGCAGCACGGACGGCTGCCTTCATCGAAGCAGAGGCGGCCTGCGCGGCCGCCGGATCGGTGCCCTTGGCACCTGCGCCTCGGTCGCGCCGACGCCAGGGCCCGCAGGCTCACTCGGGCTTGAGGTCGAGCTCGCGCGCGAGCTGGCCGTAGGCCTTGACCTCGCGCTCCAGCTGCGCGCCGAAGTCGGCGCCGCACACGTGCTGGCTTTCCATGCCCAGGCCGCGCAGCTTCTCCTGCGTGGCGCTCTGGCGCACGAAGTCCTGGGCGGTCTTCTGCAGCACCGCCAGCACGGCGGGCGGGGTGCTGGCCGGCGCCAGCAGGCCGTACCAGGCGTCGGCCCGGTAGCCCTTGACGCCCGCCTCGTCGAAGGTGGGCACCTGCGGCAGCAGCGGCGAGCGCTGCGGCGCGGCCACGGCCAGCGCCGTGAGCTTGCCGGCCTGCACCTGCGGCAGCACCGAGCCCAGCGTGGCGAAGGAGCTGTCCACCTGCCCGCCCACGAGGTCGGTCACGGCCTGCGCGGCGCCCTTGTAGGGGATGTGGTTCATGCGCGTGCCGGTCAGGCGCGTGAACTGCTCGCTGGCGAAATGCCCCGAGCTGCCGGCGCCCGGCGTGGCATAGGTGCGCTGGCCCGGCGCGGCCTTCACCTGCTGCAGGAAGGACGCCAGGTTCGGCGCCTTCATGGCCGGCCCCACCACGAGCACCGTGGGGCTCACGGCCAGGCTGCACACCGGTGCGAAGGAGCGCACGGCGTCGAACTTGACCCGGTTGCTGTAGAGCGCCGGGATCATGGTGTGGTTGGTGGCGCCCAGCAGCAGCGTGTAGCCATCGGCCGGCGCGGCGGCCACGGCCTCGGCCGCGAGGATGGTGTTGGCGCCGGGCTTGTTGTCCACCAGGAAGGGCTGGCCCAGCGTGCGGGCGGCGTAGTCGGCAAAGGCGCGCGCCACCACGTCGGTGGGCCCGCCGGCCGAGAAGCCGACCACCAGGCGCACGGGCTTGGCGGGATAGGCGGGCGCCTGGGCATGGGCGGCGGTTGCGATGGCCGCGAGGCCCAGCAGCGTGGGGGCGAGAAGGCGCGCGGCCTTGAACGAGGTCGTGGTCATGGCGTCAGGGCAGCAGGGCAAAGCGGTCGCGCTGGGCCAGCGAGCATTCGTTCATCACCGTCAGCGTGCGCTCGACCGTGGGCTCGCCCACCACGAACGGGTTGGGGCCGGTGCCGCCGGCCTGGCGCAGCCTGGCCAACTTGCCCTGCGAACCGTCCACGCGCGAATGGTTGGACAGCATCACGTCGATGCCTTCGGCCCGCACCACCTGGGCCATGCGTTGCGTGGACCGGCCGTAGGCCTCCATGCGCGGGATGTCGGCGCCGAAGTTGAAGCCCGTGCCGCCCCACAGCAGCACGCGGTGCTTTTGGCCCTGCCAGCTGACGTCGAACACCGGCGACAGCGTGCCCCAGGTGTGGCCGGGCGTCATGTACAGCGTGAGGCTGGTGCCGCCGAGGGTGAGCTTGTCCCCGTCCTTGACCGTGATGTCGCGCTTGGGCGGCGCACCCCACAGGGGCGTGGCGAACTCCAGGCGCGTCTCCATCATGGTCCAGTCCGTGTCGCTCATGACCACGCGGGCCCCGTACTTCCTGGCCACGTAGGGCGCGCCGCCGTAGTGGTCGCCATGGCCGTGCGTGACGACGATGTAGCGGATGCGCGCCGGGTCCAGCCCCAGCTTGCGCATGCCGCCCTCGATCAGTGCCGCGGCCTCGGCCTGGTTGTTGAGGGCATCGATCAGGATGATGCCCTCGGGCGTGTCGACGGCCCAGGCGCTGGCCCAGTCGCCGCCCACGAAGTACAGGTTGTCGAAGGCACGGCCGGGCGGCGGCGCCGGACGGTCGATGAGGGCGCGCAGGCCGCGGTCGGAATCCTCGCCCTGTACTGGGCGGGACGCGGGCACGGGCTTGCACAGCGTGAGCACCTCGCCGAGGTCGCTGCCGGCCGCCTGCGTGGCGGCGGCGACGTGGGCGGCGATGCTGGCCTCGGAAGGCCGCTGCGCCGCTGGCGGCGGGCTGGCACAGCCCCACAGGGCGGTGGCGAGCGCGGCGGCGAAGAGGCCGCACGGAAGGCGTTGGGTCATGGTCTTTGTCTCCTTCTTGATGGGTCGGTCCGTCATTGCGGATGGCTGACTCCCTCTCCCCTCGCGGGAGAGGGGCTCGACGCCGCCGCGCCCAAGGGCGGCCCGGCAGCGTGGCAAGTCGGGCTCAGCCGCGCTCGAGCACCGCCAGCAGGTTCCTGGCCGCAGCCACGCCCATGTTGACGTAGGCATCGCTGGTCACGCCGCCGATGTGCGGGCTCAGCACGATGCGCTCCTGGCCCTGGAAGGGATGGCCGGCGGCCATCGGCTCGACGGCGAAGCTGTCCAGGCCGGCGCCGGCCACCTGGCCCGAGCGCACGGCCTGCAGCAACGCGGCCTCGTCGATCAGGCCGCCACGCGCGGTGTTGACCACGATCACGCCGCGCTTGCACTGGGCCAGCGTGTCGGCATTCAGCATGCCGCGGTTCTCGTCGGTCAGCGGGCAGTGCAGCGAGACGACGTCGGACTCGCGCCAGATCGTCGCCAGGTCCACCGGCTGGATGTAGTCGGGCAGGTTCTTGGCGAAGGGGTCGAAGCCGATGACGCGCATGTCCATGGCGTGGGCCATGCGCGCGAAGCGCTGGCCGATGGCGCCCAGGCCCACCAGGCCGACGGTGCGACCGCCCAGTTCCAGGCTCTTGTGCGTGGCCTTGTCCCAGTGGCCGGCGTGCATGCGCGCGTCGAGCGGCACCACCGACTTGGCACAGGCCAGCATCAGCGCCAGGGCCTGCTCGGCCACGGCGGCGGCGTTGGCGCCAGCGGCAGCCACCACCTCGATGCCGCGGGCACTGGCGGCCACCTTGTCGATGGTGTCGGTGCCGCTGCCGTGCTTGGAGATGACCTTGAGCGACGGCGCCGCATCCATCACCTTCGCGCCCACCTTGCCGTAGCGCACGATGATGGCCACGGGGTCGTGGCGCTGGCACAGCGCGATCAGGTCGTCCTCGGTCGGCGTCTTGCCGGCGTAGACCACCTCCATGTTCTTCAGCAGGGCCAGGGCCTGCGGTGCGAGGTCCGCACCCGTGACGAGAACCGTGCTCACAGCTCTTCGCCTTCCTTCAGCACGCCGGCCGCGCGCAGGGCCGCGGGCAGCCACTTGGAGGCGGTGTCGCCGCGCGAGATGGCGTCCAGGCGGGCGGCTTCGTCGGCCACCTTCTTGTCGGCCAGGGCCAGCATGGCGGGCGCCTTCTCGCGCTCGATCACCACCACGCCGTCGGCATCGCCCACCACCAAGTCGCCGGGGTTGACGCTGGCGCCGCCGGCCGAGATCGGATGATTGATGCGACCGGGCACGTACTTTGTGGGGCCGGCCGGGTTGAAGCCGGCGCTGAAGACCGGGAAGTCCAGCTCCAGCAGCTCCAGCTTGTCGCGGATGGCGCCGTCGACGATCACGCCGGCCAGGCCGCGCTTCTTGCAGGCGCTGAGCATCAGCGTGCCCATGAGGGCGGCCGTCTGGTCGCCCTTGCCGTCGATCACCAGCACGTCGCCCGGCTGGGCCAGCGCGATGGCGGCATGGATCATCAGGTTGTCGCCGGGCCGCACTTCGACGGTGAAGGCCGGGCCGGCCACGGCCATGCTGTGGTGCACGGGCGCGACGCGCGCGCTCATGGTGCCGCGGCGGCCGGCCACGTCGGCCAGGATGGCGGCCTGGTAAGTGCCGGCCTTGGCGACCACTTCGGGGGAGACGCGCTCGATGTCGCGGACGATTTCGGGGAGTTGGCTCATGACGGGTACTCGGTTCGGAAGAAGAAAGGAAAGGGAAGGGGGCGCAGTCAGTCGGCCTTGATGCCACCCTTGCGGATGACCTCGGCCCACTTGGCGGAGTCGGACTTCTGCAGCGCGCCCAGCTGCTCGGGCGTGCCGCCCACCAGGGTCACGCCCAGCTTGTCGGCCAGGGCGACCACATCGGCGGTCTTGAGGGCAGCGTTGATGTCGCGGTTGAGGCGGTCCACGATGGGCGCGGGCGTGCCGGCCGGCGCGAACACGGCCTGCCATTGCTCGACCACGAAGTCCTTGAGGCCGGCCTCCCCCATGGTGGGCACGTCGGGCAGGGCCTTGAGGCGCACGGCCGAGGTGACGGCCAGGGCGCGCAGCCGGCCCGACTGCACATGCGGCAGCGCGGCGGCGGCCGGGGCGAACATGAAGTTCACCTGCTCGCCCAGCGTGTCCTGCAGCGCGGGCGTGTCGCCCTTGTAGGGCACGTGGATGAAGCGGGTGCCGGTCTGCTGCGCCATCAGCTCGCCCTGCATCTGCAGGATGGTGCCGGTGCCACCCGAGGCGAAGGCCAGCTTGCCCGGCTGCGCCTTGGCGGCGGCCAGCAGGTCGGCCACGCTGCGGTAGGGCTGGTTGGCGCCCACCACCAGGATGTGCGGGATGGTGCCGATGGTGATCACCGGCGCGAAGCCGCCGATGGGGTCGTAGGGCAGCTTGCCCATCAGGTGCGGCGCGATGGCCTGCGGGCCGATCGAGGTGCCCAGCAGCGTGTAGCCGTCGGGCGCAGCCTTGGCGACGTAGGCCGCGCCGATGGTGCCGGTGGCGCCGGCACGGTTGTCCACGATGACGTTGGTGCCCAGCGTGCCGCCGAGCTTCTGCGCCACGGCGCGGCCCAGCACGTCGGTGCTGCCGCCGGGCGGATAGGGCACGACCCAGGTGATGACGCGGCCCGTGGGCCAGTCGCCCTGGGCCCAGCTGCTGCCGGCGGCCAGCAGGGCGGCGGCGCCGGCGATGAGGGAACGGCGGGTGAGGAAGGGGGGGTTCATGTCTCGGTGTCTCCTTGCGATTCAGGGTGGGGGCCGAAGCCGTACAGCGCGGCCGGGTTGTGGACCAGCACCTGGGCGAGGCGCTCGCCGCCGCCGGTCCAGTGCGCCAGCCGGTCGAGCTGGCGGGCGTCGTCGGGCAGCGGCTGCAGCCCGGCCGTTGCCGTGGCATGGGGCCAGTCGCTGCCCCAGACGACGCGCCCGGGCGCGGCGTCGATGAAGCTGCGGGCCAATGCGTCGAGGGCCGGGTCGTCGGTGCTATGGGTGGGGCTGACCAGATAGCCACCCGACAACTTGATCCAGGCCCGGCCGTCGCGCAGCAGCTTCAGCACCCCGGCATGGGCGGGATGTCGGCCGGCATCCGCGGGCGACAGGCGCGCGAAATGGTCGAAGACCAGCGGCACGGGCAGATCCGCCAGCCGGTCGGCCAGCGTCGCCAGCAGGTCGGCCGGCATCAGCAGTTGCAGATGCCAGCCCAGCGGCGCGATTCGCCGTGCAAAGGGCGCCAGCATGTCGGCGTGCAGGCCCACGCCCAGCGACAGGTTCAGCCGCACGCCCCGCACGCCCTCGGCATGGAGCTGCGCGAGATGCGCGTCGGATTCGCTGCCATCGATGACGGCGACGCCGCGCGCGTGCCCGCCCAGCGCGCGCAGCGCCGCGCGCATGGGGCGGTTGTCCGCGCCGTAGGTGGAAGGCGTGACGAGCACGGCGCGCTGCAGGCCGGTGCGGCGCTGCAACCGGCGGTAGTCCTCGACGGCGGCGTCGGGCGGCAGCAGGCGTGCGCCGGGCACGGCCGGGAAGCGGCTGTCGTAGACGTGGATATGGCCGTCGCAGGCGCCCGCCGGCAGCGCGGTGGCCGGCGGCGCGGTGCCCGCGCTGAAGGGAACGACCGTCGGCTGCACACCGGCGCAGTCGACCGGGCCCGAGAGGGGCGGCCGTTCTGCAGGCGGGGGTGGCAAGGTCGATGGCATCCGGTCGTCTCCGAAGGCGGCGTCTTGGCACCGCGATGGGAGCGGACTCTAGGAGCGCGTTGCGCTATTCACAATGCGGGTTCGTTCAGCGAAACGCGTTGTGGTGGGTGAAACGCCGCGCGTGCGCGCCAGGCGCCGCGTGTCCGGCACGTCCCACAGGCGCTCAGGCGCTGCGCCGTCGCCCGGCTGGTCCCTGCACCGAGCCCGCCATGCCGGGGCCTGCCCCCACAGTTGGTCGACTGCCGCCGCATGCCCTGCCACGCCTCGCGATCACCCAAAGGCGGCCAATCCCCACGGAACCTACGGAGTACCCCATGGCCCCCAGCTCGAAGTCCCCGCCGCTGCGCGACCGCGCCCCGGAATCGCCATCCGGCGGCAGCAGCACCACCGACTCGCTGCATTCCACCGTCCAGCTGACGGTCAACGGCGAGGCGCGCAGCCTCACCCTCGACAACCGCACCACACTGCTCGACGCGCTGCGCGAACACCTGCACCTGTGCGGCACCAAGAAGGGCTGCGACCACGGCCAGTGCGGCGCCTGCACGGCGCTGGTCGATGGCCGGCGCATCAACACCTGCCTGAGCCTGGCGGTGATGCACGAGGGCAGCGAGGTCACCACCATCGAAGGCCTGGGCACGCCCGAGGCCATGCATCCCATGCAGGAGGCCTTCGTGCGGCACGACGGCTTTCAGTGCGGCTACTGCACGCCGGGCCAGATCTGCTCGGCCGTGGGCGCCCTGCGCGAACTGCGCGACGGCGTGCCCAGCCATGTGAGCGAGGACATCCAGGCGAAGCCGCTGCTCTCGCCCGACGAGATGCGCGAGCGCATGAGCGGCAACATCTGCCGCTGCGGCGCCTACAGCAACATCCAGCAGGCCATCGCCGAAGCTGCGGAGGCCACACGATGAAAGCCTTCAGCTACGAACGCGCCGCCACGCCCGAAGCGGCTGCGGCCGCCCGGGCCCGCACGCCGGACGCCCGCTTCATCGCCGGCGGCACCAACCTGCTGGACCTGATGAAGCTGCAGGTGGAAACGCCCGCGCACCTGATCGATATCAACGGCCTGGGCCTGGACCGCATCGAGCCCACCGAGGGCGGCGGCCTGCGCATCGGCGCCCTGGTGCGCAACACCGACCTGGCGGCCGACGCCCGCGTGCGGCGCGACTACGGCGTGCTTTCGCGCGCGCTGCTGGCGGGCGCCTCGGGCCAGCTGCGCAACAAGGCGACGACCGCCGGCAACCTGCTGCAGCGCACGCGCTGCCCCTACTTCTACGACACCGCCCTGCCCTGCAACAAGCGCGAGCCCGGCAGCGGCTGCGGCGCGCTGCAGGGCTACAGCCGCCAGCTGGCGGTGGTGGGCGGCAGCGAACACTGCATCGCCACCCACCCGGGCGACATGTCGGTCGCACTGCGCGTGCTGGACGCCACGGTGGAGACCGTGCAGGCCGGCGGCGGCCGGCGCACGATCCCCATCGCCGACTTCCATCGCCTGCCCGGCAACACGCCCGAACGCGACACCGTGCTGGCGCCCGCCGAACTCATCACGTCCGTGACGCTGCCGGCCCCGGTCGGCGGCACGCACGTGTACCGCAAGGTGCGCGACCGCGCTTCGTATGCCTTCGCCCTGGTGTCGGTGGCGGCCATCGTGCAGCCCGACGGCACCGGCCACGTGGCCTTCGGCGGCGTCGCACCCAAGCCCTGGCGCATGGAAGCGGCCGAGGCCGAGCTGCCGAATGGTCCCTATGCCGTGACCGAGCGGCTGTTCGCCGACGCCGATCCCCGCCCCGACAACGCCTTCAAGCTGCCCCTGGCGCAGCGCACGCTGGCGGCCGCCCTGGCCGACGCGAAGGAGATGCAGCCGTGAAATTCGATCCCTCCACCACCTCAGTGCCCGGCGAGCAGTTGCGCCATGTCGGCCAGCCCACGCACCGCGTCGACGGCCCGCGCAAGACCACCGGCACCGCGCCCTATGCCGGTGAATGGCATCCGGACTTCGACGTCCATGTGCGCGATGCCGCCTATGGCTGGGTGCTTGGCGCCGGCATCGGCAAGGGCCGCATCGCCAGCATGGACCTGGAGGCGGCCCGTGCCGCCCCCGGCGTGCTGGCCATCGTCACCGCCGAAGATGCGGGCGCACTCGACAAGTCGCAACGCAATACGGCCAAGCTGCTCGGTGGCCCGGCCATCGACCACTACCACCAGGCCATCGCCGTGGTCGTCGCCGAGACGCTGGAACAGGCCCGCGCCGCCACCGCCTTGATCCGTGTGCGTTACGACGCCGCGCCCGGCCGCTTCGACCTGGAAGCCGAGCGCGACAACGCCGAGCTCGCCGGTGACGACGCCAAGACCGAGGTGGGCGACTTCGACACGGCCTTCGGCGCCGCGCCCGTGCAACTGGACGCCACCTACACCACGCCCGACGAGTCGCACGCCATGATGGAGCCGCATGCCACGCTCGCATCGTGGGAGGGCGACAGCCTCACCGTGTGGACCTCGACGCAGATGGTCGACTGGTGCCGCACCGACCTCGCCGCCACGCTGAAGATGGACAAGGCCAAGGTGCAGGTGCGCTCGCCCTTCATCGGCGGCGGCTTCGGCGGCAAGCTCTTCCTGCGTTCAGACGCGCTGCTGGCGGCGCTGGCGGCGCGCGCCGTGAAGCGCCCCGTGCGCGTGGGGCTGCACCGGCCGCTGATCGCCAACAACACCACGCACCGTCCGGCCACGATCCAGCGCATCCGTCTGGGCGCCGAAAAGGATGGGCTCCTGACCGCCATCGCGCACGAAAGCTGGTCCGGCGACCAGCCCGAGGGCCAGCCGGAGACGGCCGTCAACCAGACCCGGCTGCTCTATGCCGGCGCCAACCGCCGCACCGCCATGTACCTGGCCGAGATGGACCTGCCCGAAGGCAACTCCATGCGCGCGCCGGGTGAAGCGCCCGGCATGGCCGCGCTGGAAATCGCCATGGACGAGCTGGCCGAGCGCTTGGGGCTGGACCCGGTCGAACTGCGCCTGCGCAACGACACCGACGTCGACCCCGAACATCCCGAGCGCCGTTTCACCCAGCGCCGCCTGGCCCACTGCCTGCGCGACGGCGCCCAGCGCTTCGGCTGGGACAAGCGCCCCGCCAAGCCCGGCATGAAGCGCGAAGGCCGCTGGGCCATCGGCGTGGGCATGGCGGCAGCCTTCCGCAACCACATGCTGATGAAGTCCGCCGCGCGCGTGCGGCTCACGCCCGATGGCGGCGTGACGGTCGAGACCGACATGACCGACATCGGCACCGGCAGCTACACCATCCTGGCCCAGACCGCCGCCGACCTGCTGGGGGTGCCGCTGGAGCGCGTGGAGGTGAAGCTGGGCGATTCGGACTGGCCCGTGTCGGCCGGCTCGGGCGGCCAGTTCGGCGCGGCCAACGCCACAGGCGGCGTCTACGCCGCCTGCGTGAAGCTGCGCGACGCCATCGCCCGCAAGCTGGGGCTGGAGCCGCAAGGCGCCGAATTCGCGGAGGGCGAGGTCCGCAGCGGCGGTCGCCGCATCGCCCTGACCGACGCGGTGAAGGACGGCGAGCCGCTGACCGCCGAGGACGGCATCGAGTACGACGAGTCGCTCTCCAAGCAATGGCAGCACTCCACCTTCGGCGCGCATTTCGTCGAAGTGGCCGTGCATGTGGACACGGCCGAGATCCGCGTGCGCCGCATGCTGGCCGTCTGCGCCGCCGGCCGCATCCTGAACCCCGTGACGGCCCGCAGCCAGGTGATCGGCGCCATGACCATGGGTGTCGGCGCCGCGCTGATGGAGGAACTGGCGGTGGACACCCGGCTGGGCCTCTTCGTCAACCACGATCTGGCGGGCTACGAGGTGCCGGTGCATGCCGACATCCCTGAGCAGGAGGTGGTGTTTCTCGACGAGCCGGACGGCATGGCCTCGCCCCTGGCCGCCAAGGGCATCGCGGAACTGGGCCTGTGCGGCGCGGCGGCGGCCGTGGCCAATGCGGTCTACAACGCCACGGGCGTGCGGGTGCGGGACTATCCGGTCACGCTGGACAAGCTGATTGCGCAGTGGCCGGCGGCGGCCTGAGTCCGCCAAGCCGCTAGAAGCGGCCCATCACCAGCGCATACGAGTCGGTGAACCGAAGACCGTTCGGGCTGAGCTTGTCGAAGCCGGGGCCGAAAAGCCCCTCACCCCTTCGCCGAGCTCAAGGCGAACAGGCTCGCTGAATGGCGTCGCATCCGTGGGCGCCGTTTTCATTCCTCCCGCCGATACCCCGCCGCATCGATCCCCAGCCGCTTGAGCTTGTCGTACAGGGTAGCCTTGGCGATGCCCAGCTCCTTGGCGGCCTGGGGCACGTCACCCTGCAGGCGCCGCAGGGCCTCGCTGAGCAGGGTGCGCTCGATCTGCTCCATGTGCTCGGGCAGCGAGACGCCGCGCTGGCCGCCGCCCAGGGCGTCGGAAAAGCTGTCGCCCAGCAGGCCCAGCACATAGCGGTCGGCCACATTGCGCAGCTCGCGCACATTGCCCGGCCAGGCATGGCCGAGCAGCGCCGACAGGGCCTGGGTGTCGGGCACGGGCGCAGGCTGGCCGTAGCGCTTGGCGGCCTGCAGCGTGAAGTGCTCGAAGAGCAGCGGGATGTCCTCGCGCCGCTCGCGCAGCGGCGGCAGCTCGATGAAGGCCACCCCCAGGCGGTAGTACAGGTCGGCGCGAAAGCGGCCCTGCTCGCTGGCCTCGCGCAGGTCCACCTTGCTGGCGGCGATGACGCGGCAGTCCACCGCCACCTGCTGGTTGGAGCCCACGCGCTCGATGGTGCGCTCCTGCAGCGCGCGCAGCAGCTTGACCTGCACCGCCATCGGCATGCTCTCGATCTCGTCGAGGAACAGCGTGCCGCCGTGGGCATGCTCGAACTTGCCGATGCGGCGCTTGACGGCGCCGGTGAAGGCGCCGGCCTCGTGGCCGAAGAGTTCGCTGTCAACCAGGTTCTCGGGCAGGCCGCCGCAGTTGACCGGCACGAAGTGGCCGCCGCGCCGGCTGCTGCGCTCGTGCAGGCAACGCGCGACCAGGTCCTTGCCGGTGCCGGTCTCGCCGTAGATGACCACGTCGGCCGGCGTGGCTGCGAGCGTGCGCACGGTCTGGCGCACGCGCTCCATGGCGGCGGAACGGCCGATGAGCGTGGCCTTGATGCCGCTCCAGTCGTCCAGCGCGCGGCGCAGCGATTCGACCTCCAGCGCCAGCCGGCGCTGTTCGGCGGCGCGGCGCACCACAGCCACCAGCCGGTCGGAGGCATAGGGCTTCTCGATGAAGTCGTAGGCGCCGTCGCGCATGGCCTGCACCGCCATGGCGATGTCGCCGTGGCCGGTGACCAGAATCACGGGCAGTTGCGGATCGGCGCGGCGCAGCTCGGCCTGCCAGCCCAGGCCGCTCTGGCCGGGCAGTTGCACATCGCAGACCACCACGGCGGGCACGCCCTCGGTGATGGCGGCGCGGGCGGGCTCGACGGCGCCGAAGGCCTGAACCTCGAAGCCGGCCAGGTCCAGCGCCTGGGCGGCGCCCAGGCGCACGTCCTCGTCGTCCTCGACCAGCAGCACGCGGATGGGATGGGTGGGGGCGTTCATGGTGGTTCGCGGAGGGCGGGGGCGAGGGCGCTGGCGGGCACGTCTGGGCGGGTAGGCAGCTCGATGACGAAGGCGGCGCCAGCGCCCTCGGGCATCTCGCCAGACCGGGCCAGGCGCAGGCTGCCGCCGAAGGCCTGGATGATATGGGCCGACATCATCAGCCCCAGGCCCAGCCCGCGGCCGGCCGGCTTGGTGGTGAAGAAGGGCTCGAACAGCCGCGCCTGCGCGGCGGGCGGGATGGGCGGGCCGCTGTTGGCCACGACGATGCGGCAGAGCGCCGTGCCGACGTCCTGGACGTCCATCCCATCTCCATCGCGACGAGGCACGCCGTCGGCCGCCGGGTTGCCCGGGGGCGCAGCCACGGCCGCCCCCGGCCCGGGTTCACACTGCGCCGCCACGGCGATCCAGCGCGTGCCGGCGGGCACCTCGGCCAGCGCGTCGGCCGCATTGCCGACCAGGTTGGCCAGCACCTGCACCAGGCGCGTCTCCTCGGCCATCACCGTGAGGTCGGCGGGCAGGGTTTCGGTGCGCAGGTCCACGCCCAGCTCGCGCAGGCGGGGCGCATGCGGCAGCGCGGCCTCGCGCAGCGCACGCTCCAGCAGCACTGGCACTGGCGGCTCGGTGCGCTTGTGGGCGAAGACCTTGAGCTGCGCCGTGAGGCGGCCGAGCCGGTGCACCAGCTGCGCGATGCGCGTGAGGTTGGCGCGGGCGTCGTCACTGCGGCCGCGCTCCAGCAGCAGCACCGCGTTGTCCGACAGGGTGTGCAGCGCCGCCAGCGGCTGGTTGAGCTCGTGCACCATGCCAGCCGACATCTGCCCGAGCACCGCGAGCTGGCCGGCGTGGACCAGCTCGGCCTGCGTGGCCCGCAGCTCGGCGGTGCGCTCCTGCACGCGGCGTTCCAGCGAATCGTTGGCGGCCTGCAGCGCGGCGCGGCTGGCCAGCTGCTGGCGCACCAGCCGGCGGCGCTGGCGCAGCACGAGCAGACCCAGCAGCAGGGCGGCGGCGGCCAGCGCGGCACCGCCCGCCGCCGCCGCGGCGACGGCCCGCACGGGCCCCTGGTCGCTCAGCAGCACCAGGCGCCAGCGGCCGGCATCCAGGCGGTGCACCGTGGCGGCGTAGCTGCGGCCGTCCAGGCGCACCTCGCGCACCGGGCCGGGCTCCAGCGGGCCGTCGCCGGCCATGCGCCACGACAGGGGCGTGAGCGGGGCATCGCCGTAGCGGCGCGAGGTGGCGGCCTCGGCCCGCTCGGCCTCGGGCAGCGGCACGATGGGGCGGTACTTCCAGTCCTCGCGCGAGGCCAGGATGGCGACCTGGTGCTCGTCCAGCAGCAGCATCTCGCCGGGCAACTGGCGCCAGGCCAGCGCCGCGGGACGCAGGTCGATCTTGACCGTGGCCACGCCGCGCACGGGGCCGCCCCGCGGCAGCGCATAGGCCAGGTAGTAGCCGGGCACGCGGCTGGTCACGCCGATGCCGTAGAAGCGCCCGCGCCCACCGGCCAGGGCTTCACGCAGGTAGGGCCGGTACGACAGGTTCTGGCCGGCGGGCGTGCCGAGCTGGCCATCGTCGCTGGCGGCGGCCGCCACGCCGCCGGGCTCCAGCACGTACAGCGTCTCGGCCCCGGCGATGGCGTTGAGCGCATGCAGGTAGTGGCTGGCCTGCGCGCGCAGCGCGGGATCGAAGGGGCTGGCCAGCAGCTGCTGCACCTGGGGCGAGGTCTCCAGCAGTGCGGGCAGGTAGTCGAAGCGGGCCAGCTCGGCCTCGATGCGACCGACCTCCATGTCCAGCCGGTGGTCGGCCGCCTCGCCCAGACGGTCCAGGCCGATGCGCAGCGCCAGGGCGTAGGCGCCCCAGGCGGCCAGCGCCACCAGGGCGAGCACGGCCAGCGCCGGACCGAGGCGGGCGCGCGCGGTCGCCGCCGGCGCAAAAGAAAAAGGGGCGCGTCGCGCCCCTGGGGAGTTGGATGCCACGGCGCGAGTATGGCCGTGGCGGCCGGCGGCTGGCGCCGACTGGGCTTGGTTTCAGCGTTCGCCGCAACCATCGGCCGGCCGCGGAGCAGGCCATGCGGGAACATCCGCGGAACCGGCTTTGCCGGGCCGCTGGATGTGCCCCCTCGAAGGGGGGTGGCGGAGCGCGCAGCGCGCAGCCTGGGGGTGGACCATCAAGTGGGAAAGCGCGCGGTGGTGGCGTCGAGCACCTGCTCGGGTGCGTCGGCTTCGAGCGTGCTCTCGTTGTTCAGCACCTCGTGCATGCGGCTTTCGTCGAGGTCGCCGGTCCACTTGCCGACCACCACCGAGGCGACGGTGTTGCCCACGAGGTTGGTCAGGGCGCGGGCCTCGCTCATGAAGCGGTCGATGCCCAGGATCAGCGCCAGGCCGGCCACCGGCACGTGGCCCACGGCCGACAGCGTGGCCGCCAGCACGATGAAGCCGCTGCCCGTGACGCCGGCAGCGCCCTTGGAGGTGAGCAGCAGCACCAGCAGCAGCGTGATCTGGTGCGTGATGTCCAGCTGGGTGTTGGTGGCCTGGGCGATGAAGACTGCGGCCATGGTCAGGTAGATCGAGGTGCCGTCCAGGTTGAAGGAGTAGCCCGTGGGCACCACCAGGCCGACGGTGGACTTGCGCACGCCCAGGTTCTCCAGCTTGGCCATGATGCGCGGCAGCGCGGCCTCGGAGCTGCTGGTGCCCAGCACGATCAGCAGTTCTTCCTTGATGTACTTGACCAGCTTCCAGATGCTGAAGCCGTGCACCCGCGCCACGATGCCCAGCACCAGGAACACGAAGACGAAGCAGGTGGCATAGAAGGTGCCCATCAGGAAGGCCAGCTGCTTGAGCGAGCCCACGCCGTACTTGCCGATGGTGAAGGCCATGGCGCCGAAGGCACCGATGGGGGCGACCTTCATGATGTAGCCGACGATGACGAAGAGCACGTGCGAGGACTTCTCGATCATGTCGAACACCAGCGTGCCGCGGCCGCCGAAGCGGTGCAGCGCGAAGCCGAAGAGCACGGCCACCAGCAGCACCTGCAGCATCTCGCCTTTGGCAAAAGCGTCCACCACCGTGTTGGGGATGATGGCGAGCAGGAAGTCGGTCGTGCTCTGCATCTTGCCCGGGGCGGTGTAAGCCGCGATGGCCTTGGTGTCGAGCGAGGCCGGGTCCACGTTCATGCCCGCGCCGGGCTTGACCACGTTGACGATGATCAGGCCGATGATCAGCGCCACGGTGCTCATGATCTCGAAGTACAGCAGGGCGTAGCCGCCGGTCTTGCCGACCTTCTTCATGTCCTCCATGCCCGCGATGCCGACCACCACGGTGCAGAAGATGATCGGCGCGATGATCATCTTGATGAGCTTGATGAAGCCGTCGCCCAGCGGCTTCATGTCGGTGCCGAGGGCGGGATAGAAGTGGCCCAGGAGCACGCCGATGACGATGGCGACGATGACCTGGAAATAGAGGGACCGGTAAAGCGGCTGGCGGCGGGTGGGTGTGGGGTCTTGCATGCGGGCTCCTGGGGTGTCTCCGTGGCGGAAAGGGCGCCATCGATGGCGGCCGCTGCTTAGCGCAAGGAGGGTGCCAGCCCGGACGGGCGGCGGAGGCGATGCAAGTCGTTGTTCTTAAAGATCTTTTCTGGACTCCCCGGCGCACGACCGGGTCGCTGCCGGACTCGGGGCGGCGGGCGCGTCCGGCGCGCCGGACGCGATCTCCCGGGAAAACCCTAGGGACAAGGGGCGCGCCCCGGCTTCGACAGGCTCAGCCCGAACGGGTGGGGGTGAGCGGGTTCTTCGCCCTTCGCCCTTCGCCCCATGCCACTCAGTCAACCAAAGTCCGTTCGGGCTGAGCTTGTCGAAGCCTGGCGCAAGCCCTTCGACCCTTCGACAAGCTCAGGGCGAACGGGCTAACTGACTTGCATTGGCCCTTCGCCGGGTTTTCCACCGTTCGCGCTGAGCTTGTCGAAGCGCTGCGGCCCTGGAGGCGGTTCAGTCCACCGATCCGCTCAGGCTGGGCGGCGGCGCGTCGGCCACCTTGCGGGCGGCGTCGAGGTGGGCGCGGGCGCGCTCGGCCAGGGCGATCTCGCCGGGGGTGTTGGGCTGGTAGGCGTCAATGGGCAGCGGCCGGCCGTGCGAGTCGACCGCCACGAAGACGATCAGGCATTCGGTGGTGCGGACCATCTTGCCGCCCTTCAGGTCGCCGCTGCGCACCTCGACCGAGATGTTCATGCTGGTGGTGCCGGTGTAGGCCATGCGGGCCTCCACCTCGACCAGGTCGCCGATCATGATCGGCCGGTGGAAGCGGATGCTGCCGATGAACACCGTGACGCAGTAGTTGTGCGACCAGCCCGTGGCGCAGGCATAGCCCGCCTCGTCGATCCACTTCATGACGGTGCCGCCGTGGACCTTGCCGCCGAAGTTGACGGTGCTGGGTTCGGCCAGGAAGCGCAGGACGATGGAGGACATGACGGCGAGTCTCGCAGGTGACAGTGGGGTGGAGCCGCGGATTATCCGGGCGCCGCCCCGCCGCCGAACAGCTGCGCCAGCGTGCGCCGCAGCCAGGCGTTGCCATCGTCGGCGTGGAAGCGCGCGTGCCAGTGCTGCTTGACCGCATAGGCCGGCAGCGCGAAGGGCGGCTCGATGATGCGCACCGGCTCCTGCGTGGCCAGGATCTGGCCCAGCACGCGCGGCACGATCACCACCAGCTCGGTCTGCGCCACGATGCGCGCCACGCCCAGGAAGCTGGACAGCCGCACCGCCACCTTGCGCTCGATGCCCGCCCGGGCGATGGTCTTGTCCACGATGGCATGGCCCGTGCCCGACGAAGCGATGACCGCATGCGACTCGTCCGCGAAGGCCTTGCGGGTGAGCTTGGCACCGATGCGTGGATGGTGCTTGGCCACCAGGCAGACGAAGTTCTGGCGGAACAGGGTCTGGCCGTAGAAGCCGGCCTCCAGCTGCGGCATGAAGCCCACGGCCAGGTCCACCTCGCCATCCTCCAGCCGGCGCGCGCTGGCGGCGGAGACGATCTCGGTCTCCACCTGCACGCCAGGCGCCTCGCGGCCCAGGTGATCCAGCAGGCGGGGCAGCAGCACCACCTCGCTGATGTCCGTGAGGCAGACGCGAAAGCGCCGCTTCGCCGTGGCGGGGTCGAACACCTCGCGGCTGGCGCGGGCGCGCTCGATCTGCGCCAGCGCCTCGCGCAGGGCGGGCTGGATCTTCTGCGCATGCGGTGTGGGCTGCATGCCCAGGGCCGTGCGCTCGAACAGGCGGTCGTCGAAATGCGCGCGCAGCTTGTTGAGCGCCGTGCTGGCCGCCGCCTGTGCGATGCCCAGGCGCTCGGCCGCCTTGGAGACGCTGGCGGTCTGCCAGACCTCGTCGAACACCTTGAGCCATTCCAGGTCCAGCTTGGACATGCGCGCACCCCACTATCGAAAAACGCGATGCCGAGTATCGGCCACAGTGCTTGAGGCAATAGTGGGGTCTGCGAACAATCCGCGGCATTGACAGGCATCAATCCAGAACAGCCGGAGACAGGCATGGCATCCCTCGCAGCATCCCCACGCGCATCCACTTCTTCCTCTTCCCTGCCGGTCCTGGTGGCCGGCGGCGGCATCGGCGGCATCGCCGCCGCGCTGGCACTGGTGCGCCGCGGCTTCGACGTGATGGTGCTGGAGCAGGCCGCCCAGTTGGGCGAGATCGGCGCCGGCATTCAGCTCGGGCCCAATGCCTTCGCGGCCTTCGACGCGCTGGGCATCGGCGAGATCGCCCGCGGCCGCGCCGTCTACACCGACGAGATGGTGATGCACGACGCGCTGGACGAGACGCTGGTGGGCCGCATCCCCACGGGCGAGGCCTTCCGCCAGCGCTTCGGCAACCCCTATGCCGTCATCCACCGCGCCGACGTGCACGGCTCGCTGCTCGAAGGCGCCCATGCCACCGGCCGGGTGGAGATCGCCACCGCCACGCAGGTGCAGCGCATCGCGCAGGACGACGAGGGCGTGACGGTGGTCAGCAGCGACGGCCGCACTTTCCGCGGTTGCGCACTGATCGGCGCGGACGGCGTCAAGTCGGCGGTGCGGCGGCAGTACGTGGGCGACGATGCCCGCGTGTCGGGCCATGTGGTCTACCGCGCCGTGGTGGACCGCGCCGACTTTCCGCCCGACCTGCAGTGGAACGCCGCCAGCATCTGGGTGGGGCCCAACTGCCATCTGGTGCACTACCCGCTGCGCGGCGGCGAGCAGTACAACGTGGTCGTCACCTTCCACAGCCGCGAGCAGGAGGAGTGGAGCGTGCGCGAAGGCAGCCGCGAAGAGGTGCAGAGCTACTTCGAGGGCATCTGCGCCCGCGCCCGCCAGCTGATCGACCTGCCGAAGGACTGGAAGCGCTGGGCCACGGCCGACCGCGAGCCCATCGGGCAGTGGGTCTTCGGCCGGGCCGCGCTGCTGGGCGACGCCGCCCATCCCACGCTGCAGTACCTGGCGCAGGGCGCCTGCATGGCCATGGAAGACGCCGTGACGCTGGGCGAAGCCCTGCGCGCGAACGACAACCAGTGGGACAAGGCCTTTGCGCTCTACCAGCGCTCGCGCGTGGCTCGCACCGCCCGCGTGGTGCTGTCGGCGCGCGAGATGGGCCGCATCTTCCACGCCAAGGGCGTGGAGCGGCTGGTGCGCAACGACCTGTGGAAGGGCCGCACGCCAGAGCGCTTCTATGACGCGATGGAGTGGCTGTATGGGTGGACCGAATCCACGTGCCTCGACGCATGACGCACGTCGACCCGAAGACATGAATCAACGTCGGTCACGCCCGTGCCCAAGCCCCTCTTCCCTCGCGGGAGAGGGAGCCGACCCCAAACGTCCACGCTGAGCCCAATAAACACCTCACGCGCCGAGCCAACCCGCCAGTTCGCGCCGAACCAACCCAACACCGTTCGCGCTGAGCCTGTCGAAGCGCCGCCCCCACCTGTTCATCCTCCCCCTCGTCACCCCATGACCGACTACCTCTGGACCCCACCACCCGTCGCCTCCCTGCCCGTGCGCGGCGACAGCCGCCGCCTGCCGGTGAACCGCCTCTTCTTCGTCGGCCGCAACTACCACGCCCATGCGGTGGAGATGGGCCGCCCCGTCGACAAGTCGGTGGAGCAGCCCTTCTACTTCACCAAGGCGCCCTCGACGCTGGTCGGATCCGGCGCCACCGTCGCCTACCCGCCCGGCACGCAGAACTTCCACTTCGAGATGGAACTGGTGGTGGTCATCGGCGCCGCGGGCTTTCGCGTGGCACGCGAAGACGCCGGCCGCCTGATCTACGGCTATGCCTGCGGCCTGGACATGACCCGCCGCGACCTGCAGCTGGTGGCCCGCGACAAAGGCCGTCCCTGGGACCTGGGCAAGGACGTGGAGCAGTCCTCCGTCTGCTCCGAGGTCGTGCCCCTGGCCGGCACCGTGCTGTCGCAGGGCGAGATCGCGCTGCAGGTCAACGGCGAGACCAAGCAGAAGTCCGACCTCGACAAGCTGATCTGGAACATCCCCGAGCTGATCGAGGACCTGTCGAAGTACTACCACCTGCAGCCCGGCGACCTGATCTACACCGGCACGCCCGAAGGCGTGGGCCCGGTCAAGACCGGCGACCGCATCACCGGCCACGTACAGGGCGTGGGCGAGATCGCCCTGGCCATCGGCCCCGCGGCATGATGCAGGGCGCGGACCTGCTCCTCTCCCCGCTGGGGAGAGGCTGGGTGAGGGGCCCCGGGCCTCTTACCCGCTGCAGCCGTGCCACCGCCGCCGGCCCTCACCCCTGCCCTCTCCCAGCGGGAGAGGGTGAAACTCCCAGGAGACCCCTCACATGGCTGCCGTGATCGACACCCTTCCCTCCCCCGTGCGGCTGCAGGCCGTGGCCGCCCCCGGCCAGCCCGAGCCCACGCCCGCCCTGAGCCAGCTCTACCGCGGCTTCGAGGAAGAGCTGCTGGTGCCCCTGTGGACCCAGATCGGCAGCCTGATGCCGCCGCATCCGCGCAGCAAGGCCGCGCCGCACCTGTGGCGCTGGGAGCGGCTCAAGCAGCTGGCGGCCGAGGCCGGCCAGCTGGTGCCGGTGGGCCGCGGCGGCGAGCGCCGGGCCATCGCCCTGGCCAACCCGGCGCTGGGCGGCCAGCCCTACGCCACGCCCACGCTGTGGGCCGCCATCCAGTACCTGATGCCCGGCGAACATGCGCCCGAGCACCGCCACACGCAGAACGCCTTCCGCTTCGTGGTCGAAGGCGAAGGCGTGTGGACCGTGGTCAACGGCGATGCGGTGCGCATGGCGCGCGGCGACTTCCTGCCGCAGGCGGCGTGGAACTTCCATGCCCACCACAACGCCGCCACCGAGCCCATGGCCTGGATCGACGGGCTGGACATCCCCTTCGCGTACTACACCGAGTCGCAGTTCTTCGAGCATGGCCGCGACCAGCTGAGCGAGGCCGAATGCGGCACGCCCGAGCGCTCCCGCTCCGAGCGGCTGTGGGGCCATCCGGGCCTGCGCCCGCTCTCGCAGCCGGCCGACACGCCCGCCACGCCGCTCCTGGCCTACCGCTGGGCCGACACCGACCGCGCCCTGGCCGACCAGTTGGCGCTGGAGGACGAAGGCCACCCCGGCGTGCTGAGCGCAGGCCATGCCGCCGTGCGCTTCACCCACCCGGGTACGGGCCGCGACGTGCTGCCGACCATGCGCTGCGAGATGCACCGCGTGCGCGCCGGTGGCCGCACCCGCACCTGGCGCGAGGTGGGCGGCTCGGTCTGGCAGGTCTTCGATGGCACCGGCAGCGTGACGGTGGGCGACAGGACCTGGCACGTGCAGCGCGGCGACCTGTTCGTCGTGCCCTCCTGGCAACCCTTCTCGGCCAGCTGCGATGCGCAGGCGGCCTCGCTGGACCTGTTCCGCTTCGGCGATGCACCGATCTTCGAGGCGCTGAACCAGTACCGCATGCAGGTGGACTGAAGCGCGCCTGCCGCCAATGCCCGTCCGTGACCCGTGCGTCCTGGGCTTGGCCTGTCCCGAGGGTCGAGGGGCTTTACCCCGCGCACGCCCTGGCTTCGACAGGCTCAGCCCGAACGGCCCCTGGTTCACCAACCTGCATTGGGCATGCCGTCCCATTTTTGCTGTCACCCATTTAGGCACCCTCGCGTCTTTTTCTTCCTCCACAACAACAGCCCGGAGACATCCTTGAAGTACCTTGTTCCCGCCCTCGCCACCCTGCTGGCCGCACCCCTGGCCTTCGCCCAGGCCGCCACCGACTACCCCACGAAGCCGGTGACCATCGTCACGCCCTTCGCCGCCGGCAGCGGCCCCGACGCCGTGCTGCGCCTGGTCAGCGACAAGCTGGGCAAGCTCTGGAACCAGCGCGTGACCATCGACAACAAGCCCGGCGGCGGCGGCTTCATCGCCATCGACGCGGCACGCCGCGCCCAGCCCGATGGCTACACGCTGATCCAGTTCGACAGTGAGCACCTGGCCGCCCTGCCGCACCTGTACAAGTCGCGCAACTTCGTGACGCTGCAGCATTTCGACCCCGTGGCCGCCCTCTTTCGCACGCCCTTCTTCGTGGCGGTGAGCAGCGAGTCGAAGTGGAAGTCGATGAGCGACCTGATCGCTGAAGCCAAGGCCAAGCCGGGCCAGATCACCTACGGCTCCTGGGGCGTGGGCAGCCCGGGCCACCTGGGCGGCCAGCAGCTCGATGCGCTCACCGGCACGCAGATGAACCATGCGCCCTACCGCGAGGTGTCGCAGCTGTACGCCAACGTGGGCACGGGCGAGGTGCCGTGGGCCTTCGCCAGCATTCCGTCGAGCCAGGGCATCTACAAGGCCGGCAAGCTCAAGTACCTCGCCGTGGCCGCCAAGAAGCGCGTGCCGCAGATGCCCGACGTGCCCACCATGGCCGAGTCGGGCGGACCGGCCGAGCTGGAGGTCAACTCCTTCGTGTCGCTGCTGGCACCCAAGGGTGTGCCGGACGCGGTCAAGAAGAAGATCAATGCCGACGTGGCCAAGGTGATTGCCGACCCCGAGATCCGCGCCCGCTTCGACACCTTCGCCTTCGAGCCGCTGGACTGGTCGCCGGAAGAGATCGCGCGCCAGGCCGAGATCAAGTCCAAGGTCTACGGCGAGCTGGTGCGGCGCGGGAACATCAGCCTGGATTGAGGTGACAAGCAGGCGCCCCCCAAGCCCCCTAGACTCGGCGCCTCTTCAGCTTTCCGGCACCTGACCGATCCCCATGTCGATTGCACGCAGAACCCTTCTCGCCACCGCCTGTGCCCTGCTGGCCGCTGGCGGTGCGCAGGCCCAGACCGCTGCCGCCTGGCCCACCAAGCCGATCCGCCTGGTGGTGGGCTTTCCGGGCGGCTCCACGCCCGACATCGCTGCCCGCGTGCTGGCCGAGCCGCTGGCCAAGGCCCTGGGCCAGCCGGTGGTGGTGGACAACAAGCCCGGCGCCTCCGGCAACATCGCGGCCGACACCGTGGCCAAGGCCACCGACGACCACACGCTGGGCATCGTCATCAACGGCAACCTCACGTCGTCGAAGATGCTGTATTCCAAGCTGCCGTACGACCCGGCCAAGGACTTCAGCTACCTCTCGCTGATCGCCACCGCGCCGCTGGTGCTGGTGGCCAGCAACGACATCCCCACCGGCAAGAACTTCCTGGCCGCGGCGCGCGCCTCGGGCACCCAGTGGAACTACGGCTCGGTGGGCGTGGGCTCGGTGGGCCACCTAGGCATGGAGCTGCTCAAGAACCGCATCCCCGGCATGGACGCCACGCACGTGCCCTACGCCGGCAACCCGCAGGTGGTGACCGCCATGATCGGCGGCCAGCTGCAACTGGCCCTGGTGCCGCCGGCCATCGCCATTCCGCAGGTCAAGGCCGGCAAGCTCAAGGCCATCGGCCTGACCAGTGGCCGCAGCACCCTGGCGCCGGAGTACCCGCCCCTGGCCGACATCGGGGTGCGCGACTTCAACCTGGAGGTGTGGACCGCCCTGCTCGGCCCCGCCGGCCTGTCGCCCGAGGCCAAGGCCCGCATCACGAAGGAGATCGCGGTCATCATGAAGAACCCCGAGGTGCGCCAGCAGCTCTTCGACAAGGGCTGGCAACCGGTCGGCACCTCGCCCGAAGGCATGCGCCTGCGCGTGCAGGAAGAGGCGGCGATCATGACCAAGATCATTCAGGCGCGCGGGATCAAGCTGCAGTAAGAAGCCAGCCGCGACGCAGGGGCCGCGAGTGCTCGGCCTCTGCGTTCGTCCATGTCTATTTGGGGCGCCGCATCAATGACTCTCTTCGTCGTTCACGATCAACAACTCAAAGCCGTTCCCCTTACGACCTTCGCGCAAGAGGGCATGCTGGAACGCAAGCACCTTCAAGCAATGCTGCATCGGGACACCTCCCCGCTGGGCGAGGATCTGCTGGTGCTGCGCGAGGAGTTCGGCCAATGGCAGGACAGCCAGCGCCGCATTGATCTGCTGTGCTTGGACAAGACCGGCACCCTGGTCGTGGTGGAACTCAAGCGGACGTCAGACGGCGGGCACATGGATCTGCAAGCCATACGGTATGCGGCCATGGTTTCCAGCATGACCTTGGACCAAGCCATCGCGGCTCGCCACGAGACGCTCGGGACGGAAGAAACTGTCGAAGAAGCACGTACGAGTGTGCTCGAGTTCCTGGGACTGGACTCGGTGGACGAAGCCGAATTGACGGGGGAGGTTCGCATCATCCTGGCGGCGGCCGACTTTTCGCAGGAGATCACCACATCCGTCATATGGCTCAACCGTCAGGGCTTGGACATCCGCTGCATCCGGCTGAGGCCTTACAAGCTCGGGGAGCAGTTGCTGGTGGATGCCGCTCAGATCATTCCGCTTCCAGAAGCGGCGGACTACGAGATCAAGATTCGCGAGCAGGCCGAGGAGACCCGAAAGGTCAAGACAAAGCGACAGGAGCTGATCAAGCGCTTCTGGACTCAGTTCATTCAGACATCGACAGCGCACACTCAGTTGTTCGCGCAGCGCACTGCTACGACCGACCATTGGCTTTCGGGAGGCGTTGGCCGCTCTGGGTTCGCGCTCACGGTCTCCCTCACGGAAGACCGTGCACGCGTCGAATGCGGGATTCGACTTGGGAGGGACAACGCGCAGGCCAACAAGATGGCGTTCCACGCGCTGCTGCAGCAAAAGGCAGCGATCGAAGCGGCCTTCGGAAATGCGCTGGTGTGGGACGAGTTGCCCGAGAAAATCAGCAGCCGCATCCACGTGGACATGCCTGACGGGGGCGGCTGGCGCTCGCCGGAGTCAGAGTGGCCGGACATCCAGCGGTGGCTGGCACAAACAGCGGACCGGCTCGAAAAAGCTTTGAGTGGGCCGATTCGGTCTCTGCCACTTTGAGCCCCCATCGCAGCTGCTCAGCTGAGATACCACGCTAAGCTTTAATCCATGCTCCGCGTCCCCGTCCAACCCCCACTCTTTGCCTGGGCGCGCCAGCGCGCCCGGTTGGATGCGGCAACGTTGGACGCGCGCTTTCCTCAGCTGGCCCGCTGGGAAGCGGGCCAGCTGCAGCCCACCTTGCGCCAGCTGGAGCAGTACGCGCAGGCCACCCATGCGCCGCTCGGCTTCTTCTTTCTTCCGGTGCCCCCGCAAGAGACCCTGCCCATTCCGGACTTCCGGACGTTGGGCACTGGCGCACCGCGCCTCAGCGCCGACCTGCTGGATGTGATCTACGCCTGCCAGGCCCGGCAGACCTGGTACCGCGACGAAGCCATGGTCAACGGCGAAGCGCCGCTGCCTTTCGTGGGCAGCCTGACCATCGCCACCCAGCCCGCAGAGGCCGCCAGTGCCATCCGTCACCAACTGGGCTTCAGCATTCAGGCGCGCCGCGAGTGCCCCACCTGGACCGAAGCCTTGCGCCTGTTCATTGCCCAGGCCGAGCAAGCCGGCGTGATGGTGATGGTCAGCGGCGTGGTGATGAACAACAACAACCGTCCGCTCGACCCACAGGAGTTCCGCGGCTTTGCACTGGCCGACGCGATTGCGCCACTGGTGTTCATCAATGGCACAGACAGCAAGTCGGCCCAGATGTTCACGTTGGCGCACGAACTGGCGCATCTCTGGCTGGGACAGACGGCCGTGTCGGACGCACCGCTGGCCGAGACGCCACCGCATGCCGTGGAGAGGTGGTGCAACCAGGTGGCCGCCCAACTGCTGGTGCCGGACGAGGACTTCCAGGCAGCCCTGCTGCCCGGGGAGGCGTTGGAGACCGCAATGAAACGGTTGGCCAAGCACTTCAAGGTCAGCACCCTGGTGTTGCTGCGCCGTATGCACGACGTGGGATGGCTGGACCGCGCCACTTTCTGGGCCGCCTACCGGGCCGAAGAGGCGCGGCTCCAGGCGTTGGCCATCCGCAGTACGGGCGGCGGCGACTTCTATCGCACCACTGTTGCCCGTGTGGGCCGACGGTTCGCGCAGACCCTGGTGGCCAGCACGCTGGAAGGCCGGACGCTCTACCGGGACGCCTTCCGCATGCTGGGCATCGTCAAGCCCGGCACCTTCAACGAACTGGGGCGGACCCTGGGGTTCCCGACCTGATGGCCTACCTGCTGGACGCCAACGTGTTCATCCAGGCCAAGAACCTGCAGTACGGGTTCGACTTCTGCCCGGCGTTCTGGGACTGGCTGACACGTTCGCATGCAACCGGCACCTTGCATAGCATCCGGCAAGTAGGCGATGAGCTGCTGGCCGGGGCCGACGAACTGGCTGAATGGGCCGATGGGCGGGGCGATGCATTCTCGGGGCGCTGCATTCTTTGTTCCGACCGATGCCTCCGTGCTGGCTGCGGCGCCAGCCGTCAGTGCCTGGGTCGTGCAACAGGGGTTCGAGCCGGCGGCCATCAGCACCTTCCTGCAGGTCGCAGATTTCTGGCTCATCGCTGCGGCCTTGGCCGGCCATCACACCGTGGTGACGCACGAAGTTCCGTCGCCGACGCTCAAGCGAATCAAGATTCCCAATGTGTGCGTCGGCTTGGGCATCGACTTTGTGAACCCTTACCAGATGCTGCGCCGGGAGCAGGCGCGCTTCGTCCTCGGCAGCTGAGGAGACATGCTGGTCATGCGTGAGCGTCGAAGGGCTGTGCGTCCGGATCGGCTCCCGTACGCCGGCGTCCGCCGTGGCTTGCCCCCTGTCGCCTTTTTGGCAACAATCGTCGCCCAATGAGCAACACCCCCTTGATGGACGTGCTTTTCCCAAGCGCCCGGCAGCGGGTGCTGGCCACGCTGCTGCTGCAGCCACAGGCAGGCTTCCATCTGCGTGAACTGGCGCGGCTGACGGACAGCCATGCCGGCACGCTGGCGCGCGAGCTGGACAAGCTGGGCCAGACAGGTCTGCTGGTGCGCAGCGAGCAGGGCAACCAGGTGCGCTACCAAGCCAACACGGACCATCCCCTCTTCGGCGACCTGGCGGCCATGTTCCGCAAGACCCATGGTGTGGTGCCCGCCCTGCAGGAGGCATTGGCGCCGCTGGACGAGCAGATCCTGCTGGCGCTGGTGTTCGGCTCAATGGCCAGCGGTACGGCGTCAGCGGGCAGCGACGTGGACGTGCTGGTGCTGGGCACGGTCGGCTTCATGGAGCTGGCCCAGGCCGTCTTTCCCCTGCATGCGACGCTGGGGCGGGAGGTCAACACGGTGCTGTACCGGCCCGATGAGTTCGCGGCCAGGCTGAACGCCGGGGACGCGTTCGCGCGGGACATCATGGCCAAGCCCAAATTGTTCGTGAAGGGAGGCGCGCATGAGCTTGCAGAACTTGCAGGCGATCGGGCAGCTGCAAGCCCACCAGCCTGATGCGGGAAGCATCGCCAAGCTGCTGCAGGCGGCACGCCGCAATCTGGACGACGCTGGCGTCAGCCAGGTGAGCACGGACAACCGCTTCGATGCCGCCTACAAGTGCATCATGCAGTGCGCCATGCTGGCCCTGTGGGCCAATGGCTACCGCACCGTGACCAGCAAGCCTGGCCACCACCAGACCGCGATCCAGAGCCTGGGGCTCACGATGGCCGTGCCCCAGCCGGACATCATCGTCCTCGACGCCTTGCGACGGCAGCGCAACGTCAGCGACTACGAGGGCGACCCCGTCTCCGCCCCCACGCTGCAGGCCTGCGTCGAACAGGCCACACGCCTGCTCGCGCACGCGCAGCGCTGGCTGCGTACCCATCGGCCCGATCTGCTGAGCCCGCCATGAACCTGCAGCGAGGTGGCCACCGGCCCTCTTCGCCACTTTTGCCAAAGCCGTCAAAGTAGTCCCATGAGCACGATGAACATCTCCCTGACCGACAGCCTCAAGGCCTTCGTGGATACCCCGTTGGGAGAGCACGGCTTCGGCATCAGCAGCGAGTACGTGCGCGAACTGATCCAGCGCGACCAGGATCGCGTGCGCTTACGCGCCATGCTGCTGGCGGGCGCGGCCTCGCTCTCGGGTGAGGCGGTCACGCCCAACTACTTCGACAAGCTACGCGCGAAGGTCGGCGCCAAGGGCAAGGCGGCCCGCACCGCCCGATGAAGGCAGAACCCGTCGTTCCGTGCAAGGCCAAGCGCTTTCCCTATCCGGTCTTCTACATGGAGCAGGCCAACCGCATCGACGAATGGCGGATGCCGGCCAGCAAACGTGCTCTTCCCACCTGATGGCGCGGAGACGCCGGCCCCACCACCGGCTGAACCGCGGAAGTGCATTCGGCCTTCTCCTCCAGGCCGCGTGCCCAAACACATGGAACACATGACAACTCTTCAGGAACCCGCCCGCACCCTCCCCCTCTTCGGCGAATGGGACGTCGTGGTCGTCGGCGGCGGACCGGCGGGCATCGCGGCGGCGGTGAGCGCGGCGCGCCATGGCGCCCGCACGCTGCTGGTGGAACGCTACGGCTTCCTCGGCGGCATGGGCACGGCCGGCGGCGTGACCAACTTCGCGGGCCTCTACGGCCGGCGCAGCGGCGAGATGCAGCGGCTGGTGCGCGGCGTGGCCGACGAGCTGCTGGCGCGCATCGACGCACTGGGCGGCCTCAACCAGCCGCAGGACGGCATGCAAGGCCGCATCCGTGTGCGCTCCTACGACACCTCGGCGTACAAGTGCGCCGCCGACCAGCTGCTGGCCGATGTGGGCGTGGACCTGCTCTTCCATGCCTGGGCCGCGGCCGTGGTGATGGACGGTGCCCGCATCGCTGCGCTGGTGGTCGAGACCAAGTCGGGCCGGCAGGCGATCCGCGCCGCGGCCTTCGTCGATGCCAGCGGCGATGCCGACGTGGCGGCCTTCGCCGGCGTGCCCTTCGAGGTGGGTGACGGCCATGGCAGCGGGCTCTTTCCCACCACCATGTTCCGCGTCGGCCAGGTCGATGCCGGGCCGGCGCTGGCGGCGGTGGGCGAGTTCAAGGCCATCAACGACTGGATCGAGCGCGTCAAGGCCGCCAAGCCGGGCGAGTACCGCTTCGCGCGCGAAGGCGCGATCCTGCGGCCCAACATCGATCCGCGCGAATGGCGGGTCAACGTCACGCAGATCCGCAATGCCGAAGGCCGGGCGATGAACGGCGTGGATGCGCGCGAGCTGAGCGCGGGCGAGCTGGAGGGCCGGCGGCAGATCGCCGAGTTCCACCGCTTCCTCAAGGCCGAGATCCCGGGCTTCGCGCAGTCGGCCATCGTGGAGATCGCACCCCAGGTGGGCATCCGCGAGACCCGGCGCATCCGCGGCCTCTATGCACTGGCGGCGGAAGACATCCTGGGCTCGGCCCAGTTCGACGACGTGATCGGCCTCAGCGCCTGGCCCATGGAGCTGCATGCCGACGGCCGCATCGAATGGGGCTTTCCACGCGACGCCGACAACGCCTACCACCACCTGCCCTGGCGCATGCTGGTGCCGCAGGGCGTGGACAACCTGCTGGTGGCCGGCCGCTGCGCCAGCATGACCCATGAGGGACAGTCGGCCGCCCGCGCCAGCGGCGGCTGCTTCGCGATGGGCCAGGCCGCCGGCACCGCCGCCGCGCACCTGGGCGCGGGCCGCTTCGCGGAGGTCGATGTGCCCGCGCTGCAGCAGAGGCTGCGGGCGGACGGGGCGGACCTGGACGCGCCGCGCGGCTGAGGCCGGCTCGACTTCTTTCGGCGGTTCCGCCGCGCGGTGCGCGGCCCATGCCCCCTGGCCAGCACCGGCTGCAAGCGCGTTGCTGCAGCCTCAGAGAAAGACGTCGCTCCCTCTCCCCTCGCGGGAGAGGGCGGGGGAGAGGGGCAGCAGCGATCGCAAGGCCCACGGCGGCTTCGAGACGCGCGCCCCCTCTCCCCAACCCCTCTCCCGCGAGGGGAGAGGGGCTCAAGGCCGCCCTTGGGCGAGCCTCGGACGTCTCAGGGGTCCGGCACGCATGTTGCGCGTCGCCTTGGGGCGGCACCTCAGGCCGCGTCAGCGGCCTGGGGGGTGCTTACCGGTATCCAGGCTCGCTGGCGTTGTGAATGATCCAGATCAGGTAGCCACTGGTGAAGTCGCCCATGCCGCCACCCGCGAAGATCAGGCGGCCCTGGCCCTTGTAGGTCATCTCGAAGCGGTGGCGGTCGCCGCCGAAGTAGAAGGGGATCCAGGCCTTGCCGGTCATGTAGGCGCCCTGGTCGGTGGGCGGGCCGATCAGGTCGGTGACCTGGCGCACCGGCATGCCGATCTGCAGCTTGGTGAACTTGCTGTTGGCAGCCGGGTTGCCGGTGATCTCGCCTTCGTAGTCGTTGATGCCCTTGACGGTGATGCCGCTGCCCGATTCGACCTTGGTGGAGTCGACCACGTTGCCGTTGGCATCCATGCCCGGCTTGCCGGCCCCGCGCGTGCCCGAGCCCTTGGCGGACGAGCTGGCCGCCGGCGCGGGCGCCGCGGTGACGGGGGCGGCCGCCGGCGCCGCAGTCCGGGCAGGGGGCGGTGCCGACACGGGTGCGGCGACGGCGACCTCGGCGCAGCGGTCCAGTTCCAACACGCGGTGCTTGGGCTTGGCCGTGACACGCACGGCCCGCACCTTGGCTGTCACGGTGCCGCCCTTGAAGCCGCGCTCGGACGTGGCGCAGCGGAAGAAGATGCCGTCCTCCGCATCGACGGCATAGGCACCGGCCGGCACGCCACGGCCGCTGGCACGGGCGAGTTCCACCGACACGGTCTCGCCGACCAGGGCCTTGCGGATCTTGACGGCGCTGGTGTCGTCCGCGGCATCGCGGATGGCGGCGTAGTCCAGGCCGGGCAGCCTGGGTGGCGCCACGGGCGCTGGTGCCGCAACGGGTGCGGCAGCGGCAGGTGCGGGCGCCGCAGCACCCGTGGCAGCGCCACCCACGGTGCCGGTGCCACCGGCGCTGTTGCCGCTCGAAGCGCAGCCCGCCAGCAGCGCAGAGGCCGCAGCCGCCGCGATCAGGGACAGGCGAAGTGTCGAAGTCATCAAGAGTTCCCTCTCTGGTGGTGATGGGAGGTCACCCGCCACATGCGCAGTGGGTGCCGAGATGCGAGGCATTGTGCCAACCGCCCATGGCTGGACGGCGCACGCGCGCGACGCCTATGCTGGCGCATGATCTCGCACGTCTTCCTGGGCACCCGCGACTTCGAGCGCGCGCTGGCCTTCTACCAGCCGCTGCTGGCCGCGCTGGGCCTGCAGCAGCGCTTCATCGACCGCGACCATCCCTGGGCGGGCTGGCAGCAGCCCGGCGTGGCGCGGCCCCTGCTGCTGCTGGGCCGTCCCTACGACGGCCAGGCGGCCAGCGCGGGCAACGGCGCCATGCTGGCCCTGCTGGCGGACAGCCGCCGCCAGGTGGACGAGGTGCATGCCCTCGCCCTGCAGCTGGGCGGCCGCTGCGAAGGCCCGCCCGGCCTGCGGCCGCACTACCACGCGAACTACTACGGCGCCTACTTCCGCGATCTGGACGGCAACAAGCTGGGCCTGGCGTGTCACGCGCCCGAAGAGGGCGGCCCCATCCAGAGCCCCAGCACCCACTCGTCCACATAGTGATCCTGCGCGGCGCGCTTGTAGAAGCCACGCAACGTGCCCTCGTGCACGAAGCCCAGCGACTGGTAGAAGCGCAGCGCGCGCCGGTTGTCGCTTTCGGCGAAGAGCTCGACGCGCAGCGCGCCCTCGCCGCGCAGACGGGCCAGGGCGTCCTCGATCATGGCCCGGCCCACGCCGCGGCCATGATGGCGCGGGTCCACCGCCAGCGTGCCGAGCAGCGCCACATGGCGGGCCCGCCCGGGGTAGCGCATGGCGCGGTAGAAGCCGGCCACCTGGCCCGTCACCTCCCACACGAAGAAGCAGCCCGAGGCGAGCAGTTCGTCGAACACCGGGCGGAAGTCCTCCAGCGGCATCGGCTCGTGCGTGAGGAAGGGCACCACCTCGGGATGCATGTAGATCTCATGGACGGCGGCAAGGTCGGCGGGTGTGGCAGGTCGGCGCATGACGGCATTGTGGGCGGCCCGCATCCATGCATGCGTGTGGCGGGCGATGCGGGCGACACAGGCAGTCGACCGAAGACCGTTCGGGTTGAGCCTGTCGAAGCCGGGGCACCGATCCGAGCGGCGTCGCCCCCGTGGCTGCCTCCCGGCCCGGGCTTTGCTAACGTGAGGGGCTGCTCTGCTTCCGCCCCCACGCCATGACCGATGCCCCCACCACCGCCTGCCTCGTCGAGGACCTCGTCGCCCTCATGCGCATGGAGCCGCTGGGCGACGACCGCTTCCGCGCGCAGAGCGAGGACATCGGCACGCCTGCCGTCTTCGGCGGCCAAGTGCTGGGCCAATCGCTGATGGCGGCCTGCCTGACGGTCGAGCCTGACCGGCCGGTGCATTCCATGCATGCCTACTTCCTGCTGCCGGGCGAGCATGCGCCCATCGACTACAGCGTGGACCGGGTGCGCGACGGCCGCAGCTTCACCACACGCCACGTGCTGGCGCGGCAGTCGGGCCGCATCATCTTCGAGATGGCGGCCTCGTTCCAGACACGCGACCGCGGCGTCGAGCACCAGCTGGCCATGCCCGAGGTGGCATCGCCCGACACGCTGCCCAGCGACCGCGAACGCCGCCGCGCGCTGGGCGATCAATTGCCCGAGCCCTTCCGCGTGAAGGGCACCGCGCCGCACGGCATCGAGTTCCGCACCGTCGAGCAGGACGACCTGCTCGCGCCCCTGCCGCGCGAAGGCGGCAGCGCCGTCTGGATGCGCGCCGTGGCCCCGCTGCCCGACGATCCCCACATCCACCGCGCCCTGCTGGCCTATGCCTCGGACCACGGCCTGCTGCGCGCCGCCATGATTCCGCACGGCCTGAGCTTTCTCACCGGCCAGGTGCGCGCCGCCAGCCTGGACCATGCCATGTGGTTCCACCGCGACTTCCGCTTCGACGACTGGCTGCTGTACGTCATCGACTCGCCCAGCGCAGGCGGCGCGCGCGGGCTGTGCCGCGGCAGCGTGTTCGCGCGCGACGGGCGGCTGGTGGCCTCCACCGCGCAGGAAGGCATGCTGCGGGTGCGCGAGCCGCGCGGCTGAGGCGCGCTACACCCCCAGGTAGCGCGACCAGACGCTGCGGTCGGCATCCAGCGCCGCCGAGTCGCCCTGCCACACCACGCGACCGCGCTCCAGCACCACATGCCGGTCGGCCAGGCCGAGCAGGCGGTCGATGTACTTGTCGACCACCAGCGTGGTCTGCCCGGCCTCCTTGAGGCGGCGCAGGCAGCGCCAGATCTCCTCGCGGATCACCGGCGCCAGGCCCTCGGTGGCCTCGTCCAGGATCAGCAGGCGCGGGTTGGTCGACAGCGCACGGGCGATGGCCAGCATCTGCTGCTCGCCGCCCGAGAGCTGGTGGCCCAGGTTGTCCGCGCGCTCGGCCAGGCGCGGGAAGAGCGCATAGAGCTTGTCGAGCGTCCAGCCGTCGCGCAGGCCGTTGCGCTGGTCGGCGAAGGCCACCAGGTGCTCGCGCACCGTCAGGTTGGGAAAGCACTGGCGGCCCTCGGGCACGATGGCCACGCCCATGCGCGCGATGGCGTCGGGCCGGCGGCCATGCACCGGCTCGCCCCCGAAGCGGATGCTGCCGCGGCGCAGCGCCAGCGCGCCGATCAGCGTCTTGAGCGTGGTGCTCTTGCCCATGCCGTTGCGGCCCAGCAGCGTGAGCACCTGGCCGTGACGGATGTCGAGGTCGATGCCGAACAGCACCTGGCTGGCGCCGTAGCCGGCCTCCAGGCCGCGGGCTTCGAGCAGCAGGGTCGAAGGTCCGCTCATGCCGCCACCTCCTCGGTGCCCAGGTACACGGCCTGCACCTGCGGATTGCCGCGGACCTCGTCGACGCTGCCGGCCACCAGCACGCGGCCGTAGACCAGCACCGAGATGCGGTCGGCCAGCTCGAAGACGGCCTTCATGTCGTGCTCGATCAGCAGGATCGCCATGTCGCGCTTGAGTTCGTGGATGAGGGCGGTCATCTGCTGCGAGTCCTCCGGGCCCATGCCGGCCATGGGCTCGTCCAGCAGCAGCAGCTTCGGGCGCGCGGCCAGGGCCAGCGCCACGTCGAGCTGGCGCTGTGCGCCATGCGGCAGCGTGCCGGCGATGCGGTCCAGCGCGTGCGACAGGCCCACGCGCGCCGCCAGTTCGTCGGCGGTGGCGCGCAGGGCGGCCTCGCGGTTGCGCTCGCCCAGGAAGCGCAGGCTGCTGCCGGCATGGGCCTGGGCGGCCAGCAGCAGGTTCTCCATCACCGTGGACTGGCGAAAGATGCTGGTGATCTGGAAGCAGCGCGACAGGCCCGCCCGCACCCGCGCATGCGTGGGCAGCGGCGTCAGGTCCACGCCCGCCAGCCGCACGCGGCCGGCATCGGGTGCGATCAGTCCCGAGATCAGGTTGACCAACGTGGACTTGCCGGCGCCATTGGGGCCGATCAGCGCATGGACCTCGCCGGCATCGACGGCCAGCGACACGTCGTCGGTGGCGCGCAGGGCGCCGAAGTTCTTGCGCAGGCCTTCGACCTGGAACAGGTGAGTTGGCGCACCCGCGGCATCGGCCGTGATCGGCGCGTTCATGACGCCCTCCCTTCGGCCACCGCGCCCGCCGCAGCCGGCGATGAAGAAGGTTGCCGCGCCGGCCAGCGCAGTCCCGCCAGCCCGCGCGGCGCCAGGAAGACGATGGCGATCAGCAGCAGCCCCAGCGGCAGGTGCCAGTATTCGGTGAAGCGGCGCACCACTTCTTCGAGCCCGATCCACACCGCCGCGCCCACCGGGCCGCCCCAGCGGTGGCCGACGCCGCCGATCACTACCATCACGATCAGCGTGGCCGATTGCGTCCAGTGCATGACCGAGGGGCTGACGAAGTTGTTGTGCGTGACCAGCAGCGCGCCCGCCAGGCCCGCCACCGCCCCCGCCAGCGCGAAGGCCACCAGCTTGAGGCGCACCACCGGATAGCCCATGGCCTGCATGCGCACCTCGTTGTCGCGGATGCCCATCAGCGCCTGGCCGAAGCGCGCGCGCGTGGCCCGGGTGAGCAGCGTCATCACCGCCGCGAACAGCGCCAGAACCACCCAGTAGAAGGTGGGCTCGTCCGCCAGGTCCAGCCCCAGGCCGAGTTCGGGCCGCTGCATGAGGTTGTAGCCGTCGTCGCCGCCATAGGCGCGCAGCGACACGGCCGCGAAGTACAGCATCTGCGCGAAGGCCAGCGTGATCATGATGAAGTAGACGCCCCGCGTGCGCAGCGCCACCAGCCCCACCAGCGCAGCGACCCCGCCCGCCACCACCGCCGCGGCCGGCCACAGCAACCAGGCCGAGACCTGGCCCGCATCGGCCAGCGCCACCATCGTGTAGGCCCCCACGCCCACGAAGCCCATGTGGCCCAGCGCCACCAGGCCGCCGAAGCCCAGGATGAAGTTCAGGCTGGCCGCGGCCAGCGCGAAGATCAGCACCCGGCGCACGAAGCTCACGTAGTAGTCCAGCCCCACGATGGGCGCCAGCAGCGGAAAGGCCGCCAGCAGCGCCAGGGCGATCCAGGGGAATGCGCGTGCCATGCCGCTCACCCCCGGGCCGGGAACAGCCCGGCCGGCTTGACGGCCAGCACCACCGCCATCAGCGCATAGGTGGCCAGGCCCGCGATCAGCGGCCCCAGGTCCGACACCAGCGTGGGCGGCAGCAGGCCGCGCAGCGCCATGGGCACGAAGGCGCGGCCGATGGTGTCCACCAGGCCCACCAGCATGGCCGCCACGAAGGCGCCGCGCACCGAGCCGATGCCGCCGATGACCAGCACCACCAGCGAGGGGATGAGGATCTCCTCGCCCATGCCCACCTGCACCGCGGTGAGCGGGCCCATCAGCGCGCCGGCCAGGGCCGCGAGCGCGGCGCCAAGGAGGAAGACCAGCGAGAACACCCGGTCCACCCGCACGCCCATGAACTCGGCCATGGCGCGGTTGGAGGCACCGGCGCGCACCAGCATGCCCATGCGCGTGTGGTTGACCAGCGCATACAGGCCCAGCGCCACCAGCACACCCGCCGCCAGGATGACGAGGCGGTAGGCCGGGTAGGGCAGGCCCGGCATCAGCTCGACGGCGCCCGACAGCGCCTGCGGCGCCGAGGCCATGACCGGCGCCGGGCCCCAGATCATCTTGGCCACGTCGTCGGCCACCAGGATCACGCCGAAGGTGGCCAGCACCTGCGACAGGTGGTCGCGCCCGTACAGGTGCCGCACCAGCAGCCATTCGAGTAGCACCGCCAGCACCACGACCAGCAGCACCGCCGACGCCACCGCCATCACGAAGGAGCCGCTGGCCGTGTGCACCGTGGCCGCCACGTAGGCGCCGCCCATGAAGAGCGAGCCATGGGCCAGGTTCATCACGTCCATGATGCCGAACACCAGCGTGAGCCCCGCGGCCAGCAGGAAGAGCATCAGCCCGTAGCCCAGGCCGTTGAGCATCTGCTCGATGAAAAGGATGGGCGTCATCGCGGGCGCGCCGTCACTTCAATTTGCAGAGTTGGTGATAGGCGTCGCGGTAGCCCTTGAGCGGCGTCGACAGCGTCTTGTTGGTGATCTTGCCCTCGGCGTCCTTGCCGATCACGCGCAGGTAGTAGTCCTGGATCGGGAAGTTGTTGTTGCCGTACTTGAAGGGCCCGCGGATGGACTGGAAGTTGGCGGCCTTCAGGGCCTTGAGCACGGCCTCCTTGTTCTTCACGTCGCCCTTCACGTCGCGGGCCGCGGCGTCCATGGCTAGGATGGCGTCGTAGGCCTGCGCGGCATAGAAGGTGGGGTAGCGCTTGTAGGCCTTGCGGAACTCGCTCACGAACTTCTGGTTGGCGGCATTGGGCAGGTCGTGCGACCACTGCGAGGTGGAGAACAGGCCCAGCATGGGCTCGCCCACGGCGGCGATGGTGTCCTCGTCGGCCGAGGCCGGGTTGGTCACCAGCCGCACGTCCTTCGACAGGCCCGAGGCCACGAACTGCTTGATGAAGTTGATGCCCATGGCGCCGGGCAGGAAGAAGAACACCGCCTCGGGCTTGGCCGCGCGGATCTGCGCCAGCTCGGCCGCGTAGTCGAGCTGGCCGACCTTGCCGTAGACCTCGGCCACCACCTGGCCCTTGTACAGGCGCTTGAAGCCGGTGAGGTGGTCGCGGCCCGCCGGGTAGTTGGGCGCGAGGATGAAGGCGCTCTTCAGGCCCTGGTCGCTGGCCCATTGGCCGGCGGCCTCGTCCCAGGTGTCGTTCTGGTAGCTCTGGCCGAAGAAATAGGGGTTGCACTGGGCACCGGCGTACTGGCTGGGGCCGGGGTTGCTGGTGATGAAGGGCACCTTGGCCGCGAACAGGGCCGGGCCCACGGCCAGCGCCACGTTGGAGGGCGTGGGGCCGGTGAAGAAGTCGATCTTGTTCTGCTGCACGAAGCGGTCGACGATCTGCTTGGCCTGGTCGGGGCTGCCCGCGGTGTCGGCCTGGATGAACTCGGCCGGGTAGCCGCCCAGCTTGTTGTCGAGCAGCCTGATCGCCAGGTTGATGGCATCGCGCGTCTCGGCACCGCCGGCCGCGAAGGGGCCGGAGATGTCCAGCGCCAGGCCCACCTTGATGGGGTCGGCGGCGAAGACGGGCGCGGCGAAGGCCAGGGCCAGGGCGGCAGCGAGCAGCGGCCGGGTGCGAACGGGGGTCATGGGCTTCCTCTCCGGGGAATGCGTGAATGGGATGGACGGCAGTCAGCAATCGGCATGCCATCGGGCTTGTGCCCCATGGCATGCGGCAATGGCTTCTCAGATGGGCGTGGCCAGCAGCGTGAGCACGCGCGAGGTGTCGTACACCACGCGCCGCTGCGCAAAGCGCCAGCCCGCGGGCGTGCGCACGAGTCGGTCCAGGTAGCGCCCGGCCTGGAAGATGAAGGACTCGCCGTTCGTGCGCGTCTGCACCACCACGTACGAGGACTCGGCCGTCAATGTCTGCGCATCGACCGGCGTGATCGTGAGGCCGCTGGTCATGTGGCGGTAGCTGTGCGACTCGTAGATGTTGGCGTGCCGCAGCGCCACCACGCGGTCGCGCAGCATGCCCGCGTTGGTGCAGTGCACGAGGCCGATGGGCAGGCCCATGTCGGCGTTCTCCTTGGGCACGATCTCGTACAGGCAGTCTTCGGTGAACAGGGCCGTCCAGTCCTCCAGCCGGTCGTTGTCCAGCAGGGCGCAGTAGCGCTCGTTCAGCTGGTGGATCTGGAACCAGAGGGCGATGTCGACGTCGGGCGCAGCGCTTGCTGCGGCGGCCTGGGGGGCTTCCATCACGGTGCTCATCTCAATATCCCATCAGCTTCTGATAACCGGTCCAGAACTTCCGGATCAGGTTCTCCGTGATCATGGTGTCCTCGCGGTTCGGGTCGGTGCGGCCCAGGTCCAGCACCGAGGTGGCGTCCGCATCGCGGGCGGTGCCGCGCTGCACCAGCTCGGTGGCCTCGGTGTCCTCCATCGAGATGTAGCCCGCCGGCCCTACCAGGTTGGCCTGCTTGATGCGCAGCGCGCGCAGCTCGGGCGTGTCGTCCTCGTAGCCGAAGAAGTGGAAGACCAGCTCGAACTCGCCCGGCGCCTTGGGCAGCACCTGGCGCGCCACCAGCGTGTTGTGGATCTGCTGCAGCACCAGCTGCGGAAAGATGGTCTGGATGTGGTTGGTGCAGTCCTCCTCGTACTCCGAGATGAAGCCCAGCACCGACGCGTCCTCCAGGTGGAAGCCGTCGTCCATCGAGCGGATCGCCTGCTGCTTGTAGGCGGTGGCGGTGTCGCCCTCTTCCTCGATGTTGGTGGCGGTGATGATGCTGTGCAGGCCGTGCGTCTTGTCGGCCAGCGAGCGCGCCTTCATGCCCACGCGGAAGATGTTGAAGGTGGTGTGGAAGAGGTGCAGCAGGCTCGCGTGGTACGGGTCCTTCACGTTCTCGTAGTAGAGCTTCCAGTTGCTGCGCGCGTACTGGCGGGTGCAGCCCAGGTACACCACCTTCTTGTGCATCACGCGGTCCACCCAGGGCCGCATCTGCTCGCCGATGTAGTCAGAGAGCGTGGGCGCCTCGTCGCTGAAGCTGGCGAAGACCAGGCCCTTGTAGCTGTCCACGCGCAGCTTGCGCAGGCCGTGCGCCTTGTTGTCGAAGTCCGGCGGCATGCCGGGCGCGCCGTCGCGGCCGCGCTTGAAGGGAATGCCCTGCAGGTCGCCCTTGGCGCTGAAGCCCCACTGGTGGTAGACGCAGGTGTGCACCTTGGCATTGCCGCGGGCATTGCGGCAGACCATGGCGCCGCGGTGCGCGCAGCGGTTGACCCAGCAGGCCAGCTCGCCGTCGGGCGCGCGGGTGACCACCACCGGCGTGTCGCCGACGAAGGTGCTCTTGTAGTCGCCGGGGTTGGGGATCTCCGCCTCCAGCGCGACGAAGCTCCACGTGGGGCCGCGGTAGATGCGCTCCTGCTCGCGCTCGAAGACCTCCTGCGAGCTGAACACGGCATAGGGCACGCGCGAGCCGTCGGCCTGCGGAAAGTGCACCACGCGCTGCTCGCGCTCGGCGGCAGCCGCCTGCAGTGCACCAGGATCGACCGGTTGATTCATGGCAAGAACTCCTTCCTTGTGCGGGCCCGGCAAGGGCCGGGCGTCATGGGCCGCATGGTCGAAGGCGCGGCGCGCGGCGGCTATCCGAATCGCGCGGATTCGGTGGCGCGGCTGTCCGGATCGCGCAGGACTTGCAGGTCCGCCGATGCCACAAAAGGCTGGCGCGCTTCTTGCGCTGCGTCAGGCCCTGTTCGGAAGCCCCGCCAGACCATGCGTCCAGCCGCCGCCTCCTCTTTCGCCGACCCGCACGGCTCCGGTTCCGCCTTCGTGCCGGGGCTGCTGCGCGCGCACCGCCTGTTCGAATCCTCGGACCTGGACGACGCGCGCGAGCGCATCTCGCGCGTCATGCAGCCGCACCGGCTGCAGGCGCTGGAGCGTCCGCGCGGCGGGCGCTCGCACATGGACTTCGTGCGTGTGGGCGGCATCGGCGTGGGCACCATCCGCTTCGGCGAAACCACGCGCGTGGACGTGTCGCCGGTGGAGGACTACCACCTGCTCATGTTCTGCCTGCAGGGCCATGCCGAGGTGCTGGCCGACGACCGGCCGCTGCAGGCCGATGGGCGCCACGGCATGGTGTGCGCACCCGGCAGCCGCTTCCTGGCCGACCTGTCGCCCGACTGCGAGCAGTTCGTGCTGCGGCTGGACCGCCGCATGCTGGAGTCGCACACCGGCCGGCCGCTGCGCTTCGACGCCGCGCTGGACCTGCGGCGCCCGGCCCTGCAGGCCTGGCGCGCACAGTTGCACCTGCTGCTGAGTTCCGAGGCGCTGATGCAGGCCGTGCAGGCCAGCCCGATCGTCGCGGCCGAGATGGAGCGGCTGCTGGTGCACCTGCTGCTGGCCGGCCAGCCCTGGACCGACGACGTGCCGCTGCGCATCGCCACCCGGCCCGCCGGTACGGGCGCAGGGGCGAGCCAGGCGGCCTGCGTGCGGCGCGCGATGGCCCACATGGAATCGCATGCCGACGAGCCCCTGCGCCTGGCCGACATCGCCGCGGCCGCGGGCGTGTCGGTGCGCACGCTGCTCGACGCCTTCCGCCGCGTGCGCGACGAAAGCCCCATGCAGACCCTGCGCGAGCTGCGGCTGGAGCGCGCCCGCCAGCGCCTGCGCGCCGGCGAGGACGGCATCACCGTCGCCATCGCGGCGCTGGACTGCGGCTTCGCGCACCTGGGCCGCTTTGCGCAGGCCTACCGCGCGCGCTTCGGCGAGTCGCCCTCGGACACGCTGCGCGCCGCAGGCTGAACACGCGACGCGGAAAGGCGGCGGGGCGCCCTCAGGCCCTGGCGCGCGTCGGCAGCAGCACCGCGGCGATGGCCACCATCAATAGGGTCATGGCCAGCCAGTCCTGCCAGTAGACGGCTTCGCCCAGCCACAACGCACTGCTGAGCACGCCCAGCACCGGGATCATCATCACGCTGATGGTCGAGGCCACCGGCGGCAACCCGCGCGCCAGCACGAACCAGGCGACGTGGGCGAAGCCGAAGATCACCACCGCGTTGTAGACGATGGCGCCCCAGGCCGCCGGGCCCGGCATGTGCCATTCGCTGCGTTCGGCCAGGGCCGAGAGCGCGCCCATCACGAGGGCGGTGAGCGTGGTCATCCAGAAAGACAGCGTGAGCGTGGGCACCGGCAGCTGGGTGCGCCGCAGCAGCTGTGTGCCCAGCGCCCAGGTGGCGGCCGCCACCAGCGCCAGGGCCACGAAGCCCGGGCTGCCGGCCAGGCCGGTGAACTCGTGCCACAGCAGGAAGGCCACCCCCAGCGCAGCCGCTGCCACGCCCATCCAGGCCCGGGCCGACAGCCGGGTGTTGAAGAGCCACGCGCCCAGGATGGCCGAGAACACCGGCATGGTGTAGCCCAGGATGGCCGCGCGCCCGCCCGACAGGTGGCGCAGCGCGATGATGATGCACACATGCCAGACGAACATGTTGGTGGCCGACAGCCACAGCAGCTCGGGCCAGTGGCGGCGCGGCACGCGGAAGGGCAGGCGCATCGTCAGCAGCACCACCGCCAGCACGGGCACCCCCAGCCACAGCGACATGGCGCGGAAGGCCAGCGGCGGCAGGTCGCTCACTCCCACCTTCATGATCGGCCAGTTGATGCCCCAGGCGATGGTCAGCGGAATGAGCAGCGCCCATTGGCGGCGGGTGAGGGTCTCCATGGCGGGGGATTGTGCGCAGGCAGGGCGCGGCTTGCCGGCAGCGGGACAAAGGTCGGCACGCCAGAGGCGAGCCCTTGCTCCCTCTCCCCTCGCGGGAGAGGGCTGGGGAGAGGGGGCGGCGGTGGCAAGGCCAACCGTCCGGGGCGAGGATGCCCCCTCTCCCCAACCCCTCTCCCGCGAGGGGAGAGGGGCTCAGACAGCGCCGGTCGGAAAGGACTCTTCTCAGGCCATCGCCTGCTTCCGCGTCATCCACCGGCCCCCGAACATCACCACCCCCAGCGCCGCCACCACGCAGGCGCTGCCGGCCCACTGCCAGGCCGTCACACGCTCGCCCAGCGTGAGCATGCCGGCGGCCAGGCCGATCACCGGCACGCCCAGACTGAAGGGCGCCACGCGGTTGGCGGGATGGCGCTTGAGCAGGCCGGTCCACATCGCATAGGCGGCGATGGTCGCAAACCAGCCCAGGTAGGCCACGCCCAGCCAGCCGCCCAGGCTGGCGTGGCGCCACTGGTCGTGCGTCGCCGCGGGCTCGAAGAACAGCGCCATCGCGCCGAAGGGCAGGATGGGCACCAGCGACATCCACACCACGAACTGCAGCGGGTCGTAGCCCGGCTGCGCGGCCTGCGCCCGGCGCGCCACGATGTTGGAGGCGGCCCACATGAAGGCACCGCCCAGGTTCAGCACCAGGCCCAGCACGGTGATGCCGGCCGTGGCCGAGCCGCCCGCGAAGTTGAGGCCGAAGCACAGCAGGCCCACCGCGGCCAGCGCCAGGCCCGCGCGCAGCGGCCCGGACAGGCGCTCGCCCAGCAGGGCCACGCCCAGCAGCGTGGTGAAGAAGACCTGCGTCTGCATCAGCACCGAGGCCAGGGCCGCCGTCATGCCCACCTTCAGCGCGACGAAGAGCAGGCCGAACTGCCCCAGCTGTGCCAGGCCCGCGGGCACCAGCCAGCGCCAGGACAGGCGCGGCTTGCGCACGAAGAAGATCAGCGGCAGCACCGCGAACACATAGCGGAAGAAGCCCAGCTGGAAGGGCGTGAAGTCGCGCAGCGAGTACTTCATCGCGACGAAGTTGAGGCCCCAGATGACCACCACGCCGAGGGCGGCGAGCAGGTCCAGGCCAGCGAAGCTGTGGGCAGGGCGGGTCATGCGGCCTCCTTGACGGCGGCGGCGGCCTGCAGGCGCTGCGCCAGTTCGTGCGCCGGCAGGCGGCCGCGCAGGCCGATGGCGACCAGGGTGTCGGCGGCTTCCGGCATGGCGGCGGTCGGTGCCGCACGCAGCGCGCCGTGGCGGCCGGCGAACTGCAGCTCGACCAGGCCCGGATGCGCGTCGGTGCGCACCAGGCCCTTGAGGCGCAGCACGCCGGGCGGCATGGCCTTGAGCAGCGCACGCAGGGCGGGCGCGTGGAAGACCGGCGCATCGCGCAGGGCCCAGGTCTCGAAGAGCTGGGCATGGTCCACGTCGCCGTGGTCGTGGTGAGCGTGCAGCGCGTCGGCGTGCCGCGCGTCGTGCGCGGGCCGGTGGTGGTCCGCATGCATGTGGCCGTGCTCGCCCCCGCAGGCTGCGCAACGCGTAGGGCCGTCGTCCGCCCGCGGCAGGCGCGGTGCCTGCAGCAGCGCCGCCGGCACGCGGGCCTGCACGGTCTCGATGCGCGGCGTGGCGGGCCAGTCGGCATCGAGCCATGCACGCAGGCCGGACAGCGTGGCGTCGTCGACCAGGTCGGTCTTGTTCAGCACCAGCAGGTCGGCCGCGTCCAGCTGCCGCCGCACGCTGTCGGCCAGCAGCGGGTCGGCCGCCTGTTCGCGCAGCATGGTGGCGTCGGCCAGCACCAGCACGGCGTCCAGCGCCAGGGCGGGGTCGGCCAGCCCCACCTGCGCGATGCGCCAGGGGTCGGAGACGCCGCTGGCCTCGATCACGATGGCCTCGGGCGGTCGATCGCGCTCGATCAGGCCGATGAGCGCCGTCGTCAGGTCGTCGCCGATGGCGCAGCAGACGCAGCCGTTGGTCAGTTCGATGGCGCCGGCTTCTTCGCTGGCGATGAGCGCGCGGTCGATGTTGATGGCGCCGAAGTCGTTGACCAGCACGGCGATGCGCCGGTCGCCCGACTGCGCGAGCAGGTGGTTGAGCAGCGTGGTCTTGCCCGCGCCCAGGAAGCCGCCGATGACGGTGAGGGGGATGCGCGGCCTCATGCCGGCAGCCCGCCTGCGCGTGCGAAGCGCATCGCGCCCCTCACGCCGCCGCCTCGGTCGGCACGCCGCCGATCACCGTGCCGGCCACGCGCAGGTCCTTCAGCGCTTCGGGCGCGACGGCCAGCGGGCTTTCGTCCAGCACGCAGAAGTCGGCCCACTTGCCCACCTCGATGGAGCCGATGCGGTCGTCCAGGCCCAGGGTATAGGCGGCGCCCTGGGTGATGGCCCACAGCGCCTCGGGCACGCCGATGCGCTCGGCCTCGCCCAGCACGCGGCCACTGGACGTGAGCCGGTTGACGGCGCACCAGGCGGTGAACAGCGGCGCCAGCGGCGTGATGGGCGCATCGGAATGGATGGCCAGCGGCACGCCGTGCGCGAGCGCGGTGGCGCAGGCGTCCATGCGGAAGGCGCGGTCGGGGCCCATGGTCTGCGACAGGTGCGCCTCGCCCCAGTAGTAGATGTGGTTGGCGAACAGGTTGGCGCACACGCCCAGCGTGGCCATGCGGCGGAACTGCGCCGCATCGGCCATCTGGCAGTGCTGCAGCGTATGGCGGTGGTCGGCGCGCGGGTGCGCGGCCAGCGCCTCTTCGATGCCGTCCAGCGCCAGCTCGGTGGCCTCGTCGCCGTTGGTGTGGATGTGCAGCTGGAAGCCCTGCGCATGGAAGTCGCGGATGGCGGCCTTGAGCTCCGCCGGCGGCAGGATCCAGATGCCGTTGGGCGCGCCGTTGTGGTACCCCGGCCAGCGCACACGGGCCGTGAAGCCCTGGATGGAGCCGTCGGCCACGATCTTGACCAGCCCGTAGTGCAGCTTGGCGTTGCCCTCGGCCTGCGCCTGCCGCTCGCGGATGCGCGCCGCGCCCTGCGCGCGGTTGAGGCTGCCGTCCAGGCACAGGTAGGCCGGCACCAGCCGCACCGGGAAGCCGGGCTCGCCGGTGACCTGCATCATGGCCACATGGTTGGACTCGGCCAGGTCGTTGACCAGGTCGGTGGCGGTGGTCACGCCCGCCAGCCGCGCCATCTGGCCGAACAGGCGCAGGCTCTCGGGCGAGGAGCCGGTGATGCGGAAGATGTTGCCCACCAGCCGCGTGATGGGGAACATGGCCGCGAACTCCTGCAGCTCGCCGCTGGGCTCGCCATCGGCGAAGCGGGCGATGCCCTCGATGTCGGTGTCGCGGTCGATGCCGGCCGCGGCCAGCGCGGCGCGGTTGACGTTCATCAGGTGCTGGCTGGCATGCAGGATGACCACCGGCCGCGTGGTGGAGACCTGGTCCAGGTGCTCCACCGTCATGCGCTCGGTGCCGAAGAAGAGCGGATCGAAGCCCCAGGCCAGCAGCGGTGCCTTGGGGTCGGTGAGCGCGGCGTCGGCGGCGCGCAGGCGGGCGATCACCTCGTCGAAGTTGCGGCAGCCCTCCCACACGCGGCCGTCGGGCGAGGTGCGCGCATGGAAGCCGACGAAGCTGAACTTCCACAGCCCGCCGGCCATGAGGTGCGAATGGCCTTCGACCAGGCCGGGCATCAGCACCTGGTCGGCATAGCGGGTGTCGAGCGTGAAGTCGCCGAAGGCCTGCATGCGCGCCAGGTCGCCCACGCCCAGGATGCGGCCCTCGCGCACGGCCACGTGGGTGGCCTGCGGCTGGCGCGGGTTCATGGTGAGGATCTGGCGGGCCTGGAAGACGGTGATGGGGGACATGGTGTGGGGATTGGTTGAAGGCGCACGGCCTGGTTGCGGCGGCCGTGCCGATGGCAGATGTTCAGGCCAGGTCAGGCCGCATCACGCCGCGTCGGGCAACGCCAGCGGCGGCACGGGCCGGCCCGCCTGCAGCGTGACCTTGTGGCAGGCCACCCAGTGGCCCGGCTGCACCTCGCGCAGCTGCTGCGGCTGGCTGCAGGCCGGCTCGGCGACCGGGCAGCGGCCGGCGAAGCGGCAGCCCGGGGGCGGATCGAGCGGGCTGGGCGGATCGCCCACCAGCCGGATGCGCTGCGCCGCCCGCGCACGGCCACCGCGCACCGTGGGCACGGCCGACATCAGCGCCACGCTGTAGGGATGCAGCGGCCGGGAGAAGAAGGTGCGGCGCGGTGCGCGCTCCACGATCTGGCCCAGGTACATGACGGCGATCTCGTCGCAGATGTGCTCCACCACCGCCATGTCGTGCGAGATGAACAGGTAGGTCAGCCCCAGCTCGCGCTGCAGCCGCGCGAGCAGGTTGAGGATCTGCGCGCGGATGGCGATGTCCAGCGCCGACACCGGCTCATCGCAGACCACCAGCTCCGGGTTGGTGGCCAGGGCGCGCGCGATGTTGATGCGCTGGCGCTGCCCGCCCGAGAACTGGTGCGGGAACAGGTGCTGCTGCTCGGGCCGCAGGCCGACGGCATGGAAGAGCTCGTCCACCCGCGCGGCGCGCTCGTCGGGCGTGCCGATCTTCATCAGGTCCAGCGGCGCACGCACCGCCTCGCCCACACGCTGGCGCGGGTTGAGCGAGGAATACGGGTCCTGGAAGACCATCTGCAGCCGGCTGCGCGCGCGGCGCAGGTTCTCGCCGTTGACCAGGCTCAGCTCGGTGGTGCCCAGGCGGATGCCGCCCTCGGTGATGGGCGCGAGCCGCATCACGGCCAGGGCGGTGGTGGTCTTGCCCGAGCCCGATTCGCCCACCACGGCCAGCGTGGTGCCGCGGCGCAGCTCGAAGCTCACGCCATCCACCGCCCGCACCACGCGCCCACCGGCGCTGGGGAAGTGCACCTTGAGGTCGGTGACGGAGAGCAGCACCGGCGGCGGTGGCGTGACGGGAGCGGGCATGTTGGGGAAGGGAATGAGTTGGCTCATGGCGGCGACGGCGCTGGGGTTCAGGCGCGCACCGCTTCGGCGGCGGGCGATGCGGTGGCCGGCGTCGATGCCGCGGTCTCCGCCAGCAGCCAGCAGGCCGCGCCATGGCCGGGCGCGCCCTCGGCCGCGAACATGGGTGGCACCTCGGCCGCGCAGCGCGCATGGGCCTGGGGGCAACGCTCGCGGAAGGCGCAGCCATGGCCCAGCTCCCACAGCGAGGGCACCACGCCCGGGATCTCCGCCAGCTCGGCGCGCTCGCCGGCCTGGCTGCTGCCCAGCTCGGGCAGGCAGGCGATCAGGCCCTGCGTGTACGGATGCTGCGGCGCGCCCAGCACGTCGTCCGCGCGGCCCTGCTCGATCACGCGGCCGGCGTACATCACCATCACGCGGTCGGCCATCTCGGCCACCGCGCCCATGTCGTGCGTGATGAGCACGATGGCGGTGCCGCGCTCGCGCTGCAGATCGCGCAGCAGGTCGAAGATCTGCGCCTGCACCGTCACGTCCAGCGCGGTGGTGGGCTCGTCGGCGATCAGGATGTCGGGCCGGCAGGCCAGCGCCATGGCGATCATCACGCGCTGGCGCATGCCGCCGGAGAGCTGGTGCGGGTACTCGTCCACGCGCCGCTCGGGCGCGGGAATGCCCACCTGGCGCAGCATCTCGACGGCGCGGGCATGGGCGGCCTTGCGGTCCAGCCGCGCATGCAGGCGCAGCGATTCGGCGATCTGCTCGCCCACGGTGTAGACCGGGTTGAGCGAGGTCATCGGCTCCTGGAAAATCATGGAGATGCGGTTGCCCCGCACCGCGCGCAGCCGCTCGGGCGTGGCGTGCACCAGGTCCTCGCCCTGGAAGCGCACCGCGCCGCCCGCCACGCGGCCCGGCGGCTGCGGCACCAGACCCAGGATGGCCAGCGCCGTCATGCTCTTGCCGCAGCCCGATTCGCCGACCACGCACAGCGTCTCGCCCGCGTGCACCTCGAAGCTCACGCCGTTGAGCACCAGCGCCTTGCCGCGGCGGGTGGCGAACTCGACACGCAGGTCGTCGACCTGGAGAAGGGCTTCGGTCATCTCAACGCTCGCGAAGTTTGGGGTTGAGGGCATCGTTGAGCCCGTCGCCGATCAGGCTCACGGCCAGCACGGTCAGGAAGATGGCCGCGCCCGGGATCGCCACCGCCCACCAGGCCGAGAGCACGTACTGGCGGCTGCTGCCGATCATCATTCCCCAGCTCATCAGGTTGGGGTCGCCCAGGCCCAGGAAGGACAGGCCCGCCTCGAACAGGATGGCCGAGCCCACGGCCAGCGTGGCCGAGACCACCAGCGGCGCGATGGCGTTGGGCAGGATCACCTTCCAGATCAGCCGTGCATTGCCCGCGCCGATGGCGCGCTCGGCCCGCACGAACTCCAGGTCGCGCACCTTCATGAACTCGGCCCGCGCCAGCCGCGCCGTGCCGGGCCAGCTCACCAGGCCGATGGACAGCACCACCGTCACCAGGCTGGGCGAGAACAGCGTGACCACCACCATGGCGAAGAGCAGCGCCGGCAGCACCTGGAAGAACTCGGTGACGCGCATCAGCAGCGCATCGACCCGGCCGCCGTAGAAGCCGGCCAGCGCGCCCAGCGTGACGCCGATGGTGACCGACAGCAGCGCCGCCACCGCGCCCACCAGCAGCGTGGCCCGGCCGCCGTAGAGCAGCGCGATGCCGACGTCGCGGCCGAGCTGGTCGGTGCCCAGCCACACATCCTCGGTGCCCGGCGGGCTGAGCGGCGCGCCGCGGATCTCGAAGGGATCGGCCTGCACCAGCCAAGGCCCGACCACCGCGACCAGCACGATGAGCGCGAGCAGCACCAGCCCGGCCACCGCCGCCGGGTTGCGCATGAACATGGTCAGCGCCTCGCGCGCGGGCGAGGGCGCGGCCGGCAGCGGCATGGCGGCCGGTGCGGGCTCGCCAGGGGAGATGGGAAGGGCGGACATCGCTTACTTGCTCTTGATTCGAGGATCGATCAGGCGGTAGCAAAGATCGGTGAGCAGGTTCATCACCAGCACGACCACCGCCGACAGCAGCAGCACGCCCAGGATGGTCGGGTAGTCGCGGCGCAGCACCGACTCGTAGGCCAGGCGGCCCAGGCCCGGCCAGTTGAAGACCGTCTCGACCAGGATGGCGCCCGCCAGCACGTTGCCGAACTGCAGGCCCAGCACCGTCACCACCGGCAGCACCGCATTGCGCAGCGCATGCTTGTAGAGCACCACGCCCTCGGCCAGGCCCTTGGCCCGCGCCGTGCGGATGAAGTCGGCGCCCAGCACCTCCAGCATGCTCGCGCGCGCCAGCCGGCTGTACTGGGCCAGGTACACCATCGACAGCGTGAACATCGGCAGCACCAGGTGCCACAGCACGTCCACCACGCCGGCCAGGCCGCGGCCGTCGCTGTCGATCGAGCGCATATCCGATACCGGCAGGATCGGCCACACCGAGGCGAACAGGATCATCAGCATCATCCCGCTCCAGAACACCGGCGCCGCGAAGCCCACCAGCGAGAAGACGGTGATGGCCTGCGACAACCAGCCGTTGGGCTTGCGCGCGGCCAGCACGCCCAGCGCGGTGCCGAGCAGGAAGGCGCACACCACCGAACTCAGCACCAGCAGCAGCGTGGCCGGAATGCGTTCGGCGATCAGGTCGACCACCGGCAGGTTGAAGATGTAGGACTGGCCCAGGTCCAGCCGGGCCACGCGCCCGAGGTAGATGCCCAGCTGCACCGGCAGCGGCCTGTCCAGGCCGTAGCTCTGGCGCAGCTCGGCCTTCAGCTCCTCGGACATGCCACCGCTCATGCCGGCGATGGTCTCCACCGGATCGCCGGGCGCGGCATGCACCAGCGCGAAGTTGAGCACCACCACGGCCAGCACCAGGCCCAGGGCCTGCAGCAGACGTGAGGCCAGGGGCTTGAGCAGCTTCATCGCCGGCTCACTTCAGGAAGACGTCATCCATGGGCGACGCGGGACCCCAGATGGTGGTCGGCAGGTTGCCCACACGCTTGCTGGCCACCGTGTGGTAGGGCGCCAGGTTGATGTAGACGATGGGCACCTCGTCCGTCACGATCTTCTGGAAGGTGGCGTAGTAGGCCTTGCGCTTGACCGGGTCCATGATGCCGCCGGCCGCATTCAGCAGCTCGTCCACCTTGGGGTTGGCATAGTCCTGCGTGTTGGTCCAGACGATGGGCTTGATGTTGGTCGACAGGTAGGTGCGGTGCACGCCGATGACCGGGTCGCCCCAGTTGAAGACGGTGTCCATGGTCATGTCGAAGTCGCGGCTGGCGACGCGCTTGGCCCAGGCCGGGAAGTCGGCCGAGGCGCGCACCTCCACGGCGATGCCCACCTTCTTGAGCTGCGAGCGCAGGTACTCGGCCACGTTCTTCTGCTGCTCGTCGTTGCCGGGGATGTAGTCGATGGTGAGCTTGAAGCGCTCGCCGCCCGCGCCCGGCTTGAGGCCCGCCGCGTCCAGCAGCTCGGCCGACTTCTTCAGGTCCAGCGGGTACTTCACCAGGTCGGGCACGGCGAAGGGGCTGCCCGGCACGATGGGGCCGTCGTCCACGGTGGCGAAGCCGCCCATCAGCGCCTTGGTGATGAAGTTCTTGTCGATGGCGTAGGCGATGGCCTTGCGCACGTTGACGTCGTTCAGCGGCTTCTTGGCGGTGTTGAAGGCCAGCCAGTTGATGGGGCCGATGCCCTCGAAGCCCTTGTCGGTCATCACCAGGTTGGGGTTGGCCTTCAGGCGCTTGAGGTCCACCGCGCTGGCGGCGTAGGGCAGCATCTGCAGGTCGCCGCGCTCCATGCCCAGCACCAGGCTCTGACCGTCGGGCACGATGTTCAGGATGATCTTGTCGAGGTAGGGCTTGCCGGGCAGGAAGAACTTGTCGAACTTCTCCATCACCACGCGCTGGCCGGCCTTGAACTCCACCAGCTTGAAGGGCCCGGAGCCCACCAGGTTCTGGCTGTTGCGCGGGTTGTTCTTGAGGTCGGTGCCGTCGCCGTAGATGTGCTTGGGCATGATCGGGCACAGCGCCGGCGACATCGCCAGCACGATGGCCGGGTGCGGCGTGCTCATGCGGATGATGGCGGTGGTGGGGTTGGGCGTCTCCACCTTCTCCACCGGCGCGAGCATGGTCGAGAACGGATGGTTGGCCTTGATGGCCATGATGGAGAAGGCCACGTCCTCCGAGGTGATGGGCTTGCCGTCGTGGAAGACGGCGTCCTTGCGCAGGTTGAGCGTGAGCGACTTGCCGTCCTCCGACAGCTTCCAGCTCTCGGCGAGGTAGGGCTGCGGGTTCCACTTGTCGTCGAAGCGCAGCGGGCTGGCGAAGAGCTGGGTGGAGGGCACGGCCGTGGCGATGCCCGACTGCACGGCACCATTGAGGTGCCGCGGCGCCTGCGTGGTGCCGATCACCAGCGTGCCGCCCTTCTTGATTTCCTGGGCCTGGGCAGCGGTGCCGAGCAGGCTGCTGCCGGCCAGCAGCGCGGCCGCGGCCAGCGACAGGGCGCGGCGGGTGAGGAACGGGGTGGTCATGGAATGCACTCCTGGATCGAATGGAAAGAGAGGGGACGCCGCGGCTCAGATCACTTCGTCGCGCAGCCAGTACCAGCGGTAGAGCAAGCTCTGGCCCAGGCGGCGGAAGGGCGCCGCCCATTCGCCCTGCGCCGGGAAGGGCAGCGCACCCTGGTAGATGGGCAGGCCGAAGGCGGCGTCGGCCTGGCCGGCGATGCGTTGCGCCATGCGGCGGCCCGCATGGGCCGAGAAGGAGACGCCGTTGCCGCCGTAGCCCAGCGCATAGAAGACCTGCTGCGCGGCATCGGGCTGCACCACGCGGGGCATCATGTCGTGGCTCACGTCCACCCAGCCCCACCAGGAGTGGGCGATCTCGATGTCCTTGAGCGCCGGGAACTTGCGCGCCAGGCCCTCGGTGAGCAGGCGGTAGTGCGCGTCGCGGTGTGCGTCGGCGCCGGTGATGGCGCTGCGGCTGCCGATCTGCACGCGGTTGTCGGGCAGCAGGCGGTAATAGAAGCGCAGCGTGCGCGTGTCGGTGATGGCGATGCGCGTCTTGAAGCCCGTGGCCTCCAGCTCGGCCGGCGTGAGCGGGCGCGTGACGATGGAGTTGGACAGCACCGGGAAGTAGCGGTTCTTCAGCCCCGGGTAGAGCCCCGGCGCCGTGTACGCGCCCGTGGCGATGCCCACCGCGCGTGCACGCACCGTACCGCCGGGCGTGCGCAGGTGGTGCACGCCGTTCTTCGTCTCCCAGCCGATGACGGGGCTGGCCGGGTGCACGCGGGCGCCCAGCTCGCGCGCCATCTTCAGGTAGCCGTGCGCCAGCTTGAGCGGATGCACCGAGATGCCTTCGGACTCGTACTGCGCGCCCTTGGCGTCCTGGTCGCCGCACCAGTCGCGGCGCACTTCCTCGGCCGACAGCATGCGGGCGTCGTATCCGAAGTGCTGGCGCATCACCTCGGTCTCGCGGCGCAGGAAGTCCATCTTCTTGTCGCGGTGCGCCACGAAGAGGTGACCGCCCGGCTGCGCGTCGCAGTCGATCTGCGCCACCAGGTCGGCGAAGGTCTGGAATCCGAAGCGGATCTCGGCGTCGAGCTTCTTCGCCACGTCCAGGCCCCAGCGCTCGATCCACTGCGAGCGGTAGAGCCGGCCGCTGGCGTTCTGCCCCTGGCCGCCATTGCGGCTGGTGCAGCCCCAGGCCACCCGGTTGGCTTCGAGCACCGTGGCCTTGATGCCGTGCTCCTTGGCCAGGAACAGCGCCGCGGCCAGGCCGGTGAAGCCCGAGCCGATGATGACCACGTCCGCATCCACGTCGGCGGTGATGGGACCGTCGTCGTCCGGCGGCGTGCCTGCCGTGGCGGCCCAGTAGGTGGGCGCGTAGTCGCGGTTGTGGCCGGGGCCGGCCGAGACCAGCGGGTCGTAGGCCGGGTCGTAGGGCGCGAAGACTTCGCGCGGGGTGGTGATGGCCATGGTGGGTTCGCCTTCGCGGAAGTCAGGCCTTGGGCAGCGCGGGGCGCATCTTGCGGAAGGCGTTCTTCACCAGGATCTTTCCGTCCTGGAAGGTGAACACGTCCACCCCATCCGCCTCGACGCGCGAGCCGTCGGCGGCGGTGCCGGTGAAGGTCCATTCCGAGACGCCGCGTTCGCCGGCCACGAAGTGCCGGCCGTTGCGCCACTGCGCATCGGGAAAGTTCTTCCACGCCGCCTCGAAAGCCGCGGCCACGGCCTCGGTGCCGCTGTGGCGCGCGCCGCAAGCCTCGGGGCCGGCGGCCGTCTCGAAGACGCAGTCGGCATGCATGAAGCCCATCAGTGCGGGCAGGTCATGGCGGTTCCAGGCATCGGAGAAGGCGGCGAGCATCTCCACGGTGACGGGGGAAGAAGAGGCAGAAGTCATGGCAGGGGCAGCGGGCAAGGCGTGGCGCGAAAGATGCAATCCAGTCTAGGAAGCACGCACGCAACGCCATAGAGCCAGTGCCGGCCCATCGGCCAAGCCACGGGGCGCCAGCGACGCACCAACAGCGTGATCGCGCCCCGCTTGTGTGCATGCGCACGAATCCCTGGACCCCTCCGCCATGCCCGCCACCGACGACCCGAACCGCCCCTTGTGGGCCCGCCTCTTCCGCCTGCCGGAGCAGCCCGGCCTGCCGATCCAGGTGCGGCTGCGCGCGGTGATCGTGCAGGCCATCCTCGATGGACGCCTGGGCCCGGGCACGCCCCTGCCCTCCTCGCGCGACTTGGCCCAGGCCCTCTCGCTCAGCCGCAACACGGTCACGGCCGCGTACGAGCAGCTGGTGGAGGAAGGCTTTCTGGAGGCGCGCCCGCGGCGCGGCGTGTTCGTGGCGGCCGATGCCTCGCCGCTGCAGGCGGCGCCGGCCGAGGCCAATCCTTTCGCGCCCGAGGCGGCGGCCGGCAGCACGCCGCGCCCGCCCGACTGGCGCGCCCGCGTGCTGCGCTCGCAGCGCGACCGGCCCACGCTGGCCAAGCCCGAGCGCTGGCACGACTACCCCTACCAGTTCGTCTACGGCACCTACGACCCGGAGCTCTTTCCCACCGACGACTTCCGCGAATGCTGCCTGCGCAGCCTGGCGCGCGTGCAGCTGCCGCACTGGACGCCCGACTTCGAGCAGGTGGACGTGGACGACCTGGTCACGCAGATCCGCCAGCGCCTGCTGCCCAAGCGCGGCGTGTATGCGCTGGCCGACGAGATCCTCATCACCGTGGGCTCGCAGCATGCCTTCTACCTGCTGGCCGAGGCGCTGTTCGATGCCCGCACGCGCGTGGGCTGCGAGGAGCCGGGCCATCCGCATGCCCGCAACTCCTTCCGCGTGCGCGACCCGCAGTTCGTCAACATCGCGGTGGACGACGACGGCCTGGTGGTGGACGCGATGCCGCAGGTGGACTACGTCTTCGTCACGCCCAGCCACCAGAGCCCCACCACCCGCACGCTGAGCCTGGAGCGGCGCCAGTGGCTGCTGCGCAAGGCCGAGCTGCAGGACTTCGTCATCGTCGAGGACGACTACGAGGCCGAGAACCTGTACGCGGGCATGCCCATGCCCGCGCTCAAGAGCCTGGACACGGGCGGGCGGGTGATCTACATCGGCTCGCTCTCCAAGAGCCTGTCGCCGGCGCTGCGGCTGGGCTACATCGTGGCCTCGCGCGAGCTGATCGCCGAGCTGCGGGTGCTGCGCCATGCCATGGTGCGCCACCCCAGCGCCTTCCTGCAGCATGCCTATGCGCTCTTCCTCTCGCTCGGGCACCACGAGTCGCATGCGCGGCGGGTCAACCAGATCATGCAGGAGCGCCTGGCGCGGGTGGCGCAGGCGTTGCGGCAGTACCTGCCGGACTTCCGCTTCACGCCGCCGCAGGGCGGCGCCTCGGTGTGGGTGGAAGGGCCGGAGTGGCTGGACTCGGCCGAGCTGGCCGACGTGGCCCGCGGCCATGGGGTGCTGATCGAAGCGGGGCGCGTGTTCTACGACCAGCCGCCGTACCCGTGCCCGCAGTTCCGGCTGCGGCTGTCGTCCATCTCGGGGGCGCAGATCGATGCGGGCGTGCGGGCGCTGGCGCTGGCGGTGCACGAGCTGGCGGCGGCGCGGGGGGTGCGGCGGGCGGCGCCGGTGCATTGAGGGCGGGGAATGGTGGCGACCCTCTCGCAGCGCTTGCGCATCCACGCGCCGTCGTGCTGGCCACGCCGACCCGAGAAGACGGCGACATCCACCTTGAACCTGGGCGGGGCAAGCCATGCGCCGCGTCATGCAGCCCGCCTTGCCTGGCGACGCGGGGCATGCCTTGTGGCGCCGTGACTTCACGGGGGCATCCGGGCTGGTCGCCGTCGAGTGGCAGCCCGTCGCGCAACAATCGCCGTCCGTCTTTTTCGGCGCTGCAGCTCTTCGGCATCGGGTTGTCGTTGGGCGGTCTCGAGCGCCTGGTGCTGCCCATGGCCCCTCCGCAGCGCGACGCCATGCAGCGGCATGCCCGCGCAGGCACCGCGTGAACCCCGGCCGCCAAGGCCACACACCAGATCCATAGGAGTATTGCTTTGCCTCATTGGGCCATTGGCATCGACATCGGTGGCACGTTCACCGACCTGGTCGCGTTGAACCACGCGAGCGGGGAACAGCGCAGTCTGAAGGTCCTGACGACCTACGCCGACCCCACGCTGGCGGTGGCCGAGGGCATTGCCCACCTGCTGGCGCGCAACGGCATCGCGGCCGCGGACGTGCGGCAGGTCGTGCACGCCACCACGCTGTTCACCAACGCGCTGATCGAGCGGCGCGGGGCCTGCACGGGCATGCTCGCGACCCGCGGCTTCGGCGACATCGTCGAAATGGGCAACGAGCGCAAGTACGACCTGTACGACCTGCACATCGACCGCGCGCCGCCGCTGGCACCTCGCCATCTGCGCGCCGAGGTGGCGGGGCGGATGGACGCGCAGGGGCAGGAGATCGAGGCCCTGGCCATCGAGCAGGCGCTGGCCGAGGTGGCCCGCCTGGTGGACGCAGGCGTGGAATCGCTGGCCATCTGCCTGCTGCACGCCTATCGCTCGGATCTGCACGAGCGCCAGCTCGCGCAGGCCATCGCGCAGGCGTTTCCGCAGCTCACGCTGACGCTGTCCAGCGCGACGGCGCCGGTGATCCGCGAATACGAACGCATGAGCACGACGCTGGCCTGCGCCTACATCAAGCCCATGGCCCGGCGTTACCTGGACGTCCTCGCGCAGCAGCTGGGCCGCATCGGCCTGCCCGAAGACATCCTGATGATGCTGTCCAACGGCGGCCTGGCGCGCATCGAATATGCGCGCGAGCACCCCATCGCCCTGCTCGAATCGGGACCCGCGGCGGGCGCCATCTCGGCCACGTACCACAGCCTGCGCGAGCAGATGGCGAACCTGCTGGCCTTCGACATGGGCGGAACGACGGCCAAGCTCTGCCTGGTCAACGAGGGCACGCCATCGATCGCCTTCGGCTTCGAGGCGGCCCGGCGCAAGCGCTTCGCCGAGGGCAGCGGCATGCCGATCAACATCACCACGGTGGACCTGATCGAGATCGGCGCCGGCGGCGGCAGCATCGCGCAGCGCGACCCGCTGGGCCTGCTCAAGGTGGGGCCCCGAAGCGCCGGCTCCGAGCCCGGACCGGTGTGCTACGGCCGCGGCGGCCAGGAGCCCACCGTGACGGACGCCAACCTGCTGCTGGGCTATCTGAATGCCGACTTCTTCGCTGGCGGATCGATCGCCATCGCGGCCGCACCGGCCCGCGCGGCCTTCTCGGCGCTGGGGCAGGCGCTGGGCCACGACGCCACGGCGGCAGCCTGGGGCGTGCACAACATCGTGGCCGAGAACATGGCGGCGGCAGCGCGCGTCCACGTGGCGGAGAAGGGCCAGGACCCGCGCCGGTACATCCTGGTGGCCACGGGCGGTGGCGGGCCGCTGCACGCCTACTACGTGGCCCGCAAGATCGGCATCTCGACCATCGTCTGCCCGCCGGAAGCAGGCGTCGCCTCGGCCTTCGGCCTGCTGGTGTCGGCGGCCAGGGCCGACCGGTCCCGCACGGTGAGCTTCAAGCCCGTCAGCGACGACCTGCGGCAGCTGGAACAGGCCTTCGCCGAACTGGAGGCCGAGGTCGCGCAGCCCCTGGCCGCGCTGGAGGCGGATTTCGGCCCCCGGCATCTGCAGCGCCGGGCCGATGGGCGCTTCGTCGGCCAGGGCTTCAACCTGACCGTGGCGCTGCCCGATGGTCCCTACGCCTTCGACGACGCGCCGGGCGAGCAGCGCTGGCGCGATGGCCTGGATCAGGCCTTCCGGGCCGAGTACCGGCAGAAGTTCGGGCGGGTGCCGCCGGACGTGCCGGTGGAACTGGTCAACCTGCGCGTGGCCGGCAGCGCGCCGCCGAGGCAGCGCTTCGAGCCCAGGCCGCTGCCGCCGGGCGAGCCCGCGCGGCCCAAGGCCACACGGCCGGTCTATTTCCATGAGCGCCAGGGCTTCGTGGACACGCCGGTGTATGCCCGGGAAGACCTTCGCCCGGGCCAGCGCATCGCGGGGCCGGTGCTGGTGGAAGAGGCGGGCACCACCACGGTGGTGGGGCCCTTGGGCACCCTGCGCGTGAGCAGCAACGCCAATCTCGTGATCGACATTCAGGAGCGCCAGGCATGACGACGCAGACTCCCTCTTCGCCCGCCCAGGACGTGGACCCCATCTTCCTGGAGATCTTCTGGACCCGGCTGCGCTCGGCGGTCAGCGAGGCGGCCAAGCTCATCGTGCGCACGTCGTTCTCGACCCTCTCGTCGGAGGCCAACGACTTCGCCGTCGTCATGACCGACTCGCAGGGCCGCACGATCGCGGAGAACGCGGGCGCCATTCCCTCCTTCATCGGCACGCTGGGCAACACGGTCCGGGCGATGCTGGAAGCGATCGGTGCCGCCAGCATGCGCCCGGACGACATCTACATCACGAACAACCCCTGGATCGGGACGGGCCACCTCAACGACGTGTGCCTGGTCAAGCCGCTGTTCCATGCGCAGCGCCTGATCGGCTTCGCCGCCACGGCGGGGCATGTGCCCGACATCGGCGGGAAGATCCGCTCGGTGGACGCACGCGAGCTGTTCGAGGAAGGCTTCCACATTCCACCGATGCACTTCCTGCGGCAGGGGGAGCCCGACGCCACGCTGCTGGGCCTGCTGCGCAGCAATGTCCGCACCCCGGAGCAGACGGTGGGCGACATCTGGTGCCATGCCGGGGCGACGGAGCTGATCGCCCAGCGCGTGGGTGATCTGCTGGCCGAGTACGGGCTCACCGAAGTGGACAGCCTGGCCGCCGCGCTCTTCGAGCGCAGCGAGCAGGCCATGCGCCAGGCCATCCGCCAGCTGCCGGCCGGCGAATACGCCTACCGCATGGAGACGGATGGCTTCGACCAGCGTTTCGAGTTCCAGGTCAAGGTCGTGGTGGGCGACGGCGACATCGTCTGCGACTACGCGGGCACCTCCGGCGAGCAGCCCCGGGCGGTCAATTGCGTGCTCCCGTACACCCATGCGATGACGGCCTACGCCATCAAATGCATGCTCGTGCCGGACCTGCCGAACAACCACGGACTGCTGCTGCCCATCACCACGTTGGCACCGCAGCGGTCGTTGCTCAACCCGGTGTCCCCGGCGCCCGTCGGCGGGCGCTCCTGCACCGGCCACTACGTGCCCATGCTGGTCTTCGGCGCGCTCGCGGACATCCTGCCCGGACGGGTCATGGCGGGCGTGGGCTCGCCGGTGTGGATCACCAACCTGAGCGGGCGCCGCGCCAATGGCAAGCCCTTCGCCACCGTGCTCTTCTTCAACGGGGGCATGGGCGGCACGCAGATCAAGGACGGCGCGTCGGTCATGTCCTGGCCCAGCAACATCTCGCCGACGCCGATCGAGGTGGCCGAGCGGGATTCGCCGCTGCACTTCAAGCGCAAGACCTTCGTGGCCGGCTCGGGCGGCGCCGGGCAGCACCGCGGCGGCCTGGGCGAAGAGGTCAGCTTCGTCAACCAGAACCCGACGCCGCTGACCGCGGTGTTCCTCACCGAGCGCATCCACGTGCCAGCGCCCGGGCTGCATGGCGGCGCAAGCGGGCAACTCGGGGCAGTGCTCATCAACGGGCGGCCGGTCGATTCGCGTGTCCCCCAGGTGCTCCAGCCTGGCGACGAGGTCACCCTGCGCACGCCCGGCGGCGGCGGCTACGGGCCCGCAGCCGAAAGAGTGCCGGAGGCCATCGAGCGCGACCGGCGCCTGGGCTACCTGTAGGCACCGGCCCGAACGGCCGCACCGGGCACCTCGCTTGCATCCGCAGGTTCACGCATTTCGCCATCGAAAAGGACTCAACGCCATGCCTTCCAGAAGACATTTCCACGCTGCCTTGTTCGCCGCCGCGCTCGCGGGGGCGGGCATCGGCAGCAGCCGGGCCGACACCGTGTATCCCAGCCGGCCCATCACGCTGGTCGTCGGCTTCTCCGCCGGCAGCAGCATCGACATGGTGGCGCGCGCCGTCGCCCAGCGGCTGGGCGAGAAGCTCGGGCAGGCCGTGGTGGTGGAAAACCGCGCGGGCGCGGGCGGCAACGTGGCCGCCCAGCAGGTGGCGCAGGCCACGCCGGACGGCTACCGCCTGCTGGTGGTGGCCAACAGCATCGCCATCGGCCCGGCGATCTACGACGACCTCAAGTTCGACGTCAAGAAGGATCTGCGGGGCATCGCCTACATCGGCGCCGGGCCGGTGATCCTGAAGGTCAACGCCGGCAAGGGCATCGACTCGCTGCCAGCCCTCGTGCGCGAGGCCAAGGCGCATCCGGGCAAGCTCAATTTCGGATCGTCCGGCGTCGGCGGCACGCCGCACATGGCCGCGGAACTGTTCGATCAGGTCGCCGGCATCCGGATGACCCACATCCCCTACAAGGGCGGCTCGGACGCGCTGACAGCGCTCATGGCGGGCGAGATCGACGTGCTCATCAATCCGCTGCTGGGCGACGTCAGCTCGGACAAGGTCAAGTCGCTGGCCGTGAGCGGCAGCGCCCGCTCGCCACAGGCGCCCGATGTGCCCACCTTCGCCGAGCTGGGCTACCCGAGCTACGACATGAACGTGTACTACGGCCTGATGGGACCGTCCGGCCTGCCCGACGACATCGTCGCCAAGCTGAACAAGACGGTGAACGAAGTCCTCGCCATGCCCTCGCTGGTGGATGCGCTGACCACGCGCAGCGGCATCGTGCTGCGGCCGGGCAGCGCCAGCGAGTTCCAGGGCTTCATCGCCAAGGACGTGGAACGCTGGCAGACGGTGGTGCGCAACGACAAACGCATCCTCGCGCGCTGACGGGCACCTGCGGGGGCGACTTGCGCGCCGGGCGCATGAGCTTGCGCGCTTTTCTTCGTTGCCGAACGGTCCGCCCGCTTCCCAGAATCGCTGGCTCTGCGCCGAAGCAGTGCAGTGTCCACGGCACCAGGCACCAGCCGGGTGCCCGCTCAGGCGGTCTGGCTCTTTCGGTCGCCGGTCTCTGGCACTTGGGCGGCACGGCGTGGGGCCCCACAGTTCGTTCCCACACCCACCCCGCCGGAGGACCTCCATGACCACCCCGATCCGCTTCACCCGCCGCAGCCTGGCGCTGCTCGCCCTGTCGACGCTCGCCGCCGGCGCGCAGGCCCAGGCCGCCAAGGAAGTCACCATCGCCCACCAGGACATGGTGGTGCCCTGGCGCTATGCGCAGGTCACGGGCGAGATCGAGAAGGCCACCGGCTACAAGATCAACTTCCGCAAGTTCGCGGGCGGGGGCGACGTGATCCGCGCCATGGCCTCGGGCCAGGTGCAGATCGGCGAGGCGGGCTCGGCGCCCGTGGCCTCGGCGCTGTCGCAGGGCCTGCCGGTGGAGCTGGTGTGGATCCTCGACGACATCGCCGATGCCGAGGCCCTGGTGGCGCGCAACGGCTCGGGCGTGAACAGCGTGGCCGACCTCAAGGGCAAGAAGATCGGCGTGCCTTTCACCTCCACCACGCACTTCCACACGCTGGTGGCGCTGGAGGCGGCCAAGGTCGATCCGTCGCAGGTCAAGATCCTCAACATGCGCCCGCCCGAGATCGCCGCCGCCTGGGAGCGCGGTGACATCGACGCCACCTTCGTGTGGGACCCGGTGCTCTCCAAGGTCAAGGCCAGCGGCAAGCAGATCACCAGCAGCGGCCAGATCTCCAAGCAGACCGGCAAGGCCACCTTCGACGGCATCATCGCCAACAAGCCGTGGGCGGCGGCCAATGCCGACTTCATGGTCAAGTTCCTGTCGGCCATCGCCAAGGCCGATGCGGCCTACGCGGCCAACAAGGCGCAGTGGGTGGCCGGCTCGCCGCAGGTGAAGGCCGTGGCCCAGGTCACCGGCGCCACCGAGGCCGACGTGCCCGCGGCCATGGCGCTGTACCGCTTCGTGCCGCCGGCCGAGCAGGCCTCGGCCACCTGGCTGGGCGGCGGGGCCAAGGGCGGCGCGGCCCAGTCGCTGGCGGCCACCGCGGCCTTCCTGAAGGCACAGGGCACCATCGCCCAGGTGCTGCCCGACTACAGCGTGGGCGTGAACGCCAGCTACGCGGCCAAGGCCAAGCCCTGAGCGTCGCCCCGCACCGGAGACGCACACCATGGACGGATTGCGCATCGAGAACGTGGGCGTGACCTACGCCGGCCGCGGCGGCACCGAGGTCACGGCCCTGTCGCAGGTGGACCTGGGCTTCGCGCCCGGCGAATTCGTGGTGGCCGTCGGCGCCTCGGGCTGCGGCAAGACCACGCTGCTGTCGTGCATCGCCGGCTTCATGGCGCCCAGCGAAGGCCACATCTTCGTCAACGGCCGCCATGTGGAAGGCCCCGGCGCGGACCGCGGCGTGGTGTTCCAGAAGCATGCGCTGATGCCCTGGCTCAACGTGATCGACAACGTGGCGCTGGGACTGCGCCTGCGCGGCCTGGGCCGCGCCGAGCGGCACGAGGCGGCGCTGAAGCAGATCCGCGCGGTGGGGCTGGAGCGCTACGCCACGCACCCGGTCTACCAGCTCTCCGGCGGGCAGCAGCAGCGCGTGGGCATCGCCCGGGCGCTGGCCGCCAACCCGGCCATGCTGCTGATGGACGAGCCCTTCGGCGCGCTCGATTCGCTCACGCGCGAGCAGGTGCAGGAGCTGGTGCTGCAGATCTGGGCACGCGAGGGCAAGCTGTGCTTCTTCATCACGCACGACGTGGAAGAGGCGCTGTTCCTGGCCACCGAGCTGATCGTGATGACGCCCTCGCCCGGCCGCGTGTCGCGCCGCTACCAACTGGACTTCGGCCGCCAGTACATCGCCGGCGGCAGCGCCCGCGCCATCAAGTCGCAGCCGGAGTTCATCCGCCTGCGCGAAGAGGTGATCGACGCGATCCATGCGGGCGTGGCGGTGCACTGAGCCGCACCGGTTCGTGCCGAGCCCTCCCCGTTCGCACCATGCCCGCCGCGTTCGCACCAGGCGCTCTCCGTTCACGTCGCGCCAACCCGTTCCCGTTCGCGCTGAGCCCCCTCCGTTCGCGCTGAGCCTGTCGAAGCGCCGCCCCCGGCCTTTCCTTGAGGACCCCACGATGACGCCCACCGCCCCACCGATGAAGATGGCCGCCACACCGTCTCCTGTGCGCCCCGCTTCCGATACCGCCCCGCCCGCCACTGCGCGCCCTGCACCCACCACCGCCCGCAGCCGCCCCACCCAGGGCCACCGCCGCCCCGGCGAAGGCCGCACCACGGCCATCAGCATCGCCACCGTGGCCGTGCTCTTCCTGCTCTGGTGGGCCGCCGCCGCGCTCGCCTGGCTGCCCCCGCTGGTGCTGCCCTCCCCCGCCTCGGTATGGGACGCCTTCGTCGCCGCCGTCAAAGGCCAGGGCCAGGGCGGAAAGCCGCTGCTGGAGCACTTCCTGTGGAGCCTGGGCCGCGTGTTCGGCGCCTTCGCGCTGGCGTGCATCACGGCCGTGCCCGTTGGCATCCTGATGGGCGTGTCGCGCACGCTGCGCGGCATCTTCGACCCCATCATCGAGTTCTACCGCCCGCTGCCGCCGCTGGCCTACCTGCCGCTGGTGATCATCTGGTTCGGCATCGAGGAGACCTCGAAGGTGGTGCTGATCTACCTGGCCTGCTTTGCTCCGCTGGCCGTGGCCGCGCGGGCCGGCGTGCGCTCGGTGGGCAGCGAACAGATCGACGCCATCCTCTCGCTGGGCGCCAACCGCTGGCAGGTGATCCGCCATGTTGTGCTGCCCGCGGCCCTGCCCGACATCCTGACCGGCATGCGCATCGCCATCGGCTTCGGCTGGACCACCCTGGTCGCCGCCGAGATGGTGGCCGCCACCGCCGGCCTGGGGCAACTGGTGCTCAACGCGTCCAACTTTCTGCGCACCGACGTGGTGGTGATGGGCATCCTGGTGATCGGCGTCGTGGCGCTGCTGTTCGACCTGCTGATGCGGCGGATCGAGGGGTGGGCGGTGCCGTGGAAGGGGCGGATGTAGGCGAGCAAGGGCCGGCGGCGGCGACCCGGGCGACATATCTACGTCCTGCAGGGCGGGCTGGTGTTCATTTGCCCACGGGCCGCGACCGCTGTCGGGGCACCTCCTGCATGTCGGGCTGCGCGGTACCCAAGGCAGCCAGACGCTTCGCTGCTTGCACCCGAACGAAAGTCTCGACCGCTACGCGGAACAGCTCGGACTTATCCATGCCGGGCTCTGCCATCTCCAGCGCCTGTTCGTAGAGCTCGTCGTCGATGGTGACCGTAGCGCGCATGACGCTCCCCCATGTGCAAAAGCTGCAAGCAGCGAAAAGGTCGTGAGTTGCCGTGACCGACGTGCCCGTCCCGAGCAGCAGCGTCGCGGTGTTGGCGATGGGGATGTTCCAATAGAGCTGGCGCTTGCACTCCTCCGCCCCATACTCGATGCGCCCCCCGTTCACCAGCACCCGGCAATGCTCCAGGTAATACAGGTTGGCCTGCTTGGAGTGCAGGATCGCCTTGACGTCGGAGGGGCTGATGTCATCCATGGAGCCGCGGCTGGTTGGGACAAAAAAGATTCTGGACCCGCCGGCATATGTCCAGTCACCTCCGTTTGTCAAAGAGCAGCATCGAAGCGCCCTCGTCACCGGGGCACAATTCGCGACCAGGTTGAGCGCCCCGCCCCACCCGCCATGAAACCCTCGACGCTGTTTCAACAGAAGCGATCAGCCATCCGCGCCGTGATGGGCAGGCACCGCGTCGCCAATCCTCGCGTGTTCGGCTCCGTGCTGCATGGGGATGATCAAGAGGGCAGCGATCTCGACCTGCTGGTCGATCCGCTTCCGGACACCACCATGTTCGATATAGGCGGACTGAGGGGCGATCTCGAAGAACTGCTCGGAATCAAGGTCGATGTGCTTACGCCGGACGCCCTCCCGGACAAATTTCGCGCCGCTGTGCTGGCCGAGGCGCAGCCGGTATGAGGCAAGCACAGCGGTTCAGAGACATCCGTCCGCGCGCCATTTGGCGCAGCTGCTGAGCACGGAAGCCATCGCGCCATGGCCCGCCAGCCAGCGCGAACTTGCTTGGTGCCGGAAGCCCCGCCTTACAACAACCGCTTCAAATACCGCCCCGTGTGGCTCGCCTCGCAGGCCGCCACCTCCTCCGGCGTGCCGGCCACGACCACCTGGCCGCCGCCTGCGCCGCCTTCGGGGCCCATGTCGATGACCCAGTCGGCGGTCTTGATGACGTCGAGGTTGTGCTCGATGACGACGATGGTGTTGCCCGCGTCGCGCAGCTGGTGCAGCACCTTGAGCAGCAGCTCGATGTCGGCGAAGTGCAGGCCGGTGGTGGGCTCGTCCAGGATGTAGAGCGTGCGGCCGGTGTCGCGCTTGGACAGCTCCAGCGCCAGCTTGACGCGCTGGGCCTCGCCGCCCGAGAGCGTGGTCGCGCTCTGGCCCAGCTTGATGTAGGAGAGGCCCACGTCCAGCAGCGTGCGCAGCTTGCGCTCGATGGTGGGCACGGCCTGGAGGAACGCGTGCGCGTCCTCCACCGTCATCTCGAGGATCTGCGCGATGTTGCGGCCCTTGTACTGCACCTCCAGCGTCTCGCGGTTGTAGCGCTGGCCGTGGCAGACCTCGCAGGGCACGTACACGTCGGGCAGGAAGTGCATCTCCACCTTGACGACGCCGTCGCCCTGGCAGGCCTCGCAGCGGCCACCCGCCACGTTGAAGCTGAAGCGGCCCGGGCCGTAGCCGCGCTCCTTGGCGGTGTTGGTCTCGGCCATCAGCTCGCGGATGGGCGTGAACAGGCCCGTGTAGGTGGCCGGGTTGCTGCGCGGCGTGCGGCCGATGGGCGACTGGTCGACGTTGATGACCTTGTCGAAGTACTCGATGCCCTCGATGGCCTCGTGCGGCGCCGGCTCGTCGTGCGAGCGGTACAGCGTGCGCGCCACGGCCGCATAGAGCGTGTCGTTGACCAGCGTGGACTTGCCCGAGCCCGACACGCCCGTCACGCAGGTGAGCAGGCCCACCGGGAAGGCCGCGCTCACGTTCTTGAGGCTGTTGCCGGTCGCGTTCAGCACGCGGATCTCCTGCAGCGCGCCCTGCGTGAGCAGGTGCTGCGCCTCGCGCTCGGCGCGGCGTTCGGCGGCCGGGCTCATGGGGAAGCGCGAGGGCTTCTTCTTGGTCTCGGCCGGCGCGGGCGCGGCGGCCACCACGGGCAGGCGCGGTGTGCGGCGGGCCGGCACCTCGATGCGACGCACGCCGCTCAGGTACTGGCCGGTGAGCGACTTCGGGTTGTCCGCGACCTGCTGGTGCGTGCCCTGCGCCATGACCTCGCCGCCATGGATGCCGGCGCCGGGGCCCATGTCGATCACGTGGTCGGCGGCACGGATCATGTCCTCGTCGTGCTCGACCACGATCACGCTGTTGCCGATGTCGCGCAGGTGCTGCAGCGTGCCGATCAGGCGGTCGTTGTCGCGCTGGTGCAGGCCGATGCTGGGCTCGTCCAGCACGTACATCACGCCCGTCAGGCCCGAGCCGATCTGGCTGGCCAGGCGGATGCGCTGGGCCTCGCCGCCCGAGAGCGTCTCGGCGCTGCGGTCCAGGCTCAGGTAGTTGAGGCCCACGTCGTTGAGGAATTTGAGCCGCAGGCCGATTTCGCGCACGACCTTGTCGGCGATGTCGGCCTTGCTGCCCTGCAGTTTGAGCTGCTCGAAGTAGGCCAGGCTGTCGCGCAGCGTGAGGTGGCTCAGCGCATGGATGGAGCGCTCGGTGGGCGGCTCGGCCGATTGGTCCACCAGGAAGACGTTGCGCGCCTCCACCCGCAGGCGCGAGCCGCCGCAGTCGGGGCAGGGCTGCAGGCTGCGAAAGCGCGCCAGGTCGTCGCGCACCATGGCCGAATCGGTTTCGCGGTAGCGCCGCGCCATGTTCGGGATGATCCCTTCGAAGGGATGCTTCTTCGTGACCTTCTTGCCCGCGAAGTTGCCCGACTCCATGGTGTAGCTGAACTTGATCTCCTCGCCGGCCGAGCCGTGGAGCAGCACCTGCTGGACCGAGGCCGGCAGCGACTCGAAGGCCGTGTCCAGGTCGAACTTGTAATGCTTGGCCGCGCTCTCCAGCATGCTGAAGTAGTAGCCGTTGCGGCGGTCCCAGCCCTTGATGGCGCCGCTGGCCAGGCTGAGCGACGGAAAGGCCACCACCCGCGCCGGATCGAAGAACTCGCGGTGGCCCAGGCCGTCGCAGCTCGGGCAGGCGCCCACCGGCGAGTTGAAGGAGAAGAGGCGCGGCTCCAGCTCGGTGATCGAGTAGTGGCAGAGGGGACAGGCGAACTTGGCGTTGAAGAGGTGTTCCTTCTCTTCCTTGCCCTCGCCGCCCAGCTCCAGCGCGATGGCCCGGCCCTCGGCCAGGCGCAGCGCGGCCTCGAAGCTCTCGGCCAGGCGCTGCTGCATGTCGGGCCGCGCGCGCAGGCGGTCGATCACCACGTCGATGTCGTGCTTCTCGGTCTTCTTGAGCGCGGGCAGCTCGCTGTATTCGTAGACCTGGCCGTCGACGCGGAAGCGCACGTAGCCCTGGGCCTGCATCTCGGCGAAGAGCTCCAGGAACTCGCCCTTCTTCTCGCGCGCGACCGGCGCCAGGATCATCAGGCGCGGTTCGTCGGGAATGGCGAGCACCGCATCCACCATCTGCGACACCGTCTGCGCCTGCAGCGGCAGGTGGTGCTCGGGGCAGTAGGGCGTGCCGGCTCGGGCGAACAGCAGGCGCAGGTAGTCGTGGATCTCGGTCACCGTGCCCACGGTGGAGCGCGGGTTGTGGCTGGTGGCCTTCTGCTCGATGCTGATGGCGGGCGACAGGCCCTCGATCAGGTCGACGTCGGGCTTGTCCATGAGCTGCAGGAACTGCCGCGCATAGGCCGACAGGCTTTCCACATAGCGGCGCTGGCCCTCGGCGTAGAGCGTGTCGAAGGCCAGGCTGGACTTGCCCGAGCCCGACAGCCCGGTGATCACCACCAGCTGGTTGCGCGGGATGTCGAGGTCGACGTTCTTGAGGTTGTGGGTGCGCGCGCCGCGGATGCTGATGCGCTGCTGGGCCAGCAGGCGGCCCAGGTAGGCGCTGTCGGCCGCAGCCGGGGCGGAGTCGTCGAAGGCGTCGTCGTGGGGGGCGGTCACAGGCGGGCGGTTCGTGCAGGGCAACCGGGCATGATAGACCGCGCGGGGGCTTCAGCGCTCCGGCGCGGAATGCGGCCCGGCTGGCGGCGGGGGCTCCGGGCTTGGCGCTGGCGCCGATTCGCCAGCAGCGGCGGGTGGCTCGGTGGCGACGGCGGCGACCGGGGGCGGCACCGGCTCGGGCCGCACCACCGCCGCCACCATGTGCTCCGCCAGGGCTTCGTACAGCGGCCGGCTGATCATGCGCGACACCAGGCTGGCCAGCATGGCGCTGGCCATCAGGCTCAGCACCATGGCATGGCCGTCGACCATCTCCATCACGATGATGAAGGCCGTGAGCGGCGCCTGCGTCACGGCGGCCAGGAAGCCGGCCATGCCCATGGCGATGAGCGCCGGCCCCAGCCCTGGCGTGGAGGCCGCAGCCACCGCATCGCCGATGCCGGCGCCGATGGACAGCGACGGCGCGAAGATGCCGCCCGGCACGCCGCTCCAGGCCGTGACCCAGGTGGCGATGAACTTGAGCAGGGTGTAGACCGGCGTCAGCTCGTCATGGCCCGCCAGCATCTGCTTGACCGCCTCGGAACCGGCGCCGAAGGTGGCACCGCCCGAGGCCAGGCCCATCGCCGCCACCAGCAGGCCGCAGACCGCGGCAAAGCGCACCGGGGCCCGCGCCCGCAGCCGCGTGAGCCGCTGGGGCGCGTTGGTCAGCGACGCGATCATCAGCCGCGAGAACACGCCGCCCGCCACGCCGCAGGCCAGGGCCACGCCCAGGCCGGGGCCGGCGATGTCCCACCCGAGCCGCGGCACCTGGATGCGGCCGAAGTAGCTGAAGTTGCCGAAGGCCGACACGGCCACCAGGCCGGCCAGCACGATGGCGGCGATCACCACGCCGCTGGCGCGTGCCTCCAGCCGGCCGACCAGTTCCTCGATGGCGAAGACCACACCCGCCAGCGGCGCGTTGAAGGCGCCCGCGATGCCGGCCGCGCCACCGGCCACCAGCAGCGCCCGCGCGTCGATGGTGGTGCGCGGCGACAGCCAGCGCCGGGCGTGCTGCATGACGCCGGCCGCCACCTGCACCGACGGGCCCTCGCGCCCGACCGACAGCCCGGCCGCGAAGCTGGCCGTGCCCAGCATGATCTTGCCCAGCGTGAGCCGCAGCGAGACGAAGCGGCTGCGCTCGGGCGACGGCAGTTCGTCGTCGAGCGCGGCCTTGACCTGCGGAATGCCCGAGCCCGAGGCCGCCGGGAACCAGCGCCGTGTGGCGGCCACGATGCCGGCCGTGGCGAGTGGCGTCCAGACCAGCACCGCCCAGGGCTGCGCGTGGTAGAGCCGCTCGAACAGGCCGAAGGCCCATTCGGCCGCCAGCGTGAAGCCCACCACGAAGAGGCCGGCCAGCACCGCATAGCCCAGGACGATGGCGCGATCCAGCCACATGCGGATGCTGGAGAACTCGGTGCGCAGGTTCTGGAGGAAGTCGGGTTCGCGGTTCATAGGAAGCGGCCGATTCTCCGCCCTTGGCCCGGGCCGGCCGATTCGGCGCAGAAGTTCACGGGCCGCGGGCATGCGGCCTGTCCGCAGCGGCGTCCGGACAAGGCACATCGGGCACAATGGCCGGCTCGTTTTTTTCCGCAACCTTCCTCTTTTTCCACTCAGCAGGGGCAGCGAACACACCATGGCATCGGTCAACAAAGTCATCCTCGTCGGCAACCTCGGCCGCGATCCCGAAACCCGCACCTTCCCCAGTGGCGACCAGGTCTGCAACGTGACGCTGGCCACCACCGACCGCTGGAAGGACAAGCAATCCGGTGAGATGCGCGAAGCCACCGAGTGGCACCGCCTGGTGTTCAACGGCCGCCTGGCCGAGATCGCCGCGCAGTACCTGCGCAAGGGCTCGCAGATCTACGTCGAAGGCGCCATCCGCACCCGCAAGTACACCGACAAGGACGGCGTCGAGAAGTACGCCACCGACATCCGCGTCGACCAGATGCAGATGCTGGGCAGCCGCCAGGGCATGGGCGGCCCCGGTGGCGGCGGCGGTGGCGACGACGAGTACGGCATGGGCGGTGGCGGCGGCGGCGGTGGTGGTGGCTACGGCGGCGGCAATGGGGGTGGTGGCGGTGGCGGCTATGCCCCGCGCGCGGCCGCAGCACCCCGCGCCCCCGCACCCCGTCCGGCCCCGGCGCCCGCGCCCTCGCGCGCGCCCACGGGCTTCGACGACATGGACGACGACATCCCCTTCTGATCGCCCAGGGACGACGCCGGCCGGCAGGCTGGCGCATCGAAGCCCACCTAAGACAAGGCCCGCGGCTCCTTCATTGGAGACGCGGGCCTTGTCGCATTTCAGGGCGCCCGGAGAGCCGGATGCCGAGCCGCCATCGCGGCGGCGGGGCGTGCCGCTCAGGGCCAGAAGCCATCAAGGCCGCCCTCGGGCTCGAAGCGCCCCGGCCCCTTGACGAACAGCCGCAGCGGCCCGGGCATGGCGCGCTCGGGCACGTCGTGCGCCGGGTCCCCGGGATAGGCCATGGCCTTGCCGCCGCCGGGCATGTCCATCACATGCGGCCGCACGCAGTAGGGGCCGCGCTCGCGCGTGGCTTCCATCAGGTTCGCCAGGTCGCCTTGGGCATTCGCATGCGCCAGGTGCACCAGGCTCATGATCTGCGGCGGCGCCAGGGCCATGCGTCCGTCCCAGTACTGCTGCAGCGCTTCGCGCGGCGACAGCCAGGCGCTGGCGACGGCCTCGTGGTCGTCGTGCTCGGCGGTCTGGCCCAGGGGCAGCGCGGCGATGAAGAAACGGGTGTCGAAGCGCCGGCCCTGGAAGGAGACCGAGCGCTCCGGCGTGATCCAGCGCGAGAAGGGATGCAGCGACAGCAACTGCGGCTGCAGCCCGGCCTCGGCCATGGCGGCGTCCAGGCGCAGGCCGTCGTCGCACAGTGCATGCACCCGCGCCACCCAGGCCGCCGGCGTGGCGCCGCTGGCACCATGCGCGAAGAGCACGCCGCATTCCTCGAACACCTCGCGCAGCGCCGCCATGTGCAGCGCCAGCGCGACCGAGGCCGGCAGGTCCGGCTCGGCCAGGCGGAAAGGCAGCGCCTGCGGGTCGGCGTCGGGAGCGATCTCGGGATGGGCGTCGGCCAGGTCCACCTTGCCGCCCGGAAAAACCCAGGCGCCGCCCAGCACCGAGGAGCGGTCGTGCCGCCGCACCATGAACACTTCCAGCCCGCCCGGGCCGTCCCGCAGCAGCAGCACGCTGGAAGCGGCTTCGATGGGCAGGACAGGCGGCGTGGAGGGCGGCGTCATCGGAGGGTTCCTGAACCCGCCCCGTCGGCGGAGCGGCAGCAGCCATTGTGCCGGCCGGGCCTGCCTGTGGCGTCCTACAGGCGACATGCTGCACCGCAGCTAGGCTGACCGCCTCGCCCAGGAGCGCACCGGCTGGCGGTCGCCAGCCTTCCCCCGTGGGGGCACACGCCCGGGCATGCTGCCATCCTCCAAGGAGCCCCCACCATGTCTCTCGAAGTCCGGGAAGGCCTGCCCCATCCCCTGGGCGCCACATTCACCGGCGACGGCGTCAACTTCGCCGTCTTCTCCGCCCACGCCACGCGCGTGGAGGTGTGCATCTACGACGAGGCCGGCCAGAACGAGACCGGCCGCGTCACCCTGCCCGAATACACCGACGAAGTCTGGCATGGCTTCGTGCCCGGCCTGCTGCCCGGCGCCCGCTACGGCCTGCGCGTGCACGGCCCCTACGAGCCCGAGAACGGCCACCGCTTCAACCCCAACAAGCTGCTGCTCGACCCCTATGCCAAGGCGCACATGGGCGAGCTCAAGTGGGCGCCCGAGATCTTCGGCTACACCGTCGGCCACGAGGACGGCGACCTGAGCTTCGACGAGCGCGACAGCGCGCCCTTCGTGCCCAAGTGCGTGGTGGTGGACTCGCGCTTCGAATGGAAGCAGCCGCGTGCACCGCGCGTGCCGTGGGAACGCACCATCGTCTACGAGACCCATGTGCGTGGCCACACCATGCGCCACCCCGCGGTGCCCGAGCACCTGCGCGGCACCTTCGCCGGCCTGGCCAACGACGAGGTGATGCGCCACATGCGCGAGCTGGGCGTGACCAGCGTGGAGCTGCTGCCGGTGCAGCGCTTCATCACCCAGTCCTTCCTCGAGGAGAAGGACCTGCGCAACTACTGGGGCTACGACACCATCGGCTTCTTCGCGCTGGAGCCGCGCTACCTGAGCGAGCCCTCCATCGACGAGTTCAAGGGCATGGTCGACCTGCTGCACGGCCAGGGCCTGGAAGTGATCATGGACGTGGTCTACAACCACACGCCCGAAGGCAACGAGCTGGGCCCGACGCTGAGCTTCAAGGGCATCGACAACGCGAGCTACTACCGACTGATGCCCGGCGGCGACGACGGGCCGGGTGCCCGCTACTACATCAACGATACCGGCACCGGCAACACGCTCAACCTCAGTCATCCGCGCGTGCTGCAGATGGTGACGGACAGCCTGCGCTACTGGGTGACGGAGATGCATGTCGACGGCTTCCGCTTCGACCTGGCGACCATCCTGGCACGCGAGCCGTATGGCTTCGACGAGGGCCACGGCTTTCTGGACAGCTGCCGGCAGGACCCGGTGCTCAGCAGCGTGAAGCTGATCGCCGAGCCCTGGGACTGCGGCCCGGGCGGCTACCAGGTGGGCGGCTTCCCGCCCGGCTGGGCCGAGTGGAACGACCGCTTCCGCGACACCGTGCGTGCCTTCTGGAAGGGCGACGAGGGCATGGTGGCCGACCTGGCCGGCTGCATCACGGCCAGCGCCGACCGCTTCAACCGGCGTGGGCGCCGGCCCTGGGCGAGCGTCAACTTCCTGACGGCCCACGATGGCTTCACGCTGGCCGACCTGGTCAGCTACAACGACAAGCACAACGACGCCAACGGCGAGGGCAACCGCGACGGCCATTCGGACAACCGCAGCTGGAACTGCGGTGCCGAAGGGTCGACCGACGACGAGGCCGTGTTGACGCTGCGGGCCAGGCAACAGCGCAACATGCTGGCCACGCTGCTGCTGTCGCAGGGCACGCCGATGGTGCTGGCCGGCGACGAGTTCGGCCGCACGCAGCAGGGCAACAACAACGCCTACTGCCAGGACAACGAGATCTCCTGGTTCGACTGGGAGGGCATCGACGACCGGGGCCGTTCGCTCATCGCCTTCTTCAAGCGGCTCACGCACCTGCGCCAGACGCTGCCGGTGCTGCGGCGCAACCGCTTCCTGACGGGCGCCTTCGACGAGGAGCTGCAGGTCAAGGACGTGACCTGGCTGTCCTGCGACGGCTCCGAGATGGATTCCAGCCACTGGGACGATTCGCGCACGCGCTGCTTCGGCATGCTGTTGGAAGGCCATGCCCGCGCCACCGCCATCGCGCGCCGCAGCCTGGACCGCAGCGTGCTGCTGGTCTTCAACGCGTGGGAGGATGCACTGGACTTCAAGCTGCCCGAGCATGGCGAGGGCACGCAGTGGACGCTGGCCATCGACACGGCGCATGACGTCGATCCGCAGGCGCCGGTGGATCAGGCCGGCGCTGCGTTCGAGGCGGGGCAGACGTACACGGTGACGGCGCGGTCGATGATCGTGATGGTGGCGGCCTGATTTCAGGTCTGGGGCGCGCGCCGGTGCCGGGCCCAGGGTGCGCGGGCTCATACGGGGTCGGTCGGCCCTGCGGGCCGACTCCGCTGCGGTGCTCGGATGGACGGGCACGCGGCATAACTCGCTACGCGCTTCGCGCTGCGCTCAGACAAACGCCGCGAGT